>JALHMB010000001.1 GCA_022844275.1 Hyphomicrobiaceae bacterium
CTTTCGGCACACGATTTCATCAGCTATCCGCCAATGCAGTCGCCTACCGCGTGGAGATTTGTGGGCGGCGAGAGAGAGCTTGTTGCGACCGTGCGATCGCGCCTCGTTGTGAGCAATCTCGAGTCGGCTTGCGATGCCGCCCGCGCGAGCGTTGGGATCACCGAGGCGTTTTCCTATCTCGTTGCCGAGGCGATCGAGGCTGGAGAACTCGTCCCACTGCTGCAGGATTTTCAGCGGCCGCCGCAACCGGTCAATTTCCTGTACTCGCCGGACCGATTCATGCCGGTGAAGCTAAGGGCCTTCCTCGATTTCACGCTGCCACGCTTGAGGGCACGACTCGCCGAAATCCAGAAGGGCATCGCGCGCGGTCGGATCAAGACATCCTAGCTGGCAAACGAGTGTCTCGAGACTCGCGATCTGCCCATAGGTGTTGGTCACAGTCTCGACCCGGGTATCTCCCGATGCGGCTGCTCGGTCTTGTCGTGATAATCGCACCGGCAGACCTGCCGCGTTGAACATCCAATCCTCATACTCAGCAACGGAAGCCCACGTCCTAGCAAACTATCGGGACAGGAGACCCGCAGATGGGGAACACCGAAACGGATGAAATTCGCCCCTTTACGTACCACGCCTCCGAGGCCGAGCTCGACGACCTCCGTCGGCGCATACGTTCCGCACGCTTGCCCGAAAAGGAGACGGTGTCGGACTTTTCCCAGGGTGCGCCGCTGGCCACGATTCAGAAGCTCGCGCGCTACTGGGCCACAGAATACGACTGGCGCAAGCTCGAGGCCCGCCTCAACGCGGTGCCGAACTTCACGACCGAGATCGATGGTCTGGACATCCACTTCATTCACGCGCGTTCGAAGCACGAGGACGCACTGCCGCTCATCGTGTCACACGGTTGGCCGGGCTCGATCATCGAGCAGCTCAAGCTCATTGGACCGCTGACTGACCCGACCGCGCACGGCGGCACCGAGGCCGACGCGTTCCACGTGGTCATACCGTCGATGCCGGGCTATGGCTTCTCAGGCAAACCGGACAACACCGGCTGGGGGCCGGAGCACATCGCGCGTGCCTGGGACATCCTGATGAAGCGACTCGGCTACACGCGCTACGCGGCGCAGGGGCGGCGACTGGGGCGGCGACTGGGGCGCCGCCCTCGTCGTGGACCTCATGGGCGCACAGGCACCGCAGGGATTGCTGGGCATTCACACCAACATGCCCCGTGTCGTGCCGCCTGCGATCGACTCCGCCGCGCTCGCAGGCGCACCGGCTCCCGCCGGGCTCTCAACTGATGAAAAGCACGCGTACGGGCAGCGGGCGACCTTCTACAAGGACGTGCCAGGCTCTATTGGGAAAACAAGCAACGCTTCTTCACGCCACAGGGCGTGAAGATACCTGTAGCCGTGAGCGCCTTTCCGGACGAGCTCTTCCAGGCGCCAAAGAGCTGGGCCGAGCAGGCGTAGCCAAGGCTCATTCACTACAACAGGCTCACGAAGGGCGGTCACTTCGCGGAGCGGCTATGGCAGATGCTCCATCGCCGAGAGCCCTGCTTCGAGCTGACGGCGTCGAAGATCGACCACCGAGCTTCGATGGCCTGAGTCCACGAGAGATCTTCGGCCTGGGACCAGCCTAACCCTTCGCGAACTGGACGCAGCCCGTCGACACCTGGTCTGGACCTCCATCCAGATCGGCACCCCAGGATGCGCCATGCCCGGGAACAGGCTCTCAAACGCGTCAACGCCGCCTACGACATCCTCAGGTCGAGGGTCACCTAGCGCTGCCGTACCCCCGTAGGCTAGCTTCACCATCTCAAGGTGCAGAGATATGCAGCACTACTATTGCTAGAATTATTCGGGCGGCTGGCAGATTACGTATATAAAGATCCTTATAAATATTTATATATCAGCCACGTCGAAGAAGAAGTCCGGGTTTCACCCACCTGTAAGCACGGATTAATCTTGTCCCGTCCCATTTCTACTTAAACATATACTTTCTGTACCAAGTGGAGCGAGGGATGCCTAGGTCCAGCCATGGTGTTCCCCGCCGCGGCTTGTTGTTCAAGGCTGTAGGTGTCTGGCGCCGCGCCTCGGCCTTGCGCTCTCGGTCGCGTTTCAAGCGCTCCTGGCGGCGCTCTTCGGCGAGGACAGGGTCGGCGGGGTGGAGGCGGACCAGCCCGGCCAACCGGACCTCCTCCACCGTGACGTGAAGATCTTCGGCAGCCCCCGCCGTCGAATATCTGTAGCCACGACCGTCCGCGACAATCTTTGCGCGGATCGACCCGATGATCTGGTGCATTTCCTCGACACCGAGATCGGACGTAGCGAGGCCGTATGCAAGGAGGGCGCCCTCGAGCTTGGCCATGCCGATAACCTGGACGAGGAAGCAGCCGCGCACGAAAAGCGTCTGGTTGCGGAAGCCTTCGGGGATGCGGCCGCCCCAGCGGTAGGCGATCAGGCGATCAATGTCAGCGAGGACGCTATCGAGGTAGATGCGCCGAGCGTCTCTAGCGCGCACGCTACGAGCCGACGCAGGCTCTGCGGCTGTTTCGGCCTTCTTACGTCTCGCCTCGCGGAGTTGCTGCAGCTGCCATTGTGTGAGCGGGAGCACAGTGCGTGCCAGGTCTTCGAAGTCGACGTCACGGTCGAGCTCGAGATGGAGAAACGTCGCGTGCTTGCCGGCCTTGGCGTTCAACGTCCCCGCCAGGCGCATGATGCGCGCTGCGTCACGGGCATTGGGGTCGGCGCCGAAGGTCTTGAGCGCGTCGCCAAGATGTCGCTGGACTGCGCACCAGCGCGGCAGAACATCCTTCGGTAGGCCGTTCAAGAAGTTCCAGTAGAGATGCAAACCGCGCCCCGAGGCTAGGACCATCGTCGGCATGGGAACGGCGCGCGCGCCAAGCGCCAACTGAAGCTCAGCCCAGACCTCTTTCTCGTCGGCGTCAGCCCAAACGGACACACCGTGATAGTCCACGTCGACGAAGCAGGCGCGCAGGCTCAGGAGGGTGGCGATCGCGCGCCGGGGACTTTTGAAGGCGTTGACCGAAATGTAGTGCTCGCCCTCCGCGCTCGTCGGCGGGAGGTGCATGAAGAGTTCCGGCCCTTCATAGCACCGGGTGCCCATCGGCCGGCCGTTGGCCCCTGGCTTGCGGCACAGAGCAACGAAGCCGCGACCGCCGCGATGCAGGCGGTACGCATGGCTGTAAGGGTGACCGTGAGGCGGCAAGGCTTCGCCGTTCGCCGCCGGATGTTCGGCGTCGCTTGACATGACGGGTTCGTGTGTGGCCGTGCGGGGGGCTAAGTGGCGTCGTTGTTCGGGATCCAGTGCCCCGCAACGAAGGCGTCGATTTCGCTCTCGCGCCACGCGACGCGGCCAGGCGAGATGGGGATACGTAGCGGGAACTTCCCTGCTCGCTCCAGGCGCCACACACTCGTCCGGCTCAGACCTACGCGGTCACGCACCTCGGGCCAGGAAAGCAATCGATCGCGGCGTGTAAGCGGTGCTCCGATTGCTGAAGCGGCGCCGCTCCCGTCGCTGTCGATGGTCGGCCGGCCGCTCCCGAAAGCTGCGCGCGATGTGGTCATGAGTTTCACTGGTTGGACCCTGCGAAGACAGTGATACTGCCCGTACCTCACGCCGATCGCAGCAACGGCCCGACGAAAATCGATTGTGACCAAAAAAGGGCGGCTAGCGCGCTCGCTTCGCGGCGGCTCGGATCATCGCTTGAAGGCGTCGCTCAAGGCTGAGACCAGGAATGGCCACGCCGCACATCTTAAATACCTCGATGGCGAAAGCATTGAGTTCAGAGCTCATGATCAGCTCGCGGCGGAGCCTACCGAACCAGAAACCCTCAACCCATCGGAAGACAATTTCGAGCTCTGGGCGAAACGAACTCTTCGAGGCGAAATACTCCCGGGTAAAAGGCGGACTGCGCTTGAAAAACTGAAGCACCTCCTGCACGAGACCCGCCAACTTTTCGGCGTCCGAGAATGCGGCCGACACCTCTGCACGAACCGCGTCCGACTTGCTGATCCAAGCTTCTACTTCATGCATCAAGATTGTCGGAGCACTCCCGAACGGCAGATCGAGACGTGCACGATGCGCGTAGTCCTCGATTTCGCTCCGAAGCCAATGCGGAACAGCGGGCAACTCGGTCGACCCGCGCAGTTCACGCAGCAGATCCACCAGTTCGTGGCGAAGCTGAGCGCGTGTTCTCTGCACACGCATATCCTCGATCATCGTGACGAGGCCGATGACAAGGTACCGCGCGTATTCTCCGAGGGTGGCGTGTAACTCGCCCGGAAGGCGTCCCGCTGCCGCTATGCGAGCGAGGCGATCTAAGCCGATGATCGCTTCCACGTCCCTGAAGCCGTCACGAACCACGCTCCGTACGGTAACGTCCGCGGGCAACCTCACGCCTCGCGTCGGTGCAATGCGCGTCCCTCGTCTGCGGGTTTTGCGAGGTGCCGGTCCCATCATTCGCTTCGCTGTAACATTGTCAGCCTACAGCCGGGTGCCGCCACCGACCTCAATGCACGGCGAGCGACTTCAGCGCACCGATTGGACCAAATGCGGGCCAAATCGCAGGGACAGTGAAGACCTGAGCGCGCCTAAATTATTGATTTCATTGGCGCGCGGGGAAGGATTCGAACCCACGACCCCCAGATTCGTAGTCTGGTGCTCTATCCAACTGAGCTACCCGCGCGCAGCGCCCCCGCATGTTGCGTCGGGGCGCAGAACACCGACGCGGGCCCGAGGCCCGTCGTCGAGGCTCGCCCTATTACACGCTCATGACGCCAAGTGCAAGCCGCACCGTGCGATCCTCGGGCGGCAGCGACGAAGCGCCCATGATAGGCCAATCCGAGGACGGTTGGCTGGCTTTGCAGGGGCATTCCTTCCAGGGGCGAAGTCAGCTCAGAAGCTGGCCGCCATCGACCGTGATGGTCTGTCCGGTCACCCAGCTCGACAGATCGCTGACAAGAAACAGGGCCACGGTCGCGATTTCCTCCGGCGCGCCGAAGCGGCCCCAGGGAATGGACTTGAGTGTCGCTTGGTAGAGGGGAGGATTCTCGGTCTTCCGACGGTCCCAGACGCCGCCCGGGAACTCGATCGAGCCGGGGGCGATCGCATTCACACGAATGCGCTTACCCGACAGCATGAGCGCTTGCGACTGTGTGTAGTTGATCACCGCGGCCTTCACGGCGGCATAGGGTGCCGAACGGGCGCTCGCGCGATAGCCGGAAATCGATGAGATGTTGACGATGGCGCCGCCGCCGGCCTTCTCGATGTGCGGGATTGCCGCGTGCGATGCGCGCACCGTCGCCAGGACGTCGATGTTGAGGCCAGCGGCCCAACCCGTCTCATCATCGGCCATGCCAAAGCCTGAAGCATTGTTGATCAGGATGTCGATGCCGCCGAGCGTGCTGGCTGCGTTCTCGACGTAATGCGCGATCGCCGTCGCGTCAGCGAGATCGCAGGCCCCCCAGTGAACCTGCACGCCGTGCTTGCCAATGTCGGCAGCAGCCGCCTTGAGCCCCTCCGCACCGCGCGCGCAAATCGAAACATTCGCACCTGCTGCCGCGAATGCCAGCGCGATCGAGCGACCGATCCCGCGGCTTCCGCCTGCGATGACCGCCCGCTTGCCCTTGAGTGAGATATTCATCCTTCAACTCTCCCTGCTCTCATAGATGCCGCCCATGCCGGCCGAGCCGAACGACAATAGGGCGCTGTTGCACGCGAAGATCACGCGGCTATGGACAAAGCCCTCACGTGTTCTGCCTGTCGGAAGCCGTAGTCGCTCTCCCCACCTTTCCGGCGACTTTGCCAACTCCGGCAGCCGGGTGGCAACCGCATTCGAGCCACCGCACGCTGTGGCGCCATGACACCTCCTTGAGCAATAATCGAATTACTGCCGCAAAAGCCCTTGCCCTCGATAACTGCAACTGCCAACCATTCCTAATACAGTCCATTTGCCGGGGAATGACGATCTCATGCGAGTATGTGAATCCGCAGGCGCTATCTGCATCGCCACACTTCTTGTGATGCTTCCGGTGTCCGCCATTGCCGGGACATTTGAGGTCAAAGGTCCCGAGGTCGAACAGGGCGAGACGGAGATCCTGACCAACCACGCTTTCCAGTCGGGCTTCCCGGCAAATGCTGATCGCATCCGACACAGCTTCGAGTTCCTCGCCGGCTATGCATTTACCGACCGCTTCAAAGCGGCCGCAAAAATGAACTTCGACAGCCCGATCGGCGAGGGCACGCAGCTATCCACTGCCGGCTTCGAGAGTCAGTTCTTTCTCGGCAAGCTCTCGCCGGCAACCTACATCGGTTGGTTCACTGGCCTCGATCTGCGGGCTCACCGTGACGAGACGAATACGCTCACCTTTGGCCCCCTGATCAAGTTCGGCGACGATGCGCTCTCGCTGACTCTCAACCCGTTCTTCACAAACACTTTCGGGCCTAATCGCGATCACGGCCTCGCCTTCGTCTACGCAGCGGGACTGAAGCGAGCATTGCGCGAGTCTCTCGCAATCGGAATCGAAGCCTATGGCACGATCCCGGATATAGGAGACTCGCCTTCAACGGATTTTCAGGACCACCGTATCGGACCCGTCGTCTACATCGATCATAGTCTGAGACCCGCGCGTGGCGACGAACGCGCAACAAAGCTCTCGCTGGAGATTGGTGCGTTCGTGGGCCTAAGCGACGCGGCGCCAGACTGGACGGGCAAGATCAAGGCCGCGCTAACATGGTAGGGCAGCGCGACGCTCTCTGAATATTGTTGCCGATCACGCACATGTCGCTGTGGAACCACGCGGCACGATGCCTCGATCGGTGTCTCGGCCATTAGTCGGCCAAGCTTCGTCGCTATGATCCTGCGAACAATGACGAGGCGGAAACAATCATGAGAGCACACCGCATCTCGCTTGGGCTCCTGGCGACCGCGCTGCTAGCCGGCACCGCGACGATTACCCACGCATGGCCCGGCAAAAAAGAACTTTCGAAACTCGAGTACGAAGCCGACTTGCCGACCGACATTCCGTTGGAACTCGACACATCTCTACCTCTGTTCGAGTCCGCCACAGAGCCGACGGCGGGAGCGGCGCCATCGGCTCCGACTGCGGCGGCTGCCTTTTCTCGCCAGGAGACGCAAAGTGCCATCGCTCGCGCTATCAAGTCCGGATATTCGGTCTCGGCGGAGCAGCTTCCTGCCGAGATGAAACGAGGCTATGCCGTCACGGACAAGTTCCAGGCGGGCATTCGAGCAGGCTTCGATGCGCCGGTTGGCGATGAGATGCGCTTCACGGCGGCTGGCGCCGAAGCCAAGCTCAATCTCGGGCAAATCGGCCCAGCCATCTCTTGGGGGTGGCATACCGGCGTCGACATGGCGCTCCAGACGGGCGGAACGAATGCAGTCGAGTCAGGGCCGCAGTTCAAACTCGGCGGCAATCAGCTTGCTCTGACGCTCAGCCCGAAGGTCGCGCACAGCTTCGGCACCGCGCCGCATGAGCGCGACGTGGCTTTCGCCTACGCCGCCGGCCTCAAGGGTGAGGTCACGAAAGGTGTCGCGCTCGGGATCGAAGCGTTCGGATCGACGTCCGATATCGCCAGCGTGCCCGGCACGGCACTGCAGACGCACCGCACGACCCCTGGCTTGTATGTCGGTCTTGGCTTGGCACCGCAGCCGCTCGGCGACGCCAACGGCTCGAAGTTCTCGATTGAGCTCGGCGCCCTTGCCGACATGAGCGAGGCGCAACCCGACTGGACCGGGAAACTCAAGGCTGCCGTGACCTGGTGAACTACTGAGCGTCCGCCTCTGTGACCCTCGCAGAGGCGCGCTTGCTCAACCTAAGAAACCACCAAAAATGAAAGCGGAGCCCCGAAGGGCTCCGCTCCACTTGCCGCCGGGAAGCGGAAGTTATCAGAATGTGACCTTTGCCGTACCCACGAAGCGAGAGCCGCAGTGGAACAGCTTAGTGCTCTGGCAAGCGTCGAGATCGGTGTCCCAGTACCGGAGGTCGACACTAAAGCGCTCGGCGAAACCGAGAGTCACGCCTGCGTTCCAGTACACGTAGTCGTCCTGGCCGTTGAAGCTGGAGTAAGCCGCATCATCGCCCGACTGGTAGCCCACGAGAGCGCTGAACGTCACGCCAATATCGCGAATCTTCGGAAGTTCCTGAGCGAAGGTGCCTTCGACGGTCCACACATCGCCCAACTCAAACGAGTAGTCCGGAGACCAGTAGCCGACTACGCCAACGGTGCCGCCCTTCCACGGCGAGACGCTGGCACCGGCCCTCAGCTCGACGTAGTTCAGCTCGGCGCTTCCGTCACGTGCACCTGGATACGTATAGTAGATTACTCCAAAGTCGAAAGTCACTGGACCGAGAACTGGGCGGATGCCCGCGCCGAACGTCAGCTCGGCCGTCGCGAGACCTCTACCCGCGCTGTTCTCACCGAAATCAAGATTCGAGAGGAAGACGTTACCATAAAGGATGCCATAGGTCGCTTCGAGCGTCCCCTGAGCAGCAGGACCCTTCTCCGTCTGGCTAACGCCGCGGAAGACGTAGTCGTTCGTCACCGCGAAGCTCGCTGCCCAAGCAAGCGTGCGCCCTGACGGCATCGGATCGTCCTTCAATCCGCCAGCAGCAGCCGGACCCGCGAGGAACGCAAGCGCCATCGCCCCCGCGATGCTCTTTGCCAG
Source organism: Hyphomicrobiaceae bacterium (assembly GCA_022844275.1). GTDB lineage: Bacteria > Pseudomonadota > Alphaproteobacteria > Rhizobiales > Hyphomicrobiaceae. The sequence goes on from JALHMB010000001.1 coordinate 8,705, forward strand.
TGTCCCGGTCTTGATGTTCATTGTAATCGTCCCCTCGTTTCCCGTCGGAAGTCCCTGAGAATTCCCTGCATGTGACGTTAATGTTGCGGATCAGCTGTCTCCGACGCAAGCTGAGCTTTGCGTTTTCTGCACGGTTGCCGCGGGGGCGTGGCGGTTCCGTAACAGTCTGGTGTCACTAGGCAATATTGCCGTCTAAAATGCCTCCAAAATAGTCATAATTGGGCCTGTCGGTGACGCTTTTGGCGGCATTTTTATCACCGTCGAAGTCCTTGTGGCCGGCGCAACCTGGGGCGAAGATGAGCGAACGAAGGCTTATCGGGCCAGGACGACGACTCGATCCTGGGGCCCACTGGACTCGTAGCGAGGCGCCGGATTGCGCCTTGTGCGAACGGAGCTGATGGTGGCTGGTTCAGCAGATAAAGGGCCCCGCACGGCCCTCGTCACCGGCGCCGGCCGACGCATTGGGCGTGCAATTGCCTTAGACCTTGCCCGGAGCGGCTGGCACGTCGGCGTCCATTACGCAGCATCTCGCCGTGAGGCGGAAGCCGTCGTCGCGGAAATTCGCGCGGCAAACGGCGTCGCGGCTGCCCTCGGCGCCGACCTCGCGGACGCGCGGGACACCGAGTCGCTGATCGGACGCTGCGCCGATGCCATAGGCGCTCCCGAGCTGCTGGTGAACAGCGCCGCGCTGTTTCTGGACGACCGCATTCAGAACCTAGATGTTGGCCAATGGGATCGCCAGCTCGCGGTCAATCTCCGCGCTCCCGTCCTCCTCGCCAAAGCCTTCGCGGCTCATCTACCAGCCCAACGCCAGGGCGTGATCGTCAACATCATCGATCAGCGCGTATGGCGGCTGACCCCTGAGTTCTTCTCCTACACCATCGCCAAGGCGGGCCTCTATGCCGCAACGCAGACGCTCGCCCAGGCCCTCGCGCCGCGCATTCGCGTTAACGCCATCGGACCCGGGCCAGTCCTCGCCAGCATACATCAGACACCGGATGCCTTTGCGGGCGAGGTTGCCGCCACGCCGCTTGGCCGCGCGACCCCGCCCGAGGAGATTGCCGCCGCCGTCCGCTTCATCCTTGACGCACCCTCGATGACCGGCCAGATGATCGCCCTCGATGCGGGCCAGCACCTCGCCTGGCCAACGCCGCCGAGGGCGGCCGGAACGGATTGACCGTGCATCAGCGATCCTCAGCACCAGACGCGATGCCTCCACGAGGGCCAACCGCAATGACTGTCCCATGAGCGCCCCATGACCGAGCCGCTTGCCCCCTCCGGCTCCTCAAGTGGCTCGCCATCGGCCGCCGGCGGTCGTCCTCTTAGGCGCGTGTTCGTGCGCGATCTCGAGCTGATGGCCTCGGTTGGCGTCTACGAGCTCGAGAAGCGCTACGAGCAGCGCTTGATTATCTCGGTCGATCTCATGGTGCTCGATGACTACGACGCAGAATCCGACAGCTTGAGCGCCGTGCTCGACTACGGCACCGTGATCGCCGGCATTCGCGCCATCGTCGAAAGTGGGCACACGAACCTGCTGGAGACGCTCGCGGAGCGCGTTGCCCAGCGTTGCCTAGCTGATCAGCGTGTCATGCGCGCAGTTGTGCGCCTCGAGAAGCCTGACATCGTGCCCGGCTGCCGTACGGTCGGCATCGAGATCGTGCGGGATCGAAACTAAAGAATGAATTTCGAGAGGTCCGCGTTGCGTGCGAGATCGCCGACGCGCGCGTGCACGTAGGCGCCATCCACCGCGACCATGTTCCCGCCGCGATCGGACGCATCGAACGAAATTTCGTCGAGGACGCGCTCCAAAACCGTGTGAAGGCGCCGCGCGCCGATATTCTCGACCGTCGAGTTCACCGCTGCAGCGATATCGGCAATCGCATCAATGGCGTCGTCGGTGAAGCTCAGTGTCAGTCCCTCGGTCGCCATGAGCGCGATGTACTGCTTTATCAGGCTCGCCTGGGGCTCGGTCAGAATGCGGCGGAAGTCCTCACGCGTCAGCGGCTTCAGCTCGACGCGGATCGGCAGGCGACCCTGCAGCTCGGGCAGCAGATCCGAGGGCTTGGCGAGATGGAAGGCGCCGGAGGCAATGAACAGAATGTGGTCGGTCTTGATCGGCCCGTACTTGGTCGCGACCGTCGTCCCCTCGATGAGCGGCAGGAGATCGCGCTGCACGCCTTCGCGACTGACATCTGCACCGCCGCGACCCGCCGCGTCACTGCGTGAGCAGATCTTGTCGATCTCGTCGAGGAAGACAATGCCGTTGTTCTCGACGAGCTTCACGGCTTCCACGGCAATCTGATCGCTGTCGAGCAGCTTGTCGCTCTCCTGGCCGATGAGCTGCTCGTAGCTCTGGCCGACCGTGAGGCGCCGCGTCTTCATGCGCTGGCCGAAAGCCTTGCCGAGCATCTCGCTGATATTGACCATCCCCATCTGACCGCCGGGAATGTCCATCGTCGGGAAGGCTGGCGCACTGTCGGTGACCTGGACTTCGATCTCCTTGTCGTTGAGCTCGTTCCCGCGCAGGCGTTTGCGGAAGGCCTCGCGTGTCGAGGGCTGCGCACCTGGGCCGACGAGCGCATCGAGCACGCGCTCCTCGGCGTTCTTCTCGGCGAGTGCCTTGACCTCGCGGCGCTTCGTATCGCGCACGAGAGCGACGCCGACCTCGACGAGATCGCGCACGATGCTGTCGACGTCACGGCCGACATAGCCGACCTCGGTGAACTTCGTCGCCTCGACCTTGAGGAAGGGCGCACCTGCGAGCTTTGCGAGGCGGCGCGAGATCTCCGTCTTGCCACAGCCCGTCGGGCCGATCATGAGGATGTTCTTTGGCTGCACTTCCTCGCGCAGTTCGCCCTCGAGCTGTTGGCGCCGCCAGCGGTTCCGGAGCGCGATCGCCACCGCACGCTTGGCGTCGGCCTGGCCGACGATATAGCGGTCGAGCTCCGAGACGATCTCGCGGGGAGAAAAATTGGACATTCAGTGCGTACCTCGTACTGCGGCTGCCCGGACGGCGGAGCCCCGAGGTGTTATCTGGCGCTCTCTCGCCCTTCGGGCAACCCCCCTGCCCCCGCGACGCGACGCGGGCGCACGATTCCCGTTGCTTCCCGGAAGCCAAGGGTGGACTCTCGGCTCAATTCATCCGCCCCCGAACGGCCGCCAGAGCCGTGTGGGACAGGAAGATGCCAGGGAGGACGATGTGAGCGACACGACGGAGAAACCGGCGGCGCCCGCCAGAATCGACTTCGAGACGGCACCCGAGCGCTACCGGCACTGGCGGATCTCGGTGAACGGCCCCATAGCCGAGCTGATCTTGGACGTCGACGAAAACGCCACGCTTCAGCCCGGCTACCAGCTCAAGCTCAACTCGTACGACCTCGGCGTGGACATCGAGCTTGCGGATGCCGTGCAGCGCCTGCGCTTCGAGCATCCGGGCGTGAAAGTCGTGGTGCTGCGCTCGGGCAAGGACCGCGTGTTCTGCGCCGGCGCCAACATCCGGATGCTCGCGGGTTCGAGCCACGCGCACAAGGTGAACTTCTGCAAGTTCACCAACGAGACGCGTTTCGCCATGGAGGACGCGAGCACCGGATCGAGCCAGCGCTATCTCTGCGTGATCCAGGGCACAGCCGCGGGCGGCGGCTACGAGTTGGCGCTCGCGTGTGACGAGATCATCCTCGCCGATGATGGCAATTCGAGCGTGTCCTTGCCTGAGCTGCCGCTGCTCGCGGTACTGCCGGGCACGGGCGGGCTCACGCGCGTGACCGACAAACGCAAAGTGCGCCGCGACCGGGCCGACGTGCTCTGCACATTGGAAGAAGGGCTTAAGGGCAAGCGCGCCGCGGAATGGCGCGTCGTCGATCAGGTCGTGCCGAGATCGCGCATGGATGCTGCGGTCACCGAGGCCGCGACACGGCTCGCGGCACAGTCGGATCGGCCGGCCGATGCACAAGGTATCGAGCTGGCGCCGCTCAAGCGCACGCGTGATGGCAATACCGTCACGTATTCGAGCCTGCGCGTCGAGATCGATCACCCCGCACGGCGCGCAACGCTCACCGTTCTCGGGCCGGAAACCGCGCCGCCTGCGGATACCGAGGAGTTGCAGCGCGAAGGCGCGGACTTCTGGCCATTGCGTCTCTCGCGCGAACTCGACGATGCACTCCTCGATCTGCGCGCCAACGAACGCGACATCGGCACGCTGATCTTTAAATCGACCGGCGATCCCCAGCGCGTGCTCGCTTACGACGCTTTTCTCGAAGCAAATGGCACGCACTGGCTCGCGCGTGAGATTGTGCTGCAATGGAAGCGCGTGCTGAAGCGGATCGACCTCACCTCGCGGTCGCTCGTCGCGCTCGTGGAGCCGGGCTCGTGTTTTGCCGGTACACTTGCGGAGATCGTGCTCGCCTGTGATCGCTCATTCATGCTCATCGGCGCCGAGAAGGGTGACAACCGAGCGCCCGCCGCCATGGCGCTTTCGTCGCTGAATTTCGCGGCCTATCCCATGAGCAATGGTCTATCGCGTCTTGCGACACGCTTTCTCGGCGAGCCGGAGAGCATTGCATCCGCTCGCGACACCATCGGTAGCGCGCTCGATGCCGAAGCCTGCGAGGAAGCCGGCCTCGTCACGATCGCCTACGACACCATCGACTACGCGGATGAAGTGCGCATCTTCCTCGAAGAGCGCGCGAGCTTCTCTGCCGATGGCCTCACGGGACTCGAAGCCAATCTGCGCTTTGCTGGTCCAGAAACCATGGAAACCAAGGTCTTCGGCCGCCTCACGGCCTGGCAGAACTGGATTTTCCAGCGCCCGAACGCGATTGGTCCGGACGGTGCGTTGAAGCGTTACGGCACCGGCGTGAAGGCCGATTTCGATCCCGAGCGGGTGTAAAATCCGCCGCACAGGAGGAAGCGCATGACAACGAACGCTCAAGGCGCCGTCGATTACTCGTCGAAAATCCCAAACAACGTCGGCCTCAACGACGACCAGCGCGTGCTCAAGGCCCTGGAGCAGTGGCACCCCGGCTATATCGACTGGTGGATGACCATGGGGCCGGAAGGTTTTCAGACATCAGACGTCTATCTCCGCACGGCCATTTCGATCGATCCCAAAGGCTGGGCCAAGTTCGACTATGTGAAAATGCCTGAGTACCGCTGGGGTATTCTTCTTGCGCCGCAGGATGACAACCGGCTCGTGAACTTCGGTGCGCACAAGGGCGAGAAGGCGTGGCAGGAGGTCCCGGGCGAGTACCGCGCCATGCTGCGCCGCCTCGTCGTCATCCAGGGCGATACGGAACCCGCGAGCGTCGAGCAGCAACGCCATCTCGGAAAGACCGCGCCCTCGCTCTACGATATGCGCAATCTCTTCCAGGTGAACGTGGAGGAAGGCCGCCACCTCTGGGCCATGGTCTATCTGTTGCACAAATACTTCGGCCGCGATGGTCGCGAGGAAGCAGACGGCCTCCTGCAGCGGCGATCCGGCGACGAGGACAAGCCGCGCATGCTCGGCGCCTTCAATGAATCTACGCCGGATTGGCTCTCGTTCTTCATGTTCACGTTCTTCACTGACCGCGACGGCAAGATGCAGCTCGAAAGCCTCGCGCAATCGGGCTTCGATCCGCTCTCGCGCACCTCCCGCTTCATGCTGACGGAAGAGGCGCATCACATGTTCGTCGGCGAGACGGGAGTCGGACGCACCATCGAGCGCACATGCGAGGCGATGAAGGCCGCGGGCATCGAGGATCCCTATGACGTCAACCGCGTGCGCGCGCTGGGCGTCGTCGATCTGCCGACCTTGCAGAAGAAGGCCAACCTGCACTTCTCGCTCTCGCTCGACCTCTTCGGCTCCGAGGTCTCGACCAATGCCGCGAATTTCTACAACTCCGGCCTTAAGGGCCGCTTCAATGAAACGCGCATCGATGACGACCACCTGCTCACGGGCGCAACCTATCCGGTCCTGAAGTTCGTCGATGGTGCCATCAAGATGATCGACGAGCCGGCGCTGACCGCCATCAACATGCGGCTCAGAGACGACTACGTTAGGGATTGCCAGGGTGGCGTTTCGCGTTGGAACCGGATCATCGAGAAGTCCGGCATCAAATTCCAGCTCACACTGCCCTCGGTTACTTTCAACAGGGGCATTGGCGAGTTCCGTAATATCCACGCCTCGCCAGATGGTCAGCTCCTGTCGGATGGTGAATGGTCCGCGCGGAAGGACGAATGGCTGCCCTCGAAGGATGACGGCGCCTTCATCGAGAGCCTCATGAAGCCCTGCTGGGATCGCGGTAAATACGCAGGCTGGATCGCGCCGCCGAAGGTCGGCATCGACAGCAAGCCCGGCGACTTCGAGTACGTGAAGATTGCGGTTTCGTAACTCGCGGACTGCACTTCAGGCGGATATAGGGGTGGCGGCCATCTACTAGCCGGGAACCTGTCGGCGTGCGGCAAGTTGATCCGGCAAGGCATCGATGGCCGTATACCGGCGGTCACAATCGCGCCATACCACTCAAGCTTGGCTTGGCGGCGCGCCGGCTTGCAATTAAGGCTGTGCCGCCCCGGACTGCCCGCACTCAGCCTACTGCGCAACAATGCCGGGCTTACCCCTGATGAGGATCGCGACCCGTGAACAAAGTGATGAAAGCCGTCATCGCCGCTGCGCTGCTCGCCGCGCCGCTCCCCACCGCGATCCACATCGCGCACACAGCCATGGCGCAAGACAAACAAGAGAAAGTCGTTGCCAAGGTCAATGGCAAGACCATTACCGAATCCGACATGCAGCTCGCCGAGGCCGAGATCGGCAATGAGCTGGGCAACATTCCGGCCGAAGCTCGCCGCCGCGTCATCCTCGAGTACGTGATCGAGAACCAGCTCTTTGCCGATGCCGCCGAAGCCGCCAAGCTCGGCAGCGGCGCGGCATTCGAAGAGCGGATGAACTACTGGCGCCGCCGCGCTCTGCGCGAGTACTACTTCGAGGCCGAGTTGAAGAATTCGGTCAGCGATGCCGATGCCAAGAAGTTCTACGACCAGCAGGTCGGCAGCGCGAAGGCCCAGGAGGAAGTGCGCGCCCGGCATATCCTGGTCGAGAGCGAGGCGCTCGCCAAGGAGCTGCACGGCCGCATAGGCAAGGGCGAGGACTTCGTCGCGCTCGCCAAGGAGCATTCGAAGGATCCAGGCAGCAAGGAAGACGGCGGCGATCTCGGCTACTTCGGCAAAGGGCAGATGGTGCCGGTGTTCGAGGAGACGGCATTCGCGCTCAAGGCCGGTCAGGTCTCCGCGCCCGTAAAGAGCCAGTTCGGCTGGCATATCGTGAAGGTCGAGGATCGCCGCCAGCGCGGTGCGCCGCCCTTTGACGCGATCAAGGAGCGTCTCGTGGCCTCGATGATCCATCGCAAGGCGCAGGAAGTCGCAGCGGATCTCAGGGCAAAGGCACAGCTCGAGTACGTAGATGCGGCCATCAAGGCGCAGATCGATCAGGAACGCGCGATCAAGCCCGCCCCCGGCATCACGCCGGCGCCGAAGCAGTAAGCAGACTATTCGATCTTGGTCGGGCCGAAGCGTTGCTCGAAGGCGGCGCGGAGTGCCCGATCGACATCGCTCATACCGGCGCGAATGCCGAGATCGGCCAGGGAGGTGACGCCGTGCGCGCTGACGCCGCACGGCACGATGCCCGAGAAGTGCTCGAGATCGGGCGCGACGTTCAGGCTGATGCCGTGGAAGCTGATCCAGCGGCGCAAGCGAATGCCGATCGCCGCGATCTTGTCTTCGACGCCGGCGCCTCGGTCCGGCCGACGCACCCACACCCCGACACGATCGCTGCGCGTCTCGCCGACGACGTCGAAGACTGCCAGCGTGTCGATCAGCCAGGCTTCGAGATCGTGGACGAAGGCGCGCACATCTCCGCCGCGCCGGCGCACATCGAGCATGACATAAGCCACGCGCTGCTCCGGCCCGTGATAGGTGTACTGGCCGCCGCGCCCCGCCGTGTAGACCGGGAAGCGATCGGGCGCGACGAGGTCGACCGACTTGGCGCTCGTACCTGCCGTGTAGAGCGGCGGATGCTCCAGCAGCCAGACGAGTTCGCCCGCCTCGCCGTCGGCAATGGCCTTGGCGCGCGCCTCCATGAAGGCCAGCGCCTCAGGATAGGCCACGGGCTTATCGCTCACGCGCCAGCCGACAATAGGCTGGAGGCCGGCGAGATTGCGCAGGTGCTGCGTCATGGGGTGCGGTTTACACGAATTGCGAGCTTTTCGCGAGCTCGTGGCTCTCAGGTCGCGACTACCTCAAGGTAGTGCGTCAACCCATCGGATACAGCACCCTGGACCTTGTGGCCCTGCTGTGCGATTTCGGCACTGCAGCATCTCTCGGAGCCACGCCCATCCCATGACCCAAGCCGCGACCGAAGCCCTCATCCGCCGCTACTACGATGCCTTCAACAGCGGCGATACCGCGGGAATGCTGGCCTGCTTGGCCGAGGACGTTATCCACGACGCAAACCAGGGTGCCCGCCGTGTCGGCAAAAAGCTGTTTGCGGACTTCTGCCGTCACATGAGCGAGACCTACCAGGAGAGGCTGACCGATATTGCCGTCATGACGAGCCCCGACGGTAAGCGGGCGGCCGCGGAGTTCAATGTCCACGGCACGTATCTCAAAACCGACGAGGGACTGCCTCCGGCAAGCGGACAGAAGTACCAGCTTCCGGCCGGTACGTTCTTTGTGGTCGCCGACGGCAAGATCACGCGCGTGACGACATACTACAATCTGACGGACTGGCTGCTGCAGGTTGCCGGTGAGTCGCTGGCCAAGGAACTCGCCGGCAAGGGCTGAAGGAAGCGCGATGGCGCTGCGGATCGAGAGCCTGACCGGTGCTGCCGTGCGAGCGGCCATACCGGAGCTTGCCCGCCTGCGCGTCGCCGTCTTCCGTGACTGGCCGTATCTCTATGACGGCACGCTCAACTACGAGACCGCCTATCTGCGCCGCTTCGCATCCTCTGACGATGCCGTGGTTGTCGCCGCATACGATGGCGATATCGTCGTGGGTGCGGCAACGGGTGCGCCGCTCGCTGATCATGCCGAGGCCTTCGCCAAGGCATTCACGGATCGCGGGCTCGACATCCAGAGCATCTTCTACTGCGGCGAGTCCGTGCTGCTCCACAACTACCGTGGGCGCGGTCTCGGCCATGCCTTCTTCGATGGCCGCGAGGCGCATGCCCGTGCTCTCGGGCGCTTCACGCACATCACTTTTTGCGGTGTCGTCAGGCCCGACGATCATCCGCTGAAGCCTGGGAGCTATCGCCCGCTCGATGCGTTCTGGATGAAGCGCGGATACGCCAAGGTCGAAGGCTTGACCGGATCGTTCGCGTGGAAGGACATTGAACAGAACGAGGAGACACCGAAGCTGATGCAGTTCTGGATGAAGGCGCTCTGACATGGCAGTGCCTGCAAGAACCGTCCGCATTGCCGCTGCCGCCTATCCGCTCGACGCGCTGCCGACGCTCGGCGCCGTCGAAGACAAGATTGCGCGCTGGGTTGCCGAAGCCGCGGCTGACGGTGCGGAGTTGCTTGTCTTTCCCGAGTACGGCGCCATGGAACTGGCGGCGCCGGCTGGCGAGGCCATCGTAGCAAGCCTAGATGCTTCGCTCGAAGCGGTTTCCGCCGCGCGAGACCGCATCGACGCCGTGCACGCCGATCTCGCTGCGCGGCACAAGGTGCACATTTTGGGTGCGAGCGGACCACGTCTCGGGGCTGACGGGCGCTATCGGAATACCGCGCGCTTATTCGCGCCGTCTGGCAGATCCGGCGCGCAGGACAAGCGCGTCATGACGCCTTTCGAGCACGATTGGGGCATCGTGCCGGGAGAGAGCACGCAGGTGTTCGACACGACGCTTGGGCGGATCGGCGTCGCGATCTGCTACGACAGCGAGTTCCCGATGCTGGTCCGCGCGATGATCGAAGCCGGTGCCGGAATCATCCTCGTGCCAAGCTGCACAGAGTTCGTCTCGGGCTATCACCGCATCCGCACATCCGCCATGGCGCGCGCGCTCGAGGGGACCTGCGTCGCGGTCGTATCACCGACCGTCGGCGATTCCACATGGTCACCAGCCGTGGACTACAACAATGGGGCCGCCGGCATCTATGTTCCGGCGGAGCGCGGCCTCTCCGAAACGGGCATTCTCGCCGAGGGCCAATTCAACGACCCCGGCTGGGTCCATGCCACGGCCGATCTCGCCGCACTGGCCCGTCTTGCCGATACGGGCGAGATGCGCAATCGCGCCGACTGGCAGCTCCAGCCGGGGGGGACTGATGCGCTCCCGGCGGCGACCATCGTCCCGCTTCTATAAGACGCCCGCGGCTTCCCTCGGCGGCGGACTTTCTTTAGAAGGGGCCGGCTGCCAGCTCGAACGAGGTTTTTATGGAAAAGGGCACCCGTCTCGCGAACCGCATCGCGCTCGTCACCGGCGCCTCGCGCGGGATCGGTCGTGCCGTGGCCATCGGCCTCGCGCGCGAAGGGGCACATGTGGTTATGCTGGCGCGCACGGTCGGCGGGCTGGAAGAAGTGGATGACGAGATCCGCGCCTTCGGCGGCACCGCGACGCTCGTCAACCTGGACCTGAAACAGAGCGACAAGGTCGATGCCCTGGGGCCGACGCTCTACCAGCGCTGGGGCAAGCTCGACATTCTCGTCGCCAATGCGGGCGTGCTCGGGCCGCTCTCGCCGCTCGCCCACATCACAGGCGATGCCTGGAACGAGGTCATCGAGGTCAATCTGACGGCCAACTGGCGGCTCATCCGCTCGCTCGATCCCGTGCTCAGGCGCTCGGACGCGGCCCGCGCGGTGTTCGTCTCCTCTGGCGCTGCAGCGGCGAAGAATGCCTATTGGGGGCCGTACTCCGTTTCCAAGGCCGGCCTCGAGGCGCTGGTTAAAACCTATGCCCATGAAGTCGCGAGCACGCCGATCAAGGTGAACCTGCTCAATCCAGGCCCCGTGCGCACGACCATGCGGCAGCGCGCCTTCCCCGGCGAGAACCCCGCGACACTCCCCGAGCCCGAGGCCCTGGTGCCCCTTTTCCTCGATCTAGTCGATGCCGGGCAGGTCGAGAGCGGCAAGGTCTATGACTTCAAGACCGGCACGAGCAAATAGCGTTTCCCGATCAGTTGCATAGGGCCTCCGCCCCGCGGCACCTTGCAGCCGGCAGAGCCGGGAACTAGGTTGACCGCAAAGCCCGGGCACGACCCTACGCCCGAAAATCAATCGAGGAGCCCGAAGCCATCGTGACCTTCGCTGAAGGCGTCGCCGCCGCTGTCGGCCGCACCCCCCTCATCAAGCTGCGCCGCGTCTCCGAGGAGACCGGATGCACTATCCTCGGCAAGGCCGAGTTCATGAACCCGGGCCAGTCGGTCAAGGACCGCGCGGCCCTGTTCATCATCCGGGATGCCGTCGCTAAGGGCCAGCTCAGGCCCGGCGGCACCATCGTCGAAGGCACGGCGGGTAATACCGGCATCGGCCTCACCGTCATCGGCAATGCGCTGGGCTACCGCTCTGTGATCGTGATCCCCGAGACGCAGGCGCAGGAGAAGAAGGACACATTGCGCCTGCTCGGCGCCGAACTCGTCGAGGTGCCGGCCGTCCCGTACAGGAACCCCAACAACTACGTGAAGTACTCCGCGCGCCTCGCTGAAGCGCTCGCGAAGACCGAGCCGAACGGCGCCATCTGGGCGAACCAGTTCGACAATGTCGCCAACCGCCAGGCTCACATCGAGACCACGGCGCCGGAGATCTGGGACGCGCTGGGCGGCAAGGTCGACGGCTTTGTGTCCGCTGTCGGATCGGGCGGCACGCTCGCAGGAACGGCGATCGGCCTCAGGGCGAAGAACCCGAAGGTGCAGATTGCTCTGGCGGACGTACCCGGCGCCGCACTGCACAGCTACTACACGACGGGCGTGCTCAAGTCCGAAGGCTCCTCCATCACCGAGGGCATCGGCCAAGGCCGGATTACCGCGAACCTCGAAGGCCTCACCGTCGATCACTCGTATCTCATTCCGGATGCCGAGAGCGTCGCGATCGTCTTCCAACTTCTCGCGGAAGAAGGCCTCTGCCTCGGCTCGTCCTCGGGCGTGAACATTGCGGGCGCCGTGCGCCTCGCACGTGAGCTGGGTCCCGGCCGCACAATCGTGACCCTCCTCTGCGACTACGGCACGCGCTACCAGTCCAAGCTCTTCAATCCCGAGTTCCTGCGCTCGAAGAACTTGCCCGTGCCGAGCTGGCTAGCGAACCCGCCCGCACCCGTGCCGACTGTTTTCGAACCAGTCGAAGGAAGCTGAGCGCATGACCGAGACGCTCTTTCGCTCGGATGCCTACGCGCGCACCTGCGACGCCTATGTCACGGCAGTCAATGACCGCGGCGGCATCATTCTCGATCGCACAATCCTTTATGCCAGCGCCGGCGGCCAGCCCGGAGACCTCGGCGCTCTGACGTGGGAAGGCGGCGTGTGTCGCATCGCGACGACCGTCTATGACGCAGACAAGACAACGATCGTGCATGTCCCGGCCGAAGGCTCGACGCTGCCGGCGCCCGGCTTGCCCGTGCACGTCACGCTCGATTGGGACACGCGGCACAAGCATATGCGCGTGCACACGGCGTTGCATCTTCTCTGCTCGCTCGTGAAATGGCCGGTGACAGGCGGTCAGATCGGTACCGAGGAAGGACGTCTCGATTTCGACATCGCCGACATGACGGGCATCGACAAAGAGACGCTCACCGCGGCGCTCAACGCGCTCGTCGATACCGACCATCCCGTCTCGACGCGCTGGATCACGGAGGCCGAACTCGACGCCAAACCGCATCTCGTGCGCACCATGAGCGTGAAGCCGCCCATGGGGTCGGGCAAGGTCCGCCTCGTTGCCATCGGCGAGGACGATGCCGTCGACTTGCAGCCGTGCGGCGGCACGCACGTCGCGCGCACCGGCGAGATCGGCCGTCTCGCCGTCGTGAAAATCGAGAACAAGGGCAAGCAGAACCGGCGCATCCGCGTCGCGCTCGCGTGAACCCACTCCCGCATAGCAGAGGAAATGCCCATGCCCACGAGCCCATCCAAATGGATCGTCGACACCGACTGGCTGGCTGAGCGCCTCGGCTCGCCCGATCTCGTGATCCTCGACGGCACCATGCATTTGCCGACCTCGGGCCGAAACGCACGCGCTGAGTACGAAGCCGAGCACATTCCCGAGGCGCTGTTCTTCGACATCGACGTCGTGGCGGACAAGTCCAATCCGCTCCCGCACATGCTGCCTTCGACCGTGCAGTTCGCGGCGCAGGTGAAGAAAATGGGCATCGGCGATGGCTCGCAGATCGTCGTCTACGACACCGAGGGCCTCTACTCGGCAGCGCGTGTGTGGTGGATGTTCCGCATCATGGGGCATGACGATGTTGCCGTGCTCAACGGCGGCTTGAAGAAGTGGAAGGCCGAGGGTCGCGTTGTCACCGACGAGCCGCCGCGCCCGCGCCAGCCGCGCCACTTCACGCCGCGCTTCAATGCCGCGCTCGTACGCGACGCCGATGACGTCAAGGCGCTGATCGGCCACGCGACGACACAGATCATCGACGCACGTGCGGCGGCGCGCTTTGCCGGCACGGTACCGGAGCCTCGCGCGGGGCTACGCTCGGGTCACATTCCAAGCTCGCGCAATGTGCCTTTCACCAATCTGCTCAACAAGGACGGCACGCTGAAGGACGAAGCAGGCTTACGCGCGGCCTTCGAGGCGGCGGGCGTCGACACCAATCGCCCAGTCGTGGCGAGCTGTGGCTCGGGCGTGACGGCAGGCGTCATTGCTTTCGCACTCGCCCAGCTCGGATATCCGGATGCCGCCGTCTACGACGGTTCGTGGACCGAGTGGGGCGCGCGCACGGATCTGCCGATCGAAACGGGCTGAGGAATACAAAACAATGTCAGAGAAACCACTCGTTCCGCTGTCCGCGATCTCGTGGGTCGGCAGCGGACTGAAGCGGCCTGAATGCGTGCTCACGACGGCGAAGGGTGAAATCTTCGTCGGCGATCATGAGGCGGGTATCGCCGAGATCGGCAAGCCGAAGCGCACGCTCGTCGGCGCGCCGCCGGGGTTCGTTCCGAACGGCGTTGCCATGCGGCCCGATCGCCAGTTCCTCATTGCCAACCTCGGTCCCGGCGGCGGCATGTGGCGGCTCGATCATGAGTGGCGCCTCTGGCCCGAGCTGTTCGAGGTCGAGGGCGAGGCATTGCGCGTGTGCAACTTCGTCGGCCTCGACGCCAACCACAACGAGTGGATCTCTGTCTCCACACGGCAATATCCGCGCGAGCTCGCCATGAAGCCCGGCTTCGGCGACGGCTTCATCGTCCGCCGCGACAAGCAGGGCGCGCGCATCGTCGCTGGCGATATCGCCTACACGAACGAGTGCCACGTCGACCCGAGCGGACAGTGGCTGTGGGTCAACGAGACCATGGGCCACCGCATCACACGCTTTCCCGTCACGAAGCACGGCCTCGGACGGCGCGAGGTCATGCACGAATTCGGGCCAGGTGAACTGCCGGACGGCTTTGCCTTCGATGCCGAAGGCGCGGCATGGGTTGCCTGCGTCGTCTCGAATCGCGTCATCCGCATCGAGGCGAACGGTCGCCGAACGCTCATTCTCGACGACTCCGATCAGGACGTCATCGATCGCGCCGAAGCGCAGTTTCAGCGCGGGCTTGGTGGGCGTGAGGGTCTCGAAGGTGGCGCGACGCGCTCGCTCAGGAATATCGCGAGCGTGGCCTTCGGCGGACCCGACCTCAAGACGGTCTATCTCGGCTGCCTCAATGGCACGGGCGTCGTCTCGTTCTCCTCACCGATCGCGGGCGCCGAGCCCGTTCAGTGGCGCTGGTAGCTGTCCTTTCGCGGACGGCAGCCATGCGTGCGACGCGGTGGCGGCTGTCACATCCGTGCGCTACCCCCTGCTCCTAAGGGTTGATGGCTACAGATCAGGAGCGCGATCCCGCATGACATCAGCGGCAGCCGACATCCGCTATCTCCACGAGAGCCACCCGCAAGGCACCGAGACCTACCAGATCGCACCCGGCATCCTCTGGGCCCGCCTGCCGCTTCCTTTCCGGCTCAATCACGTAAATGTGTGGCTGCTGCGCGATCCCGATGGCTGGTCCATCATCGATACTGGCGCGGACACCAAGGATGCCCGCGCATTGTGGGAGGCCTTGTTTGCAGGGCCACTCGCCGACGCTCCCGTCAATCGCCTGATCGCAACACACGGCCATACCGACCACGTCGGTCTTTCGGGCTGGCTCGTCGAGCGGGCTGGCGGCGTCCCATTCTCTTCGACGCTCGGCGAGTGGATGTCGGCGCAGGTGCGCCTCTGGGACTCGCAGTCCAAACCCGCAATCGACACGGCCGTGCGCTATCTGACCGCCCATGGTTGTGATGCCGATGCGCTGGCGTCCTACGCCGCCGATCGCGAGCGCACGCAGGCTCTGCTCGGCCCCATCCCGCCATCGTTCACGCGCCTGCGCGATGGAGAGACCATCCGCCTCGGAGAACGCGACTGGGAGGTGATCGTCGCCGGTGGTCATGCCATCGAGCACGCCTCGTTCTGGTGCGCCGAGGATCGCATCCTGATCGCGGGCGACCAGATTCTTTCGCGCATCTCGCCCATGATCGGGGTGTTCCCGGCCATGCCCGAAGCCGACCCGCTTGCCGACTATCTCGACTCGCTGCCGCGCTTCAAGGCGTTGCCCGCAGACGCACTGGTCCTGCCGTCGCACGGGCTGCCCTTCTACGGCCTGCACGCGCGCGCCGATCAACTCGCGCACCATCACGAGCTGCGCCTCGACGATCTCGCCCGCCTCATGGACAAGCCGCGCTCTGCGATGGAGCTTGCACGCAGCCTCTTCGCGCGCGCTGTCGCCGAGGGCCAGGGCCGCCTCGCGCTCGCCGAAACGCTGGCGCACGCGAACTACCTCGTCGGCCGCGGCCGGGCCGTGCGCACGAAGACGGCGGACGGCCGCATTCTCTTCGGTCGCGCCGTGGGCACTGACGGCGAGCTCATGGCCGCGCATTGAGCCTTGCGCCCGGCAGGCCCGTCGCGCAATCGTAGAGCGCAACAAGAAAATGCCTGCTGGGAGAAAGCGCCATGCGCGTCACGGATTTGCGCACGATCATCGTCGAGCTGCCGCTAGCGCGCCCGACACTCAACTCGAGCGGTGTCGGCCATGACCGCATTCGCTGCGTGCTCGTCTTTCTCGACACCGACGTCGGCGTAACGGGCGAGAGCTTCCTCTTCACGAACGGCGGCCGGCG
This sequence comes from Hyphomicrobiaceae bacterium, assembly GCA_022844275.1. GTDB lineage: Bacteria > Pseudomonadota > Alphaproteobacteria > Rhizobiales > Hyphomicrobiaceae. Next base: position 25,017 of record JALHMB010000001.1, read on the forward strand.
CATCGAGGTGCTCGAGGCCATGGTACAGAGCCTCAAGCCGGCGGTTGTCGGCGCGGACGTCCGCCATGCCGAACGCATCTGGGACAAGCTCTGGAAGGAACTTTACTTCCTCGGCCACAAGGGCGTGACGATCTTCGGGCTCGCCGCAATCGACACCGCGCTCTGGGATGCCAAGGGCAAGGCGCTCGGCGCTTCGCTGACGAGTATGCTCGGCAGTGCGCACGACCGCATTCCCGTCTATTCGAGCGCAGGTCTCTGGCTCTCAGCGACACCTGACGAACTCGCCAAGGAAGCGACCGGCTACATCGCGCAAGGTTTCGGCGGCGTGAAGATGCGGCTTGGCAAGAAGCACGTCGAAGAAGACGTCGAGCGCGTTGCGGCCGTGCGCAAAGCCCTTGGTCCCAAAGTGCCGCTCATGTGCGATTGCAGTCGCGGTTTCACAGCGGATCACGCGATCCGGCTCGCGCGCAGACTCGAGGCCTTCGACCTCACGTGGTTCGAGGAACCCGTGCCACCGTACGACTATCGCGGCTCGGGCCGCGTCGCAGCGGCAATCGATACGCCCATCGCCAGCGGCGAGACGGAGGCCACGCGCTACGGCTTCCGCGAGATGCTCGCGCACGGCTCGGCAGACATCTGGATGGCAGACCTCGGTCGCGTCGGCGGCGTCAGTGAGTTCATCAAGGTGGCGTACCTCGCCGCGGCCCACGACATTCCGATCTCGAACCACCTTTTCACCGAGCAGAGTGTCTCGATCCTCGGCGCGTTCGCCAACGCGACGTGGCTCGAATACATACCGTGGACAGCCATGCTCTATCGCGAGCGCATAGCCATCGAGAACGGCCACGTCGCAGTCCCGGACCGCCCAGGCCTCGGCTTCACATTCGATCCGGACGCAATCGAGCGCTATCGCGTGCGTTGACGCGATCAGTTCCGTGCGGCCGCCCGCGCCGACTGCTCGATGTAGACGACGATCGCTTCGGAGATCGCCGCGCCGGTGACGCGCTCGGCGAGCGAGATCGCCGGCGATACCGTTACGCCGACGACGATCGGTCCCTGGCGCGCGGCGACTACGTCCACACCCGCAAGTTCGAGTCCTAGTACACGCGCAGCGCGCTCGGCAACCGCGCGTGTCGCCTCGACGACGTCCTGATTGTCGGTGCGCCACTCAGCTTCGTCGTCCATATCGTCGCTCGCGCGGGCACTGCGCGACATGGCCGCGAGCGCGCGGCTACCGACGATCGTGTGGCGCACGAGAGGTCCCAGCGCGAAGCTGCTGAAGCCATCGGCGAGAAGATGCCGATCGGCCGCATCGGGGTTTGCTGACGCACTGCTGACGGCCGCTGCCGGAACGGGGATACCGGCGCGGGCGAGAAGCTGACGGGTCGCCAGCGGATCGGCAACGCGCAGCAGCGCGTCGGGACCATTGATGACGACGGCACCGAGTGTCTCGAACTGTCGCGCAACAGCGGCGGAGAATGTCGGCGTGCCGCGGCCAGGCCGCACGATAAGCGCATCGCAGTGCGGCGCCGATGTACCGTCGAGCAGGATGGCGGGGTCGCTCGTGTCGATGAAGAGCGAGACGCGATCGCGATCGACCATCACGAGCTTGTGGCCGCGCCGCTCGGCAACGCGCTGGATACGGCGATTGGTGGCGTTGTCGGGGCGCCGAGTCAGAAGACCGATCGTGAGGGCGCGGCGATCCTCGGCTGGGCGTGCCGGCATCTCATAGCGGCGATAGCTGAGGCGCGGCTGGCGGAACGAGGTCGCCGGATCGACGAGCATGTCGTCCTGGATGGCCTGGCGGCCGATGAGCATCCGGTAGCTCATAGTCTCGCGGTTGGCGAGTGTGAGCTCGATCGGCCATGTGCGCTCGCCGAGCTTGACGGAGGTGCGGATGACGTAACGCATCTCGCTTTCGCCATTGGAGCTCGTCACCTCGCGGTGGTCGATCACCTCAGCCGTGCAGATGACCTCGACGTCATTGCGGCCGGGAATGGGATGGACGCCGAAGCGGACCATGCGGCGGGAGGCCGATCCGTAGGGCTCCACGAAGAAGGCGTGCAACGCCGAGGTCTTGGCGCCGGTGTCGACCTTCGCCTTGATCGCAGGCAGGTCGAGATCGGGAAGCCCGACCCACTCCTCCCAGCCCAGTACGAAGGCCTCAGACACGTCCCTTTCCTCGTATTGGCGGTTACCCGATCCAGCCGGCGAGCGGTAGCCCAGGCGCCGCCGAAGCGCAACGCAAAGTCGGTGCTGTTTATGCAATCGGAATGACAATTGACCGAAAGGGCGGCGTTGCCTATCTGAGCGGCATGGCCAAGCTACCGATCATTATCCTGCCCGATCCCCTACTCCGCCAGCCCTCCGAGCCCATCGAGCGCGTCGACGGCGAGCTGAACCGGTTGATCGACGACATGCTGGAAACCATGTACGACGCCCCCGGCGTCGGGCTTGCGGCAGTGCAGGTCGGCGTGCCGCGCCGGTTGCTGGTCCTCGACGTCAGCGACAACGACGACGAAAAGCAGCCGATCGCCATGATCAATCCGGAGATCGTGTCTCTCGGCGGCGAAATGCGGATGCACGAGGAAGGCTGTCTCTCGATTCCGGACGTTCGGATCGAGATCGAGCGGCCGTCCTCGCTGACCGTGCGCTACACGGACCGTACAGGCACCCGCCAGGAGCTGACGGCCGACGGCCTGCTCGCGACAGCCATCCAGCACGAGATGGACCATCTCGACGGCAAGCTGATCATCGACTTTCTGACCCGCCTGAAGCGTGACATGATCGTCCGCCGCTTCCGCAAGCAGGCGAAGGACGGCCCTGCAGCGTAGGCATTGATCTTGCCCTCCCCTGCCGGCACGAGTCGCTCCGAACTTCTGTTTGCCATGGCGAGGGCCGCCATACGGCCTGGTCTTCCCTCGAGAGCTTGGAACTCGACCGACATGCTGCGCATCGTCTTCATGGGCACGCCGGACTTCTCGGTGCCGACGCTCGCCGCCATCGTCGAGGCCGGGCACGTCGTCGCGGCCGTCTACTCGCAGCCGCCGCGGCCGGCGGGACGCGGCATGCATGAACAGAAATCGCCCGTCCACAAGTTCGCCGAAGCGTCCGGTATTCCCGTCCTCACGCCTCGGACGTTACGTGATGCCATGGCACAGGAGGCCTTCGAGGCGCACGGCGCGGATGCTGCCGTCGTCGTGGCCTACGGGCTCATCTTGCCGCGAGCGATCCTCGAAGCGCCCCGCTTCGGCTGCTTCAATTTGCACGCATCGGCTCTCCCCCGCTGGCGTGGTGCCGCACCGATCCAGCGTGCGATCATGGCCGGCGATACGGAGACAGCGGCGAGCATCATGCGCATGGACGAAGGCCTCGATACCGGCCCTGTCTGCGCCGAGGAGCGCATCGCGATCAGCTCCGACATGACGGCCGGCGAATTGCACGACCTCATGGCTGCGCGCGGTGCGGCGCTTATGGTGAAAGCGCTCGCGACGCTCGAGCAACGTGCGCTCACTTGCACGCCACAGCCGACTGACGGCGTCACCTATGCGTCCAAGATCGAGAAGGCCGAGGCGCAGATCGACTGGACCCGTTCCGCTGAGGATGTGCACAACCAGATCCGCGGCCTCTCGCCGTGGCCGGGCGCCTACTTCGAGATCGCGCACGAAGGGCGCGCCGAACGGCTCAAGGTGCTTCGTGCGGCGATTGCCGGTGGCTCGGGACCGCCGGGCACATTCCTCGACAATGTCGGGACCATAGCGTGCGGAGTTGGCGCCATTCGCCTCGTGGAAGTCCAGCGCGCGGGAAAGAAGCCAATGAGCCTCGACGAGTTGCTGCGCGGATTCGACCTGCCTGCGGGCCTGCACGCCATCACAAAACGCAGCGACAAACATTAAGCATTGTTACCAAATTCTTAAGACGTCCTCAGGAACTCGGGTAGTATCGACGACATATACGTTCCTGCCGGAGTTGTACCGCCATGCGTCGCCCGATGCTGTCGACCTCGCTGCTCAGCCTTGCCCTGCTGCTCGCCGGTGCCAGCGCCGCGGCAGCAGCTTCCCTCACCCGCATCGAGACGCGGCCGTTCTACGGTGCGACGGTCACGATCGAGGAAGGCGTGCGCGTGTTCCGCCCGCTGCCGGTGACCAAAAACTTTATCATCAATCCGGATGGCAAGACGCCGCTCAATCTCACGTTCGAGGAGCGGAATATCACCGTCCACCAGCACCAGTACATCTACGGCATGGATGGGGGTGACAGCCCCGTCGTCTACGGCGGCGGCTTTTCTCCAGGCTTCTTTGACGGGCGTCGGCGATTTCGTCCTCATCACCGCCGCGTCGGCGGCCACATGATCCACGTGCCCAGCGCCGTGCGTGGCGGCGGCTTCCGCGCTAGGTAGGCGCGCACCGCGGCTACTTGAACATCCCTTCGCGCAGATTGATGCCGTGATCGATGTACGCCTTCATGGCGCAGAGCATCTGCATCCAGCCGCCGCAGTTGTTGTAGGACGCCTTGAGGCCGTTTGGTGTCTCCCGCCAGCCTTCCTCGGCAATCGCGACCAGTGTACGTCCGTCCGGCAGCGACTCGAAGGTCATCGTGATGGTCGTCTGGTAGCCGGCTGACTGCCCAGGGACCGGATCGCCATCGTCCGCGGCCCAGCGCAGGACGATCCGCTGATCCTTCACGACCTCCACGACTTCGACCGGGAACGCGCCGGGAAAGTCGTGGAAGTCCCACATCACCGTGGCACCCGTCTCCAGGCGCCCTTTCGCGCCGCCGGTCGTGAAATAACGCGACAACTCGGCCGGATTGACCACCGCCTCGAAGACTTCGGCCACGGGCTTTCCAACCCGCGCAGCAACTCTGAACTTCAACTCCATGGGACTTCCTCCTTGTACGCTGGCCGATTATGTTATATTAATATAACATGTCAATTGAGGAGGCAAACGATCGTGTTTTCAGAGCGCTAGCCGCCGAGACGCGGCGCGCCATCCTCGATGCGCTGAAAGATGACCCACAGACGACCGGCGCGCTCTGTGCCCGATTCCCCGCCCTCGACCGATGCACGGTGATGCAGCACCTCAAAGTGTTGGAAGACGCCGACCTCGTCATTGCCCAGCGGGCCGGACGCGTGCGCTGGAATCACCTCAATCCCTTGCCCATCAAGCGCATCCACGATCGCTGGATCGGCCCCTACGCCGCGCGCAGCGTCGAGGTGCTGGATCGCCTCAAAAGCGATCTCGAAGGGTGATTGCCGGCGCCCCGCCCAACGCGTTGCCATCATTGTGGTGATAAGGGTAGTCGGAGCGATGGGGACATCATGGCATCCGGACCGAGGTCGATGATCAGGCTGACGCCGAGCGAGCGCATTCATCTCGCACGGCTGGCCCTGGCGCGAACTCGACGGCGTGCGCTGAGCCGGGCCATGCGCACGCGCGCCCTGCGCTGGCTTGCCGGCCCGGCAATTGCCGACGAGTTGCTGATCGTCCCGCCGGACCTGCGTACGACCGACCCCAGCCTGTTCGAGGAACTCGCAGCAGGTCAGCTCGGCCTCGGCGGCGCCATTGTCGACCTCAATGGACATTCGCCGTTTGCGCTGGTGCCGCCGTCTGCAGCCTGGGCGCGGGAGCTCAACGGTTTTGGCTGGCTCCGCGATCTCAGGGCAGCGAACAGCGACGCGGCCTACGCCATGGCGCGCCGACTCGTCGCCGAATGGGTGCAACGCAATGCGCTTTCCTATCAGCGCACCGACCCCCATGCCGTCATCGCGCGGCGGATTATCTCCTGGATAAGCCATGCGAGCCTGATCCTCGAAGGCATCTCGCCGCGCGCCTATGAGGCGACGACGGACAGCCTTGGCCAGCAGATCCAGTTCCTCGCAGCGTCCTGGCGCGATGCGCCGGCTGGATATGATCGCCTGCTGACGCTGACGGCGCTCGTGCTTGCGGACCTTTGCGTTGCCGGCCATGACCGGCAACTGAGGCGTATGCAGCGCCTCTTCAGTGACGAACTCCACCGCCAGATCCTGCGCGATGGCGGGCATATCAGTCGCAATCCGGGCATTCCCGTCGAGATCCTGCTCGACCTCATGCCGCTGCGCCAATGCTACGTCGCGCGCGGGCGCGCCGCACCGAGGGCGCTTGTCGAGGCCATCGATCGCATGATCGCCTTTCTCAAGGCCATGCGGCTCGGCGACGGCACGCTCGCGCGCTTCAACGGCATGGGCCGCACCGAGGCCGATGCTCTAGCGACCGTCATCGCTTACGACGCCGCCCCCGATGCACCGCCGCCTTCGATGCTGCAGTCGCGTTATGTTCGTCTCGAACACGGCACGACGGTTCTCGTCATGGATACCGGCGCGCCACCACCGCTGGAGCTTGCCGGGCATGCGCACGCCGGCTGTCTCTCCTTCGAGGTCAGCGTCGGCATGTCGATGCTGTTCGCGAATTGCGGTTCACCCGGGCTGGCGCACGACGCCATGCGCGCGGCCTCGCGGGCGACGGCGAGCCACAACACGCTCTGTCTTGCCGACCGCTCGTCATCACGCATGGTCAGGGCGCGCCTGCTTGAGCGATGGGCTGGTGCCCCGCCCATTCGCCAGAAGGGCGAGGTCCGCTTTGCGGTGAACTCGAGCCCGGAGGGATCGGGCGTGCGCGCGGCCCACGACGGCTACGTGAAGGACTTCGGCCCACGGCACACGCGAGAAATCCGCATTTCCGGCGACGGCAATCGCATCGAAGGCGAGGACCGGCTCGGCGCGCCGAGTGGACAGCTGCGCCTCGCGAGCGACCTCCCCTTTGCCATTCACTTCCATCTCCACCCTGAGACGCTCTGCCGACTGGGCGAGGCGCCTGGGACCGCGCTCATTGAAACCATGCACGGCGGTCAATGGCGGTTCAGAGCGCAGGGTGCATCCCTCGTCCTCGAGCAGAGCTACGATTACGCGCATTATTCGGGGCCGCGGCTCAGCCAGCAGATCGTACTGCGGGGCGCGACGCCCGGTGCAAGCGTCGTGAAGTGGCAACTCGAGCGTGTCATCGCGGAGGCCAAAAGCCCGTCCAGCCAGGGTTAAGCCATCCAGAGCCGCGAATGCATCGCAGGAAGCCATATTCGGGGACCTGCAGCACTAGCCAGCCCCTGCCCTCCGTGAAATATTAGCGTTCTAGATTCATACGCGAGAGCGGCTGAAGCCGCCCGCCGGGAGAGACGCACATTGTCCGCAGACTGGAAGGGCGCGATCGATTGTGACGTGCACCCGCATGTGCCGAACATCGACGCGCTCAAAGCGCACATGAACGACTACTGGCGCGAAACCGTCGAGGTGCGCGGCATCACCGCATTCGAGTCGGTCGCCTATCCGCTCAATGCGCCGATCACCATGCGGCCGGACTGGCGGGGCGACAAGGACAAGGGCCGCAAGCGCGCCGACACCGATCCCAGCCGCACGGCCGCGGCGCTCATGGACCGGCACGGCTTTGCGCATTCGATTCTGAACTGCCTCTATGCCGTCCAGCTCATTCGCGACGAGAACATGGCGGCCGCCTTCTGCCGCGCCGTGAACGATTGGATGCGGGCTGACTGGCTCGACCGCGATCCGCGCTACCGCGCCTCGATTGTGCTGCCGTTACAGAATCCGGAGCTCGCCGTCGAGGAGATCGAGCGCTGCGCCGCCGACAAGCGCTTCGTGCAGGTACTGGCGCTCGCCATGGGCGAGGTGCCGCTCGGCAAGAGCCAGTTCTGGCCGGTGTGGAAGGCCGCAGAGAAGCACGGCCTCGCGATCGGCATTCATGCGGGCTCCAGCTATCACCACGCGACCACGGGATCGGGCTGGCCGAGCTACTACCTCGAGGACTACGCGGCGCAGTCGCTCGCATTCCACACACAGCTCGGCTCGTTCATCGCGGAAGGCGTGTTCGTCAAGTTTCCGAGGCTCAAGCTCGTCCTCATCGAGTCCGGTGTGACCTGGATCGGGCCTTATCTCTGGCGGCTCTCGAAATTCTGGCGCGGTGTGCGCCTCGAGGTGCCGTGGATCGACCGCTCGCCGATAGAGTTCGTGCGCGACCATGTGCGCCTGACCATCCAGCCGTTCGACGCGCCGGCATCGGGCGAGACGGTCGGGCGGCTCATGGACCAACTTCAGTCGGACGAGATGTTGCTGTTCGCGAGCGACTTCCCGCACTGGCAGTTCGACAATGACGACATGATGCCCGTCGGCATCAACCCGACGCTGCGCAAGAAGATCCTGATCGATAATCCTCTCGCGACTTACTCAAGGTTAGGAGGCAGCCATGCCGCTTGACGATCCCATTGCTCCCGCCATCACCACTGCGAACGGCAAGGGCAGCGCAGCGCCGAACCGCCTTGCGGTCATCGACGGCGACATCCATCCGGCGGTGCGCTCGATGAACGATCTCAAGCCCTATCTCAGCAAGCGCTGGTGGGACCACTACGAGACGTACGGGATGCGCCGCAAGCACGGCAGCTCCAATGGCGAGCCCTATCCGAAATCAGCGCCGCTCGCCTGCCGGCGCGATGCGTGGCCCGAGGAAGGCGGACGTCCGGGCTCCTCGCTCCGCCTCATGCAGGAGCAGCATCTCGACGCCTATGGCATCGAGGCAGGCATTCTCGGACCGCTCGGCAATACCGGCCAGGGCGAGATGAACCTCGAGCTCTCGATAGCCATGTGCTCGGCCACGAACGACTGGCAGCGCGATACCTTCACGCGGCCGGAGAAGCGCCTCAAGGGTGGGCTCGTCGTGCCCTACGAGGACGGTATTGCCTCGGCCAAGGAGATCGAGCGCTGCGGCGCCGACACGGACTTTGGGCAGGTCTTCCTGCTGACGCGCTCGGCTGAGCCGCTCGGTAACCGCCGCTACTGGCCGATCTACGAGGCCGCCGAACGCTACAACCTGCCGATCGGTTTCCACGTGTTCGGCACGAGCGGGCATCCCGTCTCGGGCGCCGGCTGGCCCTCCTACTACATCGAGGAAGGCGCGGGGCATTCGACCTCGTGCCAGACGGTCGTCACGAGCCTCGTCATCGAGGGCGTGTTCGAGCGCTTCCCCAAGCTCAAGGTCGTGATGATCGAGGGCGGCTTCGCCTGGGCGCCGGCGCTTGCCTTCCGCCTCGACAAGGTCTTCGAGCGGATGCGGAATGAAGTGCCGCACCTGAAGCGCCGGCCGTCGGAGTACATACGCGACCACGTGTACTTCACGACGCAGCCCATGGAAGAGCCGGACGATCGCCGCCACGTGCTCGATGTCATGGACTGGATTGGCTGGGACAAGCTGCTGTTCGCCTCGGACTACCCGCACTGGGATTTCGACGATCCCTTCCGCGCGTTCCCGGCGGGCGTTACGACGGAGCAGCACCGCCGCATCTGCGCCGAGAACGGCAAGGCCGTCTTCCGGCTGAATTGACCGGGTCGAACAGTTTGGAGCTTTCGAGACCGTGACTCGTCATGTCGTGGCCCGCGCCGCGGATCTCCCGCCCGGCACGCGCAAGCGTGTGAGTGTCGAGAACCGCGACATCGTGGTGCTCAACATCAAGGGCGAGCTGTTCGCGCTTTCCGATAAGTGCCCGCACAAGGGCGCGAGCCTCTGCAACGGCCTGCTGACCGGTCTCGTGCGTTCGAGCGTGCCCGGCGAGTATCAGTACGAGCGCCAGGGCGAGATTCTGCGCTGCCCTTGGCATCAATGGGAGTTCGACGTGCGCACGGGACGCTCGTACTGCGATCCGCGGCGACTGCGGCTCATGCAGTTTCCCGTGGCGGTCGAGACCGGCGCGAGCGTCGTCGAGGGGCCGTACAAGGCCGAGACATTCAACGTCGCCGTCGAGGACGACTATATCGTGCTGGACGTTCCTTCTTGAGCGGCGACACCGCTCGGGCCCTGAGCGGGCGCATTGCCGATAACGCGCTCGATGAGGAACTGCTTCAGCCGCTGCTTTTCCGGCGCGCTCTTCTTGAGGATCTCGTCCATCTTCGGGAAATCCATGGTGCGATAGAGCCCGACATCCGGACGCAGGAGAATGTCGGGCGCACGGCGCGCTTCTTTCTCGCGCACGACCGCATTGAAGAGCGCGAAGAAGGCGCCATCCCACAGCTCTTCTTTCGAGTGGGTCTCGACGGGCTTGCGGAGATCCGGCTTGCCCCCGACATCGACGGCCACCGTAATGTCCGCCTCGCTCTGCACGACATCGAAGGGCGTCGGGTTGGCGAAGCCGCCGTCGAACAGCACGCGTCCGTCGATCTCCACCGGCCTCATGAGCGAGGGCAAGGACGCGCTGGCGGCGATGGCCGGTATAATCGGTCCCTTGTTGAGCACGACCGGCTCCATGCTCGCATACTCGACGGCCATGAGATGCAGCGGGATCTTGAGATTCGCGAAGTCGGTGTTCACTGCTTTGGGCAGCAGAATTTCGAGGAGCGTCGGTCCATCGACGATCGTCGGCCTGAAGGGGCTCCAGAGCTTGAAGAGCTTGAGCGGGTGCCCTAGCGCACGTTTGACCACCGCGCTCTTTCCGACGACGAGCGGTGCGAGATGCGCGCGGATTTCCTTCGCGGAAAGGCCTGCCGCGTAGCAAGAGCCAATCACGGCCCCGATAGAGCAACCGGCAATCACCTTGGGGCGGATGTCAAGCTCGTCGAAAGCTTCGAGCATGGCAATGTGCGCAAGTCCGCGAGCGGCGCCGCCGCCGAGCGCAAGCGCCACCGTCGGACGGCTGGATGGATGAAACGGCGGCTGCGCATCCATGTTCAACCCTTGCGTTTGCGGGGTTTGAGGCCCAGCGAAAGTCTGCGTCGCCGGACAGGCGGCGGCTCGATGGTGTCAGAGGACTGGTCGGTGATAGCGGGCACCGCTTCGCCGGCGGGAACCGTATGGCTCGCCATGAGAAGACCGAGCTTGCGCTTGAGCAGATCCTTGGCCGGCGCTGCCGCAGCCAGGATCTCGCGAAAGCGATGGAACTCGAGCACATGGAAAGCATCGACATCGACGTCGATATAGATGTCCGGCTGCTGGCGCTTGAGCTTCTCGCGCACGAGTGAGCGCTGCAGAATCTGCGAGCAGGCGACAATGGCCTCGACGGCGCCAGGCCCCATGTCACGCGGGTCCGAGCGTGGCGCGCCCGAGACATCGATGGCGACGGAGATGTCAGCTGCCGCCGCTGCGAGATCGTAGGGCAGGGGATCCACGAGCCCGCCATCCATGAACGCGCGGTTGTTGATGATCACGGGCTGGAAGATCACGGGGAGCGCGATGCTCGCGGCAATTGCCTGACGCAGGTCGCCCTCGGAGAAAACAACGGTGTCCTGAGCGTAAAAGTCTGTCGCAACGACGGCGAGCGGGATCTGCAAATCCGAGAAGCGGCGCGGCACACGCGACGGCAGGACGTGCTCGAGCAGGCTTTCCGGCTTCAGCAGGGACGAGCGCAAGGCAAAGAGCCGGAAAATCTTCTGCACCGGATCGGAACGCGCCGCGATCAGGTTGCGCGCAAGATCGAGGCGCTGGGCAAGCACCTCCTCGGTATGGGCGCGGATATGCGCCGCAGAGAGCCCCGCCGCATAGGCGGCGCCGTAGATGGCGCCAATCGACGTGCCGGCAATGAAGGCCGGTCGGATGCCGAGCTCGTCGAAGGCTTCGAGAATGAGAATATGCGCGAGGCCGCGCGCACCACCGCCACCAAGCGCGAGCGCGATGCTGGGCGCCTGCGGAATTGGCGCCGGCAGCTCTGCCTTGGTGGGAACGGCCGTGACAAGGCTCTTACGCATGGGGGAACCGCGGACGGTTTGCTCAGCTCGCAAGCAGAAACGGTAAGAGATGCGAGAGTGTGGCTGCAGGCTGCTCCTCGGGAAGGAAGTGCCCGGATACGACGCCGGCGCCCTGGATGTGCGGACACCACGGCTCCCAGGCCTTGAGTGGCGTGTTGATGGCGCCCTGACCGCGCTCGACACCCCAAAGCGCCAGCATGGGGCAGGCGATCTGCCGGCCGGCGGCCTTGTCCGCGGCATCGAACGCGACATCACTCGTCGCGCCGGCGCGGTAGTCTTCACAGCTTGCACGAATGACCGAGGGCTTCGTGAACGCTGCCCGATAGTGCGCGAGCGCCGCGGGATCGAATGCCGAGAGGTCGCCGCTCGCCGTCCATTGCGCGAGCAGATACTCGAGGAAGTACACGGGATCGCGCCCGATGAGCGTCTCTGGAAAGGGTGCCGGCCGCGCGAGAAAACTCCAGTGGAAGCGCCCGATCACCGTCTCCTTGCGCGTGTCCGCCCAGGCGTCGAGCGTCGTGACGATATCGAGTACGGCGAGGCGCGAAACGCTGTCGGGATGATCGAGCGCTAGACGATACCCGACGCGCGCGCCGCGATCGTGACTGACGACGGCGAAACGGTCGTGGCCGAGCGCGCGCATCATCGCGACGAAGTCCGCAGCCATGGCCCGCTTCGAGTACGCGAGATGCTGAGGATCGACTTCGCCCCCAACTTCGATGCCGCGGCTCTCGCCGTAACCGCGCAAATCAGGAATGACGAGCGTGAAGTGCCGCGCAAGCTCGGGGGCGATCTTGTGCCAGCAGACATGGGTCTGCGGATAACCGTGGAGCAGCAGAAGCGGCGGGCCATTGCCGCCCGAACGGGCGAAGATCTCCGCACCGGGGACGTCGATGTGGTGCGTCTCGAAGCCCGGATAGAGATCCGGCAGGTCAGCCATTGTCAAATCTCCTTCGCCAGGAGGAACGGCAGGGCTCTCTCGATGAGGGCCGCCGGATTCTCCTCGGGGATGAAATGCCCGCTCTCGATGGGCGCGCCGACGAGGTGCGTGCACCAGGGTGCCCACACCGCGAGCGGGTCGGCGATCTCGGCGAGCGAGCCCTCCGTCGCCCAGAGCAACTGGACCGGGCAAGTGATACGTGCGCCGGCGGCGCGGTCGTTCTGGTCGAGAAAGAGATCGTGGCCATGCTCCGAGCGATAGTCCTCGCACGTCGCGTTGACGCGATCCGCCTGCGAGAGCATGTCGATATAGTCGGCCATGGCAACAGGATGGATCACATCGGGCGACTTAGCCAGCGTCGCGCGGCGAAATCGGCTCTCGACCCAATCCCGCGGGTCCTGGATGATCAAGGTCTCGGGTAGCGGTGCCGGCTGAGAGAGGAACACGCCGTGCAGCATACCGAACTTGAGGCCTTCGTCCCGAAGCCGCGCGATATCGGCCGTCGAGATGATGTCGATGAGGACGAGGCGCTCCACCCGCTGCTCCGCATCCAGCGCCAGGCGAAATCCTACCCGGGCGCCGCGATCGTGGCCCATGACGCGGAACTTCTCGAAACCCAATCCCGTCATGAGTGCGGCCATGTCGAGCGCCATCGTGCGCTTCGAATAAGCCCGCTGATTGCCGTCCGCGGATGGACATTCGCTGCGGCCATAGCCACGCAGGTCCGGTGCAACGACCGAGAAGTGCCGGGCCAGGAGCGGTGCCACATGGTGCCAGCACGCATGCGTCTCGGGATAGCCGTGCAGCAGCAGAAGAGGCGGGCCACTGCCGCCAACGCGCGCGAAAATCTCGACACCGCGCACAGTCCTGCGCTCCTCGGAAAAGCCGGGAAAGAGCTCGGCCAGCGTGGTCGTCATCCGCCTGCTTTCTCCTGACGCTCGCGCGCGATGGCGCGCCAACCAATGTCGCGACGGCAGAAGCCTCCAGGCCAGTCGATGAGGTCGATCGCGGCGTAGGCGCGGGCCTGCGCCTCGGCGACTGTGCGACCTCTTGCCGTCACGCTCAGCACCCTGCCCCCGGTTGCGAGCAGGCGTCCGCCCCGCCGCTCCGTTCCGGCGTGGAATATCTCGACGCCGTCTATGGCGCCCGCAGCTTCGAGCCCGCGGATTTCGGTGCTCTTCTCGTAGGCACCCGGATATCCCTTCGAGGCCATTGCAACCGTCAGCGCGACATCGTCGGACCAGCGCAGATCGAACGTGCCGAGAACGCCATCGGTCGCCGCCAGCAATGCCGCCAGCAGATCCGACTTGAGCCGCATCACCAGAACCTGCGTCTCGGGATCGCCGAAGCGCGTGTTGTACTCGATGAGCTTCGGCCCGTCGGCCATCAGCATGAGACCGGCATAGAGCACACCGCGGAAAGGTGTCCCGCGCGCCGCCATGCCACGCACGGTCGGCAGGATGAGCTCGTCCATCGCGCGCTGAACGAGCGCAGGCGTCATGACGGGCGCTGGCGAGTAGGCGCCCATGCCGCCGGTATTGGGACCGGTATCACCATCGCCGACGCGCTTGTGGTCCTGCGCCGTCGCGAGCGCAAGCGCATGTGTGCCGTCGACGAGAGCGAAGAAGCTTGCTTCCTCGCCGTCGAGAAACTCTTCGACGACGACCTCGTAACCGGCGCTGCCGAAAGCTCCAGCGAAGCAGGCATCGATGGCGGCATCCGCCTCGGCACGTGACGTCGCGATGGTGACGCCTTTGCCGGCCGCCAGTCCATCGGCCTTGATCACGATCGGTAGGGATTGGGTCGCGGCATAGGCCTTGGCGGCGGCTGCCTCTGTGAAGCGGCGGTAAGCGCCGGTCGGCAGGCCGAGCTCGGCACAGAGATCCTTGGTGAAGCCCTTGGAGCCTTCGAGCTGGGCCGCGGCACGCGAGGGACCAAATGCCTTGATGCCGGCGGCTGCTAGGTCATCGACGATCCCGACAACGAGCGGCTGCTCGGGACCGACAACGACGAAGTCGATCGACTTCTCCTTGGCGAATTTAACGACGGCTGGATGATCCTCGATGGCGAGGGGGACACATTCGGCCACCTCGGCGATGCCGGCATTACCCGGCGCGCAATAGAGCTTGGTCAGCAGCGGGCTCGCCGCCAGCGCCCAGGCGAGCGCGTGCTCTCGCCCGCCGGAACCGATCAGTAGGACATTCATCCGCACGCCCCTTGATATACTACCGCGCGGGGCATCTAGCGGCCCCAAAATTTCGCCGATCTGCTCGATCAGATCACGCCGCGGCGCCGCGAGGATATCCCCTTGTGCGGCTCTTTTTGCAGCCACGTTCGTGTATCATGAACGGCGTTGTAACAAACGGGTACGATTCGTGGCAGAGCCAGTCCGCGCCGGCCGTGCCGGTGCCAGCAACAACCCCGAACTGACGGTCTCCGAGCTGTCCAATGCCATCAAGCGGGCACTGGAGGACAATTTCGGATTTGTCCGTCTACGTGGGGAAATCTCCGGCTACCGTGGCCCGCACGCATCCGGCCACTGCTACTTCTCGCTCAAGGACGACAAAGCCAAGATCGAGGCAGTGATCTGGCGCGGCGTGTTCCAGAAGCTGCGCTTCAAGCCCGAGGAAGGGCTCGAGGTCATCGCGACCGGCAAGGTCACGAGCTACCCCGGATCCTCGAAATACCAGATCGTGATCGAGGCGCTGGAGCCTGCCGGCGTCGGTGCCCTCATGGCTCTTCTCGAGGAGCGCCGGCGCAAGCTGACGGCCGAAGGTCTCTTTGCGGAGGAGCGCAAGAAGGCTCTCCCCTTCCTGCCGCGCGTCGTCGGCATCGTGACCTCGCCTACCGGCGCCGTCATCCGCGACATGCTGCACGGCTTCGCCGAGCGCTATCCGACACACGTCGTTGTGTGGCCGGTGCGCGTGCAGGGCGAGACGAGCGCGAAGGAAGTCGCCGCGGCGATCCGCGGCTTCAATGCCATGGCGCCTGGTGGGACCGTGCCGCGCCCGGATGTGCTGATCGTCGCGCGTGGCGGCGGAAGTCTCGAAGATCTCTGGGGCTTCAACGAGGAGATCGTCGTTCGCGCGGCGGCCGAGAGCTCGATCCCGCTCATCTCCGCCGTCGGCCACGAGACGGACTGGACGCTCATCGACCTCGCCGCGGATGCTCGTGCACCAACACCGACGAAGGCTGCCGAGTGGGCCGTGCCGAAGCACGGCGATCTCGTCGAGCGCACGGGAGATCTCGCGCTCCGTCTCAAAAAATGCATCAACCGCACCATCGAAGCTGCACGTACGCACCTCAAGGCCGCTGCGCGCGGTCTCCCTCGACTCGAAGACCTGCTCGCGTTGCCGCGCCAGCGCTTCGATGCGGTCGAGCGCCGCTTGGCGCGCGCGCTCGCGGCCAACACGCAGGCGCACGGCAAGAGGCTGGCGCGCATCGAAGCGCGGTTCCAGCCGCGCCTCGTCGCCCAGCTTCTCGATCGTGCGTCCCAGCGCCTCGAACGCGCCCAGCGGGCCGGCCAAACGGCACTTGCGCGGCGCACATCGGCTGAGCGCACACGCTTCGAGCGGTTTGCCGCTCGCCATACACCGCACGCGCTCGTGCAGAAAGTCGCGCGCCTCGACGAGCGGATGATAAGTCTCTCTGGACGACTGCGTCAGGCCTTTGCGGGCCGCCTCGTGCTCGAACGTCGCGCACTCGATGCGCACGCGCAGATGCTGTCCTCGCTGAGCTATCAGAGCGTGCTGAAGCGCGGCTTCGCAGTCGTGCGGGATCAGGATGGACGCGCCGTGCGTTCCGTCGCCACCCTCGCGATCGATACGCGCGTCGGCATCGAGCTGGCCGACGGGCGCGCAAATGCGAGCATTACGTCGGTGGAATCGTCAGAGACGAAGCCGGCCGAAGCACCGAAGCCGCGCGCGCCAAAGCGTAGTGGTCCGGACGGCCAGGGCTCGCTGTTCTGATCTTCCCCTTCTCCCCGTCCTTACGGGGAGTAGGTCGGGATGAGGGGCCGCGCGATATTCTGCCGTAAGCCCAAGCGGCCGCCCCTCACCCTGACCCTCTCCCCGCAGGCGGGGAGAGGGGAAGTCGAGTCGGACGGTTCACCAGCCACAAACCCAGGATCACGACGGCGAGGCCGATGCCGAGGTGGATCGTCAACGGCTCGTCGAGAAGGATCACGCCGGCCGCGACGCCGAACACTGGCGTGATCATGAGGAAGGCCATGATGCGCGAAGCCGGATAGCGCGTCATGAGCCAGAGCGACGTCGTGAACGTGATGAACGCGACAAAGATGACGGTATAGCCGAAGGCGCTCAACACGAGCGGCGAAGGATCGGTGATACCGCGCTCACCTAATGCGAGCGAGATGAGCCAAAGCAGAATCGCGGAGATCAGAAGCTGCATGAAGATCACGCGCTCGGGCCGCTCGCCGGCAAGCCGCGTCGCACGTACGCTCAGCGTCAGGAAACCCCAGGCAATCCCGCCGGCGAGGCAAAGAAGATCGCCTGTCAGCGAGCTGACGCCTTTCGTCTCGCGCCCGGCCAGGACGATCATGATGCCCACGAGTGCCGCGAGCAGGCCGGCGACCTTCGACAAGGTCAGGCGGTCTCCTGGAATGAGGAAGTGTGCGCCTGCTGCGACCACAAACGGCGACGTGTAGAGGAATATGACGGCGCGTGAGGCTGTCGTGCGGTCGAGGCCTGGATAGAGAAAGGCGAACTCGGCCGTGAAGAAGAGTGCCGAGAGCAGCACCGGCGCAAGCATCACGCGATCCATGCGCAGCGAGATCCCGCGCACGGCACACAGCAGACCTACGAGCCCGGCCGCAAGCAGCGAGCGCAGTGCTCCCTGCAGCAAGGGCGAGATGCCGGCATTCGCCACTTTCATCGCCACCTGGCCAATGCCGAGGAAGATACACAGCAGGGTGAGGATGCTGACGGCGAAGAAGTCGAGGCGGTCATGCGCGACCTTGATCGCCGCGCGGCGCGCCGCCTCCGCGTCCGAGGTGCTGTCCTGCATCGCGTTTCCACCCGCTTGTCGGCTCGCGGCTTGTTGTTCGGGGACGCGCACAAAACCACGACCGACGCCGGCAATCCAGCGCCAATCACTGAGAGCGGGCGAGATGAGAAAGGATCAGGCGAGGGCGACGTGACGCTGGGTTGCCGCTTCGCGGGCGGCGATCTCACGGCGAATGTCCTCGGCTTCCCGCTGGGCTGCCGCCATGCCGCGCGAGATCAGCGCATCGGCGCTGTGGAAGTCGAAGAGGCCGATGCCGGCAAGGCGAGGGTTGATGATCGCGTCGGGCGGGTCGCCGGCGAGGCGCGAACGCGCGATACGGTCCTGAACAATGTTGAAGGCATCGACCATGACGCTGGAGATGCCGGGACTGCTGTCGCCGCCCCCGAAAAGCTGACGCTTGATCAGGTTGCGGGCTCCGAAACCGTTGGCGAGCGTGCGCGCAGGCTCGGGCTCGGGCGGAGGCGGTGGCGTCGGCTCCAAGAGGCCGCCGTCGAGCTCAGGGAACTGGTTGCCGCGCCCGCAGGCATCGGAATTCAAATTGACCGCGATGACATAGCGGGCGCCGAGGGCGCGGCAGACTGAAGCCGGCACCGGGTTGCAGAGGGCACCATCCATGAGCCAGCGATTATTGACGCGAACGGGCTTGAAGATGCCGGGCAGCGCATAGGAGGCGCGCATGGCCTCGACCAGCGGCCCGCGCGTAATCCAGGTTTCCTGGCCGGTTCCGAATTCGGTGGCAACCGCGGCGAAGCGCGACTGCATCTCCTCGATCTGCAGGCCCTTGAGGTGCCCCTCGAGCCGCTCGACAACGCGCTGACCGGTGATCAGGCCTGAGCCGGAGAGGTTGAAATCGAGATAGCCGAAGATCTTGCGCTTGGTGAGGTCGCGAGCGAAGCCCTCGAGCTCGTCGAGGCGTCCGGCGGCAAAACAGCCTCCCACCACGGCGCCGATCGAGGTTCCTGCGATGATGTCCGGCACCACGCCGACCTGGGCCAGGGCTCGGAGCACGCCGATATGTGCCCACCCACGCGCCGCGCCGCCACCGAGTGCAATACCAACTTTACCGCGTGCCATACTCGACTCCCCAGGCAACCACCGATGGCGGATGCCCCCGAGCCTCTACTCAAGGCTCTGGCCGTGCAAACCTCGTGCCGGAGTTCTTTAGTTCCCCCTCGGCATGGGCCGTTTCCCGATCCAGAGAGCGAGTATAGGCGAGCCGTATTAAGGTTTACCTACAGCGACGGCGGTCGCCCTGTCGGAGGGGCCGGTACTTGCAGAAACAACGCAGTATACCCGATTGTTCCGTCGCCCGCCTAACAAGACCATCGGGCGTCTCCCTATGTTTTGAGCCCGCTGACAAGTATCTTGAACACATGCTGCAGACCAATGAGATCGCCGCGTTTCTTGCCAGGCAGCCTTACATCGTGCAGCCGCTCAAGACTTTGGCGGTACTCGGCATCGAGGGATCGGCGCAGGTCTTTTGCGCAACGCCGTTTGGGACCATCTGCACGGCCTCCGGCTCGGCCCAGTACCGGGCAGCGATATCGACGTCGTTTACTGCAATCCGGCCGATGTGAACCCGGCGACAGACTTGGCGATACAGCATTGGCTATGCACCGCGGCGCCCGATGTCCCGTGGTCCGTCCCAGGCGCGTATGCATGGGCCCAATGGCGACCCACCCTATAGGAATGTCGCCGATGCCATTCGCTGCTGGCCCGAGACGGCCACGGCCATTGCCGCCCGCCTTGAGAATGGCCGCTTCGAGGTCCTTGCTCCGCACGGCCTTGATGACCTGGTGGGTTTGATCGTGAGGCCCACGCCTGCCTTTGCTGCGAAGATCGGCGTCTATCGCTTGCGCCAAGCGAGCAAGAAGTGGAAGGAGCGCTGGCCGAAGCTGACGTTCGTTTCAGCATGACCTCGCACGCCCGGTCATAAGCCATCGATGCTGCCGCATCGTGAAGAGTCGATCTTTCCGACTTTCCGTGTACATTTCCCGACAACCTGCGTCCGGCGGTACGCCGACGCAAAGGACAAACTGCGCGACGGGGAGGCAAAATGCCGGTTGGGAAAGACGAGGGCAGTTACGACTACGTCATCGTGGGGGCCGGCTCGGCGGGCTGCGTGCTCGCCAATCGCCTGAGCGAGCAGGCAGGGGTTACGGTGGCGCTGCTGGAAGCCGGTGGCAAAGACACCAACCCGTGGATCCACATCCCCGGCGGCTACTTCCGGACGATGTACAATCCGGACGTCACTTGGCAGTACGCGGCGGGGCCTGAGCCACATCTCGGTGGACGCTATGTCCCCTGGCCACGCGGGCGCGTGCTCGGCGGCTCCAGTGCCATCAACGGCCTCGTCTATATCCGCGGTCAGGCGCGTGACTATGACGTGTGGCGTCAGCTCGGCAACGTCGGCTGGTCCTACGAGGACGTGTTGCCCTACTTCAAGCGCGCCGAGAACCAGGAGCGCGGCGCCGACGACCTCCATGGCAGTGGCGGGCCGCTCTCCGTCACCGACATGCGCATGGAAACGCCGCTCTGCGCCGCTTTCGTCGCGGCATGCGTCGAGGCGGGCATCCCGCCGACCGACGACTTCAACGGCAAATCCCAGGAAGGTGCCGGCTACTACCAGTACACGATCCGGGATGGCCGCCGCGGCTCGACCGCAGTCACCTATCTGCGTGACGCAGCCAACCGACCGAACCTACGCATCATCACGCACGCCGAGGTGGAGAGCATAGCGCTCGACGAGAGGCGCGCCTCGGGCGTGCGGTTCTCCGTCGGTGGCGAGAAGCGCTTCATCAAGGCGCGACGCGAGGTGCTGCTGGCGGCAGGTGCCATCGGCAGCCCGCAGATTCTCGAGCTTTCAGGCATCGGCCAGGGCGAGGTGCTGCAGAAGGTCGGCATACCCGTGCGCCACGAGCTCAAGGGCGTCGGCGAGAACCTGCAGGATCACTATCAGGTGCGCTCAGTCTACGAAGTGACCGAAGCGCCCTACAGCCTCAACGCGGTCTGGCACAGCAAGCTGCTGCAAATGAAGACCGGCCTCGAGTATGCATTCAACCGGAGCGGCATCCTGGCCAACGGCGCCGCCGTCGCCGGCGTGTTCGCGAAGTCGTCGCCCGAGCTCGACGAGCCCGACATCCAGTTCCACTTCATCCCGTTTTCCGCCGACGCGCCCGGAAAGGGCCTGCACACCTACCCCGGCATCTCCTCGACTATCTGCGTGTTGCGCCCTGACAGCCGCGGCCATCAGCACATCGTCTCGCCCGACCCGAAGCAGCACCCGTCGATCATCGCAAACTATCTTGCTGCCGAGAGCGACCAGCGCGTCACGCTCGCCGGCCTCAAGCTCGCGCGACGCATCTCCGAACAGGCAGCCTTCAAGCCGCTCGTGCGCCGCGAGGTGTACCCGGGTCCGGAGTGCGTGAGCGACGAGGACTTCATGGCGTTCGCCAGGGAGCGCGGCACCACGGTCTTCCATCCCTGCGGCACCTGCAAGATGGGCAACGATGCCGCCGCGGTGGTCGACAGCCGCCTGCGCGTGCGCGGCATCGGGGGTTTGCGCGTGATCGACGCTTCGATCATGCCGAACCTGATCTCGGGGAACACCAACGCGCCGACGATCATGATCGCGGAGAAGGCCGCCGACATGATCAAGGTCGACGCGCGCACGGCGGCAGTGGCTTAGACCACGAGCGCGCAGTGAGTGCTCAGGACTTGGCCGGCGGGGGTGGTGGGGCCGGCGGCGGCGCGGCCGCCTTCTCATCGCCGGGAAGGACGTAGTCCACGCCTTCCCAGGGACTCTCGAAATCGAAGTTGCGGAACTCCTGCGTCAGCCGCACGCGATCATAGACGACGCGCTTCAGCTCGTCGTCGTAGCGCACCTCGACATAGCCCGTGAGAGGGAAGTCCTTCCGCAGGGGATAGCCCTCGAAGCCATAGTCGGTCAGCAGGCGGCGCAGGTCCGGATGCCCCGAGAAGGGCATGCCGTACATGTCGTAAGCCTCGCGCTCGTACCAGTTGGCAGCCGGAAAAACGCCGACGACGCTCGGCACGAGCGCGGTCTCGTCGGTCTCGAGCTTGACGCGGATACGCTGGTTCTGGCGCACCGAGAGCAGGTGATACACGACATCGAAGCGCCGTTCGCGCGCAGGATAGTCGACGCCGCAGATATCGATCAGCACCTCGAACTGGCAGCGACCGTTGTCGCGCAGGTACGTCAACACGGACACGATCTGCTCGCGCGGCACGACGAGCGTCAGCTCGCCATAGGTGATGCTTGCGTCTGCGAGCCTGTCGCCGAGACCGGCGGCAATGTGCTCCCTGAGCTCGTCGAGGCTCTCGAAGGGCGTCTGCATGTCGATCCTACCGCTCGATCGTTCCGGTGCGCCGGATCTTCTTCTGCAGCAGCAGAATGCCGTACACGAGGGCCTCGGCCGTCGGCGGGCAGCCCGGCACGTAGATGTCGACGGGCACGATGCGGTCACAGCCGCGCACGACGGCGTAGCTGTAGTGATAGTAGCCGCCGCCATTGGCACACGAGCCCATGGAGATCACGTAGCGCGGCTCCGGCATCTGGTCGTAGACCTTGCGCAGCGCCGGCGCCATCTTATTGGTGAGCGTGCCAGCGACGATCATCACGTCGGACTGGCGGGGCGAGGCGCGCGGGGCAAAGCCGAAGCGCTCGACGTCGTAGCGCGGCATCGAGGCCTGCATCATCTCGACGGCGCAGCAGGCGAGGCCGAACGTCATCCACATGAGCGAGCCCGTGCGCGCCCAGTTGATGAGATCGTCTGTCGTGGTGACGAGGAAGCCTTTGTCGGCGAGCTCGTTGGAGAGCTCCGTGAAACCACGGTCACCGGGTTTCACGATGCCACCGGCACCCTCGCGCGGCTTGTCGAAAACCGGCACTGGCGGCGTGATCAATCCCATTCCAGCGCTCCTTTGCGCCACTCGTAGATGAAGCCGACCGTGAGCACGCCGAGGAAGATCATCATCGACCAGAAGCCGAAGGCGCCGGTTTCCTTGAAGGCGACAGCCCAGGGAAAGAGAAAGGCCACTTCGAGATCGAAGATGATGAAGAGGATGGCGACGAGATAGAAGCGCACGTCGAATTTCATGCGCGCGTCGTCGAAGGCATTGAAGCCGCACTCGTAGGCCGAGACTTTCTCGGGATCAGGATTGCGGACGGCAACCAGGAACGGCGCGATCATGAGCGCCAAGCCAATAAACAGCGCGACGCCGATGAAGACGGCGATCGGCAGATAGTCCATCAGCAGTTCAGGCATCGGTCCGCCCCGAGTGGCTGGCTGAGCCACGGCTCTATCAGGGGCACGTCGGAATCGCGCCCGCAGCATCTTCGTCTCTATGGGGTGGTAGCTCAGGCCGGGAGGCGGCGCAAGGGTCGAAGCGCCCGCGGCGGGTGACGGTCGTGCAGGCCGCGCATAGCCAGCGGATCTTCGTCAGTGCGTGAGACCCTTTCTCGCGAGAAAGGGCCGCCCCGAAGGCGACCCTTTCCTAATCTGCTCGTCTCGATCCGGTTCAGATCAGAAGCGGATGCGGGTACCAGCCGTCACGACGTGGATATCCTCGGCGTCGAGGGCGTTGATCGCGCCGGCGCCAAGCAACGGAGTGTCCTTCAGAGAGAAGTTCTTGTAAGCCACAAAGAGTTCCATGGCCGCTGCGTCGACGTGCTGGACGATGCCAACACCCCAATGCTGCAGCGTGGTATCCTCGGCATTAAGGCCGAACGTGCTCTGGCCAACGCCCTTCCACTCGCTGAACTCACCGTAAACCACCGTATCGCCGAGACCGAAGTAGTTCCGGGCAATACCAGCCGAGAGGTAGTAGAAGCTCGAGTCGAAGCTAACCGTGCTCGTTACGCCGCTAATGGTGACGTCCGTATTGTCAGTCTCGCGCCAACCAGCGGCGCCCGTGAAGAACAGGCCCGTCGGCATGTGACGGATCGAGGCCGAACCCGCAAGCTGTGTGACTTCCTTATCGCAGTTCGTGACGCAGGTCAGGTTGGCGAAGTTGCCCGCGGTGCTGCTTGAGCCGGCATTGAAATCACCAGTGACCGAGTACGCGACGTTGGCAGCAATGCGGACACCATTGAATTCGCCAGCATAGCGGATGCCCACATCCCAGTAGTTGTCCTCACCGATCGAGGCACCGAGCGTGAAGCCGGCAATCGTCGGGGTGCGGTACTGGATGTGCTCGTTGCGGGTGTTCAGCCAGTCCTCACCCGAAGCGCCCTGGAGGAACTGGTTCCATGTGGCGTTCGCATAGCTGCCACCAGAGTCAGCGATGAAGAAGCCGCTTCCCCCATGCAGGAACACGCCGTTCGATGCCGCCATGCCCTTGCCGGACAGGTCGACGAGGATCGAGTTGTTGGCGAAGTTAGAACCGTGGCCGATAGATACGCGGCCGAGGCGGCTGTGCTCGATCCATGCCATGGCTTCACGGAGGGCGTTGGCACCACCGCCGAACAGCGCCCCACCGAGGTCGTCACCGCCGTGCGTCTGGTTCGCAGCGCTCGTGTTGCTGGCATACGCCTGCAGCTCGTAGAGGAAGCCCGCGGTCACCTCGGGCGAGATCTTGGCCGAGCCAAGGAAGCGCCAGCGCGAGTTCGAGGTGTTGGCGCCACCGACGTACATGTCACTCTGGATGCCGTCGTCCCAGAACAGCAGTTCCTGCGAAATCTGGCCCGAGAGCGTGACCGAGACCTTGCGGGTACCCTTGCGAACAGTCGTTGCCTCGAGTTCAGCAACCCGCTCCTCGAGGTCGGCGCAGCAGTCGCCGCCGAGATCGGCGGCCGAGGCGGGGCTTACGCCATAAAAGCCAGCGGCAGCGACGATCGCCAGCGCGCTAGCTGATTTCAACAGTCCCCCATACATATGACACCACTCCATTTCGCTAACGCTACTTCACGCCACTATCGACGCGAGACCGTCGCTGGCCGATCCCTTCGATTGCCACAGATACGGCCATCGACCCCTTGCCGGTGGTTAAGAAGTAGCTCAGGGCCCTCTGAGCGGTAAACAGTAAATGCCCGGAAATGAGCCGTTTCGATGCCTCTAGTGGCGAATCCGGCACATACACGCAGTGCGTGCATTTGAATAGGATTCTCAATCTTACTGTTTATGTAATGGCACCAATGGCTTAGAAATTCAGGCTTCTTCAGCCATGGCGATCATATCCGATGTAAATATGCTTGGAACACGAGGGTTTCTCTCCATCCGCTTTGCAATTTGCAGGAATAAGCCGTGGACTACGTGTGAGCTTGCCAATTGGCCTCCTCTTCGTGAGCCTGGACCCTGCGCGTCTCCCGCGGTGGAGCGGCCCAGGATGAGCGGAAAAGTGCCGGAACTTGGGCTTTTTCTTGGCATTGGGATCGCTCCCGCCTCCATCCCGTTGGCCGAAGCATAAGACGAGAGAGGACTCGCATTTCGAGGTCCCGATCGCGTCCTCAAATCCCCGTAAAACCCCCGCTGATGCATTGGCGACACGCGAACGTTGCCATCATGACACGACTATCTCCACAATCACTGATTGCATAATGATTTTATGCGATTTTAGATTGTAGTGGATAGATCAATGCACGCGGGCCAAGCCTCATTGTCATGCCTGACCCGCAGTTCTCCCGTCGACTTCATAGGCGGTCTTGACGACGTGGCGCCTGCTCGTGCACCTGCGCTCCAACGCCCACGTTCGGCGCCTGGAATGTCTGGGAGGGGGAATTGGAGACGTTCGACTACGTCATCGTCGGCGCCGGCTCTGCCGGGTCCGTGCTCGCAAACCGGCTTAGCGAGGATCAGGGTACTCGCGTCGCAGTTCTCGAGGCCGGCCCTTCGGACTGGCATCCGTACATCCATATTCCCGCTGGATTTATCAAGACATTCTACGATAAGCGCGTGAATTGGCTCTACGACATGGAGCCGAGCGAATGGACCGGAGGCCGCCGCATCTTCGCTCCGCGCGGCAAGACGCTCGGCGGCTCGAGCTCGATCAACGGCCATGTCTACAATCGCGGCCAGCGCGGCGACTACAATACCTGGGCCCAATACGGGAACCGCGGGTGGGGCTATGCCGACGTGCTCCCCTATTTCAAGCGCCTGGAGCGGCGCATCGGCGATGGCGACGCCACGTATCGCGGCCGCGACGGCGCGCTGACGGTCACCGACATCGACTATCGCCATCCGCTTTGTGAGGCCTTCATCCAGGGCTGCGTGGAGGCCGGTATTCCGCGCAATCCCGACTACAACGGCCGCATCCAGGAGGGCGTTTCCTATGCCCAGCGCACGATTTACAACGGCCGGCGCGTGAGTGCCGCGCGCGCATTCCTGCATCCGGCCATGAAGCGTCCGAACCTGGATGTTCGGACGGGCGTGCACGTGACACGCATCGACCTCGATGGGCGCCGCGCAACCGGCGTCACCTATCGCAAGGGCGGGCGGAACGGCGCGCAGCACACGCTCAAGGCAACGCGCGAGGTGATCCTCTGCGGCGGCTCGTACAATTCACCGCAGATCCTGCAGATTTCAGGTATCGGTCCGCCCCAGCTCCTCAACAGCCTCGGCATCGAGGTACGCCACGCTCTTGCGGGCGTCGGCGAGAACCTTAGGGATCACTACGCGCCGCGCTTTGCCGCACGCGTGAAGAACATCGAGACGATCAACGAGCGCACACGCGGGCTCAAGCTCGCGACAGAGGTCGCCAAGTGGGCTTTCCAGCGCAAGGGCATCCTCGCGCTAAGCCCGACCCTGGTCTACGGCTTCTGGCACTCCGGCGAGACGGCCGAGAGTTCCGACATGCAGTTCACTTTCACGCCGGCTAGTTACATGGAAGGCGTTCAGGGCCAGCTCGAGCGCGAGCCCGGCATGACCGTCGCCTCCTGGCAGCAGCGTCCGGAGAGCCGTGGCACGGTTCGGGCGCGCTCCGCCGATCCCTTCGACGCGCCCATCATCAACCCGAACTATCTTGCTGAAGAGATTGATCGTCGGGTGCTCCTTCGCGCCATGAAGCTTGCGCGCGGGCTCCTGCAGAGCCGGCCGCTTCAGCCCTATTTCGAGCGCGAGGATTTTCCGGGTCCCAGCGTCCAGAGCGACGACGAACTGCTCGGCGCGGCCAAAGAGCGTGGTACGACGACCTTCCATCCTGCAGGCACCTGCCGCATGGGGCCGGCGAGCGATCCTCTGGCCGTCGTCGACGATCAGTTGCGCGTGCGCGGGCTCGAAGGCCTGCGCGTCGTGGATGCCTCGATCATGCCGACGATGCTGTCTGCGAACCTCAACGCGGGCACCATGATGATTGCCGACAAGGCCTCCGACATGATCCGCGGTAAGGCGGCGCCCGAGCCGATCACAGCCGCTTAGCCTGGGGGCGGCGCTTTTTCGGCACCGGCATCCGCCCCAGGCGCGCGCCGCATGAGCTCGCCGAGAAAATCGCGGACGCGGACGGGCGGGGCTTCGATGAAAGGCAGTGGCCGCGTCACCTCGACGGCCGCGGCACCAATGCGCGCCGTCAAGGCGCCGTTGAACACGCCTTCGCCGAGCCGTCGCGACACGCGACGCAGCAGATCCTGGCCGAGGAACTGGCCGATGAGGTCGTCGGTGAGAGCGATGCTCCCGGTCGCAATGATGTGCGTCACCACCATGCGCGCGAGCCGCGCGGTGCCGGCAAAGCCGGGTCGGCCGCCGTATAGACCCGCGAGATTGCGCAGGAGGCGCAGGTTCTCGATCAGCACATAGCCGACAGAGACGAATGCGGCCGGGCTGATCGCGGTGACCACCGTCACGCGTTTTGCCGCCTTGGCGACGAGCCGGCGCGCCTCGCCGTCGATAACGAGCATGAGATCGCGATCGGCCAGGCGCATGAGATCGCCGGGATCGCGGACATCGCGCGCGTGCTCGTCGAGGCGTGCGAGATGCCAGCGCAGTTCCGCGCGGCCCGCGAGCAGGCGGCGAATCGTCTGAATGGTCTCGCGCTCCTCGCTCACATTGCGCTCGCGCAGCGCCTTCTCGGCCGCGGACCTGATCTTCCCGAGGCGACGCAGGCGCACGAAGCCGACGAGCTCGCGCAGGACCAGCATGAGCAGCGTCACGACGATCACGACGGCAAGACCGAAAGAGATCCAGCCGATCCAATCCTCGCGCGCAACTGCTACCGACACGAAGCGCGAGAACCAGACGCCGAAAGCGATGCTGGCGAGCGCACCCATGGCCGACAGAAGCCATGTGCCCCAGCGGATGCCACGGCCGATGTCGTCGAACGTCGGAAGTTGCAGGCCGGCCGGTAGCGTGGGCTGGGGTGGCACGCCTTCACGCGCGGGCTCGGCTTGCGGTGCCGCAGGCTCGATGATCTCGGCCTCGGTGGGCGAGAAGGCACGTGGGCGGCGGGGATCGGAGTTGGCAGCCATCACACGAGATGATCTCCGATGAGGAACTCGAGCGCACGATCGAGGCGCACGTGCGGCCATGGCGCGACGAGACCGGAAGGCGACTCGGTGATGATCCGCGGTGGCGCAAATCGCACGACATGCACGTCGCGCTTGAAACTGCCGGATGGTTCGCCAGTCACAACTTCGGGCGGCGGCAGATCGCCAGGAAAGACTGCTGCTGAGCGCTTGCCGTCGAAAACCTCACCGCCGATCTTCTCGCCCGCGAGCGGCGTACCGATGATGCAAGGTAGGCGCTGGCCTTCGCGCGCGACCTCGCCCTCTTTGGTCGCGCGCAACGCTGCGATAGCCAGGGCCTTGATGTCGGCGCCGGCACTCGCCGCACGCGCTTCCGCGCGCGCCGTCAGCGCACCGAGAATGGCCTCCAGGCGATCGTGATTGGCGCTGTGCAGATGATCGGCCTTGGTCGCCGCAAAGGCAATGCGGTCAATGCGCGGCGAGAAGAGCTGGCCAAGCCAGCTCGCGCGTCCCGGGCGGAAGGCACCGAGCACCGACGTCAATGTCGCTTCGAGATCGGCGATGCCATCCGGGCCACTGTTGAGAGCGGAGAGCACATCGACGAGCACGATCTGGCGATCGAGCCGGCTGAAGTGATCGCGAAAAAAGGGCCTGACCACGTGCGCCTTGTAGGATTCAAAGCGCCGCTCCAGCATCTGCGCGAGACCGCTCCGCGTGCCCTGCTCACCATCTGGTGGCAGCGGGAAGAACGTCAGCAGTGGCGAGCCTTCGAGATCGCCCGGCAGGAGAAAGTGACCAGGCCCTGTGATCGAGAGCGTCGGATCGGCGGCGCGCGCAGCCATGAGATAGTCGGTGAAGAGACGAGCGCCACGGATAGCCGCCTGCTCGTCTTGCGGCGCATCGGGACCGAGGCCACGTACGAAAGAGAGAAAGCCTGCAGCGGCCGCGGTACGACGCGGCGCCGATGCGAGCGACATGGCCTCCGCCGACCACGCCGCATAGCTTTGCGCCATCATCGGCAGGTCGATGAGCCACTCGCCGGGATAATCGACGATATCGAGATGCAGGCGGTTCGGCAGGAGCGTGCGGCGGATGGCACTCGCCGAGGCATACTCGATGGTCACGCGGAGCTGGCTGATGCGCCGCGTACTCTCGGGCCACACAGGCGGATCGCGCGAGAGGGCCGCCAGATGCTCCTCGTAGGAAAAGCGCGGCACGCTGTCGTCGGGCTGCGGTTCGAGATAGGCACGGATGAGCCGCTGCTCACTCGCAACCGAAAAGAACGGCAAGCGCCCACCGAGCGTCAGGTTGCGCACGAGCCCGGCAATGAAGACCGTCTTTCCCGAGCGCGCGAGCCCCGTCACGCCGAGCCGCACGGTCGGCGTCACGAGATCGACGAGATAGCCCGAGGCTTCGCGAAGCGCCGCGCCGGTCGCCTGGGTGACCGAGGAAAAGGGCAAGAAGCGTCCTTGTTCTGCTGCCGCATGGCCGACATGGGCCATGTGCGCAGAGAATAGATCGGGGGGCGCCCACAAACGTCAAGGGCGCGATCAGGCCGCAGCTGAGTTGCAGAGGCGTCCCTCAGCCGTTGCCGGCAGTTTTAGCCCTCAGGCGCGCCGCGACCTCGGCCGGCAAGCCCCGCTCGACGAGCTCGTCGAGAACCTCGCGCTGGTGCTCGCCGATGCGCGGGCCGGCATGCTTGATGCGTCCCGGCGTGCGCAGCATGCGCGGGAATACGTTCTGCATCTTGAGCGGTCCGAGATCAGCATCGGAGACCGTGGTGACGCTCTCGCGCGCGAGATACTGCGGATCTTCGCAGATCTGCGCAATGTCGTAGACCGGACCGATCGCAGCTTCGGCCTTCTCGAAGGCATCGAGCACTTCCGTGAGGGTGTGTTTCGCAATCCACCCACCGACGATAGCGTCCACCTCCTCGACGTGGCGCACGCGATCGGCATTCGTGCGGAAACGCGGATCATCCGCCGTCCCCGGCCCGCCCGTCAGCTCGAGCACCCGACGCGTGATGCTCGGTGCCGCTGCCGAGAGCGAGACCCAGCGCCCGTCCTTGGTCACGTAGGCATTGCGCGGGGAATTGTTCGCAGAGCGGTTACCGGAACGACTCTGGATGATCCCGAGCTGATCGTAGGTCGAAGTCTGGCCGCCGAGCAGCGAGAAGAGCGGCTCGTACAGCGAGAGATCGATGACCTGCCCCTTGCCGCTCCCCTGCACATCGCGCTCGTAGATCGCGAACATGACGGCGAATGCGCCATGATAGGCGGCGACGCCGTCAGCGAGACCAAAGGGTGGCAGCGTCGGCGGACCGCTCGCCTCACCCGTGATGTGCGCGAAGCCGGAGAAAGCCTCCGCGATCGTGCCGAAGCCCGCGCGATGACGGTAAGGCCCTGTCTGGCCGAAGCCTGTCACTCGAAGCATGACGAGGCGCGGGTTCAGTGCCGAGAGCACGTCCCAGCCGAGCCCCCAGCGCTCGAGCGTGCCCGTGCGGAAGTTCTCGATCAGCACGTCCGCGTCCTTCACGAGCGCTAGAAAGGCAGCCTTCCCATCGTCGTCATGAAGGTCGAGCACGATGCAGCGCTTGTTGCGCCCGGTGACCTTGAACCAGAGGCCATGCCCGTCTTTGGATTGGCCCATCTTACGCAGTGCATCGCCGTCCGGGTGTTCGATCTTGACGACGTCAGCGCCGAAATCCGCGAGTACCATGGCCGACAGCGGCCCCGCGAACACGGTCGCACAGTCGATTACCTTGAGCCCCGCGAGAGGCCCTTCACGCTCCGTGTCGTGCTTCATATTCGCGAACCCTTCCTTGCCGTGAGCGCCAGACCTTACGCTCGCGCATAAATGTATAGAGCCCCGCCGCCACGACGACACCCGTCCCGACAAGCGCAGGAGCATCCGGCCATTCACCCCAAAGGATAACGCCAGCGAGGATCGCCCAGACGATAACCGAGTAGCGGAAGGGCGAGACGACCGCCACTTCGCCATGCCGCATGGCGTGCACCATGAAGTAGTAGCCGCTGATCAGGAAGACCGCAGCACCAAGCAGCAGAAGAAGCTGGCGCTGGGTTGGTATGATCCATGTCTCGACGAGCGCAAAGCCCGCTGCGGACGTAGTGACCGTCAACGCGGAGATCGTTACGAGCAGAATCGCCGGCACATGAAAGCCTATGTGCCGCGTCGAGAGATCGCGCAGCACGGAGAATGCCACGGCGGTGAGTGCGAGTAGCGACCACGCATTGAAGTCGTCGCCGCCCGGTCTGATGACGATCATTACGCCGATAAGCCCTACGAAGGCCGCAAGCCAACGCCGCCAACCTACCGGCTCGGCGAGGAAGAGTGCCGCAGCTGCCGTGATGGCGAGCGGCATCAATTGCAGGATCGCGACCGCGGTCGCGATCGGCATATGGAAGAGTGCGAACAAGAAGAAGAAGGTCGAGCCGATCTCGCCGATATTGCGCAGCGTCAGGATGCGGGCCTGCCCGCGCAGCTGTTCGCGCTTGAAGCCGCCCACCACGGCGTACACCGCCAGCGAGACGAGGACGGCCATGACACCGCGCAGGAAGATCGCTTGGCCGCCGGGCAGACTGGCGACCGCGAGCTTCATCAGCGCATCGTTGAACGTAAAGCTCGCCTGTCCGACGAGCATGGCAACAATGGCGCGGAAGTTCGACGTAGCGTGATCGCCATGGACATTCATCATGACTGTCATCGTGCACCCGCCAGTCGCGCACGCATGAGACGACGCTCATGGGCGAACATGGCCAATCCCGCGGCAACCACGATGAGGATGCCAACGACGGCAAGGAGGTTCGGGACCTCGCCCCAGACAACGATGCCGACAAGGAGCGCCCAAAGCATGGTGCCATAGCGGAACGGCGCAACGGCCGAGATCTCGCCGAGACGCATGGCCTGCACCATGCAATAGAAGCCAGCGGCGACGAAGAGACCGCTCGCCGCGACGAGCAGCGTCGCTTCGAACGACGGCCACTGCCAGGGTGCGAACGGCAGCAGGGCAAAGCCGCCGACGGCGACACCCGCCGCCGACACAGTACCCACGAGCAGCGTCGGTACACTGCGATCTATCCGCGTGGTAGCGAGGTCCCTGAGCGACATGCAGAGCATGGCGGCGACTGCGAGCAGCGACCACCACGTGAAGCCACTCGTCCCCGGCTGCAGCACGAGCAGCACGCCGACGAGACCGATGGCACCCGCCGTCCAGCGCTGCCAGCCGACGCGCTCGGCAAAAAGCGATGCCGCAACGACCGTGGTGACGAGCGGAATGAACTGCAGGATCGCGGCGGCATTTGCGAAGGGCATGCGCAGAATGGCTGCGATAAAGAAGAGTGCCGCCCCGACCTCGCCCAGCACACGAAGGCCAACGGCCGGTTTCAGGATCGAGGGATGCCAGCGCAAGGTCGATTGCGTCCAAGCGGCAAACGCGAGCAACGCGCAGCCGAAAATGCTGCGGCCCGCCACGACCTGACCGAGAGGCAACTCGGATGAAGCCACTCTCAGGAAGGCATCCGAGCAAATGAGAAAGAAGCCCGCGCCGATGACTGCTGCGATCGCCAGCAGATTGTTGCGCGGCACCAAGTGCGCAGACGCAGGCGCGTGCAAGCTCTGCTGGTGCGGACCGCTCGCCACCTCAGGACCTCCCATGCCGGCCGAGGCCGACTTTTCGTAGCTCCGGCTCGCGCTCGTCCGGAGTCTCATGCTATTCGCTCAGTCAGGATTATCGTGCCGCCAACCGGCGCAGTTTCTGCTCCCGATAGAAGGTGTAGAGACCAGCCAAGACGACGATCGCAATCCCGAGCATGGTCAGCGCATCGGGAAACGTCCCGAACACGACCACGCCGGAGAGGATCGAGAACAGGATGATCGTATAGCGGAAAGGCACGACCGCTGACACCTCACCCGTACGCATGCCTATGATGACGCCAAGCTGGCCGAGGAGGCTGAACATGCCCGCGCCCATCAGCTTCAGCATGGTGAGCTGGTCGGGCCACTGCCAGTTCGAGAACGGTGCCACGGCAAGAGCCGCCAGCGTGACCCCGCCAGCCGAAAACGTCATGATCAGACTGACAGGTACGCGACGGCTTATGCCGCGGGTCGAGAGATCCCGAACCGTCGTGCATAACACCGAAGCAATACCCGCAAGCGCCCACCAGTTGAACGTGGACCCGCCGGGGCGAACGATAATCAGCACGCCAAGAAGGCCGACCGCCGTCGCCGTCCAGCGCCGCCAGCCGACGCGCTCGGCGAGGAAGATGGCGGATGCCGCCGTCAGCATCATGGGGCTGAGCTGGCCGATCGCGGTGAGGTCGGCATAGGGCATGCGGGCAAGTGCACTCTGGAAGAACCAGCCACCGCCGACGTCCCCCAAGACCCGCCCAGCCATGGTGCGCTCGAAGGCATGACGAAGCTCGCGAAGCGCGCCGAGGTAAAATGCGACGCCAAGCGAGACCACGAAGATCAAGCCACCGCGTATGAAAAGAAGCTGGCTGGTCGGCAGGCTCAGCGAGGCGAGCTTCATCAGCGTATCGCCGCAGGCGAACGAGCACATGGCGAGCGAGACCGCCACGATGGCCCGGACGTTGCCTGCTGCTGCGCTTCCGCCGTCGTCGGCTGCCGGACGCGTTCCGCGCCCTTCCGGCTCGCTCACCCCGGCCTCCCCAGCCGATCATTCCCTCCCGCCCCTTCTGGCAGGGCTGGGGAGACATGTTTGTTGCTTGTCGGGCTACTGGTACGCCGCCCTATTGAGACGTCTTAACCCCCGGTCACGCTCATGTGCCGCTGAACGGCCGGTCGCTTGCTGCGGCGATCGATCACGAAGTCGTGACCTTTGGGCTTGCGCGAGATGGCCTCGTCGATTGCCGCGTGAAGAAGGGCATTGTCCGCCGAAGCCCGGAGTGGCGCTCTCAGGTCCGCCGCATCTTCTTGGCCGAGGCACATATAGAGCGTGCCCGTGCAAGTAAGGCGTACGCGATTACAGCTCTCGCAGAAGTTGTGAGTCATAGGCGTGATGAAGCCGAGCCGACCGCCTGTCTCCCCGACCTCGACGTAGCGGGCAGGTCCGCCCGTGCGATAGGGAATGTCGCTAAGCGTAAAGGCATCCATCAGCCGGGCGCGCACGATCGAGAGCGGCAGGTACTGGTCGGTGCGATCGCCATCGATGTCCCCGAGAGGCATGGTTTCGATCAGGGTCAGATCGGCGCCGCGGCCATGGGCGAAGCGGACGAGATCGGCGATCTCGTGCTCGTTGACGCCCTTCAGCGCCACCGCGTTGATCTTGACCTGGAGCCCCGCTTTCTCGGCCGCCTCGATACCCTGCATGACGCCGGCGAAATCTCCCCAGCGCGTTATGCGCCGAAAGGTCTCGGGATCGAGCGTATCGAGCGAGACATTGATCCGGCGGACACCGCAGTCGGCCAATGCCTGGGCGTATTTTGGAAGCTGGCTGCCGTTGGTGGTGAGCGTCAGTTCCTCGAGCGCACCGGTCTTGAGATGGCGCGACAACGCTTCGAAAAGCCAAAGGATATTCTTGCGGACGAGTGGCTCACCCCCGGTGATCCGGAGCTTCCGGACGCCACGGTCGACAAAGGCCGAGCAAAGGCGGTCGAGCTCTTCGAGCGTCAGCAGATCCCGCTTCGGCAGGAACGTCATGTGCTCGGACATACAGTAAACACAGCGGAAGTCGCAACGATCCGTCACTGACACGCGCAGGTAGCTGACATGGCGCCCGAACGGGTCGATCAGGTCGCCACCCTCGGCTCCCTTCGCTGGATCAATCGCCATTGCCGCTCCTGGCCTGCTTCCCGCAGGCTTATAGGTTGTAAGAGCGCACCGTAAACCAGAACGCGCCCAATCTGCCTGTTTCCATAGCACATATAGTGCCCCCGCACGAGGTATGCACCGTGCAGCACCGCATAGCTTCGCCGTAGACGGATCGTCGCTAATTAACCGATGCTTATGCTCTCAGTCCTATTCTCGACGCATTCATTCATGCTTCAGGGGTACGTCCGCGATGCTGAACGCGGTTATTGGAGTGGGCCAGGGCAGTTCCCTGATGGGCAGTTACGCCATCAGCCTCAGTGAGGCGGTGCTGCGTCAGCGAACCCGTGAGGCTGAGCGCTCGGCCAAGTTCGAAGCGCAGCTCGCCAACAAGATCAAGTCCGAGTTCATTGCGAACATGAGCCATGAGCTGCGTACGCCGCTCAACTCCGTGCTCGGCTTCTCCAAGCTCCTGACCGAGCACGAGCACCGCAAGCTCTCCGACGAGGACGTCGTCGAGTACGCACGTCTCGTCCAGGATGCAGCCACCCATCTGCTCACGGTCATCAACAACATCCTCGACATCTCGAAGCTGCATAGCGGCAGCTTCATGCTCGATCCCGCAGACGTCCAGGTCGCCGATGCCCTCGAGGACACGCTCGCGAGCCTCGACAAGTCGATCAAGGACCACGGGCTCAATCTCGCGTGCCGGATCGCCACGGACCTGCCGATCATCCAGGGCGACGAGCAGAAGCTGCGCCAGACTTTCGGCAACCTGCTCGGCAACGCGATCAAGTTCACGCCGCCCGGCGGTTCGATCGAGGTTGTAGCCGCCAATGCGCCGAACAGTGACATCGTCGTCAGCATCCACGACACCGGCGTCGGCATGAGCGAGGAGGAAATCCGTGTCGCTCTCGCCCCCTTCGGCCAGGCCGATGCCAGCCGGACGCGCTGGCGCGAAGGCTCCGGCCTCGGGTTGCCCATCGCCAAGGCGCTTGTCGACCTCCACGGCGGCACGATCGAGATCCGCAGTGCAAAGGGACAAGGAACTGAGGTGAAGGTCAGCCTGCCGACCAAACCGCTCGTACTCGACCGCGACTGACGTCGCCGACACGACCGCAATACGACCGCACCGATCACAAGCGCACCAGCCGAGGCAAAATAGATGGCCCTGATGTCCCAGATCACAGAGCAGATGGCGCCGACCGCGGACGCCTCGATCGGCCGGATCGTATCGGTTACCGGCGCCAAGGCGATTGTCCTGCTCGATAGCGACGGACGCATGCGCGATTCGGCGACGCGCCCGGACATGGGCACGCTGCTCGCCATCGAGACGGCGGAGACCATCGTGCTCGCGATCGTCTCGGCTCTCAGCGTACCGGTGCCGGCGCAGCGGGAGGGCGAGAACGAAATCCGCATCGCAGAGCTCGGCCTCGTCGGTGAGCTCCGGCGCGGCAACGATGGCACGCCCGGCAACTTCAATCGCGGCGTGAGCATGTATCCGGGCCTCGGCGACCGCGTCCGTGTTGCCTCGAAGATGGAGCTTCACCAGGCCTTCTGCGGCGATATCGACCGCTCGGTGCGCGTCGGCTGTCTGCGCCAGGACAACTCCATTCCGGCCATGGTGCGCGTCGACGATCTGCTCGGCAAACACTTCGCCGTGCTCGGCACGACCGGCACCGGCAAATCCTGCACGACCGCGCTCATCCTGCGCTCCATCCTCGAGAAGAACCCGCAGGCCCACATCGTGCTGCTCGATCCGCACAACGAGTACGCACCAGCATTCCCCGAGTGGGGCGAGGTGATCTCGCCACGCAACATGCAGCTTCCCTTCTGGCTGCTCACGTTCGAGGAGCTCATCGAGGTTCTGATCGGCGATCCCTCCGAGAGGAAGCACGAGGTCGAAATCCTTCAGGAGCTCATTCCGGTCGCCAAGAGCCGCTATAACTCAGGACGCAGCAAGGAAGGCCAGAGCGCGCGGACACGCCTCGATGCCGGCCGCTTCACCATCGACACGCCCGTCCCCTACCGCCTCTCGGACCTCACCTCGCTCCTCGACGAGCGCATGGGCAAGCTCGAGAACAAGCGCGACATCGCCCCCTACCGCAATCTCAAGACACGCATCGAGACGCTCTCGCTCGATCCACGCTATTCTTTCATGTTCGGCTCACTCACCGTCTATGACGGCATGGCACAGATCCTCGGGCGCATCTTCCGCGTGCCCGTCGAGAGCAAACCGATCACCATCCTCGAACTGACCGGCCTGCCGACCGAGATCGTCAACGTGGTCGTCTCGGTGCTGTGCCGCATGACCTTCGACTTCGCGCTCTGGGGCGAGGGCAAGGTGCCGGTGACCATCGTGTGCGAAGAGGCACATCGGTACGTGCCGGCCAATCCCGCGCTCGGATTCGAGCCTTGCAAGCGCGCCATTGCCAAGATCGCCAAGGAAGGCCGCAAGTATGGCGCCTCCCTTTGCATCGTCACCCAGCGCCCGGCTGAGATCGATCCGACGATCCTCTCCCAGTGCAACACCGTCTTCGCGCTGCGCATGTCGAATGACCGCGACCAGGAGATCGTGAAATCGGCCATCTCGGACACGGGCTCCGGCCTGCTTGACTTCCTTTCCGCGCTCGGTCAGCGCGAGGCCATTGCCTTCGGCGACGGCGTGACGCTGCCGGTCCGCATCCGCTTCGACGACCTGCCGAAGCACGCCATGCCGCGCAGCTCATCGGCCATGTTCACCACCATGTGGCAGCAGGCGAGCACCGACACCGGCTTCCTCGAGCAGATCGTGGAAAAGTGGCGCCTCTCGGTCAGCGGCTCGGCAGCGACCGAGACCAGCCAGACAGCGCTCTTCGCCGACGCCATGGGCCTGACCGGCACACCTGAGGTCGCGGCCCCGGCGCGCAGCCCCGCTCCAGCAGCACCCGTGGAACCACGCCGCTATGCGTCGGCGCCTTCCGCGCCGGACAGCGCCAGCCAGCGCCCGCGCCTCGCCGAGCCCGCCGTCCATGGAAACATGGCACCTGCGGCGGCGCCGGCATCCTCGGCCCAGGGCTCCAATGCACTCAGGAACCTGCGCGACCGGCTCAATCGCAACGGACGTTGAGGCAATCCCCGCCCCCGACGCACTCAGTTCGTGACAAGCTGAACGCGCACGGACTATGAACGTGCAGTGCTGCGTGTGATTCTGCCGTCACGCAATTCATGTAGGTGGGCACTGCAACGTGCGCACCTCGTATTGCGTGTCGTGTGGTGGTGTGCCTGATTGTGCGGCCACACGGCCAAGGTGCCGATGGCCCGCACTCGCGTCAGGACACACTTGGACAACGCTGCAGGACTGACGAGCGATGCACTATCGCTCGTGTCCGAGGTTTGAGGCTCGCGAGATCCATTCTCAATAGCCGCCGAACCGTAGTGTTCACATCGTACTGCGTCATAGGACGGCGTCGGGCGTCGAGGCAGTCGAGCGACTGAGCATCGTTCCGCTGCTCCGCGTATCCGTAGTCCTCACATCCGCATGGAAAGGCTGGAGCAGCCGCTTGCTCCAGCCTTTCTGTTTTTGCACTGCCCATTCTCGCGCCTCGGCAGCATCGCGCGCCCTCCGAGCCACACTTCACGAGCGATCGTCGGGCCCCACTCGCGCGCCCACTAGCTGCCTGCTAGAGAGGCAGTTGGAGTGACGCCCCTAGCGTCGCGCGCCAGTGGCGAGGTCTGCGGCCCGGGTACAGGGCCCAATCGAGGGGAAAGCGGCATGCTCGGATACATCATCCTCATGATTCTCCAGATCGGGGGCGCGTGGGTGCTTGCGCCTCAGATCAAGCGCTACCTTCCCGCCATCCCGCAGTTCGGCGGCTATAACGTCGAGATCTTCGTCTGGGCGGTCCTTTTCGCCGTCATCGTCTTCGTGATCGGCTTCGTCGGCTCGCTCGTCCTCAAGGGGGTGCGGACGCCAGGGCCCGGGACGCTGACGGTCTCCCTCATTCTGGCGTTGATATTCGCGGCGCTCACGTTCGTGCCGCCGGTCACCCAGGCCGCAGCCCAGTTCATTCCGCAGCTCGAGATTCTGCTCTGGCCCCTGATCGGCGCCGCGATCGGCTATTTCCTCAAGCGCTGAGGCCAAGCGTCAAGGCCCAGCGCTGGGGGACGAACAAGCCGCGTACGGATCGGCCTCTTTCTGGTAAACTGCGGAAATGCGGGCCCGTGCCGCGCGCCGGAAGGCGCCTTTTTGCTTGCAACAGGGCCGCTTTAGCCGCTAGGCGTTCGGGCCATCGAATTCCATCATTCGAACCCAACCCGAAAAGCCCAGTATCGTCCAGGGGAAGCACCCATGCGCGTCTATTACGATCGTGATGCCGACATCAACCTCATCAAGAGCAAGAAGGTCGCCATCATTGGCTACGGCAGCCAGGGCCATGCCCATACGCTCAACCTTCGCGATTCCGGCGCGAAGAACCTCGTGGTGGCGCTGCGCAAGGGCTCCGCCAGCGCCAAGAAGGCCGAGGCCGAGAACCTCAAGGTGATGGAAGTCGCCGAGGCCGCCAAGTGGGCCGACGTCATGATGATGCTGACGCCCGACGAGCTTCAGGCGGACATCTATCGCGACCACCTGCACAAGAACATGAAAGAGGGCGCAGCGATCATGTTCGCGCACGGCCTCAACGTGCACTTCAACCTCATCGAGCCGCGCGACGATATCGACGTCGGCATGGTCGCACCGAAAGGCCCCGGCCACACCGTGCGCTCCGAGTATCTGCGCGGCGGTGGCGTGCCCTGCCTCATTGCCATCGACAAGGACCGCAGCGGCAACGCGCATGACCTCTTCCTGTCGTACGCTTCGGCGATCGGCGGCGGTAAGGCCGGCATCATCGAGACGACCTTCAAGGAAGAGTGCGAGACCGATCTCTTCGGCGAGCAGGTCGTGCTCTGCGGCGGTCTCGTCGAGCTGATCCGCGCCGGCTTCGAGACGCTGGTCGACGCCGGCTATGCGCCGGAGATGGCTTACTTCGAGTGCCTGCACGAGGTGAAGCTGATCGTCGACCTCATCTATGAGGGCGGCATCGCGAACATGAACTACTCGATCTCGAACACCGCCGAGTTCGGCGAGTACGCGACGGGCAAGCGCATCATCACCGATGAAACGCGGGCCGAGATGAAGAAGGTTCTCAACGACATCCAGACCGGCGTGTTCACGTCCGAATGGATCCGCGAGTGCAAGGCCGGCCAGCCGAAGTTCAAGGCGACGCGCCGTCTCAACGACGCGCATCAGATCGAGGAAATCGGCGCGAAGCTGCGTGCCATGATGCCCTGGATCAAGGCCGGCGCGCTGGTCGACAAGAGCAAGAACTAATCGCCGGTAGGCGCTATCGAAACCAGAAGGCCGGGCATCTGCCCGGCCTTTTCTTTATGCGGCCACGTAACCCGGCACGTCCGAAACAAAGCCTTTGAAATTCTCGAGCCCGCGCGGCACCGGGCCACCATAAGCCCAGTCGAGCAACTCGACCGTGTGCACGATCGGCAGCTGCGTGCCGAGCCCGATCTGAGTGATGCAGCCGAGATTGCCGGCAGCAACGAGATCCGGCCGCACACTCTCGATGTTCGCGACCTTGCGCGTACGCAGCTCACCAGCAAGCTCGGGCTGCAGGATGTTGTAGACGCCCGCCGAGCCGCAGCAGATGTGCCCCTCGGGCGGCTCGAGCACCGTGAAGCCCGCCTTGCGCAGCAGGATCTTCGGCTCGCCAGTGATGCGCTGGCCATGCTGCATGGAGCACGCGGAATGGTAGGCGACGCGCAGGCTCGACCAGCGGCGCGGCGCACCGAGATCGAAACGAGTAAGGAATTCCGTGATGTCGAGCGCGAGCGCGGCGAGCTTCGCCGCCTTCTCGGCATAGGCCGGCTCGTACCGCAGAAGATGGCCATAGTCCTTGACGGTCGTGCCGCAGCCGGAGGCATTGATGATGATGGCATCGACGGGCTCGCGCTCCATCACTTTCCACCAGGCATCCACATTCTGCTTGGCCTGCGCGATCGCCTCGGCCTCGCGACCCATGTGGTGGACGAGCGCGCCGCAGCATCCCGCGCCCGCCGGCACGACCACATCGACGCCGTTGCGCGCGAGCAGGCGGATCGTCGCGTCATTGATCTCAGGTCGCAGGACCTGCTGCGCGCAGCCAGCCAGCAGCAGTACACGCTTCAGGCGCTTGTCGCTCGTCGTAGCCGTGCCTGGACCATCGAAGCGCGCCTCGGGCAGTCGCTCGCGCGGCGCCAGTGCCAGCATGGCCGCGACTTCGGGAAGCCCCGCGCGCTTCATGAGACCGACAAACGGCCGGCCAAGCGGGGCAAAGGCGAGCGCCTTGCGAAAGCGCTCGGGATAAGGGATCAGGCGCGCGAGCAGACCGCGTATGAGACGCTCCTTGAGCGTGCGCTTCCCGGTTTGCTCGATATGCGCACGCGCGAGATCGACGAGATGCATGTAGTCGACGCCGCCCGGACAGGTCGTCATGCACGAAAGGCAGGAGAGACAGCGGTCGACGTGGAATTGCACCTCGGGACTGGCGTCAAGGTCGCGCTCGAACATGTCCTTCATGAGGTAGATGCGCCCGCGTGGCGAATCGCGCTCGTCGCCCAGCATCACGTAGGTCGAGCACGTCGCCGTGCAGAGGCCGCAGTGCACGCAGCGCTTGAGGATACTGTCCGCTTCCGCGATCCGCGGATCCTGGAGCTGCTCGGCCGTGAAGTTGGTTTGCATGGTCGCGCAGCACCTAGAGATCAGCGAGCATGCGCCCGCGGTTGAGGATGTCGGCCGGATCAAAGACCGCTTTGATGCCGCGCGTGATCGCAGCGAGGTCGGGCTCGAGGGGCTGGAACACGTCGATCGATGCGCGCACGGCCGGCGCTGCGCGAATGAGCGTCGCATGGCCTCCGTGGTGGGCGATCACGCGGCGAACATCGGCCGCGCCGGCATCGGCCGTATCGAGCACTTCCGCCCAGATGAGACCACCGGACCAGTCGTAATATGCGCGGCATTCCATGTAGCGCGCGATGGCAGCGACGACGGCCGGACCCGAGCGCGGCGCCGTTGAGATGCGCCAGAGCGGCGCGGCACTGCCCTGCAAGGGCGAGAGCTGACGCAGCTCGTCCCAGAAGGCGCGCGAGTTCTCGTCATCGAACTCGTGGATCTCGCCAAAAGCCCCCAGCGCCTCCTTCAGGCGATCGAGGCGATAGCGAAGCGAGCTTGCAAAAGTCTCGATGCGAACGGCGGTGACGGCCTTCTTTGACGCCGCGAGATCAGCGTGACGCAGTCGCGCGGCGAGGGGCGCCTGCAGATGGACGGCGCCCGAGACCTCGAACGGCGTACCGAGCGCCGCACACAGCGCCTCGATCGCAGAAGTATCGTCGAGACCGAGAAAAACGAGTGTACCCGTGCGCTCGGGTCGCGGCAGAACCTTGAAGGTGACGCCTGTCATGACCGCAAGCGTGCCCCAGCTCCCGCACACGGCGCGGCAGAGATCGTAGCCCGTGACATTCTTCATTACGCGCCCGCCGCCGCGGAAAGATTGGCCGGCGCCGGTGATGGCCTCGATCCCGAGCAGGTGGTCGCGCGCACCGCCCGCGATGACGCGGCGGCTGCCGGAGAGATTCGTCGCGAAGACGGCACCGATCGTGCCGTTCTTCGCCGGTGCGCCGAGCACTGGACCGAGATCGATCGGCTCGAACGCGAGCATCTGGCCCTTGTCCGCGAGCCGCTGCTCAATATCGGCAAGCGGCGTACCTGCGCGCGCGCCCATCACGAGCTCGGTCGGCTCGTAGAGCGTGACGCCGCTGAGCGAGGCGGTTGTAATCGTCAGCCCCGAATTCGTCGGACGGCCGACGGCACGCTTGGTGCCGGACCCGAGCACCTCGACGGGCATCTCGGCGCGGGCGGCATCCGCGATCAGGCGCTGAAGCTCGCGCTCGCTGCCCGGGCGGGCGTTCTGCGACACTTTCAATGCTCCCAGGCCTGATGCTCGATCTCGCGGCCCCCGAGCGGGAAGACTTTGTGCGGATTGAGCAGCCACTGCGGATCGAACACGGTCTTGATGCGCATCTGCAGCGCCAGCTCGCCGGACGTGAACTGGCACGGCATGAGATCGCGCTTCTCGACGCCCACGCCGTGCTCGCCCGTGAGACAACCGCCGACTTCCACGCACAGCTTGAGAATGTCCGCGCCCGCCTCCTCGGCGCGGCGCATCTGTCCAGCATCATTCGCATCGAACAGGATCAGCGGATGCAGGTTGCCGTCTCCGGCATGAAAGATGTTCGCGACCTTGAGGCCGTGCCCCGCGCAGATCTCGCCAATGCGGACAAGCACTTCGGGCAGACGTCCGAGCGGTATGGTGCCATCCATGCAGAAGTAGTCGGAGATGCGCCCGAGCGCGCCAAAGGCGGATTTGCGTCCGCGCCAGATGGCAGCGCTTTCCTCTGCGCTCTGGCTGACGCGCACGCCCTTGGGCTTGAAGGGCTTGGCGATGTCGACGATGCGCGCGAGCAGCGTCGAGATTTCCTCCTCCGAACCTTCGACCTCGATGATCAGCAAAGCCTCGACATCGAGCGGATAGCCAGCCTTGGCAAAGGCCTCGCAGACGTGGATGGCCGGCTTGTCCATGAACTCGATTGCCACGGGAATAATGCCCGAGGCGATGATCGCCGAAACGCAGCGCCCCGCGACCTCGCTCGACTCGAAGCCGAGCAGCATGGGTCGCGCCGCTTCCGCGGCGCGCAGAATTCGCACTGTCGCCTCGGTGACGATGCCGAATTGCCCCTCCGAGCCGACGATCAAGCCGAGCAGATCATAGCCGGAGGCATCGAGATGCGCGCCGCCAATCTCGACGACGCGCCCGTCGATGAGCACCATCTTCATGCCGAGCACGTTGTTGGTCGTCACGCCGTACTTGAGGCAATGGGCGCCGCCCGAGTTCATGGCGATGTTGCCGGCGAGCGTGCACGCAAGCTGGCTCGACGGATCCGGTGCGTAGAAAAAACCGTGCGGCTGCACGGCGCCAGAGATGCCGAGATTTGTGATCCCTGTTTCAACGCGCGCGGTGCGGTTCTCGAGATCGATGTCGAGAACGCGGTTCATGCGCGACACGCCGATGACAATGGCGTCTTCTGACGGC
Source organism: Hyphomicrobiaceae bacterium (assembly GCA_022844275.1). Taxonomy (GTDB): domain Bacteria; phylum Pseudomonadota; class Alphaproteobacteria; order Rhizobiales; family Hyphomicrobiaceae. The sequence goes on from JALHMB010000001.1 coordinate 69,107, forward strand.
AGTGCGCCGCCGCAAAGCGACGTGCCGGCGCCGCGCGGAATGACTGTGATGCTATTCTCGTGCGCGTACTTGAGCACACGCGAGACTTCCTCGGTCGAGCGCGGGAGGACGACGGCAAGCGGCATGCAGCGATAGGCCGAGAGGCCATCGGTCTCGAACGCGCGCCGACCATCCTCGTCGGCGATCACGCCGCCGGTGCCGACGAGACGCGCGAGATCCTTGGCGATCGCGTCGCGGCGCGCAGTAATTGTGCGATCGGGCGGCGGCAGGACATTGATCGACATTGGACCTTCGCCTTTCGGCAGGGGACGGCGCGCGAATAGGACTGAATTCTCATAGGGCAAATCGCGCGCCGAGGTAGCAAGATTCGGCAGATCTGATCATAGCACTGGCCCATGCGGACCCTGCAACGCGCGTGCATGGATCTCGGATTGCGCGCTAAGATGCACCTCCGCCGAGCTCAGGAATACCGGGTCCGGCGAATTTTCAATACTAGGGAACAATACTCCTTCTAATGGGTTCTTTCAGCCGACACACTTTGGTCATTGCCGGGCCCAATGGACTCTTCTGTAGGGAGAGCATCCTGCGGCTCGGATGCGCGTCTAAGGGGACAACGCAGTGACAGCGATTACGGATCTCGAAATTTTTGCCCGCGTCGCACGCACCGGCAACATGTCCGCTGCCGGAAGGGAAATGGGCCTCTCTCCCGCCGTCGTGTCGAAGCGCGTCAGCCTTCTCGAGGAGCGACTCGGCACGCGCCTCTTCCAGCGCACGACGCGCCAGCTCACACTGACCGAAACCGGTGAAGGCTACTTCAAGCGGGTCGTCGACATCCTGAGCCTGATTGCCGAGGCGGAAGATTTCGTCAGCCGCCGCAACACGAAGCCGCGCGGCGTGCTCAAGGTCACGGCACCGACCGCCTTCAGCCGCCTCCATATCGCGCCCTACTTGCCGCAGTTCCTCGCCAAGTATCCCGAGATCGAGCTCGACTTCCACCTCACCGACAACTTCGTCGACATCATCCGCGAAGGCTTCGACTTGGCTGTACGCATCGGCGAGTTGCGCGACAGCTCGCTCGTCCAGCGCAAGCTCGCGAGCGACCGTCGCGTCATTTGTGCGGCGCCGAAGTATATCGAGACGTTTGGCGCGCCGGCAGCTCTCGCCGATCTGGATTTCCACAACTGCCTCTCCGCCGGCGCCCAGGACTACTGGCGCCTGCATGGTCCGGACGGCGAGCACCAGCTCAAGGTCAAGGGCAATATCCGCTCGAACTCCCTCGAGTTCGTGCGTGAGGCGTTGATTGCGGGGCTCGGCATTGGCCTGCGCTCGACGTGGGACATTGGACCCGAGCTCGAGAGTGGCGCGCTGAAAATTCTGCTGCCGCAGTACTCCGGCTCGGACAGTGTGGCGATTCACGCGGTCTATCCCTGCCGCGACTTCATGCCCGAGAAGGTCAACGTCTTTATCGAGTTCCTGAGCGAGATCTACGGCCCCGAACCTTACTGGAACCAGCGCCTCGATCTCGACCGGCTACTCAAGCCGTGCCTGAACCCCAGTGCCTCCACTAAGAAGGAAACGGCCGTCGCGTCGAGCCGCCCAAAGCGCAGACCGACAGCGCAAGCCCGCGAGGCCGATGGCCGCGCCTGACCTTCCCTTTTTCTGCGTGCAACATTTGGTCGCGTAGCCCGGCACGCGCCTCCCAAGGCGTATAAGATGCGTCGCGCAAACGTGTGCGAGGCTCAAGGCCACGCTGATGGTCGCCATAGGGAGCTGAGGATGAACCGGGCCGTTCTATTGTCTGCCATTGCTGCGACCGCACTTCTCGGCACGAGCGTGGTCTCGGCGCAGGATGTCGAGAACGGCGCCGAAGTCTTCAAGCGCTGCCGCGCCTGCCATGATGTGGGCGAGGGCGCAAAAAACAAGGTCGGCCCGATTCTCAATGGGATCGTTGGGCGCAAGGCGGGCACCATCGAGGGCTTCGCCTACTCCGAGGCCAACAAGAAGGCGGGTGCGGACGGCTGGATGTGGACCGACGAGAAGATGATGGAATATCTCCTCAATCCGCGCACCGCCATGCCCGGCAACAAGATGGCCTTTGCCGGCATTCGTGATGAGCAGGACCGTAAGGACCTGATCGCCTATCTCAAGACATTTCCGAAGTAGCTGGCCCGAAATAACCTGTCGCGGCGCGCCCGGCGCAGCTCACACGACGACTGGCGTCGCGACCTGTGTGCCGACGCGGAATACGCGGCGGTAGCGCGCGATCTCCTCGGGCGGCCCGACGGCCTTGGTCGGGTTGTCGGAGATCTTCACCGCCGGCCGGCCGTTGGCCGAGATCACCTTGCAGACGATCGAGAAGGGGTCCAGTCCGCCATTGGGACCGAGGCCGCGGAAATCGTTCGTGAGCAGCGTGCCCCAGCCATAACCGATGCGAATGCGGCCGTGGAAGTGGCGATGGATCTTATGCATGAGATCGACGTCGAGGCCGTCGGAGAAGATCGCGAGCTTCTTGGTGGGATCCTGGCCATGCCGCTTCCACCAGGCGATGGCCATCTCGCCGCCCTCGATCGGATCGCCCGAGTCAACGCGCACGCCCGTCCACTTCGCCACCCAGTCAGGCGCCCGCTCGAAGAAGTTCTCCGTACCGTAGGTATCGGGGAGCACGATGCGAAGGTTGCCATCGTAGGCGTCCTGCCAGTCGGCGAGGATGGCATAAGGCGCCTCGGCGAGCGCGCGGTCGCCATCAGCGAGCGCCGCATAGACCATGGGCAGCTCGTGTGCGTTGGTGCCGGTCGCCTCGACCTCGCGGCGCATGGCAATGAGGCAGTTCGACGTGCCGAGAAAGGATTTGCCGAGCCCCTCGATCATCGCCTGCACGCACCAGTCCTGCCAGAGAAAGCCGTGACGCCGTCTCGTGCCGAAGTCCGCAATGTTGAGGTTGGGCAGCGTGCTGAGGCGCTGAAGATTTTCCCATACCCGTGTCATGGCGCGCGCGTAAAGGACCTGCAGCTCGAACTTGCCGAGCCCCTTGGTGACCGCACGGCTGTGCAGCTCCATGATGACGGCGAGTGCCGGGATCTCCCACATAGTGGTCTCGATCCACGGGCCCTCGAAGATCAGCTCATACTGGTTGCCACGCCGCTCGAGGTGGTAGGCCGGAAAGCGAAACTCCTCGAGCCACTCGATGAAGTCCGGCGAGAACATCTGCCGCTTGCCGTAGAACATGTTGCCGCGCAGCCAAGTCGACTCGCCACGGCTCAGCGAGAGCGAGCGGATATGATCAAGCTGCTCGCGCAGCGCCCCCTCGTCGATGAGGTTGGCGAGCGGCACGCTTGCCGTACGGTTGATGATCCCGAAGGTCACCCGCGTATCGCGGTGACGCCGATAGATCATCTGCGCCATCAATAGTTTGTAGAAATCCGTATCGAGCACCGAGCGTACGATCGGATCGATCTTCCAGGCGTGGTTGTAGACCCGGGTCGCGATGTCGGTCATGGCCGCATTCCAAATAAAGTTGGACAAGCGTCGCAAATCGACGCCGCGGGCGCAACCCGCCGACCATGCGCAGAAAGAGGCTCGGGGCGCGCAGAGCGCCGGGCTTTACCCCGAGTTGCAGAGGCGTTTACCCAAAAGCTTCGGGGCAGGACCGGACGGCCCTGCCCCGATACGGCACCCGGACGCCCGTCCGCGCAGTGTCCGGAGTGCGAAGTTCGACTTGACCTCGATGCGCCGTCCCGAGCGAACTTCGCTCTCGGTTGGAGACTGCGCATTCATGTTTACGAGTTCGATTAAGATCGAGAAATTCGCTCGATCCAAGCCGCAGGCTCAGGCGAATTCCTCGATCATCGCACCCGCTAGCGCTCGAGGTGCTGAACGGGATCCACGGGCTTCACGCCCTGGCGGATCTCGAAGCGAAGCTGGGGCGTGTCGACACTGCCCGTGGCGCCGGCCTTGGCAATGACCTGCCCACGCTTCACGGCCTCGCCTGACTTCACATTCAGGGAGTCGTTGTGCGCATAGGCGGTGATCCAACCGCCGTCGTGACGGATGAGCAGCAGATTGCCATAGCCCTGCACGCCATCACCCGCGTAGGTCACAATGCCGGCCTCGGCGGCGTGCACGTCGGCACCACGCGGCAGCGCGATATTGATGCCGTCGTTCTGGCCACTGCTGCTCGGCCCGAAGTTAGAGATGATCTTGCCGCGCGCCGGCCAGCGGAACTTGGCGACGGATGCCGCAGCCTGCGGCGCCGCCACAGCCGCATCACGAGCCGGTGGCTCGGAACGAGTAGGTGGTGCCGGTATTGGTGATGCATCGGTGGCAGCACCTGCTGTCGGCGCGCCTGCATCAGGCGTGAGCGCCGCAGTGCGTGTCCGCGTGTTGATGATAGTTGGCGCGACGGACGGCGCATCAGCAGGCGCACTCGCAGTCTGAACGGACGGCGTAGCCGGCGCCGCCGCGGCCAATCCCGGCACTTCGCCTGCGCGCGGCACCTTCAGCACCGTGCCGGGCTTCACGCGGCGCGGGTCGGTGATCTTGTTGACGCGCTCCAGCTCGTTGAGGCGGACGCTGTGCTTGCGTGCGACCGCGTAGAGGCTGTCGCCCTGCGCGACGGTATAAGTGCCCGTCCAGCCGGACTCGTCGCCAGCCGCGGGGATGCGCGGAGCTGGTGCCGAATTCGCGGCTGGAGCGGATGCCGGTGTGGCAGCCGGCGTTGACGGATCGCTCTCGACGAGCGGCGGCACGATCGGACCGGCCTCATGATGCGGCAGACGCGGCTCGGGCCGTGAAGTTGTGTGAGACGGCGCGACCGGAGGCGGCAGCGCAGCAGGCGGCGGCGCCGGCTCTGCCATAGGCGCGCCCGGCAATGACGCGACGCGGCGAGGCGCCGGACCACCGCTGGATGACGGCACGACGAGCTTCTGGCCGATGCGGAGCTGGGGGCCCTTGAGATTGTTGGCACGCATGAGCTCCGACACGGGCACGCCATGCTTCTTCGAGAGCGCGAAGAGCGTATCGCCCGAGACGACCTCGATCGTCTGGCCGTTAGCCGGATCCACGGACGGCTGCGACGGCTCGTATGCGGCGCGCGGCGGTACAGGCGCCGTTACGGGCGTGGTGGCGACACTACGATAGGGCACGGCGGCCGGCGGCACATCGTGGGATCGCGGCGTGGGCGTGGAGCCGGTGCCGCGATCATCGGGCAGGCTCGCGACGCGAACACCGCGCTCACCTTCGGGCGAGACGGGCGTCCCGCGATTGCTCTCGCGCCACTGCTGCTCGGGAGCCTGGCGGGGTGCAGAATAGGGAGGCTGATACGGAGACTGGCTCGCGCCCTGGCGGTCGTACGGGGGGCTATAAGCGCCACCGCCATCGCTCGGTGCCCCATATGGCTGACCATAGGGTTGACCATACCGCTGTCCATAGGACTGCCCGGAGGGCGGACCAGAAGACTGGCCATATGCACTGGCATCGCCGAGCGAGCCGGAGCGGTTCTGATAAACCGGTTCGCGGGGAATGGGGGCGCTGCTCGTCGCCGACGGGCCCCCGCTATAGCTGAGCGAGGGCATCTCGAAACCGGCACTGCATCCGCCGGTCGCCATCGCCAAAGCAAGAACGGCCGCGCTCCGGCATGCGGTGGCGGGCCTCGGAAGACGCTCACACAAACGCATAATACGCAACATGTGGTACACCCCTCTACGTGCACTCAGTTAACCTTGAACTGGTTAACCGGCCGTTAAGGAGCGCGCGCCGCTGCTGTGTTCTCCCTATCTCCAAGTGCGAAAGGCGGGCGAAACATCGGCACGGAATGCACTCCAGGTGCTGCAGGGCAAACAACATCGTCCCTCGGCCGGACGGCCGTGGTGCAATGCCTTCAGGAAGGCACGCTCCGTGATGAAACGAGATACGAGACGCGGAGATCGAGCTTTGTCGGTGTACCGCACGATTGTGCGAGGCGGTGGGCTGAACGGCGGCCCTTCCGCGGCTTTTGGCTGAATGGAAGACAACAGAATTTCAGCTTGTATCGACGCCTTTATCTCCGCTCGAAATCGATGCGCTCGTCGACCTCCAAGCCAAGAAGTCGGCGGCGCAGAGCATCGAGCGCCAGCTCGATCGCGCCCATGCGCACCCACTCGCGGCCGCCGAGCATACGCGCCGGACGCGCAAGCGCACCCGTCGGATCGGCAAGACCAATGCAGATATTGCCGCCGAGCTCGAGTCGGTCCTCGCCCTCGTCGAGTTCCATGAGCACGACAAGAGCGTGCGTGGCACCGCTTACCTGACGCAGGCCCTGGGCGACGGCGATTGCGGCATCCTCCGTGATGCCCGCCGCAGCCAATCCTGTATCGAGCCCGACGGCGCTCATAACTTGCGCGAGATCGCGGCCGACAATGCCGCGACGAAACACGGGCTGTGCCGCAACCTGCGGCGCAATGCGCGCGGCAACGCCGCCGCCGGTCACCATCTCGGCAATGGCGAGCGTGTGTCCGCCTGCCGTGAGCCGATCGAGGATCACACCTTCGAGGCGCTGATCATCTTCAGCGATGATGAAATTACCGAGCCGGCGGCGGACCTCCGCTTCGATGGGTTCGAGCGTGCGCGCGAGCGCCGCCTCGTCATCGGCGCGGATGGCGAGCTTGGTCTCGAGTTGCGGATAGTGCGACTGGAAGCCGAGCTTGACGCTGCTACCATCTTCGAGACCGGGAATGCCGGCCAGCATCTCGTCGGCGCGCGACTCGCCAATGCCGAAGGAATGAAAGCGCTTCAGGCGCGTGACGCCCTTGAGCCCGCTCATGGCGAGTAGTCGCGGAATGAGCTGCTCGTCGAGCATCCGTCGCATCTCGCGCGGCACGCCCGGCGTGAAGAAGAAGCGCGCCTTGCCGATTGTCACCGCAAAACCGCAAGCCGTGCCGATAGGGTTGTCGATCAGCTCGGAGCCCGCGGGCAGCAAGGCCTGCTTCTTGTTGTTGGGCGGCATGACCCGGTTGCGCCGCGCATAGAAACTCTCGATGCGCGCGAGCCATTCCTCGCTCAGTACCAACTCGACGCCGGCCGCTTTTGCCGCGATCTCCTGCGAGAGATCATCGACGGTCGGCCCAAGACCACCGTTGACGATCACGGCATCAGCGCGCGAGGCGGCGAGGCGCAAGGCCTCCATGAGCGTCTCGCGGTCGTCACCGACGGTCGTTCCCCAGCGCACGGTAAGCCCGAGTTCATTGAGCCGGGATGAGATGTGGCTGAAGTTCGTGTTGATCGTCTTACCGGTTAGGATCTCGTCGCCCGTGCACAGGATCTCGATGATCATCGGATCAATCCCCACTCCAATGACGCTATGGCTCAGCCTGCGATGACGCGCACGGGCTTGCCGGCGACCCAGGCTTCGATATCCTCGACCATGCCGGGATAGAAGAGCTGATAGGTTTCTTCCGTCACGTAGCCGATGTGCGGCGTGAGAACGGCGCGCGGCTCACGACGCAAGGCCTCGGCTGCGGGGACCGGCTCGACCTCGTACACATCGAGTGCAGCGCCCGCGATCTTGCCGGCAGAAAGCGCTTTACTCAGTGCCGCATTATCGACGAGCGGCGCCCGTGAGGTGTTCACGAAGAAGGCCGTGGGTTTCATGAGCGCGATGTCCTCCGCCGACACGATGCCGCGGCTCCGCGCCGAAAGCACCATGTGCACGGAGATCACGTCCGCCTCGCGGAAAAGAACGTCCTTTACGACGCGCTTGGCGCCATGCTCCGCGGCGCGCTCGTCCGTGAGGTTCGGGCTCCAGGCGATGACCTTCATGCCGAAGGCCTGCGCCATGCGGGCCACGTGCCCGCCGAGCCGGCCGAGGCCGACAAGGCCGAGCGTGCGGCCCCTGAGGTCGCGCCCGATGGTCGTCTGCCACCGCCCCTCGCGCATGTTGGCGAACTCGATGTGCAGGTTGCGGGCGAGCGCCACGATGAGGCCCATGGTGAGTTCGGCCGTCGCGTGGCCGCCACTCTCCGAGCCGCATACCTTGATGCCGCGCGCGGCGGCAGCCTCCATGTCGATGGCGGCATTGCGCATGCCCGCCGTGACGATGAGCTTCAGGTTGGGCAGCGCCTCGATGAGGGAGCGTGGGAAGGACGTGCGCTCGCGCATGCAGCAGACGACATCGAAGCCCTGAAGCTCCCGCCGCGCCGCCTCCTCGCTCTCGAAGGCATAGTCGAAAACCTTCACCTGGTGGCTCGCCTCGAGGCGCGACCAGTCGGCGAAGGAAAAGGCCACATTCTGGTAGTCGTCCAGGATCGCAATCGCGACCATAGGGTATCCTCCCGGAAGTTCTTTGCTTCTGTCTCTATGATGGGCGTCGCTGAGGCGTGCGGCGGCTCAGCCTGCCGGCACCGCCGATGCCCCATCATCCCCCGACCGGGTGGGCGAGCGCAAGCGTCGCGATGTGATAGAAGATCTGCACTGCCAGCCCGAGACGCTCCCTATCCCATGCCCACCTGCCACGTTTACATCGCGACCAGCCTCGATGGCTTCATCGCGCGCCCGGATGGCGACATCGAGTGGCTGCACCAGTGGCCAGATATCGGCGACGACTACGGCTATGGCGCATTCATGAGTACCGTCGACGGGCTGATCATCGGCCGGGGGACGTTCGAGAAGATCCTCTCTTTCGGCAGATGGCCCTACGACAAGCCCGTCGTGGTTCTGAGCCGCACGCTCGATCCCGATGCCGTGCCGGCAGACCGTGCCGACCGCGTGCGCATCCTGGCGCTGGAGCCCCAGGAGACGATCGACATGCTGCGGCGCGAGGGCTGGACGCGCGCCTACGTCGACGGCGGGCGGCTCATCCAGTCCTTTCTGGCCGCCGGTCTGATCGAGGACCTGACGATCACGCGCATTCCCATTCTGCTCGGAGCGGGGCGGCCTCTGTTCGGCGCCCTTGCCCAGGACATCGTGCTCACCCACTTCGAGACGACGGCTTACCCCTCGGGCTTTATCCAGTCACGCTATGCCATCGGGCGCGTACTCTGATCCGGCAACGAAGTTTCCGAGCCCTACTCGTGATAGACTGCAGTTCGCTGTCTTGAGGAGCCCTGGTTGACCCTCGCACTGATTGTCCTCGCCCTGGCCTTTGGGCTCGCCTTCCTGCCGCAGTTGTGGATCCGGGGCGTGATCGCCCGCCATTCCAACGAGCGCCCCGACCTTGCCGGCACGGGTGGCGAATTCGCGCGCCACGTCCTCGATGGCATGGGGCTCCATCATGTCGTCGTCGAGGAAACGCAAACCGGCGATCATTATGATCCCGAAGCCAAGGCCGTGCGCCTCATGCCCCAGCACTTCGGTAAGCGCTCGCTCGCGGCGGTGGTGATCGCGGCCCACGAGGTCGGGCATGCCATGCAGGATGCGACGGCCTATGGCCCCCTCACCGCGCGAACGCGCATGGCGCGCCAGGCGCAAAGGGTAGAAAAGTTCGGCTCGATCGTGATGATCGCCGCGCCCATCATGATGATCCTCTCGAAGTCGCCCCACATCATGCTCATGCAGATGGGCATCGGCGTTCTCATTCTGGGATCGACGATATTCATGCACGCCGTGACGCTGCCCGTGGAGTTCGACGCGAGCTTCCGCCGGGCGCTCCCGCTCCTCAAGGCCGGCAACTACATTTCGGCGCGCGACATGCGCTCGGCCCGCCAGCTCCTGCGCGCCGCCGCCTTCACGTACGTCGCAGCCGCAGCCGTCAGCTTGCTCGACGTCATGCGCTGGATAAGAGTACTGAAATTTTAGCGCTTGCCGGCCGCGCGCTTCTTGCGAGCCTCAGGAGCAGCCGCAGGGGCGTCATCCACGAAATCGTCGATGATGTAGTGCGGGATCCAACCCGGCTTGATGCCGACCTCAGTGCGGGCAAGCTTCTTCACCGAGATCCCGGCCTGGTGGACCGTATCGGGCGAACCCGAGATCAACGGATGCCACCAAAGGAGGTCCTTTCCCTCCTCGACACGGCGGTAACCACACGTCGGCGGCAGCCACCCGAGCGTGCGCACCTTCTCCGGCGTGATCGAGATGCAATCCGGCATCTTCTCGTGCCGGGCGGCATAGTCGCGGCAGCGACAGGTCTTGATGTCGAGGAGACCACAGGCAAGTCGAGTCAGGTAGATGTCGCCGGTATCCTCGTCCTCGAGCTTGACAAGACAGCACCGGCCACAGCCGTCGCACAGCTGCTCCCACTCGCTCGCTGACATCTCGTCGAGGGTTTTAGTTTTCCAGTACGGCGGCGGCTCTTGGGGCGGCACACGGAGCTCCAGAATCGATTAATTGTACAGCTATCATATTTGCGGGTTGGTATCGATTCAGCATATCAACGCCAGAATCGGGCGGAATGTTCAAGGTGTCCGGACTGGTCTGCGTTCGCTGCGGACCACTTCGGCGCTCATCCTTGGGAGTTCGCGTTGAGCGACTGGCTGACCAGGCTTGGAAAAGAGCGCCGTGGCCGCATCGATTGGCTGCGCGTCGACAGCTGGATCGACTCGAGCCTTTCCAATGGCTGGGAGTCCTTTCAGGACCGCTGGAATGCGGCTTCGAGCTTCTTCGCCCGCTTCCGCCTCTACGGATGGCGCAAGGTCGCCAACGAGCTGATGTCGGAGGGGCTGACGCTCGCGTGCGGCGGTCTCGTCCTCATGTACATGCTCGCCATCCCCGCCTTCGAGGAAATGGACGAGGCCAAGATCTTCTCGACCGGCCGCTACAGCGTGAAATTCCTCGACCGCGAAGGCCGCGAGATCGGCCAGCGTGGCATTCTGCACAACGACGCCGTGCCGCTCGAGGAAATTCCCGATCATCTGATCAAGGCGACGCTCGCGACCGAGGACCGGCGTTTCTTCGAGCACATCGGCGTAGATTTCCTTGGCACGGCGCGCGCCCTCATCGAGAACGTGCGCGCCGGCGAGACCGTGCAGGGTGGCTCGACGCTGACCCAGCAGCTCGCCAAGAACCTCTTCCTGTCGTTCGAGCGCTCATTCGACCGCAAGCTCAAGGAGCTCTTCCTCGCCTTCTGGCTCGAGGCGCGCTTCTCGAAGCGGGATATCCTGAAGCTCTACTTCGATCGCGCCTACATGGGCGGCGGTGCCTTCGGCGTCGAGGCGGCATCGCAGTTCTACTTCGGCAAATCTGTGCGCGAGATCACGCTCGCCGAGTCCGCGATGCTCGTCGGTCTCTTCAAGGCACCGACCAAGTTCGCGCCCCACATCGACCTCCCCGCCTCGCGCGCCCGCGCCAATGTCGTGCTGACCAACCTCGTCGATGCCGGCTTCATGACCGCGGGACAGGTGCACGGCGCCCGCCTCAATCCGGCCCGGCCGATCGAGACGCGCTCGACTTACAGCCCCGACTGGTATCTGGACTGGGCTTTTGAGGAGATCCAGCGCGTCGCCGAAGGGCGTGGCCAATTCGTTCTGACGGCGCGCACGACGCTCGACGTGAGCCTCCAGCAGGCGGCCGATCAGGCACTCGTCTCGACCATCCGCCAGCACGGTCGGATCAAGAATGCGACGTCTGGCGCTCTCGTTGCCATGGAGCCGGACGGTGCCGTGCGCGCACTCGTCGGCGGCGTCGACTACGGCGAGAGCCAGTTCAACCGCGCGAGCGCTGCCCGCCGCCAGCCCGGCTCGTCCTTCAAGGTCTATGTTTATGCCAATGCCGTCGAGCAGGGGAACCTGACCGGCACATCGATCGTGCGCGATGCCTCTCCGGGCTGCGGCAACTGGGCGCCCAAGAACTACGACGGCGGCTCGGGGAGCGGCGCCCGCATCACCATGACGAGCGCCTTCGCCCGCTCGCTCAACACGACCGCCGTCGATCTCTCGTTCAAGTACGAGCGCGACAATGTCGTCGCGATGACCCAGCGGCTCGGCGTGCATGGCATCAAGAAGACCTGTTCCATGGCGCTCGGCGACCAGGGCATCACGCCGCTGGAACACACCGCCGCCTATGCCCACTTCGCCAATCATGGCAAGGCGGTGAAGCCCTATGCCATTCTCGAGATCATGAATTCGCGCGGCGACGTCATCTACTCCCGCGACAAGGATGAGTCACCGGCAAAGCAGGTGTTGGAGCCGCGTGTCGTCGAGAACATGAACCGCATGATGCACGCCGTCGTCACTGAGGGTACGGGGCGGCGGGCCCTCCTCGAAAACGCGCACGCGGCCGGCAAGACGGGGACGAGCTCGGGCTACCGCGATGCCTGGTTCATCGGTTTCACGGGCCAGTACGTGACGGGCGTGTGGATCGGCAATGACGATTTCCGACCCATGCGGGATGTCACGGGCGGCAATCTGCCCGCCATGACCTGGCATTCGTTCATGTCGGTGGCGACGAGCAACCCCGACATCCCGACGATCGACGGTCTCGAACCGCATCCCGCCCAGCTCGAGGAGCGCCGGCGCGTCGCCGCGCTTCGCCAGCTCGATCCGCAGGGCGGCGGCGCGACGAGCGCAGACACGGCGGCAACGCGCAGCACCATGTCCGACCGCACGCGCTCGACATTGCGTCAGCTCGCCGAGGACATGCGCACAGCGACCGACCGTCCGGACGGCCTCGGTTCCAGCCGACCCGCCGGCAACCCCGCGCCTGCAAACACAAAGGCATCGCCGACACCAGGTCGGCGCGCCGAGCCTGCCTCCACCGAACGCCTCTTCGAGCCCGCAAGTGCCGTCCGACCGCCCACAGAGCGCCAGCGGTAGGATGGCAGAGGACGTCATGAGCCGTCGCCCATGCTGAACATGCTGCTCTTCGTGGTGATTGCCGTCGGCGGCGGACTTAGCGCCACGTGGATGATGGTCGAGCGCGGCTCGGCGCTGACGACGGAGGTGGTCGGCCCCTGGTCACACTGGACAGCCGCCGGTCGCCTCGATGCGGACCCCTACACGCGCGCGCACTTCGTTCGCCGCGCGCTGCTGCCGGTCTCGACCTCGCTCATTGCCCGCTATCACGCCAGCACGGACAGTGACGGCCAGCCGCTGCACTCCTCCTGCGAGTATGTGCTGGAGGGGCCCGAGCCCTCGCGCGGCTGGTGGAGCGTCGCCGTGTTCGACGCGAGCGGCAAGCTCATCCGCAATGATGCGGGACGCCACTCCTTCAGCACAGACACGGCCATGCGCACGCCGTCGGGGCGCGTCGCCATCCATCTCGCGCGCTCAGCCCGTCCCGGCAACTGGCTGCCGACGGGCGGTGCGGGACGTCTGACGCTCGTGCTTCAAGCCGAGGACCCGCACGACGCGACATCGGGCGGGAGCGGTGATGACGCACAGGTTCAGCTCCCTGCCGTACGGAAGGTGTCATGCTGAACGGCGCCGGACGCTTCCTGCCCCCCCTGAGCCTGCACACGCTTCTCGTGGCGCTCGTCACTGGCGGCATCATCCATATCGCCTCGACGCTGGCGATCCCTTACATGGGCGCGGCCACAGCCTTCGACCGCGTGAGCGCCGGCCTGCCGCTCCACACCATGCGCATCATGCAACCGGCGACGCCGGGGAACGAGCTGCTGCCCTTCAATGATCCGGCGCAACAACTCGCCGTCTGCCCCTTCGATCTCGACGACGGCCTCGTAACGGTGACGGCGACGCTGCCCGACCCCGGCTGGAGCCTCGCGATCTACACCTCTCATGGCGACAACTTCTACGCCGTTGCCGCTGCCGGGCTTCGCCAGCCGGAAGTGACACTGGTGCTCGAGCCCACGAAGGCGACGCTGCTCAATCTCTTCGGCATCGGTACGGCGCCCAACTTCGATCCCTCGCGCATTCAGGCGCCCGAGAGCCGCGGCCTCATCGTGGTGCGGGCGCCGCGGCACGGCCAAGCCTTCGAGGAGCGCACGGCGGCGATGCTTGCACGCGCGCGGTGCACGAGCAGCCCTGCATCGGGCTGAGGTCACAAACCACCGATGAACTCGACAATCGCCGGCATCAGCGTGGGCGCGAGCGGGAGATCTGGCCTGACGTACGTGCTGAGGTTTGCGCTGCGCTCGAGCGGCGCGTTTTTCAGCACGTGGTTCATGCCGTCGATCAGGACGAGCTTAGTCCCCGGCCGCGCCGAGGCCAGACGTCGCGCATCCTCGGTCAGGATTTGCAGATCGTGTGTGCCCTGCACGATCAGCGCGGGCACTCGTGTTGCGGCAAGCTCCTTAGCTGGGTCGAGCGGAAGCCATGTCATGAGATAGTTCTGCACGCTCGGACGGTAGAGCGCGAACAGCCCTGCCGGCACCTCCGCCACTGGCTGGCGCGCACGCAAGCTCTCGGCAATACGCTTGGAGTCACTCTGCAGCTCTTCAGGCATGCCGCCCGCCGCGAGTTGGCGCGCAATTATGCGATCGGCGCTGTCGCCCGCGCCTGCGACCAGGATCAGGCCCGCAATCTCGGTTCGGCGTGCTGCGAGCGTTGCGATCAGCGCGCCCTCGCTGTGGCCGAGCACGAAGAGACGCGATTGCGTCATCTCGCCGCGCAGATAGTCGAGCCATGTGACGGCGTCCGTCACATATGTCTCGATCCGCAGATCCTCCTCGCGGACGGCAGCCATGGCACTTGCGGCAATTCCGCGCTTGTCCACACGCAACGAAGCAATGCCTTCGGCAGCCAGGCCATGAGCGATGAGCTTCAGGCTATCGTTCGAACCGTCGGGATTATTGCCATTGCGATCGGTCGGACCGGAACCGGCAAGAATGAGCACGGCACGCACGGGACTTGCGCCCTCGGGAAACACAAGCGACCCGTAAAGTCCGGACCGGCTCACCTCGCGCTCGATCCAGGCGCTGGCGGTAGTGATCGGCAGCAGGCTCATGGCGATGCCCAGCGCCCAAGTGACGAGCTTCCACATCGCGGTTCAAAGCCCTGGCAGTGGCGGCAGGCTGCTCGATCGCACGCCGATCGCCCTGAAGAGTGTGCCCATGCCGGTCGGAGAAATAAGGCGGGCCGTCGCCGCTTCAAGAACGCCCGCAGCGGCCGGATTGGAGGCCATTAAGCGCGACGTGCGCTGGGCAATGCCGAGCGTATTCAGGAATGTCGACTGATCGCACGGCCCATCGACGGCAAGCTCCGCTGCGCGAAAGTCGCTGGCCGCGGTCGCAAAGTCGACGTGCGCCGTCAGATCCGCCTCGCCAGGCTGGGCGAAAACGTCATGGAACTTCTGATTGCGGATCGCCTGCAGAGTGCTCCCCGCGGCAGCGCCCTCATAGCCATAGTCGATGAAGAGCCCGGCGAGCGGGCCTGCCTCCGCGAGGCGGCGCAGCACGGCCGTGAGCGGCGCGAGATCGCGCTGCTCGACGATTGCGCCAATCGTAAAAATGCCCGTGCGGGGCGGCGGCACGCTTCGGCCACTGCGATCGGTGAAGGCGAGCTGGCTCGTATTGACGACCGTGACAGCGCGCTGGACCCAGCCGTCATCGGTGAATTGCAACTGGTCGACCGGAATCACATCGAGGAATTCGTTGGCGATGACGACCGTCGCTTTGCCATTCGCATCATCCGCGATGACGGAGAGATTTCCGTACCATTGAACGGAAACCTCGGAGTCGCGCAGCGTCTCGCGTTGCACGGCCTGCAAGGTTGCGTTCTGCTCGACGAGCGAGACCTCGAGCGCATCGCAGAAGCCTGGTACCTTCCGTGCGGCCCGGAGTGCATCACGCATCAGCGTGCCCCGGCCGGGGCCTAGCTCGACGAGGCGCACGCGAGCCGGCGCACCCATCTGCTGCCAGACAACGCCGGCCCAGAGGCCGATCAGCTCGCCGAAGACCTGCGAGATCTCGGGTGCGGTGACGAAGTCTTCCTTGGCACCGATAGCGCCTCGCGTGCGGTAGTAGCCGTGCTCGGGGTGATTGAGGCAGGCATCCATGTAGTCGCGGACCGAGATCGGCCCCTCGCGGCCAATACGCTCGACGAGATGGAGCGCGAGGGGTGTCGGGTCCGCCTCATCCATCATGAAGCGGTCCTGGGCCGAAGAACGAGGTAGGCGACTAGGCCAAAGAGCGCCATCGGGATTGAGTAGATCATGCCGGTCGTGAGCCAGCCTTCGGAGACGATGGTGCGGTACTCGTCGTACTTGAAGAACTCGCAGATGATGCGGAAGCCGCCATAGCCGGCGAGAAAGGCCGCGCCGATCAGGCCAGGCGTCGCGAGCGCACGATGGCGATAGATGAGGTAGCGCAGGATAAGGAACAGCGCTGCACCTTCGAGCGCGGCCTCGTACAGCTGGGCGGGATGGCGCGCCATGTCACCCCATCCGGGAAAGACAATGCCCCAAGGCACGTTCGTCTCGCGCCCTACGACCTCGGCATTGATGAAGTTCGCGATGCGCCCGAAGAAGAGCCCGATCGGCACGGCCGCCGAGACTGTGTCCATGACACTCAGTGCCGGAACACCCTGGCGGCGCGCGAAGAGGTACATGGCGAGGATCGTGCCGAGCATGCCCCCGTGGAAGGCCATGCCGCCCTGCCAGACATAGAGAATCTGAAGGGGGTTCGAGAGGTAATAGCCGGGCTCATAGAGCAGCACGTGCCCGAGCCGCCCGCCGACGATGACGCCGATGGCGACCCAGATGAAGAGATCGTCGGCAAGCTCGGGAGAGAAGGGTGGCTTCTCGTCGCGCCAAAGCCGAGGCGTGGAGACTAGCCGCTTCAGATAGAGCCAGCCGAGCAATAGGCCCGCAACATAGGCCAGCCCGTACCAGCGGATGGCGATCGGGCCGATCTGGAGTGCGATGGGGTCGATCGCCGGGAAAGGAATGGCGAGCAGGCTGGCAAACGGGCTCATGAGATGGCCGGCGGCTCCTCAACAAAGGCTGCCGGGACCTTTCGGCGAGCGACATGACACTGTCAAGGCAGGCCACCCTGCAAGCGATCCGTGTCTACCGTCCAAGAATGGCGGACCGACCGCGATATCCGTCGCGGTCGATTTGGTCGCAGCCCACTCCTCAGCCGCCGGCATTCCTCTTGGCTTCGGCCATGAGGCGCTCTTCCTGGGCGCGCAGCTCCGGCGTCATGGCCTCGCCGAAATCCTCCATCTCGAAGACGGGGCGGATTTCAACCTCGCACTCTTCCATATGAGGGTTCGGGCACTTCTTCAGCCAGGCCACGGCGTCGTCCATGTCCTTGACCTTCCAGAGCCAATAGCCGGCGATCTGCTCCTTGGTCTCTGCGAAGGGGCCGTCGATGACCATGCGCTCCTTGCCCGAGAAGCGCACGCGCTTGGCCTTGGATGTCGGATGCAGCCCCTCGCCCGCGAGCATGATACCCGCTTTGACCAGCGCCTCGTTGTAGTTGCCCATCTCGGTGAGAAGCTGCTCGCTCGGCATCTCGCCGGCCTCGGATGACTTGCTCGCCTTGACGATGACCATAACCTTCATGGGGGTGTCCTCCTGTTGGATGCCGGCCGGGGGGCCTCAGCATTCAAGACGTCCATGGGGCTATCGATCCGACAATTGCGACCAAAAAAGCCCCCCGAACTAGATCGCTCCGTGCTAGCAGGGGGCCAGATGGCCGCCAATGACGCGCGGAGGAATTGTCATGACCCAGACCAACAATCGCCTGCTCGACGAGCTGGCCAAGCTGCTGACGGACGCCGCCGGCGCTGCCCAAGGCGTCCAGCGCGAGGCCGCCAACCTCTTCAAGGCCCAGGGCGAGCGGATCGTGCGCGAGATGGATCTCGTTTCGCGAGAGGAGTTCGAGGCCGTGAAAGCCATGGCGCAGAAGGCGCGCGAAGAGAATGAAGCGCTTTCAGCGAGGCTCGCCGCGCTCGAGAGCCGCCTTCGCGATGAGCAGACGATCGGCGAATGAAGCCGCGCTGAATCGCGTGGCCTCGCGAGGACCAGTCCCACTCCTCAACATTCCCCGGGTTTCTGGTCCCGCCCACAGTTTGTCCACGGACTCTGTGTGCAAACGGCCCTCCGCCCTTCATTTTGCCACCCTCGTTTACTTTGATCGTGGAGAAGGCGGCGGGCGCCTTGCGGGCACGGGACGGCTCCTATTAGCTCCGGGCTGCACACGGTTCGCCGCGTGCTTCGTCGCGCTCAGGGGGATGGCGACGCGCCAAACGAGGAAATCGCATGGCCATGGCAGAGACGGGCTTTACGCGTGCCAGAAATCCGGTCGACCTGATCGAGCAGGTCGCCGGGGCACACGATTGGGCCTGCGACCGCACGCATGAGGACGAGCTCACCCTCGTCGTTGCGGGAAACTGGACGGACTATCAGCTCTCGCTCAATTGGCGCGAGGATCTTGAATCGTTGCATATCGCTTGCGCGTTCGACTTCAAGGTGCCGGACAACCGGCTCTCGGAAGTCTACCGCCTCGTCGCGCAGATCAACGAGCAACTCTGGCTCGGACACTTCGACATCTGGACCCGCGAGGGACTGATCATGTTCCGCCAGGGTCTCATGCTCAACGGCGCCATCGCTACCCAGAGCCAGTGCGAGGCCCTGCTCCGCGCCGCGCTCGAGGCTTGCGAGCGCTACTACCAAGCCTTCCAGTTCGTTGTGTGGGCCGGCAAGGACAGCCGCGAGGCCCTCGCTTCCACCATGTTCGAGACCGAAGGCCAGGCCTGAGCGCCGCAACGCCGGTCACGAGGCGCGCGTGAGATACGTCCTGGCCGTCCTCATCGGCATTGTCGGTCTGATCTTCGGTTGGCTTGTCGCCGCATTCGGCACGCTGGTGCTCGGAAGTGCGTTCGGGCTCAGCGACTTCGAAGGCGAGCGCGCCATGCTCGCCTTCTTTGCCATCGGTCCCGTCGGGGGCCTGCTTGGCATTGTCATCGCCATCTGGCTGTGGAGCCGGCGCGCGACGTCGCGCTGAGCCAGCACGCTTGCGGGACGTGCGACAAATCGTGACGCGCGCCGCGTCGGCAGCACGCCTCGAATGAAATATTACGACCTGACACCGAATTGTTCGCTCATGCGCGTCATGGTGCTTGATTGCTGCCATCGCGAGGCTGCACTCTGTCGGCATGATCGATTGAGGCCACCCCTGCAGTAGTTGGATTCCTGATGACGCGCCGCTTTTCCTTGTCCGTGCCTGCGCTCTTGCTGTTCATGCATCCCCTCAGCGCTGCCGATGATCTTCCGAAACAGGCAGCACCTGCTCCAGGCACGTGTTTTACTTACACAATTTCTGACGAGACCGGCGTCGAGAAGGATCCGGCCGCGGCGTACGTGAGCCGCGTCGACGTCCAGCCGCTCCAGTACAAGATCGAAAACAAGCCCCTACCGGAGACGCGGCTCCGGATCGGTGTTCTGCCCAAAAACCAGAATGGACCTATCCCGAACGATGTATCCGCGCCCTGCACCGGCGAAGGCCTTGCTTTCACCTGCACCATGAAGTGCGGCGACAAAGTCCTCGGGAAGTTCCGCGCCGAGGCACTACCGACCAAGCCCGCCGACCCTAAGGCCAACTATCTGAGGCTCGTTATCGAGGCACCAACCGTGCTCAACGGCTGTTCGGAGGGCAAGAGTCCGTCCTCGGTTCCGAATGAGCTCGTCAACCTCCAGGTCATCCTCAAGGGTGCTGATCCGCTCGCCTGCTTCAAGTGAGCGCCGCCCGGCTTAGCCCGCCGCGATGAACTCCGCCCTGCGATAACCCTGCAGGAACAGCAGTGCGGTGAGGTCGCCGTACGTGATGCCGGCATCGGCCTTGGCCGCAACGACGGGCTTGGCGCGATACGCGACCCCCAGTCCTGCCGCTCCGATCATCGCGAGGTCATTGGCGCCATCGCCGACGGCCAACGTCGCGTCGGAGGCAAGGGCTCGCATACTACGATAGTGGATCAGGGCCTCCAGCTTGGCTTCCCGTCCGAGAATAGGCCCGACAACGCCACCAGTCAGCTTTTCGTCAGCTATTTCGAGCTCGTTCGCGCGGTTCACATCGAACCCGACGGCGGTCGCCACGCGCGAGGTGAAGAAGCTGAACCCGCCAGAAACGAGCGCCGTGAAGGCACCGTTCGCCCGCATGGTCGCGACGAGCGTGCGCGCACCCGGCATGAGCTCGATCCGCTCGTCGAACACGCGCCGCAACGCACTCACCTCGAGGCCGGCGAGCAGCCCGAGCCGCTCGCGCAGTGCTGCCTCGAAGGGAAGCTCGCCGCGCATGGCCCGCTCCGTGATGGCGGCAATGCGGGCCTTGAGCCCGAGCATGTCGGCCATCTCGTCGATGCATTCCTGCTGAATGATCGTCGAATCCATGTCGGCGATCAGCAAGCCTTTACGGCGGCCTGCAGCCGGCACCAGGCAAACATCGACCGGCGCACCCGCGAGACGCGCGGCGATCCTTTCGCGCGTCGCAAGCGCGGCAGCGATGTCTGCCGCCTCCAGCGAAATCTCGCAGGCTTCGCCCGGCGAAAGCCAATGCGGCACGGCTCCGCCGGTCTCGCCGGACGCGATCGCCACGGCCGCATCGAACGGCGCCGATCCATCGGCGGCTCCGATCAGCACGAGAGCGAAGTTGGCCATCGATATGTCCGGACGTGAGGTTTTGCGCTACCGCTAAGCGTCCCTTATTGCAGGGGACCTATGCCCCCGCAAGCACGACACGCCTTTGAAATATCAAGGCCCGCTGATATCGTCCGACGGAACCAGATATTCCACTAGTGTCCCGATTTCGAAGTTCGCCCGACTTCGCTGCTTGCGTCCCGAGCGAACTTCGAAATCAAAGGGGACACTAGCGACTTAGACTAACTAGTGTGATTCAGGTCGAGAAACTCGCTCGGGACCCAGCCGCAAATAGTGGCGAGTTTCTCGATCATCACACTAGTGATCGTGAGCCCATCCAGCCAGGAGGATTCCCATGGCCCCGCTCGACATGAAGCCCAATGAGCTCGAGTCCTATTGGGTACCATTCACGCCCAACCGGTCATTCAAGAAGAACCCGCGCCTTTTCTCCGGCGCCAAGGACATGCACTTCTTCACGCCGGACGGACGCAAGGTCATCGATGGCTCCGCGGGTCTCTTCTGCGTCAACGCGGGCCATGGTCGCGAGCCGATCACGAAAGCGATCCAGCAGGCCGCGGCGACGCTCGACTATGCGCCGCCCTTCCAGTACGGCCACCCGCAGCAGTTCCAGCTCTCGTCTCAGCTCACGATGATGGCGCCGGGCGATCTCGACTACGTGCTCTATGCCAACTCAGGCAGCGAGGCCGTCGACACCGCGCTCAAGGTCGCGCTCGCCTATCACCGCTCGCGCGGTGAAGGGAGCCGCACGCGCTTCATCGGCCGCGAGCGCGGCTATCACGGCGTCGGCTTCGGTGGTATCTCGGTCGGCGGCATGGTCGCCAACCGCAAGATGTTCGGCAACATGCTCGCCGGCGTCGACCATCTCCCCACGACGTACAATCGCGCGAAGCAGGCCTACACCAAGGGTGAGCCCGAGTGGGGCACGGAGACACTCGACGAACTGAACCGCATGATCGGCCTACATGATGCCTCGACAATCGCCGCGGTCATCGTCGAGCCCGTCGCAGGTTCGACGGGTTGCCTGCCGCCGCCGAAGGGCTACCTCGAGAAGCTGCGCCAGATCACGGAGCAGCACGGCATCCTGCTCATCCTCGATGAGGTCATCACCGGCTTCGGGCGCCTCGGCCACGCCTTCGCGTCCGAGCGCTATGGAGTCGTGCCGGACATGATCACGTTCGCCAAGGGTGTGACGAACGGCGCCGTGCCGATGTCGGGTGTGCTTGTGCGCAAGGGCGTGTACGAGACTCACATGACGGGTGCCGAGCATCTGCCGGAGCTCTTCCACGGCTACACCTACTCGGGTCATCCGCTCGCCGTGGCGGCCGGCCTCGCAACCCTCCAGCTGTACCGGGACGAGGGTCTCTTCGAGCGCGCGAAGGCGCTGGAACCGGTTTTCGCGGATGCCATGCACAGCCTCAAGGGGCTGCCCAATGTCGCCGATATCCGCTCGTGTGGTCTTCTCGCGGCAATCGATCTCGATCCGGTGCCCGGCAAGCCCGGCCTGCGAGGCTATAATGCCATCGAGCGCATGTACGCGGATCATGACCTCTATGTGCGCGTCACGGCCGACACTATCGCGCCCTCGCCGCCGCTCATCGTCAGTGAGAGCCAGATCGGCGAGATCCGCGACAAGATCGCCGCGGTGATCAAGGCCGTCGCTTAAGCGCGGACGCCACGCGAACCAATTGCAGCGGGCCTGGAGAAATCCGGGCCCGTTTTCTTTTGCACTGAGCGATCGCGCGTTTGGCGCGAACAGGGCTGCCGCCCTGTAACCCGCCCGGGGGACACCCCCGGAGCCCCGTCTTTTATTGATTTGGAGATTGCAGCGAGCGATCAAGTCATAAAGGCGGGTGGGTTCGGGAGGGTGTCCCTCCCGATGGAGCGCGAGGGTCATGCAGGAGGCATGCCAGAGGCATGGCCTCGCTCGCGCCGCAGGCGCGAGTGCCTTGCCTAACGCGGCAGCTCAATACCCGCGCCGACGGAGAGCGCCGTCTCGTACACGAGATTGGCGACGACCATGTCCTCCATGGCATTGCCCATCGACTTGTAGAGCGTGATCTCATCGGCGCTGGTGCGGCCCGGCTTGGTGCCGGCGAGGACTTCGCCGAGTTCCACGGCCCTCGATGAATCGCGACCGGCGAGTTCCGCGCAGCCGACGGGCGCCGGGCTGAAGGCATTGCGCGTCTCAACGCAGATCTGCGCCCGGTCGATCAGCGCCGACGGCACCTCGCTTCCCGGCGGCGCAAAGCCGACCGATGTTACGTGCGTGCCGGGCTTGATCCAGGCGTCGTCGATGACCGGTGTAGACGAGGATGTCGTGAGGCAGACGATGTCGGAAGTTCGGACGGCAGACTCGAGGTCCGTCACTACGGTCGCGAGCGGGCTTTCGCCAGCGATGGCGTTGGCCACGTCGTGCCGCCGCGCAGCGACGCGAATTTCCGAAATGTTCAGCAGTTTGGCGAGCAGGCGCACATGTTCGCGGGCCTGCACGCCGCCGCCGACGACCGTTGCAATCTTCGCATCCCGCCGCGCCAGCGGATCAATCGAGAGAATGGCGCCACCGGCCGTGCGTACGCCGGTGATCGCCGCCGCATCCATAATGGCGAGCGGCGCACCGGTCTCACTGTCGAATAGACTGATGAGGCCCACATGGCTCGGCAGGTGGTGGGCGTGATTGCCCTCGAAGACGTTCACCGCCTTGAGCGCGATGTGCCGGCCCGGCATCCAGGCCAGCATAGCCAGCGCGAAACCCTTGTGCGGGACATCGACTTTCGGGCGCGGCGGCGCCTGAACCGTGCCGGCGCTCAGTGCCTTGAAGCCCTCGGCCAGTGTCGCAAGCACGGCACTTGGTTCCATGAGCGATGTCACGTCGGCCGTCGAGAGATAGCGGATCGAAGTCACGACCTGAGCCCTTCCGCGCTGACGAACAAGAGTAAGCCGGCGGTGTGCCATGCACGCCGCCAGCTGACAAGAAATCGCGGATTGGTTGGTTCGGCAAGCCGCCGATCAGTGCGGGCGCGCCGAATTCGAGCCGAAGGCCGCCTCGATGCTGGCGATCTGCTGGCTGACCGGATTTTCCTGCGCCTCGAAACGAGACGCGCGCGAGGCCTCGAGCGCCCGGTCGATGCGCACGACGCGATCCTGAAGCGCGAAGCTCTCCTCGATGAGCGCGCGGATCGTGCGCGGCAGTCCGCCGTAGTCCTTCACGTGCTGCGGCCGCGCAACACCAAGACGGATACGGCGGCGCTTCACGTGGGCTTCCTCCGGCGTGATCTCGCCGAGCTTGAGCGCACGGCGCATGAGCAGCCACGAGGCAAGCTCGAGCAGCCGCGTCGTCAGACGCATGCTCTCGGTTGCATAAACGACGTTGAGTGAAGCGGTCAGCGCCTTGGCTTCCTGCCGGCCGGCGCCGTCGAGATAGGTGGCGGTGCGCTCGACGAGTGCCATGCCATCCTTGAAAATCTGGTCGAACTGATCGGACGCGGTGAAACGCTCGGCAAACGAGACTGTTTCGCCGTTGCCGGCATTCGAAGCGACGCTACGCACCATGGGACCCACCACAACAGAACTCGACACAGCTTTCAACCTATCAGCAACCTTGTTCGCTGGGAACATCGCAGCTGCCGGTTAACAAAGCTCTCTCGTAATTGGCGCTAATATGTGGCTCGCGCGCGGCACTTGTGGATAAGCCATTAACGATTGAGGCTGAAATGCGCTCTACCGCCGCCGCCGTTGAGCGACGCGCTCATCCTGCTGCTGCTGTGCATCTTGATGCGGATCGATCCCTGAATGCCGTATTCAGTGTTGGTGAATTCTCCTGAATAAGTGCTGCTCGTGAGCTGTGCGAGCGCCGCACTCTGGGTGACGCGCGCGGATGCCGTTGCGCAAACGGCGTGCATGGCGACACCACCGCCGCCGGACTGCCGGAAGGTCGCGCGGCAGCGTGCCCGCTCCTGTTCACCCGACGGGTAGATGATCGTACCGCCGCCGGCCCACGAGCCGACAAGCGACTGCGCCGAGGCCGGCGCAACGTCGAACGCGAGCAAACCCAGCGCACCGGCGAGCGCCATCGCGGCACCGTTGGACTTGTAGTGAAGGGTCATAGAAGTGCTCCTCTCCCCGCAGCACTTTGAAGGTAGGAGCGCCCCCTCATCGCGACAACGGGACGCTGCACTGCACGACCAGGGATAAGCTCTGGATAGCGCTGTCACAGCGCGCGCGGCTGTGGACATCCGTCGCGCAAAATGGCCGAAAAACGGGCGCGCGTGCGGTGGACAGGCACTGGGATCGTCGACAAGGTGAGAATCACTTCACCGCCCTTGAACTGTTTGTGATCGGCACTCGGCATGTCCGCACGTCCACTGTCTGCTCCACCTCCTGGCTTCGAGCACCTCTTCCCCGAAGACAACTTCGAACGATTGAACGGTCCTTTCTATCGACGCATGGCAAGCGATGGCTCAGCCACCTACGGCTTCCACAGCGACGCGCGCCATGGCAATTCGAATGGCGTCCTGCACGGCGGCGCGCTCGTCTTGTTCCTCGACCACATGATGGGCCACTACCTCGCGAGTGTGGTTCAGTGCCCCACCGCGACCATTGGCCTCGACAGCCGCTTCATCGCGGGCATGGCGCCCGGAGTATGGATCGAGGGCAGCGTCACGATCAGGCGCCGCGCACGCACGATCGCGTTCGTTGACGGGGAAGCGAGCGCGGACGGCAAGCTCCTCGCGACGGCCACCGGAATTTTCAGGGTGTTCGAGAAATGAAGGGCGCCTCAGTGTCCTAATTCCGAAGTTCGCTCACCCTCGCTGCTTGCACTTGGAGCGAACTTCGGAATCTCAAGGGGCCTCTGAAACCATAGATCTGCTCGCGCGATCCAGATCGAGAAATTCGCTCTGCGCCTTGCAGGGTATGGCGAATTCTCGATCATCACGCGAGCGGCGCCCTTGTTGTTTCAGGTCTTGACCTTGAAGAGCTCTTTCTGGTCGCTCTTCTTCACGTCGATGAGATGCCAGGGCAGGCCCTGCTTGCCGATCTCGTCCATGAAGGGCTTCGAGGGAAGCTGCTCGACGTTGAACACGCCTTTCCCCTTCCAGTGGCCCTGGAACATCATCATGGCGCCGACGACGGGCGGCACGCCGGTCGTGTACGAGACCGCCTGCGCGCCAGTCTCCTTGTAGGAAGCGGCGTGGTCGCACACGTTGTAGATCATCGCGCGCTTTTCCTTGCCGCCCTTTTTGCCGACGAAGATGCAGCCGATCGAGGTCTTGCCCGTGTAGTTCTCGCCGAGCGACGACGGCGGCGGCAGCAGTTCCTTCAGGAATTCCATCGGGATCACGGGATGGCCCTTGTACATGACGGGGTCGATGCGGGTCATGCCGACGTTCTGAAGCACCTCGAGGTGCTTGATGTAGTTGTCCGAGAACGTCATCCAGAAGCGGATCTGCTCCAGGTCCTTGATGTTCTTGACAAGGCTCTCCTCCTCCTCGTGATAGATGAGGTAGCTCTTGCGCTCGCCGACCTTCGGATAGTCGATCATCACGGAGATCGAGAGCGGATCGATCTCGATCCACTTGCCCTTCTTCCAATACTTGCCGCGCTGGGTGACCTCGCGGAGGTTGATCTCCGGATTGAAGTTGGTCGCGAACGCCTTGCCGTGACTGCCGTCATTGCAATCCACGATGTCGATCTGGTTGATCTCGTCGAACAGGAACTCCTGCGCATAGGCGCAGTAGATGTTCGACTGGCCCGGATCGAAGCCGCAGCCGAGCACGGCCATGATGCCGGCCTTCTTGTATTTGTCGTGATAGGGCCACTGCCACTTGTAGGTGAACTTCGCCTCGTCGCGCGGCTCGTAGTTGGCCGTATCCATGTAGTGCACGCCCGTCTCCAGGCACGCGTCCATGATCGGCAGATCCTGATACGGCAGAGCCATGTTGATGACGAGGTGCGGCTTGATCTTCTTCAGGAGCTTGACGGTCGCCTTGACGTCATCGGCGTCGACCTGATGCACCTCGATCGGCGTCTTGCAGCGCTTGGCGACGGCCTTGCAGCTCTCGATGCGGCGCGAGGCCAGGTGGATCGTCTTGAACACGTCGCGGTTCATCGCGCACTTCTGCGCGACGACGGAACCGGCAGCGCCGGCGCCAATGATCAGAACGGTATCCACGGGGCGTCTCCTCGGATGCTTTGGGGGATGTCGCGCGCAGGCGGGAGGCGGAGATTTCCGGCTCCTTCCTCCCTTGGGCGGCGTCGATATTGCAGTTGACTGTCTAATTCAACTGCGTTCTGGGACCTTCGGCTCGATGAGCTATGGCTTTGTTGCCAGCGGCGGCCGACTGCCGAAGATTGCGCTGCCGACACGCACGTACGTCGCGCCGAGTTCCACAGCCGCCTCGAAGTCGCCGCTCATGCCCATGCTGAGCTCAGGAAGCCCGTGCTCGCGGGCGAGTTTGGACAGCAGTGCGAAGTGCAGGGCCGGCTCCTCGTCGACGGGCGGGATGCACATGAGGCCTTCGATTTCCAGCTTCAGCTCGTCCTGCACGAGCTTGAGGAAGGCCGGCAGGTCCGCCGGTGCCACGCCCGCCTTCTGCTCCTCCTCGCCCGTGTTGACCTGGACGAGCAAGCGGAGCGTCTTGCCGCGCGTCGCCATCTCCGCCTTCAGCGCGTGCGCGAGCTTCGGCCGGTCCAGCGTGTGCAGCACATCGAAGAGGGCGACGGCATCGCGCACCTTGTTGGTCTGCAGGGGCCCGATGAGGTGCAGCTCCACGTCCGGATGCGCATTCTTCAGGGCTGGCCACTTGGACTGGGCCTCCTGAACGCGGTTTTCACCGAACAGCCGCTGCCCTGCGGCGATCACCGGCTTGATGTCCACCTCGCCGAAGGTCTTGGAGACCACCACCAGCCGGACAGAGGCCGGATCGCGTCCAACTTCCCGCGCCGCCTTCTCGATCCGGCCACGGACGGCTTCGAGCCGTGATTCTGCCGTCTCCGTCATCGTCTCCGCCTTGACCCGCCCAATCCTTTGGGCACATTACGCGCCGAGCTTATTCGCCCACAGTATGACAACACCCACCGAGGTCGCCCCAATGGCCGCCGAACGCTATAATGCGCCCGATCGCGAGCCGCACTGGCAGAAAGTCTGGGAGGAGCGCGACTGCTTCCTCACCACCGCCGATCCGGCGAAGCCGAAGTGCTACGTTCTCGAGATGTTCCCGTATCCGTCGGGGCGCATCCATATGGGGCACGTGCGCAACTATACCATGGGCGATGTGCTCGCCCGCTACAAGCGCGCCCGCGGATTCAATGTCCTGCACCCCATGGGCTGGGACGCGTTCGGCATGCCGGCCGAGAACGCCGCAATGGAGCGCCAGACGCATCCCGCGACATGGACCTATGCCAACATCGACGCGATGAAACATCAGCTCAAGTCGATGGGACTCGCGATCGATTGGAGCCGCGAATTTGCCACCTGCAATCCAACCTACTATCGCCACCAGCAACGCCTGTTTCTGGACATGTATGCGAAGAACCTCGCGTACCGGCGTTCGAGCAAGGTCAACTGGGATCCAGTCGACCACACCGTGCTGGCCAACGAGCAAGTGATCGATGGGCGAGGCTGGCGCTCGGGGGCGCTGGTCGAGCAGCGCGAGCGGATGCAGTGGGCGTTCAAGATCACCGAATACGCCGACGACCTGCTCGAAGCGCTTAGCACACTCGACAAATGGCCGGAAAAAGTCCGCCTCATGCAGGCGAACTGGATCGGCCGCTCGGAGGGCTTGCTGGTTCGCTGGGCGCTCGACCCGGCAACCGCGCCGGAGGGCGCCACCGAACTCGAAATTTTCACGACACGACCGGACACGCTCTACGGCGCCTCTTTCATGGCGATCGCCCCTGATCATCCGCTGGCACTCGCGGTGGCGGCGACCAATCCTGCCGTCGCTGCCTTCAGCGAGGAATGCCGGCGCATGGGCACGTCGATCGCCGCGATCGAGAGCGCGGAAAAGAGGGGCATCGATACCGGCATCGTCGCGATCCACCCGCTCGATCCGACATGGAAAGTGCCGGTCTACGTCGCCAACTTCATCCTCATGGAGTACGGCACCGGCGCCATCTTCGGCTGCCCGGCGCACGACCAGCGCGATATCGAATTCGCCCGCACCTACGGCCTGCCGGTCGTGCCCGTGGTTGCGCCGACAGAAGCCAAGGCCCGCGCTCGCGTGCTTGCCCAGGTCGAGGCTGGCGAGGCCTACGTCGACGACGGCGTGATGATCAATTCCAAGGCGCTCGACGGTCTCGACACCAAGGCGGCGTTCAATGCCATCGCCGACCAGCTTGAACGCGAGATGCTGGCCGGCAAGCCCGTCGCCAAGCGCAAGGTCAATTACCGGCTGCGCGACTGGGGCATTTCGCGCCAGCGCTACTGGGGCTGTCCGATCCCGATCATTCACTGCGGAACTTGCGGCGAAGTGCCGGTCCCGGTCGATCGGCTCCCGGTCAAACTTCCGGATGATGTCTCGTTTCTGGAGCCGGGCAATCCGCTCGATCATCACCCGACGTGGAAGCACGTCGATTGTCCGCAATGCGGGAGCAAGGCGGTCCGCGAGACCGACACCATGGATACGTTCGTCGACAGCTCCTGGTATTTCGCGCGCTTCACCGCGCCAAACGCGACGACGCCCGTCGACCGGGAAGCAGCGGACTACTGGCTACCCGTCGACCAGTACATCGGCGGGATCGAGCACGCGATCCTGCACCTCCTCTATTCGCGCTTCTTCGCCCGTGCCATGGGTGACACCGGCAACCTCAATCCGAACCTGAAGGAGCCTTTCGCGGCCCTCTTCACGCAGGGCATGGTCGTGCACGAGACCTACAGGTCCGCTGATGGCCAGTGGCTGTTGCCGACCGAGGTGCGCTTCGAGGGCGAGGGCGATAGCCGGCGCGCGACCGAGATCGCAACGGGCAAGCCGGTTGAGATCGGCTCGATCGAGAAGATGTCGAAGTCGAAGAAGAACCTCGTCGACCCCGACGACATCATCCAACACTGGGGTGCCGACTGCGCCCGCTGGTTCATGCTGTCCGACAGTCCACCCGAGCGCGATGTCATCTGGACCGAGGCGGGCGTCGCAGGTGCTGGCCGCTTCATCCAGCGTATCTGGCGCCTGCTGGGAGAGATCGAGACCAAAGCCGCGCCCAAGGACGCGAGCCGCCCCGCTTCGTTCGGCCCGAACGGGGACGCACTCCGGCGCGCGACTCACAAGACGCTCGATACGGTCGGCCGCAACATCGAGGCCTTGCGCTTTAATGTTGCCGTTGCGCAACTGTATGAGCTGACCAATGCCATTCAGGCTGCGCTCCCGCAGGCGGAGAATGGCCTCGATTGGGCACTTCGCGAGGCGGTCGAGCATCTTGTTCAGATGATCGGCCCGATGATGCCGCATTTAGCTGAAGAATGCTGGGCGCGGCTTGGCTACAACACCTTGTTGGCAGATCAGCCGTGGCCGAAGGCCGATGGGGCCTTGCTCGTTGACGATCACGTAACCATTGCCGTACAGGTGAACGGCAAGCGCCGTGACGAGCTGACCATAGCCCGGACGGCCGCGAAGGAAGAGATCGAGGCGGCAGCACTCAAGCTCGAGGCTGTCGTACGGGCTATCGAGGGACGGCCCGTCAAGAAGGTGATTGTGGTCCCACAGAGGATCGTGAATGTCGTCGCCTAGGGGGAAGAAGCCGCATGACGTGCCGACGAGACGCGCATTTCTGCGCGGGCTCGGCGTGACGATCGTGGCTGCTCCGGTGCTCGCGGCCTGTGGCGATGGCGACTTCCGCCCGCTCTACGGGCCGACGGCCAGCGGCGAGCATCTTCAGGACGTCCTCGCGAAGGTCGACATCGCCCCCATTCCGAGCCGCGTCGGCCAGCGCATCCGCAACGAGCTGATCTTCAACAATACGGGTGGCCGCGAAGCGCCGAAGCCCGCCTATCGCCTGGAGATCGTAATCCGCGAGGGCATCAATTCCACCCTCGTGACGAAGGAAGGCGAGGCTTACAGTCAGGTCTACAACGTCGAGGCCGGCTATCAGCTCATCAACATCAAGCAGAAGTCGGTTGCCCTGCAGGGTAGCTCGCATGCCCGTGCCGCCTTCGAACGCTATCAGTCGATCTACTCGAACGTGCGCGCACGCGAGGATGCAGAGGTCCGCGTTGCCAAGACGATCGCGGATGAGCTGAAGGTTCGGCTCGCCGCCTATCTCTCGCGCGCGGCCTGATCTTCCACCCCTCTCTTCCCAGCTTTTTGCGCCAGCAGTGTCTGACTGCTAGGCTTGCAACGAAACGCGCCCAAGTCCCCTCTCCCCGCTTGCGGGGAGAGGGTTAGGGTGAGGGGCGGCGATAATTGCTGACATTGGTGTTTGCCGCCGCCCCTCATCCCGACCTTCTCCCCGTAAGCACGGGGAGAAGGGGAATAACGACGCCGCGGGAAACAATGGTTGCTATCAAAGCCCAGCAAGCGAATGCCGTGCTCACGCGGCCGGACCTCGGCCTCGCGGCGTTCCTCATCTATGGTGCCGATGCGGGCCTCGTGAGCGAGCGCGTCGTGCGCCTCGCACAATCGCTTGCGGCGCGCGACACACCACCCGGCGAGATCGTACGCATCGACGATCCCGAACTCGAGGAGGATAGCGAGCGTCTCTCTGTCGAGCTGCTGACCATGCCCATGTTCGGCGGCCGCAAGATCGTGCGAGCCACCATGGGCCGGCGCATCAACGGTGCGCTACTGCGCGGTATCCTGGACGGGCCGCCGCTAGCGGGTGTGCTCATCGTAGAGGGTGGCAACCTGCGCCCCGATGACGCCGCACGCGCCGCCTTCGAGAAAGCCGCGCACGCCGCCGCCATTCCCTGTTTCGCCGATGACGCACAGTCGCTCGACCTGATGATCAACGAGGTGCTCGGCGCGTACAGGCTCGCGATCAGGCCCGACGCACGCGAAATGCTGCTCGCCCGGCTCGGTGCCGATCGCGGGCTCTCGCGCGGCGAGGTGGAGAAGCTCGCTCTCTATGCCGCAGGGCGCGGCACGATCGAAGCCGAGGCCGTCGAGGCCATTGTCGGCGATGCCTCGGAGCTGGCCATGGAGCGCGTCATCGACGCAGCCGCCGCCGGCGACAGCACGCGTGCGATCGAGGGCTGCCAGCGCCTGCTTTCGTCGGGAGAAGGCGCGCAGTCGGTGATTGCCGCCGTGCAATGGCACTTCGCCCGCCTTCATCGCATCCGGGGCAGCATCGAGGGCGGTCGCAGCATGGATGAGGCCATGCGCCAGATCCGCCCGCCCCTGCACTTCAAGCGCCGGGCCGCCGTCGAGGCGCAGTGTCGGCGCTGGACAGCCCCGAAGCTCGCTGCGGCGCTTACCCGCATCCGCGCGAGCGCACTTGCCGCGCGCACGGCCTCGAGCCTCGAGGATGCCCACGCCGAGCGCCTGCTCATGGAGCTTGCCCGCCTTGCCGCCGCCCGCGACATGTCGGCACCTCGCGCCTGAGTACATTGAGATATTTACGGTTTGCGCGGGACAGGGCGACCTGCCGGCTTGCTCCGGCAACCCCGGAGATTATAGTGCGGCCGCATAGGGAACGCGGGGAACCTCATCATGGCCAGGATCGAGCACGACGTCGTGGGCATCGGCAATGCCATCGTCGACATCATCGGCCGCTGCAAGAATGACTTCCTCATCAAGCACGATCTGGCCAAGGGTCACATGACGCTGGTCGATGCCGATCGCGTATCGCATCTCTATCAGGAGATGGGTCCGGCAGTGGAAATCTCCGGTGGCTCCGCGGCCAACACCATGGTCGGCATTGCCTCGCTCGGCGGGCACGCGGCCTTCATCGGCAAGGTCGCGGAGGACGATTTCGGCAATATCTTCCGCCATGACATCCAGGCCGCTGGCGTCGCCTTCGATACGCCGGCCTCGACGGGCGGCGCACCGACCGCGCGCTCGCTCATCCTGGTGACGCCCGACGGCCAACGCACCATGAACACCTTCCTCGGCGTGAGCCCTGAGCTGAGTCCGAAGGACGTTGACGAGAAACTCATAGCCTCGTCCCGCATCGTCTATCTCGAAGGCTATCTTTTCGACCGGCCGGACGCCCAGGCGGCGTTCCGTCATGCCGCCGACATGGCCGAACGAGCCGGCCGCGAAGTCGCGCTGACCCTCTCAGACGGCTTCTGCGTCGAGCGCCACCGCATCGAGTTCCTCGAGCTGATCCGCCACCGCGTCGACATCCTGTTCGCGAACGAGACCGAGATCACGGCACTCTATGGCGCCGCCACCTTCGAGGAAGCCGCGCGCCAGGCGAAGGCCGACGCCAAGGTCGCCGTGCTGACCCGCAGCGCCAAGGGATCGGTGATCTTCAAGGGCGACAAGGCCGTGAGCGTGCCTGCTGCGCCCGTGCGTCAGGTGATCGATACGACCGGCGCCGGCGATCTCTACGCGGCGGGATTCCTCTACGGCTACACCAACGGCAAGCCGCTCGAGACCTGCGGCCACCTCGGCAGCCTCGCAGCCGGCGAGATCATCAGCCACATCGGCGCACGGCCCGAAACGTCGCTCGCCTCGCTGGCTACTGCCCGCGGCCTCTGAAACTTTTCATTTCGCACCTGCGTTGAAACGGAGGGTGGCCAGCGCGCCGTCGCTAATATATCATTTTGCGGCGCATCAAAATGTCCCCTCGTGGGCGTCGTACAGTGTCCGGCGCGAGTGTCATCAGCTTCGATTGCAGGGTACGCACATGACCGGCCAGAAACCCAAAGCGCGGAAGTCCAAAACCCGGAAATCGGGCGCGCCCTCGGACAAGGACGCCCAGGCACTTGAGCGCGCTTCAGCTTTCATCAGCAAGGATCCAACCCTCTCGAAGCGGGCGGCGCTGCGCCAGGCCGGCATCGAGGAGGCTCGCAAGCTGCGCCACCTGGCTGGCAAACTCTCGACGCCGGCAAAAAACGTCAAAGCCGAGCCGCCCCCGCGCAAAGCGCCAGCCCGCGCCCCGACCCGCGCCCAAGCCGCCGCGCCGCTGCTCGCACGCGCCCCGAAGAAAATCGGCACCGTCGAGAAGGCCTCTGCCACCGACAAGCCATCGGCACGGGCAAGCTACCAGCCGAAGACCGAGCCACCAGCGAGCAGTGTGAATGTGAGGGCCATCGTGGTCGCGCCGCCCGCTGCTTTCGACATGATGGCCCTGGCACGCCCCTGGATGACGCTTGGCTGGCGGATGACGGCCGCGGGTCTCTCCATGCAGGCGACCATGGCTAAGGCCGCGCTCGAATTGCCACCCGCGGCAACAGCTATGCGGCAAGGTGCAAAGGCCTTCACTGCCTGGCTCGACCTTGTCCAGCCACGCAAACCGAACGCGGGCAAGGATTGATCAAAGCCGGCGAAGCAGCACGCTATCGACGGCGTGGCTCATCCCCTTGCGCAGGATGCAGCGCGCCCGCTGGCGTGTCGGCAGAATATTTTCGTCAAGATTGATCCGGTTGATCCCGTTCCAGATCTCGAGCGCCTTCGCGTTCGCCTCAGCGTCGGTCAAATGCGCGTAGCGGTGGAAGTACGCCGCTGGATCGCGGAAAGCCGTCGTCCGCAGGCGCATGAAGCGCTTCACGTACCACGCTTCGATCACCGCCGGATCGGCATCGATGTAGATCGAGAAATCGAAGAAATCCGACACGAACGGGATGGCCGCGCCGTCCTTCGGCAAACGTGCCGGCTGCAGCACGTTGAGGCCCTCGACGATCAGGATGTCAGGGCGATCCACGACGATCTGCTGACCCGGAATGATGTCGTAGTGGAAATGCGAGTAGACCGGCGCCACCACCTTCTCGCGGCCCGACTTGACGTCGCCGAGGAAGTTCAGGAGACGCGCGAGATCGAAGCTCTCAGGGAAGCCCTTGCGATGCATGATACCGCGCGCTTCGAGCTCCTGGTTCGGCCACAGAAAGCCGTCGGTGGTCACGAGATCGACACGCGGATGATCGGGCCAGCGCGCGAGCAGAGCACGCAGGACGCGCGCGGTCGTGCTCTTTCCGACGGCGACCGAGCCCGCCACGCCGATGATGAAGGGCACGCGGCGCCCCTGCCTGCCGAGGAACTTCGACGTAACCGCATAGAGCTCCTGCGACGCGGCGACATAGAGATTGATCAGGCGCGAGAGCGGCAGGTAGATCTGCTCGACCTCTTCGATGGAGAGCTCCTCGATGAGACCGGAGAGTGCGGCGAGATCACGCGGCACCAGCGTCATCGGCGTGTCGGCGCGCAGGCGCGCCCAGTCCTCGCGGCTAAATGTGCGGTATGGTGAATACAGGACGCCGGAGCGCGCCGCGTAATCCTCCTGCTGAAGAAAATCGCGCATGGCGTCAGCCCTCTTTGCGACCACGGTTTGCCTTCTCTTCTAGTCCAGAGAGCCCCATGCGCTTCTCGAGTGTGGCGAGGACGGCTTCGATGCTGATGCCACGCACCTCGAGCAGCACGAGCAGATGATAGACGAGATCTGCGGCCTCACCCTTAAGTGCCTCATCGTCCTCACGAAGAGCAGCAATGACAACCTCGACGGATTCCTCCCCGAGCTTCTTTGCACAACGCGCCACCCCGCCGTCGAGAAGCAGGCGCGTGTACGAAGTATCAGCGAGTGCCCCGCGACGCTCGCGGATCGTTGCCGCGAGGCGCTCGAGCACAGTGTCCGAGCCTACTTCTCCGCCGCCATCTTGTTGAGCTGCCATGAGGTTTGTCCGTCATGCTCAGAACGAGCGTTTCGCGCATCCATACTGCCTGGCGCGGCCAATGTCATGGGCGCTCGCACGGTGATGTGAACGGCAAGCGCGGAAGGTCTGTTCGACGCTTGGCATTCGTCACATAACTGCAATTTATATCATGCACTTATAGTGTCACAAAACGATTATGGCCCTCCGCTACGAGTCTGCCCAGGGCCAATGGGGTCCGGCGAGGCCGATAAGCGGGAGTGCTGGCCTCGGCTCTGATGCTCTTGGGAGATTACAATGAGTGCGAAATTCATGATTGCTGCAGCGGCCGTTGCTGCTGCAAGCGTCGCAGGTTTTGCCGATGCGGCATCGGCACGCGACCAGATTCGGATCGTCGGCTCGTCGACGGTCTATCCGTTCACCACGGCAGTTGCCGAGCAGTTCGGCAAGTCGGGCGGCGGCAAGACGCCGGTCGTCGAGTCGACCGGCACGGGCGGCGGGTTCAAGCTTTTCTGCGCCGGCGTCGGCGTAGACCACCCCGACCTGACGAACGCGTCGCGCGCCATCAAGAAGGGCGAGTTCGATGACTGCAAGAAAAACGGCGTGACCGACATCGTCGAGATCAAGGTCGGCATCGACGGCCTCACGATTGCTCAGTCGAAGGCTGGGCCGAACATCAAACTCACGATGGCGCAAGTGTTCCTGGCGCTTGCCGAGCAAGTACCGGACAAGGATGGCAAACTGGTCGCCAATCCCTACAAGAACTGGTCGGACATCGATCCTTCCCTCCCCAATATCAAGATCGAGGTTCTCGGCCCGCCGCCAACCTCAGGCACCCGCGACAGCTTCCATGAGCTCTTCATGGAGCCGGGCGCCGAGAAAGTCCCGGCCATTGCCGCCCTCAAGAAGTCGGACCGCAAGGCCTTCGACAAAGCGTGGAAGTCGATCCGCAAGGACGGCGCTTACGTCGAAGCCGGCGAGAACGACAACGTCATCGTCCAGAAGCTCGAAACGAACCGTAATGCTTTCGGCATCTTCGGCTACTCGTTCCTCGAGGAGAATCTCGCCAAGCTTCGCGGTGTTACCATCGATGGCGTAGCCCCGGAGTATGACGCGATTGCCGAGGGCAAGTACAAGGGCGCCCGCCCACTCTTCATCTATGCCAAGAAGCAGCACGTCGGCGTGATCCCCGGCATCGACAAGTTCGTTGCCGAGTACGTCTCAGCGAAGGCCATGTCGAAGGACGGCTACCTCGCGAATAAGGGTCTGGTTGCGCTCCCGAAAGCGGAAGCCGACAAGGTCGCCGCTTCGTCCAAGATGATGAAGCCGCTCGCGGAAACCGAAGTCACGAACTGATCTTGCGCGCAGAAGTCGAGCGACCAGGGGCCGTGCCCCTGGTCGCTCAATTGCGGTGATTTCCGACCATCCGACTGCCGAGCGCCAATGGGAAAACTACCATGACGGCCATATATTTCATTACGCTCGTCTTCCTGGTCGCCGCCGGCTACTTCCTCGCGTCCCAACGCGCGAAGGTGCTTCGCGCGGCCCCAAATGGGGCTGCCCTGCACTCGCTGCCGACATATCACGGCCTGCTCGGCGCCGTTGCGCTGTTCGTGCCAATGCTGATCGTGTATGCGATCGGTACGCCGGTGGTGAAGATGCTCGCCACGACGAACGCCTTCTCCTTTTTCCCGTCCGAACTCGCAAGCGACCCGCTCCAGCGCGGCGTGATCCTGCGCGACGTCGGGAATATCATCGATGGAAGATATCAGGGCGATCCTTCGGCCGCGCTGCGGGATGCCGCGGCGAGCTACTCCAGCACATTCTCGGCCGGACGCCTTATCGTGCTCGGCACTGGTGTCGTGCTCGGGCTGGCGTCGCTGTTCCTCGTGCTCAGCCGCATCAGCCCGGCATTCCGGGCACGCAATCTTTTCGAACGCTTCGTCATCGCCGTACTGATCCTGTGCGCGCTCGTCGCGATCCTGACCACGGTCGGCATCGTCTTCTCGGTGATGTGGGAGACCTATCGCTTCTTCTTCGATCCCGCACTCAAGGGACGGCCAACGGTCGCTCAGTTCCTCTTCGGTACGGAATGGAATCCTCAGGCGGCTCTGCGCGCCGACCAGGGCGAGATCCGCACCGCCTTCGGGTTCATCCCGCTGCTGACGGGCACGCTGCTTATCACCTTGATCGCCATTGTCGTCGCGGGTCCGCTCGGACTCTTCGCGGCGATCTACCTCTCGGAGTACGCAACCCCGCGATTTCGCGCCTTTGCCAAGCCGATCCTAGAGATCCTGGCTGGCATCCCGACGGTGGTGCTGGGCTTCTTCGCCGCGCTGACGGTCGCGCCCTACATTCGCGGCTGGGGCGAAGGCCTCGGTCTCGACGTCGCCTCCGAGTCCGCGCTCGCCGCCGGTCTCGTGATGGGCATGATGATCATCCCGTTCATCTCGTCGCTCTCCGACGACGTGATCAATTCCGTGCCGCAGTCGCTGCGCGATGGCGCCTATGCGCTTGGCGCGACCAAGTCCGAGACCATCAAGAAGGTCATTCTGCCGGCCGCTCTTCCAGGCATCGTCTCGGCCTTCATGTTGGCGATCAGCCGCGCGATCGGCGAGACCATGATCGTCGTCATGGCCGCGGGACTCGCCGCGAACCTCACATTCAATCCGCTGGACGCAGTGACCACCATTACCGTTCAGATCAAGACCATTCTCGTTGGCGACCAGGAGTTCGACAGCGCCAAGACGCTCGCCGCTTTCGCGCTCGGCTTCGTGCTCTTCTTTGTCACCCTGATGCTCAACATCATCGCGCAGCAGATCGTACGCAGATACAGAGAGCAGTATGACTGATACAATCACGCATACGACTGCGGCACCCATTCGCCGGCGCGTCGACACGACGTCTCCCGAGGCCCAGGCTGGCGTGCGCCGCCGCTATCGCGCGGAGGCCCGCTTCAAGTCTTATGGCTTGCTGGCGATTCTCACCGCAGCCGTGTTTCTGGCTGTGCTGCTCATCGATGTCGTGACGAAGTCGCTGCCCGCATTCACGACCAATTCTCTTCAGCTCGACGTAGCCATTCCCGCGGACTTTGTACCGGCAGATCAGAAGTACAATCCCGCGGCCATACGATCGGCTGACTATCTGCCGCTTATGCGCGAAGCCCTCAAGACGGCCATTCCCGGCATCCAGGGACGCGGACCCGAACGCACGCTCATACGCTTGCTGAGCACGGGCGCGCCTGACGGCATCCGCGAACGTCTTGCGGCCGATCCATCACTGATCGGTACGACCATCAAGGCCCCGCTGCTGCTCTCCGACGATGCGGACCTCTACTTCAAGGGCGCAGGCACGGCGATCACCACCCGCGCCACCCGTGGTACCGCGACACCGAGCGACACGACCGGCACGATCACCATCACCGCCTCCGGTAACGAATTCTCCGAGAACCTCGTCACGGTTAAACTCGCTCTTGCCGAGCTCGCCCGCGCGGCCATCACGGAAGCCGATCGCGCCGCGCGCAGCACTGCATCGGGCGCCGCCGAGCGCGCGGCCGACCTTCGCAAGCAGGCGGACGAGCTATTGGCCCACGCCAAGGACGCCGCGTCGGCCGAGCTGCTGGACAGCCGCCTCCCGTCGCTGCTCGTAGCCATCAACGGCGGTCTCGTGAAGATCACCCAGCTCGCTGCCGACCGCATAGAGGGCGAAGTCCTTCTGCCTCTTTCGTCGGCAAGCGAAGCAAAACCTGGCGACTGGCGGGTCGTGACTTACACGACGCCGGAAAGCGCGCGTAAGATCAACGATCTCGAGGTTGCCCTACTCGAGCGCTTCAAGACCAATGGCCAGGTCGAGCGGGCGTTCAACTGGCGCTTCTTCACGTCGGGCGACAGCCGCGAGCCGGAGCTCGCCGGCCTTCGTGGTGCTATCACTGGCACGGCGCTCACTCTCCTCGTGACGCTGATCCTTTGCCTGCCGATCGGCGTAGCCGCGGCTATCTACCTCGAGGAGTTCGCGCCGAAGAACTGGTTCACCGATATCATCGAGGTGAACATCAACAACCTCGCGGCCGTGCCTTCGATCGTGTTCGGCCTGCTT
Source organism: Hyphomicrobiaceae bacterium (assembly GCA_022844275.1). Classification (GTDB taxonomy): domain Bacteria; phylum Pseudomonadota; class Alphaproteobacteria; order Rhizobiales; family Hyphomicrobiaceae. The sequence goes on from JALHMB010000001.1 coordinate 108,393, forward strand.
GGCCTCGCCATGTTCCTCAACTTCTTCGGCCTCCCGAGATCGGCGCCACTCGTCGGCGGTCTCGTCCTGGCACTGCTGGTGCTGCCGACGATCATCATCGCCTCGCGGGCCGCCCTGAAGGCCGTGCCACCCTCGATCAAGGAGGCCGCCCTCGGCGTCGGCGCGTCTCATCAGCAGGCGGTGTTCCATCACGTGCTGCCGCTTGCCATGCCGGGCATCATGACCGGCACGATCATCGGCATGGCGCATGCGCTCGGCGAAACCGCACCGCTTCTCATGATCGGCATGGTAGCCTTCATCGTCGACGTGCCAACCGGTATTACGGATGCCGCGACCGTGCTGCCCGTCCAGATCTACCTCTGGTCCGATCTGCCCGAGCTGGCCTTCCAGGCCAAGACCGCGGCTGCGATCGTCGTCCTCCTCGTCTTCTTATTTGTCATGAACGGCACGGCTATCTGGCTGCGCAAGCGCTTCGAGCGCCGCTGGTAGTTCAAACGTCTCTCAGAGAGTAGACCAACATGGATATGACCACCCAAGGCATCCCGACCGCGCAACCGTACGTGCCAGCGAAGCCGGCGACCGCGGCGAAGGTCGTCGCGCGCAACGTGAACGTGCACTACGGCGAGAAGCACGCGATCAAGGATGTGAACGTCGACGTTCCAGACCAAGCGGTCATGGCTTTCATCGGCCCTTCAGGTTGCGGCAAGTCTACGTTCCTGCGGTGCATCAACCGCATGAACGACACGATCCCGATCTGCCGTGTATCTGGCAAGATCGAGATCGACAGCAGAGACATCTACGACCCCTCACTCGACGTCGTGCAGCTTCGGGCGCGCGTCGGCATGGTCTTCCAGAAGCCGAACCCCTTCCCAAAATCCATCTACGAGAACGTTGCCTACGGCCCGCGCATTCACGGCCTAGCCAAGAGCAAGACCGACCTCGACGAGATCGTCACGATGAGCCTGCAGAAGGCGGGACTTTTCAACGAAGTGAAAGACCGTCTCAACGATTCTGGCACGGGTCTCTCGGGCGGTCAGCAGCAGCGTCTGTGCATCGCGCGCGCGATAGCCGTCAGCCCTGACATCATCCTTATGGACGAGCCTTGCTCCGCGCTCGATCCGATCGCGACGGCCAGGATCGAAGAGCTGATCGACGAGTTGCGCTCGAACTTTTGCATCATCATCGTCACGCACTCCATGCAGCAGGCAGCTCGCGTTTCCCAGCGCACGGCCTTTTTCCACCTCGGCGTTCTGGTCGAGGAGGGCGAGACCGAGGCGATCTTCACGAACCCGCGTGAGGAGCGCACGCGCGACTACATCACCGGCCGTTTCGGCTAACTGGAATCAAAAACGGGAGCCGCGACGCGCAGCTCCCGCCTGAATTCCTGTGATATCCGCGGCGACTACAGCCGATAGCGGATCTGGTCGGACCAGAAGCGCTCGAGACGTATCAGGGCGCGGTTGAGGCCATGAACATCACCCTGGTTCACCTCGCCGACAACCTCGAGCGAGCCGAGCTGGCGATGATAGAGCTTGTCCACCACCGCGCAGGCCTCCATGCCCTTAGGCGTCAGGCTGACCTTCACCGAGCGACGATCGACCTCGGAGCGCTTGTAGTGAAGATAGCCCATGTCGACGAGCTTCTTCAGGTTGTATGAGACGTTCGAGCCCAGGTAGTAGCCGCGCGTCTTCAGCTCGCCTGCCGTCAGCTCGCTCTCGCCGATGTTGTAGAGCAGGAGCGCCTGGACGCTGTTGAGCTCGGCGCCGCCTTCGCGGTCGAACTCGTCCTTGATCACGTCCAGCAGCAAGCGGTGAAGCCGCTCGATCAGGCGCAGGGCCTGCAGATACTCACTCCGGAAATCCTCACCCGCTACAGCCTCGCGCGGACGAATTTTCTCCAGTACAGCACTCATTACACAGCCTCCGGCTCAGTGGGTGCGTCCCGACCGATGGGATCCGAATTAACCGGCAAGCTACATCAGCAAATTAAATCTTGCGCTAATAGACATACTAAAAAAACAATTTAGTAATTCTCATTTCGACACGCTCGAATACATGCGGACAACGGCGTATTTCTTCACGCTTCAGGCAAGCATTTCCTGCATTTTGCGACGCTCCGGCAGCCGGATGTGGTGCCCCTCGGGGCTGGAAAAAATAGCGTCGAGCATGGCCGCACTTACATCCTCGATCCGTGACGGGCGCCAGCTTGGCGCCTCTCCACGCGCGGTGAGCCGTGCACGCACGCCGGCGTGGATGTCCGGCAGCTCCATCATCCGGCAGACCAGGGCGTGCTCCAGCTCCAGCACTTCGTGGAGTTGCATAGCCGACGCCTCGCGCACCAAGCGATGCGTCACCATCAGCGCTGTCGGCGATCGCTCGAGAAGACACGTGCGCGTGGCTTCCGCCCAGGCGGCATGTGGCCCCTTCTCGCGCTCGAGGCGCGCGATGATCTCCGCAACGGAGCTTGCATTGAATGTTCGCGTGATGGCGTCGCTCAACGCCATGATCGGCGCCGGGCCCGGATCCTGGTGGCGCGGGTCGATGATGGAATCGACGGGCTCGGCGTCGGCCAGCGCCGCCGTGATGTCATCGAACTCGGCAGAAGGAATGCAGTGCGACGCGATCCCCAGTCGAAAGGCATCCGCCGGCCCAAGACGCTCCCCGGTCAGGGCGAGGTACATGCCGATGTCCTTCGGCAGGCGTGAGAACGTGTGGGCGAGACCATTGTTGGGTATGAAGCCGAGCGCGGTTTCGGGCATGGCAAAGCTGTAGCGCTCGCCGGCAACGCGATGCGTGCCGTAACGGCTGATGCAATTGCCGCCTCCCATGACCGGTCCATCGATGAGCGAGACCGTGGGTTTCGTGAAACACTCGGCCAGCCAGATGAGCAGGATTTCGTCGCCAAGTGCCTTCTCCGCGGCCTCCATATCCCGATCGGCGAGTGCGGCCATCTCGACGATGTCGCCGCCCGTGCAGAACATGCCCTCCGTAGCCGAGCGGACAACCACCGCATAGATGATCGGATCGCGCGCGTACTTCGGCAAGGTCTCGGCGATCCGCGCACGCCCGGCGATGGTGAGCGCATTGCGCTTCTCCGGCCGTGCCAGCGTGATGAGCCCAAGTGCGCCCCGCTTCTCACAGGCAAGGCCGTCGCCAGCGTTGGCTGCGGCGGTCTGCTCGCTCATTGCACATTCCTCTTCGTTTTCACCGGAAAAGCACCTTAGCGAACGAAGCCGACCTTTGCCATTGGATGGCCGGAGTGCTGCGCGATGGTGTATGGGCAGACCATCGCCGATTCCCTACCGGCAACCGCCTCAGGGCACCACGCGTTGCATGAGGCCATGTCACTGGAGCGCTACGACCGGATGCACATTCTGATGCCCGGCGGCTCGATGGCCGTAGCGCTGATCATCCTGGTCTGTCTCATTGGCAGCGCGGCCGCAGTCAACGAGGATTTGCTGCCCGAGCGCAATCCGCTGCGCGAGACCGGCCTGCCACTGCCCGAGCGCAATCCCGGGCGTGAGGCCGAACTGCCACTTCCCGAACGCAATCCGCTGCGCGTGGTGCCTAGGGCAAGCGCCGATGCCGAGAGCGACAGGGGCGGACGCTGGCCCAAGCTGCTCCCCGGCAAGCCCGAGATCCTCAATGCCTGGTCCGAGGAGGAGATCAAAGCCGAACGCGCACGCTGCACCGAAGTCCTCAAGGACGTCGACGCGGAATACGAGGAGGCCGATCCTGTCCGCAATGGCGGCTGTGGCTCATCCGGTCCGGTCAAGCTGATCAGCATCGGCAAGGCGACGAAGGTCAGCATCTCGCCGCCCGCGACCATGACCTGCGACCTCGTCGTCGCGCTCGTGCATTGGATGGAGAAGGACGTGCAGCCCGCCGCTCGGCGCCTGCTAGGCAAGCCCGTGACGAAGATCAGCAACATCAGCGACTATTCGTGCCGAAACTCTCCATCACGCACATCGACGCGGCTCAGCGAGCACGCCCTCGCCAATGCGCTGGACATCCGGGATTTCATCATGGAAGGCGGCGAGGTCGCTGACCTCACGCGCGACTGGGGGCCGACCGCGCGCGATATCGCGGCCCAGATTGCTGCGGAGAAAGCCGCAGAGGCCGCGCGCAAGGCTGCGGCAGCAGCCGCGGAGGCCGCGGCCAAAGCCGCAAAGGAAGCGGCCGCCAAAGCTGCTGCCGAGAAGGCGGGGGCGAAGGGAAAAGGTGACGTCAACGAAGAGACGAGGCCGCAAGCCCCATCACAAACCAGGGCGGAACCGAAGGTCGATCCCAAATCGGATCCCAAGGCCGTGCTCAAATTGGACCCGAAGGCCGAGGAAAAGAAGGAAGCTGCTCCCGCAGTCGCTGAAGATTTGTCACCGCGCGAGCTCAGGCGCCTCAAGCGCGCCGAGCGACAGAAGGCACGTGAGGATGCCAGAGAGCTGGCCAAGGAGGCGGCGCGCAAGGCCCGTGACACGCCCTCGGTTGTGATGCCCGTATCGGCCTCGCTCGCCGCGGCGGCGCAGAAGCCCGGACCGCGCGGACAATTTCTACGCGAGATCCACGAAGCTGCGTGCGGCACGTTCGGCACGGTACTCGGCCCGGAGGCCAACGAGGCCCACCGCAATCACTTCCACCTCGACATGGCCAAGCGCCGCTACAAGAGCTTCTGCGAGTAGAGCCCTACTGCCCGGCACGGCCGAGTGCCTCCATGTCGGCGAGCCAGTGCGCTCGGCGCTCCGGCGTCACACCCTCGATCATGCCGTGGATGGTGCTGCGAACCGGCGCGATGCCCACGAATCCGAGGATGTTCCTCTTGAGCATCTTCAGAGCGTGCGCCCCGTAGTACCAGCGGTACACGAAGCCCGGCATACCCATGGTGATGACGACCCGCGCCGACTTGCCCTTCCAGGGCGTCGCGAACTTGCCCGTCTTGGCCGGCTCGAAAATATCGGGCTGGATGACGCGCTCGAGAAAACCCTTGAAGATTGCCGGCAGCGTGCCGAGCCAGAGCGGAAAGATCAACACGAGATGGTCGGCTGCCTGAATGGCCGTCCGAGCTGCCGCGAGATCGGGCTCGAGGGGCTGCAGCTTGCGATAGCCCCCGCGCAGGATGGGATCGAAAGCCATGCTCGCGGTGTTGAAGAAGGTAACCTCGTGCCCCGCACCTTCGGCGCCGCGCTGGTAAGCCCTGCCGAGCGCCTCGCAGAAAGTGTCCGCAAGCGCGTGGCCGACAATGATGGCAATCCGGGCCATGAGCGACGGCTCCCTTGATGTGTCGCTGGAAAGTGGGGGCGCGGAGGGTGTGATGCATTGATGCCGCGCAAGCGCCACAAGCGCTCCCGCGCGCTGTCCTTTGCCGCATTCCTGCACTACACGCTTGCATCGCATGTACCGGGCGGAACGCTCGCCGCCGCACAGAGGAAGTCACCTTGGGACGACCGCCACGACCATCGTCGACCGCGAAACCAAGGGATGGTGACGGCGAGGCCGACACGCGCATCATGCCGGATCCGCTCGCGGTGGTGCTGCCGGCGCTATCGGCGCTCGCCGCGATCGCGTCCATTGCCGCCGTAAACTGGGTTGGCCAGGAGCGCACGCCCGAAAGCACGCGCGGTCGCCGCAAGGTAGGGCTCGTGCTGCGCGATCTCGAGTCGTGTTGCCTCGGCCTGCAGGAGGTCTTCAAGCGCCTGGCCCGCAATCCCCGCCTCTTTGCGGGTGAAGGCGGAGCCGCCGCAGCACCGCTGAAGTTCGGCGTGCACGGACCGCGAATCGACTCAGGGCTCGCGCGCACTTACCACCAGCTCATGAACGACGTCGCGTCCATGCTGGTGCTCGCCTCGCAGAACGCCTTCGACGTCATGTGCGCAGTCGAGGATGGCGAGATCGTCGCGCCCGAACCGCTCTATTTTGGATTTGGCGAGCAGCAGGACCGGCTCAACAAGCTCGTGCAGGAGCGCGCGAACCTGAAGACGCTGGTCGAATCGGGCCTCGAGATCGCGAACGCGCTACAAGCGCTCGTCGTCGAGTTCAAGAAGTACAAGGCCGAGGGCGCTTAAGCGGGGCGCTTAAGCCAGGGCTCAGGGTCGGCGGTTGCGCTTCAGATCCTCGGGATCATCCCACATCAGGAAGTCGGGGCCAAGGGAGGCGATGTTCGGCGCGCCCATATTGCCCATGACGAGATCGAGCTCATTGCGGACGATATCCAGTGCTCGACCCGCGAGCCTCTCGCCGCCAGCCGCCACCGCGTAGAGCGTCATACGTCCGACGAAGACGAACTTCGCGCCGAGGCACAGTGCCTTTGCTACGTCGGTGCCACTACGCACGCCGCTGTCGAGCATGACGGTCATCTTATCGCCGACCGCATCGCGAATCGCCGGAAGAACCTCGATGGGCGAAGGCGCAGCGTTTAGCTGTCGCGCGCCATGATTCGAGACCATGAGGCCATCGACGCCGGCATCCCGCGCCAGCTCCGCATCGCGCGGATGCATGATGCCCTTGAGGACGAAGTTGCCGGGCCAGAGATCGCGGAAGCGTTTGACGTCGTCCCAAGTCATGGGCGGCGTAGTCTGCGAGGCGACGAAGGCTGCGACTTTGTCGGCGTCATTCTGCGCGCCAGGTCCCGCGTAGGGTGCCCAGTTCGGGAACATGGGCTGGCCGCCATTGCGATAGTAGTCAATCATCCAGCCTGGATGCATGAGCGCTTCGAGCTTGGTCTTGAGCGGCAGCTTGAGCGGACGCGACATGCCATTGCGCTTGTTGCGCAGACGATTGGAGTGCACGGGCACGTCGACAGTGAAGACCAGCGTTTTCAGGCCGGCATCCTTAGCGCGCCGAATCATGTCGTCGGAGATCGTTTTATCCTTGGCGGCATAGAGCTGATACCAGCCATGATCGGGCGCCTCGCGGCCGAGATCCTCGATCGAGCCGGTGCCCGTTCCCGACATGATGAAGGGGACGTTCGCGTCACGCGCGGCGCGGGCCAGCATGAGATCGGCGCCGGGACGAAAGAGCGCGGCGAGGCCAGTCGGCGCTATGCCGTAGGGGCTCGAATAGCGCCGACCAAAGAGCTCGGTGCTCTGGTCGCGCTTGGAGATGTCGACGAGATAGCGGGGCACGAGGCTGTAGCGCGCGAAGCCTTCGATGTTCCGGTCCATGCCAGTCTCGTCATCGACGCCACCCTCGATGAAATCATAGGCGACCTTCGGCAGACGCCGCTTGGCCAATCGGCGCAGATCGTCATAGTTGAGCACCGAGCCGGGAGTTGCGGCATTCATGGGCGAGCCCTTCCATCGTGGACAGCGTTTGCGCTTGGATTGCTGTTTGTGCGTTTCCCGACGGAGGAAACTGAAGCCACGCGGCGGCCGGATCAAGTGGAAATAAGTCACTTGCATGTCAGCCCTGCCGGAGAACCGCGCAGAGAATGCCCGCACTGCGGGGGAATGCCTGAGGAAATGCCATGGCTCTCGAACCGATCGCCCGGCCGGTCGCCGGTCCTGTCGCTTTCGTGCGCGACCTTTCGGCCGAGAACGCAGTCAATGCCCTTGTCGCCTTCGCCTTTTCCATCTCGGGGCCGGTTGCAATCATCTTGGCCGTAACGGGGCGCGGCGGTCTCAGCGAGGCACAGACGGCCTCCTGGCTCTTTGGCGCGTTCTTCATCAACGGCATCCTGTCAATTGCCTTCTGCGCCGCCTATCGCCAGCCCCTCGTCTTCTTCTGGACCATTCCGGGCACCGTGCTCGTCGGCCCAGCGCTTGCGCACGCGAGCTTCAACGAGGTCGTCGGCGCCTTCGTGTTCACAGGACTTCTCATGATCGCGCTCGGCCTCTCGGGCCTGGTGCGTCGCATCATGGATGCCGTCCCCATGCCGATCGTGATGGGCATGGTAGCCGGCGTGTTCCTTCCTTTCGGCCTCGACTGGGTCAAAGCCTTCGAGAGCGACCTTCCGATCGCGCTCTCGATGACGCTGACCTTCCTCGCGCTCTCGGCGCTGCCTTCCGTAGCACGGCGGTTGCCGCCGCTGATCATCGCAATGGCCGTCGGCATCGCGGCGATCGCGCTCACGCGCACGGGCACGCTGCCGCCGTTCGACAGTAGTACGATCTTTGCCGCGCCGGTCCTCGTCATGCCGCACTTCAACCCGGCAACACTGATCGAACTCGTCGTACCCCTCACGATCACGGTGCTTCTGGTTCAGAACGGGCAAGGCATTGCGGTCCTGCGCAACTCAGGGCACGAGCCGCCTGTCAACTCGATCGCCACCGCCTGCGGGTTGTGGTCGCTCCTCGCCGGCATCGTCGGCACAGTGTCAACCTGCCTAACCGGACCAACGAACGCCATTCTCTCGACGGGACGTGACAAGGACACACACTACGCGGCCGGCATTCTCGTCGGCCTTCTTGCCATCGTGTTCGGCCTCTTCTCCCCGCTCTTCACGAAACTGCTGCTGGCAACCCCACCGGCTTTCATCGCCACCCTTGCCGGGCTCGCCATGCTCCGCGTCCTGCAGGGTGCCTTCTCGACAGCCTTCCAAGGTGCGTTCGGCATCGGGGCGTTGGTCGCCTTCCTAGTGACGGTCAGCGGCATCTCGATCGCCGGCATCGGCGCGCCCTTCTGGGGCCTCGTCTTCGGCGCGCTCGTCTCGCGCATTCTCGAGCGTAGTGACTTCGCAGTCCGCGCGGCCAAGAGCAACTGAGCAGCTGCGAGACAGTCCCCTCTCATACATTCAGCAAAAAGAGTTATCGTTCGAGTCGCTGAAATCAGCCATCGCCGGTGTGCTATCGGCTGTCCCGTAAACACCCTGGGGGACGCACATGAACAAGGCTGTTGCAGAATTCATCGGCACTTTCACGCTCGTATTCTTCGGCTGCGGTGCGGCCGTCATCGCCGGCAGCGTCGTCGGCAACCTCGGTATCGCCTTCGCGTTCGGTTTGGCCATCGTCGCCATGGCCTACGGCATCGGCCCAGTTTCGGGTTGCCACGTCAATCCGGCCGTCAGCCTCGGCGCTCTCCTCGCGGGGCGCATATCGAGCGGCGACTTCGTGCAGTACGTAATCGCGCAGTGCCTCGGCGCCATTGCCGGCGCCGCCGTGCTCTACATGATCGCTTCGGGAAAACTCTCCGGCTTCGACATTGCCAAGCAGGGTCTCGGCCAAAATGGCTGGGGACCGACCTATCTCGGCGGCTACGGTCTCGGCGCCGCTTTCATCTTCGAGGTGGTGGCGACATTCCTGTTCGTCGTCGTCATTCTCGGCTCGACGGGCACAGGTGCACCGAGCGCCATGGCCGGCCTCGCCATCGGCCTGACACTCACGGCGATCCACATTGTCGGCATCCAGGTGACGGGCGTGTCCGTCAATCCGGCGCGCAGCCTTGGGCCTGCATTGCTCGTGGGAGGCAGCGCACTTTCGCAGCTCTGGCTATTCATCGTCGCGCCGCTCATTGGCGCCGCAGCCGCGGGCTTCCTCTTTGCTTCAGGCCTGCTCGACGCGAAGAAGTGATGCGAACTAGCTGAACCACAAAACGATCAAGGCGGACTCAACAGCCCGCCTTGTCAGCTCAGATCATCGCTTCTTGTTTCCTCAAGTGCCGGCCGGCTTGTCAGTCTCGGGCGCCTCGGGCCGCGGCGGGTTGTTGCGCCGCTGATTCATGAAGTCATCGAACTCGGCCTTGTCCTTGGCCATGCGCAGGCGATCGAGGAAACCCTCGAAGTCGCGCGCCTCTTCCTCGAGGCGGCGCAGTGTGTCGGCGCGGTACTCGTCGAAGGCCCGATTGCCGGTCGTGTACTGCGGACCCATCGGACCAGCCCATTTGCCGAACTTCTCGCGGAAGTGCTGCCCGCGCCACTCGCCCCGCTGTCGCCAACCACATCCCATTCGTCCGCTCCATATCATGTAGGCCAGGATGGCCAGACCGATCGGCCAGAAAACGATGAAGCCGATCACCATCAGGGCAATCCACGCGGGCTTGCCAAAATCATCCAGTCTCAAGGCGACTTGGTACATCGTGCGCTCCCGGCGTTCGTTTCCAGTGCTCGAGGTTGCCCCATCCGGAGCCGTCCCTCGATGTGAATGTAACGAACATTCACATCCCTTCAAGGGGGCGGGTCGATATTTTTCTAGTGACTGTCTCGGGACAGGTGGGGTGCGGCGGATGCCGTGCAATGGAGTTGTAGCCCCCAACTCCAGTAAAGTTTCAGAAGACGGGTGCTCCGGGGGTGTCCCCCGGGCGGGTCGTAGCGGTCATGCCGAAGGCATGACATAGGCATGACGGCCCTACACTCGCGCCGAAGGCGCGACTGCCTCGTCAGGACTGCGCTGTAACCAGTCCGCGCAAGTAGATCAGCACGGCGGCCTCCAGCAGCTCCTCCGGACTCATGGGGATCGGCCGCCTTGCGCCATCCGCCCTGCCGAAAAGGCTCGCGATACCGTGCGCCTGCGACCAGATGTGGAGGGTCATCATCAGCGCGGGGGGACGCGAGGCCGCGGGCAGCGTCGCGATGACCGCCTCGACGGCCGAGCGGACTGCGGCGAAAGCGGCTTCTGCCGCGGCCCGGAGCTCCGGATTGGAGCCGATCGCAACGCCGGACTCGAACATGGCTGCGTAGTATGCCGGCTCCTCGCGGGCAAAGCGCAGATAGGCCTTGCCGACGCGATCGAGAGCCTTCAGCGGCTCGGGCGAGCCATGGGCTGCGGCCTTGGCGAGCGTCTCGCCAAAGAGCTGAAAGCCGCGCTGTGCGACCTCGGCGAGCAGTGCCTCGCGATCGCGGAAATGGCGATAGGGCGCGGCCGGACTGACGCCCGCTGCGCGCGCGGCATCGGCGAACGTGAGACCGCCCGATCCCTTCTCGGCAATGAGCGAGAGCGCAGCTTCGATCAGCGCCTCCCTGAGATTGCCGTGATGGTAGCCGCGTCGCAAGGCGATTGATCCGAGGTTCGAGTCGTATTGCGCGGCCAGAATAGCGCAATTGCTGGCTCCCGGCAGCGTACCCGGTCCAGCCAAGAAATTCGTGGCTAAGGAATTCGATGCCAGGAAACGGATCGCGGCACCTCTGCCGGCCTGATTTCTCTCGGCCTCCGACTGTTTCACGGAGGCCAAATGTCCGCTCGATCCACCGCACTGCCATCCGGCTTTGCCAAGCTCGGCTGGTCCAATCTCGCGGCTCAGTTGTCGGAGCAAATCTCGCTCGCGGCCGCACCTCTCGTCGCCGTTCTCCTGCTCGGTGCCAGCGCGGCCGAGGCGGGCTTCCTGCAGACCATGCAGACACTGCCGTTTCTCCTGCTCGCGCTGCCGGCCGGCGTGCTGGCCGACCGCATGGCGCGGCGGCGGCTCATGGCCAGCTCGGAGGCCCTGCGCGCCGCGTCACTCATGGCCGCGCTCGTCCTGCTTGAATCGGGGAATCTCGATCTGACCTTGCTGGCGGCGCTCGGCTTCATCGGCGCCATCGGCACAGTCTGCTACAGCGTTGCCGCACCGGCCTTGCTGCCTTCCATGGTGCCGCGGCATCAACTGGCCGAGGCCAACCGCTGGCTCGAGCTTGCACGCAGCACGGCCTATGCCGGCGGCCCCGCGCTCGGCGGTGCCATTGTCGGTTGGGCCGGCGCGCCATTCGCTTTCGTGGTCGCCACCGTACTCTCGCTCCTCGCGGTCGTCCTCCTTTCAAAGCTACCTGACAACGCGCCGGCTCCGCACCCGCGTCGGCACCTGCTGCGGGAGGTGAGCGATGGTGCGCGCTTCGTGCTCGCGCACCCGCTGCTGCGGCCGATCCTCATCACGGCGGTTTTCTTCAACGCATCGTGGTTCGTGCTGCAGGCCATCTATGTGGCCTATGCCATCCAGAACCTCGGACTGACCGCGACCGGCGTCGGCATCACACTCGGCATCTACGGCGGCGGCATGATCTTCGGTGCCCTGCTCGCACCGCGTCTCATGCAACGCCTCTCGCTCGGCACGACGATCGTCCTGGGTCCGCTTGCAGGACTGCTCGCAGCAGTCGTCATGCTCGCAACGCTATGGCTGCCTTCCGGTATCGTCGCCGGCGCGAGCTTCTTCCTGTTCGGCGCCGGCCCGATCGTATGGACCATCACGACGACGACGCTGAGACAGGCCGTGACGCCGCTCGCCATGCTCGGCCGCGTGTCGGCGCTCGTCATGACTGCAACGTTCGGCGCCCGCCCGATCGGTGCGGCGTTGGGCGCGCTCGTCGCCGCACGTTATGACGTTGGCGCTTGTCTCGCGCTGTCGGCGATGGGCTTCGTGATCCAGCTCCTCGTGATCGTCACGTCACAAGTGCCACGATTGGAAGAGCTGCCGGAGGGGGAGGCGGAAGTGAGGACGTGACGGCACTTTAGAATATGCCTGAGGTGCCTTCCAATCGGCGGCGCGTATCGAGCCGCCGACGCACAACGGCCTCGATTTTTTCTAGTGCCGTCTTTTTATTGTATCTCCCGTCAGCACCCGCAAGTTGCGAAGCAATAGCCGAAAGTTCGGGAACCTTGGCCTTGCCGTCGCTACTCAGCTCCACAAGAGCCGATTGCAGCCCCGCGTAATCGAGCGTGTCCGCGGAAAACGTGGCGACGAAGCGCGCAACAATGCTCTCATCGACCTTCCCTTTGGCGGATGACTTGGACGACTTGGGAGGCGGAGCATCCTCGCTTATGAGGCGGCCAAGCCGATTGCAGAAGGCCGCAACCGTAAGATCATCGAAAGGAGCGAGCGCGTCGGCAAGACGCTTGAGGTCCGAAAGGTCGCCGGACTTAGCGCCCCACGTTGACAACATTGTTTCGAGGCTGAGGAGTCGCTGTCGGAGGTCTCGGACGTCCATTCTGCACCTTCAACGCAAAACTGCCACCAATCGCAAGTGCAATACCCTTACCAAGCCTATCGAACATCTGACGGACGTCCGGATTCTCAAAAAATGCCACCTTCTCGCCAACGGCATTCGCGAAGGCCTCTCTTCTTGTTATTCGTTCGTCCTCGAAGACTCTGATAGGCGTGTCCTGTCGAGCAGAAAATTGTGTCGTGATCTCATTCCTGATGAAGGCCAGGGCTTCGACCTCGCGCGTCTTATAGTTCGTAGACTGGAACACAAGCGTTGGCACGACTCCGACAATTTTCAGCGTGGGAGCCACGCGTTCCTTGAGCTTCAATATGGCATCCAGTGTGTGCACCGTCGCCGTGGCAGACATATTGTCCAGAATCGTAGGCACAAGCACATGCGTGCTCGCGCAGAATGCATTAGCGGACGCGGTAGTCAGCCGCGGCGGCGCATCAATAATGATAACGTCATAACCCTCTTGGCGCATCTCGCGAGAGCTGAGAACGTCATGCACATTGTATCGGATATCAGCACCGCTCTCCCCAACCAACCATTTGAATGCCACCCTGTTCTCGACGCGGTTGAGAGTGTAAGCCGCAGCAAGCACGTCGGTGTACTTGAAATCCGCGATTGGCTTTTCACGTCGCGACAGAATGTACTTGGTTGAGTGCTCTTTCTTGAGGAGATCAACAGCTCCCAATTTTAGATTATCGTCAGTCTTGACGATAGAGTCCGTCAACGAGCCTTGATAGTCGAAGTCGATCAACAACACCCTCAAACCTAACCAGTCATAGTAAGCCGCTAGATTAGCCGAGAGCGTCGACTTACCGACCCCGCCTTTGAAATTCGCGATTGTGAGGACCGGCGGGCCGTCTTGGAGCTTCCGCGCGTGTGTGGCGAGATTTCTTCGTGTCGGCCGATCCCAAAAGCTTTCCTCCGAGACAAAGTGTGGCCGGATCTTGTCGATGAAGGTTCTGCGGCCGATCCGATAGGCCTGGATGGCGACGACCACCAAGGTAACCACGCCGGCCGCAATCTTGAGCCACTCGGATATCGGAAAGCTGTCAAGGCCTTTAAGAGCCAGATGAATAGCATCAAGCAATTCCATCACGCGCCCCCACGCAAAACGGAAAACACCAAAACATCGCTAGACTAGAGGCGCTGATCAGCCATGGCAACAAAGGTTAACGAGGCCGCACCCCCACCCCTTGCACTCCGCGTCCCCGCGGCTTAATCCCTCAGCCAGCCAGGGAAAACCGCCCGGAACCACGAACCATCGGACCGCCGCCATGAAGAAGACCCGCATCGAAACCGACACCTTCGGCCCGGTCGAGGTGGACGCCACCCGCTACTGGGGCGCGCAGTCGCAGCGCTCGCTCGGCAACTTCAAGATCGGCTGGGAAAAGCAGCCGGCGCCCGTCGTCCGCGCGCTCGGCATCGTCAAGCGCGCCTCCGCCGAGACCAACATGGCCCTCGGCAAGCTCGACCCCAAGCTCGGCGAGACGATCATCGCCGCCGCCCAGGAAGTCATCGAGGGCAAGCTCGACGATCACTTCCCGCTCGTCGTCTGGCAGACCGGCTCCGGCACCCAGTCGAACATGAACGCCAATGAGGTGATCTCGAACCGCGCCATCGAAATGCTCGGCGGCGAAATGGGCTCGAAGAAGCCGGTTCATCCGAACGACCACGTCAACATGAGCCAGTCGTCGAACGACACCTACCCGACGGCCATGCACATTGCCTGCGCCGAAGAGATTCACCACCGGCTGCTGCCGGCGCTGCAGAAGCTCGGCAACGCGCTCAATGACAAGGCCGAGGCCTGGAAGCGCATCATCAAGATCGGCCGCACGCACACGCAGGATGCGACGCCAGTCACGCTGGGTCAGGAATTTTCGGGCTACGCCCAACAGGTGCGCAATGGCATTCAGCGCGTCGAGGCGACCATGCCGGCGCTGATGGAGCTGGCGCAGGGCGGCACCGCCGTCGGCACCGGCCTCAACGCGCCAATCGGGTTCGCGGAAATGGTCGCGGAGCGCATCGCCGCGATCACCAAGATGAAGTTCACGAGCGCGCCGAACAAGTTCGAGGCGATGGCCGCGCACGACGCTATGGTCATGAGCCACGGCGCCATAAACACGGTTGCGGCGTCGCTGTTCAAGATCGCGAATGACATCCGCTTCCTCGGCTCGGGACCGCGTTCAGGCCTCGGCGAGCTTGCGCTGCCGGAGAACGAGCCGGGCTCCTCGATCATGCCGGGCAAGGTGAACCCGACACAGTGCGAAGCGCTGACGATGGTGTGCACGCAGGTGTTCGGCAATCAGGCGACGATCACGTTCGCCGGCGCGTCGGGCCATTTCGAGCTCAACGTGTTCAACCCGGTGATGGCCTATAACTTCCTGCAGTCGGTGCGCCTGCTCGCGGATGCCGCGGTGTCCTTCACGGACAACTGCGTCGTCGGCATCGAGCCGCGCGAGGACAACATCAAGGCCGGGCTCGAGCGGAGCTTGATGCTCGTGACCGCGCTCGCGCCGAAGTACGGCTACGACAAGGCCGCGAAGATCGCCAAGACCGCGCACAAGAACGGCACAACGCTGCGCGAGGAAGCACTGAAGGAAGGAATTTCCGAAGCCGACTTCGATGCCATCGTGCGCCCGGAGAACATGATCTCCCCGGGTTGATGGGTCGCGCCTTCGGCGCGAGCGAGATATCCCCTCTCCCCGTTCTTACGGGGAGAGGGTTAGGGTGAGGGGCAGCGTCATGCGAGGCGCTCAGCCATGGCGGACAAACCGTGCTCGCGTGCTGCGCGCGGACGACACCTCTGCTGAAGCTCGTCTATGGAATGAGCTGACGGATCGCCGGCTCGGTGGCCTCAAGTTCGTGAGGCAAGCACCGATTGCCAACCACTACGTCGACTTTCTATGTCGCGAGCGCAAAGTCATCATCGAGATCGATGGCGGCACTCACAGCGCAGATGCTGAAATCGCCAATGACGCCGAGCGTACCGACAAGCTCAAGCAGCTTGGCTATCGGTTGTTCCGAGTTTCCAATGCCGATGTGTACGACAATCTTGATAATGTGCTGGATGCGCTGCTCATGTTTGTGAAGGTGTGATTGGGCTGCTGTCGCGCAAGCGGCTGCCCCTCACCCCGACCCTCTCCCCGCCAGCGGGGAGAGGGGAAGTAGGGAGCGCCGCAGGCGCACGACTAAGCCCCCAACACCACCTCGCGTTCGAGGAACGCGGCAACATCCTCGGCCTCGACCTCGCGGGTGACGAAGGCATCGCCGATCGCGCGCATGAGAATGAAAGTAAGTCGGCCGGACTGAACTTTCTTGTCCTGCTGCATGAGGACGAAGAGCGTCTTTGGATCGGGGCAATCGCTGCCCGGAATGTGCGCGATGCGAGTCGGTAAGCCGACGGCGCGCAAATGCCTCTCCACGCGCGCGGCCGTCCCTGCCGGACAGAGCCCGCGCTGCTCGGAAAAGCGCGCGGCCTGACACATGCCGATCGCGACAGCCTCGCCGTGCAGAAGGCGGCTTGAGTAGCCGGCCCAGGCTTCGAGAGCGTGACCGAAGGTGTGGCCGAGGTTGAGCAGCATGCGATCGCCGGTCTCGGTCTCGTCGCGCTCGACGATGCGGGCCTTCGCGGCGATGGAGACTTCGATGGCCTCGGTCAGGATCGCGGGATCATTGCCAAAGAGGCGCTGCCAGTTCTGCTCGAGCCATCCGAAGAAGCGAGCGTCACCGAGCAGGCCGTACTTCGCGACCTCGGCATAACCGGCGCGCATCTCGCGGACGGGCAGCGTCGAGAGCGCCTTGGTATCGGCGAGGACCAGGCTCGGCTGATGGAAGGCGCCGATGAGGTTCTTGCCCTGGGGCGTGTTGATGCCGGTCTTGCCGCCGACGCTGCTGTCGACCTGGGCGAGCAGACTCGTCGGGATCTGCACGAAGCGCACGCCACGCCGCAGGATTGCCGCTGCAAAGCCCGCGAGATCGCCGATCACGCCGCCCCCCAGCGCAATGACGAGGTCGCCGCGTTCGAGCTTGAGCGCGAGCAGGCTCTCGCTCAAGCGCCCGAGCTCGGCGAAGCACTTGGTCGACTCGCCGGGTGGCATGGTGATGGTGCCGAGGTGGCGGTCGAACGTGCGGAGCGAGGCTTCGAGCGTGGCGAGGTGGTGCTTGGCGACGTTCTCGTCGGTCACGATAGCGGCGCGGGCCTTGCCGAAGCGAGAGACGATCATGTCGCCGGCGCGCGCGATGAGGTCGCCGCCGACGAGCACGTCATAAGAGCGCGCGTCGAGATCCACATGCACGAGGCGCTCGGCGCCGGCCGGCAGCTCAGGGCTCGCCATGAACAGCTCCGCTCGCGACTGCGGTCTCGATTGGATCGGGACGCGCGAGCAGGGCGGCGATGATCTCGCCGACGATGAGCTCGTGCGTGGTATCGCGGCTCTCGATCGTGATGTCAGCCTCCGCATAGACGGGATAGCGCTCGTCCATCAGGCGCTTCATGACCGCTACAGGATCGTCGGCCTTGAGCAGCGGGCGGTTGTCGCGCTTGGCGACGCGGCGCATGAGCACGTCGAGATCGGCACGCAGCCAGACGCTGATGCCGGCCGCCTTGATCGCCGCCCGCGTCTCCGCGTTCATGAAGGCGCCGCCGCCGGTTGCGAGAACCTGTGGCCCGTTGCTGAGGAGCCGCTTGATGACCTTGCGCTCGCCGTCGCGAAAATACGTCTCGCCATGGTCCGCGAAGATCTCGGGGATCGTCTTCAGCGCGGCACGCTCGATCTCGTCATCGGCATCGATGAAGGGGAGCCCGAGGGCAGCCGCAAGCCGGCGGCCGATCGAGGACTTGCCGCAACCCATGAGGCCGACCATGACGATGGAGCGGGCGCCGAGCTTGTCACGCACCTCCTGGGCGCGCGCGAGAAGTTCGCTCCTGTCCCGCTTCTTCCAGCCGAATCGCATCATCGCCCGGCTCCGCGTGTTTCCCTGGCGGCAGCCGCGGCCGCGAAAAGCATTTTCTCGGGCCCCACGATATATCGCGCCTCCGTCCCGGCCCATCTCATGGTCCGCAATTCACACAATTGCAACACGTGAGCCCTCGCAACCATGGAATAAGCCCGGTTAGAGCATTACCGGCGCCTTGGCAGGGGGGCCTCGGGCGCCATAATAGCGCCAAGGCGCCGGCCTATCGGCAGAATGTACAGGACTTACGATGCCCAGTCTTTTCAGGTTCTTGATGGTGGTTGCCGTCTTGTCGGCCATGACGGCCGGGGGCCTGTACATCCTGTCGGAATACTTCGAGCCCGATCCTCGGGAAGTTACGCAACCCGTATCCGGCGTCAAAGTGCGGCGTCAGTAGGTGAACCCCGCAATGGCCAGAACGCCTTCCAGTGCAGTAGTCAGGACGGCGGCCTTACTTATCCTCTCAACCCTGGCGCTCAGCGGCTCCCTGCCCGGTGCATCATCGACTGTCGCTTCGGCTCAGGACTCCTGGATCTTTCCCTGGGACCAGCGGGCTCGCCGGGGCGGCGGGTCGGATAGCTCCGGCCCTCGAGAAGGCGACCGGCCGCTGGAGCCCAAGGGCGGGCGGAACACCTATCCGAGCGAGACTGACGAGAGACTGCGCGGAGACAGCGCCCCCAACGCGTCAGGACCGCGCAGCGCCGCCCCGATAGCTGTCGACCGGCAGGAGCTGGCGCCGTTAGCGACGCCACCTCCCGAACCGCCGCCGCCAGCCTCGGCCGGGGCGATGCCGCCGCCATCGTCTCAATGGGATACGCGCACGACGCCCATCCCGGACGAGCGGGGCTTCGACGACAGGGGCTTCCTGCCAGCCCCTCGCCGTGATCGTGAGTTCGCACCGTTCGCGCCACAGCCTGCTCCGCCGCCTGCACGCTCCTCTGCTTACCAAAGGCCGCAACTCCCATCGGCTGCGCCAGCACGCGTGGCGCCGCGACCATCACTGGACGGGATCACGGCAATCGAGCCGAAAGTGCTCGAGGACATCGTGGACGGCGTGGAGCTGCCACCGAAATCAGCGACGATCGCGGCACTCTGGCCCGAACCCTGGCGCGCCGCCAGCGGACAAGTATCGCCAGCCTTCGAGGCCATCCGCATCGAGGCGCTGCGTCGCGCCGGCGCCGTCGATGCGCTGAAAGCCGTGCTCGACCGGGCAACGCCGCCGCAAGAACCTGTGCTGGCGGTCGTCGTATTGCGGGCACAGCTCCTCGTCGGAAATCGCGAGGCCGGCTGCGCACTCGCAGGCGAGGCCATCCGCAATCGCGCATCACTGCCTGCAAGTTTCCGTCGCGATGCCGTGCTCGCGGCCGGCTACTGCGGGCTTGCCGGTGGCAATGCCGAGGCAGCCAAGCTGACGGCCGACCTCATTCGCGGCGAGAAGATCGACGCGCCCTTTGCGCTTGCTGTCCTCGGCGGCGCCGGCAAGGACGGCAAGGCGCCACCACCTCTCCCCTCGGCGATCGGCATTCTCGATTATCGGATCGGCGAAGTTGCAGGCCTCGTCTGGCAGAACACGCTCGTCGATCGCGCGGAGCCGGCCGTGCTCGCGATCATCCCGACGGCGCAAACGGTCGATCCGGGCCTCAGGATTGTCGCTGCCGAGCGCGCTGCGCGGTTGGCTCTCGTCCCGCCCAGTGTCCTCGGCGAACAGTACCGCGCCCTGCCCGTGTCGGCCGACGATGTGGCGAACGGGCTCGCGACGCGGCAGACGGGGGCCATGCGACGCGCCGTGCTCATGCAGGCTGCACTTGCCGAGCGCTCACCAGACAAAAAAGCCCGGCTGATCGCCGCTCTGCTCGATGACGCCAGCAAGGCGGGCCTCAGGGCAGCCGTTGCGCGTACGCTCGGTCCTACGATCGAGCAGATGCGCCCATCGCCGGAAATGGCGTGGTTCGCCGACAGCGCGTCGGAGATCCTCGTGCAGTCCGGACGTGGGGATGCGGTTGAAGGCTGGGCCTCACTCACCCGCGACCTCTATCATTGGCGTGTGCTCGGTGCTCTCGCGAGCGAGACCGACGCGCCATCGAGCAGCGCGCTGGCAAGCCTCGATCGGATCGCACACGCCGGCCGGATCGAGGCGCCGCGATTGCACCGCGTCGTAACCGTACTCGATGCCCTCGACGTGCAAATACCCATCCCGCTGTGGGAGGCGGCAAGTCGCACGCCACAGCCGACCGACGGTCATCTTCCGGCGACGGGCGTGCTCGGCGAACTCAAGACGGCAAGCGACAAGCGCGAGGGCGGCCGCACCATCCTGCGCGCGGCCCAGGCGCTCGGTCCGGCGAGCGCGCCCAACGCCAATCTGCTGACGCTGGGCGATATCATCCGAGCGCTCAAGAGCGCGGGCTTCCAGCGTGAAGCACGCGCCCTCGGCATCGAGGCACTGATCGATAGCTGGCCGACGGCAGCCGGCCGTTAGGGCTATTCCGCCGCGAGCAATCCACGGTTCTGTCCGGTTCCGCCGGTCGCGGGTGCCATCGTCGCAATGCGGCCGAGCGCCTCGACGAATGCCGCACGGCCTCCTTCAGGCAGCACGCCCAAGAGGATCTGGTCGACCTCTGCGGCGCGCAAGCGGAAGCTCTCGAGCAGCGATTTACCCTCGTCCGTGAGCCGGAGGACATTCGAACGCGCGTCGTGGCGCGCGCGACGACGAGCGATCAGGCCCTTTCGCATCAGGCGGCGTACGAGATCGGCCGTCGTCGAGCGATCGATGCCCGTTGCATCCACCAGGCCGACCTGATTGGTCCCCTCGCGCTCGCCGACGACAACGAGCACCGCGAGCTGGCGCGGCGTCAGACCGGTATCGGCAAACGCCGCCGCGAAGGCTTCGTCGGCCGCCTGCTGCGCGCGGTGCAGCAGGTGCAGTACGCAGCCATTCAGATCAAATCCGGTCACGCTTTCCTGGTTCAAAGTGCACATTCCCCCTCGATAGCCCATCGGTGATCAGGCGTGCATTCGGTCCCGAGAGACCGAAACGCGCTTTAGATCGGATGCCTACGTCGCAAGTATCGAGATCATCCGGCGGGGGAGTTTGACTGTTGATCAACGAACGGCAATCCTCTAAAAATTGGCTATGGCTGTCAAAAAACGCACAGCATATCCGGACTGGGAAGATGTGCATTTCTTCCTAGAACTGGTGCGCCTCGGGAGCCTTTCGGCAGCCGCGAGAGCCCTGGGCGTGACCCATGCGACCGTCGGCCGGCGGCTCGCGTCACTCGAGACAGTACTCCGTGTGCAGCTTTTCGACCGGCACGACGGCCGATTCACGCTGACGGCGGCCGGAGAGCGCGCCGCGGCGGCGGCCGCCGCCATGTCGGATGGCGCCCAATCGATCCGTCGGCTCGCAGCCGGCCCCTCCGACGCGGTGATCGGGAAAGTCCGCCTCACGGCGACGGAGATATTCGGCTCCTACTTCCTCATGTCGCGGATGCGCGAGCTGATGGAGAAGAATCCCGGCCTCGAAATCGAAGTGGTCATCAGCAGTCGCAACCTCAGCCTTGCGCGGCGCGACGTCGATCTGGCCATCCGCCACTCGCGGCCTGAAGGCGCCAACGTGATCACGCGCAAGATCGCGGACTACGCGAGCTACTTCTATGCCGACCGGCACTATGTCGAGACGCACCGGGATGGCCCACTGGATTTCATCGGTTTTGCCGACGACGTTGCCCATGTCGAAGCGGCAGAGCACTGCGCGCGGGCGGTCGGCAACACGCACCGCTACTCGCTGAAGGTCAATACGCTCTTCGCGCGCCTGGCCGCGGCGCGCGGCGGCCTCGGAGTCGGGCTCATTCCGAAGTTCGTCGCCCACCAGTATCCGGATCTCGTGGCCGTTGATGTCGGCGGAGAGCCCTTGATCCGCGAGTTGTGGCTGGTCGCGCACCCGGACGTCCGGGGCGTAGCGCGGCTCCGTGTGACATTCGACTACATCGCCAATGCCGTGGTCGGCGCCCGCCACATCCTCATGTAAACGCGGAGCGGGCCCCGCGCTCACATTGCACCAACGTTAGCGCCGTTGACGGCTACTTCGGCAGCAGCCAGACGTCCGACAGATCCTGGCCTAGATAGTGGCTCGGCATGGCGTACCAGCCCTTGAGTCGCGTTGGCTGGACGACAATTCGCTGGAACCACAGGAAGGGCACGGCATTGGCTGTCGTGAGCACATAGCGATCGAGCTCGTTGACGAGCCGCTTGCGTTCGACGGGGTGGACGGCGCGCTGCTGCTCCTTGTAGAGGTTGTCGATCTTGTCGTCCTGGTGATCGGAGTAGCCGACGGCCGTAAGTCTCTTCGAGAGCATCTTCGTGAACTGCAGCGTCGGATCGTCCGTGTAATCGGAGATGAACTCGATCGCGACGTCGAAGTTGCCGCCTGAGAGAGCCGCCTGGTAGGGCGCCGTCTCGAACTGCTCGTGCACGGCCGTGACGCCGACGCGCCGCCACTGGTCCAGCAGATAGACGCCCGCGGCTGTATAGGGATCCGTCGCCGAACGGTTCAGGAGCTTGAAGGAGAGCTTGTCGACGCCGGCCTCCTTTAGAAGCTTAGTCGCTTCCGCGCGGGCGGCTACCGGGTCCTTGCCGAAGCCGGGAATCTTGACGAGCTCGCTCTCGGGTAGTGCCATCTCGTAGCCCGGACGGGCGACGCCGCCGACATAGCGGATGGCGGCGATCTTGCCGAGCGCCGCGCCGCCGCCCCAGCGGTCGATCGCGAGAGAAAGGGCCTGGCGGACCTTCTCGTTGTCGAAGGGTGGGCGCTTGGTGTTGAAGATGACGATCAGCGCCGATGTCAGCGGCTGCTCTTTCACCCAGACCTTGTCACCGAGCTGCGCGACGAGCTGGTCACGCTCGGCCGGCGAGCGGAAACGGAACTCGGCATCGAATTGACCGCCGAGAAGACCTGTCAGCACTGTCGCCGACTTCACGAAGAAGGCCTTGTAGCCATCGAGATAGGGAAGGTCCGGCTTGAAGTAGCCGTCGAAGCGCTTCGCGGTCCATGTTGCGCCGCGCACGTGCTCGACGAACGTAAAGGCGCCCGAGCCCATGATCTCACGTTCGGGATAGCGCGGGTTCTCTTTCAACTTGGCGGCGCTGTAGATGCAGTTGAAGGGCGATGCCAGCAGCGGCAGGACGCCGGCAACCTGCGTCTTCATTTTGAAGATGACGGTCAGATCGTCCGGCGTCTCGATGTCGCCGAAGTCCGAATAGTAGGACCGTCGCACCGAGACGATGCCCTCCAGCGGCCGGATGATGCGCTCGAAGCTGGCTTTGACGTCAGCTGACGTCAGCGGCGAGCCGTCGTGGAACTTGATGCCCTTGTGCAGCTTGAACGTATAGCTCATGCCGTCCGGCGCAGCCGTCCAGGACTCGGCCAGATCGCCAGTCACGTTCGGATAGGTCTTTCCGTGGAACTTGAGCAGCGTCGAATAGTGCGGCGCGATGGGGTGCGTGTGCCCGAACGTCGTATTCGAGTGGCAATCGTAGTTCGGTGGCTCTGCGACGACAGCGAAATTGAGGATGCCACCGCGAACGGGGGTCTCCGCGCCCGCGGCACCGGGCAAGGCGAATGCGGCTGCGACGGCCAGCAGCCGTCGGACAGTCTTGCTCATCGGACGTTCTCTCCCAGACATTCTGTTTGGCGCGCACGAGCCAGCGCGTTGAGGCCATATTGGCACCGGCGAGCACGCGCGCCAACGGCGCAGCGGTCTGCCTGCCACGCGTAGGGAGAGGGGCAGCGCGCGAACTCAGGTATCGTGATCAGGATGCTGGCGGCTCGCGAACCGAGGAAGCTCGCCGGCGGGTATGTCATCCTCCGTGCGGACACCGGGAAGGTCGAGAATTTTTTCTAAAAAGGGTAGGCGGCCCTCGATGCCAAACTGCTCGGTCGGTGAAACCCGGGAAGGATCGTCGAGCGAGCCGAGTGACACTGAGATCCGGTCGTTCTCCAGCACGCGATACGTAAGCGGCGTGCCGCAATCACGGCAGAAGCCACGCTCGGCGGCCTCCGACGATCGAAAAGTGCCGGGCGCTCCCCGCGTCCATGCGAGGTCCTTGGGCGGCACACCGGCGAGCGGCGCGAAATAATTGCCGAAGGCCTTCTGGCACATGCGGCAGTGGCAAATGGAGGCGCCGGTCGGCTCCGAATAGAGCGTGTAGCGAACCGCGCCGCACTGACAGCCGCCGGTATGAATTGGTGTCCGTTCAGCCATTGGGGACCTCGCTCCTTTGCTGCTGCTCCTCGCCAGAATAACGCGCGAGGGAAGCAAAAGGAGCCCGGTCGAAAGATCCGTGAATGCTCAGGTCCTGCCGGCGAACTTGTCCGTCGCCCGGATCAGCCGATCGAGAATGCCCGGCTCCGAATAAGCGTGCCCAGCGCCCTCGACGATATGAAATTCCGCATCGGGCCACGCCTTGGCCAGATCCCAAGCCGTCCGCAATGGACAGGGCATGTCATAGCGACCATGAACGATGAGGCCGGGAATTCCCCTCAGTTTATGAGCATCGCGCAGGAGCTGGCCTTCCTCGAGCCATCCGCCATGCGTGAAGTAGTGATTCTCGATGCGCGCGAAGGCTAGCGCAAAATCGTCATTGCCGTGCTGGCTCGTCAGCGCGGGATCCGGCAGGAGCGTGATGGTCTCTCCTTCCCAGAGGCTCCAGGCCTTCGCAGCCTCGATCTGCATGGCACGGTCGGCACCTGTGAGGCGCTTACGATAAGCCGCCATGAGATCCCCACGCTCTGCTTCGGGAATAGGCGCGAGGAAGCGCTCCCACTTATCCGGAAACATCTCCGACACGCCGAACTGATAGTACCAGTCGAGCTCGCTCTGCTGCAGCGTGTAGATGCCACGAACGATGAGCTCACTCACGCGCTCGGGATGTGTCTCGGCATAGGCGAGCGCCAGCGTCGATCCCCACGAGCCGCCGAACACCTGCCACTTCTCGACGCCGGCGAGACGGCGCAAACGCTCGATGTCTTCTACGAGATGCCATGTCGTGTTCGCCTCGAGCCCGGCGTGCGGCGTCGAGCGTCCGCAGCCGCGCTGATCGAAGAGCGTGACGTCGTAGAGCTTGGGATCGAAGAGCCGGCGCTGGTTCGGCGAGATGCCGCCGCCGGGACCACCGTGCAGAAAAACGGCCGGCTTGGCGCCCCGGGTGCCGACGCGCTCCCAATGAATGACGTGGCCATCACCGACGTCGAGCTCGCCGGTCTCGAATGGCTCGATCTCGGGATAGAGCGTCCGCAACTCGGTCATGGCCATAAACTCACGTGAGGAAAGCCCGAAACGCATCCGGCATCCGGAGAATGCCGGATGCCGGAACTTCTGGGCCGAAAGGTGGAAGCCGCTCAGGTCGTCATCGCTTCTCGGCAGCTTACGCTGCCATGGCCTTCTTGAGGTTCTCGTCGATCTTGTCGAGGAAACCCGTGGTCGACAGCCACTTCTGCTGATCACCGACGAGAAGGGCGAGGTCCTTCGTCATGAAGCCAGCCTCGACCGTGTCGATGCAGACCTTCTCGAGTGTGGTCGAGAACTTGGCGAGCTCCGGATTGTTGTCGAGCTTGGCACGATGGGCGAGACCGCGCGTCCAGGCGAAGATCGAGGCCATGGAGTTCGTCGAAGTCTCGCGGCCCTTCTGATGCTCGCGGTAGTGGCGCGTGACGGTGCCGTGCGCCGCTTCTGCTTCGCAGGTCTTGCCATCCGGCGTCATGAGCACGGATGTCATGAGGCCGAGCGAGCCGAAGCCCTGCGCGGCCGTATCGGACTGCACGTCGCCATCGTAGTTCTTGCAGGCCCAGACGTAACCGCCCGACCACTTCAGGCACGCTGCCACCATGTCGTCGATGAGACGGTGCTCGTAGGTGAGCTTGCGCTTGTCGAACTCGGCCTTGAACTCCTTGTCGAACACCTCCTGGAAGATGTCCTTGAAGCGGCCGTCGTAGACCTTGAGGATCGTGTTCTTGGTCGAGAGATAGACGGGATAATTACGGGCGAGGCCGTAGTTGAAAGAGGCACGGGCGAAGTCGCGGATCGACTCGTCGTAGTTGAACATGGCCATGGTCACGCCCGAGCCTGGCGTCTTGATCACTTCGCGCTCGATGACCTGACCGTCGTCGCCCGTGAACTTCAGCGTGATGGTGCCCTTGCCGGGGAACTTGAAATCCGTCGCGCGGTACTGATCGCCGAAGGCGTGGCGGCCGATGACGAACGGCTGCGTCCAACCCGGCACGAGGCGCGGCACGTTCTTGCAGATGATTGGCTCGCGGAAGATGGTGCCGCCGAGGATATTGCGGATGGTCCCGTTCGGGCTCTTCCACATGTCCTTCAGATTGAACTCCTTCACACGCGCTTCGTCCGGCGTGATCGTCGCGCATTTCACAGCGACGCCATGCTTCTTGGTCGCGTTGGCGGCGTCGATGGTGATCTGGTCGTTGGTCTTGTCGCGGGCTTCGACGCCGAGGTCGTAGTATTCGAGATTCACGTCCAGGTAGGGATGGATCAGCTTGTCCTTGATCAGCTGCCAGATGATGCGGGTCATCTCGTCGCCGTCCATCTCGACGACCGTTCCCGTGACCTTGATCTTAGACATTGCGCAGTTTCCTCTCTCGGCGTGCCAGTGCTCGGTGTCGGTGCATTTCGCGTGGAATTTCGCGGCGCACCATAGTGCGACGGCGCCCACTAAAGCAACGGACTTGAAATTCACCTCAGTTCGGGACTGGGCGAGGAGTGAATTCCAAGTCCAACGTTGCTTTAGAAAGGAGATTATCTCAAAGCGTCTCTGGACATTGAATGCGACTCCGAGACCGGGCCCACGCACGGTTCGCATTGAAGGTCCGACGCTTTGATGGAAGCGCCATGCAACGTAAGTCTGGGGTGTCCTGCGCTTTTGGGCCTCAGCCCTTGCCGGCTTCCTTGAGCGCAGCGCGGGCCTTCTCGACCAACTCTTCCTGGGCCTTGAGTGTCTCCAGCGAGGGCATGGAGACGACATTGTAGCCGCAGTCGACGTAGTGCACCTCGCCGGTGACGCCACCCGAAAGGTCCGAGAGCAAGTAGAGGGCCGAGCCGCCGACCTCCGAGAGCGTGGGCGTGCGCTTGAGGGGCGCGCTCTCACCCTGGAAATTGAAGATCACGCGCGCATCCGAGATCGCGGCTCCGGCAAGCGTGCGCATGGGACCCGCAGAGAGCGCATTCACGCGAATGCCCTGGCCGCCGAAATCAGCGGCGAGATAGCGGACAGAGGCCTCCAACGCCGCCTTGGCAACGCCCATGACATTGTAGGAAGGCACCACGCGCTCCGAACCACCGTAGGTGAGCGTCAGCAGCGATCCGCCGTCCTTCATGAGCGGGGCTGCCCGCTTGGCGATCTCGGTGAAAGAGAAGCAGGAGATCACCATGGTATTGGTGAAGTTGTCGCGTGTCGTATCGGAGTAGCGACCCATGAGCTCGCGCCGATCCGAGAAGGCCAGCGCGTGCACGACGAAGTCGAGACCGCCCCAAGTCTTCTCGATCTCGCTGAACACGTTGTCGACGCTGGCGAGATCGGTGACGTCGCAGGGCACGATCACTTCGGACTTGACCGACTCGGCCAGCGGCACCGCGCGGCGCCCGAAGGCATCGCCCTGATAGGTGAAGGCGAGCTTGGCGCCATGCTTCGCGAGAGCGGTGGCGATACCCCAGGCGATCGACCGGTCGTTGGCGACGCCCATAACGAGGCCCCGCTTGCCGGCCATCAGCGCGCCCGGCGCAAGGATGTCTTTCTCACTCATCTGAGCCCCTACGATGCCGAGACCGGCCCGACGTCCCGCCGACAGCCAGCAGCGCTGCGTGACCGCCTTGTCGCGGCGAAAATGCTCCATTGGATCCTGGCACCCTCTGCGGCGCCAAGCGCGCCTGACCGGACCGCCAGGAAATGGGAGGCAGCGCCGGTCGGCGCCCTGCCCTTAGCCTGAATGGCGGCGGAATGCCAGGGTGGCATTCGTACCGCCGAAACCAAAGCTGTTCGACAGCACACAGTTAAGAGGTACTTCCCGCCGTTCACGGACGATAGGAACATCTGCGAACGCGGGATCCAGCTCGTCGATGTTGGCGCTCTCGCAGATAAAACCGTTGTTCAGCATGAGCAGCGAGAAGATTGCCTCCTGTACGCCGATGGCCCCGAGCGAGTGCCCCGTCAGCGATTTGGTCGAGGAAATGGGCGGCACGTCCTTGCCGAAGACCTCGCGGATGGCCGCGATCTCCCGCTCGTCGCCGACGGGCGTTCCCGTGCCATGGGGATTGATGTAGTCGATCTTGCCGACCGGCTTGCCGTCGAAGCCCTTGAGCGCCTGGCGCATGCAGCGCACTGCCCCCTCGCCCGACGGCGCCACCATGTCGAAGCCGTCCGACGTCGCGCCGTAGCCGACCAGTTCGCCGTAGATCTTGGCCCCACGGGCGATGGCGCGCTCGCGCTCCTCCAGAATGACCATTCCGGCGCCGCCGGCAATTACGAACCCGTCGCGGCTTGCGTCATAGGCGCGGGAAGCTCTCGCTGGGGTATCATTGAACTTCGTGGACATGGCGCCCATGGCATCGAAGAGGACGGAAAGCGTCCAGTCCAGCTCCTCGCAGCCGCCGGCGAACATGACGTCCTGCTTGCCCCACTGGATCATCTCAGCGGCATTGCCGATGCAGTGCGCAGACGTCGCGCACGCTGACGAGATCGAATAGTTCACGCCCTTGATCTCGAAGCTGGTCGCAAGAACGCCGGATGGGCCTGAGCACATGGCCTTCGGCACCTCGAAGGGGCCGATCTTTTTTGGGCCCTTCTCGCGGGCCGTATCAGCTGATTTCACGATTGCGTAGGTCGAAGGCCCGCCCGAGCCGACGATGATGCCGGTGCGCTCGTTGACGACGTCGTCGCGCTCGAGCCCGGCATCGCGGATCGCCTGTTCCATGGCGATGTAGTTCCAGGCAACGCCTGCTTCCATGAAGCGCTTGGGCTTACGCGGCACTGCACCTTCCCAGTCGATGGACGGCGCGCCATACACCTGGCAGCGAAAGCCGAGTTCAGCGTATTTTTCGGCCCGCGTAATGCCGGATTTGGCCTCACGAAGCGAGGCCAGCACCTCTTGCGTGCTGTTGCCGATGGACGAGACGATACCCATCCCGGTAACGACGACCCGCCTCATTCTTCGCCTTCCTTCCGCTGAAGTGGCCTGCGCTGTTCGGATAGCCGAGCGGACCACCTTCAATAACAGTTTTTTGCGGCCGTTCTTCAGCGAACCGCCAGAACGACCTCAGGCCGATGCCGCGCCAGCCTCTTGCCCGGCCTCGAACAATCCGACCTTCAGCTCGCTCGCCGTATAAATGACCTGACCATCCGCCGTCAGCGTGCCGTCCCCGATGCCAAGCTTCAGCTTGCGCAGGATCACGCGCTTAATATCGACAGTATACTCCAGCACGCGCACCGAAGGCAGGACCATGCCGGTGAATTTGACCTCGCCGACGCCGAGCGCGCGACCGCGACCGGGCGCGCCGAGCCATCCCAAGAAAAAGCCCGTGAGCTGCCAGAGTGCGTCGAGCCCGAGGCAGCCCGGCATGACCGGATCATCCTTGAAGTGGCAGGCGAAGAACCAATCGCAATTCGGATTACCGGCGACGGCGAGCGTCGCCTTGATCTGGCCCTTGCCGTGCGCGCCGCCCTCCTCGGAGACATGCGTGATGCGATCGAACATCAGCATCGGCGGCAGCGGGAGCTGCGCGTTGCCGGCGCCGAACAGCTCCGCGCGCCCGCACGCCAGGAGATCGTCATAATCGAAGCTCGTCCGCCGCTCTGCCATCGCGATGCTGTCCCTGCCCCAAATTCCCTTGAAGTCCCCTGCCCCCAAGCCCGAGCCGTCGCGCCGGAGCGGCCGCGACCCGGTGCTCAAATGTTGCAGCGTTTACCTAACACATTCAATCCGCGCTTCAAACGCTGCCACATTCGCTTGAGCAGCAAGTGCCGCATCGTCGCAGCCGTGGCCTCGGTGCGCGACACCCTATATAAGGGGCACAAATCAGACGCGAATGGTTCCAATCTCATGGTCCTGGTTCTCGATTCGGCCTCTGCGCCGGAAAAGCCGACCCCGTCGGCCTCCGAGTCGCCGCCCCTTCCGACGCTCGCCGGCCTCAGCCGTGACGGGCTCGGCGAGGCGTTGGCCGCCATCGGCGTGCCCGAGAAGCAGCGCCGGATGCGCATCGGCCAGCTCTGGACCTGGATCTATGCCCACGGCGTCACGTCCTTCGACGCCATGACGGACATCTCCAAGGAGCTCAGGGCGAAGCTCGCCGCCGCCTATTCGCTCGACCGTCCCGAGATCGTCACGGAGCAGATTTCAACGGACGGCACGCGCAAGTGGCTACTGCGCCTCCCCCGCCGCGGACACGAGGCGAGGGCGCCCGAAATCGAGACCGTCTACATCCCCGAAAGCGATCGCGGCACGCTCTGCATTTCCTCGCAGGTTGGCTGCACGCTCAATTGCTCGTTCTGCCACACCGGCACCCAGCGCCTCGTGCGCAATCTCGAGATCTCCGAGATCGTCGGCCAGATTCTTCTCGCGCGCGACCGCATCGGCGACTGGCCCGCGGGCACACCAGACGGCGTCGAGATCAAGGACAGCCATCTCCTTCCGTCGGCCGAGCGCAAGATCACCAACATCGTGCTCATGGGCATGGGGGAGCCGCTCTACAATTTCGAGAATGTGCGCGACGCCATGATCGTCGCGGCCGACAGCGGCGGCCTCGCCTTCTCCAAGCGCCGCATCACGCTTTCGACTTCGGGCGTCGTGCCGAACATCGCGCGCTGGGGCGAAGAAGCCGACACCATGCTCGCGATCTCGCTCCACGCGACGCGTGACGACCTCCGCGACGTGCTCGTGCCGATCAACAAGAAATATCCCATCGCCGAGCTGCTCAATGCGTGCCGCGCCTATCCCGGCCTTTCCAATGCGCGCCGCATCACCTTCGAGTACGTCATGCTCAAGGGTGTGAACGACAGTCTCGCGGAAGCGCGCGCGCTCGTCCGCCTGCTCGCCGGAATACCCGCGAAGATCAATCTCATTCCCTTCAATCCCTGGCCTGGCTCACCTTATGAGTGCTCGGAATGGGAGCAGATCGAGAAATTCGCCGAGGTCGTGAACCGCGCCGGCTACGCGAGTCCCGTGCGCACGCCGCGCGGCCGTGACATCCTCGCCGCCTGCGGCCAGCTCAAGTCGGAGAGCGTCAAGCTGCGCGCGAGCCAGCGTGCCGCCACCGCCGAGGAGCACTGACCGTGTTCTGGCGCGCGGTCGGCCGCATCATCCTGGTGCCGCTCGGTTTCATCCTGGCCGCGCTCGCAGCGATGTTCGTTCTCTTTACGCTCGGCCTCGAACGCGTCACGCACTCCGTGCAAGGCCGCGGCGCCGACCCCGACAACTGGGTCGCGATATTCGACCTCGCCCAGGATACGATTATGCTCTTCTCGACCTTCACGATCGTGCCGGCGATCCTGCTCGTTGTCGTGGGCGAGGTGGCACGCATCCGCTCCTCGCTCTACTATATTATGGGTGGCGGGGCCGTACTCGCGGCGTGGCCGTTTCTGAGCCGCATGGGCGCGGCCGCACAGGACCCGAGCCAGCTTGGCGTCGTCTGGACAGTCTTCGCGACGGCCGGCTTCACAGGTGGCTTTATCTATTGGCTGGTCGCTGGTAGACGGGCTTAGCTCGCGCTTTTGGCGCGCTTCTTCTTCCCCTTCTCCCCGTCCTTACTGGGAGAAGGTCGGGATGAGGGGCGGCCCAATTGCTAACGTCGGCTTGTGCCGCCGCCCCTCACCCTGGCCCTCTCCCCGCACGCGGGGAGAGGGGAAATGAGCGGAAGCAGTGATGTCGCTTGTGCGTTCAAATACGACCGATCGGGTCGTACCCGACGGCCCCGGTGCCCTCGTCGACAACCGGCAATCGGAGAAGGCTGCCGAGATCTGCCGCGGCGTCATGCGCGCGCTCGCCCAGCACGAGATGACGGGTCTGATCGAGACGACGCTCGCGAACGGACGGCGCGCCGACGTGATGGCGCTTTCTCCGAGCGGCACGCTCTGGATCGTCGAGATCAAATCGAGCGTCACGGATTTCCAGGTCGACCAAAAGTGGCCGGAATACCGCGACTACTGCGATGCGCTCTACTTCGCCGTCGCGACAGACTTTCCCCAGGAGATCCTGCCGGCGGATACGGGCCTGATCGTCGCCGATCGTTTTGGTGGCGAGATCCTCCGCGCGGCACCCGAGCACAAACTCGCACCTGCGCGTCGCAAAGCCCTTACGCTTCACTATGCGCGGCTGGCGGCGGCGCGGCTCAGCTCGGCCTTCGATGCGCACACACGCTTCGAGCCTCTGCCGCGAGAATAGCGCCTACTTCGGTGCGCGCTTGGCGAGAATGCGCTGCAGCGTCCTGCGGTGCATGTTGAGGCGCCGCGCTGTCTCCGAGACATTGCGGTTGCACAGCTCATAGACGCGCTGGATGTGCTCCCAGCGCACACGATCCGCCGACATGGGATTTTCCGGCGGCGGGGCCCGCTCGCCCGAGGGCGCGAGGAGCGCGTCGGTCACGTCGTCGGCATCGGCGGGCTTGGCGAGATAGTCGACCGCGCCGAGCTTCACGGCGGAGACGGCCGTTGCGAAGTTGCCGTAGCCGGTGAGCACGATCGTGCGGGCATCCGGGCGGATGCGGGCCAGCTCCGCGATCACATCGAGGCCGTTGCCGTCATCAAGGCGCATGTCGACGACGCAGAACGCCGGCGGCTTCTGGCGGATAAGGTCAATGCCCTCGGACACGGAATGGCCCATGCGCACATCGAAGCCGCGCAACTCCATGGCGCGGCCGAGGCGCTGCAGGAACGCCTTGTCGTCGTCAACGATGACGAGCGTTCGATCCGCCGGCAGCTCATCTTGTTTGAACGAAAGGTCTTCTGACACGGCACTGTTCTCCATATCCAACAGCATACCGAAGGTTGCGGTCCACGCCAAGCCCGTAGGTATATCGGCTTGAAGCCGGTTAAGGCCCGGAAATCAAATAGATGCGATCGGAATCGGAGCGGGATCGGATCCCAACCTCGGGGGCAGATCGAAGGCACTCCTGGGCCAAGTAATCCGGACAACCGCACCCTTCGCTGGAGCAGTACGGTTGGCAAGCGTCACCTGGGCGCCCGAGCGCTCGAGCAGCGTCTTGGCTATAAAGTAACCAAGCCCGAGGCCGGCCCCGACACGTCCAGCTTGCGCGCCCGAACTCGAACGCAGACCGGCTGGCCTCGTCGTTATATAGGGATCGCCGAGCGTATCCATAATCTCGGGCGAGAAGCCCGGCCCGTCGTCCGCGATCGTGATCGACACCTCCGCTTCATCCCACAAAGCCGATACCTCGACCAGCTCGCGCGCAAAGTCCACGGCATTCTCGATGATGTTTCCCAACCCGAAGATGACACCCGGGCGCCGCTCACCGATCGGCTCGCGTCTGTCGGTGAGGGTTGAGCCATTGCGCCCCGTGGACGGTTGCGCGGTGATCTCGATGCGAATGGCCGCCGACTTGTAGGGCTGTGCCGCTTCCTGGATGAGCTGGGTCAGCGGCAGGCTGACGTGATGGGGATCCTGCTCGCCGGGACTGCGCGTGAGCTTGCGCAGGATCTCACGGCACCGCTCCGCCTGCGTGCGCAAAAGCGCTATATCCTCGGCGACATGAGGTGCCATGCTCGACGCCGACGCAGCTTCGCGCTCGAGCTCCTTGGTGACGAGGGCGATGGTGGCGAGCGGCGTGCCGAGCTCATGGGCGGCTGCGGCGGCAAGGCCGTCGAGCGCGTGCAGACGCTGCTCGCGTGCGAGCACCAGCTCGGAAGCCGCCAGTGCCGCCGTCATGAGCCGCGCCTCGCGCGAGAGCCGCGCCGTGTAGAGGGCGAGGAACAGCATGCCAGCGACGATGGCTGCCCACACGCCCGCCTTGTAGATCCACGGGAGCGCGAACATCGTGGGCGGATACCAGGGCAGCGGCATGTGGTACGCAACCAACATCGACGCCGCCGCCATCGCCAGCGCACCGAGCGCGATCGTATTGCGAACGGGCAGCGTCGCCGCCGAGACGGTGACGGGAGCGATGAAGAGCAGCGCAAACGGGTTCTCGAGCCCACCGGTCAGATAGAGCAGTGCCGCGAGCGTGAGGATGTCACACGCGAGCACAGCCGTCGCGAAGGTCGGGCTCAGGCGATGGCGCGCCGGAAAGACTACGCGCAAGCCGACGTTCAGCCATGCCGAGAGCGCGATGAGGAGCAGGCACCAGCCGAGCGGGAGGTCGTAGCCGAGACCCCAGTATACGAACAGCACCGTGCCAAGCTGACCGAGCACGCCGAACCAGCGCAGACGCACGATGGTCTGCATCCTGAGACGACTGTCGTGGGGGCCGAGAGAGTTCAGCTCGATGGGAGCCATGGGTGCGTCACCGCTCGCTATACGCACGTGGTCACAGGGGCTCATCGCCGCAGGGCGCAGCCTTGTGGCGAAGCGTCGTGTAGACCAGATTGATCAAAAGAGGAAACAGTCAAGCGGCACTAGCCCCTATCCCCGTTCAGGTATGCCAGGGGCAGCCCAAGGAACTCTCCATGAATTTCCGCCTCGCCGCCGTCGCACTTGTAGCCGTCCTTGCAGGAGGGCTCGTCGCGCTTGCCGTCCTACCCGGGCCGCGCGAGCAGGTCGCGAACGTGCTGCCCTCGACAGGCAAAGCGCTGGTCGGCGGTCCCTTCTCGCTGGTCGATCACACCGGCAAGGCCGTCACGGATAAGGACTTCCGAGGCCGCTACATGCTCGTCTATTTCGGGTTCACGCACTGCCCGGACGTCTGTCCCTCGGGGCTGCAGGTCGTTGCGGCCGCCCTCGACAAAGCCGGCGCCAAGGCCGAGCAGATCACGCCGCTCCTGATCACGGTCGATCCCGAGCGCGACACGCCCGAGCAGCTCGCCTCGTACGTGCCGAGTTTCCATCCCCGCCTCGTTGGCCTCACCGGAACGCCGGAGCAAGTCGCGGCCGCGCTGAAGGCCTATCGCGTTTATGCCAAGAGGGTCGATGATCCGAAGTCGTCGGCCGGCTACACGTTCGACCACACCTCGCTCATCTACCTCATGGATCGCAACGGCGAGTACATCGCCCACTTCACGCACGCGACCAGCGTCGACCGCATCGCCGAGCGGCTGGCGAAGCTGCAGTAGTATTGTCCCGGATGGCCCCGTTCTTGCTGGTCCTTCGGAGCCCCGTAGCCTCCGGAGCGTGAAATGGCATCCGTCACGATCGAAGCAGAGCCGACCTCGCTTGCCATCGACCTCCAGAAGACGGCGCTCATCATCATCGACATGCAGCGCGATTTCCTGGAGCCCGGCGGCTTCGGCGAAACACTCGGCAATGACGTATCGCGGCTCGCAGTGGCCGTAGAGCCATGCCGCGCCGTACTCGATGCCGCCCGCCGCAAAGGCCTGCTCGTCATTCACACACGCGAGGGCCACCGGCCTGATCTTTCGGATGCGCCGCCAGCCAAAGTCGAGCGCGGCATTCCAAGCCTGCGCATTGGCGCGCCCGGTCCCATGGGCCGCATTCTCGTGCGCGGCGAGCCCGGTCACGACATCATTCCCGCACTTTATCCGGCAGAAGGCGAACCCGTCATCGACAAGCCCGGCAAGGGCGCCTTCTATCAGACTGAGCTCGAGCTCATGCTGCGCAATCGCGGCATCGAGAACCTGCTCGTCTGCGGCGTGACGACCGAGGTGTGCGTCAATACCACCGTGCGCGAAGCCAATGACCGAGGCTACCGCTGCATCGTGCTGTCCGACTGCTGCGCGTCGTACTTTCCCGAATTCCACGCGGCGGGCCTCGCCATGATCAAGGCACAGGGCGGCATCTTCGGCTGGGTGTCGTCATCGAAGGCCGTACTCGCAGCGATTGATTGAAACGCACGTAGCGCGCCGCTTTTCCGTTCACTCTCGCGCGACAGTGCCGCCAGAGTAGGCAGCCGAGACGCGCATTCCGGCGGTCCAGGACTCTGTGCTTCGAAACAACCTGATTGACCGCGTTGACAAAATCGCGCGCAACGTTTCCACCGGCGGACAAGCGTTACGCGTGGCGTGAATCTTGCGACGCGACCCCGATGCCGCGAGGCACTTGGCGCGGCCGCATGGGGGACCAGAGCCATGGCTACCGCGACCGAAGAGCATCGCCCAGTCCTGTGGACGCCCGGCGATTGGAATGCCTTCTTCGGCTTCGGCACCAACATCCTCGTCAACATGCTCGTACTGACGGGGCTGCTGCGCTTCGTTCTCAAGATGCCGGACAGCTTGGTCTTCGGCCGCATCCTGCCGGCGCTCGGCCTCATGATGTGCCTCTCGACGATGTACTACGCCTTCCTCGCCTATCGCCTGGCGAAGCGGACCGGGCGAACGGATGTGTGCGCGCTCCCCTCCGGCGTCAGCGTCCCGCACATGTTCGTCGTCACCTTCGTGATCATGCTGCCGATCTCGCTGCAGACGGGCGATCCGATCAAGGGCTGGCAGGCCGGCCTCGTCTGGGTGTTCTTCCAGAGTTTCATCCTGATGATCGGCGGCTTCATCGCGCCGTACATCCGCAAGATCACGCCGCGGGCTGCCCTGCTCGGCACACTGGCCGGCGTCTCCGTCACGTTCATTTCCATGCGGCCGGCGCTCGAAATGTACATGACGCCCATGATCGGTATTCCCTGCTTCGCGATCATCCTGGTCGCGTGGTTCGGCGGCTTCCGCTATCCGCGCGGCATCCCGGCAGGCCTCGTCGCCATTGCCGCGGGCATGCTGATCGCTTGGGGATCGAACCTCTTCGGTCTCAACTACGGCGGCCTCAGCCTGCAGAAGCTCGCCGCGTCGCTCACGAGCTTCGGCTTCTCGGTGCCGCTTCCCGCCTACAACGAACTGTTCGGCGGCTTCGAGTTCCTCGGCATCATTCTCGTGACCGCGATCCCGTTCGGCATCTACGACCTCGTCGAAGCCATGGACAATGTCGAGAGTGCGGAAGTGGCGGGCGATCCCTATCCCACCACGCAGGTGCTCACGGCGGACGGTGTCGTCAGCCTGATCGGATGCCTCATGGGCAATCCTTTCATCAACGCCGTCTACATCGGCCATCCCGGCTGGAAAGCCATGGGCGGACGCATCGGCTATTCGGCGGCGACCGGGCTCATGGTCATCGTGCTCTCGTGGTTCGGCATCATCGCGCTGCTGCTGTCGCTGGTGCCCGTCGTCGCGATCTCGCCGATCCTGCTCTACATCGGCATGCTGATCGGCGCGCAGGCTTTCCAGGAAACGCCGAAGAGCCACGCGCCTGCCGTCGTTCTGGCGCTCGTGCCGCATCTCGCCGCATGGTGTAAGACGCTCATGGACGGCGCGCTGCAGGCGGCCGGCACGAATGCACATGCCATAGGCTTTGAAAAGCTCGGGCAGGTCGGCGTGCTCTACCAGGGGCTCGAAGTACTCGGCGGCGGCGCCATCCTGACCGGCCTCATCTTCGGGGCGCTCGGCGCATTCATCATCGACAGGCAATTCCTGTCGGCATCGGCGTTCGCAGCCGCGGCCGCTGTGCTGACGTTCTTCGGCTTCATGCATGGCGAGTCGGTCGGCATTGCCGTCACACCGACGGTTGCCATCGCCTACGTAGTCGTGGCCGTGTTCCTGTTCGCGCTCAGTCGAACGTCCGTGCCCGCGCCAGCACCGGCACACTCACATCACGCGGCGGCAGCTGAATAGGCCTCTTTACCACTGCATTGTCGCTGACAGGCGGAACGAGCGCGGCTCCAGCGGGTGGAAGTGGATGTCCTCGACACCGCCGGCGGGCTCGCCGGGCAAGCGCGAGGCATAATAGTAGTCGATCTGACTTGCGTCAGCGTCGAACAGATTGAAGGCGTCCAAACGCACAATCAAACCATTATCGAACTTGTAGCCGAGGCGGGCCGAGACAGTGGTTGTCGACTCCGAGCGCACGGAGTCGTCCTCAATGAGAGGCCGCGGCCCGAAGTAGCGGACCTTCGCGCCGCCGAACCATCCCCCGTAGACATCCTGAAAGGACAGCCCAGCGCTGATCACGCCCTCGGCGGCGCCAGGAATTCGGCGCCCCGGTGCCGTGGGATCATCCTCTCGGAAGCGGGCTTGTGTGTATGCTGCGTCGAAGTCGAGCGTGAGCCAGGGCGTGAGCTTCGCGTCGATCGTGAACTCGGCGCCGACGCGGCGGCTCGGGCGGCTCGCTTCCGTGTTGCCGGCATCGCCGATGAAAACAATCTCGGAGTCGAAATCGAGGACGAACAGCGAGAGCGTGCTGAGCAAGCCGCGCCAGGGCTGAGATCTCAGCCCAATTTCTGCGCCTTCCGATCGCACCAGGAATGGCGTCTTCTCTGCGGGATCGCCGGATACGGGATCGATGGTCGTCGTCGTGCCGCGCGCATCGTTGCTGTGGAAGCCCGTGCCGGCATTCATATAGAGCTCGGTTCCGGCCCACGGGCCGAGGACGAGACCGAGCTTCGGACTGAGGATAGCGTCGCTCTCCTTGCCCGAGTTGACCGCGAGGTTGCTTGTCACGTCCGTCCAATAGACGTCGCCGCGAAGGCCCGCCGTCGTCCGAAGCCAATTGGTCCATCGCAGTGTGTTCTCGCCGAACACGCCCGCGCTCGCCTCCTTCACACGATCGTCGCGAACCGTGGAGAGCACCGTTCGCTCGCGCGTGTTGAACAGGCCAACTTTGATGTCGTCGTAGCGCGTCTGGATGCCGACCGTGGTCTCGCTCTTCACACCAAATGCCATGCTGAGGAAGGTACGGCTGGCGCTGGCGCCTACGATCACGCGATCGTCCATCTGCTTGAACTGATCGCCGTTGATGGGGTCATTGAGGAAGTAAGTGAAGTTGTGGAACAGATCGAGGCCGCTCTTGATGGCATAGGCATTGACGCGCGTTGCGGTGACGTCAGTCGTCTCGCTCCAGCGTGCCGAGAGA
The DNA here is from genome assembly GCA_022844275.1 of Hyphomicrobiaceae bacterium. Lineage (GTDB taxonomy): Bacteria > Pseudomonadota > Alphaproteobacteria > Rhizobiales > Hyphomicrobiaceae. The sequence goes on from JALHMB010000001.1 coordinate 147,244, forward strand.
GAGTAGCGCTCTGCCTTTCCATAGTCGGAGGCGTCGAGTGAGCCGAAGCGGTCGATGAGCCCGCCGTCGACGGCACGTTGCGGAATCTGGCTGGTCGCATTCCACTCGCCCGAGTAGGCCATCGCCGTGACCGCGAAGCCGTTCGCGTAAGTCCCGCGCGAGAAGCGCATCACGCCGTTGAACTTGTGCAGATCCTCCTTCACATCCCACGGCCCATCGAAGTGCACGAACTCACCGGCGACGAGCATGGCGCCATCCGCGCCGACGGGTGCCGACATGCCCGTCACCGCCCGGCGATGGCCGAAGCTGCCGACCTCCACCTGGCCGAAGTTGCGCTCCAAGCGATCGACGATATCGAGGTGAATGGCACCGGCTGACGAGAAGTCGCCCTCAGAAGCGAAGTACGGGCCCTTCCGGTAGGACAGGCCGCGCATGATCTCTGGGATCATGAAGGCGGTGTCCGCGTAGCCCTGCCCGTGGCCGTGCGTCCGCATGTTGACGGGCATTCCGTCGATCGTGATGGCGATGTCGGTACCGTGGTCGAGATTGAAGCCACGAAGGAAGTACTGATTTGCCTTCCCCTCACCACTGTGCTGGGTAACGATCAATCCCGGCACGGCTTCGAGCATTTCGCCCGTGCGATAGGCCGGCTGTGCCAGAAGCTCATCGCGCGTGACGACACCTTGGCTCGCCGACTGCGCTATGCCCACATCGTTGCCGCGCGGGTCGATGGTCAGGATCGGCCCAAAGGTGGAGGCCGCGTCAGCGAGCGGCGCCGTGTCAGGGACGTTGCTCGCCACGGGAGCCGTGCTCGGCGGGGGCGCCTTTGCCTGGGCTTTCGCTTTGGCCTTTGCCGCAGGGGCTGTGACCACCAAGCCGGGCAACTGCTGAGCCTGCTGTGCCGTAGCGCTGCCACTGAGCGCCAGGACGATCGCAAACGCCACATAAACACGCCTGCCCATTCCCCATCCCACCCCGATATCGCGACCCAACCGGTAGCAACGCTAGGGGGAGTGCCAGTATGATGTCCGTTCCAAAAGATCATACTCGGTCGGTTCTAGCTCACTGAGGCTAACATGCAACGCATCACCATCACGATCGACGACGCCCTTGCCGATGAAATAGACAAGCTTGCCCAATCGCGCGGCAATCAGAACCGATCGGAGGCCGTGCGTGATCTCGTCCGCGCCGGCATCGCGCACACGCGATCGGATACGTCAGCCGCATCGCAATGCGTGGCGGCCGTGCTCTACGTCTACGATCAGGGGATGCGGGAACTGCCAAAGCGCATTGCCCATGCCTATCAGGATCAGCACGATCTCTCAGTGGCAACGATGCGCATTGCCCTCGACCACGACAGCTGCATGGAAGTGGCCGTGCTCAAGGGGCGAACCGGCGATGTCGAGCGACTGGCCGAGCGCATAATTGCCGAACGTGGCGTGCAGCATGCCCGCCTGATGGTGATACCTGCTGAAATCAAGCATACGCGGCACTCGCACGGCGACCGGCAGCCGCACGTCCATCAGCACATCAAGGTGAGGTAGTCCTTCGGGAGGCGGCCGTGCTGGTCGAGCAGCGCAAATCCCTCCCGCGTGGCCACGACTATTAGCCCCGCGCTCGACGTCTCCGCCCTTAGCAGATCGCGATCGACGGCATCCTCCCAGACGGTCAGGCGCGGGCAGGATGTCCGCCAGATATCCATGACCTGCTCGTAGGGACGCGGCTCCTTCGCAATCCACTCGACCAAGTCGATGATCAGCGGCTCGATGTTGCCAGACATCTCTTCCTCCTAGTTCGCCGCAATGGCGAGTTGGTAGAGGCCCTGCGCAATGTACACGCAAGCAATCGTCGTGACGATGCGCATGGCCCAAACGCGATACTGGGCATCGCTGAGCCGCTCGAGAACCGGCTTTGCCAGTGACGTCCCTGCGACCGTTGAGACGATGGCGACGCCGACGAGCAGCGGATCGAGCGATGCAGCCTGAGTGACCAGCCCGCCGAAGTAAGCCAGCTTCGCCGTATGGCAGCAGACCTGGCAGATGGCCTTTGTCGCCACGATCTCACGGCGCTCGAACTTCCCGCCGAGAAAGTACGTGTCGATCAATGGCCCGGAGACACCGGCGAGCAACATCAGGATCATACTCGCCGCTCCGACCGCCACGCCGTGGAGTGGGCGCGCGGGATCCGGCTTGAGGCCTGCCGGCAGCAATCTCACGACGAATGGCGCGAACCCGAGCAGCACCAGCGTCAGAGCCGTGCTCGGCACATAGCCCCAGACGCTCCAAACAGCGAACGCGATGGCACTGCCCGCGAGAAAGCCGCCGGCACTCCGCCACCGCACGTAGCGCAGCCATAGGAGCCCCCGCCATCCGTTCGAGGTCATCTGAGTTATGGCGTGCAAGGCCATGGCCTCAGGCAGGGCGAGCACGGCAAGCAGGATACCAAGCAGGATCATGCCGCCCGCCATGCCGAAGATGCCGGACAGGAAGGAGCACGCCACCATGGCGGCGGCGAGAGCGGCGATCGTCGGGGTCATCACGGCAGGTCACCTCGCAGATCGCCATCATGCGAGATGTTGCATTATGCGTCCAATGCATTTAACTTCTGCATTTACATGCACAATTTGGATGATACATGGACCTGACGCAGCTCCGCGCATTCGTGACGGTCGCCGATGCGGGCGGCGTCTCGCGCGCTGCCGAGCGGCTCCATCTCAGCCAGCCCGCGCTCTCGCGGCAGCTCCAGACGCTCGAAGCGGAGCTTGGGCTCAGGCTGTTCGATCGAACGGAACGCCGCTTGCGCTTGACGTCGAGCGGCGAAGATCTCCTTCGGCGATCCAGAGCCATACTCTCCGACGCAGAGGCATTGAAGGATCGCGCCAAGTCGCTTCAGTCCGGCGACACCGGCATTCTAAGGATCGGCGCGACGCCGCCCACGATCGAAGCGCCGCTGGCCGGCTTTCTCGGTGATTGGCGCGAGCGTCATCCCGGCATCGAAGTGCATCTCGTCGAGGATGGCGGCACGCATCTGGCCGACCGTCTGCACGAGGGCGAAGTGCATGTTGCCTACGTCCCTGCTGGCGACTCCCGGTTCGATCATCAGCCCCTCTATCCGATCCATGTCGTCGCAGCCGTCGCAGCGGATCATCAACTCGCACGCGCGCGAACACTCGAGCTGACAGCGGTGGTGGACTTCGATGTCATGCCGCTGCACGCAGGCTTCGGTTCGCGCGACTGGTTCGATGCAGCCTGCCGCGCTGCCGGTCTCCGACCCAAGGTCGTATTCGAAAGCGCTTCGCACAACGCGATCCTGGCACTCGCCGCCGCACGGTACGGCATCGGCATACTGCCATCGGCCGTCGCTCCGGCGCCCGATCGCGTACGCCTTCTGCCGCTCGTACACGAGGGCGCCGCGCTCGGGCGCTGGACCATGATCGCCTGGAGCAAGCGGCGACATCTCCCCGCCTATGCCAGGATCTTCGTCGAGGAATTCAGCGCGTATGCCCGCCTTCACTATCCCGGCCGGGCACTCTTACGGCAGGCGCCGAGGATCAAGCCCCCAGCCGGAATGGCGCAACCGTTGTCAAAAGGACGCGGCAGCGAATGAAGGCGCGCGCCTTAAACCCTTCTCCTCTTTCACCTTAAGCAGAATCGGCCCACACTAAGACGTGGGAGATTGTGTCGACTGAGTGATCGTTCCATCGCGATAAGGCGCCGCACCATGCGATCGGCGAAGGTGTAACAGGCGGAACTGCCGACCGCGTCGCACTGTTAGCAAGATGCGCCACACGACGGAATCAACGATCACTCTGGGAAACACACTGGGGAGAGAAAAATGCTCTACCATTGGTACGAGCTCGGCCATGTGGCCGTGCGCCCGGTACGCGCTGCTGCCGGCTCTGCCCGGCTTCTGCTCTCCAACCCGTTCAATCCGATGACGCACACGAGCGTCGGACGCCACACGGCGGCGGCGCTCGATGTCTTCGAGCGCACGACACGGCGCTACGACAAACCGAACTACCGAATCGACCGCACGAATGTCGACGGCGTCGACGTCGGCGTGCGCGAGGAAGTGGTGTGGCAACATCCCTTCTGCCGCCTCGTCCATTTCAAACGCGACATCGCGCCGGTCCGCGCCGCTCGTGATCCACGCCTGCTGCTTGTAGCGCCCATGTCCGGCCACTTCGCGACGCTGTTGCGCGGCACGGTCGAAACCTTTCTTCCTGACCACGAGGTCTACATCACCGATTGGCAGGACGCGCGCGACGTGCCGCTCGCGGCTGGCGAGTTCCGCCTCGAGGATTACACCGACGCGATGATCGCCATGTTCCGGCACTTCGGCGGTGACGTGCACGTGTTCTCGGTGTGCCAGCCTTCCGTGCCCGTACTCGCGGCAGTCTCGCTCATGGAAGCCGAGGGCGATCCCGACGTGCCGCTCAGCATGTCGCTCGCGGGCGGACCGATCGACACGCGCCGCAGCCCGACGATCGTCAACCAGCTCGCCGAGCAGCGCGGTACGGACTGGTTCCGCCGCAATGTCATCACGCAGGTGCCGTGGCCCAATGCCGGCGCGGGACGCTCGGTTTATCCGGGCTTTCTGCAACTCAGCGGGTTCATGACCATGAACCTCGACCGGCACATGAACGCGCACAAGGATCTCTTCTTCCATCTCGTGCGCGGCGACGGCGACAGTGCGGAGAAACACCGCGAGTTCTACGACGAATACCTCGCTGTCATGGATCTCACCGCGGAGTTCTATCTCGACACGGTCGACACCGTGTTCGTGCGCCATCTCCTTCCGAAGGGCGAGATGTACCACCGCGGCCGCCTCATCGATCCGAGTGCGATCCGCCGCGTCGGTCTTCTGACCATCGAAGGCGAGAAGGATGACATCACCGGCCTCGGTCAGTGCCACGCCGCAAACGACCTCTGCACCTCGCTGCCAGCGGCCGACAAGATGAAATTCACATGTCCGCACGTCGGCCACTACGGCATTTTCAACGGCTCCCGCTTCCGCCGCGAGATTGCACCACGAATCGCGGCGTTCGCGCGCGCACGTGATCCGCGCACCAAGGCAGGAATCGCTTCGCCCGCGCTTCAACGCCGCGCGACGCGTGAAACAGCAAGCACTGAGGCGCGCGAAATTTCTTCTTCCGCCTTCACGTTCGGATCACACGAAGCGACGAGCACGCCTCGCACACCCAAGCGTCGCAATGACGCAGCTGCGTCGAAGCGCGCTTCACATTCTCTGGCAGCCGATGCGCTGTATCTTCCTCAGCTCGCACATCTAACCATGCTGCAGCTCGCCGGCAGTCTGTTCTTCGACGGGCTCCGAGTCTGGCAGCAATAGTGCCCGATACCTCCCGACTCAGGCGAACGCTTTGAATGTGGCGCTGATGCGTCGCGTTGCGTTGTCGCCACATCCGTATGCTCTCATGCGGCGCTCCGATGCCTAACGGGTTCGCGCGCGTCATTTCGCCTGCTAGGATTCCAGCACTCGGTGGTGCATCGGGGTGCGCCGCAGGACTGCCTCAAACGAGTGCAAAGCGCGTCGGTCGAGTGGTGTAACTGACACCGGTCGATGGGGGACACTTGCGGATGCGCAGTCGGCGCACTTCCATACGCACTTTTGGAGACGAGCGAGGACGCGCATGAAGCGGCGGACCGCGAAAACCACGGGCTCATCGACGCCCTCAGTCCAATTGCTGAAGGTCGATGGGATCTCGGCACCCGTAGAGGTGCGCCGGCATCCTAAGGCGCGGCGCCTGACGCTGCGCGTCAGCCGGACTCAGCACGCTGTCATCCTGACCATGCCGCGCAGCTCCGACCTGCGCGAAGCTGATCGCTTTCTATTGCGCAATCGCGATTGGGTGCGCGAGCGCCTCGAGTGCGTACCGGAGCCGGTGCCGCTCGTTGAAGGCGCGGCATTCCCGCTCCGCGGCGTGCCACACGAGATTGCCTTCGAGCCAGCTCAGCGCGGTGCCGGTGTCGTCGAGATCGTCGCGCGCGCCGGCCGTCGGGTTCCCGTGCTGATCGTCCGCGGCACGGCGGAGCACGCACCGCGCCGGCTGCGCGACTGGCTCTATGCCGAGGCCGCACGCGACCTGCAGCTTGCAGTCACGCGGTACGCGAAGGAGATCGGCGTCAAGCCGCTACGGATTACGCTCCGAGATCAGAAGACCCGCTGGGGCTCGTGCTCGAGCTCAGGCCAGCTCTCCTTCTCCTGGCGCCTGCTTCTGGCACCGCCCGTCGTGCTCGACTACGTGGCCGCGCACGAGGTTGCCCATCTCGTGCACATGAACCATGGTCCGCGCTTCTGGCGCCTCGTCGACCGGATCATGCCACGCAGCGGCGAAGCCAAGGCCTGGCTGCGCATCCACGGCATGGACCTCTACCGCTATGACGTCGGTACCTGAGCCGAAACCATAGCCGGCACGCCGCCCGCGACGTCCTCTCCCCTCCCCGATTGACCTGTTTCGTTACCGTCCAAAAGGCGCTAAGCCAGGGTCATAAGCCTGACATCCGGGGAAGCGCCGCATGAGCCAAGTCATTACCTGCATCGAGGATCTGCGCGTGCTCGCCAAGCGGCGCGTGCCGCGGATGTTCTACGACTACGCCGACTCGGGCGGGTGGACGGAGAGCACCTACCGCGCCAACGAGGAAGACTTCCAGCGCATCAAGCTGCGCCAGCGCGTGGCCGTGGACATGACCAACCGGACGCTGGCCAGCAGCATGGTGGGCATTCCCGTATCGATGCCGCTCGCCCTGGCGCCGGTCGGCATGACAGGCATGCAGCACGCCGATGGCGAGATTCTCGCCGCGCGCGCAGCCAACAAGGCCGGCGTACCTTTCACACTCTCGACGATGAGCATCTGCTCCATCGAGGACGTGGCCGAGAACACGGACAAGCCCTTCTGGTTCCAGCTCTACGTCATGCGCGACAAGGACTTCGTGAGCCGCCTGCTCGCGCGTGCCAAGGCGGCCGGCGTCTCCGCGCTCGTGCTGACGCTCGACCTCCAGATTCTCGCCCAGCGCCACAAAGATCTCAAGAACGGGCTCACGGCGCCGCCACGCCTCACGATCCCGAACATCATCGATATCGGTACGAAACCGCGCTGGTGGATGGGCATGCTCGGCACCAAGCGGCGGACCTTCCGCAATATCGTCGGGCACGCCAAGGGCGTCAGCGACATGAGCGCGCTCGGTGCGTGGACGGCGGAGCAGTTCGATCCGCGCTTGAGCTGGGATGAAGTGAAGCGCATTCGCGACGAATGGGGCGGCAAGCTCATTCTGAAAGGCATCCTCGATGTCGAGGATGCCGAGATAGCCACACAGACAGGTGCCGATGCGCTGATCGTCTCGAACCACGGCGGGCGCCAGCTCGATGGTGCGATTTCGTCCATCGCGGCGTTGCCCGAGATCGTGCGCGCGGTCGGCAACCGCATCGAGATCCATATGGATGGCGGCATCCGGACAGGCCAGGACGTGATCAAGGCGATCGCGCTCGGGGCCAAGGGCGTCTATATCGGGCGCGCCTTCACGTATGGCCTTGGCGCCATGGGCGAGGAAGGTGTCACCAAGGCGCTGGAGATCATCCGAAAGGAGCTCGATATGACCATGGCGCTCTGCGGGCACCGCGACATTCAGAACATCACGAACGACATTCTGGTGGGCGGCACGCAAATGCCGACCAGCGCGCCGGCAAGCCACCTGCGCGTGATCGGCTGATCTTAAGTCGTAGAAAAGCGAAAGGCCGGGAGAGATCCCGGCCACGCATACCGGGAGGATGTCCCTCCCGGCTCAATGAAACGCGGAAACGATCAGAACCGCGGCGCACCGCCGCTGCTACCGCCGCCCGTTCCGCTGCCACCAGCACCACCAGCGCCCGGGCCACCACGGCCACCGCCCCGACCGGGCGTCTTGGTTGCGGCGGGCTTGTTCGGCAGGAGGCCCTCGCGCTGGAGCTTCTTGCGGGCGAGCTTGCGGGCCCGGCGGACAGCCTCGGCCTTCTCGCGTACCCGGCGCTCGGAGGGCTTCTCATAATAATTACGCAGCTTCATCTCGCGAAAAATGCCTTCGCGCTGCATCTTCTTCTTGAGCGCCTTCAGCGCCTGATCAACGTTGTTGTCGCGAACGAGAACTTGCAAGCGTACTGCTCCTCGTGGATCTGATTTTGCCGCTTTGAAAACTGAATGCGCAAGCGCCCCCGGTGCCTCTGGCAGCGGCGGCGGTACGCGTCGTGGCCGCGTTGTAGCAGAGCCGGGGGCCGAAGTCCATCGGCGCTTCCGAGCCGCGGAAAGCCTTCCGGGCATCCCGAAGGGGTCGTCGGCAGGGCTTTTCGGCCCCCTGACCGGGACCGATGACCGCGGCCGGGGGCCCGGCGCCCCAGGGGCTGCCGGCCGGCTTTGCGGCCTCGGCTAACTCTATGACGCTATTCGCTTGACTGTATACCCGGCTCGCATATTACGTGGCGCACTTTTCCTACGACCGAAGTCGTAGAGGGGGGTTGGTCGATCGGGTTTGCATGATGGGTGGCAACGCATGACAAAATCCGTGAATGGAAACGGCGCAAAAAAGGGCGGCCGAAGCAACGGCAAGCCCGATGCGCGCCATAGCGAGATCACGCTCAGTCCGGGCTACAAGCCGAGCGAGGACGAGCCGTTCATGAATGAGCGGCACCGTCTCTACTTCAGGAACAAGCTGCTCGCCTGGAAGGAGGATATCCTCCGCCAGACCCGCGAGACGCTAATGGGCCTGCACAACGACACCTCCCAGCACGCCGACCTCGCCGACCGCGCCACATCAGAGACCGACAAGGCCCTCGAACTGCGCGCCCGGGACCGCCAGCGCAAGCTGATCGGCAAGATCGATGCAGCCATCGCCCGCATCGACGACGGCAGCTACGGCTATTGCGAGGAAACGGGCGAGCCGATCAGCCTCAAGCGGCTGGATGCGCGGCCGATCGCCACGCTCTCGATCGAGGCACAGGAGCGCCACGAGCGGCGCGAGCGGGTCTTCCGCGAGGATTGAGCCGTCGGGGACGGCGCCGGCAAAGCCTTATCACGCCAGCCGAATTGTATTTGAAATGCCGTCATCTTGACCGGTCTGTAAAAGACTGCAAGAACGGCGCGTTTTTCGCACACGCCAAACCCCAGGGGGCTACCTTGTCGCGCCAGTCGTACCTGTTCACGAGTGAGTCGGTCTCCGAAGGCCACCCTGACAAGGTCTGCGACCGTATCTCCGACGAGATCGTCGACCTCTTCTATCGCGAAGGCCCCAAGGCCGGCATCGACCCGTGGGAGATCCGCGCGGCCTGTGAGACGCTGGCAACCACGAACCAGGTCGTGATCGCCGGCGAGACGCGGGGACCGAACACGGTCACGCATGACTGGATCAGCCACGTCGCCCGCATGGCCATCCGCGACATCGGCTATGAGCAAGAAGGCTTCCACTGGCAGAACGCCGACATCAAAGTCCTTCTCCATCCGCAATCTGCCGACATCGCGCAGGGCGTAGACTCGGGCGGCAACAAGGAGGAAGGCGCCGGCGACCAGGGCATCATGTTCGGCTACGCGACGCGCGAGACGCCTGAGCTGATGCCAGCGCCGATCTACTACGCGCATAAGATTCTCGAAGACCTTGCCACCGCGCGCAAGTCCGGCAAGGGCGATGCCGCCAAGCTCGGCCCCGACAGCAAGAGCCAGGTCACCGTCCGCTACGAGGGCGGCAAGCCCGTCGGTGTCACGCAGATTGTCGTCTCGCACCAGCATATCGACGAGAAGCTGACGTCCAAGGACGTGCGCGCGATCGTCGAGCCGTATGTCCGCAAGACGCTGCCCGATGGATGGATCGGCAAAGACTGCGTCTGGCACATCAATCCGACCGGCAAGTTCTTCATCGGCGGCCCCGACGGCGATGCCGGCCTCACCGGCCGCAAGATCATCGTCGACACGTATGGCGGCGCGGCCCCGCATGGCGGCGGCGCCTTCTCGGGCAAGGACCCGACCAAGGTCGACCGCTCGGCAGCCTACGCGGCACGCTACCTCGCGAAGAATGTCGTTGCTGCCGGTCTCGCCGACCGCTGCTGCATCCAGGTGTCGTATGCCATCGGCGTCGCCAAGCCGCTCTCCATCTACGTCGACACGTACGGCACGGGCAAAGTCGACGAGGCCAAGCTCGAGGCTGCTCTCGGCGAGGTCATGGACCTCTCGCCGCGCGGCATCCGCAAGCATCTCGACCTCAACAAGCCTATCTACGCGCGCACCTCGGCCTATGGCCACTTCGGCCGCAAGCCGGACAGCGAGGGCGGCTTCTCGTGGGAGACGACGGGTCTCGTCGACGCGCTGAAGAAGGCCGTGAAGTGAGGCAACTCACCTAGCTACGAACGCACGGAGGCCCGGGAGGTTCTGCCTCCCGGGCCTTTGTCATTCCTGACGTAGCTCAGCGCGCCTTGTGCTCGCGCATGAGCTCGACGAAGCGGTCGAACAGGTAGTGGCTGTCCTCCGGGCCTGGCGAAGCCTCGGGGTGGTGCTGCACGGAGAAGACCGGCTTATCCTTGAGGCGAATGCCGCAGTTCGTGCCGTCGAAGAGCGAGACGTGCGTCTCATCGACGCCCTCGGGCAGCGTCTCGCGATCGACGGCAAAGCCGTGGTTCATCGAGACGATCTCGACTTTGTTGGTCGTGTAGTCCTTCACCGGATGGTTCGCGCCATGATGCCCCTGGTGCATCTTGTGCGTCTTGGCACCGACGGCAATGCCGAGCATCTGATGGCCGAGGCAGATACCGAATGTCGGCAGGCCCGATGCCACGAGCTTCTTGATTTCAGGCACGGCATACTTACCGGTCGCAGCCGGATCGCCGGGGCCGTTCGAGAGGAACACGCCATCGGGCTTGCGCGCCAGAATGTCCTCGGCTGATGTCTGCGCCGGCACGACCGTCACGCGGCAACCGGCATTGGCGAGACAACGGAGGATGTTGCGCTTGAGGCCGTAGTCGACGGCGACGACATGGAACTCGGGATTCTCCTGGCGCGGATAGCCCTTGCCCCATACCCAGCGCATTTCATCCCAGCCGTAGCTCTGGCCGCTCGTCACCTCGGGCACGAGATCCATGCCGTCGAGACCCGGCCATGCCGCTGCCTCGGCCTTGAGCGCCTCCATGTCGAACCTTCCGTCCGGGCTGTGGGCAATGACGGCGTTCGGCATGCCCTGCTCGCGGATGAGCGCGGTGAGCGCACGCGTATCCACATCGGCAATGGCGATGATGCCACGCGCCTTGAGCCACTGATCGAGCGTCTCAGCGGCGCGGTAGTTCGAGGGCGCCGAGATCGAGGCGCGGAGCACAGCACCGCGCGCGCCCGTGCGCGACGCAAGATTCGACGTCTCGGTGTCCTCGGAATTCGCCCCGACATTGCCGATGTGCGGGAAGGTGAACGTGATGATCTGGCCGGCGTACGAGGGATCCGTCAGGATCTCCTGATAGCCCGTCATGGCCGTGTTGAAGCAGACTTCGCCGACAGCGGTGCCGATGGCACCGAGCCCGCGGCCCTTGATGACCGTACCGTCGGCGAGGACGAGGCGGGCCGTCGCCGGCGGACGAGCCCAGGCGTCAGTGGTCGCAGCCTTGGCGGCGGTGCTCATGAGCGTCACCTCTGATTGCTGGCGCGCAAGCGCGCGGACGAGTTGTATTTAGTGTGCGGAGAGGCGGCGCGCTAGTACGCACCGCCCCTCATTCCACTCACCGATGGCCTTCAGCGCTCGGTAAACGCGAGCCTTTGGCCCTCAATAAACGCGAGCCTTTGGCCGTTAGTAAACGCGAGCCTTCGGCTCGACGTACTTCATCTCGTTCGTCAGCGTGTAGGTGTGCACCGGACGGTAGTCGATACGCACCTCGCACTTCGCGTCGTCAGCCCAGGTGAGCGAGTGCTTCATCCATTCCTTGTCGTCGCGATTGGGGTAGTCCTCGCGTGCGTGCGCGCCGCGGCTCTCCTGGCGATTGTTCGCCGAGATCATGGTCACGGCCGCCTGGGCGATGAGATTGTCGTACTCGAGAGTCTCGACGAGGTCGGAGTTCCAGACCAGCGTGCGGTCAGTGACGGCGATATCGCCCGTCTCCTTCCAGATCTCGACGATCTTTTGCGCGCCTTCCTGCAGCACCGGACCATCGCGGAACACGGCGCAGTTCGACTGCATGAGCCGCTGCATCTTGAGCCGCAGCGCCGCCGTTGGCTGACTGCCCTTGGCAAAGCGGAAGCGGTCGAGCCGCGAGAGCGCGAGATCGGAACCATCCTTCGGCAGATCCGGCTGCGCGGCGCCGGCTTCGGTCGTCTCGGCTGCCCTGAGGCCAGCCGCGCGTCCGAACACCACGAGGTCGATGAGCGAGTTGGAGCCGAGGCGGTTGGCGCCGTGCACCGAAACGCAGGCCGCCTCGCCGATGGCCATGAGGCCTGGCACAATCTGGTCGGGGTTGCCGCCCTTGAGCGTGACGACCTCGCCGTGGAAGTTCGTGGGGATGCCGCCCATGTTGTAGTGGACGGTCGGCAGCACCGGGATCGGCTCGCGGTGGAGATCGACGCCGGCGAAGATCTTGGCGCTCTCCGTGATGCCCGGCAAGCGCTCCGCCAGGATCTTCGGATCGAGGTGGTCGAGATGCAGGTAGATGTGGTCCTTCAGCGGGCCGACGCCGCGACCCTCGCGGATCTCTACAGTCATCGAGCGGGAGACGACGTCGCGCGAGGCGAGATCCTTCACATGCGGCGCATAGCGCTCCATGAAGCGCTCGCCGTTCGCATTGGTCAGATAGCCACCCTCACCGCGTGAGCCTTCCGTGATCAGCACGCCCGCGCCGTAGATGCCGGTCGGGTGGAACTGCACGAACTCCATGTCCTGCAGCGGCAGCCCGGCGCGCAGAACCATGCCGCCGCCATCGCCCGTGCAAGTGTGCGCCGACGTGCAGGAGAAGTACGCGCGGCCATACCCGCCGGTAGCGAGAATGGTCTTGCGGGCGCGGAAGCGGTGGATCGTGCCGTCCTCGAGGCAGAGCGCGATAACGCCGCGGCAGGCGCCGTCTGCATCCATGATGAGGTCGATGGCGAAGTACTCGATGAAGAACTCAGCCGAGTAGCGCAGCGACTGGCCATAGAGCGTGTGGAGCATGGCGTGGCCGGTGCGATCGGCGGCGGCGCAGGTGCGCTGCGCCGGCGGGCCTTCGCCGAACTCGGTGGTCATGCCGCCGAAGGGACGCTGGTAGATGCGGCCGTCCTCGGTACGACTGAAGGGCACGCCGTAGTGCTCCATCTCGTACACGGCCTTCGGCGCATTCCGGCAGAGATACTCGATGGCGTCCTGATCGCCGAGCCAGTCGGCACCCTTGACGGTGTCGTACATGTGCCAGCGCCAGTCGTCCTTTCCCATGTTGCCGAGCGCGGCAGCAACGCCGCCCTGCGCCGCGACCGTGTGCGAGCGGGTCGGAAATACCTTCGTGATGCAGGCAGTCTTTAGGCCCGCCTGTGCGCAGCCGAGCGTGGCGCGAAGACCCGCGCCGCCGGCACCGACGACGATGACGTCGTAGGTGTGGTCGGTCGTCGGATAGGCCTTGCCGTTGATCGCTGGCTTGGCGATACCGTTGGCTTGTGCGTTCATGGGCTCAGCTCCCGAATGCAAGCTTCAACACGGCCAGAATGCACGTCGCACCGACGGCAATGGCGAAGAACGTGTTGAGCATGAGGAGCACGATCTTAAGCCCCTCGGAGTGGATATAGTCCTCGATCACCGTCTGCATACCCAGGCGCATGTGGATGACACCCGACAGGATCAGCATACCGAGCGGCAAGGTCACGAGCGGGCTCGACAAGATCGCGCGTGCGTTCTGGTAGCTCGCGCCGACGAGCTTCAACATCAGGAACACCGCGAAGATGACGAGGAAGAGGTTGGCGACCCCGGTCACGCGCTGGCGCCAGAAGTGATCCGTGCCCTCCTTCGCCGAGCCGAGACCGCGCACGCGCGCGAGCGGCGTGCGGATCTGCGCGTCATTGGGCGAGGGTGTCGGGCGAAGCGTCGTGGTCATGCGTGCGCCCTCTCAGAGCATGAAAGCCGCGACCCAGACGAGGATCGTCAGCGAGATCGAGCCAATGAGCGAGCCCCAGCAGAGCCTGTCGACGGTCGCGAGATCGAAGCCGCGGCCCGTATCCCAGATCATGTGGCGGATGCCACCGAGCATGTGGTGGAAGAGCGCCCACGTGTAGCCGAAGAGAATGATAAGCCCGATCGGTTTTCCGAAGATCCACTTCGCATGATAGTAGGCTTCCGGCCCGCTCGCCGCCGAGACGAGATAGAAGGCGAGCAACAGCGTGCCGCCATAGAGAGCCACGCCCGTGATGCGATGGATGATCGACATCATCATATTGATGAGCGGGCTGTAGATCTGGAGATGCGGCGAGATCGGGCGCTGCGTCCCGGCGGATGGCTTGGCGCTGGCCATACTTTCGGCTCTCGTTAGGTGGGCGCCGTGCCGATACTCCCGGCGGGCGCCGGAGAACCTCGAAACGGGCCGCTAGGCCTCTGACTACTTAGGCGTCCGCCGTCCGTTGCCGGCCGGCCACGCACCTCCGTGGCGCCAAGGCCCCAATAACACCCCTGGCCGCCAGAAGGGCTTTTAACGCGGTGCAGCAACGGGGGCAATTGCTGTGTTGGTTCTAAAGTGGATTTGTTCTCCGCCGAATCGGGCGGGCCTTCAACGGAAAAGACCTGGGCGACGGCCGCCCGCATGGCAGCCATCGCCCATGGGTATCCGTGCGCGCGAGCGCCCTCAGTGGATCTCTTCCTGCTTGCGGAGTGCCGCTCTCAGAATGTCGATGTTGAAGCCCGGGGCGCGGGCCTGGTCGAGGATGACGGCCTCCTTGCGCGAGAGCAGGTCGCAAGCGCCCTTGATCTTGTCGGCAACGGCGTGCGGGATCACGACGGCACCATGGCGGTCGGCGTGAATGAGATCGCCATGCTTCACGACCATTCCGTGCACGCGCACTTCCTTGCCGAAGTCGTGGAGATGCGTGTAGGCGTGGCTCGGCGCGTAGGAACCTGCGAGCGCGAAGAAGCCCGGTGCCCACTGCGGAATGTCGCGGATGCAGCCATCGGTGATCACGCCGAGCGAGCCGAGGCCCTTGTGAACCGTGCTCTGCACCTCGCCCCAGAATGCGCCGTACCCGACTTCGGCACCATCGAGATCCTGGAGCACGGTAATCGTCGGTCCTGGCCCCGAGGCAATGTACTCGTAGTAGCCGATGCGCTGATTGCGCGCGGCTTCGCCCGTGAGCTCATTGGCGTGCGTGGCGCGGCAGGTCGCAACGCGCGCGTAGCCGACGACGGCGACGACATCCGGGAACGGGCACACGAACGGCCTCACCGTGTAGCCGAAGAGACGGCGCTCGGGCGCCACGATCTCGAGGGCATTGCAGATGGTCGGCGTGTCGACAGTTTGCAGGAAGGCGAGCGTATCGTTGGAGATAGTGGTCATGGGTGTGTCCTCGATCTCGATCGTGTTGTTGCCTAGTCGGCCTTTGCCGCGACGGTTTCAATCTCGACTTTGATGCCCGCGCGCGGAAACGGCATGACGACCAGGAGCGTTGCCGGCGGATTGTGATCGCCCATCACCCGCGCGCGAACGCGGAAATAGGCGTCCAGGATGGACTTGTCGGTAACGTAGACAGTGAATTTCACGACGTCGCCAAACGTCATCTTCGACGCAGCGAGAATGATGCCGATGCGCTCGAAGATGACCTCGATCTGCTCCTGCGGATCGTCCGGTATCGTGCCGTCGAGCCGCACGCCGACCTGACCGTTGCAAAACAGGATCCTCGCGTTCGCGGGGACTTCCATACCGTGCGCCGCATTGTGGGAATGGGCGCGGATGCGGTCGTTGAGCGTATGGGCTGTCAGCATCGTCGTCGTCTTACTGCGCCGCGAGTTGAATGCGGCGCTCGTCGACGCCAACCTTGCGCGCGGCCTCAACGATAGCACCCCAGGTATCCTCGGGCAGCGGCACGCCGTTGGCGAGGCGCTCCGCCTTGGTCCGCTCCTCGGGCTCGCCTGGGATGAGGACCTCACCGCCGGGTGTCGATGGATTGGCGCTCTTCACGAAATCAACGTAGCGCTGCACGTCCGTCGGAAAGAACCCAGTCGTGTCGAGCTTGGCCGGATCCACGTAGAAGGAGAGCATCCCGTTCGAAAACTTGCGGCCGTGCTCCGTCGCGCCCGTGCCGGTGAGCGAACCACCGAGCAGCTCGCACATCATGGCGAGCCCCGAGCCCTTGTGATCGCCAAAGGCACGGATGGCGCCCGTGCCTTTGCTATGATTGCGCGGACCTGTCGGCGTGTAATCGCCGTAGAGCATGTGCGGGTCATTGCCGGCCTTCCCGTCGGGGCCGATCAGGGCGTCGCCCGGTAGCGCCTTGCCACCGAAGGAGGCATTGAGCACCTTGCCCTCCGCGACAACCGACGTCGCGAAATCGAGGATCACAGGCCGCTGTCCAGGACGCGGCACGCCCACACTGTAGGGCGCGGTGGAGAATCGCCGCTCCGTACCGCCGTACGGCGCGACCAGAACGCTACCCGCGGCATTGACGAAGTGCACCGACACAAGCCCCTCGGCCGCCGCCATCTCCGACCAGTCGCCGATGCGGCCGATGTGACCGACATTGCGCAGCGCCACGCAGGAGAGCCCCATCTCCTTGCACTTCTTGATCCCGATCTCGACGGCCTGCGGCCCGATCGTCTGGCCGAAACCGTACTGGCCATCGAGCACCGCAATCACCGGCGTTTCGGAAACAACCTTCACGGTGCGGTCGGCGACGAAATCACCATCGGCCTTCCATTGCAGGTAGCGCGGCACGCGCTGCACGCCGTGGCTGTCGTGACCCGTGAGATTTGCGATGACGAGATATTTGCCGATGCGCTTCCCCTCGGCCTCCGAGCAGCCCGCCTTAACGAAGATATCGCGCACGAGTTCCTCAAGCGCCTGGGCCTTGATGCGGATCATTGGTCCTCCCGGAAGTCAGCTTGGATTGGGCAATTTCCCCTCTCCATCGCACGGCGGGAGGTAGTGGGTCTACTGGCGGAGCATCGCAGGACACGGAAGGGCGATGCGCGCCGAAAGAGGAGCCCGACCGATGTTTGAAGGTTGGAATTGGAGGCGACGGCCGGAATCGAACCGGCGTGCGCGGATTTGCAGTCCGCTGCGTCACCACTCCGCCACGTCGCCACGCCATCGGCGTCCAGGAACAGACCGCCAATAGACATGCGTCCGGGTGAGACCCCACTGCTTGCAGCAGCTAAAGGGGCGCGACGCACGGGCGACGCTCTAGCACAGCCCCCTCGCCAAGCGCAAATGGGAGCGATCTAGCCTGCGACCCAGCGCCCCCCGCGCTCTTTTCGCGACGACGTGAGCTGACCTGCGCCATAATGATGGTCTATAGTGAGCAAATGCTCCAGTCCCGTACCGATATCGTTGTCCGCAAACCGCAGACGAGTGATGCGGAAGCGCTGGCAGAGCTATTCGGCCAGTCGTGGCGGCTCGCCTATACCGGCATTATTCCGCACGCCCATCTGGAGGGCATCATCCGCCGCCGCTCTGTCGAGTGGTGGCGCGGCGTCACGAGCCGTAGCGAAGGTATGCTGATCCTCGAGGTGAGTGGCACGGTGGCCGGGTACACGACGTTCGGCCGTGCACGCTCCAAGGGCCGCTTTCAGGGCGAAATCTTCGAGCTGTACGTCACACCTACGCATCAGGGTCTCGGCTTCGGCGAGCACCTTTTCGAAGCGGCGCGCCATGCCCTTGACGTGCGCCGGCTGTCCGGCCTCATTGTCTGGGCCCTCGCCGAGAACGATCAGGCCTGTCATTTCTACTGGCGTCGCGGCGGCCGCCCCGTTGCACGTCTCTTCGATGCCTTGGGCGACGCCAAGGTCGAACGCATCGCCTTCGGCTGGCGCTAAACCACAACCGTAGAAACGAAGAAGGGCCGGGCAGACGCCCGACCCAGCTTTGTCACGCTTGAAGAGAGATCAGCCCTTCGACGCGCAGGCCTTCTTCTTCATGTCGTAGTACTTCATGGCGCCGCACTTGCCGGGGCCTACCTTCGCAACCTTCTTCTTGGCCGGCTTCTTGGCAGCCTTCTTCTTCGGAGCAGCCTTCTTCTTGGCCGCGGCCTTCTTCTTGTCCTGGACCAGCTCGATCACGCTGTCAGACGTGATTTTCGAGGCGGGCATCACCGCCGGCGCGGCCTGCACCGAGGTGAACAGGAACGCGCTGAGCACACCGGCCACGGCCAGCTTCACGAGTTTCATGGTAATTCCTCCACAGTCAGCATCAGCTTGCAAGCAAGGCACTGCTGCCGATCGAGGTCTGAGCCTGCAACAACATCAGTGCCGGCTTCACACTTACACTTTCTTGTGACCTTAGGAAGCAACACTGAATATATGATCAATATAAACCCCCTTCGTGACGCGTTAGTCACACATCTTCCGTGCTCAGCTACTTGAATGGTTGTTAATGTACCACATGAACGCTTGTTAATCTTGAGCAGAGACGTCCGTAAGACAGTTGTGCTATAGCTATTGTTGCTGCAGTGCCGCAAATACCGGATAGCCTATGTCGCACAACACTTTCGGTCATCTTTTCCGCGTCACAACCTGGGGCGAGAGCCACGGGCCGGCGCTCGGCTGCGTGATCGACGGCTGCCCGTCCGGCATCCCCCTCAAGGTCGAGGACATCCAGATCTATCTCGATCGCCGCAGGCCGGGGCAGTCGCGCTACACCACCCAGCGCCGCGAACCCGATGCAGTGAAGATCCTTTCGGGCGTCTTCGACGACGACGCGGGCCAGCAGGTGACAACCGGGACGCCGATCTCGCTCATGATCGAGAACACGGACCAGCGGTCCAAGGACTACGGCGAGATTGCCGAGAAATTCCGCCCTGGACATGCGGACTACACGTACTTCGCCAAGTACGGCATCCGTGACTATCGCGGCGGCGGGCGCTCCTCAGCGCGCGAAACGGCGGCACGCGTCGCGGCCGGCGCTGTTGCGCGCTCGGTGTTGGATGGCATCTCCATCCGCGGCGCACTCGTGCAGATCGGCAGCCGTGCCGTCGACCGTAACAGCTGGAACTGGGACGAGGTCGACAACAATCCCTTCTTCTGCCCTGACGCGACGACCGCGGCCCAGTGGGCAGACGACCTCGACGCGGCGCGCAAGGCCGGCTCTTCGCTCGGCGCAATCATCGAAGTCGTCGCCGAGGGCGTACCGGCTGGCTGGGGCGCACCGATCTACGGCAAGCTCGATCAGGATCTGGCCTCGGCCATGATGAGCATCAACGCGGTGAAGGGCGTCGAGATCGGCGATGGCTTTGCCGCGGCTGCCCTGACGGGCGAAGCGAACGCCGACGAGATGCGCGCCGGCAATGACGGTAAGCCGGTATTTCTCTCGAACCACGCGGGCGGCATTCTCGGCGGCATCTCGACGGGACAGCCGGTGGTGGCGCGTTTCGCCGTGAAGCCGACGTCCTCGATCCTCCAGCCGCGCCGGACAGTCGACAAGCATGGCCAGAACACTGAGATCATCACCAAGGGTCGTCACGACCCCTGCGTTGGCATTCGTGCTGTTCCGGTCGGTGAAGCCATGATGGCGCTGGTGCTGGCCGATCACTTCCTGCGCCATCGCGCCCAGAACGGCTAAATTAAGCGCGTCCCGGCACATTCCCGAGCGAACGCAGGAACAACCCGAAGGTCAGCAGCCCTTCGGGCCAGGGTCCATGGCCCGACGCAGTGTTCAGATGCCCCGCATTGGCGATGATCGAGGTATCGGCACCCCAGGCGGCGCCGAACGCCTGCGCGCGCTCGATGGAGCAGTGCGGATCATCCGAGCTGCCGATCAGGCGCGCCGGAAAAGGGAGCGGCACCATGGGCAAAGGCGTGAACCCTCCCTCCTTGGCCGGCCAGGTGTCCGTGCCTTCGAGATCGGGCGGTGCCACGAGGAAGGCGCCCATGAGGCGACTCGGCATCAGGCGTGGCGCTGCATGTACCACGGCCGACACGCCACAACTGTGCGCCACGAGCACCACAGGGCGCGGCGCCTTTGTCACTTCCTCGACGATCCGATCTACCCAGTCGGCGAGGCGCGGCGTATCCCAGTCCTTCTGCTGGATGCGCCGCGCAGTCTTGAAATGGCGCTCCCAGCGCGATTGCCAGTGATCCCAGCCGGAATTCGTCCAGCCCGGCACGATCAACATGTCGATTTCAGAAGTCCGCATGGGCCAATTATAACCGAGCTGGCGACGCTCCTGCCACAGCGCTGGCCAGAGATTCACATGGGACTCACATGTGACTCACCGGGGGACCCACATCCTGCCATGGCGAAAATTGGCTGACCGCGCTATGCACGCCTTCTATACTCCGCGCCCATGAGCACCGAGAGCATGACTGCAAGCGAAACCGCGCCGGCCGGGCGCATCACCGTGCCCGATGGCGAGCCTGTGCCGGTCGGCAAGGGCAGCCACATCTATCTGGTCGATGGCTCCGGCTACATTTTCCGCGCTTTCCACGCGCTCCCGCCGCTCACGCGACCGTCGGACGGCCTGCCCGTCGGCGCCGTGCACGGCTTCTGCGCGATGCTCTGGAAGCTCATCCAGGATGCCAAAGCCGGGCGCGGACCGACGCACATCGCCGTCATCTTCGACGCCTCGCGCCTTAACTACCGCAACGACATCTATCCCGACTACAAGGCCAACCGCCCACCGGCCCCAGAGGAACTGATCCCGCAGTTCCCGCTCATCCGCGCGGCGGTGAAAGCCTTCAACATCGCCTCCATCGAGCAGGAAGGCTTCGAGGCCGACGATCTCATCGCGACCTATGCGCGCGCCGCCGTCAATGCCGGCGGTGACGTGACGATCGTGTCCTCCGACAAGGATCTCATGCAGCTCGTCAAGCCGGGCATCGTCATGCTCGACACGATGAAGAACAAGCTCATCGGGCGCGAGGAAGTCATCGAGAAGTTCGGCCTGGAGCCGGCGTGTGTCGTCGACATCCAGGCGCTCGCCGGCGATTCGACGGACAATGTGCCGGGTGTGCCCGGCATAGGCATCAAGACGGCGGCGGAGCTGATCCGCGAGTACGGCGATCTCGACTCCCTGCTCGCGCGAGCAAGCGAGATCAAACAGCCCAAGCGCCGCGAGAAGCTCATCGAGTTCGCCGAGCAGGCGCGCATGAGCCGCGAGCTCGTTCGCCTCAAGGACGACGTGCCCATCGAGGTGCCGTTGGAAAAGCTCGGCCTGCAGGAGCAGCTTGCCGATCCCTTGCTGAGCTTCATGCGCACCATGGAGTTCAACACGCTGACAAAGCGTATCGCGGAGGCCATCGGTGTCGAGGCACCGCCGCCTCTCGAAAAGTCTGTTGGCTCCAGTGTGAGGCCGTCGAGCCCTTCCAAGAAGGAAGCCGATGACACTGCAGTAGCAAAAGCGGGCGCGGAATCGCCCGCGGCTGCCGTCGAATTCGGTCGCGCCGCCGCGCGTCAGCCCAAGATCGACCGCGCATCCTACGAGACCGTGCGCGATCTCGCGCGGCTCAATGCCTGGATTGCAGCGGCGCGGGAAGCCGGGCATGTCGCCTTCGACACCGAGACAACGGGCCTCGATGCCATGACCGCCGACCTCGTCGGCTTCTCGCTGGCGACAGAGCCCGGCAAGGCCTGCTACGTGCCGCTCGGCCACACGACCGGCAGCGGCGATCTTTTCGGCGCGACCGGTCTTGCCGAAGGCCAGCTCGGCATGCGGGCAGCGCTGGAAGTTCTGAAACCGCTGCTCGAAGATCCGGGCATTCTCAAGATCGGGCAGAACCTCAAGTACGACTGCCTGGTCATGCGCCGCTACGGCATCCGCGTTACGTCGATCGACGATACGATGCTGATTTCCTACGCGCTCGACGCGGGCAAGGGCCTGCAGGGCATGGACGCGCTATCCGAGCGCCATCTCGGCCATACGCCGCTCTCTTTCACGCAGGTGATCGAGCACGCGCCGGCCGCCAAGAAGAAGTCCGAGCGCACATTTGCCGGCGTCCCGATCGACAAGGCGACGGAGTACGCCGCCGAGGATGCGGATGTAACGCTGCGCCTCTGGCTCGCGCTCAAGCCGCGCCTCGTCGCGGAGCGCATGATGACCGTGTACGAGACGCTGGAGCGACCGCTGCTGCCCGTGCTCGCGGACATGGAAGCGACCGGCGTCAAGGTCGATCGCAACATCCTCTCGCGCCTCTCGTCGAGCTTCGCGCAGGGCATCGCGCGGCTCGAAGAAGAGGTGCAGGCGCTGGCGGGGCGTCCGTTCAATCTCGGCAGCCCGCGACAACTCGGCGAGTTGCTGTTCGACCAGCTCAAGCTCCCCGGTGGAAAACGCACCAAGAATGGCCAGTGGGAGACGCGTGCCGGCCTGCTCGATGATCTCGCGGCCAACGAGGAATTGCCGCCCGATGCGCGCAAGCTCATCAATACCATGCTGGAGTGGCGCCAGCTCTCGAAGCTCAAGAGCACCTACACCGACTCGCTCCCACTGCACATTCATCCCGATACGGCGCGCATTCACACGAGCTACGCGCTTGCGGCAACGACGACGGGCCGGCTCGCCTCGACCGATCCGAACCTGCAGAACATCCCGGCCCGCACGAAAGAGGGCCGCGAAATCCGCACGGCCTTCATCGCCGAGAACGGCGCGAAGCTCATCTCCGCGGACTACAGCCAGATCGAGCTGCGTGTGCTCGCGCACATCGCGGACATTCCACAGCTCAAGAAGGCTTTTGCCGACGGCCTCGACATCCACGCCATGACGGCCTCGGAAATGTTCGGCGTGCCGGTGAAGGACATGCCGAGCGAGACGCGGCGGCGCGCCAAGGCGATCAACTTCGGGATCATCTACGGCATTTCGGCTTTCGGCCTCGCCAACCAGCTCGGCATTCCACGGCAGGAGGCAGGCGAGTACATCACGACGTACTTCAAGCGCTTTCCCGGTATCCGCGACTACATGGAGCGCACCAAGCAGTTCGCCCGCGACCACGGGTATGTCGAGACAGTCTTCGGGCGGCGCATCCACTATCCCGAGATCAACACGAAGAACCCGTCCATGCGCGGCTTCCTGGAGCGCGCCGCGATCAACGCACCGATCCAGGGCTCGGCCGCGGACATCATCCGCCGCGCCATGATCCGGATGCCGGGCGCGCTGGCCGATGCCGGCCTCGATCACACGATCATGCTGCTGCAGGTGCACGACGAGCTGATCTTCGAGGCGCGCGAGGCCGAGATCGAGAAGGCCATATCCATCGTCCGCGAGGTCATGGAGAAAGCCGCCGAGCCGGCCGTGAAATTCTCGGTGCCGATCCACGTCGATGCGAAGGCAGCCGCGAACTGGGAAGCGGCGCACTGAGGCGCGCCATGCCGAGTTGCATTGGCCAGCGTTTTCGGACCATTTAGTTCCGCGACGCAGACATGGCGCCCGGTGCTGGGCGGGGCCTGTCCCTATAGCCCAAAGGCTGACATCGTTCTAAGGAACATGCAGGCCGCGCAATGCCGGCGCTCCGCGGCCGCGAAGAATATGGAAACGATCCCGATGCTCGAACGCCTGAAGTGCGACATCCTCATCCTTGGCTCCGGTGGCGCGGGACTGTTCGCCGCGCTCCACGCGTACCAGGAGAACCCCGACCTCGACATCGTCGTCGCCACCAAGGGCCTCGTCGGCAAGTCCGGCTGCACGCGCATGGTGCAGGGCGGCTACAACGTCTCGCTCATCCCCGGCGACAGCGTCGAGCGCCACTTCATGGACACCATCGAGGGCGGCAAGTGGCTCCCCAACCAGGAGCTGGCGTGGCGCCTCGTCGAGACGGCCGTCGAGCGCGTGCGCGAGCTGGAGAACGAGGTCGGCTGCTTCTTCGACCGCAATCCCGACGGCAGCCTGCACGGCAAGGCCTTTGCCGGTCAGACCTTCGACCGCACGGTGCACAAAGGCGATCTCACCGGCATCGAGATCATCAACCGCCTTATGGAGCAAGTCTGGAAGCGACCGATCCGCCGGCTCGAGGAGCATCGCGCCGTCGCGCTCATTCCGACGCCCGATGGTTCCGCGCTTTCCGGCGCGCTCATGGTCGACATCCGCACGGGCAACTTCCGCTTCATCCAGGCCAAGGCCGTGCTGCTCGGCACGGGCGGCGGGCCGACCATGTACCTCTATCACACGCCCTCCGGCGACAAGAGCACGGACGGCATCGCGATGGGCCTGCGCCTCGGCCTCGGCCTGCGCGACATGGAGATGGTGCAGTTCCACCCGACAGGCGTGCTCGCGGGCAAGGAAACCCGCATGACCGGCACCATCATCGAGGAAGGCCTGCGCGGCGCTGGCGGCTATCTGCTCGACGGCAATCAGCAGCGCTTCATGTTCAACTACGACCCGCGCGGCGAGCGTGCGACCCGCGATCTCGTCTCGCAGTCGATGTATCGCGAGATGCAAGCGGGCCGCACCACACCCAACGGCGGCTTGTACATCTCGATGGGTCATCTCGGCCGCGAGAAGGTGGCGAAGCAGTTCAAGGGCATGGTCGAGCGCTGCGCCGATTGCGGCTTCGACCTTGCTGGTGGGCTCGTCGAGGTCGTGCCGACGGCGCACTACCTCATGGGCGGGCTTCTCTGCGACGTTGAGACGAAGTCCGAACTGCCGGGTCTTTTCGTTGCCGGTGAGGATGCGGGCGGCATTCACGGCGCCAACCGGCTCGGTGGCAACGGCGTCGCCAACTCGACCGTATTCGGCGGGATTGCCGGCGACGTCATGCCGGGCTGGATCGCGAAGAACGGTGGGCATCGCCCGCCGGATGAAGCGCTCATCGAAGCGGAGATGGCGCGCGCGCTGCATCCCTTCTCGAAGGCGCGCGGCGACATTAACAGCATCCGTGAGGATCTGCTCAATCTCATGTGGGACGATGTCGGCATCATCCGCGATGAGGCGGGCCTGAAGCGCGGTCTCGCGCAGCTCGAAACCATGGAAGTGGAGTTGCTCGCGTCCGGCATTTCGGACCGCAGCCGCGCCTTCAATCTCACGTGGCACGACTGGCTGAACCTGCGAAGCCAGATCGAAGTTTCCAAGGTGATCGCGCTCGCCGCTCTTCAGCGCGAGAACAGTCGCGGCGCCCATTACCGCGACGACTTCAAGGATGCCGGCGACCTCGAGACATCAGCCTATACGGTCGTGCGGCAGCAGGGCGGCAAGCTCAATGTGACGAACGAGCCGGTCAAGTTCACGATCGTCCGCCCCGGCGAAACGCTCCTCAAGGAGACGCAGGCGGCCGAATAAGCGGCCCCTTCCACTCTCCCGCGCACGCGGTCTACACTCCCGGTATCGCAAGCAAGAAACCGTGGAGGACGCCATGACCGAGAGCAAGCCGCTCAGCGGCAAGAGCTGGGATTTCGTACACAACCTCGCCAGCGAGGCTCAGTGGACGCCGGGCCTGCGCGAGATCTTCGAGTACCGCGATCTCGGCATCAAGGACGGCACCAAGGGCGACTTCGTCGCGCATCTCATCCGCCACAACGGCAAGAAGGTGCCGGACCAGGTCCAGCAGTGGCACGTGCACGAGTGCAATTTCCAGTTCGTGCTGGTCATGAACGGCTGGGCGACCTTCGAGTACGAGGGCCAAGGCCAGCACACTATCCGCAAGGGCGACTGCATACTCCAGACGCCAGGCATCAAGCACCGCGAGATCGCCTGCTCGGAAGATTTCGAGGTGCTGGAGATCGTCTCGCCCGCCGACTTCCCGACGCGCGTTGTCGAAGGGCCGAAGGCGGCAGCCGCAGAGTAGTGCGGCTCCGCGTGAGCGGACGGCCTACTCCTTGAAGATCACGGTCTGGCCGTCCGGCTTATCGGCGTCGATGCGCGTGAACGTGCCGTAGGCCGTGCATGTTCCGCCCTGGCCCGCACCCTGCCCACCCTTCGTCGCCACAGGGCTGAACGATGCGACGGTACAGAGCCGTGTGTTCATGCACATAAGCAGGCAGCCTAGCGGCGCGTCCGCTGGACCCGTCTTGAGCGTCTCGCCACCAACAACAGCCGCGTACGTGCGTGTCTTGTAGCCGAAACGCAGGTTCGCAACCTCCGACTTCACGGCAGCCGCTTTCGGCGCCGGAGCCGGGGCAGCGCTCTTTGGCGCTTCAGGCGCTGTACCCTGATCGTAAGCGACGGGCAGCGACAGGGCGAGATTGCTGTGAATGCCCGAGCGCCAGCGCGTGTCGACCGTGCGCTTGTTGACGGCGCTGAACATCTGGCAGGCGCTCTTCAGGGGCGGCATGCCCCCATACTGGTAGCCGACACAGCCAATCGTCTCATCACACGATTTGCGGCAGGCCTCGACATCGTCAGAAGGCACCGTGGCGATGACGTCGCCATCGAGACGCGTGTGGACACGGAAGGCATAGCTCTGCGGCGTCGCCGACGGGGGCGCGGGCGGCTTTACGGCGGCGGCCGCACGTGGCGCCGGCTGCGGTGCTGGTGTTGCCTGCGGGGGCAGTGCCGGCTGTGGCGTCGGCGTCGGCTGTGGCACGGCGAAAGCCGGCGGATTGACGGGCGGCGCCGCGCGGGCTGAAGGTGCCGGCGCTGGCGGCAGCGGTTCAGGCCGTCCGCGCACGGGTCCTGCACCATCGTTCCAGCCCAGCGAGACAATCTGGACGCGTTGGTCGCGTGGCGGATGCGTATCCGTCCCCGCACCTGATCCGATCGCGCCAACTGCAGCGATGGCTTCATCATGAGTCGCGCCCATACGGCCGAGGATGAAGCCGGCGTAGCGATCCGCCTCGAGTTCGACGCGATGGTTCTGGCCGGCAAAATCCAGATGCCCGGCAATGTGATGACCGACCTCATGCGCAATGACGAACACGAGAGACCAGTATTTCTGGGTTTTCGCGCCGAGTTCGCGCATGAACGTCGAGTTGTAGAAGATGTAGCGCTGGCCATCTTCGCCGATTTGCGCCTCGGCGTTCGCCGTCTCGGCACTCGCCCGCACCTGGATGCGGTCGGCGACGCCGGGGATGCCGGTCGCTGCGAGGATCTCGCGGAAGGTCGTGGACGCCTCTCGGTCGGATTCGAAGCTCCGCCGGATGCGCGGTGCCGTCGGGCCGTGCAAACCCCTGAGCTTGTTGCCGCCCGCCTCGTGATCGATAATGAACTGCGCATCAGCCGGGCCGGCCATGGCGATCAACGCCAGACCGGCTGCCAGTGCGCTCCAGAAGCGCGATCGCATGGCACCCCCAACTGTCCAGACCCCGACTTGGGTGCGGAATTTACCTAATCCACGTGCGCCTGGCTAGCCTTCACGGCGTGTCGGCGAGCCGCGCACAGCGCTATTGTCGAGCATCAGGGCGCCGCTTAGGGTGCGACCAACATTGAAGAAAACAGGAAACGCCGACCGCGCGCCGGACGCCGCGCCCTGAAACGGCCGCGGTTTGTCGACCGTAGGCAGAGCTGAGCATTTCTATGAACAGAGAGGAAGTCATGGCATTCGACGCGAATCGCGAGGACATGATCATCGGCGTCGTCGGCACCGGAACCATGGGCCGCGGGATCGTGCAGGTATCGGCCCAGGGCGGGATGCGCGTCATCGCCTATGACGAGAAGCCGGGCGCGGCCGAGGCAGCCAAGGAGTTCATTGCCAAGTTGCTCGCCTCGCAGGTCGAGAAGGGCCGGATGCCGGCCGCGGACATGGAGGCCGCGCTCAACCGCATCACGGTCTCGACGGACCTCAAGGACATGGGCAAGGCCCACTGCGTCGTCGAAGCCATCTTCGAGCGGCTCGACATCAAGCAGGAGATGTTTGCTCGCCTCGACGAGATCTGTGGCCCCGAGACCATCATCGCGACGAATACCTCGTCGCTTCCCGTCACCGCGATCGCGTCCAAGTCCAAGCACGCCGGCCGCATCGGCGGCATGCACTTCTTCAATCCCGTGCCGCTCATGAAGCTCGTCGAGATCATTCCGGGCCTCAAGACCGAGTCCTGGGTGACGGATGCGCTCATGACCATCGGCCGGCGCATGACGCGCGAGCCCGTGCTCTGCGTCGACAGCCCCGGCTTCCTCGTCAATCACATCGGCCGCGGTATGGGGCCGGAATGCCAGCGCATTCTCATCGAGGACATCGCGACCTTCTATGAGATCGACCGCATCATGACGGGCGCGCCGGGCTTCCGCATGGGACCGTTCACGCTCTCCGACCTCGTCGGCATCGACATCGGATCGGCGGCCATGGAGTCCATGTATCAGCAGTTCTATCAGGAGCCGGCTTACGCGCCCTCGCCCCTCATGTCCCTGCGCGCAGCCGGTGGCCTGCTCGGCCAGAAGACCGGCCAGGGCTGGTACAAGTACGAAGGCGGCAAGAAGGTCGAACCCGACGCGCGGCCGACGCCAGCGATCCTACCGAAATCCGTCTGGGTGCGCCCGAGTGATCATAACAAGGATCTGCAGGCGCCTTTCCTCGACTATCTCAAGAGCACCGGTGTCGAGATCGAGACCGAAAGCGAGCCGAGCGACGAGGCGCTGATCATTATCACGCCCGTCGGCTACGACTTGACCACGGCCGTCGCCGAACTCCATCTCGACGGCGCGCGCACGGTGGCGGTCGATCTGCTGTTCGGCCTCAAGGGGCCGCGCACCGTGATGGTCTCGCCGGCGACCGACCCCAAGTTCCGCGATCAGGCGCACGCGCTCATGGCGCAGGATGGCCAGACGGCCATCGTCATCAACGACAGCCCCGGCTTCGTCGCCCAGCGCGCCGTCGCCGCACTCGTCAATGTCGGCTGCAATATTGCCCAGCGCGCCGTCGGCGTTCCCGCAGACATCGACAAGGGCGCCAAGCTCGGGCTCGGTTATCCCTTCGGTCCCATCGAGTGGGGCGATCGCATCGGTCCGGGGCGCGTTTGCTTCATCCTCGAACGACTCTTCGAGTTCTATCGCGACCCGCGCTACAAGCCCTCGCCTTGGCTCAAGCGCCGCGTCATGCTCGGCTTGCCGCTCTCGACGCCGGAAGGACTTGTGCGGCACTGACGTTTCGTACGGCGGCTCGATGGGCCGCCGCATCAATTTCTGCCTCATGGATCGCGGCCTGGGCAGAAGCACGGCAAATCAACAACCGCGTAATCCGAGGAAAGCCCATCGATGTCGTTCGAGCGCCTCTTCAATCCCAATGCCATTGCCGTTATCGGCGCTTCGAGCGATCTCTCGCGCATCAGCGGCCAACCCATTGTCGCGCTCAAAGGTGCGGGCTTTCCGCGCCCCATTCATCTGGTCAATCCGAAGTACGACGAGTTGCATGGCCTGAGATGCTACCCGAGTGCAGCGGCCATCGGATTGCCCGTCGATCTGGCGCTGGTTGCCGTGCCGGCGAAAGGCGTACCGGACGCCATCCGCGATTGCGGCAAGGCCGGCATTCCCTATGCGATCGTGCTGACGGCGGGATTCCGCGAAGGCGGACCCGAAGGCCGCAAACTCGAGGACGAGCTGCTTCGCGCCGCGCGCGAGAGCGGTGTGCGCGTCATCGGACCGAACTGCCAGGGCGCGCTCTCTGTCCCATCGCGCATGTGGTGCGTTTTCGGCAGCGTGAGCCAGGAGACGCAGCTTCGCGAAGGCCCGGTTTCATGCGCCTTTCAGTCGGGCGGTTTTGGGTATGCCGTCGTAAACATGGCCGAGGCGCAGGGTCTCGGTTTCCGGCACGTCGTGTCGACGGGCAACGAGACCGACATCACCATGCCGGAGCTGCTCGGCGAATTCCTGGACGATCCCGGCACGAAGCTCGCCTTTGCCTACATGGAAGGCACGCCGAATGCGCGCAGCCTGCTCGATCTCGGTCGCAAGTCGCTGGAGACGGGAAAGCCCGTATTCATCTGGAAAGGCGCGCAGACCGAGAGCGGCACCAAGGCGGCCGCGTCGCATACCGCAAACATGACGGGCAACTACGATCTTTATCGCGCGGCCTTCCGCCAGTCGGGCCTCATCGAGGTACAGGACGTCGAGGAGATCGTGGATGTCGCCAAGCTCGCGCTGCAGGGACGGCTCCCCAAGGGACGCAATATCGGCGTGCTCTCGATCTCCGGCGGCTCGGGCATCGTGTTCGCCGACCGCGCCGTGAAGGATGGCCTGACGCTGCCGAGCTTCTCGCAGCGCTCGGTCGATGCGCTGAAGGCGATCATTCCGAGCTTCGGTGCAGCCGATAATCCCGCCGACACGACGGCCGGCGTATTCAATGATCCCGGTCTCTTCACGAAGGCCCTCGACATCATTCTCGAAGATCCGGCCATCGATCAGCTTTCGATACTGCTGGCATCGGTCGGTGGCAAGGCTGCGATGCTCGCCGCTCAGGCCATCGTCGCGGCTTCGGCAAAGACCGACAAACCCGTGCATGTCGCCTGGTCCGGTCGTCGCGAGAAGTCCGAAGAAACCTGGCAGATGTTCCATGACGCCGGCGTCCCGCACATGGCCTCGCCCATACGGCTCGCGCACGCCGCGGCCGTGCTCGCGCGTTATGCTGAGGACCGCCGGCGCCTGCTGCCGCGCGTCGTGCCGAGCGTCGCGATGCCGGCAGGGCTGGAATTGCCGAGCGGAGCGGTCACACTTTCCGAGATCGAGAGCAAGGCGATTCTGTCACGCTTTGGTGTGCCGACGACGAGCGAAGTCATGGTGCCGCCAGGCGGCGACTTTACGAAGCTTACCGCGAAGCTCGCCGGACCATTCGCGGTGAAGATCGTCTCTCGCGACATCGCGCACAAGACCGAAGCAGGCGGCGTTCGTCTCAAAGTCGCTGCCGCCGATCTGCCCAAGGTGGCCGGCGAGATTATTGCGAGCGCCAAGAACTACAAGCCGGACGCCGTGATCGACGGCGTGCTCGTCAGCGAGATGGCTTCGGGCGTCGAAGCGCTCATCGGTGTCGTGAATGACGAAGGCTTCGGCCCGACCGTCGCGCTCGGTCTCGGTGGCGTGCTCACCGAAGTGCTGAAGGATGTGACCTTTCGCATCGCGCCGTTCGATATCGAGACTGCGCGCGACATGATCGCGGAGCTGCGCGGCGCCAAACTCTTCGACGGCTATCGCGGTAGCCCGCCCGCCGACAGGGAGGCGCTCGCGGCCATGCTCGTCGAGGTCTCGCGGATGGCAGCCGCCCTCGGCGATCGCGTCAAGGAAATGGACATCAATCCGGTATTCGTGCGGCCCAAAGGCGAGGGCTGCGTCGCTGCCGACGCGCTGATCGTTCTCAGATAAGAACTAGGAGAAACGCCATGGATCTCGGCATTGCGGGGAAGACCGCGCTCGTCACGGGCGCCAGCATGGGCATTGGCCGCGGCATCGCCAAGGCACTCGCGGCGGAAGGTGTGCGGCTCGCACTCGTTGCGCGACGTCTCAATCTGCTCGAGGAAGTCGCAAGTGAGATCACGGCGTCGGGCGGCACCGCACCTGTCCTCATCCAGCAGGACATCATGGCCGAGGATGCCGCCGAGCAGATCGCAGGCAAGGCGCTCGCCGCACTCGGCTCGGTCAACATTCTGGTCAACAACGCCGGCGGCAGCCGTCACTTCGGCAAGGATGCCAAGGAAGAGCAGTGGACCGAGGCGCTCACGCTCAACTTCACGCGCCAGCGCCAGCTCACGCATCGCTTGCTCGATCAGATGATCGCGAACAAGTGGGGCCGCATCGTCAACATCACCGGCAAGTCCGAGCCCGATGGCGTGAACGGCGCGTTCGCCGCGAAGGCCGCCATGCACGCCTGGGCCAAGGGCCTTTCGCGCGAAGTTGGCAAGGCAGGCATCACCGTGAACTCGATCCCGCCCGGTCGCATCATGAGCGAGCAGATCCGCCGCAACTACACGCCCGAGTATCGCCAGTGGCAGGCGGACAACGAGATCCCAGTCGGCCGCTATGGCGAGCCCGAGGACATCGCGAACCTCGTCGCCTTTCTCGTCTCACCGCGCGCGGCGTACATCACCGGCGCCGTCATCCCCGTTGACGGCGGTCTGCGGCGGTATCAGTTTTAGCTATCGCGCGCCGAGCGAGCACTTCTCGGTTGACGGCACGCTCGTGGGGGTGTGGGCGTCGCGCAAGAGATTCCGCGCCATGGACGGCTCGGACGAGACGCCGTCGCATGGTGCCCGCCTCGATTGCTGGACGCCAAAACAACTAGCGCCCCGACGGGAAATACTCGTCACCGTGGCGATAGAAATCCGCCACGCGCCATCCTCGAAACGATAGGCTTGCGTGACGCGCAACGTACGCTCGAACTCGCGGCCATCGAGGCTGCGGACCATGTGCTCGAAGTCGGCGGTCATCGCCATAGTGCCATGTATTGTGGTCGAGACGTTCTCCAACCGGGTCAGACGCGCACGCACTCGACTTGTGACCCAGTCCAGTCGATGCCCGACTTCCGGCCAGCCCTTCTCCATGCCGCCCTGCGCGCCGAAGATCATGCTGTCCGGCTTGTGCGACCAGAGTGCCTTGAATGGTTCCGAATTGCCTTCGAGCTGCGCGGCAATAGCTTTCTCGAACTCGGCGCGGAATGCCGCGAACTTTGCTTCCAGCTCTGCCTGCTGCATGTCCACCTCCGGTTTCAACCACCTATGCCGCGCGATGCGAGAAAGCGCGGGTTCCTGACGCGCAGCTCCGCGATCAGGAGCGTGCGCAGGGCATCCGCGATGTCGCGCTCCTTGCCCTTGGGCAGCGTGCCAGCTCGGATGTCGCGCGCGAGCTGCGCCGTCGAGCCTTCACCTTCCTCGTAGAGACCATCGAGCAGCGTCCATTCGGCGGCTTCAACTTCCTCGGCGAGCGCGCGACGGGCGATCTCAAGTGCATTGGCGATCATGGCGCCGGCATAGCGTTGCTCTGGAGCGAGCGCCGGCAGTACCTCGGAGCGCAGCATCTCGGTTGCGAGATCGAGGAGTGCATCGGCATCGATGCGACGCGTCGTCATGGGATCGGCCTCCCGGCTTCGAGAGCAGCAATGGCTTCGAGCGCGTCGAATTCCATCTCGGCCGGCATGAGGCCGGTGAGCGCCAGCTCCAGCGAGCGCTCGCCGCCGGTGAGAAAGCGCTGGCCCTGCAGGAGCGCGATCGCGGCCCAGCGCGCCGCGCCGAGGATTTCCCAGAAGGCGAGCTCGGCTTCGTTGATGGGTGTGTCCGATATGGCGTTGTAACCTTCGAGCAGATCGGCGCGCGTGGTGATGCCGCCGGCCGCAAGCGAGTCATTGCCAAAGCGCCAGCAGCGCGCGCAGAACCAGCCGAGGTCCTCGCGCGGATCACCCCAGTGGCAGAACTCCCAATCGAGTATGCCCGTGAGGCGTCCGTCCTCGATCAGGTAGTTGCCCGTGCGGAAGTCGCCGTGCACGAGCGAGACAGGACGCGACGCGGGTTTGTGCGCGAGCAGCCAGGACAGTACATACTCAAGCGCAGGCCGAGGCTCGCTCGCCTTGTCGAGCGCGCGGCGCATTTCGGCAACGGCAGCACCAACAGCGTCGGGCTCCGGCAGCGGCAGAAACGTCAGTGTCTCTTGCGGCGGACGGATCGAATGAATGCGCGCAAGCTGGCCGCCTATCTCGCGCGCGAGGGCGGGACCATACTCGGCGAGCTTCGGATCACGCGTGATACGCCGCGCCTGCGCCGTGCCGGAGAGCAGACGCTGCACCGTGAAGGGCGCACCGATCACGCTCTTCTCCGCGCACTCGGCAATGGGCTCAGCCACCAGCACGTCTGCTGCGTGCGCTGCTTTGATGCAGGCAAACTCCCGCGGCCGATCGAGGCTCATGGGCAGTCGCGCGACCGCATCCGTCCGCAGGACCAGCGCCTGCGATCCGGCGCGCGGGCCACCTGAGATGGCGACGTCAATGCGCCAGTTCTCTTGCACGGCGCCGCCGGACAGGAGATCGGCCCGTGTGATCTCCGCGCGC
Organism: Hyphomicrobiaceae bacterium; assembly: GCA_022844275.1. Classification (GTDB taxonomy): domain Bacteria; phylum Pseudomonadota; class Alphaproteobacteria; order Rhizobiales; family Hyphomicrobiaceae. The sequence continues at coordinate 181,224 of JALHMB010000001.1, forward strand.
TCGGCATCCACTGCCTGCGCGAGCCAGCGCTGCAGCGGATCGAGATTGGCCGGGTCGAGCGTACGGGGACGAGATGCAGCCATCGTCATTCGGTCGGCAGGAGGTGGCCGCCGTCCACGGTCAGCACGCTCCCAGTCATGAAGGAGCCTGCATCGGACGCGAGCAGCAGCAGCGGGCCATCCAGCTCGCCGAGCGATCCGAGCCGGCGCATGGGCACGTGCGCGATCATACGCTTGCCCGCTTCGGTCTCCCAGAACTCGTCATTGAGCTCGGTCGCGATGTAGCCCGGCGCAATGGCATTCACGCGAATGCGGTCGCGCGCCAGCTCCAGCGCCATATTGCGCGTGAGCGCGATAACGGCGGCCTTCGACGCGGAGTAGGCCGAGAGTGTCTTGATCGCGCCGAGGCCGACGATCGACGAGATATTGATGATCGATCCGCCCTTCCCCGCTGCCACCATGCGGCGCGCCGCCTCCTGCCCGACGTGAAATACGCCGTCGAGGTTCACGTCCATGATCTTGCGCCACTGCTCCTCGCGCATGCGCGTGAACCAGGCGGGGTCCGTGATGCCAGCGTTGTTGACGCAGATCGAGAGCGGCCCCAGCGCGGCCTCGCCCTCGGCGAACGCGCGCTCGACGTCCTTGCGGTCCGTCACGTCCATGGCAACGGCGTGTGCCGTACCGCCGGCCGCCGTGATCCGCGCCTTAAGGGCTTCGAGCCGGTCTGTCCGGCGCGCAGCGACGACAACTTTAGCGCCCGCGGCTGCGAGGATAGTGGCGAAATGCTCGCCTAGGCCCGAGGAGGCACCCGTTACGAGCGCCGTGCGTCCGGCCAGCGAGAAGAAATTGGATGACATGCAGTCTCCGACGTATGTCCCTGATAGGTCGCGGCCAATTCACCACTTCCCGGGCGGAGATGCAATTTTCAGAGCGCAGGGCTCAATCGCGCCTCTGGCGCGAGCAGGGCTGCCGCCCTTGCAACCCGCCCGGGGGACACCCCCGGAGCCCCCGCTCTTTTGAGACTTGGAGTTCGCCACGAGCGCGATCATCAATAAAATCGGGTGGGTCCGGGAGGATGTCCCTCCCGGCAGGGGTTCGGGGACTGGTCCCCGTCGCGCGGAACGCGCGAGGCTACATCCGATCGAGCGCATTCGGTATGTGCCGTGGCCAGCCGCGCCCCGCGACCAGCACGGCATCTAGCCCGACCTCGCGATCGAGGTAGCCGGGATGCCGCGAGAGCCAGTAGTCGGCGGCGCGGGCAATACGCGCGCCCTGAGCGGGCGTTAGCGCGGCTTGCGCCTCGGCGATCGTCGTGCGGCGCTTGACCTCGATGAAGGCAATACGATCACGGCGGGAGGCAATGATATCGACCTCGCCGTAGGGCGTGACGTGGCGACGAGCGATAATGCGATAACCCTTCGCGAGTAGAAGCGCGGATGCGATCCATTCCGCCCAACGACCGCGTCCGAGACGCCGGCGCCGCTCGATGAGACGGTCGCTGGCGCCGGGTGGGCTCATGCTTCGTCCTTGAGGCGGAGGCCGATCTGGTAGACGCGCGAGCGTGGCGCGCCGAGATCGTCTGTGACGAGGCGCACGGCATCGCGCAGGGTCGACGTGACAAGGGCCATGCGAAGTGCCGTCTCGATATCGGCATCGCTGACTTCGCGCGGCGGTGCCGGGCCGATGACGAGCACGATCTCGCCCTTTACTGGGTTGACACCGAGTTCCGCCGCCAGAACCACGGCCAATCCGCGCCGCACCTCCTCAAAGCGCTTGGTCAGCTCGCGGGCGACCACGACCTCGCGGTCTCCCATGGTCTCAGCAATGTCGGCGAGCGTGTCGGCGATGCGCGCCGGTGACTCGAAGAGAATGAGGCTGCTTGGAATGTCCGACAATGCCTCCAGCCGTGTCCGGCGGGCGGTCTGCTTGTTCGGCAGAAAGCCGCCGAAGAAGAAGCCGTCCGTCGGCAGCCCCGAGATTGCGAGGCCCGTCAGGATCGCCGAGGCACCAGGGAGGGCCGTGACCGGATGACCGGCAGCGATGGCCGCCCGCACGAGCTTGTAGCCCGGATCGGAAAGAAGGGGCGTGCCGGCATCTGAGATGAGTGCGATGGCGCGGCCCTCTGCCAGCTCGGCAATGACGCGCGCCAGCTCGGCATCCTCGTTGTGCTCGTGGAAGGCCCGTAGCGGGCGCTCTATGGCATACCGGGCGAGCAACGTGCGGCTAACGCGGGTGTCCTCGCAGAGGATAGCGTCGGCACGCGCGAGCGTGGTCACAGCGCGGATGGTCATGTCGCCGAGATTGCCGATGGGGGTCGCGACGACGTAGAGGCCGCCCGCGAGCGGCGTGGCCATCTCGCGCGCGGCCTGCTCGGCGAGAGCCGCCCCAATACGGGGCAGTAAAATGCTCGCATCCGGAGCTTCCGGCCCCCCGCCCTGGCGGTCGGAGGAGCTCATTTTGGACATGTCCGCCGCCTAAGCATGAGTTGCAGAAGCCGCCTTCGACGACAGTTCGTGGATGAGCCGACCGGAAAGCCTTGTTTCCGGCCGTTTCGGACTGAGTGTGGCGCATATGCCCTGTTATGGAAACCGGCAAGGGGCTATCGACTCATTAATGGCTTCTACGATCGCACAGCCCGCGTGGCTGCCGCGACGGCTTCGGGACTGTTCATGACCTATCGCCCACCTCGCCGTGCCGTGCTCCGCGCCGCTGCCATCGCAGCGACGTCGCTGGCACTGCCGAAGTTCCTGGCGGGGTGCTCGGGATCATCGGCGACGGGATCGCTCGCGAGCGGGGGAGCGACCGGATCGGCGCAGGACCCGGTGAAAGTCGGCCTCATCCTGCCAACCGGCACTGATGCGCAGACCGGCGCAATCGCAAAAGCCCTGCGGCAGGCGGCGGAGCTCGCACTTTTCGACCTGAACCAGCCCGGCCTGCAGCTCGTGGTCAAGGACGACCGCGGCAGCGAGGATGGTGCGCGAGCCGCAGTGGGCGAGGTCCTCTCCGTTGGCGCCGAGATCATTCTCGGTCCACTATTCTCACGGGCGACAGCCGCAGCGGCGCCCGCTGCACGCAAGGCAGGCGTGCCGATCATCAGCTTCTCGAATGACCGCACGGTCGCGGGCAACGGTGTCTATCTGTTAAGCTTCCTGCACGATCAGGAAGTGTCCCGCATCGTGGATTATGCCGCACGCCAAGGTCGCTCGCGCCTCGTCGCGCTGCTGCCGAAGGACGCCCTCGGCGATCAGCTCGAGCAAAGCCTGAAGGCCGCGACGGCGCGATCGGGCGTCACACTCGTTACCCTGCAGCGCTATGCCTTGAATACCAACGCCGTGCTCGAGCCCGCGCGAAGGGTGCACGAGGCGATCAAGAGTGCGCCGCCAGAAGCTCCCGTCGATGCGATGTTCCTGCCTGGCGGCGAAGATATTCTGCCCATGGTCGCGCCTTACATTCCCTATCTCGGGATCGATACCAAGCAGGTCCGCCTGCTCGGAACGGGCGGCTGGGATGCGCCCGGCATCTCGCGCGAGAAGAGCTTTGCCGGTGGCTGGTTCGCAGCCCCCGACCCCCGCGGCTGGAGCTCTTTCTCGGAGCGTTTTGCCAAGACCTACGGGGCGCCGCCGCCGCGCATCGCGAGCCTCGCTTACGATGCCGTCGGGGTTGCTGCCGCCTTCACGGGCGCCGCGCGCGGCGCCCGGTACAGCTCGGCCAATCTGACGCGGGCCAGCGGCTTCAGCGGCGTCGACGGCCGCTTCCGCCTGTCGGCCGGCGGCCTCGTCGAACGTGAGCTGGCGGTGCTCGAAGTGCGCCGGGAGGGCAATGCCGTCCTTGAGGCTGCACCGGGCGAGCCCGGGCGCCTCTATACCAGCGCGCTCGCCAAGAGCTGAGCCGTCCCCCCAAGTGATACCGTCAGATACCGTCCACAGATGGCCGTTCCGGGCATGGGCCTGCGTCTATTGGAGCGTTGACATACCCGGTCAACTCAATGAAAAGTCCGCGCCGCGACAGAGTTCCGCAGCTCGAAGGCTTGCCAGATGGTCGAACTGACGCTCCCGAAAAATTCCCGTGTCCGCCCCGGCAAGACCTGGAACAGAGCTGAAGGCAAAGGTACCTGGAAGGAATTCCGGATCTATCGCTGGAGCCCCGACGACAGCGAGAACCCGCGCCTCGATACGTACTACGTAGACCAGGCCAACTGCGGGCCCATGGTTCTCGACGCGCTGATCAAGATCAAGAACGAGATAGATCCCACGCTGACCTTCCGCCGCTCGTGTCGTGAGGGCATCTGCGGCTCGTGCTCAATGAACATCGACGGCACGAACACGCTCGCCTGCCTAAAGGCGACGGCGGACATCTCCGGGCCCGTGAAGATCTATCCATTGCCACATCTGGAGGTCGTGAAGGATCTCGTGCCGGATCTCACGAACTTCTACGCCCAGCACAAATCCATCGAGCCGTGGCTGCAGACGACAACGCCAGAACCACCCGGCGAATGGCGCCAGGGCCGCGAGGACCGTGAGAAGCTCGACGGTCTCTACGAGTGCATTCTCTGCGCCTGCTGCTCGGCGTCCTGTCCGAGCTACTGGTGGAACTCGGACCGCTATCTCGGTCCGGCAATCCTGCTCCAGGCTTACCGTTGGGTCATCGACTCGCGTGACGAGGCGACGGGCGACCGTCTCGATAATCTCGAGGATCCCTTCCGCCTGTACCGCTGCCACACCATCCTCAACTGCTCCAAGGCCTGCCCCAAGGGCCTGAACCCGGCCAAGGCCATCGCCGAGCTGAAGAAGCTCATGGTCGAGCGACGGGTCTAGGACGCGGGTATCAGCGGCGGCGGGCAATATCCGCTTCGCCCCCCGGCGTTCCCTGGAGCGTCTGCCAGCTCGTCGCCATGTCGCTCTCCAGCGGCGGCGTGCCTGCCAGATTCCACGCCCCAGCAGCAAAGACATAGGCCAACAGCCACACCAGCAGCAGGCCAACGACGACGACGCCTGAGCCTTGAAGAGTTTGCGAGACGCTCGAATTTTCCGATGGTTTCTGCATTTCACGTCCTCCGGCCGCACGGAGCACCTATCCGCTCGCGGCAGCGCAGGAAGCGTGCATCCGAGGCGTCAGCACCTCATCAAGTGAGCGTCAGTGAGGAGGATTACTGCGCAGCGCGATACCGATGTCGCCGCTCTCTTCGGCTGCGATCTCGGTGCCGGGACCGACGATGATCGCGTATCCAAGCACGCCGATCAGGAGCAGCGTGGACACGAGAGCGCAGGCACTCTGCAGCAGCGGAGCAAATCCTTGGTCTGGTGAGGTCACGATCATCTCCAATTGCAGCCCGGCGCCCATCGCCTGCGACTGCCATTGGAAATCTGCGCGCCGACCGTCAGCTCCAGGTCATGAGATCGTCAGGGCCACATCAACTCGGGACGGCCGATTTTCGGCTTTCCATCTGCGGGAGATCAGCTGCTATCAGCCGCCGCGCGTGAAGCCATCCCGGCTCCATCCCTCGGTGCCAACGCCATTGTGGACGAAGAACAGTCCGTCCGGATCGACCTTCTGCTTGACCGCGAGGAGGCGCGGATAGTTGTCGCCCCAGTAGGACTCCTGCCACGCGTCGTCGAAGTAGTTGCTCTCGGAAACATAGGCACCGGCTAGGTGTTTCGGCACGACGCGATAGATCTCCGCCATGGCTCTCTCGACTGCCTCCGCACGCGACCTTGCCACTGTGAGATCCGGCGCGCGGCCGGGAATGCCGGGATAGGCCGGCTCGCCATTGCTTGCGATAATGACGAGCGCGCAGGCATCGAAAGCGACGGGATTTGTGGCTGTGTCCCTGGACCGCGCCAGGGCGGTGGCGGGCGCGCCTGCAAGGCCTTTGTTGAAGTGGAGACCGAGGCCCCAGTGCCGGGCTGCAGCATGGAGTGCGTCGACGAAGCGGGATTGCTGGTCCTTTTCCAGCAGGGCCGCCGGTAGCCATGCGGACTGGTACGCATTCAGGAATTGACCCGCCTCGCCCTGGTCGCCAGTCCAGAATACATTGTCCGGCGAGGCCCCGGGGCGGCTGTCGGTAATCACCAGACCGGGACCTTTCCTGAGCGTATCCGGATCCCAGAAGGCCAGCGCCGGCAGGGCCAGGATGGCCGGTGTGCCCTCCAGCTCGAGCCCAGGCGTGCGCCCGACCCAATCGAAAAACGGCTGCCAGACGGCACGCGCGCGCTCTTCGCTCAGGCCCTGGAAGACCATGGCGACGCGGAGCGTGCGGTTCGGGCGCAGGACGATCTGCTCGCCCCAGTGCGGATTGAAAAGGCTCTCCGCGTAAAAGCCGACGGCGCGCTCGATCAGCGCGCGAAAGGCTTGGTCGGTTGCGGCCCGCACGGTCGCGAAGCAGCCCCCGAAGAAGTCGGGCAGCTCGTGTGTTTCGAGCGTGAGCCGCGTGACGACGCCGAGGCTGCCGCCACCGCCACCCTTGAGGCCCCAAAAGAGATCAGCATTCCTGCAGGCGTTTGCGATGATCACCTTGCCATCTGCGGTGACGACTTCTGCCTCAAGCAGGCTGCCGGCGGCGATGCCGTAGTTTTTCGAGAAGCTGCCGAAGCCGCCACTCTGGATGAGGCCCGCAACGCCGACGGTGGCACATCCGCCACCCTGCACGTAGCGTCCGGCTCTGACCGTGACAGCATTGTAGACGTGCATCCAGATACAGCCGGCGCCGACGCTCACAGCCGGCCGCGGCGCGACGCGCCCCGCACAGCCATCGCCGACAAAGGCATCGTGCAGCTCGATAGCGTTCATGCGCCGCGTCCAGATGAGGAGTGAATCCGGCGCGTTGGAATTTCCGAAGTAGCTGTGGCCCCCACCCTTGACGACGAGGCGAAGCCGGTTCTCACGGGCAAAGTCGACGGCGGCAGCGACGTCCGCGGCAGTCTCTGCAGCGACGGCATAGACACTCGACTTCGTCGTCCAGGCTTCCGCCCAGCCGAGCGTCTGCGTGAGCGCAACATTGTCGCCGATGAAGTAAGGATTCTTCAGGTCCTTGAAGAGCTGAGCGCAGGCGGCGGCGGGCGTCTTGCCCGCGCACGCATCGAGCGGTGACTGCACCTCAATGAGCTCGCCTTTGAGTCGGCTGCGCAGGTCATTCCATGCTGACTTGGAAGGCCAGCCGGCGTCCGAGGGCCGCACTCGTCTAAAAACTTCAGGCGATGCGTTCGCACTTGTCTGCGCCCGCCCGGTCATGCCGCCCGTGGCCGCAATAAAGGGCAGCGCCCCCGCACTTTTTAGAAGATCGCGTCTACGCATCTTTGGTCCCGCCCTTTCTGCTGCCCTATGCAGCGAGATTGCGAGCCATCAGTCTAGCGTGCCATCGGCCGATCTGACGCTACCTGGGAGGTAATCGCGTGACCGCGATCCCCGACGGATCACGCCCCCTTCACAATAGGCAGGCCTTCGCGGTTGCCCCACTCCTGCCAGGAGCCGACGTAATTGCGCACGTGCGGATAGCCGAGCAGGCGCATGGCCAGATAGGCATGGGCCGAGCGGAAGCCGGTATTGCAGTAAACGGTGATCTTCTTGTCGGGGGTCGCACCGTGCGCCTCGAAGATGGCGCGGAGGTCGGTCGGAGATTTCAGGAGACCCGTTGCGTGGTCGTAGAGCGCTTCCCAATCGCAGTGCACGGCGCTCGGGATTGCGCCGCCGTGCTTGGCGCGGCGGTCGGCGCCGGTGAACTCCGCGAGACTGCGGTTGTCGAGGATGAGACTTTCCCGATTGTCGATGGCAGCGAGGATGCTCGAATAGGTCGCGACGCGCTCCGGCACAGCCTCGAAGACGAACTTGGCGGACGAGGGCGGCTTGCTCTCCCGCTCGAGCGGCAACCCCGCCCCGGTCCAGGCTTTGATGCCGCCATCGAGCACGTGTACGTTCCGGCAGCCAAGATACTCGGCGAACCAGAACGCGCGCGCCGCGCACATGTCGGTAAAGGCGCCGTAGAACACGATCGTGTCCGTCGACTTCACGCCGCGCCAGCCGAGCATGTTGGCCCACATGCGCGTGAAGGATGCGAGCGGTGCCGGGTCCGTGTCGTCGCAGTTGACGAAATAGGGATCGAAGTGGCGCGCGCCGGGGATGCGGCCCGCTGCAAAGGCCTCGGCCTGTCGCGTATCGACGATCGACAGACCGGGCGAACCGAGGGCAGCGTTGAGTTTCTCGGCCGACCAGAGCGCGTCGGGATTGGCCGCGCCACTTTGCTTGTCACTCATACTGCTGCTCAACCCAAGAGCGCCTTGATCTCGTCCTTGAGTGCCGGGGCAATGTCCGGCCGCGCGAGCGCATAGGCGACGTTGGCCGTGAGGAAGCCGAGCTTCGAGCCGGTGTCGTAGATCTTGCCGTCGAAGCGAACGGCAAAGAAGTTCTGACCCGGCGTGGCGGCAAGGCGGATCATGGCATCGGTGAGCTGGATCTCGTTACCGGCGCCCTTCTCCTGCTTCGCGAGCAGGTCGAAGATTTGGGGCTGCAGGATGTAGCGACCGGAGACGTGCAGGTTCGAGGGCGCCGTACCCTTCGGCGGCTTCTCGACCATGCTCGTGATCTTCGAGACCTTGGCCGCACGGTCCTCGACGCCGACAATGCCGTACATGTGCGTCTGGTCGTCCGGCACGGGCGCCACGGCGATTTGATTGCCGCCGTGCGCGTTGTAGGCCTCGATCATCTCGGCGAGGCATGGCTTGTCGGCATGATGCAGCATGTCGGGCAGCAGCACCGCGAAAGGCTCGTCGCCAACGATCTCGCGCGCGCACCACACGGCATGGCCGAGACCCAACGGCGCCTGCTGGCGCGTGAAGCTCGCCTGTCCCGCAGCGGGCAGCTCCGACATGAGCTGCTCGAGCTCGGCTTTCTTGCCGCGATCCGCGAGCGTTCGCTCGAGCTCGTACTGGCTGTCGAAATGATCCTCGATGACAGCTTTGTTACGCCCCGTCACGAACACGAAATGCTCGATACCCGCCGCCCGTGCTTCATCCACGACGTGTTGTATGACCGGCCGGTCGACGACGGTCAGCATCTCCTTTGGCACGGCTTTCGTCGCCGGGAGGAAGCGCGTACCAAGACCTGCAACGGGGAATACGGCCTTGCGGATGGGCTTAAGCGGGTTCGTCATTGGGAAGTAGCTCCGGGCGCGGGCCTACCGCGCAATTGGGTAACGATGGCCATTATTTAGCATCGACAGTATGAACAACGGCAACTAAGCCATTGGATACTGGTGCACTGACTATTTCCAGCTCATTTTCGTTCCATTGACTGAGAGGCCTCCGCATCGATGAGTATCCTCGTCACGGGTGGTGCCGGCTATATCGGCAGCCACATGGTTCTCGCGCTTGCCGATGCGGGCCAACCGGTCGTCGTCCTCGACAATCTGTCGACGGGCTTTCGATGGGCCATCGATTCGCGCGCAACGCTCATCGAGGGCGATACAGGGGATGACGCGCTGGTGGCGCGCCTCCTCAAGGATCACGCCGTCGATGCCATCATCCACTTTGCCGGCTCGATCGTCGTGCCGGAGTCGGTGACCGATCCACTCGGCTACTACCTCAACAACACCGTCAAATCCCGGGGCCTCATTGCCGCAGCTGTGGCGGCCGGCGTGGGCAAATTCATCTTCTCCTCAACCGCTGCCGTCTACGGCAATGTCGCCATGACGCCCGTGCCGGAAGAGGCCGACCTGCGACCCGTCTCGCCCTATGGCTCATCCAAGCTCATGACGGAAATCATGCTGGCGGATACGGCCCGCGCCCATCCGCTCCGCTACGTGGCTCTGCGCTACTTCAATGTCGCAGGTGCCGATCCCAAGGGACGCTCGGGCCAATCGACCCCGCGCGCAACACATCTCATCAAGATCGCCTGCGAGACGGCGCTCGGGAAACGCAAATACATGGAGGTGTTCGGGACCGACTATCCGACCTCCGACGGCACCTGCATCCGCGACTACATCCACGTCACGGACCTCGCCGAGGCACATATGGCGGCGCTCGCCCACCTCAATCGCGACGGCGACAGCTGCGTCCTCAACTGCGGCTACTCCAAGGGCTACACAGTCCTGCAGGTCATCGACGCCGTGAAGCGTGTCTCGGGTATCAACTTCGAGGTACGTCTCTCCGCGCGCCGGCCGGGCGATCCAGCCTCGATCGTCGCGGCATCGGACCGAATCCGATCGGAACTCGGCTGGATGCCCGCGCATGACAATCTGGACAAGATCGTCACCGAGGCGCTCGCCTGGGAACACAAGCTCGGCCTGAAGGTGAACACCTGAGCCTGTAGGCCCCACCCCAGCCCCAAAATGGCCCGCTTCGGCTGGCCTCTCTCCGGTTATTATGGCGCTCCTTGAGTCGGGCGTTCAGGCGGGAGAAGCGGGCGTTTGAGCACTGGCCGGATACCAGGGCGACATGCGGCTGTGGCGATGGCATTTGCCGCGCTGCTTGCACTCGCGTTCGCAGCTTTTCCGCCGGCCGTTGGCCAAACGCGCCAGCCCTTTAGCGCATGGCTCGAGACTTTCTGGCCGGAAGCGCAGAGCGCCGGAATTACGCGCGCCACGTTCGACCGCGCGTTTGCCGGCGTCACGCCGGACCTCTCGCTTCCCGATCTCGTGCTCCCTGATAAACCCGAAGCGCGTCCGTCCGGACAAGCCGAGTTCAGCCGCACGCCGGAGCAGTACATCAACCGCGAGCAGATCATGCGGCTCGCCGCGCAGGGCCGCGACCTTGCCGAGCGCCACAAGGCCATCCTCGATCAGGTCGAGGCCGAGATCGGCGTCGATCGCGCGATCGTGCTGGCCATCTGGGGTCGCGAGACGGCCTTTGGAAGCCACCGCTCGCGCCATGACGTCATCCGCGTGCTCGCGACGCAGGCCTATGTCGGGCGCCGGCCGGACCTTTTCCGCGGTGAGCTGATCCACGCGCTACGGATCCTCCAGGACGGCATCCTCACCCGCGACGCCATGCGCGGCTCATGGGCCGGCGCCATGGGCCTCACGCAGTTCATGCCCTCGGAGTTCTACGGCTCCGGCGTCGATCTCGATCGCGACGGCAAACTCGACCTCTTCGGCTCGACGGCCGATGCGCTCGGCTCGGCGGGCAAGCAGCTCAAGCAGAAGGGGTGGATCAAGGGCCTGCCCTGGGGCATCGAGATCAAGCTCAGCGGTAATGTCGATTGCGCGCAGGAAGGACCCGCCAACAGCAAGCCGATCCGCGAATGGGCCAAGCTCGGGATAAGCCGCGCGGACGGCAAGCCCTTCGCGCGCGCGCATCTCGATGTCGAGGCCTATCTGATGTCGCCGGCCGGCGCCTTCGGCCCCTCATTCCTGGCAACGGAGAACTTCAAGGCCATCCGGGCCTACAACATGTCCGACCTCTACGCGACGTTCGTCGGCCATCTGTCGGACCGCATCGCAGGCGGCGGCGATTTCAGGACGCCGTGGCATCAGATTCGCCAGCTTCCGGATCGCGAGATCGCGGAGATCCAGGAGCAGCTCAAGCGGCGAGGCGCGGCTATCGACAAGATCGATGGTAAGATCGGCTCGAATACGCGCTGGCAGATCGGCCAGTATGAGCGCAATGTGCGTATGAAGGTCGGCTGCTGGCCGCGCCAGGAAGTGCTCGAGCATCTGCGCAAGGGCGTTGCCGATGGGCGGTGACGAGAACAGAACGTACAGGAGTACAGGGAGGGCTTGGACGAGGCTCGCCCTCGGCCTGCTGCTGGCGCTTCTCCTCGGCACGGGGCCAGGACCCGCTATGGCGCAAGGCCCCGCGCTCAGTACGAGCTACATCACGCCCTTCCCCGACAACGACACTTATCGGCTCGAAGTATGGGGCGACGTGCTCGCAGAAGGCTTGCTCAACGGTCTGGTCGAGCAGCTTGCGGACGAACCACGCATCGCCGTGCACCGTCGGCATCGCCCCATCCAAAGCCTGCTGCGCGGGGGCTTCGAGGAAGACGTCAGCGAGATCGTGAGCGAGGTTGCGCGGAGCAACGCCAACATCATCGTCATTCAGATCGGTCTGAACGATCGCTATCCCATGCGGCTCGCCAACGGACGCCGCGTACCGGTCGGCTCCGAGATTTGGCAGCAGGAGTACGGGCGCCGCGTTGATCGCATCATGCGTGCCTTCCGGGCCCAACGCATCGCCGTGTACTGGGTAGGTCTACCAATCGTGCGTCGAATGGACATCAGCGAAGAGCTGCAATCGATCAACGGCGTCCTGCGCGAGCGCGCCTATGCCGCCGGCCAGAAGATGATCGACGTCTATGCCGCGACCGCCAACCAGGACGGCCGGTTCGATCCCTATGGCCCGGACATCACCGGCACGAACAGGCTGCTCCGCCAACCCGACGGCATCACCTTCACTCCCGCCGGCAATCGCAAGCTCGCGCACTTCGTCGAGCGCGAGCTGAAGCGCGACATCGTTCAGGCACGCGCCCAACGCGCCATCCCGCTCGCCGGCAGCGAGGCCGAGCAGCGCCTCATACGTCCACTCGCGCCGGCACCGGTGACCGCAGCTCGTTCGCCGTCATCGACTGCAGCAGGTGCGAAGCAGGCTCCGTCCGCTGCGCGACCAGGGCCGCAGGCTGCGGAGGGCGACGTCAAGGCCGACAACAGCCGCGTCGCGATCCCCGATACGGGTGCGTCCGGCCGCCAGGAGAGCGTGACGATCGATCTGCCGCGCCCCGCCATCCCCGGAAACCTCATGGCGTTGCTGGCCCGTCGTACGGCCAGCGATCGCACGAGTCAGCCAGGCGAGGTTCTCGTCCGCGAGATCCCCGGCGGCCTGACGCTATCGCGCACGATCTCCATGGCCGCGACGCCGGGCGCCCAGCCACGTCGCGCATTGCCGAGCCAGACGCCGTTCTTCCGAGTCCTCGTGAAGGGCGAGCGGCTGGAGCCCAAGACCGGCCGCGCGGATGACATCTCCTGGCCGCCGATCAGCAGGCCCGTCCAGTCGACGCCCGCTGCAGCAGAGCCTGAGCCCGCACCGCAATCGCCCACGCCGACGCGACAAGCGCCGCAGCCTGTGCCAAGGCCAACGCCGCGGTGAGCTTGCGTGTCTGTTCGCGCCTTCGGCGCAAGAGGGGCTGCCGCCCTTCAACTCCGCTCGGGGGACACCCCCGAACCCCCCGCCTTTTATGGACTTAAAGATCGCGGCCGACGGCTGTGTTGTCCCTTCTTCCCGATGGCGCGAGAAGGGACAGGGGGCGCTCACGTCAAGCGATTAAGTCATAATAGTCGGGTGGGTTCGGGAGGGTTTCCCTCCCGATGGAGCGCGAGGGTCATGTCGGAGACATGCCAGAGGCATCGCCCTCGCTCGCGCCGAAGGCGCGACCTAATCCTCGCACGCCAGCCCATGCTCGCGCGCGACGTGGAGCATGGCGCGCTCGGCGAGCGCTGTGATCGTGAGCAGCGGGTTCACGCCGAGCGAGCGCGGAATGATGGCGCCGTCGATGACGTGGAGGCCAGCGTGCACGGCGCTCGCATCCTTGCCCACGCTGCCATCGAACACGCGCCCGGCATGATCGACGACGCCGGACGTGCGATCTGCGCCCATAGCGCAACCGCCCAGTGGATGCGCGGTGGCGGGCTGGTTGCCCATGACGCTGCCGGCCAGCGGATTCTTGACGTAGCTGCCGCCGACCTTAACTACGAGTGCCGCGAGTGCCGCGTCGAGCCGCTGGTAGACCGCCTCGTCCTTCGCATTGGGCCAGGAGAGGGCGAGGCGATCGCCGTCAAGGCGGAAGCGGCCGGATGCGCTGTCATGCGAAACAGCGAAGAAGGTCTGCAGGCTCGCGAACGGCCCCTTGTAGACACCGCTGACGAGGCTCTGCAGGGCACCGAGCAGGCGGCCGTTCGGCACAAACATCACCGGCAGGATCGGCGCGAGCGCGGACGGGAGCACACCCTCCTGGATGGTCACGGAGTTCGCGAGATCATCGGGATCTACGATCTCGAGCTGTCCGGAGACGGAGGCGCCGACGTTCATCCCCTCGATCTTCGCGGGATGACCGACGCCGACGGCATTGACCGGTACCTTGGCGCCGTAGCCGAAGGCGATGATGTCGCCGTTGGCCGAGAAGCGCGCGCCGAGGTGATCGGAAAGTGCGAGGCCCTTCTCGCGCGAGCGCAGCAAGATCTCCGTCGAGCCGAGCGTGCCGGCCGCCAGGATCACCATGTCGGCATCGAGATCGAGCTGTTGGCTGTGTCCCGCGCCGGGTGTGTCCACACGCTGGATGTGAACACGCCATCCGCCGCCTGGCGCGGGTGTCACGTGCGACACGCGGCCGTGCGTGAAGAGCTCGGCGCCGTGGCGCACGGCTTCGGGGAGATAGGTGAGCGCAACGGTATTCTTGGCGCCGACATTGCAGCCGGCGCAGCAATCGCCACAGCGCGTGCAGGCGGGCTGCGCGATGCCCGCAGGATTGACCGTCTCGCTGAAGCCGACGACGACCTCCGGCGCGATGGGCGCCACACCGAGCGCCACACCGGCTGCTTCGAGCGCTTTGTACTTTGTGAGTGTCGTGGCATCCGGATCGCGCGCGGGCCTGAGCCAGCGGCGCGCACGCGCGTAGCCTGCATCGAGGAGGCCATCCTGGCGGAGCTGCCCCGGCCAGACAGGATCGGCGAAGACGCGCGCATCGGGCCTCAACGCCACGCCGGCATTGACGAGCGAACCACCGCCGAGCCCGCGCCCGACGAGCACATGCATGTCCTCGCCGATGCGGACATCGAACAAACCGGTCTCGGAACCCGCAGACATGCGCGCGCCGGTAACACGCATTTCGTGCCGCATATCGGGAAAACGGCTCGGAAACTCGCCCGTCACGACCTCGCGGCCACGCTCGATGACGGCGACACTTTTGCCGGCCCGGGCGAGGCGCATGGCCGATACGCCGCCGCCATAGCCCGAGCCGACGACGATGACGTCGTAGCGCGGGCGGGCATGGTCGAGAGAGCGGGCGAGCCGGGTCATGGGCGCGCCGCTCGAGTGCGCGACACCCGGAAGCGCCATCTGCGTGACATCAATGCGCGATCCCCTTGGCGCATCCGACCTTCACGAGTTGATCGTTTAGTCCTTACGGGTGCCGAGACCCATCTTCTTGGCGAGCTGCGAGCGCGCGGCAGCATAGTTGGGCGCCACCATAGGATAGTCGTTCGGGAGCTTCCACTTGGCGCGGTATTCCTCGGGCGAAAGCTTGTAGTGGGTCCGCAAGTGCCGCTTGAGCGACTTGAAGCGCTTCCCATCCTCGAGGCAGATAATATAGTCCGGCGTCACCGAGCGCTTGACCGGAATCGCCGGCTTCAGCTCCTCGTTGTCGACTACCGGTTCGTGGTTCGAAGCTCTGTTCAGCGCATCATGCACATCCCGGATCAGCGAAGGCAGATCGGAAGCAACAACCGTGTTGTTGGCCACATACGCGGAGACGATCTTGGCGGTCAGCTCGACCATGTGATTTCCGCCAGAGTTTTCCATCGCGTATCGTCTCCCATCATGCCGCGACATCTTCCGGAACTGCGAGGCCCGTCCGGTAACTCATGACATCGCGTGAAAAATAGCTCGGCTGGTCGAAGTCCAAGATCAGAGATCGCCAATACTCCACTTCGCCGTGAATGGCAATTGCAGCGCACGGTATAGTAAAAGCCACGTGTTCGCCAATATCCTCAGCCCGCGTTGCTGAATTTTCCACCAGCTTTCCGGAATTCAGATGACGCTCTTTCTTGGTTTAATCAGCGGGGCTGCCACTCGAGCGAGCCCAAGGCCGCGGCTGAACGCGCGCGTGCGCAGGGCTGGCGCACGCCCTTGAATTCGTCCAGACTGTTAACATCTCACTCATGGGCAAAAAGACGCGCAGACGCGCGTTTTGCGGCGCTAACCGTGCGTCATAGCCATCATCAGTGAACCTAAATCAACCAAGGAGCGGGTCATGTCCGACACGAAGGCGCGCCCTGAAAAGGTGTTCAAGACGGACGCGGAGTGGCGCTCCGAGCTGACGCCGGAGCAGTATTACATTACCCGCCAGCACGGCACGGAGCGCGCATTTACTCATCCCTACAATGCCCTCAAGGCGGCGGGGATCTACAAGTGCGTCGCCTGCGGCGAGCCGCTCTTCGCCTCCGAGACCAAGTACGACTCGGGCTCTGGCTGGCCGAGCTTCTTCAAGCCGATTGGCGCCGAGGCCGTCTCGGAGCACGAGGACCGCTCGCTTTTCATGCGCCGCGTCGAGGTGCGCTGCGCGAAGTGCGACGCCCATCTCGGCCACGTCTTCGAGGACGGCCCCAATCCGACGGGCTTGCGCTACTGCATCAACGGGACGGCCCTCAAGCACGAGCCGAAGTAGCAATCCGCCGAGCCATTCCCGGCTCACAACATGTCTGCAACGTACCGCGCCGCGCTACGCCTTCCCCGAGGCCGCGCGGCGCCCTCTTTCCAGAGGCGCCGCGCGCCAGGAGTTAACTGCATGCCAGCCGAGCCCGCATCCGCCAAAACCATCGCACTGGTGCCGCCTCGTGCGCCGCGTCATCCCGTGACGGCAGTCCACCACGGCGTCGAGATCGTCGACGACTACGCTTGGCTTCGCGCTGAAAACTGGCAGGAGGTGATGCGCGATCCGAGCGTTCTCGATGCCGGCATTCGCGCCCATCTCGAGGCCGAGAACGCCTACACCGAGCACATGCTTTCCGACACGAAAGCGCTGCGCGAAAAACTCTTCGCCGAGATGAAAGGGCGCATCAAGGAGGACGACAGCTCAGTGCCGAGTCCGGACGGCCCTTGGGAATACGGCACGCGTTTTCTCATCGGCGCACAGTATCCGCGCCTCACGCGGCGGCCACGCGGCGGCTCCGACGACACCGAGAGTGTCATGCTCGACGGCAATCTCGAAGCTGAAGGCAAACCCTATTGGCAGCTCGGCGGCGCCACGCACAGTCCCAACCATCGCATTCTCGCTTATGCGGTCGACGACAAGGGCTCGGAATACTACGTCATCAAGTTCCGCGATCTCGCGACGGGCAAGGACCTCGCCGATACGATCCCGGACACCGGCGGCGGCTGCGTGTGGACCGAGGACAGCAAGACGGTCTTCTACGTCCGCCTCGATGAGAACCACCGTCCTCTCTACGTCTACCGCCACACGCTCGGCACGCCGGTCGAGGCCGATGTGCTCGTCTACGAGGAGGCCGACAAGGGCTTCTACGTCGGCGTCGGCGAGACGCAGTCCGGCCGCTTCATTCTCATCGATGCCCACGATCATCAAACGAGCGAAGTCCGCTTCATCGAGTCGCGCAATCCGACCGGGCCCATGCAGCTCATCAGCCCGCGCCGCTTCGGACACGAGTACTCGGTCGATCATCACGGCGATGATCTGATCATCCTCACAAACTCCGGCGGCGCCGAGGATTTCCGCATTGTCACGACGCCAGTCGCGACGCCGCAGGAGGCATACTGGCGCGAGTTGCTGGCGCACAAGCCAGGCCGGCTGATCCTCGATCACACGACCTTCAAGGACCATCTCGCACGCCTCGAGCGCGAGGGCGGCCTGCCGCGTATCGTCATTCGCCGCTTCTCGGACGGCGCGGAGCACGCCATCGCCTTCGACGAGGAGGCCTACAGCCTCGGCATGTCCTCGGGCTACGAGTATGACACGACCGCGCTGCGCTTCTCCTACTCCTCGATGACGACGCCCGCCCAGGTCTACGACTACGACATGGAGACGCGCGCCCGCGTTCTTCGCAAAACACAGGAAGTTCCGAGCGGGCACAATGCTGCCGACTACGTCACGCGCCGCATCGAAGCGCCGGCAGCCGACGGCGAGATGATCCCGATCTCCGTCCTCTACCACAAGAACACGCCGCTCGACGGCTCCGCGCCGCTCTTCCTCTACGGCTATGGCTCGTACGGCATCGCGATACCCGCGAGTTTCTCGACGACGCGGCTTTCACTCGTCGATCGCGGCTTCATCTTTGCGATCGCTCACGTACGCGGCGGCAAGGACAAGGGCTATCGCTGGTACACGAGCGGCAAAGCCCAAACGAAGATGAACACCTTCACCGACTTCGTCGCTGCCGGCGAGCACCTCGTAAAGCTCGGCTGGACGAAGCGCGGGCGCATCGTCGCCAACGGCGGCTCGGCGGGCGGTATGCTCATGGGTGTCGTCGCCAATCTCGCGCCCGATCTCTTCCTCGGCATCATTGCCGACGTGCCGTTCGTCGATGTACTCAACACCATGCTCGACGAGACGCTGCCGCTCACGCCACCCGAATGGCCCGAGTGGGGCGATCCCATCCGCTCGGCCGAAGCCTTCGCGCTCATCCGCAGCTACAGCCCGTACGACAACGTCGAGCGCAAAGCCTATCCGCATATCTTCGCCTACGGCGGGCTCACCGATCCGCGCGTCACGTACTGGGAGCCGGCGAAGTGGATCGCGCGCCTGCGCGAACGCAACACGTCCGGCAACCTCGTGCTGCTCAAGACGAATATGGAAGCCGGGCACGGCGGCGCGTCGGGACGCTTCGAGGCGCTCAAGGAAACCGCGCTCGATTACGCCTTCGCGATTAAGATCGCGGGAAAGGCGGAGGTGTAGGGGTCGCGCCTTCGGCGCGAACAGGGCTGCCGCCCTGTAACCCGCTCGGGGGACACCCCCGAACCCCCGTCTTTTATAGTTTTGGCGCTCGCCTCGAACGCATCCGCATCCCCTCTCCCCGCATGCGGGGAGAGGGGACCTGTAGCGTTCGCCGCGAGCGATCAGATCATAAGGGCGGGTGGGTCCGGGAGGGTGTCCCTCCCGGTTGGGGCCAGGGGCGAAAGCCCCGTCGCGTCGAAGACGCGAAAGCTATTTCCCCCAGGTCAGCGCGAGAGGCTTCAGCTGACCAACGAGTCTCAGAAGCCCGTCTCGCGTCGCTGGGTGCAGAGCATCAAGAGGATGGCGCACCGTGTCGCTCTTGATCACGCCGCCCTCCATCATCACGGTCTTGGTTGCGCGGAGACCACACTGCCGATTCTCGTAGTTGATGAGCGGAAGGATGCGGGCATAGGCCTCCTCGGCCTCTTCCTTTTTGCCCGCGCGATAGCTCGTCACCACCGGCTTGATCAGATCGGGCAGCAGGGCGCTCGGCATCGTACCGGTCGCGCCCGCCTCGAGATCGGCCATCAGCGTGATCGACTCCTCGCCATCCAATGGACCGACGATGGCATCACCGCCGGCCGCGATCAGGGCGCGCAACTTGGCTGCCGTACCCGGAACCTCGATCTTGAAATGGCTGACCAGCGGCACCTCGCGCGCCAGCCTGACAAGAAACGGCACCGACAATGCAACACCACTGAGTGGCGCGTCCTGCACCATGATCGGCAGGCGCGCCGCATCCGCGACGCGCGCGAAATGCTCGATCATGCCGGCTTCATCGGACTTGAGCAGCGCGCCGTGATAGGGCGGCATCATCATGAGCATGTCCGCGCCGGCTTCGGCTGCGCGCCGTGCCCTGGTCGAGGCGATGCGCGTGCTGAAATGACTGCACGTGACGATCACAGGCACCCGACCGGCGACATGTTTCAGCGAAAGATCCAGCAGGACGTCACGCTCCTCGTCGGTGAGGAGGAACTGCTCGGAGTAGTTGGCGAGAATACATATGCCATCGACGCCCTGATCGATCATGCAGTCGATCACGCGGCGCATGCCGTCGAGATCGAGATCACTGTTCG
This sequence comes from Hyphomicrobiaceae bacterium, assembly GCA_022844275.1. GTDB lineage: Bacteria > Pseudomonadota > Alphaproteobacteria > Rhizobiales > Hyphomicrobiaceae. The sequence continues at coordinate 200,941 of JALHMB010000001.1, forward strand.
CCGCGAAAGGCGTGGGCGCGATAGGAAACACGCCGGAAAAGCTCTTCGGCATTTTGATCCTCTCAATCACCGGCACGAAGTGGACGAGCCACGACCGCTTTGCTGATCCGCCGCATCAGGGAAGACAGAAGCGGCCAGAGCAGCAACACGAAGCCGAGCGTCATGATCGTGCCGCACAGCCAGTTTGACCAGAAGGCGCCGAGCGAGCCGCCGTGGATGATCATGGACTGGCGGAACGCGTCTTCCGCCTTGTCGCCGATCACCATGGCCAGCACCATCGGCGCGATCGGATAGTTGCACTTCTTGAACAGATAGCCGATGAGGCCGAACATGAAGGCCAGCCACAGGTCGAACGGCGAGCTCGACACCGTCCACGCACTGACGAAGCAAACAACGACGATCATCGGCGCGATGATGGCGAAAGGAATGCGCAGGATGGCCGCGAACAAGGGGACGGTGAACAGCACGAGCACGACCGCCACCACATTTGCCACGTACATCGACGCAATGAGGCCCCACACGAAGCTCTTCTGATCGACGAACAGCATCGGACCGGGGTGCAAGCCCCAGATCATGAGGCCGCCCATCATGACAGCCGCGGTCGCGGAGCCCGGTATGCCGAGGGCCAGCATCGGCAGCATGGCGCTGGTGCCTGCCGAATGATCGGCGGCTTCAGGGGCGATGACGCCCTCCGGCGCGCCCTTGCCGAATTCGCCGGTGCGTGGGGCGAAGCGCCGGGCAAGGCCGTAGCTCATGAAAGATGCGGCCGTCGGCCCGCCGGGCGTGATGCCCATCCAGCAGCCGACAAGACTCGATCGGACCAGCACGACCCAATATGAGGGCAATGCCGCGATCGTCTTCAGGACGTCGCGTGGCGAGACACGCGCTCGCACGCCGCGGAATTCGAGGCGCTCCTCCATGGTGGCAATCAGTTCGCCGATGCCGAACAGACCGATGACGGCAACGAGGAAGCTCACGCCTTTGATCAGATCGGGCAGCCCGTATGTCAGACGTAGTGATCCGGAGATTGTGTCCATGCCAACGGACGCGAGCGAAAAGCCCATGCCCGCCGACACGAGCGTCTTGAACGGGGACGCGCCCCCGAGACCGACGAAGCAGGCGAACGCCAGAAAATAGACGGCAAAGTACTCAGGCGAGGAGAACTTGTGCGCGAAGGATGCTGCGGGGCCGGCGAGCAGCGTGATGACCACCACGCCGAAGAGCGCACCGAAGGCCGCCGACAGGAAAGCGTAGGAAAGCGCCTCGGTGGCGCGTCCCTGCTTGGCCATCGGATGACCATCGAACGTGGTCGCGACCGAGGACGGCTCGCCGGGAATGTTGAACAGGATGGATGTGGTCGAGCCGCCGAACAGTGCGCCCCAGTACATGCTCGCGAGCAGGATGATCGCCGAGACCGGATCCATCGTGAAGGTCAGCGGAATGAGCAGCGTCACCCCATTGGGCGCGCCGAGGCCGGGAAGCACGCCGACGAGGATGCCGAACAGCACGCCGACCACCATCAGCGTCAGGTGATAGCCGGTGAGTGCGACCTGGAACCCGTGCAGGAGGTCGCCGATGTTGTCCAAGTCCCGACCTCCAGGCGCGTCAGTGAAGGCCGAACCAAGCTTCGATGGGACCCTTCATCAAGGGCACATGAAGCCAGAGCTCGAACATGAAATAAAAGGCAGCGGCCGTGCCTAAGCTGACCGCCAGCGCCGCTGGAAGACGATAGCGCCCCTGCCAGAGCATCACCGTCAGCACATAGGCCACCATCGCGACATAGAGGCCGAGCTTGAAGACGAGGGCCAAGGCGAGGAACCCCACCATCGGCAGCAGGAACGTGACGATACGTCTGGCCTGATCCGCGTTGATCGCCACCGGCGCATCCGCGTGGCGCCGTGAGAGCAAAGCTTCGAACAACGCGCCGATCGAACCGACGACCACGATCAATCCCATCCAGAACGGGAAGTAGCCCGGCTCAGGTCCGCGGTCGCCCCAACCGACGTGATATTCGAGGGCGCCGAGGATGATGGTTGTGCCGAATGCGAACGCAAATAGCGCCGCGACGAGCTCGAGTGCGCGGCGCGTGACGAGCGTGCGGCTGGCGGATGTTTCCTGCTGCTCCAAATCTCATCCTCGGAAGATGGTAACTGGTGCCAAACGGGGCGACCGACGACCGATGGTCCGCCGCCCCGATGTGCCTCATCGGCAATCTACTGGACCAGCCAGCCTTCTTCCTTGAACACGGCCTGGAAGCGCGCGTAGTCCCCATCGATGAACTTCGTGAGATCGCCGCCAATCAGCACGCGCCCCGACTGGGCCGTGCGGGCGACGTACTCCTTCCATTCAGGCGTCTCGGCGACTTTGCGCAGGAGATCCTGATAGAACGCCACGGCCTCGGCTGGCACCTTGCCTGGCAACGACGCAATGCGCGGCTGCTGGAACTGATCGATGGCGATGCCCTGCGACCTGCAGGTCGGAATGTCCGACCAGGCCTGCGTCTCGGTAACTTTCGGGCCTGCCGCCAGCGGCTCCCTGTTGAAGACGCAGAGCGGCCGAACCTTGCCCGCCTTCCAGTTGCCGACGGACTCGGCGGGGTTATTGACGTGACTATCGAGGTGCCCGCCCGAGAGCTGCACGTCGGCCTCACCGCCGGACTTGTACGGCACATAGATGATCTTCGTGCCAATCGCCTTGTCGAGCAGCTTGGTGATCAGCTCGTCGGAGTCTTTCGACTGCGCGCCCGCCATCTTCCACTGGCCACCCTTGGCCTTGACGGCTTCGACAAAGCCCTTGGCATCCTTGATCGGGCTGTCGCCTTTCACCCAGATCATGAATTCGTCGAACACCATCGCGGCGATCGGCGTGAGATCCCTGTGCGTGAACGCGACCTTGGCGGCGAGCGGTAGCACGTACATGTTGTGCGTGCCGAAGACGAGCTTGTGTGGATCGCCCTCAGCGCTCTTCGTGTAGACGTAGCCTTCGGCGCCGGAACCACCACCCTTGATCGTTACTATGATCGGCTGGCTCATGAGATTGTTCTTCTGAACGGCAGCCTGCACCGCGCGCGCGAAGATATCCGTGCCGCCGCCGGCCCCGGCCGTCACCACGAATTCGACGGCTTTTGAAGGCTTCCATTCCGCCAGCGCAACAGGTGCAGGCAACAGCGCCACGGCGGCAGCAGCGAGGTATGCAAGCCTCTTCATCTGGACTTCTCCCTAGATCGAATGCGCCGTGTTTTCCGGCGCTTGGATGATGCATCTTGGCTGTCGGTATCGGCGTGTCAACCGGGATATGGGCGACGCAGCCGCGCGAGCGGCGCGCACCGGCTCCGGTTTCCCCTGCTTACCAATGGTCGTGCAGAGCGATATGTTTCCGCAAACACAGAGAAAGTATCGGCGCAGAGAGAGGAAATCACGGATATGAACGTAAAGGGAAAGAAGGCGCTTGTTTTCGGCGGAACCTCGGGCATCGGCCTCGCCACGTCGAAGCAACTCGCAGCACTCGGCGCAACGGTCGTCGCCGTGAGCCGCAACCCGAACCGCGCCGGCGACGTGCCCAAGGGCATCACGCTCAAGCAATGCGACGTCCTGGACCGCGATGCACTCAGCAAGCTGTTCGAGGCCTACGCACCGTTCGACATTCTGGTCAGCGCCGCAACCGGCGGCTCACGCGCGCGAGGCCCATTTCTCGAGATCGACATGGAGGGCTACAAGGCTTCGTTTGCGAAGCTCTGGGGCTATGCCAACGTCTTGCAGCTCGGCACACCGCACATGAGCGCGAATGGAACGATCGTACTGGTCAGCGGATCGCCGGCACGCAAGTCAAAACCCGGACAGGTGGCGCTCGCGTCCGTCGGCGGCGCGGTCGAGGCGCTGGTCAGGGCCGTTGCGCCGGAGATTGCGCCACGCCGCCTCAACGTCGTCTCGCCCGGCACGATCGACACGCCGATGTCATCGCTGACGGGAGCGGAGCGCGAAGAGGCCTATCGCAAGCAGACCGCCAAGAACTTGATCCCCCGCGCCGGCACGGCCGATGAAGTTGCGCAGGGCATCCTGTTCGTCATTCAGAACGACTTCGTCACCGGTACAACAGTCGACGTCGATGGCGGCTGGCTGCTGTCTTGAGCGAAGCGCGCGACTGCGCCGGTCATCGTGGAGCAGGTCATGAGTGATGCACAGGATCTGCGCGGCCGTGTTTGCCTCGTGACGGGAGCGTCACGGGGCATCGGTCGTGCCATAGCACTCGCGCTGGCAGGGGCGGGCTGCGATGTCGCCATCAACTGCCGCTCGCGTATTGATGAAGCAGAGCGCGTCGCGGCGGATGTGACAGCTTTGGGACGTCGTGCGATCGTCGTTCAAGCCGACGTCGCGCAAGCGTCTGCTGTTGCCGCTATGATCGCCGAAATCAACAACGCGCTTGGCCCGACCGATATTCTGATCAACAACGCCGGTATTGGTTTGCACCGCGGCATCGATGATCTGACGGAGGCGGATTTCGACGAGACCATTGCCGTCAATCTGAAGTCGGCTTTTTTGTGCACGCAGGCTGTCCTCCCGCACATGCGCGCGCAGAAGTGGGGCCGCATCGTCAGCATTTCTTCCGGCGCCGCGCGAGGCGCGGGCAGCATCGGCCTACATTACAATGCCTCCAAGGCGGGCATGGAGGGACTGACGCGCGGCTATGCTGCGCGACTGGCCAAGGAAGGCATCACGGTCAATGCCGTTGCGCCATCCTTGATCGAGACGGAGATGATGCCTCTCACTGCCGCGAATGCGGCCGCACGCATCCCGGTCGGCCGAGCTGGCCAATCGGAGGAGGTCGCGCAGGCGACTTTGATGGTCCTCGGCAATGCCTACATCACCGGCCAGACCATCCACCTCAATGGCGGCATGAGCTTCAATTGAGCTTGCTGCGGCTGCTGGCGAGAGCACTGTGGACTTCCAGTGCCACCGTGGCTTGATAGCTTCAATCTATACTATTGCAGTACAGTTATTTCTTGAATTCTCGCCGCATTTATGGGCAACGTGGTGATCTCGCACGAAGGGCCGTGTCCCCCGCATTGCGTGCGGCAGATCCCGGATCCGGCGACGCCGATTGATCGCCGTCGCGGCGCGCGGGAATTGAAAATCGAAATCGGCTCGAAGGAGCGCGTTTTGTTCAAGCACAGACCAATCGCGACACTATGCGTGGCCGGCATGCTGGCGCTTGTTTCATCCGCGACGGTCGCATTGGCGCAGGCGCCCGTAGAGGCGTCGCGGATCATCTCAATCGGCGGTGACATAACCGAGATTCTCTACGCCATCGGTGCCGACAAGCGGATCGTTGCCATAGACACGACGAGCCAGTTTCCGCCGGGGGCGCTGAAGGAAAAGAAAAGCGTCGGTTACATGCGCGCGCTCTCGACCGAGGGCGTGCTGTCGATCAATGCCGATCTCATCATCGCGTCCGATCGCGCCGGACCGCCGGAGGTCGTCAACGCCCTTAAATCGACATCCGTCAGATACATCGAGATTGCCGACGATTTCAGCGCGAGCAGCATTGCCGGCAAGACGCGGCAGATCGCGCAAGCCGTTGGCCTCGATGCTGCGGGAAACAGCCTTGCGGCACGCATCGAGCGCGACTTCGACAAGCTCGCCGAGCTGCGCAAGCAGATCAAGAAGCCGATGCGCGTCCTTTTCGTCCTCAGCACGGCAAATGGGCGGGTAACGGTCGGCGGCAGCCAGTCGAGTGCCGACGCCATCCTCAAACTTGCCGGCGCCGAGAATGCCGCAGCGGCCGTTTCCGGCTACAAGCCCATCTCGGATGAGGCTCTGGTCGAAATCAAACCTGATGCCGTCGTCACCATGCAGCGAACTGCCAGCGGCAGCCACGCCGCCGATCAGCTCGCCTCCATGAGGGGCTTGAGCGCGAGCCCGGCTGTATTGCTGAAGCGCATTATCGAAATGGATGGCCTCTATCTGATCGGCTTCGGCCCGCGCGCGCCCGCCGCCGCACTCGACCTCATGCGCTGGCTCTATCCTGATCTGCCAATTACGCGAACCGGCCTTCATCAGTGATGCAGGACATGACCTCCCCAATAGCGCGCACGACGCCGCAGCGGCGCGAGCGCATTGGGTATCAGCTGATCTTCGCCTCGGTCTTGTTATTGGTCGCAGCCGTTCTGGTATCGCTGTCGTTCGGTGCGACCGGTATCACGCTCGGCGCGCTCGGCCGCGTACTTCACGCCTATGTGTACGGCGCGACTGATTCCGCGGGTGTCACGGAGCAGCTCGTGCTTCTGGGCATCCGATTGCCGCGCACCATACTCGGAGCCTTCGTCGGCGCAGCCCTCGCCGTCAGCGGTGCGATGATGCAGGGTCTGTTTCGCAATCCACTTGCCGATCCTGGCATCATCGGCGTGTCGTCAGGCGCGACCTTGGCAGCCGTGATCACCATCGCCTTCGGCAAAACCTTTGCCGCGCCGTGGATGGCGGCCTTCGGCGTTTATGCCCTGCCTTTTGCAGCCTTTCTCGGCGGCTTTCTGACAACGACGCTGCTCGTCCTGATTGCGGGACGGCGCGGTCAACTCATGGTCGGCACATTGCTGCTGGCCGGCATTGCGATCGGCGCCATGGCCGGCGCACTCACAGGGCTCATCGCGTACGCGAGCGATGATCGGGAGCTCCGCGATCTCACACTCTGGTCGCTCGGCAGCCTATCCGGAGCGAGCTGGCCAAAGGTGATCGCCATACTGCCGTTCGTGGCGGTCATCGCCATCATGCTGCCGCGCGTGGTCAGAGCCCTCAATGGATTTCTGCTCGGCGAGGCAGAGGCCTTCCATCTCGGCATCGATGTCGAGCGCATGAAGTGGCTCATCGTCGTCGTGACAGCGGCCTGTGTCGGCGCCGCCGTCGCCGTTGCGGGCCTCGTCGGATTCGTCGGTATCGTCGTGCCACACTTCATCCGGCTCATAGCAGGGCCTGACCATCGTATTGTTCTGCCCTGCAGTGCGCTGCTCGGCGGGGCTCTCTTGCTGTTCGCGGATGTCATTGCGCGCTTGGCGGTGAAGCCTGCGGAGTTGCCCTTGGGCATCGTCATGGCGGCGATTGGCGCGCCGGTATTCCTGCACCTCGTCCTGCGCCGCGGCGTCGGAGGCCTGGAGTAGGCCATGCTGGAAGCGCGAGAACTCGTCCTTGAGCGGCGCGGCCGCCGGCTTCTGGATGGTATCGATCTTGCTGCTCCTGGTGGCCGCGTCACGGCCATCATCGGCCCAAACGGCGCGGGGAAATCCATGCTGCTGAAGGTTCTGGCGGGCGAACTGGCACCGACAGCCGGGTCCGTTCGGCTGGATGGGCAAGAAATGAGCACGATCTCGGCTGCTGCGCTGGCAAGGCGCCGCGCGATGGTTCCGCAATCGACCAATCTCTCATTCCCATTCACGGTCGTGGAAGTCGTGCGCCTTGGTGCCTCGGTGCCGGGGTTCGATGGCATCAAGACGCGCGCGCATGAGCACGCGGATCAGGCGCTGGAGACTGTCGGCCTCGGAGGTTTCGCCGCACGCCTCTACAATGAGCTTTCCGGCGGCGAGAAGCAGCGCGTTCACATCGCGCGAGCCCTATGCCAGCTCGACGCAGCTCATCGCATGGACAGCGAAACGGCCGTTCTCATGCTCGATGAGCCGACGTCTAGTCTTGATCTCGCGCATCAGGTGCGGGTCCTAGACGAAGCGCGGCGACAGGCTGGGATTGGGCGCGCTGTCCTCGTTGTCATTCACGATCTCAATCTCGCTGCTGCTTGGGCAGACGACATCGTGCTCCTCAGCGCTGGTCGCATTCACGCGCGTGGAAAACCCGCTGAGATTTTCGACAATGAAATCCTGTCGGAGGCCTATGGGTGCGCGATCGAGGTCAATCGGACACCGCCTGCTGGCGTGCCGTATATGCTGCCGCATTTGCTGGCGGCAGCTCAGCGCAACGGCGAGGCCTCGTGAAGGCCTACTTGCCCCACTCATCGACCTAGCGATGGAATGGTCGTGTGTGTGGTGCTTGCAGCCAGTGCGCTGGGTGCGCAACTTGATGCACAGGCGTGCTCTGCCAACTTCCAACGACCGTCGCAGGCGCCGGGCTAGCTGGCATCAGCGCGTGTCGAGCGGCAGCGCGCTAGAATGCTTGACTTGCCCGAGCGCGAAACTCGACTCGATGTTGGCGATGCCGTCGATGCGCGTGAGCGTATCCTTCACGAAGCGCTCGTAGTCGGCTAGATCGCGCGCGACAACGCGGAGCAGATAATCGCGCGGTCCCGTCATGAGGTAGCACTCGAGCACCTCGGGGCAGCGGCGGATGGCGTCCTCGAAGCGCTGGAGCTTGTCCTCCTGCTGGCGATCGAGCTTGATCGAGACGAACACGCTGACCGGCAGGCCGACCTTTTTCTGATCGAGCAGGGCCGCGTAGCGATTGATGATGCCCGCATCCTCGAGAATACGCAGGCGCCGCGAGCAGGGGCTGGCCGTGAGACCAACCTTCTCGGCTAGGTCCGCGACCGTCAGGCGGCCGTTTTCCTGCAGCGCCGCGAGGAGGCGACGGTCGATCCGATCGAGCACCATATTAGCTGATTCCGACATCTCAGTGCCATTTTATGGCTGACCCAGCCAATACTTTGCCGGCGCGTGGCACACTTTGCAAACCCTCACTACGGCATCGGAGCTATTCTCGGTTAATCGCTCACGCCGCTTTTCCGAGGCCGCCATGCAAGACGTCATCCCAGAAGACCGCGCCGCCACGCTTGCCATGCTCCGCGAGTTGGAGCGCAAGGTACTCTGGCTTTCGACGTACCTCATCCACCACGCCAATCACGAGGTGGACCGTGGCGATGGCCTCAAGGTCGGCGGCCATCAGGCCTCGTCGGCCTCGTTGGCGACGCTGATGACGGCGCTCTACTTCCATGTGTTGCGGCCGGAGGATCGCGTCGCCGTCAAGCCGCACGCGAGCCCGATCTTCCACGCCATCCAGTACCTGCTCGGCAACCAGACACTCGACAAACTGCAGAACTTCCGCGCCTTCGGCGGCGCGCAGTCCTATCCCTCGCGCACTAAGGACAAGGCCGACGTCGACTTCTCGACGGGATCGGTCGGTCTCGGTGTTGCAGCGACGGGCTTCGCAAGCCTCATCCAGGACTACGTGCACGCCAAGGGCTGGAGCAAGGATTGGCCGAAGGGCCGCATGGTCGCGCTCATGGGCGATGCGGAATTCGACGAGGGCAATGTCCACGAGGCCCTCCTCGAGTACTGGAAGCATGGCCTCACGAACTGCTGGTGGGTCGTCGACTACAACCGCCAGAGCCTCGACTCGGTCGTCTCCGACAAGCTTTTCATGAAGGTCGCGGGCATGTTCGAGAACCTCGGCTGGGAGGTCATCCTCATCAAGTACGGCAAGCTGCAGGAAGCAGCCTTCGCCGAGCCCGGCGGCGAGCGCCTGCGCAACTGGATCGCGGACTGCCCGAACCAGCTCTATTCCGCGCTCGTCTTCGAGGGTGCCAAAGGCTGGCGTCGCCAGCTCGAAGCGGATTTCGCCGCCCATCCCGACACGCTCGCCATCATTCAGCGGCGCGATGATACAACGCTCGCGCGCCTGATGACGAACCTCGGCGGCCACGACATGGAGAGCGTACTCGACGCTTTCGCGCGGGCGCCGGCGGACAAGCCTTGCTGCTTCATCGCCTACACGATCAAGGGCTTTGGGCTGCCCTTCCAGGGCCACAAGGACAATCACGCCGGGCTCATGAACAAGACGCAGATGGCCGAATTCCAGACTGCGCAGGGCATTCAGAAAGGCGAGGAGTGGGAGCCGTTCGCGGGCCTTACGCTCTCGCATCAGGATATCGCGCATTACCTGGCGCGCGTACCGTTCAACGCGAAAGGCAAGCGTGGCTTGCGTGCGGATCGTATTCCGCTGCCGGAGACCGCGCCCCTCGGCATCACGGGGGCCACGAGCACGCAGAACGGCTTCGGGCGAATCCTCGACGAAATCGCGCGCCGCGGCGGCCCGCTCGCCGACCGCATTCTCACCATGTCGCCTGACGTCACCGTCTCCACCAATCTCGGGCCGTGGGTGAACCGGCGCGGGCTCTTTTCCATGGAGAGCCGCGAGGATGTGTTCAAGCAGCGCGGCCTCATGAGCCCACAGAAGTGGGAGATGTCGCCGCAGGGCCAGCACTTCGAGCTCGGCATTGCGGAGATGAACCTGTTCCTCACGCTCGCGGCCGCGGGCCTCAGTCATTCGCACTTCGGCGAGCGGCTCATTCCCATCGGCACGCTCTACGATCCCTTCATCTGCCGCGGGCTCGATGCGCTGAACTATGGCTGCTACCAGGATGCGCGCTTTATCGTCGTCGCAACGCCCTCGGGCCTGACACTCGCCCCGGAAGGCGGCGCGCACCAGTCCATCGGCACGCCGCTGATCGGCATGGCGCAGGACGGCCTCGCCTCGTTCGAGCCCGCGTTTGTCGACGAGCTTGGTGTCATCATGAACTGGGCCTTTGAATACATTCAGCGCGATGGCTCCGAGAGCGGTCAGCAGGGCCGGCGGTACGACGAGAAGGGCGGCTCGGTCTACCTGCGTCTGTCGACGCGACCCGTCGAGCAGATCCAGCGGATCATGTCGCCCGACCTCGGCAAGGACATCATCGAGGGCGGATACTGGCTGCGCCGTCCAGATGCCTCGACCTCGCTCGCAATCGTCTACATGGGTGCTGTGGCGCCAGAGGCCATCGAAGCTGCGGGCCTCCTGAGCGAGGACCGGCGCGGCGTCGGCGTGCTGGCCGTCACCTCGGCGGATCGCCTCACCGCCGGCTGGCACGACGCGCAGCGTGCGCGGGAGCGCGGCCACTACGGTGCACGCGCCCACATCGAGACGTTGCTCTCGGCGCTGCCGCGTGATGCCGGGATCATCACGGTGTGCGATGCCCATCCCGAGACAATTTCGTGGATCGGCTCAGTCCACGGCCATCGCGTGCGCGCACTCGGCGTCGAGCACTTCGGCCAGTCAGGCTCGATCCAGGAGCTCTATGCGCATTACGGCCTCGATGCGGAAGCCATCCTTGCCGCCGCCGAGGGCATGATCGGGCGGCCCGTTCGGTACCGCAATCGCGTGGCCTGATCCGGTGATTGAAGACACCTGCGCAAAAGCAATGGGCGGGGAGCCGAAGCTCTCCGCCCTGTCAGTTTTTCGCCCGCGGTCTTGATGCTGCTGGGAAGCTCGGGAAGCTCTAGTGTCCCGATTCCGAAGCTCGCCTGAGCACGATGCAAGTGTCCGAAGCAAACTTCGAAATCAAGCGGGGCACCAGAATCGTGAACTTGCCAATGTGATTCAGATCGAGAAATTCGCTAGGCACCAAGCCGCGAGACAAGGGCAAAGTGCTCGATCATCACATTAGTGGGCCTTGGCCCAAATCCGCTTCTTGGCGAAGTAGAGCAGCACAGCCGTGATCAGAAGGTAGAGCACTACGAGCAGACCCATGCGCTTGCGCTCGTCCTGCTTAGGGTCGCCGGCCCAGTGGAGGAATGCGACGACGTCGCGCGCCATCTGATCCACGGTATTCGGCGTGCCGTCCTGGAACTTGATCGCACCCTCAGTGAGCGGTGGCGGCATCGAGATCTGATGGCCGGGGAATGCCTTGTTGTACTGCATGCCGTCGCTCATCTTGAAGTCCTTGGGCGCGTCGGCGTAGCCCGTCAGCAGCGCATGGACATAGTCGGCACCTGCTTCCTGGTAACCGATCGCCATGTCCTTCAGAAGATGGAAGGGATGGGCGAAGAGCGAGCCCTGATACTCGATGCTGCGCGCCTTCGTGATGAGCGACAGATCCGGCGGATAGGCGCCGTTGTGGATCGACCGCGCTTCCTGCTCGTTGGCATAGGGCGGCGGGATCTTGTCGGAGAGGCGCGCCGGGCGCTTGAACATCTTGCCTTCGTCGTTCGGACCATCCTGGACCTCATAGGTCGCCGCGAGGCCCTTGACCGAATCCTCCTTGAAACCGGGTCCGCCCGGCTGAGCGAGGTTGCGGAAGTCGAGGCGCGAGATGCCATGGCATTGCGCGCAGGCATCCTTGTAGACCTGGAAGCCGCGCTGGAGCTGGTTCGGATCAAAACGCCCGAAGGGGCCGGCGAAGGACCACTTCTGGCGATCGATGTGAATAGCCTCGCCGGCAGCGTGGGCGAGGAGCGGCAAGGTCGCGCCCGCGAGGGCGAGCAGGACGATCCGCTTGATACGGGAGGTACGTGTGGTCATTGATTGCATCCCCCGCACTTATCGCTTCTCAGGAGCCGCGACGGCTCCGGCCGGCTTACCGCTGCCAAGCACCGACTCGGCGATCGAGCGCGGCATGGCCGATGGCGTCTCCATGACCCCCACGATCGGCATGATCAGGAGGAAGAAGGCGAAGTAGTAGAGCGTGAAGAACTGCGCCCAGGCGACGTACACGCCCTCGGCTGGCTTGCCGCCGAGATAGCCGAGCGCCAGCACCGAGAAGAAGAAGAACCAGAGAAACCACTTGAAGATCGGCCGGTAGCGCGCCGAGCGCACGCGGCTTGTGTCGAGCCAGGGAATGAAAACCAGGATCACGATCGCCGCGAACATCGCGATGACGCCGCCGAGCTTCGAGGGGATGGCGCGCAGGATCGCGTAGAACGGCAGGAAGTACCACTCCGGCACGATGTGCGGCGGCGTCACCAGCGGATTGGCCGGGGTGTAGTTGTCGGCGTGGCCGAGAAAGTCAGGCGCGAAGAAGACGAACCACGAGAAGAGCAGCGTGAAGACACCGATGCCAAAGAGATCCTTCATCGTCGCGTACGGCGTGAACGGGACCGTATCCGCCTTGGTCTTGATGTCGAGGCCCGTCGGGTTGTTCTGACCGACCACGTGCAGCGCCCAGATATGCAGGATGACGACACCGACGATCACGAACGGCAGCAGGTAGTGCAGGCTGAAGAAGCGATTGAGAGTGACGGTCGAGACGGAGAAGCCGCCCCACAGCCACTGCACTATCTTGGTGCCGAGGCCGGGAATGATCGCATCCAGCGACGAGAAGAGGTTCGTGATGACGGTGACGCCCCAGAAGCTCATCTGCCCCCAGGGCAGCGTATAGCCGAGGAAGCCCGTCGCCATCATGAGCAGGAAGAGCAGCACGCCAATGATCCAGAGCACCTCGCGCGGCGCCTTGTAGGAGCCGTAGTAGAGGCCACGGGCCATGTGGACGTAGACGGCGAAGAAGAACATCGAGGCGCCGACCGCGTGCACGTTGCGGATCAGCCAGCCGTAGTTCACGTCACGACGGATCTTCTCGACAGAGTTGAAGGCCATCAAGTCGTTCGGGATGTAGTGCATCGCGAGGACGATGCCCGTCACGATCTGCACGACGAGGCAGAAGGTGAGGATGCCGCCGAACGTCCAGAGGTAGTTCAGATTGCGCGGCGTCGGATAGGAGACGGCAGTGTCATGCGCTAGGCGCACGATCGGCAGGCGCTCGTCCAGCCACTGCTCTGCGCGGGATCCGGGCTTGTATGAGGATTCATGCTGAGACATGGGGAATGCGAAGCCTTCAGCCGATCTTGACCATGGTGTCGGACAGGAACTCGTACGCGGGCACGTCGAGGTTGCGCGGGGCCGGGCCGCGACGTATGCGCCCCGCCGTGTCGTAGTGCGAGCCGTGGCACACGCAGAACCAGCCGTTGTAGTCGCCCTTCACGTCCGAGAGGCCCTGCCCCTTCGGAATGCACCCGAGATGGGTGCAGATGCCGACCATTACGAGCCACTGCTCCTTGCCGGCCTTCGTGCGGTTCTTGTCAGACGCTGGCGCGCTCTCAGGCAGCGCATCGTTGCGGGCGCTGCGATCGGGAAGAGTGCTCGGATCTACGGCGTTCGCCTGCTCGATCTCGGCCTTCGTGCGGTGGCGGATGAAAACGGGCTTGCCGCGCCACATCACCGTGATGGCCTGCCCTTCCTTGACCGGTGCGACGTCGACTTCGGTCGATGCCAGCGCTTGGGTCGATGCATCGGGATTCATCTGCTGGATCAGCGGCCACAGTGTCGCCGCGCCGCCGACGGCTGCGAACGCGCTCGCCGCAACCACCAGAAAGTCGCGCCGTGTCGCATCTTCCGTATGGGCCGCCAAGTCAGCCTCCTCTTTCCTGCCCCCGGGACATCCCTGCCCCGTATTTCACGTCCGGAGCGCCCTCCGGCATCGACGCCGCCGAAAACCGGCTTGCACTCGCCCGATGACGCCAGCGGCGCCATCAAACAGCCATACCCCTGACGCGGTGTCCCCGTACTCTGGCGTGAGACCGCTCCTCCCCGGAACGGGCGATTTGACGCGCGTACTTTTTGCATCCTTTCTAAGCAGGCACAAGCGTGTACGCCGGCATGGCCGAGGGGCAATTTGGCGCATGGCTGCGCGGGATCAATGTGGGCCGCTAAGATGCGCGCGCCGCACGCCGGAAATGGACCGGATAGCCACCCGATGCGCCTCGCTCTCTATCAGCCTGACATTCCTCAGAATGCAGGGACGATTCTCCGACTTGCAGCGTGCCTCGATGTCGCCGTCGATGTGATCGGGCCGGCAGGCTTCGACATGAGCGATCGCAATTTGCGCCGCGCCGGGCTCGACTATCTCAATTATGTGGAGATCGTCCGCCACGTATCGTTCGCGGCCTTTCTCGCGGCGCGTCGCGGCCGTCTCGTCCTGCTCACGACCGCCGGCGACATCGCCTACACGGACTTCGCTTTCGCGCGTGACGACGTGCTGCTGCTCGGCCGCGAGAGCGCCGGCGTGCCGGAGAACGTGCACGCGCTTGCGGACGCGCGGCTCAGAATTCCCATGCGGGAGGGCTTGCGCTCGCTCAACATCGCCGTCGCGGCAGCCATGGTTCTCGGCGAGGCGCTCCGCCAGACCGGCACCGGCGCATTCGGGAAAGGTTAGGCGCGCGGCCAGACCTGCGGGAACTCGGGGCCCTCGAATGGCGCGCCGTGCTCGAACTCGAGGTCCGGGAATGGCGGCGAGGTGCGCCCGCTGCGCTTCGCGAACGTCGCACCGTCCCCGACCCAACGGAAAGAAATGGCCCGCCGGCGGTTCTTCGTGGTGTTGGCCGGCGCCCCGTGGAGCGTGCGGAAGTCGAAGGCAACGACGTCGCCCGGCTGCATGGGCCAGGAGCGGATCTGAAACTCACTCTTGCGCGTCGCCATGTCGGGTACACGCTCGCTTTCATCGCCGGCATAGAGGCTCGTGCCGTCGAACCGCTCGGGGCGGAAATCCTTGCCCCACTTGTGCGAGCCCGCGACATACTCGAGGGCGATCTCCGACGGCACGGGGTCGAGCGGGACCCAGAAGCTGACCGACTTCTGCCCTTCCACCAGATAGTAGGGCTGATCCTGGTGCCAGGGCGTCGGCATGGAGTTGCCCGGCTCCTTGACGAGTACGTGCTCGTGGAAGATGCGGGCGGTCTTCGAGCGCATGAGCTGCGCCGCGGCCTCGGCCATATCCGAATTCAGCACCGCATCCCGGTAGCCCGGAATGCGCTGCCAGTTGCAGTAGTCCTGGAAGAACGGCGCGGTGCCGTCAGCGGGGCGGTAGGTACGCTCGAAACGGCTCGGCGCCGCCATGTTCTCGGCGACGGCGCCGGCAAGCTCGGTCACCCGATCGGCCAGTAAACCCGGAAGCAGTGCGACGCCATCTCGATCGAAAGCTTCAATCTGCTCTGCGCTGATCTTGACCACGCTTTGCTCTCCCCGGCTCACGAAGGGGCGTTCTGGCCCCAGCGCCCTAGTTGAGCGCGTCCTTGAGCGTTTTGGAAGCCTGGAACTTCGGAACGATCGAGGCCTTGATATCGATCTCTGCGCCGGTTTGCGGATTCCGCGCCTTACGCGCTGCGCGCTTGCCGACCTTGAAGGCGCCGAAGCCCGGCAGGCGCACTTCCTCGCCCTTCTTCAGGGTGCTCTCGATATGGCGCAGCACGGCGTCGACGACGTCACCGGCCTTCTCCTTGGTCAGCTCGGTCTCGGCTGCCACTGCGTCGATCAGATCCTTCTTGCTCATTGCATGTCTCCTTGCGGCGCGTCCTGGCGCCGTCCGGGCGAAGAAGCCCTCAATGTCCGAAAAGCCGCGAGGACCGCGGCGACACCCGCGCTAACAACCCCTCACGAAGGGCCGCGTCAAGCCAAAAATGTGCGGTAGCTCAGCTCAAATACTTGCGTGGAATTGCGATAAATCGCGCATTACTTGCAAAGTACGGTGACGGATTGTTCGATAACGTCTTCTTTACTTACGATCGTGGCTGTCGACAAAAAAGGGACGCCCGCCAATAGCGGCGGGCGTCCTCAAGTAACTCGAGTTGCAGATGCGGTCAGTGCGCAGTCGGCCGCGTATCGCCCCCACCGTCTTGCACCGGGCCACCACCCTCGGTTTCCCAGGCAATCGGCTCGGGCTGCCTGACGAGCGCATGCTTGAGCACGTCGTCCATCCGCGCGACCGGCGCGATATCCAGCGCGTTCTTCACGTTATCGGGGATTTCGGCGAGATCCTTCACGTTCTCCTCGGGGATCAGCACCTTCTTGATGCCGGCCCGAAGCGCCGCGAGGAGCTTCTCCTTCAATCCACCGATCGGCAGCACCCGCCCACGCAGCGTGATCTCGCCCGTCATGGCGACGTCCTTGCGCACCGGGATCGACGTGAGCACGGAGATGATCGCCGTGACCATCGCGACACCCGCCGATGGGCCATCCTTCGGCGTCGCACCCTCGGGCACGTGCACGTGGATGTCCTTGCGGTCGAACATGGACGCGGGGATGCCAAAGTCGACCGACCGCGAGCGCACGTAAGCATTCGCCGCCTGGATCGATTCCTTCATCACGTCGCGCAGGTTGCCCGTGACGCTCATCTTGCCCTTGCCGGGCATCATGACGCCTTCGACCGTCAGGATCTCGCCGCCGACTTCCGTCCAGGCAAGGCCGGTCACGACACCGACCTGGTCGGTGAGCTCCGCCTCGCCATAACGGTACCTCGGCACGCCGAGATATTCCTCGACGTTCTCGGCCGTGATCTCGACGCTCTTCTTATCGCTCGCGAGGATGTCCTTCACCGCCTTGCGGGCGAGCTTGGAAACCTCACGCTCGAGCGAGCGCACACCCGCCTCGCGCGTGTAGCGGCGGATGAGCGTCTGAAGAGCCTCGTCGCTCACGCTCCACTCGCCCGGCTCCAGGCCGTGCGCGGCCTGGGCTTCCGGAACAAGATGACGCTTCGCGATCTCGACCTTCTCGTCCTCGGTGTAGCCGGCGAGACGAATGATCTCCATGCGGTCCAGAAGGGCCGGCGGGATGTTCAGCGTGTTCGCCGTCGTCACGAACATCACGCTCGAGAGGTCGTAGTCGACTTCGAGATAATGGTCGTTGAACGTGTGGTTCTGCTCGGGGTCGAGGACCTCGAGGAGCGCCGACGCCGGATCGCCGCGGAAATCCGAGCCCATCTTGTCGATCTCGTCGAGCAGGAAGAGCGGGTTCGTCCGCTTCGCCTTCTTCATCGACTGGATGATCTTGCCGGGCATGGAGCCGATGTACGTGCGCCGGTGGCCGCGGATCTCGGCTTCGTCACGCACGCCGCCGAGGCTCATGCGCACGAACTCACGTCCGGTCGCATTCGCGATCGACTTGCCGAGCGAAGTCTTGCCGACGCCCGGAGGCCCGACGAGACAGAGGATCGGCCCCTTGAGCTTGTTCGTGCGTGCCTGCACAGCCAAGTACTCGAGGATGCGCTCCTTGACCTTCTCGAGGCCGAAGTGCTCCTTGTCGAGCACCGCTTGCGCCTCGACGAGGTCCTTCTTGACCTTGCCGCGCACACCCCAGGGGATCGACAGCAGCCAGTCGAGATAGTTGCGGACAACCGTCGCCTCGGCCGACATCGGGCTCATCTGCTTGAGCTTCTTCAGCTCGGCGAGCGCCTTGTCCTTGGCCTCCTTCGACAGCTTGGTATTCTCGATCTTCTCCTCGAACTCGGCGATATCGTCGCGCTCGTCGGTGTCGCCGAGCTCCTTCTGGATCGCCTTCATCTGCTCGTTGAGATAGTACTCGCGCTGCGTCTTCTCCATCTGGCGCTTGACGCGGCTGCGGATCTTCTTCTCGACCTGCAGCACGGAGATCTCGCTCTCCATCAGTGTGTAGACGCGCTCCAGCCGCTCCGACACCTTGGTGATCTCGAGAACGTCCTGCTTGTCGGAGATCTTCACCGCGAGGTGCGAGGCGATCGTGTCCGCGAGCTTCGAGTAGTCCTCGATCAGGCTGATGGTGCCGAGCACCTCGGGGCTGATCTTCTTGTTGAGCTTCACATAGCTCTCGAACTGCGACATCGCCGAACGAGAAAGTGCCTCGAGCTCGTCCTTGTTGCCCGAGGTCTCCGGCAGACGCTCGATCTCGGCCTCGAAGTGGCTTGCGTTCTCGGTGTACTTGACGATTTTCGCGCGTGCGCTGCCCTCGACGAGCACCTTCACCGTGCCGTCGGGAAGCTTCAGAAGCTGAAGCACGGACGCGAGCGTGCCGATCTTGTAGATGGCGCCGGGCGTCGGATCGTCATCGGCGGCATTCTTCTGCGCGACCAGCAGGATCTGCTTGTCCGTGCGCATGACTTCTTCAAGCGCGTTGATCGAGCGCTCGCGGCCGACGAACAGCGGCACGATCATGTAGGGAAACACCACTATGTCGCGCAGCGGCAGCACAGGGAACACTTCCCTGCCAGTCCCTTTCTCCCGGGTCACTTTTTCTTCGCTCATGGTGTCACCGCCTTTTCTCTTCGCCACGGGACCCGATACCGGCGTCCCGGCAATGCGTATACGCTGCTGTTGGGCCTAATCCGTTGGCCTACCTCGCGACGCGCGACCTCGAGAACTCTCGCCGATCACGCTTACAGGTCTACGGCCCCGACGGGCGACGCCCACAGCATAGTACGATCGCAAAAGCTCATATGGTGAGCCCTGCGATAGGGTTAAAGAGCCGTGCGGCCCTGCCGCACCCAGCACTGCGCCGATGCAACCCACCCCCTGCGAGCGGCCCCCGTTTTGATCTTAAGCGATCGTGCCTTTCTCTTCAGCGCGCTCCGCATAAATGCGGAGCGGCCGGGCACCGCCGTCGATCACCTCGGGACCGATAACGATTTCCTCCACCCCCTTCAGATTCGGCAGCTCGAACATCGTGTCGAGCAGGATCCCTTCCATGATCGAACGCAGCCCGCGTGCGCCGGTCTTGCGCTCGATAGCCTTCTTCGAGATGGACTTCAGCGCGTCCGTCGTGATCGTGAGGCGCACGTCCTCCATCTCGAAAAGGCGCTGATACTGCTTCACCAGCGCGTTCTTGGGCTCCGATAGAATCTGAATCAAAGCCTTCTCATCGAGATCCTCAAGCGTCGCGATCACCGGCAGGCGGCCGATGAACTCCGGGATCAGGCCGAACTTCAGAAGGTCCTCGGGCTCCACCGCGCGCAGCACTTCGCCCGTGCGCCGCTCATCAGGTCCGATGACTGTCGCGCCGAAGCCGATCGACGTTCCGCGACCGCGACGCGCGATGATCTTCTCGAGACCGGCGAAGGCGCCGCCGCAGATGAAGAGGATGTTGGTCGTGTCGACCTGCAGGAACTCCTGCTGCGGATGCTTGCGGCCACCCTGCGGAGGCACGGACGCGACCGTGCCTTCCATGATCTTGAGCAGAGCCTGCTGCACACCCTCGCCCGACACGTCGCGCGTGATCGAGGGGTTGTCCGACTTGCGGCTGATCTTGTCGACCTCGTCGATGTAGACGATGCCGCGCTGCGCCCGTTCGACATTGTAGTCGGCGGCCTGCAGCAGCTTCAGAATGATGTTCTCGACATCCTCGCCGACATAGCCCGCTTCAGTGAGCGTCGTTGCATCGGCCATGGTGAAGGGCACGTCGAGGATGCGCGCGAGCGTCTGAGCGAGCAGCGTCTTGCCGCAACCGGTCGGGCCGACGAGCAGGATGTTCGACTTGGCGAGCTCGACGTCGTTGCCCTTGGTCGCGTGATTAAGGCGCTTGTAGTGATTGTGCACTGCGACGGAGAGCACGCGCTTGGCGTGCTGCTGGCCGATGACATAGCTATCGAGCACCGCGCAGATCTCCTGCGGGCTCGGCACACCGTCGCGCGACTTGACGAGGGTGTTCTTGTTCTCCTCGCGGATGATGTCCATGCAGAGTTCGACGCACTCATCGCAGATGAATACGGTCGGACCCGCAATGAGCTTGCGGACTTCATGCTGGCTTTTGCCGCAGAAGGAGCAGTAGAGGGTGTTCTTTTCGCTTGGCATTGGCTTTCCTGCACCCGTTCCCGGTCATGCGCGCCGCGACTTGGACAACGCGCGGAGCTCTTCTCGGCCTCTCGGCACGAACTCAGCCTCAAGGCACCCTAACGACGCGTCCACCAGCTTGTCGAGCTGATCACGGGCGGACCGCCAGATCAACCATGCATTCCCCAAGACCCGCAGCTAAGGCTAAGCGCCCTGCGGGAATTGCAACACCAATGTGACTAACAAGCCGCACCAGTGTTGCGCCGATCACTGCAAGCCATGCGCCAAAGGCGATGGAGCCCACGGAATGCGTCGGTTTTTAGGACTGCATATCTGGGCGCCACCGCCGATCCGCGCCCAAACGTTAACGATTCGGCACTCAGGCCTTCTCTGCATCCGGCTTGGGCTCGATCTCGTCGCGGCGCGCCAGAACCCGATCGATCAGCCCGAATTCCTGCGCTTGATCTGCTGTCATGAAGTAGTCGCGATCCAGCGTCTTTTCAACCATGTCGTACGTCTGGCCCGTATGCTTGACATACACTTCGTTGAGACGGCGCTTCATCTTGACGATATCTTCGGCGTGGCGCTCGATATCGCTGGCCTGACCAGAAAAACCGCCCGATGGCTGGTGAACCATGATCCGGGCATTGGGAAGCGCATAGCGCATACCCTTCTCACCGGCGCAGAGCAGCAATGAGCCCATGGAGGCCGCCTGGCCGATGCACAATGTCGCAATCGGCGGTTTGATGAACTGCATGGTGTCGTAAATGGCCATGCCCGAGGTCACCACCCCGCCCGGGGAGTTGATATACATGGCGATCTCTTTCTTGGGGTTCTGCGCCTCAAGAAAGAGCAACTGCATGCAGATCGACGACGCCATCTGGTCCTCGACAGGGCCGATCAGGAAGATGATCCGCTCCTGCAGCATTCGCGACGGCAGGTCGTAGGGCCGCTCGCCGCGCGCCGTCTGCTCGATCACCGTCGGCCAATAGGTGGCGACGGGAGAGTTGTAGAGCCGATCAGCAGCGAGAGGGGGGATGATCATAGGGGGCGTCCTGCGGGCTTGAGGTAAGGCGGGCGCCCAAGCTGTCGTCCTGGGCCCACCGGTCGAGAATCACGTCACCGACATTGCATATATAGGATGCCGCGGCCGGACTTCATCCATCCTCACGCGGGCATCCCTGATGTGTACAGACCTGTGCGCCACGCGTCCGGAGCTAGGACGCGACTGCGGCACCCTAGCTGCTGCCCCTGCCACCGAACCCGTTCAGCCGGCGGTAGCGCCCGGCACGGCCGGCTCGCCGTCGTCCGGCATCTTCAGCAGCTCCTCGCGCGTCACCTTCTTGTCGGTCGGCTTGGCCTCGCCCAGGATGATGTCGACGACTTTGTCCTCGTAGATCGGGGCACGAAGCTGCTGGACGGCGCCCGGCGTCTTCTCGAAGTACTCGTAGATCATCCGCTCCTGGCCGGGGAATCGGCGCGCCTCGCGGAAGAGCGCATTGCGCAGTTCCTCCTGCGTGACTTCAACCTTGGCCTTGTCACCGATCTCGGCGAGCACCAAGCCGAGGCGCACGCGGCGCTCGGCGAGGCTGCGGTACTCGGCCCGCGCACTCTCCTCCGTCTTGCCCTCGTCCTCGAAGGTCTTGCCGGACTGCTTAAGCGTGTTCGTTACCTGTCCCCAGACCTGATCGAACTCCTGCGTGACGAGCGCCTCGGGCAACTCGAAACTGTGCGCCTTGTCGAGCGCATCGAGCAGCGCGCGCTTGATCTTCGTGCGCGAGAACTCGGTGAACTCGCCTTCAATGCGCTCGCGCATGACCTTGCGCAGCGCCTCGAGCGAGTCGAGTCCGAAACCCTTTGCGAAATCCTCGTTGATCTCGGGCTTCGTCGGCTTCGCGACCGACTTCACTTTGACGGCGAAGGACGCCGCCTTGCCCGCGAGATGCTCGGCCTGATAGGCCTCGGGGAAGGTGACCGAGACGGTGCGATCCTCGCCGGCCTTGGCGCCCTTGAGCTGATCCTCGAAGCCCGGAATGAAACTCCCGCTGCCGATGACGAGATCTGTATCCTCGCCCGCGCCACCCTCGAAGGGCGTGCCGTCGATGGAGCCGACGAAGTCGATCTTGACCTGGTCGCCCTCGGCGGCCTCGCGGCCTTCCTCAACTTCGTAGCTCACATTGCGCTCGGCGAGATCCGCAATGGCCTTGTCGATGGTCTCCTCATCGACCTCGACGACCTCGCGCTCGAGCTTCAGGGTCGAGAAATCGACGATGTCGATCTTCGGCAGCACCTCGAAGGACATGGTGTAGGCAAGGTCGGCCTTGCCATCCATGACCTTCTCGAGCTCGTCCTTGTCCTCGCTGAAGGCGATCTCGGGTTGCATGGCCGGCCGCTCCTGGCGGTCGGTCAGCGCCTGCTTCGACGACTTGTCGACGAGGTCCTGCAGCACCTCGGCCATGAGCGAACGGCCATAGACCTTCTTGATGTGGCCGACAGGAACCTTGCCCTTGCGGAAGCCGCGGAGCTGGATGTTGCCCTTGACCTCATCGAGGCGCGTCTCGAAGCGCTCGCTCAGCTCATTGGCGCCGACGATCACCTTGAGCGTCCGCTTCAGTCCATCCGTACTCGTTTCTGTGACCTGCATATCGACTGTCATCCACTCGTGAAGGCGGCAAGCGCCACCGCTAAGGCTCGTCCTACTCCAAGCATCTGGAGCAAAACGGAAATTTCTAGTTCCGGCTTGGTATGGCCGGCTGGTGCGGACGGAGGGACTCGAACCCCCACGACTTGCGTCGCTGGAACCTAAATCCAGTGCGTCTACCAATTCCGCCACGCCCGCAGCCCGCGCTTGGCGCTGCCGGGCGCGATGGCGCCGACATATATCCGGCCCTGTTGCCTGGGATCAACGCTTTCTTTGAAGGGGCTTGGAGCGGGTATCTGGGGTTTGGGGCCGCAGTCCTCAAGGAGCGACCACGAAAGCGACCCCGTTTTCGCTGAGCCAGGTGCCGGTGCGGCCGTCCACGCGCGGGTTGATGCTGCCATCGCCGCAGGCCCGGGTGCTCGGCCCTTCGATCCCGCGGGACACGACGCCTGCGAGCACCCAGCCGCCGTCCGCCGCCTGGACGAAGACGCTGCCGCCGCTGTCGCCGCTGCAGGAATCCTGGCTCGTGAGGGGCGAGGAGGCGACAATCTCCAGGCCCGGATGGCAACCGTAGACCTTGCTGTCCTCGCCCTTGGGTGATGTCCCCTGGCAGGCAGCCGACGTGATCGGCACATCGACCATGAACTTCCGCCCGATGGTGCCCTGTTCGGTCTTGCCATAGCCGACGATCCTGGCGGACTTCGCGGCGCTGATCACATCGCTCTTGCCGAACTTGGCCGGCGCGACAGTGACCTTGTCCCTCAGGCGCACGTATCCGACATCGCCTTGGGCGTGTTTCCCGCAGTCCATGAGTTTCTTCGAGCGTCCGATATCGACGGCATAGCGCCGCGATGCCGACGCGCCGACCGCCGTGCCGACAACGACATTCGTCGGCGTGCGATTGCAGAAGCAGTGGGCGGCCGTCAGCACCGTGTCCTCGTTGATCAAGGTGCCGCTGCAGATGCCGCGGTTGGTCGTCTCGACGGCGACGGACTCGGGAAACTGCGTCCCTGTTGGTACGCCCATCCATATGCGTTTGTTGTTCAGGAACTCGGCGCTGAAGTTCAGCTGTGTCCGCGGATCGAGCTCGATGGTCGTCGGCGTGCTCGAAGGTGATGCGCTCCGCGTGCCGCCCCCGGTCGGCAAGCTGCTCATCATCTCCAGGACGTCGCGATAGGCGGGCAGGATCGCCGCAGGATCATTCTTATGTCGCTCCGCGACGGACGCGCGGATCTGCATATCCAGGCTCGGCTGCGCCACGGCCGCCGGGGCAAGTACGATCACACTCAATACGGCGAGCAGGATCCATCCCATGTGCAGATCTCCAGCATCGAACCAGAGCACGGTCGCGCACTAACGTAGCGGCGCATTCTGGAGGCTATCCAGAATCTTCTGCTGGGTTTCAAAGTATTTGAAGCGCTCGAGCCCATTGAGCGCCCGCTCCCTCGCTGTCTCGCCCGTGCCGACCTCGCCCGCACGCTCGCGCGTCCCCTTGTCGGGTATATCCCTGATCGGAATGGAGAGAGAAATCGTGAGCCGGTGCACGTCCAAGCGATCGGCCGAGAGGTTGATGCGGCCCGATGCAAGCCTGAACCGATCGGCAACCGGCGCGAGTTCGACGGCGGGCTCCACGCTAGCTCGGATGACCGTCGCGAATTCGAGCGCGTCCACGTAGGACCCACCCGGCCCCTTGGCCTGCTCGAGAAGCTTCTGATCATTGAGCTTCACGAATGTGCTGACGACCTCATCGAGCCCGACGAGACCAGTGATCGGATATCGATAGTTGGCATTTGTCGCCTGAACGGAGCAATCTTCCTTCTTCAGCTCCGCGAAAGTGTCGACGACCTGAAAATTGCGCACGCCAATGCGCTGCTTGTCCTCTCCGGCGCCGACGTTCAAGGAGAACCTGCCGTTGGTGAATGGAAAGGCAAAGCCGGCCGCTCCCGAGCCGCGGTTATTCTCAGTCACCGTAAAACGGAAGTCGTACGCAACGGCAGCGGACTTGTAGCGCGCCTGTGATGCGTGCTTCTCGATGGCGAGGCGCGTCTCGCAGCGGATCTTCTTGACGATCTGCACTGTCGTATCGCCAACGAGATCATCTGGGATGGGGTGGATGGAGCAGCCGAGGAGCGCAATGCACGCAGAAGCGCTCGCAAAAATGCCAAAACGCATGACCACCCCCTACGCAATACAAAATCGCGTAAAGGATAGCCTTGGGGGGAAGCAGAGTCCGTGATCGCAGAGCCACTCGGCGAGTATCTTGCAACCCGGCAATCACTTCAAAGCAAACGAGAGCGGCAGTGCCGTCGTGTACTTGATCTGCTCCATGGCGAAGGCCGAGGAAACCTTCGTGATGTCGATGCGCGAGATGAGCTTCTTGTAGAAGACGTCGTAGGCCGCAATGTCCGGAACCACTACGCGCATGAGGTAATCCACCTCACCGGACATGCGATAGAATTCCACGACTTCCGGAAGATCGCTGACGGCCGCATGAAAGCGCTCGAGCCAGTCGAGATTGTGCTGGTCGGTTTTGATCGACACGAAGACCGTGACCCCCGTATTGACCTTCACCGGATCCAGCACCGCCACCCGCGCGCGAATGACACCGGCCTCGTCGAGCTTCTGGATGCGCCGCCAGCAGGGGGTCGTCGAGAGGCCGACGAGTTTGCCAATCTCGGCAATCGGCATGGTTGCATCAGCCTGCAGCAACCCAAGAATCTTCAAATCCATCGCATCGAGTTCCACAATCCTCACCCCAAAGAGAATATTTTTGCTGTAGGCGATCAAACACGCGATCTGGGCGCGCTATGACCTCCGGCACTTGACGATCTGTAGTATAATTTTCTAATTTCCGCAATATATCCGTGCCCGATGGCCTCCACGCAGCCGAATTCTGGGACGCGGCAGAAAGCCGTTCCTCGAAACGACAGAGCTAGAACGGCGACCTACTCTGCCGCCTTCACGCCCGTTTCGATCTGGCAGGTGACGCCCGTGCCGCCGAGACCGCAGTAGCCGTGCGGAACCTTGTGCAGGTACTGCTGGTGATAGTCCTCGGCGAAGTAGAAGGGCGGCGCATCCAGGATCTCGGTCGTGATCGCGCCGTAGCGCTTGGCCTTGAGCGCCTTGCCGAAGATATCCTTCGATGCCTCCGCCGCCGTGCGCTGTGCCGCGTTGAAGACGTAGATGCCGGAGCGGTATTGCGTGCCAACATCATTGCCCTGGCTATTGCCCTGCGTCGGATCGTGGCTCTCCCAGAAGGTCTTGAGTAGCGTCTCGTAGCTCACCTTCTCCGGGTCGAACACGATAAGCACGACCTCGTTGTGCCCCGTCAGACCCGAGCAGACTTCCTCGTAGGTCGGGTTCGGCGTGTGGCCCGCGGCATAGCCCACAGCCGTGACCCAGATGCCCTCCTCGAGCTCCCAGAACTTGCGCTCCGCACCCCAGAAGCAGCCGAGGCCGAACATGGCCATCTCCATCCCCTCGGGATAGGGGCCTTTCAGCGCACGCCCATTGAGCGCGTGCACGCGTGCGGTCGGGATCGGCTCGGCGCGGCCCTTGAGAGCCTGATCGCGCGAGATCATCTCGGCTTTCTTGCGGAAGAACAGCATGGCTGTGCGCCTTATCTCGAAGGAAGCTGAATGCACGATGTCCTTCTAGCACGGCTCAGCATTCCGTCACTCTGCCGGGGCAGGATGCTCCGTATGACCGTGCGTCGGACCTTGCGGGTGCGCCAGCGCTGCATGATCGCGGGCGAGCAGCGAGTAGACCGTCGGCACGATGAACAGGGTCAACAGTGTGCCGAGCAGCAGCCCACCGACGATGACTAGGCCGATCTGGATGCGACTTTCTGCACCGGCGCCAGTCGCAAGGGCGAGCGGGACGGCCCCGAGCACCATGGCCCCTGTGGTCATCAGAATGGGGCGCAGGCGCAGTGTCGCGGCTTCGATGACCGCCTCGACCTTGGCTCGGCCCTGCTCCTGGAGCTGATTGGCGAACTCCACGATCAGGATGCCATTCTTCGTGATGAGGCCGACGAGCGTCACGAGCCCCACCTGACTGTAGATGTTCATGGAACCGCCACCCAAATACAGTGCCAACAGCGCGCCCGTCATCGACAACGGCACGGTCAACATGATGATGAAGGGATCGACGAAACTCTCGAACTGCGCCGCGAGCACGAGATAAATGAAGGCGAGCGCGAGAATGAACGTGAAATAGATATCGCCCGACGCCTGCCTGTATTCGCGGGACGGGCCGATGTAGTCGATGCGCGCGGACGCCGGCAGGATGCGGCGCGCAACGGCCTCGAGGGCATCGAGCGCCTCGCCCTGCGAGAAGCCCGGCGCGATGTTCGCCGTGATGTCGGCCGAGCGGAGCTGGTCCATGCGTGCGAGCTCGCGCGGCGCGACGGCCTCGCGGAGATCGACCAGGTTCGACAGCTGGATCATCTCGCCGTTGGCGCCACGGACGTAGATCTTCGAGAGATCGTCAGGGTTGGTCCGCTCGATATTGGCCACCTGCACGATCACGTCGTACTGCTTGCCGTTCTGCTTGAAGCGCGTCACCTGGCGACCACCGAGCATGGTCTCGAGTGTGCGTCCGATCGTCTCCACCTGCGCGCCGACGCTTGCCGCCTTGTCGCGGTTCACGCTCACCTTGATCTCAGGCTTGTTGAGCTTGAGCCGGGATTCCAGATTGGCGAGTGATGGGTGCTTTTCAGCTTCCGCGATGATGGCGTCGACCGTCCGGCTGATCTCGCTGTACTCGCCTTGCATAGCGACCGAGATCCAGACAGGACGCGAGCTTGCATTCTGCCCGAGCGAGGGAGGGTTCGTCGCATAGGCGAGCACGCCCGGCATCTGCTTGATCTGCGGGGCCAGAAGATTGACGATCTGCTGCTGCTTGCGCTCACGCTCATCCCACGGCTTCAAGCGGGCGAATGAAATACCTTGCGAGACGATCGGGTTGCCGGACACGACGAAGAATGCCTCGGCCTCCGGCACATTCTTGGTGAAGATGTCCTCGAAGCGCCGGGCATACTTCTCCATGAAGTTGATCGTGGCACCCTCGGGACCGATAAAAAAGCTTATGATCGTCCCGCGATCCTCGACGGGGGACAGCTCGGGCTTCAAAGCCGTAAAGAGGAAGTAGCTGGCAGAAGCGAAGAGCGCACCGATGAAGAGGATCAGAAAGCGCACTTTGAGCGCGCCGCGCAGCGCCGAGCGATAGCCTTCCGTCAGCCCGACGAGCACCCACTCGACAAAATTATAGATGCGGCCGTGGCTCGTCTGGTGCCGCAGCATGCGCGAGCACATCATCGGGCTGAGCGTGAGCGCGATGAAGCCCGACACGATCACGGCGCCTGCAAGCGTCCACGCAAATTCCGTGAACAGCCGTCCCGTGGTTCCCGACATGAAGCCGATCGGCGCGTAGACGGCCGCGAGCGTCAATGTCATCGCGACAACCGCGAAGCCGATCTCGCGGCTGCCCTGAATGGCGGCCTCGATCGGCGCCATCCCCTCCTCGATATGGCGATAGATGTTCTCGAGAACGACGATGGCGTCGTCGACGACGAGCCCGATGGCGAGCACCATCGCGAGCAGCGTCAGCGTATTCACCGTGAAGCCGAGCACGACCATGATGGCGAAGGCGCCGAGTAGTGATGCCGGTATGGTCACGACCGGAATGATCGTCGCGCGCACATTGCGCAGGAACAGGAAGACAACGATGACGACCAGAACGACGGCCTCGCCGATCGTGTGATAGACGGAATCGATCGATGCCTGGATGAACACCGAGGTGTCGTGTGCCACCTCGACCTTCATGCCCTCCGGCAGGTTGGCGGTAATGCTCGGGAGCACCTCCCGCACGCCCTTCGAGATGTCGAGGGGATTGGCAACGGCCTGCTTGACGACGCCAATGGCCACGGCGCGTTGGCCCTTGAAGCGCACCGATATTCGCTCATCCAGCGGACCGAGCTCGGCGCGCCCGACATCCTGCAGGCGCACCGGATAGCCGTCGACTACGCGAACTACGATGGCATCGAACTGGGCGGGGACCCGCAGATCGGTCTCCGCCAGCACCGTGAACTCGGTGTCCTTGCTTTCGATGCGGCCCGCCGGGACCTCGATGTTCTGCTTCCTCAGCGCATCCTCGACATCCTGCGGCGTCAGGCGGTAGGCAGCAAGCCGCGCAGCATCGAGCCAGATGCGCATGGCGTATCGGCGCTCGCCGAAGATGCGCGCCTCGGCAACACCGCTGATCGATTGCAGCCGGTCCTTGACGACACGATCGGCAAAGTCGGTGATCTCGAGCTGGGAATGGCGGTCGGAGGAGAAAGCCAGGAACAGAACGGGCTGTGCGTCGGCCTCAACCTTCGAGATGATCGGTTCGTCGATCTCGTCGGGCAACCTGCCGCGCATGCGCCCGACGCGATCGCGAACATCGTTGGCCGCAGCCTCTACATCACGTCCAAGCTTGAAGCGAACGACGATGAAACTGCGTTCCTGACGTGTCATCGAGCGCAGATAGTCGATACCCTCGATACCGGCGATGGACTCCTCGAGGACACGCGTCACGGTGCTCTCGATGACCTCCGCGCTGGCGCCGCGATACAGCGTTTCGACGAGGACGACAGGCGGATCGATGTTCGGGTACTCGCGCACCGCGAGGCGCTTGTAGCTGACGAAACCAACAAGAACGATGACGAGGCTGAGCACGGTGGCGAACACCGGGCGGCGAATACAGAGCTCGGGAAGGCTCATGGCTCAGTCAACCCTTTCCAGGTTGGCCTTCACGGTCATGCCGTCACGCAGCTTCAGCGCGCCTTCAGTCACGATGATGGACTTCGTCTCCAGCCCCTGCACAACCTCGACGAGGCCGCCGCGTCGCTGGCCCGTCTTGAGCTTTGTCAGCCTGGCCTTGTCGCCGTCGAGCACGAACACGAACTGCTCCTGCCCCATAGGTACGACGGCCGTCTCGGGAACCAGAATGCCTTCCTTTCCGGCGTCGAGGATCAAGGTCACGCGAGCGAACATCCCAGAGCGCAGCAGCCCGTCCTTGTTGACGGTGCGGGCACGCAGGATGACTGCGCGACCATTGGGATCGTGCGCGGGATCGATGGCATAGACCTCGCCATCGAACGTCGCGCCGGGAATGGCATCGAGCGTGATGTTGATGGATTGGCCAACCTTGAGCTGAACGGCATAGATCTCCGACACGCGGAAATCCACCTTGAGTGTCTCGATGTTCTCGATATTGACCATGTCCTGGCCAGGATTGACGTAGTCTCCGAGGCTGACTTTCCGTAGCCCCAAGGTGCCGTCGAACGGCGCAACGAGCGTCATTTTGTCGAGCGTGGCCTGCGCCAGAGCCAGCGAGGCTTCGTCGGCCCGCAGCTTGGCGTGGGCCTCGTCGTAGGTGCGCTGCGAGCCGGCGCCCTTTTTCATGAGCTCCTGGGCGCGCTCGAAGTTGACCTTGCTTAGCCCGAGTGCCGCATTCATCTGCTCGAGCTGCGCCTGCGCGATGCTCGAGTCGAGGCGCACGAGTGGTGTCCCACGGGTTGCGCCCTTTCCTTCCTGGAACAGGATTTCACTGACGCGCCCGGCGATCTCCGGCCGGATGATGACGGACTCATTCGAGCGTAGGCTGCCGACCGCTTCGATCTGACGGCGGATCGAGCCGATCCTGACCGGCGCTGCATCGACGGTGACATCGCTTGCCTTGGGTGCGACGGCCGTGCTCCCGCTCGGCGCAGGCGGCTTCAGGAATTGCCAGCCCACCCCCGCAACAACCAGCACTCCGGCGAGCACGGCTCCGATCAGCCAGCGCATGTGGTCGAACTCCTGTCTCGGCTTCCCCGGCACCTGACCCCGTCTCGCCCAGTGGATGCCCTTGCAGCACTCCACCCGCTTCCCGCAGCCTTCGGCCCAGCCTCAACGGGCCCGGACGGGGCGATCCGTCGCGAGTTTCTCATACAAACATCGATGCATGTAAATTCCCAACGGGCCTAGATCTCCAGGCACAAGCGCACATTATCCCGGCGTTTCCGCTTCACGGTTTGGTGATCAGAAGATTCAGATGCAGCGGGCCTTCGCCGGTGCGTGAGCCTCGAAGGATGCGAAGAGCGATTGGAGTGACCCCACGCCCTCGCGACGTAAATCGAAGCTGCGCGGATGTCGTAGCCACTGGTCGCAGAGGCCGATCATCACGCTGTGCAACGTCAGGGCGGCAATCCGCGGCGGCCAATTCGGGGACAGGCTGCCTGCCTCGGCGGCTCGTGTCAGAAGGCGGACGAACAGCTCACGCGAGCGCAAGATTTCCTCGCGTCTGCGGTCGGCGAGCTTCTGCAGCTCACCCAAGGACTCGCACCGATGCATCATGATCGCAAGGAGACGCTGGCGCGCCTTGTCGGCTGCGAGCAACTCCAGCGCGCTGCGGCAGATGGCATGGAGCGCATCGAGCGGATCGACCGTCTTGTCCGCGGCATTGCGGGCGAGCTCTTCCTCCTGAGGGAAGCGCCGGCGGTCAAGCAGTGCATTGAGCAGATCCGCCTTGCCGCGGAAGTGGTGATAGATAGCACCGCGCGTCGTTCCGGCGGCGCGGGCGATGTCATTGAGCGTGGTGCGGGTGACGCCTTTGATCCAGAAAACGGCCTCCGCAGCATCCAGCAAGGCTTGCCTCGTCTGCTCCGCTTCGATTTTTGTCCGGCGCATGCTCTCTCGATCGTATCTGTGCCGGAAATCACGCCAATGAATAACGCAACGACAATCAAATCTCGGTGGCGCGCGACACGGGTCCAGCAACCCGAGTATGGCTATCGATCCAGCAGCCGAGGATGGGTGTCAATAGCATCGCGCAAGCCTCCCCGGACAGCCTCGCAGGATTGGCGCGGTTTCGCCGGCGCGGGGGCCTGCTGTAAGCTACAGGTCCATCCGGAGGACAGGCGTGCCCAATAGAAGACTTCCCGCACTCGGCGCCTTGCGTGCATTCGAAGTGCTCGCCCGCGCAGGCACACTCACCAAAGCTGCAGACGAGCTGTGCGTCACACCCTCGGCCGTGGGGCATCAGGTGCGGGCGCTGGAAGCCTGGCTTGGCACGCCATTGTTTGAAGCGAAGGGCCGCCAGCGCGTACTGACTGCGGACGGTGCGCGATTAGCCGGCGACATCGGCAAGGCTTTCGACCAAATCGAGTTCGCCTGTCGAGCGGTGGCCCAGCCCGCCGGACAAGAGTTGCACGTCAATGTCACGCCAACCTTTGCGATCCGCTGGCTGGTCCCGCGTCTTGGACGTTTCCATGCCCGCCACCCCGACGTCGCCGTCCACATCGAGACGAGCGCCAAGCCCACAGATGTTTCGCGTGAGAACATGCACGCCGCATTGCGCTTCGGTAAGCCGCCCTGGACTGGCCTCACCTCCGAGCTGATCTTCATGGAGGATGTCTTTCCGGTTTGCCATCCCAAGCTGCTCACTGGCCGCAAGAGACTGAGCAAGCCGGAGGACCTGCGCCATCACACGCTGTTGCACTCGCTCTATCGTCGCGATGACTGGTCGAGATGGCTCGAAGCTGCCGGTGTCGAAAAAGCAATCGTCGATCCGACGCAAGGCCTCACCTTCGATCTGACAACGATGGCCATCGACGCCGCTGAGAACGGGCTCGGCGTTGCCATGACGCGGGAAGCTCAGGTGACGGCCGTCATCGAAAGCGGCCGCCTCATCGCTCCTTTCCGCCGCGACTACTTACGAGGCGAAGGCTGCTATTTTCTCGCCAAGCCGGCGCTATGGGGCGAGCCTCACGTTGCATCTTTCAGGCTATGGCTCCTGGAGGAGGCGCGCCGTGCCTTTCCGGAGAAGGCGGACGCCTAATCAAAAACTGGCGATCCTGTACTTTTCCTCCAACATGGTTGGAGATTTCCTTCCTTGCGCCGAGCGGCAAGGGGGCTACCATTCCGTGATCCGCATGCCTCTCGAGCGAGATAAAATGCTCAACGCGACGCCCACAGCCCGGCCCGACGGCGGCGCCCTCGCGGGAATTCGTGTCGTCGAGCTCGCGAATTTTGTTTCAGGCCCGTTCATCGGCATGCAGCTCGCCGATTACGGCGCCGATGTCATCAAGATCGAGCATCCCACCCGCGGCGACGGCATCCGCACCTGGGGCAATCGCAAGAACGGCATCGGGCTTTATCACAAAGTCCTCAATCGCAACAAAAGGAGCGTCTCGGCCGATCTTGGCACGACGCTCGGCGTGGAAGTCGTGCGCCGGCTCGTCGCGCGCGCCGACGTCCTGATCGAGAACTTCAGGCCGGGCACGCTCGAGGAATGGGGCCTCGGCTATGACATGCTGTCAGCGATCAATCCGGGCCTCGTGCTCGTGCGCGTATCGGGTTTTGGCCAGACAGGCCCCTATCGCGAGCGCTCGGGCTTCGGCTCGCTCGCCGAGGCGATGACGGGCTTTGCCTACACGAACGGCTTTGCCGACCGCCCACCGCTACTGCCGAGCTTCGCCATGGCGGACACGACAACGGGTCTCGCCGGTGCATTCCTCACGCTTGCCGCACTCGAAGCTCGCCGCAGCAATGGCGGGCGCGGTCAGGTCATCGACCTCCCGATCTACGAGCCGATGCTCTCGCTCATGGGCGGGCAGATCGTGGACTTCGATCAGCTCGGCATCGTCCAGCAGCGACAGGGTAGCCGCCTGCCGCTCGTCTCTCCGCGCAACACCTTCCGCACCCGTGACGGTGGATGGATCGCACTCTCGGGTGGCGCGCACGCTGTATTTCAAAGGCTCTGTACTGCGCTCGATGTGCCGGAGCTGGCGAACGATCCGCGCTTCAGCGACAACCAGAAGCGCATACAAAACACCGATGCCATCGAGTTGGCCCTGCAGGAGGCCATCGGCAAGTTCACCCTGGACGAGGTTGCGACACGGCTGCGCGAACACGATGCGCCGGGCGCGCCAGTGTACAGCGTCGCCGATATGTTCGACGATCCGCACATCCTGGCGCGCGAGAACATCACCAGCGTCCAGGATGATGAACTCGAAGATCACATCCAGATGCCGAACGTGATCGGCAAGTTTTCCGCTACGCCCGGCGTCGTGAAGCACGCGGCGCAGAGGCTGGGCGCGAGCAACATGGATGTGCTCGTCAAGGAACTTGGCTTTGACGAGCAAGAGCTCACTGCGGCCGGCATCGCGTTGTGATCTCCGGCACGCGCAATTCGGAAGGTGAACGATGACGGAAAAAAAGGGCGGGCCGCTCGCAGGCATCAAGATCATCGAGATCGCCGGGATCGGGCCGGCACCTCTTTGCTCTTCACTCCTCGCGGATATGGGCGCCGACATCGTCCGTATTGACCGGCCCGAGCCGACCGGCCTCGGCTTTGAATTCGCCGGCCCGCGCGCGGACGTACGCCGCCGTGGTCGTCCCTCGGTTGCCATCGACCTCAAGAACCCAAAGGGCGTCGAGACCTTACTGCGCATGATCGAGCAGGCGGATGCCTTGATCGATCCCATGCGGCCGGGCGTCATGGAGCGGCTCGGTCTCGGCCCTAAGATCTGCCATAAGCGCAATCCGCGCCTCGTGTATGGCCGCATGACTGGCTGGGGGCAGCATGGCCCCCTCTCGACCGCCGCCGGGCACGACATCAACTACATTTCGCTCTCCGGCGTCCTGCACGCGATCGGTCCGCGCGAGCGGCCCGTTCCACCGCTCAATGTCGTCGGCGATATGGGCGGCGGCGCAATGTTCCTGCTCACGGGCTTGCTGGCAGGAATTCTGGAAGCAAAGACCTCCGGCCTCGGGCAGGTCGTCGATGTTGCCATGACCGAGGGATCGGCCTATCTCGCGCTTGCATGCTTCGGGCTCGCGGCCGTCGGCGAATGGTCCGAACAGCGCGAGGATAATTTCATCGATGGCGGCGCACCGTTCTGGCGCTGCTACAAAACCAAGGACGACAAGTTCATTTCGGTCGGCGCCGTCGAGGCGAAGTTCTACGATATTCTTCTGCGGACGCTCGGCCTCGATCCCGCCGAATGCCCTCCACAGTTCGATCGTGCACGCTGGCCACAGATGCGCGAGCGCTTCTCTGCCCTCTTCAGGCAGAAGACGCGGGATGAGTGGTGCACGCTCATGGAAGGTACCGACATCTGCTTCGCGCCCGTGCTGAGTTTTTCCGAAGCCGCCGAGCATCCGCACAACAAGGCACGCGGCAGCTTCGTCTCCGTCGACGGCATCGTGCAGCCCGGACCGGCGCCGCGCTTCAGCCGCACGCCGTCGAGCGTCAAGGGCGGGCCTCCGGCCTTCGGCGCGCATACGGAGACGACACTCAAGGCCTGGGGCTTTTCGAGCGACGAACTGGCCGCGTTGAAGGCCGAGAAGGCGATCGGGCGGCAGGTATGATTTCCGCGCGTTTGACATCAACGTCTTGCTAGGGGAGCCTGCGGAAAGAGCTCCGGAGGACGTACGCTCATGCAGCTTTCCATCAAGCCGCCGCTGACATCGAAGGCCTATGACGTCGAGGATTTCGCGGCCGCGCAGGAGTTCTTTCACAGCCGTGGCTGGACGGACGGCCTGCCTGTCGTGCCGCCGACGGAAGCTGCCGTCGAGGCATGTCTCGAGTGGGCGGGAATGCCCCCCGATCAGCTGCTCGGCGTCGAACCCGTGCGGACCCAGCCGATCACCGCCGAAAAGCTTGCGGTCAACGCCGTCATGGCGGGATGCCTGCCGATGCATTTCCCGGTCGTCGCAACAGCTTGGCAGGCCATGATGAAGGATGAATTCCTTCTGCACGGCGTGACGTCGAGCACCGGCGGCTGCGCGGTGATGATCATCATCAATGGGCCGGTGCGTCTCGAGATCGGCGCGAGCGGTACGTTCAATGCGCTCGGCAACAGCGATCGCGCGACGTCGGCCATCGGTCGCGCCATCCGGCTCGCGCTGATCAATTTGATGGACTTGCGGCCCGGCGAGGTCGATCGCGCGACGCTCGGCCATCCCGGCAAGTTTTCCTACTGCCTCGCCGAGGATGAGGAGGACATGACGTGGGAGCCGCTGCATATCCAGCGCGGCATGCCACCGGGCACGTCGGGCGTGACGGTCTTCGCCGGCATGGGCCCACGCCAGATCATGAATGAGTGGACGACCGATCCGAAGGAAATCCTGGAGACGTTCGCCGCCGAGATGCGCGCCAATCAGCTCCACTATTCGATCTATGGCGGCAACTACGTTATCGTCATCCCTAAGCAGCTCCGCGATCACATTCAGGGCGCGGGCTGGACAAAGAAGGACATTGCCGAGTTCATCTTCGAGCGCGCGCGCGTCCAGCGTGGCGAGTGGGCGAACGTCGGCAAGGGCTCCGTCGTGCGCGATCGGGCAACGAAAGTGCATCCGGCATTGCAGTCGCCTGATGATCTTCTCGTCGTTGCGGCTGGCGGGCCGGCTGGCGGTTTCGGCGCTGTCATCCCGCCGTGGATGGGCAGCAAGACGCGGGCTGTTACCGCAGCCATCGGCGTCTGCGTGGATTGTGAACCGCCGAAGCGGTGAACTTCGGCAAATCGGAGGAAACGCGTGCAAGGACACGAGACATGAAGGTCCTGGATCCAACCAACGAAATGAAGGCGACGGGCGTGGTGCTCTCGCCGCGGCTCGCCTCCTTCGAGGGGATGACCGTCGGCATCATCACCAATGCCAAGGAAGGCACAAAGGGGTACTTCACCCACCTCGAACGCTTGTTACGTGAACAAGGCGCGACGGATGTCGTGTGGCGCGAGAAGTCCAACTACAGCGCGCCCATGGATGCGCACATCGTGCAGGAGCTCACGAACTGGCACGCGGTGTTCACCGGTGTCGGAGATTGAGGGAGCTGCTCGTCGTGCAGTCTGCATGACACGATAACATCTGAACGCAACGGCGTTCCGGCAGTCGGCGTGATGACCACGCGCTTCGTGAGCGCGGCGGAGCTCATGTGCCGCGTGCTCGGGGTACCGGGCTTCAAATTCGCGGTGATCGATCACCCGATCAGCAGTGCATCGAACGAGCTGCTGGAAGCCTACGCACGGGCGACGATCGAGCAGGCCGAGCAGATCCTGCTGCAACCGTAGATCGGGTCGCGCAGGCACGTCGGCGCCTCATGTTGGCGCCGGCGTGGCTTCTTCATTGCTCTATTGCATGGCCCCGCTTCGGCACCAGGACGGTTCGCTCGAAGCTCATGAACTGTACGCCATCGGCCTTCTTGCCGATGGTGCGGACGGTGACGATCCCTTGCGTGGGACGTGACGAGGACTCGCGCTTTCCGAGAACTTCTGATTCCGCATAAATCGTATCGCCGACAAAGACCGGTGCCGTCAGCTTGATGTCGTTCCAGCCGAGATTGCCAATCGCCTGCTGGCTGACGTCACTGACGCTCATGCCCACCACCATCGACAGCGTAAGGCAGCTGTTGACCAGCGGCTGCTTGAACTCGGACTTGGCCGCGTAGGATTTATCGAAGTGCAGAGGATGGGTGTTCATCGTCAGCAGCGTGAACCAGATATTGTCAGTCTCCGTGATCGTTCGTCCCGGGCGATGCTCGTAGATATCGCCGACATGGAAGTCTTCGAAGCACCTGCCGAAGGTCTCGCGATAACGCTGTCCTTCGATCTCCTTCGGATGCTGCATCCTTTTATTCTCCGGGAGTTGGTGAGCCAGGATTCATGATGGCCTGCGTGTGCTCGCCGAGGCGTGGTTCACGCAGCACCGGCGATGCCGGCTCGTGACGGAAATGAATGGGCGGACCCACGTGCGTGCGGCCCTGCGCGTCTTTCAGCAACATTCCGCGCGCCTGGAGGTTCTCGTGCGCAAAGGCCTCGGGCAGAGTGTTGACGCGGCCGTAGCAGACATCGAGCGTGGCGAGATAGGCGTCCCACTCGGCGAGCGTCTTGCTGCGGAAGACCTCCGCAAGAAAGTGCATGACCGGCTGCTGGTGCGGCCCCGGACCGCGCAGGCACAGCTCGGCGAGATCCGGGCGGCCCAGCGCGCCGAGCAGGTTATGGATGAACTTCGGTTCCTGTCCGGCGAGGACGAGAAAGCGACCGTCGCGTGTCTCATAGGGACGGTAGAAAGCCGCGCCACCGGTCGTGCGCTCGTGCGTCGGAATCGGCTGTCGGCCTTCCGCAAGCGTGGGGCCGAGGATGTTCAACATCGCGCCGACTGTGACGTCGTGCATGCTGATGTCGATGTAGTCACCGTGTCCCGTCTGGTTCCGTCGCAGCAGCGCCATCAGAACAGCGGAGAGGCCCTGCAGCCCCGCGAGCACGTCCGCCACGGGGATCGCGGGCATGGCCGGCTTGCCATCGCCGCCGAGTGACGCGGTGAGCAATCCGCTTTCGGCTTCCAGAGCCAGGTCATGCGCGGGACGGCCACTAAAGGGGCCCTCCTGCCCGAAGGCGCTGATCGAGCAGTAGACGATGCGAGGATTGCGCGCACGTACGGCCTCGTAGCCAACACCGAGCCGATCGACCACACCGGGCCGAAAAGACTCGACGACGACATCGGCAGTCTCGCACAGCTCGAGCAGCCACTCGCGCTGATCGCCATTCTTGAGATCGACGACGATGCTCTTCTTGCCGCGGTTGAGGTTGCGGAAGAAGACCGTGCTCTGCCCGTCGGAGAGCCCGATATGGCGGCCCGGGTCACCCTCACCCGGCACTTCGACCTTGATCACCTCCGCCCCGTGATCGGCCATGGCAAGCGTGAGATAGGGCCCCGGCAGGAAGACGGAGAGATCAACGACGCGGATGCCATCGAGCTTCATTTCCGAGCACGCTCCCGTTCGGAAGCCGATCCGCCGAGGAACTCCGCATTGTCCGCGCCGAGCGGCGAGCAAGCCTTCTGTTCCAGGCGCTTTCCGTTGATCTTGATCGGATTGGCGAGCACACGCATTCCCGCCATCGCGGGATGCGGCACATTGCGCACCATCTCCGTCGACTTGAGGAATGGATTGTCCAATGCACTTGCAAGATCGAGAACGGGTGCGATGGGCAGCAGGCTGCCGAGCTTGTCGAGCCAGTAGGCGCTCGGTCGCTTCTTCATCTCGACATCGACGATCTCGGTGATGGTGTCGCGGTTCTTTTGCCGGCTCGCGGCCGTCGCAAAGCGCTCGTCCCGCGCCAGCTCGGGCTGTCCGAGGGCCGTCACGAGCTCGCCCCAGAACTTGTCGGTCATGCACATGATGAAGACCCACCCGTCTGCCGTCGGGAAGGTCTGCACAGGCGCGACGGAGAAGTGGGCGCTGCGCTGCTGGCGCTCGGAGACGTGCCCTTCATTCAGATACCAGCGCGCGACGTAACCAAGCTGATGAAGCGCCGCCTCGAACAGGCTTACATCGACGTCGCATCCCTTGCCGGTCGAGCGTGCCTGCAGCACGGCCGCGAGCAGACCGACGGCCGCGGTGAGGCCCGTCGTCTGATCGATCATCGACGGCGCGCCGATGCGCGACGGCGGCCCATTCGGCTCTCCCGTCAAGTCCATCAACCCGGATTCCGCTTGCATGAGGTAGTCGTAGCCGGGTCGGGCTTTGCGCTCGTTATCGCGGCCATAGGCGGAAATGTGAACGCACACGATCGACGGCTTGAGCTTGGAAAGTGAGGGATAGTCGAGGCCCATCTTCGCCGGCAGATCGCCGCGCAGATTATTCATCACGACATCGGACCGGGCGATGAGTCCCTCCAGCGCCTTGCGGCCTTCTTCGCTGCGCAGATCGAGCGCCACGCTCTTCTTGCTGCTGTTGAAGGACTGGAAATATTCGCTGTCGTTCTCGCCGAGGTAATAGGGTCCGGTCTTGCGCGCGGGATCACCGCCGATCGCCGCGTTCTCGATCTTGATCACTGTCGCGCCAAGCTCGGCCAGCAGCATCGTGCAATACGGTGCCGCGCCGAACTGCTCGACCGACACGATCTTCAAATCCTGAAGCGGCTTCATGCGATGGGGTTCCTCTTGATCCAGTTCTTGGAGATGATGATGCGCTGCATCTCGTTCGTACCCTCGCCGATACACGTCAGCGGCGCGTCGCGATAGAGGCGCTCGATGTCGTACTCCTGCGAGTACCCGTACGCACCATGTATGCGCATTCCCTCGATCGAGTTCTCGAGCGCGGCCTCGCTGGCGAAATACTTGGCCATTCCCGCCTCCATGTCGCAGCGCTCGCCGCGATCGAAGGCCGCTGCCGCATCGAGCGTCAGCAGGCGAGCAGCGCGAGCGCGCGTTGCCATTTCGGCGATCTTGAGCTGGATGGCCTGATGCTCACAGATGGGCTTGCCGAAGGTCTTGCGCATCTGCGCATACTCCGTCGCGAGCTTGAGCGCGCCCTCGGCGATGCCGACGCCGCGCGAAGCGACGTTGATCCGCCCGAGCTCGAGACCGCCCGTCGTCTGGTAGAAGCCCTGCCCCTCGACGCCGCCGATGAGGTGATCCTTCGGAACGCGGTAGTTCTCGAAGATGAGTTCTGCGGTGTCGATTGCCTTGTAGCCGAGCTTCTTGAGCTTGCGGCCGACCGTGAAGCCCTCCTTCTTCGGTGTGATGAAGAGGCTCAACCCCGAGTGCCGCGGGCTTGCTTCCGGGTTGGTTTTGACCAGCATCGCAAAGCACGAACCCTCGGCGCCGTTCGTAATCCACATCTTGGTGCCGTTGATGACGTAGTCGTCACCATCGCGGCGCGCCGTCATGCGGATACCCTGGAGATCGGTGCCGGCATCGGGCTCGGTAAGCGCGAGACCGCCGCGGATTTCGCCCGATGCGATCTTCGGCAACCACTGTCTCTTCTGCTCGGGCGTGCCGAATTTCTCGATGGCGAGCGCCAGCATGAGATGCGAGTTGAATATACCGGTGATCGACATCCAGACGGACGAGATCTGCATGACGATCTTGGCATAGGTCGACGCCGGCAGGCCGAGACCGCCGTATTCGGTGCTGACCGTCGCCCCGAACAGACCGAGCTCCTTCATCTGCTCGACGATGTGATTGGGATAGCGGTCAGCGTGATCGTATTCGCGTACGATCGGCTTGAGCTCCCGCTCGGTCCACCGCTCGATCATGTCGAGGAGTTGGGCCTCCTCACTTGCATCATTTACGGGTCCGCTCATCCGACGTTCCTGCCCTTCTCGAACAATTTGTTCGGACAACATGACAACCACTCGCTGCACATGTCAATATGTGTGAACTGACGCCCAGGAATGCGGGCGATAAGTCATCAGGACAAAAGGGAACATTCATGGAAACCCGGGCTAGGACGCAAACGAAAGGTCGCCAGCGCGGGCAGCCCAAGAGCAGGCCGCGCGCACGATCGCCGATCGAATACCGATCCGACGATCCGCTCTATCTCCAGGTTGTTCGGACACTGAAGGACGAGATCGTCAAGGGAGTCTATCCCGTCGGCTCGCAGCTCCCGACGGAGGAGGAGCTGCGAAAGCGCTTCTCCGTCAGCCGCTATACCGTGCGCGAAGCGCTGAGGCGGTTGCGGGAAGACGACCTCGTCTCTTCACGGCAAGGCTCCGGGACGACCGTTTCACCGCAGCTCTCCACCTCTTATGTTCACGAGGTCATGTCGATCAACGACCTCGTCACGTTCGCAACGGGACTGCGTTTCGCGATCGAGTCCATTGAACTCATCGAAGTCGACCGGCAGCTCGCCGCGCGCATCGAAGTGAAGAGAGGCGACCACTGGCTCGCCATCCGCGGTCATCGTCACACGGAAGAAAGCGAGGTTCCGGTCTGCGCCACCGAAGTCTATGTCAATCGCGAATTCGCGGCCATCGGCCGACTTTTGAAACGACACACCGGCCCCATCTTCCACCTCATCGAGGATATGTACGGCCAGCGTGTCGTCGAAGTGCGCCAGGAGATCGCCGCAACGCTGATGTCCGTGGCGATGGCGAACGGACTCCGCGTCGAAGACGAGACCATGGCGCTCGAAGTGCGGCGCATCTACAAGCTCGCATCGGGGACGACAGCCCTGATCGCCATCAATACCCATCCGGCCTCGCGCTTCCGTCACTCAATGACGATGCGTCGCGTCAAAGGCTGAGCCCTGATGGCGACGCTATCATCGCGGACGCTATGCCAGCAGCGGCGTCATTGCAGCGCGCGCCCGATCGACGTCGATCGCTTGATGGCCGGCGGGTTCCAGCGTCCGTCGAGTGCCTCTTGCCTCGGAGCGTAGAGCCGCATGGTCAATCCGAGTTTGCCGCTCTTCGGTG
The DNA here is from genome assembly GCA_022844275.1 of Hyphomicrobiaceae bacterium. Taxonomy (GTDB): domain Bacteria; phylum Pseudomonadota; class Alphaproteobacteria; order Rhizobiales; family Hyphomicrobiaceae. The sequence continues at coordinate 243,118 of JALHMB010000001.1, forward strand.
CAGGCAACCAGTTCGACTCCAGCTCGGGGCCGGGATTATCGCTCTGAACAAATAGATCGAGCGAACCGTCCGCGTTGAACTTGAGCGCGTCTCGATCACCGATGGCAAAGCGATTGATCGAATTGGCGACCTGAAAGCCTTCCGCGTCATACATGGTCAGAGACCAGAATGCGTTGGCAGGTGGGAGGTTGCCCTTGTCGAAGTGCAGCACGTACTTGTTCTCGCCCACGACTGGGTTGCCGTCGGCATCGGCGACATTGAGCGGATAAATCGCGTCTTCGGGTTGATTGGCGCCGAGCCCTGCCATCGCGACTATGGCGCGCTTGAGGTAGTAGTCGCCGTAAACGCCCATCGTATCGGTGTTCATCTGCCAGCCATTAACGACACGGGCCATCGTCGGCATCCTTTCGACCATAAATTTCAAGCCATCGGCAGCGCCACTCGCGAGCGCGTCGGCATTGACCTTGCCGCTATCGAATTTGCCCGGCTCGATCCCGATCCGCTTCATGCGTGCGAGGATCGACCAGTCGGTCATATGAGGCGGATGCTGCTTCATCAGCTCGGCGCCATACTTGAAGTAAGCTTGCGCAGGCATCGAATTTACCTGTTTGAGGGGTTCGGTTTTGGTGTCGACTGCTGGATCGATCTTCTGGTCGATCGTGCGCGGCGTTCGTCCCCAATCGGCCAGAAGCGTGAGTTTGTAGCCTTCCTGGATTTTGTGGACCGCGCCGTAGTCCTTGACCCCGTTGGTCTGGGTGCGCCCAATGATCCAGACATACGGAGTTGGCGACTGAATGCGTTCGACGTCCGACGGAAGCGTTCCGGTCCAGCCGGGCGGGACAACCGCAAAATTGGCGGCGCCTGTGCCATTCGTCCGCTTTCCCGGGACCGCGAAGACATCCGACCACATATCGAGCATGGGCAACATGAAGTAGCGTCCACCGGTATCAGCGGTCGAGACAACGACTGGGCCACCAGTCAGATCCAGCCATGCAGACGAATAAAGCGTATCGAAATTCGGACGGACCACAGCCTTCATCTCGGCAGTGGGAAACGTGCGGATGTGGTTGAAGGTATTGGGTGCGCCACCCATGCCGCCCGTCTTCGGGTCGCGATTGGTCAATTGCTTGCGAGTCACGTCCATCGTGATCAACGGATAGAGATAGATGTACGCCTCCTGCGCGATAGTCCGCGCCTCGTCTGGTGAACTCGATTGACCACTGGCGATCGCGGGAGAGGGTTGCTGTGCTTGTATGGCGTTGATGGTTCCCACTGATGTCAGTGCCAATGCGGCCGCGAATGACACCGCCGCGTACCGAGTAAGAGTGACTTGGGCATTCATCCTAATCTCCTGATGCAAGCAACGAAGCTGTGGCCGGTATGAGCCGCGAATGTGATCTCCATTGGCAGCGCGCGAACCACAGAAGCGGCAGGATTGTGATCAGGGCGGCGTCAGCCTGCTATCGGTAAAAACCCGATAAGTGAGATCACCCGCGTAAACCGCGGTGGCCTCATATATTTGGTCGACCTGCACGGTCTTCTAGTGGTCAAGATTGATCTGGAGATCTACGCTGTGTAGCTCTGTTCGGCCTCGAATTAGAGAACTACACCAACGAAGGAACACATCATGGCAAAAGAGACTGAGGACAGCTTGTTTGAGAAGGGCCTCGCCGTTCGCAAGGACGTCCTCGGCGCGGAGTATGTCGAGCGTTCGATCGCGGGAGCCGACGAGTTCACGCGGACGATGGCCGAGTGGTCGACCGCCTATTGCTGGGGCGCACTCTGGACGCGTCCCGGCTTCGACCGCCGCAGCCGCAGCATCGTCAATCTCGCCATGATCGCCGCGCTGAACCGGCCGCACGAGCTGAAGTTACATGTCAAAGCAGCACTGAAGAACGGCCTGACCAAGGACGAGATCAAGGAGATCTTCCTGCAGGTCGCCGTTTATGCCGGCGTCCCCGCGGGCATCGACAGCTTTCGCATTGCCAAGGAAGCCTTCAAGGAGGTCGACGATGCCAACAAGTCCGGGAGCTGATGGCGCGGGGCAATCTGTTCCCGTGCCTCCAGCGTCGGTGAGCCGCCGTCCAATATCAGCGCGCGCACCCGTCCCCGCGCTCCGGAACTTTGCTGCGACCTGTGCTTCAGACTGAAGAGAAAAACTGTAACTAGCGACGAGCAGAATATAAGCCCGGCGAGCGCTTTCGTGACGTCGCTCGCCGGGAAACGGCCGCCAGTCCGGTCCACTGACGACAATTCCGAAACATTCCGGATAAGGCTACAGTTCCGCCCAAATTTTCAGTCGCCCGCTCAAAGATTGGGCGTTCCGAAAACCATACTGATGCGGATATCGCCCTCCGTTCGAACCACTTCCAATGTTGGCGAAGTCAACGACGCACTTACGATGAAGTCTGCCGAGCTGTCGCCGAGGCGCACGTTACGCAGCCGGATGCTGCCGATGGAGGGAGGAAGGACCGGATTGTTGAGGCGTAGCTCGCGGGCCTCCGTGTGGAACTCCAGTCCCAGCAGCGACTGGATCATCGAAAACGGTGCACTCGCTGACCATGCCTGCGGCGAGCACGCTGCGGGATAGAGCACTGGACCGCGTCCGCGGCGACGGCGAAAGCCGCAGTAGAGCTCCGGGATACGGCGGTCGTCCATGTAGGCTGCTGCGCGCATTCCGGCATCGAAAATAGCGGCCGCACCACTTTTGACGCCGTAACGTGCGAGTCCCGCGGCGAGTATGGCGTTGTCGTGCGGCCATACGGAGCCATTGTGATACGACATCGGGTTGTAGCGCTCCTCGCCGTAAGCGAGCGTTCGGATGCCCCAACCAGAGAAGAAGTCGCTCCGCATCAGCGCTGTCGCAGATGCCATTGCGCGATCCGGCGCGACGATGCCGCAGAATAGCGCATGACCGACGTTGCTGGAGCGCACGCGGCAAAGGCGCTTTTCCCCGTCGAGTGCAAGACCGTAGAACTCGAGTTCAGGACACCAGAACGTCTCTTCGAATTGTCGGCGCAGGGCTGCGGCCTGCGACTCCAGGGTCTCCGCGCGTTCCATGAGACCTAGCCGACGCGCACACATTGCGGCGGCTCGCCGCGCCGCAAACACATAAGCCTGCTCTTCGACGAGCGCGATCGGTCCGCTGGCGAGCGCTCCGTCCGCGTGAGAGATCGAATCGTGGGAATCCTTCCAGCCCTGATTGGTCAGGCCCGTTTCCGTACCGCGCGCATATTCGATGAAGCCGTCGCCGTCCATGTCGCCGAAGCGATCGATCCACGCGAGCGCGGCTTCGATCGATGGCCACAGCTGCCGGATCAGCGACCAATCCGAGGTGCGCTCCGCGTACTGGCCGGCAAGCATCACGAACAGCGGCGTCGCATCGACCGTTCCATAGTACTGGCGGAATGGCACCTCGCCGAGCGCCGCCATCTCGCCGCCGCGCATCTCGTGAACGATCTTGCCGGGTGCTGCGTCGATGAGCGGATCCAGCTGATCGGCTTGCAGACGCGCGAGACGTCGCAGAACCCCGGCGGCAATCGTGGGGTCCACCCACAACATGTTCATTGCCGTTATGATGCCGTCCCGGCCGAACGTGGTCGAATACCAGGGAATGCCGGCGTAGGGATACGGGCCATCCTCCGTCTCGGTCATCAGCATGTAGACGTCTGCCATCGAGCGGCAGAGGATCTCGTTGATGACCGAGTTCGACGTCTCGACCGAGGCGGTACCGCGCGACGACACCTGTTGCGCCCGGTGCAGGCGCGTGAGGCCACGAAAGAAGGATTCCGTTGGGCCCGGCAGACGCTCGCCACTCCCGACGGACACGAAGATTGCCGTCTTGTCGTGCGGGGCAAGCTCGATTTCGTACTTGGCAACGCTGTCCTGCAGCAGGGTGGGTATGGGTTCGAACTGGAGTGTCGTCGTACGCGGAGCCAGATCGAGCCCCTGATAGTGCAGGTGTACCAGCGGCGATTGTCCGGCATCGATGGACGACGTGCCACGCCGCTCGCGTTTGATCCCGCGCACTTCGAAAATGTCAGCGAAGTCACTCCCGAACAGGATCGACAGGGAGAATTTGACGTACTCGCAGCCGTGATTGGTCAGCGCGATCCGCTCACGCAGCGAGCCGTCCTTGAGATAGATCGTGCGGGACACATGGACCGTGTCCTTGAGCATGACGATCTTGCGGTCGACGTAGATGTCCGGGTTGGTCAGGTCAACGTAGTAGTTGAGGTTGTCGTCCCGCATCGCCGAATGGAGCAGAAGCGGTCTTGAGCCGCTGATCAACAGCTCGAGATGGGACAGGTAGCGGGTGTCGCAATGGAAGAGGCCATCCTGCCCACCGATGCTGGCGCCGATATCGCCGTGGCTATCGAACACCGCAAAGGTATCGTTTTTCTTCAGCGTTCGCCGCGGGCGCGCCGGCGCGTCGGTCGCAGGAATGTAGAACGGTGTTTCGATGGATATGGGCGCGACCTCGCTCGCGCGCTGCGAAAGACGATCCGCCATGCCTGCTTTCCCGTTGCCTGGTCGCGGCCCAAGCCCCGCGCCCGAACCGTCTCACACTAGGTGAGCTCTTGAACGGCCAGATTACCATTCACAAGCATCGGCCGCGCCCTCTGGAGGGGATCGGCCTCGGCCAGCAGTTTCTTGTAGACCTTGACATAGTCCTTGGCCATGCGCTCGGCAGTAAAGCGCACCTCGAAGCGCCGACGCACGGCAGCCCGGTCGAGGGCGAGCAGCGCGCCCATCTTGCGGACCGCCTCGTCCTCATCCTCCACGATGTAGCCGTTTACGCCATCTTCGATGACCTCGGGCACGGAGCCGCGATTGAAGGCCAACACAGGCGTGCCACACGCCATGGCTTCGATCATGACAAGACCGAACGGCTCCGGCCAGTCGATCGGAAAGAGAAGTGCGCGGGCATCGCCGAGGAAACGGGCCTTCTGACGCTCGTTGATCTCGCCGACGAATTCGACATCCGCCGACGCAAGCATAGGCTCGATCTCCTTGCGGAAATATTCGGTGTCTACCTTGTCCACCTTGGCAGCGATCTTCAGCGGCAGACCAACGGCGCGCGCGATGCGGATCGCGCGGTCGACCCTCTTTTCAGGTGAGATCCGGCCAAGAAAAGCAAGGTAACCGCCGTGGCTGTGCAGCGAACGCGGCAGGAGATCGGCTGGCAGGCCGTGCTGCACCGTCGCGACGAATGAGGCGTCCGGCACGGGCGCACGCTGCGCGTCCGAAATGGAGATGAGGGGCATTTCCTTGAAGTGCATATAGAGCGGGTAGAGGTCCGGCAGATCCTGCCGCCCGTGCAGTGTTGTGACCGCGCGATGGCTGAGATCACGGAAGAGTGGATACTGGAACTGGTCGATATGGAAATGGATGATGTCGAACTCGTGCGCGCGACGTCGCACCTTGTCGAGCATCATCATGTAATGCGGGATGGGATCGAGCACGCCCGGGCAGAGACGAAGCGCCTGCGGGCAGCACGCAGCGAGATTTGCAGCCGTGATGGAGTCGCCACTGGCAAAAAGCGTGACGTCGTGCCCTTCCGCCACCAGCGCCTCCGTGAGATAGGAGACAATTCTTTCGCTGCCGCCGTAGAGCCGCGGGGGTACGCTCTCCATCAAAGGAGCTACCTGGGCAATCTTCATTGTGTGCGTTGCTCCGTTCCGACGAGGTCTTGGTTTCGCAAAGACCATGCGACAGTCGACCGTGATGCTAAAAAACGCCGTCCACAGCCGGAGATCCTGATCATCAACGCTCGGCGACCTCGGCGGTTCCGCGGCACTGCCGCCCGCTGTGACTTCATCAACGATCTGCCGCTCGGCCTCGACACACTGGTCGGTGATCGCGGTGCCCGCCTCTCTGGCGGTCAGCGGCAGCGCATAGCACTGGCGCGAGCATTCCTGAAGGATGCCCCCTTTTGTTGCTCGACGAGGCCACATCAGCCCTGGATACGAAATCCGAGGAGGCCGTCCGCGCCCGACGCGCTATCTGCGCTGTGATGCTGACGGCGCTGCCTTTTGCAGAATGACGACGTACGACCGTTCGCCCGCGTCGGCGAGCTCCAGTATGCGTCTACGACGGCAATCGCGCGCTCCTCGTCGATTCCGTAATCGCGCTGGAGACGGTCATAGACCGCGAGCAGCATCCCGCGCGTTTCGTCATCAAACTGACTGTGGGAGATCGCGTCACGCGGAGCTGTCATGGCCAATCAGGCACTGACGGTTCCGCGATATCTCGCTTCGTTTTGGATCGCAGGATGAATGGCCGGACGCGCAGGCTTGCTGACGTGCTCAGCGATACGCTCGATTGCGGCCTCCGCAGCTTCGGCAATGACGAGGCAGTCCCAATCGGACATTTCGGACGTGGCACCGCTCACAGCCCTGCGCTTGATTTGCTCGAGGGAGTACATGGCGCTGTCGAGTGCTCGCCGCAGTCGCGTAACTTCTTCATTCACGATGGAACCCTCTGTGCTGGGTGTCGCTGCTGCAGCATAAACGCGCTGCACTGCAGAAAAGTTCGCGACGCGGGGGCTGGCATCCGGATGGTGGAGACCACCGCGGACAATTGCGAACTCGAGCAAGGGAACCTTGTGCTCGCTCGCCTGTTAACTCAATGAATGTACCGCACGCCCCCCGTCTTGCGGGACGTTCCCAAGCCCGGCGAGCGCGTCCCCTCGGCTCGCCGGGCTTTTTATATGGGTCGGCATTTGTCGCCTACGCTTATGACTGGTCTTTGCGTTGCCCGGAGACACTGGCGCCCGCAGAGCGCTTTCAGCGTTCTTCGCGGACCGGGTCTTTTCACGTCATATTCCAAATGTTCCGATGAATAGTTCCGACTTCGGGGCGCTACTATTGCGGGTCGGATAGATCCCCATTGCATTCGGCTGTCTGATCACCACATAAGGGCGCGTTCGGTTATCGAGACGGGGGATATCATGCGTCCGCCGCGTATAAATGAGGGTGCGGCCTTCGGGCCGGAAGTACTGAATATCGTGGCGCAAGCCTTCGACGAGGCCTGGGCATCGATCGCTGACAAGTTCACACCGGCCGAGCACGCGCAGGCGCGCGATGACTTGGCCGATGCGATCATGAACGCTGCCCGTGACGATAGCGACGATGTTGCCCGGGTACGCGACACAGGCGTTCGGGCGATTCAGCTCAAGTACCCGTCACGCTTCGGGGGCCTTCCCCAAACTGGGCAGGGCAATAAAATCGGGTAAGGCTTCCGGCCGACTAACTCTGCAGCGGTGCCCTTGCAGGCACCGAATGATGGACACCCGGGAAGTGTCCATCACTCGGCAGCGCCGGGATCGAACGCGATTGTAGAAAGTCCCTGACTTGCAGCGCGAACGCGCCAATGCGCGAGTTGTTCCTGACAAACAACACGCGATGTCGATGGGCGCGACATTCCGTAAATAATCCTAGCAACAAGAGCCAGTGGCGCCGCCTCGATCGAGGCGAAGTCGCGGAACCAAAGAGTCGTTATGCCGTTATTGCGGGACGGTAAGCGAAGATGGCGGTTGGCTTATAACGGACCGTCGCCCCCTGCTTCCGGTGAGCGAAGCGAGGGCCGCGATGAGTGCCTACGATCCGCATAAAAGCAAGATGGGCTTTCATCCGCGCTCTACAGCGTCGGAGGTCGAAGCTCGCAAGCGCGAAGCGGTGCTGAGACTAGCCGAGCGGCACTTCACGGCAGCGGAGCTTTCAGCGCTACTGGCGGATATGGCGAACGGCGACGTGGACGTGCGCAGCTACGACGATGGCATCGTGCTCATGCGCAAGTTCTAGGTGGGGTGGAGAAAATTCAGTAGCGACCGAAGCGTTGCTCTCGAAGGCGACATGACACCGCTTTCGGGAGCGCGTCGTCGTGCGCGCTAATGCAAATCATGCACGGCCAGGGATCGTTTGCAGGGCGAATTGGGAAAGCATCGAAAACGTTTCCGCATCAGCATCAAGGTGATGCTGATGCGGAAACGACAGTGCGCCTCGGAGAGGTTTCCGTGGACGAATGAGGATAGTCGATGCTGGACATTCAGAGCAGTGCGCGTCGACAAATTAACGAGATGAAAAGGCCACATAAAATTGTTTTAGACAGTCAAGTGGAACGGTGCGCCAACTCATATGTTAGTTCAGCATGGACAAGACACGCATCAACATATTCGGCAAGCCGCTCAGGAAGACTTACCTCACTCCTGATGATCTCCCGCATCTAATACGGAAGGCGCTCGATGAGCTGGCGGCCAAAGGCCAGGAAGAGCCGGAAGACATCACGCCCGATCGATTGCGCAAGAACTGCAAATAGCAGGGCAGACCGGGCAGGCAATCCGCCGCGTGTGCACCCGTTCCTTGGCGACGCGCACATCGCCGAGGGTGCATACACAGCGTTATTGAGGCCTGCTCGAACGCCGACTGCCTGAATGACGCGCGAAGCCTTCGGCACAAATCCAGATCAGAAAAGACAACACCTCATCAAATGATAAGCGGCGCGCGGTTGATGGCTTCTCCGCGCGCCGCTGAGGCATCAGCTAGTTACTACCAATGCCGTCGGTGGTGCCAGTGACGGCGATGCCAACGCGGGCCAATACCGAAGTAAATGCGCGGTCCCCAATAGTAGCCGCGATAGGCGTGACGGTGACGCCAACGATTGTGGCGATGGCCGTAGTGCCGACGACCGTAGTGCCTATGGCGGTGCCAGCGGCGATGCCTGACCTGCTCCACTTGGCCGACCTCGCTCTTGGCCACCGGAGGGGCGGGAAGGGCGGGGGCCGCAGCGGCTGGAAGTGCGCCCGCCGCAAGTGCGACGAAGCCGCCAGCCAACGCTGCGATAAGCGTGCGTTTCATCTCTTTTCCTCCTGACTGGCACTAGATGTGCCTCGATGCAGTAACGCGTAGTCGAAGAAGAACGATGCGCGCGCAGAGATTCCGTCGCGGAATAAGTCTTATATTTCAAGATGAATTACTATTCATATGGGACGTTATGGGCACATCTGAATATTAGACTTGATCATTATTTATGCGCGTCCGGTAAGTAAAACGCAGAGCAATGCCTCGGCGCTCCGCGGAATCTTGCGGCGCATGTCGCGAAGCGTGTCGTAGACCACAAGTGAGTAGGCTTGATGCCGGCGCGGAAGAGAAGACTCGACCGTTTCAGACGTTGCAGCATGACGTCATGAACGATCGATCGCGTGCCGAGGTGATGCCCTAAGGGCATTCGTCCGACAGCATTGCATTGGGAACTCAGCGGTCGAGGGTGCGTTGAATGAAAGGTTCCAGCCCCACAAAGAGGTTCTCGCAATGGCCCGCTTTACGATCGACACTGCCAACAGCCTCATCGAATACAATCGCCGCCGTCTGGCTCAGCTTGCTGAGAAGGACGCATCGAGAGACCCGCTCCTCGACCGAGTCGTGCGCCAGCTCGAACTTTCGATGCGAAGCCTCGAACGTCAGCGTGACGAAATGCTGTCGCAGGAAGGTGGACAGTCATGATGGGTGTTGCCGAAGACGAGCGCCTGACTCCAGTGCAGATGCTTCATCGGCAGTTCAACGTAGCATCGGCTCGCGCCGATATGCTGAAGCGGATGATTGCGGCCCGGAAGACAGAATGCAGCGATTGCACGAAGCTCAGGGAATTGCTGCAGGCAGCGGAAGTCGAGAAAAAGCAGGCGCACGACGAATTGGCGAAGGCCGGTCGCGTAAAGTTCCTATCCCGCGCGCGCAGCAGGTGAGGCCGCATCGGCCATCACCTGCGCAGCAGCCTGCCGGTACAGCGGGTGATTGGTAATGCGATCGCCCTCCACCTCGGCCATCTCGGACAGCACCGCGCGCTTCTCGCGGAGAAAAACGGGTCCAAAGTTGGGATCGGCTTCGGAAATGCTGCGCGTATTGTCGACGATGTCGGCGAGCTTGATGAGCTTCGCGTTCCAGGGCGCCTGAGCGAGCCGCCACGTTGCCATTTTCATTCGCGACTTGCGGTTTCCTGTTTCGTCGTCGGTCAGCCAATAGACAAGGCGCGCAACATCATCGCCGAACTCGTCGACGACTTCCTGCATGGTAACGAGCGTGTCTTCAACCACGTCATGCAAATAGGCGGCGGCCAGCACATTCTCTTCCTCAATCGCATGCTCCGTGAGAAGCCTCACGACGGCGTCGAGGTGGGTGACGTAGGGCTCGTCCGAATACTTGCGCGTCTGAGCGCCATGCTTCTGGACGGCGTAGTCGCGTGCTCGTGCTGAAAGGTCCATGCCATCTAACGCGACAGATCTGGATGGCGTTCCTGTGGCGGAAGCAGTCGTTGGCCCGTTCGGTCACCGAATGAAGAAGAGGCAGGTGGAACGGACGGGTGACCCGTCCGTTTAGGTTGATGAACTCTTGTGACACATCGCCCACTGCTCAGCGGAGTATCGCCGTGAACCTCATTGCCTGCATAGCCGTCGGCATCATCGCCGGCTGGATTGCCGAACGCATTATGGGGCGGAATCACGGACTGCTCATGAACCTTCTCGTGGGGATTATTGGCGCGGCAATCGGCGGCTTTCTAGCTATGAACCTCCTCGGTCTTCGCTACGATGAGGGCTTCAATCTTGCTTCGATCTCCGTGGCCACGTTGGGAGCCATCATTCTCCTCGCGATCTTTGGCGCGCGCCGACAGCGGTCGTTGCCATGATTGATCGGTCGCATCACGACGCGGTTGCTCGGCTCGAATCCTTAGCGAGGTTGATGGACAATGCCTTTCTGATCCCGGGCACCAACACGCGTATCGGCCTGGACGGCATCGTCGGCATTATCCCTGGCATCGGCGACCTGATATCGGGCCTCATCTCGAGTTATCTCATCTGGGAGGCGCGACGGCTTGGCGTCTCCAAATGGGTGCTGTCGCGCATGGTCGCGAACACGATGATCGATACCGCCGTGGGCGCGATCCCCTTCGTCGGTGATGTCTTCGACGTGATGTTTCGGGCCAACTTGAAAAACATGGCCCTTCTACGCAAGCATCTCGAGAAGCAGGGCTATCGCCGCCACATCGGCCCCGTCATTGAGGGGCAGGCGATCAGGGTAGAGTGATGATGCCTGGTAACTCAGGAGACGGCCACAGGCAAACGCCTCCATGGAAATCAGATGGAGCGGTTTCGAAAGGCTATGTCATGAAGCACGTTCTTTCACTTGGAGGCACTATCGTGTTCGCGTCTATCGCGAGTAGTGCCGGATCCACACAGCCGACTGTTAGCACTTCCGGAACTCTCACCTGCACTGTTTCCAATGCGCTCAATAAGCCCGGAAGCACTGCAGAGCTATCGTGTGATTTCAAAACGCTCGCTGGAATGTCCAGCGACTATTCTGGCCTGGCGAGCACCAAGTCGGGTACTTTTCCGATCGGCAAGCATGTCTTCGTCTGGAGCGTCGTGGCAATCGGGGCCGGCAAGGCGCCGCTACTCGAAGGAACCTATCGCTCCGAGACAGGACCTCAAAAGCCGGCGGTCTTAGTAGGTGGAACGGACGGCACCACACGTCTCGAACCTGTTACCGGGAATGAGCAGATTGCTGGACCAGCTGAGATCACGACACTTAGCCTCAGGCTTGCCGCCACCAAAACCCAACTCAGCCGCTAGCCAGCGGGGTTCAAAGGCCGAGGGCAGTCCAAGGTTCGAGGAACAGGGCTCGAGCCAGAACGGCTCCCTCGACAGTCCACCTAGAGCCACCGTTCAGATCTCAGTCGTCCCTTCCTACTGCGGCAGAAGCCGTCGGCGCCGCCTACAGATAACGCCGTGCGACGTGGCCGCCGTATGCGTCGGAGCACGGCCCCGAGGGCAGCACCTCTCACTGTGCACCGCCGTGACCCGTTGGTAATATTAATATTAACAAAACATTTTCACTTGTTTCGCGGAGGTTATAACGTGGAAAGTTCGCTGGCCCCGGTCGGACGGCGGCGATTGATTGGTGCGGCCTGCGACCGGTGTGCACTGCGACCGCAGTGCTTGGTCCGCACGGCGGCTACACTGGGTTGGATTGTATTGCGTTTATTGTATCGCGTGTGGAGCGGGGCGGTATGTCCGATGGCTCGATACTCCCGGTGGTCCGATACGCCGATCCGGCGGAAGCAGCGGGCTGGCTCTGTAGCGCATACGGGCTCTCGATCCATCACGTAGCAAAGCGGCCGGACGGCGGGACGGCGTATATCGTTTTGCGGTTCGGCGAGAATTCCGTGATCGTCGCTTCGCATGGAAGCTCCGCCTTCGACGATTTGATGGTCCAACCGGCTGATGTCGGCAATCGATCGACCCAGACATGCTACCTGACGGTCCAGGACGTGGACCAGCACTATGCCCAAGCGCTGATGGCGGGAGCGCGGATCGAGGTCGAGCCTAGCGACGATGGCATTGGCGGCCGCTTCTACATGTGCCGCGATCCGGAGGGCCATCTGTGGAGCTTCGGCGCCCCACTGGTCGGATCGACGCCGGCAGGTCCGGACGGCCCTCCTTCAGAACAACCTCGCCGCCGCCCTGCCCTCAGTGCGCGCGCATCAACCGGCCTCGCCGTACTCGTCGGGGTCGCGGTCGGTTGTGGCGCAATGTTCTATCTCGGAACTGATTTGGCCCCCAAATCGCTGACCGCCTGGATTGGCGGAATCAGAGGGCAAAGCGCTTTATCCAGTCAGCTCGAACAAGACGCGAGTGCATCTGCCGCCAAGCGACTCCTGGTTTCGGAAGCTGCACTTCTGGGCTTGGCGGAAAAACTGCAGATCTCCCAATCGGAGTCCGCAGAGGCGCAGCAGTCGAGGCGGAACGCCTCGAAGTTGCTCAGCGCCTCCGAGACCGAATACCTAAGTCAGCTCAAGGATAGTCGAGGCGCGCTCGACGCCGCGGTGCGTGCCAAGGAACTGGCTTCGCAAGAGTTGGAGGTGGAGCGGCGCCGGGCGCAAGTGATCCAGCGACAACTGGATGAGGTGTCTCAACAATTGGCGCGCTTGCGTGCAGATGGCAGCACGGTCGAGGTGGAAGCTCGGAGGCCTAGTGACGCGAGCGGACAAACTGGCGATGCATCGCCCGGCGCGACGCAGGCCGGGGAAACCGAGCGTGGCCAGCTCGCGACCGCGCAAAACACGGAACAATTGTTGCGCGAGCGGCTACGCGCCAGTGAGCGTGAATCGAGGGAATTGCAATTGCGAGCCAGAATGGCAGTTCTGGAAATGGACAAGGAAGCCGCCAGGGCACGAGCAGTGCGGGAGGCCGAATCGGCTCGCACAGCGCTCGCCGCTTCTCAGGCCAAAGAATCCGAGCCTCGCAACAAGCTCCGCACCAGTGAGCCTGGAACGGCGGACGCACCTCCGAGAGCGACGGCAAAGGAGGCGGCGAGGGACGTCGCGAGGATGCCACCCGAGCCTGCGACCGAGGTTGCCCGCACAGCGCCGCCCGACACCAAAGTAGACGAGGTGACGCCCCGTGCCACACCACGCGCCACCTACTTCAGGCCCTTGCCGCAACACCAGCTCACGCAGAGAAAGAAGTGGATCTCAGCCGCCGCGATCAAGAAGGCCAAGGCCGAGCGTCATCGTCAGGCGGCTGAGGCTGCGGCTGCGCGAAAGGCCGAGGAGGAACGTCAGCGGCTAGCGGCTGAGGCGGCAGAGAAAGCCGAGGCCGAGCGTCAACGCCAAGCGGCTGAGGCTGCGGCTGCGCGAAAGGCCGAGGAGGAACGTCAGCGGCTAGCGGCTGAGGCGGCAGAGAAAGCCGAGGTCGAGCGTCAACGCCAAGCGGCTGAAGCTGCGGCTGCGCGAAAGGCCGAGGAGGAACGTCAGCGGCTAGCGGCTGAGGCGGTAGAGAAAGCCGAGGCCGAGCGTCAACGCCAAGCGGCTGAAGCTGCGGCTGCGCGAAAGGCCGAGGAGGAGCGCCAGCGACTGGCGGCGGAGGCGGCGGCAGAGAAAGCCGAGGCCGAGCGTCAGCGCCAAGCGGCTGAAGCTGCGGCTGCGCGAAAGGCCGAGGAGGAGCGACAGCGGCTGGCGGCGGAGGCGGCGGCAGAGAAAGCCGAGGTCGAGCGTCAACGCCAAGCGGCTGAGGCTGCGGCTGCGCGAAAGGCCGAGGAGGAACTTCAGCGGCTAGCGGCTGAGGCGGCCGAGAAAGCCGAGGCCGAGCGTCAACGTCAGGTGGCTGAAGCTGCTGCGGCGGCTGCGCGAAAGGCCGAGGAGGAGCGTCAGCGACTGGCGGCTGAGGCGGCGCAGAAAGCCGAGGCCGAACGTCAGCGACAGGTGGCTGAAGCTGCCGCGGCTGCGCGCAAGATTGAAGAAGAGCGTCAGCGACTAGCGGCTGACGCGGCGCAGAAAGCCGAGGTCGAGCGGCAACGCCAGGTAGCTGAAGCTGCCGCGGCTGCGCGAAAGATTGAGGAAGAGCGTCAGCGGCTAGCGGCTGAGGCCGCGCAGAAAGCCGAGGCCGAGCGTCAACATCAGGCGACTGAAGCTGCGGCGGCTGCACAGAAGGTCGAGGAAGAGCGTCAGCGACTGGCGGCTGAGGCCGCGCAGAAAGTCGAAGCCGAGCGAATCGCCAAGGAAACAGTCGAAGCCAAAGCGCGGGCCGATCAAGAGACCCGCCGGCGGACACTCGGTCTCACCGTCACTTCCGAAGACGGTACCAGATTCCTGGCACGCGGCCGGGCCTTGTTGAAGACGGGCGATGTTGCGAGTGCCCGCCTGCTTCTCGAGCGCGCGAGCAATGCGGGCCTGGCGGATGCAGCCATGGAGCTTGCCGAAACCTACGACCCGGCGACGGTGGCGCGCCTCAGCGCTGTCGGGCTCGTGGGCGATCGCGAACAAGCGAGAGTCTGGTACATGCGCGCGCAAGCGCTCGGCTCATTCGCGGCAGCAGAGCGGCTGAAGAGCATCGTTGGTCAATGAGCCCCAGCCATCCCAAACTCTTGGACGCCTGCCTGCTGCATGGAGGTAACGGCAATGGCCCACTGAAGGAGCCCTAAGGAAATCGATGTGGCGCAGATCAAATGATCGAACGATCCGTCGATTGGGATCGACACCCTCAAACAAGGACAGAAATCGTATGAAGACATCGGCACTGCTGCTCGCTGCAATCGTGGTTGCGACACCGATTGCGGCCTCACTCGCTCAGGACAAGCCTAAGGCCTCAAGCGAGATGGTCCACAAGATCGCTATCCAGGTGAGCGAGAACAATCCTGCAACGATGACCCTCGCGCTCAACAATGCGCAAAACATTCTGAGTCACTACAAGAAGCTCAATCAGAAAGTCGATGTTCAGGTCGTCGCCTTCGGACCGGGCCTGCACCTCTTTCGTGAAGACACGAGCCAGGTCAAAGTTCGCTTGTCGACCATGGCTCTCGAGAATCCCAACCTGACGCTGTTGGCTTGTGGAAACACACACGCCAATCACATGAAGGCTGAGAACAAGGAAATCAAGCTGATGAGCGAGGCGAAAGTCGTGCCATCCGGCGTCATCACGCTGTCGGAATTGCAACAGAGCGGATATGCCTACATTCGGCCCTGATATCTGAGGCGGTCGCGTACGCCGGCCATGGCGTCGCCGACGATGCCTGCAGAACGTGGAGCTAGTGTGATGATCGAGAACTTCGCCACATCTCGCGGCACGGCACAGAGCGAATGTCTCGATCTGAACCACACTCGCGAATTTATGATTCTAGTGTCCCTTTTGATTCCGAAGTTCGCTCGGGACGCTGGCATCGAGGTGTAGCGAACTTCGCAATCGGGACACTAGGGAGAGTACCATGCGTAGCTTTAGGCATCTCGGCGTCCCGATGGCCGCTGCGATCCTGATCACAGGATTAGCGCAGCAAGCGTTGGCTCAAGGCTCCGATAAATGGGGTCACAAGGGCAGAGAGCGGCTCAATCAAGGAACGATTGGCCTAGCGGCGGGGCTCCCGGAAGGCGCGCCGCTCCGTTTCGCCGCCGAGATCGCCCGGGTATTGAACGAGGGCGACGATCTGCGCATCCTGCCGATCGTTACTCGTGGCGTATTCGACAATTTTGTCGACCTGCTCCAATTGCGTGGTGTCGATGCCGCGATCGTCTATGGCGATACGCTTCTGCATTTTGAGAAGGTCGAAAAGGCTCCGCAGGTGGCGACGCACGTCAACTACATCGCCAGTCTGTTTCCATCCGAGCTGCAGATCTTCGTTCGACCCGAAATCAACTCGGTGAACGACTTGGCCGGAAAATGGGTCAACTTCAACAGTCACGGAACTGCGGCCGCGTATAGCGGGCCGATCATCTTCAAGCGGCTTGGGATCGACGTGGTCGAGAAATTCGATCCGCATCCGGTGGTGATGCGCGATATTCGCTCGTCCGACAAATATGCAGCTACGGTATGGGTCACCTCAAAACCGGTCGGTGGAATTTCGCAGGCCGATTGGCCGCCAGGGTTCAAGCTGATTTCCGTACCCTATACGAAGGAGCTGGAGGAACTCTATCTTCCGGCCACGCTCGACAACAAGGATTACCCAAAGCTCATTGCCGCGGACCAGAAGATCGAGACCATCGCCGTTCCGGCCGTGCTCGCCGTCTACAACTGGCAACCGGGTTCCGCTCGATACGCGCGGATGGTCCGCTTCGTCGACAGTCTGTTTGCGAAACTCCCCGAACTCCAGAAGCCGCCGTTCCATCCCGCCTGGAGAGACGTCAATCTCGCAGCTTCGGTGCCCGGCTGGAAGCGCTATGGGCCGGTGCAGAACAAGCTCGACGAGCTCCGCGGTAGCGCTTCTACAAATTCCTCAGCGCCGCGAGCCGCACCCACTGCCGCCGTCACAAGAAGCTCATGCAATGTCGACGTCTGCGCTAGTCGCTTCCGCTCGTTCGACCCGGCAAGCTGCACTTACCTGCCGTATGGAAGCAACCGGCGTGCGACATGCGAAGTCGGTCAATCGAACTGATCTAGGGCAGATTTCGCTGTTGCCGAGCCTTCCGCGACTGATGAACGGTATCGGTTGGCGGCCGCTCGCCGTCTCGGCCGACTGACTACATCGGCTTTCGAGGACGCGACTGACCTAGCGCGGAGGGACCCATAGCAAAGCGTCAGATCGCACCGCTTGGACGATGACCATCGGACGGCGGCCATGTCCGATTTGTGCGAAGTCATGTCGCCTTTGTTATAGCTCCAATCAGGCGGCAACGCGACCTTCGGCATACCAGAATGGTGCCGCATCACGGTCGGCGAGGCGGAAGCAGGTTTGCTGCCGTGCCCGATCCTCACTTCGCGAACCACGGCGCGCACGCCGTCGGGTTCGGCGCACCACGCTCGGGACGTTGAACGTATAGAAGTCGGCCCACAAACTGCGGAGCCCCTGATGCCAAATAGCAAGTCCACCTCGCACACGTCCGTCGACCGCCGTCAGGCCATGGCCATGTTCGGCGGCCTCGTGGTCGGGACGCAGCTGCACGGCATTGGCAGCGCCATGGCCCAGGGCGCGCCGATGAGATGGGGCTCGGCCAGTCTCGGCTCGACGGGCTACATCATCATCGAGGCCCTTGCATCCACCGTCAGCAAGATGTCGGATGTAAAGGGCTCCTCGGTATCAACCTCGGGAGCGGTCGAGAATATGGCCCTCATTGGTCGCAACGAGATTGACCTCGGCCAGACCACATCTCTCGAGTGGCAGTCGGCCTATCAAGGCGCGGCGCCTTTCAAGCAGAGCATCAAGCCGGTTCAGCTGCTGTCCTACGGCGTGTGGGACCAGCCGCTGGTGGTCAAGGCAGACTCCGGCATCAACAAGATCGAGGACCTCGTAGGAAAGCGCGTTTGCCCAGGCCCGGCGGGCGGCGCGGCCAACCTGCTGTGGCGCCTGATCCTGACCAAGGCGGGCATCTACGACAAGATCCGCTGGAGCTATGGCTCCTGGCGCGAGACACATGATGGCATGAAAGCGGGCGCCTACGACGCCATCTCCACCATCCTGCTGAACGGGCGCCCGGCCAGCATTCTGATGGAACTCGAGACCTCGATGAAAATGAAGCCCGTTGCCTTTGACGGCGCCTTGTTCGCGGCGATCCAAAAAGAGCAGCCCGGCGCCATCCAGAACACACTGGACGCGTCGAACTGGGCTTCGTTGACCGGGCCCTCCATTACGCCCGCCATGTCCGGCATTCTCGGCTCACGCCCTGAGGTCAACGACGAGACGGGCTACAAGATCGTCAAGACCATCTACGAGAACGCCGAAGCCATTCGCAAGATCGCCAAGGAGCTCGAGATGGTGAGCATCGAGTACGCGACGCGCTTCCTTCTGCCCGGCTTTCCGGTGAATGGCGGCGCCGCCCAATACTTCAAGGAAAAGGGCGTGTGGCGGAACGAACTGACAATCCGGACTTGATCGTCGGACCGCTATCGGTTCACTGGGGCGGGTTGCTATCAAAGGGCAGCCCGCCCCGCATTGCAGGTTGTGGGCCACTGACGGGCTGAGGGCGGGCTTATTTCCGGAAGCGTGATGCGCCAATCTCGAAGTAGCTGCTGACTAGGACAGATCGAAGGGCGCCCATGCAGGCTAACGCTGACGCAAACACTTGGCGCAATTGGTTCGGGGATCTTGTGGCGCCGGGCGCGTCTGTCCATAGATCATTGATTATCGTCACGGCGATTGTCGCGATCGCCTACGCTGTCGCCCATGCCGTTCAGGCCAAATACTATCTGTTACCATCGGGCCAGCTCAAGAATCTTCACGTCAACATGGGCGCGGTGCTCGCCTTCTTGATGATGGCCTCGCGGACGGATCGCGCGCAGCGCCTGCGCCGCGGCATTCTGATCGTGCTCGCTGCGCTGGCGGCAATTCCCCTCGTCTACATTCACCACGAGCATGGGGCGCTGGTGACCGATCGCATCCTGTTTCCGGAGGATATGGACGGCTGGATCGCGATGCTCATGCTCGGCACGGTGTTCGTGGCGGCGTGGCTAGAATGGGGGCTCACGGTTCCGATCCTCGGCATGCTCGGCCTTCTCTACGGCGCGTTCGGCTACCTCTTGCCGGATGGCTTTCTCTATCACACGGGCATCAGCTTCGATCGTCTGATGTCCTACTCGTCCATTCCGTCATTCAACGGCATGCTCGGCGGATTGATAGAGGAGTCGGCGCGCACGATCTTCATGTTCATGCTCTTTGCCGGCGTCCTCATCGCGACGGGAGGAGCCGAACTGATCATGAAGCTGTCGTTCGCAGCCGTCGGGCATCTGCGCGCGGGCCCAGCTCAGATCGCGGTCGTCTCGAGCGCGCTGTTCGGCATGATTTCCGGCAGCACCGTGGCCAACGTCGCTGCGCAGGGACCTTACACGATTCCGACCATGAGGCGCTGCGGCTTCTCGCGCGATTTCGCTGGGGCCATCGAAGCCGTCTCATCGAATGGCGGTCAGATCACACCACCGGTTCTCGGCCTGACGGCCTTCCTGATCGTTGGCTTGACCGGCATTCCCTACTACGAGGTTATGGTCGCGACCCTGGTTCCGGCGGCGATCTTCTATATCTACCTGATGGTCAGTATCCACATCGAGGCCATTCGCAACGGCATTGGCGCGGCAGCGGAAGCGCCCAAAGGCGAGTCCTCAGAGATCGATGAGATGACCGTCAGGCAGGCGGCTCTATGGCACCTGCACATTATCGTCGCGACATCTGCCCTCTTCTGGCTCCTGTCAAACGACATGCCCGCCGGCCAGGCCGCGCTCTATGCCTGCTTCATCATCCTCGGAGGCGAGGCATTCAAGCAGCTCATCAAACACCGCAGCAATCTTGGCCACGGCATTGTCGAGTTCGTGCGGATTGCGGTCCTGTCACTGACCACCGGCGCGCGCAGCGGCGCGCAGGTTGCGATCGTAATCGCGGTCATCGGCGTGATGGTCGAGATGTTCGTGGCAACCGGCCTCGGGCAGAAGATGTCTCATATCATGCTGGAAGTCGCCGATGGCTCGCTTTGGGGCTTGCTCATCCTGGCGGCGATCGTGTGTCTCATTCTCGGCGCGGGTCTGCCGACGTCGGCCGCCTATATCCTGGTGGCACTTCTCGGCGCGCCCGCACTGACGAACTTCGGCGTACCGCTGCTCGCGGCTCATCTCTTCGTATTCTTCTACGCCAATCTTTCAGCAATCACGCCACCGACGGCCCTCGCGGCCCTTGTCGCAGCCAATATCTCCGGCGGCAGCTTCTGGCGCACTTCCGTCATCTGCTGCTGGCTGGCCATACCGTGCTTCATTCTGCCCTTCATGTTCGTCATCCATCCAGAGATCATCGGTCTCAACACGACAATGCCGATCCAACTCGGCATGGGCACACTGGCGCTCATCTCCACGATTTCGACGACATTCGTCGTCAGCGGCTTTATGTTCGGACCACTGTACTGGTATGAGCGGCTACTACTGGTACCCTCCATCGTGTGCCTTATGCTTCCGGGATGGCTACCGTCTGTCATCTCCTACGGTCTGCTTGCGCTCGTCGCGACAGCCCAGCTACTCGGTCCGAAGCGTACCCTCGTGCTCAAGACATATGCAAAGGATGAGCCCCGCCAGTCACTGGGTCGTTTCAGCCGCTTTCTGGTGCGACGTGCGGAACAAGGGCAGGCCGTCGACTGATCTCTTCACCTCAGGATCAAGCGCATGAAGGACACGAGCCTCGGCATAGCTTCCTATCGCCCCGTCATTGCCGCGCAGAAACACATCGCAGCCGCGGGTCACTACGGGGCGGCGCACGCTGCGTTTCAAATTCTCGAAGGGGGCGGCAATGCCGTCGATGCAGGCGTCGCGGCAGGCATCGCGCTCGGCGTGCTCCAGAGCGATATCGTGAATGTCGCTGGCGTCGCGCCAACGCTCATCTACCTTGCCGAGCGCGATGAGGTGATCTCGATTGCCGGCCTCGGGGTTTGGCCCAAATTGGCCTCGGCGTCGTACTTTCAGGAGAAGCACGGCGGCCTTATTCCCCTGGGCTTGCTGAGGACGATTGTTCCAGCGGCGCCAGCCGCCTGGATCAAGGCCCTCGAGCACTATGGCACGATGAGCTTCTCGGATGTCGCGCGCGCCGCCATCTCTTTTGCGCGCGATGGCTTCGCCATGCATCCGCTCATGGCGGGCGTTATCGAAACGTACGAAGCTGACTTCCGCCGGTGGCCTTCAACTTCAGAAATCTATCTCCCCGGCGGACGACCACCGAAAGTGGACGAGCTCTTTATTCAATCGGATCTCGCGCGCAGCCTTCAATTCATGTGCGACCAGGAAGCCGCCAGCGCTTCCAAGGGCCGTGTTGCGGGCCTGCGAGCTGCCCGCGCCGCCTTCTACGAAGGCGATCTCGCCGCGACGTTCGTCGACTTCCACAAGAAGAACGGCGGATGGCTGCGCATGGATGACTTGGCTGAATTCGACGCCGAGATCGAGAAGCCGGTACGCGTCTCCTACAAGAACTACGATATGTATTCGTGCCAGCCATGGTGCCAAGGCGTGAGTCTGTCCCAGGCGCTGAAGATCGTCGAAGGGATCGACGTCAGGTCTCTCGGACATAACTCGCCCGATTACATCCACGTACTCGTCGAGGCTCTCAAGATCGCGTTCGCTGATCGCGAGCGTTACGTCGGTGATCCTAGATTCGTGGATGTGCCGCTCGGCCGGCTGCTGTCAGATGCCTACGCCGCTGAACGCCGCTCCGGCATCAAGATCGACCGCGCCTATCCGGGCCTTCCGCCTGCGGCAGACGGCAGCCGCCCGGCCAGCGTCGTCGCGCGCGACGGCCTGCCCAAATCACTCGATACGTCGTACGTCTGCGTGATCGACAGGCACGGCAATGTCTTCTCGGCGACACCGAGTGACACCTCTCACGAATCCCCGGTAATTCCCGGCACTGGCCTCGTTCCGTCCATGCGCGGAACGCAATCGTGGTCCGATCCTTCACATGCTTCCGTGCTTGCGCCCGGCAAGCGCCCGAGGCTGACGCCAAGTCCCGCGCTCGCACTCGGCCCCAAGGGTCCCAAAGGCCGCGAGCTTCTTCCATTTGGAACGCCCGGTGGCGATGTCCAGATTCAAGCTATGCTACAGGCGTTCCTGAACATGACCGAGTTCGGCATGAATCCGCAGCAGGCCATCGAGGCGCCGCGCTTCGCCACCTACAGCTTCCCGGATTCATTCCAGCCGCATGACTATCGACCCGACCTGCTCATGCTTGAGTCGCGCTTTCCTGATGACTACGCGGATAACCTGAGCGCGCGCGGGCATGACGCCAAGTGGTGGCCGCAGTTCATCTGGCGGGCGGGCGCCGTGTGTGCCGTTCGCAAGAGCGCCGACAGCGGCCTCATGCTGGCAGGTGCGGATCCCCGGCGCACGGCTTATGCGCTTGGCATCTAGCAGCGCACTTCGGCGCGCTGCTCTTAGTGGGATCATTCCGCTGCAGCGGCGGCCGACAGCGCGCGCCGGCGATGCTCCGTCGGGGACATGCCGAACTCCTCCTGGAAGAGGCGGGAGAAGTGCGATGAGTCCGAGAAGCCGCATTCGAGCGCGATGCGCGTAACGCGCTCGTTGGTATTCGCGAGCATCCACTCGCCGAATTTCAGTCGCATGGTCCTGTACACGCGCGCCGGCGAGCGCTCGAACGAACTTGCAAAGAGCCGTTCCAAATGACGCTCGCTCATGTTGAGGCGCCGTGCCAGCTCGGACATCGCGAGGGGCTTGCTGAGATGCTGCTCCATCAAGAGAACCGCACGTCGCGCTCGTGGATCATGGATTTCGCCGAGATCGAGCCAGTTCTTACTCGGGGCATGGGTTGCAGCTCGGCGGCGATCGACAAGAAGGCGCTCGTTGAGCTTGACGACACGATCCCTGCCGCAGTGCCGCTCGACCAGATAGCTTGCCAAGTCGATCGAGGATGAGCCGCCGGCGCAGGTGATGCGATCCCCGTCATCGACGAAAATGCGATCGTAGACCGGCCGGGCTTCGGTCTCGAGATTTTCCAGATCCGAGACATGGAAGCTCGAGACGCAGCACGGGCGTCCCTTCATGATGCCCGCGCGGGCCATCACGATGCCACCGGTGCAGATGCCCACAACGCGAACGCCTTTCGCCGCCGCATCCGCAACGTAGGCCTCAAGTCGCCGGGGCGCGCTCTGGATGCCACTCATCAGGCCGGAAACCACCACGACGTAGTCGAAGGCGCGAGGATCGCTCAGCGAGGCATCCGGCGTGACCAGAACGCCGCAGCTTGCCCTGACCGGCGCACCGTCCGCTGACATGACCTTCCACGTGCACCGCCTCTGCCGACTGCGATCGCTGACGTCCGAAGCAAGTCGCAGCGCATCAATGAACCCGCCGAAGGCGTTCAGCGTGAACTCCGGCCACAGGACAAACCCGACTTTGAGATCGGGGCGCTGGACCGTCTCTGTTTCGCGCCAGTGCTCCTGCACCGCCGACCAGATCGCCGTCGAGTCGAATTCCAAGAGCGCCTCCCAAAGTCTCCGCGAGCGTACTTAAGCCCGAGAAATGCGAGGCAAGCGCTTGTTCCTTGCAGGAATATCCAACAACGCGCGAACAAATTTCAGGCGTGCCTGCTGGTGAACGGTTATCCATGATGACACCGCGCCTCGCGCCACCGGCAGAGGAGCCCCCTATCGCGGTAAGGGCCACGTATCAGCTAGGCGATAACCCTCCGGCCAGGGATCAGTGGGGTCCAGCATATGCTGGTGAAGGCCTGTTATCCAGGCCTGCCCGCCAACAGAGGGCCGTATCGCGGGGCGACCGGCTATTTCTGCATCCGCCTCGACACGACATGTGAACGTCGAGCCGACAATTGATTTGCCCACGAACGACTCGCCGACCTTGAGCTGACCGCGCGCGTGTAGCGTGGCCATGCGAGCCGAGCAGCCTGTGCCGCAAGGCGAACGGTCGATCTTTCCCGGCCGGATTGCGACGGCATTTGCGCCCGTGAGAATGCCGTCCTCGACGCTCACCGGTGCCGCGATCTGACAAAAGGAGATATGCTGCCAGTCCTTGTTCTCCGGGTGTGAGAACGGCAGCTGCTCATTGGCAGCGCGCGTTATGCGCACGCCGATTTCGGCGATGTCGCGCGCTTCGTCCGGCCGTATTTCGAAGCCCAGCGCCGTTGCATCGACAATTACGAAGCTGTCCCCGCCATAGGCCGTATCGACTGTCAGAGTGCCAACGCCCTTGACCTCCAGCGGCGCACTCAGTCGATCAGCGAAGGACGGCACGTTCAGAATGCGCACGTGCTCCACTTTGCCGTCCCGGCAATGAGCGGTGACCCTGATGAGACCACCCGGGGCCTCGAGCACCAGCTCGGTCGTCGGCTCCTTCATCTCGAGAATACCGGTCTCGAGAACGACTGTTGCGACGCAGATCGCATTCGAGCCGGACATGGGCGGCGTATCCTCCGGCTCCATGATGATCCAGCCCAGCTGAGCGAGCGGGTTCTTAGCCGGTACGAGCAGATTGACGTGCCGAAATACCCCGCCCCGCGGCTCGTTGAGCATGAAGCGCCGCAGTGTCTGCTCGCGGTCAATCGTTCTGGATTGGTCCCAGAGAGTAGCACCCTCAGGCGGCGCTACGCCGCCAACGATCACATCGCCGACTTCGCCTTCCGCGTGGCAGCTCACGACATGAATGGTCTTGCTCGATCGCATCCCGGCGCGTCCAATTATGGGTTGGCATTGAGGGATAGTAGGATTGCCCGCAACCTGCAGCCGCTATGACGTTCGCGACATTCAAACCTTAAAAGCCGACGGCGGATACCGACCCTGTCCGCTGCCTCACGGCAGGACGCTGCGACGAGCCGACCGCCTGCCCCGCAGAACAAAATTGTATCAAATCGTCTCCCCCGGAACCCCTGCGACACGCAGAGGACAAATTGGCGCGCTGCTAAGAAACTTGTGCCACACGCGTGAGGTAGGAGAAATTCGCCAAATCTCACGTTCGTATCTTGGAGCTTCTGCATGAATGCCCTTCGAAAGCTTATTCTCGCCTGTGCGGCCACCGCATTGGCGTTGAATATTGCCCTCAGTCAGGACAAGCCAGCGACGACGTCATACACGCCCCAGTCCGGCCAAGCCGGCAAGGACGTGGTCTGGGTCCCGACGCCTCAAGCGCTGGTGGACAGGATGCTCGAGATGGCGGCCGTCACCAAGGAAGACTACCTCATCGATCTCGGCTCAGGCGACGGGCGGACCGTGATCACGGCAGCGAAGCGCGGCATCCGTGCCCTCGGCATCGAGTACAATCCGGATATGGTCGCTCTCTCGCAGCGGAATGCCAAAGAGGCCGGCGTCAGTGATATGGCGACGTTCGTGCGCGGCGACATCTTCGAAGCGGATTTTTCCAAAGCGACGGTGATCACGCTCTTCCTGTTGCCAAATCTCAATGTACGGCTGCGGCCTACACTGCTGGATATGAAGCCGGGCACCCGCATCGTATCGAACACCTTCGATATGGGCGATTGGCAGCCCGATGATCGCGTCGACGCCGGAGCGGACTGCACGAGCTATTGCCGAGCCATGAAGTGGGTGATCCCCGCCAAGGTCGGTGGCAAATGGCGCCTCCCGAACGGAGAGCTTCAGCTCACGCAGACGTATCAGATGCTTTCCGGCACGCTGACGTTGGATGGGCAAGATCATCCCATCAGCGAAGCAAAGATGAGTGGCGAGAGCATTGCGTTCACGGCTGGTGGCAAGCGCTATACCGGCCGCGTCGCGCGCGGAGCTATGACCGGAAGCATCGACGGCGGCGGTGCGTGGAGCGCTGCATACGCCGCCAACTAAATACTGCGGCGTCATAGCTTATGGTTCGAACGAAAGTCTGCAACCGCGAAGCCAATGGGCATCGCGGTTGTCAGGCGCGGCGGCGAGTTTCATGATGGCGCTCTCGACCCTGGCGCTGTCGAGCACGATGGCCAATATCCTGTTGGCCTCAAATCGCCGACACAATACCTATGAGCCGGTCCAACTGGTGTCGATGCGCGATGCACCAGAAAACGTTCCGGCTTGCGGTCCCGAAGTTCCAGAACGGTGATCAGGTCTTTGCGTAAGCCATTGTAAACAATGGCGCGAGCGACGGGACTTGAACCCGCGGCCTCCGGCGTGACAGGCCGGCGCTCTAACCAACTGAGCTACGCCCGCAAAGACAAAACGCGCGCCAGGATGGGCGCGTCAGAGTGGGTGGTGGATACGCGAGGGAGGGGGGATAGTCAAGGGGTCCAGCCCTAAAGGAATCCGGTCGAAACCCAGGGGATGGCGGCGATGACCGGGAGCCCGTTGATCAGCGCGCCATCATTCTGCTTCCCCTGGGCTGGCCGAAGCTTTCGCGTCGGCCATATTGTCGGGGCGAGGGAATAGCCGTCCGGACGCGGCGGATCGAGCTGCGCGGTACCGAGGAATACTTCATGGCCATCCGTATCGTTCAACTCGGCAGCGCGCGCCAAGCAGACGAGGGAATTCGCATCGGCACCGTGCGGCGCCCGCCGCGCGGCGTTCGCAAAGATCGGTACGCAGCCGAGAACTGGTATGACGTCTGGCTGCCCGAGCTGGCCCCGAGCGAGGAGTTGGTGGCCAAGGCCCGCGCTGCCGCGTCCGACAAGGAATGGGCGGCGTTCACGCGCGCCTATCGCAGCGAGATGAAGGCGCCCAGCGCGAGCCGCACGCTCGACCTGCTGGCCGCGCTCTCGAAAGAGAGCCATTTTTCGGTCGGCTGCTACTGCGAGGACGAGGCGCGCTGCCACCGCTCGGTGCTGAGAGAGCTGCTCCGCGAGCACGGCGCAAAGCTCGCCGGGTCCTAGCTCACTCGGCCCGCCTCATTCCGCCATGTCCAGTTCGCGCTTGCGCCGGAGCTGCGTCATCCATTCGCGGATCTGAGGTCGCGCCCGCACCTGATGGCCATAGTGCCGGCGAAGCGCTCCGACGAGCCGCCCCTCGCGGCCGAGAATGTCGTCGGCATAACCGATCATCACGGAGTTTGGCCAGGCCTGCGGACGGATCTGCCGAAGGCGCGCGAAGAGCTGGTCTTCGGGCTCCTGCGGATCGATCTGCGCGAGCAGCGAGACCATCGCCGCCGTAGAGCGCGAAATGCCCGCGTGGCAATGCACGAGCAGATGGCGATCCGCTTTCACCTCCGCTTCGGCAGCAAGCTCGCTGCCAAAGGCGAGGATCTGGCGCACGTGATCGGGCGTCGGCATGGTCATGCCGGGATCGGGATTGATCACATCATGAAAGCGCAAGACCGTGCGACGGTGCTCGCCGTACGTGCCGAAGCTCGTCAGCTCCGGCCAACTCGGATCGAGCAGGGACAGCACATGCGTCACCGCGCGCGGCCCATGCTCGGGCAGTTCGTCGATCCCGCAGATGGTGAGCACCGAGATGCCAACCGGTTTCATCGCGTATTCCGGGCGACCTCAGCCGCCCGGCCTCTCAGAACGCCTTTGCCGCATCCGGGCGATACTTGTTCTTCGGCACAAAACTCGAGCGCGTGGCTTCGCGCGGCTCGCGCACCCAGACCTCGCGGTTCGGATGAAGACCGCCGCCACGCGTCGCCGGCACCGCCGTGTGGCGTGCGCGATGAAGAAGACGCGTATCGGCCTTGCCGCAGTTCGGATGAACGCCGCCGTGCGCCGCGACTTCCTTCTCCCAGGCGGCCTTGCGCTTCGCGACCGTAGCCGGGTCGTTCAGCGCCGTGCAGTTGAGCTCGTTCTTGTTGAGATCGATGACGATCTCGTCGCCATCCTCGATGAAGGCGATCGGACCGCCGAGTGCAGCCTCGGGGCCGACGTGACCGATCACGAGGCCTACCGATCCACCGGAGAAGCGCGCGTCCGTCATGAGCGCCACGACAATGCCACGCTCGCGGCACAGCGCCGTGATGCGCGAGGTCGGATCGAGCATCTCGGGCATACCCGGCGCGCCACTCGGCCCCTCGTAGCGCACGATCACCGTGTCGTGATTCTGGAACTGCTCGGGCGCCGTATCGAGTGCCTTGAGCAGGCCCGCCTCACCCTCAAACACGCGCGCCTTGCCGCGGAAAGTATTGTCCTCGAGACCGCCCTCGACACCCGCAAGCTTCAGGATTGCGGAGAACTCCGGCGAGAGATTGCCGCCGAGCACGCGCAGGCCGCCCGTGGGCTTGTAAGGCTTCTCGACGGGATAGACGACTTTGCCGTCGGCCTTCTTGGCCCCGAGACGCTCGACCTGCTTCGCGAGCGTCTCACCCGTACAGGTGAGCACGTTGCCGTTGAGCAGACCCGCATCGAGCAGCTCGCGCACGATGACCTGCACGCCACCGCTCGCATCGATGTCGACCATGGAATACTTGCCATAGGGCCGTGCGTCAGTGAGCACGGGCACGACATGCTGCGAGAGGTGATTGAACTCCTCCGGTGTCATGACCTCTTTCCAGAAGTCCGCGAAGCCCGCCGCGCGCGCGATCTCCGGCGCGTGCAGCGTCACGTTCGTCGAGCCGCCGACGGCCATGGCGACGATCACGGCGTTGCGTAGCGAGTCGCGCACGACGATGTCGCGTGGCTTGATGTCCTTCTCCATGAGCATGGTGAGATAGCCGACCAGCTCATCGGCAAACTCTTTCGTGCGACGCGGATCGTCGGATGGCGGAGCGACCATGTGCAGCGGCTGCATGCCGACGACGCCGATGAACGTCTGCATGGTGTTGTAGGTGAACATGCCGCCGCAGCTTCCAATGCCGGGGCAGGCATGGCACGCAATGTGCTGGCGGTACTCGGCGTCGGGGTGACCCGCGACCTGATAGGCCGTGACGAGGTCGATCGTCTCGCCGGTCTTCGGGTCGTGCCCCGGATGGATCGATCCGTCCGACATGATGATGGCCGGCTGGTTGTGCTCGAGCAGCGCCGCGAGCGTTCCGACCGGCGGCTTGTCGCAGGCGACGATCGCGATCGTGCCGGCGAGCCCGCTGGCCTCGAGATGCTCACAGAGGGCATCGTTGGTAACGTCACGGCCGATGAGCGAATAGCGCATCTCGCGCGTGCCGTTGCGGATGCCATCCGACGTCGCGATCGTGTACTCGGGCTGGACGAGCCGCAGCTTCAGCTTGCCTGGCTCCATGCCGATGCGTGCCTTAAGGCGGCCGTGGACGGCTTCGACCTTGTCGAGGACGCCGAGGTAGCACTGGCTGTCCCCCTTCGTGCCCACCACGCCGACGGAGGGCTCGTGAATGAGTTCCGGATCGGTCCCGAGCGCGCGCGCGATTCCCATGGTCTGGGTCGAGCGGCCTGGATGGCGGTCGATGAGGACGATTTTCGAGTTGGTCACGGACGGCTCCTTCCCACGGCACGGCACCCTTGATCCGCGGCACCAGGGCACGGCGGGCAAGGCAATTGGAGGGCTTTATGGCGGCGAATGGCCGTCAGAGGCAAGAGCGAGCCTGCCCGCGCGGATCAGCTCCGCGGTTCCGCAATGCAACAAGTGCGGTGTCAGCGGCATTAACGCGGCAGGGAGGAATGTGACCCACCGAGCCGGGGAGCCATGAACTATCGGACACTGCTTTGGGGCAGACGCTGGAGGCCATGGCGGCTCGATATGGTCCGCAGACCGCGGCCATCTTCGCAATGCAGCTCGAATATTCGAGGAAACTGCCAGAGCAATAAGGTGCAGAGTAGCGGTTGTGCGTTCTACTGCTCGAGCACCAGCTGCCCGCGGCTCATTTCGGCGCGACGGAGCTGGCCGAGAAAGCTCATGCCGAGTAGCGTCTTCGTCATCTTGCCGGGCTCGGCGACGGCTGCGCGCACGTCGCGGACTATGATGTCTTCGATGGCTACGCTGTCGAGCGTAACCATCGCCACACGCGCGAGGCCGTTCGCAGTGCTGACGCGATGCGTATAGTCGCTGTCGCGGATGTGGACGCCGGCGTTCTGCGCGTCCTCGAAGGTCAGGGCCACGATCGAGGCGCCGGTGTCGACCATGGCCTGCACAGCCCGGCCGTTGACGTGAATACGCGAGAAGAAGTGCCCGTGGGCGCCAGCCTTGAGCTGCACCACGCGTCCGCCCGACGTGTTGGAAGCCGGCTCGTCCGAAGGCGGGTCTTCGTCATCATTGGAGGCCGTCATCGGGCGATCGGAAGCCCCGCTCGGCGGCGCGTCCTCTCGATACTCGAGCCCGGGACTAAGCAGCTCGCGCACGAGATCGGCGTTCATCACGCCAATGACTCCCATGCCGGCGAGACCGATCCAGGCCGCCGCCAGTTTCAAGGCATTCGATGCGGAAGGCGATAACGCCATGACCGAGAGCTTCCCGCCTGAGTACACAGCCGGGCGCCACCACGGAGCTCAAGCTGTATCAGCTCCTCAGCGTCAGAAAGTCCCCGGAGAACTCATAAGAGCGCAGGCGGCTTAAAAAACTCATACCGAGAAGATTCTCGCGTAGCGCCCCGGGCTTGGAGACGAGCGCATCCACACCCTCGACTTGTATGGACCCGATGGCGATGCTGCTCAGGCGAACGTGGGCGGCATAGGTGACGCCGTTCGCAGTCTGGACGGGCACCGTGTACTTCAGTCGGCCCGTATCCACGCCGAACCGTGCGGCGTCGACCTCACGAATGACGACGGTCGAGGCCCCCGTATCCACAAGCATGGGCATAGTCTGGCCATTCACGCGCGCGTTAACAATGAAGTGGCCGTCACGGCGCTTGCGGATGCGGACGGCCTGCGCGCCCGGCGTGCTCGGCTCGATGGAAACCGCGCTGCCGGGCGGGCTCAGCTCACCGCGCACGCGATAGGCGATCTCGGTGATCTCGTCGCGGTAGCTGTAACCGGCGACAAGAACGAAGGCGATGGCCGCCCATGTGAGGAAGTCACGCGCGGCCTGCAGCGTGCGCCCGCGATAGGAGCCGGCAAGCGAGAGTATGATCACTATCAGAAAGGCGGCGAGGAAGCCTGCCGCCGCGAGATCCGACCAGTCGAGACCGAACAGCGTCGCGTCGCCCGCAATGAGCAGGGCAAGCGCACCGATCAGGATCATCAACACGATCAGCCAGCCCATTGCCTCAATCTCCGGCGCCGGACGGAACCGCAGCCTTTGTCATACGCTGCCGCTCCGGCAAGAGAGCCATGATTCTGCGGCGCTCAGCGGGCGCAAATGTGCTCCACGCGGCAATCTCCGCGAGCGTCCGTGCACAACCCGCACACAGGCCAGACCGCGGGTCCATAACACAAACCTGAATGCACGGACTTTCCATCGCGCTCACGAGCTATCGCACGGCGCCTCGCCGATCACGCTCGCGCATAGTGCGCCGGCCGGGATCGTTGCTGCCAGAAGGCTTAAATAGGATCACGGCAGCCGGGTGGCAATGTCCAGCCCAAGCATCTCTTTGATTTTGCAGTGTGGTCGTTCAGCGACCATTCAGCTCATCATGGCAGCGTGGGGCGCACGGCCGCCCGCGCGGGGCCGCTCCCAGCCGCCATGAGCCGAGGCGGCGCGATGGCGCTCCTGGCCGAGCGGCTGGAGCGGTGGCAATGTCTCCATGACGCGCTGGCGGGGAAGCGCAACAAGCACTTCCGTGCCTTTGCGGAGTTCCGAGCGCAGCTCGAAAATGCCTTCGTGCAGCTCAACAAGGCTCTTCACGATCGGCAGGCCGAGACCGGTGCCGCCTTCGGCATTCTGGTGCGCGAGGGAGCCCTGGCCGAAAGCCTGCATGATACGCGGGATTTCCTCGCGCGGGATACCGGGGCCTGTATCGCGGATGCAGAGCGTCTGTCCGCCTGCATCGTCGCGGTAGACGCTGAGCGTGATCCGTCCGCCCTTGGGCGTGAACTTGAGGGCATTGGACAGCAGATTGAGGCAGACCTGGCGCATGGCGCGCTCGTCCGCCCAGACCATCGGCAGCGTCTGGTCGAGGTCGAGCTCGATGGTGAGGTTCTTGCTTTCGGCACGCAGCTTCAGGAGGCGGTGGCAATCCTCGGCGACATCCACGAGGCGGATGGCTTCCTCGTTGAGATCGTAGCGGCCGGCCTCGATGCGGGAGATGTCGAGGATCTCGTTGATCAGGTGAAGGAGGTGGCTGCCGCTGTAATGCACGTTGGCAGCGTACTCTTTGTAGGTCTGGTTCTTGAGCGGCCCAAGCAGCTCGGCCTTCATCACCTCGGAGAAGCCGAGAATGGCGTTGAGCGGCGTCCGCAGCTCATGGCTCATGGTGGCGAGAAAGCGCGACTTCGCGACGTTCGCCGATTCAGCGCGGCGGCGTGCCTCGTCCGACGTTGCCTTCTCCTGCTCCAGCTCGGCAATGAGCGCGTCCTTTTCGGCTCGGTATGCGAGCATGGCGAGTGCCGTCGAGTTGAGGCCCTTCGCCAGGAAAATGAAGTAAACGTGCACGCCGAGCGCCATCGAGGCCATGGCCCAGTAGAAGGGATGGCCGAGCAGCAGCAGGCGAACGACGACCGCGATCGTCATCGGGATGGTGCCGACGTAGAGAATGGGGAGCGCGGTCGAAGCGAAGGTCATGCGGATCGCGAGAACGACGATCAGCGACGCGAACAGGAAGACGTGAGAGGCGGAGTCCGTCGCGCCGATCCCAACGAGTGCAAAGCCCGCCCAAACGACGCCATTGACGGTCTCGGCAAGAATGAGACGGCGGCGCCAGAGCCTAGTGTTGATCTCGTTGCGCGGGAGCGCGACGAAACGGCGGCAAAGCTCGAGCAGCGCCACCTTGGAGCCGATCACCATGACCAGCCAAAGCACGGCCTCAGCCTTCGTGGCCCAGAACATCGAGGCCAGAGAGAAGATCACGGCAAGGAGCTGAATGGTCGCGACGGCGCTGAGCTCGTTCCTCACGAACATCAACAGCATTTCGTACTCGAAGCCGGGTTTGTCCTCGGCTTCGATGGCCAAGCGCCGGCGCGCATCGCGCACCTGGAAGCCCGGATGCGCACGCACAATCCTGGGTCGGCGGGGGCTGGTGCCCGCTTCCATCGCTGTGGTGCTGGCCGATGACACGTGTTGACCCCAAAGTCCCTCGCGGGGGCAGACCGCCTCGTGGACCCAACCGCTCCGCCGGAGCTCGCGACCGGCCATGTCCTTCGAGACTTCTGCCTTAGTCCTCAGGATGAGAATGATCTGTAAATCACTAACTTCGCGTTTACTCTGATCCAAAGGTTATAATTACATTGCAGCTAATGCGAATTTTGCCTCGCCGATTGCCACGTTCCGGCAACATCCGGAAGGCTGCCACGCAACGCGGCCGACCAGCATTGCACGCCAGGGGCGGCTCGATTACGACTAGGCCAATTACCCCCCAAGTCCGGAGACCCCCCATGAAGCTCCTCGAGACCCGGATGGCGCCCAATCCGCGGCGCGTGCGAATCTTCCTTGCCGAGAAGGGCATCGAGGTCCCGACCGAAGAGCTCGATCTCATGAAGGGCGAGCTCAAAAGCGATAGCTTCACAAAGCTGAACAAGCTTCAGAAAGTCCCGGTCCTCCTGCTCGATGACGGCACACCGATCTGCGAGACGATCGCAATATGCCGGTACTTCGAAGAGTTGCATCCAGAACCCGCACTGTTCGGCAAGGGTGCTCTGGGCAAAGCAACCGTCGAGATGTGGCAGCGGCGCATGGAACTCGGCCTGATGGCGGCCGTTACCTCCGCATTCCGGCATCTGCATCCGGCCATGGCCAATCATGAAGTGCCGCAGGTTGCGGCCTGGGGCGAGGCGAACAAGCCGAGGGCCCTCGACATGCTCCGCATTCTCGACGAGCAGCTTGCGAGCAACCGCTATGTCGCGGGCGACACCTATTCGGTCGCAGACATCACGGCGCTCGTCACGATGGACTTCATGAAGCCGGCGCGCGTACAGCGGCCGGAAGGTCTCGTCAATGTCGAGCGCTGGTACAAAGAGGTTGCAGCGCGCCCAAGCGCCAAGGCCTGAGGCCCGGGGCGCGAACGAGCAAACCTGAGGTGATGACGCGGTGATGAGACTTACGGTCGTCGGATGCGGCGATGCCTTCGGGTCCGGCGGGCGGCTGCAGACCGGCTATCACGTTGATCTCGGCCACCACCGCTTTCTGATCGACTGCGGCGCGACAAGCCTCATCGGCCTTAACGCGCTCGGGCTCGATCCGAATGCTGTTTCCACCATCTTTCTCTCGCACCTGCACGGCGACCATTACAGCGGCCTCGTGTGGTGGATGCTCCACGCACAGCACGTCGCCAAACGGAAGGATCCACTCACCGTCATCGGGCCACCGGGCGTCGAGGATCGCGTGATGCAAACGGCGGAGCTGATGTTCCCCGGCTCTACGAAAGTCGAGCGGCGGTATCCGCTGATCTTCAAGGAGTGCCATGCCGGCGCGCCACTCGTCGAAGGACCGGTGATGGTGACGGCATGGGAGGTCTCGCATCCATCGGGCGCGCCTTCGCATGCGCTACGCTTCGAGACCGGCGGAAAGATCCTCTCGTTCTCGGGCGATACCGAGTGGGTCGAAGCACTCGTGCCGGTCAGCGCCGGCGCCGACCTCTTCATCACCGAGTGCTATGCCTTCGATGGCCCCGTGCGCTTTCACACGAGCTGGAAGATCATCGAAGAGAACCTTCCGCGCATCGTGGCGAAGCGCATTCTGCTGACGCACATGAACGGATCGATGCTCGCGCGCCGCCACGAGATCAACCAGCCAAATATCCTGCTGGCCGAGGACGGCCTCGTCGTCGAGATATGACGCCCGCGCGGCCAGCGCCCACTTCGCGACGCGCGCTCAAGGCAATCGTCGAAGACATCCGCGCCTGCCGCATTTGTCGCGATGCCCCGAAGGGCACGCCGCTGCCGCACGAACCGCGTCCCGTTCTGCGCGTAAGCACGACAGCGCGTATCGGCGTTTTCGGTCAAGCGCCAGGCACGCGCGTGCACGCATCGGGCAAGCCCTTCACGGATCCATCAGGCGTGCGCCTCCGCCAGTGGATGGGCGTGACGAACGAGGAATTCTACGACGTCGCCCGCATTGCCATCATTCCCATGGGCTTCTGTTTTCCCGGGCTCGATGCTAAGGGCGGTGATCTTCCCCCCCGTCGCGAATGCGCGCCGGCATGGCGTGCGCGATTGATGGCCGCTCTGCCGAACCTCGAGCTGATGTTGCTCGTCGGGCAGTACGCGCAGCGCTGGCATCTCGGTACTGATGCAGGCCGCGATCTCACGAGCACGGTCGAGCGCTGGCGCGAGATTGTTGCGCGCCCCGGCGGCCCCGTGATGGTGCCGCTGCCTCATCCATCGTGGCGCAACAACGCCTGGATCAAGCGCAACGGATGGTTTGATGCGGAGCTGCTGCCATGGCTGCGAGCAGCCGTGCGCGCCAAGCTTGTGACGTTCACATAACGTAACCCCAGTGCCACAGCGCCC
This sequence comes from Hyphomicrobiaceae bacterium, assembly GCA_022844275.1. Classification (GTDB taxonomy): domain Bacteria; phylum Pseudomonadota; class Alphaproteobacteria; order Rhizobiales; family Hyphomicrobiaceae. Next base: position 278,451 of record JALHMB010000001.1, read on the forward strand.
GACGCGCGATTTCGACCGCGACGGATTTGCGCGCGCAGGCACGTTGTCGTCGCGCCTGACAAACTCACCATGGGGTGGAACACATGATCAGATCTATCTTTGCCTTCGCGCTCGTTGGCGCCATCGCGTTTCTGTCGATCGGTGATGCGGAAGCACGCCGCGGCGGCGAACGGAATTGGGAGCTGCTCGGTTCACAGAAAGTCGGCTTCCTCGGCGATAGGGACGTCATTCAGGTTGGCCGCAAGGACGGTGACTTTTCCGCGATCAAATTGCGCGTGAAGGGGAACGAAGTCGAATTCCTCGACGTCAAAGTCGTCTACGCCAACGGCCAGTCCGACAACGTCCAAGTGCGCAACAAGATCCGCGCCGGCGGCGAAACTCGCGCCATCGATCTCAAGGGTGGTGACCGCTTCATTCGTCGCGTCGAACTCGTGTATCGTTCGCGCCCGAGCTTCAAAGGGCAGGCCACCGTAGAGCTGTGGGGCAAGGACTAATTCGCAAGGATGAAAAGATTTGGGGCCAGGCATGACGCTTGGCCCCATTCATTCCTGCCATGGCAAGAAATCATTCAGCTCAGCTCGTGAATGCGGAAATTGAGTCCGCCACGCGGCGTTAGCGTCACCGTCGCGTTGATGCCGGGATGCTCAGCTGCCGGCGCGTACTTGTTGCCGACATACTCGGGGCGAAAGCGGCGGAGCAGCATGGACAGCGCGAGCGTGTTCTCGACCTGACTCATGGCGCCGCCGATGCACGCGCGCTTGCCGCCACCGAACGGGATGTACGTGTAAGGCTTACGCTTCTTCGCAGCCTCACCCATGAAGCGCTCGGGACGGAAGCTCTCCGGATCCTCCCAGAAGCGCGCGTCGTGATGTGCGCCATAGGCGAAGAGCACGACGCGATCGCCCGCCTTGATCTGCTTACCCGCGATCTCGTCGTCCTTCGACGCGACGCGGATGAGGCCCCAGATCGGCGGATAGAAACGCATGGTCTCCTGGATGACGGCGCGCGTGTAAGCGAGCCCCGAATAATCTGCGGCGGTTGGTTCGCGCGAGCCATAGACCTCTTCGCCCTCGCGGCGGATGCGCTCGACGATCTCGGGGCTGCGTGAAGCTTCATACAGCGCCCAGGCGAGCGTCAGCGCGGTCGTCTCAGTGCCGGCCCAGAGATACTGCTTCAGCTCGTCCACGGCCTGTTGCTCGTCGAACTCCGGCACGTTCGGATCGGCAGTCACGGCCTGGATCATCTTGAGCAGCGTGCGCTCGCGCTCTTCGCGCGGGTTAGCGGCGAAGATGGAGGGCGGCACGCCGGCCCAGGCTTCCATGGCCTTCGCGATGCTGTCCTCGGAAATCTCGAAGTCCGCGTCCGCCATCTTCTTCATGCGAAGATCTTTATGGCTCGGCACGTCGGTATAGGTCTTCACGCACTTGAAGATGAAGTGCGGATTGAAGGGCATGTCGCGATCGAACAGCGCCTTGCAGATCATGTCCGCGGCGAGCGTCCAGGTCTGCTCGACCATCTCGACACTCTCGCCCGTCCGCGCGAGCTCGGCCCAGATGTCCATCTTCTGGCGGATCGCGGTGAGGAAGTACGGGATGTACTCGGCGAACATGTCGGGGTGGAACGCCGGCTGCTGCGGCATCCGTATCTTCTGCCAGAGCGCGCCGTCATGCGTGATCATCGACTTGCCGAAGACCGGACGCAGGCCGTCGAAGTACTTGATGTAGTCGTCGGCCTTGGTAACGAGCACGCGCTTGAAATGATCGGGCTCGGAAAGAAAGACCACGCGCTCATTGGCCATGGTCACCGCAATGACGCCGCCATAGCGCTGCGTGAGCTGCTGGAGGATCATCATCGGGTTGGCAGCGGCGCCCTTCTGCAGGGCTGTCAGCTTGAACCAGATGCTTTCCTGATCACCGAGGCCCTGCGTGTGCTGCGCGGGGACTGCGGCAATCCCTGTAGACAGACTTTCCTCAGCCGGCGTATGAATCGCGGTCATTGGCGTGCGTTCCTAGCGCCCGCGCAAAATGAACGCGGACCATCGAGGTTGTCTTCGCCCGTCCGGCTGTTCCTCACCCCCCGGCGCTCCATGGCATCTGACGTGCCTTTGGCTGCCAAAGGGTCTCGTATCACCCGCCCGGCAGGGCTGTCCACGCACGGTCACTTTACCGCTGCATTTTGGCGCGGGCTGTGACCGAAACGCGAACCTTTCCCTTTTACTAACTCGATCCGCCCACATCGGGCGAGATCAGCCGACCTGATTGGTTAACGTCGCTCAGTATATTCACGCGCTCGTTTTCGAGTCGCGCCGTGCCGGACGCCACGAGGGCGAGGGCGCGCGGGTAAATCACGTGCTCGAGATGCAAAATGCGATCCGCGAGGCTATCGGGCGTATCTCCGTCGATGACCGGCACGGCCCCCTGGGCAATGATCGGGCCGGCATCCATTTCGGCGACCACGTAATGAACGGTACAGCCGGCAATGCGAACGCCGTCGGCAATAGCCCGGGCATGGGTATGGAGGCCCGGATAGAGCGGCAGGAGCGAGGGGTGGATATTGATCATACGCCCGGCCCAGCGCGCGACGAATCCTGGCGTCATGAGGCGCATGAAGCCGGCGCAGGCGACCATTTCGACCCCCTGCCCCTCCAGAACGGCGTGGAGCGCCTCCTCGAAGGCTTCCCGCGTTGCATAAGCCTTGTGATCCACGGCATGGGCGGCAATACCCTGCTCGTGCGCCCAGGCGAGACCAGCGGCCGCTGGTCGGTTCGAGGCGACGCAGACGATTTCGGCGGGATAGTCGGGTGCGCGCGCCGCTTCCACGAGCGCCATCATGTTGGAGCCGCGGCCCGAGATGAGAACGCCGACGCGCCGGCGCGGCTTCACGATGGGTACCTCAGAGAACCGGTGTAGTGGACGGCCTCGGCCTGACCCTTGCCCTTCGCCTCGCTCAGCACGCCGCGCGCCGGCGCGATGCGACCGATGATCATCGGGGCCTCACCGGCATCGCGGAGTTCCTTGAGCACGGCACCCGCCTGCTCGCGCGCCGCCACGATCACGAGGCCTATGCCGCAGTTGAACGTGCGCAGCATCTCGGCATCATCGAGATTGCCGGCCGTCTTGAGCCAGCCGAACACCGCAGGCGGCACCCATGCTCCGAGGTCGATCTCGGCGCCGATCTGATCGGGAAGTATGCGCGGCACATTTTCGGAGAGCCCGCCACCCGTGATGTGGGACAGCGCCTTGATGGCCCCTTCCGGGCCACTTCCACCTGTCGCGCGAATCGCGGCCAGCACCGGCTTCACGTAAATGCGCGTCGGCGTCAGCAGGCTCGCCGCGAGCGACGTCTCCGATGCATAAGGCGCCGGAGTAACCCACTCGAGATTCGCACCAGCAACGAGCTTGCGCACGAGCGAGTAGCCATTGGAGTGCACACCCGACGAGGGTAGGCCGATGAGCAGATCACCGACCACGATATCGGCGCGCGGCAGCACGCCGCCACGCTCAACCGCGCCGACGGCGAAGCCTGCGAGATCGTAGTCGCCGCCGCTGTACATGCCGGGCATCTCGGCCGTCTCACCGCCGATCAGCGCGCAGCCCGCTTCGTGGCAACCTGCCGCAATGCCGGCGATCACGTCACGCGCGATTGCCACATCGAGCTTTCCAGTCGCGAAATAGTCGAGAAAGAACAGCGGCTCGGCGCCCTGTACGAGCAGATCGTTGACGCACATGGCGACGAGATCGACGCCGATGGTCGCGTGCTGGCCGGTCTCGATCGCAATCTTGAGCTTGGTGCCGACGCCGTCGTTGGCTGCGACGAGGATCGGATCCTTGTAGCCGGCCGCCTTGAGATCGAAGAGCCCGCCGAACCCGCCGAGGTCCGCATTCGCGCCGGCGCGGCGCGTAGCCCTCACCAATGGCTTGATCGCGGCCACGAGCGCATTGCCGGCATCGATATCGACGCCGGAATCGCGGTAGGTGACAGACGCATTCGGATCCATCCCTGCTCCGTTGTGGCCTATGGACGTCATTGCACCTCTCACAGGTCGGCCGCAGCCCTCAAGTCGCGGCGTTCGCGCCACGGTAGGGACAGGATCCTGGGGCCGAAGGAAGCCTGGAGACCGTATGCTCGCAGCCGATCCCTACTTTTGCCCCAATAGTCGTGACCCAACTGAGGAGATCGTGCGGGCAATAGCAATCCGTGGGGCGTTCGGCAACTCATGGAGGGGGCAGGTTGTCCCCAATGCAGACAATTGAGCGGGATTATGGGACCGTTGGGACCCATGGGAGGGCCTTTGGGCAACACCAGCGTGAATAGCACTCGTCGCCTGCGGCTTCGGCGTGAAGTGTCCGGCGCGGCCGCGAGCCTGCTGCTGAGCCTCGCGGCCGGCTCGGCGTCGGCCGAAGATGCCAAGGTCTTCATCATTGGTAACTACCCGGTCGAGGCACGCGCCGCCGACGCCGTCACGGCGAAGGAGCACGCGATTGCCGATGGACAGCAGGCTGCCTTCCGATCGCTCCTAAAGCGCATCGTGCCGGTCACGGCCTACGGACGCCTCAAGCAGGTGCGGACGACACCCGCTGCTCCGCTCATCGAGGGTTTCTCCGTTCGCTCAGAGCGTAACTCTGCGACCGAATACATCGCGAGCTATGATTTTTCCTTCCAGCCGGCTGCTGTCCAGCAGCTGCTCGACCAGCAAGGCATTCCTTACGTCGACAAGCAGGCGCCGCGTATCGTGCTGGTGCCCATCTATCGCGCCGAACGCCAGCCGCCGAACGTCACCGCCGAGGCGAGCGATACGTGGATGTATGCTTGGCGCGGCCTCGACCTCGTGAATACGCTGACGCCGGTGACGATCGGCCAGCCTAAGCGCACGCTCAATCCCGAGACGGTCAAGGCTGCACTTGCCGGCGAGAGCGGCGCGCAACGCGCGATTGCTGGCGAGTACCAGACCTCTCAGGTCGTGCTCGCCGTTCTCGAGCCGAGTGCGGACGGCAAGAAGGCCACTGTCACGCTCAGTGGCCAGGATGCCGTCGGCCCGCTCATGCTCGTGCGCAATTACCGACTAGACGGCGATCTCGCCTACACCGCCGAGCTTGCCGCTGTCGTCGCGCTCGGCGTGCTCGAAGGGCGCTGGAAGGCCGCGAACTCCGATGTGAGCATGGCAAGTGCACCGGCACCGGGTGGATTCGCTCCACCACAAGGCGCCGGCTATGGCGAGGGAGCACAAAGCTATGGTGCGCGGGGGCCTGCACCGAGCGCGGGCTATGGCGAAGGCCCGCCAAGCTACGGTGCACGCGGCAGCGCACCTGCTCCCGGCGGCAGGGTCCGTCTGTCCGTGTCTTTCAGAGGCATGGAGGAGTGGCAGAGTATCAGCCAACGGCTCTCGTCGACACCCGGTGTCAATGATCTCGACGTGGAAGGGCTTTCCGCTCGTCGTGCGCGCATTGCCTTGAGTTATCCGGGAAGTCCCGATGATCTTGCCCGCGCCCTCTCGGCTCAGGGCCTCAGCCTGCGCGGCGGTCCCGACGGTCTGATCCTTTCCGGCGCGCGGTAGCTACGGCTGGAAGAGCCGCGCATCCCAGGCCACGGGATGTTCCAGGCCAGGCCGGATGCGTGCAGCGTCCGGGTGGCTGCAGTTGATGATCACGTTTTCCTCGATGCGCGCCACGAACGACGGCACGATCAGGATCGCGGATCGCTTTTCCTTGAACCACTTCGAGCCGGCCGCCCTGGCCTTTGGAAGCTCCAGCCATTCGGGCACCGAGTCCTTCGTGAAGATCTCGTAGGACACGCCCTTCGGAATCTCGATCTCGATGTAGTGCTGGTTGGACGGCAGCACGCCATTGAAGTGCGCGAGCTTCTCGAGCAACGCCGTGCTGTAGTACCGCGATGTGTAGATGACCTCCTGGCCCCTCTCGTGCCAGCGGCCTTCGATGCGTGCCGCGCCTTCGCCGCTGTAGATCGGATAGGCGCCTTGTGGATCGCCGATGCGGTAAACGCGCATCGGCTCTGCAAGTGTCCTCAGGTCACGCCGCGACGCCGGCATCGGCTTTGGCGAGCAGCGTGAGAACGAGATCGGCGCCGGCAATCGACTCCTTGGCGATATCGATGGGCGTGCGCCCGCCGAGCATGGGGTGTTCCTGGATCATGAAGCGCGCCGCGCGTCCGGCATCGTCATGGTAGATCTTCAGCACCTCGTAGAAGACCTTGGAGAGCGCCCAGACCTTCTCGCTCTCGTCCTTCGTCAGGGCATGCTTTCGGCGATGGAGTGTCGACTTCGGGATGATGTCGGTTGCCCGGACGAATTTGCCTTCCGGATCGATGCGCTCCATGACGACCGTCGCCGTCTTGACCGGGAAGCCCTTCGCGACCCGATCCACGAGGCCCAGGTCATCCATCTTTGCCCAATCGGCGAGCCCCATGAACTTCGCGATCCTGCGGGCCTCTGAAATGGCTCCACTCTCGGCGGCATGCATGACGGGAACTCCTCGGCGCTTCATCTGGGATGAATATAGTCTCATTTGGCACCGCCAGCAAGGGCTCGGTCACCCTTCAGCTGCAGGCCTCGCGTGTTGCCCGCGCGCATCTGCCTGTTGCGCTTGGCCGTGAACCTGCTATGCCCAGCCCACCCCCCAGTTCTGTCCGGGTTCCGATACTGCTGCGATGAATGTCGTCACTTCGACCGACGGGCTTGCCGCCCTTTGCCGCGAGCTCTCACAAAGCCCGTATGTCGCGGTCGACACCGAATTCATGCGCGAGCAAACCTTCTGGCCGAAGCTGTGCCTCGTCCAGCTTGCAGGCCCGGATGCCGAAGCCATCATCGACCCGCTCGCCGAGGGCCTCGACCTCACACCCTTTTGGGAGCTGATGACCGACCGCGATGTGGAGAAGGTGTTCCACGCCGCGCGCCAGGATCTCGAAATCGTGCACGTCAAGACCGGTGTGCTGCCGGCGCCGGTCTTCGACACGCAGGTAGCAGCCATGGTCTGCGGTTTCGGCGACAGCATCAGCTATGTCAATCTCGTCAAGCGCATCAGCGGCGAGGATCTCGACAAAACCTCGCGCTTCACCGACTGGAGCCGCCGACCGCTCAGCCAGAAGCAGCTCCACTACGCACTCGGCGACGTAACCCACCTGCGCAAGGTCTACACGAGCCTCAAGAAAATGCTCGAGAGCTCGGGGCGCGCACACTGGCTCGACGAGGAAATGGCGACTCTCCTCGATCCCGGAACGTACGAGACTCTGCCGGAGGACGCCTGGCGCCGACTCAAGCTCAAGGTGCGCGGGCGCAAGTCGCTGGCCGTGCTGATCGAGCTCGCTGCCTGGCGCGAACGTGCAGCCCAGTCGCAGGACGTGCCGCGCAGCCGGATCATCCGCGACGAAGCGCTCTACGACATCGCCAACCAGATGCCGACAGAGACGAAGCAGCTCGCGGAGCTGCGCACGTTGAGCGACGGTTTCTCGCGCTCGCAGCGCGCGAAGGAGATCATCGACGCCGTGAAACGCGGCCTCGAGCGGGATCCCGCCACGCTGCCGTCCGTCAATTCGCATACGGCTTCCTCGGGCGACGTTAACGCGCTCTGCGACATGTTGCGGGTGCTGCTCAAGGCGGCGGCCCAGCGCCACAGGGTGGCGCCGCGGCTCATTGCCGATGCCGAGGATATCGAGGCTATAGCAGGCCAGCGCAATCCGGATGTGCCGGCACTCAGAGGATGGCGGCGGGAGCTGTTCGGGGAGGATGCGCTGCGCCTCAAGCGCGGCGAGCTCGCGCTCTCCGTGCGCAATGGCGAGGTCGTCGCCATTCCTGCCGTGAAAGACTAGCTCGGTCCTGCCCCCGAAACTGGGCGAACGGGTGCCGCTGCCCAAAAATTGCGCTTCAGATCGCCAGCAGCACCGTCTAGCGGCAATCGCGCCGTCGTTTTATAAGGCTTCCAATCGCCCGGTCACCGTGCGCCTATTTTTATGACGTACGGTGCTTGCCGTGCACACACGTGCCCGGGTCCCGACAACCTCGATCGACTGCCGTATGGCTGCAGGAGACGTGCCCGTCATGACCCTCACCCCCACCTCACTCGACAGCTTCAAGTGCCGCAAGACTCTCAAGGTCGGCGACAAGTCGTACGAGATTTTCTCGCTGCCCGACGCCGAACGTAACGGCCTGCCCGGCATATCGAGGCTGCCGTTCTCGCTGAAAGTGCTGCTGGAGAACCTGCTCCGCTTTGAGGATGGCCGCTCCGTCAAGGCCGCAGACATCAAGGCCATGGCCGCCTGGCTCACAGCTAAGACCTCGAAGGCGGAGATCGCCTATCGCCCGGCGCGCGTGCTGCTGCAGGACTTCACGGGCGTACCCTGCGTCGTCGATCTCGCCGCCATGCGCGATGCCATGCAGACCATGGGTGGCGATCCCTCGAAGATCAACCCGCTGGTGCCCGTCGACCTCGTCATCGACCACTCGGTCATGGTCGATTACTTCGGCACCGCAGACGCCTTCCAGAAGAACGTCGATGTCGAGTACGAGCGTAACAAGGAACGCTACGAGTTCCTCCGCTGGGGCGGCTCGGCCTTCAACAACTTCCGCGTCGTGCCACCGGGCACGGGCATCTGCCATCAGGTGAACCTCGAATACCTCGGCCAGACGGTGTGGACGAAAGAGATCGGCGGCGTTACGCAAGCCTTCCCCGATACCTGCATCGGCACCGACAGCCACACGACGATGATCAATGGCCTCTCCGTGCTCGGCTGGGGCGTCGGCGGCATCGAGGCTGAGGCTGCCATGCTCGGCCAGCCCGTAGCCATGGTCATTCCCGAGGTGATCGGCTTCCGCCTCAAGGGCGCGCTCAAGGAAGGCATTACCGCGACCGACCTCGTGCTCACCTGCACGCAGATGCTCAGAAAGCGCGGCGTCGTCGAGAAGTTCGTCGAGTTCTTCGGCGATGGCCTCGACCATCTCTCGCTCGAGGATCGTGCCACGATCGCCAACATGGCGCCCGAGTACGGCGCGACCTGCGGCTTCTTCCCGACGGATGCCGACACCATCAAGTACCTGACGGCCACCGGGCGCACGAAGGAGCGCGTCGCGCTCGTCGAGGCCTACTGCAAGTCGCAGGGCCTGTGGCGCCAGCCCGGCCACGAGCCGGTCTTCACCGACGTGCTCGAGCTCGATCTCTCGACGGTCGAGCCCTCCATGGCCGGCCCGAAGCGGCCGCAGGACCGTGTGCTGCTGAAGGATGCCAAGGCTGGCTTCTCCAAGTCGCTGCCCGAGATCGTGAAGGGTGCCACCATCGAGGCGAAGACACCTGTCGGCGACGGCAGCTACAGCATCGGCAGCGGCGACGTCGTGATCGCGGCCATCACCTCATGCACGAATACGTCGAACCCCTCGGTGCTCATCGCTGCGGGCCTCGTCGCGCGCAACGCCCGCGCCAAAGGCCTCACGGTCAAGCCCTGGGTAAAGACATCGTTCGCGCCGGGCTCGCAGGTCGTGACCGACTATCTCACCAAGGCCGGCTTGCAGAGCGAGCTCGACGCGCTCGGCTTCAATCTCACGGGTTATGGCTGCACGGTCTGCATCGGCAACAGCGGCCCGCTGCCCGAGCCTGTCTCGAAAGCCATCGCCGACGGGAATCTCGTCGCCGGCGCCGTCCTGTCGGGCAACCGCAACTTCGAAGGCCGCGTGCACGCCGAGGTCAAGGCGAACTACCTCGCCTCGCCGCCGCTTGTTGTCGCCTATGCGCTTGCCGGAACCCTGAACCTCGATCTCACGACCGAGCCGCTCGGCAAGGATCAGGAGGGCAAGGATGTCTTCCTCCGCGACATCTGGCCGACATCCGCCGAGATCGCCGCGATGGTGCGCGCGAATGTGACGTCCGACACGTTCGCGGCACGCTACGCCGACGTCTTCAAGGGCGATCCGAAGTGGCAGGCCCTCGGCAAGACCCGCGCGAGCCTCACGTACGGCTGGAACACGGTCTCGACCTACGTCCAGAACCCGCCGTACTTCGAAGGCATCACGATGGAGCCGAAACCGGTTACCGATATCGTGAATGCGAGGATTCTCGGACTCTTCGGTGACTCGATCACCACCGACCACATCTCGCCTGCCGGCTCGATCAAGCGCGACGGCCCTGCCGGCACCTACCTCATCGAGCGCCAGGTGCGCCCGCATGACTTCAACTCATACGGCGCCCGGCGCGGCAATCACGAGATCATGATGCGCGGCACGTTCGCCAACATCCGCATCAAGAACCTCATGCTCGGCGGCAAGGAGGGCGGCAATGCACTCCATTGGCCCGATGGCAAGGAGGCCTCCATCTACGAAGTTGCCATGCAGTACAAGGAAGAGGGCGTGCCGCTAGTCGTCTTCGGCGGCAAGGAGTACGGCACCGGCTCCTCGCGAGACTGGGCCGCAAAGGGCACCGTGCTCCTCGGCATCCGCGCTGTGATCGTGCAGTCCTTCGAGCGTATTCACCGCTCGAACCTCGTCGGCATGGGCGTGCTGCCGCTCGTCTTCGAGGACGGTCTCTCATGGCAGGACATCGGGCTCACCGGCAAGGAGCTGATCACCATCCCTGGCCTCACGGACTTGAAGCCGCGCCAGAAGGTAGTCATCCAGGTAACGTCCGAGGACGGCATCGCGCGCGAAGTGCCAACCCTTTGCCGAATCGATACCGAGGACGAGATGAGCTACTACCGCCACGGCGGCATCCTGCACTACGTGCTGAGGAACCTCGCCGCAGCCTGAGCGCCCGTCGCCTGGTTGCACAGCCAGCTTGAGAGTTAAGAAAGCTCCTGTCCGATCGGACAGGAGCTTTTTGATGTGCGACATGTTCCGATGCAAATCGTGACGCCTTGACCCGGGCGGCACGAAGAAGAGACTCCGACGTTGCTTCCTCCCCTCGCAAGAAGAAAGGGCCGCCCAAGGGCGGCCCTTTCCTTAAGTGCTTGTGGCGAACCGGTCCGGATTAGAAGCGGATGCGGGTACCAGCCGTCACGACGTGGATGTCCTCGGCGCTGAGGTCAGTGACACCGCCGGTAGCTCCGAGCGGAATGTCATGCAGAGAGAAGCTCTTGTAGGCCACAAAGAGCTCCATCGCCGCCGCGTCGATGTGCTGGACGATGCCAACACCCCAATGCTGGAGGGTCGTGTCCTCGTAAGCCAGACCGTACGTGCTCTGGCCTACGCCCTTCCACTCGCTGAACTCACCGTAGATCACCGTATCACCGAGACCGAAGAAGTTCCGAGCGATACCAGCCGACAGGTAGTAGAAGCTGGAGTCAAAATCGGCGCCGCCCGCAATATCGGCGCCATCGGTCTCACGCCAGCCACCAGCACCCGTGAAGAACAGGCCCGTGGGCATATGCCGGATCGAGGTCGAACCTGCGAGCTGCGTGACTTCCTTATCGCAGTTCGTGACGCAGGTCAGGTTCACGAAAGCGCCGGCCGTGGTCGAAGAGCCGGCGTTATATTCGCCGTTCACCGAGTAAGCCAAGTTCGAAGCGATGCGAATGCCATTGAACTCGCCGGCATAACGGATGCCAACATCCCAGTAGTTGTCCTCACCGACCGAGGCGCCGATCTGGAAGCCAGCGATCGTCGGGGTGCGGTACTGGATGTGCTCGTTGCGTGTGTTCAGCCAGTCCTCACCGGAAGCGCCCTGGAAGAACTGGGCCCAAGTGGCGGATGAATAGGTGCCGCCGGTGTCACCGATGAAGAAGCCGGTACCCCCATGCAGGAACACGCCGTTCGACGCCGCCATGCCCTTGCCGGACAGGTCGACGAGGATCGAGTTGTTGGCGTAGTTCGAACCATGGCCGATCGAGACGCGGCCGAAGCGGCTATGCTCAACCCATGCCATGGCTTCACGGAGGGCGTTGGGGCCACCAGCGAACAGCACACCACCAAGATCGTCACCGCCGTGCGTCTGATTCGCACTGCTCGTGGCGCTGGCATAGGCCTGCAGCTCGTAGAGGAAGCCCGCCGTCACCTCGGGCGAGATCTTGGCCGAACCAAGGAAGCGCCAGCGTGAGTTCGAGGTGTTGGCGCCACCGACATACATATCGTCGCGGATGCCGTCGTCCCAGAACAGCAATTCCTGCGAGATCTGGCCAGAAAGCGTGACCGAGACCTTGCGGTTACCCTTGCGTACTGTCGTCGCCTCGAGCTCAGCAACACGCTCTTCGAGGTCGGCGCAGCAGTTGCCACCGAGGTCTGCGGCCGAAGCGGGGCCCATGCCCACGATCAGCGCAGCTACGGCGGCCATCGAAATGCGACTGAGTGTCGTCATCGATCCCCCATTCATCTGTCTAGTGCTCCATTTCCAAATGCTTCCAGCGCGGAAGCAGAGTGCGCAGCCCGGCGACGGGCGGTTCACGCTCCTTCGAAACTGCACGCACGCGCCTCAAGCGCACGCCGTCACGAGGGAACGCGACTTCGACTACGCAGAACTGGACTGGGATACGCGGCCTGCGGCAGGACCAATAGCGCCGGGCTTGCTTCCTGCGCTTCGATCTGATGAGGATGAGAGGTTCACCTCATAGACCGGCTCGTGTGAGGCCTCGACTGGAGGACTCGCCGCACGACTCGACTAGGTGCCTGAGGTTTATGTTTCAGCGTGTTCTCGGTCTAACAACCTGGAGTTGAAAGCAGCGCGGTGAGCTTGTGCAGCGTTCGTAATGAGTCACATTGTGGCCTGAACGCCACGCATTTTGTGTGGGCAGGCAGTTGAATTCTCACCAACAAGTTAAGGGGGACCGAGAGTGGCGGCTGCCGCGCACGCGCTCCGATCCGCGGAGTTCCAAATATGTGCGGGGAACTTTCACACTGCTCGAGCGATTAGCTGACGATCTAACGGCCGGTCGAGCGCGGCACATTCATGCGCGCGCCACGATGCGCAGAGCCCTGGCCAAAGTGTACGCGCTGTTGCATCCTTGGGAACGCTTGCACACTGCCTTCGCGATCCGGCATATGGCTCCACGAGTGTCTCAACGAGACGGGCCGCTCCCGAGCGGCTTTGGCCAACTGACGAATCGCGCGCGTGTGCCGATCCAATCCAAGGCAGAGCCGAATCCAGAACCGACAGGAGAACTGAGATGACCTTCAAGCTGCCCGAACTTCCATACGCGTATGACGCGCTCGCGCCTTACATGTCGAAGGAGACGCTCGAGTTCCATCACGACAAGCATCACCTCGCCTACGTCGACAACGGCAACAAGTTCGCAGGCCCCGGCACGAAGTACGACGGCAAGAGCATCGAGGACATCTGCAAGGAAGCATTCGCCGCGAAGGACGCGCCGGTCATCAACAACATCGGCCAGCACTACAATCACATCCATTTCTGGAAGTGGATGAAGAAGGGCGGCGGCGGCAAGAAGCTCCCCGGCAAGCTGGAGAAGCTCGTCGGCGAGATCGGCAGCTTCGATAAAGTGCGTGCGGACTTCATCGCGGCCGGCGTCGGCCAGTTTGGCTCGGGATGGGCTTGGCTCGCCGTGAAGGACGGCAAGCTCGAGGTTCAGAAGACGCCGAATGGCGAGAACCCGTTGATGCACGGCGCTAAGCCCATTCTCGGCGTCGATGTGTGGGAGCACAGCTACTACATCGACTATCGCAACGCGCGCCCGAAGTATCTCGAGGCCTGGTTCGACAATCTCGTCAACTGGGAGTACGTGGAAGAGATGCTCGGCTGAGCGCGCTGAGATACGAGTTCGGCACAACAAGAAAGGCCCGTCTCATGGCGGGGCCTTGCTCTTTTCCGGTAGGTCGCAGCGCCGTAGATCAGGAGGACGTTGGCCCCTCCGAGAGATCCGGCCGCAACTCATCGGCGTTCTGAGCACGACGCACACGCCCTTCGAGCTGTGCGCCTTCGTCGACGCTCAAGGTCTGGTGGTGCACATCGCCTTCGACTCTGGCGCCCGACTCGAGCATTACGCGAATGCCGCGGATCGTGCCCATTATCGAACCGAACACTGTTATCGTCTCGGCCGAAACTACGCCTGTGACCTTGCCGACGTCGCCGATAATGACCTCGGTGCCGAGCACGTCACCCTGAACCTCGCCCTCGACGCGGATCTTGCCCTTCGAGATGATCCTCAGCCCCTGGCCGATGATCGTGAGATCCTGGCCGATGATGGAGATGCCGCTTCCCGAGCCGTCGTTGGCTGGGCCGGTCGGAATCACGGTTTCGCTGTGGCTCTGGTAGTGCGGCGCTGGCGGCGGCTCGCTTGAAGAACGCGTGGTCGTCGGCGACGACGCGGGCTGAAGCCGCATGGCATCGAGCCGCTGCGGCTCTCCGGATGCCTTGGGTGACGTTGAACCATTACGCGTGAACATTTCTGGCCCCCGAATTATTTTGCCAAGCGGCAATTGCTCTGCCGCGCCCAAAACCAAACATGCGCCCATGGTCGAAATGTGTCTTTACCAAGAGCATAAGCTGAAGCACGTCTGATCGGGCGCTGGTCCGCAAGCGTGTTGCGAGCCGCGGCTCTGCCATCCACGGACGTCAATTGACGCACTGCCGAGCCACTGCAAATCTGACGCGCCTCCTGCGAAGCCAGAGGAGGCGCAACATAAGCAAAAGCCCTGTCACGGAGAGAAACGTCATGGATTTCAGCGGGCATGTCGCCCTCGTCACAGGCGCCGCCAACGGCATCGGACGCGCCACCGCGCTTGCCTTTGCCGCCCGTGGCGCGAAGGTCGTCGCCGTCGACCGCGATGCAGCGGGCGTCGAAATGCTCGTGCAAGAGATTGGCGCCAAAGGTGGCGCGGCCCTGGCGGTTGCTGCGGACGTGACCAAATCGGCAGACGTCACGCGTTACGTGAAGGCCGCGGTCGATGCCTACGGCCGGATCGACTGCTTCTTCAACAATGCCGGTATCGAAGGCAAGGTCATGCCCGTCGCCGAATACGACGAGGCCGTCTTCGACGCGGTGATCGGCGTCAATCTGAAGGGCGTCTTCCTCGGGCTCCGGCACGTTTTGCCCGTGATGATCGCTCAGGGCCGCGGGGCAATCGTCAATACCGCCTCCGTCGCCGGCATCACCGGCACGCCGGGTCTCGCCCCATATGTGGCCTCCAAGCACGGCGTCATCGGCCTCACGAAGTCCGTGTCCGGCGAGGTCGCGCGCCAGGGCATCCGCGTCAATGCCGTTTTGCCGGGCCCGGTCGACACCCGCATGATCCATTCCATCGAGCAGATGATCAATCCGGCCGACTCCGAGGCCGTCAGCGCCCGTTACCAGTCGTCCATTCCTATGGGGCGCTACGCGACCGTCGACGAGATCGCCAACACGGTCCTGTTCCTTTGCTCCGATTTCGCAAGCGGCATCACCGGCGCGCAGTACGTGGTCGATGGGGGCCGCACGGCGACCGGCGGGGCCGCTACGACCGTCGGCTCTCCGCGCAACTGACGCGGCGCGGGCACACACTGGAGCCCCCGCAAGACCCTCTGCGTGTGGCTCGTGAGTACCCCTCCCGAGCCCCGAAGCCTCATTTCCGTGCACGCGCGACTAAAGTCACACCATTGATTGTTGCATCGCCGCACCTGTTTTGGCATGGTCCGCCCGCCCAAGCCCGACCGGGCGCGCAATGACGGCGGGTGCCGGCGCTGCGCACCCGATAGGCGCCGCCGCGTCTTTCCTTGCATCGAACCGGCGAGCCCAGCGGCAACCGGCGCGCTGCGATGTCTTTAGCTTTGCCGTGCGTTCCGCGGTCTAGGTGGCAACACCGAGGCCGCACGCACTTCGAGCCCTGAAGGGGGCATCTGACCAACGGGGAGCACTCTACCCATGCAGTCCATCTTGTGGGCCATCATCATCTGTGGCCTGCTTTCGATTGCCTATGGCGCGTTCACGATCCGCGCGGTGATGGCAGCGGATGCCGGTAATGCGCGCATGCAGGAAATTGCCGGCGCTATCCAAGAAGGTGCGCAGGCGTATCTGACGCGGCAGTATCAGACGATCGCCATCGCCGGCGTGCCCATCTTCATTATCGTCGGACTGTTGCTCGGTTGGCTCGTGGCCATCGGCTTCCTGATCGGCGCGGTACTTTCGGGCCTCGCGGGCTTTGTCGGGATGCACGTCTCGGTGCGCGCCAACGTGCGCACCGCGCAAGCTTCCACCGTGTCGCTTGCCGACGGCCTGTCGATGGCCTTTCGCGCGGGCGCCGTGACCGGACTCCTCGTTGCCGGCCTCGCGCTGCTCGGCGTCGTCGTCTACTACTCCATACTCGTCGGCGGCATGGGCTACTCGACAACCAGCCGTACGGTCATCGACTCGCTCGTCGCGCTCGGCTTCGGCGCCTCGCTCATCTCGATCTTCGCCCGTCTCGGCGGCGGCATCTTCACGAAGGGTGCGGACGTCGGTGGTGATCTCGTCGGCAAGGTCGAAGCCGGCATCCCCGAGGACGACCCCCGCAACCCCGCGACGATCGCCGACAACGTCGGTGACAATGTCGGCGACTGCGCTGGCATGGCTGCGGATCTCTTCGAGACCTATGCGGTGACGGTCGTCGCCACCATGGTGCTCGCCGCGATCTACTTCGTCGGGCAGCCCATTGTCGGCACAGTCATGATCTACCCGCTGGCGATCTGCGGCATCTGCGTTGTCACGTCAATCATCGGCACGTACTTCGTCCGCCTCGGCGCCAACCAGTCGATCATGGGCGCCCTCTACAAGGGCATCATCGCCACGGGCGTCCTCTCGCTGATCGCGCTCTACCCGCTCACCGACTACATGCTCGGCATGGGCACCGTCTTCAAGACGACCGGCGGCGTCTCCTTCACCGGCTTGGATCTCTTCTGGTGCGGCGCGGTCGGTCTCGCGGTGACGGCGGCCATCATCGTCGTCACCGAATACTACACCGGCATCGGCTACCGTCCGGTGCGCTCGATCAGCCAGGCGTCGGTCACCGGCCACGGCACGAACGTGATCCAGGGCCTCGCGGTCAGCCTCGAGGCGACGGCGCTCCCCGCACTCATCATCATCGCGGGCATCATCGTCACCTTCAAGCTCGCCGGTCTCTTCGGCATCGCGATCGCGGTCACAACCATGCTCGCGCTTGCCGGCATGGTGGTCGCGCTCGATGCCTTCGGCCCTGTCACCGACAACGCTGGTGGCATCGCCGAGATGGCGGGACTGCCGAAGGAGATCCGCCGCACGACGGACGCGCTCGACGCCGTCGGCAACACGACCAAGGCGGTCACCAAGGGTTACGCGATCGGCTCGGCCGGTCTCGGCGCGCTGGTGCTGTTCGCGGCTTATAATGAAGACCTGAAGTACTTCATAAGTATCGCGCAGCCTGGATCGCTCTTCCATAATCTCACGGTCGACTTCTCGCTCTCGAATCCGTACGTCGTCGTCGGACTTCTGTTCGGCGGCCTGCTGCCCTATCTGTTCGGCGGCATCGCGATGACGGCGGTCGGTCGCGCCGCGTCCTCCATCGTCGAGGAAGTGCGTCGCCAGTTCAAAGAGAAGCCGGGCATTATGAAGGGCACCGAGAAGCCCGACTATGCCCGCGCCGTCGACATGCTGACGCGCGCTGCGATCAAGGAAATGATCATCCCGTCGCTGCTGCCGGTGCTCTCCCCCATCGTCTGCTTCTTCCTCGTGAAGTGGATCGCTGGCACGGGCAATGCCTTCGCGGCACTCGGCGCGATGCTGCTCGGTGTGATCGTGACCGGCCTCTTCGTCGCCATCTCCATGACGGCTGGCGGCGGCGCCTGGGACAACGCCAAGAAGGCCTTCGAGGATGGCTTCGTCGACAAGGACGGCGTCAAGCACATGAAGGGCTCGGAGGCGCACAAGGCTTCGGTCACGGGCGACACGGTCGGCGATCCCTACAAGGACACGGCTGGTCCGGCGGTGAACCCGATGATCAAGATCACCAACATCGTGGCCCTGCTGCTGCTGGCGATCCTGGCGCACTGATTTAGTGCTGCCGCCTGCTGGGAAGAGGTGCTTCGCCTTCTTCCTTGATGCTATGGCGGCAGCGTTCGCACCGAGAATTTGAAACGCGGCGCTCGAAAGGGAGCCGCGTTTTGCTTTGGCGAACGCCGCCGGCGCCGCCATGTTCCTTCTCCCCGTCCTTCACGGGGAGAAGGTTAGGATGAGGGGCGGGAGCTTGTTCGAACGTTGGCGTATGCGCCGCCCCTCACCCTAACCCTCTCCCCGCAAGAGCGGGGAGAGGGGATTGCCGCGCACTTGCCGCGACCGCCAAATCATAAAAATGAGGGGGTCCGGGGTCTCCCGGTTGGGGCGAGGGGCGAAAGCCCCGTCGCGCTGAAAGCGCGAAAGCAGGCCACTTGCTGAGGCCCCTCGCATTTGCTTCCCTCGCATCAACGGATGACACAGGGAGGAATCGGCGATGCCGACAATCGGACTCGTAGGTGTAGGCCTGATCGGCCGCGCATGGGCAAACGTTTTCGCGCGCGCGGGCTGGGACGTCGTAATGTGGGATGCCAATCCCGAGGCCACTGCCGCTGCGCCGCGTCTTGTTTCGGAATCGCTGCATGATCTCGCGCGGCACGGCCTCGTCGCGGATCCCGAGAAAGCCGCCGCTCGCCTTCGTACAGCGCCGACGCTCGAGGAGGCCGTGAAAGCCGTCGATCTCGTGCAGGAGTCGGGTCCCGAACGCCTGGAAGACAAGCTGGCCATTTGGGCGCGGCTCGATGCAGCGGCAGCACCGGAGACGGTGCTCGCATCATCGACGTCCGCGATCGTGGCTTCGCTCTTCACGGAGAAGCTCGCCGGACGCGGGCGCTGCCTCGTCGCGCATCCTGTGAACCCGCCGCATCTCGTGCCGATCGTCGAGCTCTGCGGTGCGCCGTGGACGACGAAGGAGACGATCGCGCGGGCGCGCGGCTTCTATGAGAGCGTGGGGCAGGTGCCGATCGAAGTGAAGAAGGAGATCGACGGCTTCATCCTGAACCGTCTCCAGATCGCGCTACTGACGGAAGCTTTCCGCCTCGTCGATGAAGGCTATGTCACGCCGCAGGATCTCGATCACACGATCGCCGACGGGCTCGGACTTCGCTGGGCGTTCATGGGTCCTTTCGAGACCATCGAGCTCAATGCGCCCAAGGGCACCGCCGATTACTGCGAGCGCTATGGCGACTGGTTCCGCCGCTACATGAAGGATCTGCCGAAGTCTTCCGTGTGGGAGGAAGCGAGCTGGCGTCGCGTCGCCGAAGCCTGGGGGCCAGCGCTCGCGCCGGATAAGATTGCGGAGAAGTCGCTCTGGCGGAACGAGCGGCTCGCCGCACTCGCGGCTCACAAGAGAGGCCAGACCAAATTCGAGAAGTGAACGCCTCTTGGTTCCGATGGCCGAATCCCCACGCTGCGTGCTATTGACAGGTGACTAAATGGTCACCTATGGTGGCGGCGTGACAGACGACGACCTCGTATTCAAAGCGCTTGCTGATCCGACGCGTCGTTTCCTCCTGGACCTGCTCTTTCAGCGCGACGGCCGCACGCTGAAGGATCTCGAATCCGGGCTGGAGATGACCCGCTTCGGCGTCATGAAGCATCTGAAGATTCTCGAGGATGCAGGTCTTGTCGTCACGCGCCGGTCGGGCCGTGAGAAACTGCATTTTCTCAATCCGGTCCCAATTCGGATCATCCATGACCGGTGGATCGACAAGTATCGCGAACGGGAGGTCTCCGCGCTCCTCGCGCTGAAGGCCGAACTCGAGGAAAAGGACGGATCATGACCGACAGAGGTTCGACGACGCAGGTCTACAAGATCATCATCAAGGCGAGCGCCCAGGCGATCTGGGATGCGATCACCAACCCCGAGTGGACGGATCGTTACGCGTACGGCGGCCGCGCCTCGTATGAGCTCAAGAAAGGCGGCAAGTATCATCATTCGGCCACCGCGGAGATGAAGTCCTTCGGCCTGCCTGACAAGATCATCCTCGGCGAAGTCATCGAGAGCGATCCGCCGAAGAAGCTCGTGCAGACATGGCATCCGCAGTTCTCGGCCGAGATGATCGCGGAACCGCCGACGCGCCTCACCTATGAGATCTTCGAAAGCCAGAGCGGCGTGTGCACGGTGGTGCTCACGCATGATGTCACGAATGCGCCGTTGGTTGCCGGCATGGTCCCTGGCAACAACAATCCCGTGGAGAGCGGCGGAGGTGGCTGGCCGTGGGTGCTCAGCGATCTCAAGACGCTGCTCGAAACTGGCAAGCGGATGTGACGATCACACAAGCAGCCTGAAGGCCGCGCCGTCGCGAACGACGTGTCCGGCTGTCGGACCGGCGAAGTGCGTACCGATCATGAGCACGGGCTCGCCGGCAAGCTCCGAGAGGATGCGCCGGCGGGTCACTTCGCCGGCCTTCTTGTCGTAGTCGGCCGTCGAGGCCCACTCCGGGTGCGCAAGTTGGCAAGGATGATGCGCGAAGTCGCCCGTGATCATCGCGCGCTTGCCCTTGGAGCTGATCAACACGCTCGCGTGGCCAGGTGAGTGCCCTGTGCTCGGCATAAGGCGCACTTCCGGGCAGATCTGGTGATCCAGCTCGACGAGATCGACGAGCCCGCGATCGAAGACCGGACGGATGCTGTCGGCCATGACGGGAAGCATGTCGGGCCGCGCCGTCTGCGTGCTCCAATGCTCGTACTCGATGCGGCCGAAGAGATAGCGCGCCTTCGGGAAAGTCGGCACCCACCGGCCATCGACGAGCCGGGTGTTCCAGCCAACATGATCGACGTGAAGATGCGTGCAGAGCACGGTGTCGATGCTCTCCGGCGCGAAGCCGGCGGCCGTCAGATCGTCGAGAAAGGGACCGCTGCGATCGTTCCATGTCGGGATGCGCCGATCCTTCTTGTCATTGCCGAGACAGGTATCGACGATGATGCGCCGGCCCGGTGCCTCGACGAGCAGCGCGTGGATACTCATCTTGAGACGGCCGTTCTCGTCGGCGAAGTGTGGGATCAGCCAGGAGATCGGGCGGATGGCCTCGGGCGTCGCGTCGGGAAGGATGAAACGGCTGCCGCCCGTCGTCTCGATCTCGACGATCTTGGTGACCGTGACGTCGCCGATCTGCCATTTCATGCGCGCTTCCTCGGTTTCATTTTCGCCAGGATAGCTGCACCGGCGCGCTCACGCACCTACAGGCGCGCGGCGACAAACACCGTGGCCTCCTCCCAGCTCGCAACGACGTGCGTGGCCCCAGCCTCCTTCAGGCGCTCGGCATGGCCGTTCTGGATATGAGCGCCGGCGCATAGGCCCAGCACGGTCATTCCAGCGGCCACACCAGCAAGAACGCCTGAGCGGCTGTCCTCGATGACGAGGCAGTGCTCCGGCGCGACTGCGATCCTGTCCGCCGCATAGAGGAAAATGTCCGGATTCGGCTTGCCGCGCGGCACGAGATCGGCGCTGAACACGCGATCGGCAAAATCGTCTGAGAGCCCTATCGCATCGAGGCTCACGCGCAGGCGCTCGGCCGAGCTCGACGAGGCAATGCAGTGCGCCAATCGCGCATGGCGGCGGATGAACGCGCTCGCCCCTGCGACCTCCTTCAGTTCAATTCGGAAACGCGCGAGCGTCGCGTCCCTGAAATCGTCGGAGAAGGTCGGCGCAAGCTTTCGGCCCAAGCTGCTCTCGACCTCGGCAACAATCTCCGACGCCCGCTTGCCCATATAGCGATCGTACGAATCCTGGAGCGTCGTCGGCAGGCCAAGTCCGGTGACAAATTCGGCGAGAACAGCATTGGCCAGCGCCTCGCTGTCCGCGATCACGCCGTCGAAGTCGTAGATGATGCCTTTGATCACGCCACCCCCACACCTTCGAAGTACGATGCCTCTCGCGGACGCCGCATCCTATCGGCACGCCCCTCTCTTGACACCGGCTCGTCTGCCATGCCCATAAGGCGCCGGAGCGCAGAGACCGCCTACGGATGGCACCTGCGCATTTTCACCTTATGTTCCGGATTTGCTGCGGCCGGCGCCGCAGACCGGTGCCAACTCTCAAGTGCCAACACAAGCAACGGACCCGCGCATGTCGAAAGCCTTCGTCTTTCCTGGCCAGGGCAGCCAAGCCGTCGGCATGGCCAAGGAGCTGGCCCAGAATTTCTCGGCGGCCCGCGCACTGCTCGACGAGGTGGACGAGGCTCTCGGGCAGAAACTTTCGATCCTCATGTTCGAGGGCCCGATCGAGACTCTCACGCTGACGGAGAATGCCCAACCGGCGCTCATGGCGGCATCGCTTGCCGTGATGCGGGTGCTGGAGAAGGAAAAGGGCTTCTCGCTCAAAGAAAGCGTGAAGTTCGTCGCCGGCCACTCGCTCGGCGAATACTCGGCACTGGCGGCAGCAGGCGCACTCTCGGTCGCGGATACGGCGCGGCTTCTGAAGCTGCGCGGGCAATCCATGCAGAAGGCTGTGCCCGTCGGTGTCGGCGCCATGTCGGCGCTGCTCGGTGTCGGCCTCGACGTCGCAAAGAAGATCGCCGCCGATGCGGCCCAGGGCGATGTCTGCGATGTCGCCAATGACAACGAGCCGACACAGGTCGTGCTCTCGGGCCACAAGACGGCCATTGACCGCGTACCGGAAGTCGGAAAGGCGCACGGCCTGCGCCGCGCGATCCCGCTGCCGGTTTCCGCGCCCTTCCATTGCAGCCTGCTGAAGCCCGCCGCGGATGCGATGGCGGAAGCACTGGCCAAGGTCGAGGTCAAGGCCCCCGTCGTTCCCGTTGTCGCGAACGTGCTCGCGGCCCCTATCAGCGATCCCGCCGAGATCCGCACCCGGCTCGTCGAGCAGGTCACAGGCACCGTGCGCTGGCGCGAGTGTGTGCTTGCCATGGCCGGCGCCGGCGTTACAGAGCTTTACGAAATCGGCACGGGCAAAGTGCTGAGCGGCCTCGCCGGCCGCATCGACAAATCACTGAAGGCAACGCCCGTCGGCACGCCCGCCGACATCGAAGCTGTCGCCGCACAACTTCTGAGCTGAGGACCAAATAGATGTTCGATCTGACGGGCAAGACCGCGCTGGTGACGGGCGCGACGGGCGGCATCGGCGGCGCCATTGCGGAAGCCCTGCACGCCCAGGGCGCGACCGTGGTGCTCTCCGGCCGGCAGGCCGACAAGCTCGAGGCGCTGAAGGCCAAGCTCGGTGAACGGGCGCTCGTCCAGCCCTGCGACCTCGCCAACAAAGAGCAGGTTGGCAAGCTGATCGACGAGGCCACAAAGCTCGTCGGCGGCCGCCTGGACATCCTCGTCAACAATGCCGGCCTCACCCGCGACAACCTCCTCATGGTCATGAAGGACGAGCAGTGGGACGAGGTGATTGCCGTCAACCTTACCTCGACATTCATGCTCATGCGGGCTGCCGCCCGCCACATGATGCGCTCCAAGTCGGGATACGGCCGGATCATCAATATCTCGTCGGTTTCCGGCATTCTCGGCAATCCCGGCCAGGGTAATTATGCGGCCTCGAAAGCGGGCATGATCGGCATGACGAAATCGCTGGCCCGCGAAGTCGCCTCCCGCGGCATAACTGCGAACTGCATTGCCCCCGGCTTCATCGAAACGGCCATGACGGCGGTTCTGAACGAGAAACAGACGACGACGATCAAAGAAGCCATTCCGGCTCAGAGCTTTGGCAAGCCGGAGGACATCGCCGCTGCCGCCGTTTACCTTGCCAGTGAAGAGGCCCGTTACATGACCGGACAAACCCTTCACATCAACGGCGGGATGGTCATGATCTGACATCTGTCGGATCGCGCACAATGCCGCGTTGCACGGCCATCCGGGCCGCTAGCCAAGGGATTTTTTGTGTGTTAACGAGCCGAAAATTCGAGCCGTTGACGCTGGAGTTTGCATCGATTTCAAGCAACCTGTAGTGGGTACGCTCACGACAGGGTCGAATCGATCGGAGCAAGGAAACCGCCGTTGCCAGCCGGCAATGGCATCAACAGGGTCGTCAGGGCCGCGTCGCGGTTCCTTGAGGTGACAGAGCGCGAGGGAAGTAGATATGAGCGACGTCGCAGAGCGCGTGAAGAAGATCGTCGTCGAGAATCTCGGCGTTGAAGCCGAGAAGGTCGTCGAGACGGCGAGCTTCATCGATGACCTCGGCGCTGACAGCCTCGATATCGTCGAGCTGGTTATGGCTTTCGAGGAAGAGTTCGGCTGTGAGATTCCGGACGATGCGGCCGAGCAGATCCAGACGGTTGGCGACGCGGTAAAATTTCTCGAGAAGAGCGCCGCCAGCACTGCCTGATCGGCGCCGTCTGGTGGATCGTGCCGCGTGCACCATCGGGGGAAACGAACCGGTGCCGCGGTGGATCTCGAAGCCGAGGTGCAGCGTTCTGGATTTTGGGGGGTGCCGCCACGAGAGCGAAGGCGGCATCACACGGCAGGAGCGGTGACGCGAGGCGGCCTTCCTGCCGGATAACCTGGACAGGTGTGGGATGCAGCGAGTTGTCGTTACGGGGCTCGGCCTCGTTACTCCTCTCGGATGCGGCGTTGAGCCCTCGTGGTCGCGCCTCATCGAGGGCCGTAGTGGTGCGCGCCGCATCACCGAGTTCGAGGTTGCGGATATCTCCGCCCAGATTGCGTCGTTCGTCCCACGTGGCGACGGCTCCGCCGGCACCTTCAATCCCGACCAGTGGATGGAGCCCAAGGAGCAGCGCAAGGTCGACGACTTCATCATCTTTGCGATGTCCGCAGCCGAGCAGGCGCTCAAGGATGCGGGCTACGAAGCCAAGACGCAGGATCAGCAGGAGCGCACCGGCGTCCTGATCGGCTCAGGCATCGGCGGTCTCAGCGGCATTGCCGATACGGCCCTGCTGCTCAAGGAAAAGGGCCCGCGGCGCGTGAGCCCCTTCTTCATTCCGGGCCGCCTCATCAATCTCGCTTCCGGATATGTCTCGATCCGCCACGGCCTCAAGGGACCGAACCACGCGGTTGTCACCGCCTGCTCGACGGGCGCACATGCTATCGGCGATGCGGCGCGGCTCATTGCGCTCGGCGATGCCGACGTCATGGTCGCAGGCGGCGCCGAAAGCCCGATCTGCCGCATTGCGATGGCCGGTTTCGCCGCCTGCCGCGCACTCTCGACGGGCTTCAATGACCAGCCAACCAAAGCCTCGCGCCCGTACGACAAGGACCGCGACGGCTTCGTGATGGGCGAGGGTTCAGGCATCGTCGTACTCGAGAGCCTCGAACATGCCACGGCGCGCGGCGCGCGCATCTATGCCGAGATCATCGGCTATGGTCTCTCGGGCGATGCCTATCACATCACGGCGCCTGCCGAGGACGGCGATGGCGCCTACCGGTGCATGAGGGCTGCCCTCAAGCGCGCCGGCATCATGGCCGACGAGATCGACTACGTGAATGCACATGGCACCTCGACGCCCATGGGCGACGAGATCGAGCTCGGCGCCATCGAGCGCCTCTTCGGCAACAATGCCGGCAAGCTCTCCATGTCCTCGACGAAGTCGGCGATCGGCCATCTGCTCGGCGCCGCGGGCTCGGTCGAGGCGATCTTCTCGATCCTCGCCATGCGCGACAACATCGCCCCGCCGACGATCAACCTCGACAATCCCTCCGTCGACACATCGATCGACCTTGTCCCCCATACGGCCAAGAAGAAGCCGATCAATACCGTGCTGTCGAATTCGTTCGGCTTCGGCGGTACCAACGCGTCGCTGATCATGCGGCGCCTGGACGCTTAGGGCAGGCACTATTTATCGCGCGGCAGCTGCCAACGGCTGCCGAAGTCATGTATCCGTTGTTTCGACTTGTTGCTTTCGATTGTGTGCCGCCGGCCTCAGCCGAAGAGATGATGTTCAGCCGTCATGATCGTGGCCAGCTTTGGCCATATTCAGGATAGCTTGATGGGCCGCAGATGCGGTTCATCGGCCGCATTCTGTTGAATGGCAGTGGCGTAGCAGCGCCCGATCCAGACGGCGAGAAGCAACCAGCGCATGAGGCAGGCCCTGCCAACTCTCGATACCACCCGCAAGCGCCTCAATGCCCTGCCGCGCAGCCCTGCGGAAGCGCTTGAGCCGGGGCGCGCTCCCCGCCCGCCACGGCGCATTCGTGAACGGCGCGAGGCGCGGCGGATGAACGGCTTCCTGCGTTTCATCAGTGGCATTCTGACGTTTTGCTTTCTCGGCATGTCCGTATTCGGCGTCGGCGCACTGGCGCTGCGCTCGACATTCACCGCGCCAGGCCCGCTTGCCCATTCGACCGTCAGCGTCATTCCGCGCGGCGAAGGTGTCCAGGAAATCGCCGCACGCCTCGAGCGCGAAGGGGTCGTGTCCGACCGGCGACTGTTCGTCGCGCAGTATCTCTCGCAAACCTTCCAAGCACGCTTAACCGGCGGGAAGGAGATCTCGCTGCAGGCCGGCGAGTTCGAGTTCCGCAAGCAAGCGAGCATGAAGGACGTGCTGGATACGCTCGCACAAGGCAAGGCGGTGCTCTACCGCCTGACCATCCCGGAAGGCCTGACAAGCCAGCAGATTGTCGCCCGCCTCAATGCGGAGGAAAATCTCTCGGGCGAGATCACCGAGGTGCCGCCTGAGGGCACACTGCTACCCGACACCTATCGCTTCTCGCGCGGCACGGCCCGTGCCGACATCATCGAGCGGATGCGCGCGGACCAGAAGCGCTTCATCGCCGCCATCTGGGACAAGCGGCAGCCTGATCTGCCCATCAGGACCATCGAGCAGGCGGTGATCCTCGCCTCCATCGTGGAGAAGGAAACAGGTCGCGCGGACGAGCGCGAGCGCGTTGCCGGCGTGTTCGTGAACCGGCTGCGACGCAACATGCGCCTCCAGTCGGACCCGACCATCGTCTACGGTATTGCCGGCGGTCAGGGCACGCTCGGCCGTCCAATCACGCGCGCGGACATCGATACACCATCGCCGTACAACACTTATACGATCAACGGTCTGCCGCCGACGCCCATAGCAAATCCAGGCCGCGCCGCGATCGAAGCCGTGCTCAATCCGGCCAAGACCAAGGACCTCTACTTCGTCGCCGACGGAACCGGTGGGCACAGCTTCTCGGAGACGCTCAAGGATCACAATGCCGCCGTCCAGGTTTGGCGACAGGTGGAGCGGGATATGCGCGCGCGTCAGGCGGCGGCGACGAACACTCCCGGATCGGCGCAGACCGACAGCGACCCGCCGAACCCGACGGCGGCACCAGCCACGCCGGCCGCAACTGCGAGCGGCACGCCGGGCCGCGCACTGGCGGACGTGCCGCTACCGCAGCGCAAACCAAAGCGCTGACCCCGCTGGATTGATCACAATTCTGGCAGCAGATGCAGCGTCATGAGCGGGAGCGCGCGACGTCACGGTTCTGATACGCTATTGTCATGTGTGGCCCAGCGCGATCCCCAGCGCGACGACCGTCGATCCAGATTCTCGACGCGGCGCGTGAAGAAAAACGGGGACGCTGTCCAGGCCAGATCGACGCGACGTCGTGGGAGACGGCGGGCGCGCGAGAGGGAGGACGTTATGCGAGTTGGTGCCCATCCGACACGGCGCGAGATGATTGCGGGAAGCCTGGCCACGGCGGTCGCCGCATCGGCGTTCGGCCTCGCCGCACCCGCTTGCGCGAATTCGGGAGAGGGCATTCACACGTTTTTGCTCGGCGATCTTCAGATCACGATCCTGTCCGACGGCACCTTCGATATGCCGACGCGTCTGCTCAACCGCGACACGGAGCCGGCGGCGATCGAAGGCGCGCTCGGCGGCAAGCTCTCCGCGCCGGGTCAGGTGGAATACGGCGTCAACATCGTGCTGGTACGCTCGGGCGCGGAGCTCGTGCTCATCGACGCAGGCGCGGGCAGTACGTGGCAGCCGACGGCCGGCAAGCTCGCCGATCGCCTGACTGCCGCCGGAATAGGTCCCGCCAATATCACGAAAGTCGTGATCACACATGGCCACCCGGATCACCTCTGGGGCCTCGTCGACGAGTTCGACGAGTTGCGCTTCGGTAACGCACAGCACATCATGCCGGCGCCGGAGCTCGACTATTGGCGCAAGGTGAGCATCGAAACGCTGCCCGAGCGCGTGCAGGGCGCCGCTGCAGGCGCCAAACGCGTGATCGGTACTGTGGGTGAGCGACTTTCTTCCGCCGCGCCCGATGCCGAGATCGTGTCCGGCATTGCCTACCTGCCGACGCCGGGCCACACGCCGGGGCACTGCTCCGTGCGGATTTCGAGTGGCTCGAACGCACTCATCGTTACTGCCGACACGCTTTTCCACCCACGTCTTTCATTCGCATACCCTGATTGGCAGCCCGTCTCCGACATGGACGGTGCTGGGGCCGTTGCCAGCCGTCGCCGTCTTCTCGACATGGCCGCGACGGACCGCCTGCTGCTCGCCGCCTATCACATTCCTTTCCCGGGCCTCGGCCGCGTCGAGCGACACGACGGGGCCTACAGGTGGCTCAGCTAGCCTCCTTGCGCACATTGGTGCAGAGGCAGCACTCCCGAGATTTCCCCCGTCACCATTGCCTTTTCGAGCCTGATACGAACCCATGACATACGGACTGGATGCCTACGCGACGACCCTCGGCAAATTGCTCGGACCGTCGCACAACTTCGAAGTACCCGCCTTTCAGCGCGCCTATTCCTGGACAACGGACGAGGCTGGCCGGCTCATAGAGGACCTGCTGCTCGCCCTCGGCGAGGCCGACGCGCAAGGTGCGCCCGTCGGCTATTTCCTCGGACCTATTCTGCTGCTCGACGCCGATAAGTCTGCGGTGCGCGGCACAGGGGCACGCACGCTCCAGATAATCGACGGTCAGCAGCGGCTTGCTACACTGACCGTGCTCGCCTGCGTTCTTCGCGATCTGGCGCGTCGCACGGACCGATACGCTCCTGCCGATCTCGACGATATTATCGGCGACAAAGGCGCACCCGGCGCCGAGATCCGCGTCCGCCTTCGGATGCGCGGCGCGGCGCAGCGCACCATGGCTGCGTGCATCCAAAACCCGGGCGCGACGCTCACCCCGGCGCCCCGTGACGACCTAAGCGACTCCGAAGTGCTGCTGCTCGCTGTGCGCGATCAGTTCGTCGAAGCGCTGTCGGACCGCGACGCGGCCACCCTCGCCCGTCTTGCCGACTTCATTCGCACGGCGTGCACCGTCGTCGTGATCACTTCCCGTGACGTCGACCGCGCACACCGCACGTTCGCCGCCCTCAACAATCGCGGTCGCCCGCTCGACCGTTGCGACATCATCAATGCCCAACTCATGGACAGTGTGTCGGGTGTCGAACTCGTGCGGCTGCAGCGCGAATGGGACGCGCTCCGCCAGCGCCTCGGCGCCGGCCTGGACATGCTTTTCAGCCACGTCCGCACGGCCATCGGCGACGCACGGGCCCCGGTGATCTCCGAGATCGGCCGCCTCGCGGCCGCAGCTGGCGGCGGGGCCAAATTCATCGATACCATCCTCGTCCCGTTCGGCCGCGCCCTGGCCGAGATCCAGGCCGCGGATCATCGCGGCAGCGCAGAGAGTGACCAAATCAATCGGCACTTACGTCATCTCGCCTGGCTGCCAAGCAGCGAGTGGATCCCGCCTCTGCTGCTTTGGTGGACCCGCCATGGCGAGGATCCGCGCGCACTCGCAGCCTTCCTCAGCCGGCTCGATCGGCTCGCCTTCGGAATGCGCATGCTCGGTCTCGGCTCCGACAAGCGGCAGGCGCGCATGCAGCAGATCCGGACCGCGATCGAAAAAGGCCGCGACATGATGGCGGACGGCGGGCCGCTCGATCTTCTTCCCGAGGAGATGCGGAACATCCGGCACAACCTCAGGGATCTGCACCCGCGCAGCCAGCTCACGTGCAAGCTCGTGCTCATGCGCCTCGAGAGCGAGATCTCTGGTGATGGTGCGCGCCTCGACGCTGAAGACCTCACCGTCGAGCACATTCTGCCGCAAAAGCCCGCACGCACCAGTCTCTGGCGCAATTGGTTCACCGATGCCGAGGAGCGCCAGGCCTGCACAGGCTCGCTCGGCAATCTCGTGCTCGTTCCCCGGGCGCTCAACGAGAAAGCCCGCAACCAGGACTTCGAGCACAAGCAGGCCATATTCTTTGCCGCCAATGCCCCGCCCCTGCCCCGCCTGACGGACGAGCTCCGCAGCGTGAGGACATGGGACGCGGCGCGCATCCGTGCACGCGAGGAACGCCTGCTGGCAACTCTCGACGCCATGTGGCAACTGAGCTGTACGTCATCCGAATCGCGTGGCGCCGCAGCGGATGCCGGAAATGGCGGCCTGCGCCGACGCAGGAAGGCCCAGGCGGCCGAGTAGCTCACGCGCGTCGGCGCCGGAAGGCTCGGCGCCTGCGAACAGGAGTGCAGCCGCGACGATGGGCGCCACGCTCGAAACTGCCATGGTCCTCGCCGCCGGGCTCGGTATGCGCATGCGGCCGCTTACCGAGAAAATGCCGAAGCCGCTCGTGCCCGTCGCCGGTAAGCCCTTGATAGACCGGGTTCTCGATCGGCTGGCGGCGGCAGGCGTCCAGCGCGCCGTCGTCAACGTCCATCATCTGGCCGACCAGCTCGCTACCCATCTCGGCGCACGCGCCTCCCCGCGAATCACGATCTCCGACGAGCGCGCGCAGCTCCTCGATTCGGGGGGCGGCGTGCTGAAGGCCCTGCCGCTTCTCGGTGCCGGCCCTTTTCTGATCCACAATTGCGATTCGATCTGGACGGAAAGAACGGTCTCGAATCTGGCTAGACTGGCTGGATGCTGGGACGAGAACACCATGGACGCCCTGCTCCTGCTCGCGCCCGCTGCGACGAGCCTCGGCTATCATGGCCGCGGCGACTTCGCGCTCGATGCGGACGGGCGGCTGCGCCGGCGCGGTGGCGCGGAGAGCGTTCCCTTTGCCTTCACTGGCGTCTCGGTCGCTCATCCGCGACTGTTCGACGGCGCGCCGGATGGTCCCTTCTCGCTCAATCGGCCGTGGGACGTGGCGATCGCGAGCGGTCGCGCCTTCGGCATCGTGATCGAGGGGCACTGGATGCACGTTGGCGATCCCGCAGCGGTTACAGCCGCCGAAGGCTGGATCAACAACCAGCATGAGCGCTGAGGAAAAATTCGCGAGCACGAGTGCGGCAACTCGCGTGTGGAGTATCGCGGCCGGCCGGCCGTTTCTCGACACGCTCGCGCGCGCGATCCTGGCCGGCGACCTGCCTCAGTTGGGCGGCGCACGGCCCGACCGGCTGACGCTCGCCGGCATGACCATCCTGCTGCCGACGCATCGCGCCGTTCGCGCACTGCAGGAAGCCTTTCTGCGCGCCGCTGAGGGGCGCGCGCTCGTGCTGCCGCGCCTCGTGCCCATTGCCGAGACCGACGAGGACCAGGGGCTTATCACAAGCCTCGCGGATGGCTCGTCGGCGCTCGCGGCGGAGTTCGTGCTCGGACCCGCCGTGTCGCCGCTCGAACGCCAGCTCGCGCTCACGCGCCTGGTGCTCGCATGGTCGAGGCAACTGCGCGGCGTGGATGGTGGCATCGAACCGGTCGCCGCGGCTGGCGCCACCACACCGGCGCAGGCAGCGCATCTCGCCGCCGATCTCGCGCGCCTCATGGACATGGTCGAGACCGAGGGCTGCTCGCTCGATGGTCTTGCCGATCTCGTGCCCGATGACTTCTCGACGCACTGGCAGCAGACCATCGAATTCCTTCAGATCGTCACGCGCTTCTGGCCTGCACACCTCGACGAGCGCGGCCTGCTTTCGGCAGCGGACAGACGCAACGGCCTGATCCACGCCGAAGCGGAGCGCCTGACGCGCAGCCCGCCATCGGAGCCTTTCATCATTGCCGGCGTCACCGGCTCGGTGCCTGCGACGGTCGATCTTATCCGCGCGGTTTCCGACCTTCCCGCCGGTGCGATCGTCATTCCGGGCCTCGATCGCACGCTCGACGATGCAAGCTGGGATCAACTGGCCGATCATCCCGAGCATCCCCAGCACGATCTGCATCACCTGCTCCATGCGCTCGGCGTGCCACGCGCGTCCGTCCGCGAGGTTGCGGGTCGACCAGCGCCGCAGCACGCTGAGCGGCGCAGTGCTTTCCTGAGCGAGGTGATGCGCCCCGCGGGCGCCACGGGACAATGGAAGGACTACATCGCTCGAGCGGATCGCGCGGCACTCGGCGCCGCCCTAGCCGGCATCAGCCGTATTGATGCGCCCAACTCCGCGGACGAAGCGGAAGTCATCGCGCTCATGATGCGCGAGGCACTCGAGACGCCGGGCCGCACGGCCGCGCTGGTCTCGCCCGACCGGCTGCTCGCGCGCCGGGTCGCGATCCGCCTTCAGAGCTGGGGCATCACGGTCGACGACTCAGCGGGCCGCCCCCTAGCGAAGACGCCGCACGGCGCCTTTCTCGATCTGATCGCACAGACCATTGCCACGCGCTTTGCGCCGGCGACCGTGATGGCTCTTCTCAAGCATCCGCTGACGCGGCTTGGTCTGCCGGTGCGCGATATCCGCCGCGCCGCGCGCTTCCTCGAGCTGGCGGCACTGCGCACGATCTACTTCGGCGAGGGGCTCGATGGCATCGAGGCGAGCCTCGCGCGCGCCAAGCGCGATACACTCGACGGATCGCGGCGCGATCGTGCTGTGCGCCGTCTGTGGGATCCCGACTGGGATGCCGCGCAGCATCTGATCATGCGCCTGCGCGATGCCACGGCACCGCTGACGTCTCTTGCCGGCGACAACGGACCGCAAGAGTTGCACGTACTCACGCGCGCGCACCGTGTCGCGGCCGACGCTCTCGCAGCTCCCGGCGACGACACATCGCCGTCGCGCCTCTGGCAGGACGAGGATGGCGAGGAAGCGGACCGCCTGCTCGCCGCACTCGACGACGAGAGCCTGACAGCGCCGCCAATTCCACTTGCCGACTATGCCGAATTCTACCGCGCGCTCGCTGGCAATGTGACCGTGCGCCCGCGCGTCGCCGTGCACCCGCGCCTTTCCATATGGGGACCCTACGAAGCGCGCCTCCAGCAGCCCGATCTCGTGATCCTCGGTGCGCTCAACGAAGGGACATGGCCGAAGGCTGCCGACCCTGGCGCCTGGCTCAATCGGCCCATGCGGGCGAAGCTCGGTCTGCCCTCGCCGGAAGTGGCCATCGGACGCGCGGCGCTCGATGTTTCGGGACTTCTCGGCGCAGGCGAGGTTGTACTGTCGCGCGCGAGCCGCGTGGATGGCGCGCCGACCGTTCCCTCGCGCTGGCTCATGCGCATCGACGCGCTGCTCGGCGGCATGGGTCTCGCAGATGTCCTGCGGCCGACGAAGCCTTGGCTCGGCTGGGCAAGGGCGCGCGATGCCCGCATAAGCGCGGCTGAGCCCATTCGCGCACCCGAGCCGCGCCCGGCACTCGCTCTACGCCCGCGCAAGCTCAGTGCTTCGGACATCGAGCGCTGGATCCGTAATCCCTATAGCCTCTATGCGCACCGCATACTCTCGCTGGAAGTCTTGAGCCCGCTCGGTGCCGCACCAGGGCCGCGTGAGAAAGGCACGATCATTCACGAGGCGCTCTCGCGCTTCACGCGACGATTTTCCACAACACTGCCGCCTGACATCGCGCGCGAGCTCATGCGCGACGCCGAAGCCGTGCTGAAGGACTACGCGGCGCACCCGCGCGTTGCCGCCTTCTGGCTGCCGCGTATCGCACGCTTTGCCGATTGGTTCGCGGCGAGCGAACCGGAGCGGCGCGGCGGCATCTCGCGCATTGCCACCGAGGTTACGGGTATGCGCGTCCTCGCAGCGCCGGGTGGTCCCTTCACGCTCACGGCCCGCGCCGACCGGATCGATCTCTCGCCGTCTGGGCTCATCATCACGGACTACAAGACGGGAACGCCGCCTGACAACAAAGAGGTCACGACCGGCACGGCGCCGCAGCTTCCGCTCGAAGCTGCCATTGCGCGCGAAGCGGGCTTTGAAGGCATCGACACAAAAACGATTGTTGCGCTCCGCTACATTAGCGCCCGGGGTGGAACGCCAGCGGGGGAGGAGAAGATCGTCAAGGCTGACGACGTGCACGCGCTAGCAGATGCCTGCATCGCGAGCCTTGGTAAACTCGTCGCCGACTTCGACAACGAAGCGCATCCTTACCGCGCCGTGCGCCGCGCACGCTTCGACTACCGCTACGACGACTTCGCCCATCTCGCGCGCGTCGCGGAATGGAGTGGCAGCAACGGGAGCGACGACGAGGAGGCAGCCGAATGAGTGGCGCGCTCCTGGAGAAACTGCTGCGAGAGACCACGGCCGCGCAGAACAGCGCCGCCGATCCGACCGCATCGGCCTGGGTGAGCGCCAATGCCGGTACGGGCAAGACGCACGTGCTCACCTCGCGTGTGCTCCGTCTCCTGCTTGCCGGCATGAAGCCCGAGCGGATTCTCTGTCTCACCTTCACCAAGGCTGCGGCGACGGAAATGTCGACGCGCGTATTCAAACGCCTCGCGGAATGGGCGAGCGCGGGCGACGAAGCGCTGCACAAGGCCCTGCGGGAGCTGCTCGGCGCCTCGCCGCATGAAGAGGAGCTGGCACGCGCGCGACAACTTTTCGCGCTCGCCATCGAGACACCCGGTGGCCTCAAAGTGCAGACCATTCATGCCTTCTGCGAGCGCCTGCTGCAGCGCTTTCCGTTGGAAGCCGACGTGCCGCCGGGCTTCACGGTGCTCGACGAGTCACACGCACAGAGCCTCATGCGCGAGGCCATAGATGCCACGCTTAGTGCGGCCGCCGGCGCGCGCGGCTCGCCATTGCACGCAGCACTCGAAACCGTCGTCGTGTACGCCGCCGATGAGCGCTTCGACCAGCTCCTTGGCGCCATGATTGCCAAGCGCGACTGGCTCGATATGGCACGCCCTGACGTGGTCGGCAGCGCCCTCTCGTTCGATGAGGTCGAGACGCGCTATCGCAAAGCGCTCGGCATTCGCAAGAGCATCTCGCTCGCCGCAGTGCTGGGCGAGATCGCCGGCGTGTTTTCGCCCGACATGCTCCGGCGCGCAATCACGGCTCTGAGTGGCGGATCCAAGAATGATC
The DNA here is from genome assembly GCA_022844275.1 of Hyphomicrobiaceae bacterium. Taxonomy (GTDB): domain Bacteria; phylum Pseudomonadota; class Alphaproteobacteria; order Rhizobiales; family Hyphomicrobiaceae. The sequence continues at coordinate 313,448 of JALHMB010000001.1, forward strand.
GCGATGCCGCGGATCGCCTTCGCGCGGTTGTCTCGGCGGCAGATGCCAGCGCAGCAGCAGACGCGTTGTGCGCGTTCTTTCTCACGGACAAAGGTGAGTGCCGGAAGAACCTCGTCACCCAGCCGACGGCGACAGCGAACCCGGGCCTCAAAGAGCAGCTCGATGCTGCGCAGAGCACGTTCGTTATGCTCGACGGCGAGCGCCGCGCACTCGAAACGCTCGACGCCTCGCTCGCGCTCCTTCACCTCGCCCATGATGTGCGCGGCACATACGCCGCTCTCAAGGCACGCCGCGCCGCGCTCGACTATGACGATCTCATTATGAAGGCTGCCATCCTTCTGACGGGTAATGTGAGTGGCTTGCCGCAGTGGGTGCACTACAAGCTCGATGGAGGTCTGAGCCACATTCTCGTCGATGAAGCGCAGGACACGAGCCCCCTGCAATGGCGCGTCGTTGCCGGTCTTGCCGAGGAGTTCTTCGGCGACAGCGCCGGCCATGGTGATGGCCCGCGCACGGTTTTCGCAGTCGGCGACGAGAAGCAGTCCATCTACGGCTTCCAGGGCGCAGCTCCCCATAAGCTCGCGGAGGTCGGCAGCGATTTCGCCGTGCGCGCCGACGCGGTCGAGCATCCCTGGCACGCCGTCCCTCTCACGCTCTCCTTCCGATCGGCGCCGCCCGTGCTGGCGGCCGTCGATGCCGTCTTCACCGATCCCCAGCGCACGCCCGGCGTGACGTTCGGCGATGGCGTGATCCGCCATCAGCCGCATCGTCAGGGACATGCGGGCATCGTCGAGATCTGGGAGCCCGAAGCACCATCAGACACGGAAGATACCGATGCCTTCACGCCGCTCGACGAGCGCACGTCGGCATCACCTGCCACGCGGCTTGCGGCGCGCATATCCGATCAGATCAGCCGATGGCTTAACTCGGGCGAGCGCCTCGAAAGCCAGGATCGGCCGATCGAAGCCGGCGACATTCTCATTCTCGTGCGTCGCCGCGGCCTGCTCGCGCCGGCCTTGATCGCCGCATTGAAGCAGCGCGGCATCCAGGTTGCCGGTGCCGATCGCATGGCGCTCGAACAGCAGATCGCCATCCAGGATCTCATGGCCGTCGGCGAAGTCGTGTTGCTGCCCGAGGACGATCTGGCTCTCGCTTCCGTGCTGAAGAGTCCCCTCATCGGCCTCGACGACGACGACCTCCTGCGCTTTGCGCCGGGGCGCAGAGGCTCGCTCTGGAGTGCGCTGCTGGAGAGAGCGAAATCCGGTGACGCCCGCATCGCGGCGGCGGCGGAGATCGTCAAGCAGTGGCGGCGCAGCGCCGACTTCCGCCCACCCTTCGAGTTCTACGCCGAGTTGTTGGATGGCGAAGGCGGCCGCGCCAAGCTCATCGCGCGGCTCGGGCCCGAGGCGGCTGATGCGATCGACGAGTTCATGAATCTCGCACTCCGCTATGACGAGGCAGAGCCGCCGTCGCTGCAGGGCTTTCTCGACCTGCTCAGGCAAAGCCGGCGCGAGATCAAGCGCGATCTCGAGCACGGCGGTAACCAGGTGCGCGTCATGACCGTGCATGGCGCCAAAGGTCTCGAAGCGCCGATCGTCTTCCTGCCGGATACGTGCAGCACGCGATCCGGCGGTCCCAATGGTGGCCTCATCGAGATCGATGACGAGATCAGCGTCGCGAGCGGCGTAAAGCCCGTGGTTTGGGCGCCGTCGAAAGGAACGAAGCGTGTGGCGGCAATCGCCAACGCCCGAAGCCGCGTCTCGAACGAGGAAACCGAGGAGCGCAACCGCCTACTCTATGTGGCGCTGACCCGAGCGCGCGACCGCCTCTATGTCTGCGGCTACGATGGCAAGAACAATCGGCCTGCGAACTGCTGGTACGAGCTCGTCAGAACCGGCCTCGCGGATCACCTCGTCGAGGCGCGCGACCCCGAGGGGCGCCCAGTCTTCCGCCTTGCCGAGCCGCAACGCGTGCCGCCGACAGCGCGCAAAAGCGATCCCGGCCTCGATGCCACCCCTGTCAGGCTGCCCGCATGGGCAGAGCGCCGGGCACCGCGCGAGCCGGCACTTGCCGTTCCGATCGCCCCCTCACGCCTCGCCCCGCTCGACATCGACGCGGAGGGCGAACCGCTCGAACCTGTCGGCGCGCCCTCCGACCGGCCGACACGCAGATCCGCGCCCGGATCATCGCTCGGCGGCGAAAACCGCTTTCTGCGCGGCACGCTCACACACGCCCTTCTGCAATATCTGCCGACCTGCCCGCAGGAAGGCTGGCAGCGCGCCGCCAGCACCTTCTTGGAGGCTCGTGGCAGTGTCCTGCCGGCGCGGATGCATGAGAGCATTGTCCGCGAGACGCTCGCCATACTGACTGATCCAGCCCTTGGCCCCGTCTTCGGACCACACTCGCGCGCCGAGGTTGCGATCGTCGCCGAGATCGCGTCGCCCAGCGGCACAGGTCCGCCGCTGCGCATCGCCGGCCAGATCGACCGGCTTGTCGAGCTCGCAGGCGACATCCTGATTGTGGACTACAAGACCAACCGCCCGCCTCCGCGCGATCTCGACGAGGTGCCGCGCGCCTATGTTCATCAGCTCGCGGCTTATTGCCTAGCGGTGGAGCGTGCATTCGGAGCCAGGCGCGTGCGGGCGGCTTTGCTCTGGACGGAGGGACCGAGACTCATGGAGCTTCCAGCAAAGATTCTGGAGCAGGCAAAAATTGAACTGTTCACGCCCATTTGAGGCCAACTTGACGCAAGATAGTGCGATGCCTACTTAACAGCCAACGCGGCGATTCCGCCGCATCCCCTCCCGTGCAGGCCTGCACGCGGCTTATTCCGAGGAGATCCCGAAATGACTGCGTTCGTTACCGACGCAAACTTCGAAGACGAGGTCATCAAATCGTCCGAGCCGGTCGTCGTGGACTTTTTCGCGGAGTGGTGCGGACCGTGCAAGGCCATGGCGCCGGCGCTTGATCAGGTCGCGCAGGAAATGGCTGGTAAGGTCAAGGTCGTGAAAGTTGACGTCGACCAGAATCCGGCAATCACGCAGCGCTTCCGCATTCAGGCCATGCCGACGCTCCTCGTGTTCAAGGACGGCAAGGTTGCCGCCCAGCAGGTCGGTGCTCTCGTCCAGAAGCGCAAGCTCGAGGATTGGATCAATTCTGCAATCTGATCCGCAGCACCACTCTCGGAAATGACAAGAGCCCCGCGCAGGTCCTGCGCGGGGCTCTTGTGTCATCGGCCAGCCAGCGGCACTTGCTCACTGTCGCCTACTCGCGGAAACGGCCGTCGATATACATGCGCCAGAGCCTCTCACCGATCATGCAGTCGCTGCGCTCCTCGGGCACGGACATTTGTGTCCGGATGAAGCGGGGCTCACCCTCTTCAGGCATGGGCGAAAGGTTGGCGATCTCCAGAATGAGTTTGCGTCGGATCGCCGGCCCGAACTCCGATTTTGCCCGCACGGGGATAACGAAGCTCCCGAACCCGCCGATCACGCAATCGGTGTAGTACTTGTCGAGGTTATTGATATCGAAGAAGCCCGAGCGCTGGTTCGGCTTCAAGATGATCGGCAACCCATTGATGACGATACCTTCGGCGACCGCGCGATCACGGGATACCTCAGCCGGACCGCCCGAGTTGTTGGGACCGTCGCCGGAGACATCGATGACCCGGCGCTTGCCCTTGAAACCTTGCGTCCCGAACTGGCGCGCCGCGAAATCGATGGCACCCGAGAGCGACGTCATACGCTCGCGCGAGATCGGCATCCTCTCGAGCCGCGCGGCGAATGCTTCGAGCGCGTCCGGACTGTCGATCAGCGTCCAAGGCATGACGATCTGCTGAATGAGCTGGCCTGCCCATTCCACATACATGAGGGAGATTCGGCCCATGCCGCCGCTGCTGATGGCCTTCCAGACCTCGGGGTCACGGAGGGCGCTGACATAGCCCTCGCGCTGGAGCTGCTGCTCGTCGAGGTCCATCGACCAGGAAACATCGACCGCGAGAACGAGTTCGAGGTCTACGGCCTCATCGGCGCGCGATGATGGAGCCACGCCGATGGCCATCACCGCTGCGAGCAAGGCCACCATACATGTCCGAAATGCCCACATGCTTCTATCGATGCATGGGGCCTATTTGCTGGCAAATCACGATTCGTTTTACGCACACGCGAGGTGATCACGGGGCGCCATCGGCTGCGCCGTCATGGCCTCATGCTTCGAGCTCGAGCTCGTCGTCGCGGATGTGGAGAAGCTTGCGGGGATCGGGCTCGGTACGGATCGGGACGCAGAGCTGCGTCAGCCATTCCTCCTTAGGCGTCCGGGCCGGGTCGTTGAGATACATCTCCATCAGCGGGCGCGTGCTGTCGACCCGCAGCTTCTCCGCTTCGGCCCACTGCGAGCTCATATAGCGGAAGGCCGCGCCGATCTGACTGTGGCAGCCCCTGATCTGGCCGAGCGCATAGGCCCCACCCGGGGTCATCTTGCGGGTAATGCCGAACTCTGGGTCTGGGCTGAGGCCGGGGACGAGTTCGACACAGGCGTCGTAGCGAAGAGCCTCGGCATCGGTCATTCGCGAGCAGTCGTGAATGATGCCAAAGGCGCGCGCGTTGTACTTCCGGAGATCGCGCATATCAAGCCAGCCGAGCAAGGTTTCCCATGCCTCCTTCACCGACCGGTCGTAAGGGCCAATAGCCCGGTACTGCAGCACCGCACAGGGCCGCAGGTACGCAAATCTGATATGCACAATCCCCTCCACGAATGCCCAGGTGGCGCCGACCCCGACAGCACCCGTGCACGAATATGAGTAGTACAAATTGATTTAACGGGGCTTAAATCGGTCGACGAACTTCAAGTTAACTTGAAGCCGCGCGCATTAACGAAGCGGCCGAAGTCGGCACGCTCAGGCTCGCCGTACTGGCGCGCCTTGTCCTCTGACCAACCATAGGAATCGCTCGTCCCGAAACGGGCGACATTGCGCTGAGTACGGTAAGGAAACACGCCGTTGCGCCTGCGATCATAGGCGGAAACGATCTCTTTGTTGCAATCACCATATCGGTCGCGATGCACCGTCGCTGCGAGTGGGAGGCGCAGACTGATGTAGGACGGGCCCTGCGGCCAGCCGAATCCGAGACCCGCGACCGGAAACACGTGGGCGGGCAGGCCGAGCATCTCGCTTACCTCCTGGGCGTGGTTGCGGATCACGCTCACCGGGCAGCAACCGAGCCCCGCAGCCTCGGCCGCGAGGACGAATGCCGAGAGTAGGATCCCTGCATCCACCGAGGCATTGAAGAAGGCATCGAGGTGGTCGTTGGCGAACGGGATGCCCGTCCAGTCATGGACCTGGCGCTGGCGCCGGTTGTTGCCGAGGAAGACGAGGAAATGCGGGGCCTTGGGAATCCAGTCCTGATCCGCGAGCAAAGCGTTGATGCGGTCCCGGATGGCCTTGTCTTCGATCACCAGGATGTCGCGCTGCTGGAGATCGCTCTTCGACGGCGACGAGAGGGCAAGCGCAGCAAGCGTGTCGATGAGAGACGCCGGTACCGGCTCGTCGCGAAAGCGACGGCAGACGCCGCGCGAAGCGAGCCCCCGCAGGAATTCCGAGGCTTCCAGCTTCGGATCAACCGCATGGGCGAAATCGCCGAAGCGGTGATCGAGCGCGTCCTTGATGCTTTTCATGGTGTCATTTCCCTCGGGCGGCGAGCAAGCGGTCCTGGATAGCGAGCAGATCGCGCCAGGCGAGCCGCTTGCCGATAGGCGTTCGCAAGAGGTAGGCCGGATGCAGCGTCGGCATGGCCGGCACTTTGCGGCCGGCGACCTCGATCTCCCGCCAGCGCCCCCGTGCGCGCATGATACCACCCTCGATGCCGAGGAGCGCGGTCGCGGCGGGCCCGCCAAGCGTCATGAGCACATCGGGGCCGACAAGCTCGATCTGGCGCTCCAGGAAGGGCCGACAGACCTGCACTTCCTGCGGCGTCGGCGTGCGGTTCCCCGGCGGACGCCAGTACACGACATTGGTGATGTGTACGTTGTCCTCGCTGAGGCCGATCGCGGCGAGCATCTTATCGAGAAGCAGGCCGGCGCGACCAACGAACGGCTTTCCCGCGAGGTCTTCCTCGCGCCCCGGCGCTTCGCCGACAATCATCAGCCGCGCATCGGGGCGCCCGCGGAAGAAGCAAAGTGACTTCGCCGTGGCTTTGAGCGCGCAGCCGTCGAATGCTTCGAGCACTGTGCGCAACTCGTCGAGCGTCTTGGCCTGACGCGCCGCCTGGCGAGCGCTGAGCGCTGCGGCATCCGGTGGCGCGGTCGGAAAGCGGCGCGGTGCGTCAGTGGTAACGGCAGGACGCGGGCTCGTCACAGTGGCGATGGGCCTATCAGCGGCGGTCCGCGCCGGCCCCGACGCTGCAGGCGCCGCACGCGGTGTCTCAGGCGCAGTCTCGGATTTCTGCAACGAGAACGCCTGCCCTGGCACGGCATCGGCGCGCGCAAGCCAGTCGTTCCCTGCATCGTCGAGTACGCCGTCGACCCCCATCTCGCGCCACCACGCGAGCAGGGTCGCCATACCGGCCCGATCTTCCTCATCGATCATGGGCGGCACCATAGCGCCTGACGCCCACCTTGGCATCCCGCCCCGTGCACAGGGCCTTGCAGCATGAGCTTGGTGCTTGACCGTACTTGCGCCCCCGACCTATCGAACAGCATAACGGATATTGGAATGGATCGAAGGACAGCGCACGATGACGGACGAGCAGAGCGAGCTGCCACCGCGTGAAGGCATGGAGTTCGACGTGGTGGTGGTGGGCGCCGGCCCGGCCGGTCTCGCAACGGCCATCCGCTTGCGCCAGCTCGCCGCCGAGCACGGGCAGGAAGTCTCCGTCGTCGTGCTCGAAAAGGGCTCGGAGGTTGGCGCACACATTCTGTCCGGTGCCGTCATCGATCCCATCGGCCTCAGCACCCTGATCCCCGACTGGAAGGAGAAGGGTGCGCCACTCGAGACGCAAGTCACGGAAGACCGCTTCTATTATCTGGGGCCTGCCGGCGAGCTGCGGCTGCCGAACATGGGCATGCCGCCGCTGATGAACAACCACGGCAACTACATCGGCAGCCTTGGCAATCTCTGCCGCTGGCTCGGCGAGCAGGCAGCCGAACTCGGCGTCGAGGTCTATCCGGGCTTTGCCGCCTCCGAAGTGCTCTATGACGAGGAGAACCGCGTCGTTGGTGTAGCGACGGGTGACATGGGCGTCGGCCGCGATGGCGAGCCCAAGGACAGCTTTACCCGCGGAATGGAACTACGCGGCAAGTACACGGTCATTGCCGAAGGCGCGCGCGGCTCGCTCGCAAAGCAGCTCATCACGCGCTTCGCTCTCGACGGCGACAGCGATCCGCAGAAGTACGGCATCGGCCTGAAGGAGCTGTGGGAGGTCGCGCCCGAGAAACACAAGCCAGGCCTCGTCCAGCACACGCTCGGCTGGCCGCTGGACGATGCCACCGGCGGCGGCTCGTTCCTCTATCACTACGGCGAAAACCTCGTCGCCGTCGGGTTCGTCGTCCACCTCAACTACCAGAACCCCTACCTGGCACCCTTCGAGGAATTCCAACGCTTCAAGACGCACCCTGCCATCCGCGATGTCTTCGCCGGCGGCAAGCGCATTGCGTACGGCGCGCGCGCGATCACCGAGGGTGGATGGCAGTCCATCCCGAAACTGACATTTCCTGGTGGCGTGCTTGTCGGCTGCTCGGCCGGCTTCGTGAACGTGCCGCGCATCAAGGGCTCGCACAATGCGATCCTCTCCGGCATTCATGCGGCCGAAGCTGCCTTCGAGGCGATCGTCGCCGGGCGCCAGCACGACAAGCTCGACGCCTACGAAATGGCGGTGCGCTCCGGCCCCATAGCCAGGGATCTCAAACCCGTCCGCAATGCGAAGCCGCTGCTCTCCCGCTTCGGCACGCGCATCGGCACATTCCTTTCCGGCGCCGACATGTGGCTCAACACGATCATTCCCGGTATGGGCCTCGGCTATACACTGCGGCACGGCAAGGCGGACTACGCGACGCTCAAGCGCGCCTCGCAGGCGAAGAAGATCGAGTATCCGCGCCCGGACGGCGTGCTGACTTTCGATCGTCTGACAAGCGTTTCATTCTCGGCAACCAATCATGAGGAAGACCAGCCGGTTCATTTGACGCTCAAGGACCCGACGATCCCGATCGTGTACAATCTGCCCGAGTACGCCGAGCCCGCGCAGCGCTATTGTCCTGCCGGCGTCTATGAAGTGGTCGATGATGGCGGCAAGCCGCGCTTCCAGATCAACGCGCAGAATTGCGTCCACTGCAAAACATGCGACATCAAGGATCCCGCCCAGAACATCAACTGGGTCGTGCCCGAAGGCGGTGGCGGTCCGAACTATCCGGGAATGTGAGGCGCATTCACGCCTTCGGCGCGAGCGAGGCTAGCCTCGTGCTCCATCGGGAGGGACACCCTCCCGAACCCACCCGCCTTTTGAACTGACTATGCTGCCAGGTTCGCAGCAAAGCTGCGACCTGCTTCACCCGCTAGCCGATCCGAGGCAGGCCTTCGGGCAGCGTGGTGCGCGGCCGAGCAAATGGCCGAGCGCGCGACCGTTAGCCGGCGCGCAGATGTGACGCAGGAAGACCTGATCGTCGACTGCGTAGCGCGGCACCTTGCAGGACTTTTCGATCGTGCGCTCGGCATCCGACCAGAGCGTCGAGACGAGATGCTTCACGTCGGGGCGATGCAGACCGGCCCAGGTGCGCGCATCCTCTTTCTCAGCGAGCGCGACATACGCCATCAGGAAGCTCATCATCGCCGACATACCATCGCGATGACCGAGATAGCTGTCGCGTGGCGCCATGGTCTGGGTCTGGATGGCCGTGTTGAGGTCGTGGATGTACGAGTTGAACTCGTCGATCAGATACGTGAAGTCATCGGCGGATGATGCGCCGCCCGGCAGCAGATAGGTCCGCACGAAGTCGTCGGATTGCTTGAACTGCGCCGAGATACGGCCGGGCTTCATGAACTTCTCGGTGATCGCGATGCGCGCGATCTGGCCGCCATCGACCAGCGGAAAGGCATCGAGCTGCTCGGTCAGCATGTGCACGGCCTCGTGCACGGCGGTCGTGAGACCACGCTGGCGCTCGTCGCAGAGAATCCAGGTCGTAAACATTCGCTTGTCGTCGAGGCGCTCGTAAATGCGATAGCCGGACTCCGAGTATCGCTTGAGCTGCTCGAGCGCCTCGTCACGGCAATGGGCGTTGCGCGGCTGGCTCTTGCCTTCGCCACCCTCGGCGCGCCAGCTCGTGCCATCGGCACTGGAAACGACCATCGGAATCACGACATTGCGGGGCGTGCTGCGTGCCGGCGCCTGATCGGCCGGCGCGGTAGAACGCGCGGGGATCAGGCTCGCGCTGCCGGGAGCCGCTGCAGCCGGCGCATTCTGCTGCAGATCGACCGAGGCCACCTGCTGGCGTGACTCAGTCTCAAAGGCATGAGGCGGGGTAACTGCGAGAATGGAGGCGGGCGGCGTCGCGAGACGCGGTGGCTCGACGAGTTGGGCGACGCGACGCTTGATCTCGGCAGGGGAATGCGGCCCGAGCGCCGGATGAGCGCGAATGGATCGAGCGGATGCTGCAAAATGCTCGGTGCGCGTTGGCGCCGCCGCGGCTGCCTCGGTGGCTTCGGTGCCTCCGAGCTTCGACGGGCGATCCTGAATTTCCCCGAACACCGTTTCCTTGCAGCCGGCGGCGAGCACTGCTGTAAGCAGCACAGCGCACGCCGACACCGGCATGATCATACGCCTAAACATGAATGATCCCCCGTGTGCGATAGGGAATTGTTGTATGTCCGTTGGTCACGGGCATGGCCGAAAGACGGCGATCCGGCGGCAAATGGTCGGTCGTGAGCCGGCCGCGAGCGGCCGGCGGTATTGGCGAAGCGGCCTCATCGGCTGCTGCTGGATCGATCGATCAAGATACGATCCGCGCGCACGGCGAAACCGAGATGGCGGCGCGCCAGCTCCTCGACGTAGTCGAGGTCTAGCGACGGTCCATCGAGGAGTGCGATTTCGTGCTCGAGGTTGGCGCGCACGGTCTCGAGTGCCTTGATCTCCCGCTCCTGAATCGTGGAGCGCTCGATCAGTCGCGATCTAGTCTCGAGACCGTGCCTGCCTTTGAACGTGTGATAGCCGAAGTAGACCGACAGCCCACCGCAGAGAAGCAACACCGACACCTGCCGCTTGCTGACCATCAGGCCATCATACCCTTTGTACGAGCGTGGCCCGGATCGACGCAAAACCGGATCGCGGCCACGAAGAGCTACTGTAGGCAAGCAGCGTTAAGTGAGGGTAAAGCGCTGGCTCATGTTGCGGCATAAGTTGCGCGATTTTGGTATGAGGCGAGCATTAGATGCGCCCAAGTGCTCAAAGCTGGGCGCGAAGCGCCTCAAAAGCGAAGGAGCGCGTTGAGCGTCGCATAGAGCTCGCTGCCCTCGGCGCCGTCCGTCATGCCGGCGGAGATCGAGACTTCGCCGGCGGTCCATTCGTAGCGGACAAAGCCGCCATAGCGGATGAGATCATCGCGGCCTGATCCCCATTCGCGTGCCGCCGACCAGTAGCCGATCTCCGGCCCTAGAGAGATCTCAGGCGTGATGCGATATCCGAGCCGCCCCCTTGCTGTGATCTCGTCGAGGCGGCTCATCCATCCGGCATCGAGCTGGGCGAAAGAATTGGGCGTGAGGTTGTACCAGCTTTCGACCAGAACGCGGGCAGCCGTGTACGGCCCGATAGAGCCTTCGTCCTCACCATCGATCAGGCGTCGCTCGTTCGCATAAACCGCGCCTGCAAAGACCTTCAGCGTCAGCGGGCCGAGGCCAGCCTGATAGCCGAGCAGTGCATCGGCAAACGAGCCCGTTCGACGACGGCGGACGCTCTGCTCGCCAACGCCGGAGATCCAGATCGTCTGGCGGCGCGCGTATTCCCAATACCCAGCCCCTGCGCGCAGGCGCCAGCCATCCTCGCGGATGCTTTTCGGGACGCTCGCGATCAGGCCCGAGAGGGCCACGGTCGTATTCGTGTAGGCCGACCAGAGATGGTAGCCGATCTCCCCGCCACCCGAGACCTCGACCGTGGGTGGCTCGTCGGCGCGAACGGGAACGATCATGAATGCCGTGGCTGCCAAGCAACCGCCAGCACACAACAAGGCACGCGGCACCCACGCTGCCACACGTTTTCGGAGCCCACGCAGCACCACACACGCCCCCGCCGCGACTGCGGCACGCGTCCTGAGCAACTACGCCACATCAGTTTTGCAGAACGCCGTTTACCAAACTGAAATAGAAATGCGGTCCGCGTCAATCGGAAACTGAACAGGGTACGATTTCTTAGGCTGCGGTTTCAGCTGGATATAAGCCTTTAGAGGTACTCCTACTACCTCGCGCGCTGACAGGTGCGCACTCCGAAATCCGGGCATTTGTGCTATGGCGCGCCGATGATCGACGACGAAATCGCATCTCATGAACTGGAGCTCCGCTCGTTCGGGCGCCGACGCGGGCGCAAGCTGAGCGGTCGGCAGGAGCGCCTGCTCGCCGATACGCTCCCACGCGTTCGGCCCGACCTCTCGCGGCCGCCGCCCGCAGATGCGCGAGGCTTGTTCGGCGTACCGGTCACGCAGGTCTGGCTGGAGATCGGCTTCGGCGGCGCCGAGCATCTCGTCTGGCAAGCACGTCATCACCCGCACGTGGGGCTGATCGGCTGCGAGCCCTTCGAGGAAGGCGTCGTCAAGGCGCTTACGCACATCGAGGACGATCACCTCGGCAATATCCGCGTGCATCCCGACGACGTGCGCCCTCTGCTGCGCTGGCTGCCGGCTTCGTCCCTCGACCGCGCCTTCGTGCTGTTCCCAGATCCCTGGCCGAAAGCGCGGCACCGCAAACGCCGCCTCGTCGGCACGCCACTGCTCGATCAGCTGGCACGCGCCATGAAGCTCGGCGCCGAGCTGCGCCTTGCAACGGACATTGGCGACTATGCGCGCACGATGCTCGCAGCCCTCATGCGACATCCGGCATTCCGGTGGACAGCCACGCGCGCCGTCGACTGGCGACATCGCCCCGAGGACTGGCCCGGGACACGCTATGAAGCCAAGGCGCTGCGCGAAGGCCGGCGCTGTGCGTATCTGCGCTTCGTGCGCGTGTGCGCTCCCACATGATGGCGCACCAGCGTCCTCGCGGCCCGCATGGCGGCTGCCGAATATCCACGATCGCCATGCACGAGAATGAGCGAGATCGCGCCCTCCGATAGGAGCCACACCTCGCGCGCCAACTCTTCGGGCTGCGCGACACCGGCGCGTGCGAGCAGCTCTGCAAGACAGCGCTCCATTTGCGCCTTGTGTCGACGAGCAATGGTGCGCGCCGGATGGCCGGGAAGATCGGCCAGCTCGATGACAAGGCGCGTAAAGCCGGAGCCGGCCCAGCGCGGCTTGTCCACCCAGACCGCGAGTTCTTGAAACATGGCGTCGACGATCGTCTCCGCGGAACCCGTCAGCTTATCGGCGAATGTCCAGAATGCCTGAAGGGCGAGCTCATGCTGCGCTTCGAGCACGCGAGCGAGCAGATCGTCCTTGCTTCTGAAATGATGATAGAGCGTGCGCTTCGTCAGCCGAGCATCGGCCGCGATCTCGCCCATGCTGACGCGGCTGAAGCCCTGTCTCCGGAAGAGGCGATAAGCAGCTTCGAGAATGCGCTTGCGTGTCTGTTCGGCTGATCGCGGCATCCAGAACGCTCCCTGAAAGTATACTGCATAGTGAATTTACTTCCGTGCGTCGCGGAATGAAATGGCGTGCGGGAATGCCTAGCTGCGGAGACATTGTCATGCGGAAGCCTCCCCTCACGGTCAGAAGCCTCAGGGCGCGACCGGTGGTCTTGAAGCTCAAGCGCCCGGTCGTGGCGCGCATTGCCACCATCACCGACTGGCCCATCATTCTCATCGATCTGCTGACCGAAGAGGGCATCGTCGGGCGCAGTTATCTCGAGCCGTATATCGTGAAGTCCATGCGCTATCTCGTGCCGGCGCTCCACGATCTCGGCGACATGCTGAAAGGACGCCAGCTATCGCCGATCGAGATCTTCGACGCGGCGCGCAAGTCGCTGCGTTTCGTCGGCTACGAGGGCCTCTCGATGATTGCGGCATCCGGTCTCGACATGGCCGCCTGGGATGCGCACGCGAAGGCAGCTGGCGTACCGCTCTGCGTCCTGCTCGGCGGATCGGTCGGACCTGTGCGGGCCTACAACAGCAACGGCCTCTGGCTCAAAGCTCCTGAGGCGGTCGCCGAAGAAGCCATCGTGCTCAGGGATGAAGGCGGTTTCGATGGCCTCAAGCTGAGGCTCGGCCGCACGCGCATCTCCGAGGATCTCGCGACACTCGAAGCGGTGCGCCGCACGGTCGGCGAGGACATGCACCTGATGATCGATTTCAATCAGGGCCTCAATCTCGCCGAAGCCCTCGAGCGCTGCCATAGGATCGACGATCACGGCCTCGACTGGATCGAGGAGCCGATCGTCTATGACGATCTCGACGGCTATGCGCAGCTCGCATCAGAGCTGAAGACGCCGCTCCAGATCGGCGAGAACTTCTATGGTCCGCGCCAGATGCACGTCGCCTTGCAGAAGAAAGCCTGCGATCTCGTCATGCCGGACTTCATGCGTATCGGCGGCGTGACCGGCTGGATGCGGGCGGCGGCACTCGCCGGTGTGCATGGCGTGCCCATGTCGACGCATCTCTATCCGGAAGTCGGCGCGCACGTCATGCGCGTCACCGAAACCGCGCACTGGCTCGAATGGCAGGACTGGACGAACCCGGTCCTTCAGCGACCCTATCGCATCGAGAACGGCCAACTGCACATTCCGGATGTGCCCGGCGTCGGCCTCGATTGGAACGAGGACGCGGTTGAAGCGCATCTCGTCAGCTAGCGCGGCGCTGTGCATCCAGAAATGAAGAAGCGGCAGCGTCGAGGCCACTGCCGCTTCACGATGGAGCGCAGATACTCGGAGATTGGCGCGCTAGAATTGGATCCGCGTGTTCAGCAGGAAGGTGCGCCCGCGCCCGATCTCGCCCGAAAACGGGTTGAACGGATTGGACGACGACGGCGCAGTGCCGAGAACGGGCGTGTAGGCCTCGTCGAGTACGTTGGTCACGGTTGCACCGATGTCGAAACCCTCGCGGATCTTGTAGCTGGCGAAGAGATCGAGCAGCTCGTAGCCCTCGCGGCGGCCGCCGGTTGCCGTTGCGGATGGATCGTCGGCATCCGAGACGAAATAGGCGCGCGCACCGAGAGTCAGGCTCTGATCGAAGAGGCGAATGCCGGACGTGAGCACGAGATTGTGGTCCGGCATGTACTGGCTCGCGCCATTGCCTGGCGTCTGCGGCGGCAGATCGCTGTTCGTGTACGTGTAGGCGAGGCCTGCAAAGAAATTGCCCGCGTCATAGTCGGCCTGCACCTCGACGCCCTGGACTGGCGTCGTACCATCAACGTTGCAAAACCAGTTGACGTAGGCCGAGCTGGTTGGAGAGGCGCCGTTGGTGCACGTGACGATGTAGTCCTCCACGTTCATGCGGAAGTAGGCGACCTTCATGGCGAAGGCGTCTCCGCTCGTGAGGACGTTGCGGCCGGTGAAGTTGGTCCCGATCTCGAAGCCGCGCTGGATTTCCGCCCTCAGGAAGGGGTTTGCGACGTAACTTGCTGAAGTGCTGCCGGGATGCTCGCCGCCGGCCAACATTTCATTCGTCGACGGCGCCCGCATGGACTCCGAGTAGGTGGCATAGACCTTCATCCAATCCGTCAGCCGCGCAGCGAGCGTGAGCTTGGGATTGACCCGACCGTCCTCATCGTCGATCTGATAGGTGCCAATCGAAGGCAGAGGCGCCGACGGCGTTGCGCGGATAACGCTGACCGTGCCGTCTATCTTATAGGTGTCGTACCTGAGACCGCCGATCAGATCGAACATGCCGTAGCGGAACGTCGTCTCGGAGAAGACGCCGCCGGTCGACAGCTCCCCATTTGGATTGACACCGCCGTTACTCATCTTGAAGTCGTCATGCTGATATTCAACGCCGTAAGTCGATTGCACCGCCACGGCACCAAGCCAGAAGCGCGAAGTATTCGACACGTCGAAGCCGACGCCCTGATCCTCCATTGTCCGCCCGACCGACGTCGCAAAGCTGTTCAGTCCGCGCAGATACTCCGACTTGACGTCGCTGTAGTGGACATTGGCCCTGAGGTGGACCAGCGGATTATCTGACGGCGTATAGGCGAACTTGCCGGTGAACAGGTTGGACTTCAGAGTCTGCTCGTAGGAATTCGCGGTGAACTCGTTGTCGTACAGCACGGCACCGAAATCGACGCGCACGCCTGGCGTCGGCTTGATGTAGATCTTGGCAAGGCCCGACAGCAGATCCTGGTCGCCGAATGGCACGGTCTGTCCGTCGCCGTTCTTGTAGCGGCTCTGATCGCGATGGCTGATGGCGGCGGCAACACCCGCAGTGTCGGTGCGCGCCGCAGCGGCGACCATCTCCTGCCAGCCGATGCCATTGCTGCCCCAGGTCACGCTGCTGAGAATGCCCGAATCCTTGCCCGGCAGGATGATGTCCTCGACGCCGATCGTGCGGAAGTTTGCCGAGCCTGCGAGCGTACCGGAGCCACCGGCCGTGGAAATCGCGCCGCGTTGGATGTCGATCCCCGCGAGCAGCTGCGGATCGACATAGAGGAAGCCGCTGGCCTCGTGACCGAGGAAGCGGAAATTCTGCCGCGCACCGTCGATCATCATGTTGACGCGGCCATTGCCCTCGAAGCCGCGGATATTCACGGAAATGCCGGGTTGGTTGACGCTCTCGCGCGAGAACGTACCGGCCTGGGCGCGCAGCACATTGTCGACACGCGTGCTGCCGAACGTATCGAGCTCGCCGCCGCCGACAACACTGATGCCCGCTGGCGCATCATAGGCAGCGGCCTTCGCTGCGGCATCGCGCGCGGCCGCAGTTTCGGGAACTTCTTCGACAGGTGCTGCTTCGGGCGCAGGTGCGGCAGGCGCCTGCTTCGGCTGGGCGCGCTTTGTTTGCTTGGCGGGCGCGCGCTGCTTCCTCGTTTCGACGCTGAGGGGCGGCAGATTGGTCGACTGCGCGAGAGCTGGTGCCGTCGAAAGCAGGACGGTCGCCGCGGCGGTGCCCATCAGAATCGCGGTAGGTAATCGAACCGCGCAAAGACGTCTGGACGCGACAGATCGATCGTTCGAGAACGGCATAGCAGCCCCCCAAGAGCCAATGCAGAGATGATGTGAATCGCTGGCGGGCTGGCGCGCGTGATGCGACTGGCGAGCTGGCTCGTGTCCGGCGGTGCGTCACGACTCGGCGCGACAAGCGACGAACACACAGCCCATGTACGTAAATCGTACTTTTTTAGTCAACAATAAGACGGTGCGTATGTCTCACGTCGCCCCTGTTCGACCCGACACTGTGACAACGCCGCAACTCATTACTTCACTGGAATAAATCCAATGAAGGAGAGAACTACTTCTCCGCCTTCTCGTGCTTGTCGGCGATCATGCGATCGAGAAGGCGAACGCCCCAGCCCGAAGACCAGCTCTGATTCAGCTCGTCCTTGGGCGAGTCGAGCGCCGTGCCGGCAATGTCGAGATGTGCCCAGGGCGTATCCTTGACGAAGCGCTGAATGAACTGCGCCGCCGTGATGGCGCCGCCGAAGCGCCCGCCTATGTTCTTCATATCGGCGTTCTTGCTGTCGATGAGCTTGTCGTAGGCCTTGCCGAGCGGCATCCGCCAGACCTTCTCGCCTGTGGCGATGCCGGCATCGGTGATATCGGCCGCGAGCTTGTCGTCATTGGAAAAGAGACCAGCGTGCTCCTTGCCGAGCGCGACCATGATGGCGCCCGTCAGCGTCGCGAGGTCGACCATGAGGCGCGGCTTGAAGCGCTCCTGTGCGTACCAGATGACGTCCGCCAGGACGAGCCGGCCTTCCGCGTCCGTATTGAGCACTTCGATGGTCTGGCCTGACATGGAGGTCACGATATCGCCGGGGCGCTGCGCCGCGCCGGACACCATGTTCTCGACGAGACCGATGATACCGACGACATTCGCCGCGGCCTTGCGCGCGGCGAGCGCCCGCATGAGCCCGACGACGCACGCCGCGCCGCCCATGTCACCCTTCATGTCTTCCATGCCGGCGGCCGGCTTCATGGAGAGGCCGCCGCTGTCGAAAACGACGCCCTTGCCGATGATGCAGACGGGCTTCGCACGCTTGGACTTGGTACCGTGCCACTGCATGACGACAACGCGCGCTGGCCGCGTGCTGCCTTGCGCGACGCCGAGCAGCGCACCCATGCCGAGTTTCTCGAGAGCTTCGGGCTCCAGAACTTCGACCTCGACGCCGAGTGAGGAGAGCTCCTCGGCGCGCGCCGCGAATTCGACGGGGCCGAGTGTATTGGCCGGCTCATTGATGAGATCACGTGCGGTGAACACGCCTTCGGCGACGGCAAGCTTGTCGGCGAAAGCCCTCTCGGCGTCGCGCGGGTTCTTGCAGTGGATATAGAGGATACTCGACTTTTCCTCGGGCTCCGCTTCACCGTTGTTGTTCTCGCGCGCCGGCCGCGTGCGGTATTTGCGAAAGTTGTAGCTCCTGAGTAGCGCACCATAGGCCAGCAGCGCGGCAAGCTCGTCCGCGGAGGGCGCGCCCTTGTCCGGCGCTTCGGCGAAGAGGCTCGCCGTCGGCGTCTTGCGCGCGTGGATGGCTGCGTAGGCGACGGAACCTGCCCGCATCCAGTCGAGCTCGCCGGCGGGTTCACTTTGCACCGTGCCGATGAGATGGAGGCGGCTCGCTTCGAGCTTCTCGGGCGAGAGGATCTCGATACTGCTTTTCGCGCGGCCCTTGAAGTCGGCAGCCTTGGCGGCGCGCGTCAATGCCCCACCCGATTTTTGGTCCATGGCCTTCAACGCCGGCGGCATGTGCAGATCCTGCCCGACCAGCGCGGCGACGACGGGGCTCGCCGACGCATCGAGGGCGACAAAGCGGATCTCGGGACGTTGGGACATCGGGGGACTACTCCTGGACGGGAAGACCTAGCCGGACGACTGCTATAGGGGGCGCCTGTGGGCTTTCGCAAGTTTTCCCCGCCCCGGACTGTCCGTGTCCGCATGGCTTGGCGGCTCGAGATGCATGGAAAGCCCGCCTGGGCCGCAATTCGGCAACCCTCGAGCGGCAATCCACGCCACTCCGGCCGGCCGGCGTTGGCAGGGGCCTAGAATCGCGCTCATGGTGGAATCAAGCAACGATTTTCCTCGCGCCGCCGGACGCCACGCATGTCTTTGTTCGCCCTTCAGATGCCGGCGGCACCCGCATGGGACGCCGGGGATGCCGGCGATGCCTTCGAGCGGGCGCAGGCCATTCTCGAGACGACCTTCGGCTACCGCAGCTTCCGCTCGCACCAGGAAAGCGCGATCCGTGCGCTGCTCGAAAACCGCGACGCCTTCGTGCTCATGCCGACGGGCGGCGGTAAATCGCTCTGCTACCAGATCCCCGCGCTCGTGCGTCCCGGCACCGCCGTCGTCGTCTCGCCGCTGATCGCGCTCATGCAGGATCAGGTCGACGCCTTGAAGTCGCTCGGCGTGAATGCGGCCTTCCTCAACTCTTCGCTCTCCTGGCCGGAGCAGATCGAGATCGAGAAATCTGTGCGCGCTGGCGCCCTCGATCTGCTCTACGTCGCGCCTGAACGCCTCGTGCAGCCGCGCCTGCTGGAGCTCCTTTCCTCGACGGACGTCGCTCTCTTCGCCATCGACGAGGCACACTGCGTTTCGCAATGGGGGCACGACTTCCGCCCCGAGTACCGCCAGCTCCGCATTCTGGCTGAGCGCTTTCCCGGCGTGCCGCGCATCGCGCTCACGGCGACGGCGGATGAGAAGACGCGCGCCGAGATCGTGCGCGAGCTGGCTCTCGAAAAGGCCGAGAAGCTCGTCGCGAGCTTCGACCGACCGAACATCCGCTACCGCATTGCCGAGACCGGTAGCATGGGCGCCCGCGAGCGTCTGTGGCGCTTCATCGCCGAGGAGCACGCCAGCGATGCCGGCATCGTCTACTGCCTGAGCCGCAAACAGGTCGAGGAAACCGCCGACTGGCTCACGTCCAAGGGGCGCGCGGCACTCGCCTATCATGCAGGCCTCGCGCCCGAAGTACGCCGCTCCGCGCAGCAGCGCTTTCTCGCCGAGGATGGCCTGATCGTCGTCGCGACCATCGCGTTCGGCATGGGGATCGACAAGCCGGACGTGCGCTTCGTCGCGCATCTGAGCCTGCCCAAATCAATCGAAGCCTATTACCAGGAGACGGGCCGCGCCGGACGTGACGGCGAGCCGGCCGATGCCTGGATGGCCTATGGTCTCGGCGATATCATCACGCAGCGCCAATGGATCGCGCAGTCGGAAGCGGGCGAGCAGCACAAGGCCGTGCAGCGCACGAAGCTCGACGCACTCATCGCACTCGCCGAGGCGGCAAGCTGTCGCCGTCAGCTGCTCCTTGCGTACTTCGGCGAGGAACGGCCAGAGCCCTGCGGCAACTGCGACAACTGCCTCGAGCCGCCGGACTGCATCGACGGGTCCGTGCTCGCGCAGAAGGCGCTCTCGGCCGTCTACCGGACGGATCAGCGCTTCGGCGTCGGCTATGTCGTCGATGTGCTCACCGGCAAGGTCGACGAGCGCATCGTGCGCAATCACCACGACAAGCTCTCCGTCTTCGGCATCGGCCGCGACGTCGATGGCGCGCAATGGCGCAGTATCCTTCGCCAGCTCGTCGCTGCCGGCCACCTCGTCGCCGATGACGAAGGCCACGGCACGCTGGCCCTCGGCGAAAGCGCACGGACCGTACTCCGCGGCGAGGCACCCTTCATGGTGCGCAAGCAGTCCGCGAGCGCGCGTACGCGTGGCGAAGGGCGCAAGCGCACATCCCGGCGCAATGCCGTAGTGCCGGGTCTGCAGGAAAACGAGGTCGAGCTCTATCGTACGCTACGTGAAGTGCGTGGCCAGCTCGCCCGTGAGGCGAACGTGCCGCCCTACATCGTCTGCCACGACCGCTCGCTGCTCGACATGGTGCGCCTCAAGCCCCGGACGCGGGACGAGCTCAAGCTCGTGCACGGCATGGGCGAGGCGCGCGTCACCCGCTACGGCGGGGCATTTCTGCAGGCGCTTAAATAGCAAACGCCGCACTATATTCGAACGTGCGCTCGCCTCGCGCCTCTCCTATAAACCGCTGCCCACTCGTGCGTGAGGTGTCCAATGTCCAAGCCGACCCTGCCAGCTTTCGATCCATCCGACGTCGCAGAAACGAACTACACGAGCTATCCGGAAGAGCTCCGCAGCGTGAACCAGAACCGCTGGAACCGCCGGCTCGGGGATCATGCCGGCATTCGCAACTACGGAGTCAATCTCACGCGCATCGTGCCGGGCGGCCAATCCTCGAGCCGGCACGCCCACTCGCACCAGGATGAGTTCATCTACATCCTGAAGGGCGAGGCTGTGCTCGAAACCAATGCCGGTCGTCAGGTGCTGAAGGCCGGCATGTGCGCGGGCTTTCCGGCCGGCACTGGCGACGCGCATCGCTTTGTCAATGAATCCTCAGAGGATGTGCTGCTGCTCGTCGTGGGCGACCGCACGGCAGGGGACGAGATCACCTATCCGACGCTCGACCTGCACGCGAAGCTCGGCTCCGACGGCAAGTACGTCTTCTCGCGAAAAGACGGCACCCCTTACTGAACGCGCCGTCCGAAGGCGCTGGAAGCCCCGCACACACATTATCCTATTGGCATGGACACGCGCGGATGCTAGCGAGCAACGCATAGGTCGTCGCGCAATTCAGGAACGACCGTGATTCACAGGTGCCCGCGTGCTGTTTCCGACCGATCTTGCGTCCTTCTTAGAAATCATCCGCCAGAACCACGATGCGATCTACGGATTGATGTTCGCCTATGCGACCTCGCATAGCCTGCTGCTCGCTATGTTTGCCGGATACGCTGCTCACTCTGGCGCGCTGAATTTCGGGACGTTGATCTTCGTCTGTTGGCTCGGCAGCTTCACCGGCGACGTCGTCCGCTTCTGGATTGGACGCCGTTTCGGGACGCAGTGGCTCGGATCGTTCCCGCGCCTGCAGCGCGCCATCCAGACGGCAGCTCTCTTGGCGGCTCGGCATCACTACTGGATGATCCTCATTCACCGCTATCCCCATGGCATCCGCGGCGTCGCCGGCTTCGCTTACGGCGTATCATCACTTTCCTGGTCGAGCTTTCTTGCTCTGAACTTCGTTGCTGCCGGCATCTGGGCGGTCGCCGTCGTCTCGGCCGGCTACGCGTTCGGCGAGTTTTCTGAAAAGTTCATGAGTCAGGCCTCGTCGGGTCTCGGCGCGGTGATGCTCATCGCCTTCCTCGGACTTTCCTGGATTCTCAGCCGACGGCTCGAGCGTGCCATCGAACGGACCTGAACCACTTTGCAGCAGCAGTACCTGAGAGCATGAAAGCCGCCCCTTGAGGCGGCTTTCTGTCATAAGCGTCGCGATGCGCTGTGTTGAGCCTACCGCAGCATTTTGTAGGGCAGCCACGTGATGAGCTCGGGGAAGATCATCATCAATGCCAGCGCGGTTGCCTGTAGCAGGATGAACGGTGTCACCGATTTGTAGATGTCGAGCATGGTAACGCCCTTCGGCGCCACGCTGCGGATGTAGAACAGGTTGAAGCCGAACGGCGGCGTCAGGAATGCCATCTCCATGTTCACGACGAACAGCACGGCAAACCACACCGGGTCGAATCCAAGCTGCACGATGATGGGGAAGAAGAGCGGCGCCGTCAGCAGCATGATGCCGATCGGATCGAGGAAGCATCCCATGACGATCCAGATCAACTGCATGCCGATAATCGTTCCCCAGCGTCCGCCCGGGAGGTACGACAGCATATCCCTCACAAGCTGGTCGGCGCCCACCGCCGCATATAGCGACGTGAACATCGATGCCGCGAACACGATCCACAAGACCATGCAGCTCAGCCGCAAGGTTATGAGGCAGGACTCGCGCACGGCCGTCCACGTGAGCTTGCCATAGACGAGGGCGCAGAGGATCGAGCCGAGTGCTCCGATGCCGGCGGCCTCGCTCGGCGTCGCGACGCCGCCGACGATCGAGCCGAGCACCATGATCACGAGCGCTATCGGCAGGATCACCGACTTGAGCGCCACGAGTTTCTCCGGCCATGTCGCGCGCTCCTCGATCGGCAACGCGGGTCCTATGCTCGGACGAATTGCGCATATGATCAGGATATAGGCGATGAACAGCACGACGATCACGAGCCCGGCGGTGATGCCGCCGAGGAAGAGCATGCCGACCGACGTGTTGGTGTAGAGACCGAGCACGATCATCAGCACGCTCGGTGGGATGAGAACGCCCAGCGCACCGCCGCCGGCGACGCTACCGATACTGATGCCCTTGCTGTAGTTGGCGGCCAGCATCGATGGCAGCGCGACAAGGCCCATGGTCACGGTCGCAGCCCCGCTGACGCCGACGAGCGCCGCAAAGATCGTGCAGACGAGAATGGTGCCGACCGCTAGGCCGCCATTCACCCCGCCAAACCACTTCTTCATCATATCGTAGAGGTCGTTGGCGAGACCCGACCTCTCCAACATGCAGCCCATGAAGATGAACATCGGAATCGCTAACAGCACGAAGCTGGTGGCCGTGCTGAAGGTCTTGATGCCGAGCGCATAAAGGGCATCCGGCCCCCAGAGGAAGTACGTGCCGACGATCGCGGCGCTGCCGAGCGCGAAGACGAGCGGCAGGCCGGCGGCCATGAGCAGGAGAAAGGATCCGAAAAGTAGGATCGTGACGACTTCTATGCTCATTGGCGGACCTCCGCCGCGTCGTGCGTCGCATCTTCAGGTATGAGCTCCGTGCCGGTGATGGCCATGTGCAGATCTCGCACGACACGTGCGATTGCCTGCAGCAGAAGCAACCCCGAGCCTATGGGCAAGGAAACCATGACCGGAAAGAGAGGTGGGCTCCAGTCGGAGGACGCGCGCTGGCCCGTCTCCAGGGCCTCCTTCGCCATGATGAACGTCTGATCGAACATCACCCAGCAGAAGAGGAGCATGAAGCCGGCAGTCAGCACGTCGACGGTTGCCTGAGTGCGGCGGGACCATCGCGAGTACAGGATGTCCATGGAGACATGGTCGCGATTGAGCAGGGTGTAGCCTGCACCGAGCATGATGATGGCGGCAAAGATGAAGCTGATCATCTCGTTGCCCCACGTCGTGGGGGCCCTCATCACGTACCGCAGGAAGACCTCGTAGCAGACGAGGGCGACAAGGCCGAGGATCGCGACCCCGGCGATATAGCCGACCACGCCGTTCAGCCGATCGACGAAGCGAACGGCGGCGCGCAGGAAGTTCATGAGAGCTTTTCTCCAGGCCCGGAGCGCAGGAACAGCGCCGGGGCGAGCCTTTGGGCGCGCTCCGGAACTGTTTTGCGTCTATCTTCTGGTGATCAGACGTTCGAGGGACGCCTGCGGAATAAGTCGCGCGTTTCGAAGATGATCTTGAGCACCTTCTGCGTCGGCTCGTCCTTCGACTGCAACTTTTCGAGCGCCTCGTTGGCCGTCTTCTCGTAGTACTCGACGTCGGCCGGCGGCAGCGAGTTGAACTTCACGCCGGCGTCCTTCATGAGCTGAACGGTCTTGGCGCTCTCGGCAGTCGAGGTCGTTGCGCGCTCGACCGCGTAGATGCGAGTGACGATATTCATGACCTCTTGCAAGTCTTTCGGCAGGCGGTTGTACGCCCGCTGATTCATGAACATGTCTTCCATGTCGAACGCGATCGTCGACGGGCCGAGATAGAACTTCGCCGGCTCGTGGATCTTGTACTGATAGAAGCCTGCGGGTGAGCCCCAGTTGGAGGCATCGATGACGCCGGTCGAGAGCGCGGTGTATTGCTCCTCACCCGGGATCGTCACGATGCTCGCGCCCTTGGTCTTGAAGACCTCGGCGCCGAGACCGAAGCTGCGGATCTTGATGCCCTTGAAGTCATCGAGCGTCTTCAGCTCGGTTCGGGACATCGTGGCACCCCACTCGTCCGAGTAGACGGGACCGAGGAAGTGCGTGCCGTGCTTCGCGAAAGACTCGCGAACGATGTCCATCAGGCCCGTCTCGTTCCACAGATAATCGTAGTGGTCGAGCGTCTTGAAGGCGCCGGGAATGCCCCACGTCCAGAGCGTGAAGGGGATCTTGCCGCGCCAATAGGGCTGAGCGCCGTAGCCGATCTCGACGACGCCTTTGCCGACCGCATCGAGCATTTCGAAAGTCGGAACGAGCGCGCCGGGCGGGAACGCCTGGATCTGAATCCGGCCGTTCGACATCTCGCTCACGCGCTTGATGTAGCGCGGGATGAGCGTCTCCCACTCGACCGTGCCCGGGCCGAGAAAGGATTGCATGCGGAAGCGGAACTCGGCCTTCTGAGCGTGAGCCTTCGTCGGCAGGCTGGCTATTGCTGCCAGCGAGGCGCCTGTCAGCCCTGCCCTCACGACATCGCGGCGGCGAATTTTTGCTCCCCCGACACTCCCAACTACTCGATCGTCTTTATCCTTTTCGGCCACGGGCCGTTCCTCCTTAGGGATTGTGTTGCGTGGCGCCGCAATGCGGCGTCGAAGCGTCATTGCGCTCCCGTTCCTCCCATTTGATCTATGTCGTATATTTATTTTCTTGAGCGGAGCAACGCCCGGCGTCGCATTGCTGGGCGTCGGGTGCACGGCTCTAAATCACTCCGCAGCCCCTTGACCGCATTGACGGATTGGTACAGCCCGACTCTTGGCAGGCGACTTCTCACCGCCCCTTCCGCTTGCCCACGGCACGCGTCGAGAAGCGCGCGTTACCGAGGCCCGTGCCGATCGTGAGAATGCCCCAGTGCTTGCGCTTCTGAGCGCGCGGCAGATGGCTCAGACCCTGCACGACGGCGTCGTTGTGCATCACGATCATCGTCTCATGATCGCCGATGTTCGGAATGCTCTCCGTGACGGCAGCGGGAAAGTTGAACCGGCTGCTCTCCCAATTCCCGGGCAGATTTTGCGCGCCTCGCGCGATGCTGCCGTCCGACTCGATGATGCCGGGGCATCCGATACCGACCACCGGCGCGAGCGAGAGCTTTTCCTTCTTTGCCGTCTTGATCAGTGACTGGAGCAGGTCCGCCAGGTGCTCGACGGTCTCGGTGCGCGAGACCTTCTCATCGGCATGACGCCACAGATGCGACTCGGCAATACGGGCCGACGAGAGATCCTTGGCCTTGCCGAGGCGCAGCTCGACAATGCCGGCACGGATGTTCGTTCCGCCGACGTCGACGGCCAGCATGGCGTTGTGTCCGTCGAGCATCCATGCCGGCAGCAGGTGCGCCGCGCCGATGAGACCGGCCTCGTCGGGATGGTGCTCGATCAGCTCGAGATCGACATCGATGCCATCGGAACTGAGGAGCGCGCCGGCGCGACCGATCGCAAGCTCGCCGATGCGGCTCGCGCGAAAGCCGCCACCGAAGACGATGGCCTCGGTCTCTGCCCAGGCCTTGTTCTTGAGAAAACGGCGAAGCACCGTGAAGAGCGCCTGCGCGTAGTCCTCGATTGCACTGAGAATGATGCCGGCAGCCTCGACCGAGCCGCTGGCGAGCAGCTCGTCGAGCTGCTTCTTGCTGAGCTCGTCCGTCTTAGCGTCACCGAGCGGATCATCACCCGTTACTGCCTTGTGATGCTTGCGCCAGTCGTCGAGTGCCTCGACGAAAGCGGCCCGGCGGGCCTTGTCGCCGAGAAAGCCGTCGGAATCCTCAAGCTCCAGGTTGTAGTTGTCGACCGTGACGCTCGGGAGCGTCGCGGCGCCATGCGTCGGGAGCGTCGGGCGATCGGCTGTATCGGCCATAGGGGGCATCTCGGTTTTCTGGGAGGGTCCTGGGGGCGCGGACGAAGTCTGCGCCTGTCCGAAGTGAACGGCCGAATGTGCCGGCCGGTTCCCCATTCGAGGCGCGAAACGCCGTCATCAACGGCGTTAGCCTCCATTGGAGGCCGCACGACCGCACCCCCTTGCCCCCCGCCCGCAGGCGCGCAATAACCGGCGCGGCCTGATGGGCCTTTTCGAGGACAATGGACGATGATCGCACTCCGCCCCCGCGTTTTCTCCGGCATGCAGCCCACGGGCAGCCTGCACCTTGGCAACTATCTGGGCGCGCTGATCAACTGGGTGTCCATGCAGAACACGCACGAGTGCCTGTACTGCGTCGTCGACCTGCACGCGATCACGGCCGATTGGCTCGATCCGGAGGAGCTGCGCCAATCGATCCGGCGCGCGGCCGCGGCCTACATCGCGTCCGGCATCGACCCGAAGAAGAGCATCCTCTTCAATCAGAGCCAGGTGTCCGCGCATGCGGAGCTGGCGTGGGTTTTCAATTGCGTTGCGCGCCTCGGCTGGCTGAACCGCATGACGCAGTTCAAGGAGAAGGCCGGCAAGGATCGCGAGAACGCCTCGGTGGGCCTCTACGCCTATCCGAACCTGATGGCGGCTGACATTCTCGTCTACCGCGGCACGCACGTGCCGGTCGGCGAGGACCAGAAGCAGCATCTCGAACTCGCGCGCGACATCGCCCAGAAGTTCAACAACGACTGGAACCAGGCGATTGCAGCGAGGGGCTATGCCGACGGAATCTTCTTCCCGCAGCCCGAGCCGATCATTCTCGGTCCGGCAACGCGCGTCATGAGCCTGCGCGATGGCACCAAGAAGATGTCGAAGTCGGACCCGTCCGATCTTTCGCGCATCAACCTCACCGATGACGCGGAGACCATCGCGCGCAAGATCCAGCGGGCCAAGACCGACCCGGACGCGTTGCCCTCCGAGCTGAAGGGCCTCGAAGGACGGCCGGAAGCCGACAACTTGACCGGCATCTACGCCGCACTCGCAGGGACGACGCAGGCGGAGACGCTGCGGCAGTTCGGCGGTGGGCAATTCTCGACTTTCAAGAAGGCCCTTTCCGAAGTCGCCGTCGCCAAACTTGCGCCGATCACGAGCGAGATGAGCCGCCTTTCCGCAGATCCGGCCGAAATCGACCGGATTCTGGCAGATGGGGCCAGTCGCGCGCGGGAGCTGGCCCAACCGATCCTGAACGAGGTGAAGGACATCGTCGGCTTCGTCCGTTCGTGATAGGATCACGCGAGGCAAGCTGAGATCGGGCGCGCCAATCCTGGCGCCCGCAGCAACAGCAGGTCACATCATGGCCAAGCAGAGACGTGTCTTCGAGCAGGGACACCAGCGGAAATTCCTGGTGGTGGTCGACGAGTCGGCCGAGGTCGAGTCGGCGCTCTTCTATGCAGCGCTGCGCATCTCGCACACCAGCGGTCGCCTGCTCTTGCTGTATGTCATCGAGCCGCAGGAATACCAGCATTGGGCAGGCATCCGGCAGGTGCAGCTCGAGGAGGAAACCAACAAGGCCAAGGCCCTCTTCCGCCTCATGCGGCGCAAGCTGAACAATGCGGGTTTCGAGGCTCTCGAGCACGAGGAAGTTATCCTCGAAGGCAACAAGGCGGAGCAAATCGTCAAGGCCATCGAGGATGATGAGGACGTTGCCATCCTCGTCCTCGGCGCCTCGACCGATCCCAAGGGGCCAGGGCCTCTCGTCTCGGCGATCGGCTCGGGGCCTATGGCGGGTAACTTCCACGTCCCGATCACAGTCGTGCCCGGCAATTTGTCGCTCGAGGACCTCAAGGCCTTTGCCTGAGCCGGAACCGGCGTCCCGCATAGCTGATAAGCGGCCCGAATCCGGCGTGAGGGGCATAGTGGCGTTGATCCACTGGCATTCCATACCCAAATGGATATCCAGAGAGTCGGGTTTGACGCGGCCCGCCAGCTAGACTAGAAAGATTCCAAAATCCTGGCCTATTGCCGGCCCCGCCGCGACCCGATCCGATCGGGCTCGCGAACTACCAAGAGGACAGTCATGTTCATCCAGACAGAGCCGACCCCCAATCCGGCCACGCTCAAGTTCATCCCCGGCAAGTCGGTTCTCACCGACGGCACGGCCGACTATCGCGACATGGACGAGGCCGGCGCCTCGCCGCTCGCCCAGCGCCTGTTCGCGATCGATGGCGTTCGCGGCGTGTTCCTTGGCTCGGACTTCATCTCCGTTACCAAGGGCGATGGCGAGTGGCAGCATCTGAAGCCCGCGATCCTTGGCGCGATCATGGAGCACTACATGTCCGGCGCGCCGGTCATGGAGGGCGGCGAGGACGGCGAAGCGCTGCCCGGCGGCGACTACGACGAGAAGGACGAGGAGACCGTCAAGGCCATCAAGGAGCTGCTCGACACGCGCGTGCGCCCGGCCGTTGCCAATGACGGTGGCGACATCGTGTTCCACGGCTTCCGCGAGGGCATCGTCTATCTGCACATGCGTGGCGCCTGCGCCGGTTGCCCGAGTTCGACGGCGACACTGCGCGGTGGCATCGAGCGCCTGCTGCAGCACTTCCTGCCCGATGTGCAGGAAGTCCGCCCCGTCTGAGCTTCGGCATATTCCGGAACAAAAAAGCCCCGCACCGCGGGGCTTTTTCATTTGGGGAACCGGCGTGTTTGCTGTCCGTTGCTCGATATTGGCAGAGCGCGTGATCCTGTTGCTCAGGTCGCTCCCTAAAATTTGCAGTGCACTTTTGGCGCCCCACATCCCATGATGTACCCGACCGGCGCGTCGCCGCTCCAAATGACCCACAAGGCACAAGGATCCCCTCATGGCTTCAACCATTGACGCCGCCGCGCTCGACCAGCTCTTCCGCACGGCCCGTACGCACAACAAGTTTCTCGACAAGGATGTGCCGGACAGCCTGCTCGAGCAGGTCGTGGAGCTCGCTCAGCTCGGCCCCACCAGTGCCAACTGCCAGCCAGCACGCATCTTGTTCGTGAAAACCCCCGAGGCCAAGGCGCGTCTGAAGCCATTCCTGTCGGAAGGCAACCGTGACAAGACCATGTCGGCGCCGGTGTGCGCGATCTTCGCGCACGATCTCGAGTTCTACGAGAACCTGCCGCGCACTTTCCCGCACAATCAGGCGGCCAAGAGTTGGTTCACGGGTAGCCCCGCCCACGCCGAGGTAACGGCATTCCGCAATGGCTCCCTGCAGGGCGCGTATTTCATTCTCGCGGCGCGGGCGCTCGGTCTCGATACCGGTCCGATGTCCGGCTATGATCAGGCGGGCGTCGACAAAGAGTTTTTCCCGGACGGCAAGATCAAATCCAACTTCCTGATCAATCTCGGCTACGGTGATACGTCAGCTCTGATGGGTCGCCTCCCACGCCTGACGTTCGACGAGGTCGCCAAGATCATCTAAGTTGGCCACATGGCCATTCTCGCGTTCGACACCTGTCTCGGGGCCGTCTCCGTTGCGCTGCGCTATGCTGCGGCGAACGGCGACTTGCTCATCCGCGAGGCCTACGAGCCGCGCCAGACAGGTCATGCCGAACGCCTCATGCCCATGATCGCCGAGGTCATGGCCACGGCAGGGCGCACGTTCGCCGATATCGAGCGCTTTGCCGTGACCATCGGTCCCGGCACCTTCACGGGCGTACGCGTCGGCGTGGCGGCAGCACGCGCCTTCGCGCTTTCGGCGGGGCGTCCCGTGGTCGGGATCAGCAGCCTCGAAGTGATCGCCGCACGGGGCCGGACTCTGATCGGGCCTTCGGCGGCATCGCGCCCCCTGCTGGTTGCCGTCGATGCACGTCGGGGCGCGCTCTACTGTGCGCTTCATGGCGTCTCCGATGAGGCTGGCGACGGCGCGCCCGCCCTGCTCACGGCAGAAGCAGCAGCCGCACTTGCACGGGAACACGATGCGCTCGTGATCGCCTCCGGTGCGCCGCTCGTCGCGGAAGCCGCCGGGCCCGCCATCGAGACGGCGCTCGCTACCATCGAGCCGCACGCGCGCTTCCTGGCTCAGCTCGCTGCCGACCGGGCACCTTCCGGAACCATCAGCCCACTCTACCTGCGCGCGCCCGATGTGAAACCGCAGCCGCAACCGATCGCGAGGCGCCCATGAGCAAGAGCCCGGCGACCGGCCCCATCAGCCTGCTCTGGGCCCAGCCCGACGATGCCACCGGCATCGCAGCCATTCATGCCGAGCTCTTCCCAACCGCATGGGACAGAGATGCCATCCAGGCCCTCATCGAGCACCCGGCATCGCTGTCGCTCGTCGCCGTGCGGCCGGGCCGGCAGGTCGTCGGCTTTATCATTGCCCAGATCGCAGCCGACGAGGCGGAGATCCTGACCATCGGCGTTGCCTCAGACGGTCAGCGGCGGGGTATCGGCCGCCAGCTCGTCGAGGGTGCTGCGCGCGCTGCAGCACGCTCGGATGCCAAGCGGCTCTTTCTCGATGTGGCAGCCGGCAACAACGCGGCCCGCGCGCTCTACGCATCCTGCGGCTTTGCCGAGATCGGCCTTCGCAAGTCCTACTACACACTTCCCGGCGGCGCCCGCGACGACGCCCTCCAGCTCGCCCGCGATCTCGCGTCGGCATGACGATTGCGCTCGATTGAGCTGCACGCCGATCGGGTGACAATGCCGAGCCGGCAGCCTATCGTGCATTCATTCCCAACTTAGAGACGACACCCAGGAGGAGAGCCCATGATCAATGAGCTGCGCATCTACACGCTCAAGGCCGGCATGGGGGCCGAGGCCGCGAAAAACTCAGGCACCGTCGGTCGCGACATCCGCGGCGACAATTATGGCAAGCTTGAAGGCTACTGGATCACCGAGATCGGCTCGCTCAACCAGGTCGTGCACCTCTGGAGCTACGAGAGCCTAAACGATCGCGCGCGACTCCGCGCCGAGCTGCAGAAGAACAAGCGCTGGACGGAAGAATACATTCCGCTGATCCGTCCCTATCTGCTGCGCCAGGACATTCGTCTCCTCAATCCGATCATCGCACCAACCAAGCCGGCGACCACGGGCAATGTCTATGAGCTGCGCTACTACCGCTGCCGGCCGGGCGGCGCCAAGCCGTGGCTCGATGCGTTCACCGGAGCACTCCCGGTGCGTGAGAAGTATTCGAAGATCTCCGGCCTCTGGACAACTGAGGCTGGCCAGCCCAACGAGGTCATGCATCTCTGGGCCTATCCCGACCTCAACGCGCGCGCGAAGGTACGCGGCGATGCGGTCAAGGACCCCGGCTGGCAGGCGTTCCTCAAGGTCGGCGGCCCGCTGCTCGACGAGATGAACAACCTCATCATGCTGCCGAGCGCGCATTCGCCGATGCAGTAAGAAGTCTCCCCTCTCCCCATTGAAGGCAATGGGGAGAGGGGAAAGATTTACTCGACCAACCGCGCGCGCAATATGCGATGGAGGATCTTGCCGGTCGCCGTGCGCGGCATGTCCTCCTCACGAATGAAACTCATCGAGCGCGGGCGCTTGTAAGGGGCAATGCGATCGCGGCACCACGCGATCAGTTCCTCGGAAGTTGCCGTTGCCTCATCGTGCAGAATGACGAACGCGTGCACGCGCTCGCCCCATTTCTCGTCAGGCGCGCCGACGATGGCCACATCCTTGATCATCGGGTGCGCCCCGAGCGCGGCTTCGACCTCCGACGGATAGATGTTCTCGCCGCCCGAGATGATCATATTGCTCTTGCGGTCGACGAGATGGATGAAGCCATCCTCATCGCGCCGCGCGAGATCGCCGACTGAGCAATATTCACCGCGGAAGGCCTCCGCCGTTTTGTCGGGAAGCTGCCAATAGCCGTCGAAGCACCAGGGCGTGCGCGAATAGAGCTCACCCGCTTCACCGTCAGCAACTTCGCTGCCGTCCGGCGTCAGCAGGCGCACGCGCCCCGACCCGCCGATCTCGCGGCCGACTGAGCCGAGCTTGCTCAACTGCTCATCGGGGCGCAGGATCGTCACCCATCCCGCTTCCGTCGAGCCATACATCTCGTAGAGCCCGGAATTCGCGAACAGCTCCATGATCCCGAGCTTCGTGTCGTGCC
Organism: Hyphomicrobiaceae bacterium; assembly: GCA_022844275.1. Classification (GTDB taxonomy): domain Bacteria; phylum Pseudomonadota; class Alphaproteobacteria; order Rhizobiales; family Hyphomicrobiaceae. The sequence goes on from JALHMB010000001.1 coordinate 345,500, forward strand.
GCGCCGGTGCCGACGAGATGAGAAGCCGCTCTGCACGCCGGACATCGTAGCGGGCGCGCACGGCCTCGGAGAGTGCCAGCATCATGATGTAGTGCGTCGGCACCAGCGATGTGAAGCTCGCCCCAGTCTCCGCGAGCGACGCCAAAAGATGCTCGGGATCGACGCTCTTTCTGTTGTAGATCGCGGTCGTCGCGCCGCAGTAGGCGAAGGCGCCGTAGAAGAAGACCGAGTTGGCGTGGCACATGGGCATGACGAGCAGCGCGGTGTCGCGCGCGGAAATCCTGAACTCGACCTCGGTGATGAGGGAATGGAGCGCGCTCGCACCATGAGAGCGGATCGCGCCCTTCGGCCGGCCCGTCGTGCCGGACGTGTACATGAGCGTCCAGGAATCGCCGAGATCGACCGCGATGTCCGGCTCGCGATCGAGCGCCGACGAGAGAAAACCCTCGTAGGCGCGAAAGCCTGCCGGTATCTTGCCAAGGCCGAACATGATGCAGCGATCCGGCCCGATTGGCAGATCAGCCAGGCTCTCCTCGATCACGCCGACGAGTTGATCCTCGACGATCAGAGCGGCGGCGCCACTGTTCTCGATGATGAAACGGATTTCCGGGCCGGCGAGGCGGAAGTTGATCGGAACAGCTACGAGGCCGGCCTTCGCGCACGCCGCATAGATCTCCGCCCATTCGAGCGTGTTGTAGGCGAGCACTGCCACGCGGTCGCCCTTCGCAAGGCCGAGACCAAGAAGCGCGTTGGCGAGCCGGCAGGCGCGCGCGTTCCACTGACGAAACGTGATCTGGCGTTCAAGATCGCGTGCCCCGATGCGATCGGGAGAAAGCCGCGCCTGCGTCGCGAGCATCTCGCCGAGATTGAGCAGGCGCGTCATTCGCTCATCCGCTGTTGGCCTGCGCCTCGACACGCCAGAGATCGGCGTGAAAGCGCAGCGTCAGGACCAGCACCATTGCGAGCCCGAACAGCGCATAGCCGGACACGGTGCTCGCAAATCCTATGCGCTCGATGAGCCATCCCGCAGTCAGAAGCCCAAGCGGCAGGCTGTAGATCGCAAGAATACGCACACCCATGACACGCCCCGAGACCTCTGGCGTCACCGCCCGCAGGATCAGCACGACCATGGCGATCATGCAAAGGCTCTGCGCGAACCCACCTAGAAAAAGGAACGTCACGCCAAGGTGCAGGTGGCTCATCTGCCCGAAGATGACGAGCATGGCGTACCAGACGACGGCTGAGCCGAGCATCAGGCGCGCGAGCGGAACTCTGCGCCCGACGACCGAGAAGCCGAACGAACCGACGAGCGCGCCGCCGGCAAAGCTCGCGACGAGCAGCGCCAGGCCGCGCTCGTCGACGAAATAAACCTCGCGCGCTGCGTAAGGCAGCAGGCCATTCGAGAGAGGATAGGCCGTCAGATTGACGAGGACGGCGAGCCAGATCGCAGCCCGCAGTACCGGCCGGGACCATACGTACGCCACGCCTTCGCGGAGCTCGTGCCAGAAGGAGGCCCGCACGGGCAGCGCGACGTCCAATGCATCTGTCGGCGGTCCCAGTGGACGCGCGGCGCGAGCAGCAGCGATCGTCAGGAAGACGCCGATCACATAGAAGCTCACGACGACGATGTAGGTCGACGCGATACCGAGCAGCGCAAAGAGAGTGGCGCCCACAAGCGCACCGGCGACACGCGCCGAATCGATCGTCGTGCGCTCGAGCGCCATGGCACCCGTGAGCAGCTCGCGCGGCAGTGCACCCGCCATGAAGGCGCTGCGGATGGCGAGATCGGACGGCCTGATCAGACCGTTCAGGAGCGCGACGACGAGGACGATCCCGGGCGCCAGCGCTCCGGCTTGGGCTAATCCGAGAAGCACGCCCGCCAGAACCGTGTACCAGATCCGCATGAGCACGAGCGTATTGCGGTGACCGATGCGATCGGCGACGACGCCGAGCAACGGCGCGACGAGCGTGCCGAGATACAGCGAGGCGCCGAACAGCGTCAGCAGCACGACGGAACCCGTCTCGACCAGCACGTACCAGCCGAGGATCAGCGTCTCCATTTCGAGCGCCCAGACGGTGACCAGCGCCGCCGGCCATTGCAGGCGGAAGGCTTTCACACTGAAGGGGGCCAACCAGGAGGGATGCATTCCAAATGCCCGATCTCGTAGCGTCGCTGTGCAGCATGAGCTGGGAGACCGGCAGGCCAATACCCAGGCCGAGGAATCAGGGCTCACAATATGTCAGGCTATCAGCGGCGGGAGGCCATCAAAACCCGGTCGTCGTGCAGTGCGGGATGGTCCGCGCCGCGCTCCCTGCTGCCGAGTTGACAATGACGGGCCAATATCCGAAAAAACCAAACATGGGGTTCTCCGCGACGACCTCGTGAGGCGCAAGCCCAATGTTCGCGTCCCAACGCCTCATTCGAGGAAGGACGCGCCATGCCATCTCCAACCGAAATTTCTGCTGCCCAACTCGCTCGCCTCGTCGGCCTGCCGACCGCGCCTGCGATCATCGACGTCCGCACCGACGAGGACTTCGCGGCGGCGCCGCGGCTGATCCCCGGCTCCGTGCGCCGAGACCCGTTCCATGCGGCCGCGTGGTCTAAAAGCCTCGCCGACCGAAATGCCGTCGTCGTATGCCAGAAGGGCCTGAAGCTCAGTCAGGGTGCTGCGGCCTTGCTGCGCCACGAAGGTGTGCAGGCGGAGACGCTCGAGGGCGGGTTCGTCGGCTGGCACGAGGCGGGGCTGCCTACGGTCAATGCTGCCAAGCTGCCGCCACGCGATGCCCAGGGACGGACGGTGTGGGTCACGCGCGGACGGCCGAAGATCGATCGCATTGCCTGTCCCTGGCTGGTCCGCCGCTTTGTCGACCCGGATGCGGTCTTCCTCTTCGTGTCGCCATCGGAAGTGAACGCCGTGGCCGAGCGCTTTGCCGCTACGCCCTTCGATATCGAGGGCGTCTTCTGGAGCCATCGCGGCGATCGCTGTACGTTCGACACCATGCTCAGCGAACTCGGCCTCGCCGACACGGCCCTCAAACAACTGGCGACGATCGTGCGTGGCGCGGACACGGCGCGCATGGACCTCGCGCCGGAAGCCGCCGGACTGCTGGCCGTATCGCTCGGCTTCTCGCGCATGTACCGTGATGATCTCGCTCAGCTCGAGGCTGCGATGGTGATATACGACGGCTTCTATCGCTGGTGCCGTGACGCCAGCGATGAGACGCACAACTGGCCCTCTCCAAAGGTCAAGGCATAGAGGGCCGCACGATGACATCACAAACCTCGACCGCGCCCCGCGAGGGCGCGGCAACTCCAGCGCCGACCTTTGCCGAAGCGCTCAGCGTCTGGGCACGGATCGGCCTGATCTCGTTCGGCGGTCCGGCCGGGCAGATTGCGCTGATGCATCGAATGCTAGTCGACGAGAAAAGGTGGATCGACGAGCGCTCGTATCTGCAGGCACTGAATTTCTGCATGCTTCTTCCTGGTCCGGAAGCCATGCAACTCGCGACGTACGTCGGATGGCGGCTGCACGGGACGATTGGCGGTCTGGCCGCAGGCCTGCTGTTCGTTCTGCCGGGTGCGCTCGTCATCCTGTCGCTCGCCGCGCTCTACGCGATGTTCGGCACGCTGCCGCTCGCTACGGCACTTCTGACCGGCATCAAGGCTGCCGTGCTCGCGATCGTCGTCGAGGCGCTCGTCCGGATTGCGAAGCGCGGGTTGACGGCGACCGACCACCGCTGGCTCGCGGCACTGGCCTTCGTCGCGATCTTTTTCTTCGGCGTGCCCTTTCCGCTGATTGTTCTTGCCGCCGCGCTCTACGGCTTCGCGACCGGTACTGGTGTTGCCGATCAGACCGCTCGCGCAGCGCCAGCGGTCAGCCTCACAGTAACAGTACGGACGGCCGCCATCTGGCTTGCTATCTGGATCGCGCCTCTCGCCATCCTGGCGATGATCCTCGGCAGCTCCCACGTCACGACGCAGCTCAGCCTGCTCTTCTCGAAGCTTGCGGTCGTGACCTTCGGCGGCGCCTATGCCGTACTTGCCTATCTCGCGCAGGACATGGTCCAGCACTTCGGCTGGATGACCGCTGGCGAGATGGTCGATGCACTCGGCTTTGCTGAAACGACCCCCGGGCCCCTCATCCTCGTCACCGAGTTCGTAGGTTTTCTGACCGCCTACCGGCACGGCGGAGGCCCGCCGCTGCTCATGGGCACGCTCGGTGCATTCGTGGCGCTGTGGGCAACGTTCGCGCCGTGCTTTCTATGGATCTTCGTCGGCGCGCCTTACATCGAGCGCATCAACGCCGAACCACGGTTCAGAGCGGCGCTCGCTGCAGTGACCGCGGCCGTGGTCGGCGTGATCCTCAATCTGACGGTCTGGTTCGCGCTCAACGTACTCTTCCGCGAGAGCACGACGACGTGGCTCGGCCCCTTGCGGCTCTATCTGCCGCAACCTGCGAGCCTCGACTGGCTCGCCTTGAGCCTGACTGGCGTCGCCTTCATGCTGCTCTTCTGGCTCCATCGCGGCATCATGACAACGCTCGCGATATGCGGCGCGCTCGGCGTCGGCTGGCACCTTCTCACGAGCTGAGCTGCTTCAAGTACCGGCGTCGGGCTGGCAGGCTTCGCGACTCGGTATCCAGGACGTGTTGTTCTCGAAGATGTCGCAACGCGTGAGGACGGTGCCGACGTGCGTCCTCATGCACACGATCTCGCCGAGCTGGTAGGCTTTGCCATTGAAGCGGCAGCGGCAGGGAATGACCCTGCCCCAACCGTCGATTACACCGCGGTGCGGCGAGGAGGTATAATTGGCCGGCGGCAGCCCCTGCGGCTCCGCCGCCGTGCCTGCGCTCGGCGCTCCCTGCTGCGCTGCGGCCACCGCCGACAGAGATATGGCAGCCAGAAGCGCTACACCGGACACAGCGTGAAGCCGAAACGGGCCTCGACGCGACAAACATTTCGTGCCGTTCATAACCGTACGCATGGCATTGGCACTCCGCCATGGTTCTGTGCCAAAGATGCAGACTGCCGGAATGCAATGAGGACAACGGCGAATGGCCGACAACAATCTGCGACGTAACGCACTAGATTACCACGAGGCGGACCCACCCGGAAAGATCGCTATTCACGCGACCAAGCCGGTCGCCAACCAGAACGACCTCGGCCTCGCCTACTCGCCGGGCGTCGCTTTCGCCTGCCAGGCCATTGCCGAGGATCCTTCGGCCGTCTCCCGCTATACGGCGCGCGGCAATCTCGTCGGCGTGATCACGAACGGCACAGCCGTCCTCGGGCTCGGCAATATCGGGCCGCTCGCCTCGAAGCCGGTCATGGAGGGCAAGGCCGTCCTCTTCAAGAAATTCGCCGGCATCGACGTCTACGACATCGAGGTCGCCGAGACCGAGGTCTCGCCCTTCGTCGAGGCCGTGGCGCGGCTCGAACCGACTTTCGGCGGCATCAATCTCGAGGACATCAAGGCGCCGGAGTGCTTCGAGATCGAGCGCCAGCTCCAGGCACGCATGAAGATACCCGTCTTCCACGACGACCAGCACGGCACCGCCATCGTCGTTGCGGCAGGCATCCTCAATGGCTTGAAGCTGGTCGGCAAGCCAATCGACAAAGTGAAGATCGTCTGCTCGGGCGCGGGTGCAGCCGCTCTCGCGTGCCTCGGGCTTCTTTGCGTGCTCGGGGCAAAGCGCCAGAACATCTGGGTCGCGGACATCGAAGGCGTGGTCTACGCGGGCCGCCAGACGCTGATGGACCCGTATAAGTCCGTTTATGCTCAAGCAACGGATAAGCGGAAACTGGCCGAGATCATAGCCGGCGCCGATGTCTTCCTCGGGCTCTCGGCGGCCGGCATCGTGAACCGCGAGATGGTTGCCTCTATGGCCGCGAAGCCGCTCGTCTTCGCGCTTGCCAATCCCAATCCGGAGATCATGCCGGAAGACGTGAAGGCCGTGCGCGATGACGCCATCATCGCATCGGGCCGCACGGACTACCCGAACCAGATCAACAACGTGCTCTGCTTCCCGTTCGTATTTCGCGGGGCCCTCGACGTCGGCGCGACGACGATCAACGCGGAGATGAAAGCTGCCGCGGTAGCGGCGCTCGCGCGTCTCGCCGAGAGCGAAGCGTCCGACGTCGTGCTTGCAGCTTACGGCGCCGAAACCTTCGTTTTCGGGCCGGAGTACATCCTGCCAAAGCCGTTCGATCCGCGTCTCATCATCGAGATCGCACCGGCCGTCGCCAAAGCGGCGATGGAGTCGGGCGTCGCAACACGGCCCATTGCCGACTTCGATGCCTATCGCGACAAACTCAGCGGATTTGTCTTCCGCTCGGGCTTCGTGATGAAGCCGATCATGGATGCCGCCAAGGCCGCATCGCAGGAGACGCGCAAGCGCCTCGCCTTCGCGGAAGGCGATCACCCCTATGTGCTGCAAGCCGCGCAACAGCTCGTCGCAGAGGGCATTGCACATCCGATTCTGATCGGCCGGCGCGACGATATCCGCCGCACGATGACCCACCTCGGCCTGCGGCTCCGCGTGGGCGAGGACGTGGACATCGTCGATCCGGCCACGGACCCGCGCATGCCAGCGCTGACGGACGAGTATCACCGCCTCGTAGAGCGGCGGGGCGTCTCGCCCTCGCACGCTCAACGCGTGGTGCGTAATGGCTCGACAGTACTCGCGGGACTTCTACTCCGGCGCGGCGATGCCGATGCCATGATCTGCGGCGCGGTTGGCCGCTATCTCACGCAGCTCCGCCACGTTTCCGAAGTCGTGGGCATGAGGCCGGGTGCCCGAGGCTTTGCAACCCTCTCGGCCATGATCCTGCCCTCAGGCCCCCTGTTCATGGCCGACACATATGTGACCTACGATCCCTCGCCCGAGCAGCTCGCCGAGATCACGCGTCTCGCCGCCGCGGAGGTGCGTCGGTTCGGCATCGAGCCCAAGGTGGCGCTGATCTCGCACTCGAACTTCGGCACCGAGCATACGGCATCGGCGCGCAAGATGCGCGAGGTCCTCAGCCTCGTACGCGAATGGGAGCCGGACCTCCAGGTCGAGGGCGAGATGCAGGCCGACGCGGCGCTCTCAGCCTTCATTCGCGACGAGGTTTTTCCGAACTCGGCGCTCAAGGGCGCGGCGAACCTGCTCATCATGCCGAGCCTCGACGCGGCCAACATCGCCTTCAACCTGCTCAAGGTGGTCTCGGGCAGCGTCGCCGTCGGCCCGATCCTGCTCGGCGCGGCGCGTTCTGCTCATATCGTCACGCCGTCGATCACCGTCAGGGGTCTGCTCAATATGTCGGCCATTGCCGTCGTCGATGCGGTACGACACGCGACGGTCTGAATCTCGAAAGAGAGAAGGAAGAACAATGCTGCTCAAGGACAAAATCGCGATCGTCACAGGTGCCGGGCAGGGCATCGGCCAAGCCTGTGCGCTGAGGCTCGCGCGTGAAGGCGCCAAGATCGTCATCGCGGACGTCAATGACGAGGCGGGCAAGGCTGTCGCGGAGAGCATCCGCAAAAACGGCGGCGGTGCCGATTTCGTCGACTGCGACGTGTCGGAAAAGCTCGACGTGCACAATATGATCGCCAAGGCACTCGAGGCGCACGGCCGCATCGACGTGCTCGTGAACAATGCCGGCATCGTCGACGATGCACCGTTTCTCGATTTGCCCTCCGAGGAGTTCGACCGCATTCTGAGCGTGAACCTCAAGGGCGCGTTCCTTGCGGGGCAGGCGGCGGCGCGACAGATGGTCAAACAGGGGCCGCGCAAGGACGGCGGCTCGCCTGGCGCGATCGTCAACATGAGCTCGGTGAATTCGGTGTTCGCGCTCCCTGATCACGTCGCGTACTCGGTGTCGAAGGGTGGACTTTCACAACTTACGAAGGCCATGGCGATCGCGCTTGCACCGCACGGCATCCGCGTGAATGCGGTCGGCCCCGGCACGATCGAGACGCCGCTGCTCGCTGGCGTCGTGAAGGACGAGGCTTTCCGCAAGAAGGTGCTCTCGCGCACGCCGCTCGGCCGCGTCGGGCAGCCGGAGGAGATCGCGGCGATCGTCGCGTGGCTCGCGAGCGACGAGGCGAGCTACGTCACGGGCACCACGGTCTTCGCCGATGGTGGGCGCCTACCGCTCAACTACGTGATGCCCGAAAAGTCTTAAAAAGCGGGGGCTCCGGGGGTGTCCTCCGGCTGGGTGCGCGAGGGCTGGCCCTCGCTCGCGCTGAAAGCGCGATCTACACGCGTTGCATTCTGCGGTGCAGCAGCAAAAGGCCGAGAAGCGCGCAAAACGCGAAGATCGAGATGACCATGGCGAGCCACAGCGCGGCGTGAGGACCGGCTGACGTGAGGATGGCTGTGAAGACCGGTGGGGCGGCGGCGAAGGCGAGGTTGAGGGGCACGGCGAGTTGCGACGATGCGCGAGCATAAGCGCCGGCGGGGAAAATCTGCAGCGGCAACGTGGCGCGGGCGACGGTGGTGACGCCGCTGGCAACGCCGTAGAGCGTCGCGAAAAGCATGGCACCGGCGAAGTTGCTGGTCAGCAGAAGCACGATGAAGCTCAGCGGGAACAGGGCAGAGGCGGCAAGGCCCGTGACGAAGCTTGACCAGCGCCGGCCGCCGAGGAAATCGACCATGCGCCCCGCCCATTGAGCCACGCCGATGAATGCCGCGGCCGCCAGCGCACTGGCGCGATCGAGGCCCGCAGCCTCGAACAGGATGATGATGGTAAGAGCAAAGCCCCAGGTGACGAAACCATTCGCGGCAAAGCTCAGGGCGAGCAGGGCGAAGCGTGGCCGGTCAATGGGAGCGGGCTCGGCCGTCATCGTCTCGGCGGACTTTTCCCTGGGCCGGCGGGCAAGCGTGGCCCAATGCAGCGGCGTACAGACAAGCAGCATGAGCGCGGCATAGAGCAGCGTCGTCGTGCGCCAGCCCCATTGAGCCTGCAGAAGCCCTGTCAGCGGCCACATGATGGTTGATGTCAGCCCACCGGCCAGGATCAGCACGCCGAGCGCCTGTCGCGCCTTCTCGCCGGCGATCTCGGTCACCGCGATCTGCGCTGGTGTCGTCAGCATGCTGGCGCCGGCGAGGCCGAGAATGATCCACGACAGGACGTAGGCCTCGGGACCATTGGCCAGGCCCATGACCAGCAGGCCGGCGGCGCCCAAGGGCGATCCCAAAACCATGATCGGTCGCGCGCCATGACGCTCGAAGATGCCGCTCAGCGGCCAGGACACCATGGCCATAACGACAAGCATGACTGTCGGTCCTGCCATGACCATGGGCAGGGCCAGCCCCAAGTCGCTGGCCATGGCTGGCCCTGTGACCGCGGGCAGCCAGAACGTGGCGCCCCAGCCAATGAGCTGGGTCAGCGACAGGGCGGCGACAGCATGGACTGTGGGCGAGCGAAAAGGCATCGGGGACACGGCGGTGGAAGGGGTGACCCTCGGCATGAATGGTTGAAAGGTCTACGTCTCCGCAGCGAAGACGAGCACGCGTTGCGGATCGATCTCCATGCCGATATCGCGACCGCGCGCGGGCACCTCGCTCTCGTGCACGAGCGCCTTGATTGGTGTGTCGAAACCCTGCACGGCCATCTCGACGAGCGCGGCATCACCGAGAAAGCGCACGTGGCGTGCGCGTGCGGGATGTCCCTGTCCCTCGGGTAGCAGCTTGATCGCGCGCTGGCGAATACAGAGCACGGCCTTGGCGCCATCGGAAATGGCGGGCGCGGGAAACGTGCCGAGCGGTGTGGTGAGCACGCCCGATGCCACGGGCCATGGGATCTCGTTAATCTCGGAGAAGAGACGGGCGACGAAAAGGTCGACTGGCTGACGGTAGAGATCCTCGGCCCCGCCAATCTGAATGATGCGGCCCGCCCGCATGACGGCAATGCGATCGCCGAGCCGCATGGCCTCCTCGGGATGATGCGTCACGATCATGCTCGTCGCGCGCGTCTCCCGCAGAAGCTCGAGCGTGCCTTCCTGCAGGCGTTCACGGAGCTGGATGTCGAGGCCGGAGAAGGGCTCGTCCATAAGCATAACGGCAGGACGCGGGACGAGTGCGCGAGCCAGCGCCACGCGCTGCTGCTCGCCGCCGGAAAGAATGTGCGGATGCTGGCCGGCGTAGTGCTCGAGACCGACGCGTGCGAGCAGCGCCAGTGCCTCTCGCCGTGCCTCGGCAGCGGGTAGCTGCTTCAAGCCGAATGCGACGTTCTCCAGGATCGTCAGGTGCGGGAAGAGCGCGAAGTCCTGGAACATGAGCCCGACATTGCGCTCCTCCGGTGGCACGAAGCGCTGTGGTCCCGCTACTTCCTGATCGTTGATGAGCACACGCCCACCCGTCGGACGCTCGATACCAGCGGCAATGCGGAGCAGCGTCGTCTTCCCACAGCCCGAGGGACCGAGCAGGCACACGACCTCGCCGGGCGCTATGTCGAGACTGACGCCGGCCAAGGCAACGGTGTCATCGAAAGTGCGCTCGATGCCCTCGAAGGTCAGCCGCGCCGCGAACGTCGTCGCCGCGCGCACGGAAGCGTGCCCGGCGCCAGAGTCTGCTGCTTTGCCGCCGACCTGCGCACGCGGCCCGCGTCGTCCGAGCAATGTCTTGAAGACCAACCGTCACCTCGATTGGCCGCACTCTGGAAAACTTCTAAGGGAGCGTCTTCAGGTGCGGTCCGTCTCGCCCATATCGCCTTCCTCATCTTCGGGCAAGTCGAGGTCCAACTCTTCCTGCGCCGCATCGGTGTCGTCCTCGAGCGGCAATTCGTCCGGCATGAGGGCAGCGACGTCGGTCGGCTCCGGCACTTTGAAGTCTGGCGGAAGGTTCGAATCCAAGAGCCCAGCGCCCTTCAATTCCTGCAGACCCGGAAGATCTTTGACCGTGTCGAGATTGAAGTGGCTGAGGAACGTCTCGGTCGTGCCGTAGGTGATTGGCTTGCCGGGTGCGCGGCGGCGGCCGCGAGGGCGTATCCAGCCCGTCTCCAGCAGCACGTCGAGTGTGCCCTTGGAGGTCTGCACGCCGCGGATCTCCTCGATCTCGGCACGCGTCACCGGCTGGTGATAGGCGATGATGGCGAGAGTCTCGAGTGCCGCCTTGGAGAGCTTGCGCTCCTCTTTCGCATGCCTCTCCAGCAGGAAGGAGAGATCGTCGGCGGTTCGGAAGGCCCACTTACCAGCCACACGCACTAGATTGATGCCACGCGAGGCATAGAAGCCCTGCAGCTCGGTGAGGAGCGCGTTGACGTCATCGCCTTCAGCGAGGTGGCTCGCGAGATGCTGCTCATCGAGCGGCTCGGAAGCTGCAAACAGCAGGGCTTCCAGCACGCGCAGTTTCTCGCGTCGGTCGGCCGAGGGCAGAGCCGCGATGTTCGCGGGGAGCGGACGCAAGGGCGGCCCCGTGCGCTCCGATGCGGGCGCGCGCACCTCGGAGGCATCAGGACCCGGCTCTCTTTTCTCGTTACTCGTCATCTCACTGTCCGGTGCGATACTCAGTTTGGGTGGAACCATGTCTCGCCCCCGTTGTTCCTCGCCGGTCTGTTCCGCGGCGCACTCAGTTCACGCCTTGCGCGCCTCCGACGTCCAACCGCTCCCACTCGGCATCAGCGCCCTTGCGCCTCAGGTAGATCGGCGCAAATGGCCCGGCTTGCCGGATCTCGATCTTCCCTTCGCGCGCCATTTCGAGCGTCGCACCGAAGGAGCTGGCAAGCGCCGTGCGGCCAAGCTCCGACGACGGCAGGAACTGCCCGAGGAAAAAATCGAGCTGTACCCACGAGCCGGAGGATCGCCCGACCAAAGTCTCCAGGCGCTGGCGTGCATCCTTGATGGACCACACGGTCCGCCGCTTGACGACGTGCGCGCGCCTGACGGTCGTGCGCTGGCGCTGCTCGGCATAGGCCTTGAGCAGGTCGTAGATCTCGGCCGAATGCTCGCGCGTGCGGATGGTCTTCACACCTTCGGGCATTCCGCGCGGGAAGATGTCGCGATCGAGACGCTTGCGCGTCAGGAGCTGCGCTGCCGCATTGCGCATGGCCTCGAGCCGCATGAGGCGAAAGGCGAGGCGCGCCGCCAGCTCTTCGCCGGAGGGGCCATCGTCGGCCGTGTCATCGCGCGGGATCAGCAGGCGGGACTTCAGGAAGGCGAGCCACGCCGCCATGACCAGATAGTCCGCTGCGAGTTCGAGGCGGAGCATCTGCGCCTCGCGGATATAAGAGAGGTACTGGCTGACCAACGTATTGATCGAGATGCGGGCGAGATCGACCTTCTGTGTCCGCGCAAGCGCCAGCAGCAGATCGAGTGGCCCCTCGAAGCCTTCGAGATCGACGACAAAGGCCTCGCCGGGCGCGGGCACGTCCCCGCGTTCCGGATCGCCCCATTTTTCGGGGCTTGCACTCGCTTCGCCCGTGCCGCCGTCCATCATGGCCGTCGTTTGACACCCTTGCGGGCGAGCTGGATTATCCAGCCCTTATCCACAGGGACGTTTAACTGATTCATGCGGTCACGGACAGCGCACGAGAAAGGGCTGCTTCCGCGAGCTGTGGCTCGAAGGGCTCATGCTGCTGCAACACTGCCAGGGCTGCATCCAGGCGCTTTTCACAACATCCTGATATGGCGGGACATTCCGCTGCAACGGCTTCCATCTCAGCCATGTCGCCGTTGCAGTGGAGCACCACGTCCGAACCCGCCGCGAGCACCGCTCGGGCGCGCTCGCCGAGTGGGCCGCCGAGCGCTCTCATGCTCACATCGTCGCTCATCAGCAGGCCGTCGAAGCCGATCGTCCCGCGGATGATGTCATGCGTCACGATTGGTGAGGTGCTGGCCGGATAGTCACGATCGATGTCGGTGAAGAGTACGTGCGCCGTCATGGCTGCCGGCAAATGGGCGAGTTCCCGGAACGGCGCGAAGTCCGTCGTTTCGAGCGTCGCGCGCGGCGTGTCCACGACCGGCAGGTCATGGTGGCTGTCGGCGCCGGCGCGTCCATGTCCGGGAATGTGCTTCATGACAGGCAGCACACCGCCTGCCATAAGCCCTGCCGCGACCTCGGCACCAAGCGCCGCTACCTGGGCTGGCGTCGCGCCATAGGCGCGGTTGCCGATAACGTCGTGCGCACCGGGCACCGGCACGTCCAGAACCGGCGCACAGTTCGTATTGATGCCCAGCGCGCGCAGGTCTTCCGCATTCTGCCGGCTCACCAGAAAGGCGAGGCGACCGGCTTCGGAGGGATCACGCGCATAGAGCGTCCCGAACGCAGCAGCCGCCGGCAGCGCCCGCCCGAGTGGCGGCCTCAAGCGCTGCACGCGCCCACCCTCCTGATCGATCAGAACGAGCGTATCGGCGCTTCCGATGGCATCCAGACTGTCGCTGACGAGGCGGCGGATCTGATCGTGCGACACGCAATTGCGCGCGAAGAGGATGATGCCCGCCGGCCGCGTTGACCCGAGGAAAGATCGCTCAGCATCGAGCAAAGTCGCGCCCGCAAGGCCGGTGATGAAAGCACTTCGCATGAGAACTCCCGGGTTCATGTTCGCGCTTTCAGCGCGAGAGGGGCCGCTTGTCTCTTGCGCGCCTCTGGCGCGACCCCTTCAACCCCGCATCGTGCCGGAGGCGCGTCTTCGACGCGACGGACACCCTGCACCCCCGTCTTTTATGACTTGTAGAGACGCACGGGAAGCGTCGCAGCAGGCTCGCCCCGCGGCCATAGCGCCACGCTTGGAGGCGATAGCACTTTCCCCGGCAGGCCGCGGCACTCAAGCCAACAAACCCGCGGCACTTGATCAATAAGGCGAGACCCAGCACCCGACGTAGCCGAGCTTCTTGTACTCGCCACAGACAGAGCTCGCTGTCTCCTGCGAGCCCGGGGGACCGACGACGACGCGGTACCAGACGCCTTTATCGCCGAGGTTTGCTTCGCGAACATCAGCGGCGCGGCCCTGAAGAATGCCCGGATGCTTCTGCTGGATATCGGCCAGCGCCTTCAGCGCATCCATGTGAGATTGGCGCGACGAGACAACCGCGACGTAGCCCAGCGAAGGTGCCCCGGGGGCGCGCGCTGCAGGAGGTGCGGGCGCGGCTGCCGGAGGTGGCGTGACAGCCGCCTGGCGCGTGGGCACCGGGCGCCTGGGCTCAGGCGGCGCAACGGCGACAGGCGGCGGCTCGATGGCTGCTGTCGGAGGCGCGGACGCCACACGGCGCGGCGGAGGCGGCGGCGCGACCGGCTCAACGGTCAGGGCACGCGCCTCCGGTTGTGGCTGCGCGGGGGGAGGTGGCGGTGCTGCGGCCTCACGCTGCGGCGGCGCAGGGGCGCGGGCGCCCCCAAAGCCTTCGAGCACCAGACCGGGTACGCCGCTCGCAGGTGGCGGCGCCGATGGCGAGCTCGTACCGCTCGACGTAATCGTTCCGTCGCGATTGACGACCATCGTCGGCACTCGGCGTGGACCTTCGCCCGTCTCGCGCTCCGGCGTCGCCGGTAGGATGGAAACCGGCACCGGACGTGCAGGTCCACCATTCTCGGCCAGTCGATTCAGGATTTTCTTGTCCGTGTGGGCCACCTGTTTGCCGCCGGGATCAGTCGGCTGGGCCTTGGCCGGCGCCGTGTCGGCGCGCAGTACGGGAAGCTTGCCGCCGTCGCGGCCGCCACCGGTCATGGCCTTGTAGCCGTAGGCCAAGCCACCGCCGAGCACGATCGCTCCGATCAGTGCGCCAACGACCACGATTGCGCGCGGGCCGCGCCGCGTCTTGATTTCGGGTTCGTCGATGAAGTCGTCTTCGTAGTAACCGCCGTCGGCGCCTGCTCCACCGTGCTGCGCTCCGCCATAGGGGTCGGCTGCATTCGGGCGATAGGGATCGTCGTAGGCATAGGCCTCTTCGTGGCCGTACTGGCCCTGCGGCGCGTAGCCGTGCTGGGGCTGCTGGCCGTAGTGCTGGGGCTGCTGGCCGAAATACTGCTGGTCTGGCTCCGCCCCGGCGCCATAGCCACCCGGCAGCGGCCGGCCATAGGGATCGTGGGTCTGCTGGCTGCCATAAGCGGGCGCAGCATAGGGCTGGCCTTCAGGCTCGCCGAATTGTGGCTGGTGGCGGCCATAGTGGCTTTGGGTCTGGGGCCGGCCGGCGGCAGCAGCAGCAGGCGGCGCAAACGGCTCGAAGCGCGAAGCGAGGCTCGGCGACTCGGGCCGGAGCGCGCTGAAGATGTCGCGTTGCGCACTGCCGGACTGGTCAGCGTTCTCAGGCGCGTCGTACTGGTTCGGATAGGCGCTGCCGTAGCCCTGTGCGGGCGCTGACGGATCATGCGCGGCGTGCGGCGTCCGTAGGTGCGGACCCGCACCCTTGGGAATATTGTTCTGCCGTGCCATCGAGATACCCCCTTCAGGTTTCCCGCTGTGCCGGAACTGCCCGCGCGTCCATCAACCCGCTCAATCTGTGCCGCGTATGCCGCGTTTCATCACGTCGAATCACAGGCTAGCGCATTTCGGTCGGAGCGTGCACCCCGAGGATCGCCAACCCCGTCGCGATTACTTGTGCACAAGCCCCCACAAGAGCGAGGCGCGCACCGGTAAGCTTCCGGTCGTTAGCCTGGATAAATCGCAAATGTGGCGAATCATTGCCTCGCGTCCACTGCGCGTGAAATGCCGACGCCAAATCAGAGAGATAGAATGCCACACGGTGCGGCTCGTGAGCCCGCGCGGCGCCTTCTGCCGTACGCGGAAATAAGGCCAGCCAACGAAGCAGGTCGAGCTCGCCCTCATCGGTCAGCAACGACGTCTCCGCTCCTGTCACGTCGCTGTCATTAGGACCGAGACCCGGCAATGCCTCCGCGGCATTGCGGAAGATCGAATAGGCCCGCGCGTGCGCGTACTGGACATAGAATACCGGGTTGTCCTTCGACTTCTCGACTACCTTGGCGAGATCGAAATCGAGGGCGGCGTCGTTCTTGCGGTAGAGCATCATGAAGCGAATGGGATCGCTGCCAACCTCATCGACCACTTCCCGCAACGTGACGAAGGTGCCCGCGCGCTTCGACATCTTCACGGGCTCGCCACCGCGCAAGAGCCGCACGAGCTGGCACACCTTGATGTCGAGATCGGCCTTTCCGTCGGAAAGCGCCGCGACCGCCGCCTGCATGCGCTTGATGTAGCCCGTGTGATCGGCGCCGAACACGTTGATAAGATGCCGGTAGCCGCGCGCCAGCTTGTTGTGGTGATAGGCCATGTCGCCGGCGAAATAGGTGTAGCTGCCATCCGACTTCATGAGCGCGCGGTCGACGTCGTCGCCGAAGTCCGTCGACTTGAAAAGCGTCTGCTCGCGATCCTCCCAGTCGTCGGCATCGTGCCCCTTGGGCCGCTCGAGCCGTCCCTCGAAGACCAGACCTTTTGCTCTCAGTTCCGCAATGGTCTCGGCGATCTCGTCCTTGCCCGCTTCGGTGAGTGAGCGCTCGGAGAAGAAAACCTCGTGCCGGATATCGAGCGCGGCGAGGTCCTCCTTGATCATGACGAGCATCATCTCGATCGCCTTCGCGCGCACGATCGGAAGCCACGCACTCTCGTCGTTCGCCTTTTTGAGCAGCGCGTCGCCGTGCTCCTTCGCGAGCGCGGCGCCAACGGGCTTCAAATAGTCGCCTGGATAGAGCCCCGCGGGAATCTCGCCGATGTCCTGCCCGAGGGCCTCGCGATAGCGCAGGAAGGCCGAGCGTGCGAGCACGTCGACCTGAGCACCGGCATCATTCACATAGTACTCGCGCGTCACCGCGTAGCCGGCGAACGCGAGCAGGTTCGAGAGCGAATCTCCGAACACGGCACCGCGCCCATGGCCGACATGCATAGGCCCCGTCGGATTCGCCGAGACGTACTCGACGAGCAGGCGTTCGCCGTTGCCGAGTTTCGAGGCGCCGTAGCGCTCGCCGGCCTGGCGCACATCCGCGATCACCGACTGCCAGTGCGCGGGCAAGAGGCTCATATTGACGAAGCCAGGGCCGGCCACTTCGACCTTCACAAAACCAGGAAGAGCGGACAGCTCCGCAGCGAGCGCATCGGCAATATCGCGCGGCTTCATGCGCGCGGGCTTTGCGAGCACCATGGCGGCATTCGTCGCGAGATCGCCGTGGCGCGGATCCTTGGTCGGCTCCACCTCGACGGCGCCGAGCGCAAGCTCCGCCGGCAGGCGGCCCGCCTGCTGCAGCCTCTTCAATGCGTCGGCAATCTGCGCCTCGACCTCGGCGAGCACGGTCATGGTATTTCCTCGGATGGGACAACGCCCAGACTTCGGCAATTAGCCTTCTGCCAGCGTCATAGCATGGCGGCAGCTAATGCAAATCAATGGTGTCGTCAAACAGGCGCGCGTACTCCGCGAGGGCGAAACGATCGGTCATGCCGGCAATGAAATCGGCGACACGGCGCGCCCGCCCGGCCGGATCGAGGCCGAGAATGGCTTCCCCGCGCCCGCCTGGCAGGTCCGCGGGGCTCCTCATGTAGCGGTCGAAAAGGGCCGTGACCACCTGCTCGGCCTTGTGCATGACCTTCATGACGCGCGGCGCACGGTAAACACGCACGAACAGGAATTTCTTGAGGGCGTCGAGCTCGGCGCGTTGCTGCTCGGGGAAGGCGACAATGGGGACGCTGGCATTGCGGACATCGTCGGGACTTTTGATCCCGAGCGACGCAATGCGCGCGCGCGTCTCCTTGACCACATCATCGACCATGACAGTGATCATGCGCCGGTTCACCTCGTAGAACAGGCGGCGATCGCGATCGACGTCGTCGCGGGCGGTCGCAGTGCCGTTGAGCACGGCGCGGGCCGCCGTGACGAACGGGCCGGCCATGGGCGCGCCTTCGAGATCGGCGAGGCTGATGAGACCCGCGCGGAGTGCATCGTCGATGTCGTGGTTCGTGTAGGCGATGTCGTCGGCAATGGCGGCGACCTGTGCCTCGGCAGGCGCGAAGAGTTCGAGATCGAGCGCCTGTGTCAGGCCCATTGAGGCGACGAGATCCAAAAGCTCGCGATGATGCTCGGCTGAATTCTCCGGCGCATGCGGTCCGATCAACGGGCCATTGTGCTTGGCGAGCCCTTCCAGTGTCTCAAAAGTCAGATTGAGCCCGTCGAAGTGGGCGTAGCGGCGCTCGAGGCTCGTCACCATACGCAGGCTATGGGCATTGTGATCGAACCCGCCCCAGTCGCGCATAGCCACGTCGAGCGCCCGCTCGCCAGCATGACCAAAGGGCGGATGGCCGACGTCATGAGCCAGTGAGAGCGCCTCGGCCAGATCTTCGTCCAGCTCCAGCTGACGGGCCATGGAGCGTGCGATCTGGGCGACCTCGAGCGAATGCGTGAGCCGCGTACGAAAATGATCGCCTTCGTGGTGGATGAAAACCTGCGTCTTGTATGTGAGACGCCGGAAGGCCGTGGCGTGGACAATGCGGTCGCGGTCACGCTGGAAGGGCGTGCGGTAAGTGCAAGGCGGCTCCGATGTGGCGCGCCCACGGCTCAGAGCGGCGTCCAGCGCCCAGGCCGCAACGTGCCGCGCCCCTGGCTGCCGCGGCGCGCCTGCCCCGCCCGATGTGCCCCGCCCGATGCCGTCCACCTTGGCCAACTGCCGCTCCCAAGCTGCCCGCCCGTCGGTCGGACGCATGGCTGCCCTTCGATTCACCCTATGATAGTCCCAGCGCAGCCGTTTGACATCGGCGGTGGAAATCCTATCTATTTATCAAGTATCCGCGTCGAGTCTGCTTGGGCCTGGAGGCCCTGAAAGCAGGCGTAGACCGCGCGAGGAGCCCCGTTCATGACCATGGTAGAGGATCGCCCGCGGGTTGCATTGACCGAGCGGGCTGCTCAGCGGATCGCGGAGATCGTGGCCGGCGAGCCTGGCGCCGCGGCGCTTCGCGTGAGCGTCGAGGGTGGTGGCTGCTCCGGTTTCCAGTACAAGTTCGACCTCGTCTCCGGACGCGAGCCCGACGATCTCGTCATCGAGCGCGCCGGCGCGGTCGTGCTGATCGACGAGATGTCGGTTGGCTACATGGAAGGCTCGGAGATCGACTTTGTCGACGAGCTGATCGGGGCCTCGTTCAAGATCCAGAACCCGAATGCCACCGCAGCCTGCGGCTGCGGCACCAGCTTCTCGATCTGAGCGAGCGCAGTTCCTCTCTATTGGGTCGTTTCTAGACCCATGGCGCGTCGATAGACCGTCTGGTTGACGCTGTAGCCGAGCCGCGTCTGCAGCGCATTCACGTAAGCCGTGATGGCATCGCCCTGATACTGGCGTGAAAGCTCCTGGCGCAGCTTCGTCAATTGCTCGGGTGTCGCTGCCGGCGGATCGACGATCGCACGCACGACAATGATCGTGCGTGACTTGCCATCCGCGCTCTCGACAGCCGCCGCAGCGCCCCGTGCCAGCGAGAATGCGCGTTGCACGGCTGCACGCGTCAGGCCATCCACCTGCTGGCTGCGCGTTACCGGTTGGGCGAGCTTGACCTCGATGCCAAGCTCCTTGGCGATGTCCTCGAGTGCCTCGCCCTTGTCGACACGCTCGACGATTTTCTGGCCGGCCGCATTCAGCGCCGTGCGACGCTCGCCCTCGATCCACGCCGTCTTGACCGCCTCCTGCACTTCCTCGAAGGGCTTCTGGCGCTCCGGCGTGACGCCGGCCACATCCACCCATGCATAGCCGCCGTCCGTGAGCTCGATGGCCTCACGATCGAGACCACTGCCGCCTTCGAAAGCGGAGGCGAGAATTCGCTGCGCATCTGGATTCTCGAGCGCCGGCTTGCCGTCGGGCGTCGTGCCCTGCTTGTCCGTCGCCTCGATCTCGATGAAAGGCACTTTGAGCTTTTCGGCAATCTCCTTGAGGCTGCCGCCACCGGCACGCGCATCGTCGACACGGTCATGCACATCCTGCATCTCGCGATTGACGCGCTCGCCGGCAATGCGATCGCGGATCTGCGCCTTGACCTCGTCGAACGTGCTTTGCTTGCCGGGTGTGATATCGGCAACGCGGACCAGAACTGTCGAGAACGTACCCGTGACCGGCTCGGAGATCTGGCCCTTCTCGAGCTTGAAGGCAGCGGCGGCAATGGCGGGGTCGATCATCTCGGATTTGGCGAGATTGCCGAGATCGAGGTCGCTTTCCTTGAGCCCCAGCCCCTTGAGCCCCTCCTCGAAGGACGGCGCCGCCTTGAGCGCGGCGTGCGCCTTTTCGGCGGCAGCACGATCGGGGAAGGAAATCTGCTGGATGCGACGGCGCTCCGGCGTCGCGAAGGTGTCCTTCTCGCGCTCGTACATCGCCTTCATCTCTTCGTCGCTGACCGAGACCTGCTTGCGCATGTCGGCTTCAGTCAGGAGGATGAGCGGCACTTTTCGGAACTCGGGCGCAACGAAGCGCCGCTTGTTCTGCTCATAGTAAGCCTTGAGCTTGGCCTCATCCGGCGCCTCGATCTTGGCGGAGGCTTCGGGATCGAGCGTCATGTGCGCGATCGTGCGCGTCTCGCCCTGGTAGCGGTGCAGGACCTGGAGCAGATAGTCCGGCGGTACGTTACCGGCGGCGAGCGTCTCGGTGAGCTGCTCGCGCACCTCATCGGCACGCCGCTCGGCGAAGTAGCGTTGCTCGCTGAGACCATTCTGGCGCAGAAGCTCAGTGAAGTAATTGCGGTCGAACTGCCCGCCGGCACCCTGGAAGGTCGGATCATTGCGGATCGCCTCCGCAATGCTGGCGTCCGAGAGATAGAGGCCGAGCTCGCGCGCGTGCGTGTCGATCGCCGCTTTGCCGATGAGGGTAGAGATCACGCGCTGGTCGATGCCGAACTGACGCGCTTGCTCGACGGTGAGGCGCCGTCCGAACTGGCGCGAAAGCGCGCCGATCTCGAGCTGGAGCGCCTGCTGGAACTGATCCTGCGAGATCTCGGTGTTGCCGACCCGCGCGAGCGAGGTCTGGCCGCGGCCCGTGAAGACGTCGGCCACACCCCAGACGGCAAAGGCGATCACGAGAAGACCGATAAGCGCCTGGACGAAGATGCCTTTGACGCCGCGTCTCAGTGCTTCCAGCATAGTCTCATCGATCCTTTTTGATGGGCGGCGCGGCTCAGCGCTCAGGCCGGATTGTTGTCCATATAGGCTGTGTGCGCGAAAGCGTCCACTTTCCGCGCCGGGCGGGGTGGATTTCGTTGCAGCGCAAGCGCTTGCCTGAAGTCTGGGCGCGGCCACATCGCCGGGGTTGAAACTGCCGAAGCCCCGCGATAGGCATGGCGGCAACCACGCGTGCGGGCAGCGAGGACAACATGACGGAAAGTGCGGTTCGGCCACTCGTGGCCGGCAACTGGAAAATGAACGGCCTCACCGCCTCTCTTGCCGAAGCCGAGGCCATGGCCAAAGGGCTCGGCGCGGAAGCCGCGGATGTCCTGATCTGTCCGCCGGCGACATTGGTTGCAAAGCTCTCCGCGGCGCTCAATGGATCGCGCATTGCCGTCGGCGGCCAGGACTGCCACGCCAAGGCGAGCGGCGCCCACACGGGCGACATCTCGGCGGAAATGCTAAAGGACGCGGGCGCCTCCGCCGTGATCGTCGGTCACTCCGAGCGGCGCACCGATCATGGCGAGGGCGATGCCACGGTGCGAGCCAAGGCCGAGGCCGCCCATCGCGCCGGGCTCATCGCCATCGTCTGCGTCGGAGAAACGGCAGCCGAACGCCAGGCTGGCCAGACCCTCGCCGTCGTCACGCGCCAGCTCGCGGGATCGCTGCCCGAGGCCTGCCGCGCCACGGACACGATCGTCGCCTACGAGCCCGTGTGGGCCATCGGCACCGGCCTGACACCCACCGCGGCCGACGTCGCAGAGGTGCATGGCGCCATCCGGACGGCTCTCGCGGCGCGCTTTCCGAGCGAAGGCAAGGCCATGCGGATCCTCTACGGCGGCTCGGTGAAGGCGTCGAATGCGAAGGAGCTGATGGCCGTCGCGAACGTGAACGGCGCCCTAGTCGGCGGCGCCAGCCTGAAGGCGGCGGACTTCCTCGGGATCATCGCCGCCTACGCGTAGAGACGCCCATGCCGACAAGTGCGCGGGCTAATGTGCGGGGTAAGTGCGAATGAACGTGTTTCGATCGAGCTTCGGGGCGAAGCTCGCCCTGGTGCTCGCATTTCCATTGGGCGGCATTTCTCCCGCTGCCGCCGTGCCGCTCGACGCGCCGGCCTGCGAGCAGCTTCAGACACATCTCGACACGCTGCGCAATGAAGGCGCCGCCGCCGACATGGCGCGCGGTCCGGAGTGGGCGCGCGCCAATCTGCCACTCGCACGTCTCCAGCGCATTGAAACACTGCTCGAGGTCGAGGAGCAGCTCAATTTCCGCTGCGGCCTCGCCAAGTCGCGGATAACGCTGCCGACAACGATCGAGGGCGGCGAGGAGGAAATTCCCGCCCCCGGAGAGGCGACTGTCGAGGGGAATGCAGGCGGCGTGGCCCTACCCCAGCGGGCGCCGGCTGCCCAAAAGCGCCCAGCGGCGGCAGCAACCATAACGGTGCCGAAGACTCCGGCGCAGAACGCCCCTGCCGCAAAGGCTCCGGCCACAAGGCCCACGGCCCCAAAGGAGGCCGGGAAGAAGGCGGCCCCACCCCAGAAGGCGAGCGTGAAGGCCACAAAGCCGCCGGCGGAGGCGACCGAACCCAAGAAGGCACCGGCAAAGAAAAAGCAGTCACCAAAGACCGATGACGCCTATCGCCCGGCGCCGCGGCCGCCTCAGGCAACCGATAGCGGCGGGGCAGCCCTTGCTCCCCGGCAATAAGCCCCAATCGGCCGCAGCAGAGGTGGTGGCAGTTCTCGTCGACATGGTGTAGACCACCCCCCGGAATTCGTCCCGGGGATTTGGCCCCCGACCCAACGACACCTATATCGGGCTTTGAGGCGGCCGGCGGCGCGGGCGCACGACAACGAGGCATTTAGTGTGATGATCGAGAAATTCGCCACATCTCGCGGCGCGGCGCCGAGCGAATTTCTCGATCTGAACCACACTAAGAGATTTGAGATCCTAGTGTCCCTATTGATTCCGAAGTTCGCTCGGGACACCAGCATCGATGTTAGGCGAACTTCGGAATCGGGACACTAGATGGCAACGGTACTGCTGGTCATACACCTGATGATCGCCGCGGCGCTCTGCGCGGTCGTCCTGCTGCAGCGCTCGGAAGGCGGCGCGCTCGGGATCGGCAGTAGCGGAGGCGCCGGCGGCTTCATGACCGGTCGTGGGACCGCCAACATGCTGACGCGGGTGACGGCGGGCCTCGCCGCAGCATTCTTCGTCACCTCGATCAGCCTTACGCTGATCGCCCAGCACAACCGGCGTGGCGCTTCGCCGCTCGACCGGCCGGCGGCAACGGCGCCCGCGGTTCCTGGCACGGGCGCTCCTGCAGCACCGGCAACGGGCGGATCGGCGCCGGCAACGGGTGGCGGCGGACTGCTCGACAGCCTTCAGCAGGGACGCCAGCAGCTCCCGTCTGTGCCGTCGAACCGCTAGTTGAGATCGAAGAACACTCCGCTGCGACCACCTAAGGTCGCAGACGTTTTTAGTGTGAGCTGTGGATGGACAGGGCCGGTGTCATGAACGCCGGCCCGAATCATGTGGAAAGCGAGTAAGGTAAAAGCCCATGGCGCGGTACATCTTCATTACCGGCGGCGTGGTCTCCTCGCTCGGGAAAGGGCTCGCTTCGGCGGCTCTCGGAGCGCTCCTGCAGGCCCGTGGCTATCGAGTCCGGCTCAGAAAGCTGGACCCTTACCTCAATGTCGATCCGGGCACGATGAGCCCGTATCAGCATGGAGAGGTCTTCGTTACTGACGACGGCGCCGAGACCGATCTCGATCTCGGCCACTACGAGCGCTTCACCGGCGTTCCGGCGCGCAAGACCGACAACATCACCACCGGTCGCATCTACCAGGACATCCTCGCCCGAGAGCGGCGTGGCGATTACCTCGGCGGGACCGTCCAGGTCATTCCGCATGTCACGGATGCCATCAAGAGCTTCGTCGTCTCGGGGAATGACGATGTCGATTTCGTGCTCGTAGAGATTGGCGGTACGGTCGGCGACATCGAGGGCCTGCCGTTCTTCGAGGCCATCCGCCAGCTCGGCAACGAGCTTCCACGCGGGCACTCGGTCTACATCCATCTGACGCTGATGCCCTACATACCTTCGGCCGGCGAGCTCAAGACCAAGCCGACGCAGCACTCCGTCAAGGAGCTGCGTTCGATCGGCATCCAGCCGGATATCCTGCTCTGCCGTAGCGACCGCGACGTGCCGCCCTCCGAGCGACGCAAGATCGCGCTCTTCTGCAACGTGCGCGAAAGTGCGGTCATCCAGGCACTCGACGTCGCCTCTATCTACGACGTGCCGCTCGCCTATCACCGCGAGGGTCTCGACCGTGAAGTGCTCGCCGCCTTCGGCATCGAGGGCGCGCCGGCGCCCCGCCTCGAGCAGTGGGAGAACATCTCACACACGATCGCCAATCCTGAAGGCAGCGTGACGATCGCCATTGTCGGCAAGTACACGGGCCTCAAGGATGCCTACAAGTCGCTGATCGAAGCGCTCGTGCACGGCGGCATCGCGAACAAGGTGGCCGTGAAGCTCGAGTGGATCGAGAGCGAGGTCTTCGAGCATCAGGATCCCGCGCCCTACCTCGAAGGCGTCCACGGCATTCTCGTGCCGGGCGGATTCGGCGAGCGCGGCTCGGAAGGCAAGATCCTGGCGGCGAAGTTCGCACGCGAGCGCGGCGTCCCCTACTTCGGAATCTGCTTTGGCATGCAGATGGCCTGCATCGAAGCCGCGCGCAGTCTCGTCGGCGTCAAGGGCGCAAGCTCGACGGAGTTCGGCTCGACTAACGAGCCCGTCGTCGGCCTCATGACGGAATGGATGCGCGGCAACGAGCTGGAGAGCCGCAAGGCCAACGGCGATCTCGGCGGCACCATGCGGCTCGGCGCCTACGAGGCCAAGCTCGCGGAAGGCAGCCGTATCGCCCGCATCTACGGGTCGAATGACATCCACGAGCGCCATCGCCACCGCTACGAGGTCAACACGCGGTACCGCGAGCGCCTCGAGTCCGTGGGTCTACGCTTTGCCGGCATGTCGCCCGACGGACTGCTGCCTGAGACTGTGGAGATCCCAGAGCATCCCTGGTTCGTCGGCGTCCAGTATCACCCCGAACTAAAATCCCGCCCCTTCGAGCCGCATCCGCTCTTCGCAAGCTTCATCAGCGCTGCGATCGAGCAGAGCCGGCTTGTTTAGTCTCTGCGAACGGAAGAGTTCGCCCTCACACGCGTTATTCTGATGCCCTCAAGCGCGCAGCGAGGCTGTAGACGATGCTTGCCGACCTGACGCTGGCTGAACTTGCCGTCATCGCCGTGACAGCCTTCGGCGCGCAGATCATCGGCGGGCTCGCGGGCTATGGCACGGGCCTACTCATGCCGTTGGTGCTCGTGCCCATGATCGGTGCACCGGCGGTCGTTCCCGTGATCGGCCTCAGCGCCATCATCACCAACCTCACGCGGGTCGCGGCTTTCCGCGAGGCCCTCGATACCCGCAAGACCATCGTCGTCACGCTCATCGCGTTCCCATTCGCGGCGCTCAGCGCATGGGGTTACACACGGCTCTCCGGCAAAGGCGCCGAGATCCTCATCGGCATCATGCTGATCGTGCTGGTCCCAGTGCGTCGGATCTTCGAGCACTTGAAGCTGAGGCTCAGCGAGCGCGGGCTCGCCTATGCCGCGGCACCCTACGGCCTCATCATGGGCGGAACATCCGGCGCGGGCGTCATGCTCCTCTCGATGCTCATGTCGACGGGCCTCGTCGGCACGCAGGTCATCGCGACGGACGCGGCGATCTCATTCCTGCTCGGGTTCGTGAAGACCGGTGTGTTTGCCGGCTTCGGCGCGCTCAATCTCAAGCTCATCGTTGTCGCGCTCATCATCGGCGTCATGGCGACGCCGGGAACGCTGACGGCGAAGTGGATGATCCGGCGCTTCTCCGCGCAGTTCCACACGCTCATTCTCGAGATCGCGATCCTCCTCGGTGGCGCGCTGCTCGCCTGGCGGGCTTTCGCAAGCTGAGATGTGTCGCGCCTTCGGCGCGGGCGAGGGCTAGCACTCGCGCTCCCAACCGGGGGACACCCCCGGAGCCCCCGCCTTTTTGAAATTTGGAGCGTGCCGCGAGCGCGACAGGTCCCTTCTCCCCGTTCTTACGGGGAGAAGGTTAGGATGAGGGGCGGGAACTTGCGCTGACGTTTGCGTATGCCGCCGCCCCTCACCCTCGCCCTCTCCCCGCACGCAGGGAGAGGGGATTCTGGTGCGCTCGCGACAAGCACTTCGATCATAAAGGCGGGTGGGTTTCGGGAGGGTGTCCCTCCCGATTGGGGTCAGGGGCGAAAGCCCCGTCGCGCCGCGAGGCGCGAGCTAGTTATGCATCGACTTGGCGATTTCTTCCGTCATCTTCTTCGCGTCGCCGAGCAGCATCATGGTGTTGTCGCGATAAAAAAGCGGATTGTCGATGCCGGCATAGCCACTCGCGAGCGAGCGCTTGTTGAACATGACCGTGCCGGCCTTCCACACCTGCAGCACCGGCATGCCGTAGATCGGCGAGGACTTGTCCTCCTCGGCGGCCGGGTTGGTCACGTCGTTGGCGCCGATGACGTAGGCAATGTCCGCCTGCGCGAACTCGGAGTTGATGTCCTCGAGCTCGAAGACCTCGTCGTAGGGCACGTTGGCTTCCGCGAGCAGCACGTTCATGTGGCCGGGCATGCGGCCCGCGACGGGATGGATCGCGTACTTCACCTCGACACCGGCGGCCTTTAGCGTATCCGCCATCTCGCGGAGCGCGTGCTGCGCTTGCGCGACGGCCATGCCGTAACCTGGCACGATGATCACCTTGCCGGCGTTCTTCATGAGGAAGGCCGCATCCTCGGCCGAGCCGAGCTTAACCGGGCGCTGCTCGGTCTCGCCGCCTGCCGGGCCTGCAACCTCACCACCGAAGCCGCCCGCGATCACCGATAGGAACGCGCGATTCATGCCGCGGCACATGATGTAGGAGAGGATCGCGCCCGAGGAGCCGACGAGTGCACCGGTGATGATGAGTGCGACGTTGCCAACCGTGAAGCCGATGCCGGCGGCCGCCCAGCCCGAATAGGAGTTCAGCATCGACACGACGACGGGCATGTCGGCGCCGCCGATCGGGATGATGAGCAGGATGCCGAAGGCGAGGGCGAGGATCGTGATCAGCCAGAAGAGCCACGCCGAGCCGCCGGACTGCGTGAACTGATAGACGAGGAAGAACAACACGAGGCCGAGCGCGCCATTGATGACGTGGCGCATGGGCAGCAGAATGGGCTTCCCCGACATGCGGCCCGAGAGCTTGGCGAAGGCGATGACGGAGCCGGTGAACGTGACCGCGCCAATCGCGACCCCGAGCGACATTTCGAGGAGGCTCGAGGGGAAGATGAAGCCCGTAGCATCCGAGATGCCGAAGGCCGTCGGCGCGTAGAGAGCGGCGGCCGCAACGAAGACGGCAGCGAGACCGACCAGCGAGTGGAACGCCGCGACCAGCTCCGGCATCATCGTCATGGGGATCGTGCGCGCCGTGTAGGCGCCGATCGCACCGCCGATGCCGATGCCGGCGATTATCAGGAACCAGGTGAAGAAGCTGTTGGAGGACTGGATGAGCGCGAGCGTCGTGACGATCGCGATGCCCATGCCGATCATGCCGAACATATTGCCGGAGCGTGACGTCTCCGGGCTCGAGAGGCCGCGCAGCGCGAGGATGAAGAGGACGCCCGAGACCAGGTAGAGCAGGGCGGCGGCGTTGGCACTCATGGTTTCATCCTGCTGAGAAACGTCATCAAGCGGCTGGGAATTGGAAGCTCGGCAAGTGCCTTCTCTGCGGCTTGCCTGAGCTCGATCTCATCGGCCTCGTAGGTGCTGTTGAGATCACGGAGCGCAGGATCGGGGCAGTAGGCCTCGACAACGAAGAACAGCGTTTCGATGGCCGGCGGGGCAGGCACATGGTCGCGATCGGTCGCGTGCCAAAGCTCGAAGAATCGATCGTGGAACGCCGCTGCATCCATGCGGCCTCCCACGAAATCGCGAACGAGCATATGCCAGCGCCCATCTCTCACTTCTTTTCCTTCTTCTTGTACATCGCGAGCATGCGCTGCGTGACAAGGAAGCCGCCGAAGATGTTGACCGAGGCCATCACCAGCGCGAGGAAGCCGAAGAATTTCGCCAGGATCGAACCCTCAGCTATGAAGCTCACGCCGACCGCAAGCAGCGCGCCGACGACGATCACCGAGGAGATGGCGTTGGTGACGCTCATGAGCGGCGTATGCAGAGCCGGCGTGACGCTCCAAACGACGAAGTAGCCAACGAAGATCGCGATCACAAAGACCATAAGCTGGTAGACGAACGGGCTGACGTCACCGCCGCCGGCGGCGAGAGCTGGCGTAGCGGAAAGCGCAAGCATTGATGCGGCCGCAAACAAACCAATGC
Source organism: Hyphomicrobiaceae bacterium (assembly GCA_022844275.1). Classification (GTDB taxonomy): domain Bacteria; phylum Pseudomonadota; class Alphaproteobacteria; order Rhizobiales; family Hyphomicrobiaceae. Next base: position 373,983 of record JALHMB010000001.1, read on the forward strand.
GCTTAATCCTCTCCCCCCTTGTGGGGGAGGGCAAGGGAGGGGGGGATTGCAGAACATCGGCGGTAGGGGTTCCCCCCACCCCTAACCCCTCCCCACAAGGGGGAGGGGAATAGGAGGCGTTCGCGCTCGGGGTTCTCATCTCAGGCTCCCTTCGGCTGCAGGCTCGGGTGCACGATCTGGCCCCCCTTGGCGACAAGCGTGCCTTTGATGACCTCGTCATCCCAGTCGACCTTGAGGGTCTTCTCCTTCTTGTCGATCATGAGCTCCAAGAAGGTCAGGAGGTTCTTCGCGTAAAGGCTCGAAGCATTGACCGGCACCTCGCCGGCGAGGTTCAGCCGGCCGTCGATACGCACGCCGCCGTGCTCGACAACCTCGCCGGGCTTGGTCAGCTCGCAGTTGCCGCCGCGCTCGGCTGCAAGGTCGATGATCACCGCACCGGGCTTCATGCTCTCGACCATGGCCCGCGTAATGAGACGCGGTGCCGGCCGTCCGGGAATGAGCGCGGTGGTGATGACGATGTCCTGCGCCTTGATGTGACCAGCAACCAGCTCGGCCTGCTTCTGCTGGTAAGCTTCCGACATTGGCTTGGCGTAGCCCGCTGCGGTCTGTGCCTGCTTGAACTCGTCGTCCTCGACGGCGATGAACTTGGCGCCGAGAGAGGCAACCTGCTCCTTGGTCGCGGGCCGGACGTCCGTCGCGGAAACGATGGCACCCAAGCGGCGCGCTGTGGCAATCGCCTGAAGGCCCGCAACGCCGACGCCCATGATGAAAGCCCTGCCCGCGGGCACGGTGCCGGCCGCTGTCATCATCATCGGCACGGCCTGCTCGAACATCGCCGCCGCATTCACGACGGCCTTGTAGCCGGCGAGGTTCGCCTGGCTCGAGAGCACATCCATGGACTGCGCGCGCGTTATGCGCGGCATGAATTCCATCGAGAAAAGCGTGGCGCCCGTTGCCGCGAGCGCATCGAGGCCGGGACGGTCGTCGGTCGGGCTAAGCATGGCCGCGACGATGCCGCCGGATGCGAGGCCGCGCACCTCCTCGGGCGAAGGGCGGCGCACCTTGAGCAGGATGTCGGCGCCTTCGACCGCCTCGGCTGCACTTGCCGCGATCTCCGCGCCCTGCGCTTTGTACGTCTCGTCGGAGAAGCGCGAGCGCGCGCCGCTCCCCGAGGCAATGCGCACCTTGGCGCCGAGCGCGACGAGCTTTCGCACGGTCTCCGGCGAAATGGCGACGCGCGTCTCTTCAGGCGCCTCAGGCGTTACCGCAACGGTCACCATTGCGCCGCGTCCTTCGTGGGGTTGTGGATTGGAACTGGCACTCCGCGCCGGATCTATGCCCCGCACGGCCGGTCAGGCGAAGCAGTGGCGCACTAAACTAGAAAGTATGCCATGCCAGCCAGAATGAGAATGACGAGCGTAGTCAGGACGACGGTGCCGCGAAGGAAGCCTCTGTAAGTCCGCTCATGCTCGGCATAATCCATCGCGGGATGGCCATCGGTCGTGTCAATGCTCATGGGAGTCCCCTGCCGCTACTCGAATTACGCCGTTCTCACTACCTGATGGCTTCGGGCGCATCAAGCTTGGGTTTCGTCCGAAAGTTGCATATTGCCAGCCTTATGCCGCACGTGCGTGACGCGCGGCGGCACCCCAGGCTGCTATAGCCTCGATGTCCGGTGGCGCACCACTACGCAGAACACGCTGGCCGTCGGCGCTGGCAGCGAATGCGAGAACACGGGCGCTGAGATCCGCCGGGTCGGCAATGGCGAGGCTCTCGGCATCGCGGAATCCAGCGCCGACAATGAGCTGCGCGTGCGTGCCCCTCAGGTTCGGCACCGTCATGACCAGATCGCTCTGCGCCTGCCAGTCGCGAATGACCTCGGCCGTGATGTGGCGCACGTCGATGAGCTCGGCGAGTGTTTCGGCATCGGCATCCATGAGATCGCCGACCGTCTTCACGCCTTCCTCAATGAGGCGATCGGCCGTCTTCGGTCCGATCGAGGGCGCATCGACGACGTCCTGGCTGCGGGTGAGATAGAACTTCGGTTCGCGCGCCGGCGTCAAGCCGATGCTCGGAACCGAAGCCGGACGCGTGCGCTCGTGCTCGTCCAGGCGCGCAACGAGGCTCGTGCCGTCTTTCACGCGGCCCTGCTCCGCCACCGCAACGGTCGGCTTTGGCACTGCGGGCACCGAGGCTGCAGGCGCGTCCAGCTTGGCGGCGGTGCGTGCATCGGCCTGCTCCGCCACGCGGCGCGCAGCCTCCTCAAGTGCGCGCTTGCGGTTCTCTTCGCGAAGACGCGCGGCGCGCTCGATAGTGGTCTCGGGCGGTGCCTTGCCGTGATAGGGAAAAGCCTTGGCAGGCGGGAGTTGCTCGATCTTCGCCAGTACCTCCTGGGCGTAGGCGGCGCGCACGGCCCGATCATCCTCGGGCAGGTTTTCCTCGACTTTCCCGGTCGCCTGCAGCTCGTCGTACATGCGCTCGACGAGGCGGCGATCGCCGACATCGGCGAGTTGCTTTTGCAGGACGCGGACCGGCACCTTGAGTGTGGCAAGGATCGTATCGAGCGTCAGGCTGATCTCAGGCACATCCATAGCAGCTTCGTCGATCGCGCGCTGCAGGACCATGCCGAAGGTCGTGGCCGCATGGACGATCAGCCCGGCAATCAGACGCTGTGCCACATCATCGAGGCCGGCCGGCGGATCGACGACCCCGCGCTTGAAGTCGTAGTGCGAGATCAGACGCTCATAGTGCGCGTTGGCGATGACAGCGCCGTCACAAACCAGCATCTCCAGCCAGTTGTCTGCGCTGCCGAGAACCACGACAGGCGCAGGCTGTGTGACCCCGAGCTTCCAGAGCGCGTCATAGGAGCGGCTGATGCTCCACTCGACGGCACGATGGATGTCGCTCTCGGCTTGCGACTGACCTGTATGGAATGGATGCAGGGGATCCGTCAGGTAGTGACTGAGCACGCCCGCGGCATAGGCGGCGGTCGCCCAGTCCTTCTGGCGGAGCGAGGTGACAACGTGACCGTACCAGCTGCGCACCTTCGGCGGCGCCCCGCCCCAGAAATTATCGCGCGGATGCAGGACGTGGTTCTTGAAATCCTTGAAGCTGTCATCCGGTGCTTTCGCGCCGACCATGAGCAGCTCGGCGTGCTTCAAAAAGACGCAGCGCCAAGCCTCAGCCTCGGGTCCTGACAGATAGCGCAGCCCGTCGAGAGCGAGCTTGTGGTGCGTACCGCGCGCGTGGGCGGCATAGAGCACGCGAAAGAGCGTATTCATCGACGCCTCCGGCGATGGGCGGATATTTGAGGGTACGCTAGGGCGAGTCGTGCCGGGCGCGAAGGGTGCCCCGCGCGGAGAGGTGTGGTCAAACTCACTCGTGCCTGCTCACATGGTGCCGACGCGCCACGCGGGAATACGGGGGTTCATGGACAGCATCTGGATCTGGGCGAGCGTCGGCGCTGCCTTCTTTCAGGCTCTGCGCTACGCAGGTCTCAAGGTTCTCAACCAGCGCCTGTCCACGCTAGTGACGACATACGTCCGCATTCTATTCACACTGCCGATCCTGATCGCCTATCTCGCCGGGGTGCTGTGGTGGACGGGCGAGCCGCTGCCAGCGCTCAACTGGGGGCTGGTCCTCTACGGTGGGGTGGCCGCAATCGCGCAGTTCATCGGCACCGTTCTGCTCGTCCGCCTTTTCCAGCTCGGCAACTTCGCGGTCGCGACGCTGATCATCAAGGCCGATGTGATCATGACGGCAGTCATCGGCACGGCCTTCTTCTCGGAAGCAATCACGCCGATCGGCTGGGTCGCCATCGTCGTGACCATGCTCGGCGTCGCGGTGGTTTCGTCGGGGCGTACACCCGCGGTCACCGGTGTTCCCACCAGCACGCGCTCCGCAGCGGCCCCAGCATTGCTCGGGCTCTCCTCGGCGCTCATCTACTCACTTTCATACTTATGCCTGCGCGAGGGCATTTTCGCGATCGATCCCGCGGTGGGCACGTTGGTCCGTGCCGCCTATGCGGTGCTCGTGATGGCGGTACTCTCGGCGCTCCTGGTCGGCGCGTATCTGCTGGTGCGAGAGCCCCGCGAGCTCGGCCGGATGTTCAGCTTTCCGAAGCTCTGCTGGTTCATCGGCATCACCAGCGCCTTCGGATCCATCGGCTGGTTCATTGCAACCGCCCTCACGAACGCGTCGTACGTTGCAGCGGTCGCGCAGGTGCAGATCGTGTTCGCGCTGCTACTATCTTTTTTTTACTTTGGAGAGCGAATCCGCGCGCTCGAGATCGCCGGCATAGCTATCATCGTGGCAGGTCTCGCATTATTCCGGATGGCATGATTCAGACTGCGGAAATGGGTGCTCGTTCGCATCGAGTTGCAGGCGACACGGCACTTGACTTCAATGGCCTTGTGACTAGATTGCGACCGAACAAGTCCGAACATTACAACGCGTCTAAGAGACCGATATGGCCAAGCCCGCATCCCTGAAAATCAAGCTGATTAGCACCGCCGGTACGGGCTTCTTCTACGTCACCAAGAAGAACCCGCGTACGGCAACCGAGAAAATTTCCTTCAAGAAGTATGACCCGATCGCGCGCAAGCACGTCGAGTTCAAGGAAACCAAGATCAAGTAGCAGTCGCCCGCCGCCCGTGCACGCGCACGGCGTTTTTTCGCGGGCTCGGCAATTAACCACGATCGAGTGAATTTGCAGCAGCGGCAGCACGTCGTCGCTGAACGAATATTTCGTCGGCTCGAAGTCCGCGGGCTCTCGATGAGGGGGGTCCGGCCTGTGACTATTCTCGGCAGCGGGGTACGAAGACCGAGATGTCACAGGCCGGCACTGTACCAAGCAGACAACCAAAGAGGGCGTTGGTTAGCTGCCTGGCCAACCGATCAGCGTTTCATGGCATCTTTGAGGAGGCCACTCCTTGCCATAGTCGCTGATCGCCTCATTGGGACTAGGAGATGCGGCGGACCTAATCCCAAGAGTTCTGTTTAGCTTTTCTTCCCCCTCTGACCCTGATGGCGACCGCAGATTGGCGGCGCGGGTCTTGTCCAAATAGAATCAGCAGTCTGATTGACGGACTGCAGATAAAATCTGCGCCAAGAGAATGGCAGATTTCCGGCAAACGCGCAATGTCAAGGTGGGAAATGCGCGGTAAACCTCCTACCGCAGATTTTATGTTGATAATTCATTTGAGCATCCCCGCATCCAAGGCCTGAATTTCATCCTATGTGGCTCAGGGGCCTCGATTTTTACGCTCCACCCGACGGAATTATGGCTACATCAAAGCGGTAGCGCAACATCTGCCGAACATCGTGCGATTTGATGAGCCCCAGACGGCACTGACGCCTGTAAAGTTCCGCGCATCGCTGCGTTCGATCGCCCATCATCTTTTCGGTCGATCGGGTTTTTAGCGACACATTTGAACGGAGTTATCGACGCGCTGATACCCCTATCGGCAACAGCTGAGCGACGAATCGAGCGAGTGCGCCCGAAAATGGACAAAGAGCCTAGGCCAAATTGTCGCGCGGGGACGCTGTGGGCCTTATGCCTGCCAAGCCAACGACCAAGCGGTGCGAGCTTCTAGCTGTGTAGCGCGATGATCTGGTGGCTGGCGTTCCTCGCCTGACCCGACAGAAAATCAAAGAGGCCAGCTCGATGCCCCGTTTTCGCGCACTCCGCTCCCTTCTTGTAGCTCTGCCCCTCGCCGGTCTCTTTATGACCGCGAGCCCTCTGCCGGAAGTCCAGGCCCAAACCGGCCAGAAAGGCCCGCCGGCCGCCGTCAAAGGCCCGCGCCTCGGCACACTTGACCAGATGCGCGCGCAGATTAACGAGAACGTCGTCACGATCGTCTCGGGCAATCCGAACGGCGGCTACCTCGGCATTGCCTACGACATCGCAGCAGTTACGGACGACGGTGATAACCTTCGCGTGTTGCCGATCGTCGGCAAGGGTGCGGCCCAGAACGTGCGCGATATCCTCTTCCTCAGAGGCATCGACATGGGACTCGTCAACACGGTCACGCTGAGCCACTTCAAGGATGATCCCCTGCTCGGCCAGTACGTTACCCGCAGCATGGTCTATATCACGCGGTTGTTCGAGGACGAGTTGCACATTCTCGCACGTCCGGAGATCAAAACCCTCAAGGATCTGGAGGGAAAGACCGTCAACTTCAGTGACGTAGGAAGCGGAGCGCAACTTGCCGCCCAGCGCATGTTCGCCGCCCACGGCATGAAGGTCACGGAAGTGAACATGGGACAGGCTGACGCTATCGAGCGCATGAAGCGCAACGAGGTGTTTGCGACGATCTGCACGTGTCTCAAACCGCTGCGTCCTTACGCAACCGTGCCGAAGGAACTTGGCTTCCGCCTGCTGCCGCTTAGCTACGAGGGCCATTTCCTCGAGGATTATCTACCCGCCGAGTTTACGCACGCCGACTATCCGAACCTCATCCCCGAGGGCGAGAAGGTCGAGGGCGTCGCGGTGCCGACCATGCTCATGGCCTTCAACTGGACAGGCGACCATGGGCGCTATCAGCGCCTCACGAAGTTCGTCGATGCCTTCTTCACGAAATTCCCGGAGATCCAGAAGCCGCCGCGCCATCCGCGTTGGAAGAACGTCAATCTCGCCGCGAAGATGGAAGGCTGGACTCGGTTCGCGCCGGCCCAGGAGTGGCTCGACAGGGTCGCAGCCGGCAGGCCGCCGACATCCCCGACGACAACCGGCGGAGTGGCGCCGAGCGGCGGTGGCACCAGCGCGGCCATGAACGATGCGCTCTTCAAGGAATTCATGGAGTGGCGCCGCAAGCGCGGCAGCAACTAGGCAGCGAGAGCGGGGTCGCTCTATTGCGCCCGCTCAGCTCCCCCAAACTGCGCGGAAGACGCGCAGCCAGTTGAGACCGAGAACCTTGCGGATGTCCTCGGCGGCAAAGCCGCGTTCGGCAAGGCGTCGCGTCAGGCGTGCAAGCGTCCGCGGCGTCTCGATGCCGGCCGGGTAGTAGTAGGGCGGCGGCGGATACTCCTCTCGCCGCCAATGGCCGTCCTTGATCCGCTGCTCGTAACGGGCAAGCGCGACGGTGTCGCTCTCCACGCCGTGTTGCCCTTCGTAGTAGTCGACGCCGATACCGACATTGTCGATCGAGGTCAGCTCGGCCTTGTAGACTATATCGTCGACGAAGCGGTCGAGGGATGGCCGAGCCTCGTTGCCGAGAAAGGCTGGAAAACCGACCGTCCCGACAATGCCGCCGCTCTGCGCGATGGCGCGGATGAGATCGTCGGGAACATTGCGGCGGTTCGGGTGCACGGCGAAGGCATTGGCGTGCGAGATGACGACGGGCGCCGACGAAGCCTCGATCGCGTCGAAGGTCGTGCGCAGGCCCGTATGCGCGCAGTCGACGACGAGGCCGAGATCATTGAGCCGCCTGATGAAGGCAAGGCCGAAGTGGCTCAGTCCGCTGTCCGTGCGTTCCGCGGCACCATCGCCGATGAGATTGCGTCGGTTGTAGCAGAGCTGGACCACGCGTAGGCCGGCCGCGGCAAAGGCGTCGAGGAAGTCGAGCTCGTCCTCGATGATGGCCGTGCCCTGGCAATGCAGGATAAGGCCGATCTTTCCTTCGGCTTTGGCGCGCTCGATGTCGGCGGCCGTGCACACGATCAGCGTGTCGTCGCGCTCGCGGACATAGCGGTGCCAGCCGCCGATCTCCCTGAGCCCGCTCTGCGCATTGCCGCTCATGCCAGTGACGGTCGGCGCGATCGCCGTGGCACCGCCTTCGCGCCACCAGTCCACATACTGGCGAGAGCGCGCGAGCGGGCATGTCGCGTCGATGATGATGGCATCGCGGTGAAGGTGGAGGGGATCGTCCATGGCGCGCTCCTGGCTCCGGCAGCAGTCCAGCAAGTATAGGACCGCCCGCCGCAGACGACTACGAGGACGCCTACTCCTGAATCATGGCACGGCCTTGCTCGACGTGGATTGCCACGTCGAGATCCTCCACACCGCCGCCGACACGCGCGCCACGCACGGCGGCGGCCTCCCGCGCATCGCACCCGATCGCGACGCGCACATGTTGCCCGCTCGTACAAACGCCATTGGCCGGGTCGAAGGCAATCCAGCCCAGGCGCGGCACGTTGATCTCCGCCCAGGCGTGACCGGCTTCCTGATCGATGCGGTCCGTCCTGAGAAAGTACCCGCTGACGTAGCGTGCAGGCATCCCGAGCGCCCGCGCCGTCGCCAGCAGGATGTGCGTGAAGTCCTGGCAAATGCCCTTCTTCGCCTCGAAGGCCTCGCTCGCCGTGGTCTCCGGCTTTGTCGCGCCGATCACGAACGTCATGGCCTTGTGAATGCCGCGATTGAGCGCGTGCAGCGTCGCGAGCGCATCGCCACCCTGTCCAGCCGATGTCTCTCGCGCGAAGCGTCGGAGCGACGGCGTAAGCCGCGTCAGTGCCGTCTCGCGCAGGAAGAGCCGCGCCGGCTGGCGCTCCACCGCGCCGCGGATGAAGCCGTTGGTGTCGCGCGTGTCGACCTCGCCCTCGATGGTGATCGTCGCGTGCGAGAGCGGTCCATGCAGAAACACGAGATGCGTGATGTTGCCATAGGCATCCTCGCTGCGCTCAAGGCGCGCGTCGGCATCGACGGCAACGCGCCAGCTCCGCACGAACTGCCCTTCGTGAGGCCGCGGCGTCAAGCGCAACAGCTGCAGCGCGTCGCTCGCGGGCTCGTCGTAAGTATAGCGCGTCTCGTGCCGGACTTTGATGCGCATGGCGGGCTAGTGTCCCGTTTCCGAAGTTCGCCACACCCCGAAGCTCGCGCCGCGAGCGAACTTCGGAAACAAAAGGGACACTAGGATCCCACTCTTACTAGTGTGATTCAAATCGAGAAATTCGCTCGATGCCGTGCCGCGAGATGTGGCGAATTTCTCGATCATCACACTACGAGAGGTACTGCTGGGTGATGGCGGCGCCCAGCTTGTTGTTCTCTTCGATGAAATCGACGAGAAACTCGTGCAGACCTGACTGGAAGATCTGATCCATTTTGGCGTTTTGCAGGCGCGCCGTCGTTGAGCGCGCGATGTGCTGGGCCGGACCCTGGCGGCCATAGGCCTCGGCGATCTTATCGAGATAGTCGTTGAGCTCGAGATAACACGAGATGAGCGAGCGCGGCTGCTCGGGCCTGAGGATCAGGAAGTCCGCCACGAGCCACGGCTTGACGTTCTCACGGTACACCCAGTGATAGGACGTGAGCGCGTTCACGCTGCGCAGAATCGACGACCACTGGAAATAATCGAGTCCTCCGCCGACCGGCTCTTTCTCGGGCAGCAACAGGTGGTACTTGACGTCGAGCAGGCGCGCCATGTTGTCGGCCCGCTCGATGAATGTGCCGAGGCGCTGGAACCAGTACTGGTCGGAGCGCAGCATGGTGCGATAGGCCGCGCCGTCGAAGCGCAGCGACATCTGCTGCACGCGCTGCAGGAACTGCGTGAGCGCCGACTGCGAGATGCCGTCGAACTCGATGCCGCGCATCTCGTTCCAGCCCTCGTTCAGGATCTCCCACATCTCGCTCGTGATGGCGGTCCGCACGGCGCGCGCGTTCGCGCGCGCGGTCTCGATGCAGGCCTTGATCGAGCTCGAATTGGCCGATGAATCGACGATGTAGCGGATCACATTCTCGCGCGTCGCACCGTCGGGGTAGAGCGCCTCGAACTCATCGGCACAGGCCGCAGTCGCGATCGCCGACTCCCACTCGTTGGAAGCTCCCGCGTAGGCGGACGGAAGTGCGGCGAGGCGCTGCGCCACGTGAAGAATGCGCGCCAAGTTTTCCGCGCGCTCGGTGTAGCGCGAGAGCCAGTAGAGATTGTCTGCCATTCGCGAGAGCATCTAGCGTCCCGATTCCGAAGTTCGCCACACCCCGATGCCGATGTTCCGAGCGAATTTCAGCATCTGAAGAGACACTAGACTATGCACCGCACGAGGCTCAGGTCTCCACCACCCAGGTGTCCTTCGTACCACCACCTTGGGAGGAATTCACGACCAGAGAACCTTCCTTGAGCGCGACGCGCGTAAGCCCCCCGGGAACGCAGCGCACACCGTCGGCGCCGCAGAGAACATAGGGCCTGAGGTCGACGTGGCGCGGCGCGAGGCCGGAGTCAACGAAGCACGGCACGGTCGAGAGCGCGAGCGTCGGCTGGGCAATGAAGTCGTCCGGATGAGCCTTGAGCTTGGCGGCGAACGTGTCCCGCTCGGCCTTGGTCGCGTGCGGGCCGACAAGCATCCCATAGCCGCCCGAGCCGTTGACCTCCTTGACGACCAGCTCATGGAGCCGCGAGAGGACGTAGCGGAGGGCCTCGGGCTCGCGGCAGCGGTGCGTCGGCACGTTTGAAAGGATCGGCTTCTCGCCGAGATAGAATTCCGTGATCTCGGGCATGTAGCTGTAGATGGCTTTGTCGTCGCCGACGCCCGTGCCGATGGCGTTGGAAATCGTGATGTTGCCCGACTTGTAGGCCGACATGAGGCCCGGCACGCCGAGCATCGAGCTCGGGTTGAACGCGATCGGGTCGATGAAATCATCGTCGATGCGCCGGTAGATGACATCGACGCGACGCGGCCCCTCGGTCGTGCGCATGTAGACGAAGTTGTCGCGTACGAGGAGGTCTCGGCCCTCGACGAGCTCCACGCCCATCTTGTCGGCCAGGAAGGAATGCTCGTAGTAGGCCGAATTGAACGGCCCCGGCGTCAGCAGCACAACGGTCGGATCGCGCGAGGCCGAGCGCGGCGCTACGGAGCGGAGCGTCTCAAGCAGGGCATCGGGATAGTTGTCGACAGGTGCCACGCGGAGCGAGCCGAACAGCTCCGGCATGAGCCGCATCATGGCCTCGCGGTTCTCCAGCATGTAGGAGACGCCCGAAGGCGTGCGCGCGTTGTCCTCGAGCACGTAGAACGTATCGGCGTCCACGCGGACGATGTCGATCCCGGCAATGTGGACGTGGATGCCGCCAGGGGGCGTGAAATGGGTCATCTCCGGCTGGAAGGCCGGGTTCTGCAGGATCAGCTCTTCGGGGACGATACCAGCAGCGACGATCTCCCGGTCGCCGTAGCTGTCCGCGATGAAGGCATTGAGCGCTTTGACCCGCTGCTCGAGCCCGCGCACGAGCTTCTGCCACTCGGTGGAGGTCAGCACGCGCGGCACGATATCGAAGGGAATGAGCCGCTCGGTGCCCTGGTTGTCGCCGTAGACGTTGAAGGTGATGCCGATGCGGCGGAAGAAATGCTCGGCTTCGAGCTTGCGGTTAACCAGGAGCTCCCGGGGGGCCTGCTTGAGCCATTCCGAGATGACCTCGTATCCCGCGCGCACGCCCCCGTCAGGTACATTCATCTCGTCGAAGAATGCGGCAGCGGGGGCAGCAGACATGGGCTCTCCTTAGGAGCAAGCTGGGCACAACAGTGGATACTAGAGTCGCCCGCTGCGCAATTGAAGCGTTTACTGATCGGGCATTTGCCAACTTATCGGGCGCCGGGCGAGGCTCCGTCGCCGCAGATGCCGCCGATTTGGGCACCCCCCCGGGGAGGTGCCTTCAGGAGGAGAAGGGCATGAGAAGCGTGCTTCAGACGTGGCAGCTGTGGGCGGCACTTTCGGCGGTCTTTGCGGCCCTGACGGCCATATTCGCGAAGGTGGGCGTTGAGAATGTCGGATCGGACTTCGCGACCTTCATCCGGACCTGCGTGATCCTGCTCGTCGTCGCGGCACTCCTCCTGGCAACCGGCCAGTGGCAATCGCCGGGAAGCGTATCGGGACGCACGTACGTCTTTCTCATCCTGTCAGGCGTAGCGACGGGGGCGTCGTGGCTCTGCTACTTCCGCGCCTTGAAGCTCGGGGATGCGGCGCGCGTCGCGCCTATCGATAAGCTGAGCGTGGTGCTGGTCGCTATCTTCGGTGTCGTATTGCTCGGCGAGAGGCTCTCGGCGCCCAACTGGCTCGGCGTCGCCATGATCGGGGCGGGCGCCATCCTCGTCGCTCATCAGGCTTGAGTGCCCGCCGGGCGCCTCAAGCCTTGCTTCGTGTGCCGACCAGCCGTCCGAGCGCTCGTCGACCGGCGACCTTTGCATCAAAAACAGCTCTGTGGATCTTTCCATCAAGGCCCAGGCCAAGGTGCTTCCGCCAAGCTTCGAACTCCTGCACCTGCGCGGCCGCGCTATCACTGTGTTGACCGAGATGTCTGAACTCTCGGCCATAGATTTCATATGCAGCCCAGAAGTGTTTTCGGTTCTCGGGACCTAGATCGAGACAATCCGCTCCGCTCCATTCGCTAGCGTAGCTCCAGCCCTCCTCCTTCCTAATAAGCTCCATCGCAATCTGGGCATGTGCTTTGGCAAGAAGCTGATCTGCTCGAAGCTGTGGCGCAGAGCGCTGGAGGGCCCTCATGAATACGTCGAAAGGTACTCGAAAATAGAAGGGATAGTGGACAGTGCGAACGAAGTTGTGGCCGTCACTTCCCGAATAGGTAAGCCCCCGCATCAGGCTGCCAAAATCAAATGCACAAATACCCTCCTCACTTGCGAGCTCATAGCAGAGTATCTTGCTGGCACCACCTAGCGAGATGAAGGCCGTGTCTATCTTATTGGCGCGGATCGCGGTCGACAGATCCGCTTTAATGGCATCGAGGTGCTCGCCGACGCGTCGGGTCTCCGGATGGAAGCTGATCTGAGCGTCTTCCGGCCAATAGTCCCTTGCAACTGACCTGTATTCCGGATCGCTGAACAGCTTCTGAAGAATTCCAGCCTCTGCTCCTGCGAACAAGCATCTTCTGCCCGAGACATAGTTCCGGAATTCATATCTCAACCAGTCGAAGAAAAGTTGCGATACCTCGGCTCCGGGATTGCGGTGCAAATTGCTTGCCCGCTGGAAGGACCATTTAGGAAACTCTCTCTGGTTCGTCAGCCAGCCGTCATGGAAATCAAGATAGCTGCAGTTCTCATACGCCGCCTGCAGGCGGGCGGCATGTTCTGGCTTTAATCCCGGGTGCCCAAACGCGACAGTCGATGAGACTTTGCCAACTTCGGCCTCTGCGGCGGATGCCCAATAGACAGGGACGCTATTCTGGCACGCGATTAGGAACATCAGCTCCATATCGCCTAGACGCAGAAAGCTGAATGGCCTTTCAGCGCCCATCAGCTCGGAAATTCGACGACATTCCGAGCGTCGGATCTCCACATTCGTCGGACGATAGTGGCCAAATGTATTCGTAGCCTTGTCCATTGCGATATATGCCCCCACCACTCAATAAATTGTGCTGTTTCATACAGCAGGTACACAAAAATGCAGCGAGCTCTTGATGATCCCAGAGGCCCCAGAGCGGGGCATTGAATAGCACCGTACTGGCAATGGCAACCGCCTGGCAGAATTATCACCCGCCCGACAGCAACCGGCGCATGGTCACAGCATACCGCGCGCGGATTGCTTCGCCCTTGATGTGGCGGCCATCCCTTACGACCAGACGCCCACCTGCGTAGACTTCGCGGACGGCAGGGCCAGATGCAAAGATCCAGGCATCGAGGAGCGCATCTCCATCTCGAGCCACGAGCGAAGGATTGGTGTCGTCGAGAACGACGATATCTGCGGACTTGCCGACCTCGATGGCGCCGGCCTCCGACGCCAGAGCGCGCGTCCCGCCCGCGAGGGCGGCATCGAAGATCGTACGCCCTGTCGACGTCCGCGAGACGCCCGTCAGGCAGTTGCGCCGCTGGTCGCGAAGCCGCTGGCCGTATTCGAGGGTGCGCAGTTCCTCGTTGGCGGCAATGCGGATGTTGCTGTCCGTGCCCACGGCAAAGTGGCCGCCCGCATTCTGGTAGCCGACGCCGGCGAAGATGCCATCGCCAAGGCTCGACTCCGTGATCGGGCAAAGGCCGACCGTGGCACCGGATCGCGCGAGCCGCGCAGTTTCGTCCTCCGTCATGTGCGTGCAGTGGATGAGACACCATCGGCTGTCGAGGCCGGCGTTATCGAGCAGCCATTCCACGGGGCGCGCGCCGGACCACTTGAAGCATTCCTCGACCTCGGCCACCTGCTCAGCAGCGTGAATGTGTACGGGCCCGTCTGGATAGGCTTGGAGAAGCGTCCGCAGCTCCGGTGCATCGACCGCGCGCAGGGAATGCGGGGCAATGCCGAGCTTGGCGCCGTCCAGAGAAGCGACGTGGCGTCCGCTCGATGCCAGGAGGTCGGCGAAGCCGTCGAGGTCCGAGAGAAAGCGGATCTGGCCCGGCTTCGCCGGCCGCCCGCCGCACCCGCCGTGGGCATAGAAGCTCGGCAGCAGCGTGAGGCCGATGCCGCTGGTCTTCGCTGCTGCGACGATGCGGGCACCAGTTTCCGCAGGATCGGCATAGCGGCGACCGTCGGGCGCATTGTGCAGGTAGTGGAACTCGCCGACGGTTGTGAAGCCAGCTTCGAGCATCTCCGCATAGGCGAGCGCGGCGACCGCCTCGATATCATCGGGCGTCATCTCCGCGAGGAAGCGGTACATGACTTCGCGCCACGTCCAGAAACTGTCCTCAGCAGGGCCGCGTGTCTCCGCGAGGCCTGCCATGGCGCGCTGGAAGGCATGACTGTGCACATTGGTGAGACCGGGTACGGCGATGCCCGAAATACGCTCAGCATTCGCTGAGGGCGGAGCGCCAACCGCAATTGCTGAAATCTTGCGACCGTTCAGGGTGATCAGGATGTCGCGGCGCCAGCCATCGGAGAGCAGCGCCCTGCTGAAATGAAGCTCGACCACGGCAAGGTCCCGAAGCTGGATTAGACAAGTCACATTGGTCAGACTACCGTTTGCCGTCCATAAGAAACTTCAAGTGCGGAGCAGCGGCCATGCACGTGGACAGCATTTGGACGGGCGGCAGGATCGCGACGCTCGATCCGGCGCTGCCCGGGCTCGGGATCATCGAGAACGGAGCGATCGCTGCAAAGGACGGCCGTATTGTCTGGGTGGGTGCTGCCGCGGAATCGCGCGCAATTGAGACGCGCGAACGAATCGAACTCGACGGACGCTGGGTTACGCCGGGCCTCGTCGATTGCCATACGCACCTCGTCTATGCGGGCAACCGTGCGCATGAATTCGAACTTCGGCTGGCCGGTGCGAGCTACGAAGAAATCGCGCGGGCGGGCGGGGGGATTGCTTCGACCGTGAAAGCGACCCGCGCGGCCTCGGAAGCCGACCTCGTGCAGTCGGCGCTGCCGCGCCTGGATGCGCTGATCGCCGAGGGTGTGACCACCATCGAGATCAAGTCCGGCTATGGGCTCGATAAGGCGACCGAGACGCGCCAGCTCCGCGCGGCGCGCGCTCTGGAGAGCCATCGGCCCATATCAGTAACGACGACTTTCCTCGGCGCGCACGCACTGCCTCCCGAAGCCAAGGGCGACAAGGATACTTATATCGACACCGTCTGCCGCAGAATGCTTCCGACCATCGCCGCTGAAGGCCTCGCCGATGCTGTCGACGCCTTCATGGAGGGCATTGCCTTCAGCGCCGAGCAGACGCAGCGGGTCTTTGATGCTGCAGTCGAGTTCGGATTGCCAGTGAAGCTCCACGGCGACCAGCTCTCCAATCTCGGCGGCGCCAAGCTCGCCGCGCGCTACGGCGCTCTATCCGCCGATCACCTCGAATACGCGGACGAGGAAGGCGCGATTGCCATGGCCAAATCCGGCACGGTGGCTGTGCTGCTCCCCGGCGCGTATTACTTCATTCGCGAGACGCACAAGCCACCCGTCGATATCTTCCGCAAGCATGGCGTCAAGATTGCCATCGCAACCGACAGCAATCCTGGATCGTCCCCTCTCACCTCGCTACTGCTGACCATGAACATGGCCGCAACACTGTTCCGGCTGTCCGTCGACGAGATCATCGCCGCCGTAACGCGCGAGGCTGCGCGTGCGCTTGGACGCCTCGATGAGGTCGGCACGATCGAAGCCGGCAAGTCTTGTGATCTCGCGATCTGGAATGTCGAGCGCCTTGCCGAATTGCCCTATCGCATGGGTTTCAATCCGTTGCACGCGCGCATCTGGAGAGGCCGTTGAGCGCCGTTGTCCTCAGCCCAGGTTCCGTTCCGCTGGCGACGTGGCGGAAAGTCTACAACGGCGCGGTCGCGCGGCTCGATCCTGCGTCCGCGCCGCTGATCAAGGCCAGTGCCGATGCCGTCGAGGCGATCGTTGCACGCGGCGAGCCCATCTACGGCATCAACACCGGCTTTGGTAAGCTCGCAAGCGTTCGCATCGAAAAGGCCGATCTGGCCAAGCTCCAATACAACATCGTGCTTTCTCATGCCGCGGGCGTAGGGCTGCCCGCGCCCCGGGAGATCGTGCGGCTCATGATGGCACTGAAGCTCGCGAGCCTTGCGCGCGGCGCGTCCGGCGTGCGGCCAGCCACGATCGCCATGCTCGAAGCCATGCTGGCACACGAGTTGTTCCCGGTCGTGCCGAGCCAGGGCTCCGTCGGCGCCTCGGGAGACCTCGCGCCACTCGCGCACATGGCAGCGACGATGATCGGCGTCGGTGAGATCGATGCACCGGGCGGCCGTGAGCCCGCGGCGGACGCCCTTCGACGTCATGGTCTCACGCCGCTGGCGCTAGGCCCCAAGGAAGGCCTCGCACTGCTCAACGGCACGCAATTCTCGACGGCCTGCGCGCTTGCCGGGCTGTTCGCCCTCGGCAATCTCTATCGCGCGGCGCTCATCACCGGCGCACTCGCAACGGACGCCGCCAAGGGATCGGATGCGCCATTCGATCCGCGCATTCATACGCTGCGCGGCCATCCCGGACAGATCGCCAGCGCCAACGCACTTCGCGAGCTGATGGCTGGAAGCGCCATCCGCGCGTCGCATCTCACCGGCGATGATCGGGTGCAGGATCCCTACTGTCTGCGCTGCCAGCCGCAGGTCATGGGCGCCGCGCTCGACGTGCTCTCCCAGGTTGCACGCACACTCGGGATCGAGGCGAATGGTGTCTCGGACAATCCGCTGGTCTTCGCCAATGACCTCGTTGCACTCTCCGGCGGCAACTTCCACGCCGAGCCCGTGGCCTTCGCCGCCGACATGATGGCGTTGGTGCTTTGCGAGATCGGCTCGCTGGCGGAGCGTCGCGTCGCCATGCTGGTTGATCCAGCGCTCTCGCGTCTGCCGGCATTTCTCACACCGAAGCCGGGGCTGAATTCGGGCTTCATGCTGCCGCAGGTGACGGCAGCGGCGCTCGTCTCCGAGAACAAGCAGCGAGCCGCGCCGGCGAGCATCGATTCCATCCCGACCTCGGCCAATCAGGAAGATCATGTGTCAATGGCGGCGCACGCCGCCATGAGGTTGCTGCCGATGGCCGAGAACCTCACACAGATCCTCGGCATCGAGTTGCTTGCCGCCTGCCAGGGCTGCGACTTCCATGCGCCGCTCGCTTCGAGCCCGCCACTCGAGCGTGTTCGTGCGCTTTTGCGCTCCGAGGTGCCACATCTCGATGACGACAGGTTTCTCGCCGCCGATATGGCAAAGGCTGCGGCACTCGTCCGCTCCGGCGCCATCGTCGAGGCAGCGGGGATCGCATTGCCTGAAGCATGGACACTTCAGAAGGATGGTTGAGACGCCATGAGCCGCATCGACAATGCCCGTCATATTCGCGCGCCACGTGGAACCGAGATCACAGCCAAGAGCTGGCTGACGGAAGCGCCCCTGCGCATGCTCATGAACAACCTCGATCCCGAGGTGGCCGAGAAGCCGAGCGAGCTGGTGGTCTATGGCGGCATCGGTCGCGCGGCGCGCGATTGGGAAAGCTTCGATCGTATTACTGCGGCCATTCGCAAGCTCGAAGCGGACGAAACGCTGCTCGTGCAGTCCGGAAAGCCGGTTGGCGTGTTTCGCACGCACACAGACGCGCCGCGCGTATTGATCGCGAACTCCAACATCGTGCCGCACTGGGCGACGCTCGAGCACTTCAACGAGCTCGATCGCAAGGGTCTCATGATGTACGGCCAGATGACGGCCGGCTCGTGGATCTACATCGGCAGCCAGGGCATCGTCCAGGGCACGTACGAGACCTTCGTCGAGATCGGGCGGCGGCACTACGGCGGCAGCCTCGCCGGCAAATGGGTCCTCACGGCAGGGCTCGGCGGCATGGGTGGCGCGCAGCCGCTCGCAGCCGTCATGGCCGGCGCCTCCATGCTCGCCGTCGAATGCCAGCCGAGCCGCATCGAGATGCGCCTGCGCACGGGCTATCTCGACAAGCAAGCATCGACGCTCGATGAGGCCTTGCAGATCATCGAGCGCGCGTGCGCTGAGAACAAGCCAACCTCGGTTGGCCTGATCGGCAATGCCGCCGATATTTTCCCGGAGCTCGTGCGTCGCGGCGTACGGCCCGACGTCGTGACGGATCAGACATCCGCGCACGATCCGATCAACGGCTATCTGCCCAAGGGCTGGACGCTCTCCCAATGGGAAGCTCGCCGCGCATCTGATCCGGATGGCGTCAAGCAAGCCTCTAAGCGCTCAATGGCCGAGCACGTCCGCGCCATGCTCGAATTCCACAAGCGCGGAATTCCAACCGTCGACTACGGCAACAACATCCGCCAGATGGCGCTGGATGAAGGTGTCGCCGATGCCTTTGCCTTCCCTGGCTTCGTGCCGGCCTACATCCGCCCGCTCTTCTGCCGCGGCATCGGGCCATTCCGCTGGGCGGCCCTCTCGGGCGATCCGGAAGACATCTGGCGCACGGATGCGAAGGTCAAGGAGCTGCTCCCCGACAACAAGCATCTCCATAACTGGCTCGACATGGCGCGCGAGCGCATCAAGTTCCAGGGGCTGCCCGCACGCATCTGCTGGGTTGGGCTCGGCGATCGCCATCGTCTTGGCCTTGCCTTCAACGAGATGGTCGCCAAGGGCGAGCTGAAGGCGCCGGTGGTCATCGGCCGCGATCACCTGGACTCCGGTTCTGTCGCTAGCCCCAATCGCGAGACGGAGGCCATGCGCGACGGCTCTGATGCCGTGTCCGACTGGCCGCTACTCAATGCACTGCTCAACTGCGCATCGGGCGCGACGTGGGTATCGATCCATCACGGCGGCGGCGTCGGCATCGGCTATTCGCAACATGCCGGCATGGTCATCGTGTGCGATGGCACGGCCGATGCGGCGCGGCGCCTCGAGCGCGTGCTCTGGAATGACCCTGCGACGGGCGTCATGCGGCACGTCGATGCCGGCTACGACGAGGCGATCGCCTGCGCGAGCGAATTCGGCCTCGATCTGCCGATGCTTTCCGAACGCTCCTAGCTATCTGCTCAATGCGGCGAACGGCTGGCACTTTCCGTACAAGCCAACTTGGCAAAGACAAACGGCGGACTGCTAACGTTCTAATTTCAGCACAACCGCGCTGCCGTCGTGATCGCCCGTCGTGAACCTCGGGTCGGCCAGTATGGCGTTGTCGAGCGGTGCCATGCCCCGTGGCCGGAACAATGTGCGAGTGGCGAGGGCGTTGGCGAATTCATCGCGCGCCTGATTGAACGAGGCGTAGCGATGCGGGGGGTCGCGGAGGAAATTCACGCTCTCGCGGCTGAACGCGCCGATGAAGACATAGGCACCGTCGAACGCATGCGGGCCGAAGATGCGGCCGTGATTGTTGCTCTCCTCGAATATGTGATTGGAGAACGCATCGTCCCGACGGTTCGGCAACTGGCAATAGATCGTGTCGCCGATGAGACCACGATAACCGGCGGAATGACCAAATCGAATGGGATAGCCAGCCTTCGTGACTGATGCGAGCAAGTTGGCTCTCGCCTCTTCCGGGCTTCCGGATACCGCATCGATCAGGATCACGTTGATCGGTTCGTGCAGGTGCTTGCCGTCGACGACCTCGCCCAGCCATTGGGCCGGAGATCCATCCCGGGCGATCATCCATTTGCCGACCGAGGGCAGACCCGGCGGCGTACTGGTTTCATAGGTCGCGGATGTGGGTCGGTCGCACATACCTTCCTCCGATGCCTGCGCCGCGAGGATATCGAGACAGAGGATGGCGCAGGCGGCGAGGAATTGCTTGAAATGCAGTGCCATGAAATGGGCCTCTTGACCGACATTCCCTCGCTTTTAGCAAGCCCGACCGCCGACCGCCGACCGCAGAAATCCTGTAGGCAACGGCGTCGAAAACGAAAAGGGCCGCGCGAGCGGCCCTATCGCAAGTCTCTCTATTCCTTGAGGAATTTTGGAGCGGGCGATGGGATTCGAACCCACGACCCCAACCTTGGCAAGGTTGTGCTCTACCCCTGAGCTACACCCGCATCCATTCGAGAGCGACCGCCCCGGGGGCGATCGAGGGCCACCTTATGGCTTAAAGGACGGCCGAATGCAAGCGGTCGAAATGCGGCCGTCGCGCGACGGTTCCACGCTCATCTCCCCTCAATCGGCACAACTGATTCAGCGTCCCTTCGAGAAACCAGCCGGCGCGTCGCGCGCTTATCCCTCGCCGGGGCATTGAAGAGGAGAAGTGGAATGATTCGAGGCTTGATCGTCGCTGCCGCAGTTACTGCAGGCGGAATGGCATTTGGCGTAGGGAGTGCCAATGCGGCACCCGTTTCGGCCGGGCCATCCGTCCCCACTCAATTGCAGCAATCGTTGATCGAAAAGACGCAGTATCGACGGTACTGCCGCCGCTGGTATCGCGAATGCCGCGCGCGGTGGGGCGGTGGTCGGGACTTCCGCCGCTGCATGCGTCGCCACGGCTGCTAGTTCCGAACGGACTTGGCGCGGGCAACCCGCGCCAAGTCGCGTTTCAAGCCTCGCAAATGTAGCTCACCGTGCGAATGCGCCTCTCCCCGAGATTGCGCACCTGGTTGCGGGTCATTTCCACGAAATCGTCACCGAGGAACGTTCGGAACGTAAGCGATGGCACGGAGCCCTTTTTCATCCGTTCCGCCATGGCCTCGAACCATTGCTGCCCTACATCGGTGGAATCGACGACGCTCACGATCTTGAAGCCTGCGCCCACCAGTAGGGCCTGCATCTGGTCCGGCGTGGCGACATGACTGATGGATGGCTCGCGCGCCCAAGGGACGGGATAGAGCACGTCACCGCCTTCACCTTGCAGCACGTCGTAGACGCCGAAGCGGCCACCGGGTTTCAGCACGCGCCGGGCCTCGGCATACATCTTGTCCTTCGCTGCGATGTTCATCGCGACATGAATGGTCATCGCGGCGTCGAAACCGACGTCCGCGAACGGCAGTCGCGTCGCATCTCCCTGCTGGAAGGAAACCTTCTCGCCGAGCCCGACCCACTTGCTGAAGGCAGTTGCCGCCTCGCAGAAGGCCGGCGTCAGGTCGATACCCGTGACGTGGCAGCCGTACGTCTCCGCGAGCGTCCGTGCGGGCCCGCCGAGCCCGCTGCCAAGATCGAGGACGCGGGAGTTCGCCGTGAGCTTCAGTCCCTCTGCCAGCTCGAGCGTGGCCTTGCGCCCGCGAATGTGAAACTCGTCAATGGCGCCGAGGTCGGCGGTCGTCAGCGACGCAATATCTTTGCCACTTTCGCGCAGCTTGTCGGCGATCGCGTCGGCGAGATTGCCCGTCGCGCTGTAGTGGCTTGCTACCTTCTCCGTCATGCCACTCACTCCACGTCATTACGCGCGTTTGGGAAATCCAGACTAGCGCTCTGGCGCGTTCAGCGAAACCGCAGTTTCGCGCGCGATAGCTGGCTGACCGACGTGCATCCCATGAGTTTCATGTCGCGCTCGATCTCCGTCCGCATCAATCCGAGCGCGCGCTCCACGCCCGGCCGGCCGGCCGCCGCCAGCGCAAACAGATAGTAGCGACCGACGCCGACAGCCTTGGCACCAAGCGACAATGCCTTGAGGACATGGGTTCCGCGCTGGACGCCGCCATCCATGAGCACATCGATCCTGTCACCGACGGCATCGACGATCTCGGCGAGCTGATCGAAGGCGCTGCGCGAGCCGTCGAGCTGCCGGCCGCCATGGTTGGAGATGACGATGCCGGTGCAGCCGATGTCGATCGCCCGCCGCGCATCGTCGACGCTCATGACGCCCTTGAGGCAGAACTGGCCGCCCCACTGTTTGACCATCTCCGCGATGTCGTTCCAGCTCATGCTCGGATCGAGCATCTCAGTGAAGTAGGTGCCGATCGAGCTGGCACCGCTGCCGAAGTTGATGTGCTCGTCGAGCTGCGGCAGGCGGAATTTTTCATGCGTGAAGTAGTCGATCGCCCAGCGCGGCTTCATCGCGAATTCGAGCATGCCGCCGAGCGTCAAGCGGAAAGGAATGGCGAAGCCGGTGCGCAGATCGCGCTCGCGATTGCCGCCGGTGATCGAGTCCACGGTCAGCATCATGATCTGGACGCCGGCGCTCTTCGCCCGCTCGAGCATGGCGCGATTGAGGCCGCGATCCCTATGGAAATAGAACTGATAGACCTGCGGACCTGAGAACTTCGACCTGATTTCCTCAAGGCTCACCGTGCCGAGCGAGGAGACGCCGAACATGGTGCCGAATTTATCGGCCGCGTGCGCAACAGCGCGCTCGCCTTCATGATGAAAGAGGCGCTGCAAGGCCGTCGGCGAGCAGTAGACCGGCATGTCGAGCTTGTGCCCGAGCACTTTGACGGAAAGGTCGATCTCACCGAGGCCCGTCAGAACGTCAGGTACGAGATCGCATTCCTCGAAGGCGCGCGTGTTCCGGCGCAGCGTCATCTCGTCGTCGGCGCCGCCATCGATGTAGTTGAAGATAGGACCGGGTAGGCGCCGACGCGCCAACTCGCGAAAGTCGTGAAAATTCTGGCAGTGGTGCAGGCGCATTGAACCACCTTCCCCCGGCACTGAATGCCGCCGCTACGTGGGCGCTACTTACCCCACTTGGCCCAGTAAGGCCCGAATAGCGCCTCTTCGGAAGGCTTGTCTTCGGGAATGGTCGTGACGAGGTGCGTGATATTGACGAAGTTGCGCCAGGAAAGGTTGTCAGAGAAAGCATTAGCCTGCCAGGTGCCGCAGCCCATGGTCAGCGTGAAGGGCAACGCATTGTTGAAGCCGCCGCCGTTGCCGAAGGTGTGCGCCTGGTTCACGAGCACGCGCACGACGTCCGTATCCGCCGCCAGCTCGCGAGCATGATCCATGTTCTTCGTGTGAATGCCGCACGAATGCCCGCGGCCCTGATAGTCGAGAATGTCCTTCACGATCCGCTTGGCGTCGGCGAAATCCTTGGCACGATAGATCGTGAGCACGAGCGAGAGCTTCTCGCCGGAAAGCGGGTGCGCCTTGCCGATACCCGTCTCCTCGGCCATGACGAACTTGCATCCGCGCGCACTGTTCGACAGCTCGAACACCTCGACGAGCCGCTCCGGACCTTGGGCGATCACCGCGCGATTGAGCCTCCCGTCCACCCAGAGGCGATCGACGATGCGTGAGCGCTCGGCCGGATCGGCCATGTAGCCGCCGTGCTTCTCCAGCGCCTTGATGGCCGAGTCATAGACATCATCGACGATGACGACGGCGTTTTCCGACGAGCACGACGTGGCGTTGTCGAACGTCTTCGACTGCATGATGAGGTCGGCAGCAGAATCGAGATCGGCGCTCGAGTCGATGATGACGGGTGCATTACCGAGGCCGACGCCGAGCGCCGGCTTGCCCGACTTGTAGGCGGCTTTGACGTTCGCCTGGCTGCCCGTCGCGACGACGAGGTCGGACATCTCCATGAGCCGCGTCGTCATCTCGCGCGTGACTGGGTTGGGCAGCATCTGCACGAGATCAGCGGGAAGGCCGATACGGCTCAACTCCGCGCGCATTCCGGCGACGGCGGGCTCGGTCGCATCCCAGGCGGCCGGCGGCGGCGCAATGATGATCGCATTGCCGCCCTTGATGGCCATCATGGCCTTGTTGACGGGGGTGGCCTGTGGGTTCGTCGACGGCGTGATGGCCGCGACGACGCCGACAGGCTTGGCCCACTTCACGAGACCTTTTTCGGGGATCTCCTCGATGATGCCCGTCGACTTCGCGCGCAGGAGATCGCGCAGCGTGCCGAAGGTCTTGCGCTGGTTCTTGATGACCTTGCTCTCGACATTGCCGATGCCGGTCACCTCGACAGCGAGTTCGGCAAGTCGCCGGGCCGTCTCGGGCTTGTAGAGCGACCACGCAAGTGCCGTGACCGCCTCGTCGATGCGTGGCTGGCCATCGCGCGCGATTTCGGCGGCGAAGGCGGCCATAGCCGCGCGGGCGCGCCTGATGAGATCGGGAACGGGATCGGTAGCCGAGATCTCGGCGGGCTTACGGGCGGGCGTATCCTGCATGGCGTCCCTCACTGGCTTGTTTTTGTCTTTGTCGCCTTTTCCACGATCAATTGACAGGCTCGGCGCAGGCATGTCAAACCGCGAGACGAAACGTCCTGATAAATGAGACGCTGAACTGCGTCATACGCGGCCTAGTCTCGCCCAGGATGTCCATAAAGATAGCCGATGGCCCACGAGGGCACGAGAGCACAAGGGAGGACGCCATGACCAAGATGACGACCGAAGAAGCCTTCGTGAAGGTGCTCCAGATGCACGGCATCGAGCACGCCTTCGGCATCATCGGCTCGGCCTTCATGCCAATCTCGGACCTCTTCCCGAAGGCCGGTATAACCTTCTGGGATGTCGCCAACGAGATGAACGGCGGCTTCATGTGCGACGGCTACACGCGAGCTTCCGGCAAGATCGCGATGTGCATCGCGCAGAACGGCCCGGGCATCACCAACTTCGTCACGCCCGTCAAGACCGCCTACTGGAACCACACGCCCATGCTGCTGGTGACGCCGCAGGCCGCCAACAAGACGATCGGCCAGGGCGGCTTCCAGGAGGTCGAGCAGATGGCGCTCTTCCGCGACATGGTCTGCTATCAGGAAGAAGTGCGCGATCCTTCGCGCGTGGCCGAGGTCCTCAACCGCGTGATCCTCAAGGCCAAGCGCCTTTCAGCACCGGCGCAGATCAACATCCCGCGCGACTACTGGACCCAAGTCATCGATATCAACCTTCCCGCCGTCGTCGAGTTCGAGCGGCCGGCGGGCGGCGCGGAAGCCATCGCAGAAGCGGCGAAGCTGCTCTCGGACGCCAAGTTCCCGGTCATTCTCTCGGGCGCAGGCGTGGTGATCGGCGGTGCCATTCCCGATTGCAAGGCACTCGCCGAAAAGCTCGATGCGCCTGTATGCAGCGGCTACCAGCACAACGACAGCTTTCCCGGCAGCCATCCGCTCGCCGTTGGCCCGCTCGGCTACAACGGCTCGAAGGCGGCCATGGAGCTGATCGCGAAAGCCGATGTAGTTCTCGCACTCGGCACACGCCTCAACCCGTTCTCGACGCTGCCCGGCTATGGCATCGACTATTGGCCGAAGGAAGCCAAGATCATCCAGGTCGATATCAATCCGGACCGCATCGGGCTCACCAAGCCGATTGCCGTCGGCATCGTCGGTGATGCCAAGCTCGTCGCGCGCCAGATCCTCGCCAAGCTGACGCCGACCGCCGGCAACGCCGGGCGCGATGCACGCAAGGCGCTCATCCATCAGACCAAGTCGGCCTGGCTTCAGACGCTCTCAGGCATGGATCACGAGGACGACGATCCCGGCACCACGTGGAATGAGCGGGCGCGCAAGCGCGATCCCAATCGCCTTTCGCCGCGCCAGGCGTGGCGCGCCATCCAGGCCGGCCTGCCGAAGGACGCGATCATCTCGAGCGACATCGGCAACAACTGCGCGATCGGCAATGCCTATCCGACCTTCGAGCAGGGGCGGAAGTATCTGGCACCCGGCTTGTTCGGCCCGTGCGGCTATGGCTTCCCCGCGATCATCGGCGCCAAGATCGGCTGCCCGGACACGCCGGTCGTGGGCTTTGCCGGCGACGGCGCTTTCGGCATTTCCATGAGCGAGATGGGCTCCATCGGCCGCAAGGAATATCCAGGCATCACCATGGTCGTGTTCCGCAACTACCAGTGGGGCGCGGAGAAGCGCAACACGACGCTCTGGTACGACGACAACTTCGTCGGCACGGAGCTGCATCCGGAGCTGAGCTACGCCAAGGTTGCCGAGGGCTGTGGGCTCAAGGGCGTCGCCGTGCGTACGCAGGACGAGCTGAAGGCGGCCATCGCTGAATCCTGCGAGGCGCAGAAGAAGGGCGTCACGACCTTCATCGAGGTCATCCTCAATCAGGAGCTCGGCGAGCCCTTCCGCCGCGATGCCATGAAGAAGCCGGTCGTGGTCGCCGGCATCAAGCGCGAAGACTTCCGGCCGCAGAAGGTGGATTGAGGCAGGCCGCGCCTGCGACCACAATCGCAAGATCATCCCCTCTCCCCGCCCTTGCGGGAAGAGGGTTAGGGTGAGGGGCAGCGGCAAACGCAAACGTCAGCGCAAGCGGCTGCCCCTCATCCCGACCTTCTCGTCGCGCCAGAGGCGCGCTTACAGCGCGACGAAGGACGTGGAGAAGGGGAAGGACCGCCGCGAAGCGACCCGCTACGCGTCCGGCGCCAGGAAGTCGAAGTCGCAGCCTTCCGGCGCCTGCATCACACGCTCGCGAAAGAGCCGATCATAACCGCGTGGCGCGGTTGGCTTCTTCTCCTGCTCCCAGGCTTTGCGGCGCTTGGCGAGCTCCGCCGCATCGACGAGCAGGTCGATGGAACGGTTCTTCACCGAGAGCTTGATCTTGTCGCCCGTGCGCACGAGCGCGAGCGGTCCGCCAGCAGCCGCTTCAGGCGCGACGTGCAGCACGATGGTGCCATAGGCGGTGCCGGACATGCGTGCGTCGGAGATGCGCACCATGTCCTTCACGCCGGCAGCAAGCAGCTTCTTCGGGATCGGCAGGAAGCCCGCCTCGGGCATGCCGGCGGGAGAACTCGGACCCGCATTCTGCAGGATGAGGAAGTCGTCCGCCGTGACGTCGAGGTCCGGTGCATCGATGCGCGCAGAGAGATCGGCGAGCGAGGAGAAGACGACGGCGCGGCCGGTGCGCTCGAACAGCTCAGGCGTTGCAGCCGAGCGCTTGATGATCGCGCCCTTGGGCGCGAGCGACCCGAAAAGCGCGACGAGACCGCCCTGCGGCTCGATGGGCTCTTTGATCGGCTTGATCACGCGGCGGTCGACCCAGATGCCCTCCTCGGCCGCGAGGCGCTCACCGAGTGTCTCTCCAGTGACGGTCATGCAATCGAGGTTCAGCCGGTCCTTCAGCTCGCGCAACACGGCGCCGATGCCGCCAGCCGCGAAGAAATCCTCCATGTAGTGCTCGTTGCCAACGGGCTTTACCGCGGCGAGTACAGGCGTGGTGTCGGAAAGCTCGTTGAAGCGCGCGAGATCGAGCTTGGCGCCGACACGACCGGCAATCGCCGCGAGATGCACGACGCCATTGGTCGAGCCACCGAGCGCAAGCAGGATGCGCGCGGCATTCTCTATGGACTTCTGCGTGATGATCTTGCTCGGCGTGAGATCACCGCGGGCGAGAGCAACAGCACGCACGCCCGTAGCTTCCGCCGCGCGAATGCGGTCGGCGTGCACTGCGGGGATCGCGGCGGTACCGGGCAGCGTCATGCCGAGCGCCTCGGCGATCGCGGCCATGGTGGAAGCCGTGCCCATGACGGCGCAGGTGCCGGCCGTCGTGACGAGGCGCCCCTCGGCTTCCTCGATCTCGGCCTTGCCCATGCGGCCGGCGCGATACTCCATCCAGAACTTGCGGCAGTCCGTGCAAGCACCGACGCGATGCTCGCGCCAGCGTCCGGTCATTTGCGGGCCGCCGATGAGCTGAATGGCGGGCTTGTTCGCGCTCGCCGCGCCCATGAGCTGCGCCGGCACGGTCTTGTCGCAACCGCCCATGAGCACGACCGCATCCATGGGCTGCGCGCGGATCATCTCCTCGGTGTCCATGGCCATGAGGTTGCGGAACTTCATGGAGTTCGGCGTTAGCGTCGATTCATGCAGCGAGATGGTCGGAAACTCGAGCGCCAAGCCGCCGGCCGTGGCAACGCCGCGCTTCACCGCATCGACCAGCTCGGGAAAGTGGCGATGGCAGGGGTTGAAGCGGCTGTACGTGTTGGCGATACCGACGACGGGGCGCGACAACTCGTCGAGCGAGAAGCCCTGCGAGCGCGCGAAGGCGCGGCGCATGTAGATCGAGAAATCCGCATCGCCATAGTTGGCGAGACCCTGGAGGAAACCCTTCTGCGGGACGCCCGACTTAGCGGCGTCCTTGCTCTTGCCGTTCTTCGATCCCGACTTGCCCTTGCCTGCTGCCATTTTCGCGTTTCCCGTTGTTGGCGGAGCGCCCCCGCGTCCCGCGTTAAGAGTTTGTTAGGAGTTCGATGGAAAGACTTTGTTAACCATACCGCTTTGCTTGCGGACCATATCCATGACGACCGCACACCTGACCACGACCCTCAACGAGGTCACGAACGACACGGGCCGCATAGCCTTCTGCGGGCCCTATGTGCTCGCGGCCATCACCGGGTATCCGATCAGCCGGATGGAAGACGAGATCCGCACCTTCCGCAATATTCCAGCCCATCGCAAGCCGGTCGTAAAGGGCACGGACAACGAGGAGGTCGCCGCTGCATTGGCGCACTTCGGCTACCGCATGGATCTGACCGAAAGCTACATGCACCTCGCGCGCAAGGAGCGCCCGAGTCTGTGGACCTGGATGCAGAAACCGCGCAGCGCCTGGGCGCACTACATCCTCGCCGTTCACAAGGGCCGCGAGGGGCATTGGGTGCTCGTGAAGGGCGTGAAGCTCTGCGACACCTACTCACAAGGCCGCTGGCAGTTCGTCTGCGACGGCCCGCACAAAGGCGCGCGCATCATGGAGGTGTTCGCCGTGCGGAAGGATTTGGGGGTTTAGAGAAGTGGCTCAAACCTTATAGCGCTGCCAATACCCGCAAATCCGGCGCCACGACGCCGCGCTGCATTTGCAGCAAATCCAATGACGGCGGTTCCTTGCCCGTGCAGATCGACAGGATCGTGTGCGCTTGGCCGCGATGGTGCGTCTGGTGATTGAAGAAGTGCGAGAGGATGTCCGCGCGCGGCTGCTCGAAGGCTTTCCCGGAGGTCGTCGCGTACTTCAAGATGCCTGCTAGTGCGGCTTCATCCAGTGAGGCGACGAATCGAACAATGCGGACGTCCTCGTCGGCGCGCGCGAGCGCAAGCTCCCGGCGATCCTCATGTATGATGGCATTCAGGTTATCAGGATGCTCGCCCTCACCGGTCAGGCGTTTCATCCAGATTCGATCGGCAACGAGGAGATGATTGAGCGTGCCGTTGAGACTCTTGAAGAACGCACCGACATCGCGACGGTAGTCGCTCTCGGGAAGCGCCATGGCGGCTTCATAGAGGCGCGCGTTCGCCCAGCGATTGTAAGCCGCAAGCTGCTCGAAGCGAGACTTCATCGATGCCTCCCGCTGATCTTGGCGCCATGACGCCAAGGTTATTCCAACGGTCCAATTCTGTCACGCAGCGGCGAGCATGTCCTATTCGCTCCGCAACAGCTCCGTCTCGATGCTGAGGCGGATCTCGTCGGATACGAAGGGCACCGCGAGCGAGAGATCCCAGTCCGAGCGGCGCAGCACCGCCGTTGCCGAGAAACCCGAGACTTGGACGTCGCGATAGTTGGGATTGACCTTGGCGAGTGGATGCTCACCTGAAAAATTCCACACGACATTCAGCGCGACCGGACGCGTTATGCCTTTGATCGTCAAATCCCCCATGACCTGGCCGGTCTTGTCGCTCAACTGGCGGATCGCTGTCGACTTGAACATGATCAGCGGAAACTGCGCGGCATTGAAGTACTCCGGCGACTTCAGGAGAAAGTCGAAGTCGCGGATGCCCGTCGTGATGTTCGCCGCCTTCATCGTGACGTCGATGGCGCTTGCCTCGGGATTGGCAGGATCGAAGTTCACGCGGCCCTCGGCGGCCGTGAGGCGCGCGGACTGGCGTGAGAGCCCGAGGTGCGACCAGGAGAAGTTGATCGCCGTATAGTCCTTGTCAAGGCGATAGGTGGCCATCTGCGCGGCCAACTCGCCGCTCGCGCCTGTGCACATCAGCAGCGCCGCCACCAGAAGCTGGCCAGTGGGCGCAGGAAGTCGCAGCCGTCCACTCACTCGCGGATCTCCTTTTTCAGTGCGCCCGCCACGCAGAATACGAGACCGCCGCGCTCGCCGAGACGCAAGCTGCCAATGGCCGCAGGGCAGACCACCAGAGCACTATCCGATCGCCCTCGATCGCCACACGATCGAGAGTGATCGGGTGAAAGTGCTCAAGTATTATGCTTCTAGAGCATCTTCGTCGGACCCCACGGAAATCGCCTTCGCGATTCAGCGGCCGATCAACATGCTCTAGTCCACGAACAGGATTTCGCGAGGAAAGTATGGCGGCGCTGTGGAACGCGCTCACAAACGCCGGCACCAGCGCAGGATCTGGCGGGCCAGGCGCCGCACATCGGTCAGGACGCGATGCAGCCGGCCAGCGGGCCTGGACTGCTTGGAGGCGAGCGGCGCCCTAGTTCGTGGTCTCTGCGGATCGAAAGCGCCATGGGCTTTTCGGCTCTCGCGCAGCAGGCGCGCGAAGTCGGCCACAGGGCTCATCAGCCTGATGCCGATACGATTGCCGACACCCCAGCGTACGCGCGCCTGGATGCGCCCACCGCTCGGCAGGCGGAGCGCCACGATCTCGCGACGCTTCAACCGGCGTGGCATTGCGAGAATGCCACCGTACAGCGTGATCGAGGATAGGACGGCGTTGTCGGTGCCGCTCATCGACAGTACTTGGACATGAAGCCGGATGCGGCGCGGGCGCCGATAGTGCTTGAGGCGTCGGGCTTTCACATTGCCAAAGCGCACTCTCGCACGTAACCATCGATCAAGCGTGCCAGGAAGGCGGGCATCCGGACTGACAAACAGTGCGGGCATTTCGAGGACCGGCATTCGGCACTCATCCACAGGCTGCGCATACGTCATATATGCAATCCTGGATGTAGTCTTCCCGCCTTAACGCCTTCTGAATGCCGAACGTCGAAGGCCTTGGAGGTCCAAGCTGCTCGATACTTAGGCAGAGCGCCATGACTTAAGGCTCGCCACGCGCCTGAGTGCATGGTTCCGTTGGTCAAAGCAGGATTGGAATCGCAGACGCCGGACGCGGCACATGGGCGACCGATACGATAGAGGTTGGGGCAAGGGCCCACGTCCCCCCTTCGTGGCCGGGCTGCGCAGGCCACCACCGGAGATCATAAATTGGGGTCTGCCGCCCACTCTGGCCGTCATCGGCCACAATGGCGGACCGCCGCTCGATCCGCCCGTCAACGACATATTCGTCGCCTATCGCTGGCGCAAGGCGCACCGCGAGGCATGGAAGAACCCGCCTTACAGCATCATGATGTTTCGCCTGAAGCGGGCTGAGGCGGCGGGCGTGACCTATGAGGAATACACGTCAGAGCTGCTCGACAGCGGCCGCCACCTCCAGGCCGGCGATCGCAAGCCGAAAACGTAGCCCTGCCAGGTCGCGTCTTTGACGCGAGTGGGCCACTTTCTTCCTCATGCGGGCTGCTGGAATGGGGCGCTATCGCCTTCTGCCGTGGCGCCACGCCCGCGGCCTGCACCCGCATCGTGCCGATGGCGCGCGTCTTCGACGCGACGGGCACCCCCGAACCACGGCCTTCGATTTGGAATTCTAGTAGTTGGTAGCGGCGGAACGCCGCGAGGTAAAGTCGCCAACCGGCGAGGCAGCCCCGCGGCGCCAATAGCCGGAGGCGTTGGCGACCGCGGCAAAGAGGAAATCACGCCGCGTCGGCAACCACGCGGTTGCGGCCTTCGCGCTTGGCCGCGTAGAGCGCACGGTCGGCGCGCTTGAAGAGCGTCTCGGGCGTATCCTCGCGGTTCTCGAGTGTCGAGATGCCGACGCTCGCGGTCACGCGCAGCTCTTTGTTACCTGGAATCGGGAAAGGATCCGCCGCAATCGTCGCTCTCAGGCGCTCGCCGACCTGGATGGCGCGGGCGAGATCGGTGTCCGGCATGATGATGACGAATTCCTCACCGCCAAGCCGGCACGCGAGATCGATACCGCGCGTATTGCGGCGGAAGCGCCGCGCGAATTCGCGCAGCACATGATCGCCGACGTCGTGTCCGTAGGTATCGTTGACCGACTTGAAGAAGTCGATGTCGGCGACGAGCAGCGACAGAGCGCGCCCCGCCTGGACGGACTGTGTCACCAGCGTCTTCAGATGACCTTCCATGTAGCGCCGGTTGTGCAGACCGGTCAGGCCATCGGTGATGGCCATTTCCACGCTTTCCTCGAGGCGCGCCTTGAGGAGATCGGCGTGGCGCTTGCGCTTTACCTGCGTCTTGACGCGCGCCATCAGCTCGTGGCGATCGACAGGGCGCACGACGTAGTCGTTCACGCCCATGTCGAGGCCGCGCAGCAACCGCGCCTCATCGCTCGGCTCGACGATGATCAGGATCGGCAGATGTCGCGTGCGCTCGAGCGAGCGCACTTGCGAGCAAAGTCGGAGGCCGTCGGAGTTGGACAGGCTGAGACTGACGACGAGCACATCCACCGACTGCTCGTTGAGCTTCATCAGCGCCGCTTGGGGATCGCTTTCGAGCGTGACCGTGTGAACAGCGCGCATGGTGTCGACTAGACGCTGCGCCGCGCGACCCTGGTCCTCGACAAGCAGTACGTGACCACTCTCGCCCGCGTTCTCCCAATCCATGGACGGCGTGTCGCCCATGCCCATCTGGTGGGTAGTGGAGGCGCGCATCAGCATTTCGTCGGAAAGTACCTTGAGGCGGGCAAGGTTCTTCACGCGTGTGACGAGCGCGATGTCGTCGACGGGCTTGGTCAGAAAGTCGTCAGCGCCAGCCTCGAGCCCATGCACCTTGTCGGCGGGCTGATCGAGCGCGGTGACCATTATGACGGGGATATGCGCCGTTTTCGAGCTCTGCTTGATGTGCCGGCAGGCCTCGAAGCCGTCCATGCCCGGCATCATCACATCAAGCAGCACAACGTCGACGCGCTCGCGGTCGAGGATGTCGAGCGCCTCGCGGCCGCTCGAAGCGGTGAGAATCTCAAAATACTCCGCCGTGAGCCGCGCCTCGAGCAGCTTTACGTTGGACATGATGTCGTCGACAACGAGGACTCGAGCGGTCATGGGCTACGGTCTGTGGCTTGAATGTGCTGGGGATCAATCTGCTTCGACAAATCGGCGAACGGTGTCGATGAAAAGTCCGATCGAGATGGGCTTCGAGAGATAGGCCTCGCACCCGCCCTGGCGGATCCGCTCCTCATCTCCTTTCATGGCGAACGCCGTGACGGCGATCACCGGAATGTCGCAGAGGTCTTCATCGTCCTTGAGCCACTTCGTCACCTCGAGGCCGGAGACCTCGGGGAGCTGGATGTCCATGAGCACGAGATCGGGCCGATGGGCGCGCGCGAGATCGAGCGCGTCGTGACCATTGCGGGCCTCGATGGTTGCATAGCCATGCGCTTCGAGCAGATCGCGGAAGAGCTTCATGTTGAGCTCGTTGTCCTCCACGATGAGGACAGTAGCCTGCCCAGCACGCGCGCGCGGACGCCGCCCCTCGATCGTAGATTGGCGTTCCTGGTAGCCCATGGACTTGGTCCGCTCGATTGTGGCCATCGGACGCTTCCGCCGATTCGCATGATTTGTTGAGGACCACACTGAGCCAAAAGCCTAAGGATATGTTTAAGAATGCCGTCGCAAGACTGCGGGAAGGCCCGGCACGGATGCGCAAAAACAACGATCGCTATGGGATGCCGCCCATTGAATCGGCACGACAATTAGCATTGGACGCCTTGCTCTTCCTTCTCGGCGACTCGTTAAGGATTACAAAGTTTCTCAATGTGACCGGAATGGAGGCCGCGGAACTCAGGGCGCACGCTCGCGAGGACGCGACGCTCGTGGCGGTGCTGGAGTATCTGCTGGCGGACGAGACGCAGCTCCTCGTGTTCGCGGCGAACGGCGGCCATGATCCGACCGACATCGCGCCGGCTCTGGAGCGGCTGCAACGCGACGGCGACATGTAAGGAGGCCCAGAGTTGAGGACCAAGGTCTCAGTGTCTGTCTCCCCCAAGCCGCTGCCGCTCAGGATCGGCATCGACCTCGGCGGCACCAAGATCGAAGGCGTCGTGATGGACGATGCCGGCGTCGAGCGTCCGCGCCGACGCGTGCCCACGCCGCGCGATGACTACGCTGCAATCATCGAGGCTATTGCAACTCTCGTCGAGGAGTTGCGCGTCGAAGCCGAGACCGTCCCCGGTGCCAGCCCGTGCACGATCGGCGTCGCGACACCTGGCTCGGTCTCTCCCCGCACGGGCGGCATGCAGAATGCCAACTCGACATGGCTCAATGGGCGGACCCTCGGACCGGATCTGGCGAAGCGCATCGTACTTCCTGTACGCCTCGCCAATGACGCCAACTGCTTCGCGCTCTCCGAGAGCCGCGATGGCACGGCGGCCGGCGCCCGCAACGTGCTCGGCGTCATTCTTGGAACCGGATGCGGCGCCGGCGTGGTCATCGACGGGCGGTTGCTCGACGGCCCGCGCGGTATCGGCGGCGAATGGGGACACAATCCCCTGCCCTGGGCGCAGGCGGACGAGTTGCCTGGACCGCTCTGCTGGTGCGGGCGGCGTGGCTGCATGGAGACGTGGGTCTCAGGCCCCGCGCTCGCGGCGGCCTATCTCCAGAGCGGGGGCGATACCACACGCGCAGAGGAGATCGTCGCGCGCGCTGCGGGTGGCGAGGAGCGGGCGCAATCGGCGCTCGATCGCCACGTGGACCGTCTCGCCCGCGGCCTCGCCCATGTCGTGAACATCCTCGATCCCGACGTGATCGTGCTCGGCGGCGGGCTCTCGCGCCTCACTCACCTCTACGAGCAGCTTCCCGCGCTCATGGCGCCGCACATCTTTGCCGAGGATACACGCGTCGATATTCGCCCGCCCCGTTGGGGTGATGCCTCCGGCGCGCGCGGCGCAGCCTGGCTTTGGGCCGACACACCAGCCTGACGGCGGAGGCGCCGGCGCGCTCGGCCAGTCTCCTCAGTTCGGTATGACTTGCCGATGCGACTTACTGGCTGTCCAGGAAGCGCGCGGGGTCGGGCTTGCGACCCGTCACGCGCTCAAGCGCCATCGCAGCGAGCATGCGGTCGCCCATGGTCTTTTCAGGCAGGCGGTCGATCCCGAAGCGCTCCTGCGCGCGCGCCTCAGCGGCCGAGCCATATCCGGGCCCGCCGAGCTTCATGTAGTCGAGGTCGCTGCGGCAACCCGCAAGCACAAGCACGAGGGTCAAGGCGACGCCTGCACGAACGATCATGGGTAATCCCCCCGTCGTCTCTGCCACCGCTGGATTGTGGCGAAGTCGCCACGGCGTTGGCCAAATCCCGTCTCCCCCGAGGCGGACGAAGGTTAATTTAATGGACTTGTGGCGACGCAGCAACCGGTATCAGCAGTTTTCCACTTATGGCTGTAATGGAAATTTCCACACGCAACACGCATCCTTCTTCAGGCTTTCTCGCGCGGTTTGCCCGCGGCGTCGACCGAAAGTGCTTGCGCAATAAAGGCATGCGTCGGTGTCGGCACACCATGGCGCTCGCCCGCCCGCACGACGCCGCCCGAGAGCCAGTTCACTTCCAGCGGCTTTCCGGCCCGCTTGTCGTGGGCCATGGACGAGACCATGCCGTCCGGCAAGTCGTCGATGGTCTTCATAACGCTCTCAAAGTCACCGGGCTTGACGGCAATTCCCTCAGCCTTCGCGACGTCGATCACTTCCTGGACGGCTGATCGAAGCAGCGCGTAGGTGCCCGCCGCTGCCCGCAGCTCCTTGGCCGCGTGGCCCGTCAGCGCCGTCACGCCCGAGAACGGGGCCAGCATCGCGAACTTGATCCACTGCGCGCGGCGGATGTCCGCCGGCATGATGGCGTCGATACCGGCCGCCTTGCAGAGCGCGTGGAAGGCATCGAGCTTCTCGTTCTTCGAGCCGTCGGGCTCGGCGAACTCGATACGCGCGAACTTGCTCCCGTGCTCGATGACGCCGGGCCGCGGAATGTGCGAGGCAATGCGCGCGACGCCAGTAATGACATGCGCCGCGGGCACGACGCTTTTCACGACGTCGGCGCCCTCGACCCCATTCTGGAAGGCGATGATGATGGTGTCAGGCCCGACGGCGGGCTTGAGCTGGGCCGCAGCCGCTTCGGCATCGACCATCTTGGTCGCGAACATGACGATGTCGGGCTTGCCGGCCTCGACAGGATCGAGCACGGCCTTGGCCGGCTTGATGAGCGCCTTGCCGAGCGGACTTTCGATCAGAAGCCCATCCTTCTGCATGGCCGCGAGATGGCTGCCGCGCGCGACGAACGTGACGTCGTTCCCTGCCGCCGCGAGCCGGCCGCCGAAGTAGCCGCCGACGCCGCCCGAGCCCATGACCAGAATGCGCATGATCGATCTCCTTATTCGTTGCCTTGGCCGGCATTCTCGCAAACCGGCTTGCACTCGCACAACGGCCCGCTCAGCATCTCTGCTCGTCGTGTGATGATCGAGAAATTCGCGCGGGCGTGCGGGAAGGTGGTGAGCGAATTTCTCGATTTGAATCACACGACCGAGACAATGTTTCCTAGTGTCCTTAATGATTGCGAAGTTCGCTCTGACACCAGCGCAGAGCTGTGGCGAACTTCGCAATCAGGACACTAGGCGGGCCGCGGCAGCAGCTCAATATTCAGTGATTGTCGCGCGGCAGGCCCTTGGTCTTGGCGATGCGCTGGTACTTCACCGCCGGCTTCAGCACCATTCCGTTCGAGAGTTCGTCGACGATACCGCGCTGGATCTCCTGCCACGGCGTCTGATGGTCCGGATACTTGTAGCCGCCAGCCTTCTTCAGCGCCTCGCGGCGCTTCTCAAGCTCAGCCGCGCTGATCTTTATGTCGGCCGTGCGCTTCTTGAGATCGATGCGCACGATGTCCCCGGTCTTGAGCAGAGCGAGCCCGCCGCCGGTCGCGGCTTCGGGCGAAGCATTGAGTATCGAGGGGCTGCCTGACGTGCCCGACTGGCGTCCATCACCGATGCATGGGAGCGACGTGATGCCCTTCTTCAGCAGATAGTCCGGCGCGCGCATGTTCACGACTTCCGCCGCTCCTGGATAGCCGACGGGCCCGGTACCGCGCATGAAGAGCAGGCACGACGCGTCGATCTCCAGTTTTGGATCGTCGATGCGCTTGTGATAATCCTCCGGCCCGTCGAACACGATCGCGCGGCCTTCAAATGCCTCGGGATCTTTCGGGTTCGACAGATAGCGCTGGCGGAACTCTTCGGAGATGACCGACGCCTTCATGATCGCGCTGTCGAATAGATTGCCCTTGAAGTTGAGGAAGCCGGCACTGCGCTTCATCGGCGCGTCATAGGACTTGATGACATCGCGATCCCACGCGAATTTGCCCTCGCAGTTCTCGTAGAGCGTCTTGCCGTTCACCGTCACGGCCTTTTTGTTTATCTTGCCCTTGGCGATCAGCTCGGCCACCACCGCCGGTACGCCGCCGGCGCGATGATATTCCTCGCCGAGATACTCGCCCGCCGGCTGCAGGTTCACGATCAGCGGAATCTCGTAGCCGAGCTTCTCCCAATCGTCGTTGTTGAGTTCGACACCGATGTGGCGCGCAATCGCATTCAAATGGATCGGCGCATTCGTCGAGCCACCGATCGCCGAGTTCACGACGATCGCATTCTCGAAGGCATGGCGCGTCAGAACATCGGAGGGCTTCAGATCCTCCCACACCATTTCGACAATGCGCTTGCCAGTCAGGTACGCCATCTGCTGGCGCTCACGGTACGGACCTGGGATCGCCGCGCAGCCGGGGAGACTCATGCCCAGCGCCTCGGCGAGGCTGTTCATGGTCGATGCCGTGCCCATGGTATTGCAGTGACCGGCGGACGGCGCCGAGGACGCGACCAGCTCGAGGAATTCTTTGTAACCGATCTCGCCGCGCGCCATCATCTCGCGCGCCTTCCACACGATCGTGCCCGAGCCCGTGCGCTCTCCCTTGAACCAGCCATTGAGCATCGGTCCGCCGGAAAGAACGATCGCCGGCAGATCGACCGTCGCGGCGGCCATGATCTGCGACGGTGTGGTCTTGTCGCAGCCTGTCGTCAGCACAACGCCATCGAGCGGATAGCCGTAGAGCACTTCGACGAGCGAGAGATACGCGAGGTTCCGATCGAGGCTCGCGGTCGGCCGCTTGCACGTCTCCTGGATGGGATGAAGCGGAAACTCGAAGGCAATGCCGCCCGCTTCGCGGATGCCCTCGCGCACCCGCTCAGCGAGAACGAGATGATGACGATTACACGGCGAGAGATCGGAGCCCGACTGCGCAATGCCGATGATCGGTTTCCCGGACTGCAGCTCGTCGAGCGTCAGGCCGAAGTTCATCGTGCGCTCGATATAGAGAGCCGTCATGTCGGCGTTGTCGGGATTGTCGAACCAGGCTTTGGAGCGCAGCTCCGAGGGTTTCACGCGGCGCCCGCCGCCATTCGATGCCTTCTTGCCGTTTTTCATATGAGTGCCCCTGCTTCCGAGAACGTTTCCAGGGTGAACCATAGCGGAAGGCGCCGCCCTCGGACATACTCGGATCGTGCGGCGCATATCAGGCTTCAGGACCGTCGGGGCCATGAGCGGAGAAACCAGCCAAATTCACGCGACGGCCATCGCCCTCGACGGCCGGGCCGCGCTGATCCTCGGGCCACCAGGCGCGGGCAAATCCGACCTCGCGCTCCGCTGCATCCTGCAGGGCGCCTGGATCGATGGCCGGCATTACTTGGCGACGCTCGTGGCCGACGATCAGGTCATCATCGATCGGAGCGGAGGCGGTCTCGTAGCTCGCGCACATGATGCCATCGCCGGCCAAATCGAGGTCCGAGGGCTTGGGATCGTGGCGGTGCCGAGCGTCCCGGCGGCGGAGATCGGGTTGGCCGTCGAACTCGCGGCGCCGACGGCCATCGAGCGCCTCCCCGAGCCCGGAACGACGTGGCCCGTGCTTGGCGTTGATGTGCCGCTGCTGCGCGCCACGCCTTTCGAGGCCTCGGCGCATTTGAAGGTGCTACTGGCGCTCGTCCGCGGGCTGCCGCCGACGTAACTTCCCGCCTGCGGCGCCTCTTTCCCCCTCTCCCCGCTTGCAGGGAGAGGGTCGGGGTGATGGGCGGGAGCTTGTTGAAACCTTGGCGATTGCCGCCGCCCCTCATCCTAACCTTCTCCCCGTGAAGGACGGGGAGAAGGGACCTGTCGCATTCGCCGCGAACTCCAAATCTACAAAAGACGGGGGTTCCCGGGGGTGTCCCCCCGGGCGGGTGCAGGGCCGCGGCCCTGCTCGCAGCGAAGCTGCGAAGACTTCACCGCACCGGCAGAAACTCCGGGCGATACTCGAAGTGCATGGTATCGTAGTGGTACCACTTGCCGCCCCAGATGAAGCCGTGCTTCTCGAAGATGGCGACGATCTCGGGCGGAATGCGATTGCGGTACACGGGCTGTCCGTCGGCACCCGGCTTTCCCCAGCGCCAGTAGTCGGACTCCTTCGTCGAGATATCGATGGCAATCCCGAGACCGTGCGGACTCACGCGCTCGGTGCCGGCAATGGTGCGACAGTTGTAGGTGCCGGCAGCCGGAAATAAGTACACATCGAATCGAGCCGGCAGAGCGTCCAGCTCAGCAGAGACGGCGGCAAGGCGTTCGGCAACACCGTTCACCCGGGTCACCTGCAGGGCTCCCCCCCACTTTTTTGGCAGCCAGACCACAGGCACGAGGTTCTTGCGGACCTCACCCTTGAGGCAATCGCCGTACATGGCCGTGAAGAAATCGGCATTGCGGGCGCGGCCAGGATCGACATTACGCGCGGGAGGCGGAGCCGTCCCCACCGGGTACGGATCTGCCAGCATGTCCTTCAGATCAGGGTTATCGAGGCGCTGGGCCGGCGTCTTCGGACCGAGCGCGTCGTCGAGGGCCGTGTGCTTGCCGTCCCGCCACACCAGGGCGTTGCCCTGCCGCCGCTCCAGAAATGCAGGGTAGGCGGCAATCAGGCGGTCGGCT
The DNA here is from genome assembly GCA_022844275.1 of Hyphomicrobiaceae bacterium. Lineage (GTDB taxonomy): Bacteria > Pseudomonadota > Alphaproteobacteria > Rhizobiales > Hyphomicrobiaceae. The sequence continues at coordinate 414,056 of JALHMB010000001.1, forward strand.
ACGGCCTCGATACCAAGTGGTTGGGCCAGCGTCGGCGTCGCCGTAGGCAGCATAATGCCGAAAGCCAGCGCCAATAAAGCCATGCATTTCCGGCATATCATCGCGCCCGTTCGCTCCCCTTTACGCCCCAGCCCTTGCCCACTTAGGCCTCGCTGATCGATCACCATCGCTTTACGTGAACGATTTAGCTGCTAAACTTTGCGACAAGTACGATCCAGAGCGAGGCCTGTTGACCCGTACCCGGGGTGTTGCCGTGCGGCATCACGCGTCCCAGGCGCTGGAGTATCGCACCGATGGAGGCTGATGACGAACAGGGAGCCGAGGCTCCCGCCGCGCAGCTAGCACCCGCGCTCTCGCCGGGGCAGCGGGACTGCGCCGCCGACATTCAGCCACTCGCCTTCCACGATAGTCTCATCAAAGCGCCGCTCTTGGATCAGACGATCCAGCCGCGCACACTTGAGCGCACGGCAGAGCGAAGTGGCGATCGCAATGGCCACGCGCAGACCTACGGCGCGCTCGACCTTGGCACGAACAACTGCCGCTTGCTCGTCGCGCGGCCCTCGCGACGCGGCTTCCTCGTGGTCGATGCTTTCTCGCGCATCATCCGCCTCGGCGAAGGCGTCTCGGCGAGCGGCCGACTGTCCGATGCTGCGATGCAGCGCACCATCGAAGCCTTGAAGGTCTGCGAGGCGAAGCTGCGTAAGGCGAATGTCGCGCGTTCGCGCCTCATTGCGACGCAAGCCTGCCGCGTCGCCGCCAACGGCGACGAGTTTCTCGCGCGCGTGCGCAATGACGTCGGCCTCGATATCGAAGTCGTCTGTCGCGAGACGGAGGCGCGCCTCGCCGTCTCAGGCTGCGCCGCGCTGATCGACAAGCAGAGTGACCTCGTCCTCGTATTCGACATCGGCGGTGGGTCCTCCGAGCTCATCTGGCTCGACCTCAACCGGCGCCGCGACGGCTGGCGGCGTTCCATGGCCGACCGTATCGAAGCGCAACACTGCATCGCCGCCTGGACCTCGCTGCCGGTGGGCGTCGTCACGATCGCTGAGCGCTTCGGCGGGCGTCATGTCGACGAGGACGGTTTCGAGGCCATGGTCGACTACGTTTCCGACCTGCTGGCGCCGTTCGAGGGCGAACACGGCTTTCGCTCGCGCATGCACAATCGCCGGGTGCACATGCTCGGCACGTCCGGCACCGTGACCACGGTCGCGGGCATCCATCTCGGTCTCCCGCGCTACGACCGCAATCGCGTGGACGGCTGCTGGCTCAGGTCGAGCCAAGTACGTACGGTCACGGCCGATCTGCTCGCGCGCGGCTACGATGCCCGCGTCAGCGAGCCCTGCATCGGTCGCGATCGCGCTGATCTCGTCCTCGCCGGCTGCGCCATTCTCGAAGCGCTCATGCGCATGTGGCCATGCGAAATGCTACGGGTTGCCGACCGCGGCTTGCGCGAGGGCATTCTCGCGACGCTCATGGCCGAGGATGGCGTGTTCCGATCCTCGCGACGCGATGGCTGTCAGTAGATGGCGGCAAGCAACAAGGGCAAAGGCAAAGGCGCCGGCAGCGGTGGCTCCGCGTCGAAGAACTTCGGCGATGCGCGCGATCTCACCGTGCGCCTCAAAACCGCGCGCAAACGCTCGACGTCTTCACAGCGCTGGCTCGAGCGCCAGCTCAATGATCCCTACGTTGCCGCCGCCAAGCGCGAGGGATGGCGCTCCCGCGCAGCCTTCAAGCTGATCGAGATCGACGACAAATATCGCTTTCTGAAGCCCGGGCATCGCGTTGTCGATCTCGGCGCGGCGCCCGGCGGATGGACCCAGGTTGCAGCACTCCGCGTGAAATCCACTGAAGGGCGTGGCCAGGTCATCGGCATCGACTACCTGCATGTCGATTCAATTGCCGGCGCCACCATCCTTGAAATGGACTTCCTCGATGCGGAGGCGCCGGACAAGCTCAAGGCCCTGCTGCGCGATGGCGGCGCGGATGTGGTGCTCTCGGATATGGCGGCGCCGACCACCGGACACACGAGCACGGATCACCTGCGCATCATGGGGCTGGCCGAGGTCGCCGCCCAATTCGCGACCGAGGTGCTCGCACCGGGCGGTGCCTTTCTTGCCAAGGTCTTCCAGGGCGGTACCGAGCGCGACCTGCTCGACCTGCTGAAGCGCGATTTCGCGATCGTGCGCCACGTCAAGCCCAAGGCGAGCCGCGCCGACTCGTCGGAACTCTACGTTCTCGCGACCGGCTTCCGCGGGCGCAAGTAGCCTTCAGGCCGGTGCCTCGGAACGCGGCTCGAACTGCGCCACCACAATGTAAGCAAGTGCAGCCGACGCCAGCCCCGCGACGTACGGCGCTTCGATATCGAAGACATGCGAGCCGACCAGCCACACGAGCGCGCCGCTCGCCATGGCGGCAACCGCACTCAATTCGCCGCCGAGCCGGGTGAAGAGACCGAACACGAGCGTCACGAAGATGCCGGCACTCGCAAAGGCCGAGGCCAGCTCCACGAGATCCGAAATGTGCGTCGCGCGGAGCGCCAGCAAATAGGCAATGACACCAAGCATTGCCACGGACGCACGCGCGACAGCCACTTTCGTACGTTCGGACGCGCCGGGCCGCAGTCTCAGCAGCAAATTGTGCGAAAGCATCGAACCCGCCGCAAGCAAGGCCGAGTCCACTGTCGTCAGCACGGCGGAAATGAGAGCGCCGATGAACACCACGTAGAGCACCGGCGGCAGATGGCGTTGCGCGATCTCGGGAACGATCTGCTCGGAGTTGGCGATGTCTGGCACAAGCATCGGCCCCATGAAGCCGAGCGTCACTGGAATGAGCGCGATGAGCAGATAGCACAGGCCACCGATCGTCGCGCTCGTGCGCGCAACCTCGGGCGAGCGACACGCGAGAATACGCGAGATCAACTCGACCGCCACTACCGAGCCACAGATCGGAATGGCCCACTTCTCCAGCAGCGCCAGCAGTGACTGATCGGCTGGAAAGAGCACCCAGCGCGAAGGCTCGATCTTGCCAAGTCCCGCCGAGATTCCCCCGACCTCCGCGACAGCAATCCAGCACAGGCCAAAGAGCCCGGCGACGATCACCGCGCTCTGGATGGCATCGTTATAAGCATCCGCCAGCAACCCTCCGAGCACGGTGTAGGCAACGACCGCGATGACGGCGAGCGTCAGCGCCGTCTCCAGCTCGATATCAGCAGCGGAACCGACAATCTGCCCGAAGCCGCGGATCTGTGCCGCCGCCCACAACACCGAACCCGGAATGAGCAAGACCGCAGCAAGCCGCTCGACGCGGCCCGAGAAGCGGAAGCGGAAGAAGTCGGCGAATGTCTGGATGCCCCGCCGCCACAGGCGGGCGGCGAAGAAGAGCCCCATGCTGACAACGCCGAGAGCATAAGCAAAAGGCTCGGCCTGCGCGCCCGAGAGCCCATTGGTGTAGACGCGGCTTGCGGCACCGATCACGACCTCGGCGCCGAACCACGTCGCGAAGATCGAGGCCGCCGCAAGCCCGACACCTAAGGATCGGCCGGCCAGTATGTAGTCGGTCTCCGTTGCGACTCGTCGCGCGACCCATGCGCCGACCAGGATCTGAAGCCCGACATAGCCGATGATCCCCGCTACCGTCGCATTCATACCGTTCCCCGATCAGCCGGTGCCCCGCGGTGAGGATCGTTCAAAGCGTGTGCGAGATGCAAGTGGTGTCGTCGCTCGCGTCTTCGACGCGACGGGGCTTTCGCCCCTGGCCCCAACCGGGAGGGACACCCTTCCGGACCCACCCGCCTTTATTGGTTATCAGCATTCCGAGGCGTTGATGTTTCCGGAATGCCCGTGGCCACGACACTCTAAGTCTTTAAAAGAAGGGGGTTCGGGGTCTCCCCGAACGGGTATGGGCGGTAGCCCATTCGCGCCGCAGGCGCGAGCAGCAACTAGAAATCCAGCGGCAACACGCGCACGGTATCGCCCGGCTTTGCGGCTGGCACATTCGGCGGACGCACGATGAGGCAATCCGCAATCGCCAGCGGCGAGAGCAGTGAGCTGTCCTGCGAGCGGACGGGCGTCACGCGTGGCAGGCCGTCACCGTCCCTCGTCAAAGTCGCACGCATGTAGTGTTGACGCGGTCCGTTGGCCTCGATGGCGACCGCCGCCACAGCCGGCCGCGTCGCTTCCGTAGCCGTGGGCCGTCCCGCCAGTTGCTCGACCAGCGGCACGACGAACACGCGCGCGCACACCAGCGCCGAGACCGGATTGCCTGGCAGACCGATCACGCGAAGCGCACCAAGGCGCCCACTCATGAGCGGCTTGCCCGGACGCATGGCGATCTTCCAAAAGGCGAGCTCCATGCCTTGCTTCGAGAGCACGGGCGCCACGAGATCATGATCGCCAACCGAAGCCCCGCCGATGGTCACGAGGATGTCCGCATCCTTCGCGCGTTCGACGTGTGCGGTGAGGCTCTCGGCGGTGTCGCGGGCAATGCCGAGCTGGATCACGTCGGCGCCGAAGTTGCGCAGCATGGCGCCGATGCCGAGATGGTTCGAGGCCACGATCTGCCCGATGCCTGGCGTCTCGCCCGGCCGCACCAGTTCGTCGCCGGTCGAGAGAACGGCGACCTTCGGGCGGCGCCAGACAGCGAGTTCGCCATGCCCCATGGATGCCGCGAGTGACAGCTCGCGCGGGCCGAGGCGGCGACCTGCGTCGAGAAGCGCCATCCCCTCGCGGAAATCGCCGCCGCGCGGACGAATGTGGTCCGTCTGGACGTCATCGCCGTGCACGAGGACCTGAGCACCCTCGCGCTTAGTGTGCTCCTGGATGACAATCCCATCGGCGCCTTCGGGTACGGGCGCACCCGTGAAGATGCGGACGGCCTCGCCGGCGCCAACTCGCCCCGAGAACGGATGTCCTGCCGCGGATTCGCCGATCACTGTCAGCTTTATCGGCAGCTTCGCGACATCCGCCGCTTGCACGGCATAGCCGTCCATGGCGGATGCATCGAACGGCGGCTGCGTCAGGCGCGCAGCGAGCGGCTCGGCGAGAATGCGATCGTGCGCGCTCTCTATGGCAATGCGCTCACTGCCGAGCGGGCGGGCATCCGCGAGAATGCGAGAGAGAGCCTCATCGACCGAGAGCAATGGCGATGCCATGACCTCAGCCTTTCGCGCCGGCGGACGAGGCACGCCACGTACCCGAGCGGCCTCCGGTCTTCTCGACGAGTTGCACCGGCCCGATGACCATGCCGCGATCGGCGGCCTTCAGCATGTCGTAGATGGTGAGGCAGGCGACCGACACGGCCGTCAGCGCCTCCATCTCGACACCCGTCTGGCCGCTCACCTTGACCTCGGCACGAACCGCAATGCCGCAGGGATCGGCGCTGGTCTCGAAATCCACTCTCGCCTTGGTGATCGCGAGCGGATGGCAGAGCGGGATCAGCTCATGCGTGCGCTTGGCGGCCATGATGCCGGCGAGACGAGCGGCTGCGAGCACATCGCCCTTCTTCGCTTCGCCGGTCGTCACGAGCGCCAGCGTCTCCGGCGCCATGGAGACGAAGCCCTCAGCGAGGGCCGTGCGCGCGGTTACGGCCTTGTCCGACACATCGACCATCACGGCATCGCCGGCCTCGTTGATGTGCGAGAGGCGGCTCACGTCGCGCGTCCTGTCAGCAGCTCGCGCGTCGCGGCGGCGACATCGTCTTTGCGCATGAGGCTCTCGCCGACGAGGAAGGCGTGCACGCCAACTTTCGCGAGGCGTTCCAAATCCGCGTGCGCAGCAATACCGCTCTCGCCGATGACGATGCGATCCTTCGGCACACGCGGCGCGAGCCGTTCGGTCGTCGCGAGCGTCGTCTCGAACGTCTTGAGATTGCGGTTGTTGATGCCGATCAGGCGGCAGGGTAACGCGAGCGCGCGATCGAGCTCGGCATCGTCGTGTACCTCGACAATGGCGTCCATGCCCCAGGCTTGCGCGGCAGCGGCGAGATCGCGCGCAACAGCATCCTCGATCTGCGCCATGATGATGAGAATGCAGTCCGCACCCCACGCCCGCGCCTCGGCCACTTGATAAGTGTCGAGCATGAAGTCCTTGCGCAGAGCCGGCAGTCGTGTCGCCTTGCGCGCTGCCGTCAGGAACTCCGGCGCACCTTGAAAGGACGGCGTGTCCGTCAGCACCGAGAGGCACGCGGCACCACCCGTCTCATAGGCCTTCGCCAGCGACGGCGGATCGAAGTCGGCGCGGATGAGCCCCTTCGACGGCGAGGCTTTCTTGATCTCGGCGATCAGCGCGAACTGACCCTCGCGTATGCGCCGCTCCAGAGCGCCCGCAAAGGACCGGACGGGCGTGGCGCGCCGCGCCGCTTCCTCGATGGCCGCCTGGGGTCGCGCGCACTTCGCCTCGGAGATCTCGGCGAGCTTGTACTTCGTGATCTTGCTGAGAATATCGCTCATGATTGCCCGTATACTCCCGTCCGGCCCCACCTTTCCAGCGCGAACCCGCACCAACCCGGACACAACGTTGAGATTGCTTAAGGTTCGGCGGCTTTGCGGCGCAATCGCGGCTCGCGTATAAGCCACATCGTTCATCTTACCACGGCAGGCCCGGACGGAATGACGGCGGCAGAACAGCGCGGAGCGGAATTTACTCTGGCGCACCTTTCCGACGTGCACCTGGGGCCGCTGCCGCCCGTCGGCGCCCGGTACTGGAATGTTAAGCGCCTCCTCGGCTGGCTCAACTGGCAACGGCGGCGCCGCCACCTCTACAGCCGAGATGTGCTCGACCGCATCGTTGCTGACATCGCGGCGCAATCCCCGGACCACATTGCCGTCACCGGCGATCTAGCCAACCTCGGCCTCCCAGCCGAGCACGAGGCTGCGCTCGCTTGGCTCCGCACGTTGGGCGACAGTGAGCGAGTGACCGTGATCCCTGGCAACCACGACATCTACAGCGGCATCGGGACTGACCCCGGCACGGCGCGCTGGCAGCCGCATATGTCAGCGAATACCGCCGCGGCCGACTACGCCATCGCCGAAGCACTTTCCGCGGACTCCGCCTTCCCCTTCGTGCGCCGCTTCGGGAAGCTGGCGATCATCGCGCTGAACTCGGCCGTTCCGACGCGTCCCTTCTATGCCATCGGCCGCATCGGCAAGGCGCAGCTCGATCGCCTCGCGCGCATTCTCGATCGCCTTGGCGCGGAAGGGCTGACGCGCGTCGTGCTCATCCATCATCCGCCACTGCCGGGTCTCTCCAAGGCGCGGCACGATCTCCAGGATGCCGACGCCCTCGCCGAAGTCCTCGCACGTCACGGCGCCGAGCTCGTGTTGCATGGTCATGAGCACGCCTCGAGCGAGCACTGGCATCCCTCGCCTTCCGGAGACATTCCGATCATCGGCGTGCCGTCGGCTGCGGTCACCCGCGGCTACAAGAAGGAGCCGCCGGGGCGCTATCATCTCTATCGCTTCGCACTCGACGGCAATCGACCAAGCATCGAGCTGATCGCGCGCGGCCTCGCCGAGCCGGATGGTCCGGTGGTCGAGCTCGAGCGGCGACGGATTGTCCCCGTGAGGCATCCCCTCTCCCCGCCCTTGCGGGGAGAGGGTTAGGGTGAGGGGCGGCGGCATACGCCAACGTCGCACAAGTGGCCGCCCCTCATCCCGACCTTCTCCCCGTGAAGGACGGGGAGAAGGGGAAGGTCAATCCACCAGCTCGAGCTGGCCTTTACTGTCGATGACGATCACAGGACCGCGGCGCTGCTCAATCCAGCCGCGCACGAGCACGCGACGACCGACCAGCGCGCGCGGAACCATCCCACCCGTCAGATCCGAGCGATTGCCCGCAACCACGGCGGCGATCGGATAGGCGCGGCCACGCCGCGCGCCGAGCGTCACATAAACCTCTCCGCTGCCGCGCGAGACGCGGCGCACCGTGCCACTCACGACATGGAACTGACCGGCGGCACCCTCCCAATCGCCGCGCGAGGCCCCGCGCACGCGATAGGCAGCATTGGCCCAGAGCCCGATTTCTTGCTCACGCAAGCGGCGCTCGATCTTAGCCAGTGCCTCTGCGCACGCATCGACGCCGGGACGTCCATAGGCGCGAGCGAGACCACGCGCGACGAGCGTGCCTTGTAGCCAATCTGCGCCGATCATGACGTGCGCGAGCGCCTGACCGTATCGATCGCGCTCGGAGGCATCGTGCCAGAGCGTCGCCGAATGTCCCTCGGCGAGCGCTGCCAGGGCCGTTCGAGTCGCATTCTCCGGCGGCCAGCTTCCGGCAGCCGCGCCGACGTCACCAGCTCGCGGCGCGAGCGCGCCGATCAGGCGCACGAGGCGACCATCGTCGAGTACCAGCGTCTCGCCATCGACGACACGAGCAATGGCGCGTGTATCGCCACGAGTGAGCGAGCATGGCGGCGTCTCGGCCTCGACAGCGCCTGGCAGAAACCCGAGCACAAGCGCCAGCGGCCAAGCGGCACGCCACATCTACAGCCAGCCTTTGCGCCTGAAATAGACGTAGGGCAGGATTGCCGCGAGCACCATGAGCGCAAGCGCCATCGGATAGCCCACTGCCCACTTCAGCTCCGGCATGGACTCGAAATTCATGCCGTAGATGGAGGCGATCAGCGTCGGCGGCAGGAACACGACGGCCGCGACCGAAAACAGCTTGATGATCTGGTTCTGCTCGATGTTGATCATGCCGAGCGTCGCTTCGAGAAGGAACTCGATGCGCGTGCTGAGAAAGCGCATATTGTCGAGCAGCGAGGCGACGTCGCGCTGCGCCGACTTGATCCGCTTGCTGATCTTGGAGTCGTTCCCACGCTCGCGCATGGCATTTGCGACAAAGGCCAGGACACGGTCGATCGAGAACGCACTTTCCTGCACGCGCGCGATGATGTCGCCTTCTTTGCCGATCGTCCGCAGCGCCACATCGAGACGCTTGCCGCGCGTCTGCTGCCCGCCCTTGATCTCGAAAATGTTCGGCGCGAGGCGGTCGACATCATCCTGGATGCGCTCGATGAGATCGGCCTGACGGTGGATTAGGGATTCGATCAGACCGATCATGATTTCCGGCCCGGTTGCGCACGGAGCATGGCCTTTCTCCGCTCGCGCGAGAAACATGGGAAAGGCTTTCGGCTCAGCGTACCGCACCGTGATCAGCCGATTGCCGGCGATGATGAATGTGATGGAAGATCCGGCCGGGATCGCCTGCTCGATGGCGTAAATGACGTAGGCGGTCATGTAGTAGGCGTCGTTCTCGACGTAGAGGCGATTGGACGCCTCGATCTCGCGCATTTCGGCGCGTGTGGGGACGCAGATGCCGAGCGCTTTCTCGACGGCGGCATCCTCCTCGGGCGTCGGATTGAGCAGATCGAACCATACGCTCGCATCCGTGAGCGAGTCGACGCTCCCGCAGGTCGCGAGGCCGTTTCCGTTGGCGTCGTAAATAGTCAGCATCGCCACACGCCTCGCTGCTGGGAGACTCGATAGTCCGCCGTCCCTATAGCGCACCTGCGACAGGAGGGCGACGGGGGCACAACAGCACCGTCAGCCTCAAGTCAGCGGCGAGGGCTCCGACGGCAGGCGCCCGTTATCCGGCGGACGATCCTTGCGCCAGAAGAGCCATATGAACGCGATCAGCGACAACCCGACGAAGAGCCCGAAGGTCCAGGGCTCGGCCCCCGCGCCGAGCAGGCGGACAGCCCAATCGTTGATCTGAGGATAGCGAAGGATCGCGACAGCGCTCGCGATCACGCTCGCGCCCTGGGCGATCAGCTCGCGGTTCTTGTCGAGGCGGCGCAGGAAGAAGAACGGCAGCAGGATGGCCCACGGGACGATGGCGAGGCTCCAGCGCAAGTGCATGCCGCCGTGCGTACGCCCGAACAAGGCCATACTCGTCTGCAGGTAGGCGTAGTCCATGAGCGGCCAGGTGAGCATCGCAAGCCCGCCGATGATGATGCCGCGCTCGATCACCGAGACATACTCAGGATAGAGAACGTCGATCCGCTTGCGCCAGAAGGCCAGCAGCGCCGCGATGAGGATCATGACGGCGATGAAAAAGACCTTCATCGGCAAGAAGTAGCGATCGAGTTCGGCCGAGCGCGAGCGCAGGCGCGGATCGGCCTGAAGCTGACCTACGTCGGCGGCGAGACGGGCCTGAACATCGCAGCACTGGCGCGCATCGAGCAGGCCGGAGGCCGGGAAGCAGTAGCGCTTCTCGCGATACTCAGGTGGAACCTCGAGTAGGGGGTCAGGGCTGCAATTGCGCGTGAATTCAGCAAATCCGACCCGTTGCCGCCCGAGCGTGCGCAGCTTGTCGAGCGTCTCCAGGATCGGCACGCGCTGACACATGGAGGTGGTGCCATCCGCGCTGGTACAGGGCACGGTCGCACCCTTGTCTTGAGCAAGCGCGGCAGGCTGGATCTCATAGATGCCGCGCAAGCTGGCGTTGCCGATCTGCTGCGCGACCCACCATGAGGCGGCGACGACGGCGGCCAGCCCGATCAAGTAGCGCACCTTGCCGTAGCGAACGCGCGTCTCCTTCGACCAGTAGAGGTGGGTGAATATGACGGACGGCCAGTAGAAGGCAGCGAGGACGACTATCCCGAAGGTTGGGAAGAAAACGAAGAGATGGCTATGCGTCAGCGCCAGCGACAGCCAGTCCAGGTCCTTGAACTCGAGAATGAGCGTGGCGGTGGAAGCAACGAAGCTCGCGGCCAGAACCGCATAGACGACGGCCACAAAGACATGAGCGCCCCACGCCATAACCCCCTCCCACCAAACGCACTTGAGGCCTTGCTCCCCAGCAAGTGCCGTCATCCCCCCATCGCCAATACACCATGCCTGCGACGGTGGCACAACGGGCGAGGCGGACGCACCTGCTGCACTGTGGCATCAGCGGATCATCGTGCCGACAGCAACGAGCTACGGGCTAATTCGATCGTGGCCGCCGCCCGATTGGCAGTATCGGGGCGGCGGCCAAGTCCGCGCGATAGAACCGACGTGGCGCGGCCTCAGGCGCATCGAGTGGACGTGGAGGGACGCGTGGGATGTGTCCATCGAGTAGCCTGGGACCTGGCGGGGGGTCGACCGCCTGCCGCATTTGGTTCACTGTGCCGCGGACAAGAGCGACATAACGATCGTCGCACCTCCTTTCCCAAGGTACGCAGGCGTGCCCTTGCGCCAATCGCTCCTGGGCACGCATGGAGCGGCGGCCGGCTGGTTCGGGAGAGCGGCGGCCGGCCGGGCGGTTTGTGGTGTCATTCGCCGCCATGCGATTTCCGCCACACGCTGAGGTTGACATCAATCCCTGAATACATCTTAACCGTGCATTACGCACTTCTATCCACCGCTAGTTGCAATTCTGCCGCGGCTCGGAACCGGTTCAGGTCCGCACGACGCGTGCCGGGGCCCTAGCCGCACGACGCCACACGCTTCGGACTGGAGGGTTAAGAGCATTGCCAAGCCGCCCGGCCGGAGCTATGGACTTCGCATTCGGCACGCACGCCATGGGCGTCGCCGCCAGCCGCAATAGCTCAGCCGGTAGAGCATCGCATTCGTAATGCGGGGGTCGGGGGTTCGAGTCCCTCTTGCGGCACCATTTTGTTCGCTCACGCCAAATTCGCTACGCTCATCGGCTCCGCGGGGGCGGCGCTTGCGCCGACGCGCGTCGCGCGCTCAAGAGCTGATTGATCCCGCTCACGCCAAATTCGCTTCGCTCATCGGCTCCGCGGGGGCGGCGCTAGCGCTGGCGCGTCGCCCCAAAGGGGCGTTCCGTTGGAGCGACCGCGCGCTCTGGAGCTGATCGATTCTCTGCAGAGCAACCTTCACGGATATATGAGCGTTACCCTCGGGGGAGGAACTTCCGGAATTTCCCGGACCTCAGGAGGCCCCAATGTCCACCAACGACATGATCATGCCATTGGCGCGCTCGGATGCGTTGCCAGTGGTTCGAACCATAGGCTTCCACGATTTACGGCAAGCGCTGATGAAAGGCCTTGCAGACTTCCTGGCCATGCCGACCCACGTCCTGTTCCTCAGCCTGATCTATCCGATTGTCGGTGTGACGCTCTGGTTTGCGACCGCCGGCCTGGATCTGTTGGCATTGCTCTATCCGCTCGCGACCGGCTTTGCCCTGCTCGGTCCCTTCGCCGCGATCGGCCTCTATGAGCTAAGCCGCCGCCGCGAGAAGCATCTGGATACGTCGTGGCAGCACGCCTTTGACGTCATGCACTCACCGTCCCTTGGACCGATCCTGCTGCTCGGGTTGCTGCTTGTTGTTCTGTTCCTGACATGGATCGCGGTTGCGCATGCGATTTACGTGGCGAACTTCGGCTTTCATGAGCCTGAAACGCTCGACGCTTTCATCTCCAAAGTGCTGACCACGAGCGCCGGCCACAACTTGATCGTGGTCGGCAATCTCGTCGGTGCTGCGTTCGCATTGTTCGTCTTCGTGATCAGCGTCGTGTCGTTCCCGTTGCTGCTGGAGCGGGACGTCGGGATGGCGGTTGCCATGACCACATCACTCAAGGCGGTTGCCGCCAATCCGCTTGTGATGATGTGCTGGGCAGCGATCATCGCCGGCGGCTTGCTGATCGGTTCGTTACCGCTGCTGGTGGGACTGGCCGTCGTGATGCCGATCCTCGGCCATGCGAGTTGGCACCTCTATCGGCGCGTCATCGAGCCACGCGAGGTTTAGTGAGGGGGAAGTGGCCCCGCGGAACGTCAGGCCGGTGGAGCATCGGATTCGTAATGCGGGGCCGAGGTGCTCTCGATCGACCAGGATCTCACCGCAGGAGGGGCTACGACACACAGATGTGCCGTAGCCGCCTCCAGACTTCCGACTAAGCACCACAGCGGAAAGCTTCTTCCGCCCAACCATTGTACATGCTCTTGGCGGCTGGATCGGTGTCGACAAGAAAGAGCTTTTCGCCCACGCGGATGATGATGGCACCATCCTTCACTTCTTGCGCTCCCAGTTTCGTCAGCTGCGCCTCGGTCGGCGCGGTCTTCGCTGTACCCTTGACGATACTAAAGGCCTTCCGATCGACATAGATGCCCTCGCTAGCGCTTAGAGCGCCAAGTTGAGTTCGATCAGCGGCCGAGATAGCGAGCCTCGGTGCGGAGACGGCAAGTGCGACCGCCGCGACTCCGATAGCTGCGATTGTGACATTGCGTACTGACATGTGCTCCACCTTTGTGCTGGTGCTGAGCAAATCAGGTGGTCGAGCCTTTTCTGAACTGTGGAGTGAGATGTTGCCACCGTCTGCATCGCCATATGTCACCCGGATTTGGCGAGCTTCTACCAGCACAAACCATGGAGCGAGGAGCGGTAATCCCGTAGGTGGGAGCGCAGGGGTTCGCCGTCGCACTTCGCCTCATGCTTGCATAAAGTTGTTACGCACAGCGTAGCGTACGATCGCCGCCGTGGAGGCCAGGTCGAGCTTGCGCCGGATGGCGAGGCGATACGTCTCGACCGTTTTGACACCAATATCGAGACTAGCCGCGATCTGCTTGTTGCTGCGGCCCTCGGCTACCAAATGCACGACACTTTGCTCTCGAGCGGTCAGTGTCTGCTTGGTCCGGCCCGGCTTGGCTGCCATTGCTCTGATCGCGGTCTGCAAAGCTCCATCAGTGAAATATGCCTTATGATTAGCCAGCGACTTGATTGCCGAGACCAGTCGCTGCTCCGTATCCGACTTCCGCACGTAGCCCCTCGCACCTGCCTTCACCAGCTCGCGCACTAGGGCTTCATTGTCGTGCATCGTGAAGATGAGGACCTCTATATTCGGCACCCACCGTCGGATTTGGCGCGTGGCTTCAATGCCATCAACAAGAGGCAGCGAGTAACCGAGAATGGCCAAATCCGGCTTGACGGCGATAGCCTTGGCGATGGCTTCTCTTCCGTCCGCCGCTTCGGCGACAACACTCCAATTGCGATCGCTTTCAACGATGCAACGCACCCCCGCGCGGACCACGGCGTGCTCATCTGCGATAAGTATTCTGGTCATCTGCAGTCGGTCTTTTCTCCATTGGAGCTAGCCAACGGTAGGCGCAACGGATCTGCAATCCTTGACCCGGATCAATGCTGTGACGAACGGCCCCTCAAAGCCCGCACCCGCTGTCTGAGACATTCGTTCACACCCGCCCCCATAGCGCCAACATCCCGCAATACTTGTGAAAGTGTGGGCTCCGCGCACTGGCATTGCCGGCGTGCACAGTCGATACTCACATGCAACGCTCAAAACTCTTTTGACGGGCCGGTCTCATGCGCACGCGCATTCGCGTCTTAGGTGCCGCCGCAACCGGCGCTGCTCTCTCCATTTGCTTTGCAGCTGGCGCAACAGCCCAGACAAACGGCATAGTCTGGGAAAAGGACGGCTGGCGCGTCCAGATGCTCGTCTCGACCAAAACAGCGCTCGGCTGCCAGGCCATCAAAGGCTTCGCGAGCAGCCATGATGCTAGCCGCTCCGCGGCCTGGGGCTTCATCAGCACCGTCAACGGCAACTGGGGCCTCGCCATGGTCGGCCCAGCTGCCGACCGCATGTCCGGCCAGCGAGTCACCATCACCGTCGACGATCAGGTTCTCCACGTCGCCGTGCCGCGCCGCCTGCCCAGTGGTCTCACGATCATCGGCCAGCTCCCGGCGAACCGCATGGGCGTAGTCGCTTCAGGCCGCACGCTCACGTTCAAGGCCGCCGCAACAAGTGCCGAGTTCTCGCTCGCCGGTGCGGGCGCCGCCCTGGCTGCGGCATCGAAGTGTGCCGTGGCTGTTCGCGAGGCTGCGGCGCGCAGCCCAGGCGGCCTGCCGTCTATCGGCGGCAACGAGGCGTCGGGCGGCTCCTCGCCGAAAGTCTCCGCCGGCACTGGCTTCTACGTCTCCAAATCCGGCGAGGTTCTCACCAACGCGCATGTTGTCCAAGGTTGCGCCACCATCGGCGTGAAGGGCCATGGCGACACGACTTTCCGTTCGGCGCGCGTGAAAGCCTCCGACGCGAAACGCGATCTAGCCTTGATCTCCGCCGAAGCGTCCCCTGGCGGCGGCACGCCTGCCGTCCTTTCGTGGCGCCGCGAGGCGCGCCTCGGCGAGCAGGTCGCCATCTTCGGATTCCCCTATCTGGGCGCGCTCGCCTCTTCGGGCACGTTCACGCGCGGCGACGTCACGGCACTTGCCGGCATCGCGGACAACAACGCTCACTTTCAGCTATCGGCACCTGTTCAGCCCGGAAACAGTGGCGGACCTGTCGTCGACGATCGCGGCCAAGTCGTTGGCATCGTCGTGGCGAAGCTCAATGCGCTTGCCGTTGCCCGCGTGAGCCGCGACATCCCGCAGAATGTGAACTTCGCGATCAAGTCCGCCGAGGCCCTCTCATTCATGGAGGCGAACGGCGTAACCGCCTCGGTGGCCAACGCCGGCACGAAACCTCTGAGCGGCCCCGACCTCGCCGAGCGGCTGCGGGACGGCGCCGTGCTCGTCATGTGTTCCGGATCAGGAACACGCGCGCCGGGCGGATCGACGACTCCAAACGCCAAGGCCCGGCGAGCTGAGGGGGGAAAGCTCACCGGGCCGGGCTGAGAGAAACACCCATCCGACGGGGGGACGGCGGGCGTTCACACTGATCAACAACTGAAGCTCGCGAGAGTTTCCGTCGCTGAGCAGAATTTTTTCAGCCACGATCGCGCCGGTCCGGCTTGGGCGCACCAAGTGCACCGCGAACTTTGTCGCCGACATCATTGGAGATCGCGTCGAGCAAGGACCGCAGCTCGGTGATGCTCCGCTCGGCATCCCCCCAGCGCTCGTCTTTCACCGCTGAAGCGACTGCGCTCATTTTTTCCATGGCCTCGTGCGCTTGCTGCAGCATGGCTCAGGCCCGCGCCCGACGTTCTGCCGAGAGGTCGTAGATCTTCGCACTCGGCAATGTTGGCTTGCGCAGCTCGTGCAGCAGAAGACCCGTTTGAATATGCACTTCCTGAATGACGCGGGCGACGCCAGCGGCATCACCGTTGCTGGCTGCACGGTGCGCCAGCATCATCACGGCATTGAGCTCATCAAGCTTTCTCTTGGCATCGGCCATCGCAGAACTCCCACACACCACTGCCGCCGCAACGTCCGCGACGGCGGAGCGGTTCCTGCATGAGGTATATGGACCGAGTTCATCCACAGTCCGGCCACAGCCGACATCGCGGCGCACGAGTTGCGGAGGCGTCCACTTTCGCGCCGCGCAACTGCCGCATAATCGCCCCATGAATCAGTTCAACTCTCTTCAATCGGGCGGTTAAAGCCATCAAGCTTCCCGGCTATTTCAGGAACCCTGGGCTATGAAGGCCCAGGGTTCTGTTGGTTTTGGTGCCGTTCATCCATCGCGACGAGCGGCGCACCTCTCCGGCATACCGACCGCGATCAAGTGCTGTTGAGATTTCGTGAGCCGGTCGACGCGCCTTAAGGCCGCGGACACCGCGTCGCCGCCGAAGTCGAGCCGGGAGCGAACGCCTTTCAGCTCACCAGTGAGCGATGGCCTGACCGAAGCTGCTCAGCATCACCAGGACGAGACCCGTCATGAGGACCTGGCTCCATGCCGGTCGCTTGGCCGGCCGTTTGGGCGCCGATTGCACCCGCGGCATCGCCCGTGACTGCGGAGGTATCACAACGTCGTCCGCATCCGCCGACCCCACCACCCGCAAGGGTGGCCAGCGCGCCTCTCGGCTCACGCGAACGCTGCGTACCAGCGCCTCATTGCCGCCAACTACCCGCAATTGCGGTCGTTTCTCCCCCGACATGCCTTGCTCTGCCCCCTCAAACAGGCTGATATGTTAGACTAAAAATGGGCATCGTCAGCGCGCTGATTTCAGATTTTCCACAGCAATGGCCTGGATGCCACGCCGGCCGGACATGGAGAGCGGCGTCCATCGGCGATGAAGAGGATGATCGACGCGTGCGGAGTCCGCAGCATGGCGCGAACGTGATGAGTTTGCGTCCTAAGCTCTCTGCGAAGAGCGCAGCATTGCACCGAGCCAGTGCGAGCAGGCACGTGCGCGCGTCGCGTTCAATTCGCGATGGGTGCATCGCGTTCGCTGGATCACATTTTCGTAAACTTCCGTGATCCCCAGAAACGAAATGCTTGCCACGGGACGGGCTTTGCTGCGGCGCACCAGCGCAATGTCATGGAAAGGTGCTGTTTTTCCGTCTTATGGTCGCATTGAGGACATGGAAGCTCGCTATTCGACTCTCGAGCGAAGCGCGTGCACCGCACGCCTACCGGGTTGACCTGCGGTCAAGCAGGCACGCTAGCTTCAAGGACGAACGCGGCTGCATCGAACAGGGGTACTGTGATGATGATGCGTTTGAAGGGCCATTCCATTCTGGTCGTCGAGCACGAACCCGCCGAAGCACGCGAGCTGGCGAGTGAATTTGCTCAAGCAGGCGCCAAGGTGTTCGCTGCGGGCGACCTTCGCGATGCACTCTATCTTGCGGAGTATCCGGCGCTGACTGCGGCCGTGATCAATCTTCGCCTCGGCAGCGATACGACGGCTGCCGTATGCCGCCGCCTCGATCATCTCGGCATACCCTTCATGTTCTACACGAAGTTCGATCCGAGAGAGGCCGCCGCGACGTGGCCGAATGCGCCGGTCGTGGCAAAACCGGCCGGCAGCGCCGAGGTTGCAAAGGCGATCGTGCGGCTTCTGCACTGAGCGCGCTCTCGCTTAGTTCTGCCATCCTGATAGCCGACACATCCTCGGGAACATGGGGCTTGGACGCGCGTTCCCTGAAGGCGCGGTACTCCGCGCCCTGCGAAACCAAACCGGAGATCATGATGCGCTGTTTTCTGGCCGCGCTTGCCATGGCCGCACTTACGGCCAGCCCCGCATTTGCGGACCGTCCCGTGACCGATGAGGAGCGTGCTAAGCTCGTCGTCCTGCTCGAAGGCGAAGGCTGTACGGGTGGCGAGATGGAATTCGACGACGGCAAGTACGAAGTCGACGACGCGCGCTGCGCGGACGGTCGGGATTGGGATTTCGAGTTCGACCGCGACTTCAGGTTGATCAGCAAAGAGGAAGACGACTGACGCGCGGCGTGCGGGCGCGGCTCAACGCCACGCCTGCCATCTGCGATCGCGCCATACGTGCGGCACGTACGATGGCACGTCGGCGTCGCCCTTTGCATCGAAGCGGACCGAGCCGAGGCGCGTCGTGTGCGGCTGCTCCCTGAGCTCATTCGCGATGCGCTGAGGCGCGAGCACACCGACCTCGGCGATGGCTGCCGACCAGACTTCGACCGCGGCCCCGGCAAGCTCGTGCGCAACGTTCTCTGTCGCGGCATCCTGCGTGGCCGCGCTCATCCCCGGCCAGGGCAGCATAACCAGAAACGTATCGACAGCCGAGAGCAGGCGCGCTGGCGGCGCATCGGCGGCGAGAACGTCGGTGCCGATGACAGTTGCGATCCGTGAGCCGAGGCGTTTTGCCTGATCGAGGATCATGGACGCCTCGAAAGGCTGGCCAGGAAATACCACGAGGTCGACGCGGGCCTGAGCAAGCTCGCCGATCAGCACCGCATGATCCTTCGTACCTGACGCGTAGGTGGCGACGGCCACAGGCGACACCTGCGCGGCCGTCATGCTGCGGCGCAGTTCGTCAGCCATCCCGCGCCCCTGGAGACTGCGATCATGGACTATGGCGACGCGCGCCGCCGGAAATGAACTCGCGATCAACACCGCGACGCTGTCGGCCTGGCGGTCATCGCGGCCCGCCAGCCGGTGAATGCCGCGACGACCGGCCGGCGCCGTGAGCCGTGGATGACGCGGCCCTGTTGCGATCATGACGATGCCGGCTGCGGCATAGATCTCGGCGGCGCGGATCGCACCGCCCGGACAGACGTGCCCGATCACCACATCGACGCTTTGCGCAACCGCACGGGCAGCGATGGCCGCCGCCTCGTCGGCCTCGCACTGGTCGTTCTCCTGGGCGACACGCAAATGCCGACCGAGAACGCCGCCGTTCAGGTTGAGCGTGCGTACCGCGGCCTCCACACCCTCGCCGACGGGGCGAGGCACCACGCGATTGCTCCTGCCATCCGGCTCGGGAATTCTGCTCGAGTCGACCGCCATGATCACGATCTCGCCGTTCGTCGCTCGCGCCGTCGCCGGCACTGCTAGCAAAACCACAAGCGCTATCAGCGCGCACACAAGCCGCCGCGGTGCCCAAAAAGCAAAAGGCAGCCCCGAGGGCTGCCTTTCGGTAGTCGTGAGATGCAGCACGTCTGCCGCGCTCAGTTCTGCACGTAGGTGATCTTGTCGCCCTCGACCTTCTTCCATGTGTACATGGTGTAGTCGGGCCGCGTGATGTCACCCTTCTTGTTGAACGAGAGCGAGCCGATGACCGTCGAGAACGGCTTACCGCCGCGGATCGCCTCAGCCATCTTCTTCGGGTCTGTCGACTTGGACTGCGCTGCTGCTGCCGCCATCACCTGAATGGTTGCGTACGCATAGAGCGTGTAGGCTTCCGGCTTGAAGTTCGCGGCAAGGAACTTCTTCACGGCCTCGGCCGCTTCCGGTCGGCGCTGCGGATCCGGCGCGAAGGTCATGAGCGTGCCTTCGACACCGGGGCCGCCGATCGCGGCGAACTCGTCGGTCGCAATGCCGTCACCCGACATCATCGGCGCCTTGACGCCCTGGTCGCGCATCTGACGCACGATCAGACCACCTTCCGTATGCAGGCCGCCCCAGTACACGAGATCGGCCCCCGCCGCCTTGATCTTGGAGACCAGCGCCGAGAAATCCTTCTCGCCGATGTTCACGCCTTCGTAGAGCACTTCCTTGAGGCCACCCGCGTTCATAGCCTTCTTGGTCTCATCCGCGAGGCCCTTGCCGTATGTCGTCTTGTCGTGAACGATCGCGACCTTCTTGCCCTTGTAGTTCTTGAGCAGATAGGCGCCGGCGACCTCGCCCTGCTGGTCATCGCGGCCACACGTGCGGAATGTATTCCACAGGCTACGCTCCGTGAGGCGCGGGTTCGTGGAGGCCGGCGAGATCATCAGCACGCCATTCTCGGCATAGACCTCGGACGCGGGGATCGAGACACCCGAATTGAAGTGCCCGAGCACGAGCATGACCTTGTCACCGACGAACTTGTTGGCAACCGAGACACCTTCCTTGGGATCGGAACGGTCATCGCCGATCACGAGTTCGATCTTCTGGCCGTTGATGCCACCCTTGGCATTGATATCGGCAACGGCCTGCTCGGCACCTTTTCTCATCTGAGCGCCGAAGGTCGCGTTAGAACCTGTCATGGGGCCGCCGACGCCGATCTTGATCTGCGCGCTCGCCACACCGGTCATCGCGAGCAGCGCCGCGACGGCTACCCCGGACCACATGAGCTTCTTCATGCAACGCTCTCCCTTTTCGCCAACTGGCTGCTGAAAAATCGCGGACCGGCCTGGGCTTGTCCCGCCGGCTCAGGCGCTGAAGTCCCGCCCGTGGGGGGCAGCATTCACCGAAAGTTTGGCAAAGTCACGCCCAATCCACAGCCGTTCGGTGGTCAGCGATCGGGCCCCGAATTGGCAGCAGACACGCTCAAATACCCGGGCGATCCGTCGTCCGCTTGGCAGGGTCAGATACGAGCCAATCGTATTGTTCGCGCATCTGGCGCTGGCGCGTGAGGTGGAAACCGAACGCCGCGGCGGCGATCAGCACAACCAGATCAACCACATAACTGCGGGGCGCGATGAAGGGCTCTTCAAAGAGCGCGTGATGAATAAAGCGCACGGCGGCGGCAATGAGAAAACCATAGGCCACGAGTTGCCATCGCGGCCGCCACGTCGACGCGATGGCACTGCCGGTCGCGTAGGCCGCAAGCCCCCCCATGACGACTGTCACGAGCAGGAAGACCCAGTCGCCGTTCGGGCCGGCATCGTAGAGCCAATCGGGCATGTACGTCATCACACACCTCTAGTGTCCCGATACTAAAGTTCTAGTGCCGGCCGCCCTCGAGATAGGCGGCGCGGATCTCCGGCCGTTGCAGCAACTCGCCACCCGTCCCCTGCATGGTTATGCGGCCGTTGACCATTACGTAGCCGCGATGCGCGAGCTTCAGCGCGTGATAGGCATTCTGCTCGACGAGGAAGATCGTCATGCCCTCATGCCGGTTGAGCTGATTGATGGCGTCGAAGATCTGCCGCACGATGATGGGCGCCAGGCCCAGCGAAGGCTCGTCGAGCATGAGGAGGCGCGGGCGGCTCATGAGCGCGCGCGCGATGGACAGCATCTGCTGCTCGCCGCCGGAGAGCGTGCCGCCGCGCTGCGCGAGCCGCTCCTTGAGGCGCGGGAAAAGCGTGGTCACCCGCGCGAGGTCTTCCTCGAAATGGCGCGCGCGATCGATCTCGGCGCCCATCTGGAGGTTCTCGAGCACGGTCATGCGCCCGAAGATCCGCCGCCCCTCGGGCGACTGCGCGATCCTGAGGCGCGCGATCTCGTGCGTCTCGAGCCGCGTGATGTCCTTGCCGGCGAAGCTGATTGTGCCGTCACGCGCGCGAGGATTGCCGCAGATGGTCATCATCAGCGTAGACTTGCCGGCGCCGTTGGCACCGATCAGCGACACGATCTCGCCTTCCGCGATCTCCATATCGACGCCCTTCAGCGCCATGATGCTACCGTAGTAGCTCGTGACGCCGCTGACGCTCAGAAGGGGCGTGCTCATGGCAACTCTCCCTTCTCGACGGCTGCGACCTCATCGTCTTCGACGCCGAGATAGGCAGCGACCACTTTGGGATCGTTGCGCACGTACTCGGGCGTGCCATCGGAGATCTTGATCCCGTACTCGAGCACGATCACGTGGTCGGAAATCTCCATGACCACCGACATGTCGTGCTCGATGAGGAGTATCGACGTCCCGTGCTCGCGCTGGATCGTCTTGAGCAGCTTGTTGAGCTCGCCACTCTCGCGCGCATTGAGGCCTGCCGCCGGCTCATCGAGACAGAGAATCAAGGGATCGCTGCACATGGCGCGGGCGATCTCGAGGCGGCGCTGATCGCCATAGGGGAGGCTACCGGCGGAATCGTCGGCACGGCTCGTCAGGCCGATGAGATCGAGCCAGTAGCGCGCGCGCTCGATGGCTGCCTGCTCGGCGCGCGCGTAGCGCGGCAGGCCGATGAGGCCGAGCACCGTCCAGCCCGAGGCATCCATCAGCGTATTGTGTTGGGCGACGATCAGGTTCTCGAGGGCCGTCATGCCGCTGAAGAGGCGAATGTTCTGGAAGGTCCGCGCAACGCGCGCCTTGGCCGCGATCTCGAAGTCCGGCATCCGCTCGAGCAGGAAGAGCGCGTTCTCGCCGCGGCGCATGTAACGCGCATCGCTCCGCGTGAGCACGGCGACATCATCGGAGATGGCATTGCCCGTATGGCTCATGACCATGCGGCCGGATGTCGGCTTGTAGAAGCCGGTGATGCAATTGAAGACCGTCGTCTTGCCGGCGCCGTTCGGGCCGATGATCGCGGTGATATCGCCGCGGCCGGCACCGAACGTGACGTCGTTGACAGCAACGAGCCCGCCGAACCGCATGGTCAGATGCTCGACTTCCAGAAGGGGCGCCGTCTCCCAGTGCATCAGCCGTGGCCCTCCTTGACGAGATCAGCGGAGATCGCGCGACGCGACGTGAGGAACAAGGTCGGCTGGCGGTTGGCAATGAGCCCGCGCGGCCGCCAGATCATGATGATCACCATGGCGAGACCGAACAGCAGCATACGATACTGCGTTGGATCGAAGCCGGCCCCGAAGATGTGCTTCAGCCAATCTAGCTCGCGCAGGATCTCGGTGCCGCCGATCATGGCGATCGCGGCAATGGCGACGCCGATCTGGCTGCCCATACCGCCGAGCACGACGATCGCGAGAATGACGGCGCTTTCGAGAAAGGTGAAGGACTCGGGGCTGATGAAGTTCTGCCGCGCCGCGAAGAAGGCGCCGGCGAAGCCACCGAATCCGGCACCGATGGCGAAAGCCGTGAGCTTGGTGTTCGTCGTGTTGATGCCGAGCGAGCGGCACGCAATCTCGTCCTCGCGGAGTGCTTCCCAGGCACGCCCGACAGGCAGACGGCGCAGCCGGATCGTCACGATGTTTGTGAGAAGCGCCAGCATGAGGATCAGATAGAACAGGAATATCGTGCGATAGAGCGGCGTGAACTCCAAGCCGAAGGTCGCCGCAAAGCCGGTATCCGTCGCGTTGAACGGCAATCCGAAGAAGCTAGGTCGCGGAATTCCGGAAATGCCGGCATAGCCGCCCGTAACGTCCACCCAGTTGATGAGGACGAGGCGGATGATTTCGCCGAAGGCGAGCGTGACGATCGCGAGATAGTCGCCGCGCAGCCGCAGCACCGGAAAACCGAGGATGATGCCCCAGAAGGCCGCGAGGAGGCCGGCGACCGGCAGGCAGATCCAGAACGCCCATGCGGGCCAGAACGTTGGGCCGATCAGCTCGGCCATGAAGTCCTTCACGACATCGTTCGACGCGAGCAGCGCGTATGAATACGCACCGACCGCATAAAACGCGACATAGCCGAGATCGAGCAGCCCCGCGAGACCGACGACGATGTTCAGGCCCCAGCCGAGCATCACGTAGATGAGGATCTGGATACCGAAGTTGTCGATCCACTTGATCGAGCCTGCTTGTCCGACCAACGCAAGCGCGAGCATCGGATAAGCAAAGAGGAAGATGAGCCCGCCAATCGCGAAGCGGCGTGCCGCCTCCGGGCTCACAGTCGTGCCGGCGAAGATCGGCACCCTGGCAACTCGCTCCGGCCGGCGCGCGTACCAGTCCATCGCAAGCAGCCAGACAAATCGCGCCGCAAAGGCAATCGCGACGAGCGTCAGCGTGAGTTCGACGCGCGGCTCCAGCATGAGCTGGTTGGAGAAATCCTGCTCCGCGCGCAGGAGCACGATCGGAATGCAGAGTCCAAGCGCAAGCAGCGCCGTCTTCGTCGCGTCGCGGGCTGCACCAAGAATTCCAACCGGCTGATGCGTGCCCTCTGCCATGGCGATCACACCTTCTCGACTTCGGGTTTGCCGAGCAGCCCCGAGGGCATGAAGATGAGCGTGATCGCGAGGATCGAGAACACCGCCACATCCTTGTAGTCGATCGAGAAGTACGCCGACCACAGTGCCTCGATGAGACCGATCAGAAGGCCGCCGAGCACAGCTCCCGGCAACGATCCGATGCCGCCGAGGACGGCGGCCGTGAAGGCCTTGATGCCCGGCACGAAACCGTCCGCGAAATTCACCACGCCGTAGTAGACGAGATAGAGAACACCGGCGACGGCGGCGAGCGCACCGCCCATCACGAACGTGATCGAGATCGTGCGGTCGACGTTGATGCCCAGCAGCGCCGCCATGCGACGATCCTGCTCGCAGGCCCGCTGGGCGCGGCCGAGCGGCGTGTACTGGACGATCCACCAGAAGATCGACAGCAGCACCACCGTCACCAGCATGATGATCATCTGCTTGTAGGAGATCGTGACGGCATAATTCGCGCCCTCTTTGATGGTGATGACGTCATTGAGCATGGGCGCGATCGGCTTGTTGCGGGGACCCTGGACGAGCTGCACCAGATTCATCAGGAAGATCGACATGCCGATCGCCGAGATGAGCGGCGCAAGGCGGAAGGAGCCACGCAGCGGTCGGTAGGCGAGCCGCTCGATGGCCCAGCTCCAGAGCGAGGTCAGGAACATGGCCGCGAGCAGCACGACCAGCAGCGACATCGCGACCGAGCCGACGCCGAGCACCATCGTCATCACGAGGAAGAAAATGAGCGCGATGAACGTGGAGACCATGAAGAGGTCACCGTGCGCGAAGTTCACCATGCCGATGATGCCGAACACCATCGTGTAGCCGATCGCGATCAGGCCATAGATTGAGCCGAGCGTGATGCCGTTGATGATCTGCTGGAGGAAGTATTCCACGCTAGTGTCCCAATTCCGAAGTTCGCCCTACCTCGATGCTGGCGTCCCGAGCGAACTTCGGAATTAAAAGGGACACTAGAAGCATAATCTCGCTAGTGTGATTCAGATCGAGAAATTCGCTCGATGCCGTGCCGCGAGATGTGACGAATTTCTCGATCATCACACTAGATCGCTCCTTGTCGTCATCTCACCAACGGCGGCACGTCGGCTGCCGGGTAGTCAGACCATGGGCAACGAATCGATCCGGCGGTATCGGGCAGGGCAAATTTTCTCCAGATAACTGTCGTCGTCCCCAGGGTTGGAGCCGAAGTCTGAGGGGAAGGCAGCGCGGTGTAAAGCACGCTTGCGCTGCAACTTGGCGGTGAACGCCCATTCTGCGGGCATCCTGTGCCGCGCCCGTCACAGCCTCGTCTCCAAGGCGCGGGCGCGCCCTCAGAGCATATTGTGCGTGCCGTCGCAGAAGGGCGGGTCGTCGGTGCTCTTGCAGCCGCAGAGATTGAAAGTGCCGGAAGATTCGGCGACGAACCGGACGGGTAGCAGGGACGTGCCCTTGTGGCCGGCTGTATCGCAGAACGGCTGCCGGGACGAGCGCCCGCACCTGCACCAGAGATAAGCCCGACCTTCTTCGAGCTCGACCTGATAGGGCCCGTTCTGTGCGACGACGGGTTCATCGGACATCGATCAGTCTCCTTGCCCTGTCCCCGGAGTTACCGGATCGCGAGGCCGCCGATCGGGACGGCCTCATGATTCGCATCTCGCATGGGAGGCGGATGCGAGGCAAGAGATCGCGGCGCCGCGCCTACTCGATGAGCTGCAGCCGGTCACGCTTGATCGTCGCGCGCGATGGCTCGCGGTCGACTGGCGCATTGTTCCAGCGCTCGTAGCGCACGCCTGGAAAGAGGATGATCTCCGCCGTGGGCTTGTCGCTGCGCGTGGATCGGCCGCGCTCGGACACCTGCATCTCGGGAAAGGCAACAATCATCGCCATAGCTCGTCTCCAACCGAGGGCGCTCTGCTGAGATACGCGACACGGCCGGAATTCCCGGCAAACTCTTGCAGTTGATCTGAGCGGTGATGCGGTTAACAAAAGGTTAACGCGGCGCCGCGCGAGCGCGCCATGCTGCGCTGCGATGCAGTGGGGCAACAATGGAGGCCTAGTCCGGGTACGCAGCTCGGACTTCTTCAAGCTGCACGATCATTGCCTCAAACTGTGCTTTCGCATCGGACTTAAGATAATCATGGATCATAACGCTGGTGGTGATCAAATAACTTACTGCGCCATCGAGCTCGGTCTGAAAGTCCTTTAGCTCAACCTGCTTGTACAAATGCAAGCCGTAGTCGTCCTGCTCAAGAACGGCATGACGACTACGAAGCGCTCCGAAGTCGTTATGCGCCCCGCTGCTAACGTGACTGTAGACGGCTCTGTACTCATTCTCCATGCCAACGCGCTCGAATCGTTGCCAGATCTTGAGAGGTTTGAACCCTGCTGCGTCCAGTCCTTCCAGCTCAGCCTCATACATCTCCAAGGCTTTGCCAACGCCCTCCCAATTGCCCAAATCTTCGAGGTAAGGATTGCCGCCATCGGCAGCACGCCTGAGCAGCGCGAGCCGGTCCGCGTAGAACTTGGCGAGCATGTTGTTCAAGTATTTTCTATCCTGAAAGAGGTTCCGAAAATCCACGTAGGCTTCAAGCATCGACCGAAACACTGCCGTACTGCTCGTCCGCTTTCGGGCTCGCGTCAGTTCAATCATTCCGCCCGTATGTTCAATCAAGGTTGCATACGAGCACATGAGGGCGCCGTCGGCGTGAAATCCCTTATTGAAGCGCAGCCTCTTGGCCGCCTCGAGGGAGGCATCGTGGACGTTCTCAGCGAAAGTGAGAAGATCAACCGGCATCGCCGACCCCTATCCCAAGCCAGCGACAAAGCTAAAGCCGCCGATGGCTCGCGACGGGGATCAGGCCGCGCACGCGCGTGATCTGATCGCGCTCGATGTTGGCCGTCGCGTAGCCCGTGCCGTCCGAGACCTTCGCGATGACATGCCCCCAGGGATCGGCAATGAGGCTGTGACCATACGAGAGCCGCGTCGCACCGCCACCGTCGACGAACGGGCCATATTGGCCTGGTGCCACGATGTACGTCTGTGTCTCGATGGCGCGCGCACGGAGCAGGACCTCCCAGTGGTCCTTGCCCGTCTGAAGCGTGAAGGAGGACGGCACCATGATGATGTCGGCGCCGCTCTTGGCGAGCGCGAGATAGAGCTCGGCGAAGCGCATGTCGTAGCAGATGGTGCAGCCGACCTTGAAACCCTCGAGGTCGTAGAGGACGACATCCGCGCCGGCCTTCACGGTCTCGCTCTCGTTGTAGGGCGTGCCGTCGGGCGCGGTGATGTCGAACATGTGGATCTTGCGGTAGCGCGCGACATCGCGCCCGGTGCGGTCGAACACGCAGGTCGTGTTGTAGACCTGACTGCCGCCGGGGATCTGCTCGATCATGCTGCCGCCGTGGACCCAGACCTTGTGCGTGCGCGCAAAGGCCTGCAGCGCTTCGTAGGCCTCACCGCCGGGAATGCGATCGGCATTGGCGAGTTTCACAGCTGTGGTGCCGCCGCGCCAGTTCCACACCTCTGGAAGGACCAACACGTCCGGCCGGTCGGTCTCGACGGCGCGGGACATGAGCGCCGTCGCCTGGGCGATATTGCGCGCCTTGTCGTGCATCGAGTTGGTCTGGACGACGGTAATGCGCATTGTTTTTTGCCCTCGCCTGCTGGGAAGAGGTGTCCCCCGCTGATGTGGTGCTATGGCGAGGGCGGCCATGCACACATGTTGCGCCAAGGGCGAGCCGCTGAAAAGAGCCGCGTTGTCCCGCCGCTACTCCTGGTCGAGCGCCACCGCCTCCCGCTTGGCGCGGAGCGCCGGCAGCAGCGGCACGATCAGCATGGCCGCCGCCATCAGCAGGCAGGCCAGCGAGATCGGCCGCTCGATGAAGATCGAGAAATCACCCTGCGAAAGTATCAGCGACTTCCTGAGGTTGTTCTCGACCATCGGTCCGAGCACGAAGGCCAGCACGAGCGGCGCCGGCTCGTAGCCGAACTTGCGCATGAGATAGCCGAGGAGGCCGAACACCGTCATGACGAACACGTCGAAGACGGCGCTGCCCGAGCTGAACACGCCGACGACGCAGAACATCAGGATCAGCGGGAAGAGCAGCTTGTAGGGTACTTTCAGCACCTGCACCCACATGCCGATCAGCGGAAAGTTCAGGATCAGCAGCATGATGTTGCCGATGTACATGCTGGCAACGATACCCCAGAAGATTCCGGGGTTCTGAGTGATCAGCAACGGACCCGGCTGGATGCCGTGAATAATGAAAGCGCCGAGCAGAAGCGCCATCACGACATTGGGCGGGATGCCGAGCGTCAGCAGCGGAATGAAGGCACCGCCAGCCGCCGAGTTGTTCGCCGCTTCCGGCCCCGCGACGCCCTCGATGGCGCCCTTGCCGAACATTTCGGGCCGCTTCGAGAGCTTGCGTTCGAGCGCGTACGAGGCGAACGAGGAAATCACCGCGCCGCCGCCGGGCAGCACGCCGAGAAAAAAGCCCAGTACGGTGCCACGCAAGATCGCCCATTTCGAGTAGGCCCAGTCCTGCGCGGTCGGCCAGAGGCTGCCGATGCGCGACGATACCACCTCGCGCCGGATGCTGCGCTCGATGTTGGCAAGGATCTCGGCGACGCCGAACAAACCCATGACCACGGGAATGAGACCGACGCCATCGAGCAGTTCCAACCGGTCGAACGTCAGGCGCGGGGCGGCCGTGATCTGGTCGATGCCGACGAGGCCGAGTGTCACGCCGACGCACGCCATCAGCAGCGCCTTGGCCATCGAGCCGTGCGTCAGGAAGGCGAGAACGGTAAGTCCAAGCACCATCAGGCTGAAGTACTCGGGCGGCCCGAAGGCGATGGCGAACCTCGCCAACATCGGCGCCACGAGCATCAGCGCGATGATGGCGAATGTGCCCGCGGCGAACGAACCGATCGCCGCGATGCCGAGCGCGGGGCCGGCGCGCCCGTTCTTGGCCATCTGGTGGCCGTCGAGGCACGTGACGACGGAGGCCGCCTCGCCTGGAATGTTCACGAGGATGGACGTCGTTGAGCCGCCGTACATCGAGCCGTAGTAGATGCCGGCCATCATGATGATACCGGCCTCAGGCGAGCCCGAGAGCGTCACCGGCAGCAGAAGGGCCATGGCCGACACAGGGCCGATGCCTGGCAGCACGCCGACCAACGTACCGATGAACACGCCGAAGAAGCACGCCATCAGGTTGACGGGCTGCAATGCGACCGCGAAGCCGTGGCCGAGCGCCGAGAGGATTTCCATCGCGCGCTCCTCAGCCGAGCCAGGGACTGAGCCACCCATTGGGTAGCTGGATCAGCAGCAGCTTGTTCATCACGTACCAGATGCCGAACGTGGCGCCGAAAGAGACGAGCAGCGCCGTCGGCCAAGCCACGGGATCGACGAAGCGCATGAGCACGAGCAACAGCGCGAGCGAGCAGATGACGAAGCCGATCGTATCGAAGAGGTAGCCGAACACCAGCAGCAGAGCGATGATGAGCATCACCTTGCCCCAGCGCGTCTCGCGCCAGAGGCTCGCGATGTCTTCGCTGCCGTTCTTGATGGCGCTGAAGACGATCGAGGCCGCAAAAGCCGCCGTCAGCAGGCCGAGCCAGAAGATCGCAAAGCCCGAACCCGGCTCGCGTGTCTGACCGAGACCGAGCTCATAGCCCTGGAAGGCGACGAAGATGCCGAGAACGAGCCAGACGAGCCCGCCCCACATCTGGGCATTCCGCAATAATGAAATCGTCTCCTCCCATCGTTTTTTCTTGTTGATGCCAGCCCTGTCGAGAGGACTTCGGCGTACTTTCCCCTCTCCCCGCAAGCGGGGAGAGGGGATGCTTCTTAGTCCTTCTTGAGCAGACCGAGCTTGGTCAGCGCGGCCGTTTCTTGCTTGATCACATCCCGCACAGCCTGCTCGTAATCCTTCGTATTCATGTACCGCGGAACCATGTCGTACTTCTCGAGCGTCGCTATTACAGCGGGATCGTCGATCGCCTTCTTGAATGCGTCATGCAGGATCTGGACGATCTTTGGATCCATGCCCTTCGGGCCGGCGATGCCGAACGGACTGTCGAAGACGAATGGATAGCCAAGCTCCTTCAGCGTCGGCACATCCGGCCAGACCTTACTCCGATTGGCGGTCCAGATCGCGAGAAGGCGGAGCTGTCCTGCCTCGACCAACGGCTTCCAGCCTGTCGAGTCAGCCTGCAACGTCGTGTGACCGCCGAGGACGGCCGCGCCCGTCTCGGCGCCGCCCTTAAAGGGCACCTGCGTCAGCTTGATGCCAGCGGCATCGGCAATTTGCTCCATGCCAATGTGCAGCGACGTGCCGGAGCCCGGCGTCGCATAAGTCACCTTGCCGGGATTCGCTTTGGCGAAGTCGACGACGTCCTGCCATTTCTTGAAGGGACCATCGGCCTTGGTCGTGATGCCGAAGGTATAGCCGGTCAGATGCACGATGTAGCTGAAGCTCTTCTCGGCATCCCAACTCACCTTCTGCATGAGCGGAAGGCGCATGACCGTGATCGGCATCTGCGCGATCGTATATCCGTCGGGCTTCGCCGTCGCCGCCATGGTCGCCGGACCGAGCGTGCCCGACGCACCGGCCTTGTTGTCCGTCACGATGGGCTGACCGAGATGCTTCGAGGCCGCCTCCGCGATTGCGCGCATGGCGACGTCCGTGGATCCGCCCGCCGGCCAAGGCACGATCATCGTGATCGGCTTCGTCGGGTAGCTCTGCGCCATCGCCATTGTGGCCGTCGCCGCAACGACCGCCGCAGCCAGCGATGCAGTGAAGAAATTCCTGGACGTCATATGTCTCCTCCGGTTTTGAATTTTCACGGCGCTGCTGCGCCTTAGCCCGCATAGTTGACCCGGCGCGTTCGATCGCGCTCTCGAAAACGTAGTCAGGCCCAATGCCCGATAGGAGCGCTATTTGGCAAGCCCTATTCGCTCGAGCGCCGCTTTCTCGTAGGCGGTCGTTTGCTTGATGATCTCGAGGTAACCTTTCTGATCGGCGTAATTCGGCACCATGAAGAATTTGTCGAGGACGGCGATCGTCTCTGGATCCTCGAGGCCCTTCTTGAAGGCGTCGTGGATGATCTGCACGTGCTTCGGGTCCATGCCCTTCGGGCCGGCGATGCCGAATGGGCTGTCGAACACCCACGGGTAGCCGAGATCCTTCAGCGTCGGGACGTCCGGCCAGGCCTTGGCGCGCTCCTTGGTCCAGATCATGAGCGCGCGCATGGTGCCATCGCCGACGAAGGGCACGAGCCCGCTGCCGCCAACGGCCATGTCGATGTGTCCACCGAGCACGGCCGCACGCTGCTCGCCATCACCCTTGAAGGGTACATGCGTGAGTTGGATGCCGGACTGCCCAGCGATGAGCTCCATTCCGATGTGCAGCGAGGTGCCAGCCCCCGGCGAGCCATAGCTCACCTTGCCGGGGTTGGCTTTTGCGAAGTCGATGACGTCCTGCCATTTCTTGAATGGGCTCTCGCCTCTGACGCCCACGGCGAAGGCATAACCAGTTAGGTGAACGATGTAGGTGAAGTCCGTGTCGGGATTCCACGAGACTTTCTGGTTCTTCATGAGCGGCAGGCGGAACACCGTGATCGGGATCTGCGAGATGGTGTAGCCGTCGGGCTTTGCCGTCGCCGCCATAGTCGCGGGGCCGAGCGTGCCCGAAGCACCGCCCTTGTTGTCGACGATGATCGGCTGACCGAGATGCTTTTCTGCGCCACGCGCAATGGCGCGCATGGAGATGTCGGTCGAGCCGCCAGCGGGCCACGGCACGATCAGCGTGATCGGCTTGGACGGAAATGCCTGAGCGTGTGCGGGCGTATGAAACGCGAGGGCGGCGGGTAGCAGTGCGGCAAAGACAATAGCAGTGAACACCCGGCGAAGGGGCATAACATTCCTCCCTTTGATGCTTCCCGCTTTCTGCGGGTTGTTCTTCAATTCGTGGAACGAAACACCGGCTGCGGGGACGGAAGCCGCGACCGGAAGCTCTTGGGCAACTCAGCCCTGCTCAGCAGGGCCTCACCCTTGTTCTTGGCACTGACAGTGGCCTGTCAGAACGCGCTTGTCCAGCGCGCCCCGATCTGCGGAACCGGCCTCAGGAGCCGATGGTCACCCCACCATCGGCGACGATCACCTGACCGGTGATGAAGGCGCCGGCGGGCGCGGCGAGGAATGCTGCGATGCCCCCGATATCTTCGGGCTCGCCGATGCGGCGCAGCGGCGTCGTGACGAGGCGACGCTGGAGATTTGCCTCGTCCTCCCAGAGCGCTTTTGCGAAATCGGTCTTGACCAAGCCCGGCGCGATGCAGTTGACGCGGATGTTCTTGGGGCCCCACTCGACGGCCAGTGCGCGTGCAAGTGCGAAGTCCGCTGCCTTCGATATCCCGTAGGCGCCGAGGATGTTCGATCCGCGGATGCCGCCGATCGAGGAGATGATAGTCACCGTGCCACCGCCCCGCTCGGCCATGCCGGGGATGGCGAGATTGGCGAGCCACAGGTTCGACTTGATGTTCGTCGCCATGATCTTGTCGAACTGGTCATCGGAAATGCCCGCGAGCGGACCGTAGTAGGGATTGACTGCTGCGTTGCACACGAGTGCATCGAGCTTGCCGTACTTGTCGAGCGTACCTTTGACGAGCGCCTCCACCTCTTCGCGCCGCCCGATGTTGCAGGGAATGACGTGTGCTTCGCCGCCCTCTTTGCGGATTGCCGACGCCACCTCTTCGCAAGCAGGCGCCTTGCGGCTCGAGACCACAACCTTGGCGCCCATGGCCGCCATGATCTCCGCGATCGAACGGCCGATGCCGCGGCTCGAGCCCGTGATCAGCGCAACCTGGCCCTTTAGGTCGAAGGGGTTCTTCATGATGGCGTCTCCTCGCTCGGATTTGGGGTTGGCCGCATCTGAGCAGGCTTGCTATCCGGTGGCAATGGCGAGTGGCAATGGCTCTGGACAGGACCTCGGCCGCGCCCTACGCATGCGGGACCCAATCAAAAATCCCTCAGAGGAGTGAAAGCCCATGAAGCTCGTTCGCTTCGGTGCGCCCGGCGCCGAGAAGCCTGGTCTCGTCGGCCCCGACGGCACGATCCGGGACCTCTCGGCCCACGTGAAGGACATCGACGGCAGCACGCTCGGCGAAGCGAGCCTCGCCAAGCTGCGCGCGCTCAATCCGGCCTCGCTTCCCGCAGCGCCCGCAGGCGCGCGCCTCGGCGCACCGGTCGGTAATGTCCGGAACTTCGTCGCCATTGGCCTCAACTACGCCGACCACGCCAAGGAAGCCGGTCAGCCGATCCCGGCCGAGCCGATCGTCTTCTACAAGCTCACGAACTGCATTGTCGGTCCGAACGACGACGTGATGATCCCGCGCGACTCGACCAAGCTCGACTGGGAGCTCGAGATCGCCTTCGTCGTCGGCAAGCGCGCCCGCTATGTCGATCTCAAAGACGCCAAGAGCCACATCGCCGGCTACACGATCTGCAACGACATCTCAGAGCGCGCCTTCCAGATGGAGCGCGGCGGCCAGTGGATGAAGGGCAAGTGCGCCGAAACCTTCGGCCCGCTCGGCCCCTGGCTCGTTACTGCGGACGAGGTCAAGGATGTCGACAACCTCACGATGTCGCTCGACCTCAACGGCAAGCGCACGCAGTCGGGATCGACGAGCACGATGATCTTCAAGTGCGACTTCATCCTGCACTACGTCTCGCAGTTCATGGTGCTCGAACCGGGCGATGTCGTGACGACAGGCACGCCGCCGGGCGTCGGCCTCGGCTTCAAGCCGCCCGTGTTCCTGAAGGCCGGTGACGTCATGAAGCTCACCATCGAGGGTCTCGGCACGCAGCAGCAGAAGGTCGTCCCCTTCAAGCTCTGAAACGACCACGCCGGCGCGCCCGCAAACAAAACAAGAGGCGCGTCGGCTTGCCCGGGAGGCACGCCCATGAAAGCGCTGGTCTACACCGGCCCGAAGACCATGGTCTTCCGGGACGAGCCCGATCCGCAGGCCAACGAGGACGTCGTCGTCAAAGTCGACGTCTGCGGCATCTGCGGCTCGGACATGCACGTCTACCTCGGACACAATCCGGCTCAACCGCCCCCGGAAATCCTGGGGCACGAAGCGGCGGGCGTCGTCGTATCCGGAGACCGGCGCGGACAGCGCGTCGCCATAAACCCTATTGTTTCGTGCAGCGACTGCGATGTCTGCCGAAGTGGCCGGCAACATCTTTGCAGTCAGCGGCAAGTCATCTCACGCACACCGCGTCCAGGGGCATTCGCCGAGCTTGTCAGGGTGCCGGAACGCAATCTTTTCGCGGTGCCGAATACCTTGACCATGGAACTCGCAGCTTTGGCTGAGCCCTTCGCCGTCGGCTATCATGCCGTCAACCTCGGAGAGCGCGCGCTTCATGCGCCGCTCGCGGCTTCGAGCGTCGCAGTGATTGGCGGCGGTCCCATTGGCCTCGTCACTGCACAAATCCTCGGGTCGCGAGGCACGCAAAACATCCTCATCGCTGAAACGAGCGCCGCGCGGCGCGCCACAATCAATGCCGCGGGCCGCTTTGGAGCCTACGATCCACTCGGTGACCGCCGGCCGCCCAATGGAAGCGTCGACCTTGTTGTCGATGCCTATGGTGGGAAATCGTCGCGCGAGGAAGCCGTGCGGCTGGTCAGGCTCGGGGGCACCATCGTCCATGTCGGGCTCGCATCGGCCGAAGGCGGCATCGAATATCTCCAGCTCACCCGCGGCGAGATCAGCCTCCTGGGCTCCTTCGCCTACACGCCTGTCGAGTTCCGCGAGACACTGGCCGGGCTCGCGTCCGGTATTTTCGGACCGATCGAGTGGACGGAGCAGCGGCCTCTCTCGGAGGGCGCCACCGCCTTCTCCGAGCTTGCCGCGGGCAAGGTCGCGTCCGCCAAAATCCTCCTCAAGATGTGAGCCAGACGAGAGCATGGGCATGTCCGACACGACCATCGTAAGCCTGAAGACCACGCTGCTCCGCGTGCCGTGGAATGGCGATCCGCCCGCAGCCGGCATCGTGCCGCCAGGCCCGCGCGAGTACGTGGTGGTTGAGATCGGGACGAAGGGCGGCCTCACGGGTCTCGGCTACCTGCATATCCTGAGCGGCGGCGCAGCGACGATCGCGACCTGCCTCGAAGAGATGATCGCGCCGAAAATCCTCGGGAGGGACGCAACTGAAGTCGAGGGCATCTGGCAAACGCTCTGGAAGAGCACGTACTGGGTCGGGCGCGGTGGCATCGCGACGTTCGCGCTTTCGGCCGTTGACATCGCGCTGTGGGATATCGTCGGCAAACGCGCCGGTCTGCCACTGCATCGCCTCTGGGGCAACGCCCGCGCGTCCGTTCCCGCCTATGGCTCCGGTTGCTGGCGCGGGCTCGGCCGCGACGGCATGATCGAGCGCGCGAAGTACTTCACCGGCATGGGCCTCAAGGCCATCAAGATGCAGGTCGCGCACATCCGGCCCTGGCGTGAGGACGTCCGCAATGTCTACGCCATGCGTGAGGCGCTCGGCCCCGATATCGAGATCATGATCGACGTGAACATGGGCTGGACGGCCGACACGGCCATCCAGGCCGGCCATCACATCGATGAAGCCGATCCCTATTGGCTCGAGGAACCTGTCGTGTGCGAGGACTTCGACGGCTATCAGCGCGTGGCTGCCGCGCTGAAGACCCGCATTGTCGGCGGCGAGAGCCACTTCACGCGCTTTGACTTGCGGCCCTTCTTCCGCACGCCCTCCTCTCCCATTCTCCAGCCGGACCCCATGCGAGGCGGCCTGACCGAGCTTCGCAAGATCGCGGCAGTTGCAGATACGTGGGGCATTCAGATCGCGCCGCATCTGTTCCACGAGTTGACCGTGCACGTGATGGCCTCGATCCCCAATGCCAACTATCTCGAGTACATGACCTGGAACGACGATCTCTGGGTCAATCCAGCCATTCCCGTCGATGGCCAGCTCAAGCCGGGTGAGGCACCCGGGCACGGCGTTGCCTTCAAGCCGGAGCTGCTCAAGGACCATCGCGTGGGAGGCAGCGAGGTGACGGCTCGCTGAGGCGCCAAAGTCTCAGTGTCGGGCTCGCAAGCGCTAATCCGAACCTGCCGTTTTCCTTTCCTTCACCAATTGGTGGCTAACTCGGCAAGAATTGCTCCGCCCGCCTTGCCGAGGATGGTCCCCAATGACTGCCAAAGCCGTCTGCCGCTTTGCTCAAGCCGCAATTGCGCTGGTCGCCCTGACCACTGCCGCTGCCGCCGAAGACCTCGTCGTCAAGTACGACCAGTCCCAGCTGCTGCGCGTGCCGCGCGCGGTGACCTCCATCATTATCGGCAATCCGAGCATTGCTGACGTGACCGTGCAGTCGCCGAATCTGCTGGTCATCACCGGCCGTACGTTCGGCATCACCAACGTGATCGCCCTCGATTCCGACCGCAATGTCATCCAGGACCAGCGGGTCGTGGTGATCCGGGACGGCACGAGCCAGGTGAGCCTCTATCGAGGTGCGAAGCGCGAGACCTACAATTGCGCGCCCCACTGCAATCCGAGCCTGATGGCCGGCGACGACGCCAAGTACTTCGGCGAGGTCAAGAGCGGCTTCGAAGGCAAGACGCAGTTCTCCGACAAGGCCGCGGACGGCAACGGTGGCCCCGGCGGCAGCAACTAACGGAACCCACCTCTCGACCACAACCGCGTTGCCTAGCCCTTCCTGATCTCAACCTCGATGAACGCGACATCGTGGTCCGTCGGGTTGATCACGTTGTGCTCGACGCCCTCGCCCCGATAGTACGGCACGCCGTTCGTCAGCGGGACGACGCGCTCGGTGCCGCCGGGCTCCTCGAGTTTCAGCGCCCCGTCG
The DNA here is from genome assembly GCA_022844275.1 of Hyphomicrobiaceae bacterium. Lineage (GTDB taxonomy): Bacteria > Pseudomonadota > Alphaproteobacteria > Rhizobiales > Hyphomicrobiaceae. Next base: position 450,976 of record JALHMB010000001.1, read on the forward strand.
GTCACGGGCAGCACTACGTAATCGTGGCCGTGCCGGTGCCAGCCCGTCTCGGCACCAGGTGTGAAATCCCACCGCGTCGTGATCACACGCTCGTTGTCGATGAGCACCGTCGGGACGGCCTTGGGGCGGGCTGAGGTCATGATCGTTCTCCGGTTGTTATCGCTTCTTCCTCGAGCTTAGTGCGGCCTGCTCTTTCCGACCACCCAGTTGAATACGAAGCCCGAGGATCGCCTCACGCACGATGGTGAGCGCCTTCTCCTCCGACTTGTTGTGATGCTGGATCACGGCAAGCGTTCGCTGGAGCGGTGGATCGAGCGGGCGAACCACCAGCCCTTTTTCCATCCCGGAAATTGCCATCTCGGGTACGATCGATATGCCGAGACCCACCGCTACGACTGCCTTTAATGCCTCTACAGTGCCGATCACCATCGTTGCTTTTGGCGTGGGGACGGCTTGCGACAGCCAGCGTAGCACCACGTGCTGGATGGCACCTGGCTCGAGTATGAGCTGCTGGTGTGCGGCATAGGCCGGGTCCACGACTTCCGGAACGCCCTTCAGGTCCGCCGGCAAAATCGCCACCATGCGTTCGTCACTCAAAGCCTCCACACGAATGAGCGGCTCATCGATCGGCAAGGTGACGACGCCGAGATCGATCTTGTTTTCCAGGATGGCCTCGACGCTCTCTGCCGTTGTGAGATTTCTGATCAGCAGCTCGATGCCGGGGTGCTCTGCACGCAGCGACTTGATCACCGGCGGCAGGAAGTACATCAGCGCCGAGAGACCGGTTCCCATGCGCACGCGACCAATCCAGCCATCCCTGAAGCGGCGCATGGCGGTGACGATGGCTTCCGCCTCCTCGCCGATCTTGGTCGCGCGCTCGATCACCTCCTGGCCGGCGATCGTCGCATACGCTTTCTTCCCGAGACGCTCGACGAGCATGACGCCCAGGCGCTCTTCGAGCTCGCGGATCTGAACGCTGACCGCCGACTGTGAGAGATTGAGTTCGCGCGCCGCCCCAGTGAAGCTGCCGAGCCTCACGACGGTCTCGAGCGTGCGAAGCTGGTCCAGATTGAGCGCCCGCATTGATCACCTTTTTGCATCATTTCCATTTAAACAATGAATTTGATTAATCGACAAGCCTGGAGCAGTTAGCGCCAGCCACAACGTTGGCCGACACCCAACCTATTCATCCGAACGAGATGATCATGAGCAAAGAAATTTTCGTCCGGTTCGCGGAGCCGAGCGAGCGGGCTAGATTGAAAGCCATGCAGGCCTTCTCCATGAGGAGCCTCGGCGCTCCCTTCTACGAGGCCGAAGTCCTGGATGCCTTCGTCGCCGACGTCGGCACCATGGACGACTTGCTGCTCGCGGACGGTACGTACCTGGTGGCATACAGCGGCGCGGAAGTCATCGCGTGCGGGGGCTGGACTTCACGCAGGTCAGTTCGCGAGGCGCGTGTGGTCAGAGGTGCCGCGCAAGTTGCGAGAACAGCCACAGTTTGCAGTGTTTATGTCCATCCGAGCTTTGCGAGGCGCGGGATCGCAACCGCTCTGATGAGCGCCATCGAAAACGAGATCCTGTCCGCCGGCTTCGACACCGCTTCCCTTACGGCGACGCTGTCGAGCATCCCTCTGTACCGGCGCCTCGGCTATCGCAGTGGCGAGGCCGTCGCCGTGGAGCTGCGCAAAGGCATGAGCTTCGTCGCCATGAAAATGGAGAAGCGCCTGCGCTCGACAGCACTGAGAGCGGCCTGAGATCAAGGAACGGCAGCGGGCGCGATGTCCGGGCTACGCATGGCCGGCGTGCCTTCCATCGCCGCCATCTTCCCTCTAGGCTACCTGGGTAGAGCAACTAAAACCCGGGAGCCGCCCATGATCTTCGACCACCGCACGTACTACCTCAAGGCCGGCATGGTGCGCGCACACCTCGCGCAATATGAGCAGTACGGCCTGAAGCCTCAGACCCGCCATCTCGGCCAGCCCTTTCTCTACGCGACCACCGAGGTCGGCGACGTAAATTCCTATGTGCACGTCTGGGCCTACAAGGATCTCTCCGACCGCACGGCACGTCGCGCAGCACTCTGGGCCGATCCCGAGTGGCTCGACTACGTCAAGCGCTCAGGCGAGCTCGGCGCGCTCCTGAAGCAGGAAAACAAGATTCTGCTGCCCGCGCCTTTCTTCAAGCCGACGACGGCCTGAGCTGGCGTCGCTCGCATGTCCCTCCCTCCGACATGAGCCCTCACCTCGCATGACCACGCTGCTCCTGACGCACCCCGTCTTTCTCGAGCACGACACGGGCCCGGGACATCCCGAGCGCCCGGATCGGATGCGCGCCATCGACAAGGTGCTCGCGCACGAGATCTTCCAGACACCGATGCTCGCGCGCGAGGAGGCGCCACTCCGCGACGACGTCGAGGACTGGATCGCGCTGACGCATCCGCGCGCCTACATCGAGCGCATCAAGGAGCTTCGACCGAGTCCTGGTGAGGGTCCCGTCCATCTCGATGGCGATACGCTGCTCTCAGCGGGCTCGTGGGAGGCCGCGCTACGGGCTGTCGGCGCCGGTTTGCGCGCAGTGGATGTGGTACTCGACAAGACCTCCGGCATGGCCAATGCCTTCTGCCAGGTCCGCCCTTGCGGCCATCATGCCGAGACGGCGCGCGCCATGGGCTTCTGCATCTTCAACAACGTGGCCATTGCTGCCATGTACGCACGCAAGAAGCACGGCGCCGAGCGCGTTGCCGTCGTCGATTTCGACGTTCATCACGGCAATGGAACCCAGGACATCTTCTGGAGCGAAAAGGATCTTTTCTTTGCCTCGACGCACCAGATGCCGCTCTATCCGGGCACTGGCGCGCTCGGAGAAACCGGCGTCGGCAACATCTTCAATGCGCCCCTCCGCCCCGGCGACGGCGGCGAGCCATTTCGCGAGGCAATGGAATCACGCATATTGCCGGCCCTGCGGAACTTCAGCCCGGATCTGGTGTTGGTTTCTGCAGGATTCGATGCTCATCGCGATGACCCGCTAGCAAATCTGCAGCTTGTCGAAAGCGATTTTGCCTGGGCGACCGAGGCACTTGCCGAAGTGGCTCGTCGCCAGGCTCAGGGCCGTCTCGTCTCGATGCTCGAGGGAGGCTACAATCTGACCGGCCTTGCCCGCTCGGTCGCCGTTCACGTCAAGGGCCTGATGGACGCTGGATCGTAGCGTCCCGCCCTGGGAGATCACCATGCAGACCACCAAGCCCCAGAATCGGCACGCCGATATCCGGGAAATGACGTTCGAGCGCGCCTTGAAGGAGCTTGAAGCCATCGTCGGCCGCCTCGAGCGCGGCGATGTCGAGCTTGAGGAATCCATCAACATCTACGAGCGCGGCGAGGCGCTGAAGGAGCATTGCGACCGCTTGCTCAAACAGGCCGAGGCCAAAGTCGAAAAGCTCACGTTCTCAGGCGACGGCACGCCCAAGGGCACCGCTCCCCTCGATCCCGACAAGGATACTTAGCGCGCTCGGATCATCCCGGCTGACGGGTGCCAGCGACGGCCTACTACTTTTGATGCAGGCGGGACACACAGTCCGCGCCCTGAGCGTTTTGCGCGCATTCACCCGGCAGCTTGCCGAGAAATCGCGCGGTAAATGCCTGGGGATAGACCGCCGGGCAGTACTTGCACGGACTGAATCACGAGAAAATGAGCGAGCTTCGCCACTATCGAACGCATGAACTTCTCCCCGGCCGAGGCAGCCGGGCCCATGTCTAGAAACGGAAGTGAACGGACGTAGACACAGAAAAGCTGACTCTGAGGGAGGGAGCACGGTGAGCGGATAACGCAATGAGGTCACCATGCGACTCGGACTTGGAATTGTTGGTCTCCTGGCTCTGATGATCCCTGCGCCTGCAAGCGCGCACGATTGGTACCCGATTGAATGTTGCAGCGGCTACGACTGTGCGCCAGTCGAGCAGGCTGAGCGCCGGGAGGGCGACACTCTGATCGTCACCTCGAAGCATGGCACCGGCATGGTACCCGCCGCCATGACCCGACGTGAATCCAAGGACCACCGGATGCACGTCTGCATGCGCAAGACCTGGGATGGCGAAATGCGTGTGATCTGCGTCTTTCTTCCACCCCAGACTTGAAGTCTAGGCCGCGGCTCAGAAAGGCCGCGGACAGGTCCTGCACCCATTGCGACCTTTGGCGTCATCGCCGAAGGTAACCAAGGGCATAGGATAGCTTTTTCTTCGTGTATGGCCCGTGGCTTCTGCTACGCTCCGGAGCGCGATAACGCGGCGCCCAGCGCCCGAGATCCTGAGCTGGAAATTTGATGTCCAATCCCGAGAGTAAGACGCCCCTCCTCGACCAGGTCCTGACGCCCGACGACCTCCGTCGACTCGCCGAAAAGGATCTGCGCCAGCTCGCCGATGAGCTGCGCCACGAGACCATTGACGCAGTCTCGGTGACGGGCGGCCATCTCGGAGCCGGCCTCGGTGTCGTCGAGCTGACGGTTGCCCTTCACTATGTCTTCGACACGCCGCGCGACCGCCTCATCTGGGACGTCGGCCATCAGGCCTATCCGCACAAGATCCTCACAGGCCGTCGCGATCGCATCCGCACGTTGCGTCAGGGCGGCGGTCTCTCCGGTTTCACCAAGCGCGCCGAGAGCGCGTACGACCCATTCGGCGCCGCGCATTCCTCGACCTCGATCTCGGCTGGCCTCGGCATGGCCGTCGCTCGCGATCTCGATGGCAAGAAGAACAACGTCGTGTGCGTTATAGGCGACGGCGCCATGAGCGCCGGCATGGCCTACGAGGCCATGAACAATGCGGGTGCCCGCAATGAGCGCCTGATCGTGATCCTCAACGACAACGACATGTCGATCGCACCACCCGTCGGCGCGCTTTCGACCTATCTCGCACGCATCACGTCGAGCGGCACGTACCTGCATCTGCGCGAAGCGATGAAACAGCTCGCCAAGCACCTTCCCAAGCAGTGGGAGCTGCGCGCCGCCCGCGCCGAGGAGTACACGCGCACCTACTGGACCGGCGGCACGCTCTTCGAGGAACTCGGCTTCTACTACGTCGGTCCGATCGACGGGCACGACCTCAATGTACTGCTCCGCGTGCTCGAGAACGTGCGCGATGCCGGCCACGGGCCGATCCTGATCCACGTCGTGACGAAAAAGGGCAAGGGCTATCCGCCCGCCGAGGCTTCCGACGACAAGTACCATGGCGTAAACAGGTTCAACGTCGTCACTGGCGCGCAGGTGAAGGTCAAGCCGAACGCACCGAGCTACACGAAGGTTTTCGCCGACAGCCTCATTGCAGAAGCGCGCAAGGATCCGAAGATCGTCGCCGTCACCGCCGCCATGCCTTCGGGGACGGGCCTCGACCTCTTCGGCCAGGAGTTTCCCGAGCGGACGTTCGACGTCGGCATCGCCGAGCAGCACGGCGTGACATTCGCCGCAGGTCTCGCAACGGAAGGCTACAAGCCGTTCGCAGCCATCTACTCGACCTTCCTCCAACGCGCCTACGATCAGGTCGTACACGACGTCGCCATCCAGCGCCTGCCTGTGCGTTTCGCTCTCGATCGCGCCGGCCTCGTCGGTGCCGACGGGCCGACGCATGCCGGTGCCTTTGACCTCGCCTATCTCGGCTGCCTGCCTGACTTCGTGATCATGGCTGCTGCCGACGAAGCCGAGCTTCGCCACATGGTTGCGACTGCCGTTGCCATCGACGACCGCCCGAGCGCCTTCCGCTATCCGCGCGGTGAGGGTGTCGGCGTCGAGTTGCCCGAGGTCGGCGTCCCGCTCGAGATCGGCAAGGGCCGCATTGTCCGCGAGGGCTCGGCCGTCGCCATTCTCTCGCTCGGAACGCGCCTTGCCGAGAGCCTCAAGGCCGCCGACCAGCTCGCCGCCCTCGGCCTCTCGACCACGGTCGCCGATGCACGCTTCATGAAGCCGCTCGATGAGGATCTCGTGCGTCGCCTCGCGCGCGGCCACGAAGTGCTGATCACCATCGAAGAGGGTTCCGTTGGCGGCTTCGCCAGCCATGTCCTGCAATTCCTCGCGAGCGCAGGCCTGCTCGACAGCGGCCTCAAAGTGCGCCCCATGGTGCTGCCCGACACCTTCATCGACCACGACAAGCCCGAGCGCATGTACGAGCAGGCAGGCCTCGGCGCTGCCGGCATCGTTGCGACCGTGCTCGGTGCCCTCGGCCGTCCCGTGCAAGCCAACGAGGCCGGCCGGGCATAGAGCGCGACGCGCCGTCCCCACGATACTCGTGAAACCGAATATCTTTCTCGTTGCGTGCGCTGCGCGTGGTCCAGCGCTTCGGCGCTGTATCGGAAATCGATTGATCGGGCGCGGTCAGATAGGCTGCAGACTTGGTTTCCACGTCCCTAATCCGATTGCTCAAATGCAAGCCTCCGCTTTAATCGGCGCCTCATATTAACTTCGGTAAATAATGGAATTGGAACCGTAATTCCGGCAAATTTGATGCAACTGGCGTCTGAGCGGGAAACGCCTCGCCAGTCAAAACGCCGGGCGCAGAGGCTTCTGCCGACGCCCGGCGCCGTCGCTATTTTGGGAGGTGCTGCATGTCCGCAGCCGTCATGGAAAGCCAGCTCTTGGTTGCGCTCGGCACCGACGCGGATCTCAACGCGGCTGGATGCGCTGCCGAGGCTGCAAGCCCCGTCGGCATCATCGTCCGCCGCGGCACGCACTATCGTGGTGCCTGGTGTTGGCAGCGCGGTACCTATGCCTTCACGCCCGCCGGCTATAGCGAGGCGACGCTCAACGCGGCGACTATAGACGAAGCCCTGCGCGTGACGCGCCAGATCGCGCTGAAGTAACGTCGGCCCGCCGCCTCAGGCGCGCCGGCCTTGGGGCGCCCACCCTGGCGGCGCCATCTCGAAGCCACTGAACTCGAATGCCGGGCTCACCGTGCAGCCGACCAGTGTCCACGCGCCTGTGCTTGCAGCACTCTGCCACACGCCCTCTGGCACCAGCACCTGAGGTCGCGCGCCAGCTGTCAGGTCATCGCCGAGTATGCTGACCGCGACCTGCTGCCCATCGCTCGACAGCGCGAGTTCGAGCGGCGCCCCAGCGTACCAGTGCCAGATCTCCGCCGCATCGACGCGATGCCAATGCGAGCGCTCGCCGGCCTCGAGAAGATAGTAGATGGCCGTACCGGCACCGCGACCGCCGCCCGTTGGCTGATGTCGCCATGTCTCGACGAAATGACCGCCCTCGGGATGAGGCTTCATGCCAAGCGTGGCGATAATTTCTTGCGGGCTCATGGCAAAGCTCACCGACAACCAAGCTCGCGCTCGCGCGCCTGCAGCGCATCGACCGCGGCGCGATCTGCCGGTGGCATCGCTGCGCGCGCCGCCTGCTGATCGCGGAAGCAGGAGCGCGTGTCGAACGCCTGACGCCCGCGCGCCGTCGTGAAGCAGTAGCCATGGTTGTGCCAGATGGCATTGCGGCGGTACCAGAGATCGTCGCAGCTTGTTGCTGCCGCGGGTGGCAATGTGGACGGTGCCGGCGCGCGTGGCGGGGGCACGGGAACCGCCACCGGCTGCGCGCGCGGCACGGCAATGGTGCGGCAGCATGCAATCCAGTTGCTGTGCGCCCATCCACTCATGCCGTCGATCAGCTCGACCCGCCGCCAGGCCCCGCGGCTCTCATGCACCTTGAGCAGCGTGTCGGGCCCCATGGTGGCAATGCGCACATCGTTCGCCAGCGGACCGGTCCTGAGCGCAAGGAAGTTGTCGCCCTTGGGATCAAGTCCGGTGACATAGTGATACTGCTCCATCGTTGGCGGCGGCATCGGCATGCCGCGCGGCCCGGAGCGTGGCGCAGGCATGGGCGGCGCGTCGGCCATGCGTGTCGGCTGCGGCGCGCCCGTCGAAGCAAAGGCCACCTCGTCGACGAGCGAGGAATTCTCCCACGGGATCTGCGCCTCGTTCGTCTCCTGCTGCACGGCCGCGCGCACGCGCCGCATGACCGCGTGAACATCAGCTCCCGTGAGCGACATGTTCTGGAGCAGCGCGCGCGTGAAGGGGCTGTTGCGCCCGGTACCGTCGAGCGCGACGTTGCCGGGCTGCGTCGAGTACACGATGAACGAGCCGACGCCGGCGTACACGCGCGCGAGGCCCTTTGCCGCTACGCCTGTCGAGCGGGTCTTCTCATTCCCAGCGGCGACGCCTTCGGCAAAAGGATTATCGCGGCAGGCGTCCAGGATCAGGATGCGCGTGCGCGACAACCGCGAGAGATCGGCGAGAAATGCATTGAGCGGCACGAACTGGCGTTTGACGCCCTCCTCGTTCTCGATGCGCGCATCGACCGGAGCCAGGTAGTTCTCGCCGCCCAACTGCAGGGCATGGCCCGCAAAATACACAAGCGAGAGGTCATCGGGCTGCAGCTGGCGGGAGAACGTCGCGAACGCGCTCATCATCTGCGCGCGCGACTGATCGAGTTGCAGCGTCACGTCCCAGCCGAGATCGCGGAGCCGTGCGGCCAGGTCTTGCGCATCACTGACGGGATTAGGCAGGACGGACGTGAACTGGTAGGCGGAATTGCCGACCACGAACGCCCGCCGCGTCGCCGCATCCGCCGGCGCGCAGACCGTAGTCAGCAGCGCCAGCGGTGTGATTAGAAATAGCGCGACGCGCCAGAGCAGAGCCCCCATAAGGCCACCTCCATTGGTTCCCGAGCGAACCAATAGCCGATGCAGCGCTGCTTTTCTATTCGGCCGGTATAGCCGCCTCGGCTTCGGCCCGCACGACAACGGGCTTGAGCAGCGGCAGCTCGGCAGGCCCACCGAAGGCCGCCTCGTTGAGGCGCACCCAGTTGTCGAGCTGGGCGACGCCTTCAGCCACGCTGATTTCCGGCTTCCAGCCGAGCACACGCTCGAGCTTGCGCACATCGCTGATGTAGACGCGCTGATCGCCGGGCCGCCAGTCGTCGTAGCGGAGCGGAATCTTGCGGCCCATGCGCTGCTCGAGCATCTCGATCAGCTCGACCAGCGATAGGAGCTGGCTCGTACCGCCGCCGATGTTGAAGGCCTGCCCCTTGATCTTATCGGGCGACATGATGGCCGCCTCGTAGGCCCGCACGAGATCGTCGACGTGAAGCACGTCGCGGACCTGCTTGCCATCTCCGTAGATGGTGATCGGACGGCGCAGACGCGAGGCGATCGTGAACCAGGCGACCCAACCCTGATCCTCGATACCGAACTGCCGCGTACCGTAGATGCACGACTGCCGGAAAGACGTCGCGGGGATGCCGTAAATCCGGGCGAAATCGAGCGTGTACTGGTCGGCAGCACCCTTCGAGCAGCCATAGGGCGAAAGGAAATCGAGTGCCTGCTCCTCGTCGATGCCATGGGGGCGGTCGACGTAAGCATAGCGGCTGCCGCGCAGATCGTAGCGCGCGCCTTCGATCTTGCCGTAGACCTTGTTTGTCGAGGCAAAGATGAAGACGGCTTCGGGCGAATGCCGCCGCACCGCATCGAGCAGGTTGAACGTGCCGAGCGCGTTGATCATGAAATCCGAGCGCGGGTCGGTCACCGAGGTCGTGACCGCGACCTGCGCCGCCAGATGGATCACAGCGTCGTAGCGCCGCTCGGAGATCACGCGTTCGACGGCCGCCCGTTCGCGGATGTCGACACGCTCGAAATCGAAGGAGGTTCCGTCGCGTAGCCAGTTGAGGTTCTGCTCGGTTCCATCGCGCGAGAGGTCGTCGAGCACTGTCACACGCCAGTTTCGAGTACCGAAGTATCGTGCAGCATTGCAGCCGACGAAGCCGGCTCCCCCCGTGATCAACACCTTCTTACCGCGCATTGCTCCTCCTCGAGCCACATGACAGCGAAGCCCCGCGGCCCCATAACCGCGCGAGCTTGCTTTGCTGGCCACCGCACGCTGAGACGCGGTGACAGCCAGAAAGGTTCAGACCTCGGACCTTATCTAACTGAAGATGAACAGAACCCGCGCCGGCAGTCGATGGCTCAAACGTCGAGTAGCGTGCCGGTATTGCAAGCGCGCATCAGGTCAGCGTGCAACAGTGCAACGACGGAACTTTCGCAGTTGCAGCGTTGTTCATCGCCAGTTCATCTGCGGTTGAGCAGGGAGCGATGTCTACAAGTGCCGGCTGTGCAAGCGCATGGAGCGTCCGCATCAATGAGAATTCTCGTTACCGGGGGGGCGGGCTTCATCGGCTCCCACCTCACCCGACGCCTGCTCGCCGACGGCCACGAAGTCCACGTCATCGATAACGAATCCAACGGCTTACGCAGCACCGTCCCAGCGGGTGCCCACTTCGTCCATGGCGATGTCATCCGACCCGAGGACCTGGAACTCGTCTTCGCCAAGAAGCTCGATGCGGTTTGCCACCTAGCCGGGCAGGTTTCCATCATCCGGGCGTTCGACAACCCCGTCGGTGACCTGCGCACGAACACCGAAGGCACAGTGAATGTGGTCCAGCAGTGCGTTAAGCATCGCGTGCCGCGACTCATCTATGCAAGTTCGATGACCGCTTACGGCGACTGCGATCAGGTTCCGACGCCCGAGAGCGAGCCCTGCGAGCCGGATTCCTATTACGGAATCACCAAGTACGCGGCCGAGCGTTACGTTCATGCCACAGCCATCCGGCCGGATCTCGGCTTCGACTTCCGCGTAACCTCACTGCGCATGTTCAGCGTCTATGGCCCCGGCCAGGCCCTCGACAATCCCTACCAGGGCGTCCTCGGCATCTTCACCGGCCGGCTGATCCGCGGCGAGCCGCTGATCATCTTCGGCGATGGTGAGCAGACACGCGATTTCGTCTATATCGGTGACATCATCGAGGGCTGGGTGACGGCATTGAAGAGCGACAAGGCCGCCGGCGGCATCTTCAATCTCGGCAGCGGCCGCTCGACCTCGATCAACGACCTCGCGGCCTATGCCGTGGGGGCTTTCGGCCACAAGCCCGGCACGTACGATGTGCGTCACGCCCCATCACGCCCCGGCGAACAGCGGCGCATCCAGGCCGACATCTCGCACGCACGCGCCGTGCTCGGCTGGGAACCACGCACCATGCTCGCGGAGGGCCTCGCCGAGACCGTCCGCAGTGGGCGCGCGCTCACCGGCGGCTGAAAAACCATGAAACTCCTTCTCGTCACAACGTGCGATCCCTGGACGCGCAGCGTCTCGACCGTCCATCACTACGTCGCCGCCGGGCGCGCGCTCGGCCACGACGTCGCGCTCTACGGTCCGCCGAACCCCGATCTGCCGGCGCTTCCCTATACGACCGATCTCGACGGCGTTGATCTCGCCCTTTCCGTCGTCCAGGTGCCGGGCGACCTCCCGCAAATGCCGCATCTGGCGCGTCTCATCGACACCATCCCGCCGGAGAAGCGCGCCGTCGTCGACCTCTGGGGCCGCTATAACGAGACGATCTTCGTCGATCACGACTTCAATCACCTGGAGAAGCTCGACGGTCATCAGGGTTGGGAGTGGGAGGAGGCCTTCCGCGCCATGTCCCCCACCATCCTGCAGCCGACACTGAGCCCGCTGCGTCCCGGCGTCGGCTCGTTCCTCTTTCATGCCTTCGCGCCCGATGCCGTCGTCGCGCCCGAGACGAGCGCCGAGAAAGCCGCAGCTCGCTGGCGCGACAGCGAGCGCTGGTTCGGCGTCGCCTATGTCGGCAGCAATTGGCAGCGTTGGGACCAGGTCCGCGATTTCCTCAAGGCCCATGCACCGGTACGCAAGGAAGCGGGCTGGGCCGGCCTCATTGGCTGGGATTGGAAGGAGCGCCCCGAGTGGGCCGCCCAACAGGGATTAGCCGGCATCGATACCGATCCCGAGCTGCTGCTCAATCTCGAGGTCACGATCAAGAACGGCGTCCGCTTCGACGAGATCTTCCGCTATCTCAACCAGTCGAAGTTCGTCCCCATTTTTCACCGGCCGCTCTTCCGTCACTTGAACTTCGTCACGGGGCGCTCGTTCGAAACCTTTCACGCCGACACCGTGCCCCTTCTCATGCTGCCGAAGCCGTTCGTCGAGGCCATCTATGGCCCGGCGGCACTGGCGCTCGTCCCCGGCGATGACATCGCTGCCTATCTGACCAAGTCCCTCAAGGAACCGGAACCCATCTGGGATGCCGTCCTCAAGACGCGCGCCCATCTTGCCAAGCATCATTCCTACGCCCGCCGCTTCGACGAGCTGGCAACGATCACGGCCGGACGCAAACGATGAACATCCTGTTCGTCATGAAGCATCGCGGCAATGCGGGGAACACCCACGCCGTGGCCGACTACATGCGCGTCGCGCCGCAGTTCGGGCACCGCGTCGCGATCTTCGGCCGCGCGCTGCCCTGGCTTCCCGAGATCAACTTCTCGGATCAGGTGCGCGAGTTCGACAAGGTGGTCTATCTGTTCGAATCCGAGATCTATCGGCTGAGCCCGGTGCACGAGACGACGCTCATCGGCGGCATCGCGCGCAAGGACCGCATGATCCTCGACATGGATGGGATGTATAATCCCGTCATCTGCCTCGACGGCTACGACCGCAATCACGACACCGAGGAAGAGCGCGCGCAGTGGCTCGAGCACTATCACGCGCTCGCCGACCACGTACACAAGCCGACGATCGCACCGCCCGCAGGCCCACGCGAAGTGCCGCTGACCTTCTACGGCTACGATCCCGCTCTTGAAACCGATCCGACGACAGCACCGGAGAAAATCTACGATATTCTCCACGTCGGCCATAACTGGTGGCGCGGGCGCGACATCGAGAAGGTGCTCCTGCCTGTCGTCGCCAAGAATCGCAGCAAGATCGGCCGCGTCCGCTTCATCGGCCTGTGGTGGGACAAGCCGCCTACAGAACCCGGCTCCGGCAATCCTCTTGCCTTCGCGTTCGATTCCGACGCTTTCAAGCGCCTCGATATCGAGACGCAGGACTCGGTGATGTACGACGAGGTCGTGCAGACCATGAGTATGGCGAAGATCAATATCTTCACGCAGCGCCCTGTCCTCCATCACCTCCGCCACCTGACGCTCAAGTACTTCGAGATCTTCTACGCCGATACGATCCCGCTGCTCGTGCTCGACGCCGATCATGCCGCCGACGTCTACGGACCGGCCGCGCGCGAGCTGGTCCTATCCGCTGGGCGTGCCGACGAGAAGATCATGGATGCGCTCGCCCGGCCGGAGCACTATCGCGAGGTCGTGCAGGAGGTGCGCCGTTATCTCGCCCGCCATCACGGCTACGAGCAGCGCATGGGCGAACTCGCGACAGCGCTCAAGAGTTGATGACGGTGCTTGTCCTCGAGGAGCGCATCCCGACATGAAGCTGGTGTTCGTCTACTGGGGCTTCGAGAACGCCGGCAGCATGCTGGATCTCAAGGGCTACGCGCGCGCCGCCGAAGCTGCCGGCCACCAGGTTACGGTCTACGGGCCGCCAGGCCATGTCTTTGCGCTCGACTATTCCAAGGATCTCTCGAACGCCGACGCGGTCATCTTCGTCGTCGAATGGACGACCGATCTTCAGTTCGGCGACCGTCTCGACTGGTTGCGCCTCATCTCATCGGTGCCCCGCAGCCGGCGTGTCGTGATCGACTGCGACGGCGCCTACAACGAGCCCATCGCCTTCCGCGGTGACTACAATCACAAGACGCCGGAGAAAAGCCGCGCCTGGATCGACATCTGCGACAGCATTGCCGACAAGATCTGCCAGCCAACCCTGAAGCCCGAGCGGGCGAACGTCATTCCCTTCCTCTTCCACATCTACGATCCCGCCTGGGAAACACCGCTCGATTTCTCGGCCAAAGAATTCGGCATGATCTATGTCGGCCACACGAAGTTCCGCTGGCACGGCATGTCGCAAGTGCTGCGCGGCATCGAGCCGATCCGCGATAAGATCGGCCGCATCGGCCTTGTCGGCGAAGGCTGGGATGCGCCCCTCGAGTGGACCGAGTGGAAGGAGATCCGCGACGACTACTACGTCGATCGCGACTATCTCAAGCAGCTCGGCGTCGAAGCGCTCGGCGCGGTCAAATACAACGAAGTCATCGCCACTATGAGCCGGGGCATCTTCAATCCGGTCATCTATCGCCCCCTCTTTGAGCGGCTAGGTTTCGTCACCTGCCGCACGTTCGAGACACCAGCCTCCGGGACAATTCCGCTCTTCCTGCTCGACTCAGACTACGTCCGCGGCGTATTCGGAACGGAGGCCGAGGCCCTGCTGCTCGGCCAGCGGCCCGATGAGAAAATTCTCGACGTTGTCAGCCGACCGCAGCACTACGCGGATATCGTGATGGGTATCCGCGAGGATTTCCGGCAGCGCCACAGTCCCGCAGCCCGCCTGAAGGACCTGATCGAGATCATCGAAGCCTAGTGTGATGATCGGAAAATTCGCCAGGCTTCGCGGCACTGCATCGAGCGAATTTCTCGATCTGAATCGCACTAGAATATCTATGATTCTAGTGTCCCTTCTGCTTCCGAAGTTCGCTCGGGACGCCAGCAGAGAGGTTAGGCGAACTTCGGAAGCGGGACACTAGTGTGATGGCCAAGGCCAAGAGCCAAAGTTCGCAACCGACCGAGGCGCCCGGCGGACCGCCGCCCGTGCGGCGCATGGGCTTGCGCTATGGCTTCAATGAGATCAATGGCTGGTGGCACCTTTCGGAAGGCCCGCACGGCGCGGAAATACGCCGCCGCCTCCGCCTGATGGACACGCGCGTCGTCCGCGTATTCGTCTTCGATCCGCAGGTTCCCGATCCATTCAAGGATTGGCGCAGCTTCAGCGTCTGCATCCAGGGCGTGCTCGATGCCGGCGCGCTGCCAATGATCACCTTCGCTCGTTTTGCCCCGCCCTTCGACAATGTCTCGAGCATCCGCAGCTTCGTCGCGCGCTGCCGCGAAATCGTCTGGAGCGCGGTCCAGCAGTTTGGTGGCGAACAGGTCAAGGATTGGTACTGGTGTATCTGGAACGAGCCGAACAACCCGATTGTCGGCGGTGATGTCACCTATGATCAGTACCGCCACATTTACATCGAAACGGCGACGCGCATTCATGAGTTGCTCGCGCCTTATCTCGGCGGCGCAAAGGCCCGTATCGGCGGCCCGTCCATCGACGGGAACCACCGGCCGTACTGGATGGACTGGATCGCGCGCCTCGTCGATGAAGTCGACGATCCGTTGCTCGGATTCGTGAATTGGCATCGCTACGGCGATTGGCGCCCTGCCGTGCCGAGCCATACGCTCGGGCTCCAGATGTGGAACTCGCCAGATGCCCCGCTCGGGAAAACGCTCGAAGCACTCTTGATGGCGCAGCTCCCGACGTACGAAGGTCGTGCGCGCGGCGTTGCGCGCCTAGTCAAGGGCCGAGACATCCTGAACATCTGCGGCGAGCTGAATACAATCTCACATCACGAGAACTATTACACGCTCGGCCTCAACCAGAACCTTTTCGGCGCCGTCTTCTACATGTCCGCGCTCATCCATCTGATCCGCGGCGGCGCCGATGCCGAAATGCGCTGGACTGCAACTGCCCACGGTAGCGATGCCTACGGTCTCCTCTCCATGCGCGGCGAGCCCATGCCGCCGGCGCTTGCCAAGCAGGTCTTCGCCCAGCACGTACGCTTCGGCGACATCATCCGCTTTCCGCCGGCACGGCACGACTTTCCGGAGGTCGATACCGTTTTGGCCTCGCACGAGGACGGGCGCCTCAGCGCGGTGTTCGTTAACGTATCCGCGCGCCCGCTCGTGTTGCGCGCGGCGGAATGGTATGACGGCCTCGGCTCCTGTGGCGAGGTTCTGCGCCTCGATACGAGCACCGGGGGACGGGTGACACGAGGCCCCTTCGATGGGACGGTCCGCATCGAGGGCTACGGCATGGCCATCGTGAGCAATCGGGCAGCCCCGACCATAATCGACTAGAAAGCCGCATACGGGGCTGAGGGAGACGACGGGTGGATAAGGCATTCGGCTGGATCGGCGAGATCTTCCAGACGCTGTTGCGGCTCCTGCCGTGGCTCGTCATCGTGCCCGCGACGCACGCCGGTGTCGCGTTCGTGCACGGGCATCGTGTGAAGAAGTGGGGTCCGGGCCTGCACTGGTATTGGCCGGTCGTGACATCGTACAAGCTGACGATGACCGTGCGGCAGACGCAGAAGATACAGTCGAAAGTCATCATGAGCGCCGACAACCAGACGATCATCGTCGGTGCGCTCGTGACCTACTACGTCGATGATATCGTCGCAGCCCTCGCCCATATCGCCGATCTTGCCTCG
Source organism: Hyphomicrobiaceae bacterium (assembly GCA_022844275.1). Lineage (GTDB taxonomy): Bacteria > Pseudomonadota > Alphaproteobacteria > Rhizobiales > Hyphomicrobiaceae. The sequence goes on from JALHMB010000001.1 coordinate 467,231, forward strand.
GACGTGATCGAGCGCGCGCAGGGCGCAATCCTCAACGAGGTCAGCAAGCATACGCTCGAAGAAATCCAGGCCGACCGCGTCGCATTCAACCATAAGCTCAAGGACGTTGTCGGTGCCAATCTGAATGGCTACGGCGTGCAGATTCTGCAGATCCAGCTCACCGAGCTCGCGCCGACGCAATCCATCGCCTTCAATGGCCACGCGGCCGTCGGCAACTACGCGCTGTGGAGCGGATTCTAAGAATCAAAGGCGGGTGGTTCCGGGAGGGTGTCCCTCCCGACGGGAGCGCGAGGGCTGGCCCTCGTCGCGCCGCAGGCGCGACGGGGCTTTCGCCCCTGGCCCCAACCGGGAGGGACACCCTCCCGGACCCACCCGCTTTTATGATTTCACCCAATACACGCCCCACTCGTCGATGCGCTGGATCGGATCGCTGATGCCGTGCGTGGCGCGATACTCATCGACAGCAGTGCGGTGCGCTTCGAAGAGGTGATAGTCGTCCGCGATCAGCGTGCCGCCGGATGAGAGCTTGGGGTAGAGGTTCACGATCCCATCGCGCGTGCTCTCGTACATGTCGCCATCGAGGCGCAGCACGGCCAGTTGCGTGATCGGCGCGGTCGGCAGCGTGTCCTTGAACAGCCCTTTCAGAAACACGACCTGCTCATCGAGCAGGCCGTAGCGCGCAAAGTTCGCCTTCACCTCGGGAAGCGAAACCGCGAAGTCCTTCCAGGTGTGAAAGTCCGCGCCTGCATCCGGCGCGACGCCCTCCGATGGCGGCGGAAGGCCGGCGAAGCTGTCGGCGGCGATCACGCGACGGTCCGTGATGCCGTACGCCTTCAGCACCGCACGCATCATCATGACGGCGCCGCCACGCCACACGCCTGTCTCTATGAAATCACCAGGAATGCCCGCGCGGATGACGCGCTCGCATTCAGCGCGCACATTCTCCATGCGCTTGAAGCCGATCATGGAAGGCGCTGCCGAAGGCCAGTCCCAGCCCTGCTCGCGGTACTCTTCGTAGTAGGCATCGACCTTCGAGGATGGCAGCGGCGGATCACGGTTGAGGCGGCCGATCAGGCTGTCGCGCATGAGATCAAGGTAGGCTGTGCGCAGCGCCTCGACATCGGTGTTCTCGACTTGGCTCTTCATGGGCTCACTGGCTCAGGCGCGGTATTTTAGGGTGCCCGATCGGTGGCACCAGGATGTACTAGCAGACTTTCGCGCTCCAAGGGCCACGGCCCCGCTTCCTACTACTAGGCCACCGTGCAGCAATAGTATTCTCCGGATCGCAGTTTCCGCAGAAAGTTCCGCCGATCAGCCGGGAGAAGGTCAGACCTGCGGCTTCAAGGGCTGGTTGTGAGACGCAATCCTTGGAAGAATAGCCTCCATAGAGGCGGCGGCCCGCGAGTGCGCGGTTCGCCTCAGCCATCCAACGGAGATGACGCATGAGCAGCGGCACGGAGTACGTCCCACCCAAGGTCTGGACATGGGACAAGGAGAACGGCGGGCGCTTCGCCAACATCAATCGCCCCATTGCCGGCCCGACGCACGAGAAGGTGCTGCCTGTCGGCAAGCATCCCTTTCAACTCTACTCGCTCGGCACGCCCAATGGCGTGAAAGTGACCATCATGTTCGAGGAGCTTCTCGCGCTCGGGCACAAGGGTGCCGAGTACGATGCCTGGCTCATCCGCATCGGCGATGGCGACCAGTTCGGATCGGGCTTCGTCGAGGTCAATCCCAACTCGAAGATCCCGGCCCTGCTCGATCGCACAGACCCGGCCAAGCCCAGGCGCGTTTTCGAGTCCGGCTCGATCCTGCTCTATCTCGCGGAGAAGTTCGCGGCCTTCCTGCCCAAGGATCCCGACAAGCGCACCGAGGCCCTGAACTGGCTCTTCTGGCAAATGGGAAGCGCACCCTATCTCGGCGGCGGCTTCGGGCACTTCTATGCCTATGCGCCCGCCAAGTGGGAATATCCGATCAACCGCTTCGCCATGGAGGTGAAGCGCCAGCTCGATGTGCTCGACCGACATCTCGCCGACAACGCCTACATGGCCGGCGACGAGTACAGCATTGCGGACATGGCCATCTGGCCCTGGTACGGCGCGCTGGCCAAGGGCCTTCTTTACGGCGGCGGCGAGTTTCTCGACGTTGCAAGCTACAAGCACGTGAACCGCTGGACGGATCAGATCGCGCAACGCCCCACCGTCAAACGCGGGCGCATGGTCAATCGCATCCAGGGCGATCCATCAAGCCAGCTCCGCGAACGTCACGACGCCAGCGACTTCGAGACGAAAACACAGGACAAGCTGGGTGGCTAGAGCCCGATCGAGTGCGTGGGCGAAGTTCGAGTCCCGCCCACGCACGTCTCTCACGAACTGGAAGGCGGGCTCCGCGGCACTTTGAAGAACGGTGCGGGCACGAGCAGCTTGTTCTCCACCTTGACGACAAGCGGCCTCATCTTCTTCGCGTACGACTGCCACTCGGGCGCTGCCAGAAGGCGCTTGCGGCGCTCGAAGCGATCATCGAGGCTGTCGTATCCCCACATATGGACGATCTGATTGAGCGGCCCGAAATCCGTGTAGTAGTAGCCGACCATGTTGCCGAGTATGCGCACCTGGCATTCCATGCCCTCCTCCTCGTAGAGCTTGAGGAAGACGGGAACTTGCCCCGCATGAAGAGTATAAATCCGCTCATCCACGAACATGCGTGCACCTCGCTCGACTGTTGACCGGGAGCGAACATAGTCAAACGCCGCCCAAGAGCGAGAGCCTCCTGGTATCAGCGGGATTGCATTTGCATCCGATCAACGCGCTCGTGGCGGCACGACATCCTTGAAGGCATCGAAACCCTTCCAGGCCGGCTCCACTGGAGCGACGCCTTCGCAGAGCGTGTAAGGCGAGGCCTCGCCCGTCCGCAGGTTCGGAATGTAGCGCGGGCAGTTTGGGAATATGTGCTCTGGCACGACGCGCACGATGTTCTGAGCGCCTGCCTTGCTCGCGATCAGCGGATCGTCGCCGTGCACGCTCGCGCGGCCATTGACGCGCAGCCGCTTCGGCTTCTCACCCATGTCGATGAAGAGCAGGCCGACGTTCGGGTTGCTTTTGATATTGCCGAGGCTCTTGAACATGCCATTGCCGTCGTAGTCGGGAAAGACCAGCAGGTCCGGCGCCGCGATGCTGACGAAGCCCGGCGGACCGCCCTTGAACGAACAATCTGGATGTCCATCCCCGTCCGCCGTCGCGAGAAAGAAAAAGCTCACGCTCTCGATGAACGCCTTGTCGTCGTCCTTGAACCTGTCGCGCCACAGGCGCTCGACGAGGCGGTCCGCAAGAGGCCGCGAGCCGAACTGGTCCTGAAGCTCGCGATTGCCGTCATGGTACATGGGCATGGCCAGCACCTCCGACATGGACGAAGGTCGCCATTCTATGCGACCGCAGGCGTCCGCGCCAGTGGCCGCCCGGACGCCGCGCTCAGCAGGCGCGTCCTTGAAAGTGATCCCGGTAGTGCCCGCGCGTGAATCCGGTCAAGTCGCAGGCGTGACCGCGCCTCACCAGTTCCCCCGCCAGGTCGGGAACGGATGATGTGCCGCACTGGGCTACTGTCCGCTCGTGCGAGCTCGCTCCCGAGCGACCATCACACACAGTGCCAGCGCCGACCGGCACACACCGCACGTCCTCGGACCTCACCATCTCGACCAGCGCCGCTCGTGCGGCCTCATACCCGGGCTGCTCACGCTCGGGCGTATTGATCCCGCAAAGGCGAATGCGCGCGCAGTTACCCCGCTGGCAAAGATCGAATGTATCGCCGTCGATCACGCGCGCCGTGCCGATGCTCGGCACGCCGGCTGTCCGCTTCGTGATCCACGCATTGAAGGCCGTGGCAGCAGCAAACAGGCTGAGAAGCGTCAACAGATAGGTGAGCGGCCGCGCCGTCCTGCGCCGCAACGGCCCTGGCCTGCCTGATCCTCTATTTGTCCTCATATGGCGGCATCTTCCCGATTATGGGTGCCGCACGGCCTTTCGAGGCGCACGACTGCGCGCCTCAATACCTCAGGGATCGCGCATTTGCGACCCCAGCGTCAGCGCATTGCCGGCGCAACTTCCTTCATGAAGAGACGCAGGGCGTTCATGGAGAATTCGACGGGCATTGGTCCGACGCGCATCCGGAGCGCGACACCGCCGATGCCGAGCTTCGACAGCTCGACGAATTGATCCCGCACCGTACTCGGCGCTCCACAAACGAGGCCTCTCGGCATAGCCGCCGCGGAATCGCCCATGACCATATCGCGATAGCCAGGGCTTTGCGCCGAGCGATAGGCCTGCATCGACCTGTAGTAGCCGACCCCTTCTTCGAGCGCGATCTTGTCCGTGTCGGCGATCACGGTCTGACGCATGACCCAGGACTGCTGCAGCGCCTCGTCGATGGCTTTATCGTCGAAGCCACCCTCAGCCATGCCCTGTCGGAACCACCCGATCTGCCGGGCCGTGGCTTCATTCGGCCCCGGCGGCAGAATGACCGACCGACCGCGCCGCCCCTGCGCCTTGATGGAGACCTCGGACGTCACCGCACGCAGGATCTGCGGATGAGGCTTCGTAAACGGGCGTGGGCGCATGTGCGGAATATCGAAGCTCCAGTACTTGCCATTGTGGACCACGCGCTCTTTCGTCCAGCATTCGAGCATGATCTTCTCGATCTCTTCGAAGCGGTCCTGCGCCTCCTCGGGATCGATCTGGTAGGCGGTGTACTCGTAGAGGTTCACCATGCTACCGCGCCCAAGCCCGACGATCAGCCTGCCCTGGCTCAGATGGTCCAGCAGAGAGATCTGCTCGGTCAGCCGCAGTGGATGGTAGAGCGAGGTTTGAAGAACTGCGAAACCGATCTTGACGCGACTGGTCGCGGCACTCAGCGCGCCGGCGAAAGTCGGCGGATCGACATACGTGCAGTTGCCGTCGAAATGATGCTCGGCGAGAAACACGGCGTCGGCGCCAAGCTCCTCCGCCAGCTTGGCTTCCTGCAGTGTTTCCTGGATATGGCGACCGTCGTCCGCAGGATCTTGGGTCTGCGGAAAGAGGAACGAGGCAATTCTCATGATGATCCCGTGGGTGTGGCAGCGCGAGTGCTGCTCTTGCCGCCATCATGAGAGAAAAAATCCTTATGATCGAGCCCATTAGCGCATCACTGCTGCCCGCGAAAAGTGCAGCTCGTATAGCAAGGCTGGCGGGATCGGGAAAAATGCCGGCACCTAACCTCGCTCGATGTGTATTGTCCGAGCTGGTTCCGCGATGCTGTTCACGAGGAGACTGAGCAATGAGCAAGGCCGAGTATCTCAAGCCAAAGGGACTGGCGATCAACCCCGCGTATTCGCATGTGGCCGTCTCTTCCGGCGCCCGCACGATCTACATCGCCGGGCAAGTCTCCATCGATGAAAATGGTGCAGTGGTCGGCGCAGGTGATTTGGGAGCGCAAACCGCGCAAGTCATGCGCAATATCGGCCTGTGCCTCGCGGCCGCCGGCGCGAGCTACGAGCACGTCGTGAAGATCACGACATACGTGGTGAACTACAAACCGGAAGATCGCGCAGTCATCGGCAAAGCCCGCACGCCGTTTTTCGCAGACCGGCCGCCGCCTGCGAGCACTCTTGTCGGCGTGAGCGCGCTGGCAGCTCCGGAGTGGATGATCGAGATCGAGGCCGTCGCTGTCGTCGACTGAAACGAACGCGATAGCCACCTGACGTCATCGTGGGCCAGGCGGATGCACTCAGCGCCGTCTGGCCCTTTCAGTGACGTCATTCGCCGCCGTCGATAGTCGCCGCAAAACGCCGGAGCGGTTGACCTAAAAGGAGCGGAACACCTCCCAGAGCCCCAGCGTTGGAGAACCAAAAAGGAGCCCAACGCATGAGCTTTGGTAAGCGAAATCCTACCGTCCAGCCCGCTCCGGAACGCCGGGGCGCGCCACGCGAGAAAGCCGACGCGATCGGCCACATCCACGAGCGCGGCAAGACGCCGGTGCGCTGTGTCGTCGTCGAGTATTCCACCACAGGCGCAGAGCTGCAGATGCCCTCGATCTTCGGTATCGGAAACACGTTCGAGCTGAGCGTCTCCGGTCGCACACACCACGCCCGCGTCGTCCGCCGCGCACCGCGGACGTTGTTTGTGGCGTTTAGGTAGGAAGCGCCCGCCGCATCACTTGGTCGGCTTTTTAATGATACTTCGCGCGATCCTGTCGGTTAAAAAGGGATTTCGTCGTCGAGCTTCCTGTTGAAGCCCCCACGTGATTTTTTCATGTTCAGCTTATCTGCGTTCGCAGTAAGCCAATCCCATCCGATGGCGCTGATCAGATACCCCTCGATGGTGTGACCATCCAAATTCTCGTAACTGTCGTTGCCGATCATCCTTTTGTTCAATAGGCCTCGTAGGCCGACATTGCAGGCGATCTTGTTGAAACCCGCCTTGTCCATCGCCTGCTCAATCGACCAGAACGTCACAATGTCCCCAATTCCACTAGCCTCTCCGGCAGCGCACGCCAACGTCGCTAGCTCAAACTCGGTGAGACCAGCAGTTGGCGTATCAACGGTCACGGCCTGGATACTTGCTCTACCTTGCTGTTGTTGAAGGATAGCCTCGATACGTTTGGTGATCGCTGTTCCAAGCTCCGTAAAATCACGAGCTGCTTCTGACGCATACTTGATTATCGAGCGATGCTGAATATCGAACGGGTACTTCACCCGCTCCTTCTCGCAGACCAGGCAAAGATCCTTGCCTGCTGCGATAGCGAACCCCAATTCAAACCATACGTTCGGATTGTCGGCGGTGATATCAACGAACACCGCTGCGGCTTCTTTGATACCTTTTTCTACTTCATCGATCGGAATAGAGGCGCCTGGATCTCTGTCGACCCGATATGGTTCAAGGCCCGCCTTGCGTACGGCTGGCGCGAAGGTGTCATCGAAGCGCTTGTCGTATTTGCCGCCATCAAAGGGCTGCACCATGAAGCACCGGCGTTCCATCGCTTATCCCCAGCCTTCCCGTCGAACCGACTTCATCTGCGCCACACTAAGGGTATGCCACGATTACAGGTGCGATCAACATACCGCACGAGCGCAATAGCAGCTGAGATATCGGCTCCTACTGTGCCTGTAACGGCGGCATTCACAACAGCCCGGTGCAAGCCGGGTTTTGTGATTTGCAACTTTCTTGGATGAGCTTTCGTCGCGCGAGTTTACTCAGAAACTGGCCGCAACTTCGTGTGCTGATCTAAAGCGGGCGCTCTGACCTCACCCCTGTCAACGCCCGACCTCCTCAGCACGTGAGGCAACTTCACCGACGACACGCAGTGCTAAGGGAGAGCATGAGTGTCCGGTATCCAGGTCCCATACAACAACAATCCGTCTCGCGATCGAGGCTGGAGGGATGAAGAGGGGTGTTGTCCGAGATTTATGGTGCTGCCAGAGGGGCTCGAACCCTCACGCCCCTTCCGGGGCACGAGTTTATTAGAAGGCCACATAGTAGCCTCCTAGGTAAACTCGCGCGTCTACCATTTCCGCCATGGCAGCCGAAAACCACTCTACCGACACTTCCTCTACAAACCGTTCAATTCGAGAGTTGCTGATCTGCCTCAAGCTACAACACGTCCGCGCGCAGCACGCAGGCCGGCATGTGCCCAGAGCAAAACAGCGATTTCGGCTAACCCATTGGTGCCTCAGGAGGGACTCGAACCCCCACACCCTCGCGGATAACAGATTTTGAGTCTGTCGCGTCTACCGGTTCCGCCACTGAGGCAACGGCGCGGCACTATAGCCACGGACCTCCGGCCGTCAATGCACCGGCAATCCTTCAGCCGCCTAGCCCCGTGCGCCGTCCGGCTTGAGGGCCTGAGCCGTGCCGATCATGCTGTCGCGCGTGGCGAGGCTGGCCAGCTGTTCCGCGCTCCAGCCGTCCGTGCCCTCGGGACGCATGGGCAGCACGAGATAGCGGCAGTCGGCCGTCGAATCGACGACACGCACCTCGACGCTATCCGGAAGCTCGGTGCCGAACTCGGAGAGCACGACGCGGGGCTCGCGCACCGTGCGCGTGCGATAGGCGCGCGACTTGTACCAGAGCGGCGGCAGGCCGAGGATCGTGCGCGGATAGCAGGAGCAGAGCGTGCACACGACCATGTGGTGCACTTTGGGTGTGTTCTCGAGCACGACGAGCTTCAAGCCGGGCACGCTCATGCCCATTTCCTCGACTCCGGCATTGCCGTCAGCCAGGAGGCGCGCCTTGAAGGCGGGATCGGTCCATGCACGCGCGACGATGCGGGCGCCGTTCTCCGGCACCTTGCCGTCCCAATCCTCGATCATGTCCTCGACTTCGCGCGCCGTGATGATCCCCTTCTGGATCAGCAGCTCGCGCATGGCGATCTCGAGGAATTCCCACTCCTCGCTCGGCTCCTTGATGTCGGGCTGGAAGGGGCCGTGATCATGCGGATGGTCATGATCATGGTGATGCCCGTGATCATGATCGTGGTCATGCTCGTGATCGTGGTCATGATCGTGGTCATGATCGTGGGTCATGCTGCCCTCCGCGCGCTATCGTCCGGCTCGAGCCAGTGTTCGTAGATCTCGACGACGAGGCTGTCGCTCGGGCCATACGTGCCGTCGCCAGCCCATAGCTCGTCCATGGTGAAACGGACCCAATAGAGCGTCACTTCCGGCGTGTCGTACTTGCCGACGGCCAGATGCTCGGGATTGTGGAACTCGCCAAAGCGCCGCTCGACGACACCGTGCTTGCCGCGCAGGTACCACGGCGTGCGGATGTGAATGGGTTGCGGCTGCAGTGGATGCTCATCGCGCACGCGGACTGCTTGGCCGACCTCGAATGCAGCCATCAACACTTCTCCGACTGCTCGGCGATGCGTGCCTTGACCTCGGCGAGCTTCGCGTTCATCTCGGCTTCGGTTACGACGCCCTTCTCGATGAGCAGGCCCCGCAGCGCATAAGCCCATTTCTCGTAGTAGCCTGCGGCGTTGTAGTGCTCGGGCGTCAAGCTCTCGATCGTACGACGCATCTCGTCGACGACCCAGTAGCTGCGCGGATTGGAGCGCATGAGCTGCATCAGGGCATCGACGCGGCGTTCCGACAGGGTCGGCACATGCTCATGGTTGTCGACCGGTCCGCCCGGCTCGCCGCCCATATCGTGCACGCCACGCTCGGCCATCGCCGCCTCCTTTTGCCTGCTTAACCAGCATCCTTGCGGCGGGCGGAGCGGCCCGTCAACCACATTGGATCAAAATGACATAACCTGTCGCACGGGGGTCATTGTCCGGCCCATGAGTTGCATACTAAATCAGGCTCTGCACACGGGTAATGATCGAGGGACCATGCTTCGCAGAATGTACGACTGGACCATGGCGCTCGCGGCCCGCAAGACGGCCGAATACTGGCTGGCCTTCATCGCCTTCGTCGAGAGTTCCGTCTTTCTCATTCCCGCCGACGTGCTCTTCGTGCCGATGGCGCTCGCGCGCCCGGAGCGGGCCTACAGATACGCCATCGTCGCGACGGCGTTCTCCGTGCTCGGCGGCGTCGCAGGCTGGTACCTCGGCTATTACGCTTTCGACGCCGTCGCGAAGCCGGCGCTCGAGTTCTATGGCAAGTTCGAAGCCTTCGAACGCCTGCGCCAGTCGGCCGACGCCGATCTCGTGCTGCTACTGCTGGTGACGTCCGGCCTCTCGCATCTGCCGCCGATCAAGGTCGTCACGATCCTCTCCGGCGCGCTGCACGTGAACATCTGGCTGTTTATCGTATCGGCGATCATCGCCCGCGGCGCCCGGTTCCTGTTCCTCGCGTGGCTCCTCAACCGCTATGGCGAGCCCATCCGCCATTTCATCGAGGAGCGTCTCGGCACGCTCGCCGCCCTCGGCTGCGCGGCGCTCATCGGGCTGTACGTGGCGGTCAGGTATTTGACGTGAGAGCAGCGGCGCCCGTTACTCGTCGTCGAATATCAAGCCCATGAGCTCGGATTGCGAAAGCCGCTCACGCGGCTTTTTGGGGATCTGACCACAGAGTGCGGCGGGATCACCCTTTCCGTACCTCCGAAGGTCATAGGCGATCGGAAATACGTCGGCGATCGGCAGTCCCAGAAATGCCGCAAGCGCTTTGGGATCCCTCGATATGGCATCGATATCGTGATAGCGCGCGAGATGGAACCATTGGCCATTGCGCGTGATCGACATCGTCAAAAAATGCTCTGTCATGCGCGGCTTCGTCGGATGGACATTCCCGATAAGCGCCCAGACGCGTAGCCCATTCGCGAGCGTCACTTCCGTACCAATCAGCTTGCCGTCAAGCTTCGAGACAGGCACCCGCTTCAGCGGCCGCACATAAGTTTCATCGGGAGCATCGGAGCCGGTAAACTGCCACACGGGATGCGCTTGCAGGTCGGCCACGGTTAGCGCATCGGCGGGTTTGGCTTTGTCGTTCATCACAATCCACTGCCGACTAATCGCTTCAGAAGGTCTCCCGATACTCGAGGAACGCGATATTCGTGAAAAGACGTTCCTCAATGAGTCGCTTCACCGGATCAGTGCACAGGATCATGGCGTCCAATTCGATCAGTCGGAAGATCGCCGCGCCCTGCAGATCCCGCTCATCGACGTAGAAGCCCTTACCGGCCGTTCGGGCAGTGTGCGCCCTCATAACGCCACTGCGCTCCTCATTCAAATCCAGCATCGTCTCCTCGACACCCTCGATATCGTGCTCTCTCCCACCACAGACTCTGCATTCCTCCATCTGCCGGACGCTGGATCTTTCAAAGTTCAAATGCACCCGCTTGGTGACCCAAAGCTCAAACAACGGCTGGCCTTGATAAGGCAGCCACACGCGGGGTTTGCGGACGCGGGCGGGATTCGTTGGTGGCTTTAGACCCTTTCTCTGAAACATCTCAATCGCGCCGACTTCGAAGCCAAGGAAGTCCTTTAAGGACTCGGCCACTTCATCCGTAACTGCGATATCTTCTCCAAACCCCGTGATCGTAAAATCGCCAACCACGTTGGAGCCCGGTTCCCACTCTAAAATCATCGGCTGGATTCGGTGTTGGCGCGATCTTGTGCACGCCGGACAAAGGCCGAAATCTTGCGACCACGTCCCAAGGCGCGACGCCCGCGCGTACCGATCGTCATCCGGATCGGTGAAACACCAAATTTTCATCGTGCTCGCCGAAGTGCTCCAATCCGGAACTATTATGCCACATCGCCTTAAGTCAGCACCACCAACCCATCCACCGCAACCGCACCCTGCCCCTTCGCGCGCACGATGACCGGATTGATCTCGGCCTCGGCGATCTGCGGCGTATCGGACAGCGCGAGCTGCGAGATAGCGACGACAATCGCGGCCAGCGCTTCGAGATCGCCTTCGGGCAGGCCACGGAAGCCACGCAAAGGTGCGAAGCCCTTTACCTCGGCGATCATGGCGCGGGCCGCGGCGAGATCGACCGGCGCGGGGCGCACCGCGACATCGCCGTAGACCTCGGCGAGAATGCCGCCGACGCCGACCGCAACGAGAGGGCCTACGCGCGGATCACGGCGGAAGCCGACAATGGCCTCGCCGAGGCCCTTGATCATTTCCTGCACGACCACGCCGTCGATGCGCGCTCCGGGTGCCTTCCTCGGCACATCGAGAAACAGCGATGCAATGGCCGTTTTCAGTTCGCCGACGTCCGTAAGCCCGACCCTGACGCCCCCGACCTCGCTCTTGTGGGCGATGTCCGCCGAGAGGATCTTGGCAACGACAGGATATCTAAGTTTCAGCATGTCCACGCCGGCAGAATCGGTCACTTGCGCAATCGCGGGCACTCTCACGCCCAGCGCCTCGAACAGCTCCAGCGCCCGCTGCTCGTTCAGAGTTGCAGCGCCCTTCGCGCGATCGAGACATGCGCGCGCCGCCGCCGGCAGCTTGATTTCCTCGCGCGCACGTGGCGGCGTCCAGTCGAGATAGGCGGCGAGCGCATCGGCGCAGCATTCCGGCGTACGGAAACCTGCGATGCCCGCACTTGCCAACAGCTCCAGAGAGCGCGTCGCATTCGGCAGCAGGAAGGCGACGATCGGCTTTTCGGCGTTCGCCCACTTCGCGAGCGGGGCGACGGCCAGCTCTGGAAAATACTCCGCCGATGAGCCGACACCGACGACCACCGCATCGACGCGCGGATCGGCCATGAAGCTCGACATGACCGTGTCGACGACTTCCGGCTTGGTGCCGGCCATGGTGAGATCGGCGATCGGCGCACCGGGCGCTACATCGATCTTGAATGTCGCGAGGTTCGCGCTCAACTCTTCCGCCGCCGGCACAACCTCGATGCCACGCGATCCCAGATGATCCACCACAAGCGCTGCCGCGCCACCTGTCGTGGTGGTCACGGCGACGCGCTTACCTTTCGGCGGCTTGCGCCCCTTGAGCAGCAGCGGCGCTTCGATGAGGCTCTCGAAATGATCGAGGCGCATGATGCCGCAATCGGCGAGGAAGGCATCGAGCGCGCGCGTCTCGCCGACCATGGCACCCGTGTGCGACTGCGCGAGCGCCTGGCCCAGATCCGAGCGGCCGAGCACATAGGCCATGACGGGCTTGCCGACCGCGTGCGCCTTGCGTGCCATGTCAGCGACGCCAACCGGATCACGCATGGTCTCGAGGAAGAGCAGGATGACATCGGTATCGGGATCGTCCACGAGCATGGACGCGATCTCGCCGACGGTTAGGTCGCACTCGTTGCCGATCGAGACGAGCGTCGAGAAACCGATGCCGCGTGCCTCGCCGCGACTGACCAGCGCGCCGATCATCGAGCCCGACTGCGAGACGAGGCCCGTGCGACCTTTGGGCAGCCGTTCGCGCTCCAGCACGGCGTTTGCCGAAAGCGTCAGTGGCCAGTGCGTGTTGATCACGCCGAGACTGTTCGGGCCGATGAGGCGCACGCCCCCCTCGCGTGCCGCCGCGATGAGCGCCATTTGCCGCGCCTTGCCAGCCTCGCCGCCTTCCGCGAAACCGCCCGCGAAGATGGTCGCCGCCGCGACACCCGCCCTGCCGCAGTCGCGGATGGCCTCGACGACCGAATTCGTGCCGAGCATCACATAGGCGTGGTCCGGCGGCTCGGGGCACTCGGCGAGCGAAGCATAGCAGGGCTCGCCGAATAGCTCCTTGTAACCGGGGTTGATGGGATAGATCGTGCCGGTGAAGCCGTGCTTGCGCAGATAGCGCTGCGGGCGCGAGTTGTTCTTCTTCACGTCACCGGACGCGCCGACGATGGCAACGCGCTCCGGGCGCAGTAAGCGATCGCCAAATGACCTGGCCATAAGCTCAATACCTCCCTCACCAGCCCGCAATTCATTCTGCCGAGCCGCTTGTTCGGGGTATGTCTAGCTGATGCTATCGCATTCCGCCATATGTCCGGACATCGCAGAGGTATGACGTGACTACAAACGTCGAGCGCTACCAGCGGATCGCCCGGTTCTACGACCTCCTGGATGCCCCCTTCGAGAGGAAGCGATATCGCGCACTGCGCCCGCTCCTTTTCGAGGGCCTGTCGGGGCGCCTGCTCGACGCGGGGATCGGCACGGGGCGGAACTGCGAGTTCTATCCCCCTGAGGCCGAGGTCTCGGGCATCGACACCAGCACGGCCATGCTGGAGCTGGCGCGCGAACGCTGTCCAACGCTGGCGGAAGGGGGCCGGCTCTACCAGATGGACGTCACCGCACTCCAATTTCCGGCGGCATCATTCGACAATGCCGTTTCGAGCTTCCTATTCTGCGTCCTGCCGGACGATCAGCAGGTGCCGGCGCTGCGCGAACTTGGGCGCGTGGTCAAACCCGGTGGTCTTATCCGCCTGCTCGAATATGTCCGCCCGAGGGGCCGATTGCGTCGCGCCATGACGTACATCTGGCAGCCCTGGATTGCCTGGGCTTATGGCGCGAGCTTCGACCGTAACACTGAGCAATACATCCCCACGGCCGGCCTCGAACTCGTCGAGAGCCAGTTCGTCTTCGACGATCTCATGAAAATGCTGACGGTACGCGTCGTGGCGCACCCTGCCACCTAGCTGATGACCGATCCGTCGTTCGCGCCGTATTTGAGCCGCTGGCATCTGACGCCGGACGACGAGGCGATCGTCACGCCCGCCGCACGCCTTCTGCCGGTGATCGCGTGCGGCACGCCGGCCATACTGAAAATCGTGGCTCTCGAGGAAGCAGGCGCGGCAGTGAATTGCTGGCGTGGTGGTGCGGCCTATCGGCTGCTTGGCTCCTCATCGACGGCATGAGCGCCGACATCGACCTCGCCGTGGCGCAATTGGCCCTCTCGGAACTGGCGGCCTGAACCGGAAAGCCGTCCACAGGACCCCAAATATGCGACACTAATATTGACATGAGATGTTTGTCTCATTAACTTTCTACCGTCTAACGTCGAGAACAGGAGATCGCGCCATGGCGTTGAGCCCGCAGCAGATGGATCGGATGATGGACGAGCACTTCGCCTACGAAGGTCGCGATGACGTCGAAGGCGTGCTCGCGACACTGACGGAGGACGTCGAGCATGACATCGTCGGCTGGCCGCTCGGGCCGGCACATAGTCGCGACGGCGCGCGCCAGTTCTACGAGACGATGTTCGTCGATCTCGCGGACAGCTCGGTGAGATGCGTGAAGCGCCTCTATGGTTCAAACTTCATGGTCGACGAATCCATTTGGAGCGGGAAAGCCCCCGGCCGGCCGTTCGGGCTCGAGGGACGCAATCGTCCGCTCGAATTCCGCCTGCTCCATGTCGTCGAGTTCGCGGACAACGGCGCCATCAAGCGCGAGAATGTGTGGATCGACCTCGCCGCCATCATGCAGCAACTGCCGCAGGACTGACGTGGCAGGCACGGAAAAATCCGGTCGCGCAAACCAGAAGACGCGCACACGCAAGGATCTTCTCCAGGCTGCGGCCCGGCTCATGAAGGAAGGGCGCAGCGTCACTCTTGAGGAAGTGGCCGAAGCCGCACTCGTCTCGCGCGCAACGGCCTATCGCTACTTTCCGAGCATCGAGACGCTGCTCGTCGAGGCTGCTGTCGACGTCGCCGTTCCCGGACCGAGCGAAGTGTTCGGCGACGTGACATCGCGCGAGCCTGTCGAGCGTCTGCTGCGCGCCGAAACGGCACTCTACGACATGATCGCTGCGAACGAACCGCTCCTGCGCACCATGCTCGCGCACACCATCCAGCAGGGCGCGCGCGCTGACGACGACGGCAAGCTGCCCAAGCGTCAGAACAGGCGCACGCCACTCATCGAGGCCGCACTCGAGCCGGCGCGCCAGGAGTTCAGACCCGCGGCCCTGCGCGAGTTGACACGAGCACTGGCGCTGATCATGGGTCCGGAAGCCTTCATCGTCGTCAGGGACGTGCTGCAGCTCGATGATGCGAAGACGCGAAAGCTAAAGCTCTGGGTCATTCGCGCGCTGGTCGAAGCGGCGAAGAAATCGGCCGCGCGAGACTGAGTTCGGCACGGTGACGAGCGCCCACGAAGAGTATTACGATCCAGGTTCATACCGGACGCCTAGCGGCTCATCGTGGCGACCGCTTGGCATTAAACACAGCTTTCTGTTCTGCCGGGAGATTGCTACGTTAACGAGTGAAGTGCGGATCAAGAAATCTGTTCGGAGGCAGGCATGAAGCTCGCGGGCAGCGTCGCGCTGGTCACTGGGGCCAATCGCGGTCTCGGCGCGGCGTTTGTCGAGGGGCTCGTCGCTCGGGGCGCCAAGGTCTATGCGTGCGCCAGAGAGGTCGCAAACCTTGCGCCGCTCATCCAGCGCGCCCCAGATCGGATCATCCCCCTTCAACTGGATGTGACAGATCAACAATCCATCGACGCTGCCGCGGTCCGCGCCTCCGACACGACGCTTCTTGTCAACAACGCCGGGCGGCTCGATCAGCTGAGCCTTGGCGAAGCGGGCGATCTCTCCTCACTCCGTGCGGAGATCGAAGTGAACGTCTTCGGCATGGCCGCGATGTGCCTGGCGGTCGCTCCCGTGATCGGTCGTAACGGCGGCGGGGCGATCGTGAATATGCTCTCGCGGGCCGCCATCGTGCCACCGCCGCACTTCGGCACCTACGCCGCCTCCAAGGCTGCAGCGATGTCGCTCACGCACTCCATGCGGTGGGATTTCGAGCCCCTTGGCATCAGGATGATCGGCGTCTACGCGGGCCTCATCGCGACGGAAATGGTCTCTAATATCAACATGCCCAAGGTTTCGCCGGAAGCCGTTGTCGGCCGCGTTCTCGATGGCATCGAAGCGGGTGAGAACGATATTGCCGTGGACGAGCCGAGCACGCTTCTTCGAGCTCAGTTCCACGCCGGCCTCGAGGAAGCACTTCAAGCCGCACGCGATCGATCCACCTATATCCGCGCCAATTTCCCGACGACGCGCCCGCGCAAGGAGCGGACTTGATCATCGCGTCCTGCTGATGAACGCCGGCCACTCCCCTTTCTGATGCACTGCGAAGCAGCCGCCTAGCGGGCGAACGCGCCAGCCCCTATTGTGCCGCGCACTCAATAAAAGCTTGTCCGTCTGAAAATTCGAGATCAAGGGGAGCGCCTATGCGCCTTGCTATTGCTGCACTTGCCGCGATGACCTTTACGACCGGCGCCGTCGCGCAAGGTACCGCGCCGCTTTTTGCGACGACCAAGGTCGAAGGCACCGACAACGTCTATATCTTTCGCTATCAGGGCCA
Source organism: Hyphomicrobiaceae bacterium (assembly GCA_022844275.1). GTDB lineage: Bacteria > Pseudomonadota > Alphaproteobacteria > Rhizobiales > Hyphomicrobiaceae. The sequence continues at coordinate 483,946 of JALHMB010000001.1, forward strand.
TCAGGCGATGTTCGTCGTGACGCCGGCAGGCGTGATCGCGACCGACCCGATTGCGTATGGCCGGCCTCAGGCTGCCGTGACGTACGTCGATGAAATCAAGAAGATCACCAAGGCGCCCATCAAATTCCTGATCTACAGCCATCATCACTATGATCACGCAGCTGGCGGCAAGCCCTTCAAGGACGCGGGCGCTACCGTGATCGCACACAACCAGGCCAAAGCGCGTCTGACAAAGCTGAAGGGCAAGGACGTCGTAGTTCCTGATCAGGGTGTCGGCAACAAGCACACGATCAGGCTCGGCGGAACGGTGCTCGAGCTGCATTACACCGGGCGCAACCATTCCGACTCGTCGCTGGTGATGTTCCTGCCGAAGGAGAAGATCATCTTCGCGGTGGATTTCAACACGCTCGGCGCGGTGCCTTCGCGGCTTGCCGTAAACGACTCCTACCCAATCGAGTGGGAAGCCTCACTCAAGAAAACGCTCGCCCTCAAATGGGACCGCCAGATTCCGGGGCATCCGGGACCGAATGGACGGCTCGGCACGCGTCAGGACATGGAGCAGCAGCTCGCCTTCATGACCGCGCTGTCCGATGAAATAAAGAAAGCGTCCGATGCCGGGAAGTGCTTCTCGCCGGCCGACGCCGAGGTCAAGCTGCCTCAGTATTCGACCATGACGGGCTACGAGCAGAACCTACCTTGGAACCTCCATCGCTGGTGCGGTTACTGGGGCCGCGGAATCTGATTAAGTCGGACTAAGAGCCGTCGACAAACGTGGTCCAAGCAACGGAGTTGCTTGGACCTTTTGCTGCGCGAGCGCAGCAAATCAGGGTTGTGCCGGAAACATCTCGACATGGCTCTCCGCTGATCGGCCGTAATAGACAGCACGGCGACCGAGGAATGATACCGTGTAGCTCGCGCAACCCGCTGCACGGACCTTCGCGCAGAAGCCCAGATACGTATAGCCCGGTGCTTTCGTCTGCGCCTCGCGAATGGCCGCTTGGATTGTCTCAGAATCGAAGCTTTTCGCGACCGCCCCTTGCACGGCGACGGCTGGAAGCTCGATGCTTTCGCCGTGGGGCGTGTAATAGATCGCCGTGCCACGACGAAAATCGATCGTGTAGCTCTCGAAGCCCGCATCCGCGAGCGTCATCACGATCTGAGGAAAATCCATCGTGCCGTTCTCGGCAGCGTGCAGGCAAGCTTCGGCGATGGCGGTCTTGTCGGGGTTCATAGTCCGGCACCTTGTCTACTCCAGCGATCATCATATACGCGCATAGAGCCCCCATCAGCCCGCGCTTTCCTGAGCGGACGCGGAATCTGATGTGCAGATCGGCATGTCTTGCTCTCTGTTTGACGCCCCTCCCCTCCCCGTGCCAGCTTGCGGCAACCAAAATCCGCATAAGCGTCAAGAGGAAAGGCACCGACGATGGCTGGCTGCTTGGAAGGTAAAGTCGTAGTCGTAACCGGCGCAGGCCGCGGCATCGGCAGGGGCATGGCCATGCTCGCCGCTCAAGAGGGCGCGAAGGTCGTCGTCAACGACCTCGGCGCCACGGTCGACGGTGAAGGCGCCGCCAGCCAGCAGCCCGCCGAGGAGGTGGTCGAGGAGATCCGCAAGGCCGGCGGCCAGGCCGTCGCCAACTTCGAGAGCGTCGCGGAACCGAAGAGCGCGGAAAAGATCGTCCAGTGTGCGCTCGACCACTTCAAGCGCATCGATGGCGTGATCAACAATGCCGGCATCCTGCGCGACCGCATTTTCCACCGCATGTCGATCATGGACTTCGACCAGGTCATCAAGGTGCACCTCTACGGCGCCTTCTATGTGAGCCGCGCGGCCGCGAACCACTTCAAGGAGCAAGAGTCCGGCGCGTTCGTGCACTTCACCTCGACCTCGGGCCTCATCGGCAACTTCGGTCAGGCGAACTACGCCGCCGCCAAGATGGGCATCGTCGGCCTTTCACGTGGCATTGCTCTGGACATGCAGCGCTACAACGTTCGCTCGAATTGCATCTCGCCCTTTGCCTGGAGCCGCATGATCGGCACCATCCCGACCGAGACGCCCGAGCAGCAGGCCCGCGTCGAGCGCATCAAGAAGATGACGCCCGACAAGATCGCGCCGCTCGCCGTCTTCCTGCTCTCTGACCTCGCCAAGGAGGTCTCGGGCCAGATCCTCGCCTCGCGCATGCACGAGATCTATCTCTTCAACCAGACCCGCCCGATCCGCAGCGTGCATCGCGCCGAGGGCTGGACGCCACAGACCATTGCCGAGCAGGCCCTTCCGGCCATGCGCTCCTCTTTCACGCCACTCGACCGCTCAGGCGATGTGTTCTCGTGGGATCCGATCTAAGATGAACACCACGACGGGCGCGCCATGCGGCGCGCTTAGTCGTTCATGAGCCCAACGACAGAGAGAAACAATGGCCGCCTTCCCTGCCCGCAAAGACACGAACGTGCTTTTCGCGCACGTCGCCTACGAGTTCACCGAGCCCTTCACCGCGCGCAAGACCGGCATGAACTTCGAGATCGCGCGCAACTACGACGAACTCGTCGCGAAGCTGCCGAACGCCGACGTACTCTCGGTCTCCATGATGTGGAAGAACGAGCTCGCCGCGAAGAGCCCGCGCCTGAAGCTCATCCAGTCCATCAGCGCCGGCACCGACCAGTACGATCGCGAAGTGTTGAAGGCGAGCGGCATCCGTCTCGCGAGCGGCCACGGCGTGAACGCCAATGCCGTCGCCGAACACGCCATCGCACTCATGCTCTCGCTCTCGCGCCAGCTCCATTTCCTGCGCGACCTGCAGCACGTGAAGTCGTGGCGCGGCATGCAGGGCGATCGCACCGTTCGCGAGGACGAGATCGAGGGCAAGACCGTGCTCATCGTCGGCGCGGGGCGAATCGGCCAGCAACTTGCAGCCTTCTGCAAGGCTTTCGGCATGAAGGTCATCGCAACGCGGCGGAACGTGGCAGCTGGCGCCGGCGCGGCCGACGAGGTCGTCGCCGACAGCGCGTTGATGTCGAAGCTGCCCGAGGCTGATTTTGTGGTTCTTACCTGTCCGCTGACGCCCGAGACGACCAACCTCATCTCGGCACCGCAGATTGCGGCCATGAAGCCGACGGCCTTTCTCGTCAACGTCGCACGCGGCAAGGTCGTCGACGAGCCGGCGCTCATCTCCGCTCTTCAAGCGAAGAAAATTCGCGGCGCCGGCATCGACGTGACGGTCGAGGAGCCGCTGCCCGCAGCTTCCCCGCTCTGGTCCATGCCGCACGTGATCGTCACGCCTCACACGGGCGGCGAAACTGTGCGCTATGAGGATCGCGTCATCGACCTGCTCATCGAGAACGCCGATCGCCTCGCGCGCGGCGAGACCAAGCTCGTCAACGAGATCGTGTAGCATTCATTATCTTTTTGTTTGCCGCGGGCTGCTGGAAAGGGGTGCTGTCGCATTCAAGCGCAGTGCAATGGCCGCGGCCGCCATGCGGACAGGTCGAGCACGTGGCAACCGGCAGGGGACACCCTCCCGGACCCACCTGCATTTATGATTTGGATCAGCGCGGCCCGGCGTTCGAGAGCGGAAGGGCCTCCAATTGCGCCATCGTGTCGGCCAGCGTCGCAACCTCGGCCCAGCCGACCTTCATCATCTCGATTGCCGGATCGTGCAGATGCGGCAGCGTCGTGCCAGTCGCTTCCTCGACGACGATCGGCGCGTAGTCGCGGAACATCGCGTCCTTCGATGACGCGGCAACGCACTGGTTGGTGAGAACGCCCGTGAAGATCACGGTCTCTGCCTTGAGATTGCGCAGCAACGTGTCGAGGCTCGTATTGTAGAACGCACTGAGGCGAACCTTCTCGACGTACCAGTCTTCGGGCAGCGCACCGAGAGGCTCGTAGATCTCGTAGCCCCACGTGCCCTGGCGCAGCCCGCCCTCCTTGAGGAACGGCCGCTGGCGCATGAACGTGCCACCGTCGATCAGGCCGCGCGTACCATGCCGCGTCCAGATGACCGGCACGCCGCGGCGGCGCGCCTCGACAGTCAGCTGCCTGATGGGCTCGATCGACCGGCGCATATGCGAGATGTCGATGCCGGAATTTGCATAGTGCCCCTCCGGACTCAGAAAATCGTTCTGGGCATCGATGTGGACGAGCGCGGTCCGGCCCGGAACCAGGTCCGTATGAATGGGCGCGAATGGCACCGTGCCCGTAGCTTCGGCATCTGAGCTCACGATGTCCTCTCCACTGGGGTGGTCGTCGTCAGATAATTGTCGGCCGGGCGCGTTCGCGCGGTCAAGCTTCAGGGCCAAGCCTATCTCCAGACCGACCAGGAGACGGATTTATCGGCCTCGCACGTTTAAGTTCCCGGGATCGCCCTTGCAAGCGCCGGTCCCCCTCTCCGAACGGAGAGGAGGTGAGGGGCGGTCGCAAGCAATCCACTCCACAGGGCCGCCCCTCTCCCTGCCTCAATCGCGCCAGGCTATTTCAACACCGCGCGGATCAGCGCCTCGGCTTCGGGCGTGTCCCATTCGGCGGGTCCGACGAGGCGGCCAACCTCTTGGCCCTCGGCATTGATCAGCAGCGTTGTCGGCAGCCCGATGGCTTTCAATGTCGTGGCCATGCGCGCGCTCGGGTCCGAAAGCACGGCGAGTCGCCGCACGCTGATCTGATCAAGGAACTTCCTCGCGCCTTCGATACCCGTGCGGTCGACGCTCACGGCAACCACCTCGAACTTGTCCGAGCCGAGCTCCGTCTGCAGGCGATCGAGGCCCGGCATCTCCTTGCGGCAGGGTGCGCACCACGTGGCCCAGAGATTGAGCAGCACGACCTTGCCCTTCCAGTCGGCGAGCGTGACTTCACGTCCCTCGGCATCGACGAATGGAGCGGCGGGCAACTCCTCGGGTACGCTCTTGAAGACGAACGCGGCCATCTGGCCGGTGCTCAGGGCATTCCGACCCGGCCCAGCCGGCAGCGGCGCATCTGACTTTGCCACGGGAGCCGACGGCGGCACGGGCGCGGAAACCACGGCCGAGCCTTTGCGATTGTCAGGGTCCCCCAGGGTCACGTATACCGCGCCGAATCCGATCAGGGTGAAGACGGCGGCGACCGCGATATAGGCTATGAGGGGCAGACCTCCGGCTGCAGCCTTGCCGGCCCCGCCGCTGCTCTCGTCGCTGCTCATGATCGTACTTTCGACTTCCCGAAGCCCATGCCCGTGACTGAAGAGGCCCCGCCGTGACCCGTTCCGATGCCAATAAGATGTGGGGTGGCCGCTTCGCAATGTCACCCGCCGATCTGATGGTCGAGATAAACGCCTCCATCGGCTTCGACAAGGCCATGGCGCCGCAGGATATCGCGGGTTCCAAGGCTCACGCCGAGATGCTCGCGCGCCAGGGCATCATCTCGAACACCGATGCGCGGGAGATTCTGAAGGGCCTGGAGCAGATCCGCGGCGAGATCGAGCGCGGCGAATTCGCCTTCTCGCAGGCCCTCGAAGACATTCACATGAATGTCGAGAGCCGGCTCGCTGAGCTGATCGGTCCTGCCGCCGGACGCTTGCACACGGCTCGCTCGCGCAATGATCAGGTCGCGCTCGACTTCAGGTTGTACGTGCGCGACAGCCTCGATGCCTTCGACAGCTTGCTCGCCGGCCTCCAGCAGGTGCTGGCGACGAAGGCCGAGACGCACGCCGATGTCGTCATGCCGGGCTTCACGCACCTCCAGCCGGCGCAGCCCGTGACCTTCGGCCACCATCTTCTCGCCTATGTCGAGATGCTCGGCCGGGATCGCAGCCGCTTCGCCGATGCCCGAACGCGCCTCAACGAAAGCCCGCTCGGCTCGGCGGCGCTCGCCGGCACGTCCTTCCCGATCGACCGCGACTCGACCGCCGAAGCCCTCGGCTTCGATCGCCCGACAGCAAATTCCCTCGATGGCGTCTCGGACCGCGATTTCGCGCTCGAAACCCTCGCTGCATCGGCGATTTCGGCGATGCATCTCTCGCGGCTCGCGGAGGAGATCGTGATCTGGATGACGCCGCAGTTCGGCTTCGTCCGCCTCTCCGACAAGTGGACGACGGGCTCCTCCATCATGCCGCAGAAGCGCAATCCGGATGCGGCCGAGCTCTGCCGGGCCAAGGTCGGGCGCATTGCCGGCGCCTTCCAGAGCCTCTTGATGGTCATGAAGGGCCTGCCGCTGACCTATTCCAAGGACATGCAGGAGGACAAGGAAGTCACGTTCGACGCGCTTCGCGCCTTCGCTGTCGCGGCGGCCGCCATGCGCGGCATGATCGAAGACCTCGAGCCTGTGCCGGAGACCATGCGGGCCGCGGCCGGCCGGGGTTATTCGACCGCCACGGACCTCGCCGACTGGCTCGTGCGCACCTTGGGCCTCCCCTTTCGCGAGGCGCACCATGTCACGGGCACCATCGTCAAACGGGCCGAGAGCAAGGGCGCAGCGCTGGAGGACCTATCGCTGGCCGAGATGCAGGCCGTCGAGCCCCGGATCACAAAAGACGTGTTCAGCGTCCTATCCGTGGACGCCTCTGTCAGGAGCCGGACGAGCTATGGGGGAACCGCGCCACAGAACGTCCGCAAAATGGCGCGACGCTGGATAAAGCGTTTGGAAAAAGCTTCGGGGAAGGCCTAGATAGGTCGCTGTGCACGATATTTCGTGCGCCGGCCTGGCCGGAGCCGGGCCCCAATGAACGGATGGACATGATCGCACGAGTTGCAGGGATCGGCATGGTGCTGGGCTTGCTGGCGACTTCGCTGGCGGGCTGCGGCGTGCGCGGTGCGCTGGACAATCCGTCGGCCAACGGCAAATCGGGCGCCACCACCACCGCTGCGGCCGCGAAACCCGGCGAGCCGGCGCCGAAGCCGCCGCACAAGGATTTCTTCCTGGACGGCCTGCTCCGCTAAAGCGACGGTGTCGCATTTAGGGTCCGACGCTTCAGTCACCCGCTGGCGCGCGCGCATTTCCCAATGTAATTGAGAGCTTCCGCGGTGCCGGAGCGCGTCCCGCGCTATCCTGACCCACCGCAAGCGCTGTCCCGAGCCTCAGATGCACCACTTCACCTACCAACACGGCCGGCTTTTTGCCGAGGACGTCGACATCGCGGCCCTCGCCGATGAAGTGGGGACGCCCTTCTACGTCTATTCGACGGCGACGCTCGAGCGCCACTACAAGGTCTTCGCCAAGGCTGTCGGAGCGCCCAAGTCGCGGGTCTTCTTCGCCATGAAAGCGAACAGCAACCTCGCCGTGCTGAGCACGCTTGCCCGTCTCGGTGCCGGGGCCGACACAGTATCTGAGGGCGAGATCCGCAGGGCGCTCGCCGCCGGTATGCCGGCCAACGCCATCGTTTTTTCGGGCGTCGGCAAGAGCGACGCTGAGCTTGCCTTCGCGGTCGATGCGGGCATCTACCAGATCAACATCGAGACCGAGGGCGAGCTTCACGCGCTCTCGCGCATCGCCACCGCCAAGGGCAAGCGCCAGAACGCCGTCTTCCGTATCAACCCGGACATCGGCGCCGGCGGCCACGCCAAGATCACCACCGGCTCCGACGACAACAAGTTCGGCATCAGCCTGAGCGAGGCGGAGCGCCTCTATACGGTCGCTGCAAACCTGCCCGGCGTGCGCATCCTCGGCCTCGCGACCCACATCGGCAGCCAGATCCACATGCTCGATGAATTGCAGCTCGCCTTCGGCCGTCTGCGCGAGCTGACCGAGCGTCTCTCGAGCCTCGGGCACCGCGTTGAGCGCATCGACCTCGGTGGCGGGCTCGGCATTCCCTATGAAATGGCCGAGGCCGTCGAGCACGGGCCGGGCCTGATCGAGGACTATGCCGCCATGGTCGCAAAGACCTTCGCCGACCTCGATCTCGAACTCGCTTATGAGCCGGGCCGCCTCATCGTCGGCAATGCCGGCATTCTCGTCACCCGCGCCCTCACGCTCAATCCGCGCGCGGGAAAGACGATCCTCGTCGTCGATGCCGCCATGAACGATCTCATACGTCCCGCCATGTACGATGCCTTTCACGACATCTGGCCCATTCGCGAGCCGGTGCGCGGCGGCCCCGAGCGCCTCTATGACGTGGTCGGGCCGATCTGTGAGACCGGCGATACGTTCGCTACGGCCCGAACGCTTCCCGAGACGCAGCCCGGCGACCTCATCGCGCTCATGACCGCCGGGGCCTATGGCGCGGCCATGTCATCGACCTACAACTCTCGGCTCCTGGTGCCCGAAGTCCTGGTCCGCGGTGCCGAATGGGCCATCGTCCGCCCTCGGCCGAGTTATGAGGAGCTGATCAAGCTTGACCGCCTGCCGGGATGGCTCAGCTGATCCCGCCGGCCACGATCCCGCCGCACTGCCTCCGCACGGTACGGTTGAACGCAAATTGATCGGGATGCTGGATCGTTTTGCAGCGCGATTAACGTGAGGCGTGTTAGGAACTAACGTGCCGGGGCGTGGGTACGACCGGTACGCTAGTGGAAGTATGCCCACGCTGAATGTTGTGCACGAACGCCGAGTGCCGCGATCACGGGCTGAATTCGCCCCGATCCGCCGATTCGCAGTAAGGTGCGCCCTATGGCTGATTTGACGACCCCGCCGCGGTCGAGCGCCACCACGGTGTTCGAGAACAAGATCCGGTTGAGCCGCTGGGCCCAGCTCTTCGAACGGCTTTGGCCGCGGACCTGGGCGTTGCTGGCCGTCATTGCCCTTTTCGCGCTGGTTTCGCTCGCGGGCCTCTGGCCGCGCCTCCCCGAGAGCGCCCACTATGCGCTCCTCGGTCTTTTCGGCCTCGCGACTCTCGCCGCCCTCTTCTGGATGGCGCGGACGCCCTTTCCGAGCCGCGAGGAGGCGCTCCGCCGCCTTGAGCAGCGCTCGTCGATCGCTCATCGGCCCGCATCATCCTACGAGGACACGCTCTCGGCGCCGGATGTCGGCGGCGCCACCGAAGCCCTCTGGCAAGCCCATCGTGCTCGCCTCGCCGCCACCCTCTCCAAGCTCCGCGTCGGTACGCCCTCGCCGCGCGCGGATCGCGCCGACCCCTGGGCGTTGCGTGTCGTGTTGCTGATCGGCGTCGGCGTGCTCGCTGCCGCGGTCGGCGATGGCTTCATGGACCGCCTATCGCAGGCCTTCCGCTTCGGCACGCCCGCGACCACCGTCAGCACCGCGCGGCTCGATGCCTGGGTGACACCGCCTGCCTACACAGCCCGCCCGCCGCTCATGCTCGTCGACGGCTCACGCGCAAGCGCGCCGCCCGTGCTCGGCGAGGCCACCCCCGCTTTCGAAGTGCCGACCAAGAGCGCGCTCACCGTACGCGCCAGCGGCGAAGGCGCTGGCTCGATGACCCTCGAGGTCACCGACGAGGCCGGCAAGGTTGAGATCCTCACACCGAAGAAGGCACAACTCCCGCCCGGCCTCACGACCACAACGGAAGTCGCAGAGATCCGCGTGGAGCTGACGCGCCCCGTCACGGCGCGCGCGCGCGGCGTCTCGGGCGAGCCGCAGTGGGCATTTCGCATCATCCCCGATCACCTGCCGAAGATCAGCCTCACCAAGGATCCCGAGCGGATGCCCCGCGGCTCGCTCAAGCTCTCCTACAAGGTCGAGGATGACTACGGCATCGCGAGCGCGGAAGCGCGCATCACACGCGTGCGCCCGAAGCCCGGTGATCCCGCAACGAGTTGGGCGCGTCCGAAGAAGCTGGGTGCACGCCCGCCACTCGAAAAGCCACCCGTGTTGACACTGCGCCTGCCGCGCACCAACGCGAAGCAGGCGGAGGGCACGAGCTATCACGAGCTCTCCGGCCACCCGTGGGCGGGAATGCGCGTTCGCATGGTACTCTCGGCCAAGGATCAGGCCGGCCAGATCGGCAAGAGCGAACCCGTCGAGTTCATCCTGCCACAGCGCCGCTTCGACAATCCGATCGCGCGCGCCGTCGTCGAGCAACGCCGCTATCTCATCGAGGATCCACGCAATCGCGAGCAAGTGCTCGTTGGCATCGACGCCATTGCCGCCGAGCCCGAAGGCTTCTTCCCGGACTACAGCGCCTACATCAGTTTGCGCGGTGCCTACTGGCGGCTTATGCGTGATCGCAGCCGCGATGGCATGAAGAGCGTCGTGGATCAGCTCTGGCACGTCGCCCTGCGTCTCGAGGACGGCAATCTCTCGGAGGCCGAGCGGCGCCTGCGCCAGGCCCAGGAGGATCTCGCCAAGGCCCTGCAGGAAGGTGCGAGCGACGAGGAAATCCAGCGTCTCATGAACGAGCTGCGCCAAGCGCTCAATCAGTTCATGGAGCAGCTCGCACGTCAGGCCGAGGGTCAGCCGCCTCAGCCCATGCCGCAGGGCCAGCAGAACCAGATGCTGAGCCAGCGCGATCTCGAGCGCATGATGCGCGACATCGAGAACATGGCGCGCCAGGGCTCGCGCGATAACGCGCAGCAGATGCTGAGCCAGCTTCGCGACCTGCTGGAGCGGCTGCAGTCCGGCCGCATGGCGCGTCAGCAGGGCCAACAGAACCAGCAGGCCATGCAGATGATGGACCAGTTCGGGGACATCATCCGCCAGCAGCAACAGCTTCTCGACGACACGTTCAACGAGCAACGCCAGGCGGGCGAGGACGGCCAGGAAGGTCAACAGGGGCAGCAGGGTCAACAAGGCCAGCAAGGTCAACAGGGCCAGCGCGGTCAGCGTGGGCAGCAAGGCCAGGGGCAGCAGGGGCAACGCGGCCAGCGTGGGCAGCGCGGCCAACAGCAAGGCCAGCAAGGGCAGGGCCAGGGTCAAGGCGAGCTGAGCCGCCGCCAGGGCCAGTTGCGCGACCGTCTTGGCCAGCTCGGCCAGGGCATGCAGCAGTTCGGTATGCAGCCGCCATCTCAGCTCGGTGGGGCTCAGCGCTCCATGGAGGAAGCCGAGGAGGCCCTTCGCAACGGCGATCTCGACGGCGCCGCCCGCGCCGAGCAGCGCGCGCTCGAACAGCTTCGCCAGGGCGCCCAGCAAATGGCCCAACAGATGCTGCAGCAGATGCCCGGCCAGTTCGGCCGCTCCGCTGACGTGCCGCTCGATCCCATGGGACGTCCGCAGCGCACCGAGGGTCCCGATCTAGGTACATCCGTCAAGGTGCCCGACGAGATCGACATCCAGCGCGCCCGCGAGATCCTGGAGGAGCTGCGTCGCCGCCTCGGCGATCAGCAGCGCCCCCTCCTCGAACTCGACTACATCGAGCGCCTGCTCCGTCGGTTCTAGTCAATAAAGGCGGGTGGGTTCGGGAGGGTGTCCCTCCCGATAGAGCGCGAGTCTAGTCTCGCTCGCGCCGCAGGCGCGAACAGGGCTGCCGCCCTGTAACCCGTCCCGGGGGACACCCCCGGAGCCCCCGTTTTTTATGGACTTGTTGCCGTGTTCGGCGATGCGTTGGGAGCGGCACGCCGCGGGCTTCCCTGCCCGGATCGGCCCGACGCGATCGCCTGGTGCAGCGCCAGCACGGGCAGCAGCCCGACCAGCACGATCGCCAGCGAACCCGCGCCTGCGCTCTCGAACAGCTCAAGCGAAGCGAGACTGTAGACGTGCGTTGCGAGTGTCTCGAAGTTGAAGGGCCGCAGAAGAAGCGCCGCCGGCAGCTCCTTCATGGCATCGACGAACACGAGGAGGCCGGCACTCCCCAGCGCCGGAAGCAGCAGCGGCAGGTGCACGCGCACCATGGTCGAAAGCGGCGTCGCACCGAGCGTGCGTGCGGCGGCATCGAGGTTCGGCGAGACGCGCTCCATGCCGGCCTCGATGGCACCGAGCGAAACCGCGAGAAATCGGATCGCAAAAGCCAGCACCAATGCCGATAGCGTTCCCGTCAGCAGCAATCCGAGCGGCAGCCCGAACAGCGCCCGCGACAGCGCATCGAGCCGGTTGTCGAAGGCGGCGAGTGGAATGAGCAGGCCTAGCGCCAGCACTGTTCCGGGCAGCGCATAGCCGACACTCGCGAGGCGCACGGCAAGCCGAATGAAGGCCCCACCCACAATGCGGCGCGCATAGGCGAGGATGACCGCCAGCACGACCGTCACGATGGCCGCGAGCACGGCCAGCAGCACGCTGTTCCAAGCGGCCTTCGAGAGCGCGGCCCAGCCTGCATCATCGGTGAAGTGGATGGCGTTGTAGGCAAGCACGAGGCACGGCAGCACGAACCCCGCAATGAACGGAATGAGGCAGACGACGATCGCGCCTACCGCCCACCAGCCCGAAAGCGCAGAGAACGGGATCGAGCGGTATCGCCCTGTCGTGTGATGGAACTGTCGCCGCCCGCGCGCGTGACGCTCGATCGCAAACAGGATCAGCACGAGGGCCACCGCCGCGAGCGCGATCTGCGCCGCCCCACCGAGGCTCGATCGCTGCAGCCAGGTTGCATAGAGCGCCGCCGAAAGCGTCTCGACGCCGAGGTGCTGCACGGCACCCAGATCATTGAGGCATTCCATGAGCACGAGCGCGACACCGGCCGCGAGCGCTGGTCGTGCCAGCGGCAACGCCACGCCGATGAACGCACCCCAGGGCGTGCGCCCGAGCGTACGCGCGACCTCCAGAACGCAGATGGACTGCTGTACGAAGCTCGCGCGCGCGGCGAGATAGACATAGGGGTAGAGCACGCTCGAAAGCAGGAAAATAGCGCCACTCGTCGAGCGGACGTCGGGGAACCAGTAGTCGCGCGGCGTTCGCCAATGGAAGTAAGCTCTCAGCGCGCCCTGCACGGGGCCCGCATAGCCGAGCAGATCGACATAGCAGTAGGCGACGATGTACGTCGGCACCGCGAGCGGGATCACCAGAAGCCGATCGAGGATCCCGCGCCCCGGAAAGCGGTACATGGTGATGATCCAGGCCGTCCCCGCGCCCACGATGAGCGTGGTGACGGCGGCGCCGGCCATGACAGTCAGCGTCGTGCTGAGTGCATTCGGCAGGATCGTCCGAACGAGGTGCGGCCACGTCTCGAAGCCCGACGAGAGGGCAAGCACAGCGATTGCCGCGACCGGGAGCGCGACCAGTGCGACAATGAGACCGACCGCAATCGTCCAACCCGGCGAAACCTGACGCCGCCCGCGCCAGGCGCTGAGCTTATGCCCCCACCATCTACCGCGCTCTGTGGATGTCGAAACGTCGCCACTCTGCATTGGCTGCCGGGCTCTCCGCCGCCCACTTGGGGAGAGGCTCCCCAAAAACGCCGCCCGGGCGGCTGGTCAACCACGTCATTACCCTTCTAGACCTCCGCGGTCGAGTATCTAGGCTGACGCACAAAGCACGCCCACGATTTTGCGGCAGCGCACAATGGCCCCAAAGCACTCTCAGATGAATTGACCGAACATAGTCAACGCTCTGGCCAGTTTGCCCCCCGTCGGCTAGTAGTCATCCTAAGCGCTTAAATGACAATCGGCGCCGAGATGGATGATGAGCAGGGAGGTTGCATGGCCGCCACGAGCCAAACAGCGAATGGCCTGATCCCGGGCGCCGGCACGCCGGTACAGTTCACCCGCGATGAAGAGCTGACCGCCTATCGCGAGATGTTGCTGATCCGCCGCTTCGAGGAGAAGGCGGGCCAGCTCTACGGCATGGGTTTCATCGGCGGCTTCTGCCACCTCTATATCGGGCAGGAGGCGGTCGTCGTCGGCATGCAGATGGCGATCAAGCCAGGCGACCAAGTGATCACCACCTATCGCGATCACGGCCACATGCTCGCAACGGGCATGGACCCGAAGGGTGTCATGGCCGAGCTTACCGGCCGCCAGGGAGGCTATTCCCGCGGCAAGGGCGGCTCCATGCACATGTTCTCCAAGGAGAAGAATTTCTACGGCGGTCACGGCATCGTCGGTGCCAACGTACCGCTCGGCGCGGGTCTCGCCTTCGCCAACAAGTACCGCGGCAACGACAACGTCTGCCTCACGTACTTCGGTGACGGCGCCGCCAACCAGGGCCAGGTCTACGAAACCTTCAACATGGCGAAGCTCTGGCACCTGCCGGTGATCTTCATCATCGAGAACAACCGCTATGCCATGGGCACGGCGATCGAGCGTTCATCGGCGACGACGGATTTCTCACGCCGTGGCGCCTCATTCGACATTCCCGGCGAGCAGGTCGACGGCATGGACGTGCGTGCCGTGCGCGCGGCCGGCGAGCGCGCCGTCAAGCGCGCCCGCGCCGGCGAAGGCCCCTGCATTCTCGAAATGCTGACCTACCGCTATCGCGGCCACTCCATGTCCGACCCGGCCAAGTATCGCACACGCGAGGAAGTGGAGCGCGTGCGCGAGGAGCGTGACCCCATCGAGCGCGTGCGTCGGCGCATGCTCGAAGCGGGCATGATCCAGGAGGACGATCTCAAGAAGATCGACGGCGAGATCCGCACGATCGTCAATGCCGCTGCCGACTTCGCGCAGCACGATTCCGAGCCCGATCCGTCCGAGCTTTGGACGGACGTGCTGCTCCCGGCGTAAGGGCCTGCGATGGGTGAGACCTTGCGCCAACGAAATCTCGACGCGGCCTTCGGCCAGCTCACGGACTTCTGGTCGCCCCGCGTCGTCGCGACGACCAATGGACAGTACGTGAAGGTGGCCAAGGTCAAGGGCGAGTTCGTCTGGCACGCCCACGCCGGCGAGGATGAATTCTTTCTCGTGCATCGCGGCGCGCTGACCATACGCTACCGTGATCGCCCGGATGTGGTTCTGCGTGAGGGAGACTTTCACGTCGTGCCGAAGGGCGTCGAGCACAATCCATTCGCCGCCGATGAGTGCTGGGTCGTGCTCGTCGAGCCGGCCCAAACCAAGCATACCGGAGAGACCGTCTCCGACATCACGAAGTCGATTGAACAACAAGCAGTGCCTCTCGGCTGAAGCGACGCCGACGGAAGCATCAGGGACGAACCGACCACCATGGCCACTCAGATCCTCATGCCGGCGCTCTCTCCGACCATGGAAGAGGGCAAACTTGCCAAATGGCTCGTGAAAAGCGGCAGCCGCATCAAACCCGGCGATATCATCGCCGAGATCGAGACCGACAAAGCGACCATGGAGGTCGAAGCCGTTGATGAAGGTACGGTGTCCGAGCTGCTGATCGCCGAAGGCACCGAGAACGTGAAGGTCAATACGCCTATCGCCGTCGTGCTCGGCGAGGGCGAAGGCAACGGCGCCGGAGCGCCGAGTGCGCCTCCAAAGGCAGCACCGCAGCAGGCCGCTCCAGCCGCGCCCGTCAATGCGGCGCCGGCAGCACCTCCCCCACCGGCAGCGCCAGCACTTGCCGATACGAGCATCGCGCCCGGCACGGAGATGATGACGCAAACCATGCGCGAGGCACTGCGCGACGCCATGGCCGAGGAAATGCGCCGCGATCCGGACGTCCTCCTCATGGGTGAGGAAGTGGCGCAGTATCAGGGCGCCTACAAAGTGAGCCAGGGCCTGCTCGACGAGTTCGGCGCACGCCGTGTGATCGACACACCCATTACCGAGCAAGGCTTTGCCGGTATCGGCGTCGGTGCCGCCATGGCCGGACTCAAACCGATCGTCGAGTTCATGACGTGGAACTTCGCCATGCAGGCGATCGACCAGATCATCAATTCCGCCGCCAAGACGCTCTACATGTCGGGCGGCCAGATGGGGGCGCCGATGGTGTTCCGCGGCCCGAACGGCGCCGCTGCCCGCGTCGCCGCCCAGCACTCGCAGTGCTATTCGTCGTGGTACGCGCATGTGCCGGGTCTGAAGGTGGTGTGCCCATCGAACCCAGCCGATGCCAAGGGACTTCTCAAGAGCGCGATCCGCGATCCGAACCCCGTGCTCGTGCTCGAGAACGAGCTTCTCTACGGCATGAGCGGCCCGGTACCGAAGGTCGAGGACTGGCTCGTACCGATCGGCAAGGCGCGCATTGCGCGTGAAGGCACGGATGTGACGATCGTCTCCTTCGCGCGCGGCATGCATTACGCACTCGCCGCTGCCGAAAAGCTCGCGGAAGAAGGTATCAGCGCCGAGGTGATCGATCTCAGGTCACTGCGCCCGATCGATTGGGACACGATCATCACGTCGATCAAGAAGACGAGCCGCATCGTCACCGTCGAAGAAGCATGGCCCGTATGCTCGATCGGCTCGGAAATCTGCGCGCAGGCAGCCATCCAGGCCTTCGACTATCTCGACGCGCCGCCGGCCAAGGTGAATGGTGCCGACGTTCCCATGCCCTACGCCGCCAATCTCGAGAAGCTCGCGCTCCCGAACGCCGACCAAGTCGTCGCGGCGGTGAAGTCGGTGATGGCGTGAACGCACTGAAAGGCCTGTTGCTCGAATGACCACCACGGCAAAGCCACGCAAGAGACCGGCGACCTACGCCGATCTCGAAGCCGTGCCCCCGAACTTGGTGGCGGAGATTCTCGGCGGCGAGCTGGTGACGCATCCACGCCCGCGGCCGAGGCACGGCGTTGCTGCCAACTCACTCGGCTACGAGCTCACCGGCCCTTTTCAGAAGGGCGCGGGTGGGCCTGGCGGTTGGATTTTTGTTACAGAGCCGGAACTTCACCTTGGCGAGAATGTGGTGGTTCCGGATTTGGCTGCTTGGCGCCGTGAACGGCTTCCGACTATGCCCGAGGAGGTCGGCATCACAATCGCGCCCGACTGGGTCTGTGAAATCCTGTCACCGAACACCGCAATCTACGATCGAACCGTCAAGTTCGATATCTATCAAGAGTTTGGCGTCGGCCATCTCTGGTACCTTGATCCCGAGTACAAGACACTCGAAGTGTTCGGACGCGGCGAAGAGCATTGGCAGACACTCAAGACCTTCGGTGGCCACGATGACGTGCGCGCCGAACCTTTCGATGCCATCTCCTTCTCGCTTGGCGCGCTCTGGCCCTACGATCCGCCGCCTGCAGCGGAGGGAACGTGAGCCATGGCCCGGTCCGCGACACGCACGGTCACGATCAAGAAGCGCGGCGAAGCGGCGCCTATCGAGCTGCGCGCCGGCGAGACAACACTCGGCTCGCTTCGCAGCGTCACGGGTGCGATCGGCAGCAATGAAACCATGAGCGGCACCTTCACGCACGCACCGGCCTACGCCGACTTCACCGAGCGCTTCCTGACCATGACTTCGGCACTCAACGCTGGTGATGCCGCGGCGGCCGCGGCCATACGGGCCGAGATCGAGAAAGCGGGCGTGCACGTCTATCATCTTCAGCACGAGATGCGCATAGATCGCCCGGCCTCCGTGCAGGTCATTGGCGGCGAGGTGCGCTTCTCGCCGAATGATGCCTATCTGATGATGCGCACAGGGGGCCTCTAGAGCAGAGCTGGCCACGCGCCCGAGGTAGACGGCGCACCACGTTCTGATCGAGAATGCCGACACAAGAGCAACGAGCGACGAGCAGGAAACGACCATGCCCACCGAGATCCTGATGCCCGCCCTCTCCCCGACGATGGAGGAAGGCAAGCTCGCCAAGTGGCTCGTGAAGGAAGGGCAGAAAGTGCGCTCCGGCGACATCATTGCCGAGATCGAGACCGATAAGGCCACTATGGAAGTCGAGGCTGTCGACGAGGGCACGGTTGGCTCGCTGCTGATTGCTGAAGGCACCGACAAGGTGAAGGTCAACACGCCGATCGCGGTGCTGCTCGGCGATGGTGAGAGCGCCAGCTCCGTCAAATCTGCTACTCCGGCGCCGAAGCCTGCTGCGGCACCCGCCGCCGCGCCATCGCCCGCCCCCGCAGCAGCCGCGCCGAAAGCGCAGCCAGCACGGGCACCGGCAAGCGCACCGCCCTCGGCAGCAACCCCTGCGCCCGCAGCAAAGCCCGCTGCAAACGGTCATGCTCCCGGTGCTCGACTTTTCGCGTCACCGCTTGCGCGTCGTCTCGCAAAGGAGGCAGGGCTCGACCTCGCGCGCGTTGCCGGCACCGGTCCGCACGGCCGCATCGTGCGCCGCGACATCGAAGCCGCTGCGAAAGGTGGTGCTGCAAAAGCCGCTCCCGCACAGAGCACGGCAGTCGCAACCACTGCAGCCGCCACACCGGCCATGGCCGCGCCGATGCCGGATTCCAAGATCCTCGCGCTTTACGAGCAGGGCAGCTACGAAGTTCTGCCGCACGACGGTATGCGCCGCGTCATCGCCGAGCGTCTCACGCAGTCCAAGCAGACCATTCCACACTTTTATCTCTCGCTCGATTGCCGGCTCGATCAGCTCCTCGCCGCACGCGAACGCATCAATGCCGCGGCACCCAAGGAAGGCCCGCGCGCCTATAAGCTCTCGGTCAACGACTTCGTCATCAAGGCGCTCGCGCTCGCACTTCAGCATGTGCCAGGGGCGAATGCCACGTGGACGGCCGAGGGCATGCTCCGCCATCGCCACTCGGATGTCGGTGTCGCCGTCGCGGTCGAGGGCGGACTCTTCACGCCCATCATCCGCCACGCCGAGCTCAAGACGCTCGGCGAGATCTCGAACGAGATGAAGGATCTTGCGGGCCGCGCCAGAAAGCGTCGCCTCGCCCCGCACGAGTATCAGGGCGGCACGACGTCAATTTCGAACCTCGGCATGTACGGCATCACGAGCTTCGACGCGGTGATCAATCCGCCCCACGCGACGATCCTCGCCGTCGGCGCCGGCGAGAAAAAGCCTGTTGTCGTGGGCGACCGCATCGAGATTGCCACGATCATGAACTGCACGCTTTCGTGCGATCACCGCGTCGTCGACGGCGCCCTAGGTGCCGAGCTGCTGAACGCGTTCAGGGCCCTCATCGAGGACCCCGTGCGAATGCTGGTCTGAGGTTCCTGCCACCCGGCTGTCAGCAACTGTCTGTGACATGTGCACGCCGACTGATTGTCGCGCTTGGGCGGACTGGGCCGGCGTGCTAAGCACGCGTCAAACCTCACTGAGCGAGGATCCAGACGATGACCGTGAGCAACGGCCGACAGTTCCTGTCCATTCCCGGCCCGACGAACATTCCCGACGAGGTCCTGCAGGCCATGAACCGGCCGGCGATCGACCTCTACTCGGGCAGCATGCTGCAGACCACCTACAGCCTGCTCGAAGATCTGCCGAAGCTCTTCAAGACCGCCGGGCGCGTCTACATGTACGCCGCCAACGGGCATGGCGGCTGGGAAGCTGCCTACACGAACGTTCTCTCGCGCGGCGATCATGTGCTCGTGCTGGAGAGCGGCCGCTTTGCCATCGGCTGGGGCGAGATGGCGAGGCTCATGGGCGCGGAAATCGAAGTACTCGAGCAGAGCGGCCGCAAGGCCGTCGATCCCGCAGCGGTCGAAGCGCGCCTCAAGGCCGACACGAAGCACTCGATCAAAGCGATCTTCGTCGTCCAGATCGACACGGCCACCAGCGTCGTCAATGACCTGCCGGCCATCCGCAAGGCCATCGACGCGGCGGGCCATCCCGCGCTGCTGATGGTCGACACTGTCGCCTCGCTGGGCTGCATGCCCTACGAGATGGATGCCTGGGGCATCGACGTCACCATGTGCGGCTCGCAGAAAGGCCTCATGACGCCGCCGGGTCTCGCGCTCGTCGCAGCCGGCCCACGCGCCATGGAAGCGCACAAGTCCGCCAACATGCGCACCATGTACTGGGACTGGACCTTCCGCGACGGCCCCGAGCACTATCAGAAGTACTGCGGCACGCCACCCGAGCACACGATCTTCGCCTTGAGGAAGGCTGTCGATCTGCTGTTCGCCGAGGGTCTGGAGAACGCGCACCGCCGCCACGCGCTGCTCGCGGAAGCGACGCGTCGCGCCGTCGCCAAGTGGTGCGAAGGGCAGGTGCTGGCCTTCAACATCATCGACCCCACGCAGCGCGCGAACTCGGTGACGAACGTGCTGACGAACAGCGTCGATCCGCAGATCATCCTCGACTACTGCCGCGAGAAGTGCGGCGTCGTACTCGGCGTCGGCATCGGCGATCTCACGGGCAAGGCCTTCCGCATCGCGCACATGGGGCACACGAACGCGCCAATGGTGCTCGGCACGCTCGCCGCCGTCGAGATGGCGCTCAAGGCGCTGAAGATCCCGCACGGCTCGGGCGGCGTGCAGGCGGCCATCGAGTATCTGGGAAGTGAAGTAGCGCCCTGAGTAGCGCTACTCGATATCCTCGACGTCCACCGCGCCGCCCTTCACGCGTTGTGCGAGCGAAGCTTCGATGAATGGATCGATATCGCCGTCCAACATCGCGGCGATGTCACTCGTCTGCACACCCGTGCGCAGATCTTTGACCATCTGATAAGGCTGCATGACGTACGAGCGGATCTGATGACCCCAGCTGTTGTCCGATTTGGATGCAGCCTCGGCCTGTGCCTTCTGCTCGCGCTTCTGCAGTTCCAGCTCGTAGAGCCGCGCCTTGAGGCGCTTCATGCCCGCATCGCGGTTCTGATGCTGCGAGCGCCCTTCCTGCGAGAAGATCACGATACCCGTGGGCTTGTGCACGATACGCACCGCCGATTCAGTACGGTTCACGTGCTGACCGCCCGCGCCGCTCGACCGCGTGAATGACACGTCGATCTCGTCCGGCTTGATCTCGATCTCGATATTGTCGTCGACGATCGGATAGACCCATACGCTCGAAAATGACGTGTGCCGGCGTGCGTTCGAGTCGAACGGCGAGATGCGCACCAGGCGATGCACACCCGACTCGGTCTTCAGCCAGCCATAGGCATTCTGCCCCTTGATCTCGAGCGTCGCCGACTTGATGCCTGCTTCTTCGCCCGGGCTCTCGTCGATCAGCGTCACCTTGTAGCCGCGTCCCTCCGCCCAGCGCATGTACATGCGCAGCAGCATCTGCGCCCAGTCCTGGCTCTCGGTGCCGCCGGAGCCGGCGTGAACTTCGAGGTAGGTGTCGTAGCTGTCGGCCTCACCCGAGAGCAGCGCCTCGACCTCGCGCCGCTTCACCTGCGCAAGCAGGTTCTTCAGGGCTGTGCCACCTTCCTCGACGGTCGCGGCATCGTTCTCGGCCTCGCCGAGCTCGATGAGGGTCACGATATCGTCGAGCTCCTGCTCGATCTTCTGGTATCCCTTGACGGCCGTTTCCAGCGTCTGGCGCTGGCGCATTACCTTCTGCGCGCGTGCGGGATCATTCCATAGTGCGGGATCTTCCGCCTGGCGATTGAGATCGCCGAGACGCATGTCGGCTGTGTCCCAGTCAAAGAGACCTCCGGAGCAGGGCCATGGATTCCTTGATCTCGGAGACGAGAGCATTGTGCTCGGCGCGCATTTGAGCCTCCTCAGGCAAATTCAGGTGTTGGGCGCGGTTTATAGGGAGAGCCCGACGCATTGTAAACGCGAAGAACTGGGGCCCGACGCGGCACGGCTTCGGCAAGCCACAATTGGGGTGGCCCGGTTCTGTGAGCGACGTTTCTGCCAGTCGCCTTCAGTCCGCTCCCATGCCACTTGTTGAGCGATAACCACCGCCCGCCCCTACGCTGTTTCTGGAGCCCAACGAATGGAGTTCGCCCTCTTCAACCTGATGTCGCTCAACCACGCCAAGGAGATACCGGCGGAGGTGTTGGCGACGACCGCGGAAGCGGTGCAGCTCGCGGATCAGATCGGTTTCGATATCGCGTGGTTCGCCGAGCACCATTTCTCCAGCGCGTCGATTTGCTGCTCGCCGCTCATGATGGTGGCGCATTGCGCACCTCTCACGCAGCGCATCCGCCTTGGTCCGGCTGTCGTCGTGTTGCCGCTGTACCATCCGCTCAGGGCAGTGCAGGAGATCGGCATGGCACAGCTCATGGCGCCCGGGCGGATCGTTCTCGGCATCGGCTCGGGTCACCAGCCGCACGAGTTCCGGACCTATGGAATCGACCTGTCCGCACGCACGCAGCTTCTGCACGAAGGCTGGGATATTCTGGAACAAGGCCTGACGACCGGCCGCGTGGCATACGACGGCAAACACTACCGCATCCCGGAAGCGCCGCTCTGTCTGCCCGCCACCATGCCGCCGCTCCACTTGGCAGGTAACGATCCCAGCCTGATTGCCCGGGCCGCGCGCGCCGGCGCAACGTTGCTGGTCAGCCCTGGGCTGCGTTGGGGCAAGGAGGCGCTCCCGGCGAAGGCCAAAGTAGAAGCGCCCTATCGCGCGGCGGGTTTCCAGGGCGCGGACATCCCGCTGGGCCTTCAACGCTACATTTTCGTCACCGAAGACGCCGCCGAGGCGCGCCAGGCCGCCGAAGGACATCTGAAGTTCTTGCGCAACACGATCGCTTTGCGCACCGACTACCCTCCGCGCGAGGGCGCACTGCTTCAAGTCCCTCCCCAAGAGGGCGAGCCTAGTCTCGACTGGTTGCTCGAGCACGCGCCGATCGGGCCGGCAGACAAGGTCATCCGCATTCTTACGGAAGATATCCAGGCCCTACGCCCATCCCATTTCAGCCTCTATTGCGGCTTCACGGGTCTCGGCAAGGGAGCGACGCTCGCCGCCATAGATCGCCTCGGTCGCCAAGTGCTGCCGGCCCTGCGAAACGTAGCCGGCGCTCTGTCCTAACAGCGCGCAAATCAATTCTGGAGTACGCCCATGCCTCGCTTCGTTGCCGTCTACACCATGAAACCGGCGGACATCGCCGCCTTTCGCGCGCGCCCCAAATCCGAGCAGGAAGCCATCGACAATGCCGGCCTGAAGGCGTGGGGGGAGTGGCGCAAGCGCAACGCCGCCGCCATTGTCTCGACCGATATCATGGTGGGCAAGACCAAGCGCGTCACCAAATCCGGCATCGCCGATGCGCGGAACCATATCGCGGGCTTTCTGATCGTCGAAGCCGCCGACATCGCTGCCGCAGCCAGCCTTTTTCAGGACCACCCACACATCACCGTATTTCCCGGTGATGGTATCGACGTCATGCCGGACGTCACGGGGCCACCAGAGGACTAGCTGCAATGAAGCGGGCAACAGCCAGGGCTGCCGCAAACTGGCGCCGCCTCTATGCCATGCCCGTCGCGAACATCTATCCTTCTTATGTTGCCAAGGCTGAGAAGAAGGGCCGCACCCGGGCCGAGGTCGACGCGATCTTCCGTTGGCTCACCGGCCACAGCCAGGCCTCGCTCGAAGCGGAATTTGCGAAGAAGACGAGCTTTGAGGATTTCTTCGCGCGCGCGCCGAAGATGAACCCGTCTCGCTCTCTGATCACCGGCGTCGTATGCGGCGTCCGCGTGGAGGAGATCGAGGAGCCGATGATGCGCGAGATCCGCTACCTCGACAAACTCATCGACGAGCTCGCCAAAGGCAAGACGATGGAAACAATCCTCCGCAAATAGCCCTGCGTGGGAGTGGCCTGATGGCGCTTCTTCAACACGTCGAACTACTCTGGCCTCACCCCAGACGCGCCGCTGCGATCTTCTCGTCGATGGCGAGAGCGCGCTGGCGAGCCGGCCGAGCATTGAGACGCGCCGCGTATTTCTTGAAAACCTCGCGCTCGGGAAGAAGCTCGAACTGCAGTCCCCACGAGATCGCAGAGCCGACGTACACGTCCGCCGCCGAGTAGCGCTCACCCAGGAACCAGGGCCCCTTCTCGACAGCCCGCTCGAGGGCTGCGACGGCAACCTCGTACGTGCCATAGGGCATCATCCCACGCCGTCCCGGCTCGCGCTTCAGCGCACGGTCGACGATCGCGGGCTCCAGCGCGTTACCCTGAAAGAACATCCAGCGCAGGTACGTTCCCCGCAACGGGTCGCCGATCGGCGGCGCCAGCCCGGCCTTCGGGAAGGCGTCCGCGAGATAGGTGCAGATCGCGCCGACCTCGGTGACCACGGCGCCCTCGTATTCGATGGCCGGCACCTTGCCCATGGGATTGATCGCGAGATACTCGGGCCGGTACTGCTCCTCTTTCTGAAGGTCCATCACCTTCAGCTCATAGGGCGCGCCGATCTCCTCGAGCATGAAAAGAACGGTCGATGAGCGACTCGGCGCCGCGTGATGCAGGATGATCTTGCCGCTCATGTCAGCCTCCGTTCGCTTTACTCAGTATCCGCGCGCGCGATCCACCACATTCTGCAACGGCTCGCCGCGCTCGTATGCTTCGATCTGCGCCACCACGTAGTCCGACACCGCCTCGGGATCGCTGTCGGCGGCATTGTGTGGCGTGATCGTGGCCTTGGGGTGACTCCACAAGGGGTGCTCCGGCGGCAGTGGCTCCGTATTGAACACGTCGAGCGTGACGGCACCGAGGGTACCGTCATTGAGTGCTGCGACGATGTCATCCTCGACCTGCAAGCCACCGCGCCCGGCGTTGATAACGACTGGCCCACCGAGCACGCCGTCCCGTGCCAGCTTCCGGAACGATGACGCATTGAGGATGCCTTTGGTTTCCGGCGTGAGGGGCACGAGCACCACCAGAATGTCCGTCCGCGCGAGAAAGGCCGGGAGCTGATCCATGCCCGCATAGCAATCGACACCCGGCACCTCACGCTTCGAGCGGCTCCAGCCCGCCACCTGGAAGCCAAGACGTACGAGCACCTCCGCACTGTCACGGCCAAGCTCGCCGAGGCCCATGATGCCAACGCGCAGCGCCGAGGCCGCGCGCTGGTCTGGCGTGTCCCATTTCTTCGCGCGCTGCGCGGCATCAAGGCGGCGCTGCTGGCGATGGTGCATGAGGACGTGCAGCACGACGTACTCCGTCATGCGCTTGGTGAGATCGCTGACGGCGACGCGGACCAGCGGCACATCGGGGAGAGTTGCATCCGCGACGAGTGCATCGACACCCGCGCCGAGATTGAAGATCACCTGGAGATTGGGGTACGTCCCGAGCAGACCCGGCGGCGGCTTCCACACAGCCACATAGCGCACGCTCTCGGGTGCCGGGGTGTCCTGGGGCCAGAGCGCCACGGGCATGGACTTGAGACGTGCAGCAAAGCGCTGCCGCCATGGCTCGGCGGTCCAGTTCTCGCCCGCCCCCTGCACCACGATGAGAAGTGTCATATGTCTGTCCCGGCCCTGGATTGATCCTCTGTCAAAAGGCCGGCCGAGGCTCTGCCGTCAAGTGCAAAGGCCGGGTCGCAGGGCATGGTTTCCGCGGCGTGACGTTCGCCGCAAGGCTCCGCAAGCGCATTACGGCCGTCCGTATCCGGCTGATCCCCGATGACCCCACCGCCCGAAGCCTGACACCTGCCCGATTTGCAGACAGGACGGCACCTGTCATGCAATGGCCAATCGCCAGGGCAATTGCTATGCTTTCGCCAGCATCGGCCGCGAACCGGCCCGCCCATTCCCGCACCTGTTCCGGACGCGCGGCCAAAAGCCCAGCGCGCCGCCCGAGAGGAGGCCTGCCTTGTCCACGAACCACCTGATCGATCTCTATAGCGACACCCAGACCAAGCCCTCGGCCGGCATGCGCAAGGCCATGGCCGATGCCGAGGTCGGCGACGAGCAGCGGGGCGAGGACCCATCGACGAATCTGCTGCAGGAGCGCGTCGCCGAGCTGCTCGGCAAGGAGGCAGCGCTGTTCCTCCCCTCCGGCACCATGTGCAATCAGATTGCCATGCTCGTGCACTGCCGTCAGGGCGACGAGATCATCGGCGCGGAAGTCACGCACCTCTTCACGTCCGAGGCGGGCGGCGCGTCGGCCCTCGCGGGCGCGCAGACGTGGCCTATCCGCTGCGAGCGCGGCATTTTTAAAGGCGCCGACGTGACAGCAGCCGTCCGCGCGCCGGGCCGCCACAACCCGATCTCCCGCGTCGTCATCATCGAGCAGACGGTCAACCGTGGCGGCGGAGCGATCTGGTCCATCGATGAGATCGCCGATGTCGCTGCGGCCACGAAGCAGCACGGCCTCGTTCTGCACATGGACGGCGCGCGGCTGATGAATGCTGCCGTCTCGTCCGGGGTCGCGGCCGACATCATGACGACGCATGTCGACACGGCATGGACGGACCTGTCGAAGGGCCTCGGCTGCCCCGTTGGCGGCGTGCTCGTTGGCTCCCGGGCCTTCATCGACGAGGCCTGGCGCTGGAAGCATCGCCTTGGCGGCGCGCTGCGCCAGTCCGGGATTCTTGCCGCGGCGGGACTTTACGCGCTCGACCACAACATTCAGAAGCTCGCCGAGGATCACGAGAATGCCGTCGCCCTCGGCAATGCTGTAGCGGCTATCGAGGGCCTCAAGCTCTTCTCGCCGCGCATCGAGAGCAACATGGTGTTCTTCGAGTCGACGCTGCCCGAGATCAGCTCGCGTCAGATCTTCGAGACCCTGCTCGCGCGTGGCGTGCGCATGGGCATGACCTACGGCAACATGATCCGCGCGGTGACCCACCTCGACGTCTCGAGCGACGACATCACGCGCGCCGGCGAGATACTCGGCCAGGTCGTGGCCGATCTCAAAGCCGGCCTGCGCAAGGCCTCCTGACGGCAAGAGGCTCCGGCCTCACCGTCCTTTCGTCAATCCTAAGCACCGACCCAGGAAACTGCCATGCCCTTCGAGCCTGCGAGCGACGTGCTGTCGCAATACACCGTCCTCGACCTCACCCGCGTCCGCTCGGGGCCGACGTGCGTGCGCCAGCTCGCCGACTGGGGCGCCAACGTCATCAAGATCGAGGATCCCGAATCCGACAAGATCGGGCTTGGTGGCGCTCGTTCGGGCTCGGATTTCCAGAACCTTCACCGTAACAAGCGCTCGATGACGCTGAACCTCAAGTCGAAAGAGGGCATTGCGATCTTCCTGGCTCTGGCGAAGAAGGCGGACGTGATCGTCGAGAACTACCGGCCCGACGTGAAGCGGCGTCTCGGGATCGACTATGACGCCATCTCGAAGATCAACCCGCGCATCGTCTATGCCTCGATCTCGGGCTTCGGCCAGGACGGGCCGCTCGCCAATCGACCGGGCTTCGATCAGATCGCGCAGGGCATGGGCGGCCTCATGTCCATCACTGGCGAGCCGGGCAAAGGCCCCATGCGCGTCGGCATTCCCATTGCCGATCTCACTGCCGGAATCTTCTGCTCGCAGGGCATCCTGCTGGCGCTCATGGAGCGCGAGCGCTCGGGCAAGGGCCAGTGGGTGCAGACGTCGCTCCTGCAGGCTCAGGTCTTCATGCTCGACTTCCAGGCCTCGCGATGGCTCATGGACAAGGAAATCCCGCCCCAGGCCGGCAACGACCATCCGACATCGATCCCGACAGGCGTCTTCAAGACCTCCGACGGCTACATCAATATCGCCGTCGCTGGGCAGAAGATGTGGGAGAAATTCAAGTCGCTGTTCAACGACCCGGGATTCGACAGTCCCGACTATGTGGAGGCCAAGGGTCGCTCGAAGAACAGGAAGGCTCTCAACGCGCTGATCGAGAGCCACACCGTGAAGAAGACCGCGGCCGAGTGGATCGCCATCTTCAACGAGGCGGGCGCGCCAGCGGGTGAGATTAACGACATCAAGCAGGTCTTCGATCTCGAGCAGGTCCGCCATCTCGGCCTCGCGCAACCCATGGTGAGTCAGGAGCGCGGCGCGACCGAAGTTCTCGGCCAGCCGATCCTCATGAGCCGCTCCAAGGCCTCGGTCCGCCGTCCCCCGCCGACGCTCGGCCAGCACACGGGCGAGATCCTCGGCGAGATCGGGTATGGTGCCGAGGACGTGAAGAAGCTCGCCAAGGACGGCGTGATCTGACATCCGGCACAAACGAACGAGGACAATAACATGAGCAATCCCGCCGTGGCCGAAGCACCGGCCGAAGAGAAAATGCTCGGCCTGAAGAACGGGCCGGTCGCCGAGATCGTGTTCAATAATCCCGCGCGCCACAATGCCGTCTCGCTCGACATGTGGGAGCGCATGACGATGCTGCTCGCGGATTTCGCGGCCGATCCGAGCGTGCGCGCCCTGGTCGTCAGCGGTGCCGGCGGCAAGGCGTTCGTCTCAGGCGCCGACATCTCCAAGTTCGAGAGCCAGCGCTCGACGGCAGAGGGCGTCGCCCACTACAACGCCGTGGGATCCAAGGCCTACGAGACGCTATATAATTTCCCGAAGCCGACGATCGCGAAGATCCAGGGGTACTGCATCGGCGGTGGCATGAATGTCGCCACGTGCTGCGACGTCCGCATTGCGACAGACACCTCGAAGTTCGGCATTCCAGCAGGCAAGCTCGGCCTGGGATATGGCTACGGCGGCGTCCACCGGCTCTCCGAGATCATCGGTCTCTCGAAGGCCATGGAGCTCTTCTATACGGCGCGCCAGTTCACGGCTGCCGAGGCCGAGGCCATGGGCTTTCTCAACCAGGTCGTGCCGGCAGAAGACCTCGACGCGGCCGTCGCCACGATGACCGGTCAGATTGCCGAGAATGCGCCGCTTACCATCGCAACCATCAAGGCCGTCGCGCGCGAGATCGGCCGGCCGTCCGCTGAGCGCGACCATGCCAAGCTCGACCGCATGGTCACCGCCTGCTTCGCCTCCGAGGACTACATCGAGGGCCGCCGCGCCTTCATGGAAAAGCGCAAACCACAGTTCAAAGGACGCTGATCCCCAGCTCGCGCGGCCTGCTTCTTGAGTTCGCCACACTATTGTTCAAGTACTGGATAACCCGGTATTCCACCATTTATCCAAAGTCTTGAGCACCCAGGGCCGCGCGGGGAGATGCGTAACACCATTGCCATCATGAACACCAAGGGCGGGGTCGGAAAATCGACCATCGTCCTTGCGGTAGCCGAGACGTTGTCGGTCTACCATGGCAAGAACGTGCTCGTGATCGACTCGGATGCTCAGGCAAGCATCAGCACCATGCTGATGGCGACGGACAGCCTGAGGAAACTCCAGAACGAAGGCCGCACGATCGTCGACTATCTCGTCGCTCAGGTGCTGAAGGGCACGCCTGCGGAGTGGACGGAGTTCGTGGTCGGCGGCGTGTCCGATATCGACGATGCCCGCTCGGTCTATCTCATGCCGAGCGACATGCAGCTCACCCTCCTCGAACGGGAGGTCTCCAAGGAGAGCCAGCACGCACGCCTGCGCACCGCCATCGGCGGCCTACTGAGCCGCGCCCGCATCGTATTCGATATTGTGCTGATCGACTGCCCGCCGGGCCTCTCCGTGCTGACCGAGAGTTGGCTCCGTGAAGCGGATTTCCACGTCTCGCCGACGAAGCCCGACTATGTGTCCGTCTGCGGCCTCGATGTCTTCCGGCGCTTTCGCGACCTGAACCCCGAGATGGGCTTTGCCGAGAACCTCGGCGTCGTCGTGAACATGAAGGATGGTGCCGCCCCGCTCGAGGAGGAGTATCACCGCTGGCTCGCGGCGGACGCGAATAACCGCTGCTTCAAGCACGCGCTGCCGCGGATTCATGCCATGCAGCAGGCCGGTCATTTCCAGCAGAGCGAGCGCTCCTACATCGCCAAATACCCGGGCGATGTCGGCGTGGCCGTGCGCGGGCTTACCGACGAAATTCTCGCCCGCATTGCTGGCGCTGGCGCGCAAGCGCCCCAAGTCCAGGCCGCCAGCGGGCGGGGCGGCTGACCGCGCTCAGTGCGCGCGCGCGATGCAGAAGGCGACCGCCTCGGCGAGCGCCGAACGTGCCGCGCTTTCGGGGAAGATCGCCAGCGCATCCGAGGCAATGGCGCCGTAGTGGCGAGCGCGCTCGAGCGTTGCTTCGATCGCCTTGTGGCGCCGCATGAGCCCGATGGCGTGCTCGAGATCGCCGTCGTTGATCTCGCCGTTCGAGAGCGTGCGCTGCCAGAAGGCCCGCTCCGTCGGGTTGCCGCGCCGATAGCACAGGATCACGGGCAGCGTGATCTTGCCCTCGCGGAAATCATCGCCGACCGACTTGCCGAGGCGGGCGCTGTCACCCGCGTAGTCGAGCGCATCGTCAACGAGCTGGAAAGCCACGCCGAGATTGCGGCCGTACGAGCGCAGCGCAGACTGCTCGGCGGCCGGGCGCCCGGAAATGGCCGGGCCTACTTCCGCCGCCGCCGCGAACAGCGCCGCTGTCTTGGCATTGATGATCGCGAGATACTCGTCCTCGGTCGTGCCCATGTTCTTGGCGGCCGAGAGCTGCATAACCTCGCCCTCGGCGATGACCGCCGCAGCATTGGAGAGGATGCGCAGCGCGGGCAGCGAGCCGACATCCACCATCATGCGAAAGGCCTGCCCCAGCAGGAAATCCCCGACCAGCACGCTCGCCTGATTGCCCCACAACCGCCGCGCCGAGGCCTTGCCGCGGCGCACGTCACTCTCGTCAACGACGTCGTCATGGAGCAGCGTCGCCGTGTGCATGAACTCGACGGTCGCCGCCAGCCGAACATGCCCCTCACCGGCGTAGCCCGAGAGCTTGGCTGCCGCGATCGTCAGCATGGGACGAAGCCGCTTGCCGCCGGAATCGATCAGATGATGGGCGAGCGTCGGAATGAGCTCGATATCCGAGACCGCCTTGTCGAGAATGATGCGATTGACCCCCGCCATCTCCTCGCTGACGAGATCGAGCAGCGGCTGCAGGCTAGCTGCCGGATCGCGTGCGCCGTCTATGGAGACCACAACGCCCAAAGTGCCGTTCCTTGTTCAGCTTCCGTCACCTCAACGGTCATAGTCCGTTCATGGACCAGCCCGGTCAAGCCGCATTCTGACGCTGCATCCGCATACGCCCTATCGTCCAGCGCTCCTTGACGGCCAGCGGCCGGGCGGGCACGAAGGGACGAACGGCCGATCCTCTCTCGGGGGACAAAGACCGTCTGTCAAGATGATCAGGGGATGCGCCATGGACGATCGCTATTTACGCACCGGGGTTTTTCTCGCCCCCTTCCATGCCCTCGGCGAAAATCCGACACTGGCGCTCGATCGTGACATGGAGCTCGTCGTCCATCTCGACCGGCTGAACTATCACGAAGCCTGGATCGGCGAGCACCATTCGGGCGGATTCGAGATCATCGCCTGTCCGGAGATGTTCATTGCGGCGGCCGCGCGCGAGACCCGTCACATCCGCCTTGGCACGGGCGTCGTCTCGCTCCCCTATCACCACCCGTTCACGCTCGCGAGCCGCATCATGCAGCTTGACCACATGACGCGCGGGCGCGCCATGTTCGGCGTCGGCCCCGGTTCGCTCATCTACGACGCCGAGAAGATCGGCCTCAAGGCTGCCGACCAGCGCCGCCGCATGGACGAAGCGCTCGACTGCCTCATGCAGCTCATGCGCGGCGAGATGGTGACGAAGAAGACGGACTGGTTCACGCTCCAGGAAGCCAAGCTCCAGCTTGTTCCGTACTCGCGTCCACACATCGAAATGGCCGTCGCGTCCTCGCGCTCGCCGGTCGGCGCCGTCGCATCCGGCAAGCACGGCATCGGCATGCTCTCGATCGGCGGCACCTCCGATGAAGCCCTTGCCGCGCACGCTAAGAACTGGGCCATTCACGAGGATGCCGCGCGCGAGGCCGGTGCCACCACGGACCGCTCGCGCTGGCGTATCGTCACCTTCGCGCACGTCGCCGAGACCCGCGAGAAGGCGCGCGCCGACATGGCCTTCGGCCTCGCCGACTTCAATCGCTACTTCAACGAGGTCGCGACCTTCCCGATTGTCCCGCCGGGCATCGAGGATCCGCTCAACTACCTGACCGAAAGCGGGCTCGCCTGCATCGGCACACCCGACGACTGCATCCGCCACTTCGAGCGCCTGTGGAAGGGCTCCAACGGCGGCT
Organism: Hyphomicrobiaceae bacterium; assembly: GCA_022844275.1. Classification (GTDB taxonomy): domain Bacteria; phylum Pseudomonadota; class Alphaproteobacteria; order Rhizobiales; family Hyphomicrobiaceae. Next base: position 515,496 of record JALHMB010000001.1, read on the forward strand.
TCGGTGCCGTTCTGCTGCTCGCCCACAACTGGGCTGACTGGGATGCGACCAAGCGCAGCTACGAGCTCATGGCGCGCCACGTTCACCCGCATTTCCAGCGCGGCGCCAACAGCCTTCGCCAGTGGAGCTACGACGACGCCAAGACCAAGCGTGCCGGCGCCGGCATGGAAAACCAGGCCGCCATTCAGGCCGAGATCGACAAATACAAAGCACGGAAAGGCGGCTGACCGCCTCGACCGAATGATGGACGTGAGCCGGGAAATTCCATGACTGCTGATGTTGAAACCGTTGTCGTCGGCGCTGGCGTCGTCGGGCTCGCCATCGCGCGAGCGCTGGCCATGGCAGGCCGCGAGGTCATGGTGCTCGAGCAGCACGATATCATCGGCTCGGAAACGAGCTCGCGGAACAGCGAGGTCATCCACGCCGGCATCTACTATCCCCCTGGCTCGCTGCGGGCGAAGCTCTGTGTCGAAGGCAAAGCGCAGCTCTATAGGTTCTGCGCCGAGAACGGCGTCGCGCATCAGCAGATTACCAAGCTGCTCGTCGCGACCAACGAAACGCAGGTACCGAAGCTCAAGGCGATTCAGGAAACGGCGATCCGCAATGGCGTGACTGACCTGCAGCCGCTCATGGGCAACGAAGCGCGCGCGATCGAACCCGAGGTCTCGTGTGTCGCGGCTCTGCTCTCGCCTTCGACGGGCACGATCGACACGCACGCTTTCATGCTCGCGCTCGAAGGCCACATCGAGGCCCATGACGGCAACGTGGTGCTGAACACGCCCGTCGAACGGGTCGGCCGCCGCGTCGATGGCCTTTTCGAGGTCGTGACCGCAGGCGAGGCACCGGCCACCATCACCGCCAAAGAGCTGATCCTCTCGCCCGGTTTGCACGCGACGAAGCTCGCGCGCACGCTGAGCTTTCCCTCGGGCTATGTCCCCCCGGAGACCTACTACGCCGTCGGCCAGTACTACGCCTACACGGGCCGCTCGCCGTTCGCTCGCCACATCTATCCCATGCCCGACGGCGCCTGGCTCGGCTTGCACGTGACCGTCGACCTCGGCGGGCGCTGCAAATTCGGCCCCGACATCGAGTGGATCCCCGAGATCGACTACACTTTCAAACCGGAGAAGCTCGAGAAGTTCTTAGGCTTCATCCGCACGTACTATCCGGGTCTCGATCCTGATCGGCTGCACCCCGATTACACCGGCATCCGCCCGAAGCTCTACCGCGAGGGCGAGCCCGTGCCCGATTTTGTATTCCATGGACCCAAGCAGCACGGCGTCGATGGCCTCGTCATGCTCTTCGGCATCGAGAGCCCTGGTCTGACCTCCTCCCTCGCCATCGGCGACCTCGTGGTTGGGATGCTGTAGTTGCGAGGCAGCGGCAAACGCTGAGGTCTCGAATGTGCTGCCCCTCACCCTTTCTCCGCAAAGGCGGGGAGAGGGGATGATCGCCCCCGCCCGCGTAGCGGCACTTGATCAGCAACCGCCCACGCGGGCATGATACGCCTCACAACACGCCAGCTACTGAACCTTCGGGGAATGACATGCAGCAGACCAAAATCAAGCGGCTCGGCCTTGCCGCAGCTTTCCTCATGGCTGGCATCGGCTCGGCGGCGGCGCACCACCCCATGGGCGGTGTGACACCCACGACTTTCATGGAGGGCTTTCTCTCCGGCATCGGACATCCTGTGATCGGCATCGACCATCTGGCCTTCATCATCGCCATCGGTATCGCCGCAGCGTTCGTGAGCGGCGGCATCGGCATCATCGCCGGCTTCATAGCCGCTTCGTCGCTCGGCGTGCTCGCGCATGTCATCGAGCTGAACGTGCCCCTCGTCGAGATGCTCGTCGCAGTGAGCGTGATCGTCGCCGGTGCGGCGCTGGCCATTGGGCTAACCTCAGCGCGTGCCGGCTGGGTGCTGCTTGCCGTCATTGCCGGCCTCTTTCACGGCTATGCTTTCGGCGAGGCGGTCGTTGGCGCTGAGCGTACGGTGATTGGCGCCTATCTGATCGGCCTCGCGGTCATCATGGCGGCGATCGCCACGGTTGCCATGCTCGTGTCGCGCAAATTTCTCGTCGCGGCTGAGGCGAACCCGATTGGTCTGCGCGCGGCCGGTGGTGCGCTCGCCGCTCTCGGCGTCTTCCTCCTCGTCATGGGTCTTGTGGAGGCCTAGTCGGAATGACAACGCTGACAACACTCGATGCCACAGCCGGGCGCGTGATCGCGCTCTTCGAGCGCCTCCCCGCGCTGGTCGGCGGCAACGCCGATCTGCTGCGGCGCGGCCGCTTCCTGACGACCGACTTCGCCATCGTAGTCGGCGCGACGCCGCTGCTCGTGCGCGTCGATGGCGGGCGCGTGACGTCGATCACGCGCGGCCCGTTCCTGCTGAGGCCATGGGCATTCTCAATCACGGCCGAGCCGGAGACATGGCTCAAGCTCTTGAAGCGCGTGCCCGATCCTGGAACGCATGACCTCATGGCACTCTCGAAGGTCGGCCTCGCGCGCATCGAAGGCAACCTGCAGCCCTTCATGGCGAACCTGCAGGTCATCAAGGACATCGTCACTGCGCCGCGCGCGCTGACGTGAGGAAACGCGCCCCATGAAAGCTACCTTCGAGCCGATCGTCGGCCGCTACGCTCATCTGACGCTCTCGGGCCGTCCGCACCGCCTTTACATCGAGGAAGCCGGCAGTGGCATTCCGCTCGTCTGTCTGCACACGGCCGGCGCGGACGGTCGGCAGTTCCGCCACGTGCTGAACGACCCGGCGATTACGCGCGACTATCGCGTCATCGTGTTCGATATGCCGTGGCATGGGAAATCGCTGCCGCCCGTCGGCTTCGAGACCGAGGAATACAATCTCACGACCGCCAACTACACGCAGATGGTGCTCGACGTCTGTGATGCGCTGGAACTCCAACGCCCCGTCGTGATGGGCTGTTCGATCGGCGGACGTCTCGTGCTCAATCTCGCGGCCGAGCACCCGGAGCGCTTCCGCGCGCTCATCGGCCTCGAGTCCGCCGCTCATCAGCAGCCCTGGTACGACACCGAATGGCTCAATCGGCCAGACGTGCACGGCGGCGAAGTCTGTGCCGCGCTCGTCTCCGGCATGATGGCGCCGCAGAGCCCCGCCGAGAGCCGCCACGAGACGCTCTGGATGTACAAGTGCGGCGGCCCCGGCATCTTCAAGGGTGATCTCTATTTCTATCGCGTCGATGGCGACCTGCGCGAGAAGATCGCTCGCATCGATACGAAGCGCTGCCCCCTCTACATGCTGACCGGCGAGTACGATTTTTCCTGCACGCCGGACGATACAAAGCGGACGGCCGCGCAAATCAAGGGCGCCGAGGTCACGATCATGAAGGAGCTCGGCCACTTCCCCATGAGCGAGAACCCGGCGCAGTTCCGCCGCTACATCATGCCGGTGCTCGAGAAGATCAAGGCGGGGAAATAGCCTCACGCATCGGAGGCCACCATGGCGCGTCGCATCGTCGATCTCTCTGTCGCGCTCGAAGCGGATATCGCCTCCGATCCGCCCGGCAACGAGCCGAAGATCACTTACGTCGCGCACACGGATCCGGCGGCGCTCTCACGCATGCTCCCGCATTTTCCGGGGCTCACGGCGGAGGAGCTGCCGGGCGGCGAGGCCTGGGCCGTCGAGCAGCTCACGGTCTCGACGCACAACGGCACGCATCTCGACGCGCCCTATCACTTTCATTCGACCATGGACGGCGGCAAGCGCGCCTGGACGATCGACGAAGTGCCGCTCGAGTGGTGCATGAGCCGCGGCGTGAAGCTCGACTTCCGACATTTTCCCGATGGCTACGTGGCGACGCCGGCTGATGTCGAGGCAGAGCTCGTGCGTACGGGCGTCACGCTCCAGCCGTTCGATATCGTGCTCGTCAATACAGCCGCCGGCGCGCGCTACGGCGAGACCGACTACGTCTCACGTGGCTGTGGCATGGGCCGTGCCGCCACGCTCTGGCTGACCGAGCGCGGTGTGAAGATTACCGGCACGGATGCCTGGAGCTGGGACGCCCCTTTTGTTCATACTGCGAAAAAGTACGCCGCGACGCGCGATGCCGCGCTGATCTGGGAAGGCCATCGCGCCGGCATGGAGCGCGCCTACTGCCACATCGAGAAGCTCGCGAATCTCGAGCAGCTCCCCGCGACCGGCTACACGGTGTGCTGCTTCCCCTTCAAGATCAAACGCGCCTCGGCCGGCTTCACGCGCGTTGTGGCAATCTTCGAGGAGTGAGCAGGCGCACAAATATGTGGCGCTTGCGCATCACACTTCCGAAAACCTCCAGACATCGGTACGTCTCACCTCTGGATTTTGCTTTAGCGCAAGGTGCGGCCGCAATCGGCGCCTGAGAGTTGGCTATACTGCGCGGCGATTCGAGATGGGGACGTCTCGCGTCGAAGGGCAGATAGTTCACTTCGCAGGGAGCAGGGTGACATGAACAGGATTACGACGGGCGTTGCGGCGGGGCTTATCGGTATCGGTATTGCGGCTGGCTTCGCAACCGTCTCAACGACAACGGCAGACGCCCAGTCCGCGCGCTCGCTCATCGGCACGCTGACCTGCAAGGGCGGCCCGCATGTCGGCATGATCTTAGGCTCGCAGCAGACGCTGGAGTGCTTCTACCAGTCCGTCGGCGGCAAGCGGCCGCGCGGCTACACCGCGACGATCACCAAGGTTGGCGTGGATATCGGCTTCAAGAACGAGACCACCCTCATCTGGCAGGTGATCGGCTCGACCGACGTCAATAGAGGTCCGCTGCTCGTCGGTGACTACGGCGGCGTCTCGGCAGAAGCCTCCGTCGCGCTTGGCGTCGGCGCGAACGCGCTTGTGGGCGGCAGCAACAAGTCGGTCGTGCTTCAGCCGGTCAGCGTGCAAGGCCAGACCGGCCTTAACGTAGCCCTCGCGGTCACAAGCATGGTTATCAGCCGATAAGGCGATCGGCCGTCATAAAAGCGCGAACGGCCGGCACCTCGGTGCCGGCCGTTTTCGTTGGTGCCGTTGAGCTCAGGTCGCGTAGTTCGTGAAGGCCGTCGTCGTCGCGCGCGCATTGTGGTCCGTGATGACGCAGACGAGTGCCGGCTTGCCCGCCTTCACAGCCTTCATGGCACGCTCGAGCGCCGGGCGGATATCATCCGGCTTATCGACCCACTCGCCATGGCCGCCGAAGGCCTCGGCGAATTTGTCGAGGCGCGGATAGCCGAGGTCGCGGCCGGGCTTCTCCTTGTTGGGATCGCCCGTCCAGCCGCCGTTCTGGCTGATGATGGTCAGGATCGGCAGGTTGTGACGGACCGCCGTGTCGAACTCCATGGCGTTCATGCCGAACGATCCGTCACCATGCAGCACGATCACCTGCTTGTCGGGCAGCGCAACCTTGGCACCGATACCGAACGGCATACCGACACCCATGGTGCCGAAGGCGCCTGAGTTGACGCGGTGGCGCGCGGTGTACTGCGGGATGGCCTGGCGACCGAAGTTCAGGATCTCCTGCCCGTCGACACAGAGCACGCAGTCGCGGTCCATGAAGTCGCGCACTTCCTTGCACAGGCGCAGCGGATGGATGGGTGACGCGGGATTCGAAAGCGCCTGCTCGGCTTCAGCCGTCTTCTGGACATTGCGGGAGCGGAGGCGCTCGCGCCATGTCTCGTAGGTCGCCGGCGTGACCTTGCCGGCAACGGCCGCTGTGAGCTGCTGGAAGGCCACCTTCGCATCCGCGATCACGCCGACCGCGAGATTGCGCGGCGAGGACGCGATCTCGATCGGATCGATGTCGACGCGCACGATCTTCGCATTGGCATTCCAACGCGGCGGCGCGGCATGGCCGATGATGTAGTTCATGCGCGTGCCGACGACGAGGATGAGGTCGGCATCGCGGAAAGCAGCGGCGCGCGAGGTGAGATAGCAGTACTTGTGATCCTCGGGGATCACACCGCGGCCCTGTGGCGTCGTGTAGAAGGGCACACCTGCCGCCTCTACGAAGGCCAGCATCTCGCGCTCGGCCTCGGACCACTGTACACCCGATCCGGTGATGAGAACGGGCTGCTTCGCCTTGGAAAGCAACTCGACAATGGCCGAGAGATCATTGGCGTTCGCGGCGGGACGCGGCCGCTTAGCGTGGTCGTAGGGATCGGGATACTCGATCTTGGACTCGTCCACCTCCGCATAGAGGATGTCACCGGGACAATCGAGATAGACCGGACCCGGTTTGCCGCTCATGGCGTGCTTCACCGCGAGATTTATCAGCTCGGGGATGCGCTTCGTGTGGTGCATACGGTCGGACCACTTCGTACAGGGCTTGAACATCGAGAGCTGGTCGATGTCCTGGAAAGCACCGTGATGCCACGTCACGACCGGCGCCGCGCCACCGAGCGCGATGACCGGCGTGCAGTCGGCCCAGGCGTGCGCAATGCCTGTCACGAGATTGGTCACGGCCGGACCCGAGGCCGCCATGCAGAACGCAGGCTTGTTGAGAAGGCGCGCGTAGGCGAAGCCGGCCATTGCCGCCGCCTGCTCGTGGCGCACGTCCACGCCGCGCAGGCCGAGCTTCATGGCGGCCTTCTCCACGGCCATCATGGGCGCGCCCATGATGTAGAAGAAGTCGCTCACGCCTTCGTTCTTCATTGCCTTGGCAATGATGTCGGAACCAATAGCCATCGGGTGTTCCTCTCTAATGTGTTCAGTTTCTGCGAGCAGGCGGAGAGCTAGATGACCTGCTCTTTCTTGAGTGCATCGAGATCGCCCTTCGACAGGCCGAGCCAGTCGCCGTACACATCGGCATTGTCCGCGCCGAGGATCGGCGAGGATTTCACCGGCACGTAGCTGTCCGAGAGCTTCACCGGCCAGCCGGGGATGACGACCTTGCCGCGCGCGGGATGATCCACTTCCACGAAGATCTCGCGCTCGCGCATGCTCGGCTCGTTCATGAGTTCATCGGTATCGAGCACCGCACCGCACGGCACACCCTGCTCACCGAGGATCTGCATGGCCTCGTGCTTCGTGTAGTTCTGCGTCCAGCTCTGGATGTAGCCGTTGATCTCGTCGACGATCTTGACCCGAAGCTGCGGTGTCGCGAAACGCTCGTCTGACTTCAGATCCTCGCGACCGATCACCTTCAGCAGGCGCTCCCACTGAATGTTGTTGGCGCGGCTCGTGTAAATGTAGACGTAGTCGTTCGGCCCACCCGGCTTGCACTTGAACACATCGGACGGTGCGTTCGTACCGAGCACGACCTGATTGCCCATGCGAGGGCAGGGCTTCTTGTGCAGGAGCTGCGACGCATAGGCAATGCGGCAGTAGTTGACCATCGCATCCTGCATCGCGACCTCGACCTTCTGGCCGCGGCCGGTGGCCGTGCGCTGGTAGAGCGCCGCCAGCACACCGATGCACGCATGAAGGCCGGTGCCGGTATCACCGAGCGTGACGCCCGGCTTGATCGGCTTGCCGTCGCTGTCGCCTGTGATGCTCATGACGCCGCCCGCGGCCTGCGCGATCATGTCGAAGGCAAGGTGCTTCTCGTAGGGACTCCCTTTTCCGAAGCCCTTGACCGTCGCGTAGATGATGCGCGGATTGATGCGCGAGACTTCCTCATAGGAAAAGCCGAGCTTCTCGATAACGCCCGGCGCGAAGTTCTCAGCAAAGATGTCCGCCTTTGCGATCAGCTTGCGCAGCATGTCCTTGCCGCGCTGATCCTTGAGATTGAGTGTCACCGATCTCTTGTTGGCGTTGAGCAGCATGAAGTAGTAGCTGTCGACGCCCTTGATGTCGGTCGAGGCCCCGCGGCCCTGTTCGCCGCCGACCGGATTCTCGATCTTGATGACGTCGGCACCGAGCCACGCCAGCGTTTCAGTGATGGACGTGCCGGCCTCGAACTGCGTGAGATCGACGACCTTGATGCCTGCAAGCGCACTGCGCCCGGCTTCTTCCCTGCTTGGGGACGACATGGCTCCTCCCGGAAGCTCGTTGTTTTGGCTACCGGAGAGTTTGCGTCGTGCGCGGAGCGTGCGCAAGACTGCAGCGCACCGTGCATGACAGGTAGACGGCAGAGAAAAGGGCCTCGAAGGCGACGCAGGCTCAGTTGCGTCGCTTATTACCCTCCCAATCGACGATCCAGAGCGAGAAGGCGGTGGCCGCGCCGTAAATGGCCATCGCGAAACCGACGAGCGCAAAGAGCATCCACGCCGGCGCATCGATGCTGACGAGCCAGAGTCCGCCAATCAAAACAACGACGAGCCTCAGCGTGCCCGCCAGAACAGGCCCGACGACACTGCCCGAACCTTGCGCTGCAAAATAAAGGCAGAGGCCGAGACCAAAGAGACCATAGAACGGTCCGGCCCAGCGGAGATAGCTACTTGCAGCCGCAAGCGTCGCCGGGTCTTTCGTGAAGATGCCCGCCCAAAGAAGCGGAAACACGGCGACGATCAGACCGACGATTGTCAGCAGGATTGTCGCGACCGCACCCGACGTCCAGGCGACACGACGGGCGCGCGCAGCGTTCCCGGATCCAATGGCGACGCCGACCATCGGCACGCTCGCGACGCCGATCGAGAACGTGATCGGAATGAGCAGGAACTCGAGCCGGGTGCCGAGGCCATATCCGGCAAGAGCCTCCGTCCCGAAGGCCGAAACCAGGCGCGTGAGTATCAGGATCGCTAATACTGTCTGGATCGACGAGATACATGCGACGGCGCCGACCTTGCAGATATCCCGCAGCATCTCCCAGGAGAGCGACATCTTCGAGAGTCGCAGCGTGATGCGCGCGCGACCCGATGCAAGATGCCAGTAGAGATACAGGGCACCCATCGTGAACGCTACGGCCTGCCCCATCGCGACGCCCGCCATGCCCAGGCGCGGGAACGGCCCGAGACCGAGCCCGAAGCTGCCACCAATGAGGATCTGCGCGCCAGCGACCGCAAGGAGGACCGCCGACGGCACGATCATGTTTCCCGTGCCGCGCAAGATCGAGGCGAATGTATTTGCCAACCAGATAGATGGCGCGCCGAGGAAGACCACATTCGAGTAGGTCAACGCCTCGGCGAGCACGCCGTCACGCCCGCCGAGTGCGCGATAGATCGCGGGGCCGGCAAGCAGGTAGAGCGCCAGAAAGAAAAGGCCGGCGGTGGCTCCGATCACGAACGCATGCTGGGCGAGAGCTGCTGCGCGCGCCGTGTCGCCAGCTCCGAGCGCGCGGCTGATGGCCGAGGAAATGCCGCCGCCCATGGCGCCTGCTGACATCATCTGCTGCAGCATGACCATCGGGAACACGAGCGCGAGCCCGGCGAGGGGAAGCGTCCCGAGCTGACCGACGTAGGACGTCTCCGCGATAGCAACGAGCGCCGTCGCCACCATCGCGATGCTCGTCGGCAAGGCAAGACGCAACAGCGTCGGCAGGATGGCGCCGTCGAGGAGAGGATTCGGCGCAGCGGCAGGCCGCGGAGCGGAGCCGAACGAGGTTGCGGTCATGGTTTGGCTCTCATGCCTTCGCGGCCGATGCAGCGACGATGCGCGGTACTGGCTGCTCTTTGATCGGCCAGTTGAGCAGCGCCGAGATCACGCCAAGCGCGACCGAGATCCACCACATGGCGTCATAGGACTTGGTCATGTCGAACAAGCGCCCGGCGAGCCATACGCCGAGGAACGAGCCGACCTGATGCGAGAGAAAGACGAAGCCGAACAGCATCGACATCCACTGCGTGCCGAAAAAGGTCGCGACGAGACCGCTGGTCGGCGGAATGGTCGAGAGCCAGAAGATGCCGAGCAGCCCACAGAGCACGATGACCGTCACCGGCGTCAGCGGCAGAAACAGAAAACCGAGGAAGATGACCGCGCGGGCCAAGTAGATGAGGCTCAGCAGGCGGCGCTTCTCGATGTAGCGGCCCGACTGTCCCGCAAGGAACGTGCCGATGATATTCGCGATACCAACGACGGAGAGCGCGAATGGCCCGACCCAGCTCGGCAGTCCCTGGTCCACTGCGAAAGCAGGCAGGTGCACGACGATGAAGGAAACGTGGAAACCGCACACGAAGAAGCCCGCCGTCAGCAGCCAGTAGCTCGGATGCCGGAAGGCTTCGCCCAGCGCTTCACCGAGCGTCTGACTGCGCACCGGCCCATCCACCTTTGCGGGCTTGCCGCCAATGGGCCACGCGAGCGGGATGAGCAGCGCTGTGATCGCCATGAGCCAGAGCAGGCTCTGCTGCCAGCCGACGATCTCGATGAGGAAGTGCATAACGGGCAGAGCGACGAAGCTGCCGATGCCGGCCGCCATGCCGATCGAGGCAATCGCCTGGAGGCGCTTCTCCGATGGTGCGAGCCGGCCGATGGTGCCGACGAGCGACGTCACGCCCGTGCCGCTCACGCCGATGCCCATGAGAATGCCGGCAATGAGCAGATCGGTCGAAGTTTGCGCGGCATACATGAAGTAGAGGCCTGCGATCGTCGCCAGGACACAGGCGACGATGACGCGGCCGGCGCCGAACATGTCGATCAGGGCGCCGGAGAAGGGCGCGCCAACACCCATGAGCAGTTGCGATGAGGCAATCGAGAGCGCGAAGGCCTCGCGACCGATATTGAGCGCCGACGTAACGGGCTGAAGGTAGAGGCCCATGGACTGGGCGCGCCCCATGGACACGCCGACAATGGTGCCGACGATCAGAATGAGCAGCCAGAGCGGAAGAACTGCTTGAGACGAAGACGTGCGCATAGTGCTTGCCCGTAGAAATAGAGGGATGTGTCGGTACGTCGGAGCGACCGTCAGCCCGCTGGAACCTGCATCACGAGGCACGTCGTCGTGCCATGTGCGTAGAGCTTGCCTTCGGCATCGACGAGGCGAGCTTCCGCTGTGGCGATCCGGCCGCCCACGTGAATGACCTTCCCCTCGCACCTGAGCTTGCCTGTGCTCTGATGCACGGCGCGCACGAAGCTGATGGCGAGATCGACCGTCGTGTAGCCCTGGCCAGCCTTCAGCGTCGAATGCACGGCGCAGCCCAAGGACGAGTCGAGCAGCGTCGTCATCCATCCGCCGTGGACCGTACCGAGCGGATTGCGGAAGCGATCCGACGGTATGCCCTCGAAAACGGCGCGCCCCGGCTCGGCTTCGACGAGGATGAAATCAAGCGTCTCGCATATCGGCGGCGCGGGAAGCTTCCCGCTCATCATCGCACGCAGGAATTCGATGCCGGGCATCGCAGTCGCCGATTTGGAATCGGTGACGCCAAAGCTCACCGCTTGGCCCGCGAGTCGCTCCACCGCGCTCTTATGTGTGCTCATGGTCGTTTTTCCATTTGCTGCATATGCAGATAGAGGATCGTCAAAAAACGAGGCTATTCGGCGAAGCGCTCCAGCACGTAATCGAGCGTGTCGTGAAGTGCGGCAGTCTCTTCCTCACCGATCAACTTGCGAACGTGCTCCTGCGCTTCGCGCCACGCAGGCCGCGCGCGCTCGAGAGCTTGCCGCCCGGCATCAGAGAGACTTACCCAACGCACGCGTCGGTCGCGCCGATCGGATTCGATGACCACGAGGCCCTCGCGCTGGAGCGGCTGCAGGTTGCGCGTGAGAGTCGTCGGATCCATGAGCAGCTGCTCGGCCAGCGGCCCGATCGCCATCCGCCCTGCCGTCAGTAGACTGGCCAGTACGCCGAACTGCGTGATCGTCAGGCCGGCCGCCTCGAGGTGGCGGTCATAGATCTGCGTGACCCGTCGCGCCGCCTTGCGCAGGCGCATGGCCGTGCATCCTCGCGCCCGACGCGGCTGATCCGGTGCATTCTGGTCCATAGTCGCCGTATATCTGCATATGCAGGCAATGGCAAGTCCGCGGCGAACACATCTCCGTGCAGAAAGCCCGGCGGTTTCAGGAGGACGAGGCCTCTCCACGAGTTGCTTCCGGCGGTGTTTCGTCCGCGGCAACAACGAGATAAGCGCCTTCGACTGCAACAATGCGGACCCATGTTCCCGCTGCGCAATCCGGGCCACGCGCACGCCAGACCGTATCGGCGACGCGCACCCTGCCTTCTCCGCCCGCAATCGGCTCGCTCACGCACACCACGCGCCCGATGTGCTGTGCCCCCCGACGGTTGAGGAGTGGCTGCTCGCTTCCCGGCTGCGACTGGTGCACCCAAAAGAATGCCAGAGCGAAATCGAGCACCAACATCGCGACGCCGATCGCCAGCAGCCACCATCCGATCGCATTGCTTCGGATCGCCAAATACAGACCTATCGCGGCGAGCGGAACGCCGATCCACGGCAACAGCAGGTCCAAGAGCCCTATGAGCCACGCCAGAGGACCCGGATCTTTCTCAGGCCGATACACGCTCCACCATCAGTACGGCATCATGTACGTCTTTCACGCGAACGCGCGTGCCTGCAGGCACGTCCTCGCCCTCGGCCTGCCACAGCGAGTCGCCGACACGCACACGCCCGCGACCACCCTTGATGGCTTCGGCGACGACGAACTCGCGCCCGACATACTGATGGCTGCGCACATTCAGATCGGGGACATCGGTGATGTTCACGTGCGCGCGCGCATACTTCCGGACGGCAAAGGCGGTCGCAATCGAGATCACCGCGAAGATGACGAGTTGCCAGGGCCACGAAATGCCCGTCGCGAAGACGACAAGCCCGACGACGAGCGCGGCCGTCCCGAACCAGACCATGTTGACGCCGGGCACCACGGTCTCGAGCCCATAGAGGATCAGCGCGAGAATGAGCCAACTCCAGGCTCCGAGATCGAAAAGAAAAGAGACCAATGACATGGCGCCAACCCGGATTGAGAATCTGATCGCGAAGGACAGCTGCAGCGGAAGACGCTGCACCCACAGGATACAGCGAGAATGAGCAGCAAGGTAGGCGCCCGGCAGTCACACCGGGCGCCTCAGTACATCATGCTCCCGCGCGCGGGACGCTGCTTGCATTGGGTCGGCCACTCCCCGTGGGCCGCGGCGCCGAGCCGTCCCGGTTGCCGAAGGCAGCTCCCGCGATCTCGGCAATGCCCGCGAGCGAGCCGATAACCGAGGACGCCTCGAGCGGCATCATCAGCACCTTCTGGTTGGGCGATTTCGCAATTTGCTCCAGCGCCTTCACGTAGTTGTTGGCGACGAAGTAGTTGATGGCCTGTACATCGCCGGCCGCAATCGCCTGCGAGACCATTCTAGTGGCTTCCGCCTCCGCCTGCGCGGCGCGCTCGCGGGCCTCGGCCTCGCGGAATGCCGCTTCTTTCTTGCCCTCGGCGGCCAGAACGGCAGCCTGCTTCTCGCCCTCGGCCCGGAGGATGTCAGCCTGCCGTTCGCCCTGGGCCTTGAGGATCGCAGCTTCACGCAGACCTTCCGATTCGAGGATCTGGGCGCGCTTCTCGCGCTCGGCCTTCATCTGGCGGGCCATCGAGTCGACGAGGTCGCGCGGCGGCGCAATGTCCTTGATCTCGATGCGTGTCACCTTCACGCCCCACGCCTCTGTCGCGTGATCGACGACGTCGAGCAGCTTCGCGTTGATGGCGTCGCGATTGGAGAGCAGCTCATCGAGATCCATCGAACCCATGACCGTACGGATGTTGGTCATCGTGAGGTTGATGATGGCGGACTCCAGCCCCTCGATCTCGTAGGCCGCCTTGGCCGCGCTGAGCACCTGGAAGTAGGTCACGCCGTCGACGCGCACCATGGCGTTGTCGCGGGTGATGATATCCTGGCTCGGGATCTCCATCACCTGCTCTTTCATGTTCATCTTGTAGCCGACGCGCTCCATGACCGGGATGAGGATGTGCAGGCCCGGCGTCAGCGTCCGCGTGTAGCGGCCGAAGTTCTCGATCGTCCAGTTGTAGCCCTGCGGCACGATCTTCACAGTCGACCACAGCGCCACCGCTGCAAGGACGATCAGCAACAGACCGAAGATCTCGAAACCACCAAACGGTTGCATTGGGCAGGTCCTTCCATGAGCGCTGCACTGAAATACGCGCGAATCTCTTCCCGTTTCTCCTGTCTGAAACAGTCAAAACAAGGTAAATGAACAGTAAACCGCCCATTTGGAAAAGTCAGGCAGACCAAAATAATCGCCGAGGGTACTTAAATGTACCCGCAAAGCTGCTTTATAACCGGTCACCAAAATTGCGAGCAACAGCGAAGCGGTATTTTCTCAGAGCCAGCCCTGCAACTCGCGGCGGACAACGTTCGCGATCACAGACATGCCCTCGGGGTCGTCATTGAGGGCCGGGAGATAGGCGTATTTCTCGCCACCATTCTCCATGAAGTAATGGCGGTTTTCGACGTCGAGCTCTTCCAGCGTCTCAAGACAATCGGCCGTGAAACCCGGGGCCACGAGCGCCAGCCGCCGCACACCCTCTCGCGCCAGCCGCTTCACTGTTTCGTCAGTATAAGGCTGGAGCCATACGTCATTTCCAAAACGGGATTGAAAAGTCGTGAGCCACTGCGCCTCGCTGAGTCCCATTGCCGCGCGAAGCAGACGCGATGTCTTCTGGCACTGGCAGTAATAAGGATCGCCCTGCTGAAGGTATTTTTCGGGCATTCCGTGAAATGTTGCGATAATCCGTTCAGGCTCGAAATCGAGTTTTGCGAGATGCCGGCGCATGGATGCAGCGAGTGACTCGATATAGACGGGATCGTCGTGCCAGGGAGGCGCGACGCGGATCGCCGGCTGCCAGCGCATGTCCATGAGGGCGCGAAAGGCCTGATCGCACGCCGTTGCCATTGTTGCAGCGGCGTACTGCGGATAGAGCGGCAAGATCAAAATGCGATCGCAACCCTGTGAGAGCAGCCATTCGAGGCGGCTCGCAGTCGTCGGGTTCGCATAACGCATGGCCCAGTCGACAACGACGCCAGGCGTGTCCGCGAGAGCAGCGGCGAGCTTCTCAGCCTGCGCGCGGGTGATCGTCTTCAGCGGGCCTTCGTTGCGCTCCTTGTTCCAGATGGAATCATAGTCGCGCCCTTTGGGTCCCGGCCGCACGGTCAGGATGATGAAATTGAGGATCGGCCACCACTTCCAGCGCGGCTCCTCGATGACACGCGCGTCGGACAGGAACTCCTTGAGATAGCGCCGCATGGACCAGTAGTCGGTCGCATCGGGCGTGCCGAGGTTCAGAAGCAGCACGCCGACCTTGCCGTGCGCCACTTTCGGATGCGCGGCCGGCAGAGACGAGGCTGGGGTCTCGCGTTGCATGGGACTCACTTCACTCACAGCGGGCGTACGACGCAGCCGCTAGGATGCGCGCTGCTCAGAGCCGACACCGAGCGCACGCAGCTTGCGATGAAGCGCCGAGCGCTCCATGCCGACGAACTCCGCCGTGCGCGAGATGTTGCCGCCGAAGCGGTTGATCTGGGCAAGCAGATACTCGCGCTCGAAGATCTCGCGCGCCTCGCGCAGCGGCAGCGACATGAGGTGCTCCGCGCCGCCGTTCACGGGGAGCGGCACGTTCGAGCCGATCTCCTCCGGCAGCATGTCGGCCGTGATCACGGTCCCCGGATCGCCACCCGCGAGAATCATCAGGCGCTCGATGTTGTTCCGGAGTTCGCGCACGTTGCCGGGCCAATCGTGGGCCTGAAGCACGGCGACAGCATCATCGCCAATGCGGCGCGGCGAGAGCCCCGAGGCCGTCGCTATCTGCTGGACGAAGAAGTCGATCAGCGCCGGAATGTCGTCGCGCCGCTCGGCAAGGCTCGGCACGCGCAGTGGCACGACATTGAGGCGATGGTAGAGGTCATTGCGGAAGCGCTCCTCCTGCATCTCGCGCTCGAGATCGCGGCTCGTCGATGAGATGATCCGAACGTCCACCGCGACCTTGGGACCGCCGCCGATCCGCTGGAATTTCTGCTCGACGAGCACACGGAGCACCTTGCCCTGCGTCTCGAGCGGCATGTCGGCGACCTCATCGATATAGAGCGTGCCGCCGTGTGCTTCCTCGAGCGCGCCAACCTTGCGCGGCCCCGAACGATCCTCGGTGCCGAACAGCTCCTCTTCGACGCGATCCGGCGCCATTGCCGCAGCGTTCAGCACGACGAACGGCCCGTCCGCGCGACCGGACTTCGCATGAATGACGCGGGCGGCAAGCTCCTTGCCCGAGCCCGAGGCACCGCGGATCAGAATGCGGCTGTTGGTCGGCGATACCCGCTCGAGCTGGTTGCGGAGCTGATTCATGGCGGCCGACTTGCCGACCATCTCCGAGCTCTGCACCGTGCGCTCGCGCAGTGTCTTGACCTCGCGGCGGAGCTGAGAGGCCTCGAGCGCCCGCAACGTAACGAGAACCAGCCGGTCGGCCTTGAAAGGCTTCTCGATGTAGTCGTAGGCACCGCGCCGGATGGCCGTCACCGCCGTCTCGATGTTGCCGTGGCCGGAGATGATGACGACCGGCAGATCAGGATGCGCTTTCTTGATCGCCGACAGCATTTCGAGGCCGTCGAGACGGCTCCCCTGCAGCCAGATATCCAGAATGACGAGGTGCGGACGGCGCTCCTCGATGGCCCTCAGCCCTTCATCGGCATCGCGCGCAAGACGTGTGCTGTGGCCCTCGTCCTCGAGGATGCCCGAAACGAGATCGCGGATATCCGCCTCGTCATCGACGATCAATATGTCGGCTGCCATCGCAACTTCCCTCGAACTTATGTGCTCTACGCGGTTTGGCGCTGGCGCAGATCATCGGTCTGCTCCGGCGTCGTCGTCTGGTGGTCGCTCGTCTGGTGATCGCTAGTCTGGTGGTCGCTCCGGGCCGCCGGGCGGCTCAGAGGTAGCGTGATGGAGATCCTGGCGCCAGCCTGCACCCCGTCAGGCCCGACCGGCGCATCATCGAGGACGAGCGTTCCCCCGTGCTGCTCGACGATCTTCTGGACGATCGCGAGGCCGAGCCCCGTTCCCTTGCGCCCCTTGGTCGTCACGTAAGGTTCGAGCAGACGCGAGCGGTTCTGCTTCGGCAAGCCCGGACCATTGTCGATCACTTCGATAGTCACGCGCTCGCCATCGCTGGTGACGATCGCGCGCACGCGTCCGCGGAAGCCCGCTGGCGCTTCGGAAGATTCAGCACGCGTCTGGACGGCCTCGGTCGCGTTCTTGACGAGGTTCGTGAGCGCCTGCGCCAGTAGCCGTCCGTCGCAGGGAAGGACGATCGGCTGCGCGGGCAGATCCATCTCGTACGTAACGCTCGCATGCGACTCGCGATACTGGATCATCGGCTCCTGCACGACCTCGCGGATGTCCTGCGGCGCGAACGTCGGCTGCGGGACACGCGCGAAGGCGGCGAACTCGTCGACCATCGTCTTGATGTCCCCGACCTGGCGGACGATCGTGTCCGTCAGCTTTTCGAAGGTCTCGCGATCCTCGTGAATCACGCGGCCGTACTTGCGGCGGATACGCTCGGCCGAGAGCTGGATCGGCGTCAGCGGGTTCTTGATCTCGTGAGCAATGCGGCGGGCGACATCGCCCCAGGCCGAGGTGCGTTGTGCGGCGATCAGCTCGGTGATGTCGTCGAACGTGACGACGCTGCCCTGATCCTCTCCACCCTGCGCCTGCTCCTTGGTCATCTGAACCGCGAAGACGCGTTCCTCATCACCGACCATCATGGTGATCTGGCCATGGGCGCGGCTTTTGCCGTGGAGCTGCTCTGCGGCTTCGGCGCAGTGCTGGCCGAGTGCCGGTATGGCCTCCGCGATCGGCCGGCCGAGCATGTCATCGGCGTTGATGCCGAGAAGACGCTCGGCAGAGGGGTTAGCAATGCGGACAACCCCGGCAGCGTCGAGGCCGATGACACCGGCACTGACGCCCGACAGCATGGCTTCCATGAACCGGCGGCGCTCATCCAGTGCACTGCGTTGGCGGTGCAATTCGCGCGTCATCAGGTTGAAGTCATTCGAGAGGCGACGCAGATCGCCCTCGCCGCGATAGAGCGGCAGCTCGACGCTCAAATCACCCGTGGCCACTTGCTGCGCGGCGCGGATCAGGCGACGGATCGGGGCGACGAGCTGGCTCGCGAACCACAAGCCCACCCAAATTGCCGCGAGCACGCCGGTAAGCGAAAGCATGAAGTACATGAGGCCATGTACGAGCTTGAGGCCGCCACGCGCCTGAAGCAGCCGCTCGTATTCGGCGACGCCGGCCTCCGTGCGCTGCAGATGCCCGACGACGCGCGGACTGACGCGCCGTGCGCCATAGAGATAGTGTCCGGGATAGCGGGTGAGCTTCGCGACGGCGGCAATGCGGTTGTTCTCGGTCGACATTAGAAGCGGAATCTGTCCTGCTTCCGCCTGCGCGATCACGTTGGCCCGCGGCGGCTCGTAAGCGACCCCACCGTTCATGTCCGTCGAGAAGACGACCGTGCCCTTGGCGTCGATCACCGAGACGAGCGCCAAGTCGCGCAGGCCCGCCTGGGCGAGCACGAGATTGCGCCATGCCTGGTCATTGCCGGGATCCGACGAACCGGGCGTGACCGCCTCGTCGAGATCTTTGGCCATGTTGACGATGTCGGTGCGGATCACCTGACCGTGCTCGGCCACGTACGCACGAGCCACGTCGAGCGAGTTCGCGACGATGGTTCGCGTCCGCGTCGCAAACCAGTTGTCGAGCGAGCGCGAGAAAGTCGTGGTCGCGGCGAGCGCGAGCAACAACGCCGGCAGGGCCGAGATCAGTGCGAACAGGAAGACGATGCGGATATGGACGCGAGCACCCGGAAGCCGCCTCCGCCACGCGCGCCAAAGGCCGTAGGCTTGCGCGCCGATCACGGCCAGCATGGCGATGATCACCACTACGTTGACCAGCAGGACCAGCAGCACGACGTCGTTACGCGGCGCGATCGGCGTCAGTCCAGTAAGAATGAGATAGGTCGCGAGGCCCGAGACGAGCGAAAGCACGACGATCGCGAGACCGAACCAGAAGGCGCGCGGACTCGATCCGGGCAGCCCCGACTCGGGCACGCCGGAAAGAATCGAGCGGCGGTTCGTTGTGTCTTGCGTGCCCATGCTCACTTCTGTTCCGGCTGATACCGCGGATTGCCTCGAAGGCATGTGTCCCGCCGGAAGCGGCGGCGCGGCAACGGCGCTCGGAGTAATCCTCCGTGGTCGCCGGAGGTTCCCGGCGATCCTTGATATTCAACCGATCTCAAGCACTTGGATCCGGCTCGTGCCGAGCAGCGCGGGACTCGCCCCGCCGCCGATGTCACAGCCCCAGCACCATGGCTCGAAGTCGTGTCAGCCAATATGACACAAACTGTGTCTTTCTGGCGACAAGCCCTGTCACACCTTTATGTGACCGGCCGTGAGCGGCATTTCTGTGGATAGAGCAAGGACGGGACGCCGCGTGCAGCGCAGCACGTGCGAGGCGGCCGTCATTGGAAGTTTTCAGTCCCTCAGCCTTGTGGGCCCTTGAAGACCTGGATGTCGAGGCTCTGGATCTTCTCGCGGAGCGTATTCCGGTTGAGGCCAAGCAGTTCGGCCGCCCGGATCTGGTTGCCGCGCGTCGCCGCGAGCGCCGCCGTGATCAACGGCATCTCGACCTGCCGCAGAATGCGCCGATAGAGACCTGGCGGCGGGAGATCCTTCCCGAAGCCCGCGAAATGACGGCCAAGATAGCCCTCTACCAGCTCGGAGAGCCCGCGCGAGGTATCCGACGTCGTATCCGGCTCGTTGGGCGCCGGCGCCAGCTCGGCAAGCTCGCCGTCGACGATCTCGGCGCTGATGGTGTCTTGCGAGTAAAGCGCGGCGAGGCGGCGAACGAGGTTCTCGAGTTCACGCACGTTGCCCGGCCACGCGTGCTTGCGTAGGCGATCCAGCGCGCCCGGCGCCAGCGTCTTCTGGCCGAGCCCTTCGCGGGCAGCAATGCGCAGGAAGTGGCGAGCAAGGTCGCCGATATCCTCGGCGCGCTCGCGCAGCGGCGGCAGGCGCACGGGGACGACGTTGAGGCGATAGTAGAGATCCTCGCGGAAGGCGCCCTGCTGGATCTGCTGGCGCAGGTCGCGGTGCGTCGCGGCGATGATGCGGACGTTGGTCTTGATCGGCGTGCGTCCGCCGACCGTCGTGTACTCACCCTCCTGCAGCACGCGCAGCAGCCGGGTCTGCGCCTCGAGCGGCATATCGCCGATCTCGTCGAGGAATAGCGTGCCGCCCTCAGCCTGCTCAAAGCGGCCCTGCGTGCGCACCTGCGCGCCCGTGAACGCACCCTTCTCGTGGCCGAACAGTTCGCTCTCGATGAGCTCGCGCGGAATGGCCGCCATGTTGATCGCGACGAACGGGCCCGTGCGCCGCTTGGAGAAGTCATGGAGAACGCGCGCGACGAGCTCCTTGCCGGTACCGGACTCGCCGGTGATCATCACCGTGAGGTCGGTCTGTGTGAGCCGCGCTATGACGCGATAGATCTCCTGCATGGCCGCCGAACGACCGATGAGCGGCAGCTCCTCATTATCACCATCGTTGCTGCGCTCGCGCTTGCGACCGGGCTCCGAGAGCGCGCGACCGACCACGCCGACAAGCTCCGACAAATCGAACGGCTTCGGCAGGTATTCGTAAGCGCCTTTCTCAGCCGCAGTGATCGCCGTCATCAGCGTGTTCTGCGCGCTCATGACGATGACCGGCAGCTCGGGCCGCGCTTTCTTGATGCGCGGGATCAGGTCGAACGCGTTCTCGTCCGGCATGATCACGTCGGTGATGACGACGTCGCCCTCACCTTGCGAGACCCAGCGCCACAGCGTTGCGGCATTGCCGGTCGCGCGTGGCGAGTAGCCGGCCCGCGCCAGTGCCTGGTTGAGGACGGTGCGAATGGCCGCATCGTCGTCGGCTATGAGGATGGTTCCGCGTGCCATCATGGGCCTCTCTTGGTGAGGTCGCCCGCGCGTTCCTGCATGGGCAGGAGTACGCGGAAGACAGTCTTACGGGGCTCGCTGTCGCACTCGATGATGCCGCCGTGATCGCCGACGATCTTGGCGACGAGCGCGAGGCCGAGACCGGTGCCGGTCCGCTTGGTGGTGACGAAGGGATCGAAGAGGTGCGAGCGCACCGCTTCGGCAATGCCTGGGCCGTTGTCCTCGATCTCGATCATGAGCGGGAGCGCGACGCGCGCCCTCGAGCCGGGAACGGAGAGGCGGACACCCGGCCTGAATGCCGTGGTGAGCACGATGCGGCCGCCGTCGTTCGACTCGGCCAGCGCTTCGGCAGCGTTCTTCACGAGATTGAGGAAGGCCTGGACGAGCTTGTCGCGATTGCCGGGGATCGGCGGCAGCGAAGGATCGTATTGCTCCTGGATGCGGAAGCCTCGGGCAAAGCCGCTCTCGGCAATGCGCTTCACGTGATCGAGGACATCGTGAATGTTGACGGGCTCGGTCGCGAGCGGCCGCTCGTCGCCGAAGACCTCCATGCGGTCGACGAGATTGCGGATGCGATCCGTCTCCGCGCAGATGAGGCGCGCCAGTGCGCGATCCTCGTCGGAGAGCGAGGGCTCGAGAAGCTGCGCGGCGCCGCGTATGCCGGACAGCGGGTTCTTGATCTCATGCGCGAGCACGGCCGCGAGACCCGACACGGAGCGAGCTGCCGCGCGATGCGTGAGCTGGCGCTCGATCATCTGCGCCATCGAGCGCTGCTGAAGCATGAGCAGGACGAGGTCGGGCGCATCTGGCAGCAGCCCACCGTAGATGTCGACGAGGCGCGGCGCCTGGATCTTCGGTGTGGAGATGAGGACGCCGTACTCGTTGACCGTCGAACCGGTGCGGACGACCTGGCGGGCGAGCGCGATCAGCGGACAGTCGTCGCTGACGATTGAGCCGATCTGCTGGCGCTTCAGGACGGCCTGGCTCGACTGGAAGAACGTCTCGGCCGCAACATTGGCGTAGATGACCCGCTCGTCGGCGGCGAGAACGAGGATCGGATGCGGCAGCGAACCGACGAGCACGTCGTGTTCGATGTGACGCCGAGTCGTGAGCGGCGGCACCAGTGAGGCGCGCTCGGGCGTGCGGTCTGCACTCATGCGGCCGCCCCTTCGAGGTGCGGAACCGACGCATAGAAGCGCGCCAGCCCCGCAAGCAGTCGTGCGGGGTCTGTCTCCGTGCACAAGCGCTGGCGGTTGGCCTTCACCACCGCAGGGGGAGCGCCGCTCGACTCGAGATACCAGCCGATGTGCTTGCGCGCACTGCGCAGTCCGAGAAATGCGCCGTAGTGACCGAGCATAGCCTCGACGTGGGCCAGCGCGATCTCGCATTGCCTGTCGAGTGTTGGCGCGCCGGGATCAACGCCGGTGGCAAGGAAGGTCGCCGTCCGCGCCGGCAGCCAGGGCGCACCATAGGCGCCGCGCCCGATCATGACGCCGTCGGCGCCGGAAGCAGCGAGTGCAGCGCGCGCATCCCCGGGCGTGCAGATGTCGCCATTGACGATGACCGGGATCGAAACGGCGTCTTTGACGCGACGTACGAAATGCCAGTCCGCCTTGTCCTTGAAGAACTGGCAGCGCGTGCGGCCGTGCACCGTCACAAGCGCAACGCCGGCGGCCTCGGCGCGGCGTGCAAGCTCGGGGGCGTTGAGACGCGCGTGATCCCAGCCCATGCGCATCTTCAGCGTCACGGGCACTTGCACCGTGCCGACCGTAGCATCGATCAAGCCGATCGCGTGATCGAGATCGCGCATCAAGGCGCTGCCCGAGAGCTTGCCTGTGACCTCGCGCGCCGGGCAGCCCATGTTGATGTCGATGATGTCGGCGCCGAGACCCTCCGCGATGCGCGCCCCTTCAGCCATCCAGTGCGCCTCGCGTCCTGCGAGTTGCATGACGAAGGGCCGCTCGCCCGCGAATGCCGTGCGCCGCAGCACGTCGGGACGCTCGCGCACGAGCTCCTCGCTGGCGACCATCTCGGAAACGACATAACCTGCGCCGCAGCGTTGCGCGGCCTGACGAAACGGCAGATCGGATACGCCGGACATCGGTGCCAGCATTACCCGGCACGCAATGGATATGCGGCCGATGGTGAGGGCGGGCACGCCCAGATCGGCCACAGGCAAACCGCCCGTAGCTTCACCCCTCAGCTCGAAGTCTGGCCGCCCGTTCATTGCCTGCCCTATTTTTGAGCAAGATTACACTCTGCCCAATAATTATTCAAACTAGAGAAGGATGCTGGCCTTCGCAAGTGCGAAATTGCACTGCAATCCCCAGCCATTGCATAGGTCGGGCAGCAGGCCTATGACCCTTTGCACAACTTTTGGATATGGTTGGATTTTGACAGCGGGCCGGCGCGCCAGCGGCCGCACAAATCGGGGGCAGGGCTATGCCAACCATAGCCATAATCGTTGCAGCAGGACGGGGCAGCCGGGCCGCCGGAAGCTCCGGATTGCCCAAGCAGTATGCCGACCTGGGCGGCGTGCCGATGCTCACGCGGACGCTGGAAGCCTTTGCCAGCCATCGCGATATCGACCACGTGCTGGCGGTCATCCACCAGCACGACATGCTCCGATATCAGGCAGCCGCGCAGCGCGTCTCGGGCAAGCTGCTCCCGCCGGCGATCGGCGGCGCAAGCCGGCAGATCTCGGTGCACAATGGCCTCGAGGCGCTGTTTCAGCTCAATCCGACGCGCGTGCTCATTCACGATGGGGCGCGTCCGTTCGTGTCGCACGGCCTGATCGATCGGGTCATTGGGGCACTCGCGTCATCGACGGGTGCGCTGCCCGGGCTGCCCCTCACAGATACGCTCAAACGCGCCGATGCTGCGGGCAATGTCGCCGAAACCGTGGACCGTGCCGGTCTCTGGCGCGCCGAGACGCCACAAGGCTTCCGCTATCCGGAGATTCTCGCGGCACATCGCGCCGCCGAAGCGTCCGGACGCAACGAGTTCACGGACGATTCGGGCATCGCCGAATGGCACGGCATCGTTTGCACGCTCGTCGAAGGCGAAGCGCGCAACATCAAAATCACGAGCGCGGAGGACCTGACCTTGGCCCAGCAGTCATTCGGCCGCGCCGCGCAAGCTATCACCGACGTCCGACACGGCACCGGCTTCGACGTGCATCGCTTCGGGAACGGCGACCACGTATGGCTCTGCGGCGTGTCGATCCCGCATTCGCACGCCCTTGAGGGCCATTCCGACGCCGATGTCGGCCTGCACGCGCTTACTGATGCCCTGCTCGGCGCCATCGCCGACGGCGATATCGGCCAGCACTTCCCGCCGAGCGACATGCGCTGGAAGGGCGCGCGCTCCGAGATCTTTCTCACCGAAGCTGCACGACGCGTCGCGGCATCCGGCTACCAGATCGGCAACATCGACGTCACGATCCTCTGCGAGGCACCGCGCGTCGGGCCACATCGCGATACCATGCGCAAGGAGATCGGTCGCATCCTCGGAATTGACCCTGGTCGCGTTGGCGTCAAGGCGACGACCACGGAAACGCTCGGCTTTACGGGGCGCCGCGAAGGCATTGCCGCCATGGCGAGCGCAACGATTATCCGGCGCGGCTGAGAACCATCCCAACGAGGCCGTGTGCAGGTCGCCTATCTAAATTTATAGCCGAAGCGGATGCCGGCGCTGGTTATGCCGCTGTTGTGCGAACAGAGATCCGCGTTCGACATGTGGGTGACTGTGGCATAGACGGTCCAGGACTCGTCCAGCGCATAGCCGAGCGATGCCGACTCGCGGAAATTCACCCGGCAGCCATAGCGATCCGCGGCACTGCCATCGAGCGGCCCGTCATGCCAGGCGCCACCGAACGACGCCTCGAGGGAGAGCCTTTCGGTGATCTTCAGATCCCAGGTGAAGCCCGCATAGATCTGGCTAGTATCGCCGATCGTGTTGATCGCGGCGCCGACGTGAACGCGCGGCCTGAAAAAGAAATCGGCCACCGAGTGGCCGAAAGAAATGGCGGGACGCCGCAGAAGCAGCTCGAGATTGACGTCGGCACCGTCCTCGGAATGACCGCTTTCGATGCTGTGGGCCATGACCCCGAAGCGCAGTTCATCGAACAGCGGCGATTGGGCGCTCGCGGGCGACCCAATCAGGGCACCGACCGCGACCGCCGTAACAGCGGCATAGCGCTTAATTCCCCAATGCCTAGCCCGCTCCATGGCGCGCGTCCCGCATCTATCCGGCGATATGTATCGCACATTCTAATGACGAACGCAGGGCAACCGATGCTGCACGCAAACAACTTTAGATGGATGTGGCCCGGTGAACACGCACAATCACACGTTGTCGGCAAGTTTTCACATCAACCCGTGGCCGCTTTGCCGGCCTCCTCGATCTGATGACGCATCGGCAGCTCGATGATGAAGGTCGCGCCTAGGCCTGGCTGGCCGTCCGCGTCGATCGAGCCGCCATGACGTTCAACGATCTTGCGAACCGTGGCGAGGCCGACGCCGGTTCCTTCGAACTCGAGGCGGCCATGCAGCCGCTGGAAGATCGTAAAGATCTGCTCCTTGTACTTGTTGTCGAAGCCGATCCCATTGTCCCTGATCTCGATCCGCACGTGCGGCGGCCGGTGACCGGTCTTCGCTCCATCGACCGAGCACGTGATGCTGATTTCTGGTTTCACATCGGGCTTGCGGAACTTCAGAGCGTTCGCCAGCACGTTCTGGAGAAGCTGGCGCATCTGCGTCGCGTCCGCATCGATCGCGGGAAGCGCCTCCGACCTGATGACGGCGCCCGACTCCTCGATCCGGATTTGCAGGTCCGAGAGCACTCCCGTGAGCACCTCGTCGAGCACGACTCGTGTAAACGGCTTGGCCTTTGTCGTCACGCGCGAGTAGTCGAGCAGGTCATTGATGAGACGGCGCATCCGGCCGGCCGCATTCTGCATCCGGTCGAGGAACATGCGCCCGTCGTCGGGCAGGTCCTTGCCATAGCGGGTGACGAGGCGATCGCCGAAGGCCTCGATCTTGCGCAGCGGCTCCTGGAGATCATGCGAGGCGACATACGCGAAGTCCTGCAGCTCGCGGTTCGACCGCTCGAGCTTCAGCGTATACTGGTGCCTCTGCTCGGCGTAGCGCTCACTTTCGGAGACGTCCATGCAAGTGGCGATCGTCCCGCCGTCCTGCATCGGCTCGCTGACCACGGCGATCACGCGGCCATCGCGCAGATGCTGCTTGAACGTGCGGCGCGTCTTTTGATGCCGCGTTTCGTGCCGCTCCGCCAGAACGCGGCGCGCTTCCTCTTCGGTATAATTGCCGACGCTGGCGCTGTGCATCATGACATCGCTTAGAGAAACACCCGGCCTCACGACCTCAGGCGAGAGGCGATACATTTCCAGGTAGCGGCGGTTGCAGATGATCAAGCGCTGATCATCGTCGTACATGGCGACGCCCTGCACCATGTTGTGCATGACCGCGTCGAGCTGCATGTGCTGTGTGGCCAGCCGTGCGTTGAGGCTCTCGCGTTCCGTAATATCTTCATGCGTACTGATGAGGCTGCCATCCGGCATGGGCTGACGCACGAGCGATATGGAGCGCCCATCGGACAGCCTCATCACTTGGGAAATCTGCTCCCCGAAGGTAGCACCACCATCCCTGACGAGTTGCTGACCATCCTCGCAGGCGTAGAGGCCCGTCGCTGCCCGTGTCTCCAGGATCTCCTTAAGGCTCGTACCAGGCTTGACGCTGTCAGGATTGAGACCATAGATCTCGGTGTAGCGACGATTGGAGAAGACGACCCGCTGATCCGCATCGAACAGGCAGACACCCTGAGACATGTTGTCCAGGAGAATGTCGAACATCGCACTGCGCGAATGCAGCTCACGGCTCAGCCGAACTAGGTCGGCCTCGCGCTGCTTTAGCTGGGTGATATCGGTACGCGTTTGAACGATTTCCCCGTTCGACGTGCGCGTTTCATTGACCAGATGCCAGCTGCCGTCGGCCAACCGAACCTCGGTCGGAATGCCAGGATTGCGATGGCGCTTCAGGGCAGCCGCGAGATACATCTCGGGCGGGCGGCCCCTCAGATCAAAGCCGCCACGACGCAGCTCTTCCTTGAGCAATGCCTCGTACGACGCGCCGCGGACTATGAGCTCCGAAACGAGCTGCCGGCATTCCACGTACTTGCGATTGAAGACCACGAGCTTTTCGTCGGCATCGAAGAGGGCGAAACCCTCCGCCATGACATCGAGCGCGTGGGACATGCGCTGACGTGCATTAGCGGCGATCTGGGCGAACTGGACATTGAGATCCGTCACGCTCGTCGTGGGCTCGAGTTCGCGGACGGTCTCGACGAGCGTGCCGCTCGGGAGGCACGCGCGGTTCACCTCGATGAGCTTGGCGCTCGGCGCGACATAGCGGAAAGTATCCTCGGCGCCGGGGACGACGCGTTCCATGGCCGCCTGCATACGGGTGGCGATCTGCTCGTCTGAGAGCTCCAGGCGCTCGAGCACGCGGCGGATGAGATCCTCGAGAGACGCGCCGGCGACCAGTTCGTCCGGCGTATGACCGCGCAGGATGCGATAGGTCTCGTTGCAGGCAAGAAGCCGCAGATCCTTGTCGAACATGGCGAGGCCGACGCTCGCGCCGGCAAGCAGGGCCTTGGTCGCATCCGCGGGTGCGGCCTTCGAGGCCTGCTCGTCACGGCCGGGCATTTCCAGCCCCGACAATGCCAATAGCCCAGCCTGAGCGGTCGTCATGCCTCTCCCCCTCGACTCGCGGTCGTATCCCCAGGGTCCGATACATGGCACAAGGCCGATTAAGAACTCCTAAGCGAACGCATGGCCGAGCACCGAAAGGCACCTGAAGACACCGCCACGCAAAGAGCCGCGGATCCTGCAGATTGGGATACAATGGCTCTAACCCTCGGAAAGAGCGTGCATTTAACCGCGCGGCGGCGCATTGAGCTGCACGCCCCGCTGACTGACCATCAAACCAGACGAGCTTCAGGCCGCCCCACCGCCAGAGGTCATGTGCCGCCACCGCTGGGGTCGCTCGCTACAAATCCGCTAGCTGCGAACCCGCCCCCACGCGGCGCGCTTCATCCAGCTTTGCGCTTTGAAGCTCGCGACGAGTGCCTCCGGATCATAGACGGCGTCCAGCCATTCGGCGAACGGCATGGGGGATCGGGCATCGTGCTCGAGATACTGATCGAACAGATGATCGAGTATGCCGGTCTTGGTCATGCGGATATGGCCGTAGCGTAACGATAGCTGGTGACGCGCCTGGATAACCGGAACACCCTCGCGCAGGATGAGATAGAGCGCGCAAAAGAGGCCGGTGCGATCGGAGCCGGACTTGCAGTGAACGAGCGTCGGCTGATCGATGGTCGCGATCAGCTTGCGCATATCGGCAATGTCATTGCGCGAGGGCGCTGCCCGCGACCTCATGCGCAGGTCGACGAGGTCGAGACCGAGGCGCGCGCAGGTCTCCTGCTCGAGCCAGTAGCCACCGTGCGTCTCCTCGCCACGCAGATTTATGACACGACGTACACCGCGTTCAGCAGCCGCGCGGAGGTGGCGCGGCGCCGGCTGCGCCGAACGCCAGAGGCCGTCGGTCACCTGATGCAGATTGCCGTAGACTTCGCGTAGAACACCGTAGTCGATCAGCCAAAGGTCGAGATGATTCACGGCCGGACCGAAACGGCGCACCATCCACGGCGGCAGTGCCGCGGCCGTGCTCGCCTGCCACGCGCGCAGGCCTCTGCGAAAACGTCGCCGACTGCCCTTTGCTATCTTCGCCATCAGCAAACCGCGACAAGCCTTTCATTCCATCCGAAGCGAGCCGCCGGCTGAAAAGCCGTGTCATTGCACCGGCTTTTCCGCAACCCGACTCCTCTCACCCCTTGGCGAACGTCCTTATCGCCTGTAACGATGACAGGCAATTGCGGCTGCGATCGCCTTGCTGGTGCCCGCGCTTTCGGGCGAGGAGAGGGCGCCGAGCGCGGCGATATGGCGCCGGACGGGGGCCACCATTTGCGTCTAAAGGGCTGGTGGTCTCGTCGGTCCGATGCCCTGTCGGCGGCGCTGCCGCAGCAGGCCGAAGCGCCTGGCGCGGCTTAGGGCCGCATCGCCGCTGACGCCCCGTGCTTGGAGAGTTTCGGTTGCAGGTCGATGTTCCGGCTGGAATGCGGTGCAATTCGCGGCGTGTGCGCGCGCCAGGCGCATCGGTCTTTGTTCGCGCGCGGCGCTGCATCGCCGTGAGGAGCGCGGCAACATGAGCAGCCAGGCGGCGGCCGGCGGCCATCAGTCCCTGCCCCAATCACTTCCTCTTGCCTTGCGCACCTACCGCGCCGTCATGTCACTGGCACGCCCGGCATTGTGGCTGGTACTGCATCGCCGGGCCGAGCGCGGCAAGGAAGACCACATGCGCCGCGCGGAGCGTTACGGCATTGCTGGCATTCCGCGGCCCGACGGCGATCTCCTCTGGCTGCACGCGGCGAGTGTCGGTGAGACCAACGCGGTGCTTCCGCTGATCGAGCGCCTGCTTGCCGCACGACGCAACCTGACGATCCTTCTCACCACCGGCACAGTGACTTCCGCCGGGCTCGCGGCCAAACGCCTGCCGGCCCGTGCGCTACATCAGTACCTGCCGCTCGACTCCGGCCCTTATGTACGCCGCTTCCTCGATCACTGGCGGCCGACCATCGCCGTGCTCACCGAGCAGGAGATCTGGCCCAATCTCATTCTCGAGGCGCACGCGCGCGGCATCCGCCTCGCACTCATCAATGCCCGCATGTCCGGCCGCAGCCTGGCGCGCTGGCAGGGCAAGCCCAATGTTGCCAAGGCGCTGTTCGGGCGGCTCGACGCGGTGCTTGCTCAGAACGACCAACTCGCGCGGGCGATCGCTTCACTCGGCGCCGTCAACACCACGGCAGTCGGCAATCTCAAGCTCGACGCACCGCTGCTGCCGATCGACGAGGCGGCCGCGACGGCCCTCGACACCGCACTCGCCGGGCGGCCGCGCTTTGTTGCAGCAAGCACGCACGCCGGCGAGGAAGCGATCGTCGCAAACGCACATCGTCTCATGCGTTCGGCACAGCCGGAACTCTGCACGATCATTGCGCCGCGTCATCCGCATCGCGGACCTCAGATCGCCGCCGATCTTGCCGCAGCAGGCCACACCGTCGCCGTGCGCTCGCGTGGCGAGCTGCCACACGCAGGCACCGATATCTACATCGCCGATACGATTGGCGAGCTTGGCACGCTTTACTCCATCGCGCGCATTGCCTTCATCGGGGGCTCGCTGATCGATCGGGGCGGCCAGAACCCAATTGAAGCCGCACGTCTCGGCGCCAGCGTTCTCGTCGGACCGCACCAGTCGAGTTTCACCGACATCTATGCGCCGCTGATCGACGCCGGTGGGGCTGTCGAGATCCACAGTGCCGATGACATGGCGCGCCAGGTGCTGGCATGGCTGCAGGCGCCCGCGAGCCGCGACCAGGTGGCCGCCATTGCAACCCAAACGCTCGAGCGGCTTTCCGGTGGCCTAGAACGGACCACGCAGGCAATCATTCACATGCTCAGCAAGCCGCGCGGCGCCTGAGAGTCCTAGCAGACGCGCCTATGCGTGCCCGGCTTCGCTGTGCAGATGGGAGAGCTCGACACCGATCTTCGAGAGTGCCCGCACGTATTTGAGCTCGAGATCCGTGTCGAAGATCAGGTCGCGGTCGGCCGGACAGTGCAGCCAGCCATTGGCGCCGATCTCCGCCTCGAGCTGCCCCGCCGCCCAGCCCGAATAGCCGAGGGCCAACATGGAGCGGCGCGGTCCCTGGCCGGCAGCGATGGCTTTCAGGATCTCGATCGTCGCCGTCAGGCAGATGCCGTCGCTGATGGCGAGCGTCGCCTCGTCGGCGAAATAGTCGTTTGTGTGAAGCACAAAACCACGCTCGGTCGAGACCGGGCCACCGTTCAGAACACTCTGCTCGAGAAATGTTTCGGCGCCGCCCTCGCCAAGCCCGAGTTGATCGACGAGATCGCCGAGCGAAACGTCGGGCGAGCGCTGATTGACGATCAGGCCCATGGCTCCTTCGGACGAATGGGAGCACATGTAGATGACCGAGCGGCGAAAGCGACGATCGCTCATCGTCGGCATGGCGACGAGAAGCTGGCCACTGAGATAGCTCGGGCCCGAGACGCGGCGTTTGCGTGCCTGTTCCATCCGTCGAGACTAACGCTTGCCGATGCCTGATGTGAAGCCGTGATTTGTCCGGCAACGAAAATCCCGCATCGTCGTTGCGTTGAAAGTGCCTTCCGATCTCATTTGCACCAAAACTTGATCCGACGAGAGCAGAACGTCACTTCCCATGACGAGGCGTCACGCTACGATGTATGCTGTGGAGGCCTATGTGAACACCAAGTTGCAGCGCATCCTGCCTATCCCCGCCGCGGGATTAATACTGTGCGCGATCGCCCAGAGCGCAGCCGCCGATCCTCCGGCTTTTGCTTCATCATGGGTCAAGGAGCCGCACGCTCGCGCACGCCTCGTTGCCGGCGGACGGGCGGCGGATATCCCGGCCGGCACGATTGCTGCCGGCATCGAGATCGAGCTTGCGGACGGGTGGAAGACCTATTGGCGCAATCCCGGCTCATCTGGTGTGCCGCCGCTGTTCGACTGGTCGGCGGCCTCCAATCTCGCCTCGGTCGAGGTGCGCTATCCTGCGCCCGCCAGGCTGGCTGATCGTGGTGGCGACACGATCGGTTACAAGCAACGCCTCATTCTGCCTCTCATCGTGCGGCCAGCAGATCCCAAGCGTGAGATCACCCTCACGCTCTCGCTCGAGTATGGAGTTTGCAAGGACATCTGTATTCCAGCGCAAGCCCGCCTCGAGTTGGTGCTTCCACCCGGTGCCGAGAAGGAGCCCATTGCAAGCGATCTCGCGCGCGCGCTCGACCGCGTTCCTCGTTCGCCCGGCACGCGACGCCCGTCCGATCCCGAGTTGAGCAACGCGACTGTTGTGCTTGGCGGCGACAAACCCGAAATCCGGCTCGACGTCACTATCCCCGGGGGTGCCGAAGGCGCTGACCTCTTCATCGAAGCGCCAGATGGCGCATGGATCCCCATGGCCAAGCCGGAAGGCCCGCCCAAGGGCGATCGCGCCAGCTTCCTCGTCGACCTCTCGGAGGGCGCCGACATTGCCGATCTCAAGGGCAAGACCGCACGCATTACGATGGTCTCGCCGCGCGGCCAGTCCGAGGCGATGCTGAAGCTCGAATGACCGTCGTTTTTCCGGTAGCGGGCACGCTTGCGCTTAGGTAAGTCGCAAGATATGGTCCGCGCGCCGTTTGAACCGGAGCCTCAGCGAGGCGCAGGGACGCGGCTCCGGAGAGGTGGCAGAGTGGTCGATCGCGCCGCACTCGAAATGCGGAGTACGGGCAACCGTACCGGGGGTTCGAATCCCTCCCTCTCCGCCAGTTAACCACAATAAACGGCTGAAATTACGCGATTTTTTCGACAATCCCCCTCGTCGGCATAACCGTGGGCATAACATTTTGGGGATGCCGAAGTCCACCCAAGATGCGGGTGGCTGTGGACAAGTCAAGCGGCCATCTTGAAGGCGCCCGACGACATCCCAACTATCCAGCCACGGAATAGTCGAGGCGTGCAGGGGGCACCGGGTAGACTACTAAACATCCCGAAAATCCCCACGCTGGCTCAACGCGCGATGTCGACTAAGTTAGGACCCCGCGCACGATGATAGGAGCCACCTCATGGGTGTGTTTCTTATCCTCGAGGCCAGTCAGCCGAGCGGCGCGCGCTACCGTCTGACCTTTGGATGCCTAGTGCATCCGAGATGGGCTTCGATGGTATCGGCGCTGTCGCGGTTGATTTGAACGAAGGGCGCCTCGGCAACGGGGCGCCCTTCTTCGCACTTCATGTTGGGGACATCAACGGGGTCAATCTGATGATTGATATTGGTTCTCTGGCGAGCCTTGCTGGTTCGCTTAAAACAGCCGGCGACATTGCACAGACGCTTGTGGGCCTTCGAGATGCCAACCTAATTCAGCAGAAAGTCATTGATCTCAATCGGGAGATTATCGCTGCTCAAAGCAGCGCAATAACAACTCAATCTCAATACGCCGCACTGACTCAACAGGTGCGTGATTTAATCGCTCGCATTGCCGAGCTAGAGGCATGGGAGCAAGAGAAGCTGCGCTATCAACTGACTGACCACGGCGGCGGCACGTTCACATATGCTTTGAAGGCGGGGATGGAAAACGGTGAGCCGTTCCATCGCATCTGCGCGCATTGCTATCAGGTGCGGCGCAAGTCGCTGCTACAGTCGCATGGGAACATTGTTGGCGGGCGGGAGAAGGTCACTTGCCATGCGTGCAATGGCGAGATTCTGCTCGGTGAATACCGCAGGTCGCCGACACCAAGCAGCTACACGGATTCTTGGCGCGCTTAGGTGCTCGCGTCAAACGAACAGGCTGGCCTGCCCAGGCACTTCGACTCGCGCCCGCTTCGTCGAATACTCCTCAAAAGGCTTGTGCATATAGTCGCGCGTTATCACCCACCGCTGAAGTCGCTTCAGCGTCGGATAGAGTGGCGACCTCTTGCGCCGATCGTCGCCGCCGAACACCATTGGATAGGGTCGAATGCCGCGCTCAACCATCCGATTGAGGCGGTGCATGACTCGCTCAATTGTCTCGCGAGGATCATAGCCAACCAGCATATAGGCAAACACCCACGTCGACTTCCATCCCGCGTGCTCTAGCCTGTCGATGCCGTCGAAAAAGACGCGCTCGTCACCAATGTTGTCCCAAGCCGTATAAAGGCGGCGCCGAGAAAATCCATCGTCCCACGGCGCCATTTTCACGATCGCGGTGGCCTGCTCATCGTCGAGAAGGCGCACGTTGATGCCCTGATTGATGCAGACCTTGAAGCCTCCATCGACTATATCGTCGACACGATCGCGCCATTCTGGATTTCCGAAAAAATCGTTGTCGAGCAGGTGGAGGTGGCGCGGATAATCGTCGCCCCGCCAAATTTGCGCGATCGGTGAAGCCGCGCGAGCCTTACCCTCTTGCTTTGGAACGATGCAGAAACCGCATTTGAAACGGCATCCGCGCATTGTGTAACCTATGCTGGCGGTGAAGTCAGGATAGCCGGAATAGTCGAGCGCCGTGAATTGCGTTGGCACGATCGCCTCAACGCGCAACGCCGAGTCGCCGCCGCTCCCACCAACAATTGCGCCGGGGAAGTTGGCGCGGAATACCTCAACTGCCTTCGCGCTCGTTGCAAATATCGCCGAGCCATACACGAGGTCGTAGGCTGGTTCCATAAGCCCCGGCGAGACTCCGCGCTCCCATCGCACATCGTCGCCTTGCGCGCGATGCCAAGCGGCGAGGCGCATCAATGCGAGGTTCGGCAATTTGCCGTCTATTTGGGTAATGCGAACGATCATTTCTCGGCCAGCCGCCTATAGGCCCAGCCGATGAACCATTCGTGGTAGAGGTTGAGGCGACCACTATCTCGATCGTCCTCAAGTCCAGAATCGCCATCCTGTAGCGGAGCAAGGCCGGTGTCGGCCTCAAACTGACGGCGTTCCGCCGGATTGCGCCAGAGGCGGTCAATTTCGATGCGATACTTCATAACCCTCTAAAATCACAGCGTCGTCCCCGCTGCGTGGCTGTTCGGGTGGCCTTGCTTATCGGGCCGGGGGGTGGACTGCGCGCCTGTCGGAGAGGTTGCGTCCCACCACCGGCACGCACGATTCATCCAGCCGCATCTCGCCCAGACCGCATACGCGGCAGAGGTCGAGAACGATATGTCCGTTACGGTCTTTGATGACGCTCGGGGCGTCGGGGTCGCCCTGGCGATAGAGAATGTGAGCCACGCAAAATTCCTTCCAAAAAGAACCAACAAATCCGACAGCGGATTCATAGCTTCGTCAGTGCAATCTCGGCATAACCGTGGGCATAACATCGGCCGAATGCTTGAATATCTAGGCACCACGGGAACTTAGGTGCGAAACGGCAAAATTTAACCAATTAATCAAGGACTTAGGCGCAGTCAGACGGAGTTTGGCGGAGCACCTTCGAAATGGCTCCCTCTCCGCCACACCCCAATCCGCCACCCTCCCCTAAAGTCCACACAAATCCCCGATTTTGTTGATCTTTTCGCCCTTTTTGGTGAAAGGGGCCGAGGGCATTGAAGCCCCGAATGTTATGCGCGGGTTATGCGCGCGGTTATGCGTGAAAACGTGGTTCATCGACATTCCGGCCACAGGCATGTGGCGCTCAGGCAAGCGAGACTGTGGACAACCGGCGGCACGCCCGGTGAACTCGCTGTTGTCCCGGAGCACATTGGCGCGCCAAGTCCCGAGGAGACCCGTCGTGTCGAAGATGCCCACGGTTCATTCGCCCTCCCACCACTTCACGAACATCGCAAGCGCTTCGATGAAACCGAACACACACGCGCACACAAACAGGACGGCGCCTGTGCCAAGGATAAACTGCTCGAAGCCGGTTGGAGTCACAGCAGCCTCCTCATGAGTATCCTCGCCCTACGTCGGCAACGATTTGAGGATCTTGTTGAGGGTAAGGGGGTAGTCGCGTATGCGAGCACCGCACGCATTGTACACCGCATTCGCCACCGCGGCCCCAGCACCGCATATGCCGAGCTCACCGACACCCTTGGCTTTCATCGGCGAGGATTTCGCATCGACTTCATCGAGGAAGACGACCTCCTGATGAGGTATGTCGGCATGCACAGGGACCAAGTATTCCGCCATGTCATGATTGACGAAATAGCCGCGCTTTTTGTCGACGACGGCTTCTTCCATCAACGCCGCGCCGACGCCCATCGACATCGCTCCGATGATTTGGCTGCGGGCGGTCTTCGGATTGAGGATCCTGCCTGCTGCAAACACGCCAAGCATCCGGCGAACGCGCACCTCACACGTGTGCCGGTCGACGCCTGCTTCCACAAAGTGCGCGCCGAAGGTCGCTTGAGCGTAGCGTTCGCTGAGATCGCCGAACTCAATGCCGTCATCAACCGTGATGCCCTTGTCGCCCGCGGCCTCGGCGAGTGACACCACGCGCGTACCCGAACGCAATTCGCCGTTTTCGAACACGACATCCTTCGAATTGAAACCGACCTTCTGGGTGATGGCATCACGAAGCGACATGCAAGCGGCGTATACGCCAGCGGTCGAGCTGTTGCCGCCCCACTGTCCGCCAGATCCGGCCGATACGGGAAAACTAGAGTCGCCGAGCTGCACCGACACGCGTTCGATCGGCACGCCCAAGAGTTCCGCCGCAGTCTGCGCAATGATGGTGTAGCTGCCAGTACCGATGTCGGTCATATCCGTTGCGATCGTGACCATGCCGCGCTTGTCGACACTGGCGCGCGCGGCCGACTTCATCGTGATATTGCCGCGAAACGCCGCGGCAACACCCATGCCGATGAGCCACCGTCCATCACGAACCTGACCGGGCGTTGGATTGCGGCGGCTCCAACCAAACCTGTCTGCGCCCAATTGGAGGCACTCGACGAAGCGGCGTTCCGAGAACGGCACACTCGGCCCCTTTTCCGGATCGTATTGCGTGTCATTGACGATCCGTAGTTGTACTGGGTCCATGCGCAGGCGCTCCGCCAACTCATCCATCGCGATTTCAAGCGCAAGCATTCCGGCCGCTTCACCAGGGGCACGCATGGCATTGCCCTCCGGCAGGTCGAGTGTCGCGAGCCGATGAGCGGTCAAGCGTGCTTCGCCGGCATAGAGCTGGCGCGTTTGCTTTGCCGCAATCTCGACATCGCCGCCTTCGAGATCGCCGGACCAGCTCTCGTGCGCGATCGCCGAGATACGGCCGTCTCGGGAAGCACCGAGGCGAATACGCTGAATAGTCGCCGGGCGGTGCGTCGTGTTGTTGTAGGCTTGAGGTCGAGTTAGCGCGACCTTGACGGGACGTCCCGTGGCACGCGCGCCGAGCGCCGCCATCACGGCATCCGCCCGCACCCAAAGCTTCGAACCAAAGCCGCCGCCGATGTAGGGCGAGCTGACGTGTATCCGCTCGGGTGGAATGAGAAGTGTCTCACTCATATCTCGCACAGCCCAAGCAATCATCTGGTTCGACGTCCAGAGGCTAAGCTTGTCGCCCTCCCACGCCGCTATGGTCGCATGTGGCTCCATCATCGCGTGGCACTGATCGGGGGTCGTGTACGTTTCGTCGAGTTGCACATCGGCCGCCGCAAACGCGGCGGCGAAATCGCCGACGGCGGTGTCGGGGGTATCACCCTTT
This sequence comes from Hyphomicrobiaceae bacterium, assembly GCA_022844275.1. GTDB lineage: Bacteria > Pseudomonadota > Alphaproteobacteria > Rhizobiales > Hyphomicrobiaceae. The sequence continues at coordinate 552,605 of JALHMB010000001.1, forward strand.
TCCTGCGGCTTCACCGCTTTATCTCGCTGGCCGGCGAGATCGAAGCGTCCTTCCTCGCGCAGATAGTCAACTTTGATCAGATGAGCCGCAGCACGAGCCTGCTCGAATGTTTCAGCAACGACGATGGCGACCGCCTGATCGTAGTGCTGAACGCCTGGACCTGCGAGCATCCTGGCCGTATGCGCCTTTGCTTTGCCGAGCTTGCCGGCATTCTCGTAGGTTACAATGGCCAAGACGCCAGGTGCTCTTCGTGCTTCCCCGACATCAATCGTGCGGATCGAACCCTTGGCGATGCTCGCGCCGAGAATGTAGCCGTAGGCAGTTCCTTTCGCGACGTCGTGCCGCTCGTAGGCATAGGGGGCTCGACCCGTTGTCTTCAATGGTCCGTCAATGCGGTTGATGGGCCGCCCGACCACCCGTTCCTTGTCGATGAGATTGGCTTCTGCGGGAATGTCGAACTTCATCATGTGCGCATTCCTCCTTGCTCGAGCACCGACGCCAGCGTGCGTTCGGTCAAGCGAAGCTTGTAGGCATTGTCCGACGTCGGGCGGGCGTCCGCGAGAAGACGTTCCGAAATCGCCTTCGCCCCGCTATCCGCTAGCTTCTCTGCGGATTCTACGCGCCAAGGCTTCGGCGCAAGACCGCCAAAGGCCACCCGTACGGTGCGATCTGCCGGGTGAACGATCGCTGCGATTGATACCGTCGCAAATGCGTAGGATGCGCGATCTCGGACCTTGCGATAGAGCTGAGTACCGCCAATAGGCTTCGGAAGTCGAACTGATTTGACGAGCTCACCTTGCTCTAGGGTAGTCTCGATATGCGGCGTATCACCGGGCAGCCGATGCAGGTCAACAATCGGAATTTGGCGCTCGCTTCCATCGGGCATGAGAGTTTCCACGACTGCATCCAGCGTCCGCAAGGCGACTGCCATATCCGAGGGATGGGTGGCGATGCAGGCCTCGCTGGTACCGACCACACCGAGATTTCGGCTGAAACCTTCCGCGGCGCTGCAGCCACTGCCGGGCACGCGCTTATTGCAGGGCTGATTGGTGTCGTAGAAATAGGGGCATCGCGTCCGCTGAAGAAGATTGCCCGCGGTGGTAGCCCTATTGCGAAGCTGCCCGGACGCGCCCGCTGCCAGCGCCCGCGCCAAGACGGGATAGTGCTCACGCACGCGCTGATCCGCCATCAAGTCAGTATTCCTGACCGTGGCGCCGATCCTCAAGCCGCCGTCCGGCAGCACATCGATTTGATCTAGTGGCAGACGGTTGATGTCGACGAGATGGTCTGGTGCTTCTATCTCATGCTTCATGAGATCGAGAAGGTTCGTGCCACCGGCGATAAACCGCCGGCTTGGCGATGCCGATACGATATTTGCGGCAGCGCGAGGATCGCTCGCCCGTTCGTAGTTGAAGGGTTTCATGTCGCTTGCCCCGCTACGTCCTGAATGGCGTCGATGATGTTGGAATAAGCAGCGCAGCGACAGATATTGCCGCTCATACGCTCCCTGAGCTCATCGGCGGTCGGTGAATATGGGCCTGCGAGATCATTCGATACGTGGCTCGGGATGCCGTCCTTGATTTCGTCGAGGACCGCGACGGCCGAACAGATCTGCCCGGGCGTACAGTAGCCGCACTGGTAGCCGTCATGGTTGACGAACGCCTCCTGCATAGCGTGCATTTTTTCAGGCGTGCCGAGCCCCTCGATGGTTACGATCTCATCGCCGTCGTGCATGATTGCGAGAGAAAGGCAGCTATTTATACGCCGCCCGGCGACCAGCATGGTGCAGGCACCGCATTGACCGTGATCGCAGCCCTTTTTGCTGCCAGTCAGTTTGATGTGCTCTCGAACGGCATCCAGCAGCGTGACTCTGGTGTCGACGTTCAGCTCGTGCTGCTCACCGTTCACGATCAGGCGGACGGAGTTCATTTGCGGCTTTCCTTGTGCGGTTTCAGTCGGTGACTGCGCGCGAGCGGGCACCAGACGATGTGCGGTGACGGCGGCGGTGCCGACCAGCACACCGCGACGCGACACGGGAATGGTTGGAAATCGGCGCATCTGCTCGCCTCCGAACATGGACCATGGCAAGCGCTGATCAGTTCCGAGCGCTTTGTCGATCAACTCATCGGGAGTGAAAAGGCTCCGAATAATGTCCAATTCGGCCAGCGAAAGAGAGAAAATGTGATCTACGCCCCGATGGGCAGGTGTTGGCTTCGCCGCCTAAAACCCCCGGGAACTTCCTTTGGCCGGCGCTGTTAGGGCAGATAATCGGCACCTCTACAGCGGAGACCAGCAATGGCAAGCAAATCGAAGACTTTGGACGATCTCTTTCACGACACGCTTCGGGACATCTACTACGCCGAGAAGAAGATCCTGAAGGCTCTACCCAAGATGCGCCGGGCCGCCCAATCGAAGGAGCTGAAGGCGGCCTTTGAGAAGCACGAGGCACAGACGGAAAGCCAGGTTGAACGCCTCGAGCAAGTATTCGAGATGATGGGTAAGGCTGCGCGTGGCAAGACATGCGATGCTATTGAAGGTATCATCGCGGAAGGCGAAGAGATCGCCGAGGAGTTCAAGGGTACGCCCGCGCTCGATGCGGGGCTGATATCGGCGGCGCAGGCTGTCGAGCACTATGAGATCACCCGTTACGGCACATTGAAGCAGTGGGCGATCGAGCTTGGCATGAAGGATGCTGCAGCCTTACTCGACAAAACTCTGCGCGAGGAGGCGATGACGGATGAAGATCTGACATCGCTTGCCCAGTCGCTGGCCAACGTGCGCGCGAAGAAAGCGGCCTGAGCGGAGGCTCTCGGTGTCGGTGCGCAGACCGGGCGCTCCAGCAGCGTCCCCGCGCCCGACAACCGAGGCGCTACATGAGTACGATGTCGCGCTTTGTTTCTCGGATCACCACCAGGCTCCCGCGCCCTGGAAGGTGACCGCCTATCTCTGCTTGGTCGCTGAGTTGTTCGCCAGCGCGCGCGGCCCGAAGGATGCGCCGATCGGTCCCTCGCCCCGTACAGCCCGTGTCGCTCCCGACGAGGGGCTTGGATGAAGTGATGCGGGAATTCAGCTCCGCAAGAGTTCGCGGCGGGTCATTGTTGGCCGCATCCACAGGCTGCTCTTGCGCGATCGTCATCACCACCTCGTAGCCTTTGCGCCAGACTCCTTCAATTTGCGTGCTTGGGCGTCAGTTCCAAGGAAGCCGTTCGTCGGTCGGAAGTTCAAAATCGGCTGGCACAATATTTGCTTAATTTTATGCTCGTCAGGCGATCCTGTCTGGTGCGTTTGCAGCGACGGAGCACAAATGCCCAAGCCGTTTCATCTCGCTTGGTTCCTTCAAGGTTCGAGCGCACAAGCCTGGGGCGAAGCATGGACTGGGCATATCGGCCAGACATGGATGCAGCCCGAGCTTTTCCTCAACATGGCACGCGCGCTCGAGCGTGCCTGCTTCGACTACATCCTGCTTGAAGATTCATCGTACGTTGGCGAGAGCTTCGGCGGATCGACGGAGATTTATCTCAAGAACGGCCTATCCGTTCCACGCCAGGATCCATCAGTCATCGCTGCGCTGATGACGCAAGTGACGTCGCGCATCGGCATCGTTCCGACGTTTGGCACCTACGCGTATCACCCTTATCTCCTGGCCCGCCTCGTTGCGACGCTCGACCAGGTATCGAACGGCCGCATTGGCTGGAACGCGGTGACGGGCAGCTCGGATTTCGCCGCCATGAACTTCGGCTTGCCGGGCATGCCGGAGCACGACCTGCGCTACGATATGGCGGACGAATATATGGAGGTCTGCCGCGGACTTTGGGGGTCGTGGGAGCCGGGCGCGATCATAGCCGACCGCAAGACCGGCGTGCTCGTGGACCACACCAAGGTTCATGCCATCAACTACAACGGCAAGTACTTCAAGACGCGCGGGCCGCTGAACTCCGGACCGGCGCCATCGGGCCAGCCGGTCATTGCACAAGCCGGCGGCTCGCCGCGCGGGCGCAAGTTCGCAGCCGCCCACGCCAATACGATCGTCGTCAATGCCAAAGGTATCGAGGCGATGCGCGCCTATCGCGAAGACGTGCACAAGCACATGATCGCGGCCGGCCGCAACCCATCCCACTGCAAGGTGCTCTACCTCATCAATCCCATTCTCGGCGACACGACGACTGATGCCCTGGAGCGCAAGAAGCGGCGCGCCGCCACTGCCGCAGCACGCATCGAGGAGCGGCTCGCGCACTTCGGCAAGGTGACCAATATCGACTTCGGCAAGTTCAACCTCGACAAGCCCTTGCCGGACGACGTCACGACCAATGGGCACCAGCAGAACCTCGAGCAGTTCCGCAAGCTCGCAAACGGCCGCTCCATCCGCGAGACCATGGCGAGCTACAACGCTGTAGACCTATCCGTCGAGTTGTGCGGCACGCCTGACGCCGTCGCCGCTCAGATGGGTGAAGTGATGCAGGCCGTAGGCGGCGACGGCTTCCTCTTCTCCATGCCAAATGTCAATCGGCGCACGCTTGCAGAGATCGAGGACGGTCTTGTGCCCGCGCTGCAGGATCGCGGCCTCATGCGGACCGCCTACGAGCACAAGCAGTTCCGCGACAATCTCTTAGCATTCTGATCAACCAGCAGGAAGGCAGGGCAGCCATCATGCGCAGATTTCCATCTTCCAAGCATTTCAGCCGCCGCACGGCCATGGGCCTCATCGGTGCAGGCCTAGCCGCGCCCTATGTTCGCCCGAGCTACGCTCAGGGCGCATGGCCCGAACAGACAAGCATACCGGACATCCTGAAGGGCAGTGGCGAGCTCCGCATTGCCACCTTCGGCGGCACCATGCAGGAGACTCAGGTCAAGGCCTACTTCGAGCCCTTCGAGAAGATCTCCGGCATTAAGGTGCGCTACTTCCCCGGAACGAGCGCGCCCAAAGTCAAGGCCATGGTCGAGACGGGCAATGTCGAGTGGGACGTGGCACAGCTCAGCCGCGGCTCGATCATGAACCTGCAGAAGCAGGGCGAGTACTTCGAGAAGATCGACTACTCGCTGATCGACGATGGCGTCGGTAAGGAATTCCGCTTCGAATACGGTATCGAAATGCTGGTGTGGGCGCAGGTGCTGGCGTATCGCACCGACGCCTTCAAGGGCGCAGTGCCCAAAGGCTGGGCGGATTTCTGGGACACCGCCAAGTTCCCCGGCGACCGGGCCTTGCTCGGAACGACGGGCGGCGGATGGCCGGAGCTGGAATTCGCGCTGATGGCGGCCGGCGTTCCTGCCGATAAGATCTACCCCATCGACATCGATAAGGCCTTCGCGAGCTACGACAAGATCAAGAAGTCCGTCGTCAAGTGGTGGGACACGGGCGCCATCCCGATCCAGCTGCTGACCGATCGCGAAGTCTCCATGACCTCGGTCTGGAATGGTCGCATGGCGGCCCTTCAGGCAGCAGGCGTCCCGGCTGACATAAGCTGGGGGCAGGGGCTGTCGAAGCGCGATGCCTGGGGCATACCCAAGGGCGCCAAGAACGCAGCGAATGCCATGAAGTTCGTGGCCTACTCCACCATGGCGATCCCACAGGCGCGCGTCGCCTGGGGCATTCCCTATGGCTCGGTCAACATCAAGTCGAACGAGTTCATTCCGGAGGCTCGGCAGGCCGTCCTCCCGAGCGCGCCCGCGATCAAATCGCAGCTCGTGAACTACGACTACGACTGGTGGATCGAGAACCGCGAGGCGGTCATCGGACGGTTCAACAAGTGGCTGCTGGGCTAGAAGCCAGATTGGGACACGAGCGATGATGAACGGCGTTGGACGCGGCGCATCTGTGTCGCTCAACGACCTGCAGAAAAGTTACGGCGGCGTGACCGCGGTGGCTGGTGTGACGCTCGACATCCGCTCGGGCGAGTTCCTGACTCTATTGGGCCCCAGCGGGTCAGGTAAGACGACAACCCTCACGATGATCGCCGGCTTCGAGACACCGACCGATGGCGACATCGCCATTGACGGCAAGTCGGTCGTTGCCATGCCGCCCTATCGCCGCAACATCGGCATGGTCTTTCAAAACTATGCGCTCTTTCCGCATCTCACGGTGGCTGACAATATCGGCTTTCCCCTGAAGCAGCGCGGGGTTCCCAAAGCCGAGCGGACAAAGCTCGTCGGCGACGCGCTCGAACTCGTTCAATTGCCGGGTTACGGCGCGCGCTATCCGCGGCAGCTTTCCGGCGGTCAGCAGCAGCGTGTCGCACTCGCGCGGGCGATCGTGTTCAAGCCGCGCTTGCTGTTGATGGACGAGCCATTGGGGGCGCTCGACAAGCAACTGCGCGAAACCCTCCAGCTCGAGATGCGCCGTCTTCATGCGGACCTCGGCATCACCTTCATCTACGTGACGCATGATCAGGAGGAAGCCCTGACCATGTCCGACCGCATCGCGGTCATGAACGAAGGCCTCGTCGCACAGGTCGGGCGCCCCGAGGATCTCTACGACCGGCCGGACAATCACTTCGTCGCGGCCTTCATTGGGGAGTCGAACTTCCTCCCCGCTGTAGTGCGTGGCTTCGAAGACGAGGTCGTCGTTGCCGAATACAACGGCTCGCTCATACGAGCCATCTCGCCGAGCAAGCAGCGAGACGCCGGCATGAAGGTCATCCTGTCCACGCGACCTGAGCGCATCCGCTTCGCCGACGGCGCTGTGGAATCGCCAGCACCGCAGAACCGACTCAACGTCACCGTGACTGAGGCCGTATTTGCCGGCGAACGCTGCCGATATATGCTGCGGACAGGCGACGGCAGCTCGATCGTACTGAAGGAGCCGTCGAGTGCGGCCATTCGCCGTCGCGAAGTCGGCGAACGGGTAGAAATCTCTTGGTCTGTCGCGGATACGATCCTTGTCTGAAGCCGTCGAGATCCCTTCCGGAACACTGACCGTCACGCGGCCGATCGGCGTGCAATTCTCCTGGAGGAAGGCCATACCGTGGCTCCTGACCGGGCCGCTCCTCCTCTTCATGCTCGCATTCTATGCTGTACCCGTGGTGGCGATGCTTTTGCGCAGCGTCAATGATCCGACATGGACACTCGCGCACTTTCACGCTCTGGCCAGCGACACGGTCTTCTTCAAGGTTTTCTCGAACACGCTTTACACGGCATTCACCGTCACGATCGGGGCCCTGCTCTTCGGCTATCCCTTAGCTCTCGCGCTCGTGCGCACACCCCGCTGGGCGCCGGTCATTCTGATCATGATACTGCTGCCATTCTGGACGAGCGTCCTCGTGCGCAGCTATGCATGGATGGTGCTGATGGGGCGGCACGGCCTCATCAATGAGGCGCTGCTCGCGTTAGGCACGATCGAGCGGCCATTCCGCATCCTCAATACGCCGCTCGCGACGCAGATCGCGATGATCCACATACTCCTCCCGTATATGGTTCTTCCGATCGCCAACGCGCTTCGGCAGATTGATCCTTCGCTGCCGCGCGCTTCATCAGGTCTTGGCGCCACGCCGTGGGGCACGTTCCGCCAGATCACATTGCCGCTCTCCATGTCCGGCGTGGCCGCAGGAATGCTGCTCGTGTTCGTGTTGGCTCTTGGCTTCTACATCACTCCGGCCATGCTGGGCGGTCCCCGCGAGATCACGCTGTCAATGCTGATCGATCTGCAGGTCGATCAACTCAACTGGGCCTACGCAGCTACCCTTTCGGCTGTGCTGCTTGCGACGACGCTCGCCATCATCGGCGTCTTCTATCGTCTACCCGGCGTCAGCAATGCTTTCCGAATGGGGGCACGATGACGGCCATGCGCGCGCTGTCGACGACGGTCGTCGGCTTGATCCTTCTCTTTCTCACGCTGCCCATCATTATTGTCGTGGTGGTCTCCTTCTCGTCCGCAACCTATCTCACGTTTCCACCACCCGCTCTCGGTCTGCGCTGGTACGCGGCATATTTCGGCAGCGAGGCTTGGCTGCAATCGACATGGCTGAGTATCTGGGTGGCGGCTGTCGTCGTCGTGCTCGCAACGATCCTCGGCACGCTTGCCGCACTTGGCGTGGCCCACCTGCCGAAGCCGCTGCGCGTGCTCGCCTCCACTCTCATCCTGTCCCCGCTGATCGTACCGGGGATCATCGTCGCAATCGGGATCTACTACGCCTTCGCACAATACGGCCTGGTCGGCTCGCCGGTCGGCCTCATCCTCGCCCACACATGCCTTGCCGTGCCCTTCGTGGTCACGAGCGTCAGCGCGAGCCTCGCCGGCATCGATCCGCGCCTGGAGCAGGCCGCTCTCAGCCTCGGCGCCACGCCCACGGGAGCGTTTTTTCAGATCACTCTGCCGCTCATCCGACCGGGCGTTCTGGTCGGTGCGCTGTTCGCATTCATCACGTCGTTCGATGAGCTGATCGTAGCGATCTATATTTCCGGCTCTGGCGCAGTCTCACTGCCACGCCGCATGTGGGACGATCTGCAATTTCAGATCGAGCCGACTATCGCCGCAGTCTCGACCCTGACGATCGTACTGACGGCGGTCCTGATGGGCTGCGCGCATCTGCTCCAGCGGCGATCAGCGACCTGACAGCCGCTGGTGAGAAGATCTGGGTTCAGGGCAGTGTCACGTGGCCTAAATCGGGAAATACCCAGGTAGAGTCCGATGCCATGGCCACGGCCATGGCATCAGTGTCCTCGTATCGGCTTAGGCGATTAGCCCCACTTGGTGTCGGCGCCGACGAGCATGATCGTGATGTGGCCCATGGTCGAGTCGGCCTTGGCGCCGTGCCAATGGCGCTCACCGGCCTTGATGTGCGCGACATCGCCGACGTTGATCTCGCGCTGCTCGTTCTCCATCGCCACAATGCCGGAGCCCGATGTCACGATCAGGATCTGATCGCAGTCATGAATGTGCCATCCGGTATTGCAGCCTTGGCTGAAGTTCACGATCGAGCAGGTGAAGTCCTTCGACTCGCCCGCCTCGAGGATGGTCTGCCTGGTCCTTTCGACCGGCCCCGTCCAACCTGCGGTGCGCTCGGCCGCGCCCGGGGCCGGCAGGGTCGGGATATCCTTCAGTGTTACGACTTTCACGACGCACGCCTCCTTTGTTGGCCCTGAGGCCTCAATCAATACCCCTCGCCATATCACAGCCGGGCGTGATCGCAGTAGCATAGGGTGCAAGCAAACTGCGATATCGAAAGCGTCTTAGACTGCGCTTAGGCAAATGTCGGATCTTGCATAGCTTGCGGCTCGTTAGCCTCTCGGCTTCCCCGAAATGGCCAGATGCTGCATTCTGAAGGCAAGAGATATCAGTGAGGAGATTGCGATGCCGCTTGGAGTTCCGCCCATTGATCGCCGCGTCGTGCTACTTGGTCTCGCCGGCTCGACCGTTGCCACCTCAGCCGCAGCTCAGCAGGGCGGACATGCGCATCACGGAGGCATGTACGAAAGCCTAAAGCAACCCGGCCGCGTTGGCCTCCCGGCCGAAGCGGCCACTCAACATGTGACGGACAGCCCGGCGAAGCGAGCCGGAAATCCGGGTGCGTGGATGAGCAAGGCGCCGCTGCCCATTCCGCGCAGCGAGATGGCCTGGGCGACCGTCAAGAATGGTCAGATGCACCTGCTCGGCGGCTACGGCGAGCAGCGCGTCGACCGCAACTACCATCACATCTACGATCCGAAGTCCGACAAGTGGCTCGAAGGGCCGCCGCTACCCATCGGGGCCAATCACGTGGGTGTCTGCGTTGTCGAAGGCCGCCTTTTTGCGCTCGGCGGATTCGTCGAGCAGAACCGAAAGCCGCACGACCAGTGCTTTGTGCTCGATCCCGGCGCAACGCAATGGCGACAGATCGCCTCGCTACCAAAGCCATGTGGTGCGATCGGCACGGCGGACGCCGGCGGCACTCTGCATCTCATCGGCGGCGCAATCGGCGATACTTTCGCCGACAAGAAGTCGGTCGATTGGCACTACGCCTACGACGCCAAGGCCGACCGATGGGAGCCGCGCCGCCCCATGCCTCTCGGTCGCGACCATACCGGTGTCGTCTACGTCAACGGGCTCATCCATCTCATTGGCGGCCGGGTCGACAGTTTCCACACGAACTCAAATCTCCACCACGCCTACGACCCGAAGGCCGACAAGTGGGAAGCACGGCGGCCATTCCCGACCGCGCGATCAGGGCACGGCGCGGTGCTGCTCAAGGGCAAGATCTTCTGCATGGGTGGCGAGGGCACAGACCGCGTCTACGGCCAGAACGAAGCCTACGACGTTACCACGGACACATGGGAATCCTATGCGCCGATGCTGACGCCGCGACACGGTCTCGGGGCGGTCGCAATCGGCGACGCCATTTACGTAGCGGGAGGTGGACCCGTGATGGGCGGCGGTATCCAGAGTGCCATCAACGAGGCGTTCTCTTTGGGTTGACCGCTGCATCATTCGGCGATCATGGCCAGTGCGGCGCGGCGATCACCGGGCTTCAATCGGAGAAACAATTTGCGGGCTTGCGCGATGTCTCGCGCCGTGCCCGTTTCTTCAGCCGCCTTGAGAGCCTTCACTGTAGGATTATCGGCCCCACATATGAATGTGAGAGCTTTCGCGAGACGCCCCATGGTCTCGCGGTCGATTGATGCCTCGTCCATACGGAACTCCTGCAGGTGTTGTATCAGAGCGCGTCGCTTGCCTCTTCGGCGGACTTGTCTTCGCGGAGCCCCTTGAAGGCTGCATGACGCAGCAGACCATCACCGGTCAAGGCACGGTATTCCACTTGCGCGACAAGTTCGGGGCGCAGCCAGACCACGCCGCGGCGCTGCTCGGGATCGAGCTTGTCTGCAAAAGGCGGTGTCGCCCGGCGCAACGGCTGCGCAGTCTTCCACAACTCGGCCGCCGTTGTGCGACTGAAGCCTGTCCCGACACGCCCCATGTACCTCAGGCGACCGCGGTGATACCGCCCCATCACGAGAGCGCCGACGGCCTTCTTCTGCGCAGTCGAATCGAGATAGCCGCCGATCACGAACTCGTCCGTCAAATGGCAGGTGATCTTGATCCAGTCGCCGGTTCTCCCAGAACGGTAGGGCTTGTCCGCACGCTTTGAAATGATCCCTTCGAGACCGAACTCGCAGGCCTTGTCCAGCATCTGCGGACCGTCGACTGCGAAGTGTTCACTGAAGCGCAATGCGCCGGACTTGCGCCCCCTCAGAACCTTCGCAAGCACGCTTTTGCGTTCGACGAGAGCAGCGCCGCGGAGATCAATGCCCTCGAGATAGAGGAGGTCGAACGCATAGTAGACCATGCGCCCGCCTGTGCCGGCCTTGAGATCCGCGACCAGCTCGGAAAAGCTCGTCGTACCGTCCTCATGCTCGACGACGACCTCGCCATCGAGGATCGCCGTCTCGACATCAAGCGCTGTCAGCGACTTGGCTACTCGCGAAAAACGCTTTGTCCAGTCCAGGTTGTTGCGCGTGAGCAGCGTGACGTTCCCGTGCTCAATCCTCGCTTGCAGGCGATAGCCATCAAACTTGATCTCGTGCACCCATTGCTTGCCGTCCGGCACGTCCTTCTGGCGCTGTGCGAGGCAAGGCGCGATGAAATCCGGGAGCGGCGCGGCTTTGCCAACGCGAATAGGTAGCTTCTGAGTGCTGTGCTTCCGCAATGCGCGCGGCATAGAAAGCGACCTATCCAATCAGCTTCTTAATGGCGGCCTTCAATGATCGCGCGCTCGTGTTGTAGTCACGCCAAGCCGTCGAGCGAGAAAGCAGCTTAGGCGTCGTCCAGATTGTGAAGCGCTTGGGATCGAGGCCAGGACGCACCTGCTGCCAGGTCAGCGGCATGGAAACGGTGGCACCTGGACGCGCACGCGGTGAGAGCGGCGCCACGGCCGTCGATTTCGTGTCGTTTCGCAGGTAATCGAGGAAGATGCGCCCCCCGCGTAGCGCTTTCGTCATCTTGATGAGATAGCGCTCTGGCCGTTCCTCGGCCATGCTCGCGCAGATCGTCTGGGCAAACATCTTGGCTTCATCCCAGCCTATGCCATCGCGCGCCGTGACGCGCAGCGGCGTGACGACATGCAACCCCTTGCCGCCCGTCGTCTTGCAGAAGGCAACGAGGCCACAAGCTTCCACGCGCGATTTTAGTTCCCGCGCAGCCGCGACGACATCGTCGAAGGAAACGTCCGGGCCGGGGTCCAGATCGAAGACGAGTCGACCCGGCACATCCGGCTTGCCAGGCGCATTGTTCCATGGGTGAAATTCCAGCGTGCCCATCTGCCCCATGGCGACGAGCCCTTCGACCGTATCGATCTGGACATAGGGCTCGCGGTCGCCGGAAATCTTCACCTCCGTGATCTCGTCGAGCCCCAGCTTGGCGTGGCGCTGGAAGAACGTCTGCCCCTCTATGCCGTCAGGAGCCCGCAGCAGTGAGCATGGCCGCCCCTCGATATGGGGAAGCATCCATGCACCCACTTCGGCGAGGTAGTGGGCGAGATCGAGCTTAGTGACGGCGCGTGTATCACCCTCCGCCGGCCAGAGGACTTTATCCGGTTTGGAAATGGCAATGCCTAGCAATGGATCATCGCCTTTGGGCGCTGCCGTGCGCCTGGCGCTGCTGCTTGCGCGCGCTGCAGCACGCCGCACAGGTGTCGCGGGCTTATCGGTCGTGCTCCATACGGCATCAGATTTGAAGGTGCGTGCGCGCCCGCTCATGAACGCACTCGGGCTCTCGCCTTTACCCGCTGCGATCTGTGCCATTGTCCGGCCCGAGGCGACCGAACGATCCTTCTTGAGCACGTCAGCTTGCGTCTTCGCGCGGGCCCACTTGTCGCGATGCTTGATGAGCAGCCAGTTCGTGCGCTTGCCGCCGTAGCGATCGCCCGCCATGCGTACGAGCACCCAGCTCCCTTTGAGCTTCTCGCCGGCGACCACGAACTTCAGATCGCCATCGCGCAGCATCGTGTCGACGGATTTGTCGCCTTCGGGCATCCAGAAGCCGCGATCCCACAGCATGACAGTGCCACCGCCGTACTCGCCTTTGGGGATCGTTCCCTCGAAGTCACCATAGTCGAGTGGATGATCCTCCACTTCCACGGCGAGGCGCTTGTCGCTCGGGTCGAGCGAAGGTCCGCGTGTCACGGCCCAGGACTTGAATACGCCGTCGACCTCGAGGCGGAGGTCGTAGTGCAGGCGCGTCGCGTCGTGCTTCTGGATGACGAAGCGCGGGTACTGCGCCGGCTTGATCTTTCTCGTGCCGCTCGGCTCTGCAGTCTTCGTGAAGTCGCGGCGGGACTGGTATTCTGAGAGTTTTTTTGCCGCCATCGCTGCCATCCGCTATCCAGCGCGCCGGCGCGCCGGTTTCGCCTTCGGCCGCCGCTTTGGCTCCTTGGACGCTGGCTCCTTGGACGCAGCCTTTGCCGGCGTCTTCTTGCCACCACCTACGCTTTTGCGCAGGGCTTCCATGAGATCGACGACGTTCGAGCCCTTCGGCCGCTCTTCCTCCGAGTAGGCAACAATTCGCCGACCCTTGAGCTTGTCCTGGATCAGCGCCTTCAGCGCCGTCGCATAGTGATCTTCGAATTTCGAAGCGTCGAATGCGGAGGCCTTGCGACCGATCAGCTCGGCGGCGAGATCTACCATCTCCTTGTCCGGCTTCGTCTTCGGGATCTCGTCAAAGTAATCGCTCGCATCGCGCAACTCGTCTGCATAGCGCAGCATGACCATGACGAGACCATCATCGAGCGGCGCGATCGCGACCAGCCACTCGCGCCCGCCGATCGTCAACTGGGCGAGGCCGGCCTTGCCCGTCTTGCGCATGGCTTCGCGGATGACGGCATAGCCCTCGCCCGCGATCTTGTCGCCCGGGACGATGTAGTAGGGCCGCTCGAAGTAGCGCCAGTCGATCTCGGCGACATCGACGAACTGAGCGATATCGATCGTCTTCTTGCTCTCGAGCTTGACGGCATCTACCTCTTCGGGCTCGAGCGTGATGTACGTATCGGAATCGACCTCGTAGCCCTTCACGATGTCGCTGTTCTCGACCTTGCCGACACCGGGCACGACCTTCTCGTAGTTAATGCGGCGGCCCGACGGCTTATGGATCTGGCGGAAGGAGATCTCGGATTTCGATTCCACGGCGTTGTAGATCTCGACGGGAATGGAAACGAGCGAAAGGCGAAGAAAGCCTTTCCAATAAGCACGTGCTTGCTTCGGCATGACGCGGCACTCGGATGCAACAGCGCGCGGGAGGCGCGCAGACCTCTGTTATCAAACGATAACACGCGCAGGATAGTTCCTGGCACGGACAAACGTAGTGCCGATGGGTGCGCCGGTCCAGAGCCGCCGCACGGGAACGCGTCGGGAACACGGTCTCCGATTGGCGCCTAGGACGCCGCCGCGACGATCGCATCGCGCGTGATGGGCAGCGTTCGGACCCGAATGCCGAGCGCCCGGTGCACCGCATTGCCGATAGCCGCTGCCGTGGGACCTGTCGCCGTCTCGCCGACACCTAAAGGCGGCAACTCCGGCCGAACGATCAGGCTCACCTTGATCTCCGGCACTTCCGAGAAGCGCAGGATCGGGTAGCCCTCCCAGTCGCGCGTCGTGACGGCATCGCCTTCGAAACTCACGCGCTCCTTGAGCGTCCAGCTTGCCGACTGAACGATCGCGCCTTCGATCTGGTTTTTGATGCCGTCGGGATTGATGGCTTCGCCAGCATCGATGGCGGCCCACGCGTGCGTCAGGCGCACGCGCTCGTCACACACGACGCGCGCCACGACCGCGCAATAGGCACTGCGGTTCTTGTACTGGCAGAAGCCGATGCCGAGCCCCTCGCCCTGGACCTGAGGTCCGGGCCAGTCCGCCATTTCCGCCGCCTTGGTGATCACCTCGACGGCCCGCGCATCTGCGAGATGTTTGATCCGCAGCGCAACGGGATCAGCGCCGATCTCCGCCGCGACATCATCCATCAGCGTCTCGATGGCGAAGATGTTCGCGTAGCCGCCAAGCGCCCGCAAGGCCGAGGTGCGATAGGGCAGGCCACGAAGAATGCGCTTCGAGACGTGGATGTTTGGGAAGGCATAGATCGGCAACGCATTGCGGTCGGCGCCGCCACCGCGCTCCAACGGGACATCGGGTGGAGATCGTTTCTCCATGGGCGTTGCCAGACGCTCGGCAGCGACGAGATTGATCGTGCCGCCACGGCCTGGGCGCGATACGTGTGCCTGGCTCTGGGATTGAAGGGTGAATGCCGTGATGCGTCCGTCGCCATCGACCTTGACCTCGGCCTTGACGATCGCACCCGGCCCGAGCGGAGCAAGCGAGAAATCGGCTGCGCGCGACCACAACACGCGCACGGGACGCCCCGGCACTGCACGTGCGAGCATGGCCGCCTCGTAGGCAACATCATCCTGTCCGGAATGGCCGTACGTGCCGGCGCCAGGTACGTGGATCACCACGACTTTTCCGGCATCGATGCCGAGAGCCTTCGCGATCGGCGCGCGCATATCGTGCACGGCCTGGCTGTGCGAGTAGATCTCAAGTGCATCGCCACGCCAAATCGCAATGGCGCACGATGGCGCGATGGAAGCGTGGGCGATGTAAGGCCGCTCAATCTCGGTCTTGATGGAACGCCCACCTGCCGATGCTACATCGCTCTTCTCCATGACGAGCTCGGGCTCGGCAGCGTCGACGGCGATGGCCTCCCGCATGAGCGAGGGCACGGTGAAACCTTGCGACCACGTTGCGAGGCGCGCGGCGCGCGCAATTGCTCGCGCTGCCACATCCTCGCGGTCAGCGATGATGCCGATAAAGGAGCCGTCGCGGACCACCTGCACGCTTGGGAAGGCGCGCCTGAGCGCGTCTTCGTCGAATGTCTCGAGGCGACGGCTTGAGGCCGGCGGATCGAGCGTGCGACCATGCAGCATACCCGGCAGCTCGATGTCGTGAATGAAACTGGCCCCGGTCGCCTTGGCCGCCAGATCGATGCGCGGCATGGAGGTGCCGACAAGCCGTCGCTCGGTCGGGCTCTTAGGCTTTGCATAATCGAGGACCGGTACTGCGAGCTCCACGGAGGACGCGAGAGACCAGTAGGTGAGGTCTGTCTCGCGACCACTCACAAAAATGCGGCCATCCTCGACGGAAAGGTTCTCGGGCGGTGTCTGCAGGAGCTTCGCGGCTTCGGCGATAAAGATCGCCCGCACTGCGGATGCCGCCAGGCGTACCGCGCGACCACCAGTCTCGATGGACAGGCTGCTCGATGTGCCCGCTTCGAGTGGTCCCAGTGCCGTGTGGCCCGCAATGAGCTCGACGCTCTCCGGCGCCACATCCATCTCGTCGGCAGCAATCTGCACGAGAGCCGTGCCGATGCCCTGCCCGATCTCGACTTTGCCGGACTTGAGGACGACGGTGCCGGTGCGCGAAAGATCGATCCAGTCGCTGCAGTGCGGATTCTCGGTCAGGCTCGGCGATGATGCGATCGTGCTCATGCGCGGGCACTCCCGGCAAGTGCCGCCCGCTCGATGGCACGCATAATTCGGACATGCGCACCGCATCGACAGAGATGATCATCGAGCGCTGCGGATATGTCGGTCCGGCTCGGTGTTGCATTATGGTCCAGCAGCGCCTTGGCGCGCATGAGAATGCCGGCGAGACAGTAACCGCACTGGCCTGCCTGCTCCTCGAGCACGCTGTCGATCAGGGGGTGATTGGTGCCGTTGCCGACGAGTGACTCCACGGTTTCCACGCGCTGTCCGGCGATGGAACCGATAGGTACCATGCACGCTGTCTGCGGCCGGCCGTCGATCAGCACGGTGCAGCTCATGCATTGGCCTTCGACGCAGCCTGCCCGCGTCCCCCTCAGGCCGAGGTCATTGCGAAGGACATAGAGAAGCGGCGTATCGGGCTCGACGCGAACGTCGAGCGCCTTTCCATTGACGTGCAGACTGATGACTTCCATTGAGCGCGCCCATCGTGGTGAATGAGATGGGACGTTAGCTCAAGTTCACGGGGTTGCGCACCAATCAAGTTCAGGCCAGCACAGGCCCATTGCGAAGATAGATCGTTCGGACGAGCTTGCCCGTCGACGTCCCGTCGATCGTATCCTCGAAACTCGGCAGGCTGATCCATTCGCCGGTAGGCAGGCGCCGCTCGGCAGCATGGCGACGACCGGCCGTGCTTATATCGACGCGGATGCGAATATCGCCGCGCAATGCGGCATCGATCAGCTCCACGGCCTCGCCCGCGAGCGCAAACTCGTCGCGCCACTCGTCGAGCCACACCACATAGCGCCCACGAGCCGTCTGGATTGACATGGAGAAGCCGCCGGGCACCGTGCATCGGATGGAGATCTTATTCTCCGTCAGAACGAGCGGGAGCTCCGGGTAGTTTTCCGCAAGATGCGCGATCTCCTTGAGGACCCGCATGTGGAAGGCCTGGCCGATCGTCGCCTCGAGCGCAGCGCGCGAGGCACACTCCGCTGTGGCCGCTGACTGGCCGGCTTGAGTTGCGCCGGCATCATCAGTCATCAGCCATTCTGCATCGCCTCGGCACTCATAGTCGCGGGAAACGCCGCCCATTGTTGCCTCCGATCCGCCAAACCTTATCAAGGCCGAATTTAGGCGAAAGGCAATGGAGCGGTAACTGTCGCTCGCGCCAGCTGTCGCATTTGACAGGTGGCTAAATCCACTAACGCTGCAAATAGGATCGCGCTTAAGCGCTCTCTAGGGAACAAAAAGCTGCTGGGAAACCGCCTTTGCAACGGCCTGAGTGGTCGTTGCGCACTGCAATTTCTCGCGCGCAGCATTGAGATGAAACCGCACGGTTCGCTCGCTTATGCCGAGGATCGTACTGACTTCCCACGCCGTCTTTCCGGCCGCCATCCATCTGAGGCAGTCGATTTCCCGTGCGGAGACCATAATTCCCTTCTCGTTGCCGCGGCCGAAAATGCGCAGCATATGTTGATGGAAATATTGCCCCAGCGCGGTGAATTCCCGCTCAATCGTCGGCTTTCGGGCCGGCCATTCCTCGATCCCCTGCTCGGGCCGAACGATCAGACCCGCCACCTCACCGTGATGGCTGGTCAGGGCAATCGCAAGATCGCGGGTGCCGAGCTTGGGCGAGCAAGCAGGCGGATCGGAAGCCCGACGTTCATCGCCACCCGTTTCGAACAATGCCCTGAGGCCGAGACGCGCCACGTTGGCGCGCTCGCGGCTCGTTGCGTGGCGAGCCCAGGCATCTGCGTAATTGCAGTGGATGAAGCGCTCCGTCGTGCCGCTCGATATGGGGATGTTGACTGCGACGTAGATGACGGACGACAGCGGATAGGCTTCGCGCGCGACCCGAAGGAACGCCGCTCCCTGGTTCCGCTCCTGGGCATCGGTAGTGGACACGCCCAAGTTCTGAAGAAGATCTTCGAACATCCGTACACGCTCCCACCTCTCGCTTTAGCGCGGGCGCGACTACGGCAAAATTAAAACATTCAATAAAACTCGACCGAACTCGATCGAAGCCGGAACGTCTTGAATGAGATATTTCAAACGCCGCTCGAAACTGTCCGATCCGACAGTTTGATGAATTCATTGGCGACCAAAATACCATTTCTGGGACGGCTATCCCTTAGGAAGCTTTTGCTGCTGCCAGAGATTCGAACAATTGTTCTTCTTCTGACAACAAAATTGAAAGGCTTCCAGTTCAACATGACAATTGAGGAGATATGCCCCATGGGACAACCCATCGAGCAATACGCGCCGGCTCCTGAACCGCCTCCCGCTTCCAGCTGCGAGCCGGCAGCACCCCCTGCCTGTGAACCGGTCACGCCCCCAGAGGCGAGCCCACACGCAGAGGCGTCGGATACATCACTCAGCATCGACCTGACAGGCCTCCTCAGCAGTCTGTCAAATATCTCCGTCAATGGCGAAGTGGGCCTCACCTTGCCGCAGGTCAGTGTGGACCTGAGCAGCGGTGCTAGCCAGTCTGACAGCAATGGCGGTGAAGCCTGCGCGGATGACGTCTCGGGCAGCACCTCAGGCGGCATCAGCATCGATGTCGGCACTTCGGCGAGCACGGACGGGAGCGTCATGCCAATTCTCAGTCTCGACAGCGAGACGGATGGCGTCATCCACGTACCCCTGCTTGGCGAGAACGGCCTTTTTGGCGGTATCGGCGGGACCGCCGACTTCGGCAGCCTGCTGAATGCGGCCATGCTCGACGTCGGAAACGTCGACTCTATGAGCTCGGTCATCGGGGGCGACATCTACGACGGCAACGTCCCGCTCGCAGGCGACCTTTCTTCGGCACTCGGGTCAACGCTCGATCTGCTGACAACAACATCATCGCTGTTCGACGTACCTGCCCTGGACATCCTGGGTGGTGACGGACTGGACGGCTGAACCAATTGCACCGTCGCGCGGTGCTGCGGCACCGTGCGACGCGGCAGAAGAAAAGAACGGGGGGAAGCGCGAGCGGAGGCGACGCGATTCCTGTCGTCCTCCGTGATCTTGTGGAGGAAGGCCTATGCTCAGTGGAGACCGGGGTCGCGAGCTTGCTGCCGACGCCGCCAGCCGAGGCGGTGCAGCCATACACGGCCCTCAGCGCGAGCGAGGACTCTGGAGCTTTCTGACGTGGTCGTTCTTCCTTTCCCAGCTCGCTGCCGGAAACGCCTTCGCAGCCGGCGCGGCACAAGCCGGCAGTGCGACTGACCTGAACTCTCCTGATGGCACGGCCGACGCCGGAAAGATCGGCGCCGCTCTCCTTGGAACGCCTGACGCCCGTCCGCTTGGCGACCTGGAAGCCCAATCCGCGACGACATCGTCGGCGGGAGCGCCACTACAGAACACCTCAGCGCCTGGCGACGCCAATTTGGGCGGCATCGAGCAACTCGACCTGGCGAGCGACGCAGGCATCGCTCTTGAGGTCGCGGCAATACAGGGCACAACGGGATCTGAGGCAATGCTCTCGGATGCCGCGCTACCGGCTTCGGCAAGCGAGAGCGATAGCACGATCGCGCCCGATACGCCGACGATCGTGCTGCCAGACATCGAGCTGCCACAGATCGTTGAGTTGCCTCCTGTACTCGAAACTGTCGGTGATATCGCCGACGGCCTCGGCGGGACGCTGGACAACCTCTTGACGCCGATTGCCGAAGCCGTCGAAGACCTAGCCAGCGTTCTCGAGCCGACACTCGACAATCTCCTCGCGCCGGTCGCTGATCTCACTGCTGCTCTCGGTCCGACACTGGACGGCCTCCTGGAGCCGACCGTCGAAACCGTCGAGGATCTGGCCACCGTTCTCGGGCCGACACTCGATCTGGCACTCGCACCCGTCGAGGCCCTCACCGATGGCCTTGCGGACGCTCTCGAGACGGCGCTCGATCCCCTGCTTGCGCCCGTGGCGAACCTGACGGACGACGTGGGCAATCTCATCGAGCCCATCGGCGGCATCGCCGGGGAGATCATCCAACTCGCCGACCCTGTCATCGATATCGTCGAGCCACTCCTGGACCCGATCATGAATGCCGTCGAAGCCGCGCAGCCGGTCCTCGACCCCGTGCTCGAGGTTGCTGCACCCGTCGTCGATCTTCTCGAACCGACCATCGAGCCCCTGCTGCAGCCTCTGGCACCTGTCGCCGCGCCCGTGCTCGACCTCCTGCCGTTGAGCATGGGCAACGACGGCTTCCTCGGTGATCTCTTCGGTATCAATGAGCCGACCGATGCCGTCGGCTCGACCGGCACACTTGAGTTTGCCATCGATGTGGACGCGAGCCCTCATGATCTCATCGAGGCAGGCGCCTACACGGAGTTCGGTATCGAGCTGAACCTGAACCCGATTGGCAACGAAGGTGGCACTGGCGATCTCGTCGAGCATATCGCCGAATCCGTGAGCTCCCTCGTCGACGACAGCGACGATGCGGGCAACGCGATGCCGTCGTTCCTGGGAAGCTTGCAGCACGACCTTGGCCTGCGAGGATTGGGTGAAGGGCTGATCTGATGGCGACCGGGGGAATATCCAACGCCGGCAATACGCCGGCCCCGGACATGCGCGGGCGTCCAGAGACGCAAGCGATCACGAGTAGGCACGAGAAGCTTGCGAGCGCCGCTGCGTCGGACCGGGAGGGGCGGTTGGCGCGCCTCCCACAACTGCCGCGCATTGCGCTGCTTGCTCAAATTGCGCAGCTTGTTCGCTGGTCGGACTGGCGCGCCAAGTGGCCATTCTTACACCAAGCAGCCGACGACGCGGTTGAGGACGCGCAAGCCAGCAGCGATCCACTGACGCGCTGGCGCGAGATCGCGCGCAGCAACCTCATAGCCGTCGGCATCTTCTCGGTGTTCGTCAACCTGCTCATGCTGACGATGCCGATCTATCTCTTCCAGATCTCCGATCGCGTGCTCACGAGCCACAGCCTAGACACGCTGCTCATGCTGACGCTGGTCGTCATCGGCCTCATCGGCGTGCTCTCGTTGCTCGACACGCTCCGTCGGCAGGTGCTGAGCCGCCTCGCGACGCGCATGGAGACGATCCTCGGCGGCCCGATCATCGCCAGTATCATTGGGCAGGCCCCCGCGAGCGACGGCGGCAACGTCCAGCCGTTGCGCAATTTGCACCAGGTCCGTGGCTTCCTTTCCGGGCCGACCATGCTCGTGCTGTTCGATGCGCCCATGGCGCCGCTCTATTTCGCGGCGATCTTCCTGATCCATCCGCAGCTCGGCTACCTGGTTCTGATCGCGGGCCTGCTGCTGATCGGCATCGCAGTTCTCAATCAGCGCGCGACATCCATCCCGCTCCGGCAGGCCGGCGCGTACGGCTCGAAGGCCGATGCGCAGGCAGAATCGCTCGCCCGCAATGCCCAGGTCGTAAACGCCATGGGCATGCTGAACGAGAGCGTAGCGCAATGGGGCCGCGAGCAGGCGGCAGCACTGACCATGCAATCCGACGCGCAGGACCGCAGTGTCTGGATCAGCGGCCTCTCGCGCTTCGTGCGCCTCATCACGCAGATCGCGATCCTCGGCTGGGGCGCCTACCTCGCACTCAACGGCCACCTCACGGGTGGCATGATGATCGCCGCATCGATCATCGCAGGCCGCGCGCTGCAACCGCTCGAAGGCATGATCG
Source organism: Hyphomicrobiaceae bacterium (assembly GCA_022844275.1). Taxonomy (GTDB): domain Bacteria; phylum Pseudomonadota; class Alphaproteobacteria; order Rhizobiales; family Hyphomicrobiaceae. Next base: position 574,655 of record JALHMB010000001.1, read on the forward strand.
AGGGCTGGCGCAGCGTGCTGCAGGCGTGGACGGCCTACGGCCGTATGTGCGCCGCAGTGCAGGCCCTGCGGAATGAGCCGCCGCGCCTGAAGCTGCCTAAACCCAAAGGGCATCTCGTCGCCGACAAGCTGCTCTATCTGCCTGCCGGCACCAAGGAGCCCGTGCTCAATGGCGTGAGCTTCGAGCTGAAGCCGGGCGAGTCACTGGCGATCGTCGGGCCTTCGGGATCCGGAAAGTCGACGCTAGCGCGGATGCTGGTCGGCTGTCTGCATCCGACCGCCGGCAAGATCCGGCTCGACGCGACGGAGCTGCGCAACTGGGACCGCCGCCAGTTCGGCGAGTTCACCGGCTACCTGCCGCAGGAGGTCGAGCTCTTTCCCGGAACGATCCGCGAGAACGTGTGCCGCATGCGCGGCGACCTGCCCGACGAGACCGTCTATCGCGCGGCTCAGCTGACGAGTGTGCACGAGATGATCTGTCATCTCCCGAGCGGCTACGAGACGGTGCTCGAGCGCAGTGGCGCGCCGCTTTCGGGTGGCCAGAAACAGCGCATCGCACTTGCCCGCGCCTTCTTCGGCGATCCTGCCCTCGTCGTGCTTGATGAGCCGAACTCCAATCTCGATGCCGTCGGCGAGCAGGCGCTCACCGAGGCCATGCAGCGCGCCAAGCAGAACCGCATTACCGTCGCCGTGGTCACGCAGCGCCCGGCGCTCCTCAATATCGTCGACAAGGTGCTGATCCTGCGCGGCGGCCGGGGCGACGCCTTCGGCACGCCGCATGAAGTGCTGCGCCGCCTCTATGCAGCCAAGAACCCGACGTCGCCAGCGCCAGCATCGACGCCGGCCGAGGCCGCCGAATAGAGACGGGGGAGAGCGCGCCATGAGCAACTGTCCGAGCATCGACCAATGGCACAAGGGCGTACCGACCGACAGCCGCGCCCCTATTCGCATTGGTGCGGCACTTCTTCTGCTCTGCCTCGGCGGCTTCAGCGTCTGGGCTTCCGTCGCGCCGCTCGAAGGTGCAGTCGTGGTCTCGGGTTCGTTCGTCGCGACCGGCCAGAACAAACAGGTGCAGCACCTCGAGGGCGGCATTGTCCGTGACGTGCTCGTGCGCGAGGGGCAACTCGTCGAAGCTAACCAGCCTCTCGTCCGACTCGATCCGACGGCGCCGGAGGCAAGGCTGCGCCGCCTGGTCCTGAGGCGCCATCGCCTCGTCATCCACAAAGCGCGCCTCGAAGCCGAGGCCAGGGGTGAAGAACACTTTGCGCTTCCCGATCTCGCGAGCTTTGACGAGAACCGCGAGGAGATTGCCGGCATCTATACGAGCCAGCAAGTCGAGCTCAAGGCGCGGCGCGCCAAGATCACCGACGAGGAGTCTGTTCTGCGTCGCGAGATCGCAGGATTGCGGGAAAGCATCGGCGGCTATCAGGCCCAGGCCAAGGCCACCCAAGAGCGCATGGATCTCTTCGCGCAGGAATTGAAGGACAAGTCCGAGCTGCTCGACCGTCAGCTCGTGCGCAAGACCGAGATCCTCGCGCTGCGGCGCGCCGAAGCCGGCCTTTCCGGCGAGCTTGCGAGCTTGGTCGCGCGGGCGGCGGATGCGCGCGAGCGCGTGTCGCGCGCCGAGCAACAGATCTTGCAACTGAGGTCGGCGGCTCTGCAGAAATCGCTCGAGGATCTGCGCGCGACCGAGACCGAGCTCGACGATGTCAACGAACAGATCCGCGCCGCGCGCGATGTCATGGATCGCATCGAGATCCGTGCGCCCGTTGCCGGCATCGTCGTGCGCCTCCTGCACAATACCAAGGGCGGTGTCGTTGCAGCAGGTGCCGTGGTGCTGGAGCTGCTGCCCGTCAACGACGAGCTGGTCATCGAAGCGCGCCTCAACCCGAACGAGGTGATCCACGTCAAAGAGGGGCTCAGCGCCATGGTCCGCCTGAACGCGCTCAACCAGCGCCTCACGCCGATGATCGAGGGGAAGGTCGTCTATCTTTCGGCCGACACGGTCTCGCAGCAGCGCGAGTCCTCCGGCGCACACGAACCTACGCGGCGCGACACTTTCGTCGTGCGAATCCAGCTCGATGACCGCAACATGCGCAGCAAGGTCGAGAACTTCCGCCCGATGCCCGGAATGCCCGCCGATGTCTTCATCAAGACCGACGAGCGCACATTCCTTGAGTACATCATGAAGCCGCTGTCGGACACGTTCGTCCGCGCCTTCCGGGAGCACTAGAGCGGCGTAGCCAAGCCAAACTCTCTCTCAAGCGCGCGCGGCCATCCCCGTCCAGCGCAGGTCGGGCGCGAGGCGGCCCGATGCCATGAGACGCTCCAGCGTCTTGAGGCGCATAAACGGCGAGTTGCGGAAGTCCTTGTCGGCGAAGCCCATGCTGATGAGGCCATCACGCAGCCGCTCGATGGATTTCTCGAGCGTGATCTGCGGCTGGCTTGCCGGCGCGAGCTTCTGATACAGCCCGAAATCCACCTTGTAGGAGCGCTTGTCCGGCGGCGCATCGGTGTTGATGCTGACCCGCGTGCCGGGGATCGCCGCCGCGACCGCGGCAGCAAGATCGCGCACTTGATAGTTCCACTGGTCGCTGCCGACATTCACCGATAGGAGCTGGCCGCCGTTGGATGCCGGCCGCTCGATAGCCCAGGCAATGGCCCGCGCCATATCCTCGACATCGATGAGCGGACGCCAAGGCGAGCCGTCGCTGAGCACGGTAATCTCACCGGCCGTCACCGCACAGGCGACGAAATCGTTGAGCACGAGATCGAGCCGAAGGCGCTCGGACATGCCGCAAGCCGTCGCGAAGCGCAGGAATGTCACGTTCATGGCCCCGACATCCAGGCGCCGGACGCCCTCCTCGGTGCCGATCTTCGAGCGGGCATAAGCCGTGAGTGGGTTGGTCGGATCGCCCTCCTTACGCGGACCACCTTCGGCATAGCCGTACATGCTGCAGCTCGAGGCAAAGACAAAGTGGCCGACGCCCACCGCAGCTGCCAGCCGCGCAATGCGCACGCTCGCCTCGGCGTTGATGTCGTTGGTAGCCGCCTCGAACTTGTTGCCCATCGGATCGTTGGAGATGGCAGCGAGATGCACGATCGCATCCACGCCTTTGAGCAGCTCCGCTGGAAGTTCGCGCACATCGCCAAAAACCTGGCGGTCGAGGAAGACCTCGGGGAGTGCCGATGCATTCGTCAGGCAGTGGCCGAAGAAGCTCTGGTCGTAGCCGATGATCTCTGCGTCCGGAAAGGTGGTGCGCAGGTAACGCCCGAGCACCGAGCCGACATAGCCCATGCTGCCCGTGATAAGAATCTTCATGGCACACTGCCTTTCCTAATCGATGAGTAGTATTCCGCCGGGAGACGCCAAGCGGTGCCGTTATGATCGTGCTTGCAGAATGTGCCAAGCCCCCGAAGGGCGCTAAGCCCGCCCATGGTAACCGCCAATCTGCCCCTAAGCCTCCCCTGCGCAAGCAAATGATATGCCATCCGCTTGGCCGCGCCGTCCATGCGTCAACCATACCAGAGCGATCGTAGATCCGGCGTGACGCCTATTCGGCGGCCGTGCGCACGGGGGCAGGCTGGGCCGGCTCGGCGGCAGGCTCCCCGGTCTCCGCGGGGGCAGCCTCGCGGCGCCCGGAACCGAGCTTGGTCCCGACGTCTTCGAGCAGCAGATAGACAGCCGGCGTGATGTAGAGCGTCAGAAGCTGGGAGACCGCGAGCCCGCCGACGACCGCGAGACCCAGAGGCTGACGCAGCTCCGCGCCGGCGCCCCAGCCGACCGCGATCGGCAGCACGCCGAAGAGCGCCGCCATGGTCGTCATCATGATCGGACGGAAGCGCAGGAGACAGGCTTCACGAATAGCCTCTTTCGGCTCCATGCCGCGCGATCTCGCCTCGACCGCGAAGTCGATCATCATGATCGCGTTCTTCTTCACGATACCGATCAGCAGCAGGATACCGATCATGGCGATGATCGTCAGCTCGGTGTCGAACACGATCAGCGTCAGCAGCGCGCCGAGACTCGCCGAGGGCAGTCCGGAGAGGATCGTGATCGGGTGAATGAAGCTCTCGTACAGAATACCGAGCACGATGTAGATCGTGAGCACGGCCGCCAGGATGAGGATCGGCTGATCGCGGAAGCTGTCCTGGAAGACCTGCGCCGTGCCGGCGAACTGGCCGATAATGCCGGCCGGCATGTTCACGTCGCGCTCGACCTCGGCCATGCGCGTGACCGCCTCGCCGAGCGTGAAGCCCTCGCCGAGGTTGAACGTGATCGTGACGGCCGGAAGCTGGCTCTGGCGCGCAACCGAGATCGGGCCCGAGCCGAGCGTCACGCGAGCGAGCGAATCGAAGCGCACGAGCTGGCCGCTGGCCGAACGCAGATACACGCGGCTCAGCACGCTCGGATCGAGCTGATAGGTCTTGCTCGCCTCGAGAATGACAGAGTAGTCGTTCGCCGGCGTATAGACGGTCGCAATATCTCTCTGGCCGAAGGTCGAATACAGCGTCGAGCGCAGCGTGTCCATGGACACGCCATAGCGGGCGAGCGCGTCGCGATCGACATCGATCTGCACCTGGCGGGCGCCGAGATCGAGATCGCTCGTCACGTCCGCGAAACCCGGCGTCGTCTTGAGGCGCTCGACGAGCCGGGTCGATCCCTCATAGAGGCCATTCCTGTCGACGCCCGTCAGCGTGTACTGGTAGGCCGAGGCACCGCCGCGAGCGCCGATGCGCAAGTTCTGAAGCGGCACGGGGAAGACGCGGATGCCGACCACGCCGGCAAGCTTGCGGCGCAAGCGATGCTGGACATCCGTGATGGTAGCGCGCCCTTCGCGCTCGGCGCGCGGCTTCAGCTGCACGAATATCGAGCCGCGATTGATCGTTGGATTGAAATTGGTGCGCGCCACGTTCGAGTTGATGTAGAGCACGTCCGGATCGGTCAGAACGGCGGCTGCCACCTGGCGCTGGCGATCGAGCATGGCCGGATAGGCAATGTCGGGCTGGGCCTCGGTCCGCACGATGATGATGCTCGTATCCTCGGTCGGCATGAAGCCTTTCTTGACCGCACCGAAGGCCCACACAGTCGCGACCATCGTGCCCACCGTAAGCAGCAACATGAGGCTGCGGTGGCGCAGGGACCAGTCAAGCGAGCGGCGATAGCCGCCAGCCATGGCCGCATATCCCACCTCGAAGGCCCGCGAGAGGAAATTCGGCTTGTCGTCATGGACGCTGTGATGGCTCAGCATGCGCGAGCAGAGCATGGGCGTCAGGGTTAGGGCAATGAACCCCGACAACATGATCGCGAGGCTGATCGTGACGGCGAATGAGAAGAAAAAACGCCCGACGACACCGCCCATGAGCAGGATCGGAATAAAGACGGCAACCAGCGAGAGCGTGATCGAAAGGACCGTGAAGCCGATCTCCTTGGAGCCCTTGATGGCAGCTTCCAGCGGCTTCATGCCCTCTTCGATGTAGCGCACGATATTCTCGAGCACGATGATCGCATCATCGACGACGAAGCCGAGCGCCAGCGTCAGCGCGAGAAGTGTGACGTTGTCCAGCGAGAAGCCGAAGTAGGCCATACCGGCGAACGTGCCGATGATCGAGAGCGGGAGCGCGAAGGCAGGGATGATGGTCGCGCGCCAGTTGCGCAGAAACGCCAGAATGACGAGGATGACGAGTACGGCCGTGATGAGGAGCGTAACCTCGACGTCATGAACGGAGTCACGGATCGATTCCGAGCGGTCCGACAGGATTCGCAGCTGCAAAGTCGGTGGCAGCTCGGCCTGGAACTCGGGCACCATGCCGCGCACAGCATCGGTAACGGCGACCGTGTTGGCATCGGGCTGGCGCCGGACTGAGACGATGATGGAGCGCTGGCCGTTGTATTCGGCATAGGCCTCGTTGTCCTCGACGGAGTCCGCGACCTCGGCCACGTCCTGCAGGCGCACGGGGGCGCCATTGCGCCAGGCGACAACAATAGGCTTGAAGTAGGCGGCCGTCGCTTCGGCGCTCTTGGTCTCCAGGATGTAGACCTGCTTGTCAGTACGGATGGAGCCGAGCGGGCCGACACCGGCAATGGCGGCAACGGCCGTGCGCAGCTCCTCGACGGAGAGACCGCGCGTCGCGAGCGCGTCGAAGTCATAGCGGATGCGGACGGCGCGCTTCTGGGCACCCTGGATGGTTACCTCGGCGACGCCGGGCAGCGTCGAGAGGCGCGGTAGCATGACCGTCTCGGCGAACTCGTTGATCTCGGGTGCGGGCGTCGTCTCCGAGGTCAGCGCGAGGAAGATGATCGGGCTGTCCGCCGGATTGACTTTACGATAAGAGGGGGGCGCCTCGAGGTCGTCGGGCAGGCGGCGCGTTGCGACCGAGATCGCCGATTGGACGTCGAGCGCGGCGGCATCGATGTTGCGGTCGAGATCGAACTCCAGCGTGATCGAAGTCGCGCCTTCGACGCTCGATGAGGAAATGTTCGAGATGCCGGCAATGGTTGCGAACTGTCGCTCGAGAGGTGCCGCGACCGATACGGCCATGGTGTCCGGGCTCGCACCCGGCAGGCGCGCCGAGACCGTGATCGTCGGTACGTCAATGCGCGGGATAGCGGCAATGGGAAGCTGGCGATAGGCAAAGAGGCCCGCCAGCAGAATGGAGGCCATCAGCAGAATGGTCATCACCGGGCGACGGATGCACAGCTCCGAGATCTTCATCGCCTATCCTCTGCCCTCGTGACCTCTCCGATACCCGATACAGCATCTGCACGCGGAATGTAGCGACGCACATCGCGCCTCACGTGCGCCCGCGTTCGCGTCCTGGCGCCGAAGCTGGCGTGTCGCGCGCTGCCGGTCCCGTACCGCGCTCGTCAGGCACCTTGCCTCCACCTTTCGGAGCGGCGGGCTTACTGCTCGGCGCCGCACTCGGCTCGCGAATGGTGATCGCGGCGCCGGGCGCGAGCCGCAGCTGGCCCTCGGTCACCACGCGCTCCCCAGCCGAGAGTCCATCGGAAAGATATGCGCTCGTGCCGATCACGCGGGCCAGCGCCACCGTGCGCGGCGCAACGCGTCCGTCGGCGCCGATGACCCAGGCGAGCATACCCTGCTGGGAGGGCAGCACAGCACTCGACGGCACGGCAACGAAGCCGGACCGCCGCTCCACGACGAGCTCGACCTCCACGGCCTGCCCCGGCCAGAGCACCTCATCCTCGTTCGAAACCTCGACCTTGCCCATCAGCGTGCCGGTCGACTTGTCCACCTGGTTGTCGATGAAAATGACCTTGCCCTTGGTCTCGATCGGCGTCTCGCCGGGCACGCGGATCGTCGCCTCCGAGCGCGCAGCGAGTGCACGGCGCAGGTTGACGAGATCGTGCTGAGGCACCGAGAAGGTCACGTAGATCGGCCGTGTCTGGTTGATGACGATGAGCGCGCCGGTGTCGGCCATGCGCACGTTCGAGCCGAGCTCGGCTTTCAGCGCACCCGTGCGACCGGGAATGGGCGCGAGCACCGTCAGATAATCGAGCTGCGTCCGCCAGGCTTCGAATTGCGCCTCGCCTGCTGTAATGGCGGCCTTCAACGACTCGACCGTGCTGCGCTGCGTCTCGGTCGCCTGCTCGGTGACGATGTTCTTCGTCACGAGTGTCTCACGCCGGCGCAGGATGGCTTCGGCATCGGTAAGAGCCGCCCTGTCGCGCGCGATATTGGCTTCGGCCTGCTTCATTTGCGCTTTGACGAGACGATCATCGAGGCGGAAGAGGACATCACCCGCGCGTACCTCGTCGCCCTCCTTGAAGGCGATCTCGGATATCTGGCCATCGACCCGCGGCTTCACGCCGACCGTCGCAAACGGCTCGACCGTACCCGGAGCCGAGAGAATGATGGGCATTTCTGCGGTTACGGCGATGCCGGCCATGACCGGGACAGGCGCGCCGCGTGCGCCCTTGGTCGCTGCGCCGGTTGGCGTCTTCGTCGCAGCCGTCTCTTTACTGGCCGGAGCGACAACATTACCTACATGACTAAGCACAGGCCATTGCCTGGACGGCGGGTAGGCGAACCATGTCACCGCGCCCGCTGCCAGCAGGACCACGGCAATGGTAAACGACCTGCGCATGCTTACCCCTTCTCGCTCGCCCCACCCGAATTCGGAGAACTCTCCCTTGAGCCCTCCTGGAACCGATACAGCCGTCAACTTCGTGGAAATCAGCTTCCTGAGGGGGTGACCCACAGACGGAAGCTCACGCCGGGAGTCAGCCGCAATCTACGACGGACCACCCCCGCGCGGGAAGAACGGCGCGCGCGCGTGGTATCCGTCGCTCGCCGGAGCTCATTTCTGAAGGCCCTGCCGAGGCGTTCAGTGCCTGTCGGAGCCGAGCCCGGCGGCCGTGCGCGCCGCCTCGACAACGGCCTCCTGGTGCGGAAATAGCACGCTCGGCGGCAGGCCGGCCATGCGCGCGGCCATGATGTTCTCAATTCCCGACGGCCGACCAGTCAGCTCCTCGAAAATAGGCAGTGCAAGGAATGGTGCGGTCGGAGCGCTGTATCCCCCTTCGTGCGCGAAGACGATCCGTCCGCCGCAGAGCCGGCGTGCTGCATCCAGGACGGCACGTGTCATCCAGCGGAAATCCTCAGGTCCCAGCATCATGCGCCCGAGCGGATCGTTGTTTCCTGCATCCAGTCCGCAGGCAACGAAGATGAGATCAGGCCGGAAGCGGCTGAGCGCCGGTAGTACGACCCGCTCGAAGGCGGCGCGATAGGCGGCCGTGCCCGAGCCCGGTGGCAGCGGAAGATTGATCGTCGCGCCACGCCCAGCGCCCGCACCTGTCTGCTCGACGGCGCCGCTGCCGCCGCGCGGAAAGTTGCCGTTCTCGTGGAGAGAGATCGCGAGCACGCTCGGATCATCATAGAAGCAGGCCTGCGTGCCATTGCCGTGATGGACGTCCCAGTCGACGACAGCAATGCGCTCGACGCCGCGGTCCACCTGGGCGTGGCGCGCAGCAATGGCGATATTGGCGAAGACGCAGAAGCCCATGCCGCCACTCGGCTCGGCATGATGGCCCGGCGGGCGCGAAAGAACATAGGCGTTGTCCGCTGCGCCAGTCAGAACCGCGTCGACGCCGGCGATCGTCGCACCTGCCGAGAGCAGCGCCAGCTCGTAGCCACCCGGACCGATGAAGGCGCTCACCCCGAGCTGCCCGCCGTATGCGCCCGACATGGTTTTCACTTTCGCCAGATAGTCCGGCGAATGCACGCGAAGGATATCCGTATCGCTGGCCCGCGCGGGCGTGATGACCTTCATGTGTGCGGTCATGCCGGTCGCATCGAGCAGGTTCTTGATGCGCCGCTTAGTCTCCGGGTTCTCCGAACTCTCGCCCGGTTGCACCCAGCCGCCGACCGGCATTGGCCCCGCGAAGGTCCCGGCGTCGAACCACATCAGTTTCTCGTGCCAGATGAGCGCGGTCGTCATTCAGGGCTCCACGGGTTCAGGGCAGCACGACCCTACCAATGGCCACCACCGGATTCAACGAAGGGTGTGTCGCCGCAGCAGCGGCAATTGTGCCTCGACGACGCACCTCCCTTGAATTGCGGGGCGAACTGCGCAGAATGCCCTCGGGAGCTGGAGATGTTGCGCCGATTGATGAGCTTTGTGGTGCTGCTGGGCGTGCTCGTGCACGCACATGCGCTCGTGCGCCACAACGGCGTGATGCTTGACGCACACCTGCAGCGAGCCACGCTGATCGCCGATCTGCTCGTCATCTGTCATCCGAGCGGCGCCGGCACCGTCGATGCAGCCAACCTGCCCGATGTGCCGCGGCCGACCGATGTCGATAACAATTGCCCGCTCTGCTCGGGCCTCGGTTCGGTGATCGCACTGCCGCCGCCGGACTTCGTTCCGTACTTCGTGGCATTCCATCTAGTGCACCCAAGCCCGCCGCCGGTTGTCCGCGGCGGCGAGTTACTGCGTACTTTCATACCCCCGGCCCGCGGACCACCTCTGGTCGCGTAACGACTGACTGAAACGTCGGGTCGCGGCCCTTATGCCGCCGGCCCGCTCGTCATTCGCATCCGGGGATATGCGTCAATATGGAAAGCCATCCACAGCGTCGGCCTGTCTATGCGTCAGCAGCCGCGCGCCCGAGAACAATACTCACGACATTGGTAGCAGCCGGCGCGCTCGGCGCCTTGGGAGGGACAGCGCTTGCCCAGAGCAACGCCGTGCCATTGCCGGGCCTCGTCGTCGAGACGAGCAAGGCGAAGGCAAAGGCGAAAAGTGCCAAGCGGCGTGCCGTTCAGAAGCAGACTCCAGCGCCAGTCGTTACAGAGCAAAGGCCTCAAAGCTCGCCAACCGGTGCTGGGGCCCCGATCCTGATCGAGGGACGCAACAGCCTGACGGTGCCAACGACGGCCGAGATCCAGGCCGAACTCGCCCGCATCCCGGGCTCTGTCGTCGTCGTGCCCGACACGGCTTACAAGCAGAGTACGCCCGCCACGACGATCAAGGATGTGCTCGACTACGTGCCGGGGATTTTCGTGCAGCCGAAGTGGGGCGAAGACTCCCGTCTCTCGATCCGCGGCTCTGGCCTGTCGCGCAATTTCCACCTGCGCAGTGTCCAGATCTTCCAGGATGGCATTCCACGCAATACTGCTGACGGCTACGGCGATTTCCAGGAAATCGACCCGAGCGCCTACCGCTACGTCGAGGTTTACAAGGGCGCAAATGCTCTTCGCTACGGTGCCAATTCACTCGGCGGTGCGATCAATTTCGTTTCGCCGACGGGCCGCGATGCAGATCGCATCGCGGCGAGTGCCGACGCCGGCAGCTTCGGCTTTCACCGTTTGCAATCGAGCATTTCCGGCACCAATGGCCCTCTCGACCTGTTCGTGACTGGTTCATGGCAGGAGCAGGACGGCTTTCGCGATCACAGTTGGGGTGAGGCGACGCGTGCCAGCGGCAACTTCGGTATCCGACTTTCGGAAGATGTCGAGACGCGCTTCTACTTCGGCGTCAGCGATATCATGCAGCGCATTCCCGGCAGCGTGACGCGCAGTCAGGCGCTCAACGATCCGAAAGCGGCTGCTTCTATCAACGTTACTAACGATTGGCAGCGCAACATCGATGCGTGGCGCGTCGCCAACAAGACCACTATCGCACTGGCACCTGGCACGGCTCTCGAGTTTGGCGGCTTCTACAACGATCGTCACCTCATCCATCCGATCTTCCAGTACCTGGACTACCAGTATGAGGACTACGGCGGCTTCGCGCGTCTCGTCGACGATCGCATCGTCAGCGGATATCGCAATCGCCTTATCGCGGGCCTTCAACTCCACAACGGCCGCCTGGACAACAAGCAGTTCTCGAACGGTCCCGGAGCGACGAAGGGAACGACCCCTCTCTCGAGCTCACTAGATCGTTCGGAGAACTTGGCAGCTTACTTCGAGAACTCGTTCTACTTCGTTCCCGACGTCGCGCTCGTGACCGGCACGCAGTTTCTGCACGCGACGCGCGACCGGACGGACAGAATCCTTACGAATGGCGATCAGGGAGGGAGCACCGACTTCAATCTTTGGAGTCCGAAGATCGGCCTGCTCTGGGACATCGATCGTACGTGGCAAGCGTTCGTCAATGTCTCGCGCAGTGCGGAGGTTCCGAGTTTCGGCGAAAGCTCGACTGCTGCAAGTATCGCCTTCACCGACATCAAGACCCAACGCGCGACGACCTATGAAATCGGCACGCGCGGAAGACGGCCCGACTTCACGTGGGATCTGGCGCTCTACCGAATGGAAATCGACAACGAGTTGATGTGCTACGACACGGCGCCATCGACAGGTAACTGCCAAGTCGTGAACGCCGACAAAACGGTGCATCAGGGTATCGAGATCGGCTTTGGCGCCGCATTAATGAAGGGGCTCGTCGCTTCTGGTCCGTCGCCGGACCGGCTGTGGCTCAACCTTGCCTACACGCTCAACGACTTCCACTACGACGGCGACGCCGACTTCGGCGACAACATCCTGCCAGGTGCCCCTCGCCACTTCGTGCGCGCGGAACTGCTCTACAAGCACCCCAGTGGCATCTTCTTCGGCCCGAACACCGAGTGGGTGCCAGAGGCCTACTACGTCGATAGCGCGAACACGCTGAAGACGGCCTCCTACGCGATCTGGGGACTGAAGCTTGGTTTCGACAATGGCGGACCGTTCTCCGCCTATATCGAAGGGCGCAACCTCTCGGACGTTGCTTACATCGCGAGCGCGAGCATCACCGACCTCGCGGCGCCAACCTCGGCGCTGTTCGAGCCCGGCTCGGGCCGCGCTGTTTATGCCGGCGTCAAATACCGCTGGTGATCAAAAGAGCGCTGCGGGCCTCTGCCGAGCAGCAGGTTCGCAGCGCGCCGAGCATCAATATGGAATGAGGAGCACCTCACAATGCACAACATCACCACTCTCCCCCTCGCAGCACTCCTGCTCGCCCCACTCGCAGGCCCAACGTGCGCGCATCCCTCGCTCGAGCGGCGCGAGGCTAGTGTTGGCGCACCATACAAGGCCATCATGCGCGTGCCGCACGGATGCGAGGGTTCGGCCACGACGCGCGTGCGCGTGCAGATCCCAGAAGGCATCATCGGCGTTAAGCCGCAGCCCAAGCCCGGCTGGACGATCGAGGCGACGCGAGGAGCTTACGCGAACACCTATCCCTACTATCACGGGGCCACGCTCACCGAAGGCGTGCGCGAGATCTCCTGGACCGGACGCCTGGCTGACGACTATTTCGACGAGTTCGTCTTCTCGGGATTTGTCGCAGCGACATTGAAGGCGGGCGACGCAATCTACTTCCCAACCATTCAGGACTGCGAAAAGGGAAGCTCGGCCTGGACGGAGATTCCTGGCGCAGGTCAGACAGCGCATGACCTCAAGCAGCCCGCCCCGGCCATCCGCCTCGTGCAGGCAAAGGGTCACGGCCAACACAGCGCGCAGCCTGCGTCGGATACGCGCGTCTTCAAGGCTGGTGATCTCGTTATCGAGGCACCATGGACGCGGGCAACACCCGGCAAAGTCGGCGCCGGCTACATGAAGATCACCAACAATGGGAAAGAGACCGACCGGCTGATCGGCGGATCAACGGAGATCGCCAAGGACTTTGAAGTGCACGAAATGAGCATGTCCGGCGATGTCATGAAGATGCGACGGCTCGAGAAAGGCCTCGAGATCAAGCCCGGCGCGAGCGTAGAGTTGAAGCCGAGCAGCTACCACATCATGTTCATGGGTCTCGCGCGGCCACCGAAGGTGGATGAGACCATCAAGGGTACGCTCGTCTTCGAGCGCGCCGGCAAAGTGGCGGTCGAGTATATCGTCAGACCGCTCGGTTCCCAGCCAGCGAGCGGCGGGCATAAGCACTGAGAGGGCACGAATGGACCGGCGCTTCTTGCGCCGGTCTTTCAGCGCTCCGCCGCCCGGATCTTCAGCTTGTCAGCCAGCAGCAGGTTCGACTCGTTCGGCCTGAAGCGATAGCCGATACCGAAGTCGATGCTCTGCGGCTTGCCACGCCGAAAGACCTCGGCGAGTTCGCGCTGGTAATTGTCCGGGAATACAGCGATCGGTCCGAGATAGCGACCGTATGGGCGAAGCTGCCAGTCCTCGGACTTGAAGAAGCTGACTGGAATGCCCGAGTCATCCTGGAGGAGGCGTTTCGACCGCTCGAGAAGATAGCCACGCACATCGGCGAAAGCGTTGGAGTGCATGAGGTAGGACGCGCTCTTGATGAAAGCATCGCCGGGCTCGAGACTCTCGCAGAAGGCTTTGAAGCCGCTCCTGCGCCAACCACCATTCGAGAGATCTGTACGCACATAGTAGAGCGTGCGCTGCTTGCCATCGGCGCCTTTGAACAGGATCTTCGCGACGCTCGCCGCGTCCCTCGGCATACCCGCGCCCGCAGCGACGAGCGAACCGTCCTCGTTGATGTCGTGGAAGGTGACCTCGTCGATCGTCTTGCCGCTGCGCGCGAGGAAAATGTAGAGGATGGGCAGCGTGCCACTGAACGTGTTTTCGCTCAGCGTCGTGCGCATCTCGCGCGTGCGGAAGAAGCTGAAATTCAGCACCGAATTGAGTGACGAGCGGAGCTGCGCTAGCCCATAGCTCAAGGACTCGCCGCGAGGTCTGCCAATCGACGGCAATGGCCCCGAAGGCTCGAGCGCCGCCATGACGTATGTCGTTGCCGAGGGAAAGAACGCGTCGGCATAGAGGAAGTCGGGGCCACTGAAGAAGTAGTAGAGCACGTTGCTCGGCGCCGTGAGCTCGCTTGCAGACCAGGCTCGGATCTTGCCGAGCTGCCGCGTCTCGATATTGGCCCATGCGGCGTCCATGGTCGCGGCGTGGCGCTGCCAAGTGCGCTCGCCCGCGGCACTGGCAAGAGGGGAGCCCTCGGATGGCTGGAGTCCAGCAAGAAAGCGTGCGACGTCATTTGGCGACGCACTTTGCGCCAGTGTTGCCGACGAACCTCCGACAAGGAGCAGCAAGGCGGCCGCAGCCAACATCGCCCACCGGACAAGTCCGGCCAACCTCGTGCTCATGAAAGTTCTGCTCCGTTCAACGGTTCGGGTTCGACCGCTTGGGCGACAAGGCATAAACCACGAGCCCCGTTGCCATCAGCGCCAAGCCGGCCAGCGACTGTACCGGCTTTTCGCGCACCAGATAGACCAGGATGAAGAGCGTCACCACTCCGAAGATCAACGGGGTTAACGGATAGGCCCAAACTCGGAAGGGACGCGGCAGGTTCGGCTGCCTGATCCTGAGTACGATGACGCCGATGACCGCCAGCAACGAGCATGAGAGCAGACTGAATTGAACGAACTCGAGCACACGCTCGAAGCTCTGTGTAAGCAAAAGGAACGTCGCCACTCCGAGCTGGAGGACGAGCGCCCGCGCCGGAACTCCCGCCGCCGACTTTTTGGCGAAGAAGGAAAGCGCGGAGAGATCCTCGCCCATAACCATGGTCACGCGAGGGCCGATCCACATCATGGCCGTGATGGCAGAGATAAGGCCGAAACAGATGAGCCCGCCGACGATGCGACCGCCCCCGGGGCCGAAAATATGCTCACCGGCGACCAAACCGACATTGAGCTGTCCGGCCAGGCGCTCCATCGGCGTCGTGTAGAGGAACACGGCATTCAACGCGACGTACAAAACCATGACGATGAGAACGCCGGCAACCAGCGCCGGTGGCAGCGTGCGCGCGGGATCCTTGATCTCATCGGCAATATAGGTCGCCGCGTTCCACCCCGAGTATGAGTACATCACGTACATGAGGCCGATCGCGAACGGCGCGCTGACGATGTAGCTCAAGTCGCTCGAAGAGGGCGCAAAGGAGATTGGCTGCGGCGTCCCGAAGACAAGGCCGCAGAAGATGAGGCCTACGATCAGAGCCACTTTGAGGAACGTCGCGACGTTCGTGAACAGCGCCCCTGGTTTGGCACCGCTCAATAGAACCAGCGTGACACCCCAAACGGATGCCAGCGCGAGCCACAACTTCGGCGCGCCGGGAAAGATGCCGGCGAAATAATCGCCGAAAGCCATGGCTGCGAGCGCTACCGGCGCCGCGAAGCCGACCGTCGCCGAGATCCAGCCGGCGAGAAATCCGAGAGCCGGATGATAGATGCGCGAGAGAAAGTTGTATTCGCCGCCAGAGCGCGGCAGCGCCGTCGCAAGCTCGGCATAGGAGAGCGCGCCGCAGAGTGCCACGATACCGCCCACCGTCCAGAGCGTGACGACCGAGAAGCCGGTCGGCAAATCGCGGACCTGAAAGCCGAGACTCGTGAACACACCGATCCCGATCATGTCGGCGACGGCAAGCGCCGTGGCTGTCGCGAGGGTTACGGTGGCAGGCCCGGCCTCGCCTATGGTGGCAGCCGGCTTGGAACTGTCAGAAGAGGCCATCGTTGCTCGCGTATGGGAGGCGGGTCGCCGCGCACTGTAACTGAGGGTATGAGCACTCACAATGAGTTACAGCCTCGGACTGCCTTACCGCGCGTTGACGGCTTCATAACCACGTTCTGGCCAAGAATGTGAGATTCTATTCAGGTTTGAGTGTTGCATCAGCATAGGGATGGCGCCGCCCCGTCACCGAACGGGCTGGAGAACTTCGACCGACGGTATGGGTACCGCAGAGATATCAGCGCTGGCAGTCTCGGCCATACGGCAGTCCCGCGTGGCAAGTTTGGCCGTGCGCCTCGTGCTGCTCGCAGGCCTGCTCGCGATTGTCACGGAGCCGGCTGCGGCGCAGCAGCACGCACGCCGGGTAGCGACCAGCGGCTGGGCCGTATCCGTCGTGCCGACCCCACATGCCGTCGTCTCCCGCCAGGGCCCACTGCCGAAGTCGGTCACGCGGCTCGCATCGTTCAGTGCCGCTCCGTTCCCCTATGCGGGCGTCGTGCCGGGTGCCAATCGGCCCTTCATCGAGGCCGACGAGACGGGGCGCCGCTTCCATCGCACGGCCGGCGGCCGCGTCTATTGGGAAGACGAGCGCTACAGCGACCCGCGCGTGCTCCTGCACATTCCGCGCGGCTTCGACGTTCGCCGTCCGGGCCTGCTCGTGTTGTACTTCCATGGCCATCGCGCCAACCTGCGCCGCGACGTGTTCATGCGCCAGCGCGTGCCGTGGCAGGTGTCCATGTCGCGATCCAACGCCGTGCTCGTAGCCCCGCAGTTTGCCGTGAACGCATCCGACTCGAGCGCTGGCAAGCTCTGGCAGCGCGGTGCGCTTCGTGACTTCGTTGATGAAACGGCCAGCCGCCTCGCCACCATGCACGGCGATCCGCGCTCCGAGGCGACTTTCGCCAACTTGCCGGTGGTGATTGTCGCCTACAGCGGCGGTGTCGGACCGGCCTCGTGGGCCATCCGCAATGGCGATCTCGGATCGCGGCTGCGCGGCATCGTGTTGCTCGACGCGGCCTACGGCGAGATGGGCGTGTTCGCCGACTGGATCGCGCGCACGCCCAATGCCTTCCTGCTCAGCACCTATACGGGCTCGACTGAGGCGCGCAATCGCGAGCTCAAGGGCCTTGTCGAGGCTCGCGGCCTGCAGGCTTTGGAGGCCGTGCCGCCGCGCATCGAGCCAGGCAACGTCGCCATCGTGCCGGCGGCGAGCGACGCCACGCACCATGACATCCTGCTGCGGGCCTGGGCCGACGATCCGCTGCGCGACCTACTCGCCCGCGTACGCGGATACCCGCGGATGTAGAAGCGGCTACTTCGCCTCTTCCTTCACGCTCTTGAACACTTCCGAGGCCACCATCATCGCATCGCGGATCACGGGTGCGCCGACGTAACCGATGAGGTGGAGCAACACCTCCGTCAACTCTTCCTCTGTCCACCCCTGCTTCAGGGCAAAGCGCAGGTGGATGTCGAGCTCGGGATAGCGCCCGGTCGCGGCATCCGACACGACGCAGACCAGCGTGCGCGTCTTGAGATCGATTCCGGGCCGTGTCCACAAAACGCCGAAGATACCCTCAGTCGCCACGTCGATGAATTTCTTCATCACCGGGTCCTTGGCGTATTCCGCCGTGTTGCGCTCGAAATCCTTATCTCCGCGTAACTTGCGGCGCATGGCCTCGCCGCGCTTGTAGACGTCGCTTGTCGTCATCGGGCATTCCTCCAATTTTTTGATTATCGGCTATTCGGCAGCGCGCGCGGCAATAGCGGGCGTATCGGGAACCGGCGTCCGAGCGACGATCGGCACGACCTCCTCGGCGAAGCGCCGCATCATGCGGTGGCGCGCCTCGCGCGGAACACCCGCTGTCGCATTCGACACAATGAAGTAGTCGAAACCGATACTGCGCAAGCGCGTGATCTGCGCCGCGATCGTCTTCGGCGTGCCGACGAGATTGCGATCGAGGATCGGATCGATCTTCTCTGGATCCGCCATCTCTTTCATGCCGCCGAAGATCTTCGCGAACTGCTGGTAGCCCTCGATATCGGACCAGGGCGTCGAGTCGACCGTATAGTGCTCGGCCTGGAGCTTGTAGTAGCGCGAGAGATGATCGCGAGCTTCGGCGCGCGCCTCGGCCTCCGTATCGCCGATGAAGCACTTACAGCTGATGGGAAGCGTCACGTCAGTCGCAAAGCCGTGCGATGCAGCACGCTCGCGCCAGCGCGTCAGTATCTTGAGCAGAAGATAGTCCGGGAATTGCGAGAGCGAGAGCGGAGGGAGACCGAGATCGGCCATGATCTCAGCGCTCTCAGGACTGCCGATCGCGCCGTAGAAATTTGGCCTGTTCGCGCCGAGCATGGGACGCACGACGATCTCGCGATCGAGCACCAGATGGCGGCCCTTGTAGCGAAACGGCTTGCCCTCGAGTGCAAGCTGCAAGACTTCCCAGCATTCGCGGAACCGCTCGCGCGCCTCGGTCATGGGCACGCGCATGGCGTCGTACTCGAGCTTGGCCGTGCCGCGCCCCATGCCGATGTGCAGCGGGCCGTCCGTGAGCGTGCGAAGCATCGAGACATCTTCGGCAAAGCGGACCGGGTCGTACCACGGCAGCACCATCACTGCCGTGCCGAGCCCGAGGCCCGGACAAGCGGCCGCAATGTGCGAGAGCAGCATCAGCGGATTGGGCGTCGGGTAGTAGTCGGAGAAGTGGTGCTCGACGAGCCACACGGCCTCGTAGCCGAGCTCCTGTGCCCGCCGCGCGTCACCAACTGCCTCGCGGTAGAGCGTCGCATCGCTGGCGCCTTCCGCATCCACGGCACCGATCTGCACCGCATAGCGCACTGGTCTGGCCATTGCCGCTCCTCTCTTTTGCCTTGACGTTTTCTCCCTGATCGCGAGGCTATCGCGGATTGCAGAGGTGGTCATCCCTCTCAATTCCATGTGCATGGGGCTATGACGTCCCAGCGCAGGTGTGTGGTGCCGGACGACGCGGAGAAGATCAGAATGACGATGCCAATGCTTTTCACGCCGATCACGCTCCGCAGCGTGACGCTCAAGAACCGCGTCGTCGTCGCGCCCATGCACCAATACTCGGCCGTCAAAGGACACGTCACCGACTGGCATCTCATGAATGCGGGCCGCTACGCCGCAGGCGGCGCCGGCATGGTCATGATGGAGTCGACGAAAGTCGCGCGGAATGGCTGCGGCACGGTTGGCGACACCGCGTTGTGGGACGACAGCTTCATCGAGGGCTTCGCGCGCTGCGCAAAATTCATCAAGGAGCAGGGAGCGACGGCTGCGATCCAGCTCGGACACTCCGGCCGCAAAGCGCGGCTTACGCGCCCGTGGGAAGGCGGCAAGCCACTCAAGGGCGACGAACCCGAGATCTACGATTGGGACGACTGGGAGCTCGTCGCACCGAGCGCGGTGCCGCACTCGGACAAGGCGCCGGTGCCGCGCGCACTCTCACACAACGAAGTCCGCGATTTCGTCGGCAAGTGGGGCGATGCTGCGATCCGCGCCGACAAGGCCGGCTTCGACGTGCTCGAGATCCATGCCGCGCATGGCTACCTGATCCATCAGTTTCTTTCGCCGGTCGCCAACGTGCGGACGGACGAATACGGCGGCAACGAGATGAACCGCATGCGCTTCGCGGTCGAGGTGGCCGAGCACGTGCGCTCGGTCTGGCCGGCAGAAAAGCCGCTCTTCATGCGGCTTTCCTGCGAAGACGATGCAGGCTTTGGACCGGCCGAGAGCATACGTCTCTCGCGCCTGCTCAAGGACAAGGGCGTCGACGTGATCGACTGCTCGTCGGGCGGCACGCTCAACTATTCGCCCATGGATGGCGAACGCTCCAAAAAGTATGGCTATCAGGTGCCCTATGCGGAGGCGATCCGCAAGGAGGCCGGCATCAAGACCATGGCGGTCGGACACATCGTACACGCGGACCAGGCCGAAGCGATCCTGCGCGAAGGACGTGCCGATCTCATCGCGCTGGCACGCGAGCTCATGTACAATCCCAATTGGGCCATGGATGCAGCACAGAAGCTCGGCGCCGACCCTGATTTCATGCTCGTGCCACCGCCAATGCGCTACTGGCTTGCGAAGCGCGCGAAGTCCGCCTTCGAAGGCAAGCCCTCGACGTGGTCAAAAGGTCTCGGCGATCACTAGAGCGGCAGTCAAATGCTGATTGCTCACCTCTCTGATCCGCACGTACATCCGCGCGGCGTTCTCTATCAGAACCTCGTCGACTCGAACGCAATGTTCGAGGCGGCAGTGCGCCATCTCAACAGCCTCTCGCCACGGCCAGATGTCGTGATCCTGAGCGGCGATCTCGTCGATTTTGGCACCGATGAGGAGTATGCGTTCGCGCGCGAATTGCTCGCTCCGATCCGCGAGCCGCTGCTCATGATCCCCGGCAATCACGACGAGCGGGAAGCCATGAGGCGGAGCTTCCCCGATCATGCTTATTGGCCGAAATCTGGACCGCTGAGTTTCTCCGCTACGGAGTTTGGCCCAGTCCGCATCATTGGCTTCGACATCACGGTGCCGGGCAAGCATCACGGCGACATGGATGATGCCGCCGTCGCGTGGCTCGACGCGACGCTCGCGCGCGAGCCCGATCGCCCGACGATCATCATGATGCACCAGCATCCGTTCGCGAGCGGCATTCCCTACATCGACAAATACGATTGCCGGCGCGGCGAGCGTCTCGCCGAGGTCGTCTCACGCTATCCAGCGGCCGTGCGCATTCTGTGCGGTCATATTCACCGCCACATGCAGTTGCAGTTCGGCGGGACGATCCTCTGCACGGCACCGAGCACGACGACGGCTATCGCGCTCCGTCTTGATCCCGCGGCCGCGCCGGCATCCTTCGTCGATCCGCCGGCCATGTTGCTCCATCACTGGCAACCGGACACCGGACTGATCAGCCACTACGTGCCGATCGGCGATTTCCGCGGACCTCTTCCCTTTGCCTGAGTGCAGGCGGCATCGGCAAGCTACTGCCGCGCGCCGACAGCCTTGACCTTATCGGTCAGTGCTTCAAGAGCCGCCCGCGCATGTACGCGCCCCGCGCCGAACTCATCGTCAGGTCCCTTGAGGCCGAGATCCTCGGAAGTCTCGGCCAAAACCCGCAGCACATCCTCGGGCCGAATATTCGGTGATTTCTCGAGAATGAGTGCCATGATGCCGGACACATAAGCCGCCGACATTGAAGTCCCTGACATGAACATGTGACCGTTCTTCAGTCCCGGAACGAGAATGTCGACACCCGGTGCGGCAAAGGAAATGTAGGAGCCGCGATTTGCGTACGTATAGAGCCGCTGGGCACTATCGAGCGCCGTCACTGCAATGACGTCCGGGTAGGCCGCTGGATACGACGGCGCGGCCTCCGGACCGCCATTGCCGGCCGCAGCGACCAGGATGACGTTGCGACGGGCGACCGCTGCAACCGCCCGCTCGATGACCGGATCGCGGCCACCGCTGAAGCTCAGGTTGACGATTTGCGCGCCGTGTTGGACGGACCAGTCGAGCGCCTTGAGCACGATGAAACTCGTCGATTCCGGCAGATCGCGCTTCGGCACGGCGAAGAAGGCGCGCACGGCAAGCAGTTTCGCATCGGGGGCAATACCCGAGACGAGGCCACGCGCGCGAATGATGCCGGCAATGGCCGTGCCATGGACGTCCGGCTTCGCGTCTTTGGTGCCCGTCGCGTCGTACGCCTCGCTGACCGCACCTTTGAGATCGCTGTGCGCCTGATCGACACCTGAATCGATCACGGCGATCTTTATACCTCGACCTGTCGCAAGCTGGTGTGCGCTCTCCGCACCAACCATGTCGAGCGCGTACTGGGCGGCACGCGCGGCCCCACCTGCGCCGGCCTGGCGCTGATAGATCATATTCGGCTGGACCAGCATCACGCGAGGGTCCGACGTGAGGGCGGCGATCACGGTCTCCACCGGCCGCTGGTCGCCGATGCGATAGACCTGAGCGCGCGCCTCGAGCAGGGCCACATTCGAGCTGCTCACGAGCTGCAGGCGATGCGTCTGCGCGAGTTGGCCCTCCGTCCCGCCGGGCTGGTTCGCGGCGACGAGCACGAGAATCTGCCGTGCAACCGAGAGATCAGGTGCGCCCGACTGTACCTGCGGCGCGCGCTCCTCGCGTGTGCCGTTGGCACGCGGTGGTGGACCGCTGCTACCGCCACCTGGATTGGGAAGAACGATGATCGGCGGGATCTTTCCGCCGCCGGGCGGCGAGCGGTCAGGACACGCCGGGCGACCGCGCACGCCACACGTGGGCTTCGTGTCGCCGACCTTCTTGTCCGGGCAGGCCGGACGGCCCGGCACACCGCAACGCGGCTTGGATTTCTTCTCCTCGGTCAACTTTCCAGGAGGCGCACGGCGACGTCTGCGCTCTTCTTCCTGCTGCTGCGCGGCCATGATCCCGAGAATGACCAGGCCAGTGCCCACGGAGACACCGACGCCACCGCCGCCGCCCCCTCGTCCACCCCGGTACTGACCATCGCGCCCGCCACGCCCCTGAGCCTCGGCCTCGGAGTAAGCCGAGAGACCCAGGAGTACCGCGAGCGCGGCCACTGCGAGTGTTCGAGAGAACGAGACAAAGACCATGGCTCTCTTCCACTTCCCATCGGGCGACTGAGCGCCCGTCCACGCCTTAGCGACCTGTCATTACCGCTCTGATGAGATCCTTGCGCGCAAGAATGGCATCAAAACGCTTCCGCTGTTCGTCACCCGTCGCATGGTCCTCGAAGCGGACGCTGTAGAACCCACCCGGGAGCGGCCCATCGACCATCCGTAGCCGATTATCCGCCAGCACGCGCGTGATGTCAGCGGCTGCGGCTTTGTCCGTGAAGGCAATCAGGGCAACAGCTCCATGATCGGCCTCGACGCCCGGGCGAGAGGCGGTCTGATAGCCGCCGCCACTGTCCTGCGTCAGAAGCGTGCCGAGCGCCGCCGCCTGCAGGCAGATAATGACCGCGGCAGCCGCTGCAGCCCAGCGCACCGCCCCCGGCGTCGGCGCCTCGACGAGCGACTTCAGGCCATCAATGAGGCCCGCAAACCAAGACTTCGCCGCGCCGGCGGGCGTCTCCGTACGGGCGAGTAACGAGGCTACCGAGGCGAGGCGCGGTTGAATGGCCTCGTTGCCTTCAATCGTCCCCGTCTGCTCCTCGGCAATGAGCGCAAGCTGATGGTGCATGTCCGGATGCTGTTCGAGGTAGGCCTCGACACGCGCCATATCGGCCTCGTCAAGCCTGCCGGTCATGTACCAAGGGAGGAGCATCTCGATCTCCTCACGCTCGGAAAGTTGTTCGTCGATCCCGCTCATGGCCAGCCTCTATCGATCCCTGCTGCCGCCAGCAGCTCCGAGAGTTTCTTTCTTGCGTAGAACATCCGCGTTTTCACCGTGTTCAGCGGAATGCCCAGGATTTCGCTCACCTCGTTGATCGACTTCTCGTGATAATAGACGAGATCGATGATCGTTCGGTGCTCCGCTGAAAGCTCGCCAATGCACCGGCGCATCTGCGCGGCCTTGTCGAGCTTTTGCGCGGCAACCTCGGGGTCATCGCCGTCGTCGGCAATGGCTCCCGCACTTTCCTCGTCGATAGCCTCCTCGCGGCGGCGCCGCATGACACTGACCGCACGGTTGTGGGCGATCGAGAGCAGCCAGGTGCCGACTGACGAGCGGGCCTCGTAGCTGCCCGCATTGCGCCATGCTTCGAGAAAAACCTCATTTGTCACCTCCTCGGCGACGGCTTCCCGGCGGACAATACGCAGCACGAACCGGTAGACGCGCAGCTGATGCCGTCCAAGCAGCGCCCGCAGTGCCGCCTGGTCCTGACCCGCGATCCGAGTGATCAGCGTCCGGTCATCCGTCTGGTCCTGCATTGCGCAACCTGGATCTATTGGCTCTGTCGCAGCGAGATGAAAATTGGTTCATTCAGTCCGGAAAAAATTCTCCTGTCGCCGGACCGAGCGCCCTCGCGGCCCGAGTAACCGGGCCGGTCCCCTCCTATGCCATGATTTCGACGGGATGCGGTTAATGTCCGTCCGGCAAAAGCCGCTCGGGGGGTCCGTCGCATTGAGCCGGCAAAAGGTTCGGATCGAGCAGAACTCTAAAGCAACTTTGGACCTCGAATGCGACTTTGAGAATCAGCCCAGGCGTGGGTCGCATTCGAGGTCCGACGCTTTAGGCGGGATCGAAGAGCTTGAGGCCAACGACGCCCGCGACGATCAGGCCGATACAGGCGATCCGCGCAACCGTTCGGGGTTCACCGAGCAGCGCCATACCGAGGACCATGGCGCCGGCAGCGCCGATGCCGACCCAGACGGCATAAGCCGTGCCGATCGGAAGGGTACGGGCGGCAATGGACAGCAGGTACAAGCTGAGCACTATGGCCGCGATCGTCCAGATCGAAGGCCAAAGCCGCGTGAAACCCTCCGAATATTTGAGGCCGATGGCCCAGCCGATCTCGAGAATGCCGGCAGCGACAAGCAGTGCCCAAGCCATGGTGACGATCTCCTGTATATGGGGTCGTCCCCGTTATCTGCCGCAGCGGCGTCGAGGTCGTCCTCGGCACGGAGGGATATAGGGTTTCGGCTCTCGCGACGCCACCCTCAGCTGGCGGGCGTCTCGGCGTGAGTGAGCCCCAGCAAGGCCGGCTCCGGATCATTGATCAGGAAGGTCGGCACCTGGGCCATTCGGGCTTGCATTGGCCCCTTGTCCTCGAATGCCGCGCGGAAGGCGGCGACATCGCCAAGGCCGAGCCATGCCCTTGCCACGCTGCCGCAGAGAAAGGCGCCGTCCCATGCTGCTGCCGCTAGAACGAGATCACCGGTGATGCGGCCAAGTATGCGCGAGAGCAAGGCTACTGTTCGCGCCGCCCGCAGATCCTGTGCAGTCATAGCAAATACCGCGTCTGCCGTATGCCGGGCATCGCCGGTTCCATCCCGCAACTGTGCCGCGTACAGTCGTCCGATGCCCGCACCGGAGATGAAGTCCTCGACCGTCCGCCCATAGCCGATGACGGCCGCTTCCTCCGCAGTCGCCGCCGCAAGCGACATATGCCCTGCTTCGCCGGCTGCAATGGCCCATCGGCCTTTGCTGGAGCGTACTGCAGTGGCGGCCCCAAATCCCGTACCGACGTTCACGGCAATGCGGTTGCCGGTGAGTTCCGCGCGCGCGACTCCACCGACGGGCGTGACGTCCGCGGGCTGTAGGTGCGGCAGCAGCAGACCCACGGCCTCGAGGTCGTTCACGAGCGCGACTGGCACGCCGCCAAGATACTGCGAGACTTCCTGCGCCGAGATCGACCACGACGCGTTCGTGAGCTGCACCACATCGCCATCGACGGGACCTGCAGCGGCAATGCACACACTTTTGCACCAGCTCCGATCCGTACTTGTGCCGATGTCGGTGAGATAGGCCATCAACGCTTCAGCGAAAGAGCGCTCGCCCGCCGTCGGATAGATCCGGATCTCACTGAGATCGCCCGGATCGGCACTGATGCCGAAGCGGCTCCTCGTGCCGCCCACATCCGCAACGATCCGACTGGCCGTCATGACGCACGGCCCGACGGCGCCGACCTAAGTGCCTCGAGAAAGGCCTCGCGCCAGCGCGTGACGTTGTTCGTCCTCACGCGCTGGATGAGCGCCTCGTAGCGCTCGCGACGCTCCTCGGTCGGCATTGTCAGCGCAGTATGCAACGCCTCTGCCACCTCATTAGCGTCGTAGGGATTGACGGTAATGGCCTCGACCAGATCCTCGGCGGCACCGGCGAACTTCGACAGCACGAGGACTCCGGGATCGGCCGGATCCTGCGAGGCAATGTACTCCTTGGCGACGAGGTTCATGCCATCGCGCAAGGGTGTGACAAGCCCGACCTGGCTCGCGCGAAAGAGCGCGGTCAACGTTGCGCGCGGGATGGCACGGTGGATGTAGCGCACCGGCGTCCAGTCAAAATCGCCGAATTCGCCGTTAATCGATCCCGAAAGTCCTTCGAGCTCCTGACGGATGTCTGTGTAGGCCTCGACCTCCTCGCGCGTCGGCGGTGAGATCTGCATCATCGTGACGCGCTTCATGAGCTCCGGGTGCAGCTCGAGCAGTCGCTTGAAGGCCCGCATCCGCCCGGGCAGCCCTTTCGTGTAGTCGAGGCGGTCGACGCCAAGCACGAACATGTTGGCCATGCTGCGGCGCTGGAGGCGCGCCATCTGCGCATCGGCCTCGGGCGTGTGCGCCATCTCATAGACGGAATCGGGATCGATCCCGATCGGGAATGCGCGCGCAATGGTCGTCTTACCGAAGGCGCGTACGCGATCACCATCCAGCGCCTCGCCACCGGCGATCTCGACGGCGTAGCGCACGAAGTTCGAGGCGTCAGTCGCGGTCTGGAACCCGACGACGTCATAGGAAAACAGCGTCTCAGCAAGCCATGCATGATCAGGAATGGCGGTGAAGAAGTCCGGGGAGGGAAAGGGAATGTGCAGGAAGAAGCCCATCCTCTCCTTGACGCCCTGCTTGCGCAGTTCGTCACCGAGCGGGATCAAGTGATAGTCGTGTACCCAGACGAGATCGTCGGGCTCGATGAGCGCAGCGAGCGACTGGGCGAGCCGCTGATTGACGCGACGGTAGCCTTCGAGGAAGGCGTGCTCGTAAACGGCGAGATCGAGTCGGTAGTGGAAGGTCGGCCACAAGGCGCGGTTCGAAAAGCCGAGGTAGTATTCCTCGTAGTCGCGGCGCGAAAGCGGGACCGTGGCCGTGCGAATGCCGTTGTACTGCTGAAGCCTGATGCCGGCCGCAGCATCGTCATCGACAGTAGTGCCATCCCAGCCGAACCAGAGCCCGCGTCCAGTCTGCAGCGCGTCCTCCAGCGCGACGGCGAGACCGCCAGACTGCACGGCCTTGTCGATATCGGTGACACGGTTCGATGCCACGATGATCCGGCTCATACGGTCGACTCCCAATGCCTTGACAGCCTCATAGCTCCATTAATGATTCCAACCATGGAGTAGGTCTGCGGAAAATTCCCCCACGCTTCACCGGTTGCCGCGTCGGTGTCCTCCGACATGAGACCGAGCGGATTGCGTGCAGCCAGTAGTCCCTCGAAAATCTCGCGCGCCTGCTCGCGTCGGCCGATGCGTGCCAGAGCATCGAGGCGCCAGAAGGCACAGACATTGAACGCCGTCTCCGGCGCACCAAAATCATCGGGCTCTTCGTAGCGCATCATGAACGGCCCGCGCGCAAGAGTCTTCTCGAGCTGGTCGACGGTCGAAACGAAGCGCGGATCCTTGGGATCGATCATGTCGACCTCGGCCATGAGCAGCACGCTCGCATCGAGGTTCTGACCGCCGAAGCTCTCGACAAAGGCCTGACGCTTGTCGGACCACGAGCGCGCAAACACCGTCGCCTTGATCTGGTCGGCGCGCTGGCGCCACATGTGTGCGCTATCGGCAAGGCCCAGATGGTGCCCAATCTTGGCAAGACGATCGCATCCAGCCCAGCACATGATGGCTGATGAGGTGTGCGGCCGGTTACGTGTCCGTAGCTCCCACATACCGGCATCCGGCTTATCGTGCAGCAAGAAGGCCTGCTCGCCCACAGTCTCGAGCCGAGCATACTCGACGGCGCCGGCTTCCATGAAAAGCCGCCGATCGACGAAGGCCTGTGCCGCACCGAGTATCATGTTGCCATAGGTGTCATGCTGGAACTGGCGATAGGCGAGATTGCCCGCGCGCACGGGGCCCATGCCGCGATAGCCCGGCAACGCTAGAATGTCCTTCTCCGTGAGTTCCTTCTCGAGGCCGATGCCGTAGACCGGCTGGATGAAACCCTCGCTTGCGTCGGCGACGATATTCATCATCCAGCGGAAGTAGTGTTCCATCGTGCGCACGGCCGCGAGGGAATTGAGCGCACGCACGACGAAGAAGGCATCGCGCACCCAGCAGAATCGGTAGTCCCAGTTGCGTGCCGAGCCGGCAGCCTCGGGTATGCTCGTCGTCATGGCGGCCACGATCGCGCCAGTCGGCTCGTAGCTGCAGAGCTTGAGCGTGATGGCGGCGCGGATCACGGCGTCCTGCCATTCGAGCGGCAAGGCCAGGCGGTGCACCCACTCACGCCAATACTGGATCGTGCGCTCCTCGAAGTCGCGCGCTGTTTCGGCGACTCCGCTCGTCAGCGTCTCGTCAGGCCCGAAGATAAGATTGATCTGATCGTCGAGGATAAATGCGGTTTCACCGGCGATGTAATCGATCGGCGCATCGGTCGTAAGGCGCAGCGACACGCCGGAGCTGATATAGCGAATGTGGTTGGAACCGTACGCGGCTAGTGGCGCGCTCTTGCCGTACTCGTACCGTGGCTTGACTTTGATCTTGATACGAGGACTGCCTCTGAGAGGCCGCACGCGCCGAACAAGCGTTTGCGGGCGGAAGCGCCGGCCCCCCATCCAGATGAAGCGGGGAGCGAAGTCGATGATCTCGATAGCGCCAGATCGTCCCTCGATCACCGTTCGCACAAGCGCGGTATTATTGATGTAGCTCTGGCTGAAAGAGGCCGCGTCGAGAAGCTCTATCTCGAAGCTGCCATCGGCTGGTTCGCCGGTCGGCCCACCCAGCAGGGAGTGAAATACCGGATCGCCGTCGAATCGGGGAAAGCAACTCCAAACAATGCGCCCGCGCCGATCAATGAGGGCGCTGATGCAGCAATTGCCGATGAGCGCCAGATCGAGCGTGCTCTTCTCTGCGCCGAGCTTCTCAATCATTGGCCACCTCGTGCATGAAGACGAGCGAGGTGGCGTGTAGCCAGTCGAGAAACAGTGGCGTGCCCTCCGCGCGATATTGCGCGATTGTCGCGCCCGGCCCGATCTTGACCGTGATACCGTCGAGTTTGTTCACGGCAGCAAAGGCATCCTCATCGGTCGCATCGTCGCCAGCGAAGAACGGTCGGCGCCCCGCAAAGGGCGCTTCCTTCAAAAAATCGAGGATGGCGGTTCCCTTGTCGGCAAGAGCCGGCTTGGCTTCGAAGACCATCTTGCCACGCTTGATCTGGATACCCCTGCTGATCGAAGCGAGCTCGTCCATGGCCCTGCCGCAGTCGACCTCGAGATCCGGGCGCGCGCGATAGTGAAGCGCGACAGCATTCGATTTACGCTCGAGCAACAAGCCCGGCTCGCTCAGCACGAGCGGCGCGAGCAGTAGCTCGGCATGGCGCAGGAACTCCTCGTCGATCGGCGCGGCATGGTTCTCGCCGGCGAGTGTCCGGCGAGTCAGGCCGTGGACCCCCGCGGCCGGCAGCCTCAAGGGCGCGAGCATCTCGTCAAGCTCGGCGATCTCTCGGCCGGTGATCACGGCGACGGCACCTCCGGTGGCATCAATAAGACGGCTGATCGCGTCGCGCGTCCGCTCCGCTAGCCGCACGGCGTCGGGTCGCTCGGCCAGTTCGACAAGCGTGCCGTCAAAATCGAGAAAGAAGGCAATGCTGTCGGGCTTACTCAGGATCGGTAAGGACATAGGAACGAAAACAATGCTCCCCTTCGATTGGTCCGTACGTTCGTTGCTGTGGTTGCGCGCGGACATCCGAACGCGGGGCGCTACGGTAGCACCCGCCGAAAAGAACGACCGGCGCACATCGAGCAGCCGCTCACGCAGGCAGCCTGCAAGATGTAGTTGCACCGCGTTGCGGTCGCTCTATGCATATTAGATTGAACCTCATTGGCGGGGTACGCAAGCACTCCCACATGTGCCTGCAGGCACGCCACATTTGCCGACCATGCGCACACGCCCTGGTTGGAACGCATGCGAGCCGGAGATGGTTCCGGGTAATCGCCACGAGAAAGTCGCCGGAAAGCAGAAATGAAGGCTCTCACCATCGGAAGTGCGATGATCGACACGATCGCGATCATCGAATCGAGCCGTATCGAGCGCATGACCATGCTCAATGCGGAAACGTCCTTTCTGCTGCTCGCGGAAGGCCATAAGACAGAAGCGCTCGAGATCTCGACGCACACAGGCGGGGGCGCCGTCAACGCGGCCGTCGCAATGGCGCGGTTGGGCCTCGATGTCGCGACACTCGCCAAGCTCGGGCGTGACCAGCGCGCCGAGACGATCCTCGCGAGCCTCATGCAGGCCGGCGTCTCGACGCGCTGGCTCAGCCGCGACGATCGCGCCGCAACGGGCGCTGCCGTGATGATTTCCTCGCACGAACGTAACGCGGCGATCTTCACATTTCGAGGTGCGAACACACTGCTCGAGGACGCCGATCTGAAGCCCGATGCCTTCGAGGTCGATCTCGTGCACGTTTCCTCGCTCTCGAACCGCTCCGCAGACCGCGTGCCACGGATTCTCGCCGAAGCCAAGCGAACCGGCGCCTTCCTCTCGACCAATCCCGGCATCCGCCAGCTTTCGAGCCGCGGCGTCGCCCTGCAGGATGCGCTTGGCAGCATCGATCTGCTCGTGGTCAACAAAATCGAGGCCTCGGCCCTCGTACCGATGATCGCAGGGAAGATCGGCGAGGGCGGCCCGCCGCTCGGCCCCGATAGCGAGGAGCCATCGAGCACACTCGCGCGCCAAGGTCTCACCGGGGGTGGCTATCATCTGGGACTGCGTTCCTTCTTCACGGCGCTGCGCGATGCCGGCGCGCGCTATGTGCTGGTGACGGATGGGGCCGCCGGCTCCTTCCTCGCCGACCGGGACTTGATCCGCTTCTGCCCGGCGGCACCTGCGACGGTTGCGGGCACGGCCGGCGCTGGCGATGCCTATGCGGCGACCCTCGCGACATGGCTCGCCGAAGGACGGGGACCCGAGGATGCCATGCGCGCCGCCGCTCTCAACTCGGCTTCGGTGGTGGGCCACATTGATACCCAGAGCGGCCTTCTCGGTCGGGCAGCGCTCGACTCGGCGCTCAGGAGTGCCGGCAGCAAACTCCCCGTCAGCCAATGGCGCATCTGAGTCGTTTGCCGGCCTGATGCTTATCCCGCCAATACCGCCCAAAAATGCGGCAGTTTCCGACCCTTGCGGTTGGTGTGCAGTGCACACAAGATGCCGTGATGAATGATCGTGCGCTGCTGCACATCCTCGTCATCGACGCCAATCGCATCCGGGCCTCCATCATCGAGGAGGGCCTCAAGGAGGCCGGACAAACGCGCGTCACCGTCATTGACGAGGCCAAGGGGCTCATGCGCCGCATCGTCGAGCTCGACCCCGACGTGATCGTGATCGACCTCGAAAGCCCCAACCGCGACGCGCTCGAGCACATGTTCCAGGTATCGCGAGCCGCCAAGCGCCCGGTCGCCATGTTCGTCGACCGCACGGACGATGCCTCCATCGAGGCGGCCATCGACGCCGGCGTGTCCGCCTATGTCGTGGATGGCCTCAAGAAAGAACGCATCAAGCCGATCCTCGACACGGCGATCAGACGTTTCCGCGCCTTCGAGCGCCTGCGCGAGGAACTCGATCAGGCGCGCAGCGAACTGAGCGAGCGCAAGCGGATCGAGAAAGCCAAGGGCATTCTCATGCGCACGCGTGGCCTCAGCGAGGAGAACGCCTACGCGCTCCTCCGCTCGACCGCCATGCAGAAGAACAAGCGTATCGCCGAGATTGCCGAGAGCCTGATCACGGCTGCCGGCCTGCTCGGCGAGGAGGAAGGACTATGAACCGAGCAACGCGATCGAGCGATCCAAACCTCGTCCGCATGGGCTTCATGCCGCTGACGGACTGTGCTCCAGTCGTGGCGGCAAGTCTGCTCGGCTTCGCGGAGGCCGAGGGCTTGAAGGTGAGCCTCAACAAGGAGGCATCATGGGCGACGCTGCGCGACCGCATTGCCGTGCGCCATCTCGATGCCGCCCATATGCTCGCGCCCATGCCCATTGCCGCGTGCTTGGGCCTGACGCCACTCGCCGATCGCCTCATCGTGCCGCTCATGCTCGGCTTCGGCGGCAATACGATCACCGTGTCGCGGGCATTGTGGGCGAATTTGAAGGCCGCTGGCGCACCGACGCGCCTCGAAGCCGAGGGGACGGCCCGTGCCCTAGCCGAGGTCGTAGCGCAAAGGCAGCGCCAGGGTACGGCGAAGCTCGTCTTCGCCGTGGTCCATCATCACTCGGCGCACACCTATCAGCTCTCGTACTGGCTTGCTGCTGCGGGCATCATGCCGAATGTCGAGATCGACATTGTCGCTGTTCCGCCACCTCTCATGCCTGCTGCGCTTGCCGCTGGCCAGATCGACGGCTTCTGCGCCGGCGAGCCATGGGGCAGGGTCGCATCCGTCGCCGGATCCGGCCGCTGCGTCACGACGAATATCGCTATCTGGCGCGCGAGCCCCGAGAAGGTTCTCGGCGTGGCCCAGGATTGGGCCGAAGAGGATCCCGAGCGCCACTTCCGCCTGATCCGCGCGGTCTACAAAGCCGCCGTGTGGTGCGATGATCCGGCAAACCGGCCAGAGCTGGCTCGGCTCCTCGCGCGCCCGGAAATCTTCGACCTCCCCGTTCCGATCCTCCACGCCAACCTCGACGGCCGCATCATGATCGATGACGGCGAGGATAGTCGTGTCAGCGGCTTCCTGAATTTCTCCAAGTCCGCGGCGAACTTCCCATGGAAGAGCAACGCGGCGTGGTTCTACTCGCAAATGGTTCGCTGGGGCGAGACGAAGATGAGCGCGGAAGGTTACGCACGCGCGCAGGCGACCTACCGGCCGGATTTGCACCGCGCTGCGCTTGCGCCGCTCGGCGTACCGTTACCTACGGCCAACTCCAAAATGGAAGGCGCGCTCGCCGTCGAGACGGCCGTAGCATCGACGGTGGGACGCCTTTTTCTCGCGCCCGATGGCTTCTTCGACGGCGGTGTTTTTGACCCCGAAAGCGTCGAGGCGTACCTCGCCTCGCAGCCGGTCAAAGCAACCGATCCGCGCTGATTTACGAGATGGCTGCGTTGCACGATAAGCGCGCAATCGCCCGGTTTCCCGGCGAGGACTCCTCTTCGCACCGCCGGCGTACAAAATCGCCGCTTCGCGCTAAGCAGCTGATCTGGAATTGATTTTAGAAGCGTTCTGGAATTGGCACACTTCCTGCTTCTAGGATTAACTTAAGCCAGTCCCAGTTTCCCAGCCCAACGACGGGCTACCGGCAGCGCCGCCGACACGATGAAGGATCTTCTTTGAAGGTCCGGAGTTCGATGTCGCGGCGCTTTTTTTGTGTCCGGAGCGGACCAAGGCGCCACCAGAAAACGGAAGGGAACACTGCAGGCGGGCCGTTGCAGGCATTCAACCCGGAGCCAGGAGCAAGGCATGCCCAAGTCAAAAGGTTCGAAATCCGTCATTCGTACCGCGGCAGACCCATCCTCGATCGATCGTCGTACATTCATTCGGCAGGCCTCGGCAACAGCAGCCACTGCGGCACTCTTTTCATCAATCAAGGCGACTTTTCCTGGCGGTGCTTTCGCGCAAGGAGCTGGTCCCGAGGTGAAGGCCGCGAAGCTCGGCTTCATCGCACTGACTGATGCCGCACCGCTTTTCGTCGCAAAGGAAAAGGGCATCTTCGCCAAGTACGGCATGCCCGACGTCGAAGTCCTCAAGCAGGCCTCATGGGGCACAACGCGCGACAATCTCGTGCTCGGCTCTGAAGGCAATGGCATCGATGGCGCACACATCCTGACGCCGATGCCGTACCTGATCTCGGCAGGCAAGGTCACCCAGAACAACATCCCGACGCCCATGTACATCCTGGCGCGTCTCAATCTGGATAGCCAATGCATCTCGGTCGGCAAGGAGTACGCAGATCTCCGCATCGGCCTCGACACCAAGCCCTTCAAGGAGGCGCTCGAGAAGAAGAAGGCATCCGGCAAGGCGGTCAAAGCCGCAATGACGTTCCCTGGCGGCACCCATGATCTCTGGATCCGCTACTGGCTCGCAGCCGGTGGAATCGATCCGGACAGAGACATCGAAACGATCGTCGTCCCGCCGGCACAGATGGTGGCCAACATGAAGGTCGGCACCATGGACTGTTTCTGCGTTTGCGAGCCATGGAACCACCAGCTGATCAACCAAAACATCGGCTTCACCGCACTCACAACGGGCGAGCTTTGGAACAAGCATCCCGAAAAGTCCTTCGGCGTGCGCGCCGCTTTCGTCGACAAGTATCCGAAGGCCGCGAAGGCGCTCCTCATGGCGGTGATGGAAGCGCAGATGTGGTCCGACAAGGACGAGAACCGGGCCGAAGTCGCGGCAATCTGCGCCAAGCGGCAGTGGATCAATTGTCCCGTTGCAGACGTCACGGATCGCATGAAGGGGAAGTTCGACTACGGCATCCCCGGGAAGGTCGTCGAGAACTCGCCGCACATCATGAAATATTGGCGCGACTTCGCCTCCTATCCTTGGCAAAGCCACGACCTGTGGTTCATGACCGAGGACATTCGCTGGGGCAAATTCGAGCCGGGCTATGACTCGGCTGCACTTATCAAGAAGGTCAATCGCGAGGATCTCTGGCGCGAGGCGGCCAAAGAGCTGTCCGTGCCCGCTTCCGAAATTCCAACATCAACCTCGCGCGGCAAAGAGACCTTCTTCGACGGCAAGGTGTTCGATCCAACGGACCCTGCCGCCTATCTCAAGAGCCTCGAGATCAAGCGCCTCACGGTCTGATCAGTCCTCCCGGTGAGGGCGGATGCTCGCACCGACTTCCAAGCCACGGAGAGAACTTGATGAATATGCCTGCGAGCAAATTCGAAGGCGCTATGCCTTTGGTATCCGCACAGGTGGCATCCACGCCCGCAACGATCGTGCCCATTGGCATTAAGAGACCTTCGATGTCCAGTCGTGCTCTCGCACTCCTGGCCGGCTTCGCGGCAAGAGTTATCCCGCCCGTTGTCGTCATCGCGCTCTGCCTTATCCTCTGGGAAGTCTTGTGCTCGAAGCCCGGTGCTTCCCTGCCCCCGCCCTCGCGCGTGCTCGAGGAGACATGGGAGTTGATCGTCGATCCGTTCTACGATCGCGGCGGTATCGACAAGGGCTTGTTCTGGCATCTGTTGGCCAGCCTGCAGCGCGTCACACTTGGCTATACGCTGGCCATTATTGCCGGTGTCGCTCTTGGTACGTTGGTCGGTCAATCCGTATGGGCCATGCGTGGCCTCGATCCACTATTCCAGGTGCTGCGCACGGTGCCGCCGCTCGCTTGGTTGCCTCTCTCGCTCGCAGCTTTCCGCGACGGCCAGCCTTCGGCCATCTTCGTAATTTTCATCACCGCCATTTGGCCGATCATCATCAACACCGCCGTCGGAATCCGGAATATCCCGACCGACTATCGAAACGTCGCGGCTGTGTTGCGGCTAAATCAGCTCGAGTTCTTCTGGAAGATCATGATCCCGGCCGCTGCGCCGTACATCTTCACGGGCCTCCGCATCGGCATCGGCCTCTCCTGGCTCGCGATCGTCGCCGCTGAAATGCTCATCGGCGGTGTCGGTATCGGCTTTTTCATCTGGGACGCATGGAACTCCTCGCGCATCAGCGAGATCATCCTCGCCCTCATCTACGTCGGCCTCATCGGCTTCATGCTCGACCGGCTGGTCGCCGGCATCGGCCACCTCGCCACGCGCGGCACAGCGTCAGCCTGAGGAGATCCACAATGGCATCATCGTTCCTAAGCATCGAACACGTCTGCAAGAGCTTCGCACGAGGTCAGTCGACGACGCAGGTACTGAGAGACATCAACCTCTCCATTGTGCGCGGCGAATACGTCTCGATCATCGGCCACTCGGGCTGCGGAAAATCTACGCTCCTCAACCTCATTGCCGGTCTGACAAAGATCACAACCGGCGGCATCATTCTCGAGAACAAGGAGGTGAACGAGCCTGGCCCCGATCGCGCGGTCGTGTTCCAAAACCACTCGCTGCTGCCCTGGCTCACGACCTATCAGAACGTCAAGCTGGCCGTGGACAAGGTGTTCTCGCAGTCGAAGTCTCGCGCAGAACGCCACGCCTGGACCATGCACAATCTCGAGCTGGTGCAGATGGTCCACGCCAAGGACAAGCTGCCTGCCGAAATTTCCGGCGGCATGAAGCAGCGCGTCGGCATTGCCCGCGCGCTCGCCATGGAACCCAAGGTTCTCCTGCTGGACGAGCCGTTCGGTGCCCTTGACGCGCTGACCCGCGCCCATCTCCAGGACTCGGTCATGCAGATCCACGCGCGCCTCGGCAATACCGTCATCATGATCACGCACGACGTCGACGAGGCCGTGCTTCTCTCCGACCGCATCGTGATGATGACCAACGGCCCCTCGGCAACCATCGGTGAGATCCTCGACGTGCCGCTACAGAGGCCCAGGAAGCGCCTGGAGCTTAGCTCGGACCCCACCTATCTGCGTTCGCGCGAAGCCGTGATGAGATTCCTCTACGAGCGCCATCGCGCTCCAGCATTGCAGGCAGCCTAGCGTCAACGTCCAGCAACATGGAGGCGTATCGTGACACCAGCGCAGATCGATCTCGTACAGTCCTCCTTCGGCAAGGTCGTCCCGATCGCGGAGACGGCGGCCGGCCTCTTCTACGGCCGTCTCTTCGAGAGCGCTCCCGAGGTGAAGCCACTCTTCAGTGGCGACATGAAGGAGCAGGGGCGCAAGCTGATGACGACGCTCGGCGTCGTCGTGAACAACCTCAAGAATCCGGATGTCATCGTGCCAGCGGCGAAGGCTCTCGCGGTCAAGCACGTCAGATATGGCGTCACCGCCGAGCACTACGCGCCCGTGGGCGCCGCGCTCATCTGGACGCTTGAGCAGGGCCTCGGCGACGACTTCACACCTGAAATACGCGACGCCTGGATTGCGGCCTACACACTGCTCTCTGGCGTCATGATCGATGAAGCCTACTCCAAGGCTGCCTGAGCGGCCGGATAGGGAAACAACATGAAGCAGAAGCTTGTCATAATCGGCAACGGCATGGCGCCAGGACGCGCGCTCGAGAAGCTGTTCGAGCTGGCTCCCGACGCCTATGACGTCACGATCTTCAATGCCGAACCGCGTGTGAACTACGACCGCATCATGCTCTCGCCAGTGCTCTCCGGCGAAAAGACCTTCGATGATATCGTCATCCACGGCGATGGCTGGTACATCGAGCATGGCATCACGCTCTACAAGGGCCACAAGGTCGTCGAGATCGACCGCGAGGCAAAGACCGTACGCTCCGAGCCCGGCACGGTCGCTTCCTACGACAAGCTGATCATCGCGACGGGCTCGCTACCTTTCATTCTGCCGGTACCTGGTAGTGATCTTGCGGGCGTGCTCACGTACCGTGATCTCGACGATGTGCAGGCGATGATGCTCGCGGCGAAGGCCGGCGGTCGTGCCGTCGTCATTGGCGGCGGGCTCCTCGGACTCGAGGCAGCCGCTGGCCTCAAAGAGCAAGGCATGGAAGTCACTGTCCTCCATCTCATGCCGACCCTCATGGAGCGCCAGCTCGACGTGGCGGCCGGACACTTGCTGCAGAAGGCCGTCGAGGCCCGCGGCATCAAGGTCATCACTAAAGCGAATACCAAGCAGATCGTCGGCAGCGACATCCGGCTCGGGCCCGCGCGCGTCGAGGCCGTCGAACTCGAGGACGGCACACGCATCCCCGCCGATCTCGTCGTCATGGCCATCGGCATCCGGCCCAGTACTGCCCTCGCCAAGGGCGCCGGCCTCGAATGCAAGCGAGGAATCGTTGTCGATGCCGGGCTGCGTACGAGCGACCCAGACATCTTTGCCCTCGGCGAGTGCGTCGAGGTGGACGGTCAGGTCTTCGGCCTCGTCGCACCGCTCTATGAGATGGCCGGCATTGCGGCCTCTCATCTCGCCGGCGACAGCGAGCCGCGCTTCGTCCCGAGCGCCACCGCGACCAAGCTCAAGGTCACCGGGATCAATCTCTTTTCCGCCGGCGACTTCGCCGACGCCAAAGATCGCCAGGAGATCGTGCTGCGTGATGCAGCGCGCGGCATCTACAAGCGCCTCGTACTCAAGGACGACCGCATCATCGGCGTCGTCATGTATGGCGAAACGGCCGACGGCGCCTGGTTCTTCGATCTCCTGCGCAAAGGCTCGGACATCGCGCCCATGCGCGACACGCTCATCTTCGGACCAGGCTTCGCGGGAGGCGGCCCTGCCGATCCTACAGCAGCCGTTGCGGCGCTGCCTGACGAAGCAGAAATCTGCGGCTGCAACGGCGTTTGCAAGGGCAAGATCACGACCGCGATCGACACGCTCGGGCTCAAGTCGCTCGACGATATACGCGCACGCACGAAGGCCTCCGCCTCTTGCGGCTCGTGCACGGGCCTCGTCGAGCAACTCCTAAAGCTCAAGCTCGGCGACCGCTACAATACCGCAGCCGTGCAGCCCATGTGCGGATGTACGCATCTCGGCCATGACGACGTGCGCCGGCTCATTGTCGCCCAGGAGCTGAAGTCGATTCCGTCTCTCTTGCAGGAACTCGAATGGAAGACGTCATGCGGCTGCGCCAAGTGCCGTCCTGCGCTCAACTACTACCTGCTGGCAACGTGGCCCGGCGAGTATCAGGACGATGGCCAATCACGTTTCATCAACGAGCGCGTGCACGCCAATATCCAGAAGGATGGCACCTACTCGGTCGTCCCGCGCATGTGGGGCGGCATGACCAGCGCGAAGGAGCTGCGCGCAATCGCGGACGTCGTCGAAAAGTTCGCCATTCCGAGTGTCAAAGTCACCGGCGGCCAGCGTATTGATCTCCTTGGCGTGCGCAAGGAGGATCTGCCCGCTGTTTGGAGCGATCTGAACGATGCAGGCATGGTCTCGGGCGCGGCGTACGCCAAGGGCCTGCGCACCGTAAAGACGTGCGTCGGCACGGATTGGTGCCGCTTCGGCACGCAGGACTCGACCGGGCTCGGCATCCGCATCGAGCGCTTCATGTGGGGTTCATGGACACCCGCGAAGGTCAAGATGGGCGTCTCGGGATGTCCGCGCAATTGCGCCGAGGCGACGTGTAAAGACGTCGGCGTCATTTGCGTCGAGTCGGGCTTCGACATCCACTTCGCCGGTGCCGCCGGTCTCGATGTGAAGCAGACCGAACTGCTCGGCCACGTCGATACGGAGGACGAAGTCATCGAAGTGATCGCGGCGCTCGTCCAGCTGTATCGCGAGCAGGGACGTTATCTCGAACGCATCTACAAATGGACGCGTCGCGTCGGCATCGAGTCGATCCGCCAGCACGTTCTTGATGATCTCGAGCGCCGTCGCGCGCTCCACCACCGCTTCGTTTACTCGCAGAAGTTCGCGCAGATTGATCCTTGGGCAGAGCGCGCGCAGGGCAAGGACGCTCACGAATTCCGCCCGCTCGCCGATCTCACGCGCGTGGAGGCCGCAGAATGACTGTCATGGAGAAGGCCTGGATCGACATCGGCGCCCTCGATGACATCCCGCGCCTCGGCGCGCGCGTCGTGAAGACGCCGCTCGGCTGCATCGCAGTTTTTCGTGCAGACAACGATGAGGTCTACGCGCTGGACGATCGCTGCCCACACAAGAATGGACCGCTGAGCCAGGGCATTGTCCATGGCCGCACGGTCACCTGCCCGCTGCACAACTGGGTCATCTCGCTTGAGCGGGGCACGGCCGAGGGCGCCGACGAGGGACAGGTCCGAACCTACAGCGTGCGCGTGGATGGCGGACGTATTCTCATTGACGCAGATGTGCTGCTCGCGCGCACGAACTGAGTTAGGTCCATGAACGGGGGCACAACGCGAACGACTTGCCCCTACTGCGGCGTCGGCTGCGGGATACTGGCGCGGCCACGCAGCGACGGCACAGCCGAGATTGCGGGCGACCCCGAGCACCCGGCAAACTTCGGCCGCCTGTGCTCGAAGGGCGCCGCCCTCGGCGAGACGCTGTCGCTCGAAGGGCGGCTGCTTTACCCACTCGTTCACAGCGAACGCGCGAGTTGGGATGAAGCACTCGATCTCGTCGCGCAGAGGTTTTCGGCGGCCATTGCCAAGCATGGACCCGACAGCGTTGCCTTCTATCTCTCGGGCCAGCTGCTGACCGAGGACTACTACGTCGCCAACAAGCTCATGAAAGGCTTTTTCGGCTCGGCCAACATCGACACCAACTCGCGGCTGTGCATGGCTTCCTCGGTGGCGGGACATCGGCGCGCATTCGGCACCGATACGGTGCCCGGCACCTACGAGGATCTGGAACTTGCAGATCTCGTCGTGCTCGTCGGCTCGAATCTCGCCTGGTGCCATCCGGTGCTCTACCAGCGCTTAGCGGCAGCCCGGGAGGCGCGCGGCACGAAGATCGTCGTCATTGATCCGCGTGAGACGTCGACGTGCGAAATCGCCGATCTTCATCTGGCCATAGCACCGGGCGCGGACGTAGCCCTCTTCAATGGGCTTCTCGCACATCTTACCGCCAGCGGGCGGCTCGATGTTGAATACATCGCGCAGCACACGCGTGGCCTACCCGCCGCACTCGCTGCCGCATCCAGCATGAGCCTTGCCGAGATCGCAGCCACGACGGCCTTGCCGACGTCGCTCATTGCCGATTTCTACGAGCTGTTCGCCGATACGGAACGCGTCGTCACCGTCTACAGCCAGGGCGTGAACCAGTCGTCCGCCGGGACGGACAAAGTGAATGCCATCCTCAACTGTCATCTCGCAACGCGGCGCATCGGCCGGCCCGGTATGGGGCCGTTCTCGGTCACCGGCCAGCCGA
Organism: Hyphomicrobiaceae bacterium; assembly: GCA_022844275.1. Classification (GTDB taxonomy): domain Bacteria; phylum Pseudomonadota; class Alphaproteobacteria; order Rhizobiales; family Hyphomicrobiaceae. Next base: position 615,262 of record JALHMB010000001.1, read on the forward strand.
ATGCCATGGGCGGGCGCGAGGTCGGCGGGCTGTCGAATTTGCTCGCGGCGCACATGGAGCTCGACAATCCCGAGCATCGCCGCGCCGTCCGCGAGTTCTGGAACGCGCCGATAATTGCCGACAAGCCGGGCCTCAAGGCCGTCGATCTCTTCCACGCCGTCGAAGAGGGGCGCGTCAAAGCGCTGTGGATCATGGCGACCAATCCGGTCGTCAGCCTGCCCGAAGCCGATCGCGTGAGAGCGGCAATCGCAGCCTGCCCGTTCGTCGTAGTCACGGACGTCAATCGCCATACCGACACGACGGCTCTCGCGCATGTTCTGTTGCCCGCAGCCGCCTGGGGCGAGAAGGACGGAACAGTCACCAACTCCGAGCGGCGCATATCGCGTCAACGCACATTCCTACCCTTACCGGGCGAGGCACGGCCCGACTGGTGGCAGATGGCGGAGGTCGCGAAGCGCTTGGGGCATGGCGCAGCGTTCCCCTACACCAGCCCCGCCGAGATTTTCGCCGAGTACGCACGGCTGACCGGCGTAGAAAACGACGGCGCACGCGATCTTGATATCAGCAGCGCGGCGAAACTTTCCCACGCCGAATACGACGCGCTCGTTCCATTCCAATGGCCGCGCCCCGCAGGTGCTCGCCCGCAAACGACGCGCTTCTTCGCCAGCGGCAGATTCTATACGCCCGACCGCCGCGCGCGCTTCGTGCCGACGCCCTTCAAAGGACTCGCGCAGGCCACAACGACGCGCGCGCCCCTGACGCTCAACACGGGCCGTATCCGCGATCAGTGGCACACGATGACGCGCACGGCGAAATCGCCGCGTCTCATGGGTTCTGCGCCGGAGCCGTTCATCGAGATCCATCCAACGGATGCAACAACCTTCGGCATCGTTCATGGCGCTCTCGCGGAAGTCGAGAGTCCGACAGGCACGATCATCTGCCGGGCCGCCGTCACCGATCGCCAGAGCGCCGGATCTCTGTTCGTCCCCATGCACTGGACGAGCCAGCTTGCCAACCGCGCCCGCGTGGGCGCTCTCATCGCGGCATTCACCGATCCGTTCTCGGGGCAGCCCGAGCTCAAGGGAATGCCCGTATCGATCCGTCCGTTCGATGTCGCGTGGCAGGCCTTCGCGGTCACGCGCCGCGCACCAAACGCGCAAGCCGCTTACGTAGCAACGGCAGCCGTCAATGGCGGCTTCCGCACGGAGCTGGCGCTGCACGAGGCGCCCGAAAATTGGGATGAACTCGCGCTGCAGATGCTCCCCGCCGGCAGCAAAGAGAACACCGAGCTGCTCGCTTATCATGACACTGCCGCGGGCCAATATCGCTTTGCCGCCTTCTCCGGCGAACAGCTCGTCGGCGCACTCTTCGTCGCACGCGGTACCCTCTCCTGCGCACGGGATTGGATTGCGGCGCAGTTGCGCGAGCCCATACCACCAGCCGCGCGCCTGCGGGTGCTCGCCGGACGTCCGGGTGGAGAGAGCAAGGATCGCGGCCCCATTGTCTGCGCCTGTTTCGAGGTGGGCCACAACGAGATCGTGGAAGCCATTACCAAGAGCGGGGCCGTGACTGTCGCGACCGTCGGCGCATGCGTGAAGGCCGGAACAAACTGCGGCTCGTGCCGCGGAGAGATCAGAAGGATACTCGATGCCGCTCGCATCCCGGAAGCCGTCTGAGCAGGCTCCGCCGCGCATGGCGGCGCTGGCCACTCTGCCTGTCTTCCTCAATCTGGAAGGCCAGCGCGCAATCATTGCGGGTGGCACCGCGGCGGCTGCATGGAAGGCCGAGCTTCTCGCCGCTGCCGGCGCCGATGTGCAGATCTTCGCGCCTGAGATCTCCACCGAGATGGGAGGCTTGCTCACGCGCAGTGCAGCATCGGGCACATTGACACACCACGTCGCACCATGGACCGCGGAGATTCTCGCGGGTGCCGCCATCGCAATAGCCGATGCGGAGGACGATGAGGAAGCTGCGATTTTTTACGACGCCGCGCGCGCAACCGGCGTGCCTGTGAACGTCATCGACAAACCGGCCTACTGCCAGTTTCAGTTCGGCGCCATCGTCAATCGCTCGCCCGTCGTCGTCGGGATATCGACCACAGGTGCCGCACCTATTCTAGGCCAGGCCATACGCCGCCGTATCGAGACACTTTTGCCACCGACCCTCGCGCTCTGGGGCCAGCTTGCCGGCAAGATCAGGGAACACGTCGGGGCGCGTCTCTCTGCAGGTGCCGCACGGCGTGCGTTCTGGGAAAAGTTCGTCGACCGTGCGTTCGGCCCCGCGCCCGCGCGTAGCGAAGTACAGCACCTAGGCAATTTCATCGATGCTCTGTCGGTGCAAACCAAATCCAGCGGGCGCGCGACGCTTGTCGGAGCTGGCCCTGGCGACGCCGAGCTTCTGACACTCAAGGCTGTCCGCGCGCTGCAGGCCGCGGATGTCATCCTCTACGATGATCTCGTGTCCGATGAGGTGCTGGAGCTGGCGCGGCGCGAGGCCAAGCGCATGCTCGTCGGCAAACGCGGCGGCCTCAAAAGTTGCCGCCAGGAGGACATCAACGCGCTCATGGTGAAGCTTGCGCGGCAAGGCCGGCATGTGGTGCGGCTCAAGTCCGGCGATCCCATGATCTTCGGACGTGCCGGCGAGGAGATCGAACAGCTCGAGCGCGCCGGCATTCCCTGTGAGGTCATTCCCGGCATCACGGCAGCGAGCGCTATGGCCTCGGCGCTCGGCATTTCGCTGACGCACCGCGACCAAGCGCAATCCGTGCGTTTCGTCACTGGCCATTCGCGCGCCGGCGGCTTGCCGGAGACACTGGACTGGCGCGGTCTTGCCGATCGCGACACCACGCTGATCGTCTACATGGGCGGGCGCACTGCCGGCGCTCTTGCGGCACGCCTTATTGCAGAAGGACTTCCAGCGGGCACGCCGGCAGTCGCGGTCGCCAGCCTCTCCCGCGCGGCAGAAGCACGCTGGCAGGGCACGCTCGCGACACTGCCAGAAACGGAACTCCTCGCTTCGGTGAAAGGGCCGCTCCTCATCGGCATTGGCGGAGTTTTTGCCCGTCGCGCCGTCAGTCTGGCCCAGTGCGACGATGCCATTCCAGCCCAAGAGACCGCACTCATCGGCTGAGGCTAGCTACTGCGCAGCACACCGAGAACGAGCGCACGCATAGCCTTCGCCTTGAGATCTTCCGGTGTGTGAAGATCCAGGCGTTCTAGCTTTTCTCGCGCACCACTCGGCACCTCGCCGGGCGCGACTCCTTGAACGAGATAGCGCACCAGTTGCGCCACCGATGCCCGGCGCAGCTTGCCGAGTGCCGGTATCAATGCCTGCTCGGTCTCGGTCATCTCGGTGCCGAGCGGAAATGGCGGCAGCAGTCCATCGCGCCGCGCTGGCGCCAAAGCTTCATCGATGCGGGCGGGCGTGTTGTCCATCGCATTCGGCGGCAGCTTGAGATCCTTCGGCAGCTTCCCTGCCGCAACAGCGGCCTGTCGAAGCTGGGTTTGGAAGCGCGCATCCGAAACACCAAGCATTGCCGCAATGACCTCCTTGTCCGAACGGCCGCGGATGTCGGCGATCCCATACTCGGTGACGATCACGTCGCGGAGCTGGCGGGGAATGCTTGTATTCGCATGTTGCCAGTGAATGTTCGTGACGACCCTCGCCCCTTGCGTCCGCGTGCTACGCACGCCAATGATCGAGCGCGCACCGGGGATCTCGTGTGCCATCGCAACGAAGTCGCCTTGCCCTCCAATTCCGCTGATGACGCGGCCATCCTCGAGCTGATCCGAGGACGCGGCGCCGAGTAGCGTCGCCGCAAGCGCCGTATTGATGAAACGTGCATCGCGGCGCTGCGCGATCTTGGCTGCGGCATCGCCAGAGAGCGTGTTCGTGAACGAGATCGATGTCATGGCGATCTCATCCACCTCGTGAGGAGATAACGCGCGCAGTTCCTCATAGAACGCTCGGCTGCCCAGGAAGAACCCTCCATGCACGAGCACGTCGCGTCCCGCGTCGCTCACACGTCTTTTGAGAATGCCGGCGCGCCGTAGCGCGAGAAAGCCATCGACCAGCATCTCGCTGCAGCCATAGAGGCCCTGCTCAAAGGGACCATACTCGGCACCCACGGTCGGCCGCTCGCCAAGTCGTCCCACAAGATCGCGGAAGCGCGCGCTCTGCGTGTGCCGCAGAATAAGCGCATGTGTAAGCGCATCGGCAAAGGAGCCAATGCCGATCTGCAGCGTACCACCGTCCTTGACCAGCGTCGCAGCATGCAATGCCATGGCGTAGTCGATCGTCGATACCGGCTCCTTTGGTGGCGCGAAAAGCTCAAAGTGCGGCGCCATTGGTTCGAGCAGGAAATCGAAGTGATCGCGCGAGACTGCGGCGGCACCGCTCATAAACGGGAGGTTCGCATTGACCTCTCCAGCCACCGCAATTGGAGCACTGCTCTTCCGCCGCTTCTGGATGTAGTCATCGAGATCCAGTGAAACATCGGTGTTGGAGGAGAGGCTGAAGCGAGGCTCACCGTCTTGCCCTATATCCGCACGCGGCGGCGCAATGAGTTGTGCGAGGACATTCACGCCTTCTCGCATGAGGTGCTTGTGCACGTGGCTGTAATTGAGGCTCGCATAGTTCTGCTGCATGGCGGGGTTCGACAGCCATTGCCCCGCCTGCAGGAAGAACTCGTGCACGGTGACGTTGGGTGCAAGTTTCCCTCGACGCATGGCCTCGGCATAGGCGAGATCCGGCCAGCTCTCAAAGAGCCGTTCCAGGAGAGGCTCGACGAAGCGCCGCTCGAGGTCGCTCTTGTAGGCCGGACGGACGAGCGTCAGTCCCGTCAGAATGCGCACGTTCAAGCGGCGATCGGCTTCGGCCAATCCATAAAGCGCATTGACGAGCAAGTTGGGCTTGCCGATGCCCACGGGAATGGCGAGCACGATATCGCGCCCGACTTTATCGATGATCGCTTCAGCACAGCGAACAGGTTCATCATACGAGCGCGTCAACTGGTGGATTTCCGTGAATTGGTAATGTCATCGAACGCTGCAGTCCGCGGCCCGTTCCCTCGTCAGCTAGTGATAGCCCTCTCCCGGTCCGATCTTGCCGCGGAACATCCAGTACACGAAGGCGGTGTAGCCGAGTACGAGCGGCAACAGGAAGACAGTGCCGACGAGAAGGAAGAGCTGCGAAGCGGGGGCTGCAGCCGTATCCCAGAAGGTCAAATGCGGCGGCACCAGATAAGGCCATGTCGAGATCACGAGACCGCAGTAGCCGAGCAGAAACAGCACGACGCTGCCAAAGAACGGCTTCACATCATCCCCCCGCCGCAGCCAGACGAAGACGAGATAGCCAACGAGCACGGTCACGAGCGGAATAGGCCAGAGATAGAAAAGATTGGGCAAGCTGAACCAGCGCGTCGCAATGCGCTCGATCGCGAGCGGCGTCCACAAGCTGACCACGGCCATGGCCGCGAGTACTGCAACGACCAACAGCCCCCCCGCGCGGCGGCCAAAATCCTGAGTGGGGCCGGACGTGCGCATGACGAGCCATGTCGCACCAAGCAGCGCATAGCCCGCCACGACCGCGAGCCCGACAAAGATCGAGAAGGGCGTCAGCCAGTCGAAGGGGCCGCCCGCATACTGGCGATTAACAACTTCGACGCCCTGGAGGAGCCCGCCGAGGATCACGCCCTGCAGGAATGCGGCAACGATGGAGCCGCCGGCAAAGGCTACATCCCAGAGCAAATGCGAGGGCTTGGCCACCCAGCGGAATTCGAAGGAGACGCCACGCAAAACCAATGCCAGCAGCATCCCGATCACTGGCAGGTAGAAGGCCGGCATGATCACAGCGTAGGCGGTGGGGAAGGCCACCCATAGTCCGCCGCCGCCGAGCACCAGCCATGTCTCGTTGCCGTCCCAGAAGGGCGCAACGGAATTCATCATGACATCGCGATCCTCCTCCTCGCGCACGAACGGGAAGAGAATGCCGATGCCGAGGTCGAAGCCGTCGAGAATGACGTACATCGCGACGGCTGTCCCGATGAGCGCGGCCCAAATAAGCGGGAGATACGGTTCCATCGCCGTCACTCCTTCGTGCCGAGTGAGAAGCCGGGCCCCGTGCCACGCGGCCGGCCGGTGGCCTCTCGTGCGGCTTCCTCGGCTGCCGAGAGCGGCCTGTTCGGCAGGCCTTCGGGCGCGGCCGTCGCTTCGCCTTTGGGGCCGGCGTGTATGAGGCGGTTGATGTAGTACACGCCCATCGAGAAGACGACGCCGTAGATCAGCACGAACAACACGAGCGTGCCCGCAACGCTCGCGCCTGGCACGGGCGATATACCGTCGGCCGTGCGCATGAGACCATGCACCAGCCACGGCTGACGTCCCTGCTCGGTCACGAACCAGCCCGCGAGAATGGCGATGAAGCCAAGCGACCACATGTGCGACACGGGCCAAAGGAAGGATCTGCTCTCGAAGAGACGGCCTCGCCACCAGAGATACATGCCCCAGAAACCCAGCCCGATCAGCAACATGCCGATGCCGACCATGATGCGGAACGCCCAGAAGACATTGGCGACAGGAGGCCAGTCGCGCTCAGGAAAACTCGTGAGGCCCTGATACCTCCCGTCCCAGCTATGGGTGAGAATGAGCGAGCCGGCTTTCGGGATCGCGATCTCGAAGTGGTTCTTGCGCGCCTTCTCATCAGGGAAGCCGAACAGCACGAGCGCCCCCGGCTTGGAACCGTCCCAGTGCCCCTCCATCGCAGCAACTTTGGCCGGCTGATGCTTCAGCGTGTTGAGGCCGTGCATATCCCCGATGAAGAGTTGCAGCGGCGCCGTCAACGCGATCATCCCGACCGCCATACGCAGCATCGTGCGGCTCTCCTCGGGATGACGGTCGGCAAGCAGATAGCGTGCGCCGACCGCCAGCACCACGACGGCGGTCGTGAGGTAGGCCGCATTCAGCATATGAGCAAAGCGATAAGGGAAGCTCGGGTTGAAGATGATCTCCCACCAGCTCACGGGGAAGGCAATGCCATTGCGGATTTCATGGCCGGCTGGCGTCTGCATCCAGCTGTTGGCGGCGAGGATCCAGAAGGCGCTCGTCGCAGTGCCAATGGCGACCAGTGCTGCGGCCAGCGTGACGAGCCAGGGCGGAAAGCGGTTCCAGCCGAACAGCAGGATGCCGAGGAATGTCGCTTCGAGGTAAAAGGCCGTAAGCACCTCATAGCCTATGAGCGGACCGATGACATTGCCCGTGAATTCGGAGAAGCGGCTCCAGTTCGTGCCGAACTGGTAGCTCAGCACGATCCCCGAGACCACACCCATGGCAAAGGATACGGCGAAGATCTTTGTCCAGAAGCGGGCGAGGCGATGGAATTTTTCCTCGCCGGAGCGCAGCCACAGAAGCAGCAGCACGGTGATGAAGGCCGACAGGCCAATGGTAAATGCCGGAAAGATGATGTGAAAGGATATCGTGAATGCGAACTGGATGCGCGCCAGCATCACGGGATCGAGTTCCATGGGACCTCCGATGACCGTAGCCTCTCGTATCGAGCTTATAGCAACTTCGGCGCAATTAGCGTGTGTCTATTGCGCGCTCCTGCCAGCAAAGGGCCGTCTCCTGCAATTGACTTGTAATTTAGTATACGCGACGCTTCGGACACGCTGGACGGCCCCACGCGACAGCCGCCGGGAAGACCACAACGGGTGCCTATGCGGCCTCACGACACTGAACTGAAGCAATCACCAGCACGGAGAGTATGAAATGAGGCGTTTCCAGTACATTGCAATCGCCGCGAGCATCACGGGCCTGCTTGGCACGTCAACGGCGGCCATGGCGCAGCAGAAGTTCGTGACGATCGGCACGGGCGGCGTGACGGGCGTCTACTACGCCGCCGGCGGCGCCATCTGCCGACTTCTCAACAAGGACCGCAAGCAACACGGCATCCGCTGCTCGGTGGAGTCGACCGGCGGTTCGGCCTTCAACGTCAACACGATCAAGGCTGGCGAGCTCGACTTCGGCATGGCCCAGTCGGATGTGCACTACAATTCTTTGAAGGGCGTCGCCGGCTTCAAAGATGCCGGACCTTACGCAGATCTGCGCGCCGTGTTCTCGGTGCACCCGGAGCCCTTCACGGTGCTCGCTCGCAAGGAAGCCAACATCAAATCTTTTGATGACTTCAAGGGCAAGCGCTTCAACGTCGGCAATCCAGGGTCCGGCACGCGTTCGTCGATGGAAGAGCTGCTTGTGGCTATGGGTTGGAAGATGTCGGACTTCTCGCTCGCCTCCGAGCTCAAGGCTGACGAGCACGGCCCTGCGCTCTGCGACGGCAAGATCGACGGATTCTACTACGCCGTCGGCCATCCCTCCGCGAACATCCAGGACCCGACGACGACTTGCGGCGCACAGATCGTCGCATTGACGGGCCCCGCGGTGTCGAAGCTTCTCGCCGAAAAGCCCTACTACGCCAAGGCGACCATTCCCGGCGGCATGTATGCGGCCAACCCGAACGCGGTCGAGACGTACGGCGTACTTGCGACGCTCGTCTCCTCGGCGAAGGTGCCAGAAGAGACCGTTTACCAGCTCGTCAAGGCGACGTTCGACAACTTTGACGAGTTCAAGAAGCTGCATCCCGCTTTCGCCAATCTCGATCCGGCGAAGATGGTCAAGGACGGCCTCTCCGCGCCGCTCCATGCGGGCGCCGCGAAGTACTACAAGGAAAAAGGCTGGGTGAATTAAGCGATGTTCCTTAGCGGGGCGCCGACACCGGCGCCCCGCAGCGCTCCATACTCTCTTCGGGACTGCGGGGATGCAATGACGGACAAGTCGGCGGCGGCGAGCGAGATTCCATCCGAACTCGAGCAGCTCGTTGCCGAGTCCGATACGGGTGGCCGCAAGCCCACCGGTCTCGCCGCGCAGATCCTCCTCTGCACGGCCGTCTTCTGGTCGCTCTTCCAGCTCTGGTACGCTTCGCCCCTGCCATTCATCTTCGGCATCGGCGTGCTGAACGATACCGAGGCGCGCGCCATTCATCTCGGCCTCGCGCTCTTTCTCGCCTTTACGGCCTATCCGGCTTTCAAGTCCTCATCCCGCACTCATGTCCCGGCCATCGATTGGGTGCTCGCACTCGCGGGGGCCTTTGCCGGCTCCTATCTCTTTCTGTTCTACAATCAGCTCGCCCTGCGCCCGGGCCAGCCGATCCTCATGGATCTCGTGACAGCGGGCGCCGGCATCCTGCTGCTGCTCGAAGCGACACGCCGCTCGCTCGGCATGCCCATGGTGATCGTCGCGGCAACATTCATGCTCTTTACGTTTGCGGGTCCCTATATGCCGGAGGCTGTCCAGCACAAGGGCGCCTCGCTGCAGCGTTTCCTTACACACCAATGGCTTGTCACCGAGGGCGTCTTCGGCATCGCGCTCGGTGTCTCGACAAGTTTCGTCTTCCTCTTCGTCCTCTTCGGAACGCTGCTGGAGAAGGCGGGTGCGGGCAACTGGATGATGCAGCTTTCCATTGCGCTGCTTGGACATTTGCGCGGCGGCCCTGCGAAAGTCGCAGTCGTGTCTTCCGCCCTCAATGGCGTGGTCTCGGGCTCGTCGGTGTCGAACGTCGTATCCGGCGGAATCTTTACGATCCCGCTCATGAAGCGCACGGGCCTCTCGGGCGTGAAGGCAGGCGCGATCGAGGCGACATCCTCGATCAACGGCCAGATCATGCCGCCCGTCATGGGCGCCGCCGCATTCCTGATGGTCGAGTACGTCGGCATTCCCTATGCCGACATCATCAAGCACGCGGCACTTCCCGCGATTGCCTCATACATATCTCTTTTCTACATCGTCCATCTCGAAGCGGTGAAGATCGGCTCGAAGCCCATTCCACGCGAGCAAATGGAATTAAAGACGCGCCTGCTGCGGACAGGCCTCGGTCTCTCCGGAACCATCGCCTTCATTTGCCTGCTGTACTATGGCGTGCAGGGAATCCAGGCGGTCTTCGGCAACGGCGCCCCGACGCTTCTTGCCGTCCTCGCCGCTGGCGTCTATGTCGCGAGCGTCTGGTTCTCATCGCGCTACGAAGATCTCTCAATCGACGATCCCGATGCGCCTATCATCATGCTGCCGCGCGCCTGGGACGTCGTGCGCACAGGCCTCGATTTCATCATCCCTCTCGTAGTCCTGCTCTGGTGCCTGACGGTGGATCAGCTCTCGCCGGGCCTCTCTGCCTTTTGGGGTACGGTGACGGTCATGGGTATCGTGGCAACGAGAAAGCCGCTGCTCGCGCTCTTCCGAAATCAATCCATCCACGCAGCGTTTCGGACGGCTTGGGATGACCTCGTCGATGGCCTCGCCAGCGGCGCCCGGAACATGATCGGCATTGCCGTGGCGACGGCGACCGCCGGCATTGTCGTTGGCACGGTAACACTCACGGGTCTCGGCTTGATGATGACCGAGTTCGTCGAATTTCTCTCGGGCGGCAACGTGATCATCATGCTGCTGCTCATCGCCGCGATCTCGCTCATTCTCGGCATGGGCATCCCGACCACGGCCAACTACATCCTCGTTGCCACGCTTATGGCGCCCGTCGTCATAGAGCTCGGCGCCCAAGCCGGGCTCGCGATCCCGCTCATCGCGGTTCATCTCTTCGTCTTTTACTTCGGCATCATGGCCGACATCACACCGCCGGTCGGTCTGGCCTCGTTTGCGGCCGCGGCCATCTCCCGCGAGGATCCGATCGCGACAGGATTCCAGGGCGCCCTCTATTCCCTGCGTACCGCGATCCTGCCGTTCGTTTTCGTGTTCAATCCGGCCATTCTGCTGATCGGCATCGAAGACTGGTGGCAATTCGCGGGCGTGATCGCGATCTCTCTGATCGCTGTCTTGCTGTTCGCAGCCGCGACCATGAACTGGTTCATCACGAAGAGCCGGCTGTGGGAGTCGGCAATCCTGCTGCTTGCCTGCTTCACACTCTTCCGGCCCGACTGGTGGCTCGACCAGTTCTATCCGAAGTACAGGGAACTGCCCGCACGCGAATTGCTTACCCAAGTCGCTCAGGCACCACCCGACAAGCGGCTCACCATGGTCGTCGAGGGGCTGAATGTCGAAGGCGAGAATGTCCGCAAGACAGTCAGCATCCCTCTCGGCGATCCAAAGGAGCCGCGCCTGCGCCTGCGCACCGTCGGCCTCGGCGTCGCGCCTGCTGGAGACAAGGTGACGATCACGAACGTCGCATTCGGCTCCTATGCACGGCGGCTTGGCCTCGAGGCAGGCTACGAGGTCACGGCCGTGCTCGAGCCCGCGCCGCGGCCGTCACATGCGTGGCCGATTGGCGGGGGCTTGCTGGTCACCGGGCTCGTCGCGCTGCTGCAATGGCGGCGGCGCGATGCCGCTACCGGAAAGCCCGCGCCCGCATCCTAGTCCGACCCATCAAAGTGCCGGACGATGTGGGAGCGAGCGCCGTTCAGAAACTTTCTCGCCTCAGGTGTCGGATTGGGTCGGCATCGTTCGTCCTCGAAGCACGCCAGCCCAGCCCTAGTGCTGAATTCGGGATCGAACTGCTATGCCCCTGACGCTCTACGCTCACCCGCTCTCCTCGTATTGCCAGAAGGTTCTCATTGCGCTCTACGAGCACGACGTACCCTTCGAATTCATATTGCTCTCGCCCGAGCAGTCAGAGAATGAAGCGGAGTTCGGCAAGCTCTGGCCGATCAAGCTGATGCCGATCCTGGTCGACGGCGATCGCGTGATTCGCGAATCCAGCATCATCATCGAGCACATCGATCTGAACTATGCCAACGGCCCACGCCTTATCCCCCAAGATCCCAAGGTCGCGCTGGACGTGCGTTTCTTCGATCGCGTGTTCGACAATCACGTCATGACGCACCAGCAGAAGATCGTGTTCGATTTTCTGCGCCCCGAAGGGGCAAAGGACAGCTATGGGGTCACTGGGGCGCGCGAGCGCCTCGATGTTGCTTATGCTTGGCTCGAAAGTGTGCTGTCGGACGGCTGGTCAGTCGGAGATCGCTTCTCGATGGCGGACTGCGCGGCCTCGCCATCGCTCTTCTACAGCAGCAAGACGCACGCCTTCGCGGGGCGCTTTCCTCGCCTGGAGGCCTACTTGGCGCGGCTCGAGGCGCGCCCGTCGATCGCCCGCGCGCGCGAGGAAGCTAAGCCTTACTGGAAATTTTTCCCGTTCGCGGACTAGGCACCAGCGTCACGCCGCAGTCGCAAGCCCACCCATGCGCTCGATGAAGCGAGCAATCTCGTCCACGCCGGAACCGACGCGGATGTTCGTGAAGACATAGGGCTTCTCGCCCCGCATGCGCTTAGTATCGCTCTCCATGATGGAGAGATCGGCGCCGACGTGCGGCGCGAGATCCGTCTTGTTGATCACGAGGAGATCGGAGCGCGTGATGCCTGGGCCGCCCTTGCGCGGGATCTTCTCGCCCTGCGCGACATCGATAACATATATGGTGAGGTCGGCGAGTTCCGGCGAAAACGTCGCCGCGAGATTGTCGCCGCCCGACTCGATGAGGATGACATCGAGATTCGGGAACTTCCGCCGCATGGTCTCGATCGCCGACAGATTGATCGAGCAATCCTCGCGAATGGCCGTATGCGGGCAGCCACCCGTCTCGACACCCATGATGCGCTCGAGCGGCAGCGCCTGCATGCGCATCAGTATTTCTGCATCTTCCTTCGTGTAGATGTCGTTCGTGATGGCGCAGATGTCATAGCGCTCGCGCAACGCGCGGCAGAGCGCAGCCGTCAGCGTGGTCTTGCCGGAACCCACAGGGCCACCGATGCCTACACGAAGCGGACCATGTGATGAGCTCATGAGCGGAACAGCCTCGTGTACTGGGTTTCATGCGCGAGCGACGCGATATCCGAGCGATACACCGCACCGCCGAGATCGTCCAATGTGGATCGCTCGGCCGGCGCTGCGCAAGCTGCGAGGTCATCCATCAGGGCGGCGATAGTCCGTTGCGCATCCGTCTGGCCGACCGCGGAAAGCCGTATAGCAGCAGACGTAAGGTTCGAGACTGCCGCGAGCCCGAAGGCGTGAAGCGTGTCACCGCAAGGGAGGCCGTGCACGGCTGCGCTCGCACCGAGCGCAATCGGATAGGCCACATCCGGCGCGATCGCTTGCGCGACGGCATCGAGCCCGGCAACTCCCCACGCCGCCCGGACCGTCTCCAGGAACGCGTTACCCTGCGTGACAGTCTCGAGATGACGCTCAGCCGATGGTTGCAGAGCAAGCGCGAGATCATTGGTCTCCGCAAGGCGCGCCAGATCGCCCTCGGCGGTTGCGCGGTAAGCCTCGGCCAGGAGGATCATGTCATTGCGGATGGCACCATGCGTGACGAGATCGCGGAGCCATTCGGTGAGCGTTACGCGATTTCTCACCCATCCGCGCTCGACCGCCCATTCCAGGCCATGACTATAGGCAAAGGCGCCGACCGGAAATGCCGGTGACAGCCACGCCAGAAAACGCGGATCGAAACCTCTGTCCGAAGTTGGAACGTGCCTCGGTGCAACGTCGATCACGATACTATGTCTCGCGCTTATCCGGTCGGAACGTGCCCTGCACAACTGTGAGCTTCACCTCGTGGCGTGGCGGACGCTCGCCATCATGATGATGATCATGAGCATGGTCGTGATGATGGTGCCCACCAATGTGGTGGTGATGCCCCGAATGCAGCGGCCCCTTACCGCCATACGCGCCGCCCTCTGGCTCGAAGGGTCGACGCACGCGATGCACATGCGCGCCGAGCTGCTCGACAAGCTCAGCCAGCACATGATCCGGCTGAATGTATATGGCGCCGCGCGTGATCTCGGCCGGCGTATGCCGATTGCCCAGATGCCAGGCGATCGTCGCAAGTGCCAACGCGTCCTGCGCGTGGATCTCGAGCAGGTCTTCCGCCGCTGCCTTGACCAGCACCGCACCGCCCTCGACTGCCAGCCCGTCGCCGTGCGCGAGATAGGTCGCCTCGGGCAGATCGAGCAGCAGCTCGCGTCCGCGATCGGTCGTCAGCAGAACACGGCGCCGATAGCGCGACTGCCGGTCGAGCGTAATCGTGTCGACGATCTCGACGCCTGCGAGCTGGCCAACTCTCAGCACCGAGGACGCGCGCAGGGGGCTATCGCTCATCTCTCGACTGCCTCAGAACAGGAAATAGCGCTGCGTCATAGGCAGCTCCTTAGCGGGTTCGCAGACCAGCAGCTCGCCATCGGCCCGCACCTCGTAGGTCTCCGCGTCGATCGTGATGTCCGGAGTGGCATCGTTGTGGATCATACTCTTCTTGGAGATACCGCCACGCACATTCTTCACCGCAATGACATCCTTCGCGAGCCCGAGCCGCTTGCCTACATCCTTCTGAACCGCAAGACCGGACGCGAAAATGAGCGAGGAGCGCGTGCGCGCACCGCCAAAAGCGCCGAACATCGGTCGGTAATGCACGGGCTGCGGCGTCGGTATCGAGGCATTGGGATCGCCCATGGGCGCCGCCGCAATCACACCGCCCTTGATGACGAAATCGGGCTTCACGCCGAAGAAAGCCGGCGACCAGATCACGAGATCGGCGAGCTTGCCAGGTTCGACCGAGCCGATGTAGTCGGCAACCCCGTGTGCAATCGCCGGATTGATCGTGTACTTCGCGACATAGCGCTTGGCGCGGAAGTTGTCGTTGCCCTTGCCCTGATCTTGCGGCAGCGGCCCGCGCTGCAGCTTCATCTTGTGCGCGGTCTGCCACGTACGGATGATGACCTCGCCGATACGCCCCATGGCCTGACTGTCCGACGACATCATGGCGAGCGCGCCAAGGTCGTGGAGGATGTCCTCGGCTGCAATTGTCTCCTTACGGATGCGGCTCTCGGCGAACGCAAGATCCTCGGGGATCGACGGCGAGAGATGGTGGCACACCATGAGCATGTCGAGATGCTCATCCAGCGTATTCACCGTGAAGGGCCGGGTCGGATTGGTCGAGGACGGCAGCACGTTCTTGAGACCCGCGACCTTCATGATGTCCGGCGCGTGGCCACCACCGGCGCCCTCAGTATGGAAGGCATGGATCGTGCGGCCCTTGAAAGCCGCGATCGTGTCCTCGACGTAGCCCGACTCGTTCAGTGTGTCGGTGTGGATCATCACTTGCACGTCGTGATCGTCGGCGACCGAAAGCGCGCAATCGATGGCGGCGGGCGTCGTGCCCCAGTCCTCGTGCAGCTTGAGCGCACACGCACCGGCCGCAACCATCTCCTCGAGCGCGCCCGGCAGCGAGGCATTGCCCTTGCCGGCAAATCCGAGGTTCATCGGAAAGGCGTCGGCCGCGCGCATCATCATCTCGATGTGCCAGGGTCCCGGCGTGCACGTGGTCGCCAGCGTGCCGTGCGCCGGTCCCGTGCCGCCGCCGAGCATGGATGTAAGGCCTGACATGAGCGCATCCTCGATCTGCTGCGGGCAGATGAAGTGGATGTGCGTATCGAAGCCGCCGGCCGTGAGGATCTTGCCTTCCCCCGCGATGATCTCGGTGCCCGGGCCGATGATGATGTCGACACCCGGCTGAATATCGGGATTGCCGGCCTTGCCGATCTTGAGAATGCGGCCTTCCTTGATTGCGACGTCCGCCTTCACAATCCCCCAATGGTCGAGGATGAGCGCGTTCGTGATGACCGTATCGGCGGCACCGGCCGCATTCGTCACCTGCGACTGGCCCATGCCGTCGCGAATGACCTTGCCGCCGCCGAACTTCACTTCGTCGCCGTAGGTCGTGAAATCCTTCTCGACCTCGATGATCAGGTCCGTATCGGCGAGACGCACCTTGTCGCCCGTCGTCGGACCGAACATCTGGGCGTAGGCAGCACGGGACATCCTGGCGGGCATCGGCAGTACCTTGTGATGGCAGCGAGAGCACTTGGTTCGAGCGAGCGTTGCTAAGGGTCGAGCTTGCCCATGACCTCCTGACGGAAGCCATAGACTGTGCGCGTGCCGGCGAGCGGGATCAGCCGCACCTCGCGCGTCTGACCTGGCTCGAAGCGGACAGCGGTGCCGGCCGGGATATCGAGCCGTGTGCCGCGTGCGGCCGGTCGGTCGAAGCTCAGCGCGGGATTGGCCTCGAAGAAATGATAGTGGCTGCCGATCTGGATCGGGCGCGCACCAGTGTTGGAGACGGTGAGCGTAATGACCGTCCGCCCCACGTTCAGCTCGATGTCGCCCTCAGGCGTGATGACCTCACCGGGTTTCATCGCTCAACCTTTCAGGCGACCATCAGGAAAACACCGAGTGCGGCGGTCGCCGCGCCAACGATCTGGGCAGGTACGCGGCTCGGAATGCGGCCAATGGCAAGACCGATCGCGATGCCGGCGACGTGCAACAGCGCCGTCGCGACGGCAAAGCCCGCGGCATAGCCATACCAGCCTGTGGCGGGAGCCTCGGCGCCGTGCGCATGACCATGAAAGAGCGCGAACAGACCGATGAGCACAGCTCCGACAGCCACGGGCGCCTTCACACCGAGCGCGACGGCGAGGCCCAGCACCACCACGGAGAGCGCGATCGCCGGTTCGACCGCGGGGAACTCGATACCAGCGTGGCCGATGAACCCGCCGACCAGCATCATAAGCACGAACGCGATCGGCCACACCCAGACGCGCTTGCCGCCCGCAATCGCCGCCCACACGCCGACCGAGATCATGGCCGCAAGATGATCGATGCCGCCGAGCGGATGGAGCGAACCGTCGACGAGCGAGAAGCCTGTTTCTAGGCCCGTGTGCGCCGAGGCGGCGCTCGCCATGAACAGCGGCGCCGCGGCCGCCAGGGAGAGCGTAGAGATGCGTACATGCTTCATTGCGGAGAGGCTCCGTTGGACTGCCAGTTCATCGAATGGCGCGGACTATCGAATAGGATTATGAACGGTGACGAGCTTGCTGCCATCGGGGAAGGTCGCCTCGACCTGCACGTCATGGATCATCTCGGCGATGCCTTCCATGACCTGATCGCGCCGCAGGACTTGGGCCCCCGCCGCCATCAGCTCGGATACGCTGCGTCCGTCGCGCGCACCTTCGACGACAAAATCGGTGATGAGCGCGATCGCCTCCGGATGGTTGAGCTTCACGCCACGCTCCAGGCGGCGGCGTGCGACGTTGGCTGCCATGGCGATCAGCAGCTTGTCCTTCTCGCGCGGTGTCAGGTTCATGCGGTCAGCGCCCCCTCCTTGTCCGGTTGCTCACGTCATCCAGACACGCGGCATGGCACGGCCTGAGAGCACCTCGGTTGCCCGGATGATGTCACGTCGGACATTTTCCGGCGTGCCTAGAAATCGGGCAACCAGCATACCGTGCCACGCGCTCACACCGCAATCTGAGCGCGCATCGGGGACCGCGGCGCGGACCACATCCCTGCGATCCTCGGCATCCGGAGAAACGGCGACCACAAGGCCCGTGCTTCGTGCGCCGGCAGCAACTGCCGGTCGC
This sequence comes from Hyphomicrobiaceae bacterium, assembly GCA_022844275.1. Lineage (GTDB taxonomy): Bacteria > Pseudomonadota > Alphaproteobacteria > Rhizobiales > Hyphomicrobiaceae. Next base: position 632,718 of record JALHMB010000001.1, read on the forward strand.
GCCAGAGCATTTGCTAGGTGTCCCTCCAGACGCACGGACTCGGCAAAGACCAGCCGCCCACCGCGGCGGATGCGCCAGTCATCGCGGAATGCACCGATCCCCGGAACCTCTCCGTGCGCCACCCGCCCGAAGACGACCATCTCGGCCATGAGCAGGCGTGCATCGGCTGCCAAGTCAATCTCGAAACGGCGGCTGAGCCGGGCGCCCGAGTACAGGACCGTCTCCTGCGGCAGCCAGTCGAGGCGGGATGAGGTGTCGAGTTTCAAAGCGACATCGACGAGGGCTGGTGGGCCGATGGACCGATAAATCCGTTCGGCGGTCGCGGTGGAGTGGACAGCCTCAGCGCCGGCACCGACATCTAGCTCGAATACGAGGCTGTCGCCGCCGACAACACCCCCACCCGTATTGATCTGACTCGACTCGATGTGCGCTGCGTGCGTCGTTGGAAAGCGAAGGCGATAGCCGCCATATTCCGCGAGCGTGTCGATGCGCGTTGCACCGTCGGAGAATATGTATCGCGCCTTGAGGCCTCCGACCGTGCGCACAGGCTCGAGCGCGCGGGCCGTCGCACCGGATTCAGGCGCTGTGCCATCCAGAGCATCGCACGCACGCGGACTTCGTTCCTGCATTCCCCGAACCTGTTGGCATTCCGCGCATCGGATAAGGCGCCGGCACGCGCCGTCTGGCACGGCCGCTATGCGCACTTACCGTCATCTGGTCAGGAAATTCAATCGGCAGTTGTCCGACCGGCGGCAATTCTGCAGCTCAAAGAAGATCGGCGAGCATACGCGCGGCGCGGGCCGCTCCGTCTGCCTCGACCTGCTTCGGGGGCGCTGGTGTCTTCAAGGCCGCCACCATCTCGGCGGCGATCACATCGGGCGTGGCCGTCGCAAATTCCATGCGCCGCCCTGCACCATACCGATCCAGACGGTGCGCGACATGGAAGTTCTGCTCGAAGTGGTTCTTCAAGGGAAAGTACAGAAACGGTGTCCCAGCCGCGGCGAGTTCCATGCAGGTTGTGAGACCACCCTGTACGACCGCGAGATCGCAGGCGGCGAGGTGGCGATCGAGGTTCGGCACGAAAGCCCGCACGTCCACACCCGCAATCTCCGGAAGCGCTTGTGGGTCGATGCGCGGACCGGCCACAACGACCATGCGCAGCTCCGGGATACGCGCGCGCACCATTGGGTAGCTGTCGAGAATGCGCCGAATGAGAGGTGCCCCCACGCCGGAGCCGCCCACCGTTACGATGCATACGCGCTCACCCGGCTGATAGCGTAGGGTCTCACGCAGTACCGCCCGATCGCCAAACGCATCTGGATGCTCACCGATGACGTAGCCCGCGAAGTCGAAGTGCCTGGGGATCCAGTCGCGCATGGCCGGCAAATCACGGCCGAACGACATGGGAACGATATCCTCAGGTGAGCCGACGAAGATTGCGCGATCGCGCACGTCCGGATGGCGCTCGACGTGCTTGATCATTTCCGCGTTGTAGTCGGTCGTGAGAAACGCCTCCCGATCGCCGTTCGCGGGCATCGGCAGCCAGCCCACGAAGTCAGTGAACCACGCGAGCTGCGACCGTTTCAGCTCGGGATGCTCGTGCCAATAGTGATCGATGTCCCAGGCTTCGTCGGCGATGACGAGATCGTAGTCACCTGCATCGACCACATCCTGGAAGACCATGAAGTTCGCGATGAGCACTTCGTCCATTCGGCGAATAGCTTCGAAGGCATTGAGCTCATGCTCGCCTGATTCGAGCTCAATGTGCCGCGACTCGCTCGCAAGCCGCGCGCTCAGTGGATGAATGCGCTCGTCGTGGGCGGCGAGGAGGCGCGTTACGGGGTCCTGAGCCAGCCAGTCCACGATCAGGTCAGGATGCAGCTTGCGCAGCTCGCGCGTGATGGCGATATCCCGCCGCCCATGCCCGAGACCAATCGGCGACGAAAGATAGAGAGCCTTCTTCGCCCGCACGGGCGCCCTTGGCCGGCTTTTGCCGGGCGCCGGAATGCCCAAGCGCCGATCCAGGAAATCGTTGATCAGCTCGTTGCAACGGGCTGGATAGCGCCCGAGGGGATTGTGTCCACCGCCGGCGATCGTCACGAGTTCGGCCCCCGTGAGCTTGGCAACGAGCTCCGCACGGGCGTACGGCTGGATCAGATCGTTGTCGCCATGGATGAGAAGCACGGGACATTGGACCTTGCGGTACATGACGTCGCTGACGTCGAACGGCGGGGGTAGCGCCCGCGCTTCGACCGTCTTGGCGAGAATGTCACCTCCCGTTTCGCCGGCCCAGTCGATGCCGTCCTCGATCTGCTTCGTCGAATGCGGCTCCGAGTGAATGTGGCTGATGAAGTGCGCCGCAAAGTCCGGGTAGTTCGTGTGCCAGTACTCGCGATTGTATTTGTCCCAGCCGACGTGGCTCTCGCGCTTCGTGAGAAAGTGCTGCGGCTGCATGTAGTCGTATGCCGGGCCGATGGTCGCGGCAGTGCCGGCGAGCACGGCGGCCTTCACGCGCTCCGGGTGATAGGCCGCAATGGCGCAGATATGGATGCCCGCCAGTGAGAGACCGACTAAGATCGATTTGCCAGCATTGGTGGCGTCCATGACCGCAAGCGCATCGCCAATGAAGTTGGCGAGGGTATAGGCGCTCGCCTCGCGTGGCCGATCGGACTTTCCATTGCCGCGCGGGTCGAAAGTGATGCAGCGGAAGCGCTCGCTGAAATATGGCACCTGCGCCTTGTAGATGCGGCCGTGTACGATGCTCCATGGCGGCAGGAACACCATCGTCTCCGGACCATCGCCGTAGACTTCATAGAAGATCTTTACGCCATCTCGATCGACAAAACCGTCCGAAGCCGGAAGCCTGGCACGCATGGTTTCACCTATTGGCTAAAGTATTTTCCGCAATGCGTATGAGATCGCCGAAGCGTCGCAAACCCTGGCGCACAGGGACGCCTCGCCGTTCGAGGCCGAGCAGATAGTGGCTCTCCGCACCGATGAATGCATTGGCGACCAGAGCGGCAACTTCTTCAGCCGAGAAAGGGCCAAGGCCGCCAAGTTCCTGCTCGGCACGCTTCGAGACAACCACGATGAGATCGATCCAGCCCTTGATCGCATCGCGCACGACCTTCGCGACTTCGGCATCGGACCAGCCGGCTGCACTGAGCTCCTGGAGAACGCGCACGTAGCCCGAGCTGATATCCTCATCGAGATAATCACAGGCCTTGTCCCACTGCTCCGAAACTTTCAGGGACGTGTTTCCGAACAGGGCATTCTGACGGTCGAGGAGCTGGGCATTCTGGTACTTGAAGAGCGCGAGCAGAAGACCCTGCTTCGAGCCGAAGTGATAGTGGATCTGGCTGAGTGGCACGCCTGCCGCCGCAGCCACATCGCGCGTGGAGAGACCAGCATAGCCGTTCTGGCGCAGAATCTTCTTCGCGGCCTCGAGCAGCGTCGTGCTGGTTTCTGGCTTCTTGGTCACCACGCGCGCCATGCCCTGGCTCTCCTTGCTTCGATCACCGGCGTTCGAGCTTGTCGGCCGGGCTGAGGGGTGGAACCTGTCTCGCGGGCCACGGAATGAGCATCGCGACCTGCTTCCGATAGCGCCGATACTGATCGCCGAAAAGATCGATCAAGTCACGCTCCTCGAGGTAGATCGCAATGAGGATGTAGCCTGTCGTTCCCGCTGCAAAGAGTAGATGTCCGACGGTCATGGTGGGCGCCGACCAGAACGCGAGCAGGAAGCCGAGATAAAGCGGATGCCGGACCCACTTGTAGAACAGCGGTGTCCGGAAGATCGGCGCCGGCAGCTCGCGTCCCGTCAGCCGAGCAAAAACCTGACTGAGCCCGAACAGCTCGAAGTGATTGATGAGGAAAGTGCTCACGAGCACGGTGATCCAGCCGGCCCAGAAGATGGCTTGCAGGACAGCGACGAGCACAGGGTGCGACACGGACCACACAATCTCGGGCATCGGCCGCCACTGCCAGTAGAGGAGCACGAGCACCAGGCTCGCCAGAAGTACGTAGGTCGTTCGCTCGACGGCGTGCGGCACGAAACGCGTCCACCATCGCTTGAATGCCGGCCGCGCCATGACGCTGTGCTGGATGGCGAATAGGCCGAGTAGCAGCGTGTTGACGACGAGTGCGACGATGACGCTTCCCGGCTCGCCGCTGTCGATGGTCTTCGGCACCGGCAAATTACCGACGAACGCAATGGCATAGAGAAAACTGGCTAGGAAAACGATGTACGCGAGGCCACCATACAGAACAGCCGCGATGCCACCCATGGGACGCTCCCTTGATTGTGAATTTGACGCTGGATCGCCATATTGAATTTCGGTCGACCGACCGAATATCGCGATGCATAATTCGGTCGAACGACCGAGTCAAGATCGAAGTGCCGAAGGTTACGGGTTCGCGAGCTTTACGTCGGCCGTGGCGCGGGCAGCAGGGCGAGGATCATCCGGCAGGATAGCGAATGATCCTGGAATTAATTCAATAGCTTAGTGCGAGAAGGCACCGTGGCTCATCATTTGAGACGGACGCCCGTCAGGGGATCGAACAAGCCTCCGTGAAGCATCGATGGACCTTTGCTTCGACCGATATTCCGCTCGCCTCGCTCATAGGACTGAATGCATGTAGTATGCCCCGCACAAGAAATCTCGCAGGGAGCCGTGATGCCAATGTTTCGGGGCGCGATCGCAATCGTCTGTTCGGTATTTGCACTTTCCTTTCCGGCCGTCGCAAAGCCGGACAAGACGGAGTGCATTGTGGGAGCAAAGCCGGGAGGTGGCTTCGATCTGACGTGCCGACTTCTCGGAGGCGCGCTGCAAGCGACCAACATGATCGACAGGCCGATGACGTACACCTACATGGAAGGTGGCGTCGGAGCGACGGCGTACAACCACATTATCAGCACACGCCCCGGTGACCCCGGCGCGATCGTCGCCGTCTCGACAGGATCCGCACTCCTTCTTGCGCAGAAGAAGTTCGGAGCACATGACGAGAACGCAGTGCGTTGGGTCGGCGCGCTCGGAGCCGAGTTCGGCTCGGTTATCGTCTCGCCCGACAGCCCATACAAGACGCTCAAGGATCTGATCGACGGCATCAAGGACAAGCCTCAGGAATTCTCGGTTGCCGGCGGCGGTGCCGTGGGCAGTCAGGACTGGATGAAGGCTGCCCTGATCTTCAAGGCTGCCGGCCAGGATCCGAAGAAGATGCGCTACATCGCGCTCGAAGGCGGCGGCCCCGTCGTGACGAATGTCCTCGGCGGGCACGTCAAGATCGGCTCGAGCGACATCGCCGAGTTCATTCCACACCACAAGTCCGGCAAGGTTCGCGTACTGGCCGTCATGTCGCCCGAGCGCCTGACCGGCGATGCGAAGGACATCCCGACAGCCAAGGAGCAGGGCTTCGACATTCTCTGGACCGTGTGGCGAGGCGTGTACGTTGGCCCGAAGGTTTCCGATGCCGACTACAACTGGTGGGTCGAGACCGTTCAGAAGCTGAGCACGACTCCCGAGTTCCGTAAGGAGCAAGAGTCACGCGGCCTCTATCCATTCGCATCATTCGGCAAGGATTTCGACGCCCACGTCAAAAGCGACGTCGCGCGGTTCAAAGTCCTCGCGCAGGAAGCCGGCCTGATCAAGTAGTCGATAGGGGCCGTCTTCGTGCACGCGAGAGACGGCCCTGCCTCATCCAATCCGTGTGCGATCCTTGGGAGGCATACGTGTCCAGCTCTCCTCATGAAGAAGGGCAGCGGAACGGCGCGTTCAGCGGCCGCGTGACCGCATCGATCCTGCTCGCCTTCGCCGCACTGCTCGCCATTGCCACGAGCCGGATCGAGTACGCCTTCTCCTCCGATCCGCTCGGACCGCAAGCGTTTCCATACCTCCTATCGATCGCCCTCGCGATCTGTGCTGCCTGGTACTTCCTCAGACCAGGCGCGGCAGATCCGTGGCCACACTCCCAGATGCTGTGGAGCGCCTTCAGCTTGATCGCAGTGACGGCGATCGCCGTCGGCATCATGGACTACGTCGGCTTTCTTCCGACCGCCTTCATCATCTGCTCGTGGGCTGCATACCTGTTCGGCTCCGGCCCAGCCGGTGCGCTCGGCATTGGCGCAGTTCAGGCGGCCTTCTGGTTCGCGCTCTTCAAATATGGCCTCGGAACCTATCTCCCGGCCGGCACGCTGTTCTTTCCTGGCTGAGGTCCCTCATGTCGCTCGACTATCTGTGGACGGGGTTCGCGGTCGCGCTGACACCAACCAATCTGCTCTACTCGCTGCTTGGTTGCTTCCTCGGCACGCTCATTGGCGCTCTACCTGCGATCGGCCCCATCAATGGCATCGCGCTCATCCTGCCGATCGCCTACACCATGAAGATGCCGCCCGAGAGCTGCATGATCCTGCTCGCGGCCATCTACTACGGTGCCGAGTACGGCGGACGCATCACGTCGATCCTCATCAACGTGCCAGGCGATGCCGGCGCCGTCATGACGGCTATGGACGGCTTTCCCCTGGCCAAACAGGGCCGCGGCGCGGAAGCGTTGACGATGAGCGCGCTCTCGTCGTTCGTCGGCGGCATCCTGGCCGTCGTCGGCCTCACGTTCTTCGCGCCGCTGCTGGGTTTGTTCGCCGTGAAGTTCGGGCCTGCCGAATACGTCGCCCTCATGGTCTTCGCGTTTGCGACGCTCGCATCCATGGTCGGCGCCGAGCCCGTCAAAACGCTGATCGGCTGCCTGATCGGCCTTCTCCTCACGACCATCGGACTCGATCCAACCTCCGGTGCCTATCGCTTCACGTTCGACCAGCCCGAGCTACACGACGGCATCGAGTTCATCATCATCGTGATCGGACTGTTCTCGATCAGCGAGATCCTGCTCATGCTGGAGCACAAGTTCGCCGGCACGCTGAAACCAATACCCATCGGCAAGGGCTTCCCGAGCTGGGCCGACATCAAGGCGTGCTGGTGGCCGACCATCCGCAGTTCCGTCTCCGGTTTCATCATCGGCGTGCTGCCGGGAACCGGTGCTTCAGTCGCGAGCGCTGTCGCCTACACCACCGAGAAGCGCCTCCTCGACAAGGGCACGTTCGGCAAAGGCGACATGCGCGGCCTCGCAGCTCCGGAAGCCGCCAACAACGCCGCTGCGGGCGGCGCGTTCGTGCCGATGCTGACGCTCGGCGTGCCGGGCTCCGGCACGACCGCCGTGATGCTCGGTGCGCTCCTGCTCTACAACATCCAGCCAGGGCCGCAGCTCTTCACCGAAAAGCCCGAGCTCGCCGGCGGCCTCATTGCTTCGATGTACATCGGCAACATCATGCTGCTCATCATGAACATCCCGATGGTGCGGCTGTTCGTGAAAATGCTGCAGGTGCCCAACACGTGGCTCATCCCGACGATCCTGCTGCTCTCCATTCTGGGCGTGTACACGGCCTACTCGAGCGTGACGAGCGTGCTCATGATGATCGCAATCGGCGTGATGGGATGGGCGCTCAGGAAGCAGGGCTTCGACATGGCGCCAATCATTCTCGGCTTCGTGCTCGGTAAGGTTCTGGAGACGAATCTGCGCAATGCGCTTGCCCTCTCCGGAGGAGAGGTATCGATCCTCTTTCAGAGTACGATCTCAAACTCACTCTGGGTCATGGCCGTGTTGATCGTGATCTTGCCGTGGTGGCTCGCGCGACGATCCAGGCGCGAAGCAATCGACGCGCGCGATCACCCTTGAGGAGTCTTTGGCGGCGCACTGGTGTTGACGACCACGAGGCCGATCACGATGAGCGCAAAGCCGGCGAAATGAAATAGATGCAGCGCTTCACCCAAGAACGCGACGGATAGGAGCGCGGCAAAGATCGGACTGAGATAGAGGAATGCCGCCGCGCGCTGCGCACCGACCACGCTGACACCGAAGAGATAAAAAACGTTGCCAAGCAGCGTCGGACCCAGCGCCACATAGATGACGCTCGCCCAGGCCCGCGTCTCATCCTCGGCCCGGAAGGAGACGACCTCACCGCCTGCAAGGAGCCACAGCAGATAGACGGGCGCCATGGTCAGGAGAAAGCCGAACCAGGCCGTCACGGTCGTGAGCGAAAGCGAGCTGATCTCTCGGCTCCAGTCGCGGACCCTGAGCGAGAACCAGGCGAAACTCATCGCCCCGAGCAGCGACCACAGGCTTCCAATGTGAATGTCCACCGTGACCAGCGCGGCGAGATCGCCACGAAGGATGATGGCGACCGTTCCGAGGAAGGCGAGAGCCAAGCCGAGCCAGCCGCGCGGCCCAAGCAGACTCCGTCCCTCGAGCCAGGCAATGACAGCCACCCAGGCCGGTGTCGTCGCATTAATGATCGAAACATCCGTGGCGAGCCCCTGGTAGGCACCGCCAATCAGCAGAAACGAGAAAATGCCAACGCCGATGACACCGCCGATCGCTATGCCCGTCATATTCCGGCGCAGCGGCTCCCGCTCCCTCCGCATCTGCGGGAGTGCGATCGGGATAAGCAGGAGCAAGGCCAACGCCCATCGCCAGAACACCATGGCCGTGAGCGGCACGGTGTCGTGCATCGCCCGTGCGACCACATGATTGCTCCCCCACAGAGCGGCTGTGAGAATGAGCGCTGCAGCGCCGACGGCGACATTGGCAGGTGTCATTGGAGTATGCTGTTCATGCCGCTACGGCCGTCGGCGAGGCACTCAACCGCCGGCGCCACCTGCGTGCGGCCTCTGCGAAACGTGCCAAGGCAGGCAGAGGCGCTCTGCAAAGTCGACGAGATAGAAGAGCACGGTGCCCATGAGGCTCAGCAGAAGCAGCGAGACGAAGACCCGCGGCGTATCGAACTGGCCCTGAGCAACGAGGATCTGAAAGCCAAGGCCTGTGCCGCCAGCGACGAACTCGCCGACAATGGCACCAACCAGTGCAAAGGAGATCGCCACCTTCATGCCGGCAAAAAGGCTGGGTAGCGCGCAGGGAAAGCGGATTTTGAACAGGACTTGCCAGGGCGAGGCCTTCGAGACGCGGGCGAGGCTCAGCATGTCCGGATCGACGGAGCGAAGGCCTAGCACGGTGTCGATCACGATGGGAAAGATCGCCAGCATGACGGCGACAGAGACCTTCGGCTCCGTGCCCGTACCGAGCCAGATGACAAAGAGTGGCGCCAACGCGACCTTCGGGATGCTGTTGAGCGCGACGAGGAGCGTATAGATCGTCCGCTCGAGAAAGCGCGAATAGACAATAGCGACGGCGAGAACGACGCCAAGCGCGACGGCAATCGCGAACCCGGCCGCCGTCACGGCCAGCGTATAGCCCGAATGGCGGATGAAGACCCACGGCGATGACCAGAACTCGGCGAAGATGGCCGAGGGCGCCGGCAGGATCAGCGGCGAAGGCGCGAAGAGCTCAACGCACGCCTCCCAAATGAAAAGCGATGCGACGACAATCACAAGGGCGTCCCGCGTTCGGCTTTCGGCCAACAGGCGCTTGAACATGCCGCGCTTTACTCCTTCAGGATGCCAAGCTCAGCGAAGTGGTGCCGGATCTTGGCCGTCAGCTCGCCAAAGCGTGGCGTCTCGCGCACGGAAAGTGGTCGCGGCCGCGGAAGATCGATGTCGATGACGTCGACAATGCGCCCCGGCGCGCGCGACATCATCACGACGCGATCGGAGAGATAGACCGCCTCGACGATGCTGTGCGTGATGAAGAGCACGGTCTTGCGCTGCCCATGGGCACTGTCCTGCCAGATGCGCGTCAGCTCCACATTGAGATCGTCGCGCGTCATAGCGTCGAGCGCGCCGAATGGCTCGTCCATGAGCAACAGCTCAGGATCGCTCAGCAGCGCCCGGCAGATGGAGGCACGCTGACGCATGCCACCTGATAGCTCCCATGGATGGCGGTTCTCAAAGCCGCCGAGACCGAAGCGCTTGAGGAGTTCTTTCGCGCGGCCCTCGACGTGCGCGCGCTTCAGCCCCTGGAATTCGGCGGAGAGAAGGACATTGTCGAGGATCGTGCGCCAATCCAGAAGCACATCGCGCTGAAAGACGACGCCGAGTCGATCGGGTGGCCCTTTGACAGGCGCGCCGCGCACTGAGATCTGTCCGGAACTGACCGCCTCTAGGCCAGCGACGGTCTTCAGCAGCGTGCTCTTGCCGCATCCGGAGGGGCCAACCACGCTCAGGAACTCGCCACTGCGAACATCGAGATCGATATCCGCAAGCGCCGTCACATCACCGCGCGGAGAAGGATAGACCTTGCCCACGCGCGAGATGCGGACGTACGTTTGACCGGTCGTCTGAGCGTCCATCGTCGATTCTAGTCGATGAGATCGTTGGTGTAGTACTCGCCGGCTTTCCAGCCGGCCTTGACGACGCCAGCCTGCTCCATGGACTTCAGAGCTGCATCCCAGTCGCTCTCTGCCTGCCAACCAATCGGCTTGCCCTTCGTCGCCGGCGTCTCGAAATACTCGATAGTCAGCTTGATCTGTCCTGCGAGAACATCGGGATTGAGCTTTGCATCGGGCCGCTGCGCAATGATGGCCTTGACGCCATCGTCCGGGTTCTTGGCGAGGTGCTCCCAGGCGCGCTGCTGCACCTTGACGAGCTTCTTCAATGCTGCGGCCCGCGACTTGATCGTATCCTCGCGCGCAACGAGCCCGTAGGCCGGGAATGTGATACCTGCATCCGATGCGAGGAGACACTTCGACGGCCGCGGCTTCTCCGCAACCGGCAGCGCCGATCCAACCGTCGACATGAGCCCGTCGGCGCGCTTCGCCGTGTACGTTCCCCATAGTGCCGCGGGATCGACGAACTCGACCTTGACCTGCTCGCGGTCCATTCCACCCGACTTCAGATAGAGATCGATGAACGGCGCCCACGGGCTCGCGGCGAACACGACGACGGTCTTGCCTTTCAGATCGGCGACCTTGCTGACAGGCGAGTCCTTATCGACGAGAATGCACAGATCGGTCTTGCGCTGGAAATTCATGAACGACTTGATCTGAGCGCCCTGCGCACGCGCCCCGCCGATGAGGCCAACCTGAACCTGCCCGACGTCGACCTGCCCTGCATTGACGAGTTGGATGGTATTGCCCGAGCCGCGACCGTCCTGGATATCGACGTCGAGGCCCTCGGCGGCAAACCACCCTTTGTCCTTGGCGAGATGCATGGCGGCCTGCACACCCCAAGGCGAGAAGTCCAGGCGCACTGAAAGCTTCTCCTGCGCCGCAGAGATCTGCGGAAGTGAGACCGCAAGACAGCTCGCTAGCGCCATCGCCAGAACCATGTGTCGTTTCATCGTCACGATCTCCCTTCGCTAAGCCAGTACGGGACGGGTGGAATTCTTGTGTTCCTAGGATGTCGGCGCCTTCGAGCGACTACTTCTTCGAGCTGCCTTCTTGGGCGGCGCGATGTCGGTCGCCTCATTCTGCAGATACCCGAGCACCATCTCGACGACATGCTCGCGCCGCTGCGCGAGCCGCTTCGGACTATCGAGCTTCTGATTGAAGATCCAGGAGAGCGTGTATCTGTTGGAGAGATAGAAGTACGCGAGCCCCGAGATCGACAGGTATAAGTCGATTGCATCGACGTTGGCGCGGAACGATCCCTCTGCCTGACCGCGCGCGAGGAGCGTCTTCAAGGTCTGCAGGAGTGGAATGTAGAGCGATTTGACGACTTTCGACTGCTTGAGATAGTGGGCGTAGTGGATGTTCTCGATGCTCATCAGGCGAATGAGATCTGGTGTCTCCACGAAGTGGTCGAAGGTGTGGGCGACGAGCGAACGCATACCCTCGACCGGCGGCAGATCGCGCACTTCGAGATCGCGCTGGCGTTCGCGCAGCTCGCTGTAGATGCCCTCCAAGATGCGGAGGTAGAGCTCTTCCTTGCTCTGGAAGTAGTGATAGATGAGGTTCTTGTTGACGCCGGCCCGCTCCGCAATGCGATCGACGCGGGCCCCGCTCAACCCATGCGTGACGAATTCCGCACGCGCAGCGTCCAAGATCTTGGCCCGGCTCGCCTCTGAATTCCGGACCGCCTTGTGGCGCGGGCTATGCTCCATGGGCCGCTCCCACTCGAGAAGCGGACGACTTCACGCGGCGGAGACTATCGCTCGCCGGTTGATCGAGAGCCCCGTCTAGTGTCAGCACCACGCCATGCTGCTCGCGTGCATAGTCCGGCGTTATCTTTCCGTCGCGGATATCTTCAAGGATGAGCGACACATCTCGTGTGAAGGGATCGCCGAATCCGCCGCCGCCGGCCTGATCGTGAATGATCACCGTATCCTGCTCGACGTTCATCGTGATCTTGCCTGGCAGCGAGCGCGTCTCGCCGTCGCGCACCATGGCATTGCGCGAAGGACCGCCCGGTCCGCCGCCAGCGAGACCGTAAGGGCGAAAGAGTACCCGATCCGTCCGCATCTGCAGCAGCGCCTCGGGCGCGAGAATGCGATAGCTCCGCCGCACGCCAATGCCACCGCGCCAGCGCCCGGCGCCGCAGCTATCCGGAACAAACGAATACTCTTCGACGCGGACGGGATGCTCCGCCTCCATGACCTCGACGGGCATGTTGGAGAGGTTCTGCGAGGCATTGGTCACGGCTTCGAGGCCGTCCTTGTCCGGACGTCCGCCCCACGCGCCGCAGATCATGTCGACGATGATAAAGGGCTTGCGGTTGGCTCTGAGCCCGCTGATGCAGATGACGCTGTTGCCGCCCTCACCGGCCGCAGGAACACGATCCGGTACGATCTGAGCGAGCGCGCCAAGCATCGTATCGAACACGCGATATCCGGTGAGCGCGCGCGCCGCGCATGGCGCGGGCATTACCGGATTGAGCACGGATGCTTCGGGCGCCTTCACGTCGATACAGCGAAACACGCCGACGTTGTTCGGCACATCTCGACCGAGCACACACCGCACGCTCAGATAGGTGAGCGAATGCGTGAAGCTGAGGGTCGAGTTGAGTGCGCCCTTCACCTGCGGCGACGAGCCTGTGTAGTCAACGAGCAATGTGCCATCGTCGCGTACCGTGATCGCGACATTGATGGGGATCGGCTTCTCGGAGAAACCGTCGTTGTCTATATGATCCGTGAAGCGATACGTGCCCTTGGGCCACTGCCTGATCTCGGCCTTCGTCAGCCGCTCCGCATAATCGAGCAGCTCCTGCATGTAGGCCTCGACCTCACCAGAGCCGTAGCGCTGAAGAAGCTTGATCAGCCCGCGTTTGCCGACCTGCGCCGCCGCGAACTGCGCCGAGAGGTCGCCCCACACGCGATCGGGCACGCGCACGTTGATCTTGATCAGGGCTTCGAGCGTCTCGTTGAGCTTGCCGCGATCGTAGAGCTTCAGCGGCGGTATGCGCAGGCCTTCCTGGTAGATCTCCGTCGAGTCGGAAGCATTGGAGCCGGGAACGCGGCCGCCGACATCGGTGTGATGGCAGATGACAACAGCGAAGGCGCGACGCTTACCCTCGTAGAACAGCGGCACGAACATGAAGATGTCCGGCAGATGCATCCCGCCATGATAGGGATCGTTCATGATTACGACATCGCCGTCGTGCAGATCATCACCATACTTGGCGAGCACGGAATCCATGGCTTCCGGGATCGCACCCAGATGCTGCGCAATGGTCTTGGCCTGCGCCACCATTTGCCCATCGGCCGCGCACAGCGCCGCCGAGAAGTCCATCACATCCTTGACGATCTCGGAGCGCGCAATACGCACGACGGTGTACGCCATGTCGTCGGCGATCGAGTCGAGGCCGCTCTTGATGACCGCAAATGTAATCGGATCGACGTTCATGTGCTGCCTTCAAGCTTGACGATCAGATTGCCCATGCCATCCCGGCGAATGCTCGCCTGGGGTGGGACGACAATCGTCGCATCGAATTCCTCGACAATAAGCGGGCCTGCTCGCTCGGCGGCGCCGATAGCCGCGCGCGTAACAATCGGCGTCTCGACAGCGGGAGCGCCGCGAGCGAAGGACACGACACGATGACCTGCGCGCGCCGCACTCGACCGCTGGTCGATCTTCATTTCCTTGAAGTCAAGCCGGCTCTCGCGCAATCCGCGTCCCGTGATCTTGACCTTGACCAGCTCGAGCGGGGTCTGGTCGTTGTAGCCATAGGTCTTGAGGTACTCCGCAACGAAGTCGCGAGTGATCTCGGCAATGATGTCGCCGCCAGCCGAGAATGGAACAGGCAGCTCCGTCGCCTGCCCCTCGTGGCGCAGCTCCGCCTGCCAGACGAGTTCGGTCCGATCTGCGCCGTAGCCGTCAGCAGAAAGTCTGTCCGCGACCTCGGCCCTGAGCCGCTCCATGATGCCAGAGAGGTCCTGCAACGTCAGATCGCCGAGAGGCCGCATGACGGTGACGAGTGCCGTATGCTCCACGTCGGCCGCCAGCATGCCGACAGCGCTGAACACGCCGGCGAGCGGCGGAATGATGATCGTGCGCACGCCGAGCTGCCGCGCGACATCGACGGAATGAATGCCGCCATTGCCGCCGAAAGCCATGAGCGCAAGATCACGCGGATCGCGCCCGCGCTCGACCGTGACGGCCCGGATCGCGCGCGCCATCGCCGCGTTCGCGACGGCGCGAATGCCGTGCGCGGCATCCTCTACCGAGAGGCCGAGCGGTGTGGCGACATGCTCCTTGATCGCGCGCTCCGCAAGCTTGCGATCGATCACCAGTCGCCCGCCGGCCAGCGCGCTCGGATTGAGAATGCCGAGCACCACATTGGCGTCGGTCACTGTCGGCCGCGAGTTCCCGAGGCCATAGCAGGCCGGGCCTGGCGCAGCGCCAGCCGACTCTGGCCCGACTTTCAACAGGCCACCCGCATCGATACCTGCAAGCGAGCCTCCACCCGCTCCGACCTCGGCGATATCGATCGCGGGAACCTTCAGCATGTAGCCGCCGGCCTTGATGAACCGGCTCGATGTCGACATGCCATCGCGGAATTCGTACTCCGACGTCATACTTGGGCGGCCATCTTCGATGATCACGGCTTTAGCCGTAGTGCCGCCCATGTCGAAAACGATGATATCTTTATCGCCGCGCGCGGCGCCGAGACGTGCGGCACCGATTACCCCGCCCGCCGGGCCGGAGGCGACGACCATGACGGGTAGCTCTCGTGCGGCTCTTGCTGCGAGCATGCCGCCGTTCGATGTCATGACCAGGATTGGAGCGGCGATGCCGACCTCGTCGAGCCGGTGCTCGAGCTTCCGCAAGTAGCCGCGCATGGCCGTCAGCAGATAGGCATTCACCACCGTCGTGCTGGTGCGCTCATACTCCTTCATCTCCGGCAGGACGGCGTAGGACGCCGTGACCGGCAGGTCGGGAAAGCGCGAATTGAGCAGCGCTTCTGCCTGCTTTTCGTGTGCGGCGTTGCGATAGCTGTTGAGAAAGCAGAGTGCGATCGTTTCAATGCCATCGGCAATGAGCTGCTCCGCGGCCGCGATAACATCGGCCTCCGATAGCGGATGTATGATTGTTCCGTCCGCGGCTATGCGCTCCGTCACTTCCAGACGATGGCGACGCGGCACGAGCGGCTTGGGCTTGTCCCAGGTCAGATCGAACATGTCGGGCATACGGATGCGCCCGATTTCGAGCACATCCCTGAAACCGCGCGTCGTGATCAGGCCGGTCCTGGCGCCGGCGCGCTGAAGAATGGTGTTGGAGCCGACGGTTGTGCCGTGCAGGACTTCGGCGACGTTGGAAGTGGCAATGCCGAGTTCGGCGAGGAGCGCAGCGAGGCCGTCGACAACGCCACGGCTCGGATCATCCGGCGTCGTCGATACCTTGCTCTCATGCAGGATGCCGTCTGACGTCATGACGACGATGTCGGTGAAGGTACCTCCGACATCGACCGCGACGCGTACCGCAGACTGCTCTCGGGCCATGCTGCCTCGGCTTATAACCAACTGGTTAGTTAATAAGAGCCGGCCTTCGCGAAGACGTCAAGAGGGTGCTCTGCCTCAAATGCCGGCAAGGGAAGACCGCCGCCGGCTCAATGCGGTGCCAGTGTTCAGATCTGGATGTCCACGTCGGAGATCGGCAGCCCGATCATCGTGTGGCGTGGGCAGGCTGAGAGCAGATGAGATGATGCGCTGACGGACCGATCGCTTCAGGCCCGCCGGCAGAAGCCCTTACTCCGCGGCGCGGAATACTCCGTCCTTGAAGAAGAATCGGAACGGTGTTGTGCCGCTCGCGCCGCCTTCGAAGGCACGCCACTTTCCATTCGTACAGAGTATGCCGCCCTGTGTTGGCACGGCTTCGAACTCCGCAACATTCGAGTAGACGTTGGGATTGTCGCCGGGCTCCACAGCCAGGAAAGTCGTCACGCACTTTCCGCCGGTAATCACGGGGTCGTAGCCCTTGATCGTGATGCCACCGCCTCCCGTGGAAGGGAACGTGCTCTTCAGGAGCGGCCATTTCTCGTACTCGTCGGCGGCGTGAGCACCAGAGCCGAATGCCAACGCAATGACCGGCAACAATCGTGCTGCAAAATGCATGATCTCAATTGCCTCCCATAGCGGCACGCGACTGGGTGATCCGCGCGGCCACGAGGAGAGAACGGACCAAATGTGGCCCTTCGCGGGCCGCGCGCCGACTCACTCAGCTCAGCGCGGCGATCACGGCATCCACCTTCGTCACCATCGCGACGTTCTGCATGGCATACTCGATCGACGCGCGGTGCCAGTCGGCGTTCATGGTCGAACAGCCGTCCTCCGGGATGACCATCACGTAGCCTTTGTCGGCGCCCGTACGCGCGGTGTGCTCGATGGACATGTTCGTCCATGCGCCGGTCTCGATGATGATATCGCGGCCTTCGGCGCGCAAGATCGTCTCAAGGTTCGTCCCCTCCCACGCGCTCATCCGGGTCTTTCGGATGATGTGGTCACCGGGCTGGGCCTCGAGACCTGGCACAGGCTCCGCGCCCCACGTGCCTTCTATCATCGCGTTGGCATCCAGCGCACCTTCGAACAGCGGCGCGTTGAGCGTCATGTTGCGGCCATCCGCGCGCCGGGAGAACCACACGTGGATGACCGGCACGCCACGAAGGCGGCAATGCTCGGCGAGACGCCGGACATTCTCGATTGCGTTCTGCTCGCGGCAGTGGATCGGCGAGCCGGAGCTGGCGAAAGCACCACCCTCCATAACCACGTCGTTCTGCATGTCCTGGATGATGAGTGCGCAGCGCGAGGAATCGAGTTGCAGATCGCCCGATGCAGCGGAGCTGCTGGACGACGATGACGAAGCTGATGAGACAGCTTTGGCCGCCGATCCGCGCGCACGCATGAATGGCTCGTTGCGCGGCCCGACCTTGACGTCGATCGCGTAAACCGAGGTTGTCGCGCAGACATAGAGCGTGCGCCAATCCGGTCCTCCCCAGTGGAGGTTTGCACTGAGTTCAGGGATCGCAACCCTGCCGATCTGGCGTCCATCCGGCGCATAGACCCACAAACCGCCCGGCGCGGTCACCCAGATGTTGCCCTGCGCGTCACACTTCATGCCGTCGGGCACGCCAGGTTTCATCGTGTCGCGGATACCGCTCGCGAAGACGCGCGCGTTCGCCAACGTCCCGTCGGCGCGGACATCGAAGACGCGGATATTCGCCTGCTCTGTATCGTTGACGTAGAGCTTGGATTCATCGGGGCAGAAGCACAGCCCGTTGGGCTGCGAGAACATGTAACGATCGACCAGCAGCTTCGGCTCGCGGCTGCCCGGTGCGAGGCGGAACACACCCTGCCAGCCCAAATCCCGAGGGCGCTCCACGCCGTAGTGCGGCATCCGGCCGTACCACGGATCGCTGAAATAGATCGCTCCGCTCGAATGTACGCAGAGATCATTCGGGCTGTTGAGCTCGCGTCCCTCGAAATGACTGGCAAGCACCTCGCGCGTGCCGTCCGGCCGAAAGCGGGCGACCGAGGAGGTCGCGTGCTCGCAGGCGATCAGGTTGAGCTCGGCATCATAGGTCAGCCCGTTGGCCTTGTTCGATGGGCGAAGCGCCTCGCGCACACCACTGCGGTCAAGGCGGCGACGCACATCAGCCGGCATGTCGGAGAACAGTAGGTACTGCTCCACTGGATGCCAGATGGGCCCTTCGGTGAACGTGAAGCCGCTGCCGACCTGCCGCACTGGCGCGTGTTCATCAATAAGACGCCGAAATGCTGGATCGAGCGCATCATGGGCCATGGCTGCAACCTCCCAGAATATTTTTTTGTTTGGCGCGAAGAGACGCGCCCACTCAGACCGGGAACCAGTCGCGCCGTTGGACCGTCTGGCTGACCGGGCCGGGCACCGCATAGTCGAGCCGACCGATCACCTGACCACGCTCGACCTTCGCGGGCTTGTCGTGAATAGGCAGCAGGAATTTCGACGAGTTGAGCAATTTCTTGATGGCAGCCTTCTCACCGCGCTTCGTGGCAGCGTGGTTGCCCGTCACCTGAACCTCGTGGGAATAGATGACGTGGTAGGGCTCGATGATCTGGTCCTGGAAGTCGTAGATGACATCGCCGCAGATGGTGGCGAGCCCCTCCGCCGTCTCCACGTGGATATTCATCGATCCCTCGGTGTGGGCGTTGGCTGCCTCCATAACGACACCGGGGATCAGCTCGATCGGGCCGGACAACTCCAGATCCTCGAGCCGCAACGCGTGGCGCGTGTGCAGTCGCTCGATCAGATGCTGGATGTCGGGCTTCGGATACTGCGGGTGCATCAAGCCTGAAACCGAGCACTCCAGCTCCCGCCGGTTCATCACGACGGTGGTGTTCATCGGGAAGTGATCGTCCTTGCCTGCGTGATCGATGTGAGCGTGCGTGTGGCACACATAGCGGACATCGCCGACTTTGACGCCGTGCCGGGCGAGTTGGTTCTCGATCATGTTCTCGTGGTGCTGCAATCCGCGCATGCCGAGCGTTTCCATGATCGCGTTATCGCGATAACCGGTATCGACGACGATCGGGTACTGCCCACCGAGAATCAGGAAACCGTAGACCGGGACGCGCTTCGTCCGTCCGCAACCGCGGCCGAGCACGAGGAAGCTCGATTCAAGCTCGATATCACCGAAGTCGAGCACCTTGATTTCCAACGCCATCCCTAGGCTCCCTGTGTCACAGCCGGTAGACCCGGCTCGCTGTCTCGTAGAAGATCGCACGTCCCGCCGCTTCGGCGCCGCCGCTGAGCTCCGGATCCAACTCCGTGACGCCGCGACGGTGGGCGGCGATCAGGCTCGTGTAGTCCGTCCAGAGCTTTTCGATCGGAAAGTTCGAGCCCCACAAGCAGCGCTGAGAGCCGAACGCGGCGACCGTCTCGCGAATAAGCCGTGCGATGTGATCTGCGTCATTGCGATGGATGAAAGTGCCGAAGCCCGACAGTTTGGCGTAGACATTCGGCTCATTGGCAAGGACCGCGATGCTGTCGCGCCATTTGGACCATCCGGCCGGAGACGTATTGGTCAACATGCCGGCGTGCTGTAGGACGAATGGAACTCGCGGGCAGGCGCGGGCGAGCTCCGCAGCTCCCGACATCTGATCGTCGAACACCTGGAGATCGAACGACCAGCCATAATCGACAAGTCGAGCGACATTGGCCTGGACAGCGGGCCTGCGGCAGAGATCGGGATCGGCCGCGAAGCGGTAGAGAGGGTTTTCGTGCCAGTGGAACTGCTGACGCACCCCGCGCACACGCGGATAGCGCGCGAGCCGATCGAGTGCCGGCCGGACGTCGGCAACAGTCATGTCCGCGTAGCCAACGATCGCATGCGGCCATCCAGTCTCGTGCGCCACGGTCTCGACCCAGGCGACTTCGGCTTCGCCCTTGTCGACAGGCCAGTTGGCCTGAACGTAGACAGCCTTCTCGACGCCCGCTGCCGAGACCTCCGCGCGATACTCGGACATCGGGTAGTCGCGGCGGATCGCTTCATAGGGACCAAAGATGCGCGGCTGCATCGGGCCGACGAGCCAAGGCAGATCGGCCTGGCGCCAGATATGAAAATGCGCGTCGATCGTTCTCACCGCCGCGCTCCCATAGCAAATTGCAGAATCTCGCGAGCGATCGCCTGCGGGCTGCTGCCATTGCCGAGTCGGTCGATCATCGGCGCAATGGCACGCAATGCTTCGGTCTTGGGCTGAAATTGGGTGTCAGCGGCCAGCGGCGTGAGCCACAGCACGGACCAGGCGAGCCCGTCGAGGCGCGCCATTGCCTGGCTCAGCGCTTCGGGACCACCGCGTTCGAGCCCATCGGAAAGCACGATCACAAACGCGCCGCGCGCAAAGCCTGCGAAGCGCGGCACCGCCAGGAATACCTGCAGAGCTTCGCCGAGACGCGTGCCGCCATCCCAGTCTGCAACGAGGCCGGAGGCAAGCTCCAGCGCCTGCTCGCGATTGCGTCGCGCAAGCGCGCGCGTGACGCGCGTGAGCCGCGTGCCGATCGTGAAGACCTCGACCTGCTCGCCAGCATTGACGAGCGTGTGCGCGAGCCGCAGCGCGCCCTCCGTGCTGGATTTCATCGATCCGGAAATGTCGATGAGCAGGAGGACACGGCGCTGGCGCGTCTTCCGGGTGCGACGCAGAAGGCGTGCGACCTCACCATCGCGCCGCATCATATGGCGGAACGTTCGGCGCGGATCGGCTGTGCGGCCTTTGCCGCTGGTCATCCGGCGAGCGCGGCGGCGTGGCAGCGCCAGCGGCAGGCTCTTGGCGAACGCACGCAGGCTTGCAGCCTCGTCATCGACAAAGCGACGGGTAAACAGCCGCTCTGCGACCGACGCATCCGCGCCTGAGGGCTCTTCATCTTCGGGGATGAGCATGGGCTCAAAGGCGCCGGCATCGAAGGCATTCGGCATGTCCTCGGGCTCACCCGGGGCCGGAGCGGTTAGAACACGGCCGAGAAAGATCTCGTCAAACAGCGCATCGAACTCCTCGCGCCGCTCAGGCGATGGCCCGAACGTGGCGTGCGCGGCGCGGCGCACGTCCATGAGGCTTTTCGGCCCGATGAGCCCGACGGCCGCAATGAACGTCTGCGTCTGCTCGGGCGCAGCCAAATATCCAGCTGCCCGCAGCGCCTGCGCGAAACTCAGGAAGGGCGCGAGCGGCCGCGGCAGCGTCATGCAGCGCTCCCCATGATCAGCGCATCAATGCGCGGGGCCACATAGGTGAGGTCGTCCTGGTCCTTCAGCACCACCCCGATCGCGCGCGCGAACGCTCGCGGCCAAGGCACGCCCTGCTCATTCAAAATTGTCGCCGCCTCCGCCCATTCCACGGTCTCGGCGACGCCGGGCGGCTTAGCCAGCGGCTCCTTGCGCAACCGGCCGACGGCGGCCACCACACGGTGGGCTGTGTCCCGCGCGACGACACTCGATCGCATCATGACGATCTCGGCCTCGAGCGCCGGATCGGGATAACCGATCCAATGATATACACACCGCCGCCTGAGCGCCTCATGCAGCTCGCGCGTGCGGTTGGACGTGATGATCACGACCGGCGGCTCACTCGCCCGGATCGTACCGCGCTCGGGAATCGAGATCGAGAAGTCGGAGAGGAATTCGAGCAGGAAGGCTTCGAACTCGTGATCGGAACGGTCGAGCTCGTCGATCAGCAGAACTCGATCCCGCGGCGTCTGCAGCGCCAGCAGCATCGGGCGTGCGACCAGATACTCGTCGGCGTAGAGATTGACGTAGTCCGAACCTGCCTGCCGTATGGCCAACATCTGGCGAGGGAAATTCCACTCGTACATGGCAGCCGATGCGTCGATACCCTCGTAGCACTGGAGTCGGACCAGCTCGCGGCCCATCACGGAGGCAATCGCTTTGGCTGCTTCCGTCTTGCCGACACCAGGGGAACCCTCGAGCAGCAGCGGCTTGCCAAGCGCGAGCGCCAGATAGGCTGCCGTGGCGAGGCCTTCGTCGGCGATGTACTGGGCGTCGCGCAGCGAACGCGCCAGCGGCTGCGGACCATCGATGCCGAGGATGGAGCGACGCACCGGCATGAGCTAGTGTCCCGATTCCGAAGTTCGCGTAACCTCTATGCTGGTGTCCCGAGCGAACTTTGGAATCAAAAGGGACACTAGAAGCATGAATTTCCTAGTGTGATTCAGATCGAGCAATTCGCTCGATACCGTGCCGCTTGCTTGGGCGAATTGCTCGATCATCACACTAGCGCGCTCCTCGGGCGAGCCGCTGGCGCGGCTTCGCACCGCCGTTGGCACGAATGCCGCGCAGGACTTTCTCCGGCGTGATCGGCAGCTCATCGATGCGCACACCGACCGCGTCATAGACGGCATTGGCGACCGCTGGCAGCACGGGATTCGCGCACATTTCGCCCGGCCCCTTGCCGCCGAAAGGACCATCCGGCGCGGGCCGCTCCAGCACCGAGATGTGATGCGGAGCAATGTCGCCTGGCCCCGGCATCAGATAGTGATTGAAGTCGACGGGGCCATGGCTGCGGTCGGGGTAATAGGGCTCGGTCGTCTCCCAGAGCGCGTGGCTCATGCCCATCCAGGCACCGCCGACGAGCTGCTGCTCGACGAGTTTCGGATTGAGCGCGCGGCCCAGCTCGTACGCCGACTGCATGTCGCGCACCGCGACTTCGCCGGTCTCATCGTCGACCTCGACCTCGACGAGCAAAGCCGCATGGGCAAAGCAAGACACCGGCGTCATCTCGCCGGTCTCGGGATCCACCTCCGACAGCGGGATGAGGAAGATGCCGCGCCCGGAGACCGTGCGGCCCTGCTTGAACTGCGCGGCCTGGCAGGCGGCCATGGTCGTGATCGATCGCGAGGGCGCACCATTGACGTGGATATTGCCTTGGCCGTCCGTGACGAGGTCGGCGGGATCGACCTCCAGTTCTTCCGCGGCGGCCTGGAGCATGACCGCGCGCGCTTCCTGAGCGGCCTGGATGACCGCATTGCCTACGCGATGCGTACCGCGCGACGCGAACGAGCCCATGCAGTGCGGGCCGGTATCGCTGTCGGCCGTGTCAACGTAGACGTCGGCAACGGGAACGCCGAGGGTCTCGGCTGCGATCTGGCGCGTGACGGATTTCATGCCCTGCCCGAGATCGATCGAGGACAGCGCAACGGTGAATTTGCCATCAGGATTGGAGTGGACGAGCGCCTGCGAGGGATCACCACCCAGGTTCATGCCGATCGGATAGTTGATTGCCGCAAATCCGCGGCCGCGATGCAAAGCCATCAGCGCCTCCTCAAGCCGGAGATCGAGGAGAACCGCATGGCGCCCTGGCGCGGGCGGTCCGTAGTGTTGGCGGGTTGCGCGGGCGGAGGCGGCGGCGTGGTCGACTGCGATGACGCGACGGATGCCGCAGTCGCCGCCGGCCTCGCGGGCGTTTGGGCAGGGGGACGCGGCGCCGCAGTGGCCGCCGCCGGCATCGAATAGCCCGGCATCGGAACCGGTTGAGCAGGTCGCCCTGGCGCGCCGCCCTTGCGCGCGTAGCCGCCGGTGTCGATGCCCGTCACTGTGCCCTTCTGATCGAGAGCCGTGTGAGCCGGCAGTCGGCCGCGCTCGCCACCACCATCACGCAGCGAAGAGGCAGCACGCGATGATGCTTGCAGGGCAATGCCAGCTTTGTCGGCGACCACCTGGCAGCACTCGATGAGCGCAGTATTTTTGGCCACGCGACGATGGGCTTTCATGTCGCCGTCGCGGTAGGAATTGAGAATGCGTAGATCGATCGGGTTCATGCCGACGGCCTCTGCGACCTTGTCCATGTGCGCTTCGATCGCGAAGTCGACACCGGTAATGCCGAAACCGCGCATGGCGGTCGCCGGCGTTCGGTTTGTGAAGACGCAGTAAACGTCGGCGTGCACGTTCGGGATCGTATAGGGCCCGGGCAGGTGACCGACGCCCTTGATAATCGCGTAGGACGAGAGCCGCGTATAAGCGCCGCTGTCGAAGTAGCCGGTGAACTTGCGCGCGAGGATGCGGCCGTCGCGGGCGACGCCGTCCTTGATGTACCAGCGCTCCGCGCCACGCGGTGCGCCGACTTGCATCTCCTCCTCGCGGTCCCATGCGAACTTGCACGGTCGCCCGGTCAGCATCGCGCCGAGGATCGCGATCGGCTCGTGCAGACTGTCGACCTTGCCGCCGAAGCCGCCGCCAACCGTGCCGCCGATGAAGTGGAGGCGGTTCGACGGCATCGTCAGCATCTTGGCAGCCGTACCGAGCGAGAAGAACAGAGCCTGGGTCGAGGTGTAGCAGACGTAGCGATCATTCACTTCGGGTGCCGCGATGGCGCCGCAGGTCTCGATCGGTGCCTGCTCGATCGGCGACATCTGATAGCGGCCTTCGACGATGTGGTCGGCACGCGCGAATGCAGCCTCTACATCGCCGTAGCGCAGCTTCTGATGGTCGTACTTGCCATGATAGATAAACTTATTCGTCTGATAGACCTCGCAGACGACAGGCGCGCCCGGCTTGATTGCCTCTTCGACGTCGAGAACGTGGGGACGCACGTCCCAATCGACGCGGACGCGCGCCACGGCCGCGCGCGCCTGCGCCTCCGTTTCGGCGATGATGGCGGCGACCGGCTCGCCCTTGTAGGCAACTTTGGTTTCGGCCAGCAGCGGCTCGTCGTCAATGCCGAAGTCGAGGAGGCTCAGCAGCGTGTTGAGGTTACGCGGCACGTCGCGCCCGACCAACACGCGCACGACACCGGGCATGGATTGCGCTTCGGCGATGTCGATCCGCCTAATGCGGGCATGATGATGCGGACTGCGCACGCAGCGAATATGGAGCAACCCATCGAACAGGTGATCGTCGAAGTAGGGCGAGCGACCCGTCACGTGCCCCAGGATGTCCTGCCGTCGTGTCGGCTTGCCGACCTCATTCAGATTGTCGTCGCGCTCATCGGCGAAGAATTCCTTGCGAAACTCGATCATGCCCGCGCCCTCCCCTTCGCCGCCGCCAGAATGGCCTCGATGATCGGCTCATAGCCCGTGCAGCGGCAGATGTTTCCTGAGATCGCCTCGACCACCTCTTCGCGTGATGGATTGGGATTGCGATCGAGGAGCGCCTTCGCCGAGATGAGCATGCCCGGCGTGCAGTAGCCGCACTGGGCCGCGAAATTCTCCATGAACGCTTCCTGCAACGGGTGAAGCGTCGCGCCGGTCGCAAGCCCCGCCGCTGTCTGGACGCGTCGCCCTGTAACACTCTCGGCCAGTGTCAGACATGCCAGATGTGTCTGACCGTCGATGGTGACCGTGCACGCGCCGCACGTGCCCTGGCCGCAGCCGTACTTTGGGCTCAGATCACCGACGCCACGGCGCAGAAACTCGAGCAGATTCTGGCCGGGCTCGGCGAAGGAGGCCCGCTCCGCTCCATTAAGGACGAACACTATGGGTGTTTTTGCCATCAGCCGCGCGCCATCCGTTCGAGCAGACGCTTGAGATGCACGCCCGCGACCTCGCGCCGATACCACGTTGTTGCCAGCGGGTCGGTCGGTGGATCGAGTCCTTCGACAGCCACCTGAGCCGCACGCGTGATCGTGGCCGCATCCAGGCTCTGGCCATCGAGAACGCGCTCGACCGCGCTCGCCTGAAGCGGCATCGGGCCCATCGCGCCGAAGGCCACGCGCGCACCGCGAATGCGCCCACCCTGGCGCGGCAAGTAAGCGGCAATCGACAGCACCGACACGCCCTTCGGCTTGATGCGGCTCGCCTTCAGAAAACCAAAGTCGGCGGGCGCCTGCGGTCGCGGCACCTGCACTGACGCGACGAGACCAATCCGGCCGCGCTCGCGCAGCACGTCGGCGATCGGGCGCGGCGCAGCACTCTGTCCGGCAACACTCACGCGAGCTCCGAGTGCGAGCATCGCTACCGCAAAGTCACCGTAAGGGTGGGGCGCGAAGAGATTACCGCCGACCGTCGCCATATTCCGGATCTGCGGCCCGCCGACAGAGCGCGCAACGGGAGCCAGGAACGTCAGGTCGCGATGCACGGCGATCATGGCCATGGTAACGCCCGCACCGATCGTGACGCCGTCGCCAGAAAGTCGAATGTCGGCAAGCACCGGATCGCTACTGCGCACGATCCGCGTGGCCGTCACGCCGGCATTGACGTCCCGCATGACGAGCGTGCCGCCGGCCATGTATATGGCATCAGCGCCCATGGCGCGCTGCGCCTCGGCAATCGTCGCGTGCGTTTCGACGGACTGGATCATCGATCATCCCCCTTTCGCGACACCGGAAGCCCAATGTGCTCGCGCACCGCGTCGAAGCCGGCACGGAAGATCCCGTTCGACACCAAGTCGCGCAGCTCCGTCTCACGGCCCGGCGGCGTATCGAAGCGGCTCTGCCAATGCCAGAACGTCCGGTCGCCATCCGTCACTGGTGCCAAGCGCACGTGCGCTACGTAGTTGAGAAGCGGTATCGGCGTATCCAGCAGGCAATAGGAAAACGCCATGTCGGCATCGGAAAGAGTCAGCAGCTGTTCGCGCACTTCCGACCCGTCGGCCAGATGAAGCAGCCGCACGCAGCCGATCTTGTCGGAGGAATAGCCGCGCTCGATGTGACTGTCGGCAATGGCCGGATGCCAACGATCAAAGCCGTTGAAGTCGCGCAGAACGGCCCACACCGCCTCGACCGGCGCGTCAAGAACTGTGCTCTCAACAATGCGCACCATGTCAGCCCACCAACTGCCGCTTCAGCGCGTCGAAGCCGGCTTGGAAGACGTTGTTGCCAATGCCGTCGACGAGATCGGCCGCCAGTTCCGGCGCGCATTCGAACTCGGCGGTCCATTCGACAAAGGTCCGGTCGCCGTCGCTGATCGGTGTCAGTCGCATGGTCGCTAGGTAGTCTGTCAGTGGCATCGGCGACTCGAGGATTGAATAGGTGAAGAACAAATCGTAGTCCGAAAGACCGAGCAGCTTTTCGCGCAGGCGATCTCCGTTCTGCAGGCGAAAGTCGCGGACGCACCCGATCTTGTCGGATGGCTCGCCATTCTCGATGCGGCTTTCCCGGATGCGCGGATGCCAGCGCGGCATGGCATTGAAGTCGCGCACCTTCTCCCAGACCTTGGCGGCCGGGGCATCGATGACGGAGGATACATAGATGCGGGGCATTTAGGCCGATCCTCCTTCGGGCTTCGAACCGCCCGGCGCCTTGCCGCCGCCGCTCCCGGATCCACCACCTTTGCGGGCTTCGGTCGCGATCCGCTGCATATCGGAGGCCTCACGCATGAGGCCGCCCTGCTTGGCGAGATTTGCGCCGTCGATGCCGATATCCGCGAGCAGGCTGTCGATCATCGGGGCCTGCACGCGATAGCGCAAAGCCGAGTTGATCACCTCGTCGGTCGGGCTGCCCGAGCGGCCCTCCCCGCCCGAGCCGCTCATGCCGTCGAGCTGCATGATGCGGATGTCCTGTATCTTCTCCAATGGCTTCACCGATGCAGCGACGATGCCTTCGACATGCTCCAGCAGCTTGCGACGGAACAGCGAGATGCGCGCCGGATCCGTGAGCACGTTCTCGGCCTCGTTGAGGAGACGCTGAGCCTCGGCCTCGACCGTGAGCCGGACCTTCTCGGCGCCAGCCGCGATCGTGCGTTCGGCAGCAGCCTTCTCCGCCAACAGTACATCGATGGCCTTGCGCCGGTTGGCGACCTCGGTCTCGCGCGCGGTCGCGATCCGTTCCTCGGCGGCAACCGCATCGGCGCGCGCCCTATCGGCTTCGAGCCGGGCCGCCGTTTCCTCGAGCGACTTGCGATAGAGCATGATCGCCTTGTCCATCTGTGCCGTCTCGACGAGCCTCTCGCGCTCGACTTCCAGCCGGCGACGCTCAGCCTCGTGCGCAATGCGGACCTCGTCGAGCCCACGCTCGGAAGCGACGCGTGCACGCTCGATATCCTCGCGGCTCTCGATCTCGGCTTCGCGCAGTGCCTGGACACGGGCGATTTCGAGTTGCTCGAGCGACTGACGCCGTCCGAGTTTGGCCGCCTCGACAGCCCTTTCGCGTTCGACTTCGGCCGTCTCGACGGAGGTTTGCGCCGTCAGCTGGGCACGGCGAACGTCGGCCTCTGCTGCCACGCGTGCACTCTTCTTCGACGCGAGTTCGACGATGCGCGCTTCCTCGGCCGCTTCGACCTCGCGCTTGCGCTCGATGTCGATGACTTCGCGAGTCTGCTGACTCGCGATGCGCTCCTGCTCCAGCTTCAGCTCGGCGGCGATCCTCGCCCGCTCGACGCTCTCACGTCGCGCGATATCGGCCGCCTCGATCGCCTTGTCGCGAGCGATCTCCTCGGCCCGGGTGGCGAGCTCGGCTTCGATACGTTCGGCCGCAACGCCCTTTTCGCGCGCAATACGCGCCGCATCGATCGCCCGTCCGGCTGCGATCTCGGCTGCTTCCACCACCTGCTGCCGCTCGATCTCCATGGCGCGGATGCGCTGATCCTCGCTGATACGCGACTCGGATATCTTGGCTGCCTGGGCAATCCGCTGACGTTCGGTCGCCTCGCGTGCAGCGATCTCTGCTTCCTCTAGGCCCTGCTGACGCGCGATCTCGCGCCGGCGGATATCTTCCTCGCCCCGGATACGCGTCTGAGTGAGGATGAGCGTCTGCGCCATCCGCGCCTTCTCGGTTTCCTCGCGGGCGGCGATCTCGGCCTGCTCGACGGCGCGTTGGCGCTCGATCTCCATCGACTGCGTTTCGCGATCCTTCTGGATGCGCGTCTCCGTCACCGCCTTTTCCTGCAGGATGCGCGCACGCTCGATCGATTCACGTGCCGCGATCTCGGCAGCTTCGAGCAGTCGCGTCCGCTCGATCTCACGCGCTGTCGTTTCCTGCTCGTTGATGATGCGCGCCTCCTTGAGGGCACGCTCCTGCAGAATGCGGGCTGTCTCGACCTGCTCGCGGGCAGAGATTTCCTCCGATTCGACCGTCTGGGTTCGGGCGATCTCGCGTCGGCGGATTTCCACTTCAGACGCGATCCGCGCCTCTGCAATGGCCCGCTCGTTTGCGATGCGTGCCCGCTCGATGGCTTCACGGGCGAGAATCTGAGCAGACTCGGCCTGCGTCTCACGCTCGGCCCGCTCCTTGGCCAGCAGCGCGCGCTGCTGCGCCCGACGGAACTCGACGTCGCGCTCCTGCTCGAGCCGGGCTTCCTCGCTCGAACGCTCGATTTCCAGTGCCTGCTTCTCTGCTTCCAGATTGCGCGTGCGAATCTGGATCGTTGCATCCTGCTCGATGTCGTTGCGCAGCTTGCGCCGGTCCTCGATATCCTTGATGAGGACCGTCAGACCCTCGGCATCGAACCGGTTTGAAGGATTGAAGAATTCTAGGCTTGTCTGGTCGATGTCGAGGATGGCGACGGATTCGAGCTCGAGGCCGTTGCGCGACAGATCGTTCTCGACCGCCTGCCGGACGCGCTCCACGTAGTTCGTTCGGTTCTCGTGCATGCTGCTCATATCCATCGCAGCAGCAGCGGCCCGCATGGCGCTCTCGAACTTGCCGGCGAGCAGGGCGTGCAGGCTTTCCGGCTCAAGTGTGCGTCGACCGAGTGTGGAAGCTGCCATGGCCACCGCGCGGCGCTCGGGCTGGACGCGCACGTAGAACTCAGCTTCGACATCGACGCGCATGCGATCCTTGGTGATCAGCGCATCGTTGGACGTCCGCGATACCTTCAGCGGCAAGGTGTTCATATTGACGGGCGTAATGTCGTGGATCATCGGCCAGACGAACGCGCCGCCGTCGATCACGACCTTTTCACCCAGGAACCCGGTCCTGACGAACGCGATCTCCTTGGTCGATCGGCGATAGAGCCGCTGCAGAACCCAGAAGATAATGGCGATCACCACCACCGCGATGATGAGCCAGAGGATGAGCTGGCCGATCACTTCTCCGGATATGGACATGTCCGTTCCTCCTTACGCACTCAACGGCGGCTAGCGCCGGCCCCGGCCCTTGCGGGCAATGCGCTTGAACATGCGCGTTTGTTCGGTCAGGGCGATTTCTGTTGGCAGGCGCTCCATCGAAGACGCGCCGTAGAAGCCGTGGCAATTGGATGTGTTGTTGAGGATGAATTCGGCATCGTCGGGCATGGCGACTGGGCCGCCATGGACGAGAACGATCACCTCCGGGTTGACCTTGAGGGCGGCTTCCGCCCAGGCCTCGACGAGAGCCGGGCATTCCGACAGCTTGAGCGCAGTCTCGGCGCCGATGCTGCCACCCGTCGTGAGGCCGAGATGGCAAACGATGATATCGGCACCCGCTTTCGCCATGGCCGTCGCCTCGTCCGCGTTGAAGACGTAGGGCGAAGTCAGCATGTCCTTGGCATGTGCAGTGGCGATCATGTCGACCTCCAGCCCATAGGTCATGCCCGTCTCTTCAAGATTGGCGCGGAAGACACCATCGATGAGCCCGACGGTTGGAAAGTTCTGCACGCCGGAGAAGCCGATCCGCTTCAGCTCGTCGAGGAACACGTCCATCTTGCGGAAAGGATCGGTGCCGTTGACGCCAGCGAGCACGGGCGTGTTGCGCACAACGGGCAGCACTTCAGCCGCCATATCCACGACGATCTGGTTCGCGTCACCGTATGCCATCAGCCCCGCGAGCGAGCCCCGTCCGGCCATGCGGTAGCGGCCAGAGTTGTAAATGACAATGAGATCTATGCCGCCGGCTTCTTCGCATTTTGCCGACAGACCCGTACCGGCGCCGCCGCCGATGATCGGCACGCCATCGGCCATCATGGCGCGAAGCCTTTCCAGGATCTTCTGACGCGGAATCACCGATGCACCTCCCCACGAGTGCGCGCGCGGCCATCGCCGTGCAGGTTGCGGAATGCGGCGACCAGAGCCGCCGCGAACTCCGGTGCGTTGATGTGGTGGGGCACGCGGATGAGCTGGCGCGATGACGTCTGGCGCACGGTTTCGACAAGCGCGGCGTAGAGAGCAGCGCGCGCCGTGAGATCGTGAAAGGGCTTACCCGGCGCATCGAGCGCCGAGACGCCACCTTCGGGGAGGAAGAAGCGCACCTGCCCTTCCATCCGGTTGAGCCGCTCGCCGATCCAGCGCCCCATGCGCGTATTCTCTTCAGGAGTGGTGCGCATCAGCGTGATCTGCGGATTGTGCTTATAGAGGAGCCGCCCCGCGTAGCGCTCGGGGACGGTTTCCGGCGCGCCGAAGTTGACCATGTCGAGGGCGCCGACTGAGCCGATATAGGGAATGCGCGTGCGAACGATCGCCCCGAAACGGTCCTCGGTCGCCGCAAACACGCCGCCCATCAGTAGATCGCAGACTTCCGTCGTGCTGATGTCGAGAACGCCGACGATCTTTCCGCTATCGACGAGCACTTCCATGGCTTGCCCGCCAACCCCGGTCGCGTGGAACACGAGGCAATCATGGGTCGCGGCGAGCTGCTTGGTGACCTGCTGCACGCAAGGCGTTGTGACGCCGAACATTGTGAGACCGATTGCCGGCTTCGTCGAAGCGCGCGGCTTCGCGGCTTGGCGCGCGCTGACCATGCCGATCATGGCCTGTGCTGCGTTTGCCAGCACTTCCTCGGTGATGGCATTGAGGCCCTGGACATCGGCGACCGACGGCATCATCATGATGTCGGACGGCCCGAGATATTTGCTGACTTCGCCGGATGCGACGGTCGATACAATGAGCTTGGGAATGCCGACAGGAAGCGCACGCATGGCGGGCGCCACTATGGCCGTACCGCCCGAGCCGCCTGCCGACAGCACGCCGGCAATCCCACTCTGACGTACGATCCAGCGACGGAACGCCTCCGTCATGCCGGCCACTGACTGACCGCGGTCGCCAGTAAAGACGCCAGCCGCACCGCGCGGATGAAATGCTGCGATCTGATGCGCGGGAATTTCCGCACCCGAATGACCACCGGATGTGGACAGGTCGACCAATCGAACGGGCAGACCGGCAGCGCGGACGAGATCGCGCATGTAGCGCAGCTCGTCGCCCTTCGTGTCGAGCGTTCCAGCGACGAGCACAACCGGCCGGCCGGCACCGGCGAGCGGCCTGATCTCGACGCTGCTTCCGGCGGCGGTCAGCGGCCGGGTCGTCACGACGCGAGCCAGTTGCTCGAGACGCTGGACGGGGACGGGCTGCGACCAGCGCGTCGGTATGACGGGATTTGAGTTGTAGATCTTCAGGGACGTCGATCCGGCACTCGCGTTCGAAGCCGACGTCGAGGGCGGCGCGGCGGTGGTTGCTGGCCCCACATCTTCGTGGCCGTGTCGGCCGACGCCCAGCAGTCGCTGCTGCAGCTCGCGGTCGCCAGCAAGTTCGCGCGCCGCCGAGATGCGGTTGATGCGACCATTGACCATGATCGCGACGTTTTCGGCGACAGCACAGGCCACGCCGATGTTCTGTTCGATGACGAGGACATCCATATCGCCGTCTTCGCCAAGCTGCTGGAGCATCTCCTCAACCTGGGCGACGATGACAGGCGCAAGGCCTTCCGTCGGCTCGTCCATGACAAGCAGCCGCGGGTTGGCGAGCAGAGCGCGCGAGATCGCGAGCATCTGCTGCTCGCCGCCGGAGAGCTGCCCGCCGCCATTCGACTTGCGCTCGGCAAGACGCGGGAAGGTCGCGTAGACACGCTCGATCGTCCACACACCCTTACGCCGACCGGACACGAGCCGCAGATGCTCGTCGACCGTCAGCGAGGGCCACAAGCGTCTGCCTTGTGGCACATAGCCAATGCCGAGCTGAGCAACATCGGCTGGTGTGAGGCCGACGAGGGACTGCCCGCCAAAGCTGATCGAGCCTGAGGCAACTGGCACAAGACCCATGATGGCCTTGCAGAGTGTCGTCTTGCCCATACCGTTGCGGCCGACGACGGACAACACGCCGCTCTTGAGGCTGAGGTCGACGCCCTGCAGCGCGTGCGATGCGCCGTAGTACACGTTGAGCGCGCGGATCTCGAGTGTCGGCGCGCGGCTACGCTCAGCCATGCCCACCTCCGAGATAAAGTTCCTGCACTTCCGGATCGTTCTCGATCTCCTCGGGCGTTCCTTCCTTGAAGACGCGACCGTTGTGCATCATCGTCACGCTCTCGGCGACGCGCAGTGCAACATCCATGTCGTGCTCGATGATGATGTAGCCGATGTGGTCGGGCAGCCCCGACAGGATCGCCACAAGCTCGGCCCGCTCGGCAGGCGAGAGGCCCGCAGCGGGTTCATCGAAGAGGATGAAGCGCGGCGCACCAGCGAGCGCGAGCGCAATCTCGAGCTGACGCTGCTGGCCATAGGACAACGACGACACCAGAGTGTCGCGTACACGCGCGAGGTGAACGGCCGCGATCAGTTCATCGGCGCGCGCGACAATCGCGTCGCTTGGGCGCGGCCTCAACAGCGAGAAGCGTCCGCGCGAGACGCCGAGGCATGCCAGATAGACGTTGTCAGCGACCGTCATGCCGCCGAACAGCAGCGAGATCTGATAGGTCCGGCGCAAGCCGCGTCGAATGCGCTCGTGCGCAGGGAAGTTGGTCAGGTCCTCACCAAACAACCGGATCGTACCCGACGTCGGCAGAAAATCCCCGGTCACGCAGTTGAACAATGTCGTCTTGCCGGCGCCATTGGAGCCCAGCACCGCGCGCCGCTCGCCCGGCCGCACCGACATCGTGACGTCCGAGATGGCGGCAAGCGCGCCGAAAAGCTTGGTCACGCCACGCAGCTCGAGTGCATTGCCGGTCGTCACCGAGCCGAGCCGCTCGGCCGTGCTTCGATCACGTGTGCTCGCGATTGCGCTGCGGGCCATGATCAGCGCCTCCCGCCCAGCAGTGCGTCGCGGTTTGTTTCGCGTCGCGCTTGATATCTGTCCCACAGGCCGAGCACGCCATCAGGAGAGAAGCCGACGACGGCCAGAAAACCCAGTCCGACGACCAGTTTGAAGCGCTCTCCGGACATGCCGATCGCGTGGAGGATATCGGAAGAGAACACGCTGAGAATGGCGTAGATGAACGCGCCGATGAACGGGCCGATCGGACGCCGCAATCCACCGACGACGGCGATCACCAGAATGTCGATGACCTGCGGAATGCCGGCGGTTCCCGGCACGACCTGGGCATTCTGCCAAACAAGCAAGATGCCACCGAACGCGGCGATGACGCTCGCGAATGTATAGGCGAGAATGCGATGAGCCGTGACCGAGAAGCCCAGCGCACTCATGCGACGCGGATTGTCGCGGACGCCCTGCAGCGCTAGACCGAACGGCGTCCGCCCTATCCATACGACGGCCAGATATGAGAGCGTCGCGCAGGCGAGCGTCAGATAGTAGAACGGGACCGACTGGCGCCAGTCGATGTCGAACCACCTAGGTGGGATGACGTTGTTGAAGCCGGTGTAGCCGTTGAAGATGCCGTAGTTCTGGCGCGTGAAATAGAAAAACGCGGCGGCGATCGCCAGCGTGATCATGATCGTGTAGATGCCTTCGGTGCGCACCGCGAGCGCGCCGACCAACGTTCCGAACAACATCGCGATTACGATCGCGAGCGGGATGTGCAGCCACCACGGCCAGCCGAGACTGATCTGCGGTACGCCGCTCGTGCCGAGAATAGCAACGACGTAGCCCGCCAGCGCCGCCACTGTCATCTGGATCAGGCTGACCATGCCGCCGTATCCGGCGAGCACCATCAGCGACAGGGCGATCATCCCGAGGATGAAGCTCCAGCCGAAGATCTGATAGAGCACGAAATTGCTGGCGAAGGCCGGCATCGCCAGCAGCAGCACGCCGAGCACCCAGGCTGCGGGCGGGATACGCTCCAGGACGATCAGCCTTCCAGGTTCGCTTCTCGGCAAAACGTCGGCCATGTCAGCGACGTGCTCCGAGCAGGCCTTGCGGACGGAACGCAAGGACGACAGCCATGATCAGGAACGTGAAGACGACTGAATACGTCGGTGCGTAGACAAGGCCGATCTGCTCAGCGAGCCCGATGATGACGGCGCCCAGCGCGGCCCCCGGTATCGAGCCCATCCCACCCACGATGACGACCACGAGCGAAGCAAGCAGGAACCGCGTGTCCTCTCCCGGTGAAAGAGACTGAAAAGTGCCGCCGATGATGCCGGCAATTCCCGCCAGACCGGCGCCGAAGGCGAACACGGCCAGGAACACGTATTGAATGCGCACGCCCGAAGCCGCGAGGATATCTCGGTCGTCGACGCCGGCGCGGATCAGCATGCCGAGCCGCGAGCGGTTGAGCACGAACCACATACCGAGCCCGATTACGATCGCGGCGAACAGGATCGCGATGCGAATTAGAGGATAGGAGAGGTAAACTGCTTGTCCGTCGGAGCGGACCGCGCTGACGAACGGCAAAGTGGTCGGCCCGCTCAACCACTGCGGCGACTGCACTTGATAACTCTGCCCGCCCCAATACCAGAGCATCAGATCGGCGAGCACGATAGAGATGCCGATCGTAACGAGCGTCTGGCGCAGCTCCTCGCCTTCCATGCGGCGAAATACCTGATGCTGCAGCAGCAGGCCAAGTGCGCCGACAACAACAAAGACGACCGGGAAGGCGAGCAGCCAGTAGCCTGTAGCGTCGACGACGCCATAGCCGATGTAGCCACCGAGCAGATAAAGCGAGCCATGCGCGAGATTGACGTTGCGCATCAGGCCGAACACGAGCGTGAAGCCCGAGGCGACGAGAAAGTAGAGCGCGCCAAGCGTAATGCCGGAGAGGATCGCGTTGAGAAAGATGCGCTTGCGGCCGAGAGCCTGCTCGAGACCGGGCGGCCACGGCGCAAAGATCAGCCATGCCAGTGCAACGACCAGCACCAGAACCACGAGGGTCCCGATCGGGTGGCGCGCGCCGAGGTTCTGCAACGTACCCATGCTGCACCCAACTCTGATCGGTCGACTGGTTCATCAATCGACCGTGCAATCGTCTGTCCGCCGTCAGATGCGAAAGCCGTGCGGGCGCCGACCCGGTAGTTTTCACATCTCGAAACAAGCGGACATGTCA
Source organism: Hyphomicrobiaceae bacterium (assembly GCA_022844275.1). GTDB lineage: Bacteria > Pseudomonadota > Alphaproteobacteria > Rhizobiales > Hyphomicrobiaceae. Next base: position 668,625 of record JALHMB010000001.1, read on the forward strand.
CGCGGATCGTTCGTCGGCGCCCGCTGGATCACTTTCGATCCCGTGCGCGCCACGACATGCCGCCTGCCTACTCGACAGAATAGTCGATCCCGGCAGCGACGGTCGTATCCGACAGTCTAACGATTTCACCGGCTTGAGCGCGCGGTAGTTAAGCTCATGGTTCATCCGGAGTAGGCGATCTGCGCGCTGCGCCGATAGGCACTTGGCGGTACGACACCATTCGCGATGAAAAAGCGCGAGAAGCTGGCCTGGCTGGAAAAGCCGAGATCCAGGCCGATCGCTGCAACGGCCTCGGTGGTTCTTGTCAGCCGTTCAATGGCTCGCTCCATGCGCAGCGAATTCAGGTAGAGGTTCGGCGTAACGCCGACCTGTTGGCGGAACAACTTGTAGAAGTGAGGCCGTGAAAGGCCCGTCTCGCGCGCGACGCTGTCGAGCTCGACCGGCTCACACACGTGCTGCTCGAGGAGTTGGATTGCCTTGCGCAAGCGGAAGTCGCGGACACACGCGAAGCGCTCGGAGGGATCGCTGCCGTGCCAGGACAGATCGAGGCAGTACTGCGTCAGGCTCAGAAGCCAATCGTTGATCACGGGATCATGCTGGTCGCGATCCAGCATCGCGCTCACGTCTTTGAGGCGCGCAAGCTCGTCCGTGACCTCGATTGCCGCGCGCCCGAAACGAAGTGCCGTCGTCCGGCTGCCGATGCCACTCCAGAACCAAGTCGGCCGGATGTAGAGCACGAGCACCAGCGTCTGCCCGCCTGGAACAGGCTGATGATAATAGTGCGCCTGCCATGGGTTCACGGCGACGGCTTGACCCGGACCTAGGGGTATGGCGCAGCCATTTACATAGACTTCGCCAGGGCTGCCGTAGACATGAAATAGAAGATGCCCCTCGCGATGCGCGTGCGACACCATCGTGCGATCCATGGTGTAAAGGCAGGCGCGCCCGAATGCACCATGAAGCACGGCAACAGCTTCACTCATCGTCCTCCCATCAGCATTCGTTTGATGCTGTTTTGCCGCGACTATATCGCATTGGGTATGTGTGGCAAGCCGTCGCATAGCGAACGTGCTTAATGCAAAACTGGTCTTTCCAGTATTGCCGGCGAAAGTGCGACTGCATTGCGCCGTGGCGGCAGCGCACGAGAACCCAGAACAAAATGCCCCCGCGATCGGAACCAGATGGTCCAATCCGGGGGCCGTTCTTCATCAGCCTCGGGCCGCGACGGGCAGAGGTCGCTTCTCTCTCGACGACTTACTTGCCGCCGAGCGCTTTGCAGTCCGGCGTCGTGCGAGACGGCAGACCCATGGCGCGGAAGGCATCAGCAGTCATGCCTAGCGTCTGGGTGACATTGTCGACCCGGGCGACCATCTTGTTCGAAAGCGAGCCGTCGGGGTTGGCGCTCACTTCGGTGACGAATACCGAGCCCGAGGCCTGGCGGTTCTCGTTGAGCGAGATCTCGCCCAGCGGGGTCTTCACCTTCAGCTTCGACAGCGCGGCGTGGAACTTCTTTTGCCCGTCGCTGAGGTCGCCCTTGACCTCGTTCAACCCTGCGATCATGGCCAGCGCGTTCACGTAGTAGCCGACGCCAAACAGGGACGGCGAGGGAAGCCTCTTGTCCGCCGGGAACGCTTCCTGATAGGCCTTGACATAGGCTTGCCATTCCGGCGCCGGGTTGTCGTTCGCGACCCAACCTGACGTCGGGGTGCCGATGAGGGCATCCTTGGCCTTGCCCTTTGAGTTGAGCACGGTCGGGTCGGCCATGATGGAGCCGCCGATCAGCTTGGCCTTACCGCCCGCTTGTTGGTACTGGTTCAGGAAGTTGATCGCATCCGTCCCGCCCACGCCGAGGTAGATGGCATCGACGTCATCGGGCAGCTTGGCGATCACGCCCGCAAAGTCGGACGAGCCCAGCGGAACCCACAGACGCTCCACCAGTTCGCCGCCGGCCTTGCAGAAGCCGACCGCGAAGCCGAGGAAGTTCGTGTAGCCGAATGAATAGTCGGCAGACACGGTAGCGACCTTCTTCCAACCCTTTTTGTTGACGACGTAATCGCCGAGGCCCGCTCCCCACTGAGCGCCGTCCAGATTGAAGCGGAAGAAGTTTGGCGACGGGTCGACCCAGGTCGTCTCCAATGCGCCGGAGATGCCGTTGATCACCGTCTTGTCCGGGACGGTCTTCGAGTAGTCGCGCATCGCGATGCCCTCCGAGCCCGACAGGGGGCCCAGAATGATATCGACCTTATCCTGCTCGATGAGCTTGCGCGCCATGCGCGTCGCCGTGGCGGGCGTCGTGTCGGTGGGGGCAACCACGGTCTCGATTTTCTTGCCGCCGGCCATGTTGCCGACCTGCTTGAGCGCCAGTTCGACGTTGCGTATGCCGTCCGCACCGCCGGCCGCGAAAGCACCTTCGGTGGCAACCAGAATGCCGACCTTGATTGTGTCTTGCGCGGCCGCCGCGCCGGGCAGCATCAACGCCAGGGCAGCAGCCGCCCCGATGAACCGCTTCATGCCGAATCCTCCCAAGTATTATTGATTTTCCGTGGCTTATTCGACCACTGCTCCCGTCTGCCAGTTGCCCTGTCGCGACGGTACATTCACTGTGGTCGATAACTTCCACCACACGGCGACTACATCACAACGGCGAGAAGCTGCCAACCAAAGTGATATCCGAGCGTCTGCTTTTTAGCGGGCATCCGATGATGCCTGGGCGCGTTCTTGCCTCTATCTTGTTTCGCGTCCGAGATAAGCTCCAACCCATTGAGAGGAGCCGAGATGAAGCGTGCAATCGTGACCGGCGGCGCTGGCCTTATCGGTAGCGAGATCTGCCGGAGGCTGCTCGCTGAGGGCTGGCAGGTGGCGAGCTTCGACGTCCATAAAGGGCAGGGCGACGCTGTCGACATCCAATGCGACATTGGCAGCGAGGCTGCCGTCGACGCCTCCTTCTCGCAATTGGGCTGGGACCGGGTCGACCTACTCGTCAACAATGGCGGCCGGACGCCGAGCATCACGATGGAGCTGGCACAATCTACCCTGAAGGACTGGAACGAGACGATCGGAAGCTATCTGACCGCGACCTTCCTTATGAGCAGGCGCGCCCTGCCGCTCATGGCGGAAGGTGCCAGTATCGTGAATATGGCCTCGACGCGCGCCTTCATGTCCGAGGGTGGAGACTTCATGTATGCCGCTGCCAAAGGCGGCATTGTTTCGATCACGCACGCGCTGGCCATCGCTCTCGGGCCGAAAGTTCGTGTCAATGCCATAGCACCCGGCTGGATTTCAGGAGCGACAGAATTGAGAGCCGTCGATCATAGCCAGCATCCCGCGGGGCGCGTCGGCCGTCCCGAAGACATTTCCGAAGCGGTCCTCTATCTCGAAGGCGCGCGCTTCGTGACGGGGCAGGTGCTGATCATCGACGGCGGCATGACACGGAAGATGATGTACGCCGAATAGTCATTCCGCGATGCCGGGCAAGAGCGCCAAGAGACTCCGCAGCGACGGAGACGGATCGCCATTCCACACGAGATGCGTGCGATTGTGCGAATATCGTTTGGGCAACGCGTGCTGGCGAACGCCTTGGATCGCGCGTAGAGCCTCCAGGGTCGCCTTGGGCACGACAGCAAATCCGGTCCCCGCGGCAACACACGCGATCATCGCCTGATACGACGCGAACTCCAGAACCCGCTCAGGCATGACGTTGGCGCTACCAAGCCACTCCTCGATGCGCTTGCGATAGGAGCAGCCCTGCGCGAACGCAATGAGCGTCGAGCGTCCAATGTCGGCCGGGCCGGAGACCGTCCCGATCGACTTGGGCGTGATGAGCACCAGCCGCTCGTCGAACACCGCACGCGATTCGAGATTGGGCGCCGTGAAGGGCTCGGAGACGAAGGCGGCCTCGAGCTCGAAGTTCAGCACGCGCGTCAGCAGCGCGCCCGTCGTCCCAGTGGAGAGTTCGACAACCACATTGGGGTAAAGCGAGTGATAGCGCGACAGAATGGGTGCAAGGCGACTGCCGGCAGTGCTCTCGAGTGCCCCCAGCCTGAACACGCCCTTGGGCTTGCCGGTGCGCATTTCGTTGACCGCTTCGTCGGCCAGACGCAGCAGCCGGTCCGCATAGGCGAGAAGGGTGTGCCCCTCCGCCGATAGCCGAATGGAGCGGCCCTCCCGGCGGAACAGGCGCGCACCGAGATGCTCTTCGAGCTGGCGGATGCGAGCCGTGACGTTGGATTGGACGCGGTTGAGCTTATTGGCCGCGCGGATCACGCCGCCCTCGTCCACGACGGTGCGGAAAATCTTCAGGGATTCGAGGTCTATCGTTCTCATAATGAGAACGATAGAGCATAATTATTCATTTGTCCAAATCGACGTCGCACCCCTTATTCCTCGGCATGCGAACAGAGATCGACATAAACGTGCGCCAGCCCACGCTCTCGATTGCCGTCATCTGCATCCTTGCGGCGACGGCGCTGGCAGTTGCGATGGGCATCGGCCGATTTGCTTTCACGCCGTTGCTGCCGCTCATGGTGCGCGACGGCTCGCTGGCTCTGGGCGCCGGGGCCTGGCTCGCCGCCAGCAATTATCTGGGTTATCTGGCCGGCGCTTTCACGGCAGCTCGATTGGGCCTCTCCCCTTCGGCTCTGATGCGCGCGAGTTTGGCCGGTATCGTCGTGACCACGGCCGCAATGGGCGGCCTCGATAGCATCGCTGTCTGGACTATTCTGCGCTTTGCCGCTGGCATCTTCAGCGCCTGGGCGCTGGTCGCAGTCAGCGCGTGGATCTTGCCGCAACTAGTTGAGGCCCGTCGCACCGAGCTTTCTGGCTTAGTCTATGCGGGGGTGGGACTTGGCATTGCCGTCACGGGGCTGTTCTGTCTTGTTGCTGCGCAGCCGGGCGTGTCGGCCCGATGGCTGTGGCTGGAGCTTGGTTTGCTCGCCGCTCTCGCAGTGATCCCACTCGGTCTTCTTGCTGGTCGGCCTCACGAGGTTTCCAGCAAAGTTCAATCGCCGTTGCCGGGCGACAGCACTTCTCGACCGCATGTCGGCCTCGTGATCTGCTATGGCGCACTTGGCTTCGGGTATATCCTGCCGGCGACCTTTCTGCCCGCGCTTGCACGCGAGGTCTGGGACAATCCGCAGGTGTTCGGCCTCGCTTGGCCGATCTTCGGTATGTCCGCCGCCGTATCCACGCTCGTGGCCGCGCGGTATTTGCCACGCGCCAATTGGCTGCGCGTCTGGGCAATCAGCCATGCGATCATGGCCGCCGGCGTCATCCTCCCGAGTATCTGGCTCACACCGCTGGTGATCGCGATCGCGGCTCTCGCAGTCGGCAGTACCTTCATGATCGCGACCATGGTCGGGTTGCAGGAGGCACGCGCGCGCACGCCAGAAAATCCCTCGGCTGCAATGGGGGCAATGACGACAGCTTTCGCGCTCGGTCAACTCGCCGGCCCGCTCGTCTCCGGGGCCTTTGATCTACTCCATATCGGCCATCGCGCCGCTCTCGGCTACGCGCTTTTGCTTTCTGCGCTGGCATTGGCCTGGAGTGCGATCCACCTGTGGCGGCAATCGCAGCATGAACGCTCAACGTGAATGAGACTGTGCCACAAAAGGAGCACGCACCATGACATCGCCCTATGCTGAAATTACAGGTTCGGAAACTCGCACGGGCAACGGCGCCCTCGATGCGCTGATCGGCTTCTATCGCGCATTCAACAGCCGTGATCTCGATGGCCTCGCCGCCAACTGGGCAGAGGTCGATGCGCCGAGCATGGATAACCCGATCGGCGGCATTCGGCGCGGCTGGCCAACCATACGGGAAGGCTACGCGAAGCTGTTCGGAGGCCCCGCGTCAATCCGCGTCACGTTCCACGATTTCACGAGCCAAGGAGGCGACAACTGGCATCTCTTCGTCGGAAGAGAGAAGGGCACGTGCACAACGCCCCAGGCGACCATCGATCTCCGCATCCGAACGACCCGCTGGTTCACAAAGAGCAACGGCGTATGGCGTCAGCTTCATCATCATGGCTCCATCGAAGAGCCGGCATTGCTCGCCGAATACCAACGCGCGATATTCGGGGCGCCGCTCGACAAGCCCGCATGATGCGTGCGAGCGTGCCGGCCTACCTTGCCCCATCGGAGCTCGTCATGAAGATCCCTACTCTCGCGTTCACGGCCATCGACTGGTCGGACATTCCTCCGACCATCCACAAGGGCGAGAAAGGCGAGGCCCGCTGGCGGACGCAGAGCATAGGCGACATTCGCGTTCGCGTGGTCGAGTACACGCCGGGTTATCTGGCCGACCACTGGTGCGATCGAGGACATATTCTCTATATCATCGAGGGCGAGATCATCAGCGAACTCAAGGATGGCCGCAGCGTCACGCTGTCCGCCGGCATGGGCTACCACGTGTCGGATTTCGGTGACGCGGCGCATCGGTCGTTCGCCCCCAAAGGCGCGAAGATATTCATCGTGGATTGATCAGCCGATGCCGAGGTAGATGCGCTGCACATCGGGGTTGCTGGACAGCTCACTTGCCTTGCCGGAAAAGACGCTGCGGCCGACCTGCAGGACATGGGCGTGATCCGCCACTTCGAGCGCCAGGTCGACAGACTGCTCGGCCAGGAGCAGCGTCAGACCTTCCTTGTGCAGGCGCTGGAAAGTTTCATACGTCGTATCGATCACGGCAGGCGCGAGCCCGAGACTCGGCTCGTCGAGCAACAGGAGTGTGGGATCGCTCATCAAGGCGCGCCCAACCGCGAGCATCTGTCGTTCACCACCAGACATGGTGCGAACGAGCTGCCGCCGCCGTTCGGCGAGTCTCGGAAACACGGCATAAACGCGCTCGAGCATCTGCGACGTGCGCGACTTGTCCTTGAGCGGTGTTGCGCCGAGCAGCAGGTTGTTCTCGACAGTCTGCGATACGAAGAGGCGCCATCCCTCGGGCGAGAGTGCCAGCCCCTTGCGTACGATCGAATAGGCCGGCGTGCCTGTTACATCGTCCCCTCAACCCCTTCCCTTGGTCAAAGCGAAAACGCGATCATACCTCCGCGTACCAGCCGAGCTTCCTCAACCGCCACGTACTCACGGCCGTCTCGACAGCGTACGACAAGATCCATGCGCTGACGCCAAGAGCCGCGCCGTTGAGATCTGGGTAGGCGATCGCGACGGACGCGGCCGCCGCAGCCGTAGCGACGCGCAATACGCCGCTGGCTGCGAGCGATCCCGTCGTTCGCGCCTTGGCCAGCAAGCCTCTGAAGAGGGCGGAGCTGCCCCAAAACGCCGCCATTGCAAATGAGATGGCCATGGCCGGTTCCGAATACGATGCAAGCTCGGGCGTCAAACCGATCAGGCCTCCCAGAATACCGTCGCGCAGCGGCGTGTGAAAAAGGACAAGCGCCAGCAAGGTGAAGAGGCCGACGAGCTGGGCAGTGAAGATCGCCATGATGCGGACATCCTCCCGCCGGCCGACAAGTGTTTGAGCCGTTTGAACGAGATTGCGGACCGGCGCCATCAGCAATGAAACCAGCCCGTGCACGACTCCGAACGCCGCAATGGCCAACTCAGCAGTATGCAGACGCCCAAGGAAGAGATTGATTACAAAGATCGATCCAAGCTCGGCAGAGGCATTGATGATCAATGGCCAAGAGAAGCTCCAGTAGCGGATCAACGGTTCAACGGACGCGCGTTCGCGCGGGAGCTTCATGAGCTCTTTCCAGGCGAAGGCCCAAGAGAACACGGTCTCGCTCGCCATGCAAATAACCAGCGCCGCGGCGCCGATCGCCGCGCCCTCGAGCCACCAAGGCAGGATGGCGAGAGAAACGGTCAGCGACAACAATCGCACCAGAGTACTCAAGGTGATGATGATCGTGCGGCGGGCCAGCATCAGCAGTGCGAATGCATTGGCGCGGAAAATAAGGACCGGAGAAGAAATCGCCAACAGGCCGACGGCCTGTTGCGCTTCTTCTACCGCTGAAGCTCCGAGACTGAACCAGCTACCGAATACGACGTTGCCTGCGCCCGTGAAGGCTACAGCCAGCGCAATGGTGATTGGCAGAGTGAGAACCAGAGCGGCAAAAGCACTCAACCGCAATGAGTCGCGTCGCGATTTCAGGAACGACAGACACAGAACCGTCGTGACCTCGGACGCAGCCGTAATTGCGAAGTAGAACGTAAAGGCAGCGTTGAAGGCGGCCAGCGCACCGCTCGGGTCGTGGGTCCGCGCGAGGAAGGCGTGGATCAGCGACTTCGACATCATGTTGAGCTCGACCATGAGCACGAGTGGGAGGAAGAACCAATAGCAGTCGCGCAATCTGAGATGCGACCGCTCGGGATCCTTCACTGCCTGATCTTTGCTCATTGCGGCTCTGGAAGAAATTGCGACTGGACTAGCGGCGCTGATCCCACCCTCCGTCTTAGCGAACGCTCCGATGCCTCGCATCTGCGTTTTGCGAATGCTCGTTGTCGCGTGAGGGGCAGCTGGAGGCCATGAACGCACCGGTCGTTGACTTGCCGGCCTCATGGTCGTCTGACCGCAGCTTCTTGCGCTGCTCGTGATCGGCGGCGTACTTGTCGCGCTGGCGCTGCAGCGCTTCCGGCAATTCCTGCAGTAGATGCAGATCTAGATCTGATGAATGCGGAAGGTCATCATCACATCGACCTGCTCTTTCAATCCGCGATCCCGATGACGGCGATAGATATCGCTGGCAGCCTTGGCATCGCCGCGGCGGATTGCCTCGATGATCTCGTAGTGCTCCTCGATTGATTTCGAGGGATGCGGGTGCTTGCGCAGCCTCAGCGTGAAATAGCGAGCGCGATGAACCTGGTCCCAGCAATTGAGGACGATGTCGGCCAGGCGGCGGTTGCCGCTGAGCTGCACAATGCCAAGATGAAACTCTTCGTCAGCGAGTGCCCATTCCTCCATCTCATCGCGAGCGAGCGCATCCGTCATTCTCTCGCAGCAAACTTCGAGCTGACGTAGCTCCTTTGGCGAAGCGCCGCGCAAGGCGAGCAGCTCGGCGGCGCGGGGCTCCAGGCTGATCAGCACATCATAGATCTCGCGCATGTCGGAGACCGCGATCGGCACGATGCGCACGCCGTGCCGGGGAATGATCTCCAGGAGGCCTTCGTTATGGAGGCGGATCACCGCCTCGCGGACCGGGGTCCGGCTGACGCCCAGCATGACCGCCAGCTCGTGTTCGAGGATCTGCGAGCCCGGCGCCAGCTCGCTGTCGAGGACCTTCTTGCGGATGCGCTCATAGACGCCGTCGATCGCGCTGCGCCGCACGGGCTTCGCCTCCGTCTTTGGCTTGGCTTGTGCCATAGGCTCCTCGCTTTCGAAACACTAGACGGGATGCGATCGGGCATTCTTGGCGGCGCTCTTGAGGATTTCCGCCCGGGTTCCTGCAGCTGTCACGTAACTCTGGGGCGTGATGTCGAGCAGTTTTGCGATCTCGCGCGCGGCGGCGACGACGTCGTCGGTCCTGACACCGGTCTCGACACCCATTTCATTCAGCAGATGGATCACGTCCTCACTCGCGAGGTTTCCGACGGCGCCCATGGTGGTCGGCGTCATTATGCCACCGCCGATACCGCAGATAGCGCCCTCGATGAAGGATGCGCCGGCATCCAGCGCCGCAACGATATTGGCTGGACCATTGCCCGAGAGGTTGTGGACATGGAAGCCGATCTCGACATCAGGGAAACGCTCGAGCGTCTGACGGAAGAGACTGCTGACGTGACGTGGATCCTCCATGCCGAGCGATCCCGCAAAGTAATAACGCTTGATGCCGCCGTTGCGCAGCTTGCCCACGAGATCCAGAACGCGGCTCTCCGGGATGCGCCCCTCGTAGGCGCACCACATGGTCATGCCCATCGCCAGCACGAACGGGATATGCGCCGCATCGGCGATGCGGAAGGTCTCGATCGCGGCCGTGACGCCCTGCTCGAGCGTCATGTTCTGGTTCTTGAGATTGTAGGCTTCGCTCGCCGTGATGAGGCCAAGGATCTCCTGCGACTTCGCCGCAACCGCACGGTGAGCGCCACGCGGATTTGGCGCTTGTGCGCGATAGACGATGCCGGGGCGGCGGGTGATCCGCTCCATGACCTCTTCAGCATCCTTGAGGTGGGGAATGACACGAGGATGGGCGAAGTTCGTCACTTCCACGACCGGAAAACCGACCTCGGAAAGGCGATTGACCATTGCGACCTTGGTATCCGTGTCGACCCACCGATGAAAACTCTGCAGGCCGTCGCGCGGCGCGACTTCGACGACTGTGGTGCGGGCGGGAAGACTGAGCATCGGATGGTCCTTCGTTCTTTACGCGGGCTTCAGGCGCAAACTGCTTCGCTCGCAAGCTTGCCACTACGCAGCTCCTCGTCGGTGAAGCCAAGTTCACCGATCAGAATATCCTGATTGCTGGAGCCGAGCCGCGGGCCGGCGTGGTTGACACGGCCAGGCGTCGCGGAGAGCTTGCCGGCGATATTCTGGAAGCGGACCGGCCCGCCGAGCTCTTCGTCGAAGACGGTGACGATGTTCTCTCGCGCCTGGAAGTGCGGATCGTCGAAGACCTGGGCGATGTCATTGACCGGTGCAACTGCCGCCTCGAGTTTGATGAACTGCTCCATCAGCTCGTCGAGCGTAAAGCGCGCGACCGCGACCTGAAGCAACGGGTCCATCAGCTTGTTGTTCTGGATGCGCAGGCGATTGTCCTTGAAGCGCGGATCCTCGGGGATTTCCGGAACACCCAGCGCGACGCACATGCGCTCGAACGTCGACTGCGAGGCGCCGGCGATGGCCACGTACCTGCCATCCTTGGTGCGGTAGCAGTTCCGCGGCGCAGTGAAGGCATGCAGACTGCCGTTGCGCTCCTGGATGAGGCCGAGCTGGTCGTAGTTGACGGCCTGCGGCCCGAGCAGCGTAAAGAGTGGCTCGTAGAGCGCGAGATCGATGTACTGGCCTTTCCCGCCGTTCACCTCGCGCCCCTTCAGCGCGACCATGGCGAGGTACGCGCCCATCAGACCCGCTGTCGAGTCTGCGAGTCCGAACGCCGGCAGGATCGGCGGCTGCTCGGGAAAGCCATTGATGAAAGCAAAGCCGCTGTAGGCTTCGGCGAGCGTACCGAAACCCGGCCGCGGAGAGTTCGGGCCGGTCTGCCCGAAGCCCGTGATGCGGAGCATGACGAGCCCCGGATTGATCTTGGAGAGGACGTCCCAGCCGAGGCCCCACTTCTCCAGCGTGCCAGGCCGGAAATTCTCGACGAGGATGTCGGCCGTCTTCACCAGCCGCTTGACGACCTCGACGCCGAGCGGCGTGCGCAAGTCCGCTGTGACAGAGCGCTTGTTGCGATTGAGGACCTTGTAGTAGAGGCCGACGCCGTTCTTGCTGTTGCCCCAGTATCGGGATTCATCGCCCGTATCGGGTCGCTCGACCTTGACGACGTCGGCACCGAAGTCCGCCAGAAACATCGCGCCGATCGGTGCAGCAAGAAACGACGCGATGTCCACGACGCGGACGCCTTCCAGCGGCAGGCGAGCGCTTTCGGTGCCGGTCTTCGACGCACTACGGGTGGTATCTGCCATGGGTCGCTGCTCCTCAAGGGTCGGCCGTTCGCACCCATTATGTATACATTAATGCATTCACTGTCGAATCCGTTAATTCCAACGCAGCGTCGCGCTTACGGGATCAGGATGTCGATCAGCGGCACGTGCTGCTGCGCGCCGTAGACATCTCGATCTCCCGGTGCCCCGGAGGTCGGCCCCTTGCGCGGGATCGTGATCTTGATCGCGTTGGCGGCCTCGAACGTCATGATCTGCACGTCGCCCGCAGGGAGATCGTAGAGGCGAGCGATCAGCTCGGGCGTCAGTGCCTCGCTCTCGACGACCCGTCGGTAAGTCGCGGCATCGGGCAGGATCACGTCGAAGGTGATCAGAAGCGGCCCCGCATTCTTGCTCCGCAGGACTTCCGCCAGATCGTACAGTCGATCGCCGCGGGCATTGGGTAGCGGATGGGCGTCGGCGGCCATGATCAGGCAACCTCTCGGATTTCGACGGGAAAGAGTCCGTCCGGATCGTCCACTTCCATCACGTGGTAGATCGTGAATTCGTAGACCGGTCCGCCTTCGAAATCGGAGGGCGAGAACGGGAAGGCGAGATTACCGGCGGTCGCCTTGCGGCCATCGAAGTAGCCGTGCAGGAACGAGCTGCGCGCGAGCGAGAGCACCATGTTGGAGGCCTGCTGGGTCGCAGCGATAGCTTCGATCACGACGCCGATCTCATGCGGAACGGTCGCAGACGGGGCAACCGGGCGAACGCCGTCGCGACCGTAGTAGATGAAGCGCAGCTCGTAATCCTCGGGCTTGAGCGTGCCCTGCACCAGCCGGGCGACGCCATCGCGCACGCGCTTCTCGACATCGCCGACGCTGCGGATGAGACGCGGGTCGGTCATGCCGGCGATGGTGATCGTGCGGAAGCCGCGGAGCCGCACGCCCTCGAGCTTGATCGTCGGCTTACCGGTAGAGACGAGGCGGCTTCCGGTTACCTTCACGCGACGCGGATCGAGCGACACGATGTGGCTCGCCTCGAGATCGACCATGCCTTCGGGCTCGAAGAAGTGATGCGGGTCTGGCTGCTCGTACATCATGTGCGCGGCGACCGAGGTTGGACTGAGCCGCATATCGAGGTTCATGGGTTCGAGCTCAAAGTGATCGCGCCGCAGCGTGCCGAGGATGCAGTCGTTAGCGGCGAGCGGGATCGCACACTGAGCCCCGCACTCGATGATCTTCGCCATGTGGAAGGCAAGCCCCATATCGAGGCCCTTGTATGCAGCGAAAGAGGCGTAGATGGCGGTGTCGCAGGCGCGGCCCGCGATGATCACATCGGCGCCAGCTTCAAGGGCATTGACAAACGGACCGGTGCCCATCTGGCCGACGATACGTGTTGACTCGTCGACCATCTGCTCTGTCAGCTCCGGCAGCGGCCCGAGCGGGCGCACCCGGCCCTCGCGCACGGCCTTCTTCACCAGTTCCTTATCGAGCTCGGCCTGGATGGCCGCGAGGCGATAGCGATGGCCGTCACGCTTGGACACCTCATCGAGAATGTCGAGAAAGCCTTCGAGATGCGGGCGCCCACCAGCGGTTCCGGCCGTGCCGATCACATAGGGCACGCCGAGGCGCCGCGCTGCCGCAAGCGACAGCCCGAGATCACGCCGCACCTGTTCGCGCCTGGTGAGCTGCTGACCACTACCGAGATAGTACGGACCGGGATCGGACGAACCATTGTCGGCGCCGATCATATGAGGCTGACGCGATGCTCCTTCCAGCAGCGACTTCTCGGGAAAGCCATAGCCGAGGTTTCCCGTTACCGAGAGAATGCGCGCTTCGTCCATGCTTCCTCCAGTATTATCGTTTCCGCGGCGGACGCGCGTTCAGCGAACACTCGTCATGCGGCCGAGAATGTTGGCGCCGCCGACGATGACCAGCAACAGCACGACCTGGAAGACGCTGAACGCCGCCGTCGCGCCCGTGTCGCCGCCCTCATGGAAGTCGAGCAGCAGGACCGGCATGACGATCGTGGTGTTGGTGAACAGGAAGAGCGATGAGCCGAGTTCGCGGATCGAGAGAATGAACAGCAAGCTCATCGCCGAGATGAGGCCCGGAACCGTCAGCGGCACAATGATCCGCAGGATGGTCTGGAGCGTGCCGGTGCCACAGATCTTCGAGGCCTCCTCGAGCTCGCGATGAATCTGCATCAGCGATCCGCCAAGGACCTTCAACGTGTCAGGCAGGAAGCGTGCGACCAGCGCCAGGGCAATAATGAGTGTGGTACCCCAGAGCACGCCCGAGAAGGCGATCCAGGCCCACAAGTAGGCGACGCCGATGACCAAGCCCGGCACAGCTACAGGGAGAGTGCCCATCAAGTCGAGTGTGCGTCGCCCCGGCAAGTTGGTCCGATGGACGGTGTAGGATATCGCGAAGGCGAGGAAGCCACCGATCACAGCGCTGACGATGCCAACTTCCAGCGTATTCCAGAAGGAGCGCCAGACGAGCGCGCTCTCGAACAGGCGATCGAAATGGCCGAACGTATATTGATTGGGATCGAAGAGGCTCTTGAGGTTTGGCACGAACAGGAACTTGCGGAAGGCCGCGACGAGAAGGCCGATGCATGGCACGACCACGGCGACAAGTGCATAGAGGCACGCAAGGCCGAACGTGACCCAGCGCCACGGCCCGAGCTTCAGCGTGCGCGGCTTGAACGATTTTCCCGTCACCGTCACGAAGCTGCGCCCGGAGAGCGCCCAGTGCTGGATCGCGACGCAGATCGACGTGACGACAACCATGACGATGGCGACGGCGGCGGCGGCATTGAATAGCGGCGGCGTCCAGGATGTGAGCTTGAACAGGTAGGTCGTCAGAACATCGATACGCGCCGGTGTGCCGAGGGCCGCAGGTATGCCGTAGATGCCGAACATGACGACAAAGGCGAGCAGGCTGCCGGAGAGAATCGCGGGCGCGACAAGTGGCAGCGTGATCGTAAGCATCGTGCGCACCGGGCCGGCGCCCGACATCTGCGCAGCTTCCTCGAGCGCAGGATCCATATTCTTCAGCGCCGCGGAGACGAACATGTAGACGTACGGTGCGTAGTACATCGCAAAGACGGCCACCATGCCCGTCATGCTGTACAGGTTGATGCGGAACTCCCAGCCAAACTCTTTGAAGAACGTATTGATGAGACCAGTCGTCGGCGAGCCGACGTACGACCACGCGACCGCTGCCACGAGCGGCGGCATGAACAGCGGCATGATGCTCGCGGTCTCCACCCAGCCCCGCAGCGGCGTGTCAGTGCGCGCCACGATCCAGGACAGTCCGACGCCAATTATGACCGCGAAGAAAGTGCCAAGGCCGCAGGAGACGAGTGAGTTGACAGCGGCCGTGCGAATGAGTGGGTTGTTGAGCACGTCCTGGAAATTCTGCAGCGTCAGAACGCTGGAGATTCCTTCGAGCGCCGGGTTCGTCGTCGTCAGCGCGCCGAGAACGAGCATCGCCATCGGATAGGCGATGAGAGCAATCAGAATGAGGAGCAGAAAGCCGGTCCAGGCGTAGCGACGCCAGAGATTCGTGAAGCGCAGCACCGCGCGATCCATACGCGCATCCGCGGTCTTGGCCACGGCGATCTCGGCCATTCTGGTTCTCTCCCTGAGCGGCCGATCTCCGTCGGCGCGTCACCGTTTCCGATGCCTCATGCATCGACGAATGCATGTCACGGATCGCGGTCGCGCCGATAATGTATTTGCAGCCGCATTTATCAAGTGATTTTTTGCATCTGCATTATGCGTATCCGCAATTTGACTTGTGTTTCCTCCTTGCTATAGTCCCGCGCCAAGGCGCACTGCCACGACGGGGCTCGCTCGTCGAACTTCATAATTCGCGCCGGCACCAGGAGGAAACAATGATCCGCGCCATTCGGGCAGCGCTCGCTGCCGTGTCGATATTTGCTCTCTCGCAGCCCGCTGCTGCGCAGGACTGCTGTCCTAAGGAGCTCGTCGACGCGGCGACGAAAGAAGGCAAGCTGCTGCTTTACAGCGCCGTCGTGCTCGACAACGAGCAGGTCATGGCCAAGGCGTTCTCCGAGCGCTTCCCCGGCGTGAAGGTGGATATTGTCCGTGCCCCGGGCGGTCGACTTTTTACCCGCATCGAGACTGAAGCCGCCGCCGGCAAGCTCACAGCAGACGTCGTCGATCTGACAGATCGGATGCTTGCCATTCGCATCAAGCATCTGCTTGCTGACTACGCGCCGCCGAACGCCGCGAAGTGGGACAGGACATCGATGCCGCTGCCGAACATCTGGCCGCGCACGCTCTTCGTCTACGCCATAGCCTACAATCCGGCACTGATGGCGAAGCCGCCCGCGCCCACCTGGAAAGAGTTCGAAGATCCAAAGAACAAGGGCAAGCTCGGCACCATTCTCGCCGGCTCCGGTGGCAGTGCCTGGACGCTCGCGATGTTCCAGCGGAAAGTGTTGGGCGAAGGAACCTGGAAGTCGATGGCGGACCTGGGCCCACGCCTCTTCGAGTCGAATGGTCCGATGTCGAGTGCTGTCGTTCGCGGCGAGGTCCACATGGCAACCTTGCTCACCGCGACGGCGCTCTCGCTGAAAATTCAGGGCGCCCCGATCGACGTCGTCTACCCGAAGGAGGGTCTACCCACGGCACCGGGCGCAGCCGGCGTCTTCAAGGATGCGCCGAACCCCAACGCAGCGCGGCTGTTCATGAACTGGTCGCTCTCGGAGGAGGGCCAGAACGCCATGGTTGAACGCCTCGGCGGCTTGTCGCTCCTCGCCGGCGCCAAGAAACCTGCCGGTACCCCGGACGACATCAAGCTCTGGATTCCCGACAATACCGAGTTCGACGATCTCCGCGACCCGTGGGTCAAGGAGTGGGATGCGATCTTTGGGTACCGCAAGTAAGCGTGGGAACTAGATCTGTGTCGGTTGCACTCACCGTCTCTAACCTAGCCAAGTCCTTCTCGCCCGATATTCTGCCCGCCGTCGACGACGTCAGCTTCGTCGCGGCGCCGGGAGAGATCATCGTGCTGCTCGGCCCATCAGGCTGCGGCAAGACAACGACGCTCCGCATGGTTGCTGGGCTCGAGCAGCCGACGAAGGGCCTGATCCGCATCAACGATCAGGCCGTGTACGACTCTGCGACAGGCGCAGTCGTCGCCCCTCAGAACCGTCAGATCGGCATGGTGTTCCAGTCGTACGCCGTCTGGCCGCACATGACGGTCTTCGAGAACGTCGCCTATCCCCTGAAACGGCGGGGCATTTCGAAGAGCGAGGCGCGCGAGCGCATTGCGGATACGCTGAAGCTCGTCGGTCTCGAGGACTACGCAGAGCGCTCGGTCGTAGCGCTCTCCGGCGGTCAAATGCAGCGCGTGGCGCTTGCGCGCGCACTGGTCTACCAACCGCGCATCGTGCTCCTCGACGAGCCGCTGTCGAATCTCGACGCAAAACTCCGCATTCGACTGCGCGATGATCTGCGCACGATCATCAAGCAGCTCGGCCTGACGGCCCTCTATGTCACGCACGACCAGGAGGAAGCCGTCGTGATCGGCGATCGGATCGGCGTCATGCGCGATGGCAAATTGCTGCAGATGTCGGCGGCGGTCGACCTCTATAACAACCCCGCCGATCTGTTCGTCGCGAACTTCACCGGCGTCACGAACACGTTGAGCGGCCGTTTGGTCGGTCGCGACGGCGCGCATGGATGCATCGAGCTCGGGGGCGGTGCAGTACGCATTCTGGCAAAAGTGCCCGGCGCGGTGCAAAGCGGCGAATCTGTACTCGTGGCACTGAGGCCAGAGAACATCGCCCTTTCGAATTCGTCGTCACAGGCTTCGGCCAGCCAGCAGTTCGCGGGCCGCGTCGTGCGGCGACGCTTCCACGGCGGCCAGAGCGTCTACACCGTGGCACTACTCGGCACCGAACTCGATGTCGTGGAGCTGGGAACGGCGCCGCGCTTCGCATCCGATGCAGATGTCCTGGTCAGCATCCCACCCGACCTGTGCTGGGCATTTGCCAGTCGCGCCGTCGACAAGGTCGCACACGAACATTTGTGACGACCACCGTCGCGCTGGCAGGCCTTGGCTGCCGGTACTGACCCCGGCGGTTGTTGTGCTCGTCATGCCCTACCTTCCGCCGCGGCAGAGCCCGCGATGTCCGATATCCATCCGTCGACCGAAACATGTGCTAAGTTTCAGCTTGGCTCACGCGAGTGAAGAGAGCCACCCGCGGCGCCTCAGCGCTTCCTCGCGCCGGAGGCAGCCGCTGCAGCCTGCAATGCTCAAACAGCGTGATGCACTGAAATAGGAGGTACCGGCGGCATGAGTTCACGATTGGACCTGACGACGTTGGACCTCTTCGTGGCGGTCGTTGAAGATGGCAGCTTCGCAAAAGCCGCCGAACGCAAGCAAATCGCGATCTCGGCCATTAGCCGGCGCATAGCGGAACTCGAAGAGAGGTTCGAGGTCCGCCTCTTGAACCGCCGCCACAACGGGATTGAGCCAACGGTGGCTGGATACGCGATGCTCGAACACGCTCGTGGCGTGTTGCGTGACACGAGCCGCCTCGAAGCGGAGCTACTCGGTTACGCCTCCGGCAATTTCGGCCTGATACGCATACACGCGTCGGAGTCCGTGGTGTTCAGCGCTGCTCCTGAGGCTCTGAAAACCTTTCTCGACATGCATCCTATGGTCCGCATCGAGCTCGAGGAGGCGACGAGCCCTTCAGTTGTGCGCGCCGTTCTCGAAAATCGCGCGGATCTCGGCTTGTATGTCGGCGAGCAGACGGTCACGGGCATTGAGCGCTTCAGATTTCATACGGACCGCCTGACAGTGCTCGTTCCCGCAAGCCATCGATTGGCCCACCGCGAGCGCGTACGTTTTGATGAACTTCTCGACGACGAGTTCATCTGTCAGGAAGTCGACAGTTGCACCGAGCAACTCACGCAGACCGCTGCGCGGCAGATGGGACGCACCTTGAAATCGCGGATCCGTGTCACCGGCTTTGACGCGGCGTGCCGTATGGTCGAGGCCGGCCTTGGCATTGCCATTGCGGCGGAGCTCATTACCGCAAAGCTCGCCCCCGTGATGCATCTGCGTCAACTTGAGCTCGAGGAGGATTGGGCAATCCGACCACACTACGTATGCGTTCGCAAAGCTACTGCCCTTTCAACGGCCACGCGGCATCTCATCGAGCACCTCGCTTCTGGTGCCTTCGAGGTGGGTCAGTCCGCTTCCTCGCCTAGGTATGACCGGAACAGCAGCAGTTGGAATGCTGAGCCGAGCCCGCAAACTGCGAAACAGGAAGCATGAGAGAGCACGTCGATCGGGGAAAGATCTCTGGATGTGCTCAGCGGCCCAAGTAGGATCGCAGAACCGCAGGATCGTCGAGCAAACCGGCAGCAGGCCCGGAGAACGCAATCTCCCCGTTCTGCAAGACATGCGCGTGTTCGGCCACGGCCGCAGCAACACCGATGTTCTGCTCCACCAGAAGAATGGTCAGGCCGCGCTCGTTGAGCGCCAGAATAGTATCGACCATATCCGAAACGATGGCCGGAGCGAGACCTGCTGATGGCTCATCCATGAGCAGGTAACGCGGGCGTGCCATAAGTGCGCGACCAATGGCCACCATCTGCTGTTCACCACCAGACAACGATCCCGCCGCCCGGCGAAGTTTCGGCATAAGCTTAGGAAACAGCTCGAGCACGTTTGCCTGATCCTTGCGGATCTCCGCGCGATCGTGCCGCGTGACGGCGCCGAGGAAAAGATTGTCCTCGACACTCATGCTCGGCCACACGTCGCGCCCCTGAGGTACCTGCACTATGCCTCGCCGCACGAGGTCATAAGCCGAGAGCCCCGCGCATTCGGCATTTTCAAACATGACCGATCCGCCTGCCGGCTTCACGAGCCCCGTCAGCGTATTGAGCAACGTCGTCTTGCCGGAGCCGTTGCCGCCCAGCATGGCCACGATCTTGCCATCCGGCACGTCGAACGACACGTCGTGGAGAACCTGCGTCAGGCCATATGAGACCTTAAGATGCCGAACTTCGAGCACGCAGTTCCTTTCCGAGATAAGCCTCGATCACTTGCGGATTGTCGCGAACATCCGCTGGCGTGCCATCGGCGATGACATTGCCGAAGTTCATCACCGTGACCTTGTCGCAGACATCCATCACCAAGCGGATGACATGCTCGATTAGGAGCAGCGTCACTCCCTTCTCCGTGCGAATTCGCCTCAGGAGCGTATCGAACTCGGCAAGGCGATTGAGGCTCAGTCCTACAGCCGGTTCATCCAGCAGGACGACTTTGGGCTCCCCGATGAGTGTGCGCGCAATCTCCACCACACGCTGTTGGCCGAACGACAATGCCGAGCCGGGCCGATCGGCGAATTGCCCCATGCCGACGAAATCGAGCGCGCGACGCGCCTCTTCTTCGATATGCCGTTCCTCCGCGCGCGACTTCGAGAGCCCGAAACCGGCGCTGAGGAAATCGGTCGTGCTGCGGCGATGCAATCCCGTCATCAGATTCTCTAGAACGGTCATGCCGGCGAAAAGCTGCGATGTCTGAAATGTTCGCCCGAGGCCGAGGCGGGCAATCTCGCTCGTCTTTCTGCCGACGACGGATACACCGTCCAAGGTAAGGCTGCCCCTGGATGGGCGATAGATACCGCAGATAACATTGAGCAGCGTCGTCTTGCCGGCACCGTTCGGGCCAATGAGCCCGCGGATCTCCCCTGGCTGCACATCCAGGTTGACGCCATCGAGGACGGTCAAGCCTCCAAAGCTCACGCCGACATCACGGATCGAGAGGATCGGAGCCGTCATTGCGCGGGCTTTTCCACTGTGGCGGCGATTGGCGGCGCATCCGGCTCGGCTTCACGCTGGGGATTGCGCAGAGGTTCATCCCAGCCCGCCACGTAGCGGCGCAGTACTGAAACAATGCCACCCCTCAGGAAAATGACGAACAGCACGAGCAGGCCGCCGAAGACGACCTCTTGAGCACCCTTGACTTCCCTCAGAGCTTCCAGGAGCAGAATAACGGTCCCGGCCCCCAACAGCGATCCCGCGATCGAGCCGATGCCGCCAATCACGATCATGGCCTTCTGCAGGACCATTTGAAAGAGGTCGTATCCTTCAGGCGAGACGAAGTTGAGCATCTGAGAGTAAAGCCCGCCCGCCGTGCCGGCATAGAAGCCGCTGATGCCGAAAGCCAAGGCTTTGTAGCGTAGTAGATCGACTCCAAGGGACGCGGCAGCAGGCTCACTGTCGCGCACGGCGACGAAGGCCCGACCGATGCGCGAGGCGATCACATTCTGCGCGAAGATCACGAATGCGATCACGATAACAAGGCTCAGGTAGTAGAGGCCGACGGGCTTGGAGATCGGCAAGGGATCGAACGAGATGCGCGGTGTCTTGAAGCCGCCGGCCCCGAATGTGATCTTCTCCCAATGCAGGAAAACCCACTGGGTGAACTGAGCAAACGCCAGCGTCGACAGCGCAAGGTAGAGGCCGCTCAGACGCAGAGCCGGCAATGCGAGCGCGAGCCCAATCACGGTTGCGACAAGCGCACCGCAGGGAAAGGCAAGCCAGAAGGGAAAGCTGAAGTGCACCTGCAGGAGCCCCGTGGTGTAGGCTCCGATACCGAACATCGCGGCATTGGCAAACGCGAGCTGGCCAGCATAGCCGACGAGAATATTGAGACCGATGGCGAGCAGTGCATAAATGAGCACCAGATTCGCGACGAAGAGATGATACGGGTTGGCGAAGGCCGGGACCACGCACGCAATAGCTGCGAGCAGCAGGAAGACATTGCGCCGACCGAGAAGAGCCATGTTCAGACCCTCCTCGCTTGATAGAAGCTCAGCAGGCCGGTCGGCCGCACAATCAAGACGATCATGATCATGATGAAAGCCGAGACCTCCATCACGCTCGAGTGGATGTAGCCACCGGCGAGAGCTTCGACGATACCCACGAGAAAGCCGCCAAGCACGGCGCCCGGCAGGCTAGCCAATCCCCCGAGAACGGCAGCAGCGAAACCCTTGATGAAGAAGCTGAAGCCCATGTCCGGATAGAGCAGCGTCAATGGGGCTGCCAGGACTGCGGCAGCCGCAGCTACGGCTGCCCCCGTGCCAAAGGCCAAAGTGTAGATGCGATCCGTGCGAATGCCGACGAGCGTCGCCGCCTTCTTGTTGTCGGCGGTCGCTTGCATCATCTTCCCCAGGCGCGAATAGCGAAAGAAGGCCGCAAAGCCGAGCATGATGGCAACGGCGCCCAGGAAGGCGACAATCTGCTGTGGAATGATGAGAACGGGACCGACCACAATCGGGTCCGGCGATGTGATGGGCGGGAATGACAGATAGTCCGATTTGCCGCCCCAAATAATTCTCGCGGCTCCCTTCAGAACGAAGGAGATGCCGACCGTCGCGAGAACGATGGCTATCACGTCCGATGACTTCACGGGACGGAATGCTACTCGGTCGATCGTGAGGCCGAGAGCGAATCCCGCAAGCACTGTCCCGAGGAACGACGGTAGATAGCCGAGGCCAAGCTGCACATGCAGGCTCCATGCAATGAAGCCGCTGAACATGAACAGCTCGCCTTGACTGAAATTGAGTATGCCAGTCGCCTTGTTGACCACAACGAGGCCGAGAGCGACGAGAGCATAGAGTGCCCCCGTCGTCACGCCGCTCAACAGGAGGTAGCTGAGAAGCATCAAGACTGACTACTCGACCTTGGTGACGCCGATGACCTTCACCGGTCCACCCGGCGCCTTGGAAATCCACACCGGATACTTGTTGCAGCGATGATCCGTCTCCGAGCAGGAGATCGGTCCACCGTAAACATCGATCTTGAAGTCCTTGATACCTGCTAGCGCTGCGATCAGCTTCTCGCGCGTGAGGTCCGGCCCGGCGCGCTTGATGCCCTCGGTCAAAAACTGTGCAGAGCCGACACCAAACAGATTGAATACTGACAGCCTATCGCCGGGGAATTTCGCTTCAACCAGCTTGCGCCACTTGTCGACTTCGACATCGTCCGGGACGTGCTTCACCATCGATATGGTAACGAAGCGCGCTGTCGCACCTTGCACACCGACCTGCTCTTCGAAGGCTGCCGGATCGGCAATTCCAGATTGTCCGACCAGCAGCGGTTTGAAAGCCAGCTTCTGCGCATCGCGGAGGAAGATGGCGGCCGGCTTGGGAAACAGGACGATAATCACCGTATCGGCACCCGCAGCCTTCAGGCGCAAGACCTGGGCCGTCGCATCATTCGCGTCGGGCGTCATCTCCTCGTCGGCAATCGGGGTGATGCCCTTCTTCTTGAATTCCTCCATGAGAGGCGTGTAGCGCGAGCGCCCCCATGCATCGCGCATCGAAACGACCGCGATTTTTTTGCCGCCCTGCTCGAGCGCGTAGGTGAGCTGAGCCTGGCTCTCGATGCTGGCGGTCAGAGCAGCGGTGAATATGTTGGGTGCGGTCGGAGTCGATACGCCATCGGCCACCGAGGCTACATTGACGAAGGGGATCTTCGCCTGCTCGATGTTGTCGCGAGCAGCCAGCGTCGCATTGCTGCATCCGCCGCCGATCAGCGCGAACACCTGATCTTGATGGATGAGCTTCTGCGTCGCGGCGATGGCAGATGCGGGATCACACCGATCGTCCTCTCGAATGAGAACCAGTTTACGGCCATTGATGCCTCCAGCGGCATTGATTTCGTCGAAGACGACCTCGATGCCGTTCATTGCAATCTTGCCGTAAAGATATCCCGGTCCTGTCAAAGCACCGAAAGTGCCGATCTTGATCGTATCAGCCGTCAGCCCAGGCTGCTGGGCGAGCGACGGGCTGATGCCGCCAAGACAGAGGAGAGCTCCGGTTGCGAGCAACTTGGCCGCCAGCTTTCGATCAAACATCACATGTTCCTCGCTGTACGATGCGAACTGCGTTCGAGATCCACACTGTTACGCAGCTTGCCGCTGCTGACTGCTTCTTGGATGCCGGCTTAGTTTCTGAGGCAGAGAAATCAGCGCGACCTTGCTTCTCGCTTCTGAACGAAAGTTCTCGATCAGGATAACAGCTCCGTCAACGAGCGCCCGGAACGAATGCCGAGCATCCGCTGCCTTAAGATCGAGCTGTAGGGAACGCGTGCTGCGGCTCAGCAGCGCAAATAGCGCGTGTACGCCGCCTTCTCCCGGACGCTTGATCGCAATGACGTCAGCATCGTGATCAACAGACCGCACGGCGCAGCATGACCCGGGCGGAACGCTCGACAGATCGAGAACCGTCAGTTCTTCCAGCGCCCCTGGCATCGAGCATTCCCTGCATCTCGGTTTGGATATTGTACACAGAATGCAAATACTGCATAGTACGTTTTGTGGGCGTGTTGCCTCCCACGGCGTCACAAGGGTGCATCGAATTGCGGGTTCCAAGTACGGATATCGTCGTGACTGTCGGCGCCAACAGCATCGCAGTCGTCACACTCAACCGCCCTGCGAAGCGCAACGCCATCAGCCTCGCCATGTGGCGGGATCTCGAGAGCATCTATAAAGATCTGGCGAGCCGCGACGTCCGAGCGGTCATTCTCGCTGGTGCCGGCGGCAACTTCTGTGCGGGCGCCGATATCTCAGAATTTCCCACGGTGCGCGCCGACGCCGACGCAGGTCGCATCTATGAAGCGGCAGCAGAAGCCGCAACCCTCGCCATACGCGACTTCCCGCGCCCGACCATCGCGGCCATCTCTGGTTACGGCGTCGGCGGCGGTTGCGGCCTCGCATTGAGCTGTGATTTCCGCGTAGCAGATGCCTCGGCCCGAATGGGGATCCCAGCCGCGCGTCTCGGCATCGTCTACAGCGTGCTCGACTGCAAGCTCCTCTATCGCCAGGTGGGGCTGGCTCATGCAAAGCGCGTTCTGTTCTCCGGCAAGTACTTCGGTCTCGTCGACTGCGTGGATATGGGGCTCGTGGATATCCAAGCGGATGGCGATGCCCTGTCGGCCGCTCACGCCCTCGCCGAAGAACTCATCACGGGGGCACCGCTATCTCAGGAGGGCGCGAAGTTCATCCTCGAAGCCATCGACGCTGGCGAAGCCGCAACGCGCGAGGCGGAGATCACTGCGCTGATCGACCGTTCAATGAACAGCGCCGACTACCGCGAGGGCGGGCAGGCCTTCATCGAAAAGCGCAAGCCCGTATTCGTTGGGCGGTAATTCAAAGGAACACTTGGTATGGCTTGGTTGGGTGTCGACGTCGGCGGGACATTCACGGATCTCGTGCTGTTCGATCAAGAAGCCGGCCGGCTCGAGGTCATAAAGACACCGTCGACGCCGAAAAATCAGGCTGATGGCATTCTGACGGGGATCGGAAAGCTGGGTATCGCGGCTTCCAGCCTACAGCGCTTCGCCCACGGCACCACTGTCGCAACGAACACCGCTCTGGAGCGCAACGGCTCCAAAATGGTCGTCCTGGTGACGCGCGGCCACAAGGATGTGCTGGTGGTCGGTCGCGGCAATCGCATGGCGATGTACAATATAAAGGCGCCGCCCCTTCAGCCGCTCATCCCACGTTCCCGCTGCATCGAGATCGATGAGCGTCTGCGCGTCGATGGCTCAGTATTGCGACCACTCGACGAGGCCCAAGTCGAGGCCGTCGCCGAGCAACTGGCCAATGATGGCGTCGAAGCCGTGGCCATCTGCTTTCTTCATGCTTACGCCAATCGCGACCATGAGCGTCGATGTGCCGAGATAATCTCTCGCAGACTTCCACAGTCGACCGTCACGTACTCGGCCGAGGTTCTCCCCGAGTACCGCGAGTACGAACGCTTCTCGACCACCGCGCTGAATGCCTACGTAGCGCCGCGCATGCGCAGTTATCTCGGCACCCTGCGCGGGAGGCTCAGCGAAGCGGGCATGACGTCTTCGCTCGCCATTATGACGTCGAATGGCGGCTCTCTGCCCGCGACGCGCGTGGAGGAGCTACCTGTCCTTTCCATGCTGTCCGGCCCAGCCGCTGGTGTCATCGCAGCCAGCCACATCGGTCGCGCCGCAGGATTCCCCTCTCTGATAACCTGCGACATGGGTGGCACGTCCTCGGACGTCTGCCTCCTGCGTGATGGCGACTATGGCATGACGACCGAGGGCCGCGTCGGCGCCTTCCCGGTAAAGATCCGACAAATCGACATCCATTCCATTGCCACGGCCGGCGGAAGCATCGCCAGTCTCGGGACTGGTGGCTTCCTGTCCGTCGGGCCGCGCTCTGCCGGCAGCTTTCCGGGGCCTGCGTGCTACGGCCGCGGCGGCACCGAGGCCACGGTCACCGACGCCAATGTCGTCCTTGGCCGGCTTGGTATCGAGCGGCCACTCGGTGGGCAGATCGTGCTCGATCGCGCAGCCTCCCTCGCTGTCGTGACGCGACTGGGCGAACAGCTCAATCTCAGTCCGCAGGCCATGGCCGAGGGCATACTGCGCATTGCGACGGTATCGCTGGCCGGTGCCATCAAGGAAATATCCGTCATGCGCGGCATTGATCCGCGTGACTTCGCTCTGCTTCCCTTCGGCGGCGGAGGCGCACTGCACGCTGCCGATGTCGCCGACGAGCTCGGCATGAAAACCATTCTGGTTCCCCCCTTCCCGGGCAACTTCTCGGCTCTCGGGCTGCTCATTGCGGACTTCAGGCGCGATCTCGTACGTACGCGCGTTTCGACCACGAGCACGACAACGATCTCCGACGTACGCGATGCCCTACAAGCACTCCTTCAGGACGCCGACGTCGAGTTGTCAAATGCCGGTTACGGCCCTGATCGCCGCCGCTCTGCAGCAAGTCTGGATATGCGCTACGCTGGGCAATCCTTCGAGTTATCCGTAGCCATAGTGCTTGACACCGCCGAGATGAGAAGCATCGAAGAGGCCTTCGAGAAGGTCTACACGGCGCGCTATGGCGGCACGATGCAGGCTGAGATCGAGATCGTCAGCTACCGTATTGCAGCCTGGGGCCTTTCGGAAAAACCAACGCTGCCGAGCATCGATGATGAGGGGCGCTCGCGGGAGGCAGCGGCTGTGCGCGTCTCCCCTATCGTTTTCGGCGGCGACACCCACGACACGCCCATCTTCAATCGGGATCTACTGCCACTTGGCGATCCAATATCCGGCCCCGCTGTCATCGAGGAGGCCGGCTCATCGACAATTGTTCCCCCCGATTGGAATGTCTCACTCGATAGCACCGGCTGCCTCATCATGCGGCGAAACTGAGGAACAAGCTCGTGGCCATCGACCCCATTACCCTCGAAGTTCTGACGCAGGCCTTGATCTCGACCGTCCGCGAGATGCGCGCAACTGTATGCCGCACGGCTAGTTCCGTCGCGATCTACGATGCGAAGGATTTCTCGTGCGGCCTCTTTGCGCCGGATAGCCAGGTCGTCGCTCAGTCGGAGGACATCGGCTCGCATGTTGTACCGCTACCCTGGTCGGTCCGCACCGCCATGGAGAAGCTCGGCGCAACGCTGCAGCCGGGGGACGTCATACTCGCCAACGATCCATACACAGGCGGCACGCACCTCAATGACGTCACGGTCATCTACCCTGTGTTTCAAGGCGACAAGCTGATTTTCTTTCCTGCGGTGCGCGCACACTGGGCTGATGTCGGCGGCATGGTTCCAGGGAGCATGTCGGGCAAGGCTACGGAGATCTATCAGGAAGGCATTCGCATCCCACCCATCAAGATCATCGAAGGTGGGCGTGTGAATGAAGCAGCGCAGGAGCTGCTTCTCGCGAACATGCGCGTGCCCGAAGAGCGGCTCGGAGATCTGAATGCGAGTTTCGCCGCCTGTCGCGTTGCCGAGAAGCGCATCCACGAGATCTGCGCACGCTACGGCATTGATCAGCTTCTCGAAGCCGTTCGCCTGGATCTCGACCGTGCTGAAGCGCGCATGCGGGCCTGCATCTCCGCACTTCCCGACGGCACATTCTTCTACGAGGACTATCTCGAAACATTCATGGGAGGAAAGTTCGAACCCCTCCTCATGCAGCTCGCCCTCACGATCGACGGCGATCGCATGATCGCGGACTTCACTGGAACAGCCCCACAGGTGCCGTTTCCAGTAAACTCAACGGCCTCTGTTTCGGCTGCATCGGTCTTCATCACTGTGAAATCCGTCTTCGATCCGCAAGCGCCGCTCAACCAGGGCTCGTTCCGCCCTATCGAGGTGATTGCGCCACCGGGTACCATTGTCAACGTCCAGCGCCCAGCGCCCGCCGGTTCACACGGCGAGATACGCAAGCGCGTGATTGCCACGATGGTCGGCGCGCTCTCGCAGGTCGTGCCCGATCGCGTCGCCGGCGATACTTGCCGGACCTCGTTCCACAATCTCCTCGGCGGCCTCGATACACGCACAGGCCGGGAGTGGGTGCACTACGAATGGTCCGCCGGAGGCAACGGCGGATTTGCAGAGAACGATGGACCAAGCGCGATGGCCCCCATCGACTGGGGCGATCTCGTAACTGTTCAATCCTCGGAAGTGCTCGAGCTGCGGATGCCCCTGCTTGTCGAGACGTCGCGCCTCGCCACCGACTCCGGCGGCGCAGGACGCAACCGCGGGGGGCTTTCCATGCAGCGCACTCTACGCGTGCTGGCGCCGGATACGCGCTACTCGCTTCTCTCTGATGGTGCGATCGTTCCGGCATTCGGCGTGCTCGGCGGCCTTGCGGGGTTTCCCGTCGGCTCCTGGATCGATCGCGAGGGAGAGGTCGAGAACTTCGACACGCCAGGCAAAGTCGCAGGCCATCCAGTGGAGCTGGGAGCCGCCGTTGTCATTCGTTCCGCGGGAGGTGGTGGCTACGGGGATCCCACCGAGCGTGATCCCGCACGCGTCGCCGAGGATGTTCGCGAGGGTTATGTCTCGAACGCCGCAGCACATCAGCTCTATGGCGTCGTGCTCGACAAGGCAGGTGAACCCGACGCAGAGGCAACTGCGGCGCTGCGCAAGCGTCTGAAAGAAAGTCGCTTCAAGCTCGTAGCCGTTGACGATGCTTCGAGCTTCGAAGCCGGCAGCGTCAGTCGTCGGCGCATTGCCCGCATCAATCCCGCGGATGCCATCGAGGCGCGGCTCAACGAAGATGATGTGATCGAGATGGATGCGCGCAAGGCTGCGCCGCTTCGAGCTTGGTTGCGCATAGATCCCAAAGTCGTACGCGGCACACTGCCGATCGATGCGCATGGACTGATCATACTCAAAAGCCGGCTTGGTGATGAGCTGGAGCTCCGCGCCGTGCTGACGTCGGTACACCCACGTGCCGTCCTCGCGACAGCAGCGGAGTAGCAATGGGCGCGGTACTCGTCACTGGTGTCTCAGGGATGATCGGCCGAGCCGTCGTCGAGCGCCTCGTGCGCGAAAGGCGCTCTGTCGTCGCCATGGATCGCGCCATTCCTGCGGGCCTTCCTGTGCCCGCCTTGGTGCAAGAGCTGCCCGACGCCAATAAATGGTACGAGGCCATAGTCAAATACGACGTGACGCATGTCGTGCACGCCGGCAGCATCTCCGGTCCCATGGTGCTCGAAGGAGCGCCGCGGCGCCTGGCGGACATCAATCTGGTCGGCTTCTTGGATCTCCTCGAGGCGGCGCGCATCCATAAACTGACCCGAATTGTCTGGTTCTCGTCAGTCATGGCCTATGGCGAGCGCGCCGACCTCTCGCCTGTGCCGGAGGACACGCCCCTACAGCCCACAACCGTCTACGGCGCGACAAAGGCCGCGGGAGAAGCACTACTGCGAGCTTATCGCGCGGAATACGGCTTGGACGGCGTCGCCTTGCGCGTAGCCTCCTGCTATGGGCCGGGGCGCACGACATCGTGTCTCATTCGACGTCTCGTCGAGGATGGCCTCGCAGGTCGCACGACTCCAGTGCGCGAGAACGCTCGCCATACGCGCCAGCATATTTTTATCGATGACGTGGTCGCGGCGACGTTTGCCGCACTCGACGCTCCCGAGCCCCTGCCGCAAGTTGCTTATAATATCGGCCCGGGCAGGTCGCAGTCGCTCGACGAGATCGTCGCCGAAGTCCGCAAAGCCGTACCTTTTGCTGCGTTGACCGTGCGCGATGACGGCTTTGCCTGGAATACATTCGGCCTCGGCCCCATCACAATCAGCGCAGCACGTCAGGACCTCGGCTTCGAGCCGGCAACGGGCATCGCCGCGGGGGCCGAAGCGACGCGGCGATGGCTGGCGGAGCGTATCCCATGAGCAAGCTCACGCAGGATCTGGACTTCTCTGGTCGCAGGGTCCTCGTGACCGGTGCTGCCAACGGATTTGGCGAGGCGATCGCAGAGTTGTTTGCGGCCCACGGCGCCACGCTCGTATTGGCGGATCGCGAAGCCGATGCTCTCAGCGAGGTAGCAGCGCGGCTCGGCGCGACGGCACACGTTTACGATCAATCGGACATCGCTTCGATTGACGCATTGGCCGCTACGGCAGGCGACATTGATGTGCTGATCAACAACGCAGGCATTCTCATTGCGAAGCCGCTGCTCGAAACATCGATCGAAGAGATACGCCAGCTCGTCGACGTCGATTTTGTCGGCGGGGTGCGTCTCATTCAGCTCATCGGGCGGGGGATGGTCGAGCGCCGCCGCGGCGTGGTGCTTTCGATCGGCTCGCAAACGGCCTTCTGTGGTGGGGAGAACCGCAGCATTTATGCCGCCAGCAAGGCAGCCATTTCGCAAGTCACGCGATCCGTTTCCGTCGAGTGGGGACCGTTCGGCGTGCGCGTTCTATGCCTCGCGCCGGGCCGCTCCATCACGCGAATGACACAGGAAACGGCGAGCCCAGGATACACGGGCGATCGCGGCCTGTCGCGCGTGCCCCTCGGTCGATGGGGCACGACAGCCGAGATCGCAAAGATGGTACTATTTCTGACGTCCGACGCTGCATCCTACGTTACAGGAGAAACAGTCATCGCTGATGGTGGGTTTGTCCTCGGATAAAGCCCCCCCAATTCATGGAACTTGAGTCTCTATGACTGCACCACGAACGTCCTTCAAGCTTCCGACCGGCATCGGTACCGAGGTGGCGCGCGCATTCTCGGACTACATCGTGTTTCTGAAGTGGGAGCCCGGGAAAAGGCTCATCGAGGAGAACCTCTGCGCCGAGTTCGGCGTCAGCCGCTCTCCCGTGCGCGAAGCCTTCCACATATTGGAAGCGGATGGTTTGATCGTTCGAACGGCACGACGAGGTGTCCGCGTAACACCAATGAGCCAGCAGGATCTTGCGGAGGTCTACAAGTGCCGCGCGGCCCTGGCAGGGCTCGCAGCAGGTGAAGCCGCGAAAGTGGCCGACGATGCCACGCTGGCACAGCTTCAGGCGCTGTGGTCGAAGATGAGCAGTGCCATGGCGGCGGGCAAGGTTATGCCCTTCTTCAATCACAACGTCGCGTTTACGCGCGGTCTCTACGCCGCCTCCGCTAATGTCACGCTGATACGCGTCATTGCCGGCCTCGAGAAACAAGCGTTGCGATATCGCTACTTCGCCCACCGGCATTCGCGGGAAATGCTCGAGGTATCACTCAAGGGACATGGTGATGTTCTCGAGGCGCTTCTCACGCGCAAGTCTGCTCTTGCGCAGCGGCGCGCCAACCAGCTCATGAACGACACTCACGAAGTGATTTCACGCATTCTAGCCGCAAGCGATCTCTCCGGAGCTTTGGGACCGGCAGACGCTCTCGCGGACGCGGATGAGGAATGAGACCTACTAGGACGAGGAGCACCTAACAATGGCCTACGCGACTGCTGAAGATGGAGCCCGCCTCTACTTCGAGGAAACGGGTTCGGGCGAGACCGTAATCTTCGTCCACGAGTTTGCCGGCGACATGCGGAGCTGGGAGCCGCAGATGCGCCACTTCGGCCGCATGTACCGCTGCATCTCATACAATGCGCGCGGTTATCCTCCGTCCGATGTACCGGACAGCCCGACGTCATACTCGCAGGCTCGTGCCGCGGATGACATCAAAGCCGTTCTCGACGCGGTCGGCGTCCAGAAGGCTCATATCGTCGGCCTCTCCATGGGCGGCTTTGCGACGCTCCATTTCGGCTTTCGCCATGCCGCGAGCGCCAAGTCCCTGTGCGTCGGCGGCTGCGGTTATGGTGCGGAGCCGGACCAGCGCGAACGCTTCAAGGCTGAGGCGAACACCATCGCGGATTTCCTCACGTCCGCTGGAATGGAAAAGTTTGCCGAGGCCTATGCCTATGGCCCGACGCGCGTCCAGTTCGAGAACAAAGACCCGCGCGGCTTCGCCGAGTTCAAGAAAATGCTCGGCGAGCACTCAGCCAAGGGCTCGGCCAACACGCAGCTTGGTGTGCAGCGCGAACGCCCCTCGCTTTACTCCCTCGTCGAGGACATGAAGAAGCTCACTGTGCCAACACTTATCATTACAGGCGACGAAGATTGGCCCTGCTTGTTGCCCGGTATTCTCATGAAGCAGAACATTCCCTCGGCAGCGCTGGCCGTCATGCCCAATGCCGGCCACACGATCAACCTCGAGGATCCGGACGAGTTCAATCGGATTGTGGGGAGCTTCCTGGCACAGGTCGAAAGCGGCCGTTGGCCCAATCGAGATCCACGCGCGGTAACGGCATCGATCACGGGCATGAAGACCTGATACGCACGCGTCGATCGGGATGCACATTCTCATGTGCCTCTCGATCGTCGCCCTGCCGCCTCAAAAGGCGAATAGGTTCTCCTTCAATGTGCTTCCGCTGTAGCTCGTTCTGGCCAAGCCGCGCCGCTGAAGGATCGGCATGAGTTTCGAGGCGACTTCCGTCAGATAGTAGATATCGCCGACCGTTCCACCAGGCCCAGCCGGGCGGAAGTGAAAGCCGTCGGCGCCACTCTCTTTTGCAGTTCGCTCGATGATGTCCGCGCACTGCTCGGGCGTACCGCAGATGGGATAGGTCTCG
Organism: Hyphomicrobiaceae bacterium; assembly: GCA_022844275.1. Taxonomy (GTDB): domain Bacteria; phylum Pseudomonadota; class Alphaproteobacteria; order Rhizobiales; family Hyphomicrobiaceae. The sequence continues at coordinate 701,103 of JALHMB010000001.1, forward strand.
GACATGCCCTCATGGCGAGCGATGTCGCGTAGCGTCATGTGCTTGTTCGACTGAGTGTGCTGCAACAGCTTTCCGATCATGCCAGTCACGGGAAGGTCCGGAGGCAGCGGCTTGTCGAGATCAAATTTGGAGAGATCGATGTTGAGCGTGTCGGAGAGATAGCTTAGCCCCGCCTCCACGCTGGACTTCTCATAATTGCGCTGCCAGACTTCCTTCGCCGTCTGCTCGGTATCGCCCATGACGGGCTTGATCGCGAAGAAGATCTTGCAGCTCGCGGGATCGCGACCTGCCTTTTCGAGAGCGCCTCTGAACTGCGCCACGTACGATTTCATATCGGCCAGCGTGTTCTTGTGCGCGATGACCATATCCGCGTTCGCCGCAGAAAATTCCTGACCGCGATTTGAGGTTCCGGCCTGGACGATGACGGGCTGACCTTGAGGCGTTGCCGGCACGTTCAGTGGTCCACGCGACTTGTAGTACTTGCCGGAGAAGTTTATCGGCTTAACCTTGGACGGATCTGCAAAGACATTACTCTCGCGATCCTGTATGAGGGCATCCCGGTCCCAGCTCGCCCAGAGCTTGCGCACGACATCGATGTACTCGTCGGCGATATCATAGCGCTCGTCGTGGGGCGGAAGAGTATCCTGACCGTAGTTCTGTGCGACGGCATTGCTCACCGACGTCACTACATTCCATGCTGTCCGCCCCGCACTGAGCTGATCCAGCGTAGCAATCTGACGTGCGAGCAGGAAAGGCGGATACGCGCTCGTGGAAAGCGTCGCGCCGAGACCGATGTGCTTCGTAACCGCGCCCATCATCGCCAGGATCGGCGTCGGATCCATGTGGATATCGAAGCCATTGCGGACATAGAAATCGTTGTTGCCCCCGTAAGCGGTCGGTACAGCGGCCTTGTCGGCGACCAAGACCATGTCCATGAATGCACGCTCAGCGATCCGGGCGACCTCCATATAGAGATCCCCGCGCCGCCAGTCGTACAAGGACCCTGCCTGGGTGTTCCACGCGTGCGCGCCAGCACAGCCGAACCACGCAAAGTGAATCATCTTCGTCTTATCGGACTTCGGCATCCTCGCCGTCCTTCGCTCAGTGTCTGCGTTGTGTCACAACTCAGTGCTGTCTGAGTTGGCGCCTCTTCGCATCCGTTTCGGCAGCGGCGACCGATGTTCCATCAGATGAGAGCGCGACGCCATAGACATCATAGGCAATAGCAGAGGACACGTAGCCGCCCTGCACGTCCTTGAGAACCGCCGCCGGATCGCGCTCGGTGGGATCGCCGTAGCCCCCGCCACCGGCGCAGCTGACCGAGTACACGTCGCCCGGCATCAACTGCAGCGTCCGCTTTGGATGCACTGGCTTGCTGTTGACCCGCACGGATGATGGCGTGCCGGCGGCTCCGCCGGCCACTCCCTGTGCTGGATGCTCCAAGCGGTCCAACCGCACACCCATCGTAATGGCCTCCGAGGCCTCCGAACGAACGCTGAGTTCCGAGGCAAGTCCACCGCGTTGGCGCCCAGCACCGCCCGAGTCGTTCACGAGCTCCTTCTTGAGGAAAAGCAGCGGCTTCTCGTTCTCGGTGATCTCAACGGGGATGCCCGCGATGTTTGCCGGCCACCCAATGGACGAGACACCATCCATATTCGGGCGCGCGCCCATACCTCCGTTCAGGAACATGATGTCGACGTAGCGCCTTCCGCCATTCCCCGTGCCGAGATAGGCCGTCAGATGAGGCGGCGTGCCGCTCTCGGCAATCACCCGCTCGGGAACAATTTTGCCAAGTGCCTGGAAGATCATGCCTTGAAGGTACATTGCTACCAGAGCCCGTGCGCCGAGCGCAGCCGGATACGTGGCGTTGATGACAGTGCCCTCAGGCACCGTATACTTGATCCGCTTGAGCATCGCGCCGTTCACGGGTACGGCCGGATGCGCCACGCAAATACAGGCGTGCGCAATGTCTGCGAAAGACCAGCGTTTCGTGCAGTTGATGCCGAACTCCTGCTGTCGCGAAGTTCCCGTGCAGTCGACGTGGATCTCGTCGGCTGAAACCTCGATCGTACAATTGAGCGTGATGGGCTCGCTGAACCCGTCCGTCTCCACCGAAGCGCCGTAAGTACCCGGGGGGATTGTGGAGATCGCTTGCCGCATGGCCTGATCGGAGCGGCGCCACACCTCCGCAAACAGCGCGTCGGCATTGTCGAGCCCACGCGCTTCGAGAAACTCCACCATCCGCTGCGTCATCGTGGTGTTTGACGCAAGCTGAGCCATGATGTCGCCGACGACAATATCGGGCACGCGCACGTTCATGCGGATGATGCGGAAGAGATCCTCGTTCGGCTCACCCTCATTGAACAGTTTGATGATCGGCAGGCGGAAACCTTCCTCGAATATCTCTCTCGAGTCCGCAGAAAGAAGCCGACCGCCAACGTCAGGCGAATGCGAGACGCTCATAGCGTACGCCACGATCCGGCCTTTAAAGAAGATCGGAGATACGAGGAATATGTCGTTGATCTGACTCGCACCTATCCACGGATCCGTCGTCATCACGGCATCGCCGGGCTTGAGCGTCTCCGGCGGATAGAACGCCAGAAAATCATGCAGTGCTTGGGCCATGCATCCAAGGAAGGACGGCAGCCCATGCCTCCCCTGCGCAATCATTTCGCCGCGCGTGTCGAAGAGCGCGCAACTGAAGTCCCAGGCCTCAGTGACGATGCGTGAAAATGCGGTGCGCAACAGCGTGACCTGAGCCTCATCCACAATGGACATAAGCTTGTTCCATGACATGGTCAGTGTCGTCGCATCAATGGCAGGAGAAGCGGGAGAGCTCATAGGCGTCATCCTTCAAGCGAGATCACGAGCATGCGGAGCGCATCGACGGTGACGCTTGCTCCAGGAGGCACCACTGTCGTGGACTCCAGATCCTCAACGATGGCAGGCCCCGACAATCGGGCGCCCGGGAGAAGGCGATCCCGCTGATAGACCGGACAATCGACTGGAGATGGCTGCCCCACAAACGACACCGGGCGGCGGGACTTCGGTGTGACGTCCGAAGAGGCTGAGCCGTGACTCGGCCAGCTTTCCGGTAGCTTCGGCGCTGCGCTCGATACAGTGAGCCGCCAGCTCACCGTTTCCACAGGCACTTCGCGAATATCCCGCCCGTAGTGCTTGCGATAGGCCGCATAAAAGTCCTCGTGCAAGCGCTCGAGGAAATCTGGACCCAGTGGACCGGACGGCAACGGCACACTTACTTCGTAGCGTTGGCTTAGGTAGCGCATGTCCGCAGAGCGCGTGACGACGATGCCTTCGGTGATGCCGGCTTCGGCGAGATAGGCGCGCCCATCCTTCTCCTGTGCCGCGTAGCGCTCGTTGACGACGGACCAGTCGACGTCCTTCAGCTCGCGCATGTAGCCAAACACGAAGTCGAATGAGACCGGAGACGCAAGACACCCGAGAGCGGAGAGTACCCCGGCTGCGACCGGGACACGCACTTCGCGAATGCCCAGACGCCGCGCCACATCACACACATGCGCCGGAGCGGCGCCGCCAAAGGCCAGCATCGTGAAGCCGCGGAGATCGATACCCTGCTCGGCCGCATATACAGACGCAGCATTGGCCATGTTGTCGTTGACGACCTCGTAGACACTCAACGCCGCGCGCGTCGTGTCGACGCCGAGCCCCTTCCCGACCGCGCTATCGACCGCTGTCGCTGCCTTGTCGGTCAGCAACTTCATCTTTCCGCCAAGGAAGTAGTCGGCATTGAGGTAGCCGAGGAGAAGATCCGCATCGGTTACCGTGGCCGATGTTCCTCCATTCCCGTAGCAGGCGGGCCCTGGAACAGAACTCGCGCTCTCCGGACCGACATTGAGAAGGCCGAACTCGTTGACCTCGGCTATGCTCCCTCCACCGGCGCCGATCTCGATGAGGTCTACGGCAGGCGCCTTCAGAAGCAGGCCACTCCCCTTCTGAAAGCGACGCACGCGGGCAACTTCAAGTTCAGTCGTCCGCGTAGGATCGCCGCCACTGATGAGAGAAATCTTGGCGGTCGTGCCCCCCATATCGAATGCAAGGATGTTGGGAATCGAGAGCTCACGCGCAAAGTGCGCGGCGATGGAGACGCCGGCCGCCGGGCCGGACTCGACGAGCCGCACAGGGAACTGCCGCGCGAGATCCAGGCTTAGCGTTCCTCCGCTCGAGCTCATGACGTAGAACGCCCCGCGCACGCCCCGTTCCTTGAGCGCACCAGAAAGCTCATGGAGATATTTCGCCATTAGTGGCTGGACATATGCATTCGCCGCAGTCGTGGAAACGCGACCATACTCGCCTATTTCCGGCAGCACCTGAGATGAAAGCGATACGAATAACTTCGGGAACTGCGCCGCAACCGATGCCACAACGTCTTCGTTGCTGGAGTTGGCATAGGAATGGAGAAAGCATACTGCGACGGCCTCTACGCCTTCGGCCGAAAGTCTACCCAATACCTCTTGCACCTCTTCTTTTCGCGCGCCGACAATGATGCTGCCGTCGAAGCGCGTGCGCTCCTCCATGCCGATACGCCATTTCCGCGCCACCAGCGGCTCGGGAAATTCGATGAAGAGATCGTGGAGGTCGTAGCGCAGCTCAGTACCGGTCTCGAGAGTGTCGCGGAAGCCGCGTGTCGTCAGCAGCGCAGTACGCGCGCCCTTGCGTTCGATGATCGCGTTCGTCGCGAGTGTCGTGCCGTGAACGATCGTGCGAACAGACGCGTGCTCAGCCTTAGCCTGATCAAGCACCTGCTCAACGGCATTCAGGACGGCGAGTGCCGGCTGACTTGGCGTCGTCAGCACCTTCGCCGAGTAGATCGCCCCCTTTCCCTCATCGATGAGAACGATATCCGTAAACGTGCCACCGATATCGACACCGATGGCAATATTGTTCGTCACGACGGCATTCTCCATTCGCGTAGGCTCGTTCTCGTTTCGGCAACAAAGTCAATTAGCTTGTATTGATGAGCACGAGCGCACTTTCGATGCGGCGCGCTCTTGCGTCAACATTCAATAATGCCTGTTTTGCCGACACTTTTTTGCATCGCTGCCTAATCACGTTTCTTGACGCTCTTCGCGGCGGAGCACTACGCTTTGCATCCATCGCTGAAGCTGGTGCACGCGAGCTCGACTTGGCGTGAAATTACATCTGGAGGATCACACATGAGACGTCTTTGGTTCTGTGCGATGGCGAGCCTCATCGCGAGTCTCCACTCGGTTCCGGATGCGTCTGCGCAGGCCAAGACGACGCTGCGCATAGGGCATGTCCTTTCGCTCACCTCGATCTCCGGCGTCGGTTCGCTCAAGCTGAAGGAACTTGCCGAGAAGCAGTCCGATGGCGAGTTGGAGATCCAGATCTTTCCCAACGGCCAGTTGGGCGGCGAGCTCGAGATGATCTCTCAAGTCAGACTTGGGTCCCTGGACATGGCCATGACCGGCTCTGGTCCCATCGCTAACATCGAGCCGTCATTCTCTCTTACGGAGCTGCCGTTCATCTGGAAATCGGACGAGGCCGCGTGGAAGGTGCTGAACGGTCCGGTCGGGCAGAAGCTGCTGGCCTTGCTGGAGCCCAAGGGCATCAAGGCGCTCGGGTGGGGCGTCTGGGGGATGCGAGGCATCCTAACGAACGGTTTCCCTGTCACGACACCTGATGATCTCAAAGGTAAGAAAATCCGCATTATCGAGAACCAACTCTACGTGCGGACAATTCGCGCTTATGGGGCAAACCCCGTGCCGATGGCCTGGCCGGAAGTTTACTCGGCCCTCCAGCAGAAAACCATCGACGGCGTCGAGACGAATTATCACGGCATGAGCGACAGCAAGTTGTACGAGCCCGCTAAGTTCCTTGTCGTTTCCGACCACATCTGGACCGCGACAGTCTTCACGATCAACGCGAAGAAGCTGGCGTCACTGACGCCGAAGCAGCAGAGCGCCCTGGCGGCGGCTGCCAAGGAAGCGGGGCAGGCAATGTTCGTCTCTGCAGCCAAGTCGAATGCCGATGGCATCGCTTTGATGGAGAAGAATGGCGTGAAGGTCGTCCGGCCTGACCGCGCGCTCTTCGAGAAGGCAGTGGAGCCCGTTCACAAGTACTTCTCGCATCTCGTGGGGCCGGATCTCCTCGAGGAAGCCAAAGCAGCACAGAACTGACGCGCCGGAGCGTCGCAGTCCTCTCGTGGTGCCTGCGGCGCCGGCGTGCTCGTGGTTGAATATCCAGTCATGTGATGGGGTGGAATGATTGAAGTGCCATTGGAACTGCTCGTCCTTCTCGGCGTCCTCGCAGTTCTCTCGATCTTCCTCACGATCATCATTCGCAATGACTTCCGCACCTCCGCCGGAGCATTCGATCCCTGGGCCATGATCGAGGGCTTGGTGAGCCTCTTCCTGGTTCTTGTGATGGTCGCAGCCGCAACGCTGCAGATCATAGTGCGCTACTTCGACATCGCGGCGTTTGATCTACACTGGACCGAAGAGCTCGGGCGCCTTGCCCTGGTATGGGCGGCATTCTGGGGAGCCGCGTGCCTGCAGCGACTCGACGATCACATACGGATGACCGCGCTCTACGACTACATCCCCGACAAGGGCAAAGCCGTCTTCAGGATCCTGGGAGATGTCACGACGCTGGCCGTGCTCGTGCTGATTGTATGGTTTGGATGGCAGACCGCGCGAAATCTCGACATTATGATGACGATCGCGCTAGGCGTGCCTCTCTCCGTCTTCGCCTATCCGGTGCCGATCGCCGGCGCCCTGATGATGATCTACACCGCAATCACGCTTGTCCGTCGGCTCTCAGGGCGCGAGCCCGCACCTGCCCGACCCGAAATCGCAACGGAAGTTTGACATGAGCGGATTGTGGGCGGTTCTTGCCGTCTTTGCTGCACTGTTTCTGCTTCGGGTGCCGATAGCCATCGTTCTGATTGCGTCGTCTATTGTCGGGCTGTGGCTTGCGCCTGCACCAATCCCACTTTCGACGCTGCCCACAACCCTTTGGCAGGGCATCAATCACTTCGTCCTGATGGCGATCCCCTTCTTCATCCTGATGGGTGATCTCGCCCTGGTTAGCGGCGTGACGCAGCGTCTCGTCAATCTGGCTAAGGCGTTCGTCGGTCACATCGCCGGCGGCCTTGCCCATGTCAGCGTCATCGTCAATGTGATCATGGCCGGAATGTCCGGATCGGATCTCGCCGATGCAGCCGCGACCGGCAAGATACTCATTCCAGCAATGAAGAGCAGCGGCTATCCAACGGGCTACGCAGCATCGATCATCGCAGGTGCAGCGACCATTGGCCCTCTGATTCCGCCAAGCATAGCCTTCGTCATCTTTGCCGCCGCGACGGACGAATCCGTGGGGCGCCTGTTTTTGGCAGGTGCTATCCCTGGCGCCATGCTCGGCCTGTTCCTCATGATTCAGGCGTACTTCGTGGCCAAACGAAATGGCTATCCGCGCGAGGTGCGCGTCAACTGGCCTGGGCGGGCGCACGCGACGTTGGCGAGCTTGCCAGCACTCGCCGTTCCAGTGATCGTTCTCGGCAGCATACTTGCCGGTCTGGCGACCCCAACAGAAGCTGCCGTTCTGGGCGTGCTCGCGGTGATCGTAATCGGCGGCCTCATATATAGGGAACTCGACGCCGCAACCTTTGCGCGCCAGTGCCTGTCCACGGTTTCTACCGTTGGGTCCGTCTTCATAATCATTGCGGCCGCCGCTGCGTTCGGCCGCGTACTCACACTCTATGGCGCAGCCGACGGCCTGACGGTCTGGTTCACGGCCCTGACCAACAGCCCCATTGTGTTTCTTATTCTGATCAATATCCTTTTCCTGCTCCTGGGCTGCCTTCTCGACACCGTACCTATACTGTTGGTGCTCGTGCCGCTGCTCATGCCGACCGTCAAAGCTCTCGGCATCGATACCGTGCACTTCGGCGTGATCACGGTCTTCAATCTACTGATCGGCCTGGTAACCCCGCCATACGGCCTGACCATGTATCTTCTCTGCCGGATGTCCGGCATCTCGCTTCAAGAGTTCTGGCGATATCAATGGCCAATCTTTGGGACCATGCTCTTCGCCTTGGCACTGGTAACGTTCGTGCCCCAATTGGCGACTTGGCTGCCCAACCTGATCATGCCCATCAAATAGGTCGCCGACTGTCGAAGCCGGATTCCCGAAGTGCGCGCTCGCTGTGACATAGCCATCGGCGACATCCTCGGCGAGGGCTCGCCTGGAGCGCGGTGCGGGCCAATTGAGAATTAGGCACGAGGTCAGCGGCGAGATCGTCTTTCACAACCTATACCGCCGCCGGGTGAACAGTCTGCTCTATGTCTTCGAAGGTATTTGCGGCTTTGCGCCCGCCGGAGGCGTAATCAGTGGCGGAACTGCGGGATTGGTCCGCAAGGTCTCGAGATAAGCGAGAATATCGTGAATCTCATCTCGCGTGAGCTGGTTATCCGGCATTGGCAGGTGGGGCAAGATAAGAACGTTGCTGATCCGCTCAGCCGACTGTCCAGGGCTGTTTGCAATACCCCGCAACGTGCCGATGCCCGCAGGCACCGCCGTATTGCCCGCGCCATCAATCAAGTGACAGTTGGAACAGAGGCGGACTGCCAACTCGCGGCCGCGCGTTGCCGACGGATCTTTCGCTTGGGCGAGGGCGCTATCCGAAATCACGAAAAGGCAGGCTGCGACCGCCATTCCTCCAGCGAGTTTGCTCGCGCTCCCGCTCCACATGCTCTAAATCCCTGCTGCCAAATCCGCGCGCCGTATTTCCACCAGAACAGCACCTACGAGCCTCGTAGTCCTTGACGCAGCGCAAAGGTAACGGCCCCATGCGGACCTTCGCCCGTGGCCTCCGGCGGACATGGTGCGCCGCGTTGTTTTGCCTATGAGGAAATTGAGCTCCGCCATAGGAAATATCCATGTGAACGACTAAAATGGCCCTGTATGCCTTTCGAATTGGCCACGATGATCCGTGTAGCAGCTTCGCAGGGGAGCACTGAGGTTTGCAGGACTTCGAATACCACAGGCCGAAAAGCGCAGCCGCCGCGGTCGAGGCATTGTGCAGCGGCGAGGCCCGCGTGCTTGCAGGCGGCACGGACCTCATTCCGCAGTTGCGCGAGGGCCGCCGACTTGCGCGACATCTCGTCGACCTGAAGCGCATCCCCGAACTGACAGCCATCGTGGCACTGCCCGGAGGAGCGATCTCGATCGGCGCTGCTGCGACGCTCACATCTATCGCCCAACATCCATCAATTGCAGCTCACTATCCGTCGATCGCCCAATCGGCGCGATTGGTTGGCAGCCTTCAGGTACAGAACCGCGCCAGCCTCGGCGGGAATATTTGCAATGCCGCACCGTCCGCAGATGCGGTTCCGCCGCTCATCTGTCATGAGGCTCGCGCGACAATCGCTGGCCGCAGTGGGCAACGCGAGATGGCCGTCGGCGAGTTGTTTCGGGGGCCGGGACGCACGTTGCTCGAAGCAGATGAGCTGCTGACCGCCATCATTCTTCCGCCACCTCCGACAAGATCAGCCGCGCGCTATCTGCGCTTTACGCCAAGACGCGAGATGGACATCGCCATTGCCGGCGCTGGAGTTTGGCTCTCCCTCGACACGCGAGGTTCAGTTGCAGCTGCCCGAATTGTGCTGGCATCCGTCGGACCAACCCCTATGCGAGCCCATGCCGCTGAAGCAGCACTGCTCGGCGAGCAGCCATCCAAGGCTCTGCTCATCGAGGCTGGCCGCATTGCCGCGGGAGAGTCGCAACCGATCTCGGATACCCGCGGCTCGGCAGACTATCGGCGCGAGCTCGTGTCGGTGCTGACGAAGCGCGCCCTTTCCGACTGTTGCGTGCAGCTGAAGGCCGAAGGAGCCATCGCATGAGGATGATGATCACCTGCACGGTCAACGGCGAGGAGCGTACGGTGCTCGCCGACACGCGAGACACGCTGCTCGGATTTTTGCGCGAGCGTCTCGGCTTCACCGGCACGAAGGAAGGGTGTGGCAATGGTAATTGCGGCACGTGCACTGTTTTGATGGATGGTGCTGCTGTGAACGCCTGCCTGGTGTTGGCGCAGGAGGCGTCGGAGAGCGAGATCGTCACGATCGAAGGCATTGCTGACGGAGACAAGCTGCACCCGATCCAGGAAGCGCTCGTTGCGCACGGCGGCACGCAATGCGGGTTCTGCACGCCAGGGATCGTGATCTCCGCCAAGGCGCTGCTCGATAGTAATCCCGATCCGAGTGAGGCCGAGATCCGCCATGCAGTGGCCGGCAATCTGTGCCGCTGCACCGGTTACGGCAAGATCGTCGAGGCCATCGCGGCTGCGGCCGCTCAAAGGCGCTGATCAATGGATAAACTAGGACGCCCCTCGTCGGATGAGGCGCCTCGGCTTGAAGTGCTGGGCAAACCTCTCCCTCGCATCGACGCTCGGGAGCGGGTGACGGGCGAAGCCGTCTATCCGGCCGACTTGATGCGACCGGGCATGGTGCAAGCCAAGATCAAGCGCAGTCCTCATGCGCACGCCATCATCAAGCGAATAGACACGACGCGCGCCGATGCGCTTCCGGGCGTGGTTGCTACGGTCACGGCAGCCGATTTTCCCGAGCTGCCGATCGGAACCATGATCCCGATGGGTGAGACCGGCTACGACATGTGGATGGTCGCGCAGATCAACATGGCGCGGCGCAAAGTTCATTGGGTCGGACAGCCCATTGCCGCGGTAGCGGCAGTCGATCCGCATGTGGCCGAGGCGGCTCTCGCTCTCATCGATGTCGAGTATGAGCTGCTGCCCACAGTGCCGCATCTAGGGGTGGCTATGGCCCCAGATGCGCCCGTGCTTCACGAGCACGTATTCACCAAAGGCGTTGAGCCGCGCCCGCGCGCACCAAGCAATGTCTGTTCGCGCACGGTGATCTCCCGCGGCGATGCTACGGGCGCACTCAAGAATGCGACGGCCACAGCGTCGGTAAGCGTCGCCGTAGATACGGCTCACCAAGGATATCTCGAGCCCCAAGTGGTGCTCGCCGAGGTGGATGCCAATGGTTTCGCCACGGTGTGGGCATCGACGCAAGGCCAATTCACCACCGAACTCATGGTCGGACGCATGCTCGACCTGCCGCTTTCAAAGCTGAAAGTCGTGCCGCTCGAAATCGGCGGGGGATTTGGCGGCAAGATCGCCATTCATGGCGAGGCTGTAGCCGTCCGGCTCGCTCAGAAATGCCGTCGTCCGGTCAAGCTGGTTTTCACGCGCGAAGAGGTGCTGCAGGGCGGCTCGGGACCTGCCGCCGGCGCGCTCATCGACATCGCCGTCGGCGCCGATACGGACGGCAAGCTCACCGCGATCGAAGGCACCTATCGCGTAGATGCGGGCGGACTGCCGGGGATGAGCCCCTCGCTCATGATGCAGGCCTCCGCTGCGCTCTACCAGTGCCCGCATCTCAACCTGGTCGGCTACGACATCGTCACGAACAAGCCGCGCACCGAGGCTTATCGCGGGCCCGGCGGCATTCAAGTTGCGTTCGCGATGGAACAGGCCATGGATGCCTTGAGCCAGAAGCTCGGCGTCGATCCTCTGGAATTCCGGAAGCGCAACGCGTCCGTTACAGGTAGCACGATGCCTATCGGCACGCCGTTTCCGGCTATCGGCCTCACGACCATTCTCGAGTGTATTGGAGAACATGCCTGCTGGCGCGATCCATTGCCGGAAGGCCGCTTTCCGCGCGGGCGCGGCCTCGCCCTCGGCTACTGGCGCGGTACGTCGATGACTTCGGCGGCGCACATCACGATCTCTGGCGACGGACGCCCCATGATTACTATGGGCGCCGTCGATATTTCGGGCACGCGTACAACCATGGCGCAGGTTGTCGCAGAAGAGTTCGGCCTTCCCTTAGGCGACGTGCACATTCAGACCGCCGACAGCAAATCGGCCGGCTACAGCGATCCTGCCGCGGGAAGTCGCGTCGCCCGCACCACGACCGCGGCGCTAGTCGAAGCGAGCGCGGATGCCTTGCAGCAGCTTCGTGTTCGCGCGGCATTGCGGCTTCAATGCTCACCCGCGGACCTCGTGTATTCCAGCGGTCGCTTCAGCTCGCGTTTGGCTGCCGGGACCTCCATCACACTGGCCGAACTGATGCAGGCGACGCTCACCGAGGGCGCCATCGTGGGCCGAGGCACCTCGAGCAATCTGCCGCTCGGCGTCGAGATCGGCGCTCATGTGTGCGACGTGGAGGTCGATACGGATACCGGACAAGTGACAGTGCTCCGCTACACGGCCTTCCAGGATGTGGGTCTTGCGCTCAATCCCATGGCCGTCGAGGGACAGATCGAGGGGAGTGTCGTCCAAGGTCTGGGATGGGCCCTGACGGAAGGTTTCGACTACGATGCCGACGGCCGACTGAGAAATGCCAGCCTGCTCGACTATCGCCTGCCGACCGCGCTTGATGTGCCCACCATTGACGCCGTGATCATCGAGACGCCGGTGCCGGGCGTTCCCTATGGCGTGCGCGGTGTCGGGGAGGTTCCGATCGTGCCCGTCGCTGGAGCGGTCGCCAACGCCATCGCACGGGCCACCGGAACGCGTGTGTGGCAGATGCCGATGACGCCCGAGCGCGTGCTCAATGCATTGCGCGGTCGCGGGTAGGCGGCAGTTGCGAGTGCGGCAGCCGCGGCGCGGAACTCTCAGATTTAGGTCGCGTTGAAGCCTATTGATCGCCTTCAACTACCTGGAAGCGATCAGAGCCCGGCGAGTCGCGCTTTCGCCAGTCCCAAGTAGCTCGCCGGGCAATCTTCTCGTGACGTCCCGATCGCGCGATCGACTGGGGATCGGAACCCGCTGCGCGCCATACCGTTTTGCTAGTGAAGCATACGGTTCGGAGGCAACATGATCTCGAAATCGGACGACCGGGGTATTCTCGCATTTCAGCGAGGAAAGGAGATATCTGAGCGTCTCCCGATTGCCGTCTCTGTGAGCGCGGGCCTCGTCGTCGTGTTCCTGCTGGTGCTGATTGCAATGACGACCTAGTCATTCCCCCGCGAGCGCTTCACGTCGCCCTCATGCACTTTCCTCCGCAACCAGCGGCGATGATGGCGCCAACCCCATCCACCCGTGACCGAACCCCGCGTCATGGCGTCGATCGTGCCGCGCACCCAAAAGGCCGAATACACATGGATGATGAACACGACGATCGTCGTCACTGCCGCCGTCGCATGAACAATGGCGGCCCAGCGCATGACTTCGATGGAGATGCGGAAGCCAATAGTCGCTTCGAGATAAGCGAGCCCCCTATCCCATATGCAGACTCCTGATACGAGCAGGATCAGAATGAGAAAGCTCTGAGACCAGAATACGAACTTCTGCCCGGCATTGTATTTGCCGACTTCCGGCAGGTACTCCTCACCTCCCGCTGACAGCGCATGGCGGATGCGTGACAGCCAGACGATATCGGTGTGCTCCGGCAGGTTCTGAGAGGCAAAGCGCAAGAACAGCCCACAGAAAGCAAACGCCAGCACAATGCCGAGCCAAGGATGTATCCAGCGCGCCGTCTGCCCACCTCCGAACAGAGCAGTGAGGCCGAACAGGCTCGGATGGAAAAGCGCGAGACCGCTCAGCGCCAGGAGAGAAAAGCTGATGGCCACGATCCAGTGGTTGATGCGCGCGGCGCCGGAGTAGCGCGGCACGCGGACATGCACTTCTGGCGTCGGGTCGGCGGTCTGATCGGTCATGTCTTCTCCTCCGCGAGACGCTCAGCTTCCTCCTCATCCTTCTTGGTGACGCGATTGGGGCCTTGCACGAGGTAGTGCAGTGCGCCGGCGACGACCGAGAGCGCGATGATGCCCATACCAGCGTACTTTCCCGCTCCCTTCCACGCCTTGACCAAGGGGCTGATGCGCGGGTTGTCGGGAAGGCTCGCATAGATGTGGGGCTTGTCCGCGTGATGCAGCACGTACATGACGTGTGTTCCGCCGACGCCCGGCGGATCGTAGAGGCCGGCGTGGTCGAAGCCGCGCGACTTCAGATCCTTGATGCGGTCATCGGCCCACGCCTTCATCTCATCCTTGGTGCCGAAGACGATAGCCTGTGTCGGGCACGCCTTCTGGCACGCCGGCCCTTGTCCCACAGCGACACGGTCCGAGCAAAGCGTGCACTTGTAGGCGGTGTTATCGACACGCGAGATACGCGGAATGTTGAAGGGACAGCCCTTGATACAGTAGCCGCAGCCGATGCAGTTCTCGTGGATGAAATCCACGATTCCATTCGAGTATTGCACGATCGCCCCCGGCGCCGGGCAGGCTATCAGGCAGCCGGGCTCGGCACAGTGCATGCATCCGTCCTTGCGGATCAGCCACTCGAGCGTATCGGTGCCGGGGTTGATCCACTCCGTGAACCGCATCACCGTCAGGCTATCTGGAGTCAGATCCTCTGGGTTGTCGTAGGTGCCGCGGTTCTCGCCGACCTCCTCGCGCAGATCGTTCCACACGAGACAGGCCGCCTGACAGGCCTTGCAACCAATGCACTTCGAGACGTCGATCAACTTGGCGACCGGCGTCAGCTGGCGCGTGGGCGGCGGCACCGTCGATGCCGAACGCCGCACAAGATCCTGCGGGCCGAATTGAGGCTTCTGCACCGATACATCGGGATTGGGAATTGGGGGGAACATCCCTGCCTCCTTGTCAGGCCACCGGCCCGGTGATGGGCTCGATATTGACGAGGAACGCCTTGTACTCAGGCGTTTCGATGTTGGCATCGCCGACGAAGGGAGTCAGTGAGTTCGGACCGAAGCCTTCCTTCGCCTCGCCCATGAAGCCCCAGTGCAGCGGAATGCCAACGATGTGTACGGGCTTGCCATCGCAGATGAGCTTGCGGATGCGCTTGGTCACGACGGCCTTGGCGCGTATGGAGCCACGTACCGAGGAAACGCGCACCCAGCCGCCGGGCTTGATGCCCTTCTCCTGCGCCAGCTCCTCGCCGATCTCGACAAAGAACTCCGGCTGGAGTGACGCGTTGATCTGGACGTGCTTGGTCCAGAAGTGGAAGTGCTCCGTCAGACGATAGGATGTGGCGGCGTACGGGAACTTCTCCGCATCGCCGAACTGTGCGGCATCGCTCTTGAAGACGCGCGCCGCCGGGTTGCCGCGAATGCGCGGCGCCAGCACATTCACGATTGGCGACTCGAAGGGCTCGTAGTGCGCCGGGAACGGTCCCTCGCGGAGACCGCGCAGCGAAAACAGTCTCGCCGTTCCCTCGGCATTCATGATGAAAGGCATGACCTCGCCAGGCCGTGCATTCGGCGCAATGTCAGGGATGTCGTAGCCGGCCCACTTCGAGCCATCCCACCACATGAGCTTGCGGGTTTCATCCCAAGGGCGCCCCTCGAGATCCGCTGACGCGCGGTTGTAAAGGATGCGCCGATTGGCCGGCCATGACCATGCCCATCCGCCGTACGCGCCCGTTTCATCAGGATCGCGTGTATCACGTCGCGCCATCTGGTTGCCGGCTTCCGTGAAACAGCCGGAATAGATCCAGCAGCCGCACGCCGTCGATCCGTCGTCGCGCAGCGCCGCAAATCCCGGAAGCTGCTTGCCGCGCTGGATCTGGACCTTCCCGGCATCAACCGGATCGGCGAGGTCCGTCACAGCGTGGCCATTCAGTTCCTTGGCCAGCTCCTCGGCTGTCGGATGCCCAGGATCCTTGTAGCGCCAGTCGAGCTTGAGAATAGGATCGGCGACCGGGCCGCCTTCCTTCTCGTACAGCGCCTTCAGACGCAGATAGAGCTGCGCCATGATCCAGTTGTCGGTCTTCGCCTCGCCTGGGGGTGTTCCGCCAGGCCAGTGCCACTGCAGCCAGCGGCCGGAGTTCGTAAGCGAACCTTCGTCTTCCGCAAAGCAGGTGGTCGGCAGCTCGAACACTTCGGTCTGGATACTGGACGTGTTCACGTCATTGAACTCGCCGTGGTTCTCCCAGAAGCGTGCGGTCTCCGTCTGGAGAGGATCCATGACGACGAGGAACTTCAGACGTGACAGCGCCGAGGTTATCTTGCGTCGGTTGGGGAACGAGAGCAGTGCGTTGAAGCCCTGGCAGAAGTAGCCATTCATCTGGCCCATGTGCATGAGCTCGAAGGCGCGCAGAATGTCGTACGATGGCACGTCGAGCTTCGGCAGCCAGTCATAGGCGAAGCTGTTCTCGGCCGTCGCGGCATCGCCCCACATTGCCTTCTGGAAGCTGACGAAGAACTTCTTGTAGTTCTGCCAGTAGCTCGTCTGCCCCGGTCGGAGCGGCTTGAAGCCACGCGCGGACATGTACTGGTCGAGATTGGTCTCGCGCTCCGTCGGAATATTCAAATAGCCGGGAATGAGATTGGACATCAGACCGATGTCCGTGAGCCCCTGGATGTTGGAGTGTCCGCGGAGCGCGTTCATGCCGCCGCCGCGAACGCCGATGTTACCGAGGATGAGTTGCAGCATCGCCATGGCGCGGATGTTCTGTGAACCCTTGGAGTGCTGAGTCCATCCAAGCGCGTACATCGAGGTCATGGTCTTGGTCTTCGACGCGCACTCGGCGACCATCTCGCAGACCTTCAGGAATTTGTCCCTGGGAGATCCACAAATGCGCTCCACCATTTCGGGCGTGTAGATCGAGACGTGCTGCTTCAGCAGATTCCAGACGCATCTCGGGTTCTGCAGGGTGTCGTCGACGAGCGCAAAGCCGTCAGGCCCCATCTGGTAGTCCCAGCTCGTGCGGTCGTAATCGCGCTTTTCCTCGTCATAGCCAGTGAAGAGGCCATCGCTGTAGCCGAACCGCTCATCCACGAGCAGACCAGCGTTCGTGAACGACTTGACGTAGTCCCACTGCACCTTGTCGTTTTGAATGCAGTAGTTGATCAAGCCCAGGAGATAGGCGATGTCCGTGCCCTGCCGGATCGGGCAGTAGAAATCGGCGACGGAAGCCGAGCGCGTGAAGCGCGGATCGACGACAATCAGCTTGGCGCCGCGATAGTGCTTAGCTTCGGTTACCCACTTGAAGCCACACGGGTGGGCCTCGGCGGCATTGCCGCCCATGATGACGACGAGGTCAGTATTCTTGATGTCGGTCCAGGAGTTCGTCATCGCACCGCGACCGAACGTCGGAGCCAAACTGGCCACCGTCGGTCCGTGTCAAACGCGCGCCTGATTGTCGAATGCTACGATCCCTGTCGATCGAACGACCTTGTAGGTCTCCCAAGCGGTCTCGTTCGTCGTCGCCGAAGCCGCGAGGAACCCCGTGCTCGTCCACCGATTGACCGTAACGCCGTCCGCATTGCGCTCGATGATGTTCTTGTCTCGATCATCCTTCATCAGACGCGCGATGCGGTCCAACGCGTAATCCCACGAACATCGTTCGAATTTGTCCGAACCCGGTCGGCGCACCTGCGGGTACAGCGTTCGGGTTTTGGAATGAACAAGGTCCAGGAGAGCTGCACCCTTCGGACAAAGGGTTCCGCGGTTGGTGGGGTGGTCTGAATCGCCTTCGATGTGAAAGATCTTGGCTTGCTCGCCCTTACTCAGGTCGCCGCGCGAGTACATGATGATGCCGCAAGCGACAGAGCAGTAGGTGCAGGTATTGCGTGTCTCTATTGCTTTCGCGAGCTTGAAGTTCCTCACGTGGGCGGCGACTTCAGCCTCCGCCTCGCCATAGCCGAACGCAGCGATGGATGTCGTAGCCGCTGCCCCAGCGCCCGCCAGCTGCAAGAAGCGCCGTCGGGAGACTTGGATGTTCATTCCCAGGCCTCCATTGGAGAAATATGCCTTCGTATGGAACCACCGACAGGCCTGTTTGGTTGCGGATTTGATTATCGGCGAGCGGAACACAGTCGTGTGAGGTTCAGGAAATGGTGATGCCGGTGGTATGGGCGCGGGCGATTGGGCTTGCGGTTCTGGCCGTGGCATCGGTCGCTGACTTTGGCGGCGGTGCTCTGGTTAAGGCTCAAACAGCGGTTCCGACCGACGCTGCAAAGGACGACTGCCAGAATAAGAAATCGGAGCCCGCAACCCCGGTCGAGAAGGGTGCGGCGTCAGGGTCGAAGAACATCGGCGCGACAGGCTGGTCCGGCGGCGGAATGGGTGGCTCTCACAATCAGACCACCAACTCCGGTGCCACCCCCTCATCGCCTACGGCTCATCCCGAGACGGCAACCGGCTTGGACCCCACGAAATCGCCCCCGCAGCGCACCGCAACGTCGACCACATGTGAGAACGGCTGAAGCTTCAGCGCACGACCCCAATCGGTGATCGCGGCTGCTGCGTCGACAAGGCCCGCTGCACGATAGTTCAGCACGCGCGGCGTTGTCCGTGCACAATGCATGAACTATCCTCCGGCCATGTTCGACGGAGGATTTCATTGAGTACCAGACGCCCGCAGACTGCCCGCCACTATGTCATTAGCATCCTTAGGTCGGAGATTCTGGACGGTCGGCATGGACCGGGTACGCGCCTGCGGCAGGAAGAGATCGCAAGCCGGCTAGGCGTCAGCACCACACCTGTTCGAGAAGCTTTTCGCGACTTGCTGTCGGAGGGTTTAGTCGGAGAGGACACCCATCGCGGCGTCGTCGTTCGCGGCCTGACTCTTTTCGACGCGCGCGAGGTGTTCGCGATGAGGATGGCGCTGGAACCCCTTCTCGCCGTCCAGGCACTGCGGAATGCCACGCGGACGCATCTCGACGAAGCGGAAAAGATCCATAAGCAGCTCTGCTCAGAGCGCGATCCCGAGAAGTGGTCGGCTTTGAACGTGCTTTTCCATGACCAGCTTCATTCGACAGCCCCCCCCGGTCGCCTTGCGACGACAGTCTCGAGCCTCGGCCGCGCCGCCGGCGCTTACGTAAACCTCTCGATGCACTTTCTGCCGAAGCTGATGGATGCGAACAATCGCGATCACGCAGAGCTCCTGTGCGCCTATCGCGAGTTCGACGAACTCGCCGCGCAATCCATCACCCGCCGCCACGTCGAGCAGACGCTACGCGCGATCGAGGAGGACACCGTTCTCATAGGACTTGCCGTCGAAGCGCAGAATTAAATCCTAGCCTCCGCCGTATCACGCGGAGGTTCCTCAAAATTTGTGCATTGTGCACAATGTATGGCCGCGACTTACTGGATCTCGATCGCATATCGTCTCTTCGAAAGTCGCCACCCGCGCGAGCTTGCAACCCGCCGCGCAAGAGACGAAGTGATGATTATCTCCGAATGTACGTGGTTTCAGGTTGAAGAGCGGTTGAAGTCGGAGGACCGCGCTGCTGTCCCGCTCGGCAGTACCGAACAGCACGCTCAGCTCAGTCTCTCGACGGACTCGATCCTGGCGCAGCGCATCGCCAACGATGCTGCCGGTCCGCTCGGAATTCCCGTGTTTCCCGTCGTGCCGTACGGCATCACGCCGATCTTCCTCGGATATCCCGGCACCATCAGCGTGCGCGTCTCGACCTACGTCGCACTGCTCCGCGACATCCTCGATAGCCTCTACTCGCAAGGCTTTCGGCGCATTGCCTTCGTGAACGCGCACGGCGGCAATCAGCCCGCGGCCAGCCTCGCCGTCGAGTGGATGGCCGAGCATCGCGATGCTTCCGTCAAGATGCACAATTGGTGGATCGCACCGAAGACACTCGCCAAATGTCACGAGTTCGATGCCGTCGCGAGCCACGCCTCGTGGAGCGAGAATTTCCCCTGGACGCGGCTGCCCACCGAAGTCCTGCCGACACAGCGCAAGCCGATGGTGGATGTCCCGGCACTGTTCGCCAAGAGCCCCGCGGAAGCTCGCAAATATCTGGGCGACGGCGTGTTCGGCGGACCTTATCAAATGCCAGATGACGTCATGGAAGCCGTCTGGGAAGTCGCTGTTCAGGAGACACGGGAGTTCTTGATGGGACCTTGGCACTGACCATCTAGCGCTCGCCATCTAGCGAATACCGGCAAGGTCGCCAACCGCTCGCAAGCCGCTTGCCGAGCGCGCGATGGACTGCGCCTTCGGAACGTCAAGTCGAGCAGAATAGCAATCCCTCGATCAGGAGAATGAGCCAATGCGGATTTTCGATCTCGTGACAAGACTGGTCAAGCTCGTCGGCTCGGCCGCCGTTTGCGCCGTCGTGATCGGCGTCCCGGCGCCTGACGTTCAGGCGCAAGAGAAGTGCGACCCCGCAGCGACGCCGACGAAGTACCCCTCGCTCAAAGGCAAGACGATCAGCATGGGGCAATCTCCGACGTCGCCGCCGTACGCTTTCATCGAGCCGCCCTCCGAGGAGCACACGGGATTCGACACCGACATGGCACGGGAGCTCTTCAAGTGCCTCGGCCTCAAGTTTGAAATCAAAGCCGGCAAATGGTCCGGGCTGCTGCCGGCGCTGATCGCGGGGCAGACGGACATCATGTGGAGCAACCTTTTCTACACGCCGCCGCGGGCTGAGCAGGTCGACTTCGTCACGTATCGCATCAACGCGACAAGCGGCCTCGTCCAGAAGGGCAACCCGAAGAAGGTCTCGGCCTTGGAGGACGTCTGCGGCCTGCGCGCCACGGGTGGACTCGGCACGGTCGAGGAAGCGGCCTTCCGCGAGCAAAGCAAGAAGTGCGAGGCAGCCGGCAAAAAGCCCGTGGAGATCCTCCAGCACCAGGAGAACACGGCCGGTATCCGTCTCCTCGCAACGGATCGCGCAGACGTCCAGCTCCTCGACACCGGCGCTTCCGGCTTCATGGTGAAGAAGATGCCGAATGAGCTCGAGATCGCATTCACGACCAAGACGCAGTTCAAGGTCGCCGTCGGCATCAACAAGAACCTGCCGGAGCTTCGTCAAGCGATCTTCGATGCCATGAAGATCCTGCAGGCCAACGGCACGCAGAAGCAGTTGATGGAGAAGTACGGTATCGATCCGGAACTCCAGATCCCGACGGAAATCCTGACGAAGTAATCGCGTCGGACTCGCGGAACGGGACCAGAGAGACATGTTCGATATCCTTGGCTATTTGGCATCGCCCGCGCTGTTGAACGGCGCGGCTCTGACGATACAGATCGCCGCCGTCTCTCTGGTCGCCGGGCTGGCGCTCGGGCTTCTGCTTGCCCTCATGCGCCTGTCCGGCAATTCCGTACTTAATAGCGTAGCATGGTCGTACATCTGGCTGATGCGTGGCACGCCACTCCTGCTCCAGCTCGTCTTCCTCTTCAATGTTCTGCCGTCGGTCGGCATAAAGCTCGATCCGATCTCCACGGCGATCATCGGCTTCGCGCTGAACGAGGCTGCCTTCGCCGCGGAGATCATTCGCGGCAGCATTCTCTCCGTCAATCGCAGTCAGATCATCGCGGCAGCGGCACTCGGCATGCCGTCCCTCTTGACACTGCGGCGCGTCATCCTTCCCCAGGCCATGAGGCCGATGCTCCCTGGCATCGGCAATCAGACCATCAGCCTCATCAAGAGCACGTCGATCGCCTCGGTGATCTTCGTGAACGAGCTGACGTTCCGCGCCGAGCAGATTGTCGGCCACAATTTTCAGTTCTTCAAAGTCTTCACGGCCGCCGCTCTCATCTACCTGGCCATGACGAGCGCGGTTGCCATTCTGCAGGCTCTCTTGGAGAAGCACTTCGACTACTTCCGCGAGACTGCAGCGGCGACAAAGCAAAGCCATGCGTCCGAGGCGGCGCCAGCCGCTTTGACTGAGGCCGCCTCCACGCCGAATGGCGCCAAGAAGGAGGAGCTTCCAGCCCTCATCCGCGACGTCTGCAGCGATCTCGGCGAACAAAGCGGTCAGGATTTCGTCGTCTGCCGCAATGTCCAGAAATCCTACGGCAATCGCGAGATCCTGAAGGGGGTGGACTTCACGGTTAAGCGCGGCGAGGTCGTGGTGCTCATGGGACCCAGCGGATCGGGCAAAAGCACGCTGCTGCGACTCATCAATCACCTGGAGGCCATGGATTGGGGCGAGATCCTCGTCGATGGCCGCACCGTTGGCTACGAGCAGCTCCCTGGCGGCGGCTGGAAGCCTGTGCGGCGCCTTGCCCAAGCGAGGGCCGAAGCACGCATCAGCATGGTCTTCCAGCAGTTCAACCTGTTCGAGCACCTGACAGCCCTCGAAAATATTGTCGAGGCGCCCGTTCGTGTTTATGGCACGCCGCCCAAGGAGGCCGAGGCCATCGCACGTAGACTGCTGGCAAGTGTAGGCCTCGCACAGCACGCCGACCATCATCCGCATCGCCTCTCCGGTGGCCAGCAGCAGCGTGTTGCTATTGCGCGCGCACTCGCCGTCTCGCCTCGGGTCATGCTTTTCGACGAGCCGACATCGGCCCTTGATCCTGAACTCGTCGGCGACGTTCTGAATGTCATCCGCGGCCTCGCCGAAGCCGGCATGACGATGATCGTTGTCACGCACGAAGTGCGCTTCGCGCGAGACGTGGCCGATCGCATCGTCTTCATGGATGGCGGCGTCATCGTCGAGGAAGGACCGCCGAGCGCCGTGCTCGACAATCCTCAGCAGGAGCGAACCAAACAGTTCCTCCGCACCGTCACGCAATCAGACTTGCAGCCCGCCTGATCAGTCGAGGCGCGAAAACAAGGAGACTTGATCATGTTCCATCTGGGCTGGTTCATAGGTCGTGGATATTCCGTGCAGGCGTGGAATGCCCCATGGTCGGGCACGATCGGAACCGACTACATGCAGCCTGACATCTATATCGATCTTGTGCGGTCGCTTGAGCGCGCGTGCTTCGACTACGTCATGATCGAGGATGGTTCTTTCGTCCCGGACGCTTTCCAGGGATCGGCGGATTGGTATTTGCGGAACGCGAGCACCGTTCCCAAGCACGATCCCATGCCGCTCGTTCCGCTGCTGGCGCAAGCCACGAACCATGTAGGCATCGTTGCGACCATGACGACGGCCTTCTATCCGCCGTACCTCGCGGCGCGCTTGGGCGCGACGCTCGATCACCTGACCAAGGGTCGCGTCGGCCTCAATCTCGTCACGGCACACAACGACCGGACGGCGCAGAACTTCGGCCTCGACCAGCACTATGAGCATGATCACCGCTACGAGATCGCGGACGAATGGTTTCGCGTCGTGGACCAGCTTTGGCACTCGTGGGAGCCGGGCGCGATCGTCAACGATGGTGCGCAGCCGATGTACGCGGACGTGAGCAAGGTTCATCCGATCAATTTCGTCGGAAAGTACTTCAAGTGCCGCGGTCCCCTGAACATGCCGGCAGGCCCACAGGGGCGGCCACTCATCTGCCAGGCCGGCATTTCCCCCGCTGGTCGGGAGTTTGCTTCGAAGCACGCGGATACCATCGTCTCCCGCGCGCGGGGCGCGGCATCGGCCAAGAAGTTCAGAGACGATGTGCGTGAGCGCATGACCGCGCACGGCCGCAATCCTGACGACTGCAAGATCATGTTCGCAACTACCATCATCCTCGGCGAGACCATGGAGGACGCAAAGGCCAAGAAGGCGCGCGCCGATGCGGCGCTCATCGCCAATCTCGAACCTCGGCTCGCTCAGCTTTCCTTCTATAGCGGGCAGGACTTCTCGAAGGTTCCGCTCGATGAGCCACTCGGCGAGGTGAAGACGAATGCCTCGCGTGGCCTGGCGCAGCTCATGACCAGCGGCACGGGCAAGACGACGCTGCGCGAAATGCTCACGGACACGTCGAGCGGCGGCCTGGACTTCGTCGGCACGCCCGACAGCGTCGCGGCGGAGATGGGCGAGGTGGCCGCGGAGATGGGCGGCGACGGCTTCATGATGTCCGATCCGGTTACCCGCCGGAATATCGCCGAGATCACGGACGGCCTTGCGCCGGCATTGAAGAAGCGTGGCCTTATTCGTACAGGTTATGCCCACAAGCACCTTCGCGACAATCTCCGCGAGTTCTAGGCAACCAGCCAACGCTGGCCGCCGGCGGCGGCTTCGTCTACTGCATGGGAGCATTCTATGAGCCACCACCATGATATGCCTTTTTCCGTCGACACCATGGTGTGGGGCTCATTCGATGCGGCCGTAAAGCCGGTGATCGAGATTGCATCCGGCGATACGGTCTCGCTGCGGGCACTTCCGGCATGCTTGCCATCGCGCCTACCCAAGGCGGAAGCACATAATATCCCGCCGCTTCTCATTGAAGCGATGCAGACGTTGCCGCCAGGCCCCTCGGGTCACATCCTGACGGGACCAATAGCGGTCAAGGGCGCGATGCCGGGCGATATCCTCCAGGTGGACATCCTCGATGTGAAGTGCTGGATGGAGTGGGGCTACGTGTCGTTCGGCCCACTGAAGGGGACTCTGCCGAACGACTTTCCCGATCCGGCGATCGTCCATCCATTCATCGATCACGCGGCTGGTCTAATTCGCTTCGTTAAGGGGATAACGCTCCCGATTGCGCCCTTCTTCGGGATCATGGGGGTCGCCCCGCCTGCGATCTGGGGCAAACAGCCGAGCGCCGTACCTCGCGCGTTCGGCGGCAATCTCGACAACAAGGAACTACGCGCCGGCACGACTCTCTATCTCCCGGTGTTCGTCCCAGGAGCGCAGTTTTCAGCGGGCGATGGCCACGGCACGCAAGGCGATGGCGAAGTCTGCATCAACGGTCTGGAAACCGGTCTCGACGGCACATTTCGGTTGACGGTTCGAAAGGACCTCGACTGGACGTGGCCCTTCGCGGAAAGCCCAACACACTTGATTTCGATGGGCATCGACGAAGACCTCGATGAAGCAGCTCGCCAGGCACTCCGTCAGATGATCCTGCACATCACGCGGCTCAGCACCCTTACGCGTGAGGAGGCCTACATGCTTTGCTCGCTCACCGGCGATATGCGCGTTACGCAGTTGGTCAACGGCAACAAGGGCGTTCACATGATGATGGCGAAGTCAGCAATAAGCTGACAGCGGCGCCCGCATGCACTCGACAACTGCCGTGGACGAACTTTGTCATGGCGCCTGGATGATTGATGCCCAACTCGGGCGCCGCGGCTATTTGATACTTCAGTCGACAGCGTCGCTGATCCTTTCGAGGACTTAAGAATGGACGCTCCGGATCTGCCGGGTGAGATATCACTGCACCCGCACGCTTGCGCTCATGCCGCCTAGCGGCAACGAGTACACTCCGGGAGCGTGTTGCATCCCAGACGCGAGCCATCATCGTGCAAGGACGTTGCGTCATTCCCATCTTCAGAGCCACCGATCCGAGAGCGCCGCCAATCGAGTTCAGCAGTCAGTTCTGCTGCATCTAAAGACGAAGAAGTGATAAGCCTCTGAAGCGCGCCGCAATCTTTCAGGCGAGCCGGCGGCGCGCCTCATTGCGGGCAGATTCCTGTCGCAGCTATGGTCGTCGCATCTCCATGCATAGTTGAAGTGGCCGGCCGCAAAGTGGCGCCAATCGTCTCCATGCTGCGGGTCAGAGGGGGAGTAAATCACATGAGGTTCTTTGCAGTGGCCGCAATTGCGGCCGTTGTCGTCTCTGCGACCTTTGATACTTCACGAGCACAAACAGCCGATCCGACTGTTCTCAAGCAGCGCGCGCAGCTGCGCGCAGCACGCGAACAATATCGCGAACGGCTCAATGAGAATGTCATCTATCTTATGGGCGGTCAGCTCGGTGCCGGCTATGCCGTGATCGCCCATGACATTTCCGTGGTTGTCAATCAGGGCGACAACCTGCGGGTACTACCTGTGGGCGGCGGCGCCGGCGTGCAGAACGTGCGCGACGTCGCTTTCCTGCGCGGTATCGATCTTGGCATAACGAACCTGCTGACCCTCAATCACCTGAAGGCATCGGGTGAGCTTGGCGTCAACCTCGACCAGCAAATCACCTACATCGCACCACTTTTCCTCGAGACCCTGCATATCCTCGCGCGTGGGGAGTACAATCGCTTAGAGGATCTGAGAGGAAAGAAGATCAGCTTCAACTACAAAGGAAGTGCAACGGCGCAGTTTGCGCCGCTCGTGTTCAAGGCACTCGGCATCGAGATCCAGGAACTCTACATCGGGCAGGCCGATGCCATGGAGAAAATGCGCACCGGCGAAGTAGATGCAACGGCCTGCACGTGCCCCGTTCCTGTTCCGGCGTTTGCCAGCGCCAAGCCCGAGTGGGGATTCAAGCTGCTTCCCGTGCCCTTCTCGCGGGCTCTCGAGGACAACTACTATCCCTCCAAACTGACGCATGAAGAGTACCCCAATCTGGTACCCAAAGAGGCGGCCGAAACAGAGACCATCGCGACCGCCAACGTGCTCATTGCCTTCAACTGGGCCAGAGACACGGCACGCTATGCTCGCATTGCCAGATTCACCGAGGCGATGTTCACGAGGTTCGAGGACTTCCAAAAGCCTCCGCGCCACCCTCTCTGGAAGACTGTCAATCTCGCGGGAAAGCTACCCGGCTGGCAGCGGTTTCCTGCTGCGCAGGAATGGATCGACAGGTTCGAGAAGGACGATACGACGAGGTTGCAGACCAGCTTCGCCCAGTTCATGGCTGGCCGGCGGGCATCCATGGAAAGGAACGCTGCAGCCGATCAGGAACGGCTGTTCCGCGAGTTCATTGAGTGGAGGGCACGAGCCGCGGGCAGGTAGGTGCGCGCGAGAGGCGATGGCTATCGAGGTCGACCTGGTGGAGCAGCTTTGCGGTTACGAAGCGCTCTAGCAGAGATGCAGCCGAGCCAGCTGCAAACCACAGTGTGCAAATGTTCCAGACAGCCAAGACTGCGCGCCCTTCAAGCTGCGGGTTTACTCCGAACATTCGCAGATGACCGCAAGCGCTGTCGTCTGCCCGCCTCTAAACGAGCGCGAGAGCTTCGCATGGACAACTTCTTGCTGCGTTCGTGTGGCGCGGCATCCAGTGGGAGGACATCAGGCGGCGAGGAGCCTGGGAATCATTTAGATCGACCAGAATAGCGCCCCTGTCTGATGTGATCCTCAACGCACAATGCCCGCAGACGACCGCTGGCCGGTCAGCATCGGGGGCCATTGGCCAAGATGCTCATGGGGCCTATCGGCCGGAGCTGTCTGTCAGTTGCATGAGGCCGAGCTTAAGGTGGCGACGGAGGACTCTTTCCGTTCGATCTGGAGAGCGGGCGCGCAAGGCAGCTACGATCTGCTCATGATCTCTCAAGGCTTGATCGACCAACTTCTTCTCTGTCCGTGTCACCCACCGTGGATGAAGAAAGTACTCATTGAAACTATTGAGCATCTCAATCAGCCTTGGCGAGCCGGACGCCTGCACGATCGTGAGATGAAATTGATGATTGACGCGCACGCGCTCTGCCGGCGACGCCTTGTGCCCCCTCTTTACAAGGTCTTCGAGTAGCTGAAGCTGTTCGTCGGTAATTCGCTCCGCCGCGAGACGGGCCGCGCAAAGCTCCAGCGCCTCACGGATATGATGAATATCGGCGACATCGCCGGCCATATCCACCACTTCGACACCCGTTGTCTCATGCTCGCGAACGAGACGGTCGCCTATGAGGCGCGAAATGGCTTCGCGGACAGGCGTTCGACTGACACCCAGCGCCTGCGCAATCTCGACCTCTCGCAGACGCGCGCCAGATGCGATCTCACCGGAGATAATGGCGCGGCGCAGATGGCGATAGACCTGATCCGCCACCCTCGCTGCACGCATGACGGTTGCGGGCTTCATGGTGCCCGACGAGAGCGGGTTCGCCGATCGCTCTGGTCGTAGCGTTGTGGAGGCATTGTTCTGCTGCCCGGCCCGTCGGTTTTTCGC
Organism: Hyphomicrobiaceae bacterium; assembly: GCA_022844275.1. Classification (GTDB taxonomy): domain Bacteria; phylum Pseudomonadota; class Alphaproteobacteria; order Rhizobiales; family Hyphomicrobiaceae. The sequence goes on from JALHMB010000001.1 coordinate 728,821, forward strand.
AACACTATTGTGCATGCGCGGCCCTTTGAGAGTTGGTCCTTTTGTCTTGGACTTCATACGTAACCGCTATCGGTGTGCAACCTGCCCTCGACGGCCCGCAGAGCGTTTCCCGCAATCAGATCCGTGACGCGATTTCTCAAGCCACTAATGATACGACTCGAACAGTAATGCAATATGCACGCAGTATGCAGAGTTCAGCCTCCAGCATTGCGCTCAGTGTCTCGCAGAGCTGCCAACGCAGCCCAACGCGGCAAGCCACTTGATCAATCGGGCGCCGCTTCATGCAAGCAAATCGTGCAACCTAACCCTTCGCTCTCGACGCCTATCCCTCGATAATTCTCTCGAAACATCGGTAAAACCGAGCTTTCTCAGCGCTTGCTCGAGGTGGCATGGACCTTGCGATGCCTAATGCTGCATACAGCATTCTGCGTTCCATATTTGGGGCGCGGCGACATCGAGAAGGCACCCCCTCAGTTCATGGACTACACATGGCACTTCCAGATCGTCTGGGAATATCGCGCAGTCTTCGTGCGCGGCGCCATCATGACCGCCCAGATCACCTTCTGGGCTACATTGATCGGATTGACCCTCGGCCTCGCGCTCGGCCTTATGCGTCGAAGCCAGATCGTTCTGCTTCGTGCGCCCGCCGCAACCTTCATCGAGCTCTTCCGGTCAACGCCGGTGCTCGTGCAGCTCGTCTGGATCTACTACTCGCTGCCGATCCTCACCGGCCTGCAGATGAGCAATACCGTGTCGGTCACTATCGGTCTCGGCCTGCACGCCGCTGCCTACTTTGGCGAGATCTTCCGGGCCGGCGTGAACTCCATTGCAAAGGGGCAATGGGACGCCGCGCGCGCGATCGGCATGACCTATACGCAAGCCATGCGCAGGATCATCCTTCCGCAAGCCGTGCGGCGCATGATCCCGCCCTTCATCAATGAGTTTGCCTCACTCATCAAGCTGACGACGCTTGGTTCTGCCGTCGCTGTCAACGAACTGCTGCATGAGTCGAACAACCTCATCAACAACACCTATCGGCCGCTCGAGATCTATACAGCGCTGGCGGTGGCCTTCGCGGTCCTGATCTATCCCATCATCTATGCGTCGCAGCGGCTCGAGCGACGTTGGCAGCTACGCCAATGACACCCGCCATGATCAAAGCACGCAACGTGCAGAAGTACTTCGGGCAGCTGCACGTCCTGAAGGGCATCGACCTCGATATCGTCAAGGGCGAGGTGCTGGCCATCATCGGTCCGAGCGGATCGGGCAAAAGCACCTTCCTCAGGTGCATGAATTTTCTCGAGGAGTATGACCACGGCGAGATCTGGCTCGGCGATGAACTCGTCGGTTATCGCAAGAGCGCCAACGGTAAACTTGCCAAGGACGGCGCGGCCCGCATCGCGGCGATACGCACGCGCATGGGCATGGTGTTTCAGAGCTTCAATCTCTTCCCGCACATGAGCGTTCTCGAAAATGTTATCGAGGGCCCGACGATCGTCCAGAGACGTAAGCGCGAGGAAGCCATCGAGCAGGCAAAAGCCTTACTCGATCGCGTCGGCCTCTCGGCAAAGATCGATGCCTATCCAGAGACGCTCTCCGGCGGTCAGCAGCAGCGTGCCGCCATCGCGCGCGCGCTCGCCATGAACCCCGAGGTCATGCTGTTTGACGAGCCCACATCGGCGCTCGATCCCGAACTCGTGGGCGAAGTCCTCGATGTCATAAAGTCTCTTACGGCCGACGGCATGACCATGGTCGTCGTCACACACGAGATGAGCTTCGCGCGGGACGTCGCCGACCGAGTGATGATGATGGACGACGGAATTCGCGTCGAAATCGACGCTCCCGAGAAGATCTTCACGAACCCGTCTCACGCGCGCACTGCGGAGTTTCTGCAGCGCGTCCTGCGGTGACTGAGGACCGAGACTTTGGCGCTGAAAGAAAGGGATCATGCAATGAAGAGCATCGTACGTCGCTCGCTCCTGCTCGGGAGCATGTTAACCGCACTTGTGGCGCCTGCCAGCGTGCAGACCGCAAGCGCGCAGGTCATGGACCGCATTCTCAAGGAGAAGTCGATCAAGATCGGGTTCATTCCCTCCCCGCCGGGCACCATCAAGGATCCCGCGTCGGGCGAGCTGAAGGGCTTCTACATCGAAGGCGTGCGCTACATATTCAAGACCATCGGCGTGGAACCGGTCTTCGTTGAAACGACCTGGGCGACCTTCGCCGCGGGCTTGCAGTCCGGCCAGTTTGACCTCTCCATGGCTGGCACGTTTGCGACCGTCCAACGCGCCGCCGCTGTCGAGTTCACCAGGCCCATCCACTATCTCGGCTACAGCGCCATCGTGAAGAAGGGCGACGAGCGCTTCAAGACGCTCGCCGACTTCAACCAGGACGGACTTAAGATCGCCGTCGTGCAGGGCGGCGCCGGCATGGAGTACGTCAAGGAGAACTTCCCGAAGGCCACGATCGTAGCCCTCGGCACCGGCAACCTGACAGCTCCCTTCGTCGAAGTGTCCGCAGGGCGCGCCGACGTCGGCATCGAGGATGCCTGGCAGGCACGCCGGTACGCGTCGGCGCAGCCCGGCGTGACCGATCTCTTCCAGGAAAGCCCGTACAATCTGCTTCCCATTGCGTGGAGCGTGAAGCGCGGCAACCAGGACCTCATCAACTTCATGAACACGTCCATCGACTTCATGCTGTTGACTGGCCGCTGGGAGCGCATGGCCACCGCATACGGTGCCACCGGTCGCTTCCAAGACAAGCCGGTACTGTCGCCATTCGGCGGCTCACTCGAAACCCCCGCCGCAGCACCCAAGCACTAGGCCAGTACGACGATCGCGCGCATGAGTGGATATGTGGCGCGATCGTCGGCTAACGCGCGCACCGTCTCTGCGATCGAGGAGGAAATAGGGCATGATCGAGAACCCAATACAGTGGCCGAATGGCGCAAGGTGCGCGGTCGCGATTACCTTCGATATGGATTCCGACTGCCTTCTCCATTACGCGCATCCGCAAAAGGCAGATACGCTGATCGGCACGGCATCTTTGCTTCGCTATGACCGTGTCGGCGTGCCGCGCATTCTGAAGCTCTACAAGAAATACGATATTAAGCAGACGTTCTTCGTACCGGGCTGGACGGTCGAGCACTACCCGGACATCGTCAAGCAAATCAGGGACGAGGGCCATGAGATCGGCGCTCATGGATATCTCCATGAGAGGCTCGACACATTGTCCGCCGAGACGGAAGACTACTGGTTCATGCGCAATCTGGAAGCGCTGGACAAAGTGCTTGGCGTTCGCCCGCGCGGCTATAGAGCGCCCAGCTACCGCTTCTCCAAAAACACGCTCAACTACCTGGCACGAGAGGGCTTTACTTACGACTCATCCCTCATGGGAGATGACGTTCCCTACATCATCGAGGGTGACAACGGCAGCGTCGTCGAGTTGCCGACGCACTGGGCCCTCGATGATTGGCCGCAATTCACGATCAATTCCGATCTCGGCTACCACATCCAGGTGAATTCGCCGGATCGCGCCATGGATGTCTTCATGGCCGAGTTCGAGGCCGCATGGGAATACGGCGGTCTCTGGATTGCGGTTTGGCATCCTTTCGTGATGGGCCGCCTCGCGCGATGCGCACGCATGGAGAAGATGGTCCAGTACATGCTGGAAAAAGGCGGTGTGTGGTTTGCCACCCTCGATGAAATCACAACGCATGTGAACAGCATGATCGCATCCGGCCAATACACGCCTGCAAGAGAGCGCATTCCCTATCACGGCGCGACGGCGGACGCCTGGAGTCTGAAGCGCTAGCTCTCGAAATGAGCGCTCCAAGAAAAGGACATCGAGATGCGTGTTGGAATATGCGGCGGTGGGCTGGGGGGGCTCTCAGCCGCCATTGGACTGGCGGGTTTAGGATTCGACGTTGAAGTTTTCGAGAAATCGCCATCTCTTCGCGCCACTGGGGCTGGCCTGAACCTCTGGCCCAATGCCGGTCGGGCAATTTACGCGCTCGGCCTGCGCGAGCAGTACGACGCTATCTCGGTCAAGCTCGATCACTACTTCGGCTATGATCCCGACTGCCGCCCGCTCTTCGAGCACGACACGAGCGCATGGCCGGAGAAGTACGGAGCGCCATCGGTCGGCGTCTATCGGCTTACACTGAGCACCATGCTCGCCGAGGCCTTCGGCATGGACAAGATCAGGTTCGGCCACGAGCTTGTGTCCGTCGAGGACAAAGGCGACAGCGCAGTCTGCCACTTCAGCAATGGCGTGAGCTACGAAGGTGACGTCATCATTGGAGCGGACGGCATCTACTCCGCCATTCGCAAGCAGCTGATCGGCGGCGTCACTTTCCGTCCGAACGATCATCACGCCTTTCGCTTCCGCGCTGTCATCGACCTGAATGATGTCGATGTGGACCCGGCTGCACAGACCGCCTTCTATTCGCGAGGCGGATTTCTCTCCGTCATCCCGATCGGAGATGGCAAAGCGTACTGGTTCGGCTCCGTGGCAGGAGCGGCCAGCATCGACGAGTTCGTTGCTTACTTCACCTCCTGGACCAAGACTCATATCCCGAGAACGCTCAGCATCACGCCGCGTGAAGCCGTCGTCGAGAGCCCCCTCTTCGATGTCGATGGCAGCCCTTACAAGTGGACGCACGGCCGCGTCACGCTGCTAGGGGATTCCGCACATCCCATGATGCCGGACATGGCTCAGGGTGCGAGCCAGACCTTCATCGACTCTTTGGCGCTCCGCAACGCATTTGCCAGCACCAAGGATATCGATGAGGCACTTCACGTGTACGAGTCTGAACGCCGCGCCGCCTCCAACTACGTTGTGAAATGCTCGCAGAAGGGCAGCTTCCTCGGGCGCAACAATGTGAACCCGATCCCGGTGCGCTACGAGCAGGAAATTGAAGCGATCGCCGTGTAAACGGCAACCATCACGCGGCTGAACGGGCGACACGCATCGCCAAATCGCCAAGCTAAGAAGGAACAAGGTCGTGACTTCGACGACAGAGCTGCGACAGACAATTCTGCAGTGGATCGAGGAGGATCGCAGCAAGATCCTTCAATTCATGCAGGAGATCGTACGCATTCGCACGCCCAATCCCCCGGGCGATACGCGCGCAGTCATGGATAAGGTGCGCGCGCATCTCGACGGACTTGGTCTCGCGTACACCATGCACACGCGCGACGAGACCATGCCGAATCTCGTTGCCACGCAGAATTTCAACGAGGGCAAGAAGCACCTCGTCTTGAACGGCCACATCGACGTGTTTCCAGTCGAGACGTCCGATGGATGGTCGCACGATCCATGGGGCGGCACGTTGGAAGGCGCTATCTGGGGCAGAGGCAGCGCGGACATGAAGGTCGGCACTACGGCGTCGATCATGTCGTACATCTACCTCGCGCGTTTGGCCGAGCACCTTGCCGGCAAGCTCACGCTAACGGTTGTATCGGAAGAGGAAAGTTTTGGCCCCAACGGGGCTCGCCACCTTTTTGATGCCTGCCCCGATGAGATCATGGGAACCGCCCTGCTGAACGCAGAGCCGAGCGGTGCCTACGTTGTCCGATTCGGCGAGAAGGGTGCCCTGTGGCTCCGCATAACCGTTCAGACGCCCGGCGGCCATGGCGCTTATCCGCACGTCAGCCCGAGCGCGATCGAGAAGGCTTACGAGCTGATCGCGGATCTGAAGAAGCTTGCCGAGATCCCCATCAAGGAGCCTGAGCCCGTCGTCTCAGCGCTCGAAAGCTCGCGCGAGCAATACGATCTCTCCTATGGCAAGGGCGCCAGCGACCTGGCGCGCAAAACCACCATCAACATCGGCACGATCACCGGCGGCTCGCGGGTCAACATGATCGCGTCGAGATGCACCTTCGAGGTCGATATGCGGCTACCGAACGGTGCCGATGTCGATCAATTCCTGGCAGCGATCGACGCGCTCAAGGAACGTCATGGCTTCAATTACGAAGTCATCCTGCTCAATCGTCCCAACTGGAATGATCCCGACAACGAGCTCGCGCACATCGTGACCGAGACCGCCGCCGACATTACGAGCATACGTCCCGTGTCCGCAGTCAGCCTCGGGAACACGGACGCGAGGCTCTGGCGGTACAAGAATATCCCAGCGGTTGTGTATGGTCCTTCTCCGCGAGGCATGGGCAGCACCGACGAGCACGTGCCGGCGGAAGAAGCGTTGAATGTCGTCCGCTGCCACGCGATCTCCGCGGCGCTCTATCTCTTCCGTTCGCAAGCCAAGAGCAGCACATGAACGTAACGAAACAAGATCTCGAAGCGTGGGTGGAAGCGGACCGCGACGTCCTTATCCAGTACCTGCGGGATTTCATCCGCTGCCGCAGCCCCAACCCGCCCGGCGACACGCTCGAAGCCGCTCAGCACGTTCGAACGCTTCTCGATGCTCAGGGCCTCGACTACGAGATCATCGCGCCCAATGAGGTCATGCCCAACATCGTTTCCTCATTCGATGGCAGCGTCGCCGGGCGTCATCTGGCCCTCAATGGCCACATCGACGTATTCCCGGTCGAGGATGCGAGCACGTGGAGCCAGGATCCCTGGGGCGGCGCGCTCGTCGGCGGCAAGATCTATGGCCGCGGCTCGGCCGACATGAAATGCGGCACTACAGCTTCCATCTTCACGTATGCCTATCTGCACCGCATTCGCGAGCAGCTCAAAGGGCGCCTCTCGCTCGTCGTCGTTTCCGACGAGGAAACCTTCGGCCCTTGGGGCGCGCGCTATCTCGCCGAGCATCGCCCGGAAGTCTTCGGTGATTGCTGTCTCAACGGCGAACCGAGCGGCATCAGCACTTTGCGCTTCGGCGAGAAGGGGCCGCTCTGGCTCGAATTCCGCATTCGCACAGCGGGAGCGCACGGCGCCTACACCCACATGAGCCCGAGTGCGACGGCCATTGCGAGCAAGATCATTGCCGACTTGGCCAAACTTGAGAACATCGTCGTGCCCGATCTTGGAAATCTCGAGTCCGCCATCAGCTCCGCCTCCGAGGTCATCGACGGCGAGTACGGGGCCGGTGCAGCAGCCATCATTCGCAAGGTCACGGTCAATCCAGGTCTGGTCTCAGGCGGTATCAAAGTCAACATGGTGGCCGCCGAGTGCCGCATGCAGGTCGATATCCGCATGCCCAATGGGCTCAACGAGAAGGACATCCTTCCTCGCGTCGACGAGATCATCGCCGAGTATCCCGGCGTGACATACCGCGTGATCCTGTCGGAGGAGCCGGCTTGGACCCCGCCCGACACCGAGATGATCGATTACGTGCGCCAGAATGCGAAGCAGCTCTCGGGTATCGATCCGGCCCCGATCATCAGCCTCGGCGCGACCGACGCGCGCCTATGGCGCTACAAAGGGCTCCCGGCAATCGTGTACGGTCCAGCGCCGCGCGGCATGGGCAGCATCGACGAACACGTTCCCGTCGAGGAGTTCATCCACGTCGTGAAGTGCCACCTGCTCTCGGCGTTCGACTATCTGACCAAGTGATGCTCGACCGCGACAGAACTCCCAGTTCCGGTCGCGCGATCTCGTCATATCGAGAGAAGAGCACTAGCGAACGCGCAAGAACGATCAAAGGAGTGCGACGTCCGGTATTTTTCCCCCGTTGAACTCTGCCGCGGAAATTATCGACCTCAATCGTGGGGTCGTAGTCGATGACGGCATGGGCTGAAGACCCGGCGCGAAGGCGAATACGACCGGTATGCCGAATTGATCGCGTGTCAGATTGACAATGGCCACATCGATGCTGGATCGGGCGAAAGCCGCCTTCAGCGCTGCAATTGGCGGACGGCGCTCCGGCTCGATCATCGTGGTCGGCTTGCCGGCCGGATGCACGAGATCGCACGTTTCACTGTCGATTGTCTTAGATCTCCGCAGATGCAGGCGGTCGACCTCGCTCAACGAGCTCTCGCCCATCCCCTCCTGCTTGGCTTGTGCCAGCTGAAGGCCGAGCTCCATCTGCATCATCTCGATGACGGCTGCGCGCACCGCCTCATCGAGGTTCACGCGGGCAGCGAACCCACAAGCCAAACCCTGGCCGTGCCTATCAAAAGATACTGCAGCGATCGACGGTATGCCTATATCGGTTGTCAAATCCAGCAACCATGACGCCCGATCCAGCCTATCCCGGCGTAGAGTTCGCACCAGTTCCGTTCCCTTTTGGACTGCAGGCAATTCCATCGGCAGCGGGCGCCCGCGTCGACCTCCACGCCACCAAAGGCTGACGGCGTCCCGCTCCACAAGCTCCAGCAGCGCGCGTTCCGTCGCCGCTTCCAACGTCGGGCCTGCTGCGGCACCCGTGCTCAAGGCACTTCTCGGTTTCAGCTTGCTCTTGCATTTGGCGCGTCGGAGGCACCAGTCCGCCGGAATCAGTACCGGCGCCGCATTGGTCAAATTACTCCCCTCCACCCAATCATACGTCGCGTGTTCCTCGAAGCCAGTTTGCAAGCGCTCATCGGACAGAAGAGAGGCCAGACCCGGCAGAAGACGATCGCGGATGTCGGGCAATGGCGACGAGCAGTGGACATCGGATCGCTGCTCGAGTTGGGAAAGGCGCTCCACGCCCTCTCCGACACAAGCCGTGAAGGCGATCTCCGGCTCCTCGCCCGCGCCCGCGAGACTGAATGCAGGGAGATCGCCATAGCGCCGATCCATCTGTGCGGGTTGCGCTTGTCCTCCGACAAAGCACAGACCGGGAGACCAATCCGACCGCAAGAGAAACAGGCGCTCTACAAAACTCGCAGCCTGCCGGATGGGAGCCCCGTTCTTGGCCGCCACGGCGGAAAGAAGCGGTTGGCTTGATGGGGCAGACAAATCCAGATCCCGAAAGACCAAGTTGCCCATCTCTACCTCCGCTCTCTCAGCTTCGATGCATGGCGACAAGCGTGATCCGATGCTCAGGTTATCGAAATTCTCTCAATCAACCAACGATAGAGACCAGAGCACCGCGCACTCTGGCGCCTGGTTCGTTCCGGTGGGTCCTCATCTCGTCGATCAAGGCGCCGAGCGCTCACTCTGCGACTGCGGTACCTCGGCTAGACAGCGATTGCTCCATCGACGCACGTCACGACATGTCCCCCGATCCAGATATCTGGTCCGGCGCGCTTCACGTGTATGCGACCGGCTCTTCCCAGTGCCGTCCCTTGGGAGGCGACATAGGTCTCCGGTGCCAGTCCGGCGCCGATCAGCCACTGGGCCAAACTCGCGTTGAGACTTCCGGTGACCGGGTCTTCCGCAGCGCGCGTGCCTACAAAGGCACGCACCTCGAATTGCGCATCCGTGTCATCATGCGCCGGATCACACGGGGCGACGAGACCGATCGGCTGTCCGGGCAAAGCCGCGTAATCGCGCTCGACTGACAGCAGCTCACGGCGCGTCGCCAGCAGGATCCCGGCCCAACCTGGTCCGTTGTCCACCCACTGCGACGCTTTGATCGCACTGGGATCAAGTGCGAGAGCCCTGGTAATGCGATTGAGAAGCTCCGCTTCCAAGGGACCGCTGCGGCGCAATGGCGGTGCGGCGAAGGCCAGTCGCGGACCATCGCGTTTGATGCGCACGAGCCCCGCCCCGCATTCCTGTACGATTTCGCTGCCCTTCGGTGTATTGCCGAGGCCAAGCCAAACATGACAGGTCCCGAGCGTCGGGTGACCGGCGAACGGCAGCTCACGCTCGGGCGTGAAGATGCGCACGCGGTAGTCGGCGTTGGAGTCCATGGGCTGGCACAGAAATGTCGTCTCGCTGAGGTTGGTCCAATTCGCGATGCGTTGCATCTGCGTATCCGCCAGATCATCTGCGCCTACGACAACGGCCAGCGGATTGCCGCGGAACGGCACGGCGGAGAACACGTCGACTTGTCGGAACTTGAGTTGTGGCATGAGCGGATTTCCTTGGGTGCTGTCAGTGCTGCAAGAGCTGAAGGGCGGCAGGTGTTACGGCTGCCAGAAGTGCTTCGCCGTTTCACGGCGGATCGTTTCCGTATCGATACCGGCATCCCGCATCAGGTGAGGCTCGAGATCTCGAAGCTCGCGCCGTTGACGGACGCGCTTGTGCCACAGCAAAAGGAGGTCGAGCATCTGCCCGAACCAGAGCAACGGGATCACGTGCCGGCGGCGTTGAGGTGTGGACTTTATGAATGGTTGTGCGCCGTGGCTCATACGGGCCTCCGCTCGAGTGCAAGGCGAAGTGCCAGCCCCGCTAGGACGGTGCCCATCAGCCCGCGCTGAACGACGAGCCACGAAGGGCGAGCAGCCAACCAACTGGCGACAGTGCCGGCCAGAAAGACGATGGTCAGATTGATACTGAAGCTGATGGTGATCTGGGTCAGTCCTAGAATGAGGAACTGGCCGAGGATCGGACCGCGGTCGGGTTCGACGAATTGCGGCAGCAGCGACAAATACAGGACGGCGATCTTCGGATTGAGAAGATTGGTGAGGAAGCCCATCATGAAGAGCCGCTGCGCACCATCGTGCGGCAGATCGCGTCTCGGCTCGAGAACCGAGCGCGCCCCGGGGCGAATTGCCGTCCAGGCGAGCCAGAGCAGATAGGCAGCGCCCAGCCACCGGACGGCGTCGTAGGCCAATGGCACGGCCAGCAGAACGCCGGTGAGGCCGAGGGCCGCGCCGAGCATGTATACGAGAAAGCCGAGAATCACACCGAGCAGCGAGATCAAGCCTGCGGTTCGTCCCTGCAGAATGGATCGCGACAGCAGATAGATCATGTTGGGGCCGGGCGTAATCACCATGGCCAGTGCCATCAAGGCAAACGCTGCAAGACTCATTGATGTCGGCATGAGAGCAACTCCGGACTATTGCTCCGGAGCATTGATCGAGTTTAATATCGGTGCAATCTTAACATTGATCTCGGAGCAATATTCCCTTGAGCGACTATCGCGACATTGCCGACCAGTTTGCGGCGGAGATCCAGGAAGGCCGCCTTAGGCCCGGCGCCAAGCTGCCGACCCAGCGCGACTTCGCCTATGAGCAGGGGATCGCCGTCTCGACCGCAAGCCGTGTCTACGCCGAGCTCACGCGGCGCGGTCTCGTCGTCGGTGAGGTCGGGCGGGGCACATTTATCGCGGGCGCGACACCAGGGATACTGCCGCAGGGAGAGGCGCACGAAGGCCGCATCGATCTCGAGTTCAACTTCCCAACGGTTCCGCAGCAGACCGGCTTCATCGCGCGCGCTCTGGGCGACCTGCAGCGTGCCGATGCTGCTGGCAGCGCAACGGGGCCGGTTACGGCTCGATGCATCGACGCCGCCCGGAAAGTCTTCGCGGAGTTTCTTGGCACGCGTGATTGGCAGCCATCTGGCGATGCGCTGGTATTCACCGGCTCAGGCCGGCAATCGATTGCCGCGACCATTTCGGCCCTCGTACCCGTCGGCGGCAGGGTCGCCGTGGAGGCGCTCTCCTATCCCATGATCAAGAGCATCGCCGCCCGCCTTGGCGTGTCGATCATACCTATTGTCATGGATGACGATGGAATGCAGCCCGAGGCCCTGTCCAGGGCGCATCGGAAATCCGCAGTCTCTGCCATCTACGTGCAACCGGTGATGCACAATCCACTCGGCCTCACGATGAGTGAGGCGCGACGCGCCGAGATCGTGCGTCTGGCATCGAAGCTCGATATCCCGATCATCGAGGATCTCGTCTATGGCTTTCTGAGCGATAGCCCGCCGCTCGCCGCGCTCGCTCCGGAGCGCTGCATTGTCATCGACAGTCTTTCGAAACGCATTGCGCCTGGCATATCGATCGGCACGATGCATGTGCCGAAGGGGCTGCGCGAGCGCATCTGGTCGACGGTACGAGGTGGCGCCTGGACCGTGCCGCCGCTCAGCCTCGACCTTGGTGCGCGACTGATCCTGGATGGCGCTGCAGCAGAGATCGTCAAACTGAAACGCCAGGACGCACACCGACGACAGGCGATCGTCGCCAAAGTGCTTGGCGAGTGCGCCTTCGCGGGGGATCCAGCCTCCTACCACCTGTGGCTGAAGCTGCCGGAGAGGTGGCGCTCCGAGGCATTCGTTGCGGCTGCTGCGCGCGTGGGGGTCGCCATCACACCATCCAGCGCATTTGCCATGGTGCCCGGGCATGCGCCGAAGGCGGTTCGACTGGCATTGGGCCTGCCGTCGCACGATGAGCTGCGCGTCGCAGCCAAGCGACTTGCCAACCTCCTGCGGACTGGTCCCGAGGACGTCGATGTCACGGAGTGAGGCGCAGATAGCCTGCGCGGAGCCGGAGCGCTGCCGAGAGGGAGCGAGGAACGCTCCCCTCTCGGTCGGATGAATGCGGCGTGCCATTTTTTCCCGCGCGAGCGTTACGACCGATATGAGATATGCGGCCCCCACCGTCATCACCGTCGGCAGCAGGCGCTCGAAGTTCGTACCGACACAATCATGCGCGATGCGCAAGGCCAGGATGCACGTCAAACCGGAGCTTGATTGCCGCCCTGATCGGCCTCAAGATCGAATGGGGCGCACGCTCGTCGCAGCGGAGCTGGTGTTCGGCGCGAGCGGTGGTGACGGCGGGGCTTAGTTGGTACATCTTCCAGCAAAAGAACCAGCTCGACATTCGGAGCGAGTTCGTCTTCCGCCTCCTCGAGCGCAGCATCATGCAGCGATGGGTCCTGCAGACGTAGCTACAGAGCAATCAAAGAGGGCGTAATGCGACTCACTGATTTGGCAGCAGGCGCATTGCTGTGCGCCCTCGCCCTCTTCGCGTTGTTCGTCGTCTTGCCCGCGCAGACGTCGGCAACGGGAGGCATCGGGCTTGGCCCTCGCGATCTGCCTACGCTGAGTCTTCTTATAGTGATCGGTCTGTCAGCGCTTCTGGCCGTTCAGGCACTGTTCGGCAGGACGCGGGAGCGCAAAACGCTTTGGCCAGCCAGTGGCCACGAGACCTGGACGATGGCTGTTGGCTTTTCACTAACGTTGGCCGGCATCGGGATCTTTCAGTACGCCGGCTTTCTGGTCGGCGGCACCGTCCTGATTGTCTCGATCATGTGGTTCATGGGTGACCGCAGCTGGTTGCGCCTACTGCTCACTCCGACAGTGGTGGTGGGGAGCATGTACGTGTTTGTGACGCAGCTTCTGCACATTTCCGTTCCCTGAGTCGCAACAATGGAAGCCATTGTCTCGGGTTTTGGGAACGCGTTCACCCTCAGCAATGTGGCGTTTGTCGCGCTCGGCGTGCTGCTTGGCTATGTGGTCGGCGTCTTGCCCGGGTTCAATCGTCCGACTGCCTTGGCACTTGCAGTTCCACTCACCTTCTACATGGGCCCTGTTTCCGGCATCTCCTTTCTCATTGGCATCAGCAAGGGCAGCGCCACCGGCGGGGCTGTCACGGCCATTATGCTCAATACGCCCGGTGAAGCCTCATCGGCGGCGACATGTCTCGACGGCTACCCGCTCGCGCGCAAGGGACGCGCTCGTTCCGCTCTTCTCATGGCTCTCATCGCATCGGTCTTCGGTGACGTTTTTGCGACACTCGTCCTGATTGCTTTTGCCCTGCCCCTCAGCCGTTTCGCTCTCTTGATCGGGCCCGTCGAGATCTGCGCTGTGCTGCTCTTTGCCCTTACGTTCATTGCCGGTCTTTCCGGAAAGTCGCTCCTCAAGGGTTTGATCTCGGGTTTCATCGGCATTTTTCTAGGCACAGTTGGTCTTGATGTGGAAACAGGGACCCCGCGCATGACATTCGGTCAGGCGGATCTCTTCGACGGTTTGCCGTTGATGGTCATCGCCATCGGCCTGCTCGCACTATCGGAAATGATCATCCAGATGGAGGACCGGAGCGGGAGCCAGTCCCCTCAGACCATCATCACGACTGGCAGCAAGGATCGGCCGAGCTTGCAGGAGCTCAAGGCTTGTACGCCAGTAATGCTCCGATCGAGCCTGCTCGGGACGGCGCTTGGCGTTGTTCCTGGTCTCGGAGCGAGCATAGCTTCATTTCTTGCCTACACGTGGGCGCGGAATTCGTCACCATCACCGGAGCGCTTTGGAACGGGCGCGCTGGAAGGTGTCGCCGCAGCTGAAGCCGCCGACAACGCTGCCGTCCCCGCCGGCCTCATTCCTCTATTCGCGCTTGGCATTCCCGGCGGCATCGCCGCTGCGCTGATCATCGGTGCGTTCACGATCCACGGCATTGTTCCGGGGCCGCTGATGTTCACGAGTCATCCGCACGTGCTCAACGGGATCTACGCCTCGATGCTGATGGCCAGCGCCTTGATGTTCGCCATCGGCTACTTCGGCTCCAGTCTCCTGGCTCGCCTGACATTGCTGCCACAGAGCATGGTTGTGGCTACCGTCGTATTCCTGTGCGTAGTTGGCGCCTATCTTGAAGGCGGCACCATGTTCGGAGTCTATCTCGTGTTCGGCTTTGCAGTGCTCGGCTGGCTATTGCGGAAGTTCGAGTTCTCGTTCGTGACTTTTCTCATCGGCTTCGTGATAACCCCGATGCTGGAACTGTCACTACGACAAGCACTCATTCTCACCGACCGCAATCCAAGCGCTCTCCTCGACCACCCTATCGCCATCGCTGTCCTCGCGCTAACGCTGCTATCAGCTTGGCGCCTGACTTCACGCCGATATGGCACCCCGTTGATCGGGGATTGATGAATACACCAGTCTCACAGAGAGGAATGGAATGATGAATACGTGGGAACGTCGTCACTATGTTTGCGGACGCATGTGGCTCATCGCTGTCATGGCGACGATTGCGGCGGCTCTCGTACTCCCGACGGCAAGCTCGGCGCAGGAGTGGCCGACGAAGCCCGTCAATCTCGTTGTCGGCTACGGCGCCGGAGGTGGCGTCGATCAGATGGCACGGTTTCTCGCGCGCATCGCGGGAGATGACCTGAAGCAGCCATTGATCATTCAGAACCGGCCGGGTGGCGGCGGCGCGGTGGCGGCAATCAGCGTCAAGGCTGCCCCAGCGGATGGACATACTCTTCTGCTCACGACATCCACCACCTTCACCTTCGATCATCATTTTGCCAAGGCAGATTTCTCCATCGATGACTTTCGTCACATAGCCATCATCGGCCAGTTCCAGGAGGTTTTCGTTGCGCATCCTTCGCGGCCTTGGAAAACGCTGCAGGATGCGATCGAGGAAGCCAAGGCCCAAAAGCGCGATCTCAAGTACGCTTCGTTCTACCAGCTCGATCGCGTCGTGACGGCCATGATCTCCAAGCAATCGGGCGTGAGAATATCTCCTGTTCCGACGCAAGGCGGTGCGGGTGTGGTCAATGCAGTCATAGCCAATCAGGTCGACTTTGGGACGACGGGCGGCACCTGGGGACCGTCTGTCGCGTCCGGCACGATCAAGCTGCTCGCCTCTGGTCCACGAGATGCACTCAAGAACTATTCGAGCGTTCCAACACTCCGCGGCCTCGGGTTCGATATCGAAACAGAAGTATTCGTTACCGTGTCGGCACCCAAGGATACGACCGCAGCGGTCGTAGAGAAGATCTCGGCGGCGCTGAAGAAGGCGGCAAATGAAACGTCATACGCCACCTTCTGCGAGGAGCAGTTGCAGGTACGTCATCTCAATCTCGATGCCGCGGAGACGGGGAGAGCGCTCACTCGGCAATCGGAACGTTACGCCAAGCTTATCGAGGCTGCGGGCAGCGCCGCGCGGTGATCGCCGCTGGCGTCGTTGAGCGCAGCTCATAGCCAAGTGGATCTATCGAGCGCCAGCGACAATCGTTATCGGCTGAGCGCAGTATTTCTACGGTTGGCACGTTCCACGGCGTTAGCGGCGCGCCTGCCCGGGCCGGGTTGTATAGCTGGCGATGCCGATCCGGTCGCCGGGTGCAAGATGCTGCTCCAGCACGCGTGGAAGGTCCAGCGGATGAAGTCGCCGCGCCAACGCTGCGAGCGCAAGCTCCAGTGACGGCAAGCGCCGCTTCGCCGCGACCTCAACCGCACGCGCCGACGCATAACTGTTGGCGACCCGCGTCGTCGTCTCACAGAGATCAAGAGTTCCGGGGCCTGCAACGAAAGGCAGCGAGGCGATCGACTGCGTCGCGCTGTCGGCGTCCGCTATTTTGCGGCATCGTTGACACAGCTTCCCCTCTGAGAAGCGCTCCTGATCAAGATAATCAATGGCGACATCGATGATGTCTGCTGCGCCGCAGCCTTTGGTGGAATAATATCAAATTACTCAACCTTAGATTGCACCACGAGCCGAATCATTCTTAAATCGAGCACGTCGCGCAGGGCTTTCGTCTCTCGTGCAGGGCGCGCCTAGGCGAGGCCACTGCCGGAAAGGCGGGGACGGACGACCATCATCAAATCAGAGGGAACTCTTGCATGAAACGTATGTTGGGGGCGGCGCTGGCGCTTCTTGTCACGTCCATCATTCTGGCCGGCGGCGTGCAGGCGGCGCAGACTGTGCCGGAGGATCTCGATGTTTCTATCGAGATCGTGGAAGCCTGCGTGGTGGGGACCATCGTGCCCATCGCGTTCGGCACTCAAGGCACCTTGGCGGCAGCCGTGGATGCAGCAGGAGCAGTGGACGTCACCTGCCCTGACGAGGTCGCATACTCCATCGCATTGGATGCCGGTGGTGGTGACGGCGCCACCGTAAGCATCCGCAAAATGACAGGGCCTGCCGCGGCAACGATCAACTACACGCTCTATCAGAATGAAGAGCGATCGACCGTGTGGGGTGACGTGGATGGCTCGAACAGAAAAACCGCAACCGGCACCGGCACGGCCCAGACGCACAACATCTACGGCCGCGTACCCGTGCAGTCCACACCGGCCGTCGGCACCTATACCGACACTGTAACGGTCATCGTCCACTACTGAGATCGAGGCCGCGGAGAAGATCGGCATGCGTGCAACCTTCAAATGCCTGGCCGCACTGTTCCTGCTGTCAGCACCATCGGCGGAGGCTGCATCGCTCCGCGTATCGCCAGTGACGCTAGATCTAAGCATGCCGCGCAGCTCCGCCACGTTGACGCTGCGGAACGATGCGAGCCGGCCGCTGGACGTGCAGGTTCGCGTCTTCCGATGGACGCAGACTGGCGGAGCTGACGCATATGAGGCGACGACGGCTGTTGTGGTCAGCCCGCCGGCGACGCGCCTCGCGCCAGGTGTCGATTACACCGTACGTGTGGTGCGGACGTCCAAAGCACCGATCACTACCGAAGAGAGCTATCGGATCGTGATCGATGAGATTCCTGCAAAGCGCGTGCAACGTTCCGGCACAATCAATCTCGTCGTGCGCCACTCCATTCCAATTTTCTTCCGGAACCCGCAAGCCGACACACCGAGAGTGGCGTGGAAGCTTGCTCGGACAGGCGGCATGCTGAAGCTTGTGGCCGAAAACACCGGTGGTAGCCGGCTTAAGCTCGCAGACCTTGCGCTGGAGCAGGGCAATGCGCGCCTCTACGCGAAGCAAGGATTGGTGGGCTATGTGCTCGCCGGTGCGACGATGGAATGGCCGGTGGTCCTGCAGCAGCGCCCGATGGCCGCGACGGTCACGCTCAGAGCTAAGAGCCAGCTCGGCGCCATTCATGAGAATGTGCTGGTCATCGGTCGCTGAGCGGCTGAGCGTGGTCGCCCTTGTCGTGTTTGCCGCGACGAGCGCGGTGGACGCGCAGCCGACGAGGTCGATACCACGGCTATCGGCTGCTCAAAATGCTGCAGATGGACGCCAGCTCCTTCTCGAAGTCATCATCAATGACTTCTCGACGCGCGTGCTTGCAGAATTTTTAGAGGATCCGGTCGTGGGTTTGACCACGACGCCTGAGGATCTTGCCGCTATCGGGCTGCGGCTGGCCGAGAAAGCGAGGGGCACAGAAGGTCGGATCGTGCTCAATCAGCTTCCCGGCGTCTCGTACCAGGTCGATGAAAGCGCGCAGAAGCTCTATGTGGTCGCGCCCGACGCTGCACGAGTGTTGCGCACGCTCGATGCGCGGTACCGCAGGAAGGAGCGCCCTGAGCCGCAAGCGGACTATGGAGCGGTTCTGAACTACGCCCTGTTCGGCGCCACTGGAGCGTTACGCGATATCGACTTCGGGCGTCTGGACACTTTCTCCGGCTCCTTCGATCTGCGTGTGTTCGGCCCACTTGGCACAATCAGTAATTCGTTCGTTGCCGGGCGCTCGTCCTACGATTGGATGGACGATGTCGTTCGCCTCAGAACGGCGTGGGTCTATTCGAACCCCCTGCATATGCTGACCTACCGTGCGGGCGATCTGATCAGCGGCGGACTTTCCTGGACGAGGCCAGTAAACCTCGGAGGCGCCCAGGTGCAGCGGAACTTCGCGCTTCGCGGCGATCTCGTGACGAAGCCGTTACCATCGTTCGCAGGCTCGGCAGCCGTACCTTCAACCGTGGAGGTTTATGCGCAGAACACGCGTGTGTGGTCGACGCAGGTTGCGCCAGGCCCTTTCGAAGCCATCAACCTGCCGGTCATCGGCACATCGGGCGATGCTCGCGTCGTGCTCAGGGATAGCCAGGGGCGGGAGACCGTCGCCACCCTCCCCTTCTACAATGCCGACATTCTTCTGCGTGAGGGCCTGCTCGATTTCTCGATCGAGGCCGGATTTCCGAGGCGCAGCATCGGCGTTCTGTCCGACGACTACGACGACGATCCGTTCGCCATTCTGAGCGCAAGATACGGCTTCTCGAACCAGCTCACGCTCGAGGGGCACTTCGAGGCCGGCCCCGAGCTCGTCAACGCCGGCATGGGGGCTGCGTTTCTGCTCAGCCGGTATGGCACAGCGTCGCTCGCTGCTTCGGGCAGCACACATGGCGAGCGCACCGGCGCCCTCGCAAGCGCTGCGGTGTCTTTGCGCTGGGGAGATTGGTCGCTCTACGCCCGGGCGCAGCGCACATTCGGCGACTACGACGATGTCGCCAGCGTATCTGCGCAAAAGGCATGGGAGGGGCGACCCGAGGATTTCGTGCCGACGGGCGTGCCGCGGGCGATAGATCAGATCTCGCTAGGCATTCCGGTTCCGTTCGATCGTGCCCACCTTCGCGCGGCATATTCCCGAATCGTCCGTGACTTTGAGGACGACAGCGAAATCCTCAGCATCAACTACAGCCAGGAGATCCGGGAGCGCACGACATTTCGCGCATCGATGTTTCAGAATTTGGGGGGAGAAAGGGGCCTTGGTGTCTACGCAGGTCTCTCCATCTCGTTTGGCGACGGCATTGCGGCTTCCGCCGGCTACGACCATCGGCTGGATGGAGCACGGGCCATGCTCGACGTGATGAAATCCGAGAAGCCGGATGTCGGAAGTTTCAGTTGGCGTGCCCGCGTGCTCGAGAGCGACGAGCCTCTTCGCTCGGCTTCCGGAGCCTATCGCTCTCCTTACGCTCGATTTGAGGGGACGGTCACACAATACAACGATGAGCTACGCGCGACCGCTTCGGTAGACGGCGCGCTCGTGTACGCGGGCGGCGGCGTTTTCGCAACAAATAGGATCCATGATGCCTTTGCGGTCGTTGATGTCGGCGCACCGGACGTGGAAGTCCGCTATCAGAACCGGCCCGTCGGAAGCACAGACCCATGGGGCCGAATTCTCGTGCCAAATCTCCAGTCCTACGAGGCGAACGAGATTTCGATCGACCCGACCAATCTGCCGGTTGATGCCGACATACCTACGACCAAGGAAGTGGTCGTACCTCAGCATGGTGCAGGTGTGGTGGTGGGCTTCGGCGTATCGCAGGGCAATCAATCGGCCCTTGTCGCATTCGTGGATTCTCGTGGTGTGCCAATCAAGCCGGGTTCATCCGTCCGCATCGACGGTGTGAGCGAGGAATTCATGGTTGGATATGACGGCGAGACATTCCTGCGAAATCTCACGGCCAGAAATATCGCGACGATCGAACAGGCCGGCGGCACGACTTGCCGTGCTGAATTTGGCTACGCGGCCAACAGGGGGACGCAGATCAAGATTGGTGGGGTCGTTTGCCAATGAGCCTGACACGATGCACCGGAACAGTGATCCTCGTCATGGCCGTCGCAGTGGTCGGCGCCGCACGCGCACAAGCGCAGACCTGTGGCTTCAGCATCAGTCCCATGAGCTTTGGCCCTGATATAGATACCCTGTCCAGCAGTGCTGCAGATACGACAGCGACACTCTCATACAACTGCAGCAATGGAACTCCGTCGGACCGGGTGCTGATCTGCGTGGAACTTGGCGAGGGCAGCGTCAGCCCGTCAGGTAATGCGCGCCGCATGAGTGGAGGCAGCAGCTATCTCCTCTATCAGCTCTACGCGAACTCCGAACGCACGATCATATGGGGAAGCGCCGGCACTGGGTACCCGCCGGTGTCGATCGCCGTAACTCTCGACGGCAATGGCTCGGTGTCTAACAATCTCGCGATCTATGGCCGCGTGTTCGGCGGACAGTCGACAGCCGAAGCGACGACCTATACGTCGGATTTTACCGGAAACGACGTCGATATTCGCTATCGCGTGACGAACAACGATGATTGCTCGGCAGGATCAGGATCGTCGGGCGGTGCCGTCAGCTTCACCGTGAGCGGTACGGTTGCTCCGAAATGTATGGTGAGCACTGCGCCAGTGAATTTTGGTTCGCATAGCGCTTTGATCAGCAACATCGATGCGGTCGGCTCTGTGTCCGTTACCTGCACGCCTGCTACAAATTACGCGATCAGGCTCGACGGAGGACATGCCGCAGCCGCACCGACGGCCAGAAAGATGTTCAAGGGATCTGACACCATTACCTATGGCCTTTATCGGAACCCCGAGCGCAACCAGCCGTGGGGAGATACCGAAGGCGCAACGGCTCAGAGCACCGGTAGCGGAAACGCTCAGCCTCATCCTGTTTACGGCAGGGTCGGGCCGCAGTCGACGCCGCCGCCTGGGACCTATACCGATACCGTGGTCGTTATCGTCGACTATTGAGCACTGCGCGGCTCAGATCGCACACCGTGATAGTAACTCGGTCAGCTTCTTCTCGCGCTTGGCGAGGTTGTCTAAATCAGTCAGCGTGTCTTCTGGCAGGATCAGGCCTTCGAGCCTGTTCCGGCGGTCGTTCTGCGCCTCGATCTCGCCGGGATAAAAGATCTCCTTGGATCCTGGGGCAAGTGGCACGCTTTTCAGTCCAGCGATCATCTCCTCGATGCGCCGGTTGAATTCGAGGACAGGCTGAATGGCGGCAATGTCGATCGCGATCATGAAGTGACCAGCGCCACTGCGGTGCTTGGCTTGATAGGGCCCGTGCACGCCTTCGCCGAACGCGCTTCCCGTCAGCACGCCTGAAAGCATGTCCATGATCACCGAGATGGCATAGCCCTTGTGTCCGGCCATCGGCTGGATGACGCCGTCGATGGCCTTTTGCGGGTCGATCGTCGGGTTGCCCTCGGAGTCGATGGCCCAACCCTCGGGAATAGTTTCGCCCTTCTGACGCGCCAGGTAGATCTTGCCGCGCGCCACGGCTGTGTTGGCGATGTCGAGGACCATCGGGTCTAGAGAGCCAGCCGGGCAAGCCCAAGACCAGGGGTTATTTCCAAGAGCCTTCTTGCGTCCACCCCAAGGTGCCATCGCCGGGCTTGCGTTGGTGCATAGAAAGCCGACGCAATTTCCGCGCGCCGCCATGAGCGTGAAATAGAGCGCTGTACCGAAGTGGTTGGAATTGCGAACGGCGACGGCACCAATGCCGTGCTTCTTGGCTCGGGAGATGGCTTCAGTCGCCGCTTTGGCAGCCAATACCTGCCCCATGCCTTCGTGGCCATCTATGACCGCCAGCGCACCGCCATCGACCACGATCTCGGGCTTCGCAGCTGCCTCACATACACCTGCGCGCAATCTGGCCTCGTACCATGAGAGCCGCATAACACCGTGAGATTGATGCCCCCAGAGGTCGGCCTGCACCAACGTGTCGGCGCAGAGCCAAGCGTCATCTTCCGGCATACCGGCTTCGATGTAGACCGCCTTGGCGAAATCACGCAGCCGGTCGGGATTGATGCGCGTTGAAGTCATAGGAGACCTATCCGGCTTTTCTTCACAGCATCAAGGAGAGCGGATCGAGAAGCTCAACGTTCGGTCGAGATACTTGGCGGTAATGGCTGCGGGCGCTGCGACCTCAAAGGGCGCGGAGGCGCTGCCGGTGGAAATAATGCTGCCCTTCGGCAGAACGAAGCCGCGCTCCCGAGCTATTGCGATGAGGTCCGCCAGAGATGCGGACGGCACGGTTTCATCCTCGCCGCGGGCCGCGCCAGCCCGGGGTGCGCCATCCACCTCGATGGCAAGGCTGTCGACGATCCCAGCGATTTCGCTCGTGGTTATTGCCTCGCCGAGCACCAGCGCTTGGAAACCCGAGTTATCCGCAGCGAAGCTCGGCCAGCCGACAGCGCGGCGATCGCGAAACCGCGCCAGGACGATCTCGAATGCAACGCGTGTCTCGCCGACGACGGAGAGCGGATCGGCAATGCGTGTATCCGGAAGCACATCCCGATCGAGCACGAAGGCGATTTCGAACTCGATGACGACCGGAACCGCATTGGGAAGCGGCACGACAGAACCGTCGCGATGGAGCTGATCGGACAGAATGCGCCCCGCAAGGGATCGACCAATACCGAATGCCTTCTTCGCCTTGTGGCTGCCGAGGCCGAGCTTCCATCCTGCGGTGCGTCCGCCGATCTCCTCGATCAGCAGATCCTGAATGTCGTATCCATCGTCGATCGTTGCCGGTCGCAAGGCTTCAGGCAGGGCGTCCAACAAGGCCCCTGAGCGGTAGGCATCGGCCAGGAGTTTGGCAGCGTCGCGGGTGCTCATTCGGTCTGCTCCACTGGTCGCGCTATCCGTTCCGCTCAGTCGGGAATCTCGAGCTCGACGAGCGGACCGTGCTGCTGGCCGCCGTATATGTCGCCGCAATCGCGCGAACCCTGGATCGCGGGACGCGGGATCGAGATCTTGATCGCCTTGGCCGCATCGTGCTCGAAGAACAGCACCTCATTCGGCGAAACGCGATATATGCTCGCGAAGCTCTCGCGCGTCAGCACCTTGGATTTGCAGACGCGGCGATAGTTCTCATCGGTCTCGAACATGACATCGAACGTCAACGTGAAGGGGCCCGCGTTCTTGGAGCGGATCAAACGGGCGAGGTCGCCGAGCTTGGCCATGATCATACCTCCAGGAATTCGGTGCGGAACATCTCGAGCGGATTGTCCGGCACGACGACGTGGTTGAGGTTGAAGCGATAGACCGCGCCGCGGTTCACATGCGTCGGCGCCATGGGATAGGCGATGCCGGTGATCAGACCCCGCCATTCCGGGATGGGGTAGTGCACGGCGAAATGGGCGAAGGTCTTGGCGATCGAATCGGTGATCGCCTCGTCAGCCGTGGTGATCGTGAATACCAGGCCGACCTCGTGGCCGATCTGATGCCTGAGTGGTTCAAGCGCGCCCATGACGCCATCGCGTCCGTAGACGCGGACGTGGATATCGTAGTCCTCGGGACCGACCTTGCCGGCGAACATCTCCTGCACACGCACTTTGAATTTTTCGCGCATGGCGTCGAGCCAAGAGTCCAGCTGACGCAGAATGAAGGGTTCGCGTACGCCGCCGATGATGAGGGCCTGATAGCCGCCGAGCTCGGCGCCTTCGAGCTTGATCGTCGTCGAATTCGAGGGACGGAACTTCGAATTGTAAACCCGCACCGCTCGATCATTCAGCGCCTCATAGCGAGAATGCAGCGAGTCGATGACGCCATTCGGCTCAGTGATCAGGAATGGGTCGCCGTTCTCGTAGAGCGTGTGGGAGGCAACGCTCTGCGGCGAGCAAGCAACCTCCATGTCCATTGGCTCGATGTCGAAATGGTCGTCACGGATCCAGGCAAAGAGGCTGTCGGGCCGCTTGCGCTGGACGACGCACGCAGTGCCACATTCGAGGATCTTGGCGGCGTGCCAGGACGCGCCAGCGTCGGCGCCCTTCATCAGGGGGACGCTGGCAAAGAGAGAGGTATCCGATGCGCGGCCGCAAAGGACGACCTGAGCGCCCTTATCGATTGCATCGGCGATCGGTTCATGGCCCATCATGCCCACGATGTGCGTGCTGCGGTCGATGACTTCGTCGCTGATCGGCGGGGCGGGGTTCAGCGGCGAGATTCGACCCTCGCGCAGGCGCTTCTTGAGATAGGACTTGTCCTGCTCGGAGCGCACGAGCGCCAGCTTGAACGTGAGCCCTTCTTCTTTCGCAATCTCCAGCGCGATATCGCGCATCCAGTTGACGCCATCGTCGCCACCGCCGAAGCCACACGAGCCGACGATGAGCGGAACGTCGAGCTTGTTACGACCTAGCATCATGAGGCGCAAATCGCGCTTCGTGCCCTCGCGAGAGAAATGCGGCTTGCCGCTCCCAAGATGAGACGGGCCGGCGTCAGTCGAGCCGCCATCGCAGGCGATCACATGGGGCTTGAGCGAAATACCACGCTCGAAGGATGATTCCAGAAAGCCCGAACCAATCTGCCCCGATGCAGACAACACTCTCACTTCGGTCATTGCGCACCTTTAGCGTTGAGGCGAACTGCCCGCCGTGGCTGTCGCCGCGGCGGGCGATTTATCAGCCGAGTTCCTGTAGTGCCTGATCGACGTACTTCGTCTGAATTACCTTGCTCAGATCGGGTGTGCCTTTGATCGCACCCGCCTGACGGTAAACCGGCAGCAGCTCCTGGAAATACTCACGCTTGAAACCACCGTCGTTCGGCCACGCGTTGATCTCCTTCGAAAGCTTCTCCCAGATCGGCTTGAGAACATCATCCGTCGCTTCCGCGGCCTTGGGCACCGTCGCGTACTTCCGGAAGCCCTTCGCGAAATACTCGTAGTCGGCGTTTGTGCGGCGGAAGGAGGTGATCATCGCCTTGTTGAGGTCGACGGCAATGCGCTGGTTGTCTTTGTCGTCCGCCCAGGTACCCGGGACCAGCCAAGCCTCCCCAAAGAAGTGCTTGTAGGCCTTCCACGGCTCGATGAGGACCTTGTAGTTACCCTGCTTCACGATGCCCGCCGCTTGATCGAAATGCACCGGCACGGCGGCGACACGCCCTGCCAGCAGCGCACGCATGCGTGAACCGGAACCACCCATCTCGACGATGGTGGTATCGTTGATGTTGATGTTGTGCTGCCCCAGCACGCCGCTGAGCAACACATAGATGAAGTCGCCGCGGGAGTTCAGAGCAATCGCATTGCTCTGGTCCTTGAAGTCCGCGTAGCTCTTGATCTTGTCTGCATTGACGACGAACACCTGGCTCGTGCTGTTGTAGACGAGACCGATAAGGCGCACGTCAGCGCCTGCCTCCGTCGAAGCGATGGCAGAAACGACATCGGCGTCTCCTGCCTCGGCCGACTTCGCGACGATCGACTGCGTGATCACCTGCATCGACTCAATGCGATCGATCTTCGATTCGGCATAGCCGAGCTCTTGCATGCCATCCCGGATTGCAATGACTTCGGGAATATGGATCGCGAGACTGAAGCCCTGAATGATCAGCTTCATCGACCGCTTCTGCTGTGCGAAGGCGGCGGTGCCCGGCAGCGCCAGGCTTCCGGCCAAGCCCAAGCCGTTTGCAGCGGCGAGCTGAAGCCATTCTCGGCGTGTCATCGTCATGTGGTTTCCTTCCTTAGTCGTTATGTTCTGTCGCACCGTCGCGTGAGGTCAGACGTGCGCGCCTTTGCGCAGGGTCGACCAAATGCTCCGGCGCATCTCGAGGAATTCTGGCGTGCTCTTCAGCGTATCGCGGCGCGGGCGAGGGAAAGGCACGTCGATGATCTGCTCGATCCGGCCCGGACGCGGTGTCATCACGACAATTCTGTCGGCGAGGTACAGCGCCTCCTCGATGGAGTGCGTGACGAAGATCACGGTCTTGCGCTGCTTCTCCCAGATGTTGAGCAGCTCATCCTGAAGGAGGTCGCGCGTCTGCACATCAAGCGCCCCATAGGGCTCGTCCATGAGGAGAACGGAGGGTTTGATCGCGAGCGCGCGCGCAATGCCGACACGCTGCTGCATGCCACCTGAGAGCTCATGCGGATAGGAGTTCTCGAAGCCGGAAAGGCCGACAAGATCGACGTATTCCTGCGCGATTGCCAGTCGCTCGGCCTTGCCGACACCGTTAACCTCCAGCCCAAAGGCCACGTTGGCGAGCACCGTGCGCCAAGGGAACAGCTCGAAGCTCTGGAACACCATGCCGCGGCCATCGCCCGTGGTGTTCGTCACGTCTTTGCCGTCGAGGATCACCTGGCCGATATTGCAGGTCTCGATGCCATCGATGATGCGCAGCAGCGTAGACTTGCCACAGCCCGAGGGGCCAAGCAGCACCAGAAACTCCAGCTCCGCAATGTCGAGCGAGAAGTTCTCCAGAACTGTCAGCTCTTTTCCGCCACGTCGATAGATCTTCGTGACGTCGCGGATCGCGAGCTTCGTGGAGGGATTAGGCGCGGCAGCAGCGGCGCGACTTGTCAGTTCGGCAAGCGTCATGTCGTGACTCGTTGTTGCTCATACCAGGGCGCGAGAAGGCGACCAGCCAAACCCAGCAGCCCATTGAGGAGGAGACTGACGATCATCAAAGTAATGAGCAGGGCGAGCGTCGGAGCCGTATCGATCTGCAGGCCAGCGCGATGAATGAGGCCGCCGTAGCCGATGATCACGAACATCTCGGCCAGAACCATCGCACGGATGGCGTGAACCAGGCCAATGCGCGCACCGGTCAGTAGATAGGGATAGATGGCCGGCAGCGTCACTTTCCAGAAGGTCTGCAAGACGCCCGCGCCGAAGGAGCGCGCGACGGCAATCTGCATGGGGCTGACACCGCGCGCGCCGTTGTACGCCGTCAGGGCGATGTACCAGACGCTGGAGAGGAACACGATCGTCACGCGCAGCGCGAAGCCGGTCCCGAGAATGAGGATGAAGAGAGGCACGAGTGTTGCCGTCGAAGTGACGACGAACATGCTGACCCAGGGGCGCGCCACTGCATCTGCTACACGCGAGCGGCCCATGGCGACGCCAAGCGGCATGCCGATGATGCAGGCCGCGCCGAAACCAACCACCATCTGCTGCAGCGAGCCAGTAAGCTGGCGCAGCATATCGCCTTGACGGATGAGATCGACATATTCGAGAGCGACGGCACTTGGTGGCGCAAAAAGCGCATTGCCGAGCTTCCGGCCGGCAATTTCCCAGATGAGCAGCACGATCCCGAAGCCGAGACTGCCAAATACGATACGGCGCAGCTTGTCGGACATGGCTCAGCCCCTCACGTGCCAGTGGACGAGCCGACGTTCGATCAGCGCAACGAGTGACTGGGCGATGAGGCCGAGCAGGCAGATAAGTAGAACGATCGACAACACAGCTGCCGTGTCGAACTGCTGAGTCGATCGCTTCATCATTGCGCCGAGGTTCACAGCCGCGAAGAACAGCTCGGCCGTGATCATGCCGTTGATGGCACGTGCCGATCCCACGCGCAGCGCCCCAATGAAGAACGGAAGCAGAGAAGGCAGGACGATCAGGCGGAGCTGCTGCAGCCTGGACGCACCAAAGGACCGACCGACATCGATCAGCGGCCTGCGCACGTCGCGCGCGCCGGCAATGATGACGACGAGCACGTCAAAAAAGCTCATCAAGAATACGAGTGCGACGCGCGCCTCGAAGAACAGCCCGAACCAGATCACCAGGAAGGGCACGAAGGCGACGGGCGGGATCGCGTAGATGGCGTTGATGACGGGCTCGAACATCTCCCGCAATACGCGGTAACGCCCGATGACCATGCCGAGCGGCACGGCGATAACTAGGGTGAGGGCGAAGCCGAGCGCAAGTTGCACAAGCGACTGGCTCACGGCGCGCATCAGCGCGGCGAACCATACTGGATCCAGAAACTTGCCGAGCACCGCACTTGGCGGAGGCAACAGCAGGCCCGACGTCTGTGATGAGCCCCACTGCCAAATCAGGAGGACGACAACCACGGAGAGCATTGAGAGACCGTAGCCGCTTATGAGCAGGCGTGCGGCGCCGCCCTTGGCAGCCCCTAGCGCTTTCTGCCCGGAGGCCTGACGCCCCGATCTAGCAGCCGACGATGCCACGTTTCCTCACTCTCGAATTGTCCTGCCAGCCTTGACCTAGCTGGTCCCTTAACTTGATAGTGCACGACCTAGCTTATATTGTCTAGTCGTCTAGTCATCTTGGGAATATGGTCTCCCCCGTATGGACCCTGCACCACCCTCCGGCGAGCGCTTCACGCCCCTCTACGTCCGCATTCAGGAGCGGATCCGCGCTGCTATTGCGGGCGGCAAGATGTCGGTGGGCGACAGGATCTGGTCCGAGGCGGAGCTGGCAAAGGAATACGGGACGACCCGATCCACGGTCCGGCACGCCCTCGACAAACTGGTCTTCGAGGGGCTGATCGTGCGCCATGTCGGGCGCGGCAGCTTCGTCGCCGATCGCGTCGGCGTCCGTTCGCCGATCGACTCGCGCTATTCGCTGTCCTTCGAGCAGCAAGTGGCGCAGACCGGGCGTGTCGTTACGTACAGATCGCCGGCGTTGGAAGTGATACCAGCACCGGCAGAGGTCGCCGGGCACCTCGGCGTGGAGCCTGAAGCGCTCATATTCAAGCTCGAGCGCCTGCGCATAATCGAAGGCCGCCCGGTCTGCCTCGAGATCCGCTACATGCCAAAGGAGATCGGCGACAAGGTCACCGGCGAGATGCTGGCCACGCGCGCGGTCCATGCTTTCGTCGGCGAGATCATCGGCGAGGCCATACCGGCAATCAGCGTTTCGTTGACGGCGGAGATCGCTACGCCGCGGGTCGCGCGCCTGCTGGAGCTGCCGGAGAACTCGGCGCTTCTAGTGCGCAGCAATACGCATCACGCAAGCGATGGCCGCATTGTCGTTTGCGGACGCTCGCTGTTCGCGGGAGATGTGAGCACGGACTACGTGCTCGGCCAGCTGCCCAAAACCTAGAGATGATATCCGAGGGAGGTTAGACGTGCTGAATGCAGCTCCGCCGCGCATCGAGACGCGCGTTTTTTCCAGGCTCCCCGATCATCTGCGAATGAGAGGGCGCGTGTCGGGCTGGTCGTTCGGCAAAGGAAATGATCACCTGCATTCCTTCATCGAAGGTCCGGCCTTCGACCGGCTCGGCAATCTCTATGTGACCGACATTCCCTACGGCCGCATTCTGCGGGTGACGCCGGATGGCAACTGGAGCCTCGTTACCGAATATGATGGATGGCCCAATGGGCTGGCCATCCACAAGGATGGCCGCATTTTCATTGCCGATCATCGCCGCGGTGTGATGCGGCTCGATCCGCAGAGCGGCGCGGTGACACCGGTGGTCGAGAACGTGCGCCGCGAAGGTTTCAAGGGCACCAACGATCTCACCTTCGCGCTCAATGGCGATCTCTACTTCACCGACCAGGGGCAGACTGGCCTGCAGGACCCGACAGGACGTGTCTACCGCCTTACTGCCGACGGCCATCTCGATTGCCTGATCGACAGGGTGCCTAGTCCGAACGGGCTTGCCCTCTCGCGCGACGAGAAAACGCTTTTCGTTGCCGTTACGAGAGCGAACCAGATCTGGCGCCTGCCGCTACACGCTGACGGAACGACATCGAAGGTAGGTGCCTATATCAACCTGTCTGGCGGGGGTGGCCCGGACGGCATGGCGCTCGACGAGACCGGCGGCCTCGCCATCGCGCATGTTGGCCTCGGGGCTGTGTGGCTGTTCGACCGCCTTGGCGAGCCTGTCGGCCGGCTTCAGTCGTGTGCCGATCTCGCCGTCACCAATGTCGCCTTCGGCGGCTCGAACGGACGCACGCTCTTCATCACAGAGTCAGACAGCGGCTCCATCCTAATGGCGGATGTCCCGACGGCCGGACACACGCTCTTCTCGCACCAATAACGCGGCGCACTTCCGCAAACGTCGAAGCGTGCGACCCCAAGCCGTAACTGTCGGAGTGCCCTACGAGCAGTCGCCGTAACTTCGTGATGGCTTGCCCTGTCCGGGCTGTGCTCGAAAATGCACCTCCATCATCGTGGGAGACATGCCCGATACGACGAACAGAAATACTCCTGTGCATTGCACCTTGCCGTCAACCTGACAGCCCGGCAAACTGTGCGTCCACGCTTGGAGGCGAACATGACCTCAGGACAATCCGCCGAAGCCGTCGCAGACGGCGTCTATACGACCACCTGCTGGGAATGCTCTGCCTATTGCGGCGCGCTCGCAACCGTCAAAGACGGCAAGGTGGTCAACTACGCGCCCAATCCCGCCAGCCCTCATTCAGCAGGTGCATTCTGCATCAAGGGCATCCGGGGGGCGCCAGGCATCACCTACAATCCCAACAGGCTGCTGTACCCGCATCGCCGCGTTGGCGCGCGTGGCGAAGGCAAGTGGGCGCGCATCTCGTGGGATGAAGCTCTCGACGAAATCGCCGATCGCCTCGCCGAAGTCCGCCGCACCTATGGACCTGAAGCCATCGTTGGCGCCACGAGCGGCGCTGCGTTCAGCCGCTCGATCGTCACCGCTCTCATGATGCGTTCCATCGGCTCGCCGAACTGGATGATCAATCAGGATTTGTGCGGTGGCTGCCGGGCCGTATCGGGAAAGATCACGGGCCTGCCGATTGCCCGGGGTGAGGATATCGATAATACGCGTTGCGCCCTGATCGTGGGCCGTAATGCGCAGATCGCCGATCCCGTGGAGTGGGCGAAGCTGAAAGCCGCGAAGAAACGCGGTTCGCGCATGATCGTGATCGACCCCAAGCGTACGACGGCCGCGGAGCTTGCAGACATCTGGATGAGCCCGAGGGTGGGCACGGATGCCGCAATCGCCCTCGCGATGATGCACGTGTTGATCAGCGAAGGACTCTACGACCGACAATTCGTGCACGAGCGGTGTCACGGCTTCGAGGCACTGGCGGAGCGTGCCGCGCGATTCTCACCCGCGACGACTGAGGGGCTAACGGGCGTTCCGGCGGAAATGATCGTCGATGCCGCCCGCATGTATGCCGACGGCCCATCGACTTTCGTGTCGGGCCACGGGATCGATGCGGCCAGCAACGGCGTGCAGACATTCCGGGCCTTCCATGCGCTCGCAGCCATTTCGGGAAACATAGACCGGCCCGGCGGCAATCTGCGCCAGCGCACACCCAAGGGGTTCTCCAGCTATCTCGAACTGCTCCATCGACCGGAACATCGATTGCCCGCCGATGTCGAAGCACGCACGATTGGCGCTGACCGTTTTCCTCTCTGGGCTGGCCCGCGCGGCTGGCAGACCGCGTGCCACAACCCGTCTGTGATCGAGGCCATGCTGACTGGCAAGCCGCATCCCGTGCGGGCTCTCTATGCCAGCGGTGTCAACATATTGGTGACGTATCCCGACACGCGGCGGACCATTGCCGCTTTGCGCTCGCTCGACTTCGTCGCCGTCGCGGCCCACCAGATGACGCCCACAGCCGAGTGGGCCGACATCGTTCTACCCAAGACGACGACGCTCGAGGAGGAAGAGGTGCTGTTCGTGCCATCGGGGCCGACGGTCGTCTTCACGCGAGCAACCGTTCCGCCACAGGGCGAAGCACGGACAGAGATCGGCATCGCTGCACCTCTTCTCGACCGCCTTGAGGCGCGACAGGCAGTGACGGCGCGCCTGATGCCGTGGCGCTCTCAACGCGAGCTCAACACGCATTTACTCGGCGACAGCGGCATTACGATCGAGATGTTGGAGGCCAAGGGCTTTCATCAGGTGTCGTCCGAGCCGATCCCGGCAAGCCATCCGTTTCCCACGAGCACAGGCAGGATCGAGCTCTATTCACCTCAGCTCGAAGAGTTGGGACTCGATCCGCTGCCGGGTTATATTCGGCCTGAGCGAGACGGGAAGGCTGCCGATGTCCGCACGCGCTACCCGCTGGTCGTTGTCACAGGCGATCGCGAAAAGAGCTACCACCACTCGCGTTTCCGCGACCAACCATGGGCGCTCAAGGTATCGCCTGATCCCCACCTCTTCATGCATCCCGATACGGCACACGCCCATGGCCTGGCTGATGGCGACTGGGTGCGCTTGGAGGTGGCCGAAGTGGCGGGGCACTGTCGACTGAAGATCAAACTTTCCGACGCCCAACAGGCAGATGTTGTAAGTACGGGCATGGGCTGGTGGCGTCCCATGGAGCCGGCGCCCGAACACGGCGCACTCGACGTGAACATCAACGCCGCACTCAGCTACAGCGGCCCTTACGATCCCATCTCAGGCTCATCCGATATCCGCGGTCAGCTCTGCCGCGTCGAACGAATTGGCATCGACTAGGTTTTCCTGCGGGCGCCATCGAAAACGGCGGCCTGCGTGGATTCGGGCTTGAATGGCCGCAGGCCTAACGCTGGACGCGCACTACCACCCAAAGCGGCGCGAAACCTGCGATGACAATTCCCCCGCTCGGCTGGCGACGCCGCGAAGCGTACCCATATCCAATGCGCTCAACGTCGAAGCTAACGACGCCGATACATCCGCCAAGCGATCACTGGCAGTAGAAATCGGCCGCTGACGCTTCAACGTCTTCTCGATGGAGCGCAAGTCGCGGCCAATCCTCTTCTCCACCGCGCGGGCTCGCGACTCCGGCTTACGGCTCACCAGCACCATCGCCACGGCTGCGCCAACCGCAAGCGCACCACCTACAACGAGAGCGGGGTTTGTCTTGGCCGTATCGCTGACCCAGTCGTATATGGATCCGAACTCAGAATCTTCGGGGGTCTGCACCGTCTGCTCGGAAAGCATTTCACCTGTGTCCGACATCCCATGCTCCTCGGCTACCTACAGATCAAGAACACCGATGTCGTCTCGAAGTTCCTGGTCCACTGCGACAGAGTGTGAAGGGCAGTCCCGTGGGCGCCGCCGCCCTTGACACATATTTTTGATGTTCCTTGACACATATTTTTGATGTTAAGGTTCGCGATCTTCATTTCGTATATTTGCCGACCGCCTTTTGTACCAATCGATCCAACCGCTTGAGAAGAGCAGTGAAAGCGATATGGGAACGGCGATTGCTATAGTGCGCCAGGCACCGAGCCCGCAGGCCACGCCAAGGGCCGCGCTCATCCAGACGGTCGCAGCGGTGGTCAAACCTTCGACGGTGCGCGCCTCGGCATTCCGCAAAATGACGCCGGCTCCAATGAAGCTAACACCAGCCATGACGCCCTGAATTATGCCCTGGACGACCCGGCTCATAGCATCGGCGTTCTCGGCCATGCCTTGCACCTGGATACCGGCCATGCTGATCGTGGCCGCGCCGAGAGCGACGAGTCCGAGGGTCCGAACGCCAATGGGCTTGTCAGCGAGATCACGGTTGAGCCCGATGAGGCCGCCTGCCGCGGTGGCTGCAAGCAAGCGCAAGAATATGTCACTGAAGTCAAGCGTCACAAGTTGCGGTCCTTATCCCGGCGCGTGCCACGCACTCCAGCAAATTCCGATCCCCCATCTACGCCTCCGAGCCCAAAGCCTCGAGCACCAACTGAAGCGCATGCAGAAGCACTTCGCCGCGTATGCGGCCGGATGAATGCGCATCGATTTGCAAGCGACGATGGTATCGGCGCCCATCTCGAAGCTGTACCGCGAGATGTGTAAGACCGACGGGATTGCCATCATCGTCCGGCTTGGGACCGCCCACGCACGTCACTGCGATAGCCATCGTGGCGGAGCCGCATTCAGAGAGCGCTCCGTTCGCCATAGCTGCGGCCACCTCAGCACTGACCGCCGAGCAGGATGTGAGAACCCCTTGCGGAATTCCCAACACCTCCGCCTTGCAGGCTTTGGCATACGTGACTAAGCCGCCGAGAAGAACATCACCGGCGCCGGGGGTATCGGCCAGGAGTGTGCATAGTGAACCAGCCGTGCAGGATTCGACGGTGATGATCCTGGCGCCAGAAGCCCGCGCTGCTTCCACGACGCGGGCGGATAGGTCGGTGATGGAAATCTCGTGCGACATGACGCTATGCCTGACGCTCTGATGCCTCCGATTCCACCCTTCTTGTGCGCGCCGCGCGATCGCTTGCCTTAGAACTACGGTTGGTAGCAGCCAAATGCTTCCGGCGGTCATGCAGTTCCGTGAGCAGGCAAGAATCAAACGATCGCCGGCGATAACTATGCGATCGGCAACCAGAAGATGCCGAGTACCGCGGCAAAAGCCGGAAAACCCGAACGCGGAGCAGAATCGGCAAGCTTGACAGATCCGGCCGGTTCGAGCGCTCCCCCACATGGCCGATCCTCGCGGAACTCGTTGAACGCGCGTTCGGCCATCGGACGTAAGGTAATGGTGACTTCGGGCACAACACAATCGGCGGCGCAGTAGGCGCCGCCGACTACGGCCAGTATTAGACCCACCGCGCCATCGCTTGATGGTAGATGTTCAGGGGCCCGCGCCGGATGAATGATCCGCTCTAAAGCGTCGGACCTTAATGCGACCCACGCCTGGGCTGAACTCAAAGTCGCATTTAAGGTCCAAAGACGCTTTACAGTCATAATGTTCTAAAGCAACTTTGGACTTGAAATTCACTCCCCGCCTAGCCTCAGAACGAGGTGAATTTCGAGTCCGTTGCTTTAGCAGCCATGTACGCGCAGGCAGCGACGAAAGCGCCAGCCGGCTCCCCAGCGATAGCGGCACTCCGCGTACCAGCGCCGGCAATAGTTGTAGTGCACCGGCTGCACCAGCTTGCTGTCCAATACAGGGCCGGCCGGCGTCAACGGCGCGGCTATCGCCGATGGTCCAACAAGCAGAAGGCTACCGAGCATCAGTGCACCGGCGGCCGGCAAAGCAAGAAAGGGAAGTGTGGGTCTCATGAGATCCTCATGCATGTTGGTGAGGATCGTACGGTGCCGCGCTCATATTGCTGGCGTCGTGCAGAAGCTTTTCATTTTGTAACGGCGCACCCCATGTGGCGTATCTGAGGTTCGCAGAACACGTAACGGCCTCCGCTGCGCAGTCAACAGAGCAAAAGCGGGCGCTCCCGCAGGAACGCCCGCTCGCTCTGCATTCCATATGCGCTTGGGACTTATCGCCCGATCGCTGCGGCCTCGTCGAGTGCGCGTGCGCAGTCGCGAGAGATTGCATCGCGCTGTCGGTTCAAACAGGAGACGATCCGGCCGCCGCCCGGCAACGTATTGGCGCAAAGCCGCTTGGCGTCTACCGCGCAAGCGAACATGGTGCTTTGCGCGGACTGTGCCTCGGCGACAAAACGGCGACAGTCTGGTGAGAGCTTGTTCTGCTGGCTCATGAGGCACTGCGCCAATCGTCCACCGCCGGGCGCTATACCACTGCAGACGCGCGATATATCGCCACCACACACTTCGAGCGCGGCGCGTGCGAATGCC
Organism: Hyphomicrobiaceae bacterium; assembly: GCA_022844275.1. GTDB lineage: Bacteria > Pseudomonadota > Alphaproteobacteria > Rhizobiales > Hyphomicrobiaceae. Next base: position 764,168 of record JALHMB010000001.1, read on the forward strand.
AGGCCCGGGCGTCCGTCGATGAACTGTGCATGAGCGACGGTCGGCACCATCAGCACAGTGGCAGCGAGGAGGTCGCGCGCGCTGCGACGCAGAAAGCGAATGAAAGATGGCGGCGGCATATCGCATGGTCCTTGCATCGGGGAGATGCGGCAGACGAATAGCCGCCGCATCAGTGGATGCGTATCCGCGGGTCTCAGTAGCGACGGTAGACGCGGGCGCGGCTCGCCGTGCCGCCGTTAGGACCGGTATAAGTCGCCGTCGTCCGGCACCACGCGCCACGACACCCAGTCGAGCCCGACCGCGTGACCGTGTTGCCGGCCGGTCCGGTCCACCGCTGCGTCGAGCTGCAGTGGCTTCCCGAGCATGAGCCCGAGCCCTGTGCCGAGTAGACGCCGCCATTGGGACCCGTCACCGTCTTCGAGCGGCTCCAACCTTCCTGGGCGCTGGCGGCCGCCGCTCCGAAAACCATGAATACGACGGCAAGCGCGAGTGGAGCAAAGCGTTTCATGACATCGATCTCCTTCACCTATCCCAAACTATCGTCGCCCCTGAGCAGCGACGGAAAGGAGATTGCGCCGCGAGCTTTGCCAGGGCTTTGCAGCATTAAGCATCGAATGTTACGAAGTGTAACCGCCTCCCCCGACATTGTTTTCGGACAATCTACAGTGAGATACGCTGTCGGAATGAGCCGCACCCCCCGCATCCTCGTCGTCGAGGACGATCCCGAGATCCGCTCGCTGCTGAAGGACTACCTGCATCGGCAGGGCTTGCGCGTCGACGTGGCCGACGGCGGTGGCACATTCGACCGCTTGATGGCGCAGTATGGCGAACCGGATCTCGTCGTGCTCGATATCATGCTTCCGGGCGAGGACGGCTTCTCTATCTGCCGGCGCCTGCGCGCGACGTCGCGCGTTCCTGTCATCATGCTGACGGCACGCGGCGACGACATAGACCGCATTGTCGGCCTCGAGATGGGCGCCGACGATTATCTTCCAAAGCCGTTCAACCCACGCGAGCTCCTGGCACGCATTCGTGCGGTGCTGCGACGGATGGAGCAGCCTCTGGATCAGCCGCGTCGCCGTCTCGCCGTCGGCGCGCTCATTGTCGATCTCGACGCGCGGACCGTCTGGGATGCCGCGGGCGCGGAGATCGAGCTCACCAGTGCAGAATTCGAGCTGCTTACCTGCTTCATTACGCGTCCGGGTCGCGTGCTGTCGCGCGATCAGCTCATGGACTGGACGCGAGGGCGGCGCGCCGACGCGCTCGACCGCACGATCGATGTTCAACTGAGCCGGCTCCGCAAGAAGATCGAAGGCAACGGCGCTCCCCTGATCAAGACAGTGAGAAGTGCCGGCTACATTCTGACCGTGTCGGTCGAAGAGGCCTGAGATGCCGCGCCTGGGCTTCCTCGGCCGAGTGGTTCTGATATTGCTCGCGTTGTTTCTCGCGCTTGCGGCCCTCGGGCTCGCGCTCACAACGATCGCGCGCGAGCAGCGCGAGACGGGCGCCGAGCGCTTTCCGATCCCGGCTCAGGCTGCAGCCATCGTCGAACTCCTCGATGTAACGCCGTCTGCCGAGCGCGCGAGGGTACTCAAGGCCGTGACCTCCGACACGTTCTATGTGCGGATTGCCGACGCATCGGAAGCAGGGCGTTTGAACGGTACGCGGATGCCGGGGGTCGAGTGGCTCGTCGGCCAATACCTGGAAACGCTGGCCGATCGCGAAGTTCTCGCGTTCCGCATGACAACCAAGAATGCGGGCTCATTGGTTCTCCTTCTCGATCGCCTGTCCGGCAATCGGCGTGCACCTATCGCGATTGCGGTGGCGCTCCGCGATAGCAACTACGCCGTGTTTGAAATCCGCGGCGATGCGAGCCGCCGGGTGTTCGGCATTCCCGTCGGCCTCGGGATCGGTCTGCTCGGCTGCCTGTTCGCCGCGATCGCATTGTGGGCTGTCGCGCGCGAGGCGCGTCCTTTGCGCGAGCTCGCCCAATCTCTCGCCGGTTTTGCCCGGGATGGCGCACCGCGCGAGGTCCAGCCGCACGGCGCTACGGAAATTCAACGCTTGATCGCGACGACGAACGATATGCAGAGCCGCATCTCGGCGTTGATCAAGGGCCGCACCATGCTGCTCGGGGCCATCAGTCATGATCTGAAGACCTATATTACGAGGCTCAAGCTCAGGGCGGAGACGATTGACAACGACGACCAGCGCGCGCGCGCGGAGCGCGATCTCGACGACATGACGGCGCTGATCGACGAGGCCCTGAGCGTGGCGCGCGGCACGACGGTGTCCGATCGCCATGAGCGGGTCGACCTCAAATTGCTTCTCGCCGAAGAGATCGCTCGACGTCAGGATCGCGCCATTGAGCTGATGCCCTGTACGACCGCCGAGGGACTGGTGCATGGCGATCCGGTCGCTATCCGCCGCGTGATCGGTAACCTCCTCGACAATGCGCGTCGATACGGAAGCCAATGCCAGGTTTCGCTTCAGTTGGCCGGCGAGATGGTTGTGATCGCTGTCGACGACGATGGTCCCGGCATTCCAGAGGCCGAACGAGAGACGGTTTTCGAGCCGTTCTATCGCCTGGAAGCTTCCCGCAGCCGAGTGACGGGCGGTTCCGGTCTCGGCCTCGCCATCGCACGGCAAATCGCGGAGGCGCATGGAGGGACGATCAAGCTCGGCACATCGTCCCTCGGGGGGCTGCGCGCGGAATTTCAACTCCCGTTTGCCGGGCGCTAGCTGAGACCGGCGACTACGTGCTCATGTCTCAAACGCCCAAGAATGTGTCGGGCGTCACGCGCCCAAGCGGTGCCGCTTCCCGACATGGCCTCCCCGTACGACGCAGTCGAAAGCGGGCTCGGACATCACTCACCTCTCACTCTGACGGAAGGATCACACCGGTTCGAGACGTGATGAGACCATAGTGCTCGATACGGCGGTGCTTCGCGAAGTTGAACATCTCTTGCTTGCCGAAGTGCGTGGCGTCCAGGTCGCACGCGTGAACCAGCAGCTCGTCATCCTCGGTGCGGCTCTCCGCGACGACTTCGCCTTCCGGGTCGACGATGATACTGCAGCCGAAGAGCGGGTGGCCGTCCTCGACGCCGGCCTTCGCGACGGCAACGACCCACGTCGAATTCTGGTAGCCGCCGGCTTGCAGCGAAAGCTTGTGATGGAAGATGCGCTTCGCCGTCGGCTCCCCGCTCACAAGCGCGTTGGCCGAGGGCGTGTTGAAGCCGAGCGTGACCATCTCCACGCCCTGGAGACCCATCACGCGGAATGTCTCGGGCCAGCGCCGGTCATTGCAAATGCACATGCCGAAGATGCCGCCAAGAAAGTGCCAGACCGGGAATCCCAAGTCGCCGGGCTCGAAGTAGCGCTTTTCAAGATGCTGGTGGGCGCGTTGGGCCTCGAACTCGGCGTGGCCAGGCAAGTGCACTTTGCGATACTTGCCGACGATCGCGCCGGAGCGATCCACCAGGATCGACGTATTGAAATGCCGGCCCTCGGGCGTCAACTCGGCATAGCCGAAGCTCATGGCCATGCCGTACTGGGCTGCGCGCTCGAAGAGTGGTCGTGTGGCGGCGCTCGGCATTTCCCGCTCGAACCAGTGATCGGCCTCGGCACGATCCTCGGCATACCAGCGCGGGAAGAACGTTGTCAGAGCCAGTTCTGGATAGACGATGAAGTCGGCACCCTTGGATTTGGCTTCGGCCATGAGATCGAGCATGCGCGCCACCACCACCTGGCGGCTATCGGCCTTCTGGATGGCTCCGAGCTGAGCGGCGGCGACTGTGACAATGCGTGCCATGTGCGGTCATTTCCTTCTCAGCGCGCGGCGACCTGCCGCTCCAGCCGGCTTACGAGCCTCACGAGCGGCCAGAGCAGCAGGATGTACATGACCGCCGCCAAGACAACAGGGCTCGAATTCAGCGTGACCGAGCGGGCCATATCGGCAGAGTAGAGCAGCTCGGGGAAAGAGACCACGCTGGCGATGGACGTGAGCTTGACGACCTCGATGGTATTGGAGACCAGATCCGGCAGGACATTGCGCACGGCCTGCGGAAGGATCACGTAAGTGAGCGTTTGCGGTGCGCTGAGGCCGGTAGAGCGCGCCGCCTCCCACTGACCTCGCCCGACGCTCTCGATCCCCGCGCGATAGATCTCGCCGTAGTAGCTCGAGGTATTGCAGAAGAAGGCGAGGCACACGGCGGCCGTGGGCGTCAGCTTGATGCCGGCAAAGGGCAGGCCGGAATAGAGCAGTATGAGCAATACGAGCGGTGGCGCCGCGCGAAAGAGATCGACAAGCGCGATTGTGGTCCAGGCGACGGCGCGCCGGCGTGAGAGCGAGAGCAGGGCCAGCAGGAGACCGCCCGCGAGGCCCAAGGGAATGACGAGAACGCACAGATAAAGCGTTGTCCAGAGCCCCTTGAGCAGCAGAGGAAACACCTTCTGCATGATCTCGAAGTTGAGGAACTGGTGCAGGAACACCTCCATTAGGCCCTCCGCCAGGCGAATCGCGTCTCGATCCAGCGGCCGACGGCGACGATGGGAATGAACAGAATGATGTAGGCGAGCGCTCCCATCATGAGCGGTGTGGCATTGCCCGTGAAGGCCTGCGCGGACGTAGCTTGGCTCAGGATCTCGCTCACGCCGATGACCGTGCCGAGTGCCGTATTCTTGGTAATGGCGATCGTGCGATTTGTTAGCGGTGGAATGCCGAGGCGGATGGCTTGCGGCAGGACGACGGAGAGCAGCGTCTGCGAGAAGGTGAGGCCTGTCGAGCGGGCTGCTTCCCACTGGCCCTTGGGCGTCGAAGTGATGCCGGCCCAAAAGATTTCTTCCGCGAAGGCGGCGAGCACGAAAGACAGAACGAGCCAGAGCACGGCGAAGCTCGGCAAGACAATATCGATGTTCGGGAGCCCGAAGTAGATCAGCAAAATAGCGACGAGTGGTGGCAGCGCGCGGAACACGTCGACGAATATGACAATGAACAAATTCAGGAAACGCACTTGATAGGCGCGCACGCTTGCCAGCATGAGCCCGAGCGCGAGGCCTGTCACCACGACCGCTGCCGCGATCTGCACCGTCACCACGACACCCTCGAGGATGTCGGGCCAGTACTGCACCATCAGTTCCGGCTTGAAGAAGGTTTCGAGAAAGCGCTCCCAGGCCGTCATCGCAATGTCCAGCTCAGCGCAGAAGACCGGCAACGAACGCCCGTGTGCGGGCCTCGCGCGGCTCGTTGAAGATGGCGCTCGGCGGACCCTCCTCCACGATGTGCCCCTGATCCATGAAGATCACGCGGTCGGCGGCGTCGCGCGCGAAGCGGAGCTCGTGGCTTACGACGAGCATCGTCATGCCGCCGGCCTTTAGATCGCGCATGACGGCGAGGACGGAGCCGACAAGCTCCGGATCGAGCGCGGAGGTTGGCTCGTCGAACAGGACGATCTTGGGATCGAGCGCCAGTGCCCGCGCGATGGCTACACGCTGCTGCTGGCCGCCGGATAGTTCGGAGGGATAGCTCGCGGTCTTGTCGCTGAGGCCGACTTTAGCGAGTGCCTCACGGCCGATCGCGTCGGCTTCGTCGCGTGATTTCTTCAAGACTTTCCGCAGTGCGAGCGTGACGTTCGCGAGCGCCGTCATGTGCGGATAGAGATTGAAGGACTGGAAGACCATGCCCATGGAGCGGCGCAGCGCATTGAGATCGGTCGAGCGGTCCGTCACCTCGACGCCGTCGAAGGCAATGCCGCCGCCGGTCGGCTCTTCCAGCCTGTTGATGCAGCGAAGAAGCGTGCTCTTGCCCGACCCCGACGGGCCGATGATGAAGACGAGCTCGCGATTACTCACGCTCAGGTCGATCCCCTTCAGCACCTCAGTGGTACCGAAGCTCTTCCTGAGGCCGGAGATTGTGAGTATCGGCATGCGCTCCGGCTATGTCAGGAGGATCGGTCGCCGCGCGTCAGCCGCATTGGGGCTCGCGCGGCGTGGGATCATAACCCGGCATGTCCGGCACGCCCGTGCCCGGGAAAATCGTGACGGCTGCCGAGCCGGGCGCGGGCTTGATGCCAAACCACTTCTCGTGCAGCGCCGCCATGGTGCCGTCCTTCTTGATGCACTCGATGGCATTCTCGAGCTGGGCGCGAAGCTCCATCGAGTCCTTGCGGAGTGGCGCCGCCCAAACGAGGCCGGTCGTGTAGACATACGAGAGCTGAAGCTGCGGCTGCTGCTTCACCGCCCACTGCACGTTCGTATTCCCCGCGACGTTCGCATAGGCGCGACCGGCCATGACGGCCTGCACCGCATCGGTCTGCGTGCCGAAAGTCTCGACCGTCCAGCCGATTTCAGGCTCGAGCTTCTTCGCCCAGCTGTCGTAGACCGAGCCCTTGTTGACCGCGACGACCTTGCCCTTGAGCTCTTTCAGGTCGCCGATCGCCGGCGTGCCCTTCTTGGTCAGGAACTGGTAGTCGGTATTGAGATAGCCCTCGGTGAAGATGTAGTTGTCCGCCCGCTCCTTGGTCACTGTGACAGGTGCTGCGACGAAGTCGATCGTACCCGCTTGCAAGGACGGGAGGATCCCCGAGAACTGCGTGGCGGTGATGTCGATCGGGCGCTTCAGACGCTTTCCGACTTCGGTGAAGAGATCGACGTTGAAGCCCTGAATGCCGCCTTCGAGCTTGGGCATCGCGTGTGGGGCGAACGTGCCGTCGACAGCTGTTTTGAGGACCTGCTGGGCCAGGATCGGACTCGGGGCAAGAGCCGTCACCACGAGGGCGACGGCAACGAGAGGACGCATGAATGGGCTCCGCGGCTCGGCGTTGGCGTTGGCGTTGTCCCGCCGACTGTAGGGGGACGCCGGGAGATCCGAAACGCCAATGGGTGGGCAATTCGTCGTCAATCTGCCTTGGACTTGGGCAGTTGAACCCAGTTCCGCTCGTCTATGTGAACTAACCACATGTCGGCCCGGGAGCGACCACAGGCCAGATGATTGTAGTCTCAAGACCGACGCAATCCGTCAGCACATTGCCCGGGCCTTCAAGATATCCGCCGGTGCAACATGCGCATTTCCACATTCGCATGCATTGTGTTTGCGCTGACGTCGCCGATGACCGCGACGGCGCAGTTCAAGGGTAACTTCGACGTCAATCACTTGATGATCGAGGGGCTCGCGAACTCGGACTGGGGACGCCGAGTTGAGGTGGACCGGCTGCTCTATGTCTGCACAAACTACGAGAAGTGCCCGCCGCCAACGGCGATCGAAATCAAGGGCGTATTGCGAGGCGAAGAGTTGCCGGCCGCCTTTGAGGCCAACGGGGCGCTATCACCTGCGAGGCTGCTCGCTCAAGGGCGCGCCAACGCGCAGCGCACGGGCTCGCGCTTCATCACGGCAGAGCATGTCACCGTCGCCGGCGTCAAAGGCGTGCACATGGAGGCATCAGCGGGACGTGGGCAGTCCATTTATTTCGTCACACGCTGGATAGGTGAGGGGGATCGGATGCTCGATATCAAAGCAACCGCAACCGATCTCGATGAAGCACGCAGGCTCGTTGACGCTGCCACGCGACAGCTCGTGCCGCAGGTCTTCAAAAACCCGATAAAAATCTGAAACTGGGAGCCGGCATTTCTGAACGTGCCAATGTGAGCTTGCTGCGCGAGCTGACGCGTGAGCGTCGCTTCACCTGCTATCACGAAGTCCAGCGTGCAAGTTCCGCGCGCCCCCGTGCGGTCAGGCCATACCGGCCTCGTTCGATGCGCTCGAACCAGCCGTAGACATTCCGCAGCAGGATCTTCGGCGCATCTGGCATCGTCGGCTTCAGATCGCGCGGTCGACCCGGCGCTGCCGCGAGTGCTCTGGCACAATCGAGCGCTTGCTGCCGGTACGCTGTCATGATCGGTCGGCGTGTGCTGCCACCCAAAGCGGGATCACCCCGACGCTTCTTATGCTCCTCGACGATGCGCGAGCGTCGCTTCGGATCTCGTCGCGGGCGCCATGGAACGGGTTCGACGATGACTTCGACCTCGCCCTTTGCCGATACGGTGACGAGGCCGAACCCGAGAAGACGGCAAAGCTTCTTGACACGTGCATCGCTCTCGCGTCCACGCCCACGGGGCGAAGCGCGCACTGCGAGCCAGACGTCATCGCAGGCCGGGAGCCTGTCGACCGCCTGCAGTACCAGTTCGAGCGTGAAGGTGAGCTTCAATTCCGCGATGATGACGGCAGCGGGCAAGCCATTGTCGAGCGCAACCACGTCACAGCCGCACACTTCCCCCTTCACCTCGAAGCCCATGCCTTCGAGGAATCGCTTGATTGGCAAGTAGAGGGTGGTTTCCATCTGTGAGCCCGGCGTTCGGGCAGTTATGACTGATTCGATCAGCTTCTGCGAAGCGGAAGCCTTCCTCCTTAATACCCGCCTCGTCCATGCCCCTACGGCCATGCGTGAGAAAGGTGCGGGTCGCGCACTCGAGCGTCTGTCGCTTCTCGCCCAGGGCGTCGAAAGTCGGTTGGTTCAGGGGCTGGTTCAGCAGGAAGGATCCCGTCCCAGCGTCGCGGTGAATGCGAGAATAGAGGAGCGACTGGCTCATCGCAGACGATCGCCGTCAATCGGGGCGCGGCGCTCGCTTGCCTTTCAGGCAGTCCATGACGGCCTCGGCCAGCGCTTCTTTCAATCGGTCCTCGGTGAGTTCCGACATCGGCATTCTCGTCGCGCCAGCAGGCTCGTCTACGGCTCCGACCGAGCAGGTGAACTCGCCTGCCAGTGTCGCGCACAAGAGGATCTTGGAAGCACTGTGCTCACTGTGCGCGAACTCTATGACCGCACGGTCTATGTCACTGTGCTTCAGGTCAAACTTTTTCAAGGCCGCGCCGACGTAGCCGTGCCGCTTTAGGAGGCCATTTATAGTCTCGACGACGCCTGGAAGCTCTTTGCGGCGCTCGGCCCAGATGGCCTTCGCTTCTTCCTGCAGCCGCATCCTTGCGGCTATTTCGGCACGGTCCTTCTGATCAATCCGGTCACGCTCAGCGGCGGAAGCAGCGATCGCAGCCTCCAATCGCTTTAGTGGATCGGTTTCCATCGCGCCCATATTCCTGACTTCTGGTGTGACAGCCAAAGACATCAGCGCTGACGTAGGGCGCTGTGACTGGCGATGATGCGCTCGATCATGTGCGCGGCTTCGCTATGAACTGCAGCATCGAGAGCGGCATTTTCTGAGTCTCGATGCGCTGTGGCCGCATCCTCCAGGACTCCGCGTATATCATGGCTATCGAGAATTTTCGCCTCTGTCAGCGCCAGCAGAAGCGACTCGCAAATCGCCAGTGCGGCGCTCCCCGCGGCAAGGTTTTTGATTTCGCTCGTCATTGCCATGGCAGATTTGCTCGCTCTCCAATGACCTGACTTCTTCAGGTGTTCATGCGACAGTATATGCCGAGGGAACAGATCATCCGCTAACCTGAGATAGCCGGGTCGGGGCAATCACGCCAGCAGGATGTACGAGGCCCTGCAAATGCTCCTCAAGACGAGCCATCTCGCCACAAAACTCAGCACTTTCATGCAGCTGTCGGAGCGCGAGGCCCACTGCCTTGCCGACCTTCAGTCATTTTCACTGAGCGTGAACGCTGGAAAAGAGCTCGTTCACGAGGGTCAGACCGGCCATCTGGCCTATATTCTGCAGACCGGGTGGGCCTGCAGCTTCAAGCTTCTGCCAGACGGTGGACGTCAAATCATCGCGTTTCCGCTACCTGGTGACTGCGTCGGGCTGCGGAGCGTTCTGCTGCACACGGCGGATCACTCTTTCTCCGCCCTGACCGACGTTGTTGTCAGCAGCGTAGAAGCATCGCGGATGATGCGGGTCTTCAATGAATTTCCGCGCCTGGGCGCCGCGATCCTTTGGGCCGCCTCGCGCGACGAGGCCATGGTCGTCGAGCATCTTGTCAGCATCGGGCGGCGCAGCGCCATCGAGCGGACCGCCCACTTCTTCCTCGAGCTTTCCGAGCGCCTGCAGTTGGTCGGTCTTGCGCCTGATCGCGAATTTGACTGCCCGCTGAACCAGTACGTTCTTGCTGATGCTCTCGGCTTGAGCGCCATCCACGTGAACCGCGTGCTGCGGCAGCTGCGGGAACGCAAGCTGATGACGCTGAAGGACCGCAAAGTAACGATCCTAGATCGGGCCAAGCTCAATGTCCTGGCGGGGTTTCAACCGCAACGGGCCGGACACAACCAGTCCTGATCCTGAGCATGGCTAAGAGGCTGATGCAGATTAGCTTCGCACGCATCGAAATAGGCTAGACAGTAATTGTCGGTGAACTCGGCAGCAGCCATTCACCACGTTGCGAGCCCACCTTATCGGGCCGCGCGAATGCATCTTTCGACCATATGATCGTGCGTCGACGTTGAACGCCTCTTTCGGGCGGACAGCCCTCATCGATCGCGTTCGCCGGATGCAATCGGTTTGCTCATGTCGTCAAATCTAAAGGAGGAGCGCCATTCCATGAAAATGCCAGTAGAGGTTAAACCCGCACTCTGGGGCGCGGTCTGCGGCGCAGCAGCGCTGGCAATTCTAGGCTTTACGTGGGGTGGGTGGATGACCGCCGGTAGTGGGGCCATCCAAGCCAACCAGAGAGCCTCTGATGCCGTTGTTGCCGCTCTGGCGCCTATCTGCGCCGACAACTTCCGGCGCGACCAGGCCTCGGTCGAACGCCTCGTTGAGTTGAAGAAGGTCAGCACCTGGGAACAGGCAGGCTTCATCCAGAGAGGTGGCTGGGCCAAGATACCCGGGAGCGAAGCCGCCGACACGACGCTGTCGCGCGCGTGCGCAAAGCTGATCCTGGACGACAAAGTGGCCGGCAAGACTTGAGAACCAATCGTCTCGAAGTGCAGCCGGATCACAGCCTGTATCACTGAACAACGTCGTCACAGGCACATCGCACAACCGACCCAGCGGCGCTCGATCTGAAATCCACCCAAGCCGAAGCATGCGGCGCAGCTAGAATGGAGAGGCCAAATGGCTAAAGGTCAGCAAAAGGGCAATCGCGAAATCAGAAAGCCGAAGTCTGCAAAGCCGAAGGAGCCGATAGCTCAGACTTCCTCCTTTCTGACGCGCTCCGCTGGTGGTGCCGCTACAAAGCCGGCAGGCAAGAAGGGAAAGTGAGCGCTGACCGCTGCTAGGCGAGCGCATTGCTCACGTTGCCGACAGACGTCTTGCCCTTCTGGACGTGCCTGCTGCGTGTGCAGATGGCATCGAAGGAATTCTGGGGTCCAAGCGTTGGAGCAAGCAGTCGGCCACATTGAAATAGTGCTCCCCACTTTGCTGAGTTGGATGTTGTCTCTTGTAATAACCGGTGCGAGCGCCTACATAACTCGTGTCGACTTTGGCCGGACAACAGGGCCGTTGCGCCTCTGAGGCGCGCGTTCAGAAACCCCCTCCAAAATTCGAAAAGTGTGCTCGTTGTGCGCGGAACGCGCATGGCGGCATTCGACTAGACATGGCTCTACAGAGAAGGAACACGCCATGGAATCGGGAACTGTGAAGTTCTTCAACGAACAAAAGGGATTCGGGTTCATCGCGCCGGACAATGGCGGAACGGACGTGTTCGTGCACGTCACGGCACTCGAGCGCGCTGGACTGCGGAGCTTGTCGCAAGGACAGAAGGTCTCGTTCGACACCGAACAGGACAAGCGCTCGGGCAAGACCGCCGTCGCAAACATCCGCGCCGAGTGAGCGCGAGTAGCCGGGCGACAGCCTCGGCCCAGACGCCAAATGCCACAGCATTGGAATATCGCCCTTACGCTTAGCGGAGGCCGACCAATTCCACCCAGGGCCGCCTTCAGTTCAGTCTGGGGGCGGCCTGTTAGTTTTGCAGACGGTAGGAAATCAGGGGTTTCACTTCATACGAAGCCGCATCACCTCGAGGCAATGTCTCCGCGGACAACCTGGAATGATGACGACGACATAGGCCTGTGGAGGTTCGCTTGGTCACGCTGAAAATCCATCACAGGACCACGTATCACTACCATCAACCCGTGCGGCTTGGGCCGCATCGCCTGATGCTTCGGCCACGGGAAAGCCACGAGCTCCGTCTCGTCTTGAGCCGCACAATTGTAGCTCCGGACGCAACCGTCTCATGGGCGCTTGATGTCTTCGGTAACGCCGTCGCAACAGCTACATTCCAGACGATGACCGACAGGCTCGTCGTCGATGGCTTCTCGGAACTCCAACTCAGCGCAGCGGCTTGGCCGGTCTTCGACATTGCAGCGTCGGCCATATCCTATCCGTTCCGCTACTCTGACAATGATTGGATCGATCTAGGTGCCTTGACGGCCCAGCAGCATCCCGACCCCGCAGGACAGCTGCGGGACTGGACGGGAGCATTCGTCCGGAGCACTCCAACCGATACGTTGAGCCTCCTGAAGGATCTGAGTGCGGGTGTCGCTACGTGGATCCAATATCAGAGCCGAGACGACGAGGGCACGCAGTCGCCGACCGAGACGTTGGATCGGGGCTGGGGATCCTGCCGGGATTTCGCCGTCCTCTTCGTCGAAGCTGCGCGCAGCCTCGGCTTTGGTGCAAGGATCGTCTCCGGCTATCTCTACAATCCCAACCAGCTCAGCCTCGGGTCCACGGATGCGGGGTCGACCCATGCGTGGGCAGAGGTCTACGTTCCCGGTGCGGGCTGGATAAGCTTCGATCCCACGAACAGAAGCGTCGGTGGCCTCAATCTCATTCCCGTCGCGGTAGCGCGAGATATTCGGCAAGTGGTGCCGGTTACCGGGAGCTTCATAGGAATGACCAACGCGCTGCAAGGAATGTCGGTCGAGATATCCGTGACGTCATAGGGGACCGCGTGAGCGGCTCGCCTCGCACACACGATAGGAATGTCGCATCAAAATCGGTGATGTCGTGCTATGCTAAACTATGAAAGAGATTAAGAGCCTGCCGGTGCCGCTCCGGAACGATGACCTGAATATCCCGCTCGCCGAGCGAAAGACGATCGCGAGCCTTGAGACAGGCGACTGCCGATGGCCCTTCGGCGACCCCGTTGAGCCCGACTTCCACTTCTGCGGCAAGTCGAAGACGGGCGACGGTCCTTACTGCCAGTTTCACAAGCGCCGGGCCTTCCAGGCGGCACGGCCGCGAGCCATCGGACACTGGCCGAACGCCGCCTAAATTACATACCGATCTCCATCGCTGCTCTGGGCCGGTGCCTTTTTCAGTTGCAGGGACATTCGAACTGTCTGGAGCAAAGCTTGCCCCGCGAGGGAAAAATGCTGCGACCTTGTAAATCCGGCACCGCGACGCCATATAATGGCGACAGATGTCGTGATTTGGCGTCTGCTAAGCCACCAATGGTGGCTAAAACAACCGCCTCAGAACATTCAGGTACTCCGGCGCAGATCCTTCCATGGCTGCGAGCCCAACGACGCGCGGCAGCTTGCTGACATGCTGTCATCTCTGTGCATCGGACACTCCCTGCCGCGGCTCCTCACCAGAGGGACATCGCCTTGCTCGAAGATAACGACACCGACACCATGCGACGGCAAGCTGCTCAAGAGCTGGAGCGAATCGTCGAGGAAAAAATCCGTAAATGTCTCGTTTGCCGATCGCCGTTTCCGAGCGCATGGGCGGGCGAGCGCGTCTGCCGGCGTTGCAAATCTTCGTCATCCTGGCGAAGTGGCGCATTAAAGTGAGACGCAAGCCGCTTTACCAAGCGCGTCTGAGGAGCTAGCGGCTAACGACGATCAAAACGAACGATCGCCGAGGGTTGCTCCGGGGAATATCGAAACATGAAAAAGAACGATGAAAGAGTTTGCCATGTCTTTTGGCACTAAGACACCAGCGAAAGCACCGCGACGCGATACTTCCAACAGATCTCGTCTCAGACAATCATCACCCCCAACGTCGATGTCGTCTCGTGGCAGCAACAAGTTCAGCAATGCCGAGGCGAGCCATGATCGCTACATCGTACTGGCACGCGCCGCTGCATCGGCTGGCGATCAGGTCGAAGCCGAGAACCTATACCAGCACGCAGAACACTACTGCAGGCTGATGCGGCAAGGGGTTGATGGACATTCGGTGTCGGGGAACGCGTCCGAGGGATCCAACTAATTCAGCTTGATGGGTTGATGACCTCATCAGTCCAAACCTGAAACCGGCGCAACTCGCCCGGTCCGAAGATATAGGTAATCGGCACATCTGCGGCATCGCGCCCGCGTCGGCCGCCATCAAATCGTGAGTGACGTTCACCGGCGCGCCGAACGCACGCGCGACTACCCCACGGCGGAAAGCGCTACGCCGCTCCATGTGTACGTTGCGTGAGACTGGCGGCGCCAATGTCCACCCTGCAAATTGGGCGCCTTTTGTCGTCGTGGGTGAAGGCACGCGCGTCTATCCCCGGGGTTAGGTAAAGCGGAACACGGCAGCGGCAACGGTACATGTCCACAATCCCGAGGCGTCGCCTTCAGCCGCGGCCGTGATGGACTTGCTCTCGATGATCAGGCTGCTCGTCTCGTAGACACGCTTGCGTTCATTCCAAGCGGCATCGGGATCGAACTCGACCCCCAGCGTTGACGCCAGCATAGTTGCCGCAAGGTCCTCCGCATATTCGCCGCTCTGCATCTCCTCCATGCCATACCCATGGTGCTCCGAGATGTAGCCGTACATGGAGGGATCGGAAGGCCGCGCCAAGCCGACGAGGTGTTGGATGTCGCTGCGGGCTCATGGCGATCGGAAGTATCGACCCAGCACGCTGCTCGGAGGCGCGGCCGAATGGGACGCACTACGCGTCGAGCATCGGCAGATCGGCCCCGGTGCGCAGAACTGCGTGAGGCCGGAGTGTACCGAGCTCGTCTACATCCTGTCGGGCCAGGCACTGGTCCGGCGGACGGGCGACGGGCAGAAGCAGGAAGGCATGGCACGACCAAGCACAAGCTGGCTGGTCCCCGCCGGTACGCACGAGACCCTGCTCGAGCTCGACGGCTCAACCGAGTGCCTTATTATCTTCCTGCCGGACAAATTGCTCGAAGACAGCGCGCTCGCCGACTACGGGATCGATCCCGATAGGACGCAACTGGCTTATGCCGGCGGCTTCGCCGATGCCACGCTGGCGCAAATCGGCGCAGCTCTGCATGGTATGCTCGGGCGCGAGAGCCAGCCCATGGACCGCATCTTCGCCGACGGTTTGCGAACCGCGCTTGCCGCACATCTCATCGGCAACTACACGGTTGACCGCTGGCAGCCCTCGACGCGGGCACCATCGCTCGATGCGAAGCGGCTACAGCGGGTGCTCGATTTCATGGAGGCGCAGCTGGCGGACGACCTCTCGCTCGATGACCTCGCTCGTGAGGCCTGTCTCAGCCCCTACCATTTCTCGCGTCTGTTCCATGAAGCGACTGGACGGCCTCCGCACAGATACCTGATCGAGCGTCGCATCCAGGTAGCGCAGAAGATGCTCCAGTCCGAGCAGTCGTCGATGGTGGAAGTCGCTCTCGACACCGGCTTTGGATCACAAGCCAGTTTTGCGCGTGCCTTTCGCAAGGTCACAGGCGTCACCCCGAGCCAGTATCGCGAGCAGAGTCGACGCTGATCGTGCAGCCCCGCGGCGGACAGCCTCGCGCAATGGCCGTTCGCGCGAAAGATACTGCTTCGCCTGCCCCGCGCGCTCTTGCCGGTGGGCAAACCTTACAGTCACGTCTTCGCCATCGACGAGGAGGGCCGCGTCACGGAGGATCTGCAGGATCCCGCAGGCGCCTATCCCCATACGACGAGCGCGACCGAGACGGCAGATCGCCTTTACATCCACAGCCTGCACGCCCACACCATCGGCTGGATGCCACGGTAAGTTTAAAGCGAAGCAGCAGCAGTCAACTCATGGCGGCGGGATGTTCTTCTGCTTGAGCCACCCGCGCATCTCACCGATCTCACGCTTTTGGGTGGCGATGATCTCGCGGGCAAGGTGCTGGTTGTGCCCATCCTTGCCGTATCTCAGAACGATCTCCGCCATGTCGATCGCGCCTTGATGGTGCGGAATCATGCCGAGCACGAAGGCCGTATCGGGATCAGCATGGGCGATGCCGCGCATCATGGGGCCGTGCATGCGATCCATGGCAGCACGATTGGCCGCTTCAGCTGTCGCTGGCGTCGCAGCGGCAGCGCCGTGCCCGGCGTGGGGATGCTCGGCATTGGGCGTATGAGTGAGCCTTTCGCCAAACTGCCCCGCGGGATTGCCTTCGATGCCGTAGATCGCGATGTGGAGGCCCCAATAGCCCGTCGCAAAGGCGACGAGTGCCGCGGCCAGCGCCGCTGGCACGCCCGCCAACCGGCGCTTGACCTCGGGCAGGAAGTGCACCTCCCGCGTATGATCGGCGGCAATGGCAACGATGATCGCCATGATGAGTGCGTGTCCGATCAGATCCGTGCGCCCGAACGGATAGACGGCCGCATTGAAGATAATGAAGAGAGCAACGGCCGACAGCCGGCGGATGAGTGGCGTCCAGAGCATGCCAAAGCCCATGGTGAACTCGGCAACGCCTGCCATGGGAATGAACACATCGCGCGGCATGCCGAACGTGAGAAGAGGCTTCTCCTCGACCAGCGGGTAGAACCAGTCGGGATAGGCGAACTTCTCGAGGCTCGACCACATGAGCGCAATGGCGACACCCCAGCGCATGGCTTCGAAGCGGTGCTTGCGCCAATCCGGATTGGACGATGCTTCCAGTACGAGGTAGGCGGCAACGCCGACGCCGAGCGCGAGATAGTCGAGCAGATGGAAGACGTCGTAATCGCGCAGCGCCAGCAGCCACAGGCCGATGATGCCGAGGGCCGCCAACGGTTGCGTCCGGCGCGAGAAGATCAGGCCGGCGATCAGGAGCTGCATCCACGACACCCATTCGGCGGGCGTCTTGAGATCAGGCGTCAGGTAAACGCCGCCAACGGCGAAGATCGCGACGAAGAAGGCAGCGACGACCACGCGCACGAAGTCATCGAGCCGCTGCCAGAGCGGGTCGGTGATCCGGTCCATCCAGCGCAGGATGGGCTCGCCCGCGGGCGACGTCTCAACGGCGCGCGTAGCGAGGAAGAACATCAGCACGAGCGCAATGCCCGCCCAGAACCAGACATTGGCCAGCGTGACCCCGACCGGCTGCGGCGGTGCGCCGACGATATACGGCGCGAACCATTTGACATGCGCCTGCGCTGGTGTCGAAGCCGTGAAGCTGAGCGCGACGAGGCAAGTCAGGCAAGCCAAGAAGCGAGGTCGTCCATGTGCGCTCATTTTATACTCGTTCTCGGTCCTCACTGCGTCCACTCCATCGCATCAACATTCTTCAGAAGCTTGAACTTGCCGGACTGGGCTATTGCCGTGCTGGACGTGAGCGCAAGCTTAAGCTGACAATGATGGCTGGCGACTTCATGGGAGTGTCCTTCGTTAGACACCCAGCGCTTGAGGCTCGGTACGTGTGCAGCCTCGGGTGCCTCACCGCATGTCAGTGCCGCCCTAGAGCTAGTTCGCTCCCATGCACGTCGCCAGTAAAGGTTTGTTCGAACTTATTAGATCCTGCAAATCGCAGCATCGCGCGCCGTGGCAGTCTGACCAAGCAGGCCGTTGGCTACCGCGCCCAGACGCTAGCCTGGCGGATAGTCCGGCTGGACCCGCAAGGTTCGTTCGGCAGCGACGGCAATAGGATCTAGGGACGACGGTGCGCCACTCGGTGGGCGCCATTCAATTGATGCAGCGGCGATCCGGCGGGCTGATCCTGCTCGGAGACGAACGATGCTAGGTGCTCAATCAGCCGTCGCGCAGCCGTCGACAGCGACGCGCCTTTGCGGACGCACGCGTAGTGCGGACGCACCGCCCAGTCCTCGTTCAATTTGAGCTGGCGCAAGTGCATGACTGGCGCAAGCTTTGCCGTAATCCTCTCCGCTGTTATGGCGATGCCGAGGCCGGCCTCCACCATGCGGCAGGCCGCATCGAATCCCGTGACACGAATGCGTGACTTGAGTGTTCGGCCCGCCTGCCGCGCGGCTGTCTGCATCAGGTACTCGGTAATGCTGTCGGCTTCCTGGCAAATGAATTCGTCATCGAGCAATTCGCGAAAACGCACACTCTCACGGTATGCGAGCGGGTGCAGGGCCGGCAGCAGCACCGTGAGCCGATCAGCATGAAACTCAAAACGCTCGAGACCCGTCGCCGGCAACTCGCCGACGTACAGCCCGAGATCTGCACGATTCTCGAAAACAGCACGAACGACAGATGGACTCGTCGCCTCTTCGAGCTCGACGCGAACCATCGGATGCCGGTCGAGATAGCTCTTCAAGGCCTCGGGCGCCGCGCCGAACACTGCGGACTCCGTGGCGCAGATGCGGATCAATCCAAAATTGCCAGAAGCATAGCCGCGAAGCTCGGCTTGGAGGCGCTCGACGTCGCGGAGCACGCCGCGGGCGTGCTCGAGTGCGGCCAATCCAGCAGCCGTCGGCTCGACTCCGTTGTGGCGGCGACTAAGAAGCCGGACGCCGCAGCTTTCTTCGAATTCTGTAATGCGCCGGCTGATCGCCGAGATCGCGATGCGCTTGCGTTCGGCTGCCTTGGCGAAGCTGCCTTCCTCGACAACCGTTACAAAGAGATCCAACGTCATCAGGTCCAGTCGTGAACTCATGCCGTCGGGGCTCCATCGCGGTTGCTACGTGACGCGCACTCCATATGTCGCAGCGGCGGCCGCCGCCGAGACATAGCCCTGGCGCACATCCTCCCTGACCCGATCGGGATCTCGTTCTGAGGGATCACCATATCCCCCCGCCCCGGCTAGCCGGAAGCTTAGCACATCTCCACGCCGCAGTGTGCAGACCTCCTTCGAGCCGAGTTCGATAGCCTTCCCGTCGCGTATTAGCAGCGTCTGTCCCAAGGCGCCCTCCTTGCCGCCGAACAAGCCGTAAGGCGCATTCTTGTGGCGGTCGCTGAGCAGCGTCAGGGTTGTATCGTCGAGCAGCACTTCGATGTCCTTGCGCATCCCGCAGCCGCCGCGGAACTGGCCAGGGCCGCCCGAATCCGTGATGAGCTCAAGGCGATGAATGCGCGTCGGGTTGATAGTTTCGTGAACCTCGACCGGGATGTTGGCGCAGTTAAAGACCGGGCAGAAGGCCTCGGGCCCGTCGGTATCCACGCGCCCGCCGTAACCACCGATGATCAGATCGTACATGATCCAACGCTTGCCAGTCTCGGGATGGACGCCGCCGAAGTTCGGGTTGCTCCAATGCGAGAAGGCTCCCATGGCGCGGCCGGGCAGCACCTTGGACATGGCGCCGTTAATCGTATCGAAAATGCGGACTTGGCAGCCCGCGCGCCCACCACCAGCAGCGGGATACTGTGCGTTGAAGAAGCTGCCGGGCCGCGCCTTGACCTCGATCGCGCGCATGACGCCGGAGTTCTGCGGCACGTCGATGCCGGCGAAAATCCTCATGCCGAACAAGGCATAGGCGCGCGAGTAGTTGAGGTAGCAATTCAAGCCCGCCGGAACCTGATCGCTTGAGCGCGAGTAGTCGACCGTCAGCTTGCCGTCCTCGAAAGTCATGTCGACACAGACATGGATCGGTTCCGTGCCGGGGCCGTAGTCGTCGAACTTGTCGTCGAAGCTGTATGTCCCATTGGGGATGCGGCGCAGGAGCTCGCGGGCGCGCGCCTCCGAATGATCGAGGATGGCGTTCATGACGTCATCCATGGCCTCACGGCCATATTGCGCGAACAGGGCACGCAGGCGCGTCACACCGACGTTGTTGGCATTGGCCTGGGCGCGCAGATCGCCGCGCAGCTTCTCAGGCAAACGCACGTTGCCCATAATGATCCGCAGCATATCCTCATCGAATGCGCCCTTGCGGATCAGCTTCACGGGGAGAATTCGAATACCCTCGGCGAAAGCATCCTTCGTGCCCTGGACACCCTGAGAGCCGGGAACAACCCCGCCGACATCGATGTGATGCGCCGTATTGACGACGTAGCCGATCAACTCCTTGGCGTCGTCAAATACGGGCTGCATGAAGAAGAAATCGGGGAAGTGGCCGGCACCGAGTGCCGCGTCGTTCGTCACGAGCGTATCGCCCGGCTGGAGCTGAACCGCCGGGATGTATGCGAGCATGTTCTGTACGGCGAAGGGCATGGAGCCGAGATGACCCGGTGTAAAATTGCCCTGCGCGATCATGCGGCCGAAACGGTCGAACACGGCGGCGGAAAAATCATCGCCCTCGCGCACGGCCTCGGAAAATGCGGTGCGGCGAAGTGCCGTTCCCATCTCCTCTGCGATGGAGATGAGGTTCTTCCAAAGCACGGTGAGCGTGATCGGGTCAATCGTGCGGTTGTGCTCGGGGCGGAGCGCGGTCTCGATGCTCACTGTGGCCTCCCAATTTCAATGACGAGATGTCCGGCGGCGCTCACGGATGCGGTGTCGCCCGGCAGGACGACCGTGGTCGCCTCGCGCTCTTCGATGAGAGCGGGGCCGGTGATCACTTCGCCCGACTTGATGGCATAGCGGTCGATCACTTGGCAGGAGACCTTGCCACCGAGTTCGGGGAAATAGGCTGCCCGCTCTTTCGCTGGACGGCGCGCACCTGAGCTTTCGACGCGCGCCGCGATCTTGCGACGGCTCGCCGTGATCGTCGCGGCAACGTACCAGTCTGTGACCTCGATGGCGGCGTCCGGATCGGTGTAGCCGTACTCGCGCTGATAGGCCGCGAGAAAGGCCTCCTGCATAGCCGCGATATACGCCGCATCAATCTGGCCATCCGGCAGATCGACGCGAATTTCGTAACCCTGCCCGACATGCCGCATCCAGGCGCTGCGCTTTATCGAGGCGTCACCCTTGCTGTTCAGAGAAGCCGTCTGATCCTTGGCGCGGGTCTCGAGCTCCGAGAAGATCGCCGCGACGGTCGGAGCCGCTTCGGCGGCGAGCCGAAGGATGCGCGTTACCATCGCATCCACCTTGTGATCCGCGACCAGCAGGCCGATTGCCGATCCAACGCCCGCCGCGCGCGGCACGATCACGCGCGGGATATGGAGTGCACGTGCGAGGCGGGAAGCGTGGAGCGGCCCAGCGCCGCCGAAGGCCACCATGGCATACTTGCGTGGATCGCGGCCCCGTTCGAGTGACACGATCCGCATGGCGCGTTCCATATTGGCGTTGGCAACGGAGTGAATGCCCCAGGCAGCTTCATCCACGGTCAGGCCGAGTTGCTGGCCAATCGTGCTGTCGACGGCCTTCTTTGCGGCGTCCAGATCAAGACCCATGGCGCCGCCATTGAAGTAGTCCGGATCGAGATAGCCGAGCACGAGATTGGCATCGGTAATGGTGGCTTGAGTGCCACCGCGGCCATAGCAGGCAGGTCCCGGCACTGCGCCCGCGCTCTGCGGACCGATGGCAACGAGCCCGGCTTCCACGCGCGCGAGACTGCCGCCCCCAGCGCCGATCTCAAGAAGCTCGATGGCCGTGATGTTGAGCGGCAGGCCGCTGCCGCGTGCGTAATTGACTGTGTCGACTTCGAAGGTCGGCGTAATAGCCGCCTTGCCGCCATCGATGGCGCCGAGCTTCGCGGTCGTCCCGCCCATGTCGAACGTCAGGACGTCCTCGTATCCTTCCTCGCGCCCGACCTCGGAGCACATGAGGACACCCGCCGCGGGGCCGGACTCGACAATGCGCACGGCGTACGAGCGCGCGAGTGCCGGCGAGACAAGGCCGCCGTTCGATTGCATGATGGAGAGGCCCGCGTTGGTGCCGAGCTTCTTCAATGCCGTGTCGAGCGCACCGAGATAGCTATGGACCAGTGGCTTTACATAGGCATTGGCGACAGTCGTGCTCGTGCGCTCATACTCTCGATACTTCGGCGAGATGAACGAGGAGAGACTGATCTGCATGTCGGGCAGCGTTGCCCGGATCAGTGCCTTGATGCGTTGCTCGTGGGCAGGATTGGCGTAGGCGTGCAGGAGCACGACTGCCACCGACTCGTAGCCGCCTTTCTTGACCGCCTCGATCGCCGTCTTGACACTCGCCTCATCGAGCGGGCGAAGAATGCTGCCGTCGAAGGCCGTCCGCTCGGCCACCTCGAACACATCCGCGCGCTCGACGAGCGGCTTCGGCTTGACGATGTGCAGCGTGTAGGTGTCGTAACGCTTCTGGCGGCCGATCAGCAGTACATCGCGGAAGCCCTCGGTGGTGATAAGCGCGGTCCTGCTGCCCTTGCGCTCGAGAATGGCATTGGTTGCGACCGTCGTGGCGTGCATGACTGCAGAGATCTTCTGCGGCGCCAGCTCCTTGGCCGCGATGCGCTCGGCAAGAGCCGTCGCGACGGCTTGATCCGGCGCCTTGGGCGTCGTCGGCACCTTCCAGATGTCGAGGTCGCCCGTCGCCGTGTCCATAAGGACGAGGTCGGTGAACGTGCCCCCGATGTCAAACGCGAGTTGAAGCATTCTTCCTTCTCTCACCTCCGATTGGCCGTCGGTCCCCGTCGAACGGGAAAAGACTATCAGTAGTTGATGCCGAGCCACTCCTTGACCTGCCCGTGCAGATCCGTCCGGAAGGCACTGCTCTCGCCTTCTGCCGACACCGTGCCGAGCGTCAACACATAGACGTAACTCGCGACCTCGATGACCTTGCGGATGTTGTGGTCGACAAGCAGGATACTCGTGCCCGTTTTCGCGAGTGTCGATATGTGCGCGAAGACTTCTTCTGCGACCTTCGGTGCAAGGCCGATGCTCGGCTCGTCGATCAGGCACAAGGTGGGCCGCTGGACGTGAGCGATCGCGAATTCGAGAAGCTTGCGCTGCCCGCCGCTCAGGCGCGTCGCGAGCTGGCGACGCTTCTCGCGCAGAATAGGAAATTGCTGCATGACATCGCCGACGCGGCGATCGATCTCCGCCCGCGAGATACCCGCGGCAGCCCGTCGCGTCTCGATCGGCAGGCGCAGGTTCGTCTCGACGCTCATGTGATCGAACAGGCCGCCATCCTGCGGAATGAGCCAAAGTCCTTTCGCCGCCAGATCGTGCGGCGAGCTCGCGGTGATCTCCCGACCATTGTAGAAGACGTGTCCGATGCGCGGGCGCAGGAAACCGAAGACGGATTTCATAACCGTCGATTTGCCGGCGCCGTTGAGACCGATGAGGCCTGTCACGCTGCCCCGCTCTACCTTCAGGTTCAGACCGCGCAGAATGTCGATATCGGCACTGTAGCCCGCCGTGACATTCTCGAGCTGAAGAATGGCGCTCATGAGTGGTTCGGTCCGAGATAGGCTTCGATCACCGCTGGCTCGCGCAGTACCTCGTCCGTCGGACCATCGGCAAGAACGCTGCCGGCCGCGAGACAAATAGCGCGCGGGCAGAGATCAATGACGATCGGCATATCGTGACTGACCAGGATATAGGCTTGGCCTGCCGCGTTCGTCCCGCGCACGTAGTCCGCGAGTGTCTGCCGCATGGTCGGATGGATCGCTGCAAATGGCTCGTCGAGAAGGGCGATCTTCGGGGCCTTCATGAAGCAGCAGGCAAACTCGAGCAGCTTCTGTTGTCCGCCGGAGAGATCCGACGCGAAGGCTTCGCGATAGGCGAGGATCTTCAGATCGGCGAGCAGTTCATCTGCGCGCTCGGTGGCCTGGCGCTTGTCGAGACCGAGCGCAAATCCCGCGGTGAGCAGGTTCTCGATCACAGTCATCTCGGGATAAATGCGCGTGAGCTGGAACATGCGGATCATGCCGGCGCGGGCGATGCGGTCCGCCGTCATGCCGCCGACATTGGCGCCGCTGAGGGAGATGCGCCCCGCGTCGGGTCTGAGCAGCCCGCTCATCATGTTGAGCACGGTGGTCTTGCCGGAGCCGTTGGGACCGAGAAACCCGACGAGCTCGCCTTCTCCGATGGTGAATGAGACGCCATCCACGGCGACGAGGCTGCCGAAGCGCTTGGTCAGGTCTTCGACGACTATGAGATCGCTCATGACGAGGCCAGAACCTCCGTCGTCCGCGAGCCGCGCGCGGCGTTGACACCGGCGCGCGCGTTGAACATCATGGCGATGCGCCCGACGAGGCCCTCGCGACAGAAGCGAGCAAAGACGATCACGATGATCGGAAACACAATGTGCTGGTAGTCTCCCGCCGCGCGCAAATACTCCGAGCTTACGTTGACCAGCAATGCCCCGACGAGCGGGCCGAGCAGCGTGCCCATGCCACCGAGCACGACCATACTCATCACGAGTCCGGTGACCAGCAGGTGTCCGATGCTCGGGCTGACGATGATCACATAGTGCGCGAATAGAGCGCCGGCGAGGCCGCAGAAACCGGAACTGATCGTGAAGGCGAAGACCTTCCAGAAGACGGTCCGAACACCGCGCGCCCGCGCACCAGTCTCGTCATTGCGGATGGCGCGGAGATAGAGGCCACATGGTTTGCCGAGCAGCCAGTGCAGACCAATGAGCAGGCAGCCGACCGCCACGATGAACATGTAGTAGTAGCTGCTCTGATGCGAGAAGAGCGCCGGCACTTCGAGGCCGATCTCGCCGCGCGTGATGTCGAAACTGTTGAGCGCGATGACGCGGAGGATTTCCGCGAGCGCCAACGTTGTCAGGGCGAGATAGGGTCCGCTCAGGCGCAGCGTCAGAATGCCAATGATGAGGCCGACGACGGCACAGACGATTGCCCCCGATGGAATGCCTATGAGCGGGGATACGCCGGCATACGTCCAAAGCAACGCTGTGACGTAAGCACCCAGCATGGCGAAGCCAGCCGGTGCGAGCGAGAAGAGCCCGGTATAACCCGCGAGCAGATTCCAATTCGTTGCGAGCATCGCATAGTAGAGCGACGTGATCACCACGCCCTGCCAATAGATCTCGAGACCGAGTGTCGGCAGCGGAGCGAGTGCGGCAAGCATCAGCAAGGCGATGGCGAGCTGGGTCCGGCTGGTCGGTGCCGCGGGCCGTCGCAATGAAGAAACGCGCGCCGCCATGGTTAGACCTCCCGCCGCATTTCGCCGAAGAGGCCGTTCGGCCGCACGAGAAGAATGACAACGAGCAGCACAAGGCCGTAGGTGTCACGATAGGAGAACGAGATATAGATCGCACCGAGGTTTTCAATCACCCCGAGCAGCAGCCCGCCGATGAGAGCGCCGAGAGGAGAGCCAAGCCCACCAAGGACAATGATGACGTAGGACTTGATTGCGGGGAATGCGCCGACATCGGGCGACGGGCTTATCATGTTCGACAGCAGGGCACCCGCGAGCGCCGCAAGCCCGCCGGCCGTCGCGAAGACGATCGTGCTGACCTTGCCGACATCAACACCCATGACAGCGGCGGCCGAGCGGTTCTGCGCGACGGCGCGGATCTGGCGGCCCCACAGGCTGTAGTTTAGCAGGTAAAGCGTTCCGAGCAGAAAGAACAGTGCGATCCCAAGCGCAGCAAGCTGATGCGGCGAGACGCGGATGCCGGCGATGAGCAGAGGCGGACCGTCGATCAGACGCGGCCCCTGCAGCGACCAAGGGCCGACGATCTTTGTCATCGCGGCGATCAGGAGAATGGAGAGCGCGAAAGTGACGATTATAGCGTATTCATCGCGGCCCTGCTGCCGAGCACCCATCTCGGCATAGACGGGACGGATCAACAGACGCTCGACAACCCAGCCGAGCGCAGCGCCTGCTACGACGGCTGCGGGAAGTGCTGCAACTATGGGTACGCCAAGACTGTGATAGAGCAGCACATAGGCAAAGCCGCCGATCATGTAGAACTCGCCATGGGCGAAATTCACGATCCGCAGGACGCCGAAGATCATCGTCAGCCCAAGCGCCATCAGGGCGTAAAAGGTGCCGGTGATGAGACCGCTGACGAGCATCGACGAGAGCACTTAGTGGACCTCCGATCGTTCGCGAAGATGCGCGCATTCACGGTCGGCGCGGCGCCGGATGGGGCATCGCGCCGGCTCCGCATCAAGGGGCTACTATGCCTTTCAGATCCAGAGGGCCGTTGCTCTGCTTCAGCAGCGTCGTGTCGTCGAGCTTCTGGTCAACCGCGGTGAACTGGAAGATCGCGTAAGGCACCTCCACCCACTGATTGAAGGTTGGCCCCGGCGTCTTGTCGAACGTGATCTGGCCCCGCGTCCCAAGGTAGTCGGTTTTCGCCAGGGCTTCCGTCAGCGCCGCCGACTCCGTGCTGTTCGCGCGCTTGGCGGCATCGAGGATCACGAATAAAGCGTCCGCAGCCTGGAAGGAGAGACGGCCCGGTTCCACCTTGTAGCGCTCGACGAAGCGCTTGCGGAACTCGACGCCGATCGCGGGAAGATCGAACTTCGGATGGTAGTGACCGAAGGCCAGCGCGCCCTTGCCGGCGCCGCGGATGTTTTTCCAGAAGTCGGGGTTGTCCGTCATGCCACCCATCTCGAAGAACATCGTGTCCTTGGTCGGCGCAACACCCTGATCATAGAGCTGGTTCATGAGAATATAGCCGGCCGGCGCGATCAGCTCGCTCACGACGACGTCGGGCTTCTCGGCCTGGATCTGGAGTACGACCGGCAGATAATCCTTCGCGGCGCGATCGAGGATGACGGACTTGTACTGGATCTGAGGCGCACGCTCCTTGAGCTGTTTGCTCATCTCCTTTTCGAGACTGAAGCCGGCGTCCGTGTTGTCGAATGCGCCGAAGACCTTCTTCGAACCGAGAGCGATGAGCGTGTCCACCGTCGCGGTGATCACACGCGTCGTATATGGGCCAGGGCTGAATACCTGTGGGACACCCGCGGTGCGGATGCCGCTCGCCCAGCCGTTCACGTTGACGACGGGCACGCCGTACTTCTTCGCGACCTCGAGGGAGGCGAGCACGACATTGCTCGAGGCCTGCCCGGTGATGACACTGACCTTGTCGCGTGTGATGAGCCGCTCGGCCACCGTGCGGCCACCCTCGGTCGTACCCTGGTCATCGGCAACGACCAGCTTGATCTTCTTGCCGAGAACGCCGCCCTGCTCGTTCTGCCAGTCGGCGATGAGCTCGAGCGCCTGTCGCACCTGGATGCCCTGGATAACAGAGCCGGGCGGGGTGAGTATCGTCGACACTCCGATATCGAACGTCTCTTGAGAGTGCGCGCCATTCGGAGCATTGGCAAATATTGCAAGCGCCATAGCCGAAGTAAAAGCGAGCCTCTTCAGCCGACTTAGTCTAGATAACATTCGGTGCACCTCCGATTTCATCATGGAGATGCTATTGCATATATTGTGCCAATTCGATCCGATCGCTCCATTTTGCGATATTCTATTTGCGCACTCATGCCTCTATGAGCTGCGCGTGTCGGCGTATGCGCGATCGAGCGCGGTGCCGAACCGCTTGAGCATCTCGTCCACACCGCGCTCTTCGATGATGATTGGCGGCGAAAACGCGACCCTGTTTCCGATAACCCTCACAATCAGGCCGGCCTCACGCAGATGCTCGTCGATCGATGGCATGTTCGGAAACGGCGTGCGCGCGGCCTTGTCGGCGACGAGATCGACGCCGGCAATCATGCCGACGCCGAGAACCTCGCCAACGAGTGGATGCTCTGAAAACTGTGCAAGCTTGCTTTGAAAGTAGGCACCGACGCGCTTCGTGTGCGCGACGAGATCCATCTCCTCGTAGATGTTCAGCACTTCGAGCGCGACTGCGGCTGCGACCGGATGCCCGGTGTAGGTGTAGCCATGTACGAAGCTGCCGAGCTTGCGGCTCTGCTCGACCATGGCCTGATAGACCTTCTCGCTGATCAGGAGCGCCGAGATCGGCATGAAGGCGGCCGACAGGGCCTTCGCGCAGGAGATGATATCGGGCTTGAGATTGAACGTTTGCGAGCCCCACCAATTGCCCGTGCGCCCGAAGCCGCAGATCACTTCGTCGGCGACGAACAGCACGTCATACTTCTTGAGCACCGCCTGGATCTTCTCGAAGTAGGTTGGCGGCGGGACGATAACGCCGCCGGCACCCATGACCGGCTCAGCGAAGAATGCAGCGACCGTGTCAGGGCCTTCTTCGAGGATCATGGCCTCGAGCGCGTCCGCCAGACGCGTCGCGAACTCTTCAGGCGTCTCGCCTTCGAGATGATTGCGGTAGTAGTGAGGATTGAGCGTATGCCGGAACTGCGGCAGCGGCAGATTGAAGTCCACATGCATGTCCGGCTTGCCGGAGAGGCTTCCCGCCGCGACCGTCGTGCCGTGATAACCGCCCATGCGTCCGATGATCTTGTTCTTCTCGGGCTTGCCGTGCGCGGCGTGATAGTACCAGCAGAGCTTGATCGCGGTGTCGTTGGCTTCGGAGCCCGAGCACTGCAGCAGCACCTTCGACATCGGCACGGGCGCCAGTTCGATCAGCTTCTCTGCGAGTTCAATGCCAGCCGGATGCGCCGTGCTGCGATAGCTATGGTAATAGCCGAGCGTGCTGATCTGGCGTGCGGCCACGGCGGCTATGCGGTCGCTGGCAAAGCCGAGTGAGGCGCACCAGAGGCCGGCCGCGCCCTCAATGAATTCCTTTCCGCTGTCGTCGTAGACGCGGATGCCGTCGCCGCGCATGATGATGCTCGGCCCGGTCTGCTCATGCTTCGCGAGGTTCGTCTGCGGGTGAATGACATAAGCAATGTCTCGTGCCTGCAGGGAGTTCGGCCGAATAACGTTCATCGAGTGCCTCGAAGTGTTGACGTGACAAGCGCCCTGAGCGGCTGGCCCGCCCGGCGTCAACGCTAGTCGCGAAGGACGTGCGGAGGAACTATTCGATTGGAGAACGCCCTTTCTCCGTCGGAGAACGAACGACGGGGCTACAGGCGGCAAGCGGACATCGCCCCACTACCCGGGGCAAGACGAGAGGATGTCTCGCGACAGTTCTGCCGTCTCCGCCGAGCGGTATCTCTTACGGGCAACCGCTGATGACCGCGGATGTCTGCCGCGGCTCATGAGCGCCATTGGTCCCGGTCGAGCTGGACCATGCCAACGGAAGCACTAACCGTTGATCCGAAGACATACGGACGAACCATTGCGTACGCGCCTGGTCAGTCCAGTCCCGGACGCGATGCTTGAGATTGAACCTCAGGGTGTCACTGATAGGCGGCGCTTGAGGCAGCGTAGCGCGAAGCACGAGCGCGTGTGGCGAATACCGGGAATGCGATAGAGGCGCTCGCGCAGAAAGCGCTCGTAGCCTTCGGTGCCATCGACCGCGACCTTGACGAAGTAGTCGTATTCGCCCGTCGTGAGATAAGCCTCCAGCACCTCCGGCAAGTCGGACAGGGCGCGGCCGAAGCGTTCCAGCACTTCGTCGTCGTGCTTTTCGAGTGTGACCTCGATGATCACCGTATCGGGAAATCCGAGACGCTTCTGATCCAGAACCGCCACGTAACCTTCAATGTAGCCACCATCTTCAAGCCTCTTGACCCTTTGCCAGCAAGGGCTCGCCGAGAGGCCAACGCGCTCCGCGAGGTCAGCATTCGAGATGCGGGCGTTGGCCTGCAACTCGCGGAGAATGGTGCGATCGAGGTCGTCGAGAGGCTTCATCAGCTGGACTCAATCTGGAAGAATACCGGGCTAAGTTAGCTTAAGGGCGAAATAATGTACTGCATAATACCAAAATGGCGCGACAATCTTTCTTGCAATGATCATTTCTCAGTGTGTTCAGAAGGACATTTCTCATGGCTCTCAGTACCATACGAGAGCCGTACAGCTAGGCTTGGCCATGCACACAATCGCTTTCCGCTCGCCCGACCCCCTGGATCATGTCTGTCGGGCCCTCGATACCAGTCGGAAGATGGGCTTCCATCTCGCTTCGTTGCGCGTAGACGGTGAGGTGGACGGAGGCTTTCGCATCTCTATCGCCCTCGGCGCACACGACCTGTTGACCATGGAAACGCTTGTCGAGCGTGTGTCGACCTGCATCGGCGTCTACGACCTGACATGCGCGTTCGATGGTGTGTGCGTGCGCTACTAGTCGGCGCGACCGACGCCGGCGCTCAACGTAGGAGGTGTGAAAGATGACCAATCCTCCCCATCTCAGTTTGCGTGTTCCGGAGCCCGAGTTCCGGCCCGCCGGCCTTTCGCCCGATGCAGCGCGCGCAGCCGGTCACACAATCAAGTCCGCTACCTTCCCGCTCACCGCCAACGGCCGCGCCATGACGCTCGATGCCGAGGACGGCTTCGTGCGAATCGTCGCGCGAGCGGACAATCATGCCGTCCTTGGCCTGCAGGCCGTCGGGCAAGGTGTCTCGGAGCTGTCAGCGGGCTTCGCTCTGGCGTTGGAAATGGGTGCACGTCTTGAGGACATCGCCGCCACGGCCCACGTCCATCCGACGCTCGGCGAATGCCTCCGCGAAGCCGCACTCGTCGCGCTCGGACACGGACTGCACGTCTAAGGGCCTGCTTCGTCCTCGAATGCACACGGCTGATTAGACTGCGCAATAGCGCTCCTGAGTTTCGACGTGCAGGTAAGGCTTTCTGCCCGTTCACCATAACAGGCGTCGAGAATGTCCCCTAACCATGCCCATTGGGCCTCGTCTCTTCATTTTCCGCTGCTGTCACTGAAGCGACAGTATCCATGAAGCGAGCCGGCTCCCGCGCGGAGCGATCGACCTTCAGGTCGAAGATATCGAAGCGGTTGTAGTAGCCGACGACATCATGGAACTGCTTGGGCTCGACTGAGAGGGCCGTATCGATCTCCCCGTAAACAATGCCTTCCTCGCCGCTGATGATTTCGCTCATCACCGACCCGGTCGGATCGAGAATCATGGACACGCTCTTCGGCGAGCGTTCGATAATCTCGCGGATGCTCTTGTCACTCTTTGCAACGGCAGCGATCAACTTCTCATCGGCCAGCGCGGACGAGACAATGTTGAACACCTTGGCCTCGAAGGCGTGCGCACCGGCGCGGATCTCGATCGCGCGGCGCAGATCATAGCCGCTGTTGTCGCTCGGCGGTCGCGTCGGCCAGATCGGCGGATAGGTCGAGATGTGCACCTGCTCGCCTTCCGCCATCAGCGCATAGCGCGAGAGCGGATTAGTGTTCTCGCCACAGATGAGCATACCTACGCGGCCGACGTCGGTCGGCACGACGCGCAGGCCGCGCGCATCGCCGTTGGCCCAGATGAGCTTCTCGTAGAACGTCGGCACGAGCTTGCGGTGGTGATTGAGGATCGCGCCATCCGGACCGATCAGCAGGTTAGAGTTCCATAGGCAGCCGACGCTCGCGTCCGTGCCTTCGCTGATGCCGACCGATACATACACGCCGTGCTCGCGCGCCCCCGCGCAGAGCCGAGCCACCTCGGAACCATCGCGCCTGACCGACTGCATGGCCAGCGCGCGGAAAAAGTCGTGGTTCTCGATGGGCGGACGTAGCGCTGCCCACACGGGAAAGCCAGGAACGAAGCTCTCGGGAAAAGCAACGAGCGAGGCGCCGTTCTTCGCGGCCTCGCGGATGAAGGAGATGCCCTTCTCGACGGTCGCGGCACTGTCGAGGAAGACGGAAGCTATGTGGCAGGCAGCAGCCTTAAAGCGGGGGTACGTCAGCGGCATACGCATGTTCCGGAAAAGAGTTGGCTCATGTCTTGCGGTGGAGATCGATGATCTTGCCGCGCCCGGCGCGCTTCGCGGACGCGGCTGCTGCCGGGCGGCTTGCGGCCCACAGCGTCTCGAAGAGACCTGTCTGCATGGCGGCGAACTCGGGGCTCTCGATGGTCATGGCGAAATTCTCTTTGCGCGAGGAGATCAGCGCGACTTTGTCGTCGTAGATATAAGTGGTCATCGAGAAGCTGAAGTCGTCAGGCGCATAACGCAGGATACGCAGATCGGCCGGATTGTCGGACCAGTATGGATGCACGTCCCTGGTCGGTGAGCGCACCACGCGGAGTGTGACACCCGCCTCGATACGGCGACGCACGTTGTCGTCCATCCACGCGCGCCCGGGCACCTCGTAGAGATCGCTCATCGAGAGTATGCCGAGCAGCATCTTGCTGCGGCACGCCACTGTCTCGTCCAGAACGGCCTTGATGCCGTCCGGACCTTCATAGTAGCGGACCTTGGGCTTGGCCGGCGCGCGATTGTGCAACGAAAGCAGCTCAGGCATGACGGCCGCGAGCTTCTGGCGCCGCTCTTCGACGATCTCAAGCACGCGCTCCGGTGACTCCGCCATGATCAGCATCGAGCGATCGGTCGATTGCGGGATTTCGTTCACAAGACGCTGCGTGAGAAGACGCGAGAAAACGTCATAAGCGTTCGTGCGGCTGATGCCCGCCTTGCGCGCGATGTCACGTATCGGGGCTTGGCCAAGCTCGAGAGCTGCCAGATAGAAGCGCACCTCCGTCTCGTGGAGGCCAATGTCCATCAGCACGCGATCGATCGGCATCGTTTTCCATCCAGCAGCCGCACGTGCGGCTTCGGCATCGCTCACACACCATGCCACAAACCGGCACGATCTGTCGAATGCGATTGACACATGCATCTCATATCCCATCAAAAATTGTGCGCAAAGCCCGTATTATAAGCAGAATACCGTGTTGCATTGAGTGTCAATCCATGCTGAATTCTGCCCATGTCGGGGCTGGAAGGCCTCAATTGCTGCTCGCGGTACACCGCGATTGACCACGAGGGGTTCTGTGTCCGCACTCGTGCTGGCGCTCGCCGTCAACGGCCTGGTCTGGGGGCTCATCATCGCGCTCATCGCGCTCGGCCTGTCGATCATCTTCGGCCTGCTCGACATCATCAATGTCGCCCATGGCGACTTCTTCATGCTCGGCACGGTTGTCGCACTGGTGCTGACGCTGGCAACGGGCTCCTACTGGCTCGCGATCGCGCTCGTGCCCATCATCGGATTTGCCGTCGGCCTGCTTCTTGAGCGCATCATCATCCGTCCCACGATCCGTCAGGCGTCACTGACCATCGTGACAACATTCGGTCTCTCGATGATGCTGCAGGAAGGCGTACGCGCTACCTACGGCCCCCAGCCGCGCCGCATGGCGGCACCGATCGAGGGCACAATCCCGCTCTTCGGCATTGACTATGACGTCTACCGCATCTTCGCCGCGGGCTTCGCCGCGTTGTGCCTCGTCGCGTTCTTCGTCTTTCTCACGCGCACGAAGCTCGGCACGTGGATTCGCGCCGTGCGACACGATCCCGAGACGGCGACCGCTCTCGGCGTTCCAGTCGCACGCATCTGCGCCATCACCTTCGGGCTCGGTACGGCCATGGCTCTGCTCGGTGGTGCAATCGCGGCTCCGATCACGACCGTCGAGTTTCGCACCGGTGTCGATATCCTGCCGTTCTGCTTCATGGCTGTGATCATCGGCGGCCTCGGTAATCTGCAAGGAACGGTTGCAGCCGCGGTGCTGTTGGCCGTTCTCGAAGGCCTCGTCACCAGCGTCACAGATCCGACGATCGCCCGCATTGCTTCCCTCGGATTGATGAGCATTGCGCTGCTGCTGCGCCCGCACGGCCTCTTTTCGGGGGCAACGCGATGACGACGGTCGGCATATCGCGGGCGGCCCTCGTCCTGCTCCTGACTGCGCTCATTGCCGTGCCTATGGTTCTGCCAAAGCTTGGCAGTTCGTTCTGGATTGATATCGTCGCCGAAATTCTTATCTGGTCGCTGCTCGCTGCGAGCGTGAACCTGCTGCTCGGCTATGTCGGCCTGCTCTCGTTCGGACAGGCCCTTTACTTCGGTGTCGGCATGTACGGTGCCGCGCTCTCCGTGATTCATTGGGGCGCTGGCTTCTGGGGCGGGCTCGCGATCGGCATCATTGCCGCCATGGCCATGGCGGCCATTGCAGGCTCTGTCGCAGTGCGCCTAACGTGGCACTACTTCGCGATCATCACCGTCGTGTTCTCACTCATCCTGTACTTCGCCGCCATGAGTTCGAAGCCACTCACGGGGGGCGACGACGGCATCTCCTTCAGCGCCCCGAACGTGCTCGCGTTCGGCAATACGCGTCTCTCACTCGCCGATCAGTCTGTGCAGTACTACACGATCCTGCTCGTCGTCGCGCTCTGCTACCTCCTCTTCAGCCTTGTCGTCCGCAGCCCCCTTGGCGTGCGCTTCATGGCTGTGCGCGAAAACGACCGGCGCGCCGCGCTCGTCGGCATCAATGTCTACCTGACGCGCTACACGGCCTTCGTGCTGGCGGGCGCGCTCGCCGGCGCATCCGGGGCGCTCTTCGCTTTCTTCGGACGCTACGCATCGGCCTCTTACATGTTTTATCACGTGTCCGGCGAAGCCGTAGTTTGGGCAATCGTCGGCGGCGCGGGCAGCCTGCTCGGACCACTGTTCGGCACCGGCCTGCTGATCGTCTTCCGCGAGATCATCTCGACATTTTGGGAGCACTATCTGTTCGCCGTCGGCGCAATCACCGTGCTCGTTGTCATGTTCGCCCCGCGCGGGCTCGCGGGCGCCTGGAACGATCTCCTGCAGCTCGTGACGCGCAGCGGTGCCTCTGCCTCAGCACCGACGTCGTCTCCAGCCACCGATCCGGGCCTCGCCAAGCCGGCCGCGGACACGACATCGGGGGGCTGACGTGCGCGATGGCGGCGAAAATGTTGTGGCGCTCAGCGTCGAAGGCCTGACCCGACGGTTCGGCGGTCTCGTCGCCGTCGATGGGGTGAGCTTCGATCTACCGACACGACGCCTCAATGCGATCATTGGACCGAACGGCGCCGGCAAGACCACGCTGTTCAACCTCATCAGCGGCGAGATCCGTGCCGATGCCGGCCGCGTGCGTGTACACGGCCAGGATATATCGGGCCTCAAGCCACATCAGATCGTCCGCCGCGGCGTCTCGCGCACACTCCAGATCAAGAGCGTGTTTTCCGGCCTCACGGTCGCCGAGAACGTCCGCACGGCCGTCATGGCGCACGAGGGGCTCGCCTCGCCATTCAGGCCTGCCGCTTCCTACGGTGCGGTCAACCGCCGCGTCGAGGAACTCGTCGCACAGGTCGGCCTCACCCCGCATCTCGATACGCGCGCTTCCGCCCTCTCCTATGGCGATATCGCGCTTCTCGAGATCGCACTTGCCCTCGCCAACGAGCCCAAGTTGCTGCTACTCGACGAGCCCGTGTGTGGCATGGGTCCGCAGGAGACCGAGCAGACCGTGCTCAAGATCCGCGAGATCGCGAAGACCGTCGATGTCGTCCTCATCGAGCATGACATGGAGGTCGTCTTTGCCATCGCCGACGAGATTATCGTCATGGCGCAGGGCGCGATCCTCGCGCGCGGCACGCCGGCCGAGATCAGCAGCTCGCCCGAGGTCCAGGAGGCCTATCTCGGTGCGCCGGAGGAGGAGGACTGATGACAGCCCTCGCGATCGACGACATCACGGCCGAAATCGGCAAAATTCCGGTGCTGCGCGGAGTCAGCCTCAAGGTCGAGCCCGGCGAGACAGTGGCGTTGCTCGGCCGCAATGGCGTCGGCAAGACCTCGACGCTGCGCGCCATCCTCGGACTTCTCAAGCGCACGGGTGGCAGCGCACGCTACAACGGAACGAACCTCGACGATGTGCCCGCGCACAGGCTCGCGGCGCTCGGCATCGGTTACGTGCCGCAGGGCCGCGGCATGTTCCCACTTCTGACCGTGAAGGAAAACCTCACGCTCGGCCTGTCCGGCGCGCCAGATCCGACGCTCATGGCCGATATCTTCCGGCGCTTCCCGCGCCTCGAGGAACGCCTTTCACAGGCAGCCGGCACGCTGTCGGGTGGCGAGCAGCAGATGCTCGCGCTTGCGCGCTGCCTCGTCATGAAGCCTTCGCTCATCATGCTCGACGAGCCGACGGAAGGCATCATGCCGAAGCTCGTGAGCCAAATCCGCCACGAGATCGCGGAGATCGCGAAGCGCGGTATCTCCGTGCTTCTCGTCGAGCAGAACTTGCGCACGGCGCTGCGCCTCGCCAGCCGCGTCTATCTCATGGAGCGCGGCACCATTGTCCACGAGGCGACGCCAGCGGCGCTTCGTGCCGACCCTTCGACCGTCCATCGCTATCTCGGCGTTTCCCTCTAGGCTCATCAGGAAGGAGTCTTCAGTCATGGCCAAGCGTCCCACCAAAGCCCGCACTCCGAAGGCCACTCGCGGAGAGGAAGCAAGCAGCGGCATCACGCGCCGCAGCTTCCTCGAGGTTGCGTTGGCCGGTGGCGCGGCCGCCAGCGGCGCCTATGTGTCCCTTGCGAGCGGCATGTCGGCTTTTGCGCAGGCGAGCGGGCCGATCGTCATCGGTCATCACTGCGAGCTGACCGGCGGTTTTGCCTCATGGGGCTATTGGCACAACAAGTGCGCGCTCGCCGCCACTAAGGTGATCAACGAAGGCGGCGGCATTGCCGGCCGCAAGCTCGAGCTCGTCACCGAGGACACGGAATCGAATCCGGCTGCCGGCGCGCGCAAGCTTCGTTCGCTCGTTCAGCGCAATCGCGCCTCGTTTATCACGGGTTCCGTCCATTCGGGCGTCATGCTCGCCTCGATCCCGGTCGCAACCGAGATGAAGACGGTCTACTTCTCGACCGGCGAAGCCACGGAAGCGACCGGCGAGAAAGGCACGCGCTACAGCTTCCGCACCGGCACCGACACGTATGGTCTCGCCGCCGCTGGCGCACCCTGGGCCTATGAGAACCTCGGCAAGACCTGGACGATCATCTCGCCCGACTATGCCTGGGGCCATAGCCACTACAAGGAGCACAAGGCGGTCATCGAGAAGCTCGGCGGCAAGGTCTACGACCCGATCTACGTGCCGTTGGATGCCAAGGATCTCGTGCCGTACCTCGCGCGCATTCCGCAGGATACGCAGGTGCTGTTCTCGGTGTTCTTCGGCGCGCTCTCCATTGCATTCTACACGCAGGCCAAGTCCATGGGCCTCGAGAAGACCATGAAGATGTACTCGGTCTCGGGCACCATCGAAGCCATTGCGCCGGCCGATCTCAAGGGTGCAGCCGAAGGCGTCTATATCGTCGAGAACTTCCCGCGTATGCTGAAGTACAAGGACGATGAGTTCCACGCGGCGTACAACAAGCTCGTCGGCACCGACGATGTCCACGCGCGCGAAGCCGGATCGGACAAGGTCAATGCCAAGAGCCATTCGTGGCAAAGCTACGAGAACCTCTTTGCGCTGAAACAGGCGATCGAAGCGAGCGGTTGGAAGCAGAAAAGCGACGACCAAGGCGTGATCGAGGCGCTCGAGGGCCTGCAGATGGCGAACTCGCTCGGCTTCGCGCAAGGCGCCAAGACGCTTCGCAAGGAGGACCACAGCGGCATGATCGACTGCTACATCAGCCGCATCGAGAACGACGAATTCCACGTCAAGAAGAAGGTGCCGAAAGAGGAGATGGCGAAGCTGCTGACGCCCCGCTACGACTTCTCCAAGCAACCGCTTTGATCGAATCAGATACGGGTCCGAGGCGAGCTGGCGCACTAAGCATCGCCAATCAGGCACCCCAGTCGTCTCGATCCTCTGACATCGGACCAAGACTGACGAACATCGTGGACGCCGCAGCGTAGGCAAAGATCGTGGCGCAGCACTGGGCCACGCGCGTTCCCGGCGTCGCGCTACTAGCCCTTCGCGAAGGATTGCGACGCGCCCGGCGAATGCCTCCGCGAAGCTGAACTCGTCGCGCTCGGATACGGACGTTTGAGGGCGCCGCTTCCAGGACGTCACACCTGTACCGCATGAGGGCGCGGCTCAACCCTGGTGTCGGACCGCTCATCTCAGCCGGCGCGTCGCTGCAGAGGATCGCACAAAGATATCAGCCCTGGCACACCGGGGTTCCGATCACCTTGTCGATCGGGAACGATGCAGCAATGTTCCGTGTTCAAGCCTACGGCATCGTCTTTCGACGAACTGGCCGTTCGGCACTTGGCAAGAGCCAACACGTCCCTCCTCGCTGAGCGTCCTTGTCCTGGCAAGCGAGGAAAAGGCCTGATGTTTGGAGATCGGCTCAAGTTCAAACGTGATCTGCGGGTGGATTTCCTCAGAGGACTGGCTCTCCTCACCATCTTCATTGATCATGTCCCGGAGAACCGGTGGGCAGCGGTTACGCAGCAGAACTTTGGTTTTTCTGACGCCGCCGAGCTCTTTGTGGTCCTTGCCGGTTTCTCGGCCGTTCTCGCATACGGGCGATATTTCAACGGTGAGGACGTCAGTGCCGGCGTCCGTCGTGTCGCCTCTCGCATCGGCACCATCTATCTCTTCCATGTAGGAACCCTGCTGGTCGTCGGCATCTTGCTCGCCTTTTCGGCGAGACTGTTGATGACCTCGGCGCAGATACAGGCAATGAAGTTCGAGAATCTGATCGCGGGCGACGCAGGTGCCTTCACCGCTACGCTGCTGTTGATAGAGCAACCACGGTACTTCGACATTCTTCCTCTCTACGTGGTGCTGCTTGCTGCATTCCCCTTGCTCTATGCGCTTTTGCGACAGAGCTTAATGCTGGGTATCGCCACGTCCGGAGCTCTCTGGTTCCTGGTGCAACTCACTCACGTGAATGCGCTCACGGTCGACGGCGAAGGCTGGCATTTCAATCCGTTTGCCTGGCAATTTCTGATGGTGCTGGGGATGGCGGCAGCACTAAGAGTGCGGCACGGCTATCTTCCGCGTTCGCCATGGCTGATAGGTTTGGCAGCGGCAGTGCTTGCGGTGTCGTTTCTACTGCGGGCGCCCTGGACCGGCTGGCCATTCCATATCGGTGCCGCACCTGTGGACCTAAAGCCTTACGGGGCCTTGATGGTTAAGACCAACCTGGGGCCTATGCGGCTCATTCACATCATTGCCTGTGGTTACCTGCTGCTTGCGCTACTTCCTTCTCGAGCGAACTGGCTGAAACGACCGCTGCCCCGTCTGATCGCCGATGCCGGAGCAAATTCGCTCGAGGTGTTCTGCCTGGGCGTAGTTCTGTCGGTCATTGGGGGGACGATCATCGGTGCCCTAGGGAGAGGCCCGGTCGTGGAAAGTTGGATCTCGACGGTTGGTGTGGCTGCGCTGCTTCTTGTCGGCCTGACGATTGCACGACGTGTAAGAGCCAAAAAGCAGGCTCGTTCTCGTATTGCGACAACGGCCCCATCCGGCTCTGCGCTTACTGCATAGGTAAAAGAATGAAATCCGCGCGGCGGATATTTATCTTGGGAACCGGCCGCATCGTTCGGGCGTTGCCCGCCCCAGCGGGGGTAGTGCCGAAATCGGCCGCAGCCGCAGCACTTCTCTGGCGAGGGGAAATCTATGCCGGAAGAAAGCGATGGCGGCCTGGCTTCGCAGCCCGATCGCGATAGCGCACTTCCTGACCTCGAGCGGGCCTCCCGGGCCGAACTCCAGCTGACCCTGGAGCAGCTGGCGCGCGCCAACACGCGATTGGCACTTCTCAATCGTGTTTCAACGCGACTATTGAGCGATCCGACGGCATCGTTCAGCGACCTGTTCGAGGCCATCGCGCGTGAGATTGGCGCGCATTACTTCTTCTACCAACGCACAGATAGTCACCGCCCGGAGCATCTACTCCTGGCGGCGGCGAGCGAACAAGAGTCCGAGCAGGAGGCAAGACGGGCAAATGAGATCCTCCTGGCTGCCTCGCATTCAGCGACGGCGCATCAATCTATCGTGCTGGATTCTGCGCAGCTCGCCGAGAACGACGCCTACAAGTCGGTCGTCCAAGCGGGATTGCTGAGTTTTATCCGAGTCCCGCTTCTGGCTCAGGACCGGCTGTTGGGCGCAGTATCCTTCGCGTCAGTATCTCGGCCTAGTTTTCCGGAAGCCGATCAAGAACTCGTCAGAACGTTTGCGGATCAGCTCGCGGCGGCGGTCGAGCGTCAGCGCCTCGAGCTTCAACTCAGGGAAAGTGAACAACTCTATCGTGGTGCCGTGATTACCGGTCGCCTTGCGAGCTGGGAAACCAACATGGTCACCCGCGAGCGCATCTGGACAAAAGAAGGTCTCGAGATGTTCGGTCTCGATCTTCCCAACGGCCGCGGCGTAGTCGGGGGACCGAACGACGAGTACTGGCGCACACTGCATCCGGAGGATCGCCACATGGTGGCGGAATTCCACCGCACGGCTGACAAGATCGATTCTTACCCGGCCGAGTACCGCATCCTCCGATCAGATGGGCGCCTCATGTGGATGTCGGGCCGAGGGCGCGTTGTCGAGCGCGGTCCAGATGGCAAGGCACGCCGTGTCGCGAACATGGTCGTCGATGTGACCGAGCGCAAAAAGAACGAGCAGCGCACGAGACTGCTCATCGATGAACTGAACCACCGCGTGAAGAATACGCTTGCGACTGTGCAGGCAATCATCGCGCAAACTTTGAAGGGTGGTGCCGTCGGTACCGATCCACGAGACACCTTGGAGGCGCGTCTTCAATCACTCTCGAGATCGCACAACCTTCTCACCCGAGAAAACTGGGAAGGAGCAAATCTGCGGGAGGTCGTTCTAGAGGCCTTGAAGCCCTTTATCCGCCCGGAGGACGACAGGCAGTTAAGCGTTGAAGGCCAGGGGCTGCGGCTGAGGCCAAAAGTAGCACTATCGCTCGGGATGGCGCTCCATGAGCTGGCGACAAATGCCTCCAAGTATGGCGCCCTTTCGAGCGAGGCGGGACGCATCGCCATTCGGTGGGCGACAACGGCGGTCGACGGCGAACCGTACCTCGATTTTCTTTGGGAAGAACGTGGAGGGCCTGTAGTGGGACCACGATCGCATCGGGGTTTCGGAAGTCGGCTCCTCGAGCAGGGGCTGCCGCACGAATTGGGCGGCACTGCGCGTCTCGAATACCTACCGGAAGGCATCCACTGCAAGATCTCGTTTCCCCTGCCGCAGATCGAGGAAAGCGCGACATGAATACAGCACTCGCCGGCAAGCGCATACTCATCGTCGAGGATGAGTTTATGATCGCAATCCTGCTCGAGGATATGCTGACCGAGCTAAACTGCGCCATTGCGGGTATTTCGGCAGATCCGGCTCAAGCGCTTGGTCTTATAGGTTCAACTGAGATCGATGCCGCGGTCCTCGATGTGAACTTGGATGGCGATGACAGCTTCGCAGTCGCTGCCGCGCTCGTAGAGCGTCGGATACCCTTCATATTTGCCACGGGGTATGGCGCATCGCGCTTGCCGCAGGAGCTCGTTGGCCATCCCGTGATTCAGAAGCCCTATCGTCTGGAGGAGCTGTCGAGGGCACTCAGCAAGCTTCACATGCTCTAGGAGGGCTAATTCGTCTCGAGTAAGCCGCGAATTCTTTTCGTCAGAGCATCGATCGCAAATGGTTTGGCAATCACCTCCATACCGGCCGGCAGGCCATCTGCCTTCGCCGTGCCTGCGTAACCAGTCATGAAGATTACCTTTAGACCGGGACGACCGACACGAGCTGCGTCTGCGACTTGTCGGCCATTGAGTCCGGGCAGACCGACATCTGTAATCAGCAAATCAACGCGCTGCGGCGACTGGAGTATGGCCAAACCCGAGGGCCCATCACTCGCTTCGAGAGCGCTGTAGCCAAGCTCATCGAGCGCATCGAGAACGAGAAGTCGAACGAGCGGCTCGTCTTCAATGACCAGCACCGTCTGACCGCTACCGTTGAGAGTTTGCTCAGTCGACTCTTCAACCTTGGCTTCCGTCTCATCCGCGGCATCGTGACGAGGCAGATAGAGGCGCACTGTGGTGCCCGTACCCAGCGCACTGTCGATCTCAACTTGCCCATCGGACTGCCGCGCGAAACCGTAGATCATGGACAGGCCGAGGCCCGTCCCCTGCCCTATGGGTTTGGTCGTAAAAAAGGGATCGAAAGCGCGTGCCACCACGTCTGGTGCCATGCCAGTGCCTGTGTCGGCGACAGCAATGCAGACGTATTCTGCCGGGCGCTCTCGGTTCGCGAAGGACGCATCCAATCGCACGTTATGGCTGCTAATGGTAAGCCGCCCGCCGGCAGGCATAGCGTCGCGCGCATTGATGGCCAAGTTGAGAATGGAGTTCTCAAGCTGATTTTGATCGCAACGCGTCGTCCAAAGATCGCCGGCGAGATCTAGCCGGAGTTCAATACTCTCTCCCACCGTTCGGCGGACGAGTTCCTCCATGGACACGATCAGCGGGTTCACCCGAATTGTCTTTGGATCGAGCGGTTGTCGTCGAGAAAAGGCAAGCAGGCGATGTGTGAGCGCCGTCGCGCGATTTGACGAGGTCATGGCAGCATTGATGTATCGTTGGATCTCGCCCAACCTGCCATCGGCAAGTCGCTTTTGGGCGAGATCCAGGGAACCGACGATGCCCTGCAGAAGGTTATTGAAGTCGTGCGCGATGCCGCCCGTGAGCTGTCCCACAGCTTCCATTTTCTGAGCTTGGCGAAGAGCTTCTTCGGTCTGTCGAAGTGTTTCTGCGGCCGCCTTATCAGGTGTGATGTCTCGGGCGACGGCGTAGATGCGGCCTTCGTGGGATGCCGCAGTCCAAGACAGCCAACGATACGAGCCATCACTATGCCGTAAGCGGTTCTCGAACCGATTTGTGATGCCACCCGCAGCCAGGTGCGCCGTTTCCTCCCGCGTGCGGAGTACGTCGTCCGGATGCTCGAGCCATTCCGACGTACGCCCCAACAACTCGTCGGCAGACCAGCCAAGCATCGCGGCGCCAGCAGGGTTCACGTTCTGCCATCTACCATGGACGTCCGAGACCACGAGCATGTCCTGCGACACGTTCCAGATCCGGTCGCGCTCCTGCGTACGCGCTTCAACCTGCGCCTGCAGGTCGATCTCTGCCTGCTTGGCGGCGGTGACATCATGGGCGATCCCGATGAAGCCGATGTGCTCGCCACCCGCCCCCCAGCGAGGCCGTGCCTCTGACCGCATCCAGCGCCACTGGCCGTCGGCGCGTCGGTAACGTGCTTCGAGCACAAACGGCTTCTTCGAGCTTTCCCCCGTCGCCTGTTCGCTCAGGATGCGCTGTAGGTCCTCGGGATGAAGAGCCTTGCGCAAATCAAAGCTGAGGGCCTCGTCATGGCCAATACCCAGAAAATCTATATAGGCCTGATTGACGAATGCGCGTTTTCCTTCGAGACGGCTGACCCACATGGGTACCGGCGCGCTATTGGCAATGAGGCGGAATCGTCCCTCGCTCTCCCGAAGCGCCTGCGCAGCGAACTTGCTTTCGGTGAT
This sequence comes from Hyphomicrobiaceae bacterium, assembly GCA_022844275.1. GTDB lineage: Bacteria > Pseudomonadota > Alphaproteobacteria > Rhizobiales > Hyphomicrobiaceae. The sequence goes on from JALHMB010000001.1 coordinate 807,246, forward strand.
ATCGATATGTGCGCCGAACAATCGCACCGCTCGTCCATGCAGATCTCGCTCGATCTCTGCTTTGACGGCAATCCATCGCATCTGGCCATCGCTCGGGCGTACGATCCGATATTCGGAGTAGTAGTCGCGAACATCTCCCTTCACTGCATCCAGAAATTGGCGCTCGGTCTTCTCGCGGTCCTCCGGATGTATGCGCTGCACCCATGCTTCATGCGTTTCGTGTTTGGCTTCCGGAGGCAGACCATGGATTGTTAGGTACTCAGGGGAGCGTTCATTGCGGAAGCCATCTCTCAGGTCGACCTCGACGCCGCCCACCTTTCCGATTTGCTGTACACGCGTAAGTGCTGCCCTGCTCTTTTGAAGTTCGCGCTCCGCCAATACGCGATCGGTCGTTTCAATGACGATTGCGAGCACGCCCGCCGGTCGACCGTTGTCGTCCAGCAAGGGGCTATAGTCGAGATCCAACCATGCGTCGGCCGGGCGACCAGGACGATAGAGGAGTAGATGCTCGTTCCGGAAGGACAGGGTTTCCCCGCGCAGTCCGGTTTCCATCACACGCGCGTTGAGATCCGCAACCTCAGGCCAGCCCTCTAATACCTTTGATCCCAACAGGTTTGGATGTCGCCCACCGGCAAACTGCGAATAGGCGTCGTTATAGATCATGATGCCGTCTCGCCCCCACAGCATCACGAGCGGCACCGGTGACAAGAGAACGATATCTACCGCGGTCTTCAGACTCTGCGGCCACGCTGTGATGGGACCTAGAGAGGTTTGCGACCAGTCGAATGCGCGGATAAGTGCGCCCATCTGCCCACCCCTGGAGGGGAAGGTCGGATGCCCTGCCATATCCTGCATTTCAGTCGTTTTTCCCGTACAGACACATTGGATACACCAACGCGAGCGGTTAAACGATAGCGGGGGCATTTGGTTCCACTTTTACGGAGCCGTTTTGGAAGTCGGGCACGACCGATGGAGCACTACTCTTCAGCTTCGGACGCCGACGCCATGCCGGTAACGTGTCGCCTCTACCCGGAACTAGCGGCGCTGGTTTTGGAGCTGCGTCTCACAGAAATCGGGCTCGATCTTCCGCGGCCTGCGATATTGTTGCTTCTCTCGGTCCGGCGTGTACGGGCCTGCGCAATGCAGGTTCTGGTCCCTTCCTGTATCTGGCGATTCAGCCATTAGCCCGCCCGCCCTCTCATTTCCACGAGTTGAAAGGCGCGTCCGCGTGTTGCTAGCTCACACTGGCGCGCCCCCGCGCGGCGAGACTCCCCGAGTACTCAGCCGTCGCGCGAGGTTGGCCGAATGCTTCTCCGCCTACCCTGGGGATAGAGCGCGACCAAGCATAGCACCGGCTTCTACTTAGAGGGTGTGCCGTCAAACGGATGAGAGGTCATCCAAGTTACGAGAGGCGACAGAATAAGGCCCATGACGACCGGAGTGAGCCAAGCGAGGGCGTACCACGAAAGTGACGCGGCAGCTGCCGCGAGGAGAACCCCCATGCCAATATGAGCGGCATGAAACCTCAGCGCGTCGGCCAATGGAACGACCGTACCCTGACGCCTCTGCGGCTTCCAGCCAGCGTCCTGGCGCAAGAGGATCTGTATAAGCGCTCTCACGTGGTTCAGCATTGTCACCGGCGCAACAAGCACGCTGTGAACAAGCTCGATAACCCAAAGACTCGCCAGATTGCCACCTTTCTCGAACAGCTGGCGATCGCGATGCAGCCGCGCGAGCATCATGGCTAACCCCAACAATTTTGGAAGCAGCACGACCGCCATGGTGGCAATCAGCAGACGCAAGGCCGCCACGGGATCGTACGTCGGCCAGTTCGGAAAAAGAGATTTGGTGCTGTCGAAGTAGCTGACGACGCGCTGCTGCTCGATCCAGATCAGCCAGAGACCGAGCAAAATCACGAGGAGCCACACGGCGGATGACACGTAACCCGCAATGCCCATCCCCAAATGCAGACGGCTCACAGGAGTAAGCCCTCTAGCGCCTAGTATGCGGGCATGTTGCAGATTTCCCTGCATCCAGCGCCGATCCCGCACCGCCATTTCGACGAATGTCGGGGGGCTTTGCTCATGCGTCCCATCAAGGCTCGTCAGCAGCGCGACACGCCAGCCAGCCCGCCTCAACAACGCCGCTTCGACGAAGTCGTGACTCTGAATATGCCCGCCCCAAGGGACATCTCCCGATAAGACGGGCAGGCCAGCGCTCTCGGCAAACGCCCGAGTTCGAATGATCGCGTTGTGACCCCAGTAATTACCCGACGCACCTTGCCAGGCCGCCAGTCCCGCGGCACTGAGCGGGCCGAATGCATTATTTGCGAAGGCCTGCAGCCGGGAGAATACGGTCTGGCCAAGCGAGAGGCGCGGCACCGTTTGAATAAGGGCTGTGTCGGGATGGGCTTGCATAGTGCAAACCAGCTGCATGAGTGTTTCGGCAGACATGACGCTGTCAGCGTCGAACACGACGAAATAGTCGTATCCGCCGCCGTGCGAGCGCACCCAATCTGCAATGTTTCCCGCCTTTTTTCCGACGTTGCGGGCACGATTGCGGTACGCAAAGGTAACCCGCCCACCGATCTCGCGCGACAGCAGCCTGAAAATATCGCGCTCGGCGGCCCTGTCTTCCTGAGATTGGCTGTCGCTGACGACGAAGACAGCGAAGGCGTCGAGCGCGCCTCTGTTATCAAGGTCCTCGACGAGACTACGAATGACACCGGCTATTTCACGTGCGTCTTCGTGATAGACGGGGAAGAGGAGAGCCGTGCGTGAACCATGCGGTATTTCCGCCGGTTCGGGCGACATGGAATTGCCCTCGGTACCAGCCGCCAGAGCACATATACCGACCAAGGCATTGGCTGCTCCGAAGGCTACCCAAGAAAACGTGAGCGTCGATAGGCCGAGAAAGAGGTAGTGCAGCGGCGTACTGCCGTTGTGCAGGGCGAGCGCGGAGTAGAGGGCCGCTGCAAACACGGAAGTAGCGACAGCAGTCGTGAGCAGCAACACGACACCAACGATACGTGATGCCAGCGAATCTCGAACGCCGAGCATACGCTCCTGGCTATCCTGCCAGAGTTCCTGTTCGTTCATCTCGGCAGGCTGTGCCTTGAGCGGCGGTCGAGCCAGCCATCGATCTTTGGCTCGGGAGTTGTCCGTCATTGGCTACCCGTCCATCGGTAGAGCCAGGTCTCGGGCACACGGCCATTCCAGTCGCTCAAGTTTACTCGCAACTCTGCGAGCTCCTTCCCCTTCGGATCGAAAATGAGACTGACGCGTAGCCCACCGGTCTCGGGATTCGGCTGTACGACAACGTTGCGTATCTCGCCGGCCGATGTTGATGCCTTCGCTTCGGGCAAATCGCTTTCCGAAAAGCGCTCCCGATCGAGATAGTCAATGACGACATGAACACTCCCTGCCTCGTCATGATACGCGCGGCCGACACGCGTGTCGGAAATCCATGGCCCGACAAAGCGGGCTGGATCTTCATCGCGCCAGCGTAGACGATAGTTGAGCTGATGCTCGCGCCCCTGCTCCAGAGGTTGTGCAGGGCGCCAGAAGGCTACGATATTATCGTGGATCTCTTCTTCGGTCGGAAGCTCGACCAAGAAGACGCTGCCTCGGCCGACACCGCTTACGAACTCAATCCACGCGCTAGGACGGCGCTCATAGCGCGCTTCCAAATCCTGATAATCGTTGAACTGGCGACGACGCTGGATCAGACCGAAGCCGCGCGGATTGTCGTCGACGAAGGCACTCACCTGTAGCTTGCGAGGATTGGAAAGCGGCCGCCATATGCGCTCGCCGCTGCCGTTCAAGATCGCAAGCCCATCGGAATCGTGGACGCGTGGGCGAAAATCCCGCACGCGTACCGGATTGACCGGCCCGACCAGGAACATACTCGTCAGTGGTGCAATGCCAATCTCGGGAAGTGCCTGTCGCGGGTAGAGCGTTGCGCTCACATCGATGATGGTCTCCGATCCAGGATACACGATAAAGGTGTACGCACCGCTCGCCGAGGGGCTGTCGAGCAGCGCATGAATGGTGATGACATTCGCCTGGTCGGAAGGCTTCTCCACCCAGAACTTCCGGAAAGATGGGAATTCCTCCCCCTTGGTGCTCGCAGTACCGATGGCGAGTCCTCTTGCCGAAAGTCCATAAGTATGGCCCCGGCCGAGAGCGCGGAAGTAGCTCGCGCCCTGGAAGACAATGATCTCGTCCGCCTTGTCCGCACCATTCAAGGGACCGCTCACACGGAAACCGGAGAGCGGCATCTCTGCTGCCTTCAGTCGCTCATCTGAAGCGCCTTCTCGCTCGTCGAGAAAGTCGGCTCCCGTAAACTTCACCGCCTGCGCCCTGCCATCCTCGATCGCTAGGATCTCCACGGGACGCTTGAAGAGCCAGCCGAGCGGAAGCCCGTGGAGCTCCAATCCCGGAGGTCGGCGATGCCAAAGAGCGCGCGTTGGCTGAAAACGCAGTCGCCGATACTCGTCATAAGTAGCGGGCGCGACAGATCCCACCTCATCTACTGGTTTGTGGGCAGAGAAAGAAAGCTCGCGTGCCTCTTTGTGCACGGCCTCGCGAATACTTAGCGGCGGCGCAGAACTCTCCTGCGAGCCTCCGGAACCTCGTGTGCCCTGGCCGGGCTCCGCAAGAGACGAGTTACCCCAAATGCCTAAACCCAACAGGACGCCGACGCTTGAAGCAGCGAGCTTCCGAAGCGGCCGCTTTACAATGTCACCCACTGACGCTCTGGCAAGCTCGAGCATTCACACCATCCATTTGCTGCGGATTGCAGACGAACGCGCCAGTTAACGCATTGTTCCGTGGCGGCAAACGATGCCTAGACTCCACCGCAACGCGCGTTGCAGGACCACCGATAGAAGCGGACATCAATGGGTTGCCCGACTGTGGCGAGGGACCGCTGCCAGCGACGGCAATCCAATTAAGTCGAAAAGCAGAGGCCGGTTTGCCCTGGCTAGAGCTGTGGCTTGCGATCTCTCACGAACGTATGGCTGCTCGAGCAGTTCCTGCTCAAACCGTCGTAGCAGGAGGCATCAATGATCTCCGAAGCTCATCGAAGCCGCCCGGCCTGACGGATCGATATAGGCGGAAGCGAGTTCTCTCTTATAGCGCTTGGCGATCGGTTACGGCGTCATGATCCACCATCATTCTAAGTGCCATCCCGCTGCTGATCGTGCGCGCTTGCCTTCCAGCAGCCGGATAGTTGAAGCATCGAGATGCAATAACAGTAGATGCCATCAGACGCGCCGGTTCGCCTGCGCCAGCTTCGACAGAGCGCGAACGTTCTGCGCCAATATTCTTCTCAGGCCGTCGTTCAGTTTTCCTTGAGCATGGCGCGCGCTCTTACCGCTCGCCGCTGGGCGCCGGCAATATTCGCCTGAGCACTTCAAAAATGACGGCTGTGGACCAGCCAAACGACAGCACGCCGTTCATTGCCGTCATTGGCGCGAGCAAGTTCCAGCGCTCCAACGGGGTCACGTCGCCGTAGCCAAGCGTCGTGTAGTTCACAAAGGCAAAGTAGACGAGATCAGTGTCAGGAGGCGCAATATGGATGAGCGAATAGGCAAATGACCAAACCAACACTTCGGCAAGGTGCGCGATCATCAGCACCAATGCGGTCGCGCTCATGACAGCGATCAACCGAAGCGATTGATGCGACGGTGCACGTTCACTCGTGTTGCGCGCAGCCCGTATTACGGCATCCATAAATATTGCGTGGATCGCTATGTTGCAGACGCTGATGGCAATGCCCAGAAGGAATTGGCGCAGCATGTGAGCGCTCAGCTGTGTTCGAGGGAGTAGGCTCCTTCACTGTAGCCGGGGCGGCAACAGGTAGAGTGTCATGGCGAAAATTAAATACACCATCAGCATGAGCACTCCCACAAACCACGCCGATCGCCCGCTGTTGGTGACGAGGGAAGCGGTCATGGTGGCGATGAGCATCATAACCACCGCGCCCGGCCAGAATTTTAGGTCCATCGGCGCCGGGGCAATCACGTAGCTCAAAAGCACGAGAACGGGAGCGACAAACAGCGCGATCTGCGATGCGCTCCCCAGAGCGATACCCACGCTCAGGTTCAGCCGGTCCTTGCGCGCGGCAGAAAACGCCGAGGCCATCTCCGCCGCGCCGCCCACCAGCGCCACGACAATGAACCCCACGAATGCCGGTGTCATCCCGAACGCCACCGCAGCCTGCTGCACCGACTCGACGAACACCTCGCTCACCAGCGCGACCAGCACGGTGACGCCAGCCAGTGTGGCCAGTGCCAAGCCCAGCGGCCATGGCGTTTCGCCTGCTTCCTGATGCTCCGCGCTGGCGAAAAATTCGCGATGTGTCTTGAGGGAGAACAACAGGCCCAGTCCATAGGCGGCGATAAGAAGCACGGCAAGACTGAGGCTCAGCTTCTCGACGAACGCCGGCTCCGCCAGGGATTCGGCTCCAGAGAGAACCGAGGGAACCAACATGGCGATCGTGGCCAAAAAGAGCAGCCCCGCTTGCAGGCGCGCGCTGGCTCGGTTGTATTCCTGCACGTGGTGCTTGAGGCCGCCGAGCAGAAACGACGCTCCCAACATGAACAGCACGTTGGTGACAATCGCCCCGGCGATGGATGCCTTCACCAGCGTGTATTGCCCGGCGCGCAGTGCGGCCAGCGCGATGACCAATTCGGTCAGGTTCCCCAGCGTAGCGTTGAGCAGACCACCGACCGTGTCGCCCGTCTTGGCAGCCACGGATTCGGTGGCATGGCTCAGCAACGCGGCCAGCGGCACGATTGCCAAGACTGACAGCACGAAGTGAAGCGTGTGCGCTTCTGGCTTCATCTTGTGCGCGATTAACGCCGCGGGCACGAAAGCCAGCAGCCAAAGCAGAGGATTGCGACGGATTTCCTTGAGCAAGAGGTTCATGGGCGGCCCAGCAACGGTGACGGCGCCAGTCTGTGCCTGACAATCGTGGCATTCGGTTCGTGCCGAAGAAATGCTTCTGAGGGGATTGGGCTGAGGGTATTTCCCGATAGCGGGCATTCACTCAAGGAAGCGTCGTCTTGACGGAGCTTTCACTGCGGCGATTGCTGATGCAATGAGGGCAATCAGCGTTGACGCCCCATGCCTAGCGTAGCCTCCTAATGACGAGCAGCCATCAGCAGCCACCCTGAGAGTCAATGCGCTCGTCCCGGATCGACGCGTAAGCCATTATTCCTGGAAATCTATGCGTGATACGCTGAAACGTAAACCTGAGCTTCTTGTTGTCGGCGCTCCGGCGGCCCTCGCACCCAAAGGGCACGGCCGGACGCCCGCGAGAAGCCCCGCGCAACAATCTTTGCAGTCGACCCAAGGCGACACTAGAAGCGGCGCCTTGGGTTCCTGCTGTCTTGGAGACCGTCGGTCGCGCCTGCCGACACGAGCTCTACTATCGCTTCGCTTCGGGTAGGGCGCGAACCTCGGATTCTGACAGCTGCACATTGAGCCCGGGAGACGGATTCATTTTGTCGGCTGTTATAGTCACCGGCTTCGTTCCGATACCCAAGTTGCGACCAATGTCGACCTGGATGGAATGGATGCCGCCATCTGGGCTTCGGGTGACGGCAATGATCTGGCCCAATCTCTTGTTGTCTGAGCTGAAGACAGGCATGCCCGATTGTGCAGTGAGCATCGAAACTCTACGCACTAGGCCTCCGACGATGGCCTGGCACGAAGTCGTAAGAGAACCCTTCTTTTGCTCGATACATGCCCCGATTTTGCCTGAACTGCCGCACAGCGCCTGGATCTCGCTCAGGCATCCTTCTGCGGCCCGGTCGATGTTGCGTCGGAGTTGGATTGATGTGCGGATCAGCGCAGACCGGCACTCCCTGCTGATCTGGTCTTCATGGGCCAACATGCACATCGCAATGCGGCCACCTCCGGATGTGACGCCTTCGCAGAACTCCTCAATGTCGTCATCGCAAGCGTCCATCACTCTGTCGATCGCTTCCGCAACGCTGCTGCGCAGAGTGTTTTGGGAGCGCTCGTCAGGCGCCTCGCCTTGAGTCCCGGTACTGGCAGGCCCGGGATCCTTTTTTGCTGGTGACTCCTGACTCGAAACCGTGACCGGGACGAGCACAAGTGCCGCCGCAACCAATGCGGCCTTGAACATAGAATTCCTCCATCTCCACCCCAATCGGGGATCCAACGAATGCGCTTGCGTAGATCTGGAGACCTAGTCGTTGTCGCCGATGCGATCTCGGATGCGCTTGAGTACTGGGCTGTCGCCGTCAGAATTCTGCGCGCGATCGAAGATGAGCTCACGAAGATCACTGCGCCGGTCCGCGCGGTCCCTCAGAAGATCGCGGAGATCGTCGCGGCGCTCGACGCGATCCTCTAGGAGATCACGCAGATCACCACGCCTGTCCCTGCGGTCTCTCAGCAGATCGCGGAGATCGTCGCGGCGCGCGACGCGATCCTCGAGAAGATCACGCAGATCGGCACGTCTGCCCATGCGGTCTCTCAGCAGATCGCGGAGATCGTCGCGGCGCTCGACGCGATCCTCGAGAAGATCACGCAGATCGGCACGCCTGCCCATGCGGCCTCTCAGCAGATCGCGGAGATCGTCGCGGCGTTCGACGCGATCCTCGAGGAGATCGCGCAGATCGCCGCGCCTGTCCTTGCGGTCTCTCATTAAATCGCGAAGATCATCGCGGCGCGCCCCTCGGTCCTGCAGGAGATCGCGCAGATCAGCGCGCCTGTCCTTACGATCCCTCTGGCCATCACCCGCATCATCCGCCAATCGCTCCAAAATGAGATCACGCAGCTCGCTGCGCCTTTCGGATCTATCCCCGTCCCTTCCCTGTGCTGAGATCGGCGCGACCGCCATTGTTAGCAGCGAAGCCGATGCGGCTAGAATGAAAGCTGCTTTCGCAAGTGTGGATCGGTGTTGCATTGAGGTTGAACTCCAGAGCGATTGGCGGGAACCCAGCAGGATGGCAAACTCACCGGCAGGTTCAGTCGAAGTTTACCGGCCTGACGCACGATGCTTCGGATGGCCGTGCGCCTCGGGAACATCGCCGTCGCAATCCGCAAAGTCACGGCGTGCTGGCCAGGCCATGCGCAGGTGCGTGGGCCCGGCGAACGTGCTCCTTGCGCGGGAGCGATGCCCTCGGGTGGAACCCTGAAATGCGATGGAGTGACGTCTCAAAGTGGAACGCGGGGTTTAGGGGATCGCACAGCAGCGCTTCGCGAGGCGAAAAGCAACATCCCGGCGCTCGGCTATACGGTGCCCTATGCAATCGGGAATATTCTGCTCACGGCCTGGGGACCCGTCCTCGTCGCCATGATGTCGAGGTAGCGGCGATGACAAAGCGAGCCAGGCCTTCATGCTGCTCGCCCTTCGGCAACGGATCACCGGGTCGATCGCTGTGCGCGCCCGTAGAGGCTCGCCCTTAGCGCTCGGCGCCACCTCGATCGGCTTAACCAACACCCCGCTCCGAGTATTTGCCTGAATGAGGTTGAGGGTTTGTGCCGATAGAGGCAGCTCTACAGATCGAGCGCTATCACCGAGTGCACCAACAATCGATGAGCCTACTTTCAGGTCCTAGATTATGTCCGCAGGTGGCGACCAAGACCCGCTTCAAGCTACGTCTGCCACAACCATCGACCTAGCCATCCGCATCGGCTTCATTGCTTTCCTCGGCTTCTGGTCGTTTCACATAATTGCACCGTTCCTGACCATCGCGCTGTGGAGCGCCATATTGGCGGTCGCCCTCTATCCTCTGTTCGCTTGGCTGGCGAGACGGATGCCTCCTCGCATGGCGGCGTCCGTTGTTACCTTGCTCTGCTTGATGATTGTTCTCGGCCCGATGACTTGGCTTGGCTTTGGAATGATTGGCGGCGCCCGCGCGCTGGCCACGCGATTTGCCGCAGGAGAGTGGGTAATTCCCGTGCCTTCTGAAGCGGTGAAAGGCTGGCCGCTCGTCGGCGAGCGCGTGTATCGCCTATGGGATCTCGCGGCTACGAACATGAAGGTCGCGCTCGCTGAGGTAGCACCGACGCTCAAGCCGGTCGGAGAAAGGCTGCTTAAGATCGCCCAAAGCGGGTTTCTCGCCATGCTCGAGCTGCTTGTCGCGATCGTTGTCTCTGGATTCTTGTTCACTCATGGTCCGCAACTGGTCGAGGCACTTAAGGCCTTCTTGGATCGGGCGCTTGGTCACCATGGCAATGAGCATGTGCAATTGGCGGGGGCAACCATACGCAATGTGTCGCGCGGTGTGATCGGCATCGCGCTGTTGCAGGCAATTCTTGCGGGGGTGGGTTTCCTCGCCGCAGGCATTCCTGCTGCCGGCGTGCTCGCCTTCGTCGCGCTCGTGCTCGGCATTATCCAGCTCGGTCCAGCAATCTTGTTCCTGCCGCTCATCATCTGGAGCTGGACCGCGATGGAAACGATGCAAGCCCTACTATTTACCGCCTACATGATACCGGTCGGCTTAGTAGACAACATCCTCAAGCCGTTGCTCATGGCGCGTGGCCTGACCACGCCGATGCCGGTGATCATGGTTGGCGTCATCGGCGGAACCATAGCTTACGGAATTGTGGGGCTCTTCTTCGGCCCTATTGTTCTATCAGTCGCCTGGGCGGTTATGGTCGCTTGGGTGCAAGGAAGTGAGCCCATTGCGGCAGAAGGCGTGGATAGCTCTACGCATGCCGAGGTCAGATGACCCCTTGCGGCTTGCGCGACCGCGTCGACCTGGGCTTCGCCGGTTGCCATTCATCAAGCGCCTATGCCGCAACGCGCGGCGCGAATGTCTGCTGCAGCTAGTGGGTGTCTCTACAGTGGCACTTAATGCGCCCGAACGAGGCCTGTTTAGCGTGCTTGCGAGCCGCATCTGTGATGCTGCTCGGTATTTGTGCAGGTGAGTTTCAGTATCTTCGCTGGCGCGATCTCGGGCAACAGCCGATAGCGACATGCTTTTCATCGTTCAAAGTTCAACGGCAAACCCGCATACCTGGAAATGGAGAAGCACGATGGTAAGGCTAACTGTTCTTGCTGTCGCCCTGTCCCTCGGCGCCCTTAGCACGTCGGCGCAGGCCATGCCGCTCGCGTCCCCTCCAATGTCGAATGATATGGTCGTGGCCGTCCGCGCAGGCTGTGGCGCGGGCTTCCAACGTGTTGGTGGACGATGCGTGCGCAACACCGCGGTCCGCACCGTTCGTCGCTGCGCGACGGGAATGCGCCTCGTGAATGGCCGCTGCATCCGATAACTCAGGCCAACCCCAATATGCTCCAGCCTTGATGCCAAGGATTCGCCGTCCTTCGCATCTGCTGGCCAACGGCCGAGATGGAAACATATTGGGGCTTCCATCCACCAGTTTGCTATTATCGATTAGCCGTTCGCGATAAGTCGCCTCCAGATGCCTATCTGGGACGGCCGCGTTCGGGTCCCATCGCACCGCCCGGTCCTGCTGCCTGCCCGGGTCTATTCTCGGTTTCATGAGTTCACGCTCTCAAGGCACACATTTCCAGCCTCACCATCTGATGGGCCAAGGCTTGCCCGCCACTCAGGTAGCATCGCCACCAACCAGCTCCTGCGAAATGGGCCGGCCATCGTCCCGCAGTAAGATATATATGGCGGGGATCACTAGGACGGCCAGCAGCGTGGACGACGCCAGACCAAACAGGGGCGAAATCGCTGCGCCCTGGAAGATCGGATCCACGAGAATGGTCGCAGCACCGATTTTGTCGGCAAGCTCCGTCAGCAAGATCGGCTTGAAGCGCGCGGTGCCGCGGTAGATCCCGCCGGCTGGAGCGACACCTTCCGTGGGTTGATCGCAGTGGTAATCGTCTCGTGGGGGCCGCGTTCTACCCCGCCGTCCGGGTGGCACCTCAATGCGCCCAGAGGAGCGCGCTTTGCCTTGGCTGCAGCTTTGAGTGGTCCGCGTTGCTCCCATGCAACCGACTTACCTAACTCGGTCGCGCACTTTCGAACGCGCTTCGAATCCAACGTGCTATGATCCCCGTGAAGACTTGTCCAAACTAGGCACATCAAGGAGTACAATGAGCGAGTTCGACGGAAATAGCCTTAGCAAGCGCTTGCAAGATTCGAAGCGCGCAAAGCAGGCACGCCTACAGAGGGCGACCCAAGCGCCCAAAATAGATGACCCGGTGGTAGTCGCGCGGAAGGCCGCCGAGCGGGCGAGCGCTTTGGCGCGCCAAGTTGAAATGGCTGAACGCAAAGAAGCCAAAGCAGCAGCCGCCCGCGAGCGCGCTGCACGTGAGGCTGCCGAAAAGGCAGAACAAGTGGAACGTGCAGAGCGCAACGCTCGCATGGAAGCAATGGCGCAGGCCGAGCAAGTTGAACTAGCAAAAATCGCGGCCCAAGCGGCGGATGAGCAAAAGGCTGCGTTGGCGGCAGACCAGAAGGCGGCCCGCGACGCGCGCTACGCCGCCCGAAAACTCCGGCAGCGGTGACAAATCAACGGTTTGATGGCCCCCTGCGACGGATTGGAAGGTCGACTGATGAGCGTCAACAACGACGGCAAACCGCCCGTCGTGGAGCCGATGGCAGCGGGCAATGTTCCTGACAAGATAGGGCAGTCCGTTGATCAGCGCATTCGGCAGCAGGAGATCCTGTCGGAGTTGGGAGTCATCGCTCTGCAGGGCGGTACCGTGGATACGTTGTTGAACGAGACGGTGCGCTTGGTCGCCGAGGGCCTGCCTGCCGAGTTCTGCAAGGTGCTCGAGTTCAAGCCCGCAGAAAACAGCTTCACAGTTCGAGCTGGCGTGGGCTGGGGACCGGATGTGATCGGCGTGGCGCAGGTTGGAGCCGATCTCGCCTCCCCGGCAGGCTTCGCCCTTAAAACGGGCAAGCCCGTAGTCTCAAATCACCTCGAAAACGAAGAGCGGTTTCGCACGCCCGAGTTGTTGGCCCGCTACGGAGTTTCACGGGCCATGAATGTTATCTTGCAGGGCGACGGGGCCCCCTTTGGCGTCCTCGAGGTCGATAGTCGGTCGGACAACGATTTCACCGAGCAGGATATCCCGTTTCTTCAGGGGGCGGCCAACATTCTGGGCATGGCCCTCGAACGGGAGCGCAACCAACGGCTGCTCACAGGCGCCCTTGAACGACACCAGGTTCTGCTCAGAGAAATGAACCACCGCATCAAGAACAGCTTGTCGATCGTCATCAGCATGATTCGGCTGCAGGTGAAGGACACCGGGTCCACAATTGCGTCTGAACAACTCGAAGCAGCCGCCCTACGCGTTCACGCAGTAGCTCGTGCACACGAGCGCCTCTATCAGACTGACGACGTCGAACACCTCGATGCCGGTCGCTATATCGAACAGGTGTGTGGCGATGTGGATGAAAGCGTCGCCAATTGCGACATTCACGTCGATGCCCAATACGACATTCTTATAGCGACCGACCGGGCAATTCCTTTGGCATTGATGGTCAATGAGCTCATCACCAATGCCGCGAAACATGCCTACGTGGGCCAGATAGGTCGCAAGATATGGGTTAGCGTAGCGCGCGAGGACAAGGCGATCAGAGTATCGGTCCGCGACGAGGGCGTCGGCTTGCCATCCGATTTTGATCTGACCGGATCCAAGGGCCTTGGTATGCGGCTCGTCAGAGCCTTCACACGACAATTGGAGGCTACGGTCTCGACCAACTCAAGTGCGAAAGGCACAGAGTTCGTCGTCGTGATACCTCTCGAGCCTACTTCGTGACCGCGAACGCGCGGAACTCACGGGCGCGGGACCGTTGAGGCCGCGCGAGCTGTTTCTGCGCGTTCGATTATGGGGAATCGGAGACGGCGCATTTAGGCCGTCCGCGACTAGGCCCGCATGATGTACAGGCACGTTTCGTGAACGCGCAGTCATCCAACGGCTCCTAAACGCTGACGGTTCTTGGGCTGCCTCCCTCACAGCGCAATTGCGTCGCTGATCAGTGCGGCATCCTGGCCCGAAGATCCCGGCACCGGAACCGAAGCGCGGCCGCTCGCGTTTTTCCGTCATCATCTTATCCAGCCTTTCCTTTGGCGTTGCATGGAGGCCGACAGGCATTGTGCCGACGGACGCAGAGCGAATGTCTAATGAGCAGATTGAAGAACTCGATCCTCAGAGAGCGCCGCTTTCCCCGGACAAACCCCACGTCGGTGCACATCCGGCCGTGTGCCCGGTGATCGGGCTTGGCGCTTCTGCTGGTGGGTTGGAGGCCTTTCAGAATTTTCTGAATGCCGCCTCGCCGGATGCCGGCCTTGCGTATGTCCTCGTCCAGCATCTCGACCCCAATCATGAAAGTATGCTGGCAGAATTGCTGAGCCGCCGCACGACCATGCCAGTGCGCCAGGTGACGGACGGCATGGAAATAGAACCCAACAATGTCTACCTCATTCCTCCCAACGCGAGCCTTGTCATCGAGAGAGCGCGGCTAAGACTGTCGGACTTCTCTGAGCCACGCGGCTTCAGACGGCCTATCGACGTATTCTTCCGCAGTCTTGCCATTGATCAGGGCGGCAATGCTGCGTGCGTGGTGTTATCCGGCACCGGTGCCGACGGAAGCGAAGGATTGCGCGCCGTCAAGGAAGCAGGGGGACTCACACTCGTACAGACCCCGGCTACCGCAAAATATGACGGCATGCCGAAGAGTGCTGTGGCGACCGGCTTGGTCGACAAAGTATTAGACGTCAGCGACATGCCATCGGCCATCCGCGGTTACTATGACCGCGGCCAGCCTGGGGTTTTCAGCCTGCCGGACATCACGGATTTCCTGCTGAATGTCTGTGAGCACCTCCGCCACCGGCTTGGGCACGACTTCAGCCAGTACAAACGAAGCACCATGCTGCGGCGCATTCAGCGGCGAATGCAGGTGGTGGGGGCTTCAACCGGTCCGGACTATCTCGTCCAGCTTCGCGACAAGCCGGACGAAGCCGAACTGCTGTTCCGCGATCTGCTCATCAACGTCACATGCTTTTTCCGCGATGCCGAAGCCTTCGACTACCTGCGCAGGGAAGTCATTACGGCTGTGCTCAAGGATAAAGGCGCGGGTGATACGATCCGCATTTGGACTCCCGGCTGCTCAAGCGGTGAGGAGGCCTACAGCATTGCGATCCTGGTGGCAGAAGCGCTGTCGCGGATGCGCGCGCGTCCGATTGTCCAAATTCTCGCCACCGATATCGACGAGCCGATGCTGCAGAAGGCCCGCAAGGCCAGCTATCCCCCGTCTGCGGTGAAGGACGTGCCGCTTGAGCTTTTGGATCGCTATTTCTTCGCGCAGGACGACGACTACGTCTTGACGCCGGCTATCCGCGACATGGTGCGTGTCTCCAACCACAATCTTATCAAGGATCCGCCATTCTCGCGGATCGATCTGATTGTATGTCGGAACCTGCTTATTTACTTGAACGCGTCACTTCAGCAGCGTCTCATACCGGTCTTTCACTACGCGCTGAAACCGCAAGGCTGGCTGTTTCTTGGCTCGGCCGAGAATATCGCGGCAAGGAACGATCTCTTCGATGCTGTCGAGCCGACGCTCAGGATCTACCAACGCAGCGGCGCGCAACGGCAGTCCGTACCCATGCCGCTATTTGCCCAGCCGCTGGTGCACGCTGAAGCAGATGCCGACCCAGAGCGCAGGCGCAACGGCCCTGTGGCTGAGCGCGCTGACCTCACAGTGCGCCGCATGATGGAGCGCTACGCGCCGCCTCACGTGGTGGTCAACATCCGCAACGAGATCGTGCGCAGCTCCGGACGTACGGGCAAATATTTGGAGCTAGCCGACGGCACGCCCTCGATGGTGGTCACCGACTTGGCGAAGCGGGGCCTTCGCTCTGCCGTGCGCGCTGTTCTGGACGCAAGCCGCACCACCAAAAGACGCAGTATCAAGCAGGACGTCCGCATCGATGCGGACGACGAAATGCGCCTGATCGTGAATGTCATCGCTGATCCATTGAACCAGGATGAGACCCTGCTGGTGTTCCAGGACGCATCAGCGAACCGTCTCGATCACGACGCGGATTCTGAAACTCGGATCGATGCCTACACAGACGAGGACCGCATAAAGCAATTGGAGGACGAACTGGATGAGACGCGCTCCAAGCTGCGCGTCACCGTCGAAGAACTGGAGACCTCGAACGAGGAGCTCAAAAGCTCCAACGAAGAAATGATGTCAATGAACGAGGAGCTGCAGTCGACCAACGAGGAACTGGCCACGGTTAACGAAGAGCTCAAGAATAAGGTCGATCAGCTCGCGCGCGCCAACAGCGATCTACAGAACTTCATTGAAAGCACGCAGGTGCCGACCATCTTCCTTGACCGCAAGATGCGGATCAGAAGTTTCACACCCGCAACCAGATCCCTGTTTCGATTCCAGGATCAGGATATGGGGCGTCCGTTCTCAGATGTCGTGTCGCGTACTGACCACCGGCAATTGGAGGACCTTGGGCGCAAGGTTCTCGAGAGCGGCGAGGCGATCGAGCAGGAACTCAGCATCGAAGACGGTCAGGAGAGCCATGTACTGCGCGTGCTGCCCTACCGCGACCTGCACGATGCCATTGATGGCGTGATCTTCGTCTTCTCAGACGTCACTAATATTCGCAAGGCGCGGGCCGATCTGGCACGTAACGAGGGCTTGGCGCGGCAGCGCAGCCGTGAGATCGAAACACTTTACGAGACCGCGCCGGTCGGCATGGCGATGCTCGATCGGAATCTACGCTTTCTAAAGATCAACCGGCACTTTGCAGAACTGAATGGTCAGCCCATCGAGGAACACATCGGACGCACATTGCAGGAAATGCTGCCCGGTCTTTCCGAACGGATGGCACGTCCCATTGCCGAAGTGTTTGAGCAGGTGAGTGCCGTCACCAACCTCGAGGTTTCTGTTCGGCTGGAAGGAGAAGGCGCCCGAGATTTTGTGATCGATATCTACCCGTACCAGGAAGAAGGCATCGTCCGCGCCGTCGGCATCGTTCTGAAAGACATGACCGAGCTGCGCCGCCTGGAGAAGGATCTGCGTCAGCTCATGGACGAGCTGCAGCACCGCGTCAAGAACACGCTGGCCACCGTGGCGTCGATCGTAACGCAGTCCGTAGCGGCTAAGTCCGATCCGGCCGAACTCGCGAATAGCTTGAAGATGCGCATCGGCGCCCTTGCGGCCACGCACAATCTTCTCACCTTGAGAAACTGGCGTGACGCGTCGCTCGAGGAGCTTCTCAGAGCTGAGCTCAAGCCCTTCGATCATGAGGATCGCATCACAATCAAAGGGCCTGCAGTTCTGTTACCGCCGAAGCCAGCCCTAACCATGACGCTAACGCTACACGAGTTAGCGACTAACGCCGCAAAGTACGGTGCTCTCGCGCATGAAGGTGCCCGGCTGGAGATCGATTGGATGGTGAGCGATGATCACGCGGGACGCGAGTTCACGCTGCGCTGGCGGGAGATAGGCGTGCCCCTCAATCGCCAGTCGGTCGTCAGGGAGAGCTTCGGCACACGCCTCGTCAAGAATGCGGTGGTGCACGATCTGCAGGGCCATTGTGAGCATCGGCTGGAGGCCGACGGCCTGCGCTGCACGATCAAATTCCCATTCTAGGAGCGGGTATGAAGACCTTTGCCGAGCTTTCCATCCTCCTTGTAGAGGACGAGTATTTGATAGCACTCGAAGCCGAGCAGATGCTTGAGATCATGGGCATCAAGTCGGTCGAAATCGCATCCACGTGGGAGATTGCGGCAATGCAGGCCGAGGAGGGCCGGTTCGACATCGCCCTCCTCGATGTGAACCTCAACGGGCGGCTGAGCTTCCCCATTGCCGACAAGCTAGCGCAGAGGGGAATACCCGTCGTGTTTGCCAGCGGCTACGACCTTCGACATCGGATTGATACCGACTTCGATTTTGTCTGCGTAACAAAGCCCTATACTGCAGAGGTGCTGAAGAAAGCCTTGGCGACAGCTCTGGCAAAAGAGACAGACAGCAAATAAGGGACGGCTTTCATTACCCATGAGAGGTGTTTTGGGGCCGCTTGGCGCGGGAGCTGGCCCAGATAGTGGTCGTCGGTGCAATGTCAGCATGGGGCAGCGTCAATGGCACTGCAGTATAATGCCGGATTGAATTTTGGTTGACGGCACGCGCCATGGAACACGCAACCGCACACGCCCGAGCCCGCACCGCTATAGCCTTAGGGGCGCCATCGACGCGCTTCCTCTCCAAGCCAAATGCCTGAGCAGGCCCGCTATCGAGATGTCCCGATATTCAATGCCGGCCTTGATGTGCGGCCCGAACGACATCGACGGCCGGCCGGGCTGCCAGCGGAGCCCGATCGATGGTCACCATCGCGGTCCAAGGTAAGGCCGTTCGTATCGTGCGTCGGCGCAGTACTCGCCATTCCAATACCGGTACTGGCCGCAGCTGCGAGGGCGGAGAGGGATCAGCACGGGTGCTGGCGGTACGTACTCGGCAACCGGAGGAGGCGCATATCCGGAAGCGGGCGCGCCGCCGTACCGGACATATGGTGCACCAGCATCAGCGCGCGGAGCGTGATAATCGGGCGGCACGGCGTAGTTCGGTGCCGGAAGGGAGCCGGGAGTCAGCGCATAGCTGAGTGGTGGCAGGTAATTACCTGGCGGATAAGGCTGCACGTGGGGGTAGGGGGGATAGTAGCCGTCGAGCGGCTGCGCAGACACGTTCGATGACCCCGCAAACAGTGCCCCCAGGATACCAACGGTGTGCAACATTGTTCTACGCATAATGGCCTCTGTCAGGGGTTTCCTGCCGGTTCGAGCTGGGTCGCTCCGGGCAGTGAAATGCCAGTCGGAGCACCAGAAAAGCAACGCGCACTGCCTAACTAACAATAGGTTCGCCATAGGCGATGGCTTTCCATCCGGTCAAACCCTCAAGCTCGATAGGCAGATCCCCGGATCGAAGCCTTCGACCTCGATCGCCTCGAGCCGCAGCCCGCAGCTTTGCGCTTTGAGCCATGCTCCAACCCGTGCCAACCTTGCCCACATATTTGAAATCGCGGCGTTCCTTGTGCGCGAGGAACAGCGACGCGACAAGGCCGTTGCCCTCCAGAGCGTGGCCGCCTCGCGTGATCCCGCCGCGCTCCGGAACATCTTGTGGCCCGCCGGCGTTGTACAAGCCGAACCGCATTGACGGTTTGCCAGCTAAGGATGAGCGTGATGGATTGGGATCGGATTGAAGGCAATTGGAAGCAGTTCACCGGCAAGGTGAAGGAAAAGTGGGGCGATCTCACAGATGACGAAATCGCTCAGACCAACGGCAAGCGCGAGCAGCTCGAAGGCCTTGTTCAGAAGAAATACGGCTACGCCAAGGACAAGGTGCGCGAGGAAGTCGACACGTGGTCTCGCGACCTCAAGTAGTCCTCGGCATCGAGGTGCAAAAGCCCGGTCCCTACCGGGCTTTTGTCGTATCTGGGCTCGTCTGTTGCTGCGCAGCGACATACGACTCGGCTTTTCCGCCTCTAGGATAGCCTCCTCGATAAGCGGGGGCAGATATGAAGGCGACACGAGCCGCAACAACACTTCTTCGCACGGCGGTCACGAAGGACGGACATCTCGACCTGGTAATGGCCGACGCAACCGGCGAGGAAAGCAAGCTACGCCTGACCGCGGATCTGGCTTCGAGCTTACGCAAGGTATTGGAGGACTTCACCTCGACGGGCGCAGCTGGCACCGGCGCGACGCTCACCAAGAGGCCGAAAGCATTTGCAGTGGGAACCGGTCGGTTTGAGCGTTTGGTCTTGTTGCGCTTCGAGGATGATGCGCCATATGCACTTCGGCCCGAAGACGCGATCGGCCTCGCTGAGGCGCTTACTGAACAGACTGAAACCGTTGTCTCGATGCCAGAACAGGTTCTGCAGTAAATTCCAGTTCGCGCATAGGTCGAATGGCGGCCTGAGCGGTCCGCGAGAATTCCCTAGCGCATCTGACGCTGCTATAGCCTCGGCATGTGCGGACGCGTCTTTGTCAGATCCTCTTTCGCCGAGCTGATGGCGGCCTTCGCCGATGTGCGGCGCGGCGACAACCTTGCCAGCCTAGAGCCCGGACCGCGCCACAACGGTGCGCCATCGCTCATCTATCCAATAATCGTGCGTGACACGCAGTCGGTCCGCGGCGCCTTCTCGGAAGCTCGATGGGGATTGGTCCCCTCTTGGGTGAAGGAGGCAAAGCCGAAGGTGCAGCCGGCGCAAGCGCGCTGCGAGTCAATCAAGACCAATGGCATGTTCCGCGGCGCGTACCGCTCGCGGCGCTGCCTGGTGCCCATCGATGGCTACTTTGAGTGGAAAGCCACCAAGAGCGGGAAACAGCCCTACGCGCTCGCCATGGCCGACGGGAAGCCCTTCTGCCTCGCCGGCATCTGGGAGAGCCGCCCTGACCCTGTTCTGCGGCCAGGCACGGAACCAAAAACATTCGCGATCGTAACCTGCCCGCCGAACGAACTCGTCGCGAGCATCCACGACCGGATGCCGGTGATCCTGCACGAGAAGGACTATGCCCGCTGGCTCGGCGAAGATCATGACCCGGCAGATCTCATGGTGCCATATCCGAGCGAGCTGATGAAGATCTGGCCAGTGAGCACGCGGGTCAACAACGTGCGCAACCAGGAAGCCGACTTGCTCGATCCGATCGAGCCGGAGGAGCCGGAATTACTGTGAGACGCCCCCGAGACGAGAACAAGCCCCGCGATATCGCCGACATAGAGTCGACGGTCAGTGAGACGATGCTCATCCCGGACTGCACGAAGTTCGTGATTGTCGACGTTGACCGCGACAATGGGAGGGTGCAGATCAAGTTCGCGCTCGACGACCAAGTAATGCGCGCGTGGGTGGCGGCTGAACACTTCGAGAAGACGTTGGGAAACTGAGGTGCTGGTCACGACGAGGCGCTTTGTCGAGGCCAAAAGTCACTCCGTCGCGTGACAGCACATTATTAGTTTGATAGCCGCCATCCGCGAAAAGGCGCGAAGGGCCATGTCCGGAGATGGTGACAGCAGATCATCCGCTCTTGTGTGCTATCTCAACGGGAGCTTCCGGACATGGCCGAGGAGCAGGCGAGCATCTCGCTGGATCCTGAGTTATCATAGCGGCAGCCAGATCAGTATGATCGTCAGGGTTCAGGGGCTCAGCTACTTCGATGCTTGGAAGACATATCGCCATTGTGGGTGTCGGGGAGACGCGTCCGGTGCGCCGGTCCGACAAGGGTCTGAGAGGCCTGGTTGTCGAAGCGGTCGAGGCAGCGCTCGCAGACGCGGGCCTCGAGCCTGGTGATATCGATGGCGTCGTTAGCGATGGCCTGATTATGCCCTCGACCGTTCCGCGTGACTGGGTCGCGGCCCAGTTCGGCTTCGGCCGGAGCTACGACGGCGGCATGTCCTACGGAGGCGCAGCGACGGCCTGCTCGCCGATCCATGCGCAGCTCGCAATCTCGAGCGGCATGGCGAAGACTCTTGTATACTATTTTGGGGTCGACTGGGGCACGCGCGCCTCGGGCCCTTACGGGTTCCACGACCTCTATGCTGGAAAGATGGCCTTCGAGAAGCCCTACGGCTTTACTGGGCAGCCGCAGTACTTTGCGCTGTGGGCGCGGCGCTACATGCATGAATACGGTCTGACCGAGCGCGACCTTGCGACTATCGCCGTAACGCAGCGTGAGAGCGCCCTGCTCAATCCGCTGTCGCAGGCGACACAACCGCTGACGTACGAGGACTACTTTGCATCACGCATGATTTCCAGTCCGCTGCGCGTTCCGGACTGCTGCCTGCTCACGGATGGCGCCTGCGCCTTCGTGATGACGAGCCTCGAGCGCGCCCGAGATCTCGCCAAGCCGCCGGTCCGCGTGCTTGGCGCGGGCTTTGGCAGCGAGCCGATCTCCGGTGACGACGTGTTCACGCAACCGGCTGGCATGATGCGTATTCCGGGAGCGAGGATTGCCACCGGGAAGGCTCTGCAACAGGCTGGTATCACGCTCGCCGACATCGACTTCGCCGAGGTCTACGACTGCTTCACGATATCCTGCCTGTTGCAGCTCGAGGACATCGGCTTCTGCAAACGCGGTGAGGGCGCAGCATTCATCCGCGAGAAGGGCATCGGCTTAGGGGGAAAGCTGCCGGTCAATACACACGGCGGGCTACTTTCGCACAGCTACCTGTTGGGCGTCGAGCATGTGATCGAGGCCGTCCGGCAGCTTCGCGGCGAGGCCGGTCGCGGGCAGGTCGCGGGCGCCGAGATTGGCCTCGTCGGCGGCCTATCCAACCCCGACTATGGCGTCATGATTCTTGGGCGCGATGTTAGATGAGCAGGGCGACTAGGATGATGCTTCCGGAGTTTGCAGGCTTCTTCGAGAACGCGGCCCAGCAGCGGCTCGCCTTCCCGTATTGCAGGCGTTGCGCAAATTTCCATTGGTATCCGATGCCGCGTTGCCCGCAATGCCGGTCGCGCGACATCATCTGGCGGTCGATTGAGGGGCGCGGTGAGCTCGTCAGCTTTTCGCACGTCATGCACGCCTTCGATAAGTCGCGCAGCGATGCTCTGCCTTATGTCGTAGCGCTGGTGAAGTTCGCCGATGCGCCGGGTGTCAATCTGATCACCAACATCGACGCCCCGGCCATGGACACGCTCCAGGTCGGAGACTCTGTCGTGCCGGTCTTTCGCACCGATGATGGCGAACAGCCAATGGTGGAGTTTCGGTTGGCATGAGTGAACTGGATAGCATCCCATGACAAACCTTATGGATCTTCCAACGCTGTGGCTGGCACTCGCCGATACGGCAGGCGCGCACGGCAACCTGCCCTGCCTTTCGATCCCACCGCGACCGTCACGCGACTACGATCCCGAAGGCCTGCTGTGGTCCTACGCCGAGGTTGCTGAACGGGTAACCAGCCTCATCGAGCGCTATGCCGCTGCCGGCTACGGTCATGGCCATCGGGTCTCGCTCGTGCTCGAGAACCGGCCCGCGTTCATGTTGCATTTCCTGGCGCTCAATGCGCTCGGATGCTGGGTTGTGCCGCTCAATCCGGAGTTCCGCCACGACGATCTCCTTTATGTCCTCGGCCATTCTGAGGTCGACCTGATAGTCGCACTGCCGCAGCACATGGCCGAAATTACCAAGGCCGTGGCGGCACTCGATCGCCGCATTCCAATCGTCGGCTCGACGGCCTTCGCTGACACGCTCGCTCGTTCCACGCGCCCAGCCAGGAGTACGCCGCCCGGTCGCGATTCCGAAGGCGTGCTCATGTACACCTCCGGCACGACAGGGATGCCGAAGGGATGCATCATCGACAACGAGTATTTCTTCTTCGCCGCCGAACGATATCTCGCGCTCGGCGGCACAGTAACGGTGCGGCACGGCGAGGAGCGGCTCTACAATCCACTGCCGCTGTTCTATGCGAACGGACTTGCCATCGCCAATCCCGCGATGATCATGTCGCGCAACTGCATGATATTTCCAGACCGCTTTCATCCCTCGAGCTGGTGGGCCGATCTCGTTGCAACGCGAGCAACCATGATCCACTACCTCGGCATCATTCCACCCGTTCTGATGGCACGTCCTGAGGATGCGGACGAGAAGCGGCATCAGGTGCGCTGCGGTCTCGGCGCTGGCGTCGATCCAGCCTTGCGGGTTGCCTTCGAGGAGCGCTTCGGGATCACACTCGCCGAGATCTACGGCATGTCCGAGATCGGCATCTGCTCAGCCGACGTCTCGAGCGAGCGCGACGGCAAGACGCGGTCGATCGGCCGCGGCATGCCAGGGCTCGAGTACCAGCTCATCGATGATGACGGCGCAGCGCAACCACTGGGAACGCCCGGCGAGTTGCGCGTGCGGCGACCGGGGCACGATCCCAGGCGTGGTCTTCTCAAGGAGTATTTCCGCGATCCCGAGACAACGGCTGCGGTCTGGAACGACGGTTGGTTCCACACCGGCGACATCCTGGTCGATACCGCTGACGGTCTCGTGTTCGTCGATCGGAAAAAGCACATGGTCCGCCGCAGCGGGCAGAACATCTCGGCAGGTGAAGTGGAAGCGACACTGCGGACGCACCCGGCCGTGCGCGAGGTGGCGATTATCCCCGTCGCGGACGAGCTGCGCGACGAGGAGGTCTATGCCTGCGTCGTGCTGAAAGATGGCTTTGACGGTGGGCCCGAGCTTGCCGATGCCCTCGCTCGCTATGCGCTCGACAGGCTCGCCTATTTCAAGATTCCGGGTTGGGTAGGCTTCGTCGACAGCCTGCCAACCACGTACTCGCAGAAGCTGCGCAAGGGCGATATCTTTGGCGCTTCCGACCCGCGGCTACATCCGACCGCCGTCGACGTGCGCGAGGTCAAGCAGTCGCGCGGCAAGAGCAAGGCCGCAGCCGCAAATTAGGATGCAATGGTACGGAGAGCTGACCTGGCAACTTGCGGTCGGCGAGCTCAATCGACGGGCCAGGGCGCACACGTTGCCGATGGACGCAGTGATCCGATAGCTTCCGTGGGGCGTCCGACAAGACGGGCCAAATGCAGCCATCGGATCCTAGCGTGCGGGATCGTGCCGCGATCAATCACATGCGGGCCTTTGCATTGCCACGCTGGACGTCCAGACCCTGGTTCACGCTGCTGCGGTGGTGCGGTTTACATCGGGTTGCACCTCCAATGCCTCCAGCGCAGCGAGAAGTGACGATAGCGATTCGCGCAGCCGACCGGCATTGACACGCTGAGGCGCCGAAGAATGCAATACGGCTGCCTCTTCGATTTCGTGCAGATATTGGTCGAGCTCCATCGCACCAATATTTCGGCACATGGACTTGAAGGCGTGTGCCGCTGACGCGATCGAAGTGGGCTCCTTTGCGTCGAGCGCGGTCAGCAGCCTTTCCATTGCCACGGGTGCATGCTCGCGGAATAGTCCAATCAGCCTCTTCATTAGATCATTCGACGGCCCGGCGAGTTCGGCAATGGATTGGAGCACATCTGCATCCAATACTGGTCTCGAGGCACTTGAACCATGGTCTAACGGCAAAGCGACCACAGATGCGATTTCCTCGCTCCCCTTGAAGAGGTCGCTCTTCTGACGATCCTGAGGGATCCACTTGCGAAGGCAGGTCTCGATGGAAGCAAGAGTGAATGGTTTGGTCACGCAGTCCACCATTCCGGCATCGGCCCATTCATTTGCCCGGGAACCGACGACGTGCGCCGTCAGAGCAATAATGGGAACCGGTGGGCGGCCTGTCGCCTGCTCCCAATTTCTGATGGCCCGTGTCGCCTGGAAACCATTGAGGACGGGCATGCTCGCATCCATGAAGACGAGATCGAAAGCTTCGCGTTCGACCATATCGACGGCTTGCTGGCCATTCTCGACGCTTACAATGTCAACCTGCAGCCGCGTCAGAGCTTCGGTAAGGACTTCCCGGTTGATGGCGCTGTCATCGGCCGCGAGCACGCGCAGACCGTTGAACGTCCCATGGCGCGACCTCTCTGCAACGATCGCGGTCTGGTTGATGACACCTGGCGCCCTGCCCAAAGCACGCGACAAGGCCTCGATGGCATCGCTTGTCGTAACCGGCCAGGGAATGCTTCCGGAAATCACCCCGCTTTGCTCGAGGCCTGATGCGGATGTGTCTCCGAAGCGAGCGATGCTGAAGATCTTGCCTGACTCTCCGAAACGACGACGAACTTGTCCAATCTGAGCAACGTCTGCGACGACTGCAACGATGGGCTCGGCGACATGGCCATCCTGCTCGGGATCGATGTCTACGGCTCTCAACGCCAGCACGCGCGCGGCCGATACGAGGGCGGCACGGGTCGGACCCAGCGGCAACGCTAGACCAATGCACGGTGCGTCAGGGGCTACAGGCGCGGAGATCAAAGTAGACTCGCCGATGATCTCGCATGGCATTTCCACCATAAACGTTGTGCCCGATCCAACTACGCTATCGACCGAGATCGAGCCCCCCATTGCTGTGACTAGGCGACGGCAGATGGTCAGGCCGATGCCGGTGCCGCCGTATTCGCGCGTTGTCGAACTGTCCGCTTGCGAAAATGCGTCGAAGATCGAAGCAATCTTTTCTTTGGAGATGCCGATGCCGGTATCGCTCACGGCGAACCGCAGGACCGCCTTGCCTGCCTCCACGTGCGCTAGGCTCGAGACGGTGATGGTAACGCCACCGGCGTGCGTGAACTTGAGCGCATTGTTCGTCAGGTTCGAAAGGATCTGATTCAATCGCACTGGATCCGCGCCGACAGCGCGCGGCACGTCAGGTTCGACCACGACCGCAAGGTCCAGGCCCTTCGAAGCGGCACGCTCGCCGAACAGCCGTGCCACATCTTCCGCAATGCTTGCGGGGGCGACCGATATACATTCGAGTTCGAGATGTCCGGCTTCAATCTTCGACAAGTCAAGGATATCGTTGATGATCGCCAGCAGGCCATGGCCCGATTTGACAATGACGTCCGCGTATCGCTGCAGCTTGGCATCCAGCCCCCCGGCCGAGAGCAACTCGGCCATAACGAGCATTCCGTTCATAGGCGTGCGGATCTCGTGGCTCATAGTGGCAAGGAACTCGGACTTCGCCTCGTTCGCCGCCTCCGCAGCAGCTTTGGCTGTGGCAAGATCGCGCGTGCGCTCCTCGACGGTCCTTTCGAGCGTCTCGCTGTGCTCGCGCAATGCGCCGTCTCGCATGCGGATCTCGCCAAGCATCGCGTTGAAGGAATCCACGAGTTCGCCGGTCTCGTCCGAACTTGCTCTCTGAACATGACTGGCGTAGTTGCCGGTATCGCGGACATGGCGCATCGCGCCGGCGAGATCTCTCAAGGGTTTCGACACGAAACGCTGCAGCCAGAGCGCCAGCAGGAAGGCGAGCAGTGATGCCCCGAGTCCGATCAGTGCTGCTGCCAGCAGACTCTCGACGAATGCCGTCCGGAGTTCGGATACATTGGCGATGAGCGTCAGGTCTCCGATCCGTTGACCCGAGCTGACGATCGGTACCTGAACTGGAAAGGTCGCGAGGTTGAAAAGCTCGAACGGTCCCACGGTCTCGCCGGGCCCGGATTCCCCACCGCGTGCAACGACGACGCCATTGCCGAATGAAGCAACTGTACGCCCCCCCGCGTTGCGGACGCGCACGTATGTAACGGTGCGCAAGCGGCCGATCGAGCGGAGCACCAACCACACTTCACGATCAACGCCCTGACGCAAAGAAGGCTCGACGGCCGCAGCGAGGACGTTGGCCATCCCCGTGATCTCGTTCTGCTTGGCATCGAACCGGCGCTCGAAGTCTCGCCAACCGGAGACAGCGGCGGCCACTGCCAACGACAGTGTCGTTGCAGCAACCACGATAGCCGAAACCTTAACGCGAACCGATCCGCCCAACACGCCTGAAACCCCGGAGAAAGCGCCCCCTGAAACCCCGGAGTTTTAGCGGCTGATGATAATAATCAATGAAACATTCAGTTTTATTCAATCGATCAGCAGTTTCTTGTGTGGTCCGATGCTAGGCAGGCCAGAGAAACGTTTGGTTGCTGTCAGTGAGCTGGAAGCCTCATGTTGAATCCTGGCCGGTTAGAAAGAGGCCGCCGCATCCTTTGGCAATGTCGGCTTCGTAGACTAAAGGGACTGGTTGTTCACGCTGCCGTCGATGCGACGGGCGGCGTAGCGATTACATTCGCTCTTATCGCGACCGGCTTGATTGCGACAGCGGGGTTCGCGGTGGACTACGCCCGCGTAAGCAATTCCCATAGCAGCATGCAGAATGCTGCCGATGCCGCGGCCTTTGCTGGTGCCAAAGAAATGAGCCTAGCGGACGCCAAGCAGGAAAATGTGCCGGAAGTTGTCAAAGCCGTCGTCAAGAAGTTCGTCGAAGCCGACGATGGTACCGACGCGCGCGCCGAGACAAAGATTCACAACGATCCTCTCCAGGTCGAGGTGAAGCTTACGAAAAGTGTGCCTCTGCATTTCGGGGGCTTGTTCGGCATCCCGGCGACAACCGTGGAGGCCGTGAGCATTGCCCAGATCGTAGGGCAACCCAATCTGTGCGTTCTCGCACTCGAAGAACGCGGTCCGGCCGCGATCAACATGACACACAATGCGCGCCTTACCGGCTCAAATTGCGCAGTCTTTTCGAATTCGAGCTCCGCCGGTGGTCTTTCAGTTGCTGCCGGCGCGCAGCTCGTCGCATCGACGGTCTGTTCGGCGGGCGGCATCGCTGGTCAGGGTAGCATCGCACCAGCGCCGTACCAGGACTGTCCTCAATTCGAAGATCCACTGGGTGATCGCCCTGAGCCTCGGGTGGGGCGCTGCGACCACGTCGCAACCGTGATTGCCGCGCGTACGGTCACGTTGCGGCCGGGAACATACTGCCTTGGACTTACGATTGCCGGCCTCTCGAAGGTCACGTTTGAACCGGGTGTGTATATCATTAAGGATGGCCCCTTTCTGGTGGCGGGAGCATCGGAGATCACTGGCCATGGCGTCGGATTCTTTCTGACGGGCATCTCCATCTTCACATTCGACCCGCTCACGCGGATTGAGCTTTCTGCGCCGACCGAGGGGCCGCTCGCGGGCCTGCTCTTTTTCGGTTCGCGCTCACAGAGCAAACTTCTGATCAACACGATCCTGAGTGATCGCGCGCAGGTCATGACCGGCACCATTTACCTGCCGACAACAACCTTAGTCGCAGACTCGCTCGCACGGATCGGCTCCGAGTCGGCCTACACGGCAATCGTGTCGAGAAAGCTCTTGCTGATGGACGGACCGCATCTTGTACTCAACACGCGCTACTCCGATACCGAGGTCCCGGTGCCGGAAGGCATAAAGGCGGCAGGCCAGCCAGTACGTCTTATCAAGTAGGCATGACCGAGCGCAGCATCCAATTCGGCTCGGTTGCAAGAGAGGATCACGTGTCGTGAGCAAGGCGATATTGGTCGTCGATGACGATCCGATCTTCATGGAAATCGTGGCGTCTGTGCTCTCGTCGCAGCGCGGGGCGACGGTCCTCCGCGCGCGCAACGGCAAAGAGGCGCTGCGGCATATTGATGATGCGGCCGTACCCATCTCGCTGATCGTTTGCGATCTCAACATGCCGGAGCACGACGGCGTCGAGGTGATCCTCGAGCTCGCCAAGCGTCGCATCTTAACCCCCATAGTGCTGATCACCGGCGCGGTGCCGGCCGTGGTGAAATCAGCCGAGATCCTGGCGCGGGTGCACGGCCTCAATGTTTTGAACTTGCTGATCAAGCCGGTGCACGCTCGGCAGCTCGCGCAGACATTTGACAAGGCGCTTGCTGCATAGCGCGCATTGTCGGCGAACCATCCTTCACAGGGTCTATCGGGCTGCTGCAATCGTAGGGAAGTTTGGCCCTGCTGTTGGTCAGAGTCAGGCCAGTCCGCCTTCAATTGGAGTTGCGTCAGGAGAGCGGCTCGGGGATGGGTTCGTGCTCTGGACGCGGCTGGCGCCTGAGCCGCGTGCACCAGGCGGTCACCACGGATAGTCGGATCCGTTTCGTGTCCTTTGGGAAGTCGCTGCCGACGAAAGGATGCGAACGACTGTCCGAAGCGGGACTGTGGAAGCGACCCCACAATGG
This sequence comes from Hyphomicrobiaceae bacterium, assembly GCA_022844275.1. GTDB lineage: Bacteria > Pseudomonadota > Alphaproteobacteria > Rhizobiales > Hyphomicrobiaceae. The sequence goes on from JALHMB010000001.1 coordinate 836,801, forward strand.
GCGCATTCAGTCCATGTAGAAGTCACGGGCCTTCTGATCGCTTTACGGCACTGGGCGCGCAAAGCCCTATTGGCGGTCTCGCACAGCCGTCGCCGTAAGATGCTCATGCGCGGCTCAGGTTTGCCTTCGCCTCCTGCTTTCATTGGGAGCGCCAATCGACATATGGCCGCCGCGAACGCCCCGCAGTGCCCACGGCACGCTTGGAGCGTCGCCGCGACCACGACCAGCGGCCCAGAGGCTGCGACAATCCGACCGTGATCCGATCCGGACGCACCGCACGTATGAGCGCTGTAGCCTCCACGCAAGGGACCGGGCGCAATGAACGCCACTCATCTGACCGTTCTTATCCTACCGATCTTGATGCACATTGCGGTCTTCGCACTGATCTTTGCCGCCGTTCACCGATATTTTGAGCGCGCGCGACAGACTTCCGTGAATATTCAATCTTCAATCGGACGCAAAGGGCGGCTCGATCCACAATAGCCGTGCTCCAGCCAAGCCGCACACGTGCAGTCCCCAAGGCTCACATTTAGTCGAAGCAACGCTCCTCACATTACCGATAGCGAGGTCTAGCACGGCGTATCAATGCTGAGATCCGAAACCGGTCCCTGTACGTATACATGTCTGTCGCTACAGGGGGTCGCGGGCGGACAATGACATCACAGTTGAACATTGCGGTGATCGGGTCCGGCATATCCGGGCTATCGGCCGCGTGGCTCCTTTCGCGGCACCATCGCGTAACGCTGATCGAGGCAGCCAGCCGCTTCGGCGGTCACAGCAACACCGTCGACGTCGATGGACGCGACGGGTCGATCCCAGTCGATACCGGCTTCATCGTCTATAACCTTGCGAGCTACCCAAATCTGATCGCGCTGTTCGAGTATTTGGGCGTGCCCACGGCGAAGACCGATATGAGCTTCGCAGTATCCATCAATGATGGGAGCTATGAGTACGCGGGCTCCGGTATCAGAACCGTCTTTGGTCAACTCACCAACCTCGTATGTCGCGATCACTGGCGCATGGTCGTCGATACCTTGCGCTTCTATCGGGAAGCGACCGAGCTTCTAGCCCGAAGCGGCGACGAGGACGAGACGATCGGCGCGTACCTCCAACGGCGCGACTATTCGCGAGCCTTCGTCGATCGGCACATTCAGCCCATGGCATCGGCCATCTGGTCGACGCCCTCGAGCCGAATGCTGGATTTTCCAGCGACTGCGTTCGCGCGCTTCTTCGCGAACCATGGCCTCCTGACGCTTCGCGACAGGCCTGAATGGCGGACGGTGATGGGCGGCAGCCGCGTGTATGTGCAGCGGCTGCTCGCGGACGTGCGAGCTGAGCGGAAGATTGGCATTCCTGTTCGTCAAGTTTTCCGGCACGCGGAAGGTGTGAGAGTTGTATCAGACAATGGTTCGTCTGAGTTCGATGCCTGCGTACTGGCAACCCACGCGGACGACGCACTCGCACTTCTGGGCGATGCGGACTCCTGCGAGCGAGAGCTACTGCAGGCCTTTCGCTACACCAGCAATACGGCGGTGCTTCATCGGGATGACCGCACTATGCCCCGGCGCCGACGCCTCTGGTCCAGCTGGAACTATATCGGGCGTGAAAGCACTCACTCGGATCCGGCATGTGTGACGTACTGGATGAACAATCTCCAGCCACTCGGCAGCACTGCCCCCGACCTGTTTGTATCTCTCAATCCCAATCGAGAGATCGCGGCTTCGAAAATCGAGGCGACCTTTGAATATGCGCATCCTATATTCGACTGCGCCGCGATGCGCGCCCAGCGATCGCTGTGGCAGCTACAGGGGCGGCGGCATACGTGGTTCTGCGGCAGCTACTTCGGGTACGGCTTTCATGAGGATGGTCTGCAAGCCGGGCTAGCCGTCGCCGAGGACATCGGCGGTGTGCGGCGGCCATGGTCTGTCAACAATGATAGCGATCGCCTTCACATCATCCCACGAGCACTCCGACCGCCAACGCAAGCGCTCGAGGCTGCCGAATGACCAACTACCGGTCATGTCTGTATATGGGCACCGTCGCACACAAGCGGCTCGCACCCCGGCGTCACGGCTTTGCCTATCGCGTCTTCTCGCTCTGCCTCGATGTCGACGAGGTCGATTTGCTCGATCGCCGACTGCGACTTTTCTCGCGCAATCGCTGGAACGTATTGGGCATTCGGGACCGAGATCTCGGCGACTCGACAGATACCTCAGTCGGCGCTAAGGCCAGACGTCTGCTCTCGGATGCCGGCCTCTCCGCCTTCGGACACCGGATCGAACTGATCTGCTATCCGCGCATATTTGGATACGTGTTCAACCCCCTAAGCGTCTATTTCTGCCGTGATGAAGTCGGCGTAATCGGCGCGATGATATACGAAGTGAGCAATACCTTTCGCGAGCGCAGGGCCTATCTCATCGAAGTGCCTGACGGCCAGTCGCACACGATTGCCCAGGCCTGCACCAAAGAACTCTACGTCTCGCCATTCACCTCATCAACGGGCTCATACAGCTTCCATGTGCGGCCGCCCGGGGATGATCTCGTCATTGGCGTCGCTTTCCGCGAAGGTGATCGTCCAGTGCTGAAGACCCACTTTCGGGGTGAGCGCGTGACTTTGAGCGACTGGTCCATTGCCCGGCTGCTCGCTGGAAATCCGATGATGACTCTCAAGGTCATCGGAGCAATTCACTTCGAGGCCGCCCGTCTCTGGGTAAAAGGTGTTCCGATCGAGCCGCGGTTTGCGTCGGAGAGATATGCCTCGACTATCGTGCGACCGAGGCTGCGGGAATCACAGGCATGATGCAGAAAGATGAAGCCGCGACTGAAGCAAGAGTTGGGAACTTGGAGCGCTGGAGGGATCCACTCCTGCGCCTGGCGGACCGGATCCTGCTTCATTCATTGTCCCGTGCTCTGGCAACCCGCGGCGTCGGGCGGCTCCATCTCACGCTACCGTCCGGCGAGGTCGCCGTGCTTGGCGGCACAGGGGGCGCCTGTGAAGCTCACCTCTCGATAAAGACCTACCGGGCGCTTTGGCGCACGACTCGCGGTGGGTCCCTTGGCTTTGCCGAGTGCTACATGGACGGAGAGGTCACGACGGATAACCTCAAGTCGGTCTTCGAATTCTACCTCGCGAACGAACATGTTCTGACTCGATCCCTCCCTTCTCTCGTGCGCACACCAAAGCACGATCGCCAGTTTCACGCCCAGCGCACGAATACGCTTCAAGGCAGCAGGCGAAACATCGCTGCCCACTATGACCTAGGGAACGAATTCTACCGCCTCTGGCTCGATGCCAGCATGGCCTATTCGAGTGGCATTTTTGAAGGTGCAGATACGCTCGATGATGCACAGTCGCGCAAGATCGCACATGTTCTCGGTGCCCTCGAACTCGAGCCAGGGTTATCGCTCCTCGAGATTGGTTGCGGCTGGGGCAGCATGGCAGAAGCCGCCGCACGCTTGGGCGTCTACGTCGATGCAATCACGATATCGCAGGAGCAGCACAGAGAGACAGCTTCGCGCATTTTCGCCGCGGGTCTTGCCTCTCGCGTATCGACCCGCCTCGAGGACTACCGGATTACGACCGGTGAGTTCGACCGCTTGGTGTCCGTCGAGATGATCGAAGCCGTCGGGGAAGAGAACTGGCAGACTTACTTCAACGCCATTGCCGAGCGCCTGAAGCCGGGCGGGATTGGGGTGATTCAAGCCATAACCATCAACGATAACGGCTTCGAACGCTATCGCCAGAACCCCGACTTCATTCAGCGCTACATCTTCCCCGGCGGGATGTTGCCGACCGTTCATCAGATAAGTCGCGCATCACAGCAGGCCGGCCTCAGCTTCGAAATCGTTCAACAGTTCGGCGATTCCTATGCACGAACTCTTGCAGAGTGGCGATCACGCTTCGAGCTCGCGTGGCCGCGGATTCAGGTGCTCGGCTTCGATGAGCGCTTCCGCCGCACGTGGCTGTACTATCTCACGTACTGCGAGACCGGCTTCGATCACGGGTCGATCAACGTCGGCACCTATAGGATTCGGAAGCCGAACTGACACCAATTCTGAAGGCCGAGCACGGCACAGGAATCATTGGGAGACGACGAGGCATGACACAGGACGCACCTGCGGAAATGCCGGAGCGCTTCGATATCACTCAGTTCCTCGCGGGGCGGACGACGGCATGGGGTATTGTTGAGGATCGCTTCGGCGCGATCCGTGCACGCTTTACAGTTTCAATGCACGGATACTGGGAAGGTCAGTCGTTCATCCTCGATGAAACGTTCGTATACGATGCCGGTTACAGCGAGACGCGCAGGTGGCGCGTTGAACCGCACGGGGGCGGCAGGTTCAGCGCAACTTGCGACGACTGTGTTGGCCAAGCAGCAGGAGAAAGCAACAAGGACACGATATCAATGGCGTATCGCTTCCGCCTCAAATTGAGCTCCCGCCAACTTGTCGTGAGATTCAATGATCGCATCTATCGCATGGGCGACGACACGGCCATCAATCGCGCAACCATCACCAAGTGGGGCGTAAGGCTTGGCGAACTTTCGATCTTCTTCAAGCGCGAGGGTGCTGCACTTCACAACGATGGCACACTGAATGCTGCTTAGGCCTGACGATACTCATTGCGGGTTGGTAAGGCGCGCCAGCCAGAGGTAAAGGCGGTAAGGGAGAATGCGCGCGAGCTTGAGCAGCGTAACGAGCTGCCACGGAAATGCGATCTCGAAACGGTTGCGGGTCAGGCCTCGTATTATTCGCGATGCAGCATCGTTCGCCTTGATAATGAATGGCATCGGGAAGCTGTTTTCGGCCGTCATGGGAGTCTCAACAAATCCCGGATTGATCACGCTCACGGTTAGGCCGTCACTTGCAAGCTCGAGACGCAACACTTCAGCAAGGCTGATCACAGCCGCCTTGCTCGGCGCATAGGCTGCCGCCATGGGTAGGCCTCGGTAGCCGGCGACGGACGCCACGAGTGCAATATGCCCCCGCCCCTTATCCTTCATGGTCGCAATAAGAGGCTCGAGCGCATTTGCAATGCCTAGATAGTTGACCGACATCGAAACTGCGGCGCGCTGAGCGTCGTATCCGCTCGCTTTCATCGGGTGCCATACGCCCGCATTCAGTATAGCCAGGTCCGGGCTGCCGATATCGTCGACAATACGCCGGTACACTTCGGCGACAGCCGCCGGATCCGTTACGTCGACAGGGTAGCCGATGATTCCGGCTTGCTCGTGAGAAAGCGCCTCGAGTTTGTCCCGTGAGCGTGCTGAGGCTGCAACGATGACACCTTGCCGAGCCAGTTGTAGTGCGAGTTCACGGCCGATACCGGTGCTAGCACCCGTGATCCACGCGGTCTTCCAAGGTAAGGCCATGGCATATCCCAGCTACATACCCGTGAAGGGCTGGAACAGCCTGCCGATCCATCCCTTGAAGCGCGCGGGCTGCTCGCTCGCAATGAGGCAGATGCAGCCCATGCCACGATCGGCTACCGGCGTATGCTCGATATCTTCGTTGACATCCTGAATGTCACCCGCGCGATACTCGCCTGTCTGATCGGCATAAGCACCGTCCAGCACCAGAGTTAGCTCTTCGCCACCGTGTCCGTGGTCCGGCATGGCACGTCCGGCGGATATCTTGAGGAGACGCAAATCACCCCGAGCCCCGTGACTGAGCGCCAGCCTGTGGTGCCAAACACCTGGACCGAGACGGCGCCAAGAAATGGTATCGAAGGACAGTCCATAGGCAGCAGCAATGGGCGCCGGCAGTCGCTCGGCGGACGGGGCAGCAAAGGCCGGCCGCTCCTTGCCGGAATCATGGCGACGCGGCGAACTGATAGAGGCAATGCGATCATCGGGCCTGCCCGCCATCATCATCACACCGCCGAGCACTTCCAGATCGCGGACTTCCTCGCGGCAACGACTGCACATAGACACATGACCGGCGACCACTGCGGCAAGCGGCTCGGCCAATGCCCCGGCGGCATAGCTCAACAATGTTGCTGGATCCGGATGATGTCTGATGTGCGCACTCATCGGAGGTCCTCCAAAGCGCTCCTGAGCTTGTTATAGGCCAAGCGAATACGAGACTTCACCGTGCCGAGCGGCAGTCCGAGCTTCTCGGCAATCTCGCTGTGCGGCAAACCGTCCATAAACGCCAGTCTCACGGCTTCCAGTTGATCGGCCGGCAACTCAGCTAGTACCGCTCGCACTCTTGTCTCGCGCTGCTGCTCATCGAGCTGCACATCTGGCAAAGGCATATCGGACGGAATTGATGACGCAAACTGATCGGTAAGCTCCTGCCATGGTCTTTGCTGACGGATCCGATCAATGCGCAGATTTCGCGCAATGGTGAATATCCAGGTGCTGGCCGCGCCCTTCTCAGGGGAATAAAGCGCCGCTTTCTGCCAGACGATTGTCAGCGTCTCCTGTGTCAGATCGTCTGCAACGTCGGCGTCCACGCCCTGCCGGAGCATGAAACTGCGCACACGCGGTCCATACTCCTCAAACAGACGTCGGAAGGCCGCATCACTGCGATCCCGCGCAATCAAGGAAAGCAAATTGGTCATTGAGGCCGCGGTCATAACCGGTATCGCCCAAAGAGGCGAACGAGCAGTGAAGTTGGCGCTCAACATAGTGTCTCTCCGCGCATGTGCAAATTTTTACGGAGGTGACCAGCAGTTGGATCATTTGCCGCATCCTAGAATCCGCCACGGTGCGACAGCGCGGCGCGCTGGTAGTGATCCGCCCCGCAGCGGAGATCGTTAAAGCCCATCAGCCCGTAGGAGAGACGCGACCATGACCTCCAATCCGACCGGTTCGGCCCAACCTGCGCTGCAATCGGTCGTCAACTTCCGGCGCGATGCCCCGCCCAACCGGACAGAGGTCGAGGCAGCGATCGCGACAATCCTTAGGTGGATCGGCGAGGACCCCGGACGCGATGGACTCGCCGATACACCCAAGCGCGTGGCTCTCGCGCTAGAGGAGCACTTTTCCGGTTACGCGCAAGATCCCGCGGGAATGCTGCATCGGACCTTCGAGGAGACTGCCGGATACGATGAAGCCATCGTGCTCCGAGGCATCCCCTTCGCTAGCCACTGCGAGCACCACATGGCGCCCATCATCGGCCAGGCCTGGGTCGCTTATGTGCCATCCGGCCGCGTGGTCGGCATTTCGAAGCTCGCACGTGTCGTGGAAGCCTATGCGAAGCGGCTCCAGATCCAAGAACGCATGACATCCCAGATTGCAAACACGATCGACGAAGTTCTGAAGCCCAAAGGCGTCGGCGTGATCATAAAGGCTACGCATCATTGCATGACCACCCGCGGTATTCACAAGCCAGGCACGGATATGATCACCACACGAATGCTTGGCTGCTTCAAGGATGATGCTGCGAGGCGTCAGGAACTCATGACGATGGTCGAATAGGCTTTGGCTGTCGCCAGCCGATTGAAGGCGTGAAGTCTGATGGACAAGCATTCCTCTGATGTAGCGATGTATATCGCTGTCCTGGCTTCATTCGCCATTATCGACGGTGCCTGGATCGCATTTGTGGCCGCGCCAATGTTTCGTGACGCGGTCGGCCCTATCATGCTGCAAGAGCCCAAACTTCTTGCTGCCGTGCCATTCTATGCCATCTACGCTTGGGGAATAGTTGTACTGGCGGTTCGGCCATCGTTGACAGCAAGCTCATCAAGAACCGCGCTTGAGAACGGCGGCGTGCTCGGCCTCACCGCCTACGCGACGTTCGAGTTCACAAGTCTCGCCATCCTCCAAGGGTGGACAATTGCGCTCGTCATAGTGGACGTGATCTGGGGCACGCTGCTTACGGCGGTGGTAGCATTCATTGGTCACAAGGTGGGAATGCGCGGACTTAAGAACCACGGCTCAAGCTGATGGGTGCGCGCGCGCTTATCGAGCTGATCGGGTTTCAGCTCGTATGGATTTTGTGCGCGCTGAGCGCTGCCAGCGGTCGTTCCGCACTGGCGCTCGTTGCCTGCTCCCTGTTTACGATTGGCGCTATTCTCCTCAGCGAAAGCCGAGCCGCACTCGCTCAACTGTCGCTAGTTGGCGGTGCTATCGGTTGCGTTGTCGAGACGCTCCTGATCTACCTTGGGGCAATCACCCACGTCACGACTTGGCCAAGCCCACAGTTTGCGCCTCTCTGGATGATCGGTCTCTGGATCGCATTCGGCGCTACTCTTCCTGCAACCGCCCGCCTCCTCGGATCGAGAGCCGTGATGAAGAGCTTGCCAGCTGGGGTGATCTTCGGTCCATTGGCTTATCTGGCCGGCAGCCGCCTCGGAGCCCTTGAGGTCGCCGCGCCAGAGCTGATCTCGCTGGGTATGATCGCGATTATCTGGGGTGCGGTGTTGCCGCTCCTCGTGGCAGCGGCTGGGGTCTCAGTAGCCGATCGACACGACCGTCGATCGTGACCGGTCGCTGACCCGGGTTGCCTGTGGCGCGGGCGCTCCTATCGCGCCGAAACGGCAGGTGGCTTTCGCCGAGCCTGCTTCGGAGCGCGCCGGGAGATCGTAGGCTTCGGCGCGGTTGGCCGAGTGATCGGGAAGATCTCGCACATGTAGCCGGCGAGCATGGCGCAGTAGTCCGTCGCAAACCGAGGCAATGAACGCCGCTTGTCCCAGGAAACCGTTAAGGGCTCCCGCAATGGTCGGCCCCTGTACGTAAGACCGACAATCCGCAGAGAATAGCGGCGACACTGAAGCTGGGAGGGGACGATCGCTACACCGTGTCCGGCCTCGGCAAGAGCGAGCAGTGTGTGCGGATTGCGGCTTTCGAATTTGATCGTCGGAATCAAACCAGCCATGCGGCTAGCGGCATCGAAAGCACGGCGAAATCCGAAGCCGCTGTCCATCAGGAGCAAAGGCACGCCGGACAGGCGCGCGACCTCGATTGTGTCGCGATCGCTGAGCGTCAGCGAAGGGCGGCAGGCTGCCAGCACTTCGACCGATCCGAGCGGCAGGCTTCCGAAATGTCGCTTATCCAGCTTCACGGAATGGAGAAGGTTCTGGCCGAGATGAATTTCACCGCTTTCGAGCAGCTTCAATATTTCGCTGCCTGTTCCCTCGGCGATCCTGACCTCGACATTCGGATATCGCTCCGCGTAGCGATGCAGGAATTGTGACAAAACGCTTTCGATGTGTTGCGGCGAGCCGGCGACCTTCAAGACGCCGGTATCTCCTTGCCGGAGCTGCTGCGCCTGCTCCGTAACCGCGCTGGCGCAATTCAATAGCACACGACAGCCCGCGAGCAATTGCTCGCCTTCCCCCGTCAACAACAGTCTGCGCCCAACGCGGTCGAAAAGCCGCAAGCCGAGTTCCTGCTCGAAATCGATGATCTGACGCGACAATGCGGGCTGCGCGGTTCGCAACCGGTGGGCCGCTTTCGAGACAGTGCCAAGTTCGGCCACCGTCACAAAGGTTCGTGCGTGCCTGAGGTTCATGGCCGTTTATAGCATTTGGGCATAACAAAGCAGAGAAATTCTGTATTGGACACATAAAGGTACTTCGCAAACTCTAGAGCCATTCCGACTGAGGCTTCCACAGGGCAGCAGCACAAGCAGATGAGTGTTCTCCCGCCAATGATGGATCGAAGGAGGCACGAATGAGTGCCCCGTACGAAATCGTTTCTGGTCGTCTGGTTCAGCGCACTTATACCAGCCTGTCTCGCTTCATCGGCGATTGAACGCGTTCGTGCGCGTCGCAACTAGTCGAAGGGTCAAACTATGCGTATTTCAGGGCATTCGGTGATGGCTGTTCTCCTCGGTTTTGCTGTTCTTGCCACCGACGCCCGCGCGCAACAGAAGCCCTCGGAACTCGGGCAGCAGATCGTAGGGACGTGGTCGCTTTCAGAGCAGTGGGTCGAGCAAGACGGTAAGAAGGTCCAACGTTTTGGCCCGCATCCGAAGGGAATTGCGATCTATGACGGCAGCGGTCGCTTCGCGACCATTCTGCTTCGCACGGACCTCCCGAAGTTCGCGTCCAAAAACGCAATGACCGGAACAGCCGATGAGAACAAGGCAATCGTTCAGGGAAGCAACGCCACCTACGGGCGTTGGTCAGTCAACGAGCAGGACGGGTCGCTGATTTCACAGATCGACGGAAGCACTTTCCCGGGCTGGGACGGCCAAAGTCAAAGACGAACCCTCTCCATACAGGGAGACGAGATGAAAATGTGTGTTCCCGGAGCGCAGATCGGCGGCACAGCCTGTGCAGTCTGGAAACGCACCAAATAGCCGTAAGGAAGAAGCTAACAGTGCTGATCCGTCACCGCCGGCAGATCCAGTTTGACTGTCAGCGTATGGGCGGCCTCGGCGCCAGCGCGTGGTGATCGCGATGCGCATAACCGTTGGCGTACTTACCACGACAGACGACTAGCGGCGCTGAGGGGCGGCTAAACTCTCTCGAAGCAGCTTCGCGAGAGTCCTTTCCTTCTCGGTCTTCTTGAGACCCAGGAGATATTTGAGGCGGCCAGACGTCATGAGATCCGCCAGACCGTGAACGAGCGCCCAGGCCTTCATGGCCTCGGTTACGAGTGCGGGGTTTTGGGCATCGTGCTCACGACCATGAGCTCGCGCGACATCGCTGATCAGCTGACCATAGGCCGCGGACGCGGCAGCGACGAGATTTGGAGCTTCGTGGTCTGGCCGGTCCGATGAAAACATGAGACGGAAGACCGCGGGATGGCCGAGGGCGAAATCGATGTAGCCCATGCCCGATGCCACAAGTTGTGAGAGGCCATCGGTCTCCGCTTTGAGCTGCCGGGCCTTCTGGGCGGCGAGGAAGCGCTCAAAACCCTGCGCCGCGAGTGCGGTCAGCAAAACCCGTGTGTCCTTGAAATGGTGCAGCGGGGCCGCATGGCTGACCCCGGCGCGCTTGGCGACACCACGCAACGAGAACCCCTCGATGCCATTCTCCTCGAGCTCACGCTCCCCTGCCGCGAGCAACGCCTGCCGCAGGTCACCGTGATGATAGGTATCGCGCACCTTGGGCCCTGACTTCACGATCTTGTCACCGTCTAAATAGAATCTTGACAATGGCAACATTACACGGCACACGTCGTCTTGACAATGTCTAGATGGGACTGCTCACGATGTCACCGGACGAGTTGTTTCAAATCGCCAATCTCCTGGCCCTGTCCGGATGGTTGGTCCTGATTGCCTCGCCTCTCATCGGCACCTGGGCCGACCGAATTGCCGGCTACGTCCTGCCGCTCGTGCTGTCGGTGGTGTACGCGGGGCTTATTCTCGCCTTCTGGTCACGAGGAGAGGGAGGCTTCAGCACGCTCACCGACGTCATGCGCCTGCTCGCCAAACCCGAACTCGCACTGGCCGGTTGGGTACATTACCTGGCCTTCGATCTCTTTGTCGGTGGCTGGGAAGTGCGGACGGCGCGCGCCGAGGCGATCCCGTTCGTCCTTCTCGTCCCGTGCCTGTTGCTCACCTTTTTTTTCGGTCCGGCCGGTCTGCTGGCATTTGCTGCGCTACGTGCTGCGCGCCGGGCAACACCTCATGCGACATCCGCCTGAATGAAGACGGGAGAGGTAAATGATGGCACATGCTGCAACACTTCCAACGCATCGATCGATTATCGGATACGCACTTGGGGAGATGTTCCGCCGCGAGCCGCGCTTTGCAAGCACGGCGCTCATCCTGTGTGCTCTGATGCTGCCTCTGCTCGTTGCGCAGGGTCTCGATCAACGCGTCCTACAAGGTGCGAATGTGTGGACGAAGCCCGTCAAGTTTGCGGTCGCCCTCATCATGTATATGGGCACGCTCGCTTGGTTTGCGGGCTGGCTGCCGGCGGGCACCACCCGGCGCCGATGGTATCGTTTGTTCTCAACACTCGTGGTTGCTTGCGTGGTTGCCGAGATGGTTTGGATCGTGGGCGCCGCAGCCTACGGCACCGCCTCGCATTTCAACACAACGGTGCCATTCCTGGCCGACATCTACCGCCTGATGGGTGTGCTGGCGGTCATTCTAACGACCGCGTCGCTCATCTACGGGATGCTGATCTGGCGTGACGCGAGCAGCACCCTCGATGGGGCTTTCAGGATGTCAGTCGGGATCGGTCTCGTCATGACCTTCGTGGCAACAGTGGTGGTCGCTGGATACATGGCGTCGGGAAGCAGTCACGTCGTCGGCGGTAACGGATCAGATGCTGGCGGTCTTGTCTTGATGGGTTGGTCCCGCTCCGCCGGCGATCTTCGGGTGCCTCATTTCTTTGCCACACACGCGATGCATTTCATCCCGGCTTTCGGCTTCTTCGCTGGTTTGATGCTGCCGCCAAGTGTACGTCGGCTTGCGGTGATAGTGGTCAGTATCGGTTTCGCGGCACTCATTGGCTACACCTTTGTCGGGGCGATCCAAGGGCTTCCATTTCTACCGAACTTGTTTTGACGCAACGTCGAACGAACACTCTGATATCGGACCGGACCTCTGCTCAACCGTCGCGCAGGCCTCGATTCCGACCAGGCAAGGCCTGAGATTTGCGAAGAAGGCCTCGACCTACGCACGCCGAAGCTTGCGGCTGAGAACCTTCCCGCCCTCTGGTGCCGTTGACGTAGGCACATTTTTGCCAGCCTGCCGATTTCGCGCCCCGGGCTAAGACCGCTCGTTCGGCTGCATCTACGCCATCATCAAGCGTACTGAATGGACGGTACGGCGAACCAATCAATCTTTCTGCGTGCCCAGCCCCCCGAAGCTACCCTAGACGGGTACACCGAGGGTGGAACCATATTTTAAGCTCAACGTGATTAGCTGGCTTGGACGTCTAGGCAAGCCCCATGGGCCCGCGCGACGTGGCGTGGGAGTGATGCAATGTCGAGTGGAAAGCCGGACTTTGCCAAACTCCGCCTCGCTGAAATTCTCGGAGCTCTCAGTCACGCTCTGGACATGGTTGAAGGCCAGCCCGCCGGTCACTGTGTGCGCTGTTGCTGGATTGCCTTGCACCTCGGCCGTGAAATCGGGCTCAACGACGGGCAGATCTCAGAGTTGTATTACACCGTACTTCTGAAGGACCTTGGCTGCAGCAGCAATGCCGCACGCATTTGCAAGCTGTTCCTGGCCGACGACGTCATCTTCAAGCGCGACATCAAGACGATCAACGACAGTCTGCCGGAAGCCTTACGCTTCGTGCTTTCTCACACGGGCTTGCAGTCCGGTCTCGCTGAGCGCTTCCGTACTATCGTGCACGTGTTCCTCAACAGTGGCGAGATCTCTCGCGAGCTCATCGAAACTCGCTGCCACCGCGGCGCCGATATAGCGCGGCAGATGCGCTTTTCCGAGCCCGTCGCGCAAGGCATCCAGAACCTGGATGAGCATTGGGATGGCGGCGGCCAGCCGATTGGCCTAAGGGGTGCGGCCATACCGATCTATTCGCGCATCGCACTGATGGCGCAGGTGATCGATGTGTTCCAGACGACCAACGGCATCAACGCCGCGCGTCACGAAGTCAGGCGTCGCGCTGGGAAATGGTTCGATCCGGACCTTGCGGCTGCATTCGAGCGTGTGGCGGCAATGCCTGATTTCTGGGACACATTGCTCTCTGACGGCTTGCAGGAGGCGCTGTTTACCCTGGAGCCCGCACGGTTGATCGTGTCCGTCGACGAAGACTATCTGGATGACATCGCGGCAGCGTTCGCGAAGGTCATCGATTCAAAAAGCCCCTATACTGCCGGGCATAGCGAGCGGGTCACGCTATTTACGGACCTGATTGCAGAGCAGCTTGGCTTGAGCGCCGAGCGGCGCCGCTGGCTTAAGCGCGCAGCACTTTTGCATGACATTGGCAAGCTCGGGGTCAGTAATTCCATTCTCGACAAGCCTGACAAGCTGGATGCCGACGAGTGGGCATCGATGAAGATGCACGCAGCTCACACCGAGACCATTCTGTCGCGGATCGCTGCCTTTGGCGATCTGGCTACGGTCGCTGGCGCACACCACGAGCGGCTCGATGGGAAGGGCTATCCGCATGGCCTTGTGGGTGATCAGATCGCCCTTGAAAGTCGAATCATAATAGTAGCTGACATCTTCGACGCCCTCACGGCGGAGAGGCCATATCGGGCCGCCATGCCTGTCAGCAAGGCGTTGGCAATCATGATTTCCATGGTCGACACCGCAATAGATGCGGATTGCTTCGATGCATTGCGGAGAGCATTGGCGCAAGTCGGCCAAGGAGTGGAGGAAGCCATCCTGGACGTTGCGTGAGCGGCTTTCGAAAGCTTCACGCTCAACCATCAAACTAGGCGGACGGCAAATTCGGCAATCGAGTGCGGGCATGGTAGGGGCCGCCTCTCCTGCCCAATCTCGCTATAAATCCGGATGTGTCCGCCAGACTGCTTGATGAGGCCGAGCACCACGGCCAACCCTAGCCCCGTGCCCTTGTCCACCTGCTTGGTTTTAAAGAATGGCTCGAAGGCTTTGTCGATGAGCTCGAGTGGAATGCCGCTGCCCGTGTCACTTGCGCTCAGCATGACATACTGGCCTGGCTCGATAGTGGTAAGGTCGCCTTCGGGCATCGCATCGCGCGCATTGACAACGAGGTTGACCACCGCGTTCTCCTGCTGATTGGCGCGGCCAGAACTGGCCAGAAGCCCGCTCCCGCAATGGATCAGTGGCGCGAAAACCAAGCGACCAACGCATCGGTTCGCTGACGAAGCGACGCAGCTAAGTAGCGCGAACTCGATTGCACATTAACTTCAACATCGCTGATCCAATCGTCGGGCCAGATCGTTCGACGAGAGTGCCCCACGGAGAAGAAACTGGGCGCCGCTCGGTTCGCGTTACTCGGCCCGAAGCAGAATGACAATCGACATGGACAGGCACGTGTCAAACGAGCGGAGCCGATAACTTCACGCGCAATCGCTTCGCAATAACCCGCCGTCGCGAATTGAAGTCGAATAACCGAGTTGCTCCTGCGGCCGGACAACGGCCACCAACACCGGAGATCGCCGATGAAATATGTCGTCGCTTACGCGGGCACCCTCATAGCGTTTGTCGCGGTCGATCTCATCTGGCTCGGTGTCGTTGCCAAGGCCTTTTATCGGGCACAACTCGGCGACCTCCTTGCCGAAAACTACAATTTCGGCGCGGCTGCACTTTTCTACCTCGCTTATCCGCTTGGGGTCGTTATATTCGCAGTCGTGCCAGCATTCGCGTCGGGCTCTTGGCTGGAGGCAGCGGTCTGGGGTGCAATGCTTGGTCTGTTCGCCTATGGCACCTATGACCTGACCAATCTCGCCACTCTTCGCAATTGGCCGCTACGCCTTACGGCGATCGACTTGCTTTGGGGAACAGTCCTTACCGCGTTCGCGGCCGCGTGCGGACAACTCGCCGTAAACGGCATTTGGTAGTAGTTGTTTCCCGGCCATTATCCACGCACAAGAGCGAACGATATCTCGCGGACGGTGCTTCATCCCTGGGCCGGGAACAATCGTGGCGCAAACCGCGCACGTCCGCTACTTACATTCTACTCGTTACTTCTTCGCCTCTGGCGAGAATTGCTTGATGTAGGCAATGACGTTGCGCCGATCAGTCTCGTCTGCCAACTTGAAGACCATTCTCGTCGCGCCAGTCGCTTTGTCAGCCTGCCCCTTTTCCGTGAGGAACTTCTTCAGGAAAGCCGAAGGATCGGCGAGATAGTCGAATATGAGCTCTTCGGTCCAAACGAGCCCGGCCTTGCCCGCGGATTGATTCAGTTCGGAATAGCCGAAGCCTGGAATTGTCCCGGCCTGCCGCCCAATCACATCATTCATCACCGGTCCGACAGCATTCTTGGCGTCAGGGCCGATGCGATGACAGGCCATACACTTGCGGAAGACATCCTTGCCTGCCGCGGCATCTCCCGTTTGCGTGGCGGCAGTCGTCGGTGACAGCAAAACGCCTAGTGTAGCAATACTCGCGAGCAGGCAAATCTTCATGATTGTCTCCGACGACAGGATTGCAACGTTTTCTCAGGAATGCTCCAGGGGTCGAAACCACTTAACGCTGGAACATTTGATTCGGATCACGGTTCCGCCGGGTTAGCGGCTCGGATAGGCCGCGGGAGCGACGCCATGCTTGACGGCCCAGTCGAACCAATTGTCGACGGCCGTGCCGGTGAGCAGGATGCCGATTCCTCCCGTCAACGGGCAGAGCACCGCGAACCACCACGCCCAGCGATGGATCGACTCCATCGTGGCATTGAAGCCCATGGTCCAGCGCCAGAAGAGAGCGGCGCGCTCTGTGGCCGTTCCGCGGTCCGTGATCTGCTCGATCTCGCGTTCACCCCCATAGCGGCTGACCGCCAGAATCGTCGCGGCATGCATCGCGAATAGCAGCGCCGATCCGTACAAGAAGGCGATCGAGAGCATGTGGAATGGGTTGTAGAAGAGGTTGCCGTACGTCAGCGAGAAGGTGTTCGTCCAATCAAGATGAGGAAAGATGCCGAAGGGAACGGCCTCACTGAAGTTCCCCATCATCACTGGCCGGATGAAACCGAGCACAAGGTAGAGCCAGATTGCAGCTGCGAATGCCCAAGCGACATGCGTACCAAGGCCGAGGGCGCGAGCGCGACGATACATTCTCACCCACCAGAGAATGATGGATGTCGTAAGAAAGAAGCCGGCCATGAGCCACCACCCACCCTCCGCGAGTGGCGGAAATGACAGGCCGTACCTCGCCGGCGGCGGGTCGAGGGAGAGGTAGGCCAGCCGGCGTACGAACTGCACGGGATCCCAATTCACCGACGCCCACATATTGAGGCCGATAATCTCGATGGCGATTATACCGCACACGAGCGACGCGAAGCCCGTCGTACCTAGGTAGATGGGGCCGATCTGGGCGTCGCCGATACGTCCCAGCCAGTAGGCCATGAACGGTCGGCCCGCGCGCGGGGAGTCGCCAGCCGGAAGCGCAACGCCCATGTCGATGGGTCCGTGGACCTGGACGCGTGTGAAAATGTTCTGATACTCGGCCATTGCCATGATCCCTCTAGTTCGCCCAGATCGGCAGTTCCAGCCACCAGTTCCACCATTCGGACCAAGGGAGGTTTTCCGGCCAAAGGGGTCCGCTGATGATCATGCACACCGCGCTCCAGAAGCCGGCGCTGAGCGCAAGGAACAGCCCGAGCCGGTGGATTCCGAGCGTGCCGATCGAATAGCCGATCGTGTCGCGGAAGAAAGAATTCTCATGCTCTGGCGTCTTGACGACTTCGCCTTTGGGTGGGTTCGTCGCAGAGAGGATGAGGCCACCGTGGAGTGCGAGCGCCAAGCACGTCGTAAAAAAGAA
This sequence comes from Hyphomicrobiaceae bacterium, assembly GCA_022844275.1. Classification (GTDB taxonomy): domain Bacteria; phylum Pseudomonadota; class Alphaproteobacteria; order Rhizobiales; family Hyphomicrobiaceae. The sequence goes on from JALHMB010000001.1 coordinate 854,081, forward strand.
CGTGATGGCGATCATGTGCGCGGGATTGTAGTGGAAGTTGCCGTAGGTATAGCCCGTTGTCGTCACCCAATCGAGATGACTTATGATCCCGTAGGGAAAGCCGTACGACCATGAGCCCATCAGAATGGGTCGGAAGACGACGAGCGTGACATATGCCAGGATCGCAAAGCCGAAGGCGAACGGCACGTGGTAGCCAATCCCGAGCTTCCGGCAGATTTCGACTTCACGCAGCGCCCAGGAAACAAACGAACCAATTGCGCAGATCGTCACGAGTTGCCAGATTCCGCCTTCCTGCAACGGCGCAAGCGCAAGCCCGTATGATGGGTCTGGCGGATTGATACTGATCTTCCATATATTCCACGTCGGCCCAAGTGCTGCGCCCCATAGGATGAGACCCACCCCGACAAAGACGAAGAAGAACGTGGTGACGCCGAAGAACCCGACGTAGAAGGGCCCAACCCAGAAATCGAAGAGGTCCCCTCCGACCAGGGTTCCGCCCCGCACGCGGTACTTCTTCTCGAAACTCAGCATTGCCATGGCTTTGCCCTTCTCATGCGATCGCGGAGCGAATGCAGTCCCTCATAGACGGCTCGAGGGCAAGAAAGGCCGGGCGCGAGCCAAGCCTTTCCTGCAGTGTCGTCAGCCGATCTGAGCACGCGGTTGGCTTTCAGGAACCATCGGCACGATGTGCTCGATCGAAGCCTTCGGGCGAGCTGCCCGCGGGCCTTCCAGCCAGTTGAACCGATCCGTGCTCAACAAGATGAAGTGGATCAGCACAGCGAGGCTGAAGAGGAACGTGAAAAGCGCGATCAACGATCTACGAGGATCGAAGATCATCCAGATTTTCCACATGACGTATCCCTCCTAGCCCAACAACTGACTGAGCAGAGTCAGGCCGTTCTGCGCGCCGTCAGTCATGGAGGTGGTGTACCCCCGGACTGTCGGCAGCCATGGTCTCCATATCCATGCGAGAATGTGAGCGACGACGGCGACCGCCGTGAACCCGATAAAACTCGACATGAAGATGCTGTGAAACTCCTTCGCCTCATTCTCCGAAAGGCCGGAGGATGAGCCTAGTGGTCTATCGGCCATTCAGCTTCTCCTGTTCTATTTGGCCCTGGGGCCATCGCTGCGCTGTTCCTGCGCAGCTAGGATCGTCGAGGCGTGCGTGCCGCGGCGAGCGTCGCGCGCGGTGCAAACGCGACCGCGCGGAACTCGGATCGTTCTTGTGCGCGGGTCAGCCTTGAAATGCCGCCGCAGTGCAAAGTCGTGCCTCCTCTTTGGCCTCCATCCAGATCGAAGACGTCGACCGGGCGAGTCGCCTCCATGTCGAGGGGCGCATTCTGCTGAGCACCGCCACGACGATGAAGAACGCAAAACAGATGCCGAATATCAGCCAGTACTCGCGTCGCTCTCGACGGCGCCGCAGCCGCACAGCAATGTCGCCGCGCGTGCCCATCGAGTCGCCTGACGCGGGTGTCGTGCTCTCATAGGTCAGTGAATGCGGTGCCATGGTCGACTGTCCCGTCATGTAACGGCCTCCATCGTGGTTCGCGTTGCCGCAATGACCTGGCCCCGCGTAACCGTGCTGCGACCCTCGGAGCGCGCTCGCCGCTCCACGGCTTCTCGAAGTCGCTTTGCCGCCGAGATGCGGACGAGAACAGGTTGGCGGTTGAGTTCAGCATCGAGTTCCTGCTGGGCGTCTTCGTCCCAGATCAGCTCGACGCGATACCGGCTCGGCGTGGGCTCCACTTTGTCCAGCTCGGTGCCAAGCGGGATGATATGGAAGAGCGCGTCGAACAAGGCGTTGCAGAACTCCTGCACAATGTAGGTGGCGCCGGCGTAACCCATGAACGGCGTGCCGGTATGTCGGCGGACAATTGCGCCGGGGAACGATGCGGGAATGTAGGCGGAGCGATTACCCGCCTCGGCGATGTACATGCGCTCATTGAAACTGCCGAACACCACCAGCGGCTGCTTTTGACTCACAGCCGCCCGTACGGCGTCATTGTCGGTCTTGACACCAGGCCTGCGCGGCACAGCGAATGCACACGGCAAGCCCAGTTCATTCGAAAGGTAATTCTCGACTCCGCGCACATACGTCTCGTTCGCGACGATCGCGAAGGTCGCGGTGCTAAAGAAGTCCTGCGTGACCGAACGCCATAGATCCCAAATCGGCTTGATGGTCGTATGCTTCTCGCGCTGGATGAAGGGCTCGGGATCGAGCCCACACAGTTCGCCAAGGCTCTTGAGAAATTTGGTTGTGCTCTGCAGCCCAATCGGGGCCTGCAAGAACGGCCGATCCAGACTCTCACACAGCAGCCGCCCGAACTCGCGGTACATGCAGACATTTACATCCGCATTCACGAGTTTCGGAACGTCGGCAAGATGAGTTCCGAGCGGGAAGACGAGATTGATCTCTGCACCGATGCCTTCGACCAGGCGACGAATCTCGGCAAGGTCACTCGGCATGTTGAAGGTGCCGTAGCAGGGGCCAATGATATTGATGCGTGGCTTCTCGCCGGGCTTGCGGGGCTTCGCTGCTGGTATCCGCTTGGTGCCGTATTCGGACCAGAGCCACGACATGGCCCGGTTGGCGCATTGCCACTGGTCCTCGTCAATAGTGCGGGGCAGGAAGCGATGGATGTTCGTCCCTTCGGGAGTCACCCCGCCGCCGATCATCTCTGCAATCGAGCCTGTGACGACGACGCTCGGCTGGTCCGGATCAAGCGCGCGGTGCGCCCGACGCATCGCGTCTTCCGTCCCATGCTGCCCCAGCTCCTCTTCTCCGAGACCAGTCACAACAATAGGCAGCTCGTGGGGTGGAAGCGCGTCGGTATAGTGGAGCACGGACGTGACCGGCAGATTCTCGCATCCGACCGGGCCGTCGATCACGACCTGCAAGCCCTTGATCGCCGTGAATACGTATACGGCGCCCCAATAGCCGCCGGCCCGGTCATGATCGAGAACCAGCATCAGATCATTTCCTCCGCTGCGCGCGCTTTCGCCTGCTTGGCGAGCTTGCGACGGTAGCTTTCGCGGAACTCCGGTCGATCGACGGGCAAGTCCTCCCATATGCCAGCAGATGCATCCTCGCCGACTCCCTGGAAGAAGGTGCTCATCTCGTCGAAGCGGGCGCGGCCCGCAATTGCAGCGTTGACGATCTGGGCGAGCGAACCGGCACCAGACACGCCCATCAGCGGCCGAGCCGAAATGAGATTCGTGAAATAGAGAGCTGGGATCGCGCGCTGCTTCGCGTACTGAACTACAGGAGTCGTGCCGATGACGAGATCGGGCGCAAATTCACGCACGGCAGCAATATCGGCTTCCAGCGACGCGCGGAAATTCACCGAGACGTTATGTGCGGCAAGCCAATCATGGTCGGCTAGTGACCAAGGCGTCGCCGGGCAGGCCGTGCCGACGTAACGGAGGTCCGCACCGCATTCGACCAGAAGTCTCGCGACCAGGAGTTCGGACCCCTCGTATCCGGACAACGTTATGCGGCCCTGAATCGGTGCCGCCTGGAGCGCGGTGCGAATAGCAGCAAGCGTCGTGTTTTGCGCCCGACCGACGCGCTCGGATGATACGCCCGCCGCCGCGCCAATCGCGGCCAGCCATGCAGCAGTACCATCGTAGCCGACGGGGGCGGAGCCGATGACGCGACGTCCCGCGGCTTCGAACTCACGCACGCTCGCTGTATAGTGGGGATGGATAGCGGCGATGATCTCACAATCGAGTGCGGCATAGAGCTCGCGCCACTCTCTGGTTGGAACCGTCGGCCCCGCGACCAATCCCAACGGATCGAGTAGCCGTCCGATCGACACGGGATCGGCGGGAAACATCTCGCCAATGAGCGCCACACCCGGTCGGTCCGGGCGCCCAGCGCGCGGCGCAAGCACCGGTCCCTGCTCGACTTCGACGCGTGCGTAGTTCAGCATGGCGCCGGCGAGAACGTCCTTGGCCTCAGCGTGCGTTGGCACGCCAAAACCGGGCACATCGATACATACGATGCGAACACCGTTGATCTGCTTGGGAAGGAGCTGCAGCGGGACGCCCGAGGCTGTCGGGACGCACAGGTTGGTGACGACGATCGCGTCGTACTTCTCGGGATCCGCCAGTTTGAAGACAGCCTCTCGAATGTCTTCGAACAGCTTGCCGGTGACCAGGCTTTCGCTGTCGAATGGCACGTAGCCCACCGTCCGGCGCGCGCCATAAAAGTGCGCGGTAAACGTGAGGCCGTACACACAGCAAGCGGAACCCGACAGAATCGTCGCTGTACGGCGCATGCGTAGCCCCACGCGCAATGAGCCGAAGGCCGGACACATGCTCTGCGGCTTATCATGAGGTCCGGCTGGATAGTCTGCGGCAAGCCGGTCCAGAATTTCGCTCTTTCCGGCGGCCGCGGCGGCGCGCTTAAGCTCGTCCTTGCCGCTGTGACAACTGATGCCCTCAATCGCGCGCTCGCCCGCTGTTGGCGCGAGAGCGGCGGCAGCTTCGACCACCACGCTCGCGTTCGCGGGTGTTTCAACGGAGGGAGCAGGTGCTCTCGTGCTCATCGTCGTCCTCGACGCGCAGAAGTAAGGCCGATCAAACGGAGTCGTAGATGACCTCCAGGGTCTTCTTGGTCGACTGGGTTTTCTGATTCATATCCGCCGAAGTCGCTGGGATGAGGCGGTAGTCACCGCCAGTCTGCTCACTCTTGAAGAGCGACAGCAGGCCGTCGTGGCTAAGGGGTTTCGGGCGGATCGGCGGTGCTTCGGCGACATTGTGCGCGAGTTCATCGAAGACACCTGACCAATCCCCTCCTGGTCGCCCGATGATCTCGTAGCTTGCGCTCTTGCGACGAATATCATCGTGGGCCGGGATCGCCGCGAGGACCGGGATGCCGGCGGCGTTCGCAAACGCTTGCGCCTCGCCGGTGCCATCGTCCTTGTTGATGACGAGGCCAGCGACGCCGACGTTGCCGCCGAGCTTGCGGAAATACTCTACCGCCGAGCACACGTTGTTCGCGACATAGAGCGACTGAAGATCGTTTGAGCCGACCACGATGACTTTCTGGCACATGTCTCGCGCGATCGGCAGGCCGAAGCCCCCACATACGACGTCACCGAGAAAGTCGAGAAGCACGTAGTCGAAGTCCCATTCATGGAACCCGAGCTTCTCCAGAAGCTCAAACCCATGAATTATGCCGCGTCCGCCGCAACCCCTGCCGACCTCGGGACCGCCGAGTTCCATCGCGAAGACGCCATCACGCTTGAAGCAAACATCGCCGATTTGGACCGGATCGCCCGCAAGCTTCTTCTTCGCCGAAGTCTCGAGGATCGTCGGGCACGCACGGCCGCCGAAGAGCAAGGACGTAGTATCGCTCTTGGGATCGCAGCCGATAAGCAGCACCTTCTTGTTTCTCTGCGCCATCATGTAAGAGAGGTTGGCAAGCGTGAAGCTTTTGCCGATGCCGCCCTTGCCATAGATGGCGATGATCTGCGTTTGCTTGGCGGGCGGCGTGGTCGGGACGGCATCAGGTTCCATCGCCGCCTCCTGACGCAGGCGATCGTTGCGGATTTCCTGATCGAGCATCGCGACGGCCGCGCCACACGATAGACTCATGACAAACCCCTCCAATCCAGCACCAGCTTCAGGCAGGCGTCATCTTGGAACGCCTGCTGGTAGGCGATATCGGGTCGCGCTGCGGTGGCGCGATTCGTAATCAGCCCTTCAAGAGAAAGACGACCGGCGGCGACAAGTGCGATGACTGCCGCGAGATCGCTTGGTTGCCATTGGGCTGCAATGCGAAGCCTAGCCTCGCGCATGAACGCGGGAGCGAACGCAAATGCGAGGGGCTCTGAATAGAAGCCCGCGAGCACGATCTCGCCACCTGGCGCCAACCGGCCAATTAAATCGTCGAGAACCTCGCCGCTGCCACTGACGTCACAGATCCGCGAGTAGTTGGTACGCGCGTCGTCGCCCGGAGCCATCACCGGATACGGGAAGTCGCCGACGCGACGACCGGCATTCACTTCCCAGACGGTTGGTGGCGATCCACCCTGGCAGATGGTCAGGCGCGCCAATAGGCGTCCCAATACGCCATGCCCGACGATGAGTTCAGGCAGGAAGGCGCCGTTCGAAGGCGCGATATGATGCGCAGTTGCGGCGAGCGCAAATAGCGTTCCTCGATCGGTAAGGGCCTCATTGATTGCCGGCGCCCGGGCCGAGGGAACCACCAGCCGACCAGCGGCGCCGCCAAACAGACTACGAACCGACTTGAACGCATTTGCCCCTGGCACAAAGACGGTCGAGCCGATGCGCTCCTCGTTGTTCGCTCCTGCGGCCGTTATCCGGCCGACCGTCTCGTAACCGGGAACGAGCGGATATCCCATGCCGGGGAACTCGGGCATGAGACCCGACCAAAGCAGACGTTCCGTCCCGCTGCTGATGCCGCTCCACTCGACATCAACCAGGACATCATCAGACCCCATTTGCCGCAGCTCAACCTGCTGGACGTCAACCCGACCCGGTCTGCTCAGTATGACGGCGGGAGAATGCATGATGACGGCGAGCTTTCCTCGGCGATCTCGCTAAGTGAGTGTCAATTTAGCATGACATATTTGATTGTCAACTTGCGTTGATACTTATTTTGGCGATTGGGCGATCACAATGCAGACCAGCAGGGGGCGACGCGTGCGCACGATCCGCACATCGCGGAACCCCGCGGCGATCAGCAGCGACGATATTTCGTCGGGTCGGCGAGGCCGCCCGCTCCCCATCGCCATCAGGTAGAAACCGAAGTAGGCATCGGCGACCGTTGCGGTTCCCGCCATGCCGGACATGGGCTCGGCGATGATGACAGTCCCACCCGGCTGAAGCCCGCGACAGACAGACGAAAGGAGTCTCGCAGCATCGCCATCATCGTGGTCATGCAGAACCCGAACCAGGGTTGCAGCATCGAATCCAGACGGCATCTGATCCACGAGAAAATCGCCCCCGACCACCTCGCAGCGGTCGGACAAGCCTGCCGCCTCGAAGTTCCGACCAGCGCGATCCGCAACGGCGGGCAAGTCGAAGAGGCAACCACTGAAACTTGACGAAGACCGCGCCAGCGCGGCTAGAAACGTCCCGTCGCCGCCCCCGATGTCCAGAACGCGGCCAAAACCGGCAAACGATACCGCAGCGATGATATCGTTCGAGATAAGCTCCTGAGAGTGCCCCATGAGCTCACAATAGGCCTTAATTTCTTGCGTTTCCTCGGCACCGCGGGCGCCGCCTGCGGCGTATGGCCAGAAACGACGAATGCGTCCAGAATCTTCTCGCCCACGGAGGACCGCGACTGGATCCGACAGGTCGTCATAGAGCAGCGCGTGATGCTCGATCAATGCCGAGATCGCGGGATTCGCCACAATCGCGGCGCCCTTCATGCCCAACCCAATGCGATCCCGCGAGCGCAGGGAGAGCAACCCGATGGCGGCCGCAGCATTCACCAGAACCCGCGCACGGGCGAGAGGCAGGCCGGCACGGGCCGCCAAAACATCGATACTGAGCACACCGTCGCGCACAGCATCGAGAACACCCAGGCGGACACACGCCAACGTGATCTGCGAGTACACGAAGCCCGCACAAAGGTCGAACGCCTTCTGCGCCTGCGCATTGGCGATAGGGCGCGTCAAGGGGAACGCAGCGGCCAGACGCTGGAACCTCGTGCTCAGCAGGATCCGATCTCGGATTGCCAACAGGTGGTCACGCATGGCCCCTCGCTCCACCGCCACGATATTGTCAGATCTTTTGTACGATTGTTGTTGTACAATATAATTGTCGTAACGCGCCAGACATGACCTTCAGGAAGCATCATGCTGAGGGACCGGGTTGTAATCATTGGTGCCGGAATCGGCGGCCTCGCCGCCGCTTTGACGCTGGCGTCCCGCGGACACGATGTGATGGTCCTGGAAAGGGCGAGTGGGCCCGGTGGCAAGATGCGCGAGGTCGAGGTGGCGGGCCGACGCCTGGATGCCGGGCCGACCGTGCTCACACTACGTCGCGTCTTCGAACAGCTTTTTGCCGAGGCTGGCGTCGATTTGGCGAGCACGATCCCGATGACGAAGTCGGACATCATTGCGCGCCACGCTTGGCCGGACGGCGGTCGGCTAGACCTTTACGCGGATCGAGCGCGATCCGCGGACGCGATCGCTGAATTCGCCGGCAAGGGCGCAGCACGCGGCTATCTGGAGTTTTGCGCGCGCGCACAGCGCGTATACGAGTTCCTCGAACCGAGTTTCATTCAGAGACCGCGGCCTGGCGTGTCCGACCTTATTCGCTTTGCCGGGCTCGGCGGCATGGGCGAGCTCTGGGCGATCGCTCCATTCAAAAGTCTCTGGGACGAGCTCGGGCGGTATTTTCCGGATAATCGCCTGCGTCAGCTGTTTGCCAGATACGCGACGTATTGCGGATCATCGCCCTTCTTAGCCCCAGCAACACTTATGCTCGTCGCGCACGTCGAGCAGGAAGGCGTTTGGCTCATCGACGGGGGTGTCCACGCGCTGGCGCTGGCGTGCGCACGCGTGGCAGAGTTGGCCGGTGCGAAGTTCCGTTACGGAGCTGAGGTCCAGGAAATCGTCGTCCGCGATGGGCGCGTTAACGGGGTCCGCTTGTCGTCCAGCGAACAAATCGACGCTGCTGCCGTCATTTCCAACGGGGACGTGGCAGCTTTGTCGCGAGGATTGCTCGGTCACGCAGTCAGGACCGCGGTATCGCCTGACGCGATTGGCCCCGCGTCACTCTCTGCGGCAACATGGTGCGTGGTTGCAAGGGCTCGGGGCTTTCCTCTCTTGCACCACAATGTGTTTTTCAGTGCGAGCTCAACCGAAGAGTTTCGAGACATCTTTGATCGATCGCGTCTCCCCAGAGATCCAACCGTGTATATCTGCGCGCAAGATCGCCGCGGTGAACAAAACACATCACCGCAACACCTGGAGCGAATGCTTGTCATCGTGAATGCGCCGACGTCGGTTACCCCGTCGGCATTCACTGTTACGGAGCTAGAACGATGCCGGGATGCGATGATGCGGACCGTGGAGCGATGCGGCCTCCAACTCTCGATCAAGGGAATGGCAACAACGATGCCACCAGACTTCGCGCAGCTCTATCCGGGAACCAACGGTGCTCTGTACGGGGCGGCGAGCCACGGCTGGACCTCATCGTTCCGCCGGCCGGGCGCGCGAAGCCGGGTACCGGGCCTCTACCTGACGGGTGGCAGCGTTCATCCGGGACCTGGCCTGCCGATGGCGGCACTTTCGGGACGGATGGCGGCGATGGCCTACCTTACGGACCTCCCTTCGACGTCTCGTTGACCTGTGGCGGCTACGCGTGGTGGTACATCGACGCGCTGAGCGACGACGGCCAACATGGCCTCACCATCATCGCATTTGTTGGCAGCGTGTTCTCGCCATACTACGCCGCTGCGCGTCGTCGTGGCGCCGCAAACCCGGAAAACCACGTCACGCTGAACGTCGCGCTCTACGGACCTCGTGCACACAAATGGGCGATGACAGAGCGTGGCGAGGCCGGCCTGCGCCGATCGCAGGAAGCGCTGGCGATCGGTCCCAGCATCGTGGGCTGGGACTCAAGCAAGCTCCGCATCGGCATCAGGGAGTGGGCAGTGCCGCTACCCGCACGCATCGAAGGTGACGTCGAGATCCGTCCTGAGTCACAGCCGACCGGCATCCACAGACTTGATGTTGCGGGGCGCCATCTTTGGTGCCCGATCTCTCCGCTTGCTCGCGCTTCCGTACGTCTACGACGACCCAACTTGTCGTGGGAGGGTATGGCCTACGTCGACAGCAACATTGGAGCCGAACCTCTGGCCGACGCTTTTCGCGACTGGAGCTGGTCGCGTTCGATCGAAAGCGCGCGGACACGCATCTTCTATGATCTGGTGCGTCGGGACGGCACAACACACGCTCTGGCTCTGTCCTACGAACGCGGCAATAATCCTCGGCCGATCGAATCTCCTGCACAAACCCGCATGGGCTTATCCCGGTGGAGACTGCCGCTCGAGGTCCGCTCGGAAAAAGGCGATGCGGTGCGAAAAGTCAAGAGCTGGGAGGACGGTCCGTTTTATGCACGATCCCTGATCGAACATCAAATCGACGGCAAACGCGAGTTATCGGTTCACGAGCGGCTATCGCTCGAACGCTTCGAACGCCCATGGATACAAGCGATGCTACCATTCAGGATGCCTCGCTGGACATTGTGAGCGCATCGTCGCTGCTAGTTCTGCTCGTCTTTGCGAACCTCTTTATCCTTTCGGATCTCGCGCCGAACGGAAATGAGTTGCCAGATGCCAAAGGCGAGAGCCACAATGTAGATGAATGCGATTTCGATCAATCCAGCCATTGTGCGTCGCGTCTCCCTGCTGTCACTGCGCGCACTTCCGCGGCCTCAATCTGCGTGGTCCTCGGGCGCAAATGCGCGCCTCACCCGCCTGACGCCCAGCGCAACAACAGTCGCTACAAGAGGCACGCTGACAGCTGTTACGACCTCGGGCTTCACGGCAACGCCACCCGAAGCCAAACCGCGCGCAATCACTGCGATAAGTCCCACCACGTAGTAAGTGATGGCAGCGACGGACAGCCCTTCCACGGTTTGCTGCAGACGTAGCTGAAGTCTGGCTCGGCGATTCATCGACTCGAGCAGAGTTTGCGTCTGGCGCTGCGTCGCGACTTCTACGCGCGTGGACAGGAGCTGCGTTGTTTGTCCAACGCGCAGAGACAGTTTCTCCTGGCGGGACGAGACGGACGCACACGTGCTCATTGCAGGCGCCAAACGCCGGTCAATGAATTCGCGAAACGTCTGCAGGCCTAGTATCCGACTCTCTCTGAGTTCATCAATTCTGGCTTGCACGAGCCGGTAGTAGGCGTCAGCGGCGCTGAAGCGGCTCGCCGTCTCGAAATGACGATGTTGAATCTGCGCCTCGAGTCTCGTGAGCCGATCCAGCAATTGCGGCTCTTCCGGGCCCTGCTCGATGGACATCGCGGCGCTGATTGCGGCGAGTTCGGCCTCCGCCTCGAGAAGGCGCGGTAGAACTTCGCGCGCAACGGGCAATGCAAAAAGCGCAAGAATGCGGTACGCGTCGATCTCCACAAGCCGCTGCACCATCCGACCCGCCTGCCTGGGCGATAGCGCATGATCGATCAGCAGAAATCGGCTGAACCCATCTTCTCGAATGCGAAGATCCGTGACCGCCGCTCCGGCCCCTTCCGCCACAAGGGCGCCGACAAGCGAGTGGCCAGAAAAGTAGCGGGCCGAAAGCGCATCATACTCGATGTCCCCCTGATCCATTCGGATGTGGGCAATCTCCGCGGCGGCTACGATTTGGCCGGGCAGCGACGAGAGCCAATCTTGGGGCACGGCGCCAATGGCGGGGCGTTCAAAGGGAGCGCCGCCTGGATTGGCAACGATGAACTTATATCGCGTGAACTCGGTGTGGCGCTCCCACTTCACACGGAATGGCCCGAGGTCGGAGCTGAAATGTATGGTGTCACTCGGCGGCTCCGGGACACCATACCGCCGGCAAAGCTGCGCCAGCGGCGCCATATGCTGCTCGCGGCTACGCGAAGCATTGAAGAGCGCAAGAAAGGATATTGCGCAGGGAGGTGATAGGGCCTCGGACGGGCGGGCGTGTGCCTCGTCGTTCAGAGTGCGCCGATTGGGGTGGACTTGAGGGATTTGAGGTGTCATGTGCCGGCACCGCGGCGCATCGGTTCGTCCGCGAGCAATCGCTTGCACAATCCACGTAGCAGATCACCGATGCGCTTTGGCGCTTCCTCGTGTGCCAGATGCCCGAGCCCGCGAACATAGTGAACCTCTGCCCTTGCCAAAATCTCCCGCAGCCGGATGGCCTGCTCGGGCGGAACGGCGAGATCCTCGCTGCAGGCGATCAGATGTATCGGAGTATCAATTTTCGGGAGCGCCTCGCTGAGATCGCTCAGGTCCCATGCCGTCATCATGTCGAGCGCCGCCTGAACGTGCGCATCCATCGAAAACAGCCGCTGGTACTCGCTCACGCTCTGCGGACCGAGCCGGGATCCAGTCGACCTGATTATGCGCTCAGCTGCACCCTCTTGCGCGGCGCGTCTAGCGAAGAGCCGGGCTGGGAGCCGCGTAACCGACAGAAGTTTCGCCGCGACGGGATAGAGCCACGACGCGACACCCGTGAATGGCAGCAGCGCACCATTGAGCGCGATGATTCCGCGAGGACGCGTGATGTGTCCTTCGACGAGCATTTGCACAGCGATGCTCGCCCCCGCGGAATGGCCGATCAGGATCTCCGGCGCCGTTCCTAAGGTCTGAAGCAAATCGCCAGCTCGACGTGCAATCGACTGCAGCGACATCTCATGCGGCGCGAGCGGTTCGCTCAGACCATGGCCAGGCAAATCGAACATCGTCAGCGAATAATCCAACGACAGCAGGGGCGCCACGTCGGCCCAGGTATGCACCGATGATGCGGTGCCGTGGATCATCGCGATCGATGGCCCGCACCCAGATTTCTGAACGTGCCACGTCAGGCCGCCCGCTTGGACGAACGCGTCTATTGTGCGATCGGAGCACCTCGCCCCACCTGCTTCCGAACCCAGACCGCTACTCATGATGTCGCCCCGGCCGAGTCTATCGCGCGACTATGTCTTTTATCGCCTGTGCATTTTGTCGTCACCCATACGCGAAAACTGGCGAACGGCCTGCGAAATGGCACTCGCACTCCCATATGGCAGCGGGACATACAGGGCGCCAAGTGTATCCGCGAGCGTCCGGCTTTCTTGGCCAGGGTTCGGCGATATATCGATTACGATGCTGGCGATACCGTCGGCCCGCAGGCGCCTCGCTGCGTCGAGTGAATGTTCCGTCGCACCTTTTCTGCCACCGCGCCCGTCAGCGTCAACGTTGGCGCGCCCGTCGGTCAACAGAACGACGACGCTTCGCTGTCCCGATCTCCGCACAGACCTTGCGACCTCATGGGCCTCGCGTATACCGCACGCCAGAGGCGTCGCACCGCCTCCCGGCAATTCGGCGAGAGCCTTTCGTGCCCGGGCCAATGAGCGGGTCGGCGGCAAAATCAGCTCCGCTCCGCGAGCTTTGAAAGCGATCAGCGCGACCTTATCGCGGCGAACGTACGATTCAGCGAGGAGTTGCTCAACAGCCCCCTTCGCCTCAGCCAGCCGATGCATCGCTGCAGACCCCGAAGCGTCGACCGAGAAGACGGTCGTACTCTTGGTACTGCTCTTGTGGCGGTGCACACGAAGGTCATCTATCCGAAACTTGAAGCGTCGAGATCGCGCGGCATTTATTCTTTCGATCGTCCCATGCCGCACGTTCTGCCAAGGCGCGGCCGCAAGAAGAGAGGCCGGCAGATTTATTCGCTCACCACGCCGGGGCGGGCCTTTTTCTATCCCAATTCTGCGACCGCGTTGGCTCGCCACCGACGCCGTATGCTTCCGACCTAGCTCGGTGGCGCCGCGCGGCAAGCTCTCACTTTTCAGGGAATTGAGCAGACTCTTTGGGAGATTGGCCGCGCAGGCTTCTATGATTCGCTCGGCCATCGAGATGCCGTCGGCGAGATCAATTTCATCGTCGTGGAGCTCATCGCCTTCATCATCGCTCGGCGCCTCAGGCTCGGGTGCTTGATCCGGAGTCATATCTGGAAGTCGTGTAGCGCGAGGGGCGAGAACAAGCGCCGCAGCGGCAATCGCGTCGCTCTCATTGGCCTCAACGCGGCCCTCGAGGCTCGCGTGCGCTCGCGCTGCATGCACCGCGAGGACTGTCGCACGGCAGGAGTTTATACCAAGCCGCATCCCCGCCGAGACCAGCGCCTCCATGATGCTGCCGGATACGGCGACTGACTGCAGACGTTCGCGGGCGCTCAGGATCTGCGCTCTTGTCGATTGCGTCGGCCAGTCTGTGGGCTCGTCGGGGAGATCAATCACATGAAATGCGAGGCGCTCGGCGAGGCTGTCAGGCACACGCTCATCCTCGCCGAAACCCTCGTCGAGCGCGATCACAGTGAACGCGCTCGAACGGCTTGTTCGATCCATCGAGCTAGATATGCGGGCCGCCGCCTCGCGGGTCCATCTCTCAGCCATGGAAAGCAGTATGGTTCTGCCTGACGCCGCCTTGAGTAGACCAGCGCGGTTTTTCGGTCGTCCCGCAGCAAGTGTCGCCGCGAGATCAAGACCGCCTTCCAGGGCTTCGTCCGTCACGGAAAGAGGGATTCGGATCAATTCGTCCTGCTGAGCCAAGGCTTGATAGTTCCTAAGCCACGCATCGCGCGCCGACCCCGCTGGCGCGCGAACCGTCACCCCTCCCAGTTGACATGGCGCGACAGCAAGTAGCAACGCGGCGAGCCGGCTCGGCTCGTGTTCCAAGTTCGCCTGGGCAAGGCCGGTCGTCATATCCCGAGATGTTCCGCGACGACACGATGAAGCCGCGCATCGGAGCCGGCCTCCTCCAGCGGACTTCGTCGCAGGCGGTGCCTCAAGGAGGCCAACGCGATCGCCCTGACATGGGATATGTCGACGGTCTCGCACCGATACAGGCTTGCGAGCGCCCGCGCGGCACGAACGAGCGTAAGCTCCCCGCGCAGGCCATCCGTCCGCAACGCTGAGCACAGCCGGGCGCACAGCTCGACCACTGCATCGGGAATCGTAACTTCCGTCAGCCCCGCGCGTGCAGATGCCACCTGAGCGGAAATCTTCACAGCTTCATCCGACCACGTCTCGCAAAAGGCAGTAGGATTCCGCTCGAATGCATCGCGTCGCCGTACGATCTCGACGCGCTGGCCGATATCTTCAGGGGTTTGGACCTCGACACAGAGACCGAACCGATCGAGCAGCTGCGGCCGCAGCTCGCCTTCCTCGGGATTCCCGCTGCCGACCAGGACGAACCGCGCCGGATGACAGACGCTCATTCCGTCCCTCTCAACGACATTCACACCGGAGGCCGCAACATCGATCAAAAGGTCGACCAGATGATCTTCAAGCAGGTTGACCTCGTCGATGTAGAGAAAGCCCCGATTGGCACGGGCCAGAAGCCCGGGCTGAAAGGCCTTTTCACCAGATACGAGTGCGCGCTCAAGGTCGAGCGCGCCAAGGATGCGGTCCTCTGTGGCCCCAAGCGGCAGATCGACCATGGGCACCTGAATGGAGCGCGTGCGTCGGGGCTGCGACAGCGCCAGAGAAGCGCAATTGGGACAGGCTGCGTGATCCCGTGGATCACAGGCGTAGGGACAATTCTCAATGACCTCGATGGGTGGAAGGAGCTCGGCAAGCGCACGAACAGCGGTCGATTTACCGGTGCCGCGGTCGCCAAAAACGAGAACGCCGCCGATGGTCGGATCAACTGCTGCAATGAGAAGCGCGTTCTTAAGCTCGTCCTGCCCCACGATCGCAGCGAATGGAAACGATCTCCTGGACGCTGACCCGCCGACTGAGGGCGAGTCCTGCCTACTCAGAGCGCCGCCGGCGAATTCCTTCGTTTCAGAAGAAGGAGTAGATACGTCGAGCGACAGGGAATCTAAAAGCCGCATGGCTGACGACATCGCCGCTCCCCTTCCATCCGAGCGTGATCTAAAGCGCGAGCGAGGCGGCCCTACGCGGCAAACTGTGCAACATCCTTCGGCACGAACCAGCGCACCTGATTGCGGACTTCGGCTCTGAGTTCGTTGGCGCCGGCACACGAAGGTATAGATACGAGCGCTTCGTCGATGAGCTTGTGGAGATGCTCTAAGGCCGCGCGCACACCAAGTGTCCGCACGGCACTCGGTCGGTCGAGCGCGCGGTCCTTGCCGACCGGCTTACCGATCGACGTTGCTTCGGAGGTCACGTCACGCAAATCATCCGCCACCTGGTAGGCCTCTCCAAGCCGCAGGCCGAAGTCAAGCCATCGCGCGGGATCGTGACCGGCGCTGGCGGCGCCAGCACTGCAGGCGGCGACAAACAAAGCCCCCGTCTTAGCGCGATGATAGGCGGCGAGCGGGATCTGCGGCTCGCTCTCCCAAGCCTGGCCGGCCACGAGACCACCGCTCATGCCGACGGCGCGGCCGATCGACTTAATGAGGTCGGGCAACCGCTGAGGATGGTCCACAAGTGTTGCAGCCACGTGCTCAAAGGCGAGAACAATAAGCGCATCCCCAACCAGCACGGCAAGGGGCTCACCGTAGGCGGCATGAACGGACGGTCGTCCTCGGCGCGTATCAGCATCGTCAAAACATGGCAGATCGTCGTGGACGAGCGAAGCGCAGTGAAGAAGCTCGATCGATGCCGCCGCCGCGTCAGTCACGTCGGGCAGGTGCTCGCCGCACGCCCGGGCAATCGACATACAGAGCAAGGGGCGTACGCGAGCCCCCCCGGGGAATACGGCATAGCGCACCGCCTCCGCCAAGCGCGGCGGGCAAGCACCTTTTGCAGCAATCGATACAGCTCTCTCGAGCGCCGCCTCAATCCTTCGTCTGTCATCCATGGGCACCGCCATCCAAGTGTCATGATTATATAACACCAACATGTGTCATTTATTATAGACACAAGGCGTCGGATAGATCAATCACGATTGATGCGCGTTGGGGATCTGCCGGGCGGCAGATTAGAGCCTTTTGGAAATCGACATTTGGCCGGGCACCAGCTTTCGGCGTCTAAGGGTCGTCAGTGCGCCGCTGATCCGGTGTGACCTCGGGACCAAACTGCATCATGACGCGAACCAGTTGTGCGATGCTGCCCACGCCGATGCGGTCCATGATGAAGGCCCTGTAATTCTCGACCGTCCGATGGTTGATGTTCAACTGAGACGCAATCTGCTTGCTTGTCAGACCCTTGACGACGAGGTCGAGCACCTGCTTGTGGCGCTCGCTGAGTTCGCTTACGCGCTCCTTGAGCAATCTCTGCTCATCCAGCTCGTGCACGCGACGCCGATTATCGGCAACGGCTGTTTGGATGCTTTTGACGAGACGTTCCTCGTCGACGGGCTTGCCGAGAAAGTCATACGCACCAGCCTTCATGGCCGACACGGCGATCTCTACATCGGCGTAGCCGGTGATCAGGATTAGCGGAACGGGCGTATGGCGCGCGACCAGGCGCTCCTGCAGCTCAAGACCTGATAAGCCCGGCATGCGAACGTCGGCCACGATCGCATCGCACATAGCGCGCTTGCCGAGTTCCTCAAGGATGCTCGCGGCATCCCGAAACGTAAACACGTCGAAGCCACGCGCTCGAAGTCGCTGCGAGAACTCGAATAGAAACGTCGGTTCATCGTCGACAAGCGCCAAGCTTATCCTCGAGCCCATCGTCTCGCGATCCTTCATATCGGCAGTTGCGTTCTGTCATCGGAAAATGCGCGTCCGGCAGTTACCGTGCAGGCACATCAGACCGGATATCTTGAGCCGTGGCAATGTGTGCGCTGCAGCAAACCGCGTCGCCCAGTTCAGCTTGTGCGAGTAGCTACGTTGCCCCCCGCTCCTGCAAGGCGCCCGACATAGCCTTGCTAAGATCTTCCTCCGAAAATGGCTTGGTCACGACGCGGCGCTCAGCAAATCGCTCAGGAAGTTCCGGCGACTGACCGTAACCGGTCTCGAAGATGAATGGTATACCCCGTCGTGCCAGCGCATCGGCGACCGGATAGGACATTGCGCCCTGAAGATTGATATCTAGAACGGCTGCATCGATTTTTTCGGCCTCAATGCGTGCTATCGCCTGCTCATTCGTTGCGCTCAGGAGGACGCGCGCCGCCCCTACGCGGCGCAGCATCTTCTCGACCTTCAAAGCAACGATGATGCTGTCCTCGACAACGAGAATACTCATACCGGAAAGCACCGCAGAGATCGGCTCGACGCTGGCCACCGTTGGCACCGAGCTGGAGCGCAGGACACCCGACGATGAATTGACCCAACGTGCAGGAATGACAAAGTAGGCGCGCAGACCTTCCCGATCAAAGAAGATCTCCGTCTTGCCATCGAGTTCGAATGGAATCTGCCTGCGGACCAGCAGATGCCCGAACCCAGAGGCGTTCGGCGTGTACACTAGCGGCCCACCGCGCTCGAGCCAATCTATCCGGCAGTCGCCGCTCGGCTCGACCTGCCATGTCACCTTAAGAGATCCCGCGTGCGACAGCGCACCATACTTCGCAGCATTGGTGGTCATTTCGTGAAGCACCAGTGCAAGTACGCCATAAGCATGATCATCAAGCAGGACGCGAGGTCCATTGATCTCGATCGGGCTGCGATCTCTATCCGCGAAGGGCTGCAGTTCGATCTCGACAAGACGTCTCAGATCGAAAGGTCCCGCTTGGCTCGCCAGGTCATGGGCATGCGCCAGCGCACGAATGCGTCCCTCGAGGTCCTCGATAAACTCGGACAAATTCTCGTGCTTATCCCTGCTGTGGTCGACGAGCGCTCCGATCAAGGCTAGGGCATTTTTGACACGATGATTGAGTTCCGCAACGAACAGTCGCTGCTGTCGCTCTGCCTTCGTACGCTCCTGCGTCAGGATCTCATTGTAGCGGAGAACGACCTCAAGCAGCGAAATCCGCATTGCCTCGGCAGTGAAACGATCATGCGGCTCCCAAACGCGCGACTTTCCTCGTACTTCGTTTTGCCATAGCTCGAAGCTCTTGCGCGGCGTGAGGCGGTTACCGTTGTCTCCCGCCAGCACAGGCTTATTGGGATCACCCGCCCAATCGATGGTGTGTATGAACTCTTTGCGAAAGAAAATCAGATAGTCGCCGGGCGTCCGCGATAGCGGTACGGCCAGAAGCCCACTGACGGCGGACGCGTATGCCGTAGCCCGCGGATGCATGGCAGAGACTTCATTCGTCGAGAAGACTGCACCGTGCGAGATTCGATTGAGAGTTCGGAGCAAATCTGGAACTTCGGTATTAGGCGGGCAGCTGCCCCACTCGGTCCAGCTGCCATCGCTCCACAAGCCGACACCGTCGCACGGAATGAAGGAGGCGAACTCGGCAAGCCTGGGTGTAAGACTCTCGGAAAGCTGTGCTGCCGGTGCTATCTCGGCCATTATTCTGTCGAGACCTTCGCGTGCCGAGCTCAGCATATGCGCGACATCGACGCGCTCGAGCGACTGCAATTGAAGCGAAAACGCCTGCCCAAAGAACTCGGCCGCAACACGAATGTCCGGCGGCACAATTTTGGTCGAACAGTTGTGGCAGGCGACGAGGCCCCATAGCTCACCCCCGACGAGGATCGAAATCGACAGCGATGCGCCGACATTCATATTGCGCAGATACTCGATATGGATCGGCGACACGCTTCGCAGCGCGCAATAGCTCAGATCAATCGGGTGCACATGATGATGATCTAACGGCAGAATACGAACGGACGGCGCATTCACATCCGCGATCAATCGAATCCAGTTGTTGAGGTAAAGCGTTCGCGCTTGCTGAGGTATGTCGGAGGCGGGAAAGTGGTGTCCAAGGAACGACGGCACGTCGGCGCTACGACTTTCTGCCACAACGCTACCCGAGCCGTCGTGGAGAAATTTGTAGATCATGACCCGATCAAAACCAATCAGATCGATGAGCTGCTGGACTGCGATCTCGCACACTTCCGCAACTGTGGCAGCGCGCTGCATCCGCGTCAGCATGCTCTTGATTAGAAAGAGCGGCGTTGCGTCGGTGTACGTCGTGGTGACATGCTCGAGTTCAATCAAAGCATGGCCCGAGTAGACATGGATACTTGCGCAATTTGCATGCGATGCCGCGCTTGGAAGCTCAAAAATCCGCCCAGGCAGATTGGGGGCGGCTGACACCGCCAGTGCATTCGTAAGCTTATGAAATGCTTCCACACCGACAACGCCCTTCAGGACCATTCCGATGGCCGCCGCGGCCTCATGGGGTACGAAGTTGCCGAGGTTCTCCGAGGCGTGCGTAATCACCCAGGTGTCAGGGTCGCATACGAGGAGGCTACCGTGAGGCTGGATCAGGCCCGGTATGTGGATGGGCTCACGGTCGCACGTGGAGAGATCCACCGTGTCGACGATATGGTTCATGACGGCGCGCCAAAGTGGCGCGCGGCAAGCTCGAAAGTTTGTTCACTTGCACGTACGAGACGAGACTCGCGCTCTGGGTTTCCTTCAAAGTTCTCCAAAGCCTCAACAAAGGATCGCCACGACTGCAAATCAAGCGCCTGGCGTGTTAGCGCTCTGGCACCGAACGTCTCATTCAACCCTAAGCGTCGAGCCCGAGTGACAAGCAGCCTCGCGCCAAGACTGGCGCCCTCGGTGACATAGAGAACACCTAACGTCTGGGCAGCATCCTGCTTCGGTTCAGCGATCGCTACGCTTGGAGCAGGTACCGGAACCTCAAGATCTTCGAGATCACGCTCAAATAGAGCTAATCGCTCGGCAATTGCTGTTGGTCCGAGGCAGCACACCAACGTTGCGGGGCAAAGCGTCGCAAAAGCGGCCCGATGGAACTCGAGGGATCGCAGCAGCCACCTTCCGTAAGATGCGCGCTCTACGAAGTAGCCATGCGCATCGACCACCCGCTCGAGCCGGCGATGACACTCAAGGGTTGCCTGCTTAAGGCGCTCGCGCCGCGAGTGAGAAACTGTCGCGCTGTTTTCCATGACACCAGGGGTGCCTCTCTGCCGGCGCAGCCGATGGCTGTTCGCTTCCAGCACGCCACCCGCCGCAGCTGTGGCGCATTACAGCACAGCCAATCTATAGAGCAAAGGCCAATCGGGGCTGCGATTCAGACAACGCCCTCATGATGTCGGCATCGCACTCGATAGGTTAGTCCTCGGAATCCAGATCTCCGAGTCCGTAACGGCGTAGCTTTACGTAAAGGCTTTGCCGGCTCAGCCCGAGCAGCTCCGCCGCCGACACGCGATTATCACCAACGATCTCAAGCGCGGCTTCGATGCATAGACGCTCGATGAGATCCGTCGTCTCTCGCACGAGATTCTTCAGCGGCACTTGGCCGACAAGCCCCTTCAATTGCTCGACCGAGCGAGGAAGCGTGCCTCCGTCTGCGCCGGTCGCAAACAGGCGACCGCGCGTGGATCTGATGCTGAAGCCATAGCAAGGCGGGTCGCCCTCGGGGACGGCTACGGCCGAGATCTCTACTTCCTCATTGACGCCCAGTTGGCCCCGCACCACCGACGAAAAATGCCGGACAGCCCCATGTTCACGGAGATTGCTGACCAGTACGTTCACGTCGACAGTTGAGCGCCCGATCCAAGTGTCGAGCTGCTCGCCGACGGCTTGGTCTACTGTTGCTAGCTGCGCAAGTTCGAGAAACGCCGTGTTGACTGTAAGAATGCGGCGATCGAGACCTACGACTACGAATGCATCCGGTATTCGATCGATGACAGAGTTGAGCTTCGCGCTAGGCTGGTCCGCCGACGCAGCCCGCGTTGGTTCCTCCGGAATTATCCGGACAAGCATCTGGGCGCCCGCGTCCTGCCTGAACAGCGACGCCGAAACCACGAATCTAGTCGACTCGGAAGCGAGGCCGACGCGAACGGAATCCGCCTTGCCGCGCAGCCGCACGGCGGCGAGCAGTCCTTGGAGTGCCCCCGCGCTGCCAGCATCGAATGCATCGACGAACGAGCGACCAGAGCTCCGCTTGGGACCGAGCTTCAAGAGGCGTGACGCGGCAGGATTGGCCTCGACAATTCTCAGGCTGTTCGCGTCGACAATAGCGACGGGCTCGTCAGATAGTTGAAACAACAGCCTGTATCTGGTCTCGGCTGCACGTACGCGCGCATACTCGCGCTCCATGGCCTGCTGCGCTTCGACCAACTTCTGTTGAAGCAATGATATGGCGCGAAGCTCGCGGCCGAAGGCAACGATCCGGCCGTTGGCGCCCGTCTGGAGAGTTGCATATCTGATCGGGAGATCGCCAGCGCCGCCAGCAACGGGGTGATTGACTTGCCGCCATGGCGCAGGTTGGGCGCGCCCAGCGTCCTTCAACAGTTGCTCGATCTTTGGTCGGCTCTCGACGGTGACGGTCTCCACCCACGGTCTTCCCACCCAGGATGAAAAGTCCGATTCACGGGAGACACTGTCATTTCCTATCGAATAGTCGCGCACGACTCCATCGCGGTCGATAACGAGGGCAATGTCCGTGGTCACGGCGACCAACTTGGTCACAGCCTCGGCGTCCATCGACCCGATTGCCTTTTGGAGAGATCTCACGGGAGGACCGCTCAACGGGATGCACCCAATCTCAAATTGGCTGTGACCCGGTCCGAGCCGAGATTGCGCAAGCCGGGGCCATTCTTAGTCCTATCCTTAGCCCCCAGCCGCCCTCCTCATCATTCCGCGTATCAAGCGGACTGCCTGCGGAGCGTCCTCGGCAAACCCATCGGCACCGACTTTGGCTACACGCTCCGGCTGGCCGATAAAGGCCGGACCGCCAACGATTATTCGAAGCGAACCGTTGAAGCTGACTCGACGTAAATCTTTAATATCCGATGATAGTTCATCGATCAAGACGTCACAACCTGCTGACAGTCCGATCACATCGATCCATTCGCCTTTGACCATACGTGACATCGCCGGCAGTTCGAAGCGAGAGCACAATTCGACGTCGCAACCGGCCCGCCTCAAGTAGAGATCGAGAACGCACAGCCCGAACGTATGCTGCTCCGCTCTGGTCGGCGACAAGATCATGCGGCAGCTTTCAATTTCCCCGCCGCTCTCCGCCTGAAACGCCGAGCTATAGATCCGCAACAGTTGCTGAAGCAGCCCCAGCCCGATCGTAACCTCGGCAAAGCTTCGCTCATCCGAAAGCCAGAGATCGCCAAGGCGTTGCGCCGCCGGCGCCATCAGTCCGAGAAACACGCGGTCCAGCGTGACCCCCTGCTCAAGCAGCAACTCGATATAGTGCCGCGCGAATTTCAGATCGAGATCGAGCACGACCTCCGCAAATTCCTCCACATCGAGGCACACCCGCGCGTTGTCGTTGGTGGGCGCGTCGCTCTCAGCCGGCGCCACGGGACCATGCAGCAGCATCAGCCGCGGAATGATCTCGGCTTCAATTGTTTGCCGGAGTTTCTCGCTGCGGTCGATCTCTGTAAGGTCGACAGCATGCGAGCAATCGAACTGCGGGCTGGGGCGATAGCGTTTGAGCACATCGTCGTCATAGCTCCCGCTCAGTCGCTCCAGCGTCTGGCTCGATCGCGTCAACGAAGCCATGCCGACCCCTCCCGATGGTGTCCAGGCCTTTTGGCCTGCGTTTACTCCCGCTCGCCGGCACCGCATCCGCTAGCCATTTCGAAGCTTTGCGCTCTGGCGGATTGCCTTTGGATCGGGCCTCCGCCCGAGCCGCGCCTCTTCGGCGATAGTTAATTGAGCCATGCGACACGTGGTCGCGAAAGGTGTAGTTTTACGCAGATGTAAATTTTACTTGACGTCATGCAAGCGTGACATTCACTATGATCCGCCAAACCCGAACGACCAGAGAGGGCGGCGGCGGATGAGCGGCGATATGCATCCCCACACAATTCGAGCTTCGCTCTACACGGCTGAGCAGCGCCGACGCCGCGACGCGACCCCCTGGACGTTCGTGCAAGGGGTGCTGGCAATTGTCCAGTTTGCGGTCTTTCTCGTCAGCTTGGCGCTTGTTCTCCACTATCTGCTAACCGGCGAGGGGTTCCTCGCTGCGACCATCTCCGTCGTGGCCAAGACAATCGCGCTTTACGCGATCATGGTGACCGGCTCGATCTGGGAGAAAGTCGTTTTTGACCGGTACCTGTTCGCTCCGGCCTTCTACTGGGAAGATGCCGTTAGCATGCTGGTTCTGGCCCTTCATACGGCCTATTTGCTGGCGCTGCTTTTCCATTGGCTTCCCGAGCGCGGGCAGATGTTACTCGCGCTCGCGGCCTACGCAGCCTACGCGGCGAATGCGGCCCAGTTCGTTTTCAAGTTCAGAACTGCACGCCTCGAAACGCCTGATACGCGCGCGGTTGACGTGATATCGCAGAACCCCTCCGTCACCACTCTGCGGTGGGGCGCTGCGCGATGATAACGACAGCGCAGGTCCAGCCCACCAAATCCCCCGATCGATCGATTCTGCGCGAACGTGGCCAGCGAGAGGTTTTCTGCGGCCTGACTGGAATCGTTTGGCTGCATCGCAAGATGCAGGACGCATTCTTCCTCGTCATCGGATCACGGACTTGCGCGCATCTCCTGCAGTCAGCCGCCGGCGTGATGATCTTCGCAGAGCCGAGATTTGCCACCGCCATTATCGATGATCGCGATCTCGCCGGCCTAGCGAATGCCGACGATGAAGTCGAGCGGATGGTTGCCGAGGTCGTACAGCGCCGACCGAATCTTCGTCTTCTCTTCCTCGTCGGATCGTGCCCTTCCGAAGTCATCAAGCTCGATCTCTCAAGGATTGCTGCGCGACTCGACAGCCGCATGTCGCCCAAGGTACGGGTGCTGAACTATTCAGGCAGCGGAATCGAGACAACATTCACGCAGGGTGAAGATGCCTGTCTCGAAGCACTTGTTGGATCGCTTTGCGCGGCTCCGTCGGATGCGCATCCCAATTTGTTGGTGGTCGGTGCGCTCGCGGATGTCGTCGAAGATCAGTTCCGACGATACTTCAATGCCATGGGCATCGAGCGCGTGTCCTTTCTGCCATCGCGGCGCCTCGATGATCTGCCCGAGGTTGGCCCTTCGACGCGATACCTTCTCGCCCAACCATTCCTCGCTCAGACCTCAGCCGCTCTCGAGCGCCGTGGCGCAAACCGCATTGATGCCCTCTTCCCACTGGGAGCCGAGGGGACAACATCGTGGCTGATGGCCGCCGCGCAAGCACTTCACATCCCCTCGCATCGTGCGCGCGCCGTCATCGAGGGCCCTGCGGCGCGCGCGCGAGCGGTCGTCGATCGATGGCGCTCCGATCTTGAAGGCAAGCGCGTCTTCTTTTTCCCCGACAGCCAGCTAGAGGTGCCCCTAGCGCGCTTTCTCACGCGCGAACTCGGGGTCAAACCGGTCGAGATCGGCACGCCTTACCTGCATCGCGCCCATTTGGCTCAGGAGTTGGCGCTCATTCCGGACGACTCGGTGATCAGCGAAGGACAAGACGTCGAACGCCAGCTCGAGCGATGCCGCCGGGCTCGCCCTGACATCACGGTATGCGGACTTGGCCTAGCCAATCCGCTTGAAGCCGAAGGACTTACGACGAAGTGGTCCATCGAGCTGCTGTTCACGCCGATCCACGGTTATGAGCAGGCTGGCGACCTTGCTGCCCTCTTCCAGCGACCGCTCGACCGGCAGTCACGATTGAAGGTATGATTCATGAAGCTATCGTTGTGGACATACGAAGGCCCGCCGCATGTCGGCGCGATGCGCGTCGCGACCGCTATGAAGGGAGTCCACTACGTTCTTCACGCGCCGCAGGGCGATACCTACGCGGACCTTCTCTTCACGATGATCGAGCGTCGCCCGGAGCGACCACCGGTCACGTATACGACCTTCCAAGCGCGCGATCTCGGGAGCGACACCGCCGAACTCTTCAAGTCATCGGTGCGCGATGCTTTCGAGCGCTTTCGACCGGACGTCATGCTCGTCGGAGCTTCCTGCACAGCTGAGCTCATTCAGGATGATCCGGGTGGTCTCGCCGCGACGATGGATCTGCCAATCCCTATCGTTCCGCTTGAGTTGCCCGCCTATCAGAAAAAGGAGAACTGGGGCGCAGCCGAAACCCTCTACCAGCTCGTGCGCCGCGTCGTTCCCACAACATCTTCGTCAGAGACCGAACGGCGGGCTGCCCGAGAAGCAGGGTCTCCGCCTCGATGCAACATTCTCGGCCCCACGGCGCTTGGCTTCAGACACCGAGATGACACGCTGGAGGTGACGCAGCTCCTCAAACTCGCAGGAATCGACGTCAATGTCGTCGCACCGCTTGGCGCGACCGCTGCGGATTTGGCGCGGCTCGGCAATGCCGACTTCAACGTAGTCCTCTATCCGGAAGTTGCAGGCCTCACGGCTCAGTTCCTGAAACGCCACTTCGGCCAGCCGGCCGTCTCGACCGTACCAATCGGCCTCTCGGCAGTTCGAGACTTTCTCCGTGAGATCGGTGCGACCGTGGGCGCAGACGTGAGCACGGTGATTGACCAGTGCGAGTCGCGGATGTCGTGGTACTCGCGGTCTGTCGACAGCACATACTTGACGGGGAAGCGCGTTTTCATCTTCGGCGATGCCACCCATGCGATTGCAGCGGCGCGCGTTGCACGAGACGAATTGGGGTTCACGGTCGTTGGGCTCGGCTCCTACAGCCGAGAATTCGCACGCGAGATGCGAAACGCGGCCAAAGAGCACGGTGTCGAGCCCCTCATTACTGATGACTACCTCGAAGTCGAGCGAGCCATCGAGAAGCTGCAGCCTGAGTTGGTGCTCGGGACGCAGATGGAGCGCCACATCGCTAAGAGGTTGAGCATTCCTTGCGCGGTGATCTCCGCCCCCGTTCATGTGCAGGATTTTCCCGCCCGGCACTCCCCCCAGATGGGACTCGAGGGCGCGAGTGTGTTGTTCGATACATGGGTTCATCCGCTCATGATGGGCCTGGAGGAGCATCTCCTCGGCATGTTCAGGGATGACTTCGAATTCGGCGACGGCGCAAAGCCATCCCATTTGGCACATGGCGGCGGGGAAAAAGCGATCCCGCAGAAATCGGAGCCCGAACAGGCTCCCGTTTCCGCCACTGGATCGCGAGAGACCGCGTGGTCGACAGAAGCCGAACAAGAGCTTCGCAAAATACCTTTCTTCGTTCGCGGCAAGGCACGGCGCAACACTGAACGATTTGCAACATCTCGCGACATAGCGATGATCACAATCGAGACGCTGTACGATGCAAAAGCACATTACAGCCGCTGATATCACGCCGATAGGCGTGACTATCATTACGCTCGACAATCATCTGGCGGGCGCTATCGAGCGCGTCGAGGCGAGCCTGCGGTCGGAACTGCCAGGCCTCACGCTATCGCTGCATGTAGCCGCCGATTGGCACGGCGATCCCGGCGCTGTTGAGCGGTGTCTGCACGCGATCGCAACATCGGACATCATCCTCGTGAATATGCTCTTCATGGAAGAGCACATTCGCCCCGTTCTACCGGCGCTTGTGGCGCGCCGCGAAGCGTGCGACGCAATGATCGGGTGCATCGCGTCTTCCGAGATCGTAAAGCTTACTCGGATTGGTCGCCTTCGCATGGACGGGGAGGCGGGTGGGGCACTTGCACTACTCAAGCGCCTGCGCGGTTCGCACCGCAAGTCGGACACCGAAGGCGCGGCCGCATCGCAGATGAAGATGCTGCGCCGCCTGCCCAAGATTCTGAAGTACGTCCCAGGTACGGCGCAGGATCTACGGGCCTACTTCCTTATCATGCAATACTGGCTTTCCGGTTCGGACGAGAATGTCCGCGGCCTGATCCGGTATATGATCGATCGGTATGCCGAAGGCCCGCGCCGGGCGCTGCGGGGGACACTCAAACCGTCGGTGCCGGTCACCTATCCGGAGGTCGGCCTCTATCATCCGCGACTTTCCGAACGGATCACCGATCGCGCCGACTCATTGCCTCGCGTCGCCGCCGGCAGCAAAGGTACCGTCGGCCTGCTTCTCATGCGCTCGTATCTGTTGGCTGGGAATTCGGCTCACTACGACGCAGTGATTGCAGCCTTCGAGTCCAGAGGTTTGGCGGTTGTTCCTGCGTTCGCCAGCGGCCTCGACGCGCGTCCAGCAATTGAGAGCTATTTCATCAAGGATGGTCAAGTACTGGTAGACGCGGTCGTCTCACTGACTGGCTTTTCACTGGTTGGCGGGCCTGCTTACAACGATGCAGCAGCCGCTGAGAATATCCTCGCGAAACTGGACGTCCCCTACATCGCCGCACTGCCGGTGGAGTTTCAGACTCTCGAGCAGTGGAAGTCTTCCGATCAAGGGCTGCTGCCGATCGAAGCAACCATTATGGTCGCCATCCCGGAACTCGATGGCGCGACCGGATCGATGGTATTTGGCGGCCGCAGCGAAGCGGGAGGCCGCAGCAGCCGTGACATGCGCGCCGAGCCCAGCCGGGCCGCGCGGCTGGTGGCACGGACCGAAAGTCTCATTGCACTGCGCAAGTCTGAACGCGCAGAGCGGCGGGTGGCCATCGTGCTTTTTGGCTTTCCTCCAAATGCCGGCAGCGTCGGCACTGCTGCGTTTCTCTCGGTTTTCGAATCGCTGCACAATACGCTGCTTGCGCTTCGACGGCACGGGTATGACGTCAGTGTTCCCGAGAGCGTGGACGATCTGCGATCGTCGATCCTAAAGGGCAATGCTGGGCTCTATGGCACCAATGCCAATGTTCACATCCGCGTGGCTGTCGATGATCATATCCGAGATGAGCAGTGGCTGGAGCAGATCGAAGCCCAATGGGGAGCGGCACCTGGGCGACATCAGAGCAGTAGCGACGCGATCTATGTGCTAGGTGCGCAGTTCGGGAATGTTTTCGTCGGAATCCAGCCCGCCTTCGGTTACGAAGGCGACCCGATGCGCCTGCTGTTCGAGAAGGGGTTTGCCCCGACGCACGCATTTTCGGCATTTTACCGTTGGATCCGAAGCTCTTTCTGCGCCCACGCAATACTCCACTTCGGTACGCATGGGGCCCTCGAATTCATGCCCGGCAAGCAAGCCGGATTGTCGGATGCCTGCTGGCCGGACCGCTTGATCGGCGACGTGCCGAGCTTTTACCTCTACGCGGCCAACAATCCATCAGAAGGCACGCTCGCAAAGCGCCGCGCCGCCGCGACTCTGATCAGTTACCTTACGCCTCCCGTGACAAGCGCCGGCCTCTATCGCGGCCTGCTCGAGCTCAAATCCATGCTCGATCAATGGCGGAGCCTGTCGCCAGACGATCGGTTCGACAGCGCCAATCTGATCGAGACAATTCAAGCGCAAGCGGCATCGGTTGGACTCGCCGAGCAGGAACCGACTTGGACAATCGCCGATGATCATCAGGTAGATCGGCTGCGCGAGGCCGTCCTCGAGGTCGAGTACGCTCTCATCCCACACGGTTTGCATATTGTCGGCCGCGCGATGACACGCGATGAGCGGCGCGATGCGATTCTCGCGATGACGGACACGGCATCTGGCGCCAAGCTGTCATCTGACGTGCTCGAATCAATCCTTTCGGGTGCCACTACCGACGACGTGCAAGAAATTGCAATCACCTCGGAACCGGTATCTCGCGGCCTCATCGATCAACTTGTTCGTACCAATGCCCTCCTGGCCATCGATCACGAGATCGATGCGCTCCTCGCCGCGCTCGACGCGCGGTTCATCCGGCCCGCGCCGGCAGGTGATTTGCTGGCGACGCCAGAAATCCTTCCAACCGGCCGCAACCTCCACGGCTTTGATCCCTTCCGGATCCCGAGTGCTATGGCCATGAAGGATGGCGAACGTCAGGCTGCCCGCATACTCGCACGGCATATGGACGAAGGTCATGGGCTCCCCGAAACCATCGCGGTCGTCCTTTGGGGCACGGACAATCTCAAGTCGGGCGGCGCGCCGATTGCTCAAGCTCTGGCGCTGATCGGTGCGCGTGCCAGGTTTGATGGCTATGGGCGTCTGGCCGGCGCGGAGCTCGTGCCCCTCTCCGTTCTCGGCCGTCCGCGCCTCGACGTCATGATGACAACCTCCGGAATCTTCCGCGACCTACTTCCACTGCAGCTCAAACTGCTCGCGGAAGCCGCGTATCTGGCAGCCACCGCAGACGAACCTTGCTCCCAGAATTTTGTGCGCAAGCACGCATTGAGATTCCAGCAGGACACCGGCTGCGATCTGGAGACGGCAACGCTTCGCGTCTTCAGCAATGCCGAGGGTGCGTACGGCGCCAACGTCAACCATCTGATCGAGAGCAGTCGGTGGGACGATGCGAACGAACTGGCCGAAGTTTTTTCCCGGCGCAAGGGATTCGCCTATGGGCGCCAGGGACGCCCGAGTCCTCAACCGGATCTGCTCGCGAGTATCCTGGCGCGCGTCGAGATGGCCTACCAGAATCTCGAGTCGGTGGAGTTGGGCGTCACGACCGTCGACACGTACTTCGATACACTCGGTGGAATTGCCCAGGCTGTTCGTACGGCGAAGGGGACCGAGGCGCCGGTCTACGTAAGCGATCAGACTCGGGGCGATGGTCGCGTGCGTACGCTCAACGAGCAAATATCCCTGGAGACGCGCACACGCATTCTCAATCCCAAGTGGTACGAGGGAATGCTGAAGCATGGCCATGAGGGCGTGCGCCACATCGAGGCACACGTATCCAATACCATGGGATGGTCCGCAACCACCGGCAGCGTCGCGCCGTGGGTATACGGCAAGATCTCAGAGACATTCGTTCTCGACGCAGAAATGCGCGAGCGCCTTTCGTCAATGAACCCCACCGCCTCGCTGAAAATTGCAAACCGACTTCTCGAGGCGCAACAGCGCCAGCTCTGGCAGCCCGATGCCGAGACGCTCGAGTCGCTGCGGCGCGCCAGCGAAGAACTCGAAGATAGGCTCGAAGGTTTGACGTCCAGCGAGGTCCTGGCATGACGGTGGTACTCGATACTGTAGATCGGGCCGGGGGATCAGCTCGGCGAGCCGACGGCGATGGCAGCGTCCAGGTCAAGCTGGACCCTCGCGTCCGCATCGATACGCGCGCCAAGGTCTTTGCCGTCTACGGCAAAGGCGGGATTGGAAAGAGCACAACGTCGTCGAACCTCTCCGTTGCCTTCTCCAAGCTCGGCAAGCGAGTTCTCCAGATCGGCTGCGATCCAAAACACGACTCGACATTCACGCTGACCAAGCGACTCATGCCGACCGTGATCGACGTACTCGAATCCATCGAATTTCACACAGAAGAACTGCGCGCCGAAGACTTCGTATTCGAAGGCTATAACGGCGTGCTCTGTGTCGAGGCTGGCGGCCCTCCAGCTGGCACAGGCTGCGGCGGATACGTTGTCGGGCAAACGGTCAAGTTGCTCAAGGAACACCATCTGCTCGACGACACCGACGTCGTTATATTTGACGTGCTCGGAGACGTCGTCTGTGGCGGCTTTGCCTCACCGCTCCAACACGCCGAACGCGGCTTGATCGTGACCGCGAATGACTTCGACTCGATCTTTGCCATGAACCGGATCGTCTCCGCGATCCAGGCGAAGGCAAAGAACTATCAGGTCCGCATCGGCGGCGTCATTGCCAACCGCAGTTCGGGGACGGACGAGATCGACCGCTACAATGCGGCGGTCGGCCTTAAGCGGCTCGCGCATTTCCCCGACCTCGACGAGATCCGCCGCAGTCGACTGAAAAAATCGACCCTGTTCGAAATGGATCCGTCCCCTGCACTTCAAGAAGTTCTCGATGGCTACATGAGCCTCGCCGAGCAGCTTTGGGACGGCACGCCGGCGCTCGATGCGGCGCCCATGAAAGACCGCGACATCTTCGATTTCCTAGGATTCGACTGATGCAATCGAACACGTATCTCGTCCGTCGTAGAGAACTCCAGACGTACTTTGACAGGACGGCATCGGCTGCCTGGGCGACGCTGACAACCGACGTGCCGCTGGGGCGTATCCGACGCACGGTGCGGGAAGGTCGCGATCTCATGCGGGCAACACTTCTCGAGTGGATGCCCGCTGATTTGCGCGGGTGTCGGCTTCTCGATGCCGGTTGTGGCACCGGCCTTTTTTCCGTCGAAGCGGCACGGCGCGGGGCGGACGTGCTGGCGGTCGATCTATCGCCGACATTGATCACCCTCGCCCAAGAGCGCACGCCAAGAGATGTCGGACCTGGATCGGTCCAATTTCAAGTCGACGACATGCTGAACCCAGCGCTTGGGCGCTTCGATTATGTCGTGGCGATGGATAGTCTCATTCACTATGACGCGCCGGATCTTGCCACTGCTTTGGCTCAGCTGTCCTCGCGCACCCACGCCACTGTTTCCTTCACCTTCGTTCCGCGAACGCCCGCACTCGTCGCAATGCATGCCATCGGGCGCCTATTTCCAGGCTCGCAACGCTCACCAGCCTTGAAGCCTCTCGGCGAGCCGCAGGTTCGTGATCTGCTGCAATCCACCCCCGAGCTTCAGAATCACACGTTCGGTCGTACGCGCTACGTATCTCGCGGCTTCTACACGTCTCAAGCCATGGAGCTGATCTCGGCATGAGGCAGAGCAACCAGGTCCTGGCTGCACAGTGGGCGCGATTGAGCCTACGCTTCCTGCCGTTTGCGGACAGCGCGTCTCCTGATCTGCCCCTTGGCCGCCTGCTGCGCCTATCCTTGTTTCAGGTCTCGGTCGGGATGGCGCTCGTCTTGCTCAATAGTACGCTTAATCGGGTCATGATCGTCGAGCTGCAGGTTGCAGCGACACTGGTCGCCTTCATGATTTCGCTGCCGATACTAGTCGCGCCACTGAGATTACTGCTTGGCCATCGATCCGATCATCATCGCTCGTATCTTGGATGGCGGCGTGTTCCCTACATCTGGATGGGGACGATGCTTCAGTTCGGCGGTTTGGCGATCATGCCGTTTGCACTGATCGTTCTGTCCGGCGACGCGGACGCTCCAGACATCGTCGGTTATGTGGCAGCGGCGCTCTCCTTCCTTCTGGTTGGTGCCGGTCTTCATACGACTCAGACGGCGGGCCTTGCCCTTGCGAGCGATCTTGCTCCTGCAGACCGCCGCCATCGAGTGGTCGCGCTGCTTTACGTGATGCTTCTGGTCGGCATGTTCACTGCGGCATTGGCCTTCTCGGTACTGCTCTCCAATTTCTCGCAGATAAGACTTATTCAAGTCATACAGGGCGCCGCCGCGCTTACGATGCTTCTCAACATCGTGGCGCTGTGGAAGCAGGAAGCGCGGCGTCCGGAGCTCACGCGTGTTGACGTGGCACCGCCACCGTTTCGGGAAGCTTGGCGAGCCATCTGGTCGGACTGGAGCAGTCGGCGGTTGCTGCTCACCGTCGGGTTCGGGACGGCGGGCTTCAGCATG
This sequence comes from Hyphomicrobiaceae bacterium, assembly GCA_022844275.1. Classification (GTDB taxonomy): domain Bacteria; phylum Pseudomonadota; class Alphaproteobacteria; order Rhizobiales; family Hyphomicrobiaceae. The sequence continues at coordinate 887,078 of JALHMB010000001.1, forward strand.
CAGGACATACTCCTCGAGCCCTATGGTGGGGAGGTGCTTGGTCTATCAGTCAGCGCAACCACACTTCTGGCTGCGATCAGCTCCGCCGGCATGTTGCTTGGATTTGCGCTCTCCGCACGCGCGTTGGACGGCGGCCGAGACCCGCATTTCATTGCTGCCTCTGGTCTGTTGATTGGCATTCCCGCCTTCTGCGCTGTCATCTTTTCGGCACCGCTACAATCCGCGACTGCATTCCAGTTGGGCGCCTTCCTCATCGGACTCGGCGGCGGACTGTTCTCAGTGGGGACATTGACCGCGGCGATGCACAGCGTCGGCGACGGCCGCAGCGGCAAGGTCCTCGGCGCGTGGGGCACGGCGCAGGCGATTGCGGCAGGCACCGCCATGGCACTCAGCGGTCCTATTCGTGATGGCACCAACGCGCTAGCCCACGCCGGCGTTCTGTGGTCCCCGATGAGCGGCACTTCGAGCGGCTACATGGTCGTCTATCACATCGAGATTGCTTTGATGTTCATTGGCCTTGCGGCCATCGGACCACTGGTTCGCTATCGGCGGACACTGCCACGCCCGTCGATAGCGTCCTTTGGCCTTGCCGAACATCCCGGGTAGTTGCGCGAAAGCGGAGAACGCAGATGCCTAAAGGATCTATCACTGACTATATCGACGTCGCTCAGGTCGCTCTCTATCTGTTTTGGATTTTCTTCGCCGGGCTGATCTACTACCTGCTCCGGGAAAACAAGCGGGAGGGTTATCCGCTCGCGCCGGAAGGCGCCACCAGCGGCCCCATCCAGGGCTTCCCGGCGATGCCGTTGCCGAAGACGTATCTACTCCCCGCGGGTGGCACCAAGACTGTACCTAACGCAGAAGTCGACCCGCGCCCGATCAAGGCCGAGCCGATCGCGCCATGGCCAGGTGCGCCCTTGGAACCAACCGGCAACCCGATGGTCGATGGTGTGGGTCCTGCTGCATGGGCCATGCGATCCGAGAATCCCGACGTCATGGCCGATGGGCGTACGCGCATCGTGCCGCTGCGCACGGCACCGGACTATTCGATCGAGCATCGGGATCCCGATCCCCGCGGAATGGAGGTCGTCGGCGCTGATGGTCTCGTCGCGGGCACGGTATCGGACCTGTGGGTCGATCGATCGGAGTGTCTGATTCGCTACCTCGAGGTGGCGCTACCGAGCGTGGCCGCAGTAGGCGACGAGTCGCCGCCCGCGCCGCGTCACGTCCTCCTCCCAATAAACTTCTCGAAGATCGACGGACGCCAACGCCTGGTGCGCGTGAAGTCAATCCTTGCGCGCCATTTCACCGATGTCCCGCGCCACGCCGCATCCGATCAGGTCTCACGCAGGGAAGAGGATCGTATCACAGCTTACTACGGCGGCGGCCACCTCTATGCCCTACCCTCTCGGACAGAGGCATTGCTATGAGCCACGACGATTTCGAAGTCGAGCCCATCCCTGGCCTACCGGCCGTTCCGCCCGCCGGGGAATCCATTCTGTGGAGCGGAAGCCCCTATTGGCCGGCCATTGCGCGCCGAGCGCTCCACATCGACAAGATCGCCATCTACTTCGGCGTCCTTATCGCTTGGCGCATAGGTAGCGGCTGGTACGATGGTGAGGCACCCGCAGCAATTGTTGCCTCTGCGGTATATCCGCTCATAGCGGCAGCACTTTCGATTACCATTCTCACATTGATCGCTAGGGCTATCGCACGGTCGACGATCTACACCATCACAAGCCGGCGCGTCGTCATGCGGTTCGGCGTTGCACTGCCGATAACCTTCAATCTGCCGTTCGCGTCGATATCAGCCGTAGGGATGCGCACGTTCCCCCAAGCGGCCGGCGACCTTCCAATCGACCTCACGGGCGGCAAGCGCCTCCCATACCTCGTACTATGGCCACACGTCAGGCCATGGCGCCTGAAATCGCCTCAACCGATGTTGCGATGCGTGCAAGACGCACCCCGCGTTGCCGAAGTCCTGGCTCGCGCAATCGCCTCGCACACGGCAAGTGACGCCGCGGTGCCTCGTCGAGTTCCGGAAGAGCGCTTGGGTGGCGATTGGGCGCCGAGACAGACTACCCCCTCTACGCCACATCTGGTTGCCGCCGAATAGTGGATGGGAGTGAGATATGCACGCGAGCGAAACGAACGATAAGATCCCGCGGGGTTTCATCATTGCCGCTGCAGCGCTGATCGTCGCTAGCATGATCTTGGCCCTCACGGCCCGGCTGACGGACATCGGTGCCGTGCGGGTCGACGCGCCGCCGGTCATCCAAAGTGTTGACCTCCGGTTCGAAGAAAGATCCGGAGGCCAATACGCCGTACTCGACGCGCGGTCCAATCGACTTCTGAAGCTCATCGAACCAGGACGGGACGGGTTCGTCCGCGTCGCCGTGAGTGGCCTCGAGTTCGACCGCAAGGCCCGCGGCGAGCGGTCCGTTGACCCGTTGCGGCTCGGTCGCGCCGCCGATGGCAGCTACTGGCTCATTGATCCGTCGACGGGTCGCAGGCTGCTGCTCGAGGCCTTTGGCCATGCCAATCTAGCGGCCTTCGCTCAGATTCTGGATGCAGGGAGAAACATCGAATGATCGGGTCGCGTGAACGCTTCGATGTCGGCTGCACGATCGAAGTCGAAAACACCTTTGACAGCTTGCACGCTCACGTCGAACTCGACGGCAACGTGGAGATCGACGCTGGCGATGAGGTCCTGGTTCACGGCGAGGATATTCGCGTTCCGTACGGTCAAAAACTGACACTGCGCAGGCAGGCCACGGTCACCCGCGCCGGGCGTATCACACGGTTCATGACGAAGCTCGGGGCCCACTTTGAGCTCACCGAGCTCTACGAGGTCAGCTTCTCGTCGGGGAGGAGACTATGACAATCGAAACCATCGGGCTCGCGCCGAACGACGCCACGCGAATTGCTCAGCAGGATACGCTCCTCACGCCGCGCTTTTATACGACTGATTTCAAAGAGCTCGACCGGATGGATGTCAGCTCAGTGCGCAAGCAATGGGACGAATTGCTTGCCGAGATGAGCAGCGATCCGAATAAGCGGCATTTTCGTCGGACCGAAGCTTGGGACAACGCCGACATCGAGGCGCTGCCCGAGGGACTGCGCAAGGAGTTCAAGGATTTTCTCGTCAGCTCGCTGACGGCCGAGTTTTCCGGTTGCGTCCTCTATGCTGAGATGAAGAAGCGCGGAACCAATCGCGACATCGTCGAACTCTTCAAGTTCATGAGCCGTGATGAGGCCAGACACGCGGGTTTCCTCAACGACACGCTCAAGGACGCGGGTATGCGCGTGGATCTCGGCTTCCTGACTAGGGCCAAAAAGTACACATTCTTTCGTCCGAAGTTCATCTTCTATGCCACCTACTTGTCAGAGAAGATCGGCTACGCGCGCTACATCACGATCTATCGCCATCTCGAGCGCCATCCTGATCGGCTCTTCCATCCGATTTTCAAATGGTTCGAGAAGTGGTGCAATGACGAGTTCCGGCACGGTGAGGCATTCGCCCTGCTGATGCGTGCCAACCCAGCACTGCTGCAAGGCCGCAACAAGCTCTGGATCCGCTTCTTCCTCCTCGCTGTCTTCGCGACGATGTACGTGAGGGACCACGCGCGTCCAGAATTCCACAAGGCCCTCGGCATTGACCCAGCCGACTACGGAATGCGGGTATTTCGGATCACCACCGAGATTTCACGTCAGGTCTTCCCGATATCGATCGATATCGATCACCCCTCATTCATTGCCGGCCTCGAACGTCTGCGCGTAATCTCTGACGAATTGAACGAGAACGCCGCTCGGAAAGGCATCATCGCCCGAGCGAAAAGCGCCGGGCTCGGCGCACGTGCAGCGCTGGCGTTCCTCCGCCTCTACATGATTCCGGCAAAGCGACACGACTTGCCGGAGAGCAGCCGGTTGATGCCCGCGTGGTGAAAGGCAGGCGCTATGCCAACCAGTATGGAGACCGGTCTGCTCGTACTATACGCACTCTTCGTGTGGTGGGGCGCGACCGGACTGATCCTAGTGCTCAATCGGCGCTCGGAGAGCACTTATCGCTTGAGCCTGATCGGGGCCGGCACGTTGGCTGTAGCCGGATTTGGTGCGGCCGTCGTGACCAGAGACATGGCCGACACTACGGGGGCTATAGTCGGCTTCACGGGGGCGTTGTCCGTCTGGGCGCTGATTGAGATGTTGTTCCTGATGGGCGTCCTCGTTGGCACCCATCGGGAGGCAGCTCGCGAGAACGAAAGCGGGTGGTCGCGCTTCAAGCGCGCAAGCCTGGCGATTGCCCACCACGAAGCAGCACTGATTGTCACCCTCGGGATGCTGGCATTCGTGTTCCACGGCTCGGCAAATCCGACGGCGCTTTGGACGTTTGCCTTGCTCTGGTTCATGCGCCTTTCGACCAAGCTCAACATCTTCTATGGCGTGCCAAACACGGCAGCTGAGCTTCTGCCGCGCCGCATTTCTTATCTGCGATCATACTTCCGGACGTCCCGACCGAGTGCACTCTTTCCTGTGTCTGTCGCTGCCGCTGCCCTCACAATCTTGATCATCCATCTGGCCATGTCATCTCCGGATGCCACGCCCTTCGTAGTCGCGTCGGGGACGTTGCTCCTGACCTTTGCGGCTCTGGGGCTGATCGAGCATCTCATGCTGATCGCGCCATTCCCGACTTCCGCTCTCTGGGAGTGGCGTACTCCCAGAAGGGTGTCCCGATCCTCAAGTATAGCCACGCCAGAGCCGCTCAGGCCCACGCACTGTGCGAATGAAACGGGAGGAAGGCCATGAACTACGACGCAGAGTTCGCAGGACATCTCGACCGACTGCACGCGGAGGGTCGCTATCGGGTATTTGCCAATCTGCTTCGGCGCCGCGGCGCATTTCCCAATGCCGATCGTTTCGACGACGGCGCCGCCGATCGCGTCACTGTTTGGTGCTCAAATGACTACCTGGGCATGGGGCAGCACCCGGTCGTGCTCGAAGCAATGCATGAAGCCATCGATCGCTGCGGCGCCGGTTCCGGTGGGACGCGAAACATCTCCGGCACCACGCGCTATCATGTTGAACTCGAGGCCGAACTCGCGGCCTTGCATCGCAAGGAAGCAGCGCTGCTGTTTACGTCCGCGTATGTCGCGAATGACGCGACGCTTTCGACGTTGGTCGAGCTGCTACCGGGCTGCGTAATCCTGTCCGACGAGAAGAACCATGCCTCGATGATTGCCGGCATTCGCCATGGCCGCGGCCCGAAGAAGATATTTCGACACAACGATCCGGCTCACCTCGAGCAGATCCTGAGAGAACTCCCACGCGGAGCGCCCAAAATAGTCGCCTTCGAGAGTGTGTACTCGATGGATGGTAACGTCTCGCCGATCCGACAGATCTGCGATATCGCGCATCGCTACGGCGCTCTCACTTACATTGATGAAGTGCACGCGGTTGGCATGTACGGCAAAACCGGCGCCGGCATCTCCGAGCGCGACGATGTGATGGATTGCGTTGATATCGTCAACGGGACGCTCGCCAAGGGTTTTGGTGTAATGGGTGGCTATATCGCCGCCAGCCGCCACTGCTGCGACGCGATTCGTTCGTATGCATCTGGCTTCATTTTCACAACGTCGCTTGCGCCCGCGATTGCCGCCGGTGCTCTTGCCAGCGTTCGATATTTGAAAGCCAGTTCCAAGGAACGCGAGCGTCATCAGGAGCGTGCCGCAACGCTGAAGCGCAAGCTCGCGCGTGCGGACCTGCCGATCCTGGAGAATCCGAGTCACATCGTCCCTGTGATGGTCTGCGATCCGGTTCACTGCAAATCCATCAGTGACCGACTCCTCAATAGCTACGGGATCTACGTACAGCCGATCAACTATCCCACGGTCGCGAGGGGCACGGAGCGCCTCCGCATCACTCCGACGCCGGCGCACACGGACGAGCAGATGGACCGTCTCGTCGCAGCGCTCCAGGAGCTATGGGCCGAATGCCCGTCATCCGTTCGGATGGTGACACGGGCCGCTGCCGAATAGACGACATACCACTTGCGACGATCCATCGGAGGATGCGTACGATGACGACCACGAGCAGGACGGCGCTACTCGATGAAATCAGCCTGCCAAGCGATCTCCGGACATTGCCCGAGGAAATGCTTCAGCAGGTGGCTGACGACCTGAGGCGCGAGACGATTGACGCCGTATCTATCACCGGCGGGCATCTCGGTGCTGGGCTCGGTGTGATCGAGTTGACGGTCGCGCTCCACTACGTTTTCGATACGCCACGCGACCGACTGGTGTGGGATGTGGGCCACCAGGCCTATCCACACAAGATCCTCACAGGGCGACGTTCGCGCATCAGAACCCTGCGCCAGGGCGGTGGGCTTTCTGGATTCACAAAGCGGAGCGAGAGCGAGTACGATCCCTTTGGCGCTGCCCACTCATCCACCTCCATCTCGGCGGGGTTGGGCATGGCCGTTGCGCGCGATCTCGCCGGCTCAGACAACAATGTAGTCTGCGTGATCGGCGACGGCGCATTGAGTGCAGGCATGGCCTACGAGGCCATGAACAATGCCGGGGGGTGCGATGCCCGGCTGATCGTCATCCTCAACGACAACGACATGTCGATCGCGCCTCCCGTCGGCGCGTTGTCGCACCATCTGGCGCGATTGACGACCAGCCGCAGCTATCTCCACCTTCGCGACGGCTTGAAGCAGATCGCACGCCGCCTGCCGAAATCTTGGGAGCGTCGCGCTGCTCGAGCCGAGGAATACACGCGCACGTACTGGTCGGGCGGCTCGATGTTTGAGGAGCTTGGCTTCTACTATGTCGGCCCCATTGACGGTCACGACTTGTCACAGCTTGTGCCGGTTCTCAGAAATGCCAGAGACGCCAAACAGGGCCCCATCCTGATTCACGTCGCCACCAAGAAGGGCAAGGGCTATGCGCCCGCCGAGGCCGCCCCAGACAAATATCATGGCGTCAACAAGTTCAATATTGTCACAGGCGTGCAGGTTAAGCCGACGCCGAATGCGCCGAGCTATACGCAGGTTTTCGCCCAAAGCTTGATCCAGGAGGCTCGCGCCGACGATCGCATCGTTGCTATTACGGCGGCCATGCCCTCCGGCACTGGCCTCGACGTGTTTGCGCGTGAGTTTCCTGATCGCACGTTCGACGTCGGCATCGCCGAGCAGCACGCCGTGACGTTCGCGGCGGGCCTGGCCACCGAGGGCTACAAGCCCTTTGTCACGATCTACTCGACGTTCCTTCAACGCGCCTACGACCAGATCGTGCACGATGTTGCGCTTCAACAGCTACCCGTGCGCTTTGCGATCGATCGCGCCGGATTGGTTGGTGCGGACGGCGCCACCCATGCCGGCTCATTCGACATCGGCTACCTCGGCACTCTGCCCGGCATGGTTTTAATGGCCGCGTCGGATGAAGCCGAGCTCATGCATATGGTGGCAACTGCCGTCCATATTGATGACCGCCCATCGGCCGTGCGCTACCCTCGAGGAGATGGCAACGGCGTCGAAATGCCGGAACGCGGTGTCCCCCTTGACGTGGGAAGAGGTCGTTTGCTGCGACAGGGCAGCACGATCGCGCTTCTTTCCTATGGGACACGGCTCACCGAATGCCTGAAGGCCGCGGACCGACTGGCCGCCATGGGTTTGTCGACGACCGTCGCAGATGCGCGCTTTGCGAAGCCGCTCGATAGCAAGCTCGTCCAGGCCTTAGCGACCGACCACGAAGTGCTGATTACCGTCGAGGAAGGATCGATCGGTGGCTTCGGTAGCTTCGTGCTGCACCATCTCGCGCAGAACGGGCTTCTAGACCGCGCTCTGAAAGTTCGGACTCTTACGCTACCGGATGTCTTCATCGATCATGACAAACCGGAGCGCATGTACGCGCAGTGCGGACTCGACTGTGACGGCATCGTTTCCTGTGTCCTCGGCACGCTCGACGCTGAGCGCGCTTCCAGAGTCGCAAGGACGTGTCTCTGAAGCCGTTACGATGCTGAACGCGAGTGGAGTGCGGTATCCATGGTGAAGCGCCTTATAGACCGCAAGCCCACGGACGGTCATGCCGACCCGATACTGGATGCGCCGCGACCCATTGTGGTTCCTGTCCCACCCGCGACAATCTCTCAGCGGAAATCGGAGCATCTCGACATCGTCCTAAGCGGCCAGGCGTCGGCGTACGCGACGACGACCGGCTTCGAAAAGGTCCGCTTCGAACACTGCGCCCTGCCTGAGCTCGATCTCGACGGGATTCGACTGTCGACGAGATTTCTGGGGCGTGAGATTGCTGCACCCTTTCTCATTAGTTCGATGACAGGTGGGCCTGCCGCGGCCGAACGGATTAACGCAACAATTGCAGAAGCGGCAGGCGCAACGAAAATTGCGTTCGCCGTCGGTTCGCAACGAATAGCGCTCGAAGGCAAAGGCGACTATGGCTTCAGTCGCGGTCTGCGGGCGCGTGCCGGCCCTGTGCCCATACTGGCCAACTTCGGTGCGGTGCAGCTCAAGCAGTGGGATGGGCCAGCCATGGCGCTACGCGCGGTCGAGATGATCGACGCCGATGGGCTAATCATCCACCTTAATCCGTTGCAGGAGGCCATCCAAAGTGGCGGAGATCGAGACTGGTCGCAGCTGCTACGGCGCATCGAGGAACTGGTGCGCGCCGTCTCCATTCCGATCATCGTCAAGGAGGTGGGTGCCGGCATTTCCGGATCCTTGTCGCTACGTCTTCGGAACGCCGGGATCCGGATAATCGATGTTGCAGGAGCGGGAGGGACAAGCTGGGCGGCAGTCGAAGCGCGGCGCAGCAGAAACGCCGCGTCTCGTCAGATCGGAGAAGCATTTAGGGATTGGGGCGTGCCGACCGCCGATGCCATTCGCAGCGTGCGTCGCCATTGCCCCGAGGCGACGATCATTGCATCAGGTGGTATTCGGGATGGTGTGGATGCCGCGAAGGCCATCCGCCTGGGTGCGGATATCGTTGGCCAGGCTGCCGGTGTCCTGCCGGCAGCCATGGAAGGGCCGGCACACCTCGCTGAGCACATTGAGATCGTCATACAGCAACTGCGCATCGCTTGCTTTTGCACCGGAAGCGCCGATCTCGAGCAACTCAAGACTGCGCCGCTCATTTGCTGAGCACTGCCAAGGAGCGCGTGCACGTGCTGGATCAAGTAGTGCCGAGTCGGGACACCGAGATATCGACGCCGGTTGGAGGTCAAGGCCGCTCTGAATCCGGCGCTCGTGAAGGCAACGTCCACGTAGGTCGCCGATCGACAGCTGTTGTCATCGGTGGCGGGTTCGGCGGTATTGCGGCCGCGCTGAGATTGCGCGCGCTCGGCTATGAAACGACGCTCGTTGAGCGCCTTCCGAGCCTGGGTGGTCGTGCTCAGATCTTTGAGATCGACGGCTTTAAGCATGATGCCGGACCGACGGTGCTGACCGCACCCTTTCTATTCGATGAGCTGTTCGCACTGTTTGGTAAGCGTACGGCGGACTACATCAAGTTGCTGCCGCTCAAGCCCTGGTATCGATTCCACTTCAATGACGGTACGTCATTCGACTATGGGGGCAGCTTAGGAGATATTCTGTCCGAGATCGCGCGTATCAGTCCTCGCGACGTGGCTGGCTACCAAAACTTGATTGAGCATTCACGCTCCGTATTCGATATCGCGTTTCGTGAGCTCTCGCATCAGCCATTCCATCACTTGCGCAAGATGCTCGACCAGATCCCGCTTTTGCTGCGCCTTCGCGCCGATAGAACGGTCTGGTCGCTGGTAAGCAAACACATAGCGCATCCGAACCTGAGACAGGCACTGTCTATCCAACCACTTCTTATAGGCGGCAATCCTTTTGAGACGACCAGCATCTATAGCCTCATCCACTACCTCGAGCAGCAGTGGGGGGTCTTCTACGCCGTCGGCGGCACTGGAGCCGTTGTCACAGCTCTGACACGCCTCATGCAGGAACAGCGCATTACGATGCGCCTCGGCGCAACGGTCAAGCAACTGGTGATCGAAGGGCGTACGGCACGAGGTGTCGAGTTGGAGAACGGGGAGCGCATCATGAGCGACATTGTCGTATCCGATGCCGATCCGATGCATCTCTATCGCCACATGATCGACGAGCGGAACTTGACGATCCCCACTCGCGTCAAGCTTCGATCAAGTCTGTCCATGGGCCTTTTCGTACTCTACTTCGGCACGCGCCGGCAGTACCCGGATATTGCCCGCCACACGATATGGCTGGCCGCACGGTATCGGGAACTTCTCGCCGACATCTTCCATGGGCGCGACCTTCCCCGCGACTTCTCTTTGTACATTCATCGCCCGACAGCGACAGACCAAAGCTTTGCGCCTGAAGGCTGCGACAGCTTCTACGTGCTCTGTCCCGTGCCCAATACGGCCTCGAATATCGATTGGGCATCTGCTACGTCGAAATTGCGATCTCGCATCATCGCGGCACTCGAGCGAACCATCATGCCGGGCCTTTCCAGCGGGATCACGGCCGAGCGCACAATGAACCCCAACGATTTCCAGAACGACTACCTCAGTCACTGCGGCGCAGGATTTTCGGTCGCGCCGCGCTTCACGCAGTCGGCGTGGTTCCGGTTCCACAATCGATCTGAGAGCGTGAAGAACCTATTCCTCGTCGGCGCCGGAACGCATCCAGGCGCGGGAATTCCGGGCGTACTCTGTTCCGCAAAGGTAGTGGAAGAGCTGGTCCGCGAGCAAATGGTAGATGCTTTGCCAGCCGCCGCCAATCTCGCGAGCGCATCACGGTAGACGCCTTCGCTCCGAAGTGGCCAAGCGTGAACCTGCGTCGAGGATGCTTGGCGTCCACAAACCATCTCGAGCTACGGACGACCGTTCACTTTGCATGAGCCGAGCGGAGACCACGTCTATCGCGGCAATACCGATCGAAATGATCTTCCGGCTCCTGCCGGTTTCTATGCGCTTGTCCCAAGCAGCCGCTCCCCGTGCGGCGAGTTTCACCCCGATGCAGCGATAGATGCGGAGCGCTGAAGCAATGGCCCATGACGAGCGCAGGGGAAGCTTGCGGATTCCGACGACGGCCGACCGATAGTAGACATCGCTCAAGCACAGCACGCGGCGGGCGACCTTGAATACGCATGGCCTGACCTCAGCATGAGCAACGTGGGCCGGATGGACACCCACCTCGCGTAGCCAGTCCGCCGGCAGATACGTCCGTCCCCTCCGTGCATCGCTAACGACATCACGCGCGATGTTGGTCAACTGGAATGCTATACCGAGATCGCAGGCACGTTGCAGCGTGGCGCTATCCCGTACGTCGAGGATCATGGCCATCATCACGCCGACTGAACCAGCAACGTGATACGAATAGGTGAGTGTATCGTCGATGGTTTGGAACGGTCGCCCTTCCACGTCGATCGCCATACCCTCCAGCAGGTCGAGTGGATACTGAGGCGGAATTGAATGCTTCTCCAAGACCTCTTGCAGTGCGACAAAGCTCGGCGCATCCGCGCACCCCGCGATAGCATTCATAGTCTCGACACGAATGCGGGCGAGGCGGCTTGCGGCTTGATGCTGGTCAAAAGGCCCCTCACCGAACCCCAGCACCTCGCCGTCAATCTGATCATCGCAGTGTCGGCACCATGCATACAGTCGATGTACGCTTGCGCGCTTGTCAGCGGGGAACAGACGCGCGGCCGACGCGAAACTCTTGGAACCTTGTTCTATGATGCCGGAAGTACTGCTGGACGTTGCGAGCATCACCGGCCTCCGTCGCAACGTCTGTCGCGGCGAGGAGCTATGGCGATGTTTAGGATCGCAGACGCGACCAGAGATCGACAACATGGGCCAGAAGAGACGCCCCGAGGGCAAACGCTATCCACTGCCAGGCCGCGCCGACGAGTGCGAGCCTCAATGCGACCACCAAGCAACCACCTGCAGCGAGATTGGCGATAAGAGTTCGAAATTGCTCCGCTCCACCGCGATACGTGAGGTATGCGTAAAGAAGCACGGCCTCGGCGATCATGACGGTCAGCGCGATGTCGGCTATGCGCCCGCTTATGAACAGGGCTTCCACGTCCCAACTCCCGTGTTGGCGCATGGCCCGCGCTTAGGACCTGGGGTTCAAGCGCACAATCGCAAAGTTCAAAATGCTCGCGAAGGACACCCATAGGAGATAGGGGACCAAAAACCACGCGCCCAACTCGGAATAATCGCGGATAAAATAGATGAGCGCGACGATGGATAGCCACAAGAGCGATACCTCGGCGAGCGCCCAATCCGGCCGTCGCAGGGCGAAAAACAGCACGCTCCAAAGTGCATTCAGCGCGCCGTTCAAAACAAAGAGCAGCACAACGTACTGCCGTGCACCGCCAGCGGGCACATCCCACCATGACTTCACCGCCGATGCTGCGATCAATGCAAAAATAATCGTCCAGGCTGGAGCGAACAGCCAATCGGGCGGTTGCCACGACGGCTTCGCGAGACGCTGATACCAAGGCCCCGTATCGGTTGCGAGCGCGCCGACAACAGCGACCGCCGTAGCCGCCGCAGCAGCGACTGCAATAGGAATGAGCGTTGTCTGCGTCCACGACATTATGCCTTCGCCAAACCGATCAGGTGCGCGAGGTCTTTGAAGAAGATTCGCACGTGTGTCAGCGGCCGCCCTCGGACGAGCCGTTTGTGCATATAGGCCTCGAAGGTCAGCCGTTGCACATCCCGATCCCTACAGATGCCCACGAAACGCTCCCGCCGACGGTCGGTCATGTACCAAAAGTATTGCATGACACCGAGTATCCAGAAAATCCGACCATGCAGCCGCATGAACGCTCTCCGCGCGCCGGCCAGGGCCCGCGCATCTCCGGTGCGCAGAAACGCGGACACAGCACCGGCAGCCAAGCGCCCGCTCAGCATAGCGTAATAGATACCCTCCCCGGATGCTGGAGCGACGGTCCCAGCTGCATCGCCGGCCAACACGACATTCCGACCGTTGTCCCATCGTCGCAAAGGCCTCAGCGGAATGGGCGCAGCCTCCCGCCGCACAGTTTCGACATGTTCCAGCCCATGCTCGCGCCGAATGTCTGCCACCGCAGAGCGGAGAGAAAACCCTTTGCGTGCGCTCCCGGTTCCTACGCTGACGCTGCCACCGTGCGGAAAGATCCAGCAATAGAAATCCGGAGACGTCGCGCCATTGTAGATCACATCACAGCGCTCGCCGTCGAAGGTTGGCGTCATCGGATTAGTCGCCGCGGCTGTGCTCGTCGGTGCCCTTACGATCTCGTGATATGCGAAGACGTACTTGGACCTTGCTGCGCCCTGGATGCACTGGCGGGCAACCCTGGACAAAGCACCGTCGGCGCCGATCACAGCGCGCCCGCGAATCTCCAACGGACCATTTGCACTTTCAGAAGCGTCGCCAGCATCAGGCTTCTCATTGAAGAGGACGGTCGCCGTACCATCGTTCTCCTGTCGCAATGAAAGGAATGTACCCTTCACACGGTGAGCGCCGGCACACACTGCTCTTTCACGCAACCATTCGTCAAAGACCTCGCGGTCTACCATGCCGACGTAGCCCCCCTCGATGGGAATGTCGACGTGCACGCGGGCTGGAGACACCATCCGTGCCGAAGTAATGCGAGCGACCAACTGTTGCTGCGGTACCGCGAACTGCTCGACCAGCTTGGGAGGAATAGCGCCGCCGCAAGGTTTGATTCGCCCGCCGCGATCGATCATCGCAACGCGCAATCCTTTTGCCGCAAGATCCGTAGCGGCAGTCGCTCCTGCCGGCCCCCCTCCGACAACAATGGCGTCATAGAGCACCGTATCAGTCATCAATGGCACTCCGCTTCAGTGAACCCGTCGCGAGTGGCGCGCCAATCGACCAGGCGAGGCGCGGCAACCCGGCCTCTACCCACGCGTTTCTCGCATCGAGCCGGTATGCAATCGATGCGGCCAGCAAAAACAGTCCCCCCTCTATTGCGAAGACGATCGCATACGCGCTGGAATCGTTCGCAATAGTCAGTCGTGCTACATCGATCGCGACCGTGCCGATGAATCCACCCAATCCGAATGCGATGCCCTGCGCCGCACCCCACACGCCCATTCGGATGCCTTCACGACCTTTTTGACCTTCACCTGCCATGCTCATCATGGTGCTGATCGCGGCGATCGCGAACGCGCCGTTCGCGACGCCCAGCGCGAAAACGCAAGGCCGCAATATGGCGGCCCATTCCGCGAGAGCCGCCGCTACGATGCCCGCTAGGGCTAAAGCAGATGCGATACAGCCGGTGACCATCCATAGGCGCAGCGAACCGAGCAGTCGGCCGCCAACCAGCGTGCCACATACCCCCACGAGAACCATACCGATGAACACGCCGCCATGATGCAGTCCTGACAGAGATGTCGTCTGCCCGGGCGTATAATTGAAGACGATACCCGCGAACGGCTCGAGAATAAGATCCTGCATGCTGTAGGCCAGCATCGACATGAAAATGAAGATCGTGAACAGGCGCGCTTTTTGATCTGCCCAAGTGCTATGAAGCGCCTTGCCAAAGGCTCGCTCGCGGGTGGAGTCCTTGATGTCAGCGGCAATATCCGACGCATTGGCTCTCTCGAGATTGCGGAGCGCCAGCACGGTCATCAGGAAGGCGGTCAAGCCGACAACACTCGAGACGATGACCAGCCGGCCAAGCGAGAAAGGATCGAGGAGCTGCCCCACAATTGTCGCCGTGACGGCAAATCCCGCAATCATCATCAGCCACACGATAGTCGCCGCTGCCGGACGTCGCGACGGCGGCGTCAGCTTTGCCAAGAGTACGAGCAGCGTTGTACCAGCGGCACTGACACCGCCACCAATTGCGGCAAATGCCAGCACTGCAACAGCCAATCCCGCGTAGAAGCTGACGGCCATTAATGCCGTCGCGGCTGCGGCCGCGACTCCGCCAAGCGCTAGCACGGCCATCCCACCGATGATCCAGGGCGTACGGCGGCGCGTGATGTCGGAGCCATGCCCGACGCGTGGCCGGAGGATCTGCAGCGCGTAGTGAAGAGCAACGAGCGCACCGGGGAGCATCGCCGGCAGGGCGAGCTCGACAACCATGACGCGATTTATTGTCGATGTGGTCAGAACCACGATGGCGCCGAGCGAGGTTTGCACCAGACCCAATCGAACGACGCCGAGCCAGCCAAATTGCACCGTCTTCATTGGGCAGACTTCCTCATTCAGCTGATCGCGATTGCGCTGACCATCATCCCCGATACAAAGAAGGTGACTCCGATGGCGCTGTACCAGGTCGCATATCGAAGCGGATCCTTGAGCAGCCGCCGCATGCAGGCACACTGTGAGATCACCAGAGCGACAACGAGGCCGGCATAGACCGGTTTCGCCTGAGTAAGCAGGAGAGCGATCACGCCGATCTGTGGCGCGAGCATGAACCAGCACGCTGTGACAGCGGCGCGATAGCACCCCTGTTGAACCGGCAACGACCGTATGCCGGAGCGCTTGTCCCCTTCGATGGACTTGAAGTCGTTGAGCGTCATGATTCCATGAGCGCCAACGCTATAGAGGAGGGCCAGAAGCAAAATTGGCCAGTCGGGCAAACGGCCAAGCATGAGCGCCGCACCAGTTACCCACGCCAGGCCCTCATAACTCAAGCCGCACGCCGCATTGCCCCACCAGCCGTTTTGCTTCAGTCGGAGCGGTGGCGCGCTATAGGCGTACGCAAGCGCAAGTCCGATGACCGTGGCGACTAGAGCAACGGGCCCCAACAGTGACGCTACGCCGAGCGACAGCAGCGACCACAGCCATGCGATGGCTACGGCACTCCTCCCTGGGAGGCGTCCCGAGGGTATCGGCCGATACGGCTCGTTGATTGCGTCGACGTGACGGTCGAACCAGTCATTGATTGCTTGGCTGGCGGCACAAACAAGGGGACCGGCAAGGACAATTCCCAGAACGATCTTCCACTCGTTGCCGGCAACAGGGACGCCTGCGGAGACAACACCGCAAGCCAAGGCCCACATCGGCGGAAACCACGTAATGGGTTTCAACAGCTCTACAGCAGCGATCAACTGGACGCGGGGCTTCCCGGCAGAGGTCAGCATCCAGCAAGTTTTCGTCAACTCGACTTTACAGTCAACTAGAATTTACATAGCTCAGTGTGGGGACAACCTGACTGGCCGTTGCCAAGGGTTCCTGAGCACCCCCCCCGGGCGCATCGACTTCGGGACATCCGCCTCGATCCGCCAAGCTGCTTAAGGGCATCGCGCAGAGCCTCACAAACGCAACGAGTTGCGTGCCGCCCTGGAACCAGGATCCAACGCGGGAACAAAACGATTGAAATGGTCGTTGAATCTCCGAAGTGCCGAAGTTCGAAGAGTCTCGCAAGGCTTGGTGCTCAGCCACTGCACACAGATCTTCTTAGCATTATTGCCGAGACGCTATCCAACACCGGCAACCACACACAGCAATTGGAGAAAATTACAATGGAGCAGTATCTCGGGCTCATCTTTTTCCTTTGGATCGTTGGGGCGTCGGCAGCCGTGGCTGTCCTGGTGCCGGCCCAGAGTCGTTAGGGGAATAGCCATGCGTATGATCGTGATTTTTTCAATTGCAGCTATCGGCATCGTTGGTCCGGCTGCTGCGCAGGCGCCGCGTGACTGCGGCTCTTTGTGGAAAGAAGCCGACGTTGATAGCGACGGGACCGTTACGCAAAAGGAAGATGTCCATGGCTATTCTGATGCCTTGCGCATCGCGCGGTTCCAGACGGTGAAACCTGGTGTGATCAGTCGCGATGAGTTCATGCTCTATTGCGAAGGTTCACTCGAGCGTTCGAGTGCGGGCGCGCGCCAGCATAAGGGTGAAGCCGGTCCCATCGATCGCGGGAAAGGCGACTTGACGCCCGGCCTCATCCCTTTTCCCAAGTATGAAGCGCGGCGGCGGTTGGAAGCGTCGGGTTACCGCGAACTGGCCGAACTTGAATTGGACAATACCGGAATCTGGCGGACGACTGCTGTCGTCGGAGGCAAACGCGTTGCCGTCGCCGTCGATGTTCAAGGCGAGATACTATCAGGGGGCTAGCATGTGACCGGCTGGAGAAACAACCGCGACGATCTGGACGATCTGGTCGTCGTGCTCGCAAGTCGCTTACTCGAGAGCAACGCCGGGCTACCCGACGCCGCAGCCCTGTCCGCGATCCAAGAAGCCGATATCCGGGGCAAGTCGCGTTTTCGGGGCGGGCTCGCCAAGGAAATGGCCGATCGATAGACGCAGCGCTACGTGGGCGCAAACATCGGAAAGCTGACACCCAGCGCCCAGGCAAGGATCAAGCCGAGCGCAACGCCGACTGTACCCGGTGAGCCTGTTCTGCGGCCGACCCAGCCCCCCATCAACCCGAAGATCGAGAAGAAGAGCAGGATCAGCGGGAATATGATCAGGAGAAAGAAGAGACGCTTGAAATCCAGTGCCACCGCCAAGACGAGAGATGATAGAAATACACCCCGCACAATGAGAACGCGCCAAAGCGCCGCGCGACCGCCAAGCGTCAACAAGCTGTCGGCCAGCATGTAGGGAAGCGCTCCGATGGCAATCGTGAATATGATGGGTAACCTGGCCGCATTAGGGGTGAACGAAGCGACGTAGCGATCGAGCGCGCCGCCAAACACGAAAATGCCGTAGCTCGCGAGAGCAAGGGCCGAGACCCACGAGATCGGACCGATCCTCACCCCGCCCCACATCATCAAACCAAGTGCAATGGCGCCGTACAACAGAAGATGGACGGTCAGATAGTCGGCGACGAGTACTGGCAGGAAGCGAGTGTCGACAAACGTGAGAATGACGGGTGTCAGCCCCGCAGGGATGAGTACAGGAGCCCAAAACATGCGAGATGGCAGAGCGGTCGGCACAGCATCGCTTCGGGGCAACACGTTTGTGAGCGGCCAAGCCAAGATCACGATGCCAAGCAGCAGTAGGACGATAGGTCCACCGGTCGCGGCGACAGTACCATTGCTCGACCGTCCCAACACAGCGTGGAGCCACTCGCGCGCCTCGCGCAAAGCAGTCGTGGAATAGAGCACGCCGACATGCTCGACATGCGGCGCGACGACGGCCCGGCGCCCCGTGGATGCTGTCGGATCTCCGACAGTCTCTCCCTCGTTGACCGAGGGCTGAGCGAGGCGGACATTCACCAGCGCATTTGCGCGCAGAGATGGTTCCCATTCCCCCGATATGATCAGCAGATTGCGGGGCTCGGTGCTCGTGACGGCCTCTGAGAACATCGAGATGGCCACTGTCGCCGCGACGCGCCGATCAATCAGCGCTCGGCGCACAATTATATCGGACGCCATCGAATGACCCAGGAGCGCGACGCGCCCGTCGACTGATGGCAGCGCAAGCACGGCATCAATCACGCGACCGATCTCACGGATTAGAAGCTGGGTCGTGCCATCAATACTTGTAACGTCTCCGGACATGGGTGTCGGGTTGCGCCCGTGGCCTTCGAAATCGAAGGACACGGCAACATAGCCGGCCCGGGCGAGTGTCAATGCATAGGCTTCCATGAGCTGGCGCGAACCTGCAAATCCGTGCGCTATGATGACGGCGGGTGCCTTTATGTCGCCCGAGCGCTGGTAGACGGTTGCAGGTGTCGTGCCTACTGTCAGTGGCGTAATCGAAATGCCGGAGCGCTCGCTTTCAAGCCACCAGACTCCTATGCCAATGCACAGAACTGCAACCAGTGCCGCCACAAGCCGCGTTCGAAACGTGTGCAAAGCATACCCCTTCCGCATCTACAAGATCATACTCGATGACCGTCAACTCGGCGGAGCAGAATGTTATGACGCAAGCCGCAAGGCGCTCCTAATGCCAGCGGGGCCACGAGAAGATTGGAGCGCGTTATCGCCATGGAATCACCCGTTCTGATGTCCTCACATGATTGACGAAACGCCCCTTGGCACGTTGGGCAGGCGCCAACCGAGGCGAGTGCTCGTCTTGGGCGCCACAGGGACCATAGGGCGCGCCACCGCTCGCGCACTTGTGCAGGACGGCCACGAGGTGGTGTGCTTTGTCCGCGCTCGAGCGGGCGCAAGCGGCGGCCTCGCACCGGATGCTCGTGCGCGGCTGTTGGACGGCGCTATGCTTAGATTCGGCGATGTGACCGATCCTGCATCTCTTGCTGGCGACGGCTTTCGCGGTGAACATTTTGATGTTCTGGTATCCTGCCTAGCCTCACGCACCGGCGCACCCAAAGATGCGTGGGCCATCGACTATCAGGCCCATGTTCACGCTCTGTCAGCGGCACATGCTGCAGGTGTCAAACACATGATTCTGCTGTCGGCGATCTGCGTTCAGAAGCCCGTTCTGGCCTTTCAGAACGCCAAGCTGGCTTTAGAGAGGGTGCTAATGAACTCGGGCCTCACGTACTCGATCGTGAGGCCCACTGCATACTTCAAATCTCTGTCGGGGCAGATTGATAGGCTGAAGCGGGGCAAGCCGTTCGTGGTATTTGGCAGCGGTACCCTGACGGCCTGCAAGCCCATCAGCGACGGTGATCTGAGCCGCTTCATCGTCGAATGTCTGGACGACGAAAGTCGGTACAATCGCGTACTCCCAATCGGCGGCCCGGGAGATGCGATAACACCGATACAGCAAGGAGAACATCTGTTTCGACTGCTCAATCGCGAACCCCGTTTTCATCACGTCCCGATTGCACTGCTGGACACGATCGTGGCTTTGCTGGGGGGGCTCGGTCGTATTGTACCCCCGCTGGGGGAGAAAGCCGAATTGGCACGCATCGCGCGCTACTATGCGACGGAGTCCATGCTTGTCCTGGATCCGGCGACCGGGCGCTACGACGCAAGCGCCACACCGTCTGCCGGATCAGAAACACTCTTTGACTTCTATGCGCGCCTGATCGAAGGCAATGCCTCTACTGAGCGAGGAGATCACGCTATTTTCTAACTGTATTGCAAACGTACTTGGCACGGCAATCCAATGTTGGACCATCCATGCTCAGTGGCTTTCAGCAAAATCAGCGTCTTGTCCCGCCCGCTAAGGTGCGATCGAGAACGGGTACTTTTAGCAGACAGGCTTCAAAGGCTGGCGGCTCGATCTGACAAGCGCTACTATCTAGCTAACCCTGAAGAGAGAGCGAGAACGGTGGGCGCATGAATGTTTCGGAGATTCTGAAGCGAAAAGGCGCCGTAGTTGTCACTGCCAAACCATCTGACAGTGTCGCGGCATTGTCACAGCTGCTGCGCGAGCACCGCATCGGCGCAGTGGTCGTGAGCGAAGATGGCGTCACGATCGATGGTTTTATCTCGGAGCGAGACGTCGCCTACAGCCTTTGCATCCACAAAGCCGATCTTTATAGCATGCCCCTATCTCAGATCATGACAAAGGACGTGATTACCTGCTCACCGGACGACGACGTGGCGAAAGTTGCCTCGACCATGCATGCGCACCACATCCGTCACATCCCAGTGGTAGAAGGCAATCGCGCATGCGGCATGGTAAGCATCCGCGACCTGCTCAATATTCGCGTTGATGAGCTTCAGAAGGAAGCGGCAATGCTTCGCACTTTAGCGAATGGATCTAAGACGGAGCTTCAGGATCGCTAGAGCTGTTTCGCAATGTACGCGGGCGAGCGAGTATTGTGGTGCGGTCGCCTGTAACCTGATCCTCGACGCGCACGTGCCTCGATCAGTCCAGCTCAGGGAGCTGCCGAAGCCCTGAGACGTCGGCGCAAAGTACTTCCTCGGTGACGAGGCCAGGCACTACTCCACACCCATAAGCTATTGGACGCGGCGAGCTGCGCCCCTCTACACCGTGCGCCGTCCGGCTGGCTGGTGGTCGTGCGAGCGGCGGCATTTCTGCACGCCGTCAATTGCCGATACTCCCATTGGTGTGCAAGTGTGGTGAGAGTTCCGTGAAGTCGAGCGGGCAAGAGGCACTGATGCAAACTCATGAATTGCGATACTTCATTTCCGCCGCTCGCCTGCTGAACTTCACAAAGGCCGCATCAGAGTGCGGGGTTTCTCAACCTGCGCTGACGAGGGCCATTCAGAAGCTGGAAACCAACCTCGGTGGCGAGTTGTTCTATCGCCGACAGGGCCGGATTGAACTCACAGCTCTCGGGCGCAGGCTGCTCCCGAAATTTGAAGAGATCCAACGCGGACTGGCGGACATTACGCAAGATGCCAAACTGGCGGTGGAAGAGAACACGACAACTCTGCGCCTTGGCGTCGTTTGCACCATCGCCCCTACTCATATTGTCAGGATACTCGGTCGACTGCGTGAGCAATTTCCCGACGCTGAGATATCGATCCAGGAAGTAGACGCACCAACCGTTCTGGGTCTACTCCTGACCAATGAAATAGAGATCGGCATCACAGCGCAGCCCGACATACCGGACGAGGTTGCATTCCAACCA
This sequence comes from Hyphomicrobiaceae bacterium, assembly GCA_022844275.1. GTDB lineage: Bacteria > Pseudomonadota > Alphaproteobacteria > Rhizobiales > Hyphomicrobiaceae. Next base: position 908,509 of record JALHMB010000001.1, read on the forward strand.
CTTTTCAATGACGGCTTCGAGGTTGCTCTGCCGGACGGCCACCCCCTTTGCGCAGGCGATGTCGTGGAACTCAGTCAGCTCGAAGGTGAACCTTACCTGGAGCGATTGAACTGCGAGTTCGACGCGTATTTTGAGGCGACGCAAGGTCGCTGGCCATTCAAATTCAGAATGATTTACGCTAGCGAACGCGAGGATTGGATACAGGAGTTGATCGCGTCGGGACACGGCTGCGCGATCATTCCCGGAAGCATCAAGTGCTTACCCGGAATCGTGAGGAAGCGGCTTGTTGGTCCTGAGATCAGACGTACAGTGGGTCTCGTCAGCCTGCGCGGACGACAGCTGTCCATGGTGGGTCAAAGCTTCTTGCGCCTTGCCGCAACGCATAGATGGACGATCGCGCGGACTCCTTAGGCCAAGCGGCCAATATCCATTGTCGCAAGCCGCGCAATGCCCAGCCGCGCCGGGGCACGCAGAACCAGCAATAGTTCGACCGACGCCTGCCGACGCGCCCGACTCCGGACAATTCGCGCACGTCTCGGTAGAACGAACAGGCTTCGTTGGCTCCCGCAATGCGCACTTCTTCCGCAATCCTGATGACCACATGAATCTGGCACGCTGCGCGTGACAATGCGCAGAGACTATCGGCTCGATAACTAGCCGCTATTGGACGATTGATTGTTGCTCCCATAGATGAGTGGGGCGCCTTCCAAAGACAGCGCTGTGCTTACGGTTCAGAGCGTGGGAGGCCGGTTGTCTCAAGCTCCGTCAGAAAGGTGCCAATCATGAAAATGCATAAATCGGTCGCGCGCATCGCGATTATATCAGCAATGCTCGCGCTCGGCGCCGCTACTGTGAGCGCCCAAGGCTTCGACGCGCGAAAGTTCTTCGACAAGCTCGCCGCGGAAGGTGCGAGCATGCCGGCCAGCTTCGACGCAAGGAAGTTCTTCGACAAGCTTCAGGCCGAAGGCGCGTCGGACAGCAAGCCACTCGACGCTAAGGCGTTCTTCGACAAGCTCGCGGCAGAAGGAGCGAGCATGCCGGCCAGCTTCGACGCAAGGAAGTTCTTCGACAAGCTGCGAGCCGAAGGCGCCTCATCGATGCCGCCTATGGTGAAGCCCAACTGAGCGATAGAGGTCGTCTGCATCCTGACCCCCAGACGATTTGGGCGCGGATTCGGTCCGCGAAAACGGACGGAATCCGTGTTGCTCAGAAAGGTATGTTCAAGCGAATGTACCGGAGAGAAGCATGACCCATATGTGCAGATCATTTCTTACGATTCTTACTGCACTAGCGCTTGCCGGCTCGGCCGGAAGCCAGCCATCAGCACAAATGCCTCAAGCCAGTGGCGCCAAGTCAACTGCTTCGCTCGCGCCGATGCTCGAGCGTGTGATGCCCGGGGTCGTCAGTATTCTGGTCACGGGAGAGCGGAAACGGCCAATTTTGCTCACACCTAGTGCTCAGCCGGCGCCATCCACCATGGAACCGTTCCGCAGCGGCGGCTCCGGCGTCATCGTCGATTCGGAGAAAGGTATCATCCTCACCAATCACCACGTAATCGTCGATGCCAAGCACATAGAACTTTCGCTATCCGATGGCCGGACCGCCGAAGCTCGTCTCATCGGCAAGGATGTCGCTACCGACGTTGCAGTGCTCCAGACTGATATCCGCGACCTGGTGGCTGTCCCCTATGGTGACTCCGATCGACTGCGCATAGGAGACTTCATTTGCGCTGTCGGCAGTCCGTTCGGTCTCGAGGGAAGCGCCTCGCAGGGCATCGTGAGTGCGCTCATGCGCTCGGACGTTGGTTACGGAATTTTCGAGGATTTCATCCAGATCGATGCTGCTGTCAATCCGGGCAACTCCGGCGGCGCGCTCGTCGATCTGGACGGACGACTGGTCGGTCTCAACACGGCGACGGGAAGCGCAAAGCTCCGCACACAAGGCATTTCATTTGCAGTGCCGATTAATCTCGCACGCGCGATCGCCGCCGAACTGATTGCCACCGGCACCTTCAAGCGCGGCACGCTCGGCTTCATTACACAGAACATTGGATATGAAATGGCGCGCGCAATGAACCTGTCGCTGACGCGTGGCGCCGCTGTCACGGCCGTTCTGCCGGGATCGCCCGCGGCAGCAGCGGGCGCACAAAAGGGCGACGTTATCGTCGCGATCGATGGCCGGCCCATTCGTAGCCACGCCGACTACGTTTCGCGCGTGTCGACGACGCCCATCGGGATGCAATTGCGGGTTGCCCTGGTGCGTGGCAGCGAGCGGATGGAACTTACGATCGCGGTCGCCGACCTGCCCGTGCCTGCCGCGCCGGAAGGAGCTCCAATGCAATTGTCCTCGCTGACGGGGCTGACGCTTGGCGCCCTGCTGCCGGGGTTCAAGGCATTCGGACTAGTGCAGGGTGCGCGAGTTCTGACAGTGGGCGACGATCTCTCAGCTACGGGGCTAAAGCCCGACGATGTCATAACCAGGGTCGACATGACCAATGTGCGCAGCCCTTCGGATGTGTTTGATGCGGCTTCATCGCGGATGGGTCGCTTTCGTCTGGAGGTCTTTCGCGAAGGCGTGACCTATTGGATTTGGGTGAGCGTATCGTAGCGGCTGATCGCAGCGATGCATTCAGGGACCGGCGCTCTGGCGGGAGCGTCACTACCTGCAGTACGAAGCAAGTATGCTTTTCTATCGCTGCCATTCGGGGCGAAGGTCGACCTCCCGTTCGACGTACGGCCACTCCCTCGTGGAGCCGTCACCCCATAAGGCTCGATCGGCGGCGCAACCAGCGCCGCCGATCGCGTCCGCTATAGGAAGTAGTGCGCCACGCACTCAGACGTTACGATCGAGACCTAACTGACTGAAGCGCTCGATTCGTAGGCGGGTTGCTTGATCGCGGAGTATCCAACATCGAGGTCGGCGCGACTTGCGAGAATATCGCCGATACGCCACACCGCGTGATCGGCATCGCGCTTTAGCGAGGCGGCCTTCTGCAACCTGTGCGGTGCTTTGCAGGAGATGTAGGGAATGCCGAGATCGCGCAGCTCCAGACACAAATCGAAGGCCTCGTTGTGGAGGCCGTGATCGATCACGGCACCGTCGAATTGCGAGCGCCTGAGCAGGCTGAACGCATTGATTACATTTGCAGTGAGATGAGCACGCGCGCCGCAACGGCCGAAGGCATCGGCGAGCTCCGTACCGGCAAGCAGAGATCCCTCGACGATGAGAAACGTCTTTCCGGAAAGATTGGGTGCCATTCTTCTCCCCACCATTTGACGGATTGAATTGGTCTCGGGCGGGAACCGCACAGATCATCCTGCCGGAATCCCGCCCTACGTGTTTTGAGACTTTGCGCCCTACTGGACGAGTGATCTGAGGCTCATGTCAGGGCTCCGTCTTGTTGTCCCCAATTCGCTGGTCTGAACGGACTTTGCCTCTCGGCGTGTGCTGGCCGCCTACCGCGCTCTTGGAGGCGTGCGACCGGCGTCGGCGTGATGATCCGGTAGTCATAGCCCATCAGTACGGCGTGGTTGACCGCTGCTGGCAGGGTTCGGAACTTGATCCGCAGCGGAGGCTCGGGAGGCACTTCGCCCATCAGCCACCCGCTCGGCGTTTCAAGTTGGAGAACCCATAGACGTCCGACAGGAAAGATCCGGCAGCGCGGCCGCCCCGAGAGGCCGCCCGCCGCAACCGGCATGAGCGGCGGAGTGCCCGCTAACTCAGACACCGGCCACAGCGGTCGAGGGCGCGTCTCGCGCAGCGTCAGGCATTCAGCGCAAAGCATCGCTGTGCTCCTGTAGCGTTGGAGACGTGACGCTCAGGCTGCCTGCAGAGCCGCAGGTCGCGATGGACCATCGACGGCCTGCCCGTCCGACGCAGTCGTGCCGATCGGAATGCTGCGCGGCTTCAGGGCCTCCGGCAGCTCACGCTTGAGTGCGATCTCCAGAAGGCCGTTCTCGAGCGTGGCGCCGGTGACCTCGACATACTCGGCAAGGTCGAACTGGCGCTCGAAGGCGCGACCGGCGATACCACGATGGAGATAGGTCCCAGAACCAGTCTCCTTCGCCTTGCCGCGCACGGTCAATTTGCTGTGCCCGCTGACGATCTCGATGTCGTCAGAGCTGAAGCCCGCCACCGCTAGCGTGATACGGTAGTGGTCCTCGGCCACCTTCTCGATGTTGTAGGGGGGAAAGCCTGTCTCGTCGCGCTGCAGCGCATGTGCGAGGAGGGTTGGCAGCTGGTCAAAGCCGATGCTCGACCGGTAGAGGGGAGTGAAATCAAGTGTCGCCATAGCTATCCTCCTTTACGAAGCGACAACCACGGATAGTTCCGTCTTTTCATCTTCATAGGCGACCCAAAGGACCGCCCGATCCCGAGCTAGGAAATGGCTCTTGCCTGTTCAAGGGGGAGCCTCAAAATTTTTGGCAATCCCCTCTTGCGAGTGCCAGATTCGCCACCTAGATGGCGAGCCGAGAGCGGGAGCTCCAGAGGCCCGCTCTCATGATTGACACATGGTTAGGGCACTCTATTGGAGGTCAGACATGAAGTTTCGCCCCCTGCATGACCGTGTTGTGGTTCGCCGCATCGATGCCGAACAAAAGACGGCCGGCGGCATCATCATTCCCGACACGGCCAAGGAAAAACCTCAGCAAGGCGAAGTGATCGCCGTCGGTCCCGGAGCGCGCGACGAGCACGGCAAGCTGACGCCGCTCGACGTGAAGGCCGGCGATTTTGTGCTGGCAAATGGTCGGGGACTGAGGTGAAGATCGACGGCGAGGAGCTCTTGATTATGAAAGAGAGCGACATCCTCGGCATTCTCGAAAATCGGGGGAAGCTCAAGGCCGCCGCCTGACGCGCACGAACCTCATCCGCTTCATCCGTACTGGTTTTCAACGATCGGCCGCGTGAAATGTGGGCTGCGTGCGGGCGCGTATTGGGTACCGCCGGCCCCGACCGAGGTGCCGACCCTCATCCGGAGACACAACTATGTCAGCCAAGGAAGTGAAATTCGCTCATGACGCTCGCGAGAAGATGCTCAAAGGCGTCGATATTCTCGCCGACGCGGTGAAAGTGACGCTCGGTCCCAAGGGACGCAACGTCGTCATCGAGAAATCCTTCGGTGCGCCTCGCACCACGAAGGATGGCGTCTCGGTCGCCAAAGAGATCGAGCTTGAGGACAAGTTCGAGAACATGGGCGCGCAGATGTTGCGCGAGGTGGCAAGTAAGACCAACGATCTCGCCGGCGATGGCACCACTACCGCCACCGTCCTTGCGCAAGCGATCGTACGCGAAGGCGCGCGCTCGGTTGCCGCTGGCTCGAATCCAATGGATCTCAAGCGCGGCATCGATCTCGCGGTGAATGCGGTGGTCACGAGTCTGAAGGAGCGCTCAAAGAAGGTCACCTCCAACGATGAGATCGCGCAGGTCGGTACCATCTCTGCCAATGGTGATGCCGAGATCGGCCGCATGATCGCGGAGGCCATGCAGAAGGTCGGCAATGACGGCGTGATCACCGTCGAGGAAGCCAAGAGCCTCGAGACCGAGCTCGATGTCGTCGAGGGTATGCAGTTCGACCGGGGCTACGTCTCGCCGTACTTCGTCACCAATGCCGACAAGATGACGGTCGAACTGGAAGATCCCTACCTCCTGATCCACGAAAAGAAGCTCTCCGGTTTGCAGCCGATGCTGCCGTTGCTCGAGGCCGTCGTGCAGACCGGTAAACCGCTGCTCATCGTGGCGGAGGAGGTGGAGAACGAGGCGCTGGCGACGCTCGTCGTCAACAAGCTGCGTGGCGGCCTCAAAGTCGCGGCCGTCAAGGCGCCGGGCTTCGGCGATCGCCGCAAGGCCATGCTGGAGGACATAGCCACGCTGACTGGCGGTAACGTCATCAGCGAGGATCTCGGCATCAAGCTCGAGAACGTCACTCTCGATATGCTCGGCCGGGCAAAAAAGGTGACCATCGACAAGGAGAACACCACCATCGTCAATGGCGCCGGCAAGAAGACCGATATCGAAGCCCGCGTGAAGCAGATCAAGACGCAGATCGAGGAGACAACGTCCGACTACGATCGCGAGAAGCTTCAGGAGCGTCTGGCCAAGCTCTCCGGCGGCGTCGCTGTCATCAAGGTCGGCGGTGCGACCGAGGTCGAGGTCAAGGAGCGCAAGGACCGTGTCGATGACGCACTACATGCGACACGCGCAGCCGTCGAGGAAGGCATCGTGCCCGGTGGTGGCGTCGCATTGCTGCGCGCGTTGAAGTCCCTCGATGCCCTGAAGGTAGACAACGAGGATCAGAAGATCGGCATCAACATTATTCGTCGTGCCGCGCAGGCGCCTGCGCGGCAGATCGCGCAGAACGCAGGCGAGGACGGATCGGTCATCGTAGGCAAGATCCTCGAGAACGGCTCCTACAATTGGGGCTATGACGCACAGACCGGAACGTACGTCGACCTCGTCGGAAAAGGCATCATCGACCCAACCAAGGTGGTCCGAACTGCATTGCAGGATGCGGCATCCGTTGCGAGCCTGCTGATCACCACGGAAGCGATGATCGCCGAGAAGCCGAAGAAGTCTGCTCCAGCGCCCATGCCGGGTGCAGGCATGGATTTCTAAGCACGAACGGGTGGGAGCCGATGACATGTCGGCTCCCGCCATTCAAGAGACGACAATGATGCAGATAGCCTATGTGGTTGTTCTATTCGTGCTCGAATGCCCGGATGAGGTTTTATTGACTGCGCGCGCCATGGAATGCGCAAGCACCTGCGCCGGTGGCCGGAGCCGCCACAGCTATTGAGCTTCACAATCATCGCTGATGCTGCGCTTCGCCTTGCGGCGGTCGTTAGAATGCGTGCCAGCTTGGCCGCCGATGGACTGCTTGCTGCACCGTGGAGTGCCGCAATCGATTACTGCAAGTACGGCGCCTCATACCGACTACGAGCCTGGGTCTGAAATCGTCCACTTCTGCGGCCCGCACGCAAACGATATTCACAGCGGCCCAAAGCACTTGCAGTGCGAAGTGGTCGGTTTGTGCGTTTGGTCTTGTTGCGTCGAGGCACCCAAGACAGACCATCGCTCAGAGTTCGGCGTGGTTGGTCCAACGTGCGGGCCAACAGGTGTCCGCAATTGGAGGCCGAGAAGGAGCTGCACTGCTCTCCGAACGAAACTGCCGACTACGAGAGGGACCAGCCGGGCAGGCCGAGACCGGCGCGCCAAGAATGGGCAATTTCGTCGCGACGGGCAAACCACACGCCTGGCATTGATGCAGCGTGCGCCAAAAAAGCTTCCAGGCCACCGATGCGGGCCGGTCGGCCCATGATGCGCAAGTGCAGACCCACGGACATCATGCGCGGCGCATCCTTGCCCTCCTCGTAGAGCCGGTCGAAGGCGGCAATGCAGTAGCGCGCGAAGTCTTCGCCCTGCACGAACGCATGGCTGTTGAAGAAGCGCATGTCGTTGGTGTCGAAAGCATAGGGCAGCACGACGTGCGGCCGGCCGCAGACATCGAGCACGTAAGGCATGTCATCGTCGTAGGCGTTCGAGTCGTAGAGGAAGCCGCCGTGCTCGACGAGCAGGCGGCGCGTGTTCATTGAGGCCGACGAGCGCGAGTGCCAGCCGACGGGCGGTGTTCCCGCGATCTCGGCAAGCACGCCTGTCGATCTCGCGATGATCTCGCGCTCCTCCTCCTCACCCATGTTCGCCTGACGCTCCCATCGCCAGCCATGCGCCGAGATCTCGTGCCCATCTGCAACGGCCTCGCGAATGAGCCAGGGTGAAAGTGCTGCTGCGCGCGCGCAGCAGTTCATCGTGGCCGCCACGCCATGTCGCTTCAAGGCGGCGCGAACGCGAGGCCAACCGGCGCGCGTGCCATAGGTGAAGTGGCTCTCCATGCAGAGGTTCGGCGCACCCTCGACGAGATCCGTCACCTCATAGATCGCTTCATTTCGCTCGTCTCCCATGGCGAGGTTCAGCTCGGCACCCTCCTCGACATTGACGACGACCGACACGGCGAGCCGCGCCCCGTGCGGCCAGCGCACTGGCGGTGGGTTGCCGGCATAGCCCCGGAAATCTCGATCGGTTGGCGGCAAGGCAATCGGCATGGGAGACCTCTACTCGGTTTTCAGGCCCGCCAGAGTCAGGGCGAGGCGTTGAGCGCGTGTGCCATCGCCGCGACGGCCGCAGCAACCGGCTCGATGATCTCGACTGCAGAGCCAGCCGCGAGGGCTCGGGCGGCGTCGGCGAGAGGGCCACCTCCGATGATGATCGCCTCGGCGCCATCCTGCTCGGCGCACTGCCGGACGAGAACCCGCAGCGCCGCTTCGAGCCGTAGCGGGTCAGTGACGAGCGCGGCGGGATTTTCCGTCGTGATGCGGAGGCTTGCGAGCCCGTCCGCAAAGCCGAGCTTTCCAGCGTGGGCGCGAATGCTGGAGGCGAGCCTCGGTGTCGTGGTGACAATGGCGAAGCGCCGACCCCCGCGGCCAGCGGTCCGGATGGCTGCCTCGCCGATCCCGACGACCGGCACCGACAGGCGTGATGCGAGCCGATCGGCGCCGGGATCCCCAAAGGCCGCGACGATGACGCCGTCGCCGGTGAGACGGGGCATCAGTTGCACAACCGCATCGGCCGCCGCTGCAAGCGCCTCCGGCTCAGTGATCATCATCGGGCCGAACTCGGCGGTCAGCCCCTCGATTGAAAGGCTCGCCGGCGCGACCTCCCGCGCGCGCGCCAGCATCATGGCCGTGGTCGCGGTGGAGGTATTGGGATTGATGAGATGGACAGTGCGCATGACTGGAGCATGTGCGAGGAGGGCTCTCCGCGCAACGCTCGCGCGGATCTGCCCACTTTCTGCGCACGATGCATCGAAGGTGGGCGCTACCCATTGCCCACATCCGGCCGCTCAGCTCAATAGCGATTTCGACAAGCTCTTCGACGCGGCGGTAAACTCATTCCGCACAAGTGTTTGCGTGCGATCAGACGCTCTGTCGAACGGCTCCTCACGGCATTGTTCAGGATGGCACGGCCGTTGCTAACCTGATGATCAGACGCCTGCAGCGCGGATAACGCGGGTGTTGGCGGATGGGAATCGAATGGCAGATGGGCAAAGGCTGGAGGGTGGGATCGCAGGTGCGCCCGCACACGCTGTCGGCAGCACAGTCGATATCGATGCCGTAACCCATCGCTACGCCACGATGGTGGCTGTCGACAACGTCTCGCTGATGGTGCGCGCCGGCGAGATCATGGCGCTGCTCGGTCCCTCGGGCTGTGGCAAGACGACTCTACTGCGCATCATAGCCGGCTTCGTGCGCCAGACATCGGGAAGCATCCTGATCAATGGCCGGAGCATCGACGACAGGCCTCCCAATCTGCGCAACATCGGCATCGTGTTCCAGAACTACGCGCTGTTTCCCCATATGTCGGTGCGGGAGAACGTCGCCTACGGCCTCAAAGCGCGCGGAACCCCGCGGAGCGAGATCGGCGGGCGGGTCGACCGGCTGATCGAGGCCGTCCACCTGACCGGCATGGAGGAGCGGCTGCCGCGGCAGCTCTCCGGCGGCCAGCAGCAGCGCGTGGCACTCGCGCGCGTGCTGGCTGTCGATCCCTCCGTCGTGCTTCTGGACGAGCCGTTCAGCGCGCTCGACAAAAACCTGCGCCTCGACATGCAGATCGAGATCAAACGTCTGCAGCGCGAGTTTGGCCTCACGGCGATCCTCGTGACGCACGACCAGGACGAGGCGATGGGCGTCGCCGATCGCGTCGCCGTCATGAACAAGGGAAAGATCGAGCAGTGCGACACGCCGGTCGAGGTCTATGACCGGCCGGCGAGCCTGTTCGTCAGCGGCTTTATCGGCACGACCAATCGGCTGGAAGGACGCGTCGTCTCGGCGGGGCCCGACGGCGTCAAGGTCGAGCTGGACCACGGTGGAGTAGTTATCGGGCGAGGGCAGGATCCGGTCGCCGTCGGCGCGCGCGTCATCGTGAGCGTCCGCCCCGAGCAGCTCGTTCTCCATTCCGAGCCGGCCGACGGATTGATCGCGGCACGCCACCGTCTCGCAATGCCGATGGGGTCTCAAACCATTCACGAGCTCGAGCACGGTCGCGGCAACACCATCAAGGTCGTCGAACAGCGTGTTGGTGCCCCCCGCCAGGCCGGCAACGCCGTCTGGCTCGGCGTGCGCCCCGACGCGGTCCCTTCCGTTTTCGCAACACCATCCTCGACCAGTTCAAGCCAAGGGAGCATTTCATGACCTCGTACCGCTTCGACCGGCGTCAACTCATGGCGGGCGCGGCCGCGCTCGGCGGCGCCTCGCTGTTCGGCACGCCTGCTCACGCCAAGGGCGGTGTCACCGCCGCCATCTACCCGGGCAATTGGGACGAGCAGTATCGCACTGTCGTCGCCCCGGCTCTGAAGAAGGCTTACGATGTCGATCTCGCGCTGGAGCCGTTGTTCGCTGTCGATCAGGTGGCGAAGGTCCAAGCGGCCCGCGGGCTTCCGCCATTCGATTGCTTCGTGCTCGATCCTGGTCCGCGCGTAACGGCCATGGAGCGCGGGTTGTTCGAGCCCTTCGACGGGTCGAAGCTGACCAACGCCGGCAAGCTGCCGGCGGGCAGCATCGACCAGTGGGGGGTGGCCGTGAACACGCAGCTCGTCGGCATCGTCTACAATCCGAAGAAGCTGCCGAAGCCGAAGAGCTGGAAGGACCTGTTCGAAGAGCCCTACGTGTCGCGCCTGGGCCTCACCGGCTTCCAGACGACGTTCGGTACCGTGTCACTGATCGAGATGGCGAAGGCGTTCGGCGGATCTGAGACCGACGTCGAGCCGATCTTCGAGACGATCAAGAAGGCGCTCCCGAAGGTCGCCGCCATCATGGCGCCCGCTGCCGTGCCGGGCCTCTTCCAGCAGGGCCAGATCGACATCACCTACACGAACACCAACAACGTTGCCTCGCTGAAGGCGCGCGGCGTCGACATCGAGTTTGCGGCGCCCGAGTCCGGCACCATCACGTTCGGTACGACGCTCCACATCACCAAGGGCGCCGACAACAAGGAGAACGCCTACAAGTACATCGACACGGCCATCTCGGCGCCGGTGCAGGACGCACTGCTCAAGTCGTCGGCGCAAATGCTCCCGGTCAACAAGGATGTGGCACTCAGCGGCGATCTACCGATCAAGAGCCTCGATGAGCTGTCGAAGTTTGTGACGCACGATTGGACCAAGATCAATCCGCTGCGTGCGAAGTGGATCGAGCGCTTCAACAAGGAAGTCACGAAGTAGACCGATGGCGGCGACCACAGCGGATGCGGTAGTGCCACCCGTAGGCGCGCCGGCCGAGGCAAAGGAGCGGATCGAGTGGCGTCTCGCGACGCCGCTCGCGTTCGCCTACATGGCGTTCTTCGCGGCGCCGCTGCTGCTGCTGTTCTGGGTCAGCTTCCACGAGGACAACGAGCTGACCCGGATGGGGCCTGGTCAGTGGATCAGGTTCCTGTCCGACCCCTTCTATGTCGGTGTCGTCTGGCAGACGATCCTGCTCGGCATCGCGACGGTATTGGCGGCGACGCTGCTCTCCTACCCGCTAGCACTCGTCTTCTATGCTGCATCGCCGCTCGCACGGAAGCTGCTGCTGTTCATTATCGTGCTGCCACTTCTGACCTCGGTCGTCGTGCGCACGTTCGCCTGGATCGCCATACTCTCGCGCGAAGGGGTCATCAACAACACGCTGATTGCCCTCGGCATCACCACGGCGCCAGTGCCGCTGCTGCAAACCCAATACGGCCTGATCATTGCGCTGATGCAGATCGAGATGCCGCTCATGCTGCTTCCGCTGCTTGCGGTGGTGCAGGGCATCGACCGCAGCCTCGTCGAGGCCTCGCGCTCGCTCGGCGCGTCGCACTGGCGCACCTTCTTCAGGGTGCTGCTGCCGCTGAGCGTGCCGGGATGGATCGCCGGCGCCACACTCGTCTTCGCAAGCTCGACCACGGCTTTCATCTCCCAGTCGGTGATCGGCGGTGGCAGGCTGGTCTACCTTCCTTCCGTCATCTGGCAGCAGGCGATGGTGATCTCCGACTGGCCGTTCGCGGCAGTGGCCTCGGTGATGCTGCTGATCTCGGTCCTCACCGGCATCCTGGCACTCGGTGCGATTGGCCGGCTGATCGATCCGCGCAGCAAATAGGACGGCGGTAGTGTGATGATCGAGAAATTCGCCAGAGCTCGCGGCACGGTATCGAGCGAATTTCTCGATCTGAATCACACTAGCAGGATTATTATCCTAGTGTCCCTTTTGAATCCGAAGTTCGCTCGGGACATGAGCATCGAAGCCTGGCGAACTTCGGAATCTGGACACTAGGCATGACCGGACACCTCAACACGTGGACCGACCGCAGCTACGTCGTGGTGATCGGGCTCCTCGCATGCCTCGGCATCGCGGTCCTGGTCGGGCCGGTGATCGTGGTGCTGATGACGTCGTTCACGACGTCGGCAGCGCTCAAGTTCCCGCCGCCACAGCTCTCGACGCAATGGTATGTCGCCCTGTTCGATCCCGCGCGCTCGAGCCATATCCACAACGCCGCTTACAACAGCCTCTGGGTAGCGACGCTCGCGACGTCGCTGGCAACGCTGCTGGCGGTGCCGGCGGCACTGGCAATTGCGCGCCTTCGGACGGCGGGCGCACGGGCACTCGAAGCCGCCTTCCTCGCGCCCCTCATTCTACCAACGCTCGCGTACGGGCTGGCCACCTTGATGTTTTTCACACTGCTCGGCTATCGACCCTCGCTTTGGCTGCTGACCATAGGCCATTTCATCGTTATCGCGCCGTTCGTGTTTCGGACCACGGTTGCGAGCCTGACCCAACTCGATCCGGTCCTGCTTGAGAGCTCGGCGGCCCTCGGCGCCGGCCGGCTGTACACCTTCCGCCGCATCACTCTACCGCTGATCACCCCAGGCATTGCCGCCGGCGCATTCCTCGCCTTCATCGCCTCGCTCGACAATGTCCCCGTCTCCCTGTTCCTGTCCAACGCACGGACCGATATGCTTCCCATCCGGATGTGGGGCATGATCGAGAGCACGCTCGACGTCAGGGTCGCCGCCATCTCGGGCGTACTGATCGCAAGTGTAACGGTGCTGATTCTTGTCATGGAGCGTCTGGTCGGGCTGACCCGCCGCATGAGTGGATGAGGAAGAGATGCGTAGGATCGCCTGTGTGCCGTTAACCGCAGCGGCATTCGCAGCGTTCGGTGAGGTGATCGAGCGGCCGACGGATTTCGGCCGTATCTATTTCAGCGGCGCGCTGGCTAACGGCCGGAACGGTGCGATGCCGAGCCTGTCCATGACACAATCGCGTCCACTCGAGGCGGCCGTGCTCGAGGCGACGAAGATGGAGCGCCACGAGTTCTCCTCACAGAGCTTCGTGCCCATCGATGTCGCACGCTATATCGTTATCGTCGCTCCGCACGGTGAGGATGGCCGACCAGATAGCGCTCATATGCAGGCCTTTATCGCGCGCGGCGACCAGGGCGTCACCTACGGCATGAACGTCTGGCACCACCCGATGACGGTTCTCGATCGTCCGGGAAAGTTCGCCGTCTTCATGTGGCTCGACGGTGGCAAGGGCGACGAGGAGTTCGTCGACCTGCCCACGCCGATCGCCATAGATTTCCCGCCCCCCAGCACTTGAGGCACCCATCATGTCCAGCGCCTACGATCGCGACCTGATCGGCTACGGAGGCAATCCGCCGGATCCACACTGGCCGGGCGGCGCGCGCCTCGCGGTCAATTTTGTCATGAACTACGAAGAGGGCTCGGAGCCTTCCGTGCAGGACGGCGAGGGTTTCACCGAGACGGGTCTCACCGAGGCACACGGACTGAACCAGGGTGTGAAGGGCCGCGACCTTGCCGGGGAGAGCATGTTCGAGTACGGCAGCCGCGTCGGCTTCTGGCGGCTTATGCGATTATTCGAGGAGCGCAGCCTGCCGATGACGGTGTTCGGCTGTGCGCTTGCCATGGAGCGCCATCCGCCCGCGTGTGCGGCGATCAAGGCGGCGGGCCACGACGTATGCTCGCACGGATGGCGTTGGATCAAGCATTTTGATCTGAGCGAGGAAGAGGAGCGCGAACACATCCGCAAGGCGGTCGCCTCGTTCAAGCAGACGGTCGGCGAAGCGCCGGCGGGCTGGTACTGTCGATACGGACCGGGCGTCAATACACGCCGCCTTGTCGTCGAGCACGGGGGCTTCCTCTACGACAGCGACTACTACGGCGACGAGCTGCCCTTCTGGAAAACAGTGAGCGGCAAACCGCACCTGATTATTCCCTATTCGCTGACCAACAATGACGGCAAGTACGCCGGCTGGACCGGTACGTCGGACGACTGGTTCTCCTTTATCCGCGATGCCTTCGACATGCTCTACAGGGAAGGCGCGAAGCAGCCGAAGATGATGTCGGTCGGCCTGCACATGCGCCTGATCGGACATCCCGCTCGCGCCGTCGGCCTCGAACGCCTGCTCGACCACATCAGCCGCCACAAGGACGTGTGGATCACGCGCCGCGTCGACATCGCCCGTCACTGGACGGCGGTGCATCCCTACCCGGGCAAGGGCCTGAACGAGTAGCGGGCGCACTTCGTACTGGCCGCACCCTCAATCGGCAATGCCCGCCGTAAGCTCTTGGGACCACAATACTAACGCAGAATGGAGCTCGCCGCGGACAAGCAACAGGCAGTTAAGCAGAGGCGCGCTATACGCGCGTCATCAACTGAGCAAGCGCACAACCGGCTCTCGCTCCCAGAGGCGCGTGCGTGCGTGCGTAAAGAATAGATCCATGTTGTCAGTGAGGTTGACGACTCCCTCGTCCGGCTGGACGTTGGCCTTATCGAGGAGCGGCTGGCATTCTCGAGTAAATCCGATTGCTTTCAAATGGCCGAAGGCGTGAGCGACGAAATCCGTGGCGGCGCCTTCTCTCAAGAGCTCAGTGCAACCTTCTTCCGACACGACCAGCGCCACGGCATCAAATAGCACTGATGGCATCCCGGCGAGCTGCCCATCGGCAGGAAGCTTCGTCCCCCCTTTTAGCATCACGCCGCCAACCTTGGGCGCCACGATTTTGACGGTGGCACCTTCGGCCTCAGCTTGTTTGACGAGCGCCTTAAAGATCCTTCCATCTGCGCCATCAGTGACGAGGATCGCAATCGAGCGGCCCATCAACGTCAGCGGGTATTTGCCAACGATGCGCAGGCCCGCCGATGGCTCCATATCCTTGGGCTCCACGAAGGCCTTCGATTTTGCCGGCAGCTCGATACCAAGGCCGTTCGCGATGCGTTGAGCCAGATCCTCGTCCACATTGCGCCAGTTGCTGAGCACTCGTGTCCGCACATGGTCGAGACTGACCTTAGATAACTCGAACACGAAGGCGCTCGCGATATGTGCCTGCTCGATTTCACTCTGCGACCGATAAAAGAGGCGCGCATGGCTATAGTGGTCGCCGAAACTCTCCGAACGCAGCCGAACCTTCCTATCTTCGATCGGTAGCTGGAACGATCGGAAGCCGCCTTCCGGATCGGCACGCGGCCCACCAATCTCGCCTGCCTCGGCAAGGCTGTTTGGCTCATAGTTGGCGCGCCCCTTGAACACCTGCATCTGCATATGGCCATCGCGTTGGAGATTCTGAAACGGGCAGCCTTTCGCACGGTTGATCGGAATCTGATGAAAATTGACAGTGCCAAGCCGTGAGAGCTGGGTGTCCTGGTACGAGAACAACCGACCTTGAAGTAGCGGATCCTCCGAAAAATCGATGCCCGGCGGCACATTCGTCGGGAGAAAAGCAGCCTGCTCCGTCTCGGCAAAGAAATTGTCGGGGTTGCGATCGAGAACAAGCCGGCCAACTATGCGGATTGGGACCAGTTCCTCGGGCACAACTTTGGTGGCGTCGAGAATATCGAACGGCAACGCGTCCGCCTCTTGTTGACTGAAAAGCTGCACGCCGAATTCCCACTCAGGAAAACTTCCACTCGCGATAGCATCGAACAGATCGCGACGGTGATAGTCAGGATCGGCGCCGGCGATTTTGACCGCTTCATCCCAGCACGTCGATTGTAGGCCGAGCCGGGGCTTCCAGTGAAACTTTACGAACGTCCCTTCGCCTTTGCTGTTGACCAGGCGGAAGGTATTCACGCCGAAGCCTTCCATCATGCGAAATGATCGCGGGATAGTGCGATCAGACATTGCCCAGGTGACCATGTGCGTCGACTCGGGCATCAGCCCGACAAAATCCCAGAAGGTGTCATGAGCACTTGCCGACTGCGGATAGCCGCGATCCGCTTCCATCTTCACTGAATGTATGAGGTCCGGGAACTTGATGGCATCTTGGATGAAGAAGACCGGTATATTGTTTCCGACTAGGTCCCAGTTCCCCTCCTTCGTATAGAACTTGACCGCGAAGCCACGCACGTCGCGAGGTGTGTCCACCGAACCCGCGCCGCCAGCCACGGTTGAGAACCGCACAAAGACTTCGGTCTTCTCTCCAACTTCCGTTAGCACCCTGGCGCGGGTGAACTTGGCCAAGGATTTCGTCAGCTCGAAAAAGCCGTGGGCGCCGGAGCCTCGGGCGTGGACAATGCGCTCTGGTATGCGCTCGTGATCGAAATGCTGAATCTTCTCCCTTAAGATCATGTCTTCGAGCAGCGTGGGGCCGCGCCGACCACCCCGAAGTGAGTTCTGGTTGTCACTGAGCGGAACGCCGTGGTTTGTAGTCAGGCGTTCATCGGAAACAGACGAGGTCTGGTGCAGTTCGCCACCTTGCCCGAAACGTACCTTGCTAACTTTTGCAGGCCTTTTGCCGTTGCTCTTCGACTGGCGCGTCGTCATTGGATGTCCTCGTAGATGGGCCTGGGTTCGTTGCATTTATGGTTCGACGAGGATCGCAGTGGCGTCTTTTGTCGGCGACTAGGTACGCGGGTCGGGAGCCAAGCAATGACGGACTGTGTTCCTGCTTATCGTCAAACGCGGCGTGACAGCAGGCGTTGCACCCAATTCCGGATACTTACTCAATTGTCATTGTTCTGCCCCCTGTCGGCGAAACTGCCAGGACGTATTTCGTGAGGGCGCTCTCGATCTGAGACGCAATCGGAAATCAAGCGATAGCTGGGGCCAAACTCCTAGGGCCTATCCGATGAAAGTGGACGGCAGATATTCGGTGATCAGCATTCCCTGTACGTGCGAATCCTTGGCGCATCCTTGAGCTTTCAACCTTCCGCCATTGGAATGCCCTGGCAATTTCTTATGTGTTTGGACGTACTCTGCAGGTCCAAGGGTGAAGCTTGCGCTGCTCTCTAATGGCTGGCGCACTCACACGGCCGCGAAGAGGGTGCCTCCTGGACGTGTGGCAAGCGGGCCGGAAGCGCTGGGCCTATTGGACCGACATCCGGAAGTCCGCTGCCTGTTCACGCGCAACGCCATCGTCCATGGTGGCGTGCTCGCCCCCGGCGTCAATTCCTCTCCAAGCCGTTCACCGCCGAGGGCTTGGTGCAAAAGGTTCGCGATGTGCTCGGTCCTCCTCGACGACAAAGTCCGAGCTGATCAGCAGCTTGCGCGGCGTATTTGGCGCTCTCGTAACACGGCTGTTGAGCCCAGGCACTTCGTCAGAAATGGGTCATCCGCGTGGACCGGAGATCTCTCGTCAGCCGGCATCGCGCTCCCACCCGTGCTGCAAGCGTACGTGATCAATCAACGCACGAAGCTTTGGCGCCACGTGCCGCCGGCTCGGATAGTAAATGAAAAAGCCGGGATACGTGGGGGCAAAGTCGGTGAGCACCCCGACGAGCTCACCCGTGTCGAGCCAGGGTCGCAGACAGTCCTCGGGCGCGATCGTGATACCGGCGCCGGCCAAAGTGAGCCTGATCATCAGGCGTAGGTCGTTGGTCGTGATCTCTGGGTCGACGGCGACATTGAACTCACGCCCGTTCTCGATGAACTCCCATCGATGGGCCGAGACCTCAGGTGCACGACGCCAGCCCACACATCGATGATTGATGAGGTCGCGCGGATGTCGCGGGGTGCCGAACGTCTCGACGTAGGTAGGCGCGCACGCGGCGCGCTCGATCTGTTGTCCGCTCACCGGGACCGCGATCATGTCCTGCTCGATGACGTCGCCCAGGCGAACACCGGCATCGAAGCCAGCGGCTACGATATCAAACTCCTCGTCGGTGATGACGAGATCGAGCGTTACATCGGGATGAGCGGCAGCAAAGCTGGCAAGCAGCGGACCCGAGATAAATCTCTCGGCGATCGACGAGACCGCGAGACGCAGATGACCGCGAGGGCGATCATGCAAATCGGTGGTGGCAGCGACCGCTGCCTCAATTTCCATGAGCGCTGGCGAGATGCTTTGATATAGCCCTTCACCCGCTTCGGTCAGGCTCACACTCCTGGTCGTGCGACGGATGAGGGCAACACCCATCCGCGCTTCGAGCTTGCGGATTGTCTGACTGACGGCCGAGCGCGTGACTCCAAGTCGATCGGCAGCGGCGCGAAAACCGCGCGTTTCCGCGACAGCACGAAACACAGCCAGGGCAGCAAGATCAGCGCTCATTGATTAGTTGGGCTTACCACCGTGTCGAGCTGAAGGCTAGTTCTCTGGACACTCATATCTCCTTATCTCACTGGCACTGGCGAAAAGCCGAGGATGTCCGACGTCCATCCGGCAATGGAGGTGAGAATGAGCGTGGGTAAGGTCATCGCAATCACGGGTGCCTCGAGCGGGATCGGCGAGGCGATTGCCGAGCTAGTTGCGACGCGCGGTGCTCGAGTGCTGATTGGCGCACGGCGCACTGATCGCCTCGAAGCCCTTTCCGACAAACTTACGGCCGCCGGCGGCCAGGCCGATTATCGCGAACTCGATGTGACAAGGCGGCAGAGCGTTACCGACTTCGTGCGCGCAGCCGTCGATCGATTTGGGCGACTGGATGTGATCGTGAACAATGCAGGTGTGATGCCGCTATCTCCGCTCGCCGAATTAAAGGTCGATGAGTGGGATCGAATGATCGACACCAATGTGAAGGGTGTCCTTTATGGCATCGCCGCTGCTCTCCCCATATTCAGGGCTCAAGGCAACGGTCACGTAGTCAACATTTCATCAATCGGTGCACTCGGCGTCGTCCCCACGGCCGCGGTTTACTGCGCACAAAGCGGCGGTGCGCTTCATCAGCGAGGGATTACGGCAGGAAAGCTCGAACATCCGCGTTACGTGCGTCAATCCCGGCGTTGTCGAAAGCGAGTTGGCTTCGACCATTACCCACGATGAAACGATTACCATGATGAAGAGGTATCGCGCTATCGCGCTTCATCCCGCTGAAATCGCCAAAGCGATTTGGAACGCAATCGAAGCGCCACAGGACGTGAATACCACCGAGATCACGATCCGCCCGACAGCTTCGTCCCACTGATGTCGCACAAAGAACGCCCAATCAACTCCCCTTGCAAACCCACGAGGAAGGAACCGAGAGATGACATCTTACCGCGTTACACGGCGCATGACCAAATCCGCCAGCTCTTTGCTGGTCGCCATGATCCTACTGGCGGCTACGGCACAGGCACAGGCACAGGCACAGTGTGTGGAGGTGACGACGCAGAACGAATCGATAGTCCGGCGAGCCTTCGACAACTGGATCAAGGGAGGCAGCAACATCTTTGCCGAGCTTCTGGCTTCCGAAGTGAGATGGACCATCCACGGCTCCGGCCCGGTAGCAGGCACCTATTTCGGGCTCAAGGATTTTGTCGAGCGAGCTTCGGTCCCTCTCGTCAGCCGCCTGGAAGGCCCGATTGCTCCGAAGGTTCATCACATCTGGGCAGTCGGCGACACAGTGATCGTCCGCTTTGACGGGTCGGCCACTACGACGTCGGGTGCGCCATATGCGAACCAATTCGTATGGATCTTCCGGATGGCCAACGGTGTCGTGATTGAGGCCGAGGCATTCTTAGACCTCGTCGCCTATCAGCAGGTCGTCGACAACAATGCGCCACGCACAAAATAAATACCACCTGGCGGCAGATGAGAAGCCGTTTTGATCGGCCGCCAGCCAACCCCACAGCAGAGCAAAAGAATGCGGGAGCTTAGTGCCAGCTATATATTGTTAGCCGGCTGCTGCATGTTTCCTGCGTTTACGCTTCTCCTCTTTGGCGGCACGTCGCAAAGCATTTGATGCCTTGCGTTGTGCAGCTTGGATGCGTTTGCGGCGCGAATTTGACATCTTGGGCACAACACTGCTCTCCCCTGTCCAAATAGTAACAAACCCTCACCTGATGCTGCCTAGCAAATGCTAGCTGGTAAAGCCGAATTCGTGAACTTGATCACGAAGGCACCGGGTCAGATGCGCGCCGGTCGTCCGGTGGGCGAGATCTAAGCCGAATGTCGGCTCTTGAGATTTGAGCGGTCTCAGCCCACCATCATGGTCGACAGCCAGAGCCAACGCATTGTCCGCTCAAGGTTGCGCCTCCTCAAGCTCACCATCGACCGATCGTAGCTCCCTTCACAACGCCCGCTCATCGAAAGTGCGCGAACGGCAGATCAAACAGTAGCGTCGGCGCTGTTTGGCAGTTCATCTTTGCACCTGGCTATTGCCGACTGATCGACACAGCGACAACTGATTGTAAAACCAAGGCGTTGAATCATCCGAAGCCGAGGACGTCGATGCGATACGCGCGCCGAGCATGTCTGCTTTCTTGTGCTGACGGATTGCGATGGGGCGTATCCGATCAGCCACAGCCAACCGCCGATCGATCTTCGGGGGGCCTGATAGGGCTTGGCCGCCAAGACGGGAGTTGTCGAGTGGCCTTCTATGACTTAACAGCTATTTGTCATAGTTGACTATTATGTATTGTGAGAGGGCGAGTGTAATGCGCCGCGTAAGCTTTATATTGTCGATTTTGTTAGTGGGTTGGAGCCCGTCGCAGGCGGCTGAAGCTCCCCCGGTCGCAGACGGCATGTGCACATATTTTCTCGGCCTTTGTGTCACCTGCGAGCAGCCCCTGTTGTGCAGAACCTCCGAGCGCATTGACCCCACGCAGAACTTTGGTTCGCAGGCCGCCCGCAGCACACTGCAAACCGGTGCCATTGGGCACGCAACGCCATCCCCGATCACACCGGTGCCGGTCAAGAAAAAACCAAAACCCGTATCGCCTCAGGAAGCGCGGGAATTCGAGGCCTTCAAGAAGTTCCTTAGGAAGGACGGCCACCTGTTGCGGACAAAGGACGAGAGCGACGAGCTCGCGCTCTACCAGAAGTATTTGCGTTGGAAGGCGCAGTCAAAATCCAGCGCCAATTGATCCGACACTCCCCAAGAGCCCACGTCTCCAGACGGCGTGCGCAATGGTGCCGGATATGACATCGCTTTCGGAAGGTCCTCACTCGTAAGCGGATCGCGACGCAATGGTTCGAAGTATTGAAGGCGTTGCTTTTCCGAAGCCGCCCCTAAAGGGCGGTGGCTTCAATTGTGGGCTTTAGACTTAGTCGATGTTCATCGCATATTCCGACGTTTGCGATCTGACCATCTAACTGCTTTCACGCGTGCGCGCTCACGAACACGACCACAACTCGATCAACGTAACGCCGCACGCTCCATGTCGAAAGAACGCTAATCCGGCACAAGCGCCGATCGCACCCAAGCCGGCGTCACTCCTGCCGAGCAACTATGAAAGTTTGAGGCCCCGATAGTCGTCCTCGGCAATCTCGTCGCAGAGCTTGCGATAGACGCCAACACCAGCAACATACGGCATGAACACGCGTGGCTTTCCGGGAATGTTTGCGCCGACGTACCAGGAGTTGGCTCTCGGATAGAGTGTCGCGTCGGCAACCTCGTTGACGTGTGAGACCCAATTGGTCTCCGCATCCGGGTCCGCCTCAATACGACGGACCTGTCGCTCCGCCGCTGTTTTGAGCAGGTCAGACACCCAGTCGACGTGCTGTTCGATCGAGTGGATCATTTGGCTTTTGACGCCTGGACTACCAGGGCCGGTGACAATGAACATGTTCGGGAACCCGGCGACCATGAGGCCGAGGTAGGTCATTGGGCCGCCGATCCACTTGTCGGCGAGCCGCGTGCCATCGATGCCACGAATGTCGATCTCGCGCAGTGCGCCCGTCATGGCGTCGAAGCCAGTCGCGAAAGCAATGGCGTCCAGCTCGAACTCCTGATCAGCCGTTCGCACGCCCTTAGAGGTGATCTCTTGGATCGGTGCCGAGCGCACATCGACCAGCGAAACATTCGGGCGATTGTAGGTCTCGTAGTAGCCGGTATCGAGGCAGAGGCGCTTGGTGCCGATCGGGTGATCCGTCGGCGTCAGCAGAGCCGCCACCTTGGGGTCTTTCACCACGCTGCGGATCTTCTCACGCACGAACTCGGCCGCAGTCTCGTTCGCCTCCTCGCTCACAAGAAAGTCGGTGTAGCAGGAGAGGAAGCCGATACTGCCGCCGCGCTCCCAAAGCATCTCGTACTTCTTGCGACGCTCCTCGTCCGAGACCGTGAGTGCGGATTGGGTCGGCACTGGATATCCCGATACGCCGAAGCCAGTCTGGCGCGCTTCCTCGCGGCTTTTGCGATAGTTTGCTTTGAAGGCGCTCTCGAGATCACGATCCATGGGGCCGTTCTGCGCGGGCAGGCTGTAGTTGGCGGTGCGCTGGAAGACGTAGAGGTGCTTGGCTTGCTGCGCAATCAGCGGGATCATCTGGATCCCCGAGGATCCGGTGCCGATTACACCGACACGCTTGCCGGTGAAGTCGACGCCTTCTGCGGGCCACATGCCGCTATGGTACCACTTGCCCTCGAACGTATCGATGCCCTTGAAGTCCGGTACGCGCGGTGTCGAAAGATTGCCGGTTGCCATGATGCAGAAGCGCGCGGAGATCGTCTGGCCGTTGGATGCCTTCAGTATCCAGCGATTGAGATCGCCGTTGAAGGTCGCTTCGGTGATGCGGGTATTGAGCTGCACGTCGCGCATCAAATCGAAGCGCTCGGCGACATGCTGGATGTACGACAGAATCTGCGGCTGTGTCGCGTAGCGCTCCGGCCAACTCCACTCCTGCTGCAGATCATCGTCGAACGAGTAGGAGTACTCGAGGCTCTCGATATCGCAACGGGCGCCCGGATACTTGTTCCAGAACCAGGTGCCACCGACCCCGCTGCCCGCTTCGAAGGCACGTGTCTTGAACCCCAGGCCCCGCATGCGATGGATGGCGTAGAGGCCGCCGAGGCCGGCGCCGACGACTGCAACATCGAGTTGGATTGCTTCCTGGGCAGGAGTTACTTGGCTCATGGTGATTGCCTTTTCGCGTCGTGATCTAATTCAGGTAACCTGAGTTTCCCCGCTGGAGCGCTACATCAGGAATACGCCCTTGCCGGTGGTCTGCCGATCGAACAATTTGTAGGCTTCATCAGCTTGATCGAGCCTCCAGCGGTGCGTGAAGAGATCGTCCATCTTGATCTTGCGATCGGCGATGAACGTCGCGCACTCGGCCTGGCCCACTGTCGAGAACGTCCACGAGCCGATGATGGTGACCTGCCGGCGCAGCATGTCAGGGCTAACATCCAGCGTAACCTGCCCGCCCTCGCCGACAAAACATGCCTTGCCCCAGGTGCGCACACTCTGAACGGCCTGACGGCGCGCTTCTGACGACGACGAGGAATCGAGTGTCGCGTGTGCGCCGAGGCCATGGGTCACTTGGCGTATGGCATCGACCGCGTTGGTCTCCGTCGGATTTACAAGAACATCCGCGCCAAACTCCTTTGCGCGAGCCAGTCGCTCGTTGCTGATATCGAGTGCGATCACGCGGGCGCCCATGGCCGACGCGAGCTGCGTCGCCGACAGTCCCACCGGTCCTTGGCCGAAGATCGCGATCGTCTGGTCGCCGGTGAGCTCCAGGCGCTTCAGCGCACCCCACGCCGTTCCCGTGCCGCATGAGATTGCGGCGCCAGTTTCGAAGGAGAGCTCATCCGGGAGGTTCACCAATGTGCGGGCCGGCACCTTCATATAGGGCGCATGAGCACCGTGACCGGTCGCTCCGTAGACCTCGGCAACGCCCTCATCGCAGAGCTGCATCCAGCCTGTCGAGCAGTGCGGGCAGACGCCGCAGCCGCGATAGTGATGCACCATCATCCGCTGGCCCACGCGGGCTTCACGCTCGCTGACGCCGCTTCCCACGGCCGCTACGACACCGCACGGCTCATGGCCAGCAATGACTGCACGCGCGCTTGAAAAGCCGAGCAACTTTGCAGCCTCACCAGGGGCCGCGCGGTAGAACTTCAAGTCGCTCCCGCACATGCCGGAGGCCTTTATTTCGAGCACGACTTCACCCGGTCCGGGGGTGGGATCCGCAAAATCTTCAAACGCAACGCGCCGATCGCCAGCGAAGACGACGCCCTTCATGCATTCCTCCTTCACGGGGTGCAGCGCCTTGGGGCTCGCACTCTCTTATTGCCATTAGGTGCACACTAGCCCCAGATTGTTGGCTGTCAACAATTTATAGATGCCAGTGATCTGTTGACAATTTTGCGCATTGCAGCCATTCCTCCACGGTCGCTCGCGGGAGCATTGGATGCTGGAACTGCCGGAAATCGTTCGTTCGCCGACGCTCGCCGTCATGGCGAAGCGCCTTATTCAGGAGGCGATTTGGTCTGGCCGGCTGGCGCCTGGCGCGCATCTTGTCGAGACCGCGCTGGCCGATCAGTTCCAGATCAGTCGCGGTCCACTGCGCGAGGCGCTAAGGAGCCTCGCATCCGAGGGACTCGTCGAATTCCATCCCGGACGAGGCGCGTTCGTCGTTGATCCAACGCCTGAGCAAATGCAGGACATGATCATTCTGCGAGCTGTCCTCGGGGGCATGGCGGGGCGTTATGTTACGGCCAAAGGTGACGCATCCGTTTTTGAGCGGCTAGAGGGGCCGCTGGGAAAGATGCGCGCGGCAGCCGATCGCAATGACGAGAAGAGGTTCTTCGACGGGCATTGGGAGTTCTATGAAGTTCTCCATCGGGCATCGAACGAGTTCATCTTCCGCTCGTGGCAGTCGCTATATGGCCTGATCAACATCTACGTCCGACGCCTGGGTCGCCCTTATCTCCCGCTTCACGACATCTTGCGCGACTACGATACATTCGTGGAACTTCTGCAGTCTGGAGATCCGGACGAGGCCGAAGCCGTCCTTCGCAGCCAAATGCTGCGCGTGGGCTTTATCGTTCTGGATCGCCCCATTCCACCGATGCTGTACGCGTACGTCACACGATGCATTCTTGATGATGGTTCGGTCGAGCACTTCGATCCTGCTGCCGAAGAGCCGCAGGCGCCGTCGAAAACGGCATACAAAAAGAGACAGAGCAGACGAGGAAACGTTGAGCGCACCCGTACATCCACAAATAAAGGTCGCTCTCGCCGCGCTGGCTGAAGCGAACCTGCCGACAGTCGAGAGTCTCACCCCCGCACAAGCCAGGACGACATTCAATGCGATGTCGCGCGCGCGTGGTGGTACACCGGCCCCGATTGCGAAGGCTGAGAATGGTGTCGTGCCTGGCCCGGGCGGCGACGTGCCCGTCCGCATATACTGGCCTAACGCCAAGGGGCCGCGCCCGGCGTTCATCTATTTTCATGGCGGCGGGCACGTCTTCGGCGATCTCGACACGCATGACGTGATCGCCCGCAATCTTTGTGGTGGCGCCGACGTGGTCGTCGTCGCTGTCGACTACCGCCTGGCGCCTGAACACAAGTTTCCTGCCGCCGTGGAGGATGCCTGGGCGGCATATGCTTGGGTGCGGGAGTATGGCGCCTCCCTCGGCATCGACCCTTCACGGCTGGCGGTTGGCGGTGACAGCGCCGGTGGCAATCTGGCAGCGGTCATCGCGATCATGGCCCGCGATGCCGGCCACGTTAACGTCAAGCTGCAGGTGCTGATCTACCCCGTGACCGACTACAGCCTCGGATCCGACAGCTACAACCGCTTCGGCGAGGGCTACGGCGTCCTGACGAGCGGCGCCATGAGGTGGTTCCATCAGCACTACCTTCGCAGTACCGAAGATGCCGACGATTGGCGCGCATCACCGATCAAAGCGCAAAGTCTCGCCAATCTACCGCCCGCCTTTATCATCGCAGCGCAATGCGACGTTCTTTGCGACGAGGGCGTCGACTACGCCGAGGCGCTGCGCGCTTCGGGCACGAAGGTCGAGCGCAAAGAATACGCAGGCATGATCCACGGCTTTTTCGGCATGACACCTGCGATCGACGATGCCGTGCGTGCGCAGTTCGATGTCACGAAGGCGCTGAGGAGTGCGCTCAAGTAGACAAGCAGCTGGGTGCCGCACGCCGGGCGCGAGTCCCCAATGTGCATTGCTCTGCACCGCCAAGATCAACAACCGACGGGTGACATCACGCAGCGCGTGATTCCGAACCGCCCGCTCACATGAGGAACGGCCTTGAAGGAGATCTTCACGATGAGACTACGTCAGTTGAGTGGCTGCATGTCAGCAGCAGCTGCTGCGTTGAGTGTGTTAGTTGGTGCTGGTCCGGTGCTCGCCAAAGAGAAGTTCGTCTACGCGACGTACTTCTCCGATGTCTATTCGGCGAGCAAGACCGACCTTTGGTTCATGAGCGAGGTCGAGAAGCGTTCAGGCGGCGAGATCACGTTCGAGAAGTTCTGGAACCAGTCGCTCGTCAAAGCGCCGGAACTATTTCCTGCCCTTCGTAGCGGCGCGGCCGACATCGTGGATGGGGCACCCTCGTCCTACAATGTGCGCGAATATCCTCTCGCCAACATCGTACTCCCGCTCACGTCCTCGAAGGCGGATGCGGTGACGCTCGCGTGGAACAGGCTCTACGCACAGAATGCGGATTTCCGGAAGGAGTTCGAGAGTAAGGGCGCGAAGATTCTCTACGCAGGCGCATGGGCCGAAAACTCCTTGTGGGCACGCCGTCCCATTGCCAAGGCGGATGACTTCAAAGGTTTGAAAGTCCGCGCCGTGCCGGCCGTTTCGGACGCCTATGCCGCCCTTGGCGCAACGCCTGTTGCGCTCAGCTGGCCGGATGGCCTCGAGGGTCTTCAGCGCGGCGTAGTCGACGCGATGTCGTCGGCGCCGTTCGACTCCGGCGTCCTTGGCGGAGCGCATGAAGTCGGCAAATACGGCAGTGACGCCGGCGGCATGGGCATCTTCGCCATGGCGACGGTCGGCATGAGCATGGATCGATATAAGCGGCTCAGCGAAAAGCATCGCAAGATCATCGATGAGGTGGCTGCCGAAGCCCCTAAGATATCGATCAAGTTCAACGATGAAAGCGTCGGCCTCGCCGTGGACAAGCTTTGTGGGAAGAAGGATGCGATCACCGTCAACGTCTTCAGCGCAGAAGAGGCCGAGAAGGTTCGCAAAGGGGCGGTCGCTCCCCTTCAGGACGCGTGGATCAAGCGCGCTAGTGCCGAGGCCAAGGTCGACGGCCGCAAGATGCTCGACGAGTTCCTGGGCTATGTCCGTGAGTTCGAGAAGACCTCGACCTACGTGCCGGGTTTCGAACGCTACCTTCAGAAGTGCGGCAAGAGCTGACGGCCGTCAGTCCGGTCCATCGGAGGAGCGCTAAGCGCTCCCCCGATGCCACCATCACTGCACTAGAAAAAGAATAGGCGGGCCGAGGCACGCAAAGTGTCGACTAACTGCCCGCACAACTTCGGAAACGCCAAGAAGAGGTGGAACAATGCATTTACGACTACGCGGCAAGACTGCAGGTGCAATGGTAGCTGCCTGTGCCATCGCGTTGAGCGCAACTAGCGCCGCGGCGGCTGAGAAGTTCGTCTACGCTACTTACTTCTCGGATGTCTATTCAGCCAGCAAGACAGACCTCTGGTTCATGGGAGAGATCGAGAAGCGCTCGGGCGGAGAGATCAAGTTCGAGAAGTTCTGGAACCAGTCACTTATGAAGGGCGCGGAACTCTTTCCGGCGCTTCGCAGCGGCGCGGCCGATGTCGTGAACGGAGCGCCATCCGGCTACAATGTTCGCGAATATCCGCTTGCGAATGTTCTTCTGCCCCTCACGTCGCAGAAGGCCGATGCCGTGGCTCTCGCGTGGAACAAGCTCTACGCAGAGAACGCCGACTTCCGGCGGGAATTTGAGAGCAAGGGCGCGAAGGTGCTCTACGCGGGGCCGTGGGCAGAAAACTCGGTGTGGTCGCGGAAGCCGCTCGTGAAGGCCGAGGACTACAAAGGCGCCAGAATTCGCGCTGTGCCGCCCATATCGGAAGCGTACTCGGCCCTTGGCTCCACGCCCATTGCGCTTACCTGGCCTGATGGCCTCGAGGGGCTCCAACGCGGCGTCGTCGATGCGATGACGGGACCGTTCGATTCCACTGTCCTTGGCGGCGCACATGAAGTCGGTCGGCATGGCAGCGACGGCGGCGCACTGGGCATTTATGCCATGGCCGTAGTGGCCATAAGCCTCGATCGCTACAACAAGCTGAGCGAAAGGCACCGCGGGATCATAGATGAGGTTTCGGCTGAGGCTCTCAAAATGTCGCTGAAGTTCAACGATGAGAGTGTTGGCGGCGTCGTGGACAAGCTCTGCGGTATGAAGGACAAGCTCAATGTCGGTGTAACCAGCGCGGAAGAGCTGGAAAAAATCCGCAAGGTGGCTGTCTCCCCGCTGCAGGATGCCTGGCTCAAACGCGTCAAGAACGAGACTAAGGCTGACGGCCGCGCGATGCTCGATCAGTTTGTCGGCTATGTCCGTGAGTTCGAGAAGACCTCGACCTACGTGCCGGGCTTCGAACGCTACCTTCAGAAGTGCGGCAAGAGCTGACGGCCGTCAGTCCGCCTCCTGCCGCTCGGAGGAGCGTCGGTATCGGCGCTCCTCCATTTCAATCAGCTCCCCGCCCTCCTCACGTTGGTAGACCTAACCGATGATCGCGCTTATCGAACGGGTGGAACGAGGATTGCTCTCACTGAGCATCCTGAGTGGCTTCGCAACGCTTCTCATCATCATCGTCGTCTGCGCGGATGTTGCCGGCCGCTTCATGTTCAACTCTCCACTGCACGGCGGCGTGGAGTTCAGTGAGCTGCTGATGGTGGTGCTGGTCTTCTTTGGGCTCGCCGCCGCCCAGCAGCAGCGCCAGAATTATTCGATCGAGTTGGTTACACGCCATCTTCCTATGTGGATGCAAAAGCTTCTCGAATTGCTCGGATACATCACGTGTCTGGCGATCGTGATTCTGCTGGCTTGGCCGAGCAGCAAGCAGGCCATGATGTCTTTTGAGCGCGGAGAGGCAGGGTTCGGCATCGTGCCATTCCCCCTCTGGCCGGCACGCATTCTGCTGGCGGTCGGTCTGTGGCTCCTTGCCGTTCAGTTCGCCTGCGACATCTATCGCTTCCTCGTAGGCCAGCCCCGCGTCATCGCGTCGGCCGATGCAGAAAAGGCCGTAGAATAATGCTTCTAGATCTTCTGCCTGGACTGGCCATCATTGGTCTTCTGTTGGTCCTGCTGCTGACGCGTCTACCCATCGCATTTGCGCTCGCGGCCGCTGGCATGGTGGGCCTCGTCTCTGCGCGTCCGTGGCGTGCGGTGGAATTCCTACTCTCGACGTTCGCGTACAGCGCGACTGCGAACTTCGCCTACATCGTGCTCCCGCTTTTCCTCTTCATGGGGCAGATGGCGTTTTCGGCGGGCCTTTCTCGGCAAGCATTTGACGCTGGACAGAAATGGCTCGGGCGCGTGCCTGGCGGTCTGGCCGCTGCGACGGTCTTCGGCTGCGCCGCATTCTCGACGATCTGCGGCTCAAGCGTAGCCACGGCTTCGACCATGGCGCGCGTCGCGCTGCCCGAGATGCTGAGGAAGGGATACTCGGGGAAGCTCGCCGCCGGCTGTATCGCCGCTGGTGGCACGCTCGGAGTATTGATCCCTCCCAGCGGCATTCTGGTCGTCTACTCGATCGCGACGAACGTATCCCTCGTGAAGCTGTTCGTTGCCGCTCTGGTGCCCGGCATCCTGACGGCAATCATCTACGTGATCGGCATCATTATCTGGGTCAAGCTGCAGCCCGAGATCGCACCGAACCCCAGGAGTGAGCCCAAGCCCACTTTGGGAGAGCGCTTCACTGCACTCGGCCGGACTTGGGAACTCGCACTGCTCTTCGCGGCGGTGATGGGAACCATCTATCTCGGCGTGGCAACGGCGACCGAGGCCGCCGCTCTCGGTGCGCTCTTCGCGTTGATCGCAGTCTTGCGCCGTCCAGGCCGAAAGGGGGCCGTTCTCGAAGGGCTCCGCGATACGGGTACGGCAACCTGCTCGATCTTCGCGCTCGTGATCGGTGCAGGTCTGTTCAGTCTGGGGCTGTCCACTACTGGATTTCCAGCACATTTGGCAACGCTCGTTGCGGGACTGAATCTTTCTCAGACCGGCACGATCGTCCTCGTCCTTATACCCTTCCTGGTTCTCGGCTGCTTTGTGGACGGCCTGTCCATGATCCTGATCATGATGCCGATCGTATATCCGATCGTGCAGTCAGTCGGCTTCGACGGCGTGTTGTTCGGCCTGCTCGTCGTGAAGATGGTCGAAATCGGCGCCATCACGCCGCCCGTTGGTCTCAACGCTTTCGTCGTCAAGAGCATGGCGCCGAATATTGAACTTCGGGACGTGTTCTATGGCTGCATCCCGTTCGTGCTCCTCGAGTTGATGATCGTGGCCATGCTCATCACCTTCCCGCAGATAGCACTGTTCGCAGTGACTGACTGATGGCGTGCCAATGCGCGCTTCGATCTTTCACCGGCTTCGGAGATGTCAGCGAAACCGAACGTTTACTAGATGCTAAACGCATGTTGCGTTAGTCAGCGATGGCACCTGCGTCGATTTCGATAAAGTAGTGCGCGGGGGGCTTCGGCTGGTCTGTCGCGCACTGTTACCGGATTACTGAGCCTACGCCCCGATCTTCGCAAAGCGCATGGTCTTAAGCTGCTTCTTGAGTGCCATCATGAACGCGCGCACGAGCGGTACTCCGAGCCGCCCCTGTGGTGTCGATGCAAAGATCTCGACGCTGCCCGAGCGAATTCTCGGTAAAACAGGCATCAGTTCTCCCCGTGCCACGAACCCGTTAGCGAGGAATTCGGGTAGAGCTGCGATTGCATGTCCAGCTGAAGCTACGAAGCAAGCAGCCTCGGGATCGTTGACGGTGCATATGACGCGCAAGCGCTGTTCCCAATATCGATGGCCGTCGCTAAGGCGAAGGGATACGTCCTCCGTCGCGTCGTTCGAAGTTTTGATGGTCGGATGTTTTTCCAGGTCGCTCCCGTGCGCGATCAACTTGGCAACCTGTGGCGCGGCATACAGCTTCAGGTCTGCCGAGGCGAGCTTGGTGCGGATCAGATAAGGGGCCGTGGGCTCTGAAATCTGGATGGCGAGGTCGAATTCATCTCGAAGTGGGTCAACTGGCTCGTTGGAAAACTTCAAGCTGACTCTGACGTTGGTGTAGTCGGCCAGAAAGCGCCCTACTAGTGGTGCGAGCACCAGCCGGCCGAACAGGAACGGCGCGGCGATCCTTAGGCTACCGCTGTCTCCGCTGCGTGTCGCATCGGCTATCGCGCGGGCGCCTGCCATCGCGATCCTGATGGCCTCTGCCGGACCGGAGAGGTCGTTCGCGAGAGCGGTCGGACGGAGCCTCCGCGACGTGCGATCGAACAGCGGCGCGCCTGCGTCTTTCTCGAGGCGTTGCAGTCGTCGGCTTATTGTTGCTTTGGGTTCTCCGAGCTTTCGCGCAGCCCTAGTGATGCCACCCTCTCTGATGATCGCATCGAGCAACAGAAGATCGCCAGGGTCCATGGCACGTTCCAAAAGTGGGATGTTGGATTCCATAGTGTCCCACTTTTGCGACTTCCCCGCACGCCCCATTTTCGTTTCTGCGGGTAAGGAATTCAACGGTATCGGAGCAGGTCATGATTTCTTTTAAAGGGACGCGGGAAAGACGGGCGCTTCAGGCTGCGACCGCAGCGCTGGCAATAGCGCTGTGCAGTGGAGCAGGGCTAAAGGCTCAGAACGTGAGCAGGCCGCCAGGTACAAACCCGGCACTCAGTGGATTTTCGCCAGCCAACTCCGCGCTGGTGTACGTCGACTACGTCACCGGCCTCGATAACTTGATGACGACCATCCCAGGGAAGCAGTATCGCAATAACATCGCGGCGTTTGCGAAATTCAGCACGTTATTCAAGATGCCTACGGCCATAGTTGGCGAGGAAAATGATTACTATGGAACGTTTCTACCCGAGATTAAAAAGCTGGTCAGTGACGGCGCCAAGACGTTTGCGCCGCGATCGTCGCCGACGTCCTACACCCCGGATTTCGCGGCTTGGCTCAAGTCTACAGGGCGTCAGAACGTAATTATCGGCGGGATCTCGATCGACAATTGCACGTTGCACACGTCGCTCGACCTCTTGCGCAATGGCTACAACGTCTTCGTTGTCGTTGACGTGTCGAGCACCAATAGCAAGCTTGCCGAAGACGCAGCAATTCAACGTTTGATTCAGGCCGGCGCCGTGCCAGTTAGCTGGCTGAACGCCCTGACTGAACTAGGAACGGACTTCGCCGGGCCTCATGGCAAGGGAATGATGGAGATCATCCAGGCGCATTGGCCAGCGTCTACTGTGGGCGAGGTCAACGATACGACGCCCGATGGCCGAGGTATGCAACTGCCAAGGTAGTCGCTGGCATTGGCGGCCAGCGAATTGCGTCAGCGTTGATGGTCAGTGCAGGTAGCCGGTTCGACGAAGCACGCCATACTCCAGCTCTAGCCCTTGGTGCCCAATAGCCGGGGCGTAACACTCGTAACCAGCGCCGTCGCGTCAAATCCCGGAGCCACCTTGTCGTAGTCGCGGTCAACGTCCTCCAGCTCGGCGAGCGCCTTAACGCAGCCATTGCCGAGATCCGCCAGACCATCCCCGTCGGTATCGAGATCGAGCAGATCGCCGATCAGCCGCGCGTTGTGGCGGCACCCGTCGGCGAGTTCCTGACCTCGTTTGCGGAGGCTCTCGCGATCGTACTGCTAGTCAGCTTACTCTCGCTCGGATGGCGGACGGGGATCGTCGTCGCGCTCTCGGTGCCGCTCGTGCTCGCTGTAGTATTCGTGGTGATGCAGTCGCTCGGCATGAACCTCGACCGCATCACGCTCGGCGCATTGATCATCGCTCTTGGACTCCTCGTCGACGACGCAATCATCGCCATCGAGATGATGATGGTGAAGATGGAACAGGGCTTCGATCGTCTGAGAGCCGCCGCATTCGCCTGGGACTCGACGGCGTTTCCGATGCTGACGGGTACGCTCGTCACCGCAGCCGGATTCCTGCCCGTCGGCTTCGCGCAGTCGACGGCCGGTGAGTACGCCGGCAACATCTTCTGGGTCGTCGGGCTGGCGCTCGTCGTCTCATGGCTGGTGGCCGTCGTCTTCACCCCCTACCTTGGCGTGAAGCTGCTGCCGAACGTTCGTTCGGACGGCGCCCATGGAAACCATGCGGCCGACGCCAGCTACAATACGCGGCTCTACGGTGGCTTGCGCCGCGTCGTCACCTGGTCGTTGCGCCGCCGCTGGACGGTGATCGCCGCGACGATCGCTTCATTCGTCGCCGCCGGCGTCGGCATGGGCTTCGTGCAGCAGCAGTTCTTCCCGACCTCATCACGTCCGGAGCTGTTCATCGAGGTTCGCATGCCTGAGGGCACCTCGATCGAGGCGACTGCCGCCGCCGCGCGCAAGGCCGAGCAACTGCTGAAGGATGATGCGGACGTCGCCCACTACACCACCTATGTCGGCCAGGGCAGCCCGCGTTTCTTCCTCGCCCTCAATCCGGTCCTGCCCAATCCGAGCTTCGCGCTCACCGTGATCATGACGAAAGATTCTGCAGCCCGCGAGCGCCTGAAGGCGAAGCTCGAGGCGGCTGTTGCCGACGGCGCGGTGCCGGAAGCGCGTGTCCGCATCGACCGGCTCAACTTCGGTCCGCCGGTCGGCTTCCCCGTCCAGTTCCGCGTTGTCGGTCCGGACGCCGAAAAGGTGCGCGAGATCGCCGGGCAGGTGCGCGAGATCATGCGCACGGAGCCCAATGCGGTCGACGCACAGCTCGAATGGAGCGAGCAGGTGAAGAAGGTGCAGCTCTCCGTCGATCAGGATCGTGCTCGCGCCTTCGGCCTCAACACGCAGGAGATTGCTCAGACGCTGCAGACACTGCTCTCTGGCATCGCGGTTTCGGAGTACCGCGAGGGCACCGAGCTGATCCGCGTCGTCGTGCGTGCCGCACAGGAGGAGCGTCTTGATCTCGCGCGTCTCGGCGACTTGACGATCCTGACGCCGAGCGGCGCTGCCGTGCCACTGACGCAAGTGGCTCAGATTTCCTTCGGCTTTGAGGAGCCGATCCTGTGGCGCCGTAACCGCGACCTGACGTTGACCGTCCGCTCGGACGTTGCGCCGGGCGTACAGGCGCCGACCGTCACCAACGCGATCCTGCCGAAGCTCGCGGCCCTTAAGGCCGATCTCCCCGTTGGCTACCGGATCGATACCGGCGGTGCGATTGAGGAGAGCGCGAAGGCCAATGCCGCGCTGTTCAAAGTGTTTCCGATCATGTTCCTGGTCATGCTGACACTGTTGATGATCCAGCTTCAGAGCTTCGCGAAGCTGTTCCTGGTCTTCAGCACGGCGCCGCTCGGCATCATCGGCGCGGTGGCCGCATTGCTCATCTTCAATGCTCCGTTTGGCTTCGTCGCGCTGCTTGGCGTCATTGCGCTAGCCGGCATGATCATGCGCAACACCGTAATCCTGGTCGACCAGATTGACCACGATATCGACGCGGGGCTCAGCACTTGGAATGCGATCGTCGAGAGCGCCGTCAGACGTGCTCGCCCGGTCGTGCTGACGGCGCTCGCAGCCATCCTCGCCATGATCCCTCTGTCACGCAGTGTTTTTTGGGGGCCGATGGCGATCAGCATGATGGGCGGATTGCTGATTGCGACAGTCCTGACGCTTGTATTTTTGCCAGCGCTCTACGCGGCGTGGTTCCGGGTGCGACCAGAACCTGCCGGCGAGGATCTCGACGCCGCCGGAGTGCAGGCCCCTGTGTGCAGTTTACGAGCTGCTGCGTGAGCAGAGAACGGGCTTTCTGTGAATGGACTTCGCGGCTCCGGGCGGGCGCTACTTGTTCCTCGCTGCTCCCACTCGGTAGTGACGGGATCGCTTGGAAGTCGTGCGATAGCGAACGTGATTGGCTTCCTCGGTTGCCAGAAGCGGGTCGTGTTCGCGCTCCTTGAAAAAGCTCCAGATCTTGCTCGTCAGCGCGTTCTCTTGCTGACGCATCCTGTAAAGCATGATGTCGAGCGGGATCTGCCAGCGACTCGCGCCGGCCTGCGCCAGCACACCAGCCTCGAGATCCGGCGCCACAAGGCTTTTCGGTAGCCACGCTAGGCCGGTGCCGTCTCGTACCCGAATGCGCAGGGCGCCCGCCATCGAGTTCTCGTACACCACCTGCAGGCGCGTGCGCAATTCGTGGGAGCGCAACAACGGTTCGATGTGCAGGCTGATCGGCGCCGCCGCACCGAAGCGCAGAAAAGGGATAGCCACGCCATTGCGGCGATCAAGGGTGAGCAGCGGACGCCCGTCCGGCCCTTGCTTGGCGACCGGGATCAGCATGTCTCGGCCGATGCGGACGCCCTCGACTTCGCGCAGCCCCGCGATGGGCGACACCTTTCGGCTCGCGTAGGCAATCACGAAGTCCACAGCGCCGGCTTCGAGATCGTGCAGGCAGTTTGGCAGATCGTCGGCGCGCAGGCGTGACATCACGGGGCCAAAACTGCTCTCGAATGACTGTAGCCATGCGGGATAGAAGCGCCAACCGATGGAATGCTGAGCCGCGAACTTCACCGTATAGCGGTCCGGAAGCGACTGCGCCTCGCGGATGCTTCTGCGCTCGCTTTCGAGGCGCGAGAGGGCCTGCTGCCCCGCCTCGAGCATCTGCACGCCCGCTCCGGTGAGCTTGACGGGATGGCGAGTGCGGTCCACGAGCGCCGCCCCGACCCAATCCTCCATCGCCTTGATGCGCCGGCTGAGGGCCGGCTGGCTCAGGTGACTGAGCTTCGCCGCCCGGGAGAAGTTTCCCGTCCGCGCCAGATGCTCGAGATCGCGGACCCAGGAGAGGTTCATCGCGCTGTGCGCCTTTATGCGTCTGACGCATAATGCTAGAAGATCATTGCATTGGAAGCAAATTCAGAAATCCTGCTCCATGTTTGCCAACGATAGGCAAGCAGTGGGGCGGCGAACATGGCAACAACTCCGGCTCATCCACAATCCGGCAGGTGGATCGATTTCGACCGCTATCCGCGTGTGCGCCTCAGCCACCTGCCCACGCCTATCGAACCGCTGGAGCGGCTCAGCGCACACCTGGGCGGCCCACGCCTCTTCATCAAGCGAGATGACTGCACGGGCCTTGCCACGGGTGGCAACAAGGCGCGCAAACTCGAATTCCTCGTTGGCGAGGCTCTGAAGCAGAACGCGGACATGCTGGTGACGCAGGGGGCCGTGCAATCGAACCATGTGCGGCAGACCGCGGCGGCAGCCTGTCGCTTCGGCCTCAAATCGCATGCTCTGCTCGAACGCCGGGTGCCCAACGTGGCAGCCGCCTACGAAGAGACCGGCAACGTGCTGCTCGACAAGATGTTCGGCGCCACTCTGGAGTTCCGCCCCTCGGGGCTCGACATGAACGCAGAAGCGCAATCCGTCACGGAACGCCTGCGAGACGAGGGACATCGGCCCTATTTCATCCCGGGCGGCGGTTCGAATGCCATCGGTGCGCTAGGCTATGCCGCCTGCGCGCAAGAAATCGTGCAGCAGTGCCATGAAAGCGGCCTGTTCTTCCAGTGGCTCGTGACACCCACGGGCAGCACAGGCACGCACGCCGGGTTGATCGCCGGGCTGCACGCAGTCGGCGTTGAGCTGCCCGTCATGGGAGTCAGCGTCCGACAGAAAAAAGAGCGACAGGTTGGCGCCGTGCTTGCCTTGGCGCAGGCGACCGCAACCCTGCTCGAAGCGACGCCCGTTTCGTCCAGCAGGACGCTCGTCGAGGATGCCTACGTGGGCGAGGGCTACGGCATTCCTGCCGCCTCGACACTGGAAGCAATCACCCTGACCGCGCGCACCGAAGGTATCCTGCTTGACCCCGTCTACACCGGCAAAGGCATGGCAGGCCTGATCGGGCTAGTGCGCCAGGGTTTCTTCAGGCCTACCGACAATGTCCTCTTCCTGCATACCGGAGGTTCGACCGCGCTGTTCGCTTATGAGGATGCCGTAGCGGAGCGTTCCATCAAGCTTCGCAAAGCCAGCTGATGCGCCACTCGGATTCTCTGGCGAGCAGGCGTCGCGCGCGTGTTTCGCCCAAGCAGACTAATGTTCTCGCGCACCAGATGTGCGATCGCACAAAGGCCTATGCTAGACTTCACCATGGCAAGTTCAGTCCAGGAGGAAATGCCACGATGCGAGCATTGACGAAATCACTGATCCTCATGGCGGCTGCAATCACGATGGCTTGCGGCCCGGCTCACGCGCAGAAGTCAGGCGGCACGCTTGTGCAGATCACCCAGCCCGAGCCTCCAAACCTTGCGCCGTACATTTCGACCTCTGGGCCGATCGGCCAGGTGACCGCGAAAGTCTTCGACGGCCTGCTTGAGTACGATTTCGATCTCAAGCCCAAGCTTGGTCTCGCCGAGAGCTTCACCGTGTCGCCCGACGGCAAGACGGTCACCTTCAAACTGCGGCGCGGCGTGACGTTCCATGATGGCAAACCGTTCACGTCGGCCGACGTGCAATTCACGATCATGGACGTGCTGAAGACCAACCACCCCCGCGGCATCGCCACCTTCAAGGAGGTGACGGCCGTCGAGACGCCGGACGAGACCACCGCGATCTTCAAGCTCGCCAATCCAGCACCTTACATGATGGCGGCACTCTCGGGCTACGAGAGCCCGATCCTTCCGAAGCACGTCTATGGCGTGGGTGACATCAAGACCCATCCGAATGCCAATGCGCCAGTGGGGACGGGGCCGTTCAAGTTCGTTGAGTGGCGCCGCGGCGAATTCGTGCGCCTCGATAGGAACACGACCTATTGGCGCCAGGGGCGACCGTTCCTCGACCGTATCGTCGTGCGCTTCATCGCCGACGCATCCACCCGCACGGCAGCTCTGGAAAAGGGCGAGGCGCACATCGCCGGCTTCGGTGCCGTGCCCTACAACGACGTCAGGAAACTTTCGGCTCTTCCGTCTGTCGAAGTGACGACCAAAGGTTACGAGATGATCTCGCCGCTTGTGGAGATGGTCATCAATACGAAGAAGGCGCCGTTCGACAACGTCAAGGTGCGCCAGGCGATCAACTACGCGCTGGACCGCAAATTCGTGATCGACAACGTCTGGTTCGGATTCGGCAAGGCGGCCGTGGGGCCCATCAGCTCGAACTTCGAGCCATCGGGACTATTCGGCGCCGGCGTCGACTTCACGGTCCCAGATCGTATAGAACGTGCCAACAAGCTGCTGGACGAAGCAGGCTTCCCCCGCAAGGCGGACGGCACGCGCTTTGAGATGGTGCATGACATCACTCCCTACGGCGAGGAATGGCAGCGCTTCGGCGAAGCGGTGCAGCAGGCACTTGCCGCCGTTGGCATCAAGGCCACGCTCCGCTACGAGGACGTCGCGAAGTGGCTCAAGCGTATCTACACCGACTACGACTACGATATGAGTTCGAACTTCCTCTACAATCTGGCGGACCCGGTGCTGGGCGTGCACCGCGGCTTCCACTCGGATCGAATCAAGAAGGGCACCGTGTTCGTCAACGGCTCGCAGTGGTCGAGCCCGGAGACGGACGCGCTTATGGACAAGGCCACGACCGAAGCCGACGCTGCCAAGCGCGGCGCCCTCTATCGCGAGCTCGTCACTAAGGTGACGGAAGCGAGCCCGGTCATTTATGTTCACGAACTCAAGTTCCCGACCATCATCAACAAGCAGTACAAAAACCTGATCGACTCGCCGCTGGGCATCTATGGCAACTACGCCAACGCCTATCGCGAGTAGCACATCTCGACGCTTGCGGGAGGGCCGGCACGTTTCTGGCCGGCTCTCTCATCTTATCAACCACACGAGATACGCGGTCGCGGTCGCTGGACAGGGAGAGCGGAGGTGGGCGGGGCTGCACTGGGCAGATACATCGTCAGAAGACTTCTGCAGACGCTGCCTGTCGTGCTGGGCGTCGTCATTCTAAATTTCCTCTTGCTGCAGCTTGCCCCTGGTGATCTCGCGACCGTGCTCGCCGGCGAGGCAGGAGGGGCGCCCAAGGAGTACATCGACCAGCTGCGGCAGAGGTTCGGGCAGGACCAGCCGGTTCTTGTGCAGCTCTTCCACTACCTGCGAAATCTCGTCGTGCTCGACCTTGGCTATTCCTTCCGACAGAGCGCGCCCGTCCTCGATCTCCTGCTCGCGCGCCTTTGGCCGACCCTACTCTTGATGGGATCGACGCTTCTTCTGTCGTTGTCCCTGGGCGTCGGAATGGGGTTGCTTGCGGCCCTCTGGGTGAGAACCTGGAAGGATCACCTGATCTCCGTTGCCGCAATCATCTTCTATGCCACGCCGCTGTTCTGGATCGGGCTGATGTTGATCCTCGTGTTCTCAATCAAGTTCGGCTGGTTCCCGACATCGGGCATGGAGGATGTGGTCGCCTTCAACGTAGGCTTTGCCCGCGTCGTCGACATCGCCCACCATCTGGTGCTCCCGACAATCACGCTCTCGATGTTCTACCTCGCGCTCTACGCGCGACTGATGCGGGCGTCGATGCTCGAGCAGCGCGGGCTCGACTACGTGACCACCGCCCGCGCCAAGGGCATTCCGGAGCGCACGATCGTGACACGGCACGTGTTCCGCAACGCCCTCCTTCCAGTAGTTACTATGGCCGGTATCCAATTCGGCAGCCTGCTCGGCGGGTCCGTCGTCGTCGAGAGCGTCTTTGCTTGGCCGGGCCTCGGACAACTCGCTTATCAGTCGCTGTTTGCGCGCGACTTCAACCTGCTTCTTGGCATCTTCTTCTTGTCCGCATGTCTCGTAGTGATCGTCAACCTCGTGGTTGACATTGTCTATGTGCTGCTCGACCCACGTATCCGGATCGGGTAGCGCGACCATGAAGACGTTCTGGCAGCGCTTCCTTCTGAACCCCCGCGTGATTATCGGGCTGATATGGCTCGGGGCCGTAGTGCTCGTGGCGCTTCTGGCGGACGTACTGGCGCCTCGCGATCCCTTCGCCATCGTCGGGGTACCGTTCGCCCCACCCGGAGGGGCGCACTGGCTTGGCACCGACAGCCTCGGCCGTGACGTGCTTGCCGGTCTCGCGCATGGCGCGCGCACGACACTCCTGATCGCTGTCCTGTCGACTCTCGCGGCGGTGGCCTTCGGTACGCTGGTCGGCGCCATCGCCGGCTACTATGGCGGTCTCATCGACGACATCCTGATGCGCGCAACCGAGTTTTTCCAGACGATCCCGTCATTCCTGTTCGCCATCGTGCTGATTGCCATTCTGTCGTCCTCAGCTATGAACCTCGTGATTGCGATTTCGGTCGTGAGCTGGCCGCCCATTACGCGCGTCGTCCGCGCCGAGGTGCTGTCGGTAAAGTCGCGCGAGTTCGTGCAGGCTGCGGTAGTAGCAGGACAGCGCGATCACGCCATCCTCGTCAGCCAGGTCCTGCCCAACACGCTATCGCCGCTCATCGTCACCGGCTCTCTACTGGTGGCCACCGCAATCCTGATCGAAAGCGCATTGTCGTTCCTGGGGCTCGGCGCACCGAACCAGATGAGTTGGGGCTTCATGATCGGCGCAGGCCGCTCTTTCCTGCGTGACGCCTGGTGGCTCGTGACGATCCCCGGCGTTGCGATCCTGCTCACGGTGCTTTCGATCAACCTCATCGGCGAAGGCCTGAACGACGCGCTCAATCCGAGACTTGCCGAATTATGAGCCAGCCTGTTCTCACCATCGATGGTCTCACGGTCGCGCTGCCAGTCTGGTCGGACCGAAAGCACGCGGTCTCGAGCGTGTCGTTGACGATCGGGAAGCAAGAGATCGTCTGTGTCGTAGGCGAGTCGGGCTCTGGCAAGTCGATCATGGGGAAGGCCATTCTGGGCCTGCTGCCGAAACCGCATGTGCGGGCCACGGGGGGACGCATTCTGTTCGAGGGCCGCGATCTCCTGCAGTTGGCCGAGGGGGACATGCGTCGCTTGCGCGGCGGCAGGATCGCGATGATCTTCCAGGAGCCGATGACGGCGCTCAACCCGCTGATGAAGGTTGGACGGCAGATCGAGGAAGTGCTGGAGTTCCACACCGACCTGAAGCCCGAAGCGCGCCGCGCCCGTGTGCTTGAGCTGGTCGCGGATGTGCACCTGCCCGATTCCGACCGGATCGTGAACAGCTACCCGCATCAGCTGTCGGGCGGCCAGAGGCAACGCATCGTCATTGCCATGGCGCTCGCTCTGAAGCCTGCACTCATCATTGCCGACGAGCCGACCACGGCGCTCGACGTGACTACGCAGGCGCAGATCCTGCACCTCATTCGACAGCTGCAGCAGGCGCAAGGCACATCCGTGCTCTTCATCACGCACGATTTTGGCGTCGTCGCGGAGATCGCCGATCGCGTGGCGGTAATGCGACATGGCGAGGTGGTGGAAGCCGGCCCAGTGGACGGAGTGCTACGCGCACCCCAGGCCGACTATACGAAGGCCCTGATTGCCGCAGTACCCGGCCTGAAGCCGCGCGCTAAGGATGCGGGCGCGGACATGCCACTGCTGGTTGTGCGAGACCTCGAAAAGACCTACGTCAGCACCGGCATTTTCGGTCGCGCCTCCCGATCGGTGAACGCCGTCGACAAGGTCAGCCTCGAACTGGGGCGCCAGAGCTCGTTGGCTGTCGTAGGCGAATCCGGCTCCGGCAAATCGACGCTGGCCCGCTGCATCGTCGGACTAGAGACACCCAATGGCGGTGAGGTGCTCATCGACGGGGAACGCATCACCGGACTGACCAGGGAGCAGCTGAGGCCCTACCGCCGTCACATGCAGATGGTGTTCCAGGATCCTTTTGCC
The DNA here is from genome assembly GCA_022844275.1 of Hyphomicrobiaceae bacterium. Taxonomy (GTDB): domain Bacteria; phylum Pseudomonadota; class Alphaproteobacteria; order Rhizobiales; family Hyphomicrobiaceae. Next base: position 950,620 of record JALHMB010000001.1, read on the forward strand.
TCGCTGAACCCACGCCAGCGAATCGGAGAAATCATCGCGCTTGGCCCCATGGTTCAGGGTGTGAGCCGCGAACAGGCGTTGGCCGAGGCGCGCGAGCTGCTAACCCTCGTCGGCCTCAAGTCTGAATCTGCCGAGCGCTATCCGCACGAGTTCTCGGGCGGCCAACGCCAGCGCATCGGCATAGCCCGGGCGCTCGCCGTGAAGCCAAAGCTGATCGTGGCCGACGAGCCCGTATCGGCCCTCGACGTTTCCGTGCAGAAACAGGTGCTCGACCTGCTCAATGATCTGCGCCGCAGCTTTGGCCTGTCCATGCTGTTTATTACGCACGACCTGCGCGTCGCCGCTACGGTGTGCGAGGACATCGTCATTATGCAACGTGGCGTCATCGTCGAGCGCGGGACGACCGCTCGCATCTTCGCCCATCCACAGCACGCTTACACGCAAAGCCTGCTCGATGCGGTACCAGGCAAGGAATGGATCAACTCCCTGCCTTAGCTAGCCTGCCGAACGCGCAGCAGGGTGCCACTTGCATTGAAGGAGCGCCTGCACGTCAGCCAGCTCATGCCGTCGCCTGAAGCTTTGACTCCATGCGGATAGACAGACGTGTCAGGCGTGCCTAATTCGTTTTGGCTTTATGTCAGGGCATGAAGTGCCTTCTCGACACGAAGCAAGCCGTTTCCACCATCTCCGGCTGCGCGAACATATCGCGCCGGTGGACCCGTAGCAGAAGATCTTCGTGGACCTGAAGATGCAGGCCCCAAGTATCCGGCAGGTTCTCTACGTATTTCACGGCCATAGGGTTGGCCGGATCCCGCACATCGACGACCGAGAAGCCCTTTGCTTGGTCGTGCTCATCGCCGACCACAGCGGCGCGCTGAGACAGCTCACACCCCGAGAGCCCACACTCGCTTCAGAGCAATAAGCGCGATCTTGGAAAAGTCCGAATGCAGCCCGACTGCGATCGGACCAGGCAGGCGCAGAAGTGCGGTTAAGGGTTAGGCTTCAAGCGAGCGTGCCGTGTGCAGTCGGCGGGCAGGCCGACTTCGCCTTCGACTGAGTTTTTGGATCCAGCTGGTTACCGGCCGGCCATTCCCGGTGATTGCACTTCTTGTTGCCGGCAGCGCGCGTCGGATTTGCGTGTAGGAAAGTTCGAAACGCCTCGGCTGTGCCTCGGCGAGGGAGGACTGGCGCGAAAGAGCTAATTCTGCGACCATGAGGCACGGCACGACGCGACCTCGTAGCGGCATTCGGCGGCGAGAGCGAGACAATGGTATTGCGGATCGATTGCGACGTTCATCCGGCCGTTGGCGGCACCCGCACCACGCTGCTGCCGTATCTGAGCCCGCATTGGCAGGAGCAGGTGACAAGCCGCGCCATTGACGGGCTCGACTTGACGAGCTATCCGCCGTCCATGCCGCTGTCGGCCCGGCCGGACTGGCGACCCGAGAAGGGCAAGCCCGGAGCGGCTTGGGCGACCGTTTGCAATCAAGCGCTGGACGGACTCGGCTCAAGTCACGCCATCCTCAATGTGATCTATGGCGCGCAGGCCGTATTCGACCCATATATGGCGGCCGATTTCTGCAAGGCCATCAACGACTGGATTGCCGCCGAGTGGCTCGATCAGGATCCGCGGCTGCGCGCCTCCATTGTCGTGCCAATGCAGGCGCCGGACCTTGCCATCGAAGAGATCGAACGTCGGGCCGCGGACAAGCGCTTTGTTTCGATCCTGGTTCTGGCGCAGGGCGAGACGCTACTCGGCAAGCGCCACTTTTGGCCCATGCACGCGGCGGCCGAGAAACATAAGCTGGCGCTCACCATCCATGCCGGCAGCCAGTATCGGGCCGCGCCGAGTTCCATTGGCTGGCCCTCCTACCGCTACGAATACTATCTCGCTGAGGCGCAGGCGGCGCAGGCGCAGATCCTCAGTCTGGTGCTCGAAGGCGTGTTCGGAAAATTCCCTGGCCTGAAGGTGGTGCTGGCCGAATCGGGCGTATCGTGGCTGCCAGCGTTCATGTGGCGTACCAACAAGACTTGGCGCGGCGTTCGCGTCGAGGTGCCTTGGGTCGACACCTCGCCGATCGAGATCATGCGGAATAACATCCGCCTCACCGCCCAACCCTTCGACGCGCCGCCCGATAAGGCTGGCATTGAGATGCTGATCGACCAGATCGGCTCCGATCGCATGCTGCTGTTCGCGTCCGACTATCCCCACTGGCAGTTCGATGGCAGTGATCCCATCCCGCCGCATCTTCCGCCGGCGATCGTCCAGCGCATGTGCGTCGACAACCCCCTCGAGACATTTCCGCGTCTCGGGCTGACACTGTGAGGCATCCGTCGCAGAAGGAATTCGACGATGAATGACGCCGTCCTGGAAAAGACCGGTTCCGAAACCATCGCCCCGGCCGGTGCACGCCTTAAGGTCATTGACTGCGACATTCACCCCAGCCTGCCGAACCGCAATGCGATCTTGCCATTCCTGTCCAAACGCTGGCAGGAGCATTTCCTCGCCTATGGCGATCACCTGCGAACGCCATTCCTCGGCACGACACCCTATCCGCGCTCCTCGCCGCTGATCGCGCGACGGGACGCGTGGCCACCGACGGGCGGCAATCCCGGCTCCGACCTCGACTTCATGCGCCTGCAGCATCTCGATGCCAACGGCATCGAGTTCGGCATCCTGCAGGTGCTGGACCTGTTCCTGTTCTCGCAGCAGAACCTGGAGTTCGGGGCCGCCATACAGAGGGCGATCAACGAGTGGCAGCTCGAATGCTGGTCGAAGCCGGAGCCGCGCCTGAAAGCCTCCATCCTGGTCGGCCAGGACGACGTCCCGTCTGCGATCGCCGAGATCGAACGCTGTGCCAAAGTTGGCGGCTATGTGCAGATCAATGTCTGTCCGCGGGCCAACGAGCCACTCGGGAGGCGGCGCTACTGGCCCATTTACGAACGTGCCCAGGAGCTGGATTTGCCGCTCGGCATTCACGTGGGCGGCTATGGCGGCCACGCGCCGACAGCGAGCGGTCATCCGTCCTATTACAACGAGGAGCATCACTCGAACGCCCACTCGATGGCCTCGCAGCTCACAAGCTTCGTCATCGAAGGGGTGCCAGAGCGCTTCCCGCGACTGAAATTCGTATTCATCGAGGGCGGCTACGGCTGGGTGCCGGCCACAACGTGGCGCATGGACCAGCATTTCGAGCGCTTCCGCAGCGAGGTCCCGCACCTGAAGCGCAAACCATCGGAGTACGTGCGTCAGAATTTCTGGTTCACGACGCAGCCCTCGGAGGAACCCGACAACGCCGGACACCTGCGCGCCCTGATCGAATGGATCGGTGTCGATCGACTGCTGTTCTCGTCCGACTATCCGCACTGGGATTTCGACGATCCCCGTTTTGCGATCCGGACGCCGCTCACAGACTCTGAGCGCACAAAGATATTCAACGACAATGCCCGTCGCGTTTACAAACTCTGAGCCTGGGGGCTGGTATGAGCCGACATGTCGTTGCCCGCACGTCGGATATTGCGTCGGGTGGGAACAAGGTCGTCACGATAAATAGTCGTGAGATCGTCGTATTCCACGTCAATGGCCGCTTCTTCGCGCTGCTCAATCGCTGCCCGCATGAGGGCGCACCGCTGCACAAGGCGGCGTGCGTCGCGCACTTGAGCGCCCCAGAGCCTGGCGCCTTCACGCGCACCCGTGTTGGTGAAATGCTGCGCTGCCCCTGGCATGGCTGGGAGTTCGACATGGCGACAGGTCAATCGTATTTCGATCCGAAAGGCACCAAGGTGCGATCCTATCCCGTGGCCGTCGCAGAGGGGAGAGAACTCGCGAAGGGTCCCTACGTGGCCGAGACGTTCCCGGTTACGGTCGAGGACAGCTACGTGATCGTAGAGGCCTGACGTCCGCAAATTCCTGCATGGCCGATGCCGGATCGTGCCTGACGAACTTTGGCCATCAACAAGTATCTCTCAATTCTAACCGCTTGACCAAACAATAGATTTTGGGGGCCGTTTAACGGCCTGAGGCGTAGCGCTTGAGATCCCCTATCCTGCCCCTGGTCAGACATCGAGCGGACTGCCCACGACATCTGCCGGACATCCAAGCGCTGCATTTGCCAACCCACACCATGCGTCGCTATCGACGGATCGCGCGCCGGAATGAGCATCTCCAAAAGCCCAATCAAGCGCATCGCTCTGGTGGCAGACGACACGCGTCGCCCCCCGAGCTCCGGTCTGCGGATTGATCCTGCGTTGAGGTCGTTGCCCCTGATCGACGGTGGAACGCACAATTTGGTTGCCAGATCGCGCGAGCCGGCGGCACTCTTACTGGCGAGCGGTCTATGCGCTCGAACAACAAGAGGCTGAAGTGCAGTTCCTGCACATGAGGCTCTGCATCCGTCGATGCCTGATTGATCAAAGGGAGACGTTCAAATGTTCCACTGGAAACTGGCCGCTGTCACGGCCGGCGCCATCGCCGTGTCGGCCGGAACGGCGGCGGCGCAACAGAATATCCGCATGGCGACGTCATGGCCGGGCGGCATTCACTTCGACACCTTCGCCAAGCGCTTCGCGGCGGAAACGGAGACGCTAACGGGCAAGAAGGTCACTTTCCAGGTTTTCCCAGCCGGCACCATCGGCAGCCCATTGAAAATTACGGAGTCGGTCCAAAAGAAAGTCGCACAGGCTGGCCACACATGGTCGGGCTATGACTGGGGCATCGATAAGACCGCAGCCCTGTTTGGCGGATATGTCGGCTCGCCGTCGATCGAGGCGCTCATTCATTGGGTCTACGAAGGCGGCGGCATTCAGCTGTGGCGACAGTGGCGCGATGAAAAATTCGGCGTCGTGGGCTTGCCCTGCGGCGCGCACTCCGACGAAGTCCACATGCACTCGCGCAAGCCGGTCAAGACACTCGACGATCTCAAAGGCTTGAAGATTCGCACGTCCGGCGCGTGGGCCGAAGTCGCAACGACACTCGGAGCCTCGACCGTCATCTTGCCCGGTGCCGAGGTCTACCCGGCCCTCGAGCGTGGTGTCGTCGATGCCATCGAATGGGCGACGCCTGGGATCAATCTTCCGCTTGGCTTCCACAAGGTCGCGAAGTACGTGATCCTGCCAGGCGTCCACCAGCCGGGCGCGGTCCTCGAGTGCATCATCGATAAGGGGCTGTGGTCTCAATTCGACGCGACCACACAGGCTCAGATCGAGGCCGCCGCGAAGAAAGCGACCCTCGACTCTTGGATGTCTAACAACATGCTGGATGTCGATGCACTCGGCAAACTGAGGGAGGCGGGCGCCGAGATCGTTCGTGTCGACCAGTCCTACATCGATGGCGTCGCCAAAGCGACCCAGGCCTGGGAGGACAAATACATCGCCGCGGAGGGGGGCTGGTTCCAGAAGGTCATCGAAAGCCAGCGCGCTTTCGTGAAGAAGTGGGCGCCTGCTTCGCAATACCGCAGCGAACTCCGCTGATCCGCGATCGTCCGGCCTCGCTCCGCTGGCGAGGTCGGCCGGCTCGGGCACGCATATAAATCCTGATGCAATCCGAAGTGCGGAGTGACGGGCCATGAAGCAATTGGTTCGCTGGATCGATGCGCTGAGTACATTTTTCGGCAAGCTTGCCGCATTGACCGTCGTCGTGCTCGCCATACTCATGCTCTACGATGTCGTGCTGAGGTACGCGTTCAACGCGCCGACCACCTGGGGCAACGATCTCAACGCGTTCCTCATGGGCGGCGCATTCGTCATGTCGATTGCCTACGCGCTGTCGACCGACAGCCACGTGCGCGTCGATCTCCTCTACACCCAGCGCACCCGACACTACTTGAACTACGTCGACCTGATCGGTCTCTCACTGATCATCCTGCCCGTCGTCGCGTGGATCACGTGGGGCCTGTTGGGCTACCTCCTCGAAGGCCTACGGACGGGCGAGCGCACCGGCTCCGGCGGTTGGAACCCCGTCGTGTGGCCTTTCCGCGCCGTACTCGTTCTGGGCTTCGCGATGTTCACCATCCAGATCTTTGCCGAAATTGTGAAACGCATTGCGGCGATCTCAGGCAGGCCAATCAATTCAAGCCAAAACGGCGATCACGGCGTCTGACACTCAGCCGCCGGACGCGCCCGCACGGGAAGTCCTCGCCAACCGATCTCGCCACCCACTGCTCAAGTCGTGCCTTTCCCCTCCCGAACCACACGAGATCCGCACGAGCCATAACCGGAAGGATTTCTTGATGTCGCCACTCTGGATGTTTCCTGCGCTTTTGGCGGCTATTCTGACGGGCTTCCCGGTTGCACTGACGATGCTTTCGTTGGCCGTCGTCTTCGGTCTCAGCTCATTCGGTTTCGAAGGCCTGCTCTACCAGTGCATTCAAAAGCTCGAGGAGACGGCGACAGCCCAGGTGCTCGCGGCCGTACCCCTGTTTATCTTCATGGGCGCGATGTTCGAGCAAACCGGGATCGCCGGACGACTGTTCGACGTCATCCAGATGTGGATCCGGCGCTTGCCCGGAGGGCTCGCGGTCGGCACCGTCGTGATGTGCGTGATCTTCGCCGCCACGAGCGGCGTCGTTGGCGCCACCGAGACGGTGGTCGGCCTGCTCGCGATACCGCCGATGCTGCGCTACGGCTATAACAAAGGGCTCATTTCGGGAACGATCTGCGCCGGCGGCTCGCTCGGGACCATCATCCCGCCCTCGGTACTCGCCGTCGTCATCGGCCCAACGGCCAATGCCGACGTCGGCAGGATTCTGCTCGGCATGTTTATTCCCGGCCTCATGCTGGCAACGGCCTACGTGATCTACATTGTCGCGCGGTGCACGATCCGACCCCAAGATGGCCCGCGTGTCCCGAAATCCGACGATGAGCCGCAGCTGGCGCAGAAACTGGTGTTGACCGCGAAGGTGCTGGTACCGCCCTTGGTCGTGATTGTTGCGGTGCTCGGCTCGATGATGGCAGGAGTCGCGACGCCGACCGAAGCCTCCGCGACCGGCGCGCTCGGCACCGTCATACTCGCGATCGCCTATGGCCGTTTCTCCTTGTCGGTGATGCGCGACGCGGCCATGCGGACGGTTCGCATCACGGCCATGATTCTGACCATCGTGGCCTGTGGCCAGATGTTCGCAGCTGTTTTTGTCGGCTCCGGCGGTTTGCAGCTCATTCAAAGTTTCTTGGCCGAGTTCGGTGTCGGCAAGTATGGGCTTTTGGCCCTCGTCCTGCTGATCGTCTTCATTGCCGGATTCATGCTCGAACCGCTGGTCATCATCTTGATGGTGATCCCGATCACGGCGCCGCTGGTCGTCGCGGCCGGCTTCAACCGCGAATGGTTCTGCGTTCTCTTCTTGGTGATGCTGCAGACGGGCTATCTCACGCCGCCAATGGCGCCGTCGATCTTCTATCTGCGCGGCATCGCCCCGCCGGAGATCACGTTACGGCACATGTACACCGGCATCTGGCCCTTCATCGGCTTGCAGCTCTTGGTCGTGGCGCTCATCGTGATTTTCCCGGACTTCGTCACCTGGTTGCCAGATACGGTGCTAACGGCGACGCGATGAAGCGCGGGCAGGTGACGGTCAGGACGCCCGGATGGCCGCGGCAATGTGCTGCTGATACAGACCGCCTTGTCGTGACGCGATTGACCGAGCTACGCCGATCTGACCATCCATTCCGACCGGTTCTATCAAGTGATCTCGGTGCTTCTGTTTGATTCCGCGCACCCACCCGAGCGTTCTTCGACGCCGAGGATGAGGCGGATCCCACGCTCGCGAACGCTTCGGAGCCTAGCCCAAAGACTTTGCTGAAGCAGATGAAGGAAGGCTACGACGCAACCTTCGTGGTGGACGCGGTCGGCGGCCTCAGCCAGCTCGCACATCGCACCGCCATCGAGCGACTTACCGCCGCCGACGCTGCGCCGAACACGGCGGGCGTGTCATTTCGCGGCCTTCCGATGGACGTTGCACTGACCGGCTCAGATCTCCGATACGCTCCTTGTTGCATGTGCCGTGTGGTCTCTCCTTTCCTAGGGCGCGGGGGCTCGCCGCCGCATCCGATGTTTGGCGGATTGTAGCGCCTGGAGGGAGGGCGCCCTTGGCATTCGCCGGTGACTCAGGCCGCCAGTTTCGTCGTGTTGTGCGGATCGATGACGAACTTCTTCGGCGAGCCTTGGTCGAATATCCGGTACGCCTCGGTCGCCCGTTCGAGCGGGATGACCTCGACGTTCACGACCTTTCCAAGGTACGGCATTCGATCCCAGAGGATCGCCATCATCAAATCGCGATTGTAGTGCATGATGGGCGCTTGGCCTGCCGAGATGTGAGGCGACTTGATCCAGGCCTTGCCGAAGTCGATGCGATACCTCCCGGCCTTGGCGTCCGCGTCGATGGCCTCGGGATCTCCCGCCGTATAAATTCCAGGCGCGCCGATGGCGCCGTTGGCGCGAACGACCTCAATCATAGAGTTTAAGACTGCGGCCGGATCCTCTCCGGCGCCGGGGCCATTCCCGTGCGCCTCGAAGCCCACCGCATCGACCCCGCAATCCACCTCCCGATGGCCGAGGATTGCTTCGATCTGGTCGGCGAGCGGCGTTTCGGAGGACACATTCACGGTTTCATACCCGGCACTCTTTACAAGCGCGAGCCGCTCGCTGTTGGTGTCGCCCACGATAATGCAGGAGGCACCGAGGAGATGGGCGGAGGCGGCAGCGCACCGGCCCACGGGTCCAGCGCCCGCGATATAGACCGTCGAACCGTATTTGACACCAGCCTGGACGCAGCCATGAAAGCCCGTCGGCAGAATGTCGGACAGCAAGGTCAAATCCTTGATCTTGGCCATTGCCTGATCCTTGTCCGGGAAGCGAAGCAAGTTCCAGTCGGCAAAAGGAACCATGAGATAGTCGGACTGTCCGCCCTGCCAGCCGCCGAGATTGAAGCCGTAGGCGCCGCAATCGATCTTATCGTTGACGTTCATGCAGGTGTCGGTATGGCGCTCCTTGCAATTGCGGCACCGCCCGCATGAGACGTTGAACGGGACCGAGCAAAGGTCGCCCTTCTTGATGAAATGCACGTCGGGGCCGGTCTCGATCACTTCGCCCGTCATCTCGTGGCCAAGTACCATGCCCTTGGGAGCGGGGAACCGACCGCGATAGATATGCTGGTCGCTGCCGCAGATGTTGGTAGTGACGATCTTGAGAATCGCCCCGTGAGGCGCCTTGTTGCCCATGGGATCGACGAGCTTTGGATAGTCGAAGGTTTGCACCTCAAGTGTTTTTGGCCCCATGTACGTGACAACTCGATTACCTGATGCCATGACTGTTACTCCGGTTGAAGCCGAGTTCAGCAAAGCCGCCTATTGCCCAGAACACGCTGTAGCCAAGTGGGAGAAGCTCGGCGCAAATCGCGGAAGACAAGGCAATCCATCGCATCGCGCGCGTGTCTCCAACTTAATCCTTTCGAACCGCCGAACCTGCGCTCATGGTTCACTCATTCGGGCGGGAACTTGGCCCCGCTGCAATCGCGAACCGCGTCGAGGTCTCGCCGCTGTTCACGCATCAAGTCCCACACGCGAGTGTGCCGCCATGACGACTGTCAGTTTTCGCGATTCTCCTTTGATGCGCGTCGGACAGGGCGAACCCCCGCGCTTAAGCGCAACATAGCTATTCGCGCCCTTTATTGCGTTGCAAAGAGCCAGCCGGACCGAGCGACGCAAGACAGCTCACGAGCCCATCGCTTCGGACTCTCGACAGTCGGTTTCGAACACCGCGACACCAGAGCGGCATGGCCTCTTGGAATCCATCCCCGGCACTCTCAACGCAGTGTCTGCTGTCGAGGGCCGACCATGCTGCGACGATGATTCCTGCACCTTGCTCGAAGGGCAGCTGACGGCGGCTAACTCTGCGCACAGCGACGCCGGTGACGCGTGCGACACCCATCAGCGGACATCAGCTGGATAAGAAGTTGACCTCAGCCCCATGGTTAGGCTTAGGCCTGCATCGACGTGAGAAGCGGACGTCTCAGATACTAGAATTGGTCCCTCCTAGACCTTGATCTGATATCGGCACGTTGAAGCTGGCAAAGCCCATCGAGAGGACATTTGGCTCAGAACGGATAGGGCCGCGGGCCGGTCTGGATGGTGACCCATCTGAGTTCCGTGAACTCGTCGATTGCGGCCTTTCCTCCGAAGCGCCCATAGCCGGAGGCTTTCATGCCGCCGAATGGCATTTGCGGTTCATCGTGCACCGTCGGCGCATTGATATGGCAGATCCCGCTTTCGATGCGCCTCGCGACAGAGAGTGCCCGAGAGATGTCGCGGCCGAATACCGCGGCGGCCAGACCGTACTCCGTGTCATTCGCCACTCGGACCGCCTCGTCCGCGCTGCCAACCCGAACGACCGTGACAACCGGGCCGAAGCTTTCCTCGCCATATATGCGCATGTTGGGCGTCACGTGATCCAAGATCGTTGCCGGCAGGATCGTTCCTGGCATCACGCCACCGCAAACCAGCTTGGCCCCCTTGGCGATGCTGTCCGCTATCAGGGCATTGACGCGGTCCGCCGCCTGCGGCGCCACCAGCGAGCCGAGCACCACCTCGCCTTTGCGCGGATCACCCGATGGAAGCGACTTCGCCTTGGCGGCGAACTTCTCGACGAACGCATCAGCCACGCTCTCGTCGATGACGATCCGCTCCGTCGACATGCAGATCTGGCCCTGGTTCATGTAGGCACCGAACGCCGCGGCCTTCACCGCCTCGTCCAGATCCGCATCATCGAGAATGACCAGCGGCGCTTTGCCGCCAAGCTCGAGCAGGGTGCGTTTCAGGTGCCTTGCTGCGATCTGCGCGATCACGCGACCGACGCGCGTCGAGCCAGTGAAATTCACGCGCCGCACCGCCGTGTGCCCGATTAGCGCCTCGACGATCGCCGGGGCATCCTCCGGTGCATTCGTCACGACATTGACGACACCATCGCCGAGGCCCGCTTCGGCCAGGCACTGGCCAATCAAGCGGTGCACGCCGGGACTGACCTCCGAGGCCTTGAGAACGACCGTGTTCCCGCACGCGAGCGGCATCGCGACAGCGCGCACGCCGAGGATTACCGGCGCATTCCATGGCGCGATGCCGAGGACCACACCGACGGGCTCGCGAAACGCCATAGCAAGGTTGTTGGGCTTGTCGGTGGGGATGACTTCACCGGTTATCTGGGTCGTCATTGCCGCGGCCTCGCGCAGCATGCCTGCCGCGAGCATGACATTGAAGCCGGCCCATCCCGCCGTGGCGCCGATCTCGGCCATCATCAGGTGTGTGAACTCCTGGGCCTTCGACGCCAGGATGTCGGCCGCCTTGTTGAGACGTGCGCGCCGCTCGTTGGGCCCGAGAGCGGACCATACGGGGAATGCCGCTGCAGCGGCGTCAGCAGCGCTCAGCGCGTCATCGACGCTCGCGGCCGCGACCGTGCTCGCCACCTCGCCGGAAATGGGATTGCTGCGCTCATAGACGGCGTCACGGCTCGCGGGGCGGTCCTTGCCGCCAATGAGAAGATTGATGGCGTTCATAGGAGCGGCTTTCCCTTGCTGTGTGGGCTGGGGTGCTGACTGATCATCTACCGTGAGGAGCGGCGTCGCGGACGCGCGCGCCCTGGCGTGATTGTCGATCACAGTGACGCGCGATGGCTTGAGCGGCCGCGGCTCGAGCAGGCGATTGCCGCCAAGAAAGGCGCGCTGGACACCGGCATCGGCGGCAAGCGTGCTGGCGCGACCCTCGCCGGCAATCCGACCATTCTCGATGATGTACCCGCGATCTGCGATGGCGAGACACGCGCGCACGTTCTGCTCGACGAGCAGAATGCCGAGGCCGCTCGCGCGCACGCGCCGCAGCGCCGCGAAGAGCTCCTTGGTCAGCAGCGGCGAGAGCCCGAGAGACGGCTCGTCGAGCAACAGAATCTCTGGCGCCGACATCAGCGCGCGGCCGATGGCCACCATCTGCTGCTCGCCGCCCGACATGGTGCCGACCGCTTGGCCCAGTCGCTCGGACAGGCGCGGAAACACGGCCAGCACATCAGCCAGCATCTTCTGCTCGCCAGCGCGCGCACGCGCGGCATAGGCGCCGAGCATCAGGTTCTCCCGGACCGTCAGCTCGGCAAAGATCCCGCGCCCCTCAGGCACCAGCGCGATCCCCGCTTCGACGATCTCGTGCGGCTGGAGCGTCGTGAGGTCCTGATCCGCAAAGGTGAGCTTCGCGCCGTTGGCCGCAGCCAGCAAGCCGGCGATCGTCTTGAGCAGTGTCGTCTTGCCGGCACCATTGGCGCCGAGCACGACCACCACCTCGCCCTTGTCGACCCTGAGCGCCACGTCGGCGAGCGCGACGTGCTTGCCGTAGGAGACGGAGAGGTCGGCGATCTCAAGCATCGATATCCTCCCCGAGATAGGCGCGCACGACCTCTGGCTCGGCAAGCGCGAGACGCGGCGTCCCTCGCGCGATTACGCGGCCAGCGTTCATCACCACACAGCGGTCGCAAAGAGCATGGATCGCGTCCATCACGTGCTCGACCATGATGATGCTGAGACCGTCGTCGCGCAGCGACTGGATGAGGTCGATGCCTTCCTCGAGCTCGGTCGGATTGAGCCCCGCCAGCCACTCGTCGAGGAGCAGCAGCTTAGGCTCAAGCGCCAGCGCGCGGGCGAGCTCCAGCCTCTTCTGGTCGATATAGGTGAGATCGGCGGCCGGTATTGCGGCGCGCCGATCGAGACCGACACGCGCGAGCAGCACTTGCGCCTCCGCCAGCGCGGTATTTCCGGTGACGGGATGAGCGCGGAAAGCAAAGCCGGGGATCACGTTCTCGATAACGCTCATCGAGGGCAGCACGCGCACGAGCTGGAAGGTGCGCGCGACTCCGAGCCGCGCGATGGTCTCGGGCGTCGAACCGGCGATGGCGCGGCCCATATAGGCGATGTGGCCGGCATCCGAACCAAGCGCGCCCGAGATCAGGTTGAGGACCGTCGTCTTGCCCGATCCGTTGGGGCCGACGAGGCCGATGATTTCGCCCGGGCGCACCTCGAAGCTCACGCCATCGACCGCATTGAGGCCGCCGAACGATTTGCGAAGGTCCGCGACGGTAAGAACGTTGGCATCGTGGCTCGCCGGGACGGGCAGCAAAACGGTTGCGGCTTTCTGCGACGCCGGCCGCCAGTCCTCTATGAGACCGATCACGCCTCTCGGCAGACCGTAGACGATCAGGATGAACACCGCGCCGAGCAGGATGGAGTAGGCATTGGGGAAGTTCGCCTGTAGCACCTCGAACAGCAGAACGAGTGGCACGGCGCCGAGCAGCGGCCCGAACAGCGCGCCCGCGCCGCCGAGCAACGCCATGATGACCACCTGGAACGAGATCATTGGATTGAAGGCGATCGCGGGATCGATGTAGGTCCAGCGCGGTGCCATGATGGCGCCGGCGAGCGTCATGATCGCCGAGCTGAAGGCGAATAGCAGGACCTTCGTGCGCGTCGCGTCGATGCCGCTATGGCGGGCGACGACCTCGTCGGCGCCGATGACGCGCGCGGCAAGCCCAAGGCGCGATCTCCCGATCAACCAGCCCGCCGCAAGCACCGCTACGGCGAGCGCCAGAAGTTGCCAGTAGATCGTCGACTGGGCCATGCCGAGGAAGATATAGCGCCCGACAGTGCCGGCGACGTTGACCTCGTACCATGTGACGAGCTGGCGGATCAGCTCGGTGAGACCGAAGGTGAAAATGACGAAGTACACACCGGAGAGCCTGAGCGTCGATAGCCCGACGACGAGCGCGACGGCGAACCCCGCGAGCGTCGCGGCGATCAGAACCAGCGGCCACGGCACGGTCTCCGCCATCATTGCCGCCGCGTAGGCGCCGATACCGAAGAAGGCCGCGCTGGCGAGGGAGATGTAGTGCGTCCGCCCGCAGAAGATCGCCCACGCCGTCGCCAAGATCGTGAAGTTGAGCATCCCGATCGCAAGCGAGAGTACATAGCCGCTGGCGACGAGCGGCAGTCCCGCGAGCAGCAGTGCGGCGAGAACCCCCAGCGCGATCAGCGGGGTGCGGGCGAGCGTCATCTCAGCGCGCTCCCGAACAACCCCTGCGGACGCACCAGAAGTACGATCATGAAGAGCGCATAAGTCACTGCGAGCGTCAGGCCTGGATCAACGAGGCGCGTGACGGCGGTTTCGATTACCCCAAGCGCGAGCCCGACCACGAGCGCGCCCATGACGTTGCCGACGCCGCCGACGATGACGACGATCAACGCCTTCATCGTGAAGACGACGCCCATCGAGGCATTGAAGGTAAGAAACATGCTGACGAGCACGCCGCCGACGGCGACCAGTGCGCCGCCGAGCGCGAACGCGAAGGCGGAGGCCGTGCGCACGTCGATCGCGACGAGGCTCGCGGCGGTGGGATTGACTGCGATGGCGCGGATCGCCGTGCCGGTTCGCGTCCTCGTTAACGCGATGTAGAGCCCGACGCCGATGAGTGCCGCGAACACGAATGCCAGCAACCGGTTAAGCGCCAGAGTGGTGCCGAGAACCGTTACTGGCACCGAGAGATAGCCATAGCTGTAGTACTGGCCGCCGAAGATGACGAGCGCGATACCCTGCACGATGAACAGGAGGCCGAAGGTTGCGAGGATGCTGTCGACCTCGAGCTGGCCGCGGCTCTTCGCGCGGCGCACGAGCGGCGTCAGCAGCCAGCGGTAGATCGCCCAGTTGGCGAGGAACGCGAGCGGCACCGCAAGAACAAGGCCGGCGAGCGGGCTGATCCCCGGCGCGGTGTAAAGCCAGAATGCAAGGAACGCGGCGCCGACGAGGAACTCCCCATAGGCAAGGTTCATGATGCGCGCGACACCGTATTGCAGCGTCAGCCCCATCGAGATGAGCGCGTACATGCCGCCGAGCACGAGGCCCGAGATGAGGATGTCGAGGAGCAGCATGTTTCAAGCCAGTAATGCGCTGGAGCCCTGACTACTCTCCCCCGAAAGCAGCCAGGGCTCCAGCAAATGCTGTTCCCTATTTCGCCCATTCCGGCTTCGGGAACAGCGGTGACTTGGCCCCTTCGTAGCTGGTCGGCGCTAGGCCGACGAACTCACCCTTCTGCCACTGCCCGACCCACCACACCACCGGCATGATGTTGTCGGCGAGCTTGATCTTGCCCATGATCGTGTCGAACGTGCCGGTCTGCAGCTCCTTGATGATCGCGGCATGATCGATCTTGCCGACACGCTCGATGGCCTGCTGCAGCATCTGAAGGCTGACGTACGTTACCGGGCTCGCCCAGCGATCGGGCTCACGGCCGATCACTTCGGTGTGGCGCTTGAAGTAAGCCTGGAGCGCCGGGCTGTCGACGTTCCAGCCGCCGACTCCCATGACGCCTTCCGCGCTGGCGCCAAACTTCCCCTTGAACACGGGGAAGGCCGTCCCGACCGCCGTGTAGTAGACCCTAGGATTGTAGTTGAGGATGCGCGCCGCGTCGGTGATCGCGATCGTGTCCGGGGGATAGCTGAAGGCAACGAACGCATCGGCGCCCGTTGCCATGGCGTCCTTCAGGAGCGCTTGCATGTCCTGCGTGCCGATCGGGTATGTCTTGTCGAGCGCGAGCTCGAGCCCCGCGGATTTGAAAGCGGCACGGGCCGCCGTCGCGAGCTCGATGCCGAAGGCGTCCGCGACGGAAATCATCGCGACCTTGGCACCGATCTTGTTCTCCGACTTAAGCTTGCCGAGAACTTCGGAGAGCGCCGCCGCGCCGGCCTTCGACGGCCCGAGGAACCAGAAGCTGTTCGGCCAACGCTTGGCCATCTCGGGCGCGCGATCCGTTGCCGCGGTCACCGCGAGGTGCGGATAGCCGAGCCGGTTGAGTGTGGGGCCAACAGCGAGATTGAGGCCGGTCCCCCAGGGCGGCAGGATGATGTCGACCTTGTCTTGCGTGCCGAGGCGCTCGATGGCCTTGACGGCTTCCTCCGAATTCGAGCGGTCGTCGTACTCGACGATCTCGATCTGGAGCTTCTTGCCACCGACGCTGATGCCGCCCGCAGCGTTCACATCCTTCACCCAGAGCTGATAGTTCGGGAGTGTCGTCACGCCGGCGCCGCCGGCGAATGGGCCGGTCTTCGAGATCGCGTAGCCAATTCTGATCTTGTCTTGAGCCTGTGCGAGGCCGATCTGGCCCACGAGTGCCGACACGGCTGCAACCAGTGCCAGGCGGCTGAGTGACATCCGCAGCATATCGAAGGTCCTCCTCAATCCGTCGGCAGCAGGACGTGCCAACGTCCCACTCGACGGGGTTCCTCTCCTTTAAGTCGGGCTCTTGTGGCGATTGCTCAGGCCCGCGCTTGACCGAGTGAATACCATATGGTGGGGTGCTAAAATGGACGCAACTGCCGAAAAGATGCACAAAACATCGCGCAGAGGGAGATCAGACCTCTTATTGACGCGTTCGGCGAGCGTTCTGCCGCAAGCCGCCTCGAAGTCAGAGAGGCCTGCCGAGGTCATTGCTACCCGCCTCCGCTCGGTTGTTGTCGAAAGCCACTTCGCGGCCCGTGAGTGGCGCCTCGACAGCGGCGTATCGAGCGGCTTCGATCACTGCCTGGTTCTGCAGTCGGGTGAGGGGTGGCTCCATGCCGGAGGCGAGCGTCTGCACGTGCTGGGCCCCGCCTTTGTCTGGAGCCCTGGCAATTCGGCAGAGAGGCTGGTCATCGAGGCGGGCGGAAGCGGCCACATCGTCCACATTCGACGGGATCTCATCGAGCAGACCTTCCGTCAGATTCCCGAAGCCGGCGACCTCATCAACCTGCTCGGCGCCGAGCAGCCGCTGGCGCTGGCGATCGAGCCGCAGAGTGCCGCACATCTTGCACATCTTCTCGCCCTCATTTTGCATGAGCTGAACGAGCCGCGCCCGGGGTCGGAGACAGTGATCTCGGCCGTACTTCTGATTTCATTCGTGCAGCTTTGGCGTCATGTCGGTGCGCGGGCGCTCGCGTTCGGCGAAACTGTCGGTGCTGCGGCGCTGCTGATGCGGTTTCGGCAGCTCGTGGAAGAGCGCTTCCGAGAGCAGTGGACTGTCGCACGCTATGCCGAAGTGCTGGGCGTCACGCCTGGCCGCCTCCACGCGATTGCCACGCGCACACTCGGGCGCACGCCGCGTGCGCTCATTCAGCAGCGGCTCATCTACGAAGCGGCCGTCCGCCTCGAACGCTCGGCCATCACGATCAAGCAGCTCAGCCACATGCTCGGCTTCAAGGATGCTGCCTACTTCAACAGATTCTTCGCCAAGCATGTCGGGCTGCCCCCCGCGCGCTATCGGCGAGCGATTGTTCACCGCAATGTCGCGGGGCGTGCGCCGCACTCACCCTTCACCTTCTACGACTGGCCGTAACGATCGGCCACCGTATAGGCATTTCGCGATGGTGAAGGGGACGTCACAGTTTCCCGACCTGCGGGGGATACAGTTGCCGGGCGCGATGTCCGCTTTCCCTGGAGGCTGTGTGACATCGGCGACGGCTCGGTCGCTGGCGAATATTCAGCCAGAACTGGTCTTCCGGTGGGCATTCGAGGTCTCGACAGTTCGCACCATGTACTCGCCATGGAGCATGAATAACTTAAGCCTGCTGTCGGAATCGGCGAACAGACCCGCTTTGCCACATCCTCAGGTGCAGGCTGAGGTGGCGGCGTACCATCGCGCTCCTCACGCATGTGGGCGAGGTTCCCCGCCACCAGACCGCCGCACAGGCGCCCGCAGTACCTGATGCGGTGGCAGCCCTCGGTAGTACGTGCAGGCACCGACGTACTCATGGGGGCGAGCATCGAGGTTTTGTCCCAGTTGGTTATTCGATCCGGTAGTCCCTGACCCGCAACTTGACGCTCCTCTCGTCACGGATCAGCAGGAACCCAAGGCCTAGTTCTTCCGCTCGATTGCATCCGGATTGGAAGCGCCTGCGCTTCGATTGGAGGGGCACTGCGACGTTTGCCCGCCCGTCTCTGGATTGCGGGCGACTGCGGGCCCCGATCCGTTCGCGAAGCCTGGCGAAAAAGCAGGCTTGATTTCACTGACATGAAATCCGACAGTAGTGCGCGCTCGGCGAAAACCGCAGCCACGCGCGAATTCGGCAAGCAAGTGAAAGGTGGACGGTCATGCGATCAAGGATTTTGATAGGTTCGTTCTGCGCGCTTGCACTCGCCGCAACCTCGGCTATGGCAGCTCGCGAGTTCAACGGGAGCATCTGGTTCCCGGACACCCATCCGCTGACCAAGGCGTACCTCGACTGGGTCAAGCGGCTCGATGCGGCCTCTAAGGGCGAACTCAAGGCCAAGATCTTCACGGGCACCGCGTTGCTGCCGCCCAATGCGCATCTCTCGGGGCTCAAGGACGGCATCGCTCAAGTCACTTACCACGCGGGAACATATACACCGACCGACCTGCCCGAAGACAACGTCGTGTCGATGCTGGCACTCGGCTACTCGGACACGATGGCCCTCACGTTCGCGGTCACCGACTTCTACATGACCGATCCTGAGATGATGGAGCGCTTCAAGCGACACCGGATCGTGTTCGCCGGCGGATATGCGACGCCGCCCTACAATCTGATGTGCACGAAAAAGGTTGCAACTCTCGCTGATTTCAAGGGCCTGAAGATACGGATGCCGGGCGTGATCCACGCCGATTGGGCCAAATCCGTCGGGGCGGTGCCTGTGAGTGTCCCTTCGACCGAAATGTTCACGGGCCTCGAGAAAGGCCAACTCGACTGCGCCGCCAACGCCGCGAACGACCTCAAGAGCCGCTCACTCTGGGATGTCGCCAAGCACACCAGCCAGATATCGGTCGGAGTCTACTGGGCGGGCTGGCAGTGGGCCTTCAACGGCGGCTTCTGGAAGGAGCTGAAGCCAGCCGAGCGGCGCATCCTGCTCGATACCATTGCCGACAGCATTCCGCCGATGGCGCTCGGCTATATGAAGGACTCCGATGACGCCATTGCGGAAGCTCCATCCAAAGGCGTGACCGTCTACCCGGAGACCGATGAAATGCGCAAGTCCGTGCAGGACTTCAATGCGAAAGTCGCAAGGGCCCAGGCGATCGAGCAGGGCGCGTCCAAGTTCAAGCTCAAGGACCCCGAAGGATTGATCAAGCGCTTCGAGGCGACGATCGCCAAATGGGACGGCGTACTCAAAGGCGTCGACCGCAAGGATCCGGTGGCGCTCGCCAAGGTGCTCAAGGACAATCTCTACTCGAAGATCGACGTCAATACGTATGGCGTCTACTGAGATCGTCGGCGCCTGGCGGGGCACATCCCGCCCGGCGCTGCGCCCGCGTCACGCCCGGCCTTGCAGGACGGGATAGAGTTCCGGACGGCGCTGCTCCATCAACGGGTAGCGCCGTTTCACTTCGGCGATGAAATCAAGATCGATATGGGCGGTCACCAGCCCTTCCTCATCCGAGGCGGTGGCGACGATGGTGCCCCACGGATCGACGACCATGCTGCGGCCAACAAATGCGAGGCCCGATTTCGGCTCCTTGCCATACTGACCGGCGGCAACGATGAAGCACTGGTTCTCGCAGGCGCGGGCACGGAGGAAGAACTCCCAATGATCGAAGCGCGGCGACAGAAACGCGGACGAGCAGGTCATGATCTCCGCGCCCTTCAACGCCAGCTCGCGGTATAGCTCTGGAAAACGCAGATCCGAGCAGATCGTCATGCCGATCCGGGCGAGATTGGTCTCGAACACGTCGACTGCGCCGCCCTTGCCGACCTTCGCACTCTCGATGAAACCCGGAGGAATGTCGGCCCGATTCGGTGCATCGAAAAGATGCGTCTTGCGGTAGATGCCGAGAACAGCGCCATCGGGCGAGATCAGCGGCGAGGTATTGTAGTAGGTGTCGGCGGCGCGCTCGTACATCGATCCCGAAAGATACATTCCGTACTTGCGGGCGCGCTGGCCAAGCGCCGCCGTGATCGGACCCGGGATCGGCTCGGCGATCTCGCGGTAGCCGGTTTCGTTCGAGAACTCGATGCCGGTCCACATTTCGGGGAGAACGCAAAGATCGCTGCCGCGCGCGCCCGCCTCGTCGATCAAACGGAACAATTTCTCGACGTTCTGCGACTTCTCGCCGTCGACCGCGGTGATCTGTATCGCCGAGACCACCAGCGTCCGGCGGCGATGGGCTTCGGTCTGCAAGGACGTCTCTGCCTTGTCCATCATGCGCGCCTCTCAGTTCTTTTTGCTATTTCATCAAGCTCGGCAGCACGAGGGCGAGCCACGGAAATGCGACGATCAGGGTCAGTGTGATCATGTCGGCAACGACGAACCACGCAATACCACGAAAGATCGTCGACAGTGGAATCAAGGATCCCAGGGCACTTTTCATCACGTACACGTTGAGGCCGACCGGCGGCGTCACGAGACCGATTTCCAAGAGCTTGACGAGGATGATGCCGAACCAGATCAGGTCGGCTCCGACGGCCCTGGCGATGGGCATGATGATCGGCATCGTCAGCAGCAGGATGCTGATCGAATCGAGGAAGCAGCCGAGGATCAGATAGAGGACCACCACCATCAGGACAACGGTGAGCTGGTCTCCGCCCATGCCGAGCAGCCACTTCGAGATCACCTCCGGCACTCCGGTCAGCGCCATCATCTTGCCGAGGAGCACCGTCCCGATCACGACCATGAAGATCGACGCCGTACCGGACAGCGCGCTGAGGCTGGCCTCCTGCAGCACGCGCCAGCTCAACGTTCCCTTGATCGCGGCGAGCACAATGGCCAGCGCCGCACCGACTGCCGCGCCCTCAGTGGGCGTGAAATAACCGACGAAGATCCCGACGAGCACGCTGATGATGAGGATCGGCAGTGGCCAGACGTCGGCAAGCGCCGCCCGTCTTTCCTCGGGCTTGAACTCCTCTGTGACCGGTGGGGCGAGCGTCGGGTCGAGCTTGACGCGGATGATGATCATCGCCGCGAACATAAAGGCTGACATGATGCCGGGGATGAAGCCGGCCATGAACAGCTTGGCGATGGAGACGTCGGCGAAATACCCGTAGAGCACCATCAATAGACTGGGCGGGATCATCGATCCCAGCGTGCCGGCGGATGCGATGACGCCGGCCGCCAGGCCAGGATCATACTTGTATTTGAGCATCTCCGGCGTCGCGATCCGGGCCATGGCGGCCGACACGGCTACCGACGAGCCGGATGCCGCCGAAAGGAAGGCACAGGCCGCGACACTTGCGATGGCGAGGCCGCCCGGCAACCAGGACAGCATCACGCGCATCGCCTGGAATAGCCCCGCGGTGAGGCCGGCGGAGAACGCAATGTATCCCATGAGCAAGAACATCGGGATGGCGGTGAGATTCCAATCACCGACGAAGTTGAAGGGTATAGCTGTGACCATTCCCCATGCCGGCCGCCAGCCGAGAATGGTCGCGATACCGAAGAAAGACACGATGCCGAGCGCGACCCCGATCTGGATCCGAAGCGCGATGAGGATCACCCCCGCGCCGGTTGCCATCATCCCGATCGTGAACTTGTCCATCGGGTGAGCCTCAGTTCCGGGCCTGATTGGCCATGTCGGGCGACTCGGGCGATGGCGCGAATGTGGGGTCGGTCGCGGCCTTCCAAGCGTGCAGGAGCACCTGGAGCAGCATCACGAAGAACCCGATCGGCAGGAGGAACTTGGCCGGCCATACCGTGATGTAGATCGATGACATCAAAATCTCACCGATCGCGTAGGCTTCATAGGCGTCCTTTGCGGTCTGGTAGGTGAGGAGAGCGAAGAAGACGGCGCAGACGACGTATCCTATGACCATGATGATCCGACGCGCGATCGCCGGAAGCCTTTCGACCAGCAGATCCACCGTGATGTGCTCGTGCCGTCTCTCGACCAGCGCCAGCGGCAGGAATACGACCGCCACCATGTGATAGACGGAGACAATCTCGAGGCTGCCTTCGATCGGTCGGCGGAAGAAATTGCGCATCGCTACGTCGACCACCATCTGCACCATCATCAGGAACAGCGCCACCATCGCGATGCCCATCAGCAGGCGCGCAAGCACGCTGGTCATGCGGTCGAGTGTCAGCATCGCCTACTATCCCCGATGATCGCGCCGTCTCTCGTCAATCGATGTTGGGTCCAAGCTTGCCGTTGGCCTTGTCGGCACGACGGGCGTCGTCGCTGCGTGCGGACGGCGGTCCGTAACCGCCGGCGCCCGCGGTCTCAATCACCAGCTTGTCCCCCGGCGAAAGCTGCGTCACGATTTTCGACGGGATCGTCTCGCTGGAACCATCCCGTCGCATGATCCATGACCTCGCAGCCGTGCCTGCTGCTCCGCCTTTAGCCCCCACGGCCGGCACGAAGTGGCGCTCGCCTCGATGCGAGAAAGAGAGCGACCCTTCGATGTCGTCGAGTATCTCGTATTCCTTCACCTGCCCGAGGCCGCCGCGCCATGTGCCATCGCCGCCCGAGCCGGCACGAAGCGTCCAGCGATTGACGCGGATCGGGGCTTCGAGCTCCATCGCCTCCGCCGGCAGATTCATGCAGTTGGTCGCGTCGGTCTCGATCGCGTCGACGCCGTCGAAGCCGTTTCCCGCGCCGCTGCCGCCCGCCAGCAATTCGCCCGTCACGAAATTTTCACCACCCTTTCGGCGACCACCGAACGCCATCACCAGGAGCTGGCCGGCGCTCGGCGCGGGCACGCGATCGGGCGCGGCGCCCGCCAATGCCGCGAGCATGCACCCGGTGATCCGCTTGATGGTTGCCGTGCGCGCATTGACCGGTGCCGGCGCCTGCGGATCGACAAGACTTGCCGGCGGCAGCCGCAGTGAGATGGGGCGAAAGCACCCGCCGTTGTTTGGGATCATCGGATCCGTGATGGCGCGAACCGCGAAACAGGCCGCCGCGAGGCTGCCCGACGGCACGCAATTCACCGGCCCCTTCACCTGGCCGCTGGTTCCCGTCAGATCGAATGAAATGGTGCCGTCGCCCGGCAGCGTGACGGCCACTTCGACGCGGATTCTGCGATCGAGATCGATGCCGTCGTTGTCGAGGTAGTCGACATGCCGCCATGTGCCCTGCGGAAGCAGCTTCAATGCCGCGCGTGTCATCGCTTCCGAGCGGTCTAGCAGCAGACGGAACGCCGTCAGAAGCGTCTCGTCGCCGAGGCGATCGGCCGTCTCGCGCAAACGCACGCCGGCGATCTTGCACGCGGCGACCTGGGCATTGAGATCACCGATGAAGATGTCCGGAATTCTGACGTTCTGCCGCAGGATCCGCGTGAGCGTCTCGTCGAACACGCCTTCGCGCGCCCACTGCACGGCGGGCAGGCGAATGCCTTCCTGGAAGATCTCGGTCGAGTCGGTCGGCACCGATCCCGCGGACTTCCCCCCGACGTCCTGATGGTGCGTCATCGTTGCGGCGAGCGCCACGGGCCCCGCGCGACTTAACACCGGCATCACCACGGCGACATCAGGCAAGTGCGTGCCGCCGCAGTAGGGATCGTTGAGAATGTAGGTATCGCCCGGCTTCATCGTTGCGACCGGAAAGACACGGATGATCTCGGCAACAGCCGGAATGAGCGTGCCGAGATGGATCGGAATGGCGCACGCCTGGGCGAGTGTCGTGCCGTCGAGCGTGAAGATCGACGCCGACGCGTCGAGACCTTCCTTGACGATCGGCGAGCACGAGCTTTTCAGCAGCGCCGTCTCCATTTCCTCGGCGATGCAGTCGAGGCGGTGACGCAGCACCTCGAGGGTGACCGGGTCGAACGTACTCTGGCTGCTCTGCGTCTTCGCGTGTATAGCCATCATGTGCGCTCCATGAGCAAGGCTCCGCTTGCCAGAACACGCGCCGACCACATCGGTGGCACGAGCGTCGTCGAATCACTCTGCGCAATGATCGCCGGGCCGACGATCCGGTCGCCACTCTTGAGTGCCGACCGCTGGTGGATCGCGGTCTCGACGGGTGCGGCGCTTCCTGCAAACCGGACATCGCGGACACGCTCGCGTACCGGCTCCGCGGCCTGCGTCGCCGGACGATCGATCCGGCTTTCCGCCAGCACCGCCGAGTGCACGACTCGCAGATTGACGATCTTGGCTGGCGCACCGGTTTTGTGACCATTGAGTTGCGTGTGCTTCGTCTCAAAATCGGCGTAGAGGCGCGACAGCGCGTCATCCTTGTCGTCGTCCAGCGGCACTTCGATGAAATGGCTTTGGGCAACGTAGCCGATATCGGCGAAGGCTTTGCGGTGCCGGGGCAGACCGTCGACGGCCTCCTGCCGCATCAAGTCGTCGGCGCGACGATCGAGCACAGCGACCTCGCGGCGGACGTCGGAAAGTTTCGTCGACGCCATGGGCGCGTGGAAGGCGCCGGCAACCTCGTGCGAGATCGGTGCTGTCAGCAGGCCCGCGGCCGCGAGCACGCCGGGATATCGCGGCACCAGGATACGTTCGATCGACAGTTCGTCAGCAACGGCGGTGGCATGGAGGCCGCCGGCACCGCCGAGGGGCAGCAGGACGAACCGGCGCGGGTCGTGCCCGCGGTTCACCGAGACGAGCCGGACACCGTCGGCCATGCGACCATTGGTGATGCGATGGATGCCGAGCGCCGCCGTGACGACATCGATGCCAAGGGGGCGCGCGATGGTCTCCTCGATCGACGCGTGCGCGAGCGCCGGATCGAGACTGACCGCGCCACCTGCAAGACCCGACGTGTCGAGATAACCGAGTACGACCGAAGCGTCGGTGACGGTCGGCAGCCGGCCACCACGGCCATAGCATGCCGGGCCAGGATCGGAGCCCGCGGAGTGTGGCCCGACGCGCAATCCGCCGCCCGCGTCGATCCACGCAATCGACCCGCCGCCCGCGCCCAGCGTCGTCACGTCGAGCATTGGAACGCGAACGGCGTAGCCCGCGATCTGGGTCTCGGGACGCGCGTGGACGGTCCCGCCTTCGACGAGCGCAATGTCACTCGACGTACCGCCGACGTCGATGGTGATCAGGTCTTCGTATCCGTCGACCTTGCCGACAGCCGCGCTGCCGATGGCGCCGGCGGCCGGCCCCGAAAGGAACAGGCGCACCGGCCGCTGCCGGGCGGTTTCGACGCCTGCAAGGCCACCGCGGGACTGCATCACCTGCAACGGCGCCGGCACGCCGGATGCTGCAAGACCCTTGGCGAGGTTGACGAGATAGCGATCGACGACCGGCTTGATATAGGCGTCGAAGGTGGTGACGACAGTGCGCTCGTACTCGCGGAACGCGGGATCGACCTCGCTCGACAGCGAGACTTCGACGCACGGCAGAACTTCCTGCACGCGGGCTCTGATCCGCTGCTCGTGCGACGGGTCGAGAAACGAAAACAGCAGACTTATGGCGATAGCCTCGACCTTTAGCGGCCGCAGTTTTTCGATAGCTGCGTCGATGCTGGCCTGGTCGAGCGGCACAACGACGGCGCCGTGCGCGTCGATGCGCTCGCGAACCTCGACGCGCCGCTCCCCCGGCACCAGCCAACCCGGCGTCTCGGGCTGCAGGCGCAGATCATACATCTGCCGACGCATCTGCCGGCCGATCTCCAGGATGTCGCGAAAGCCTTCCGTGGCGATCAACCCGACGCGCGCGCCTTTGCGCTCGATCACCGCGTTCGTGGCAACCGTCGTGCCATGAGCGAAGCGCGTGATGTCCCGTGGTGAAATGCCATGCTTCGTCGACAGCTCAGTGAGGGCCGCCGCGACGGCATCGCTCGGATTGCCCGGCGTCGAGGCGACCTTGAGCACCACCGAACCGCGCGGGCCAATCGCGATGACATCCGTGAACGTGCCACCGATGTCGATCCCGACGCTCCATCCGTGGTGCGGGGCCGGGGAGCCTGATGTCATCCGGCCCGCCCGTAGAATGCGGCAGCCGTGGCGGGTGTTATGATGCCCTCGGCAATGTCTTTCTCGACGAGGGCTGGTTCGCGCTCGGCCGTCGGGCCATAGCCGCCGCCACCCGCCGTGTACAACGTGAGGATATCGCCGGCCATCAGATCGACGCGGCCCTTGCTTGGCAGGCTGATCACCTTGCCGCCTCGCTCGATCTCGCAGCGCGCCTTCGCCGCTTCCGTGCCGCCGAGCAACCCGGACGGGGCCAGCCGGAAGCGATCCGCGTAGATGGCGAGATTGACGCCGTCCTTAAGAATCTCGAAACGGCGAAAAAATCCGAGGCCCCCGCGGCGGCGGCCATGCCCGCAGCTATCGGGAATGAGCCCGTAGCCGACGATACGGAAATGCTCGAAGTCCATGTCGGTAGCTTCGACCGGCGTGTTGGTGCAATTCGACAGCGGGCTGTCGACGGCGTGGCAACCGTCGAGGCGCGGGCCGGCGCCGTAGCCGCCGCCGAAGACCTCTAGATACACGCGATAGCGGCCGCCATCGAGGTAGGCGATCGACGTCACGTCGGTGGAATCGTTGCCGTCGGCGATCACGCGGTCAGGGACGACCTGGGCGAGCGCCTTCAGCACCGCGTTGAAACAGCGATAAGCCGTCAGCATGCGGGCCCGCACGGGCGCGGGATAGGACGGATTGACCAACGTGCCTTTCGGCGCGGTGATGCGGATCGGTTTCTTGACGCCCTCGTTGAAGGGAATGTCGGGGCTGGTCAGCGCCGATTTCACCGCCGAGAGCGTCGCCGAAATCGTCGAGGCCCAGGGACAATTGAGGTTCCGGCGCACCTGTCCGACGGTGCCGGTGTAGTCGACGGCGATGGTATCGCCCGAGATCGTGACCGCGGCCCGCACGGTCAACGGGTCCGGCGTCAGCCCATCGTCGTCGACGTGCGCCTCGCCGTAGTACGTACCGTCCGGGATCGCCTGCAACGCCGCGCGAAACCGCCGCTCGGAATAATCGACCAGCTCGGTCATGGCGCGCGTGATCGTCGACGCGCCGTACTTGCCGCAGAGTTGCTTGATGCGTTGCGCGCCGATCGAATTCGCCGCGAACTGGGCGTAGAAGTCGCCGATGGTCTGGGACGGCACGCGGATGTTGGCGGCGACCAGCCGTTCGAGCGGACCGTCGCACCAGTCGCGCTGGTAGTTGTAGACCGAAGGCGGGAAGATGATCCCCTCGGCGTGGACATCGACTGCATCCGGCGTGAGGCCGGGATTGCCACCGCCGAGATCGAGATGGTGCGCCGTCGTGCCGGCAAACGCGACGAGCGTGCCTTCGTAGAAGATCGGCGAATAGATGAAGACGTCCTGGAGGTGCTGGCCACCGCCATAAGGATCGTTGTTGATGTAGAAATCGCCTTCCTTGAGCGTGTGCACCGGGTGGACGGCGGCACAGGCGCGGAAGATTTCCGACATCGGTCCGAGCTGCATCGGAATGAGCTCGGCCTGGGCGACGACGTTGCCCTCGCGATCGAACAGTGCCGCCGACGCGTCCTGCGCCTCGCGCACGATATTCGAGTAGGACGAGCGGATCATCTTCGTGCCCATCTCGCGCGCAGCGGCAATGAGGGCCTGGCTGATGATGGCGTAGTCGACCGGATCGAGCACATCCGCCGCTACTGGCGCCGTTGCGGTCAGCTCCTGCATGGCGTCACCCCTTTCGCGTCAGAATTGTATTGTCGGCCGGATCCCGGCTCGCCGTCCAGCCTGCCGGAACCAGCAGCGTCGAAGTGGGATCTTCGAGGAGTGCCGGCCCCGGGACCGACGCTCCCCGACGCATCGCCGATCGGCTTTTCAGAACACCGTCATGCCATTCGCGATTGTCGAAGATGCGGATGCGGCCCTCCGCGACCGCCCCCGTCGCGCTTTCGGTCAGCAGTGGCAGCTCGCCCAGCGGCAGGATGATGCCGAGGCGGAAGGAGACGAACTCGATCGGCTTGTCGCTGTCCTTGCCGAAGAAGTAGATCCGATCGTGGGCGTCGAGGAAGCGCTGGCGCACGGTCTGCGCCGACAGGCCATCGATTTCTGTATCGCTGAACGTAACCGGCACCTCGAAGGCCTGGCCGACGAAACGCATGTCGGCAGTGAATTCGAGCCGCAATGCGCCGGAAAGGCCGAGGGCCTTTGCGCGACCAGTCGCCCGCTCCTTCATCTCCGCAAAGACCGACCGGACGAGATCGGCCGCCTCCGGTCCCGCGCGCTCGCGGCGCGTCAGGCTTTCGAACATCACGAAGTCCGACGCGATCAATCCATAGGCCGAAATCACGCCGGCGGACGGCGGAATGACGATGGTTTTGATGGCGAGTTCCTCGGCGATCGGCGCCGCGTGTAGCGGCCCCGCGCCGCCGAACGCGACCAGCGCATAGTCACGCGGATCGTAGCCGCGTTCCGTCGAGATGAGCTGGATAGAACGCACGATGTTGGCGTTGGCGAGGCGCACGGCACTGTCGGCGGCAGCCTCTATGCTGAGGCCGAAGCGATCGGCAATCGGCTGCAGGGCGGCGGCGGCGGCCTTCGTATCGAGTTGCATCCGCCCGCCGAGGAACGCATCCGGACGGACAGTCTGGCGGATGACATGCGCGTCGGTGAGCGTCGGCAGCGTGCCGCCACGGCCATAGCAGGCCGGGCCCGGATCGGCGCCGGCCGAATGCGGTCCCACCCTGAGCATCCCGCCGTCGTCGACCCAGATGATCGAGCCGCCACCGGCGCCTACGGTGCTTATGTCGAGGAGCGGCACACGAACCGGCAGTCCATCGATCGCGAACGACGTGGTCAGCTGCGGCTTGCCGTCGACGACGACGCAGACGTCGGTCGATGTGCCGCCGATATCCAGCGTGATCAGGTTCGTGAAGCCCGAGCGCGCGGCCTGTCGCACGGCGCCCATGACACCAGCCGCAGGCCCGGAAAGCAGCGCATTGATGGCGTTCGCGCGCATACCCGACGCCGGCAGGCGGCCGCCGTTCGACTGCATCACTGAAAAGCGGCCCTTGAAACCTTCGCGGCTCAGCCGATCTGAGAAGCGCGCGATGTAGCCATCGATGACGGGCTGCACGTAGGCCGACAGTGTCGTCGTCGAGGCGCGCTCGAACTCGCGAAACTCCCGTGTGATCTCGGATGAAATGGTGACGTGAAGTTGCGGCAGTTTCGCCGCCAGCAAATCCCGCAGCGCTCGCTCGTGCTCGGCGTTCACATAGGAATTCAGCAGGCAGATGGCGACCGCCTGGAAGCCGCCGGCCGCCAATGCCGGCACGAGGTCGTGTGCGGCGCGGTCGAGGTCGAGCGGAGTGAGGATCGAGCCGTCGGCGAGAATCCTTTCTGCCACCTCGAAGCTCGCCGCTCTCGCCACGATGGGAGCCGGCTTCTGATACTCCAGATCATAGATGTTGTGGCGGCCGTGGCGCTCGAGGATGAGAATGTCCCGAAAGCCCTTCGTCGTGACGAAGGCGGTCGGATATCCTTTCCGCTCGAGCACTGCGTTGGTCGCGACAGTCGATCCGTGAGCGAGGTCGTCAATCGCAGCGAACGGTATGCCGCTCTCGATGATCGCGTTGATTGCACCAAGATCCGGCGACTTCGGAACACTGGGCACCTTGGTGACGCTGACGCCATTAGGTCCGATCGCAACCAGGTCCGTGAACGTACCACCCACCTCGACACCGACGCGCATGCCACCCGCTTCCTATGTGCTCCGGCGGAGGCCTCCCCCCAACCGGACAGCATCAGAAATTTTCACCACAGTGAAAAAATATCAGAACGCCAGACCCGCGCAAGTCGTAATGCCGTGCACAATTGTCGCGTCGTGCCCATGTTGCTGGCACGCTCCAGCGCTTGATGATCCTGTCAGGACCGCAAGCGCTTCGTTAGCGGATATCGGGCCCGCCGCAAAACAAATGTCGCTTAGCCTCAGGCCAGCCCGCCGTCCTGCATACTGTACCACGCGACGATCGCGGCGAAGTACGCCTGACGCAAACCATGCAATGGCAGCGGCTTGATGGTCATAGGTGGACGCGGCAGCGTATTGGGACGGCCGGTTGCCACGTAGTCCGCCATCGCGCGGCCCATCGCCGTCTGGACACCGACACCGCGCCCCATGCATCCGATGTCGATGAGAAGTCCTGGCTCGGGCTCATGAAGATGGGGCAGAAAATCCTGCGTGATCGCGACGCGACCGCACCAGCGATAGGCAATGGGGACGTCGCGCGCCTGCGGGAACAGCTTGCCGATGATCCGCTCGAGGTGCGACCAGTCTTTGTCGGATTTCGGCTCGCGATACGGTCCGCGGCCACCCATCAGTAAACGATTCTGGTGGTCAAGCCGGAAATAAAAAAGGAGCTGGCGTGTATCGGACGAGACATGCCCTTCGGGCAGGATCGCAGCGGCGAGATTGCTCGATAAAGGTTCCGTTGCGACCTGATAGGAATTGGGCGCGATGATCGTCGTGGAGAGGCGCGGCACCAAGCCTGCACCATAGGCATTCGTACACACGACGACCCGATCTGCCGAAACCCGTGCGCCGCTCTCAGTCGTCGCGATCCACTTGCCGCCGTTGCGCGCGAGAGCGGTAACGGGACTACGGCCATAGATCGATGCGCCTGCCCCCAATGCGGCGCGCGCCAGACCACGCGCAAATGCCAGCGGCTGTATGGCGCCGCCTCGCGGATCGACCCAGCCGCCGAGATATCGGTCGCTGCCGATCAGACCGCTGGCTGCTGCGGAATCTAGGATGCGCGCGCCGGCCACGCCGCGCCGCTGCCACTGCTCGGCGCGACGCTTGACCAGTTCGACACCGGCCGGCGTATGAGCTGCTTGAATCCAGCCCGACCGCTTCCGCGGCACATCCATACGGTATCGCTCGATCAGATCGAATACAGTGTCGGCTGTCCCGGCGCCGAATGCCGCAAGCCGCCCGCCGATCTCCGGCCCGAATTTCTCCTCAAGCTCGTCGGGATCGTATTTCAGGCCGGGAATGACCTGGCCGCCATTGCGACCGGACCCGCCCCATCCCGGCTCCTGCGCCTCGAGCACAACGATCTCAGTCCCGCGCTCGGCAAGGTGCAGAGCCGTCGAGAGGCCGGCGTAGCCAGCACCGATGACCACCACGTCGGCCGATCGACTCTCGTTCAGCGGCGGCGTCGCCGGCGCCGGCGGTGCTGTCGCTGCCCACAACGATGGACTGAGAGGGAACGGCTCCGACATGATGACCGCGGTCATGGACTGCGTGCGACATAACGAGCACGCGTCTCGTCATGACAATCTGACCGCCCGATAGAAGACTCTTGACGTTTGTGCGGCGCGTGCCTTTTGTTCGTAGGTGTCAGTATGCCATCGGAGCAGGAGTTCCGGCAATCAAAATTTCACTGTGGTGAAGGCAAGCCTCAGCGCCATGAACATGTCCAAAGCGGTCGCCGACCGAATAAGCACAAACCAGGAGATCGATCGCGTGGTCGGCGAGCGCATTCGCGAGCTTCGTCGGGCGCGCGGTCTTTCGCTCGAGATCGTGGCCGACCGCTGCGACGTATCGATCGGATTTCTGAGCCAGATCGAGCGCGGGATGTCCTCGCCATCGCTGAAACTCCTGACGACGCTGGCCGACGTGCTCGATGTGCATTTCGGCACACTGTTCGTCACCGACGAGTCGGCAACGGTCGAGCCATCATCGCTTCCCCGAAAGGGCAAAGGCAAAAAGTCAGCGCCGACCTCAGTCGTCATGAGGGCGGGAAAGGGACCACGTCTGAAATTGTGGCGATCGGGCATTCACAAGCAACTGCTGACGGAGCCCGGTGCTCAGCTGCCCTTCAGCTATTTCACCATGCACATGGAGCCCGGCGCTACGTCGGGCGAGCAGCTTTATCAGCACTCGGGGAACGAAGCGGGTCTGGTGCTCGTGGGCCGCCTCAGTCTCACGGTCGAGGATCAGACATGGCTCCTCAGCGAGGGCGATAGCTTCTTCTTTGCGAGCCACAAGCCACACAGGTTCGTCAATCCGAGCCGTGGCCGCACCAGCGTCGTCATGGTTCACACGCCGACCTGAGGCGGGCCAGTATGCCCGCAGCCAGGGCCGGGGTGTTTCGAAGTTGGGAGGCACGCCACCAGATCGGTGCTACACCACATAGAGGCCTTTGGTCTCTGTTTGGTTGCTTCGGCGGCAACAACATACATAGATGAAGGATCAAACACTTACGTCGAAGTCGACTTGAGGAGCAAAACCAACTTGTATCCACCATAAAAGGGAAAGTTTGCGGTGTTTGGGTGGAGGAAGTCCAAGACCCAGCGATGCACGAAATCCGCTACCTGGACAAGCTGGTCGATGAACCGGCGAAGGTAGGCCGATGGATAAGATCCCCGCCGCCACTGAGCCTAGGCAATGCGCCGTTCAGCGACTGCGTGCGATCCTCAGACGAGAACTATCGCTTGGGCTTGCGCACGGTACGGACCTTGCCGCTGGGGCCGCCGCCGCAGAAAAAGAGATCGCCGCCATCGGATTCTAGGCCAGACACGACGATGCCGTCCGGCATTGCAATCAGCTCCAGAACTTCGCCCGATTGGGGATCAATCCGCCGGATATCACTGTTCTCCTCTTCCCACGTGCCGTGCCAAAGCTCCTTGCCTACCCACGTGACACCGGTGACAAAGCGGTTAGCCTCGATGGTGCGGAGAATCTTTCCGCTATCGGGATCGACTTGATGGATCTTTCGTCTCCGATGCTGACCAACCCAGAGCGAACCTTCGGCCCAAGCCATGCCTGAAGCGCCGCCTTCGGGCGCAGGAATGCTCGCGACGACGCGACCGCTCTCTGGATCAACTTTCTGTATGCGGTCGCCTGAAAGCTGAAACAGGTGCTTGCCGTCGTATGCGGTTCCGGCATGCGCCGGGACATCGAGCGAGCGGACGATCGCACCGCTCTCGGGATTGACCGCCTTCATCGAATCTCCGGCCGCGATCCAAATGTTTGTGCCGTCATAACTCACTCCGGCCACCTCGCTCACTTCAGGAAACGGACCGTATTCGCGGGAGATGTGTGCTGCTGAGCGCTTCATGATCTACCTACTATCGTCATATGCATCGTGTTGGCAGCCTAGCTGGCGGACAACGCAGCAGGGAGTAACAAGCTTGTCGGGAAACCAGGGACGGGAGGCGCCATCCACCGGCGCGCCCGCGCCTTGCCGACGGACTGCACCTTGCCGGCAGCGAGAAGCTCATAGAGTGCGCGCTGCACGGTCCGCTGGCTTGCTCCGAGGGCCAGTGCGAGGGCCGAACTCGACCAACGCTCGCCATCGCCGAGGAGCGCCAGAACATGTGCATTGGCGTCCTCTGTTAATGGCGCAAGGACGACAAGCCCCTGTCCCCTGCGCGGTTCGAGTACGAAGCCTTCGCGGGTTGCAACGATGGTGGCGACCGCGCTGAGTATTTTCCGCAGTCTGCCGATTTCAACGCGCAAACGCGCGCGATGTGAGTCATCCACGTGCCGCGCGCGGAATGCGCGGGAAAGCAACATTTCCCTTGACGCGCTGTGGGGAAATGCTTCCGCAAGTGTACGCACCAGAGCAAACAAAACGGGGCGCGTCGCGAGCGATATCACTTGGTCTGATTGAACGACGGCGTGGCGGCAAGCATCGACGATGAGGACCCCAGATCCCACTAGTGCCTCGACATCGCCGAGCCGCAGCCTCTCCTCATCGCCACGCGCAATTGCGCGCAAGACAGGAAGATCGAGGTTCTCGGCGACTCCTTCGACTTCAGCAATCAACGAGGGGATGCGGGACTCTTGCGCGAAGGTGGCTGCACGCTCGAGCGCACGGCGGGCCTCTTTGATACGCAGCCGCCGCATCGCGATGCCGGCGTTGACGACGTCGAAGGATGCCAACGAAGCATGAGACAGATGCGCGGTATCCAATGTTGCGAGTAGCCGCTCGGATTCATCCAAACGTCCGAGCAATAGCAAATAGCGGGCCTTCAGATAGCGTGCGTGCGCCGCATTGACGTAATCCCCATTGCGGCTGAGCGCCTGATAGGCAGCATCGAGCGGCTTCATGGGCCAGCGGAGATCGCGGCTGACTAGGGCGATTTCCGCTTCCGCAGTGACGCATCGCGCGCGAGCAACCGCCTCTCTGGGAGCATATGCACGGGCCGCCTGTCGCAACAGCACCCTTGCCCGGGCGAGATCGCCAAGCTGCGCCATGGCAATGCCGCGCAGGGCCAGTGCCGGCGGATCATCCCGCAGGGCGATGTAGTTCAAGGCGCCGAGGGCATCACCAGATGCGAGCGCCCGAGCGCCAGCTGCAATAAGCGAGTCCATGAGAATCCCGACGCACTTGTCACTCCCAGCGAGAGCTTGGGGGGCACTATAGCTCGATCATGATCAATGCCAGAGTGATCATGGCCAATGTGGCCCTGCCGCTCTGGAACGCAAGCGGAGAACCATTATGACCACGAATGCAATCGTATCACGGGTGACGTGGCTGGAAGCGCGACGTGATCTCCTTGCGGCAGAGAAGGACCTGACGCGCCGCGGCGACCGGGTCGCCGAGTTACGGCGAAAGCTGCCATGGGTGCACGTCGAGAAGCCATACGTGTTCGAAGGCCCGAACGGCGGGATCACGCTGGCCGATCTGTTCGCCGGCCGCAGCCAGCTCCTGGTGCAGCACTTCATGCTGGGGCCGGGTTGGACGGAAGGATGCAAAAGCTGCTCCTACATGGCCGACCACGCCGATGGCATGACACCCCATCTCGCGCAGCGCGGCGTCACCTTCGTCGCCGTCTCGCGCGCCCCTTACGTCGAGATCGAACGCTTCCATCGACGCATGGGCTGGCGCTTCAATTGGGTGTCCTCGAACGCGAACAGCTTCAATCACGATTTCCGGGTGAGCTTCACACCGGAGGAAATCGCCACGGGCAAAATCGACTACAACTTCGGCGGATCTCCGCACCGCAATGACGAACTGCCTGGCGTCAGCGCATTCGTGAAGGATGAAGCCGGTGAGGTGTTTCACACCTATTCCACTTACGGGCGAGGCGTCGAGGTGATGATGGGTGCCTATCGCATGCTCGACTTGACGTCCAAGGGCCGTGCGGAGGAAGGCCTTTCCCACACCATGCAGTGGGTACGCCACCATGATCGCTATGAGCTGGATACACCAAGTCAGACAGCCTCCTGCTGCAGCGGGCAACAATGAGGGCTCCCATGCGCAAGTCCGCACTTGGTGTTGCCGGAGACGGCTGCACCAGACGTGGCGAAGCAGCGGGGTGTCCCGCTGCACGCTTTCTCTCCCTCGCTGCGGCGCCCACTTTTGGGATCATGGCGCTGTGGTCCAGCCTCGGCGACGCATCCGCAGACGCGATGTGCGTCAGCGGCGGCAGAGCGTTTCCTCTGAGTGGCATGACGATCATGTACGCGCTGATGAGCGCATTTCACGTGCCGCCATGGCTGGCTATGTTGTCCATGATGCGGCACGACACGTGAAAGCCGCAGCCCAGAATGTCACGCAGGGCAGGAGCTCCGGCATGTAGCCCTCGATCAGGCAAGGCCCACACCATACTCCGGGAAGAGGCAGAAGCGGCATCACTTCCACCGCTTGGCCCGAACGCCGACGCGGAAACTCGGCGGTGATCAAGTCAATGAATGCAATGGCACATGTGACCGCACTTGAACTCGCCGCCTCCGGCGTGACAGGCCAGAATTATTCAAGCACTATAGACGATATTAGGAACGATTTCTCGATCGGCTGCCTAAGGTGCTGGCGGCGTGTTGGGGAGGATGACGTGCGCCAAGGAACTCGAGACGACGCGATGACCCAATGGGAGGACTTTCGCTTCTGACCATCTCGACTGAAGTCGAATGTCGGCTCCCAAAGCCACAACGGATCTATCCGGCGCTAGTTCTCCAAGGCGCGCATCGGGCCGCTGCAGTGCGGCACGACGAACTCGCTCATGCCCAGCCGGGCACGTTCTTCAATGCGACAGTCCCGATGGAGGAAGCGCTCGATCTCGACGACCTCAATACGATCCTCGGACATCTGCCCGCGAGCGTGCATCGCGTCAAAGGGTTCTTCACCGATATTGCAATCGGGCGGACGATGCGCGTCCAGTGCGTCGCCGCAAGGCGCTCGATCTCACCGTGTCCGCACTCCGCGGACAACCCGCCGCCTGCGTTGGTGGCAATCGGCACTGATCGCAAAGATCTCGACCGGGTTCGCTTGCAGCTTGCGACTCTGGGCGCCGCCACCGATGTGGGGGATGATTGATCCGTATGAACGGCGAAGCGATCGGAGCCCTGCCTCGAAAGGCGCGCGCGGTGATCATCGGGGGCGGAGTTGCCGGCTGTTCGGTCGCCTATCACCTCTCCAAATTGGGGTGGAGCGACATCATCCTCCTGGAGCGCAAGCAGCTCACCAGCGGCACGACATGGCACGCCGCCGGCCTGATTGCTCAGCTTCGAGCAACGGCAAACATGACGCGGCTCGCAAAGTACAGCCAGGAACTGTACGGCACGCTCGAAGAGGAGACCGGTGTCGCAACGGGGTTCAAGCGTAACGGCTCGCTCACGCTGGCGCTGACCTCCGAGCGACTGGAAGAGCTCAAACGCGGCGCCTCGATGGCCCGCGCGTACGGAGTCGATATCGAAGTCATATCAGCAGACGAAGCCGCCACCCGCCATCCACTGCTCGATGCGTCCGGAGCAGCAGGCGCAGTGTATCTACCCAAGGATGGCCAGGGCGATCCCGGCAATATCGCACTGGCAATGGCGAAGGGTGCACGCAATCGCGGCGTTCGGATCGTCGAGAGCGTCAAAGTCACCGGCATCAGTCATGCCAACGGTCGAGCGACCGGCGTCCTCACGGATCGCGGTGCGATCGAAGCCGAGATTGTCGTGAACTGCGCGGGCATGTGGGCCCGCGAGATCGGCCAATGGGCCGGCGTGCCGCTGCCGCTCCAAGCATGTGAGCATTTCTACATCGTGACGGAGGCGTCGGCCGACATCCCGCGCAATCTGCCGGTCCTGCGCGTCCCCGACGAGTGCGCCTACTACAAGGAGGACGCCGGAAGGATCCTGCTCGGCGCCTTCGAGCCCGTCGCCAAGCCGTGGGCGACAAACGGTATCCCCGAGGACTTCTGCTTTGACCAGCTTCCGGAGGATCTCGATCACTTCGCGCCGATCCTCGAGAAGGCAACCGCGCGCCTGCCGATTGTGGGCCGCATCGGAATTCACACCTTCTTCAATGGTCCCGAGAGCTTCACGCACGACGATCGCTATCTGCTCGGCGAGGCTCCGCAGCTGGCGGGATTCTATGTCGCGTGCGGGTTCAACTCGATCGGCATCCAATCGGCTGGGGGCGCCGGCATGGCGCTCGCGCAGTGGATCGTCGATGGTGCTCCACCGTTCGACCTTTGGGATGTCGACGTGCGCCGCGTCGTGCCCTATCAGGCGACACGGTCTTTCATCCAGACCCGAGTCACGGAAACGCTGGGTCTGCTTTACGCCGACCATTTCCCGTTCCGACAATACGAGACATCTCGCAATGTTCGCCATACGCCGTTCTACGATCAGTTGAAGACGGCGGGCGCTTGCTTCGGCGAGACGGCAGGCTGGGAGCGCGCGCACTGGTTCCTGCCGGCTGACGCCGCCGCAGACGGCCAGCGACCGGCATGGCAGTACGGTTGGGGGCGGCAGGACTGGTTCGCCCACGTCGCGGCCGAGCACCACGCGGTCCGTAACGGCGTCGGCCTGCTCGACATGAGCGCGTTCGGCAAGTTCCGCGTCGAAGGGCCGGACGCCGAAGCCGTGCTACAAAGGATCTCCGCCAATGATGTCGCGGTCGAAATCGGACGCATCGTTTACACCCAGTGGCTCAACGACAAGGGCGGCATCGAAGCAGACTTGACGATCACGAGGCTCAGCGAGTCCTCGTTCCTGGTGATCACGTCAGCGGCCTGCGTCGTCCGAGACTTCGCTTGGGTGCAGCGCCAGATACCGGATGGCGCCCGGTGCATGGCGCTCGACGTCAGCAGCGGCGAGGCATGTCTTGCTCTCATGGGGCCACGTGCCCGGGACGTGCTGCAGCCGCTGGTGTCGTGTGATCTGGAGAATGCATCGTTCCCGTTCGGCACGGCGCGAACCATGGAGCTCGGGATGGCGCTGGTGCGCGCGCATCGCGTGACCTATGTCGGTGAGCTGGGGTGGGAACTCTACATGCCGACGGAGTTCGCGCGCTACGTGTTCGATGTCATTGCGACCGCTGGAGCGCCGCATGGTCTCAAGCTCGTCGGTGTCAATGCGATGGACACGCTCAGGCTCGAAAAGGCATACCGCCATTTCGGCCACGACATTGCCGACGAGGATCATGTGCTCGAGGCTGGGCTCGGCTTCGCCGTTAAACCGGACAAGCCACGGTCCAAGTTTGGCGACTTCATCGGTCGCGAGGCGGTGCTCGTGAAAAAGCGGGAAGGCATGTCACGCCGGCTCGTCCAGTTCAAACTGGATGACCCCGAGCCGCTACTCTACCACTCGGAGCCGGTCATTGCGGACGGAGCGACGGTTGGCTATCTGACGTCGGGAGGGTTCGGCCATTCGCTCGGCGCTGCAATCGGGCTGGGTTACGTGCCATGCCGCAAGGGTGAGACTTCGGACAGTCTACTAGCGCGTCGGTTCGAGATCGAGATCGCGGGGCGCCGAATTCCGGCTCGCGCCAGCCTCAAGCCGATGTACGATCCGTCGGGACACCGCGTCCGCTCTTGAACGCCAGTTGCGAGAGTGTGGTTGTCGGCCGCATACCAGGACCCTTCTCTGTCTTCGAATGTGAGGACGGTGGTGCGGATCGGTCTTTTCGGCGTTCCAGGGAGCCCGAACGAATGTCTGGTGTGGCCCATCATGTCGGGCCACCCAAAGTCGGTATTAGGCCATCGCAGCGATCGACCTCGTCGCGGTTGATCCGGCCGTGCTGAGGTTCGATTCCCTTCACCCGCTCCAATTTTTAGCGCATTTGGCCCTAAGATCTTGCACCGCTTTTGAACCAGCAGTGGCAACGCTCGACGACGAGCCGCGCCTAGCCGTCGCCGGGACGGTGTTAACTTGGGCGTCGTCGTTCCTCGCCGCCTCGGCTCTGGCGACCCTTTTGATAGGGGGCGTCTACTTCACGTTTTCCGGATTTGTAATGCAATCACTCGCCCAGTCGGGAGAGGCGGGTATGAAGGTTATGACGAGCATCAACCGTGTCATCCTGCGCTCAACCTTCATGCCGCTGTTCTTTGGCAGCACGTTACTATCGGCCGCCTGCGGAGTGTTGGGGCTCTTCCACCTGGCCGAGCCGTCGGGCTGGCTGATGCTGGCGGGATCGGTGATCTTCGTCGCGGGAATGTTCGGCGTCACCGCAGCGTTCAATGTACCTTTGAACAACCGACTGAACCAAACGCCCGAGTCCGTTTGGCCTGCGTACCTCACCACTTGGACCGCCTGGAACCACCTGCGGACGCTTGCCTGCATCGTCGCGGGGAGTCTGTTTCTTGCTGCACTCCTGATCTGAGGAAGTCCTACGATGACCATCCTCACCACCAAGAGCGCGATGCCGTCCCCTTCGGCCGCACCCGCTGCTGGGGCGCTTTAGATGACCCGGGCACCAGCTCCATCGCGCCTGCATTAAGGGGGCGTCCCGCAGTATCGGGCCCGTTCTCGGCAGCTTCATCCCAAGAAAAGAGACATTCATGACCGCACTCTACACCTTCGACGTCTACGCTACCCTCGATGGCTTCGGGTCGTATGGCGAGGGTGGCGATTGGGGCGGATACTGGGGCAAGGAAGGTCCGCAGTTTCTGGCACAACGGCTCCACCTCTATCAGCAGCCTCACCGCATCGTTTTGGGACCGAATACCTTCCGCGAGATGGCATCGATGATCGGTCCAAAGGAGGGCGCTTTCCGCGAACTGGATCCTGTAAACACCGCCTTCCGCAACCTTCCTCTGACGGTGATTTCCAACTCGATCACCGGCGATCTGGACTGGCCCGATGCCACGCAGATCAAGGACGACGCGATCCACGCGGTGCGGGAACTGAAGTCACAGTCATCGGTCCCGCTGCTGGTCCCATGGGAGTCTTTCGTTGAACCGCGCGCTGTTGGCTGCGGGTCTCGTCGACGAGATACAGGTCACGATCTTTCCTGCGATCAGCGGAAGAACGGGCACTTCTCCGATTTTGAGGGGAGCCCAGGACTTCGATCTTGAAATGGTCCGCAGCCACACCTTTGATGGACGAATTCAGGAGCTCGTCTATCGCCCGACTCTTCGCAAGAAGTGACGAGAGTGGGCGATGCGCCACCCTTTTCCGATCGAGGCGAAGGAATGGAGATACCTCGAAAACCATACCTGTCTTCGGGCCGGGTGGTGGATGCCGTCCACAGTGTCAGAAGCGGACATCGACCTCTGCTTGATTGGTGAGATCGAAGGCTATATCGCCTATGTCTGCTTGTAAGGGCATCGCCTGCTCGGGCAATTGTTCCTCTCGCCGACTTCGGAAGTGCCGCCTCCTCTCGATGCCGAGGTGCCGAACGTGCGGATGCTGGTCTAGATCGTCGTCATTCTCTTTAGGCCGACGAGCCTATCGCACACGATCAGCGCGAGCACCGTCGCCAATATGAGCAGCGCCGACGTCGCAGCAACAGTCGGGTCGGGCGACATCTCGAGCTGGTTCAGGAGCTGGATAGGCAGTGTCTTCGTGTGC
This sequence comes from Hyphomicrobiaceae bacterium, assembly GCA_022844275.1. GTDB lineage: Bacteria > Pseudomonadota > Alphaproteobacteria > Rhizobiales > Hyphomicrobiaceae. Next base: position 991,233 of record JALHMB010000001.1, read on the forward strand.
ACATCGACCAGAAAGATCGAGATCGGGTAGTTGTCGAATGAAGCGATGAAGGCGAACAGTGCGCCGGACATGACGCCCGGCAGAATGTTTGGCACGAGCACTCGCCACAGCGCCCTTGGGTACGAGCATCCCAGCATCCGAGCGGCATCGACCATCGAGAAATCGAACATCGACAGACTGGCGAGCACCGTCCGCATGATGAACGGCATAGTGAGCACGACGTGCGCAACAAGCAGGGTGGTGTAGGCGTCATTCAGGCCGACAAGGCGCGCCGCCTGCAGGAACGCGATACCCAAGACCAGTCCCGGTATCATAAGGGGTGAGGCCATGAAGGTCGCGATTACATCGCCGCCCGGAACCATGCGTCGTACGACAGCGATGGCGCACAGAGTTCCGAGAACGAGGGAAATGAGCGTCGAGATGAAGGCTACCTGCGCGGAGAGCCACGCAGACGCGAGAAGCCCGTCAGCATTGCGGATCGAATAGTACCATTTGAGCGAGAAGCCCTGCGGCGGAAATGAGAAGACGGCCGACTCCGTGAAGGACACCGCCACGACGATCACAATAGGGGTGAACAGAAACAGGAGCGCGAGACTCAGCATCACCCAGCATAGAGCGAATGAGAGGCGCGGTATCATCCCTTGCGCCCTCTGCGGCTCGCGGGCTCCGCGAAGTACGTGGACGTGAATACGATGGTAACCGCGATGACGAGCATGACGACTGCCATGCTGGCACCCAGGTTGAAGTCGCGGATGTTGAGGTACGCCTTGGCCATGACCTGCGACATTGTCATGAAGCGATCGCCTATGAGGAGGCCTGGCGTCACGTAAGCAGCCACCGAGATCGAGAACACAAGCGAAATGCCAGCGACAACGCCAGGCATGGTCAGCGGCAGCGTAACCCTTCGAAATGTCGTCACCGGCCCCGCACCGAGAGATGCCGCAGCGTCCGTGAGACGAGGATCGAGCTGACGCATGACTGAATAGATCGGCAGGATCATCAAGGGCAGGAACACATTGATCATGCCGAAGTAGAGCGCGAACTCCGTGAACACCAGCCGCATCGGCCGATCGATGAAGCCCACGTTGAGGAGCAGCCAGTTGAGGATGCCGTCCCTTCTCATCATGATCGCGAGACCGAACGTCTTGACGATGATGCTGACCGTCAACGGCAGGAAGATGAGCGCGAACAGAAGCACCTGCAGCCGAGCGGGCGCTCGAGAAAGTGCGAAGGCAGCGGGATAACCGATCAGCAGGCTGCCAATCGTGGTGATCAAGCCGAGCTGAAGCGAGTTCCAGATGATCCCAATGTAGTAGGGGTCGCCGAGAACTTTCCGATATCCACCGATGCTGAACCCGCCGGCATCTCGGAAGCTGTCGGCAACCAGTATGAGGACGGGGATCGCAAAGGCCACGACCATGAAGACAATACCAGGCAGAACCATGATTGCTGGCGTGTCGAGCTGGAAAAAACGGCGACGCGGCTGCGCTTCGGCCTGGGTTCGCATCTCGATCGTCGTCATGGCGCCGGATACACCATTGTTTCAGAGATCGGCCAATACAGCTTGAGCGCAACGCCTTGCGCGATGCCTGAAGGAACACGCGCGACTTCGACCTGAATGCGGTCGTCAGCCCCGGGCGGCTGAAAATGAAGCGCAGTCTTCGAGCCGAAGAAGACGATGTCGGTAAGCTCGGCTGAAATCTCGTTGAAGTTTGCATCCGGTCGTTCGCCGAGCGCAATGCACTCCGGGCGGACGCCAAGCACGACCTTCCCGCTCACACCCGAACCGTCGTGTAGTGGAGCGAGTATCTTACCGAGCGGCGTTTCGACGCTCGCCGTTCCATTGAGAGCCGACGCATCAGCGGTTCCACCAATGCGCGTCGATTGGCCGACGAATTCGAGTACATGCAGGCTCGCCGGAGCGCTATAGACCTCGTCGGGCGTCCCGAGCTGCTCGATGCGTCCTTCGTTCATCACGGCAATGCGGTCGCTCATCACAAGCGCTTCGTCCTGATCGTGTGTCACGAATATGGACGTAATCTCGAGGTCTCTCAGCAGGTGGCGGAGCTCGATCTGCATGGTCTCGCGCAATTTTCGATCGAGCGCGCTGAATGGTTCGTCCAGTAGCAGGAGCGACGGCTTGACGACGAGCGCGCGTGCCACCGCGACGCGCTGCTGTTGCCCACCAGAGAGTGCCGAGATGCGCCTTTCAGCGAAAGCTTGCATGCGCACGAGAGCGAGCGCGTTCTGTACGCGCGCGCCGATCTCTGCCTTGGGTGTTCTCTGGGCTTCGAGACCGAAAGCGACGTTCTGCTCAACCGTCAGATGCGGAAACAGCGCATAATTCTGGAAGACGACACCGATGTTCCGCTTGTGCGCCGGCACCTGCGTGAGATCGCTTCCATTGATCGCGATCCGGCCACCATCAGGTTTCATGAGGCCCGCGATCAGGCGCAGCAAAGTGGTCTTTCCGCAACCTGACGGGCCGAGCAGCGAGATGAATTCGGAGCGGGCAACGCTGATATTGAGATCCTGCAGAACGGTCGCCGTCCCGAACCGCTTGGTGACAGCGGCCACGTCCAGGTAGCGCTTGTTTGCGGATGCCGCCCGCTCCCGAGCAGCCTCGGTGGCTACGAGGTTCACCTTGCGGAGACCTCCCGCTCGAACCGCTCGATCATGGCGTTACGGTTATCGGCAAAATACTCCCAATCGAGCGACACGAGATCGGGGAACTTGAGGTCAGCCGGAAGCACCGTCTTGGAGTTGGTGGGCTTCGAGAAGAAAGTACTACCGATGTAAGCCTGGATGTCTGGGCTCAGCATTTCATTCAGGAACTGGATGCCGATGTCCTGGTTCGGCCCACCTTCGACAAGTGCAATGCCCGCCGGCATGGCGAGTATGCCCTCTTTCGGCCTGCCTTGATCGACAGGCGCGCCTTTCGACTTGCGCAGCAGCGTCGTTCGGGAGTCGGGCGCCATGTAGAGATCGCATTCGCCGGTTTCGAGAAGCTGCTGGGCCTGCGGCGCGTTCGTCGAGACCTGGATGATGTTCGGCTTGAGCTGCTTCATGCGCTCGATGCCCTGCTGCCAGTCCGGCAGGCACTGATCGAGTGGCTTCTTAGTGACGTATTGCGTTGCCGCAAGCAGCGGAGCAATGGCCTGCGTAATGCGCATCGAGATGATGATGATGCGCTCTTTGTACTTTGGATCCCAGGCATCAGCGTAGGACTCGAGACCCTTCGGCACGGTCTGCGTGTTGTATGAGAAGCTGCACATGGGCTGGCACCAGTTGGCCCACATCGCATCGCGCGGCTTGGCGCCTGCCGGCAGGTCCGCGAGATTTGTCACGTCCGCGGGTAGCTTCTTGATGACCTTTTCGCGCTCGGCGAGGATGAGCACGGGGTCATCCATCATCGTCAGCGTCATCGTCGGACGCGCCTTGTTCGAGCGGATCTTCTCGAGATTGATGAGCGAGTTCGTGCCCTCATAGAGCACCTTCACATTGAGCTTTTTCTCGATCAGCGGGAAGAGCCCATCAGTCAGGCCAGGCGATGCCGGGCCACCGATGAAAATCTCTCGGGTTTGCGCGCGAACGATGTTGGGAAAGCCGACAACGGCTGCTGCCGATGCGCCTGCAAGAACTTGGCGCCGCGAGAATGTGATCTTCTTAGTCATCGGGATGTTCTCCTATGGTCCGAAATGTCCCTTAGCGCTTGCCAGATCGCCAATAGGACACACTCATCTGTGGAATACCGGGATGGCCGGCTAAGTGTCATCACCATGAAAACGTGAAAACCCGGTCGATCAGACGATCTTCCGATCGACCGGATTGAAGGGCGTGGGGAAGCGGCCGAGCGGCGTGATCTTTTCATAAGGCGCGCGCGCGAGGTATTTGCCGTGCCCAGCCTTCCCGACGACCTTGCCGTCATCGAAGACCGTGACACCGCGGACAAGCACGCGGATCGGATACCCAGTCGCCTGGTATCCCTCGTAGGGCGTGTAGTCGCCGCCGTGATGCATGACGGCGTTCGTGAGCGTGACCGTCTTCTTGGGATCCCAAACGACGACGTCGGCATCGCTGCCCGGCGCGATCGCCCCCTTCTTCGGATGCAGTCCGACAAGCTTGGCTGGATTGGTCGAGACGAGCCGCACGAATGTCGGCGGGTCAATGCGCCCCTTCGTGACGCCCTCGGTGAACAATACCGGCAGGCGCGCGGCGAGGCCCGGGATGCCGTTCGGTATCTGAGTGAACGGGCCGTCCTCGCCAGCAAACTTCTTGCCCTTGGGATCATCGTACCGTGTCGGCGCATGATCCGACGATATGACCTCGATAATCCCCCTGCGCATGTAGTCCCAAAGGGCCTCTTGGTCGGCCTTCGTGCGGGCGGGCGGTCCAAATACGAGCTTGGCGCCTTCGAAACCCGGCTTATCCAGGTCTTCCGCTACCAGGGTCAGATAGTGGACGCAGGTTTCGCCCCAGACCTTGAGGCCACGCGCTTGGGCACGCGCGATTTCCTCGGCGGATTGCTTACCCGACACATGGAAGACCTGGATTGGCACATCCAGCGCCTCCGCCAGCGCGACGATCCGATTGACCGCCTCACGCTCGGCGATCATCGGCTTACCCCAGGGATGATACTTCGGGGCAGTCAGGCCTGCCGCGACGAGCTGTTCTCCCATCCACGAGATGAGGTCATGGTGCTCCGCGTGCACGCAAACGAGTGCCTTGTTGCGCCGCGCGGCGGCAAGAACCCGAATAACGGCCGCATCGTCCAGACGGACGCCGTCATAAGTCATGAAGACCTTGATCGAGCGGTTCCCCTCTTCGACGAGCGAGGGCAATTCCTGATCCAGAACTGCCGGCGTAGCATCGGTGATGGTCAGGTGAAAGGCGTAGTCGACCATCGATTGACGTGCGCGCTGATGGTAGTCCTTCACCACTTCAGCGAGCGACTCGCCCTTCCCTTGCCAGGCAAAGCAGACGACCGTCGTCGTACCGCCCGCCGCGGCAGACGCGCTGCCCGTACCGAAGTCGTCGCACATTTCCGGGCCGCGCGACGGCTGAGCTAGATGGACGTGCGTATCGACACCGCCAGGCATGACGAACATGCCACTGGCATCGATAACTTCCCGCGCGCTGCCGACGAGCGCACCCACTGCTACGATTTGGCCGCCGGAGATGGCGACGTCAGCCTTGGCCATATCCTGCGACGAGACGACTGTGCCGCCACGTATGAGCAGATCGTAGTCCACCGCCTCTTCCCCCTTCCGATATAGCTATTCCGGCTGCAATATGAGCATCTAACATGTGCCGGAACAATAGGCATGCATGAAAGGTTTGCAGGAGGCCGCTATGCAATCAGGCACTCTCTTGGTCGCCCTCGGGGAGCGACGTTATCGCGTCGAGCGGCCTTGGGGTGATCTTCCCGCTGGACCGGTCAGTGATGTGACGGTCGACTCGCGTGGCCACGTGTTCGTGATCCTTCGCTGGGATCCGCTTTCCGATACGACCAGCCCGCGTGTCATCGAACTCTCGCCGGAAGGGAAGCGCCTTGCGGTTTGGGGCGAAAAACTGATTGCCGACTCTCATATGCTCGCTGCCGCGCCCGACGATCGTCTGTTCATTGTCGATCGCGATGTCCACGAGGTGGTCATCTGCCGGTCCAACGGCGAGCGCATTGGCGGACTTGGCAAGCGGTATGCGCCATTGGAGCCTTTCAATCATCCAACGGACGTGGCCATCACGCCGAAGGGCGACATCTATGTTTCTGACGGCTATGCCGGCCATCGCGTGCATCGCTTTTCGCCGGACGGGAAGTTGGTGCGATCGTGGGGGAGCCTCGGTGAGGAGCCAGGGCAATTCGTCAATCCGCATGCTGTCTGGGTCATGAGCGACGACAGAGTTGTCATCGTCGACCGAGAGAATGATCGCTTGCAGGTGTTCACAGCAGATGGCGATCTGCTCGACGTGTGGACGGGATTCCGGAAGCCCTTGGATGTGTGGGGCGACGCAGACGACAATCTCTACGTGACCGATCTCGTGCCAACGCTCGCAATGCTTGCGCCAGATGGCCGTCGGCTCGGGCGCTGTCGCCCTGTTCTGAATGGCGCTCACGGCATATGGGGTGACAGGCAGGGCCGTCTCTACCTTGCTGAGCCCAATCCCAGCAGGCTGACGAGGCTGACACCCGTTGCTTGACGGTACTGGGCCGCGAGGCTGGCCCTGCTGCGTGGTCAACAGCGTTTGGCTGAGCGTCGCGAATGTAAAGAAGCGCTACTGAGGACTGTTCGATGCTTCGCAAGAGCGCGCGAGAGATCGCGACTGCGGTAAATGGCGAGACGGCTGATCCGGTCGAGGTCACCGATGCGTTCGTAACCCGCATTCTCAAAAGAAATCCCAGCCTGAATGCTCTGGTGCGCTTCGATCCGCAGATGGCCCTCGACGAAGCGCAGGACGTGCGCCGACGAAGAGACGCCGGCGAAGTCATGCCGCTCGCGGGCGTACCAGTCGTCGTCAAAGACAACATTTGGGTGGCTGGACGCCCAATCTCGCAGGGTTCGCGGCTCTTCGCGGATCACGTGCCGCAAGGGGATGCCATCGCAGTGGCGCGACTGCGCAAAGCTGGTGCCGTCATCATAGGCATCGGCAATTCTCCCGAGTTCGCCTGCAAAGGCGTGACGAACAGTCCCCTACACGGGCCGACACAGCATCCGCTGAACGCAACCCTCACGCCGGGCGGCTCTTCGGGCGGCAATGCTGCCGGGCTTGCCGCGGACTTCGCGCCGATTGCGATTGGGACAGACGGTGGCGGCTCAGGCAGGCGGCCGCCGGCGCATACTGGAACGGTTGGCTTCAAGCCGTCGTTCGGCGCCATCCCCTATGGCCCCGGATTTCCGGAGCCCTTCTGGGGAATCTCCGTCCTGGCGCCCATGGGGCGTTCGGTCGACGATGTTGCGGTTCTCTTTGATGCGATTGTGGGGCCTGACGCGCGCGATGTTGAGAGTGTGCCAATCGAACCTGGCCTAGGTGCCGAACCTAGGAAATTGCGTGTTGCATTCAGCCGCGATCTGGGGCTGCGCGCTCCAATCGATGGCGATGTCGATGCCGCGATCGCCGATGGCGTCGAACGCTTGGCCAAGGCTGGCTGGCGGATCGAGCGCACTCAGGTCCAATGGCCGCAAGGTATTGGCGAAGCTTCGATCATGCCTTTGCAGGCCGCAGGCCTCGCAGCAATTCACGGCGAGACGTGGCGCCGGAAAGCAGACCTGTTCGATCCCGATATTGCCGCACAGATCGAGCGTGGAATGTCGCTGACTGGTGCTGATGTGGGCCGTGCACTTGAGGCGAGCGCCGCAATCAAGCAAACCGTCGCGCAGTGTTTCGAGGAGTATGATCTTCTGCTCTGTCCGACGGCGCCCTGTGTGGCGTGGCCGCTGACCGACCTCGGCCCCAAGCAAATTGGCGGCGTTAACGTCCCGCCGCGCGGCCACGCAGTGTTCACGCCACTCTTCAATCACGCGCTCGTGCCGGCAATCTCGATACCATGCGGCCGCGGGCGCGATGGTTTGCCGGTCGGGCTCCAAATCGTAAGCCGGCGCGGGCGTGATCGAACGGTGCTTGCGGCCGCGATGGATGCTGAGCGCATTCTCGCGCCGCTCAATGACTATGCAAGGTGCTGAAGATGCGAATTCTACTTCTCAATCCGAATACCACGCCTGCCATCACTGATCGGCTCTACCAGGCGGCGGTCGAGGTCATCGCCCCTGGCACAGAGCTTGTGCCGCTGACAGCGCCGCGCGGCGTGCCTTACATCGCGACGCGCGCGGAGGCGCAGATCGGTGGCGCGGTGGCGTTAGAAATGCTCGCTGAGGAGCACCGCAATGTCGACGCGGCCATCATTGCCGCTTTCGGAGACCCAGGATTGTTGGCCGCGCGTGAAATCTTTGATATTCCCGTCATCGGGATGGCGGAGGCGGCGATGCTGGCGGCCTGTATGCTCGGACGTTCCTTCGCAATTGTCACCTTCGCAAGTGCCCTGGGTCCCTGGTATCGCGAGTGTGTGGAAATGCACGGCCTTTCGGGACGCTGCGCGGGCATCCGCATGCTCGACGGTGCCTTCCGATCGATCTCCGACGTGCAGGAGGAGAAGGAAGTGTTGCTCGTTGAACTCGCCAATCGCGCGGTCGCGGAACTCGAGGCCGACGTTGTCATCTTGGCAGGTGCCCCTCTCGCGGGACTTGCGAGGAAAGTAAAGTCTCGCATCTCCGTTCCGGTTATCGATCAGGTGCAGGCCGCCGTGAAGTTCGCGGAGTCGATACTGGCGCTCGGCACCAACAAAGGAATCGCGGGAACATTTCGTCGTCCGGCGGCCAAGTCGACGATTGGCCTACCGATCGCCCTTCAGCGCCGCATCGAGCACACAGACTAGGCCGAATGGGTAGGGTTTGTTCGAGTGGGGTCGCTTCGTCGCGGAACGAAGGTTGACGCTCGAGCATGTCTTCTATCGAGGCCATTCGGCACGTCCGGCGGCGAGCGAGTTCGGTGACCCACGGCTCACGGCCAAACATTGGTTAGTGTCGACGATCGACAAATTCAGGGCGGTCCATCAGGTCGCAAAGAAACAGATAGCACATCCAGCTGTTGGCCATCATCACGGCCATCCGGATCACAGGCGCAATCTGCACTTGGCCGCTGTACACGGCCGCGCTCCCTTGCGTACCCGCCGGCAATCGTAAGTCGTCGCCGTCGTCAAGCTTGATACGGACGACAAACCTCGCGTTGTGCGGTGTTTCGATGCCAGGGATGAGACCAGTGGCTGTCAACTGCCCTTCGCTTGCGAGATCGATGGTAGTGAGCACCTTTCCCGGAAATACTTGGCCTTGATACATCGGGAACACCGCTTCGGCATAGGCGCCCGGCTGGATCGAGAGGTACGGACCTCGCATGAAGCTAGCGACCACGACGCCACAGTTCGTTTTATCGCGATCGCACACGGCCACTCCCAGAAGCCGTCATCACCAGCTGTCGACAGCGGAAGCCGATGCGGCTGTCACAGAAACCGTCTACCTGGTGGCAAGCTTGTCTGCTCTCGCGTAATTCGGAGCTCATCACGACGACACCTAATGCACTCGTGGCGACGGTCAATCACGAGATAAGCCTGCTGCTTGCCAACGGGAGTGCCTAAGAGGTGTTGGCGATCGTGAATCCGCTCGATCTCGTGACTACGGATGACCATGCTGCCGGAACTCTTCCGTAGGAAGACTGGCGCAAAGTCAGGACGATGATGTCTCTGCAGAGTTTAATGCGCGCAAAGCGCCCGAAGGCTTACCGTTTTGACCGTTCAATTGCTAATGCGATTGAGTGACTTCGGGCAAGCTTGCGCCCACACTCACTTGCGCTTTATGGTCTTTCCACTGTCGGACACAACGACGCCGATTGTTTTCTCATTTGATTGATTTCGGAGCGTATCGGTATGGCGAGCCATGGGGGCGGCATTCCCATTGGATTGGCCAAGCTGCAGCGGCTGTTCAAAGCATTGAAAGGTGCTGTTGGCGACGGCATTGTCGGCGATGACGATATCCCTGGCTTCTCTCATTTTCTTGATGGCGGCACCGGCGTCCTCAAGCCCGATGATCGCTTCAAGGTACGCGGCAAGCTGCCAACATTCGATGAGAAGAGCCAAATGGCCCTTCAGGGCCTGATGGGCCGCCTCGGCTATCGCATGTGCGTGCCGTACAAAATTCTGGACAATCCTCGCATCCCCGCCGGCTACACGTACCTTCTGCAGCTCGTGGCGCACGATATCGTGCAGAGTTCGGTATCTGCTTCCCTCGTCGGTGACCCGAATGGTCGGGTGCGCAACAATCGGCAATATCGACTTACGCTTGATACCGTCTACGGGTCCGGGCCTGAGGTGAATGCGTTCATCTATGCTATCGATAGCGCCGCAGCACCCGTCCGCACCACTTTAAGGCTCGGTCAGATGAAATCTCATCTGTCACCATGCCCATATCGCGATATTGGGCGCGTATTGCCGGCGAACCAGACTGGCTTTGCACTCCGCAGCGGGCTCACAGATGTCCTGATCGCGGACTCGCGTAACGACGACAATGCAATCCTCTCTCAGCTCCTGACGCTCTTTCATCTGCTCCACAATGCTTTAGTCGCCAAGATCTCGAAATTCGCGCGTGCCGGCGGAGCGAGTCCGGAGGAGGCCGCGGTTCGGGGCTTTGTGTGCGCAAAGGCCGCCGTTACCCTGATTTATCGGAACATCGTCCGGAACGATCTTATGGTGAAGGTGCTCCATCCCACTATCTATGAGGCCTATAAGGATGTGATGGATCCGCAGATGCTCGTGCATCCTCCGGATGGACGCCTCCCGCTGGAGTTTTCACATGCGGCGTTCCGCTTTGGCCATGCGATGATCCGCGACCTCTATCGGATCAACACACCGCCTGCGGAACTGCCAGGGGGGGCCGTCGACGAACTCGCAATATTCAAGGCTATGATGGTGACCTCCGGTCGCTCACCGAGTGAAATGCCGCTAGACGCCACCTGGATTGTGAAATGGTCGAACTTCTTCGATATCAACAACAGCAAGCCCAATCTCAGTCAGAAGATCAGGCCAAGCTATAATCGTGGGCTGATCAAACCCTTCCCCGCACTTGGAGCTGTCGAGGAGCCCGGACTTGCCGGGCGAGATCTCTACAGCAGCGTCCAACTCGGACTCTGGTCGGTGGATCATCTCATCGAGCGGCTGCGTCAGACGCCCAAGTTGGGCATTCCAGCCGCAATCGAGAGCTCGCGACTGGCGCGTGACAAAGCCTTTCGCACGGAGGCCATCAAGCATTGGCTGTCGCAGGAGCGCGCCAAGTGGCGAGACGACGATGTCGACCTTATCGCTGAGGATCCCCCTCTTCTTTTCTACGTCCTGTTCGAGGCGTGGGCGGATGCAGAAGCGGCGAATGATCCCGACGAGAATAAGACAATCCAGGGTCGGCACCTTGGTATTCTAGGCTCCATCATCGTGGCCGATGTGATCTTCGGGGCGCTGACAGATCGACTTATGTATGAAGAGAGGGATAAGCCCGAGCCCGGCCCGCCCAAACTCGCCGATAGCCTCAAGAGGCTACATGAAGCATTCTTCGGTGAAGGCGAAAGCGTCTTCGGCGATGACCCGCCGCCTGAGAACATGGCGCAGCTCGTTACCTACATTGCCAATGTCGCTCGACTACAAAATGCGCAGCCACCATTTCTCTAAGTTGCACGAAGGCAATTTAAGGAGGAGAAGCAAATGCTGGACGACAATTCGAACTGGGTGGAGTGGGGTAAGTTGGTGGTCAAATGGGCCGAGCAGCCCAATACGCGACCGATGAGCGTAGAAGACTTAAACAACCAGATGGCAGCAGCGGGCGTGGCGGCGAGCTTCTCGACCGAAGCATTCAAGCATTTGCACTTGTGTCAGGCTCACGATGATAGGACGCTGCAGATCTTTCTGCCGACCGCAGCGTCGGTCGCTCGGCGTCGGCAGGAGCTCGCTTTACCGAGCGGCTGGAAGGTGCCGATCTACTATCAGGAGCTGGCGAACATCGCTGCCTTCGATGTGGCCCCGGATAAGAAAGAGGACTTCATGTACTGCCGCATCGGGGAGTACTCGATCGGCCAGTGCGGCTGAGGCTGATCGCGGCGTCACCAAGCATGGTGGTCCATGCCGCTGTTGGGAAGGCCAGCCCCGGAGAGCCCGTCTCGGAGGCGCTCCCAGTCACTTCGATTGGCGATCGGAAACAGGTGAAGAGCCCAGTTTGCGATCGCCGTCTTAGTGACGGGCGGCGTGCCTTGCCAAAGTGGACGCACGCGATCAACGAACCTCCGCGCCTCCTCGCGCCCCATGTCATGGTGGCCCAGGTGAAACATGGCTGCTGCAGTCCATGCGGGAAGATTTAGGATGACATCGCTGGCCCGCCGCGCTGCCTCTATGCAGCCTTCGTAGTCGCGGCGCATGAAGCAACTGGTGGCTTCATAAGCCCAGACAGCCCGGCTCGGCACGAGGGACAAGTCCAATGAGCGCTTAGCGAGAACTTGGGCGCGCGTCGAAGATCCTATAAACGAGTAGGCCAAGGAAGCGGAGATAGCCGTCCAGGGATCGCTGTCATTGAGGTCGCAGGCCAAGTCGAATTGCGTGGGCGCCTGATCGTACTGCTTCGCCATCATGTACGCCCAGCCGAGGCAGAGATGAGCACGTGAGTCCAACGGATCTAGGCGCACAGCCAGCCTCCCGAGCTCGATGGTCTCTTGCTCCCGCTCTCGATTGCGATAGACGCCAGGCTGAACAATGTGGATGAGATTATTTATCTGTGCCAGGCTGCTGTAAGCAGGAGAGAAATTTGGCGCGGCGCGAATCGTGTCCCGGAACATCTGCTCGGCGCTGCTCCACTTGTCGGTCCGAAAGCCAACTATGGTGGCCTGCCCTCGCAACCAGCGATCGTACGCATCGAGCGACACGTCCGGCTGTACGGAGAGGCGGTTGAGGCGTTCCTGAGAAATGTTTACGTTCAACGCGGTTGCGATACGTCGGACGACATTCTGCTGTGTATCGAACCACCGCTCGAGCCCCAGCTCAAACGTGTGACTCCAGAGGTAGATATCGTCATAGATTTGCTTGAGCGTCACCACCAGCTTGACCGCTGTATCGGTCTGGAAGGCAGTGGCTTGAATGTTGTACTGTGATGGGTCGGCAGGCTGTGCCGCAGTGAAGCTCGAGGCGCCTGTCGCGCGCTGCCCAGCACGATCCGTTACGTACCACTCACGAAATCTCACGAGTGAAGCTGCGAGATGGTGTCGGAAGCCGTGCACGAGATAGACGTTCTCGTCGCTCACGCCTTCGACGCTGAACGGTTCTATTATCAGGGATATCTTACCTATCTTACCTACCGGAGCGGCAACCGGCTTCGGTTGCGGTTGCTGTTTTGTCAGCGTCGATTCGAACGCACCTGACTTGATGTCCGCGACAAGCTGCTGGGTGGCAGGCGACGGCTCCATGTCGTAATCAGCTTCGAGCAGATCCCACAAAGCTTTATAGGCCCTGAGCGCTCCGGGCAGATCTCCCGCCTCGGCACGCGCGCGCATCAGGAAGCGGCACGCCTCCTCGTGCGTGGCATCGAGGTTGAGGATTGCCTGAGCGAGCGAAATCTTGCGCGAACTGTCAAACTTCTCGTCGCGTAGCCCATTCTCCAATCCGCGAACAATACGATCTTGCACGATCTGGCGCTTAGCGCGCAGCCAATCCTGAAACGAAGGGGCAAGATGGTCATACCCCGCGAGCAACATTTCGCTCAGGCCTGCGGTTTCGAGCAGCAACGGGTGGGCGCGATGTTCGGCTTCGGCGGCGTGAAGCACTTCGTTCAAATCGAGCTGCAACGTGCGCCGGTCGATTTCGACGGTGAACCTTTCCGCTGCGAGCCCGTTGTACCCGCGCGCCGACAACTCCCGATTGAGCACATAAAGTGTTTGGCGAAGGGAGGCGCGCGCCTTGTTTTCCGGAGCGTCGCTCCAGAACCGCCCGATCAACTCGTCGCGCGAGCAGGCGGAGGCCTCAAGGCAAAGAAATGCCAGTAGCCCTTGGTCCTTGCGATTGCTCAGCTTGATCTCGTGGCCAGCAAAGTGCACCCTCATTCCGCCGATGACTGACACGGAAAGGAGGGCGTTGGTGGCTGTTTTTCGGCTCATTGGCCTATCATCGCTAAGTACCGCATGAATACTAGCTGAGGGACATCGTTCGTCCAGGTGCCTCGCACACTCCCTCGTCATGATCATCTATCGTGGGTGAACGACTTGTACCAGAGTCTCTGCCCTCAACGACGCCGATGGAAGGGATACCAGGCGCGCCCGCACGCTTTGGCGCTGTTTGGAGCAGTGCCATGAGACGGCTCCCGATGTTCTGGTAGAGCTGAGCGGCCTGCGGTTGGCGTTCGATCCGATGCAAATGGGCGGCCGCGCCGCGTCGCACGGGGCGCCAGCCATTCATTTGGCCGCCGTAGTGGCCGTGAAATGAGCTCGGGGGCCTATTCCGGAGGATGCGCGCCCTCCGGCGCTATTTGGCGAGCCTCACCATTTAGGCCAGCAGCGCTTCGACATCGTCCGGCTCGAACAGAACCTCCGGCATGTGCTCGGCAATACTTACTAAGAGACACGCGACCAGCACGACAATTTCCCTGGTCGTCGGAGCGACAATAGCGGATACGCGAGCGCCGCCAGATCAGCTAGCCTCGCCGACGATGGCATGGAGAGCCGCCATGAGCTCTGCCTCGGCAAACGGCTTCTGAAGGTAGGCGATCGGCCTGCTTGTTGAAGCCGTGGGGTGAGCGTATCCAGAAACGACAACCACGCGGATACCTTGTTCGCTCAGTTCGTCGATGAGGCTCCACGCCATTTCACCTTTCAAATTGACATCGACCAGGGCTGCGAGTGGCCGTTGGTCCGCAACAAGTCGTCTGGCTTCGATTGCCGTCGCGGTCGGCCCCAATACAGTTATCTCTAGCTGCTCGAGGACTCGCTTCAGCGCGTTGGCGACTTGCCACACATCCTCAACCACGAGGATGGACACGCCCTTGAGGGCGCCAGGGTCGAACGCGGTATCAGGATGCACGACTAGAACCCTCCGCAGCTTGGTCGGCCGCAATCACCGTCGTCTTTCCCGCGCTAGCTTTGAACTGACCGATGGGTTGTGTGTCCCGTTCGTTTGGATTTCCCGAGCCATACCATTTCGAATTGTCGGCAGATCGACGGGCATTGACCACCCATCTGGCCGGAACCTCCAATCGGCAGCGCACACCTGCATGCGCATAGTCGAATTCCACCTTGCCACCAAGCTCATACGGGACGAGGTCATTGATGACGCTCGTTCCATATCCAATTTTGCTGGGAGCCCTGACGGAGGGGCCACCGGCCTCCTGCCATTCTATGACGAGCCAATCCCGCGCGGTGCCGCTAAGGTGCCAATGCCATTGCACCGATACTCGACCTTTTTGCGTGGATAGCGCGCCATACTTCGCAGCGTTCGTGGCAAGCTCATGTAGCACCATGGCCACGGCTTGGCCGGCTTCCGCCATCAGTAGTACGTCGGGTCCATTGATGCGTGTATTGCTTTGCGTGGAATACGGTGCGAGCTGTCGGCTGAGTAGTTCGTCTAACGGCAGGCCTTGCCATCTTTGAGTGCTCAGCAGCTCATGTGTCGATGCAATAGCTCTGATGCGTGCATCGAGTGCAGCTACGAAATTTTGCATCGAGCTGCTGGTGTCGAGCGTGCTTGCAGCGACCGCCGCGACAGTAGCGAGCACGTTCTTCACACGATGATCGAGCTCAGCGATCAACACTCTCTGATGTACTTCTGCGCGCCGGCGATCCGTGACATCGATATTGACTCCAATCACCCGCCGCGGTCGATCTTCTTCATCGTATGATATGAAGCTGCGCGACTCGATCCAGCGCACTTCCCCGCCAGGGCGGACGACGCGATACTCGATCCCGTACTCATCCCGACGTTCGCGGAAAGCCTCAGTTCTCAGGTGCTCGAGCCAGTCCCGGTCTGCAGGATGAGCTCGGTCCCGCCATGCGCTGCGTGACGTCTCCGTCGTCCCCTCAGGCAAACCGTGAAGGGCAGCGTACCCCTCTGTAATCTGCATTGAGTCGGATCCAACATCATAGGCGTAGCTGCCAACACCAGCAGCCTTTCCCGCAAGAGAGAGCTGCATGTTGCGTTCTTTCAGGGCCCGCTCCACGCGCTTGCGATCTGTGACATCGATATTGGCACCGACAAGCCGTGGTCCATCTCCGTCGTATGTTACGTAGCTGCGCGACTCGATCCAACGGACATCGCCATCTGGCCGGACAATTCGGTAGTCACAATGGTGATCGTGGCGCCGAGCGGCAATAGTGTCCTTAAAGCGTGCCTCGAGACGAGCGAGATCGTCCGGGTGAACTCTGGCACGCCAATCAGCTCTGCTGCATTCTTCACTGCCTTCGGGCAAGCCGTGGATTGCCGCATAGCCCGGCGAGAACTTCATCCGGCCAGGGGTGACATCGAAGGCGAATGTGCCGACGAGAGCCACCTTGCCAGCGAGGTCGAGTTGCATACTTCGCTCGGCCAAGGCCAGTTCGGCATTTTTTCGCTCACTGATGTCCAGGGTCATGTTTACAACGCCGACGATGGCGCCGCCCGCGTCGTACATGGGCGTAGGGCACGGCAGTATGGGAACGCGCGTGCCGTCCTGCCGCTTGAGGATGGCTTCCTTACTTCGCACCGAGCGTCCCTGCTTTAACGCGATTTCAGTCGGACAGACCTCGTGAGACATTGCCATGCCGTCGTTATCGTAAAAGGAAGCGATATCGCACCACTTGTCCTCACCGATTCTCGGCCTTGTCCCCCAGAGTTCGACCGCCGCTTGATTGTAGTAGGTGACGTAACCCGCAGCATCCGTCACGTAGACAGCAGCAGGTAGTGCTTCAAGCAGCTCTTGGAATTTGCGCCCCTTCCTCTGGAGCTCACTTTCGAGTCGTTTACGCTCCGTAATATCGCGCGTAACGCCAAGCAGCTGCACGGGGCGGCCACTGGCGTCGCGGCGGACGGTGCCCTCAAGCGCGACCCACCGCTCCAGCGTTGATCCGGCTGTTGGCGCCAAGCGGTACTCGACTTTGTAGTTGCTGCGCGCACGCCCCGAGGCTCGGAATCCATTGTCGATGTGCGCCAGATCGTCTGGATGAATACAGGATCGCGCTTCCGTGAGAGATGCGGGTGGCGCCGCTATATTGTGTCCGTGAATCTGCCGATCCCGTGCGTCGTTCTCAAAGCGGCCGGAGCACAAATCGAGTCTCCAGACGCCAAGCTCGGCGCCTTCGACAGCCAATCTCAGCTGCTCGTTGCTCTCCGCGAGCGCGGCCTCATGGTGGCGTCTCTCAGCAAACAACGCCGCTAGGATGAAGCCACACAGCGAAATAATAAGCAGTGCTGTGCGAGCTGCGTTAACGCGATCGAGATCAGGTACGCTTGGGTCTCCTAAGCGCCCGACGCCGAATGTGGCGGTCCAGACAATGACCAGCGCTATGGCGAACACACCCATCGCTGCGAACAACGGCCGGCCACGCGCAGCGAGCCAAAGCATCAGCGGCAGAATGAAGCCCAGCGGTGCAATGGCGAACCAATGGTCTGAAGATGCACTCAGCGCAATGACGCCGACTGCCACGAGCGCCACGAGTGCCAGCGTCCCCTCCAAAACCTCACCTGCCTCCGGTAGATCTTGTGTCGTGCGGACGACGCCTACAATCAGCGGAGCTACCGTGATGCCCCCCAAGGCGTCCGAGGCAAACCAGTTGAGCCAAATGGCCAGAAGCGGCGCATCCATGCTGTGAAACAGCGCGACTCCTATCGCTCCAACGGCGCCCGACGCGGCAGCAGCGACAGAGGTGGCGGCAAAGAATGTCAGTACCTGCTGAACGCTATCGAAATTGAAATCCGACCCGAAACGCCGCCTGATCAGCCACGCCGTGAACAGCGCTTCCCCGGCATTGGCGAATGCGAACACAATGGCACTTGCAATATTGCGATCGCCCAGCAAATTGGCCGCAACCGTCGCGGCCATTACGCTGGCCGCAATTGGCAAACGAGCTTTAGGTCCACAAGCAATGAGGACGCCCGAAGCGATGCCGGCGGCCGGCCAAAACACCGCGACACCGTCGGATGGTGTGAGCAGGAAAAGGCTCAGCCGAGCCGTGAGAAAGTAGCCAATTCCGACAACAATGCAGAGGGATATCGGCGCGACGAGCGGGGACGACGATAGATGTCGCCAAGAGACAACGTCTTCCCCCCAAAGCGTGGGCTTTTGCTGCATTCGCTAACTTTCCCGCAATTTCGTGTATTCCCCAGTTGGGATGGTCTGCGAAGCAGGCACCCTTCACGCCTGGACGGTACAGGCGAAGCCGCTTGCCGAAATCAGGGGTAACCCTGAGTCCGCTCGGGAGTAGTCTGTAGTCCGGAGCCAAAAACTGGGCTTACGGGGACCGATAAACAATCCCGACACCCGGAAAAGCTGGCGAGTGCGAGCGTCGGCTCCATTGCCGCGCAGCATGGCACCTGTTCGTTCACCGATGCTCACCAGAACCCAGGGGTGCTCCCCCTGAGATAGTTTATGTTCTTGTCCTGGCGGCAGATTGGGCTGCTACTGGAGGCGTCCAGCCAAATTTCTGCACGCTTAGGATCGAGATGGAGCAGGGCGAGTTTAGGATGGTCCTTACCGCCTTCATACCATGCGGCCACGTACCGAGTTGAGACCATGGCCTCGTCGATGCGCAAGGCACCGAACGCCGCCCGACTCCGACTCTACCTACGTGAAGGGCACGAACAGCAGCGAAGCTCTGCCGCCAGGAAGCGCCGACAGCTCGTCGAAGAACGAAACAGCGCCGAAAGTCGGAATAGAGGGCTAGACAAAGTGTCGGAATGAGCAGTGACGCACGCGTAACGCCCTAAATTTATTGGCGCTCCCTACGGGAGGCGAACCCGTCTATTCAGATTGAAAAGCCTCCTTCACGCTAGACTTTTCAATGCCGATTCCGACAGTTCGCACCAGGTACTCGCTATGGCGCATGAATAACTTAAGCCTGCTGTCGGAATCGGCGAACAGACCGGCTTTGCCACATCCTCAGGTGCAGGCTGAGGTGGCGGCGTACCATCGCGCTCCTCACGCATGTGGGCGAGGTTCCCCGCCGCCAGACCGCCGTACAGGCGCCCGCAGTACCTGATGCGGTGGCAGCCCTCGGTAGTACGTGCAGGCACCGACGTACTCATGGGGGCGAGCATCGAGGTTTTGTCCCAGTTGGTTATTCGATCCGGTAGTCCTTGACCCGCAACTTGACGCTCCTCTCGTCACGGATCAGGCGCGTTATTGCTCCATGAGGCTCGACCAGCTCGAGACGGGGCGCCGACGCCAGTGGCGCCGCGCTTTCTCGGGCTAAGTTTCCCAGAGAGTTCGATCTAGCGACGACACGGAGCACACAATTAAGTTGGCGGACCCAACGCGCGCTGCCCTCTGCGCACGCCGAGGGAAGGTAGCATACCACCGCGCCGAGCTGGAGCAGGGACGCACTGCAAGGGATCGGCGCTCAGCGCGGTGGCACAAGAGTTATGGTGCTTGGGAGCGCCACCGTCGCTAATGTGTATTAGTTAGCATCGTTGGACCGCGACGGCCACCTGAGGAACTGATCTCGGATGATTAACGAGATGATGCTTCGGATGCCATCACTGTCCGAAGCTCGCTCAGTACTCTTGAGCACGCAGTCTTCGCGCCAAAGACGCGCTCCTTCACCTCTACCCAATTCGAGGTGTCGACTGCAATCGCTGCGCTGAGGAGGGATGCAACTGCCAACTGCAGATCGGCCGTCAAAGAGTTCCGCATAAAAGCTTAGCACCTCGGCTCGCCAATAATTCCTGCGCTCTCGCTGGCGGCAGCGATGATGCTCGCTTCCCCCTGAGATGTGCGAGTAGACGGAGCAGGGGGACGCCACCGCGCCGAGCTGGGTCAGGAAGCCGCTTGGGAGCGGGTGCTCGACGCGGTAGCACTCCGACTATGGTGATTCGCGGCGATGCCGTCTCTAATATGCATTAGTTCGCGCTTCTAGATTGCGAGATCGTCAAGGAAAGCTGATATCCTGAAAAGGCCGAACACGGATGAGGCCAAGGGACCAGTTCAAGTCGTTTAGGCTATTCGCCTCTTCACACTGCAAA
The DNA here is from genome assembly GCA_022844275.1 of Hyphomicrobiaceae bacterium. Classification (GTDB taxonomy): domain Bacteria; phylum Pseudomonadota; class Alphaproteobacteria; order Rhizobiales; family Hyphomicrobiaceae. The sequence goes on from JALHMB010000001.1 coordinate 1,011,004, forward strand.
GGCACGCCCGCAGCCGTGATCGCGCGATACTCGACAACGGAGTTGATGCGAAACGCCATCATCGAGCGGTGCGTCCTGATCCACTCGAATGAGCAATGTAGTCAGCTAACCGTTCCGCCTCGAGGTCACCCTGCGCCACGGCAGATCGAACCGCGCAACCCGGCTCTATCACGTGACCACAATTACGAAACCGGCATTGCATAGCTAGGCGCTCGATATCATCGAAGTCCCTCTCATTGGCGTCGTCGGTGTTCCAGAGTTCCAAACCGCGCAAACCAGGCGTGTCAACAATGGCGCCGCCTTGAGGCCGGACAAGTAGCTGGCGAAAAGTCGTCGTATGTCGACCGCGCCCATCGTGGCCTCGGACTTCCTGTGTTGCTTGCGCGTCGCGGCCGAGCAGCTTGTTCGTCAATGTCGATTTACCGACGCCCGACGAGCCAACAAATGCAACGGTGCGATTGCCCTGGAAATATTGCTCTAGAACATGCAGACCGTCGCCAGCGCGCGCGCCGATTGCATGAGTGGGCACTTCCGGTCCAATTCCGTCGATTGCTCCCGACAATGCGACAATCTTATCTCCAAGATCCGATTTGTTGACAACGATCACCGGGGCGGCACCGCTTTGCTGCACCAGGGCAAGATAACGCTTCATGCGCGGCAGATTGAAGTCACCACCCTGCGCGGTCACGATGAAGACGACATCGACATTGGCTGCAAGTAGCTGCGGCTCCGGCGTCCCTGATGCTTTGCGAATCAAGGCGCTGGTCCGCGGCAACACGGCCTCGATCGTGGCCGGGCCGTCGCCCTCCGAGAGGCTTACTGCCACGAAGTCCCCCACGCCCGGCAAGTCGGATCGCTGGGCCGCTGTGTTGCGCAGGCGCCCTGTTGTGCCGGCCGAGAGTTCAGCCACCTCGGTGGCGATCCTGTAATGGCTTCGGTGCTCACCGACTACGCGAGCTGGTACGAGCCCCTTGAAGATCCGAGCCTCAAACAACTCCTGCCATTGGCCGTTCCAGCCTAAAGTTTCGAGGGACATGGCTCAGCCTCAATGAGCAAGATTCGACTCCGTGCCAACATAGTCCTCATTGGCTCTTCGAAGATCCTTGGTCGACCGCGCGCAATTGACCGGCAACCACTTGTGCCTGCCATTCTGGATCAAGCGCGACGCCGAGGATGGTGTCACACCGATCACACAAGAATAGGAGTACGGGCACTGTTCGCTGCGAGGATTCATCGCGAGCTCTCAGCGTGTCGACCACGATGTTTGGAGTAGCTTCGCACTTCGGACACTTGCCGATCATAGTTTTGTTCCTTTGATATCGTGGGCTGTGGCGCGCGCACAAGGCCGCCTTTTGAATTCGCCTCGAAGCAGTGCCAGACTATCCTCCTCGCCTAGCAACCTGCTGCTCGGATGGTTGTCAACGAAACACACGCCGCGCACCCCCGCGTGCGGCGTCATCGCGCGGCATCTGACTTCTGTGATCCGAGCTTCTTCGCCGGATTGATCAAGTTGACTGGTCGAGAGAGCCTGTCTGTGGCGATCGCAGTGATGAAGGCCAACCTTGGCTGGCTGAACTATCCGACTTTCTCAATCTCATACCTAGCACACTATACCCGACTTCGGGCCAAGTGTTGGATGCCATCCCACAGCATCAATTGCCGACGGCCTGGTTGCTAGCACGCAATCCGACAGTGCTGCTTAGTTGAGGTTTGCATACGCGCGAGGAGCAGGAGTCCGAAAGCCTGATCTAGCTCTCGGCGACGGCCTATTGCGACGTGCTCCCGCTGGCCCATGCGACTTGCGCGGCCTCCCGATCGCCTCAAAATGATGCGGCACTCAAATGAGGAAGCAAACAGCCATCGGCGGCTCCACCGGCGGGGCTACTTAGGCGGCGAGGTGGACGTTACGACGGAGGCAGCGGACGTTTGGTACGGACAAGCGGACGTCACCTGATCCGTCATGGACGATGGCGACCCGCCCGCCGACCCTGAAGATATCATCGTAGATCCATCGGCCGCGACTACGAGTTTGGGTGCCGACCGGACGAGGCCGGGGACTGTAGCCTTGATGATGTCAGTCACGCCGACGCGGCAACCACCGAGATAGCAGCTCGTCAACTGAACCTTCTCGTCGACCGCGAAGTTTTCCGGATCGAGGAGGGCAACGCGAGCCAGCTGGCCCCGCCCGCGAGCCCTGTTCGGCAGCTGGAATTCTGGCGGCAATGCTTCGGTTACAGGGAGCACCTTGTCGATGCGGCCGGCGACGACGTGCCCACGGCCCCGCACCCTCAGCTTCTGCCCTTCCGCGACATCAAACATGTAGTTTTCCGGGATGTAGGCGACCACATAGCTCGGGCCCGTGTAGATGTTGGCGACATCGGCCCGGCCTGAGATGAGCACCTCGCCAACAAGGGCGACCTTGCTGCCGATGTAGCCGCTTGCTGGCGCGGAAAGAAGGCCGCTGCCGTATGCCTTCTGTGAGTCGGCGTATGCCGCAGCCACCTCGCGCAGAGCATCCTGATTGGAGCTGATCTCGGTTTCGAGAGAGGCTACCTCCTCCTGCAGGGTTAAATGCTTGTCCATCGCATCCAGCTTGGCGGCCGTTATGGTCTGGATGGTTCGATCCACGACGATGCCTCTGGTGCGGGCTTTCTGAAGTGTGACCAGGAAAGCGTTGGTCTGGGCGGCATTGGCGCTTGCCGACGGAAGCAGTGCCTTTACCACCGCCCTGCGCGCGGAGAGCTGGGCCAAGCGGCTGGATACACGAGCCTTCTCCGCCGCGAGATCGGCCAACAAGCGAGACATCGCTGCCGACTCGACAATTGCGATCTTTTGCCCAGCCTCTACCCAATCGCCGGGACGAACGACGATCTGGCGCACACGCGCGTCGGGCCATGGCGATGCCACGGCAACCCTGCATCTGGTCACCAACCCATCAGCGTTGAGAAGCACGCTTCCTCCGGCAAGCAAATAGATACCAACTCCCCCTGATGCGGTCATGAGTGCGGTTGAAAACAGGAACCCGCGCAGCCGCTTCCACTTTATCTGGCTCGCCTGCAGCTCATCGTTCATGGCCATTGCCGATCTGTTATCCGGGTTACGCGGCCAAGAAGGGCCGGGTTTGCGACGTGACGCAGGTAAGATGCGCTGCGATCCTCGTTGAGGAATCGCCGCTTCCGAACGGATTGGGCGCTTTACGATACTGCGGCTCATTGCCGGCCGTCAGGCGCCGGACGCCCTCGATGATTGCCTTGGAGTTCGAGCCGACCAGAGTTCCGAAGCCTGCCGAGACAACCTCCGGTCGCTCGGTAGTCTCGCGTGTGATTAGGATTTGAAGCCCGAAAGTCGGCGCTTCCTCCTGGATTCCACCGGAGTCCGTCACGACCGTCCAAGCCCTGCTGAGCAGATAGACGAAGTCCGGATATTGCAGCGGAGCGAGGAGCCGAACATTGGGAGCGTGCTCGAGATAGCGCAACACTTCGACACGCACTTGCGGATTGAGATGCACGGGCAGCACAATCAACTTGTCGCCGTCCTGTCCAAGCGTCCGCAGTGCGCGCAGCACGTTGCGGAGTGGGGCTCCTATGCTTTCGCGGCGGTGGAGCGTCGCCAGCACAAGCTTGCGGTCTGCTGGAAGCGCCGCGACTTCAGGGTCGATCGGCGTATAGTCGCAACTCATGTTTGCGCGCGCGTAGAAAAGAGCATCGATCACCGTATTTCCGACCATGAAAATGCGATCGCTTGGCACGCCTTCTCGCAGAAGATTCTCGGATCCTTGTAGCGTCGCCGTGAAGTGGAGCGTCGAAGCCCTCCCGATAAGGCGGCGATTGAACTCTTCAGGCCACGGCGATTGCAGATCGCCAGTCCGAAGCCCCGCTTCGACATGTGCCACGGGGACGCGGCTCATGAATCCCGCTGTGGCTGCTGCGGCGGCGGTTGCGGTATCGCCCTGGACAACGATCCAATCGTAATGCTTGGCGCGCAGCAACTTTTCGACCTGACCACATATGAGGCTGAACTTGCCGGCGAGACCAAGTTCCCCAAGGATCTGAGACCCGTTGTGCGTCACACGGATGCCGAAGAAATCCAGCAATCCTGCCGCAAGCTCGACGTGCTGCTCGGACCAGAATACGTCGAGATCAACCCCCGCCTGCGCGAGCGCCGTGCAGACAGGCCCTAGTTTGATGATCTCCGGCCGAGTGCCAAACGCCACGAGAACATGCATATTTTGATGCCTCCCTCGATCACCGGCTGGCGGTCGTAACGTCGTCTGGAAACTCATGGGATGTCTTCGACCAGGCAATTGGCTTGGTAGCGAGCGCCGATTCGCCGAGATAGATTTTCCAGGCGCGGTAGACGGCGGCCATGTTGATATAGAGCCCGGCCGGCCATCGAAGCGCGGTGCCGATCCAATCGCGCTTTCCATACACCTGGCCGCCCGCCACAACGCGCACGACGTAGCGTGCCATGAACGCGAGCACGTTGATCCACATCGAGGCAACGAGAACCGTGCCCATGGGCTCGGGCGTGTCTGCAAGATCGATATAGCCGGAAAGTAGGAGGCACAGCAGAGCGAGCGATAGCGGTGGCAGGAAGCTGGTGATCATGCCCTTCCGGTCGCGCATGAAGAAGTAGACGTCCCAGGGATCACCTTGCCAGCCAAGCTTGTGCAGGGCCTCGAAGTTGATCCCGTAGACCCACCTCGTCTTCTGCTTGATGGAGGCTTCGAGCGTCTTGGGAAAGAACGCGCGCGTGGCAATGAAGTCCAAGCCCGTTTGCGCGCTTTTCGAGATGACTGCGAACGCCGACTTGAAGCCAGAGCGCTTTGCTTCGATCCCGAGGATGTAGTCCTCGGTAACGGTGCCCGACATGAACACCTGCCCTCGTGTCTCCAAGAGATGCTTCATGAGCCTCTTGGTCATGCACGTGCCAACACCAGCCGACGGAATAGCCGCGCCGACGGCATTTCGAACAACCATCTCCCGCGTATGGCGCTCGGCAAAATCGTCCATGTACGTAGATGCGACGATGGCGCGTCTGCCACGATAGAGCGAGAACACCGGCACCTGGATGAAGTCGTAGTCCATGGCGTAGGTGGCGTAGACTTGGAATGTGCGGGGATCGATGACGTCCTCGCTGTCGTGCAGGACGACCAACTCCGGGCTGTCGCTCGCGCTGAAGACTTCCCTGAACATCTCGTTGAGCATCTGGCCCTTTGACGTCGGGCCGGCGAGGCCATTGACGATGACACGCACGCGATCCGGAAAGCGGGCCTTCAGTTCTCGGGCGACGCGCAACGTGCCGATATCGTTTGGGTAGACCCCGAGATAGAGGGATACCTTTGGGAGCTGGATGCGCGCGAGATTCCTCTCCACCATCTTCCCGAGCACGTCCGCCTCGTCCCAGTTCGCCACGAAGACCGCGGTCGATGGTATGGGAGTGTCGCCGTCGCTCATCTTCGGGACGCGATGGCGAACAATCCCAATCGCGACGAGATCGATGAAGGCGTCGTCGAGCGACGACACACTGATCAGCAAGCTGCCCGCAAAGAGCAGTAAGAGAACGAGCGTGAGCACAGGTGGCCTATCGGGAGTTGCTAGTCAGGGGCGGGGAACTAGCTTTGCGATGCTCGCAAGCCTTTTCGCGTGGCGTTTGATTGCACTACGGAGCGAAGCTGATACCAGGCCAACTTCAGAAAAGCATAACCCCGACTCATTCCGCCCACGTCTAACGTGGATTAGCAATTAGCCTCACCTGCTCTCCATCATTCAAATTATGCTTCTGATGGCATTAATATCACGATGCGGAAACGGCCCGATGAACTAGCGCTCTTCAGTGCGGGCGCCCCCGTAAATAATTCGCAGCTCTTCTAATCTGCATCAGTAATGTGCAGCGGCGACGCAGCTATATTGCTCCCAAGGAATAATACAGGAGTGGTCCTTACCCGGCGCTCCCGTGCTTCCAGGAGTCAAGTTCCCACTCGGCTCCTGGAAGCCACTTTGCTTATTTGGTCGTTAGTTTAGCGTCTGAGAGACAATGTACTGCCCGTAGCTATGCAACCTCGGCAACCGCCGACGAGTGCGGCACGGGTATCGGGGTCGTAAGCGACTCCTCTGCGGCCCGAAAATAGACCGGCGTGCGCACATAGAACGCAGTCGCATTTATTTGTCGTAGAAATTGCGCCCACTGCTGTTGGTCGATTATTCCGCATTCTAGTTTGCGCTACTGGCGCAATGGAATGGGCCATCACCAGCGTAGTGGGTTGATCAGGTCGCTTCCGCGCGTTCTTTCGTGAGCCCGATATGCGTCCAATACTATGCCGACGACTGAGCCGATCCTAAATAACTGAAACGGTTAGCAGTCCTCGGCGTAAGTGCATTGATCATAACAGTCGGAATGTTGTCCGCGTCCCGCCCAAGCCATGGGGCGGGCCAAATTGTTTTGCTATCGGGAGGCTCGCAGTTGAGCATTGGCAGCGCCTTTGCGATGAAGTTGAATGCATTCATTGAGCTATCGCCAGATGAGCTGAATTTCCTTGCGAAGATTCAGGCGCGATTGATGTGACCCCCGCGATTTAGTCCAGAAGGCGCTAGAATCCGGCTCATGGAGAGGAGCCGGAAGATGAAGCGGAAGCGGTTTTCGGAAGAGCAGATCATCGCCATCCTGCGCGAGC
>JALHMB010000002.1 GCA_022844275.1 Hyphomicrobiaceae bacterium
AACACCATCCGGACGGCGCGTTCACGCACCTCCGGAGAGAACTTCGGGGACGTCTTGTGATTCTCCATGGCTCCAATCTCTCAGGATCTGGAGCCTCCGACAAACCCGGCGCGGTTCAGCAACCGATCGCTTGCCTATCTGCGCAAGGCGTTGGCGCTCGCCGTTGCTGAATGGGAGCTGCGCATAGACAACCCGGCACTGGGTGTGAAAGCCTTTCCGGAGAGCAGGCGCGAACGCTTCTTCAGCGACTCTGAGCTTCAGCAGCTCGGGAAGGCGCTCGCCGGGCTCGAGGCTGAGGGCGAGACGCATCCGGGCGTGGTTCGCGTCATCCGGCTGCTGGCGCTTACGGGGATGCGGCTGAGCGAGGTTGTGGGGCTGCGCTGGGAGTGGATCGACTTCAAGTCCAGCTGTGTGCACCTGCCGGATGCGAAGGCTGGCGCCCGAACGGTGCCGCTCGGCGGCGTGGCGCTCACGTATCTGAGCGAGTTGAAGCGGATCTCAGAGTTTGTGTGCTTTAGTGTGCGCGCAGAGAAGATGATCGACCACAATGGCGGGCCGGCGCTCGACGCACCAATAAGCCTGAAGTCAGTGAAGCGCTTCTGGCCTGTGCTTCGCGATCGGGCGAAGCTAACCAACGCCCGAATGCACGACTTCCGGCACACCGTCGGCACCCTCGCCGCATTCACGGGGGCGAACGGCTTCATTGTGCGTGATGTGTTGGGCCACCGTTCGATGAGCACTACGGAAGGCTACGTTGCGCGCGTGGTCGATCCTCTCAGGAAAACGGCCGATCAGGTGTCGAGCCGTATCGCGGCGGCTATGGATGGGCAGTCTGCCGACGTCGTGCCGCTGCGCAAGGAAACCTGAGAGTCGCGAACAAGACCGGCATCCGCTCGTGGTTGACCGTGGCGCCGAGCTCGATCGGGGTTGTCGTCATGAAGACGTGTAAACCGACGGCCCATCCTTCTTGATCGGCCCCACGTGCCGCTTTCAAATACCGGCGAAAGCCGAACTTCTCCTCTTTCAGGCTCCTAAGACCCGTGAGACTATCGCGCATGCGGTTCCCCAGCGCCTCTGCTCATAAAATTACACGACTGTACCACTATCAGGCATTCGTACCTGAGTATCTGCGCAGCGTTCTCGTCGAGCACCGGCTTCATTTCTCTGACCCGCGCAACTTCAACGATCCATGGGACTGCAAGCCGTTCTACCGAGCGGACCACTTGGGCAACGCGACGGCTCTAGAGAGGCAGATCGAATGGTATAAAGCGACCACACGTACCCACTATTCAAGTCTGCCCGAACACGAAATCGAGCGAAGAGCCTCGCATTTCCGAATGCACCCCGAACAGCTTGCCCGCGCGACGATGGAGGTGTCGCGAGAGATGGGCGATGCTATCGGCGCGCAGTTCCGTATCTACTGCCTCACGCCGCATCCGGATAGTGAATTGATGTGGGCGCACTACGGGGGTGCGCACTCCGGCATTTGCCTGGAATTTGATGCAACGCATCCGATGATTTCTACGGCTCTGGCGGTTCAGTACTCCAAAGAATTCCCGATACGCGATCTCGTTGGTACAGGCGATTTGGCTGACGAAGTGTCACCACTGTTCACCAAGTCAGAGGCCTGGTCGTATGAAGAGGAATACAGGCTCGTGTCGCAGGAGCGCGAGCGCGCGGGTAGCTTCGAGACGATTGTCACGGAAAACGGCAGCTTACCTCTCCCCGATGGAGCCCTAAAAGCCGTTATTATTGGTTGCCTCGGCGGCCGCGAGATGCAGCGGGTTGTGTTGGAGATGGTGGCGCAAGGCGGCCGCGATGTTGGCGTAAAGAAAATTGTTCGCGCTCACGATAGGTATCAGCTTGTTGTGAGAGATCTTAACGGGCCTGCATCTGGATGAGCGACACGACAATGCAAGAATTCAGCTTCCCCTCGCCCGATTTGCTTCAGAGCAGAAGTTATTGCCTATTCGATGACGAACTAGAGCGCGACAAGCTGGTGTTCTTCCATGCGACGTCGAGCGTGAATTTTGATTCGATTGTGGAGCACGGCCTGCTGCTGCCGCAAGCCACACGGCAGCGGCCACACCCCGCCGTGTCCTTCGCAAAGGAGAGTAAATTGTCACTGTTTTGGGCTATGAATTCGCGCAAGTCTTTGCCAGGCGAATACGTGGTATTCGTGGTTCGCTACCCTAGCGCCGAAGGCTTGGAGGATCACGGAGAAGATGTCCATGATCGGCGAGCAGTGAGCCCTCGGACGATTGTCGGCTACTGCCGTATTCCAGCGGATTATGTTTATCAGTAGGGCGAGCCGCGGGAAGCCAGCTCGCGTAGAGTCTGGCCTCCCGCGGAAAGGGAATTGGGCACGGCCCCTTTCCCTCGCCCATTATGCTGGGCTGCACTAGCCGCTAGGCGTGCTGCCGCTTTCGCGCCGCTCCCGCCGCGGCAGGCGCACGTGCGCCTTCTGGCGCATCTTCCCAAAGGACGGCAAATGGAGGAAGGTCACGCTCGCCACTATGGAGCGGGAGCGGTTCAAGCTCGGGCCGTGCTGCCACAGCTGCTGGCACAGCGGGGGCTGTGAAGACGCCTGCTGAGGTCGCTGTCTGGGCTAACGTGCCGATGGACGCGCCCGTCATCGCTCTTGCAGCTCGACTTGTCTGCTCAAGATGCGGTCTTCTGGCCGGCTACTGGCCACGGCCAAGGGGTAAAGCCAGCATTGCGGATGCGGGAGCGCTGTTGCTGTTCGTGCTGTCGTTTGAGTCACTCAGGCATCACGTCGACCACGTTCCCTCGTGCGCCGATGAGAGCAATTTCAATTCCGGCCCGTGCGCACCGTGCCGCCATCCGCTTCGCAAGCCGCATTGTGCCTTCGGTGTAAGGGACCACGGCAATTTGTCTCCCGGGGCTTTCGCTGGCCATCAACAGCCCAACGGTTTGGCAGAGGCCCTTAGACAGCCGCGATGCCTGGCCCCCGTGCTTGGTATTGATGATGCCGCCTTTGCACTCTGCCGAAATAGTATGGTTGCCCACTTGAGCCACTACGTCGCCTTTTCCTGGAACTGGCTTGATGGTGATCCGCCAGCCATTGTCGTGCCGATACTCGCCGCCATAGCTGGTACTGCCGATAGAAGTGGACTTTGAAAAACCGCGCTTGCTGAGCCAGCTGGTAAAATCGAACCGCTTTCCATGCTCACCATCGGGGTGGACGTAAACATGGTTTGCGCCGGCCGTGCGCAGCAGATGCATCGCATAGGCGACCATCACGGCGCCTTCGTGCATCTTGTGTTCGATGCCGTCTAGGACTTTGCTGGCGCGCTTTTCCGGTGCGACCACTTGCTCAATGAGATCGTCAAAATCCATAGTCTTCGCGTCCCAAGAGGCCAGTTCGGCGTGCAGCCTTTTTAGGCGACTAAGCTGCGCGTCGAACCTATCTGATCGATGCCAAAATGGCGCTGTGAATACGTGCGGCAGAGCAGGTTATCGGCCACGCGACGTGGTCACGGTCCAATTTTCTCCAGTTCCGCGGCATACTCGTCGGCGTCACGCGCGCCTTCAATTCGGCATAGGATCCATTGGATCGCGAATATTTCTTCAATCAGTCGCCGCGCCTCCCACTCATCCTTCCAGGTTTTTTGATGTAACTGATCGAGAAGTCTATCGTGCCGCTTTTGCAGGTCATCGTTCGGAAACGGTTCCCGCTCGCCGCCTACGCCAAGTCGGTTTAGCGGCTCCCACGCGTCTGATAGGCGTTCGTCGATGGAGCGCGAGCTAGAAGCAAGCGACAGCGCAACCTGGGTATACTTCTCTCGTATGTAATCGAAGCTCATTCTAAATCTCCTTGTCAGTAAGTCGAAAAGAGATGGGGCGAGTGGCCGAGGTTCATGCAGTTAACTCGCGTCCGATGGCACAGTGGTGGCAGTGATCAATGGGCTAGCCGAGTCGTCTGGCCGCACAAAGTCTGGTGGGCTGGCTGACTACTTCCATGGCCACAATCTAGATGTGAGCTCGCATCGTTAATGCCGGCGATCTGCTCGGTGTGCATACAATTAAAAGTGGGGGCCAGAACGGCCGTTTTGCTCTCCAGGCTACAGGTGTAGCGGCGAGGTTAACCATGCCCGCCAGCGGACTCGTACGGCGTTTTGAGCGGCCATCCAGAAGCGGATCGTCGGTCCATTCTCGCCGGCAGGGCCATTTGGTCCACTTTGTTTATGCAACTGCGATTGAGGTTGCTCCGGGAGGAAGGACGAAGGGGAGGGACGCGGAAGTGGGCCGCGTCAGCAAGGCCCACCCGGAGGGCGCCCGCTTGGGCGCTTCCGTGGACCTCCCTACGATGCGCGCGAGCGATGATGCGGATTTTGAGTGCGGAAGCATAACACCCCTTTAGGGGTGAAATTATCCGCAGATCCGCAAACGAGGCTTTGAGATCACAAAATCTAGCAGTTGCGAATAGGGCGGGCGTCGATTTGAGGCGTGACGAGCAGTCGGTAAGAACGGCCTTCCTGCGCGCGTGTGAAGGGCCAAACACAGCCGGAATCATAGATATTATAACATAACGCTACCGCAGCCGCCCGCCGACCCACCGATACTCAGCATTTCCCGTCCGCTGCTCGGGCCTCACGCGAACAGATTTATATGCGGCCCCGCGAAGCCACTTCAGCGGGACGGTCCGATCCGTTGAAAGCCATGCGGACGTGGAGAGAATGCGATGCAATCCGCAGAAGTCGGGGCGGCTCGCCCGCTCACTGGGAGCGTGTAAACGCATCGCTGTTGTTGCGTGTCCTGGTTTCCCAACAGGCGACTAGAGACTCCATTGCTGCGGACTTGCCCAGAGATTTGCGCTTGCACGCAAAATGAGACGGAGTTAGCGCCCAAACACCACGCGTAGAAGTGGCCCGAGCGCAATCACTCGCATCGGCCAACAGCAGTCTCAGCGTCAGCCCATTCGATCCAACACCCGCAATGCGCGCGAAACCCCATCGCGTGTAAACGCCACAACTTTGCCTATGAGGCCAGCATGACCCACGCAGAGACTTCCGCACAGACCGACGAGTTTTTGACCGAAGAAGCCGCCGCCCGGTTCCTCAAGCTTTCAGTGCGAACCTTGCAGGGATTTCGCACGTCCGGGCTTGGCCCCACCTACTGCCGGATCGGTAAGCGGCGATTGGGGTACTTCAAATCCGACTTGCTCGCCTTCATGGCTCAGCGCCGGTTCACGAGCACATCCGAAGAGGGCGCGCGCAAGGCCGCCTCTAACGCGCGGAAGGGCTAACGCCATGGCCTTCCTCGATTGCATCAACCGCGCACTTCCCAAGAAGAAGATCAGCGGCAAGAAGGCCGATGAAGTTCGCGACCGCTTCACGAAGTATTACGACAGCGAGATTGCGGCGGGTAAGCTGCCATCCGATGCCGAGACTGCCGCCACGGCCTGGTCTCTGCGCATCACCGACGCTGAGGTAACGGCTCGTGTGCGCAACCGCATCAAAGACCAAGAGCTCTACATCAGCTTTGATGAAGGCCTAAAGACGTTCGGCCACACGAAGCACAGCAACCACGGCACGGTCGCTACGGCGAGCGGCAACATGCTCGAGGCGAACCGCTTCCTAATCTACAAGGACAGCAAATCGTGGTTCGCGATGCATAACGAGTTCGGCGACGGCTCAATCTGGGAAGTCATGATGAGCCACGTCAACGAGCGCTCGCACAATCTCGCGATGCTCGAGACGTTCGGTCGGAACCCCGAGCGCGCCCGCGACATGCTCAAGGCGCACGCGCGGCATCTTGCCGGCTTCGCTGACGCTAAGAACACAGGCCCTGCCGCAAAGCAGCAGCTTGACGCGGTAGAGCAAGACCTTGTGCGTTTTGATGCCATGTTCGACATCATGACGCGCAAAAACGCCATGGGGGCGGAGAACACAACAGCGCATTTCTTTAGCGGCTTGCGCAACGTCATCACCGCCAACGTGCTGGGCTCGGCCTCGCTCGTCGCCATACCGGGCGATCTCATGACGTCCGTCCTGGCGCGCGGGAGCTCTAATCTGCCGTGGGTTCAGGGTTTCGGCCGATACCTGCAAGCGATGAACCCGCGCGACAAGACGGTGCAGTCGCTCGCCCGAAGGGCCGGCTTCGTGGACGACGCCAGCACAACGCTTGCCTACGCGGCGCAACGGTTCAGCGCCATGAACACGCACGGCCCGGCCTGGACAAAGCGCGTCGCGGACACGGTGCTTCGCGCGTCGCTGCTCACGCCGCACACGCAGGCGATGCGGTGGACGCACGGCCTAGAGTTCATGGGCTTTCTGCACGACCTTAAGGGCGTCGCGTTCAAGGATTTGCCGCTACAAAAGACGTTCGCCAAGTACGGCGTGAGCGAAGCGGATTGGAACGCCTTTCGCGCGATCCAGTCGTGGGAGCCCGAACCCGGCGTGCACTTCCTGCGGCCCGCCGACATTATGAGCGGCAAGCTGAGCGAGGCAAAGCTGCGTTTACACGACAAGTTTATGTCGATGATCGTAAATGAAAGCCGCATCGCCGTGCCGGATGCGACCATGGGCGCGACTGCGATATGGCGAGGCTCGACACCTCCCGGCACATTCCGCGGCGAGCTGTTGGCCAGCGCGGCAATGTTCAAGAACTTTCCCGTCACCATCGCCTATATGTACGGCCGCGAAGCGCTGGTGAAGGAAACCAACAAGGGCATGGCCAGCTATATCGCCGCGTTCGGCATCGGCATGACACTCGTCGGCGCGCTCGGCGTGCAGATGAGCGAGCTGGCGCAGGGCCGAGATTCTATCGATATGGGCACGCCAGGCTTTTGGGGTCGCGCCGCGCTCAAAGGCGGCGCCATAGGGATTTACGGAGACTTTCTGTTCGCTAACGTCAACAGCTTCGGCCGCCCTCTCGGCCATCAGGCCGCTGGTCCGGTTGCCGACATCCTCTCAGACCTTAAGAGCCTCACGCTCGGGAACGCCTACAATCTGATGGATGGCAAAGACACGAGTTTCGGCGCCGACGCGCTGCAGCTGGGCACCAAAGCTCTGCCGGGTAAATCGCTGTGGTACTCGCGTCTTGCGCTCGAGCGGCTGGTGGTCGAGCAGATCCAACGGCAAATCGACCCCAAGTTCGACTCGAAAATGCGTCGCCGGCAATCCAATCAGGTGAAGCTGTCGGGAAATCAATTCTGGTGGGCACCAGGTTCTACAGGACCCGATCGCTGGCCAGGTCAGTAAGGGGGCGCACATGCAATCGATGTCGCGCACTACAGCCGCCGAGCGGCACGCGTACCTCAAGCGCTTAGCCTGGGATGCGCGTGAAAAGGGGCGCAAAGCCTCGTGGCAATTCCTGCGAGACCACCCGGAGCGAACGACCTTCGCGCGCCCTGCCTATCCGCACGAGCAACCCGAAGACGATGACCGCGAGTTCTCACCCACTGTAGTCATCGCCCAGCGGGACAACTTCTATCCCGGCATTCTCATTGTCCAAGTTGGCCTCCGAGCTCCAACGTCGTTGGCAGCTTTCGTGAGAACGGACTGCGGCGAAGAGCTGGCACGTGCGCTGCGAGATCTGGCGTGTGGCGATCTCCGCTTCACCGTCGGCAACTTCACCGTTGTAGACGGCCGGATTGTCCCGGTGAGCAAGAAGGTGGCCTAATGACAAGCTTTGCAGACATCGAGCGAATGGTGGCGGAAGATATTCTCGGCGACAGCACCGGCAGCGAGCCTGAGACTGCGGAATTGGTCGGTGCAGCAAATTGGCTTCTCAGTAACTTAGCGGACCGCCTCAGGTGCGGGAATCTATCGCCCGATGAGTTAGGAGAACTGCTTGAGCTCGTTAAGGCGATGGAGCCGTTCGCAGGTACAGTGCAGTGGCTTGCACACGAGGAGGCGACGACCGGAAGAGTGCCTACCGGCTACAAACTCGTGCAAGCGCAGCGGAACCGACGATGGACGGATCCGTCAGACGTAGTTGACGTCCTTGTTGAAATGCCGGGAGTTCGGCTGCGCGACGTCACGACGCTTATTTCTCCGCGTCAAATGGAGCAGCGACTGGGTGCAAATCTCTTCGCGAAGTTGGACCAGTACGTCACGTTGACGGCTGCGGGCACCCGCCTAGTGTCGGAAAGCAGCAAGAAGCCCGCCATTGGTGTGTCTGCCGGTGCGCCAGCCCCCGAATCGATACTGCCCGCAGCAAACTCTCCGGTTCCCGAGCTTAGGCCGAGAAGGACGGTCGGGACGCGCAAAGTCGACAATGCGCCGAAGAAAGCCGCTACGCGGCCGGCTAGGCCAAGACGGAGGTTCGGCAAGCGGTTCAGGGCGCAATGGTCTCGCCACTAGCCGGCATCACAGCCTTCCATTCAGTTGCGTACTCGTGTCGTTTAAATCCACGCCGCCGACAGCGGGTCGAAAGGAAATCACAATGAGCGCAACTAACAGTCTGCCGCCGAATGCCATCAGGAAGCCGCGGGCACTTAGGTGGAAGAACGGCAAGTGGTACATGGACACCGCGCGTTACGGACGGCGATTGGCAGGATCCACCGGCACCGCAGATCTGCAAGAAGCCCAGCGCTATCTTCAGCGGGCTATGAGCGAAGTCGTTTCGCCCGTCGACGCCGCGTGCTTTCAGCAAACCAGCGTGCAGGGTGGACCGTCATGGCCACAGTTGCCGACTGGTGAAGATGAAGCCTCACAGCGGCTGCGCGCCGAAATCCTCGCGAGCGAGCAATGGGCTCTGCGAGTGCGAGGCCTGGTCAATGGCCTGAAGAAGGGAAAGGCGTTGGCAACCGTCGCGGCCGCCTACGATCTCGACTATGTCGAGGCGCTACGGTGGATGTGCGACCATCGCAAGGCATGGATTGCTGAATTGTTCGATGGCGTTGCAACTCGCAGGCGGGCATAAAATCACACTTGCGCGCTTAACTACAAATCACTACATATGGCTATGGAGCGAATGATGGCGAAGCCACCAGTAGACTACCCGACGTCCATTAGGCTCACGCCTGAGCTTCGTGCCGAGCTCGTCCGCTTGGCCGAGGCCGATGGGCGCAGCTTGACGAACTACATCGCCAACGTGCTTCGACTTCATGTCGCGCAGTTGAAGGAAGCGGAGAAGTCGAAGGGCGGCAAGGCGCGAAGCCGATGATTTGCAGACTGAATAATGCCTAGGCCTAGTTAGCCCTAGGTGCCTCACGACAATTCGACCTAGGGCTAGGAAGCACCTAGGGCTACATGCGGGATAGGACTAGGCCTATGGACTACGCACCGCGAGCCATTGCGATCGCCGCCTCCAAGGGCGGTACCGGCAAAACCACACTGACGTCGGCGCTTGCCGTACAGGCTATGCGAGATGGCTTTGAGGTCGGATTGGTCGATTGGGAGCCTCAAGGATCGCTAACCCTGTGGTGGCTTATGCGGGGCAAGCCATCCAACCCGTATCTCATTCGGGATGTCGAAGACCCTGAGCGCGCCGTCCTATCGGCCACGGGGGCGTGCGATCTGGTCTTTCTCGACACCGCGCCGTCGTCCATGGATCAGATCGAACTGGCGATCGAAGCCGCGGACTTTGTGCTGATCCCGGTAACGTCGTCGGCCTTCGATCTCATGGCCGCTCGCTCCATCGTCGATATCTGCAAAGAGCACGACAAGCCATTCGCCTTCGTCCTCAATCGCCAGAACGCGCGTCGTGACGCCCTGAACAGCTCGGCTCGAGCTCACCTGCTGAAGCTCGGCGAAGTGCTCGAGGAAAGCGTGCAGGACCGGACGGCTTACGTCTCGGCCTTGAACAAGGGCAAGGCCGGCCCGGAGCATCCTGACACCAAGCAGGCACGCGAGGCCCGCGCGGAGATCGAAGCGCTGTGGGCAGCCGTCAAAGCGCGCGCCTATCGCGAACTCGAGGTCGCGTAATGAGCCAAGAGCATTCCATCGACAATATCGACGATATAGACGCCGCGCTCGCCAGCGCGTTCGCCGAGACGGATGTCTCCGAAGTCGTGGACAAGACCAAGCGCCACAAGCGAGAGAAGCGTATGGCGTTGTCACCCGACGACGGCCGGCGCAAGCACGGGACGGGGCGCAGCAAGCAATTCAACGTCAACATGAAGCCTGAGCTTCACAAGCAGATCGTACAGGCAAGTCGCAGACACAACGTCCCTATGACGTTGATGGTCGAGCGCGCAATGGCTGCTTTCATCGCCGAGCTCGACCGCGCTGGGGGCAAGAATGCATAGGCTATCACGCATCCTGGCCTATGGGCTCGCAGGCGTTCCGGCCGCGATCGGCGTATGGTTCGTCGCGCGCTTCGCCTACGTCACGTCGGACACGGCGATCGACGGCGCGAGCAACGCCTTCCTGTTCGGCATGTTGGCAGCTGGTGCCTACGCCGGCCCTGCATTCGCGCTCGCCGTCGCGGCGAACGATCGAAAGCGCGCTGGGTGTGTGATCGGAGTTTTAGCCTTTCTGGCGATCGTCGCGAATTGGAGCCACACGGCTGCGGCGATCGCGCACCGCGGCGCCGGCATTGAAGCTGAGCGCACCAAGGCTGCCACCGCTCTTGCCGATGCGCACGCCGAGCTCAAGCGCTTGACCGACGAGCGCGAGGCGATGACGTTTACACGCACCACGCCCGAGGCTGTGCAAGCTGCGCGCGATGCAGTGAACGCCGCGGAGCGGACGCGGCAAGCCGAGTGTGGCAATGGGGATCTGCGCCAGCGTGGCCCGAACTGTCGATTGCGCGAGACCGAGGAGCAGCAGGCGCGCGCCGCTCTGACCACGGTGGCCGAGGCGGCAGGGCAAACGCAGCGCGCCGCTCAGCTCGAGGCGCAAGCCGCAGCTATCCGCGCGCGCTTGGCAGAGGCGCCGGCCGTGAAAGAGGGCGATGCGCTGGGGGCGGCGCTCGGCCGACTGCTGCCCGTGGACGCGGCGACGGCATCCACCGTCCAGCAGGGGCTTGTGTCGGCCATCGTGGAACTGCTGATCGCCGCGGCACTCGCATTGCCTGAACTGCTGAAGGGTAGGGAAGCGCCTGCCCAGCGCTCTGAAGCGCGATTGCCGGGTCATACAGAGTCGCCAGCGGCCGATTTGGCTGAGCAGGTAGATGAGGCGCCCGGAACCGAATTGGCCGTTGCGAGCGCTCCCAGACTAGCCGATGAAGCGTCGGCCGGCCGATTCATGCTCGCGTGCATGGTGCGCGCCGCGGATCAAGAGACGGCGAGCGGAATCATCTACAACCGATACGTGGCTTGGTGCGATGCTCAATCGCCACCAGTTGTGCCGCTCGAGCCAAGGACCTTTGCCCTGCAGTTTGCCGCACGCTGCAAGCGTGCCGGCATCAAAACGCGGCGGGATGGGAAGTGCATCTACTGTGTGGGTGTGGCGCTAGTGGCGTAAAAGGGGCGAGAAAGGCCGGAGGCGTTTTTCGTTTGTCCGCCAGCATACGGGCGAGCGCTACTTTGGCTCTGGGGATTACGTTGGTAGCCCTCCCGGCCAATCCATCACATAGACCGCGTGCTTCTCTTGAGCTCGACCCTTGTAGCGAAGATAGTTTAAGCCACGATAGCGTTGGTGGCCTTCTATCAGCCAGTGTGTTTGAGCCAGCAACGCACCCGTGTCGTCAAAAAAGCCCGCCGGATTGTGTAGCACGAGGGGCGGAAAGTCCCATGTACCCGTCTCCCACATTCCCTTGAAGGGTCGCAGCTCCAATAGGCGCTGCCAGTGCCGTTTCACCTGATCGCTTTCTCCGATCTCGTCGCTGTAGTCGTTCCTAACGCCAACCTGAGCGAGGAAGTCAGCGGTAGTCCACGACGTCAGAGCTGATCGCATCTCGACGAGAGGCACATGCCGATATGGCGAACTCACCCAGTGCTTGTAGACCCATTGCTCAATGACTTGTTCGTGCAAGTGGGGGAAGTGTTGCCTGTGTCGCTCTACGTAGGCCTTTGGATCTGCAACGCCTGCGGGCTCATCAAAGTGTTCTGGTTTCAGATCCGCAGCCCAGACCGTGGGACCAAGACGCAAAATCGGAAACGGTCGCATATCGGTATCTCTCCGGGGCATGTGTGGACTAGTGGCCTGCAAGCAATTAGTGCTTCGGGCTCACGTCGAGCACAAACACATCTATCGTGCATCGAAGCTCCGATGGCATTTCAGCAACGATGCGCTTCTTGAGCTCGGCTGCGGTCGCTATTCCGTGCTTGCTTCGCCCAGCTACCTCAATCTCTCGACCAAACCAGAACACAAGATAGATGCCCTGATCCTCGGCATCCTTGTGACTGGAGTAGCGCTCGCGCAGCTGGGTGCAGGCAGCCGAGAATACTTCAGGATGCCATTGGCCTTTTGCTTCCACAACCAAGAGGCGGCGACGTCCCTCTATGACGCTAGATACGGTGAAGTCGCACCGCTTGCTATCAGCCAATTGATGCTCGATCGTAACCGGCATGTTCATCGCCAGCATTTTGTTGGCTAAGGCATCAACGACCCGATCGCGTGCTGTG
Source organism: Hyphomicrobiaceae bacterium (assembly GCA_022844275.1). Taxonomy (GTDB): domain Bacteria; phylum Pseudomonadota; class Alphaproteobacteria; order Rhizobiales; family Hyphomicrobiaceae. Next base: position 12,482 of record JALHMB010000002.1, read on the forward strand.
TTCTCGTCTACGCGCTGTCCAGCGGGATAGTAGGTTGCAAGCGGATTGGTTTCCGCGGTGCGAAGCCAGGCCTGCAAATGCTCAAGTTCCTCGACCGCGAATGCGCGCAAATCCTCAACACTCGCAATCCCCGATGCATCAAGCATTGATACGACACGATCCGGAGATGGGGCCTCGAAACTCGCGAGCGCCAGCTTCTTGCTGCATTCGGCGTGAAGGGTTCGGAGTGTTTGCTTGAAATGGTTGAAGCGATTGTCTTCGATGAGGCCTGCTATCACGTCAAGAGCTCGTTCAGGTTTGTCGTGTCCGATGCGCCAAACGATGTCGGCTAGGAATCTAAAGCCTCGCTCTTCCGGTGGGTCATCAGATCCATACGAGCTCGGAAGCGGAACCGGCGTCCAGATTTCCACGAAGGCATCCAACACCTTGTAGATCTTGTGAGCAGAAAGTCGCGGCCAGCCTTCAGCTCCGCCACCAAATCTTCCCGCCTTGACATCAAGGGCGAAGACGATATTTCGATCGCAACTGAGTACACCCCATCCGTCGTCATCTGTTGGCTCAAAAAAGAATCGACGAACCTGCCAGAAGCGCAGATCGTCTAACCTATCTTGCTTAGCTTCTTCGGTTTCTCCAGTTGGCGCTACGGTGGCTTCAGCTACTCTCTGTCGAATGATGTCGAGCAATGCCTGTCGATCGCCTATGCTTGCAGCGAGATCAAACAACGCGTCACGTGCTGAGATTGGCATCGATGGGAAACGTTGTAGCCATTCAATCGATAGCGTCGGACGAAGGTGCGCAAAGACTTCCTTTCCGGAAAGCCACCAGTTATGGGCGTGTCGATCTCTAGGAAGTAAGAGGCCGGGTTCGATGTATCCACGCGCAAAGGTTTCCGCGCATTTCCGCGTGGGGAAAATTTCGCGGTCTATCGCCTGCTCAAAATCATTGAAGGCTTCGTCTGTCATCCACGGGTACTTAGCTGTCTGGGTTCTCGCAGCGACTAGCGCGAGCCGATCGATGTGAGCGAGATGTCCAACGTCCCAATACTGAAGCCAGCAGGACGCGAACACCACCAAGGCAATGTCGGAGCCTTGTCCCAGTTGTTCAATCGACGGGATGTGGCCCTTTAGAAAAGGCACGCAATTTCGCAATGCGTTCTCGGCAATTGAGATGTCGTCTGTCAGCTCTGCCAACTGAGCCCGATTGTATAGGTAGCCTTCGGCAAGATAGCGAAGCCAACCCCAGTGCTGCCCGCTATCAATTTTGTCCCGGTTTGCCGCGAACTTGGAACGCATAGATTGCTTTTGCTTCTGGTCGCGCCGCTGCCAGCGCCGTTGCCTCTTTACCCTGAGCTGCCGCTGGTGTTCGCGTGCCAAGTTGTGCTCACGCTCGAGCTTCGCCCATATTGCAGAGAATAGGGGCTTGACAGCGGCTTGCTCGCGCAGATGGCGTCGAAATGGATCGGGGCCTTGGTTTTCCGCTGCGTACCGCGGGGGTGACCAGAACACTGCCCACACGTCCGTGTTGCCAGTCGAGTACGCGAAGTCCGCCATGAGGCGTTCGTCGCCATCTTGGAAAGCTAGCCCTGCATGGGCATGACCATCAATTGAGCGCCAGCGAATTTCTCGAGCCTTCTTGTAATCTTGAATGCCCGCAAAAGCGCGCTTGTGAAGCTCGTGTCGTAAGAGAGTGTCCTCAGCCAAACACCTTACCGCTGGGCTGTGCTTAGTGGTTGTGCGCCGATCATACCAGAGCGACTTCAACCAGATCCAGAGGCGATCAGGGTGCGTCGGTCCTTGGGCATTGCAGAAGTAGCGGTCCAGCAGATGGCCGACAACCTTGCTTACACCTGGCCGACACTGGCAGTCGTACTGGGATTTTTGGCAGGTGCATGTGAGGCCGAAGGTGAGAAGGTCGAGATGGTGGGCAATCCTTGCCCATGAGAGTTGGTCAACCACATTGCGCAAATAGAATGTGGCAGTGTGAGTTGTTTCGGAGAGCCGGCTCCTACGTGGAGGGTAGAACGCTGCGAAAGCACGAAACAAGGCGGCGATCTCTTCATCCGTGAAGGTGCCCACGCCGTTGGTAGACACAAGGTCAGCGGCGACCGTCAGAGATGCCGCAGTAGCCTCATTCACGAGCACGTCGAAATCGTCGTGCGATGCAGAGCCGGCAAGCCGGATAATTGCACGCGACGCCCACATCCGAGTGTATCTATTGGCAGAACCATTTCGAAGTATCACGCCGATATCGCCCACTAGCGTGGGAGGGCCTCCGGAGTTCACCAGCAGTTCTAGCAGCAGATCCATCAGCGGCGAACTGACAGGAGTCGATCGCAGCATACGACTAACGTCACTGGCCAACTCATTGCTGAAGAAGCCACCAACGCTAAAGCCTCGCCAATGGTCACTACGCCTGAAGCCGGGGTTGTTCTCGGCAAGTGAAGCGAGCCGATCCAGAAGGAGGCGCTTAGACGAAACTGCGAGCTGGGACGGATCGCCGTTCGCTAAGACGGCATAAGGGTCCAACTCGATTGCGCTTCGCTGGACACGCTCGGATCCAACGGCGGCCATCCAACCCAACAGGCCTCTAAGTTCGTCACGGACCGAACCGTTTGGCGCGATAACTGCGAGAACACGCTTGAGAGAAAAGGGCGCTCTCTGGTTGGCTATGCGGTGCACCAAGTGCCGAGCTGCGCAGTACTCGGAGACGATACGGTGAACTGGTTCATGGCGATCTGTGTCGGTGGCTGGCCGAAACAATTTAGTATCCAGCGCGACGTGCGCAGCTTCGACATCGGAGCGCGCAAGGGCTGGCAGGTAGGGGAAGTCGATATCTGCGAGTGTTTCCTTTGTCGCTACGCCGGCCGAGCCGGCGAGTAAGAGCTTGGCCATCACGTCCGAACTGACCGAGATCAGCTCACGGGTGGCTGGACGTGGCTTTCCCGACGGGGCTGCGCCGTCGTCTATAGCGAGGTGAGCCACGGCGTCGTTGAATATTTGCGCTTTTGAAGTGAACTGGCGATTGCTCTGTACGTATGCAGCAGCGAACAGTCTCAAGAATTGTGGGTTTCCTAGAAGCGGCGAGAGCTCGAAGCGTTTAACCTCGCTTTCGAACTGCGAATAGTCCTCACCCGGGAGGTAGTCTTCGAAGAGTTGGCGCTGCTCAGCGGCCGCGAATGGCTCGAGCCTCACGATGACAGGATCGACCCCGAAGCAATCTCGCACGTAGCGTGTACGCGCCTCCGCCCATTCATATGAGCGACTTGCAAAGATCACATTCCGGCTTGAAACTTCTTGAGCCTTGACGATTATTTCGTCGACGGCGGATGCCTCAATCTTTGCGGCTTCGTCCAATGCGTCGATGATGAGCCGCGTCCCCGGCGACGGTTTGCTTTGGTGACGAAAGAGACTTGCTCTGACGGGTTTCACGCCCCATATGCGCCCGAACTCCGCAAGGAGGTAAGATTTTCCAGCGCCGGGTTCTGCCAATACGACAAGAACGGGGCCACGCTCCAAGGCCTCACCCTCGGAGAAATGGCCATCGCCAATATTTAGTAGTCGCTTGATGTAGAGTTCGGCCATGAGCGATAGCTAGCTAAAACAATCCTGATGCTCCAGATGCGGACTGGTCCGAAGGATTATTCATCAACAGCAACAGGGTGATCTAGATGCGGCGGGATGCGCACCAACCGACATCACAAAAGCTGCCTTAGCAAAATTCTGCACAGTTTCTCTCGGCATCTTACGTGAGAGAGCGGGCGCACATTCGCGCCCCCGCCCCCGTCAGGCGCGCAATTTGAGTTATGCTGTGGATGCAACTTGAGTTCCGCCATGCAGGCATGTCCCAACCGCTGCCGGATTAGTCGGCGGCTCGAGCAGCGCGCCCGGTGTAGGTGGTGCTAGCGATTGGGATGTGAACGAAGACGCAGGGCTCGCCTCGCGCTGCGAGCGGGGCGCCAAAACGCATCGAGCCCGAGAGCGAGTGGTGGTCGCTGCTCAGGCTCGATGCGTTGGGATCCTAGGGCCGCAAGCCGCTCCATGACGGCGAGGGAGTAGCTCCCTAGGGCAGATCGGGGCGGCACGCGCTGTGTCGCTCGGACCTGCCGAACGAATAGAAGCTTGAGCTGATTTGCTTAGCGCGTCAACTATTATCAACTGCAATGTCACTACATCGCTTCACTGCGCCGACGTGGACGATCCATCAGCAGCGAGCTTGGCCTTCTTTGCCTCGCGCCGCCTGCGCCGTTCTTCCTTCTTCGCGCGTTCCTGAGCTTCTCGCCCAGCCTGGCGCCGCGCCTCATGCTCGGCAGCTCTCAGCTCGCAACCACGCTGCCAGCTCTGGAGTTCATCCCTCAGTTGGTGCTCGGCTTTGGAATACCGAGCCCGGAACACGGGGTTATGTCTGTCGCGCGTAAGTTCACGAGCATAGCGGATCGCTGCCTCCGCCACGGCGCGCAACGAGCGCTCTTCGTGGGGTTCAGGATCGATTGGCGTGCCACGAAGCTCGCCGATCAGGTCGCCCACGACTTCGTCGTAGACATCTTTGTATCGCTCTCGAAACTCCCGCCGCGTTACGGCGTACTTGTCGATAAAGTCGCTATCCATCGGGCTCTCCTGCGCTCGCGCTATTGTACTCTTTGCATCGGAGAGAGCGAGATAGAACGACGGAGCGCGTGCGAGTCAGAAGTGTGGATGCCACGTCCATGCAGATCTTCGGCGGCGCACATTCTATGGACGCCATGTCCACATTCGAGGTCGAGTGTTGACGTCAGATCCTCATGTCGGCGCACGGCGCTTCACTAAAGACGCGCGATGCCATTGATGCGAGATCAGCTGAAGCAGCAATGTGTGGATGTTTGGACGCTACGTCCGCATCCGACTGTCCGATGCGGCGTCCTATGGATCTGGCATCCACGTTCTCAGAGGACTAGCGCAGAAGTGTAGATCTGGCGTCATCACTTGAACGCTCAGCGCCCGACTATGCTGACGTGACGTCCGCAGCGCCGTGAGCATGTCGCTCAACTCCCCACGAGGCGGCGGACGAGCAGGCCCGCTCCATAGATCAAACCGGCAGGGATAAGTGCGCCGATCGTGGTAATGATGGTATAGCTCGCGGCCCCCGCGCTTCCCATGCGTTCGAGCATGTGCTCGAAGCCTTCGCGCAGAGCTTCGCTCGAACCGATTACTTGCGATTTCATTGGGCCTACGTGAGCGAGCGCGGCCCGTGAGAAGTTGAGTGTGCCCATGAGCAGAGCACCGACGGCGATGTTCCAGAGGGGGCGGCTGGTGAAGCCTGCAAAGGCCATGTAGCCGATCGCGATGGGACCGAGGAAATAGATTGGATGCATGGCAATCCCTAGCTCTCGAAATGAATGCTCGAGCATAGCGTCTGGCAGCGATGAGAGGTTCGTGTGAAAGGGGATATCCACAGTCCCGCAACGCTGATGCAACTGGCAGAATTCCGCGCCGCGTGGTTGCCAGTTGGTAGCCCGGTACTATTGCCGACGTCGGGCGGCGCAAGGGTCGTGCCATTTTATCCAGTAATATCAAATGTTTATATTGGTACCGCCTCCCCGGCTCGAACGGGGGACCCCCAGATCCACAATCTGGTGCTCTAACCAACTGAGCTAAGGCGGCACAGGCGCATTGGCACCCCGGAACGGGGCTCTAGCCAATCAGGCAGGGCGTTCTCTAACGCGCTTCCAGAAGCTTGGCAAGGCAGGGGCGGCAAGGCGTAGGAGTGGTCAGAAAACCCCGCGGGGCCCCCGGCGCAGGGCCGCCGCGCGGTCGGCACACGACGGATTTTGGCGGCACGACGCTCCGCAATCATCTATAAGGCGGGCCTCGCGGCCGCGGTCCGCGCTGGCCTCGGAAGGCGCGCGATTGCGCCCGAGGTCGTCAGCAGCGGTACGGAGCTCGTCCTGCGCCCATGCCAGATATTCTCACTACCGAACAATCTGATGCTGCTCCCGAAGGGCCGGAGATAGGGCCTTCGGACGCGACGCGCTTTCTGGCACTGACCGTCGTCGGGCTCGGCGTCGTCTACGGCGATATAGGCACGAGCCCACTCTATGCGTTCAAGGATGCGGTCGCCGCCGCATCCGGTGGCACGGGTGCTGCGCCGCGAACCGATGCCGTGCTCGGCATTCTCTCGCTCATTTTGTGGACTCTGATCATCCTCGTCAGCATGAAGTACGTGCTGATCCTGCTCAGGGCGGACAACCACGGGGAGGGCGGCATTCTCGCCCTGATGGCACTGGTCCAGCGCGCATCGTCACGCAAGGCTCTACCGGTGCTCGTGCTCGGTGCGATCGGCGCCGCGCTCTTCTACGGCGATGCGCTGATCACGCCGGCGATATCCGTGATGTCGGCCGTTGAAGGTGCCAAGCTCGCGATGCCACTGTCCCATGGCGGGCTGCTGATCGTGACGATCGCCATTCTGGTCGCGTTGTTCGCAGTGCAGGGCTATGGAACACACCGCGTCGCCGGCGCCTTCGGCCCGGTGATGATACTCTGGTTTCTCGTCATCGGCGGCGCCGGCCTCTACCAGATCGCGAAAAATCCCGCAGTGCTTGTGGCGGTCAATCCGCTTTATGCAGCAACGTTCCTGACGACAGACGTCGGGATCGGTCTCGTAACGCTCGGCGCCGTATTCCTTGCCGTGACGGGCGCCGAAGCCCTATATGCGGACCTCGGCCATATTGGTCGCAAGCCCATTACCGTCGCCTGGTTCGGCTTCGTGCTGCCGTCCCTTCTGCTGAGCTACTTCGGACAGGGCGCGGTCGTGCTGTCGGATGCTGCGGCGATCGACAATCCGTTCTACAGAACCGTTCCTGAAGCCTACATCATGCCGCTCGTGGGGCTCGCGACTATCGCGACCATCATCGCGAGCCAGGCGACGATCACAGGCGCTTATTCTCTCACCCGCCAGGCTATCCAGCTCCGCCTGCTGCCGCGCATGAGCGTACGGCATACGTCGGGAGAGCACGCCGGGCAGATCTATCTGCCGGCCGTCAACTGGCTCATGATGACCGGTGTTCTGGCGATCGTCATCGCTTTCCAGGATACGACGCAGCTCGCGGCCGCCTACGGCATCGCGGTGACGGGCACTATGATCGTCACTGCCATATTGGCAATCATGATGATGTCGGCGAGCTGGAAGTGGTCGCCTGTGCGCATCGCCGTCGTCATGGCGCCCTTCCTGGCGCTCGAGTTGGTCTTCCTGTCGGCCAATCTGCTCAAGGTGGATGATGGCGGCTGGGCGACGCTCGTCATCGCTGCCGTGATGCTGGCGATCATGCTGGTTTGGTGGAAAGGCTCGGAGATCCTGCTCGCGAAGACGCGCCGGACAGAACTGCCGCTGCTCGATCTGATGCCGATCATCGAGCGCTCCAGCGTCGCCGTAGTCCCAGGAACAGGCGTCTATCTCACGGCCAATGCCGACAATACGCCGACGGCTCTCCTGCACACCATGAAGCACTTCAGGGCCGTGCACGAGCGGATCGTGATCATGTCCGTCATTCCCTCGAGCTGGCCGTACCTGGACATGATGGAGAGCGTCTCGATAGAGAAACTGTCGGATCGCATTGCGCGCGTTCGCGTCGTGACCGGCTTCATGCAGCAGCCCAATATTCCCGCCGTGCTCGACTATTGCCGGGCGCACGGGCTGCCGGGCGACAATGCATCGACGTCGTTCATGCTGTCGCGTCGCGAGGTCAAACGCGAGCAGCCCTCGGCCATGCCGCCGCCGGCGACGGCGCTCTTCATCGTGCTCGCGCACAATGCGGCCGATGCGACGGACTACTTCGGCATCCCGAAGGACCGCGTCGTCGAAATCGGCACGCAGGTCGGGCTTTGAGTGATGCGCGGCCGCCGCCGCACGCCGTACTCAGGTCCCTGGCCCGAGCGCGCTCCTCGCGCGATCAGTCCTGGCCCGAGCGCGCTCTTCGCGCGATCAGTCCTGGAAAGGATCCTTCATGAGGATCGTGTCGTCGCGCTCGGGGCTCGTCGAGAGCAGCGTGACCGGGCAATCGATCAGCTCCTCGATATGGCGCACGTATTTCACGGCCTGCGCCGGCAGACTGGCCCAGCTCCGCGCGCCTTGTGTCGATTCCGTCCAGCCCTCGAAAGTCTCGTAGATGGGCTTGACGCGCGCCTGCTCGTTCATGCCGGCAGGCAGCCGATCGATGCGCTTGCCGTCGAGCTCGTAGGCGACACAGACCTTGATCTCGGGAAGTGCGTCGAGAATGTCGAGCTTGGTGAGCGCAATGCCGCTGATGCCGGCGACGCGTACGATTTGGCGCACGAGTACGGCATCGAACCAGCCGCAGCGCCGGCGCCGACCGGTGTTGACGCCAAACTCCTTGCCGCGCTCGCCGAGCAGGCGGCCGATCTCGTCGGGTTCGCCATCGGGGCCGAGCAGCTCGGTCGGGAAGGGGCCGGAGCCGACGCGCGTCGTGTACGCTTTCGCTAGGCCGAGCACATAGCTGAGCGCCGAGGGGCCAAGGCCCGAGCCGGCGGCCGCCTGTCCGGAGACCGTGTTCGACGACGTCACATATGGATACGTGCCGTGGTCGATGTCGAGGAGTGCGCCCTGCGCGCCCTCGAAGAGAATGCGCTTGCCGGCCTTGCGCGCGCTGTCGAGCGTATCCCAGACCGTGTCGATGTACGGAAGGATCTTCGGCGAGATCTCCGAGAGATCGCGGATGAGCTCGCCCTTGTCGATGAGTGGTTTGCCGAGGCCGCGCCTCAGTGCATTGTGGTGGACAAGCAGACGGTCGATCTTGGGGCCGAGATTCTCAAGATTGCGGAGATCCTGGACGCGGATCGCGCGACGGCCGACCTTGTCCTCGTAGGCAGGTCCGATACCGCGCCCAGTCGTGCCGATCTTCTGTGCCGCAGCGGCTTCCTCGCGTAGCTGGTCGAGCTCGCGGTGCAGCGGCAGGATCAGCGTCGCGTTCTCGGCAATCTTCAGTTCAGCCGGGCCGACATTGATCCCTTGGCTGCGGATGTTCTCGATCTCGCTGACGAGGTGCCAGGGATCGACGACGACGCCATTGCCGATGATGGAGAGCTTTCCCGGACGCACGACGCCCGAGGGAAGCAGGGCGAGCTTGTAGGTCTTGCCGTCGATGACAAGTGTATGGCCGGCATTGTGGCCACCCTGGAAGCGCACGACGATGTCGGCGCGCTCCGAAAGCCAGTCCACAATCTTGCCTTTGCCCTCGTCGCCCCATTGGGCGCCGATAACCACCACGTTCGCCATTGTCTGATGCCTCTTCTACGCAGCGCGTGGCTGCCACAAGCCGTTAGCCCGAGGCGGGGTTCAGTGCAAGGCTGAATGTGGTCCATTTCTGTTTGCCGCGGACTGCTGGGAAGGGTGCTTCCGCATTCCATCGTGGTGCTAGCCCGCGGCGGCTAGCTGCACAGGTCTCATTTAGGGCGCCAAATCAATCAATAAAGACGGCTGATCCCAGAGGGTGTCCCTCACGTCGAGGCGTGGGGCGCGCCGGACGCGCGCGACAAGGATGCCAAACCCCACTTGCGAAGCGACTATGGTCTAGCGACCCTCACGCCACCAGGCGAGCGTCAGGAAAGCGAGCAGTGCGGCGAGGGCGAGCAGGCCGGTAAACATCGGCGTGATGCGCACGCCGCGCGTCACGAAGGCCTCGCGATCCTTGAGACCCATCCAGCCCGATCCGGCGAGCACCCGCGCGTTCGCGAGCAGCGACACGCGCGGCACCTCGACGGCGGTGTCGCTGGCGCTCGAGAGCAGGCCGCCGCTTCGCGTCCAGAATGTGCCGCCGCCCGTGGCATTGACGAGCGGTCGGAGCTTGGCGTCGGTCGCCGTAACCTCGCTCATCTCGCGTGCGTCCTCGAGCCCGGCGTGCGCGACGGCCGTCAGGATGCGCCGCTCAGGTGCGGGACCGTTCGCCTGCATTTTGTAGAGACCGGGCTGGCGCACATCGATCGTCGATCGCCATACGCCATCGCCGGCTGGCTCGAGGCGTACTTCGCTGGACTCGCCGCCTGGCGACTGCACCGCGACTGGCGGGACGTCTGCTTCCATGGAACGGCGTTCGATCGTGAGCTTGAGGCCGCGGGCACTGGCGAGGAGGCGCTCCTCCTCGAGATCCGGCTCCTTCATGAGCCAATGCGAGGTGCGGCGCAGGAGGTCCGTGTGCGGGCCGCCGCCGTCGTAGCCACGCGCCCAGAGCCAGGCGTGATCCGAGAGCAGGAGCGCCACGCGTCCGCGCCCGACTCGATCGAGCACGAGAAGCGGGCGGTCTTCAACTCCGCTCATGAGTGTGCGGCCGCGCATAACATTGGTCTCGACCTGACGGAACCAGCGGCCCCAGTTGGGATCCTGGCCCGGCTCGCGCAGGCCCGGCAGGTTTCGCGTCACAGGATGCTTGTGGCCTTCAGTTGTGATGCGTGCCTTGAAAGGCTGTTCGATAACGCGTCCCGAGGGGGCGGCCGGCAGCACGGGCGCCAGCGCCGTTCGGAAGAGGCTCGCGGCCTGTGCGTAGTCGTCGCCGGATGCCACGAGCAGCGCGCCGCCGTTCGCAACGTAGCGAGCGATGTTGTCGTAGTAGATCGGCGGGAGAATGCCGCGGTTCTGATAGCGGTCGAAGATGATCAGATCGAAATTGGTGATCTTCTCCGAGAAGAGCTCGCGCGTCGGGAACGCGATCAGCGAAAGCTGATGAATGGGCGTGCCGTCTTGCTTCTCCGGTGGGCGCAGAATGGTGAAGTGCACGAGGTCGACGGCAGCATCGGACTTCAAGAGATTGCGCCATACGCGCTCGCCGGCGTGCGGTTCGCCCGAGACGAGGAGCACACGCAAGTTCTCGCGCACGCCTTCGGCCGCAATGACGATGCGGTTATTGAGATGCGTAAGCTCACCGGGTACGGGATCAAGCTCGATCTCAACGATGTTCTGGCCGGCGGTCGGAAAGGGCATGGCGACGCGCGTGCGGGCGTCGATCGATGTGCGGACGGTTTCGTCGGGCCGGCCTTCGCGACGCACGCGCAGATTGACCTGACGGCTGGCTTGGCCGCTCTTGCCGGTCTCGCGGACGGCGAGCTCGATGTCGCGCGGCGGACCGTTGACGATGCCGAACTTGGGGGCCGTGATGACCTCGATGCGGCGGTCGAATTCGTCCGGCCGGCCCGTGATCAGGGCGTGGACGGGCGCATTGAAGCCGAGCGCGGCGACGGAGGCCGGAATGTCATGGACCTGGCCGTCAGTGATCATGATGACGCCGGCGAGGCGGTCCGGCGCGATCTCCGCGAGCGCACGATTGAGATCGGTGAAGAGATGCGTGCCCGACGTGCGGTCGCCGGTCGGCCGCGAAGCCTCGATCCATTTCACCTCGAGGCCGGGAATGCGCTTCAGCTTGTCGTCGAGATCGGCACGGATGGCGGCCGTCTGCGCGGGTCGCCCGGCAATGGTCTGGCTCGTGCTCTCGTCGACGAGAACCACGGCGATGTTGGCGAGGCCTTCGCGCTCCTCCTGACGGAACGAGGGATTGGCAAGCGCAGCGACGAGGGCTGCAAGCGCGAGGGCGCGCAGTGCCGCGCCGCGCGTGCGCCGGAAGAAGAGCACGCCGATAAGCGCGAGCGCGACGAGCGCTGCGACTGCTAGCACGGGCGCCGGCACCATCGGTGCAATGTCGATCGACCAGGTCATCCAGTCTGCCTCAAATGCCGTTCACGATTGCCGCGCGTATCGCGCGGTCACTGACCGAGACGCTCGATGAGCGCCGGGGCGTGCACCTGATCGGCCTTGTAGTTGCCGGTCAGTGCGTACATTGCGATGTTGATGCCGACGCGAATGGCCATCTCGCGCTGGGTTTCTCCGCCCGGTACGACCGGAAACATCGGCCGGTTCTGGCTGTCGAGCGCCCAGGCGGCTGCGAGATCGTTCGGCGTTACGAGAATGCTGCTGACGCCATCGGCGCGCCGTGCCTTGCGCGTGTCGCCGTCCACCGGCTCGGCGCTGTCGGCCTCGACCCACATCTGTCCGCCATCCCAACGGCCGGGAAACGTGCGCAGAATGTAGAACGACTTCGTCAGTACGTGGGTTTCGGGCACGGGCTCGAGGCGCGGGATATCGAGACGGCCGATCAGGCGCTGGAGCGGCGTGCCGCCTTCGCGACCGAGGCCAACGCCCGTCGGCACGCCGGAGCCGAAGTCGCGAGTGTCGAAGATGATCATCCCGCCTTGCTTCATGTAGGTGTCGATCTTGGCGAGCGTCGCGTCGGGGAGCGGGTTCGCGTTCGGCAGCACCGGCCAGTAGAGGATCGGGAAGAAAGCAATCTCGTCGGTCGTGACGTTCACGCCGAAGGGCTCGCCCGGCTCGACGGACGTGCGCGCGGACAGATGACGACCGATTCCGACGAGACCGGCGCGGCTCGCATCGTCGGTCGCGGTATCACCTGTCAGCACGTAGGCGAACGAGACCTTGCCCGTTGCCTGGATGGCGATCTGGAGATCGCGGCTCGATGGCATTGCTGCGGTCGGTGGCGGTTCGGGGCGGCGCTGTGCGCTCGCGGTGCCGCTCGTCAGCACCAACGCTGCCGCCACGGCGAGCAGCAATGCCGATGCCGTGGCCGCAGGCTGCAGCCGCGGGCGCCGCCTCAGCAGGCCCTGCAGCAGCAGGACGGCGATGATGTCGGCGAAGATCAGAGCGAGAGCCGCCGAGAGCAGCCAGGGCTTAATTGGCTCGGGGTTTGTGCCCTCGTACGTGCGCTGCTCGACGTTCGGCGGCAGGCTCGGGAGTGGCCGGAGTTCGGTGCGCGGCGTGATGACGTTCAGTGCGCGCGGGCTCGCCGTCGGGCCGTAGTAGCCGGGCGGATGATCGAGCGATGGCGTCGCCGTATCGATCTGCCGCGCGGGAATGGCCTGCGCGGTCGGCGTTGGCGGGCGGAGCGTGCCGAAGCCATCGAGGACCTGCGTCGGCGCCAGCACCTCCGCCGTCTCGGGCGCGGGTGTGCTGCGTGTCGTCGGCGCGGCCATGACTTCAGGGCCGCCGACAGCGATACCGCCGCTGACGCCGAGCGTCGCAATCCGCCTGAGCATCTCGACGAAGAGACCGGAAAGCGGAAGGTTCGACCAGTCGGAATTGGCGGTGATGTGGAACAGCACGATCTGGCCCTCGCCCATGCGCCGTGCCGTGACGAGAGGCGTGCCGTCAGCGAGCCGTGCCCACACACTTACCTCGTCGGTGAGATAGGCCGGATCGGCAAGGATCTGGCGGTTCACGGCAACATCGCGCGGGATCGTCAGGCCGGCGAAGAGGCTGGTGTCATCGAAGGGGGCGAGCGGCTGCGGCGTCGACCACGAGAGCGCGCCGCCGAGCGTGCGTCCGCCCATGCGCAGGCCGACGGGCAGCAGTTCGTCACCACCCTTTTCGAGTCGGGGGCCGGCAAAGCGAACGAGCACACCACCCTTGTTCACCCATTCCTGCACGCGCGTGCCGAGATCGCCGGCAATAGTGCCGATATCGGCCATCACGAGGACCGAGGAGCGCTGCTCGAAGGCACCCGCGACGGCGCCCGCGAGATTGACATCCTTCTGGCGTACCAGCTCGGCGAACGGCGCGAGCGCGCGCTCGATGTAGTAGAGCGGCGCCAGCAGGGGCTGGGCCTGCTCGCGGCTCTCACCGGAGATGAGGGCAATGCGATGCCAGCGCGAGCGGCTGTCGAGAAGGTGCACGGCGCCGGCACTGCGCTCGCCCGCAAGCTCGATACGCGCGACCTGATTGCGCAGCTCGAGCGGCAGATCGAACCGGGCAGAGATGCGGCGGCTGCCGGCAGGGATCTCATAGGGCGTCTCCGCGAGGCGCTGACCGCGCGCGGAGAAGGCGAGAGCGGTGCCAGTGCGTCCGGCACCTTCAGCGCGAACGACGAAGGCTTCGAGACGCCCGTCGCGGTCGAGGCCGGCGGCGAGGCCGAGCGGCTCATCGCCCGGGCGGTTGCTGATAACCTGGAGGCGGCCACCGCTCGCGATCTGACTCAATGTCGAAGCGAAGGCGCTGGTTTTGCCGTCGTGATCGATGCCGTCGCTCAGCCACACGACATCGAGACCCTTTTGGCCATCGAGGATACGGGCGAGCTGCTCCGCGAGAGCAGCGCGATCGGGTGCGAAAGGCTGCGGTTGAAGGGCTGCCGCGGTCGTGCGCGCGGCGCCCGGCGCCTCGATGCGCAGGGTAACCGTCTTAACACCCGAGGCCGTGGGCGCAATGACGACCGGACGGTTCGCGTTCTCCGCTTCCGAGATGAGCTGATCTACGAGGCGTGTGCGCTGCGCGAAGTGACCGCCGCTCGACCAGCCATTGTCGACGACGAGGACGAGCGGGCCCGAGCCCGAGAGGCCGGCCTCGCGGTTGGGATTGAGCACGGGATCGGCGAGCGCGAAAATCACGAATGCAGCGGCGAGCATCCGGATGAGCGTCAGCCACCACGGTGTCTTCGCCGGCGTCTTGTCCTTGTTCTCGAGCCCGACGAGGATGCGCGTCGGCGGGAAGGCAATCTGACGCGGGCGCGGCGGTACCGTGCGCAGCAGCCAGTATATCACCGGCAGCGCGGCGAGTGCGGTCAGCAGCCACGGGCTCAGAATGGCCAGAGCGCCAATGCTCATGCGTGGCCTCCCGATGCGGCCGCGCCGGACGGCGTGCTCATACGATAGCTGCCGCCCTGGCCACCCATGCGCAGAATGAGGCTCAGCAGCAATTCGTGCGGCGGGCGGTCCGTGTGATGGACGAGCAGCGACCAGCCGAGACGTCGTGCGATTTCGGCGAGTCCGTCCCTGTGTGCGTTGAGGCGCTTGATGTAGTCGTCCCGCATGGTCTCCACGCGATCGACGATCCAGCGCTCGCCGGCAACCTCCGTCCCGAGGAATTCCGCACGCCCTTCATAGGGCAGCGTCTCCTCCGCCGGATCCATGACCTGCACGAGATGGCCGCCGACGCCGGCGCCGGCCATTTCCTCGAGCCGGGGCCCGAGCTGATCGAGCGGATCGAGGAAGTCGCTGATCAGGATGGCGCCGGAGAAGCGCGGCAGGCGAATCTTGGGCGGCAGGCTCGTCGTGAGCAGCGGCGATGCGATGTTCGTGAGGATAGTTTCGGCGATCAGGGTCGCCGCCTTGCGACTTGCTGTCGGTCTGCCGAGGCCGAGCAGGGCCACGCGCTCGCCACCGCGCACGAGCAGCTCGGCAGCAGCAAGCATGAGCACCATCGCGCGATCGCGCTTCGTGACGGGCGCGAGGTCGCTGCGGAAGTTCATTGACGGTGAAAGATCGGGCCAGAGCCACACGGTGTGCGCCGCTTCCCACTCTCGCTCGCGCACGTACAACTGATCGGAGCTCGCCGAGCGCCGCCAGTCGATGAGGGTTGCAGCATCGGCTCCCTCGAACTGGCGGAACTGCCAAAAAGTCTCGCCCGGGCCGGCGCGGCGGCGGCCATGAATGCCGTGAGAGACCGTGCTCGCGATCCGGCTCGCCTCGATGACGAGATCGGGCAGGCGATCGGCAAGGCCGTGCGCCTCGAGCTCGAGCCGGCCGATCTCTGACTGGGCCGGGCTCATGCGAGGCTCCGTCCAGCCAATGTCTGGCCGGCCAGTCTTGATCGGGGTCGCATGGTGCGTGCGGTCTCCGCCACCTGCTGGCTCCAAGGGAATGCGCGAGAAGCGCCTATGGTTCGCCTCACGCGATGTTGGCGGCGAGCCGGCCGATGACAGCGCCGATCTGGCGGCCCTCGGCGCGAGCCGCGAAGTTGAGCGCCATGCGATGCTTGAGAACGGGCTCGGCGAGGGCGACGACGTCGTCCACCGAAGGCGCGAGACGGCCGTCGACGAGTGCTTTGGCGCGCACGGCGAGCATCAGCGCCTGGCTTGCGCGCGGGCCGGGACCCCAGGCGACGAACTTGTCGGTCTCGGCGTCGGCGCCCGTTCCGGGACGCGCCGTGCGCACGAGCGTCAGGATCGCATCCACAACCTTGTCGGGGACAGGGATCTGGCGCACGAGGCGCTGGATGCTCATCAGCTCGGTGCCGGAGAGGATCGGCTCCAGACGTCGCTCGTCCGTTCCGGTCGTAGAGAAGAGCATCCGCCGTTCGGCAGCTGTGTCGGGATAGTCGACATCGACCTGCAGTAGGAAGCGATCGAGCTGAGCTTCGGGAAGCGGATAGGTGCCTTCCTGCTCGAGCGGGTTCTGCGTTGCGAGCACGTGGAACGGCGAGGGCACATCATGGCGCTGGCCGGCGACCGTGACGTGGTGCTCCTGCATGGCCTGCAGCAGCGCCGACTGCGTCTTGGGCGAGGCGCGGTTGATCTCGTCCGCCATCAGGAGCTGCGTGAACACGGGACCGCGGATGAAGCGGAAGCTGCGCCGTCCGCCTTGTGCGTCCTCGAGCACTTCGGCACCGATGATGTCCGACGGCATGAGGTCTGGCGTGAACTGGATGCGCTTGGCATCGAGGCCGAGCACGCGCCCGAGCGTCTCGACGAGTAGCGTCTTCGCGAGGCCTGGCACGCCGATGAGCAACGCGTGCCCGCCCGAAAGCAGCGTCACGAGCGTCTGCTCGATGACCTTGTCCTGGCCGAAGATGACCGAGGCCGTGGCCTCATGAACGCGGCGTACCCGCTCACCAGCGGCCTCGACGCGCGCGACGATGTTGTCCTGGGTGTCGATTACTGTTGTCATGGCGCGATTATACTGCCTTTTTCTGGGGTTGCGAAAACTTGAGGCAGCGAAGGTGTTCAGAATATGGAGCGCGGTGCCGGGCAAATAAGCAGTCGAGCCAAAATGGTACGCTCGACGCCGATTTCGAGGCCGCCGTGGCAAGGATCGCGGAACCGGTCGATTGCCGGGCTGTTGAGACCATATGGTGCCAAATGCGAACTGCAGTACGCAAGCAAGGTCGCCTCATGAGTCCACACGATAAGCAAGGCAGCCGACTGGAAACAAGGCAGGTTGACGCAGGGCTGGCCGACCACGCCGTCGCAGGGGCGGCGCCGCTTGCGGGGCTAGAAGCCATGCTGCGTGCGCAGGCCGGGGACCGTTTGCCGCCGGTCGAGAGCTGGAACCCCCCGTATTGCGGGGATATCGGCATGGCCATCGCCGCCGATGGCACTTGGTTCTACCAAGGCAGCCCGATTGGCCGAAAGCCATTGGTACGGCTCTTCTCCCGTGTTCTGAGGCGCGATCTGGACGGCCGTCACTTTCTCGTGACCCCTGCCGAAAAAGTCGATGTGACCGTCGCCGATGCCCCCTTCCTGGCCGTCGAGATGGAAGTATCCGGCGAAGGGCGTGGCCAGGAGCTGATCTTCCGCACGAATGTCGACGACGTGGTCCGATGCGGGCCGGAGCGTCCACTGAGGTTCGCACCCGAGGAAGGCACAGGGGGGCTCAAGCCGTATCTGCTCGTGCGCGGGCGGCTAGAAGCTCTCGTGACGCGGGCCCTCTACTACGATCTCGTCGAGATGGCTGTCGAGGATGATGCCGGCCGGCTCGGCGTGTGGAGTGGCGGCGCATTCTTCGCGATGACCTGAGGGCTTCTGTCCGCAAGCTCGGCACGCATTTTCGACAAACAGGCACAGAGCCTCTTCCCAGCGGCTCGTGCGACAGGAATAAATTGCAGTGCGCCGAGCCGTCGGCTGCCAGAAGAGAAGGAGCGCGCGCGTGAGCACGAACTTGTCGATCAACCCCGATCGTCTCTGGCAGAGCCTCATGGCGTCCGCCGAGATCGGCCGCACGCCCGCCGGCGGTATTCGCCGCCTCACGCTCAGCGACGAGGACAAGGCCGTGCGCGACATGTTCGCGGTTTGGGTGCGCGCCGAGGGCTACGGGCTCACGATCGATCGCCTCGGCAGCATGTTTGTGCGGCGCGAAGGCACGGATCCATCGCTCGCGCCGGTGCTGATCGGCAGTCATCTCGATACGCAGGCCAAGGGTGGACGTTTCGACGGCATTCTCGGCGTGATGTCGGGGCTCGAGGTGTTGCGCACGCTCGACGAGCGCGGCATCAAGACCAAGCGTCCGATCGAGGTCGTGAACTGGACGAACGAGGAAGGTGCGCGCTTTCCGCCGCCGATGCTGGCTTCGCTGGTGTTTTCCGATCCGAGCCTGCTCGCCTGGGTAGAGGACCGCCACGACAAGGAGGGCCTGCGTTTCGCCGACGAGCTCGCACGCATCGGCTATCGTGGCGAGGTACCGGTCGGCGGGCGCGCGATCGACAGCTACTTCGAGCTGCACATCGAGCAAGGCCCGAAGCTCGACGCCGTCGGCCTGCCGCTCGGTATCGTGACGGGCGGCTTCGCGATGCAAGGCATGCGCATCAGCGTGCGCGGCGAGACTTCGCATGTCGGACCGACACCGATGATGCTCCGCCGCAATGCGCTTGTTGGCGCGTCTTACGTGGCCGTTGCCGTCGATGATATCGGCTGGCGGTATGCGCCCGAAGATGGAAAGACGAGCGTTGCGCGCCTCGATCTGAGGCCCAACCTGCCTGGCATTCTCTCCGATGAGGCGGACTTGTGGATCGATTTCCGCCATCCAAAGAAGGAGCGTCTTCCTGATATGGTGGCGGAGGTCGAGGCGGCTGTCGTCGAGTCGGCGCGCCGCTCGCGCACGCACATCGAGATCGCCGAGCGCTGGGGCTTCGGTGGTCTCACGTTCGATGCGGGTCTGATCGCTCTCATTCGCGAGACGGCAGCGCGCCTCGGCGTCCCGACCATGGATATCGAGACCCAGGCTGGGCATGACTCCTACAACATGACGAAGGTCTGCCCGACGGCCATGATCTTCACGCCGTGCAAGGGTGGGATCAGCCACAATGAAGCGGAGGACATCGACCTTGCGGCGACCGTGCCGGGCGTCAATGTCCTCCTGCACGCCGTGCTGGCGCGGGCGATGTGACGATCAAACTTTGATCCACGTCTCCGAGAAGGCGAGCATCGCTGTGGTAATCGACTGACCTGCAACCTGTCGGGGGATGGGTTTGCCGGGAAGCCGCTTGCCATTGACGGTGATCGAGGCCTCGCTGCAACCGACGAACAGGCTCGGCATCCAATGACGGCCCGTGGCTGATTTGTCGGGCGGGAGAGCAAAGCAGAAGGGCTTCCCGAGACCGCTCCATGCGAGCTCGACATTGAGGCTACCGGCCTGGAGCGTCTCCTTGTAGGCCGAGCCCGGATCGCCCGAGGCCACAACACTATCCAGCTTCTGGTACTTCAAGCCGGCGAGGCCGGGCAGGCCCTTGTAAGTGCCAAAACTCGAGACGAAATCCGAGACGAGGTAGCGTGCGAGCGCCTCATTGTCGTGCAGCACATAATTCGCGCGTTCGGCAGGCGGGCTCACCTCCTGCGGCGACTGCATGAGGACGAGGGCATGGCCACGGCCGTGCGGCGAGAGCACGACGCGGAAGAAGCTCGCGAGGCTCACGAAGGGGCCGTCCGGGCTCTCCTTGAGCGATATACCGGGGTTCTCGCCGGACCACTCGACGGTGCCGGCAAATGTGGTGGGCTCGGGCATGGTTCCTCCTGTCCAATGGTGACGGATTGAATGTTCTTCGTGGGTGGCGCCGCATTCTAGGCGAGGGCAGGGCGGGCGGCCATCCCGCCAAGTGTGCGCTGCGGAATTCATACAATCCAGATGCAAAGCAGCCCGGCACTTTCATCGGGGTACTGGTCATCTGCTACCCGACGTTGCTAGGAATGTCGCGACAGCGGGTACGAAGCTCGCGACATAAGGGGCAGGAAACACCATGGAGCAGTATGACTATATCGTCGTCGGCGCTGGGTCGGCCGGCGGTGCGCTGGCGGCGCGCCTCAGCGAGAATCCGAAGAACAGTGTCCTGCTCGTCGAAGCGGGGGCGGCGAATCACGTGTACTCCTGGCTGCCGGTCAGCTTCGGTCTCCTGATCCACAATCCCGCGGCCAACTGGCTTTACGAGTCCGAGCCTGAAGCGTGCACCGGAAACCGGGCGATCCCGGTGCCGCGCGGCAAGCTGCTCGGCGGATCGAGTTCGATCAACGGTCTCGTCTGGGTGCGCGGCCAGCCGCTCGACTACAATACGTGGGCGCAGATGGGCGCGCGAGGTTGGGCCTGGAACGACGTCGCGCCGGTCTTCACGAAGATCGAGAACTACGAGGGCGGCCCGGACAATGGTCGCGGCACCGATGGACCGCTCAAAGTGTCCGTCGTGCCCGATCAGAATCCGCTCTACGACGCGCTCTTCAAGGCCGGCGAGCAGGCCGGCTTCAAGATCAATCCCGACTATAACAGCGAGGACCAGGAAGGCATCTGCAAGACGCAGACGAGCATTCATAAGGGTGTGCGTATGAGCGTCGCGCGGGCCTACCTCAAGCCCGCGATGAAGCGGCCGAACCTCCGCGTGGTCACGGATGCGCCGACGCGCCGTGTCGTCCTCGAAGGCAAGCGCTGCGTCGGCATCGTCTATGAGAAGTATGGCCGTCAGATCGAAGTGCGCGCGAACCGCGAGGTGATCCTCTCGGCGGGTGCCGTCGCAACGCCGCAACTTCTCGAACTGTCAGGCATCGGGCGGCCGGAAGTTCTCAAGCAGTTCGGCATCGAGGTGAAACACGCGCTGCCAGCGGTCGGCGAGAACCTGCGCGATCACATCAATGCGCGGATCATCTGGCACGTAAAAGTGCCGGAGGTCTCCTACAACACGCGCGCGCGCGGCATAGGTGCCGTGAAAGAGGCGTTGAAGTACGCGACGACGCGCGGCGGCTTTCTGAGCCTGCCGTCGGCTCCGCTGCTCGCCTTCCTCAAGACGCAGAAGGAAATGGAGACGCCGGATGTCCAGATGCACATCGTGCCCTATTCGGTGAAGGATCCGAAGAAGCGCATTCTGCAGGAGTTCCCGTCCATGACGATCTCCGTGTATCAGCTTCGCCCGGAGAGCCTCGGCTCCATTCACATCCGCTCGGCCGATCCCGATGCCCAGCCCAAGATCGTGTTCAACTTCCTCACGGACCAGCGGGATCAACGCGCGATGGTCGATGGCTTCAACATCATCCGCAAAATTGCCGCTCAGCCTGCGCTGGAGCCGTATCGCGGCGACGAGTACTCGCCGGGCAAGGATGTGCGCACCGACGACGAGATCTTGCACTACATGCGCAACAACTCGCAGACGGCCTATCACCCGATCGGCACTTGCCGCATGGGGCCGGCAGGGCCGAACACGGTCGTCGACGAGAGGCTGAAGGTGCACGGTATCGAGGGGCTCAGGATCGCCGATGCCTCGATCTTCCCGACCATGCCCTCCGGCAATACCAATGCGCCCGCGATCATGGTCGGCGAGAAGGCGGCGCAGATCATCAAGGCCGCGGCCTAGGGAGCCCGAAGCATGTCCACGGATGCCGCATTGATCGAGCATCTGATGGACGTGCTTCGCCCGCTCGGCGGCATCGCGTCGCGGCGCATGTTCGGTGGCGCCGGCGTGTTCCGCGATGGCCTGATGTTCGGCCTGATCTCCGACGAGGTGCTCTATCTCAAGGCCGATGCGGAAACGGTCGCGGACTTTGAGGCGGAGGGGCTCGGGCCGTTCACCTACGGCACCAAGAACGGCGACCGCGTCCTCACTTCCTACTGGCGTGCACCCGAGCGTCTTCTCGACGATGACGACGAGATGCGTGCATGGTGTCGGCGCGCCGCCGAAGTGGCGACGCGCACGGCGAAGAAGAAAAGCGCCGCGAATAAGGGCGTCACTCGTAGCCCGGCGGCGGCACGAACCCGCCGATCTCGCGCTCGACAAAGCGGCTGAAGGCAACCGCCGTCTTGTCGTGGCCGTGACGCGCGATCGCCTGATAGCCGACCGGCAGGCCCGATTTCGTGAGGCCCGCGGGGCCGACGGTCGAGGGCAGGTAGACGACACCAGAATAGCCGGCCCAGAAGAGCTGTGAGGTCGTCGGTTGCGGCTTGCCATTGATCGGGATGCTGCGCTGCCAGCGCTCGCGCGTCTGATCGTGCGGCCATGCTGCAGAAGACGCTGCAGGGCAGAGCAGGATGTCCCAGTCCTTGAAGAAGGCATCGAAGGCAAAGCGTAGCTTGTGGCGCTCGTTGTTGAGCGGCAGCCAAGCTCGGTGCGTGAGTTCGACGCCCCTGACCATGAGATCGAGGTACTGGTCAGGATTGGGACCGGCTGCCGCGAGCGCAGCTTTCCATCCGGCAATATCCGCATCGGGCGTGCGGGCCGAGGTCGCCGAGCGCAGCAGCAGGACGTAGATCTCGTGCAGGCGCTTCGTATCGATCTGCGGCTCGATTTCCTTCACGATTGCACCGGCCTTCGCGAGCCTCTCGACAAGGGCCTGGAGCACGTTCGTGTACTCCCTATCGATCTCGCAATTCGGATCGCGGAGCTTCACGGCGACTTTCATGCCCTTAAGCGTGCTAGCCTTGGCCTTCGGCAACTCGAGCTTCCAGCAGTTCTCCTCGATCTCGTCGGCACCGCTCATGACATCGAGCATGACGTCGAGATCGGCAGCGCCGCGCGTGAGCGGTCCGACGCAGGAGATGTCACCGGGCGCGAAGCTGTTGGGCAGTGAATGGCGGCGCAGGGGGATGATGCCGTACGTCGGCTTCAGGCCGAACACGCCGCAGTAGTGCGCGGGGTTTCGGATCGAGGCGCCGATGTCGCTGCCCGCTTCGACGCCTGTGAGTCCGGCAGCAAGGGCTGCAGCCGATCCGCCCGACGATCCGCCCGGCGTGAGCGCGGTGTTCCAGGGATTGCTCGTGGAGCCGTAGATCGGATTGTAGCTCTGCCAGTCCGCGAGCAGGACCGGCACGTTGGTCTTGCCGAACAGATTGATGCCGGCTTTCTCGAGTCGCTCGACGGCAAGCGCACTCGTCTCCGTGATGTTGTTCTTGTACTCGGGAAGGCCCCAAGTCGTGGGCGAGCCCGGCACTTGGTAGCTCTCCTTGATGGTCATGGGCACGCCGTGCAGCGGACCCCACACCTCGCCTCGTGCGAGCGCCGCATCCGCCTCGCGCGCCCTCTTGCGCCCACGCTCGGCATCCATCCATATGACGGCATTGAGCTTGGGATTGAATTTTTCGATGCGCGCGAGGAAGTGCTCCAGCACCTCGACGGCCGAGACTTTCTTTGTGCGAATGAGCTCGGCGAGTTCGACCGCGGACTTGTAGTGCAGCTTGTCCATGAGATCTCCGAAAGTGACGAGGCAGAATGTCTATTGCGCCTGGGCGGATCGCGGCAGCACGCCGCTCATGATGCCGCCATCGATGACGAGTTCCGTGCCGGTCATATGCTTGGATGCGTCGGAGGCGAGGAACAGCACGCCGTCGGCAATGTCCTGCGCCGTGCCGAGCTCGCCGAGGGGGATCATCCAGAGCGAGCGGGCGCGTGGATCGATAGGCTTGTTGTTGTGGGCGCCGGTGGCCCCGGTCGGAATTTTGTTCCAGATGGGTGTGTCGATCACGCCAGGATGGACGGAATTGACGCGAATGCCGTCCTTGGCAGCCGCGCATTCGAGCGCCACGGACTTCGCGAAGAGGCGGACGCCGCCCTTGGTCGCCGAGTAGCCCGCGAGACCGACCGATCCCCTGAGCCCCGCGATCGAGGACATCATGATCACCGATCCGCCGTGGCCGGTGCGGCGCATGGCGGGAATGCCGTACTTCACGGAGAGGAAGACGCCGTCGAGATTGATCGCATTCTGGCGACGCCAGTCGGCGAGCGTCATGTCGAGGATCGGCACCATGATTCCGATGCCGGCATTTGCGACGAGAACATGGAGGCCGCCAAAAGCATCCTCTGTCGTGGCGATCACCTCGGGCCAGCGCGCTTCGTCTGCCACGTCCTGTTTGAGGAAGATCGACTTGCCGCCGTTCACGGCAATCTTCTCGACGAGCTCCTTGCCGCGCGCTTCATCGACGTCGGTAATGACGACCCTCGCACCTTCGCGCGCGAGCGTCAGGCAGCACGCTTCTCCGATGCCCGATGCGCCACCCGTGACCAGCGCCACCTTGCCCGCGACCTGACCGCCCTGCTTCGTCATTTCCCTACGCTCCCCGATATTGCACCCGTGTCGACGGGCCTGCTCTACGAAGCAGGTTAGGCATTTTGAGACGCGAGCGCCACACGAGGTGGCGTGGTGAATGACACCCTTCTGATTTCGCCGCGCCGCGATGCGGTCCGCTTGCGCACCCGGCGCATTCGGTCAATGCTCATGGCGACGGCCTTTATGACCTCAGAGAGGATACGATGCAGGCGTTCAGCGGGCTCAAGGTGCTCGATTTCACGACGACGATCGCCGGTCCACATTGTGCGCGCCTGCTGAGCGACCTCGGCGCTGATGTCGTGAAGATCGAGACGGCCGAGGGCGACCTCATGCGCAGCCGGCCACCGCTCAGGAACGGCGCTAGCACGTCGTACGGGCAGCTCAATGCCGGGAAGAGCAGTATCGTGCTCGATCTGAAGCGTCCCGAGGCCGTCGCGGCGGCGCGCCGGCTCATCGCCGGAGCGGACATCATCGTCGAGAACTACCGTCCGGGCGTGACCAAGCGCCTGGGCATCGACTATGCGAGTGTGTCCACTGAGAATCCGCGCGTCGTCTACTGCTCGATTTCCGGCTATGGCCAGACGGGACCATCGGCCGATAAGCCGGCCTATGCGCCGGTCGTGCATGCCACATCGGGCTACGATATGGCCCATATCAGTTATCAGGGAGGACGCGAGCGGCCCGATTGCTGTGGCATCTTCACGGCGGATGTACTTGCGGGCACGTATGCCTTCGGCGCGATTTCGGCGGCGCTCTATCAGCGCACCGTAACCGGCAAGGGCCAGCATCTCGATGTCTCGATGTTCGAGGGCATGCTCTCGCTCATGACCGTCGAGCTGCAGGCGTCGCAGTTCAAAGTGCCGCCCATGCCGAAGCGGGCACTCTATGGCCCCGCCGCGACGGCGGACGGCTTCGTCAATATCGCGGTTGCGAGCGAGCGCACGTTCCAGGAGCTCGGCAGGGCGGCCGGGCGGACTTGGGCGACAGATCCGCGCTTCGCCAAATATCTCGACCGTCGTGCCAACTGGGCTGAGTTCATGGATGAGCTGGAAGAGTGGACGCGCACGCTCACGACCGAAGAGCTGATGAGGGTGCTCGATCGCTACGGCGTGCCGGCGGGGCCGTATCGCACAGCCAAAGAGGCGCTGGCCGATCCGCAGCTCGTGCATCGCGGAGCGCTACAGGAAGTGCACGATTCAGCAGGGCCCTTCAAGGTACTGAACCCGGCCTTTCGCATGTCGGCCTCCGAGACGAAGGCAGGCCAGCGCGCACCGGGACTCGGCGAGCACACGCGCGAAGTCCTGGCGGCTGTCGGCTACACCGAAAGCGAGATCGCCAGCATCACCGGGACCTAGAACAGCGCGTAGCCGCCGTCGATGAGGAAGGTATCGCCGGTGTGGAAGCGCGAGGCCGAGCTCATGGCGTAGACCGCAATGCCGCCGAAGTCGTCGCCGGTGCCCCAACGGCGCATGGGTACGCGCTTCAGCACATTGTCGTGGAATTTCTCGTTGGCAATGAGATTGGCGGTCATGTCCGTTTCGATCCAGCCTGGAAGTACGGCATGTGCACGAATGCCGTAGCGCGCATATTCGACGGCAAGCGAGCGGATCATCCCGATCATGGCGCTCTTGGTCGCGGCGTAATGCTCGTTGCGTGGCGGGCCAGAGATGGCGGCGAGGGAGGACGTTCCAACGAGCACGCCGCCGCCGTCTCGCGAGGCCATGTGCTTGGCAGCCGCCCGGAAAGTGTAGAAAGCACCATCGAGATTGACGCGCGTGACGCGCTTCCATTCCTCGGTAGACATCTCGCCGAACGCCGTGTGCCCGCCGCGTCCGTGTACGCCGGCATTGGCGAAGCAGCCGTCGACGCGTCCGAGCGTCTTCACTGTCTCGGCAAAGCCCTGCTCCACGGCGGCCTCATCGCCGACGTCGACCTGGAGTGCCAGCACGCGGCGGCCGGTCTTTTCGAGCTCGGCCTTGGCCGCGGCATTCTTGGCCGCATTCGTGCCCCAGATCGCGACGTCCGCGCCGGCTTCCGCCACGGCCTTCGCCATGCCGAGGCCGATGCCGCCATTGCCGCCGGTGACGAGGGCGACCTGGCCCGTGAGGTCGAATGCCGCGTATGCCATTTGGTGCTTCCTGGTTGGATGCCTGTTCGGGCGTCATCATGACCAGCGCGCGCGCATGTGCAAGTCTGGATCCCGGATGACGTGTGCGGGAGAGGGCGTTAGGCTGGTGGCAAAGCAGGCTAGCAATGGGGGTTCGCCAATGACCGATCACGTCCTCAAATCCCGCGTCGGAACTGTCCATTGGGGCTACTTCGATGCCGAGGAAAGGCCCGTGCTCGCGATCAAGAGCGGCGATCGCGTGACCATGGAGACGGTCAGCGGCTCGCCGGACGTGATGCCGCCGCCCTCGTCGGGCTTCAAGATCCTGCCGGAGCTGCTCGAAGTGCACGCCCAGGTGCCGCGCAAGCTGCCGGGGCACGTCCTGACGGGGCCGATCGCTATCGAGGGCGCCATGCCCGGCGATGTGCTGCAAGTAGACATCGAGGCGATCGAGTGCCGCCAGGACTGGGGCTACAACGCCATCCGGCCGCTCGCGGGCGCGCTGCCGCTCGAGTTTGATCGCGTGCGCATCGTGCACATCCCGATGGATCGCGAGCGCGGCGTCGGCAAACTCTCGTGGGGCGCGGAAGTGCCGCTCAGGCCGTTCTTCGGGGTAATGGGCGTCGCGCCGCCGCCGTCGTGGGGCATGATTACGTCGCTCGCGCCGCGTCAGCACGGGGGCAACATGGACAACAAGGAGTTGGTCGCGGGATCGACGCTGTTCCTCCCCGTGCACGTGCCTGGCGCGAACTTTTCCGCTGGCGACGGTCATGGAGCACAGGGCGATGGCGAGGTCTGCGTGACAGCGATCGAGACGGCGCTGAAGGGCACTTTCAAATTCACGCTTCACAAAGGCGGCACGCTCGACTGGCCGCGTGCGGAGACGCCGACGCACGCGATCACCATGGCCTTCGATCCCGATCTCGACAGTGCCGCTCGCGCTGCGTTGCGCGACATGATCAAGCTGCTCGGCGAGAAGAAGGGACTATCGCGCGAGGACGCCTACATGCTCTGCAGCCTCGCCGCGGACCTGCGGGTGACGCAGCTCGTCAATGGCCACAACGGCGTGCATGTCATGCTGGAGAAGCGGTATTTGGAATAACTTCTCCTCTCTCGGCTGGAGACATTCCGACCTGAACGCGGATTACTCGAACTGCTCCGCGATTGCGCGGCCGACGACGATCATCGTTGGTATGAAGCCGCTGGTGAAGCGGCGCATGGTGGCCTGCAACTCGGGTCTGTCGGCAAGTTTCGGAGTTGGTCGGATCTGGCGGGCAAGGGTAATCGCCTCGGCGGCCATCGCGCGTTCGACGCGCGACGTGTGGTCGGCCATGGTGCCGTCCCTGAAACGCGGCGCCAGGGAGATGTGCAGAACGGACAGATATGCGGGCCAGTCTGTCAGGTGCCTATAAAGGCTCGGTACTACCGCATCGAGCTGTGAACGATCACCGAACCGGAGATCGTTCAATAGCCAACGCATGTCCGCGCTCATTTCTGTCGGCGGCGTCATGTGGGGCATCGATCGCGTGATCTCGGGTGGTGGGGACCAATAGGCAATGGACGGAGCGGCCATAACCGGCTCGTCCGTCGAAAGACGCGAGAGCAATGTCAGTATCCCGAGGAGGTTTACCGGATTGGAGCGGTTATAGGCCTCTGCCACGGCCCCGATCGTCGACGCGTTGTCCTCGGTGATGCCGAGCAGCCGTTGCGCTCGCGGCTCGATTTGTGGCAGCAGCTGATTTGGGCTCGTTTCGCGAGCGATGCGCCAGGCCGTTTCTGGTAACTGACCGCTCGCAAATAGCGGCTCGAGCGCCCCCCAGCATTCCTCGAGCACGCCGGGATGAGTCGCAATATGGCGCCAGATCAGCGCCGCAATAGGCGAAGCGGAGCCGGCGCGAAGTCTAGCATAAATGGTCTTTACCGACGCGGGCGCATCCAATTCGAGAAGTTCGGGCAAAACGTCGGGCGATGCTGTCATGGTAAGTGAACTCGGGTTAAATGGAAGCGCTAGTTACGCAAATTTAGCGGGTTCAGACACTCCACGCGGTGGAATGCATGAGCTGCTGCATAGCGGGGGTGGAGCGAGCCAGGGATTGATCCAACGGCATTTCTGCTCCTGGCCTCAAGCTGAATCCACAGGCAGACAGCGTGGACTGCAGCAGATCTACACCTTCCCCTTCCACGGCACGGCCCAGCGTTCGAACCACCGCATGAGCAGCTCGAAGGCGAAGGCGACGAAGCCGATCAGCAGGATGCCGAGGATCACGACGTCGGTCCTGAGGAAGTTCGAGGCATTGAAGACCATCTTGCCGAGGCCGGCATCGGCCGCGACCATCTCGGCTGCGACGAGCGTCGTCCAGCCGACACCCATGCCAATGCGCAAGCCGACGAGTATCTCGGGCAGCGCGCCCGGCATGATGATATGGCGGATGACCTGCGCGCGCGAGGCGCCCATGGAGAGCGCGGCCTGGATCTGCTCCTGCGAGATCGAGCGCACGCCGGCGCGTGCCGCGAGCGTTACCGGCGCGAAGATCGCGAGGAATAGGAGAATGATCTTCGATTCCTCGCCGATGCCGAACCAGACAATCATAAGCGGCAAGTAGGCGAGTGGCGGCAACGGCCGGTAGAACTCGATGGGCGGATCGAAGATGCCGCGGGCAATGCGGCTCGTGCCCATGAGAATGCCAATGGGAATGCCGAGCGCGACGGCAAGGACGAAGGCGCCGAACACGCGCCCCATGCTGGCGAGGAAGTGGCCCCAGAGGGTCGCATCATCGAGATCGCCGTTCACGGCCTGCCAGAAGGCGGCCCAGATGGCTTCGGGCTTTGGGAGAAAGAGCCGGCTTACCCAGCCCATGTGCGTCGCGACCCACCATAGGCCGAGTAACGCGGCGATGGTGACGAGGTTGATTGCCAGCGTCGAGCCTTCGCCGAGGACGCGGTAGCGGCTTGTCCGAACGCGGCGCGCGGAAGCGGTCGGCGCGCCTGTGGCTTCGCTTACGGCCATCGCGATCTCTCCTCGATCATGCACATCAGTCGCGTCGCTGAATGTCGCTGAGAACCTGTTCGCGCATCTGGATGAAAGCGGGGCTTGCCTTCACGGCGCGCGCGTTCTTCGTCTCGATGTAACGGCGGCCGAAGTCGAGATCATAAGTCTTCTCGATCTTGCCGGGGCGCGGGGTCATCACGATCAGCCGTGTCGCAAGGAAGACCGCCTCCTCCACGGAATGCGTGATGAAGAAAACCATCTTGCCCGTGCGGTGCCACACATCGAGGATCAGCTCCTGGACCTGCTCGCGGGTGAGCGCGTCGAGTGCGCCGAGCGGCTCGTCCATGAGCAGCACCTCCGGGTCGGAGGCGAGCGCGCGGGCAATGCCGACGCGCTGCTGCATGCCGCCCGAGAGCTCGTAGATCATCTTCTCGGAGAAGTCGCCAAGGCCGACGAGGTTCAACTGCTCGCGTGCAATCGCGTAGCGTTCGTCCTTGCCGACGCCGCGCATCTTGGGGCCGAACGCGACATTGTCGATCACGTTGAGCCACGGCATGAGCGCGTGCTTCTGGAAAACGACACCGCGGTCGGCGCCAGGTCCCTCGACGGGTGCTCCATCGAGCAGGATCTCGCCGTCGGAAGGCGTGAGAAAACCGGCCATGCAGGAGAGGAGCGTCGTCTTTCCACAGCCCGAGGCGCCGATGGCGACGACGAAGTCGCCGGCTTTCATATCGAGGTTCACCCGCGACAGAGCTTCGACGATGCCGTCGCGGGTGGAGTAGCGGACCGAGAGGTCCTTGATATTGAGTGTGGCGCTGGCCGACCGCCGCGCGGCGGCGGGCCGTGTCATCGTCACCATGAAACCTCTCGGTCCTGCGCGTCAGATCGTCTTTTTACTTCGCGGCCGCGGCGGCGAACTCCGGATTGACGAACTTGCCGAAATCCGCCGGCATCTCGGTGATGCGGTTCTGCTCCTTGAGGAACACCGCGGTATTTGCGAGCGCCTGGGCGGCGCCGCCCTTGGCACCACCGCCGAGCCACTTGTCGGAGGCCTGCTCGGCTGCCGACGGGAAGGCGTAGTCAGCAAGCACGCCCGGCACGTCATCAGGCTTGGCGCCGACGATCTTGGCGATGGCCGCCGCGTTCGCAGAGCCCTTGCCGTACTTCGCGGGATTGGCCTTGTAGTCCGCATCGGCTGCAGCCATGGCCTTCACATAGGCGACCAGGAAGTCTTTGTTTGCCGCGGCCCAGGCGCGGTTGACAATGATGCCGTCGAACGTCGGCGCGCCCTGTTTGGCCACATCCGCGGCCGAGATGATCACCTTGCCATCCGCCTTCACCTTCGAGAGCACGGGCTCCCAGATGAAGGTCGCATCGAGATCACCACGCTCCCAGGCGGCGGCGATCTCCGGCGGCCTGAGATTCAGGATCTGGATTTCCTTCGGGTTCACGCCCGCCTTGTTGAGCGCGAACAGGAGCTGGTAGTGGGCCGTCGACACGAACGGCGTCGCAACCTTCTTGCCCTTGAGGCCTGCGAGCGTCGTGACGCCGGACTTGTTGGAGGCGACGAGTTGCTCGGCGTTGTTGATGTCGTCGAAGATCCAGATGAGCTGGATGTCGATGCCTTGGGCTGCGGCCGCAGTGATCGGGCTCGAGCCCACTTCGCCGATCGGCACCTGGCCGGATGCCATGGCCTTGATCACGTCGCCGCCGCCGCCGAACATTTTCCAACTGATCTTGTAGCCCGTGGCCTTCTCGACGGCGCCCGCGGCCTGAGCCACGCGGAAGGGTACGATCATGTCCTGGTGGGCGATCGTCACTTCCTTGGTCTGGGCCACTGCAGCCCCGGTTGCAACGCCGAGTATCACGGGAAGCGAGAGCAAAAGTCTCGGGATGAGCTTCATCTATGCCTCTCTATACGCGCTGAGCATTGATGTTTCGCCGGCCGATCGTACACGCGGAAAATGCGCGCGCCACTGGATCCGGATCGACGAAATTCTCAAATGCATATTACGACCCGGCGCGGTTGCCCGCGGCCGGACACAATCGATCCTACACAGGCCGTGCCGAAATGCCAGCAAATGAGACAACTCGTTCTGCCGGATGAAACGGCAGCGCACACAAGGGCGGCGGGAATATTGGGCGCAGCGGCGCGCTCAGCCATCGCTGCGGCGCACTCCAACCTGTCGGCATGGCCGCCGCGGGCATGGCACGGCGGAAGAATGCGATAGCGCCTCTTCCCAGCAGCCCGCGGCAAAAACTAAAACGCCCGCGCCTGCATGCCTTCCTGGTAGCGCTTGAGATACTGGCCGACGAAGTCGTAGCCGACGTAACGGCTATAGGCATCGGCGAGGCGCTTGGTGACCGGACCCCAGACCTGCCCCTTCGGGCCGATATCGACGCCGTTGATCTTCGTCACCGGGCAGATGCACAGCGAGGTCGAGGTGAGGAACATCTCGTCGGCGACATAGCTGTCGTAGAGATCGATATCGGCTTCTGCGACCGGAATCCCCACCTGGCGCGCGAGATCGATCACCGTCTGGCGGCTCACGCCTGGCAGCACGAATTTCTCGCGCGGCGTCAGCACCGCGCCGTCGCGCACCGTGAAGATGTTCGAGCCCATACCCTCGGCGAGATTGCCGTTGGTATCGAGCAGAACGGCCCAAGCCTCGGGATCGGCACTCTGCACCTCCTGGTTGGCGACGATCATGTTGAGGTAGTTGTGCGTCTTCGCGCGCGGCGTGAGTGACTCGGGTGGCGTGCGCCGATGCGAGGGCACGATCACGCGGATGCCCTCTTTGAAGAGCTTCGCACGCTGCACAAGTGGCAGCGGCGCGCATTCGAGCACGACGTTCGGTCCGTGATAGTCGAGGTTGTCGCCCGGCACGTCCTTGACGCCGCGGCTGATGCGCTGGCCCACCCAGTAGTCGTCATCGGGTCCGAGGAGGTGGCGATTGCGCTCGAACAGCTCCTCGGTCAGCGCGACCATCCGCTCGGGACCGAAGCCTGGATCGATGCGCAGATACTTGAGCGAGCGATAGAGCCGGTCCACGTGCTCCTGCACCTTGAAGAGCTTGTGGTGAAAGCTGCGCGTCATGTCGAAGCAGCCGTCGCCGTAGACCCAGCTCAGGTCGCGGAAAGGAATGCGCACCTCGCTCTCGGGCACGAACTTGCCGTTGAACCACGCGACCCGCACGTTGCTGCGCTCAGCCATGTTGGATGTTTCCCCGTTGCTGCTCGTTCTCCTTCTCCCCGTAAGCGGGGAGGAGGTCGGGATGAGGGGCGGTAGCTTGCGCTGACTTTTGCGTATGCCGCCGCCCCTCACCCTAACCCTCTCCCCGTAGGACGGGGAGAGGGGATATTCGGTGGCGGCCGAAGGCCGCGCCTTTGGCCACCAACCGTGTAAGTGGCGGCCGCGGCGCCAGTAGCCATCGCGCCAGAGGCGCGTCTTCGACGCGACGGCGTTGGCGTCCGCGGGGAAAAACTAGAGCCCACCCATCAGCATGTACTTCAGCTCCACAAAGCCATCGATGCCATGTGCAGAGCCTTCGCGGCCGAGGCCCGACTCCTTGACGCCGCCGAAGGGCGCGACCTCGGTCGAGATGATGCCCTCGTTGATGCCGACCATGCCGTACTCGAGACCCTCCGCGACGCGCCACACGCGGCCGATATCGCGTGCATAGAAGTAGCAGGCGAGACCGAACTCGGTGTCGTTGGCCATGGCGATCCCTTCTTCCTCGGTCTTGAACTTGAAGATCGGGGCGACGGGGCCGAACGTCTCTTCGCGCGCGCACTTCATGTCGGACGTGACGTTGGCGAGCACGGTCGGCTCGAAGAACGTGCCGCCGAGCTTGTGGCGCTTGCCGCCCGTTATGATCTTGGCGCCCTTGGAGACGGCGTCGGCAATGTGCTCCTCAACCTTCTCGATGGCCGCCATGTTGATGAGCGGGCCTTGGACGACGCCCGTCTCGGTGCCGTCGCCGACCTTCATCGCGGCAGCCGTCTTGGCGAGCTTGGCGACGAACTCGTCGTAGACCTTTTCCTGAACGAGGAGGCGGTTGGCGCACACGCAAGTCTGGCCGGCATTGCGGTACTTGGAGGCCATGGCGCCCTCGATGGCCTTGTCGATGTCGGCATCGTCGAACACGAGGAAGGGGGCGTTGCCGCCGAGCTCGAGCTCGACCTTCTTGATGGTCGAGGCCGACTGCTCCATGAGCACCTTGCCGATCTCCGTCGAGCCCGTGAACGTGATGCCGCGCACCTTCGGGCTCGTCGTCAGCTCCTTGCCGATCTCGGCCGACTTGCCCGTGATGACGTTGAACACGCCGGGTGGGATGCCGGCCTGACGCGCAAGCTCGGCGAGAGCGAGCGCCGTGAGCGGTGTCTCGGTGGCGGGCTTGACGACGACCGTGCAGCCGGCGGCGAGAGCAGGTGAAACCTTCCGCGTGATCATGGCGTGCGGGAAGTTCCACGGCGTGATGGCGCCGATGACACCGAGCGGCTGCTTGATGACGACGATGCGGGTGCCCTGCTTAAAGCTCGGGATGGTCTCGCCGTAGATGCGCTTGGCTTCCTCGGCATAGAACTCCGTGAACGAGGCGCCGTAGATGATCTCGCCACGCGCTTCGGCGAGCGGTTTGCCTTGCTCGCTGGTCAGCAGCAGCGCCAGCTCGTCCGCGTGCGCAACCTGGAGGTCGAACCACTTGCGCAGGATGGCCGCACGCTCCTTGGCGAGGAGCTGGCTCCAGGGCTTGAACGCCTTTTCGGCAGCGTCAATCGCCTGCTTGGTCTCGGCTGTGCCCAAGCGAGGAACCTTGGCGATTTCCTCGCCTGTCGCGGGGTTCGTGACGGGGATCTCGGGCTTGCCGACCCATTTGCCGTCGATGAAGCACTGGTTCTTCAGGAGCGTGATGACTTTCTTGTCCATGAGGATCCTCCTGCGGGATTGGTTGGGCGTGTGCGCCTGCCTGGGCCCGAAATGGGGCTGGGTGGCGGCTTCGAGGAGGATCATAGCGCCTCGGACGGGCGCTGGCCCATGTTTTTGCGAAGAACTGGCCGTCAGGGGCCCCGGTCGACGGATTGGCCATCCCGATGACGCTCGATTTCTTCGGGCTCCCGTTCATCTATGGAGGCAAGCGCATTGCTCGCCGAGGGTACGGCCCGAATGATGGCATCGAGTTTAGCCTGGACGGCCTGGGCATCGCGATGTGTAGAGCGGTGGATCAGCAGCGCAATGATCAGTGTGACGAGGGTGGCTAAGCCGTGCCAGTCGAGGGAGTGCCTCTCGACGAGGTACCAAATAGCCGTAAATGCGATGACAAATAGAAAGAATGAGGGGTGCGCAGCGTACACGCCAAGCTGCGTCAAGGCCTTGCGGACGATGTCGAGCATGGAAGATCTCCAGATCGTGACCCGCGCGCACTTCTCAGTTGAGTACTGAGGGACGGCTAGCAGTGCGGCGGGCCACGCGGGTCTAACGACCGAACGGCATCAACCGTTCCGGGCCAGTGCCACGATGTCGGCGGGCTTGCGGGCACGCGTCAGCATGTCGGCGAGCCTGCCGCGGACTTCGGGCAGGCTCTCGCCGCGGGGAGCGAGAACGCGGGTCTCCAGGAAATGGCCGGTGAGAGCGAAGCCGGCGGCAAGATCGTTCGGCGATACGGATCCCTGGCTGCGTCCGCGCAGGAAGGGCGGAAGTGCCAGGAGCCGATCGGCATAGGGCTCTCCCGCCGAGGCGGATACGGCGCGGCCACTCTTCGGCGAAACGTAGATCAGCTCGTCGTTGCTGCCCGTTGCCGCGCAGGCCGTGAGATCGAGGCCAAAGCCCAGTTCATCGAGCAGGGCGAGCTCCCAGCGGATGAGCAGCGCCGGCCAAACGTCCGGCTCATCCAGAAAGCCGAGGACGAACAGGCTCACTTCGTAAAGGCTCGGATGAGGATCGCGCTCCGGGAGCAGGCGAGCCAGCGTGGTCAGCGCCGCGAGGCCGGCGAGGGGCATGGCGTGGTCCATGACTTCGGCGGCATAGGCGCGGCGCGGTTCGAGCGTCATTTGCCCGAGGTGCTCGGAGAGGCGGCCCTTCCAGCTCACATCGACATGGTTGCCAGGCTGCAGGACGGGCCGCAGGCGCCGCGAGCGTCCGCCGTGGACGAGGCCGAGATGACGGCCGTGAGCGCGCGTCAACAGCTCGACGATGCTCGCCGTCTCGCCATGGGGCCTGACCCCAAGGATGATGCCCTCGTCGGTCCAATCCATCGCCGCAATATACAGGAGTCGAGGGCTTTTATGCAGCTGCGCTGCACCGAAGAGGGCCACGGGTGTGGCGTTACAATCGCCGCAGGCTTGGAACGGCTGATGAGGTGCGTCGTTTATACAAGATGAAAGCCTAAGCCACGGTCATGCCGCATGATTTTGCGGGTGATGGAGGGACGTGCGCGCCATCGAAAGGAGGAACAATGCGACAATACTTGATGCCACTGGCAGCCGCGCTCATGGCCGGCACAGCGCTGCCTTCCACAGCCTCGGCACAGGATGCGATAACCACTGTAGATCTGAACATGCGTGCGGGACCTTCGACGGCGTTTCCCGTCGTCGATGTGATACCGGACTCCGCCCCTGTGGACGTGCACGGCTGCGTTCGCGGTTATAGCTGGTGCGACGTCACCGCCGCCGGTTCGCGCGGCTGGGTGTCAGCCAGCTACCTCAGCTATGCCCGCGGCGGGAGCTACGTGCCCCTCGCAGTGTATGGCGCAGAATATGATGTGCCGATCATCACGTTCTCTGTGGGCTCGTACTGGGACAACTATTATCGTGGTCGCCCGTGGTATGCGGAGCGAGCACGCTGGCGGGATCGCTGGCAGGAAAATTGGCGCGATATCCGCCGCGACGATCGTGCTGAACGTCGAGAAGAACGTCGCGAAAATCGTGCCGACCGGCGAGAGGATCGCATCGACCGGCGAGAAACTCGTCGCGAGGCCGTGCAGGAACGCCGCGAACGCGTTCAGGATCGCCGTCGCGAAAACCGCGTAGAACGTCGTGAGCAGCGTCGGGATATTCAAGAGCGGCGTCGAGAATCTCGGATGGAGCGCCGGGATCGTACCCCCGCCGCCCGTGCGGAGCGCCAGGGTCGACAGAGTCTCCAGCAGCGCTCGCGCGGCGATCGTGCAAGCTCCGGCCGGAGCCGCGAGGGACGCGTAGAGCGCGGTGATCGGGGACGCCGAGGCCGTGAAGGCTAAGGCCTCAGCATCGATACAGAGTCCATAAAATCCAAGGCGGGCCGCCACCGGCGGCCCGCTTTTTTTGGCGCGTTGCGTTCTCAATCGACGAGCTGCACACAGTTGTGGCTCGGCTCGTGCCGATCGCCGCGATCCAAACATCGCCTGAGCTTGGAAACTTCACCACCGGCTTGCAGCGAGGCGCGGACTTCCTCAGCGAGGGCGAAGAAGCGCTCGCGCACCGCCGCCGCGTGCGGGTTGGCCCGCTCGATGGCATCGTAGACGGCGGGGGCATCGTGGCGGACCATATTGGTCGCCTGCAGGATGAGATCGAAGCTGCGCGTTGCCATGCGCGTCGGCAGTGGCTCCATGCGGACCAGCACCTTGGCAATGAGGTGCGTGAGGCCCTGGACGACGGCCATCTCGCGGTCGTGCGCATCGGGCGTCGTGCGGATGACCTCGAGCTTCAGGATATGGCGTAGGAAGGCGGCAATGCGCCCGGCCGAGCGCCCACGCACAGGACACCACGCAATGCGGTGACCTGCCACGCCGTCTTTCGCGCTCTGTGGGCCGAACAGCGGGTGCGCGCCGATGATTTCGACGAACGGCGGTAGCTCGGCGAGCATCGTGTGCACGGGCTCGATCTTCACGGAGCCGACGTCGATGACGACGGTGCCGGGCTGGAGATGAGGGCACAGGGAGCGAATGACTTCGCCCATGGAACTAACAGGCACAGCCAGCACGACCACATCGCAGCGCGCGATCTCCGGGAGATCGCACAACTGCACTGAGCCGTCAGCGGGCATATCTCCGCGAGGGGCCGGATCGAATGCGAGCAGCCTGCAATGGCCGGAAAGATGCTTGGCCATCAGCGCGCCGAACGCGCCGAAACCGACAATGCCGATAGTCGAGAGAGGTTTTCTTTGAGAGGGCATCACACGTCTCCGGGGAGCTGCGATGCCGACGTTCGCCTTTGATGATCAACCGCCGGAAACGCAGCGGTTGAGCATGGGAGTGCAGCCGCCGTTATGCGGACGGCGCGTAATACTGGCTGGCGAGATGAGCGTTGGTTCTCATGGGGCGAGCGTATAGGCCAGCGGCCTTGTCACTGTCAATCAACGACATGCCGCAAGGCTTGCCGCGTCTTACTGAAAGAGCTTGGCATCGGGATCGGTCTTGCCCTCGGCCCATGCGCGTACAATTTCGGCCGCGATGACGCTGAAAGTTATGCCATTGCCACCACAACCCAGCACCGCAAAGCAATGCTCGAGGTCCGGCGCTGGGGCGAGGTAGGGCAGACCAGTCGGACTGTCGGCAAAGGCGCCTGCCCAGGCATAATCGAGCTTGATGTCGCGCCCCGGCAGCAATTTCTGCACCTTTGCAAGGAGACGCTGAGCCTTCACCGGGGTTGCCTCGTCGCGCCGCTCGGGGCTCTTGAGTTTTGAGTCCTCGCCACCAGCCACAATGCGATTGTCCCAGGTCGCGCGCATATAAAGGTAGGGATCGGCAGCCTCCCAGATCAGGCAGCGGTTCGGCCAGAAGGCATCTGCGGGAAGAGGCTTGGTGGCGATGGCCCAGGTCGAGACCATCTCGAACTTGTCGCGGGGCAGACCGGGGATCACCGCGTAGCCAGTCGTGAAGACGGCGTGGCGCGCAGAGATCGTGATGCCAGCCGCAGTCTCGAGATCGAGACCGCGCGCATGTGGATGGACCTTCGTGACTTCGTGCGGACTGTAGAGACGCGCGCCGAGGCGTCGCGCCGCGCGCAGACAGCCCGCAGCGAGCTGCGCCGGATTAACTTCCGCAGCACCCTCCGAGATGATCGCACCTGTCCTTTGAATGCCATACGTCGAGGCAACTTCAGTGCCACTGAGAAATAACGAGGGCAGACCAATGCGCTTGCGGTACTCAGCTTCATCCTGCAACGCCCGCCAGCCGTGCTCATTGCCCGCGAGATACAGGGCCTGGCGTTCCTTCCATGCGCACTTGATGTCGTGTCGTGCGACGAGGTCGCCGAGGGCCTTCACGGCTGCGAACGATCTGAGATAGGCACGCTCAGCGTGCGCTGCGCCCTTCTGATCGGCAAGCTCTGTGAGAGATGTGTCGAGCTCGAACTGGATCATCGCCGTGCTGGCAAGCGTGCTGCCGCGGCAAGGCTCGCTCCTATCGACGACGACGACATCATGTCCGCGCTCGGCGAGCGCGAGTGCGACCAGCGCACCGCTTATGCCCGCGCCGACCACGGCGACGTCGCATTTCTCCTCACCGAGGCGTGAACGATGCTTGACGTCGATGCGCGGCGTGTCGGCCCAAATTGGCCTGCCGCCGCGCAGATCCTTCTTTGGCGTGGGCACGTGAACCTGCTGCTGGAAGCACGGGCATGGAAACGCCCGTTGCAGCAGAACGCGCAGCGTAGCGAACTGGTTGCGACTTCGTGAGGCTAGCCCTTGCGCAAAGTCTCGAAGAGGAACCATACGCGCCGCTCGCCCTCGTCGATCCAGTTCTCGATGAGGCTGGTGGTCGCGGGATCGCCGGCTTCGTCAGTGAGGTGGTGCAGGGCGCGAAGACTTTCGACAAGCTGCTTGTTGTCATCGCGCAGCTCCGCGAGCATGTCGTCGGGCGCCACGTAGTCGGCGTCGTTGTCGAGAATGCGCTGCTGCTTCGAGATCTGGCCGATGGATTTCAGCGTGCTGCCGCCGATCTTGCGCACGCGCTCAGCCATATCGTCGGTCATGGCGAAGAGCTGCGCGGCCTGCTCGTCGAGCAGGAGATGATAGTCGCGGAAGTGCGGCCCTGACATGTGCCAATGGAAGTTCTTGGTTTTAAGATAAAGGGCGAATACATCGGCCAGCGCTGCGGTTACAGCGGCCGAGATATCCTTGACCGCATTCTCGGACAGGCTCGTCGGCGTTCTGAGGGCCGAATGGCGGATATCAGCAGCGGTTCTCTTGGACATGGCTGGGGCTCGCAAGGTTCGGGTGGGAGGGCAACCTCGTACACGTGGGGTCGTGCGCCCGCCTATTGAATACATGCGATCGTATAGACAGCCCATTTCCCTGAGATTTGATTGAAACCAAGCCTTTCGCTGAAAGTGGCTGACAAATGTTCAGCATCCGTCTTGGATCTGTCGAATTCGGCTCCTACACGGGATCAGATGGACCGGAGGGGGCCGAACAATGCGCTACTGCCTGCTGCTCACGACATTGATCGCCAATCTCTTGCTGGCCGGCCCGGCATCCGCCGAGAAGCGGGTCGCACTGGTGATCGGCAATTCGGCCTATGTGAAAAGCTCCGTTCTGGCGAACCCTGCCAATGACGCCGCCGAGATGGCGAGGGCCCTGACGGAAGCGGGCTTCGAGGTCATTGCCGGGCTCGATCTGGACAAGCGCGCCTTCGACGTGAAGGTGCGCGACTTCGCCCGGGCTCTCAACAATGCGGATGTGGCGCTGTTCTTCTATGCAGGACACGCCCTGCAGGTCTCGGGGCGCAACTATCTCGTACCCGTCGATGCCTCCATGGACCGCGAGCGCGACCTCGACTTCGAGACCGTTGGTGTCGACTTCGTCCTGCGCCAGATGGAGATCGATCGCGAGAACAAGACCAATCTCGTTTTTCTGGATGCCTGCCGCGACAATCCACTGGCGCGCAATCTCGCCCGATCCATGGGCACGCGCTCGGCGAGCATAAGTCAGGGCCTCGCACAGGTTCAGACTGGCGTCGGCACGTTCATTTCCTATTCGACACAGCCCGGCAATGTGGCGCTCGACGGCTCCGGCGCGAACTCGCCGTTCACGACGGCTTTGGTTAAGGGCCTGCGCGAGCCGGGGCGCAATCTGACATCCGTCATGATCGACGTGCGCAAGGATGTGCTCGCGGTGACCGGCGGGAAGCAAGTGCCGTGGGATCATTCCTCCCTGACGGGCGACTTCTATTTTCATCTGGCGTCGGCACCGGGCGCATTGGTGCGGCCCGACGTGCCGGTGACGAGCGACGTACAGAAGCGCCTCGAGGAACTCGAGAGGGAGATCCAGCGCAAGGCGGATCAGACGGGAAAGGTCGTCGAACTCGCGCAGTCCAAGGAGCGCCTGCGGCAGCTCACGGAGGCCAACCAGGACGATCAGCGCAAGATATTCGACGTCCAGCGCGACCGGGGGAAAAGCGGTTCGGACAGCTTCCAGGAGATTGGCCGGCTCCAGATGCAGATGGTCCGCCGTAGCCAGGAAATGGCGAAGCTGCGCCCGCGTATTGCTGAATTGGAGATAGAGCTTGGCTTGCCCGCGAGTGCCGCGGCGAAGTAGATCGTGCAGCGGTGAAACCCCGAGCGGCGTTGACTCGTTATGGTGCCAATGCTGCGTATTGCCCGATTGTTGATCCTGGCCCTTGCGCTATTGCTGCTGGCCGACCCTCTGACCAGGGCCGACAGTGCGATGGGTGCCGAGCAGGCGCGCCCGCTCGTCGAGGTGATCTGTCCCTTGATGGAGAAGGAGGCGCGCGAGAGCGGCATCTCGCCGGCTTTGTTCGTGCGCCTCATTTGGCGCGAGAGCGCTTTCAGGCCGAATACGGTCAGCCACAAGGGTGCGCAGGGCATCGCTCAGTTCATGCCTGGCACAGCCAAGGAGCGCGGGCTCGAGGACCCTTTCGATCCAGCCCAGGCCATTCCTCATTCGGCGCGGTTGCTTGCTGACCACGTGCGCCAGTTCGGCAATTTCGGCCTCGCAGCGGCAGCCTACAATGCCGGTCCCGAGCGCGTGCGCAACTGGCTCGACGGCAAACGCACTCTGCCGGCGGAGACGCGTGCCTATGTGCAGTTCATCACCGGACACGCGGCAGAGAAATGGAAGGACGCGGGCACAGCACCTGCCGAGCCCGCTGCGCTGAACTCAGAAGAGCTGCAGGCGTCCTGTCGGAAGCGGGCGCCGGTGCAGGTCCATGTCGCACTATCTGCGAAGGCGCCGAGACCTGTGGGCAAGTCGCAGCCCTGGGGTGTGCAACTTGCGGCTGACTTTTCGCAGGCAAAGGTTGCTGGCCGGTTCGGTCCCTTGAAGCAGCGTCACGCCAAACTTCTCAGTGAGGCCGAGCCGATGTTCGTGCCTGAGCGCAATTTGAGCCGCGGTCGCCGTTCCATGATCGCGCTGCGCATCGGCGCTGAGAGCCGTGGGGACGCCTTGAAGCTCTGCGAGCGCCTTCGCGCCGACGGCGGCGTCTGCACCGTACAAAAGAACTGAGACCGTACGCTACGGCTTCAGGCGATAGCCGGTCCGGAAGATCCACCAGACGATCGCGAGGCACAGGATCAGGAAGCCGACGGTCATCGCGAAGCTGATCCCGACGCTCACGTCGGAGATCTCGAAGAAGCTCCAGCGGAAGCCGCTGATCAGATAGACAATCGGATTGAGCAGCGCCACGTTCTGCCAGAACGGCGGTAGCATGCCGATCGAGTAGAACGTGCCGCCGAGAAAGCTCAACGGCATGATGATGAGCATCGGGATGACCTGCAACTTCTCGAAGCCGTCTGCCCATATGCCGATGATGAAGCCCAAGAGGCTGAACGTCAGCGCAGTCAGTACGAGGAAGGCGACCATCCAGAAGGGATGGGCAATGCGTATGGGCACGAAGAGGCTCGCCGTCACGAGAATGATGAGCCCGAGGATGACGGACTTGGTCGCGGCGGCCCCGACATAACCGAGTACGATCTCGAATGATGAAATGGGCGCCGAGAGGATCTCGTAGATGGTGCCGGTGAAGCGCGGAAAATAGATGCCGAACGAGGCATTCGACGTGCTCTCGGTCAGAAGCAGCATCATCATGAGACCCGGAACGATGAAGGCGCCGTAGCTCACGCCGTCGATATCCGGCACGCGCGAGCCGATCGCGGCACCGAACACGATGAAATAGAGCGAGGTCGAGAGCACGGGCGCTACGATGCTCTGAAGCAGCGTGCGTCCCCAACGGGCCATCTCGAAGAGGTAAATCGCGCGGACCGCGGTCAGGTTCATGATGCGTGCCTCATGAGATCGACGAAGATCTCTTCGAGCGAGCTCTGGTGGGTTTCGAGATCTGTGACGACGAGGCCGGCGTCGCGCATGGCATTGAGGAGTGTCGTGATGCCCATGCGCTCGGCCCGCGCGTCGTAGGTGAAGACGAGCGCGTGGCCATCGTCGACGAGGGCCAGCGGATAGCTCACAAGTGCACCGGGAACGGCTGCGATCGGCGTGCCGAGACGCAGCTTCAGCTCCTTCTTGCCGAGCTTGCGCATGAGCTCGGCTTTCTCCTCGACCACGATGATCTCGCCGCTGCGGATGACGCCGATGCGGTCGGCCATCTCCTCGGCTTCCTCGATGTAGTGCGTGGTGAGGATCACCGTAACTCCCGCTTCGCGCATCTGGCGGACGACTTGCCACATGCCGCGGCGCAGCTCGACGTCGACGCCGGCCGTCGGCTCATCGAGGAAAAGAATGCGGGGCTCGTGCGCGAGCGCCTTGGCAATGAGGACGCGCCGCTTCATGCCACCCGACAGCGTCAGGATCTTGCTATCCTTCTTGTCCCACAGCGAGAGCTGCCGCAGCACGGTCTCGACGTATGCGGGATTAGCGCTCTTGCCATGAATGCCGCGACTGAAGCTGACGGTCGCCCAGACCGTTTCGAACATGTCGGTCGAGAGTTCCTGCGGGACGAGGCCGATCAGGGCGCGCGCCGCGCGATAATCCCTGATGATGTCGTGGCCATCGACGGTGACAGCGCCCGAGCTCGGGTTCACGAGGCCGCAGATGGTGTTGATGAGTGTCGTCTTGCCGGCACCGTTGGGTCCAAGCAGAGCGAAGATCTCGCCGCGCCGGATCTCGAGGTCGATGCCCTTCAGTGCCTGAAAGCCCGACGCGTACGACTTCGTGAGGCCGCTGACAGTAATAATCGCGCTCATGTGACGGTCTATCTGGGGTGAATAAGGAAGCGGCTCAGCCGCATGAGAGGAGCGAACGGAACGTGGGGGGCACATGCAGATA
Source organism: Hyphomicrobiaceae bacterium (assembly GCA_022844275.1). Lineage (GTDB taxonomy): Bacteria > Pseudomonadota > Alphaproteobacteria > Rhizobiales > Hyphomicrobiaceae. The sequence continues at coordinate 55,833 of JALHMB010000002.1, forward strand.
TTTTCTGGCAACCCTGTGGCGCCCGTTCCTTATCCCACTTTTCCTGTCACTGCAGCCCTGAGATCGTCGTGCGGCTGGGGCAGGCTCGTCGCTTCATTCGGCGCTACGATGTCTAGCCAACCCGTGTAGCGAACGATCCGGCCGGTAAGGGCGTGCGAGATCTCGACGTGGAAGACGAACCGGTTGTCCCTGACTGCTTCAAAAGCAGTGGATTTCGGCGCGAGCCACAAGGGGAGCGGAATGCCAAAGATGCTCCAGCGGCGCAGCTCGAGGTGCAGGCGATCTCCTTCGAGAACCAGTGCCATGGCGAAGTCCATCACTCCGAAGCGTTCGGTCAGCAACGCATCGGAACGTCCGCGGCCGGCGAACTGTCGGCTTGAGAAGCTGCTGCCGCCAAACGTCCTCGTCCAGGTCTCGACGCCGTCGCGCGCTTCGAACTCGACGCGCACGGGAACATCGTCGGCCGCTTGCGGAAAGCCGATGATGGCGCCAGCCAGGCGAGAGAGCCGTCCGGAGCCGCGCTGTACCTCCGCGCGTCCCACGGCAACGAGCTTCTCGCCCACGCTGTGCATGTCGCGGATCTGTGCCGGTAATGCGGGCCATTGCGGCCCGAGAAGGCGAGCGTATAGCGGACCCTTCTCGCGCGCCATGTCGTCGCGCGTGGCCGTGATGAACTGCGCAAAACGCGAGCAGAGCACGCAATTGCCATCGAAAATGATGACCGGCCGATCATCGGGAAACGGCGGAACGGTAGGATCGGTGCGGTAGCTGAAGGCCTCACGCATCGTTGTGCGTCCACCTCATTCCTTCGGATAGTCCAGCCCCATATTGCGGTATCGCTCGGGGTCGTTGCCCCATCCTTCCTGGACTTTCACGTGCAGAAACAGATGGACGGGACGCTCGAGTAAGGCGCTGAGTTCTTTCCTCGCGCGCATGGAAATGTCTTTGATCGTGCGGCCGCCCTCGCCAAGAACGATGACGCGCTGGCTATCACGCTCGACGAAGATCGTCTGCTCGATGCGTGCCGAGCCATCCTTGCGGTCCTGCCAGGCAGTCGTCTCGACGGTCGCCGCGTAGGGCAGCTCCTGGTGGAGGCGCTCGTACAACTTCTCGCGCGTGATCTCGGCAGCGAGCTGGCGCTCGGGAACGTCGGAGAGATCATCTGCGGGAAAATGCCAGGTTCCCTCAGGCACATGACGCGCGAGATGCGTCTTGAGGTCCTCGACGCCGTGTCCCTTGAGGGCGGAGATCATGAAGGTCGCCGGAAAATCGAGGTGCGCATTGAGATCCGCGGCGAGTGCGAGAAGTTGTTCTTTCTTCACGCGATCGATCTTGTTGAGGACGAGCACGCGCGGGTGCGCAACATTCGCGAGCTGCCGCAGGATACGCGCGACATCCTCGGTGACGCCCTTCTGAGCATCGACGAGCATCACGACGATGTCGGCATCGCCGGCCGCGGTGGCTGCTGCGTCGACCATGGCCCGGTCGAGGCGGCGGCGAGGTGCAAAGATTCCCGGCGTATCGATGAACACGAGCTGGCTCGCGCCGGCAATTGCGATGCCGCGCACGGGAACGCGCGTCGTCTGCACCTTGTGCGAGACGATCGTGACCTTTGCGCCAACGAGCGCGTTGACGAGGGTGGACTTGCCGGCATTCGGCGCGCCGATCACAGCAATGAAGCCGCAGCGCTGGGGCTCGGTGCTCTCCGCCGGCTCGATCGGCAGGTCTGGTTCAGACTTACTCATGGGCATCCGATGTGGCATCCACGGGCCACACACCTTTAGCACGCAGAAGCGCCGTGGCAGCTGCCTGCTCGGCTGCGCGCTTGCTTGCGCCAACGCCTTCAGCGGGGCTATGGCGACCGACGCGAACCTGAGCGGTGAACCGCGGCGCATGATCAGGGCCATCGCGGCCGATCTCGACGTACTCCGGCAGCGGCAGGCCCTGGCCCTGGGCCCATTCCTGGAGCGCCGACTTGGGATCAGCGGTCGCTCGGGGGCCGTCGCCGATGAGCGGCATCCAAAGCTGCCGGACCACGTCGCGCGCCACATCGAAGCCCGCCTCGACGAACATCGCGCCGAGCAGCGCCTCGCAGGCATCGGCGAGGATGGTGTCCTTGTTGCGTCCGCCGCTGTCGGCTTCAGACGTCGAGAGTATGAGCGCGTCGCCGAGGTCGAGATCGCGGGCAACACGCGCGCAGGCCTCGCGACGCACGAGGCGATTGAAGCGGCGGGCAAGCTCGCCTTCGGTTGCTTCGGGATCCATCTCGACGAGCAGCTCGGCAATGGCGAGGGCGAGCACGCGATCGCCGAGAAATTCCAGGCGCTCGTTGTCGTCACTCTTCTCGCGCTGAGAGCGTACGCTCGCGTGGGTGAGCGCGCGGCGGAGCAGAGGCCGGCTCTTGAACTTGTAGCCGAGCGCTTTCTCGAGCGGTGCGGTCTTGAGCTTTTCCGCGGGTTTCTTGGGCACTGTGGCCTTGGTCACGACGTGCCCCTCCCACAACCAAGTCGGGACAAGTCAGTCGAAGATGGCGGCAGTTCACCGACCTGCTTACGCTTCCGCCTCCTCAGCGCGGAGGCCGGAAGAGGCGGATGCTTCGGCGCATCGGTCAAAGGGCTTTGCCTCGTTATCGAACCAGCTTGAAAATGCGGTTCCAACGCACGTCGAAGGGCCACGTCCAAGGGCTAGTCAACTCGAAACGGCCCGGTTCGTCGACAGCCATGGAGAAGAAAATGATATCAGCCCGCCCGATGAAATTCTCAAGCGGCACGAAGCCTACGCCATAGCGGGGGGACTGGTCGCGGCTGTCTGTCGAGTTGTCGCGATTGTCGCCCATCATGAAATAGTGGCCCTGAGGCACCTTGTACGGACCGACATTATCGTAGTCGCCGTTTGGCCGGGCATCGAGCACGTAGTATTTCACGCCCTCGGGCAGCGTCTCCTCGTAGCGCGGAATGCGCCGCTCGCGCCCGTCCTCGCCGATCTGCACGAAGTCGTCGACGCGCCGGCGCGGCACTTCCTTGCCATTGATGAAGAGCACACCGCCGCGTACCACGATCTCGTCACCCGGCAGGCCGATCACGCGCTTGATATAGTCCGTCGCGTTGTCGCGCGGCAGCTTGAATACCGCGACGTCGCCGCGCTTCGGGCTTGCGCCCCAGATGCGGCCGGAGAAGAGATCGGGACTGAAGGGCAGAGAATGCTTGGAATAGCCGTATGAGAGCTTGGAGACGAAGAGATAGTCGCCGATCAGCAGCGTGGACTGCATCGAGCCCGAAGGAATGTTGAACGGCTGATAGAAAAAGACGCGGACAACGAAGGCAATGATCAGCGCGTGCGCGAATATGCTGATCATATCGCGGAAGCCGCCGGCCTGGGATTTCTGCGTGCCTGATTTCAAGTCCATAAGCTCCCACGCATCAAAGTCGGGCCGCAGGCCGCGCCGGCAAATAACCTGCGGCGGCGCCGAGCTCACTGATTGGGCAGTTGTCGGCGTCTCGCGAATGCCTTGCCCATTAAAACCGTGTCGGAAAACGCGAAGATACCCCCGCCGGCGGTTTCACCCGGCCGCGCGTCGCTCCCGACGGCGGACATGTGGTGCCGCCGGGGCGGTACATCCTTGAGCCCTATAGCCGTTCCGGGGTGGACGCGCAATTGACAGGGGGCCTCACCCCGCGAATTCGACTCGCAGCCGCGAACCGCGGGTATGGTTCCCAGTGCATGGGGGCGAGGATGTTCAGCGGTCTTTCTTCCTGGCGGACTTCGACTTGGCCGGCACGCCGATGGGCTCCGGCGTCTCGGTGTTCCCAGCTTTCAGGGCTGCATCGAGGTCGAAATGGCCGCAGTTCTTCTCGATCATGAGCTGGTTCAGCGCGATCAGGCGGGCGCGATCCTCGGAGTAGACGGCGCTGGGCGCCCCGGTCGAGGTGGGGCGCGGCGTGGACTTGGCCGTGAGCGTTGCGATGAGGCCACCCGGCGGATTGGCCTCGGTGTCGCGAACCTGCTGAATCTTGAGCTGCAGGACGCCCGTGAGGCGGCGGCAGGTGTAGCCGCGTTCCGTCTCGGTTGGGACGTAGGTGCCGTCCTTTGCAATTTCGCCGATCTTGCCGCCCCCGGCCTTCGCTGCGGCCTCGGCGAGCTTGTGGCGACCCTTGTCGGGCACATATCCCGGCATGGCGGCGGCACAGCCTTCAAGGCCCAGGATGACCAAAGCAGAAATCACGAGGATCGGAGTGCGCATGCCAGTCTCAATTCCTATGGGGCAACAACGCGCTCGATGCACTGGGACACTACAACCGGGATCGCCGCGCAAACTCCTTTCCGGCTCCGGTGATGCGGGCTGGACAAGGGGACGCACGACGTATAAAACGCGGCACTCTTTGGCACGCGAGCCAAATCCTGAATCGCGGCGGAAGCGAGGCTGTTCTTTTGCCAGCCAACACTTTTGCATGACGTGAAGGCGGTAGGCAGCGCGGCGATCCGCCGGGCCAAGGTAGGGCGATTAGCTCAGTTGGTAGAGCAGCTGACTCTTAATCAGCGGGTCGAAGGTTCGAGTCCTTCATCGCCCACCAATAAATCAAGAACTTAGGCGCTTCCTTCAAGCACCTTGAGAGCGCTTGCGGGAGTTTTGCGGGAGGCGCCCTGCAGCGCCCCCTTGAGCACGACGAGCTCGGGTTTCTGGCCATTACGATCGACGACGCTGTCGGCTGCCGCGAGAAGTCGGGTCAGCTCCGCTGCGGAGTAGTGCGTCGTGATCCGACCGGAGCGATGGCCGAGCAGGTCCTGACGATCCTCGAAACTGACACCGGCCGCGCGCAGGCGACGCCCGAAGGTGTGCTTGAGGTCGTGAACGCGGACCTGCGGGAGGCTTGCCCGAACTCGGGCACGCTTCCACGCCGAGGTCATCATCCGGCTGACCGGCCTGCCCTTCCAGGTGAAGACGTAGTCGCCGCCGTGATGTCGGCGTGCCTCGATGACGGAGTGCGCCACCGCGTTGAGCACGACAAGCCGCTCGTCGCCATTCTTCACCTGTGAGCCCGGAATGATGAAGACGCTGATGCCGAGCTCCGGCACCTTGACCTCCCATTTCCAGCGCAGCGCACACACCTCCTGGTCCCGGCATCCCGTGTTGACGGCAAAGAGCGCCATCTGCGCGAGATAATCCGGCAACTCCCGGAAGAGCGCGGTCTGCTCCGACCAGCTCAAGGGATAGGGCTGCCGCTTGTTGCGATCGGCAAGCAGCTTCAGCTTTGGTGCGCCGTGCAGCCACGTCAGACCATGCTCGTCCACCCATTCCGACGCCGCCAGGTTGAGAATACGGCGGACCACTTTGATCCCGTGGTTGATCGTCCCCGCGGCGCGTCCCGCCTTGCGACGGCGATCGATCCACGGCTGCAGCGTGCCGAGATGGATGCGGTCGAGCGCTACTGGACCAAGCCAAGGCACGAGCTGCTTCAGCTGCGAGATGTCAACACGGAGGCTCCGCTTGTGCTGGTTCTCCAGCACGAACTTCGCCGCCGCTTCCTCGAAAGATCGCGAGGGTCTGACGCCGTACACCTGAGCCTGACGGGTTTCTTCCATCACCCTTCCGAGCTGTCTTTCGGCTTCATCGATCCGACTTGTGTCAGTGCTCTGGCAAATGCGCCGGCCGAAGAGCCGCTTGTCGATGTGGTAGATTCCGGCCCGCAGGATGAGGCCGGGGATTTCCAGGCTCGATTTGGAACGGCACTCGATGAAGAGGCGCTGAATGCAAGTCATCAGATCGTCGTAGTCGCATCATCCCTAGACGAGAGTTCGACGCGGATCGTCAAGTACCTCAACGACCGCGACATCGCAATTAACGTACTGTGCTTTCAGGTCTTCGCCAACGGCGATGAGCGCTTTCTGAGCCGCGCTTGGCTACTCGATCCAGCCGAGACCCAAGCTAACGCGACAGTAGCTCCTGCGCGCGAGAAGGAGCCCTGGAATGGGGAATTCTATGGGTCGTTCGGTCATGATCCCAGCAAGTCGTGGAGCGAGGCAGTCCGCTACGGGTTCATTAGTGCAGGAGGTGGATCTTGGTATAGCAATTCACTTCGGCTGCTAAATGCTGGTGATCGGGTGTGGGTGAAAGCACCAGGCTACGGGTTTGTTGGAGTTGGCCGCGTGAAAGGGCCACGTGTTAGTGCCTCTGAGTTCGTATTGAGCACTCCTTCGGGTGAACGTCCCGCGTTAGAGGTGCTGACCGAAGGCAGTTATCATCGCGAATTCGTGGACGACCTCGACCGCTGCGAGTACTTCGTCCCTATCGAGTGGCTCCAAACTGTGGACCTAAATGCAGGGGTGCAGGAGGTCGGCATGTTCGGAAACCAGAACACTGTCTGCAAGCCCGCAACCCCGAAATGGCGACAGACCGTAGAGCGGTTGAAGCAGCGATTTCCAGACTTCGATAAGAGGGTTGTACGCGCTTAGGAGAAATTGAGTGCGCACTAACGTGGCACGCATATTCTTCTAGTCTCCTCGGCGTTGGCTGCTCGCCTCCGCACAGGTGACCTATTTCCAAACCGCGAGTAATATATTCGTCTGATTTGGGATACGGAGAACATCATGAGCGCACCGGAGCAGCGGCGCGCGGCCGCCAGAGCGAATGCACAAAAGAGCACCGGTCCCATTACGACCGCGGGAAAAGCGGCGGCCAGTCGAAATGCAGTCCGACACGGTGTGCTGTCTGAAAAGCTCCTTCTCGATGGAGAGCCGACAAGCGAGTTTGAAGCGCTGATCGCTGGGCTCGCGCAATCGCTCAACCCTGTCGGAGTGCTCGAAACATCGATTGTCGAGCGGATCGCCATCACGCTCTGGCGCCAGCGGCGTCTCGTCCAATCGGAGACAGCAGCACTTTCGTTGTCCCGCGAAGCGAAGCAGCTTGCGGCTCGGGTGTCGTCTGAGCTCGGCCGCAGCTACGGGCGGGAGGTGCAACCCGAGGATCTCGCACCATTTGACGGGCAGCAATTGGAATGGTGTAGGGCCGTGATTGCCGAGCTGGAGGACCTCGACGCGATCGACATACAGCACCTGGAAAGCCGAGCACCGCTCGCGTTCGAGCAACTTCAATCAGATGCCGATGAAGTCACGTCGCTACAGGCCTTTCTATCAAGCCATGATGGGGGGCTGATGGGCTATCTGGGAGAGCTACTGCTCTGGTGCCGTGGGAAGCTCAAGGATGGTGCAGAGCGGCCGCACGTGTTGGAATTGGCGAAGCGTGTGGCGGACGTGCGCCTTGTGCTTCCAGCCGAGTCCTTGGAGCTGATGGGGCGATACCAATCCACCTTAGACAACCAGCTGTACAAGGCGCTGAGGATGTTACGCGACGCGCAGGAATGGCGTCTGAAGACGCTTGAGGGTGCCACGGCGACATCAGAACTCGAAGGTATATCGGCGGCTGTGTGAGTTTGGCTTCGTTTCGCAGTTTCAGTGTCAGACCTAATACCCCCGAAGAATCCATATGATTTCGGGAAAATCTGAGAGGCAAATTCATTGGGCGGTCGCGGATCGGGACGATCATCCAGCTTCAGTATGACGGTCGACAAGACCAATGAGTTCCATTCGATCGACCTTGCCTGGCTGGGCCGACGCAAGCTCCTTAACCCCGGCCAATGGTCGACGCTGACTTGGTCCCGCCGGGGGCAGACAACAGGCTCAATTCGCCTGGAGGTGTTTCAGAGCGCCGTCAGGCTCGTTTATCGACACCGCCCCAGCGGTGGCGATTGGCAGGATGTCAGTGAGTGGGTGCCGCTGGTCGAGACTGAAACCCCCTTCGGCGGCCGCCGCCAATGGTTCGAATGCGTCTCGTGCCGCGCACGCTGCCGGATTCTGTATGGAGGTGGTCGTTTCCGCTGCCGCCGCTGCCGCCGCTTGCGTTATGAGTCTCAGTACGAGCCACCTTTCGCGAGAGCTGCGACACGGGCGCTTAAGATCCGCGAGCGCCTCGGCGACCGTAGCGGGATTGACGACCCCTTCCCTCCAAAGCCCAAGCATATGCGTTGGAAGACCTACGAGCGGCTTGAGACAGAGTACGATCGGCTCAACGATGCCTGGGCAGTTGGCATCATGGCCCGCTTTCGCCCGTGAGCGAGCGGCGCGGGGCCCGACAATTACTTCCTGACAAACCCGTATCGGGAATCTGTAAGTTTTCGCCAATCAAGTAAAAGCGCACGCAATACAACTTCCCATAATGAATATTTGAGGAAGTTGAGCGTGCAACCTGCTCTGGCGCACCGGCGCGCGGACTACCGCTGAGATGCCTTGGTTGAACCAGTCTCTTCGATGATGCGATAGATAGACATGCGCGACACTCCCAGCGCGCGCGCAACCGCCGCTGGCCCGTCACCCGACCCAAGTCGAGCAAGGACGGCGCTCCGATCAATTCGCGGCTTTCCTCCCGTGTAGATGCCGGCCTTCTTGGCGCGGGCGATGCCTTCGGCCTGACGATCCCGGCGGACGTCGGTCTCGAACTGCGCAAAGACAGCTAGCATTCCGAAGAAAGCGCGCCCGGCTGATGTCGCGGTATCGACGCTCTGCTCCAGCACGCGAAGATGGGCGCCAGCCTCGTCTATCTCGTGGGCAATGTTGGCGAGATCCCGCAGCGACCGGCCGAGCCGGTCTAGGCGCGTGACGACCAAAGTATCGCCCCTGACTAGCACCTTGAGCGCAAGCTCAAGCTGCACCCTGCCAATCCGCTTGGTACCGCTTCGCTTATCCTCGAAGACGATCGCACATCCGTCCTGGTTGAGGGCTGACCTTTGTAGCGAGAGATCCTGGTCGTCGGTGCTGACGCGCGCGTAGCCGATCCGCCGGGCCATGGGCATCTCCAATGTCACATCTGACTGTGCTTGTAACATAATACGTCACAATACTCCAAAAGCGACCCTGTTGTGACGCGGAAACGGCCCTGTTTGTAGTGTAACGAAAGGGTGTACGCTGGTGATGATGAGCCGAGCGGTCCCGCCGCGGATGGCGAATTACGCGCTTTCCGGTGCGTCAATGCTTCGGTGGCCGCGCGTCCTAAACGGATTGCCGGGGCACGACCACGGTTTGACCTAGTAGAATGTCTTAGCACCCAGAGGGTGCGCGGACCGATATATGATAATTGATTAGTCTGGTATGCGTGGCGCGGATTTTGAGGACGACATACGAGCAAGTCCTGTGCATCACGGACAAGACGGCGCGTATGGATCTTAAACTCAAAGGACAGGCCGTTCTCATCACAGGGGCAGGGTCAGGGATTGGGCAAGCGATTGCACTCGCATTCGCGGCTGAGGGAGCTGCGGTTGCGGTCAATGACCTGACTCATGAGCAGTGCCGGGAGACGCTCGACCTGCTGCGGCCCACCGGAGTGCCGATGCTTGCGGCACCATTCGACGTCACCCGATTGAATGACGTACGTGCCAGCATGGGCGAGGTTCAAGCCCAGCTCGGGCGCCTCGACGTTCTCATCAACAACGCGGCCGTGATGGCGAATAACACCTCCTTCGTGGAGAGCCGACCCGAGGACTGCGAGAGAGAGATCGCGGTCGGTTTATTTGGGGCGATGCACTGCGCGCGAGTTGTTTTGCCGGGTATGATGGACCGAGCCCACGGCCGGATCGTGAACATCGTGTCAGACGCCGCCAGGGTTGGCCAAGAGAGGGAAGTCGCCTACTCGAGCGCGAAGGGTGGTCTGATTTCCTTCACGAAGTCGCTGGCTCGCGAGGTCGGACGCCACGGGATAACGGTCAATGCCGTGTCGCCAGCTGCAACCGACACGCCACTGCGCCGCCAGATGCTGCAGCGCCTAGAAGCAAAGCTCGGGGCAGAAGCCGTGGCGGCGCGCGAGGAGAAAGTGCGCCGCATCTACCCGGTTCGTCGCATCGGCGAGCCAAGCGACGTGGCCGACTTGGTGACATTCCTGGCATCGACCAGGGCGCGCCACATCACCGGACAGATCTGCAGTGTGAATGGTGGCTTTGCGATGCCCGGTTGAGCGGGCACTCGCCTAGACCTTCCCCTAGCCCAAGAGAAAATACCGTGACGACAATGACCGACGAACAACTCGCGATGCGCGACATGGTGCGCAACTTCGTGCGCGACGAGATCATGCCTCACGCGGCCGATTGGGATCGACAGCACATCGTTCCAAAGGCGACTTTAGAAAAGCTGGGCGGATTCGGGTTTTTCGGCGTCGGTATTCCTCCGGAATGGGGCGGGGCGGGAGCCGATTTTTTCTCTTATCTGTATTTAACCGAAGAGCTGAGCTACGGCGATGCGGGCATCTGCAACACAATAAATGCAACGAACTCGTTCTCCAACAATCTATTCGCATTCGGTACAGAGCAGCAGAAGGAGCGCCACCTTCGCCCCGTTGTGGAAGGCCGGCAGGTTGCGTGCATGCTGCTGACTGAGCCGCAAGCAGGGTCGGATGCTGCAAACCTGCGGGCGCGCGCCGACCGACGCGGTGACTGCTATGTCATCAACGGAAGTAAGCTGTTCATCACTTCCGGAGCGACGGCGAAGATCTCGCTTGTCATTGCTGTTACCGATCCTGCTGCTGGACGGCGCGGCATCTCAGCATTCATCGTGCCGACTGACACGCCCGGTTACATCGTCGTTCGTGAGGAGCTGAAGCTTGGTCACCGGACGAACGACACCTGTCAAATTTCACTCGAGAATGTGGAAGTTCCGGTCGAGAATCTGCTTGGTGAGCTTGGTGATGGTCTAAAAATCGCCCTGTCGGGGCTAGAGACGAAGCGCATCGTCGTAGCGGCTCAGGCCGTGGGCTTGGCACAGCGCGCCTTCGACGAAGCGTTGCGGTATTCCCAGGAACGCGAGACGTTCGGTAAGAAGATCTCCCAGCACCAAGCTGTCGCATTCACGCTCGCCGAGATGGCGACCGACCTCGAATGTGCGCGGCAACTCTATCATCACGCGGGTCGTCTCAAAGAGGCGGGTGTTCGCTGCGTTCGCGAAGCTTCCATGGCGAAGCTGTTCGCCTCGCAGATGAGCGAGCGTGTCTGCTCGGCGGCGCTGAAGATGCACGGCGGCTATGGCTTCCTAAACGACTTCCCTTTGGAGAAGCTGTATCGGGACGCCATGGTGTTCCAGCTTTATGACGGGACGAACGAGATCCAGAAGCTCCTCATTTCCCGTGAGTTGCTTGCCAAGCGCTAGCGGATCGGCAGCTCCTTAGTACAGGGCAGGACGGCGTGATACTGACGATCTCACAAGACGGGCCGGTTCGGGTACTAACCCTCAACCGACCGGAAGCCATGAATGCTCTGTCGGATGCGCTTGCTACGCGGCTCCTTGAGGAGGTACGCGCGGCGGAGAATGATATCGACACCCGCGTCGTCATCGTGACTGGCGCTGGAGACAAAGCTTTCTGTGCTGGTGCCGATCTCAAAGAACGGCGCAATATGACGGCCGACGAGAAGTGGGGGCAGGCGACGTCTCTCTGGCGCGTAAACGAAGCCATATGGCGCTCCCCGAAAGCCTTCGTCGCTGCAGTAAATGGCTGGTGCGTCGGTGGTGGCTTTGAACTTGCCCTTTATTGTGATCTCCGGATAGCCAGTGAGCAGGCTCGCTTCGGTTTCCCCGAGATGACCTTGGGTGCATTTCCTGGTGCGGGTGGCGCGGTCATTCTCCCTCGGCTGATCGGTCGCGCGGCGGCTCGCCCCTTCTTCTACATGGCCCGTCAGGTCGGCTCTGATGAGGCGAAGGAACTCGGTATCCTAGAGGCCGTCGTCAGACGCGAGGCATTACTCCCCGCAGCGATGGAACTTGCGAGGAAGATCGCGGACAGCACTAGCCCGCTTGGCTTCGCTGGCGCCAAGCAGCTCCTCAATGCGGGAGCGGACTTGCCTTTCGAAAATGCCGCAGAGCTCAATCAGGCTACTCGCCGTCCGCTGGAAGCAACGGCCGATTATGAGGAGGGCCTCCTAGCCCATTTCGAGAAGCGCAAGCCGCGGTTCATTGGCCGCTAGAGCCGACCTGGCGCGCAATGGAGAGTAGATCAGTGTCTGAGGGCCTGCCGACCTATCGTCTCTACGCCATCAAGTACGCGTCACGAGAAGCCAAGCGCTCAGACCACTTTATCGGCGGTGACGCGCGCGATGAGCGCATGGATATGGACTACTTCATCTGGATCGCCGTCGGCGCGGGCCGGAAGATTGTGATCGACACGGGATTCTCCGCCGCGGTCGCGGAACGACGAAAGCGCAAGTTGTTACGTTGTCCGATTGAATCGCTGAGGTTGATCGGAATCGAGCCGAGCGCAGTCAGCGACGTCATCCACACACACCTTCACTACGATCATGCGGGCAACACCGATCTGCTACCGCAAGCGACTTTCCATCTTCAGCAGAGCGAACTGGCATTTGCGACGGGAGCGGATATGCGTTTCCGCTACTTCGCCGCCGGTTACGAGGCCGATGATATCGCCAATCTGGTCCGGCTGAATTTCGCGCGCAGGCTGAAACTCTACGACGGTCCCTTCACTTTCGCGCCGGGCATGGAGGTCGACGTAGCGCCAGGGCATAGCGTCGGCCTGCAATATCTGCGCATCCACACCGAGCGTGGCTGGATCACGCTGGCGGGCGACGTGGCTTCATTCTTCGAGAACGTTAGCCGGCAACGGCCTTTCGTGGCGGCTGTCGATATCGCGCAGATGCTGCGGTCTTACGAGAAGGTACGGGCGACGGTGCCGAGCCTCGACTATCTCATCCCGGGACACGATACGCTGGTAACGGAGAGCTATCCGCCGGCGAGCGATGAGCTCGCGGGTATTGTCGTTCGTCTCGATCTGCCGCCGCTGCGCGCGATTCCGGATCGACCGGTACGCTAGAAAGTCCCTGCGCTACAGCCGATATGTGGCGGATAACGACGCTGCTATGCCGGTACCGCGCGTGGTCTGTGCCGGCTCACGGAATATGATCCGAACGGAGAATACGGCAGCATCGCCAGTTAAACGAACAATGGCATGACTGCGCCGCCGCATTATGGTGGACGGCTCGGCGGAGGAGACCAAAGATCATGAAAACTTTCGAGCGGCTCACAGGCGAAGATCCGATGGAGGCGCTGTGTCGAATGGTCGTCGAGACGACCTACGATGATCTGCCGGAGGACGTCCGCGAATTCGGCAAGAAGCAGATCCTCGATATCATCGGGGTTTCGATGGGCGGCTCCGGCATGGACGGCATCGCAGACGTCGTTGCCTTCGTCCGCGATCAGGGCGGCAAGCCTGAGAGCGATATCCCCTTCTTCGGCGGCAAAGTACCCGCAGCCATGGCGGCTTTTGCTATGGCGCCGATGGCCCGCGCGATGGATATGGGCGATACCCACTACGAAGCGGGCCACGGCGCCGAGTACACCGTGCCGACGTTACTGGCTGCGACAGGGCTGAAGGACAAGACCAGCGGTCGCGAGCTTTTGGCCGCCTTTATCGTCGCGCAGGAACTCATGATCCGGACCGGCCTCGGCTGTTCGTTCAAGAGTACCGAGCAGCCCGGAGGTTCCGCCGGAGGTCACTACATTTTTGGAGCGGTCGCAGCGGCCGGGAAGCTGCTCGGCTTCAGCCAAGCCGAGCTCATGAACGCACTCGGCATCGCCAAGCTTATGACCCAGCCACATGACGCCTCGATGTACAACGAAGGCGCCTCGATGATCCGCTTCCATCACGGTTTCGTCGCCCAGGATGCGATCACCGTGTGCCGCATGAGCCGTCTGGGAGTGACCGGCCCAGTGAAGGAATTCCTCGCGGGCACACAGCGCGGTTACTACGCCCTATTTGCACGCCAGGGGCGCATCGATCTGGAAGCTGTCACCCATGAACTTGGATCTCGCTGGGAGATGATGCGCACCAGCTTTAAGGCGCACGCCGCCTGCAAATGCACCCACACAGGTATCGATCTGCTGTTGGAGCAGATGCAGAAGCACAAATTCACCGTCGCCGATGTCGAAGGAATGCACCTCGATGTCGGCAACTTGAATTGGACGGTCGTGGCCATCCCAAAGGCCGAGAAGTGGAAGCCGGAAACGGTCCCGCAGTGTCAGTTTAGCCTGCCTTATGTCATGTCGACGGTTGTTCACGACGGTGGCATCTTTCTCGACGCGTACACGCCGCAAGCCCGTTCGCGTGCCGATGTGCGGGCGTTCATGACGCGCATCTCGGCGCAGCTTGATGAAAAACTGGACCCACTCGGCACGCGGTTGAGCACCCGGTTGAAAGATGGACGGATGATCACAGGCGTGTGCACGGTCGAGAAAGGGCACCCGGACAATCCTATGACCGTGGAAGAAGTGGCCGCCAAATTCCGCAGATGCGCGCCTTTCGCGGCTTACCCGATCGACGATGACGCAATCTCCAGGGTCATCACCAATGTACTAGCGCTTGAAAGCGTTTCCGATGTCGCCGCTGATGTCGTCCGGCCTCTGGTGCCGCACAACGTAGTCGGCCGGCCAAAGAGTCTGACGGCGGAAGCCGCCACCTGAACGTTCGGTGTGCCTGCTTCAGATAGAGCGAGAAGCTCGCCTCGCGAAATGAAACTTGAAAAGGAAGAACACATGGCAGAAGACGCTGATAGCTTGTTTGAAAAAGGCCTTGCGGTGCGCAAGGAGGTGCTCGGCGAGGACTATGTCAACCGATCGATCGCCGGGGCGGACGAGTTCACGCGCACGATGGCCGAGTGGTCGACGTCATACTGCTGGGGCGCCCTGTGGGCGCGTCCAGGCTTCGATCGCCGCAGCCGCAGCATCGTCAATCTCGCCATGATTGCGGCTCTTAATCGTCCGCATGAGCTTAAGCTGCATGTGAAGGCGGCCCGGAAGAACGGTCTCTCCAAGGATGAGATCAAGGAGATCTTTCTGCAGGTTGCCGTCTACGCCGGTGTGCCGGCGGGCATCGACAGCTTCCGCATTGCCAAGGAAGCCTTCAAGGAAATGGGTGATGAGTAACTCGGAGGCTCAGCCTTCGGTGGGCTCAGTGATCGAGCCGCCAGCGAAGATCGCGATCATTGGACTTGGCAACATGGGACGTCCCATGGGCGCCCGTCTTATCGGTGCGGGCTTTGAAGTCGTCGGTTTCGATACGGCTGAACCAATGCGCGAGATCTTCGCTCGTGACGCCGGAGGGAAGATCGCTTCTTCCCTCGTGGCCGCTGTCGATGGTGCACAGGTTGTCATCACGATGCTGCCGAACGGCGCGATCGTGCGTGAAGTGCTGAACACCGTACGCCAGCATCTTCGCACCGATGCAATCATCGTAGAGATGAGCTCCTCCGATCCTATTGGAACTCGGGAAATCGGAGAGGCGCTCGTCGCGTCTGGGTTTGGTTTCCTCGATGCGCCGGTCTCCGGCGGCGTGAAGCGGGCGATCGATGGCTCGCTTGCGATCATCGCCGGTGGTGACAGCAGCACGATCGATCGCATAGAGCCGATGCTGAAGGCGATGGGCGCCGTCTTCCGCACCGGTCCGATCGGCTCGGGGCACGCTGTCAAGGCGTTGAACAATTACGTCGGGTGCGGGGCTCGTGGCCGCACTCGAGGCCATGCAGGTCGGCAAGGCGTTCGGCGTCGAGCCCGAAGTACTGGTCGACGTGCTCAACGCTTCGACGGGCAAAAACAACTCGACCGAGGTGAAGCTCAAGCAGTTTGTCATCTCCGAACGCTACGACTCTGGCTTCTTCATCGGGCTTATGGCGAAGGATATTCGCACTGCACAACATCTTGCCGAGAGACTTGGCGTGCCGGCACCGCTGGGTGAGAGGTGTGCGTATTTGTGGGACGCTGCTGCGGAAGAACTCGGCGATAAGGCTGATCACACGGCGATCAACCGATATCTGGTAGGGCCCGCCTGAGGCCGACACAGCTCATTTGTGCGGACATGCTACCCATTCAGGTCAAATGACCGCTATCATTGAGGCGGGCTCGCGGTAGACCTTATCGCCTTAGGTCATCGGGCTCGCCACTGGAATAGCGGAACATGACAATGGAGCTGAGACAGCTCGAGTACTTCCTTGCAATTACAGACTGCGGCGCATTCTCGCGCGCTGCAGCCAAAGTCTCGGTAGCGCAGCCTGTCCTCAGCCGCCAGATCAAGGCCCTCGAGGACGCGCTCGGCACAAAGCTCTATCATCGGACGGGGCGCGGCGTCGCGCTGACCGAGGCCGGAAAGCTGCTCGAGAAGTATGCGAGGGCCATGATCCAGGCGCGAACCGCCGCCGAATACGAGATCGCCACGCTAGGCCTTTCGCCATCCGGCCACGTCAGCCTTGGAATGCCGCCGTCCGTAATGGCGGCCCTCGCCGGGCCTTTGGTTCAACGCTTCAGCCAGAAATTCCCGAATGTCCTCCTCGGAGTGATGGAGGGCTTCAGCGCGCACGTCTTGGATTGGCTGATCTCCGGGCGCATCGACGTCGCCGTTCTGTATGATACGCCGCACAGCCGAACGGTATCGACGGACGAGCTTCTTACTGACGAGCTGTTCCTGCTCGGCCCTATGAACGATCCGTTCGGTGTGGGCGACGATGTGGTGCCTACCGCTGCGCTCAAGGACATTCCGCTCATCCTTCCGAGCCGGCCACACGGACTACGACTACTCGTCGATGCGGTGCTTGCGCGTCTTGGTGGGCTTGTTGCCAATGTGCGCATCGAGATTGACGCCATGCCGTCGACACTGAGGCTGGTCGAATCTGGCGTTGCGTACACGGTGCTGTCGTATGCTTGCGTGCACGATCTAGTAACAGCAGGCCGCATTCGCTACTGGCGGCTCGAACCGACCATGAATAGGAAACTAATCCTGGCCTCTTCCACGCTGCGGCCTTCAACTGAAGCGTCGCGCGCGCTTGCACAGACTGTTCGGAGCCAGGCACGCGCCATGTTGAGGTCCGGCCAATGGTCCCCGCGCGGCTGAAGAGGCGGTTCCTGGCATGACGGAATATGCGTCGGCCAATATGGCTGCTATTCCGATCGTAGTGGTACTTGGCTGATCGATTGTGGCTATTGTCCACCGCACAACGCACGGCTCGCTCAACGGCGAGGCTGAATTTCTGGATATCCCTCAAGGGTCAGACGATCGCCTTCAGCGAGCGAAAGACTTGCCGCGCGAAGAAAAAAAGGTTTAGGAGGAGGCTCGCAGAGTGATGACTGACAATGCCCTGAATGGCGCAGCCATCGCGCGTTATATCTGCGCTGCACGATCCCGCGTTATGCCGACGGAAGCTCTCGAAGCGGCGCGGATGTGTCTTGTCGACTGGATTGCGGTATGCGTCGGGGCTCGCTCTGAAGGGGCGGGCGAACACGTGCACACCCTGGCCTCTAGTTGGAGCATTCCCGGCCATTCAACTTTGCTTATTGGCGGTAGATCCGGTGCTATAGGCGCAGCACTCGCGAACGGTACACTTGCACATTGCCTCGACTTTGACGACACCTACGTCAAAGCGAACACTCATACGAGCGCGCCATTGTGGGCGGCGACGCTGGCACTAGGCCAGGAAGCTGGCGCCTCCGAGAGCGAGATGCTCAGCGCGTTCTTGACCGGGTTCGAGGTCGCCGCACGCGTCGGCTATGGACTTGGCGAGGCGGTAACCGCTCGAGGATTTCACGCGACTGGCGTATTCGGCCGCATCGGCGCCGCCGCTGCGGGTGCTGTGCTCTTGAACCTTGACGAGCAAACAGCGCAACACGCGCTCGGTGTTGCTGCGACACAGGCAAGCGGTCTCGTCGGTTCCTTCGGCACAATG
Source organism: Hyphomicrobiaceae bacterium (assembly GCA_022844275.1). GTDB lineage: Bacteria > Pseudomonadota > Alphaproteobacteria > Rhizobiales > Hyphomicrobiaceae. Next base: position 73,580 of record JALHMB010000002.1, read on the forward strand.
TCCAAACCCTTCCATGCCGGCAAAGCTGCTATGGACGGCGTACTGTCGGCGCAGCTGGCTGCAGTCGGTTTCAGGGCCGCGACCGGCCTGCTGGAGCCTAGAGGTCCCCTCGCGTCTGCCATTATCCAAGACCGCGCGGCGACCATTGCTCCGGCAGATTTCACTGAATGGGAGATCCTTAATAACAGCTTCAAGCCGTACGCAGCTTGCCACCTGACACATCCCGCAATCGACGCAGCGCGGTCTTTTGCGCTTTCTGCAGTCGAAGTCGGGCGTGTGGCGAAGGTACACGCCGAGATCGGAGCGTTGGCGCATCAAATCACCGGCGGCAAGACGGGTGCACCGGCGTCGTCGCTGGAGGGTAAATTCGACGTCAAGTACTGTTTGGCATTGGCGCTCCACGGCCGACCGTTGTCCGCGGCGGATTTTGCAGAGCCGTTCGAGCCCGAGCCTCAGGTGCTCGATACAGCCCAGAAGGTTCAAGCGATCGCCAGCTCATCACACGGATATTCGTCTGCGGCGGTCACAGTCGATTTCGAAGGCGGCGAGCGGCGCCGGAGTGACATCGCCATCGCGAAGGGGCATCCGGGAAACCCCATGACCTGGGATGACATGCGGGCGAAGCTTGTCGGCCTCGCAGGGGCAAGCGAACAGACTGACTCCCTTTTCGAGGCTCTCCGGCAGTTCGGTTCCAACGACCAGAAGGGGCTGCGAGCTATCGAGCGTATTGGCGGTGCAAGCCACGAAGTGGAGCGACCCCTTTCGGCAAAAAATCCACTCGCCTCGCACCGCTCGTTGGCGTCCCGCTGACGCGCTTGCGTTATCTCTCGGAAGACAAGGCTGGCTTTAGAAAGCGAGCTGGAAAAACAGCAAGGAGGAAACCTGTATGTTTAAGATGCTTCATTCAGCGCTCGCGGCAGCGGCGCTGCTCGCGTTGACCGGCGGCGCGCAAGCGGCCGACTGGAAGCCCGAGAAGCCAATCAAGCTCATCATTCCGTTTGGTCCTGGTGGTGCTACGGACATTGTCTCCCGCATCCTCGCAGCGAAGGTCACGGAGACGATAGGGCAGCCGGTTGTTGTAGAGAACCGCGCCGGTGGTGGCGGTCTCATCGGTCTGAGCGCTGTGCGCGAGGCACGCCCTGATGGCTATACGGTGCTCGTCACCACGATCGGCTTTGGCGCCAATCCGGCTCTCTATCGGCACAAGAAGATTCCGTACGATCCTCTCAAGGACTTCACCCTGATTACACGTACGGCGGAAATCCCGACCGTACTGGTCGTGCCTCCCTCTCTCGGCATCAATACGCTGCAGGAGTTTATCGACCGTGCTAAAGCCAAGCCTGGCACGCTCTCACTCGGCTCAGCAGGTTACGGCACCGTCAACCATCTCGCCGGTGAGCTCTTCAAGGCGGAGACAGGCATTCAGACCATCCATGTCCCGTATCGTTCCGGCGGCCTTTCCACAACGGCAGTCGTTTCAGGCGAGATTTCCGGATTGTTCGCGACAACGCCTTCTGCGCTTGGGCATATCAAGAACAAGGCGATGGTTCCGCTGGCAATGGGCAGCGCTAAAAAGATCGATACGCTGCCAGATGTCGAGCCAACGGCGAAGTTGATACCAGGTTTCGACGTTCCCGACTGGCAGGGGTTGATCGGGCCGGCAGCTCTCCCGAAGAATATCGTCGACGCTCTTAATGCGCAATTTGGCGCAGCGCTGAAGGATCCGGAGGTCGTCAAGCGCCTTTCGGACCTAGGGGCGATCCCGACTCCCTCCACTCCTGAGGAATTTGTGGCCTTCGTCACTTCAGAGGTCAAGAAGTGGAACAGCGTTGCCGACCGCACCGGAATGAAGGCGGAGAACTGAGCCTTCAACTACGCGAACTGCGCCATCTTGGGTGAGGAACCTTCATCCGAGATGGTGCGGTCTCGACTTCACGTCGTTCGTCGCAACGGCGCAAGACGAAGCAGTGTGAACGTGAGAGGAGGACAGCTTGTCTCTCATTCGCAGTCCCAAGGACTTCTGGAGTGGCCTGATCTATCTGGTCGCGGCCCTATTCGGGCTGACTATCGGAAGCAACTACTCAATGGGTCGAGCAGGGCAGATGGGTCCTGGCTACTTTCCAATCATCCTCTCATCGCTTCTTCTGATGTTTGGTGCTGTGACGCTCGTTCGCTCATTCATCGTACCCGGTGAGAGCGTGACAAGGTTCGCTCTCAAGCCGGCACTTCTGATCATCGGCTCGGTGGTCGTTTTCGGCTTGTTAGTGGAGCGGGCTGGTTTCCTTGTCGCGATGTTCGCATCGACATTGATGAGTGCAAGCGCGAGCAGCGAGTTTCGTTTTGAATGGCGCGCCATCCTGGGCCTCGTTCTTTTTGTTGCCGCGGGAGCGCTTCTTTTCGTGAAGGCGCTGGGTGTGCCCATGCCCCTGATCGGCCCTTGGTTCAATCCCAGCTGATCAATGCGTTTCAAGTTAGAAAGGGCTTCGGGTGGACCTTCTCGGTAACCTGTGGATCGGTCTCGAGACCGCCCTCACTCCATACAATCTCCTGTACTGCCTCGTTGGCGTCTTCTTCGGCACGGCAGTTGGTGTGCTTCCAGGTCTCGGCCCAGTCGCGACCATTGCGATGTTGCTCCCGATCACGTTCGGCTTGCCGCCGGAATCCGCCCTGATCATGCTGGCCGGCATCTACTATGGTGCCCAGTACGGCGGTTCGACGACGGCGATCCTCGTAAATTTGCCCGGCGAGTCCTCATCCGTCGTCACGGCGTTGGATGGCTACCAAATGGCGCGCCAAGGCAATGCCGGACGCGCGCTCGCAACGGCTGCGATCGGCTCATTCATTGCGGGTACGCTCGCAACAATCGTAATCATCTTCTTTGCGCCACCTCTCGCGAGCATCGCGCTAAAATTTGGGCCAGCGGAGTATTTCTCCCTGATGGTGCTCGGTCTCATCGGGTCCATCGTCCTCGCGCGCGGATCACTACTGCATGCGCTGGCCATGATTCTTCTCGGGTTGTTCCTCGGTTTGGTCGGAACCGATATCACCTCCGGAAGCGAGCGCTACACGTTCGACCTTCCAAAGCTCGCCGATGGCATTGACTTTGTGATCGTGGCCATGGGCATCTTTGGCGTCGGTGAGATCATCGCCAACCTCGAGAACGAATCGAAGCGCGAGCTAATAACAAAGCGCGTAACGGGACTGATGCCCACGCGCGAAGATTGGCGCCGCATTAGATGGCCTATTCTGCGCGGTACGCTGCTTGGCTCGATCCTCGGTATCCTGCCGGGTGGCGGCGCCATGCTGGCGTCATTTGGTGCCTATTCGCTAGAGAAGAAGGTGTCGCCGAACTCTGCGGAGTTCGGTAAGGGAGCCATCGAGGGAGTTGCCGCTCCGGAAGCGGCCAACAATGCCGGTGCTCAGACGTCCTTTATTCCGATGCTGACGCTCGGTATTCCATCGAACCCCGTCATGGCTCTCATGATTGGTGCCATGATCATCCAAGGTATCCAGCCGGGGCCTTCGGTCATGACCGACCAGCCCTCACTTTTCTGGGGCCTCATCGTCTCGATGTGGGTCGGCAATCTGATGCTGCTGGCGTTGAACCTGCCTCTTATCGGTTTATGGGTGCGGATGATCTCCATCCCATACCATTTCCTCTTTCCGATGATCGTTGCGTTCTGTTCCATCGGCGTGTTCTCGCTGAGCAACTCGACTTTCGACGTGTACTTGATGGCCATCTTCGGGTTGCTCGGCTACGTGTTCCGCAAGATCGATGCAGAGCCCGCACCTCTCCTTCTCGCCTTCGTCTTGGGGCCCATGATGGAGGAGTTTCTTCGGCGTACGTTGCTTCTTTCGCGTGGTGATACGACGGTCTTCTTCACTCGGCCTATAAGCGCGATTATGCTCGGCGTGGCGGTCATCCTGCTCATTATCGTACTGTTGCCCTCTATCCGAAAAAAGCGCGAAGAGGCGTTCGAGGAGGAGGCGGGCTGATGGCTGTGGATAGCAGCGCTGTACTCGACGGAACTCTGGTTCTCGAGTTTGGTGACCGGGTCGGCGCGTCAGTTTGCGGCTCGCTCCTGGCGCAGCTCGGCGCGACGGTAGTTTTTTTCGAGAGGACCGAACCATCCGCTCCGGCTACGAAGTGGGCTTGTCGCGAGCAGTTCGCGGCCGGCAAGCTCAGCGTTTGCCTTAATCGCGACGCTGAAGCGGACAAAGCTCTCCTGGAGCGCCTTCTAGCACACGCAGATATCATGCTTGTGTCTCCAGATATCGATCCGATCGCGGTGCCGCGGCCTCCGCGTGCTGTTGTCTGCGAGATAACCGCCTACGGATCTACCGGGCCTGATGCCGGACGTGCCGATGACGAGTGTTTCATTCAGGCCCGGTCTGGCATTGTCGATACGACCGGAAATGCTGACGGCAAGCCGGTCCATGTCTCATTCCCTGTCGTTGAGTACCAAGCTGGCGCGTATGCCGCCGCTGCAGTTTTGGCCGCGCTGAGGAGTGCGCGACTCTCCGGTCTAGGCCAGACAGTTGAAGTTGCGCTTTACGATTGCGCATTCGCTTCCATGGCGACGTTCCTGCCGGGGCTACTGGCAGGGAGCAGCAGCACGGTCAACCGCATTGGTAATCGGCACGCTATGATTTCGCCTTGGAATGTTTTTCAGGCGAGCGACGGCTGGCTGCTGATCTGCGCCGGCAGCGATCAACAGTGGCTGCGGCTGACGCAGATTATGCAGCGCGACGACCTTGGAAGCGATTTGCGTCTAGCGCGCATCGCCGATCGCGTGCGCCACTCTGGCGAGGTCGATGCGTCCGTTCAGGCGTGGGCGGCTGGGAGGACAGTCGAGCAGTGCCTTGAGGTGCTCAACAAGGCTCAGATCGCGTGCGGGCCGGTCGTCGAAATCGAGCGGCATCCCACAGAGCCGAACCTCGTCGAGCGCGGCATGATCTTGTCCGTGGTCGATCTTGCAACCGGTGAGGATTTGTTTGTGCCCGGCTCGCCGCTCAGTATGAGCAGAACCCCGGGGCGGGCACCACAGAGCATTCCGGCGCCTGACGGTGACAGGCGTGAGGTTGATCGTATCGCACTCGCGGCGGTGACGCCCGTTGAGAGTGTTGATGCAACACCGCAGCGTCCGCTGTCCGGCGTCAGAGTTGTCGAAATCGGCCACTACACAACGGTGCCGCTCTGCACCAAGCATCTCGGTGCGCTGGGAGCGGAAGTCATCAAGATTGAGCCGCCCGAAGGTGAGGCGACGCGCGAATGGCCTCCAGTTCAGGGGCGTCAGGGCTATTTCTTCACCTACATGAACTCTGACAAGAAAAGCGTAACTCTTGATTTACGCACCGATGAAGGAGCGGATGCGCTCTGGAAACTCATCGAGAGCGCCGACGTCCTGATCGAGAACCTTAAACCTGGCGCGCTGGCCAAGCGCGGCTTCTCTTACGAGAAGCTGATAGAGCGCAATCCGCGCCTCATCTATGCTGGCGTATCAGGCTTCGGCGTGCGTTCGCTGTATCCGGGACGGCCAGCATTCGACACCGTCATTCAGGCAATGTCCGGAATTATGGATGTTGTGCGTTCCGATGGTGTGCCGATGAAAACGGGCATCTCGATCGCCGACCTCATGGGCGCCATTGTCGCGTGCGTTGCCGTTATCGCAGCGATCGTTCATCGCGATCGGAGCGGCTTCGGCCAGTCGATCGATCTATCCATGCAGGACGTTGCAGCGTGGATGACACAGACTGCGTGGAACAGACGTGGAGCCACCGGACGCCAGCTTTGCGTGGTGCGATGCGCGGACGGACACGTTATTGCCGAGGGTGACCTGCCGCCCGATGTGTCGACGGACGGCATGACGCGTTCCGAGGCGGTGCCATACCTACGCGAGCGCGGCGTCACTGCATCGGCGGTGCTCTCAGTCCCCGAAATGCTGAGTCTTCCCCAGACCGTGGAACGCAGACTTTGGTTTAAGGCAGGCGGCGATGAGTTCGCGTGGCCGCTCCTCGATTGCCCGATGCGGCTTTCTCGGACACCTGCACGCGTAGAGCATCCAATGCCGGCTCTCGGTCGCGACAATTCGGCCGTTCTCGGCGCGCCGAGCTCTGCTGCACCGAGATCAATGGCATCCTCCGAACGTAGTCTCTAGTCAGAGCAGATTTATCATGTCCTCATCTCTATTTTCCCCATTCCGGCTCCGTGGGCTCGAGTTGTCAAATCGGATCGTCATCTCGCCGATGGCGCAGTACTCGGCCGAAGAAGGGCTCGCCACCGAGTGGCACAAAATCCACCTCGGGCACATGTCGCTGTCCGGCGCCGGCCTTCTCATCTTGGAAGCGACGAGTGTCACACGTGATGCACGGCTAAGTCCAGGTGATCTGGGCATTTGGTCGGATGCTCACGCGGAGCGGCTTGCGCCAATCATAGAGTTTTGCCGCAAGCACGGCAGTGCTCGGCTCGGCATCCAATTACAGCATGCGGGGCGGAAGGGCTCAGTGACGGTTGCGTGGGAGCATCAGCGCGAGATTCCGATCGACGCAGGCGGGTGGGAAATCAGGGGATCTGATGCCATCGCCTATCCGGGCCGAAGCACCCCTGTACCCTTTACGCCAGACGAAATCAGCGAACTCATCACCGAGTTCGCCAGAGCGGCCAGTCGGGCCGATGCGCTCGGTCTCGATTTGGTGGAGATCCACGCGGCCCATGGCTATCTGTTGCACAATTTCTTGTCTCCTCTGAGCAATCAACGGAGCGACAAGTATGGTGGATCTCTCGAGAACCGCATGCGCTTTGTGTTGGAGGTATTTGAAGCCGTGCGCTCTGTGTTCCCGCAGCACAAGCCGATCGGCGTGCGTATCTCGGCTACTGATTGGACGCCTGGCGGCTGGGACATTGAGGATAGCATAGCGCTGGCGACGGAGCTGAAAGCGCGCGGATGCGACTATGTCACGGCGTCGAGCGGTGGCAGTGTCCCCGAGCAGCACATACCGATCGCTCCAGGCTATCAAGTGCCATTCGCCGAGCAAATCAGACGCGAAGTTGATATCGCAACTATGGCGGTGGGGCTGATCACCGAGCCTCGGCATGCCGAAGCCATTATCAGCGAAGGGCAGGCCGATCTCGTCGCCCTCGGCCGTGGCATGCTCTATAATCCGCGCTGGCCGTGGCACGCTGCAGCAGAGCTTGGTGCCGAGGTGGCGTTCCCGCTCCAATACCAGCGTGCCCATCCCTCCATGCGGAAGGGCAATTTCCTGAGACCAGCTCTGCCGAACGAGGCAAAACCAGCCGCAAGACGAAGGAGCAGATAGGCCCGTGCGCTCGGTATGTACTTTTGCGTAGTTCGTAACGGTTGCTACCCGTCAGTGCATGAACGTGCTCCACGCGGCGTTCCGGACCATATCCGCATAGAGCCTGATTTTGCTCTGTGAAAAGCGCGGTGCGGGAATGGCAAGCATGATCGAGCCGACGATATGGTTCGATCCGGAGAAGACGGGTGCCGCGATCTCAGCGGCGTCTGGCAGCGCATCGTTGCGCGTGACCGCCACACCCGAGGACTTCACCTTCTCCAGCTCCGAAATGAACTCGGAGCGGATGAGGCGTCTGCCCGTCAACGGCGACGGCACTGCGTGTTTTACAGCGGCGGCTTGCACGTCGCTCGGAAGAAACGCGAGAATAGCCAACCCGGCAGCCCCCCAGACCAGGGGCAGGTCCTCGTAGAGTGCGACACGGAACCGCAATGTGTGAGGACTGTCGCATTTTGCGGCGAAACACATGGTCTGCTTGCCGGATAGATGCATCGCGAATAGTGATGTCTCGCCAGCCTCTTCCGTGAGCCGCTTGAGCGCGGGCTGTACTACCGTCGCCAGCGTGCTGTCCTGACCGACAATATTGGCTAGCCGGAAGAACTCCGGACCGACGCGGTAGCGGCGCCGCTCGTAATCCTTGGCGACGAAGCCCTCGCGCTGAAGCAGATCGAGCAGGCGGTGCGACGTGCTCATCGGAAGGTTGAGTGATGACGCCACATCTTTGACGCCGATGGCGGCGTCGGCTTCGGCGATGACCTTCAACACCGATAGTGCGCGCGCGACGGTTCCAACATTATCGGTCGTCATGACGGTGTTCCTCGCGATGGTGATGGGTCTCCGACGAGAGACGCCCTCTCAGCGGCTTGGCGAACCAGCTTTTCGACGTGTGGCAACCGATCTTTCTTCCATCGGAATGCAGGAATAGTGACGACTACAGATCCAATGACGCGTCCGTAGCGGTTGAATACCGGAGCCCCCACACCAACGCCTGCACCCGGAACGCGCTCGCCTCGCGACATCGCGTATCCGTTCTTGCGGATCTGACGAAACTTGCGTCGAAGCGTGTCCGGATCGGTGATTGTGAACTCGGTCAATTGTTCTAGAGGCCGCTGAAGCATCCTCTCGATCTCTTCGTCAGGCAGGAACGCGGCGATCGGCGTTCCGCTCGCACCAGCGTGAATCCCGTCCTTGCTGCCGATCTCGAAGGCGTATCCGAGTGGCTGCGGTCCATGCTCGACGATCGTCACGATTTTCGAGAATGTTTGCGGCTCGTAGATCGTAAAGGCGCACGTCTCGGCGAGCTCGTTGGCGAGCGCGACGATGATCGGTCTCACGCGCCCGATGGGAGAACCCGAAGCGAGCACCTGGGTTGCAAATCTGAGTGCCGCCGTGCCGATGCTGTAAGTGCGCAGGTGCGGATCGTACGCGACCATGTTGTCGTCCGTCATCTGCCGCAGGAGACGATGCACGGTGCTGGCGTTGAGCGCCGTCGCCACGGCAATCGCGGAAACCCCAATATTCTCCTTCTCGGCCAGCGTTCTCAAGACGGCCATGGCCTTGGATACGGGACTGTCGGTCATCGTCTTTCAATCTCGATGCACTACGGCCGAGAGCAGTTAGGTCTCAGATTTCAGAATCGTATTCCAACTACCGGAATAGATACTTGCGCATCGCTGATGCTGCGGAGCAATTGACAGATACGCTATCACTCGCGATATTATCAAATGAAAAAGCATTCCATTGAGTGGAATACTAGTTGGGGATCCGACTCTGCTTTGTCGGCTTCAGACCCACATGGAGTCTGTGATGCTGCGCGTTGGAGGACGCGCCTGAGAGCACGACACGAATTCGCAGACAGCCGCTCCGCAGCTTAAGCGCCACGTGCTCTCAAACATTCAGGAGTAGAGAATTGGCTAAGCCATCGCAGGAAGGAGAGCGGCCGTTGCCGCTGCAGGGTTATCGTGTCCTCGACATGGCAACGATGGTTGCTGCCCCGTATTGTGCCGGCATTCTGGGCGAATTCGGCGCCGAGGTGATCAAGCTGGAGATCCCGGGCGTTGGAGACCCATGGCGGCGCTTTGGGACGATGACGGCGACCGGATCGACGCTCAACTGGCTCAATGAAGCGCGCAACAAAAAATCGATCACGCTCGATCTCCGCGCGCCAGAGGGTAATGCGCTTGTGAAGCGCCTGATTGAAAAGTGCGATGTCGTGATCGAGAATTTCCGGCCGGGCACTTTTGAAAAGTGGGGATTGGGCCCTGATGTACTCAAGACGCTTAAGCCTGATCTGATATTTGTGCGCGTGTCAGCCTATGGCCAAGACGGACCCTATCGAGATCGCCCTGGCTACGCGCGCGTGGCACATGGTTACGGCGGGCTGACCTATCTTGCAGGAGAGCCCGGTCGCCCGCCTGTGGTCCCCGGATCGACATCGCTAGCCGACTATATTACTGGCACCTATGCTGCGATTGGTGCGCTTATGGCGCTGATGGCGAGGAACCGCTACGGCATCGGTCAAGCGGTCGACGTCGGTCTCTATGAGGGCATCTTCCGGATGCTGGACGAGACAGCGTCGGTCTATGCAAAGACAGGCGAAGTTCGCGAGCGCATGGGCGCCGATACTGTCAATGCTGTTCCGCATAGTCACTACGAGACCAAAGACGGGCGCTGGGTCGCTCTGGCGTGCTCGAGCGACAAGATGTTCGACCGCCTGGCCAACGTGATGGGACAGCCCGAGCTCGTGAAAGAAGATCGCTTTGCCAAGGTGGCACAGCGGGAGGCGGGGCGAAACGAGGTCAATCGCATCGTCGCCGAGTGGATCCGAACCATGACGCTTGCCGATTTGATGGCGCGGTGCATCGAAGGCGATGTTCCTATCGGGCCGATCAACAGTATCGCTGACATCTTCGACGATGAGCACATCAAAGCGCGTAGAAATCTGGTCGAGATGCACGATCCGCGTGAAGGCAAGGTGGTGGTGCCCAACGTCTTGCCACGTCTGTCGGAGACGCCGGGGACGATCCGCTCGCTCGGGCCGGATCTAGGTCAGCATAACGACGAAGTTTTCGGCGGTCTGCTTGAGCTGCCTGAAGAAGAGATTCGTCGCCTGCGCGAGCTGAACATCATCTGATCGGTACCGCAGCGACCGACACCCCGTCTCAAGAGGATCTCAAAATGAAGAATTCAAGTCTGCGTGTGCGCCGGTCGCTGGTGCCAACACCTGGAAACGTCGAAAACATGGTGGACAAGGCGCGCGGCTTTCCTGTCGATGTCCTCATGCTGGACTTAGAGGATGGCGTGCCGGGCACCGATGAAGCCAAGGCGCGCGCACGTACGGTTCTGGAAAGGGTGCTCATCTCGTCGAACTTTGCGGCGCGCGAGAAGGCCGTGCGCATCAACGGGCCGCACAGCAAGTGGTTCTTCGAGGATCTTGCATACGTGACGCGGCTGCCCATCGATACGATCGTTGTTCCGATGGTACGAGATGCGCAGGACCTGATCGTAACTGAGCGCGCGTTGACCGGTTTTGACGCACCGGCTTCGCTAGGCGTTGTGCTGTTGATCGAAACCCCTGCCGCCGTCCTAAATTTACATGAGATGGTGAAAGCAAGCCCGCGCACGAATGGTCTGATTGCGGGCGGTCTCGACTATGCGAGCGAGACGCACAGTCTCTCCATCATTCCAGTCGGTTCAGCCTCGCGCCTGCCGCTGCATGATCAGGACTTGCTCTACATGCGCCAGCATGTGCTTGCGGTTGCGCGCGCGTACGGACTTTCTGCGATCGATGCGCTGCGTCCGAAGCTGCTCTCGGACGTCGATGCCTTCCGCGCTGATGCCGAGGCCTCCCGCTGGCTGGGGTTCGATGGCGTAGACTTCTATCACCCGTCGTTCATCGACATCGCGAACGATGTATTCTCACCGTCGGAGGAGGAACTGATCTGGGCGGATCAGATTCTGGGGGCTAATGCTGCGATGGACCCGACGCGGCCAGCGTCGCGCACCGTCGCGGGGCGTGCCGTTCTGCCGCAACACGTCGAGATCGCGCGTCGCCTTAAGGATCTTTCGACCGCCCTGAAGGTCGCATAGCCGCTTCAGGGTGGCGTGACAGCCAGGGACCATGTGCGCCGATAGCGGGTAATTTTGTCCTCGTCGATCGTGATGCCAAGTCCGGGAGCATCACTCAGACGGATGACGCCGTCCTCGTCAACAGTCGATGACTGCACAATATCATCGACGAAATAGTCGAGCGGGCTCCCGTACACTCCTCCCATCTCCACGTCGACGTTCCGCGTGGCGATCGCGAAATGGTGGATGGCCGCAGCGCCGATACCGAGCGGAAGCATGCTTCCCAGGGTGCATCTGACACCTGCGGCTTCGCTGATAGCGTTGATAGTCGATGCATGACCGAGACCGGATTTCGGTATCTTGATGCAGATTAGGTCAGCCGCACCGCATGACAGCAGCCGCATAACGTCCTGTGGCGTGTAGGCACTCTGGTCAGCGCAGATTGGTGTATCCAAGGCTTCAGCTAGCCGCCGCATACCCTCGATGTCCCACCGCGGTACCGGCTGCTCGATGTAAACGAGATCCAGCGCCTCCATCGCGCGTAGTATCCTGAGCCCGGTTCCCGCGGCATACCCTTCATTGCAGTCGATGCGGAGGCGCGCATCGGGACCGACCGCTTTCCGGATCGCCTCGACACGCTTGAAATCGACTTCAGGTTCCTTGCCGATCTTGATCTCGAAGGCCGACACGCCGCGACTTGCTGCCTCCTTGGCCATGGCTGCCATGGCTTCCGGCGTATCGATCCAAATATCAGCCTCAATAACGCTTATTGTCTGGCGTGAGCGCCCGCCGAGAAGCTGGTACACGGGGACACTCAATGCTTTGCCGACCAGATCATGTAGGGCAATGTCAACACCCGACTTGGCGCATTGGTTCCCGGGAATGGCTGTATGAATCAATGCGAGACAGTCCTGCAAACGGCATGGATCGCAGCCGACAAGACGCGGACCGATACGTTTAGACACTACCTCAACGATTGACCCTGGCGTATCGGCGTCTGTAGACGCGATTGGAGAGGCTTCACCAAGGCCTACCAAGCCAGCATCGGTATGGACACGGATGAGGACATGGAAGCCGGTGGTGGCAGATCCACTCGCAATAACCGCAGGTCGCAATAGCGGCACGGTTAGGGCGATCGTTTCTATGTTGGTTATTTTCATGCCATTCTCCTGGGCCTCTTCGAGGTTTTTTTGACGCTAAGCCAACGTTGGGGCAATCCGCGCCAAGATGTGCTAGCAGTTTTGGTCTCCGGATGAAGCCGACGGGCGCAGAACCGGCTGCCAACTAGTCATGCATGAAAATGCGTTGGACTGCTCGCATTCTGACTCGTCAGCTTGCCCCTTGAATCGGCATTGCCGATTTGCACATCACGAAGTCAGAACGAGCATTTCAATCGTTGAGTTTAGCCTTGCCTACGAATCTGGGGATCTATCGGTCCCAAGCTGTTAATCACAAGCTGCGCAACGCTTGGACCCACGCTCAGCAGACCCGTCGTCGTCCAAATGACATTGATCAATGGGACGGAATGAAGCATGTGGCGGGGATTGCATCTGCCGCTGATAGGCGGCAATAGCGCGCTACAACGTATGCATTGCGCGGGCGCTGCCACGCGATGGCCTCCGATCAAGATCGCATCCTCCAACAGATTGCGTGAGATTTGCGGGACGCTGTCCCGCACTGTGCTGAACCAAGGTGCAGATCCCGCAACGGACGCCCGCACAAGCTATTGATACACGTGGATTTCTGCTTTCGCTTCCGTTCTCTTAATCAGCGGGTCGAAGGTTCGAGTCCTTCATCGCCCACCATTTTGATCAGTACGCTAGGTCTTTGTGTTTTCCGCCGTATCTCAGTATTGGCCGATAATTGGCTTACTGGGCACGCTCGACGTTGTTTTTCAATTTGAGCCGGGTCCCAGCCCCGAAGGAGTTCGGGGCTGGCCATGGTCGGGACCAGTTTTGAAGCAGGCATCGACGCCCGTATAAATCCGCTGCTTGGCGTCGTCCCGTAAGTTGAAGCGGCCGCAGTGGAACAGCACACCAAAGCCGACGTTTGGCCTCCAACACGCGCATTCTCAGGCCGACGAAGGACCCCCACTATGGACACCAAAAAGCAGCTCTACGACGTAGTAAAAGGCTTTCGGGCCGCGATGCTGGTCACTTACGGCCGCGACGGCAATCTCAGCGCCCGACCGATGGCGGTCGCCGAGCTTGAGCCAGACTCGGACGCCTATTTCTCGACGAGCCTCACGTCGCCGAAGATCGCCGAGATCGAAGCCGACCCGAGAGCAATGGTTACGTTTCAGGGTGGATCGCAGTTCGCCACCATATTCGGCACGGTCGCCGTCGTGCGCGACCGTGCCCTCGTCGAGAGACTGTGGTCCGAGGATTGGCGATTGTGGTTTCCGAAGGGAAAGGATGATCCCACCCTCTGTCTGCTGAAACTCTCCGCCGAGCGAGGAGAATACTGGGATACCAGCGGCCTGGAAGGCGTCAACTTCATGATTGAGAGCGTCAAGGCGCGTATTTCGGGTCGCTCGCCGGAAAAGACCGAAGCTCAGAATGCGAAGGTTCGCCTTTAGGTGGGCTTTGGGCGGGGTGCGGTAGGCATCGCCCCGCTCTCGGCGGCGAAGTTTGCACGTGCCATTTCTCCTGAATTGGTACTGAACCATTGAGGGGGCGGCGCGTTCGCCTGTGAAAAGGAGGTGCCTGATCATGGACACAGGCAGATCCGCGATCATCGATGGTCCAAACAAGCCGGCTCGTCAGTCGTCCCTCGCAAACACCGGCGCGCAGTATGTGTACTTTTGCGTCAAAGGAGACGCGTTCAATGCGCAAATCCTGCGCATGGACGAAGAAGTCGATGGCTTTACGTGCAGGGTGCACGGTCGGCTGAAGTCCGGGCGCACCATCGGCGTGCCATTCCGTGGTGAATATAGCGTTGGAACCCGTTCCGGCTGGTTTGAATTCCACAGCGAAGGAGGAGCGAACAATGGCTAGGTGTGAAGTATGCGGTAATGACTACGAAAAGTCGTTCAAAATCGTCCAGGGCCAACGCGAAATGACCTTCGACAGCTTCGAATGCGCTGTCCATGCCATGGCACCACGCTGTGAGCATTGTGAGTGCCGCATCATCGGGCACGGGGTGGAAGCCGGAGGTAAACTATATTGCTGCGAGCATTGCGCCAAGCATGAGCGTGGCGATGCGCACTAAGCTGCTGCACGAGGCAGACGGAAAGCGCACATTTGCGGTCGTCCTGAAAGCAGGCGACGAGGCCATGGCATGTTTGAAGGCGTTTGCGGCTTCTCAGAACATCGGAGGTGCGCAAATCACGGCGATCGGAGCTTTCAGCTCGGCTGAGCTCGCGTTCTTCGATTGGGAGAGCAAGAGATATATTCCCATAAAGGTCGATGAGCAGGTCGAAGTCGCCTCCCTCCTTGGCGACATCGCGCGAGATCCAGACGGCAAGCCTGCTGTCCACGTTCACGCTGTCCTGTCGGGTCGCTCCGGCGCGGCGCGTGCGGGGCATCTGAGCAAGGGTTATGTGCGCCCTACTCTCGAAATCATAATTAACGAAACGCCTGCTCATTTGCAGAAGTCGCACGATCCCGAGAGCGGTCTTGCGCTCATAGAGCTCGGCCGAAGCAGCACCTAGCTTGCGAGCTAGTCGGCCGTACGGAGAGATCATGACACGCCGCACCGACGCCAAGCCACACCATCCTTACCCACAAGGTGGTCGTCCGAAAAAGGATGCGCCATCGGAGCCTGCCCCAAAGCCCGCGCGAAATGAAAAGAGCTGGTTGCCCGGCAGAAAAGGCCAGGGGGCGAGGGCCTCAGCAAGGGGTACGGCGGCAGTGGTGGCGATGGAACAGGTGCCTCCGGTCCTGAGGACAAGGACTAGACATCGCCGGTGAGCATCGGATGCGGAGCGGAACGTAGCGCCGCCCGCGGACATGATTGCGCGAACCCAATGACCTGTTTTTCCTTAACTGCTTGCCGCGTTCCGTTCTCCCCAGCGGAACAAAACGACCGCTCCGATTGTTCCGCGAACATCGTCACACGTCGACGGATGTTCGACATGGAGTGGAGGATCGTTCAATGGATGGCATCATTTACCTCGTTGGCTTGATCGTAGTCGTGATGGCAATCCTTTCCGTCCTTGGCTTGAGGTGAGTGTCATGACCACAGTCGTTGCACCCATCAAGACGAGTGGCGTTGACTGGAGCGCTGTCGTCGCCGGCGCCGTCGCCGCTGCTGCGATCTCCGGATTGCTTACTGCCTTCGGTGCCGCTATCGGGTTGTCTTTGACCTCCGCGCATCGCGACTCGGGCGTTTCAATAACAACGTTGGCGATCGCGGCCGCCGTATGGATGGTGATGGTTCACGTCTGGAGTTTCACTGCCGGGGGCTATCTCGCAGGTCGGCTGTCGGACGTTCCTGATCTCGATCCCCAAGAATCGCAGTTTCGCGCCGGCGCGAACGGCTTCATGGTCTGGGCGCTCGGGACGGCAGTGGGCCTCGTCTTTCTGGCGCTCGCGGCTGGCACGGCGGCGAGATCCACTGCGGATGTTGCTGGTAGTGCCGTTTCTGGTGTCGCTCAGGCGACATCAAACCTCTCTGCAGAAAATGTCTCGTACGTCGCAGATGCGCTATTCCGTGCGCAAGCGGCCCCTGGAGGTGCAGCGCCGCCGGCCGCGGCTCAGAACCGACCGGATCCGGCGCTGGTGGCCGAGGCCGGTCGCATATTCGCTGTTGGGCTTGCCGAGGGATCGCTCAATGCAGGCGACCGCACCTACCTTGCGCAAGTTGTCTCGCGTCAGACCGGCCTGCCGGAAGCGGATGCGCAGCGGCGCGTAGACGAGAGCTATGCACGCGCAAAAGGCATGAAGGATGCCGCAGAGCAGCGCATGCGTGAGGCAGCGGACAAGGCACGCAAGCAAGCCGTAATCGCCGGCTTCCTCGCGGCAGCCGCATCGCTTGCCGGTCTCGTCGCTGCGGCTTGGGCAGCCGGCGTTGGTCGCGAGCATCAGAATACGCGAGAGTACCCGAGAATACTTGGATCTGAGCGCTTCTGGTAATTCAGACTTATTGTAACGATGGCGAAGCGCCCACCCCGGCGCGCTTCGCCAATTCCATGTTGATCTCGATCGCCAGCTTCCGACGGCCTCATTGCCCGCGCGTCGCGGTCGGGATAGCGTAAGCAGCGCCTGCTCGATTTTGCCAGCTGGCCGAGCAGCCTCGGTGCAATGCGATTGAAAGCATGGGACATGGCAACGCCCATACTCGTGATCGGCTTAGCGGTGGCGGGACTGCTGCTCTTGCTACTCCTTGCAACGTTGCTCAGCGGCACTTTCCGTATCTGGCCGACGCCGGGACCCGGCACGTGGCAGAGCCATGTGTTCTGGCCGCTCTTTCGCGGCCTTAATTTTCTGTGCTTTGTAATGGCCGTGGTCGATACGGGCGGCTATCTTGGTCTGCCCATTTGGCTACGCGCCCTAGCGCTATTAGCGCTCGTCGCTTCCACCATGGTGTTCATCTACGCGTTTTACGTGCTAGGACGCGACAACAGTTACGGAGCGCGCGATGGGCTCGTCACCAGAGGCATCTATCGCTGGAGCCGCAACCCGCAGAACGCGATGCTCGTTGTGGTCTACGGATGCCTCGCAGTCGCGACGGACGGCGGCGGAACGTACCTTCTGTGCTCATCCATGATGGCGGTCTACGCGCTGATGGTGTTCTGCGAGGAGCCGTGGCTCGAAAGAATCTACGGCTCGTCATTTCGCCGCTATTGCTGCCAAGTGCCCCGCTTCATCAACCTGCGCCGAGTGCTGGTTTTCTTGCAGGTTAGCGCACGGCGCTGCGTATCGAGGGCCTAGCGGTTGAGGTCGACGAGAATGGGACATCGTCACCCGCGCTTGTCGCATACAATCACGCCTCAATCACGGCCACCAATATCGCACGTCAAACGTGGCCCGCCGCCGTGCGGTTGGTAGGTGCAGGTTGCAGCGTCGAACGAGCGAAACCGGCTCGCGCAGACGTCGACGTTGCAGGATGACGTCGAGGCAGCGGACGCGCGCGTGATTGGAGGCGGAGCCATCATGATGCTCGTGCGCAGCTCGCACATACGCCTCGGTCCCGCGTATGGTTGATACGTGCAGTCGGAAGCCCGGAACGAAGAGAAGGCTGCGGCGCAGGCCCTAGCGTCGCATTGGTGGGATGACGACCCATCCGCGAATTCCGGCTCTGACGATGCCTCGGTTGATACCGGCATTGGTCCGCTCGGCGCGCCGAGTTCGGGAGTGGCCGCACTCACGAACTCTCTCCAGATCGTCGCAGGCAGAGATCCGCCCGTCACATGCTTCATCGGCGTTCCGTCATCGTTGCCCACCCAAACGCCCACGACGAGCTCTTTGCTGAAGCCCACAAACCACGCATCGCGATAGTCTTGGCTTGTACCGGTCTTACCAGCGGCAGAGCCATCCGCAAGGGATGCACCGCGCCCGGTGCCGGACGTGACAACGCGTTGGAGGAGCTTCGTCAGTTCTTGACCATGTGCGAGTTCCCTCGCCGGCCCAGACGGAGCCCCAACATGCCGCAAGCCACTCCCCTCGGGACCGAAGGCAGTGATACCCCATGCCTCATGACGCGGGCGCCCGGCGCGGATGGATGCGAATGCCGTGGTGAGATCAAGCAGCGAGACCTCGTTGGCTCCGAGTGCCATGCTTGGCACCTCGGATAAGGGCGAGGTGAGGCCAAGTTCGCGCGCGG
The DNA here is from genome assembly GCA_022844275.1 of Hyphomicrobiaceae bacterium. Classification (GTDB taxonomy): domain Bacteria; phylum Pseudomonadota; class Alphaproteobacteria; order Rhizobiales; family Hyphomicrobiaceae. The sequence continues at coordinate 91,727 of JALHMB010000002.1, forward strand.
CGCTCACAACGTTGGAAAGTCCTACGTCGAGCGCCAGGCGGATTGCCGCGGTGTTTGCGGAGTGCGCAAAAGCGTCGGCGAGGGTCAGCTTGCTGAATACCTGGCCACCGTAGTTCTCGGGGCGCCATGACTTGATCGAGATCGGCGAGGCATCAATGACATCCTCTGCGCGGTAGCCCTGACGCAAGGCGGCATAGAACACGAACACCTTGAACGTCGAGCCTGGCTGCCGACGGGCGTCGACGGCCCGATTGAACTGGCTCGTGCTGTAGTCTCTGCCACCCACCATCGCGACTAAAGAGCCGTCAGGACGCAACGCGACCAAGGCTGCCTGAGAAGCACCGAGGCGCTTGCCATCGCTATCGAGATTGTGCGTGACGATACGTTCTGCAATGCCCTGTAGTTTTCTGTCGAGCGAAGTGCGGACTCGCATAGGTCGTGTCATCGTTCCCGCAACTTTCGGGAATTCGTGTCGCGCGATCCAATCGGAAAACCAACTTGCCGCAGGCTCCGTTCGGCTTGACGGACGAACCGTCGCCGGCTGGGCTTTTGCCGCGGACGCGCTCGTGCGGTCGATGAACTTCTCGTCGACCATGGCGTCGAGCACGAGTCCCGCTCGAACTCGCGCGGCTTCTGGGTTGGTGATCGGGTTGAAGCGCGTTGGCGCTTGAATGAGGCCAGCGAGCATGGCTGCTTCGGCAAGGTTGATGTCGCGCAGATCTTTATCGAAATAGTGTCGCGCAGCCGCGGACATTCCATAGACGCCGGCACCGAGGTAGACTGCATTCATGTAGCGCGTGAGGATTTGATCTTTGCTAAGCGTGGTTTCCAGCCACAGTGCCAGCAGTGCTTCCCGAAACTTCCTTCCGAGATTGCGGTCGTTGCCGACGAGCTGCAGCTTTGCAAGCTGCTGCGTGAGAGTACTGCCGCCCTCCACGATACCGCCGGCCGACCAGTTCGAATAGGTGGCGCGCGCTATCCCACGCAGGTCGACACCGAAATGGTTGAAGAACCGGCGATCCTCGATGCTGAGTACGGCTTTCACGAGGATGTCAGGTATAGCGGCGCGCGGCACGGCATCCCCGAGTGAGCCGACGCGGCCCAGCGGGGTGGCGTCGGCCGCTTCGACGAGGATCGAAGGGGCGTCGGATGTCTCGCGAACTTTCAGAGGAATTCCATTTAGAACCCAAAGCATGGCGCCGGCGCAGGCCAACACCACGACCATCGTAGTTAGCAATGTTATTCGAACGACGGGAAGTAACCGGCGAAGCCAGCCTCGAGGACGATGCGCGATGCGCATTGCATCTGCCGCAAGAGCGGCCGCGAACTGTTTGGCTGCGACCCTCGTTCCGACATTTGGCCCATCGGATCGGGCACCAACCGTCGACGACGTCTTCGGTGCGCTCATCATCTCATCCCGAAAAGCCGAACCGTGAAGCGGTGCACTCGAGGCCGTGGTGCGCGGCCTCTTTTGGGTCAGCTTCTGCGTCAACGTGAGACGCCCGGACTAGTTCCAAATCGGCGCTCACCTTGAAGCGCGGTTTGATAGGGCAGAAGAGGCGTCGAAGCGCCTCGGGGAACGGGGCCGAAAGCCGCTTGCAGCGCATGGCTTGCAGCACCGCCGCTTCCGCGCGTTTACTAGATCTCAACGTAGTCCTGTCGGGCGTACGAAACAGTACGTATGCTGAAGTGGCTTACACTACGGATCGCGGTTAACGCAGACCCATGTCAGTGCATTCGCGTTGGGGGGGCCCACCAGTGAACTCTGGAGCCTTTTCATGCCCCCATTGCGTTTGCCATGACCATCCTCGCGGATTTCCCCGCCGAGAGTGTTCCCTGCGATATCTGTATCGTCGGAACGGGGCCAGCCGGACTCGCGCTGGCGCTCGAATGCGAGCGTCTCGGCCTCAAGGTGCTGGCACTGGAAGCTGGTGGCAAGAATCCTGGCAGTATTCCTAGATCAGAAGTCGAGATTCTTTCGCCCAACCATCACGCGCCGCTACACATAACAACACGAAGCGCCTTTGGTGGAACGTCGTGGGGCTGGTCCGGGCTTTGCACACGTTTCGATGACATCGATTTCGCAGTGCGTCCGCATATAACAGACTCCGGATGGCCGATCCGACATAGTGAACTCGCACCGTACTACCAGCGTGCAGCAAGCCTCCTGAATTGCCGTATCGACGATGCATCGCCTGTCGACGAAAGCTGGCACACTCTCGAAGGTGTCACGCTTGACAATCGAGCCTACACGTCCGCGCAGCCTAGGCTTGGAGAAAGCCACTGGGAGTATGTCGCGCGATCGAAGGCCATCACCGTGTGTCTCAACACCGCGGTCGTCGGGCTGGATCTCGGCACCGATGGCCGGAAGGTCGAGGCCATTGCCGTCAACAGCCGCGGCCGCGCCATAACCTTGCACCCGCCGCGCGTCGCTCTCGCCGGCGGCGGTCTCCGAACCACACAGCTTCTGCTTGCGACGCAAAGGCACTGGCCGGACCATTTTGGCGGCGCCGATGGTATCCTCGGCCGCAACTACATGGGCCATTTGACCGGCTGGATCTCGTCCATCAGATTCAACAACCGAGCGGACGCCATTTACTTTAAACCATTTGCGGTCGAAGGTGCCAAGTCGGCCCAGCGGCGCTTCTTGATCTCGAGGCAAGTGCAGCTCTCCGAGCGCCTTCATAATATCGTGCTCTGGGCCGGTGCTCGCGCTCTCTATGATCCAACGCACGCCAATGGCCTTCTCTCGGCTGCTTATCTGGCATTGGCAGTTCCCGGGATCGGCTCGCTGTTCCTGTCGAGACCACTCCGCCGCGCCGCACTTGGCCCGAAGCCGCGGCACTACATGCCCCATGTCCAGAATGTTGGGCGCGCGCCGTTGCAAACCGCGTTGGATGCAATGCGCGCTGTGAGCGGAAAGGTGCGGGCGCAGCAGGCGATCGGCGAGCTGCTGCAGCAGGATGACAGCCTCGAGTATCTGCTCACCTATCATGCCGAAGCGGCGCCCAACAGGGAGAGCCGCGTGACCCTCGGCGAGGGAACGGACAGCTTCGGCTTGCCGCGCATGCGCATCGATCTGCGCTTCTCCGACACGGACATCGCATCGACCGTGCGTGCGCACGAGGTGCTCGATCGGGCTCTGAGGAAGACCGGCAAGGCGCGGCTCGTGTACCTGGATCCGCCAGAGGGCCGCGCCGCTCGCGTGCTCGAGCAGGCAACGGACGGCTATCATCAACTGGGCCTGACGCGCATGGGCACCGATCCGAGGCAGAGCATCGTCGATCCCGATTGCCGAGTACATGGCCTCGCCAATCTGTTCATCGCCTCCGGCAGCGTCTTTCCGACATCGGGTCAGGGGAATCCGACACTGCTCACGGCCGCGCTCGCCATTCGGCTGGCAGGCCATGTCGCCGCGTCGATGCACGAACTCCAGGCTCCGAGAGCCAAGGCCGCACTCGTCAGGCGACGCCCCAAGCTGAACCAGCCGCCGCGTGTGGAGCCGCCGATGGCTGCGCCAGTTAAATCCCGCGCAAAAACTCGAAGGCGGGCCTAGTCCTCTCCTCCCTCCCGCCGGCCGAAGGCGCCGGGAACCCTCATCGGCTAAGTCCGTTCTGCACTCACACAGCTCGTAGGGCTCGATCGCCGATGTCCTGTGGGAGTTCCGCGACGCTCTGTTTTCTCTCTAGGAAGCCGACCATGACTATCAAGATGACCGCTCTGGCTGCTGCCGCTGTGGTGGGCGGCTTCGCCATTTCAGTCGGAACCTCACGGGATGCCGACGCTCAGTCGCGTCGGGGTGCTGTCGGCTACGTACAGACCTGCAGCCAATACGGTAACGGCTGCACGAAGGCGCCGGTGCGCAGGGGGCGGAATGGCTATGAATTCCGAATGCCAGGCGGCACCTGGATCAGGTGCCGAGGAAGTTGCCGGAATTCGCTGCGCGAGGATTCCGTTGATTTCTGGGAGACGCAGCGTGAGAACCAGCGGGACTAGTGAGGCTCGGCCGCTTGCAGGACAAGCTGCCGACTGCCAGTCTCGTCGTCAGCGGGCCAAAGTTTCGAGTCCTCTATTGACCGCCATCACTTCAATGCCGTAGCCGCCGAGGAGAAAGCTGCTCTGCTGCCGGACAGCGCCTGGGCTATAGAGCGACTGTCCGACCGCCTTCGACCAACGGAGTTCGAGGAATGGCCACCCCATCGCTGGTAGGGACCTGGGCGCTGGTCCGCGGGATATGTACGGCCGCTGACGGTACACCCCGGCCGGTGCCGTACGGACCCATGGGTATGGGGCGGGTTTCGTTCTCGGCCGACGGCCGAATGATCGCGGTCGTTTGCGACAGCCGACCTGAGTTGCCGGCCGACACGCCACGCGAATACAACTCGTACTGCGGCACCTACACTTTCGACGGCCAGCGGCTCGTGACGAAGGTGTTCGCCAATTCTGATCCCGGCCGATTGAGTGGCGATCAAGTGCGCGACATCAGCTTCGAGGGGAATTACCTCGTGATGCGACCGCCGCCACGCTCCGTTCCCGGCAAACCCGCCGAGCAACGAGAAATCTGGTGGGAGAAGATTGCGGACATCTAATCGGCTGCCGACACAGGCGTGCATCGAGTCTTCACGAACGCGCAGAATTTCGCTGTGGATGCCTCGAATCAATTCGAGCCGGATGGGTCAGCAGAGACCCGCTACGCTGCTTTGGGGCGCAGGAATCGCCAGCTCCAGGCGAAGACCGGCCAGAGGAGCGCAGCTATCGTCATGGCCGCGAGCACGGATGCGACGGGGCGGTCGAAGAACGGAATGATGCTGCCGTCGGATTTCATGATCGACGTCACCAGATTCTGCTCGACCATCGTCCCCATGATGATGCCAAGCACCATTGCGGCCACGGGGTAGCCATTGCGCTCCATCACGTAACCGATGACGCCAAAGGCGGCGACCGTCAGCACGGCGAAGAGATTGTTTCCCGTCGCAAAGGCCCCGACCGCGCAGAGCAGCACGATCACCGGCATAACTGAGGCGCGCGGCGCACGCAGCACTAAACTTGACGCGCGGATCATCGCGATGCCCAACGGGATCATGAGAATGTTTGCAACGATGAAGATGATGTACAGCGCATACATGCTCGACGCCTGCTCGGTGAAGAGCGTGGGGCCCGGATTTAGGCCCTTCATGTAAAGAACGCCGATAGCGATGGCCGTGATCGTATCTCCGGGAATGCCGAACAAGAGCGCCGGCACCCAACCGGCCGCCAGAGCCGAGTTGTTCCCGGAGCCCGACTCTATCAGACCCTCGGGATGCCCCGTGCCGAACTTCTGTGGTTCTTTCGAGAAACGCTTCGATACGGAGTAAGCGACCCACGCCGCAATGTCTGCTCCCGCGCCGGGCAGGACTCCGATGAGGACGCCAATGATGTTTCCGCGGAATTGCTGCTTGGGATATTGCTTGGTGAGCGCCCATTGCCCGGCGAGGATGCTGCCGAGCCGGCGTCGCGGCGGCTTCGGCGGCTCGGATGTGAGCATCGCGCGCATGACTTCCGAAACTGCAAAGACGCCGACAAGAGCCGGAATGACGTCGATCCCGCCGAGAAGATTGGTGCTGCCGAACGTGAAACGCGGGGTGCCGGCCGGGTTCTCGATGCCAATGCAGGAGACGAGAAGTCCAAGGAGCATGCTGGCAATCGCCTTAACCGGCGACGAGCGCGAGACCAATGTCGCGCACATGAGACCGAGGAAGGCCAGCCAGAAATACTCGAAGGTCGAAAAGCGCAACGCCATGCTCGCTAGCGGTGGCGCGAGTGCCATCAGCGCGATCGTGCCAAAGATGCCGCCGAGGGCGCTGAACCACAGCCCGATGCCGAGCGCCAGCTCCGGTTGCCCCTTGCGGGTCATGGCATAGGCTTCGTCCGTATAGGCTGCGGAGGCCGGCGTGCCGGGAATGCGAAGCAGCGCTCCCGGGATGTCGCCCGAGAAGATGGCCATTGCCGATGCCGAAATGATCGCACCGATCGCAGCGATGGGCGGCAGATAAAACGTGATCGGCACCAGCAAGGCCGTTGCCATCGTGGCAGTGAGACCAGGCACAGCACCGACGATCAGCCCGTAGATCGACGCGAGCAGGATGACGATCAAGATATCGAGCTGGAATACAATGGTGAAAGCTTGCGCGATGTCGCTCATGGGAGGCCGATCCACGGTAGCGGGAGCAGCCCAGAGGGCAACGGCACGCGCAGTAGTTTGAGGAACAGGAGATTGATCGCGAGCGGGGCGACGATTGCGACGGGAATTGCGAGACGCAGACGCGCTCCTAGGGCGAGCGCCGTGACGAGCACGATCGCAGCGGCGGTTGGTAGAAAGCCGAGTGCCTCCACAACATAGACATAGAATATGAGCAGCGCCGGCGGGATGAGCACCCTCAACTCGCGCCATCTACTCGGCAATAGATCGGCTGAGGCCGACGTGCCCTCCACCGGAGTGGAGACCATCGCAACATCAGCCTCGTCCTCGTATCGACGCCCGACGCCCAGAGCAATCAGCCCGCCGCAAAGCGCGAGGCTGAGGCCGACAACCATCGGGAAGACTTCCGGGCCGATCTGCTGGCCGGGCACGGGCGGCAAGCGCGATCCGCCATAGGCTGCTACGCCACCCAGGGCAACCAGGAACAGCCCTGTAACACGATCGGAAAGGTGCATTCGAGCTTACGATCCGAAGGGCAACAGCAACATCGAAATAAGAGGCCCGCATGAACGCACGCGGGCCTCGGTCTGCGGATCAACCCTTGGCGAGGCCTGCGGCCTTCATGGCAACGCCCATGGCCTTGTTGGCTTCGTCCATGAACTTCGTGGTGCCCGCGGCGTCGGCCCAGCGGACGCCAAACCCGCGATTGGCCATGAAGTCGAGGAACTCCTTCGACTCGTTGACCGTCTTGAGTGAAGCGGTGAGCGCGCTCGCGATATTCGCGGGCAGGCCCTTCGGTCCCACAAACACGCGCCATGCGCCGGTCGTGTAGTCGATGCCCATGGCTTCCTTGAGCGTTGGCACGTCCTTGAACGCCGGATTGCGCTCCGCGGCCATCACGGCGAGGCTGCGCGCTTTGCCGGCCTCGATTATCGCACGGGCTTCGGGGACCGAGCATGTGACGAGATCAAGACCGCCGGCGGCGAGATCCTGCATGGCCGGTGCCGCGCCGTTGAGCGGCACCCACGCAACGTGATCCGGCTTCAGACCCATGGCCGTCAGCCAGCCGACGAGCGCCAGATGCCAGATGCCGCCCTGGCCTGTGCCGGACGCCTTCAGCTTGCCGTGAGGCGCGGCCTTGATCGCGTCGGCGAGTTCCTTGACGGTCTTGTAGGGGCTCGATGAGTTGACCTGGATGCCCGGCGGATCCTCGTTCATGAGGGCGAGTGGTGTGTAGCTGTCCGGCTTCAGCTCCGTCAGGCCCTGCCAATGCATCATGGAGATTTCGACTGTGACAAGGCCGAGCGTATAGCCATCGGGCGGCGCGGCGGCGATCGCAGCGTGGCCGACAACGCCGGAGCCGCCGGTGCGATTGACGACGTTGACCGGTTGTTTCAGCTCTCTCTCGAGCCCGGCCGCCACAATGCGCGCCGTGGCGTCGGTGCCGCCGCCCGCACCCCAGGGGCAGATGATCGTGATCGGTCGTGCCGGATAGGCCTGTCCGAATGCGGGGCTCACGCCAACGGCCGCAGCCGTTGCCAATGCGCTACCCCCAACAAGCACCTCGCGGCGCGTACGTGAAACCATCGTCGTTTCCTCCAGTAAGTTTTGTTTGTTACCCGCAGGATAGCGAAACCGGGATGAGGGCGCCAGTCGTACTTCGTCGGGGCTGTCCTGCAGTCCGGGGAGAAGGCGAAGGGGGCTCGGCGATGGTGTAAGACGCCGACGGAGCGTGGCGGCAACATAGGCAGTGCGCCGAAAAAGTGCTCAATCTTGATCCTTGCGAAACCTACAGAAGCTCGCGACGCTGGGGATACTGGAAGGCGAGCCCGCAATTTTTTCCTTCGACGCAGTTCGTCCCGGCTATCGAAAAAAACTCTTCGCAGCGGGTGTCATCCACCTGTCGTATTCGAATTGGAAAACCTGCTTACTGGACAAGTCCAGGCATTTCGGAGGGAAACCGATGTCAATGAACTCGCTCGTGCGCAGCGCTGCCGCTTCGGCGCTCGTCCTGCTGGCGGCTGGCGCCTTTGATCGGGCCGACGCCCAGACAAAGACACGCCTGACGGTCTACACGGCGCTGGAGAACGATCAGCTCCAGCCGTTCAAGTCGGCAATCGAGGCGGCAGTTCCGGAGGTCGAGATCGCCTGGGTTCGCGATTCGACCGGCGTCATCACGGCACGCTTTCTCGCGGAGAAGGACAATCCGCGCGCCGATCTCGTCATGGGCCTTGCCGCGACGTCGATCATCGTCTTCGAGACTGCAGGTCTGCTCGAGCCTTACAAGCCAGCAGGCGCTGATGCGCTCAAGCCGAACTTCCGCGATACGACCGAGCCCTACACGTGGACGGGCATGGACGGCTATCTCGGCGTCATCTGCTACAACACCGCAGAGGCAGCCAAGGCCGGCACGACACCGCCGAAGAGCTGGAAGGATCTGCTCGACGCCAAGTACGCCGATAAGCTTGTCATGCCGCATCCGGCATCGTCGGGGACCGGCTACCTCATGGTCGGTGGCTGGCTCCAGATGATGGGCGAGGCCGAGGGCTGGAAGTTCATGGACGCCTTGCATCAGAACATCGCCGTCTACACCCACTCGGGCTCGGCGCCCTGCGTGCAGGCTGCACGTGGCGAGCGGGTCGCAGGCATTGCTCTCGATATGCGCGGCGCCAGCGAGAAGACCAAGGGCGCGCCGCTCGAGGTCATCATCCCGAGCGAGGGCACGGGTTGGGAGATCGAGGCGGCGGCGGTCGTCAAGGGCAGCAAGAACATGGCGCTCGCGAAGAAGGTCGCCGACTGGGTGGCGACGAAGGGTGCCAACGAGCTCTATTCCAAGACGTATGCTGTCGTTGCCATGCCCGGCGTCGAGAACCTGCCGCCGAACTATCCGGCCGGCGCCGAGAAGTCGCTTATCAAGAACGACTTCGCCTGGATGGCGACGAACCGGGAGCGGATCCTTGCCGAGTGGACGAAGCGCTACGATGCCAAGGCCGCCAAGAAGTAGCCTCATGAAATAGCCAAGGCCGCGCGTTTTGCGCGGCCTATCTTCACAAGCCGGATTGTGACGGCGCGCATGACAGACGAAGCAAGTAAGGGGGTGACCGGCGTCGCGCCCTACTTGCGCGTTCGCAATCTGGTCAAGACGTACGGCACGTTCACGGCCCTTGATAGCGTCTCGCTGGATGTCGTGGCTGGCGAGTTCGTCTGTTTTCTCGGACCTTCCGGCTGTGGCAAGACCACACTGCTTCGCGCCATAGCAGGACTCGATCCGCAGACATCAGGGACCATCGAGCAGGCCGGTCGCGATATCTCCAATCTTCCGCCGCCGGCGCGCGATTTCGGCATCGTGTTCCAGTCCTACGCGCTGTTCCCCAACCTGACAGTGGCTGCCAATGTGGCATACGGGCTCGTGAGCCGCGGGCGTCCGAAGGCGGAGACGGCTGAGCGCGTGACCATGCTCCTGCAGCTTGTCGGGCTCTCGGACCAGGGCGCGAAATATCCGGGACAGCTCTCCGGCGGCCAGCAACAGCGTGTCGCACTTGCACGCGCGCTCGCAACCTCGCCTGGCCTGCTGCTGCTCGATGAGCCTCTTTCGGCACTGGACGCGCGCGTGCGCATTCACCTGCGTCGGGAAATCAAGGATCTGCAGCGCCGCGTCGGCGTCACCACCATCATGGTCACGCACGACCAGGAGGAGGCGTTGACGATGGCCGATCGCATCGTGGTCATGAACCGCGGGGCGATCGAGCAGATCGGAAGTCCGGCCGAAGTCTATCGCAAGCCGGCAACTGAATTTGTCGCTGATTTCATTGGCGCCATGACGTTCATTCCGGCGTCGGCGCTCGACGATACGCACGTAAAGGCAGGTCCGCTGGTGTTCGAGACCGCGCCTTTCTCGATCCGGCAAGGCTCGACGGTGAAGCTCGGCATCCGGCCGGAGGAGGTGCGCGTGCGCAATCTCGGCGCCGATGTCCCGAACCGCCTTGATACACGGATTGAAGCCCTCGAATTTCTCGGCGCCTTCGCGCGCGCACGGCTCGTGCCGGTCGTCGCCCCCGAGCTGCAGGTGACCGCCGACTTCTCGATGAATGCACTCCGCGATCTCTCCCTCGTGGAAGGCCAGTCGCTCACCGTGTCTCTGCCTCCCGAAACTCTGCGCGTGTTCCCGGTGCCGCAGTGATGGGCCACGCGCCTCATTTTTGCATCGCTTTCTCATGACTGCCGCCGTTCGACCCGTTGAAAGTCTTGTCACCCGCTCCGCATCGCTCGAGACGGCGGTGGCGGGCACGGCCATCCTCGTGCTTGTCTGCGGCCTGCTCGTGCTGGTGGGTTTTCCGCTGTGGTCTCTTCTGTCGAAGAGCCTTTATGTGCGCGGCGAGTTCGCTGGTCTTCAGAACTTCATTGCCTATGTCACTACGCCGGCACTCTCGCGCTCCGTGATCAACAGTCTCTTCGTCGCGCTCGTGACCACACTGATCGTCGTGCCAATCGCCTTCGCCTATGCCTACGCCCTGACCCGCACGTCCATGAGGGCCAAGGGTCTGCTCTATGCAACCGCGCTGGTGCCGCTGTTCGCGCCCTCACTGCTGCCGGCGATCTCGCTGATCTACTTCTTCGGCAACCAGGGCTTTCTCAAAAGCTGGATGTTCGGTGGTTCCATCTATGGCCCTGCCGGCATCATCATGGCGGAAGTATTCTATTGCTTTCCCCACGCGCTCACGATCCTCGTTGCCGCCTTGAGGCTCGCGGACGCTCGGCTCTATGAGGCCGCCGAAGCGCTGGGCGCATCGCGTCCGCGCATCTTTTACACGGTGACGCTCGGTGGCGCGAAGTACGGGCTGGTTTCGGCCGTCATGGTCGTCTTCACCCTCGTCATCACGGACTTCGGCATTCCCAAGGTCATCGGCGGTCAGTTCTCCGTGCTGGCGACCGATGTCTACAAGCAGGTCATGGGTCAGCAGAACTTCGAGATGGGTGCGGTGGTTGGCGTCATTCTGCTCATTCCCGCCGTCATCGCCTTTCTCGTCGATCGGCTCGCGCAGCGGCGGCAGGTGGCGCTGGTATCCGCCCGCGCCGTCGCTTACGCGCCGAACCGCAGTCCACTTCGCGATGCCGCCGCGCTCGCGCTATGCATTGTCGTTTCGGGTATTTTCCTCGCCGTGCTCGGCATGGCCGTATGGGCCTCGTTCGTGACCTATTGGCCGTACAATCTTGGGCTCACCTTGCAACACTACGCTTTCGAGATCGCCGACTCGAGCGGCTGGCAGCCGTTCTTCAACTCACTCGAGGTGGCGGCTCTGACGGCCATATGCGGCACGGCTGTGATCTTCGTCGGCGCCTATCTCGTGGAGAAAATCCGCGCGTTCCCGGTGCTGCGCTTCGTCGCCCAGTTCCTTGCCATGCTGCCGATGGCCGTACCGGGGCTGGTTCTGGGCCTCGGCTACATCTTCTTCTTCAATGCCGCCTGGAACCCGTTGAACGTGCTCTATGGTACCATCGCGATCCTGGTCCTCAACTGCACAGCGCATTTCTACACGGTGCCGCACATTACGGCGACGACGGCGCTGAAGCAGATCGATCCGGAGTTCGAGGCCGTATCGGCGTCACTGAAAGTGCCGTTCTGGCGCACATTCACACGCGTGACCGTACCGATCTCGCTGCCGGCTATCCTGGATATTGCCGTCTATCTCTTCGTGAGCGCAATGACGACCGTCTCCGCGATCATTTTCCTCTATTCGACAGACACGAAGCTTGCATCGATCGCCGCCGTGAATATGGATGAGGCGGGCTTCACGGCGTCGGCGGCGGGCATGTGCGTGCTGGTCGTGCTGGCATCGATGACGGTGAAGCTGCTCCAGGTTCTCGCCGATCGCTTGCTGCTGGACCGCCTCCAGGCCTGGCGCCGGCGCTGAAAAGAAAGTGCTGAGGAAACTGCCATGCCGAAAGTCGTGCCCGCTCAATCCGAGAGCGATACGAATGCGACGCCGGAGCGTGCCGCCTGGCGGGCGCGTCATCTCAATGCCGACACACGTGCGCTGCTGGACCGCGATGCCCGCGCGTTCCTCCACCAATCCGTGTCGACGCCGTGCCTCAGCGCCATCCGCAAGGCCGAGGGCATCTTCATCGAGGACCTTGCCGGCCGGCGCTACATGGATTTCCACGGCAACAACGTCCATCACATCGGCTATGGCCATCCGCGCCTGAAGCAGGCGATCGCGGCACAGATGGACGAGCTGCCGTTCACGCCGCGCCGCTTCACGAGCGAGCCTGCAGTACAGCTTGCCGAAAAGCTCGGAGAGATCACGCCGGGCACGCTCTCCAAGGTCCTGTTCACGACTGGCGGCTCCGATGCTGTGGAGGTCGCGATCAAGGTGGCGCGCGCGGCGACGGGTCGCTTCAAGACATTGTCTTTCTGGGATGCTTTCCACGGCGCGGGCTTCGGTGCATCGAGCGTCGGCGGTGAGGCGCTGTTCCGCAGCGGACCGCACGGGCCGCTTATGCCGGGCGCCGAGCACGTCGCGCCCTTCGGCAGCTTCAACTGCCCCTATGGCGGCACGAACGCGCAGGAGTCGGGAGATGCCTGCGCGCGCATGATCGATTACGTGCTCGGGCGCGATGGCGACTTCGCGGCCTTCATCGCCGAGCCGATGCGCGCCGTCCCCTACGTGGCGCCGCCGGGCTTCTGGCAGAAGGTGCGCGCCGCGTGCGATGGCACTGGCACGCTCCTGATCTTCGACGAGATCCCGACGGGCCTAGGCAAGACAGGACATATGTTCTCCTGCGAGCACGACGGTGTCGTTCCCGACATCCTCGTTCTCGGCAAAGGCCTCGGCGGCGGTATCCTGCCGATCGCCGCCGCGATCTGCCGGCCAGAGCTCGATGTCGGCGGCGACTGGGCTTTCGGCCACTACACGCACGAGAAGAATCCGGTGACCGCGCGGGCGGCGTTAGAGACCATCGCCATAATCGAGGACGAGCAGCTCGTCGAGAACGCCGCGCACGTCGGCGCCGCCGCGCTCGAGCGGCTTGGCACGTGGATGCACGATATTGCCGAGATCGGCGAGGTGCGCGGCCGCGGTTTCCTGATCGGTATCGAGCTGGTCGAGGACCGCGAGAGCAAGGCACCGGCGCGTCAGCTCGCCGAGCGGACGATGTACGCGGCGCTCGAACGCGGTCTTTCCTTCAAGACGACTATGGGCAACGTGCTGACGCTCACGCCGCCCCTCGTCACGACCCAAGGGCAGATGGACCGCGCGCTCGACATCCTGCAGGAAGCGCTTCTGACGGCCATTCCAGCCGGCAAGGGCTGAACGCTACGTCGACTTGCGCTCGATCTCAGCGAGCAGGGCCGGTAGATCGGCGATCGTCTCGATGACGTGGTCCGCACCTGCAGCCTTCAACTTGGCGCCGACGCGCTCATGGGTGCGGGCGCGGTCCGCCTTCGACAAGGCCTGGAACTCCGCGAGCGTAAGCCCCGCGTCGTTCCCCGAGAGCGTAACGCCCACGGTCACACAGCCGGCCGCCACGCCCTCGGCGATGCCGGGCTCGGTGTCATCGACTTTGACGACCGCCGAGGCGGGATAGACCATGAGGTCGAGGAAGCATTTGTACATGCCCATGGGTGTCGGCCGCCCGAGTGGGAGATCATCGGAGCAGACGAGATTGTCGGGCGAATAGCCTTGCGCGGCGGCGAGCGGCAGCACGCGTTCCATGATTGACCGGACATAGCCGGTCGTCGAGCCGATCTTCATGCCGCGGTTGCGCAACTCGCGCACGGCTTCGGCTGCGCCGGGAATGAGGTCGGCGTAGTTAGCAACGACCTCGACGTTGAGCGGCACGAAGATTTCGTAGACACGGTCGATTGCGGCTTCATCCGGCGCCGCGCCATGCGCCTTGGCCCAGCTTGCCGCGATGTGCGGCTCGGACATCATCGATTTGATGTGGTCGCGCTTCGGCAGACCCATCGGCTTGCGCGCATCGGCAATGGTGACCGGCACGTCGAAGCGCTTGAAGACCTCGACAAACACACCCATCGGCGCGAACGAGCCGAAGTCGATGACGGTCCCGGCCCAATCGAAAACCGCAGCCTTGAACTTCTGTGTCATAGGCGTTTCCTTTCCGATGTGCCGTACAACTCGGAAATCGTCTCCTCGGCAATCCCGAACGACGTCGATGCGCCGGTGCCGCTGGTGACGATGACAATGCGGATATTGTCCGCCGGGCGGTCCGTCAACCGCCAGCGATCGGGCGCGGAAGCATACGTGCCGATCCAGCGCTCGGTCACTGTGCGGCCGGGGAGATCGAGCACGCGGTCGAACTCCTCAAGGATGATGTCGTCGATCTCCGAGGGCGCGAACGGATCCGGCGTTGCCGCGTAGTGATGGCTGTCACCGACGACGAGAGAACCGTCGGCGGACTGTGTCACGATGAGATGCACGCCGTTCTCGCGCGCCGGCTTGAGCTCGGTATCGAGGCGCGCCTTGAGCGATGCCGCGGCCGGCAGCTCGGCATAACCGAGATAGCGGCCGAGCCCGAGGTCCGACATGACGGCGGTTTGGTGCCGCACTGGCGCCGCAGGGCGCACGCGCAGCATGTGCAGTTTGCAGCGCGTGACGTTGTAAGGCGCGAGGCGTTCGGGAAAGAGCGACGTGAAATCATCGCCCGGGCAGACGATAACCACCTCGGCTTCGATGGTGCCTTTCGACGTCTCGATCGTCGGCGGCGCAACGCCGAGAACTTGGGTCTGGCGTTTGAACTCGACGCCGAGTCGCTCGGCCAGGAAGGCGGCAACTTTCGGGATCGCGGTCCGCGACTCGACCCGCAAATCATGGGGACTGTAGAGCGCAGCGCGGACGGCATCCGCGCGGATGGAGGGTACTTTCTCTGCCGCCTGCGCTGCCGTGAGGCGGCGGCAGCCTTCGCCCATTTCCGTGGCGAGGAATGCATCGATCACGGCTTCGGATTCCGGCCAGCGCGCCGTCATCACGAGACCGCGCTGGAGGACATCGATGCCGGCAAGCGGCGCGATTTCCGCCCAGATGTCACGCGCCGTGCGGGCCATGTTCCAGCAGTCGCCCGCTCCCTGCCCGGTCACGGTGACAAAACCGAAATTGCGGATGGAGGCGCCATTCGCCTGGGCATCCCGGTCGATCACGACAACCTTTTTGCCGCGCCGCGCCGCTGCCAATGCATGGGCGAGGCCGACGATGCCGGCTCCGACAATGGCCAAATCGTACATGGGGAGACACTCTTGGAATGGCGTGGCGAATTGGTGTCACACTAGATCACGGCATTCCTGCCGACAATGGCTGCACGAGGAAGCGTGAGGAAGCGGATCGCGAGCACCGCATGATTGCCCAAAAATCGTGCGCACCGGGCCGTACGCGCCGCGATCGCTTACGCGGCAGCCGCAGACTTCCCGATGATGGCGTGGCGGAGGCTGGACGAAAGCCAGTCGATAATGGCGACCGCGGCGAGGATCAGCAGAATGAGGAAGGCCACGCGATCCCATTCGAAGGTGCGGATTTGCTCGACGAGGTGCATACCGATGCCGCCCGCGCCGACGATGCCGATGATCGTCGCAGAGCGCGTATTGGACTCGAAGAAATAGAGTATCTGCGAAAGTATGACCGGCAGGACCTGCGGCAAAATACCGAAATGAATTTGTTGCAACCGGTTGCCGCCTGCAGCCGTGATGCCCTCGACCGGCTTCTTGTCCGACGCCTCGATGGCCTCCGAGAAGAGTTTGCCGAACGTGCCGATGTCCGACGTCATGATCGCGAGGACACCGGCGAACGGCCCGAGCCCGACGACGTTGATCCAGATCAGCGCCCAGATAAGCGTATCGACGCCGCGGACCGTGTCGAGCGAGCGCCGCGTCATAAACTGAACAATGCGCGCGGGGACGACGTTGCGGGCAGCAAGCAGGCCGAGCGGGAATGCCAGGACCGCCGCCAGCAGCGTGCCGAGGAAGGCAATGGCCACCGTCTCCGCGAGCGAGTGCAGATAGAGCAGCGCATTGGCCCACGAACCCGGCGTCGGCGGGAACATGAGCACGACGAGTCGACCGAGCTCGCTGAAGCCGGTTATGACCCGCCAGAGCGAGATGTCGAGATGCCAAAAGCCAATAACCACGAGCGCCAGGAGTGCAGCGGCGAGCAGGAACGTCCTAACGCGAGAGGAAGCCTGAGCCCTGAGCAGTTCGCGATAATTTGCGAATATCGTCGGATCAACCGCGACAACCAATTTGGTGCGCTCGCTCATGTGCGCGATCCTTGACCGATGAGGTAGTGACGCAGGCGCTCCGTTCCTATGTCGATGATCATGACAGTGGCGATGATGAGCAGGAGCACGGCAGAAACGTCCGAATAGTAGAACTTGCGGATGTTCTCGATCAGCTCCTGGCCGATGCCACCAGCACCGACGAAGCCCATGACAGCGGCGCCGCGCACGTTAACCTCGAAGCGCAGAAGGCCATAACTCGCGAAGTTCGAGAGCACCTGCGGGACGACGGCCATATGCACGGTCTGCCACCACGTGGCCCCTGCTGCCAACACGCCCTCGACGGGCTTCATGTCGATGTTCTCGACGACTTCGGAATAGAGCTTGCCGAGGGCGCCCGCGGTATGGATCGCCAGCGCGAGGACGCCGGGGAGCGGGCCGAGGCCGAAGGCGACCACGAAGATAAGCGCGAAGACGAGCTCCGGAACCGTGCGGCAGAACTCGAGAAAGCGGCGAACTAAGCCGCGAGACCAGGCATTGGTGTTGAGGTTGGCGCTCGCGAGAAAGCAGAGAAAGAATGCGCCGGCGAAGCCGAGTACCGTGCCGAGGTAGGCGATGAGCAATGTGTCGGCGAGAAGCAAGAGCCACTTCTTCCAGCCCCAGAACCACTCGGCGGGATCGCTCCAGACAGGGAGGCCGCTGTCGAGATAGAACAGTCGCCCGATGTAGTTGGTAAACCGGCCCAAGTTGGCGAAGAGCTTCGCCAGATCGATCTCAGCCACGCCCGACGCGACGATCGTCGCAAGGATCAGCGCTGCGAAGAAGTAAATCGTGCTCCGCCGTCGGGCCGCGTTGGCTCTCGCGTAGGCCGCGGTCAATGGCGCAAGCTGGTGCTCTGGAAGGCGCGGCAGGGCTAGATGCGGCGTGACGGCGTCGGTGGCGGATGTCATCGGGACAGCCTAGGGTGCGGGCGGGCAAGCATTTTCAGATTCATCACGGCAGACGGCGGGCGCGAAGGCCGAAAGCCTCGCGCCCGCCGGTAGAGATCAGGGGTTTACGTGCCCGACTTCTTGCGCAGCGAGTCGACGAATTTGATGAGCTCGACGACCGGCTCGTATTCCTTGTGCTCCGTCGGCTGGAACGGCAGCTGCTTGCCGCCGTAGATGCCGTCGAAAACCGCCTTGTCGTTCGTCGCGAGATTGAGAACCGCGTCGCGGATCTTGGCCTTGAGGTCGGCTGGGAGGCTCGACAGATAAGCCATCGGCGAGTTCACGATTTGGTCGGACTTGAAGATGATGCGGAAGTTCTCGGCCTTGACGATGCCGCGGCTCGCCATGCGCAGGAGGTTCGACTCCTTCTCGTCGTTCCACCAGTTGAAGGCGGCGTCGCAGGTGCCCTGGTCGACGGCGATCACGGCGTTCTCGTGCGAGCCCGCGTACACGACCTTGCTGAAAAACTTATCCGGATCGATGCTCATCTTGTTCATGGCAAAACGCGGGACGTTGTTGCCAGAGGTCGAGTTCGGATCGACGAGGCAAAGGTTCTTGCCCTCGAGATCCTCGAGCTTCTGATACGGCGAGTCGGCCTTTACATAGAGCACCGAGTAGTAGCCGCGCGTGCCGTCACTGCTGATCTCGATCGCGAACGGTTCGGTCTTCACGCCGGTCGTGTAGGCGCGGGCGTAGGACGCCGGGCCATACATCGCGATATGGATGTTCTCGGAGCGCTGGCCTTCGATCACGGCGGCGTAGTCATTGGCAATGCGCAGCGTGACCTTCGTGCCGAGCTGCCTGCTCAGGTACTCGGTGAAGGGCGTGTAGCGCGCCGTGGTGGCGGAAGCGTTTTCGGCGGGAATGATACCGAAGACGAGCTCGGGATACTTGGACTTCCAATCCTGCGCTTCGGCGGGTTTGGTGCCGAGCGCAAGCCCATTTGCAAGCGCAAGACCGGCGACGCCGGCGATGACAAGACGACGGTTCAACATGACATCCTCTGTTCTGTTCAAGTGTGTTCACGGGGGGGCCGCACGTGATGACGCTGGCCTGCGGTCCCCGAACCGCGGCAGCGACCGGATCAGGCAGCGGCTACCTGTCCGAGCGCAGGTACACCCTGCTTATTCTCGCTTCCTTCAGCGTCCGACGCGCCGAGAACGTCCTGGGCCTCGAGGCCGTAGAGCTGGCGCGCGACGTCGTCGGTGAGCGCTTCGGGCGCGGCGTCGAAGACGATCCGGCCCGATGCCATGCCGATCAGCCGGTCGCAGTAGGTGCGGGCCAGATCGAGCGAGTGCAGATTGCAAAGGACGGTGATGCCGTAGTGCTTGTTGATGCGCAGCAGCGCATCCATGACAATCTTGGTATTGCGCGGGTCGAGCGAGGCGACGGGCTCGTCGGCGAGAATGATGTCGGGCTGCTGGACCATGGCGCGGGCAATCGCGACGCGTTGCTGCTGGCCGCCGGAGAGCTGCTCGGCGCGCTGTGCCGCAAGGGCGCCGATCTCAAACTGCTCGAGTGCCGAGAAGGCAATGGCCTTGTCGTTGTCGCTCCACGAACGGGTCATGGCGCGCCAGGTTGGCACTTCCGCGAGGCGGCCCGTCAGCACGTTTGTTAGGACATCGAGGCGGCCGACGAGGTTGAACTGCTGGAAGATCATCGCGGCGCGCGCGCGCCAGAGTCTCAGCTCGCGGCCCTTGAGGGACGTCACGTCGCGACCGTCGAAGACGATGCGTCCCTCGCTGGGGTCGACGAGGCGGTTGATCATGCGCAGAAGCGTGGACTTGCCGGCCCCCGAGCGGCCGATGACGCCTACAAAACCTCCGCGTGAAACCTCGAATGAGGCACCCGAGACCGCGGCAACCGAACCGAACCGCCGCGAGACACCGTCGAGAACCAGCATGGCACCTCTTAAATGTTACACTGCTCCATGCAAGCGACACCTAGTTCGCAGGTGCTACAATTGTGTGACGTTTTCCAGAGGGGTCGAACCCGGCGATTTGCGCGAGCACGGACGGCTGTCGATTAAAAAAATAGGCAGAAACGCCTGCGCGGCTTATGTCACAAACCTGTTGCTGCCACGGACTACTGCTCGGCTAGCATGCGTTACGCGCTCTACTTCACTCCGGCACCCGATACGGGCCTCTGGCGCTTCGGATCGGGCGTGCTCGGATACGACAGTGCCACGCGCGAGGCTGCCGCCTTTCCGGTGCACGCTCTATGGCATGAGCCGTGGTTCGAGCGCGCTCAGGAGACGCCGGCGCGCTACGGCTTTCATGCGACGTTAAAGGCACCCTTCGCGCTCGCGCCCGGCATCAGCGAGGACGTGCTTCTCGAACGTGCGGCGTCATTCAGCGCGGGCCGCGTGCCAATCTGTCTGCCAGCCCTGGAGGTCGCGTCGCTTGGTGATTTCGTTGCGTTGCGCCCGCTCGCCGAAGATGCCGAGTTGAACCGTCTGGCGGCCGCCTGTGTCAGGGACTTCGACGACTTGCGGGCGCCGCTAAGCGCGGAAGATCGGGCGCGTCGACTGGCATCGGCACTCAAGCCCCGCCAGCATCGACATCTCGAAGATTGGGGCTATCCCTACGTCTTCGAGGACTTCCGCTTTCATATGACGTTGACGGGGGCGCTGCCGAAGTCCCTTCAGCCGCGGGCGCTCGAAGTGCTGCGGACGCTCTATTATCGTATCAGCGGTCCGGTCTGGATCGATGCCATTACGGTCTTGGCTCAGCCGACACGCGACAGCCGATTTGCGGTGGTCGAGCGTTTTGCGCTCAGAGCGTACGCTCCCGCGATCGACCTTGGTCTCTAGGCTTCTGCGGGCAGCGATCGCAGGAATTCGGTCAGTGCCTGCACGCCAAGTGCAAGCGGCCCGGAATTGTCGATCACTATGTCCGCTTCGGCCGGATCGAAGCCCGGGACACTGCGCATGAGCCGGGCCTCCGCACTGGTAGCGCTTTCGCGTCCGCGCCCTGCCAGCCGTGCGGCCCGGACGTCGAGAGGGCATTCGATGAGGACGAAACTCACGCGAGCATAGCGCCGCCGCGCTATCTCGCCGATCGTGCGGGAGGCATTGACGACGACGGCCCGGCCTTCCGCGATCAAACCATCAATACTCGCAGGCACGCCGTAGCGCAGACCGTGAGCGGCCCACGTGAGAGCAAAGCGCCCCTCTTCGAGCGCGCGTGTGAACTCGATGTCGCTCAACGACGCGTGGCTCTCCGCGCTATTCTGCGGGCGTGTGACAGCGCGCTCAGGGAAGGCAAAGTTCATGTCCGCTGCGAGAGCTGCGCGCGCACCTGCGATCAGCGCATCCTTGCCGACGCCGCTCGCCCCGACGACCAGTACCAGGGTACCGGGTCCCAGCGGGTAAGCTGGCCCCTCGGTCGCCGTTGCGTCAGGAGACACGGCGTCCCTCCCGATAGACGTCGCGGACAACGGGCAGGCCATCCACCACGCGCACGCGCACGAGATCAGCGCGTTTGCCGACCTCGATCGCGCCCCGGTCATGGAGGCCGGCAGCACGCGCCGGGTTGATGGTCACGGTGCGCAGGGCTTTGGCCAGACCGTAGCCCTCGATGAGCCGCGCGAGCTCGAAGGCACCGAGCAACAGGCTCGCCGGCACGTAGTCGGAGGAAAGGATGTCGAGATGGCCGTTGCGGGCAAGGGTCTCGGCGGCGATGTTCCCGGAGTGCGAACCGCCGCGCACGACATTCGGCGCGCCCATCATCACGTCGATCCCCGCCTCGTGGGAAAGGCGCGCAGCTTCCGCTGAAGTCGGGAACTCGGCGATGGCGACCTTGTCGCTGATCGACTCGTCGACGTGGGCCGGCGTCGCATCGTCATGGCTCGCCAGAACGATGCCGCGCTCGCGCGCAAGTGCGACGAGGGCGCGGCGGTGTTTCGCGTAGTTCCTGGCGTGCGAGGCGTGCTTGGTCTCGATCAGCTTTTCGAGGTCGGCGGCCGTCCGCCCCGACTTGCCGCCGTAGTAGATGCGCCACGCGTCGAGACTGGTGAACTGTCGCGCGCCGGGCGTGTGATCCATCAGCGAGATCAGGTCGATACGCTGCGTGAGCGCCTTACGCGTATCATCGAGAACCTCGTCCGAGGTCACCTCGCACCTCACATGCACGCGATGGTCGGCCCGCAGCAGCCCCTCCGCCGCGGCCTGCATGATATAGCCGATGACAAGCGAGATCTCGTTGACGACGGGGGAATAGTCGTCGTCCCGGCCGGCGCGGATGCAGTCGAACACGGTCGTGATGCCTGAAGCGGCGATCTGCGCATCAAAGGCCAGGATCGCGGACCGCTCCGGCCAATGCACCTTGGGGCGCGGCCTGAGATGGGTCTCGAGGTGATCGGTGTGCAGCTCGATGAGGCCGGGAATTACGAGATCGCCGGTGAGATCCATGCTGCCGCGCGGTGCCGCGCCGCGACCGATCTCAACGATGATGCCGTCGTTTGTGGCGACCCACCCCTCGACGATCTCGTCGGGAAGGGCGAGCTTCGCATTGCCGAAAACAAGCTCGCGTGTCATCTGCCGGGCGCCTCGGGTGCGAATTTCGCGACGTCGATCACGCGGTCGGCCACGCGATCCCGGACATCTTCATCGTGAAAGATGCCGAGGATTGCGGCGCCCGCGCGCTTACGGGCTTCGATCAGACCGACCACGGCGGCGCGGTTCGTCGCATCGAGCGAGGCCGTCGGCTCGTCGAGAAGGAGGATGGGACGCTCGGCGGCAAATCCGCGCGCGATATTGATACGCTGCTGCTCGCCACCTGAGAACGTCGCGGGAGGCAGGCTCCACAACCGCTCAGGCACATTGAGCATGTCGAGAAGTGATGCCGCGCGGGTGCGCGCAGCAGTTTCGTCGAGCCCGCTCTCGCGAGCGCTCGCTGCGACGACGTCGAGGGCGCCGACGCGTGGAATGACGCGGAGAAATTGGCTGACGTATCCGATCGTGCTCTTGCGGAGCGACAGCACGGAGCGTGGCACAGCGCGCGCGATGTCGACCCAACCGGCAGGGCCATGGATATCAATGCGTCCGCCGTCGGCGCGATAGTTGCCGTAGATCATCTTGAGGATCGACGATTTACCCGTTCCCGATGGACCGCCGAGCACGACGCACTCGCCGCCTCTGACCTCGAACGAGACGCCTGCGACGACCGGAAGCCGCGCGCCGCCGCGCAGGTGCATCACGAATGTCTTGGCGACGGCATCGAGGCGGATCATGACGGGGTTCGCGGACATCGGATCAGGCCTGCAGGATCGAGGCGACGAGGAGCTGCGTATAGGGTTCGCGCGGATCGTCGAGGACCTGATCGGTGAGACCGGTCTCGATCGCGCGGCCGTGGCGCATGACGACGATGCGGTGAGAGAGCAGGCGCGCGACGGCGAGGTCGTGCGTGACGATCACCGCGGCCAGGCCATAGTCGTTGACGAAGCCGCGAATGAGGTCGAGCAGACGCGCCTGCACGGAGACGTCGAGCCCGCCGGTCGGCTCGTCCATGAAGATGAGGCGCGGGCGCGTCACCATGTTCTTGGCGATCTGCAGACGCTGGCGCATGCCGCCGGAGAACGTGTCGGGCCGGTCGTCGATGCGATCGCGCGCGATCTCCACGCGCTCGAGCCAGCTCTCGGCTTCGGCGCGGATGCGCCCATAGTTGCGCCAGCCGACGGCCATCAACCGCTCGCCGACATTGCCGCCGGCCGAGACGCCCATGCGCAGGCCGAGGCGCGCATCCTGGTGGACGAAGCCCCAGTCCGTGCGCAAGAGAAAGCGCCGCTCGGCCTCGCCGAGAGCAAAGAGATCGCGCGCCTCGCCGTCGCGCATCCGATAGCGGATGCTGCCGGAGTTCGGCAGGAGCTGAGTGGAGAGCAGTCCGAGCAGGGTGGATTTTCCCGACCCGGATTCGCCGACGACAGCGACGACTTCGCCCTCGTGGATCTCCAGCGAGACGTCCGCGCAGCCGAGGTGCGGACCGTAATGCTTGGTGAGGCCTTCGGCGACGAGCAGCGGGTGGTCAGCAGGCGCGATCATCGCGGCACCTCGTGCAGAGCGTGCCCGCCCTCGGTCGCCTCCGCGCGGCGGCTCTCGCAGTAATCCGTGTCGGAGCACACGAACATGCGGCCGCCGCGATCGTCCGTGACGACCTCGTCGAGATAGATGCCTTCCGATCCACAGAGCGCACAGCCGCGGTCGAATTTCGTCGGCTCGAAGGGATGATCCTCGAAATCGAGGCTGACAACCTTCGTGTAGGGAGGCAGCGCATAGATGCGCTTCTCGCGGCCGGCGCCGAAGAGTTGGAGCGCCGGACACATGTCCATCTTCGGATTGTCGAACTTCGGCGTCGGCGAAGGATCCATGATGTAGCGCCCGTCCACCTTGACGGGATAGGCGTAGGTCGTGGCGATATGGCCGTGGCGCGCGATGTCCTCGTAGAGCTTCACGTGCATGAGGCCGTAGTCCTCGAGCGCGTGCAGGCGCCGGGTCTCGGTCTCGCGCGGCTCGAGGAAGCGCAGCGGCTCCGGGATCGGCACCTGGTAGACGAGGATCTGCCCTTCGCCGAGCGGCGCCTCGGGAATGCGATGGCGCGTCTGGATGACGGTCGCTTCGCTCGTATGGGTGGTCGTTGCGATGCCGGCTGTGCGCTCGAAGAACTTCCGGATCGACACGGCGTTGGTCGTGTCATCCGAGCCCTGGTCGATGACTTTGAGCGTGTCATCGGCGCCGAGCACGGAAGCCGTCACCTGCACGCCGCCGGTGCCCCAACCATAGGGCATCGGCATTTCGCGACTCGCGAACGGCACCTGATAGCCAGGTATGGCCACGGCCTTGAGCAGGGCGCGGCGGATCATGCGTTTCGTCTGCTCGTCGAGATAGGCGAAGTTATAGCTGGCCGCGTCGCTCATTCGGCGGCCTCCTTGCGATTTGCTTCTTCCCACTCGCGCCGCATCTGGCGGACGAGCTGCAGCTCGGCCTGGAAGTCGACGTAGTGCGGTAGCTTCAGGTGCTCGACGAAACCCGTGGCCTGCACGTTATCGACATGCGAGAGGACGAACTCCTCGTCCTGTGCGGGTGCGACGACTTCCTCGCCGAGCTCGCGGGTACGTAACGCGCGATCGACGAGAGCCATGGACATGGACTTGCGCTCGGAATGGCCGAAGGTGAGGCCATAGCCGCGTGTGAACTGCGGCGGGCTCTCGGCGCTGCCTTTGAACTGGTTCACCATCTCGCATTCGGTGACGACGATCGTGCCGAGCGGCACCTCGAAGCCGAGTTCTTCCGGGGCCAGGTGCACCTCGACGCTGCCCATGCGGATTTCGCCCGCAAAGGGATGCGTGCGGCCGTAGCCGCGCTGGGTCGAATAGCCGAGTGCGAGCAGCAAGCCCTCGTCGCCGCGAGCTAGAGATTGGAGACGCAGGTCGCGCTCGGCAGGAAAGGCGAGCGGGTCGCGCGTCAGGTCGGCGACCGGCGCGTCGTCTGTCGCCTGCGGATTGGGCTCGATCAGGCCCTGCTCGCCGAGCAGGTCGGCTACGTGAGGCGCGTTCGCATCGTCAGCGATCGGTCTGCGTGCGGGGGCCGTCGGTTCTGCCGCTACCTCATTGAGGCTGTCGTCGAGCAGGCGGTGTGTGTAGTCGAATGTCGGACCGAGCACCTGACCACCCGGCAGATCCTTGAACGTCGCGGAGATACGGCGGCGGATCGACATCGCGCTCGTGTCGATCGGCTGCGCATAGCCGAAGCGCGGCAGTGTCGAGCGGTAGGCGCGCACAAGGAAGATGGCCTCGATCAGATCGCCACGCGCCTGCTTGATGGCCAGTGGAGCGAGGTCGCGGTCGTAGAGCGAGCCTTCCGACATGACGCGATCGACCGCGAGGGCGAGCTGCTCGCGGATCTGGTCCGTTGTCAGCTCGGGCACAGCCGGATCGCCGCGCCGCTCCTTCGCGAGCAGGGTATGGGCTGCCGCGATTGCAGCTTCGCCACCTTTTACCGCGACATACATTTCAGGCGGCCTCCACGATGCGGCAGGTTCTCGGGAGGGCCGCGATCTCGGTTTGGGTCGTAAAGATCAGGTCGACACCGAGAGGAAAGCGCGCGCGATTGGCCGCAAGCTGCTCCGGGAAGTCGGGAGGCAGGGGGGCAGCGCTGAAGGATGCGCACTCGCGAATGCCGGGTCCGGTAAATTGCCAACCGCGATTGGCGAGCGTCTCGACCTGAATGATCAGAGTGGTCGATCGGTCGGGATACTCGGGTGTGCCGCTCGCGAATGCCGTGAGTGGGGGCATGTGTTCGGGCTCGGCAATGACGGCGAATTCGGCCTCGCGCCGCGCCCGCGTCAGACGCGTGCCCGTATGGAAGCGGACGAACTCGGCGATGGCCGGTACTTCGGCAAGCGTGTCATCCAGCCAGACGCATGTCTCGTAGTCGGCAAGCGCAAGCAGCAGGCTCGCAGAGGTCGCGAAGAGTGGTGCCGGCGGTTCGATGTGCGTGCCAAGCTGCGCGATGCGACCAGGATGCGCCATGGCATCGAGTGCGCGACGAAAGACCTTTTGTGAGTCGTGTACCGGATCGGCAAAGCCGCGCGCGACGGCGGACGTGCTCATCGACTTAGTCCTCGCCGCGTACGAGCGTGAAGAATTCGACCCTGGTCGCTTCCGCTTCCTCGCGGGCGACGCGTCGCTCGCTCTCGACCCGCTCTCCCACCGGAAGAACGAGATGCTGGACAATGGATCGGCGGTAGGCGGGGCGCTGACCCGCAGCTTCAAGAATGGCGGCGAGGCGCGCTCGCGTCTTGGAGCGACCGAGCAGATACGAGAAGCCCGTCTCGCCCGTGCTGAGGCGCACTGCAGCGCGCGTCACGGTCGCCTCGCCCACATTGAAGGGTGCGCCGCTCCCGCCGACGCGACCGCGCAGCATGACGAGGCCGATTTCCGCGGGGCGAATGTCGATAGCTTCGGGGGGCGGCTCGAGCGCGTCGAGGGCCGCGGTGAGTTCAGCCTCGGACGCCTGTGCGCAGATAGCCATCAGTTCCTGACGCGCGGCAACAGCACGCGCGTCCGGCTTGTCATGAATCTGCTGAGCGTCGTGCATGGCCCGTGCTCTTAGTTGCCGCTCTTAAAGCTTTTGTGACACTCCACACAGCGGCCGTTTCGCCTACGGCAAATACATCAGAGGCTCACCCATACGGATGGCGCTGCCGTCCAGAATTGATGGGGCGAGCGCGAAGCCGGGCGGAGCGAGAACAATGATGGTCGAGCCGTGCTCGAACCAGCCCATTTCCTCACCCTTGGCGAGGCCGACATCGCAGTCGCGCACCCAGGGTGTCGTGTGCTGACGGTCGGCCGGCATGTCCATGAACCGCAGCTTCAAGCCGGCGACGAGGATGGCGGCGACGGGAACGAGGGCGAGTGTGTGGCCTGTCGCGTCGAGACGCAGGCGCAAGACGGCGCGCTCGTTGCGACAGAAGACGCGGTTCTGGCGCTTGAGCGTCGGCGGGTTCACGTTCCAGGTATCGCCGGCAATGTGACGGACCTGCTCGACGTGGCAATCATGCGGCGCGTGAAAGCGATGGTACATGCTCGCTGTGAGCCGCAAGGTGACGTACGTGCCGTT
This sequence comes from Hyphomicrobiaceae bacterium, assembly GCA_022844275.1. Taxonomy (GTDB): domain Bacteria; phylum Pseudomonadota; class Alphaproteobacteria; order Rhizobiales; family Hyphomicrobiaceae. The sequence goes on from JALHMB010000002.1 coordinate 118,731, forward strand.
TCGATAGGTAACGGCGACCTCGGGATCGCGAACGAGCTCCTCGAGCGCATAGGTTGAGCCTTTGACCTGCAACATCACGCCATCCACGATGCGGCCGCTCGCGCCCACAATGGCGTCGGAGGGGCTCGTCAGAACGCCCGGCCGCGGGTCGATCGGACGCGCATCGTCCTTGAGCTCGCGAATGAAGCAGTCGTGCAGGCTGCGAAACGTCGTCTTGCGCGCCTCGGAGAGGTCGAGATTAGAAAACTGGAGCCAGATAGCGATGGAAAGATCGCGCACGAGGGGCTGCTCGATTTTGGCGAGCCATCCGACGAAGCGCGTCAGCGTGCGGCGCGGAATCCTGTTCGTGAGAACGTAGTTCAGGCGGTCGTTGTCGCCGAGGCGCGCCAGTAGCGTGCGCATTGTCATCGTCCTGTATTGTTCTTGAGATTCGTTCGGTGAACATGGAACTGAGTCTCATGACACTCGCGCTCGGTGGCTTCGGCGCCGCTGCGCTTGCCACTGCCACGGCCAAGGCGAAGACCCGCCTCGAGCTGTCGCGCGCCAAGCACCCCTCGCTGACCGGCCACGTGCGCATGTCGAAGCGCATCGCGTCGCTCATTCCGCATTACGAGTTCGGCGAGGAGCGCTTCTTCGATTGCGATGATGCGCCGGCAGATATTGCGGCCAGGCGGCGTCAGGCTTTCCACGCGCTCGCGGAGGATTACCGGGCCCGCTTCCCGCACACGATCGCGCTCAAGGGTGAGGTCAAGGGCGGCCTGTCCGACATGCAATTCACGGACGCCTACCGCGTGCCCTTCCAATTCAGCCGCATGGTTCGCGAGCAGCTCGGTGGTGGCCCGTTCCTCGAAGCCTCGAGCGGAGTGACGCTCACGGATGTCGATGGCAATCTCTACCATGACCTTGCCGGCTCGTACGGCGTGAACGTCTTTGGCTACGACTTCTACAAGCAGTGCATGGCGGAGGGCGCGGCGCGTGTCGGCACACTCGGGCCGGTCCTCGGGCTCTACCATCCCGTCATTGCCGAGAATGTCGCGCGCATTCGCGAGATCTCGGGCCTCGACGAAGTGTCGTTCCACATGTCGGGAACCGAGGCGGTCATGCAGGCCGTGCGCCTCGCCAGATATCATACGGGTCGGTCGAAGATTGTGAGATTTGCCGGCGCCTATCATGGCTGGTGGGGTGACGTGCAGCCCGGCGTCGGCAATCCCGAGCGCGAGCGAAATACGTTTACGCTTGCCGAGATGTCGGACGCGACGCTGAGAGTTCTGCGCCGTCGGCGCGATATTGCCTGCGTCCTCGTCAATCCCATTCAGGCCATGCATCCGAATGCGAGCCCACCGGGCGACTCGGCGCTGGTCGACAGTGGGCGAGCGTCCGGCTTCGATCGCGCGGCCTATGCGGAATGGCTGCGCAAGCTCAAGGAAGTGTGCGCCGAGCGCGGCATCGTCTTTATTCTCGATGAGATCTTCGTTGGCTTCCGCCTCGCGCCGGGTGGTGCGCAGCAGTACTTCGGCGTCCGCGCGGATATGGTGACGTACGGCAAGACGCTCGGTGGCGGATATCCTGTCGGCGTGCTCACGGGGCGCCGCGAGCTCATGAAGCGTTATCGTGACGACCGGCCCGGCGACGTCTGTCTGGCGCGCGGCACCTTCAATGCACATCCGTATGTGATGGGCGCGATGAATGCTTTCCTGCGCCGCATCGCAGAGCCCCAGTGCCAAGCGGTCTACAGGGATCTCGACGCGACCTGGGCGGCGCGTGCGGAAGCGCTCAATGCGCGTCTCGCAGCTGCCGGTATTCCGGTCGCCGTCGCCAACATGTCGACGATCTGGACGGTGCTCTATACGCGGCCTTCGCGCTACAACTGGATGTTCCAGTATTACCTGCGTAAGCATGGCCTCGCCTTGAGCTGGGTCGGGAGCGGCCGCCTCATTTTCAGCTTGAACTACACGTCGCAGGACTTCGCGGCGGCTGCAGATGGATTCGTGGCAGCGGCGGAGGAGATGGCACGCGACGGTTGGTGGTGGCAGGACGCTGATCGTGCGCCGATGAACATCAAGCGGCGCATACTGCAGGAGATGTGGCAGCTCGGCGTACTGAAGCGGAAGGCCGTTGCAGTCTGAGTGCTTCTTATCCCCTCTCCTCGCAAGCGGGGAGAGGGCGAGGGTGAGGGGCAGCGGCATACACAAACGTCGGCAAATGAGGCCGCCCCTCATCCCGACCTTCTCCCCGTAAGGACGGGGAGAAGGGGAAAGAAGCGCCCTCATCGTCCAGTCAAATCAATGCGGGCGATGCGAGGCGATCTCCGGGTCGATCAGCTCGCCGCGCATGAGTGCGAGCGGCGCCTTGTGGTAGAGCTTAATGTCGTGGAAGGGGTCGGTCATGATCTTGAACGCCCACACGAGCCCCGCCTTGACGTCCTGGATGAAGAAAAGCTGCACGACGCGGAAAAGTACCCCCGCGATCCCGAGCGCCAGCCAGATGGTACCGACCTGGCGGGCGAAGCCCATCCAGCCTTCGTACGGCGCGAGCAGTCCACCCACCGTCGGATCGAGCAGCACGATCAGGGGCAACACCGCCCAGATCGCCATCAGCACGGCCTTGCGGAACAGGTTGTACCCAACCTTGATCTCTTCCTTGTGCTCGTGGGTCGCCTGGTTGACATGATCGTAGTCGTGCGGCTCAAAGAAGAAGTGGCCGCTCTGGCGCGTGCACATGCCGATGATCCAGGCGATCAGCGCCGCCATCGGCGGATCGAAAAACAGCATACCGTAGGCGACGACAAAGCTGATGGCGCTGACGAAGTGCAGCGCCTGGTTGATGCGGCTGTGGTGGTAGAAGCGATGGTCGTCCCACCGCTGCTCGCGTAGTGTCTCCATGAAGCCGGCCATTGCAATGATCCTTCAGTTGATGGTCTGACGTGACGAACGCGTGGACGCCAATCACCAGTTTCAGGCGGCGGTGATGAGTTCTCGCTTGGCCGGTGTGGCCGCGGGCAGCTTGCGGAAACGCAGAAGGGCGAAGTGACCGAGTGGCGGAAGCGGACGACGCTCGGCAAGCGAGACGCGGCCGTTCTCGGCAATCCAGTCCTCGAAGCGCGCCCAGGGAAAATCCGATCGCCAGCCGAGCCGTTCGACGACCGGCTCCAGCAGCTTCTCGACCTTGAGGCGCGCGCCGCCTTCGGCACCGACACGATTGACGACGATGAGCTCGCCGCCTGGGCGCAGAACGCGGATGAATTCGTCGAGTGCCGCTTCGGGATCCGGCACGGTGTTGACGACGTACTGGGCAGTGACGACGTCGAAAGATCCGTCGGGGAAGGCGAGGTCCTGCACATCCATGATCGCGAGTTGCTCGACGTTCGTCATGCGCAGATCGGTGACGCGCTGGCGGGCGACCTCCAGCATGGCGCCGGAAATGTCGACGCCGACGATGCGGCAGCGCTCGGAGTAGTAAGGCAGCGAAATGCCAGTGCCGACGCCGACTTCAAGCACACGCCCGCCCACATCTTCGCAGGCGCTGATCGCTGCCTTCCGCGCCTTCTCGAACACGGTGCCGAAGACAAGGTCATAGACCGGCGCCCAACGGTCATAGGTCTTGACCACACCTTCTCGATCCATGGCTTTAGTCATAGGCATCAGCTCCGAGGTTCAACTTCCTTCAGGTCTTCGCTTCAAGTCTTTCGGGTCCGCGCCGGCTCACCGGCCAGCGTCAGCACGCACGCCCGCAACCGCCTCCGGCGCGGCGCTCTCTGCGGTCACATGCACAGGCTGGAGGTTTGCGAGGAATTGTGTGGCGCTACGCGCCCAGGAGAAGCTGAGTGCGTGCGCACGGCAGGCTTCGCGGGAGAGCGGGAGAGCATCTAGGCAGGCCTGGCGAAGATCGTTGCTGAGCGCGCCGACGGCAGCGTCTCCGATGACGTCCTGCGGTCCCGTCACCGGGAAGGCTGCAACGGGAACGCCGGATGCGAGGGCTTCGAGCTGGGCGATGCCGAACGTATCCGTCAGGCTCGGGAAGACGAAGACATCGGCCGCGGCGAGATGCGATGCAAGCGTTTCGCCGCTCATGGCACCGAGGAAGAAAGCTTCAGGATAGCGCGCGCGCAACTCGGCTTCCTGCGGCCCATGACCGATGACGACCTTGCTTCCGGGCAGATCGAGAGAGAGGAAAGCATCCAGGTTCTTCTCGACGGCAACGCGCCCGACATTCATGAAGATCGGCCGCGGTAGATCCAGTTGGATCGCGCGCGCCGGCTGGAACAACGCCGTATCGACGCCGCGTGACCACATGCAGAGATTGCGGAAGCCGCGGCCCTCGAGCTCGGCGCGGAGCGAGGGCGTCGAGACCATCGTCGCCGAGGCGGCCAAATGAAAGCGGCGCATGAGCGTGTAGCCCCACGAGACCGGCACCGGCAATCGCGCGGAAATGTATTCGGCAAATCGCGTCGTGAAACTCGTCGTGAAAGGGAGGCCGCGACGCAGACAGTATCGGCGCACGGCAAGGCCGATCGGTCCCTCCGTCGCGATATGGATGGCATCGGGCGCGGCGCGCGCGATGCGGCGCGCAATCTCGCGCCCGCTCGGGATGGCGCAACGAAGGCCCGGGTATGTCGGCACGCTGACAGAGGGAAAGCCCTCGGGGGTGAGCAGCTCGACGATCGTGCCCCGCTCCATGAGGCTGCGCCGCAGGGCCTCGAGCGTACGCACGACGCCGTTGATCTGCGGATGCCATGCGTCAGTGGCTATGAGCACGATCATGTTCGACCCCGTCGATCGTCTGCAGGAGATTCTTCTCGTGCAGTGTGTCGGATGAGGCCATAGCGAGTTCACATCGCAGTCATATGACAGTTTGCAGAAGCGAGGTGCAGGGGAGATCGACCGTAGCAACGGCAGCACTGACGGGCGCGTAGAGAATCCGTCGCGGAACTGTCATGTGGCGCTGGTAGGTGGGCCGCGCACATAGCCGTGACATCGACAACGGCGGCAGAGAGAGGGCGCGGTGAAGAAGCTAGGCGTTGCGCCGTTGATCCATGAGACCGCATCCGTTCGCGATTGCCGCCTCGGGCGCTATACAGAAGTCGGTGCTTGGACGTCGATGGCTGAGACGACACTCGGCGACTACAGCTACGTCGTGCAGAATTGCGAGATCATCACCACGACGATCGGGAAGTTCTGCTCCATCGCGGCCATGGTACGAATCAATCCCGGCAACCACCCCATGTGGCGGGCGTCGCAGAGCCACTTCTCCTATCGTGCCAGCGCGTACTTCGACGATGCGGCCGATGAAGCGGCATTCTTCGACTGGCGCCGCGCGCATCCCGTGACGATCGGGCATGATGTCTGGATCGGCCATGGTGCGATCATCCTGCCGGGCCGCTCCGTCGGCGACGGTGCGGTCATCGCCGCCGGTGCCGTCGTCACGAAGGATGTGCCGGCCTACAGCATAGTCGCGGGTATGCCGGCCCGCGTCGTGCGGCCGCGGTTCGAAGCAGCCATTGCGACCCGCCTCCAGGCGATGAAGTGGTGGGATTGGAGCCACGAGCAGCTCCGCGGCGCGCTCGAGGATTTCCGGGCACTGCCCGTCGAGGCTTTCCTCGTCAAGCACGGCGGATAGGTACGAAGACGTTGGCGGACGCCTTGGACGTCCGCCCCCTCGGGAATGCCAACCTCAGATCAGTCCCTCGGCCTTCATGGCAGCCTGGACGGCTGGTCGGGCCTCGACCCTCTTCATATAGCCCTGCAGGTACGGATAGGGCGCGAGGTCGATCTTCGTCGGCGCTGTCCAGCGCATGACTGTGAAGCAGTAGGCATCCGGGCAGGTGAAAGTCTCGCCCATGAGATAGTTGTTCGTGGCGAGATGGGAGTTGAGATGGGCGAAGCGCGTGGCGAGGCGCTCCCTGGTGAGCTGCTTTGCAGCATCGGGCATCTGCGGGTTGAATAGGGGCGAGAAGCCCTTGTGCAACTCGCTCGACACGAAATTGAGCCAGGACTGCATCTTGTAGCGGGCGAGTGTGCCGTTGGCCGGGGCGAGCTCCTTCTCGGGCACCTTGTCGGCAATGTACTGGACGATGGCGGGCCCTTCGGTCAGCAGAGTGCCGTCGTCGAGGGCGAGCGCCGGCACGTATCCGAGGGGGTTGATGGTACGATAGTCGCTGCCACTGGCGGTAGTCTTGGCGCGGATGTCGGTCTTGACCAGCTCATGTGGCAGACCGGCCTCTTCGAGGACGATATGTGGGGACAGGGAGCATACGCCGGGGGCATAGTAGAGCTTCATGAGCCGACTCCTGATCATCTGTTATGGGATTGAGCTGGTTGTCGGCTGATTGAGGCACATTGCGCGCCGCGCGTCGAGGGAACCGCAGCTTCTCACCGCGAATTGATGCACGAGGCCACGCCCCTAGCGCAGCAGTTCCCCGCGTCACTGGACCGGCGCGAGCTTTTGTGTAGGATCACTCCAAATTTCGGCCCGGACGAAAGGGCCTCGACTTAGGCCCATGTAGAAGCGGGATTTTCGGGGGGCAGCGGAGAGATGGCAACTGCAGGTGGCGATGCGCCGAGGTCGGCCGCTGGTCTGATGGCCGGCAAGCGGGGCCTTATCATGGGGCTGGCCAACAGCCGCTCGATCGCCTGGGGCATATCGAAGGCCTGCGCGGCCGAGGGTGCGGAGCTTGCGTTTACCTATCAGGGTGATGCGCTGAAAAAGCGCGTCGAGCCGCTGGCAGCGGAGCTCGGCTCAAAGATCGTGCTGCCCTGCGACGTGATGGACTATGCGTCCGTGGACGCCGTATTCGAGGCCCTGAAGACGCAGTGGGGCCGGCTCGATTTCCTCGTGCACGCCATTGCCTTTTCGGACAAGGCGGAGCTCGACGGGCGGTACGTGGACACGAGCGAGCGCAACTTCGTCCAATCCATGCTGATCTCCTGCTACTCCTTCACGGCGCTAGCCCAGCGAGCCGAGAAGCTGATGACGGATGGCGGCTCGCTGCTGACGCTTACCTACTACGGCGCCGAGAAGGTCATGCCGCACTACAATGTCATGGGCGTTGCCAAGGCCGCGCTCGAGGCGAGCGTGCGCTATCTGGCGGCCGACCTCGGCAAGCAGGGCATTCGCGTCAACGCGATCTCGGCCGGACCGATCAAGACGCTCGCGGCCTCGGGTATTGCGGACTTCCGCTACATCCTGCGCTGGAACGAGTACAACTCGGCCCTCAGGCGCAACGTGACCATCGAGGAGGTCGGCGGCTCGGCGCTCTATCTGCTCTCCGATCTCGGTCGCGCCGTCACCGGCGAGATCCATCACGTCGATTCGGGCTACCACATCCAGGGCATGAAGAACGAGGATGCGCCCGACATCTCGGTCGTGAAGGGTGAGGGCTGAGCCCCCGCGAGACCCTATGAGCAGGACGCGATGAGCGAGGGGCACCACGAGGGCTTGCGCGTCGATGCCCGCACCCACATTCCCGAGGCAGAGCTGAGCGAGAGCTTCATTCGCTCCTCTGGGCCTGGTGGCCAGAACGTCAACAAAGTCGCGACGGCGGTCGAGCTTCGGTTCGACGTGCGCGGCAGCCCGAGCTTGGCTCCGCCCGTGCGCCGCCGCCTCGAGCGTCTCGCTGGCCGCCGTCTCACCAAGGACGGTGTGATCGTCATCCGCGCTGACCGCTTCCGCACGCAGGACATGAACCGCAGCGAGGCGCGTGAGCGTCTCGCGGAGCTCATTCGCGAGGCCGCGACACCTCTGAAGCCGCGTATCAAGACCAAGCCAAGCAAGGCCAGCCGCGAGCGACGCCTAAAGTCCAAGGAAGAGCGTGGCCAAGTAAAACGCGGGCGCCAGAAGCGCATTTCATTCGACTGAGGGCATCGGGCCGAGGGCTGACACGAAGGGCATGGGAAGTGGGGAAGACATGATGATTTCGGATCGGCGGCCGGACGAGGTGCTGATCGCATCGGATGGAAGCGCGACGGGCGTGCCCATCTGGCTCGCGCCGCAGGGCGGGTGGAAAGCGGCGCTCGCGCATTTGCCAAGCACGCAATTGGCTTGGCTCGACGCCAATGGGTTTGACGGTGCCCTGCGCAAGCACGTGCTGCTTCCCGGTTCGGCGGGAACGATCGAGGGTGTCGTGCTTGGTATCGGCATGCCCGATGGTGCCAATGTCGCGGTCTCGACGGCGACACTCTTCGGGACGCTGCCGCCATTGCTGCCGGCGGGCACATACCGCCTTGGCGACCCCTCCGCCTGCGATCCGACCATGGCGGCGATCGCCTGGGGTCTCGGCTCTTATGCTTTCCGCCGCTACAAGGCGAATGGGATGCGCAAGGGCCCCGTGCTCATCATGCCCGAGACGGCAGATGCCAAGCAGGCCATGGCCGCCGTCGAGGGTATTTGGCTCGGCCGCGATCTCATCAACACGCCGTCCAATGACATGGGGCCGGCGGAGCTGGAGATCGCCGCCCGTGCGCTCGGAGCGCGTCACGATGCGACCGTCGATGCCGTGATTGGCGATGATCTCATCGAGAAGAATTTCCCGCTCATTCACGCTGTCGGCCGGGCGAGTGTACGCCCGCCGCGCCTCATCGATCTCACCTGGGGACGAGCCGACGCGGTAAAAATCACGCTGATCGGCAAAGGCATCTGCTTCGATACGGGTGGCCTCGATATCAAGACCGCGAGCGGCATGCTGCTCATGAAGAAGGACATGGGCGGTGCGGCAGCGGCGCTCGCACTCGCGCACATGATCATGAGTGCCGGCCTCGACGTGCGCTTGCGCGTGTTGATTCCGGCGGCCGAGAATGCCATTGCCGGCGCCGCTTTCCGGCCGAGCGACGTGATCCGCTCGCGCGCGGGCATAACCGTCGAGATCGGCAACACGGATGCCGAGGGCCGTCTCGTGCTCGCCGATGCGCTGGCGCTCGCCGACGAGGAAGCGCCCGATCATCTCTTCACGTTCGCCACGCTGACGGGCGCGGCGCGGGTCGCGCTCGGCCCCGACGTGGCGCCCTTCTTCTGCGATGACGAAAGCCTCGCGAGTGAGATCGGCGCGGCTGGCGCTGCCGTTGCCGATCCGGTCTGGCGCCTGCCGCTGACGACACCCTACGAGTCCTGGCTCGAGAGTAACGTCGCCGACATGAACAACGTCGCCGAGGGCGGATTTGCCGGCGCCGTGGTGGCCGCCATCTTTCTCAAGCGCTTCGTCAAGCAGGCGCGTGCGTTCGCGCATTTCGATATCTATGGCTGGCGTCCGTCGCCGCGCGCCCTGGGGCCGAAGGGTGGCGAGCCACAGGCTGCGCGGGCTATGTTTGAGGTCGTACGCCGCATTGCCGGGAGTTGATAGTACGCGCATGGACCAGCCGCTCGATCCGCGCCGCCATGCCTTTCGGGAGGATCTGGCGGACGCGCGTCTGCAAGGCCGCGTCGCGGCGGCGCGCTTTGTCGAGGGACGACCGGGACAGGTCCGCGTTGCGATCGCGCCCGTGTTCGGCACACCCGATGCTGGCACGGCGCTGACGACGCAGCTCCTGTTCGGCGAGACGGTTCGCGTCTTCGAGGAAAGCGACGGCTGGGCTTGGCTGCAGGGTGATGCCGATGGCTATGTCGGCTATGCGCCCGCGGCCGCAATCGGACGCGAGATCGGCACGCCGACGCATCGCCTCTCGGCCCTATCGGCTCCAGCGCTCGCGCGACCCGCGCTCAAATCGCCGCCGCTCGTCGATCTGCCCATGGGCGCTCGTCTCACCGTCGAGCGCGAGGAGAACGGCTTCGCCGTGCTGGCGATCGGCGCTTTCGTGCCGATGCAACATCTCGTGCCGGTCGATGCGCGCGCGGCGGATTTCGTCGCGATCGCGGAACAGTTCCTCGGTGCGCCCTATCTCTGGGGTGGCCGTACGCGCGCCGGGCTCGACTGCTCGGGCCTCGTGCAGGTTGCCATGCAGGCGACGGGTATTTCCCCGCCACGCGACAGCGACATGCAGCAAGCCGAGGTCGGCAGTGCGATCGACGTGAGCGATAATCTCGCCGGACCGCGTCGCGGTGATCTCGTGTTCTGGCGCGGTCACGTCGGCATCATGACCGATGCAGCGCATATGCTGCACGCCAATGCGCATCACATGCGCGTCGTCGTCGAGCCATTGGCGGAGGCTGTCGCCCGCATCAAAGCGACCGGCAACGAGATCATCGGCGTGCGGCGGCCGTAGGCGTAAGGTCGCTTCGCGAGCGTCAACGTATGCCGCGGCCCCTCATCCTAACCTTCTCCCCGTCAGGACGGGGAGAAGGTACCTGATGCGCTCGCCGCGAGCGTCAGCTCATAAGAGCGGGTGAGTCCGGGAGGGTGTCCCTCGTCGTGTCGAAGACGCGCCTCCGGCACAGTGGGGTCTGGAGCGAAAGCCCCGCTCGCGAAACGACGTGCATCTCACAGTCGATACGGCAAATACCACTTATTTTCACGCGTCATGACGCCAGGCTTCACGCCCATCACGAGCCAGCGCTCAGCCTTCCAGGCTGGACCGTCGGGGAGTCGTATCTCCGTCTCGATCGCCAGCAGAAGTCCCGTCATCGCGCTCGACTTCGTGCGCGTCAGAACGCGGCCGGCAGCGATGGCTTCCGCCATGGCCGGCAGGCGATCGAGCTCATCGCTGCCGCGGTTCTCATAAGACTCCGGCCCGATCGCGAGATCGCACGTCTGGCGCAGGTGCAGGACGATTTCGAACGAGCAGGCGCCGGCGGCATATGGCGTGACGGCAAGGCGCCAGAACGTTGCGGCGGCTTCCTCGTCGGTGTGTGCGCAATCGGCAAGCGCGCGATGCCATTGCTGGAGCGCGGCGATCGTGCGGTCACGCTTCGCGCGGAAGACATCATCGGGCAGCATTCGGTCCGCCCCTTCCATGCGTGATCACCCGGGCGCGATGGCCGCCCGCGCGGCGGCTTTGCGGGCGATCTCGATGCGATAGGGGCTCGCCGGATAGGTGCCGAGAATGCGCAGCTCCGTCGAGAAGAAAGAGAGCTCTTCGAGCGCGAGCCGCACTGGCCGGTCGTTCGGATGGCCCTCGATATCGGCGTAGAACATGGTCGCCACGAACTCGCCGTTTACCTGGTAGGACTCGAGCTTCGTCATGTTCACGCCATTTGTCGCAAAGCCGCCCATGGCCTTGTAGAGCGCTGCCGGCACGTTGCGCACATTGAAGATGAAAGTCGTCACGACCGGGCCGTTGCCTGGCTCGGCGTCCTCGGGCTCGCCCGAAAGCACGACGAAGCGCGTGGTGTTGTGCTTGGCGTCCTCGACGTCCTCGGCGAGGATGTCGAGGCCGTAGATGTCGGCGGCAATGCGCGGCGCGAGGGCGGCCCGCGAGCGATCGCCCCACTCCGCCACCTGCCGCGCCGCGCCCGCGGTATCGCCGGCGATGTGCGCCTTGAGATTGTGCTTGCGGATGATGTTGCGGCACTGGCCGAGGGCGTGGATGTGGCTGTAGACGTCCGTGATATCAGCGATCGTCGTGCCCTTGAGCGCCATGAGCTGGAAGCGGATCGGCAGGAAGTGCTCGCCGACGATGTAGAGGCCTGACTGAGGCAGCAGGTGGTGGATGTCCGCGACGCGGCCGGCGAGCGAGTTCTCGATCGGGATCATGGCGTACCGCGCTTCACCCGACTTCACGGCAGCGATGGCGTCCTCGAAGGTGGGGCAGGGCAGCGGCTCGTGGCCCGGGAAGACCTCGTTGCAGGCGAGATGCGAATTGGCACCGGGCTCGCCCTGGTAGGAAATGCGATGGCGCTCGGCGGTGGCGGACGGGCCCGCCGCGGTGGGGGACTTCTTAAGCGACATGGTGTGAGCCAGACTGGGGTAAGCCAGAAAAAGAGTGAGCCGGAGGAAGAGGTTCAGGCCGGGGCGAGCAGGCGGCGGGCCCGCTCGAGGTCGGCCGGAGTATCGACACCGAGGGGAACCGTGTCAACGAGGCCTACGTCGATGCGCATGCCGGCTTCGAGCGCCCTAAGCTGTTCTAGACGCTCGCGTTGTTCGAGGGGGGCCGGGGGCAGCGCGACGAACCGCTCCAGCGCCGCCCGCCTATAGGCGTACATGCCGATGTGGTGGTAGAGGGGGCCCGCGCCGCTTGGGGCGGTTGCCCGGGTGAAATAGAGCGCGCGCAGACGGTTGGGCCCGATGGGCGTCCCTACGGCCTTGACGACATTAGGATTCGCGCGCTCCTCCTCGATCGCGATCTCGCAGGCGATCGTCGAGATGTCGGTGCTGGGTTCGGCCGTGAGCACGTCGAGGCACGTGCGGATGAGGCGCGGCTCGATGGTCGGAAGATCACCCTGTACATTGATGATGAAGGGCGACTTGCGTTCGGGATCGAGGCTCTCGACGGCCTCGAAGATGCGGTCCGTACCGTTCTGGTGATCGGACCGCGTCATCTGCGCTTGGCCGCCGGCGGCGCGGACCGCGTCTGCGATCTGCGGGCTGTCGGTTGCGACGACGACGCGCCCGATATCGGCCTCCATAGCACGGCGCCACACGTGCACGATCATCGGCACGCCGTGAATATCCGCCAGCGGTTTGTCCGGCAGGCGGGTCGAGGCCATGCGCGAGGGAATGAGGATCAGCGCGTTCTGCATACGCAGCCGGGCTCCGTTGAGAACCGTCCTAAAGAAGTGACAATTGGTCTCGGCTTGTCCTCGTAGAACAGTTGCCGTTCAGGTTGCAAGCATCAGTCGAACGCCTATATTGGCGCCGTTCTGGGGAGCCCGGATGAACGCCGGGAACGATGGGGCTGCGGGACGAATATGGATTCCTTCGAGTTCAACAAAATTGCCGGTGCGGTGCTTGCGGCGCTGCTGATCATCTTCGGGGGCCGGACGTTCCTCGAAATCGTCGACAAGCCGCGCAAGGTCGAGGTCGCCGGCTATACGCTGCCCGTGCCCAAGGGTGGACCCGCTGGTGCGCCGGCTGCCGCTCCAGCAGCGTTCGACTTTGCCAAGGAAGTGCAGCCCTTGCTCGCCAAGGCAAGCGCCGACGCTGGCAAGGACTCGTTCAAGAAGTGCGTGTCCTGCCATACGGTTGACAAGGGCGGCAAGAACGGCACCGGCCCCAATCTTTACGGCATTGTTGATCGCGATATCGGCAAGTACGAAGGCTTCAACTACTCGCCTGCGCTTAAGGACAAGGGTGGCAAGTGGGATTGGGCTCATCTGGCCGCCTATCTGCATAATCCGCGGCAGGCTGTTCCCGGCAATCGCATGGCCTTTCCGGGCGTAAGCGACAATGCCGAGCTGGCCGATCTGCTCGCATACCTGCGCACGGTTTCGGATGCGCCGGTGGCGCTGCCCAACTAGGTGGGTTCGGCTCCGAGCCATACCCTTCCGGGCGCACACCGACGCCGCAGAGCTGGCGATTTCGCGCATCGGTTGTGGATGGACGATTGTTAACTTGGCAGAAGGCCACAGGGTTCTCATTTTCAGGTCGTCCAGATAATCTGGGCGGGCCCGGCGCCTCCGTCCGCCCGCGGTGCGTACGGCGTACAACGAGGTCTGAAATATGGGGCGGAATGGCGTGAGCGGGGCCCTGGGGGACCGCATTTTCGGTTGTTTCATTGCGGTGCTTGGGCTTGCCGCGGGTCTCGTTGCGCTGCCCGGAGCAGGCTTCAGCGATCCGACAGCGCCGCGCCAGCACGCGATCTCGCTCCTCGGCGCGCCGAAGTACGGTGCCGATTTCAAGCATTTTGATTGGATCGATCCCGCGGCACCGAAGGGTGGACGCGTACGCCTTCGTGCTCCCAGCGGCACATATGATTCGCTCAACCCATTCGCGCAGAAAGGCCTGCCCGCCGTCTGGTCCAATGTGGTCCACGATACGCTGATGGTGGCGAGCCTCGACGAGCCCGCGACGGAGTACGGGCTCGTCGCCGAATGGATTTCGCACGCACCCGATTTCAGCTCCACGAGCTTCGGCATTCGGCCGGAGGCGCGCTTCCACGACGGGCGCCCGATCACGCCGGAGGACGTCGTCTTCTCGCTGACGGTGCTCAAGAAATCGAGCCCGCGCTATCAGATCTATTTCAAGAATGTCGCCCGCGCCGTGGTCACGGGCGAGCGCACCGTGACCTTCGAGTTCGACGTGAAGGGCAACCGCGAACTGCCCATGGTCGTCGGCAGCCTCCCGGTGCTGGCGAAGCATTATTGGGAAGGCAAGGACGCGAATGGCGAGACGCGCGACATCGCCCGCGGCACGAGCGAGATCCCGCTCGGCTCGGGACCGTATCGTATCAAGAGCGCGGACATGGGCCGCTCCGTCACATATGAGCGCGTGGACGACTGGTGGGCACGCGATCTGCCGGTGGCGCGCGGCCAGTGGAATTTCGGCGAGGTGCGCTTCGAATACTTCCGCGATGCCGTTCCCGCATTCGAGGCCTTCAAGGCGGGAGAGCTCGATTTCTGGGCGGAAAGCAGCGCCAAGTCCTGGGCGATGGGCTACGACTTCGATGCCCTACGTCGCGGCCTCGTAAAGCGCGACGAATGGTCGAACGATCTGGTGACGCCCATGCAGGGCTTCGCCTTCAATCTCCGTCGGCCGCAGTTCCAGGATTGGCGTGTGCGCCGCGCCTTCAATCTGGCATTCGACTTCGAGTGGGCGAGCAAGAACATTCTTTTCGATCAGTACACGCGTGTCGGCAGCTACTTCGAGAACTCGGAGCTGAAGGCAACGGGTCTGCCGGAGGGCCGTGAGCTCGAGCTCCTGGAAAGCGTACGCGATCTGGTGCCGACCGAAGTCTTCACCTCGATCTATACGAATCCGGTCAACAGCGGACCAGATGAAGCGCGCCGGCATTTGGCGGAGGCGGCACGGCTTCTCACGGCGGCGGGCTGGAAGCAGCATGAAGGTGCGCTGCGCAATCATCATGGCGAACCGTTCACGGCCGAGTTCCTGATCGTCTCGCCGGAATTCGAGCGCATTATCCAGCCCTACAGCGCTGCCCTCGGCCGGCTCGGGATCAAGACATCGATCCGTATCGTCGACAGCGCCCAGTATCGCCGGCGTCTCAACACCTTCGATTTCGATATCGTCGTTGCGGGCTTTCGCCAGACGGTGACGCCCGGCAACGAGCAGCGCGACTACTGGGGTTCGGCAGCGGCCGACAGCGAAGGCAGCCGCAATGTGATCGGCATCAAGAATCCTGCAATCGATCGCATTATCGAGAAGTTGATTTTCGCCAAGGACCGTGCCGAACTGGTCGCCGCCTCGCGCGCACTCGATCGCATTCTGCTGTGGAACCATTATCTCGTTCCGCAGTGGTATGTTCCAAAGGATCGCGTTGCCATGTGGGACATGTTCAGCGGACCCGAGCGCAAGCCGACACATGCCCAGGCAACGTCGCGCTTTCTGCAGGTATGGTGGCACGATAAGGCTGCCGCGGCCCGGCTCGCCGACGCGCGCCGGCGATAGTGTGATGATCGAGAGAGCGCCAGCTCTAGCAGCACCATTTCGAGCGAATTTCGGGCTAGGTACGGTAGTGGCGGAAGGCACGGATAATGGGTCTTCGACCCGATATCGCTGGAAGAGCGGATCATGAGAGGATGAAATGATGACGCGCTGGCTTTCCCGGAAGTGCTTCGCGGTCGGCATCGCCGCACTTGCCCTCACCGGCGGGTCGATGTCGTTGGCCGCCCAGGAACTTGAGTTTCGTCATGGTTTGTCGACGTTCGGCGATCTCAAGTATCCCGCTGACTTCAAGCACTTCGACTACGTCAATCCGAGTGCGCCGAAGGGCGGCCGCTTCTCGACCAATGGCGGGCCGCTCAGCACGTTCGATAGCTTCAATCCGTTCATTCTGAAGGGCGACGCGGCTACCGGTCTTACGCTTCTTTTCGACTCGCTCATGACGGGCTCGGGTGATGAGCTCGACGCCCTGTATGGGCTCGTTGCCAAGGAAGCGGCTGTCGCCAAGGACGGCAAATCCGTCACATTCCGCATGAGGCCCGAAGCCAAATTCTCAAATGGCACACCTCTTACGGCGGAGGATGTGGTCTTTAGCTTCGATACCCTCAAATCAAAGGGACACCCGAACTTCCGCATCATGATGCGCGATGTGACGAAGGCCGAAGCACTCGACGCGCATACCGTACGCTTCACTTTCACAGGTGATCTCACCCGCGATCTGCCTATGACCGTCGCTGGCCTGCCCATACTCTCGAAGGCGTATTACGCGACACGCGAGTTCGATCAGACGACGCTCGAGCCGCCCCTTGGATCGGGGGCCTATGTCATCGGTGACTTCCGCCCCGGAGCCCAGGTTACATACAAGCGCCGCGAGGACTATTGGGCCAAAGACCTGCCGGTCAATGTCGGTACGAACAACTTCGATGAAATTCGCTTCGAGTACTATCGCGATCGCACAGCCGAGCTCGAAGGTCTGAAGTCGGGGACTTTCGATTTCCGCGAGGAGTTCACGGCCCGAGACTGGGCGACGGCCTATGATGTGCCGCCCGTCAAGGAAGGCCGCATAAAGCTGCTCACGTTGCCTGACGAGACGCCTTCGGGTGCACAGGGGTTCTTCTTCAACACGCGCCGGGCGAAGTTCGCCGATCCCCGCGTGCGCAAGGCGCTCGACTACGCATTCGACTTCGAGTTCACCAATAAGAATATCTTCTATAGTCTCTACAAGCGGACCAACAGTTACTTCGAGAATTCGGAGATGAAGGCCGTGGGCAAGCCCTCGCCTGAGGAGCTTGCGCTTCTCGAACCGTTTCGGGACAAGCTGCCGAAGGCCGTCTTCGAAGAGGCCTACACATCGCCGGTTTCGGACGGCTCTGGTACTGACCGCAATTTGCTGCGCGAGGCCGCGCGCCTACTCGATGAAGCGGGCTGCAAGCTCACTAAGGATCGCGTCCGCGTATGCGCCTCAGGTGATGTGCTCGACATCGAGTTCCTGACATTCGAACCGACATTCGATCGCGTGATCGCGCCCTATATCAAGAATCTCCAGGCCATCGGTGTCGGCGCGAACATCCGCCGTGTCGACAGCGCGCAATACCAACGGCGCGTGAAAGCCTTCGACTTCGACGTTGTGACCTCCCGGTTTGTCATGAGTCACACGCCAGGTGTCGAAATGCGCAACTACTGGGGAAGCGAGAATGCCAATGTCGAAGGAAGTCGGAATCTCGCCGGCATCAAGGACCCAGTCATCGATGCCTTGATCGACAAGGTGATCGCGGCCAAGAGCCGGCAGGAGCTGACGACCGCGACGCGGGCGATCGACCGCGTGCTGCGTACCGGCAATTACTGGGTGCCGCAGTGGTACAAGGCGGCGCACAACATCGCGCACTGGGACAAATTCTCGTACCCACCGACCAAACCCAAGTATAGCCGCGGTGCGCCGGATACCTGGTGGTACGATGCCGGAAAAGCTGCCAAGCTGAGGGCGAACTGACGGCGAGCCCGTTCGTTTCATAGCGGGCCTGAACTGACGGAAGCATGCGAACCCGATGGGCGCCTATCTCCTGAAGCGCATTCTGCTGATGATCCCGACTTTGTTCGGGATCATGCTGATCAGCTTTACGATCATCCAGTTCGCGCCGGGCGGACCGGTCGAGCGCGTGATCGCGCAGCTCACGGGCACGGACTCCTCTGCAACCGCGCGCATCGGCGGTGGTGGTGGCGACGGCATGGGGGCTGGGGCGCAGCAGGGTGGAGGCGGTGGCGATGCGACGTCGTCGCGTTATCGCGGCGCGCAGGGTCTCGATCCTGAGTTCATCAAGCAACTCGAGAGGCAATTCGGTTTCGACAAGCCCGCACACGAGCGCTTCTTCATCATGATGAAGAGCTATCTCACGTTCGACTTCGGCAAGAGCTACTTCCGCGACATCAGCGTTCTCCAGCTGATCAAGGAGAAGCTCCCCGTCTCGATCTCGCTCGGCGTGTGGATGCTGCTGCTGACCTACCTCATCTCCATCCCGCTCGGCATCCGCAAGGCCGTGCACGACGGTGAGCGCTTCGACACCTGGACATCGGGTCTGCTGGTCATCGGCTATGCCATTCCGGGCTTTCTGATCGCGGTGCTGCTGCTGATCCTCTTTGCCGGCGGGTCGTTCGTGCAGTGGTTTCCCTCGCGCGGCCTCACGTCTGATCATTGGGCGCAGCTTTCGATCTGGGGCAAGATCATCGACTACTTCTGGCATCTGACGCTGCCGCTCATCGCGCTCGCGCTCGGCGCTTTCACCACCATGGCTTTCCTGACCAAGAACTCGTTCCTCGACGAGATCCGCAAGCAGTACGTCATGACGGCGCGTGCGAAGGGCCTCGCCGAGCGCCAGGTGCTCTATGGCCACGTCTTCCGCAATGCCATGCTGCTGATCATCGCCGGCTTCCCGGGCGCATTCATCGGCGCCTTCTTCAGCGGGGCGCTGCTCATCGAAACCATCTTCTCGCTCGACGGGCTCGGTCTGCTGAGTTTCGAGTCCATCATCAACCGCGACTATCCGGTGGTCTTCGCCACGCTCTTCATCTTCTCGCTGCTCGGCCTCGTCGTGAATCTCGTATCGGACTTCGTCTATACGCTCGTCGATCCGCGCATCGACTTCGAGTCGCGGGAGGTCTGATATCGTGGACGCGCGGCGCGACGATACACTCGAGCTCAAGCCGGAAGTGCCGGCCGTAGCGCCGGATGTCGGAACGCCTGTCATCCTGCCGCCAGTCGAGCCGCAGGATCTGCCGCCGGACGCCGCGCCCCTCGAAGTACGACGGCGCCGTTTCGGATTTCTGCATCTCTCGCCGATCAACGAGCGGCGCTGGCGCAATTTCAAGGCCAACCGCCGCGGCTACTGGAGCCTTTTGGTTTTCCTCGCTCTCTTCGTACTCAGCCTGTTTGCCGAGGTGATTGCCAACGATCGCCCGATCCTCGTGCGCTACAAGGGCGAGACGCTCTTCCCGATCGTCGTCGACTATCCGGAGGAGAAGTTCGGCGGGTTCCTCGCCGTGACCGACTACAAGGATCCGGTCATCCTCAACGAGATCCAAGCTCACGGTTGGATCCTGTGGCCGCCGATCCGCTACTCCTACAATTCGATCAACAAGGACTACCCGCGCATCAAGGGTTCCGAGGGGCGTTGCCTCGGTTATCCGGCACCGCCGCCGTGGGCGACGAGTGCCGAGCTTTGCGAAGCCGATCCGGTCCAGCTCTCGCGCTTCCAGGCGATCGGCAATCGCAATTGGCTCGGCACCGATGACCAGGGACGGGACGTTGTCGCGCGCGTGATCTACGGTTTTAGAATATCCGTGCTCTTTGGCTTGATCCTCACGATCCTCTCGGCCGCGATCGGCGTCACCGCCGGCGCGATGCAAGGCTACTTCGGCGGCCGCGTCGATCTCGTCTTCCAGCGCATTCTGGAGATCTGGTCATCGATCCCCTCGCTCTATGTGCTGATCATCATCTCGGCCGTGCTCGTTCCGGGTTTCTGGACGCTGCTGTTCATCCTGCTGCTCTTCCACTGGGTCTATCTCGTCGGCGTCGTGCGCGCGGAGTTCCTGCGCGGGCGGAATTTCGAGTACATCACGGCGGCGCGCGCGCTCGGTCTCTCGAACATCAAGATCATGTTCAAGCACTTGCTGCCGAACGCTATGGTGGCGACTCTGACCTTCCTGCCCTTCAAGCTCTCGGGCTCCATCACAGCGCTGACCGCGCTCGATTTCCTCGGGCTCGGGCTGCCGCCAGGCTCGCCGTCGCTGGGCGAGCTTCTCGCCCAGGGTAAGAACAACCTGCAGGCGCCATGGCTCGGCCTCGCCGGCTTCTTCTCGATTGCGATCACGCTGTCGCTGCTGATCTTCATCGGCGAAGCTGTTCGCGATGCGCTCGATCCGAGGAAGACCTTCCGATGAGTGCGCTCACTCAAGAAGCGTCGCGCGCCCCGTCTCAGAACCTCGTCAACGTGCGCAATCTTTCGGTCGAGTTTCGATCGGGCGAGACGCGGCATCTCGCGGTGCGCGGGATCGATTTCACGATCGGCAAGGGCGAGACCGTGGCGCTCGTCGGCGAGTCCGGCTCCGGCAAAAGCGTCTCGGCCCTATCCATCATGCGCCTGCTGGCCTATCCGGCGGCGCACCATCCGACGGGCGAGATCTACTTCGAGGGCAAGGACCTGCTGAAGGTTCCCGATGCCGTTATGCGCGACATTCGCGGCGGCCGCATTTCGATCATCTTCCAGGAGCCGATGACCTCGCTCAATCCGCTGCACACCATCGAGCAGCAGGTCGGCGAGATCCTGCGCCTGCACATGGGACTGAGCGAGGCGGAGGCGCGGGCACGCACGCTCGACCTCCTGCGCAAAGTCGGCATCCGCGATGCCGAGAAGCGCCTCGGGGCCTATCCGCATCAGCTCTCGGGCGGGCAGCGCCAGCGCGTCATGATCGCCATGGCGCTCGCTAACGAGCCCGATTTGCTTATTGCCGACGAGCCGACGACCGCGCTCGACGTGACCATTCAGGCCCAGATCCTGGCGCTGCTGAAAGATCTCCAGCAAGAGCTCGGCATGGCGATGCTGCTCATCACGCACGACCTCGGCATCGTGCGGAAGATGGCGGACCGCGTCTATGTGATGAATGCGGGCTCGATCGTCGAGCACGGCACGGTTCGCCAGATCTTCGAGGCGCCGCAGCACGCCTACACGCGCCACCTGCTCGCGGCCGAGCCCAAGGGCGCACCGCCGGCCGGTAATCCGCAAGGGCCCGTGGTCGTCGAGACGCAGGACCTCAAGGTCTGGTTTCCGATCAAGCGCGGGCTCCTGCGGCGCACCGTCGACCATGTACGGGCCGTGGATGGCGTGTCGCTGAAGCTCAGGGCCGGCGAGACGATCGGCGTCGTCGGCGAATCCGGTTCCGGCAAGACCTCGCTTGGTCTCGCGATCCTCCGGCTGATCAGCTCGAAGGGGCCCATCATCTATATGGGCAAGCGCATCGACGGCCTCGGCGCGAAGCAGATGCGGCCACTGCGCCACGAGATGCAGATTGTCTTCCAGGACCCCTACGGCTCGCTCTCGCCGCGTCTCTCCGTCAGTCAGATCGTCGAGGAGGGCCTGCTGATCCAGGATCCGGGGCTCAACTTTGAGCAGCGCCGTGCTCGCGTAAGCCAGGCGCTGGTCGAGGTCGGCATCGACCCTTCGGCACAGGACCGCTACCCGCACGAGTTCTCCGGCGGCCAGCGTCAGCGCATCGCCATCGCGCGCGCCATGGTGCTCGAGCCCCACTTCGTCCTGCTCGACGAGCCCACGAGCGCGCTCGACATGAGCGTCCAGGCCCAAATCGTCGATCTGCTGCGCGATCTGCAGCGCCGGCACGACCTTTCGTACTTGTTCATCAGCCACGATCTGCGGGTCGTCCGAGCGCTGAGCAACTACGTCATTGTGCTGCGCAACGGCGTGGTGGTGGAGGAGGGGCCGACGGCCCAGATCTTCGACCGCCCGCGTGAGGCCTACACCCAGGCGCTACTTGCGGCAGCCCTCAATCTCGAAGTCAGAAACGAAAGCGTGCTCGCGACCTGAGCGATCGCAGAGGCGATTGTTTGCACGCTACAGGGCTTCTGTGCTGGGGCTGACGATGCGTTATCGGCGTATCGGCCGGCGGAGGGGCAACATGCTGATCTGTAGCAAAAAAGAAAAGCCGGGCACGAGGCCCGGCTGGAAGTTTGGTGCCTTATCGCCGAAGCGATAGGCTTGAAGGCGTCAAAGGGAGGGAACTGCCTTCAGTAGCTGTCCGTCACAGCTGTTTCTGTATATGTGGGCTATGGCCGTTCAGTTCAATCCAGTAGTGGAGGAGGCGGCCATGTGAAAAACGCATGTCTCGGTACGTGAGCCGACAATCTGCCGAATCAGTATTTCCACTGCCGCCCTTTGGCGACCATGAAATCGCGGAAAACCTGCACCTTCTTCGCCGTCTTCAGTTCCTCGGGGTAGACGAAGTAGACCGGCAGCTTCGGAAGCTCAAGATCGGCCAGCACGGGCACCAGGTCGGATTCCTCCTGAGTGAGGTAATCGGGGATCATGCCGATCCCGATGCCGGAGCGGATTGCGTACTTGAGAGCCAGTATGGCACTCGCCCGCATGACCGGGACCCGAGGCGCCCGGCCCTCGCGTCCGAGCGATTCGAGCATGTTGATATGCGAGAGGTGCGGCGCCGGATTGCCGACGAAGGAGACGATCCGGTGGCGGTCGAGGTCGGCAACAGTCGCCGGCGTCCCGAACTTGCGAATATATTGGCTCGAAGCGTAGCAGTGCGTCTGCATGGTGAAGAGCGGCCGGCGGATGAGGTCCCCCTGCGCGGGCTCACGCGCCCAGATGGCGACGTCGGCCACGCGCATGGAGAGGTCGACCGGCTCGTCGTTCAGGATGAGCTCGACGCGGATATCGGGGTAAAGCTCGAGGAACTCGCGCAGGCGCTGGGTGATCCAGACTGAGCCTAGGCCGACCGTCGCTGTGACGCGGAGGTCGCCGGCCGGTTTGGTCGTCGAGTCCGAGAGCAGTGATTCGGCGGTCTGCAGCTTGTTCATCACCTCGCTGGCGGTGCGGAACAGCATCTCGCCTTGCTCGGTGAGTACGAGGCCGCGCGCGTGGCGGTGAAACAGCGAGACGCCAAGCTCCTTCTCGAGGGCCGAGACCTGACGGCTGACCGCCGACTGGCTCATCCTGAGGCTCTCGCCCGCGTGAGTGAAGCTTCCTGCCTCGGCAGCCGAGTGGAAGATACGCAACTTGTCCCAGTCCATATGCCCCGGCACGCGACCGTTTCCTCTTCCGATTGTTACTGGGCGGCTTCGAGCCGCTCGCCCGCGTGGGCGAGGAATCGTTCCGCTTCGAGTGCCGCCATACAGCCCATGCCGGCGGCCGTAACCGCCTGGCGATAGACTTCGTCCTTGACGTCACCGGCAGCAAAGACGCCGGGGATGTCGGTGGCGGTCGAGTCTGGTTTCGTGATCAGGTAGCCGCCCTTGGTCGTGGGAAGCTGACCAGTAAAGAGCTCGGTTGCCGGCGCGTGGCCGATGGCAATGAAGACGCCGTCCACGGGCCGATGCTCGACCGAGCCGGTCCGCACGTTGCGCAGGCGCGCGCCGGTGACGCTCTTCACCGGATCGGTATCCCCGGTGATCTCATCGAGCGTGGTGTCCCAGAGCACTTCGATCTTGGGGTTCTTGAAAAGGCGATCCTGCAGGATGCGCTCGGCGCGGAAGCTGTCGCGTCGATGCACGACGGTGACCTTCTTCGCGAAATTCGTGAGGAAGATCGCTTCCTCGACAGCGGTATTGCCGCCGCCGACGACGATGACTTCCTTCTCGCGATAGAAAAACCCGTCACAGGTCGCGCAGGCCGACACGCCATGGCCCTGGAAGGCGGCCTCGCTCGGCAAGCCGATCCAGCGTGCCTGGGCGCCCGTGCAGATGATGAGGGCATCGCACGTGTAGCTGTCGCCGGAATCGCACTCGAGCAGGAACGGTCGCTTGTTGAGCGTCACTTTTACGACGTGGTCGAAGACGACTTCAGTTCCTACATGCTCGGCCTGGGCCTGCATTTCCTCCATCAGCCAGGGGCCCTGGATGACTTTGGCGAAACCCGGATAGTTCTCGACGTCGGTCGTGATAGTGAGCTGGCCGCCTGGCTGATTGCCCTGAATGATCAGGGGTTTGAGCATGGCACGAGCGGCATAGATGGCGGCTGTGTAGCCGGCCGGGCCTGAACCAAGAATGATCACTTTGGCGTGGCGGGGTGTAGTCATGGGAATGCCTTCCGGACGCTTCCGTCGTCTTTCAGCTATGCGTTAAACGCATATGGACCCAATTGGCAAGCCCTACAAGTGCTGGCGGCCTGCTTGCGAACCGGATTCCAGCCATCGTGGTCAAAACCGGCCTGCCGGAGAGCCCTTAGTCCGTACTTATGTCCGCTCAGGGGTAGCCGGCCGCGGCAGATGGCGGCGCGGCGGCGGATGGCGGCCGGGCTTGCTTGTTTTTATCCTGGACGCCGCTCTATGGACGTCCAGCGCAGGTCAAGGCCCTCGTTGAGGGGGCTGAAGAGCAGGCCGGAGATCCCGGCCCTGAAAACACCGAATCTCACTGCCGTGCCGATCCACAATTCCGCGGCATCCGCCTCGATCAGCGTTGCGGCGGCGGTGTAGTTGCGCCAGCGGACTCCTTGGTCCGTGCTGCGGCGCGCCTCGCCGATGAGGGCATCGACAGCCTCGCTGCAGTACCAGCTGTAGTTCGTCCGGCCAGCCGCCTTGCAGCCGAAGCGGGCGCCAATCCATGGGTCGGGATCGGGAGGCAAGCGCGTCTCGGCCATGAATAGCACGTCGTACATCTGCTTTTCGTCGTGCGATCGGGCGAAGATGGTCTCGGCCGGCTCGGCGACGATGCGCGACTTCACCCCGAGCTGATCGAGGCCCTGCTTGAGCGTCGCCGCGGCCATTTCGGCGTGCACTTGCCCGGCAACCGTGCCGATCGTGATTTCAGGCAGCGGCCCCGGCACCTTCTCGAGATACTCGCGGGCGCGCACGAGGTCGAAACGATAACCGCGCGCCGGGTTCGTGTCGCCCCAGATGAGATCAGGGAGCGGCGAGCCATTGCGCACCATGGTCCCGGCCAGCAACCCTTGCGTCAGCCCCTCGTAGTCGAAGGCGTGCGAGAGGGCGCGGCGGAAATCGATATTGCTGGTTGGCGCTCGGCGATTGTGCAGGACGCCCCGCACGAGGCGCAACGTGGGCTGCTCGACGACCTGGAACCCTGGGGTGGTACGCAGGAGTGTGAGCTGGTCGATGGCCAGATGCCCGAGAATACCGCCGAGATCGCCCTTGAGCAGCGCCGCGACGCGCTCGCCGGGGTCGGCAACCGGATAGACCTCGAACTCGTCGATGGCGTTGGGTCCCCAGTCGGCAATGAAGTGCTCGTGATTGCGCGAGGCAATGAAGGCGCCTTCGCGATCGCGCCGGAAGGGAATGTAGGAACCAGAGCCGGCGCTATTGCGCTGCAGCCATTCCTGACCCCAGTCGTTGTTCTTCTCGTTCGCGACGACGAGCGCGCGATTGACGATTGCGAGCTCCGGCAGCAAGGAGGCGAAGCCCTGCATGGGCTGCGTGAGGTTGAAGACGACCGTGTTGTCGCCGTTCGCGCGCGTTCCGCCTGGTGCGATGACTCCGGCAAAGAGCGCATACGGACCTTGCTTCAACGCCAGCAGCCTCTCCATGGAGTAGGCAACGTCGGTGGCGCGGACCGGACTGCCATCGTGGAACCGCGCGTCCGGTCGTAGATAGAACGTGTGCATCTGCCCGTCGGGCGATATCTCGTGGCGGTTTGCGAGCCAGAGCTGGAGGCGCGGCGGCGCGCCCGTCCAACGCAGCAGGCTGTCGTAGAAGTTCAGCCGGATGAGATTCTGGCCCGGATCGTCGATCGTGTGGGGATCGAATGTGCCGTACGTCGTCGCCGTCCCGAGCACGAGGCGGCGCTTCTCCTCGGGCGAGGCATCCGCCGCTGCAAGGCACAGCATGAGGCCGGCTAGGATGCTCAACATCCAGCCCGTCATTCCGGTTCTGCAGATCGCCCGCATCCCGCAGCCCAACTTGATGCCACGCACGATCTTGACGCCCTCATGCGTGTGGGTCAATGACGCGTCGGTGAATTGGTGAGAATTGGTGACCGGCGCTGTGTGTGCGTGGCACAAACGCCATTCCTGCGGCGCTTTTGAGATGATCACCCGATGACAGAGCTGCTCTGGACAGGTCCGAATGACGCAGCCGGGACGCTGTTGCTTGCGCACGGCGCCGGCGCGGCCATGGACAGCCCGTTCATGACGCTGATCAGCGAGATGCTGGCGACACGCGCCATTCGCGTCGCGCGCTTCGAATTTACCTACATGGCGGCGCGGCGTAGCGGCGGAAAGCGCAGACCACCGCCTAAAGCCGAAGCCCTCGATGGCGAGATGATCGCGGCCGTGCGGGCGGCGATGAAGGGCGCCTCAGGCAAGCTCGCCATCGGCGGTAAGTCCATGGGCGGGCGCGTCGCGAGCCACGTCGCGGACAATTTGCATCAATCAGGCGAGGCCGCCGGCCTCGTCTGTCTCGGCTATCCCTTTCACCCGCCGAAGACGCCCGAGCGATTGCGCGTCGCGCATCTCGAAACGCTCACCTGCCCGACGCTCGTCATTCAGGGCGAGCGCGATCCCTTCGGCAGCCGCGCCGAGGTCGAGGCGCTCACGCTGCCGCCCGCCATCCGCTTCCATTGGGCACACGACGGCGACCACGATCTCGGACCGCGTGGTGGTTCAGGTACAACCCGGCGCGGAAACCTCGAAGCAGCGGCGGATGCGATCGCGGCGTTCATGAAGGCGCTGTAGCAGGCGCTACAGGTACCTTCTCCCCGCAAGGGCGGGTAGAGGGGATGCTGACGGCGCTCTCGTCGAGGGACTGGTCCCCGTCGCGCAGAAGGCGCAATCCATCAAGCCTTCGCCGGAACCTCATCGGGCACCGGCAGCTTCCGCGGGATCATGGACACGAAGAGGAAGATGAGGGCGGCCGCGCCTGCGAGGATGCGGAAGAGCATGTCGAAGCCCCAGGTGCCGTGTACCCAGGCGATCAGTGGCAGCGCGGCGGCGAGTGCGACGAACGACACGACGTAGCGCGCGCCATACACGGATCCGCGCATCTCTGACCGAGCCATGCGGCCGATCATGTAGTCGTTGATCGGGATCTGGCCGAAGGCGCCGAGCATGAAGCCGAGCGCGACGGCGAGTGCCGTCCAGTCCTTGAGCCCCGGCATGAGCAGGAAGAACACGACCTGCATGGCGGCGACGCCCATGAAGACCGTGCGCGGCCCGAGCGTATCGAGCAGTCGGCCGACGACCAGCTGGGCGAGTGACGCGATCGCGAACACGACGAAGGCGAGCCAGCCGACGACCGTGGCGGAGCCGGCAATGCCGCCCAGGCGCTCGTCGAGCACCTTAGGCAGCGCAAAGGTCGTGGACTGGAAGACGATGCTCGAGATGGCAGTGACCACGAAGATCACGATCGTCAGGCGCAGAAGGATCTGCCGGAGCTGCGGATCGGTGCTGCTCGTAGTAGTCGATGCCGGCTTGGCGCCATTACTGGCGACGGCGGCGCGCTTGGCGGCTTTTGCAGCCTGCTCGACGGCCATCTCCGGGCGCGAGAAGATGAAGTAGACGATGCCGATCGTGATCGAGGCGAGGCCGGGCAGAACGAAAGCAGCGCGCCAGCCGCCATTGTCGATGAGAAAGCCGGTGATGAGCGCGGCGCTGCCGACGCCGAGATTGCCCCATACGCCATTGATGGCGATGGCCTGTCCCGTACCCGAGGCTTTCGCGCTCTCGACGACCATGGCGAGGCCGACGGGATGATAGATCGCCGCCAATATGCCGACGAAGAAGAGCAGGAGCATGATCTGCAGCGGCGTGCTCGCAAAGGCCGTGAAGATCGAGGCGAGGCCGATGCCGATGAAGAAGACGGACATCATGCCATAGCGGCTCCAGCGATCCGAGAGCCAGCCGGCCGGCAGCGAGAAGAGACCGAAGGCAACGAAGCCCGGTGTCGCGTAAGGGACGAGCTCGGCGTAGCTCATGCCCCACTCGCGGGTGAGCGCAAGAGCTGCGACAGTCGCGAAGATCAGTGTGAAAAGGTGATCGAGGAAGTGGCCGATGTTGAGAAAGAGGAAGTGAATTTGGGCACGAGTCATCGGGCGCCTCCCGGCGCTATGCTTGTTGTCATTTGCGCGAGTGTATCAAGGCCTGCTGGGATGGTCACTTGGTCTTGGTTCTCCTTGGCGCTACGCGCCATTGCATGACGGCATAAGGGATCAGGCGCTGCAGTGCATCCCTGACCCTCCATGTGCCGCCCTTGACTGCGAGGACCGCATCGGCAAGGTGGTGCTCCCACCATGCGCGGGGTTCAATGATACAGGCATCGTTTGCCGCCAGCCTCGCGCGGAGGCTGCCATTCTACTATGGCTGGGTCGTCCTCGGCGTCGTGTGCTGTGTGTCGATTGCGCGCGTCGGCCCCGCCGTGGCAACGCTGTCGGTGTTCATTGGCCCGATGACGGCGGAGTTTGGGTGGTCGCGGACCGAGATTTCAGGTGCCGTCTCCCTGGGCGGCATCTTCGCCGCCATCACATCGCCGATGCTCGGCTCATTCCTCGATCGCAAGGGGCCGCGCACCATTCTTCTTATGGCGGTGCTGACGACAGGCATCACCATCCTGCTGCTGTCGCAGATTGGAAATCTAGCGGCATTCTATCTGCTCTTCTGCATTGCGCGCATGAACTTCGCCGGCCCATTCGACCTCGGCACGCTCGGAGCCGTGGTGAACTGGTTCGTCGCGCGGCGCCCGCTGGCACTCTCGATGTCGATGCTGGCGCAAATGGCCGGCCTCACGCTGATGCCGCTCATCGCGTACTGGGCGATGGAGCACGGTGGTTGGCGCGCGGGCTGGGTTGCGGTCGGCGTGACGGTGCTTGCTGCGGGATTTCTGCCGACGTGGCTGTTGATGGTCGGGCGGCCCGAGGATCTGGGGCTTGCTCCAGATGTGGCGAAGCCAGACGCCGGAGCGACGCCCGGAAAAGTAGTTGAGCCCGAGCTGTCCTTTACACGGGCAGAGGCGCTCGCCACGCCGACGTTCTGGCTGCTCTCGATCTACACAATGCTGGTGTGGCCGGTGCAGGCAGGCGTCAGCTTGCATCAAGCGGTTCATTTCACCGAGCGAGGTCTCAGTCTCTCCGCGGCAGTTTCGGGCGTGACGGTCTTCTCAGCCGCGTCAGGTATCTGTGCGCTGCTGCTCGGTCTCGGACTGCGTCGCATCGGCGTGCGCGCAGGCCTAGTCTTGTCGGCTTGTGGCATGGCGGTCGGAACGGCGCTCATCGGAAGCGTGTCGAGCCCCGGTGATGTGCTGCTCGCCGCGGGCATATTCGGAGCGTCTCTCGGCGGTTTGCAGACTTGCTTGCCAGTGGCCTGGGCCGACTACTTCGGCCGCAAAAGCTTTGGTGCCATTCGCGGCGTGGCGCTTGCGATCCAAGTTTCCGCCCAGGCCGTAGGACCACTGCTGTCGGGCGTGCTGCGAGACTGGACGGGTAGCTACGCGGCTTCCCACGCGACATTCGCAACGCTCTCAGGACTAGCCATTCTGGTCGCGCTCTTCATTAAAGCACCGAAGCCGCCGAACAGTACCGAGTGAGCCCAGCGGGGCGCCGGGGACGGGCAGTCAGAGTAATTTCAGTCTCGCCCTTAGGCGATCGGCCGCGAAATCCAGGAAAACGCGCATCTTGGATGGCAGCGCGCCGCGCGCCGCATGAAGCAGATGAACCGGGTGTGGTTCGATCTCGTACTTCGAGAGAACGATCCGCAGTAGCCCCTCGCGCACCGGGTCGGCGCATTGATAGTGCAGAACGCGCGTGACCCCTACGGCGCTGACGGCAGCCCAAACGGCCGCCGCGGCTGTCGTTACCGTGAGGCGTGCGCGGAACGGGACTTCAATCGTGCGCTTGTCGGCCTTCGCACGAAAGGACCAGGCAGAGACCGGCGCAAACGGCTCGAAGCTCACGCATGGCATGTCGGCGAGCTTCTCCGGTGACTTGGGCTCAGCATGTTCGGCGAGCAGCTTCGGACTGGCACATACGACCGTCCGCATTGATCCGACGCGAGAGGCCACCATGGAGCTGTCCGGCAGCGCGCCGATGCGTACGGCCATGTCCACGTGATCGTCGATGAGGTGGAGGTTCTTGTCGGAGAGCATCAGCCGAATATTGATCTCCGGGTATGCGGCAAGGAACTCCGCAACAATTGGGAGAATGTGCAGCTGACCAAACAAGATCGGGGCGGTAAGGACCAACTCGCCGCGCGGGGCATGGAACTCGCCTGCCGCCAGACGCTCCGTCTCGGTGATGTCGTCGAGAATGCGACGCGCTGAAGCCACGTAGCTCGTGCCGGAGTCGGTCAATGCCACCTTCCGGGTCGTGCGGACGAGCAGCCGCGTTCCAAGGTGGCGCTCGAGTTCATTGATCTTGCGGCTGACGGTGGCAAGCGGCATACCGAGATCCCGGCTTGCAGCCGAAAAGCTTCCGCGGTCCACCACTCGCAGGAGAACGGTCATCGCATCAAGGCGGTCCATGAGCCTTCCAAAATATGAGATTATAAATTCCAATTGTAGGCGATTATCCAACTCAGTGAAATCGACTAAATCGAGGGCCAATGGTCACCGCTGGCCGGTACGAAGGAGTGTCGCCATGCCATACGGGTTTCTCGATATCGCCATCACACCGAGCGTCCGGGACGCGCAGGAAAAGATGGGCGCTGATCACGTTTGGCGGGATTTCAAAGGCAATCGCAAATTCGATCGGTTTGGGGAGAACGAAGCGGCGTTCATCGCCGCGCGCGACAGTTTCTATATGGCGACGGTTTCCGAGACAGGATGGCCCTACGTCCAACACCGGGGCGGCCCGCGAGGCTTCCTCAAGCTGGTCGACGATCAAACCCTTGCCTTCGCGGACTATCGCGGCAATCGCCAGTACATCAGCACCGGCAACCTGGCAGCTGATGACCGGGCCTGTTTGTTCCTCATGGACTATGCGCGCCGAGCCCGATTGAAGATCTATATGCGGGTCGAGACCCTGTCGCTCGACAACGACCCCGATCTCACGGCCCTTGTCGCTATGCCGGAGTACGGCGCGAAGCTCGAACGCCTGTTCCGACTGCGCCTCGAGGCGTTCGATTGGAATTGCTCGCAGCACATCACGCCGCGCTTCAGTGAGGGCGAGGTCAGCGTTGCGGTCCGTCCGTTGCGTGAGCGGTTGGCTGAGCTCGAAGCCGAGAACGCGGCGCTCCGCGCTCGTCTCGAGGCGAACAGTGTCCGATGATTGCGCCCGCTGGGCGAGGGGCAATGCCAAGGGCCTCCCGATGTCCACGAGCAGGCGGGTCCCAACCGTCGCGAACGCGACGTACTTCCTGCTTGGCGCCAGGCGAAGGAAAAGTGAGGGTGCCTTGTGGGCCAGCTCGACGGGCGCCCGTGCCGATCAGTAATGGTAGTTTATGCCGACCCGCGCGACATGCGCCGAGAGATCCGCCTTGACCTGCATTTGCTGCGCGAACGCGGGCGTATTGCTGATCGGCACAGCCACACTCATCGAGCCGAAGTCGAGGTAGAGATATTCCGCCTTGATCGACCAGGGGCCACCGAGCAGCCATTCCCCGCCGCCGCCCACCACCCAGCCGGCCCGCACTTCGGATTTGCTGCCAAAGCCGTTGCCGCCTGGGAAGGTCGCGTCAATGGCGTTGTCGCTGTAGCTGCTGGAGAACTTGAAGTCGGCGAAGGCCACACCGCCCGTTGCGTATAGCAACAGCCCAGGCGTCACGGTGTATCCGAGCCGCCCGCGCACAGTGGCAAGCCAGCTTGTCGACATGCGGTCCAACAGCGCATAGGTCGTGCCAAGAAATGGGAAAGGAAATACGCCGGTTGTGCTCGCGGATTGGCTCAGATTGAGCGCGCCAAAATCGCCCTCGCCACCAAAGATGAAATTACCGCGTTGCCAATTGTAGCCGACTTGGATTCCGCCCGTAAATTCGGTGGAGGAAAGATCGCCACTACCGCTGGCAGCAACCGCAGTCCCGTTTGCAGCGCTCGCATCGGGCGGCGCGTTGCAAAAGACTGCGTCGGTAGCGGAAGGCGGACAGCCAGGTGACGTGGTGTAATCCGAAGAGCCCCGAGCGATGCCGGCGTTGACGCCGAAATAAGATCCACCAAAGGCAGGCGGCGGCGTGCCTTCCGCTAGCGCAGGCAACCCGGCGGCTAGAACCGCAGTCACGACAACTATAGCAAGACTGGTTCTCATGCGCGCCTCCCAGAGGAACTACGCCGGTACCAGAATCACTAAGAAACTATACATGGCGCGGGCAGCGCACAGGGAATAAACCCGCGTCGTGACAGGACCGGTCAGAAGCGGACGTGCAAGATGTCGCTTCAGCTGCCCACCGTCAGTGTCCCAGCCTCCGGATCGACCGTAACCATCTCGCCGCTTTTGATGACGGTGGTGATGTCGACCTCGAAGCGGTCGATGAGTGGCAGGTCGGCGAAGGCCGCGCCTTGCGCCATGATGGGATTGGCGAAGTTCAGGATCAGCGCCTTTGGCGTGCGCCCGCTCTGCACCATGTCGCGCAGCATCCAGGCAGACGCGACGCCCCCCTTGGCGATGTTGAGGATCAGGATTTTGCCGACATAGCTCTGCCCCACGAGCTTGTGCGCTGGGCGCGAGACAATCCCTTTGACGAGATCGAGATCGTAGCGGGCGGAGAAATTGTCGGACGCGACGAGCGCCTCGCCAGTGACCTTGATGCCGGGGCCGGGGTGGCCTTTGTAGATGCGCGTGCTCATGCGGAAGCTCCGACAATGCGGCCGGCGACGGCGCTTTCGACACAGGCGGCCATGCTGTCGAGCACGGGCTCGTAGCCATAGCCGCCGAGGATGTTCACGAGCTTTGCGGAGTTCGACATCAGCCGCTTCCAGCCATTGGCCTCGCCGATATCGCGGGCATACATCTGATAGAAGCAGACGCCCGAGAGGACCATGCCGCCCGCGCTTTCGATCGACGCAGTGATCCCCATGCGATCGGCAGCAGATTTAATGTCGGGTGAGGTCGTAGCCAGCAGTGCCACATCCTTATGGATGCGGCGGCCATCGAGATGATCGGCGAGCGTGCGCATCTCGAAGAGCGAGAGCTGCGGCGCAGCAAATACGACGACATCGAGCTTGTCGTCCTTCGGCCGGTAGGAGGCCATGAGGCGATCAATCTCGGCGCGACCCAGCGGCGTCGCGGCCGGAACGGGACCATCGAAGACAGCCTTGAGGTCCGGCGCCTCGGGCGTGATGCCGATCATGTGAAACAGCGGCGTCGAGCCGAAGCTCGCGAGCGCGGCACCGAACTGCTTGATCTCATCGGATGTCACCGGTCCCTTGATGCCACTCAGCACGGGCACTTCCCAGTACGAGCGCATGGCGCGGCCGACGAGACCACCGAGCGCACCCCATTCCGCGAGATCGCGCGGCCGTGTCGTCACTTCGAAATGTGTCTGCCCGCGGCGATAACTGTCGAGATGATAGCCGTAGCGCGGCGTGACGCCGGTGAGCGCGGCGGCGAGTGCCGAGGGGCCGCCCTCGAAGTTCGTCCGCGCGCCGAGCACGCTGTTCGCGTAGATCGAGGAGCCGGTGTCGCCGAAGGCAAGGTGCTCGCCGAGTACGGGCGGAATGACCGACTGATAGTTGATGCAGGTGTTGGTCATCATGAAGCCGAGGGCTTCGAAGGCGGCGGTGGCGCGGCGCTCGAGGTCGGCCATGCGCTCGGTCTGGCCGAGGCGCTTGTAGGTATTGAAATCGACGCCGCGCGGATCGGTGATCGAGGGGACGCGCACGCGGCGGTCGGCGAGCGGCAGCTGGGCGAGGCTTTCCAGGAAGTCGACGCCCGAGGGACCGAGCGCCTCCGGGTCGGCCATGAGATGGACTTGCGAGATCGGCACGCAGTCCTCGGCATCGAAAAAGCGGCCGACCTTGAGAATTTGCTCCATGGCATACTGACGTGCGCGGCCTTCCGCGCCAGCCAGCATGGCCTTCTGGTGGTCATCGAGCTTCATGCGGCATTTCCAACCCTGTTATCATTCGAGGGTGGGAGAATGCGGCCCGATGGGTGGGACTACAAGTCTCGAAATCCCGCGTGCCCGGAAGGCGGATATGCAGAACGGCGGAGCGTTGCCGCCCCGCCGTTCAGGAATTCAGCCGATCAGACTTGCGCGGCGCTCAGTGCACCGTTGCAATCTCCAGGTCATCGCCGAGCGCGTGGCTCATGGCAGCCTGCCGGGTGTCGGTCAGCGCGATGGGTGTGCCATCGGCGGCGTGCAGCGCATAAAGCGTCAGGCCGCGCGGTAGATTGTCGATCGAGGGAAAGCGCTCCTTGGCCTCCTCCGAAGACATCGTGCGAATGTAGGCGACGACGCCATCGCCGAGGCGGGCGAGATCGATTTCGCTGATGATCGGAGCGGCCATCTTCTTCGACCGACGGCGCCCACTGCTTTTACTGCTTCTTTCCATGACGGTACTCCTAACGGCTAGAGGCGCAGGCTGGCCTCCATGACCGACGCCTGCGGGGCTCCCCGACAGGGCCAGTCCGCTCATGCAACCGAATGTTCCGACGATTCGGCTGTATGATCTGTAACTGAAACGGCTCACCCGGACGATTTCCGTCCAATCTCGATGCGGCGAATTAGCCGCTCGGGCGTGTGGCGAACGAGATCGATCGCGAGCAGACCATTGTTGAGGTCGGCATTGCGAACCTCGATCCCCTCTGCAAGTACGAACGTGCGTTGGAACTGCCGGGCCGCGATGCCGCGATGCAGATACTCCCGCGTCTTATCGTCGTCCTGCTTCCCACGAATGGTTAATTGGTTGTCCTCGAGCGTGATATCAAGCTGGTCGCGCGTGAAGCCGGCGACGGCAAGCGTAATCCGCAGCGTCTCCGCCGAGGTTTCGCCCTTGGGAATTCTTTCGATATTATAAGGGGGATAGCCGTCGACCCCACCCTTGGCGACACGGTCGACCAAACGCTCGATCTCGTCGAAGCCGAGCAACATGGGGCTCGAAAGCAGCGACATCCGTGGCATTGCAGCAAGCCCTTTTTCCAGAAGCGACCTCGCCAGCCCATTGCGATTTACCGGCCCCTGTCGGGCGTCCGGATCTGCGCGTGGCCCCGTCAACCCGGGCGCCTGGGCATGTCCGATTCATATGGGATAGCAGGCGCTGACTTCAAGCAACTACGCTGTGGCTCTTCGGCCGCTCAGGCTCACGTATTTGCCATCAGAATGTCGCGGGAGGGGGGCAGAAGAGCCGCCGTGCCGCCCGCGGGAGCGTCCGGGGCCGCCTCGGGGAGATACAACAAATGCGTAACGTTCGGCTGGTTTCTGTGTGGTTGGCGATGGTCATCGGCATTGCTGGCATGGAGCCGGCCTCGGCGCAGCTCCTGTCGAAGCCCGACGACGCGTTGACGCCCGAGGAGATCGCCGAGCGCGAAGGGCGCAAGGCCTGCAAGGTCGCCATCTGCGCGGCCTTCCACCAGAAGAAGGCCGAGGGGGCTGACATCTCTTGCAGCGTGCTCAAGTCCTGGCGCAAGGAGCAGCTTCAGAAAATGGTAGAGCGGGCCAAGGTCTCCTGGCCCTGGGGCAAGGTGAAGTGCGTTGCCGACGTTCGCCTGAAGCGCGCCGACCTCGTAAAGGCCATGACCGAGGCGACGTACATTTCCGAGATTGGCAAGCACGAGGTCAACTGCGAGGTCGAGCGCGAGAACGAAGGGCCGTCGAAGATCAGCTTCGCCTTCAATCCGAAGGTCACGTTCACGAACGGCAAGGCGACCAAGGCCTCGTTGAACTGGGGCACCATCGAAGCCCCGACGCTGGTCAAGGGCGCCATGTGGACGGCCACCGCGACCGACAACACGTTCAACGTCCTGCAGTCCACGCTGATCGAGGACATCAACGACTTCATCGGTCCGAAGTGCGACGAGGTGAAGGACGAGTGGGCGAAGCAGTAGTCCCACGCGATCTCAGGTGAGTGCAGCCCCGCGTACGAGCACGCGGCCCTCGAACAGGCGGCGTGCCGTCCGGTAGACGGCGGCGTACTCGGCATGCGGGGTACCGTTCGCACCTGCCGGAGCGACCTTGGCATCGACCAGAGTCAGCCCTGACGCATGGGCGATCCGGATTGCCGAGGCATCCGCGGCTAGTCCGCGCGCGCAGAGCGCCGGGATTGTGCCTGGGAGCCGCGTCGCGACTGCAAGGCAGAGCGCGCCGGTCAACGGAACGGCACGGTGCGCTTGCCCGACCGAGATCATACGCACGCAAATGTCCATGTCGGTGGGCGTGAGTTCAACGCTGGCAAACGTGGTTGCCGTGCGTGGTGCTGCGACCATCGCGACCTTGGGCACGCTCTTGATGCGTGCCGCCTCATTCAGATCGCGGGCGAGGCCCATGGCGACGGATGCCGCTCGGCGGATGGCCTCGAGATTGGCCTGCAGTGTAGCATTGGCCTCGATGGTCGCCGGCATTTCTATGCCTGTGCAGCCGAGCGTCTCGGCGGCGACGAACACACAGGGATTGGCGGCATCGACGAGGCTTGCGGCGATGTGACCGAGGCCCGGCACATCGAGTTCGTCGATCGCCCGGCCGGTCGGCAGCAGCTTGCCGGTGCGCGAGCCGCCCGGCGCCATGAACTCGAGCCGGATCGGCGCACCCGTCCCCGCCACGCCGTCGAGTGCCATCGTGCCGTCCACGGCCGCTTCTCCGGCATCGAGTGGAAAACGCGCGACGATGATCTTCTGCGTGTTGGTGTTGTGAATGCGCACGACGGCGCGTCCGTCGGTCGGCAGCGGGATGAGCCCTTCGTCTATCGCGAAAGGACCGATGGCCGAGGACATGTTTCCGCAGTTGCCGGCGTAGTCGACAGTATCGTCCGTGACGCCGATCTGCGCGAACGTGTAGTCGACATCGGCATCGGGCCGGCTCGGCGGACCGATCACGCACACCTTGGAGAGTGACGACACGCCGCCACCCATGCCGTCGAGCTGGCGCCCGCTCGGATCGCTGGCGCCGATCGCGGCGCGGAAGACAGGCGCCCACGCCGCACGGTCCGTGGGCAGGTCCCCCGCCTTGAACATGACGGCCTTCGACGTGCCGCCGCGCATGAAGACAGCGGGGATGCGCACTTGTTTCATGGCATGTCCCGTCTGCTAGTCCAACGTTTGCAGCAGCTCGGCGAAGAGACGGCAGCGCGGCACCATCGACGAGACGAGCATGTGCTCCTCGAAAGTGTGTGCGCTCGCGCCATCGACGCCGAGACCGTCCAACGTCGCGACGCCGAGGGCGCCGGTGAAATTGCCGTCACTGCCGCCGCCGAACGAGCCGTGATCGAGCTTGAAGCCGATATTGGCCGCGATCTCGTGCGCTCTTTCATAGAGCGCCATCGTCTGGCGATGCGGCTGCCAGAGCGGGCGCACGGGACCGCGCTCGATTTTGACGGTAATCCCGTCGTTCTCCGATTCGAGCGCCATCATGCGCTCGGTAACCTCTTCGAAGATTGCCTGCGTCGGCGCGACGGTCAGAACCTGCGCGCGGCAGCGGATCGGCATGACGTTGACGAACGTGCCGCCCTCGATGGTGCCGACCGAGAAGGTCATACCGCGCTCAAAGTCAGTCATGTTCTCGATGCGCTCGATGAGGCCGGCCATGGCGCGGATTGCGCTGCGCCCCTGGCGGTTGGTGGCGCCGGCGTGGGCGGGGCGCCCTTCGATATCGATCCAGAAGCGCTGGAAGGCAAAACGCCCTGTGACGATCACACCATTCTTGCACGGTTCCGTGACGAGTACGTAGCGGTGCGCGCGCGCTTCCTGCTCGATTCGCTCGCGCGAGGATGGACTGCCGATCTCCTCGTCGGGAATGAGCATGTAGGTGACGGGAAGCTGCACGCCGCCGTTCTCGCGCGCGATCTTCAAGGCTTCGATGGCAATCGCGACGCCGCCCTTCATGTCGTAGATGCCGGGACCGAAGTAGCGGTCGCCGTCACGCCGGAGTGGCAAGCGGCCGGCGAGCGTACCGACTGGATGGATGGTGTCGAGGTGCGAGAGAATAAGAATGCCGGGGCTGTTGACACCTTCGCGACCCGGAAAGCGCACCATCACGATGTCGGCGAGACCGCCATTGCCCGGAACCCGCTCGATCGTGCCGCCGAGCTTCGCGAGATCGGCGCTGACGAGATCCATCATCCGGTTCACGCCGGCGATATGGTACGTGGGGCTCTCCTCGCGCACCCATGGCAGCAGGCGCTCGAGCATGGCATCGGAATTGAAGAGTTCTTTGCGCAGCACGTTCTAGTCTCCTGGTTCTCGGCAAGGCTCGACGGAGCGGCATGAGGCTCGTCCAAGATGGCCGCGCGGGGCGCGACGTCGGTTGCGATGGGCATACTAGCGCAAGTGGGCAGGCTTGTGTGCAGTTGCGTCATCGGCGCATGAGCATAGTTCGAAAGTTGAGTTGACCTATGCTCATG
This sequence comes from Hyphomicrobiaceae bacterium, assembly GCA_022844275.1. Classification (GTDB taxonomy): domain Bacteria; phylum Pseudomonadota; class Alphaproteobacteria; order Rhizobiales; family Hyphomicrobiaceae. Next base: position 156,808 of record JALHMB010000002.1, read on the forward strand.
CGTGACCTGAGCGCACGCCCGCGCCTCAATAGTTTGCGACCTGCACTGGGATGCGGCACAGTGCGCTCAAACAAACATCGGAGGAATGTCATGGCCAGCCAGGCAAACCCGCTGCCGCGCGGCGTCTTCACCATGCAGGCCCAGGAACGCATCGTTTTTGGCGAACCCGCCGGCGAGGCGCTGCTCGCGGAGATCAAGCAGCGCGGCGCGCGCCGGATTTTCGTTACTTCGACGCGCTCTCTGGCGAAGCTCGCGGACGGCCCTCTGCAAACTATCGAGAAGGCGCTCGGCAGCCTGCACGTCGGCACGTTCAGCGCTATTGCCTCACATAGTCCCCGGGAGGACGTGATCGCCGGTGCGGCGGCGGCGCGCGCGGCCAGCGCCGATCTCATCGTGGCGATCGGCGGCGGTTCGGTCGTCGATGCGACAAAGGCCATGCTCATGTGTCTCTGGCATGGCATCGAGAGCCCGGCCGGAATGGAGCCCTATCGTTCGGGGCGTGACGACGGCCGTTTTCCGACGCCGATGGTGCCGCCACCCGATGCCATTCGCATGATCGCGATCCCGACCACGCTTTCCGCGGCCGAGTTTACCCCCAATGCCGGGATCACCAACAGCGAGACGCACTTCAAGCAGTCGTTCAGTCATCGCCTGTTCGTGCCGATGACAGTCATCCTCGATCCGCTCATGACACGCGCGACGCCGGAGTGGCTGCTGGTCTCGACCGGCATCCGGTCGGTCGATCACGCGGTCGAGTCCTATTGCTCGCCGACTGCCAATCCGGCGACCGAGCCGCTTTCGCTGCAGGGCCTGCGCCTCCTCCATCGCTCGCTGCCGGCCATGGTCGAGCGTCCCGACGATCTCTCCGCGCGTCTCGATGGCCAGTTCGGCATGTGGCAGGCCATAGCGGCCTCGATTGCCGGCGCAGGGAGCGGCGCGAGCCACGGCATCGGCTATGTGCTCGGCTCTGGATACGGCGTACCGCACGGGCATACGAGCTGCGTCATGCTGCCGGCCGTGTTGCGCTGGAATGCTTCCTTCAACGGCGAGCGTCAGAAGGCGCTCAGCGCTGCCATGGGCGCGCCGGAACGGCCGGCCGGCGATCTCATTGCCGAACTCGTTCAGCGTATTGGCCAGCCGGGTAACCTGCGTGCCCTCGGCATCAAGCGCGAGAACCTCCCGGACATCGCCGAGCGGGCCATGACCTACGCGCCAGTGCGGCGGAATCCGAAGAAAATCAGCGGCCCGGCCGACGTGATGGAAATCCTCGAGATCGCCTGGTAGGGGGCGCTTAAGCGCGTGCGAGCTGTTCGGAGTCCGGCGCCTGCCGTGGGCGCGCTGGCGGCGTGGTGCGATTCCGCCGTCGCAGCAGCAGGAAGAGGATGATTGCGACATTGAGCAGGTTCCAGATCACGCCATTGAGGAAGGCGGCCTGATAGGAGCCCGTGAAGTCGAAGATTGCGCCCGACATCCAGCCGCCGAGCGCCATGCCGAACAGCGTGGACATGATGACGATACCGACGCGCGTCCCGGCTTCGCTGGACGGGAAGAGCTCGCGCACCACAAGGGCGTAAGCTGGCACGATCCCGCCCTGAAACAGGCCGAAGAGCGCCGAGACGACGTAGAGCGACGCAAGGCCATCGAAGGGCATGTAGAGAACCAGCGCGACCGTCTGCAGGGCCGAGCCAAGAAGCACGGTAGCGAGGCCGCCGATCTTGTCGGAGATAAAGCCGGACGCGATACGGCTCACGACGCCGAAGCCGAGCATGATCGACAGCATCTCGGCGCCGCGCTGGGCGCCGAAACCGAGATCGGCGCAATAGGCCACGATATGCACCTGCGGCATCGACATGGCGACACAGCAGGCGAGGCCCGCCACGACGAGCAGGGTTTGGAGCGTGGAGGACCTGAGCCCGACGAGAGCCGGCGAGGCTTCGTTGGCGACAGTCGCGGCAGTGACTGGAGCAGGCGGCGGCGGGCGGCGCTGCAGGAGCGGTGCCAGCAGCAGGAGCGATACCGTACAGAAGATGCCGACCGCGATGTGCGTGAGCCGCCAGCCGTAGGTGTCGATGCCGGCCTGCAGGATGGGCGGCCAGATGGTGCCCGAAAGATAGTTGCCGCTGGCGCAGATGCCGACGGCAATGCCGCGCCGCTTGTTGAACCAGTGGGTCATGTCGGCGAGCAGGGGCGCAAAAATCGTCGACGTGCCGCAAAGGCCAATCAGGAGCCCAAATACAATGGCGAACTGCCAGATGCTCTGCGCGTACGCCGAGGCGACATAGCCGAGCCCGATAGCGATGGCGCCGCCCATCACGGGAAGCATGACGCCGTGACGGTCGGCAATGCGGCCGGCAATGACGCCACCGAACCCGAAGCCGAGGAGCGTGAGGGTATAGGGGAGCGATGCCGCGCCCCGGTCGACGCCGAAATCGGCCTGCAAGGCCGGGAGGACGACGACCACCGACCACATGCCGACGTTGCCGATGGTGCCTATGAGCGCCGCCGCCAGGAGCCGCAGCCATGCGTAACCCGAATCGACGTCGGTGGCCGTGCCGTAAGAATTGTTCATTGTTTTTGTGCTCGGCTGATGGCCGCTCAGATGTGGAGATCGAGGTGATCCGACCAGCCCCTTTACCCTGTCGGGAAGTTGGGCGCCAGAGTGCTGGTTTTCCAGTCAACAGGCCGCCGGCTCTTGGCCGGAGCCGGGTGTTGCCATTGTGCCTGCTGGCGGAACCGACAGTGTAACTGGAGCGTCATCGGGCTGACGTAGGGAACATAAAATGATACCTACTTGCGGCAATACAGCCGTATCCCCATCTTCGCGGTCACCTGGGTGCAGGTGGGGCGCGGAGCTGCGTGCGTTGGTCAACGGCACGAAGACAGCAGGGAGAGATGCAATGAGCGGGTCAATGTCGCGCGCTGGGGCACGCGCCGGAGGGCTCGTGATAGCCCTCGCTGCGCTGTTGGGGCTTGCTGGCACCTCGCAGGCGCACGCGCAGGCGCCCTTTCAGACGCTTGCAGGCAACTGGAGTGGCTCGGGGCAGATCAAACTCGACAATGGCAAGTCCGAGGCACTGAAGTGCCGCGCATATTATACGCAGAAGGAGTCGGACAACCTCGGCATTGCGCTGCGTTGCGCCTCGGCAAGCAACAAGATCGAGCTGCGCGCCAGCCTGAGCCAGAGCGGGAGTCAGGTCGCGGGCAGCTGGGAAGAGCGCACCTTCAACGCGGCCGGCACAGTAACCGGAAGAGTGACATCGGGGCGGATCAATCTGTCCATCACGGGCGGTACGTTCTCCGGCTCCATGAACGTGGCGATCACGGGCGAGCGCCACTCGGTGTCGATCGAGACCAACGGGATCGGCCTAAGGGCCGTGAATATCAGCCTGTCGCGTGGCTAGTTGCGTCGGGGTGGTGGGGGATGCCCGCCTGACGGGGCGGAGGCGGTGCGTAGGCGGTTGTGCCGCCAGCCGGCCATGCCCAGGTGGGGGATCCGAGAGCAGGGGAGACTAATCATGAGAAGGATTTCGGCGCCACTCGCAGTTCTGGCGCTTGCAAGTAGCATCGCGCTCACTGCCGATGCGGCCGTCTTCGGGGATGCCGCGGCGCAGCGGGCGCGCGAGGGCCGGGCTCCGGACTATGTCGTGGCCGAGAGCCGCTGGGGTCATGGCACAGTGTCGGGGCCGGTTCGGCGTGGGCCCAATGGTTGGCAAGTGCGTATGCCGCGCGGCACGTGGATTGAATGCAAGCGGAGCTGCTCGGAGACGTTGCGCCTCGCGACGGTCGATTTCTGGGAGACGCAGGGGCGCGATGCGCCGGATGGCGGTCCCGGCTACTTCAGGCTCGATTTCTATTTCTGAACGACAAAGCCCCCCTCCCAGGCAGGGAGAGGGGCTTTCGAATTGAGCGCGCAGCGATCAGCCGATCGCGAGCGGCATCTTTTGCGTGATCTTTACGCCGGCATCATCGAGCCACGTGAACTCGAACTCACCAGCACCCGGCACCTTCATGAAGAAAGCGAGGTAGGGGTTCGCCGAGATGCCGGGCTGAATGTCCGCCTTGAAGAACTCGACGCCGTTGAAGCTCGCCGTGATCGCGTTGATGATGTTGCGCGGGACGACCTTGCCGTCGGCAGTCTTGCGGTTCCCGGTCTCCATCACGTGCTGCACGAGCGTCTTGATCTCGATGATCTCGCCGACCTTGGCCTTTTCCGGAATGCGGATGCGGGGTTTTGCTGCTGACATCGTTCTCGTTCCCTAATCCTGCCTCAGCCGCCGCAGCCGCCGATCGTGACCTTCACGTTACGCTTCCCGAGCAGGAATTTCCCATCGCTCAGCGCGGCCACTGCGATGACGTCCTGTGTCCGCGCGAGGCGCATCCGGCTCGACACCGCCGCCTTGCCGGAAGCCGGCGTGAAGTGGTAGCTCGCCACACCGACCTGCGGATTGCCCGTCGCGAAGATGTGCAGCGTCTTGACGTAGCTGGCCTCGGACATCGGGCTGTCGACGGCCAGGGTAAAGGGCACGGTGTTGCCGTTCTCGGCGATCTCCGGGACCTCGAGCGTGATGCCGCTCTCGCTCGCCGTGGCGTCGCCGAGGACTTTCTTCAGGGCTTCGTCGATGCTGCGCACAGGCTCCTGTGCAAGCGCTGGCAGATTTGCGAGGAGCGTGGCAACCACCAGGCTGGAGCCCGCGCCAATCAGGAAGGTCCGGCGACCGAGAACCTCGAATTCCATCCTTCGCGTCATTGCTTTTCGCACTCCCGGCGTTTGAGACCGGGCCTCCTCCGTACTGGCCGCACACCGGGGCACGTTGCCCTGGAAATGAGGGCGTATTGCGTCTCGCGATGACCGCTGACGCCGTCGATGGCTTGCGCATTGCCACTAGCATATTAGAATGTTTGTATGCAACTGCAGGGGCGCCGAGAAGTGCCGTGGATTTAACGGTAATGAAACGCGCCCCGCGCCCCGTCCTGCATCTGCTCACGTATCTGGTTGCGCTGATGCTGCACGCCGGCATCGCGCGTGCTCAGCAGCCAGCGCCCGAGATCGATATCGCGACGGCGCCTGCCGTGCTGGTCATGATCGCCGATCCCGGCTGTCCATACTGCGCGCGCTGGGAGCGCGAGGTGGCGCCCGGATATATTGCGAGCGATGACGGCAAGCTCGCGCCGCTCGTCCGCCGCTACCGCAACGCGCCGGATATCGCCTTCATCGAGCGCGTCGTGTTCTCGCCGACGTTTGTCCTGCTGGTGCGGGGACGAGAGATCGGCCGCATCGTCGGCTATGGCGGGGCCGACCTCTTCTGGATGCAGATGGCCGCGCTCATCGACGATGCCCGTGCCGCACTGCAACGCAGCGGCGCGGCGGCACCGAATTTTGCGGCGAAACACGTCGAAAAGAGATAACAGACCGTGGGCGTACAAAGCGCCACGAGCACGGAAGCTTATCGAAATAAATTATAAGCACTGGCGCCCGAAAGACCGCAAAAGAAGCGCGGCAGGTTCAAGCATCCGGTTGAACTTTAAGGGAGGTGTGAATGACCAAAATTTCCAGACGTAATTTGATCATTGGCGCGGGGGCCGGCGCCGTCGCGACGACGAGCTTCGGCACGTTCGCGATCGCGCAGGGTGCCGGCGCCGGGCGCGTCGTCGTGATTGGTGGCGGCGCTGGCGGCGCGAGCGTCGCGCGCGCCCTGAAGCTCGGCGCGCCGGCACTTCGTGTGACGCTCATTGAGCCGAACCGCATCTATTCCTCGTCTTTCTTCTCGAACCTCTATCTCGGCGGGTTCCGTCCGTTTGCTTCGCTCAACCACAACTATGACGGCCTGGGCCGGCTTGGCATCACCGTCGTCCATCAGCGTGCGACCGCAGTGGACACGGCCAAGAAGACTGTTCGCACGAGCGGCGGCCAGACGCTTGCCTATGACAAGCTCGTCGTCTCGCCGGGTATCGACATCAAGTACGACTCCGTTCCGGGATATTCGACGGGCGCGGCGAGCGGGCGCGCGCCTCATGCCTACACGACCGACGGTCCCAGCAAGCAGCACCTCAAGCGCCTGATCGATCAGATGCCGAATGGCGGTACGGTCGCCATGGTCATGCCGAACAATCCCTATCGTTGCCCGCCTGGCCCCTATGAACGGGCGGCCATGATCGCGCACTACCTCAAGACGCGGAAACCGAAGTCACGCATCGTCATCCTCGACCCGAAGAAGGCCTTCTCGAAGCAGCCGTTGTTCGTCGAGGCTTTCAACAAATACTACAAGGATGTTCTCGAGCTTAATCTCTCGAACGACATCGACGATTTCAGCGTCACGAGCTTCGACTTGAAGTCGCGCGAGATCACCACGAAGGCGGGGAAGAAGGTCAAGTTCGACGTCGCGAACGTCATTCCTCAGCAGAGCGCGGGAAAGATCGCGTTGAGCACAGGCCTTGCCAAGGGAGACTGGTGCCCGGTTAATCCCGAGAACTTCGCATCCGCGCTGGTGAAGGATGTCTACGTCCTCGGCGATGCGACGATCGCTGCCGAGATGCCGAAGTCGGCATTCTCGGCGAACAGCCAGGCGAAGGTGGCGGCCAGTGACATCCTCGCGGATCTCGCGAAGGGCGAGCGCTTCCCGGCGCGCTTCCGCAATACCTGCTGGTCGCTGCTGGCGCCGGACGACAACGTGAAGATCGGCGCGAACTATACCGCGAAGGGCGGCAAGCTCGAGCCTTCGGGCTCGTTCATATCGAAGCCCGGTGAGGATGCTGCGACGCGCGCTCAGAACTACCAGGAGTCGATCGGCTGGTACGCGAGCATTGTCGCCGACATGTTTGGCGGACCGCCCGCCACTGCCAGCAAGAAGAGGGGCTGAGCAGGCTCGAGTTGAGCATTATGAAGGAACGCCCGGCTTCACAGTCGGGCGTTCTGCCGTTTCACGCTCCCGCCTCGGCGGCGATCTTGTCGATGATCTTCGCGAGCTTGATGTCGCGATCGGTCAGTCCGCCGGCGTCGTGGGTGGAAAGCGTGATCTCAACGCGATTCCACACGTTGAGCCATTCAGGATGGTGATCGAGCTTTTCGGCCGCGAGCGCGACCCGCGTCATGAAGCCAAAAGCGACGCTGAAATCCGCGAACTTAAAAGTGCGGGTAATGGCATCGCGTCCATCGACAAGTGTCCAGCCGGCGAGAGCGGCGAGTGCCACGCTTCGCTGCGTCGCATCAATTTTCTGAGCCATTCAAACCTCCGTGAAGTATCGGCCTCTGCGACGGATCATACACCGCAACCGCGTTGGCCTTGTGCCGTTCCATTCCGTCGGCGCTTCGATCGGATTGAGTGCAAGGTTAAGACCAGTTCAAGGCGTTGTGATTCAACTTCCACCCGCAAACGCGGGCAAACTTGTTAGATGAGAAGTCTGGCGCGGGATGCACTGTCATTCGACCGGGTGCAGACAGGAGAGGCCACATGACAATCAGGATGTTGGTTTCGGCTGCGGTGGGTGCGATCGCAGCTGCCGCCATCGCGGCACCAGCCGAGGCTCAGCGAAAGCGGGATGGTGGTTATGACGGCGTGGTGAAAACATGCAGCACCTACGGCAATGGCTGCACGAGCGCGCCGGTGCGCCGGGCCCAGTTCGGTTACGAGTTCCGCATGCCCGGTGGCACCTGGGTGAGCTGCCGCGCCGACTGCAAGAACGCCATTCGCGAAGACATGCTGGATTTCTGGGAGACGCAGCGCGAGCGCCAGCGGGGCACGCGCTGATCTGGAATACTTGAAGTGCAAAATAAGGAGACCGCCAAATGGTCCTGAGATCGGTGTTTGGGGGTGCGCTTGCGGCTGCGATCGCCCTGAGCCTCGCAGGCGCCGCCGATGCACAATCGCGAAAGAAGGGCTCCGCGAGCCAGGGTACGGTCACGGCCTGCAGCATCTACGGTAACGGCTGCAGGACGGCGCCGCTTCGTCGCGCCTCGAACGACTACGAGTTCCGTCTGCCGGGCGGCACGTGGATGTCTTGCAAGCAGAGCTGCAAGGATACATTTCGCCGCGACGTCATCGATTTCTGGGAAACGATGCGCGAGAACAGCGGCGGCGAGCTCAACTAGCGCCACCGCTAACGCCTGCCTCAGCTCTTCTTCTGAGGCAGGTTCAAACGCCAGCCTCAGCTCTTCCGCTGAGGCAGATTCAAACGGATGTGCAACTCGTTGAGCTGCTTGTTGGAGGCCTCCGACGGGGCGCCCATGAGCAGATCGCTCGCCTGCTGGTTCATCGGGAAGAGCGCGACGTCGCGCACGGTCGAGCAGCCCGTGAGCAGCATGACGATGCGCTCGATGCCGGCGGCCATACCGCCGTGCGGCGGCGCGCCATACTGGAAGGCGCGATAGAGAGCGCCAAACCGTGCCTCGACCACCTCCGGCCCGAGGCCTGCGACGCCGAACGCCTTCACCATCGTGTCGGGACGGTGATTGCGGATGCCGCCCGAGGCGAGCTCATAGCCGTTGCAGACCAGATCGTACTGGAAGGCCTTGATCGCGAGGTAGTCATCGGTCGACATGGCCGCGTCGAGCGTGGCCGATCCGCCTTGCGGCATCGAGAAGGGGTTGTGCGAGAAGTCGATCTGCTTCTCGTCCTCGTTCCACTCGTAGAAGGGGAAGTCGACGATCCAGCAGAAGGCAAAGCGGTTCTCGTCGACGAGCTTCAGCTCGCGGCCGATCTGGTCACGCGCGAGACCTGCGAATTTGTAAAAGCGCGTCGGGTCGCCGGCGACGAAGAACGCGGCATCGCCCGTCGCGAGACCAAGCTGGCTCTGGACGGCAGCGGCGCGATCGGCACCGATGTTCTTGGCAATCGGGCCGGCACCAGCGGTGCCTTCTTCCTCGCGCCAGAAAACATAACCGAGGCCCGGCTGCCCTTCCTTCTGCGCCCAGGCATTCATGCGATCGCAGAATGCGCGGGAGCCGCCGCCCTTGGCCGGCAGTGCCCACACGCGCACTTTCGGGTCTTTCTCGATCATGCCGGCGAAGACTTTGAAGCCCGAGCCGCGGAAATGCTCGGTCACGTCCTGCATCTCGATTGGGTTGCGCAGGTCCGGCTTGTCGCTGCCGTACTTCGCGATCGCGGTGTCATAGGGAATGCGCGGGAAGGTCGCCGTCACCGGCTTTCCTTCCGCGAACTCCTCGAACACGCCGCGGATGATCGGCTCCATGGTTCCGAGCACGTCGTTCTGCTCGACGAAGCTCATCTCGACATCGAGCTGGTAGAACTCGCCCGGCAGGCGGTCGGCACGCGGGTCCTCGTCGCGGAAGCAGGGTGCGATCTGGAAATAGCGGTCGAAGCCCGACATCATCAGGAGCTGCTTGTACTGCTGCGGGGCCTGAGGCAGGGCGTAGAATTTGCCCGGATGTACGCGCGAGGGGACGAGGAAGTCGCGCGCGCCCTCGGGGCTCGAGGCGGTCAGGATCGGCGTCGGGAACTCGTTGAAGCCCGCATCATGCATGCGCCGACGGATCGAGCGCGTGATGGCAAGCCGTTTCATGATGATGCCGTGCAGCGTCTCGCGGCGCAGATCGAGAAAGCGGTAAGTGAGGCGTAGATCCTCCGGATACTCGGGCTCGCCGAACACGGGAACGGGAAGCTCCTTGGCCTCGGAGAGCACTTCGATGCCCGAGGCGTAGATCTCGACGGCGCCCGTCGCGAGGTCGGCATTGAGCGTGCCTTCGGGACGCGCGCGCACCTTGCCATCAATGCGCACGACCCACTCCGAGCGCAGGCGCTCGGCGGTCTTGAAGGCGGTGGTGTCCGGATCGACCACGATCTGAGTGAGGCCGTAGTGGTCGCGCAGGTCGATGAACAGCAGGCCGCCGTGGTCACGGACGCGGTGAACCCAGCCCGAAAGGCGCGTTTCCGAACCGATATCGCTCTCTCTCAGCGCGCCGCAGGTATGCGAGCGGTAGCGGTGCGTGCTGGCGTCTGCCATGGCCGGGCTCCCTCACGCCGGAGGCGTGGTCGTTGCGAGCGCGCGCTCCAGGGCGCTGCGCGTCGAAATAGGGTCAAATCGGGCCGGAACAGCGCACGCACGCCCGGCCTTGTCAAGGTGGGGGCGGGCGTCCGGAGAATCGGCCTCAATCCAGATAGCGCGAAGCCAATACCCAGCCGATCATCCAGCCGAGGATGAGTGCCGCGAGATTCCCAGTCATGAAGATCATGGCGTGCCAGGCGGCCACATCGTCCGGACTCTCGAAGGGCATGTCGGTGATGACCCAGGTCGCGAGCGGTCCGCTCACAAACAGGATTGCGATCAGCGCGAAGGCCATCGCCACCACCATCGATATAATGTAGCGCATCGGTTACTTCACTTCCGAGAACCAGGCTTCCTTGGCTTGCGCGTAGTTCGAGTAGTACCCGAGCCAAGAGAACCACTCCACTCGGGGAGATCCCGCACAATCGGCTTGCTGTGGATGTTCGTCAGATCGTGCGGGGCAAAGCACCGAGACACCATGCTGTGGTTGGCGTGTGCCAGAGATCCTCGAACGCAACCAGCCATGGCCCACTAGGATGGCTGGCATATCACCGCGGCGTTTGGGGCGCCTGACGGCGATTCGGTCGCTCCCAGGTGTCTGGCTTCAACGGCCGGTTGCCCGTAGCGGGGCATGGTGCCGCATCGGCGATGCAGTGTTGCCCAATCGCCTTGAAGTTGGGCGGTCGACGTTGCAGCATCCGGCCCGCACGAAGGATTCGGGGTGAGCTACGGCTCGGCTCCAGTCGAGCGCGCCAACTTGAGCGCAGCAGATGCAGCAGCATCCGGCGCGTGGGACCACGGGGGAAGAGCCGCGATGGCGGGCACCGGCGAGCCGAGACGGACGTTCGCCTTCACCTTCGGGCTGGAACGGCTCGGCCTCGTGGCGCTGCGCGCGCCGTGGATCACGTTCGGCCTGATCGTTATTCTGACCGTGCTCGCGATCTTCGGCGTGATGCGTCTCAAGGTCGACGACAGCCTCTCCGAGCTCTTCCGCACGAATACGCCCGAGTTTCGCCAGTACGAGGAGATCGATCGCCGCTTTCCTTCGAGCGAATACGACGTCCTGGTCGTCATCGAGGGACCGGGTCTGCTCGAGCGGGACAAGCTCAAGGCCGTTCACGACACGATCGTCGACCTCCAGCTCACCGACGGCGTCAACGGTCTCGTGTCGATGCTTTCCGCGCGCGAGAAGCCGGATGCAAATGGCTATGCCGCGCCCGTCGTTCCCGACGAGTTGCCGGAAGGCGCCGACTACGACGCCATGATTGCCCGGCTCAAGAGCAACGAGATCGTCACCGGAAAATTCCTCTCCAACGACGGCACTCTCGCGCTCGCGGTCATCGCGCTCGACAGGAAGCTCGTCGAGGAGCGTGGGGCTAAGGAGGTCATCGGCGGCATACTCGGTGAAGCCGAGCGCGGGCTCCAGGGTACGGGTCTCAAGGTCCAGCTCACCGGCGCGCCGGTCATGCAGCTCGAGATCCGCAATGCCGTCGAGCGTGATCGTCTTGTCTACAATGGTCTCGGCTTCGTGCTGGGCACGCTCATTGCCTACATCTTCTTTCGCCGCATCTCGCTGACGCTGCTCGCCGTGATCGGGCCGGCCGTCGCCATTCTCTGGACGCTCGGCGTCGTCGGCAGTCTCGACTATCGGCTGAACCTGTTCATCAACGTGATCACGCCGCTGATCCTCGTCTCCGGCTTCTCCGACAGTATGCATCTCGTGTTCGCCATTAGGCGCGACATCATGGCGGGTGTCGACCGGCTGACGGCGGCGCGCGAGGCCGTGCTCGATGTTGCGCCCGCGTGCCTGCTGACGGCGATGAACGCGTCATTGGCGCTACTCTCTTTCTCGTTTGCGGAATCGGCACTGATCCGAACGTTCGGCATGGTCGCGATCATGGCGGTCGCTATCTCCTACATCGCCGTTGCCGTCGTCGTGCCGACACTCGCCGCGCTGCTCATTCCGCGCGAGAAGACGCCTAGAAAAGATGTCGAGCCGAACCAGGATGGCGGTTTCGGCGTGCTCGGCGTGATCACCGAGGGCATCGTCCGGCGCGTGATCGCTGCACCCCTGGCCTTCAGCCTCGCGGGGCTCGCCGCCGTCGTGCTGACGGGCCTTGCGTATATCCAGCTCGTGCCTCAGTACCGGCTCGCCGACCAGGTGCCGGACAAGGAGCACGCGCTCGCGGCGACAGAACGCCTCGACACGAAGCTCACGGGCGCCAATCCGGTGCACGTCATGATCCGCTGGACGGGCGGACAATCACTGTTCGACGAGAAGACGCTCGCCGCGATTGCGGCTGCGCACACCGTTCTCGAGAAGGAGGCCGGTCTCGGCAATGTCTGGTCGGTCGAGAGCCTGCGCCGCTGGCTCGCCGAAGCTGGCGACAGCAGCATCGAGACGGTCAAGAAGTACATCGGCATTCTGCCCGAGCATCTTGTCCAGCGGTTCATCGCCCAGGATCAGAACGCCGTCCTGGTGACGGGCCGTCTCCCCGATATCGACGCCAGCCAGATCCTGCCGATCATCGAGAAGATCGACCGCGCGCTCGACTCCGTGCGGGCCGCGCATCCGGGTTACGAGATCTCCGTCACCGGGCTGCCGGCGATCGCGGCGCGCAACTCCGCACGCCTCATCGGCGAGCTGAATTGGGGCCTGATCGGGGATATGTTCGTCATCTTCATTTTCCTCGGGATCGCGCTGCGCTCGGTCCTCTCGGGCGTCACGAGCATCCTGCCGTCGCTCTTTCCGATCTTTGCGACGGGCGCCATCCTGTGGCTCGGTGGCGAGGGCCTGCAGTTCGCGTCGATCATCGCTATCACGGTGGCGTTCGCGCTGGCGATCGATAGTACGATCCACTTCCTGAACCGCTTCCAGCTCGAGGAGAGCCGGCCCGGCACGATCGATGTGAACGACGCCCTGATCCGCACGATGCACCACATCGGGCCGGTGATCGTGCTGACCACGATCGTGCTCGCGCTGGGGCTCGGCGTCACGATCCTCTCGCACCTGCCTTCGCTCAGATTGTTCGGGCGATTGGCAGGAATCTGCCTTTTTGCCTCATTGATCGGTCAGCTCATCATCCTGCCGGCGACCGTGGCGCTCTTTCGGCGATATTGGCCGCGGCGGGCGCCGGCCGCCGCCTCGTGACCGGAAAGCTCAGCGGCTGGTATGATCGTGGGGTCGTGCTGCTTATGAGCCAACTGATGCGAGCAATGTCGGATCCAACCGATGCCACGAGCCCCTAATGCCGTTGATTTCTGGCGTGGCTTTGCGCTCGTCTCGATTTTCATCAATCACGTTCCGGGCATTTTCTTCGACCAGTTCACGCATCGCGCAGTCTCGATCTCGGACTCGGCCGAGCTCTTCGTCTTTCTCGCGGGATGGTCCCTGCGTTACGTGATCGGGGATGCCGCACACCCGACGCCCATGCATCAGGTCGTGCTCCGGCTCGGCGGGCGCGCCCTGACCCTTTATGCCGCCCATATGATGATCGTCATGTTGGCGATCGCCATTCTCGCGATCACGTCGCGGCTTCTCGACAACCCGGTGCTGCTCGAATGGCACAATGCGGCGGCTGTGTTCTACCGGCCGGTCGAGACGCACATCGGCATTGCGCTTCTCACCCACCAGCTCGGCTATTTCGACATACTGCCGCTCTATGTCGCACTAATGCTGATTGCGCCCATTCTCGCGATCATCGATCGCGTGGCGCCCAGTCTCCTGCTGCCTGCGTCCTTTACGCTCTATCTGGTGTCGCTGATCGTGCCGCTGACCATTCCCGCATGGCCGATCGACGGGCAGTGGTTCTTCAATCCCCTGACCTGGCAGTTCATCTTCGTGCTGGGGCTGGTGCTGGGGCGTGACACGGGGCTAGGGCATTGGGTTCGCCAGCATATTGTGGCGATCCGCTGGGCTGCGCTGCCGGTCGTCATCGTCGGGACGATCTTTGTTCTGACGGGCGGCGCATGGATTGATCCGACCGAGGTGCCGGAGCCGAAATTGTTGTTCATTAACGGCAAGACGTTCGCAACCCCGATCCGGGTCATACAGTTCCTGGCACTAGTCGCGGTGATGTCGATCGTCTATCCGTACATTGCACGGCTTATACCGAGTGCTGTTGGTTATCTGGCAATGCTTGGCCGGAACTCGCTGGAAGTGTTTTGTGCGGCATCTGTCCTCAGTCTGGTTTGCCAGATTCTACGATTTACGTTGCCGGATGGCGTCTGGCTTGACACCCTGCTCGTCTTGGGCGGCGTGGCTCTCATGGGAACGGTGGCATGGCTCGCCGAATGGCGTACTCGAGTCGTTGCGGTAGCCTGAAGGGGCTGCTGCTCGCGCTCGCGCTCCTGACAGCGCTCCCGGCCTACGCATCGGGCCAACAAGGCGCGCCTGCAGAACCCGCCGTGCCCGCGCCCTCTCAGCCCGGAGCCGCGGAGCCAAAGCAGGAAGGAAACCTCCCGCCCGTCACGCGCGACTGCCAGATCGGTGGCACCGAGGTCGTCACACAGTCACCGCTGCCCAATGTGCTGAAAGCCATGCGCGAGCGGCAGAAGATCAAGATTCTCGCGATTGGCGCCGCGCCGATCGTGCGCAACGAGACTGGCGCCGGCGGCTACTACGACCTCGTCGAGCAGTTCCTCGAGCAGACCTTCAAGGGCCTGCAGGTCGAGATCATCCATCGCGGCGTATCTGGCGAGCTGGCACGCGATGCGGGTGCGCGCATCAAGATGGAGGTGGCACTCGTCGAGCCCGACCTCGTCCTCTGGCAGGTCGGGACAGCCGATGCGCTCGCGCGCCTCCCGATCGAGGATTTCGAAAAGAGCCTCGGGAAAACGCTCGTCTGGCTTAAGGTGCACGATGTCGACGTCGCCCTCATCGGCCTCCACTACACCAAGGCCCTGACCAAGGACGTGCATTATCAGGCGGTCCGCAAGTCGCTCAAGAAGGTGGCGACCGAGCTCGGTGTCATGCGGGTCGGTCGCTACGAGGCCACGGAGACACTCGCGCGCCTGCGCGGCGAGCAGGGCGTGCCGCCGGACCGCGCGCGGCTGACCGAGGCCTCCTATGAATGCAGCGCCGAGTATCTTGCGCGCGCCATTGCGATCGGGCTTTTCCACAAGGACAAGCCCAGCAAACCCGCGGACAAGCCTGCAAGCAAATAGAGGCGCGGCGCTCCACCAAATCGAGCTCGGCAGAGCTGCCTATCTGCATGATTGGGGTGACCGTGACGGCCGAGGCCGCTATGGTCGCGACCCTGAGTGCGCCGCTGCCATGCGGCTCGCCCGGTGCGCCGGTGAGGAACCCGACCATGACGCAGCACTTCGCCTCCGACAACAATGCCGGCATGTGTCCCGAGGCCATGGCGGCGCTGAAACGGGCCAACGCGACCGGCCACGAGCTTTCCTATGGCGAGGACCGCTGGACGGCAGATGTCTGCGACGGTCTCCGGGCCCTCTTCCAGACGGACTGCGAGGTCTTCTTCGTTTTCAACGGCACGGCGGCGAACTCCGTGGCGCTGTCGGCTATGTGCCAGCCCTTTCATGCCGTGATCTGCCATGAGCTGAGCCACATCGAGACGGACGAATGCGGGGCGCCGGAGTTTTTCTCCGCTGGCTCGAAACTGCTCGCGGTCGAAGGCCCTCTCGGCAAGCTGACGCCCGACATCATCGAGTTCACGGCCAAAAAGCGTACGGATATCCATTTCCCGAAGCCGAAGGCCGTCTCGCTCACGCAGTCGACCGAGGTCGGCACTGTCTACACCGTCGAGGAACTGCGCGCGATTGCGGCCATCGCCAAGCGGCATGGGCTCAACATTCACATGGACGGCGCACGCTTCGCCAATGCTGTCGCGACGCTCGGCTGCCATCCCTCGGAGATCACGTGGCGGGCAGGGATCGACGTACTCTGCTTCGGCGGCACCAAGAACGGGCTTCCTGTCGGCGAGGCCGTAATCTTCTTCAAGAAGGAACTCGCCGAAGACTTCGCATGGCGCGTCAAGCAGGCGGGTCAGCTCGCATCCAAAATGCGTTTCGTCTCGGCGCCCTGGCTCGGCCTTCTCGAGAACGACGTATGGCTGCGCAATGCGCGCCACGCCAATGCCATGGCCAAGCGCCTCGCCGACCAGATCAGCCCACTCGAGGGCGTCAACCTCATGTTCCCGGTCGAGGCGAATGCGGTTTTCGCCGAGATCCCACCGGCCGCTCAGGTGAAGCTGCGCGATAAGGGCTGGCGGTTCTACACGTTCATCGGTGCCGGTGGCTGCCGCCTCATGTGCGCATGGGATACCTCTCCCGATACGGTCGACCGCTTTGCCGCCGATATCGCCAAGGCCGTGCAGGGCGTTGCGCCGGCGCGCGAAGTCGCGGGCGAAGCGCGTGGACGCGGGCGGCGCTGAGCGTCGAGCCCCGAGGAAAGAATTGATGTCATGAAGGGCAGGATCGCGGGGCCGGAGATCGAGCGCCTGATTCAGCTCCTGGCGCGCCTGCCGGGACTTGGATCGCGCTCGGCGCGCAAGGCTGCGCTCGCGCTCCTGAAGCGTCGCCACGAGCTGCTCGAGCCGCTCGCCGCCGCCATGCAGGAGGCAGCGCGCAATCTCGTCGCCTGCGAGGTTTGCGCCAATCTCGACACCATCTCGCCGTGCACGATCTGCGCTGATACGCGCCGCGACCGTTCGCTCGTCGTGGTCGTCGAGGAGATCGGCGATCTCTGGGCACTCGAGCGTGCCGGCGTCGTCAACGGCCTCTATCATGTGCTCGGCGGACATTTGTCGCCGCTCGACGGCATCGGCCCGGATCAGCTCAATATCACTCGCCTCGTCGAGCGCGCGCACACGGTCGAAGTCCGTGAGGTTCTGCTCGCGCTCAATGCAACGGTTGAAGGGCAGTCGACGGCGCACTATGTGCGTGAGCAGCTTGCCGATGCGGACGTAAAGGTGTCCGGCCTCCAGCATGGCGTGCCTGTCGGGGGGGAACTCGACTATCTCGATGAAGGCACGCTCGCCGCCGCGATCCGCTCGCGACGGACATTGTAGAAGGCTCAGCCCACATGGCGAGCGACAGAGGAGCCCGGTTCGTAACGGGCTCCATACCCGCACACGTTTTGCGCATGACCGGCGCCGCTGCGTTCGGGCTCATGGCAATTTTTCTCGGCGAGCTCGCGAACGTCTTCTTTCTCAGCATGCTTGGCGACGTCGAGATCATCGCCGCCGTCGGCTACGCCTCCACGATCCTCTTCCTTCTGCTCTCCGTCGGTATCGGCACGGCCATCGCGGCGAGCGCGCTTGTTGCGCCGTCCATCGGCGCCGGCAACCTCGCGCGCGCGAAGAGCCTCAGCACCAGCACGCATGTCTATTCGGTGCTGTTTGCAGCCGTCTCGGGGATCGTTGTCTGGGTCTATGTGCCCGAACTGATCAGGCTCATCGGCGCGGAAGGCCGCACGCACGCGCTCGCGACGAGCTATTTGCGCATTCTCATTCCGTTCATGACGCTCATGTCGCTCGGCATGTGCGCCTCGGCGGTGCTGCGCTCACAGGGTGATGCGCGCCGCTCCATGAACGTCACGCTGGTCGGTGCCTTCGTGAATGTCGCGCTCGATCCGCTCTTCATCTTCACGTTCGGCCTCGGCATCCAGGGCGCCGCCTGGGCGACGAATATCTCGCGCATTGCCGTTGCCGGCTTCGGCATCTACTGGCTCATCCGCGAGCACGATCTTCTGGCGCGGCCACGCCTCAAGGATGTACTGGACGATGCAGGCACGATCCTGCGCTTTGCGGTTCCGGCAACGCTGACCAACCTCGCGACACCCATCGCCAATGCCTACGTCACGTACGCCATTGCGAGCCACGGCACGGCGGCGGTTGCCGCCTGGGCGCTGATCGGGCGCATTGCGCCGGTGGCATTCGGCTCGATCTTCGCGCTCTCCGGCGCGGTCGGCCCCGTGCTCGGGCAAAATCTTGGTGCGCGTCAGTGGTCGCGCGTGCGCGAGGCCTTCGATGTTTCGATCCTGACGGCCATCGGCTTTACTGCCATTGCCTGGGTCGCCCTCTCGCTTGCCGTCGATCCGCTCATTGCAGTCTTCCGCGCGACTGGCGAGACGGCGGCCATTCTGCGCACGTACTGCATCTATCTTTCGCCGATGTTCGCCTTCCTCGGCATTCTTTTCGTTGCCAACGCCGCGCTCAATGCGCTGGGGCATCCGCACTGGCCGACCGTGCTCAACTGGGCGCGCGCGACGCTTGGCACCATACCGGTCGTGACGATCGGCGGCATGTTTTGGGGGCCGACGGGTGTGATCGGCGCCAACCTCGCTGGCGCGAGCGTATTCGCACTGCTCGGGGCGTGGCTCTGCCGACGTCTGATCGCAGGGAAGGCGCAGAAGGAAGCGGATAGAAGAAGCTAGCGGTACCGACGCCAGGGTTCACACGCGATACCGTCGCTGTCAGCATCGTTTATCGGCCAATAGCCTGGGCTACCTCGCAGAGCAGGCGCGAGTCCCACGGTTCGGGCCGCGCTGCAGTTCACTCCTGCCGCAAAGTGCCGGATCGTCACGCCAACCGGCCAAGGTGAGGCAGACCAGATCGCGAAATAAATCCCGCCGCCAGCCAATGCGCCGATGAGGCCTCGGCGCGCCCAGCGGCGTGCCAGCGATGCGCGCTCGTGACGGCGCAATATTGCCCTGAAACGCCGCTTGAGATGTCGCGCCTGCGCTTCGCCGTCCAAGCCAAGCTGCGAGCGGTTGAACGCTTCCACGCGGGCGTTTCGCTCTCGGCGATAGTCGTCCAGGTTAGAGGTTGCCATGGCGGTGCTCCGCCCGCCTATGAGGACGTGACTGTATTGAACCTCAGTCCGCGCTGAGCATCGCCCAACTTGCGCCGCCAGCCGCCGCCGCGGCGATGATGCGCCACGGCCAGCTCCAGCGCGAGGCAGGAGCAACTTGTTCTGGCCGAGGACGATCGGGCGGCGTTTCCTCCTCGAGTTCCTCGGCGTTCCTCAACTGGCACATGGAGACCTCCGACGCGGACCGCTGAGTATCAACGATGCCGGTGCGGAGGAAGTTAAGAATTCTGGGTACGTAGATGTAAGGTAAATAGAATGTTGCAGCGCCGTTGCAGCCTCAGTTTTCCTCAGGATGTGTCGGTCGGGCCGCACCCGTGAGATCGTGGCTATGGTCGTGCTGGTGCTGATAGAGCGCGAATGAGCGCGCCGCTTCGGCGCCGAAGAGCCGGACGTACTCGGGATGCTGCGCCACGGTCTCCGGTTGTCCGGAGCAGCAGATGTGGCGATTGACGCAGATGACGCGATCGCTTTGCGCCATGACCACGTGCAGATCGTGGCTGACGAGCAGAATGCCGACGCCGCGCGCATTCCGGATGCGCCCGATGAGGTCATACAGCTCGGCTTCGCCGGTGTAGTCGACGCCGCGCACGGGCTCGTCGAGCACGAGGAGCTTGGGCTGCCTGAGCAGGGCGCGCGCGAGCACGACGCGCTGCAACTCGCCGCCCGAAAGCTGAGAGAGCTGCTGGCCAATGACGCGCGTCGCGCCGACCTCGCCCAGAGCGGCCTCGGCTTCCATTTGCGTGTGGCGGCTGCCGAGCGCGAGAAAGCGCGCAACGGTCATCGGGATCGCCGGGTCGCGGTCGAAGCGTTGGGGGGCATAGCCGACAGTGAGGCCGTCGCTTCGTGTGACGGTGCCCCGATCGGGCCGCTCCAGTCCCAGCAGAATGCGCACGAGAGTGGTCTTGCCGGCGCCATTAGGGCCGATCAGCGTGACGATCTCCCCTGGCGCCAGATCGAGATCAATGCCATCGAGGATGGTGCGGCCGGCGCGGGCGAAATGCACTTCGCGTGCGGTGAGCAGGATGTCGGTCCGCCCCGGCAGCGTGCCGGCGTGGCCATGGTGATGATGGCCATGGTCGTGATGCCCGTGGTCGTGATCATGATGCGCATGACCATTTTGATCATGGGCGTCGTGTGCGTGCGATTGTGTGCTCATGCTGGTGAAGCCGCGCAACTTGCGCAGAGGCCGGTCACCTCGACCATGACGCGCGCCGTGCCGAAGCCCGCGCCGCGGGCCGCGCCGTCGATGGCATCGAAAGCCGCAGGGGCTGCGACCTCGGCAACCGTCGCGCAGCGTTCGCACGCGAGAACAATCTGGCGCGCCGCGTGCTTGCCGTGCGGTGCGTGACAGGCGAAGTAGGCGTTGCGGCTTTCGAGACGGTGCACGACGCCCATTTCGAGTAGCGCGTCGAGCGCTCGATAGACGGAGATCGGCGCCATGCGCGTGCGCTCCTTGCGCGCCAGCCGCTCAAGGATCTCGTAGGCGCCCAGGGCATGATGCGAAGCTGCGACCTCCTCGAGCACGCGACGGCGCAGCGGCGTCAGCTTGAGGCCCTTCGCCTCGAAGACGTCGGCCGCACGCTCCAGCGTTCCTTTCAGGCAGGGGCCATGGTCGTGGCCGGGCGCCGGAAAGGAGGCCGGGAGGGGCGAATTGGGCTGTGCGCGGCGCATGCTATCGGTCTCGTGCGTGGTCAAACGGCTATCGGCGAATAATATAACACTCATCGAGGCCGACCGCATCCCCGCACACCTAGGCCTCCCCGGCCTGATGGACGCCCGCGACACGCCATTGTGACAAGCGGGCCGATTGCTGCGCAGGGGGCGCCCGTGCTGAGGTGCCCCAGATCCGAGACTTGAGCCTGGCGGGAGCCCGTTCATGAGCGACACCACTGGAAACCCCATCCATTCCGGCACGCGCATCGGGCATGTTCACCTGAAGGTGGCCGATATCGAGCGGGCGCTCGGCTTTTGGCGCGACGTGCTCGGTTTCGAGGTCACGCAGAGGCGTGACCAGGCCGTGTTCCTCTCGGCCGGTGGCTATCATCACCATATTGCCCTCAATACCTGGGAGAGCAAGGGTGGGGCGCCGCCCGCGCCCGGGACGACAGGCCTCTATCACGTGGCGATCCTCTACCCAGACCGCGCAGCACTTGCTGATGCGCTGCGTCGCGTGCAGGCAGCCGGCATCAAGCTCGATGGCGCCAGCGATCATGGCGTGAGCGAGGCCCTGTATCTGCGCGACTTCGACGGCAACGGCGTCGAGCTTTACCGCGATAAGCCGAAGGCAGAGTGGCCGCGTACGGAGGCGGGTGCGCTCAATATGATCACCAAACGCCTCGATCTCGATGCGCTGCTCGCCGAGCCACATTAGAGCGAATCTGAGCTGCGTTGGCGGCCTTGCCGCGATCGTTTCAGGCGGATAGCTTGCGGCACGTTTGAATGAGCGCGCGGCGCCATGACCGCCGTGCGCGAGCATCGGGAGAGAAACATGCAGGACAGGCCGACGACGCTGAAGCGTTACCAGACCTACATCGACGGCAAATGGACGGACGCCGCTTCGGGGAAGTTCTTCGAGACGAGCGATCCCTATACCGGCGAGCCTTGGGCGCTCGTTCCCGAGTGTGATGCGCGCGATGCGGAGCTTGCTTGCAACGCGGCGGCTCGTGCTTTCGAGAGTGGCCCGTGGCCGGCGACGACGGCGACGGCGCGCGGGCGCCTGCTGCGCAAAATGGGCGAGCTCATTGCCAAGCACGCCAAGCACCTTGCCGAGATCGAGGTGCGCGACAACGGCAAGCTCATCTCGGAGATGTACGCACAGACGCAGTACTTGCCGGAATGGTTCTATTACTATGGCGGTCTCGCGGACAAGATTACCGGCCAGACCATCCCCGTCGATAAGCCCGACCACTTCTGCTACACGCTCAAGGAGCCTGTCGGCCCGTGCGTGTTCATTACGCCGTGGAATTCGCCTCTCATGCTCGTCGGCTGGAAGCTTGCGCCGGCGCTGGCAGCGGGTTGCACCGTTGTCATCAAGCCAAGCGAGTTCACCTCGGCCTCGCTCCTCGAATTCATCAAGCTCGTCGTCGAGGAAGCCGGCGTGCCGCCCGGCGTCATCAATGTGGTGACGGGTTACGGTGCCGTTGTCGGCGAGCCGCTCGTCACGCATCCAAAGATCGCCAAGGTTGCCTTCACGGGCGGCACGGCGACCGGTGCGCGCGTGAATGAACTCGCCGCACGCAGCTTCAAGAAGGTGTCACTTGAGCTCGGTGGCAAGTCGCCGAACATAATGTTCGACGACTGCATTCTCGATGATGCGGTGAACGGCGCGATCTCCGGCATCTTCGCGGCGACTGGCCAGACCTGCATTGCCGGCTCTCGCCTGCTCGTCCAGGAGAGCATCCACGACAAGTTTGTGGAGAAGCTCGTCGCGGTCGCGCAGACGGCGAAGCTCGGCAATCCACAGCTCTTCGAGACCCAGGTCGGCCCGGTGACGACGCCGCCGCAGTATCAGAAGATCCTCGGCTACATCGATATTGCCAAGGGTGAAGGCGCCACGTGCGTGCTCGGCGGTGGGCCGGCGACGGCTGCCGAGGGTGGCGGCAAGTACTTCGTCAAGCCGACGATCTTCACAGGCGTGAACAACCAGATGCGCATTGCGCAGGAAGAGGTGTTCGGCCCGGTCCTCTCGGTGATCAAGTTCAAGGACGAGGCCGAGGCGATCCAGATCGCCAACGACATCGCCTATGGACTGGGCTCCGGTGTGTGGACGCAGTCCGTGCGGCGCGCGACCATGATGGCGCAGAAGATCAAGGCCGGCACGGTGTGGGTGAATACCTACCGCGCGGTGTCCTTTACGATGCCGTTCGGCGGTTACAAGGCTTCAGGTCTCGGACGCGAGAACGGCGCCGAAGCCATCGAGGGTTACCTTCAGACGAAGAGCGTGTGGATCAACAACGCAGTCGGCGGCGGCGGCAACCCGTTCGTGATGAAGACCTCGCAGAACAGCTAGGTCCGACATCCTAAGTCAGATCGGGGGCGCGTGCGGCTCGATCCGCTCGCGCCTTCTCTATTTCCAGGTGCTTGGGCGGTTCAGACGCAGGCGCCGAGCCCGAAGTCATAGACCATGCAGACTTGGCCGGTCGGGAGACGGCATCGATCACCGGTCCGGATGAAGCCCACGCAAGGCGGATAGTTGCCTCTGATGGGCTTGTAGACCTGCCGCGAGCCTCGTCGGGCATTTGGCTCCGGCGCTGGCGGCCGGTCGACGCCCATGGGATCGAGGCGCAGATAGCCGTTGAAGAGCGATTGGGCGCTGCCGGGCGCCGTGGAGCCGAATATGGCAACCGCCGCCAAGGTGCCGGCGAGGATGGATGTACGCATGACCTGGTCCCTTCCGTTCTGGAATGGACTTGGGGCCGACCGGCAGGATGTCAACCCGCACCGGTGCTCGCTATCCAAATGCTGTAGGGGGGCCGGAAAGAAAAAAGCCCGCGGTCGGGGGGAGACCGCGGGCTATCACGTGACGCCTCTATGGGGGGGATAGGTGGGACGGCGCCACGATTTCAGTGTGTCCATATGCACTCATCTGAGGGAAAACTTCAAGGCCTGTCGGGAAAAATTGTTTACAAAGGATGAATTTTGGTGCAGCGCGATTAACACTTATTGATTGTATCTTGCGACAACTGCAATCTTTGAGCGCAATGCCTCCGGGTGGACCCTTAGACGACGTCGGTACAACCCCTCGGATCTTTGCGACTGCAACCTGAACCGAAGCCTTTACCTCGCATGGCTGCCATCCCGGTGGCGGCGAAGCGAGGCCTCGTTGAGCGGTGTTGAATTTTCCGCATTGCCTGGGTTCGTACGCGCGCTAAGAACTGCTTCTGCACTAAAAAGCAGGTCTGGAGCGGTTCTGGCCAATTCCTGGCGCGGCTCCGGCAAAACTCGGGCGGGGAGGCGGCACATGGGCGCGGAAGGCACCTACGACTACATCATCGTCGGTGCGGGCACGGCGGGCTGCCTGCTCGCCAACCGGCTTTCTGCCGATCGCAGCCAGCGCGTGCTGCTGCTCGAAGCTGGCGGCAGTGACAACTACCACTGGATCCACATTCCCGTCGGCTACCTCTACCTCATGGGTAACCCGCGCGCCGACTGGGGTTATGCAACCGCAAAGGAACCAGGGCTCAACGGCCGCTCGCTCAACTACCCGCGCGGCAAAGTGCTCGGCGGCTGCTCCTCGATCAACGGCATGATCTACATGCGTGGCCAGGCGCGCGACTATGACGGCTGGCGGCAGATGGGAAATGCCGGTTGGGGATGGGATGATGTGCTCCCTTATTTCCGCCAGCATGAGGATCAGTGGGCGCTGGAGCCGGACGCTTTCGAGGGGCTGCATGAGCGCGGCGGCGAGTGGCGCATAGAGCAGCCGCGCATCTCGTGGAAAATCCTGGACGCCTTCCGCGAAGCGGCGGCCGAAGCCGGCATCCCGAAGACCGATGACTTCAATCGCGGCAGCAACGAAGGCTGCGGCTATTTCCACGTCAACCAGCGCTCGGGCATTCGCTGGAACACCGCGAAAGGCTTCCTGCGTCCGGCCAAGGGTCGGCCGAACCTGACGATTGCGACTCACGCGACGGTGCACCGCTTGGAGATGTCGGGAAAGTGCGTCACGGGCGTTGTCTTCGAGCAATACGGGGCCATGCGTCAGGCAACAGTGCGCCGCGAGGTCGTCATGGCTGCCGGTGCCATCGGCACGCCGCAGATCCTCCAGCTCTCGGGCATCGGTCCCGGTGCGCTGCTGCAGCAGCACGGCATTGCCGTTCGCCATGAGCTCAAGGGCGTCGGCGAGAATCTGCAGGACCACCTGCAAATCCGCTGTGCTTACAAGGTGCAGGGCGTGAAGACGATGAACGAGCGCTACCAGAGCCTTATGCAGCGGGCGAGCTTCGCGCTCGAGTACGCGCTCTTCCGGCGCGGTCCGATGACAATGGCGCCCTCGCAGCTCGGCGCCTTCACGCGCTCAGATCCTTCTCGCGAAACGCCGAATATCCAATATCACGTGCAGCCGCTGACACTGCCGAAGTTCGGCGAGCCGCTCGATCCCTTCCCCGCGTTCACCGCGAGCGTGTGCAATGTGCGGCCGACGAGCCGCGGGCACGTGCGCATCCTCTCGGCCGATCCGAAAGCGCATCCCGAGATCCGCCCGAACTACCTCGCGACTGAGGATGACCGGCGCGTTGCCGCCGACAGCGTACGCGTCACGCGTCGCATCATCTCCATGCCGGCGCTCGCCAAGTACCGTCCCGAGGAATTCCGCCCCGGACCCGACATCCGGAGCGACGAGGATCTGGCGCGAGCAGCCGGCGAAATCTCGACCACCATCTTCCATCCGGTTTCGACATGCCGGATGGGCGTTGACGATCTTGCCGTTGTCTCCCCGCGCCTCAAGGCGCATGGTGTCGAGGGCCTGCGCATTGCCGATGCCTCGGTCATGCCGACCATTACATCCGGCAATACCAACTCACCGACACTGATGATCGCGGAGAAAGCAGCAGCCATGATTGCCGAGGACTGGCAGGCGGCGGCCGCGCGCGAGCAGCCGGCGGCCTAGATCAATCGCAACGAGTTTTCTCTAGTTCGGGAGGAGTACAAACATGGCCGCAAAAGACCAGGTAAAGGCCCTCGTGTTCGACGTGTTCGGCACTGTGGTCGACTGGCGCGGAACAACCATCCGCGAATTGACCTCGTTCGGCAATGCGCGGGATATTAAGCGCGACTGGGACCAGTTCGCCGATGACTGGCGCGGTCTCTATCAGCCCGGCATGGAGGAAATCCGCTCGGGTCGCCGCGAGTTCACGATCCTCGACACGCTCCACCGGGAGAGCCTCGAGAAGCTGCTCCAGAAGTACGAGAT
Source organism: Hyphomicrobiaceae bacterium (assembly GCA_022844275.1). GTDB lineage: Bacteria > Pseudomonadota > Alphaproteobacteria > Rhizobiales > Hyphomicrobiaceae. Next base: position 182,555 of record JALHMB010000002.1, read on the forward strand.
CAAGGGTCTGCACGAGCAGGACATCATGCATCTCGTCACGATCTGGCATCGTCTCCAGCCTTGGCCGGATGTCGTCGAGGGTCTGACGCGCCTCAAGAAGCGTTACATCATCGGGACGTGCTCGAACGCGAACATCGGGCTCGCCGTGCGCATGGCCAAGCACTCCGGCCTGCCATGGGACGTCATTGTCGGCGCCGAGGTCGCGCGCGCCTTCAAGCCGACACCTCAGGCCTATCTCGGCAGTGCCGCCGCGCTCAATCTCGAGCCCCACGAGGTCATGCTCGTCGCTGCCCACAACGGCGATCTAGCGGCGGCGGCCAAGACCGGTTTCCGGACGGCATTCGTCGCGCGGCCGAACGAGTACGGGCCGAAGAAGAAGGCGGACGTCGCCGATAACACCAACTGGGACATCTCGACGGACAGCTTCAACGGCGTCGCAGATGCCATGGGGTGTCCACGGATCTGAGCAGTCGTTTCGCTACTCGCGCCTCTGGCGCGACGGGGCTTTCGCCCCTGGCCCCAACCGGGAGGGACACCCTCCCGGGCCCACCTGCCTTTATGAAATCCAGCGCTCGCGGCGAGCGCAACAGGTACCTTCTCCCCGTCCTAAACGGGGAGAAGGGATTCTGGCGGCGCTCGCGGCTCGCTCCAAACTCAAAAGACGGGGGTGCGGGGGTGTCCCCCGCGCGGGTGCAGGGCCTGCGGCCCTGCTCGCGCCAAAGGCGCGAAGCGCTACGCAGCCAATATCGCGTCGCCACTTCCGTGGCGTGGGGCGAATAAGGCTCAAAACGTGCCGGCGTCGGTGGGCCAGCAATCCTGGGGCTCATAGCCGACGAGGTCGCGCGCGGGCCCGAGATCATAGCGCTCGCGGGCGAGCGGCCGGCTCGTGACATAGACGGGGGCGAACGGCGGCAGGCGATCGACCGCCGCGTCGACGGCGCAAACAAAAAAGCGGCCGGCATCGGAGGGGCTGAGATACACGTCCTGATCGTCGGGGTTGGCCGTCAGCTCGGCGACCTGGCCGGGATTGCGCGGACACCAACCGAGCCGCACTGCGATCACCTTCGTGCCGTAATGGGCGGCATAGACTTGGCCGAGTTGCTCGAGGAACACCTTGGTGCAGGCGTAGAGATAGCGGGGCGCGTACGACACCTCTGCGCGGACCGGGATGTTGCCGGCCTTGCGGTGGCCGACGATCACCTGCCCGCTACTGGCGAGCACGAGTTTTTTCACGCCCGCCTTGCGTGCGGCCTCCATCACCCGATAGGCGCCGACGATGTTGTTCGGAACGAGCTCGTCTTCGAAGTTGTCGACGTCTCCTGGTGGGGCGGGGCGTGGATACACGGCATCATCCGGCGTTGCACCGAGATGCACGAGGCAGTCAGCGCCTGAAATTGCGGCTGAAAGTTTGTCCTGCTCGAGCAGCGACGCTACGAACACTTGCGCCGGCGGCAGGCCGGGTGACGGCCGGATGTCTAGGCCGACGACGGTGTGGCCACGCGCGGCGATGGCCGCGACAGCAGCTCGTCCGATTCGTCCGGCAGAGCCGGTCACGAGAACACGCTGGGCCATGTCTGCTCGCTCTAAGCCGCCAATATCGCGTCGGCGATCTTCTCGGCCGTCATGAGCACGGGGAAGTTCGTGTTGGCGCTTGGCACCATCGGGAAGATCGAGGCATCGACGACGCGTAGGCCGCTGATGCCGCCGCGCACTCGGCCTTGGGCGTCGGTTACCGCCATGGGATCGCCGTCCGCGCCCATGCGGCACGTACATGACGCGTGCCACACGCCGATGGTCGCCTTGCGCACGAAAGCCTCCAGCGCCTCGTCGTCCTGCATGACCTGGTCGTACTTGAAGCCTTCGACGATGTAGTTGTCGAACAGGTAGTTGCGCAGCGACTGAGGTCCATCGAGCAGGCGCCCGGCGATGCCGGTGATGATCTTGTTCTTCGTGCACACGACGCCGAGCCCGCGTACGCGATCCGAGTAGGCTGCAGGGAACGGGTTCGTGGTGACTTTCTGCAGCTCGGGATGCGCATAGGCTTGGCCCATGCGCTTGAAGCCATCCATGAGCCGCTCGAGATCGCGGCGATCAGAGAGCAGGTTGAACTCGACGAGCGGTTCGTCCCGGGAATCGCGCGACACGAGCTTGACCTCTCCGCGCTCCGAGCAGGTACGGTTCACCCAGATGAGCATCGAGGCAATGCGCTTGCCGACATCGTGCCAGGCCGACTTCGAGACGACGCTGACGAACATGTCCCCGGGCGGTAGATCACCGATGCCTGACGAGTAGCGCAGACCAAGCGTCATATGCCGCCGCGTGAATTCGTTCTGGCGGCCCTGCGGGCGCAGGTAAGCGGAAACCGATATCGCAGGGTGATCCGTCAGGCGCTGACCGACGCCCGGAAGTCCCGCCCTCACGTCGATGCCGAGATCCTTTAGATGGCCGACAGGACCGATACCCGCGCGCATGAGATGCGCCGGCGAGTGGATTGCGCCGCTGCACAGTATGACCTCGTTGGCGCGGAATTCTTGAGTGCTGCCTTTGACTTGCGCTCGCACGCCGACGCAACGGTTGCCCTCGAAGAGCAGGCTGCTCACCTCGGTGTTCGTCGATATGGTAAGGTTTCTTCTGAGCCGGGTTTCTGGGCCGAGGTAGCCGATGGCGGCCGACACGCGCTGCTCATTGGCATTCGAGTGCGTGAGCGGAAGGTAGCCGTCCTCGAACGCGCCGTTCTGATCCTCGACGTATTTCCAGCCCTGGGCTTCGAAGGCCTTGGCCGCCGCCTTGGCGAATCCAGTCCAATGCTCGGGGAAGATGCGGCGGACGGGAATGTGGCCTTCCTTGCCGTGATAGGGGCCGTCGAAGTCCATGTCGCGCTCGACCTTGCGGAAGTAGGGGAGCACGCCATCCCAGTTCCAGCCGCGCGCGCCACGCGCTTCCCATTCGGCATAATCCGTCGGCGCGCCGCGATTGGCGAGCTGACCGTTGATGGATGATCCGCCGCCGAGAACACGCGCCTGCTCGTACTTGCGGAAGGGGGGCGGGGCTTCGGTCGGATTGTTGTGGGAGACGACCTCGGTGCGCACGCGCAGCTTGGTCCAGTGGAAGCGTGGGTCGAAATAGGCCGTGCCAGGATAGCTGTCGAGGATCTCCTTCGGGACAGCGCCATGTGGCGTGTCAGGACCGGCTTCGAGCAGCAGCACCTTGTTCGCACTCTTCGCCGAAAGCCGGTTGGCGAGCACCGAACCCGCCGAGCCACCGCCGACGATGATGAAGTCATAGATCATGGGCATTTCCACCAATTGCCTGCACAGAGCGTCCTCGGATCGCTCCTTGGTCACTCGATAGCAGTTGGTCTGCCCGCGCACAAAGCCCCAGCTATGCGGCCGCATGATTGGCGGATGCATGACACGCGGGCTAAGCTCGGGCCAATCTGAGCAGGGGAAGCGCAATGCTGAAAATCTACGGCCGTGCCGACGGCATCAATGTGCGCAAGGTTCTCTGGCTGTGCGAGGAGATGTCGCTCCCGTACGAGCGCGAGGACTGGGGGCGCGGCTACCGGCCGACCAGCGATCCGGAATTTCAGCGGATCAGCCACTTCGGTCTCGTCCCAGTCATCGAGGACGACGGCTTCATCCTCCGCGAAAGCAACGCCATCATCCGCTATCTCGCGAGGAGGCACGCCAGGGCCGACCTCTATCCCGAGGATCTGCGCGCACGCGCCTCGGTCGAAGCCTGGATGGATTGGGGTGTGAGCGACGGCTTCGCGGGCTTGCGTCCCGTATTCCTGGGGCTGCACGCCAAGACGCCGGAGTTCGTCGGGAAGACGGAGCTGATCAACTGGGGTATCTGGCACTGGACGCGTCAGCTCCAGCGACTGGATGCCGATCTCGCGCGGTCCGGTGGGCCCTACGTTTGCGGCGCCAACTTCACTGTCGCCGACATTCCGGTCGGCATGATCGTGAACCGGTATCTCAAACTAGAGTTCGAGAAGCCCGAGCTGCCGGCAGTGGAGCGCTACTATGAGCAGCTCAGCACGCGGCCGGCGTATCGGCTCCATGGGCGGAATGGCTTGGTCTAGTGGAGGGCGAGCCATTCGCGGGCGCGGCGCTGGGCCTGGCCGATCTCGGCGCGGCTCATCTCGCTCGCAAGCTCGCTGCGGTAGCGCTTGGCTTCGCTGTTGCCGCGCAGTGCCGCGAGATTGAACCACTTGTGCGCTTCGATGAAGTCGACCCCGACATCGCGGCCGCTGCAATAGGCGAGCCCGAGCTCGAAGAGGGCATCGGCTGCGCCGCCCTGGGCTGAAAGGGCCGGCATCTCGTGGAATGCAACATCAAATCTGGCCATGGGTACTCAACTCCTATCCCGACATCAGGCCGTCGAATGCTGCCACGCCGACTTGAGGGCGGGCATAAACGCAAGATGCGAGGGCTCTGACTGAGAAGAAGTAAATTCGATCGGCTTTTGACTAAATGACTTCGGACCGACTTCGTTTTTGCTTCGTCAACGGGCGCCCAGCACAAGCACATTCCGCCCAATTCCGGCACACTGCTGAAGCCTACGGTAGGAGATCCATTTCCTTTACATTTACCGTGTTCTCAGAAAGCCTTTTTCGGCGGGCGGACCAAGCCTCTCGAGCGGTCTGCGCCAGCCGTGCCCTTGAGGCCGGCCGCGCAGCCATGTATTGCTCGCGCGGCTAGGTAATGGGGATACGGGCATGGTGAAACGGGAAGAAGGGCGGCTCATCGCAGTCGTGGGCGGCTCGGGCTTCGTCGGCCGGCACACGGTCAGAGCGTTGGCGCGGCGCGGCTTCAGGGTGCGCGCGGTCGTGCGCCGACCCGATCTCGCTGGCTACCTGCAACCCATGGGCAGTGTTGGCCAGATCCACGCTGTGCAGGGCAATGTCCGCTTTCCCGATTCGATCGCCCGGGCGCTTGAGGGCGTCGACGGGGTAGTCAGCCTGGTCGGCATCCTCGGCAAGTCCGGCGCGCAGACCTTCGATTCGATCCATGTGGCGGGGGCCCGGACCGTGGCCCGGGCCGCGCGGGAGGCCGCCGCCCAGCATTTGGTCCATGTCTCCGCGATTGGTGCCAGCAGCAACTCGGCAGGTCAGTACGGGCGTACCAAGGCCCAAGGCGAGGCCGCAGTGCTCGAGGCATTTCCCGAAGCGGTCATTCTGCGTCCTTCGCTGATTTTCGGGCCCGAGGACAGCCTGTTCAATCGCTTCGCCGCCATGGCGAGGACGGCGCCCGTGCTGCCGCTGATCGGGGGCGGGCGTACGCGCTTCCAGCCCGTGTATGTCGGCGACGTCGCGGCGGCTATCGCCAATGTCTGCGAGGGCGCTGGCAAGCCGGGCGCGATCTATGAGCTCGGCGGACCCGAGGTGCTCAACTTTCGCGCCTTGCTCGACCGCGTGCAGGAGCATGCCGGCCGTTCACGAGGCTATCTGCCGCTACCCTTCTGGCTCGCGAAGCTCGTTGCGGCATTGACCGCGCCGCTCCCCAATGCGCTGCGGCCGCTCACCGTCGACCAGGTTCGGATGCTCCAGGCCGACAACGTCGTGAGTGATGCGGCGACCAAGGAGGGCCGCACCCTGCAGGGCCTCGGCGTTCACGGGCCGCACGCGATCGACACCATCGTGCCCACGTATCTCGAGTCTTATCGCGCGAAGGGCCAGTATTCGCATTACCGGGGATAAGGCCGGCAGCCACGGTGAACCCGGCGGCGGCGCATGGCTACATGAACTGTCGAGATTCAAAAGGGAACGGCGCCCGTGCTGCTCATCCGACTGCTTGAATTCACCAGCTATCTCGTCTCTCTCTACACGTGGGTGATCATCGCCAGCGTCATATTGAGCTGGCTCATGGCCTTCAACGTCGTCAATGCCTACAACCCGTTCGTGCGCTCGCTGTGGAACGGGCTCAATGCCGTCACCGAGCCGCTGCTGCGGCCCATCCGGCGCGTGCTGCCGGATCTCGGCGGCATCGATCTCTCGCCCCTCATCCTCCTGCTCGGATGCTACTTCGTGCAGAGTGTGATCATTCCAACGCTCATCGACCTGGTGCGATGACGTCGGGCGCGGCTTTGCCTTGGACGCGCGCCAAGGAAGGCGTGATCCTCAGGGTTCGCGTGACGCCTAAATCCTCCAAGGATGTCGTCGAGGGACTTGAGGACACGGCCCAAGGCCCGGCACTGAAGGTGCGCGTGCGTGCTGTGCCGGACAAGGGCGCGGCCAACGCTGCCGTGGTCGAAACCGTTGCCGACTGGCTCGGTGTGCCGAAGAGTACGATCACGCTGGTCGGCGGGAGCACGGCGCGTGTCAAGAGCTTGGCTATTGCCGGCAACGAGGCGGCGCTCGGGGCGCTGATCGCGCGCCGCGCGGGTGTCCAAGAGTGAGTAAGGGGGTAGGATGTCGGGTGCGACGATCATTGATGGCAAGGCTATCGCGGCGGGGCTCAGGGCAGACGTCGCAGCGAGTGTCGAGCGCCTCGGCCGCGAGCATGGTGTGATGCCCGGGCTCGCCGTCGTTCTCGTTGGTGATGATCCGGCGAGCCACGTCTACGTGCGCAACAAGGACCGCGAGACGCGAGCCGCCGGCATGGCCTCATTCGAGATCAAGGTGCCGGCGACGACGACGGAAAGCGAGCTGCTCGCGATCATTACCGAACTCAACGCCCGTGATGATGTCGATGGCATTCTCGTCCAGCTGCCATTGCCGCCGCATATCGATTCGGGTCGCATCATCGAGGCCATCGATCCGGCCAAGGACGTGGACGGCTTTCACCCGATCAACGTCGGGCGCCTCGCCAGCGGTCAGCCGGCGCTCGTTCCCTGTACGCCGCTCGGCTGCATCATTCTGGCGAAGTCGGTGCAGGCAAACCTGACGGGCCTCGAAGCCGTCGTCATCGGCCGTTCGAACATCGTCGGCAAGCCCGTTGCTCAGCTCCTGCTCGCGGAAAATTGCACGGTCACGATCGCTCACTCGAAGAGCCGAGGACTGCCCGAGATCGCGGCGGGCGCGGACCTGCTCATTGCGGCGGTCGGCCGGCCGGAGCTCATCCGCGCCGACTGGATTAAGCCCGGTGCCATCGTGATCGATGTCGGTATCAATCGCGTGCCGGGCGAGGGCGGGAAAAGCAAACTGGTCGGCGACGTCCATTTCGAGGATGCGCGGCGCGTCGCAAGGGCGATCACGCCGGTCCCGGGCGGTGTCGGGCCGATGACGATTGCGTGCCTCCTGCGCAACACGCTCACGGCCGCTGCTGCGCGGCGGGGGATCGCGCTCGCGATTTGATGCTAGGTTGACGGTCCGGTGCCATAGCGTCAGGCACGCAAAGCTACTCCTTGTCCATCGGCCGCAATGCGCGGTCCTGCTCAGGAGCACATGCTCATGACGGATGCCGACACGTCCAATCCTTCCATTCTTTCTCACGTCTCGATCGGAACACGAGATTTTGAGCGCGCAACACGCTTCTACGACGCCGTGCTTGCAACCCTCGGCTGCCGTCGCATCATGGAGCACCCGGGCGCAGTTGCGTATGGCAAGGCATATCCCGAGTTCTGGGTCCAGCTCCCGATCGACGGCAAGCCAGCAAGCATCGGCAACGGCACGCATTTCGGCTTCTTTGCGAGCTCGAAGGCGCAAGTGGATGCCTTTCATGCGGCGGGCGTTTCGGCCGGCGCAACGGACGACGGCAAGCCCGGGCCGCGTTCTGAATACGGTGCGCCGTACTACGGTTGTTTTCTCCGCGATCCCGATGGCCACAAGATCGAAGCCGCTTTCTGGGATCTCGACATGGCGCAGCGGCTCGGTATGGCCTAGATAGGAGTGCGCGCGGACACGGTCCGCGAGGTTTGTGGATAGCCGCAGTTCATTGCCGTGTCCGCAAGTTGACGCAATCGCATGGGATATGGGGCGGGTTTGAAAGCATTGACTTTCCGCGCGCGCGCCGACTGTGGCGGTCGGCGCCAAGCACGGGCGGGGCGCCGGTCATGACAAAGTGGATTATCGCATTCTTGCTAGTGCTCGTCGGCTTCTCCGACAGCGCCATCGCCCAGGAGCGCTGGGCTCGCATCAATTCGGCAACAGCAGGTGTCGGCACTGAGCAGGTGCTGATCGACGCTTCGGGCTGGTCGAATGGCTGCAAAGGCATCCGGTTCGTGGTCCAGGATGGGACGATAGCGATCGAGAATGTCTCCATCGTCTATGCAACGGGCCGTGTGCACGCCGAAAAAGTTTCGCCGCCGGTCAGAGTTGGGCCGGGCGCGCAGAGCCGCGTGTTTGCCGCGACGGACGAGGTCCGCCAGATCCGCCTTGTCACGGTTCGCTTTTCGCGGATGGACCGATCCGCCAAGGCCGTGACGATCGAGCTTTGGGGCCTGCAAGCTGCGCCGTCGCCGAGCGCCGCCCCGCCCGTAACCTCGCAGCGCCAGTTCAAGTTCGAGGCGCCTGGGAGTGGCGGCGTACCGCCGCCGATGGCACGACGTGCCGAACCGCCGCGCGAATCATTGGAGGCCTCGCGGCCGTCGGATGTACCGCGTACGCGCAGCATGCAAAGGCCGGCTCCGGGCACGGAGACAGCGGCGCCACAACCGCCGCCGCCGCCTGTCGCCACCGCGCCTTCATCGCCACCGCCATCCGCCGCGCCTTCGTCGCCGCAGCCGAAGGCCGCGAGCCGTTCGCTGGCCTCCGCGCCTGATGCCAACAAGCCTTACACCGAGGTGGACGTCTTCTTCGGCACCGACCGCAAGAGAGAGGCGGACCGCAGCAAGTTCGGCCGCGCCGTCGCTGCATTCGGGACCGGACGCTCGAACCAGCTCACACTCGGTAAGGCCGTTGTCACCGTGCCCAAGGAGGGTCGTGAGAAGGGGGCGATCCCGCGCCCTGAGTGGGACCTCATCGTCGCGCGCTTCTCGCTGCGCGAGGAGGACCTTTCGCGCGACTTCACCGTGTTTGCCGTCGATGTGATGAACAAGAATGACTTCGTGCGCGAAGCGCGCCAGAAGCTCGCAGGCTCGCGGCGCTTCGAGGGGCAGGCCTTCGTGTTCGTTCACGGCTATTTCGTTACATTCGACGATGCGCTGTTCCGCGCCGCCCAGATCTCGCACGATCTCGAGTTCGACGGTGTGCCGTTCGTCTATAGCTGGCCGTCCGTCGCGGGCGTGACGGGCTATGTGCTCGACCGTGGCCGTGCGCGCGATGCGCGCGATCAGCTCCGCGAGTTCGTCGATCTCATCGCCAAGGAGAGCGGCGCCAAGGAAGTCCATCTCATCGCGCACAGCATGGGCGCCGATCCGCTGCTCGAGGTCCTGCGCGACATTCAACGCACCGAGCCGCAGGTCGCAAAGGCTGGCCGGCCGCGCTTTGGCGAGATCATCCTTGCGGCGCCGGATATCACGCGCGAAAGCTTCGAGCTGATCGCCGCCCAGATCACCGGCCTCAGGCGCGGCATGACGCTCTATGCATCGTCGTCGGATCGCGCGATGACCGTATCGCGCTGGACGCGGCTCGGTGAAAGCCCTGCAGGCTACGTTCCGGCCAGTGGTCCGGTCGTCGTGCCGGGTGCGGCAGACACCATCGACATTTCGAGCCTGGATACGAGCTTCTTCGCGCTCAATCACTCGACGTTCGCCGATCGCGAAGCCCTGCTCGGCGACATTCGCCGGCTCATCAGCAGCGGACTGCGACCGCCGAGTACACGCGCGGACAACTTCGAGCTCATCAAGGGCGAAGGCGGCGAGTACTGGCGTTACAAGAAATAGTCGGCGCGGGGCCGCCGTCTCAGGGCCCAGGCTCGCGCCAGATCCGCTTGGCTTCGTCCTCGCCGAGCGTGAAATCGAGGCTGTAGAACCCTGCTGTCGGGTTTGCAGCGGCGCCATGTTCCGATAAGCCACGGCTAGCCATGAGTTCGACGTACGCGGCTTCCACGGCCGCGCGCTCATAGCCTTCGATAAGCACGATCCAGTCGGCGACGGCATCAGGCTTGCCGCGCAGCACCGTCTCGCGGGTTCCCGCTTGGCTGGCCGCACTGTCGCTGATCAGCAGGTGCGCGCCATTGAGACCCGCACGCGCGGCCAGTGTCGGAAGCTTATCGTCGGCGAGCCATCGCTGGAGGTGTTGCGCTTCGCCATCGCGTGCGGAGAGCTGGATCGTGAGCAGGTAGCCGCCGATGCCGTGGCCGTACGTTGCGGCGACCGTGCACAAACTCCGGTTCATGTCGCGAAATAGCGGGAAATTGCGAACAGACCACTGCGTCGGATTGTTCAGGCGCTCGCGATAAGCCGGCGATGTGAAGGTCGCGAGCGTCTCACCTTGATAGATGGCGCAAATCCGCGGTGCCCCGCCGAGCGAGCGATAGCGGGAACCGCGCAGGAAGCCCGGAATGGCGACGCGCTCGATCATGTGCTCGTGCGTGTGCCAGTTGTCGTGCTCGCTTTCGCTGCCGGCAGGTAAGTCCCACCAGGCAACGAAGCAGCCGGTACCCGGCATGGTCATCCGTCGTGAGCCCTACGAAATTGCCGCAACTGCGCGCCGCGCCAGAACGCCGACGAGCTGCGCGCGATAAGCGCCGGACGCGTGCATATCCGCGATCATGTCGTCGGCAGGAACCGTGATCCCCTCGATTGCCGCTGCAGTAAAGCTCTTCGCGAGGGCAGCTTCCATCTCCGGGACGCGAAACACGCCAGTCTGGCCGGCACCTGTTGCTGCCACACGCACGCCCTCCGCGCCTTTGCTCACCATGACGCCGACGAGCGCGAAACGCGAAGCCGGGTGGGCGAACTTCTCGTAGTGCGCGCGCTCCGGCACGGGAAAGGAGATGGCGCGGATGATCTCGCTCTCTTCGAGCGAGGTCGTGAACAGGCCGTCGAAGAACTCATCAGCGGCAATGCTGCGGCTGTCGGTGAGGACGATCGCGCCTAGACCGAGCACGGCGGCCGGATAGTCGGCGGAGGGGTCGTTGTTCGCGAGCGAGCCGCCCATGGTGCCGCGATTGCGTACCTGCGGATCGCCGATGAGACCTGCAAGATGCGCGAGCGCCGGGATCAGTCGGCGCACGTCGGGCGAGGCCGCGACATCCGCGTGCCGCGTCATGGCGCCGATCGTCAGCGACTTTCCTTCGACCTGGATGCCCGACAGACCAGCGATCCCGCCGAGATCGATGACGGATGCCGGCTGCGCGAGGCGCTGCTTCATCACGGGGAGCAGCGTCTGGCCGCCGGCGATGTAGCGGGCGTCGCCGGCAGCGTCGTACGCCTTGCGCGCATCGCCGAGGCTCTTGGGGCGGATATAGTCGAAAGTGGGAATGCCCATGGCTCAGCCTCCCGCCTTGGTGGAATGCATGGTGCGGGCGCCATCGAGCACGGCTGCGACGATGTTCTGATAGCCTGTACAGCGACAGAGATTGCCTTCGAGGCCGTGACGTACGCCGGCCTCGTCGATCTCGGGCTTGTCCTCGACGAGGGCGACGGCGGCCATGATCATGCCGGGGGTGCAGAAGCCGCACTGGAGACCATGGTGCTTGCGGAAGGCCTCCTGCATGGGGTGGAGGGTCGCGCCGCTCTGGAGACCTTCGATCGTTGTGATGTGCGCACCATCGGCCTGCACGGCGAGGACCGTGCAGCTCTTTGCCGAGCGACCGTCGAGATGGACGGTGCAGGCGCCGCACTGGCTCGTATCGCAGCCGATGTGCGTGCCGGTTAGGTTCAGCGTATCCCTCAGCACGTCGACGAGGAGCGCGTTGGCAGGCACGTCGAGGTTTTGCGGCGTCCCGTTCACGGTCAGCGTGATCTCAGGCATGGGTCGTTCGGTCTCCTGGTCGATCGCGTGGGGCGCAGCTTTCGGGTCGGTGCGCAGGGTGCGCGTACCGTTCTGCGAAGCAAGCGGCAGCTCAGCGGAAACGCCCGGACCGGACGGCAAGGCGTTCGTCCGGACAGGTGCGAGGTTAGCGCGGGGCCGGGGTCATGCCAACCCCTGCGCAGCGGCGGGGCAGACTTGCTTTCCCGGCAGGCTCAGTGCGCGGGCGCGGTCGGCAGCTCGAGAATGGCGCGCCAGCGGCCGTCAAAGCCGTGGGCCGTGTGCAGGTGCGTGCCGAGCAGCGTGACGAGCGTGCGGGCAACGGCAATCTGAAGAGCAGCCGGCCCGCGGTCGGCACCGCAGTCGACGCGGCCGGCGGTGCGCACACCGGCCTCAGGGTTGCCATGGGTGAGCGTGAGCATCAGCTCGACCATGCCCGATGCCGGCGTGAGCTCGACGTGGATGCCGGCGCCGGTATCGGCCATGGCGAGCGCGCCGTCGATAATGCGGGCAATGGCGTGGTGGAGGGCGGTCGCTTCCGCGAGCACGGCCCGATCCGTGCGCGATTGCCAGCTCAGAGCTACGTCCTTCGCCGCAGCCGCGGGCCCAGCCTGGCGGAGGGCATCACGCACGGCGCTCTCGATGTCGACCGGCTGGTGGCTCGCGAATGCGGCAGCGGCGACCGCGCCCGTGAGGGTCAGCATGTCCTCGCTCGCGCGCAGCAGGTTCTGGCCGCCTTCGAGGATGTGAATGGCGCTGTCGCGGTAGCAGGGGGCGCCGACGGGGCCGAGGATCTCGTGTCGGATGGCCTCCGCATTGCCGAGAATGGCGTTGAGGGGTGTGCGCAACTCGTGGCTCATCATGGCGAGGAGCCCGGAGACTTCGCGGCGGACACCGTCGAGGCTCGGCGCGCCGGACGTCGCGAAGCCGGTCATGCCGAGAGCAGGGCGGGAGGCGATCTCGGAGCGCGCGGGGCGTGCGAGCGGGGCGGGACTCTCGGCGGCGCGCAGCATGAGCATGAGGGCAACGGCGGCAGCACTGAGGCAGATGCCGGCGCCGGCAAGTGGGCCGATACTGTCACCGACGGCCATGGTGAAGGCCACGGCCAGAGCGAGATGGCCGAGGGCGAGCGCCGCGTGGAGGTTTCGATCGAGGAGGATGTGGCGGAGATCGATGTGGTGGCCGAGAACGGCATCCCTGATCTGGCTGGTGCCGGCGAATACCTCCCGCCGAACCAATGAAATCGCCCGCACCATCGTCGCCCCCGTCCTGCGCATTCCACCAATGAACCGGGGCCCCCAAGCGCCCGAATCACATGGACATTATGGCCACGTGATTCGCGATATGTCGAGTTTAATGGTTTGGTAATACTTGCAGATCGCAGGCGATCTAATGAATTACCTAAGTATTACTCGAGCATCTTCGAGACGATCTCATGTACATCATTAGAGAGCTCGGGCGTAGATGCAATCTTCTCCAGGGCGCGCAAGGCCAAGCGTTTTCTGCCACTTTCAAGGGCGCGCCAGCTTCGGAACGCGCCGAGCACGCGTGCGGCCACCTGCGGGTTGATCTTGTCAAGTTCGACGACGCGCTCGGCGATGAAAGCATATCCCTTGCCATCAGGCCGGTTGAACTGCAGTGGATTGCCGCCGGCGAAGGTGCCGATGAGCGAATAGACCTTGTTCGGCGTGCGTATCGAAAACAGCGGATGCTTCATGAGCTGCTTCACGGTGCCGAGCGTGGAGGCAAGCGGGGAAGTCGCCTGCAAGCCGAACCAGCTCAGGATGACGAGATGCTCGTTCTTCCAGCGCGCATAGAAGCGATCGAGAGCTTCGCCGCGCTCGGGCACGTTCAACGTCGACAGAATGGAGAGCGCGCCGATCTCGTCAGTCGCATTGCGCGCCTCGTTGAAGTGGTGCGCGGCCCGCGCGATGTCGGCGGGCTGCCCGCGTGCGGCAAGCAGACCGAGCGCGCCGAGGCGCATGGCGCGAATGCCGGCGCTCTTGGCATCGGGCGAATAGCGCCGACCTGCATCGTTGCTCTCGTAGATCTCGACGAGGCGCTCGCCGAGCTCGGTGCCAATGGCCTTGCGCAGCCAGCGGCGTGCGCGATGCACGAGCGTCGGATCGACATCACGCGCGAGCACGCGGGCAATGTCACTCTCGCTCGGAACCGCCAGCACCTGCGCGATATAGGCAGGCTCGAGGCTCTCGTCGGCAAGTACGGCTGAAAGCGCGCCGCAGTAGGCGCTGGGTCGCGTCGGTCTCTGTCCCTTGCGCAGGGTTTTGACGGCACCGACGAGCAGGCGCAAGGCATAGTCCTGCGAGGCCTGCCAGCGATTGAAGCCATCACTGTCGTGCGTCATGAGAAACTCGAGCTGGCGCTCGTTGTGGCTCACCGTCAGATTGACTGGGGCGGAGAACTCGCGCAGCAGAGATGCCGTGGGCTTCGACGGCACATCACGGAAGGTCCAGCGCTCGGTACGCTTGGTCATCTCGAGCACGCCGTCCGCCACCTCGCGGCCATTGGCGAGCTTGAGCGGCAGCTCCTGGCCATTCGCGCCGAGGAGGCCGATTTTCAGCGGCAGCAGCACCGCTTTCTTCTTTGTCATGCCGGGCGAGGGGCCGTGCACCTGCTCGACGTCGAGCGTCGCAGTCTTCGCACGGGCATCGTACTTCAGGCTCGCGACGAGCTCCGGCGTGCCGGGCTGGTTGTACCAGTTCATGAACTGGTCGAGATCGCGCCCGCTTACGTCGGCGAAGCACTGCAGGAACTGCTCGACGGTCGCCGCCTCGCCGTCATGGCGCTCGAAGTAGAGATCCATGCCCTCGCGGAATGTCTCGCGCCCGAGCAGTGTCGCGATCATGCGCACGAGCTCGGCGCCCTTTTCATAGACGGTTGCCGTATAGAAGTTGTTGATCTCGATGTAGCTCGCTGGCCGCACGGGATGTGCGAGTGGTCCTGCATCCTCCGGGAACTGGCGCGCCTTGAGCTGGCGCACGTCGCCAATGCGCTGCACGGTGCGCGAGCGCGTGTCGGCCGTGAATTCCTGGTCGCGATAGACGGTCAGGCCTTCTTTCAGGCAGAGCTGGAACCAGTCGCGGCAGGTAATGCGGTTGCCAGTCCAGTTGTGGAAGTATTCGTGTGCGATGACGCGCTCGATATCCGCGTAGGAACCATCGGTCGTCGTCTCGGGTTTGGCGAGCACGAGGCGGTCGTTGAAAATATTGAGACCCTTGTTCTCCATCGCGCCCATGTTGAAGTCGGACACGGCGACGATATTGAATACGTCGAGATCGTACTCACGGCCGAAGCGTTCTTCGTCCCAGGTCATGGAGCGCTTGAGTGCATCCATGGCCCAGGCGCAACGATCCTCCTTGCCGGGCTCGACGTAGATGCCGAGATCGACCTTGCGGCCCGACATGGTCTTGAAGGTGTCCTTGTGCACGGCGAGCTTGCCACCGACCAGCGCGAAGAGATAGGCGGGCTTGGGGTGCGGGTCGTGCCAGATGGCGAAGTGGCGGCCGCCGGTGAGCTTGCCCTGCTTGATGAGGTTGCCGTTCGAGAGCAAGACGGGCGCGGCATCGCGATCCGCCTCTATGCGCGTCGTGTAGGTCGCGAGCACGTCCGGGCGATCGAGATAGTATGTGATGCGGCGGAAGCCCTCGGCCTCGCATTGCGTGCAGTAGATCTGCCGCGAGCGGTAGAGGCCGCTGAGCGCCGTGTTCGCTTCGGGATTGCAGAACGTCTCGATGTGAAGCTTGAACGGGCGGTCCGGCACGCGCGCGATCGTCAGCGACTTCGGCGTCACCTTGTAGGCCGATGCATCGAGCACCTTGCCGTCGAGCTCGACGGTGTTCAGCTCCAGCATCTCGCCGTCGAGGGTGAGAGGACTGCCCGCTTTGCGCACCTCGGGATTGGGACGCAGGCTCATGGTCGCACTGACGCGTGTGCGCGCCGGATCGAGCGCGACATCGAGTTCTACCGCGTCGATCAGGTAGGGCGGCGGCGAGTAGTTCTTGAGCAGGATCGGCTGCGGCTTCTGAGGCTTCATATTTGGAATTCCGTTTCTGGGCACGGGCGTGCGCTAGGTCTATTTTGGGGCCTTCTCGTGGCCCGGCCAACCGGATTCCATGACGGGCGCCCGCGGTTGCGTGTTTCGCGCCTGCCGCCTACACCTTGCACACTGCACCACATGCGAGAAAAACGCCCCGAAGAAATGCCCCGAGGAACCTGCACATGACCGAGCGCTATGCCCACTACAAGGCTCTGAAGTTCGCGCGCCCGCGCCCGCGCGTGCTCGAAGTCATCATGTCCAATCCGGGCAAGCTCAACGCGCTCGATGCGACCGGGCACCGCGAGATCGGGGAAATCTGGCGCGATGTCGACCGCGATCCCGATACGTCGGTTGCGGTCCTGCGCGGCGAGGGTGGCGTGTTCTCGGCTGGTGGCGACCTCTCGATGATCAAGGACATGCACGAGAGCTGGGAAGTGCGCACGCGAATTTGGCGCGAAGCGAGCGATCTCGTCTACAACGTCATCAACTGCTCGAAGCCGGTCGTGTCTGCGATCGAGGGACCGTGCGTCGGAGCAGGTCTCGCAGCGGCCATGCTCTCGGATATCACGGTCGCGGGGCGCAAGGCGCGCATCATCGACGGGCACGTGCGGCTCGGCGTGGCGGCTGGCGATCACGCAGCGATCATCTGGCCGTTGCTCGTCGGCATGGCCAAGGCCAAGTACTACCTCTTGCTGAACGATCCGCTTACGGGCGAGGAAGCCGAGCGCATTGGCCTCGTGTCGCTCGTCGCCGATGACGACAAGGTCGTCGAGACGGCACTCAATGTCGCCGAGCGTCTCGTTGCCATGCCACCGGGCGCCGTCCGCTGGACGAAGCACGCGCTCAACAACTGGCTGCGTATGGCGGGGCCGACATTTGATGCCTCGCTCGCCATGGAGTTCATGGGCTTCTCCGGCCCAGAGGTGAAAGAGGGCATGACCGCGCTCATGGAGAAGCGGCGCCCGAAGTTCGATCCCATGGATCCGTTTTGATGGCGCGGTTTGGCTGACCAGTTTCCTCAGATGCAAAAGCGGTCTTTCCCCCTTGTGGGGGATGTTGGGCAGGGAGGATTGCAGAATATCGGCGGCAGGAATTCCCACCATCGCTCGTAAATTGAAGACCGCGCGGGTTGGTATTGTACCGCTCGTTGTGGTCAATCCCGCCCAGGTGCGCGTCTTCGCCAAAGCGATCGGTCGGCGCGCCAAGAGCGATCCGATCGATGCCGCCGTCATCGCGGGGGGTACAGCGCGGCAGCCCTGTTCGTGCCTAAGGCACGATCGCGATCATCCCCACAACTCAGGTGTCGGTGCCCGCACGCGCGAGCCAGGATACATAAGCCCGTGCGGACGATCCTTCGCGAGCAGCAGCGGTCCGTCGAGGTCGGCCCAGTCAGCGGACTGCGCGACGAGTGTCGCCGGTGCCATGGCAAGCGATGTCGCGAGCATGCAGCCGACCATGATCTTGAAGCCAAGGCGTTTCGCTTCGGCTGACATCGCGAGTGCGCCGGTCAATCCGCCGGTCTTATCGAGCTTGATGTTGACGGCATCGTAGCGATCGCGAAGCGCGGCGAGCCCGTCGATGGTATGGGCGGACTCATCGGCACAGATGGGTACCCGACGCTGCACAGTCGCGAGTGCGCCGTCATCGCCGGCGGGCAGGGGTTGTTCGATCAACTCGAAGCGCGCCTCGGCAGCGACGGCGAGCAGGTGCTCCAACTCGTCAGGATGCCAGGCTTCATTCGCATCGGCGACGAGGCGGGCGTCCGGCCGTGCGGCGCGGATGGCGCGCATGCGGTCGGCGTCTAGGGTGCCACCGCCGAGCTTGATCTTGAGCAGAGCGTGATGGTGCGCCTCTCGCGCCCGCCCGGCCATGACACCGGGCGTGTTGAGGCTCAGCGTATAGCAGGTCAGAGGTGGCTGGTACGGTCCGAGCCCGGCCAGTTCCCACGCGCGGCGCCCAGCCTGCTTGGCTTCGAGATCCCAAAGCGCACAGTCGATCGCATTGCGGGCGGCGCCGGGCGAGAGAGCGAGGGCCAACGCGTCACGCGATGCAATGCTGCCGATACGCTCGATTGCCGCGATGGTGCCGTCGACGGTCTCGCCATAGCGCGCATAGGGCACGCATTCGCCGCGCCCCGCGACGCCGTCTCGCCGCGCTTCAACGACCACGACGACAGCTTCCGTACGAGAACCGCGCGAGATCGTGAAATCGCCGGCAATGGGCCAGCGCTCGACGGTTGCACTAAGCACCGCGGGGCGCACGCCTAGCCTCGCGCCGAGATTGCATCGGCGATGGCGACGGTGCGCCGCGCGATGTCCGCGTGCAGCAATTCGACCATGCGGCCCTCGAGATTGATCACGCCCTTACCCTTGTTCTCGGGCTGGTCGAAGGCGGCGATGATCTTGCGCGCGAACTCGACCTCGGCCGCGGGTGGCGAGAAGACCTCGTTTGCAAGCGCGATCTGGTCGGGATGGATGAGCGTCTTGCCGTCGAAGCCGAGCTGTCGGCCCTGACGGCACTCCTTGGTGTAGCCTTCCATGTCGCGGAAGTTGTTGTAGACGCCGTCGAGGATAGTGAGGCCGTGCGCGCGCGCTGCTGTGAGCGCGGCGGACAGCCAGTAGAGGGCGGACGTGCGCTCGGCATCGAGCACGGCGCCGGTCTCCTTGATGAGGTCATTGAGGCCGAGCACCAGCACGGCGAGGCGCGAGCCCGCGTGATGCGCTGCGCCTGCAATCTCATGTGCTTTCAGAATGGCGATGGGCGTCTCGATCATGGCCCAGAGCTGCATACTCTCGCCGGCGCCTGCCTGACGCATGGCAGACGACGCGCGCGCGATGTCGTCGCTGCTTGCGGCTTTGGGTATAAGGACCGCATCCGGTCCCGCTGCGACGGCGGCTTTGAGATCATCTGCGCCCCAGGGCGAGTCGAGACCATTGATGCGGATGACGATCTCGCGCGTACCGTAGCCGCCGGCCTTGACCGCATCCGTCACCTGCGTGCGCGCTTGCGCCTTCGCGTCTGGCGCGACGGCATCCTCGAGGTCGAGGATGAGCGCATCGGCCGGCAGGCTCTTGGCTTTTTCGAGGGCGCGGACATTTGCGCCCGGCATATAGAGGACGCTGCGGCGCGGACGCACGGTCATGGCGGTCTCCGAGGCTCTTGGGTCCTGCTTGTTATCGCGCGCGTTCTCCACACGCGCAACGGCCGTCACTGGCGCCGCATTGAGCGCTCGACTATGAGGTGAATGGATTTCGTGCTGCGGACTGATCAAAGTGTGGCGCGACGTTGCACCACGGAGAGGTGTGGCGCCTCCAGGCGTATGCACCAGATTCCCACCATGAAGGCTATGCGCGGATGAGCGTCTATCTCCCGATTGCAGAGCTCGCCATCGACCTGCGCGTGCTGATCGTGCTCGGTCTGGTGGTGGGCTTTCTGTCGGGCTTGTTTGGTATCGGCGGCGGCTTCATCACGACGCCCTTCCTGATCTTCCTCGGCGTCCCGCCGGCCATCGCGGTCGGCACGGGGGCGAGCCAGGTCGTCGCATCGTCCGTCTCGGGGGCCATCGCGCACTGGCAACGCGGCAATGTCGATCTCAGGATGGGGCTTCTGCTCATAGCCGGCGGTGTCGTCGGTGCTACGACGGGCGTGATGTTCCAGCGGCTTCTCAAGGCCGCAGGTCAGCTCGATTTTTTCATCTCCATGGCCTACGTCGTTCTGCTCGGTACGGTCGGCGCGCTCATGCTCGTCGAGAGCGTCCGCACCATGCGCCCGAAGCCAGGACCAATGAAGACCACGAGCCGCCGCGGCGGTCAGCACGTGTGGGTGCAGCGTCTGCCGCTGAAGGTACGCTTCCGGATCGCGAAGCTCTATATCAGTGCGGTTCCCGTCGTCCTCATCGGCACGGTCATAGGCTGGCTCACGGCCATCATGGGCGTTGGCGGCGGCTTCATGCTTGTGCCGGCGTTGATCTACATGCTGCGCGTGCCGACCCGCGTCGTCATCGGGACGTCGCAGTTCCAGGTCGTCTTCATCACGGCGTTCGCGACCTTGCTGCAGGCCACGACGAATTTCACGGTCGATCTTCTGCTGGCGGCCCCGCTCATGATTGCCGGCGTTTTCGGTGCGCAGTACGGCGTACGCGCCGGCCAGAATCTCAAGGCCGAGCAGCTTAGAGCGCTTCTAGCCATTCTCGTGCTTCTCGTGGCCATTCGATTGGCCTTCGGGCTGGTCATCGTCCCCGAGGAGCTATATGAACTCGACGACCGTCCGTAGGTGGCCGAGCCCGTACGGTCAGGTCTGACTTGCGCTGCCCGCCGTCCAGGATCGGGAAACTCCTTGCGTGAAACCACTCCGAACCGCTATGTCAGGCTGGATATATCGCGTTGCCTGAAGGAGCCATCATGACCGCTTACGAAACGCTCAATCACTACATCGACGGACAGTGGGTGCAGCCGACCTCGGGCAAGTCGCAGGAGGTCATGAACCCCGCGAAAAACACCCCGCTCGCTACGCTCGGCTATGCCGGTCGCCCAGACCTCGACAAAGCCATCAAGGCTGCCGAGAAGGGCTTCGCCACATGGCGCAAGGTCTCCTCGTTCGAGCGTTCGGGCATCTTGCGCAAGGCGGCGAACCTCGTGCGCGAGCGCGCCGACGACATCGCCCGTGTGCTCACCATGGAGCAGGGCAAGGTCCTCGCCGAGGCCAAGATGGAGGTGATCTCCGGCGCCGATGTCATCGACTGGTTCGCCGAGGAAGGCCGCCGCGCCTATGGCCGCATCATTCCGGCTCGCGCCGACGGCGTGCGCAACATGATCATCCAGGAGCCGATCGGTGTTACGGCCGGCTTCGCGCCGTGGAACTTCCCCGTCACGCAGGCCGTGCGCAAGATCGCGGCGGCGCTGGCGGCCGGTTGCTCGATCATCCTGAAGTGCCCCGAGGAGACGCCCGGCTCGCCGATCGGTCTCGTGCGCTGCTTCCATGATGCAGGCGTGCCGGCGGGCGTGCTCAATCTCGTCTATGGCGTGCCGGCCGAGATCTCCGAGTACCTGATCCCCCATCCGAGCATCCGCAAGATCTCGTTCACAGGCTCGGTGCCGGTCGGCAAGCATCTTGCCTCGCTCGCTGGTCTGCATATGAAGCGCGCGACCATGGAACTCGGCGGTCACTCGCCAGTCATGATCTTCGACGACGTCGACACCGACCAGGTCGCGACGCTGACTGCCGGCCTCAAGTACCGCAATGCCGGTCAGGTCTGCATCTCGCCGACGCGCTTCTTCGTGCACGAGAAGGCCTACGACAAGTTCGTCGGCAAGTTCATCGATCTCGCCAAAGGCATCAAGGTCGGTGACGGCCTCGAGCCCGACAGCAAGATGGGCGCGCTCGCCAATCCGCGCCGCGTCAATGCCATGCAGTCGCTCATCGCCGACGTGCAGGAGAAGGGCGGCAAGGTCGCGACGGGCGGCAGCCGCATCGGCAACCAGGGCAACTTCTTCGAGCCGACGGTCGTCACCGACGTGCCGAAGAGCGCGCGCATCCTCTCCGAGGAGCCGTTCGGTCCGGTCGCTGTCATGATCCGCTTCAAGGACACGGATGAGATGATCAAGGAGGCGAACAGCCTTCCCTTCGGTCTCGCGAGCTATGCCTTCACGCACGATGCCAAGACGGCGACCAAGCTCACCGACAACATCGAAGCCGGCATGCTCACGATCAACCACCAGGGCCTCGCCCTTCCCGAGATGCCCTTCGGCGGCGTCAAGGACTCAGGCTACGGCCACGAGGGTGGAGCCGAGGGCCTGCAGGTCTACATGGTGCAGAAGATCGTCAGCCAGCTCGGCTGATCGCTCTCTTCTCAGCGACGAAATCTGCGACGGGGTCGGGTTCGGCCCGGCCCCGTTACAGTTTCTCGCCGAAGAGCAGGCGGCGCGAGCGCGACAGGAAATCGCGCCGGAAAAGGATCGAGAGCACCCAGACGCTCGCGAGCATGAACGCTACCGGGTGATAGAACCAGGCCAAGGCGGCGATGGCGGCGTAGAACGCCCTGAGACCACTGTTCGAATGCTCGCCCGCAATCCCGATCAGGCGCGCTGTTCTGAGCGCGTGCTCGTCACATGCAGCCTGATTCTTGCCATCCGCGATCGGCGTCGCGCCGATCATGATCGCCGTGTAATGCGCGAGGCGGAAGGCCCAGGCGAACTTGAAGAAGGCGTAGATGAAGATCGTGATCAGCAGGATCAGCTTCATCTCCCACACGACTGGCGTTGACTGCGCCGCATAGGGCAGGCGCTCGAAAAGCTTCTGCACCTGTTCGCCCGATCCGATCATGGCCGCGAGGCCGCCGATGCCGATCGCCGATGTCGAGGCGAAGAATGCATTGCCCTGCGAGAGAGAGGCCAGCAACTGCGCATCGACGATCCGGACGTCGCGGGCCGCCATGTTGCGCATCCAGGCAACGCGCTGCGCCTGCACGGCGCCGACGATGCTGCGATCGACCAGTGGCCGATAGCCCGTGATGACGTGATAGCCGCCGATCAGCGCGATGAATGTGGCGAAGGCAATGAGATCGAGCGTCAGCATGGGGCCTCAGGAAATGAGCGGGACGCCGATGATGAGCGTATGCCCTATGAGCAGTATGAAGGCGTAGGCCACGAGTCCGATGACGAGCGCGATGATGTCGTTGCGCACCGGACCGTTCTTGATCGGAACAGCGCGCCGCTTGACAGAAATGCGGTCGTACACGGCCCAGGCGAGCAGCGCGCCGAACAGGATGAAGTTCGCGAGGCGCGCCGAAACAAGCAGATGCGCGAGGGCCCAGAGCTTGACCGAGAGCAGCATGGGATGCTTGACGGCGGCGCTGATGCGGCCGGGGAGATAGGCTGCGGCGAGCAGCACGAACACCGGCAGCATGAGCGTCATGGTGACGTGCCGCGTCCAGCGCGGCGGATCCCAGAGCAGAGGATTGCCGCTCGGTGCGTAGCGCGCTTGGCCAAAGCCGTAGATGATCAGGATGAGACCGACGAGCGCCACGAGCGAGAAGAGGCCTTTGTAGGCATTCTCGCCGATGCGAGCGGTGACATTGCCGCGCGTACTCGGGCATGTCGGTACGAGGTGGATACCAATGAACACGAAGAGGCCCAGGACGAGCGGGATCATGTGTGCGTCTCCTACTTCTTTTTGCTCTTCGGGCTTGTCGTAATGAGGTCGGGCCGCCGCTCGCGCGTAAGGCGTTCGGCTTCCTCGAGGCGCCACGCGGCAATGCGCTTGTGGTCGCCGGAGAGCAGGATCTCCGGAATGGCGCGGCCTTCCCAGTCGCGCGGACGCGTGTACTGGGGATATTCGAGGAGGCCGCTCTCGAAGCTCTCCTCGCTGAGCGAAGCTTCCGCACCGATGACGCCCGGCAGCAGACGCACGCACGCATCGATGAGCACCATGGCCGCAAGCTCGCCGCCCGAGAGCACGTAGTCGCCGATCGAGATCTCCTCGAGCCCGCGCGCCTCGATAACGCGCTGGTCGACTCCCTCGAAGCGTCCCGCGAGGAGGATCGCGCCGGGGCCTGCGCTCAGCTCGCGGACGCGTGCCTGCGTGAGCGGCTGGCCGCGCGGGCTCAGGTAAATCAGCGGTACATCCGGCATGTCCTCGCGGGCATGGTCGATGGCGGCGGCGAGCACGTCGGCGCGCATGACCATGCCGGCGCCGCCGCCGGCCGGCGTATCGTCGATCGTGCGGTGCTTGGTCAGTCCGAAGTCGCGGATATCGACACAGTCGAGCTCCCAAAGCTCGTTCTCCAGCGCCGTGCCGACGAGCGATACGCCGAGCGGCCCTGGAAACATGTCCGGGAAAATCGTGAGCACACGCGCGTGCCAGGGCGGGCGGGTTTCATCGGTCGCGGATATGTCTTCAGCGTTCATACTTCACCTGGTCGCGCTCGCGCCGGCCGTGCGCCGCATCATGCACCGATCTCGACGCACGCGCGACCGTCCGGTAGCATCGCGGTTACGCTGCGTCCATGTCCGGAGGCGACGGCCGATGCCCGCTCAGCCCAATATCCTTTTCATTATGGCGGACCAGCTGCGGTGGGACTACCTGGGCTGCAACGGCCATCCGCACATCAAGACACCCCACATCGATGCGCTGGCACGACGCGGCGTCAACTTCGCGCGGGCGTTTGTGCAATCGCCGGTTTGCGGCGGCTCGCGCATGAGCTTCTATACGGGGCGTTACAACTTCAGCCACGGCGCCAGCTACAACAACTTTCCGCTGCGGATCGACGAGAAGACGATCGGCGACTATCTGCGCCCACAGGGCTATCGCACGGTGTTGGTCGGCAAAACGCACTTCAAGCCCGATCTCGAAGCGCTGGCTCGTCTCGGCATCAGTCCGGGCAGCAGTCCCGGCATTCCCTACTGGCAGTGCGGCTTCGAGGCCTTCGAGCGCGACGATGGCCTGCATCCCGAGGTCGACGGCAAGCTGAGCGGCCCTGACCCCGCCTACAACCTGTGGCTCCGCCAACTCGGCTACTCCGGTGACAACCCCTGGCACTCCTGGGCGAACTCGGTCCTCGACGAGAACGGCGAGGTGCAGTCCGGCTGGTCCATGCGCAATGCACGCCGGCCGGCGCGCGTGCGTGAGGAGCATTCCGAAACCGCCTATATGACCGACCGCGCGCTCGATTTCATGCGCGGCGCACGCGGTGGCGCGCCGTGGTGCCTGCACGTCTCCTACATCAAGCCGCACTGGCCCTACATCGCCCCGGCGCCCTATCACGATATGTACGGCCCCGAGCACGTGACGCCGGCGAACCGCACCGAACGCGAGCGGGCGTCGCCGCATCCCGTCATCTCCGCCTTCATGAGCCACGAGGAAAGCCTCAACTTCTCGCGCGACGAGGTGCGGGAGACGGTGATCCCGACCTACATGGGCCTGATCAGCCAGTTCGATCATCACGTCGGCCGTATCGTTGCGCACCTCGAAGCGACAGGCGAGATCGCGAATACGATCATCATCGTAACCAGCGACCACGGCGACTATCTCGGCGACCACTGGCTTGGCGAGAAAGACCTCTTCCACGAGGAGGTTGTGCGCATCCCGCTGATCGTTTTCGATCCCCGTCCGGGGGCGGATGCCGTGCGCGGCAAAGTCAGCTCACATCTCGTTGAGGCGATCGACCTTGCGCCGACATTTCTCGATTGGGCCGACGGCGCGCCCGAGCCGCATCGCCTCGAAGGGCGGTCGCTCGTGCCGCTGATGGAGGGTGCTGCGGTTGCCGAGTGGCGGCAGGCGGCATTCTGCGACAGTGATTTCTCGCTGCGTCACGCGCGGCGCACGCTGGGTCTTGCCGTCAACGAGGCGCGCGGGTTCATGGTGCGCGAGGCGAGCTGGAAATACGTCCATTTCGAGCGCTTCCCGCCACAACTCTTCGATCTCGATGCCGATCCGGTGGAGCAGAACGATCTTGGCCTGTCGGTGGCGCACGAGGATGTCCGCGATCGCCTGCGCGGGCGTCTATTGAGCTGGCTGATCAGCCGGCGTACGCGCGTCACCATGAGCGACACGCTGATCGAGCAGATCACCGGCGGGGCGAAGAAGCGCGGCTATCGCTTCGGAGAGTGGTGATGCTTCGCGCCTTCGGCGCGAACAGGGCTGCCGCCCTATGACCCGCCCGGGGGACACCCCCGGAGCCCCCGTCTTTTTGAGACTGGAACTTGCGGCTGGCGTTCAAGTCATAAGGGCGGTTGGGTCCGGGAGAGTGTCCCTCCCGGTTGGGGCTCGGGGCGAATGCCCCGTCGCGCCGGAGGCGCGAACATCCCTTGGCCGCATGCACTGTTCTGTCGCTTTGGCCGCCGCGGTCATAGCACCACGCAAGGGGTGGGAAGCACCTCTTCCCAGCAGCCCGCGGCAAAAGGAAAAGCGCGGAGCCAAGGGCGTCCGCGCTTTCTGAAACTTGGGATGCGTGCCCGGCTCAGCTCGCCGAGCTCTCCTGAGCGGCCATCTCGGCGGCGTGGCGTTCGCGATCCTCGCGGCCCTTCACGCTCTCGTCACGATCGACGAGCTCGATGACGGCGCGCGGGGCGCTGTCGCCGTAGCGGAAGCCGGCCTTGAGCACACGCGTGTAGCCGCCATTGCGGTCCTTGTAGCGCGGTGCGAGGACGTCGAAGAGCTTCTTGACCATGTCGTCGTCGCGGAGCCGCGAGGCGGCGAGGCGGCGCGAGTTGAGGTCACCCTTCTTGGCGAGCGTGATGTACTTTTCGACGACGCGCTTCAGATCTTTGGCCTTGGGCAGGGTCGTGACGATCTGCTCGTGCCTGATCAGTGCGGCGGCCATGTTCGAGAACATCGCCTGACGGTGGCCGCTGTCGCGGCTGAAGCGGCGCCCCAGCTTTCCGTGTCGCATGTGGTCTTCTCCTTACAGTTGTTGGCGGGGAGGTTCTTTGGCCTCTCCCTTCTGGCTCCTTCTCCCCGTTTACGGGGAGAAGGCTGGGATGAGGGGCGGCGCCATTAGCTGACGTTGGCGTTTGCCGCCGCCCCTCACCCTAACCCTCTCCCCGTGAAGGACGGGGAGAGGGAATACAGTTCTCAGTACTGATCCTCGAAGCGCTTGGCGAGGTCTTCGATGTTGTCCGGCGGCCAGTTCGGCACTTCCATGCCGAGATGGAGGCCCATGGCGGCCAGCACTTCCTTGATCTCGTTGAGCGACTTGCGGCCGAAGTTCGGCGTGCGCAGCATCTCGGCTTCGGTCTTCTGGATGAGGTCGCCGATGTAGACGATGTTGTCGTTCTTCAGGCAGTTCGCCGAGCGGACCGACAGTTCAAGCTCGTCGACCTTCTTGAGCAGCGCGGCGTTGAACGACAGCTCGGGGTGCGCGCGCTCCTCGACGGCCTTGCGCGGCTCCTCGAAGTTGATGAACACCGTGAGCTGGTCCTGCAGGATGCGGGCGGCGAGCGCGACGGCGTCCTCGGCCTTCACCGAGCCGTCGGTCTCGACGGACATGGTGAGCTTGTCATAGTCGAGGATCTGGCCCTCGCGGGTGTTCTCGACGCGGTAGGAGACCTTCTTGACCGGCGAGTAGAGGCTGTCGACCGGGATGAGGCCGATCGGTGCGTCCTCCGGTCGATTGCGCTCGGCCTGGACGTAGCCCTTGCCTGTCGTCGCCGTGAACTCCATGCGGATGGCAGCGCCCTGGTCGAGCGTGCAAATGACGTGATCCGGATTGAGGATCTCGACGTCCGAGGACGCCTCGATGTCGCCAGCGGTCGCGACGCCCGGACCTTCTTTCTTGAGGACCATGCGCTTCACGCCCTCGGAATGGACGCGGAGCGCGATCTCCTTGATGTTCATGATGATGTCGGTGACATCCTCACGCACGCCGGGAATCGACGAGAACTCATGGAGCACGCCGTCGATGTGCACGGTCGTGATGGCGGCGCCCTGGAGCGACGACAGCAGCACACGACGGAGCGAATTGCCGAGCGTCATGCCGAAACCGCGCTCGAGCGGCTCGGCGACGATGGTCGCCATGCGCGCGCTGTCACGGCCGGTCTCGATGCCGAGCTTGCCGGGCTTGATGAGGTCTTGCCAGTTCTTCTGCAACACGTTGGTCACGGGACGATCCTCGTGTCTGGCCGCGCTATCGGGCGCGGTGCGGTGAATATTTCATGAGCTCATCACGCCGACGTCCGGCCTGCGTTCGTGAACGCGCCGGACGCCGCGGAGAGCCTCGTAGTGCGTCGACTTAGACGCGGCGGCGCTTGCGGGGCCGGCAGCCGTTGTGTGGGATGGGCGTCACGTCACGGATCGACGTGATCTGGAAGCCCACCGCCTGAAGAGCGCGAAGCGCGGATTCGCGGCCCGAGCCCGGGCCCGAAACCTCGACGTCGAGATGCTTCACGCCATGCTCGACGGCCTTCTTGCCAGCATCCTCGGCGGCCATCTGAGCCGCGTAAGGCGTCGACTTGCGCGAACCCTTGAAGCCCATCATGCCCGACGAGGACCAGGCAATGGTGTTGCCCTGTGCGTCGGTGATGGTGATCATGGTGTTGTTGAAGCTCGCGTTCACATGCGCGACGCCGGACGCGATGTTCTTCTTTTCGCGGCGCCGGACCTTACCCCGCTGCTGCTCTTTGGCCATGTAACTCTGCTCTCCGATGCCCCGCTGCGAGTCGTGGGCGTGTGTGGTGATGGTCGGACCGCAGTGCGCGGCCCCGTATCAAGCCGCTGACTACTTCTTGGTCGCCTGCTTCTTGCCGGCGATCGCTTTCGCCGGGCCTTTGCGCGTGCGGGCGTTGGTATGCGTGCGCTGGCCGTTGACCGGCAGGCCGCGGCGATGGCGCAGGCCGCGATAGCAGCCGAGATCCATGAGCCGCTTGATGTTCATTGCAACTTCGCGCCGGAGGTCGCCCTCGACCATATAGTCGCGGTCGATCGCCTCGCGGATCTGCAACACTTCGGCGTCGGTCAGCTCGCTGACGCGGCGCTCCATCGGCAGGCCGACCCGCTCGCAGATGTCCTTGGCGAACTTCGGGCCGATGCCATGGATATACTGGAGCGCGATGAGCACGCGCTTCTGGGTCGGGATGTTGACGCCTGCAATACGGGCCACGTGCTTCTCCTCGAACTTCTCGAATTTAGCGCTCGGTCAAGGGCTTAGCCCGCCGAGTGGATGGATTTGGCCTGAGGTGCCGAAACCGCGAAATGCCGAAACGGCCCGCCATCGAGGGCAGGGGCCGAACCGGCTTGATCTTCGCGAAGGTGGGCTGTTCTAGCCCAACCTCCGGTAAGCGTCAATCGCGACATCGTAACCATGAGCAGGGCCGATCGTCAGGACTTCGTCTCGCCTTCGCCCTCGACCGCAACCTCGTCGGCGGTTGCCTCGGCAATCAGGGCCCGGGCCTGGCCGACCCAGTCCTGCTTCTCGATCACGCCTTCGAGCTTCAGCGCCTCGTCGATGTTGCCGCTGTCCTCGTCGGAGAGATCTGCAAGCTGGTCGTACTTGATCAGATTGAGCGGGGCGAGACGGGAGGCAAGCTCCGGCGTGATGCCCTTGATCTTCGTCAGGTCGTCGGCTGTACCCTTCGGCTTCTTGAAGCCCTTCCAGGCTGCATTGAGCTTTTTGGCGCGCGCGTCGGTGCGCTCGATGATGCGCGCAGCGCGTCCGCGCAGGCCACGCAGGTAGTACAGCTTCGCACGGCGCACGCGGCCGCGGCGTAGCACGGTGATCTCGGCGATGAATGGGGAGTAGATCGGGAAGACGCGCTCGACGCCCTCGCCATAGGAGATCTTGCGGACCGTGAAATTCTCGTTCAGGCCCTGGCCGGAGCGGGCGATGACCACGCCCTCGTAAGCCTGGAGGCGCTGGGTCGTGCCTTCGATGACCTTCACCATGACCTTGACGGTGTCGCCGGCCTGGAAGTCAGGCACCCCGCGTTTGGCGGAAATGGCGCGAATCTGCTCTTTCTCGAGCTCTGCGATGATGTTCATTGTTGTTTTCCGTTTTTGGCAGCCACAGCAGAGGAGCACCTAGAAGCCATCCGGTTGCCGGATGCTTACGGCTCATGCAACCCACTTTGTGGGGAAAGTTTGGTGGGCGTCATACAGCAAACATTTGATGTTGTCGATGCCCGGATACAGCCAAAAAACGGCATTCGCCTTGCGCTGAACGTCGCAAGGCCCTAACTCCGGCCGCATACGCCCTCCCGGCACGGCCGGGACCGCCCGAGGATCGCTAAAATGCCTACCATCGCCATCGTCGGCCGGCCGAATGTCGGCAAGTCGACGCTATTCAACCGCCTGACCGGGCGGCGGACGGCGCTGGTCTCGGACATGCCGGGCCTTACCCGCGACCGGCGCGAGGGCGATGCCGACATCGGCGGGCATACGATCGAGGTCGTGGACACGGCCGGGCTCGAGGAGGCCGACCGGGGCTCCATTGCCGACCGGATGCGCGCCCAGTCCGAAGCGGCCATTCGCGATGCCGACGCCATCGCTTTCGTCTTCGACGCCCGCGCCGGGGTGACGCCGGCGGACAAAGCGTTCGCTAGGATCGCACGTGCCTCGGGACGGCCGGTCGTGCTCGTCGCCAACAAGTGCGAGGGCAAGGCCGGGACGGAGGGCTTCTACGACGCTTATGCGCTCGGGCTCGGCGAGCCAGTTGCCATCTCCGCCGAGCACGGCGAGGGCCTGGCGGAGCTCGAGAGCGAGCTGCTGAATGCGCTTGGCATGAAGCCGATCGTGAAGGCGCGGCGCAAGCGGCGCAGCGAGGAGCCGGAGACCGAACCGGAAGCTGCGCCTGTCGAAGATGACGAGGGGGAGGCCGAGGATCCCGGCAAGCCGATCCGCGTTGCCATCGTCGGGCGGCCGAACGCGGGTAAGTCCACGCTGGTGAATGCGATCCTCGGCGAGGAGCGCATGATCACTGGCCCCGAGCCCGGGCTGACGCGAGACTCCATCTCGAGCGATCTCACCTGGCAGGGCCGGGCGATCAAGCTGTTCGATACGGCAGGCCTCCGCCGTAAGGCACGCATCGACGAATTCGCGGAAAAGCTCGCTGCGAGCGATGCCGTGCGCGCGATCCGCTTCGCCGAGGTCGTGGTGCTCCTTGTCGATGCCGAGCGGCCCTTCGAGCAGCAGGATCTGACCATTGGCAACATGATCATCGAGGAGGGTCGCGCGCTTGTCATCGCGGTCAACAAGTGGGATCTGGTCGAGGACAAGCAGGCAAAACTGAAGGATCTCAAGGAGACGGTCGCGGAGACGTTCGCCGAGGTTGCAGGCGTTTCCGTCGTGACCATATCTGCCGCCTCGGGACGCAACCTCGACAAGCTGATGAAGGCTGTCCTCGACGCCCACGCCGTATGGTCACGCCGCATCTCGACAGCTGACATCAACCGCTGGCTTGCGGTTGCAGTCTCGCGTCATTCGCCGCCACAATCCAAAGGGCGACGCATCCGCATCCGGTACATGACGCAGCCCTCTGCTCGCCCGCCGACATTCATCGCCTTCTGCTCGCAGCCGGGCGGTATTCCGGAGTCCTACCTGCGCTATCTGAAGAATAGCTTGCGCGAGGTCTTTGGACTGTCCGGCACGCCCATCCGCATCAATCTGCGCAAGGGCGCCAATCCGTACGCCGACAAATAGCGCAGATTCCGCTCTACGCTTTCGCGCATTTTCGCCCAAACGTAGGGAGAATTGTGCCCTCGCATCAATAGTTCCGACCACAGACAGCCACAGTCTGGACGGCTAGACTGCGATGTCTCGAAGGCTCGGGGCGTCGGCAGGCGGGCCATCCGCCGTATGCAGTGGCAGGAGTCCATTATGGGCATTTTCGACACAATCAAAGCGGCGATCTGGGGCACGGATACGAGCATCATCTCGACGCCGACGGCCGGCGCATCCGCAACCGGTACAGCGCCTACGCCCGCCGGCGCAAAGCCCGCTGCCGCTGCTGCAGTTGTTGATGTGGCCGCCAATCTCGATGCGCTTGCCAAGGCATCGAAGGAGAAGTTCGATTGGCGCAAGTCGATCGTGGATCTGATGAAGCTCCTGAAGCTCGACAGCAGCCTCGCGGCGCGCAAGGAGCTGGCGAAGGAGCTCGGCTATACCGGCAGCACGAGCGACAGCGCGGCCATGAACACGTGGCTGCACAAGCAGGTCATGGCCAAGCTCGCCGCGAACGGCGGCAAGGTGCCGGACGAGCTGAAGTAGGAAGCCGATCTCGGGGCGCGCCTGGGCGCGCTCCTAGTTTGCCCGCCACGGCTCGATCATGACCTTGATCTGAGATTGCGGCTTGGCCAGTTCGTCGAAAGCCGCAGCCACGCCGTCGAGGCCGACACGCGATGTGATGAGCGCACTGCCGTCTACGTCGCCATCGGCGAGCAGCTTCAGGGCAACCGCGAACTCATCGGCGGTGTAGGCGAACACGTATTGGAGATTGAGCTCCTTGAAGATGGCGATCAGCGGCTCTTGCCGATCCGTCTCCATGGACACGCCGACCACGACGACACGCGCATCCTGCGCGGCGCCCTGGAAGATGTTCTGGATCATGCCGGGCACGCCGACGCACTCGAAGATCACCTGCGGGCGCACGGTGGCCGGTCCCGTGACGGCGGATGGCGGGACCTTAGCGGCTTCCTCCGGCGAGAGTTTCGCCTGCGCTTCCCAGCTCTTGTAGGGCGACTCCTTTGCCGGATCGACGACGACATCGGCGCCCATGATTGCCGCGATCTCGCGACGTTTCGGCGAGAAGTCCGAAGCGATGATCGGCCCAAGCTTCACGGTCTTCCGCTTCAAGCGCAGCGCGGCGATCACTGCAAGTCCGACTGGGCCGCAGCCTATGACAAGCGGCACCTCGCCATCCCGCAGACGTGCTTTCGCAACGGCGTGGACACCGACCGCAAGCGGCTCGCTCAATGCCGCGTGCTCGCTCGCGAGCCCATTTGGCACTTCGAGGAGGAAGCGTTCGCCGAGCAGCATGCGCTCGGCATATCCGCCGACATTTCTATCGGAATAGCCGACGCCTTCGACACGTCCGTCCACGACCGTGCGCGGCACGGACGTGACGCGCGCCCCCGGCTTGAAGCGGCCCTCGGTGCCGGGTCCGTTCTCGATGACTTCTGCGCAGAACTCGTGGCCGAAGACGATGTCCTTGGAGAGGTCCATGCTCTTGCGCCAGGGAACATGCGCGAGCGACTTGTTCATGAGGTCGGCATAGAGACGCGCGTGCAGATCCGAGCCGCAGATGCCGCAAGCGAGTGTCTTCACGAGGACCTGCCCTGGACCGGGCTTGGGATCAGGCAGTGTATCGACGACGATGTTGCCCTTACGCAGGATCGCGGCACGCATTGGCGTTCTCCCTGACTGCTGTTGCTTGTTGGGCCGCAGT
The DNA here is from genome assembly GCA_022844275.1 of Hyphomicrobiaceae bacterium. Lineage (GTDB taxonomy): Bacteria > Pseudomonadota > Alphaproteobacteria > Rhizobiales > Hyphomicrobiaceae. The sequence continues at coordinate 215,279 of JALHMB010000002.1, forward strand.
CTAGGCGATCCGGATGCGCTCAAGAACGGCAAACGGCGGATGGCGCCGTGCGTTATCCGCCGTTCGGAAGTTCGAGCCTATGCTCGCCGTCCCCTACTTCCACGTCCTGATGTCGACAAAGCGGCCGGCGATCGCTGCCGCCGCTGCCATGGCCGGCGAGACGAGGTGCGTGCGGCCGAGGCGGCCCTGGCGGCCCTCGAAATTGCGGTTCGACGTAGACGCGCAGCGCTCGCGCGGGCGGAGCTGATCCGGGTTCATGCCGAGGCACATGGAGCAGCCCGCTTCGCGCCAGTCGAAGCCCGCATCGATGAAGATCTGCGCGAGTCCTTCGGCTTCGGCCTGCTCCTTCACGAGACCCGAACCCGGCACGATCATCGCGCTCACGTTCGGATTGATCTTGTGGCCCTGAATAACCGCAGCGGCAGCGCGCAGGTCCTCGATGCGACCGTTCGTGCACGAGCCGATGAACACGCGGTCAATCGTGATGTCGGTGATCTTCTCGCCGCCCTTGAGGCCCATGTAGTCGAGTGCGCGCTGGATGGAGGCGCGCTTCTGCTCGTTGTGGGCCTCCTCGGGAGTCGGCACCCGGCCGCTGACCGAGATCACATCCTCGGGGCTCGTGCCCCAGGTGACAACCGGCGGCAGGTTTGCCGCGTCGAGCGTCAGTACCTTGTCGAAGTGCGCACCCTCGTCGGAGCGAAGCGTCTCCCAGTAGCGTACGGCCAGATCCCAGGCCTTACCCTTGGGCGATTTCGGGCGGTCCTTGAGATAGGCAAAGGTCGTCTCGTCTGGCGCCACCATGCCGGCGCGCGCGCCGCCCTCGATGCACATGTTGCAGACCGTCATGCGGCCTTCCATGGAAAGCGCGCGAATGGCGTCGCCGCAATACTCGATGACGTGGCCGGTGCCGCCTGCCGTGCCCGTCTCGCCGATGATCGAGAGCGTGATGTCCTTGGCGGTTACGCCCGCAGGCAGCGTGCCCTTGACCTCGACCTTCATGTTCTTCATGCGGCGCTGTAGCAGCGTCTGCGTCGCGAGCACATGCTCGACCTCGCTCGTGCCGATGCCATGTGCGAGCGCACCGAACGCACCATGCGTCGAGGTATGGCTATCTCCGCACACGATGGTCGTGCCCGGCAGCGTGAAGCCTTGCTCGGGGCCGATGACGTGGACGATACCCTGGCGCTTGTCGAGCTCGTCATAATACTCGATGCCGAAATCCTTGGCATTCCTGGCGAGCGCTTCGACCTGGATGCGCGACTCCTCCTCCTTGATGCCGGCGCGGCGATCAGAGGTCGGCACGTTATGATCGACGACGGCAAGCGTCTTCTCGGGCGCACGCACTTTGCGTCCGGCCAGCGCCAGTCCCTCGAAGGCCTGCGGCGACGTCACCTCGTGCACGAGGTGGCGGTCGATATAAAGCACGCACGTCCCGTCCGGCTGCTGGTCGACGATATGGTCGTCGAAAATCTTGTCGTAGAGCGTCTTCGGGGCGGACGGGCTGGCCATGGTGTGCGGTTCTCTCTCCAAGCGGCAATGCGGCCCTGCCGATGAGGGCGGCTGCTTTGAATGTTTCTCATATGCCGTAATTGTCCCGGACTTCAAGCCTGTGGTCCGGCGTGCGCCGGATGGCTGCCGTGCGGGGCCCGGCGATGCCGCAGCGCACCATAATTGTAGCGTTTCCGCGCCCGTTGCCAACCTCGATGGCCACGCCTAGGCTGACCGCCTCATTGCACGGAGCACCTGCGGCCTTTCATGCAGATCGCACGCCCTCTTCCCTGGGAAAAGAGCTATCCGCCGGGCGTCCGATGGGATGCGCATATTGAGGTCGGCACGCTACCCGCCCTGCTCTTGCGCGCCGTCGCGCGCTGGGATGAGAAGCCAGCCTTTGAGTATCGCGACCGCCGGATAAGCTATCGGGAATTCGGCCGCCGGGTCGAGGGCGTTGCCGCCGGGCTTCTGCGTCTCGGCATAGCCAAGGGCGAGCGCGTCGCCCTCTACCTGCCGAATTGTCCAGTGCAGCCCGTATCGCTGTTTGCCGTGACGCGGATCGGGGGGATCGTCGTCAATCTCTCGCCGCTCGATGCCGAGCGCGAACTCGCCCACAAGCTCAAGGATGCAGGTGCCCGCACGCTCATCACGACCAACATCGGGCCTATGGCCGGAGTGGCGCTCAAGCTCAAGGCTGTCGGCTACGTCGATCGCGTGATCATTGCCGATGACGCGGCATGGGGACCCTCGCCGGTAACCGCACCGATGCCGGTGCCTCAGGAGGGCCTCTTATCCTTCGACGAGGTCGCCGGAGCACCGCCGCCCGCCGCATGGCCCGAGGTTGTGCCGGATGACATCGCCCTCCTTCAGTATACCGGCGGCACCACGGGCCAGCCCAAGGGCGCGATCTTGAGCCACGCGAATCTCACGGCCGCCGTCGAGATCGGCAAGGCCTGGTCGGCGCCGCAGTCCTCAGTGGAGCCCGGCGAGGGCCGCGTCATCTGCGTGCTGCCGCTCTTTCATATGTACGCCATCACGGCCTGCCTCACGCGCAACATCGATCTCGGCAATGAGATCATGCTGCGCTTGCGCTTCGATATCGAGCAGACACTGCGCGACATCACGGAGAAGCGCGCCACGAACTTTCCCGGCGTGCCGACCATGTGGATCGCGCTCGCAAACTATCCGGGTGTCGAAAAGCTGGATTTCTCGTCGCTGAAGAGCGCATCGTCGGGTGGTGCGGCCGTACCCGTCGAGATCGAGAACCGTATCAAGGCCATCACCGGCCTCCAGCTCGGCGGCGGTTGGGGTATGACCGAGACCTCACCGGCCGGTGCCAATATCCCGAGCCACCGGCCGGATCTGCGCGGCAGCATCGGACTGCCGCTGCCCGGCATTCTCATGGATGTGGTCGCGCTCGACGATCCGCGACGTGTGCTTGAGCCCGGCGAGATCGGCGAGATCCGCATCAAGGGGCCGAACGTCACGCGCGGCTACTGGAACCGTCCCGAGGAAACGGCTGCCGCCTTCGCCGATGGCTATCTGCTGACCGGCGACATCGGCTACATGGATGCCGAAGGCTTCTTCTTCCTGACCGACCGCAAGAAGGACATGATCATCTCAGGCGGCTTCAACGTCTACCCGCGCATGATCGAGGAAGCCATCTACGAGCACCCCGCCGTCGAGGAGGTGATCGTGATCGGCATTCCCGATGCCTATCGCGGACAGGCCGCCAAAGCCTTCATCAAGCTCAAGGCCGGTGCCGCCCGCTTCACGCTCGAAGTGCTGCGCGACTTTCTCGCCGACAAGATTGGCCGTCATGAAATGCCGGCCGCGCTAGAGTTCCGTGAGAACCTGCCGAAGACCGCCGTCGGCAAGCTCTCGAAGAAGGAACTGGTCGCCGAGGAGGCTGCGCGCCGCTCAGCCGCATCCGAACCTGCCTCGACCTGAACGCCCGACCGGCCTAATGTGCCGCCAAATCAAGTAGACCGAGGAGCCGCCCATGGATCTGCGCTTCAGCCCCGAGGAAAATGCCTTCCGACAGGAAGTGCGCACCTTCTTCCAGACCGAGATCCCCCTTTCGATCCGGTCGAAATCGATTGAGGGCCGCCATCTCACCAAGGAGGACATGGTCACCTCCCAGAAGACGCTGCACCGCAAGGGCTGGGCCGTCTATAACTGGCCGAAAGAGTGGGGCGGCACCGAGTGGACACCCGTGCAGCAATACATTTTCCTCGAGGAGATGCAGGCCAACGGCGTGCCACCGCCGCTCGCGTTCAACACTTCGATGAACGGGCCGGTGATGATCCAGTTCGGCACCGAGGCGCAGAAGAAGAAGTTCCTGCCGCGCATGGCCTCGCTCGACGACTGGTGGTGCCAGGGTTTCTCGGAGCCGGGCTCAGGCTCCGATCTCGCCTCCCTCAAAACCACTGCGGTTAAGAAGGGCGACCACTACATCGTCAATGGCCAGAAGACCTGGACCACGCTCGCCCAGTACGCCGACTGGATCTTCTGCCTCGTGCGCACCGACCCGGAGGCGAAGAAGCAGCTCGGCATCTCCTACATCGTCTTTCCGATGACGTCGCCCGGCGTGACGCGGCGTCCGATCCAGCTCATCGACGGCGGCTCAGAGGTCAACGAAGTCTTCTTCGATGACGTGAAGGTTCCCGTCGAGAACCTGATCGGCGAGGAGAACCGCGGCTGGGACTGCGCGAAGTTCCTGCTCGGCAACGAGCGCTTCGGCATTGCCCGCGTCGGCGTTTCGAAGATGCGCGTTGCGCGCATCAAGGAACTGGCGAAGCGCGTGCCCGGCAATACCGGCGGCACGATGATGGAAGACCCGCAGTTCGCTGAAAAGCTCGCGCTGGCGGAAGTCGAGCTGAAGGCCCTCGAGATGACGCAGATGCGTTTCCTCGCGGCTGAGCGCGGTAACAAGAGCGGCAAGCCCAATCCCGCGACCTCCATGCTGAAGCTCAAAGGCTCGGAGATCCAGCAGACCGTGACCGAGCTGCTCATGGAGCTCGCTGGCCCGCTCGCGATCCCCTACGCCAACGACGACGACGAGATGATCGGCCACAACGAGCCGCCGATCGGCGCGGACTGGGCCGCACCTGCTGCGCCCACGTACTTCAACTACCGTAAGGTCTCGATCTACGGCGGTTCGAACGAGATTCAGCGCAACATTCTCGCGAAGGCAGTGCTCGGCTTCTGAGCGTCGAGACTTCGATCTCGCCCCGCATTCGCATCAGACAAGACACGAAGAGAGTTTCATGGATTTCGATCTCAGCGAGGAGCAGCAGCTTCTCAAGGACAGCGTCGATCGGCTCACGGCGGCGCGTTACGCTGAAGTGAAGACGCGCACGTCGCTCATGAAGTCGCCGAAAGGTTACAGCGAGGCGCTCTGGAAGGAGTTCGCCGAGATGGGCCTTCTCGCCATCCCCTTTGCCGAGGAGCACGGCGGCATGGGGCAGGGCGCGGTCGAGACCATGCTGGTCGGCGAAGCCTTCGGCAAAGCACAGGTTCTCGAGCCCTATTTCCCGACTGTGATCCTCGCAGGATCGGCACTTCGCCTCGGCGCGAGCGAGGCCCTGAAGGCCGCCGTTCTGCCGGAAGTCGCGGCGGGTACACTGACGCTCGCCTTTGCGCATCAGGAGCCGGAGGCGCGCTTCGATCTCGCCAATGTCGCGACGACCGCAAAGGCCGACGGCAAGGGCGGCTATGTGCTGGAAGGCGCCAAGTGCGTCGTGCTCGGCGGTGACAGTGCCGACAAGCTTATCGTGTCGGCGCGCGTATCGGGTGATCGCGCGAGCACGGACGGCCTCGCGCTCTTTCTCGTCGATGCGAGTGCGCCGGGCGTGACGCGACGCGGTTATCCGACACAGGACGGCACGCGCGCCGCCGACATCACGCTCTCGGGCGTCAAGGTCGGCGTCGATGCCGTGATCGGCGATGCCGGCAAAGCATTTCCGGTGATCGAGCGCACGGTGCAGAACGGCATTGCCTATCTCGCCGCCGAGGCCGTCGGTGGCATGGCGGCGCTGCACGAGCTGACGGTCGAGTACCTCAAGACGCGCAAACAGTTCGGCGTGCCGATCGGCTCCTTCCAGGTGCTGCAGCACCGTTCAGTGGACATGTTCGTGTCCGTCGAGCAAGCCAAGAGCATGGCTTACTATGCCTGCGTGATGATCGACGAGCCGGACGATGTCGAGCGCCGCCGCGCCATGCACGCGGTGAAAGTGCAGATCGGTAAATCCGCGCGGCACGTCGGCCAGGAGGCCATCCAGCTTCACGGCGGCATCGGCATGACCATGGAGTACAAGGGCGGCCACTACTTCAAGCGGCTCACCATGATCGATCTCCTGTTCGGCAATGCCGATCATCATCTGCGCGAGCTGTCGAAGGCTGGCGGACTGCTTACGGCGGCTTAGTCTGCTCACAATTTCGATGTGATGACGGGAGCCCTGCGGCTCCCGTTCTGCTATGGAACCGTAGTTCTTGGGGGCAGGGGGACGAATGATTTACTTACGGACAATGGCGGTAGGCACCGTGCTCGGCGCGTCGCTGCTGCTCACGGGCTGCATCGATCTCACGAAGAGCGCAACGTTCCACGAGAATGGCGAGGCTCGCGTTGAACTCGAGGTCGGCATGTCGGCGGAGCTGGCGGCACTTCTGACGAATCCGCAACTCGCCAAGCAATTCGGCAGCGACAAGACGCCCAATCCGCTTGCAGATTGCGGGAAGCCCTGGCCGACCACCGAACCTCTCCCCGCCGGCGTTCGCTCCGCCGAGACACGCAAAGGCAAGCGTGGCGACATGGAAACCTGCACGCTCATCTTCGAGGTTTCCGATCCCGTCGCCGCCGTCGAGAGCGCCATGAAGGTCGAGATACCGAATGCCGATGCTGTGCCGAAGCAGGACGTCTCCATGACGCGTCTCCCATTGGGATATCGTCTTCGCATGGGTATGCAGCCCGCCAAACAGCCGGAGCTGCCGCCTGAAGCGGCCAAGATGGCGGCGGCTATGATGGAAGCGATGTTCGCCAATCGCTATCTAACGCTGAGTCTTACGGGCAAGCGCATCGAGAATACGAACGGGGAGCTCTCGGCAGACAAGAGCAAGGCGACGTGGCGCTTCCCGCTCGCGTCGCTGGCCAATGTTTCTCCTGACAAGCCCGTCACCATCGAGGCGGATGTCATCTACCGCTAGCAGGGAGGTGGCATGACAAAGCAGACCAGCAAGTTCCTGAGTCTGGTCCTGCGTCACGCGCCGGAGCAGATCGGCATCGAGCTCGATGCGCAGGGCTGGACTGATGTCGACACGCTGATCGCGAAGGCGAATGCGGCTGGTGTCGCGCTCGATCGCGCGTCGCTTCAGGACATCGTCGCAACCAGCGACAAGCAACGTTTCACGCTCTCGGCGGACGGTTTGCGCATTCGTGCCGCTCAGGGGCATTCGGTCGAGGTCGATCTCGATCTGCCGCCGTCAACGCCGCCCGCGATCCTATTCCATGGCACAGCGCGCACCAACGTCGATGCCATTCTCGCCGAGGGTTTGAAACCCGGAAAGCGCCAGCACGTCCACCTCTCACCAAACGAGGAGACGGCGCGCCGCGTCGGGATGCGTCACGGCGCGCCGGTCATCTTCCAGGTGGACACGGCGCGCATGCACGCCGACGGCCTCGTCTTCTGGCAGGCGGATAACGGTGTCTGGCTCACGGACGTCGTGGTGCCGACTTATCTAGTGCTCATGGAGTCATAGAGCGGGTGGGTCCGGGAGGGTGTCCCTCCCGGTTGGGGTGCGGGGGCAAGCCCCCGTCGCGCCGCAGGCGCGAACAGGGCTGCCGCCCTGTACCTGCCCGGGGGACACCCCCCGGACCCCCGTCTTTTATTGACTAGGCCGCCCGCTGAACCGTCGCCTTCATGGCCTTGAGGATTGCTGCGCCGAGGGCCGACTTCACGATGGCACCGAGGACGAAGGGCGCGACGCCGGCCCAAAGAGCCTTCTCGCCACCGATGAGCAGTGCGAGCCATGCCCAGCCCATCAGCAGGATGAGCGCATTGCCGGCGAGCATCGACGCGAACGCGCGTACGACACGATCGCCCGTCCAGCCGCGCTCGGCGAGCCAGCCGGTCACGGCCGCCGCGATCGGGAATGCGAAGAGATAGCCCGCTGTCGGGCCGGCGAGGCGCGCGATGCCGCCGGTTCCATTGGAGAAGACCGGCAGGCCGAGAGCGCCTTGGAGCAGCCACACGGCAATTGTCAGCGCGCCGAGCCGCCAACCGTAGAGCGCGCCGATCATGGTTGCCGCCAGCGTCTGCATGGTCATGGGCACGGGGATCATGGGCACGGAGATGTAGGAAGAAGCTGTCATCAGAGCGGTGCCGAACAGGACGGCTGCCATCTGCACGGCGAGCGTGCGCTCATGCAGGCGAAGAGGGTCGAACGGGGTTGCGAAGGTTGTGGCGGCGGTCCGGCTCATTCTGATCTCCTGAGTTTCTTGATGCCGAATTCATAACGCAATCTGGTGCGCATGACAGCACAAGTAGGCAGCGATCTGAAATGCAGATCACGGCGCACGCGCTGTGCCGAAAAAGGTTCCACAAGCGCGACAATCCGCCTCGATTCCGGGCTTGGCGCGCGCCCCAGAATCCTTACTGTGTGATGCACAACTCTATGGGGAGCGGGTTGAAGATCGTTTGGTGGGAGTTGGGCTAGGGGATCGGGGATCAGCACGTGGGACGATGGCTAATTGGCCTGGCGTTGGCCGGGCTGGTGGGGATTGGTGCGGCGCAGGCCGCAGGCTTCCTGGGGTTCCGGCTTCTTGACTTCGACGGCGTCTTGGTGCGCTGGGGCGATAGTGGACCGGCGACCGTTACGTATGGGTTCGTCGACCGCCCCGTGGCGTTCAACGACGCGCGCAACTGCCGTGCCATGGTGCCCATGGATGATCTCCTGAAATTGTCGGAGATCGACCGCGCGGCGCTGGAGCGTGAGGCTGCTGCTGCCTTCGAGATGTGGGAGCAGGTCGCCAACATCCGCTTCGAGAAGGCGGCGCCGGGGACTAAGCCGGATATTCTCATCGGTGCGCAGCGCGATCCGATCGCCTATGCCTTCGCCGACGTAGCCTATGTGAAGGGCGAGGGTCCGCTCCGTCCCATCGATCGATCGCTCATCTGCTTCAATCCGGTGAAGCGCTGGAAGATCGGCTTCGACGGCAATCTCAATGTGTACGATCTGCGCTACACGCTGGCGCACGAGATTGGCCATGCGATCGGCCTCGATCACCCGGGCCCACACGGCCAGATCATGTCGGTGCATTATCAGGAGGGCTTCCGTACTCTCCAGACCGGTGACGTGAGCGGCGCGGTACGGATTTACGGCCCCGCTCGCGTAGGCCAGCAAGCCGCGAGCTTCGCTAAACAATAAGCCGGCCCAAGGCGTGCCGATCACCTCCGGATCGTGTAGATCAGGACGAAAATGTCCTGCGTCGATGAACCGGAGGTCCCATGCTCGCTGCGCAGCGCCACCTTTTCGACATGCCGCGCGAGGTCGCATACTTCAATGCGGCCGGATGGAGCCCCTTGCCGCGCGCGACGCAGGACGCGGCGCGGCTCGCCGTCGGCCGCAAGGCGCAGCCTTGGAAAATCGACTCCGCCTTCGCCAATGCCCAGCATGAGCGCGCCCGCGCGGCTGCTGCACGCCTGATCGGTGCCGATCCAGATGATGTCGCCCTCGTCTCGTCCGTCGGCTACGGCGTCGCCATTGCCGGCAAGGTGCTCGCGCCCGCAAAAGGCTCTCGCGTCCTCGTGCTCGAGAACGACCACACGTCGCCCGTCCTCGAATGGATGACGCGCGCTGACGCGCAGGGCTTTGCGGTCGAGACGGTGCCGCAGCCGGCGGATGCCGACTGGACGAGTGCGGTGCTTGCAGCCATCGAGCGCCCGGGCGCGCTGCCGCTGTCGCTCTGCTCGATCTCCTCCGTGCATTGGTCGGATGGGGGGCTAGTCGACATCGCGCGCGTGCAGGCGGCGCTCAAGCGGCAGGGCGCTGCTTTCCTCGTCGATGCAACTCATGGCGTCGGCGTCATCGCGACCGACGTGAAGCGCCTCGATCCCGATTTTCTGATCTTTCCGACCTACAAGTGGGTGCTCGGACCCTACGGCCGTGCCTTCATCTACGTGGCAAAGCGCCATCAGGGAGGCTTGCCGCTCGAGCAGACGTCTTTCGGACGCCGCGACGTCAAGGCGGAGAACCCCGTCTATTTTACTGACACGCGCTACCTTCCCGACGCGCGCCGCTACGACATGGGCGAGCGCGATCACTTCATCTCGATGGAGATGGCCTCGATCGGCATGGAGATGTTGGCGACTTGGGGGGCGGAGGCGGTCGTCCAGCGGCTCGCCATGCTCACGCGGCGTATTGTAGACGGCGTCTCGGGGCTTCCAGTCAACGTGCCGTCAGAGCGCGTGCGCGCGCCGCATATCCTGAGTCTCGGCTTCTCCAAGGGGATGCCCGCCAGTCTCGTCGAGCGTCTCGCCGCCGAGCAGGTATACGCTGCGCCGCGGCTCGGGCGCCTGCGCATCTCGCCTCACGTCTACAACGACGAAGCCGATTGCGACCGCCTTGTCGCGGTACTCAGGCGCGGGCTCGCATAAGGCCGTGCGGTGAAGCTGCCTTGATCAGCGCAGGCCTTCGTGGGTCTTGTGGATCAGGCGGTCATGCTGGAACACGAGCACGATGCGCGAACCATCCGGGTTCGGCCATGCGTATACGGCCATGCCGATGGTATTCTTCACGTCCGGCAGGTTTGCCGCCTGCCAGGTCTCCGCATGCCCGAGCGTGCCGAGTGTCCTCGCCGCGTCGTCGTAGGTAATGCCGTCTTCGAGCTGCAGCATATCCGCGAGCGTATGCCGCGGACGGACCGGCATCGGAGCTGCCTGAGGCGCTTGAGCGGTGGCAGCGGGCGCTGCGTTGCCCGAGAGAAGGCTGCCCGTGGCGAAAGCCGCCCCGCCGAGAGAGATTGCGCCCGCAGCAAAGAGCGCAGTGATGTAAGGAACTTTCATTTCGAGTTGATCCCTGCTTGGTGCACGACAGACGTAGCGTGCGCGCGGCAAGGATTTGCTAAGAGGTCCGACAAGAATTGATTCTAATTTTGCGCCTTGATCAGTGATCCGCATTGCTACCGGATAGCGGGCCCCACCGAACGGCTCAGTCGAGGTCGACGGAAATGCCATAAATATCTGTATTATAATAATATAATACCCATGCCTAAACGCCGTTTCAGGCCGTCAACCCAAGGCTTTTAGTGCGTTCGCTGAGCGGTTAACTATCTGCTCAATGTGTGGCTGTTGCTGGGCTCGTCACCGTTTCTTCGCGGGGGCGCGCCAGCCGAGCGCCAAGCGCGGCGATCTCGCCGACCACACCCCGACGGAAGAGCAGCACCGTGATCACGAAGATAACGCCCTGGATGACGAGCACATATTCACCGAAGCCGGCGAGATAGTTCTGCATCGTGATGATGATTGCAGCGCCAACCATCGGGCCGAACACGGTGCCCATGCCACCGACCAGCGTCATGAGCACGGCCTCGCCGGACATCTGCCACGTCACATCCGTCAGTGAGGCGAGCTGGAATACGATGGCCTTCGTGCTGCCGGCGAGGCCCGTCAAGCCGGCCGAGAGTACGAATGCCAGCAGCTTGTACTGATCGACCTTGTAACCGAGCGAGATCGCGCGCGGCTCGTTCTCTCGGATGGCCTTGAGCACCTGGCCGAACGGGGAATGAATCGTCCTGTAAATGATGAGAAAGCCTGCCGCGAAGATCGCGAGCACGACATAGTAGAAGTTCATGTCGCTTCGGATATCGAGAATACCGAAGAGCGCTCGGCGCGGTACGCCCTGGATGCCGTCCTCGCCGCCGGTGAATGGCGCCTGCAGGCAGAAGAAAAACACCATCTGTGCGAGCGCCAGCGTCACCATGGCGAAATAGATGCCCTGGCGGCGGATCGCGATCGCGCCGGCAACCAGACCGAGGAGTGCTGCGACCGCCGTTCCGGCCAGTATCCCGAACTCGGGGTTCCATCCCCATGACTTGACTGTGTAGGCCGAGATGTAGGCTGAGAAGCCGAAGAACATCGCGTGCCCGAACGACAGGAGTCCGACGTAGCCGACCAGTAGGTTGAAGGCCAGCGCGAAGAGCGCGAAGCAGAGGACCTTCATCAGGAAGACCGGATAGACCGCTAGCGGCGCCACGAGGAGCAGGGCGATGAGCGCGGCAAAGATCGGCATGTCGTAGTTTTTCATCGTGGCTCTCAACGCTGCGTTCCAAAGAGGCCGGCCGGCCTGATCATGAGCACGATGGCCATGATGATGAAGATCACCGTGCTGGAGGCCTCGGGATAGAAGACCTTCGTCAGGCCCTCGATGACGCCGAGGCCGAAACCGGTGACGATCGAACCCATAATCGAGCCCATGCCGCCGATCACGACGACGGCGAACACGACGATGATGAGGTTCGATCCCATGATCGGGTTCACGGAGTAGATTGGCGCCGCGAGCACGCCGGCGAGCGCGGCGAGCCCGACGCCGAACCCATACGTGAGCGTCATCATGCGCGGTACGTTGATGCCGAAGGCGCGAACGAGCGTCGGGTTCTCGGTGGCCGCCCGCAGATAGCTTCCGAGCTTGGTCTTCTCGATCATGAACCACGTCGCGAGGCAGACGACGATCGAGAATGCGACGACCCAGCCGCGATACCACGGCAGGAACATGAAACCGAGGTTCGTGCCGCCCGGGATGGGATTCGTATAGGGCAGGCCCGACGAGCCGTACTGCTTGCGGAATAGTCCTTCGATGATCAAGGCGAGGCCGAAGGTCAACAGCAGGCCGTAGAGGTGGTCGAGGTGGTAGAGCCTCGAGAGAAGCAGTCGTTCGAGCAAAATGCCCGTGGCGCCGACGATGACCGGCACGATGAGCAGCGCTCCCCAGTAGGGAATGCCCACGTACTGCATCAGCATCCACGCGCCGAACGCGCCCATCATGTATTGGGCACCGTGCGTGAAATTGATGACGTTGAGCATGCCGAAGATGACGGCGAGCCCGAGGCTGAGCAGCGCGTAGAACGCCCCGTTGATCAGGCCGAGCAAGAGCTGGCCGAACAACGCCTGAGGTGGCACGCCAAGAAGTTCAAACATGCGTTCTTCCCGCCTCGAGTCGGAAAAGGCGGCACATTAGTGCCGCCTCCCCGGCAACATCACTTCTTCACAAGCGGGCACTCGCCCTGGTCGATTGGCCGGAAGGCGTCTGCCGCCGGGATCGTGGCGCGGAGCGTGTAGTAGTCCCACTTGCCCTTGCTGTCCTTCGGCGATTTAACCTCGAAGAGGTACATCGGGTGGATCTTGCGGCCATCGGCGCGGATCTCGCCCTTGCCGAAGAGTGCGTCCTCTGTTGGCGTTGCCTTCATCTTCGCGACGACGGCGGCGCCATCGGCATCAGACTTCAGCTCGTGCACCGCCTTGAGGTAATGCGTGACCGCGGAGTAGACGCCGGCCTGCACCATCGTCGGCTTGTTGCCCTTGTTGGCCTTCTCGAACTCAGCCGAGAACGCGCGGTTGGCGTCCGTCTGGTCCCAGTACCAGGCTTCAGTGAGGATCAATCCCTGCGCCGTCTGCAGGCCGAGCGCGTGCACGTCGGTGATGAAGACGAGGAGGCCCGCCAGTTTCTGGCCGCCTTGGACGATACCGAACTCGGCGGCCTGCTTGATGGAGTTGGTTGTGTCGCTGCCCGCGTTGGCAAGGCCGAGGATCTTGGCCTTGGACTGCTGTGCCTGCAGCAGGAACGACGAGAAGTCCTGCCCTGGGAAGGGATGGCGGACGCGACCGACGACCTTGCCGCCGCTCTTCTCGACGACTGCGGCCGTATCGCGCTCGAGCGCATGGCCGAAGGCGTAATCCGCAGTGAGGAAGAACCACGTGTCTCCGCCGGTCTTGACGACTGCATTGCCGGTGCCGTTGGCGAGTGCCCAAGTGTCATATGTCCAATGGACGGTATTGGGCGAGCAGGCCTTGCCCGTCAGGTCCGATGCCGCGGCACCGGAGACGAGGAACGCCTTGTTCTTTTCCTTTGTGATGTTGTTGACGGCAAGAGCCACGGATGATGTCGGCACGTCGACCACGACATCGACCTTGTCGACATCGTACCACTGGCGCACGATATTCGAGCCGATGTCCGGCTTGTTCTGGTGATCGGCGAAGACGACCTCGATCTTCTCGCACTTGTTCGACTTGCAGTAGTCGTCGATCGCCTTGCGCGCCGCCCACACCGAGCCCTGTCCTGAGAGGTCCGCATAGGTGCCCGACTGGTCATTCATGACGCCGATCTTGATCACGCCGTCGCTCATTTGAGCGAGTGCCGCGGGCGCGGCAAACGCGGTCAATGCTGAGAGTGCAGCAGCCTTCCAACGCATGTTTCTCTCCATTGGCTCAGTTCATTTAAACGCCGAGATATGTCTCGAGCCGCTGACGGTTCGCGGCCAAGTCCCGGTTCTCGATCTCATCGACCACGGTGCCATGCTCGACCACGTAGTGGCGATCGGCAACAGTGGAGGCGAAATGCAGGTTCTGCTCGACGAGCAGTATGGTGAGGCCGCGCTTCTTCAGGTCGCGAATGACGATCCCGATCTGCTGAACGATTACGGGGGCTAGTCCCTCGGTTGGCTCGTCGAGGAGCAAGAGCTCTGCCCCCGTGCGCAGGATACGGGCAATGGCGAGCATCTGCTGTTCGCCGCCCGAAAGCTTCGTGCCTTGGCTGCGGGCCCGCTCCTTGAGCTGCGGAAACAGCTTGTGGATCTCGTCGAGCGAGAGGCCCTCGCCCTTGACGGCCGGCGGCAGCAGCAGGTTCTCGGTGACGTTGAGGCTCGCAAAGATGCCTCGCTCCTCCGGGCAGTAGCCGATCCCGAAGCGGGCGATCTGGTTAGACGGAAGCGCAATCGTTTCGGTCCCGCCATAGCGGACCGAGCCGGTGCGCTTTTGCACGATGCCCATGACTGATCGCATGGTCGTCGTCTTGCCGACGCCGTTGCGGCCGAGCAGCGTCACGACCTCACCCTTGCGGACATTGAACGTCATGCCGTGCAGGATATGGCTCTCGCCGTACCAGGCATTGAGGTCGCGGACTTCGAGCAGCGGCGTGGGCTCAGCCATGGGCGCCTCGAAATGCCGGAGCGCTCTCCGGGTCTGTCGTGCCCATGTAGGCCTCGATCACCTGCGGGTTCTGAGAGACCGTGGCATAGGGGCCTTCGGCGATCACGCGCCCGCGCGCCAGCACTGTGATGGTGTCGGAGAGATCCGCAACGACCGAGAGATTGTGCTCGACCATGAGCACGGTGCGCGACTTGGCGGCCTTGCGGATCAGCTGAGAGATGCGGCCGATATCCTCGCGGCCCATTCCGGCCATAGGTTCGTCGAGAAGCATGACCTCCGGCTCGAGAGCGAGGGTCGTCGCGATCTCCAGCACGCGCTTTCGGCCATAGGGGAGCTCGGCGGCAACCAGGGATTCGGTGCCAGCAAGCCCGACATCGTGCAGGATAGCGAGAGCACGATCATTGAGCTGATCGAGCGTCGTCTCGGAGCGCCAGAAGTGGAACGACGTGCCGAGCTGGCGCTGCAGCGCAATGCGCACGTTCTCGAGCAGTGTCAGGTGCGGAAAGGTGGCGGAGATCTGGAAGGATCGGACAAGGCCGAGCCGCGCGACGCTGGCTGGCGCCAGGCGCGTGATGTCCTGGCCGTTGAGGTGGATGCGCCCGGACGTCGGCGCCAGGAACTTGGTGATGAGATTGAAGCAGGTCGTCTTTCCGGCACCATTCGGGCCGATCAGGGCATGGATCGTGCCGCGCTTGACCTTCAAGTTGACCTGATCGACAGCGCGGAATCCCTTGAAGTCCCGGACCAGATCGTAAGTTTCGATTGCAACGTCTTGGTCCATGCCAGCCCTTCGCGTTTCGGGCCGTGGCCCTCATCGGGAGCGGGGCGAGCTCCGCGTGGAAGCGACCCTATCCGCGGCATGAGCTTTGACGGCTCGTTGGAACTCACAGCCGCCAGCCGCGGCTTATGGCTTCCAAACTCCCAGCATTTTCTTCTTGGTTTTTCTTGTCTTTACAGCAGGGTCCCCCGCTGCCGTCAAGCGTCATTGCGTATACGGAACTGACATACGAGCTGTTGCAGGGGATGGCGCGCGTATGGTGAAAGGACCAGCATTGGCGGGCGCGCCGCGCGCACGATTCCGGGTCCAAATGCTAGCTCTGCGCCTGCAAGCGGGCCATGTTGTCGACGAAGTTGTTTTCAGAGTGAACAGCAGTCTATTGTGCAGGCCACTGGGGGAGGCATCTCACCCCATACAAGCATTCACAACATGTGCCCTGGGAGGAAGTATCCAATGGCCGAAA
Organism: Hyphomicrobiaceae bacterium; assembly: GCA_022844275.1. GTDB lineage: Bacteria > Pseudomonadota > Alphaproteobacteria > Rhizobiales > Hyphomicrobiaceae. The sequence continues at coordinate 231,210 of JALHMB010000002.1, forward strand.
AGCCAACGATCTCGACTGCCAAGTTGAAGCGCCGCACGGTCATCGCCGGGCTTGGCGCGACTGTCGCAATGCCTTGGGTCGCGCGCGCTCAAGGATCCAACGTCGTCCGCATCGGCGTGCCGACGAAGACCTATTACCCGACCATCATTGCCGAGACGGCGATCCGCCAGAAGCTCTTCGAGAAGGAGGGCTTGAAGCCGGAGCTGACGATCTACCGCAGCGGTGCCGAAGGCTTCGAGGCACTTGCCGCCGGCGCAGCCGATATTGTCATGAACTCGACCATGAGCGTGGCCGGTGGCCTCAAGCGCGGCGTCAATGCCCGCTGCGTCGCCAATGCCGCGAACGGCTACTATGGCTGGCAGCTTGTCGTGAAGACGGATTCGCCGATCACGAAGGTGGCGGACATCGCAGGCAAGAAAGTCGGTATCACCTCGGCCGGGTCGGGGACGGACATCCTCGCGCTGTGGACCGTCGCCGAGCACAAGATCCAGTTCACGCGCGTGCCGCTTGGTGGCGGCGGTCTCGTGCCGAACCTGCTGACGGGCAACATCGACGCAACCGTTCTCTACTCGCCGCTCACCTACAAGGTCGTCGACGAGAAGGTGGCGCGGACCCTCATCGACTACGGCAAGGCCGTCCCTGCCCACTCGACGGGAAGCTGGATCGCCACCGACAAGGTCATCAAGGAGCGTCCTGACGTCGTCCAGAAGGCGGTCAACGCCCTCTATGGTGGCGTCGGCTTCCTCGTCGACGACAAGAACCGCGACGCGGCCGTGAAACTCGTTGCCGAGATCGACGAGATTCCCGAGAAGATTGCGGGCTTCGAACTCGACAACAATCTCAAGCTCATCTCGCGGACCGGCGAATTCAAGCTCGAGTGGGTCGAGCGTGCGCTCGACAACGCACGCCTGATCGGCATGAAGGAACTGGCTGATCCCAAAGAGGTCTACGTCGAGCAGTTCAAGCCGGTCCCGACCAAGGCCTGAGACGTAGTGGCCACTAGGCCGCGAGCCGGCTGTGCGGAGTTTCGCACAGCCGGTGCCGTTCAAAGCCCCCGCGAAATACAGGGTTTGTCGTGAAGTACTGGCACATCATCCTCATTCGGGCGGCGATCCTGGCCCTTGTGCTCGGGGCATGGGAACTGGCGCCGCGCTGGGGCTTGGTAAACCCCATGCTCCTGCCGCCGCTCAGCGACGTGCTAGTCACGCTGCAGATTCAGCTCGCGCGCCCGACGGTGCAGGAAGCCATCCTGATCACCGCGCTGGAGGTGATCGTCGCCTTCATCATTGCGGTGCCGATCGGTGCGGCAGCCGGCGTCGCCATTGCCGAGTTCCCCTATGCGGGCGCCATCTTCAAGCCGATGCTGTTTTATGTCTTCAGCATCCCGAAATCGATCTTCCTGCCGATGTTCATTCTCATTTTCGGCATCGGCTTTCAGCAGAAGGTCGCCTATGCCGCGTTCACCACGGCGTTCGTGGTGCTCATGAGCGCGACGGCGGCGGTCGAGTCGGTCAAATCCGACTACATCCTCGTTGCCCGCTCCTTCGGCGCGACGCCCCTGCAGATTCTGCGGCGCGTCTACGTGCCGAGCATGATGCCCGTCCTGCTCGAGACGTTGCGCATCTCCATGATCTTCAATTTCACCGGCGTGATGATCGCGGAGATGTACGCGTCGCGCACCGGCATCGGCCACCTGATCTCGAACTGGGGTGAGAACTTCCAGATGCCGCAGCTCTTCGCCGGCGTCATCATGCTCTCGGTGGTCGCCATCGCATTCAACGAAACCGTGCGCTACCTGGAGGCCCGATGCAGTACGTGGCGGACTTGAACGCAGCCAAGACAACCGGTGCCGCGATCGAGATCGATCGCGTGAGCCACGTGTATGCCGGTCCGGAGGGCGGCGTCCCGGCGCTCAGCAACGTCTCGATGAAAGTCGGTGCAGGGCGCTTCATCGTCATTGTCGGGCCGAGCGGCTGCGGCAAGACTTCGCTGCTCATGATGATGGCGGGTCTGCGCGATCACACCGAGGGCCGTATCGACGTCCACGGCGCGCCGATGCCGAAGCCCGATCCGGAGCGCGTCGGCGTCATCTTCCAGGAGGCGAGCCTCTTTCCCTGGCTCACGACCTTCGACAACATCGAGTTTCCCCTGAGCCTGCGCGGCATGTCCAAGGACGAACGTCGCCGCAAGTCCCAGCCCATGCTTCAGCTCGTTGGCCTCACCGGGTTCGGCGAGCGCTACCCGCATGAGCTTTCGGGCGGCATGAAGCAGCGCGTCTCGATCGCCCGTGGCCTCGTGCAGGACCCGCCGGTGCTCCTCATGGACGAGCCCTTCGCCGCGCTCGACGAGCAGACGCGCATGACCATGGGGCATGAGCTGCTGCGCATCTGGGAGACGACCAACAAGACCGTTGTATTCATTACGCACAGCCTGACCGAAGCCGTCTATCTCGCCGACGAGGTCTACGTGATGTCGCCGCGTCCCGGACGCATGATCGATCACATCATGGTCGACCTGCCGCGCCCGCGCACGTACGAGATGATGGCGACGGATACCTTCGGCCGCATGCGGGATCGCATCTGGCAGCAGATCCGCAAGTCCCACTGAGGTCACGATGCGACGTCCCGATCCAAAGATCGTCCGCTGGGGTATCCTGATCGCGCTGCTCGTCGCATGGGAGGTGGTGCCGCTGACGGGCCTGCTGCCGGAGCTCTTTCTGCCGCGCCTTTCGAAGACGCTCAACGTGCTCTGGATCGATCTCGACAAGTACTGGAACGCGCTGCTGGTGACGCTTTACGAGGTCGTTCTCGCGATGGTGATTGCTTGCGGATTTGGCATCCTCGCGGGCACCACCATCGGCGGCATTGCGGTGCTGCGCGACCTGCTGCTGCCGGTATTCTCGAGCCTTTATGCCATCCCGATCGTCATTCTCTATCCGATCTTCACCGCATGGTTCGGCATCGGCTCGGAATCCAAGATCATGTTTGCGGGCATCTACGGCTTCTTCCCCGTCATGCTGTCGACGGCAGCCGGCATCCGCACGATCGATCCGCAGTTTCTCCTTGCCGCCCGCAGCATGGGCGCAACCGTCTTTCAACAGATCACCAAGGTCATCATCCCGGCATCGCTGCCAACTGTTTTCGGCGGTTTGCGTATCGGCGGTGCCCTCGCGATCATCGGCGTCGTGGTTGCCGAGATGCTGACCGCGTCCGCCGGCATCGGCTACCTCGTGACGCTGAACCGCACGATCCTGGACAGCCCGCGCGTTTTCGCCGGCATTCTTTGCATCCTCGTGCTGTCGGTCGCCTATGACATCATTGCGCGGCGGCTGGAGCGGCGCATGGTAGTCTGGCAGTCGGCCGGTCGGCGCCAGCAGCAGACATCGCCACGTCCGGTAAGCCAGGGCGCGCCGGCGCCGGCAGCAGCATGAGCAATCTCGAGACCTCGGACGGAGTACACGCAATGACCAACAAGATCCTGCCAACGACCGTCGTCGGCAGCTACCCGCAGCCCGATTGGCTCGTGAACCGCGAGATGCTCTCGAAGCAGGTACCCCGCGTGCGCCTGAACATCTGGCGTATTCCCGAGGCGCAGCTCGAGCAGGCGCAGGACGACGCGACCATCCTCGCCATCCGCGACATGGAGCGCGCCGGCATCGACATCATCACCGACGGCGAAGCGCGCCGTGAAAGCTACTCGAACCGCTTTGCGACCGCGCTCGAAGGCATCGACGCGAGTGAGGCCGGCGAGGTCATCGCGCGCACCGGCAACGCCCGCACGCCTGTGCCTCGCGTCGTCGGCAAGATCCGCCGGAGGGGGCCCGTGGAAGTGCGCGACATGGAGTTCCTGCGCCGCAATACGGACAGGCTTGCGAAGATCACGCTCCCTGGCCCCTTCACGATGAGCCAGCAGGCAAAGAACGAGTTCTACAAGGATGCCGACGAGATGGTCATGGACTACGCCGCCGCGGTGAACGCGGAGGCCCATGATCTCGTAAAGGCCGGCGCCGACGTCATCCAGCTCGACGAGCCCTGGCTGCGCAATGATCCGGATGCAGCCAAGCGCATCGCGATCAAGGCTATCAACCGCGCCCTCGAAGGCATCAAGGTGCCGACTGTGATACATCTTTGCTTCGGCTACGCGGCTGTCGTGCCGGGCTCTACGAAGCCGGTCGGCTATTCTTTCCTGCCGGAGCTTGCCGATACGGTCGCGGAGACGATCTCAATCGAAGCCGCCCAGCCGAAGCTCGATCTCGGCATTCTCAAGGAGCTGGCGCCGAAGAAGGTCATGCTCGGCGTTCTCGACCTTGGCGACAAGACCGCCGAGACGCCGGAGATCGTCGCGGATCGCATCCGCGCGGGTCTCAAGTTCCTGCCCGCCGACAAGCTGGTGCCGGCGCCCGATTGCGGCATGAAGTACATGCCGCGCGAGCTGGCCTTCGCGAAGCTCAAGGCCATGGTCGACGGCGCCGCGATCGTACGCAAAGAGCTGTCGTAAAGCCGACGTCTCCTGTTGCCGCTTTCTCTTGCGGCTCCGAGCCAACAAATCTGGCAGTGCGCGTCTCTGCCAGAACTTGGTGAGGGGTGCCGTATGCACGCGCGATGATTGACCCCGTCAGTGTATGGCGCCATCGTGGCTGGGCGTCACTTGGTGCGCGCAAATGCTGAGCAGGGGTTCATGAAGGAAATCGGACGACTCGAGCTGATCCGTGAATCCCTTGTGGCCGTCGTCAATGAGATGCGGGCCAATGTGATCCGCAGCTCCTACTCCTCCATCATCTACGAAGGGCACGACTTCTCCTGTGCCCTCGTCATGGCGGACGGTCGTCTTGTTGCGCAGGGCGATGCCGACAATCCCATCCACATCTTCGCCGTGCCCTATTCGACGGCCGAGGTCGCGAAGACCTTTGCCGGCGACATCCATCCGGGCGACATCTTCCTGCACAATGATCCCTATACGGGCGGGACACATCTCAACGACGTGCTGATGCTCTATCCGGTCTTTCACGAGGGCCGGCTCGCGCTCTTCACGGCGACGCGCTGCCACTGGGGCGATGTGGGCGGCATGACGCCCGGCTCACTCTCCGGTCGTGTCACGGAAGTCTATCAGGAAGGCCTCCGTATCGTGCCGACGCGCATCTGTGAGCGCGGGCGCATGAACGAGGCCTTCATCAATCTGCTGCTCGACAATATGCGCATCCGCGAGGAGCGTCGCGGTGACTTCAACACGATGCTCGGCGCCTCGCGAAAAGCCGCCGAGCACATCGGCCGCCTCTTCAAGCGCTTCGGTGGGCACGCCTTCCTCGATTCCATCGAGGAGTTGATCGCCCGCTCCGAGCGCCTGATGAGGGCGCGCATCAGCGACATTCCCGACGGCGTATACCAGGCGGAAGGCTACCTCGATAGCAACGGCCACAGCCCGGAGCCGCTGGTCGGCCGTCTCAAGCTGACGGTTACAGGCGATCGCATGATCGCGGACTTCACCGGCAGCAGCCCGCAGACGGGCGGCCCGACCAATGTCGGTCCGGCCATGGCGCTCAATGCCGTCGCGAGTGTGGTGAAGTCGTATCTCGACCCGCAGACGCCGGTGAACCACGGATCGTTCAATCCGCTGCAGGTGATCAATCCGCCGGGCAGCTTCCTCAATGCGACGCTGCCCGCGCCGTGCGGCGGCATGGTGGAGTGCCGCGCGATCATGGTGGCGCTGATGGTCTCCGCTCTCGGCCAGGCCCTTCCCGAGCGGCTGATCGGTGATCTCAAGGGTGGCGCCAATCACGTCTACATGTCCGGCCCGCGTCCGAGCGGTGATGGCAGCAAGGCCGGCCTCTTCCTGCTCTACGAGTATCCGGCCGGCGGCACGGGCGCGACGAGGAGCAACGACGGCAACCACGTCGTGCGCGCCTTTCCCGAAGGGGACTTCAATACGGTGCAGGCCGCCGAGATCGTCGAGATGCAGTGCCCCGTTCGCGTCGAGCACTATGGTATCCGCGAGGGTTCATGCGGTGACGGCATGTTCCGCGGCGGTTGCGGCATGCGCCGCGACATCCGTATTCTCGCCGACGAAGCGAGCCTCTCCGTGCTGGCCGATCATGCAATCATTCCGCCATTCGGCGTCGCCGGCGGGCACAGTGGCGCGCTCAACAGTTTTGTCGTTCTGCGGGATGGCGAAGTGATCGCACCATCGCCGATCGCGGGGAAAGTCGGCGGATTCAAGCTGCAGAAGGGCGACATCGTGCGTATGGAGTCGGCTGGCGGAGGCGGTTATGGCGATCCGCTCGATCGCGATCCCGCGCGCGTCGCTCACGATGTCCTTCTTGGCTACGTGAGCGCCGAGGATGCCTTGAAGCGCTATGGCGTGGCCTTCGCTTCGAGTGGAGAGGTTGACGCGCCTGCGACTTCCGACGCGCGCGCACGTTTGCGCAAAGCGCGCCTCGAACTCGCGATCAACTCTGCCGACGCTGATACGTACGATGGCGCGCGCCGGCGCATGGAGGTGCCGCGTGCGATTGCGGATCGCCTCGGGTTAGCCGACGGCGACCTCATGGAACTTGCGACGGCTACGAGCGGATCGGCGCTGCGAGGGTGGGTGCGCATTGCCGAGGGCGGTGAGAATGTATCGCTCGGCCCGACGGGACGCGCCGTTCTGGGCGTGAAGGCCGGTGACACCGTCGAAGTCCGCGCCGCGAGGTCTGCGACGTGACAACGACCCCGCGCTACATCATCGGCATCGACGTCGGCGGTACGTTCACCGATCTGCTTGCTTTCGACACGGCGACTGACCAGCTGCTCTCGGCCAAGGTCCCATCGCTGCCGGGTGCACAATGGCAGGGTGTCCTCGGCGCACTTGCCGAGCTCGAGATACCATTCGAGGCCATCCGCGCCTTCGTTCACGGCACCACGATCGCGACCAATGCCCTGCTCGAGCGGAAGGGTGCACGCACGGCGCTCGTCACGACGAAGGGTTTTCGTGATGTCATCGAGATCGGCAAAGGACGGCGGCTGACCGGCGGCATCTTCGACACCACATGGCAGCGTGAACCGCCGCTCGTCCCGCGCGATCGTCGCTTTGAGATCGACGAGCGGACAACTGCCGATGGTAGCGTCCTTAAGGAAGTTGCGCTGGCGGACATCGAGCAACTCGCGCAACTGCTTCGCGACCAGGACATTGAAACCATCGCGGTCGCGTTCCTCAACAGCTACGTCAATGCCACCAACGAGCAGGCGGTTGTGGCGGCGCTCGGCGCGCGTCTTCAGGGCATTCCCATCACGCAGTCGGCGCGTCTCATTCCCGAGCGCGGTGAGTTTGAGCGCACGTCGACCGCCGTGCTGAATGCCTATCTGGCGCCGGTCGTCAGGAAGTATCTGCGCACGCTCGCCGGCGTACTCTCCGAGCGCGGCATCCGCGCGCCGGTCAACATCATGGGCTCGAATGGCGGCGCGATGACGCTCGATATCGCCGCCGAACAGTGCGTCGCGACATTCCTTTCGGGACCCGTCGGCGGGGTTGGGGGTGCGATTCGCGTCTCCGAGCAGGCTGACATTCGCGACGTCATCACGTTCGACATGGGCGGTACGAGCACCGACGTGGCACTCGTCAAGAATCTCATGCCGCGCATGTCGCACGACAACCAGATCGACGCGTATCCGCTCCGCTATCCCCAGCTCGACATTCACACCATCGGCGCGGGAGGTGGCTCGATCGTCTGGATCGGCGCGGATCAGACACTGCAGATCGGGCCGCGCAGTGCCGGCGCCTTGCCCGGACCCGCGTGCTACGGCCGCGGTGGCACCGAGCCGACGATTTCCGATGCAAACCTGCTACTCGGGCGCCTCTCATCCGACCGTGCGCTCGCAGGCGGCCTACAACTCGATCTTGCGGCCGCGCGCGCCGCCTTTGATACGTTGGCGACGGCCGCAGGCACCGATGACCTGAGCGCGCTCGCCAATGCTGCGATTGCCGTCGCGGTCGCGAAGATGGCCGGCGCCGTGCGCGAAGTTTCCGTCCACCGCGGCTTCGACCCTCGCGACTTCGCTCTCGTCGCCTTCGGTGGCGCCGGCCCGATGCACGGCTTCCTCGTCGCCGAAGAGCTCGGCATGGCGCGCGTGATCGTGCCGCGCTATCCGGGGCACCTCTCGGCGCTCGGCCAGATGGTGGCCGACGCCCGGCGCGATTTCGTCAAGGCTTGGGGCGGTCGTCTCTCGACCGTTGCGCTCGATGACCTGCGCGCCGAGGCCGAAACTTTACGGCGCGAGGGAGAAGCGCAACTCACGGCAGACGGCATTGCCGTCGCGCGCCATCGCCACGAGTTCGTGCTCGACATGCGCTATGCGGGGCAGTCCTTCACATTGCCTGTGGCGTGGCGTCCCGCCGATCCGGATTTCACCGCGCTCCGTCAGAGCTTCGATGCGGCGCATGAGGAGACGTTCGGCTACGCCGATCGCACCAACGAGGCGGAGATCGTCAACATCCGCCTGGTGTCGATCGGTGAAGTCGACAAGCCGGCGCTGAATTTTGCGCCTGATGCGCAAAGTGCGCCGACGCCGCGCCGTCGCAAGGTCTGGTTCGGCGGTTGGACAGATACGGCCATCTACGATCGTGCGGATCTGCCGGTCGGATTCGTGTTTTCAGGCCCTGCCATCATCGAGGAAGCCGGCGGGACGTCGATCGTCCCACCGGGCTGGACAGTGCGCGTACACGAAAGCGGCGCCATGATCGGCGAATTGCCCGAGTAATCTGCCTTCGAGCGGCTTACTGCGCCGGAGACAGCCGGGTCGGAACGATGCGCTGGACGTGGATCTTGGAGCGGTCGATCAACTCCGTGACCTGAGGCGCGATGACATTCTTCCAGTGGTCGGTCTCGTACACCGCCTTGTACAACCGCTCGCGCTCCGCTTCGCTCTCGAACCTGCGTGTCCAGACGTACACGCTTTCGTCGGTCTCGCCGCGATAGCTGCCGGTGATCACCGCGCCTTGGGCCACCTGGAAGGGGATGATCTGCTCTTCCATGAACTTCAGCCAGGCCTCCATCTTGCCGGGGCGGACCGTGTATTGCCTGAGCTCATAGAAAGCCATGTCGCGAACCTCTTCGACTGTCAGGGGATGCAAGTGGTGAGGAAAACGTTGGACGCGTCAGCGTCGCACAATCGATTTTCACTCGTGCGATGAACCGGCGCAAGTCGTGATTGCTGCAGAGCACCCCGCCGATAAGTCCGCGCCGCGTCGTTCCGGTCCGAACGCGAAGCCTCGTCGAAATGAAAAGCGCAAGCTCTCAGCCCGCGAGACCGAGAAACTCCTGAATAGTTTCCAGAGCCTTGGTTGCATCCTGCCTGTCTCTCGCGGAGAGGACCCAGCGGTCACCCTCTCCCAGGAGCAGCATGGTCGTATACATCTCGGCCTTGGATGCTGGATCAACATCGGCGTTGACCTTGACCTGCTTGACCGATGAGAGAGGCCGCTCGACGGGCTTCCTCGCCCAAAATAGCAGCTTGCGCTGCAGGGTCGCCTTGCCGGCGACTTTATCGAGCGCGACCGTCGTTGATCCGGCGCGCAACGCCAATTGCTGTGGTCCGCGTTCAATCGTGATCATCGGGGCTGCCTCCCCGTTGTGGGCCTAGATCCTTTCATGCCGCTCGGTTGCGCTTGCGGTCGCCGCTGGCAATCAGTCGTAACGATAGGTGGTCGCCATCGCCGAGCCGTATCCCGCTCCCAGGCGCACGTCCGTAGCTACGTCATCAATCGATTTCACAATGGTTGGAGCTTATCCCGATGCTCCGTCGGCGCAAGCGCTTTGCGGTTGCGCATTTGGCACCTGATCGCGTTTTCCTCGTGGTTCAAGGTGCGCATCGCGGACTAAGAATATGATTTCATTGGATCCGCACATAGGCGCCATTTGTCTATCGGCGTTTGCGGTCGGCCGACAGGCAGGATACCGTTACATGGTCGAAGGGCTACTTGGAAAATGTCGCCCAATAACGGCCAGCGCATCGCACGCCGGCCTCGCACCGGGAGGATGCAATGGACAGACGCCAATTCGTGGCAGGTTCTGCCGCAACTGCTGCGGCGCTCGCCGCGGCCCCCGTTGGGGCGCAGGAGGTTTATCCCTCCCGGCCCGTCACCTTTATCAATCCGTTTCCCCCTGGCGGCGCTGCCGACGTCGTCGCTCGGCCGCTGGCGGCCGTGCTGGAGCCGATCGTCAAGCAACCGATCGTGATCGAGACCAAGGCCGGAGCCGCCGGCCAAGTTGGTGCTCAGTTTGCCGCTGCGGCCAAGCCGGATGGCTACACTCTGCTGATGCACATCGTCTCGATCTCAGGTTTCGCCGAGGTCGACCGGCTGTATGGCCGGCCCGTCAAGTTCACCAATGACGACTTCATACCGATCGCGCGCTTCATCGCCGACCCCATGGTGCTGGTCGTCAACGATCAACAGCCGTTCAAGACCCTCAAGGAGTTCACTGACGCTGCGAAAGCCAAGCCGAACGACCTGATCTTTTCCTCATCGGGTCTGCACGGCGCCCTGCATCTGCCGATGGCCCTGTTTCTCAAGTCGGCGGCACTGGACCTGAAGCACCTGCCGACCAACGGCGGCGGGCCGGCTCTGACCGCGCTGCTCGGCAACAATTCCCAGGCGCTATGCTCCTCCATCGCTGCGGCCAATGTGCATCTGCGTTCGGGCAAAGTGCGCGCGCTTGCGTGCTTCGGGGGCCAGCGCTCCCCTGCGCTCCCGGATGTCCCGACCCTGAAGGAGCTCGGCTATGACATCGAGTTCTATCTGTGGGTCGGCTTGTTCGCCCCCAAGGGCACGCCGGACAATGTCATCGCCACCATGCGCCAGGCGTCCAAGCAGGCGGCTGCCAACGACAAGTTCGTGCAGGCCATGAAGAACCTCGGGCAGGACGTGGCCTATCTGGACCAGCCGGAGTTCAAGACCTTTTGGGATGCCGATGCCAAGCGCGTGCAGGACGCGGTGCGGGCTATCGGCAAAGTTTAGGCAAGCAGAGGCCGCTGAGGCCGACGGTTCGGGGACAGCCGCGTGAATCTGCGCAGAGACCACGTTGCCGGCGGCTGCATCGTACTTGCAGCGGCGGTCGTCCTGGTGATCAGTTCCGACTTGCCGTTCGGTACGCTGGCATCGCCGGGCGCCGGCATGCTTCCCATGCTCCTCATTGGTCTGCTGATGGTGTTCGGCGCAGTGCTGTTCGTGCGCGCCCGGGAAAGCCCGCCACTGGCCTCGATCGCCTGGGCTGACCTCCGCCACGCGTTGCCCGTGATTACCGTGGCCTGCGTCGCGACGAGCGCCTACACGGCGCTGGGCTTCCTTGCAGTCATGCCCCTCATGCTGTTCTTCCTGATCTTCGTCGTGGAGCGGCGGCCGCTATTGCCAGCGGCCGCTTTCAGCATCAGCGCGACGGTCCTCGCCTACGCCGTGTTTGGATATCTGCTCAAGTCTCCGCTGCCGCGCGGCATCATGGGATTCTAGTGTCCCGTTTCCGAAGTTCGCTCGGGACATCAGCAACGAGGTCAAGCGAACTTACGGATAGGGACACAAGGCGAGCGATGGACGTTTTTGACAACCTGCTCCTCGGCTTCTCCGTTGCCTTCCGTCCCGACGTCCTGGCTTACGGCTTCCTCGGCTGTCTCGTTGGCACGCTGGTCGGCATGCTCCCGGGCATCGGCCCTCTCGCGGGCATCTCCATTCTGCTGCCCGTTACTTTTGGCCTCGACGCCACCAAGGCCATCGTCATGCTCGCCGGCATCTACTACGGCTCGCAGTACGGCGGCTCCACCACCTCGATCCTGATGCGCATTCCGGGTGAAGCCGCCTCGGTCATGACCTGCATCGACGGCTACGCCATGGCGCGCAAGGGCCGCGCCGGCGCGGCTCTTGCCATCGCGGCGGTCGGCTCGTTCATTGCGGGGACGTTCGGCGTCATCCTGCTCATGCTGGTGGCGCCGCCGCTGGCCACCTTCGCCCTGCGCTTTGGACCGCCGGAGTACACGGCGCTGCTGGTGCTCGGTCTCGTTTTTCTGGCTTACATGTCGGCCACGTCCCTGGTGCGCACCATGATCATGGCCTGCACGGGGCTGCTGCTAGGCTGCATCGGCATCGATGTCATGACGGGCCACTTCCGCTACGCGTTCGACATCAAGGAGCTGGGCGACGGGATCGGCATCGTGCCGGTTGCGGTCGGCCTGTTCGGGCTGGGTGAGATCCTATCGACGCCCAGCAAGACCGTCACCGACAAGGTCAAGCCGCCCCGCCTCCGCGAGCTGATGCCGAGTCGCCAGGAATGGCAGCAGTCGGCTTTGCCCATCGCGCGCGGCTCCGTGCTCGGCTTCCTGGTAGGCATCGTTCCGGGCTCCGCTCACATCATCGCCAGCTTCCTGTCCTATGCGGTCGAGAAGCGGGTTTCCAAGACGCCCGAAGAGTTCGGCAAGGGCGCCGTGGCCGGCGTCGCCGGACCGGAATCTGCCAACAACGCCGCCTCGACCGGCGCATTCGTGCCCATGCTGGCGTTGGGCCTGCCGACCGGGCCTGTCACGGCCGTGCTGATGGCTGCGCTGCTGATCCACGGCGTTCCGCCGGGCCCTCAGCTCGTCAACGACCATCCCCAGGTGTTCTGGGGTTTCATCGCCTCCATGTACGTGGGCAACCTGATGCTGCTCGCGCTCAATCTGCCGCTCGTCGGGCTGTTCGTGCGGGTCCTGCAGATCCCTTACGCCTATCTGTATCCGCTGATCATCATGTTCTGCATTGTCGGCGTGTACCTGGTGAACAATTCCATTGTCGACGTGTGGATCATGCTGATCATGGGCGTCGTCGGTTACCTGCTGCGCAAGCTTGATTTCGATCCGGCGCCGCTGGTGCTGGGCCTCGTGATCGCGCCGATTTTTGAGCTCAGCCTGCGCCAATCGCTCGTCATGTCGAGCGGCAACTGGACAATTTTCTTCAGTCGGCCGATTGCAGCGCTGCTGTTCGCGATCTGCGGCGTGCTTCTGGTGCTATCGGTTCTCTCGTGGCTTAGGCGGAAGGACTGGCGCGAGAAGCTGGCTGAAGCGGAAGCGGGAGAGAAGTAATCTCGTAGCGATAACCCGTCGGGCATAGACGTTAGCATTGGTGTCAAGCAGCCAAACCCGTTGAGATCGGCTCGACCATAGAAGGGGATGGCTTCCTGTCTACGGATCCGATCGACGATCGGCCGCGATGCGTCGCATCTTGGTCGGCCGTGGCTGATCGATCAGATGCCCTGACGCAATTGCTTCGCCGCCGCCACCATATTCTCAAGCGCCGGCTTCACCTCCTCCCAACGACGGGTCTTGAGGCCGCAATCGGGATTGACCCAGATCTGATCGGGAGCCAGTTGCTCCTTCGCCTTCCGAAGCAACGTCGTCATGTCTTCCGCGCTTGGGCAGCGCGGTGAGTGAATGTCGTAGACGCCCGGGCCGATCTCGTTCGGATACTTGAAGTCGGAAAAGCTCTCCAGCAGCTCCATATCCGAGCGCGAGGTCTCGATCGAGATAACGTCGGCATCGAGTGCCGCAATCGACGGCATGATGTCGTTGAACTCGCAGTAGCACATGTGTGTGTGAATCTGCGTGGCATCGGCGACACCAGCCGCCGCCAGCCGGAAGCTGTCGACCGCCCACTTGAGATAGTCGGCCTGCTCCGCGGTGCGGAGCGGCAGGCCTTCACGCAGGGCCGGTTCGTCGATCTGGATGAGGCGTATGCCGGCCTTTTCCAGATCGAGCACCTCATCGCGAATGGCGAGCGCGATCTGCTGGCACGTCATGGAGCGCGGCTGGTCATCGCGCACGAAGGACCACTGCAGGATCGTCACCGGGCCGGTGAGCATGCCCTTCATAGGTCGCTTTGTCAGCGACTGGGCATAGGACGACCACGCCACCGTCATCGGCTTCGGTCGCGAGACATCGCCGAAGATCACCGGCGGTTTCACATAGCGCGAGCCGTATGACTGCACCCAGCCGTTCTGCGTGAATGCAAAGCCCGAGAGCTGCTCGCCGAAGTACTCGACCATGTCGTTGCGCTCGAATTCGCCGTGCACAAGCACGTCGATGTCGAGCGCCTCCTGAATTCGGACAGCTTTCTCGGTCTCCTGGCACAGGTATTCGGCGTAGGCTGCATCGGTGAGCTCGCCACGCTTGTGAGCGGCACGCGCCTTGCGGATCTCCTCGGTCTGCGGGAAGGAGCCGATGGTCGTAGTTGGAAACGAGGGCAGCGAAATCGCCGCGTGCTGCTTCGCACGTCGCGCGGCGAATGGGCTCTGACGGGCCAAGTCTTTCTCTGAAACGGCGGCAAGCCGCGCGGCCACGGCCGGATCGTGGATGCGCGCCGAAGCCGAGCGCGATGTGGCCGCGGCATTGCTTGCCGCAAACGCCTCTTTAGCCGCGCCTATGCCTTCGGCGGCGGCTGTCGCCAACGCCCGGACCTCGGCGAGCTTCTGCTTGGAGAAGGCCAGCCAGGACGCAAGCTCGGCATCGAGCTTCGTCTCATGATCGAGATCCACCGGGCAATGAATGAGCGAGCAGGACGGCGCGATCTGGATCGCGTCCGCACTGCGTGCGGCGACCGCCGTCTCGACCAGGGAAAACGCCTTTGAGAGATCGGCGCGCCAGATGTTTCGTCCGTCGATGACGCCAAGCGATAGCACGCGATCCGACGGCAGTACCTTGAGCGCGCGATCGAGTTCGGCGGGCGCGCGAACGAGATCAAGGTGGTGTCCGGCGACGGGTAGGTCCGCTGCCACGGCCGTATTGTCCATAAGTCCCGAGAAGTAACTCGCGAGCATAATCTTGGGTGCGTTCGGCGCGAGTTGCTTGTAGGCCAGCCGCAAGGCGCGGCGCTGCGGCTGCGAGAGATCGAGCGCCAGGATCGGCTCGTCGATCTGTACCCAGTCGGCGCCCGCCGCCTTCAGCTCCGCGAGCAGTTCACCGTAGACCGGCAGCAGCGCGTCCAGGAGCGACAGCGGATCGAGCCCCTCGTCCTTAGCCTTGCCGAGAACCAGATACGTCACCGGACCAATCAGCACCGGTCGCGTATGAATCCCGAGCGCCTTGGCCTCTTTGAATTCGTCGACGGCCTTCCACGATATCAGCTTGAAAGTCTGGCCATTGTAGAACTCAGGCACGATGTAGTGATAGTTCGTGTCGAACCACTTGGTCATCTCCATGGCCGGCGCAGCCTTGGAGCCGCGTGCCATGGCGAAGTAGAGATCGAGTTCCGGATGGCCGGCGCCGCCCGCCGCGGCCTCCATCGCGCTACGCGCACTGCCATTGGGATGAGTGGGGCGGTCGCTTGAATTGGCGAGGAAGCGCGGCGGGATTGCTCCGACGGTTTCTGTCATATCGAGCATCTGATCATAGAACGAGAAGTCATTCGAAGGGATGATGTCGATGCCGGAATCCCTCTGAAGCTTCCAATGTGTTGCCCTGAGTTCGGCTCCCGTCGTCGCTAGAGCCGCTGCATCGATCGCTCCCTTCCAATAGGCTTCCGTCGCCTTCTTCAGCTCGCGCTTGGCGCCGATGCGCGGGAAGCCGAGGTTCGCAGCTTTGGTCATGTTGGGGCCTTTCGGTAAGGTTTCGAGATGGTTGGAGGATTGCCCGCGCGCCGGTGAGCAGCGACGTAGGCGAGGAGTTCGAGCAACCGGCGCTGGAGCGGCGAATGAGGCCGAGGCATTATCTGCGCGAGATGGCGCGCAAGCTCAGCGGCTGCCGACGACACATGTGCGTCCGTCGGCAGAATGGCGAGCCACGCGATCAGCACGACGTCGGCGTCGTCCGCCGGTGTTTCACCGAGGAAGACGGATTCGATCAGTCGGCCCGGATCAGTCTGGCGGCTTTCGCACTGCTGCAGTCGGAAGAAGTCGCGGACATCGGTATAGCCCGCGAGATCTTTCGCATAACCGCGGCGCGTTCGGCCGTCCGCCACATGATCGGGCCGCGACAAGCGTCGCGGCGCGGCCATGGCTCAGGCTCTGCGGGGCCGCTGCGCCAAAACTGCAAAAGTGGGAATATCCGCGCGAGGTCTGCGCTGCACGAAGGCGACAAAAGTGGCCATTCTCTCTACCTCCGCCGATGCACCCCGACCGGCATTCATGGGGTCTCAATCCGGCGGTAGGTCTCCTGGCTCGCGGGCTTGGGGCGCTCGCCTTCCCGGGATCGACGATCCCAGTGGCATTGTAGAGCGCCCTTCACCGCTTACAGTTGCGGGGGCAGCTTCGGACTAGCGGGCAGAACCCGCGCACCGAATTCCCTGTTATCCCCTTGCGGGGACCGTCGGCACATTTCGTGTAGCAGACAGCCTAGAAGCTGTCGAGCCGGCTTGGTGGGCGGGCATCCCGGACGCCCGCCAAAACTTGTCACTCCCAACTGAGCGCGCCGCCGTTCTGATATTCGATGACGCGTGTCTCGAAGAAGTTCTTCTCCTTCTTGAGATCCATGGCCTCCGACATCCAGGGGAACGGGTTCTCCGTCTCCTTGAACACCGGCGCGAGGCCGAGCTGCGCGCAGCGACGGTTTGCGATGAAGTGCATGTAGCTTTCGCACAGCGCCGCGTTGAGACCGAGGAAACCTCTTGGCATGGTGTCGCGGCCGTAAGCGGCTTCGAGCTCCGCCGCATCCTTCAGCATCCCACGAACCTCGTCCTGAAACGCTTTGTTCCACAGATACGGGTTCTCGACTTTGATCTGGTTGATCACGTCGATACCGAAGTTCAGGTGAATGCTCTCGTCGCGCAGGATGTACTGATACTGCTCGGCAATGCCGACCATCTTGTTGCGCCGGCCGAGCGAGAGGATCTGCGCGAAGCCCGTGTAGAACCACATGCCCTCGAACACGACGTAGAAGGCCACGAGATCGCGCAGAAATGCCTGATCGGTAGCGGGCGTGCCTGTCTTGAAGTCGGCATCGTCCAGGCTCTGCGTATGCTTCAATGCCCACGCCGCCTTATCCGTGATCGAGGGCACCTCGCGATACATGTTGAAGAGCTCACCTTCATCGAGGCCGAGGCTCTCCACGATGTACTGGAAGGTGTGCGTATGCACGGCCTCCTCGAAGGCTTGGCGCAGCAGGTACTGGCGGCATTCGGGGTTGGTGAGATGGCGGTAGATCGCAAGCACGATGTTGTTCGCGACGAGTGATTCCGACGCCGCGAAGAAGCCGAGATTGCGCTTGATGGCGCGGCGCTCGTCCTCCGTCAGCCCATCGCGCGACTTCCAGAGCGCGATGTCGGCCTGCGTGGAAACTTCGGTCGGCATCCAGTGATTGTTGCAGCCGGCGAGGTACTTCTCCCAGGCCCACCTGTACTTGAGTGGCAGCAGCTGGTTCACGTCGGCGCGACAGTTGATCATGCGCTTGTCGTCGACAGAGACGCGCGCGCCGCCACGCTCGATCTCGCCGAGGCCCGTGCTGTCGGCTGGAAGCGTAGGCGCCTTCGTCATCTGAGGTTTGCGCGCGGCAGGCGTCAGTGCGGGTGTTGCTGGCTCTGACCAGTCGAGCATTGTCGTCATCTCCGGGATTGAATGCTGGTTCTTGGCTTACTGGCAGGCTTCGCAAGTCGGGTCGTCGATCGAGCAGGTCATGATCGGCGGCGATGCTGCTTCCTCGGGTGCCGAGAGCATCCCGCCACCGGCCGAGACCGCATTGAGCTTGCCGTCGGTGCCTTTCAACGTCGACTTCTCGACGTGCGTCGCCGACTGCGTACGTAGATAGTAGGTCGTCTTGAGCCCGCGCTCCCATGCGAGACGGTAGAGCGCATCGAGCTTCCGCCCGTTCGGCGCGGCGAGGTACAGGTTCAGCGACTGCGCCTGATCGATCCACTTCTGGCGGCGCGCCGCGGCATCTACCAGCCAGTGCGCATCAATCTCGAAGGCGGTCGCGTACAAGGCCTTCAAATCCTCGGGGACGCGATCAATGGCGCCGAGCGAGCCGTCGAAATACTTGAGATCCGAGATCATGACCTCATCCCACAGCCCGCGCGCCTTGAGGTCGCGCACGAGATACGAGTTCACGACCGTAAAGTCGCCGGACATATTCGCCTTGACGTAGAGATTGCGGAAGGCCGGCTCGATCGACTGCGCGACACCGACGATATTCGAGATGGTCGCCGTCGGCGCGATCGCCATGACATTGGAATTGCGCATCCCCGAAAGCTTGACGCGCTCACGCAGGCTCTCCCAGTCAAGCGTCGTCGAAGTATCAATCCGCAGGTACTCGCCGCGTGCATCGGCCAGCAGCTGAATGGAGTCGATCGGTAGGATGGCCCGGCTCCAAAGTGACCCGTCAAAGGAAGCATAGCGACCGCGCTCCTCTGCGAGGTCCGCCGAAGCCGAGATCGCGCAATAGCTGATCAGCTCCATGCTCTGGTCAGCGAATTGCACCGCCTCGTCCGAGCCCATGGGAATGCGCAGCGCGTGTAGCGCATCCTGATGGCCCATGAGGCCGAGCCCGACGGGACGATGGCGCAGGTTCGAGCGACGTGCCTCGGGGATAGTGTAGAAGTTGATATCAATGACGTTGTCGAGCATCCGCATCGCGGTGTTGACCGTGCGGGTCAGCCGCTCGCGATCGAGCCCCTTCTCGGTCACGTGCGCGGCCAGATTGATCGAGCCGAGATTGCAGACCGCGACCTCGCTGTCCGATGTATTGAGCGTGATCGCCGTGCAGAGGTTCGACGAGTGGATCACACCGCAGCGTTGTTGGGGCGAGCGGATGTTGCAGGGATCCTTGAATGTTATCCACGGATGACCCGTCTCGAACAGCATGGTGAGCATCCGCCGCCATAGGTCGACGGCACGTACGCGCTTGGCGACGCGCATCTCCATGCGCTCGGCCCTCTGCTCGTAGGTGGTATAGCGCTCGGCGAATGCCGGTCCGTAGAGATCGTGCAAGTCTGGCGTCTCGTCCGGCGAGAAGAGCGTCCACTGCCCGTCCTCGGCAACGCGCTGCATGAACAGATCCGGCACCCAGTTGGCTGTGTTCATGTCGTGCGTGCGGCGGCGATCGTCGCCGGTGTTCTTGCGGAGATCGAGGAATTCTTCGATGTCGACGTGCCACGTCTCAAGATAGGCGCACACGGCTCCTTTGCGCTTGCCACCTTGATTGACGGCAATGGCCGTGTCGTTCGCAACCTTGAGAAAGGGCACGACGCCCTGGCTCTGGCCGTTGGTGCCTTTGATATGCGCGCCGAGGCCGCGCACGCGACTCCAGTCATTGCCGAGCCCGCCCGAGTACTTGGCGAGAAGGGCATTGTCCTTGATCGACTTGAAGATGCCGTCGAGATCATCCGAGACGGTCGTCAGGAAGCATGACGAAAGCTGCGGATGTGTCGTGCCCGCGTTGAACAGCGTCGGCGTCGAGCACATGAAGTCGAAGGACGAGATGAGATCGTAGAACTCGATCGCACGGGCTTCGCGATCGATCTCGCGGATGGCGAGCCCCATGGCAACCCGCATGAAGAAGGCTTGTGGCAGCTCGAAACGCGTGCCGTGCACATGCAGGAAATAGCGGTCGTACAACGTCTGCAGTCCGAGGAACTGAAACTGCAAATCGCGCTCCGGCTTCAGCGTCGCGGCTATGCGCTCGAGGTCGAAGCGGCCGAGCTCGGGATCGAGTAGGTCAGCTTTTATGCCGGTCGCGATATAGGCCGGAAAGTACTCCGCATATCCCGCGGCCATCTCTGCCTGTGTCGCCTGCTCTGTGCGGCCATGGACGAACGAGAGCGCTTCGCGGCGCAGCTTGTCGAGCAGCAGGCGGGCGCTGACGAAGGCGTAGTTCGGCTCTCTCTCGATCAGCGTGCGCGCGGCCATGATCGGTGCAAGCGAAAGCTCATCGAGCGTGATACCGTCATAGAGATTGCGCTGCGTCTCGGCGAGGATGGGCTCAGAGGTGACGTCCGCTAGACCAGTGCACGCCTCCTCGATCACACTGATCAGCCGCCTCTCGTCGAGCGGTGACTTCGAGCCGTCGGCATTCGTCACGTTGAGGAGGATGCTTGGCGCTATGAGCGGCGCTTTCTCGGCCGCGCGCTCATTCGCCCGCGCCTCGCGATAGAGCACGTACGCGCGCGCGACCTTGTGATGCTCGTCGCGCATGAGAGCGAGCTCGACCTGATCCTGGACCTCCTCGACATGGAAGGTCCGCCCAACATCGCTTCGGCGTGTCAACGCGTTTACAATGTGTTGCGTCAATTCCTCGACGACCTCGTGCACACGACGCGAGGCCGCGGCGCGCCCGCCTTCGACGGCGAGAAAAGCCTTAGTGAGCGCAATGGTGATCTTGCTCACATCGAACGGCGTGACCGTGCCATTGCGGCGAATGACCTGGTAAGCCGGCGCAGATTTGGCCACAGCAGGACCTGACCGAGCACCGCGGCCAACGGTGACATCGGAAGATTTGACTTCGAGAGTGTAGGACACCGGCTAGACCCCATGTGATTGGGGGCATGGGTCAAGCGGGCGCGAGCGGGGACGAGCGCAAGTATGCGCAAGACAAGCCTGCCAGCGACCACCGGGACACCCCGCCCGAGGACGTTGTCGACTGTCGGGGCAGGTCTCCTGGCTCGCGGGTCACTGCGCTCGTCCGGCCTTCCCGAGATCTCACGATCTCAGTGACACGGATTGGACGAGCACTCGCCGCTCACAGTTGCGGGGGCAGCGCCGGAATCACCTCGGTACGAGGTTCACCGGCTTCCCTCTTAGCTCAAGGCACAACGCGCCTCGAGAACCACGACATCTATATCTAGTTGGTGATTCTCATTGGAGCCGCAAGAGGTCGTGTCGAGCGTTAGGCAGATGCCCATGCCGGCAACAGCTTTTCAACATCAGCTCGCGAGTGATCCTGGGTTTGACAGCGTCTCCCAAGTCAGGATAATTCGGCGCTGGTCGAGCAGGCGACCGACGGTCCGCGTGAAGGGTTGAACCCACCTCAGCTATCAAGTGCTTCAGCATCTTCTTTCTGGCCCGAGCCGCGGACACCGGGTACATGAGAAAGAAGGTGTCACATGCCCAAGGCGCTTCCAGCCCAGCCCAATCTCGACTGGTTGAAGAAATCCGCGAAGGAGCGGCTCGCCGAGCTGCGTGTCGCGGAGCCCGCCGCCAAGCTGAATCAGGCGCAGCTCGATATTGCCAGGGACTATGGATTCGCGAGTTGGCGTGCGCTCAAGGCGCATGTCGACGCATTGAGTCTTGATGGCCAGGTCATCGCCGCTGCCGTCCAGGGTGATGCCGGCACGCTCGGCCGGCTGCTTGATGCGTATCCGTCAAAGATCACGATGACGGGCGGCCAGTGGAACCGGCCGCTGCTGCATCTCGCCGCCGAAGGAGGGCACATAGATTGCGTCGAGCTGCTGCTCGGACGTGGTGCTGACGGCAATCAGCGCGATCGATTGGATCATGCCACGGCGCTGCATTGGGCGGCGCAGGAAGGGCATCTCGAGGTCGTGAAGCGGCTCGTGGACGCAGGCACTGACATCGATGGCGCCGGTGACGAGCACGAGATGGGCGTCATCGGCTGGGCGACATGCATTCACTCGGTACAGCAGCAGGTTGCGGATTGGCTTCTCGCGCGCGGCGCCAATCCGACAATATTCGCGGCCGTCGCGCTCGATCGCGCCGATCTGGTGCGCGCCCTCGTGGCACGCGATCCGCGGCTTCTGTCACGTCAAATGAGCCCGTTCGAGCATCACCGCACGCCGCTCCATTTTGCGGTGCTGAAGAATCGGCCCGAAATGGTTGAGCTACTGTTGCAGCTTGGTGCGGACCCGACCATGAAGGATGCTCGCGGCGACACACCACTGAGCTATGCTTCGCCCAAGACCGATCGGCGGATCGCCAAGGTCCTGGTGGCGGCCGGCGCCGATCCGGTAGAGCTACGTTCCAATCGGTTTGAATCAGCCGTTCCGATCCTCAACGTCAAGGACGTCTCGGCGTCAATCGCGTACTACGTCGAGAAGCTAGGCTTCCTCAAGGAGTGGGACTGGGGTTCGCCGCCCACGTTCGGCTGTGTTTATCGCGACCAGGTTCGCATTTTTCTTTGTCGGGGCGCGCAAGGTGCTCCAGGCACTTGGATCTCGATTTTCGTGCAGGACGTCGACGCCTTGCATCAAGATTATCGCCGCCGCGGAGCGAACATTCGCGAGGAGCCCACCAATTTCCCCTGGGGCGTGCGCGAGATGAATGTCGAGGATCTCGATGGGCACCGCCTTCGCATGGGCAGCGATGCAACTGGCCTCGCGGACGCGACGGCGTTGAACGAGGCGCCGTGATGAGCCGGGCGGGATCTCTTGGTTCCGCCCCTCACTCGACAGATGGTCCGAACATCGGCCGTTGCTTTCGCACTCGCTGAGCTGGATCTACCAATAATCGCAGCGTTCACTATTGGGGTGACGGCGTCTTGGCATTGTAGAGGCGCGTGACTAGACTCTAGGGCTGTCCCGACAATTGAAGTATGATGGCAACAATTCGCTTCTCCCGCTTCTGAAAATGCACGCACCTCCACCTCGCAATGACAAGGCCAGGAAACAGCGCTTACCGGCGCACGAACGCGACGGCTTTGCCTCGCCGGAGTTGATCGCCGTGCTCGCTGCCGTGAGCGACGACGAGCCTCGCGTCCTGACGATCAATGATGGTCGCTCGCTGCCTTCCGGCCCGTTCGGATCAGGTGATCGCTCGCTGCAGTCGAGCCTGCGCACTTGGGTCGAGCGGCAAACAAATCATCCCGTCGGCTACATGGAGCAGCTCTATACGTTCGCCGATCGGGATCGCACCGACGGCAATACCGATCGACGGATCATCTCGATCAGCTATCTGGGTCTGACGCGCGAAGCTGGCGCATCACGACGGTATGCCGCCACCTGGCGAAGTTGGTATCGCTACTTTCCTTGGGAGGATTTACGCCAGTCAGATGGGAAGCTCATCGAAAAACTGATCGTACCTCGGCTACGCGGCTGGGCCAGGCAGGCGGTCGACAAGGCAACCCAAGCCGAGCGCGCACAACGGATCGACGTCGTTTTTGGGCAAGGCGGACATCCGTGGAATGCGGAACTGAGTCTCCAGCGCTATGAATTGCTCTATGAAGCCGGCCAAGTGCCAGAAGCACTCACCAAGAGTGCTGCAGAGGCGACGCCGATACCGGGTGAGCCGATGCTGCACGATCATCGAAGAATCCTGGCAACGGGAGTCGCGCGTCTGCGTGCAAAGATCAAGTACCGCCCTGTCATCTTCGAGCTGATGCCCGAGACCTTCACGCTTCTCCAGCTCCAGCAGGCCGTCGAAGGCCTCTCGGGCCAGTTGCTGCACAAGCAGAACTTCCGGCGCTCTCTCGAGCAGCAGGATCTGATCGAGGAAACGGGAGAGATGTCATCCGAGACGGGTGGCCGACCTGCGCGATTGTTTCGTTTCAGGAAGCAGATCGTGCTCGAACGCGCCTTCACGGGCACCAAGCTTCCGCTCGCGCGGACACGCTAGTTCACACCGTCGCGTCGTTGTCCATCATTTCATCGCTTGACATTCGCCACCCAAGCGAGTCACAAAGCGAGCGTCGACCGTAAGAGGTCGACGTTTTCATCGCTATAAATGCTCAATGTGAGCATATGTGGTGAGCGAGATGATGGATGTTGGCACTATCAGCCGGACGGCAGAGCTCTACGGGCGTGTGCGGGATGTCATCCTGCCAATGGAATGGCCGGCATACGCATCGGATATCGATGCAATCCTGAGGCTGAAGCGCGAGCGCAATGCCGTTATCCTCGCGCACAACTACCAGACGCCCGAGATCTTCCATTGCGTCGCCGACATTGTCGGCGACAGCCTTGCGCTTGCTCGTGAGGCCATGCGGGTCGATGCTTCCGTCATCGTGCTCGCCGGCGTGCACTTCATGGCTGAGACGGCGAAGCTCCTCAATCCATCGAAGACAGTGCTTACTCCCGACCTTGCGGCGGGCTGCTCACTTGCCGACTCGATTACGCCGGAGGACGTTGCCCGACTTCGGCAACGCTATCCTGGCGTACCGGTCGTGACCTACGTCAACACCTCGGCCGCCGTGAAGGCCGCGTCGGATATCTGCTGCACCTCCGGAAACGCCAAGCAAGTGGTCGAGTCACTCGGCGTCGAGAGGGTCATCATGATCCCCGACGAGTACTTGGCGAAGAACGTGGCGGCGGAGACCGACGTCGAGATCATCACCTGGGCAGGTCACTGCGAGGTGCACGCCCAGTTCACGCCCGAGGACATCCGCGAAGTGCGGGACGCGTATCCGGGCGTGGTCGTGCTAACCCATCCGGAATGCCCGCCGGACGTCGTTGCAGAGGCGGATTTCTCGGGCTCCACGGCTGCAATGAGCGCCTATGTCGATGCGAACAAGCCACCTCGCGTCGTACTCGTGACCGAATGCTCCATGAGCGACAACATCGCGGCGGCCAATCCCGACATCGCCTTTCTTCGTCCGTGCAATCTGTGTCCGCACATGAAGCGGATCACGCTGCCGAAGATTCGTGCCGCGCTCGAGACGATGCGGGAGCCCATCACCATCGATCCCGCGATTGCCGAGAAGGCGCGGCGCGCCGTGGAACGGATGCTGGCCGTCAAGTGAACGTACGCGAGGCATGTGCCATGACCGCTGTATCTGCCCTGCCCCGGATCATTGTCGAGCCCTTGGTGCGGACGGCCCTTCTGGAAGACTTCGGACGTGGGGGTGACTTGACGACAGAGGCTATCGTGCCGAGGGAGGCGCGCGCACGCGCCACGCTCACCGCCCGCCAATCCGGCGTCGTGGCGGGACTCGATCTGGCGCATCTCGCATTCACGCTCGTCGAACCGCGCATCCAGATGGAGCAGCAGAGACCTGATGGCAGCCCCGTCAAGGCTGGTGACGTCATCGCGACGCTAGGTGGACCGGCATGCGGCCTCCTGACCGCGGAGCGAACAGCCCTGAATTTCCTCTGCCACCTGAGCGGGATCGCAAGTGCGACCGCCTCGATCGTCGACGCCATCAAGGGCCATCGAGCGAGTATCGTCTGCACGCGCAAGACAATGCCTGGTTTGCGAGCGATTCAGAAGTACGCCGTGCGGGTAGGTGGCGGAAGCAATCATCGCTACGGTCTCGACGACGCGATGCTGATCAAGGACAACCACGTTACCATAGCCGGCGGTATCCGACCGGCGCTTGAGCGCGCGCGGGCGCGGGTCGGCCACATGGTCAAGATCGAAATCGAGGTCGACACGCTCGGTCAATTGGAGGAAGCACTGGCGGTTGGCGTCGACGCCGTTCTGCTCGACAATATGGCGCCGGATATGCTTGCTAAGGCAGTTCGCATGGTCGATGGCCGGGCGCTCACCGAAGCCTCAGGCCGCATCACGCCGGCGACGGCACCGGCCATTGCTGCAACCAATGTCGACCTGATCTCGATCGGCTGGCTGACACACAGCTCGACTACTCTCGATATCGGGCTCGACTTCGAGACCTAGGTTCGGATCGACAGCGAAGCAGTTGAGCTATCTGTCCAGCACGCGCCGGCGTACTCGAGCGAGATAGCTCCTTTGCTGGAGCCGCATTCACTGCCCAACTCTCAGTCCATCTCAATGCTTGCGCGACCGCCTGCTGGCCATTGCCCGGCCGCGTAGCAGATGCCGCTGGTTGGGGTGGGTGCCGAGAGCGAACAGTGCTCTCGATCTTCGAATGACCGAGCAAGAGTTGGACGGCACAGAGATGCCTCGGTCCGCGGTCGGTGTCCGGTCAGTCAACCACGATCAGATCAGCCGGCTGCGGTACAGCCGTCCGAAGCCCGAAATGTCGTCGTCGATGCCGGCGAGGCGCAGCATGTGCCAGGCGAGCGCGTGATTGCTGGACGTGACGGGCTTACCGATTTGCGCCTCTGCGGCCTCGACGATGCGTGCAACGCGCAGCGACGTGCACGACACGAACACGCCGTCGCAGGCGGCGGATTTGCCGAGGCGAACTACGGCATCCAGGATGGCCTTCGGCGTAATCCGGGCGACGACCGCATCATCGGCTTCGTTGAATGAGCCCATCACGGGAATATCGAGCCCGCGCTCGATCAATGCCCCGCGCAGGCGCGTATTGATGTCTGCAGTATAGGGCGTGAGAAGTCCGACGCGCTTCACGCCGCTTGAGCGCAGTGCTGCGATTGCCGCCGTGACCGGGTCAGTGACGGCCGCTTTGGGGCGGACCGAGTGAATGAGCTCGGCGACACGAGGCTCCCCGATCACCATGGCGCCGGACGTGCAGGCAAATGCCACTACCGAGAGATCGACCATCGGCGGCAGCAGCTCGGTTGCCGGCACGATCAGCCCTTCCATCTCCTTCAGAGTCTCGGGCGTGATGTGCGGGCTGTTGTGGAGGCGTGCGCCGTAGAGAGCGACGCCGGCAGATGGCCAAATGGCGCGGAACTCGTCCTCGATGGTCTGGTCTGTCTCGAGCACGAGCAGGCCGAGCGCGGCGCGCGATCCGACACCTTGATCGGTCTCGAACGGCAGCCCCTCGAGGTCCACCTCCAGAGGTGCCGGCTTGAACCCGGCCTGCGCGATATGCTCATTCATCAGGCACGCTCCGCTTAATTTGTGACTTTGACCAAAGTCGAATTTTCATTTGAACATACCGCACGAAACGTCGATCGAACAGGCAGTTAACTAGGCACACGCATATTTGGAGACTGATCTCGCGATGGAAAACCGGCGGAAGGTACTTCAAGGGCTCGGCCTTGGCGGCGCGGCCTTGGCTGCTTCGGCGATGCAGCCATCCTCGCCTGCTTCGGCCCAGGCGCCGATCCGCTGGCGCGTCAATCATTTCTCCGGCGAGACGTCGATGTTCTACACATTGACGATCCTGCCGTTCGTGGAGCGCATCAAGCAGATCACCGGTGGCCGGCTCGTGCTTCAACCATTTCCCGGCGGCGTCATCGCGCCGCCGCTCGAGGCCTACAAGGCTGTCGAGGACGGCCTTGCCGATGCAGGTCATATGACGCCGCTGTACATCGTCAATCGTGACCCGGTGAACTCGTTTTTCGCCGGACATCCAGGCGGTATGCCACCCGAGATGATGATGCACTGGATGTTCAAGGGCGGTGGCAAGGAGCTCCTTGCTGCGCACCGCCGTGAGACGATGGGAATGCATTCCATTCCCGTCAGCATGGGGCCTGCCGAAATCTGGCATTCCCACAAGCCGATCAAGGTGGCTGCCGATCTCAAGGGCCTCAAGTTCCGCGCTGCGGGCGCCTGGGCGCAGATCCTCAACGAGACATTCGGCGCCGCCGCAACGACTGTTGCGGGCTCCGAGGTGTACACGATGCTCGAGCGCAAGGGCGTCGATGTCGTCGAGTGGTCCGGCCCGGCCGAAAATCTCAAGACGGGCCTGCACAATGCGGCCCCGTACATCATCGTCCCCGGCGCGCACGCGAATAACTTCGCCTTCGAATTCATCGTGCCGACCAAGACATGGGATGCTTTGCCCGCGGATCTGAAGGTACAGATCGAGGCCGCCGGCCAGCTCGCCACTCTTGACTGCCTTATTGCGTGGACCTTGGAAGACATGGAAGCGATGAAGGCTATCCGCAAGGGCAAGGCGCAGATCGTCGAAGCCGATCCCTCGCTCATCAAGGATATCCGCGAGGCAGGGCGGGCCTGGGCTACGAAGCGTGCCGCGGAGCAGGAGGCGAAGGGCAATCTCTGGATGAAGAAAGTCATGGAGTCGTACTACGGCTTCTATGACAGCTGGCTGCAGAATGCGTCCTACCGCGCCATCGACTGAGACCGCTTGCCTGTTCGAGCAGTCGCATTTGGTCTCTGGGAAGTCTTAAACGATGGCCGCATTTGCACGCTGGATCGAACGCCTCTCAGCGTTGTGCGGTGGATTGGCTGCACTGG
This sequence comes from Hyphomicrobiaceae bacterium, assembly GCA_022844275.1. Classification (GTDB taxonomy): domain Bacteria; phylum Pseudomonadota; class Alphaproteobacteria; order Rhizobiales; family Hyphomicrobiaceae. The sequence continues at coordinate 259,102 of JALHMB010000002.1, forward strand.
CGGCGATCGCTCTCATCATCGTCACGATGTATGAGGTGATCGCGCGCTACGTGTTCCATTCTCCCACGTTGTGGGCGTTCGATGTCGCCTACATGCTCAATGGTACGGCGTTCATCTTCGCCTGTGCCTTTGCGCTGCACAAGAACCAGCACGTGTCGGTCGATATTCTTGCGCAGTTCTTCAGCGAGGCGCTGAAACGCAAGATCGAGATCGTCACCTTCACCCTGCTTATTTTTCCGGCGTTTGGCTTTATCTGCTATTCCGCCTGGAGTCAGGCCTGGAAAGCCTTGATCACCGGCGAGATCGAGCAAGTCAGCCCCTGGCGACCGAAGATCTGGCCATTTCAGCTCGTGCTTGCGATTGGCTTGACCGCACTTTGGCTGCAGGTGCTGGCGCGGATTCTCCACAATCCGCCTGCCGAAGAATCGACCCACTGATGGAATGGTATTGATGGACAGCCTGCCCCTTGCTGCCTGGATGTTCCCGGCTGCTTTCGTCCTCATATTCGCCGGCGTCCCGATAGCGTTCAGTCTTATCGTCACGGCGGTGGCCTTTGCCCTGCCGATCTTTGGCGATCGCGCGGGTCTGCAGCTCTTCCGCTTCGTCGGCAATGTCGCGTCGAACTATGCTCTGGCCGCCGTTCCGCTCTTCATCTTCATGGGTGCGGTGCTCGAGCATTCCGGCATGGGCCGACGCGTCTTCGAAGCAATGAAACTCTGGCTCGGGCGCTTCCCTGGCGGCCTCGGCCTCGCGACCATGGCCATGTGCACGCTTTTCGCTGCCGGCACTGGCGTTGTGGGCGCCGTCGAAGTCATGGTCGGGCTTCTCGCGATCCCGCCAATGGTCAAGGCGAAATACTCGCGAAGTCTTATCTCGGGCGTCATCACGGGCGGCGGTTCCCTTGGCACCATGATCCCACCGTCGATCGTGGTCGTCATCTATGCGTCCGTGGCGCAGATCTCGGTCGGCGATTTGTTGGCCGCCGTGTTCATTCCCGGCTTCGTCATGGTGGGGTTGTTCTTCCTCTGGATCATCATCTACGCGCTGATCTTTCCGGAGGGGGCCCCGCGAACGCCCGCCGAGGAATTGGCCATGCCCTTTGGCGAGAAGGTCATGTTCACGATAAAGGCGCTGGTGCCTCCGGTCGCGCTCGTTTCCGCAGTCATCGGCTCCATTCTCACGGGCGTTGCCGCGGTCACGGAGGCGGCGGCTGTTGGCGCAGTCGGTGCTGTCATCCTCAACATTCTCTATCGCGACTTCACGTGGAAGGGGACCTGGGAGGCCGCGGTGAAGACCGTCCTCATCTCGTCGATGATCCTGCTCATCGTGACGGGCGGCACCATGTTTACGAGCATTTTCCGCCTTCAGGGCGGCGCGCAGCTCGTCAACGACATCGTCGCCGCGCTGCAACTCGGCAATCTTGGTCTTCTGGTGCTCTTCCTTGTCATTGTTTTCATTCTGGGCGCGCTGCTGGACTGGGTCTCGATCGTCCTTATCTGCGTACCGCTGTTCACGCCGTTCCTCAGACCCGCAGGGATCGATCCGCTGTGGTTCGCCGTTCTGATGGTCATCATGATCCAGACGTCATATCTGACGCCGCCGATGGCTCCGGCGATCTTCTATCTGAGAAGCATTGCACCGAAGAACTTCCGCACCGAGGAAATGTACGTCGGCGTTCTTCCCTTCATTGCGTGCCAGATGCTTACAGGTGTTATCGTCTTCCTCTGGCCCTGGACGGCGCTATGGTTGCCAACACTCAGTAAGTGACGGTTGTGCCGTACGCCCCAACGCTTGTGAATATGCGCCAACGGGCACTATGGTGGGACACCGGCCTCTGGCCAGCCTTTGGAATGAGTTTGGAGAGCACATGACCATCAAACGTATCGAAGCCGGCAAGCGCATGAGCCAAGCCGTCGTCCACAACGGGACGGTCTACCTTGCGGGGCAGGTCGCCCTCGAAGCGCCGGGCAAAAGCGTCGCTGAGCAGACGACCGCCGTCCTCGCGCGCATCGATCGCTTCCTCGCAGAAGCAGGCACGGACAAGACGAAGCTGCTCTCGGCGACCATCTGGCTCGTCGATATGTCCAAGTTCGAGGAGATGAACGCGGTCTGGGACGCGTGGGTGGCGCCCGGCGCAGCACCGGCCCGGGCAACCGTCGAGTCAAAGCTCGCGGCACCGCAGTTCGCGGTCGAGATCGGCGTCATCGCGGCACTGTGAGCGGGACGCCATGCGCATTGTTGTCCTCGGAGCCGGCATCGTAGGCGTCACTACTGCCTATGAGTTGGCCTCCGACGGCCACGAGGTGGTTGTCATCGACCGCCAGGACAAGGCCGCGATGGAGACGAGCTTCTCCAACGCGGGCATGGTATCGCCGGGACACGCCTACACATGGGCTTCACCGCGCGCGCCCCGCATTCTCTGGGACTCGCTCTTCCGCGACGACGTGGCCTTGCGGCTGCGCTTGCGGCTCGATCCGGCCATGTGGCGCTGGTGCTGGCGCTTTCTAAGGGAATGCACGTCCGAGCGTTCCGCAATCAACACGGCACACAAGGTCCGGCTCTGCCTCTACTCGCTGGCGCGGTTCGGCGAGATCAACCGCCGCACCAAGCTCGACTACGATCGGCGCACCGTGGGCGCGATCTACGTCTACCGCGACAAGGATCATTTCGACCGAGGCGTCGGGTCCATGCGCATTCTCGCGGATAACGGTGTCACGCTGAAGCCCGTGAGCACGGATGAGGCCGTGACGATCGAGCCGGCACTCGCGCCCGACAGCGCCAACATCGCTGGCGCCATCTACTGTCCGATCGACGAGTCCGGCGATTGCCACAAGTTCGCGAATGCGCTTGCCGCGCACTGCGAGGACGAGCTCAGCGTCAAGTTCCAGTGGTCGACGGAGATCACGGGTATCAGCACCGACGGCGATCGCGTGACGGGCATCGAGACCAGCAAGGGGCCGGTCGCGGCGGACGCCTACGTTCTGGCCTGTGGTTCCTACAGTGCGGGCCTTGGGCGTCACGTCGGGATCAATATGCCGATCTATCCGGTAAAGGGCTATGCGCTCACGGTACCGGTCGACGGGCACAACGGTGCGCCGAGCCTGTGCGGCGTCGACGAGAAGTATCTCATCGCATGGTCCCGTCTCGGCGACCGGATGCGTGTTACCGCGACGGCGGACTTCGCCGGCTTCGATCGTTCGCTCAACGAGCGCGATTTCGCGCACATGCTGGCGACCATCCGCAAGCTCTTCCCGGATGCCGGCTCATACGAGAAGGCGAGCCGCTGGGCAGGCCTTCGTCCCATGACGCCGAAGGGTACGCCTATGCTCGGCACATCGCCCAAGCGCAATCTCTTCCTCAACACGGGGCATGGCCACATCGGCTGGACGATGTCGATGGGCTCGGCGCGCGTGGTGGCCGACGTCATCGCCGGGCGCAAGCCAGAGATCGACCTCAGTGGACTGACACTCGCAGATGCCTGAACCATCGACGCTCATCATAGACGCCTGCCAGTACTGCAACTGGTCGGAGGAAATACTCGGGCAGCTTCGCGCCGGAGGTGTCGACGCGATCCACGTGACGGTCTGCTACCACGAAGACTTTCGCGAGACTGTCGAGAACCTGATCGATTGGAACCGCTATTTCGAAACATATGCCAGTCTGATCATGCCGGGACGCACGGCGGCGGATATCGACGCTGCGAAAGCCTCGGGGCGCACGGCCGTGTTCTTCGGCCTGCAGAACTGCTCGGCAATCGAGGACGACATCGGCCTTGTGGAGATCTTGCATACGCTCGGCGTACGCTTCATGCAGATTACCTACAACAATCAGTCACTGCTCGGGTCGGGCTGCTATGAGCCTGTCGATGCCGGTATTTCGCGCATGGGCAAGGAAGTTATCGCGGAGATGAACCGCGTCGGTCTCGTCATCGATCTCTCTCATTCCGGCGAGCGGACGTGCCTGGAGTCGATTGACATCTCGGCCCGCCCGGTCTCGATTACTCACGCCAATCCCTCGTCCTGGCACAAGGTTGCGCGCAACAAATCCGATGAAGTGCTGAAGGCGCTTGCCGCTCGCGGCGGGATGCTAGGCTTCTCGCTCTATCCGCTCCATCTGGCCGGCGGTTCGGCGTGCACACTCCAGAGCTTCACCGCGATGGTCGCCGAGACGGCCACAAAAATCGGCGTCGATCACATCGGCTTTGGCTCGGATCTCTGTCAAGGACAACCCGACAGCGTCGTCGAATGGATGCGCAACGGCCGCTGGACGAAGGGTGGCGCCAACATCGGTCTCGGCAAGGCGGTATTCCCGCCGCAGCCATCCTGGTTCCGCGATAACCGCGACTATCCGCTCATCCGCGATGGACTCGCGGGGCGCGGTTTCACGACCGCGGAGGTCGACAAGATCATGGGCCGGAACTGGTACCGCTTCTTCGCGGAGTCTTTTGGCCCCACTGGAAAGCATTAAAGGCGTGTCATGAGTGAGCCTGTCATCCTGCAGATTGCCGAGATCGAGCGCCTCGCTTCGACGGCACTCAAGCACGCAGGCGCCCAGCCCGCCGCCGCAACGAGCCTCGCTGCCGCCATCGCCGCAGCCGAACGTGACGGCATTTCCTCGCACGGTCTCGCTTATTTGCCGACCTACTGCCAGCATCTCCAGTGCGGCAAGGTAGTGCCCGAAGCGGTGCCGCATGTCGCGCGGCCGGCGCCGGGGATCGTCACTGTCGATGCGCAGTCCGGCTTTGCGCATCCGGCCATCGGCATGGGATTTGCCGAGCTGGTGCCGCTGGCGCGCGCCCAGGGCATCGCGACGCTCACCGTGCGCAATTCCTACAACTGCGGCGTGCTGGGCTATCACACCGAGAATCTCGCTCGCGCCGGCCTCGTTGGGCTCGGCTTCACGAATGCGCCGGCGTCCATTGCAGCATCCGGCGGCAAGCGGCCGGTGCTCGGCACGAACCCGTGGTCGATCGCCGTGCCGGACGGGAAGGGCGGCGCTGCCATCGTCATCGACCAGAGCGCCAGTGTCGTCGCCAAGAGCGAGGTCATGAAGAAGTCGCGTCGCGGCGAGGCGATCCCGCTCGGCTGGGCGCTCGGCCTGGACGGCGAGCCGACGACGGATCCCGCGGTCGGCCTCAAGGGCACGATGGTGCCGGCGGGCGGATACAAGGGTGTCGGGTCGGCGATCCTCGTCGAGATCATGGCGGCTTGTCTTGCCGGCGCGACGCTGGGCGTCGACGCGAGTCCATTCTCGGGCACGGCCGGCGGCCCGCCGAAGACGGGCCAGCTCTTCATTGCCATCTCGCCCGATGCCGCATCATCGGGGCTGTTCGCCGAGCGCATTACGGGCCTCGTCTCGGCCCTGACGGCCGAGCCCGGCACGCATCTCGCAGGTTCCGGACGCCTCAAGGCTCGCGCTCGCTCGCTCGCCGAGGGCATACGCGTGGACCGCGCGATCTACGACACCGTCCTGGGCCTGCAGGGCTGAGGAACACGACTGACGAGCGAGGATAAAGGACATGAGTACGCGCGAGACCGTCGGTTTCATGGCCATGAAAGGCGCCGGCTACTATTCCAAGGCGACAACCGGCGCGCGAGACGTCATCAACGAAGCCGTGCCGCTGATCATCGGCGCGGTCGACCGCATGAAGCTCAAGGACGATGCGACGTCGTTCCGCTCGGCGGACATCGGATGCGCCGATGGTGGCACGTCGATCGGCATGTGGGGGCAAGTGCTCGGACACATACGCAAGGCAGTGCCGAGCCGTCCGATCGAGATGGTCTACTGCGATCTGCCGCGTAATGACTTCAGCCAAGTCTTCCGCAACATCCACGGTCTGACGGACGTCAAGAGCTATTACGGCGAGATTCCGGACGTCTATCCCTTTGCCTCGGGCACGTCGTTTCACCAGGCCATCTTTCCGCCGGCGAGCCTCAACCTCGCGTTCTCGGCGACGGCCTCGCACTACATCTCGAAAGTGCCGTGCAACATTTCGAACCACGTGCACATGGTCGGCGCCAGTGGTGCCGAGCGTGCGGCCTATGAGGAGATCGGCCGTGTCGAATGGGACCGCCTGCTCGCTCTGCGCGCGCGTGAGCTCGTCCCAGGTGGTCGCCTCTGCTATCTCAATTTCGGCATCGACTCGCAGGGCCGCTATCTCGGCAGCACCGGCGGCGTCAGCATGTTCGATACTTACGACAAGCTGTGGCGCGGTCTCGTCGACGACAAGATCATCACCGAGGCGGAGTACGCGGCGACCAACTTCCCGCAGGTCTACCGGACGGCCGATCAGTTCACCGCGCCTCTGAGGGACACATCGAGCGGCGCCTACAAGGCGGGCCTGCGCCTCGAGCACGTGGAAGAGCGCCATCTCGTCTGCCCTTACGCCAAGGCCTTCGCCGAGCACGGCGATGCGGCGCGCTTTGCCCGCGAGTACATCCCGACGCTCAGATCCTGGTCGGAACCGACGTTCGCGAGTGGCCTTTCCTCGGATCGTCCGCCGGAGCAGCGCGCCGAGATCCTCGACGAGTACTTCGGGCGCTACGAGAAGTTCGTCGCCGCCGATCCCAAAGGCCACGGCATGGACTACATCCACGTCCATCTCATCTGCGTCAAAGAGTGACGGGCAATGTCGGGCGAGCGTACGCACGCCGATCTGCTGTTGCGGCCACCCGACACCGTGATGCGCCTCGCTCGTATGGGCAGCGCCCATCAGACGCGTCTCAGTTTTCTGCGCGCCCTGCTCCGCCGCGCCATTCGCGAGCGCTGGCAGTTCTCACGGCCGCGTTTTGACATTGACGGGCGCGGTGTCGGCACGGCCGTCTATCAAGTCGTTGCGGGTGACTACACATATAGCCTCGTCGCCTTCGGCCATGATCTGCCGCCCGAGAAGCGCACTGATCGCGTGATCGCTGAGGAATGGGATGCGACTTTCGCGCTCTTCGACGGCGTGCCCACTGATGCCGATATCGAGCGGATGCGCGCTAATGTGCCGCGGCAGGAAGCGGGACGCTGTCTCGCGAGCGAACTCGTGCTTGCTCGCGCCAATCGCAGTGTTCGCCTGTTCGACCATGTCGTCGATGCACTCGCCTCGGGTGCGCAGCCGGACAGGGAAGCGCTCGAAGCGACCGGTTATCTCATGCGCACGACGGCCGTCTACGGCAACGGCAAGTTCGGGATCGCCGACCGCGACCGCTTCAAGGCGCGATCCGAAATGGTCGCGCCTTTTCGCGCGGAGATGTTGACCGTCTACCTGATCCGCGCCTTCACGGCCGATCTCGCCGAGCACATGGCGCGGCTGCGTGCGCCGGACCGCGCGGTCGTACTGCAGCCAGCGCTGCGCCGGCGCCTCGGCGTCGGCAATGCCACCGGTCTCGGAATGGCACCGTTTCTGGTCAGGCACCCGCTACTGCTGCACAGATGGGTTATCGCGCGCGAGACGGCACTCGCTCGCGTCCGCTCGTTTGGAGGCGCCGACGATGCCGCGCGCACAAGATTTCTGGACGCGCTCGCTTCTGGCCGGCGTCTCGTCGAGCGCTGGCGGACCGATGATCCAGTGCAGGCGCCGCGCATTCCGCTTCTCGCAGCCGATCTCGAGCGTCTTGAGGACTTTGTCCAGGTCGAGGCGGTCTTTGGCGGGCCACGCCCTTGGGATGGCATCTACCGCTGGGCCGAGCGAGAGCTCTCTCTCGAAGGCCAGGAGTTCACAGTGAGCCTTCTGCTCGAGCCTCACGGCGCGCTGGTGGACGAACTGGCGGAAGAGATGTCGGCCGATGAGGGCGCCGTTTTCGATATCGACGGCAGCCGGACGTGCGGAGAGCTACTTTCGGACATCGAGCACGGCTATGCCTGGGCGCTCGACCTGAACTTCGCACAACCAGAGAAGGCCGGACTCTTCTGGTACGTGTCGGAGGAAAAGCTGGAGCCGCGTCTTGGCGTGCGTGCGGAGGAATCCGGCGCCGATCTCGAGCAGCCTCTTGCTGTCGCACGAGATGTGAGCGAGCTGAGGGCGGCACTTCGCGCGGCGCCCTCCGGTGAGCGTGTCGGTATCTTCCTTATGCGCGAGCCGCAGTACCGGCACACGGTCCGCCGCGTTCAGATCATGGCACGCTATCCCTATGCCGAGATCCGGGACAATCTCATCGACCGCTCGATGCGTGCGGTCGATATCCTGCGCTACAAGCTCGCCTTCTTCGGTGTGACGCGCTTCGATCCACGCTCGGACAAGTGGCTGCGCATCACGCTCTACCAGGGCGCGCCCTTTCCGAGCGAACTCGGCACCGGCGATTGGGACGACTGGATCTGGCCCGCATGATTGTATCGCTCAACGAGGTCGAGAGCCTGAGCCTGAAAGCGGCGCGTGGCGCCGGCATGAGCTGGGGACTGGCCGAGGAAGCTGCGCACGCCGCGCGCTGGCTCGCCGCCCGCGGCTGGACGTGGGATAGGTCGCTCGTCGCACTGCTAGAGCGGCGCGAGCAGATCGCGGCACCCATGCTGACGGGCCATGACATCCGCAGCTCGAGGGAGGGCTTTGCCATCTGCCCCATTCATGCCGGGGCCGCGATGGCGGACCTGTGGCATGTCGATAAAAGCGTGACGCTCTATAATGTGCTTTCGCCGATCTGGCTCGTGCCGTTTGCGTATCGCAGGACTGCCGAGCACCGCTCTGTCGAACTGACGTGGATAGGCGGCGTCTGCTCCATCGGCGGTGGCGGCGTTGTAGGCGCGGAAGCTCTCGGGGCGCAGGACGCTCTACTCGGCTGGATCCGAGTTGAGCTGAAGACGGACGTCTCTTCGCCGGATGTTGCGCGACTGCTCACACTACCCGCCATTTCCGTAGGCATTCAGGCCGATCCTGCGGCCTGGGCAGCATTGGAGCAGTGGGCGGCCCGCACGTATGTGCCGGCAAGTCTGCAATCGCGGCTGGCCGGCGCCGGTGCCGGGCTATCCGACAACGATTGACTACGTGGCCACGCGCGTCACTGAAGCTGTCGCTTCTTTTGCCGAGAACGCCTTTTCATCATCCACTTAGGCATTTCCTATGCCCGCTATCATTTGCACCATAGGCAAATACACTTGGCGTGCCATGCCCGCTTTGCGTGCAGTCTGACGCGGGTGTATGCTATAATTTCAGCGCAAATTTCTTGCCCATCAGATCCGCGTCATATTGCATGTGATGCAAAGTAGTGTCTAGTTTGTGCTTCACCTGCTTGGCGGCACTACGCCATCAGAGCGACGGAGAAGAAGACATGACTGACTTCGTGCGCATGTCGCTGGAAGATGTGTACAAGATGACGGAGAGCGCCCTTATCGAGCAGGGCTTCAATGGCCGGCATGCCGCGGCAATCGCGCGAACTGTGACCGCAGCCGAGCGAGACGAGTGCCGTCACCATGGGCTGTTCCGGCTGGCCTTCTACGTCAATGGCCTGCAGTCGGGGCAGGCGTCGCCGGATGCGGAGCCAGAGCTGACGCAGCTCGCTCCCAGCGTGATCAAGGTCGATGCGAAGAACGGCTTCTCGCCGCTGGCGCTGGAGACTGGTGACCAGCCTCTGGCGGACCTTGCGCGCTCGTGCGGAATCGCCGCGTTGTCGGTTACCAACGCTCTCAACGTCGCGGCCCTCTGGCCAGAGGTCGAGAAGCTTGCCGAGCGTGGGCTCGTGGGGCTCGCTTTTGTCTCAGCCGCTCCATATGTCGCGCCGGCGGGCGGTACCAAACCCCTCTTCGGCACCAATCCGATGGCCTTCGCCTGGCCACGCAAGGATAAGCCTCCACTCGTCTTCGATCAGGCATCGAGCGAATGCGCGCGCGGCGAAATCCAGATCAGGCTGCGGGACGGCAAGCAACTGGAACCCGGTTGGGCCATCGGCCCCGATGGCAAGTCGACCACCGAACCTAAACAAGCGCTGCTCGGTGCTCAGCTTCCTTTCGGCGGTGTCAAAGGCTCCAATATCGCCTTGATGATCGAATTGCTGGCCGGACCGCTGCTCGGTGACGTTCTCAGCATCGAGGCTGGCGAGCGCGACAAGGCGAATACGGGTGCTCCCTGCGGCGGCGAGTTGATTATCGCCATGGATCCGACGCGTTTCATCCAAAGCGGCGACCGCGAGGCTCAGCTCGCTCATGGCGAGAAGCTGTTTCGCGCTCTGCTCGATCAAGATGGTACGCGCCTGCCGTCGGACCGACGCTACAAGACGCGTCAGCGTACTGCCGTCGAGGGAGTGACGGTGCTGCGTTCTCTGTACGAGGGCCTGCAGGGCTATATCGCTCGCAAGGACCGTCAGCGCGCCGCCTACGAAGGCGATCATATCCTGAAATCCTAGGCGACCACGATGTCAGAAATCCAGCCGACCGACAGAACGCGTGTCCGCCTGCACTCCGAGCGCGGCGTGTTCGATCGCGAGAAGATCTATGCCATCCTCGACGAGGCACTCGTTGCACATGTCGGCATTGCAGTCGACGGTCAACCTCGCGTGATTCCAACGGCCATCTTACGTATCGACGATCACGTCTACATCCACGGCAGTCCAAACAACCAGCTCCTGATGGCCCTCGAGCGCGGTGCGCCGGCCTGCATTACCGTGACGCTTGTCGACGCCATCGTGGCTGGACGCTCCGGATTCGGCATGAGCATGGATTACCGGTCCGTGATGATCTACGCCAAGGCCGAAAAAATTTCCGACGCGGCGGCGAAAGAGAGCCTCGTCGCTGCATTCATTCAAGACATTCTTCCTGGCCACATTGTTCGGCCACCGAAGAAGAAGGAGATCGCTGCAACGGTCTTTCTGCGGTTTCCGCTGACGGAGGTCTCAGCCAAAATCCGCGACGTTGGGGTCGTCGATCCCAAGGATGACTTCGAGCTCGATGTCTGGGCCGGCATTGTTCCTCTGAAGCTTGTCGGCGGCGTGCCTCAGGATTGCCCGTCGCTCAAGATGGGGGTTGCGACGCCGGAATACGCCAAGCACTACTCTCGCGGGCGCTGAGTGGTGGCGTGGCCAATCCACGCCGATCAGCGGCCCACACCCGACGTGCTATACATCGGTGGCTGTTCTCACTGCGCTCGGATCGGCCGAGGCAGCCGAGCAGATCGGCTCCGATTGAAGCTTGCGTGCAAGGCGCAAGGACCTCGAAAGACAGCATATGACTGCCGACATAACGGAAAAGGCAGAAACGGTCGCACGTCAGCTCGGCTCTCGTATCCGAGAGGCGAGGCGAAGCAAAAACATAACATTGGAGGCGCTGAGTGCTGAAACCGGATTGTCACCCGGCTTTCTTTCGCGCCTCGAGCGGGGTGAGACCAATGCTTCGATCGCCAATCTGATCGCTATATCAGATCGCCTGCAAATACCTCTGCGCGATTTCTTCGAGAGCCCGGAGCCAGCGGCAAATTTCGTTCTGACGCGCGCAAGCGATCGGCAGGGAAAATCCACGGTAAGGGCCAACGACTATCTATACCAACTGTCGGCGGGCAATCTTCCGGGACAGCAGATGATTGCATTCGAGCTTAGCTTCCCGCCGGGGCAGAGGCTGAAGCCTCCGTTGGTTACGCACGGGGGAGAGGAAGTACTGTACCTTCTCGAGGGCACGATCGAGTTTCAAATCGGCCCGGATACCATTCTCATGAATGCCGGCGACTGCGTCCATTTCAATTCCGATCAGCCGCATATGGGTCGAAACGTGGGAAAGCGTCAGGCACGACTGCTCATGGTCCTCTCGACGACCAAGTCAGGTGGGCATCGTTGAGTGGCACTTCTCTCGTGACGCCAGACTGCTGCGGCTCCTGAACCATCACGATCGGAGCACTCGGTCCGTTCTAACGCCGCATGTGGCAATCACGTCTCAACGGCCGAGCCCGCACCACGAGAGGATCAGCTTTTCGTAGATCGCTGCGGCCTCATCGATGCGCGCGCATTCGCACCATTCGTCCGTCTGGTGCGCCATGTGTGTGGGGCCGGGGCCAAGTATGACGGTCGGAACATTCCCGAGAGCGGGCGTGAGCGCTGAGGCATCCGTGAAATAGGGCGCCGCTTCCACTACGGGGCTGTTGCCGGACACTGCGCCGCAAATCTCAAAGACATTGCGCAGCCATGGATCTTCAGGCGCCGTCCAAACGCTCGGCACATCCACTGTTTTTTCCAGCGCCACGTCAGGCCCGAGATAGCTCGCGAGCTGCTCAAACAGGTGATCATGCCGCATTCCAGGAAGCGTTCGCAGATCAACGCCGATCTCTGCGCGATCGGGCACCGAGTTGACGTTGAAGCCGCCATGGAAAGTCCCGACATTCAATGTCGGCGCGCCCATGACTGCGTGTCTGGCGACATTGAAATCAAAGGCTTCAAGCTTCGAGACGGCTCGCGCGGCCGCGTAGACGGCATTGACCCCTTTGTCAGGCATGGAACCATGGGCCGTGATGCCGCGGGCCGTTGCCTTTAGCCACAGGGCGCCCTTGTGACCGCAGAACGGACGATTGTCCGACGGCTCCGCGACGACGAGCGCCCCGGCCTCGCCTCGCATTCCGCGGCGCGCCAGGACAAACGCTCCCTCGCTGCCTGTTTCCTCACCGGCAGTGATGTACAGGATCACGCCCGGCGTCCCTTCAAGGCGATCCGCGATCTTCAAGGCAGCGGCGACGAAGGCCGCAACGCCGCTCTTCATGTCGGACGCGCCGCGTCCCCAAAGCCGCCCATCCTTGATCAGGCCCTCATGCGGAGGGACGGTCCATTCCTGGGCACCGAGCGGCACAGTGTCGGTGTGCCCGGTAAATGCGATCGGCGGCGTTGCGCTGTTGCCGCCTATGCGCGCGACCAAGTTCGGCCGACCATCGGCGAGCATCACCTCCTCGCACCGGAAGCCTGCATCCGACAGAAGTCGCCGAAGGTGCTCGGTGCAGGATGCTTCGTCACCCGGCGGATTGATCGTGTTGAAGCGGATGAGCTCCGCGGCCAAATCCACGGCACCAATGGTCATTCGATGGTCCTTGCCCAAGCCTGGCAGGCGATCTTTGGCTGGAAGTTGATTAGCGAGGCGTGATCCAAATCAACATTAAGCGTCCGCCGCGTCTCGCGTCATCGCCTCATTCGCAATCGAAGTCCACCCCGCGTCGCGCAGGCCGCGTAAATAGGCTCGAGAACGGCACCCAGTTGGGACCTAGATCGGCGGCCCCTATAGGCAAAGGCTCATCTAAGTATTTGAAATCATTGGCTCCGCGGGTAGGATTCGAACCTACAACCAACCGGTTAACAGCCGGTTGCTCTACCGTTGAGCTACCGCGGATCAGGGGTGTCGCCTGAAGGCTCGTGGCTCATAGCAAACGCTCGCGCCTCGCGCCACCCCTTTCGGCTGCGACCTGCCGGCTCTGCCAAACGCCGGCGCGGGCTATTCCTGCGGGACCCCGTACTTCAACGCCACGTTCGACAGAGCCCCGCCAATCACGCAGGGAATGCCGACCTGCGGCGCCCCCAAGGCGCTCGCGACAATGCAGCCGAAAGCAAGTGCAGTCTGCCCCGCTTGCCCCCACCACGAGACGTTCCGCGCGTACTCCGGGCCTTTGCGCCGCAGCTCCTCCACGGCGGCTACGGCCTGCTTGCGGATGGCGCCGGTCTCATAGGTCTCGGCCGCGGTGATCACCTCGCGGAGCTCCTTCGCCGCGTCCTTCGGCACGGTCTCGAGCTTGCGCTTGGCGTAGGCGAGCAGCTTTGGATCGGTCTGCAGGTTTGTGGCCAGCGTCCACTTGGCCATGCTGCCGAGCGTCAACTTCTCGACGTCGTTGCGGTCCTTCGACCAGGGCAGCACGCCGACGATGCGATCGATGCCCTTGTAGTTGCCCGAGCCGAAATAGTGGCCCCACATGATATCGATATGCGCCGGCGAACCCTTGAGTTCGAGTGTCTCGAAGGTCGCGCCCTTACCGTAGAGATGATGCTCGATGAGCACCTTCTTCGTCGGCATGCGCTCGACGAATTTCTGAAGTAGCTCCTTCCAGCCTTTGAGCCCCGAGTAAGCGATCGCGCGGACGATCACGACCTGATCCTCGGGTGGCAGCGGGAACATCTCCGCGATCAGTTTCTCCGCGATCTCCGGATTTGCCGCGATTACGCCCGCAATGAAACCCTGGTAGACGCCGGCCTGCTCCAGCTCCTTGAAGAGGCCGAGCCCGCTCATGGCCTTCACGGCCTGCGGCACTTTTTCCGGCTCGGGTTTCTCGCGGTAGGCGTTGATCCACTTGAGGATCGTCTGTGCCGTGAGCTGCTGGGGTGGTGGCTGTTGCTGCTGCTGTTGCTGGGCCTGCGGTTGTGGCGTCTCGAGCGTGCCCCGGCGCTGGGCATCGGCCGTGACTGCGCTGAACGCAACGACAAGCACAGCCAGAAATGACGCCGCGGCTCGCATCAGAAACCCCCGTGTGCCAGACGCGCTCCGCCGCGCGCGGCAACTACAACCACAATGCGAGCGGGCATGGCGGTTTTGCGGCTGGCACGTGGCGATTTGGGGATCGGGGCGTGATGGTCGCACCTCCGGTGCGAGCGAGGGCCAGCCCTCGCGCTCCCAGCCGGGGGACACCCCCGGAGCCCCCGCCATTTATGGGATTGGAGCGAGCCGCAAGCGCTACATGTCCCTTCTCCCCGTTCTCACAGGGAGAGGGGATTGTGGCGCGCGCCGCGAGTGATCAGCTCACAAAAGACGGGTGGGTTCGGGAGGGTGTCCCTCCCGATTGGCTGCGGGGACTAGTCCCCGTCGCGCCATAGGCGCGAAGAAGTGCGACGTTCAACCGCCTTCGCGGACGACGACCGCATCGACGATGGCGTAGCCCTCGGCGCCCACGATGAGCGGGTTGATATCCAGGCTTAGAATGCGCGGGCTCGAATTTCGCATCAATTCGCCGACGGCCACGGCTGCCTTCGCCACGGCTGTGACATCCGCTGCTGGCTCGCCGCGTGTTCCGGCGAGCACCGGCCAGCAGCGCAAGGATCGCAGCGCCGCGAGCGCATCGTCGATCGTGAAGGGTGGTAGCAGCAGGCGCACGTCCGGCATGGCCTCGACGTATTTGCCGCCATCGCCGAGAACGACGACGGGCCCGAAGATGGAATCGCGATGCGCGCCGATCATGAGCTCGCGCTGCCCACGCACCATGCGTGCGACGATCACGCCGTCGAAGGTCGCGCCGGCCTTGGCAATAGCGTTCTTCATGTCGCGGAAGGCCGCGCGTACGGCATCCTCGTTGTCGAGACCGAGGCGAACGAGGCCGTGCTCGCTCTTGTGCGGGAGATCGGCCGAGCAGCCCTTGACCGCGACAGGACCGCCGAGATTGCGCCACGCGGTCGCGGCTTGAGCCGCCGTGCGGCAGAGATGGTGGGGAACGACATCGAGGCCGGCGTGCACGAGCACGTCGAGGCTTTCGGCTTCGTTGAGCGCGCGGCCGTTCGCTTCAGAGCCGTCCTTCGAGCGCGTCCATCCGGGTGCCGGGCGCGCTTTGGCGCGCGCGACGAGCACGTCATGATCGATCAGCCGCGTGAGTGCGGAGATTGCGTCGGCTTCGAGCGGAAAGGTCGGCACGCCGGCGCGCTTGAAGACGTCCGCAATGGACTTCTGCCATGCCGAGACAACGACCGGCGTGCCCGTGACTTCGGCGAAAGTTGCGGTATCGCGCGCGAAGGTCGGCACGTCATATCCCTGGCCGGCGATCGGGAAGCCGATCATGAAGTTGTCGGCGGCATTCTCGTTGGCGAGCACGGGAAGAATGTCCGAGAGCAGGCGATTGTTCTGCAGTAGCGCCGCCGTGAGATCGATAGGGTTGGCAGCGGAAGCGAATACGGGAAGGATCGCGTCGAGCTTCTGGCGCACGGGGCCTTCGAGGCGGACCATTTCGAGGCCTGCGAAGGTTGCTTCGTCCGCGCTCATGACGCCGGTCGCGCCGGAGCCCGAGATCGTCACGAGGCGGCGTCCCCGAGGCTTCCAGCCCTTGAGATAGATCTGCGCCGCCGACACCAGCTCACCGATGTTGCGCGCGCGCCAGATGCCCACGCGCTCGAGCGCTGCATCGACGATGCGGTCCTCGTTGGCGAGCGCACCAGTATGCGAGAGCGCAGCGCGCTGACCGGCTTCCGTGCGGCCGGACTTCAGCGCGACGACGTACACACCACGCTCGTGGGCGATACGCGCAAGCGTTTCGAGCTGATCGGGACGCGGAATGCTCTCGATGTAGAGGAGCAGCAACTTGATGGCGGGATCGCTTGCGGCGGCTGCAGCCATCTCCAGCACGGAAACATCGGCGTCGTTGCCTGTTGCGAGGGAGTAGCGCACGCCGAGACCTTGCTCGAAGAGTAGACCGACCGGTACTGCAGACATCGCGCCGCTCTGGCTGACAACCGCGACGGGACCATCAACAGGCTCGGACTCCATCCACATGGTGGAGAAGCTCGTCACCGCGCCATTGCCGAAGTTGGCGAGGCCCTGCGTGTTCGGGCCGATCATGCGCATGCCGGCAGCGCGCGCGGCCGCGACCATGCGTGCTTCCTTGGCCTTGCCTTCGGGATCAGATGTCTCGCCGAAGCCGGATGTCATGCAGACGAGGCCCTTCACGCCCTTCTTCGCGCAGGCTTCGACGGCAGCAACGGCATTATCGCCCGGTACCGCGACGACCACCACGTCGGGCACTTCGGGAAGGTCGTCGAGGCTCGCAAAGCACTTGTAGCCTTGAACCTCGGGGCGTGTGGGATTGATAGCCCACACCGGCCCCTTGAAGCCGAAGCGCTTGAGATAGGCGAGCGGTCGACCGCCGATCTTGTTCGGATTCTCGGAGGCGCCGAGCACGGCAATGGAGCGCGGGGCCAGCAGCGGCTTCAGGCTTTCGATGGACATGGGAGACCTCAGGCGCGCTTGAAGATGGGAATGGAGCGACCGGCGAGTTCGACGACGCTGCCAGTGACGCGATCGCCGATCGCGAGGCGGGGTGCGCCATGCGCCATGAGCCGAAAGCCTTCGTCGGCATCGACCATGACGAGTGTGTAGGGCGCGAGCGCTTTCATGTCGGGCGTCGGCGCGCGATCGACGATGGTGACGGCGTGCACGATGCCGGCGCCGGACGCGGGCGAGGTCACCGGTTCGCGCGCGCCGCACTTCGGGCAGAAGCTGCGCGCGAAGTACCAGACGTGTCCACAAGGCGTGCAGCGCTGATAGCTGATCGCGGCGCTCATACTTGACGCTCCATGATCAGGCTGACGTGCGAGGACATGACACCGCCGTCGCCATGCAGGAAGGCGAGACCCGCCTCTGCGACTTGGCGGTCGCCGGCGCGCCCCGTCATCTGGAGCTGCGTCTCGACGAGATGAGCGAGCGCCCCCGCGACGCCGCAGTGGCCATAGCTCATCAAGCCGCCGTGTGTGTTGATTGGCTTCGTGCCGGCGCGCGAGAAGTATCCCTCGCGCGCCATGCTGCACGACTGTCCGCGCGGCGCGAGACCCAATTCTTCGAGCAGGATGGCGAGCGTGATCGTGAAGCTGTCGTAGATGGCGAGATAGTCGGCATCCGTCGTCACAAGCTTGCGCCCGCTCGCGGCAATAGCGCGATCCATGGCGAGGTGTGCGCCGAACTCGGTGAGGCTCGGTGCCTCGCTGATGTGCTGGTGCGTGTGGGCCTGCCCCGCGCCGATGATGCGCACGGCTGCAGCGCCCGTGCGCTCGCGGCTGACGATGAAAGCGACCGCACCATCGGCCGTCGCGCAGCAGTCGAGCAGCTTCAGTGGCCGCGCAATGGGCTTCGACGCGAGCACGTCGGCAACCGTGATCGGTTCGCGGAATTGCGCACCTGGATGCGTGGCCGCATTCGCGCGCATGAGCACGGCAAGCTCCGCGAGATCGGCCTCGCTCAAGAAGTGCTCATGCATGTAGCGGTTGGCGACGAGACCGTAGTAGGCCGGGATGGTCGGTCCGAGAGGGACCTCGTGGACGGGATGGCCGACCTGCGCCAGTGTCTCGACGACCTTGTCGCGACCGCCGGGCGCGGAGAGGCGGTTCTCGCCGGCAACGACGAGCACGTGCTTGAGGCGGCCCGCCGCCACCAGCTCGTGCGCCAGCATGGCCATGGCAAAGCCGGTCGCGCCGCCGACCTGCAGCCCGTGTGCATAGGCCGGGCTCAGTCCGAAGTGCTCACAGAAGACCGTCGCCAGCATGATGTGCGGCATGGTCGTGGCGTAGCCCGTTAGCACGCCGTCGATGTCGGCGCGCTTCAAGCCGGCGTCATCGAGTGCCAGTGCCGCTGCCTCGCTCATGAGGTCGAGCGTGTTCTTGCCCTCGTGGCGCCCGAACGGCAGTAGGCCAACGCCTGTGATCCAGCTCATGGGAGCCGGCTCACACCGTCGCGATCGCGTTGGCCGGCGATCCGACAGCGCCGGGCAGGTTCAGCGGCGGTGCTGTCATGAGAAAGCGACTGCGGTTGTTGGCGCGTAGCCAGTCGGCGAGCTCCGAAAGGCGCCAGATCTCGCCGAGATTGACGCCGGTCTTGAAGAGGCAGTGCTGATGCAGCGGCAGCGCCGCGCACTGGCCGGGCTTCAGCGGCGCGTTGTGCACCTCGACGGCGTAGTTGTCCGCCATGAGCGCGACAAGCTTCGACTCTGTAATCCACTGATGAAGCTTCGTGTCGCTGCCATCGAGGCCCGTGCATGTCTGGTGCATGGCTTCCTCGGTAGGCTTGCCCTTCTGCTCGAAGATCACTTCGTCGAAGCCTGTTCTGAGGCACACGAAGTCGCCCGGCTCGATTTTGATGCCGTCGGCCGCCATCACGCGCATGAGATCGTCGTACGTCACGGCGTGCTTGCGCCGACCGAAGTGGGCGAACAGGTCGATCATCACGCCGCGGCCCTGGAGGCACTTCTTGGCCATGTTCTCGACGCCGAGTTTTTTGGCGTAAGATGTGCCCGTAGCCTCGACGAACGTGCCGGGGACGCCGCCCGCCTGCTTGGGATCGGTCGGGCCGACCATGTCCGTGTCGCCGCGAAAGCCATTGTAGAAGACAGGCTCGGCAACGCCGTCGCCGTCGGCATCGAACAGCGAGCCGACGTGGGCGAGCGTGTCCCACTGGCTCGAATACTGCAGGTGCAGTAGGACCATGTCGTCGTTGATGACGTCCGTCAGGCCCTTGTGATCGTATTCCGTGCGGTAGAGCCAGTTCGGGCGATCTCCACGCACGGTCGGCCGGAGCTGCGGCGGGTGGCGGCGTGGGTTCAGGACATTGCCGCCGGGAAGGTCGAGCGGCATTGAAAGGCAGAAAGTCTTTCCCTCCTTTACCTCGGCGACGGCTTGGCGCACGCGCTCGGCATTGAGTTCGTTCATGCGGCCGAGCTGGTCATCGGGGCCGTAGTCTCCCCAGGTGGAGTTCTCGGGCCGCTGCTTCCAGCGCTCGCTCTTGGCCATGGACGTCCTCCCGTGCCGCGCCCTCGGAACGGCGCGTTGTCTGACGCCGGCGGTCATCCACCGGTCGTGCAGCCAGGATACGTGCGGCGCGCCCGCTGGCAAGCCGGGACTTAAGGCCCCTGCTATGCGCCGCGCCAGACCAGCACGGGGATACTCGTGTGGGTCAGCACCCTCTTGGTCTCGCCCCCGAGCAGCACGCTGGCAATACCCCGGCGGCCATGCGAGGCCATGAATATGAGATCGCAGCCCTGCTCCTTTGCCACCCGGATGATCGCCTCCCAAGGGTGGGCGTGTTCCACCCGATAGGCGGTTACGGCAACGTTGGCTGCCCGTGCCGCGATCTTCACGCGTTCGAGCACGGCTTCGGCGTTCGCTTCCGCATGCTTTATGTACTCGTCTGCGGCCAGAAAGGCGGCCAGCTCTCCGACGGCCACTGTCTCATAAGGCGCCGTAACGTGGATCGCCGTGAGACGCGCGCCGATGGCTTTGGCGAAGTTGATTGCATGAGGGACGGAACCCATACCGAACTCGGATCCGTCCACAGGAAGCAAAATATGCTTGTACATGGTGGCTCTCCGGCATTTGCGTGCAAACGGCTCATCGCGCGGATAGCAGAATGATCGCGTGTGGGGATGGGGTAGCGCCTTGCGGCAGATCAAGCTTGGCCCCGGTTCCGCTATCCGCGCCAGACCAGCACAGGTGTCTTTGTGTGTGTCAGCACCTTCTTGGTCTCGCTGCCGAGCAGCAGACCGGCGATGCCGCGGCGACCGTGTGAGGCCATGACGATCAGATCGCAGCGCTCCTGATCGGCGGCGCGCGTGATCGCCTCCCAGGGATGGGCGTGCTCGACCTCGAAGGTGGTGACTTTGACGTCGGCCTCCTTGCCCGCGCGCGTCACAGTATCGAGGATGGCCGAGGCATTCTGTTTGGCGAGCTTGGTGTACGCATCCGACATGAAGAACGAGCCGAGGGCGCCGATCGCCAGCTCCTCTCTCGGGAGCGTAACGTGGAGTGCGGTCACGCGGGCACCGGTCGCCTTGGCGAGCGCCATCGTGTAGGGGATGGTGCCCCTGCCGAAGGCCGATCCGTCAACGGGCAGCAGAATGTTCTTGTACATGTATGCCTCCGATGTATTTCGTGCCCCGGCCGGGGCGTTTGGGCAGGTGCGTTTGGCGCTCGGTTGGGAAGCGAGTAGGGTGCAACCCTTTTCAGTTGGGATGTCGCGGAACGGATGTCGAGGCAGGTCACGGAAATGAGAAGCGGCGCCGATGCCCATGTATTCCGCCCCGCCGCGGAAAGCGTGCCGCTCGATGAGATGCGCCTTGCGGCCTATCTGGCCGATATCGGATTGCCGCTCGATACTTCGGAGCCCGTCCGCCAGTTTGGCACGGGCCTCGCCAATATTAACTATCGCCTCACGGCCGGTGGACGTTGGCTTGTGCTGAGGCGGCCGCCCGGTGGTGACCTGCCGCCCGGCGCACACGACATGTCGCGCGAGCACCGCATTCTCTCGCGGCTCTGGCGCGTCCATCCGCTGGCACCGGAGAGCCTGCATCTCTGCGAGGACAAGAGCGTCATCGGGGTGCCCTTCCAGCTCATCGACTATCGCCCGGGACTGGTCATCAAGGGCGATGACCGCACGCGCTTCGAAGGTCGGCCGGACGTCGCCCGCGCGACGAGCGACATGCTGGTCGAGACGCTCATCTCCGTGCACCGCGTGGATTGTGCCGCGATCGGCCTCGATACGCTCGGCAAGCCCGAGGGTTTTGTCGCCCGTACGCTCAAGGGATGGGCTGGCCGCGGCCAGCGCCTCGACCTTGCGCCCGAGACGGCGCGGCTCCTCGCCGAGGTTGTCGGCTGGCTCGAGCGGCAGCCCGTCCAGACGCGCGCACCCGTGCTGCTGCATTCGGACTTCAAGCTCGACAACATGATCATCCATCCCGAGACGCTGGCGCCTGTCGCCATCATCGACTGGGACATGGGTACGCGCGGCGATCCGCTTTTCGATCTCGCGACAACCATGAGCTACTGGACCGAGCCCGGCGATCCGCCCTGCATGCACGCCCTTCGCCAAATGCCGACGGCCGCGCCGGGCTTCGCTAGCCGCCGCGAGGTGCTCGAGGCCTATGCGCGCGATATGGGCATCGATGTCTCTGACTGGCCGGTGCTGCGCGTGCTCGCCATGCTCAAGCTGGCGGTTGTGCTGCTGCAGCTCTTTGCGCTCTATCAACGCGGCGCCGCCCAGGGCACCGACTATGCAGAGTTTGATCGGGTCGCCACCGAGCTGCTCGCTTATGCAACCGATGTCGCGCACGGACGCGCGGACTGACCGACACCCGAGACCCAGGCCAATACGCTAGGAAGGAACCCATGGATTTCACCATCCCGAAGCCGCTCGAGGAGCTGCGCGACCGCGTGTCCGCCTTCGTTCGTGAGAAGATCATCCCCTTCGAGAAGGATCCGCGCTGGGACCATCACGGCATTCCCGAGGATCTGCGCCGCGATCTCAACAACGCGGCCAAGGAAGCTGGCCTGCTCGGCGTCAACAGTCCCGAGGAGTTCGGCGGCAAGGGCTTCTCGCATTTCGAGCAGGCCGTGGTCTTCGAGGCGGCGGGCTATTCCATTCTCGGGCCGATCGCGCTGCACTTCCATGCGCCCGACGAAGGCAACATCCACATGCTCGACGTCATCGCGACGCCGGCACAGCGCAAGAAGTACCTCTCGCGCCTCGCGACCGGTGAAGTGCGCTCGTGCTTCGCCATGACCGAGCCCGATGGCGGCGCCGGTGCCGATCCGCTGCTGCTCAAGACGCGCGCCGTGCCGGACGGCAACGGCTACATCATCAACGGCCGCAAGTGGCTCATCACGGGCGCGGAGGGCGCGGCCTTCGCCATCATCATGGCGCGCACGGGCGACGGCCCCGGCGACTGCACCATGTTCCTCACGGACCTGCCGAACCCCGCATTCAAGATCAGCCGCGTGCTCGGCACCATGGACTCGAGCTTTATGGGCGGCCACGCGGTCATCGACATCGAGAATCTGCGCGTCACCGGCGACGATGTCCTCGGTGAGGTCGGGCAGGGCTTCAAGTATGCGCAGGTGCGCCTGGCTCCCGCGCGCCTCACGCACTGCATGCGCTGGCTCGGTTCAGCGATCCGCGCGCACGACATCGCTACGGACTACGCGCGCAAGCGCATGTCTTTCGGCAAGCCGCTCGGCGATCACCAGGGCGTGTCGTTCATGCTCGCCGACAATGCCCTCGACATTCACACGTCGCGCCTCGCCATCTGGCACACGGCTTGGCTGCTCGATCAGGGCGACAAGGCGTCGGCGGCGAGCTCGATGGCCAAGGTCATCTGCTCGGAGGCGATCTTCCGCGTCGTCGACCGCTCGCTGCAGATCCTCGGAGGCATGGGCGTCACATCGGATACGGTCGTCGAGCGCATTTTCCGCGATGTGCGCGCCTTCCGCATTTACGACGGCCCCTCGGAGGTGCATCGCCATTCGATCGGCCGGCGCATCGTCAAGGGCGAGCGCCCCAAAGCCGCAGAATAAGCGCTACTTCTTGCTCCCGGCGACGGCGGGCGCGGGCTTTGACGGCTCGTCGTTCTCTGCGTCGTCGCCGGTCTTCGGCGCGTCATCGGGCTTCGCGACGTCGGAAACTGGCGAGGGGCCTGGCGGCGACGTATCGCCGATCACCATTTTGCACTCCGCCGGGAGATCGGCGAGCGTGATCTCGGGCTTCGGCTTGGGTTTCGGCTTCGGCACGACGACCTTGGGCTCCGGTACGGGCGGGCGTGGCGCATAGATACGCTTCATGCGCGCAATCCACTCGTCGACCTCCTTGCCGCAGCCGTCATCATCGCCGACGACGGGCTGGGGCGTGCACGCCGGGCTGTCCTTCGGACAGGCCATGCGGATGTGCATGTGATAGTAGTGCCCCCAGTAGGGTCGGATCTTGTTGAGGTGCGCGCGCGGCAGCGACTTGTTCTCGCAGATGGCCTTCTTGATCGCGGGATGCACGAGCACGCGCTCGACCTCGGGATAGGAAGCCGCGCGTGTGATGATGCGGCCGTGCGCTTCGGTCCAGGTCTGCGGATTGATGCTGACGCGATCCTCGGCGAGCATGGATGTGGCGGCAAGGTCCTCGCGCTCGCGGTTGCTGAGGCGGCGGTCGGGCATCGGCGTCAGCCAGATATCTGCGTCGAGGCCGATCTGGTGGCTGGCGTGGCCGGTCAGCATGGGACCGCCGCGGGGCTGCGAGATGTCGCCGACGAGCAGGCCCGGCCAGCCGTCATTCGCCTGCCCGTCCTTCGCAAGGCGCTCCACGATCGCAATGAGCTTCGGATGACCCCACATGCGATTGCGCGAGAGGCGCATGACCTGCCAGGTGGGACCGTCGACGGCGATCGCCTTGGCACCTGCGAGGCAGCCCTTGGCGTAAAAGCCGATGGCGCGTGCGGCAAGCGGTGCCGGCGCCTTGGCCGCACCGAACAGCACCTTCGCCGGTGTTGGCGGTGGCCCTTTCGTCGCGGCCTTTGTCTTCTTCTTGACCAGCTTCTTGGCCGGCTTCGCCTGGGCCTTGGATGCGGCCTTGGCCGGGGCCGCGGCAACCGTGATCTGTGCCGCGTGGACGTCTGGCCCGCCCTGGGCTGAGAGATCGCTGCTGGCGGGCATCATTGCGATGGTCATCAGCAGCACCGGCCATGCGAGATGCCGAGGCGTGAACTTCATGCGCGCTCCTCTACGGCTCGATGCAAATCTAGCATGGTCGGCATCGAGCACCAACGCCTGCGCGCAGAGGACCGGACGAGAGGTGAACAGATGATGAAGCGCGGCCGCGCGGCCGTGTGGATGCGTTATTGGGATGTGCGTGAGGCGACTACATCAATGTGTGCGTCATACACGCTTATTCAGTGGCCGCCGCTATTTCAGGCGATGCTTGCGCGGTCGTTTGGCAGGCAGCGCCATTATTGGTGCATTGAGCACAGGCACGATCAAAGCAGCGCGCCATCTCAAATCCTGCCACGTATTGCCGAGGCGCGGGCGTAGTGTCTTCTTCGGGAGGCGCTTGCGGGAGACAGAGTCGGATGCGGCGGTCAACATGGCGTACCTGAAGAAACGAAGTAGAGAGTCCCCGGGACGAAAGTCCCGGGGCGTGAAACATGAGCTTACTTCTCGACGCGGGGGAGGTCGTTCGCCTGTTCCTTCGTCAGAGAGAGCTGGATCCTGTTGTCACTGGTTACAACGAACTGCGAGGGCAGCACGCGCACCCGTGTCTCGCCCATGCCGAGGAAACCGCCAATGTCGGCATGCAACTCCGTTACCTTGCCGCTGCTGTCGCGCTGAATCGCGGCGACCTCGCCGAGATCGCTGTTGTCGCTGCTGACGACCGTTGCGTCGATCAGCGCCTTGGCCTGCTCCTCAGTCATAGTCGGCGCCTTTTCGACGGGCGTCGTCGGCTGAACGCTCGGCGCCGTCGCGGCGGGCGGTGTCGCGGGAGGCGCGTCGCTCGGCGGGGTCGTCTGTGCAAGCGCTGCCGAGGACGCGAATAGTGCAATCGAGGTCGCGGCCGGAACAATCCATTTCATCACGTCATCTCCATAACCTGTTCAGCTTGCGCGCTGTGTCTTGATGCGCACTGCCTGGAGAACGCTCGACACTGCGCGGAGTTCCGCCGCGGTCTGGCGAACTCAACATGACTCTGGTTGTCGAGAAGCGCTTGATGATGTGGCGTTGCGGGCGCGCCCGTGGCCGGCTCAGGTCGGCACGACGCCGACATCGGAGGATGGCGTGAGGAGAGAGACTAGGGCACTCTCCGCGGGAGGCGCCGGCTGATGGCTGGTCGTATACGCTTTGATACTCTCCCTGGCGCGCTTCAGGTCGAAAGTCCCATCCTTCCGGCGCGCGATCCACGACGACAGTGGCGGGTCGAACATGGGCTCATAAAATTTGATGCCTTCGCTGAGAATTGCCGCGATATAGCTGAAGGAACTTTTCGCCATGACGAGAATGTCGGCTTCGGCGAGCTTCCCCATTGTCCAGGTAGCATCGGTATCCAGGAATAGTTCGCATCCAATCCGTGAGAACTCGGCAAATTCGCTCGGGTCGCCCTCGGAGTGGATCTGAAAAACAGCCTCGAGGCCAAGCTCGTCCAGGATGCCGCGAAGCTCGGCGATTGACCTCAGTATCCTCGCATTCGGCGTGAAGCGCTGCGTATTTCTTCCCTGTCCGACATCGCCGCGGCGAACATGGATCGCTACCACGAGGCGGTCCTTCGCGGGCGTGCGGGGCGGCGTTCCAAATTTATTGCGCAGAGAAGGAGCAATGGCCTCGAGTGAATCCGGATAGCGTCGATTGAACCAGTAACACTGCTGAAGACGCAACACGACCTTGTCGGTGATCTCGCGGCCATTCAGTAGATAGTCCTGGTAGTCGACGATCTCGTAGTCGCGGTCGCCGATCCGCTCCTCGCCTTTGCCGAAGTTGAAACGCTGCTCCCAGGCGGCGACCCAATCTTTCATTCTGCCGGGCGCGTGATCTATGTGCACGAAAGGGGTGTCTACATAGGTCGCGCCGAAAGCTTTGGCAAAGTTCATGCAGGAGATACGGGCCATCGCCTGCTTGCCGACACCGTCCGACCTGCCGGAGCAAGTGATGCGAACGCCCTGGGGGAGACCGCCATTGCACAACCTTATAGCGGCGTCGCCCGCGAAATAGTTTTTATCAGTTTTAGTATTTTGCCGGAGCAGCACCTTGAATCTGAACCAAGCATGACGACCGGCCACTTCCAATCGATGACGAAGGTGCACGGTCTGCATGGGCAAAACCAAGGGGCGGGTGCGGAGGGGCGGGGTGCCCAAGAGTGGGCTAGGTGACGTCGGAGCAAAACTGATTCCGCAAGACGTTTACGGAACCAGATAGTAGCGGAATTAAGTGGCAGTAAAGGGACGAGTTGACACGCCCTGCCCTTCCCGGTCCTGGAACCGAACATCGCGGCGGACGTTCTCCATCCGTCACTCGCTCACGACACGTCCTGTTAGCGATGCGAGCCAGCAATTCAATCACAGGAGGTTCAGCCGATGGATCGGGATCGGATCGAAGGCAACTGGAAGCAGTTCCGTGGCAAAGTCAAAGAGCAGTGGGGCAAGATTACGGACGACGAGCTTGATCAGGTCGAGGGACGTCGCGACCAGCTCGAAGGCAAGATCCAGGAGCGGTACGGCTATGCCAAGGATCAGACCCGCAAGGAGGTCGATGAGTGGCTGAAGCGCATGTAAGTCGCTTCCTGCGCCGGCGTTTGCGTCGGTAGCCAATGTGGGCCCGGGACAGTGTCATACTGTTCCGGGCCGCATTGCGTCTGACGGGCCTTGCACTAGAGTACGCAGTCCGGACATTCAGCCGCCGTTACTTGGTTGTGCTCTTGAGGTCTTGTCATGTCGCTCGATTTCTCCTCGCTGATATGGATCGTGATCCTCATCGTGGTGCTGCAGCCCCTTATCATGGGTCGGTGGTTCGCCATGCAGCGGATGCGCGCGATCCGCGCCATAGAGCAGGCTCGCGGCTCACGGCTCATCACGATGATCCATCGCCAGGAACGCCGCAGCCTTCTTGGCTTTTCGGTTGCCCGCCACATCGATCTTGAGGACGCACAGACGATCATCGCGGCCATCAAGGAGACTCCGCGCGACATGCCGATCGATCTCGTGCTGCATACGCCCGGAGGCCTCGTTCTCGCCGCGATGCAGATTGCTCGGGCCGTCGAAGCGCATCCTGCGAAGGTGACCGTTTATGTGCCTGTCTACGCCATGTCGGGCGGCACGCTCATCGCGCTCGCGGCGGACGAGATCGTGATGGGCGAGTTCTCGGTGCTCGGGCCGATCGATCCGCAGATCGCCGGATTTCCCGCGGCCAGCATCGCCAGAGTGCCGAAGATCAAGCCCATCGAGCAGGTGTTCGACCTCACTCTCGTGCTCGCCGACGTCAGCGAGAAGGCGCTCGAACAGGTCAAACGCGGCGCGGTCGAGTTGCTCACTCCGCAGATGGAGGAGGGGGCGGCGCGTGCCCTCGCCGAGAAGCTCGCCGGCGGCCATTGGACGCACGACTACGCGCTGACCGCCGAGGAGGCGCGGTCGCTCGGACTGCCGGTGAAGGTCGCGATGCCGAACGAGGTACTCGACCTGATGAAGCTCTACCCGCAGCCCGTACAGCAGTCGGGCGTGGATTTCCTGCCGATCGACATGCCGCGCCGTCGTCAGTCCTGACGCGGGCGCGACGCTTTCGTCATGGTCGTTTACCATGGTCTGTCACGGTACGAATTATCGACGACAGCCGCTGCCCCAGGTGCTAATGCCTATGGTCCGGGACTGGCGAGCCGCGCGGTGTGCGTGGCGGCGTGTGCTTCGGTGAGGGATCAATCGTAGACCCTTGCAGGGCTTGATGCCGGCTTGCCCCATCGGGACGAATGATCAAGGCCCTCACTGCGCCTGATATCTCGCAGGACTTTCGATGCGGTTGCGCGTCTATCTGCCGACGCTTCTGATCCTGCTGCTACTTCTCGGCGCGACCGGCCTCGCCTCGTGGCTCCTATTCTCCGACGCGAGCGAAAAAGCTCGGCGGCAATTCCAGGAGCAGGCCAGCGCATTCGAGGGCCTCATGGTCGATGCCATGCGCTCGTACCAGCAGGTGCTGCGGGCCGGCGTCGCGGCGATGAATGCCATTCCGGCAATGACGCGCGAGCAGTGGCGGCTCATCATCCGCGACCTCGCCGTCGACGACTTCTACCCCGGCATCCAGGGTGTCGGTTACGTCAAGCGGCTGCGCTATGAGGAGATCGACGGCTTCGTCGAGGGGCAGCGCCGTGCCGGTCGATCGGACTATCGCTTCAATCCCGAAGGCAAGCGCGACGACTACACCGCGATCGTGTATCTGGAGCCCGAGAATTGGCGCAACAGCCGGGCCATCGGATACGACATGTTCTCCGAGCCCCGCCGCCGCGCTGCCATGGAGCGCGCGCGCGATTCGGGCGGCCCCGCCCTCAGCCGCAAAGTCGCGCTCATGCAGGAGACGGGCGAGGACGTCCAGGCAGGCACGCTCGTCTACATGCCCGTGTACGCTGACGGTACGATTCCCGACACCGCCGAGGGCCGGCGTGCCGCGCTCACGGGCTATGTCTTCGGCGCGTTCCGGATGGGCGATTTCATCCCGCGCGTCATCGACCGCAATCTTCCCGGCACTCTGCAGGGGCTCCACATCCAGATCTACGACGGCACCGAGACGACCGAAGCTGACCTGATGTTCGACGAGCGTATGCTGACGCATGACCGCCTGTCGCGCCTCCCACCGCTGGCGCGGGAGCCCCTTTTCACGGACCGCCGCACTATCACCGTTGCTGGCACCGACTGGACGATCGTGCTGCAGTCGAAAGCTGCGCTCGAAGGGATGATAGATCGATCGAAAGCCTGGATGGTTCTCCTCGGCGGGACGGTCATCAGCCTGCTCATTGCCGGCATCGTCGCCTCGCTCGCTTATGCTCGCGAGCGTTATGCTGCGACGGAGCAAAGGCTCTCCGTCGAGGTCGCCGAGCGCAAGCGGGCGCAAGAGCAGGCGCAACTCGCCAATCGAGAGCTGATCCATCGGGTCAAGAATATATTGGCGATTGTCACTGCGATCGCCTCACAGACGGCTCGATACAGTTCCACGGTCGACGTCTTCAACAAATCCTTCCGCGAGCGTCTGACGTCTCTCGCGCGGGTGCATGACCTGCTGCGCCCCGATCCGGCTCACACGCCCGATCTCGGGTCCTTCATCCGGGAAATTCTTGCGCCGTACTGTCATTGGCAGGGTGCGCTCGTCGCACAAGGTCCCGAGATCGACGTCACCCAGAACCAAGCCGTCCTGCTGAGCCTGCTCATCAACGAACTGGCTACGAATGCGACGAAGTACGGCGCGTGGTCCGTGCCGAGCGGGCAGGTCATGGTCACGTGGGGCGAGGAACAGAGTTCGGATGGAGATGAGCTAGATGGCATGTACATTGTCTGGCAGGAGCGGAATGGTCCGCCGGTCGAGGCGCCGTCGAAGAGCGGTTTTGGCACGAATGTGATGAAGTTTTCAATCGAGCGCGGCCTCGGCGGTCGCATCACGACCAGCTTCCATCCTTCCGGGGTGCGTCACGAGGTGAGGTTACCAAAGTCGAGCGTGCCCGACACCGACGGGGGTCAGCCCACCCTCGCTGCCGAGAACCGCAACGGCGCTGACGGATGATTGCGGGCGCGCTTCATCCTCACCGCCGCTTCGGCGTCAGATGACGCCGAAGATGTTGAGCAGGATAAGCACCGAGATCGGCACGCCGAGCATCCATAGAATGAGGTTCTTGGCCATCTGTTCTCTCTTTCTGAGGGTAAGGTGAAGTGTGTGTCACCCGACAAGCGGGTCAGTCACGTCGACCGTGTCGTAGGTGAATAACGCCGACGCCTGCAGATGGGTTGCGCGTGCGGCAACGGCAAAAAGCGCTCTCAGTCGATCGTCTCGGTTTCGCGCGTCTGCCCGGTCGCGCGCGCGTCCTCTGCTGCGCGCTGGTCCCGTCGCGGGGCGCAGTCGAGCGCGGCGATAATCGGTGCGATTGTTGTGTGCACGCGGATCTGCCCATCTTCCTCGCGCCGTTCCGTGTCATCGCGCGGATCCAGCCTTGGCGGCGCCAGAACGAACAGGTGCGCTTCGGAAAAGTCGCGCGCCGCGCGCCGTGCAATGAGCCGAAGCTGCTTCTCGTCCACGCCGCCGACGGTCGCAATGACGATCGTATCGACGTCCTGATACTCCTCCATGGCATGAAGGTCGCTGATGGCCGAGAGGCCCGTCGAGCGTGTCGCAACGACCGCACGACAGGGCGTCAGCCGGCTCACCAGTAGCGCAATGTGATCGGCTGCAGCACGATCGATCAGGCCCCGCGCAGGAATGACGCAAACCGTTGGCGGCTCCTTGCCGTCGACGCGCTTGGCCTCCTCATCAGGTTCGTCAAAGTAGAGGCTCGACGCTTCGTGCATCGTTTCGCGCAAGTGTTCCGCTTTCTCGGTATCGACACGCTGGGTGCGATGGTCGATCGCCGCAAGCCGTAGCGCCGGCAGCACGAGCCGATCGCTGATCTCGACAGGAGTCAGCTCTTCCGCTTCTTCCTCGAGTGTAGAGCCCGCCGCTACGGGATCGCCTGCGAGCAGCCGATGGTAGAGCTCCTGCGCCGGGTCCAGCGGAGGCTCATCTCCGAAAAGAACGGAGATAAACTCGAGCCCGCGCACGTGATGACCTAAGACAACGATGGTAGTCGTCAACGGTGCCGAGAGCAGAAGGCCGATCGGCCCCCAGACGACCGTCCAGAAGCTCGCGGCAACAGCCATGCCGAATGCGGTGATGCCAGCCCTTTTGCCGAGCATGAACGGTTCGACGACGTTGTTGAAGATGAGTTCGCCGACCACGATGAGCGAGACCGTCAGGATGAGCGTCGTCCAGCCGGGATCGACAGCTGCGGCGAGCACGATTGGCGGAATGGCTGCCATTAGCGGACCTGCGAACGGCACGAAGCGCAGGAGTGCAGCAAGGACGCCCCAGAGCAGTGCATTGGGTACGCCGATGAGCCAGAGGGCGATGCCGATGGCGAAGCCGTAGCCCGCATTCATCATCGCCAGCGCGAGAAAGAGCTCGGACAGTTTGCCGCCTGCATCGCTGATGGCAGCGGCCGTTCCGCTCAGGCGGTCGGTGCCAGCGATCCTGACGACGCGGTCGCGAATGTCGTGCTGCTGCAGGAGAAGCAGCATGGCGAACAGGATGGTGATGCCGACTTGTGCCAGCGGTTCGAGTGCGCCGCCGATGCCGAGCAGAATCTGTAGCGGCGTACCCCTTTGCTGCTCTACGACGAGAGGATCCGTCTTCGTCGCGATCCCGCGCCCCAGCTCGCGCTCGATATCCGTGCCAAGCGTTTCGACGGCCGTGACGGCGCGCTTGATCAACCCGTCCGAGCGCCCCATGTCGGCTACCGAGCGCACCTTCTCGACGAGGTTGTGCTTGTAGCTGCCGAGTTCGGCCGCGAGCGAGAGAAGCTGCGCGCTGACGGCAAACGACAGCGCGAAGATCAGCAATATGGTAGCGACCAGTACGCCAACGGCGGCGACAGGATGCGGCACACCATATGCCGTCAATCGCCTGACGAGCGGCGCAAGAATGAAGGCGATAACTACAGCGATGGCCAGGGGAATAAAGATCGCGCTGCCCACGACGAGGGCCGCGATGATAAGCGCCATGACGATCAGCGATGCCGAGAGATTGCGCAGGTTGTCCGCCAGCAGCGGCATCTTGGTTGTCCCTTCGAAATGGCAAGGTGGAGTGCGCAGCGCCCTTTCCCACGCTCCTCGCGAGCGCAGACGCATAGAAACGCCGAATGCGGTCTCCTGGTTGCAGCGGCCGGCATCGGAGCAGAGCAGACGAACTGCGGGGTGAAAGGAACGATCTCGGCTGTTTGGCGTTTGAATGGGCATCCCTGACGAATTCAGGCAACGACACATCAGGAGCTGAGAAATGGGCAATCTGCTTCACTATGCCGTGGTCTTCCTCATTGTCGCGCTCGTGGCGGCCTTCCTCGGCTTCGGAGGCGTCGCCGGTACTGCAATGGAAGGCGCGCGGATCCTTTTCTGGGTCGCGATTGTGCTCTTCGTCATCGCGCTGGTGGGCGGCTGGATACGGCGGGCTTGACGCTAGTGTCCCGATTTCGAAGTTCGCCTCACCTCGATGCTAGTGTCGAGTGCGAACTTCGAAATCAAAAGGGACACTGGAGGCGTAAACTTGCTAGTGTGATTCAGATCGAGAAATTCGCTCGGGCACCTTGCAGCGAGGTATGGCGAATTTCACGATCATCACACTAGTGCCTTTCCACCGCAGGGCTATCGGCCGGCATCGTCGGAGGCGAAGGCTTCCCGCGGTCGCCGGCCGCGCCATGTTGTGGCGATCTTGTTCCGAGGCTCGAGTTGGCCATGGCAAAGAGCAGTTCCGCGACCAGCGCCGCACGCTACATCCTTATCGCGACGGCACTTCTGCTGCCGACCGTTTCGCTCGTCCCACTGGGCGGCCTCTACCTTTGGGAAAAGGGCCTCATTCTCTGGTGGGCGCTCGGAGCATTGATCTGCGTCGGCGCAGTCGCACTCCTGCAGCGCCTGCTTATTGCCGGGGCGGTGCGCCGTCCCGCGACCGAGGCAAAGCGTGAAGCCCCAACCGAGCTCGACGAGGCTGGGCTCGCCGATCCGACGTGGAGCCCGCTGGAGGCCAAAGCATGGGCCGACGTGAAGGTGGTCGCATCGCGGGTCGATCTCGAGCGCATGAACGATCTGGACGCGGTCATACTGCTCGGACGCAATACCATCGAGGTCGTAGCCGAACGTCTCCATCCAACGCGCGAGGATGCCGTCTGGCAGTTCACGCTCCCCGAAGCGCTCGCCATCACCGAGCGTGTAAGCCGGCGCCTCGGCCGTATGATCGAGAACAACGTGCCTTTTGGCGACCGCATGACCGTGTCGCAGTTCATCAGCATCTACCGCTGGCGGCATATGCTCGATGCAGCCGAGCGCGCATACGACGTCTGGCGCCTGGTGCGTCTGGTCAATCCGGCGACGGCCATCACCAACGAGGCACGTGAGCGGCTCTCTCGCGCACTTTTCCAATGGGGGCGCGAGCACGTCATGCGCCGCCTCGTCGAAGCCTATGTCGAGGAAGTGGGGCGCGCGGCGATCGATCTTTATGGCGGCCGCCTGCGCATCCCGCGTGTACCAGCGGACGCCGCCGCAGATGCCCCCGAAAGCGTTGCCGCCATGACGCGCTCGCCGATCACGGTGCTCGTCGCCGGCGGGACGGCTGAAGCGCGCGAGATCACGGCAGCGCTTCTGCGTATGGTGGAGCAGGACGAGGCACGCGCCATGCTCGCCAGTCTCGACCGGAAGGATCCCTCCGCATCGACCTGGGATCTCGTCGGCCTGGAAGTGCGCGTTTCCGAGGCCGATATCGCCGCCGGTAAGCACATTCGCCATCTCGTCGACGAAGTCGCGGGGGCCGACCTCGTCGTATGGGCGCTTCCGGATGGTATGTCGACGGAACAGCAGCGCGTTGCGCTCGCAGCCGTCGCCGATCATTTCAAAACGACCCCGAGCCTCCTTGCACCCGCCGTGCTGCCTGTGGAGCTTTCGGGAGCGGCCGCCGCCTCGCCCGGCTCGGACGAGAAAGGGCGCGCATTCGCGAGCGAGGGCATGGTCGTGATGATGCCCATCGTTGTCGATCCGAAATCCGCGAATCCTGAAGCCGATGGCGCCCGCATCGCTGCCGCACTGCGTCGCAGCTATGGGCACGCCCGGCGGGTCAAAGCGGTACGTTGGCTCGGCCAGATGAAGGCTCAGCGGGACTATGTGGGCGCAGGTCGTCAGGCAGCATCCGCGATCGGTTCCGCCGTGCGCTCGATCTTCTGGCGCCGCTAGGCCGCGAACCTCGCCTGCGGCGATTCGGCGCCGACTTCTTTATGATGTGCCCGGAACTCTGACCGGGGCAGAACGTTCTCCTCGCATAACGCAGGGGCAAATTTGACCCACCCCGCATGTCTAAGGAGTTCAGCAATGCAGACGGCAAAAACCTACCCCCATGAGAGCGGCAAGCGGGCACAGACCACCACCAGCGACGTTGCCGATCAGGTTGCCGACAAGGCAGCCGAGTATGCAGGCAAGGCTGGCGAGCAGTTGGAGCGGGCTTATGAGGCCGCGGACGCGACTGTTCGCTCCGTCGCTGATACCGGTCGTGACGCTGGAGAGCGCGTGCAAGAGGTCGCCGGCAACTTCAAATCGGCCGTCAACAAGTCCGTGAAGGACCAGCCGATGGCCACCCTCGCCGTCGTCGGTGCGCTCGGGTTCGTTCTCGGCGCGCTCTGGAAGTCCTGATCCGGCAGGCGTGAACCGCGGAGGGGATTGTCATGTTCGGTAGTTTGTTCCGCCGCGCGCAAGCGACCGTCGATCGAGCGATCGACGGTCTTATCACGCGAGCCATTGTGGCCATCCCCTTCCTCATCGCTGGTGGCTTCGGCACCGCTGCCTTGGCAATGCGGCTCAATCGCGAGTACGGGCCGGAGACCGGGTCGCTTATCCTGGCTGGTGGGTTTGCGGGTCTTGGCTTGCTCGTCGCGTTGGTCGTTCGAGCACGCTCGGAGGCCCCTGCCGAGAGTGAGGCGGCTGCCGAGGAGGAGCCGGCTTCGGAGGCGGCGAGCGCAGCGTCCGCCGATGCGCCTGACTTTATGGGTGCGGATCGTGAGCTGATCATGGCCGCACTCACCTCAGCAGCACCGATTGCTCTTCCCGCGATCGTGCGTACCGTTGGCCGGAATTTGCCGCTTTTGGCGGCCGTGGCGGCAGCCGCGTTCATCATATCTCGGGATGGCCAAGGGAGCGATGCGGCCGGCGCCGCCTTGGAGCCGGGCGAGTAGCAGTTCGGAATACGTTCTTAACCACTTGCGCAGGCAGGTTATTTCTATTGGGCTTATTTCGACATCCGAGCGGGGAACTTGACGGCGGTTCGCGTGTTATTACGGACGTCGGCACGGCCTGCGCGCCCAAGAGTTTGCGCGCTGGGCGATAGCGCTCCGGCTTGGCCTCTCAAGTGTACGGGGTATGGGGGGACGAATGTCAGATGAAAAGCAAAGTGACGAGCAAATGCGGCAAGAGGCCAAAGTTGTGACCATGACACCTGAGCCTGCCCAGGAGGGCGGGCTCCCCTCGGAGGCACACGGACTCATCGGGCACCAGTTGCGCGAGGAGTATCGGCGCGTGCTCGCCGAACCGCTTCCCGACAAATTCACCAAGTTGCTCGAGGAGTTGGCGCGATCGGAAGGTCAGTCCACAAGCAAGCCGGAGAGCAAGGAATGACGGCAGGCAGCACCGCGGACCTGCAGTCCCAGCTGACCGCGCTCGTCCCCAATTTGCGCGCCTTTGCGAGATCGCTTTGCGGGGCCGCGGACCAGGCTGATGATCTGGTGCAGGAGACGCTCGTGAAGGCGTGGAAGAGCCGTGCGAGCTTCGATCCGGGCTCCAATCTCAAGGCGTGGCTCTTCACCATTCTGCGCAACACGTATCTCTCTGAGCTGCGCAAGCGGAAATATGAGGTTCAGGACCACGACGGCGAGCTTGCCCAGCAGCTCAGCGTGAAAGACAGCCAGTCCGGTCACATGGACCTGGTCGATTTCACGAAGGCCTTCGCGGTCCTTTCTGCAGAGCAGCGCGAGGCGCTGATCCTGATTGGCGCGGAAGGCTTCTCCTATGACGAGGCCGCTTTGATGTGCGGCTGCGCTGTAGGCACTATGAAAAGTCGTGTCAACAGGGCGCGCGGCAAGTTGGCGGAGCTCATGGGCGTCGATGTGGCCGAGGATTTTGGTGGCGAGCAGATCCCGCGCCCGCGCGGCATTGCCGTGGGATGAGTCCGTTGCCAGTTTCTGGCGGCTACGGAACTTTTAGCCCTCCAGTGCGTTTCCTGCCCTACCGGCCGTGGTAGCTGTCGAGCCTGCCACGGAATATCCGAGACCCACAGTTAACGACCAAAGCCTCGCAAACGGGGGAGTTACTACAGATGACTAGCTCTGTTGCCGATCAGATCGCGCCACAGATTCCGTATCTTCGACGCTATGCCCGGGCCTTGACCGGCTCTCAGGATCGGGGCGATGCGTACGTCGTCGCGACCCTTGAAGCGCTGGTCGCCGATCAGCGGAGTTTCCGTCGCGATCTGACGCCTCGCGCCGCGCTTTACCACACGTTCGTCAGGGTATGGGGTGCACTCCCCATCAACCAGGTACCTGAGCCTGTGGAAGCTGGTCCAGGCGGCGTCGTCGACCGCCGCATCGAGACGCTTACGCCATTGCCGCGACAGGCGTTCCTCCTTGCATCCCTCGAGGAGTTTTCGACAGCGGAGATCGCCGAGATCCTCAGCACCACCGAAGACGACGTTTGCAGGCTCATGGACGTTGCTGGTGCGGAGATCGCCGAGCAGATCACGGCCCAGGTGCTCATCATCGAAGACGAGCCGCTCATAGCGCTCGACATCGAAGGTATCGTCGGCGATCTCGGGCACAACGTCGTCGGCATCGCGACGACGCGCACGGAAGCGGGCGACCTCGCGCGCAAGACAAATCCGGGTCTCGTGCTCGCGGACATCCAGCTCGCCGACGGCAGTTCGGGCATCGACGCGGTCAACGACATCCTGCAAAGCGCCAATATGCCGGTGATCTTCATCACGGCGTATCCCGAGCGCCTTCTCACGGGCGAACGCGCAGAGCCGACCTTCCTGATCACGAAGCCGTTCAAGCCTGAGATGGTGAAAGCTGTCATCAGCCAGGCTCTGTTCTTCGACGTGCGCGCCGGGGGGCGACCGCGCGGCGCGGCAGCCTGAGGCCATCGACGGGAAATTGGATCTCGTGAGAGATTGGTCTCGTGAACTGATCTCATCCACAGCCAATGCAATCGATCGAGCAAAATAGCTCTGTTCCTGCAACTCGGAGAGATAGAAACGAAGCGAAGTGGAAAAGTTCGCAGCAGCAGCGAAAGTCGAGCGAGAGGCTTCGAGGGTCGCAACGCGAGCGGAAGCCTTATGCGCGGCGGTGGGCGGTAGCCACCAGCCACTGGGGGGCTCGATTGGGGTTCGGTGCACGTCATGACATCGTCAAAGCGGCCGAGCAGTTTCGACGTACCCCAAGGTGGTACGCAAGCTGAGCACGCCCTTGATGTGGGGGGTAACAAGCCACTCGAAGTTCCTGTCGGGCTTGCTGCAATGCTGCTCGACGCGAGCCCGGACTGCGTCAAGCTGATCGATAGCCGCGGGACTGTGAACTACATCAATCCGGCCGGCTGCATACTTTTGGAAGTAGACGCCGATGCAATCCGAGGGCGCCCTTGGTCCGCTCTGTGGCCTGAGGCAGCACGTCCCACCGTCGAGCGCGCGATTATCGACGCCACGCACGGCGAGGTCGTTCATTTCAGCGCCACCTGCCCCACGGCGAAGGGTACCTCGAAGTGGTGGGATGTGACCGTCAATCCCGTTCGCGGCGACGGCGATCGGATCGAGCAACTCCTCTGCGTCTCGCGGGATGTCACCTCGCAAAAGGTGGCCGAAACCTCGTTGAAGGCCAGCGAGCAGCGCTTCCGCGCGCTCGCCGACAACATGGCGCAGTTCGCCTGGATGGCCTACCCCTCGGGCTACGTGTTCTGGCACAACCAGCGCTGGTTCGACTACACGGGTCTGGATCCGGCCGAGGCCGCCGGCGAGGGCTGGTACGAGGTTATCCACACCGACTTCTCCGAGCGGGTTGTGCGCCAGTTGAAGCGTGCCTTCGAGAGCGGCGAGACATGGGAGGATACGTTCCCCATGCGTGGCGCCGACGGCACGTTTCGCTGGTTTCTTTCGCGTGCCATGCCCTTGCGCGATGACCAGGGTCGCGTCGTGCTCTGGTGCGGCACCGATACCGACATCACGGATCAGCGGCGGCTCAACGAGCGCTTGGTGAAGCATCAACGCGTCATCGAGCTTTCGCACGAAGCCATGCTCGTATGGGAGCTCGGCGAGGGGATCATCCTCTTCAACCGCGGATGCGAGGAGCTCT
This sequence comes from Hyphomicrobiaceae bacterium, assembly GCA_022844275.1. Classification (GTDB taxonomy): domain Bacteria; phylum Pseudomonadota; class Alphaproteobacteria; order Rhizobiales; family Hyphomicrobiaceae. The sequence goes on from JALHMB010000002.1 coordinate 297,157, forward strand.
ACGGCTACGGCAAGAGCGAGGCGCTTGGTGCCATACCGGCGGAGCTGCTCAAGACGCGCTATCCGATGCCACTCGAAGCGATGCTCGAGCATCTCGAGGCCGAGGGCAAGTGGAGCGGCGAGCTGCCTCAGGCCTCGAAGGATGGCGCCGAGATCTGGGTCGACAGCCGCCTCGAGCTGATCCGCACCGGCGGGCGTAGCCTCGTCGTCGAAACGAACCGCGACATCACCGAGCGCCGCAAGTCGGATGATGTCCGCAATCTTCTCGTCGGCGAACTCAATCATCGCGTGAAGAACACGCTCGCGATCGTTCAGGCCATCGTGGCGCAGACTGCGCGCACGTCTACAACCATCGATCAGTTCGTCGCCGGCCTCAACGGCCGCATCCAGTCCATGTCCAGTGCCCATCACATGCTCACAGAGGCACATTGGTCGGGTGCCTCGCTACGCGAGATCGCAACCTCGCAGATCGAGGTGAGCGCCGGCGAAACCAGCAACGTCGAGATCATCGGCGATGACGTCTTCGTGCCTCCTCAGACGGCACTCCAGCTCACGCTCATGCTGCATGAGCTTGCGACCAATGCGGTCAAGCACGGCTCGCTGTCGCGGCCCGAGGGGCGCGTCACGATCTCGTGGACGACCGAGATGCAGGACACGCCGCGCATCATCCTGCTGTGGACCGAGCGCGGCGGACCGCCGGTGACGCCGCCCGCGGCCCGTGGCTTCGGCACTCTGCTGCTAGAGCGATCGGGCAAGCTGCCTCATCTTCAGGCCCGTCTCGAGTTCGATCCAAAGGGAGTGGTCTGTCGCATAGAGGCCAAGCTTGGCGTGGCCGGCGAGGGCGAGCAGTTTTATTTCAATCCGCGCCGGGGGCAGATCCTTGACGCACCAGGCACCACCGCTTCTTGACGGGGCTACTGGAACCCGAAGTTATCCCCCAGCGTTCCTCTCCGTGCGTTCAATACTGCCGTACCCACGGGAAGCGGCGCGTGGGCGGGTAAAGGCGGGCCCGCTGCTATGGCCCCGAGAACAACGGAGCACAAGGAATGTCAGAGATCATGCGCATTGAGCCGGAGAGGGCGCGCCAGGATCCCGAGGCGGTCTTCGATCGGCCTGCAGACATCGGAAAGGAAGTCGGCCTCACGCGCGGTCAGAAGATCGCGACGTTGAAGCGCTGGGAGGTGGACGTCACGCGGCGTCTGGAGTCGACGGACGAGGGCATGCCGCAGAACGAGGATAGTGGTGATAGCTCTAACGACGCGGTCCTGCTCAAAGAGATCAAGATGGTGATCGATGCCATCCAGACGGGCCAAGCGCCAGATAAGGCCGACACACTGAACTAGTGGTGCTGATCGTCGTCTCTAACTACGGCCGATTGATTCATCGATCGGCCATTTTGTTCGTGCTCAGCCCTCTTTAAGCAGACCGGCGAGCGGGCCGGTGATGGCTTTGGGCGCGCCGGTCTCATAGCCGCCGCGCTTCGATGTCGTGTGTCCGAGTGCGACGAGCATCTCCGCGAGTTTCACGGCGGCGCCAACACCGTCGATGACGGGACAACGATGCTGCACCGACAGATCACGGGCGAGCTTCGCCATGCCCGCACAGCCGAGCACAACGGCCTCGGCACGATCCTCCGCGAGCGCGCGCGCGATCTCGGCGTCTATGCGGACTCGCGCATCTGATTTCTCATCCTCGAGCGCAAGCACGGGCACCTCGGCGGCGCGAACCTTTGCGCGACGCTCGAAGCCGTACTTCATGAGATTGTGCTCGAGCGCGGGAATGGATCGCGCGAGCGTCGTCACCACGGTGAACCGGTTCGCGAGCAGTGCGGCCGCATGATAGGCCGCCTCGCCGATGCCGATGACCGGGCCTGTCGCAATCTGGCGGGCCGCATCGAGGCCGGTATCGTCGAAGCAGGCAATGACGTGCGCGTCGGCGCCCGCGACTTCGCCCCTGCGCACTTCCATCAGCAACCCAGGCAGAGACAGCGCCTCGTCGAAGTAGCCTTCGATGGATACAGGGCCGGTCGACGAGGTGACCGCGTTGATGGTCGTGCCCGCGGCAGCAGCCTGTTCCGCCGCGCGCGCGATCGTTGCCGTCATTGCGGCGGTCGTGTTCGGATTGATGACGTGGATGCGCATCACACTAGCTTGTAACAGCCGGGGCCAGCGCTGCAATCCTGTTTGCGGTGTCGGCCGTCCTGAAGCAGCGCACACGATGACCGCCGCCGACATCGACGGCCTCGGGCACGCTCGCGCGGCAGGCTTCTGCAGCGATGGCGCAGCGCGGCGCGAAGGCACATCCCGGCGGCAGGTTTGCGAGGTCCGGCGGGCTGCCCGGAATGGCCGGCAGTCGGTGTCCCTCGAGACGACCACCATGGGCGCGCGTCGATAGCAAACCGATGGTGTAAGGATGACGCGGCCTGCGGATGACATCGCGTACCGTGCCCGTCTCGACGATGCGCCCGGCGTACATGACGGCAATACGATCAGCGACCTCGACCGCGACCGAGATGTCGTGCGTGACGAAGATCATCGACAGCCCGAGCTCGCGTTGCAGCTCGCGCAGCAGAAGCAAGACCTGCACCTGCACGGTGGCGTCGAGGGCCGTCGTCGGCTCGTCGGCCAGAAGAATGCGCGGCTTGCTGGATAGCGCGAGTGCGATCATCGCGCGCTGGCGCATGCCGCCCGACATCTCGTGCGGATAGGCCTGCAGGCGCCGCTCGGGGCTCGGAATACGCACGAGGGTCAACATCTCGAGTGCGCGCGCGCGGGCATCGGCGGCCGAGATGCTCTCGTGATTGCGGACGGCTTCCATGATCTGCTGGCCGACGGTGTATACCGGGTCCATTGCCAACATGGGCTCCTGGAAGACCATCGACACCGTCTTGCCGCGGAAGGCTTCGAGGGCGCGGCCTTCGAGCGTGGTCACGTCCACGCCCTCGACCTTGATGCTGCCCTCGATGCGCGAGCGCTTTGGCGGATGTAGGCGCAGGATCGAGCGCAGCGTCACGCTCTTGCCCGATCCGGACTCGCCGAGAAGCGCGATTACTTCGCCGCGCCCGAGCGTCAGATCGACGCCGTCCAGTGCTCGCACCGCCTTTGGCCCGCCGCCGAAAGTGACGGTAAGGCCGCGAATGTCGAGGACTGGGTCGCTCGTCGTGGTCATTGAGCTTCCTCCGCGTGCATCATGCGGCGGCCTTGCTGTGGCCGGATGTGGGATCGACCATGTGGCAGGCCGCGAAGTGGCCGGCGCCGGTGACGGTGAGCGTCGGCATCTTCGCCGAGCAGACGGACTCGGCCATGGCGCAGCGTGTATGGAAGCGGCAGCCGGGCGGTGGATCGATGGGGTTCGGCGGATCGCCGGCGAGCGGGGCTTCCATGGTGCGCTCGTCGGGGTTCATGGAGAGCATCGAGCCGAGGAGCGCGTTCGTGTACGGGTGGCGGCCGCCGGTGTAGAGGGCGTCCGTCGGGCCGATCTCCGCGACGCGACCAAGGTACATGACCATCACGCGGTTGGCGATGAAGCGGACCACTTCGAGGTCGTGGCTGATGAAGATGTACGTGAGACCGATCTCGTCCTTGAGATCGAGCAGCAGGTTCAGCACCTGCGCCTCGACGGACTTGTCGAGCGCAGATACGGCTTCGTCGAGGATGATCACCTTGGGTTCGAGCGCGAGCGCGCGCGCGATGTTCACGCGCTGGCGTTGCCCACCGGAAAGCTCGTGCGGATAGCGCCCAGCAAAGCGGCGCGGGTCGAGGCCGACGCGATCGAGCAGGCGGCGCGCGCGGCGGACGGCGTCCGTCGAGGAGAGGCCGTGCACCGTCGGGCCATAGGCGATCGAGTCCTCGACCGTCAGGCGCGGATTGAGCGAGGCATAGCTGTCCTGGAAGACCATTTGCACCTGGGCACGGAAGTCCTTGAGTGAGAGCTCTGGTGTTCCCGGCGCGCGGCCGTTGAGCAGCACATTGCCGCTGTCCGGCTTGATCAGGTTCATGAGCACACGGGCGGTCGTTGACTTGCCGCAGCCGGACTCGCCGACAATGCCGAGCGTCTCGCCGGCGTAAAGCGAGAAGTCGATCCCGTCGACCGCGCGAACGACCGCGTTCGCGCGCCCGAAGAGGCCTGACTTGATCGGGAAGTGCTTTACGAGCTCGACGGCTTCGAGGAGCGGATGGGCCGGAGCTTCCTGCGCCGTCGGGGGCGGTGCGGGCGCAGGTTTTGTTGCCGTGTCGAGTTCCATCTCTACGCCTTGATGTCCATGGCCGACCTGAGGCCGTCCGTCAGCAGGTTGAAGGAGATCGAGGTGATGAAGATCATGATGCCAGGAAGAGCGCAGAGCATCGGCTGCGTATAAAGGGCCGTGCGCAGCGTGTTCAGCATGAGGCCCCACTCGGGCTCCGGCGGGCGCACGCCGAGACCGAGGAAGGACAGACCCGAAGCCAGGATCATCGAGACCGCTATGAGGCTCATGCCATAGACGAAGATGGGCCCCAGCACATTTCCGAGCACGTGCTTGCGCACGATCGAGAGTGCGCCCGCACCACTCGCGCGTGCAGCTTCGACGTAGTCGAGACCTCGAACACTGGTCGTCACGCTTTCTGCAATGCGCGCGATCGGCGGGATGAACACGACGGTAAGCGAGATGAGGCCGTTGACGATGCCTGCGCCCATCGCGCCCGAGAGCGCAATGGCCAGCAGCACGGAGGGAAAGGCGAAGATGATGTCGATCGTGCGCATGAGTATGGTGTTCACCCACCCGCCGACGTAGCCTGCGGTGATGCCGATGGCCGATCCGATGAAGAGCGCCAAGAACACCGGCGTCACGCCCATGAAGAGCGAGAGACGCGCACCGTAGATGAGGCGCGAGAGCATATCGCGGCCGAGCTCGTCAGTGCCGAGCCAATGGCCAGGCGTCCCCGGTGGGCGCAGGCGGCGCAAGGTGGCACCGCGATAGGGATCGTGCGGGGTGATATAGGGGGCGAGGATTGCAATCAGGATCAGCAGGAGGATGACGCCGAGCGCGACCATGGCCACGGGATCTCGGCGGAAGCGCCGCCACACGGTCACCCAGTAGCCGGGCGAGCGCTCGATGGCAACGTCATCGATCGGAAGCGTGGCGACGGCTTGCACCATGACGTCAGCTCCGGGCAATACGCGGGTCGATCGCGGTCTGCACCACGTCGACGCAGAGGTTCAGGACCACGAAGAAGGAGGCGAGCACCAGGATCGTGCCCTGCAGCAGCGGCAGGTCGCGCTGGAAGATCGCGTCACTGAGGAGCAAGCCCGTACCGGGCCACGAGAACACCGTCTCGATCAGGATCGAGCCGCCGAGCAGGTAGCCGAGCTGGATGCCCATGACGGCGAGCGCCGTCGGCGCCGCGTTCTTCACGATGTGGCGGAAGATACCGAAAGATGATGTGCCCTTGGCCTTGAGGCCGGCAATGAATTCCTGCGAGAGGATTTCGGCGACGAGCGCGCGCACCGTGCGCGCGATGATGCCCATGGGGATCACCGACATCGTGACTGCAGGCAGGATCATGTGGCGGATGTGCGCCCAGTCCCAGTGCCAGTTGTCGGAACCGCCAGGGCCGGCGCCGGTCGGCGGCAGCCACCCGAGCTGGGCCGAGAAGATGATGACCAGGACCATGCCGAGCCAGTAGTGCGGCACGGAAACGCCGGCGACCGAAATTGCGGACGCGACCTTGTCGATCCAGGTATCGCGGAAGCTGCCGGCAACGAACCCGAAGAGTCCGCCGAGAACGAAACCGATGACGGTCGCGAGCGCCGCCAGCATCAGTGTATTGGAAACGGCCTTGCCGACTTCGGCGACGACGGGACGGTTCGTGCGGATCGAGGTGCCGAGGTCGCCGCCGATCGCGCGGCCGAGCCATTTGATGAACTGCTCGGCATAGGGCCGGTCGAAGCCATAGAGCGCCAACATCTGCTGGCGAAGCTGTTCCGATGCGTCCGGTGGCAGCACCGAGACCAGCGGATCGCCGGGTGCGAGATGGACGAGCAGGAAGCAGACGATCGCGACACCCAGCATGATCGGCAGGGTATAGATCACCCGCTTGGCAATGTAGGTGAGCATCTGGTCCCCCGATGGAGCGGGCTTTCGTATTCAGCCCGCTCCACGATCAGGAAGTTAACTCCACATGTGGTCAGCGCAAGCGTGGACCTACTCGATGCTGACCGTCGCGAGATCGATAAACCAGCTCTTCGGCTGCACGACGCCTTTCAGCTTCGGGCTGATCGCGCGCGGGCCGACGTCGTGGGCCACCCAAAGGAAGGGCGCTTCCTCGACGATACGGGCGTGCAGGTTCGCGAGCGCCGCGTCACGATCCTTGTCGGCGAACGAGGTGCGCGCCTTGGCGATGAGGTCGTCGAACTCGGGGCTCGTGAAGTAGCCCCAGTTGTTCGAAACCGGCGGCACCGTTTTCGACGAGGTGAAGCGGACCATGGCGAAGAACGGATCCATTGCGGCGAAGGTCACGTTCGTCGCGTGGGCGCCGCGCGAACCCGGGTCCTTGGCACCCTGGCGCCAGTTCGTGAAGAGCGCATTCCACTCGATCACGTCCAGCTCGACTTCGAAGAAGCACTCCTTCAGCGCCTGCTGGAGGAATTCGTTCATCGGCACCGGCTGCATCTGACCCGAGCCCGACGCCGAGGTGATCGTCTTGACCTTGAGCGGCTTGTTCGGACCATAGCCAGCTTCAGTCATCAGCTTTTTGGCCGCGGCAAGGTCGTACTTGATCTCGAACTTCGGATTGCCCCACCAGGGATGGCCTGGCGGCACTGTGCCCTTCGGTATTTCCATGAGGCCGTTGAGCGCTTCCTTGAGCTCCGCCCGGTTCACACAGAGGTTGGCCGCGTGGCGCACGCGCTTGTCGAGCCAGGGCGAGCCCTCGGCAAACGAGAACTGCCAGGGCCAGACGTGCGGCTGAGCGTTCGCCTTGATGACGAAGCCTTTCGACTTGATCGTGCTGACCGCGTCAGGCGCGGGGTTCTCGATCCAGTCAACCTGACCAGAGAGCAGGGCGGCAGTGCGAGCGTTGGCTTCCGGCATGGGCGAGAGGACGACACGGTCGACTTTCGGCACGCGCTTCGGATCCCAGTAATCCTTGTTGGCGGCGTACTCGACGCGCTCGCGGGGCGAGAAGCCCACCATCTTGAACGGACCCGAGCCCGAAGCATCTGTAGCAAATGCTGCCCAGGCCTGCTTGGCGCGCTCGGCTGGATCCGAGACGCTTGCCAGCGCATCGTACTTCTTCTGCCAGTGTGCGGGCGAAGCGATGAAGAGGTTTGTCAGGTTGATCGGGATGAAGCTGTCCGGCTCCTTGGTCGTGAGTTCGACGGTGTAGTCGTCGATGGCCTTCGCCGAGACGAGGTTCGGCATGCGGCTGACGGTGACGCCGATCTGGTCGGGCGCGAAGTGTGGCGCCGACTTGTCGAGGACTTTCTGCACGTTCCAGACGATCGCGGCGGCCTTGAGGTCGCTGCCGTCATGGAACTTCACGCCCTGGCGGAGTTTGAAAATCCACTTCGTTTTGTCAGCATCGCTGACGGCCCACTCCGTGGCGAGGCCCGGAATGAGGACGCTCGCCTTTTCCTCGGAGGAGAGATCCCAATGCGTGAGCGCGTCGAACAGCGGGATGCCGGTGAAGCGATTGCCCTCGAAGCCCTGGTCTGGCTGACCATTCGTCTTGGGGATGTCAGCCGCGGTCATGGCAATGCGCAGGGTTTTCTGCGCCATGGCCGGCATGGCCGGCATCGCCAACAGTAGTGCTGTGCCGGCCACGAGGCCCGCACGCAACCAACGCAACTGGAATTTGGATTTATTCACTAGCGCCTCCATCAACACGCTCTGCGGTTTCTATAGATTGCGCGGCTGCGGCCGCGTTCGTTCGGCAGGGGGGATGTGTGGCGGCATCGGTGGCATGGTCCTGATCGGGGCACCATGGATGCTCTGCCTCTCCCTTGTTCTGTTGCGCACTCGCTGCGAGCACTCACTATCGCCTGGATGCCAACGATTGTATACAGGATGTATAGCTTCTCCAAGCACAGGGAATAGGCACGCACTGCACAATAAGCAGCCACGGCGCTGCAAGAGCTTCCGAGTGTGCCTAAGTTCTTGTATACAGGTCGGCATGAGCAAGCCGCGCAAAACCACCGAGGAGAACGCTCGCGTAAGCACGGAGACAATTGTCGAGCGTATCACGACGGCCATGCTCGAGCAGCGCCTGCCGCTCGGCGCCAAGCTCGGCGAGGAAAAGCTCTGCGCCGTCTTCGGGGTTTCGCGGACCAAGGTACGTCAAGCACTTAACCGCCTCGCGCGCAGCCAGCTCGTCGTGCTGAAGCCGCAGCGCGGCGCCTTTCTCGCGGAGCCGACGCCCGAGGAGGCGCGACAGGTCTTCGAAGCGCGGCGCGTCATCGAGTGCGAGATATTCGCACAGTTCACCCGAACAGCGAGCGAGGCCGATCTCGCTGTCCTCGATCGTCATGTCGAGGCCGAGCGCCGGGCTATCCGCATGAACGATGTGCCGCTCCGCAATCGCCTGCTCGGCACATTCCACGTGCGCATTGCCGAGATGGTCGGCAATAAGGTGCTGACCGACATCCTCGCCGATCTCGTGACGCGCTCGTCGCTCATCACGCTGCTCCTGCAATCCACGCAGGCTGCGTCCTGCTCATCGGATGAGCATCGCGAGCTGATTGCGGCCATGCGCGCGCGCAAGGGACCGCTCGTCCAGAAGCTGCTGCGCGAGCATATTGATCACGTCGAGCGCGATCTTGCCGAGATCGACGGCCGGCGCGACGAGTTCGATCTTGCCGATGCCTTGCGGCCTTCCGCACCCGAGCGGCGGACCAAGGCACCGGCTCGCCGTGCGCGCAATGGCGCGAGCCGAGGAAGGGCGCCGGAGCAGCCATGAGCGCGACACCCGACTATCCGCGCGATCTCAGGGGTTACGGGCGCGAGCCGCCGAACGCGTGCTGGCCGGGTGATGCGCGTGTCGCGGTGCAGTTTGTCATCAACTACGAAGAGGGCGGCGAGAACTGCATCCTGCACGGGGATGCGGCGTCGGAGGCATTTCTCTCTGAAGTCGTCGGCGCCGTTCCCTGGCCCGGCCAGCGGCACATGAACATGGAGTCCATGTACGAGTACGGTGCGCGGGCCGGCTTCTGGAGGCTGTGGCGCACCTTCACTTCGCGGCGCGTGCCGGTGACGGCCTTTGCCGTCGCGCACGCGATGATGCGAGGGTCCGAGCAGGTCGCAGCCATGCGCGAAGCCGACTGGGAGATCGCGAGCCACGGCTTGAAGTGGATCGAGTACAAGGATTTCTCCGAAGCCGACGAACGCGCGCACATTCGCGAGGCCGTGCGCATTCACACCGAGATCGCCGGCGAGCGACCGCTCGGTTTTTACCAGGGCCGCTGCTCCGCGCACACGCTCGCGCTGACCATGGAGGAGGGAGGCTTCCTCTACTCCGCCGATAGCTATGCGGATGATCTCCCGTACTGGATTTCCGGCCCGCGCGGCCCTTTCCTGATCGTGCCTTACAGTCTCGACGCCAACGATATGCGCTTTGCGACCGCGCAGGGTTTCAACTCAGGCGATCAGTTCTTCACCTATCTCAAAGATACGTTCGACGTTCTCTATCGCGAAGGCGAAACGGCGCCGCGCATGATGTCGGTCGGCTTGCACTGCCGCCTCGCGGGGCGTCCTGGCCGCACCGCGGCGCTCGAGCGGTTCCTGGATTATATCGCTGCACATGACCGCGTTTGGATTGCCCGCCGGATCGATATTGCGCGCCACTGGCAGGCCGTCCACCCGCCCGATGGGGCACGGTGATGGATGATCTGGGACTCGGCCGGCGGTTGATGGATCGCCTGGAGGCGCTCTCGCGCTTCTCGGACGATCCCGAAAGCCTGACGCGCCTCTACCTCTCGCCCTCGCACAAGCGCGCTGCCGACACGCTTGCCGGTTGGATGCGCGAAGCCGGGCTCGATGTGCGCCTCGATGCCGTCGGGACGCTCATCGGCCGCTATGAGGGAACAACGCCCGGCCTGCCGGCTCTCCTCGTCGGCTCGCATATCGACACGGTGCGTCAGGCGGGCAAGTACGACGGAACGCTCGGCGTATTGGCTGCGCTGACCGGCGTCGAAGCCCTCTCGCAAACCGGGGAACGTCTACCGTTCGCGATCGAGGTCATCGCCTTCGGCGACGAGGAAGGCGTGCGCTTTGCCTCGACCCTGCGCGGATCGCGCGCGCTGGCCGGCACACTCGATGCCGGGACACTCGACGAGCGCGATGCCGAAGGCATTTCCGTACGTGAGGCGCTGCGCGCGTTTGGTGCCGATCCAGATCTGCTCGCCGAAGCCGCGGTCCCGCGCGCGGCCGCACTGGCTTTCGTAGAAGTCCATATCGAGCAGGGGCCTGTCCTCGAACGCATGAGCCAGCCGATCGGCGTCGTGACCGCCATCAATGGCGCGCGACGCCTCAGCGTCGTCGTGCAGGGCACGGCCGGCCATGCCGGCACCTCACCCATGACCATGCGGCGCGACAGCCTCGCAGCGGCCTCCGAGATGATCCTGGCCGTCGAGCGCTGTGCGACGCAATCCCGAGACGTCGTGGCGACAGTGGGCGTGATCGAGGCGCGGCCCGGAGCCGCGAATGTCGTCCCCGGCGAGACCCGCTTCTCGATCGATGCGCGCGCCCCCGATGATGCCGCGCGTGACGCAGCCGTCGAGCGGATCGAAGAGGCTATCGAGGGCATTGCCGCTCGCCGCGGTCTTGCCGTGCGCATCACCCAGTCTCATTCCGCGCCCGCTACGGCCTGCGATAAGCGGTTGATCGCCAGTCTCGATGGTGCTGCGCGTGCCGCCGGCTACGAACCCGTGCATCTTCCCTCGGGCGCCGGTCACGATGCGATGGCAATGGCCGCACTGTGCCCGGTTGCCATGCTGTTCGTGCGCTGTGCCGGCGGCATCAGCCATCACCCCGCGGAAGCCATCTCGCTCAAGGATGCTGATGCCGCCATGCGCGTCCTCCTGCATTTCCTGCGCGGCTACCAGTCCTGAGAACGGATGCGATCATGAGCAGTCCCATCGAGCAGAAAATTCGGTCCTTCCTCGAAAGCGAGCGACAGGCGCAGGTTCGCTTTCTCGCCGAGATCGTGAAAATGCCGACCGACAATCCACCGGGCGACTGCGGCCCCGCAGCCGAGAGAGCAGCCAAACTGATCGAGGCTTTCGGCTGGGAGGTCGAGCGCCATCCCGTGCCGGCGGATATCGTCAAGGCAGCGGGTATGATCTCCTGCACGAACCTGATCGTGCGCCGCACGTTCGGGCCCGGTCCGACGATTGCTCTAAATACGCATGGCGACGTGGTGCCGCCCGGCAAGGGCTGGACGTTTGATCCCTACGATGCCGAGATCAGCGGCGGCTGGATGTACGGACGCGGTGCCGCCGTGTCCAAATCGGATTTTGCGACGTACGTGTGGGCGCTGCGCGCGCTCGAAGCGAGTGGCGCCCGCCTCGGGGGCACAATCGAGCTGCATCTTACCTATGACGAGGAGACGGGCGGCGAGATTGGCCCCGGCTATCTGCTGGCCGAAGGCTTGAGCAAGCCCGATCTCGCCATCGGCGCGGGCTTTTCATACGCCGTCGTGACCGAGCACAATGGCTGCCTGCATCTCGAAGTCGAAGTGACAGGTCGCTCTGCGCACGCCGCTAAACCCTGGACGGGTATCGACGCGCTGCAGGCCGCGACCGGGGTTCTCTCTGCGCTCTATGCGTGGCGCCCCGTCCTCGCGACGCGCACGTCCAAGACGCCGGGCATCGGCGCGCCGCAACTCACCATCGGCCTCATCAGTGGCGGCATCAATACGAACGTCGTGCCGGACCGCGTCGGCTTCCGCCTCGACCGTCGCATGGTGCCCGAGGAGAACGTCGAGGCCGTCGAGGCTGAGCTGCGCGAGGTCATTGCCAAGGGCGCAACAGCCGTGCCGGAAGCGCGCGTGGACGTCCGCCGCATTCTGTTTGCCGCACCTCTTCAGCGCCTGCCGGCAGGCGATCACATGGTCGAGATCCTCTGCCGGCGCGCGAGTACCGTCATGGGTGAGCCGATCAGTGCGAGTGGTGTGCCGCTCTACACCGACGCGCGCCACTATACGGCGCATGGCGTGCCGATCGTGCTCTATGGTGCCGGCCCGCACACGATCGAGGAGGCGAATGCCCATCGTGCCGACGAGCGCTTGCCGCTTTCCGATCTCTACAAGGCGACAGAGGTCATCGCGCTGACTCTCACCGATCTCCTTGCCGTGTGAGGCCCTTAGTCAACGCCTTTTGCCCGCACTTTCACGTCGCCGCCCACCCACGCCTCGAAGTATTTGATGATGTGCGCGTAGTCGAGCGCGCCATCGCCCTGTTCCTTTGAATAGGCGAGCACGTCGCGTGCGCACTTCACGAGCCACATACGCGCGCCCATAGCCTCGGCTTCCTCGATGCCCAGATTCACGTCCTTGTGCAGGAGATCTGTCGAGAAGCGCATGGGGAACGTGCCGGGTAGAATGCACTCGGGGATCTTCACCTCCGTGCCGAAGCAGCGGCCGGAGGAGGAATTGATCGCGTCGAGCATCTTTTCCGGGTCGAGCCCTGCCTTGGCGCCGGCGACGAGCACCTCCATGGCCGCGAGTGTGCCCGCCGCGGTCAGCATATTGTTGACGAGCTTCATCGACTGACCGAGGCCCGGCTTGTCGCCCATGTGCAAGACGTTCTTACCGATGACTTCGAGGATGGGGCGCACTTGCTCGAAAGCCGCCGGATCACCTCCGACCATCACGGTGAGCGTGCCGTTGGCCGCGCCGGCAACGCCGCCGCTCACTGGCGCATCGATGAGTGTCATGCCTTTGGCCGCGAGCTTGGGCGCCGCGCGCGTGATGACCTGCGAGCCGGTCGTCGACGTATCGATGGCGATCTTCGCGCGCGTGCCTTCGATGACACCGCCCGCGCCCGTGAGCACGGCTTCGACGACATCCGGCTTCGGCAGACTTAGTACCACCACGTCGCTCTGGCTCGCGACCTCCGCCGCCGAACGCGCTGCTTTCGCGCCCTTCTCGACGAGCGAGGCGATCGCCGCCTCGCTCACGTCGTACACGACCAGCGCATGTCCAGCTGCGAGGAGCCGCGTGGCCATGCGCGAGCCCATGATGCCGAGCCCGATGAAGCCGATATCCGCCACGGTCGCCTCCCGCTATTCCGCCGCTTTCGTGCTCGAGCGCAGGCGAGGAATGACCTCTCGCGCAAACAGCTCCAGCGATGCCTTGGACTTCTCGACACCATACCACGGCGGATAGTGCAGCATGAGCGAAGACGCACCCGTCTTGGCTTTGAGCTCCTCGATGCGAGCGATAACGGTTGCCGGCGAGCCGTGGATGATCGTCGAGCGCGCAAGCGAGTCATATTCCATCGCGCTCGTGATCGAATCTTTTCCTTGGGCAGCCTGGCCGAGATAGCCGGATTGATGGCCACCCATGAAGTGATTGAGGTGCCGCAGCAGGCCCGCCTCGCTGTCCTTCTTGGCCTGCGCGTCGCTCTCCGCCACATAGACCCATCTTGCGATATCGATCTGGCCGAACGCAGGGTTGGCGCGGGCTTCCGTGCTCGCTTCGGCGAGGTTGGCGCGATAGTGCGCGGTCTGTTGCGCGAGCGTATCGAACGGCGTCAGCGTCGAGAGCATGAGGCCGAAGCCGTGTTTGCCCGCCGCGCCGATGGAGCGATCGGTGCCCCCGGCCAGGAAGAGCGGGGGATAGGGCTTCTGTACGGGCTGCGGCAGCAACTCGTACTCGCCGTCGACGATCGCCGTGAAGTACTTGCCCCTACGGTTCGTCTTGCGGGTGCGCAAGAGGTCCTGAATGATCTGCAGGGCTTCGTCCTGCATATCGCGGCGCGCGTCGAAGTCGAGCCCGAAGCCGTCGAATTCGTACTTGCGGTAGCCGGACCCGAGCCCGAGCGCGACGCGTCCACCGCTCAGAATATCGACGAAGTTGGCGTTCTCGACCACGCGCACCGGATTGGCGAGCGGCAGGGTGACGACAGCCATGCCGAGCCGGATGCGCTTCGTGCGCGCGGCCAGATAAGCAGCATAGACCCAGACGTCCGGCATGATGCCGTACTCGGTCGAGAAGTGATGCTCGGCGAGCCACGCGTAGTCAAAACCGAGGCGGTCGGCGGTGATGATCTCATCGGTGACGCGCGCATGGACGTCCTGATGTGGGTAGGGCTCGCGGTCCTTGTGAGGATGCGAGGTGAACAGGATGCCAAACTCCATAGGCGCTTTCTCCATGCGAGTGCGTTGTCATTTTGTCTGGACAACTTTCGCCGATGCGCGGGGTGTTGCCAACCGGCGTACGTGCAGGCAGGGCTGCGGACAGCGCAGAGCAGAAGTGGCGATCAGGGACGCAGAGGCGCGTTGGCGAGCGGAGCGCCTGCGATCCGCTCCGTGGACGGAGACACGCTTCGGCTGCGGTGACGGCGCCGCACCAGTGCGAGGATGGTGACGACAATTCCAACCGGCAGCAGCGCGATGAGACTGCCGGCGAGTGCCAGCACGATCGCGATGGCCCACGAGATCGCGAGCGCGTGCTCGACGAGCGCGATCAGCTTGGACTGAGAGTGCCGGCGCAGCATTCCGCGGCGGTTGCCCGGCATGGGATGCCAGAAGTTCAGAAGGGCAGTCGAAGTCGCGCCGGCCACAGTGAAGAGCGCCGTCAGGAGAGCAACGCGCCACGAGACGAGCGCGAGGCCCGCGAGCGGCAGGGCGATGATCACCAGCACAGGCAGGCCGACGGCGCCGAGCTTGATGCGGTCGACATCGGCGGCGGTGACAGGTGCCGTCGCCATGAGCTCGGGCGCGTCCTCGCCGGAGACCATGATCCACGAGAGCGAGGCTGAGACTTGTGCTGCGATGACGACGATGGTCGGCGCGAGGGCGAGTGCAGTCGGCAGTGCCTCGCTCCGCAGCAGCACGACGGCGATCGGGATCGTGTAGATGATCTGGAGGCCGAGCTGCGCGAAGAGGCTCGGGTCGCGCGCGAGAAGCCGCCATTCCTTGTGGCGGAGATTGCGGCCGAGTCCGGCGCGGAACCGATGGCCGCGATTGGCGCCGCCCGTCCGCCCGCGCCCTGATGGTGCGCCCGTAGCGGCGAGCGTCGCGGCGGCAAAGCGGTTCCCAAGGACATTCACGGCGAGCGCGAACAGCAGGCCCGCCAGAACAACCATTATCGTAAGCGCGCGTGGCTGCCCTTGCATGGCGTGCACAGGGAGAAGTGCGACGTCACGAAGACCCGTGCCGGTGGCAGTGCTCTCGAACGCCTGCGTGAGCTTCTCGCGTAAGGCTTCGGGCAGCACCGCGATGACCTGTGCCCCAAGAACGAAGCCACCGGCAATGAGCGCTCCGGTCATCTGCGTGAACGTGCGCGCGCGCCGCGGCCCGACGATGAAGAACAGGCCGATCGATAAGCCGAGGCCGAGCGCCGTCGCCATGAGCGCCAGCGCGATCAGTGTCGGATAGGCCGCGAGCCAAACGGTGGTGCCGAGGAGCGCGCCCATGTTGGCAAGCGGCAGCACCAGAAGACCGATCGAGCCGAGCGTACTCGCAGTAATGGCGATCGCCTTTGCGGCGAGGATGCGCGTCGCGGGGAGTGGCGCACCGAGCAGAAGATCGAGATCACCGCGATCGAAGAGTGTGCGCGTCGTCGAGAAGAGGCCCTGCGCGATCATCCAGGTGAAGATGCACAGTGTGGCGATGGCGAGCGGCGTGATGTTCGCATCCGGGCCATGCACATGCGGCATGATGAGCACAACCGCCGGCCAAGTGACGAGATGCAGCACGAGGATGCCGCACGCGAGCAGGGCACCAATATTGCGCGTGCTCGCGCCGCCGAACATGTCGGCAAAACGGCGCCAGTTGAGGCGCATGTCGTGCGCGACAAGCCACAAGAAGGAGCCGGGCGCTGGTTTCATGATGCGCTCAAGACGCCAGCAGCTCTGCGTCCGCATCGGACTGCATGAGCGTGAGGAAGACATCTTCGAGCGTCGAGCTGCCCCGGCCCGCGGCGGCCTTCAGCTCGGCGAGCGTGCCCTCGGCGGCAAGGCGTCCGCGATGGACGATGCCGATGCGGTCGGCCAGACGCTCAGCAACCTCCAGAATATGCGTCGTCAGGATGATCGTGGCGCCGGCACGCACGCGTGCCGTAAGCAGATCCTTCACCTGTCGCGCAATGGCGGCGTCGATGCCGGTCAGCGGCTCATCGAGCATAATGAGCTTGGGATCGTGGATGAGGGCGCCCGCGAGCGCGACCTTCTGCTTCATGCCGCGCGAAAAACCCTCACAGCGCTGATGGCGATGAGGGCCGAGATCGAGGATGTCGATGAGCTCGCCGGCGCGGCGTTCGGCAAGGGCTGGTGGCACGCCCCACAGTCCTGCCACGAGTTCCAGATATTCGAGCGGCGACAGCTTTTCGTAGAGCATGGGCTCGTCGGGGAGCCATGCCGTGATGCGCTTGGCAGCGATTGGGTCCGCGAGCGCGTCGATGCCGAAAATGCGGATCGTGCCGGCATCGGGACGCAGCAGGCCCGCGATCATCCGCAGCGTGGTCGTCTTGCCCGCGCCATTGGGGCCGAGCAGGGCGTAGAACTCGCCCGGTCGGACGGCAAGGTCCATGCGTTCGACGGCGACAGCGGCGCCGAAGGTCCGCCGGACAGCCACCAGCTGCACAGCTTCCGCAGCCGGCTCAGTTGCCGCGGTCCATTCCGGTACAACACTTAAGCCCGTCATCACATTCAGCTCCGCACACACAGAATGGCGGGCGGGAGCCTAGCTGCGTCGCGTTGCCGCCGCCTTAATGGCCGCATGACGGTTGCGCATCTCGGCCTCTGGACAGGCGCGCGTCGATGCCTCTCTATGCTGGTGCAACGCATGGCACGATGAGGGGCAGCATGAGCGCAGTCGCGGTGGGGAAGACCGATCTCGAAAAGAAGATCTGTGCGTGGCTGGCCGAAAGCCGCCAGGACATGCTGAGCCTGCTCGAGGAGGTCGTGAATATCGACAGCGGCAGCTATGACAAGGCCGGCGTCGATGCCGTGGGCGAGCGCTTCGTGCGCCATTTCCAGGCGCGCGGGCTGCTGACGCGGATCGAGCCGCACGAAACCTTCGGCAATGCCATTCACATCCGCCTCGACGACAGTCCGACCAACGAAAAGCCGATCGTGCTCATGGGCCACCGCGACACGGTCTTCCCCAAGGGCGAAGCCGGCCGCCGCCGCTTCAAGATCGAGGGTGCGCGCGCCTACGGGCCCGGCGTCGCCGACATGAAGGCCGGTCTCGTGATGAACGCCTTCGTGCTCGAAGCCTTCAAGCGCCATGGCGGCGCCCCGGCACCGCTCGCGGGCCTCATCACGTCGGACGAGGAGATTGCCTCGCCATCCTCGCGGCCAGTGATCGAACGCGTGGCACGCGAGGCTCGCGCCGTGTTCAACTCGGAGCCCGGCCGACCGACAGGTAATGTCGTGAGCGGGCGCAAGGGCGGCGTTTTCATGCGCTTCGAAGTTTTGGGCAAGGCTGCCCATTCGGGCGGAAATTTCGAGAAGGGTATTTCCGCGATCGGGGAGATCGCGCACAAGATCGTCGCCCTCCATGCGCTGACGGATCTGCCGCGCGGCCTCACTGTCAATGTCGGGCTTGTCTCGGGCGGGCAGAGCGTGAACACCACGGCACCCTCGGCCGAAGGGCGGATCGATTTGCGCTATGTTAAGCCGGTTGACCGGACATATGCCCTTTCGGCCATCCAGAAGATCATCGACGGCGCGACTATTCCGGGCACTTCGGCGACGCTCGAAATCCTCGGCGAGTTCCTGCCGCTCACGCAATCGGCTGAGAGCGGGACACTGCTGGAGACCTATGCGGAGGCGTCGCAGGATCTTGGCACGAGCGTAAAGGGCGAATTCACGGGCGGCTGCGCGGATTCGGGCTTCACCGCAGCTGTCGGCTGTCCGACGCTCTGCGCCGTCGGCCCGGTCGGCGGCAATGCCCACACGCCGGAGGAGTATCTCGAGGTCGACTCAATCGTACCCCGCGCTCAGGCCCTTGCACTTGCGATACTTCGGCTGCCCGCACCCGGCTAAGGTACGATGGTTTCAATTGGAGCGCGCAGCGATTCCAGCTGAAACGTGAAGCGCGCGAGGCGCCCTCAGGTTTCCACCCGGTTCGGATTCGTCCGTGCGGTGCGCCGTGCGCGAATTCGTTTGGCCGATCGCCGAGGGTGTAAATATACTGACGCGAATACAAAGCATCGTCGGATGAGGATATCGCGCGGCGCCCGCATTCTTGCCTGGCCCGGAACGGATTTGCGGTGTCCGTGAGAGGGAGAGGGTCTCGCTCGGGAATGCCACACGATACGCCGCTTATTTCGACGATTGTTGTGGGTCTGTGTCTGGCCTTTGTACTTGGGACCCTGGCGCAGCGACTGCGCTTCTCGCCGCTGGTTGGTTATCTGTTGGCAGGCGTCCTTGTCGGGCCCCATACGCCCGGCTTCGTCGTCGATCAGACAATTGCGAACGAGCTCGCCGAAATCGGCGTCATCTTGCTGATGTTCGGCGTCGGATTGCATTTTTCCCTCAAGGATCTTTGGGCCGTCCGCACGATTGCCGTTCCCGGCGCGCTCGGGCAGATGGGGGTAGCGACGATCATCGGCATGGGACTCGCCTACCTGCACGGCTGGTCTGTCGGTGCCGGCCTTGTCTTCGGGCTCTCGGTGTCGGTGGCGAGCACGGTCGTGCTTCTGCGCGCCCTTCAGGAACGCCGGCTCCTGGTGACCGAGCGCGGGCGCATCGCGCTCGGCTGGCTGGTCGTCGAGGATGTGGCGATGGTCTTCGTGCTGGTGGGCATCCCGGCTGTTGTGCCGCTGCTCGACGGCAGCATACAGCGCAGCCTGGCATTTGGATTTGCCCCGACCGATATCATTGGCACGATCCTCCTGACGATGGCGAAGGTGACGGCCTTCATCGCGGTGATGATGATCGTCGGCCGCCGCGTCATTCCCTGGACACTCCACTACATCGCTCACACCGGCTCGCGGGAGTTGTTCCGCCTTGGGGTGCTCGCGATCGCGCTCGGCTTCGCATTCGGGGCGGCCAAGCTGTTCGGCGTCTCGTTCGCTCTCGGGGCCTTCTTCGCGGGCATGATCCTCAGCGAATCGCAACTCAGCCAGAGGGCCGCCGAGGAGACGCTGCCGCTGCGCGACGCCTTTGCCGTGTTGTTCTTCGTCTCGGTGGGAATGCTATTCGATCCGATGATTGTCGTTCGAGATTTCTGGCCGCTTATCGCGACGCTCGGCATCATCATGATATTGAGTCCGCTGGTCGCATTCGCAATCGTTCGGCTTTTCGGCCATTCGACCGGCACGGCGCTCACCATTTCGGCGAGCATCGCCCAGATCGGCGAATTCTCCTTCATCCTTGCCGGGCTCGGTGTCGCACTGGGTGTCCTGAGCACGCAGGCGCGAGACCTTATTCTGGCCGGCGCCTTAATATCGATCCTCGCCAATCCCGGCTACTTCCGGTTCGTGGAGTGGCTGAGGCCTTGGCTGGAGAAGGGCGAGGCCGGTGACGTTGCCGCCGTCGCGCCTGAGGAAGCCGTCGTCGAGATCGAGCCGACGAAGCTTGAAGATCACGCCGTCCTGGTTGGCTTCGGTCGCGTCGGGCGCCGCGTGGGCGGCGCGCTGCTGCTCGCGGGCGTGACGCTGTTCGTGATCGACGAGAACGAGGATGTCGTGAACGCCCTGAAGGCAGAAGGTACCGAGGCTCTGGCCGCGAACGGCGTGACGAGCCTCATGTATGCCAATCTCGAGAAGGCGCGCTGCCTGCTCGTGGCTGTTCCTGAGAATTTCGAGGCCGGCCAGATCGTCGAGCAGGCCCGCGCCATCAGTCCAGACCTGCTGATCTTTGCGCGTGGACATTCCCAGGCCGAGAAGGCACACCTCGAAAGCTGCGGCGCCAACGGCGTCGTGCTCGGCGAGGAAGAGATCTCCGGGGCCATGCTTCGCTTCTACTGGACCGCAACCGAACGCCAGCCATTGGACGTCGAGGGACGTCTGGCGTCGCCGAAGGCGGCACCGCCCGCCGCATAATCCGCCTAAGCAAGCGCTACAACACCAGGCGAATCCGCAGGGCGCGCACAGAGTTCTCCCGTGTCGATCGCGCGGTTGCAATGTGGCGCTCGATCACGATGATAGGTGTACAACTCGATTCAGGAGCGACCAGCCACGTATGCCGCATGCCACCCCGCTGATTTCCATCATTGTCGTCGGCCTCACATTGGCCTTTCTGCTCGGGGCGTTGGCGCAGCGGCTACGTCTGTCACCGCTTATCGGCTATCTGCTCGCGGGCGTTTTGGCGGGGCCTTACACGCCCGGATATGTCGGCGATCAGGCACTGGCCAATGAACTGGCCGAGATCGGCGTCATCTTGCTGATGTTCGGTGTGGGACTACATTTCTCGCTGAAGGATCTCTGGGCGGTAAGGGCAATCGCTATTCCCGGCGCGCTCGGCCAGATGGCGGTCGCGACCATCCTCGGCATGTTACTGGCCTATCTGATGGGATGGTCGGTTGGCGCGGGCCTCGTTTTCGGCGTCGCTCTGTCTGTCGCCAGTACTGTGGTGCTCCTACGTGCCTTGCAGGAACGCCGGCTGGTGAGCACGGAGCGAGGTCGCATCGCCGTCGGCTGGCTGATCGTCGAAGACATCGCCATGGTCTTCGCGCTGGTGCTCATTCCGGCAGTCGTTCCGCTGCTCGATGGCAGCTACCAACGCAATGCAGCGTTCGGTTTCGGGTCGACCCAGATCATCGGCACGGTCGCGCTCACGATCGCGAAGGTCTTGGCGTTCGTTGCTATGATGATGGTCGTCGGCCGCCGGCTCATCCCCTGGCTGCTCCACTACATCGCACATACCGGTTCGCGCGAGTTGTTCCGGCTCGGCGTGCTCGCGATCGCCCTCGGGTTCGCGTTCGGATCGGCGCAGCTCTTCGGAGTTTCGTTCGCACTCGGCGCCTTTTTCGCTGGCATGATTCTGAGCGAATCCGAGCTCAGCCAACGGGCAACCGAGGAAACGCTCCCGCTCAGGGACGCTTTCGCGGTGCTGTTCTTCGTCTCGGTCGGCATGCTGTTCGATCCCTCGATCATCGTGCGGGACTTCTGGCCGGTGCTGGCTACGGTGGCGATCATAGTGGTCGGCAAGTCGCTCGCGGCACTCGCCATCGTGCGGGCGTTCGGCCATCCCATGAGCACGGCTCTGACCATTTCGGCGAGCCTCGCTCAGATTGGCGAGTTCTCGTTCATTCTTGCTGGTCTCGGTGTCGCGCTCGGGGTGCTGCTTCCGGATGCGCGGGACCTGATCCTGGCCGGCGCGCTCATCTCCATTCTGCTCAATCCCCTGATCTTCATCGGCCTCGACCATGCCAAGCCGTGGCTCGATCGCCTGGAGGGACGCGACGACACAGCCCAGCCGAGAGAACCCGAGCCAGCCAAGATCGAGCCGACGAAGCTCGAGGATCACATCATCCTGATCGGCCATGGCCGCGTTGGGCATCGCATCGGCAACGCCCTGCGCGACGCCGGCTTGCCTCTATTCGTCATGGACGAGAGCGAGGAGGTCGTGAACGAGCTGAAGGAGCAGGGCATCGAGGCTCTTGCGGCCAATGCTGTGACGAGTCTCGCCGCGGCCAACCCGGTGAAAGCGCGCTGCCTTCTCGTTGCTATTCACGAGAATTTCGAGGCGGGCCAGATTGTCGAACAGGCGCGTGCGATCGCGCCCAATCTCGTCATCCTGGCACGCGGGCACTCGGAAGCCGAGAAAATCCATCTCGAGAGCTGCGGTGCAACTTCGGTCGTGCTCGGCGCGGAGGAAATCTCAGGCGCCATGCTAAGGTCCTACTGGACCATCGTACCGCCGGAGTAGCCCAGGAGGGTGACGTGCCTCTAGCCATAGAAGAGAAGTCTCGGCGCTTTACGGCTCTGCACGAGCGTGCCGGCACTTTCGTGATCCCTAACCCATGGGATGCCGGCTCGGCGCGCATTCTCGCCGCACTCGGTTTCGAAGCGCTCGCCACATCGAGCGGCGCCTGCGCTGGCGTGCTCGGCCGCACTGACGGCCGCGTCACGCGCGCGGAATCCATTGCCCACGCCAAGGTCATAGTCGAAGCAACCGATCTTCCTGTCGCGGCCGACCTCGAGAATGGTTTTGGCGACAGCATCGAGGACGCCGCCGAGACGATCCGCGCCGCCGGCAGCATCGGCCTTGTCGGCGGCTCGATCGAGGATTGCGCGGGGCCGGGCAAGGGGATTTACGATTTCGAGCACGCGGTCCGGCGCGTGGAGGGCGCTGTTGCCGCGGCGCGCGCCCTGCCCTTCCGGTTCGTATTCACGGCGCGGGCTGAGAACTTCATCCGCGGCAATCCTGATCTAGACGACACCATTCGTCGCCTCAAGGCCTATGAGAAGGCGGGTGCCGACGTTCTCTTCGCACCGGGACTGCCGGACATCGATGCCGTGCGCCAGGTGTGCGCGAGCCTCGAGCGTCCCTTCAACTTCATGGTCGGGATCAAGGGGCGCTCGTTCAGCGTCGCCGATCTCACGGCTGCCGGCGTCAAGCGTATCAGCCTCGCGACGTCACTCTATCGTGCAGCCATGACCGGGCTCATCGATGCTGCGCACGAGGTGAAGGAGCAGGGTACCTTCGGCTATCTCGAACACTCGGTGCCGACGCCCGATCTCAACAAGCTGCTGGGCGGCTGAGCGCGCCGCGCCGAATTCAGCCGCGCGCCTCGGCAGCGAGGCGCGCGATCGTCTCACGGTGCTTGTCGAGCGGCTGGCCGGCAGCCGTGGCAGCCTTCAACAGATCGTCGATCGGCTCGCCACGGGCGGCGCGCGCGATGGCCCAGAGCAATGCCGAGCGAAATCCGCTGGCGCAGAAAACCAGTATAGGCCCGTCGGCACTGTCGAGAACCGTGTTGAGTTGCCGGGCATGCTCGGCCGTAAGCGTCGGCATGGTGAAGGTAATGTGGTGGCACGCGATTCCGGCCGCTGTCGCCGCTTCGTCGAGGCTCGTTTTGGGCGGCTGCCCGATCCACGCCTCGCCTTCGGGGCGGTTGTTGACGATGGCGCGGAAGCCCCGCTTGGCCACTTCGGCAAGATCCTCAGGCTTGAGTTGGCCGCAGACGGCGACATTCGGGGTGAGATGGGAGAATTCGGGCAAGCTCGGGTCTCCAGCTCAGGCGCGGGGATCGTCCGCTTCATGCGGCAATTCCGGCTGGTCGGTCATGAGCGGACGCTAGCAGGCCCTAGCCGCGCGTCAATTATGATGCGCAGCTGCGCGCATCTCATTCGGCGATCGATTGATTGTCTAGTTCAATTAACGGGTTATCGGCGACGGCATTCCGTGCGCGGATTTCTTGCTGCAACGCAAAATATGCCAGCGTTTACAATAAGAAGTCCAATGTGTAAGAATTCTAATATTCGAGGAGTCTCGCCCGGGTGGTGGTCGGCTTCGAAGACGACAGTCTTCATCGTGCGACTCGTACCGGGGCGGGACTGGCAATCTCCGCAAAGTCGGTACGATAGACAAGGCGGAGAGGTATCCAATGAACGTGCAATTCTCACGACGTCAGTTCCTTAAGGGAACGGGCGCGGGAGTTGCGGGTTCGGCGATCGGAGCCTTTGGCTTCGGGGGAGCTGAAGTGGCGCTCGCGCAGGCAGCGCATTCCTTCAAGCTCTCGAAAGCGACCGAAACCCGTAACACATGCCCGTACTGCTCGGTGAGCTGCGGGATGATCCTTTACAGCCGCGGTGATGTGAAGAAAGGCGAGAAGGCCGAGATCTTCCACATCGAAGGCGATGTCGACAATCCGGTGAACCGCGGCACGCTGTGCCCGAAGGGCGCCGGCGCGCTCGACTTCGTCCACTCGAAGCAGCGCGTCACCCGGCCCATGCATCGGAAGCCGGGCAGCGACAAGTTCGAGCCGGTCTCCTGGGATTTCGCGATGGAGCGCATCGCGAAGCTCATGAAGGAGGACCGCGACGCGAACATCATCGAGAAGACGCGCGACGGCGTCACGGTTAACCGCTGGCCGACTATGGGTTTCCTCGCCGGCTGTGCCACCTCGAACGAGGCTGGCTGGCTGACCTGGAAGGCCGTTCGCGGTCTCGGCATCGTGGCAGTCGATAATCAGGCGCGTATCTGACACGCCCCGACGGTGGCCAGTTTGGCTCCGACATTTGGGCGTGGTGCGATGACGAATTCCTGGACCGACATCAAGAATGCGGATGTCGTGCTGATTATGGGCGGCAATGCGGCCGAAGCGCATCCGTGTGGCTTCAAGTGGGTCACGGAAGCCAAGCACCATAACAAGGCGCGGCTCATCGTCGTCGATCCGCGATTTACGCGCTCGGCTTCGGTCTCGGACTTCTACTGTCCGATCCGCGCTGGCACAGATACCGCGTATCTGCTCGGCATCATCAACTACCTGCTGACGAACGACAAAATCCATCGCGAGTACGTGGCGAACTACACGGACGTCTCGTTCATCGTGAAGGAGGGCTTCGCGTTCGATGAGCAGGAAGGTGTGTATTCCGGCTTCAACGCCAACAACCGGACGTACAATCGCGACACCTGGGACTACGAGATCGGGCCCGACGGCTTCGTCGTACGCGATACTACTCTCGAAAACCCGCGTACGGTCTACGAGCTTCTGAAGAAGCATGTCGCGCGCTACACGCCGGAGATGGTGGAGCGTATCTGCGGATCGCCGAAGGACAAGTTCCTGAAGGTCTGCGAGATGATCTCATCGACCGCCAATGGCGAGAAGTCGATGACGATCATGTACGCGCTGGGCTGGACGCAGCACAGCCACGGCTCGCAGAACATCCGCACGGCTGCCATGATCCAGCTTCTGCTGGGCAACCAGGGCATCCCGGGCGGCGGCGTCAATGCGCTGCGCGGACATTCCAACGTCCAGGGACTGACGGACATCGGCCTGCTCTCGCAGTCGACGCCCGGCTATCTCGGCCAGCCCCGTGACAGCGAGCCGACACTCGCGGCGCATATGGCGAACCGGAACTTCCGGCCGCTGCAGCAGAACTCGGTGAGCTTCTGGCAGAACTACAAGAAGTTCTACGTCAGCTTGCTGAAGTCGATGTACGGCGCGAATGCGACGGCCGAGAACGACTTCGGCTATGAGTGGCTGCCGAAGCTCGACAAGGTCTACGATACACTGCAGATGTTCGAGCTGGTCTACCAGGGTCAGATCAACGGCTTCGTCTGCCAGGGCTTCAACCCGCTGCTCTCCGTGCCCAACAAGGGTAAGATGATTGCGGGGCTCTCGAAGCTGAAGTTCCTGGTGTCGATCGATCCGCTCGAGACGGACACGGCGAAGTTCTGGGAGAACCACGGCGAGGCCAATCCGGTCGACCCGTCGAAGATCCAGACCGAAGTGTTCATGCTGCCGGCGACGTGCTTCGCCGAGGACGAAGGCTCGTTTACGAACTCCTCACGAACCATCAACTGGCGCTGGAAAGCGGCGGACGGTCCGGGCGAGGCGCGGAACGACATCGCGGTCATGTCGGAGCTCTTCCTGCGCATTCGCGAGCTCTATCAGAAGGAAGGTGGCAAGGTTCCTGATCCGATCATCAAGGTCGACTGGAACTACAAGGATCCCAAGCTACCGACGGCCGATGAACTCATGCGTGAGATCAACGGCAAGGCCGTAACGGACATTCCCGATCCGGCGGATGCGACGAAGACCCTCTACAAGGCGGGTCAGCAGATCGCCTCCTTCGCCCAGCTTCGGGATGACGGCTCGACCTCGTCGGCGTGCTGGATCTACACCGGAGCCTACACCGAGCGCGGCAACATGACGGCGCGACGCGACAATTCCGACCCGTCAGGCAAGAACGTGTTCGGGAACTGGGGCTTCGCGTGGCCGGCCAACCGCCGCATTCTCTACAACCGTGCCTCGGCGGATCCGTCCGGCAAGGCATGGAGTGAGCGCAAGTCCTACATCACCTGGAACGGCAAGACCTGGTCCGGGCCTGATGTTCCCGATTATGGTCCGACGCTCGCGCCGGAGAGGAATGCCGGTCCCTACATCATGAACGCGGAGGGCGTCGCCCGTTTCTTCGCCCGCAAGCTCATGGCAGAGGGGCCATTCCCCGAGCACTACGAGCCGTTCGAGAGTCCGGTTGCAAACGCCTTGCATCCGAAGATGTCCACGAACCCCGCAGCTCGCGTGTTCAAAGCGGACGGCGCCGCGTTCGGTACATCGAAGGACTTCCCCTATGTGGCGACGACCTATCGACTGACCGAGCATTTCCACTGGTGGACGAAGACCAACAAGCTGAATGCGATCACTCAGCCTGAGTTCTTCGTCGAGATTTCTCCCGAGCTTGCAAAGGAGAAGAATATCTCGAACGGCCAGTGGGTGAAAGTGTCGTCGAACCGTGGCTCGGTCAAAGGCAAGGCGGTGATCTCCAAGCGCATCTCCTCGCTGATGGTCGATGGAAAGAAGATCCATCACGTCGGCATGCCGATCCACTACGGTTTCATCGGCGAGACCAAGAAGGCGATCGGCGTGAACTCGCTGACGCCTTACGTCGGCGACGCCAATACCCAGACGCCGGAATACAAGGCGTTCCTCGTCAACATCGAGCCGCTCAGCGGCCCGGCCATAAGCTGAGGGAGGGCTGACATGTCTCAACTTCAACCGTCATTCGGCCTGACCAAGCGCTCCGCGACCACCGGGGCTCTCGCGCCTGCCAAGGCGGAGACACCGGTCGCCAAGTTGATCGATGTCTCGAAGTGCATCGGCTGCAAGGCGTGCCAGGTCGCGTGCATGGAGTGGAACGATCTGCGCCAGGACATAGAGGAGAACGTGGGTCTGTACGACAATCCCCACGATCTCTCGCCGAACACCTGGACGCTGATGCGCTTTGCCGAGTGGGACAATCCCGAACGCAATCAGTTCGAGTGGCTCATCCGCAAGGATGGCTGCATGCACTGTCAGGATCCGGGTTGTCTCAAGGCCTGCCCGTCGCCCGGCGCGATCGTGCAGTACTCCAACGGTATCGTCGACTTCATCTCGGCGAACTGTATCGGCTGCGGGTATTGCGTGAAGGGCTGTCCCTTCAACATTCCTCGCATCTCAACCGCGGACAACAAGGCCTACAAGTGCACGCTCTGCTCGGACCGCGTTGCTGTCGGTCAGGGCCCGGCCTGCGCCAAGGCTTGTCCAACGAAGGCCATCACCTTCGGCACCAAGGACGAGATGAAGAAGCTCGCCGCCGAGCGCGTCGTGGACCTCAAGGATCGCGGCTACGCGCAGGCTGGCCTCTACGATCCGCCGGGTGTGCAGGGCACGCATGTGATGTACGTCCTGCACCACATCGACAAGCCGCAGCTCTATGCCGGCTTGCCGCTGAACCCCCGGATCAGCCCGCTCGTCGAGCTCTGGAAGGGGGCCGGCAAGTATGCCGGTCTCGCACTTCTCGGCCTGACGGCAGCCTTCGGCGTCGTTCATCATCTGCTTGCGGGCGCCAACCGCGTCACGGAAGAGGATGAAGAGAACGCCGAGAAATTGCGGGGAGGTGGCGCATGACACAACACAGGGATGGCGAGGCGCACCTACAGGTGCCTCGCTACTCCGGCAGCGCACGCATTAACCATTGGGTCGTCGCGATCAGCTTCGTATTGCTGATGATCAGTGGGCTCGCGCTGTTTCACCCGAGCCTCTACTGGCTGACGGGCCTATTCGGCGGCGGGCCGACGGCCCGCTGGATCCATCCTTGGCTCGGCGTGGTGCTCATCATCGGCTTCTTCGGGCTGTTCTTCCGCTTCTTTGCGGCGAACCTGCCGGAGCGGACGGATTGGGTCTGGCTCGCGCGCCTTCGCCATGTCCTCGCGGGGCGCGAGGAGTACCTGCCAGAGATAGGCAAGTACAATGCGGGCCAGAAGTTCGTCTTCTGGGCGCAGGCCATTCTGGTGCTGGTCATGTTCGTGACGGGCATCGGGCTCTGGCCGGCCGGTCTCGCCTACTTCGAGCAGCTCCTGGGCTTCAAGGCGACCATCGACCAGCGGCGCCTTGCGGCGGTTATCCATGCCGGGTCGGCCGTGATGACGATCGCGATCTGGATCATCCACGTCTATGCAGCGATCTGGGTTCGTGGCACGATCAGCGCCATGACGCGCGGCACGGTGACGGGCGGCTGGGCTTGGCGGCACCATCGCAAGTGGCTGCGCAAGGAAATCGGTAAGGAGCCGGGCGGGCCTCAGCCTGCCGAGTAAGGCTTGAGTGTGAGAGTGACAGAAATCCGAGGCTTGGATGCCGCGTGACGGTTCCAGACGCCCGGCCGGCGATGCCGTGCCGTTGGCCCCCATGGATATCGGCGAAGTGGCGAACCCGCCTTTCGCCGTGCTCCCCGATCCTGGCCGAATTTTTCTCGCGCGCAGCGAGCGCTTTGCCGCGCTCGCGCCCGGACACGAGCTTGAGCCTTATCTGCGCCTGCTATCTGAGATCACGCGAGCGCAGAACGACATCCTCGCTGACCTGCCCGACCCTGCTCTGCCGTCGCCTGAGCGCCTTGCGCTTGCGCGCGAAAACACCATGCCGCCCATTTCGACCGGCCAGATCGCGCTCGACGAGACGGCGGACGAGACTTTCGACGCGCTCCTGAAGAAGCTGGCGGACGCCGATCTTGCGGAGACCTCCCGCGCCGCGCTGGAGACCGTCCAGAAGGCCGGCCGCGATGCGCGCCGGCTCATGATGCAGGCTGTCATCCTCGATGAGATCCCCGGCGATGCGATCGCCGAGCACGTGCTCGCTGCCGCCGCAGTGCAGGTGCTCTTCACGCGTCTTGCCGCCCGTCTCGATGTGGAGACGCTCCAGCGGGTGGCCGATGGGGCCTGCCCCTCCTGCGGGGGGGCGCCGGTGGCGAGCGCGGTCGTCGGTTGGGAAGGGGCGCACGGTACGCGCTTCTGCACGTGCTCGATCTGCGCGACACAGTGGAATGTCGTTCGCATCAAGTGTCTCGTGTGCGGTAGCGAGAAAGGCATCGCCTATCACTCGATCGAGGGCGGCAATGAAACCGTCATGGGCGAAACCTGCGAGGCCTGCGACTCCTATGTGAAGATGCTCCATCAACATAAGGATCCGAGCCTCGAGCCGATCGCCGACGATGTGGCATCCTTGGCGCTCGACCTCACCCTCACAAAGGAGGGGTGGACACGCGCCTCGGTGAATCCGTTCCTTATGGGCTACTAGTGTGATGATCGAGAAATTCGCCATGCCCGACGGCGAGGTAGCGAGCGAATTTCTCGATCTGAATCACACTAGAAGGTTCATGATCCTAGTGTCCCTTTTGATTCCGAAGTTCGCTCGACGGGCCGGCACCGAGCTATGGCGAACTTCGGAATCGGGACACTAGAAAGAGAGCCTGGAGCGAGGTGTGAGCAAGGTATCCGGTCCGATACCCTCAGTGGACGAGGTGCTGCGTGGCGAGGCCGGCCGTGTGGTCGTCGCGCGCTTTGGCCACGTCGCAACGCTCGCCGCCGTACGCGGCGCGCTAGATGAACTGCGCGCGGCAAGGGGGCGGAACAGCGCGAATCATTCGGTGAACCGTGTGGATGCGGTCGCCGCGATTGCAGCCCGTGCTGCCGAGGTGCTGGAGGCGGAAGATGCTCCGCGCCTGCGCCGCGTGCTCAACCTCACAGGCACAGTGCTCCATACGAATCTCGGACGCGCTATCCTGGCCGAGGAAGCCGTCGCGGCCGCTGCTGCCGCGATGCGCGCACCCGCTGCTCTAGAGTTCGATCTCGAAAGCGGCAGCCGTGGCGAGCGCGATGACATCGTGCGCGGGCTCATCTGCGAGCTGACCGGGGCCGAGGATGCGATCCTCGTCAACAACAATGCCGCTGCCATCCTGCTCGTGCTCAACACGCTCGCGCTCGGTCGTGAGAGCATTGTCTCGCGTGGTGAGCTGATCGAGATCGGCGGCAGCTTCCGCATGCCGGACATCATGGCGCGCGCCGGCACGCGGCTCCGCGAGATCGGCACCACGAACCGCACGCACTTGCGCGATTACGTCGATGCGATCGGCGACGAGTCGGCCCTGCTGCTTAAGATCCACACATCCAACTATCTCGTGCAGGGTTTCACCAAGGACGTCGGCACGGACGAGCTTGCCGTGCTCGCGCGCGAGAAGAAGCTGCCGCTCGTCGATGATCTCGGTTCGGGCACGCTCATCGATCTCGGCAAGTACGGCCTGCGCCGAGAGCGCACCGTGCAAGACGCGCTCAAGGACGGCGCCGATCTCGTGACCTTCTCTGGCGACAAGCTGCTCGGTGGTCCGCAGGCCGGCTTCATCGTCGGGCGCCGTGATCTCGTCAGGGCCTGCGCGAAGAACCCGATCAAGCGCGCCGTCCGGCTCGACAAGATCCGTCTCGCGGCCCTGGAGGCCACGCTCAAGATCTATCGCGATCCTGACCGCTTGCCGGAACGCCTGCCGACCCTCGGTTTCCTCACGCGTCCTCTCGACGACATCCGCGCCCAGGCGGAGCGGGTTGCGGGGCCGATGTCGCGCGCGCTTGGCGTTGCTGTCGAGGTCGCGTGCTGCGCTTGCACTAGCCAGATCGGCTCGGGCGCTCTGCCGCTCGAAACCATTCCAAGCGCCGGCCTTGCTTTGACACCGCGCGCGAAAAAGCAATCCGGCCGCCAACTCGAGGCGCTGGCCGCAGCCTTCCGGCGATTGCCCATCCCCGTCATCGGCCACATAGAGAAAGGGGCTCTTGTCTTCGATTGTCGATGTCTCGACGACGAGACAGCTTTCGTCGGGCAACTCGGGAAGCTGGCTATCATGCCCGTCGAGGCTGGGCCATGAAACTGCTCGGTCTCACATTCGGCCGCGACAAGCCTGCTTCGACCCCGCCACTCGCCGATCAACTTCGCGAGGCTGCCGCCTTCTTTGCCGCCGAGGAATACGAGGGGGCAATCGCGGTTTGGCTGCCGCTCGCGCAGGCTGGTCATGCCGAAGCCCAGCACGGCGTTGCGACTTGTCTCATGCAAGGGCTCGGCGCGCCCGCGGACCATGAGGTCGGAGCCAAGTGGCTTCTCGCCGCCGCTGTGCAAGGTCACGTCGAAGCGCAGCGCGATATTGCCAATGCCTATCTCAAGGGCGAGGGCGTTCCGCAGAGCGATGTCGATGCCGAGCTCTGGTATCGCCGTGCCGCCGACCAGGGTGATGCGGCGGCTCAGGACATGCTCTCGTGGCTGCTCGCGAATGAGGATGGCCGCACGCCTGACTATGGTGAGTCTCTCAAGTGGGCGCGTGCTGCCGCCGATCAGGGTATTGCGGCTTCGATGACGCGCATCGGTCTGTTCCATCACAATGCGCTCGGCGTTGCGCGTGATCCGGATGCGGCAATCGCGTGGTGGCGAAAGTCTGCCGCGCTCGGCGATGCCGATGGACAAGCCATGCTCGGCGCAGCCCATCACATCGGCCAGGGCGTGCCGCAGGATCGCGTCAGGGCCTATGCTTGGCTCATGCGCGCGCGATGGGGCGGCAGCAAGCTGGCCGAGCGTTTCCTCAATCCGGTCTTTGCCTCGCTCACGCCCGATGAAGTCGAGGCCGGCAAGGATCTCGCACGGCGCCTCCCGGCAGCGGAGGCGGGCTCATGATCGTTGGTACCGCTGGCCATATCGACCACGGTAAGACGTCACTCGTGCGCGCGCTGACCGGTGTCGATACCGATCGATTGAAGGAGGAACAGCGTCGCGGCATCACCATAGAACTCGGCTTCGCCTATCTGCCGCGCCCTTCCGGCGACATCATCGGGTTCGTCGACGTGCCTGGTCATGAGCGCCTCGTGCACACCATGCTCGCCGGCGCGACGGGCATCGACTTTGCGCTTCTCGTCGTTGCGGCTGACGATGGCGTCATGCCGCAGACGCGCGAGCATCTCGCGATCATCGATCTGCTCGGCATTCGGCGCGGTGCCGTCGCGCTGAGCAAATGCGATCTCGCCTCGCCCGAGCGTCTTGCAGAAGTCAGCAACGAAATCCATGCCGCGCTCGCCGGTACTGGCCTTGCCGATGCCGAGGTCGTTCCCATCTCGACAGTGACGAATGAAGGCGTCGCGGATCTGCTGGCGCTGCTCGATCGCGAGGCGGTGGCGACACGTCTGAGACCAGCGGACGGCCGCTTTCGCCTCGCCATTGACCGCAGCTTCTCGCTGCGCGGTGCCGGAACGGTTGTGACGGGGACGGTCCTCTCCGGCCGCGTCGCGGTCGGCGACCATGTGATGACCTCACCTGCCGGGCTCGAGGCGCGTGTGCGCTCGGTGCACGCTCAGAATACGGCCGCAACGCTCGGGCTTGCCGGGCAGCGTTGTGCGATTGCTCTCGTGGGGCCGAAGATCGATCTAGAAAGCGTCGTGCGTGGCGATGTGCTGCTCGATCCGACGCTGCATAGCCCGACGAACCGCATCGACGTTACGCTCAAGCTCCTGCCAAGCGAGCGCAAGGCCATCTCGCAGTGGCTGCCCGTAAAATTCCATCATGGCTCGGCGGAGCGCAATGCCCGCGTGCTTGCGCTCAAGTCAGGCGGCATTGTGCCGGGCGATGGTGACTACGCGCAGATCATGCTCGACCGTCCGGCCGCCATGGCAGCCGGCGATCGCTTCGTGCTCCGCGATTCCGCCGCTTCGCGAACGATCGGCGGCGGGACGATCCTCGACCTGCGTCCGCCCGAGCGCCATCGCGCGACGCCGGCACGCCGCGCGGAGCTCGAAATACTGAGCGATCACGATCCGATGGTCGTCCTGCGCAGACTGCTCGAAGGTGGCCGCAGCTTCATCGATCTCGCCGCCTTCTTCCGCGACCGCGCCGCGGCCGGCGCTCTTGTCGACGAGGCCGTGAAGGCATTCGGTCTCGTGACATTCGTCGATGGCGATCGCGTCGTCGCCCTCACTGCCGAGGCGTGGCAGGCTTATGCAACTGAAGTGGCTGCCACACTCGATCGCTTTCATGTAGAGAAGCCTGATCTTCCGGGCCTCGGCCAGGAGCGCCTGCGGCTGGCGCTCAGTCCGCGTCTGCCGGCGCCAGCCTTCGCTCGCGCGCTGCAACGGCTTGTCGCGGAGGGGCAGGTCATTCTCGACCGCTCCTGGGTGCGCCGGCCAGGCCACGAGGTCCGCCTCTCGCCGGAGGAGGAGAAAATCTGGTCGCGGATCGCGCCGATGCTCGGTGGGGAGGCGCGTTTCCGTCCACCGCGGGTGCGTGACATCGCCAAGTCCTTGCAGATCGATGAAGGTTTCATCCGGCGTCTCTTCAAGCTCGCCGCGCGCCGCGGCGATGTGGACGAGATCGCACAGGACCACTATTTTCTCGGGCCCACGGTGGTCGAGATGGCGGACGCGGCGCGCGCGCTCGCGGCGGCGGATGCGGGTGGGGAATTCACCGTCATTGCGTTTCGCGATCGCCTGGACAACGGCCGCAAGGTCGCCATACATATCTTGGAGTTCTTCGATCGCCAGGGACTAACCATGCGGCGCGGCGACATTCGCCGCATCAACCCGCACAAGCGAGACCTGTTTTCGCGCGCGCAGGCCGAGGTGGCCGCGTAGTGCGACGGAAGAGAAACGCTCCCGGTGGGGCGGCCGGACTTCAAATCCGGAGAGGGTCGCGAGACGGCTCTCGGTGGGTTCGACTCCTGCCTCTTCCGCCAATCTTTGGGCTTCGTTTTTGGCGATCCCACCACTCATCATCAACCTGGTGAGCTGCGTTCGACATCTCTATCGCATCGCCCTCGATGCCGAGAGATCCGACATCCCCAGCGGGCTGAGCCCGGCGATGTAGACCTATCTAGATCGCCGACCTACTGTGCTAGCGGACGTGGCCTCCCACTCCACGCCATCTTCATCCACGGCGCCGTAGAGCAGCGCTCGCACACTGAAGTTTGTCAATGCCAAGCGCGCCGCCGACTATCCGCATTCTCGTCGATGCCGACGCCTGTCCGGTCAAGGATGAGATCGTGCGGGTGGCCGAGCGACATGGACTCACCACTATCTTCGTTTCGAACGCCTGGATGCGGCTGCCGGAAAGTCACCTGGTCGAGCGTCGCATCGTTACTGAGGGCCCGGACGCGGCCGACGATTGGATTGCCGACGAAATCGTGGCCGCCGATATTTGCGTGACCCAGGATATCCCACTCGCCGACCGGTGTCTGAAGAAGGGGGCCCGGGCGCTGTCACCCACTGGGCGGCCGTTCACTCCTGACAATATTGGCATGTCCAGGGCGATGCGCGACTTGAAGGCTCACCTCCGTGAAACCGGCGACATGCGAGGCGGCCCACCGGCTTTCGCCAAGGGTGATCGCTCGCGCTTCCTGCAGGCGCTCGAGCAGACCGTGCAGGACATCCTCCGCGGTCGGTGAGGCTGGCGTCAGCTGTCGAAAATGTATCGGATGACTTGCGCGGGCGGCACTCCCGAGAGCTTCGAGGTTTTGATAGCGTTCCACCCCCATCGAAGTCCCATCGGGCTTCCGGGGAGGCATACGTGCATAGCAGCGACATTCAAGTCTACGACTTCATCGTGGTAGGTGCCGGTTCTGCTGGCGCAGCCGTGGCACATCGGTTGTCGGAAAACCCGCGCAATCGCGTTTTGCTGCTGGAGGCCGGCCGGGCCAGCCATCCTTGGTCGCGCATTCCGGCTGGCGCTGCCAAGCTCATTAGCAACCCCGCCGCCAACTGGCTTTACACCTCGGAGCCCGACGCCAATACAAACGGCCGGCGCATTCCAGTACCGCGCGGACGCTTGCTCGGCGGCTCGAGCGCCATCAACGGCAATGCGTTCGTGCGCGGGCAGAGACAAGATTTCGACACCTGGGCGCAGCTCGGCAACCGCGGCTGGAGCTACCAGGACGTACTGCCGTTCTTCAAGCGCATGGAAAGCTACGAGGGCGGCGACGAGACACATAGGGGACGCAGCGGCCCGCTACGCGTCACCAATCCACCGCCGACGGACCCGCTCTTCAAAGCGCTGATCAAGGCAGCCGCGGAAGTCGGCATCCCCTACAATTCCGACTACAACGGCGAGCACCAAGAGGGCATCGCCATGAGCCAAGCGACCATCGCCAACGGGCGACGCATGAGCACGGCCCATTGCTACATCGATCCCATCCGCAAACGCCGCAATCTGCGCATCGAGACCAATGCCAGTACCGATGCGCTGTTGCTCGAAGGCAAGCGCTGCATGGGCGTGAGGTACCGCGTCGGCGACAGCGCGCGTGAGGCGCGTGCAACGCGCGAGGTCGTCGTCAGTGCCGGAGCCGTCAACTCTCCCCAACTCCTCGAACTCTCCGGTATCGGCCAAGCAGACCGGCTGCGGGGGCTTGGCATCGAGGTCCGCCACGCTTTGCCCGGTGTCGGCGAAAATCTGCGCGATCACTATGCGCCGCGGACCCGCTGGGCTATCGATGCCAAAGGAGTGACCTACAATGATCGCGGGCGGGGGCTGGGCCTCGTTCGCCAGGCCATTCAGTGGGCTCTGCGCGGAGATGGTATGCTGGGCATGGTGTCTGCCCCGGTGCGTGCGTTCGTGCGCTCCCGCGAGGGCCTGGAAGCCCCGGACCTGCTGCTCGGCTGGGTGCCAATGCTGACTGAGATGCGCCCTAAGGGGCCGGTGATCTCCGTCGAATCAGGCCTGACCTGCTACGCGCATCCCATGCGGCCGGAAAGCACCGGCACCATCCACATCACCTCGGCCGATCCTCGTCGTGCGCCTGAGATCCGCTTCAACTTCCTCTCCGCGGCCATCGACGCCGAGCTGACCGTGCGTGCGATCCGCATCGCGCGCGAGATCATGTATGCGCCAGCCCTGGCATCGATGCAGGTGCGTGAACTCGGCCCTGGCCCCGAGCGCACCACGGACGAAGAGATCCTGGACTGGGTGCGCCAAGTCGGTGAAACCACCTATCACCCCGTCGGGACGTGCAAAATGGGGTCCGACGCGATGGCAGTGGTCGACGAGCGCCTGCGCGTGCGATGCATTCAAGGACTGCGTGTGGCCGATGCCTCGATCATGCCGACACTCACCTCGGGCAACACCAACGCGCCAGCCATCATGATCGGTGAGAAGGCCGCCGCCATGGTGCTCGAGGACGCGGCAGCGGCATGAGGGCGAGAGCGGCTCTCCGCACATCTGCTGCATCGAGCTCAGGGGCAGGCCAACGCCATGCCAAGATGGCCGAGGCCTAAAGCCGAGGGATCCAACCTGGACGGCTCAACAGGTACTCGACCATTCGTGGCGGAATACTCAATGCTTTAGCGATCTCGTTCTCATCGTTCGGTAGTCCCGGAAGGATTGAGGCTTCTCTATTGCTTCGTATTTTGGATAGCCACTCCGGATCAACCACCACAGCGCGTCCCACGGCAATCAGATCAGCGCCCAATTCGATCGCACCCTCAGCATCAGCGCACGTTCTAATCCCACCACTGGCCATGACTGCACAGCGACCTGCTATGACGCGGGAAATTTCTGTAATGGGACTCACTGTGGGAGCATGTCTTTGCGCGATTGGAGTTTTGTAGTCGCGCGTCTCGCTCGTCGGTCGGCTCATCCGATAATCGTCGAGAGAAATGGAGATGTAGTCGAGCTTCAGCTTGGCAAGTTCATTGCAAAGCAACTTGGAGTCCTCGAGCGCATATCCATCTGATTCGGCTTCAAACGGTGTAACGCGAAATCCCGCGATCATCTTCGGACCGACGGCGTCGCGAACTGCTTGTGCAACCGCGAGAGCAAAATTCATACGCTTTGCAAGCGTGCCCCCCCAATGATCATCGCGGTGGTTCGCTCGTGGTGAGAAGAATTGATGAACCGCGTAGTGATTAGCTCCATGGATTTCGACGCCGTCGAAGCCAGCCTTTCGAGCGAGAGACGCAGCCTTTCCAAAGCTCGCAATCAGGGCTTCAATTTCAGCCGCCGTCATCGCCCTCGGCGTTTTTGCTCCCGGGCGCAGTGACGCAACTGCAGACGGCGCACGCAGGCAGTGCTCGCCTATCAACTCGGGCTTTGCGATGCGGCCACCGTCATATATTTGGAGGATCGCAAGCCCCTGTGAAGCACGCAATGCCTCAGCGAGTTGGCCGAGACTGGACACGTGTCCATCGTGTGCCGCGCCTATGCCGAGCCAAGATCGCCCGTTCTCGTCGACGTAAGCGGCAGAAGAAATACTTGCTCCGAATCCATTGGCAGAACGTCGCCGGACAAATTCGAGTTCGCCTTCGGTCGCGGTCCCATCGTCATTGGATGCATTTGTTGTCAGGGGAGCAATCGCAAGACGATTTGCCATCTCTCGCCCGCAGTTGAACCTGAAAGGAGACCAAACAACCATCGATCAAACCTCCGATATTCTTGGGCTGGGCGACTGCGACCCGCGAATGCAGCCCTCTTCTGCGAGCAGGGCATCTGTCGCGCGCGAGGCGAGCGCATCAGCCCCGCCGTGGCCGTGGTCTAGATATCCACGCCAGCGGGCGGGATTGACGGACTGCCTGTGCCCACGGGAAGCGGTTGCATCGAGGATCTTCTCGATCCGCCCGCGCACTCGAGATTCCGTTTCGGGTTCAGCCAACCAGATAGGCTTCAATACCGTTCGATCTGCCGAGCGCTCCGGCGATTGGTCACTCGCGCCACCGCAGCCTCCCAGCCAGTCTCTATCCCATCATTGATGCGCAGAATTCAAGAAAGAAGCGCTGCACCGCGGAGATAAATGACGGCTTGAATTCTCCTGATAGATCGTGAAGCCTCGGGCTGGCGGATGCCTTCTCGGCAAATTCATCAAAATGGCAGCGGGTGAGTGTAGTCTGGGCGTCCGATTTCAGATCAGCCTAGACATCGTGGTGATTGCAGCATGGTTGTCACAGGTGAGCGGCACGGCTTGACGCCCGAGGAGGCCATCGATCGGCTGGAGCGGGATCATGCTGCGGCCTGCAGTGCGTTGCGCGATGCCCTGGCGCGCTACGCGACGGCCGGCGTCGTTCCGACTGCCGATGAGCGCGTTCGCTTTCGCTATCCGGAGCTGCGCGTGAACTGGCAAGCTGGCGAGCCCGTTCCCTTCACGCGCCGGGCCTGGGCGAAGTTCCAGACGCCAGGCCTCTACACCACCAGCGTGACGCAGCCCGCTTTCTTCCGCAGCTATCTGCTCGAGCAACTGCGGCCGCTCGTCGACGAGTTCCGCGCGGAGATCGACGTGGGTGTGAGCGATCAGGAGATCCCCTATCCCTTCGTGACCGAAGCTGGCGATGAGTTCGTCCACGGCAGCCTTTCGGTCGCCGAGCTCGCACGGTATTTCCCGACGCCGCTGCTCTCGAACGTCGGCGACGAGATTGCCGATGGGCTGTGGCGGTTCGAGCCGGGGCGTCCGCGCCCGCTCGCGCTCTTCGACGCCGTGCGCGTCGATTTCTCCTTGCGCCGCCTCGCGCACTATACCGGCGTCGATTGGCGCACGATCCAGCCTTGGATCCTCTTCACCAACTACCAGCGCTACGTCGACCAGTTCGTGGATTGGAGCCTTGGGGAGCTGCGCCGGCCGGACAGCCCCTACGCGGAACTTGCCTTGCCGGGCGGAAGCATCGTTCGACGCGGCGTCGACAGAGACGCAGCCATCGCACTCGCCGCGGCTGCGCCCTGGCACCGCTACCAGATGCCCGCCTACAATCTCGCGCGCGCCGACGGTCAAGGCGGCATCACGCTGATCAACATCGGCGTAGGCCCGTCGAATGCCAAGACAGCCACGGATCATCTCGCGGTGCTGCGGCCACACTGCTGGCTGATGATCGGCCACTGTGGCGGCCTGCGGCAGTCTCAGACGATCGGTGACTACGTGCTCGCGCACGGTTATCTGCGGCGCGACCGCATTCTCGATGATCTGGTGCCGCCCGAGATCCCGGTGCCGGCGCTTGCCGAGGTTCAGGTGGCCTTGCAGGAGGCCGCGGAGCAGGTCACAGGCGAGCACGGCGAGGCATTGAAGCGGCGACTGCGAACGGGCACCGTCGTGAGCTACGATGACCGCAATTGGGAGCTACGCTGGTCGCAGGAGCGGCGTCGCATCAATCTCGGCCGGGCCATCGCTGTCGACATGGAGAGCGCAGCGCTCGCAACCCAGGGCTATCGCCTGCGCGTTCCTTATGGAACGCTGCTCTGCGTCTCGGACAAGCCGCTGCATGGCGAGATCAAGCTGCCCGGCGCGGCTACGAGCTTCTATCAGCGCGCAGTCGGCGAGCATCTGAAGATCGGGCTTGCCGCAATTGATCTCCTGCGTGGACAGCTCAGCTCACTTCACTCGCGCAAGCTGCGCAGTTTCGACGAGCCGCCGTTCCGGTAGTTCCGAAGATCGGCCGCGCGTTCGCTACGCCGTGGTGAGCGGGGCGCCGTCGCCGCCGACCGGGCGGCGCAGGCACGCGACGTGATGACCGGGCGCGACCTCGAGAAGTGGCGGATCGGTCTGCTTGCATTCCGGCAGCGCGAAGGGGCAGCGCGTGTGGAAGCGGCAACCCGACGGCGGGTTCATCGGGCTCGGCACGTCGCCCTGCAGGATGATGCGCTCGCGTCGCGCGCCGGTTTCCAGCGAAGGCGCGGCCGCGAGCAGTGCTTCGGTATAAGGGTGCAGCGGCGCGCCGAAGAGATCGGCATTGTCGGCAAGCTCGACAATGCGGCCGAGGTACATGACCGCAACGCGATGCCCGATGTGCTCGACAACGGCGAGATCGTGCGACACGAAGAGGTACGCAAGCTCGAACTGCTCCTGCAAGTCGATCAGCAGGTTGAGAACCTGCGCCTGCACCGAGACATCCAGCGCCGAGACCGGCTCATCGGCAATGATCAGGCTCGGGTTCACGGCGAGTGCACGTGCAATGCCAAGACGCTGGCGCTGTCCGCCGGAAAACTCGTGCGGATACTTGTGCACGGCTTCGGGGCGCAGGCCGACGTGCTCGAAGAGCGCCGCGATGCGCCGCTCCAGCTCGGCGCCCTGTGCGAGGGCGAAGTTTGTCAGCGGCTCGCCGACGATGTCGCCTGCTGACAGGCGCGGATTGAGCGAGGAATAGGGGTCCTGGAAGACCATCTGCATTTCGCGGCGCTGGGCACGGAGCGCTTCGCTGCCGAGAGCCGTGATGTCGACGCCATTGAGTTCTATCGAGCCGGCTGTCGGCTCCTCGAGACGGGTGATGCTCCGCGCGACCGTGGACTTGCCACAGCCCGATTCACCCACAAGGCAGAGCGTCTCGCCGCGGCGGATCTCGAAGGACACACCATCGACGGCCTGCACATGGGCAACGACGCGCGAAAGCACGCCGCGATGGACCGGGAAGTGCTTCTTGAGATCCCTCACTCTCAGAACGACTTCTGCGGAACTCATGCTTCGCTACCAACCGGCTCGCTAAGGGATTTGGCTTCGACCCGCGCGACCTCCCAGCAGGCGGCGTAGTGGCGTGGGCCGTGCGCTTCGAACGGCGGCTGCTCGGTCGTGCAGCGCGCGGTCGCAAAGCCGCATCGGGGCGCGAAGGCACAGCCGGGAATGGCTTCGCGCAGTGAGGGTACTAGCCCGCTGATCTCCTGCAGCCGGCCGCGCGTGCGTCCGCGCGGCGCCCCCGGTTTCCGACGCGGAATGGAACCGATCAGGCCGCGCGTATAGGGATGCTTCGGATGGCTGAGCAGTTCCGCGACGGGTGCCTCCTCAACCATGCGGCCAGCGTACATGACGATGACGCGCTGGGCGGTCTCCGCGACGACGCCAAGGTCGTGCGTGATGAGGATGATGGCCGTGCCGAGACGATCTTTCAGCTCGAGCATGAGGTTCAAGATCTGGGCCTGGATGGTGACGTCGAGCGCGGTGGTCGGCTCGTCCGCAACCAGGACCTGCGGATTGCAAGCGAGCGCCATGGCGATCATCACGCGCTGGCGCATGCCGCCCGAGAGCTGATGCGGATACTCGCCGGCCCGGCGCTTGGGATCGGCAATGCGGACGAGCGCCAGCATCTCGATCGCGCGATCCCACGCAGCGCGGCGGTCGAGCCTTTGGTGGATCCGAAGTGACTCGGAGATTTGCTCGCCCACGGTCAGCACCGGATTGAGCGAGGTCATGGGCTCCTGGAAGATCATCGAGATGCGATTTCCACGAATGCGGCGCATCGTGCTCTCACTCTCGGTCGTCAGCTCCGTCCCGTCGAAGCGGATCGAGCCGCCGACGATCTTGCCAGCCTTCGGGGGAATGAGCCCGAGAATTGAAAGGGCGGTCACGCTCTTGCCGCAGCCCGATTCCCCGACGATGCAGAGCGTCTCGCCGCGCGCGAGGTCAAAT
This sequence comes from Hyphomicrobiaceae bacterium, assembly GCA_022844275.1. Classification (GTDB taxonomy): domain Bacteria; phylum Pseudomonadota; class Alphaproteobacteria; order Rhizobiales; family Hyphomicrobiaceae. The sequence continues at coordinate 338,609 of JALHMB010000002.1, forward strand.
GTCACGCCATCGACCGCGCGGACCACGCCATCGCGCGTGTAGAAATGCGTGCGAAGGTCTCGGACCGAGAGAATGGTCTCGTCGTTGAGTGCGGCGGGTGCCGCGGCCGCTTTGGAAGTGGTAGACGTCATCTAGCGGACCTCACATGCGGCGCGAGATGCGTGGGTCGAGCGTATCGCGCAATCCATCGCCGACGAGGTTGATCGCCAGCACGGTGATGGCGAGGCAGAGTCCCGGAAAGAATATGATCCACGGCGCGATCTGGAAGAACGTGCGGCCGAGCGAGATAACATTTCCCCAGCTCGGAATCTCGGGCGGCGTGCCGGCGCCGAGAAAGGAAAGGCCGGCCTCAGTGAGGATCGCCGAGGCGCACACGTACGTCGCCTGCACGATGAGCGGCGCAACAGTGTTGGGCAGAATATGGCGCACCATGATCCGCCAGTTGCGCGTGCCGCTCGATATGGCCGCCTCGATGTAGGGTCGCCCGCGTACCGAGAGCACGACGCTGCGCACGAGGCGTGCGACGCGCGGTATCTCGGGGATCGAGATGGCGATGATGACGATGAAGAGGCTCGCCTTCATCAGCGTGATGAGAGCGATCGCGAGCAGGATCGCAGGAATGGCCATCATGCCGTCCATGAGGCGCATGAGGATGGTATCGACGGTCTTGTAGAAGCCGCAGAGCACGCCGACCACGAGACCGATGAACGTCGCCAGTACGGCGACACAGAGCCCGATGATGAGCGAGATGCGCGTGCCGTAGACGACGCGGCTGTAGACGTCGCGGCCGAACTGGTCCGTACCGAACCAGAAGGTCTCGGAAGGACGCTTCAGGCGATTGGTCGGCTCGAACTGGAGGGGATCGCCGGCGAGCCATGGTGCCAGGACGGCGATGACGACAAGCGCCAGCAGGATCAGCGTGCCGCCGACGATCGTCTTGTTCCGCCGGGCCCACGTGAGCGCTCCTTTGGCGGGCGATCGCGCCGTCGCGGCAGTCGGTCCAGCGGTCATCGTTGCCATCAGTTCGGTCCTATTGGCGGATGCGCGGATCGAAGAAGGTGTAGCTGATGTCGATCAGCAGGTTCACCAGCACCTTGGCTCCGGCAAAGAGGATGATGAGCCCCTGGATGATCGGATAGTCGCGCTTCAAGATCGCATCCACGGTCAGGCGGCCGAGACCCGGAATATTGAAGACGGTCTCGGTGATGACGACACCCGAGATGAGGAGCGCGAAGCCGATGCCGATGACGGTCACGATCGGAATGGCGGCGTTCTTCAGAGCATGGCGCAGGAGCACCGAGGGTGTAGCGACGCCTTTGGCGCGCGCCGTGCGGATGTAGTCCTCCGAAAGCACCTCGAGCATGCTGGCACGCGTGATGCGCGCGATGAGCGCCATGTAGGTCATGCCGAGCGCGAAGGCGGGCAGTGTTATCGAGCGTAGCGTGCCCTCTATGCCGCCCGACAAGGGGCGATAACCCTGCACGGGCAGCCAGCGAAGCTGAATGGAGAAGATGTAGATGAGGATGTAGCCGACGAGAAAGACTGGCACGGCGAAGCCGAGAACCGAGAAGCCCATGACCACCCGGTCGACACTCGTATCTGCCTTCCACGCCGCGACGACGCCCATGGGGATGGCGAAGGCGACCGCGACGGTGAGCGTCGCGATGGCCAGCACGAGCGTAGGCTCGAGGCGTTGCATGACGAGCGTCATGACCGGCATGTTCGAGAAGATCGACGTGCCGAGATCGCCCCGGAGCAGGTTCATTACATAGACGCCGAACTGTTCCCACACCGGCCTGTCGAGGCCGAGCTTCCGGCGCACGCCCTCGATCTCGGCAGGCGTTGCATCGTCGCCCGCAATGACGGCTGCGGGGTCGCCCGGCGTCAGGTGCAACAGGAAGAAAACGAACAGCGCCACGACGATCATCACGGGGATGGTGGCGAGGAGGCGGCGCAGGATGTAGGCTGTCATTGTCCCGCTCCGATCGGCCGAAGCGTCATGATCGCTCTCGGATGGTTTGATGGAAAAAGGCCTGTTCGGCGCCGTCTCGAAGTTGGACGGCGCCGAGCGATGGTCGCGAGAAGGATCGACGTCACTTCTTCTCGATGTTCCACATCGGCGGCACGGAGGGAACTGAGATCACGCCGGAAATCCGGTCCGATCGATAGGCCACCGGATTGCGCCATTGAGCGAACGAGACGTACGGCACGAGTTCGTAGGCCATCTTCGAGATTTCGGCGGCGATCTTCTTGCGCGACTCCAAGTCCGTCGCGAAGGCCCATTTTCCGCGAACTTCCTCATACTTGGCATCACAAGGCCAACCGAACCAGGCTTTGTCGCAGCCCATGCTGATGCCCACATGTGTCACGGGCGACGACGAACTCAGCACGGTGGTACCAGTGATGAAGATATTCCATCCGCCCTGCGCCGGCGGCTCCTTCTTGGCGCGACGCGAGACGACCGTTCCCCAGTCCATCGCCTGCACATCGAGATTGAGGCCGGCCTTGCGCATCTGCTGCACGAGAACCAGTGTCGCCGGATTGATGTACTGGTGATCGGTCGCGTGAAGGATGGTAATCGGCTCGCCGTTGTAGCCGGCTTCCTTGAAGAGCGCCGCGGCCTTCTTGTAGTCCTTGGGTCCCTTGTAGACCTCGCTGCCAACGTCGGTCTCCATCGCCACGTCACAACCGAAGTAGGAGAAGCAAACGCGCTGCAGCTTGGGATCAGCGGCGATCGTGTTCAGATAGTCGGCGTTGTTGACGATATACAGCATGGCTTGCCGCGCCTTCACGCTGTTGAAGGGCGGATGCAAGTGATTGAACTGGATGAGGCCCATGGTGCCCATCGCAGCATGAGACTCGAGCTTTATGTCGGGATTGGATTCGAGGATCGGCAGGAAGTCGGGCTGTGGATTCTCGAGATAGTCGATCTCGCCAGCGACGAGTGCCGCCTGCGCCGTCTGCGGATCGGAAAGCCAGGTGAATTCGACGCGGTCGACCTTCACGACCTTGCCGCCGGCATGGCCGGAGGGCGGCTCCTTGCGCGGGACATAGCCTTTGAACTTCTCGTAGACGGTCTTGCTACCCGGCACCCACTCGTCGCGCTTGAAGACGAAGGGACCGGAGCCCACCACTTCCGCGATCTGCTGGAATGGATCCGTCAGCGCTTCCTTCTCACGCATGATGAAGGGAATGCTCGTCCCGGTCTTGGCGAGCGTGTCGATGACGAGACCATAGGGCTCCTTGAGGGACCAAATGAAGGTCTTGTCATCTTTTGACTCCAGCGACGCGGTGTAGCCGAAGAGCTGCTTGCCGGCGCCATCGCGATGGCCCCACCGCTTCATGGATGCAACCACGTCCTTGCTCGTTACCGGCGAGCCGTCGTGGAAGGTGAGCCCATCGCGCAGCGTGAACGTATAGACTTTGCGATCATCGCTGACGGTCCATGTGTCCACCATCTGCGGCTGTGGCTTCAGATTGGTGTCGCTCGAGAAGAGCGTGTCGTAGATCATCATCCCGTGAATGCCGGCGATGGTCTGCGTCGTCCAGAAGGGATCGAGCGTGCGGACATCCGCGTGCATTGTGACGCGCAGGACCTTTGGCTGCTGCGCAACGCTCGGTGAAACGGTCAGCAGGGCCGCAGCGGCAGCAAGCCCCAGCTTCAGGATCGAACTTCGAATACGCATAACCCCTCCTTGTCGGTGCGGACTGATCGATGACGGTTAGTAGATAAGGCCTGGTCTCGTTTCTTCGTCGAGCGGCCAGATCGGACGGTTGACCTTCTTGTAGTCGATCTTGCGGTAGTCGCGGCTCAGCGGCGCGTCGCTGTCGATATAGAGCACGCGCTTTGCGATTGGGCCGAAAGCCGCCATGAAGTGGTTCGTCGATTTGACGACGAGCACGCTCTTGGAGAGCGCATCGATCCCGACATTGGTGAAAAGCTGCGGCGCGAAGGCCTGTGTCCGCTTGGTGATGAGGACGACATCGACGCCGCCGATACGAATGCCGGCGCAATCACCGACCGGCACGCTCGTCGGGCCGAAGTTCTGCCAGGCATCGCGCGCGAGGCCGATAACCTCGACCATGGCATCGACGGGTGTGCCGGACTGGGGGCCGGTCTTGCCGCCGAAGCGGAGCGGGAATTGAGCACCGATGCCGGCATCGAAGCAGAGGCGCACCGCAACCGGATCCCAGATCGGACCGATGGCTGCGTTCTGAGCATTGCGCGCGATCAGCTCGCGCAGGATGGTCGTATTGTCGGAGGGCGCGCCGCCGCCCGCGTTGTCCGTGGGCTCGGCGACCACGACGGGACCTTCGTTCGATGCCATGGCTAGGCCAACGCCGCCGGAGACATCGAAGAACTCGGGCGGCGTCTTCCCGCGCATGCTGACGAACTCAGTGCCGAGTTTCGTCGCGAGCGCGTCGGCCTTGGCCTTGTCGCCATCGGTGATGACCAGCACGCGGCCTGAGAGCTCCGGCACGTCGCCGTAAGGGAAGCAGTGAGCAACGGAGATCGACAGCACGCCGTCGCGGCCTTCCATGGCCTTGATCCGATCGACGAAGCCGCGCATCAGCGGCAGCGTCGTCGGATAGCTCGAGATCTGGCGGCAGTCGTAGAGGGACATGACCGGCTTGATCTCACCGCGAATGGTCTTGAGCGTCAGGTCGAGCACCTCTTCGGCGCGGTCGACGACATCGGTGTGCGGGAATTCCTTGTAGAGGATGATGATGTCCGCAATCTCGACGCGCTTGAGCGTGAGATGGCAGTGCGGGTCGAGTTCGACGCCGATGATGCACTTCGGCCCGACGATGGCGCGCGTGCGCTCGATGATATCGCCTTCGACGTCGTCATAGCCGTAAGCGACCATGGCGCCGTGCAGGCCGAGCAGTACGCCGTCCAAGGGCAGGGCGGCTTGCATCTGCGCGAGGATCTCGTCGCGCATAGTCTCGTAGTCCTGGCGGTTGGTCGTCCCCGCCGGGCTCGCGGCAAAGCAGCTTCCCTCGATGAGCGTGAAGCCATCGGTCGAGGCGCGCCGGCGCGCCACAAAAAGCGGCGCCGTGCACATTCTCGGAGCATCCGTCGGGTGTTCGCCGGGGCGCAGAAAAACGGTTTCGCGGTAGGAGGCGAGGCTTGTCGGCAGCGGTGAGAAAGTATTGGTCTCTGTCGCCAAAGTGGCGGCAAACAGGCGCATTCAGGTCGCTCCTGGCCTCAGCGGTCGGGACATCCTCAGCAGTACGATGATGGCATGTCCAATTGCCCGCCGCCAGGATTTCTCCGGACGCCTTCGCAGGTTTCGTGCCAGCGGAGTTGAGTGCGGATCGGAGGCATGCCGCATGGGGAAGCACGATAGGGCCTCGGGCCTTCGGGGGCTGCCGGCGGATGGGGCGGACGCCTTTACGACCCTTCGATCGTCCCTTTTGAACCTTTTGGCGCGGCGCCGCGACGAAGGGTTGGAACCGCCGGATGGTCCCGCCGTTCCACTCTCAAATCGAGGGGTTCTGCAAGTCAAAGGGTAAGGTCATGCGTGACTTCATAGCGCCAATGCTGCTGTTCGTCGGATCGCACGCGGCGATCCTGTTCGTGGCCATCCAGATGTATGCGGCGGGGCCATAGCGCAGGGCCGACCCGCCCTTCACGCGATCAGGTCGCGATACTCCGGATGGTTACCGACGAACTCCCGGACAAACCAGCAACGGGGCACGACCTTGAGATTGCGTCGGCGGACGTCGTCGAGGACGCCGTGCACGAGCTTGTCGCCGAACCCCTGGCCGCGCAGCGCCGGGGGAACCTCGGTGTGGAAGATGGTCAGGACATTGCCCTCGCGTCGGTATTCCGCAACTGCGAGGCCAGCGGGCGTCTCGAGCTCGAAGCGTTGCTCCTCGGGATTGTCCCGGACTAAGCCGCCCGTCATGCCTTCAGTACTCATGATATTGCAGGCTCCATCTATCTGGCCCTCGCGATGGGGTGTCCCGAGGCTAACCCCATTAGGCGCCTTGCGGAATAGCCGCGCCTTCTCAAGGTGTTGATGCGCTTTCCATTGCAACTAAGATATGGGAGCTGCGGCGGGCTTCGACCAGTGGCAGGCAATTGGCTCTAGACTGATTAACATCTCATATGCACGTTGCGGCCTTCCGCCTAGGCGGCCCAATCGCATAACTCGAGCCATCACATCACCATGAGCATCGATCTCCAGCGCGTGCGCGCCGACACCATCGGTATCAATAATCGCCTCCATTTCAACAACGCCGGCGCCGCGCTGATGCCGACGCCGGTCCTCGAAGCGATGACGGGTTACCTTCGCCGGGAAGCGGAGATCGGCGGTTACGAGACGGCCATCGAGCAGGCTGAACGGCTCGATGGTGTGTACGCGAGCGTCGCGCGCCTCCTTGGGGCTGCGCCCGATGAGATCGCGATCATGGAGAATGCCACGATCGCGTGGCAGATGGCCTTCTACGCCCTCGCCTTCCGACCGGGTGACCGCATCCTGACAGCGCAAGCGGAGTATGCTGCGAACTACGTCGCCTTCCTGCAGGTCGCGAAACGCACCGGCGCCGTGATCGAGGTCGTGCCGAACGATGAGAGCGGTGCGCTTTCTGCTGAGGCGCTGGAGCGCATGATCGACGAGCGCGTGCGCCTCATTGCCATCACCTGGGTGCCGACCAACGGTGGCCTCGTCAATCCTGCCGCCGCCGTGGGAAAGACCGCGCGGAAGCACGGCATTCTCTATCTGCTCGATGCCTGTCAGGCTGTCGGGCAGATGCCGGTCGATGTCGCGGAACTCGGCTGCGACATGCTCTCGGCGACGGGACGCAAGTTCCTGCGCGGTCCGCGTGGCACAGGGTTTCTCTACGTGCGCCGCGAGCTGATGCAGCGCCTCGAGCCGCCGCTCATCGATCACTTCGCGGCAAAATGGACGGCGCCCGACCGCTATGAGCTGCGTCCTGATGCCCGGCGCTTCGAGACCTGGGAGAACAACTACGCGGCGCGCCTCGGGCTCGGCGTTGCCATCGACTATGCGCTCTCGATTGGGATGTCCCCGATCATGGCACGTTGCAGACTGCTCGCGGATCTCCTGCGCACCGAGCTTCTGCGTATCCCCGGTGTCGTCGTCCACGATCTCGGGGTTGAGCGGGCGGCCATCGTGACGTTTACCGTCGGGGGCGTCGATGCGGAGGTGGTGCTCGCGCGCATGAGCGCGGAGGGTATCAACGTGTCGACCTCGAAGCCGTCGAGCACGCTTCTCGATGCGAGGGCGCGGTCGCTGCCGTCGATCGTGCGCGCCTCGCCGCATTACTACAACTCGGAGGAGGAAGTCCTGAGGTTCGTCCAGGCTATTGCACGTCTTGCCGGCAGCTCGCGGTAGGCGCCTCGAAGGCCACGGGGCCGATATCTCTTGAACAATCTCTGCCCAGTGGCTACGCCAGTGCGAGACAAGGGCTTGATATTTCAGGTCCGTGGCCGCGGCCCGACGAGGCGGTGAACTCTCGATGGATGAAGCGCGTAATCGCGAAGACGAGGTGCTGGCGCCTCTCGCCAAGGCGGCGACGGCCGCGCAGCGCGAAGAGATCTCCTTCCGCGACAACGTCGCACGCGAGATCGAGAAGCGTGAGCGGGCGCGCCAGTACGCCTTCCGGCGCCTCTCACTTGCCGAGCTCATGCTGACGGCAGCCCGCCGCGCGCAAAGCGAGGAGACCGCCGTGGCAGCACAAACCGCTGCGCTGCGGAGCGAATTCGGCTGGCACGGCGAGAGCGAGCAGAACAAGCGGATCTTCGCCGCCTGGCGGCCCGTAGCGCTTGCAGTGTGGGAGGTGGCGCGGCCGCTTCCCGAGGAGGCCGAAGCCACGGAGCCCCGGCCGACACCGGATCTTGCGGCCGCGCTTGCCGAATTCGAGCGCTGGTACGAAGCCGAGTTCGGCACGAACTATCTCGCTATTCTCGATCAGGAGAAGCAGGAGTATCCCGTTGTCGAGTTCTAAGGCGCCCGATGGCAAGGGAGGTGAATTCGAGCGCTGGATCGTCGAGCAGTACGCCGCGACGAACGGCTTCACGGCGCTCATTCTTCTGCTCACGCTTGGTGGTGACAAGGTCGAGCTGATCTCGTGCTCGTACGTCCATGTCATCGGCGACGAAGTCCGCTGGAAGGACATGAAGACCATGCTGGATGCGTCCCGGCGCAAATGGGATGCATTCGTGATCTTTCCCGAGTCGCCGCCGGGGGGCGGGCCGCTGATCGACCTCGTAGCCAAGGCGCGGCTGCAGGAGCGCATCGACGAGGTGACGGTCAATCGCATGGTCCTCAACGATGCCGGCTTCTTCGACACACGCGGCCGACACATCCGCATCGATCCCGTCGGGCTGCACTGATCAGACGGCTGCCGCGTCGACCCATGTCGTCCTGATCGGCGGCGCGTCATCGGGTACGGTGCTTGGCCCGCACGCGGGCAGTCAGCCATCCCTGGGGCTCGTCCATGCGTTGCCCAGATAGCCGCACTCGCGAAACCGGTACTCATACGCGGGTATGAGCGCGGCAAACTCCAACGCTAGTTGAATGAACCGCCGTTGAATATCGGGCGGGATCGTTTCGTCGCATCTTCTGGTCATCGGCGCTGACGAAGCCCGAAACGATCCGAAGGCAAGCGACCGGGGCGCGGATTGTCAAACCAAGCGGTCACAACCAAGCGAATGGAGAAAACCAATGAAGACGATCATGAGCACCCTGATTGCCCTCGGCGTTCTTGCAGGTTCGGCCAGCGCCCAGTTCGACCCCTTCAATGATCCGCGCCAGGCCTTGCCGCGCTCCTCGAGCTACGAGCAGGCTCTGCCGCGCACGAGCAACGATGACTATCGCCAGGCCCTGCCGCGGACGAGCAACGACGACTTCCGCGAGGCTCTTCCCCTGACCGAGACCTTCCCCGACCTCGTGATCGCGACGCCCTGACCCGGCGCCCTCATGAGTAACAAAGCCACGGCGGTCCGGAGCTGGCTCCGGGCCGCCCGCTTTTATTGGGCCGGCCGATCGACCAGTAGGTTGCCGTCGAAAAGCGTAACCATGGGCATCAGATCATCTGTACGGGTAACAGTTTTATGATAGTTTTATGACAAATAATAACTTGGCGCCTGGAGGGAACACGTGGGCCGCATCAACGCCGTGTCGGTCATCGTACGATGACCGATGCATCAGGCTCCGCCTCGTTCCCGCATGATTTCCGCCGTCGCTGGCGACAATACTCCTTCCGAACATTGAGCCCGCGGACGAGCTACGCGCTCAGCGGCATTCTTGCGTTCGCGCTCGCCTGTTGGCTGCAGTGGACCGAAGGCTCGCCATCGACGGTCCTGCTCGCAATCCTGGTGTGTGCGACGACCGGCGCGCTGATCGTGCTGCTGACGCGACGCCTGTTGCTCGCCGTTGTGATCGTGGTAGCTCAAGTCGTGCTGATCACGGCGATCTCGACCGCGAAGCACAAGTACATGAACATGGTGCTGCACGCCTACGACATCGCCTACTATCTGATGTCGAGCACCAACCTCGGCTTTCTCATCACAAACTATGGCTGGTCAATTCTGCCCCCGCTGCTCGCCATCGCGGTTGCAGTGCTTGTCGCGACCATCGCGTGGCGGATCGACCCGGTACGCGTGGAGCGTCCCGTCACTGCCGCTCTCCTCTTAGTGTTTATTGCGGGCGCCGTCGCGGCGGGGCAATCGGTCGGCGAGCGGCGCCATATGCAGTTCGAGTATCGCGGCATGTATGTCTCGTCATTCTACCGCTCGTTTGCCGAGACGATCGAGACGCTGATGCGCGGACAGCTCATGGAGGCGGCAGTCGCCTCGGCTCGGACGCCGCGGCTCGCGTCCAAGGTGAGCTGCACACCCTTGCTCGAGCCGCCGCACATCATCCTCATCCATCACGAGTCCGCGGTTCAACCCTCCCTATTTCCGACCCTGCAATACGATCGCAGGGTCGATGACTTTTTCCGTTCGGACGACGGCCATTCGTATCGCCTGAGGACCGAAACGTACGGCGGCGCGTCCGTACTCACCGAATTCTCGGTCATGACGGGACTTTCGACCTACTCGTTCGGCGGCATGCGCCTCTTCGTCCAACGTCTCATGACCGGCAAGATCAGCGAGACACTGCCGAACATCCTGACGAAGTGCGGCTACCGGAACGTCATGTTCTATCCGATGACGCGCTCGTTCACGGGCGCCGAACGCTTCTTCAAGAGTGTCGGCATCACAGACCTGCGCGATGCCAAGGATCAGGGTGCCTCGCGAGAGAACGAGCGCGACCGATTCTACTATGACAATGCGCTCGAAGAGATGGGCCGGCACTTTGCAACCACGAACGCACCGCTCTTTACGTTCGTCGAGACCATGGCTGGCCACTGGCCCTATGATGAGACCTACGAGCCGCACTTAGATGTGCCGGGTGGCGGCCCGGGCACGCATCCGGAGATGCACGAGGTTCTGCGCCGCCTCTGGCTCTCGCGGCTCGACTACCAGCATCTTGTGGGTGAGCTTGAGCGCCGCTTCCCGGAGAAACGCTTCCTCATCGTGCGCTACGGCGACCATCACCCCATGGCGACGCGGGTGCTGCTCGGTTACAAGGACGGCACGGAAGCCGAGGACGTGCTCGTCGCCCGCGGCTCGATCGGCTATCAGACGTTCTTCACGATTAATGGCATCGGCTTCAAGCCTGAGTTCTCGAGTCCCGACATCCTCGACGTGCCTTATCTCGGCACGGTCCTGCTCGAAGCAGCGGGCCTTCCTCTGTCCGACGCTCATGTTGGACGCAAGAGGCTCAAGCAGCTTTGCAATGGGCTGTGGTTCGATTGCCCGAAGCGCGAGGATCTCCTGAGCTTCCATCGCCAACTTCTCGACGATGGCATTGTGAGCGCACGCTAGGAGCGGCGCGTGCTGCGGAGCACAATTAGTGCGTCTGTTCTCTGAGTTATGCAGAGCAGTGGCGCGCGGAACGACATTGTCTATCCAACGCACGGCGGATGCGGTTAACTACTGAAGCCGGTCCAGTAGCCGGTCGCGCGTCGCAATCGCCCAACCGTTGCGCGAACCAGAAAATGAATTGCGGGCACGCCGAGGAGTCGGACCAACCGAACCCGGCAGCGGCCATGGAGCCGCGGGAAACGCCATGCACCGCCGTCGATCGATGCGTCAAGCGAGCCACCTCCCTGTCTCTACAGCGGAGGGCGCTCGTGCGCGCCTCACTCATGGCGGCCCCACACGGAGGATTGGGTTATGTCCAGGAAGAGGATTTCTCGTCGCCGGTTCATAGCAGGTTCGGTCGCCACCGCAGCGGCTATCGCTGCCCCTCACGTAAGTACATCTCATGCCGCGGGAAGCCTCTCGCTCGGCATGTGGGACCACTGGGTCCCCGGCGGCAACAAGATCTTCGACGGCATCGCTCAGGATTGGGCGACCAAGGAGAAGGTCAATCTCACCATCGACTACCTCAGCACTCAGGGTAACAAGCTTCTGTTGACGATCGCTGCCGAGGCGCAGGCGCGCTCCGGCCACGACGTGATGGATTTCTCCGCCTGGGAGCCGGCGCAGTATGTGCGCCACCTCGAGCCGGTCGGCGACGTGATGAAGGAGGTGCTGGCCACGAACGGTCCCATCACCGAGGCCATGCAGTACATCGGCACGTTCACGGGTGACTGGAACGTGGTGCCGTCCACGCGTGGGTCGCTCATACTGCCGCCGTGCACGCGCATCGACTACCTCAAGCAGCACGCGGGAATCGACGTGCAGGCAATGTTTCCGGCGGGTAAGGATCCGACGCCCGATGCCGCCAACTGGACGTGGGATGCATTTCTATTGGCGGCCGAGAAGTGCCACAAGGCCGGAGCTTCGTTCGGGCTCCCTCTCGGCGCGACGACTGACAGTTTGGATTGGGTCGGGGCGCTATTCTCTGCTTATGGAGCGGCGCTCGTCGATGCCAAGGGAAACATCAACGTCAAGTCGGACGAAGTGGGGCAGGTCCTCGAATATGCGAAGCGCCTGTTTGCTTTCCTTCCGCCCGATGTCGCGTCGTGGGACAACGCTTCGAACAACAAGTGGCTGCTCTCCGGCAAAGGCGCGCTGATCTTCAATCCGCCGAGCACGTGGGTGGTCGCCAAGCGCGATGCGCCGGACATCGCAGCGAAGCTCTGGACGCACGCCATGCCCAAGGGCCCGAAGGGGCGTCTTGCGCCGCTGCTGCCGCGCTACCAAGGGCTATGGAACTTCTCGAAGAATAAGTCCGCGGCGAAGAGCCTGCTCGTACACATCAACAAACCTGACAACATCCGCAAGATCGTCGCGGGCGCTGCAGGCTATGACATCCCGCCGTATCAGAAGCTTCTCGACTACAAGGTCTGGGATGAGCAGGGTCCGCCCGCAGGCACGCTCTCCCACTATCCCAACCGAGGTGACCAGAAGAATGTGATGCCGTGCTCGCCAGCACCACCGCAGATCGCTTCGCAGCTCTACACGAATGCAGTCATGCCGAAGATGATTGTACGGATTGGGCGTGGCGAGAGCATCGACAAGACGCTGGCGTGGGCGGCCTCGGAAATCGAGGGATATACACGGCAGTAGGCCAGAGAACTGCATAAAATTTGGGGTGGCGTCGTGCCGTCCGCGTGCCTAATATGTTAAGTGGAATTCGGCACGTCGCCATCAAAGAAGTGACGCCTGATAACGAAACCCAATGGAGGAAACTGTCTATGATCAAGAAAACCATCAGTCGTCGGCGCTTTGTCGCGACGGGCGCTGCTGCTGCGGCTGGCGTCGTTGCGGCCCCGTATGTGAGCTCTGCGCAGTCCGGTGGCAAGCTGACATTGGGCCTATGGGACCACTGGGTGCCCGGCGCCAACAAGGCCACAGAAGACGTCATCAAAGCCTGGGCCGACAAGGAGAAGGTCGAGGTCACCGTCGATTTCGTCACGTCTCAGGGCAACAAGAACCTGCTGATGCTGGCTGCCGAGTCGCAAGCGAAGTCGGGCCACGATATCGTGGCGCTGCCGACGTGGCAGCCGGCTCGCCACGCTGGCAATCTCGAGCCTGTCGACGATATTCTCGCCGATCTCATCAAGCAGAACGGCGCGGTCAACGCGACGGTCGAGTATCTCGGCAAGATCAAGAATAGCTGGGTCGCGGTGCCTGCGACGGTCGGCAGCCAGATGAAAGGGCCGGCATCACGCGTCGACCTGATGAAGAAGCTGGCCAACGTCGATATCCTCGCGATGTATCCGGCTGGCGCGGCGCCCAAGGCCGACGGCTGGACGATGGATGCGTTCCTCAAGGCCGCGCAGGACTGCAATAAGGGCGGTCATGCCTTCGGTATCGGTCTCGGTACCACTTCCGACTCGGTCGATACTGCAGGCGCCATCTTCAATGCGTTTGGTGCCGTGCTCGTCGATCAGAAGGAAAATATCACCGCCAAGAGCGAGAAGGTTCGGGCGGCGCTCGACTACGCCACACGGCTCGCGAAAGAATATCCAAGCGACTCGGCTTCGTGGGACGACGCGTCAAATAACAAGTGGCTGGTCTCCGGCCGCGGCGCGATGATCATGAACCCGCCGTCGGCGTGGGCCGTCGCGGTTCGCGACGCGCCGCAGATTGCCGAGCAGATCTGGCATCACGGTATGCCGTCCGGTCCGAACGGTCGCCACGCGCCGTTCCTGCCTTACTTCTGGGGAATCTGGAGCTTCGGCAAGAACAAGTCAGCAGCGAAGTCGTTGTTGCGTCACATGTCGACGCGTGCCGCGGCCGAGAAGATGGTCGAGGCAAGCAAGGGCTACGATATTCCTGCCTTCGCAAGCTTCACCGACTTCAAGACCTGGGCGGAAATCGGCCCACCGAAGGGCACGATGTACCACTACCCGAATCCCCACAACCATCAGATCCTGTCGATCGCCGCGGCGCCGAGCCCACATCGGATCGCTGAGCAGATCTACACTCAGGGTCTGATGACCAAGATGATCGTGCGCCATTTGCGCGGCGACTCGATGGAAAGCGTGCTCTCCTATGCCGAGAGCGAGCTCGAAGGCTTCATGCGCACCTGACCGTTCGGCATCGGCCGTCTCGCACCTGCGGGGCTGCCGAGCCGCTTTCGGTTGGAAACTCGCCGGCACCATGAGTTGCCGACAGACTTCGACAGTCGACATGCGCCGCACGCAATGAGTTCCGAGCCGGTCGCTCGGAGTGTTGGCTCATCGAAAATCAGCGTTTCTCAAGGGATCGAGAGATGGTTGACGCCACAATGAAGTCGGACGTAGCCGCGATGCGTGCCGACAAGCGCGGCTCGCTCCAGCGCACGTTCCAGCGCAAATCAACGATCGCGTTCCTGATGACGCTGCCGCTGATCCTACTGATCGCCACCCTTGTCCTGTATCCGGCCTTCTATGCCGTGCATCTGGCGATGCTGAACAAGACGATGGAGCGTTTCGTCGGCCTCTCCAATTTCACGTTCTTGTTCAAGCGTGAAACGTTCTGGATGGTGGTCATGCAAAGTTGTATCTTTGCGATCACCGCGGTGTTCTTCAAGGCCATCATCGGCTTCATCGTCGCGCATCTCGTCCACAACATCCCCGACAAGGGCCAGCGCAAGTGGCGCGGCATGCTGCTCGTCCCTTGGGTCATCCCGCCGGCCATGAGCACGCTCGCCTGGCTGTGGCTGTTCGATCCGTCCTACTCGGCTTTCAATTGGATACTGGAGAGCATCGGCCTCAGCGGCGTGCCGTGGCTCGGTGACGTGTACTGGGCGCGCTTCTGCGTCATTCTCGTCAACGTGTGGATCGGCGCGCCGTTCTTCATGATCATGTATCTGGCGGCGCTCAAGTCGGTGCCCGATCAGCTCTACGAAGCCGCAAAGATCGATGGTGCCAACTGGTGGCAGACGATGCGCTTCGTCACCATCCCGATGATGCGCAACATCATCATGATCACGGCGCTGTTCTCGACCATCGTCACGTTCGCGAATTTCGACATTGTACGCGTTCTCACGCGCGGCGATCCGCTCGATCAGACGCACGTGTTCGCGACATGGGCGTTTCGACTCGGCATCGAGGGCGGCGACATTCCGCTCGGCGCGTC
Organism: Hyphomicrobiaceae bacterium; assembly: GCA_022844275.1. Classification (GTDB taxonomy): domain Bacteria; phylum Pseudomonadota; class Alphaproteobacteria; order Rhizobiales; family Hyphomicrobiaceae. The sequence continues at coordinate 353,703 of JALHMB010000002.1, forward strand.
GATCTCCCTGTTCATGGTGCCGATCCTCACCGTCGGTGCCATTTTCATTCTTCGTGACATCGTCAAGCGGGGGAACGAAGCATGACAGCGGCAACGGCAACGCCCGACAAGACGACTGAAATCCGTATGAAATACGGCAGCATGAGCAATGATCGGAAGTGGGCCCTGCGCTGGTCCTACTTCTTTCTTGTTCTCTTCGCGATCTTCTTCCTAACGCCGCCGATCTACATGCTGATCACGTCGCTGAAGACCAGCCAGGAGATCTCAGCGATCACCAACCCTTGGTGGGTCTTCAATCCGACGCTGGACAACTATCGCGAGCTGCTGACGTCGAACAGCTACCTCACATTCTTCCTCAACTCGTCGATCGTGACGATCTCGGTCGTCATCATAACGATGCTGATCAGCGTGCCCGCTGCCTTCGCCCTCTCGCGCATGAGGTTCTGGGGCTCGACGGTCCTCGGGATGGGGGTGTTCCTGACCTACCTCATTCCGGAAACGCTGCTGTTCATCCCGCTGTTCAAGATGATGGCTGTCTTCAATGAGTGGACCGGCATCGCGCTCATCAATCGATGGTGGGTACTGCTGATCCTCTATCCGACGCTGACGGTGCCGTTTACGACGTGGATCATGATCGGCTATTTCGCGTCGATCCCGAAGGAACTCGACGAGGCGGCACTCATCGACGGCGCAACGTGGCTGCAGACGCTGACGAAGATCTTCATCCCTGTCGCTCTACCCGGGTTGATCGCGGCGATGATTTTCACCTTCACCGTGAGCTGGGCGCAGTTCCTCTATCCGCTCGCCTTCACGACTTCAGAAAGTCAGCTCGTGCTGCCCGTCGGCATCATCACGACGCTTATCAAGGGCGACGTCTTCAACTGGGGACAGATCATGACGGGCGCGCTGCTTGGCGCCGCGCCACCGCTGATCATCTACGCGTTCCTCATGGACTACTACATCGCCGGCCTCACCGCCGGCGCCACAAAAGGGTAAGGGCGGAGCACCAATGGCCGAAGTACACATTAGAAAAGTCGTCAAAAAGTACGACGAGGTGCTCGCCGTACGAGGCATCGACCTGGACATCCGCGACCACGAGTTCGTGGTGCTCGTTGGGCCTTCGGGCTGCGGCAAAACCACGACGCTTCGCATGATCGCCGGCCTCGAGGACATCACGGACGGCGAGATTGCGATTGGCGGTGACGTCGTCAATGACGTCCCGCCGAAGGACCGCGACATCGCCATGGTGTTCCAGAACTATGCGCTCTATCCGCATATGACAGTGCACGAGAACATGTCGTTCGGGTTGAGGCTCAAGAAATTTCCGAAGGACGAAATCAACCGCCGGGTCGACGAGGCCGCGCGCATCCTCGATATCACCGAGCTGCTCGACCGCAAGCCGAAGCAGCTTTCCGGTGGTCAACGCCAGCGCGTCGCCATGGGCCGCGCCATCGTGCGCAATCCCAAGGTCTTCCTCTTCGACGAGCCGCTGTCGAACCTCGATGCCAAGCTGCGCGTGCAGATGCGGATCGAAATCAAGAAGGTGCACCAGAAGGTGCGGACAACGACCGTCTACGTGACGCACGACCAGGTCGAGGCCATGACGCTCGCCGATCGCGTCGTCGTCATGAACCACGGTGTGATCGAGCAGGTTGGTACCCCGACCGAGCTCTATCACAATCCGCGCACGCGCTTCGTCGCGGGCTTCATCGGCTCGCCGGCGATGAATTTCATCTCTTGCAACCTGCAAGAGGAGGGTGGGCAGCTCAAGCTGCGCGTCAACAACGACCTCTCGCTGCCGGTGCCGCCCGCGCGCGCGGGTAAGTATATGCAGCACAAGGGCAACGGGAGCGTGCTGCTCGGCCTTCGTCCGGAACACCTGACAGAGGCGCGCAGCCAGCTCGAGCCGGGCGTGGTGGCCTTCGATGCCAACCTGGATGTTACCGAGCCAATGGGTATGGAGACGCTGGTCTATTTTCCGATCAATGGTGAAACCATTTGCGGACGCGTCAATCCTTCGGCTGGTGCCAAGGACGGCGCGCCGCTAAAAATGGCGGCTGACCTTAACCAGATGCACCTCATTGACCCGAAGAGCGGCCTCGTTCTCTGATTTGCGCGTGGCGGGCGGGCAGAAGCTCGCTCGCCCCTACGCTCAATGGTCAATTGAAGCTGGCGGCAGGCCAGGTGCTTCTGGATCGCGGCCGTCGGAAAGATACACTCCACTTTCGTCCTTGAGCGTCACGCCGGTCAGCCGGCGTGAGAATGCTTCGCGCATGAGCCAAGCCGCCTTGAAGGCCGCTTCGTTCGCGCTCATTCCCGCGCCGTGAATATTCGACAGGCAGTTGCGCTCGCCATCCGTTCGGCCAGGCTTGGGCGCGAATGTCAGATAGATTCCGAGGCTGTCGGGGGAAGAGAGGCCGGGCCGCTCGCCGATCATGACGAGTACGAGCCTGGCGCCGAGCAGCGCGCCGATCTCGTCACCGATCGCGACGCGACCTTGTGACACAACGACCACCGGTCCCAACGACCAGGCATTCTGCTGGATGTAGGGGAGCAGGGCTCCGGTCACAGCGATCGCGTGCGCGTGCGCGGCGCGCGCGGAGAGGCCATCCGCGATCACCAACGCGATGTCGACGCCACTAGTCGCGCGCTGGGCGGCGATCGCCTCGCGACCGGCCGCTTCGAGGCGTCGACCGAGGTCGGGGCGCAGCAAGTAGGAATGACGCAACACCGCCCGGCTCGAAACCGTCAGATGCGGAAGCCCAAGAGTGTCCAGTCCGGCAGTGATCTCATCTGGAGCGAGCGGCGTGTGCACGGCATCGCGTGCCTGGGCGTGCGCCAGCGCGAATTTCATGGCTTGATGCGTCGGCAGGCCCGAGCCCGTTCGGCCGAGCGCAATGCGAGCGGGCGTAAGCTCGGTCAGGCGACGCCAGATCTCGTCCGAGATCATTGTGCGATCTCCGCCAGTGGACCGAGCAGCCGGAGTGCCTGCGCTGGCGCGACGAGGCGTCCACCCGCACCCGTGATGCCTTGCGCTGCCAGCCAGGCTTCGAATTCGGGCGCCCGCTTGAGACCGAGGACGTCGCGTATGTAGAGCTGATCGTGGAACGAGGTCGATTGGTAGTTGAGCATCACGTCGTCCGCGCCGGGAATGCCCATGATGTAGCTTACGCCCGCGGCGCCGAGCAGCGTCAGCAGCGTATCCATGTCGTCCTGATCGGCTTCGGCGTGGTTCGTGTAGCAGATGTCACAGCCGAGCGGCACGCCCATGAGCTTGCCGCAGAAATGATCCTCGAGCCCGGCGCGCACGATCTGCTTTCCGTCATAGAGGTACTCGGGGCCGATGAAGCCGACAACCGTGTTGACGAGCAGCGGCTCAAAGGCTCGGCAGACGGCGTAGGCGCGGGCTTCGAGCGTCTGCTGGTCCACATCGTGATGAGCGCCAGCGGAAAGCGCCGATCCCTGGCCGGTCTCGAAATACATGACGTTATCGCCGATCGTGCCGCGCTTTAGCGAGCGGCCGGCATCGAGGCCTTCGCGCAAAATGGCGAGGTCGGCGCCGAAGGACTTGTTCGCTGCCTCAGTGCCGGCCACCGACTGGAAGACGAGATCAACCGGTACACCGCGATTGATGAGCTCGATGGAGGACGTCACGTGCGTGAGGACGCACCCTTGCGTGGGGATGGCGAGACGCGTGATCAACTCGTCCAGCATCTTCAGGATATCCGACAGGACCTGCATGTTGTCGGATACAGGATTGATGCCGATCACCGCATCCCCGCAGCCATAGGCGAGGCCGTCGGCGATTGAAGCGGCAATACCGCGGAGGTCGTCGGAGGGATGGTTCGGCTGCAGCCGTACGGCCATCGTGCCCGGCAGGCCGATGGTATTGCGGAAGCGGGTTACGATGCGGCAACGGCGCGCGACGGCGATCAGATCCTGATTGCGCATAAGCTTACAGACGGCGGCGGCCATCTCCGGCGTCACGCCCGGCGCGATCGCCGCCAGGCGCTCGCTCGTCGCTTCCTCGGATAGGAGCCAATCACGAAAGGCGCCGACGGTCAGGCTCGCGATCGGCTTGAACGCTGCCACGTCGTGCGTGTCCATGATGAGGCGGGTGACCTCGTCCTCCTCGTAGGGCACGACCAGCTCGTTGAGAAAGGTTGAGAGCGGCACGTCCGCGAGGGCCATGCGCGCAGCCACGCCTTCTTCGGCGCTCTCGGCGGCAAGGCCTGCGAGCTGATCCCCGGAGCGGATCGGCGTCGCCTTGGCCATGAGAACCCTCAGGCTGTCGAATACGTAGGCGCGCGTGCCGATGGCGTGACGGTAGCTCATAGAGAGGCGCCCTTCCGGACCGGTCGCTTGCTGCTGCTTGCCCGTAGTCTTCCACGATTGGTGGGTGTGTGACCAGACGGCTGTCCGATCCTATAGAATGAATAAATTGCCATTTCTGATCAGATAGATGGCATGACGGCGCGCACGGCCTGCGCCACGATCAGTCCTTGCCGCTCCAGTGGACGAGGCGGGCTTCGAGCGCACGCACGATCCGGTCCAGGGTGTAGCCCATGATCGCCATGATGAGCACGCCGACGAGGACAATGTCGGTCGAGAGATACTCGGCCGCCGTGAGCGCCATCCACGCAATTCCCTCGGAGGTCGCCGTCAGCTCTGCACCGACCAGCATCGTGACGCCGATCGAAAGCGAAACGCGAATGCCGGTGAAAATGCCGGGCAGGCTCGCTGGCAGCACGACGCGGCGGAACACCGTGAGGGTGCCGGCACCCAGAGCCTGGGCAGCCTGAATCTTCTTCTGGCTGACCGATCGCACGGCCTGCATGGCGCTGATGACGATGATTGGGAAGACGGGCGCGGCGATCACGACGATCTTCGAGAGATTGCCGATGCCAAACCAGATGAGAAACAGCGGCAGGAGCGCCAGCTTCGGCACCGGGCGAATGGCCTCGATCGGCGGTTCGATCACGGCGCGGATCGGTCGGCTCATGCCGAGGAGAAGGCCAAGCGGAACGCCAACAAGAATACAGAACGAGAAAGCGGTGGCAAAACGGTAGAAGCTGATGCCGACGTGATAGCCGAGACTGCGCCCCTGATAACCACCTTCCAGCAGGTTCTGGAAAGCCTCGAACACGGCGACCGGTGAGGGCAGGAAGATCGGCTTGATCAGCGGCTCCCAGAGCCCAGAGCCCGTCAGGGCCACCCAGATGCTGAAGAGGACCAGGAACGTGAGCGACGTGAGCCAGCGGTCGCGTCGGCCCGCGCGAAGCTCGAGCGTGGTTTCGTCCAGAGCCTCGATCGGCTGCTCCAGTGCTTTGGACTGCGCCATCAGACCGTCGCCTCCAGGCTCTGCGCGCGTTGCGATTCCGACCGCAGCAGCTCGACGATCTGCCGCTTTGCAGCAGTGAACTCTGGCGTCGCCGCGATCAGCGGATCGGGGCTTTCGCTGAAGCGGGAACGGAATGCCGCCTTCACGCGTCCGGGGCGCGCCGTCATGACCACAATGTGGGTGGCCAGGAACAGAGCTTCCTCGATCGAGTGCGTAATCCAGAGAATGGTCTTGCCGGTGCGCCGCCAGATGCCGCGAATTTCCTCCTGGAGAAGCTCGCGTGTCTGCTGATCGAGCGCAGCGAAGGGCTCATCCATCAGCAGGATCTCGGGGTCGTTGGCGAGCGCACGGGCGATGCCGACGCGCTGCTGCATGCCGCCCGAAAGCTCGTAGGGATAGCGATGGGCAAATCCGGCGAGCCCGACCATCTCCAGGAGTTCACGCGCGTGCTGGCGCGCCTTCTCCGCTGGGACGCCGCACGAGCGTGGGCCGAATGCGACATTCTCGACCACGCTCATCCAGTTGAAGAGTGCGCCCTGCTGGAAGACGACGCCGCGCTCGCGGCCGGGCTTCGTGATGGGCCGGTCGTCGATGAGCGCGCGGCCCGACGTCGGCCGCTCGAACCCACCGACGATATTGAGGAGTGTCGTCTTCCCGCAGCCCGAGGGGCCGACCACACAAAGGAAATCGCCCGTTCTGACGCTGAGATCGAGGGGAGCCAGCGCCTGCACTGCGCTGGTCCCGGAGCCGAAGCTCTTGCTCAGATGCTCGACGGCGAGCTTCGCACCATTGCGGCGGTCCCGGCCATTTAGATCGAATGGCTCAATGCTCAAGACCCGGCCTCCACTTCATCCGCCGATGTGCGAGCGCTCAGACCATCTTAGCGAGGAACGTGCTGTCCACCAGCGGTCCGAAGTCGGCCGGAATATTCTTGATCTGGTCGGCCCCCTTCAGGAATTCCGCCTGCGAGCGGATCGCCTTGAGTACACCGCTATCCTTCGCGCCGGGGGCACCCATCCACTCGTTCGTGAGCTGGTCCTTCGGCGAAACGGTGTAAGTTCCCTTGACGATCGTATTGACGAGTTCCTTCGAGACTTGGAGGAACGGCGCCATGACGTCGATGACCTCCTGCGGATTGTCCCGATACACGGTGTTGATACGATCGAGCTCTTTGAGATAGGCGAGCACGAGATCGGGATGGGATTTCTTGAACGCATTGCGGCACACGATCGCGTCGAAGATGATGGTCCCCATGGGAATGAGATCGCCGCTCTGGAAAATGATCTTGCCGTTGTCGTTCACAAGATTGAGCAGCACGGGATTCCAAATGTAGGCGGCGTCTATGTCCTTTCGCTGCCATGCGGCTAGGATCGTATCTGGGCGCAGGTTCACCAGCGTGACGTCCTTAGCCGTGAGATCGACGGTCTTCATCGCCGAAAGAAGAGCAAAGTGGACGGAGGTATTGAATGGGCAGCCAATCTTCTTGCCCTTGAGATCCTTGCGGGTTGCGATGCCTGCGTCATTCCGCACGGCCAGACACTCGCTGTCCTTGACGATCTTGTGGACGTAGACCATCGACACGTCGAGGCCATTGGCGAAGCCGACGATCAGCGGTGTCGAGCCGATGTTGCAGAGATCCATGTTGTTGGCCGCCATCGCGGTCAGGATCTGCGGGCCTGCGGTGACACCCTGGAACTCCACCGTCACGTTAGAGCCCATGGCCTTCTGCATAGAACCCGTTGCCTTCGAGTAGTTCTGCTGATTGGCCGAGGAGAAATGGCCCAGCATGGCCTTGGCCTGCTGCGCGCGAGCGTTCTGCGGCCAGCCGAGCGTTCCGGCGGCCACCGTCACGATGCCAAAATTCGCGCCGAGCAGAGCGATCTCACGCCGAGAAAATCCGTGCTTACTGGTCATCCGTTTTCTCCATACGCTGATTGAGGCATTCGAGATGTTCACTTGCGGGAAGGGTGACAGTCGTATTGCACGAGCTCGCTTATCCGCCGCGTCCGACGGCTGATCTCAGAATTGTTTCTTGTACAAATGGAATAGTTGAAGCCGCGGCGAGATCCTGTTCGATGCGTCCGGCCGTTGCGCGGAGCGCGGGCACGATCCGATCGAGCCAAGCGCGCGTGACGCGGTAGCTCGGCGCCGGAACGCATACGCCCGCGACGGCCTTGCCCTCGGGACCATGGATCGGCACAGCCACGCCCGTCACGTCGCTTCGCCATCCGCCACGATAGATTGCGTAGCCGCGCATGCGGATGCGCCGCAGCTCCTTCAGAAGTGTGTCGCGATCGTCGATCGTACCCGGCGCTTTCTTCTCGAGCTTCGCAGGAAGGCGCGCGATGACCTCGTCATCGCCGAGTGCGGCAAGCAGCACGAGCCCTGTCGATGTCGTATGGGCGAGATTGCGATCGCCGACACGCGCATGAACGCGCACGGGCTGCGGGCATTCGATGAGCTGGATGCAAACGGTCTGCGTGCCGTCGAGCATGCCGATGTCGGCGCCCTCCGAGACATCGCGCACGAGTTGCGCAAGATGCGGTGCGCCGATGCGTCCGATTTCAAGTGGCTGGGCACGGCTGCCGATTTCCCATGCCTTGATGCCGATGCGATAGGCCTGATCGGGAAGACGCTCAATGAGACCGCGCCGCGTGAGCACCGAAAGGAGCTGATGCACATTGGACTTCGAGATGTCGAGCGCGTTCGCGATCTCCGTCAACTTCATGGGCCGACGATGCATCACAATGCACTCGAGAACGTCCAGGCCACTGTTGAGGCTGGAGCGCGATTTGTTCTCTTTTGCAGAACGAACATTTCTCATTGACGAAACTTAAGGCGTGATGATTGTCTTCGTCAATCCCGCCGCTTGCACAAGGATCGAGCTGCCATGCGCAAAGAACTGCCTCGCACAGGACGCACGAAGGAAGCTCTCCTCGATGAAATGCGCGCGATGAAAGCAGGCGACACGGACTGGCAGCGCGGCCGCGCGCCGCTGTTCGTCTTCAAGGCCACGCAGGAGCTCTACGAAACCAACCGCGCCGCGTTCTTCGAGTTTTTCACGGAGAACGCGCTTGGCGGACGGCGCGCCTTCCCGAGCGTGAAGCGCATGGAGGACGAGGTCGTCGAGATGGCGCTCAGTCTTTTCAATGCGCCGCCCGATGCGCAGGGCACCATGACGACAGGTGGCACGGAGAGCATCATCCAGGCCGTTCAGGCGTGTCGCGACTGGACGCGCAAGCAGCGCAAGGCACCCAGATTGCGCGGCAATATCGTCGCGGCGGAGTCGGTCCATCCCGCCTTCAACAAGGGCGCGAAGCTCATGGACCTCGAAGTGCGCCGTGCGCCGGTTGGGCTGGACTTCAGGGCCGATCCTGCTGCCATGGAAGCGCTCATCGACGATGAGACCATGATGATCGTGGGCTCGGCACCCTGTTTTCCTTATGGCGTGATCGATCCTATCGAGACGCTCGGTGCACTTGCCGAGCGGCGCGGTCTCTGGCTGCACGTCGATGCCTGTGTTGGCGGTTACCTCGCGCCGTTCGCGAAGATGATCGGTCGCGATATCCCGGTATTCGATTTTAGTGTTCCGGGGGTGAGCTCGATCTCGGCCGACCTCCACAAGTTCGGTTTTGCGCCGAAACCGGCTTCAACGGTCTTCTACCGCACGCCGGACAAGGCGGAATTCAACAGCTTCGACTTCAGCGATTGGCCGAATGGTCGATTTCTGACGCCGACTATCGTTGGCACGCGGCCCGCGGGCGGTGTCGCCGCGTCCTGGGCCACATTCGAGTTCCTGGGGGTCGAGGGTTACAAGCAGATCGCGCGCGACCTGATGTCATTCATCGACGCGTACAAGGCAGGCATTCGCGCGATCGACGGTCTCGAGATCCTCGGCAATCCGCATCTGTCCATCGTCGCCTATGGATCGAAAGAGTTCGACGTCTTCCGCGTTGCCGAGATCATGCATGCCAAAGGCTGGCTGCCGGGGCTGGTGCAGAAGCCGAAGGCCATTCACCGCATGATGTCCATGATCCACGCGGTATCGCTCGACGAGTATTTGGCAGATGTCCGCGCTGCTGTCGGTGTCGTGCGCCAGCAGGGTCCGCAGCAGGCCTCGATCAAAGCGACGTACTGAAGAGCCTACATTCAGCCTTCTGCTCGCGCGACCTGATTGCCGCGAAGTCAGGCGGCGACCGTCACAGAACCGTAAAACGGCGGCCTTATGGCTCGCACTGGCGTCGGGTTCCCTACGGAGCGCGGCCGTCCGGTCGTGTGCCCGACCATGTCTCCATTTCGTTTATCCGGGCCTGCGCAACGCAATCCAGGCCATGGAGTTGAGAAAGCATGAGTAAAGCCCCATCCGGAAAGCGCAGCGTTCGTCGGAAGATCGAAGCCGAGGCGATCGACAGTTTCGATGAGGAACTGGAAATGGAGCTCGACGACGATCGTTTGGATCAGCTTCTCTCGGGAACAGCGGAAACGCCGGCCGAAGGCGATCTCGATCGCAAAACCTATTTTCGCGAGTTGTTCCGGCTGCAAACCGAGCTTGTGAAGCTGCAAGACTGGGTGGCGCACAAGAAGCTCAAGGTCGTGGTCCTCTTCGAAGGGCGCGATGCGGCAGGCAAGGGTGGCGCCATCAAGCGCATTACTCAGCGCCTCAATCCGCGCGTCTGTCGCGTTGCCGCGCTGCCGGCGCCCAACGAGCGAGAGAAGACCCAGTGGTATTTCCAGCGCTACGTCGCCCACCTTCCGGCCGGCGGTGAGGTCGTCCTGTTCGACCGCTCCTGGTACAATCGGGCCGGCGTGGAGCGGGTCATGGGCTTCTGCTCGGATGCCGACGTCGAGGAATTCTTCAAGTCGGTGCCAGAGTTCGAGCGGATGCTCGTGCGCTCGGGTACCATCCTCATCAAGTATTGGTTCTCCATCACGGATCAGGAACAGCACCTGCGTTTCCATGTGCGCAACATGGATCCGATCAAGCAGTGGAAACTGTCGCCCATGGATCTCGAGTCGCGGCGGCGGTGGGAGGATTACACCAGGGCCAAGGAAGACATGCTGGAGCGTACTCACATTCCGGAAGCGCCCTGGTGGATCGTTGAAGCCGTCGACAAGAAACGCGCGCGGCTCAACTGCATTGCTCATCTCCTGGAGCAAATTCCCTACGCCGAAGTCGGACGAGCCCCCGTGGAACTCCCGCAGCGAGTCCACCGCCCAGACTACGAGCGCAAGTCCATATCCAACGAACTCTATGTCCCCGAAAAGTACTGAGGGGCAGTACGAGGCGTTGGGTACAAACCACCTTGTTATCGTTGCGATTGGGGCGCAGCATGGCCCTTGCCAAGTTGGATCGAACCAACGGTGACAAGGGAGTTGACGCCATGGACAAAATTTCACGGCGCGCTGCGCTGTTGGGCGCAGGCGCGGTTGCGACGCTATCTGCCGGATCTGGCCTCGTAAGCGCGGCCATGGGGCCTGATGACAAGTTCGATCTGCTCATCAAAGGGGCGGACGTGCTCGACCCCAGCCAGGGGCTGCGGGGAAAGCGCGACATCGGCATCCGCTATGGCCTCATCGAGGCCCTTGCTGAAGATATTCCCGCCGCGCGATCGAACCGAACGCTCACGGCGACCGGCAAGCTGGCGGTGCCGGGTCTGATCGATCTTCACGCACATGTATTTCCATACGGCTCTGCCATCGGGATTCCCGCGGACGAGCTGGTCGCAAATCAGTCTACGACGACGCTGATCTCTGCGGGCGATGCCGGCGCCAACAATATCGCGGCCTTCAGACGCTTCATTGTTCCGGCGACCCGGGCGCGCCTCTATGCCTTCGTACATATTGCGAACCACGGCCTCACCGGATTTCCCGTCCCCGAGCTCTACAACATTGATTTTGCCCAGGTCGAGGCGGCCGCACGTGCAATCGCCGAGAATTCCGACATCGTTCTCGGCGCCAAGGTGCGCATGAGCGAAAACGTTATCGCCAAGCACGGCCTCGAGCCCCTGAAGAGAGCCATCCTAGCCTGCGAGCGCGCGGGAACGGGTGGCAAGGTGATGTGCCATATCGGCGGTGTCGAGACGCCAGCGTTGATGTCTCAGATTCTTGACTTGCTACGTGCGGGAGACGTGCTGACGCACGCCTATAGCGGCGCGCCGAATATCGCCAACCAGTTCACCAACATCGTGCAGGACGGCAAGCTGCTGCCTGCGGCCGCCGAAGCCAAGAAGCGCGGCGTGGTGTTCGATGTCGGGCACGGCGGTGGCTCGTTCGACTACACGGTCGCGGAAGTCGCGATCGCCAGCGGTGCCGGGCCAGACGTGATCTCGTCTGATATCCATGTCTTCAGCGGCAATACGCCGGGTATGCCCTACCTCACGTGGGTCATGAGCAAATTCATGAATCTCGGCTACACGCTGGAACAGGTCGTCACCATGGCTACCGCGACGCCGGCCAAGGTCATCAACAAGCTGCCGAAGGCCGGGACGCTCCAAGTGGGTGCTCCCGGCGATGTATCGCTGCTCGAGGTGGTCGAGGGGCCAGTGAGCTTTGTCGACACGCGCAACAACAAGCGCGAAGGCAAGATCCATATCAAGCCGGCCGGTGCGATCGTCGCCGGTGTCGCGTATGGCAGGCCATATCAGGCACCATTTGCCGTACGGTGAAGTGGGACTCGACAGATATTCGGTCAGCTCGTCGCGATGCTCCGAGAATTTCTGCCGAGTAAGCAATCGGACAGCCTGAGCGTCGATCAGTTTCTCGCCAAGCTATCCAGCGGCAATCGCGAACTGAACGCCGCGATCACTGCGACATCGAACCAGTCGTAATGGAGCCGCACCATGCGTGCGGCTCTTCGACTGCGTGAGTGCCAAACTGCCGCAGATCGCTTTATCCGAACTGTCACATACCGCCGCTAGCGTGCAGACTGACGGGTGGGCATCTCTCGGATCGGATGGTGCTCCATGACTGAGGTCAATTTTCAGGCAAGTGTCTCGTTCATTCGAGATTTGAGGCAATCGTCCTCGCGGCCGACCAGCCAATATACGATGCCGCTGAAGGTCGCTGTTAAACGTGCAGTCTCCAAACATCGTCCCGGTGAAACGCCGGCCATATTGGGAGACGGCGTCGAACTCATCGGCATCGAGGCGATCAGAGCCGTGCTGGTTCAGTTTCCTGCGGACTACCACTACTGAGTGCGCCTGGCCAACGGAGCGGCCGACACGCCTCCGCTCGCAGGCTCTCCGCGCAGCCGTACGTGCGCATCAAATGATCCGGCGGAGTGCTGAAAACAGCAGCACCAATCTGATCATCGATCCGGCAGCGGCCCATTGACACTGCGTTGATCGAACAGTGTCATTGCGCCCGCCGACCATAAGCCGTGGGCCGGCCTCATATTTCATTGCGGGAGAGACGACGCCTTGGCCAAGACGAAGATGCACCTCGGCTTCGATTTCTCATACTCGCACATGGGTGGCAGATGGCGGCTACCGGGCGCCTGGCCGGGGCGCACCTTTCCCGACGTCGAAATGTACGAGGAGGTCGCGCGCATCTGCGAGCGGGGCCTCTTCGACATGATTTTCTCTGGCGACGGAACGGGCGTCCCCGATACGTGGCGCGGTTCGCGTGATGCAGCGATCGAATGGGGCATGAACTGGCCGCGGCAGGATCTCAATCCGCTGATGGTCGCGATGTCGCGCGTCACCAAGCATCTCGGCTTTGGCCTGACCTATTCGTCTACATTTATGCATCCCTACTACATGGCGCGACTGATGAATTCGCTCGATCACCTGACGGGCGGTCGCATCGCGATGAATCTCGTGACGTCGACGCGCCGTGCCGACGCTGCGAACTACGGCTTCGACGAGCTCATGGAGCATGGCGCACGCTATGACCGCATGGAGGAGTTCGTCGATGTGTGCCGCAAGCTCTGGGACTCGGCCGAACCGGATCTGATGATCTGGGATCATGCGACTGGCCGCGTCAGCGATCCTGCCAAGATCCACGACGTCAGCCATCACGGACGCTTCTTCAAGGTCCAAGGCCCGCTGAATACGCCGCCCTCGCCGCAGAGGCACCCCGTGCTCATTCAGGCGGGTGGCTCGCCGCGCGGCATTCGCGCCTCCGCCTACGTCGCGGACCACGTGTTCGGCGCCGACATGGACGTCGAGCTGCAGGTCAAGCAGCGGTACGCGCTGGACGCGGCGCTAACCGCTCTCGGCAAGGATCCGCAAAAGACCGGCATTCTCTGGCAGACACCGATCGTGGTGCGCGCGACCAGGGCCGAGGCCGAGGCGCAAAAGGATTTGCTGCTGACGGCAATACCGGCCGAGGCCGTCGGAGCGTACATCTCCTATAATGCGGGTTATGATTTTTCGACGGTGCCCGAGCGCTTCACCGTCAAAGAGCTGCACGACGAGATCGTGGCCTCGAACGCATCGCCGGTGGGCTTCATCTATGAGCTCGGCCACAAGATCGGTCGCGAGACGACGATCACGCGCGCCGAGTTCTTCGAACACGCCATACGCGAGGCGACGGCCTATGACACCACGCTTGCCGGTTCGGTGAAGGACGTCGCCGATATTCTCGAAGAGCGTTTCGAGGCGACGGGGAGCCGCGGCGGGTTCATGTTCGGCCACGTGCCGGCACTGCCCAACGATCTCGTCGCGCTCGTCGACCTGCTTGTTCCGGAGTTGCAACGGCGAGGGCGTTTCAGGACCGAGTATCGGTACAAGACTCTCAGAGAGAACTTGCTGGATTCGTGAGTGTCACCGGCCATCAAGGCGATGAAATCTTACGCTCTTTCCTGGAAATTTGGTGGAGAGGGTTGGCCTGAACCGGCCTCCTAACCCATTGAAAAGCAACGATCTGACGCGCTCTCCACCAAACCAGCGTCTAACCCCGGCCTATTGCTTGAGCGTTTACCTCAACTTATCGGTCTTACCCCTTCATTGCGCGAAACAATCCTAGGGCGCGATTCGACAGAAATCAACGATTAGGATGTGTGCAGAGGTTGGACTTGTGGATTTAATCTGTTGACGGAATATTCCGTTGGCGCTAGGGCGGTTGGGAAAGGAGAATTCCGTGAACGAAGACCAAGCGACATACACCGTCAAAGAGGCCGCCAAGCTGCTTAACCTAAGTGACAAGGGGGTCCGCGCTGCGATTTGGGATGGGCGCATAAAACCAATCAAGGAACTGGTGAACGTCCGGCACAAGGTCCGTATGACGAGATGATAAAGTTTATCGTTACGCCCAAGCAAAAGGGCGGAATGCCGTTGAAAGACCTGACCGGTCAACGATTCGGACGCCTGGTTGTCGAGTCGTTGGCCTCCGAAAAGGGGAAAGCCGGCTACAGATGGAACTGCAAATGTGATTGCGGCAAGGCTACCGTAAGACTTGGCGCATCGCTGAAATCCGGCCAATCAAAATCTTGCGGCTGCATTCCGGCCGAGCAGTCAAGGGAGTTCCTAGCAAAGAAAGATGAGGAATGCCCCGGCTGGCGCGTTCATGCGCAGAAGGTTCGCAGGATAGAGAACGCCGATATTCACCCGATCATCCGGCAATTGGGCGACCTTCTCGATGAGCACGGCATAGGGCGAAAAGATGCGTCGCGCAGGGCTGGGCTCAATGAAAACACCGTCCGCAAATGGTGGACGGGGAATACCAAGACGCACCTAACCCAAGTTGGTGCCGTCGCCAACATTGTGGGCCACCGCCTGACTACCGAGCGATACGGTGTAGTGGAGCGCTGCCTTGTGGGCACGCGGCGCCCCGGATCGAAATCACGCTACCTTTGCCCGGACGCACATCCGTTCGTGCATGAGATTGTGCGCCTAGCCCGCAAATTCGACATGTCGCTTGAGCGCGCGGCCTTACACGTCGGTATCAAAAAGAACACCCTGCAGGCGTGGACCGGCAACAGATGTAATACGCCGTCACTTGATCGCGCCGACGCCATGCTTTCAGTGTTCGGCCTCCAGTTGGCGCTTGAGCCCATTCCTGAAGGAGATTGAATGTGGACCCCGAAATTTCACAATCAATGGCCGAAAGCCTCGCTGGCTTATCGGGCAATTTCGAGGATTATAATTCCAATACATTGAGGAGACTTTGGGCTCATGCCTACGTCTCATCGATGCAATCACTAATCATCGTGCACCCCGAATGGGACGCCTTAAGCGTGGCCCGAGAGGCGCGAACTCATGCACGTCGCGCCGAAGAGGCTTATGTCGATGAGTTCTGTCTTTGACGGCCAAAGGCCGAGCCCGGCTTGGCCTTTGGCCGCCTTGGGGTGGGCGGCTTCACAGATGTTCTAAAAATGTTCCTGCCGTGCTATAAGGCTGGAAGTGATGCGTCTGTATGCGTCGATGTCAGCGGCATACGAAAGGACGCGAGATGCCCATCAAATTGAAAGACGGTGTAGCAGCATCCCTTGGCGGTTTGGTAATTTGGACCGGGGTGCACACGAGTCCAGACTGCTTGCGCGATCAATTCTGCAACCCGTCAGCGAAGCATCAGTCAGACCTTCCCCATCCGCACTACCGCCTGACGGCGGCTAGCACATCACCCGTGGTGACCGACACGGGATCAACCGCCTTCTAGTAATCGATCCCCGCTTCGGCTGGTGCCCAAGCCCCACCTCCGAGTGGGGCTTTCGGCGTTTGGATCATCCGTGCCGCGCCACCCGAAGCCCAACCCACGTCTAACCCACGTCTAACATCGGCATGGAATTTGGGAGATCAACGCCCTCGGCTCCTTTCGCCAAAAAGGCCGAAAAGATCAGTAAATTCGCGGACTTGTGTGGACTTTAGGGGAGGGTAGCGGACAGGGGGATGGTGGAGAGGGTTGGATTCGAACCAACGTAGGCGAAGCCAACGGATTTACAGTCCGTCCCCTTTAGCCACTCGGGCACCTCTCCACGCACAGCAACGGGCAGCAAAACCGCTGAGGGAGGCTTGGCCTCCCGGCCTCGTCCCGTTGCTGGAAGCCCGCCTTATCGGGGGCCGAGCCCGCCCTGTCAATGCCTATCAGGCGCGCAGTCCGGGGCAGCCAGCCGATCAGCCGGTCGCCTTATCGCGGAGCGGCACCACGTTGTGCATGGAGGCCGTGCCCTGGGCGAGGAACTTCTTGATATTGCGGGCAGCCTGACGAATGCGGTGCTCGTTCTCGACAATGGCGATGCGCACATAGCCCTCGCCGTGTTCGCCGAAGCCTATGCCCGGCGCGACGGCCACTTCTGCCTTCTCGACCAGCAGCTTCGAGAACTCGAGGCAGCCGACCTCCTTGAAGGCCTCCGGGATCGGCACCCAGGCGAACATCGAGGCAACGGGTGGCTCGAAATGCCAGCCCGCATTGCCGAAGCTCTCGACCAGGACATCGCGGCGGCGCTTGTAGGTCGCGCGCATCTCGTGAATGCAGTCCTCGGGACCGTTGAGGGCCGCTGCCGCTGCAACCTGGATCGGCGTGTAGGCACCATAGTCGAGGTAGCTTTTCACCCGCGCGAGTGCCGCGAGCAGGCGCTCGTTGCCGACCGCGAAGCCCATGCGCCAGCCGGCCATGGAGAACGTCTTGGACATGGAGGTGAACTCGACTGCGACATCCATGGCGCCCGGCACTTGGAGGAGCGAGGGCGGCGGATTGGCGTCGTCGAAATAGACCTCGGCATAAGCGAGATCCGAGAGCAGGATCAGTTCGTGCTGCTTCGCGAACTGGACCAGCTCACGATAGAAATCGAGGCTCGCGATGTGAGCCGTCGGGTTCGCCGGGTAGCACACGACGAGCGCGAGCGGCTTCGGAATGGAGTGCTTCACGGCCCGCTCGAGCGCGGGGAAGAAGGCGGGCGTCGGCTCGGCCGGGACCGAGCGGATGACGCCGCCGGCCATGAGAAAGCCAAAGGCGTGGATCGGGTAGCTCGGGTTCGGCACGATCACGACGTCGCCGGGCGCGGTAATGGCCTGCGCCATATTGGCGAAGCCCTCCTTCGAACCGAGCGTGGCCACGACCTGGGTATTGGGGTTGAGCTTCACGCCGAAGCGCCGGCCGTAATAGGCGGCCTGGGCTTTCAGGAGCCCCGGGATGCCCTTCGAGGCGGAATAGCGGTTGGTCCGCGGCTTGCTCACGGTCTCGACGAGTTTTTCCGTGATATGGCGGGGCGTTGGCAGGTCCGGATTGCCCATGCCGAGATCGATGATGTCGGCGCCGCGAGCTCGAGCCTGGGCCTTCAGGCGGTTCACTTCCGCAAAGACATAGGGCGGGAGGCGCTTGATGCGATGGAAATCCTCGATCACGGCGAAACCTCGATTTGGCCAAGGGTACGAGCAGCCCGCCCCGCAGTATAGGGGCGGTCCGGCTGGGCACGGTCTACTCTATTGCGAGGATTCCCGCCAGAGTGAGGCGGCGGCCGTCCCCTTCGGGCTATCGTAATCATGGGCCCGGCCGTTGATTGCTACTTCCCCGTACCACAGCTAAGAGTTTTCCCTTACGTGCGCTGATTAGTCCCTCGCGCGACCGCCGGAATCACCTCCAAATATTGGGGGCTCCAGGTGGTGGCGCTTGCTTCCCCCGGAATGCCCGCATGCCCAAGAAATCACCGGAAGTTCCAGCAAAGTCCCCTGCAACTCGAGTGGACTGGACCCAGTACATGGTGAACGATCCGGAAGCCTTCGCGCGCAACATGGTTCGGCTCGTCGAGGAGGGCGGCAGGGCCTGGGCGGCATTGATCGAGCGCTCCGACAAGGCGAATGGCGCCATCAGCCCCCCGAGCGACATCAACGAAGCCACCCACATCGTCGGCGAGATCATGCGCCAGTGGTTCAGCGACCCTGTCCGGGCCGCCGAGTCGCAGAGCGAGCTCCTGCGCGGCTATGTGGACGTGTGGAACACGACCATGCGCCGGATGATGGGCGAGGCGGTCGAAGACGTCGCCAAGCCGGAGGCGGGCGACGCCCGCTTCAAGGATGCCGAGTGGACGAACAATCCATACTTCGACTTCTGGAAGCAGGCTTACCTCGTCACCTCGCACTGGGGCGAGAAAGTCATCGACAATACCGAGGGCTTCGACGAGCGCACCCGCCAGCGTGCGGAATACTACTACCGCCAGGTTGCGAGCGCACTGTCACCCTCCAATTTTCCCCTGACGAACCCCGAGGTCCTGCGCGAGACGTTCAAGTCGAACGGCGAGAACCTGGTGCGCGGCGTCCACAACCTCATCACGGATCTCGAATCCTCGGGCGACCTCCTGAAGATCAGCCAGACCGATACGCAGGCATTCGAGGTCGGCCGCAACCTCGCGATCACGCCGGGCAAGGTCGTCTTCCAGAATGATCTCTTCCAGCTCATCCAATACACGCCCTCGACACCCAAGGTGCGCGAGATACCGTTGCTGATCGTCCCACCGTGGATCAACAAGTTCTACATTCTGGACCTGACCGAACAGAAGTCCTTCATCCGCTACATCGTTGCGCAGGGCTTCACGGTCTTCATCGTGTCGTGGGTCAATCCCGACGCGCGCCTCGCGGGCAAGACCTTCGAGGACTACATGCGCGAGGGCATTCATGCCGCGACTGACGCAGTACAGCGAGAGACGGGTCAGGCGAAGATCAACATAGTCGGCTATTGCGTCGGCGGCACGCTGCTCGCGACCACGCTCGCCTATGACGCCGCGACGGGGCGCGACAACTACAACTCGGCGACGTTCTTTGCCGCGCAGGCCGACTTCACCAAGGCCGGCGATCTCCTGCTCTTCATCGACGATGCGCAGCTCAAGGCGCTCGAGGAGATGATGGCCGAGAAGGGTTATCTCGACGGCTCGCGCATGGCGACGGTCTTCAACCTGTTGCGGCCGCGTGATCTCATCTGGCCGTACATCGTCAATAACTACATGCTCGGCAAGACGCCCTTTCCGTTCGATCTCCTGTACTGGAACCAGGATTCGACGCGGATGCCGCCCGCAAACCACAGCTTCTATCTGCGCCAGTTCTACAAGGACAATAAGTTCGCCAAAGGCGAGATGAAGATCGGCGGCATCAAGCTGGATCCGAAGAAGGTCAACCTGCCGATTTATGAGCTCGCCGCGCGCGAGGATCACATCGCGCCGGCGAAGTCCGTCTTCATCAGCTCGCGGCTTTTCGGCGGACCCGTCGATTATGTGATGGCGGGATCTGGTCACATTGCCGGCGTGATCAATCCTCCGATCGAAGGCCGCCCGCCCAAGTATCAGTTCTGGACGAATCCGGAGCGCGTCACCACGCTCGAGGAGTGGCAGGAGGGGGCCAAGGAGACGCCAGGCTCCTGGTGGCCGCACTGGATGAGCTGGCTGAAGAAGCAGTCGGGCGGAATGGTCGCGGCACGCGAGCCCGGCGCAACGCTCGGCGTTATCGAGGATGCACCCGGCTCCTACGTGCGCGCGAAGTCATGATTTTTTCGTTCTCCCCGCAAGCACAGGGAGAAGAGGATGCGTGATCAAGCCTTGTTCCGGTTGAAGACGTACGACGCGAGCATCCCTGCGCCGACGGCTATGAGCACCGTGAAGACGCCGTAGAAGAACGGGTGGTCGAAGGCAAAGCGGTGAATGAACTGCTCGAGGCCTTCGCGTTCGAGATCGAGCTTCGTCGTGTAGGTGCTGAGCAGTTCCCCGTCGCGGAAGAGATAGACGCGCGTCTCGAAGGCGCCGACGGTCACCGTCGCCGGCATGTCGAACGCCGAGCGGAAGAGGCTGCGGCCGACGAAGGCGACGCCGTACTCGTCCTGCTGGAAGAGGCGATCGCGCCGCTTGAGGCGCACCACCGCATCACGCCACTCCCTGATCTCGTCCGCCGTCAGGTTGCGCGCCGAACGGTGAAAGGTCATGGGCACGAAGTCGAAGCCAATGCCGCTCGACTTGAGCACGTCGTCGGAGGCGATCTCGTCGAGCGGCCGCGTCGAGCTGATGGCGTAGTAGCTTGGCACGCTCGTGAAGGTCGTCGACGAGGTGTTGATCCAGAGGCCGCCGACATTGCTCTTCTTGCGCGCGACAAGCCGAGAGGGTGCACCAGAGATCACTATTACAACGTCGTAAAGGCCTGACTCCGCACTCGTCTGGCGGCTGTTGTCGACGGCGCCGAAGACGATGATGCCGGTTCCCGAGAAGGTGGACGTCACCGCAATCCGGCGGGTGGAGACATCCGCGTGCACGGCCTCTCGGGGCAGTGGCGGTGCTTCGGCTGGCCGGACTTCCTGAGCCGGAGCAGGCGGCGGCGGTGTGATCTGTGTGGGCGGGGCCGGCAGGGACGGTCCGGACGGCGGCTGCGGCGGCGTCGGACGCTGCGCAAGGGCGGCGCCGACGAGTACGCCCGCCGTCAGGACGCCGACCGCTAGAGCTATGAATGTGCCGCGATGGAGGAGGCGCGCAGTGCTCACTAGGGCCTCCCGAGCGGGGTGAGCGAGAAGAGCTCACCAGGATGAACGACGAGGCTCCAGGCGAGGCGCAGCGCAACCAACAGCACGATGCCGGCGAGCAGGAAGCGGAGCTGCTCACCCCTTAGGCGCTGGCCTGCAATGGCGCCGAATTGTGCGCCGATGACACCGCCGACGATCAGCAGCAGCGCAAGCGTCGCGTCGACGGTCTGGTTCTGCGTCGCGTGCAGAACGGTCGTCGCGGCCGTGACGAATGTGATCTGGAAGAGCGAGGTTCCGACGACGACGTTGGTCGGCACCTTCAGCAGGTAGATCATGGCCGGGACCATGATGAAGCCGCCGCCGACACCCATGATGGCGGCAAGAAAGCCGACGAACACGCCGAGTACGAGTGGCGGCAGCGCGCTGATGTACAGCTTTGAGCGGTGAAAGCGCATCTTGAGCGGTAGGCGGTGCACCCAGTTGTGCTGCCCGCGCTGGCGGCTTGCGATGACCACGCCCGATTTGGCCTGACGGATGGCATTGATGCTCTCGATCATCATGAGCGTGCCGATGACACCGAGCATGGTCACGTAGCTCAAAATCACGAAGAGATCGAACTGGCCGGCCCGCCGCAGTGCCTTCACCGCCTCGACGCCGAATACCGAGCCGACGATACCGCCGGCGAGCAGGATGGTGCCCATCTTGAAGTCGATATTGCGTCGCCGCCATTGCGCGAGTGCACCCGAGACGGACGAGGCAACGATCTGGGCAGCCTCGGTGCCGACGGCGACGGCGGAGGGCACGCCGGTGAAGATCAAGAGGGGGGTCATCAGGAAGCCGCCGCCGACACCGAACATCCCCGACAGGAAGCCGACCGACGCGCCCATCCCGATGAACAGGAGGAGGTTCGCGGACATCTCGGCGATCGGCAGGTAGATGTTCATCGTGCGGCGCCGGATCCGGGCGGAGAGGGCTGCAAGGTTGGGCGAAGGGCCGTGCCAACGGCAACAGCGCTGCCCAGGTGATAGCCTGAGCCTCGTGGCGACCGGGCGCGTTCGCGGGACAAATACAGGCTGCTATAAGCCCTGAGGACGTGCGGCCCGTCAATGCGTTGTCGAGAAGGATTGTTCCGTTTTTCAACGATAGCGGCCAATGCTGGTGCGTGATGTTCACCGCCGCCGCTTTGATCCTGAATAAATCGACATTTTTCGGGGTTGGGGACCCCGTAGCGGTGGCGGCTTACTGGCGGACGGCCTGCCAGCTCTGACCGGCAACACGAGCGTCGTTGGCTTCACCCTCGACCGCCATGGCGCGCCACTGAATGACCAGCGCATCGGCTGCCTTCAAGCCGGGGCTGTCGAGTTTCATGCGCACGGCATCACGTCGCTTGTTGGCGTCCTTGTCGCCACTGCGAGCCGCAAGTGCGTACCACTTGTAGGCCTCGATGTTGTTGGCGGGGACGCCGAGGCCGCTCTCATAGAGAATGCCGAGATTGTACTGGCTGTCGGCGAGGCCGCGATTGGCAGCTTCCGTGAACCACTGAACCGCGGCGGCGTAATCCGGGCGCACGCCGGGCCGGCCGGCACTCAACACCGCTAGATTGTGCATGGCGCGGAGATTGCCTTGCTCAGCAGCCCGGCCGTACCAAACGCGCGCCCGCGCCGGATCCGCGCCGACGCCGAGCCCGCGCTCATAGAGAGTGCCGAGCCGGTACTGCGCGGTCGCAAGGCCCTGCGCGGCTGCCCGCTGGTACCACGTCGCTGCCTGGGCAAAATCCTGCGGTATGCCTTTGCCTTCCGCGAAGCGCGCGGCAACCTCGAACTGTGCTCTCGGATCGCCCTTGGCGGCGGCTTGGCGCATCGAGAGCGGCCCAAGCAAGGCCGGCGGCATCTCCACCGATCGCGACATGGCCGGCAATTCCGGCATAGCGGGCACGGCAGCGCTTGCCGGCGACTGCGTCCCCTGGCCGATCGCATTCATGAGATCGGCGGTCGTCGTCGGGACGGGGGCTGCGCGCGATGGCAGCGGATCGGCGGGGCCTGGGAGGCTCGCCATCTGGACCCTTTCCGACGGCTCGGCTTCCTCTGGCGCGGCGGCAGCGCGTTCGGTCGGCACTTCGCTCGCGGTGGCAACAGTCATGCGAACAGGAGTTTCGATTACGTGTGAGGCGTCGCCGCTGCGCGTGGCGCCAAGGCCGAAGCTCGGGATAAAGCCGCGCAGACTCGGGCCCGCGACCAGCCATAGGCCGGCGAGGAGGAAAGCCGCAAAGCTCGCGACGAGAAGAACGTTCGGTCGCGGTAGAGATCGGCCGCCAGCCGGGCGCGGCGTGGGCGGAGTCTCGCTCGACACCTTCTCAGCAGCGCGCCGCGCCATGGCGACCAGAGCCTGACGGTCCAGTTCACCGCCGGGGGGCGACAGGTTCGGCGGCAAGCCCCGGACTTCGTCGCGCGCGCGACTTGGAGCGGGTGGCGGCTCCATGGCCTGGGCAAGCTGCTCGGCGCTGTCGATGGCGTCGAAGTCGATTGCTGGGGGATCGGCTAGCTCGGTGCGTGCGGTTCGCGCGGGCTCGGGCGTGCGCACGGCAAAGGCCCGCGGCTCCTGCGACTCAGCCAGTGCCGCGTTTTGGCGCATGAGCGCATCGTGGTTGCTGATTTGGGCTGTCTCGATGGCCTCCACGCGGTCGATGAGATGCTGCATGGCCTGCTGCATGGTATCGAGCGCTTCGGCCGTCTGGGCATCGCCCTGCCTTTGCTCTCCGATGAACGCATCGAGCATGGCCGTCAGCTCGACGAGCCGAGGATCGCTGGACATTGCTGAGACGGACGGCGCCGGCTGCGGCTCGCTGCGGAGCGAGGCCGCGACGCGCTCGGCCGCCGCCGTGGCAACCGCAGTCAGCTTCTCCTCCGTCGGCGTGAGGGTGCCGACGAGGCGCGTGATCTCCTCGTCCGAGTGGCTCTGGCGCAGGTCCGTCAGCCGGCTCTCTATGGTATCGAGGCGACCGAGCTGCCGCTGCGCGCGCTCGATCTCCGCGGCGAGTTCGCCGATCTGTCGCTCGACGCTCTTCAAGGCATCAGGGTCACTGCCCGGTCTGGCCGTGATCTCGAAGAGGGCGCGGTCGAAGCGCTGCTCGAACTGGTCGAAGCGTGCGCCGATGGTAAGGAGGGCATTGTGCGGGTTGTGGGCCGCGAGCGACTGCTCGACGCGCTCGGCGATATCGGCAAAGCGCGCTTCGAGCCAGGAGGGCTCGATCACCGTCTGCGCGGGGGGCGATGGTGGCGGTAGCGTCGCTGCGGGGGCGGCAACCTCTTCACCTGACTCGCCGAATGCGTGATACGGCTCAGCGTGCGAGGATATCGGTGCGTCGTCCTGACTACGTTGCGCATTCATGATGGCGCGCTTGAGCTCGGCACGCACCGCCTCAGGCAGCACATCGTCGGCGTCGTGTGCTGGCGAAGCGACAGGCGCGCGCCGGGGCTCCGCGTCGGTCAGCTTCTCGGAGAAAGAGGACATGGCGGCCTCGATCCGGCCGATCGCGGCGCTGTATTCATGCGGCATGCTCGGCTTCGCGGTACTGGCGCGATCCGAAAGCGCGGCGACACGCCCCTGCATGTCGTGCAGGGCTTCCGTGTGCCGTTCGCCGGCGCCGCGGATCTCGTGAGCGAGGCTGTCGAGCAAGACACTAAGATCGTCGGCAGGGCCGTCGGCGGCATAACCATTCGCTCGAGGCTTTGCAGTATCTTCGTGGCCTGCCATTTCCGTTCCCCTAGCCGCGCGGGCGTCAACAGCACCTTCCTGTCGCGCCATATCCCCGAGCGGGCCAAGGGGGGAAGCCGAACCGAGACGATGTCGGCTTCAGGTGCGTCGTCACAGGTGCACTTGCAGACCACGACGCGGGACGAATCCATGGAGCAGCGTGAAAGACGCTCGCAAGGCACCGTAAACTTTTGGTTAAGCTCACAAGGAAACGAAAGAATAGTCGCACCCAGCCGGGCGGAGCGAAGCACGACCATAATTAGACTATGAGTCGAAGCTTGCGTGAAGCCGCACCTACTCGGCGGCGGCTTTCGGCGCGGCAGGTCGCCACCTCAAGCGCGGCTCGCGGGCGGCCTTGGTTTCGTCGAGGCGACGGCGGGGGCTGAGCATCGGCGCTTCCTTGAAGCGGCTCTTGTCGTTGCCATGCCTGGCCTCGTTGGCGAGGAAGCGCAGCGTGCCGATGAACTGATCGAGGCTTTGCTTCGATTCCGATTCCGTCGGCTCGATCAGCATGGCGCCGTGCACGACCAGCGGGAAGTACATGGTCATGGGATGGTAGCCCTCGTCGATCATGGCCTTGGCGAAGTCGAGCGTGGTGACGCCCGTATCCTTGAGCCATGCATCGTCGAACAGCACCTCGTGCATGCAAGGCCGGTCGCCGGTCGGTCCGCCAAAGGGCTGGCTCATGAGGTCCTTGAGGCCCGCGCGGATGTAGTTCGCCGAGAGCACCGCGTCCTCCGAAGCCTGCCGCATGCCGTCGGCGCCGTGCGAGAGCATGTAGGTCAGAGCGCGCACGTACATGCCCATCTGGCCGTGGAAGGCCGTGAGGCGGCCGAACGGCTGGGCCTCACCGGCGGCGACTGTGTCCTCGACGAGGGAGAGCTTGTCGCCGTCCTTGCGGATGAAGGGGAGGGGGGCGTAAGGCGCGAGCGCCGCCGAAAGCACGACGGGGCCGGCACCGGGACCGCCGCCGCCGTGTGGCGTCGAGAAGGTCTTGTGCAGGTTGATGTGCATGGCATCAACGCCGAGATCGCCAGGGCGCACCTTGCCGACGATGGCATTGAAGTTCGCGCCATCGCAATAGAAGTAGGCGCCGGCCTCGTGCACGACCTTGGCGATCTCGACGATCTCGCGCTCGAAGAGGCCGCACGTATTGGGGTTCGTCAGCATGATTGCCGCGACGTCGGGGCCGATTGCGGCCCTCACCGCCTCCGCCGAGACGGTGCCGTCGGCCATGGCCGGGATCGGCTTCACGCGGTAGCCCATGAAGGCTGCGGTCGCGGGGTTCGTGCCGTGAGCGCTGTCGGGTACCAGCACCACATCGCGCTTCGAGCCCTTGGCCTCGTGCGCGGCCTTGATCGCGAGCATCCCACAAAGCTCGCCGTGCGCGCCAGCCTTGGGCGAGAGCGCTACGGCCGGCATGCCCGTGAGCTCCATGAGATAGTGCGCGAGCGTTTCCATGAGCTGGATCGCGCCCTGCACGGTGCTCTGCGGCTGCAGCGGATGGATATCGCCGATGCCGGGAAGCCGCGCCATCTTTTCGTTGAGGCGTGGATTGTGCTTCATAGTGCACGAGCCGAGCGGATAGAGCCCGCTGTCGATCGCATAGTTTTTGCGCGAGAGACGCACGTAATGGCGCATGGTCTCAGGTTCGGTGAGGCCGGGGAGACCGATTTCGGCGCCGCGCTCGAGACCGCCGAGACGCGACTTGGCTTTGGGTGCGCTTGGAAGATCGACGCCCGTGCGGCCCGTGTCGCCGATCTCGAAGATCAGAGCCTCTTCATGGTCGAGCCCGCGATTGCCCGTGAAAGTGGAGATCTCGGTGGAGGCGGCAGTGCCGGGCGCGGTGGGGCGACCCTGATTGTTCATGGCCATTACAGGACCTCCTTCAGTGCCGCAGCAAAGGCCGCGCGGTCGTTATCGGTGTTGATCTCGGTGGATGCGACGAGGATCAGATCGGCGAGGTCGGGCTTGTCGGGCTCGAGGCGTGAGACCGGCACGCCACCGATAACGCCCTTCTCGACGAGCTTCTCGATCACCGCCGCGGCCTTGCCCGGCACGCGGATCGTGAACTCGTTGAAGAACGTGTCGTTGAGGACGCTGACACCCTTCACCTTGGAGAGGCGCTCGGCGAGGTCGCAGGCATTGGCGTGATTGAGTGCGGCGAGCTTGCGGAGGCCCGCTTCGCCGAGCAGCGTCATGTGGATGGTGAAGGCGAGCGCGCACAGGCCCGAGTTCGTACATATGTTGCTCGTCGCCTTCTCGCGGCGGATGTGCTGCTCCCGCGTCGAGAGCGTGAGCACGTAGCCGCGCTTGCCGCTGGCGTCGACCGTCTCGCCGGCAAGGCGGCCGGGCATCTGGCGGACATACTTCTCACGAGTCGCGAAGAGACCGACGTAAGGCCCGCCGAAGTTCAGGCCATTGCCGATCGACTGGCCTTCGGCGACGACGATATCGGCGCCCATCTCACCCGGCGACTTGAGCGCGCCGAGCGCCACGACCTCCGTCACGACCACGACCAGCAGAGCGCCTTTTGCGTGCGCTGCATCGGCGATCGGCTTCAGGTCGCGAATGGTGCCGTAGACGCTCGGATACTGCACGACGATACAACTCGTTTCGCCGTCGATGGCAGCGGCCGCATCCTCCTTGCCGAGTGGATCAGGCGGCAATGCACTGACGTCCGTGTCGCCCCACCTGGCGAGCGTTTCCGTTACCGCGCGATAGTGCGGATGGAGCCCACCCGAGAGCACGGCTTTTTTCCGTCGCGTGATCCGGTGCGCCATGAGCATGGCTTCGCCGCAGGCCGTCGAGCCGTCGTACATGGAGGCATTGGCCACATCCATGCCGGTGAGCAGCGCCACCTGCGACTGGAACTCGAAGAGCACCTGCAGCGTGCCCTGTGTGATCTCGGGCTGGTAGGGCGTGTAGCTCGTCAGGAACTCCGAGCGCTGGATGAGATGATCGACGCTCGCCGGCACATGATGGCGGTAGGCGCCCGCGCCGACAAAGAAGGGCACGGAGCCCGCCGCCACGTTGCGCGCGGACAGCTTCCCGATCTCGCGCTCGACGGCGATCTCGCTCTGGGTCTTGGCGAGGGCGGGCAGCGCCTTCAGCAGCTTGCCGTTGGGCACATCGGCGAACAGATCGTCGATTGATTTGACGCCGATCTTCGCGAGCATGTCCGCCCGGTCGGCCTCATCGAGTGGGAGATAGCGCATCGTCAGGCTCTCGGTTGGAGGAGGGCTGTCAGGTATGAGCGGGCATTCCGGCGATGGTGACCGTCGCCCGAATGGAATTGGCGATGCAGCACTCGGCGTGCGCGCGCTTGTGCAGCGCGGCTATATCGGCGTCGTTCGGCTGCTTCTCGCCGGACCACACGATCTCCGGCTTGAGCGTGATGGCGGAGATGTAAAGCTTGCCGGCCTCGTTCGGCGTCATCACGCCGAGGGCCGTGTCGGTGTAGCTGTCGACGACGAAGCCCTGCCGTCCCGCGAAAGCGAGAAAGAACAGCATGTGGCAGGACGAGCAGGCGGCGACGAGCGCTTCCTCAGGGTCGACGGCGTCGGCACGCGACATGGGCGGCTTGACGGAGGACGGCGCGGGCGAGGCCGGCACGACAACGCCCTCGTCGAAGCGCCATTCATGCGCGCGGCTGTACTTGTTGTCGGTGAAGACGGCACCGACGTCGCGAGCCCAGTGCACCGTCGCCTGATAGGTGTGCGACATGACGCGCCTCAGCTCGCAGCGACAAAGGCGTCGTAGCCGGCGCGATCCATGAGCGCGTCGAGCTCGGCGGGCTTCGCAAGGCGCACCTTGAAGAACCACGCCTTGCCCTCGGCATCCTCGTTCACGAGACCGGGAGTCGACGCGAGATCGCCGTTCGATTCGATGACTTCGCCCGTGACAGGTGAGTAGACATCGCTTGCGGCCTTGACGCTCTCGACGACGGCGACCGCCTCTTCGGCCGCGACCTTGCGCCCGACCTCGGGCACCTCGACGAACACGACGTCGCCGAGCTGATCCTGGGCGTGGACGGTAATGCCGATCGTGGCGATGTCACCGTCGATGCGGATCCACTCGTGATCCTTGCTGAACTTCTCGATAGCCATGTCGTGCTCCTGATGGGGATGTGTGATGTGGGGTTCAGCGGACGTAGCGGTGTGGTGCGAAAGGCATGTTCGCGATCGTCGCAGGCAGCGGCTTGCCGCGAACGACGAGCTGGATCTTCGTGCCGAGTTCGGCGTGCGCGCTTTCGACGTAACCCATTGCCACGGGGCCATTCACGGAGGGACCGAAGCCGCCCGAAGTGATCGTACCGATCGGCTTGCCGCTCATGTCCTGGATCTCGGTGCCCTCGCGCGCAGGCGCACGGCCTTCGGGCTTGATGCCGACGCGGCGGCGGATCGGGCCATTCGCCAGCTCGGCTTTGATTCGATCCGCGCCGGGAAAGCCGCCTTCGTCGCGGCGGCGCTTCTGGATGGACCACTGCAGACGCGCCTCGATGGGCGAGGTCGTCGTGTCGATGTCGTGGCCGTACAGGCAGAGGCCGGCTTCGAGACGAAGCGAATCGCGCGCGCCGAGGCCGATGGCTTCGACGTCGGGCGTCGCGGTCAGCAGGTCCCAGACCTTGGCGACGTGAGCGTTCGGCACGGCGATCTCGTAGCCGTCCTCGCCCGTATAGCCGGAGCGTGTGAGGTGAATGTGCTGGCCGTCGAGTGCAGCAAAGCGGCCGGTCATGAAGCTCATCGTCTCCACGCCGGGGACGAGCTTGGAGAGCACGTTGACGGCGCGCGGTCCCTGCAGCGCGATCAACGCGTGCGCATCGTCCACCTCGAGCCGCACGCCTGCGGGGAGGTTTGCCGCGATGTGCGCATAGTCGGCATCTTTGCAGCCGGCATTCACGACGATCAGCAGCGCGCCGTCGTTCTCGGCGCCCTCGGGACGCGTGATCATCAAGTCATCGAGAATGCCGCCATTGTCCGCGAGGAGTTGCGAATAGCGCTGCTGGCCGGGCTTGAGGTTCACGATATCGGCTGGGAGAAGCGCTTCGAGCGCGCGTGCCGCTGTCGCGTGGTCCGGTCCGCGCAGCCAGCAGATGCCCATGTGGCTCACGTCGAAGAGCCCGGCTTTCTCGCGCGTCCACAGATGCTCCTTAAGAACGCCGAGCGGGTACTGCACGGGCATGTCGTAGCCGGCGAATGGCACCATCTTGGCGCCGGCGGCAACGTGCAGGTCGTAGAGAGGAGTCCGCCGGAGCGGGGCGCTGGAAATCGGATCGGCGCTCATCGTAACGAGGTCCCACGCGGCTCTGAGCCCGCACGACCATTCGCGCGAGCCGGAGCCCCCTCTGTCACGGAACCTGAGAGATTCCGGCCGCTCGCCTCCTAACGCTTGCGAGCGACCTTACCCCTTCGGTGAGCCGGCCTTGCCACCGGCTGCTTTCCAGAGCGCCATCAATCTGCGGTCCCTTTTGCCTGAGAGTTTCCGGGGCGGTTGCTCCTTCGGCGCCTGCACGCAGCCCACGAGGAGCCACGAGCCGATCTCTTCCGCAGATGTCGACTGGCGGGGCGAGCATAGGCGGCCGCGCACGCCTGTCAATCGTGCACAGCCGCAATGCTGAGGGAAAATCAGGCGACAGGCTGACGATTAGCCTGCGCCCGGAGTCGTCTGCTCGAAGCCGACGAAGACGTCGATATCGCCGGGACGCGCGCCCTCGGGAATGTCGAATGTCACGGTGCGAACCTGCGAGAAGTAGGCGATCGGGTTGTCGACCGTGACGCTGGCTTCGATGCTCGTACGGTCGCCGCCGATCGAGGCGCGCTTGGGATCGCGCACGGAGACCTGGACCGGCAATCGGATGAGGCCAGGGCGCCCGCGCGGCCCGAGCAGGACGCGTCCCGAGAAGCCATACTTCACGCTGACGCGGTTGCCCTCGATGGAGCACTCGCGAGCCGTGCGCGTGATCTCGCCGCGATGGACAACGCCGAGGCTGTCGCCGGCACGGCCGGGCTCATAAATGGTGATGTGATGGTCGCGCGAGGCCACCTGGAAGCGTGGGCAGCCATGAGCGACGCTGCCACCGCTGGCGGTGCCTTCCGCCTTGGCCGAAGAGAGCAGATTGTCCTCGGTCACGCGCGCCGAGGGGCCTGTCGAGCCGGTGCCGCCGAACATGCCGCCCATGCCGGACGAGAGCGTGGACATGCCGCAGCCCGAAACCATCAGGCCGATGCCCGAAGCCGCAAGCAGGCGCACGCCCGCCAGCCGCCATTTACGCTTATTCCCCCTCACGCGGTCTCCATTCGACTTCGACATGGATGACAGCCCCCCTGTCATCGGCGGCGCCAGTGTCCCGGCCGCATGGGAGCAAGGCCCATTGCACTTGATTTTATTCGGCAAGTGTAGCACCTCGCTCCAACCCATGCCAAGCTGCGGGCCAAGCGCAGGATCGGCGGAACGCCCTTCTCGCATCTCTTGCGGCTCGCTCCAACGTCGGCTCGATAACCCTCGGCTTGATAACCCCATGACCGAACGCCCGCCGCTAACCATCCTGCTCGCCGCCCCGCGCGGCTTCTGCGCGGGTGTCGATCGAGCCATCCAGATCGTCGAGTTAGCGCTCGCCCGATTCGGTGCCCCGGTCTATGTGCGCCACGAGATCGTTCACAACCAATTCGTGGTCGAGAATCTCCGGCGGAAAGGCGCCATATTTGTGGAGGAGCTGGACGAAATTCCGGAAACGGATGCCCCTGTGATATTTTCAGCGCACGGCGTGCCGAAGGCCGTACCGGCGGCCGCTCGCCTGCGAAAGCTTTTTTACCTTGATGCGACCTGTCCGCTGGTCTCGAAGGTCCATGTCGAGGCCGAGCGCCACCATGCCGCAGGTAACGAGATCCTGCTGATCGGCCATGCCGGCCACCCAGAGGTGATCGGCACCATGGGGCAGCTCCCGGATGGCGCCGTCCGGCTCATCGAGACGGCCGAGGATGCGCGCACGATCGTGCCGGAGAACCCCGAGCACCTCGCCTTCATCACGCAGACGACGCTTTCGGTCGACGACACCGCCGAGATCGTCGCGATTCTCAAGTCGCGCTTTCCCGCGATCGTCGGACCGCACAAGGAGGACATCTGCTACGCCACGACCAACCGGCAGGCCGCCGTCAAGAGCATCGCGCCGCGCTCGGATCGCGTCATCGTGGTCGGTGCGCCGAACAGCTCGAACTCTCTGCGCCTCGTCGAGGTCGCGGAGCGCGCGGGCTGCCCGAAGGCACTGCTCATCCAGCGCGCGCACGAGATCAACTGGGCGGACTTCGAAGGCATCCGCACGCTCGGCGTGACGGCCGGCGCCTCGGCGCCGCAGGTGCTCGTGGACGAGATCATCGATGCCTTCCGCGCGCGCTACGACGTGACTGTCGAGAGCGTCGTCACGGCCCAGGAGAGCATTGCCTTCAACGTGCCGCGCGAGCTCAGAGACGACGCGCCGCAGCGGCCCAAGCGCCTCGCCCAGGGATAAAGCCGCCATGGCCGTCTACACGGAAGTTTCCGACGACGACCTCGTGCGGTTTATCGACGGCTATGCGCTCGGTGGGCTGCTTTCCTGCAAGGGCATTGCCGAAGGCGTCGAGAACACGAACTACCTCGTGCGCACCGAGAAGGGACCTTTCATCCTGACGCTCTACGAGCGCCGGGTGAACCGTGACGATCTCCCGTTCTTTCTTGGCCTCATGGAGCATCTGGCGAAGAACGGCCTGAGTTGCCCGACGCCGGTGCGTGACCGTCAGGGCGCTATGCTCCAGGAACTCGCCGGCCGGCCGGCCGCGATGGTGACGTTCCTCGATGGGGTCTGGATACGGCGCCCCCGAGTCGAGCATTGCGGGGCCGTCGGCAAGGCATTGGCAGAGATGCATCTCGCCGGACACGGCTTTGCCCTTCGCCGCGAAAATGCGCTGGGGCTTGCCGGTTGGCGACCGCTCTACGAGCGCTTTCGCGATCGCGCGGATGAGGTCTTCAAAGGTCTCGGTGCGATGATCGAAGCGGAACTTGCCTATCTCGAGACGAACTGGCCGCGCGATATTCCCCAGGGCGTGATACACGCCGATCTCTTCCCCGACAACGTCTTCTTCTTGGGCGATCGGCTTTCTGGCCTCATCGACTTCTACTTCGCATGCAATGATGTGCTCGCCTACGATCTCGCCACCTGCCTCAATGCTTGGTGCTTCGAGCCCGACAATTCGTTCAACTTGACGAAGGGCATAGCCATGATGCGGGCCTATGACGCCGTGCGGCCGCTGGAGCCGGCGGAGCGCGCCTCGCTGCCGCTGCTCGCCCGCGGCTCGGCGCTGCGCTTCCTGCTCACGCGCGCCTTCGACTGGATCAACACGCCCGAGGGCGCGCTCGTGAAGCGCAAGGATCCGCACGAGTATCTGCGGCGCCTGCACTTCCATCAGTCGATCGCCTCGGTGAGCGAGTACGGTCTCGAGAAGCGCTGATGGCCAAACCTCATGTGATCATCCACACGGACGGTGCCTGCTCGGGCAATCCGGGGCCGGGCGGCTGGGGGGCGATCCTCGAGGCGGGCGAGCATCGCAAGGAACTCTCGGGCGGCGAAGCTCAGTCGACCAACAACCGCATGGAGCTGATGGCCGCCATCGCCGCGCTCGAAGCGCTGAAGGGGCCGTCGCGCGTCGATCTCTGGACAGACTCGAACTATCTGCGCGACGGCATCACGAAGTGGATCTTCGGCTGGAAGCGCAATGGCTGGAAGACCGCCGACAAGAAGCCTGTCAAGAACGTCGAGCTGTGGCAGCGCCTCGATGAAGCCGTAAAGCGACACACGATCGAATGGCACTGGCTCAAGGGCCATGCCGGTCATCCCGAGAACGAGCGCGCGGACGAACTCGCGCGCGAAGCGATAAAGGCCCTGCGGGAGAGTGGGGCGGCTTAGGCGCCCGCTTTGTCGTGTGTCGCCCGGCTATCTGCCGGTGCCTCCTCGCGCTCGTTCATGCCGTAGTCGCGGATGACGCTCGCGATGCGCAGTCGATAGTCGGCGAAGATGCCGGCGCGGCCCCGCCCCTGCGCGCCGCGGTGCGCCATTGTGTTGCGCCATGCGCGCACGGCTTCCTCGTCGCGGAAGAACGAGAGGGAGAGGATCTTTTTCGGGTCCGTGAGGCTCTGGAAGCGCTCGACGGAGATGAAGCCGTCGATCTTCTCGAGGACGGGCCTGAGGCCCGCCGCGATATCCAGATACTCCGCCTTCCGCCCATCGGCTGGATACACTTCGAAGATGACGGCGATCATGTCTTGTCTCCGTGAGGCAGGGACACGCACTTGAGGAAAGTCCGGTCCTCGCGCAGCAGAAATTTCTCGCGCTGGGCGAAGAGGTAGTTCTCACGCCCCAGCGGGTCGGCTGCAAGCCGTGCGCGATAGGCTTCATATTCCGAGAGGCTCGGGATGTTATACATGCCATAGGCGAGCGTACTCGAGCCTTCATGGGGTGCGTAGTAGCCGATCAGTTCGGCTCCGCAGCGGGGGATGGCCTGGCCCCAGTTGCGCGCGTAGGTGGTGAACTCGTCCTTCTTCGTCGGATCGATGTGGTAGCGGATGACACAGGTCAGCATGGCGGGCCTCCATTCAGGTCGATTGACGGATAGGATGGCGCGCGGAGTGTGGGGAATGCTTCGGTGGCGATCGAACCGATCGAAAAAAGCCCCAAAGGCTCCTAAAGTCGCGACAACGAGTCGGCTTGCGTGAGGAGGGTGGTCCGATGGCCGGGAGTGGGGCCAATCCAGCTGGCGATGACGTCGTTACCCGCGGACACTGCCTGTGCAAGGCCGTTCGCTACGAGTTCACGGGCAAGCCGCGCTGGGTCATGCACTGCCATTGCGCAAGTTGCCGGCGGGCAGTGGGCTCCGCCGTCGCCACCTACGTCGGCATCAAGACAGAAAACGCGCGCTACACGGGCGCTGCACCCAAGAGCCATGAAAGCTCACCGGGTGCCTTCCGCCATTTCTGCGGTACGTGCGGGACGCCGATCGCCTATACGGGCGCGCGCTGGCCGGATGAAATTCACTTCTATCATGGCACGCTCGAAGACCCTTCCGTCTGGCCGCCGACCGGCCACGCGCATGTGGTCGAACAGGTGACATGGTTCGAGGTGCACGATGAACTGCCGCGCTACGAGGCGCTCGGCGCCAAGGGCGCGAAGCCGGCGCGGATCGGGCCGAGATAGGGGAGAGCTAGGACATGTGGGGGAATGTGCGCGTTCAAACGCTTCTGCTGGCAGCGGTATTCGCCTTTGTTGCAGGCATTGCGGCCTTTTCGTCGCTCAATGCCCAGGGGGCACGTTCGGTGAAAGTCTCGATCGGCGGGCGCGAGGTAACTCTCGTTCTCGATCCCGATCAGTGCCAGCTCGATCGCAACAATCCATCCGATCGTAGGGTCTACGATCTGGTCGAGCGCGGGCTCGTGGGACAGAACGAATTGCTGCTTGCCGCAGCGGATTGCGATCAAATCCCGCCATGGCGCAGTGGATCGCGGCCGACGCTCGATGATTTCACGCAGGTGCAGGTCGGACTCCAGTATCGCACGCACGATCTGACCGGGCGCGAGACGGAGTCGGTCAAGGAAATCTGCGCGGCGCTGAACAAGGGCGGTGAAGCCCTGGTCACGGGGCCGATGAATGCCGTGCGTGAGCGATTCAACAAGACGAGCGATTCGGTGAAGCTCAATGAATCGCAGTTCGTCGGCGTCGTGCGCGAGGATCCAGAAGCCTGCTACGCCAGCATTCTTCAGCGCGTGCGGACTGATCAGGGCAAGGACAAGATCATCCTGTGCGTCTATGCTCACGTGGTGGTGCGCGGACGCCTGCTCTACATGTACCGCTACACGGAGGGCGACAACTTCGCCTCGATGGTGCGCATCACGGATCTGCTCCGCAAGTCCGTGCAGGCGAACCTCGATGCGAACCAGTAGCCGAAAGGAGAGCGCATGAGCAGCAATGAACCACTTCGTCCCAACGCGGAAGTGCGCGTCGGCAATGTGGTGTTCGGCGCGCGTCGCCCCATTGCCGTGCTCGCCGGCCCCTGCCAGATGGAGAGCCGCGCCCATGCGCTCGAGATGGCGACAGCGCTCAAGGAAATTGCGGGTCGCTTGGGCCTAGGGCTCGTCTACAAAACGAGCTTCGACAAGGCCAACCGGACGTCGCTTTTGGGTAAGCGCGGCATCGGTCTTCTTGCTGCGCTCGATGTGTTTGCCGAGATCCGCTCGAGCCTCGGCCTGCCGGTGGTGACGGATGTGCATGAGATCGGTCAGTGCGCGACACTCGCCGAGGTCGTCGACATCCTGCAGATCCCGGCTTTCATGTGTCGGCAGACGGATCTGCTCGTCGCGGCGGCGAAGACGGGTCGTGTGGTCAAGGTCAAGAAGGGGCAGTTCCTGGCGCCCTGGGATATGGCCAATGTCGTGGCCAAGATCACGGGCAGCGGCAACCCAAACGTGCTGGTCACGGAGCGCGGCGCGTCGTTCGGCTACAACACGCTCGTCGTCGACATGCGCTCGCTGCCGATCATGGCGGAGACGGGCGCGCCGGTGATCTTCGATGCCACGCATTCCGTCCAGCAGCCGGGTGGAAAGGGCACCAGCTCGGGTGGAGATCGCCGCTTCGTGCCGGTGCTCGCACGCGCTGCGGTGGCTGTCGGCGTTGCGGGTCTTTTCATCGAGACACACCAGGATCCTGACAACGCTCCGTCCGACGGCCCCAACATGGTGCCACTCAAGGAATTCGAGCGCCTCATGCGCGAGCTGATGGAACTCGATGCGGTCGTCAAAGCACATGTAAGAGGCGCCTGAAACACGACTCAACCTCACCGGAATTGGCGCGCATCGAGCACAATCGCCGACGCAAATTGCTATGTTGTAACGTATTGTTCCTCACATAATTCGGCATCATCCTGCACTCGTTCGATGGCGGATCATCGACTTCAACAGAAGTCCGCCCGACGAGGAGGAAGAATCATGCCCAAGTACATTTTTGGTGCTGCTGTTGCGTTGATACTCTCAGCAAGCCCTTCGCTCGCGCAGGATGCCCAGCTCACATCGCGCTGGGGCAAGGACGATCAGGCCGGTGCTTCAAACCTCATGACGCCGAAGAAGGTCATGGAGGCAATGAAGTACATGAAGACCGGTAATGTGATCGCACTCGGCCGCACGTATGAAGCGGCGATGCCTTTGTTCGGTCATCGCGCTTTTGCTTTACGCGGCACGAGCGGCCTGGCTGGCGGTCCGGTCGGCGAGAACAACGTGATCTGGATGGATGACTTCCTGGCAACGGAGATCGGACAGGTTGGCACGCAGTTCGATGGTCTCGGCCACATTGGCATCGGCGGAAAGCGCAACGTCTTCTATAACGGTTTCACCGCAGATCAGGTGGTTGGGCCGACGGGTCTCAACAAACTCGGCATCGAGCACGTCAAGCCGTTCTTCACCAAGGGTGTATTGATCGACGCAGCGGCCCACAAGGGCGCGCCGATGAATGCCGGCGACGAAATCACGGTCGCCGATATCGAGGCGGCGCTCAAGAAGCAGGGCCTATCGGCGGACTCGATCGGTGAAGGCGATGTCGTGCTCTTCCACACCGGCTGGGCCCGTCACTGGATCAAGGACAATAAGACCTTCAATAGTGGTGCGCCGGGCATCGGTCTCGAAGCTGCGGCCTGGCTCGTCAAGAAGGGCGTCGTGATTGTCGGTGCTGACACGTGGCCTGTCGAGGTCGTGCCGAACCCGAATGCCAAGATTGCTTTTCCGGTCCATCAGGAGCTGATTGCGAAGGCCGGCATCTTTATTCATGAGAACGTCGCGACCGAGAGGCTGGCAGAAGCCAAGGTCTACGAGTTCGCCTACATCTACGCGCCGCTGATGATCAAGGGCGCAACCGGATCGCCCGGCAATCCGATCGCCGTGCACTGAGCATTGTTCGCTGATGAGGGCGGCGCAGGCTAGCGCCGCCCGATTCGCGATCCGCGACCCGAATCATCTACAACTCGCCGGTCGAAGTCGGCGGGGCGTAGGGGGTTCGCATGGCGAGAGGGGCGGCGCGGTTACGGGCGCGCGAGCAGGATAGCGGCGAGGCGCAAGCCTATCTCGGTGTGACCACCTCGGCGCGCGGCTATACATGGCGCGAACGGCTGGCGCCAAGCGCTGCGAATACGGCGATTGCCATAAGCCAGCAGCACGGATTGCCGGAGCTGTTAGGCCGCGTGCTCGCGGCGCGCGGCATTGCCATCGACGATGTGCCGAACGTCCTCGATCCGACCATTCGGGCGCTGATGCCCGATCCGAGCACGCTCAACGATATGGACAAAGCCGCGCGCCGGCTGGTCGACGCCATCGTCAAGCGCGAGCGCGTGGCCGTGTTTGGCGACTATGACGTGGATGGTGCGTGCTCGTCGGCGCTCATGCGCCGATTCCTCAATGCGCACGGGCTCGAAGCGACGATCTACATTCCCGACCGCATGTTCGAGGGATACGGCCCGAATGTCGCCGCCATCAAGGGTCTCGTCGAGAAAGGCGCGCAGCTCATCGTCACCGTGGACTGCGGCACGACGAGCTTCGAGGCCCTGGCGCCGCAGCATCGCGGCAAGACGGAGGTGCTCGTCATCGACCATCACCAGGCCGATGAGCAGCTTCCCGAAGTATCGGCGGTCGTCAATCCAAACCGCCAGGACGATCTTTCGGGCCTCGGGCATCTCTGCGCGGCCGGCGTCGTGTTCATGCTTCTCGTCGCGACGACGCGCGAGCTGCGTCAGCGCGGCCATTACGGCGAGAACGGCCGCCCGCCCGATCTGCTCTCCATGCTCGATCTCGTTGCGCTCGCGACCGTGTGCGATGTCGTGCCGTTGCAGACGCTCAATCGCGCCTATGTCACGCGCGGCCTCGAGGTCATGCGCCAGCGTCAGAATATCGGTCTGCGCGCGCTCGTCGATGCGGCGGGGCTCAACCAGCCGCCGACGCCGTATCTGCTGGGTTTTGTGCTCGGCCCGCGCATCAATGCGGGCGGGCGCATCGGCGATGCGGCGCTGGGCGCCCGCCTGCTCTCGCTCGACGACGAGACGGAAGCCGCGCGTATTGCGGTGCAGCTGGACAAGCTCAATCGCGAGCGCAAGGCCATCGAGACGCAGATGCTCGAAGAGGCCACCGCTGAGGCCGATCGGCTGATCGACGAGATACCGGATCTGCCCATGCTCGTCCTCGCATCGGAGCGCTGGCACAAGGGTGTCGTCGGGCTTGTCGCGAGCCGCCTGGTCGATCGTTTCGGGCGTCCTGCCTGTGTCATCGCTTGGGAAGAGGGCGGCCAGGGCACGGGCTCGCTGCGCTCCATCGCCGGCGTCGACATCGGATCAGCGGTGCGCGCGGCGGCGGCCGATGGATTACTCATCAAGGGCGGCGGTCACGCTATGGCAGCGGGCCTCACGGTCGCGCGCGACAAGTTCGAGGCCGCGCGCACGTACCTCGCCGAGCAAGTCGCCTCACCCGCAACCACGGCACGGGCGGCGCGCGCGCTGGAGATCGACGGTGCGCTCACGCCGGCTGCCGCCAATGATACGCTCATCGATCTGATCGAGCGCGCTGGACCCTATGGTCAGGGCAATCCGCAGCCGCGCTTCGTCTTTCCCGCGCATCGCGTACGCTTTGCCAAGGTCATGGGCGAGGCACACCTGCGCGTGACGCTCGAAGCTGACGACGGCAGTCGTCTCGAAGGCATTGCTTTTCGTGCGGTCGGCCAGCCGCTCGGCGAGCTGCTCACCAATACGGGTGGCATGCCGATCCACGTTGCGGGGAACCTGCGCCGCGATACCTGGGGTGGCCGCCAGCGCATCGAGCTGCAGATCGAGGATGCGGCTGATCCGCGGCGGTAGATCGCGCCTTCGGCGCGAGCGAGGCTAGCCTCGCGCTCCATCGGGAGGGACACCCTCCCGAACCCTCCTGCTTTTATGACTAAGAACCGCGCAACGAATTCCAGATCCATAAAGGGCGGGGTTCGGGGGTGTCCCTCGATTGGGGCGCGGGGCTAAGGCCCCGCTCGCGCCGCAGGCGCGACCGGAGCGCCCCTTGTGCCGGCGCCCGGCAGGCGCTAGGGGTTCAGCCTTCCAGCAGCACAGGCCAGAAACCGAGGCGTCATGCCCGTATCCGCGCTTATGAATGTCATGATCGGGGCCGCCCGCAAGGCCGGGCGCAGCCTCGCGCGCGACTTCGGCGAGGTGGCGCAGCTTCAGGTGTCAGTCAAGGGCCCGGCGAACTTCGTCACGGCCGCCGATCAGCGCGCGGAGGAGATCGTTTATCGCGAGCTGGCGCGGGCACGCCAGGGCTACGGCTTCCTCATGGAGGAGGGCGGCGAGATCGAGGGGGACGACAAGACGCATCGTTGGATTGTCGATCCGCTCGATGGCACGACCAACTTCCTCCATTCGATCCCGCTCTTCTCCATCTCGATTGCGCTCGAGCGCGAGGGCGAACTGGTCGCGGGCCTCATCTACAACCCGGTGAGCGACGAGCTCTATACGGCGGAGAAAGGCAAGGGTGCCTTCCTCAATGACAAGCGGCTGAGGGTGGCGGCGCGCAAGTCGCTGCAGGACAGCGTGATATCGACCGGCATTCCTTTCCGCGGGCGCGGTGGCTATGAGCGTTTCGAGCGCGAGACCAAGCCGCTGATGCGCGAAGTTGCCGGCATCAGGCGCACCGGGGCGGCGTCAATCGACCTCGCGTGGACGGCGGCGGGGCGCTTCGACGGCTACTGGGAGCATGATCTGCAACCCTGGGACATCGGTGCGGGCATTGTCATCCTCAGAGAGGCCGGTGGCATTGCCACGGATGCCTCCGGGGGTGAAGAGATGTTCGACAAGGGCAGCATTGTCGCGGCCAACCCGACGATTCATAAGCTTCTTCTGGCCTCGCTGCGGAAGGCAGCGTGAGCACACGGATGGCTGCGGCTTTTCCATGTCGTGACTGGACAGTTGTTATTTTCGCCACAGTCCCAGGTTGTTTTGCCACGATCATCGAGTAGTGTCTCCCGCACGGCGTGCTGACTGCGGCGATGTATGTGCCTGTGCGATGCGGTTTTGAGTGTGGGTGGAGTTGAGAAATGGCGAGAGGGCGGCCGACTGAGCTGGCGTCCAGACGGTTGCACCGTACGCTCAATACGCCGGGGCCCTTCCTGCGCGGGATGCTCGTCTTCCTGTTGATTGTGGGACTGTGCGGTGCTGTTTTGTTTCCGAAGGTGCATCAGGCCTTCTGGGAAAATCCCTTCCTTAACGGGCTCATCCTCGCGGTGCTGGCGGTTGGCATCATGCGTGCGTTCGGCCAGGTTATTCGCCTCTATCCCGAAATCCGCTGGGTGAACGCGTTCCGGATTGCGGATCCCGGCCTCGCGATCGAGCACAAGCCCGTGCTGCTGGCGCCCATGGCGACCATGCTACGTGACCGCACGGGTCAGCTCTCGCTTTCCACGTCGTCGATGCGCTCGATCATGGACTCGATCGGAGGACGCCTCGACGAAGCGCGCGATACGGGCCGCTATCTGGTCGGTCTTCTGGTCTTCCTGGGGCTGCTCGGCACTTTCTGGGGCCTGCTCGATACAATTCATTCCGTCGGCAACACGATCAATTCGCTGGATACCAAGGGCACCGACAGCGTGCTTATGTTCGAGGAGCTGAAGTCGGGTCTTTCCGGCCCGCTGCGCGGCATGGGCACCGCATTCTCTGCGTCACTCATGGGCCTCGGTGGATCGCTCATTCTAGGCTTTCTCGATCTGCAGGCGAGCCACGCACACAACCGCTTCTACAACGAGCTCGAGGAATGGCTCTCCGGCATCACCGACCTGACGCCCGGCGGCGAGCAATCGGGTGAGGTTGGCCAGCAGCTCTTTGGTGTTCTCTTCGAGGTCCAGCGCACGATCGCCGATCTGTCGGATCGCATCCAGATGATCGGATCTTCGAATGGCGCGGGCTCCGAGGGCCTGCGCGATGTCGGGCGCAGCTTGCAGGAAGTTGTCGGTCAGATGCGGGCCGAGCAGAAGATCGTCCGCGAATGGGTCGATGAGCAGGCTTCGCGCCAGGCGGAAATGGCGTCGGCACTCAGGGATATCGCAGGTCGCGCGCCATCGCGGCGAGGTAGCTAACCGATGGCGGGTTCGCGAGCGCGCCGCTCAAACGAGTACGGGGAATTCTGGCCGGGCTACGTAGACGTGCTGTCGACGTTGCTCATGACCTTTATCTTTCTGCTCTCGCTGTTCATGCTGGCCCAGTACTTCGTCAGCCAGGAGTCGGGGCGCAAGGATACCGCGCTCGGCAAGCTCAATCTGCAGATTGCGGAACTTACGAGCCTACTCTCGCTCGAGAAGGGCAAGAGCCGTTCGCTCGAAGATGAACTCGCTTCGATCCAGGCAACACTTGCGCAGGCGCGCGCGGAAAGCGCCCGCCTCTCCGGTATTGCGGGGATCGATGCCGAACGTGCCGGCACCGCTGAGGCACGTGTCGGCGCATTGACGAAGGAACTGGAGGGGCAGAAGCAGGTTTCGAGCGAGGCGCTTGCCCGCGTTGATCTGCTCAATCAGCAATTGCTCGCACTGCGGCGACAGCTTGCGGCCCTGAACGAGGCGTTGGCCGCCGCCGAGGCCAAGGACAAGGATTCGCAGGCGCGCATTTCAGACCTCGGCGCTCGCCTCAATGTCGTGCTGGCGCGGCAGGTGCAGGAGCTGCAGCGCTATCGCTCGGATTTCTTCGGGCGCCTGCGCGAGCTGCTGAGGGATCGCAAGGACATCCGCATTGTCGGTGACCGTTTCGTTTTCCAGTCGGAGGTGCTCTTTCCCTCCGGTCAGGCAACCATGACGCCCGAGGGGCTAGCGGCAATCGACCAGCTCGCGTCGGCGATCGTCGAGCTGGAGCGGCAGATCCCCAAGGAGATCAGCTGGGCGCTGCAGGTCGATGGCCACACGGACGCGCGTCCGATCGCCAGTAGCGCGTTTCCTTCC
Organism: Hyphomicrobiaceae bacterium; assembly: GCA_022844275.1. Taxonomy (GTDB): domain Bacteria; phylum Pseudomonadota; class Alphaproteobacteria; order Rhizobiales; family Hyphomicrobiaceae. The sequence goes on from JALHMB010000002.1 coordinate 396,185, forward strand.
AACTGGGAGCTGTCGAGCGCCCGCGCGATCAGTGTCGTGAAGTACCTGATTAGCCGCGGTGTGCCGCCGAACCGGCTCGTGGCCGCTGGTTACGGCGAATTCGCGCCGCTTGAGGATGGTTCGAGCGACGAAGTTCTGCGGCGAAACCGGCGCATCGAGCTTAAGCTGACTAACCGCTGAGCTAGCTATCTATTTGATATCCAAGAGGTCTAAAGAGGGCGGTGCGGCGGACTGCAGCAGCCCGTTCAGTTGCCGACGGAATGGGTGTCGCGCTATAAGGCGATAACTCAGTTGCGAAAAACACTGGATGTTGACCCCAGAAGTCGGGTATTCCCATAAGGAATGGGACTGCCACGTCGAAGACCGGGGACGCCATACTTAGGCAGTTCTTGAACGCTTGATGAGCGGAAATATGCACAAGGCACATGATCACCACGATATCGGTAAGCCACTGAGCGAAGGCGAAGTGATCGAGCTGTTGCGCCGCGCCAAGCTGCGTCCGACGCGCCAGCGTCTCGCGCTCGGCGGGCTGCTGTTCACCGATCACGGTCGCCACGTGACCGCCGAGATCTTGCACGCGGAGGCCGTTGCAGGCGGCGAGCGCGTCTCTCTCGCGACGGTCTACAACACGCTGCATCAGTTTAAACGGGCCGGCCTCGTGCGCGAGCTCGCGATCGACGGCACGCGCACGTACTTCGACACGAACACGTCGAACCACAGTCACTTCTATGTCGAGCAGGATGGCCGTCTGATGGATATTCCAGACGGTTCGATCCGCGTCGACGGTCTGCCGGTGCCGCCCAAGGGTATGCGGATCAGCCACGTCGATGTCGTCGTGCGCCTCGTCAAGGATGGTCACGAGTAAGCGGCGCAGGCGCTTTTCGCGATCGGGTTTGAAATAGAGAAGCCGCGAGCATCATGCGATGCACGCGGCTTTGTCTATTGTGCGCGGCTTCAGCCCGGGAACTTGTAGTCGAGCAAACGGGCGTTCATGTAGCCCTGCTCGGCGATGCGGTTCCAGGCCATCAGCTCTTTGCGCGACTTGAGATAGGACTGCGCAACCTCGCGCGTCAGCTGGTCCTTGTCGTCGAGCATTTCCTGGATCACTTCGCCCGCTGCGTTGCCGTAGGCCGTGAGGAAGTCGTTCGGGAAGCGCTTGAGCTGCACGTTGTGCTGATTGAGCATGGTCTGCAGCGCCTGGCCGTTGCGGCCATTGAACTCCGAAAGCAGGCGGTCGGCCTCGGCTCTGCAGCACTCTTCGAAGATGCGCTGCACGTCCTTCGGCAGAGACGTCAGCTTCTTCTTGTCGACGGTAACTTCGAGCGTCGTGCCGCCCTCGTGCATGCCGGGCCAGTAGTAGTACTTCGCGACCTTGTGGAAGCCGAAAGCGAGGTCGTTGTAAGGGCCGACCCACTCGGTCGCATCGATGGCGCCCGACTGAAGTGCCGCGAAGATCTCGCCGCCCGGCAGGTTGATGATGGTCATCCCGAGCTTCTTCAGCGCTTCACCGCCGAGGCCGGGAATGCGCATCTTCATGCCTTTGACGCTGTCGACGCCGGTGATCTCCTTGTTGAACCAGCCGCCCATCTGCACGCCCGTGCCGCCGACATGGAAACCCTTGAGGCCGAACGGGTCGAGGATCTTGTCCCACAGCTCCTGGCCACCACCATAGTTCATCCAGGCGGTCGTCTCCGTGCAGGTGAGGCCGAAGGGCACCGCCGAATAGAACTGCAGGGCCTTGTTCTTGTTCGGCCAGTAGTAGGGCGCAGCATGCATGAGATCAGCAGCGCCTCGCGTTACGGCATCGAAGCTCTCGAACGGCGGCACCAGCTCACCGGCCGAGAAAACCTTGATGGTCAGGCGACCGTCGGTAGCCGCGCCGACGCTCTCGGCAAAACGGTTCGCGCCCGTGCCGAGACCGGGAAAGTTCTTCGGCCACGTCGTGACCATCTTCCACTCGGTCTTGCCCTGGGCAATGGCCGGCGTTACGAGCGCGGATGTGCCGGCCGCGGCGCCGGCAAGAGCGGCGCCCTTGAGAAACTGGCGGCGTTTCATCGGCTTGGCTTCTGACATGTCTGGATGCCTCCCAGTGCATCGTGATGGTTCATTGTCGTCGGACGGCTGTTTATGGGGTCCGCCCGCCAATTGAAAGGACGTTGGTGCCGCAGCGGACCTGACGGCAACTCTATCGGCGGCCACCGCATATGTCTGATATGTCGAGAATAATTCTCGCCGTGCACGGATCTGGCCGCGCAAAACGTTCCAGGTGTCAACGGTGTGCGGAAAGCCTCAGGCGACGCTGGCGCGCAGGAGATCGTGAACGTGGACGAGACCGATCGGGCGGCCCGCTTCGACGACGAACAGTGCCGTGATCCGCGACTTGTTGAGGATATCGAGAGCGGAGGACGCGAGTGCCGTCGGTTTGATCGTCTTCGGGTTCGGCGTCATGATCTGGCCGGCGGTCACCGACAAGAGGTTCGGTCCCATGTGCCGGCGCAAGTCGCCGTCGGTGATTATGCCGACGAGCTTGCCGTCGCCATCGATGATGCCGAGGCAACCGAGTGCCTTCTGAGTCATGGTGACGAGCGCGCCGGTCATCGGCTCGTCCACACGCGCGAGCGGCAGACGGTCGTCCTTGTGCATGAGGTCGGTGACGAACTTGAGCTGCGCGCCCAGTGATCCGCCGGGATGAAAGACCTTGAAGTCCGTCGCCGTGAAGCCGCGCGCCTCGAGCAGCGCGACGGCGAGACAATCACCGATCACGAGCTGCATAGTCGTCGAGGTCGTGGGCGCGAGGCCATTCGGGCAGGCCTCGCTGGCACGTGGCAGCTCCAGAACGATGTCGGACGCCTTGCCGAGTGCGGAAGCAGCGCGCGATGTGATGGAGATCAGCGGTACGCCAAAGCGGCGCGAATAGGTGACGAGATTCCTGAGCTCGATGGTCTCGCCTGACCAGGAGATGGCGAGCAGAACATCTTTCGGCGTGACCATGCCGAGGTCGCCGTGCGCGGCTTCGGAAGGATGAATGAAGAAGGCGGGTGTGCCGGTCGAGGCAAAGGTCGCCGCGATCTTGCGTCCGATGTGCCCCGATTTGCCGATGCCGCTGACGATGACGCGGCCCTCGACGCCGGCAAGCACGCGGACAGCTTCCTCGAAGGTCGCGCCGAGGCCATTCTGGAGGGAGGCCGACAGAGCGGCGAGCCCCGAGCTTTCGGCATCGAGCGTGCGCAAAGCGCTCGCGATGGCAAGCGGTGTCGTGCTCGCGTCGGCTGGCTGAGATTTTGCAGACATTGATCGTGGGCGCTGGGCGGCAGATCCCATCACTATAACCCCCGTCCCGGATGCGTATAGCCCCGGGATGATACGTGGCCGAACGAATCGGCCTCCTCATGTGCCGGATGTGACACGATCATGGAGGCCCGCGCAAGTCTCACGATCCGCGCACTGCCATGCGCAAGTGATTTTGCCACAAGGATGAACTAGAACACGCAAGTGAACGGCGTATGCGGATGGCCGCGCCGGATGCGGGAGGAAGAAGCGTGGAAAAGCGCATCATCAACGCGGCTGACGCACCGGCGCCCGCCGGTACGTATTCGCAGGCCATCGAGGTGCGGAATGCCACACGCACGCTCTATGTCAGCGGCCAGATCCCCGTGGCGGTCGACGGTTCGGTGCCTGAGGATTTCACAAGCCAGGCCCGTCTCGCGTGGACGAACGTCGTTGCGCAGCTCCATGCGGCCGGCATGACGCTCGACAATCTGGTAAAGGTGACGATCTTTCTTTCCGACCGCCGCTACATCCCCGAATATCGTCAGGTGCGCGGTGAATTCCTGGGCGAGCGCCGACCCGCATTGACCTGCATCATCACCGGCATCTTCGATACGGCCTGGCTGTTAGAGATAGAAGCGATCGCTTGCGCATAGTCGTTCGCACTCGAAACAAGAAACGTCGTAAGGAGGAAATACGAGACATGACCGAACAGAGCACGCCCGCGCCGCGCCGCCCATGGACGCCGGCCAGCTACTATCCCGATCCGGCAATCCGCAGTCTGCATCCGAGCTTCCAGCGCTATGTCGTTGCGCTCGGTGCGGTGGAGCGGCTCGCAGTGGGTTTCCGCTGGGCTGAGGGACCGGTGTGGTTCGGCGATGGACGCTACTTGCTCTGGAGCGACATTCCGAACAACCGCATCATGCGCTGGGATGAAGAGACGGGCGTCACGTCAGTCTTCCGCAAGCCCTCGGACTACGCCAACGGCAATACGCGCGATCGGCAGGGCCGCCTCGTCACCTGCGAGCACGGCGGGCGTCGCGTCACGCGCACGGAGTATGACGGCACGATCACAGTCCTCGCCGATCGCTTCGACGGCAAGCGGCTCAACTCGCCGAACGACGTCGTCGTGAAGTCCGATGGCAGTATCTGGTTCACGGATCCGCCGTTCGGATTGCTGAGTGATTACGAGGGCCACAAAGCCGAGCAGGAATTGCCACACGGTCTCTATCGCGTCGACGGTGTGAGCGGGAAGCTCGACATGCTGGCCGATGATATTCTCGGCCCCAATGGTCTCGCGTTCTCGCCGGATGAAAAAATTCTCTACGTCGTCGCATCGCGCGCGCAGCCCCATCGCGAGATCATCGGTTATGACGTCACGTCGGACGGCATCAAGCTCGGCAGCCGCCGCGTTGTCATCGATGCCGGCCCAGGTGGTACGCCCGATGGTTTCCGCTGCGACACGGACGGCAATCTCTGGTGCGGCTGGGGCATGGGCACGGAGGAGCTCGACGGCGTTCGCATCTTCGCGCCCGACGGCCGGCCGATCGGCCATATTTCCCTGCCCGAGCGTTGCGCCAACGTCTGCTTCGGCGGCGTGAAGCGCAACCGCCTGTTCATGGCCTCGAGCCAGTCGCTCTATGCGGTCTACGTCAATGCCCAAGGCGTGAAGGGCGGTTGACTTAATTTTCCCTCTCCCCGTTCGTACGGGGAGAGGGTTAGGGTGAGGGGCGGCGGCATACGCAAACGTCGCACAAGTTCCCGCCCCTCATCCCGATCTTCTCCCCGCGTGCGGGGAGAAGGGGAAGAGAGGGGCCCATCAAGTCAACGAAACGCGAGGAAACGTCTCATGCGCGCTGCAGTGCTCACCGAGGTCAACAAACCCCTCCAGCTTCTCGATTTCGAACAGGAAGGTCCGAAGGAGGGCGAAGCGCGAGTCAAGGTGAGGGCCGCCGGCGTCTGCATGTCCGACTGGCACATCATGATCGGCGACTGGCCGGCGCCTCTGCCGATGATCCTCGGTCATGAGGCGGCGGGCGAGGTCGTCGAAGTCGGACCCGGCGTGAAGCACGTGAAGAAGGGTGATCACGTCATCTTCTCGTTCCGTCCCAACTGCGGCTATTGCTCGTACTGCGCGCGTGGTAAATCGGTGCTCTGCATCGGCCACAATGACAAGCCGCGCCACATGATGCACGACGGTACGACACGGACCAAGCTCAACGGCGAGTACGTGTACCAGATGGCGCGCATCGGCACGTTCGCCGAGATGGTCGTATGCCCCGCGGAGCAGCTCGTACCGGTGCGCAAGGACCTGCCATGGACGCATGCCGCGATCATCGGCTGCTCGGTTGCGACAGGTGTTGGCGCAGCTACACGCCATGCGATGGTCGAAGCCGGATCGAGCGTGGTCGTGGTCGGAGTCGGCGGCGTCGGGCTCAATATCGTGCAGGGCGCGCGGCTCGCAGGCGCCAAGACGATCATCGCGGTCGATCTTCTCGACAACAAGCTGCAGATGGCGACGAAGTTCGGCGCCACGCATATCATCAACGGCTCGCGGGAGGAGGTGGCGAAGCGCGTGCGCGAGATCACGGGCGGCCTCGGCGCCGACTACTCCTTCGATGCGATCGGCACGGCGAAGACCACCGAGCAGATCATCGATTGTCTCGCGCCGGCCGGTCACGCGACCATCGTCGGCATCCCGCACGTCGACGCCAGAGCGCAGGTCTCGCCGTTCCAGATGGTGTACAGCGAGAAGAAAGTCTCGGGCAGCTACTACGGCTCGATCCGTCCGACGATCGATTTCGGCGTGCTCGCGGATCTCTCCATGGAGGGCAAGCTCGATCTCGACTCGCTGATCAGCCGCACCTACAAGTTCGACGAGATCAACGAGGGCTTCCAGCTCATGGCCAAGGGCCAGGTCGCGCGCGGCGTGATCGAATTCAACTGAGACAATAGCGAATGACAAAGCTCAAGACCGTCGATCTCGCACTGCCGGCTTCCACGGAGGAGCTGGCGAAGCTCGAGATCGGCAATGTCGTGTACCTCACGGGGCGCGTCCACACCGCGCGCGAGGGTGTCTACAAGCGCGCCGTCGAGGAACGCAGCAACGTGCCTTCAGGCATCGGTACGGCGAGCTTCCATTGCTCGCCCGCGGCGAGCGTCGGCCCCAATCGCGAGTTGACTGTGGGTGCGGTGACGGCGACGGCATCGTTCCGCTTTGCCAAATGGATCGACGGCTGGTTCGACATGTCCGGCTGCAATGTCATCATCGGCAAAGGCGGCATGTCGAGCGAGATCTACAAGAACAGCTTCGTGCCGCATAACGCGATCTACCTCACGACCGTCGGCTACGGCACGGGCGCGCTGCTCGGGCGCGGCATCAAGAAAGTCGTCGATGCGCATTGGCTCGAGGAGCTCGGACTTGCGCAGGCCATCTGGGTGCTCGATGTCGAGCGCTTCGGCCCGTTCCTCGTCGAAAGCGACCTCAAGGGCAATTCGCTCTTCGAGCGCGAGAACGCGAAGATCTCGCCCGGCTTGGAGAAGCTCTACAAAGGCACCAAGCCCGCCACGCTCCGCCGCTTCGGCGAAACCGACGACAAGACGGATGAGGTGATTTAACGCCCTACAGCGGCGTCCCCGGCTTCTTCTCGTCCTTCTCCAGGTTCTGCAGGCGGTCGCGGAATTTCTTGAACATGCGCTCCACGTAGTCGAGCGCGCTGTCGACCTCTTCTTCTGTCGGAAGCTGGAACTTCTCCGCAGGTGGACCAATGGGCGGCGGCTGGATGCCTGCGATCTCCTGCAAGCGCTTCACCTCGGCCTTGAGTTCGATGTTCTCGGCACGCAGTTGCGCGATCTCCTTCGCGAGACCCTGGCCTTCTTCCTGTGCCGGTTGGCAGAGCACGAGATTGCCCGTACCGGCACGGCAGGTGGAAACAGCGCCGGTCTGCGTGTCCAAGCGGAGGAAGCCGCCCTCGATCGGCTGCATAGTGTAGCGGCCGGGCACGTCGCGGGTCTGCGCCGAGGCAGGAAGGGAGGCAAGAACTACCAGAGCGGCTGGCGCCAGAAGGCGGAAACGGTTCGTCATGGGTGCGCTCCTGCAATCACTACTGAGCATAGGCTAGCAGATGATTGTGGCTGGCGCGGCGTTCAAGGTCGCGCTCAGTCGTCGATGAGCAGGCGGCCGATGACGCCGCCGAGCACCGCGCCGAGAATCGGCGCGACCCAGAAAACCCAGAGCTGCAGCAAGGCCTCCGTTCCGCCGAAGATGGCGGCTGCGAGACTGCGTGCCGGGTTCAGCCCGCCACCGGAGACGGGGATCGTGAGCAGGTAGAGGCTGACCATCACGAGGCCGACGGCGAGCGGTGCCAATGTCGCCGGTGCGCGTCGGCCGCCCATGCCGACGACAACGAGCACGAGAACGGCAGTTGCGACCATCTCGATGGCGAACACCGACATGAGGCTGTAGGCGCGGCCATAGCCATTCGCGATTGCCGAGAGGCCGCCACGCGGCGGCGATGTGGCGCCTGCCAGAACGAGTGCCAGAAGGCCGACGGCGGCGATGCCACCAATGCACTGGGCAAGGATCATCAGCGGTGCGCGGCTCGAGTCGAAACGCCCGGCAGCAATGAGTCCGAGCGTGACAGCGGGATTGAGATGCGCGCCGGATACGGGGCTGAACGCCGCCATCATCGCCATGATCACGCCGCCTGCCGCAAGCGCAGCGGCAAGCCCGGCAACGCCGGCCGGCGCAAACAGAAGCGCCCCACAGAGTGCAAGTACGAGCGCAAACGCGCCAGCTGCCTCCGCCAAAAGCTCGCGGCCCCCCATAGGCGCCTCCTCGGTCGTGTGGCTCGAGTTTCAGCGATAGCCGAGTCAGTCGGCTTTGTGAATGTGGGGCCGAAAAGGCACTGCGCCCCGCACGTGGAGCGTGCGAGGCGCAGGAGAGGTCGCTATGGGCCGTGCGGCTGCTTCAGTAGCCTGCCATCCGCGAAGGCAGGCGATTGACGACGACGACTGTCGTGCCGACGCCGACGCGCCGCGCGAGATCGGTGACGTGGCCGTTGGTCATGCGGAAGCAGCCCGATGAGGTCGCGCGTCCGATGGTGCGGGCATCGTCGGTGCCATGAATGCGATAGAGCGAATTGCCGAGATACATCGCCTTCGCACCGAGCGGATTGTAGACGCCGCCGGTCATCTTGACGGGGAGATGCGGCTGGCGCTGGCGCATTTCGGCGGGCGGATGCCAGTCCGGCCACGCGGCGATGCGGCTGATGCGCTCGGTGCCCGTCCAGGTGAAGCCTTCGCGTCCGACGGAGATCGGATAGACCAGAGCATCACGCGACGACTGCACGAGGTAGAGCCTGCGGCCCGATGTATCGATCACGATGGTGCCGGGTGCGTAGCTGCTAGCGAACGAGATCCGTTCGGGCCTTGCAGGCGAGACGTCCGGGCGCGGGCCGCCGCTCATGAGCGCCTGTCCCATGGGACGTGGGCGGGGACCGAAGTTGTCCTCACTGTTGCGCGGTGCTGAATAGGATGGCACGCGGTATCCAGGCTTGTTCCAGGGAAACCAGTCCTGAGCGAGGGCGGGCGAGGCCAGGACGCTGGTCATCACCAGCGCCAACGCAGCACGGAACATCTTACGTTTACTCCCTACTAACCAACATCTTGCTCGTTTGAGCGCATACGAACCGTCTACCACGCATTCGAGCCCGGTCGAACCCAAAATGCTGAGCCTCACACGAACTTGACCCACGGCTTGGCTGCATGGCGAAAACGCGCAGATCAGCGGACGACATCTGACCCTAAACAGAGGTAAATTGTCCCTAAGTGTTTCTGCTGACTTTCCCGGGAGCGAGCCCTATGGCGAACATCAATTCAGGCCCCTTCACGACGCGCCCGCAGATCGAGGGCACATTCGGGGTCTGCGCCACGACACATTGGATCGCGACCGCGGTTGGCATGTCGATCCTCGAGCGGGGCGGCAACGCCTTCGACGCGGGAATCGCGGCGGCTTTCACGCTGCAGGTCGTCGAGCCGCACCTCTGCGGGCCAGGCGGCGACGTGCCCGTCATCGTCTACGACACGAAGAAGGGCACTCCCGAGGTCATCTGCGGGCAGGGGCCCGCGCCTGCTGGCGCGACGATCGCGCACTATCGCGATCACCTCGGCCTCGACATCGTGCCGGGCACGGGTCTTCTGGCGACGTGCATTCCCGGCACGTTCGAAACCTTCATGCTGATCTTGCGCGACTACGGCACCATGCGGCTCCGCGACGTTCTCGAGCCGTCGATCGGCTATGCGAGGGGCGGACATCCGATCGTCGAGCGCTGCTGTGCAACGATCGCGACCGTGAAGAACCTCTTCCTCGAGCACTGGCCGACCTCGGCGGCGGTCTATCTCCCGGGTGGCGATGTGCCGGCGCCGGGCACGCTGTTCCGCAATCCCGCCCACGCCGAGACCTACCAGCGCATTCTGCGCGAGGCCGAGGCCGGTGGTGGCGGGCGCGAAGCGGAGATCGAGCGGGCACGCAAGGCCTGGAGCCACGGTTTTGTCGCCGAGGCCATCGACAAGTTCTGCCGCACCAATGAAGTCATGGATGTGAGCGGCCGCCGGCACAAAGGGGTGCTTACGGGTGCCGACATGGCGGGCTGGCTGCCGACGATCGAGGCGCCGGTCTCGCTCGACTATCACGGCTATACGCTGCTCAAGCCGGGTCCGTGGACGCAGGGGCCCGTCATGCTGCAGCAGCTGGCGATTCTGCGCGGCTATGACCTCGATAAGCTCGACCCGACGAGCGCCGACTTCGTGCACTTGTGGATCGAGGCGGCAAAGCTCGCTTATGCGGACCGCGAGGCCTTCTACGGCGATCCGAAATTTGCCGATGTGCCCATGGATACGCTGCTTTCCGAGCGCTATAATTCCGACCGGCGCCGCCAGATCGGCCAGTACGCCTCCATGGAGCAGGGTCCCGGCGTTATCGAAGGTTACGATGGCAAGGTGATCGTAAAATCGACGGCGACCGAGCGCGGGAGCATCAGCGCATCGGGTGCCGGCGAGCCGACGGTCGGCGCGATGGGGAATGCGAAGGGCGATACCGTCCATATCGACATCATCGACCAGGCCGGTAACATGTTCTCCGCGACGCCGTCGGGCGGCTGGCTGCCATCCTCGCCGGTGATCCCCGAACTCGGCTGGCCGCTCGGCAGTCGCGCGCAGATGTTCTGGCTCGAGGAGGGGCTGCCGGGAAGTCTCGCGCCGGGCAAGCGCCCGCGCTCGACGCTGTCGGTCGGCATGGCCCTCAAGGAAGGCAAGCCGTACATGGTTTGGGGTACGCCCGGCGGCGACCAGCAGGACCAGTGGAGCGCGCAATTCTTCCTGCGTCACGTCCACGCCGGCATGAACATGCAGGAAGCCATCGACGCGCCGGCTTGGCACATCGAGCATTTCCCAGCCTCGTTCTGGCCGCGGTCGGCACGTCCGGGCGTCGTTGTCGTGGAGAACCGCCTGCCGGCAGCGACGATCAAGGAGTTGGAGCGGCGTGGTCACAAGGTCGAGGTCGGGCCGGACTGGTCGGAGGGTCGCCTGACGGCGGCCTCACAGGTCGGCCCGCGCCGTCGCGCCGCCGCCAATCCGCGGGGCATGCAGGGTTACGCTGCTGGGCGGTGAGCGGAAGCGAGCGGTCCTGGCGGATTTCTACCGCGCTATGTTGCAGTCAGAATTTCAGCACCCGAGGACAGGCTGGGGCGAATGGCGCGTGCCGGGATACTTGGTGGATTGTATGGCGTTCTCGAGCGCATCGAGCGCAAGGCCGCCTATCTGAGGGGTAAGGGGTTCGGCAGCGGTGACGTCGCGCAGGAGGCGGGCTGGGCACACGATCTGCTTGGTTCTCCGCCCAGGCTGGCCATGGATATCGGTGGCAATGTCGGCCACTACACCGCGGAGCTGCGGCGCCTAACCCGCGATGTCGAGATCCACGTGTTCGAGCCGTCTGCAACGAACGTTGCACGACTAGAAGCGCGGTTCTCAGCCGACAAAGGCATTACGATCGTACCTTCGGCGCTCTCGAACTTATCCGGCGAAGCCACGCTGTTCTCGAACGCGCCTGGCTCACCGCTCGGCAGTCTCACTCAAAGAAAGCTTGATCACCTTGGCATCGGGTTCGAGGTCAAGGAGACGGTTTCGACTCAGCGCTTCGAAGACTACTGGCGCGATCAGTTGGGGAAGCGTCCGCTGGATATCGTGAAGCTGGACGTGGAAGGGCACGAGTTGGCCGTCTTGGACGGATTTGGATCCGCCATCGAGCACGTGAAGGTGCTTCAGTTCGAATTCGGCGGCTGCAATATCGACACGCGCACGTATTTCAGGGATTTCTGGAATTTCTTCAGCCAGAGATCGTTCGATCTCTACCGCATCACACCGCTTGGCTATGAATACATTCCGCAATACCGCGAGACGGACGAGTTCTTCTCTCTCTCCAATTTCATCGCGGTCAGACAATCGATGTGAGTACCGCGCAGTCGAGCCGCGCGTAGTCCAATAAATCAATACGTTAAGCTGTCGGACGGGATGGTGGGCAGTACAGGGATCGAACCTGTGACCCCTACCATGTCAAGGTAGTGCTCTACCGCTGAGCTAACTGCCCATCCCGTAAGGTGCCCGCCGCCGGTCCAGCGGTGCGGGCGAGGTGGCTCTATTACCCAACGGGGCGCCATCGCGCAAGGATGGACTGTGTCACCCCGGTGAAAAAGGCCGCAGACCGCTCATGTGGCCCGATTTCCGGCCTTAGTGCCCCTCGAAGGCCATCAGCGTCTCGCAGCGAATGCCCATGTTCTCGAGCCGCCGGCGCCCGCCGATCTCGGGCAGGTCGATCACGAAGGTCGCACCGACGATCTCGCCGCCCGAGCGCCGCACGAGCTTGGCCGCGGCCTCGGCGGTGCCGCCGGTCGCGATGAGATCGTCGACGATGAGAATGCGCGCGCCGGGACGGATCGCATCCTCGTGGATCTCCATGGTGTCGATGCCGTATTCGAGCGTGTATTCCTGACCGATCGTCTTCCAGGGCAGCTTGCCTTTCTTCCGGATCGGTATGAATGCCGTGCCGAGCCGGTCCGCGACCGCGCCGCCGAGAATGAAGCCGCGGGCTTCAATGCCCGCCACCGCGTCGATCGGCTCGCTGCGCCAGGGTTCCGCCATGCGCACGATCGTCGCCTTGAAGCCCTGCGCGTCTCCGAAGAGCGTGGTGACATCGCGGAACATGATGCCCGGCTTCGGGTAGTCCGGAATGGTGCGGATCAGGCTCTTCAAGTCGGCCACGCAGGTATCCTTTCTCGTCGTGTCGGTTCGTCGGGCTCAGGTCTCCCAGGGTACGCCGCCCGCATAGGTCAGATACGGTATGCCCGCGATCCAACCGGAATCGACGGGCAGCAGAATGCCAGTGATCGTGCGTGCCTGATCTGAGGCGAGGAACGAGACAGCCGCCGCGATATCCGATGGCTCGGGCAGCGTCTTGAGCGCGTGCACGCTCATGATCTTGTTCATATCCCGCTGGCCGGAGGCGACCTTGGCGCGCAGCGGCGGCGTCATCACGTAGGTCGGTCCGACGCTGTTCACGCGGATGTTGTGGCGGCCGAGCTCGACGGCAAGGAGCTGCGTCAGGCGCGCGATGGCGGCCTTGCCGATATTGTAGGCGGGGATCGGCAGAGGCTGGACGGAATTGATCGAGCCAATGGTGACGATGGCGCCGCGCTGCTCCGGGATCATGCGCCGCGCGAACGAGCGGCAGGCGTGGAGCGTGCCGTTGTAGTTGACCTGCCACATGCGGTCATGGGCGGCCATGTCCATGTCGAGAATGGACTCGGTGTTGGGAATGAGGCCCGCCGATGTCACGAGCACGCGCGGCGCACCCATTTCCTTCGCTATGGTCTCGGCCGCCGCTTCGACGGCCTCGGCATTGGCGACATCGCAGCGCCAGGCGCGGGCTCCGTTGCCGATATCGCGCGCGACGGCCTCTGCCGCCTCCGTGTTCACGTCGAGGATGGCAATGCGATAGCCGTCCGCCGCCAGCCGGCGCGCCGACGCCTCTCCAATACCGCTCGATCCGCCCGTGATGACGGCAATGCCTGCCTCAACTCTCCCGGCTTCTTTGGCCATTCGTCTTCTCCCCTGGTCACCGGCGGGCGCTGCGCCGCCTGCTTTTCTGAGATCAGTAAGGTTAGCCGAAGGCGGGAGCCACAACCAGGGCTCGAAATGGCGCGCTGGTCTTATTGCACGGTAGGGCGCCGACAGGTATCAGTCACGCGACCGCGCGCCAGCTAAAGGCGCCGGCAGGTCGCCAAGATCAGTGCCGGGCCAAGCATGGATAATTTGAAACTCATTGCCCTCGATGCCGAAGACCTCCAGGTCGTTTCCGCGCACCTGCAGGATGCGGTGCTGAAAGTGGCTGACATGGCTTTCGTGCCACGCGAGCGGCGCTTTGCGGCGGTTTTGAACCGCTTCGATTGGACGTCGGTGCAGCCGGGGGACAAGACGAAGGCCCCGACGCGACGGCAGGCAGCCTTGCGCTTCGAACGTGTGCTCGGCGCGCAGGTGAGCGGCATCGACCTCAAGGCGGGGCAGGATGTTCTGGCGCTCCTGGCCCTGCAGTTCGAGCCCACTTCGACAGAGGATCCGCAGGGTTATTTGTCACTCGTCTTCGCGGGTGGGGGCGTGGTGCGGCTGCACGTCGAGTGCATCGAGTGCGAGATGAAGGATCTTGGTCCGGCGTGGCAGGCGCGCGCGGTGCCGAAGCACCCGGATGACGAGGCGGCGCACTGAGGAAAGCAGGGATTGAATCCCCTCTCCCCGTCCTTACGGGGAGAGGGTTAGGGTGAGGGGCGGCCACATCGCAGACGCTTGCGTATGCCGCCGCCCCTCACCCCGATCCTCTCCCCATTGAAGACAATGGGGAGAGGGGAAAAAGTTGGAACAACACATGCCGACACGCCTTACGACATCCGATGCCGGCTTCGAGGCGGCCTTCCGTAGCTTCCTCGCGCAGAAGCGCGAGGTCTCGGAGGACATGGACGCGCAGGTCCGCTCCATCCTTGCCGACGTGCGGGCGCGGGGTGACGCGGCACTGATCGCGTTCACGCAACGCTTCGACCGCTTCGATGTGGGGGCGAAGGGCTTGCGCATCACGGCAGAGGAGATCGCGGCCGCCGTAGCATCGGCCGATACCGAGACCGTTGCCGCGCTCACGCTCGCGCGCGACCGCATTGCCGCCTATCACCAGCGCCAGGTGCCGCATGACGACCGCTACCGCGATGCACTGGGCGTCGAACTCGGAGGACGCTGGACAGCCGTCGAGGCGGTTGGGCTCTACGTGCCGGGTGGCACGGCCTCCTATCCGAGTTCAGTGCTGATGAATGCTGTGCCGGCGCGCGTCGCCGGTGTGCCGCGTATTGTCATGGCAGTGCCGGCGCCGGACGGCGTACTTAATCCGCTCGTACTCGTCGCCGCGCACTTGGCTGGTGTCGAGGAGATCTATCGCGTTGGTGGTGCCCAGGCCGTGGCGGCGCTCGCCTATGGCACGGAGACGATCGCGCCGGTCGCCAAGATCGTCGGACCCGGGAATGCCTATGTCGCCGCAGCCAAGCGGCAGGTGTTCGGGACGGTCGGCATCGACTCAATTGCTGGACCATCCGAGGTTCTCGTCATCGCCGATCGCGACAACGATCCGGAATGGATCGCCGCCGACCTCCTTGCGCAGGCCGAGCACGACACCGCCGCGCAGTCCATCCTCATGACGGACGATGCGGCGTTCGCGGATGCGGTCAGTGCTGCAGTGGAGCGACAACTCAAAATTCTCCCGCGCGGCGCGATCGCGGCCGAGAGTTGGCGCGACTACGGCGCCGTGATCCTTCTCAAAGATCTCAATGAGGCACCGGCGCTCGCAAATCGCATCGCGGCCGAGCACCTGCAGATTGCCGTGCGCGATCCCGATCGCCTCGCCGATGCCATCCGCAATGCGGGCGCGATCTTCCTCGGTGCTCACACGCCCGAGGTGATCGGCGACTACGTCGCGGGCTCCAACCACGTGCTGCCGACGGCTCGCAGCGCGCGCTTCTCGTCGGGCCTCGGCGTCCTCGATTTCATGAAGCGCACGTCGATCCTGCGCCTCGACGAGGCGTCGCTCGCGGCGCTCGGGCCGGCCGCCATGCGGCTCGCTTCGGCCGAGGGGCTCGAAGCGCATCGCCGTTCCATTGCCGTGCGGCTCGGGCCAAATGCGACGGCCGCAGGAACGCGCAAGGAGGACACGTGAGCGACGCTCCCGATGCGCCCCGTTCACGGCTCGTCGGCATAAGGCTCGACGAGGCCTCGATCGCACGCGGCAACTCGAATATCGAGCACGAGCGCGAAGTCGCGATCTACGACATCATCGATTCCAATACATTCGATGTGGAAGGACGTGACGGTCCGTTCACGCTGAAGCTTGCGGTCATCGAAGATAGGCTTCATTTCATCATCGATACGGAGCCGGCCACGGGCGAGCACACGTTTATGCTCTCGCTCTCGCCGCTGAAGCGCGTCATGAAGGACTACTTCATCGTCTGCGACAGCTACTACAAGGCCATCCGCACGGCGCCGCCTTCGCGCATTCAGGCCATCGACATGGGCCGGCGCGGTCTTCATGACGAAGGCAGTCGCGTGCTCGTAGAGCGCCTCAAGGGCAAGATCAACGTCGACCACGACACGGCGCGGCGCCTCTTCACGCTGATCTGCGCGCTCCACTGGAAAGGCTGACGTAGCATGCCGGGGGGTGCGGCGAGCGATGAAGGCAACGCCCGCGAGCTGCCCGGCGCCGTGCTGTTCGCCTGTACCATGAACGTGGTGCGCTCGCCCATAGCCGCCGCGATCCTGCGCCATCTCGCGGGCAGGCGCGTCTATGTTTCCTCGGCCGGCGTGCGTGCAGGCGCCGAGAGAGATCCTTTTGTCACGGCCGTAATGGACGAGATCGGCATCGACGTTTCGGCACATGCGCCGCTCGCGCTCGCCGATCTCGACGACACGTCGTTCGATCTCATCGTGTCGCTCTCGCCGGAAGCGCATCACTCGGCGCTGGAACTCACGCGCACCATGGCCGTCGATGTCGAGTATTGGCCGACCTTCGATGCCTCGCTCATGGTCGGCCAGGGAAATCGCGAGCAGACCCTCGACGTGTACCGGCGCGTGCGCGACCAACTGTTCGAGCGCATCAAGCGGCGCTTCGGCTTCGAGGGCGGACCGAGCGTGTGACGCGCGGCCCCCCTTTGCGCGCTACTGCGGGAAGGGCTCGAGGTCCGCCTTACTGCCCTCCGGCAGTGGTGCGCGCGAGACGTTCAGGATCATCGCGAGCAGGCTGTAGTAGCCGTGGATGCCGATCATATCGATCACGCCGCGCTCACCGAAATGCTCCTTGGCGCGCGCATAGGTCGGGTCGCTGACCGAGCGGTTTCGCGACAGCTCGTCGATGAAGTCGTAGATCGCGGCCTCGTCAGCGGCCATCTTCGCGGGACGGCGGCCCTCGGCGATGGCGTCGATGATCTCGGCAGCAAGGCCCGTCTTCTCGGCGATAATGCGGTGATGGTGCCACTCGAAGACCTGTGACCACACGCGCGCCGTCATGAGGATGACCATCTCGGAGCGGCGCGGCTCAAGCGCACTGTTGAAGCGCAGATATTCGCCCGTCTTCTGCAGGCGGTTCATGAAATCGGGGCTGCGCAGCAGGGGGATGAACGGGCCGACGAGGTGGCCGCGCGGGCCGGAGACGATATCCTTGACGACGGCTTTCTGCGCCTCCGTCATTTGGGCATCGGGGATCATGGGCATGCGCGGCGTGCGGGCGGTCATGTGGTGATTTCCTTTGATTGCTTTTGTCGCGAAGGCTCAGGTACCGCTCTTCGTGTCCCAGCCGACCGTGTCCTTGTCGAGGAACTTGTTGGGCTTGAGGAAGATCGAGAGCACGAGGCAGCCCTTCGGAGAATGCGCGTTGTGGCGATTGCCGGCGGGGCGCCAGACGAAGTTGCCGGGCGTCGCGATGCCTTCCTCGTCCTCGAGCGTGCCTTCGAGCACCCAGGTCTGCTCGATCTCAACGTGCTCGTGGTACGGGAGCTGGGTGCCCGGTGCGAAGCGGAACAGCGCGGTGATGAGGCCGCTCTCCTTATCTTCGACAAGCACTTTCATGTCGACGCCGGGAAAGCGCGTCTCCTGCCAGGGCAGCTCCGCGACATTCAGATAGCGCGAGGCGAGCGGGCCGAGCTTGTCGGCATCCTTGAGAAAGGGCGTGGTGGCGACCATGGCGGGCGAACTCCCTGTCGATGTTCTTTGGTTTTGAAGTACCGCGCCAGATTTCCACCCGCAGCGGCACCTGTCAAACAGGGAGGTTAGCAGAGGGCCGGATCGACTATAGCTTCTCGTCGCGTTTTAGAGACTTGAAAATTCGGTCGCGATTGTCGGTCATCAAGCGTAGGTGGGCGTCGGGAATATCCTTTGGAAACCCTGCCGCGGCTTCCCTCATGGGCGCCAGCATGGCTTCCTTGGCCTCGGATGGTATGCGGGCATTGCCCTCGATCAGGGCAATGCGTTCGCGCATGGCATCCGATGGGTTCTTGAAAGTGCTCGTGCGCGGATCGAAGCCGCTGAAGAGGATACCGGCATACGCGATCGTCGTGCCGCACTGCTCGAAAGATGCAAAGCCGGCTTCGGTGCAAATGCGCTCCATGTGCGGCCGCGCGGCATCATCGGTCTTGGGCGCATCGGAAGAAGCATTAAGTGCTGCCATGGCCGGAACGGCGCGCAACCAGCCGTCGAGTAGAGTCTGATCGAATTGCGCGGCTACCGCTGTCTGGGTTTGTGCCGGGGATTGGCCAATCGGCATCGCGGCAATGCCTGCGGCGACAGCGAGCATCGAGAGCATTGAGCGGATCACGACAGAACCTCCACGGTAGCACGGCCTGTGCGAGCTTGGTCGCGGTAGCCCGCGAGAAGGTTCAAGACCTCTACTACCGGAAACGCTTAGCCAAATGCGTCCCGAGCAGGCTGTCATACGCTTCGAGGGTCTGGCGCTGCATGGCGGCGACCGTGAAGCGGGCAGCAATCGAGGCAATGGCGCGGGCACTCATGGCTTGGCGCTGAGCGTCGGGCATGGCGAGTGCCTCGGCAATGGCCGCGGCGAGGGCTGGCGCTTCATTCGGCGGCACATGCCAGCCCGTGGCCTCGTCGCGCGGCACGTCGGGCGGCGCGAGCACGATCTCCGGCGGCGCGCCGATATTGGTCGTAATGGTCGGGCAACCAACCGCCAGAGCCTCTGCGGCCGCACGTCCGAAAGCCTCGGGCTCGATCGAGGCGACCACAGTGACATGCGCAACGGCGAATGCCGCGGCAATGTCCTCGACATGGCCGACGAGGCGTACGTAGTCCGCAATGCCCTGCTCGGCCGCTCGGCGCCGAAGGCCATTGGCATAGTCATCACGGCCTTGCGCATCACCGGCCAGGATCAGCACGGCATCTCCCAGATGGCCCTCGGCATTGAGGCGCGCCATGGCATCGATGACGCTCTGCTGCCCCTTCCAAGTGGTGAGGCGCGCCGCGTGAAGGATCACGCGCTGATCGGGGCCAATGCCCCACGCAGCGCGGAGACGAGCGCGGCGAGCAGCGTCAATGGCGTCTGGCGAGAAGCGGGCGATATCGACGCCGCGCGGGATGATCCGTGGCGTACCCGCAAGCGTACCGTAGCGCGCGCGGATGAGGTCCGATGTGTAGCGCGAGTTCGCGATGACGATATCGCCGCGCGCCATGACGCTGTTGTAGAGCCGTTTGAGGCGTCCGCGCTCGCCATAGGCGCCGTGGTAGGTCGTGACAAACGACACTTTGGTCTGCCGCGCCGCCATCAGGGCACTCCACGCCGGCGCGCGGCTGCGGGCATGGAGCAGCGAGACCGAACGCTCGCGGACAATGCGGGCGAGGCGGCGGCCGTTGGCAAGGATCGTCAGCGGGTTCTTGCTTTCGAGCGGCAGGGTGATGATCTCGCCGCCGAGGGACGTGATGCGCTCGGCCATGCGCCCGCCTTCGGTCGCGACGAGGGCGCGTGTACCCGCGCGCACGAGCGCATCGACGATCTCGATGGTGGAGAGTTCGGCGCCGCCGGTATCGAGCTGCGGCACGATCTGCAGTATGGTCGGCACCTGATCGGCCATGCGTCCGGCTGTCATATGGAAGATGTGGGCCTCTGAGGTCCGCGAAGTCGAGGGTTTATAGGATGGCAGAGGCCGAACCACAATTTCTGCGCGTTGGCGGGGCGGCTGGGGACGCGCCCGGAGACGCTTCTGGGCGCCGCATCGCCTATCTGACGGATCCGGGCGCGCCAGGAAAGTCCCCTGGCGTGATGTGGCTCTCGGGTCTCAAGTCCGAGATGACGAGCACCAAGGCCTCGGTTCTTGCGGCCTGGGCGGCAAAGCACGGCCATCCCTGCACACGCTTCGATTATTCAGGGCATGGTCAGTCGGAGGGGCGTTTCGAGGATGGCACGATCGGTGCCTGGCTCGAGGAGGCACTGGCCGTTTTCAAAAAGGTCACGCGGGGGCCGCAGATCCTCGTCGGGTCGAGCATGGGCGGTTATATCGCGCTGCTCCTGCTGCGGGCGCTCATGCGTGACGCGCCCACCGAGGCGGCGCGCGTCAAGGGGCTGCTGCTGATCGCGCCGGCCTGGGATATGACCGAGCGCCTCATGTGGGCGCGCTTTCCCGAGAACGTGCGCCGCGAGATCATGGAGAAGGGCATTTATCATCGCCCTTCGAAATACGGCGATGGCGACTATGCGCTCTCACGGCACCTGATTGAGGAAGGGCGCAATCACCTGATCGGCGATGCGCCATTCGACCCCGGTCGGCCCATCCATGTGCTGCACGGGCTGCTCGATCCGGATGTGCCCTGGGAGCACACTCTCGATCTGGTCGCGCACCTCTCGGGAGATCACGTGCAGGTCTCGGCGGTGCCGGATGGCGAGCACCGCCTGTCGCGACCCGAGGATCTCGATCTCATGATCCGCGCGCTCGAAGGGCTGGCGGGCGTTTCCTACGCGACGTGAGCTACCAGCGTCCGCGCGGCGCCATAAGCTTCGGATCCATAAGCTCGGCATCCGCGCGCTCCGCATCGGCGAGGCGGCCCGCAAGCATGCTGTCGAAGGCATACGGCGGCAGGCGCTCTGCCTCCGCTTCGGAGATCACCCACATCGTATAGCCGTCACCCTCGATGGCGTCCGCGCAGGTCAGACGATCGCCCATGGTGACACGGCACGTCGACAGCGCCTCCACGCGCTCGGGGTCGCGCCGGTCGTGGCGGATGACGCGGATATCGACGGGCTGTACGTCCGCCGGCAGCGCGCCGAGATCGACGTTGCGGAAGATGCAGGTGTAGGCGTGATTGCAAGCACCGGCGCGGCGGCTGATGGCGTTGCCGAAGCGCATGGCGCCGCGGCCATAGAGGAAGCTCGCCGGCTGAACGGGGCCGTTGCTCACGTAGCAGCCTTCCGCCGTGCACAGCACGGGATCCATACTCTCGTAGCCTCGACCGCGGCGATTGCGCGGCTCCATCTGCAGGAGCACGGTGGCGCGACCGTCATACCTGGCCTCTGGGGCTAGTTTCGGCTCGGGGCTCTGGTAGGAAGGCAGCGGCGAGCCCGCGCGCGCGCGCGGCGGCTGCAAGGGTACGTCGCGCCGCTCGTCATACTCGACAACGCGCCCGCGACCCGATGAGAGCTCGAGCTTGCGCTCGTCCGCGTGGCCAGTGACGGGCCCCGAGACGGCAATGGTGGGGCCGCTGGCTGGCACTGCTGCGATCCCGGTGCGCTTCGCCAGATCTTCTTCGCGAATGCGGCGCAGGCGTTCGGCGACGCGCGCGATCTCGGCCTCGCCCTCGATATCGGCGACGCGGCGCGTCTCATCCGCCGTCGCGCGCTCGATGGCGCGTCGTGCTTCGGCCGCACGCTTGTCGGCCTCGACCTTACGGGCTTCTTCAGCCGCGACGCGCAGCGCCTCATTGGCTTTGCGCACGTCTTCAGCTTTGCGGACTTCCTCGGCCTTGCGCGCCTCTTCGACGCGACGTGCATCTTCGGCGGCTCGCGCGGCAATCTCGGCTCGGCGACGCTCTTCGGCTGCGCGCTCGGTTTCCGCACGCTCAGTTTCCTCCGCAGCCTTGCGCGCGACCTCAGCGAGGCGCGCTTCCTCAGCCTTGCGAGTTTCCTCTGCGACTCGCGCCTTCTCGTTCTCGCGTGCGGCTTCTATCAAGCGCGCCTTCTCGGTGCGCTGACGCTCGGCCTCGGCGTCCCGCGCCTCGCGCTCGGCGCGGAGTGCATCAAGCCGCGCGGCCTGCTCTTCGAGCTTGCGACGTTCCTCGGACTCGGCGCGGGCGCGCGCGAGCATTTCAGCCTCATAGGCCTTTTGTGCTTTTGCCTTTGCCGCTTCCTCGCGGCGCTGTTGTGCCTGCTTGCGCGCTGATTCCTTGCGCTGGGCATCGGCGCGCTGTGCGTCCTCCGCAAAGCGATTGGCAATCGAGTGAGCGGGATCCTTTGCAGGCTGCGCAACAACGGGTGGGATGGTGAGCAGTGCGAAGGCCAGAGCACCGGCGATGCCGGACGTGCGGTGCAGTGTGAGGCAGGCAGAAAATGCGCGACGCTTCATCGCCGCAACTCCCTCGACGGAGGCAAATTCATCAACGGCAGCGCGCACCGTGACCGGGCGCCGTCATCAGTCCAATACGCAGTACGGAATGACGGTACGCTTCGATTTTGTCGGCCGCGCGGACTTAGGATGAATGCCGCATGAATTTATTCACGAGCGGACTAACGCGGCATCGTGGGTCAATCCGTCGCGAAATGTCGGATAGGCGAGGGTCACTCCGAGCGCCCGCTTCAAGCGCGCATTGGAGACGCGTTTGCATTCCGAATAGAAGCTGCGCGCCATCGGTGTGAGGTCGGCTGTGGCATAGTCGACGGCGGGTGGTGGCGGCAACTCGAGCAAGGCCGCGGCATAGGCGAGCACGTCCTGAGGCGGAGCGGGTTCGTCGTCGCTGACATTGTATAGAGAGAGCGCAGGGCCGCGCGCGATGGTGGCTGCGAGGACGTTGGCGATGTCCTCGACATGAATGCGGTTGAAGACCTGCCCAGGTTTCACGATCGCGCGCGCCGTTCCATTGCGCACGGACTCGAGCGGCCCTCGTCCCGGACCGTAGATGCCGGCAAGGCGAAAGATCTCGACGCGGATGCCGCTACGCTTTGCGAGATCGAGCCAAGTCTGTTCGGCAGTGAGGCGCCAGCGGCTGCGATTGCTCACGGGTTTCGGCACCGTTGTCTCATCAACCCAAGCGCCACCATGATCGCCATAGACGCCGACCGTCGAGAGATAGCCGATCCAGGAGAGTGCAGTCGGAAGATCATCGGCATGATGGCGCAACAAGGGATCGCCAGCAGCGTCGGGTGGTGCCGAGATCAGGACGTGCGTTGCTGAGGCGAGAGCAATGCGCAGCGCTTCGCTCGGCGCCGTGCCATTGAAAATGATCGCCTCATAGCCGAGGCTTGCGATGCGCGCGGCGCCATCTTCGGACTGCGCCGTTCCGATGATGCGCCAACCTTCGCTTGCGATGCGCGCGGCGAAAAATCGTGCCGTGTATCCGAGGCCGATGCAGAGAAGTGTGCTCATGACGCGAGCGCCATTGCCCACTCTTCCCGCACGCTCTCATCAGCCTCGCGCGTATGAGCTTGGGCTAGCTTCTTCAAATCGTCTTGCTGTTTGAGGCGTGAGAGCGCCCACACGGCGGCGCCGCGCACGAGTGGCGATTCGTGGCCGAGCAGTGCCTCGATATGTGGCACGAGCGTCGCGTCGCTGCTGTTGCCGGCAGCGATCAGCGCATTGCGCATGAAGCGCGCGTGCCCGGCGCGTCGGATGGGCGTGCCGGCAAAACGCTTGCGGAAAGCTTCGTCGTCCAGCGTGAGGAGATCGGCGAGGCGCGGTCCTTGCGTCTCCGGTCGAATGGCGAGCTGCTGGTCGTGCGCGGCTTGCGCGAACTTGTTCCACGGACAAACGGCGAGACAGTCGTCGCAACCGTAGATGCGGTTGCCGATGGCGGTGCGGAACTCGTGCGGGATCGGCCCCTTGTGCTCGATGGTCAGGTAGGAGATGCAGCGCCGCGCATCGAGCTGATAGGGCGAAGGAAATGCGGCGGTCGGGCAGACATCCAGGCAGCGCCGGCAATTCCCGCAATGACTGACCTCGGCTTCGTCGGGTGCGATCTCGGCGGCCGTCAATACGATGCCGAGATAGAGCCACGAGCCGTGCTCGCGCGAGACGAGGTTCGTGTGTTTTCCCTGCCAGCCGAGACCGGCGAGGGCGGCGAGCGGCTTCTCCATGAGTGGCGCCGTGTCGACGAAGACTTTGACGTCCGCACCGGTCGCGATCTGCACTGCGCGTGCGACACGCTTCAGGCGCGGTTTGACGACATCGTGGTAGTCGCGCCGCGACGCATAGACGGAAATGCTCGCCCGGTCGCGTGCGGCGAGAAAGCGAAGCGGATCCTCGTCCGGCGCGTAGCTGAGGCCAAGCACGATCGCGCTCCGTGCCTCCGGCCACATGGCATTGGGATGCTGCCGGCGCTCGGCCTTGGCCTCGAGCCAATCCATATCGCCGTGAAGGCGCTCAGCGATGAATCTCAGGAAGCGCTGTCCCGGCTCGGCGCCGAGATCGCCGACACGGGCAATGCGCACGGCGCTGAAGCCTGCCGCAGCCGCCTCCCGCGCGGTGACCGCGCGGATGGCCTGTGCGTCACCGCGCCGTGTGGCGCCGTCACGCGCGTGCTTCTCTCGCACGGCTGCTGGCGGCGCCATCAGGACCTCACGCGGCCTCGGCGAAGCTCAGCTTGAAGCCATGAACCTCGGCGAGCGTCTGGATCGCCTTCTCGGCCTCTCCTTCGGAGAGCTCCGTGAACGGCGGGCGCAGCTCGGCCCAGAGCGGGTCGTTGCGATAGTGCGCGAGCAGCGCCTTGAGCACGGGGATCATCGGGTATTGCTGGATGGCGTGACGAAGCGCCGTGACGTTCGCCTGCAGCTTGTCGGCGCTGGGGCCTTGCCAATTGTCGAAGACCTCGCGGATGCCGCGCGCGCTGACATTGGCGGTCGCCGAGATGCAGCCGGCACCGCCAAGGCGCAGAGCGTCGAGAAGGAAGGCTTCGGACCCGGGAAAGACCTCGAAGTCGGGGAAAGCCTCGAGGATGGCCTTCGTGTTGTTCCAGTCACCCGAGGAGTCCTTGAGCCCGACGACGGTCGCTGGAAACTCCTTCCTGAGACGCTCGATCAGCGACAGCGGGAAGCCGACCTGAGCGATCGGCGGGATGTGATAGAGGTACACTTTGAGGTCGTCGTCGGAGACCTCTTCGATGACTTCGGCGAAGAAGCGAAAGAGACCCTCTTCGCTCGGGTTCTTGTAATAGAAGGGCGGCAGCATGAGCACGCCGCCGCAGCCGAGTTCGACGGCATGATCCGTCAGCAGGATGGAGTCGGCGAGCGAGCACATGCCCGTGCCGGGCATGAGCTTGGACGCCGGGATGCCGGCCTCGACGATCTCCTCCAGCATTTCCATGCGCTCGTCGATGCCGAGCGAGTTGGCCTCGCTCGTCGTGCCGAACGGCGCAAGGCCCGTGCAGCCGTCCTCGAGCAGCCACTCGCAGTGTTCGACGAAACGGTCGAGGTCGGGTGCGCCGTCCTCACCAAAGGGCGTGAGCACCGGCGCGATCACGCCGGAAAAAATCGGGTTTGTCTTCATGGCGGCGTTCCTTGTTGGCCCGCGCAGGCGGATGATTGTTGCGAGGCAGCGCATCGGCTGCCCGTGATCTCAGGTCAGGCGGGCATGGGGATGCCGTCCTGCGGCACCGGCACGTGATAGCCCTTCTGGACGGCCGGTCGCGCGGCAATAGCCTTGTACCAGCGGCTCACATTCTCGAACTGGCCGAGGTCGATGCCCTGCCATTCGAAGCGGGAGATCCAGGGCCAGATGGCCATGTCCGCGATCGAGTAATCGCCGGCGACATACTCTGTCTTGGCGAGCTGGCGATCGAGCACGCCGTAGAGCCGCGCCGCTTCCTTGAGGTAGCGCTCCTCGGCATAGGGCGCCTTGCCCTTGTTGAAGCGCACGAAGTGATGCACCTGGCCGAGCATCGGGCCGATACCGCCCATCTGCCACATCAGCCACTGCATGGTATTCCAGCGTCCCTTTTCGTCGTTCGGCCAGAACTTTCCGGTCTTCTCGGCAAGATACATCAGAATGGCGCCGGATTCGAACAGCGCGAGGCCATTGTCGCGGTCGACGATCGCGGGAATGCGGTTGTTCGGGCTGATGGCGAGGAACTCGGGCTGGAATTGCTCGTCCTTCGAAATGTTAATGGAATGGACCGTGTAGGGGAGCGCCACTTCCTCCAACATGATGGAGACCTTGCGCCCATTGGGCGTTGACCAAGTGTAAAGATCGATCATAGCGCTCCCTCGCGACCGGACCGGGCCCGGCGACGTTTTTGATCTCGAAGCGCGTGAAGGTAGACGCTCCATGGCTCAGGGGCAATGAAGACCTGCGCCCTGAATGCGAGAGCGTTCGGCCGCGCGCCGGCATCCACGGGCGCAGCAGCAACTCTTGATCATTGATGAATGCATCGACAGCCGCGCGACATCCTCGCAACAAAGTGCCGCACTATCCTAAGGATGAGTGGTCATTCGCGTTGACCAGTTCTTAGGCCATTGCACCGTATACTTTCCATCATGTTGCGTGGGTGGGTAAAATTCGGCCTGACGATTGCGGCGCTGCTCCAGATACAGGGCTGCGGCAAGCAAGCGTACTTCGTGGCCAAAGACGAGCCGTGGCGTGCCGATGAGGAGCGCCGCTGCCTCGCGTCCGGCTACATCCGCGACAATCCCTACATAACCAAGCGCAATTCCCTCGGTGGGCCCGCGCCCTGCGGTGCCATCCAGCCGCTCTATGTGGGGGCGACGGCCCATGGCGCCGTGGAACTCAAGCCCGAGGCGACGCTCCAATGCCCGATGGTCCCGGCGACCGACCACTGGGTTGTCACGTCGGTTATGCCGGCGGCGCGGCGCTACTTCGGCACCGACCTCGTCGAGCTCAAGGTGATCGCCTCCTATTCCTGCCGGCCCCGCAATGGAATCGCGGGTGGCATACTTTCTGAGCATGGCTTGGCTAACGCCCTTGACATTGCGGCCTTCAGGCTGGCGGATGGACGTGAGGTTTCCGTGCTCTCGGGTTGGAATGGCAACGTTGCCGAGCGTGCGTTTCTTCGCGCGGTACACAGGGGGGCGTGCCGGACGTTTACAACGGTACTGGGCCCCAACGCTGACCGCTTCCACCGCGATCATTTCCACCTCGATCTCGCGCGCCATGGGCGCGGCGGGGGAGGCCGCATATGTCGCTGAATAGCCGTGCCTGTCGTACCAGATGTGGCGTGGGTACAACTGTAGTGTATACAGACCACATACAAAAGTGTCACCGATTGCAACGATTTAGCAACAGGACTGTGCTGATATTTCAGCGTCGCACTCTGTCTGTGACATCCGGAGCCGTGCGTTGAGTCTACAGCTGATAGATGACCAGGGGCAAGTGTGGGACGGGAGCTCCCGGCAGCTCCGTCACGCCTATGACTCGCCCTATTCGGGGGGCGAGTTCTCCGACTATGCGGTCGTCAATCTCGGCTTCATCGCGACCAACGTCTACGGCCAGTCTGCCCAGATCCGCCTGCGTCCGAGCTTCACGGCCGACGCGGCCTACGACGCGCTTTATCGCTGGCTGCTCAACCGTCGCTTCGACCGCATTGTTCTCACGTGGCTCGACAGTGGCTGGCAGAACGAGATGTTGCGCTCCAACCAGGCTGCGCTCATCCGGCTGGACGACCTGATCGAAGAGGCCAAGCGCCAGCGGCCGGACGAGTTTCTGTCACGCAAGCTCGAGGGGCCATCTCAGCGTGATCCTAAGGCCATGCAGGAGCTATTCCAACAATGGCCGCAGCTCGCAGCCAATCTCGACGAGCACCAACTGCGCCGGATTCTCGAGCCGCTCCTTGGGCATCGCTACGTAGTAGTCAAAGGCCAGCGCGAAGCCAAGAATCTCGTCTTCTCGGAGTTCGGCGGCGGGATATTCGCGAACTATGACGTATGGCGCTCGGTTGCGGTCGGCGCTCCAATCCAGGAGCAGCCCGACCGCGTCTACGGGCGCTGGGTTGCCGGCGCCTATATGGAAGCATTGAAGTCGAATGCGCCTCGCCTCGATCAGGTCGACGCGATTGTCTGCTGGCCCCGCGAAGGGCGCCTGCGCATGCGATATCAACGCCTCATCGTGCCCATCAAGAGCGCCGATGGTGAGGTCCACCTCCTAGGCGGATCGGTGGTGGACGATCGGATCGACCTTCGCGTCGCGCGGCGTCAGAAGACCTGAGAAGTAGTCGATCAGCTCATCACGGCTCGACCAGATGAGCGCAGAATGGACAGTGCCCGGGGCGACCGGAGTATCAATGAGATCAATCGCCCATTCCACGTGCGCATAGCCGGCGCGGGGCGCGGTTCCGAGCTTAACGACATCCTCCGCCATGAAGCTCAGGGTCACATCCGTATCCCATCTCGTCTGCGAGAGGGCCTTGGTCAGGCGCGGCAGAATGGACGTCAGACCCTGTTTCCGCACCGACGGGTGATACCAGACCGCTCCTGAGAACACCGTCGGACCGGTAATGACCTCGGCGGAGGGGGCCGTCACCGCGATTTTCTCCCCATTGTGCCGTTGCGCCTCCGGATCCGGATAGAAGAGCCGCAAGCTCTCGGTCTCGGCTTTGAAGCTGCTGTCGGTCATATCGTAAAAGCGTGCCGCCTGAGCCGCGACGACCTGTCCATCGCTGGTCCGGGCGAGCAGGCAAAATCCGTTATCGTCAGTGAAGCCGCCGTCCTCGACGCTGAAAATCGGCAGAAGGCCGCGCCAGCTGTCGCTGTTGCGGCGGTTCACCTCGAGCAACTCGTGGAGGGGGGCAAAGGTGAGATTGATACCGCGCTCCCTCAGCAGCGTGTCCCCGCGGAGAAAGAGCCGAGCGTAAAGATCGCGTGGACCGTGATCGATGCGCACATCGGCCAGGAAGTTGTGGGTGAATGTGCGGGTCTGAACAAAAGGTGCAGCAACGGTGGGCGGTGCCGACTTAGCGACTCTCGCGGAGGTAAGCATGACAAATTCCCCCAATGTCATTCAACGCGAAGGAACAGCGGGCCGAAAAGACGCTTAACGGATACGCTTCCTTAAGGTTACTTTATAGGATGGAATTCTTATCAGTTGCAAGAGAATTTACAGATTATTTACCCTGCTAAGTCACGGAATCTGGCGAGAATTGTACAATTTTGGGACGGAAATTAACATTCCGGCAAGAGATCATCCGACGGCCTGTTCAATTTTCGGCGGTCGGACGCCGCTAGTCGCTGTTGCGGTGCCTTCTACAACCCAGAAAATTGAGCGAGGCCCTTCGGCAGAGCCTTTGGCAGGTCCTCGGCGATCAAGCCCGGACCGAGGGCCGCGGCACTCGCGCCATGAAGCCAGACGGCGGCGGAGGCTGCCTCGAAGGTCGGCACGCCCTGCGCCAGCAGCCCGGTGACGAAACCCGCCAGCACGTCACCTGAGCCCGCTGTGGCGAGCCAAGGTGGCGCATTCTCGTTGATGGCGGCCCGACCGTCGGGTGCCGCGACACAGGTGTCGGCTCCCTTGAGGACGACGACCGCGCCGCTCGTCGCAGCAGCCTGCCGCGCCCGGGCGAGGCGCGAGCCTTCGAACTTTCCAAAGAGGCGCTGAAACTCGCCATCGTGCGGGGTGAGAACCACGGGGCGTGGGGCATCGGATTTGATGGCACCGAAGAGCCGGTCGGTGCCGGCTGCTCTGGCCGTCGACAAGCCCGGCAGAAAGCCGAACGGAACTGGATCCGCCGGGCCGTCCGACGACTCAGCGAACGAGGTCAGAGCATCTGCGTCGAGGACAACGGCGGCCCCGGAAGCGAGCGCGATCTCGACCATGCGGCAGGTATCCCGACCAACACCGCATCCAGGGCCAATCAGCAGGGCATTGCGCCGCTTGTCCGCGAGCACGCCTGCAAGCCCCTCCGGCATGTCGAACGGCTTCAGCATGATGCCCGTCAGGTGCGCGGCATTGACCGGGAAGGCGGCGCGCGGGCTCGCCACGGTCACGAGGCCAGCGCCGATGCGCAAGGCCCCGCGGGCACCAAGCCGCGCCGCGCCGGTGCTCTCCGGGGGACCGGAGACGACGACGACGTGGCCGCGCGTGTACTTGTGCGCCTCGGCTCGCTGTGCAGGGAGAGCCGCTTGCCAAAGCGCGGGGCTGTTCACGAACGTGCGCGGTCCGATCTTGTCGAGGACCCCCGCTGGGATGCCGATGTCGGCAAGTGTTACGGGGCCGCAGAACGTTCGGCCGGGCAGCAGGATATGGCCGGGCTTGCGGCGGAAGAACGTGACGGAGCGCGTTGCCTGGATGGTGGGGCCGGTCGGCGCGCCGGAGCTGCCATCGAGTCCGCTCGGGACGTCGATCGCCAGCACCCGCAAGCCCGACGCATTGATCGCGGCGATCGCTTCGGCAGCAACGCCCTCGATCGCGCGCGACAGGCCAGCGCCGAACAAGCCATCGATGACGAGATCGCAGTCGCGAATGCCGCCCGCGCCGACGGGCTCGACCACCCCTGGCCACCGCATGGCGAAATGGGCTGCGTCACCCTTCAGTGCGCTACGCTCGCCGAGAAGCGCGAGACGCACGCGGTAGCCCTGCTCGGCGAGCCGGCGGGCTGCGACGAAAGAATCGCCGCCGTTGTTGCCGGGCCCGGCCAGTACGAGAATGCGCGCGCCGATGTCCACCATCGTGCCGGCGACGTTCGCGACGGCTTCGCCGGCACGCGCCATGAGCTCGAGTGACGGGACGCCGGCTGCGATAGCCAGCCGATCCGCCTCCGCCATCTCTCTGGTGGTCAGCAGTTCGAGTGCTGGGTCTTCAGCAAGCATCGCCTAGATCTTTTCGAGCCACACGAGCAGGCCGCGAACGATACCGATCGGCGGGAAGGCAATATCGCCGAACAGCCAGAGCCAGCGTCGCGCCTGCGCGTCATGCACCAGCGCCGTCACGAACAGCGCGCCAATGCCCGCGGCAATGATCCACTGCACGAGGCCCGCACCGAAGGCCATCGGGAAGAACCAGTAGTAATCATACATCGTCGGCCCCCGCAGCTTTCAGGCGCGGATCTGCGTACGTGCTGAGCTCGACGAGATTGCCGTCGGGATCACGGATGTAGATCGAGCGCAGCGCGCCTCGAGCACCCGTTCGCTCCGAGGGCGGGACGAGAATCGGCACGTCGTTCGCGACGAGTTGTTCTTCGATGCCGTCGAAGTCGTCGACCAGCAGACAGATGTCGCCCGAGCCTGGCATCGGATGATCGGCGCGCGGCGCGAACATATTGTCCGATTGATGGAGATTGATCTTGTGCGGGCCGAAGCGCAGCGCCGAGCGCCCATCGGGACCGAAGACCTCGTGCGTCATGCCGAGCGCGCGCGTGTAGAAGGCGACCGTGCGCTCGATGGAGGCCACCGTCAGCACGAGATGATCGAAGCCAATGACTTTCACGATGTTGTTCCACGCTGCCAGGATTGACCCGCGGCAATGTGAGCCCCACCGTGAAAATGCGCAACAGAAATGCCTGCACGCGAGTTTGCGGCGAGCGTAGCGGCAGGTAGGCTTGCCTAAACACGTACAGGAGGATCCGCCGGCCGATGCTTCGAATTCTCGGGAGAGCGAACTCTTTCAACGTCAGGAAGGTTCTGTGGGTGTGCGACGAACTCGGGGTTCCGTACATACGCGAGGACTGGGGGCGCGGCTATCGCCCGACGAGCGATGACGAGTTTCGGAGCATCAATCCTATCGGGTTGGTTCCGGCTGTGATTGACGATGGCAATGTGCTGCGCGAATCCAACACCATCGTAAGATACTTGGCCACGAAGCATGGCGATGACTCGATTTATCCGATCGATCCGGTCCGTCGCGCCAACGTGGAGCAATGGATGGACTGGGCGAACTACGAGACATCCATCTCGCTTCGCGGTGCGTTCCTAGGGGGCATGTTGAACGAGCCGCCATGGAACAATCCGTGGTTCATCGAGCAGGGTCGGCGCCAGATTACAAAAGAAGTGGGGCAGCTCGACGAGCATCTGCGCACGAGCGGGCCGTACATCACTGGTGACGCTTTCACGATCGGCGACATTCCGATCGGGCTCGTCGTCAACCGCTGGTTCTGTCTGAACTTCGAGCGGCCGGACTATCCGTCTGTCGCGGGCTACTACGAGTTGCTGAGCGCGAGGCCCGCATACATGCTGCACGTTCGCAACGGTCTGCCCTGATCGGCTCAGCAGTTAGATGTGCTTTCGCTTCTGCACCATCTTCGCGAACTTCTCGTATTCTTCTTCCTTCACGGTGTAGGAGTGATCGTCGTCGGGGAAGCTGCCTTCCTTGACTTCTTTCACGTACTGCTTGATGCCGTTCACCGCCACCTCGGTGAGATTGGCGAAGCGCTTCGTGAACTTCGGCTTGAAGTCCGTGAAGACGCCGAGCAGATCGTGGCAGGGCAGGATCTGGCCGTCCGTGCCGACGCCTGCGCCGATGCCGATGGTCGGGATCGTGAGCTGCTCCGAGATGAGACGCGCGATCTTCGCGGGCACGGCCTCGAACTCGAGCATGAAGCAGCCGGCATCTTCGATCGCCAGTGCATCCTCGAGGATCTTCATGGCGGCATCGGCGGTGCGACCCTGGATCTTGAAGCCACCGAACGTCGCGATGGTGTGCGGCGTGAGGCCGATGTGCGAGGCCGTCGGGATACCGGCATCGACGAGGGCCTTGAGGATGTGGGCCTGGGACTTGCCGCCTTGCGGCTTCACCGCGTCGGTGAGCGCGTCCTGCATGAAGCGCGTGGCATTGACGAGCGCGCGATCGACGGTGTTGTAGCTCTGATAGGGCATGCACCCGAGCACGAAAGTATTTGGGGCGCCACGGCGGATGGCCTGCGCGTGCATGACCATCATGTCCATGGTCGCCGGGATCGTGCTCTTGTGGCCGTGGGCAATCATCGCGAGGCTATCGCCGACCACGGCGACATCGACGCCTGCCATCTCGGCCCATTGCGCAGCCGTATAGTCGGGCACCGACATGTAGACCATCTTCTCGCCAGTCTTCTTGCTGTCGCGTATTTCGGTAATTGTCCGCTTTTCGCGCTTCTTCGCGACTTCGCCCGCCGGTGTGTTGGCCATGGTTCCGCTCCCTCGATGCTGATATATCTAGCATATGGTAAGGAGCGGCGTCATCGAGGGCAAGTCGAGCCTCGCAGCTGCGGCGGGAGAAACGCGATGGGAATGGTGAACTGGGGGGCGGCGACCGTGTTCGCGCTGCTCACAATGAGCGCGGCGCTCTATGGACTGACGGCAAGCGGGCACTTTCCGAGTGAGCATCGCCCGGAGGCCCTCAAGTCGGGCGGCGGCGCTGCAATCCTTTGGGGCACGATCGGGGTCGCGCTGGGGACGGTGATCGTCGGGCTCGGGCTCGCCTGGGCGGCGCTGCCGTGGACGTGGGCAGTGATCATTGGCGGCGCGGTTCTGCTCATGGCGCCGCTCGTTCTCCAGCTCTTCCCGGACAGTTTTGTCGATGGCCGGGCCGGTCTGCTCGTATTTGCGGGGCTCGGCGCCGTGTTCTCGCTTGGAGTGCTCATATATCGCTAGTGTGATGATCGAGAAATTCGCCATATGTCGGGGCACAGTATCGAGCGAATTTCTCGATCTGAATCACACAAGCAAGTTTATGATTCTAGTGTCCCTTTGTAATTCCGAAGTTCGCTCGGGACACTGGCATCGAGTTCAAGCGAACTTCGGAATGGGGACACTAGAGCTGTCGCGGTGGCCCGGGAGGGTCTAGAAGACCGCGCATGGGACTGCGGACAAAGGAGCGGGGCGTGCGCCTGCTCGGTGGTAACGAAGAACAAGACGTTGGCGATGTGCTGAAGCGCAGCTTCGAGACGGCGCTTCGGCGCGTGCGCCAGCGTGCGCCGCTGCTGGTGGCTGTCACCATGGCTGGTGGCGCGGTGGGATTGATCGGCGGCCTCTCGCCGTGGATGGTTGCGTTGGGGGCGGGGCTGGCGCTCATCCTGGCGGCGCTCGTCTCCCTGGAGGGTGACGCCGCAGCTGAGCAAGGCGGAGTGGTGATTGCGCCGCGCGCGGCCGTTGCAGATCTCATGGGACGCTGGCGCGCGGCGCTCGATGCCTTGCCGGATCCGGTCATCGCGCTCGATCAAAGCGGTGCGATCGTGCACATCAACCCCGCGGCGCGCGAGATTTATGCTCTCCTGCGGCCTGGTGGGCAGCCGTCGCTTTTGAGCCGGGATCCCATATTCCTGCAGGCCATCGACGAGGTGCTGGAGGACGGTCTCCAGCGCACGGTTGAGGTCCAGGAGCGCGTGCCGATCGACCGGCGCGTGAGATTGACGCTCACAGCCATGGCAGGCACATCGACGGAGGCCGCGGCACCGCGCGTCGTGATTGCCTTGCGCGACCTCACCGAGCAGGACCGACTCGGGCGTATGCGCGCCGACTTCGTCGCCAATGCGAGCCATGAGTTGCGCACGCCGCTGGCCTCGCTCGTGGGGTTCATCGAGACCCTGCAAGGCCGGGCGAGCGATGATCCTGTGGCGCGCGGACGCTTCCTCGGCATCATGGGCCAGCAGGCCGCGCGCATGTCGCGGCTGGTTGACGACCTGTTGTCGCTCAGTCGTGTCGAAATGCGCGAGCACGTGCCGCCCCGCGCGGCGATCGACCTCAATGAGACGATTTCCGTGGCGGTGCAGGCTCTCGAGCCGGTGGCGCGGGCAACGGGCGCGACTCTCACCTTCACGCCGTGCGACGGGCCAGCGGTCGTGCTCGGCGAGACCGACGAGATCATGCAGGTTGTGCAGAACCTCGTGCAGAACGCGCTGAAGTATGGTGCGGCCGGCCGGCCGGTCGCAGTCACAATCCGCCGCGAAGCACGCGGACCGACGAGCCGCCTTGCCGTCGCAGTGCGCGATGAGGGACCGGGTATCCCGCCCGAGCATCTGCCGCGCCTTACCGAGCGCTTCTATCGCGTGAGTGCGAAGTCGAGTCGCGAGAAGGGGGGCACGGGCCTTGGCCTCGCCATCGTTAAGCACATCATCAATCGCCACCGCGGCGAGCTGAGGATCGAATCGGAACCCGGAAAGGGTTCGACGTTCACGTTCGTGATCGACGAGCAGGCGCGCCGGCCGAGCCTCCACGTCTGAGTGAATAATAAATACAATTTAATGACTTACACTGTCACAAAGTTGTAGGCTGCGGAAGCTAGATTGCGCCTCAATCAGAGGCGGGCGGCCCGCTGGGTAGCTGCAAGACCTCGAACAAGTCGGAGCACCAGGATGCGCGAGCACACGGTCAAGGCATTCGAGCAGGAGCTGCTTCTGCTCGACAAGCGTGTCACGCAGATGGGTGGCCTCGCCGAACAGCAGCTCGGCCGCGCCTTCGAGGCGCTCGAGCGGCGCGATCCGAAGCTCGCCGCCGAGATCGTCGCGGGCGATTCCCTCATCGACCAGCTCGAGCGCGACCTGCAGGACCAGGCCATCGTCATGATCGCCAAGCGGCAGCCGCTTGCTGATGACCTCCGTCACATCATGACGGTGCTGAAGATCGCGGGTGATCTCGAGCGTATCGGCGATCTCGCGAAGAACATGGCCAAGCGCGCGCTCGCCATCTCGGGCGAGAACCATCCGAAGCCGTTGATGACCGGCCTCAGGAACATGACCGAGCTTGCGCTCCGTCAGCTTAAGGACGTGCTCGATGCCTACAGCGAGCGCCAGGCCGACAAGGCGCTCACCGTGTGGCGCGCCGACGAGCAGATCGACGCAATGTACAACTCGCTGTTCCGCGAGCTGCTGACCTACATGATGGAAGACCCGCGCAACATCGGGCTCTGCACCCATCTGCTGTTCGGCGCCAAGAATATCGAGCGCATCGGCGATCACACGACGAACATCGCCGAGAACGTGCATTTCCTCGTCCATGGGCAGCCCGTCACGGATGCACGCCCGAAAGGCGACGATACGAGTTCAACGCTGATCACGGCGGAGCCTTGATCGGCGTCACGGGATGCGTGGTTCCGCTGCAGGTCTCGCAGATGAGACCGATGGCCAGGAGCCCACGCTGTAAGTTCGGAGGATAACGTGCGCGTTGCGACATTGAGAACGGCACGGGGCCAGGCGATCCGCAGCGACGGAGCGCTGGGTGACTCCAGGGAAGGTCGGGCTCGCATGAGCATCAGGATCCTGGTGGTCGAGGACGATCCTGCGATCGTTGAGCTCATCACCTACAATCTGGAAGGCGAGGGCTTCGAGGTTGTGGTGGCGGAGACGGGCGAGGAAGCCCAGCTCCTCGTCAACGAGGAGAACTTCGACGTCATTCTGCTCGACTGGATGCTGCCGGGTGTGTCGGGCATCGAGCTCTGCCGGCGGTTGCGTCAGCGCCAGGAGACGACGGCGGTTCCAATCATCATGCTCACCGCGCGCGGTGAGGAAGGCGATCGCGTGCGCGGACTTGCGACAGGTGCCGACGACTACATCGTCAAGCCGTTCTCCGTCGCCGAGCTCATTGCGCGCGTGAAGGCAATGCTGCGGCGCGCGTCGCCCGAGCGGGTATCCGACGTGATCACGGTCGGCGATGTATCGCTCGACCGGCTCGCCCATCGCGTACGCCGGGCACAGCGCGAAGTCCGGCTCGGACCGACCGAATATCGCCTTCTCGAGTTCATGATGGAGCGGGCGGGCCGCGTGCTCAGCCGCGAGCAGATCCTCGACGGTGTCTGGGGGCGCCAGGCTGAGCTCGATGAGCGCACCGTCGACGTGCACATCGGGCGCCTGCGCAAGGCGCTCATCCGCGGCAAGGAGGCGGAGGTCATCCGCACCGTCCGCGGGGCTGGCTACGTCATCGAGCCCGCCTGATACCTTCCCCCATTTGCCTGAGCGGGCTTCTCCGCCGTCGTCCTGGATGCTAGAGCCTCGCGGGCGCCACTCGGCGCGCTTGCGCGAACTTCCATCTCCGGCGATCGGCTCTCTGCCCATGACCATCGACTTCAAGGACCCCGTGGCGCTCGCCCAGGCGCTGATCCGCTGCCCATCGGTGACCCCGGAGGAAGGGGGGGCACTGACGCTGCTCGAGGCGGCGTTGAAGCCCGCAGGCTTCGACTGCAAGCGTCTGATGATGCGCGAGGCCGGGACGCCCGACGTCGACAACCTTTACGCACGGCTCGGACGCAAGCAGCCCCATCTCTGCTTTGCCGGCCATACGGATGTCGTGCCGGCTGGCGATGCCGCGAAGTGGACGCATCCGCCCTTCGGTGCCGAGATCCACGATGGGCTGCTTTACGGTCGCGGCGCCGTCGACATGAAGGGTGCCATTGCGGCTTTCGTCGCGGCGACGCTGCGGCTCGTCGAGCGTCACGGCGGAGAGCTGCCGGGCGCCATCAGCTTTCTCATCACGGGCGACGAGGAGGGACCGTCGATCAACGGCACCATGAAGGTGCTCGATTGGATGCGCGAGCACGGTGAGGTTATGGACGCCTGCATCGTCGGCGAGCCGTCGAACCCGAAAGTGCTCGGCGAGGAAATCAAGATCGGCCGGCGCGCCTCACTCAATGGCGAGCTGATCGTCGCAGGCAAGCAGGGTCATGCGGCCTATCCGGCGCTCGCGGAAAACCCGGTGCCCAAGCTCGCCCGTCTCATCGACCGGCTCTCCTGCACGCCGCTCGATCAGGGGAACGAAGATTTCGAGCCCTCGAGCCTCCAGGTGACGGTCCTCAACGCGCCCAATACGTCGACGAACGTCATACCCAACGAGGCACGCGCCAAGTTCAACATCCGCTACAACAACCTCTGGACTCGCCCGAAGGCCGAGGCCTGGGTGCGGGAGCAGTGCGCAGCGGCGGCGGCCGAGGTTTCGGCACGCTGGGACGTGAGCTTCTGGGGGACGGGCGACGTGTTCCTGACCAAACCAGGGCCGCTCGTTCAGACGCTTAGGAGTGCGGTCGCCGAGGTTACCGGGCGCACGCCGGCGCTCACGACCAACGGCGGGACGTCGGATGCCCGCTTCATCCAGGCCTATTGTCCGGTCGTCGAGTTCGGGCTGACCAATGCGCTCGCACACCACGTGGACGAGTGCGTAGCGGTGACGGATCTTCAGGCGCTGACCGGCATTTATGAACGCTTCATCGCACGCTATTTTGCTGCGAATGTGTGACGATGGCGCACGGAACTGCCTTGATACTGCCGCGAGGCGGTCGTCTCAATCCCGATTGACGCAGCGGATTCATCCGACAAAGCTCAGTCCTCACGACGTTTTGCATGTTCGAGAGCAAGGATCGTGCAACAGTCGGACGGCGTACACCGTTTTATATTTGACACATGCGGTGAAGGCAGTGTGGGACCTGGAGATCACGAGAAATGGTTGAGGCCCGGATGAGGCGCCTGTTGTGCTGGTTGCCGCTCGTGACAGGTGCAGCCCTGCTCGCTGGTGGTTCGGCCGGGAGGGCCGCGGCTTCCGAGGCCGAGGTTGTCTTGGCGCCGCATCGAGCGGTCTATGAGATATCGCTCCTTCGCGCCCAGGGAGGCTCGGGCATTGCCGAAATGTCCGGGCGCATGGTTTACGAGCTCACCGGCAATTCCTGCGTCGGTTACTCTCAGAGCATGCGCTTCGTGACGTACGTGGTGAACCAGGAGGGTATTACCAGCCTCACCGATCTGCGCTCGACGAGCTGGGAGGATGCCGCGTCGCGCGCTTTTCGCTTCAACTCGACACAGTACAAAGACCGCAAGCTGACCGAGAGCACGGTCGGCGATGCCTCGCGCACGAGCGGCCCGGACAAGCTCAAGGTCGCCCTTTCACGCCCGACTCGGAAGCAGCTCGATCTCGGTGCGCAGGCCATGTTCCCGATCCAGCACTCGCGCGAGCTCGTCGTCAGGGCGCGTCGCGGCGAGCGGCTCTTCACGGCCGATCTCTACGACGGCTCCGAGAAGGGCGACAAAGTATATACGACCGTGTCGTTCCTGGGGCACCGGCGCGCGCCCGGCAATGTTGAGGGCCTCGAAAAGGTCGAATCGGCAAAGCCGCTGCTGACCGTGCCGTCATGGCCGATTTCGATCAGCTACTATGAACCCGAGACGAATCGCCAGGATGCCGTACCGACGTACGAGCTCTCTTTCCTCTACTATGCGAACGGCGTCTCGCGGCGCCTCATGATCGATTACGGCTCGTTTGCCGTGCGGGGCGTGCTCAAAGAGATTTTCTTCCTCGATCCCGGCAAGTGCGAGGACGCGGCCAAGCCACGCTGAGCCGTACCCGAGCCGCGATCATTCGCTTTCGCCCGCCACCCTGGGCTGTGCTTCGATGCGGCGTATTCCTGATCGCGCAGCGCGCGCGGGGCATTGCTCAGCGCAGGTGCGGCGCAATCATCAGGCCGCCCTTGGTCCACAGCTCGTTGACCTGCCGCTCGAGCTTGAGCGGGGAGCGCTGACCGAGATTGCGCTCATAGAGCTCGCCGTAGTTCCCGATCGATTTGAGGATCAGGTAGACCCAGTTGCGCGGCAGTCCGAGCGGCGATCCGATGTCGCTTTCGACACCGAGCAGACGTCTCACGTCGAGCTGAGCCGATGCTTTGAGACTTTCGACACGGACCGACGTGATCCCGAGCTGCTCGGCGGCAATGAGGGCATGGATGGTCCAGCGTACGATGTCGTACCATGCCGGATCGCCCCGGCGCACGGCAGGCCCCAGCAAGCTTATGGCGAGGGCCTCGGGCAGGATATGATGCTCGCCGGAGCCCGCGAGCCTGCCGCGAAGATCGGCGAGCATGGCGGCATCGGCACCGAGCGCCTGGCAGCGCCCGCTCGTATAGGCCTGCACCATCTCCTCCCACTTCTCCACGACGACAGTCTCGTGCCGAATACCGTGAGTC
The DNA here is from genome assembly GCA_022844275.1 of Hyphomicrobiaceae bacterium. GTDB lineage: Bacteria > Pseudomonadota > Alphaproteobacteria > Rhizobiales > Hyphomicrobiaceae. The sequence goes on from JALHMB010000002.1 coordinate 435,583, forward strand.
TTGAAGAAGCTGGCGATCGCCTCGATGGTCTCCGGGTTGTTGCCGACGCAGATGCTAGCGCCGGACATCTCGCGCGCGCTCGTGATGCCCGCCGCCCGTTTCACGAGTAGACGTGTCGCGTCGTGATAGAGCACACCCGGAAAGCGGATGCCGAGGCCGGTCTCGCGGGTCAGGCTCATTGCAGTACCGGTCGCCAGAATATCGACCTCGCCCGAAAGCAGCGCCGCCGCCGCTACCGAGGGTGCGATCATGAGTGGCTTGACGCCTTCGGGTTTGCCGAGAACTGCGGCGGCGAGCGCACGGCAGAAGTCCACATCGAAGCCCGACCACTGGCCGCGAGCGTCGACGGTCGCGAAGCCTGGCGAAGTGCGGGTGAAGCCACAGACGATGTGTCCGCGCGCAAGTATGCGTTCGAGCGTCGTCGGCTTGGCCAGTGTCGGCGTCTGTGGTGGCGCCTGGGCCTGCACAGATGGCACGGCGAGCGAATAGAACGCGAGAAGCGTCAGAAGGAAGGCCGGCGTGCGACCGCGCACGAAATCGGCGAGACTGCTCATCATGCTGTGACGGCGGCCCCTTTTTTCCCTCGGCGCGCCCGCACTTGACGAATGCGGAGCGCGCGCGAGATGAACGAAGCCTTCTCCAGTTGGGGTGAGCAGGAGCTGCCCCCCGCCTGCCCGATGATCAAAAGCACAAACGTCCAGCCTTCGCCTGCACTATTTGAGAACAAGGTATCCAGGAGGAACCTTGTGAGCACCCGGCTCAGCGCACGTCGAGCCCGCTGTTCTTGCTCGGGAAGCTTATGTGGTCAAGACTTGAGCTCGACCGGTTGATAAGTTGGAACGGCGATCATCCGTGCGCGTTCGTTGCCGCGCTTCAGGCCTGCTCGAGCTCGACGAGCGTCCCGCAGAAATCCTTCGGATGCAGGAACAATACGGGCTTACCGTGGGCGCCAATCTTCGGCTCGCCATCGCCGAGCACGCGCGCGCCTGCAACCTTCAGACGATCGCGTGCGGCGACGATATCGTCGACCTCGTAGCAGAGATGATGAATGCCGCCATCGGGATTGCGCTCGAGAAACTTGGTGATTGGAGAACCGGCCCCGAGCGGCTCCAGCAACTCGATCTTGGTGTTCGGGAGGACGACGAACACAGTGGACACGCCGTGCTCGGGCTGCGCCACTTTCTCCGATACCTCGCCACCCAGCGTATCGCGATAGACCGCGACAGCGGCTGCCATATCTCTGACTGCGATAGCTACGTGGTTCAGCCGTCCGATCATGCGCGCTCTCCGCTGTTGCCGGTCTGTCTTCAGCGATCGGAGCACGGGCGTCAAGATCGGGCAACCCGCCGGAGCTGGCTAGGTCCGGCGTTGACAGAGCAGTGGGGAGTTCGGCCGTGCACCGGACATCGGAGGTGAGATGCGATAGTATCCTGCGATTCGATGCGTCTTTGCGTGCTGCGTAGGTTCCGGTTTCCGGTGGACGGCAGACCATGGCCGCCACGGGGCAGGTGATGCAGGTGGCACGATACGCGGATGAGCGAACGCCCAACCGATACGCAGCCGTCGCGCGCTGCGGCGGCGCATGGCCAGATGCATGGTCTCGGGCGCGATGCGCGAGCGCGGTACGATCGTGACAGTCCTCATGCCGACGCGAGTCGCCAGTCGGTCGCGGACCGTGCTGCGAATTTCCGCCAAGGCGCGCCATTTCTGGTTGAGCGCGCGACGCTCTACGATCCCGAGCCATTGGATCCGCCGGCATCGCCTGCCGTTAGGAGCGAGGTGTCGCCGCGGCGCCTGCTGCCGGCGGCGCTGACACTGCTCGGCGTTGTCGTCGTGGTCGGCCTCACTGCCAGCGTACTGTTCGTGCGCAATGCCGATGTCGTGCGCATCGATCAGAGTTCGGGCCGTCTCGAACAGTTTTCGGAGCGCGGGTTGCCGCAAGATGCTCCCAGGGCAAGTCCGGGAACGCAACCCAATGCCAGCACCATTGCCTACGATCTGACCCGGCGTCCGAGCGATTCCATCGTCGGCGCCTGGCGCCCTGCGACGGAGGAAGAAAAGCGCGTGGCACAGTCCGGTGGGCTTCCAGCTCCGGAAAAACGTCGTCCATTGCCGAGACGTCTCACAGCCGCGTCACCGGAAGTGCCACCCGAGCCTGTCACGCGCCCCGTCACCGCTGCCCCACCCGCCGTCGCCGTGAAGCCGCCGCGCTATGATGCACAGGAGCCGAAGCGGCGCGTTGCCGACGGTGATCCGCCCGGACCTCCAGATGAGGCAGAGCGCCCCTCGCCGAACGTCGTTGCCCGCGTCGGGCGCGCGAGCGAGCCGCTGGAGGCACCGGATCCGGCGGTCGAAATTCCGCTCGAGCAGCTCGCGCTGCCGTTACGAAGGCCGGACCCGTCGGAGGTGGAGGACGGAGCCGATCCGGCACGGGCGCGTCGTGCGAGCATTCGGCGATTGAAACACCGGCTCACCAGGGCACAGCGCCGTGCGAAGATGTCTGATCCCTGGGAGAACCCGCGCGCCGGCGAAGCCTCCTATGGGGACTGGTTCGTGGGCACGATGCGGCAACGGCCGTGACGGTCGACTTCTCGCCCCGGCAGGGTGCGCCAGTCGGTCACAGTGCCGGTCGCAACTTCCGCCACAGTACACGTGCGTTTTGACGCGCTTTCGTTGACAACCCTGCGCGCCATCCTTATCTCTCCCGTGCCGGCTGGATGCGGTGCCCGGTTGGGTTGGTAGGGCCTGTGGCGGCTCGCTCGTCGGCCTCTTCCTCTTCGAAGCACAACCTGATCGCAGCGGCCGCCCGACGGAAGTCGGCGCGCCGACACGTACATCGACTTCGCAGGTGTCAGGCCCGGCCAGGTCCGACTGCGGTTACTGGATTTGAGGAACGGTTCATGCTGTCGCTCGCTTCGATTGCCTCCAAGATCTTCGGCTCGTCGAACGATCGGATGTTGAAGTCGTTCAGACCCAAGGTTGCGGAGATCAATGCCCTCGAGGGCGAGATCGAGAAACTCTCCGACGCCGACCTCAGGGCGCGCACGGACATGTTCCGCAAGCAGCTCGCCGAGGGGGCCTCGCTCGACGATCTGCTGGTGCCGGCTTTCGCCACCGTTCGCGAGGCGGCCAAGCGTACGCTCAAGCAGCGCCATTTCGATGTCCAGCTCCTCGGCGGCATGGTGCTCCACTCCGGCAACATCGCCGAGATGAAGACCGGCGAAGGCAAGACGCTGGTCGCTACCCTGCCCGTCTATCTGAATGCGCTTGCGGGTCGCGGCGTCCACGTCGTCACAGTGAACGACTATCTGGCCAAGCGCGACTCCGAGTGGATGGGGCAGGTCTACAGGTTCCTGGGGCTCACCGTCGGTTGCATTGTCCACGACCTCGACGACGAGCAGCGCCGCGCCGCCTATGCCTGCGACGTCACGTACGGCACCAACAACGAGTTCGGCTTCGACTACCTGCGCGACAACATGAAGATGCGTGTGGTCGACATGGTGCAGTTCGGCGGCCGGCCGCAGGAGCTGTCCGGGCACGCCTTCGCCATCGTCGACGAGGTGGACTCGATCCTGATCGACGAGGCGCGCACGCCGCTGATCATCTCGGGGCCGGTCGAGGACCGCTCGGAGCTCTACAACGCCGTCGATGCGCTGATGCACAAGATCGAGAAGTCGGACTTCGAGCTTGATGAGAAGCAGAAGCAGGTGGCGTTCACCGAGGCCGGCCAGGAGACCATCGAGCGCCTGCTCAACGAGGCCGGGTTGCTCAAGGGCGACGCGCTCTACGACATCGAGAACGTCACGGTCGTCCATCACATCAATCAGGCCCTCAAGGCCCACAAGATGTTCCATCGCGACCGCGACTACATCGTGAAGGACAACGAGGTCGTCATTATCGACGAGTTCACGGGCCGCATGATGCCGGGCCGGCGTTACTCCGAAGGCCTACACCAGGCTCTCGAGGCCAAGGAGCACGTGAAGATCCAGCCCGAGAACCAGACGCTCGCCTCGATCACCTTCCAAAACTACTTCCGCCTCTACGACAAGCTCGCGGGCATGACGGGTACGGCCTCGACCGAAGCCGACGAGTTCCTGGACATCTACAAGCTCGACGTGATCGAGATCCCGACCAACGTGCCCGTCGGGCGCGCCGACCTCGACGACGAGGTCTATCGCACGGGCAAGGAGAAGTACGAGGCAATCATCCGCGAGATCGACAGTGCGCAGAAGCGCAAGCAGCCCGTGCTCGTCGGCACGGTCTCGATCGAGAAGAGCGAGATGATCTCCGAGCTTCTTAAACAGCGTGGCGTCCCCCATCAGGTGCTGAATGCGCGCCACCATGAGCAGGAAGCCACCATCATCGCCCAGGCGGGCGTGCCGGGTGCGGTGACGATCGCCACCAACATGGCGGGCCGTGGTACCGACATCCAACTCGGCGGCAACCTGCAGATGCGCGTGCTCCAGGAGCTGGCCGACGTCCCAGAGGGTGCGGAGCGCGAGCGCCGCATCGCCAAGATCGCCGACGAGATAGAGGCGAACCGCCGCATCGTCCTCGAGGCGAGCGAGACGGTCGAGATCGAGCCGGCCAAGGGCAATCGCCCGGCCAAGACCGTGACCTACCCCGGGGGCCTCTATGTGATGGGCACCGAGCGCCACGAGAGCCGGCGCATCGACAACCAGCTGCGCGGTCGTTCAGGCCGCCAGGGCGATCCCGGGCGCACGAAATTCTACCTCTCGCTCGAAGACGATCTCATGCGCATCTTCGCCGCCGATCGCATCGATGGCATGCTGCAGAAGCTCGGTCTCGAGGAAGGCGAGGCGATCACGCACCGCTGGATCAACAAGGCACTGGAGAACGCCCAGAAGAAGGTCGAGGCCCGCAACTTCGACGCGCGCAAGTACGTCTTGAAGTACGACGACACGATGAACGATCAGCGCAAGGTCGTCTTCGAGCAGCGCATCGACATCATGGCCGCCGAGGACGTGAGCGAGACGATCGACGCCATGCGCCACGAAGTTCTCCAGGGGCTCGTGGCGACCCACATTCCCGAGGGCGCCTATTCGGAGCAGTGGGAAACTGCAGAACTGCAGAAGCGTGTCGAGGAGATTTTCGGGATCGATGCTCCCATCCCGGCGTGGGCCGACGAGGAGGGCATTGCCGAGCAGGAAATCCTCGAGCGCCTCACGAAGCTCGTCGATGGCAAGTTCATGGAGCTCTCCGAGGAAGTGGGCAAGGGCGTGCTTGCGGGCTACGAGCAGGCGCGCGGCATGGTCAACTTCGTGAAGGGCGAACCCGAGCTGCGAGCGCTGGCCGACGGGGTTCCCGGCGAGGCGACCTTCGAACGGCTCGGCCGTGCGCTCCTCGACTCCAATCGCGAGGAAATTCGCATCGAAGGCCCGAGTCGGCAGGAGGCTGAGGCCCAGCTCGGCGGCATCGGCTATTCGTTCATGCGCGAGTACATCGAGGCCAAGGGGCTCGTCGAGGCCATTGAGAGCGCGCCGGACAAGTCGCCTGCCGCCATCGGCAGGATGCGCTTGCGCGACATCGAGAAGTCGGTCCTGCTACAGACACTCGACAACCTCTGGCGCGAGCATCTGGTCGTGCTCGAGCACCTGCGCACGGTGATCAATTTTCGCGCGTATGGCCAGCGCGATCCGGTCAACGAGTTCAAATCGGAAAGCTTCACGCTCTTCGAGAGCATGCTTGAGCACCTGCGCGAGGCCGTGACCAGCCAACTCATGCACGTTCGCATGTCGGCAGGGTCGATGCCTGAGCCCGTCGAAGAATACGAGCTGCCGCCCATGCAGGCGCACCATCTGAACCCTATGACGGGCGAGGATGAGTTTGAGCTTGCCGAAGCCGCTTTGTCGTCAGAGGCGCGCGCGCCGGCGCCCACACGCGCTCGTCCGGAGCCAGTCAAGTCGCGCGGCAAGAATGGTGCGGTCGATCCCAATGACGAATCGACCTGGGGGCGTGTCGCGCGCAATGCGCCGTGCCCATGCGGCTCGGGCAAGAAATACAAGCACTGCCACGGCAAGCACGCATCGTAGGCGATGCGCGCATTAGGCTCGTAGGGTACCATCGTCGCCTGCATTGAAGCGGCGGCGCCTATGATTGATGATTACGTTGATACCGAGGTCACGGTCGACGACGCTGTGATCGACAGTGGAGATGTTTGGAAGGTAGTTGATCCCGTTTGGTGGTCCGTGTGGATTTATGGCACCCCGGAGAGATACCATTCTGACTTAGCAAAAGTTTCTATTCCTCAACGCCACGTGCTCGCCATCCTGTGGCACGCCGCTGAGGTGAACAACGGTGGGCATCATCAGTTCTATTTCAATCCAACGGGTATTGTTTGGCGCGAAGCGCTCGAGGGTTTTCTCGCGATAGGAGCACCGGATCTCGCAGAGGTCATCCAGCAATCCGCTAACGTTCTGGGCGGTGCACCGGCATTGGATTTCGACGAGCGCGATAAGCAGATCTCACCGATCGAGCTGGGGACCTTCGACGATATTGATGATCGGTACTATGAGCGCGCTGAGAATCTGGAGGCGAGGCTCATGGACTATGTGCGGAAGCACCGATCGGCCTTCTATTTCAGTGGCGTCGTGAAAAAGCCGCCCCCTGCGCCGACGCTATCTGCGGACTGATGGGAGTTGCGCTCATCACGCGTTCCCAAGAACCCGCCGCCGCGCGTCCATCCGGTCGCGGTCGGGCACGTGCATGAGACCTGCGACCTGGCGGATGAGCTGATCCTCGAACGCATCGAGATTGCCGTCGGCATAGGCGATGCGCCACAGCATTTCGATGACCTCGATCTTGTCGTCAATGCTCATGCTGTTGTTGAGGCTGTTCGTGAAGGGGAAGTATTGCGCTGAGCTGCGCGCCCGCGCTTCGGCCCGCCCGATCAGCTCCTCGGCCTCGTCGGGAGAGAGCGCGAAGCGGCGGGCGAGGAGATGCGCCGTCGTTGTACGCTCCTCGGCGCTGAAGTCGCCATGCATAAGGCCGGCTTCGACGAGCAGCACGGCGACCGAGAGATGCGGCTCCTCGATGGTCGGAGCCGAACCTTTTCCCTGCAGCAAATCGAGCAATCGATCGAGCATCTGATTTCCTGTCCGGGTCGGGCGCGACGCCTCGGCCTAATTGTAGATGTAGGTGATCAGGAACACGAGATCATCAGGCTTGGCATTCCGCGGTGGGAAAGGGTAGCTCGTCTGCCGCGTGGCGAACACCACGTACCGGTCGAGCCCGGCAATGTTGGACGGGCGCACGACCTGCGTATTCACAAGGCTTCCGTCTCTGTCGAGGGTAATGCGCACGGTGACGCGGCCGCGCGTGTCGTTGAGCTGCGGCATGGTTCTCTGCAGCGCGCTGACGACGCCGCGAGCAAAGGCGTCGTTCTCGCCTGAGCGCGTGATGCCGGGTGGACGCTGAAGACCTGCGCCGCCACCTCCAGGCGCGGAGAATGTTGTGGGCGGGGTCAGATCGAGCATGGCCGTGCGATCGCGCTGCGGCTTTGCCTTCTCGGTGCGCTGCGGTGGTTCCTCTCTTGGCGGCGCAGGCTCCGCCTGCTTGGGCTCGGGCCTGCGCTGGATCGGAGTAACAAGATCCTCGATCGGCGCCAGCGTCAGCGCCTTTTCGTCCACGGCCTCGGGGGGCGGTGGGGGTGGAGGCGTCGCTTTCGCAGCGGGGGTCGGAGGCTCGGGTGGCGTTGGAGGTGTCGGTGTGGGCGGTGCGGGCGCCGCCTCAATAGGCGGCTTCGGCGGCGGTGTCGGAGGTGGGCTCAGCGGTCCCTTCGGCTTGCTGTCCGCCGCGGTAGAGAGACTGCGCAGCTCCGCATCGGTGACGAGTGCCACGTTGATGGCGTCGTCGCTGCCGTTCGGATCGCCAATGTTCCTTGGTGGCGAGCCGAAGACGCCCGCAAACATCAGACTGTGGAGAAAGAACGCAACGGCGAGGCCGATCTGAAAACGCCGATCTCCGCTCTTCGAGGCCGTCTCGGTCCGAGGCCCCGCCTGAAGGCCAACCATATCCGGGCTCGCGACCTGCGCTTCAGGCGCGCCGACGCTCGCGATGCCGAACTCGGGCACGTCAGCGCCGGCCTGGACGGCACTCCCTGAAAAAGCCGCGTCGTTCATCTCAGCCTATCTAGGCGTTTCGGCCTGATCACGAAACGCTACGCGACTGATTTACACGGGCATTCTTGGTCTGGCTGTGGCCGGGGCGACGTTGTTCACCGAATGTTTACGGGACGAAGCGCGCGCGTTTGAGCTCGGCGAGCTGCTCGAGCAGGCGCTCCTCGCTGTCGAAGCACTCCGTGAAGCCGAAACGGCGCGCGCGCGTGGTGTCGGACATCTGGTCCCAATTGGCTTTGAAAACATAGTTCCCGAAACCCCAATTCACGGCCTTGGCGAAGGGCACGCGTATGAGATCGTGCTTCTCGGCCATGCGCTCCCAAAGCGGTCCCTTGTCGGCCATGAAGCCCACGAGGTCGATCGTCTGCACAGGGCCGGCCTTCATGCCTAAGAGTTCGGCGATGCGCGGCCACAGGCTCTCCCAGCGGAAAAAATCACCATTCGTGATATTGAATGCCTGATTGGCACAGGCGGGTGTGGTCGCGGCCCAGTGCGCCGCGCGCGCGAGCAGGCCCGCATCCGTGACCTGGTAGACGGCACGGTAATGCCCCTCGAGGCCGGGGAACTTGAGCGGCAGGCCCAGCTCCTTCGAGATGGCCGCATAGACCGCCAGGACCGAGAGCAGGTTCAGGGGATTGCCGATCGTGAAACCCATGACCGTATGCGGGCGCAGGCACGACCAGGTCCAGGATTTGCCGCGCTGAAGATCGGCCACGTAGTCCTGCTGGTCGAAGTAGAAGTTCGGCGCCATGTGGCGCGGGTCGTCCTCCTTGGCCGGCGTTTTGAAAGCACCGATGTGCGAGCCGTAGTACTTCGTGCCCTGCATGACCTGGATGTGCTTGAGCCCATCGGCGACCGCTTCCACCGGCTCCACGGCATTCGCGAGGAGCGCCAAGTTCACAGCGACGTTGGCGTTCGCAGGCAGATGCAGCTCATCTGGCGCCAGCGGTATGAACCCGCAGTAGAAGACGTGGGTGACGTCGCGGAGCCCGCCGAGTTTGGCCCGCGCATCGGCCTTGTCGAGCAGATCGACGCTGAGCCAGCTCACATTCGGGGCCGATTCGGCAGGTGGGCGCCGGCAAAGGCCGGTGACTTTCCATCCGGGCCGGGCGGCGAGATCGCGGAGGATGTAGCCGCCGGTGATGCCTGTCGCGCCGATGATCATCGCGTGATTCATGTTGTTTCCCCGTATTTGAGCCCTCGATGCGGCGCTGCGGCCCTTGTATCTGCGGCCGCGTCCGGGCATTTGTCTCGGACAGGACGAATGTCGCGCGAGAGACGCATGAAAGCCCGTATCCGCATTACGCTCAAGAACGGTGTCCTCGACCCCCAAGGCAAAGCCATCCAGAACGCGCTTTCCGGTCTCGGCTTCAAGGGCGTCGAGGAAGTGCGCCAGGGCAAGTACATCGAGGTCGATCTCGCCTCGACGGACGAGGCGGCAGCCCGCGCCGAGGTCGAGCGCATGTGCAGGGACCTGCTCGCTAATCTGGTCATCGAGGACTACGCATTCGAGCTGTCGGCAGGCTGAGAGCGAGGACTGAGAGATGAAAAGCTCGGTGATCGTGTTTCCCGGAACGAACCGCGAGCGGGACGTGGCGGACGTGCTCGCCACGGTCACGGGGAAGCCGGCGCAGATCGTCTGGCACGGCGACAGCGAGGTTCCTCAATCCGACCTGATTGTGCTGCCGGGCGGCTTCTCCTTCGGCGACTACCTGCGCTGCGGGGCCATGGCTGCGCACTCGCCCATCATGCGCGACGTGATCGCCAAGGCCAAGGCCGGTGTGCCCGTGCTCGGCATCTGCAATGGCTTCCAGATTCTCTGCGAAACCGGCCTGTTGCCGGGCGTTCTGCAGCGCAATGCCTCGCTCAAGTTCATCTGCAAGGATGTCTGGCTGAAGGTCGAGAATACGCGGACCCGCTTCACCGGTTGCTACAACCAGGGCGAGGTCGCGCAGATGATCTGCGCGCACGGTGATGGCAACTACTTCGCCGATACTGCGACGCTCGACCGGCTCGAGGGCGAGGGGCAGGTCGTCTTCCGCTACTGCGATCCCGCGGGGAACGTGACGCCGGAGTCCAATGCCAATGGCGCACAGCGCAACATCGCCGGCATCGCCGATGCGACAGGTCGCATCCTCGGTATGATGCCGCATCCCGAGAACGCCGCCGAGGCCATGCTCGGCTCGGTCGACGGCCGTAAGCTCTTCGAGAGTTTGCTCGCGGCTGCTTGAGCAGGTTGCACTTTCAGCGCGAGAGGTGCTACCGCCCCTCCAACCCCGCCTTTCGTGGATTTGGAGATTGCCGCGAGCACACCGGCAATCCCCTCTCCCCGCTTGCGGGGAGAGGGTTAGGGTGAGGGGCGGCGGCACACTGGAGCGCCGCGCGAGTTTCCGCCCCTCATCCTAACCTTCTCCCCGTGTAGGACGGGGAGAAGGGACATGTAGCGCTCGCCGAGAGGTATTCGCTCGAAAGCCCCGTCGTGCCGAAGGCGCGAACTACTTCACGCTCGAGAAGGCCGTTGGCTGGAGGAACTGGTTCTCGATCTTGGCGACGATCGGGCCGTCCTTCTCCGTCTCGGCGCGCTTGGCGATCCACTCGGGGTCGGCCTGGAAGGCATTCCACTTTTTCTCGCGGTCCGCCATGCTGTCGAAGGCCAGAAGGTAGTAGAGGGCCTGATTCGAGTCACCGACCAGCACGGTCCAGAAGCCGGCTTGCTTGATGCCGTGCTTTTCCCAGATGCCGAGGGTGATCGTCTCGAAGCGCTTCAGCAGGTTGGGAAGGCGGCCGGGCACGCAATAATAAACCCTGAGCTCGTAGATCATGGTGGCGTTTTCTCCTGGGATCCGTGAGATATTTAGCTGGCGCAGTAGGATATTAGCGTTCCGAAGTCGGCCCAGAGGCGTCAAGACGCCTCGCACGGGCCTTGCATCACCCCGTTCGCATCCTGGATGTTGGCCTATTCCGGCTGGTTTGACCACTGGCAGCGATGCGTCGCGCCCGATATATCGCCGCTTTGATTGTGCTAAGCTATTGAAACAGAATAATTAGTTTCAATGCGCCAGGAGTAGCTGGCAGGGCTGCGCCTGCTTACCATGCAATTTTGCAGTGCGCCGCACAAAAATCCCCCTTGTAAATGGTGCGCCGCACATTTAATTGTCTTCTTGCGAGAGCGATCTCGCAGCCCTCCTTTGGGCGTTTCCTCCCTAGACTTGGGCCGTTCGGAATCCGGACGGCCCCTTTTTTTGGCGTATGGCATACCAAGCGACGCAGCCCCGCTGCCGGACGGGGTGACGAATGCTAGCTTGCGGGCTATAGACCCGCGCGCAGCCAAGTCATTCCTTCCGAAAGACCTCGTCCGATATGTCCGACACCATCGCCGTGAACGCCGCCCTACTCGAACGCCTCGTTGCCGCTCTGGAGCGCATGGCGCCGCTGTCCGCGCCGCCCGTGGATTTCGAGGCTGCGGAGGCCTTCGTCTGGCAGGCGAACCCGGTGGCTTTCCTCCCTGTGCCGCACGTGAACCGCCAGCCGCTGTCGCTCCTCAAGGGCATCGAGATGGCCTCGGACCAGCTTCTGGAGAACACGCGGCGCTTCTCCAAGGATCTTCCCGCCAACAATGCGCTGCTATGGGGCGCCCGTGGCATGGGCAAGTCCTCGCTCGTCAAAGCGGCGCACGCCGAGGTCTCCAACGAGATGGCGAAGTCAGGGGCCAAGGGTGGTCTGAAGCTCGTCGAGATCCATCGCGAGGACATCGACTCGCTGCCCGCCTGCCTCAGCTACATGCGCGGCAGCGCCCATCGCTTCATCGTCTTCTGCGACGATCTTTCCTTCGATCATGACGATACCAGCTACAAGTCGCTCAAGGCTGTGTTGGAGGGTGGCATTGAAGGACGCCCTCAGAACGTGCTCTTCTATGCGACGTCGAACCGCCGTCACCTCATGCCGCGTGACATGATGGAGAACGAGCGCTCGACGGCGATCAATCCGTCCGAGGCCGTGGAGGAGAAGGTCTCGCTCTCCGACCGGTTCGGGCTGTGGCTCGGCTTCCACAATGGCAGTCAGGATCAGTATTTCGACATGGTGCGCAGCTATGCGGCGCATCACGGCATCAAGATCAGCGATGCCGAGTTGATCGCCGAGGCGCGCGAATGGGCGATGACGCGAGGTGGCCGCTCGGGCCGCGTCGCGTGGCAGTTCATCCAGGACCTGGCAGGGCGCCGAGGCGTCAAGCTGGCCAGCGAATAAGGCGGCGTCGGTGCGTCACGCGCCACGCCCCATGACGAGGGAGTGGAAGCGATGACGAAGACAACCGTGGCCATCATTGCCCAGGGCGCCATGGGTGCCGGTACGGCCGCACGGCTGACCAGCAACGGCGTCAATGTCGTGACATGGCTCGAAGGGCGCAGCAGCGCGAGCCGGGTGCGGGCCGAGAAGGCCGGCATGCGCGGGGTCGACCTCGCCGGCATCGCCGCCGCTGATATCATCCTCTCGATCGTGCCGCCGAGTGATGCGCTGGCTCTTGCCGAGCAGCTCGCACCGACGCTCAAGGCCTCGAGGAACAAGCCACTCTATGCTGATATGAATGCCGTGAGCTCGAGCAAGGTCGAGCAGGTGGCTGCGGTGATAGCACCGACAGGCTGTACGTTCTCAGACGGCGGCATCATCGGTCCGCCGCCACGCCCCGACACGCGCAATACCGTCTACTTCTTCTCCGCCATCCCGGGGGACCGCGTGGCATCGCTCTCCAAGGGCGGGCTCGAAGTGAAAATGGTCGATGGCCCGATCGGCGCGGCCTCGGCACTCAAGATGTCTTATGCCGCCATCGGCAAGGGCCTCACCGCGCTTGCCACGGCCTCCATCCTGATGGCCGACAAATACGGCGCCAAGGAAGCGCTGCTCGAGGAGCTGCAGCGCAGCCAGCCGAACACGCTGAAGAGCATCAGTTGGTCGGTGCCGGACATGTTTGTGAAGGCTTACCGCTTTGTCGGCGAGATGGAGGAGATCGCCGAGCAGAGCGGGCGCAAGTCCACCGCCGCGATCTACAACGGCATTGCCGATCTCTATCGTGAGATCGCCGCCGATCAAGATGGCCCCAAGAAGGACGTCACGACGCTGGAACAGTTCTTCAAGAAGTAAGCGCGTTGCAAGCAGGCCGTCAGAGCCGGAAACACAGTTGGAGGAAGCCATGATCGAGAAACGCGCGCTCGGCCGCACCGGCGAGCAGGTGTCGGTGTTGACCTTCGGCTGCGGTGCCGTCGGCGGACTAATGGTGAAGGGCGATGCTGCGGAGCAGGAGCGTGCCGCCGCGCTCGCGCTCGAGCATGGCGTGAACTTCTTCGACACGGCACCGGGCTACGGCGATGGCGTCTCCGAAATCAACCTCGGCAAGCTCCTGAAGAAGCTTAAGCCGAAGGCGCTCATCGGCACCAAGGTGCGCATTCCAAGCGCGGATCGCCGCCGCATTGCCGCCAGCATCAATGCTGCGCTGGAGGAAAGCCTCAAGCGCATGGGGCGCGACAGCGTCGATCTCTACCAGCTTCACAATCCACTTACACCTGATGCCAATGGTGAGACGCTGACGGCGCCCCAGGTTCTCGGCGACGTCGTGCCCGCCTTCCAGAAGCTGCGTGATGCCGGCAAGATCCGCTATCTCGGTTTCACGGCGCTCGGCGACATCGGCGAGATCGACAAGGTGGTCGCGGCCGGCGTCATGGATTCGGCGCAGATCTGTCTGAATGCGCTCAATCCGTCGCCCGTCGAGACGCTGCCTGCCAACTATCCCGCGCAGGACTATCGCCGATTGATGGTGCGGGCGCAGGAGAAGGGCATCGGCAGCATCTGCATCCGCGTTCTCGCGGGAGGCGCACTCAGCGGCGAAATGGAGCGTCATCCGCGCGGTTGGGCCGTCGTGCCGCCGATCGGCTCGGGCTCGGACTATGCCCGCGACGTCGAGCGCGCGCGCCGCTTCAAACCGCTGGTCGATGAGGGCCATGCCGGAAGCCTGACTGAACTCGCCATTCGCTACGCGTTGGCGCAACCCTCGCTTTCGACCACGCAGGTCGGCGTCGCGACCTACGAGCAGGTTGCCGGCGCCATCGACGCGATCGAGAAGGGGCCGCTCCCCGCGGCGGCGCTGACGCGCGTGCGCGAGATCCAGCAGACCTTCGTCGGCGAACCGCGCTAGACTATCCCCCTCTCCCCGCCAAAGCGGGGAGAGGGTTAGGGTGAGGGGCGGCGGCAAACGCTGACGGTCGCATCTCTCGCCGCCCCTCATCCCGACCTTCTCCCCGTAAGGACGGGGAGAAGGGGAAGTGACGAACGGCCCCAAGGAGTCGCACCAATGCCGATGGATGCCAGCGAGATCGAGAAACTCATCAGGGAGCGCTTTCCGGGCGCCGAGGTGACGATCAAGGACCTTGCGGGGGATGGCGATCACTATGCGGCGCACGTCGTGGCGCCGCAGTTCAAGGGCAAGACGCGCGTCCAGCAGCACAAGATGGTCTACGAGGCGCTGGAAGGGCGCATGGGCGGCGTACTGCATGCGCTCGCGCTGACGACAGCGCCGCCGAAGGACTGAGGCCGAGTGAGCAGCCCGGCCGTCTCTTAGCTGGGTCGCTTGATGCTGTCGTTCTGAGCATGACCCTTGCCCTGCCTGGCCTGCTCGATCTCCTCCTTGCTGATGATCGGCGCCTCGCGGTCCTTCGGGCTCTTGGGCGGTTCCGTGCTGGTCGGCTTGCCGGCAGCCGGCGGATCGCTGGCCGGGAACGTCTCCTGGATGGCCTCGTCGATCTTCTCTTCCTGGCGTCTGCGATCGCAATTCCCGCCGGTTTCCATAGGAACCTCCGCTTGCTATCCCATGCTGAAATAACGGGAACGGAGCGCTGGAGGTTCCCATCGGGGCGCTCGGGAGGGCGCGCGGTTGGTTCCGACCATTGACTTGCCGACCGTCGAGGCCATCTCTATGATGCGCGCCGAAGTGTGCCGGAAGAACGGCGCTATGCGCTAAAATTGAGGATGAGCCATGAGCGAGCAGGCAGTCCACGACTGGATCCGCAAGCAGATCTCGAGCAATGACGTGGTGCTTTTCATGAAGGGCACCAAGAACTTCCCGCAGTGTGGGTTCTCCGGCCAGGTCGACCAGATCCTGCAGTACCTCGGGGTCGACTATAAGGACGTCAACGTCCTCGAGGACATGGGCATCCGCGAGGGAATCAAGTCCTTCAGCGAGTGGCCGACGATCCCCCAGCTCTACGTCAAAGGCGAGTTCGTGGGCGGCTGCGACATCATCCGCGAGATGTTCCAGGCGGGCGAGCTGCAGGAGATGCTGGCCGAGAAGGGCGTCGTGCACACGGCGGTCGCCTGAGGCCCAATACAAGCTTTGAACGTGATTTTGCCGCCGCCCGCTGACAATCTCGGCGGGCGGTGCTTTGCTTTGCCCATGAGACTGGCCATGACATGGGCGCCGTAGAGCCGTAAATGCGAGGCGCGGCATGACCACGACGCTCGAACCGATCACACAGCCGACGGGGCCGAGTGAACGGTCGCGGCTCGTGCTCGGCGGGCGGCGCTTTCTCCTCAGTCTCGCGATCATCGGCGCCAGTATCTCGCTCGCGCTCGGCATCAGCCTGCCCTCGATCAAGCTGACGAAGTTCTATTTCTTCTCGACCGAGTTCTCGCTGCTCTCGACGGTGTGGACGCTCCTCCAGCGCAATCAGATCTTTCTCGGCGTCATCGTCGCCGTCTTTTCGATCGTGCTGCCGGTTTTCAAGATCCTCTATCTCGTGATCCTGACGACCATGCCGCTCGACGTGCTCCAGCGCCAGTTTCGGCGGCTTCGGGCGCTCGAATGGCTCGGCAAATGGTCAATGCACGACGTGCTCGTCCTGGCGCTCATGATCTTCTTCCTCAAGAGCCAGGGCATATATGATGCGCGCAGCCTCTCGGGTGTCTACTTCTTCACCGCGGCCGTGGTGTTCATGATCCTCGCCTATGCTTGGCTCAGCGTGTTCGCGCTCGCGCCGATCCGGGCCGAGCATCTGCGCGCCGAGCGTGCGCGGCCGATGATCGGCATTGGCGGTCGGTCGGCGTTCAAGAACTTCCTGCTGGCTCTGTTCATCCTGACGGCCGCGATCCTGTTCGCGCTCGGCGTGATACTGCCGTCGATCCGCTTCACGACGGTCTACGTGTGGACGAACGAGCACTCGATCGCGAGCATCATCTATGCGCTCTATCGCACGCAGGAATACTTCCTCGCGGCGGTGATCACGGTGTTCTCGGTGGTCTTCCCGTTCCTGAAGCTGCTCTATCTACTGACGCTCTGCCTCTCGCCGAACCTTTCCGAGGACTTCCGCCAGAAGTCGCTCTCGACCATGGAATGGCTCGGGCGTTACTCGATGACCGACGTCATGGTGCTGGCGCTCATGATCTTCTACATGAACTCCTCCGGATACATCGAGGCCCGGGTGCTGCCCGGCGTCTACTGCTTCGCCGCCTCTGCCCTCATGACGATGTTCGCGTACGGCTGGGCGAACTCCAATCCGCCGCCCTCCAGCTATCCGCCCCAATCACTGCCGCCGGGACGCGGTATCGGCGGACGGAGCATGGAAGGGCGCCGCTCATCGCGGGTTGCTTGAGCCGGTGCCGGGCGGCTACGCTCGGTGGAAAGCCGGTGCGCTAGGAGAGGGAGCCGCATGACCATCAATCCGGACGCCGCCAAGGTCGTCGAGCTGATCATTGCCTCGGGGCGCCCGCCGTATCCGACGATCGGTCATGTAGCAGCGCGCGAGATTTTCGTCGCCTCGCGAGCGATCCTTCAACCTGATCCCTCGCCCGTTGCCGAGGTGCACGACCTGGCTGCAACGGGACCGGTTGGGCAGATACCGCTCCGGCTGTACCGCGGCATAGGCACGGACACGAAGAGCCCGCAGCCTACGCTCATCTACTATCACGGGGGCGGCTGGGTGCTCGGCAATCTCGACAGCCACGACGGCGTGTGTCGCGACATCGCCAACGCCGCGCAGTGCACGGTCATTTCGGTCGACTACCGGCTGGCGCCGGAAGCCAAGTTTCCTGCGGCGGCATATGACTCGGTCGCGGCAGCCCAGTGGATCCACGACAATGCTGCCGAGCTCGGCGTCGATCGCGCGCGCCTCGCGGTTGGCGGCGACAGCGCCGGCGGCAATCTCAGTGCGGTGGTCGCGCTCCATGCTCGCGACAATGGCGGGCCTATGCTCAAGCTGCAGGTGCTGATCTATCCTTCGGCGGACATGTCGAGCGTCTACCCGTCCTACGAGGAGTTCGCCGAGCAGCTCCCGCTGACGCGCACGACCATGGACTGGTTCGTCGATCTCTATCTGAAAAACCGCAGCGAGGACGCCAAGGACTGGCGGGCGTCGCCCCTGCACGCCAAGAGCCTTGCGGGCCTGCCGCCGGCATTCGTCATCACGGCAGCCATGGATCCGCTGCGCGACGAGGGCGAGGAATTCGCGCGTGCGCTAATGAAGGCCGGCGTGCCGGTTGAGGTGAAGCGCTTCGACGGGCAGATCCACGGCTTTCTCACCATGGGCCGCATCGTCAGGGACTCAGCGGTAGCTATAGCCGACATCGCGACCCAGCTGCGCAAAGCTTTCGCCTAGTCCGAGCCGACGTCGCGCCGTGTTACACCGACACTAAAAGACCCGCCTAGCGCCCCGATTCCGAAGTTCGCCAAACCTCGATACTGGCGTCCCGAGCGAACTTCGGAATCGGAGCCCTAGAATCATGCCGCGAGAGCTGGCGAATTTCTCGATCATCACACTAGAGCGGGTCTTTCATCGTTCAGCCGACGATCTCTTCGGGCTTGAAGTTCAGCGCGATCTCGCGCTGGGCGGCTGCGGGGCTGTCCGAGCCATGGCTCGAGTTCTCGCCCTTGGAGAGCGCGAACAGCTTGCGGATGGTGCCCTCGGCGGCCTGCGCCGGGTCGGTTGCACCCATCACCTCGCGATACTTGGCGATCGCGTTCTCGCCCTCGAGCACCTGTACGACGATCGGCGCCGAGGTCATGAACGTGCAGAGCTCCCCGTAGAAGGGCCGCGCTGCGTGCTCCTCGTAGAACTTCTCCGCCTGGGCCTTCGTCCAGCGCACGCGCTTCTGGGCGACGATCCGCAGACCCGCCTTTTCGATCACGGAATTGATCGCCCCCGTGAGGTTCCGCGCGGTGGCGTCCGGCTTGATGATGGAAAAAGTACGCTCGATCGCCATGAGGCGGCTCCCAGGATCTCGATGTTGCAGGAAGAGGTCTGGCGCGGGTTATAGCGGCGCAGCAAAACGCCCACAAGACGGGCGGCCGAGGTGCGGGCGATCGGTCGCGCAGGCTCAGTTGAGCCCGCCGTCCGCAATATCGAGGAAATCCGAGAAGAGGGCGCGGCTGAGCGGCACGATATCCATGATGTCACATGGATCCTGGGTTGCCGGCGTGCCGTCGGTCAGCAGGTAGTGATAGCGGTGGCGGCTCGCGGCCACCCAGAGCCCGATCTCGTCCGCGAGATGGAAGACGGCAACGCCGCCCTCGGCGCCGTGGGCAAAGCTCAAGTCCGGCGCATCGTGGCGGTACTCACCTCGGAGCACGCGCAAAAGTTGCTCGTCCCATGGGCTCCAATGGCGCATCACGCAACATCCCCTCGACGACAATGCCGGCCTTATAGCAAATCACCTGCGTTAAGACATTGGTGAATAGGCAGAAACCATACCCGGGGATCAATGCTTCCCAAGCAGAATTGACTAAAAGTTTGCCGTGCGGGCTGCTCTAGGGGCCGTTTTCTCGCATTCGCTGGAAGAAATTGCGCTTCCAGTCCCCGCGGCCACTCATCGACGATGGATAAGAGGTCGGCCGGGCTGCCGTGCGCGAAGCTTTTTCAGCGGGGGGCGGCGGCGCGATTTCTGCGATGCCACTGGCGCTGACTGCATGCGCCGGCGTCGGTGGGCCGCGAAGAATGGCGGGTGCCGTCGGATCACGCGGATCCATGCCGGCGCGCAGCGGATCGACGGCTGCTGCGCCGAGGCCCATGCGGCTCTGGCCAAGGTCGTTGTCGGCATCGTCGTCGACAGGGCTCGGAATAGCCCGCTCGATCGTGCGGCTCTCCGATGCAGGAGACCGGCTCTCGATCGGTGCAGCCGTGCGCCCACGCGCCGGCTGGGCAGCAGCTTGCGGGCGCTCCGCGGTACGCCGCGACGGCGTAGCGGCGCGTGGCGCTTCTGGTGTCCCCGTGGATGCGGACATCGGCGTCACCCGCGCCGGCTGACGGGCGGCAGCTGCACGATCGGGTGCCGCACAGAGGTGGCTCGACTGGCCGCGAGCGAGGGCGAGCATGATATAGTCGGGGGTATCTACGGGACGAAGCACCCGCACACGCTCGCCGAGGGCCTGCATGGCCTGCTGCGTCTCCGGCGACCAGCGGCCATCGACTGCGCCGCTATAGCAGCCAAGCCTCAGCAACTCGGTCTGGATCTGTTGGACGAGCCGGACGGTCGCATCCTGGGCAGGCGCCGGCGAGGAAGCCACGGGTCCGCGAACTGCGGCTTGGCTAGCTGGCGCCTCCACAGGCAAAGGCGCTACGTTGGCCGTTGCCACGACGACAGTCGACTGGCTCTCGGGCGGCAAAGGGGTGAGCAGGTAGGCGAGAGCACCGAACGCACCAAGCGCCCCTACGAGGCCCATGCTCTTACTCATCGGACAGTTTCCTACGCGACACACAACTACGGATCTAAGGTCCGACTGGGGTGCTCGGATCATCGCCGACACCCGCTACCGGAGGTCCTACACAACGGACCACCAGTAAGACGTAAATATAGGCACTAAGGTTCAACCTACCCAGGTCGAATGACATCACAAATTGCGGAAGACGGGGCTTCGCTCCCGGGCTGTTGCCGTTCAGCAGCATGAAGCCGCGCAGGGCCGCGGGCAGGCTTGGACCTTCGCCGAAAATGGAAGCAACGTCCACAGATGAATCTGATATAGGTAAGCGGGGGGCTTTGGAATGGAGACGGTCAGATGGATCTCAGTCTTCTCATCCAGCTCATCAGCGGTGCAGTTGGCGGCAATATTGCAGGCGCGGCGCTCAAGGAAAGATCCCTCGGCGTGCTCGGTAACTCGCTGGCCGGTCTCGTCGGCGGCGGTCTTGGCGGGCAGATCCTCCAGGCCCTGCTTGGCATCGGGGCAGCAGGCGCGAGCGGTCTCGATCTCGGAGCCATCGTCTCGCAGGTCGCCGGGGGTGGCGTCGGCGGCGCCGTGCTCATGATCATCGTTGGCCTGCTCAAGCAGAATTTCGCGAAGTAGTTGCGGACGTGCCTGCCTGCTAATCCGGCAAGCGTGACGGATGCCCGCGGGGACGCTTGACCCCGCACCGGGCCGGTGCTGTATCGGGCGGGACGGACATGCAACCGATTCCCGCTCGATAGCGCCGAGAGTCCTAGATGCCACAAGCTAATGCGACGTCCGCGGTGTCGCCCAAGTCCCCTGGCGAGCCGTTCGGTGATGCCGTTCTCATCATAGATTTCGGCTCGCAGGTCACCCAGCTCATTGCCCGGCGGGTGCGTGAGGCCGGCGTCTACTCCGAGATCGTTCCCTTCAACCGGGCCGAAGCCGCACTCGCGCGCCTCAACCCGAAGGCCATCATTCTCTCAGGCGGTCCGGCTTCGGTGACGGGCGCCGGCTCGCCGCGCGCACCGGGGGGCGTATTCGCCGCCGGTGTACCGATCCTTTCCATCTGTTATGGCCAGCAGACGACGGCCGTTCAGCTCGGTGGTGAGGTCGAGGGCGGGCATGCCGCCGAGTTCGGCCGCGCGGATATCGAGATCAAGGAGAAGAGCGCGCTCTTCGAGGGCATCTGGGAGATTGGCGGGCGCTATCCCGTCTGGATGAGCCACGGCGATCGCGTGACGCGGCTTCCTGCCGGCTTCACGGTCAAGGCCGTGAGCGAGAACGCGCCGTTCGCGATTGCGACCGACGAGCGCCGCCGCATTTACACGACCATGTTCCACCCGGAAGTCGTGCACACGCCGGACGGTGCCCGCCTCATCGCCAACTTCGTGCGCAACATCGCTGGCATCCCCGGCGACTGGACCATGCGCCACTTCCGCACGGCCGAGATCGAGAAGATCCGCGCGCAGGTCGGCAAGGGCCGCGTCATCTGCGGGCTCTCGGGTGGCGTCGATTCAGCTGTTGCGGCCGTGCTCATCCACGAGGCGATCGGCGACCAGCTCACGTGCATCTTCGTCGATCACGGTCTCATGCGCCTCAACGAGGCCGACGAGGTCGTGAGCCTCTTTCGCGGCCACTACAACATCCCGCTCGTGCACGTCGATGCGTCCGAGCGCTTTCTTGGCGCGCTGGCCGGAGTCAGCGATCCCGAGACCAAGCGCAAGATCATCGGCCAGCACTTCATCGAGGTTTTCGAGGCCGAGGCTAAGAAGATCGGCGGCGCTCAGTTCCTCGCCCAGGGCACGCTCTACCCGGATGTCATCGAGAGTGTCTCGTTTACCGGCGGTCCCTCGGTCACGATCAAGTCGCATCACAATGTCGGTGGACTGCCTGAGCGCATGAACCTGAAGCTCGTCGAGCCGCTGCGCGAGCTCTTCAAGGACGAGGTGCGTGCGCTGGGCCGCGAGCTCGGATTGCCTGAGGCTTTCGTCGGTCGCCATCCATTCCCGGGGCCGGGCCTCGCGATCCGCATTCCCGGCGAGATCACGCGCGAAAAGCTCGACATCCTGCGTCAGGCCGATGCCGTCTATCTCGACGAGATCCGCAAAGCCGGGCTCTACGACAAGATCTGGCAAGCTTTCGCAGTGCTGTTGCCCGTGCGCACGGTCGGCGTCATGGGTGACGGGCGCACGTATGACAGTGTCTGCGCTCTGCGTGCCGTGACATCGGTCGACGGCATGACGGCCGACTTCTTCCCCTATGACATGAATTTCCTCGGCCGTGCGGCGACGCGCATCATCAACGAGGTCCGCGGCATCAACCGCGTCGTCTACGACATCACGAGCAAGCCCCCCGGTACCATTGAGTGGGAGTGAGGCTAATTCGCCTGGTGATGGAGAGTTGCGGCAGTTGAGGATAAGCAGCACCGCTGAAGAGGCTGCTCATGGCGAAGCTTCCCAAGAGAAGGGACTTTCCGATCAATAAGGTCCGGCGCTATCTCGAGCCTGGGCCGATCGTGCTGGTCTCGTCGAAGTGGCGCAACGCCACCAACATCATGACTTTGGGTTGGCACACGGTCCTGGAATTCTCGCCTTCGCTGATCGGTCTGATGATATCCGCCGGCAATCACAGTCACCGGATGATCCGCGAGAGCGGAGAGTGCGTCGTCAACCTGCCGACGACGGCGCTCACCGATACGGTGGTCGGCATCGGCAATATGACCGGTGCGGAGATCGACAAGTTCGCCGAGTTCGGTCTCACCGCTCAAGAAGCGGACAAGGTCGGCGCCCCACTCATCGGCGAATGCCATGCGAGCTTCGAATGTCGAGTTTGTGATGACGCGCTGGTGGATCGGTACAATTTCTTCATCTTCGAGGTGGTGAAGGCACACGTCGCAGCTTCTCCGAAGTACCCGGAAACCCTGCATTATACGGGTGATGGCGTATTCATGGTGGCCGGCAAGACCATCAGTCGCCGCTCGCAGTTTCGGCCAGAGATACTTGCCGATTGAGCGGGCTTGACTGCGCGGTTGGCACCTGCCTTGCCGCCTACCCCTCTGGGAATACCGAACTTCAGACGCCATATTAGGGCCTGTGATCAACAGGCGGAGGTTTGAAATGGCCTATAAGAAGACGAAAGAGGCGATCGGCAAGCTGACCCCCGAGCAGTATCGCGTGACCCAGCAGAACGGCACCGAGCGCCCGTTCACGGGCGAGTACAATTCGAACAAGGCGGTTGGCATCTACGTCGACATCGTCTCCGGCGAGCCGCTGTTCGCCTCATCGGACAAGTTCGAGTCCGGTTGCGGATGGCCGAGCTTCACCAAGCCGATCGTGCCGGCGAACGTCGCCGAGTTGCGCGATATCACGCACGGCATGATCCGCACGGAGGTGCGCTCGAAGCATGGCGACAGCCATCTCGGCCACGTTTTCGATGACGGCCCCGCGGATCGCGGCGGACTGCGCTACTGCATCAACTCGGCTTCTCTGCGTTTCATCCCTCGCGATCGGATGGAGGCGGAGGGCTATGGAGAGTATTTGAACCAGGTCGAGGAGGTTGCCCATGGCTGAGCGTGCTGTATTGGCCGGAGGATGCTTCTGGGGCATGCAGGATTTGATCCGCAGGCTTCCGGGCGTCATTTCAACCCGTGTCGGCTACACGGGCGGCGACGTGCCCAATGCGACGTATCGCAATCACGGTACGCACGCCGAGGGCATCGAGATCATGTTCGATCCGGAGAAGACCAGCTACCGACGGATCCTCGAGCTCTTCTTCCAGATTCACGATCCAACGACCAAGAACCGCCAGGGGAACGACATCGGCATGTCGTACCGGTCCGCGATCTACTATGCGAATGACGAGCAGAAGCGGATCGCGCTCGACACGATCGCCGACGTCGAGGCTTCAGGCCTATGGCCGGGCAAGGTCGTGACCGAAGTCGAGCCCGTCGGCGATTTCTGGGAGGCGGAGCCGGAGCACCAGGATTACCTGGAGCGCTATCCGAACGGCTACACCTGCCACTTCCCGCGGCCCGGCTGGGTGCTGCCGAAGCGCCAAGCGGCCGAGTGAATTGACGAGCGAAATGGCGCCGCGTCTCAGCCGAGATGCGGCGCTATTCTATTTGGGGACCCCTCACTCCTCCTTGAAGCCGTAGGCCGGGATGCCCTGCTCGTTGTGGTAGTACTTGAAGGGCAGGAACTTCCCGGACATCGTGATCTTCACGCGATCGCCTTTCTCGTTCGGCAGGCGCTCCATGTTCATGTCGAAGTCGATAGCGGACATGATGCCGTCGCCGAACTCTTCCTCGATGAGCGCCTTCCACGCTGGGCCATTGACGAGCACCAGCTCGTAGAAGCGGTAGATCAGCGGATCTGTCGGCGGCATAGGCGTGCCGGCGCCACGCATGGGCACCTCGTTGAGCATCTTCTCTTCCGTCGCCGAGAGGCCGAACAGAGCGGCGGCCTTCTTCGCGAGCGGTTTGACGAGCTTGTGCTGTCCGAGCAGTGCGCCGACCACGAGGACAGGGCTCATGCCGCCGATCTCGTTGCAGATCGTCGCCCAGGTGAGACCTCTCTCGCGCTTGATATCGAGGATCTTCTCGGTGAGCTGTTCGCGGGTCATGGGGCTACCTCCTGGTGGATGTGCTTCTTAGGTCGGTCGGCTGATGCGCTTCAGGGCGGTGTCTGCGCCTGGTGTGACGGCGCTGCCATTGGCGTGCGCGATGACGCGCGTAGGCGCCGGGCGCGAACGGTAAGGCGCGGATGACTGGGTTGACGTGCCGATTGCGGTCTCGGCTGCCGTACTCGCGCTTGCGACGGGACGAATGATGACGGGAGCGCGCGGATCTCCCGCGCCGACACCGCCTGCAAGCTCCTTCGATCGCGTGACGAGAAACTCGAGCAGGTGATTTCGCAGCGGATAGTAGTTCGGATACTTGTGCAGATCCGTGCGCTGGCGGTCTTTCGGCAGCGTGTTCTCGACGATCTCGGCAATGCGCGCCTTGGGGCCGTTCGTCATGAGCACGATGCGGTCGGCGAGCAGCATGGCCTCGTCGATGTCGTGCGTGATCATGAAGATGGTCTGCTCGGTGGCCCGGCGGATGGCGAGCACTTCGTCCTGCAGCGCGCCGCGCGTTAATGCATCAAGCGCCGAGAAGGGCTCGTCCATGAGCAGGATCTTCGGCTCGACGGCGAGCGCGCGGGCAATGCCGACGCGCTGACGCATGCCGCCGGAGAGCTGCGCCGGCTTCTTGTTTTCCGAACCATCGAGATGAACGAGGGAAAGGTACTTCTGCGCATGGGCGCGGACCCGCTCACTTGACCAGTTGCGGTGGCGCGAGGAGATGCCGAGTTCGATATTGCGCGAGGCCGAGAGCCACGGCATGAGCGCGTGCGATTGGAAGATCACGGCGCGGTCGAGGCTGGGACCGTCGATAGCCTGCTCGCCGACGATCACCGTGCCCTCGCTCGGTCTGTCGAGACCCGCGAGGATGTTGAGGATCGTCGACTTGCCGCATCCGGAATGGCCGATGATGCAGACGAACTCGCCGGGATCGACGGTGAACCACACGTCCTCGAAGACCGTCAGCGTGCTCTTGCCGCTCGGCTCGGGAAAGCGCCGGGCGAGGCCTTCGATGCGTATGAGCGGCCGAGGGCTCATGGATATGTTCCTCGCCCCTATTCCGAGTACGAGACGAGGCGCTGGAGCCGCGCCATGAGCTGATCGAGCACCATGCCGACGAGGCCGATCAGCAGGATCGCGTTGATCACGTTCGTGATGGAGAGATTATTCCACTCGTTCCAGACGAAGTAGCCGATGCCCGTGCCGCCGACGAGCATCTCGGCAGCGACGATCACGAGCCACGCAATGCCGATCGAGATGCGCATCCCCGTGAGAATTGTCGGCGCGGCGGCTGGCAGGATCACCTGGAAGGCCGTGCGCCATGTGCCGAGCTCGAGGGTCTTGGCGACATTCAGCCAGTCGCGGCGCACGGTCGCGACGCCGAAGGCCGTATTGATCAGCATCGGCCAGACCGAGCAGATGAAAATGACGAAGATGGCGGACGCGTTCGAGTCCTTGATCGTGTAGAGCGCGAGCGGCATCCAGGCGAGTGGCGAGATCGGCTTCAGCACCTGGATGAAGGGATCGAGTGCTCGACTGAAGAGCGGCGACATGCCGATGAGAAAGCCGAGTGGGACCGCGACCAGGAAGGCGAACAGGTAGCCCGTGAGCACGCGCGCGATCGAGTACGCGAGCTGGATGCCGACGCCCTTGTCGTTTGGCCCGTTGTCATAGAACGGCCGGCGCAAATGCTCCCAAAGCTTTGCGCCGACATCCATGGGACCGGGCATCGCCGACTTGCCCTGCGTCGCCGTTAGCCCCATGAGCTTTGCGTACTCGGGGTCCATCTGCTGCGTCGTACCCGTCCCCGAGACCGCGAACTGCCACAGAACAAGGAACGCCGCGAGCAGCGCGATCGAGAGCATGCCCGCTCTCAATGCCAGCGATTGCGACATGCGTCAGGTCCGCTTGATGGCGAAGCTCGCGATGTATTCTTCGGGCTTGGTCGGATCGAAGGTCTTGCCCATGACCGAGAACGTCTTCGAGGTCGAAGACGGTGGCTTGAGCCCGACTTCCTCCATGAGCTTCGCCGCGTCCGTCGCGAGATAGACCTGCTTTGCGACCTTCGCATAGTCGATGTCGCCCTTGATCTGGCCCCAGCGCTTCATCTGCGAGAGGATCCAGATGGCGAAGCTCTCATAAGGGAAGGGATCGAAGTCGATGCGGTCAGGCACCTTCTTCACATTGCCGAGGCCGTCGGCGAAGGTCCCGGTCAGCACCTGCTCGACGACCGTGACTGGCTGATTGAGATAGTTCGCGGGCGCGATCGCCTCGGCGATCTGCTTCCTGTTCTCGCTCTTCGTCGCGAAGGCCGTCGCGTCGATGATCGCCTTCAGCAGCGCCTTGTAGGTATTGGGACTGCCGGTGACGAATTCCTGGCTCGCCGCGAACGCGCAGCAGGGATGGCGATCCCAAATGTCCTTCGAGAGAATGTGGATGTAGCCGACGCCATCGAATACCGCGCGCTGATTCACGGGATCGGGCGCGAGGAAACCGTCGATGTTGTCGGCACGAAGGTTGGCGACCATCTCCGGCGGCGGCACCGAGCGGATCTGCACGTCCTTGTCGGGATCGAGACCGTGCTCCGCGAGATAATAGCGGATCAGGTAGTTGTGCATGGAGTAGTCGAAGGGCACGGCGAACTTCATACCTTTCCATTCCTTCGGATCGCGCTTGTCCTTGTGCTTGATGGAAAGCGTGATGGCCTGGCCGTTGATGTTTTCGACGGCCGGCATTGTGTAGGGGATCGGGTTCGAACCTGCGCCGAGCGTGATCGCGAGCGGCATGGGCGAGAGCATGTGCGCCGCATCGTATTCCTTGTTGATGGTCTTGTCGCGGACGACGGCCCAGCCGGCCGTCTTGATCACCTCGACATTGAGGCCGTGCTTCGAGTAGAAGCCCATGGGGTGCGCCATGATGATGGGCGTCGCGCACGTGATCGGAATGAAGCCGACCTTGAGATCCTTCTTCTCGAGCTTGTCAGTCTGGGCGAACGCCTCCATGGCCGTGCCAAGCGGGAAGAACTGGCTGATGGCCGCGAGCGCTGTCGCGCCGCCGACCGCCTGCAGGAACCCGCGCCGCTCCATGTCATTCGGGAAGATGGCGCGCACGACCGCGCCCTCGACGACACGCTTGATGCGTCGATCGTGATCCAGCGCCGCGGCTGCCTCGTGATCGGCCTGGGATTTGTGATGCCCGCAGCTGCATCCGGCGTGATTGAGGGGGCGATGGGGGTCGAATGGATCGTCAAAGCTCATGGTTTCGGCTCCCGGGTTCTGCTGCAGACGTCGTGCAAATAATCCGCAGGCCATGTGCCATTCGCGTTCGACGGCACAGCCTCGGAAAGCAGCAGAATGCCCAGGATGCTTGAGAAGCGGGCGCACGACTTTTGTGCAATTTGCGCCTGATGCGCGCAAATTATGTGCGTGATCCCATGTGCGCTCGTCTAGAGAGGGACAGGCTATTCTCGCGACCCCGACTATCCGAACCCATTGTATGGACCGTGCGCGAACTCCCGCTGGTGCACAGTCTCCAAGGGCCAGGGCGATGCATTCATCTCAGGCGATGGCCGCGCGGCGGATAGGCGTCTCGCTTGTGCACCTGACTGTACGAGGTCTTCTCAGCCGATCTTGCCGCCGGCGAGCGTGATGCCGCCGAGGACGATGGCCGCGGCGAGGATGAGGCACAACAGCGCGAGCCGTGGCGAGGCGATCCGCGCCTCGACCTGATCCTCGAAGTGGGCGTAGCGCTTGCGGCCCGTGACCATGGGCCGGACGAGGTCCTCGCGCTTCCAGATGGCATAGGCGAAGCTCGCCAGAATATGGAGCGCTATAACGATGAGAAGGATGTCGAAAAGCCAGATGTGCCAGCGCGTCGTGAGTGCCACCGTCTCCTCGGCGATCTTGCTCGCGAGCGGTCCGCCGTGCAGTTCCGTGTGGTCGTCGTAGGAGAAGAGACCCGTGATGCCCTGCGCTGCGACGAGCCCGAGCATCATGAAAACGACGGTGCCGCCAAGCGGATTGTGGCCGAGGAAGTGACGGGGCCGCCGGAGCAGGAAATCCATGCCATAGCGGAGCGCCGTCCATGGGGCATAGGCGAAGGCTCGGAAACGAGCGGTCGAGCTGCCGACAAAGCCCCAGAGAATGCGGAATGTAATGAGGATGAGGATCGCGTAGCCGATCCGCATGTGCCAGACGAGATCGGGATTGCCCTTGCGGGTTACATAGGCGAGCGCGATCAGGACGACGAGCGACCAGTGAAAGAGACGCGTCGGGCCATCCCAGACCCGCACCATGCGCTTCTCAGTCGCGCCGGCATTCGCGGGCGCATCCTGTTCAACCGACATATCTCCCCCATGCTCTGATATCCGTGCCGATGGTATCCGGGGCGCATGTCGGGTCAACGGGCGGCACAATGACAAAGATGTGTACGCCAGCTACAGTCCGCTCGCGCTGACAATCGGCAACACAGCGAGGATCGCCGAGCATGCCAAAAAAGCAATCCGCCGGCGCGGCCAAATCCAAGGCTGCTGACAAAGCAACAGGCAAAGCAACCGGGCCGGCCTATTGGCTCCTGAAGTCGGAGCCCGATGCTTTTTCCTGGGACGATCTGAAGTCCAAAGGAAAGACTGGCGAGCCATGGACGGGTGTGCGGAATTTCCTCGCGCGCAACAACATGAGGGCCATGAAGATCGGTGATCTCGGTTTCTTCTACCACTCGAATATTGGCAAGGAGATCGTCGGCGTCTGCAAGGTGATCGCGCTCGCCCATCCCGATCCTAGTGACGACACGGGCAAGTGGGAGTGCGTGGACGTCGTCGCCGTCGCCGACATGCCGAAGCCTGTGACACTCGAGGATGCCAAGGAAACGCCATCCCTCTCGAAGATGAGCCTTGTGACGACGACGCGCCTTTCCGTGCAGCCCGTAACGCCCGAGGAATGGCGCATCGTGTGCAAAATGGGCGGCCTCGACCCAAAGAAGCTCTAGGATCGCCCGACGCGGCATGGCGGCGCGTTGATCGGGGGCGATCTCGACGCCATATCTGAGAGCAGTGTGCGGGGCCGCGTGTCTGCGGCGCCAAGAGGTTCAGACCATATGGCCGAAGACGAGGAAGCCAACCGCCTGAGCGCACGCGCCGCGCGATATCTTCGCGTCGGCACGAACGTCGGCGCGGTGGCGGCGCGCGTCGCCGGCAGCCGTCTCCTCGGCTATGACCTCGATCGCGAGAAGAATGCGGCCGAGCTTGCCAAGGCGCTGGGCGGGCTCAAGGGCCCTATCATGAAGGCGGCACAGCTCCTCTCGACCATTCCCGAGGCCCTGCCGCCTGAATATGCGCGCGAGCTGGCGCAGCTCCAGTCGGCAGCCCCGCCCATGGGGCCGGCGTTCGTGCGCCGTCGCATGCAGGCCGAGCTAGGGCCGGACTGGCAGGCGCGTTTTGCGTCGTTCGAACTCGCGTCGACCGCCTCGGCCTCGCTTGGGCAGGTGCATCGTGCGCTCGCGCATGATGGGCGCGCGTTGGCCGTGAAGTTGCAGTATCCGGATATGCAGTCGGCGGTCGAAGCCGACGTGACGCAGCTCAAGGTCGCGTTCGCCATTCACGCGCGCATGGATCCTGCCGTCGAGACGGGCGAGATCCTGAAGGAGATCTCGGCGCGGCTCCGCGAGGAGCTCGATTACGGTCTCGAGGCATGCCACACGGCGCTCTATCGCCTCATCTTTCGCGATGATCCGCTCATTCGCGTACCTGATATCGTGCCCGAGCTTTCGACGAAGCGACTGCTCAGCATGAGTTGGCTCGAGGGGCGACGCCTGCTCGACTACAAGGAGGCGCCGGTCGAGGATCGCAACCAGATCGCGCGCGCCATGTTCCGCGCCTGGTGGTTTCCCTTCAGCCACTACGGCGTCATTCATGGCGATCCGCACCTCGGCAACTACACGATCTTTGAGGAAGCGGGGCGTCCGGCCGGCATCAATCTTTTGGACTATGGCTGCATGCGCACGTTCGCGCCGAAATTCGTCGGCGGCGTCATCGATCTCTATCGTGGACTGCACGAGGGCGACGAGGCGCGCATCGTGCACGCCTATGAGACATGGGGTTTCTCGGGTCTTTCCAGAGAGCTGATCGACGTCCTTAACATCTGGGCGCGCTTCATCTACGGGCCGCTGCTCGACGACCGCGTGCGCTCGATCGCCGAAGGAACGACGCCTGGCGAGTACGGTCGGCGCGAAGCCTTCACCGTGCACAAGGCGCTCAAGGAGAAGGGACCAGTGAGGGTGCCGCGCGAGTTCGTATTCATGGATCGTGCCGCGATCGGGCTCGGCGGCGTCTTTCTTCATCTCGACGCGCGGCTCAACTACTTCCGGATCTTCAACGAAACCATAGAGGACTTCGACCTCGCGCGCGTCGGCGCGCGCCAGCGGGCATCATTCATGGAGACGGGCGTGCCGCTGCCAGAGGATATGGATGCCGCCGCATGAGGGCCGAAGCACCGTGACCAAGCCGATCGTTCTCGTCGCCGCGGCGGCACTTATTGACGCCGACAACCGGGTGCTCATTGCGGAGCGGCCGCCGGGCAAATCCATGGCCGGGCTCTGGGAGTTCCCAGGCGGCAAGGTCTCGCCGGGCGAGACGCCCGAGCAGGCACTTCTCCGCGAGCTTCAGGAGGAGCTTGGCATCGAGGTGTGCGAGACGTGCCTCGCACCCTTCACGTTCGCGAGCCATACGTACGAGAACTTCCATCTGCTGATGCCGCTCTATCTCTGCCGCAACTGGGAGGGCGAGATCACGCCGCGCGAAGGCCAGCGCATCAAATGGGTGCGGGCGGTGCGGCTTACCGACTATCCCATGCCGCCGGCAGACGTGCCGCTCGTCGCCATGCTGCGCGATCTGCTGGGATAGAATGGCGTAGGCTAAGGTCTCAATTGCCAAAGACGCGCGTTGCCCAATCCGGCCGGCCGCTAGACTTTGCGCTGCGTGTACTTTGAGGCGCGCTAGCCTCGCGGCGCTCACGTTTCGGCGCGCTATCGGCCCGTCGTTTGCGGACAACGGGCGCCGCTTCCTGGGCCGGCTTGGGCTCCTGCGCGCCGAGCAGCATGGCCCCTTCCAGAAGCTGCGGTCCTGATGATACGCCTTCATCAGCAGGGGGTGCTGCCACCAGTGATGGTTTTGCAGCGGACGCCTCGATGGGGCGCTGGGCGGGCGTTGACGGTATTGGCGGCAGCGGCTGGATCGAGGTGGCGCGTACTACTGGGCTTGTCTGCGGCGCCACGGCGAGACTGCTACCCGAAATCGCGATCGGGCGCGGTCCACGATTCTCACGAGGCGGTGTTGGGCTCACCTGTGTCATGATCTCGCGTGGTGCAGGCTGCACTTTGGCCGCAACGGGCTGCTTACTTCTGTTCGCGCGCTCAGTGTAGACGCGGTGGCGATTGAGCGATGCTTCCTCCCACGGATGGGGTTTGCAGGTGCAGGCCTCGACATAGTTCGTGCGGAAGAGGAAAGCCGTCTTGAGCGCCGTGTAGGGCTGACCGCGCACGTCCCGCATCTGCTCCGGCTCACCGCCGGGATTGGGATAGACATAGAGGCGGGCGCCCGACGAGCAGCGTGCATCGCACGCGGCCTCGTCTGCGGCGAAGCGATCAGGCGTCGCCGCAAAGCTGATCGGGAAGAAGTAGCCATCGCAGAGGCGGACGCACACGGTGCGATACGTGCCGCGCTCCCGGCCGAGCTCGCGGGCGCGCGCCATGGCCTCCTCGCGAGTCTCGCGTTCTTCGCGGAGACGCTCATCTCGCGCCTCACGCTCTGCGCGCTGGCGTTCCTCGCGGGCTGCCCGCTCTTCCTGCTCGCGTTCGCGCCGTTCCTCGTCGCGTGACACCGGACGTTGCCGGGAGCCGCGGTAGCGACCGCCGCTCCAAGCCGAGGGATTGTTGACCTGATCAACCCAATCGTTGGTCGGCAGATATGCGCCCGAGATTTTGACCACGGCCTGGGCGTCGCTCGATTGGACGGTGCCCTGCGGGGGCTTGGCAGAGAGGAGTGACCGGCACGTCGCGCCGAGCACGAAGACCGCGAACGCCGCGAGGCCGACCGCAAGGGCGGCACGCATATCATCAGACCGGGCCCCCGGACGAGGAACGGGCAGTGGGAGGCGCCGATGCCGGAGGATGCGGAACATACTTCTACCGTGTACGCAGGAACTGAGTGGCCTTAAAAGCCCGCACGGTTCGTTCTGTCAACTAGCCTGCCGTCACAACTGTTTGTTCTGGATACGCATCTAATGCGCAGCGGATGACAAAAAGCATATGACGGGACGAGTTTCCAACGCTGCGCCGATGAAAAGGTTGCGCCCGGTTCGGATCAAATTGCGAAGACTTGACGCGCCAGCGTCCAAAGCGGTCCCCAGACGCTCTCGCCGAGCTTGGTGAGAACGCCACCGAGCACAGCGACGGCAATCCAGCCGGCCCACCGCCTCACACCGCGCGTGAAATTGGCGGAGATGCGGATCGAGATTCGCTGCTCGGGAAGGCTCGTATCGGCCACCACGCCATCGGCACCGATGGACCGGGAGGCTACGATGAGCGTCAGCTCCGCGGGCCCACGCACTTGCGGGATGACCGTAAATCGCCAAACGGCATAGTCACTTGAGAGCTGATCGCCGCGTGTGCCCGTCCACTGCGTCTCCGGCGACTTTGGCTCGATGTAGAAGCGGCCGGGCTCGCCCTGGAGGCGCACGCTCATGGCGCGCGTGATCAGGAGCTGATGCGTGTGCGGGGCCCCGCCACCCTGTAAGCCACCACCAGCATTCACGCCTTCGCGCGCAATGCGGATCTCGATGGTCTCGAGGACGCCGACCTTCATGCGGCGGGGAATGTTCTCAACGAGCTGCCCGCTCTCGACGCCAGAGCGAGGCGCGTTGCGGCCCCCTCGCCTAGCGCCCTCACGTGCGCGGGCACGATCAGGGGGCGGTGCGCGCCCCGGGGGCGGCGGCGGATAGGGTGGTACTGGTGGGACGGGTGGGCGATCGGCTGTCGCCTCAGGCCACGGTGTCGTCAGTTCGGGCTCGGCTGGCACGCCCTGCGGCAGACGCAGGTTCGGGCGCGGCGGCGGTGGACGTGATGCGCCGAGGCCACGCGGTGGGATCGGTGGCGGGCCATCGGGCGGGCGCCGTCCGGCATCCAGGGGCGGCAGCGGCGGCGGTCCAGGCTGCTCGGGAGCAGGTGCAGGCGGCTGGTGGCGAGTATGGGCGTCCGAGCCGCCCACTGGCGGCTGGCCGACGGGAGGGACATGGGGTGTTGTCTCGGGTGCGAGAGCCGGCGGCGATGGCTGCGGCGGCTGGCGCGCCACTTCGGGCTCCGGCGCGGGCCGCGGTGCGGGCGCCGGAGGCTCAGCGCGTGCAGGCGCGGGCGGCGGTGGGGCGGCCGGCCGCGGTGTCTCCGCCTTGCGCGGAGGCGCGGGCGGTGCGGGTGGCCGTGGCGGCGGATCTGGCCGAATATTGGGAAAGCCCAAGGGTTCCCAAAGCGGCTTCTGGATGGGTGGCGCTCGCGAGCCGACGCGCGGCTCCTCGGGCATGGGTGGCCGAGGAGCTGGTTCGGCTGGTGGTGGGCTCGGTGCTGGTGCCGCCTGCACTGGCGGAGGTGCAGCTTCCGGCGCATCTGGAGGCGGTTGGGCTGGCGCCTGGGCTGCCGCACTCTGGCGAATGACCCGAATGGCAGCCTGGAAGGTCAGGCCCTGGGCTTTCAGGAAGGTCGCCGCCATGCTCTTGCCGTCACCAACGATGGCGGCGAGTACGATGGCGCCGTCGATCTGCACGTCGGGGCGCGGGCTCTGGCGAGCTGCAGCTTCTGCATATGCGAGAATCTTGGTGAGGTCCGGATCGGGCGTCGGCATGGTGCCGCGGGCGGCCGTCGGCTGCTGCTGGCCGAGGAAGCTCGCGACGTCGTTGCGAAGGCGGCCGAGATCGACGGAATTCGAGATCAGCACGCGCGCCGCGTCCTCATCCTCGGTGAGGGCCAGCAGCAGGTGCTCGAGCGTGATCGTGCCGTGCGCCTGGCCGATCGCATAGTCGCTCGCACGCGCGAGCGTCGCGATCAGCCCATCGGACCGCGCAATCCTCGTCTCGTACGACGTCGCCTGAGCCATCTCCGCAGCCATTCTTGCGGCCTCTCCTGGGGCCATTACGGGGAAAATCCCCTTCTCACCTCCGCGAGCCTGATCTGCCGCGCCAGCGGACCTGGACGGAGGCCTGCGGCGCAGCACCCACCGCTTAGAGCATGATTCACCCGCGGCGGGAATCCGGCACGACCGCCGGCCGGGTGGCAAATCTTTCAAGGCATCATAGAGTTAGTGCGCCATGCCCGACTGCGGCCGGCGCGCCACACGCCACTGCCGCCTCTGGAGTGTACTTGAAGCCGCCCGGCATTTCATCGCGCTTTGCATGTGCAGCGAACGAGAGGGCCTTGGCCGTTGCCGAAGTGCAAAAGTTCATTGAGCCGCATTCGCAAGGCGCTATAAGTGCGCGCCGTGGCGAGATCCCTCGGCGGTTTGGCGGAAGAAGGACACTTCGATGGCGAAGAGCAGCGAGACGGAAGCGCGGGTGCCGGTGGAAATTGCTCCGCAGGCGCAGGTGCGAATTCTCGCCGAGGCTCTTCCGGCCCTGATCAACTATGACGAAGAGACTGTCGTCATCAAGTTCGGCGGCAATGCCATGGGCGACGAGAAGCTCGCCGAGGCGTTCGCTAAGGATATCGTGTACCTGAAGCTCTCCGGCATCAATCCGGTCGTCGTGCACGGCGGGGGTCCTCAGATCGGCCGGATGCTCAAGAAGCTCGCGATCGAGTCTGAATTCGTGCACGGCCTGCGCGTGACCGACAAGCCGACCGTCGAGATTGTCGAGATGGTGCTCGCGGGCGCCATCAACAAGGAGATCGTCTCGGCGATCAACCGTCAGGGCGGCAAGGCCGTCGGCATCTGCGGCAAGGATGCCAACCTGATGATCGCCAAGAAGATCACCGAGATGCCGGATCCGCAGTCCAACATCATGCAGGCGGTCGACATCGGCTACGTCGGTGATCCCGTTGAGGTGAACCCGCACATCGTCGAGGTCATCTCGAAGTCGGACCTCATTCCGGTGATTGCGCCGGTCGGTATGTCGCGTGAGGGCGAGACGCTCAATATCAATGCCGACTCGTTCGCCTCTGCCCTCGCCGCGCGCATGAAGGCCAAGCGCCTTCTCCTGCTGACGGACGTCGCGGGCGTGCTCGACAAGGAGAAGAACCTCATTCCGCAGCTTACGGTCGGGGAAGCGCGCGATCTCATCCGCGACGGCACGATCAACGGTGGCATGATCCCGAAGATCGAGGGCTGCATCGAGGTCGTCGAGGCGGGCGTCGAAGCCGTCGTCATCATCGATGGGCGCGTGCCGCATTGTGTGCTGCTCGAGCTCTTTACGGAGCATGGCGTCGGCACGCTCGTCAGCGGCAATCGCAAGGCGAAGAAGTAGGTCGAAGAAACCGGCATGAGCGACAAGCCGTCAGAAGAGCGCGCGGCCGCGGTTGAGGAGGTGGCGCAGAAGGTTGTGGCGGCCCGCCATCGCGCCGGCTTCGACGCGACCCAAGCCTGGATTTTCGATCTCGACAACACGCTCTATCCGGCCGAGTGCAATCTCTTCGCCCAGGTCGACCAGAAGATGGGCGAGTTCATAGCGAACTTCCTCGGCGTGCCCTTCGCGTATGCGCGCCATCTCCAGAAGAGCTACTACCGCCAGTTCGGCACGACGCTCACGGGTCTCATGAAGGTGCACAAAATGCGCCCCGAGGCTTTCCTCGACTACGTCCACGACATCGATCTGACCGTTGTGCCCGAGCATCCGGAGCTCGCCGAGGCCATCAAGGCACTGCCGGGGCGGCGCCTCATATTCACGAACGGCACGCGTGCGCACGCCGAGCGCGTCGCGGCGAAGCTCGGCATCCTCCATCTCTTCGAGGACATTTACGACATCGTCGCCTCGGACTATGTGCCGAAGCCGCAGCCCGAGCCCTACAAGCAATTCCTCTTGCGCCATGGCGTGCAGCCGAAGGCCGCTGCCATGTTCGAGGACATGCCGCACAATTTGGAAGTGCCACACCAGCTCGGATTGACGACCGTGCTCGTGCACTCGTCGTACGTGGATCATCCCGTGCAGATCGGTATCCGCAACTGGCAGAAGCCGCCCGAGCACGTCCACCACATGACCGAGAACCTCGCGGAGTTCCTCGGCGACGTGCTCGACACGATCGCGGCGAAGGAGCGGTCGTAGTTCGCGTCTTCGGCGCGAGTGGGGCCTTGGCCCCACACGCCAATCGGGGGACACCCCCAAACCCCCGTCTTTTCTGGACTTAGTCCGCTGCAATGAAGCGGAGTGTGCCTGCTCGACGCGTTGGCTTGCCGGTGTCGTTCGTATGATTGACGCCGTCCATGACAGGCACTTCAGAGAAATCGAATGGGCTTACACCGTCCAGGCAAGCCACGTTGACGGCGTACAGACTCGTGTCGGATCGTCGTTGGTGGTGTGTGTAGATGCCGCAACGGGAACAGAAGAAGTGCTGCGCTGATCCCGTATGGAAGCGGTAGGTGGACAGTGCGTCCTCACCCTGCACGATCTTGATTCCGCCCATTTCCGCCATGGCCACGACGGCGCCTCGCATCCGGCAGTAAGAGCAGGTGCAGCGGCGGATCGAATGGAAGCCGTCGCTGAGCGTCACCTCGAAACGCACCGCACCGCAATGGCACTGGCCGCCCAGAACGTTTGTGTCGCCCACCATGTTACCTGCGCCTCCCGCTCAGCGGAACGCCGTCCCCCAGGCTGGCTGAGGTCGGGGCCTAGACCTCCGACATGCGCCGCCGCATGTTCGCCGCCGAAGCTGCGAACCCGGCCTGCAGCGCCGCGATCGCGATCAGAACCGAGATCACGACATTCCAGCCGGCGAAGGAGAGGCCGAGGAATGTCCAGGGTGCTTCATCGCAGCGGATGACGCGTGTCGTCTCGAGCTGCTGGAGCAGGCCGCCCGTACCGCCGCCGAGCGTCTGGGAGACAGCGGCGCAGGTATCAGGCCCCGGCCAGAATTTCCACTCGGCGCCGGCGTGGTAGATGCCGAGCCCGGCGTTGGCTAGGAAGGCCAGCGCCACAATGAAGAACACGGCCGCCGCCCAGCCCGCACGGTCGATCGCGACAAGGACGAGCGCGCCGAACAGAAGGGGGATACCAGCATAGTAGGCATAGCGCTGCATGAGGCAGAGTGGGCAGGGCGCGTAGCCGCCGATGTGCTGGAAGCCGTAGGCCGCGACGATGGACGCAATGGCGAGCATGAGCGCAACGGCGCCCGCCTTGTAAGCGGGATCGGCAGTCGCGGATGCTGGGCGCTGGTGCATGGCGGCTTTCTTAGCCGAACTGCGTGATTAGACAAATATGCGGATTGCCACAAAGCCCGCGAACAGCATCACAATTACGGTAGCAGCCACGAGGCCGAGGCGGGCCTCGATGAAGCGGCGCGCCGCCGGTCCGAACCAGTAGATCAGGGCGGCAATGGAGAAGAAGACGAGACCCCGCGCGACCACGCTAGAAACGAGAAATACCGTGAGGTCGAGCCCGGTAGCACCGCTCGCGATCGTGGCCAATTTGTAGGGAATGGGCGTTACGCCGGCAATGAATACGATCCAAGCGCCATACTCGTTGTAGTAGGCGGCGAAGCTCGCGAAGTTGTCTGCCTGCCCGTTGATCTGGAGCAGCCAGCGCCCGACGCTCTCGAAGAGGAAGAGCCCGATCGCGTAGCCCGTGAGGCCGCCGAGCACGGAGCCGATAGTCGCCAGGCTAGCAAGCTGCCAAGCCTTGTCTCGCGCAGCGAGGACCATCGCGATGAGCATGGCCTGCGGTGATAGGAAAGCGACAAAACCCCCTAAGTACGCAACGATCATCAAGACATGCGGGGCCCTCTCATGCGCGGCCATGTCCATGGTCTGGTCATAGGTCCGGCGAAGTCTGCTCATGCGACGGGAGGCCCGAGGAGGAAGCTGATTCCCGACATACTATGACAATTCGGCGTGCGTGATGCGACAGCGCGGAAAGGTGGGCGTTGCGAGCTGCTTCAGTGAGTGCCGCTTTCAGTGCGCGCGGTTGCCGGGTTTGGTGCGAGCCGCGAGCTTCATCTGACGCTCGAGCTGGCCGCGTTTCTCGGCGGCGATCCTGACGCGAAGGTCGATATGGCCGTCCTCGCCGCTCGCCTGATCGAGCACCTGGGCATTGGCGTGGATCCAGCTCAGCAGGCGACCCTGGTCCGGCTGAACGACGATATCGAGATCGTTGTCGCGGTCGCCGAGCCGCGTGTCGATGGCGGCCAGGAGTTCGTCGAGCCCATCGCCCGTCACGGCCGAGGCCAGAATGCACGTGCGGTCGGCCCGCGTGGCTTCGTTGCGCAATTCCTCGCGCGCGTCGGGATCGAGCCGGTCGATCTTGTTCCAGATCTCGATCACGGGACTACCAGCCGCATTTGGATCGATGCCGAGATCGTGCAACACGCCCTCGACGTCTCGGGCCTGAGCATTCGTGTCCGGCCGCGAGATGTCGCGGACGTGCATGATGAGATCGGCGCCGACGACTTCTTCGAGCGTGGCACGGAAGGCTGCGACCAGTGTCGTCGGCAGGTTGGAGATGAAGCCGACCGTATCGGAGAGAATGATCCGGCGGCCGCTCGGCAGGGCGACCTCACGCATGGTCGGATCTAGCGTCGCGAATACCTGATCCTTGGCCATGACGCCCGCGCCGGTGACGCGATTGAAGAGCGTCGACTTGCCGGCGTTCGTGTAGCCGACGATAGCGACGACCGGGTAGGGCACCTTGGCTCGGCCGGCACGATGTAGCGCACGCGTGCGCACCACGCCTTCGAGCTCCTTCTTTAGAGCGTCGATGCGGTCTTGCAGCATGCGCCGGTCGAGTTCGAGCTGGCGCTCGCCGGGGCCGCCGAGGAAGCCGCCGCCGCCGCGCTGGCGCTCGAGATGGGTCCACGAGCGCACGAGACGGCTCTTCTGGTAGCTCAAATGCGCGAGTTCGACCTGCAGCCGGCCCTCTCGGGTGCGCGCTCGGCGCCCGAAGATCTCCAGGATGAGGCCCGTGCGGTCGATGACTTTGACGTTCCATGCGCGCTCGAGATTGCGCTGCTGCACGGGGCTGATGGCATGATCGACAATGACGAGGCCGGTGTCGCGCGTTTCGATCTCGGCCTTGATCTCCTCCACCTTGCCGCTGCCGAAGAGAGTCGCAGGGCGCGGTTGCGGCACCGGCACGACGAACCCGCCGGCGACATCGAGTTCGATGGCCTTCGCAAGGCCGATTGCCTCCTCGAGGCGATCAGCGTTGTCGCGCGGCATAGACGCCGGACGGAGACCTGCGCCACTCGCGTCAGTCCGATGAGCGCGATCGGCTGTGAGCACGGGAACCAACACGAGCGCGCGCATGGGTGGTGGCAGCACGGGATCAGCGCCCCGGCGGCGACGCCGTGGCTCTGACTTCGGGAATTTATCGTGCACCGTGATCGGCTGATCCTGGCCTATTGCCCTTCGGCCGGATCCGTATCCATCAAGTGGACCGGCTGCCCGGGCATGATCGTCGATATCGCATGCTTGTAGACGAGCTGGGAATGCCCGTCACGCCGAAGCAGGACGCAGAAATTGTCGAACCAAGTGACGATGCCCTGCAGCTTCACGCCATTGACCAGAAAAATGGTAAGCGGCGTTTTGTTCTTGCGGACGTAATTGAGAAAAGTGTCTTGCAGGCTTTGCACGCGCTCGGCAGCCATGACGGCCCTCATTCTTGGTTTTCTTTTATCGCGTTTATGGCCGCGCGACGCATCCGGACAGAGCGTATGCCTCCAATACCGGTTGCCCATGCGGCACAGTACAGCCCGGGCGGTCGCCCGTTCATGTATTGTGCTCCAATGAAGTAAAGGCAAAGTGGCGCTCTGGCAAGCCTATAGGATGCGCCAGGGCAACAGGTTCAATGTGTCGGTTGATTCTTCAGTGCATGAGTTAGATGGGCGACGACGCCGAGGCCAGCCGCTCGACCCGTCGCGAAGCACGCCTGGAGAAGATAACCACCGGTGGGAGCCTCCCAGTCGAGCATCTCACCGGCGCAGAAAATGCCGGGCAGCTTTCTCAGCATGAAGCTCTCGTCGATTTCCGCCCAGGCGACGCCGCCGGCCGTCGAAATGGCCGTCGCGATGTCGGCGAGTGCGGTTCCCCGCAGCGGGACGGCCTTGATCAGGGCGGCGAGGGCGGTGGGCTCGGCGGGTAGGCGGTTTGCGACCGCATCGCGGAGCACGGCCACGGCGGCCGGCGACAGGCGGGCGGCCTTGCGCAGGACATTGGCGCGAGAGTCTCCCTTGCGTGCTGATGCTAGGCGAGCGGCGAGCGCTTCGGTGGTGATATCGGGT
Source organism: Hyphomicrobiaceae bacterium (assembly GCA_022844275.1). Classification (GTDB taxonomy): domain Bacteria; phylum Pseudomonadota; class Alphaproteobacteria; order Rhizobiales; family Hyphomicrobiaceae. The sequence continues at coordinate 476,476 of JALHMB010000002.1, forward strand.
CTCAGATCCAGGCTCAGCGCCGCCGTGCCGTCGCGCTGGAGAGCTTCGCGAAGTACCGGCGAGAGCGCATAGATGGCACCGCCTTCGAGGCCAGTAGCTGTGATAGTCGCCTCACCTCGGCTCGTCTGTTCGCCGCAAGTGAGAGCGATGCGCTTCAGAGGTGCGCCGGCGTGGCCCTCGGCAAGATCCGGACTCCAGGAAATGGCGATGCCGCTGTTCGCCGGCTCCAGGGGGCGAACGTCGATGCCCTTGTCGCGCAGTTCGCCGGCCCAATGCCCGTCCGAGCCAAGCCGCGGCCAGCTCGCCCCACCGAGTGCCAGGACCACCGCATCGGCGGTCATCTCGCCCCTCGCGCCGGCTGGATCCCTAATGATGAGTTGGCCCTCGCCTGCGAGCGCGCTCAGGCGATGCCGCAGCCGCATGTCGACGCCGAGGTCGCCAAGCCGCGCGAGCCATGCACGCAGCAGGGGCGAGGCTTTCATGGCCTTCGGAAAGACGCGCCCGCTCGTGCCGATAAATGTCTGCTGACCGAGCACATTTGCCCAGGCCACGATAGCGTCGGGCGGAAAGGCACGGATGGCGGCATCGAGCGGTGCCCGGCCGGTGCCATACCGCCCTAGAAAATCCTCGATAGGCTCACTGTGCGTGAGATTGAGGCCACCGCGCCCGGCCATAAGAAACTTGCGGCCGGCGCTCGGCATCTGCTCGATGATCGTGACGCGATGGCCGGCCTCCGCCACCGTCTCGGCGGCCATCAGCCCGGCCGGGCCGGCCCCAACGACGACCACCCGGCCCCGAGTGGGGCCGGGGGAGATTTCAATCACCACTTGCCGATGTTCGGTGCGGATTTCCAGGGCTCTGCCGGCGGCTTGGCCTCGCCCTTCTGGAGGATCTCGATCGAGATATTGTCGGGCGAGCGGATGAACGCCATGCGCCCATCGCGCGGCGGACGGTTGATGGTCACGCCAGCTTTCTGGAGTTTCTCGCAAAGTGCGTAGATGTCGTCGACCTCATAGGCGAGATGGCCAAAATTGCGGCCCTCGCCATAGGTTTCCGGATCCCAATTGTAGGTCAGCTCGAGCAGCGGCGCGTTGGACTTTGTACCCGCGTCGATATCGTCCGAGCTCGCAAGAAAAATGAGCGTGAAGCGCCCCTCTGGGCTCTCCCGCCGCTTCACTTCCTTCATACCGAGCTTATTGCAGTAGAAATCGAGGCTCTTGTCGACGTCGGTGACGCGCACCATCGTGTGCAGATACCGCATGTTGCCTCCTCGCTGAACGCCGTGGTGATTGCCCGAAGGCGGATCTTGCCGGGCCGGAGCATAGATCGCCCCTCACGCGTGCTGCAAGCAGCTCGAATGGATCGTTCATCAAGACGTCCACGGCGAATCGGACAACGCTAAATGGTGCTTGTGAAGGGCATTGTGTGTGCGTTCAGGAGTGTTTTGAGCGGCAACCCACAGCTTACAGGCCGGTTTCGACCGGGCAACGGACGCGGTGCATTGCGACCAAGAATAAATATCGAAAACAGATGCTTACCGGGACATAAATCAGACGTGACATTATCCGCGTGCGCGAGCTTTGATGACCTGGTGCAGCGAATGTGCCACAGTGGACGCGGTCCAGACTGGTATGGTGCGACCGTCGCCGCAGCATGGTGTCATTCGGAGGGCAAATCGGATGACGTCGGAGGGCGGACGGTCAGATGTGGCAGTTATATTAACAGTGAAGTGGGGTAACGAGATGGGGGATTCCTCGAAAGGGCCGCCGGACATGCACGAGGGCGCGGGCATTGACCCGACCCTAGGCTTGGTTGATGGGGTCGATGGCGTTGAGGTTGTCGAGATTGCCGGGGCAATCAAATGGTTCGACGCCTCCAAGGGATATGGGTTCATCGTTCCCGACAATGGCATGACGGACGTTCTGCTGCACGTCACATGCCTGCGCGCCGGCGGTTTCCAGACCGCCTACGAGGGTGCCCGCGTGCACTGCCAGGCTCTCAAGCGGCCAAAGGGCATGCAGGCCTTCCGCATTATCAGCATGGACGAGAGCACGGCCATTCATCCCTCCCAGCTCCCACAACGCACCCACGTTGTTGTGCAGCCCGAGAGCGGGTGGGAGCGCGCTATCGTGAAATGGTTCAACAGGGTCAGGGGCTTCGGTTTCCTGACACGCGGCGAGGGTACGCCCGACATCTTCGTGCACATGGAGACGCTGCGCCGCTTCGGCTTCACCGAGCTGAGGCCCGGCCAGATAGTTCAGGTGCGCTGGGGAATGGGCTATAAGGGCTGCATGGCAGCCGACCTGCGCCCCGACGGGCCATCGGGACTGCCGCCCTCGCATTGAGCGGAGCGCCCGATTGAGCTTTCTGACGCTAAGAGACGACAGGGCCGCGCCGCGCGCGGTCCTGTTTTGCTTGTTGGTGGCCGCGCTGGTCATCATGATGATGGGCGCAGTCCTTGCCCAGTCCGAGATGAAGATGCGACGCGATACGCTGACCCTGCATACGGCGAGCGGCGCCCACCGCATCGATATCGAGGTCGCCGAGAACGATCGCGAGAAGGCCTACGGGCTCATGTTCCGCCGCTCGCTCGGCGAAAGCGAGGGAATGCTTTTTCCCTATCCGACGGCGCACGAGATCACCATGTGGATGCGCAACACGTTCATCTCGCTGGACATGATCTTCATTCGCGCCGACGGCATCGTTCACCGTATCGAGATGGACACCGAGCCGCATTCCGAGCGCATCATCGCCTCCGAGGGCGATGTCACGGGCGTGCTCGAGATGAAGGCGGGGTCGGCGCGCCGGCTCGGGCTCAAACCTGGCGATCGGGTCGAGTACGCGCATTTCAACAGTACGGCGAAGCGCTGAATTTACGCACCTTGGGCGTCGGAACAGCTTGACGCTCGCGACGCGGCACGGCACTTACACCCCCTGGATCGGGGCATAGCTCAGCCTGGTAGAGCACCTGCTTTGGGAGCAGGGGGTCGCGAGTTCGAATCCCGCTGCCCCGACCAATAATAATCAAAGACTTAGCGACTGTTTCAAACATTCACGGAAAGTTCCGTAGCAACACATTAGCAGCATTTCGCGCCGCGCGTATTTACAACCCAGGCCGAATCAGCGCAGAGAGAGCAGGCCCATATCGCGAGTTGTCTTACCCCCTCAAGCATTCGCGATAGGGGCACTAACGATGATCAAGCTTCGTTCCGCGCTTCTCACCTTGCTGGTGATGGCGCAACTGCTACTGGCAGTGCTGGAAATCATCCGGCAGATGTCATAGGCGCTGGGGGCTTGCTGCGGTGGCGGCGGCCCCCTTCTCATTTTTTGCGCCCCCCGGATTTACACGCTTAGCTCAAGCGAATCAGGCAACGCTTTCCGGGCCTGCGATGCAGGCGCCTTGAGAGGATGGTTGGCGCCGTCCCCCCAAGGCTGACCACCGCCTATCTTTGAAGGGGATAGACAATGGCTGCTTCAGCAGTAGTGCGCCCGCACGCGCGCTTCAACCACTCGTGCATTCCGGCCATCCAGACACACACCACTATCCGTAGTTGGCGAGCGCTCGCGTTCGCTGGCGTCATTCTGGCCGGCACCTGCTACGTGCTATTCCAGGATATCATCGAAGGTGCGCCGCTTACTGTCGGCCATGTCCTCACCGCCTTGGCGCTACTCATTGCGACCGGCGCTGGGCATCAGATCGTGCCCACGTTCAAGGCCGGCCGATACCCACTCACGCTCAGTATGGTGATCCTGGCTGCCGGGGCCATCCTCTACATCGGCATCATGTCTGGCGCCCGGAATGCTGAGAGCATCAGCGCGAAGTCCGAACGGATCGAGGGGCGCAACGCCGAGCGCGATCGCATCAGCAAATTGCGCGAGAAAGCTCAGGCCATGCTCGATGCGGCACTGAAGGAAGTAGCTAAGGCGTGCAAGGGTGGCGTCGGCAAAGACTGCAAAGGCGCCACGGCTACACGCGAAGTGTACGAAGCTGCCGTGAAGGGCCACAATGCGGATCTCGCCAAGCTCGGCACGGCGCAGACAGCCAACGCGGGCTATAAGGCTGCTGCCGAGGCCATCGTCATGCTGCCGTGGTTCGGCGATCGAAGGTCCGCCGACGTTGAGCGTGCTCTCATCGTCCTGCTGCCATGGCTTGCGGTGCTGCTCGCCGAATTGAGCGTGCCGGCCTTCCTGTCGCTGGCCCTCGGCCATGAGAACCTGCGGACGCTTGCCGTCTCTGACATGACATTTGTCGACAACCCGCCGCCCGGCAACGGCGGCAAACGTCGTCGACAGTTGCCGGCAAATGTTATTCCGATTGCCGGCAATCGTTCCGATATCGTTGCCACGCTGGAGGCCGCTGGCCGGCCAATGACGGTGAGCGAGCTAGCTCGGGCCATGCGTGTCACACGCGGCGAGGCTAGTCGGCGTTGGCGTGAGGCCGGCAATCGTGTCACCGCTCGGCGCGATGGCAAGTATGTCGTGATCGGTTTGCCCGAGTGGCAGTTGCGAGCAGTCGGCTAATGTCGGCTGTCTCAACAACTTTAGCCCACTAGCATTACTGGCGGGATTTTCCGCACGGAGGATAAGAGGCAACATTGCGAGATAGCGATTCGCGACTGCGCAAGAGGTACGGCTAAGGAGGGATCTATGGCGGATCCAGCGTATCGAGCACGCGTGCAGCGCTTTCTTGGTGGCGACATCCGTGTCGACGACCTGACCAGACTTTTCTTGTATGCGCGGGCTCACTCAGATGGCCGCGCGTGCGTTCGAGAGATTGGCGACTTTGTCGCTCATCAAGAAGAACGCAATAAAGGCATCGTGACTAGGGACGTTAGAGACTGGTTTCTCACGACGTGGTTCCACACATCGCACATCGGTGGCCCGCCACCTGATGCTCGGCGGTTGCCCGCAAATTTTACCGAAGTTCTAAGTGCGTCATTCAGGCGAACACCGCCGAACATCCTTCGCGATCAAGCAAACTTGGGCCACGGCGATCCGAACAAGCTACTGCGGGCCTTAGCTGGAAAGTTCGTCAGAAATGATGACGACACGCTGTCTGTATCTCCCAACCATACAAGCGCTGAAATGCGCCTGCTGAATGCGCTGATGAATATCACGGCAAGGCCAGCATTCGACGATGAGCAATTGCACTCAGAACTGTCCGACACGCTGAGAAGTCTGGGATTGCTCACGAAAGGCGAGAAGGTCAGGTTCGCTGAACTCAAACCGGCTATTACATTGTATGCCCTCAGCGTGATGCATAATTGCGTCATCCGGTTCGAGGCGGATCGCACCGCAACTTTGAAGCTGGCGGTAGCTGGAGACGTTCTTACAATTCAGGCGCCGGTTCCGGCAAACTTTCCGGGCGTTCAAGGCCCCGTGTTAATTTCATCGTCGATTTTCAATACGGCGCTTCCGCCTCGCGATCATTGCAGGCCTGAGCTATTGAATGGAGATAGACCAAGCGCCACAGTCGAGTTGGAAACACCGAGTCTCCTCCTAAGCCCATTGCTTTAGTCTCTTGCGATTGGCTACGTGTAAATTACCTACCGCTCCACGGATCGAAGTCGGAGCCGCGCGCGATGCCGGAGCGCCGTTCCTGGCCACCAAAGGCGCCGTCATATCGTGGCCGCGCGTACCTCAGATCCATGATGGCCACGCGCAGCGCTGAGAACACGTCATCATCCACTTTGACGATAAGCCCGTTCTCGCGGTGTAAATTGCGCATCTCGCTCCACAAGTCGTGCAGATGCTTGGCGATCTTCAGCCGGCCACTGCTCAGCCTGTTCTGAATGTCGAGCAAGCTGGCCTCGAATGAGTAGCCGCCATCCTTGTGCGTCGCGTGCTGCGAGCGCATTTGCAGGCCGAGCTTGCGATACATATTGGCGATCGTCACGCCATCGCTAAGGCTCTGTCGCGTACCATCGTGAGGCCAGGCCACGGGGCACAGTACGGTGTTCGCCTTGATCCGCTCGGCATGACTAGCTGGCAGCGCGCCTCGGATCTTCCAGGCATCCACGACATAGGCCACGTCAGCATCGCGATCCCAGGCAATGAGACAATAGCCAAACGGATGCGCGCTCTGGCTCAAGCCAGCGTGTGAGAAGTCCAGGCCCGCGATGAAGCACCAATGGTGCGGGATTTGATCGAGGCGCAAGGTGTGCGAGCAGTCGGCCTCATTGAAGTTGAGCGCCGCGCCCTCGCCTTGTGCGTCCACGCCATAGAGGCGCGTCATGCGCTCGGCTTCCGGGTATCGCGACTTGATCTTCTCCCGTTCCTCGGCGGGAATGTGCGTGGCGTCGTCGATTGTCATGCGCACAATTTCACGATCGGGGTGCGGTTCCTCGAAACGCTTGCGCTGATCGGTGCGGCCCAACACTGGCGTCAAGGTCGCATAGATGCGGCCAGCGGTTGTGCTGAGGCGTGCCAGCACCTCGCCGTAAATGTCCTGATGCTCACGGGGTAGCTGCTCATCGAGCCACACGAAGTCGACTGCATCACCCTGGAATGACTGCCGGCCCTGCTGGTACGTCTTGAAGGATAGCGACGCGTTCTTGCCGTTCATGCGCGAGATCGAGACCATATCGACGAACGTCGAGATACCGCGCGCCATGAGCGGCTTTCCCACTATGTGGTCCAGTGGGATCATGCCAGTGCCGAGGCCATTGCGCTGTGTGAGATCGCCGAGCAGCTTCGCCTGATTAATGTCGCGCGTCATCTCTGACGTGGTGCTCGCTACCCAAGCGACGCATTCGTTTGGCCGGATGATACTCGGCACCTTGTGGCGGCGGCCTTCATAGAAGCTCGGATACCAACCGAGCAGATCCCATGTGATTTGCGCCGCAGCGCCCACGGACTTGCCGCCCTGATTGTTGGCCAGCAACTGCACTTCGCTGGCTTGCGCGTTGTGGAAGCGCAATTGTCCGGGGTTCGGTGCGTAATAGAGGATCTTGCGGTACAGCCGATCGTACTCTGACGCTGTGTAAAGTTTCTTGGCGTGCCGGCGCACATCATTGGCGTCGGGGCCTTCCTCGAATTCAACGCTGCTACCAGTCATTTGGGTTATCATCCTGCTCGATCTGCTTTGGTGCCGGCTTTTTCTTCGGCGCCACTTCAACTGCCTGCACATCGATCGCCGTGGCGCGTGCGCGCGCAATGTAGTAGTCCGCAGCCGACACAGCGGCGGCATCGCCTTGACGCTCCAGCTCCGCGCGGATCTCTTTGTCGCTGCGGCCTTCGCGGATGCGCTGATCAACCAGCTTGAGGAAGATCTCGGCCTTATCCTCTGACAGCTCATGCTGGTGCTTGTGGATCTGCGCCAGCGGGAAAGCGCGATCCATGGCCATCTCGACGGCCTTCATGTGACCCTTGGAATAGGGATTGTCGATTTGCGATTCTACGGCGCGCAACGCCTTGCCGCCGAGCATGGTGAGCCGGCGCACGTCCATCTCGTGGATAGCCTCCAGCACGCGCTCATCTTGCAGCAGCACGTAGGCCTGCCGTTTCATGTGATCGTTTTGGCACTGGTATCCTGCCAGCCGCGCGGCTTCCTTCCGTGATCCGTCCTGGCTTTGAATGACCAGATGACACCACGCGACGACAAACGCGCGCATACGATCGGTGGGTAGCGCTTGGAGCTTCGGACCCATAGGCCAGTCCACGCCAGCGAAGCGGAATGTTGGCCCGCTGTCGCGTAGGCGTTCGGGCAGATTTGCACGGTGCTTATTGGCCATGGCTCACACGCTGTCGTTCTTCCGCAATAGCAGCCCGTATTGATGCAGCTTGGCTGTTGACACCACCTTGGCTGTAGCCGACTTCCCGCTCCGCTGCGCCCTTGCTCCGACCCGCGTGCACATAGTGCATCACGAACAATTGCTGCTTAGCCGTGCAGCACCTCATCGCTTCGCCGAGAGGAAGCGTCGTTCCCTGCCATATGATCTCTGAGGCGCCGGCATTGCGGACGCCGGCCTTCCGATGCTCGCGCGGTCTAGGTGCTGGCTTCTTGGCCTCGCGCTTGTGCGCAATGATGGCTTCGCTCAAGAGCCGATGCACGGCATGAATGCCATCAGCATCCACCAGCTCACAATAGAGCCGCTGGAGCTGTGTCCGCTTCTCATCGAGCGTGCTCACGTCGCCTCACCGCTTCAAGTCTTCGGCCAGATTTACTAGGCGCACGAACACGTCGAAGTCATTGACGGCGAAGGCGGCGACGGACTGATCCGACTTGGCCAACAGCTTGCGGACCGCTTCCTGCTTCGCGGGCAAATCATCCCATCCGTGATTGATCGCCCATTGCGTGATCATGTTCTGCTGCTGCGCCTGCCACGTGGCGCGATCGGCCTCCGACAACTTGCCGTAGTGCTCCAGGTTGTGGCTGATCCGCTGAGCAATGTGATTGCCGACTGAGCCGGAGAACTGGAGGCTAGCGAGGAAGCCCTTGATGCGATCGCCGGTATCGGCTGGCACCCCCGGCGGCAGAGCCACGGTGTAATCAGCTGCGCTCGCCGCAGGATTTACACCAATGGCCCGCAGCCTTTCTGCTTCGGCTTTCTGCTCGGCAGAGAGCGGTGGCGGGCCTCGCTCCTGCCAGTAGCGCTCCGGCGGAATCAAGTCCCTCGCCTGAGCGAGACGCGCCACTATTTCAGCATTGGATGGCGGCCGGCTCCCCGGTGCTCCATTGATGATCGCGGCGACAGGCGCGTTCGCAAAATCACGCACCTCTTGGCTGAAAGTATGATTGCCACTCGGCGGCTCAAACGTAGGCGGTGCTTCGGCGAGGGGATTGGCGATTTCATCAGGCATTTACACTACTCCTAGTTACACACTGAGCTGCTTGGCTGGTGCTCCAAGCGAGGGGGAACACCGAAGCACCAGCCAGCGCTCGACCGCGATGACACCCACCAAGGAGATCGCGGGACCAACATGCCCTCGTGAGGGCAATTACTGAATGCGCACCACGCTCGCGACGGCAGCCGGTGATGTGTCCACGCCGCTCACCGCGAGCCTGTACTGTCCGGGCGGTAGGTCAGCAGTTTTGAAGCCATCAACGTCGGTGAAGCTCACTGGCAGCGTGCCACCACCTTCGCCAGCCACAACGGGCGCCACCTGAAGGCTCGGCACAGCGAGCCAGTTGGTGCCATCCATGGTCGCCTGAAGCGCGACGGTATCGATATCGCCGATATCGCAAATGATCGCGTATCGGCCGCCCTTCAGCACGAACGGCGCAGTGGTCGTCGTCAGTGCAGTGAAGTGTTTTGCTTCTCCAACATTCATGTTCGTCTACTCCGCTGCCGCGATTGATTTGCTCAGCCAGAACGCCAGCGACGCGCTATTGCCCGCATCGTGCTCGGCGAGGATTTTGCCAACTGCTGTCTGCGCACCGCGCGCAAATGCACGTTCGATGCGACGCCGCGAGCTGGCATCCAGGCCCATGCGTGCAAGCTCAATCTCTTGATCGGCGAGCCAAGCGGCACGTGCCACAGCGGACATGCGCTCGACAGAGACAAGGTGATCGCAGAGCTGGCGCCAGCTGACGCTGACTAATCCGGTCGCATCGCAGTACGCACGCCACTCCCACTCGGGGATGCATTCGAGGCGAGGTTTCATGGCTACCAATCCTCACCACTGAAGCGGCCGGTGCCATCGATCTTCGTGCTGTACTTCCCTCGCGCGTTCAGCTCGGCCTGAACCTCGGCGGCGCTGCGTGTCGGGCCGCTGGGCTTCAGCGCCTCGCGCTCGGCCGGCGTCAGTGGCGTGATGGGAGCGGCGGCCAGTCGGCGCGCATGGGCTCCCTCGCTCTCCCCTGGCCGAGGCAAATCTTCCCGTGCGACTGCCTGCTCGCGCTCGTGAGTGGCGCGCTCGGCCGTGACATTGATCGGTGCGGTGCCTTGCTCGCGCGCCTCGTCAATCTTGGCATCAGTTTTCGAGCGCCACGGTCGCAGCCATGAAGTCGCCTTCGCGGGCTTCTCATCTTTCTTGCCGAGATCACGACCCGCGAAGTCACGCTCATTGTGGACAATAGCGCGCACCAGTTCGGTGGCCGCTTTCAGGTTTGCGCTCAGGCTCGGGATATCATCTGACTGCCCGTAGGGCCGTGGCACACCATCTAGTCGGATGGTTCGTTCGCCGCCCGGAAGCGTTGGGTTGGCCCTGTAAATCTCCCGAGCAAGCAGGCGCTCAAGCTCGCCGTCACCTAGCGCCATGCCCATACGCTCGGCATCGGTCCCAAGCAGACCATCGCCGAGCAAGTCGCGTGCTTTCGTGGTCGCGGCACTCATGCTTGCGTAAAGCTTGGCCACCTGCGCAACGGCTGCCTCCAGCTCGGCACCGATTGCATTCCTTTGATCAAGGCCCTTAAGCGCCCTCGCAATTTTGTGAGCCTGCTGCTCGCGGCGATGCTGCAACAATGCCTCGGCTTCGCGCTTCTCACTTTCACGCGCGGCCAGTCCGAGGCGCGCGAGATTTCTCTCGGCGACGATGCGCTCACTGGCGAGCTTGTCGAAGGTGGCAGGATCATCGATCGATGCAGCGGCGAGCTTATTGTCCAGCTCACTGAGTGCGAGCTGCGCCGCTTCGTATTCAGCCGCGCACTTCCTGGTCAATGCGAGTGCGGCTTCAAGGGCCGAACTATCCGCGAGAATTTTGTGGCCAGCCATAGATCACCTCATGTGCCAGTTGATTGCTTCGCCACGGCGGGCAAGAGCGCGTGCTGAACCTCGCCGGCCGTAGGGCGATGAGTGGCCGCGAGCGATGCTCGACAGTGCCGAGGCGAGCGACATGCCGGTGAGCCGCATGGCGATTTGCCAGCGGTCAACAACGGTATTCACCGTGCCGGGGTCCATATCGTCGAATTCACGCTCCACGGCGGCGCGCAGCTCGGCAAAGTGCGGTGCCGCTGCAATGCGCCTATTGTCGGCGTCAATTTCCGCATACAGCGCATCGAGATCGATATCGCCCCAGCATTCGACATCGAATTCCGCGCTATCGGTCCGGCTATTCTGGCGGCGCTTAGCCATGATCGAGCACCCTCCGCACGTCATCGGCAGTCGCAAATCCGCGCCGGATTAATTCTGAGGCCCGCACCTCGAAGCGCGTACCGCCTCGCCCGCCATGACCGGGCGCTATTCTCCATCCGCCGAAGCGCCCCGCCTTTGTGAATTTACACGCCTTGTGACGCGTGCAGCCGAGCAGTTGTCCGAGCTGCACCATGGATAGGTGTAAATCCTCAGAACAATAGTGCGGCCGCATGGCAGGTAAATGTTCAGAAGAATAACGGGTCTGCATGGCGTGTAAATCTTCCTCGGCGTTATTGTCAGTTATTGTAGTTCTGCTTGTACTTGACTCGATGTCATCTGCGGAGCCCTTGACAAGTAGCGTAGGAGCTGCCACTTTGCACCAAGTAGTTGGAAACGTTACTAGCCGTTGAGGGGCGGCGAGGGCCACAATCAGGCGTTGAGTATGGTGGGAAGTACACGTTGTGATCTAACGCCGCTGGAGGCCGGCAGCCTGATCTGGCCCGACGACCGCGACCGTACCGAGGATTCGATCGAGACGGCCCTCGGGCGCTGGCGAAAGGGCGCGATCGGCCCCCCGTGGCGCCGCATCGGCCGTGGCAAGAAGGGGTTGATCCGGTACGACCGGGACGCGCTGCTCGCCTGGATCGACCTATGGGGCGGTCAGAGGCCCGATCACCGCACGAAGGCCCGTCCGGCTGCCTCAGTAGGGGCGCCAGCGGCCAAGCGCCGGTCCCCGGCTGCCAGGACGCACAGGGCTAGGGCCTGCCTGGCTGAAACGCGGGAGGCGCCAGTCGCCCTCTGATCCCTGCCGTTGAAACGAAGGCGCCCCGGCCGCTGATGACGACCGAGGCGCGAGACCTTCCCAAACATGCGTCCCAACCGAGACCAAAAATCGTCTCAAATGAGAGTGCCTCTATATGACAAGTCCCGCGTCCGCCGTCAAGAACAAGCTGCACACCGAAGCCCTGGCCTACGCCGCTCGCGGCACCCCCGTCTTCCCGTGCTGGCCGAATACAAAGAAGCCTATTCCCCGGAACGGCCTCCATGCTGCCACCACTGATCGGAAGCAGATCGACGCGTGGTGGACTGAGCACCCGGACGCCAACATCGCATTCGTGCCTGCGAGCATCGGCCAAGCCGTGATCGACCTCGATGGCGAGGAAGGAATGGCGGCGTGGCGCGATCTGGGATGGGATTTCGACTGCCCCGAAACATTGGTGGTGCAGACGCCGCGGGGTGGACAGCACTGGTATTACGCGGGCACCGTTCCGCCGTCACAGTGGGCACCGGGCCGCAAGCGTTGCCTTGGCGAGCACATCGATACTAGGGGTCTTGGCAGCTACGCACTGCTACCACCGAGTGTCACCGATGATGGAATTTACACGGTGTTGCATGACCGGGAGATAGCAAAGCTCCCTGAGTGGATACCTGCGAAGCTGGCGCCGACTGCAACGCCACTGAAGGCCAGCAACGTCACACTTGATGAACCGCGCAACATTGACCGGGCAATGCGGATGCTCAAGGCGCGGATTGCAAAGGCTAAGGATCTGCCAGATGAGCAAGCCGCCAGATATGTTGCGGTCCAGGGGAAAGGTGGCGACGCTCACACTCTACAGCTCTGCATGGAGCTGAAGGATATGGGGGTGTCGCAAGAGCGAATTCCCGACGTGCTTGAGGAGTCGGGTTGGAACGCGGCGTGCCGACCGCCATGGGACATCGAAGGGAAAGACAGTCTCGGCGCCAAGGCTGCGAACGCTTACAAGAGCGGACAGAACGAACCCGGCAGTAAGGTGGAGCCACCGCTCGAAGAAATTTTCGCACCCGCGCTGGAGAAGGCCAGACAAAAAGCGAAGGAAGCCCTTCTTGCACGCATTGGCGATGGCGATATCAGAAAGGTGCAGCGCGCCCGCGTGACATGGCTGTGGCGCGACTACATCCCGCTTGGCATGTACTCCGTGCTGGCCGGGCGGGGCGACACGGGCAAGAGCGCAATGCTCATTGACTTCATTGCCCGCGTGACGAACGGCAAGATGTGGCCGGACGGCAGACACCAAGCCCCACAGGGCCGCGTCATTCTGTTCAATATCGAAGACAATAAGAAGCTCATCCTCAAGGCGCGGCTAGAGGCTGCCGGCGTGGATTTGAGCATGGTGCGCGTTTACGACAGAACATGGGCCGATGGCACGCCGATTAACTTCAGCCTGCCCGAACATCGAGAGTTGCTCGATGAGTTGATAGCCCTGGACGGTGCCATCCTTGTCGTCATTGATCCAATCACCAGCTTTGCCGCCGGCATCAATCACGACAATGAAAGCGAGGTCCGTGGCGTTCTCGATCCATTGAGCGACATTGCGGAGAAGCATGGCTGCGCGATTGTTGGCAATCGGCACGGGGGCAAAGGCCACAAGAATGACGATAACCCAAATAACAGCGTGCTCGGGTCCGTGGCCCACACCGATATCCCGCGTTCCGTGCTTCAGGTCGCATCAACCGACGATGAGCTAGAGACCCGACAGGTCCGCGTGCTGGAGCAAACAAAGTATAATGTTTCGGAGAAGCAACGCCCGCTCCAGTACATAATTGAAGTCGTCGATATGGAGACGGGCGAGGTCATTCCACACGGCACGATGGTGGATGATCCATCCACCCGCATCAAATACCTCGGACATGCCAGCACCAGCATTCGTGAACTACGGATGCAGCGGCCGAACAAGCCGGGGCCTGATGATGAGGTGGTCCAAGAGGTCGTGCGCTTCTATCAGGAATATCTCGGGCCGGGGCCGCAGACGAACAAGAGGATCAAGGCCGCAGCTCAAGCCCATGGCTTCTCACAGCGGACGATGGCGCGCGCGCGCGTGAAGCTCGGGGTGAAGTATTTTTATGAGGGGCCGGTGCAGATGATCACGCTGCCCGGGTGGCACGCCGATAAGCAAGAGCCGAAGCGCGCGGCGAACGACCATGATTGGTGACGGGCGTCCAACTGATCCGTTATCCCCCTATATCGTGAATGCGTTATATCCGCCGGGATACGTTGTCGGGAGGGTATGCCAAGTTCCGAGTACGGATCAAAGTGGCTTAAAGGGTGGTGGGGGGGTGCCAGTTGATATCTTGGCACACCCTAATAAGATCAATGACTTAATTTGGCATATCCTACCAGTCAGCGCTCTTGTGCCACTATTGTCAGGCGGAGGGTATGCCAAGATAGCAGGTGGCACCCCCCCTGGCATAGTTGGCGTCGCCTAAGCCCGTAGTTCAGGCCACCTCGGCAGCATGAAACTGACCAAAACTCGACTTTGACATTCACGGCAAAAAGCGCCCCAAATCCCACAATAACAGCCTCGCCGTGGCGTTAATCCCTGGCCTTGTTAGCCACTTGCCGAAACCCCCGGAATCACTGCATTTCCAGTGGCTCATAATCCTGGCTAATTGAGGGGACCGCAAATGACACGACGAATTGGCTATGCGCGCGTCTCGACGCGTGACCAGAACCTTGACCGGCAGATTGCCGCGTTGCGTGCCGAGGGGTGCGATCTGATCTTCCGCGAGAAGGCATCCGGCAAATCTATCAAGGGCCGGCCGCAGCTCGACCGCGCCATTGATGCGCTCGGCACGGGTGACGTGCTGGTGCTGGCGGAATGGGATCGCGCCACACGCTCAATGACCGATGGCATTGCGATCATCGATCGTGTGCACCGCCGAGGGGCATTCATCAAGGTGCTCGATCGGAGCTACCTGGATCTCACGCAACCAATCAACCGGGGCCTGCTGGCCTTCCTGAGTGCCCTGGCCGAGGATGAGCGCAATCGCATCCTGGCTCGCGCTGAGGGCGGCTGGAAGGCTGCTAAGGCCGCTGGCAAGCATATGGGTCGTAAGCCCAAGCTCACCGATCACCAGCAGGCCGAGGCCCGCGAGCGCATGGCCAAGGGCGATACGTGCCGCGCGATCGCTCGATCTCTCGGCGTGCACCACAGCACGGTCAGCCGCCTGAGTTGGTAGCAGCGCCACGTTGCTGGCTTTGCCTCGCGTGCTGAATTCGTCGCCAAGGGCGAGCTTGCCGCCGTAGCAAGTTGCCGATGCAGAAAGACCCCCGGCACGTGCCCCCGGCATCCCGATCCGCCATGCTACGCTAATAGCCATCTGAATCCCAGATATACGGGTGGCCGAAAAATTTGGGCCGCTATTGTTGGTGACAATTACTGCCCGGGAAAAATTGAAGCCGGCCGGATGCTATAGAGGTGCGCGATTGCTGATGGGCGGGGTCTCATATGAAATCCGATGATCCATGGTTTGCCGCGTGTCATGAGGCTGGCCATGCCACCATTGCGCTCATGCTCCGCCTCAAATTCGGCTATGTCGCGATCAATGGCACGCAAGGCAAGCTGATACTGCGACCACCAAAGCCTGAACTGATGGATCGCCCTACCTACGCCGAGCATTTCAATCTTCGCCATCTTAAAGTCACCTATGCCGGGATGGCCGCAGAGCTGAAAGCTCGCGGAGCGCGATGTCCCAACGGCCTCGGCGACGAACAACGGGAACGTATTCGTCTCGGCGCAGCGGAAGATACCGAAGCGGCCGCTAGAATTGAGGCCCGACTCAGTGAGAAGGCCACATCCGAGGCATTGCTTTGGGCGGGACGCCAGATCAATCGAGATGACGTATGGCAGGCAATTTGCGCACTGGCTCAAGAGCTGATCACAAAGGAAATGCTGCTTTACGGCGATGCACGCGCCATCGTCCAACCGTATGGAATTCTCCCTTAAACTGTAAGAGACCTCAATGGCTGCATCCTGCAAAAGGCGTTACGTCCGCGCGCGTATGCTATGGCGGGACGTTCCCCTCGCCTTGAAAGTAGGCCTCATTCTCACGCCGATTTGGCTGGGGGCTGTTCTCGGCTATAGCCAATCATTTGAGAAGGTAAAATCGCAGAATGAGTTAGGCGACTTCCTAGCGGGCGTCTTTGCGCCACTTGCATTCCTTTGGCTAGTAATTGCCGTGTTCCTCCAGAAAGACGAATTGGGCTACCAGCGACAAGAGCTGATAGATAGTCGCATTGCCCAGCAGCGGTTGGCGTTGGAAACGGTAGAGCTTGTCAAGGTATCAAAGAGCAGCTTGGCCCATCAGCTTTGGAAGGCTGAGGATTTGGAACTGCAGAAGGATGTGGAGCTTCTTTGCGATCTGCTGTGCAGCTACTCTCCCCGCATTATTTATAGCTACGCGCACGTCAAGCGTCCTCTTTTTGGGCATTTGGAAAAGGAAAACGGCTTGGATACAAATTTTGCAGATGCCTTGGGAAGCTTGATATCTTGGTTTAATGCGCGTGATCGCGTCGTTCTGGATAGTAATCCGGCCAAGGCTGCTCAACTCGCCGATCGTATACAGCGACAGCTGATGTTCATTCTCGATAACGTGCCATTGGAAAAGTCGCGACCGGGCTTAGCTGTGCGGATAGAGATCTGGCAATTGAGTGAATTATTTCACATGCTCGGCGAATTCCAGGCATGGCTCAAAACTCGCGTTTCCAAGTGAAGAGCTCACGCTATTCCATCGTTTCGAGTGACTCCGTGAAGCCCTGCACCTTATGCATCAGTTCAAACATGGCATAGGTGGCGCGGGTAATTTCCTCACTTATGGCCGCCACTTCCGCAACGGACATTTCGACTTCTTCATGGGTCGTCATGGTTTTGGGCTGCCGTGATTGTGCCTTCTTGAAAGTCGTCTGACCCTGGACACGCGTGGCAATATCTGGAGCGTCGCCGGGGAACCAATGGTCGTGCACAACACGGTTTCGTCGAAGCCTGAGATCGTTGTCAATTTTGTTAATCAGCGTGTCCATTCGGTCGAACCAATCATCGCTTGGTTTGCGCACACTTGCGATGGCCCGGAGCATTTTGAGCTTGTCTCTGAAATCGGCGTTTACAGAGATGCAGTGCATTTCGAGGCTGTTGACCTCGTGGTTCATTAGATGCGCGAACGCCGCGTCGGCGATTTGCTCGAGCCAGGTCCAGTGGATGCAGACAAAGCCGATGGCCTCGGCATGACGCTTCAATCGCTCATCGAACGGGTCAATTGACATGGTCGAGAACTCCCCATGGAACAGTCACCATCCCACAATGCGGTCGACCTCATCGGCGAGCTTTTGCAGAGCATCACGCTTCTCCCCGAGATACGCGAAGCGATCATATACACCAGCCACGCCACCGATCTTGTGGCCTAGCACCCGCTCGGCTGTATCATTGTCGACCTTAAGGCTTGAGAGCATCGTCCGTGCCGTGCGCCGCAGATCGTGTAACGTCCAGTGCGGCACCTCGGGCGTCTCGGCCTTCCAGCAAATTTGCGCCATGCGCATCGTGAGCACGCCGAACGCCTTGCTGTACCCCGAGAAGGCCGTCTCGCCGCCATCGGTCGAGAACACATAACGCTTGCCGCCGGGCTTCACTCCGAGCCCCTGCAACTCTGTCACGGTCTGGCGGCTCAATGGCACCACGTGCGCCACGTTGGTCTTGTAGCGCTCGGCCGGTATCTCCCAGAGCCATTGGCCCTTGGGAGCGCCATGCTTGTTGCCCGGCTGCGCAATGGACAGCTCGCGCTCATGCATCCCGGCCACCTCGCTCCGCCGGCAGGCAGTGAGGAGCAATGTCTTGATGAAAGCCGGATAGATGCACGGCAGCCGTTCGCCGGCTTCGTTGTGTGTGCCGCGCTGGCCTTCCGTGGGGCGCTTCAGGGCGCTCCAGAGTACGAACAGCTCGTGTTCGGTAAGCCACCGCTCTCGGGCCTGTTCCTTCCGCTTGGTGCCGCGTCGGCGCCGGATGATCAGCGGGTTGGTGAAATCGTCGTCTCGTTCGTCAGCCCACCATGCCAGCGCCGAGCTGAGGCGTGAGCGCACCCGATTGGCCATGACGGGCGCCGGCCCCCGAGGCTTTCCCTTGCCGCCTCCGCGCTGCCTAGGGCTATTGAGGCCGCCCTCACGGATGCCATCGAGCATGGTGGCGATGTGGCTGCGCTTCAGCTCATAGACGCCTAGCTCGCCAATGGCCGGCTTCACGTATCGGCCGAAGATCCGCCGGTACTCGTCTGACGTTCGCAGGTCGCGTCCCTCATGCTTCATGAAGGCGTCCACCACGTCCGCGACGGTCGAACCCTTCTCGGCCTTCTCGGCTTCGGCCTTGACCTTGCCGATGGCCTCGCCACGGTCCAGGGCCTGCCGCAGCGTCCGTGCCTGCCGGGCGGCCTTCACGCATGACCAGAGTGGCCAGCGCCCTATGGTCTCGCGGCGCTGCTTTCCGTCTGCATCGCGGTACACCAAGCACCAGCTCTTGGCTCCGGCCGCCGTCGCCTGGATACCGAAACCGCGCGGCGTCGGCTTGCCCTCAATCACGCCTTTCAGGAAGTGCGTCTTTGCACCCTTGGGCGGCAGGCCCAACGCACGGATGGTATCCTCATTGACGTGCATAGCGCCCCCGCTGCTACGTGAATCCGTAGCAACACCATAGCAACACTGGCAGCCGGGCACAATAACAACTCAGAGCACCGATAAATGGGCTCCTCCGGCTCAACAATAGTGAGCCAGTAAAGCAATTTACACGCATAGCGTACGAAATATCGAGGCTAGGTAAGGCGTTACAACATTAACCAATTTCAGTCCGTATTATGCTTTGGGAGCAGGGGGTCGCGAGTTCGAATCCCGCTGCCCCGACCAATAATCTCAATGTCTGGACTATCCGGGGATCACGGTCGATCCCCGATCCTGTCCTCGTAACCGTTATAGTTGGCACTGCTCCGGCGTGCCATCGATGTGGCCACCGTCAATCGAGCAAGAGGTGCAGCTCGGCTACGAGGCGCTCGTCTCGCAGACCCCAGATGAAGGGAATGCCTGTTCCCAGCCACTCGACGAGTTTCGCCAGCGCAGCCAAGGACTGGCAGGACCGCATTGCCCATGTCGATCCGCGTAGCTCATCGGTCGCCTTCATGGTGGTCGCGGCGGGCTCGGTCTGTGCTGACCGCACATGCAACGGCCCGACCAGCTATCACACACGCGCATATCAGTTCGACACGGCGCGCGTGCACGAGCCCAGAAGGCCAGAAAATGGCGTTTAATGGGCAATATTGCTGAACAGCACGCGATCTGGCGGCGTGGCCACAATGCCACGCCCGGTAATGCAAACCCAGCACATTACTTGACTACATGAGTAAACTTTAATCTTCTGTCGATGTCAGCGACGCAGGCAGCCAGGCTGAAGGCCACCGCCCCCCAACGTCGCGATATCAGGGGCTCAGGGATTCGCGCGGCAGGTAGCGCGAGGGGGGACTGTAATGGATAGGAACGACGAGATGTCCGCTGGCGCGGACACCGATATACACGCGCGTGTGGTCGACAGGCTACCGTTGGGTCAGCTGTCGCTCGGCATCGCTGCATCGATGCTCTTCGCGACGACAGCCGCCGCGCAAACGACTTTGCCGCCGCTCGCCGTCGAGACCAAGAAGGCGCCCCCGAAGGCAAAAGCAAAGGCCAAAGCCAAGCAGGCGCCCGTAGCTGCGACGCCCGCTCCGGCAGCGCCTGTGCTGCTCGCGGACCCCGCTGATGCAACGCCCAAGCGGCCGGCTAGTCCCTCGAACTCGCTGGATGCGGGCACCGGCATCGGCCGTCTGCCTGGGACGGTCCAGGACCAGCCTCAGACCGTCAGCGTCATCGGGCAGACGCAGATCCGCGAGGAGAATATCACCACCCTTGAGCAGGCCCTGCGCGGCGTGCCCGGTGTGACCGTCGCGATTGGCGAAGGCGGCGGCGGCATGAATGGCGACCAGTTCCGCATTCGCGGCTTCCAGGCCAAGGGCGACATCTACATCGATGGCCTGCGCGACTTCGGCGTCTATGTGCGCGACAGCTTTGCCTACGAGCAGGTGCAAGTCATCAAGGGGCCGTCCTCTGAAACGTTCGGCATGGGCACCACCGGCGGCGCCATCAACATCCAGCAGAAGACTGCACATCTGGGCGACGAGACTAGTGTTGAGGTCTCCGTCGGTACCGGACCGCTGGTGCGCACGACGATCGACGTCAACAAGCAGATCAACGCGACGACGGCGGCCCGCATCGTCGGCCTGTACCACGATCAGGATCTAGTGGATCGCGATCACCTCTACTCCGATCGCTCGGGCGTTCTTGCCTCGCTGGCCTTCGGCCTCGGCACGGACGAGAAGCTGACCGTCAACTACCTGCACCAGTCGGGCAAGCGCAAGCCGGACATGGGCGTGCCGATCTTCGATCCTGATGGCACGGCAGCAGGTTCGCGCCTTGGCAAGCCGGTCACCGAGTTCGGCGTGTCGCGCAAGAATTTCTATGGCAAAGAGACCGACCTCGACGACTCCGACGTCGACATGTTGACGGCGCGTTACACGAAGCGCGTGAATGAGGCACTGACGATCTACAATGACACGCGCCTTGCGATGTACAGCCGGTACTTCGCGCAAACAGTGGTGAGCTGCGCAACAGGCTCGGCGTGCGGTAACAGCATTCTGGATGGCACGTTCAACGGCGCCTATGCGTTCGGTGGCCCGGCCGGCTTCGATCAGGAGTCCTGGGGCATCCAGAATGTCACGACGGCACTTGCGAAGTTTCACACTGGTCAACTACGCCATGAGTTCGTTGCAGGCATTGACGTCTTCTACCAAAATGACCGGCGTACGAATCTCGGCAACTTCAGCACGCTGCAGCCCGGCGTGACCAATGCGGCGAAGACGCCGGGGACGATTGGGAACCCGCTCTACCAGAATCCGCCTGATTTCTATGTGGCGCACAACCAGCTTGCGCGAAAGAAAGCGGAAGCCGACAACATCGCCTTCTTCGCGAGCGATCGTGTGTGGCTGACGCCGGAGTTCTCGGTTCTTGGTGGTATCCGCTGGGATAGCTACTCGGCCACCTACAGGGCCACGAATACGACGACAGGCTCATGGACCGGTGGCACGGCCATCGACACGTCAGCTGACACGGACTTCTGGAGCCCGAAGGCGAGTGTGATCTGGGAACCGACCAAGCAGCAGACGTATTACGTCTCCTACGCGAAATCGTTCTCGTCGCTCGCCGGACAGTTCATCACGAACGACAATGCGTCCGTCGGCAATGCAACTCAGGAGCCCGAGGAAAACAAGCTTTGGGAGATCGGTGCAAAGTGGTCGCTCCTGGATGGTCGACTTGGTGCGACGGCGGCACTCTTCCGTGTCGACAAAACCAACGCGACCGTTGACGACGGAACGGGCTCGCAGGTTCCGACGGGTGAGGAGCAGCGTGTCCAGGGCGTCGAGCTAGGCCTGACCGGGCAGCTGACATCCGCTTGGGCCATCCAGGCCGCCTATGCCTACATGGACAGCGAGATCCTCGGCAATGCGGCGACGACCGGAAACAATCCGGTTGCCAAGGATGCCAACAAGGGCAATCGCGTCTCCTTCGTTCCCGAGCACGCCGTATCGGTATGGTCGACGGTCGAGATTTCGAAGCTCATGCACCTCTGGCCGGGCAAGACGACGATCGGCGGCGGTGTCCGGTGGACCGACGAGAACTATGCCAACTCGGGTAACACCTCCATCATCCCGGCCAACTTCTCGTTCGATGCGATGATCTCCTACGAGAAGGACGGTTGGCGGTTCGCGGCCAACGGCTACAACCTGACGGATGAATTGAACTACGACGCGAGCTTCGGCAACCGCGCTGTCGTCGCCCCCGGGCGCACGCTGTTGTTCACCGTCGGCAAGAAGTTCTGATTGGCGTCGAGTGCACGGGATCGCGGACATGGGCTCTGTCCATGTCCGCAACTCTATTTACTGGGGTCGATCTCAATCCGACCCGAAGGACTGCAATGAACAACAAGGCCATCTTCGTCTGGCAAGGCAAGGTGTCCCGCGAGGCAAGACTTGCCGAGGATCCCGCATTCGCGGCCGGTGAGGTGTGCAAGGCGGCGATTTCTGGCGATCCCGCAGCGCAGCTTTCCTGGGGCCTGATGCTGCTCGATGGTCATGGCACGCCGCGCGACCTCGACGCGGCATTCAAGTGGATCCAGCTTTCGGCGCGCGCCGGTGGTCGAGATGCCGCCAACATGCTCGGCCGTTGCCACGAACTCGGTTGGGGTACGACCGTCAATCTGACGAGTGCGGCACGCTGCTATCGCGCAGCCGCCGAAATGGAGCACGCCTGGGCGCAGTTCAATCTGGCCTGTCTCATTCTTCGCGAGGACGGCGTGCCGGGTGAACCGGCGGAGGCGATGGGGATGCTCGTGCGCTCGGCGCATGCGGGCAACGCCAAGGCCATGAACATGCTCGGCCGCTGCCGCGAAGAGGGCTGGGTCGGCGAGCCCAATCTCGCGTCGGCGCGGCGCTGGTATCTGCGCGCCGCGCGTGGCGGATGTTTCCGTGGCGCCTTCCACACGGCCCGGCATCTGCTAGCCGCCGGCGATATCGATCGCGCTACCTTCTGGCTGCGCAAGTCCGTGAGCGTTGCTCCTGCGGATTTCTGCGAAGAGCTCGGTGCGATGTTCGCCAATCACTCCGACGAGCGCCTGTGTGCGATCTCGGCGCTCGCCTTCGAGCAGGCCCCGCGGGCGGCAAAGCAGGCCCCATCCAATAGTCAGGTCGATGCGACCGGAGATGCCGCGCCTCGTGCAGCGCGGCCGCGGCATCGCAGAAGGCGCGGTGTGCTTGGAGCAGCGCGTCGCCTCGCGGCATCGGCCGGGATTGTCCGGCAATGACGAGCACACTGTCGGGCAACGCCGACGACAATCGCAAAGCAGATCCAGTCGCGTCTGCGTCTCCTGTCGGAGACAGGACCAAGCAGCGCGGCCGCCCCGGCCGCCCCCCGAAGAACAAATGGGCGAGCCGCTCTTTTTGGCTGCGCCACATGCAGCAGTGGCATTGGATAAGCGCCGCGATCTCACTCGTGGGCATGCTTCTGTTCTCCGTGACGGGCATCACGCTCAACCACGCATCACAGATCGACGCGTCGCCGACGACTACCCAGCTCGAAGCGAAGCTGCCCGCGGGTATGCTGGCGCTCGTCAAGGCTGATCCTTCGGTCGGAAAGGCACCTGTGCCGCAGCCGCTCGCCGACTGGATCAAGGGGCGCATCAGCATTGATGTTGGCGGCCGTCCCGCCGAGTGGTCCGCATCGGAAGTGTATGTTGGGCTTGCGCGGCCCGGTGGCGACGCATGGCTCACGATCGATCGCGCGAGCGGCGACATCTCGTACGAACGAACGGATCGCGGCTGGATCGCCTATCTCAATGATCTCCATAAGGGCCGCAATACCGGGCTCGCGTGGAGCATCTTCCTCGATATGTTCGCGCTCGCCTGCATCATCTTCTGCGTGACCGGTTTCGTGCTGCTGAAGTTGCACGCTGTCGGGCGCCCTTCGACCTGGCCAATGGTCGGTCTCGGCGTTGCCGTGCCGATCATCGTGCTCATCATCTTTGTCCACTAGAACGAGGAACTCATGCGGATTGCGATCACGGTTGGACTGTCGGGCGCCATGGCGGCGCCGACGCTCGCGGCCGACATCAATCTCAATGTCGAGATCCCGCGCCTGAGCGTGGCCGAGTACCATCGCCCCTATGTCGCCATCTGGCTCGAGCGCGCGGACAACAGCGTCGCTGCAAATCTCGCCGTCTGGTACGACGTCAATCTGCGCAACAACGAGGGTACCAAGTGGCTCAAGGACCTGCGCCAGTGGTGGCGTCGTACGGGTCGCGAGCTGACCATGCCCGCTGACGGACTGACCAGCCCCACGCGTGCGCCCGGCAAGCACGATGTGCCCTTCGCAGGCGCCAGCAAACCGCTCGCCGACTTGGCGCCGGGCCAATACCAGCTCGTCATCGAAGCCGCGCGTGAGGTCGGTGGGCGCGAGCTGCTGCGCATTCCCATGCAATGGCCTCCCAAGGAGCCAATCAACCTCACGGCGAAGGGCGAGCACGAACTCGGCGCCATCTCCGTGACTCTCAAGCCATGACTCTGAACCCAAGACACTGGCCATGACACCAGCGAGAGGGATGAACATGAAGACAACTGCCAAGCTTGCCGTCGTCGCGCTCCTCGCGTGCCTGCCTGTCGCTGCCGAGGCACATCGGGCGTGGATGCTGCCATCGGCGACCGTGCTCTCGGGGGACGACCCCTGGGTGACGGTCGACGCGGCCATCTCCAACGATCTCTTCTACTTCGAGCACTTTCCCATGCGGCTCGCCAACATCGGTGCCGATGAGGACGGCGGTCCGGCTGCAGGTGCAAAGGGTCCCAAAGGCAAAGGTGGCCCGCCAGGACGCCGCGGCGGCCGGCCGGCCGATCTCGTCGTCACGGCGCCGGATGGCTCGGCCGTCGAAGCGCAGAACGGCAGCATGGGCCGCTATCGCGCCACGTTCGATGTCCATCTGAAGCAGAAGGGGACCTATCGCATTGCGGCCATCAACGAGATGCTGACGGCGTCCTACAAGGCAGGCGGCGAGACGAAGCGCTGGCGCGGTACGGCCGAGGCCCTGGCGAAGGACATCCCCGCCGGTGCAGAGGACCTCAGGGTGACCGAAGGCCACAATCGCATCGAGGTTTTTGTCACCTCGGGCAAGCCGACGGATACGGCGCTCAAGCCTACGGGAAAGGGCCTCGAGCTTCTGCCGATGACGCATCCCAATGATCTCATGGTGGGTGAGACGGTGAAGTTCCGCTTTGTTGCTGATGGCAAACCGGCACCCGACATGGTGGTCAAGGTAATCCCGGGCGGCATTCGCTATCGCGACAAGCTCGGCGAGATGGACTTCAAGACGGATGCAGAAGGTGTCCTGAGCTTCAAGGTCGAGGCACCCGGTATGTACTGGCTGAACGCTTCGCTGGGCGATCTGCCGAGCACGGTCGACAAGGCAAAGCGCCGGGTTGGTTACGTCGCCACGCTCGAGTTTCTGCCGCAGTGACGGCTGGGCCTGCGACATGAGCGGCGTCGATCCGATGCTGTCGACGCCCGCTCTGCCGCGACGCGTGGTCGTGCCGGAGATCGCGACTGCTCATGCCCTCTGGCCAATGCCCGGTCGCGACACGCTCGTGGAGATGAGCGGCGAGTCTATGGGGACCACATGGTCCGCGAAGCTCTGCGCGACCTCCAACTCGTGTGCGCCGCAGGTCTGGCGGACGATCCAGGATACGCTCGATCACGTCGTCGATGAAATGAGCCCTTGGATGGAGGCATCGGCCCTCTCGAAATTCAATTCGGCGCCAGCAGGCAGTTGGCACACGTTGCCCGTGAACTTCTTCGCTGTGCTCAAGGCGGCGTTGACCGTCTCGCGGGACAGCAATGGCGCCTTCGATCCGACGCTCGGGGCCTTGGCCGATGCTTGGGGCTTCGGCCCGTCAACTACGCCATGCTCGCCGCCCGGGGCCCAAGATACGGAACGCATGCTCGCAAGTGCGGGCTGGCGGCGTCTCGAGATCGACCACGCCCAGCGTCGCGTGCGCCAGCCCGGCGGCCTCCACATCGATCTCTGCGGGATCGCGAAGGGTTTCGGCGTCGATCAGGTTGCGCGTGCGCTCAGGCGGCTCGGCATTCGCGATTTCCTGGTCGAGGTCGGCGGCGAGCTACGCGGCGAAGGTGTCAAGCCAGATGGTACGCCGTGGTGGGTGGCGCTCGAAGACCCTCCAGCCGGGAACAGCACGCAAGCGACCGCGTCGAATATTGTCATCGCCCTGCACGGCCTCTCGGTTGCGACGTCAGGCGACTATCGGCGCTTCGTGGAGCACGGTGAACGCCGCTACGCGCACACGATCGATCCCGAGAGCGGCCGACCGCTCGCGAATGGCACCGTCACCGTCACCGTCCTGCACAAAAGCTGCATGTGGGCCGATGCACTGGCGACGGCCATGATGGTGATGGGATCGGACGCTGCCGTGGGCTTTGCCAGATCGCACGGGATTGCAGCGCGTATCGTGCAACGAACGCCTCACGGATTCTCGGAGATACTCACACCGGCCTTCGACGCGCTCATCGAGGCGTAAGCGCGAGCTACGCTGCCTTGCTGGTCGGCACCGCGCTGGCCGATCGCACGTCATCATGTGATGGTCTTTCAGCGGCGGCCGTTGTTGCTGCGTAGATCACATACTGACTCCAGGGCTGCCATTTGGGTCCGCCTTCCGCTATTTTCCGTAGGACGGATGAACTCTCCAGCACATCGTCGTATTGCGGATAAACGTAGACAACATAAGCTTCGCGGGGCCTTGCCTTCAGCGATTTCTCCAGGTTGGCAACGACCTCCTGAAGGATCTCGCGCCCAAAGGGATCGAAGAGATACAGCACGACGGGCTCGTCACCGTATGCGTACTGGAGAGCATCCATGCACTTGAGATCGAAGCTCGCGCACTGCTGAGATTCTGGCTTGTAGAGCTTGACGTTGTCTTCGGCGATCCGGTGCAGGTTCTCCGAGAGCTCTACGCCGACTATTTTCTGGAAGGGAAATTCCGAGGCCACGAGCAGAGCGCGGCCTTTACCCGATCCCATGTCGACGAACGTGAACTTTTCCGACTTCAGCGGAAGGATGCTGAGGATGCTGTAGATGATCGAAGCGGTCGTCGGCACGTAGAAGTGAACGTCTGTCTGCTGGTTCCGCTCGAACGTAGGTGCCGACGTATCCGTGCCGAAACGCGCATCGAAGGCCTCTAGCCGCTCCTCGACATATGATCTCACGTACTCGAACACATAGAAGATGCGCCCGATAATCGGCCCGTTGAGATCGAGCGGGCCGCGGAATACCTTGGTCAGTAGAGGGTTCAGTGCAGCCACAAGCGCCTCCTGAAGTACGCGCGCAAAATTGCTCCAGCTCAGCGGCAGGCGTCGTGAACGGAGGGCGGCGCTAGTTGATCAGCGTCGAGGCATTGCCGCTGTGGCCCGAGAGGGCGCACGATGGTGTCCGCGACTTCTGCCGGTCGCGCTCGGAGACACTGCACTTGCGGGATTGCCTTGGTTCCGTAGTTCTCGAGGCTCGTCGTTGACATCGACATTTTGGCGGGCGGGAGCGCCCGCTTGCCGAATGGACGCAGTCAACCTCGTTGATATGGCAACTTGAGGAAATGCGACATTCGATCCCGGTGGCCGCTGACAGGCTGCCATATCACGGCATAACAAGTAGAGCGCGTACTGTAGAATATGCATAAATGACAGCATTTCCGGCCGTCGCCGCACGTTTTGCGCTCACGAGGATGGATCGACATGCGCACCGATGATCTCGAAGACGTGATCGCCTGGCGGCATCAGTTGCACAGCAAGCCCGAGCTAGCCTTCGAGGAACGTGAGACGGCGGCGTTCATTGCCCGCCAGCTCAGTGCATGGGGCTTGAGCGTCAAGACGGGCATCGCTGGTACGGGCGTCGTCGGTACGCTCTCGCGTGGCTCGTCAGGGCGCACGATCGGGATTCGCGCGGATATGGATGCGCTCCCGATCGAGGAAGCGAGCGACATCCCGCATAAGTCGATGCGCCCCGGCAAGATGCACGCCTGCGGCCACGATGGCCACGTATCTGTGCTGCTTGCGGCGGCGCGCCGCTGCGCCCAGAACGTCGATTTCGACGGCACGGTGCATTTCGTCTTCCAGCCCGCCGAGGAAAGCGAGGGCGGCGGACGCGAGATGGTCAAAGCCGGCCTGTTCCGCGATTTCCCCATGAGCCGGATCTATGGTCTTCACAACTGGCCGGCGCTTCCCGTCGGTGAGGTCGTCGCGCGCGACGATGCCATGATGGCCGCTTTCGGAACCTTCGAGATCGAAGTGTGCGGGCGCGGTTCGCATGGCGCTATGCCGCACGAAGGCGCCGATCCGGTCGTTGCGGCAAGCAACATCGTCGGCGCCCTACAGACGATTGCGAGCCGGAATGTTTCGCCGGTCGAAGCGTCGGTGGTTTCGGTGACGCAGATCCACACGGGCGATGTCTGGAATGTCATTCCCGAGGTCGCCATCATCCGAGGCACTACCCGTTGGTTCGACGCCGCAATAGGCGACCTCATCGAGAGGCGCATGGTACATGTCGCTTCGAGTGTTGCCGCCGCCTACGAGTGTACGGCGACGACGCGTTACGAGCGCCGCTACCCCGCGACCATCAACGACCGCAATGCCGCGGAGATCGTGCGCGCGACGGTTGCTGCATCCACGCCATCCCTCACGGTCAGCGATGCCCAGCCGAGCATGGCCGCCGAGGACTTCGCCTTCATGCTCCAGGAGGTGCCCGGAGCCTATATCTGGCTCGGGGCGCAGAAGGTCGGCGCAAATCCCGGCCTCCATTCGCCTCACTTCGATTTCAACGATGCGGTGATCCCGTATGGGGTCGAGCTGTGGTCTGCGCTGGTGGCGAGGGAGTTGCGCCCCGCTTGAGATCCAGCGGCATATTTTCAGAACGATTAAAGAGTGCTAACGGTCGTGCGCCTGTTCAGTCGATCGCCGTTCAGCTCCTTTCCGGATCCGCTTGCCCATGATCGCTCGCATCTACCGTCCCGCAAAAACGGCCATGCAATCGGGCCAGGCCCGCACGAAGGCGTGGGTTCTGGAGTTCGAGGGTGACGCGCCGCGCGAGGTCGATCCGCTCATGGGATGGACCAGTTCGACGGACATGCGCGCACAGGTGCGCCTGGAGTTCGAGACCAAGGAAGAAGCGATCGCTTACGCCGAGCGCAATGGCATTCCCTTCCGCCTGAGCGAGCCGAAGCCCCGCCAGCCCATTCGCAAATCGTACGCCGATAATTTCAAGTTCGGCCGCCGCGAGCCCTGGACACACTAGTTTCCGGCCGTGGACTGCTGAATAGCAGTGAAGCTTCCCATTCGTGGTTGTGCCTGCCGCGCTAACGGGCGTTCGCGTCTCGCAAACGCACGGTGCTTATAATTCCTTGTGATTTCGCTGGGGGGCCGGCTGTCGTTGTGCGAAGCGCCGCCGGAATAGGAATTCAGTGCTAAGCGGTGAAACAATTCTGGGGGCCGCCACAATTGATCGGACTACACAAAACGGCGAGATAGGGGCGAAGGCGAGATAAGTCTTTGAGCATTAATGCGTTAGCTGACGGCGTGACGGAATTGCGACGTGTCCAGCCGGAAGCGATTGTGGCCATTGAGAAACTGCTTGTACGAAAAATGACAAATTCCTGTCGGAAGATCATGATGCTGAGCAGAGGGTCGGGGGGCCGCACGCACAGCGACGGGGGAATGCATGTCCGAGCGGATTGCCCCGATGGTCGAACGCCGGCCATCGTACGGGGGATTTGCAGTTGAACTGGCAGCTTGTCTGTTAAGTGTCGAGGGGGACGAGCCAGTAGTTCTTGTCGACGAAGGTACCACAAACGAGGCCCGCTTTCCGAGCGTGGCCTTCGATCCTGGAGCCCACAAATGTCTCGACCTCGGGGTCAGGGACTGGCTCCATGAAAACACCGGTATCGAGCTGGGGAGACTCGAGCAGGTGCACACCGCACGCCGCAATGGCGTCGGCAGTGGGATCGGAGATCCATGCTCCGCTCTCTCGATCGGTTTCCTGGGGCTCATACCGCCCCAGCAACGCTCGACGGTGACGCGCGGCACATGGCGCCGCGCCCTGGACTTCATGCCGTGGGAGGATCGTCGCAGGCGCGGTGGCCTCGCTGGGCATGAGCGGGTCGGCCAGTACCTCTTAAGCCGTCTCCAGTCGTCGACACTTGCTGGAGAGCAGGCGCTGGAGCGTCAGTCTCGCCGTATTCGAACGGCGTTCGGTCTCGACAGCACGCCCTGGGACGAGACTGCCACGCTCGAACGCGTCGGCCTCGTGCACAAGCTCCCGCCGTATCTCAACGAGACGGGCAGTGCCGCCTACGCGGAAGGCATGAGCGTAGAGGCACTAGCGCCCTCACGCATGGTTCCGGATCATCTCCAGATCCTCGCCGCCGCGCTCGGTCGCCTCAGGGCGCGCCTGCGCGTCCGACCGATCGCCATGGACCTCGTGCCGCCTGTGTTCACGCTGCTCGATCTGCAGCGTTCGGCGGAGGCGATCCTGGGCCCGAGCCTGCACAAGCAGAACTTCCGCCGTTACGTGGAAGGCGCCGGTGTGATCGAAGCGACCGGTACCATGCGCCAGCAGACGGGGGGCCGCCCGGCGCAGCTCTTCCGATTTCGCCGGGAAGGTATGAGCGAGCGCCGTCTCGCCTCGCGCCGCCTCGCGGTATCGGGCACGCTTCAGCGCGCTTGATTTCCCCATATTTGGGTGCCACCTCTGGGCGGGTCGCGCTTGCGTCCCGCCCATAGTGTTTCGGGATCCGGGTGCGACGGATCGAGAGGTGAAATGGAAGCGGTTAAGTGGATCGTCGCCTGGGGTGTTGGCGCGCTTGTGGCGGCCATCGCCGGCGCCATCATCGCAAACTACAAGAACCGTGATCTCTCGTCGTGGGCCGCGTGGTGCTTCGTCTTTCCGCCACTGCTGATCGTCCTGGCCCTGCTCCAGACAAATCCGGGACCACGGCCGCGCCGTCGTTCAATGGACGAGGACGACGCGACGGCCGGTTGAACCCGCTACGTGCGGGCGTGCTCTCAATCGCGGTTGCTGCCGACGTCGCGGGATGCGATCGCCGCTTGCGCTGCCGCGAGCCGCGCCACGGGCACGCGGAAGGGCGAGCACGAGACATAGTCGAGGCCCGTCTCATGGCAGAACGCCACTGACCGCGGGTCGCCGCCATGCTCGCCGCAGATGCCGATCTTGAGATCGGATTTGGCCTTGCGTCCGCGCTCCGTGCCGATCGCGACCAGTTCGCCGACGCCGTCGCGGTCGATCGACACGAAGGGGTCGATCTCGAAGATTTCCTTCTCGGCATAGCTCGCGAGGATCGGCGCGGCGTCGTCGCGCGAAAGTCCGATGCACGTCTGCGTGAGATCGTTCGTACCGAATGAGAAGAACTCCGCGCCGTCCGGGCCGTCGGCGATCTCGGCCGCTTTCAGCGCCGCGCGCGGCAGCTCGATCATGGTGCCAATGAGATAGCTGAGTTTCGTGCCGCTCTCAGCTTCGACCGCTTTTGCCGCCTCGCGAATGACGCGCGCGAGAAGGTCGTACTCCGTGCGATAGGCAATGAGCGGGATCATGACTTCCGGCGTGACGCCCTTGCCGGTTCGCCGCGCGACCGCGACGGCCGCTTCGAAGATGGCGCGCGCCTGCATCTCGGTGATCTCGGGATAGCGGATGGCGAGGCGACAGCCGCGGAAGCCCAGCATGGGATTGAACTCGTGCAACTCCGCAACGCGGGCCTTCAACGTCGCGGGCGAAATGCCGAGTGCTTGCGCGACCGCTGCGATCTCGCGCTCCTCGTGCGGTAGAAACTCGTGGAGCGGCGGATCGAGCAGACGGATGGTGACCGGCCGCTCGCCCATGATCTCGAAGAGCTGCTCGAAATCGGCACGCTGCATGGGCAGGATCTTGGCGAGCGCCTTGCGGCGGCCGGCTTCGTCAGTCGCGCAGATCATCTCGCGCATGGCAAGAATGCGGTCCTCGTCGAAGAACATGTGCTCGGTGCGGCAGAGGCCGATGCCTTCGGCGCCGAAGCTGAGCGCGGTCTCAGCATCGCGGGGCGTATCGGCGTTCGCGCGCACGCCCAAGCGGCGCACGTCATCCGCCCAGCCCATGATGGTCGCGAAGTCGCCAGAGAGCTCCGGCTGGCGCATGGGTACGGAGCCCTCGATGATTTCGCCGGCCGTCCCGTCGATGGTGATCAGCTCGCCCTTCTTGAATGTGCGCCCGTTGGCAGTGAGGGTGCCGGCCGCCATGTCGATCCTGAGCGCGCTCGCACCACACACGCACGGGCGCCCCATGCCGCGCGCCACGACGGCCGCATGGCTTGTCATGCCACCGCGCGCCGTCACGATGCCGGCCGCCGCGTGCATGCCGTGGATGTCCTCGGGGCTCGTTTCGACGCGCACGAGAATGACACTGCGGCCTTGGGCTTTCAGAGACTCGGCCTCATCGGAATCGAAGACGATCTCGCCGGCTGCCGCACCGGGGGAGGCGGGAAGGCCCGTCGCGATGACGCGCTTCTCGGCATCGGGGTCGATGGTCGGATGGAGAAGCTGGTCGAGGGCGCCCGGCTCGATACGCATGAGCGCTTCCTCGCGCGAGAGAATGCCTTCCTCGGCGAGATCGACGGCGATGCGGAAAGCTGCGGCGGTCGTGCGCTTGCCCGAGCGCGTCTGGAGCATCCAGAGCTTGCCTTCCTGCACGGTGAACTCGATGTCCTGCATGTCGCGGTAGTGGCGCTCGAGCAGGGCAAAGATGCGGGTCAGCTCGGCGAACGTCTCGGGCATCAGTGCCTCGAGCGATGGCGCATCCTCTCCGGCTTCCTTGCGTGCCGCTTCGGTGAGCGGCTGCGGTGTGCGAATGCCGGCGACGACATCCTCGCCTTGAGCATTGACGAGGAACTCGCCGTAGAGTTGCTTCGCGCCCGTCGAGGGATTGCGCGTGAATGCGACGCCGGTTGCAGACGTCGGCCCCATGTTGCCGAACACCATGGCCTGGATGTTGACGGCCGTGCCCCAGTCGTCGGGAATGTCATTGAGGCGTCGATAGGTGATCGCGCGCGCATTCTGCCAGGAGCCGAACACGGCGGAGACGGCGCCCCAGAGCTGCTCGTTGGTGTCCTGCGGAAAGGGCTTGTCGATCTCGCGCTCGATGGCCGTCTTGTACTCGCCGATGACCTTCTTCCAGTTCTCGGCGTCGAGGTCTGTGTCGAGCGTGAAGCCGTTCAGGTTCTTGTGGTTCTCAAGAATGTCCTCGAACACACCATGATCCACGCCGAGCACGACATCGGCATACATCTGGATGAAGCGGCGATAGCTGTCGTAGGCAAAGCGCGCATTGCTCGAGCGCGCGGCAAGCCCTTCGACCGTCCGGTCGTTGAGACCGAGATTGAGGATCGTGTCCATCATGCCGGGCATGGACGCGCGCGCGCCCGATCGCACCGAAACGAGCAACGGCGCTTCCGGATCGCCGAACCTTGCGCCGACGTCGCGGCCGATCGCGTCGATGGCCGCACGCACGTCGGCCTGCACATTCTCGGGAATCTCGCCGCCGTTGGTCTGATAGGCCGTGCAGACCTCCGTGGTGATCGTGCAGCCCGGTGGAACGGGGAGGCCGAGTGCGGCCATCTCGGCGAGATTGGCACCCTTGCCGCCGAGCAGGGTCTTCATGTCCGCTTTGCCATCGGTCCGCGAGGGGCCGAACACATAGACATGGCGGCGGGCGGCACTGGCGGCGGTGCTCATCGGCTGAATCCCAAGTATGCTGCTAGCGGAAAGAATGCGCATGGCTTATCAGGCCGGCGCGCAGGGGGGAAGGCGAAGGTTCGTTGGGTGCAACGTCGTGCCTCAGTGTCCGGTTGCGATGCGATGCCCATCCTGCTTGACGCCTTGCGACGGCGGACCGATAGACTCGCCGTCACGGGTGCGGTGAAAACAAGGACATGATGGTATGGGCGACAAGCTCCGCGATGTACTGAAGACGCTCGACGCCGGCCAGCAGGCGGCATTGGATCGCCTGTTCGATTTCCTGCGCATTCCGAGCGTCTCGACCGATCCGGCTTATGCGGCGGACTGCAAGAAAGCCGCCGACTGGTGCGCGAAGGAACTCTCAGACATTGGTTTTGCTACGGCCAAGGTCGTGCCGACCACCGGCCACCCGATGGTCGTCGCACATGATCGCGCGAAAGTGCCTGCGGGAATGCCGCACGTGCTTTTCTACGGCCACTACGACGTGCAGCCGCCCGATCCGCTCGAGCTTTGGAAGACGCCGCCTTTCGAGCCGCGCATTGCAACCGAGAAGGGCAACGGCAAGGTCATCTACGCACGCGGCGCACAGGACAACAAAGGTCAGCTCATGACCTTCTTCGAGGCCGCGCGCGCTTGGAAGTCCGCGGCCGGTGAATTGCCGGTTGCCGTGACTGTCCTACTCGAAGGCGAGGAGGAATGCGGTTCGCCCTCGCTGCCAGGATTTCTTGCCAAGCATGGCAAGGAAGTGAAGCGCGACCTTGCGCTCGTCTGCGACACCGGACAATGGGACAAGGATACGCCTTCGATCACGACGCAGCTGCGCGGTATGGCCGCCGGCGAACTCGTCATCACGGCCGCAAAAATCGACCTCCATTCGGGTCTCTACGGCGGTGCTGCCGCCAATCCGATCCGCGTCCTCACGCAGATCTGCGGCGCCATGCACAAGAACGGGAAGGTTCAGACTCCCGGCTTCTACGACGACATCATCAAACCATCAGCCAAGCAGCTCAAGCAGTGGCAGGCCCTTGGCTTCGACGGAGAGGCTTTCCTCGGCGGCGTCGGTCTCTCGGTGCCGGCGGGTGAGAAGGGCTACTCGGTGATGGAGCAGGTCTGGTCGCGTCCGACGCTCGAGTTCAACGGCATCACGGGTGGCTACCAGGGTGTTGGCACGAAGACAGTGATCCCGTCGAAGGCCTCGGTGAAGATCACCTGCAGGCTCGTTCCGGGCCAGAGCCCGAAAAAAGTGCTCGCCGGGATCAAGGCCTTCATCGACGCCCGGCTGCCGGCCGACTGCACGGCGGAGTTCGTTACGCGTCCCGGCAGTCCCGCGATCGCCTTCGACACGAACGCGCCCTACATCGAGAAGGCAGCCCGGGCGCTCGCCGACGAATGGGGGCGCACGGCGCCGCTCATCGCGCTCGGCGGGTCTATTCCGATCGTCCAGTCATTCCGCGACGTCCTCGGCATGGACAGCCTTCTGATCGGCTTCGGCCTGGAGGACGACCGCGTCCATTCCCCGAATGAGAAATACAACCTCACGTCCTTCCGCAAGGGCGCACGGAGCTGGGCGCGCATTCTCTCGGAACTCAGTCAGCCCGGCTGAGCGACCCAGCGCGGACCGCGGTCGGGCTCGGACAGGCGCAGTTCCTGTGGAATGCGTGTCGAAAGAAGAACCTGTGGATACGTGTGGATGACTTACGCGCGCCCGAATCACTTGAACGTGATTCGGGTAATAATCCAGCTTACTGAATGATCGTGTTGCCCCAAGTTATTTATGAAAATCAATCACATTGCTGTTATGGGCAACACGGGTTGTGTATTGATCACGATCGAGATGAACTCTTTCGAGATCCGCCGCCATTAAGTTGACGTATACCAACCGCAATCACTATTTGATGGCAATCCACTCGCGTCTTGGTCCGCACGTCCTGCGGACAGGCAGGCGAGTGTCGGTCGAACCAAGTTACGGGGTGGCGCGTTCTGTCGCTGGTGGCTTGGGAAGTCAGAATGGGGGTTACGCGAATGTCTGGTGGTTTTTTCCTGAAGAGCGTCATGGCGGCTGCTCTTGCCGTAGTTGTTGCGGCACCGGCTGTACAGGCAGCTGATCTCGGCGGCCGTCCTTCGTATAAGGATGAGCCGGACTATGGCGCACCGCGCTATCTGTGGACGGGTTTCTACGCAGGTCTACAGGCTGGTTACGGCTCTGCGGATGCATTTCTGTTCAATGGCGGGGGCGTGTATGCGAGCCCCGAACTGGACGGTTTCATCGGTGGTGGCACGCTCGGCTATAATTTCCAGCGTGGCAATATCGTATGGGGCATCGAGACCGACCTCTCGTATGCTGACATCAACGGATCGTTTGGCGTGTCATCAGCCGATATTGATTGGCTCTGGACGCTACGCGGTCGCGTAGGCCTGGATATGAACGGCTGGATGCCCTTTATTGCAGGCGGCCTTGCAATGGCGGACGTGAGTGCGAGTGACAATCTTGGATCTGGCAGCGATACGGTGACCGGTTGGACCATCGGTGGTGGTCTTGAGGTCAAGCTCGATCGCAACTGGAGCCTTAAGGGCGAGTATCTCTACGTCGATCTCGATGAATCGTTCAGCCTGAGTGGTCCTGGTTCGGCTCGCGCCACGGTCGAGGACCTTCACATCGTCCGCGGCGGTATCAACTACAAGTTCTGATCTGACGCGAGGGCCGGCGCCCAACGGCCTGATATCAGCACAACGCCCGTCGGAGATTCTCCGGCGGGCGTTTTGTTTACGTGCGTCTCGCGAGAACGATCACGCCGAGAGATGCTTCACTTTCGGCAGCACTTCCTTGGCAAGGAGCTCGAGCGAGCGACGCCAGGCCTCGGGGTGGTCGATGTAGTCGAACCCGAAGACGAGGAGATGCCCGAAGCCGCCGACCTCGTCGTGGATCTTCTGTATCTTCTCCGTCACCGTTGCTGGCGAGCCGATGATCCAGTTGTGCTTGGCGCAGTATTCCGGCGTCACATCGCTGTCCGGTACGCTCTGGTCGTGCTTGAGGAAGGGCAGGAACTCGAAGTTCGCGAGCAGCGGCAGGAAGTACTCGCGCATCATGCGGCCCATGTGCAACCCGACAGACAGGCGCTGTGCTTCCGCATCCGTCTCCGCAACGAACACCTCGCGCACCATGCGCCATTCGCGGCGGTTGGGTTTGCGGCCCGTCTTCGCGGCACCGGCCTCCACCGACTCCCAGTGGCTCGAAACATACGCCGGATTGAGATTGAGGCTCATCGGAATGTAGCCGCGCTCGCCGGCGAGCTTCAGCGTATCCGATCCCTTGGAGAGGCCGGCAACGCCGATCGGCGGGAAGGGCTTCTGCAGCGGTTTGATGTGCGGCTTCAGGAATCCGTACATCAGCTCGGGATTCTTCACGGTCCAGTACTTGCCGACGTGCTCGAAGGGCTCGTTCGTCGACCACATCTTGAGGATGATATCGAGGGCTTCCCGCGTCATCTCTCGGTTGACGCCGCTCGTGCCATCGACGTTGAACATTTCCCAATCGCTCGGCAGGCCCGAGGCCGCGACTCCGAAGTTGAGCCGGCCGCCTGAGATGTGATCGAGCATGGCGACGCGGTTCGCGAGCTCGGCAGGGTGGTGATAGGGCAGGAGGAAGCCGCCGGGGCCGAGACGGATGTTCTTCGTCTGCATGAGCGCCTGCGCGACCACGAGGTCGGGCGAAGGATGCGGCTCCCAGGGAGCCGTGTGGTGCTCGCCGATCCAGGCTTCCTTGAAGCCGAGCTCGTCGAGCCAGCGGATCACTTTCAGCTCCCACTCGTGGCCGTCCTTGAGCGGCCTCTCCGGGGGATGCGACGGCATTGTGAAATAGCCGAGTTCCATGAGCGTCCTCCAATAGGTCTATGGTCGCTGCATCGTTGGCAGCGACCTGTTGGCCCGACGCCGGTCTTCGAGATCTGCGCGGGCAGGTGCCGGCTCAGCGGCACTCGTCAGTCTGCATCAGATTGGGGCGGATTGACTATCGGGGATCATGCAGGCGCATTGCGCGCGCGTCGGCGGAAGTATGCGACAGACGACGGGCTGGCAGCGTCATGCGCACGATCAAATCCATGGACAGGCGCGCGATTACCGGCCTTTCTTAGCTCAACGAAAAAGAGAGCCGGGGACGTGAAACGCCATGCAGAAGCTAATTATCGAGGCGCGCATCAACGAGTACATGATGCGCGAGGACGGCAATGAAAACGTCCCCTATTCGCCCGACGAGATCACAGCGGACGCTGTCGCGGTCCGGGAAGCAGGGGCCTCGATCGTCCACTTCCACGCTCGCAAGCCCGACGGAGCGCCGGAGCACGATCACGAAGTCTATGCTCAGACCGTGCGTCAGATCCGACGCGCGTCCGACATTCTCGTCCATCCGACGCTTGGCTTCGTCACGCTCGATGCCTCGGCCGAGACGCGCATCGAGCATATTCTTCGCATGGCGAAGGACCCCGAAGGGGCGCCTCACTTCGCGCCCATGGATACGGGCTCCGTCAATGTCGATCGCTTCGATCCCGTCGCCAAGCGCTTCACGAGCAACAATCTCATCTACAAGAACTCGACGGGGACACTGCACCATTTTGCGCGGGAGTTTCGGGCGGCTGGATTAAAGCCGAGCCTCGTGTGCTGGAACATCGGCTTCACGCGATTTGCCCAAACGCTTCTCGATGCAGGATTGGTCGACAAGCCGGCGTACTTGCTCTTCATCATGACGGATAACGAGTACATCGGCGGGCATCCAGCGACGCCCGAGGGGCTGCGGGCGCACCTCGATTTCCTGCCAAAGTCAGGCGTCGAATGGAGTGCTGCCGGCTTCGGCGGAAATCTTTTCCGGATCGCAGGGTCGATCATTGGGGCAGGGGGGCACATCTCCATTGGCATCGGCGACTATGCCTACAAGGAGCTTGGCTACCCGACGAATGCCGCCGTCGTCCGCGAGATCGTGAGCATTGCCCGGCAACTGGGGCGCGAGATCGCGAGTCCGGCAGAGACAAAGCAGATACTCGGGATGAAGTAGCTTCCGCTGCTGCACGCTAGGCGCAGCAGCGAAGCTGCTCGTCCGCGCGTTCTGCCACCCGTTTGGCGACCATGAGGCCGACGCCGACTGTACGTGCGGCGTGCTCTGCTGCTTCCGCAAGCAAAGTTTCGGCTTCACGCGTGGCCTCGGCGAGCGTGCATGGGCGCATCAGAATGCTGTGGTAGGCCGCGATGCCGTGCGCGAGGTTCGCGTGCGCATCGCGACCGATGCAGCCGGCCAGCGCAATGACCGGAATGCCGAACGCCTCGGCGCGACGGCCGACCTCGGCGGGGATCTTGCCGTAGGGAGTCTGGCCGTCGAGGCTGCCTTCGGCGGTGAGCACGAGATCGGCCTCGGCGAGCAGCCGATCGAAGCTTGTGTAGCGCATGACGAGATCGTATCGCGGATGGAGCGTGGCGCCGCAGATGGCTGCCAGCCCGGCGCCGATGCCGCCCGAAGCGCCTGCCCCCTCCAGGCCGGCGACATCGACGCCGGTTGCCGCCTCGAGGTGCACCGCATAGTTCGTGAGCGCCCACTCCAGGCCGGCAATCTGCTCGGGGCGCGCGCCCTTCTGCGGACCATAGATCCCCGTGACGCCTCGTGCGCCGAGCAGAGCATTGTGCGGGTTCACAGCGGCGTCGATCCGAACGCGAGCGAGGCGCGGATCGAGGCCGCTGAGATCGATGCAGGCAATCTCGGCCAGTGCCGCACATCCGCGGCCGATCTCACGGCCGTGGCGATCGAGAAGGCGTGCGCCCAGAGCCTGCGCCATGCCGGCGCCACCATCGTTCACGCCGCTGTCGCCGCAACCGACGATGATCCGCTCGGCGCCGCGGTCGAGTGCCGCGCGCACCAGTCCGCCAACACCGAAGCTTGTGGTCAGCGCTGGGTCGCGCTGGCCTTCTGGAACCAGGCCGAGGCCGGCGGCCGCAGCGATCTCGATCACGGCCGTGCGCACGGGCTCACGCCCGAGAAAGCCGATATGTGCGGTAGTGGGTGCACCCGTCGGGCCGGTCACCGTCACGCTTTCGAGGCTCCCGTGCGTCGCCTGAACGAGGGCGGCCGTGAAGCCCTCGCCGCCGTCGACAATCGGCGTCTTGAGGATGCGGGCCGTCGGCCATGCGCAACGCACGCCCGTGGCCATGGCTTCGGCCGCCTCGCGTGCGGAGAGGCATTCTTTCAACCCGCTCGGGGCAATGAGGACGGTGAGGGACATCGCGTTCGGGTTCCGCTCTGATGGCGTTGCACCATCAGGGAACGCCCGGTCTTTGGGCCTATTCCCGCCTCTCGAAGAAATTTTGAGCGCTTAGCGCCAGCCCTGGCGCATGAGGTTCTGCTCCTCATCAGCTGAGAGCGTCTGGGTCGCCCCAAGGAGGGCAAGCAGACCGTCGAGTACGTCCTTCTCATCGCTGCCCGAGGGGACGTAGCCGGGTTTGCTCGGTGCCGCCGAGGCCGCGATCCGAGCCGTACCTTCGACCATCCAATCACCATTCGCAGGATCGCGACAGGCGACGCCGGCAAGCTGCGGCTGCATGGCCTGATCGAGCGCTTCGACCTCGCGGCAGATGCGCGCCTTGCGATCACGGAAGGTCGCAACGATCATCAGGTGATCTGCGCCCTCGGTGGCGCGGCGGGCGAGGGTTACTGGCGTTCCGCTAGGCTTCGTCTCGAGCACTTCGGCGAGCGGGCTCGCCTTGGGGACCGGTCCGAGCGCGATGGCGTGCTCAGTCGGAAGCTGTTGGAGGAATTGCGTCGCCGCTACCCCAAGCACGAGCAGGACGCTTGCTGCCAGCGGCAGCGCGGTGCGCCATGGCGAAGGTCGCGGCTTCCTGGCCTGTGCGAAGTCTACAACATTCACACCGCGCGTCTCGGCTCCGAGGACCGTCCGCACGAGCTGTTCCGGCACGGGCTCTGTCATGACGTCAGTGAAAGCTACACGTGAGAGTTCAGCCGTGCGCCGGAACTCGGCGACGATCGCCCGTGCCTCAGCATCATGTTCGAGTGCGGAAGCAACCTGTGCGGCCTCGGCTTCTGGTAGCGCACCGTCGGCATAGGCCATGAGCGTTTCGTCCGTGAGACGGGTCATTGCGGCATTCCTTCTGCGTGTCCCGGCCCGGCTGATGGCGCATCGAGCGCGCGGGCGAGCTTTTTGCGTGCCCGCGAAAGGCGGCTCATGATCGTACCGATCGGCACGCCGAGCATGTTGGCGGCGTCCTGGTAGGAGAGGCCCTCGATTGTGATGAGCGCCAGGACCTCGCGCTGCTCGTGGGGGAGCTGCGCGATCTCGGCGCGCACGATGGCGAGGTCCGCTCGCGCCGCCGTCTGCTCGTGAATGCGCGCATCGCTCGGGAGGCTCTCGGCGAGGTCGGGCGTCAGATCGGCGTGCTGGCGCCGCTGCTGGCGCCGGGTGTGGTCGATGAAGGTTGTGCGCACGATCTGGAACATCCAACTGTCGAGCCGCGTGCCGGGCGTGAACTGCTCGAGACGGCCGAGCGCTTTCTCGCAGGCCGTCTGCAGCACGTCGTCGGCGAGATCGCGCGAACCCGCGAGCGCCAGGGCGAAACGCCGCAGGCGCGGCAGCAGCGCCACGATCTCATGACGAATATCGGTATCCGTGGCGTTCATCCGGTCCCGCGATCGCTGCCTCGGGAATAGAACGCTGGTCGCGGCGTTACATTCCCGACAAAATTCGAGTTTCAGTCTCGTGGCGGCGCCTCGGGCAACCGTCAAGGTAAACCTCGGGCACGATGAAGGAGCAAAGCGTGCGCGATCTCACTTGGTTCAAGATGGTGCTTTTGGCCCTGATCCTTTCGCTCGGGCTGCCCGTGATAGCGCCGAGTCTGCTGCCAAACGGCGTCGCCCATGCTGACGACGACGACGACGACGACGACGATGATGATGATGCCGACGACGACGATGACGATGACGACGATCGCCCCAGAGCCCGCCCGGAGTTCGTGATTGCAGGGCTGGATGATGCTGCGCGGGCGCGCTTGCGGGCGCGCGGCTTTCGCGTTGCCCGGGAGGCGCCGTCAAGTCTGATGCGCGGACAGATCTCGCGCGTCGAAGGCCCGCCCGGTCGCTCTGCCGCTTCGGCACTGCAACTCCTGCGATCGCTCGCACCGGGCGCACTCGCGGCCCGCAATGATCTTTTTCGCCGCTACGCGCTCTCGCGCTACCGCCCCATGGGTGAGCCCTGTCGTGAGCGCTGCGAGACCTTCGAGATCACGGCCTGGCGACCGGCGCTGATTTCCTGTGCGATCGCGCCGCGCATCGGCGTGATCGATACGCGCGTCGATACGAGCCACCCAAGCCTTGCTGGTGCACAACTCACGACAACGACGGTTCGTCGGAAGGATCGACGCCCCTCGGATGCGGAGCACGGCACGGGTGTCGTGAGCCTTCTCGTCGGTCAACCCGGCACGACTATCGTCGGCGTACTTCCCCGTGCGCGCGTGCTTGCGGTCGATGCCTTCCACCGCGAAGGTAGTGGCGACTCTGCCGACGTCTTCGATCTCGTCGCGGCGCTCGATTGGCTCATGAATAATGGTGCGCGCGTCGTCAATCTGAGCTTCAGCGGACCGGCCAATCCAGTCATGGCCGAGGCTATTGCGCGCGTGACGGCCCAGGGCGTGAGCGTCGTTGCTGCGGCTGGCCGACCGGATGGAGGCGCCTCGGGTTATCCGGCGCGCTACGATGGCGTACTCGCTGTTTCGGCAGTGGATGTACGCCTGCGGCCGTCGCGTCTCTCGAGCCGCGGCACGCATATTTCATTTGCGGCCCCGGGTGTCGGCATTGTCGTTGCCGCGCCGCGCGCGAGCCACAGACAAGTCGACGGCACGTCCTTCGCCGCGCCGTTCGTCACGGCGGCGGTTGCCATGAGCCTTGGTGAGAATGGCAGTGCTGCCGACGCTTCCGATCGCTTGCGCGCACAAGTGAAGGATCTCGGCGCGCCGGGTCGCGACCCTGTTTTCGGCTGGGGGCTGGTGCAGTTCCAGACGCCGCAAGGATGTTGATGCGCACTCGAACAGCGAAAAAGTGAAAGCCCCGTCACGCCATGCGTGAAGCGGGGCCCTTCATCACTTCCGATTCTTGCCCAGCGACGCCGGGCTGATGTACGAGCAGGTACGCTCGTTCGATATCGTCAGATTTTGTATTTGAGTCCGGTTTGGTCTGATCAGTTTGCGCTACCAAAACCGTGCCTTCGCCCTTCGGCTCCGGCCTGTGTCCGTCTGCGGTGGTTCCATTCGACCTCCACGCGCTATTGGTACACTGCGACGATCTTCGTTGTCCGCGAGCATTCCGAAGGGAGACCCGGCACATCTGCCGACAGGCTCTCAGCTCCGCAACAACTGCCGTCACCTCTACATCTTGTAGCCTCTGGGGGCCGTGTCAAGGGGAGAGCATCGCGGCGCAGCAATCTCGAGCCTCTCGATTGTCACGAGCTCATTTTGCTTTCGTTCACGTGCCGCCTGCTAGCCATCTCCAGTGATCGCATCATTCCGGAACCGATAATCCGGCTTTTGCGTTCACAGGGGGCTGAATGAATTCAGGAGGAGAAACTATGGGGATTGTTCTAAAGTCACTCGCTATTGCGGGCTTGCTCGCATCGGCCACTACGTTGGCGGTTGCGGCGCCGGCCAACATGAGCCCGATACCGGGTGGTTTGCAGACCGACATCATTCAGGTTCATGGCGATCATCGCGATTGCCGACGCGACCGATTCGGCTGGCATCGGCACAATCGCTGGGGCGAGCGTCGTCGTTGCCGCGAGTGGGATGGAAGAGGCAGACGTCCCAATGCCTGCGTGCGCGTCGGGCCAATCTTTTACTGCGACTACTGAGAACGTCGTCGAGCTT
Source organism: Hyphomicrobiaceae bacterium (assembly GCA_022844275.1). Classification (GTDB taxonomy): domain Bacteria; phylum Pseudomonadota; class Alphaproteobacteria; order Rhizobiales; family Hyphomicrobiaceae. Next base: position 519,652 of record JALHMB010000002.1, read on the forward strand.
GACTTGATGATCCCCGGTCTCGTGCGAGGCCGGGGATTCCTGTTTTGTGCGCGGACGGAAACAACACGATTTTCTCGGGCGAGCGGAACCTTCTTATTCCTGTTCGCTTAAGTAGGCATGTTGCAAGCATGTCTGCCATCTATTGTTCGTGTGACGGTGCATCGAGAACCGTCCGGTATCTTCGTGGCCCAGAGCCCCGATGTGCCGGGGCCTATTGCTGTCGAACTCGATGAACGAAGGCTCGCTCAGAGCGTTCCGCAGCGAATTCAGGCTTGGTTTCAGGCTGAGGGCTGCGCCGTTCGCGTGCTGAGGGGAGAGGGCCGCGTGGCCGCTCTCTCAGCTTGGAATGTCGTTCGTCTGGAGGCCGATGGGGGCGACCCCGTGCCGAGGCCAAACCCGCCGCCACCGCTGCCGCCCTCTATCGATCCCTCTCGCCCGGAAGATAATCCTCCGCCGCCACCACCCATTCCGGTTCCCGACCTGCCGCCACCGGGCAAACCCCCGCCTCGCGATCCTGACCCGACGCGGTGAGCTACACCAAGCCGATGGCAAGGTGTTGAAATAAAGCTGTCTTCTGCGGCACAAGAGAATGGCTGGGGGACTAGGATTCGAACCTAGACAGGCAGAGTCAGAGTCTGCAGTCCTACCATTAGACGATCCCCCAACAAGCGCGGGGCCGGGCCCGGCGCTGGGAGGCCCCTCTTATCAAGCGTCGCACCCTGGCGCAACCCCGGCCGCAACCCGTCAGGCGCGACCGGGGTGCTCCGCCCGGCGCCGGAGCGTCAGCGTGACCCAACCATTCAGCCAGTCGACCCGCTGACGGGCGAAGCCGGCGGCACCATAGGCCGCGAGCACGGCCGCCGCCTGCGACTGGAGGATGCCCGAAAGCACGACGACGCCCCGCGGCGGGATCACACCCGCTAGGCGCTGCGCGAGAGCAATCAGCGGTTCCGCGAGGATGTTGGCGATCACGAGGTCGTAGGGAGCCCGGCGTCGCAGCGCCGGATGATCCAGGCCGAGTGCCGCGACGAGTGCTATCCGGCCGGCGAGCGCATTCTTGCGCACGTTCTCGCCCGCAACACGGACGGCTTCCGGATCGAAGTCGCTCGCGATGATCGCGGCTTTCGGGAGCACGCGCGCGGCCGCAATGGCCAGTACGCCCGAGCCGCACCCGAGATCCAGGACACGCGTGAAGGCGCGCGCCCGCGTTAGCCGGTCGATCGCGGTGAGACAGCCGAGTGTGGTCGCGTGATGGGCCGTCCCGAAAGCCTCGCCGGCGTCGATCTCAATGGCATCGCGCTTCAACCGTCCGATCGCGCGGTCATGACTGCCGTGGACGAGAAAGCGCCCGGCCACGACCGGCGGCAGGCCCGCCTGGCTGACCGCGACCCAGTTCTCGTCGGGGACGGCTTCAATCGTGATATTAGCGCTGCGGACAGCAGGCCCGCCATCAATGAGGTCCGCGACCTCCGCGACGCCGATCGCGTCCTCGTAGTAAGCATCGATGACCCACCCATCGCCAGGCGCCTCGAAGAGGGTGACCGCCAGAGGCGGACGGATGACCGACTCCTCGATGAGGCCCGCGATGGAGCGCGCGGCGCCGGTGTCGTCCATCGTGATGCGGACGCGTTGCATGGGACTTGCCTGTGTGCGTGGTTTCCGGTGCGCGGTGTAGCCGGGACGCGGTCGTTGTGCACGCGGAAACGACGTCGCGCCTGCGGCGCGAACAGGGCTGCCGCCCTATGACCCGCCCGGGGGGACACCCCCGGAGCCCCCGTCTTTTATGGACTTGAGCACACGCGGCGCGCACAGCACCCGCCCTACTTGCGCTTCAATTTCTTCGCCGTGTTCAGGGCTACCGCCGCGCGGATGAGCGTCTTGAAGGCACTCTCATTGAGTTTGTCACCCTCGTGAATGTCGATCGCCCGTCGCGCGTTTCCCTCGAGACTGGCGTTGAAGAGCCTCGAAGGGTCATCGAGTGAAGCGCCATTCGCGAAGGTGAGCTTCACGGCGGTCTTGTACGTCTCTCCCGTGCAGATGATGCCGTCGTGCTCCCACACGGGAACGCCGCGCCACTTCCACGTCTCGATCACTTGCGGGTCAGCCTGCTTGATGAGCTTCCGCACGTGCGCAAGCGCCTTGCCGCGCCAATCGGCGAGTTCCTTGATACGGGCATCGATGAGATCGGAGGCCGAGATTTCTTTTTCACTCTTCATAACCACGCTCACATCTTCAGGCCCGGAAGTTTGCTCGCCTGCGTCACCCACGAAGTGAATTGAGCCTCGTCGAGTTTGTCACCCTCATGAATGTGGAAATAGCGCACCTCTTTTTGCGTCGACGTCACGGGCGGGACGGGTTTCAGCTCCGCGCCGCGGAGGAACGCGATTTTAATGTACTTCGCGAAGCAGTGAAAGCTCAGGAACCAGTGCTTGTCGTCCATGCCGTAGAAGGGCGAGTTCCACTTGACGGCCTTGTGCACCTCTGGAACGGCGCGAACGATGAGCGTATCGAGGCGGCGCCCGACATCGCTTTTCCAATCGGGCATGGCGGCGATATAGGCCTGTATCGGGGCATCGCCGAAGCCCTTGGCGATCTGCGGGTTGCCGCCCGAAAGGAGCTTTGGCGCCGCTGCTGTTGTCGGCTTGGCGGACTTCGCTGCAGGCGGCTTCTTCGCCACCTTTGCCGATTTCTTAGGGGCCTTGCCGGCCATCATTTCACTCCACTCAAAACACCGCGCCGCGCGCCGCGACCGGCCAGACACTTTCGACGACGGGCGTGGGACCATCCATGCCACGAATGCCGACGTACCAGTCGTGCAGGTTCACCGTCGGATCGCAATGGCCGGGAATGAGCCGCACCTTGTCGCCGAGACCGGGCCGCGCGTTGCTCTGCGCCAGATTGAGATTGCCGTGCTCGTCGGAAGGACGCTCGTAGATGGCGCCGGCAAAACCGACGGGTTCGGGCGGACCGGACTCGAACGTGAAGGTCTTGAGGCCCGCATCGATCACCGCGCGGTCCGCCTGTGTCATGCTCATCACGGTCGCATAGACGAAGAGTGCGTGCTCGAAGGTGTCGTAGGGTCCGCCGTCGGCGCGCTTGTTACGGGCATAGTCGGCGTCCATGAAGATGTAGGAGCCGGCCTGCAGCTCATTGTAGACCCCGCTCGCGGCTTCGAGCTCGAACGTGCCGGTGCCGGCACCACCGACGATGTCGCACGAAAGCCCCGCGGCCTTCAGCGCCTGCACAGTCTGCTTGCTGCGCGCGATGGCCTCGTCGATGGCCGTGCGGCGCTCCTCGATCGAGCGGAAGTGCTGTGCGCGACCCTGGTAGGCCTGCAGGCCGGCAAAGCGCAGATGCTTTTCGCGTGCGATGAGTTGCGCGAGTTCGACAGCAGGTTGGCCCGGATCGACGCCGCAGCGACTTGCGCCGACGTTGATCTCGACGAGCACATCGAGGCGCGTTCCGTGGCGCTGCGCCGCCGCAGCCATTTGGGAGACGCCGAACGGATTATCGACGACGCCGATGACGCGCGCCTGTCGCGACAGCGCGGCGAGGCGGTCGAGCTTTCGCGCGCCGATGACCTCGTTGGAGACGAGTACATCCTGCACGCCGCCTTCGACCATCACCGCCGCCTCCGACACTTTCTGACAGCACAGGCCGACGGCGCCGTGCGCGATCTGCATCTGGCCGATGATCGGCGACTTGTGCGTCTTCGCGTGCGGGCGCAACCGCACACCGGCCTTCGAGACCGCATCGGCCATGCGCTTCAGATTGCGTTCGAAGGCATCGAGATCGATGAGCAGGGCCGGCGTGTCCACTTCGGAAAGTGGCATCCCGGGCAGGGCCGGCGGTAACGTTGGCATGGGGAGGTGGCTCCGTGAGCGATCAGGCTTGTGGCGCGAGCGTCGCGGCAAGCTCGGCGAAGTTGGCCACGATGAGGTCGGGCTGATGGGGTGACTGGCCAAAGGGCCGCTTGCGGCGGTCGACGAAGACCGTACGGAAGCCGTGTGCCTTCGCACCGATGCAGTCGAAGGCGTGATTGGCGACGAAGATGATGCCCGAGCGCTCGATCGTCGGCCACTCCGCGTTGATGATCTCCTCGGCGGCGTCATAGGTCGCGAAATGCGGCTTGAAGTAGCCGGCTTCCTGCACGGAGATGAAGCGGTCGAAGGGGAAGCCGATGTGTGGGCGTGCGTTCTCCAGCATGTCGCGATCGCCGTTCGAGAGAATGATGAGCTTGTAGCGCTTGTGAAGTTGGGTGAGCGCTCTGATCACGTCGGGGAAGGGTTTGAGCTGCTCGATCTGCGAGACGAGCCACGTCACGTCGTCCTGCGAATGCGCGATGCCGCAGCGGTCCATGACCTGCGAGACGGCGCGATGTCCGATCTGGCGATAAGGCGTGTGGCCGCGGTCGAGGAGGGCATCGATCATGCTATCGTCGAAGTGCGTGCGCCGCCACCAGGTGACGAAGCTCGAGGGGTTTCCCTCCCAGCCCTTCTTCTTCAGGAACGGCGTTACGGTCGCGGTGAGGCCCGACTGCATGTCGACGACCGTGCCATAAAGATCGAAGACGAGGGCCCTGGTCTCGCGCCGCAGGATGTCTTCCGTAGTTGCCATTGTGCTCGCCATGGGCCTTGCTCCAGTCTGCTTGTTCGTGGTTGTCTCTGGCCGCGCGGATTGTTGCCCTGAGTAGCGACGAGATCAAGGAGACAGATCATGCCCTTCCGCATTGGCCTCCTGCTCTTTCCGGACATCACCCAGCTCGATATGACGGGGCCATACGAGGTCTTCACGAAGTTTCCCGATGCCGAGGTACGGCTCATCTGGAAGACGCTGGAGCCGATCACGGCCGGCGGCGGGATGCGCATCGTGCCCGATACGACCTTTGCGGATTGTCCGCAGCTCGATCTCGTCTGCGTGCCCGGTGGTGCCGGCATGAATCCGCTCATGGAAGATGCCGAGACGCTGGCCTTCCTCAAGAAACAGGCAGCCGGCGCGCGCTATGTGACGAGCGTCTGCACGGGCGCGCTCGTGCTCGGTGCGGCGGGTCTGCTCAAGGGACGGCGCGCGGCGACTCATTGGATGAGCCGCGAGATGCTTTCCGCGTTCGGGGCGACACCGGTCGCCGAGCGCGTCGTCGTCGATGGTAACGTGATCACTGGCGGCGGGGTGACAGCGGGCATCGATTTCGCGTTGCGTGTCGCCGCCGAGGCCTTCGACGAGGATCTGGCGAAATCCATCCAGCTCGGCATCGAGTACGACCCACATCCGCCCTTCAACGCGGGCTCCCCTGAAAGCGCCGGACCGGCCATTACCGAGCACGCACGCACGTCAGCCGCAAAGCGTCAGTCGGAGCGTGCGGCGATCGTCGCGCGGGCCGCGGCGCGGCTCGCGAGCTGAACGGATCAGAAGATGTCCTGCCACGCCTTGTAGGCGGGGTAAGTCAGAAGCGCAGCGACGGCGAGCCAGATGAGCATCGAGACGATCGAGCTCGTGCGGTGGCGGAGCACGCGCTCGTAAAGCGCGGCCGGAAGTCCTGAGAAGACGAATGTCAGCAGCGAGAGCAGGACGGACGTCGTGTAGTAGAAGCCCATCTGCGTGCCGAGCGGCGTTCCCCGCACGAAGGGCGTCAACAGATAGAGCAGGGGATCGAAGGCTGGCGAGAAGCCACGGCCGTTGAAGACGGCAATGGCAACGACGCCTGCGAGCAGCACGAGGCGAATGAAAGTGAACTGGGGCTCGTCGCGCGTGTGAGACATGCTCGGGCTCAGATTCTCGGACGGATGCCTGCCAACGAGACGCCCCAGTAGAGAAGCAGGCGCAGCGCTGCGAGCCAGACGACGGACAGCACGGGGATGATCCCGTTCGGCACGATCCGCGGTGTGAGGAAGCGCACCGACCGCAGGATCGGATCGACGACGACGTGGAAGACGCGCAGGAATGCGCCTTGCGCCTGCATGGACCAGCCGAAGGCGAGCATGAGCACGAAATAGGTGGCCATCAGGTACATGAGCGCGGCGAGGATCAGGTTGGGCACATGGAAATACCAGTGCTGCATGAGCGCGGCGGTCGTCGGCATGAAGTGCAGTCCGATGCTGGGAGGCGGGCCGATCCAGGAGGGCGCGTCACTCTCGGCGAAGTGCGCGACTGGCGCAAGACGACCTGCCCGCTGACCTGTGGCGTAAATGCTTCTTTACCCTGGTTCTGCCATAAGGGGCTCTGTGGGTATGGGCCGGACGCCGGCGCTGGTAGAATGCGTTCATGAACCGAGTGGTGAGCACAGAGATTGTCGGCGTCGTGCTGGCCGGCGGGCGCTCGCAGCGTATGGGTGGGCGCGAGAAGGCGCTCCTTGATCTTGCGGGGCGGCCGATGCTGGCCCATGTCATCGCGCGTTTTGCCCACCAGGTTAGCGATATCGCGATCAACGCGAATGGCGATCCGGCGCGGTTTTCTGCATTCGGACTGCCGGTGATCGCCGATCCGATGCCTGACTATCCGGGGCCACTGGCCGGCGTTCTCGCGGGATTGCGCTGGGCGGCCGCAGGCCCAGCTCGGGCCACCCACTTGGCAACCGTTTCGAGCGATACGCCGTTCATACCCCTGGACCTCGTGTCACGGCTCGCCGGCGAGGGTGGACGTGGCATCGTGGTGGCGCAGTCGGGCGGACGGCCGCACCCGGTCGCCGCACTGTGGCCGCTTGGCATCGCTAGCGATCTCGAGCGCGCCCTGGCGACGGGTGAGCGGCGGGTGCAACGTTGGGTCGAGATACAGGGTATGTCGACCATCGACTTCGCGCCGCTTCAAATCTGGGGACGCGCGGTGGATCCGTTCCTCAATGTGAATACCCCGGCGGATCTCGCCGAGGCGGAGAAGCTGATGCAACACTTGAAGTGCCCGGAGAAATCCCGCGAGGCGCGCTCATGAGCGAGGGCCAGGCTTTCGAGCTGAGCCGGCGGCGGCGCTTCGCGGGCACGCTCGCGGCCATCGTGCTCGCGTTCGCGCTCTGCGAGACGGCACTTGCTCAAATCGCACGCGATAAGCCGCCAGTGCCGAAGGGCGTCGATCCCGGCGGGATTGCGATTGCGCTCATCGCGACGGGCATCGACTACACGCATCCGGACATCAAGGACCGTCTCGCGCGTGATGGCGAGGGAGAGGTGATCGGCTTCGACCTCGTCGACAACGACCACAGGCCTTACGCGGCGACCAACCTTCCCGATAACCACGAAGGTGCCGTCGATACACTCCTCGCGCGGCGCATTCTCTCGACCTATCGCCACGCGCGGCTCGTGCCGGTGCGCGTCAATCCGAACGACAAGGTCATGCTCGCCCGCGCACTTGCCTTCACGGCGGCGACGCCGGCGAAGATCGTAGCCGTACCACTCTGGGGTGAGGCCCGCGAGACCTGGGAATTCTTCGAGCAGGCTGCCGAGCAGGTGCCCGACCATCTGATTATTCTGCCCGCCGGTGACGCGGACGCTGTCGCGCAAGGGCGGCAGCAGTTTCCTGCAGCACTCAATCTCAAGAGCGCGCTGATCGTTGCGGCCGCGAACGAGACCATGGAGCGCGGCACGCTCGCGCGTCCAGGCGCGCCGCGCATTGATGCATTGATGCTCGGACGGGGCGGCTCGTGGTTCCCGGGCATCGTGCCGACAGCCGCCGATGCCACGGAGGCGGTGGCACTCGCGGCCGGCCTCGCGGCGTGCGCGCAGCACGGCAAACCGCCGATCGCAGCGCGCGAGCTGAGAGAGCAGCTGCTGGCGCTCGCCGTTCGCAAGGAAGGGCCGCGGGAGACGCCCGTGCTCGACCCGTTGTGTCTCTACGGCGGCACGCGCTACTGATCGCCATCGGGGATGCGGGGGCGCGCGACAGGGTGGATGGCGAGCAGAAATCGGAGCCGCGACCTCGCCGCCCGTCGCGTCGACAATCAATAGCCCTGGTCGTGTTGGCGATTGCCCTGTTCGTTGTATTCCGCCAGGGCGTGCTGCCCACGTGGCTGAGCCCGCTGCCGGCCCTCGATCTCAGCGTCCCCAATGCCTGGTTCGTCGACTGGCGCATTGCCGAAGTCGGACGCAGTCGTGCGCTGTGCCAGCGCGTTCTGCGCCAGCCGATGATCACGGCGACTGCCATTGGCGCAAATCCAGTGAAGGATGGTTGTGGCTGGGAAAATGCCGTGCGCATCTCGCGCGCCGGCGGCGCGACGCTGAGCATCGGAACGGTCTCGTGCGAGGTCGCGGCCGGCGTTGCCATGTGGATGGCACATGACGTGCAGCCGCTCGCGCAGGAGATCTTCGGCTCGCGCGTGACGTCCGTCCAGCATATGGGAACGTACGCGTGCAGGAATTTTATCGGCCGCCGATCGTGGCTTCCGGGGCGGAGCCAGCACGCGACGGCGAACGCGCTTGACGTGTCTGGCTTCACGCTCGCCAACGGCCGCCGGATCAGCGTGTTGCGCAACTGGTCCGGCTCAGGACCCGAGGCGCGTTTCCTCCGCGAGATCCACGCGCGCGCTTGCCGCTATTTCCGCGTCGCCATCGGGCCCGAGTACAACACGTACCATCGCGATCATTTCCATTACGACCGCGGCTCATTCTCGCGCTGTAAGTAGCTAACTTTCCCCTCTCCCCGCGCGCGGGGAGAGGGCTAGGGTGAGGGGCGGCGGCATACTCTAACGTCGCGCAAGTTCCCGCCCCTCATCCCAACCTTCTCCCCGTATAGAACGGGGAGAAGGGGAAGAGGGGCTCAGCGCTTCAAATCCGACACGAGACGCACAGGCGTTGGCTCGCCGAGGCGGGCGCGGTACATCTGCACGTTAGAGAGCACCTTCTTGACGTAGTCGCGTGTCTCCTCGAATGGGATCATCTCGATCCAGTCGATCGGATCGACATCTTTCGAGCGCGGATCGCCGAAGCGGCGCATCCATTGGCGCGCGCGCCCCGGCCCCGCGTTGTAGCCCGCCAACGTCAGCACGTAGCTGCCGTCGAACTCCTGCTTGCGATCGCCGATATAGGCACTGCCGATCATGGCATTGTAGCTCGTGTCCGTGACGAGCCGCGGGATGTCGCACTTGATCTTGTGATCGCGGCAGATGTGGCGCGCCGTGATCGGCATGACCTGGAGAAGACCGCGCGCGCCGGCGTGTGAGATGATCTCGGGATTGAACTCGCTTTCCTGTCGCGCAATGGCGAGCAGCAAGGCACGCTCGGGCGATTGGCGGAGCGGCTTATACTCGGGGAAGGGATGCACGGGGTAGGAGTAGGCATAGAGGTTCATGCCGCGGGAGACGCCCGTCTTGCCGACGCGCACGGCCATCTGATGGTCTCCGATCGCATTGGCAAGATGTGCGAGCATCGCAACCTCGGCCTCGCTCTTCAGGCTCGAGCGCAAGTGCGCGACGATGATGCGCGTGAGGCCGCGACCCACTTCGGCATGGTGTGCGAGCATGGCAGCGCGTACCACCGGATTAGCATTGAAGCTCTCGGCGACAGCTGCCGACGGCATGGCCGGCAGGGGCATGGGTGCATCCTGCGGGCCGGGATTGAGATGCTGGCGAGCGAGCGCACCGTGGAACGTATCGATCCGCGCGGCAGCCTCCTCGTAGAAGCGGACCGCCTCCTTCTTCTGACCGAGCGTCTCGTGCGCGCGCGCGAGCCAGTAGTTGCCGCGGGCCGCGCTCAGCGGGCCATCGGCGTTCTGGCGCGACGCATCGAGATGCGGGACAGCGGCCTTCGCATCCTTGAGGTGGCGCAGCGCGATCCAGCCCGCGAGGAAGGTCGCATCCTTGATCGGATTGATCGTAAGGGGACCGGGTGCGCGCGCGATGTCATAGGCTTCCTTGAAGCGGCCCGCGCCGAGGTATTCATAGATGACCCAGCGCCGGTGCAGCCACCAGGCATCGGGATCGATCAGCGCGTCGGCTTCGGTCGGTGCGAGTCGGAGAAGGCGCGCGACTTCGTCGTCCTTGTCCTGGCTGCGCGCGAGCTGGATGCGCTGGAATAGCAGGCCCCAGTCGGCAGAGACCGGCTCTTTTGCAGCAGCGGGCAAGCTCGCCATGAGCTTCGCCGCATTGCCGGCTCGGGCGTAGATGGCGATACGCGCTTCGGCCTTCTTGCGCTCGACATCCTGAAACTTTGACAGCAGTCGTCGCGCGGCCGCGACGCGCGGCGCGCGCTGAGCTGCGAACCGTCCCTCGTCGATCAGGAGCACGTCGAGGCGGCGGCGGTGGTCGGCGGGCGTGAGAAAGCGCTCGAAGCGCGTGAGGAAGCCCGTCTCTGACGTCGCGGGGATATCGTGCTCGCGCCAGGCCTTCACAGCGAGTGCCTTCGCCTTCGCCTCGTCGCCGAGTGCGAGGTGCGCGGACGCGAGTGCGATCGTGCCGGCACCGGATAGCGGTGGATTGGTGCCGAAGAAGGCGAGGATCTCCTTCGCGGGTCCGCCCGAGGAGAGAAGCTGCTGCTCCGAGCGGCGCCTGAGCAACGCCGCATCCGGCCAAGCAGGGTGCTCTGCAAGAAACCTCGTGTAGTCCGCTGGCGCGGCCGCGCCGGTGCGCAAGGCGTACCACGTGACGAGCGTCCGCACGGCGGGCTCGCCGATCTTGGCGGCATGCGCGCTGGCTTCTCCAGGATCGCTCTTGTCGACGGCGCTGAGGGCATCCTTGAGACGCTGGACATCCGCGGCGGGTAGCCTGACGTCGCGCGCGGGCGCGATGAGCTTGTCCATGGCGGCAAAATACTCGGCCTCGGGCGAGTTCGGGACGGCAGCCCGCACGCTGGACGTGGCCTTGGTCGGGGGTACAGGGCCGCCATCCTCGATTGTTTCGGCTGCTGATGGCGCATCGGCGACCCGTTTGGGGCTCGGATCCGGCAGGGGCGGCGCAGCCTTCGTCTGCGCGTCCTTCTTCTTGGACTGTGCCTCCTTCTTCGGCGCGGTCTTGGACATCGCGCTCTTCTTGTCGCTCTGGGCGACGGCAACGTCCAAGCCGGCGGTCGGCAAGGCGAGCGGCGCAGCCGCGAGCAGGGCCGCCAGGGCGGTGACCAGTGGCCACGGGCGCAGCCGTCCATGCACCACGCGAAGGGGCCGTCCAGGCTTCGATGTGTCCGACATCCCGTCCGTTTCCCCCGCAGATCTCATTGATTCGTTATCTCTGGGCATTTTCTCAGGATAAGGGCAAAACGTGCAGGCTTTCGGGCAAGGGTGAAATGTGACATACAAGGCCCACGTCGGCGTGTGCTGCGCCTTGTCATCCCGTGGGGCACCTTACGGGATGAGCGATCAATCGCCTTAGCACTTTTGCTATAGGGGAGCGGTGACGCGGCGTGAAACAGCAGCAGCGAGCGGAGGAAAAACCATGTTCAAAGGTTCGTTCACAGCGCTGGTCACGCCTTTCAAAAACAACAAAGTCGACGATCAGAGCTTCCAGCGCTTCGTCGACTGGCAGATCACTCAGGGCTCGCACGGTCTGGTGCCGGTTGGGACCACGGGCGAGACGCCGACGCTCAGCCATGACGAGCACATGCATGTCGTTGACCTGTGCATCAAGACGGCGCGAAAGCGCGTCCCCGTAATCGCGGGGGCCGGCTCAAACTCCACCGAGGAGGCCATCGAGCTCACCGAGTTCGCCAAGAAGGCCGGTGCCGATGCGGCCCTGCACTCGACCGGCTACTACAACAAGCCGACGCAGGAGGGGCTCTTCCTCCACTTCAAAGCGATCAATGACGCGGTGGATCTGCCCTTCATCGTTTACAACGTGCCGGGGCGGACGGTCGTCGACATATCCGCACAGACCATGGCGCGGATCTCGGAGCTGAAGAACTTCGGCGGCATGAAAGATGCGACGTCGAAGATGGAACGTCAGTCGCAGCACCGACTGTTGATCCGCAAGCCCTATGCTGCCTTCACGGGCGAGGACGCGACAGCACTCGGTTTCATGGCGCACGGTGGGACCGGAGCCATATCGGTGACGTCGAACGTAGCGCCGAAGCTCTGCGCGGAGTTCCAGAACGCTTGCCTCGCGGGTAATTTCAAGCGCGCACTGGAAATCCAGGACGTTCTTATGCCGCTGCACGACGCGCTCTTCTGCGAGACCAACCCGGCACCCGTGAAATATGCCGCTTGGCGCCTCGGCGTGATCGAGAGCCCGGACTGCCGCCTGCCGCTTGCGCCGCTCACTGACGCGAGCAAGAAGGCCGTCGATGCGGCGCTGGCCCATGCCGGCCTGCTCGAGATCAAAGCGGCCGAGTAGGGCCAGGCCTAGTAACGGACTACTGCCCAATGGATCGGGCTGCCCCTATATAATGTGGGCAGCCCGAACTCTTTCGGGCCGCCGATGAGAACTTGAACCATGTCGAAGAAGGATGATGACGACCGCAAAGTGGTCGCCGAGAATCGGCGCGCCCGCTTCGAGTATTTTATCGAGGACACTTACGAGGCCGGTATTTCGCTTACCGGGACTGAAGTGAAGTCGCTGCGGCGCGGCCAGGCCAATATCACGGAGAGCTATGCTGCAGCCGAGGACGGTGGCCTCGTGCTCGTCAATGCCCATATCCCCGAGTACCAGATGGCGGGGAATTTCTTCCAGCACGCCCCGCGGCGGCCGCGCAAGCTCCTTCTGCACAGGCGCGAGATCGACAAACTCTCGCAGGCCGTGCAGCGCGAAGGCATGACGCTCATTCCGCTCGAGATCTATTTCAATGCGCGCGGACGCGCGAAGCTCAGGCTCGGGCTCGCCAAGGGCAAGAAGGTGCACGACAAGCGCGAGACATCGGCCAAGCGCGACTGGCAGCGCCAAAAGGCACGGCTCATGCGGGAAAAGGGCTGATGGCAGGGGCGGGGGAAAGCGGAACAGGCCTTTCGGCAGTGCTTTCCAAACGCGCGCGCCTGCTCGCCATCGAGCACGCCGCGGTGCGCGCATGGCCTGCCGGTGAAACGCGCGACGTGGATGGCTGGCTCTGGCGCTATTCGGGCGGTGGTTCGCAGCGTGCGAATTCCGTTTCGGCCCTCAATTATCGCGGGACGAATGTCGAGCGGACGATTGACGCGATCGAGCAACTGTACCGCGAGCGTGCGGCACCCGTGCGTTTCCAGGTCGGCTTTCCGCTTTCCGAGCCTGATGATCTCGACGCGCGCCTCGAAGCGCGCGGCTATGTGATCCACGATCCCGTGACGACGCTGGTGAAGCCCGTGGCCGCGGTCGCCATGCCGGAGAACGTGTCGCTCAGCGCGACGCCCTCACAAGGCTGGCGGACGGTCTACCTCAGCAATATCTCGCTCGACCGCCGGCCATTTGCGGAGGCCATCCTCGCGCGCGTGCCGGCGCCCTGCGTGTTTGCCGAGGCCCGGCGCAATGGTGAGACGATCGCGACAGCTCTCGGGGTGCTGCATGAAAATGCTGTCATCGCCGAGTGCGTCGGCACGGCGGCATCCGCGCGCCGGCAGGGTGCGGCTTCGATGGTCATGTCCGCACTCGAAGCCTGGGGAGCTGCACAGGGCGCGCGAACGATCGGGCTCCAAGCCGTGACGACGAACATGCCGGCGCAGGGCCTCTATGCGGCACTCGGCTACACAGCGGCCGGCACCTATCACTATCGCTATCTCGAAGAGGGCAGCGGGCGATGACATGGCCGTTCCCGGCTCTGAACGATGATGGCGGCGCGCGACATCTGGTGCGCGGCTTGAGCCTGCCGGACGTCGCATTGCCGACGACAACGGGCGACGAGGTGAATTTCAGTCGCCTCGAAGGCTGGACGATCCTGTTCGTCTATCCCTGGACGGGGCGGCCAGGCCTCGACAATCCACCTGGTTGGGACGACATGCCCGGCGCGCACGGCTCGACGCCCGAGGCAGAGGGCTTCCGCAATCTTCATCGCGCGTTCGACGAGATGCAGGTTCGCGTGCTCGGTCTTTCCGGGCAGACAACGGATTGGCAGCGCGAATTCGCCGAGCGCTTGTCCCTGCCCTATGCGATCGCAAGTGATGCAGAAGGGCGGTTGCGGGAAGCGCTCGGACTGCCAACGTTCGAGGCGGGCAGCACGACCTACCTCGCGCGCCTGACGCTCGCGATCCATGACGGCCGCATCGCGCGCACGTTCTATCCCGTGCATCCGCCCGATGCGCATCCGCGCGAAGTGCTCGCGTGGCTGAACGAGCTGATCAGCCGGAAGGCGCGCTGAAACGCAAAGCGGCGCCGAGCCAATGCACTCGACGCCGCGGTCGCGTTTCAGTCGAGCGGCCCGTCAGTTATCGATCGGGTCGTCATGGCCGTGATGCGAGCCGACACCCTCGCGCTGCGCACGGAACTGGGCGAGACGCGTCTCCCTGGCCTCGCGTGGAATGCGCTGGCTCGGATCGCGGCAGATGTCCTTCTCGAGGTCGGCGATGTCGATGAACTGGTCGGCCTGGCGGCGCAGTTCGTCGGCGACCATAGGCGGCTGCGTCTGCAGGGTGGAGACGACGCTGACGCGCAGTCCCTTGGCCTGCAGTGCGGCAACGAGGCTCCTGAAGTCGCCGTCACCCGAGAAGAGGACGACGTGATCGAGCTTCGGTGCTAGCTCCATGGCATCGACAGTCAGCTCGATGTCCATGTTGCCCTTAATCTTGCGCCGGCCGGACGCGTCGGTGAACTCTTTGGTGGGCTTGGTCACCATCGTGTAACCATTGTAGTCAAGCCAGTCGATCAGTGGCCGAATTGACGAATATTCCTGGTCCTCGACAAGTGCCGTGTAGTAAAGCGCCCTGACAAGATAACCTTTGCTCCGGAATACGCCGAGAAGGTTCTTGTAGTCGATATCGAAGCCGAGCGCTTTGGCTGTGGCGTAGAGGTTCGCCCCATCGATAAACAGCGCTATGCGCTCCGTCGGGTAGAAAAACATTGCAGACTTGCCTTTTCATTGTTGGCCCGACCCTAGGATCGGACGTGATAAGACTGGAACGTTACGTAAGACAGGGCGCTACGCCGACCATGCGGCTCGGGCTCCTAAGGTTGTCAATCCGTATATAGAGCACGCCGCGCGAAATGAAGTGATACTTCGCCACATCCTAGACCTTTAACAGGCAGCCGCCAATGCGTGATTCGATTACATCACAGATTGATTCGCATAACGCGATCAAGGCGCTGGCAGGGGTAAACTGCTTGATTTCACTTGGAGCTAATGCGCCTAGCGCTTGGGGAAAGCCCCCCGCTACACTTTGCAACTCCCTGAGCATACTTGAGCAAAACCAAGTTTATATTATCGAGCGTTCGCTAATTTATCGCACTCAGCCCCATTTCGGCGCGGGTCTTATGTCGGAATTCTACAATGCTATTGTCGCGGTCCATACTAATCTACCAGTTGGGAGTCTTCTCCGCCTTTTCAAGTCGATTGAGCGAAAAGCAGGTCGGCGGGTCCGACCGCGTTGGAGTGCCCGCCCTCTCGACCTCGATCTTATCGACTATGGAAGCCGGATCCTGAACTGGCCCGGACCGAATCGCTCAGGCGGCCCCCTCGTCCTGCCCCATCCGCTCATGCACAGGCGGGGTTTTGTCCTGGTGCCGCTTGTGGAGGTCGCGCCCCATTGGCGCCATCCCGTTCTCGGGCTCACGGCGGGGGCGCTGCTCAGGCGCAATCCGGGTCTTCGCCGCGGCATCGCGCCGGCTTGATTCACCGTGATAATCGTGGCATTAGACGCAGCAAATGGGCAAGAGCCTCCGGTGGCGCCAAGGTCGCGCGCCTACAGACATCTGACAATCGAGGATTGAACGACGATGGCGCGTGTCACGGTTGAAGATTGCGTGGACAAGGTCCCCAATCGTTTCGAGCTGGTGCTTCTTGCGGCCCATCGCGCGCGCGCGATCGCTTCGGGCTCGCATGTGACGGTTGAGCCTGACAATGACAAGGACCCGGTCATCGCGCTCCGGGAAGTGGCCGAGCGGACGGTGCCGGCCGATGATCTACGCGAGAGCCTCATCCACTCCATCCAGAAGAACGTCGAGATCGACGAGCCCGAAGCCGGTGCCGCGCCGCTCATCGGCGCCGACCGCAGCCGCCAGCAGCTTGGCCGCGACGACCAGTCGGCGGACAACGCGATCGACCAGATCTCCATGTCGGAGGAGCAGCTCCTGCGCGCCATGGAGAGCATGGCGCCAATCGAGCCCTCGTCCAACGGCGGCGGCGGTGGTGGTGGTGGCAGCGGCGGATCGCGCGGCCGCTGACGGGCGCTCCTCGTCTTCATCCATGATGTTCGGTCTGGCGCCGGGGCACGAAGCTAGCTGCGGCGAAGACTCATGCTTATGTTCCACTAGGAGATGATGCAGCGCGGTGGCCGGCGCGCGCTCGGCAGGCCTCGGCGGTCTTGGATCAGGGGCTTGAAGCGCCATGATGCGTCAGTACGAGCTGGTCGAGCGCGTTCTCCGCTATGACCCCAAGGCCGACGAGACGCTGCTCAACCGCGCCTACGTTTATGCCATGCGTGCGCACGGGCATCAGAAGCGTGCATCCGGCGATCCCTATTTCTCCCATCCCCTCGAAGTCGCGGCGATCCTGACCGATCTCAAGCTCGACGATGCCACCATCGCGACCGCGTTGTTGCACGACGTGATCGAGGACACCGAGGCGACGCGAGCCGAGATCGATCAGCTCTTCGGCCCCGAGATCGGTGTGCTGGTCGACGGTCTCACTAAAATCAAGCGCCTGGATCTCGTCTCCAAGAAAGCCGAGCAGGCCGAGAACTTCAGGAAGTTACTGGTCGCCATCTCGACCGACATCCGCGTCTTGCTCGTCAAGCTTGCCGACCGCCTCCACAACATGCGCACGCTCGAGCATATGTCGCCCGAGAGCCGCCGCCGCAACAGTGAGGAGACGCTCGAGATCTACGCGCCGCTCGCCGGCCGCATGGGCATGCAGGCTATGCGCGAGGAGCTCGAGGAGCTTGCTTTCCGCTGGCTCCATCCCGAGGCGTACCGCACCGTGCGCGAGCGCCTCGACCGCCTGACCGAGAACAACCAGGGGCTCGTCGAGGAGATCCGCCAGAGTCTCGTCGCGAAGCTTGCTGAGGCTAATTTCAGTGCTGAGGTGACCGGGCGCGAGAAAAAGCCTTATTCGATCTGGCGGAAGATGCAGAACCGCCAGATCTCGCTCGAGCAGCTCTCCGACCTCTACGGCTTCCGTGTGATCTGCAACAATCTTGAGGATTGCTACCGCGCGCTCGGTGTGGTGCACACGACATGGCGCGCCGTGCCGGGCCGCTTCAAGGACTATATCTCGACGCCGAAGCAGAACGGCTATCGCTCGATCCACACGACGATCGTGGGCCCGCGACACCAGCGCGTCGAGCTGCAGCTCCGCACGGAGCCCATGCACGTGACGGCCGAATACGGCGTTGCCGCGCACACCTTCTACAAGGATCTCTCGCCCTTGAACGGCAAGGCGGCGACGCCCGAGACCATGCGCGAGATGGGGCCGTACATCTGGCTGCGCCGTCTGGTCGAGACGCTGCTCGAAGGGGACAATTCCGAAGAGTTCCTCGAGCACACCAAGCTCGAGCTCTTCCACGATCAGGTGTTCTGCTTCACGCCGAAGGGACGGCTCATTGCGCTGCCGCAGGGTGCAACGCCGATTGACTTCGCTTATGCGGTTCACACCGACGTTGGCAACTCCTGCGTCGGCGCCAGTATCAACGGCCGCCAGATGCCGCTCTCGACGGCGCTGCGCAACGGCGACGAGGTGCAGATTCTGACCTCGTCCAGCCGCACGCCGCCAGCTGCCTGGGAGCGGATCGCGGTCACGGGCAAGGCGCGCAGTGCCATCCGGCGTGCCGCTCGCGACACGCTGCGCCGCCAGTACGCCGAGCTCGGCCGGCGGCTCCTGAGCTCGGCCTTCGCCAAGATCGGCGTCGACTACTCCGACGACAAACTGCGGCGTGTGCTGTCGCGCCTCACACACAAGACCGTCGACGACGTCCACGCCGCCGTCGGCCGGAGTGAGCTGCCCATTGCCGATGTCATTCGCGCGATCGCGCCCGAGGCAGCCGAGCAGCTGCCAGCAGGAGGCCGCGCACGGCCGCGCAACCGCTACGAGAAGGGTGAGGGCGGCGGCGAGGAAGGCTGGTTCAATCTCTCCAAGGTCATCGGCCTGAAGTTTCGCTGGCCGACGAGTAGCGGTGCGGGAGGGAGCGGCGCCGGCCAGGGCATTGTCATCCGCGGCATCCGCAATGATGTGCCAGTCTCCTTCGAGCCCGGCGGCGCCGTGCCGGGCGACCGGATCGTTGGCGTCTTGACGCCTGGGGAGGGAATCCGCATCTTCCAGATCCATTCTCCGCGTCTGAGCGAGTTCGAGCATGAGCGCTGGATCGACGTCACCTGGGATATCAACCAGGAGGCGCCCGAGCGTTTTCCGGCGCGCATCTCAGTGACAGTGCTGAACGAGCCGGGGACACTCGCGCAGATCGCGCAAGTTATCGGTGAAGACGACGGGAACATCGACAACCTCAAGATGCTGCACCGTAGTGCGGACTTCACGGAGATGCTGATCGAGGTCGAGGTGTTCGACCTGGCCCACCTCAACCGCATCATCAATGGGTTGAAGGGCAAGTCAGTCGTCAGCAAGGTTGAGCGCGTATTTGTTTGAGGTGTGTCTTCCGTACATGCGTTGCGTCACAAGGGGGCCGCAAAAGGCGCCCATGCAACTACTACTTATCCAACGCAGGTACAGTGCCATGAAGTTGCGGATCCCAGAGCGTGGCGGGATGTTTGCCAGCCCGAGCCGTAACAGCTCGAGGGGCACTGCGGGCCTGCGCGGAGCGTGGGCTTCCGTGCTGCGACTTGATACGACGCCGCACGCCGTTGGGCTCGGCCTTGCAACGGGTGTTTTCGTCGCCTTTCTGCCTGTCCTCGGCGTTCAGATGGTCGTGGCCATGGCGATTGCCTGGGCGGGGCGTGCGAATGTGGGCGCAGCCGTGCTCGGCACGTGGGCCGGCAACCCGCTCACGTGGCCGGCCATGTGGATCGGCTCATACCTTCTCGGCATCATGCTGCTCGGCGAAGCGGGCGCAATGAGCATCGAAGAGCTTGAGCGTACGCTGTCGAGGATCGCGGAGACGTCGATGTCCCGCATGGATCCTTTGGGCATGCTGGATACGGTCGGTAAGCTCCTGTGGCCAATCCTTAAACCACTCTTCGTCGGCAGCTTGGTGCTGGGGTTGATTTCCGGCTCCGCCCTCTATTTCATAGGCCGCCGGGCGGTTGAGGTGTTCAACACCCGCCACCAGTAGCAGGCTCGACGAGGCCCATACGGCCGCGCCGGCCGTATGAGACGAGCAAGCAAGTCATGCCCAATACGAGACCGTTGCCCGCGGCACTGCGCCTCGGCGTGAATATCGACCACGTCGCGACGGTCAGAAACGCTCGAGGCGGGCATCATCCTGATCCCGTACGAGCGGCGCACCTCGCGATCGAAGCGGGCGCCGACGGCATCACGGCGCACTTGCGTGAGGATCGCCGCCATATCCGCGACGAGGATATTGCTCGACTCAAGGCCGAGATCACCCGCCCGCTCAACTTCGAGATGGCGGCGACGCCGGAGATGCTGGCCATCGCGCTGAAGACCGTGCCGCACGCCTGCTGCCTTGTGCCGGAGAAGCGCGAGGAACGTACGACCGAAGGCGGCCTCGATGTGGTTGGCGCGGGGAGCTTCCTCGAACGCTGCATCGGTGAGCTCAAGGCCGCCGGCATTCGCGTCTCGCTCTTCATCGAGCCGGATCGCGCGCCGATCGAGGCGGCGGCGAAGCTCGGTGCCGACATCGTCGAGCTGCACACCGGCACGTACTGCGAGCACGCGCTTGCCAACGACTGGCAACGCGTCGAGCACGAGATCCAGCGCCTCGCGCAGGGCGCACGCGATGCGCACGCCGCCGGGCTTGAAGTCCATGCCGGGCACGGCCTCACTTACAATACGGTCGCCGAAGTCGCGCGAATGCCCGAAATGGCCGAGCTCAATATCGGGCATTTTCTCGTCGGCGAGGCGATCATGATTGGCCTCCGGCCTGCGATCGAGCGCATGGCCCGGCTCATGCGTGAGGCGCGCGCGCCATGATCCTCGGTCTCGGCAACGATGTCATCGACATCCGCCGTATCGAGCGCACGATAGAGCTATATGGTGATCGCTTCCTCAATCGCATCTTCACCGAAACAGAGCGACTGAGGTCCGATCGGCGTCGCCAACGCGCGGCGTCCTATGCCAAACGCTTCGCGGCAAAAGAGGCCTGCTCGAAGGCGCTCGGCACGGGCCTGCGCAAGGGCGTGTTCTGGCGCGACATGGGCGTCGTCAATCTTCCTTCCGGCCGGCCGACGTTGAAGCTCACAGGCGGCGCTGCGGCTCAGCTCGCGCGGATCACACCACCTGGATATGAAGCGCGTATCGATCTTACAATTACCGATGATTTTCCGATGGCGCAGGCGATCGTCATCATCTCTGCGATTCCCACTGGCGAGCCGGCGCGCTGACGGCCAACCGCTCCGCGTGCACGAGTGTCACGCACGCGTTGTAGCGTGCGCACTCGACTTTCATCGTGATTGACGCGCAGGCGGCGTGCCACTTAAGTTTCGAGCGGCGGAAAATTGCGCGGCGCACGGGCGCCACTGTCCGCTGACTGGAAGGTTCGAGATGAACGAGCGTGGCGCTGCTAAATCGCGCAAGTCACCGGCCTCCAAATCATTGACCTCCAAGTCACCGGCCTCGAAGCCGCTTGCATCGAAGGAACTGGCCGCCAAGACAGCGGCGCCGAAAAAGGCTGCCGGATCGGGCAGAAAGCCTCGGACCGCCACGCCCGGAAAGAGCAAGGCTCCCGCCAAGCGCGCCGTTGCGGAAGGCGCGCCGCCTGTTGAGGCGCCCGCACTTCTGGCGCGCGTCGCGCAGCTCGAAAGCGAGCTCGAGAAAGCTCGGAGCCGCATTCGCGAGCTCGAGGAAGGGCGCGATCAGGTGCTCAATCGCATTGATTGGGTGATCGATTCACTACGCAGCCTCATAGAAACCGAACAATAATTGAAGCGGCATCCACTGCAGGCGAGGACGGCGGCGGGGGCCGTATGGGGCAGGCGACGATCACGATCAACGGTCGGACCTATCGTTTGAAATGCGCTGATGGCGAGGAGGCGCGTTTGCTTGCGCTGTCTGATATCGTACGTCAGCGCGTCGACAACCTCGCGGGCGAGTTCTCGGCCGCCGGAGATGATCGTCTGCTTCTCATGGCGGCGCTCATGCTGGCCGATGAGTTGCTCGATGCCCAGGCGCGCCTCAAGGCACTCGGAGCTTGAAATCCATGGGTCCCACGCTCGACCGCGCTCAGTTCATCCGCCCGATTGCCCATCGCGGACTGCACGACCGCAACGCCGGCGTGCTCGAGAACACCGGCCCGGCCTTCGCAGCGGCCGTCGAAGGTGGCTACGGGATCGAGTGCGACCTGCAGCCGGCATCGGATGGAACGCCCATGGTCTTTCACGACCGGGCACTGAAGCGCCTCGTCGATTCGGACAAGCTGATAGATGAGTTGAGCCCGGCCGAGCTCGCCAAGCTGCGCTATCGCGGTCAGGACACGCCCATCCTGACGTACGCGAATTTCCTCGCGCTGGTCGGTGGAAAGGTGCCGCTCGTCGTCGAGGTCAAGAGCGACTTCGACGCGCCCAAGGCCGGCTTCCTGGAGGCCATTGCGGCAGCGACGATCGCCTACAAGGGTCCCATTTGTCTGAAATCGTTCGATCCGGCGGTCATGGCGCGCTGCCGGGCGCTAGCGCCGAATATTCCGCGGGGTATCATCGCGACCGACTATACGGTCCACAACTGGTGGCCGAACAGGATCGACACCGCGCGCGCCATCAGCCTCACGTATCTGCTCGAAAGCCGTGAGGCCGAGCCGTCCTTCTTTTCCTATCACGTCCGTGCGCTGCCGACGCCGGTGACCCGTTTCACGCGCGAAGCTCTTGGCTTGCCGCTCTTCACGTGGACAGTGCGATCCGAGCGCGAGCGCGCCATTGCCGCCAAATGGGCGGATGCCCCGGTCTTCGAGGGTTATCGGCCCTAAAGCGTCGGACCTTAAATGCGACCCACGCCTGGGCCGGTCTCAAAGTCGCATTTAATGTCCAGAGACGCTTTAGGGCATAACGTTCTAAAGCAACCTTGGACTTGAAATTCACTCCCCGCCCCGCCTCGAAACGAGGTGAATTTCAAGTCCGTTGCTTTAGTCAGCGCCTTTGCGCTCGATGCCGCGGCGCAGGCGCCAGGCCTCTTCCTCGAGGCGGATGTTCGCGAGAATGCGGTCGATGAGCAGCGTCGTGCGGCGGAAGAGCTCGGAGCCGCGCCTGTAGTCGGCCGGCGCGAAGAAATCGCAGCGACCGGCCTTGAAGAGATCGACGCATTTCGTGCGCGATTTCCCTGGCGTGTGGACCGCGATAGCATGACCGCCGTTCTTGCGCATGACCGCCATGGAGGGGACGTCGGTGTCGCCGTCACCGAAGTAGATCATGTTCGAGAAGGGGATGGGGCGGGCGTCTTCGGGCATGTGCTCGTTGATGGACTGGCCGAGACTCTCGATGCCCTTGTTGATGCGGAACAGATATTGGGTCTTGCCCGTGTCGGTGATCACGCGCTTTGGATACGGGAGGTCGTAGGCCTCGAACCAGTATTCGGATGCGAATACATTGTGGAAGTGGGGGCGAATGCGCGTCCCTTCGATGATCTCGACGAGCCCTGAGGAAATGAGGTAGTGGCGCAGCGCCACGCCCTGGCTTTCCGCGCGAATGCGGATGTATTCCGCGATCTCGCCGAACCATGCCTCGACGCCGGGAAAGAGCTCGACATCACGGCCGAGCGCGACGAGGTCGGCGCGGTCGATGCGGACATTCCGCGCCTTGGCCTTCTGGTACATGAGGTGCATGTAGGTGATCAGCGGATCGGCTTCCTGCTCCCGCGCGATCCGGTTGCACTCGCGCCAGAACGTCTTCGGGTCTTCGCCGATCTTGGGCAGGAACGTGTATTCCTGCATTGGCCGCGGCGAGAGCGTGCCGTCGAAATCATAGACGAGGGCGATGGTCTTCTTGCCGAAGCTGGACTTGCTCGCGGAGGTGCTGGGCCCCGCGGCCTGCGGCTTCGGACTGGCGCCGCTACCGCGGCTTGATCGCAGGCTCGTCTGCTCGGCCATGGCAACCCTCATTGTCCGCTCATGCAACTCTCAAGAGAGCAGAGGCACGATTCGGCCGGCAAGACGAGGGCAATAGGAAAAAACAAAGCCGGCACCCGAGGATGCCGGCCTTGGAATTTCAGATCTCTGCCGTGCTCAGGCGCCCGACTTCTCCTGGGTGCCGCCGGTATCCGGTTCGCTATCTTCCGACGCCTCTTCGCGGCGCGGGCGGCGAACGGGGCGACGCAGGAACTCGGGCTGGTCCTTCATCATGTCGGGCCGCTCGCGACGACGGGGCGGCGCGTGCTCACGCGGCGCCGGGGCCGCCTCAACGGCTTCGATGACAGGCTGGGGCTGCTCGACGGGTGCGGCGGCAGGCTCACGGGGTACGCGCGGCTCGTCGCCGGCATCTCCGCGGTCGGGTCGCTCGATCCGCTCGCTGCGATAATCGGGGCGCTCGAAGCGCCGGTCGCGGAAGCGTGGATTGTCCCCGCGGTCATGACGGCCTTCACGGCCTTCACGGCCTTCCGGGCGACCTTCATGGCGGCCTTCGGATCGATGTTCCTGCTGACGGCCGTGCGGGCGGCGATCGTCGCGCCGCTCATCGTGGCGCCCATTCTCATGGCGCTGCTGTAGCTGGGGCTGCGGCTCCTGGCCTGGATGGCGCACAAATGGCGGAATCGCGGGCTGATCGCTCATCCCGGCATCGCCGACATCGCCGTCGCCGTCTTCACCTTGATCGCCGAGGTCCGAGCCGTGCATGGGGCGACGCTGGCCGTTGCCGTTGGCCGCATCGCCGCCCTGCTGAGCCTGCTGCTCGCGGTAGGCGATGATCATGCGGTTGTAGTGTTCGGCGTGCTGGAGATAGCTCTCGGCGAGGACGGGATCGCCCGAGGAATGCGCGTCCCTGGCCAGTGTAATGTACTTGGCTGCGACGTCGGCTGCCGTGCCCCTGACCTTCACGTCCGGGCCGTTCGACTCGAAGCTGCGCGCGAGCGGGTTTTGCCCTTTGCTGCGGTGGTGATGACCGTGGTTGTGATTGCCATTGCCACCGCTGCTGCCGCGGCTACGCCCACGGCGATGCTGCTGACCCTGCCTCATAGGCTCCCGTTCTTTCCTCGAAGGGTTCGTGCGTGTTCATGCACGCCGGAGCCATCCATCTGTGGCTCCAATTCGAGCAGGCTCATCACGGCACCGGACGTATGACGTTCCGTCATATCGCCACGACACCAAGCAACGAGGCCCGCACAACACTGACCTACATCAGAGATGTTCCCTGTGATCCTCTACGCACCGCCCCCGACCCAAGGCCCCAAGGTGCGACACACGTCTCGATCACGGAGTTAAGGTGGACTGGCAGCCTTTGGTGCTAACGCCCCGTGCTCTGCCTCTCACCAGCTGGGCCCGCCCTTCTGCCTGCGGTTCAAAACCGACTTGGCCTGGACGCGCCACGCGCTTTGCCTGGAACGTAAGCTAGCCTCCTTGCGCGGCGATTCCAAGATTTATTTTCCAGTTGCGACCAGATGTGGCAGCCGCAACACAGCGGGTGTTGCCACCGAGGTCGCGCAGGAGGGGCCAATCCAAAGGGGCCGGAACGAGGCCGTGGTTTATGGCGAGTGCGGCGACCCGGGCCGCCTGATCGTGCCCCACCTCGAATACGGCCAATCCATCGGGTTCCAGGGCTCTCCGTGCCTCGGCAAGGATGGCTCGGTAGGCGTCGAGGCCATCAGGGCCGCCATCCAACGCCCGGCGCGGATCCCACTGGGCCACCTCGGCGGCCAGTCCGGCGATCTCGGCGCTGGGGATATAGGGGGGGTTGCTGACTATTAGCTGGTAGCGGCCATCGACGTCGTCAAGCCAGCGCGATTGAACAAAACGGATGCGGCCCGCGAGACCGTGCCGCTCGGCATTCCGGCGCGCCATGTCGAGCGCCGAGGTGCTGATATCCGTTGCGGTCGCCTCAGCGTCAGGCAGTGCGGCGAGAAGCGCGAGCACAATAGCGCCCGTGCCGGTGCCGAGGTCGAGGATCTTCAATGGTCCGCTATGCACGTGAATGTCCGCGGCGAGAGCAAGTGCGACATTCACGAGCGTCTCGGTATCCGGGCGCGGATCGAGCGTATCGGCGTTGAGTGCGAGTGTGAGACCATGGAAGGCACGCTCACCGATGATCCGTGAGACGGGTTCGCGGGCGGCGCGACGGGCAAGCAGGCCAACGAGCCCGCGTCGTACATCATCGTCGAGCATGTGCTCCGGCGCCCGCAGCAGCGCCGCGCGCTCGACGCCCAGCGCATGTGCCACGAGATAGCGCGCATCCACAGCCGCGTCGGGGACGCCGGCAGCCTCGAGATGAGCCGTCGCCGCCCGCAGCGCTTCGCGCACTGTTCGGTATGCGCCGTCATCGATGTGGCGCTCGTCGCTCAAAACGTCTGCCTCAGGTGCTGCCGGCGAGAGCTGCGAGCTGGTTCGCCTGATGATCGGCAGTGAGCGCGTCGATCACCTCGTCGAGGGCGGGGCCGCCCTCGATCAGCTCGTCGAGCTTGTGCAGCGTCATGTTGATGCGGTGGTCAGTGACGCGCCCCTGCGGGAAATTGTAGGTGCGAATGCGCTGGGAACGATCGCCTGAGCCGACCTGCCCTTTGCGTTCGGCCGAACGTGCGTCGTCCGCCTGCTGGCGCTGCATCTCGTAGAGGCGCGAGCGGAGAACCTGCATGGCGAGACGGCGGTTCTGATGCTGCGACTTCTCCGCCGAGACGACGATGATACCCGTCGGGATGTGGAGGATGCGCACGGCCGACTCGGTCTTGTTGACGTGCTGGCCTCCGGCGCCGCCTGCCCGCATGGTGTCGATCCGAAGTTCCTCGGGCTTGATCTCGAGGTCGACTTCCTCGGCCTCCGGCAGGACGGCCACCGTTGCCGCCGAGGTATGAATGCGGCCGCTTGCTTCGGTTGCCGGCACGCGCTGGACGCGATGCACGCCCGACTCGAATTTGAGGCGCGCGAACACGCCCTTGCCGGAGATGGAGGCCACCACCTCCTTGTAACCACCGAGGTCGTTCTCCGACATGGAGATGATCTCGATCTTCCAGCGATGATTCTCGGCATAGCGGCTGTACATGCGGAAGAGGTCGGCGGCGAAAAGGGCAGCCTCGTCGCCGCCCGTGCCTGCGCGAACCTCGAGGATGGCATCGCGCTCGTCAGCGGCGTCCTTGGGCAGGAGCTGGATCCTGAGGTCGTGCTCCAGCGTCTCAAGGCGGGCCGCGACGGCACGCATCTCGTCCTCGGCGAGCGCGGCCATTTCCCGGTCGGTACCGCTCGCCTTGATCATGGCCTGAAGCTCGTCGCGTTCGGCCTCGGCGCGCCGGAGGGCCTCGATGGCCTGCACGACCGGATCGATCTCAGCGAATTCCTTGGAAAGACGCGCGAAGTCAGCAGCGCTTGGCCCGGCGTTGAGCTGGGCTTGCACGACGTGCCAGCGCTCGACCAGCCGGTCGAGCTTCTGCTGCGGGATAGACATGCGCCCTTCTTACGATCATTCGCTGGGAGCGGGGAACGCGCTTTCTCGACCGTATCGCGCGAGGATGCAACCGGGAACCGCGTCGGCACGGGGCGTCCGCCCCGTCGAGGTGGCCGTACAGGCCTTAAGTTGCAGTCGGAGGGTGCTATTTGGCAGTGACTATGAGCTTGTCGGCCTTGCGGCTGCTCGGATCCGCGACCTCGATCCACCGCATGCCGTCACGACGCGGGGCAAGGCGGACGGCCAGGCTATCAAGGCCGCTCAGCATGGGCTGCGCGACCGAGGCCGGCAGGACGGAGATGGCCTCGCGAAGCGCGCGCGGCTGGGCCTGCACGGTCCACACGGCGGCGGCGATGATGACCATCGGTCCCGCAACTCCCATGAGGGCGCGTCCACGTCCCCGCCTGCTCGTGCGACGAGGCTTCGAACGCTTCTTCGGCGGCGGCGGAGGCTCCGGTACTCGTTCCGGGGCTCGCTTGGCCACGCGCGGACGCGCCTTCGGCTCGGGAGGAGGGGTGGCAGCCTTAGGGGGGCCGGCCTTGGTGCTCGGCCGGCCGCCGGTCCGGGCGGGTGACCGTTGCAAGGTGCCCATGCCGCGCTCAGGTGGCGCGCCGAGATGCGTGGCGTTCGTCTGCTCGTAAATCCGCTGCAGGATCGGGCGAGGATCGACGCGATGGAGCGCGCAAAGTCCGCCGACGACGCGCTGGATTTCTTCCCAGTGCGGCAGCGCGCGCAGGCGGCCCTGCTCGAGTGTCATGACGACATCGACGGTCGTGCCGAGACGCAGCGCAAGCTCGCCCGGCGTCATCGCGAGCGCGAGGCGCATGTCGCCGATGAGCGATCCAAGGCTTTCGTCATGGCCGGATGTGCGCTCCGCCATCGCCATGATGTGGACAGGAGCTGCATTACCCGCGGGGCTGCGCCTTTGTGCAATCGTTGGCGCATCCGCGTAGTCGGATTTCTTGAATATGGAACGCACGTTACTCGCTTCCGATACGCTAGTGCCACAAACTCTTCCTCGCGGCAGCGCACGCCGTTCCCCCGAGGTCGAGGCACGTCCTTTAATTCGGAATCCAAAGCGGCGCCTTTGTGGCACCCGTCAACGTCATCCCCATGACGTTGGACCCCACCTACGAAAAACAGTGTGGCGCGCGAGGGCGGTACTTGTCAAAGGTTTGTCGCAGCGCGAGCAGAAGTGGGCGGCCAGAAAACCGTGCAGCCAAATCGGTGCAACAAAAGTTGAGGACCTCGCGAGGCCGCGGCCGTGTGGCCCTTTCGCGGCATATCAGCCGCCGGTGAGCACCTTTTCAACCTCGGCAACGAGGTCTTTCAAGTGGAAGGGCTTGGAGAGAACGCGCGCGTCCTTCGGTGCCGGCTTGTCGCTGTTCAGCGTCACGGCGGCAAAGCCGGTGATGAACATGATCTTCAGCTCGGGATCGAGATCGCTCGCCCGTCGCGCCAGCTCGATGCCGTCCATGCGCGGCATCACGATATCCGTCAGCAGCAGCGAGAAGGGCTCTTCCTTGAGGCGATCATAGGCCTCGGCGCCATTGGCGAACGCGACGACCTCGTAGCCGGCCTTCGTCAGCGCGCGCGTCAGGAACCCCCGCATAGAATCATCGTCCTCCGCGAGCAGAATGCGCTGCGCGGAAAGTGCCGATACCTTCGCCGTCATGCCTCGAGCCCCCAATCCATCCCGGTCCCAAGATCCGGGGTAGTATGCACCGAGCAAGCTGGTGACGACCGAATCTGACGCCAATTTGGTAAACTGCAAGTGAATGCACAGCAATTCATCGTCGATGTACTCATGGTGAGATCACTCGCGAGAACGTGTGGAACACTTAGGGCAAACGTGTGATAGCGATCTAACGATAGCTGTACCGATCGCGTACGGAGTGCTTAGAATTCTTTGAAACCAAAGATATCTGCGTCACTTCGGCCCAAGTCCATCATAATCTCTGCAAAGCCTCGTGCTAGCAATGGACAGTGACGGTTAGCCTTGGCAATCTTGATGCAGGCAAGATGGAAGACCGGCGCACGCGAATTCCGCTGACGCGGTGCGATCGATGGTAGAGATCACGCGGTATATGACAACGCGGCAGACGACGACGTGACTCGAGCGACCCAAAAGCCCATGCTGGAATCCGAGCGCACCGCTATCGAGCAGCACCTGTCGCCGCCCTATCTGCTGGCGGTGCCACGTCTTCAGACCGTGCCGTTCGTGTTCTGCTCGCCGCATTCGGGGCGCGTTTATACCGATGCTTTCCTCGCGGCCTCCCGCCTGAGCGCAAATTCGCTGCGCAAGTCCGAGGACTGCTACGTCGATGACCTCTTCGCCGGCGTGGCGACACTCGGCGCGCCGCTCCTCGCGGCCCGCTTCCCGCGCGCTTACGTTGATGTGAACCGCGAGCCCTATGAGCTCGATCCCGAGTTGTTCGAGGAAGCGCTGCCGCCTTTCGCTAACAGCCGCTCTATCCGTGTTGCCGGCGGGCTCGGCACCATTGCCCGCGTCGTCTCCGATGCGGAGGAGATCTACAAGCAGCGACTGCCGCTCGCCGTGGCGCTCGAGCGCATCGAGCGGCTCTACAAGCCATTCCATGGCGCCCTCGCCTCGCTCATCGATTCGACGGCGCGCCGCTTCGGCGCTGCTATGCTCATCGACTGCCACTCCATGCCCTCGTCGTCGACGGGCTATGTCGGGCCGCAGCGGCCGGACTTCGTGCTGGGCGACCGCTTCGGCGCATCGTGTGACGGTCGCCTTACGCGCTTCTTGCGCGAGGAGCTGACGGCGCTCGGTTATACGGTGCATCTCAATCGCCCGTATGCCGGCGGCTACATCACCGAGTACTACGGCCGCCCGCAGCGCGGCCTGCACGCGCTGCAGATCGAGATCAATCGCGCGCTTTATCTCAATGAGCGCACGTTCGAGAAGAAGCCGGGTTTCGCGGTTGTCGAGCGCCATCTGCGCACGGTCGTCGGCCGTCTTTTCAACGAGCTGCCGGGAATGCTCGGCGGTCGCGAAGCGGCGGAATAGGCCTCTCTCGCATTCCAGCCATCATCAATTGCCTCGCGCCACGCGTTGCGCGTGATCATGTGCGCGCCTATCTTCGCTCTGTTCTCAGGGCGGGGCGGAAATCCCCACCGGCGGTATGCAGCGCGAGCTGCGAGCCCGCGAGCGCCTTCCAAAGCGGAAGGGTCAGCAGATCAGGTGAGAGGCCTGGGCCGACGGTCATAGTCCGGATGAAAGAGAAGGCGCAGACCCGGCGTGCTTCGGCGCGTGGGTATGCCCGTGATCGCCTTGGGTGACGTGTCCAAACCAAGGGGTATCACCGTGACACACACCCGCTATGCCTTCATCAAAGCCCGCTGGCACGCCGATATCATCGATCGCGCGCTCGAAGGGTTCTGCGAGATCATTCCCGCCGATCGTATCGATGTCTTCGATGTGCCAGGCGCCTTCGAGATGCCGCTGCTCGCGCGCGACCTTGCGGCAAGCGGCCGCTATGCCGCTGTGGCTGCAGCAGCTTTCGTCGTCGATGGCGGCATCTATCGCCACGAGTTCGTCGCGCAGGCAGTCGTTGATGGCCTGATGCGGGCCGGCCTCGATACGGGCGTGCCCGTGCTCTCTGTCTCGCTGACGCCGCAGCAATATCGTGATGACGAGCATCACAACCACATTTTCCGCGCGCATTTCGTCGAGAAAGGGCGTGAGGCGGCACGAGCGGCGCTCATGATCACAGAGACACGCGCGTCGCTCGCCGCGTAGCGCGATCCCACTACCGCGGTCGTTGCGGCTTGGCTGCGCTCTTTTCCTCGCCCTGCTGGAATTGGTTTGGATCGAGACCGATGAGCGCGAACGACCGCAGCATGTGCTCAGGCAGCGGCGCCGTCACGTCGATCGGCGGCTTGCCGGCGCGTGGATGGGGCAGGACGAGGCGGCGCGCGTGGAGATGGAGCTTCGGTTCGAGAGCCTCCATGATCTGCGTGATGCCGCCTTCGTATTTGTTGTCGCCGATGATGGGATGGCCGATCATGGCCATATGCGCGCGCAGCTGATGCTGGCGTCCCGTCACCGGCTTGAGGGAAACCCACGCCGCGCGATTGGCGACACGATCGATGACCGAGTAGTGCGTCGTCGCGTGCATGGCCGCGTCCTGTTCGCCGGCCTCGGCCTTGCGCACGCGGTCGCCATCCGGCCCCGAGGCTTTCACGAGGGCCGCCTCGATCTTGCCCTGGCGTGGCGTCGGCAGGCCCTTGACGAGTGCCCAGTAGGTCTTGGCCGCCGCGCGTGTCTGGAAGGTGCGACCGAGCTTGGCGGCAATGTCGCGCTTTTTGGCGATGAGCAGCACGCCGGTCGTGTCGCGATCGAGGCGATGCACGAGGCGCGGACGATCGCCGAAGCGATCGATCATACCGGCGAGAATCCCGTCGATGTGCCGACGCGTGCCCGTGCCGCCTTGCACGGCAATGCCGAACGGCTTGTTGATCACGAGGATGTCGTCATCCTCGAAGATGATGGCGTTCTCGATGAGCTCGCGGTCGGCCCTGTTTGCGGTGGGCGCGGCCTTGGCCTCGCTCGCTGTCGATTTCGGCGGCTCGCGAACGATGCGCGGGACACGCACCTCGGCACCGGCTTCGAGGCGCGCGTTCGCCTCGACGCGGCGGCTGTCGACGCGCACCTGACCGCTGCGCAGGAGCTTCTGCAGATAGACGTGGCCAACAGCGGGGAAGTGCACGCGGAACCAGCGGTCGAGGCGCATGCCCGCCTCATCGCGCGCAACCTTGATCGTTTCGACGGCGCTGCTCATCTGAGACCTCGCACGAGCGCCATGCCGAGAAGGAGCGCGGCAACGGATAGAATGAACGACAGTGCTACGTACAAGAAGAGTGCCGGGAGTTGACCGCGCTCGTAGAGAACCCAGACATCGAGTGAAAAAGCCGAGAAGGTCGTGAACCCGCCGAGAATGCCCGTCGCCAGGAACGTCCGCCAGGCGACTGATGAAGCGCCGCTGAAAGGCATGAGTGTTTCGACCACAATGCCCATAAGCAGCGACCCAACCACGTTCACCGTGAACGTCGCCCACGGAAAAGTAGAGCCGAGCCACGCCAGCATCGAGACATTAACGAGATGGCGGGCGCCGGCGCCGAGCGCGCCACCGACCGCCGCGAGCAGCAGGAGCCGCATGGCAGGCAGAGCCTCATTTTCAGGTGCGTTGGCACCCTCTTAGCGTGTTCGCACGGCTCTGTCGCGCGGCGCCGCGTTCAGCATAAGCCGTTTCCGGCACATTCCTTAACTTGACACCGGGTTGGGCCGCAGGGAATGTCCCGCCCAAATCATAGGTGCATGGCTCCAGCGGGGGCCGTGCGGCCCATTGAAGGATGCTCGCCGAGGCATGGCCACATATCTGGACTTCGAGAAGCCTATTGCCGAGCTGGAGACCCGGGTCGCGGAGCTGCGCGCGCTGACCACGGACGACGAGAGCACGGCGATCAGCGATGAGATCAGCAAGCTCGAGGGGCGCGCCACTCAGCTTCTCGCCGAGACCTACAGCGGGCTCAATCCCTGGCAGAAGACCACTGTCGCGCGCCATCCCGACCGCCCGCACTGTCTCGACTATATCGAGCAGCTCATCGAGAGCTTCACCCCGCTCGCGGGCGATCGCTACTTTTCCGAAGATGCCGCAATCATGGGGGGCATCGGCAAATTCCGCGGGCGCTCCGTGATGGTGATCGGCCACGAGAAGGGCCACGACACGGAGACGCGCATCAAGCACAACTTCGGCATGGCGCGCCCCGAGGGTTACCGCAAGGCCGTGCGCCTCATGGATATGGCGGAGCGCTTCGCGCTTCCCGTCGTCTCACTCGTCGACACGGCGGGCGCCTATCCGGGCGTCGGCGCCGAGGAGCGTGGGCAGGCCGAGGCGATTGCGCGTTCGACGGACCGCTGCCTCTCGCTTGGCGTGCCCATGATCGCCGTCGTGATCGGCGAAGGCGGCTCGGGTGGTGCCATCGCGATTGCGAGCGCCAACCGCATTCTCATGCTCGAGCACGCCGTCTACACGGTGGCATCGCCGGAGGCCGCGGCCTCCATCCTCTGGCGGGATTCGACACGCGCGGTCGATGCGGCGACCAGCATGAAGATTACCGCGCAGGATCTCTACGAGCTCAAAGTCATCGACGAGATCGTGACCGAGCCGGTTGGGGGTGCGCATCGCGACAAGGAAGGCGCCGTGCGCCGCGCCGGCGATGCTATCGCCAAGTCGCTCGCCGCATTCGACAAGATGTCGCCGGACGAACTCCGAAAGCAGCGGCAGGATCGCTTCCTCAATATTGGACGGTCTCTGTAGTTCCCGCCTGCGGCGCGACGAGGGCCAGCCCTCCTGGTTTCTCGGGGCGCGCCTTCGGCGCGACGAGGGACACCCTCCCGGACCCACCAGCCTCTGTGACGAAGTCCCTTTCGGCGAACTCCCAGTCGATAAAAGACGGGGGTTCGGGGGGTGCCCCCCGATCGGGGCGTGGGGCCGAGGCCCCACTCGCGCTGAAAGCGCGATCCCCTAAGCCTCTGGCCGCCCAGCCATCATACGCAGCGGTGTGTAGACGAGCACGGTCTCGCCGCGCTGATTGACGACGGTGTTCCGCGTGCGGACGAGGCCGCGACCGCCTTTTGATGCCGCGCGCTGTTCGATGACTTCGATCTCGCAGTGGATGGTGTCGCCGGCGAAGGTTGGGCCTTTGACGTCGAGTTCCATGTGGAGGAAGGCGAGGCCGGTGCCTTGAATGGTGCCGAGCATCGTCATGCCTTCGGCAATCGCATAGACCAAGGCGCCCGGCGCGACGCGGCCCTGGATAGCCGAGTGGTGCTTCACGAACTCCATGTCCGTGAAGAGCACTTCGAGGAAACCGGTGCAGGAGATGAAATTGACGATATCGGTCTCGGTGATCGTGCGGCCGAAGGTTTTGTACTTCGCGCCGACCGGCATTTCCTGCCAGTAGAGGCCTTGGCCCAGCAGTCTCATAGCGTTCTCCACGTCTACGTCGCCTACGGTACTTGCCGTGTCGGCCACGAAATCTCAAGCCGCGCGCTCCGCGCGGTTTGTCACGCGGCGCGCTCCGCGCGCATAGCCTCACCGCGGTAGCTGAGGGCCTCGGCGATGTGGGGGCGCGCAACGCTTTCCGCGCCGTCTAGGTCGGCGATTGTGCGCGCGACCTTGAGCGTGCGGTGAAAGCCGCGGGCGGAAAGGCCCATGGCCTCGGCCGCGGAGCGGAGCAATGCGAGACCGCGTTCGTCTGGCGTGGCGATCTCATCTAGCAGGCGGCCGGAGCAATCGGCGTTCGTGCGCACGCGCTGCGCGCCGAGGCGCATGAAGCGATCGCGTTGGCGCGTGCGTGCCGCGGCGACCCGCATTCGGACCTCGGCGCTACCCTCGCTCGGTGCCGGCAGGACGAGATCGGCGGCGGAGACCGGTCCCAATTCGATCTGCATGTCGATGCGGTCGAGAAAAGGACCGGACACGCGGGCCTGGTAGTCGTCCGCGCAACGCGGGCCGCGTTTGCAGGTCGTGCCAGGACCGCCGCCACCGCACTTGCACGGGTTCATGGCGGCGACGAGCTGGAAACGCGACGGGTAGGTGATGCGGTGGTTGGCGCGTGCGATGACGGTTTCGCCGGTTTCGAGCGGCTGGCGCAGAGCGTCGAGCACATTGGGCTGGAATTCGGGAAGCTCGTCGAGAAAGAGCACGCCGAGGTGCGCGAGCGAGACCTCTCCCGGACGCGCACGCATACCCCCGCCCACAAGGGCGGCCATACTCGCGGAGTGGTGCGGTGCGCGGAAAGGCCGCGAGCGCGCGATGCGCCCTTCGCCGAGTTCGCCGGCGAGGCTCTTGATCATCGAGACTTCGAGCATCTCTGCTGGTTCGAGGGGCGGCAGGATCGAGGGCAGGCGGGCCGCCAGCATCGACTTTCCCGACCCCGGCGGACCGACCATCAAGAGGTTGTGTCCGCCGGCGGCAGCCACTTCGAGTGCGCGTCGCGCGCTCTCCTGACCTTTGACGTCGGCGAGGTCGAGCATGGTGTCGGGGCCGGCGGGGCCACCCGGCTCGGGGCGGGCCATGACCTGCGTGCCCTTGAAGTGATTGACCAGCGAGAGGAGGTGTGGCGCCGCGAGGATGGCCATGTCCTCCGCTGCCCAGGCTGCCTCGGCACCGCAGGCAGCGGGGCAGATGAGGCCTTTGCCGAGCGCATTGGCACCGATCGCTGCAGGAAGGGCACCCGGCACGGCGCGGATGGATCCGTCGAGCGCAAGCTCGCCCACGGCCGCATACCCTTCGACGGCATCGGGTGCGATGGCGCCGGTCGCCACCATCAACGCAAGCGCGATGGCGAGATCAAAGTGGCTGCCTTCCTTGGGCAGGTCGGCAGGCGCGAGATTGACCGTGATGTGCCGGAAGGGGAGCGCGAGCCCGACGGCGTGGAGCGCGTTGCGCACGCGCTCACG
Organism: Hyphomicrobiaceae bacterium; assembly: GCA_022844275.1. GTDB lineage: Bacteria > Pseudomonadota > Alphaproteobacteria > Rhizobiales > Hyphomicrobiaceae. Next base: position 554,802 of record JALHMB010000002.1, read on the forward strand.
GCTCTCGGCTACGGCCTTGTCCGGCAGGCCGACGATCGCGAAGACGTGCCGGCCGCCGCTGATCCGGACCTGCACCTCGACGGGACGCGCCTCGATTCCGACGAACGCGAGCGTAGAGATTTGCCCGTACATGACGCCCCCGAATGCCGCGGCACCTGCCGCGGTATCAATGGCAGCAGGCTATTCGAGGCGACGGCTGTGCGCAAGAACAATATGAGAACATATCCACCGCGCACGCAGTAGAGTGCCCTCAATAGCCTTCCTTGATCAGCGGGAAGGGGCTGTCGAAGCCGCGGCGCGAAAGAGGCGTGGCAGCGGCGAGGAAGCTGCGGTCGAGCTGCTTGAAGCTCGTGAGGCCGAGAAGTCCGAGCACACGGCGCGTTTCATCCTCGAGAAGTTCGAGTGCGCTCATCACACCAGCCTCGCCACCTGCCGCGAGCGCCAGGCCCTGCAGCCGGCCGATCCCAACGGCGTCAGCGCCGAGAGCGATGGCCTTCACGATGTCCGTGCCGCGATAGAAGCCGCCGTCCACGACGATATGGCACTTGCCTTTCACGGCATCGACGACCTCGGGAAGATCGGCAATGCTGCCGCGACCATGATCGAGCTGACGACCGCCGTGGTTCGACACATAGACGACGTCTACGCCGTGATCGACGGCGATGCGGGCGTCCTCGGCCGTAGCAATGCCCTTGATGATCATCGGGATCGGGCACTTCTTGCGGATGCGTGCGATGTCGACCCAGGTGAAAGCCTGCTGGAAGGGATCGCCCACGCCTGAGCTGCCCGATGCACGCCGCGCCGTCGGCTTGTAACGCTTGGCGATATCGCGCTCGCGGCGACCGTAATAGTCGAGGTCGACCGTCAGGCAGAGACCGGCATAGCCGTTTGCGACCGCGGCGGCGACACGCTCGTCGACCCAGGCGGCATCACCGCGGATATAGAGCTGGAAGAGCTTTGGATAGCCCGGCGCGGCGGCAGCGACTTCTTCGAGGCCCGGCTTGCAGACCGAGCTCAGCATGTGAAGCACGCCGAAGGCCGCGGCGGCCCTAGTCGGCGCGATGCCACCAGCTGCATGAAGATCCTGAAGCGAGCCGATCGGCGCGAGAATCACTGGTAGGCGTAGCTTATGTCCGAGGAATGTGGTCGAGAGATCGACATTCGAGACATCGCGCAGAACGCGCGGGCGGAAGGCGATCTCCTCCAGAGCCAGGCGATTTCGCTCGAGCGTCGTCTCGGTGTCGGCCCCGCCCATGAGATAGTCCCACGTCTCTTTTGAGAGCGCCTCGCGTGCCGGCTTGACCAGCTCGTGCAGGACTTCGATGGACGGCGTACTCATGGTTCCTCCCGTGGTTTCGTCGTTGTTGAATGCGGCACGCCGCAAGGGCGGCCCTGCTATGGGGGTGTAGCGGGTCGAGGCGCTCCGTTCCAGCGGCGCGGGAGCAAGGCAGGGCAACATAAAAGCCGCACCGGGAGGTGATCCCGATGCGGCTTTGAATTGAGCCGCGCGTCTCAGCTTTGCGCCGACGCGCCGTCGCCCGGCAATCAGCCCTTCTTCGGCTCAGCCTTCTTGGCCGGAGCCTTCTTCTTTGCGGTCTTCTTCGCGGGCTTCTTGTCCTGGACCTGCGTCACGTCGGACTGAGAGACGCCGGCGACCGAAGAGAGGACGGGAGCAGACGCAGCCGGCAGCGCCGAAGCGATGGCGACAAGACCAGCCGTACCAAGAGCAGCAAGCAGACGAGTCATGGAGTCCTACAGAGACAGTTCCAAGTTTGTGCGCGCATCCCCATGCGTGACATCAACCGCTCTACATGCGCTTACGCGTGACCTGCAAGCACAAATCGCCGTTAATACTTATATAGAATGCCGCAATCAATAGAAATTCATGTAAGACATGCACTAGACAAGTAAAAACCCTGAGCTTTGTTGTCGAATATTCATTCCGGGCGCCCGACTCGGGAGCGATCTGGCGCCGCAGATGAATATCTATTTAGTTCTGGAAGTAGTCGGACACGTTCGGCTGCGACTACATGTCCGCCGTCATCGGGCGCTTGGGATCATAGGTCTGCGGTGGGTCGCCGAGGACCGTGCCGCCTGCTCGCCTTTCGAGGGCGAGCGCACGGCCGGCACCAGGAAGCAGGCGGGGTGACTGCCCGACATTGAGGATCGCGGCTTCCGGCATCGTCTCGCGCAGCGCTGCCAGAAGGTCCGCGCGCGCGCTCTCGTCGAGTGCGGTCATGGCATCGTCGAGAATGATGACGTCGGGACGGTGCAGCAGCAGGCGCGCGAAGGCGACGCGCTGGCGCTCACCCGCCGAAAGGTGCTGATCCCATCGGCCGGTGTCGTCCAGCATTTCAGTAAGATGGGCGAGGCCGGCGCCGTCCAGCGCCGCAGTAATCTCGGCACTTGAGGGTGGCGCGCCGTCGGCCGGATAGATCAGCGCCTCGCGCAGCGTGGCGAGCGGCAGATAGCCCTGCTGCGGCGCGATCATGATCCGCGCCTTCTCGCCGAGACGGACAGTGCCGTGACCTCCGCGCCAGAGGCCGGCGATGGCGCGCACGATGGCCGTCTTGCCGGAGCTCGTGTCGCCCGAGATCGAAAGCGATGTTGCCGGCGGCACCATCAGATCGGCGCGGGCCACGAGCGGCCGGCCACCGGGATCATGCACGGCGAGCCCATCGAGTGCGAGGCCCTCGCTCGGTGAGGGCGAGATCGCGATGCCGCGCGGTCCCTCGGCGTGCCGGCGGTCTATATCCTCGCAGGCATCGACCATGTCCATGACGCGGCGCGCGGAGGCGTACCACTCGGCAATGCGGTTGAAGTTGTCGACCACCCAGGAGATGGCCATCTGCACCTGCGAGAAAGCGGCCGCAAGCTGCGTCACCTCGCCGAGCGTCAGTTCGCCCTGGAGATACTTGGGCGCCGCGAAGAGCAGGGGCACGACCGGCGTCATAGGTCCGATGGAGTTCGTGATCCAGGTGAGCCTGCCGTGCTGCTGGACGATGCGTAGCCAGCGCTGGACGACCGTCTCGTAGATGCGCGCGAGTATTCGCCGCTCGCTCTGCTCACCGCCCATCATGGCGATGCTCTCGGCATTGTCGCGGAGGCGCATGAGCGCGAAGCGAAAGTCGCCTTCCGCCTCGTTCTTGCGCCCGACCGAGCCGACGAGACGGCGGCCGACCCACATGGTGAGCAGCGAGCCGATGACACCATAGGCGACCGCCAGCAGAACCATGTAGGCTGGTATGTAGAACTGATTGTTGCCGATGGTCAGAGTGTACGCGCCGCCGACGGACCAGAGAATGGAGATGAACGCGGCCGCCGAGATGATGGCCGTGACGAGGCCGATGCCGAGATCAACGAGGGGTTCGCTCGCCCAGCGCGAGTCGTCGGCAATGCGGTACTCGGGGTTGGCTGGCTGCGTGCCGGATTGGGCGAGATGATAGAAACGCCGACGGCCGAGCCAGCGCGAGACGACCTCGCCGACGATCCAGGCGCGCCAATGCACCTGCAGGCGCTCCCGCGTCAGTACGATGCCGACGCCAATGGCAGCCATCGACGCGATGATGGCGAAAAAGACGAGCACCGACTCCCAGAGCGCGAGCGCGTCGCGGGCATCGAGCGCGTCGAAGAACCACCGCGTCCAATGATTGAGCGCGACCGTGGCCGTGGTGCTGAGCAGGAGGCAGATACCGAGCGCGGCGGTCAGGCCCCAGGCGCGGCGCGCGCCCTCGCCCTGCCAGAAGCCGGTCGCAAAGCGACCGAAGGCGCGGATGACGCGCCAGTTCAGGTCGAGGTTCGGCGCGGCCGGCGCGGAACTGGATGCGTCGGGAGTGTCGCCGCTGGACGCCGTCATTTGGGGATGCCCGTTCGTCCCTTGTGTGCCCTGCCGGGCGCCTCTAATGCGGAACTGGGAGACGATGCGGCAGTGATGCTGCGTCCCAGCCTATTGGATCGTCGTTCAACCCAGGTGTCACGCGCCCGGCGTTCGGCGTGACGTCGGCTGGTGCTCGTTGGAAGTTCAGGGTGCCGCCTTCACGAGCCCGTGAAGTGTAATGGCCGACCGTGGCAAAAGCGAGGGCGCTGCTTTCGCAGCGCAGCATAGGTTGCCGCGCCAGCGCGCGGGTCATTGAAAGCGGATGGGGGCGATGTAGGCGCGCTGGTCAGCGGTAAGGCCTGGTGGCGGTGGTGGGAAAGCGGCCAGCCGAATGAGAAGGAGGGCAGCGTCGTCGAGCTGCGGACGGCCGCTCGACTTCACGATCTCTGCTTTGACGAGCGCGCCACGGTCGTCGAGCGTGAGCCTGACAACGACGGTGCCTTTGGCCTGGAGGGCGGAGGCGCGCGCTTTGGCATCACGCTGATCGACAGCGAGCAAGGCGGATTGGACGGCGACGCCATAGGCGTGGATGTCCCCGGGGCTTGCGGCTGCGCCAGCCGCCCGTACCGCCTGATCCGGCGCCGTCCCATGAGAAGCGTCACCGCCAGCAGCGACGGCGGCGGGCGACGGGGGCGTCGGAACTACCTCCTCTGGCTTGTCCTCAATCGTTTTCTCGGGAGGCGCAGGAGCAGGGGGCGGCTCGACGACGGCGAGCTTGGTTTCCTCCGGCGGCTTTGGTGGGCTCGTGATCCGGGGAGCCTCTTCCGGCGCTGCTACGGGCGCCCCTTCCAAGGGTGCCGCAAGCTTCGGACCGAGTTCAGCCTCGTCGGGGCGTGGCTGCTCATTCGGGGTCTCCTGATACGCGGCCTTTTCCGGGGCTGGTGCGCTCGGTGTGCTGTCCTCGCCGGGGTTGGGAGCAATGTTTGATGGGGCTGCCTGTGCGGCTTCGTCCGCGGGCTGGCGCGTGGCGATGGCGCTTGCGGGGACGATCGACACGCTGATCGCGTCTAATTCCGTGCCACCATAGCCGAACTCGACGGGGGGCGTCGAGACGAGTGCCAGCAGCACGGCAACGTGTGCGCCACACGCCGCGATGACGGAAGCCGTGTGGCGGATGGGATGGCGCACCACGATGGCGGGTGCGCGCGCGGGATCGCCAGGTGGCAGCGTCAGCGGAATTTCCGCGCGGTCGGCCGATGCAGCAACGCCAGACGCCGGCTGGCGGTCGGGATCCAGAAGCAGGGGCGTCGTCGCGCCAGCGACTTCCGCGAGCACATCTTCAGAGCGCGTCGGACGGGTGTCGCCGAGCGGTGGCAGCGGCGGCAATGGCGAGCCGTCGGACATCTCGGGCGACCGTGCGCGTATCAATCCCTGCTCTCCAACATGTTCGGCTGCGCCAATCAAGAGGCGCGGCCGCCCCATCGCATCCCATCTGGGAGGCCGCCGGCGCGACTGAAAGGGGCGTGCCCGTCAGGCAACAGGCTTTTGCGAACCTGATGAGCGACCGGTCCAAGTGCCGCTTGTGGTCTTGCGCAGCTCGAGCCGGCCTCCTAGACGTAACATTATAACTGTAACATTATAGCGTACCAGCGAGAGGTGGGGACGGGGAATGATGGGTAGTTTGATCAGAGGTTCTGCATGGGCGGGAGCGGTGCTCGCGCTGAGCCTGGCGCTCGTTGAGCGAGCCGAGGCTCAGATCCAGCTTCCAGGCATCGTCGTTACTGCGCCGAGCCCGGTTCAGCGCCAGCGCCCTCGTCCAGCGCGCACGCAGCAACCGGCGGTCGCAGCCGCTCCGGTCCAGCCGGTGGAGGCACCGGCGCCTTTACCTGGGACACTTCTCGTAGACGAGGACGCCTTTGTCCCGGTCACGATCATGAGCGAGCGGGAGATCGAAGCTCGCACCGTTTCCAATATCGGCGATGTCACGGCGCAGAAACCCGGCGTGGCGGCTTCGACGTTCGCACCGGGAGCGAGCCGACCGATCATTCGTGGCCTGGACAACTATCGGGTGCGTATCCAGGAGAATGGGATTGGCTCGCATGACGTCTCGGCGTTGTCCGAGGATCATGCCGTGCCCATCGATCCCTTCTCGGCCGAACGCATCGAGATCATCCGCGGGCCGGCAACGTTGCGCTACGGCTCGAACGCCATCGGTGGCGTCGTCGATGTCTCAAACGATCGCATTCCGCAGTCAATGCCCAAGGATGGTTTCAGTGCCGTGCTCAAGGGCGGCCTGAACTCCGTTGATAGCGGCCATGACGGCGGATTCAAGGTCATGGCAGGCGCCGGCAACATCGTCCTCTATGCCGATGCTTTCCGGCGCCAGACTGAGGACTACAGGACGCCGCACGGGCGCCAGGCCAACTCCTTCGTCGATAGCTCGGGATACTCGCTCGGCGCATCGATCGTCGGCGAGAGCGGTTTCGTCGGCGTCTCCTATACGCGCTTCAGCAGCCTCTACGGCATTCCCGGCGAGGAGGCGGAAGACCATCGCCCTCGTATCGACCTTGAGCAGGAGAAGATCCAATCGCGTGGCGAGTGGCGCGTGAACGACTATGGCATCGAAGCCATCCGCTATTGGTTCGGCAACACACGATATGGCCACAACGAGGTTGTGTTCGAAGAGGACGAAGGGCACGATATTATCGGCACGCGGTTTACCAATCGTGAGAATGAGGCCCGACTCGAGATCCAGCATCTTCCGGTGAACACTCGGATGGGTGAGCTGCGCGGCGCCGTGGGTGTGCAGTGGGGCAACAAGCGTGTCCGAGGCTTTGGTGTCGATGAGCCGGTCGACGGCCTCTTGGACCCGGCAGCCCGCTCCGAAAGCGTCGCAGCGTTTCTTTTCGAGGAGCTTCAGCTGACGCGTGCGCTCCGCTTCCAGGCTGCGGGCCGCATCGAAAGCACGCGTAGCAAGGGGACCGGCGTCGACTTGAGTGATCCGATCGATCCTCTCGTGCCGTTCGGGTCGAGCCACTCGTTTGCACCGAAGAGCGCGAGTCTTGGATTTCTCTACGAGCTGCCGCTCGGTGTCGTGGCTCGACTTAATGGACAATACTCGGAGCGGGCGCCGGACGTTGCGGAGTTGTTCTCCAAGGGCGTGCATGAAGCGACGGGCACGTTCGAGATCGGCAATCCGAACCTGAAAATCGAGCAGGCGGAGACCATTGAATTCGGCCTCAAGCGTTCTCGCGGCGCCGTGCGCTTCGATGCAACCGCCTACGCGACCCGTTTCCAAAATTTCATCTTCAAGCGCTTTACCGGCGTGGGGTGTGGCGACACCATCGATACCTGCGGCGTCGAGGACGAATTGGACCAGCTCGTGTTCTCACAGCGCGACGCGACGTTCCGAGGCGTCGAGCTGTCCGCTCAGTGGGATGCCTTCGAGTTCGGTCGCGGCGTGATCGGCTTCGAGGGCCAATACGACTTCGTGAATGCCAAGTTCAGCGGTGGCGGCTATGTCCCGCGCATTCCGCCGCACCGTCTGGGCGCCGGCATCTACTATCGCGACGCGAATTGGCTCGCGCGCGTGTTTGCGCTCCATGCCTTCGATCAGGACAATGTCTCGCTTGAGGACTCCAAGGACACGCCGACCGACGGCTATACACTGCTCAATGCCGATCTCTCGTACACGTTCGCGCTGCAGCCCGAGAGCGGGAGGATCTCGCCGCAGATGACGATCGGCCTCAGGGGCGAGAACCTGCTCGACGAGGACGTGCGCAACCACGTCTCCTTCAAGAAGGACGAGGTGCTTCAGCCCGGCCGTACGATCCGCCTCTACGGTGTTGTGAGATACAACTGAGGTTCGGCCCAACAGCATTAAGAGTGACTTAATGGCTGTCCCCTAGGCTTACGGACGAATTGTTCATTTCGTCCGGACATGCCGGGATGCCATTGCCAATCACGGTGACGCGCCAGTGCCGTCGACTTGCCAGAACCACACTCGCGGCGCTGATCGCAGTCGGCGTGACGGCGTGCGCCGAGGAGCCGCCACCCGAGCGCTACACAGGCGAAGTCGAGCGCCAGGCGGAGCAGGAGCGCCTGTCGCTCAAGGATACTTGGGACAGGGCGACGACCGTCCATCTCACAGCGCCGCCGGCGGCCAAGACCGCGCACGTCGCTCCACCGAGGAAAGAGTCCGAGGCCCCCGCTCAGCCTGCGCCGCGGGTGACCGCGCCCGCAGCGCCACCGGTGCCGAAGGCCAAGCGGGCGCCGCCCGACCTCGCCATCTCCGCACCACCCGTGGCTCGCCCGCCGCCTGCGCCGCCGAAGGCGCTGACCGAGGGCGACCTGCAGCAGGACACCATGCGATGCGGTGTCGGTGTCGATTGCCTTGCCGCCCTGCGCGCGATGGTGGCCGACCCGAAACAGTCGTGGATGATGCGGGCGCCGACGGCGATGGAGTTCTCGAACGGCACGCGGCTTTTTGCCTATCGCGCGCTCCGCAAGACGCTCGACTGCGGTAAGCTGCGTTTTGCCGACGCCGAGCTCGCCTGGGCGCTGGACACCTTTAGCCGGGATGTCGAGGGCATGGACGCTGCCCAGCGCGCTCGCGTTGCCGCACTCGCCGCGGAGGTGCGCACTGAGCTCGATGCCGAGATCAAGCAGCGCTGCTGAGGGCGTGCCGGCTCTCGGTGCGGCCCGCTGGATCAGCTCCGCTCGAGCAGCTCGATGGACACGCCCTCGGGGCCGCGCAGGAAGGCGATCCGCGTACCGGGCCGGATCGTGTTCGGCTCCATGGTGAACTCGGCGCCTTTCTTCTTGAGATCGGCGACGACGGCATCGATGCCAGTCACCTCGAGGCCGAAGTGGTCGAGACCTTGGTAGGGCGTCTTTGGCGGCGACGCGACGCCGTCACCCGCCGTGACCGGTGCGATGAATACGTTGGCGCCGCCGATCTTGAGATCGATGCGGGGCTTGCCCTGCGGCATGGTGCGGATGATCTCGGCGCCGAACATGCGCTCGTAGAACGCTGCGGTCGCCTCAGGATCAGGGCTGCGCAGGTGAATGTGGTCCCATTTGAACGTCGCCATGTGCGTGCCTCCCGGATGAGTTCGTTTCTTTGGGGGAGCGTAGCGTGCCATGGGAACCCGGCCAAGCTCTTCACTTCCGTATGAGCCTGCCGCGAACGCTGTGGAGGCGTGCACCAATAGCAAAACGGCGCGCCGGATGGGGCGCGCCGCTGCCTGTCAGTTGGCGAGACCCGGGTTCAGCGCCCGAGAACCTCCATGCGCACGCGCGCAATGCCCTGTCCGTGCATCCCGATGACGCCGGCAGCAGCCTTCGAGAGATCGATAATCCGGCCCTTGATGTAGGGCCCGCGGTCATTGATGCTCACCACGACCGAGCGGCCATTGCCGGCGTGCGTGACGCGCACCTTCGTGCCAAAGGGCAGCGTCTTGTGAGCCGCGGTCATGGCATTCGGATTGAACCAGCCGCCAGAAGCGACGCGCTGGGGCTGCCAATAGTACGACGCAATGCCGTGGCTGCCGCCGCCACCACTCCAGCTCGAGCCGGTGTCATTGCCGAGCGAGGCGAGCCTCGCGCCGCGGCGCGAGGCACGACGCGTCTGCCGCGGCTCGTCGTCATCACGTATACGACGCGCCGTGCGGTTCTTGCGCCGCTCCTGGCGCTCGACCCGCTGCGATGGACGCGCGTCGATGGCACCGAGATTGGAACGACGGTAGGAGTTGACCGAGACGCTGTCGCGATATTCGCTACGGCCCCCGAAACTATAAACGCTATCTGCTGAAGCTGGTGCTGCACTCAGCACAGCCATGGTCATGCCGATCGCGATCGGCAGAACTCGCAGAATACGCATGCGACCTCCGGTATTCTGAAGGGCGATTTGGGCTGCAGGACGCAGTCCCTCGGTGGAGGCTGGCACGCGCAAGGCACCGGAACCCGAAGGTGAGCCGCTCAGAGGCGACTACCGCATTGCATCCGGACTTCGGTGCTGTGCTCCCTCTCTCGGACCGCCAGATGGTCCCCCATCGCCGGCTGACAAGTCGCGGGAATTGCTTTGCCCCGCGTCTCTGGCTCCTGAACACAAGCAGGGGAGGGGTGCAGCGTCAACCGCGACGTGTGAATTCGATTCAACAGATGATTGAATTTGGCCACATTTCCTGCGTCTCGAAGTCGCAATACGGGGCATTCACCATTTGCGAAATGCTGGGCAAACAGCAGGTTATGGCTCGTCGGACCATAAGGCCCGGCGGGAATGTGTCCAAAAGTGGGGTGAAATCAGGAGCTTGGCGCGGCGAGGTGTAGCATCTCCCGGCGGAAGGTGCCGTGACGATTAAAGTAATACGGAATAGGTACGCTCGCATCATCGAGCGTGCGCTTGGCGATGCGTTCGGCGAGATCCTCGAGGATCACGCGCGTGATCGGCGGCAGATCGAGATCACGGGCTTCGGCGAGCGTCATCCAGACGAGCCCCGAGAGTTCGCCGTCGTTGTGGTCCGTGCTCTTGGTGATGTCCGAGGCTTTCACGCAGAAGAAGCGCGTATCGAAGCGGCGCGGGCGGCCAGGTGGCGTGATGGCGCGCGCGAGAAACGTAAGCGGTGCGAGATCGGGCATGAAACCGTGTGCCTGGAACTGGCGCCACGTCTTGGCTGTGGGACTCTCGAGCGAAGGGTTCTCTACGGGCGGGCTGAGCACGGCGGAGGATGCCGCTGCGGCGCCGCCGATGATGATGCCGGCTTCCTCGAAGGTCTCGCGCACTGCCGTCATGGCGAGGCCACGCGCGCGGGCAGGACTTGGATGGCCCTTCATGTCGAGCATGAGCTTATCGGCTTCGCTCTGCCGCAACTCGCGCGCCGCCGTCATGATCTTGTCGTCGGCATCGAGGCGGCCGCCCGGAAACACGTACTTGCCGGGCATGAATTTGAGATCGTCGCGGCGCTTGCCGAGCAGGATGCGGGGTGCTGAACCTTCGCTGTCGATGATGATCAGCGTTGCGGCATCGCGCGGCTTGAGGGTTGGCGCCGCGGACTTAGCGCCGGACGTGGCCGTCTTGGCAGCGGCACGCTCGGCGACGAGAGCCTTGAAGGACTCGTTCTCGCTCAACGCCGTGCTCCGGCATCGGCTGCGGCGGCTACGGGCTCGGGTTCGTGCTCATCGTCCACGCCGCCGAAACCGTGCATACGCTTCGACCATTGCAGGCCGATGAGCGCGCCTTTTACCGCGGGCAGCATGGTGAGGCAGAGGATTAGCGTCAGCGGCAGCCACAGGGCCATGTGGATCCATGTCGCCGGCGAGAACGCACGCTCCATTATGAGGGCGCCGGCAATCACGATGTGCCCGACAATCGAGATCGTGAAGTAGGCCGGCGCGTCATCCGCGCGCTGGTGATAGAGCTCTTCGCCGCAGTGATCGCATTTATCTGCAACCTTCAGATACGCGCGATAGAGATGTCCTTCGCCGCAATTGGGGCACTTGCCGATGGTGCCGCGCCATATGGCCTGAGCCGTGTCGCGGGGTGCGAGCGGATCGGCAGAGCGTATCGAAGAATGATGATGCGTGTGGGTCACGGTTGCGCTTCCCTCTGGCGATCTGCGGCAGCAGCGCTGCCCGGACTGTCAGCATATCGCCTACCGTCGAGATAGTAGCTAAGCGCCCTGAGGTCCATGGTGCAAACTGCATGGCGGGTGCGGCACGCGCGCACGCGCATTGGCTAAATCTATAGCGTTGTCAGCGCCGTCTATGGCGCCGGCTGCCGATGCGGGGCCCGCGCCTGTGCGAGCCGCCACCGCGACCGGCATGGCCCGGCATGGGGCCGGGCTCGGTTAACATCTCGAAGCGCAGTGCACCGGCCATGGGAATCGCCTCGACGAGGCGCACATCGACTGAATCGCCGAGGCGGAAGCCGCGTCCGCTGCGGTCGCCGATGAGCGCGTGCGCTTCTTCGGCGTGTCGCCAGAACTCGCCGCCGCCAAGTGTCGATGCCGGAATGAAGCCGTCGGCTCCTGTCTCGCGCAGCTTCACAAAGAGCCCCGAGCGCGTCACGCCCGAGATACGGCCCGAGAACTCCGCATTCACGCGGTCGGCGAGGAAGGCGCTGATCAGGCGATCGATGGTCTCGCGCTCGGCAATCATGGCGCGGCGCTCGGCTTCCGAGATCGCTTTCGCCGTGGCCGATAACTCCGGTTTCTCCTCGGGGGCCATGCCGCCGGCGCCGAGTTTCAGCGCGGCGATAAGCGAGCGATGGACGAGCAGGTCGGCATACCGGCGGATCGGCGAGGTGAAGTGGGCATAGCGCAGAAGGTTCAGGCCGAAGTGCCCGAGGTTCGCCGTGTCGTACACGGCCTGGGCCTGCGAGCGCAGGATCACCTCGTTGACGAACTCGGCATAGGGTTGGTCCTTGGCACGTGCGAGAACGGTATTGAAGTGCTTCGGCCGGATGTGATCGCCGGGCGGCAAGGAGAGGTCCAGGCCTTCCAGCAGCTCGCGCAGCGACTTGAGCTTCTCGGTGCTCGGCTTGTCATGCACGCGGTAGACGACAGGCGCGCGCGCCTGCTCGAGCGTCTCGGCCGCCGCGACATTGGCTTGGATCATGAACTCTTCGATGAGGCGATGCGCAGCAAGGCGCTCCGGCACGTGCACGCGCCGGACCATGCCGTCCTCGCCGAGTTCGATCTTGCGCTCGGGTAGGTCCAGATCAAGCGGTGCGCGGCGATCCCGTGCGGCGGCGAGCAGGGCATAGGCGGCCCACAGCGGCTTCAGGGCCTTGTCGAGCATGGGCGCGGCCCGCTCGCTTGGACTGCCATCGATTGCCGCTTGCGCTTCCTGATAGGAGAGTTTGGCGGCCGAGCACATCAGTGCGCGATGAAAGGTGTGGCGCCGCTTCTCGCCGTGGCGATCGAAGATCATGCGCGCGGCGAGGCAGGGGCGTATCTCGCCCTCGCGCAGGGAGCAGAGATCGTTCGAGATGCGCTCGGGCAGCATCGGCACTACGCGATCCGGGAAGTAGACGGAGTTGGCGCGTGTCTTCGCCTCGCGATCGAGACGTGTTCCGGGGCGGACGTAGTGGGCGACGTCGGCAATGGCGACGGTCACGATGAAGCCGCCCTCATTGGCGGGATCGCCATCGGGCTCAGCGAGGACCGCGTCGTCGTGATCGCGCGCGTCCACCGGATCGATGGTGACAAGCGGCAGCTTGGTCAGGTCGAGACGCCCCGCGACCTCAATGGGCGGCAGATCCTCGACCTCGGCCAGCACGGTCTCGGGGAAGCCATCGGGAAGGCCGTGCGTATGGATGGCGATCAGGCTGATCTGGCGCTGGTCTTGCGGATTCCCCAGCCGCTCGGCGACGCGCGCCTCGGGAACGCCCTCGCGATGGCGGCGTACGATGTCAAAGCGCACGAGTTCGCCGTCGACAGCATCGCCTTCATTACCTGAGTGGACCGGCCACTCCTTGAGATCCTTGCGGTCGACCGGATCGATCATGCCCCCGCCGCCGCGCTTCGCTGCGCGGAAGATACCGAGGAGGCGCTTACGCTCGCGCGGCAGGCGCTTGATGGGCTCGGCCTCGTGGGCATAGCCGAAGGGATCGGTGTCGCGGATGCGGCCGATGCGGGCCAGGATGCGGTCGCCGATCGCGAGTGCGCCGTTGCCATCGGGACCGATGGCGCGACGCCCTTGTTGCACGAGGATTTTCGGCCGCTCGCCTTCGGAGGCCTCCCAGTTCGCCGGGACGGCGACGAGTTCGCCTTCATCGTCGCGCGCGATGATTTCCAGCACGCCGACCGGTGGCAGCTTGCCGCGTGGCTTGACAGCCTTGCGATTGCCGACGATCGCGCCTTCGGTCGCAAGCGATGAGAGCAGGGCCTTCAGCGCAATGCGATCCTCGCCGCGGATATTGAAGGCGCGCGCGATCTCGCGCTTGCCCACCTTCTCCGTCGTGCTCGAGAGGTATTCGAGGAGCTGCTCGCGCGTCGGCAGCGGCGCTCGCTTGCTCTCGCCGCGTGTTTCGCCCGACCGGCTCGGCCGATCAGGCTTGTCAGGGCGCTTCTGCTTCTTCGGCACGCGCGCTCTTTCGGCTGATCCTATTCGGCGGCATCACGGCGACGCGAGGGCTGGCCTTTGGGGGTCGCCTTCTTTGTCTTAGCAGCGGTCTTCTCGGCAACTGCAACCGCGGCCTTCTTCGCGGGAGCTTTCTTGGCGGGTGGCGCCTTCTTTTCGGGAGCATTGTCCGGCTTGCCGGGCGCCTTCTTGGAAGGCTTCTTCTCGGCTGGCGCCTTTGCCGCCTTGCGCCCCTTGGCCGGCTTTCCGCCACCCTTCGCCGCGCGCTCGGCGAGAAGCGCGATTGCCTCCTCGACGGTCACCGCTGTCGGCTCCTTGCCCTTGGGCACATTGGCATTGATCTTGGCGAAGTTGATGTAGGGACCATAGCGCCCTGAGAGCACCTGGATGTTGCCGCCGCCATCCGGATGCGCGCCGAGATCCTTCAACACAGTCGCCTTGTTGCGCTGGAAGCGACCCTTGCCGCCACCCGCAGCCTTTTCCGCAAGCAGCGTCACGGCCCGGTTGATGCCGACCGTGAAGACCTCTTCCATCGACTCGAGATTGGCGTACAGGCCATCGTGCAGGATGAAAGGGCCGTAGCGGCCGAGACCGGCGGTAATCGGCTTGCCCGTCTCGGGATGCAGTCCGACTTCGCGTGGCAGGCTCAGCAGCTGCAGCGCCTTCTCGAGATCGACGCTCGCGGCATCCACGCCCTTCGGAATGGAGCTGCGCTTGGGCTTGTCCTCTTTGTCCTTGCCCTGCTCGCCGAGCTGCACGTACGCGCCGAAGCGGCCCGTGCGCAGCGTCACGGCAAGACCGGTATCGGGATCATAGCCGAGCAGCTTGCCGTCGGGGTTCGCGGCTTCCTCGCCATTGTTGTTGACGTCCGCGAGCTGGCGCGTGAAGCGGCACTCGGGATAGTTCGAGCAGCCGATGAAGGCACCGAACCTACTGGTCTTGAGCGAGAGACGCCCCTCGCCGCAGCTCGGGCACGCGCGCGGATCCGAGCCATCGCCCTTGTCGGGGAAGATGTGCGGACCGAGCAGCTCGTTGAGCGCTTCGAGCACGTCGCTGACGCGCAGCTCCTTCGTCTCGTCGACCGCGCCCGTAAATTCCTTCCAGAAATCGCGCAGGACTTCCTTCCAGTCGAGCTTATGGTCCGAAATGAGGTCGAGTTTTTCTTCGAGGCTGGCCGTGAAGTCGTACTCGACATAGCGCTTGAAGAAGGCTTCGAGGAAGGCCGTGACGAGGCGACCCTTGTCCTCGGGGACGAGGCGCTTCCGGTCGATTTTCACATAACCGCGATCTTCGAGCACGGCGAGCGTCGAGGCATAGGTCGAGGGACGGCCGATGCCGAGCTCTTCCATCTTCTTGACGAGCGTCGCCTCGGTGTAGCGCGGTGGCGGCTCGGTGAAGTGCTGCTTGGCGTCGATCCCGCGATCCTTGAGGTGGTCGCCCTCGCTGAGTGGTGGCAGGCGACGGCTCTCCTCGTCCTCCTCGTCGCGGCCTTCCTCGTAGAGCTTGAGAAAACCGTCGAAGAGAACGACCGTACCCGTGGCGCGCAGGCCGTAGACCTTGCTGTCGCGGCCCTTGACCTCGATTTCGGCCGTCGTCTGCTCGAGCTCGGCAGAAGCCATCTGGCTGGCCACCGCGCGCTTCCAGATGAGCTCGTACAGGCGCGCCTGATCGCGCTCGAGGTGGCGCACATCCTCGGGGCGGCGCGAGACATCCGTCGGACGCACAGCCTCGTGCGCCTCTTGGGCATTCTTCGCCTTGGTCTTGTACTCGCGGATGAAGGGCGCGACGTAGCGCTTGCCGAGCGTGTCCTCGATGGAGCGGCGGATCGGCCCGATAGCCTCCGGGATGATCTGCACGCCGTCCGTTCGCATGTAGGTGATGAGACCCACCGTCTCGCCGTCAATATCGACGCCTTCATAGAGGCGCTGGGCGACGTTCATGGTCTGCTTGGCGGAGAAGCCGAGCTTGCGCGAGGCCTCCTGCTGCAGCGTCGAGGTCGTGAAGGGAGGCGCCGGATTGCGCCGCGTCGCCTTCTTGTCGACGGATTTGATGACAAAATCACCATTCTCGATGGCCGCCTTGATCGCGTTGGCGGAGACGCCGTCCTTGATGTCGAGCTTCTTCAGTGTCGTGCCCGCGATAGCAGACAGGCGGGCGCGCACTTCCTCGCCCTTCGCCGTCGCGAGCAGGGCCTCAATCGTCCAGTATTCGTCAGTCTTGAACGCCTCGATCTCGCGCTCGCGGTCGCAGACGAGGCGCAGTGCCACGGACTGCACGCGGCCCGCCGAGCGCGAGCCCGGCAATTTGCGCCAGAGCACGGGCGAGAGGGTAAAGCCCACGAGATAGTCGAGGGCGCGACGTGCGAGATAAGCCTCGACCAGCGGCGCGTCGATGTCGCGCGGTGCCTTCATGGCATCCAGCACGGACTGCTTCGTCACCGCGTTGAACGTCACGCGCTCGACGGGGATTCCTTTGAGCACCTTCTTCTCTTCCAGCACCTTCAATATGTGCCAGGAAATGGCTTCGCCCTCGCGATCAGGGTCGGTCGCGAGAATGAGCTTGTCGGCACCTTTGACGGCGGCCGCGATCTCGCGCACGACTTTGGCGTTTCGAGCGTCGCTGTCCCAGTGCATCTCGAAGTCTTTATCCGGCTCGACGGACCCATCCTTGGACGGGAGGTCCCGTATGTGGCCGTAGCTCGCGATGACCTTGAAGGCCGAGCCCAGGTATTTGTTGATCGCCTTGGCCTTGGCGGCCGACTCGACAATGACGATGTTCATTGGGTTCCAATGCCGTTTTGCGGCTCCGGCGGGCCTCGAAGCAGTCCCCACACATGCGACCGGCCGCAGGTCGGTGATTGCGCGAGAACATGGGTGATGACACGGGGCGTGTCAAACCGTCCAGGCGCTGTTGTCCGTTGGGAGATCTAATTTAGTTCGCATTATCAATGTATTAAATTAGTGCGCCGGATATCGTGTGCCGTTTGCAGCTCGATGTGGACAACCCGGCTTAACCACGCGAGACGGGCTTGTGACGCAACCTGGGATTGTATTACTCTTATTGAACAACCATTTTCTGCGTATTCCGAAGCGGAGGCTTTCGTCATGCCCACCACATCGCGCGCGGCTGCGCCGCGGCAAGTGACTAATCAAATGGCTGATCAAATGATCGATGATGAAATCGGGTCGCTGGACACGCTTTCGCGGGGTGATCAGCTCGAATATCTCGCCGACTTGGCGCTGGAACTCAAGGAGATCGCGGACAACCTCGGCTGCGCGACCCTCGCGAGCGTGCTCGTTGTGGCCTATCGGGAGGCCATTATCCAGGCCCAGCGCAAGTAACACGCGCGGCAGCCCAGTCGGTCCTCAGAGGCCTGCAGAGGTTGTCCTGAGGGCCACGAGCTGCGCTCCCTGATGCTCGATCCGTCCGGCCAATGACAGCTCGATGAGCACGGCCCTGAGAGCGCGTATCGTGAGGCCCGTCGCGCGGGCGAGTTCATCGATCGAGACTGGCGCGGGGCCAAGCGCCTGCAGAACCACGAGTTGAGCTGCCTCTGTTGGTAGTGAAGGCGGCGCGTGAGCGTCCGGATCTGACTCCAACAGCGTCGAGGCAGCCGCTGCCATGCCGCGCGCCAAGGATCCCGTCTGGGGCTCCATTTGCGGCCTCAGAGTTTCCAGCACGTCCTCCGCTGAGGTCACCAGTGTCGCTCCCTGCTTGAGGAGCATGTTGGTGCCCTCGGCCCGCGGATCGAGCGGATGGCCCGGCACCGCGAAGACCTCGCGGCCCTGGTCGGCCGCGCGTCTTGCCGTGATGAGCGAGCCTGAGCGCACGGCCGCTTCGACGACGACTACACCCCGCGCCAGACCGGAGATGATGCGGTTGCGTCGGGGGAAGTCATTGCCGCGCGCCTTGAAGCCCGGTGGCAGCTCGCTGACGATGCAGCCCTCTGCTGCAATCCGTGCGTGCAGGCTCTCGTGCTCCGGTGGATAGATGTGATCGATGCCACCGGCGAGAACGGCGATCGTGCCAGTTGCCAGTGACGCCTCGTGCGCCGCGCCATCGATTCCACGCGCGAGGCCCGAGACGATGACCATGCCGGCCGCGCCGAGGCCGACGGCGAGCTGCCGCGCCATGGCGCGTCCGGCAGCGGAAGCATTGCGCGCGCCGACGATGGCGACGCCCGGCAGATCGAACAGCTCCGTGCGGCCTTTTACATAGATGAGCGGCGGCGGCACGCCCGCGTGTACGAGCATGGACGGATAGCCGGGCTCGATGGTGAAAAGCGGTCGGGCGCCGATTTTGAGCGCCGCTTCGAGCTCGGACTCGGCCTTGTCGCGTGGGTGGATCTTGACGGGCTGACGTCTTCCGCCGCGCCGCGTGAGATCGGGGAGGGCAGCAAGAGCGCGCTCGGCGCCGCCGCAGTGGTTTATGAGCTCGCGAAACGTGACAGGCCCGACATTCTCCGTGCGAATGAGGCGCAGGCAGGCCACGCGCTCGGCGTGCCCCAGCTCTGCGATGGGGAGTGGTGCAGCTTGCCCACCCGGTGACGCCTCAGGCTTTGGCACCGATGCGGCTCTCCTCTCCCGCGAGGAGCCGCCGGATGTTCTCGCGGTGCTTCCAATAAATGAGCGCGGAAATGATGGCGATGATCGGCACCACGAGCTGGCCGCCGACGATCGTGAAATAAATGAAGACAACGAATGTGCCGATCAGCGAGGCGAGTGACGAGAAGCGCGTCGCCACGGCAATCACGAGCCAGGTGAGGCAGAAGACGAGGGCAGCCGGCCAGTACGCGCCGAGGAGCACCCCGATGTACGTGGCAATGCCCTTGCCGCCCTTGAAGCCAAGCCAGACAGGAAAGAGATGGCCAAGGACGGCTCCGAGACCCGCCATCCACGGGACGAGCAACACCGCTAGCAGACCCTCCGATGCCGAACCCTGACCGCCGCTGAGCTTGGCGGCTAGCACTGCGGCGAGCAACACGGCCGCCGTTCCCTTGAGGCCATCAAGCAGCAGCGTCAGCGCCGCGATCTTCTTGTTGCCGGTCCTAAGCACATTGGTGGCGCCGATGCTCTTCGAGCCGATCTCACGCACGTCACCGAGGCCGGCCGCGCGCGTCAGGATCAGACCGAATGGAATGGATCCGAGCAGATAGCCGAACGCCAGCGCCGCCAGCGCGGGTAGAAGAAGCGATGAGGACATCTCGTGAAGGTCCGGTCGGAAAGAGATAGCTCAGTGCAGCGGTGCGATCACAAACCGTACTGATAGACCATGCGCCCGGCAACCATGGTCTTGAGCACGCGGCCCTGCAGCTTTTGCTCGTCGAACGGCGAGTTCTTCGAGCGCGAGCGGAGCTGTTCGCGATCGACAACCCAGGGCTGGCCGAGATCGAACAGCAGGAGATCCGCCGGCGCGCCTTTTTCTAGGCGCCCGCCCGGAAGCGCCAGTAGCTTTGCCGGATTGATTGTCATCGCGCGGAGCAGCGGCAGAAGGCCGATCTCATCGGCATGATGGAGGCGCAGCGCCGCTGCGAGCAGCGTTTCGAGGCCGATCGCGCCATCGGCCGCTTCCGCGAACGGGCGCCGTTTCACGTCGGCATCCTGCGGGTCATGGCTCGAGACGATGACGTCGATGTCGCCGGCCGCGAGCGCGCGCACCATCGCGACACGGTCTTCCTCCGAGCGCAGCGGCGGGCGCACTTTGAAGAACGTGCGGTATGAGCCGATGTCGTTCTCGTTGAGCGTGAGGTGATTGACCGAGACGCCGCAGCTCACCGGTAGCCCACGCGATTTGGCACCGCGCACGACCGCGAGGCTCTCCGCGCACGAGATGGTCGAGGCGTGATAGCGCCCGCCCGTGATGCCGACGAGGCGCACATCGCGCTCGAGCACGATGGTCTCGGCGACCTTGTTCACGCCCTTGAGGCCAAGCCGCGTCGAGACCTCGCCCGAGTTCATCGCACCCCCTTCTGTGAGGTAGGGATCCTCAGTGTGGTGCATGATGAGCGCGCCGAAGTCTTTCGCATAGTTGAGCGCGTTGCGCATGACGCTCGTACTGGCGATCGAGGACTTGCCATTCGAGAAGGCGACGGCGCCGGCGCGCTGCAGGAGGCCGATCTCGGCCAGCTCCTGGCCCTTGAGGCCTTTCGTCAGGGCCGCAATGATGTGGACATGGACGACGGCGCGCTCGCGGGCGCGACGCTGCACGTAGTCGACGAGCGCGACCTGGTCGATGACGGGCTCGGTATCGGGCATGCATGCGATGGTCGTCACGCCGCCGGCTGCCGCGGCGAAGCTGGCCGTCTTGAGGGTCTCGCGGTGCTCTTGTCCTGGATCGCCCGTATAGACCTGGGCGTCGATGAGGCCGGGGCAGAGAATATGGCCGTTGCAGTCGACGACGGTGGCGCCGGCAGGCGCATTACGGCGCAGATGTCCGCCGACATCGGCGATCACGCCATCGGAGACGAGCAATCCGCCCGGCTCGTCGCGGCCCGATGCCGGATCGATGATGCGCGCATTGATGAATACGGTGCTGGTGCCGGCTTCAGTGCCAGCCTTTGCAGTATCCCTGCCTGATGGCGACCTCACGCTCGTACCTCGCGTAGCGAATTGATCTTCAGTCCGTGCGCGACTCAATGATTTGGCAGATGGCGCGCCAGGGCTTCCAGCACGGCCATGCGCACGGCAACGCCCATCTCGACCTGCTCGCGGATGACGCTGCGCGAGTGATCGGCAATCGTCGATGCGATCTCGACGCCGCGGTTCATCGGACCCGGATGCATGATGAGCGCATCGGGCTTCGCGCAGTCGAGCTTTTCCTGATCGAGACCGAAGAAGTGGTAGTACTCGCGCGAGGAGGGAACGTAGTTCCCCTCCATGCGCTCGCGCTGGAGGCGCAGCATCATCACGATGTCGCAGTCCTCGAGACCCTTCCACATGTCCGTGTAGACCTCGGCGCCGAGGCGGTCGATGCCGGGTGGCAGCAATGTCGAAGGCGCGACGAGCCGCACGCGCGCGCCCATGGCGTTCAGCACGTGGATGTTGGAGCGAGCGACGCGGGAGTGGAGAATGTCGCCGCAGATGGCGACCGTCAGGCCGGCAATGCGGCCCTTGGCGCGACGGATGGTAAGTGCATCGAGGAGCGCCTGGGTCGGATGCTCGTGGGCGCCGTCGCCGGCATTGATGACCGAGCAGTCGACCTTCTGCGCGAGCAGCTCGACGGCACCTGCTGCGTGATGGCGTACGACCAGGAGGTCGGGACGCATGGCGTTGAGCGTCATCGCCGTATCGATGAGCGATTCGCCCTTCTGCACCGATGATGTCGCGACGTGCATGTTCATGACGTCTGCGCCGAGGCGCTTTCCCGCCAGCTCGAAAGAAGCCTGCGTGCGCGTCGAGGCCTCGAAGAACAGGTTGATGAGCGTACGTCCACGAAGGATGTCGCGCTTCTTGTTAACCTGTCTGCTGGTTTCGGCGGCCCGGTCGGCGAGATCGAGAAGGGAATTAATCTCTTGGGCGCTCAAACCCTCGCATGTGAGGAGGTGGCGCCCGGGGAAGTAAAATGCCGAAGCATGTGCCTGTGTGTTCATTAAAGTCGGTCTTCTACGCCCCTCTTTTTTGCAACGCAAGGGGCGGGGCCGCGACACGATCGCGTGACCCGTGGACAGCCGGGCGTCCAGGCGTAGAATAAGAATGATTTCGGCCGTTCGATGCCGGTGGGCCACACAGTCGGGCTACACCGGGCCGGCCCTACAACCATCCGGGAGCCAAGCCCATGAAGCCGTTGAAGCTGGAGCGCGCCGAGGCGCCGCGCCCTGCCATAACCGGTACGTCGCCGGCACCAGCTATTCCCGGGGCCTATCCGGCCGTCCGGATGCGGCGCAATCGCAAGAGCCCTTGGTCGCGCCGGCTGGTTGCAGAGAATGTGCTGACCACGGCCGATCTCATATGGCCAATATTCCTCATGGACAGTCAGGAGGCCCGGACACCGGTTGCGCACATGCCGGGGGTCGACCGCCTGAACATCGCCGAGGCCCAGCGCGCAGCCGAGCAGGCCGCCAAGCTCGGCATTCCCGCGGTGGCGCCCTTTCCCTATGTCGACCGGCCGCTGCGCGACCCCAGGGGTAGCGAGGCCGAGAGGGCGAACAACCTCATGTGCCGGGCCGTCCGCGCTATCAAGGACGCAGTACCCGAGGTCGGCGTGATCACCGATGTCGCGCTCGACCCCTACACGAGTCACGGCCACGACGGCGTGCTCGACGACCGCGGCGTGATCCTGAACGACGAGACGGTTGGCATCCTCTGCCGGCAGGCCCTCGCGCTCGCCGATGCCGGCGTCGATTGCGTCGCGCCTTCGGACATGATGGACGGGCGCATCGGGGCCATTCGCACCGCGCTCGATGCCGCGGGGCACGACGAGGTCCAGATTCTCTCCTACGCCGCGAAGTACGCCTCGGGCTTCTATGGGCCGTTCCGCGATGCCATCGGCACGAACGCGACGCTGATCGGCGATAAGCGCACGTACCAGATGGACCCGGCCAACTCCGACGAGGCGCTCCGCGAGGTCGGCCTCGACATTGCCGAGGGTGCTGACATGGTCATGGTCAAGCCGGGCATGCCCTACCTCGACATCGTGCGCCGCGTGAAGGACGCGTTCGGCGTTCCGACGTACGCCTATCAGGTGTCCGGCGAGTACGCGATGCTCAAGGCCGCCGCCCTAAATGGCTGGCTCGATGGCGACCGCGTGATGATGGAATCCTTGCTCGCCTTCAAGCGCGCTGGTGCCGACGGCATTCTTACGTATTTCGCGCCCGAAGCGGCCAAGGCCCTCGCCGCACAGTGACACCCAAGTGACATCGCGCGGCGCCCGGACTATACCGGGACGGCAAACGATAGAGCGCGCCAAGCGCCCGTCACCAGCGAGGAAGCACCATCGATGTCCGATACAATCTTGTCCGGCACCAGCGATGTGGCGACCGCGCTCGGCATTCTCCGACAGCGCTTCGGCGAGCGTTTTCAGGCGGGCGAGGCCGTACGGCGCCAGCATGGCCACACGCTGACTTGGCTAGCGAACCAGCCGCCCGATGCCGTTGTCTGGCCGGACAACACGGAGGAAGTGCAGGAGGTCGTTCGCATTTGTGGCACGCATCGCGTCCCGATCATCCCGTTCGGCGCCGGCACCTCACTCGAAGGGCATCTCAATGCGCCCAAGGGAGGCGTCTCGCTCGACCTGTCGCGCATGAACCGGATTCTCACGGTCAACGACCGCGATCTCGATGCGACTGTCGAGGCGGGGGTCTCGCGCAAGCAGCTCAACGATCATCTGCGCGATATGGGGCTCTTCTTTCCGGTCGATCCCGGCGCCGAGGAAGCGACCATCGGTGGCATGAGCGCGACGCGCGCGTCGGGCACCACCGCCGTCCGCTACGGCACCATGCGCGAGAACGTGCTGAACGTCACCGCCGTCATGGCCGACGGCACGCTGATCCGCACTGCGCGTCGTGCGCGCAAATCTTCCGCCGGCTATGACCTGACGAAGCTGCTCGTCGGATCGGAAGGCACGCTCGGCATCATGACCGAGGTCACGGTCAAGCTCTACGGCATTCCCGAGAGCATCCTGTCGGCCGTCTGCCCCTTCGAGAGCGTCGAAGGTGCCTGCAACTCCGTCATCACGGCCATTCAGCTCGGGCTCGGCCTCGCGCGCATGGAGTTCATCGACGAAGCCAACGTGCGCATTCTCAACGAGCAGGCCAAGCTGAGCTTGCCCGTGAAGCCCATGCTCTTTCTCGAGTTCCACGGCACCGAGGTCGGCACACGCGATCAGGTGCGCATCTTCGAGGAGATTGCGCGCGGTGAAGGCGCGATCGGCTTCGACTGGGCCGAGAAAGAGGAGGATCGCCGACGGCTCTGGAAGGCGCGCCACGAGAGCTACTGGTCCGTGAAGACGGCGCATCCCGGCCGCGAAGCCATCGCGACCGACATCTGCGTGCCGATCTCACGACTTGCGGATTGCATCGCCGAGACCATGGAGGACATTCGCGCCTCGGGTCTCAGCGCGCCGATCGTCGGGCATGTCGGGGACGGTAATTTCCACACCATGCCCATGGTCGACATGAGCAATCCCAAAGAGATTGCCGCCGCCGAGGTGTTGGTCGAGCGCATGGCCAAGCGCGCCATCGCCATGGACGGCACCTGCACCGGCGAGCACGGCGTCGGTCAGGGCAAGATGAAATACCTCAAGGCTGAGCACGGGCCGGCGCTGGCCGCCATGCGTGCGATCAAGCAGGCGCTCGATCCCCAGAACATCTTCAATCCCGGAAAGATCCTGCCGGCATCCTAGTTTCTGCCGCGGGCTGCTGGAAAGGGGTGCTGACGCACTCGAACGAGGCGCTATGCCCGCGGCCGCCATGCGGACAGGTCTCGTTTGAGGCACCAGGTCATCAAAGGCCGGCGGTTACCCAGCGGGAAGCGCCGCCTTCGAAACAGCCTTAGCGCTGCATTTTGCGCTTGAACTGCGCGGGCGTCATGACGCCGGTCGCAAGAATGATGCCGCCAAACAGCACGACACCGAATGTGACGAGCGCTGCGAGCGCGCTGGCTTGCTTTGCGAGGCCCGACGCCGATTGCATCCATGGTTCCAGCATGTAATCCGCCGCGACGACGCCCACGCCCATAACCACGCTTGCCATTGCTATCAGCGGCAGGTTTCGGACGAGCCGGCTGTCGGCGATGAAGTGGCCGAGCCTCTTGAGCGTACCCCAAAGCAGAAATGCGTTGACCCAGGCCGCGATGGAAGTCGCAAGCGCGATGCCGACGTGCGGCATGAAGCCAGCGGCCTTGAAGGCGAAGAAAAGCACGAGCGAGCCAGCGGCATTGAGGATGAGATTGACGCCTGCGTAGCGCATGGGCGTCTTGGTGTCCTCGTTGGCGAAGAAGCTTGGCTGCAGCACCTTGATGAGCACGAAGGCGGGAAGCCCGATGGCGAAGGCGGCAAGCGCCCAGGCGGTCGCGAGCGTGTCGTCGCGCGTGAAGGCGCCGCGCTCGAAGAGCACGCGGATGATGGGCTCGGCGGCGACAAGAAGAGCCACGGCTGCCGGCAGCGTGAGCAGCAGGGCGAATTCCATGCTGCGGTTCTGGCTGTCCATGGCCGCGGTGCGATTGCCGGCACCGAGGTGGCGCGAGAGGTCGGGCAGCAGCACGACGCCGATGGCGACGCCGACAATGCCGAGGGGGAGCTGATAGAGGCGATCGGCATAGTACAGGTAGGAGACGGCGCTGGCCTCGAGCGAGGCAATGATGGTGCCGACGACGATATTGATCTGCGTTATGCCCCCCGCGATCAGGCCGGGAATGCCGAGCGTCACGAGACGGCGCACGCCCTCTGTCATGCGCGGCAGGCGCAGACTCAACGCAAAACCCGCACGCTTGGCGGCAATCCAGAGCATGGCGAGCTGCAGGATGCCCGCAGCGAAAACACCCCACACGAGCAGGTAGCCGGCGGCCTCGTCATTGCTATAGCCGCGCCAGTGCGCGAACAGCATGACCGTGACGAGTACGGCGTTGAGGACGATCGGTGCGGCCGCCGCGGCAATGTAGCGGTGTAGGGAATTGAGCAGGCCGGAGAGCAGCGCGACGAGCGACATGCACATGAGATAGGGAAAGGCGATCCGTGTCAGGGCGGTCGCAAGGTCCAGCTTCTCGGGGTCGCTGGCAAAGCCAGGTGCGAGGCCGAGCACAAGCCACGGCATGGCGATCTGCGCGATCGCGGTAACGACAAGCAGCACCGCGAACAAGCCGGCCATGGCTTCTTCGGCGAACGAGCGCGCCGCATCGGTCCCATCGGCTTCGAGGCGCTTGGCGAAGAGGGGCACGAAGGCCGCATTGAAGGCGCCCTCGGCAAAGAGGCGCCGGAAGAGGTTTGGCATCCGGAAAGCAACGACGAAGGCGTCGGCGATCATCCCCGTGCCGAGCACGGCGGCGATCAGGATGTCGCGCAGGAAGCCAAGGACACGGCTCACCATGCTGAGACCGCCGACCGTCGCGAAGGCTCTGTAGAGTCTCATGTGAGGGCCAGGTTTGCGTCCAGTCGGGCGGGGCGTACTCAGGTCGGGTGGTCGCCGGCGAGCACGTCGATCATGCGCGCCCGAATCACTTCCTGGCGCTGGGGAGAGGTGACCTTCTTGCGCGTGAGGTCGGTGACGTAGAACGTGTCCACGGCCTTCTCGCCGAAAGTTGTGATGTGCGCGGAATTGATGTCGAGATTGAGGTCCGAGAGTGCCGTCGTGACGTCATAGAGCAGTCCGGGCCTGTCGAGACCCGAGACCTCTATGACGGTGAAATGATCGGAAACGACGTTGTCGATGACGACCTCCGGTTCAACCGTGAAGGTGTCCATGATCGAGGACATCGTGCTCTTCTTGCCCATCAGCGTTTTGAGCCGCACTTCGCCGCGCAGAAGCTTCTCGATGGTGCCGGCAATGCGCGTCGCGCGCCGCCGCTCGTCGTCCTCGTGCTCGAAAGCACGCTGGAGGAGGAATGTGTCGAGGGCGAAGCCGTCCCTCGTCGATGTGATGTAGGCGCCGACGATATTGGCGCCCGCTGCCGCACAGGCGCCTGCAAAGAGCGAGAGCACGCGCGGATGGTTCGGCGCGACCAGCGAGAGCTCGGAGACGGCGGTGAAGGCATTCGTCGTAAAGCTGGTTCCGAACTGCTTGCCCGCGGCGTCCGTGCGCGACATGAGGGTCATGTGCTCGACCTGCTTGGGCAGCGACGTCTTGATCCAGTAGTCGTCGTACTGGCGATCGATGAAGGCCTGCACCTGCTCGGCCGGCTTGTCCTTGGCCTCCGCGCGGAAGGCATCGATAGCGGAATCGACGCGCTCGCTGAGCGCGACCGGCTCGTAGGCGCCTGATAGCAGCGGCTCCGTGGCATAGTAGAGGGAGCGCAGTAGCTGGCCCTTCCAGCCATTCCAGGTATTGGGTCCGACGGCACGAATATCGGCGACCGTCAGCAGAAGCAGCAGCCGCAGTCGCTCGACGCTCTGCATGGTGTCGGCGAAATCGCGGATCGTCTTCGGGTCGGCGATGTCGCGGCTCTGCGCGATGTTGCTCATAAGCAGGTGGTTCTCGATGAGCCAGGCGACGAGCTCCGTCTCGGCGTCGCTGAGGCCGAGGCGCGGGCAGATCTTGCGCGCGATGCGGGCGCCGAGTTTCGAGTGGTCCTCGGCGCGGCCCTTGCCGATATCGTGGAGAAAGGCCGTCACATAGAGCACGCGCCGGTTGATGATCGCCTTGAAGATATTGTGGGAGAGCGGATGCTTGTCCGCGCTTTCGCCCCGCTCGATCTCGGAGACGACACCGACCGTGCGGATGAGATGCTCGTCCACCGTGTAGTGGTGGTAGAGATTGTACTGCATCATCGCGACGACGCGGCCGAACTCGGGGATCATGCGACCGAGGACGCCGGCTTCGTTCATGCGCCGAAGCGTCAGCTCGGGCGTGCCGCGCGCGGTCATCAGGCCGAGCATGATGCGGTTCGCTTCCGGATCGTTGCGCAGACCGTCGTCGATCAGGCGCAGCGACTGGCGAATAAGGCGGATGGCCTGGGGGTGCAGCAGTGAGCCCGTCGCCTCCACCTGGGCGAAGTAGCGCAGCAGGTTGACAGGGTCGCGACGGAAGACCTCCGGATCGGCGACGTTGAGCCGGCCGTTGTCGATGCGGAATGCTGTCGTACGGCGCACACGCCGGCGCATTCGCCAGCCCATGGGATCGAAGAGCGCATCGAACGCTGGAGAGAGCTTGAGCTGTTGCACCTCGAGCCACGAGCACAGGGTCGTCGTCAGGTCACCGACGTCCTTGGCGATCATGAAGTAGTGCTTCATGAAGCGCTCGACGGCTTTTAGGCCGAGACGGCTCGCATAGCCGAGAATCTCGGCAAGCTGCGGCTGATACTCGAAGGTCAGGCGTTCCTCGGGCCGCCCCGTCAGGAAGTGGAGGTGGCAGCGTATGGTCCAGAGAAAATCCTCGCAGCGCCGGAACGTCGCCGCCTCCTCGGCGGTGAAAATGGGCGGCACGATCGGGTCGCCGACACCTGGGCCGCCGGCCATATACTTGGCGAGCCAGTACAGCGTGTGCAGGTCGCGCAAGCCACCCTTGCCGTCCTTGATGTTTGGTTCGACGCGATAGCGCGAGGCGCCGGCGCGCTTGTGGCGGCCGTCGCGCTCGGCGAGCTTGGCCTCGATGAAGGCGCGCTCGCCACCTTTGACCACTTCGCTGCTGAAGCGGCGGACGAGTTCATCGAAAAGCGGCCGGTCACCAAGGATGTAGCGCGCATCCAGCAGCGCCGTGCAGATGGTCACATCGGCGCGGCCGAGCTGCAGGCACTGGTCGACGGTGCGCGTCGCGTGACCGACCTTCAGGCGCAGGTCCCAGAGCACGTAGAGAATGTACTCGACGATGCTCTCTCCCCACGGCGTCTGCTTGTAGGGCAGCAGGAAAAGGAGATCGATGTCGGAGCCCGGCGCCAGCATGGCGCGGCCGTAGCCACCCGTCGCGACGATCGTCAGGCGCTCGGTATCGGCGGGGTTGTTGCTGCGGTAGACGTGGGCGCGCGTGTAGTCGAAGATGAGGGCAATCAACTCATCCATGAACGTCGAGAGGCCTTCGGCGCAGCGGCGACCTTTGCCGTCGCGCAGGAGCTGAGCATGAGCCTCCTCGCGCGCATTGTTCATCAGTCCGCGCAGGCGCTCGACGATAGCCGGTCGTGCAGCCTCGGCGCTCTCGTCGTGGGCGCGGAAAATAGCCGTCAGCTCGCGGCGAAGCGCGACCGGATCGAAATACGGCGGATCGGGCAGCCGGTGGGCCTCCCGCCGGGGGGCCTGCGCGTCCTTGACCAGTGTGTCCATGCAGTCCGCTCTCGCGGCGGGCCATGACCCCACGGCCGCGCCGGGTGCGCCCGAATCGTCCGGGCGCCTTCATCATACAACTCGTGGGCCGGGCATAGCGTATTTCGCACCCGCCGTGAATAGGCAGGGACAGCAGTTCATGGCACCGGCTCCAGCAGGTAGGGCTCGGACTGAATTGAGGCCCAGACGCAACGGGCTGTGGATTACCCTGTTCCCGCGGAAACAGCGGCCGGGGCCCCGCGTTGGCACAACAGAAGCGTGGCCCGGCGGTGTGCAGGTGTACCGGGCAAGCCCTCGATCTCACTGGAGAGTGCCATGCACAAGTCCGCCCGCGCCATCACCGCCGACGAGTACATCCGCCGTATTGACCGAATGCTGGTCGTCACCAGTACGGTCGTCGTCGGGCTCGCAGCAGCCCTCTTTGCTCAGATGGTCTGATCTGATGATCCTCCGGCGTCACCGCAGAGCGCGGCTCGGGTTCCGCATGCCCGCTCAGCGGCCTAGCATCTGCTTGATACGGTAAAGAGCCTCGAGCGCTTCCTTCGGGCTCATGTCGTCCGGATTGAGGGCGGCGACGGCTGCATCCAAGGGGCTCGGTCCCTGGGAACGAGTAGCTGGTGAAGTTGGCCGCGAAGCAGCAAAGAGCGGCAGATCGTCGAGGGCTGGTGCAGCGCCATCCGAACGCCGGTCAGTCTTCTCGAGCAGAGCCAGCACCTCGCCCGCGCGCGTGATGACCGGCCCAGGAAGCCCCGCGAGCTTGGCCACCTGGATACCGTAGCTGCGATCGGCGGCACCGGCACGCACCTTATGCAGGAAGACGATCTCGTCATTCCACTCCTTGACCTCGATGGTGGCATTCGCGACCTCGGCGAGGCGGCCGGAGAGCGCGGTCAGCTCGTGATAGTGCGTGGCAAAGAGCGCGCGGCAGCGGCACACGTCGTGCAGGTATTCGACGGTCGCCCAGGCAATGGAGAGGCCGTCGAAGGTTGCGGTGCCGCGGCCGATCTCGTCGAGGATGACAAGGCTTCTTTCGCCCGCCTGATTGAGGATGGCTGCCGTCTCGATCATCTCGACCATGAAGGTCGAGCGCCCCCGCGCGAGATCGTCGGCCGCGCCGACACGCGAGAAGAGGCGATCGACAATGCCGATGCGCGCACGTCGCGCCGGTACGAAGGCCCCCATCTGCGCAAGGACCGTGATCAGTGCATTCTGGCGCAGAAAGGTCGACTTGCCCGCCATGTTCGGGCCGGTGACGAGCCAGATGCGTCCCGATGCAGCTTCATCGAGGCCGGTCGCCGATGTCCGCTCATTGCCGAGCACGCAGTCGTTCTCGACGAACGGACCGGCCTTGCCAGCGCGAAGGGCCTGCTCGACGACGGGGTGGCGGCCGCCTTCGATGACGAGCGATGTGCTGTCGTCAAGTTCCGGTCGGACGTAGTTCTCCTCTTCCGCCAGCTCGGCAAGGCCCGCCGCGACATCGATCTCGGCAAGTGCCTCGGCGAGCCTCGCCAGCGCCTGTTCCTCGCCGGCAATGGCGCGCGCGAGATCCGCGAACACCTCCTGCTCGATGGCCAGCGCGCGCTCGGCAGCGCCGGCGATGCGTCCCTCGACCTCGACAAGCTCGGTGGTCGTGAAGCGGACGGCGTTGGCCATGGTCTGGCGGTGCGTGAACGTCTCGGAGAGTGGTGCTGCCAGCATCGGGCGCGCGCCCTGGGCACCGACCTCGATATAGAAGCCGAGGATGTTGTTGTGCCGCACCTTGAGCGTCTTGATGCCCGTCTGCTCGATGTAGTTGGCTTCGAGCGTGGTCATGACGCGACGGCTGTCGTCACGCAGTGCCTGGGCCTCGTCGAGATCGGCGCGGAAACCTGCGCGCACGAAACCTCCATCGCGGCGCTGATGCCCTGGCGTGTCGACGAGCGCGCGCGCGAGCAGATCGGCCAGCGTGACCTGCCCGCTGCCGAGATGCTCTACGGCGCGTGCCAGCTCAGAGGGAAGGCCGATGGCGCCTCCGGCAGCCTGGAGGATCCTCCCGCACTGCTTCGCCGCCGCGAGTGCATCGCGCACGGCCGCGAGATCGCGCGGATCGCCGCGACCGAGTGCTAGCCGTGACGTTGCCCGCGCGACATCAGGAGCGCCTTTCAGGGCTTCGCGCAGCTTCTCGCGCGCCTGCGGCTCGGCAAGCAGGAAGGCAATAGCGTCGAGGCGTGCGCCGATCTTTGCCGCGTCGCGCAGCGGACTTGCCAGCCGGTTGGCCAATTCGCGCGCGCCGGGGCCGGTCATCGTGCGGTCGATGGCCGAGAGCAGGCTTCCCTCGCGCTCGCCGCGCGTCGAACGGAGAAGCTCCAGGCTGTTCCGCGTCGCCGCATCGATGACCAGTGTCGTCGCAGGCCCCGTCCGCCGTGGCGGACGCAGGACCGGTCGCGCGCCGATCTGCGTGAGATCGACATACTTGAGCAACGCGCCGACAGCCGCGAGCTCAGTACGCGAGAATGTGCCGAGGCCGTCGAGCTCCACAACGCCCAGGCGCTCACGCAGCGTCCGCTCTCCGCCCATGCTGTCGAAGAACGACGTCGCGAGCGGCGTCAGGGCACTGCCCGTATGGTTTGCGCAGGCGGCAATCGTCTTGTCGTCCATGAGCCGATCGGGCAGCAGGATCTCCCCGGGCGCGAGGCGGACCATCTCGCCGGCGAGGTCCGCCGCCGGCACGCTCGCGATCTCGAATTCGCCTGTCGAAATGTCGAGCGATGCGATGCCGTACACGGCGTCCACTGCGGCAGCCGGCGCAAACAGCGCCGTGAGGTAGTTGCGCGCGCGCGCATCGAGGAGAGTGTCCTCGGTCAGCGTGCCGGGCGTCACGAGGCGCACGACATCGCGCTTCACGACCGCCTTCGAGCCGCGCTTTCGTGCTTCTGCAGGGTCTTCGAGCTGCTCGCATACTGCAACCCTGAACCCCTTTCGGATCAGGCGCTGCAGATATTCGTCGGCGCGGTGCACGGGCACACCGCACATGGGAATGTCCTGGCCGAGATGCTTGCCGCGTTTGGTCAGGACGATGCCGAGCGCCTGCGAGGCGACGACGGCATCGTCGAAGAAGAGTTCATAGAAATCGCCCATCCGAT
The DNA here is from genome assembly GCA_022844275.1 of Hyphomicrobiaceae bacterium. Classification (GTDB taxonomy): domain Bacteria; phylum Pseudomonadota; class Alphaproteobacteria; order Rhizobiales; family Hyphomicrobiaceae. Next base: position 586,725 of record JALHMB010000002.1, read on the forward strand.
ACCAGAGAATGCTGTCCGGATTGGCCGCTTTGATCTCGAGGAACTGCGCCATGGATGGCGTGACGTCGCCGACGGGTGCGCGCGCCTCCTCCGCGTTCGGCGGCGCATCATCCTGTCCGTCGCTCGCGCTGTCCGCGTTTTTCGCGCGTCGTGCCATCCCTGCCGCCCCCGTCCGCCTCCTGCCCGTCCACATGGCGCATGGTGCAGTGCGAGGCAAGTGGCGAGTTGTGCACAGGCCAAGCGCGGCTTATCGTCAAAGGGAATTCAAGCGCTCATAGCGCCACTGCGACGGGCTGAGGGCCTTCGGACCTCGCGCGGGCGTCCAAGAAACGGGGAAGCGACCTCATGGCTGCAGATACGCCTGCCACCAAATTCACGTTCACTGCCGAAGACGCGCTTCGGTTCCATTCCGAGGGCAAGCCCGGCAAGCTCGAGATCACGCCGACCAAGCCGCTGACGACTCAGCGCGATCTGTCGCTCGCTTATTCCCCTGGCGTCGCCGTTCCGGTGCTCGCGATCGCCGAGGACAAGTCGCTCGCCTACGACTACACGAACAAGGGCAATCTCGTGGCCGTGGTCTCGAACGGCACGGCTATCCTCGGGCTCGGCAATCTCGGGGCGCAGGCATCGAAGCCGGTCATGGAAGGCAAGGGCGCGCTCTTCAAGCGCTTTGCCGACATCGATGCCATGGATCTGCTCGTCGACACGCAGGACGTCGACGCCTTCATCAATGCCGTGCGCTATCTCGGCCCGAGCTTCGGCGGCATCAATCTCGAGGACATCAAGGCACCGGACTGCTTTGTCATCGAGGAGCGGCTCAAGGAGCTGCTGGACATTCCGGTCTTCCACGACGACCAGCACGGCACAGCCATTATCGCCGCTGCCGGCCTGATCAACGCACTGGAGCTGACAGGCCGCAACATCTCGACATTCAAGCTTGTCGTGAATGGCGCCGGTTCGGCCGGTATCGCCTGCCTCGATCTGCTCGTGGCGATGGGCATGACGCGCGAGAACATCCTGCTCTGCGACACCAAAGGCGTGATCTATCAGGGCCGCAAGGAGGGCATGAACCAATGGAAATCCACCTATGCGGTGAACACCAAGGCACGCACGCTGGCGGACGCCATGAAGGGCGCCGATGCCGTCTTCGGCCTCTCGGCAAAGGGCGCGATCACGCAGGCCATGGTCAAGAGCATGGCGCCGAAGCCGATCATCTTTGCCATGGCCAATCCCGATCCCGAGATCACGCCTGAGGACGTGCACGCCGTGCGTCCCGATGCGATCGTCGCGACGGGCCGCTCGGACTACCCGAACCAGATCAACAACGTCCTCGGCTTTCCCTTCATCTTCCGCGGTGCGCTAGACGTCAGGGCGCGCGAGATCAATACGGAGATGAAGATCGCGGCGGCGCGCGCGCTTGCGGAGCTGGCGCGGGAGGAAGTGCCGGACCAGGTAGCCGCCGCCCTCTACGGTCGCCGACCGACGTTCGGACCGGAGTACATCATTCCGGCGCCCTTCGATCCGCGCCTGATGACGTCCGTTCCACCGGCCGTGGCTCGGGCAGCCGTAGAGACAGGCGTCGCGCGCAAGGCATTTGCGGACCAAAGCGCCTATATAGCGCGGCTCAAGGGCCGGCTCGACCCTATGGCAGGCTGGCTCACGGCCACGCTCGAGAAAGCGCGTAGCAATCCCAAACGCATCATCTTTGCTGAGGGCGAGGAGCCGGCCGTCATTCGCGCCGCAAATGCCTATCTCAACCAGGGCTATGGCGCGCCGCTACTCGTCGGAACGCTCGATACCGTGAAGGCGAACTTCAAGAACCTCGGCGTACGCATGAAGGATGAATTCCAGCTCTTCGATACGCGGCGCTCACCCTATACCAACCAGTTCACCGACTATCTCTACGCGCGCCTGCAGCGGCACGGCTATTTGCGGCGCGACTGCGAGCGCCTCGTGCTCAACGAGCGCAATGTGTTCGCCGCGCTGATGGTGGTGCATGGCTATGCCGATGCCATGGTCTCCGGAGTCACGCGCAACTGGAGCAGCGTTTTCCAGGACGTGCAACGCGTGATCGATCCGAAGCCGGGTCGGCGCGTGGTCGGCGTCTCGCTCGCGCTCTGCCGCGGACGCGCGGTGCTCGTCGCGGATACGAGCGTCACGGACATGCCCACGGCCGAGCAGGTGGCCTACATCGCCATCGAGGCGGCGCGCGCTGCTCGCAACTTCGGCATGGAACCGCGTGTCGCCATGATCGCCTACTCGAACTTCGGCCAGCCGCGCGGCGAGCGCTCGGATCAGATGATCGAAGCCGTGCGCATTCTCGACCAGCGTGGTGTCGACTTCGAGTACGACGGCGAGATGTCGGCCGACGTGGCGCTCAATCCCGAGCTGCGCCGCCTCTATCCTTTCTGCCGTCTCACGGACACGGCCAATGTGCTGGTCATGCCAGCTTTCCATGCCGCTTCGATCTCGACTAAGATGCTCAAGGAGCTTGGCGGCGCGACCGTTCTCGGACCGATCCTCACAGGTCTTTCGCACCCCGTGCAGATTTGTCAGCTCGGGGCCATGGATAACGACATCCTGCCCATAGCAGCGCTGGCAGCCGCCAATATCGGCGCGTGACGCCGAGGGCAGGCCTGACATTCTGGACAATCGCCATTTGGCGCGCGAGCCGGTATGAGGGGCGATGAGCCGCCCCTCGCGCGGGACGGCACGGTATGGAGGAAAGCATGAAGGTGGACGGGCCAGAGCTCGATAAGTGCGTGGCGAACTTCGTGCCGCTGAGCCCGATCAGCTTTCTGAAGCGCGCCGATGCCTTTTTCGGCGAGCGTACGGCCGTCGTGCACGGCGCGCGGCGCTTCACGTACCACGAGCTTTATGCGCGCTCCCGACGGCTCGCACACGCGCTCACCAAAGCCGGCATCGAGCGCGGAGACACGGTCGCCATTCTGGCACCGAACACGCCGGCCATGCTCGAAGCCCACTATGCCGTGCCGATGATTGGCGCTGTGCTGAACCCGATCAACATCCGTCTCGATCCGGCCGCCATCGCCTTCTGCCTGGAGCATGGCGAAGCGAAGATCTTCCTCGCCGATCGCGAGTTTCACGGCACCATCGCACCGGCACTCGATCTCATGGGCGCGAAAAGGCCGATCGTGATCGACATCGCCGATGCCGAGACGGTTGATGCGCCTTCCTTCGGCGGCATCGAGTACGAGCGCTTCATCGCGGCCGGCGAACCCGATTTCATCTATCCCGGCCCGAAGGACGAGTGGGACGCCGTCTGCCTGCTCTATACCTCGGGGACGACAGGCAACCCGAAGGGCGTCGTCTTCTCGCACCGTGGCTGCTACCTCGGCGCGCTCGCCAACGCGCTTACGTTCAAACTCGACCACGAGAGCCGCTATCTCTGGACGCTGCCGATGTTTCACTGTTCGGGGTGGACGTACACCTGGGCGGTGACGGCAGCCGGCGGAACGCACGTTTGCTTGAGGCGTGTCGAACCCCAGCGCATTTTCGAGCTGATCGCAGCCGAGCGCGTCACGCACATGTGCGGCGCGCCGATCGTCCTCAACATGCTGATCCACGCGCCCGACGCAATAAAGAAGCCGCTACCCGTGCGCACGAAAGTGGCGACCGGCGGTGCCGCCCCGCCGGCCATCGTCATTCAGCGCATGGAGGCCATGGGTTTCGAGGTGCTGCATCTCTACGGCACGACCGAAAGCTATGGCCCGTCGACTTACTGCGCGCCCTACACCGAATGGAATGGCTTCTCTGAGGACGAGCGCTACCGCATCATGGCGCGTCAGGGCATTCCGGTCGTGCTCGTCGAGGACATGATTGTCGCCAATCCCGATACCATGCAGCCCGTGCCGCGCGACGGCACGACCATCGGCGAGATCATGCTGCGCGGAAACACCATCATGCGCGGCTATCTCAAGAACCCGGCTGCTACTGAGGAAGCCTTTTCCGGCGACTATTACCACTCGGGCGATCTCGCTGTTTGGCATGCCGACGGCTACATCGAGGTCAAGGACCGCTCGAAGGACATCATCATCTCGGGCGGCGAGAACATCTCTTCTCTCGAGGTTGAGGAAGTCCTTTTTCGCCATCCGAAGGTGATGGAGGCGGCCGTCGTCGCGCGCCCAGATGAAAAATGGGGAGAGACGCCCTGCGCCTTTGTTACGCTGAGGCCCGACGCCGGTCCTGTGACGGCCGAGGAGATCATCGCTTACTGCCGCGAGAACATGGCGCGCTACAAAATCCCGAAGACCATCGTGTTCGGCCCGCTGCCGAAGACGTCGACCGGCAAGATCCAGAAGTTTGTGCTGCGCGATACGGCGGGGAAGCTCGAGTAGCTGTTGCTGCTGCGGCTCGCGCCTGCGGCGCGAACAGGGCTACCGCCCTATGACCCGCTCGGGGGACACCCCCGAAACCCCGTCCTTTATGAGCTTCAAGGCTGCAAACGCTGCATGTTCCTTCTCCCCGTTCTTACGGGGAGAAGGTTAGGATGAGGGGCGGCGGCATACGCCAACGTCCGAACAAGCTGCCGCCCCTCACCCTAGCCCTCTCCCCGCGAAAAGCGGGGAGAGGGGATACCGTTGGCGCTCGGGGCTAACTCGAGATTCAAAAAAAGGGCGGGGGCTCCGGGGGTGTCCCCCGGCTGGGAGCGCGAGGGCTGGCCCTCGTTCGCGCGTGAGCGCGAAGCTCACTCCGATTTCAGCAGCGCTTCGAGGCGGCGCGTGTCGAGAGCTGGTGGGTTCTTGGGCTCAGCGAAGAGGGCGGGATCAATCGGCGCGAGCGGACGCATGGGCGGGCGTGGCGCGGCTTGTGTTGGTTCGCGGGCTGATGCAACTGGAGTGTCTGCGACCGCATCGCTCACGCCGGGCAACGGTGCTGGCGCAAGCTCGCGATGCGCGGCCATCATGACGTCGCGCCAGATGAGCGCGGGAAGTCCGCTGCCGCTGATGCCGCGCATGGGGCTGTTGTCGTCATTGCCGATCCACACGCCCGCCGTCAGGTGACCGGTGAAGCCGACGAACCAGGCATCGCGATTGTCTTGTGTTGTCCCGGTCTTGCCGGCGGCGAGATGACCGGGGAGCGCCGCCCGTCGTCCGGTGCCGTCGACGAGAGCGGTGTGCAACATGCTGTTGAGCTTGCCGACGTGCGCTGCAGGCGCCGCGACCAGAGGCAGCGATTTTCCGCGCACGTGGAGTATGGTGCCGCGATCCGTCCTCACGCGGCGAATGACGTGTGGCGAAAGGCTGACGCCGCCCGTAGCAAACGTGCCGTAGACGCCGGTCAGCTCGAACAGCGTGACCTCGGAAGTTCCGAGCGCAAGCGATGAGTCTGCGCGGAGCGCGCTCGTAATGCCGAGGCGGCGGGCCATGGCGACGACGCGCTCGGTCCCGACGTCTTGCTGAAGCGCGACAGCCACCGTATTCACCGAATGCGCGAGCGCGTGGCGAAGCGTCATCGCGCCGGCGTAGGTGCCGCTGTCATTGCGCGGGCTCCAGCCGCCCATGGTGATCGGGCGGTCATGCACCACCTTCTCGGGTGTGGCGCCACCTTCGAGGGCCGCCAGATAGAGGATGGGTTTGAAAGCCGATCCCGGTTGGCGGCGGGCGCGGATGGCGCGGTTGAACTGGCTGCGTGACCAGGCGCGGCCTCCGACCAGGGCGCGAACGCCGCCCTCGAGATCGAGCACGACGAGGGCGGCTTCGGTACCTTCGGATGTGGCGTTCGCCGATGCGAGGCGTCGCGCGATCGTAGACTGCGCGTGGCGCTGCACGTTGGCGTCGATAGTCGTCTCGACGGTGATGGCGGACTGGCCGTGACCGGCGAGCGGCGGCAGGCGATCGAGAATATAGTCAACAGCAAACTCGAGGCCCGTCTCCTCGCGGGGCGTGTCTCCCGCGGCGTACGTCACCTGCTGATGGAGCGCCTGCTGGTAGCCGTCCTCGCTGATGAAGCCTTCATCCCGCATGGACGCGAGCACGAGCACGGCGCGAGAGGCCGCCATCTCCGGCCGGCTCGCGGGCGAGAGACGCGAAGGTGCCTTGAGCAGTCCTGCGATGATCGCCGCTTCAGGCACCGAGAGGGCGCGCGCGGACTTGGAAAAGTAGCGCTGTGCGGCTGCCTCGATGCCATAAACGCCGGCGCCGAAGTACACGCGGTTGAGATAGAGTTCGAGAATTCCCGGCTTGCCGAGCCGCAGCTCGAGCCAGAGCGCGAGGATGACTTCCTCGATCTTGCGCTCCATGGAGCGGTCGGACGTGAGGAAGAGATTCTTGGCGAGCTGCTGCGTCAGTGTGGAGCCGCCCTGGGCATAGCGGGCCGCGCGCAGGTTCGCGAGCATGGCGCGGGTAAGGCCGCGGAAGTCGAGCCCGACGTGCGAGAAAAACCGCCGGTCCTCGATAGCGACGACCGCATGAATAACGTGTGGCGGCAACTCGGCGAGCGGAACGGGTCGGGCGGTACTGCCGCGTTCGGCAAGCAGCGTTCCGTCGCGTGCGAGTACGCGGACGACAGGGGCCTGCTCGCGCTGGCGGAGTGCGGAAGGATCGGGAAAGCGGATCGTGTAGCGCACGAACGCGGTGGCGATGAGGATCGCGGCGAGTATGGTGAGCATCGCCGCGCCGCGGATGATGAGGCGCAGGCGCCAGCGTCGCCGTCGAGGACGCCCGAGGTGCACATCAGGTGCGCCCGGCGCTTCAGTGCCGTGCTCTGGTCCCCCATTCATGGCTCAGCCACTCGCGTCTGCCGCACGCGGGACCGAGTGAGCCACAACATGGATAAATATTCGTTAGGAGCTGAACCGTGTCGGCTTCAGCAGCCGACGCGCAGTTTCACGACGCGGGCGCGTCCCTTGATCTCCTGGGACGCATTGGGGTGCCGCGTCTCGAGCTCGTTGAAGAGAGCGCAGTCCTTCTGGCCGAGCTGCTCGAGGGTCATGGCCAGCATGAGCAGGCTGTTCGGCGCCTTGGTGCTCTGGCGGTGGTTCTGCACGACGCGCAGGAAGGCCTGGCCGGCGGGTTTGTAGCGCCGCTGCACGAACAGCGTTTCGCCGAGCCAGTACTGCGCGTCGGCGGTCAGGGGGTCATTGGGATAGCGGTTCAGGAACTCGTCGAAGGCGGCTTCGGCGGCGGCATAGTCCTGCTGCAGGAGATAGCCGTAGGCCGTCTCGTAGAGCTCCTTCGCACTTCCGGCATCCCCGATGGCCGGCGGCAGGCGGCCGCCCTCAGCGGGAGCCGGCGTCGCGCTGATCATCTGGCCGATCCGGTCGCCCGGCTGCGGCGTGACCGTCAGCGAGCCGAAGCCTCCCGGAGCCGCCGCAGGTGGCGGTTGAACTGCGGCCTGGCTCTGGCTGCCGAACGGCGTGAGCGCACCTTCGCGGACGGGCGGTGAACTATCCTCGCCGCGCCCCTGACGCTGGCGGAGCGCGCGGGTCAGCTCCTCGATCTGCATGGTCATGGCGCGCACCTGGGTCTCCAGCGCATCGATGCGCGCGGCTTCGCTGGCGCCACCGGGGCTGCCCGGGCGGGCCGGCGCGGCGCCGCCGCCTCGTGCCAGCGACTCGAGTGTTCCGACCAGCACCTGCATATCGACGAGTTGCTCTTCGAGCTGCTCGACGCGCTGGCGAAGCTGCGATTCCGTCGCGGGGGCACCTGCAGTCGGGGCCTTGGGGGCGGATGCCTTGGGCTGCGGTGGGCGCGGCGCAGTGGCCGCGCCGGGAGGCGGCAGCGGCTGCTGCGCGACCGCCCACGTAGTGGCAAGCACCAGCGTGCCGACGCAGACGAGGGCAGGCAGGCCGGCCCGGGCCATCCAGCCGCGCACGAAGGATGTCGGTGGGGTACGCCGGTTTAGGAAAACAAATGTCACGATAAACGCTCGGCGCTCACGCCGATCCCTTTTTGCTCAATGCCTGTTTAGGGCGCGCGCATCTTCTTCAGCACGTTAAAGCGCTCGCGCCTACCTGTCTTTGCGCAGAACCGGACCGGGTCGACCCGGTGCCTGCGCAGGCGTGTTTGCCGCCTCGGCAGCGATCGGCCGCTGCGCGGCCGAGAGACGGGTGCCGCGAGCGTCCGTCAGCACGAGGATGGCTCGGCGATTCTGGGCCGCACAGCTCGGCATCGAGCAGGGCGATATGCGGTTCTCGCGTCCGAACGCTGCGATGTGCATGCGCGTTGCCGGGACGCCGGCGTCGACCAGCGCGTCGCGTACAGTCTCGGCCCGCCGAAGGGCGAGCGCACTATTGACGTCGTCGCCGCCAAGGTCGTCTGCGTGGCCCTCGATGCGCACGAAAACCTTGGCATGCCGCTGGAGCCACTCGGCCTTTTCGCGAAGAATGCGCAGGCCCCGTCCGCCGACTTCTTCGCTGCCTTCGGCGAAGAAGAGCCGGTCGCCGCCGCTGGCGCTAAAATCGGCTTCGAGGAGACTTGTGCCGGGCGCACGCGCGGTCAGCGCCCCGCTACCCGGCTGAGCTGCACGCTGCGGCTCGATAGGCGCCGTCGCTTTCGGCATGGGCGGGATGGGATAGCCGTCGATCATGGCAAGCTGTTCGAGCAGGCGTCGCGCGCGCGACGCGACCGACGTCGAGGCATAGCGCGTCACCAGGATCTCGAGGCGCTTGCGGGCACTGCGTAGCTCGCCGAGTTCGAGTTCCTCGCGTGCTTCGGCGATGAGGAAAGCGGCGACACGCTCGTCCGCGGCCTCGCGGCGGGTATCGTCGGCATCGGGTTCGGGGGCGGTCAATTGGGTGATCCCCGGGCGCGGTGTCCCGCCCTGCTGTGCGGCGGCCTCGCTAGGCGTGAGCAACGGCAGCGCAGCCGCGATCAAGAGTGTGCCAAACCACGCGGCGACCGCCCGCATGGGCGGACCAGCAGTCCCGGTGGGTCCTGCGGCCTCTGTCGGCGTCCGACATTCAGCCGGCGCGCGCAGTACGTCGCTCAGTTCCATGGCTTGATATGACCCCGCAGTCATCTCGCCAAAGCAATGATCGAAACAATAGGGCCGTTTTGGGGAGATCAAGAATAGCAGCGGCACCTTAGGCGCGGTCAGGGACGAACCGTTGCCGATCGGCAACGGTCGTCACCGGGAAGCCGCACTCCACGATCCTCGGGCGTCCATTGAACCTGTGGTCGCCCGCGGAATCAGGTGCCTGGCGGACGCGTATTACTCGCCACGCCGCGGTTGTTGAGCACGGTCTGGGCACGGCGATTCTGCGACCAGCAGGAGATGTCGTTGCAGACGGCGACCGGCCGCTCCTTGCCGTAGGAGATCGTTCGGATGCGCGCGGCGGTGACGCCGCTGCGGGCGAGGAAATCGCGGACGGCCTGGGCACGCCGAGCACCGAGCGCGATGTTGTACTCGCGTGTGCCGCGCTCGTCGGCGTGGCCCTCGATGGTGATGGTGTACTGGGAATACTGCTGCAGCCAGCGCGCCTGTTGCGTGAGTGTCTGCTGGGCTTCGGGCGAGATGTCGGTGCTGTCTGTCGAGAAGTAGACGATGTCGCCGACGTTCTGGCTGAAATCGCGCGCCGAGCCGGGCGTTGCCGGGCCACCTTTGCCGTAGGGAGCCAGCCCGACGTCCTCGGGCCGCGGATTCTGCGAGCAGGCAGCCACCAAGACAGCGAGCGACATCGCAACAATGAGGCGAACGACGCGCACCGATCCCGCTTGAATTACGGACATATGTCTCAGTCCTCGTTCCTGTTTCTTCGGCTCGCGCATCCGCGCTGGCACCAGCACCGCATTGCTGTTTACTAAAGTACCCGATGCCCCGCGCAGGCAGCTCCAACTATCACAGCTGACGCAATCACTAGCTCTCATAGTCGAGCCGGCGAGCGGAAATATGACCATTCGGCGATCCGCCGGTATGCGCTAGTGCAAAGTGGCGAACAGAGCGTTAACCCCCAGCTTTCTTGCCGCAGTTTCACGCTCTTCCGTGTTTCGCGGCGAAATACGATCGCCATTTCGGCTTGCAATCGGCTTCCGCTTGCGGCTTATATGCTTCGGAGCTGCCCGCTGAGGGCCTGTTTTACGTCCGGCAATACGTGACCGGCGAGAGATTCGCGACAATGGCAGGTATTGGCCAGGGCTGGATTGAGGAGGCGTTCCCCACGCGGGATGGCGCCCCGATGTCCTCTGCGCTCCTGCTTGGGTCCATTCTGCTCCTTACCAGCCCCTGAGCCTTAGAGGTCTCGGTTCGCTCCGGGACGGCGCTCAGGGGAACCGAATTCAGTCACACCAGAGCAGAATTGCCGCGCCATAGAGAGCGCCGGCGCCGACCTTAAGGACCATTGCTATGAATGACGCAGCCGATAAGTCGTCCCCTGCGAGCCCTCGCCGCAGCGAAGCCGACCGCGTTCTCATCTTCGACACCACGCTCCGCGACGGCGAGCAGTCGCCCGGCGCCGCCATGACGCTCGAGGACAAGCTGCGCGTCGCCGAGGTCCTCGACGAGATGGGCGTCGACATCATCGAAGCCGGTTTTCCGATCTCCTCGAACGGCGACTTCGAGGCCGTCTGCGAGATCGCCAAGGTCGTCAAGAACTCAGTCGTCTGCGGTCTCTCGCGTTCGAGCTTTGCCGATATCGACCGCGCCGGCGAGGCCGTGAAATTCGCCGCGAAGCCGCGCATCCACACGTTCATCTCGACGAGCCCCGTCCATCGCAAGTGGAAGCTGCAGATGGACGCCGAACAGGTCATCGCGGCGGTTGGTGCCAGCGTTGCCCGCGCCCGCCAGTACACCGACAACGTCGAGTGGAGCGCCGAGGACGCGACGCGCACCGAGCGCGACGTGCTCCTGCGCTGCTGCGAGATTGCCATCAAGCAGGGTGCGACGACGATCAACATCCCCGACACTGTCGGCTACTCGGTGCCGGAGGAGTATTACGCGCTCATCAAGATGCTGCGCGAGACGGTGCCGGGCGGCGACAAGGTCGTGTGGTCGACGCACTGCCATAACGACCTCGGCATGGCAGTCGCGAATTCGCTCGCGGGTGTGCGGGCCGGCGCGCGACAGATCGAGTGCACGATCAACGGCCTCGGCGAGCGCGCGGGCAACGCGGCGCTGGAAGAGATCGTCATGGCCATGCAGGTGCGCAATGACGTGCTGCCCTATTGGACCGGCGTCGACGCGACGCACTTCACGCGCGTCTCGAAGCTCGTCGCCGCGGTATCGGCCTTCCCGGTTCAGTACAACAAGGCCGTTGTCGGACGGAATGCCTTCGCGCACGAGAGCGGCATCCATCAGGATGGTATGCTGAAGAATAACCAGACCTATGAGATCATGACGCCGGAGAGCGTCGGCCTCTCGAAGTCGACGTTGAGCCTCGGCAAGCTCTCGGGGCGCGCCGCCTTCCGGGACAAGCTCAAGCAGCTCGGCTATGAACTCGGCGACAACGCATTCCAGGATGCATTCCGCCGCTTCAAGGACCTCGCCGACAAGAAGAAGCTCGTATTCGACGAGGACATCGAGGCGCTGGTCGATCAGGAAGTCGCGACCCAGACCAACCGGATCAAGGTTATCGCGCTTTCCGTGGTCGCGGGAACGGGCGGGCCGCAGAAGGCGGAGATCACGCTCGAGGTCGATGGCAAGAACGTCACGCGCGAGGCGACCGGCGATGGCCCGGTGGACGCCACGTTCAAGGCGATCAAGGCGATCGTGCCGCACGAGGCGCGCCTCCCGCTCTATCAGGTCATGGCCGTCACCGAAGGCACGGATGCCCAGGCCGAGGTCATGGTTCGTCTCGAGGAGGACGGCCGGCAGGTGACGGGCCGCGGCTCGGACACCGATACGATGGTCGCGTCGGCCCGCGCCTATGTCGTGGCTCTGAACAAGCTCATGATGAAGCGTCAGCGTGGCCCCGCCGCGCAGATGATGGTGAGCTGAAAAGATAGTCCTCTCCCTGCGCGCGCAGGGAGAGGCGCTCATCTACCGCCTTAGGCCGCAGGCGGGCGAAGCCGCTGCAACTTCTGTATTTTTGCCGACACATGTTGGTTTTCTGCATCAGCTCGTTTATCCTGTTCGACAGTCGAGCGCGCGGGTGGCGGACCTGCACGCGGGATGTTGAGGGCCCTCTGGCAGCGTCATGCGGAATAAAGTCGGCGGCGTTTTCTCCGACGATATCGCGATCGATCTCGGGACGGCCAACACGCTTGTCCATGTGGCTGGCCGCGGCATCATCATCGACGAGCCGTCCGTCGTCGCTGTCCGCGCGAGAGACAATCCCCGCCACGTGATCGCCGTCGGCGAGGCAGCGCTTACGCTCAAGGAGCGCAGCCCCGAACCGATCGAGCTCGTGCATCCGCTCCGCGACGGCGTCATCGCTGACTTCGTCGCGACCGAGGAGATGCTGCGCACATTCATCACGCGCGCTAAGTCGAAATTCGGCTTCCGGCGCCCGCGCATTCTCATCTGCGTGCCGGCGGCGGCAACGCCGGTCGAGCGTCGCGCCGTGTACGAGACGGCGCGAGCGGCCGGAGCGCGCCGCGTCTATCTCGTCGAGGAGCCAGTCGCTGCCGCGATCGGCGCCGGCATCGAGATCGACAAGGAAGACGCGACCATGATCCTCGATATCGGCGGCGGCACCAGCGACATCGCCGTGCTGTCGAAGGGGGAGATCATCCACACCGCTTCGCTGAAGATTGCCGGCAATGCCTTCGACGAGGCCATTCGCCGGTACGTGCGGCGCGCCCACCAGCTCGCCATCAGTCTCGCCAGTGCCGAGCGCATCAAGATCGAGGCCGGTGCTGCCGGCGCGCGGGCGAACGGCCGCGTCGCGGAGGCGCATATCAAGGGACGTGACGTCGTCCGGCGCCGCATGAAGTCGATCGTGCTGAGGCCCCATGATGTCGGCGCCGCGCTCGAGGGGCCAATCGCGAACATGGCGGAGCTCGTCCGCCGCGCCCTCGAGGATCTCTCGGACGATGTTCGGGCCGAGATCGGGCGGCGCGGCGTGATGATGACTGGCGGCGGTGCGCTGTTGCACGGCCTCGACACGGAGCTCACGCGCCTGCTCGGCATTTCCTTCGAGGTGGCGCCCAACCCCATGCAGTGCGTTGTTGCTGGCACCGCGGTCATTCTAGCCACGCTCGGTGAACGCGAGCAGCTTCTCGTGCACGCATGAGCCTGCTCAGGATCTGGCTGACCGTAACGGCGGTTCTGCTCGGCGGCGCCATGGTCTGGGCCTTTGCTCCGATCCTCGTGCCACTGTTCCTTGTCACTATCGGCCTCGGCGGTCTCGTCACGCTTATCGTGCGGGCCGCGCGCGCTTACGAGCGCAGCCGATCGAGGGGCGGTGCGCCGGAGTGAACATTGGAATTGCACCAAGCTATCTGGTTGCGCTTGGCAGATACCCTGATATTTGAATATCAGGCCATCCCGGCAACCACAGCGGCCGGGCAAAGAAAGGCTGACGACAGGGCGTGAAACAAGGGAGGCGAAAAATGCGAGGGTGGCGATTGCGAACCCCGGTCGCGTCACTTGCCGGCGTCGGCCTCGGTTTGGCACTCATGGCCACATCCGAAGTGCCGCGGGTCGAGGCACAAACCCCAGCCCAGCGCGAACAGGCGCGCAAGGCCTACGAAGATCACATGCGGCGCATGGACGAAGCGGAGAAGGCCGCGGCTGCCAAGGCCGCGACGCCGCCTGCTGCGACGCCACCACCACCGGCAGCGGCCGCACCCCCGCCTGCTGCACCGAAGGCGGTCGCGACAACGGCCATGTCCCAGGCCGATCAGGACGCCGCGACCGAGCGTGGGCTCGAGCAGTACCGCCGCATGATGAAGGAGGATCCCTGGAGCAATCCGGCGCTTCTCGATGCCGATCGCGGCGAGGCGCTGTGGTCCGAAAAGAAGGGACCGCAGAACGTGTCACTGGCGGAGACCTGCGATCTCGGGAAAGGTATCGGCAATGTCGATGGTGCATTTGCCGAGATGCCGCGCTATTTCGAGGACGGTGATCGCGTCATGGACACCGAGACGCGCATTCTCTGGTGCATGGAGCGTTTCCAAGGCTTCGACAGCACGGCGTTTCGCAAGAATCCGCATCCGAGTGGTGGCCAGCCCGTGCGCGACATTGGCGCCATAGCGACTTATGTCGCCAACAAATCCTCCGGCATGAAGATCGCGCCCAAGGCTGAGCACGCCAAGGAGAAGGAGGCTATCGCGCTTGGGGAAGTGCTCTTCTTTCGCCGTCAGGGCCCGTTCGACTTCTCGTGCGCAACGTGCCATGCCGAATCCGGAAAGCGCATTCGCCTTCAGCCGCTACCCTTTCTCTCCGATCCTAAGGAAGCCAAAGCGGTCGTTGGCGAGTGGCCCGCCTATCGCGTTTCCAGCACGCATGTCATGACGATGCAGCATCGCCTGCTCGACTGCTATTGGCAGATGCGTTTGCACCGCTTGGATTTCGGCTCCGACGTCAGCGTCGCGTTGTCGGCGTACCTCTATGATCGAGCGCGCGACGGCGAGATCGCCGCGCCCGGCTTGAAGCGCTGAGGAGGCGGATGATGAAAAGGCACCTTATCCTCGTGACAGTCGCAGCGGCTCTTGCTTCAACCGCATCAGCTCAGGATGTGAAGCTCGATCCGTTGCACGCCGATGTCCTGATGAAGTTCGCCTTCTCCCAGGCGCCGAAGGACTGGGTGGGCCGCGTCGACCAGGACGAGACGATGAAGGTGTGCAGTGCGACGCGCAATGCACCTTCGGCTGCCGAGGGCGACAAGATCATGGCTGCCGCCAAGGCCACGATCAAATACCCCGACGACGGTAAGCTCATGGGCGACTGGAAGAAGGGCGAGCAGTGGGCGCAGAGTGGTTACGGTATGCGCTTCACCGATTACCCGCCGCAGAACCCGACCGGCGGCAACTGCTATGCGTGCCATCAGATGACCCAGGCCGAGCTCAGCTATGGCACAGTCGGCCCGAGCCTTCGCGAGTACGGCAAGATCCGTAAATACGCTGAGTCGGACGTGAAGGCCGTGTACGATAAGATCTACAACGCGCACGCTTCGTTCCCGTGCTCGCTCATGCCGCGTTTGGGGACGAACGCGGTGCTCACGATCGACCAGATCAAGGATCTCGTGGCGCTGGTCATGAGTCCCGAGAGCCCGGTCAACAAGTAGATGACGCGTGGGGCGGCGACCCGCTGGCAGCGGGTGCCGCCTTTCGCCTGACCGACGTCAAACCGAGGTGCTGGCACGATGCACTCGCGCCGCGAATTTCTGCAGGTGGCCCTGGCGGCCGGTGCGTTGACGGGGCTCGCCGGCTCGGCTGCACTCGGCCAGACCCTGCGCCGCGGTCTCCGCCAGGAAGACATCCTGCGCTTCGAGGCCAAGGGGCAGGTCACCATCCTGCATTTCTCGGACTGCCACGCACAGCTTCGCCCGGTCTACTTTCGCGAGCCCTCGGTCAATCTCGGCGTCGGCGATGTGCGCGGGCTGCCGCCGCATCTCACGGATCGCGAGTTCCTCGCCCACTACGGCATCGCACCCGGCTCGGCCGAAGCCTACATGCTCTCGTCGGCCGATTTCGACGTGCTTGCGAAGGACTACGGGCGCGTCGGCGGTATGGACCGTCTTGCGACGCTCGTGAAGGCTGTCCGCGGGGAGCGGGGTGCCGAGCGCACGCTGCTGCTCGATGGTGGCGATACACTGCACGGCTCGTACACCGCACTTCACACGAGGGGCGCAGACATGCTGCGCGTCGCCGAGGCGCTGGGCGTCGACGCGATGACTGCGCACTGGGAATTTACGCTTGGCCACGAGCGGGTGCGCGCGCTGTTCGGCGATAGGAACGGGCGCGGCTCAGCAAGGCTGGACTTCCTTGCCGCCAATATCATGGATAACGATTTCGATGAGCCGGTCTTCAAGCCCTGGCGCATTTACGAGAAGGGTGGCGTGCGCATCGGCGTGATCGGCCAGGCCTTCCCCTACACGCCGATCGCAAATCCGCGCTGGATGATACCGGCGTGGTCGTTTGGCATTCGCGAGGAGGAAGTGCGGCGCAATGTTGCCGCCGTGCGCGCCGCCGGCGCCGAGATCGTCGTGCTCAATTCGCACAACGGCTTTGATGTCGATCGCAAGCTCGCGAGGCGCGTCGAAGGCATTGACGTCATCCTGACGGCGCATACTCACGACGCCATTCCGCGCCCCGAACGTGTCGGCGCGACGCTGCTGATCGCGTCGGGTTCGAACGGGAAGTTCCTCTCGCGCCTCGATCTCGATGTGAAGGGCGGGCGCATTGCCGACTTCAGTTACGCTCTCATGCCCGTGCTCGCGGATGTGATCACGCCGGACGCCGAGATGGCGCGACTGATCGAGGAAATTCGCGCGCCGCACGAAGCCATGCTCTCGACTGAGATCGCGCGTACGGACACGCTCCTCTATCGCCGCGGAAACATCGCCGGCACGCTCGACGATCTCATCTGCGAGGCACTTCTCTCGGAGCGCGATGCCGAGATCTGCTTCTCACCGGGATTCCGCTGGGGCACGTCGCTCGTGCCGGGACAGGCCATTACCTGGGACGATGTCTACAACGCTACGGCCATAACCTATCCGAACGTTTATCGCCTGCCCTTCCGCGGCGATATGATCAAGGCCATCCTCGAGGACGTGGCCGACAATCTCTTCAATCCCGATCCCTACTACCAGCAGGGCGGAGACATGGTCCGTGTCGGCGGCATGAGCTTCACGATCGACGTCGATGCACCCATGGGCCAGCGCATCTCGGACATGCGGCTGTTGCGGACGGGCGAGCCGATCGAGGCAGGATTCGCTTATACGGTCGCCGGCTGGGCCTCGATCAACGAGGGTACGGACGGCCCTCCGATCTGGGATCTCGTCGCCAGCCATCTGCGCAAGCGTCAGATCGTTACGGACGTCGCAAGCCCGCCGGTCCGGATCGTCCGCCGCGCGATGTGAGACACCGCGTCCGCAGGGATTGACTTCACCGGGCTGATCGTCTTGCTGGCGCCATGAAGAGCCGGAGGCTCTGCCCCAAAAGGAGCGCGCCGTGCTGGCGGATCTCTACATCTATCTAGGCATAGCCTTGGCGGGGCTGCTGAGCTTTCTCTCGCCGTGCGTGCTGCCGCTCGTGCCGCCCTACCTCAGCTATATCGGCGGCCGGTCGGTCGAGGAGATTGCCGCCAATGGCACGATCGATCGCGGGGCGTGGGGCCGCGTAGTGCTCGGCGCAGTGTGCTTCGTGCTCGGATTCTCGACCGTGTTCGTCGGGCTCGGCGCTGGGGCCTCGATGTTCGGCCAGTTCATCCAGGTCTACAAATACGAGCTGTCGATGGTCGCCGGCGGCGTGATCATCCTATTCGGGCTGCACTTCCTCGGGCTGCTGCACATTCCGTTTCTCCTCAGCGACAAGCGCTACCGTGCCAAGATCCAGGGCGCGAGCTACCTCGGCGCCTATGTTCTCGGACTGGCCTTTGCCTTTGGCTGGACACCGTGCATCGGGCCGATTCTCGCCGCGGTGCTGACACTAGCCGCAAGCGAGGGAAGCCTCGGTACTGGTGTCAGAATGCTCGCCGTGTACTCGCTCGGGCTCGGGATTCCGTTCGTGCTCGCCGCCGTCGCCATCCGGCCGTTCCTCGGTTTCATGCAACGATTCCGAGATCATCTCAGTAAGGTCGAGAAGGTCATGGGCGTGCTGCTGATCCTCACAGGCATTGCATTCCTGACGGGATCGATCGCATGGATCGGTCAATGGCTGATCGACAACGTGCCCTTTCTGGCGGAGATCGAAAGCTGGGGCACGCCCAAGGATCTGCAAGGCGAAATTCTCAAGAAGGGCGTCGGCCAGTAGGGCCGGCACGAGACGAGGCATTGCTTCATGGTCCCGATCGCACTAACCATAGCCGGCTCTGACAGTTCAGGCGGCGCCGGCATTCAGGCGGATCTCAAGACCTTCACGGCGCTCGGCGTCTACGGCGCGAGCGTGCTCACGGCTCTGACCGCGCAAAATACGCAAGGTGTGCAGGGCGTGCTGCCCGTCGATCCGCCCTTCGTCGCGCAGCAGATCCGCTCGGTCATGACCGATCTACATGTCGGTGCGGCAAAGACGGGGATGCTGGCGACGGCTGCGGTGATCAACGCCGTGGTCAAGACGCTCGCAGAATTTCCAGATATCCCGCTCGTCGTCGATCCGGTCATGGTGGCGACGAGCGGCGACGTGCTTCTCGAGGCGGACGCCATCGACGCCGTGCGCCACCTGCTTCTCCCTCGCGCGCGCGTGGTCACGCCGAACCTGCCCGAGGCGGCGCGTCTGCTCGATACGACAGAGGCCAAGACGGACAGCGAGACCGAGGAGCAGGGCCGTGAGATCTGCCGCCGCTTCGGTTGCAAGGCCGTGCTGATGAAGGGCGGGCACGGCAGCAGCGTCGATGCGGTCGATCTGCTGATCGAAGCCGAGGGGCCAACGCTGCGGCTTTCTACGCCACGCATCGACACGCGCCATACGCACGGCACGGGCTGCACGCTCTCGGCAGCCATTGCCGCGCTTCTCGCGACAGGTGCCGATCTCACGGAAGCGGTGCAGCGGTCCAAGGCCTTCATCCAGGATGCCATCGTGCACGGCGCGAAGAATCCCATCGGGAAGGGTAACGGCCCCGTCGATCATCTCTACGCCATCCGCCGTAACGGGCCGCCGGTGTAGGTTCAGAGCTGCTTCGCCATGAACACCGTGCCGACGACTGGCGTGTCGTAGTAGGGCGCGATGCGGACAAAACCCTGCCGCTCATAGAGCGAGAGGGCCGTGGCCATCGTGGGCAGTGTATCGAGCCGCATTTCCCGGTAGCCCGCGCGGTGCGCCGCCGTGACGATCGCTTCGACAAGCGCCAAACCGAGGCCCAGCCCGCGCGCTACGGGCGCCACATAGAGACGCTTCATCTCGCAGCAGCCATCCTCGCTCATGGGCCTCATGGCGACGCAGCCCAGAGGCTCGCCTCCATTGCCGCGCGCGAGCAGCAATTCGCCCTTGGGCCGCGCGTATTTGCCGGGCAGGGATGCCAGCTCGCCTTCAAAATCCTGAAATGAAAGGTCGATCCCGAGGGCTTCGGCATAGGCGCGGAACAATGCCGCCGCCGTCGCAATCTCCTCGGCAGAACTTACGCGGCTGATCCTGAATGATAATTCGGCCATGAGTAACAGTCCGGAGGCGGTGAGTTTGCGTGGTCGCAGGCCGTGACAGCCGCGCTCGGCATCTATATAGCAGGGCGTCGGTCGTCCTGCCGCAATCCACTCCGAGGCTGATCAGACATGAGTATGGGCATTCTTGCGGCGTTCCTCATCGCCTGCATCTTCCTGGCGATTACGCCGGGCCCGAATATGAGTCTCATCATCGCCAACACCACGGCGCACGGCCTCAAGGGTGGACTTTGGACGCTTGCCGGTTCGACCACCGGCTTCTCCACGCTCGTCGCCATCGCCGCGCTCGGTATGAACTCGGTGATGGTTTTCATGTCCGACTGGTTCGACTTGATCCGCTGGGTCGGCGCGGCCTATCTCATCTACCTCGGCGCGCGCCAGCTGTACGCCTCGTACACGGCGCCAGCCATCCAGACCGTGCGCGCCCGCAACGGCAGCTCGCTTTACCTCAATGGCCTGATCGTCAGTTTGTCTAACCCGAAAGTGCTGCTGTTCCTCGGCGCTTTCCTGCCGCAGTTTGTCGATCCCGCGCAGGCGCCGGGACCTCAGCTCGCGGTGCTGGCTGCCGTATTCGTCGCGACGCTGGTAACAGTCGATATCTCCTACACGTTGCTCGTGGCGAAGGTGCGGATGGTCTTCGCGGATCGCCATGCTCGCGTGTTGAACGGCATCTCCGGCGGGCTGCTGCTGGCTGGCGGCGCCGTCCTCGCGACGCTGCGCCGGCCGACGTAATGCATGAGTATGAGCTGAGGACCGCATGGCACGCATTGGCTTCTACTCCGGCTCCTTCGACCCCGTGACGCTCGGCCACGTCGATGTCATGCGTCGCGCGCTGGCGCTCGTCGACAAGCTCGTCATTGGCATCGGTATCCATCCGGGCAAGACGCCGCTCTTCACGGTCGCCGAGCGCACGACCATGCTCAAGGCCGAGACGCGCGCGGCGGCGAAGGAATTCGGCGCCACGATCGAGGTCGTGACTTTCGGTGGTCTCGTGGTTGATGCGGCGCGGGAGGCCGGTGCACACACCATCTTCCGAGGTCTGCGTGATGCGACAGACTTCGACTACGAAATGCAGATGGCCGGGATGAACGGCGAGATGGCGGATGATATCGATACGGTCTTTCTGCCCGCCAGCCCCGGCGTGCGCCACATCACCGCCACGCTCGTGCGCCAGATCGCGCTCATGGGCGGCGACGTGAAACCCTTCGTCTCGCGCGACGTGGCTCGCGCCCTCAAGTCCAAGGCGGCTGCCAAATAGCCGGCCGTATCAGCGCAATCCCCTCCAACAGAAGCAGCTCATCAAGGAGTTCATTGCCGTGAGAACGCTCATTGCGAGCCTGGTTATTGCTCTCGTCGCGGCCTTCGGTCCGGCGCAGGCCCAGGGCAAGCTCGATCCGCAGAATACGCTGGTCATCGAGCTCAAGGATGGCCCCGTCGTGATCAAGCTGCGCCCGGATCTGGCGCCAAAGCACGTCGAGCGCGTCAAAACGCTGGCGCGGCAGGGCTTCTATAACAATCAGAAATTCCACCGCGTGATCGCGGGCTTCATGGCCCAGACGGGCGATCCGACCGGCACGGGGACGGGCGGCTCGAAGCTCGGCAACCTGCCGGCCGAGTTCACTCAGGAAGTCTACAAGCGCGGCAGTGTCGGCGCCGCGCGCACGAACGATCCAAATACGGCGAACAGCCAGTTCTTTATCTGCTTTGGCGCCCAGTGCCGCCAGCTCACAGGTCAGTACACGCTCTGGGGTGAAGTCGTCGAAGGCATGGAGTTCGTTGACAAAATTGCCAAGGGCGAACCGCCGGCGAAGCCCGACGTTATGCAGAAGGTCTACGTCCTCGGCGACGTGAAGCGCTGAGCGCGCCGCCTCCCTCAAACCGGAACAGAACACAAAGGAGCCAGTCATGGCTGACATCAAGGATCCCGAGAACACCATCATCATGGACACGACCAAGGGTCAGGTCGTCATCAAGCTGCGGCCGGATCTGGCGCCGAAGCACGTCGAGCGCATCAAGCAGCTCGCCCGCGAAGGTTTTTACGACGGCATCGTCTTTCACCGTGTGATCGACGGCTTCATGGCGCAGGTCGGATGCCCGCACGGCACCGGCACCGGCGGCTCGAAGCATCCGAACCTGAAAGCCGAGTTCAATGCCGAGCCGCACGTGCGCGGCATCTGCTCGATGGCACGGGCGCAGAATCCTGACAGCGCCAACAGCCAGTTCTTCATCGTGTTCGACGATGCGAGCTTCCTCGACCGCCAATACACGGTCTGGGGCCAGGTCATCGAAGGCATGGACAACGTCGACAAGATCAAGCGCGGCGAGCCCGTGCAGAATCCCGACAAGATCACGTCGATGAAGGTCGCCGCCGACGTCGGCTGATGCGCGCAAGGGCACTGCGGCTCCGAGTCTTGTTTGGGCCGAACGGCTGCTTAAGGGTCGGTCCTCAGGTCCGACAGCATTGACCTGAGTTGAGCAGCCAAGGAGCTTGCATGTTCTTCGATGGCTTCAAGCTGACCAACATTCGCGTACGCGATGGCATCATGCGGCTGCGTCATGGCGGTAGCGGTCCACCGCTGTTGCTGCTCCACGGCAATCCGCAGACACACGCCATGTGGCACAAGGTGGCGCCGGCCCTTGCGCGCCGCTACACGGTCGTCTGTCCCGATCTCCGGGGCTACGGCGGCTCGCACAAGCCGCCGGCGACGCCGGACCATGCTCCTTATGCCAAGCGCGAGATGGCGCGTGACATGGTGGAGCTGATGGCCGAGCTCGGCTTCACGCAGTTCCAGGTCGTCGCGCACGACCGCGGCGCCCGTGTCGCCCATCGCCTCGCGTTGGATCATCCCCAAGCTGTCCAGCGTCTCGCACTCCTCGATATCGTACCGACCATCGAGCACTTCGAGCGCGCGGACATGGCCTTCGGCCTCGGCTACTATCACTGGTTCTGGTTCGCTCAGCCGCATCCATTCCCGGAGATGCTGATCAACAAGGCGCCGGAGGAGTGGTTCTTCGCTCACACGGCCCGTGAGCCCAAGGATCGCGACTTCTTCGCGCCCGAGGCGCTCGCGGACTACCTCGAGGCCGCGCGCAATCCTGAGATGATCCGCGGCATGTGCGAGGACTATCGCGCCGCGACCACCGTCGATGTCGTCCACGATGGCGTGAGCCGAGCTGCGGGTGAGAAGATCGCATGTCCGCTGCTCGTGTTGTGGGGCGCCAAGGGCAAGATCGGCGTCTGGTACGACCCGCTGGCAATCTGGCGCAGGTACGCGGCGGGGGACGTCTCAGGTCACGACGTCCCGAGCGGCCACTACCTCGCGGAGGAGGCGCCCGACGCGGTGCTCGAGGCTCTCGGCGGCTTCCTGGATTGAAAAATCTGCAGCCTTTAGTTGCCCTTGTCATGAATTCGCCTCACCGGCGGGATCTTATCATTATTGGTTAATCGGGTATGGGCTAACGCTTTGATCCGACATGCCGGCGGTGGGCACATGCCGGCTTCGACATGGAAGGTGCGATCCCGGGGGATCGGCCGCCGCACCAGCGGAGAGGCCGAAGGAGGGGCGCACATTCGGGGGAAGGTTCTTGCGCGGTACGCTTTCACGGCTTGTGACCCGTATTGTTCTTTGCACGGCCGCTGCTGCCATCGGCGCGAGCACGGTCGGCGCTAACCGCGGCACCGAGCGCACGATCTCGCTCTACAACATCCACACCAAGGAAACCGTCACCGCTACGTACAAGCGTGACGGCAAGTTCGTCGCGTCTGCCATGGAGCAGATCAATTGGGTTCTGCGCGACTGGCGCAAGAACGAGCCGACGGCCATGGATCCCGACCTCGTGGATCTTCTTTGGGAGATACACACAGAGCTTGGTTCGAAGGCGCCCATCCACATCATCTCCGGCTTCCGTTCGCGCGGCACGAACAGCATGCTCAAGCAGACGCGCGGCGGGCAGGCCGAGAACAGCCAGCACATCAACGGCAAGGCCGCCGACGTCCACTTCCCCGACGTGCCCATCCAGCGCCTGCGCTACTCGGCACTCGTGCGCGAGCGTGGTGGTGTTGGCTACTATCCGCTCTCCGCGCTCCCCTTCGTGCATGTGGACACGGCGCGTGTGCGTGCCTGGCCGCGTCTGCCACGCCAGGAGCTGGCGCTGCTGTTCCCGAGCGGTCGCACGCAGCATATGCCAGCCGACGGCGGCCCGCTCACCGCCGAGGACGGGCGCGCGGCACGCAGTCAGCTCGCGAGTGCGGGCGGCGAGATGGGCGCTTTCCTGAGCCTGCGTCGCGGTGGCGGTGCACCGACAATCGTTGCCGACGCTCGTCCCAAGGCTCCCGAACCCACGCGTCCGCCTGCGCAGTCCGCATGGCAGCAGCCAGCGCCACCGCGCGCCCCTGCGCCTGCCCTCGCAGAGGCGCCGCGCCTTGCGGTTGCAGGCCCGAGCACGCAGGATCGCGCACAGCTCCACAACCTTGCGCGCCAGGCCAGCATGATGCCTGAGCCGCGTCTGCTCGCGCCACCGAAGCCTGCGATGCGTCCGCCGACGATCGCGAGCCTCGCCGCCGAGGCACTCGGCGAGCGCCATGCTTCGGCGCCGGGAACTCAGGTCGCTGCCCTTGATGCGGCGGGCTGGAGCACGCCGACTGAAGCGCAGCCAAGGATGAATGGCCGCTTCGGCTGGGGTGAGACTGGGCAGGATCTCCGCTTCGTTGCGCCCACCGAGTTCGATGACGATCATGCCGATGAGCTGAGCTACCGGCCGTTCCCGGTCGCGCCGCTGCTCACCAATACCGCCGACGAGCCGCTGCTTGCCGATTTCGTGAAGCCGGATGTCGCGCGGACCATCGAGATGATCGATCAGCCGGTCTCGCGCCTGCCGCTGCACTTCCGCCCGACGCCGCACGTCGCGGCCCTCATGTGGACGCAGCAGTTCACGGGTAGTGCCGTCGGGCTCGATCGACTGAGCAACGCGCGACAGCAGGGTGCCTCCGTACCGCAACGTCCGGTCCAGACCAGCTTGCGATAGGGGCTTTTTCCCGGTCCTGCTGCCGAATACTGAAACTCTCTACACCCGCAGAGTTCTTGGCTATAGTCCCGGCCGACCACGCGCCTCAATAAGTCCCTCAATGCGCGCCAAGATCAGGAGGCCCTCATGAGTACGACCGCCTGGGTTCTGCTCGGCATTGTCGCGGCCGTCGTGCTGCTCGCCGTTGCGACCTATAATGGCCTTGTCGGCTTGCGCCAGCGCGTGCGTCAGGCCTTCGCCGACGTCGATGTGCAACTCAAGCAGCGCCATGACCTCGTTCCGAACCTCGTAGAAACCGTGAAGGGCTACGCGAGCCACGAGCGCGAGACGCTCGAGAATGTCATCAAGGCGCGAAATGCTGCAATCGCCGCCAACGGTCCCAATGCCCAGGCGCAGGCGGAGAACATGCTGAGCGGAATGCTGCGCCAGCTCTTCGCACTTGCCGAGGCTTATCCCGACCTCAAGGCGAACGCGAACTTCCAGCAGCTCCAGACCGAGCTTGGCGACATCGAGAACAAGCTCGCCGCGGCGCGGCGCTTCTTCAACAACGTGGTTGCGGAGTACAACACCAAGCGCGAAAGCTTCCCGGCCGTGCTGTTCGCCAACATGCTCGGCTTTGCGCGGGAGGACTTCTTCAATCTCGACGAGGGCGAGCGCGCCGCCACCCGAACTGCGCCGAAGGTGCAGTTCTAGACGCCCGGCGCGAGTAGGATCGAGCGATGGGTGGCGCCTACGGCCTCTACACGCACATTCGCGCGAACCGTATTCGGTCCGTGATCCTGCTTGCAGGCTTCATCGTCCTCCTGCACGCGCTGCAGTTCTCGATCCTACTGATCGTGAATGCCTTCAGCGGCGGCGATCTCGAATACATCTTCCGGGCCGCGGGTGAGCAGTTCTGGTCGACGTGGCCGCTCGCCATGTTGATCGCGGTCGGATGGTTCGTGATCGCCTATTTCATGTACAGCGCCATGATCCGCTCGGCGACCGGCGCGCGCGGCGTCACGCGCACTCAGGCGCCCGAGCTCTACAACATGCTGGAGAATCTCTGCATCTCGCGCGGCATTACCATGCCGCGTCTCGAGATCATAGACACACCGGCGCTCAACGCCTATGCGGCGGGCCTTCGCGATGGCGATTACACGATCGCCGTCACGCGCGGCCTTCTCGAGCGGCTGGAACCGGCCGAGATTGAGGCTGTGCTTGCACATGAGCTGACGCATATCCGCAATCGCGATACGCAGCTCATGGTGATCGCGGTGATCTTCGCCGGCATCTTCGGCTTCATTGGCGATCTGCTCATCCGGAGCTGGGACTTCCCTTATGGCTGGTCACCGCAGCAGCGTCGCGATCCCGGCTCAGATGATCAGGGCCCTTGGCAGAGCACTCCGACGAGCAGCCAGGACGGCGACGGGGATCGTGGCGGGGGACGCAGTGGTGGCGGCGGCGCAGCCATTATCGCCATCCTGATCGCCGTTGCGATCATCCTCATTTCATGGGGCGTCTCGACGCTGATCCGCTTCGCACTTTCGCGCTCGCGCGAATACCTCGCCGATGCCGGTTCTGTCGAACTGACGAAGAACCCCGACGCGATGATCTCCGCGTTGCGCAAGATCGAGCGCAATGCTTCCTTCGATGTGCCCTCACGCATGGAAGCGTTCTTCATAGAGAACCCGCTTCAGAACCGGATCACAGGCCTGTTGGCGACGCACCCCTCAGTCGACGACCGCATCGAGGCGCTCGTGAAATACGCCGCCGGTCGGGATCTCGTCGCGGGGCCATGAACGCAACGGCCGCGCCGCAGCGTGACAATGCCATGCGCGGAATGCTCTAATCTCTCCATTCCAGTAGGGGAGTGCGCCACATGTCCCGCATTGCATCCGTCGAGCCGATCGTATTGAAGATTCCGTTCTCTGATGGCGGCGCTGGCGTCGGCATCATGCCGAACAAATGGACGAACCTCGAATTCGTGCTCGTGAAGGTCACGACCGATGACGGGCTCGTCGGCTGGGGCGAGGGCTTTGCCTACTTCTGCGCGGCGTCGGTCGCAGCCGCCGTGCGCGACATGGTGGCGCCTGTCGTCGTCGGCCAGAAAGCCGATGATCCCGCGGCGATCAATCTCGCACTCCAGCGCCGCCTGCATTTGCATGGCCGTTACGGCATCACGATCTTCGCCATCTCAGGCCTCGACATCGCGCTCTGGGATCTGGCGGGCAAGCGCGCCGGCAAGTCCGTGGCGCGCCTCATTGGTGGTCGCAAGCGCGAGAGCATCACGGCCTACGCGAGTCTCATGCGCTATGGCGATCCGGCCCTCGTCGAGAAGTTCTCCGCGAAGGCGGCGGGCGAAGGCTTCAACGACGTCAAGCTGCACGAGATCGCGCGCGATACGATCGGCGCCGGTCGCAAAGGCGCCGGACCGAAGGTGCGCCTCACCACCGACATCAACTGCAATTGGAGCATTGCCGAGACCGAGGCGATCATGCCTTTCCTGAAGGAGATCGACCTCTTCTGGCTCGAGGAACCGATCTTTCCGCCCGAGGACTGGGACGCGCTGAAGGCGCTCGGACGCTTTGGCATCTCCATCTCGGCTGGGGAGAATGCGTGCACGGCTATGGAGTTCAGCCATCTCGTCCAAGCCGTGACCTACCCGCAGCCGAGCGTGACCAAGGTCGGCGGCATCACCGAAGCCATCGCGGTCTGCGATATCGCGGCGCGCGCCGGCAAGACCGTGATGCCACACTCGCCGTACTTCGGCCCCGGATATTGGGCGACGCTACAACTCGCTGCCGCACGGACTGAGGTAGCGCTCTTCGAGTATCTCTATGTCGATCTCGATGCCCTCATCGACGAGAGCCTGCCGAGGCCGCAGAAGGGACAACTCGCCATTCCCGATCTGCCCGGCATCGGCTGCACGCCCGATCCAAAGGCCATCGAGCGGTATCGCGTGGGATGATTGCGCCTCCGGCGCAAGTAGGGCCGCAGGCCCTACGACCAGCCCGGGGGACACCCCCGGAGCCCCCGTCCTTTGATTTTTGGTTGTACCAAGTCGAGGCGCGCAGCTTCCCGGTGCGGACGGAAGTGCCACGGTACGGAACAAAGCCTTTTCCAGCTCTATGAAGCCGTTGGCACCTCCGCAGGCGTCACACTATCAGGCCGCGAATCAACTAATTGTCGTCTTGTTACATTCGCTCACTGAAATGACGGCAGGACGACGGAATGCATTGCCGTAGGCAGGATCTGGACCCGCGTCTCTATTGGCTCGTCGAGCATCTCGACGCGGCACTCGCGGCTGGCGACCAGCTCATGTCGCTCTCGCTCGAGATGACCGAGCCGACGCCGACCATGGGGCCGCGGCGCCTGCGCACGCGCGTCGCGCGCTTCATCCGGTTCGTCTCGCAGGTACGCGGGCTCGAAGCCTCGCTCATCGCGCATATCCTCCAGGCGCGTCGGCGGGTAGCCGAGCTGCCGCGCGGACGCGGGCCCATGCGGCTGCTGCTCGATCCGTTCACGAGCGGGACGACCGTGCTCCTCGATGCCGTTGCCGAATACGGTGATCCCGCCGGCTATGCCTTCAACACGGGCGCCGACCGCCTCGGCTATCTCAGGGCTCGCGGGCTCATAGCCAGCGACAGCGGCGCGCTCATGCCAGTGACGATGTTCGAGATCGGCGAGAGTTTTCGCGTCGCCGGCCGCATCGAGCTTGGACCGCTGCTCGATTTGGTAGAGGCTTTCCTGCACGCGCTGAATACCGAGTTCAATCTCTGGAACGACTTGGCCGAAGAAATCGCTCCCGCAAACGATGCAGAACCCGATGAAGAAGCGTCGCTCGGCGATCAGATCGCGAACGTGCGCGCACTTCTCGTCGGCAATCGGCCCCCTGCTTTACCGATGACGTCGGGCTTCGACTCGGGTGCCAAGCCGGGTTCGCTAGCCGAAGCCTTGGCGTTGCTACGCGCCGAGCGCACGCCGGCAGAATAAGTCCATAAAAGACGGGGTTTCCGGGGTGTCCCCCGGCTGGGAGCGCGAGGGCTGGCCCTCGCTCGCGCCGAAGGCCCGACCGCACACCCAATCGACGAAACGTAAAACTCCCCCTTCCTGGGCAGAGGAAGGGGGAGCATGTCACTCACGCTTACGCGTTACCTGACACGAGGCCAGAACTCACACGTGGCTTAGACGTGGGCCTCGATCTGCTTCGTGGCGCCATTGCCGATCTGTACGGACCGCGGCTTCAACCGCTCCGGCACATTGCGCACGAGATCGACATGGAGCAGGCCGTCCTGAAGGTCAGCGCCCGTTACCTCGACATGGTCGGCAAGCTGGAACCGGCGCTCGAAGGCGCGGGTCGCGATGCCGCGATGGAGGAACAGGCGGTCCTTGTCTTCGGCCTTCTTCTCACCCTTCACGGTGAGGGACTGCTCTTTCACCTGGATGTCTATTTCATCCTTGGTGAAGCCGGCGACGGCCATGGTGATCCGATACGTGTTATCGGCAGTACGCTCGATGTTGTACGGGGGGTAGGTGCTGGCCTCGCCCTCAACGCCGCCATCCAGAAGCTGGAACAAGCGGTCGAAACCAACGGTCGAACGATAGAGGGGGGCAAAGTCGAAGGGTCGCATGGGTATAGTCCTCCTGAGGAAGCGACTGGTCATCTGCGCCTGCCCACGGGGGCCAGGCACTGCGTCGTGCACCCGATCAATGGCGTGCACACTCAGGGATTTAGGGTGGCTTCGTGGGCTTTCAAGGCCCCCGAAGCGTCAGGTTTTGTACGGGAAGAGGCCGCTCAGATACCGAGCTTGGCCTTGAGAATATCGTTTACAGCCTGCGGGTTGGCCTTGCCGCCAGACTGCTTCATGACTTGGCCGACGAACCACCCGAGCATGGATGGCTTGGCCTTGACCTGCTCGACCTTGTCCGGGTTCGCGGCGATTATCGCATCGACGGCTGCCTCGATCGCGCCGGTGTCCGTTACCTGGCGCATGCCACGCTTCTCGACGATCTCAGCGGGATCGCCGCCCTCGGTCCAAAGGATCTCGAAGAGGTCCTTGGCGATCTTGCCGGAGATGGTGCCGTCGACGACGAGACGCACGAGCCCGCCGAGCTGCTTGGCCGAGATCGGCGACGCGTCGATCTCCTTGCCTTCCTTGTTCAGGCGCCCGAAGAGCTCGTTGATCACCCAGTTCGCGGCGAGCTTGCCGTCCGTGCCCTTGGCGACAGTCTCATAGAAATCCGCGTTTCCGCGCTCGGCGACGAGGACACTCGCGTCATAGGCCGAGAGTCCGTAGGCCTTCATGAAACGCGCGCGCTTCTCGTCCGGCAGCTCCGGCAGATCCTTCGCGAGCCCATCAACCCAGCTCTGCTCGAGCTCGAGCGGCAAGAGGTCCGGATCGGGAAAATAGCGATAGTCGTGCGCTTCTTCCTTCGAGCGCATGGAGCGCGTCTCGCCCTTCGCCGCATCGAAGAGCCGCGTTTCCTGGTCGATCTTGCCGCCGTCCTCGATGATCGCGATCTGGCGGCGCGCTTCCGTCTCGACGGACTGGCCAATGAAGCGGATGGAATTCACGTTCTTGATCTCGCAGCGCGTGCCGAGCGGCTCGCCGGGTCGGCGCACGGACACGTTCACGTCCGCGCGCAGGTTGCCCTTCTCCATGTCGCCGTCGCACGTGCCGAGATAGCGCAGGATCGTGCGCAGCTTGGTCACGTACGCCTGTGCTTCCTTCGACGAGCGCAGGTCCGGCCGCGACACGATCTCCATGAGCGCGACGCCAGAGCGGTTTAGATCGACGTACGAGTAATCCGGATGCTGGTCGTGGATGGATTTGCCCGCATCCTGCTCGAGGTGCAGTCGCTCGATGCCGACGATCTTCGCCTCGCCATCGACGTCGATCTCGACCTCGCCTTCGCCCACGATCGGGCTCTTGTACTGGCTGATCTGATAGCCCTGCGGCAGATCGGGATAGAAGTAGTTCTTGCGGTCGAACACGCTGTCGAGATTGATCTTCGCCTTGAGGCCGAGACCCGTGCGCACGGCCTGCGCAATGCATTCCTCGTTGATGACGGGCAGCATGCCCGGCATGGCTGCGTCGACAAGGCTCACATGATTGTTCGGCTCGCCGCCGAACTCTGTCGAGGCGCCCGAGAACAGCTTGGCCTTGCTCGCGACCTGCGCGTGCACCTCCATGCCAACGATCACCTCCCAGTCCCCTGTCGCGCCCGCGATCAGGTTGGAAGTTTTGCCCTTGGCTTTCTCTTTGACCGTGTCGTGCATTGTCGTGTCCGTCAGCTTCGTATCTGGGCATTGCATGGCAGGTGCGGATGGCAGATGCAAGGTCTGGTCGCGCCATTGGCGCGAGTGGGGTCGCAGGCCCCACACCCCGCCCGGGGGACACCCCCGGAACCCCCGTCTTTTTTGAGCTTGGAGCTCGCAGCCGATGTCGCAATGTCCCTTCTCCCCGTCCTCACGGGGAGAAGGTTAGGATGAGGGGCGGCGACAAACGCCGACGTTGGAGCGCGCTGTCGCCCTCGTCCCAACCCTCTCCCCATTGAAACCAATGGGGAGAGGGGGAAGTGACGGCGCCTAAGGCGCGACTACGTCAGGCTTCAGCGGCGGCCCGAGCCGGGTTCCAGGGTGCCGCGCCGATCCGCGCCCGTGCGGCGTGGTATTCGCGGGCGAGGCGGTCGACCAGCTCGGCGGCCGGCACGATGCCTTTCATGGCACCAATGCCCTGGCCCGAGCCCCAGATGTCCTTCCACACCTTGCGGCGTTCCGCGCCCGAGGCGAAATCCATCTTCGAGGGATCGCCGCTCGGCAGGTTTTCGGGATCGAGGCCAGCCCGCGAAATCGACGGCTTCAGGTAGTTGCCGTGAACGCCCGTGAACAGGTTCGTGTAGACGATGTCATCGGCGCCGCTCTCGACGATCATCTGCTTGTAGGGCTCGATGGCGTTCGCTTCCTTGGTCGCGATGAAGGCCGAGCCGATATAGGCGAGATCGGCGCCTGCGGCTTCCGCGGCGAGAATGCCGTCACCGCTGGCAATGGCGCCCGAGAGCGCGATCGGTCCGTCGAACCATTCCCTCACCTCGTGGACGAGCGCGAAGGGATTGATCTTGCCGGCGTGACCGCCTGCGCCGGCGGCGACGAGGATCAGTCCGTCCGCGCCTTTCTCGATGGCCTTCTTGGCGAAGCGGTTGTTGATCACGTCGTGAAGTACGATGCCGCCGTAGGAATGAACGGCTTCGTTCACTTCCTCGCGTGCCCCGAGTGACGTGATGACGATCGGCGCCTTGTGCTTCACGCACAGCTCGACGTCGTGCTGAAGGCGCTCGTTCGTGCGATGAACGATCTGGTTGACCGCGAAGGGCGCCGAGAGGCGGTCCGGATGCTTGGCATCCCACTCGCCGAGTTCGCCGGTGATCCGCTTAAGCCATTCGTCGAGAACCTCGGCGGGCCGCGCATTAAGCGCCGGGAAGGAGCCGACGATGCCGGCCTTGCACTGGGCGATCACGAGATCCGGGTTCGAGACGATGAACAGCGGCGAGCCGATGGCCGGAATACGCAGGCGCTTCTTCAGAAACTCGGGGAGAGACATGCGGTCGGACCATCCTGGAGGCGGAGACAGGTGCTCCGCGTGCGAACGACGGCGCACCCTAGCAGGGCCGCCGGGCAGTCGTCATCGGGAAGTGGCGAGCGGGCGCAGAACGGTAGTCAGCGTTTCCGTTGCCCCTGGTGATAGCCGGCGCGCATCGTCGCCGGCCCAGGCTGTCTCAAGGCAAACCATGCGCTGATACGCGCCATCGGCCATGTCGCCAAGGCGCGCTGATTTGTCGATCCACGGGTTCCATACAACCAGAGAGTGGCTGGTTCCCACACCGTCCACATGAATGCCGCGAGCGCCGTCGCGCAGTGTGGCAGAGCCGACGCTGTAAATGCGGTCGACCTCGCGATCGAAGATCACATCTCCATTCTGTGTTTTCCGCTGCCAGCCATCGAGTGTGTCGATGTAGGAGGCCCCGTCCAGATCGCTGACGCGAACCTGGCTGATGTCGTCGACAGCCAGGTACGTGTGCAGGGCTGCCGATAGCGGGACAGTGGCACTTCCCGCATTGTGCGTTCGCAGAGAAACTTTGAGCTCAGGGCCAATGCTGACGTCGAGGCGTACTTCGAGATCCCCGTGCGTCAGCTGTAAGGCCGCGCTGTGGGCAGTGTGTTCGATGACATTCCATGGACTTTGCCGCGCGATTCCGTGCGCGGGTTGGGTTGCATCCGTCGGATGAGGACCGAACCACGGCCAGCAGACAGGAATGCCACCGCGGAGCGGCTTGCCCGGCAGGCGCGTCGCCGAGCACCAGAGCATGTCGCGTCCGTTGTGCCGCCATCCCACGACATGCGCGCCGAGCGGCGCGACGAGTGCTTCATCGGCGCCGGAGGACAGCCGCAGCACGGGCCCGGCGAGGTGATGCTCGAAGATATGCATACCGCAACGATCGACCGCTCAGCCGAAGCGTGCCTTCGAGACTTCGATCGCGTCCTCGACGGTCCGAAGCCCCGTTGTCGGTGCCGAAACG
Source organism: Hyphomicrobiaceae bacterium (assembly GCA_022844275.1). Taxonomy (GTDB): domain Bacteria; phylum Pseudomonadota; class Alphaproteobacteria; order Rhizobiales; family Hyphomicrobiaceae. Next base: position 619,465 of record JALHMB010000002.1, read on the forward strand.
AGAACAGCCATGTTGCCGGGCTTATGCTGATTGCGCCACATGCGCGTGTGGGCCTTGGGGATCTGGTCCCAGGTGAAGACCTCGGACATGCAGGGATCGATCCGCCGCTCGACGACGAGCTTGTTCGCCTGTGCGGCCTGAAGGAGGTTGGCGAAGTGTGAGCCCTGCACGCGCTTCTGGTGCATCCAGAGATAGCGCGCATCCAGCGTGAGATTGTAGCCCGTGGTGCCCGCGCAGATGACGACCATGCCACCACGCTTCACGAGCAGCACTGAAACAGGGAAGGTCGACTCGCCGGGATGCTCGAAGACGAAATCGACGTTGTTGCCTTTGCCGGTGATCTCCCAGATGGCAGCGCCGAACTTGCGCGCTTCTTTCATCCAGGTGCCAAACTCGGGCGAGTTGACCGTTGGCAATTGGCCCCAGCAGTTGAACTTCTTGCGATTGATGACACCCTTGGCGCCGAGCTGCATGACGAAGTCGCGCTTGTCGTCCTCTGAGACGACGCCGATGGCATTCGCGCCTGCAGTCGCACAAAGCTGAATGGCGAAGGAGCCGAGCCCGCCCGACGCGCCCCAGACCAGCACGTTATGGCCCGGTCGCAGAATGTGCGGGCGATGGCCGAAGAGCATGCGATAGGCCGTCGCGAGCGTCAGCGTGTAGCAGGCGGCTTCTTCCCACGTCAGGTGCTTCGGCCGCTCCATGAGCTGGCGGTCCTGCACGCGCGTGAACTGCGAGAATGAACCGTCCGGCGTCTCGTAGCCCCAGATGCGCTGGGAGGGCGAGAACATGGGATCGCCGCCGTTGCATTCCTCGTCGTCGCCGTCATCCTGATTGCAGTGGATGACGACCTCGTCGCCGACTTTCCAGCGCTTCACCTTCGAGCCGACGGCATAGACGATGCCCGCGGCATCGGATCCCGCGATGTGATACGGCTGCTTGTGGCCATCGAACGGCGAGATGGGCGTGCCGAGTGCGGCCCACACACCATTGTAATTCACACCCGCTGCCATCACGAGCACCAGCACGTCGTGGCTGTCGAGTGGCCACGTCGGCACGACCTCGACCTGCATCGCCGACTCCGGCTCGCCGTGACGCTCCTTGCGGATGGCCCAGGCATACATGTTTTTGGGTACATGCCCTAAGGGCGGGATCTCCCCGACTTCGTAGAGATCTTTCAGCGGCGCTTCGTTGGGAACGGGCTGTAAAGCCTGAGCTGAACTCGCCATTGGACACCTGCCTTGCCAAATGCCTTGGTTGCGGGTGCGAACAGTGTGACAGAGTAAATACTGCGCTGCAATATAGGACTGCGGCAGTGCACTCTTGTTCCTTCGTCGATATCATTCCGCTGCGTCAGGCTGGTTTTGTGAGGCCGCGCAAGGCCTTGGCTCGGGCCATTCATAAGGATGGGCGGGTCCGGGCGGGTGTCCCTCCCGGTGGGGTGCGGGGCCTAGCCTCGCTTGCACCGTAGGTGCGACGGTCACACCCGCTGCGAAGCCTTCAGCGCCTGGTCGAGATCCTCGATGATGTCGCGGGCGTCTTCGAGACCGATCGAGAGACGGACGAGCTCCTCACCGACCCCCGCACGCTTGAGTTCTTCCGCGCTCATCTGCTGATGCGTGGTGCTCGCAGGATGGATGATGAGCGACTTGGCATCGCCGATATTGGCGAGATGCGAGAGCAGGCGCACGCGCTCTATCAGCACCTTGCCTGCACGACGCGCGCCACCTTCGCTCGAACCGTCAGGTGCCTTGATGCCGAAGCTCATGATGGCCCCGGCACCGCGCGGGCTCTGCTTCTTTGCTAGAGCATAGTCGGGATGGCTCTCGAGACCTGGATACTTCACCCAGGCGACAGCGGGATGCTTCTCGAGGAAAGACGACACCGTGCGCGCATTCTCGACGTGGCGCGCCATGCGCACGGGCAGTGTCTCGATACCCTGCAGCAGATAGAATGCATTCGCTGGGCTCATGCAGGCACCGAAGTCGCGCAGGCCCTCGGCGCGAGCGCGTGTCATGAAAGCGGCCGGTCCGAATTCTTCCGCGAATGAGAGACCGTGATAACCGGCATAGGGCTCAGTGAGCGTCGGAAATTTCCCCGACTTGACCCAGTCGAAACGGCCGCTGTCGACAAGCAGGCCGCCGATCGCGACGCCATGTCCGCCGAGGAATTTCGTCGCGGAGTGCATGACGATATCGGCGCCATGGTCGAAAGGTCGGCAGAGGAACGGCGTCGAGAACGTCGCGTCGATCATGAGCGGGAGGCCGTGATCGTGCGCGACCTCGGCGACGGCTGCGATGTCGAGCACTTCGAGGCCGGGATTGCCGAGCGTCTCGGCGAAGACAAGCCGTGTCTCGGGGCGGATGGCCGCCGCAAACGCCGCCGGATTTCGCGGATCGACCTGCGTCGTCGAGATTCCGAAGCGCGGCAGCGTATGCACGAACATGTTGTGCGAGCCGCCGTAGACGCGGTTCGAGGCGACGATGTGTCCGCCCTGGCCCATGAGCGTCGCAATGCCGAGATGGAGCGCGGCCTGCCCGCTCGCAACCGCGACCGCACCGACGCCACCCTCGAGGGCGGAGATTCGCTCCTCCAGCACGGCGACGGTCGGATTGGAAATGCGCGAGTAGATGTGGCCGGCGCGTTCGAGATTGAACAGCTCCGCGGCGTGATCCGCGTCGTGAAAGACGTACGACGTCGTCTGGTAGATCGGCACGGCGCGGGCGCCGGTCGTCGGATCGGGTTGCTGTCCCGCGTGAAGCGAGAGCGTGTCGAAACGGGGATACTGATCGTCGGCCATGAGGCGCCTCCAAGACTTGGCCTATTCAGTATCGAAGGGTGCTTGCGGCGACAACCCGGACGTTGCTGCGCGCGGATTGATCCGCCTAGGTCCCTCTGGGGATTGCGGGGACGGCCCACCCGCGTCGGGGCTTGCGAGCGCACGAATCACCTATCGCTAGGGTCGACGCGTGGGGTCCTGCGCGGCGTCGAGGAGGCAAGTTATGGTGCGGATTTGGGGTCGGGGTCGTGTCCGTCGTGAGGTCGTATCGCGTCGCGTCATTGGAGTGAGCAGCTGTCTTGCGGCCGTGCTTTCTCTCGGCGGCTGCGGCGGTGCGGACCTGCTGAAATTGCCGGGTCTTGGGCCATCGACGCCTACGCTCAACGTCACACCAAGAGCCGAGCCGCCGCCGCGTGAAGTTTCGCCCGGCGAAGCGAAGGCCGCCCGCGCCCGTCTCGGCGAGGCCGCCACGCTCGCCGCAGCGCGCAGCAATCCCGGGGATATCGATGCCGTCATGGCGGCAGCCCGCATTATGCGCCAGCAGGGCGACAAGGCCGGTGCTCTTGCTCTGCTCGATACCTCGGCACCTGCAGCTCCGAATGATGCTCGTCTCCTGCGCGATCGCGGCTTGCTGGCGTTGGAGCTCGGCGCGCTCGCCCGCGCGCGCGATCATCTGAAAAAGGCTGTCGGAAACGGTAGCAGCGACTGGCAGACACATTCCGCACTCGGCACAGCTCTCGCGGCTGCCGGCGATCAGAAGGGCGCCCAGCGCGCGTTTGCCGAGGCGCTGATGCAGGCGCCGGACAATCCGGTCGTGCTCAACAATCTCGCGCTCTCGATGGCGCTCGAAGGGCGACGCGGCGAGGCGGAGCAGATGCTGCGGCAGGCAGCGGCGGGCCAGAAAAAGGGTGGCGACATCCGCGTCGCGAAGAACCTGGCGCTCGTCAGCAAGATCAGCGACCGCAACGGCAAGGCCGCGAGTAAGCCTGCCGCGCCCAAGCAAAGCGCCGTGCCGCCAGCGCCTGCGAAAGATGCGAAGAAGGCGGCCGCCACTGCTGCGGCCGTCAAAACCGCACGCGCGGATTAAGTCAGGGCGACGCCTGCAGCGTGCTCACCGTGCGGCCGCGCAGGTCGTACACCGTGGCAAAGGGCACGCCGTCGCGCACGACCTCGGCTGCGACGGGCGCATTGATCTCGCGGCAATAGAACTCGCGCAGCACAAGCGCGAAGTCGGCACCGCGCGGATTGCTCGTCGTCAGGAATCTCGGGCCGAGTTCCACCTGCGCGACGCGCTGAGGCCCGCACACGGCGACGATCCAGTAGCTGCGACCTGCTGGTGGTATGGCCTGTTGGGCCTCGATGTTCTGCTCCAGTTCGTCGGTCGCCTGTTTGAACGCAAGGCCCCAATAGTCGAGCATGAACGCGCGGTCGGCGCCGCGCACGCCGCCGGCCAGGGTGTTGAAATAGGCGTACTGGTACGGGTGCAGGCGCACCATGTCGGCGACCGTTGCGGTGAGGCCGAGTCCGAGCACGACGATGGCCGCCGCCAGGACAGCCTTGCCGCGCGTGTGCAGCCACTCGATCAGGTACGCGCACGCGACGCCCGCGATCACCGCGATCGGCGGCACGATAAAAAGGAAGTGACGCAGCCCATTGTAGAGCGCGGGCCGCGAGATCATGGCGTAGATCACGGGCACAGCCGCCGCGCCGAGAACGAGCAGCAGGCCGGCGCGACGATTGACCGGAATGTTCTGCCGGGTGGCCGCGAAGAGGATGCCTCCCACAGCGCCAAGTGCGAGGGCCAGCGTGGGATCCGGCAGCTTGAGCGCCAGCAGACGCGGTACATAGCTCGACGGCATATCCGGAACGAGCACGGGCATTCCGTCGTACATCTCGCGCCAGGGCTTCTCGAAGAAGGTCGAGAAATAGGAGATTGCGCGGATGGGGTTGAGAGGTTCGAGCACGGACCACGGCCAGAGCAGGCCCATGATCACATAGCCGAGCGGCAATCCCGCGGACAGTACGAGCACGAACCAGCCAAAGCGGCGCATGGCAGGTTGCACGCCGTCCTTGCGAATATCTGCGCCGACGAGCAACGCGAGCGGCGCGATCACGAACAGCACGGCGATGCCGCCGAGAATGCGCGTGCCGATGGCGAGACCGAGTGCCGAACCGAGCAGGATCACGGAGCCGCGTGATGGAGAGGGGTATTCATCGATCGCCCGTAGCAGCGCGAACAGCAGCACGCACATCGCGACGGAAAACGGCCCATCCTTCGCGTTCATGAACATGTGGCCGTAGTACATCGGCGTCGTTGCCAGCAGCACCAGCGCGAGCAGGCCGGCGAGCGGCCCACCGAGACGCCGCCCCAAGCGCCACACCACGGCGAGGCCGATGATGCCGACAACGGCACCCATGAGGCGCCGGGTCTCGAAGAGATCGAACGGAAGGACCTTTGCCGCAAGCGCGCTCAGGAGATCGAAACCGCCGCCGTACATGTAGAGATTGACGAAGCTCAGCGCGCGCCGGTCGGTGAAGCCGGAGCTGTAGTACGCGAGCAGCAGCTCACCGTACTGGGAATGTGTGTAGTCGTCCCAGCCGAGGCCATAGTCCACGAAGGTGAAGGCCGCGAAGATTGCGACGACAAGGAGCACAGCCAGGGCTGTGCGGTCATAAAGGCGCTCGGACAAGCGCGCAGGAACGGCATCCGGCAACGTCGAACGCGCTGTCAGCATGGTTACTTCTGGGGCTCGGTTTCTCGGGACGAGGCGGCGGGACGGGAGCTGCTGTATCAAAGTGTAATTGTGCTCAAATGTACGTGAAGTGAACAAAAAAGTCTTGCGGCTCAAAGTCTCAGCGCTGCCGCCTGCGGACGATCCGCAGCCGTTACGGCACGCTCGCAAAAGCAAAACGGCCCGATTTTACTCGGACCGGCGCACAATCCTTTGGCAGATCATCAGTGCAGACTTGAGGGCAACGCCACGGTTAACGCAGGCGCGCGTTGATGCCCTCCAGCGCCTTCGAGCCGGGGCAGAGCTCGCTCATGGGGAGGCCGTTGAGCGGCCGCTCGTCCGTGCCGAGCACGTCGTGCAGATCGTGCTGGTCCTCGTTGACGTAGAGGAGGCCCGTGACGATCGTTCCCTTGGCCGCGTTGGTGCGGATGGTGTGGATCGCGGCATCGGCATCGCGCGGATCGTGCCCCTCGCCGATCTTGTAGAGCATGAGCTGCGAGCCGTCATGCAACTCGACCGAGGTGGAGGTCCCCTCGTCGTATTCCGCCGTGATCTCCTCCTTGGGCTCGACATAGTCGAGCTTGTTCTCGGAGGCCATGTTGTGCATCCGCACGTATTCGTAGCTCTTCGTCGATGCCGGGTGATTGTTGAAGGTCACGCACGGGCTCACGACGTCGATGAAGGCAAAGCCCTTGTAGCTGATCGCAGCCTGGATGAGCGGCAGGAGCTGGCGCTTGTCGCCCGAGAAAGAGCGTGCGACGAAGCCGGCGCCGAGCTGGATGGCCATCTGGCAGAGGTCTATTGCGTCGAAGGGATTGGCCTCGCCCTTCTTGGATGGCGAGTTCTTGTCGTTCGTCGCCGAGAACTGACCCTTGGTAAGACCATAGCAGCCGTTGTTCATGACGATGTAGGTCATGTTCAGCTTGCGCCGAACGGCATGACAGAACTGGCCAAGGCCGATCGAGGCCGTGTCGCCGTCACCGGACACGCCAATGTAGTAGAGATCGCGGTTGGCCATGTTCGCGCCGGTCGTCACTGACGGCATGCGCCCGTGCACCGAGTTGAAGCCGTGGCTGCGCGAGAGAAAGTAGGTCGGCGCCTTCGAGGAGCAGCCGATGCCGGACACTTTCGCGATGCGATGCGCCGGCAGGTCCATCTCGAAGCAGGCTTCGATGATCGCGGCGGTGATCGAGTCGTGTCCGCAGCCGGCGCACAGCGTCGACATGGAGCCTTCATAGTCGCGTCGCGTAAGGCCCAGCGCGTTCCGCGGGAGTGCGGGGTGATGGGCGGATGGTTTGGCGATGTAGCTCATGGGGCGTCTCTAGGTCCTGTTCCTGCTACTCGGCGGCCGCAGCTTTTTCGGGATGGAGATGCTCGAGCACGGTCTTGCGCACGAAAGCGGCCGTGGTCGGCATGCCGTCATAGCTCAGCGCCGGAATGAGTTTAGTGGCGGGAATGTCGGCTTCGGTGATCAGCAGCGACCGCATCTGCGCGTCGCGGTTCTGCTCGAGAACGAAGATCTGGTCGTGCGCCGCGCAGAAAGCCTTCACGTCCTCGTTAAAGGGGAAAGCTTTGAGGCGCATGGCATTGAGGCGCACACCGGCGCGCTCGAGCTCATCGAGTCCTTCGAGCACCGCAGGTCGCGTCGCGCCGAAGTAGATGATGCCGGTCTTGCCGCTCTTGTCGCGGATATCGATCTCCGGTTTCGGCACGACGGTCGCGGCGGTGTCGAACTTGCGCCGGATGCGGTCGATGACGCGCTGGTGAATGCGGCCATCCTCGGTATAGCGAGCGTACTCATCGTGGCTCGTGCCACGCGTGAAGAACGAGCCCATGGAAGGATGCGTGCCCGGAAGCGTGCGATAGGGGATCGCATCGCCGTCCACATCGAGATAGCGGCCCCAGGCTTTGCCCTTGACGCTCTGGAAGGCTTCGAGCTGCTCGGCCGAGAGCACCTTGCCGCGGCTTTGCTCGCGCGAGTCGTCCCAGGTGAAGGGATCGGTTATCCAGTCGTTCATGCCGATGTCGAGATCGGACATGACCATGATCGGCGTCTGCAGAAGCTCCGCGAGGTCGAAGGCTTCCGCGCCCATCGAGAAGACCTCGGTGGGGTTCGAGGGGAACAGCAACACGTGCTTGGTGTCGCCATGGCTCGCGTAGGCGCACGAGATGATGTCCGGCTGCCCCGTGCGCGTCGGCATACCCGTCGAAGGTCCACCGCGCTGGATATTGAAGAGCACGATCGGTACTTCGGCGAAGTAGGCGAGGCCGAGGAACTCGCTCATGAGCGAGATGCCGGGGCCTGACGTCGCCGTGAACGAGCGCGCGCCATTCCAGCCGCCGCCGATCGCGACGCCGATGGCCGCAAGCTCGTCCTCGGCCTGCACGATGCCGTAGAGGCGCTTGCCCTCCTTGGTCACGCGGAGGCGCCGCGCGTACTTCTCATAAGCCTCGGCGAGCGATGTGGATGGCGTGATCGGATACCACGCGCACACCGTGGCGCCACCATAGACGGCCGCGAGGCCGCCGGCGTCGTTGCCGGTCACCATGATCTTGCCCTTGGCGCTCTCGGCGGTGCGGGCATGGATGGCGAGCGGGCAAGAGAAATGCTCGCGCGCGTAATCGCGGCCAAGCTGCACGGCCTGCAGGTTGGCCGTCATGAGCTTCTCTTTGCCCTTGAGCTGATCCGAGATCACACCCTTGAGGGCATCCATGTCCATGGCGAGCAGCTCGACGAGCGCGCCGACATAGACCATGTTCTTGAAGAGCTGGCGCTGGCGCGCGTCCGTCCACTGCTTGGCGCAGATCTGCGCGATTGGAATCGGCAGCAGCGTGATGTCGTCGCGCGGCCAGATGCGCGGCATGGAGCTGTCGTAGAGCAGCCAGCCACCGGGCACGACCTCGGCGAGATCCTCGACGTACGTCTGCGGGTTCATCGCGACCATGAAGTCGATACCATCGCGCCGGGCGAGATAGCCCGCTTCAGAGACGCGGACCTCGTACCACGTCGGCAGGCCCTGAATATTCGAGGGAAAAATATTCTTCGGGCTGACGGGGATGCCCATCCGGAACAGCGTCTTTGCGACCATCGTGTTGGCGGACGCGGAGCCCGACCCGTTGACGGTGGCGAACTTGATGACGAAATCGTTGATTCCGCTCATGGCGTCGTCGTTGTCCTCATTCCAGCAGGGCGCCCGTCGCGAAGCGTTATCGCCAGATGTGGGCGAGCCCTTCCTCCGAAGTTTTCACGCGCTGAGATAGGCATTGTGGTGCGAGAGACAGGCCGAGGCGGCCTGTGCCTCTGCGTACGCAAACTTCTGCATGTCCCAGGCGCCTGTCGGACATCGCTCCGCACAGAGGCCGCAGTGCAGGCAGACGTCCTCGTCCTTGGCCATGATGCGCCCGGTCTTGAGAGGCCCCGACACGTACAGATCCTGGGATTTATTGAGCGCCGGCACGCGCAACGCCATACGCAGATCCGCCTCGTCGTCGTTCTCGATGAAGTTTATGCAGTCGACAGGACAGATGTCCATGCAGGCATCGCACTCGATGCAGAGATTGTCGGTGAAGACGGTCTGCACATCGCAATTGAGGCACCGCTCGACCTCGCGCGCGGCAATCTTGTCGTCGAAGCCGAGCTCGACCTCGAGCTTGAGATTCTTGAGCGAGGCTTCCAGCGTCGCGTGCGGAACGGCCTGGCGGTTCCGCGGATCGTAGTTATTCGAATACGACCACTCGTGAATGCCCATCTTCTGGCTGACGAGCGTGTGTCCGGGCTTCGGCCGGTCGACGAGGCTGCGTCCATGGCAGTAGGCATCGATCGAGATCGCGGCCTGATGGCCGTGCGCGACAGCCCAGATGATGTTCTCGGGTCCCCAGGCTGCGTCACCGCCGAAAAAGACGCCAGGAATGGAGCTCATGAACGTCTTGCGGTCGACGGCGGGCTGGCCCCACTCGTTGAAGGTCATGCCGATATCGCGCTCGATCCAGGGGAAAGCGTTCTCCTGGCCGATCGCCATCAGAACGTCGTCGCAGTCGATCGTGACGATCTCGCCCGAGGCTTCGAGCTTGGGGCGGCCTTTGGCATCGACACCGGTCTGAACCATCTTCTCAAAGGTCATGCCGACGAGTTTGCCGTCCTTCACGACGAAAGACTTTGGCGCGTGATTGTCGAGGATCGGAATGCCCTCGTGGAGCGCGTCCTTGATTTCCCAGTCCGAGGCCTTCATGACCTTGCGCGGACTGCGCACAGTGACCGTCACGGCTTCGGCGCCGAGACGCAGCGCCGTGCGGCAGCAGTCCATGGCCGTATTGCCGCCGCCGATGACGACGACGCGGCGGCCGATCTTCTCGACATGTCCGAACGCGACCGACGTCAGCCAGTCGATGCCGATGTGAATGTTGGCGGCGGCCTCCTTGCGGCCCGGCAGCTCGAGATCCTTGCCCTTGGGCGCACCGGTGCCGACGAAGATCGCGTCGTAGCCCTCGCCGAGCATCGCCTTGAGGCTCTTGATCTCGGCGCCGAAGAGCGTCTTGACACCGAAGTCGAGAATGCGGCCCACCTCCTCGTCGAGCACGTTTGCGGGTAGGCGGAACGAGGGAATGTTCGTCCGCATGAGCCCGCCCGGAACGGGATCGCGCTCGAAGAGCGTGATGTCATAGCCGAGCGGCATGAGATCGCGCGCGACGGCCAGTGAGGCTGGGCCTGCACCGATCAGCGCGATGCGCTTGCCGTTCTTCTCGGTCGGAATGGCGGGGAGGAGATTATCGATGTCGCCTTTGTAGTCGGCGGCGACGCGCTTCAGGCGGCAGATCGCGACCGGCTCGGCATTCTTCTTCGAGGGATCCTTGGCGTTGCCTTCATCGCCGACCTGGATGCGGCCGCGCCGGCAGGCGGGCTCACAGGGGCGATCGCAAACGCGACCGAGAATTCCCGGGAAGACATTCGATTCCCAGTTCAACATATAGGCCGCTGAGTAGCGGCCCTGTGCGATCAGACGGATATACTCGGGGACCGGCGTATGCGTCGGGCACGCCCACTGGCAATCGACGACTTTGTGGAAGTACTGCGGGTTCTCGATGTCGGTTGGAGGGGTACGACCGCGCTTGCGTGCTCGGGCCGCGATTTCACTCGCCTGCATCTCGCCTTCTTCCCTGGCTCGTTTCTGTGCCGGGGAGCCATCCTCACCGAACGGCGCCGCGGGCAGCTCATGCGCCCACCCAGCCCGTCACAAGGAATTCGCCCCAGCCCCTAACAGCGACCCCGTTCAAAGCGGGGCCTGCAACTTAGACTCTCTATAGCCGCTGCAAACAGTGTTGGCCACTCGACATCACGCATTGCTGATGGGAATGATTTACGCGCCATGCAAAACGGCCCCACCTAGACTTAAGGCGGGGCCGTCATGACTCGGAATATTGTGGATGCTGCGCGCTGCAGCGCACAAAATCTCAGAAGAGGCCTTCGAACTTCTTCTTGAAGCGCGAGACGCGGCCACCGCGGTCCATGAGCGTCTGATTGCCGCCAGTCCATGCAGGATGCGTGCTCGGATCGATGTCGAGCTGCAGCGTGTCGCCTTCTTTACCGTAGGTCGAATAGGTCTGGTACGTGGCGCCGCTCGGGAGGGCGACAGTGATCAGGTGGTAGTCGGGGTGGAAGTCTTCGATGTTCTTCATGGCGTCTCTCACGAGCGAGCACGAAACACCCGACATCGGCGCGACAGGCGCCGGGTAGCGGGTGGTCATGGATGAAAATCTGGGCGGTCTATACAGAAAGTGGGGCGCCGGGGCAAGCGGTCTACGTGCCTTCCAAACGCGGCCGCGGAGGCGATGTTCCCGGGTCTGACTATCGGGCGCGGGCCGAGGACGATAAGTCCAGCTCATTCACCATCGCCACGGCGCATGGCCAGTGCACGCTCGACATGCGCCAGGTCGTCGTCGACGAGCGGTGCATATTTCTCGCGTAGCCGGGAAAACTCCTGCTGTACGGTCTCCAGCTCTTCATCGGACATGTGATCCAGATTGACGAAGCCCGTCCGCGCGCCCTCGGCCGCCCGGATCAGCTCGTCGAGCTTCAGGGTGATTACGCGCGTTTCGCGGTTCTGGGTGTTCTGGATGAGAAACACCATCAGGAACGTGACAATGGTCGTCCCGGTATTGATGAAGAGCTGCCAAGTATCCGAGTAGCCGAAGGTGGGACCGGTTATGCCCCAGACGCCGACGGTCAGGAGCGCGACCAGAAAGGCCCATTGCGTTCCAACCACGTGCGAAGACCGCTCGGCAAATTTGCGAAACCAGTTGTTCATGTGACCACCTTTGCGCCGCCCTGCCGCTGAGCATAGGACTGCCGGGTACGCATCGGAAGCAAGCCATGCGCGGCGAGCAATTGACCGGCTGAGGCTTTTTGCTAGGGTCCGCCCGAGAAGGATGCCAAATGACCGAACCCGCAGGCCCGGTTTCCCCTTTCGATGCGGAAAAGGGACGCCCCAACGTCGAAGGTGACTTCCTCCGCGAAGAAGTGCGCCTCGCCAACCGCAATTCCGGCATTCTGCTCGAGGCGCTACGTCATGACGTGACGCCGATCGGGCTGCACTATCTGCTCAACCATTTCGACGTTCCCTACGTTGCCACCGCGGCGGACTGGACACTGAGCGTGACCGGCCGGGTGCGCACGCCGCTCAAGCTGGCTCTGTCCGAGATCCAGGCGCTGCCGGCGAAGACGCTCCGCGTAACGCTCGAATGTGCGGGCAATGGCCGCGCCAACATCGGCTTGCGCCGCCAGAGCATGCCCTGGATGTACGAAGCGGTCGGCACGTCGGAATGGACGGGCACGCCGCTCCGCCACGTGCTCGAACGCGCCGGACTGCTGCCGGATGCTCTGGATATTGCCTTTCTCGGTATCGATCGCGGCTTCGACAAGATCTTCCATGAGTACGGCCGGAGCCTCACGCCGCAGCTGGCGCTCAACGAGGACGTCCTGCTCGTTTGGGCGATGAACGGGGCCCCGCTGCTGCCACAGCACGGCTTTCCGCTGCGCATGATCGTGCCCGGCTGGTACGGCATGGCGAGCGTCAAGTGGCTCGATCGCATCGAAGTGCTCGACAGCCCATACGAGGGGCATCAGCAGGTCGGTAGCTACGTCTATAAGGAGAGCGCTGACGACGCGGGCGTGCCGGTAACGCATATCCGCGTCAAGTCGCTCATGGTTCCGCCGGGCATTCCCGACTGGTACACGCGTCATCGGCTCGTCCCGCCCGGACCGGTCAAGGTGTTCGGGCGGGCCTGGAGCGGCAATGGTGTGCCGGTCGTGCGCGTCGAATTCGGCGTCGATGGAAACTGGCAGGAGGCGGAGCTCGGACCGGTCGACGGTAAGTACGCCTGGCGAAGCTGGCAGGCCTTATGGGATGCCAGCGAGGGCGAGCACGAGATCGCCTGCCGGGCGACCGACGAGAACGGCGATACGCAGCCACTCGAAGAGCGATGGGACCGCAGTGGCTTCGGCAACAACATGGTGCACAGGATCGGAGTGACAGTTCGCGCATGAGCACGACAGCAGAAGCCACGATCGACGTGCGCGTGTGGCGCGGTGGCGAGAAGGGCGAATACCAGTCCTTTGCCGTGCCGCGGCGCGACAGCCAGACCGTGCTCGATGTGGTCACATGGATCCAGCGTCACGCCGATCCAACGCTTGCATACCGCTTCGCCTGCCGCGTTGGCGTGTGCGGCTCCTGCGCGATGACGGTGAATGGCCGCCCGCGCTGGACGTGCCGCACGCACGTCTCGAAGGTGATCGAGGATGGCCGCGTTGAAATCGGACCTCTCGCCAATCTGCCTGTCATCCGCGACCTCGCGGCGGATCTGACGCCATTCTTCGAAAAGTGGCAGAAGGCAGAGGGCACGTTCGTGCCGTCGCGCACGCGCCACGAGCCGTTGGAGACGATCAGCCCCGAAAGCCCCGAGCGCCAGGCGGCAAACGCGGCCATCGAATGCATCAACTGCGGCGTCTGCTATGCGGCATGCGATACCGTGCGTTGGAGCCCCGAGTACTTCGGACCGGCGGCGCTGAACCGCTCGTGGTCGCTCGTCAATGACGTACGCGACGCGGGCAATCTGAAGCGCCTCGCAGCTGCAGCCAGCAACGGCGGCTGCCACAACTGCCACTCGCATCAGTCCTGCGAGCAGCTCTGTCCGCAGGGCCTCAATCCGACTGCATCCATTGCCGGGCTCAAGCGGCGCACCATGCAGGCCTATATCCGCGGAGAAATCTCGTGAGTGCCGTCCGCCTTTATGTCTGGCAGCGGTTGACGGCTCTGCTCATGGTGCCGCTCATCATCGTGCACCTCATCATCATCATCTACGCGACCAACCGTGGCCTCAGCGCTGCGGATATCCTCGGTCGCACGCAGGGCAGTATCGCGTGGGGGCTCTACTACACGCTCTTCGTCGCCGCAGCCGCGATCCATGGTGCTATTGGCGTGCGCGGCGTCGCGCGGGAATGGCTCGGCTGGCGTGAGACGGCGCTCGACCGGCTCATGTGGATCTTCGGCGTCATTCTGCTGGTGCTCGGGCTGAGGGCCGTCTTTGCGGTGGTGGTGCCATGAGCACGCAACCGCACAACACTGCTTATCGTAGCGACCGCTTGTGGTTGGCGGCGATGGTGCATCGCGTCTCGGGCGTGCTCCTCGCAGCCTTTCTGCCGCTGCATTTTCTTGTGCTCGGGCTTGCGATCGAGAGCGAAGGTCAGCTCGACAGCTTTCTGCAGTGGACGAAGTCGCCGCTGGTGAAGCTCGCCGAGACTGGTCTCGTGCTGCTGCTCGCCATTCACCTGCTCGGCGGTCTCCGCGTGCTCGTCATCGAGAACATGCCGTGGCGCAACGGTCAGAAGCGCATGGCGACACTTGCGGCCGCCGCGGCTGTCGGGATTGCCGGCGTGTTCCTGATCGCGCTGCTCTGATGGAGCCTCACCAGCGGCCGTAGTACGTCCAGGCTCTTTGATCACTCCAGCTGGCCGCACCATAGCGAAAGCCCGGGTCCCAGAGGGCAGAGGGCTTGGCGAGCGGTCGGGGCCGATAAATCGACGCCCGACGCGACCAACCTTGGACCTTGGAGCGTTGGCGGTAACTCACGTCCGAGATCTGCCGCCCAGCGACGCGCTGCCGGTAGCAATCGCTACATCCGCCGACGCTCTCAACCATGTTTCTTGTCTCGGCAACTGATCCGCGTGGGACGAGGGGCGCAGCATCAGCTGGTTTGTGGTGAACACTAGCGACGGATAGTGCCATCAGAGCAGCGGCAACGGTGCGCTTGGGCATAGTCGTGTCCTTAGGAGAGATCACCTGGCAGGATGCTCAGGTGGCACCAAACCCACAGACGGTATGCCGAGAAGCGGAGCAATTGCATCCGTGGTGCTACGGAGACAGCGGGCTGCGGAACCCGGTTCGCGCGGGCCCTCGAGGAGGGAGCCGCATTACCGGCACTGGGGGGCGTCACTCATCGCGATAACTGAGGCGAGACGCCATCAGTGGTGATAGCGCCGGTAGAAGTAGGCCCGCGACCCCGTCGGATTCCACTTCGCCCACTGCTTGTAGCCATAGAAGTAGTAATGGCAGCGGTGCCAGTCGTGGCAGTGCTTATGGCTCCATTTGCCAGGCGCGTGGCGATGCTCCTTCAAGGGCGGAAGCCATCCACGGCGAGACTTGTAGTGGTACTTGCCGTAGCGGTGGTGGTGGTACTTCGCGTGATGCCGGCGATAGTGATGCACGGAGCTATGGCTCGCCGGCTGCACCAGGCCGCCTGACGGAGGCAGTGCCGGGCGAGAGGCGAGCGGGGCTGCGTTGGCCGTTGCTCCCTGGAACGTCAAAGCCGCGAAGGCCACCACACACGCGGCGCTAAAGCCGATTTTCATGAGATCTACCTCCTCCATGCATCGCTGCGGGCTAAACGCAGCTAGAGGCTCGGAAGTCTCACAAGGTGAGAGCCGGTAACCGCAACCTTCTGGATAAGCGCCTAAAGCATTAGGCGGATGGCGCACCGTCCGGCACACCCTTTGCATTTATTGAAAAGCTCGAGGCCCGGGTCGAAAATCTGTGCCTCGCATCATGCGTTCAGGGGTGGCACGACCGGGCAGAGGTCCATCATGTCTTTGAGTTTGCTCCAGCATTCGAACCATTTGATTGAAGAAAATCGTCGTCGGATCGAGCGCTTCCGCGCGGAGATCGCAGAGGGGGCGGGGATCGACAGTGCTTTGCGCCAGCGCGTTCTCCAGCAGATGGAGCTCTCGTTGCAGTGCCTTGTCCGACATCGGGACGCACTTGCCTCGCGCGCTAGAGACCAGCATTTCGGCGGGCAGGGTGCCTGATCGACAGGCGTCTTTGCTGCCAACTTCAACCCTTTGTTAACCACGGCGGACGACTCTCACACCGCTGGCATCCGCTCGGGCGCGTGCCGGAGGGGTAGCGCGTCATGCGGTTCATCGCCGTCTTGCTGATCCTGCTCGCTGCGGGCAAGGTCGGCTATCATCAGTATCTCTACCGCTCGGCCACGGCCGAGGTCATGGTCACGACCTTCCGCGACCAGGCCGTCGCCGCCTGCCAACGCGATGCGACCGCAACCGGCCTCGCCGATCGCACGGCGTGGGCGAGCCCGGCGCAGGTCTGGTTCGGCGTTGGCAATCCGCACGCGGATGTCTCCGTCTGGCAGGTCGACCACGCCCGCTGGGGCGAGCGCTACCGGACGCCCTTCATCTTCGTCGCGACGGCAAGAGCCTCGGGCGGACCTGTCTGCGCTTATGACATCGAAGCGCGCCGGACCATGGTGCTGCCGCTCGGCCATTCCTGAGACTTCGAGCGAACAACCGATCCACGCCTGACAAGCCCGCCCCCATCCGCTAGAACGGCTCCCAACGGAAAGTAGCTTTACGGGAGCGACGACATGGCGAAGGTGGCATTTATCGGATTGGGCGTGATGGGCTACCCCATGGCGGGGCACCTTCTCAAGAAGGGCGGCCATGAGCTGACCGTCTACAACCGCAATGCCGCCAAGGCTGCGGCCTGGGTCAAGGAGTACGGCGCCGGCAAGACGGCCGCGACGCCGGCAGAAGCCGCTAAGGACCAGGACTTCGTTTTTTCATGCGTCGGCAATGACGACGATCTGCGCTCTGTGACCCTCGGCAAGGACGGTGCCTTCGAGGGCATGCGCAAGGGCGCGACCTTCATCGACAACACGACGGTCTCCGCGAACATCGCGCGCGAGCTGTATGCCGCTGCAAAGGCCAAGGGCTTCGGCTTTCTCGATGCGCCAGTATCGGGCGGCTCGGCGGGTGCAACGAACGGCGTGCTGACGGTCATGGTCGGCGGTGATGCCGAGACCTTTGCGAAGGCCGAGCCCGTCATCGCCGCCTACGCGCGCATGGTGACGCTGATTGGTGCGCCGGGCGCGGGCCAGCTCACGAAGATGGTCAACCAGATCTGCATTGCGGGCGCCGTGCAGGGTCTCGCCGAAGGCATCCACTTCGCCCAGAGGGCCGGTCTCGACATTTCGAAGGTCATGGAGACGATCTCCAAGGGTGCGGCCGGATCCTGGCAGATGGACAACCGCTGGAAGACGATGTCGGAAGCAAAATACGATTATGGCTTCGCCGTGGACTGGATGCGCAAGGACCTCTCGATTTCGCTCGATGAAGCTCGCCAGAACGGCGCGACGCTGCCTGTCGCAGCGCTCGTCGATCAGTTCTACGCCGAGGTCCAGCGGCTCGGCGGCAAGCGCTGGGATACTTCGAGCTTGCTCGCGCGCCTCAATCAGCAGGATTGAGCGCGCTTTGCATCCGCCTTCCTTATTCCTCCCCCCTTGTGGGGGAGGTTAGGAGGGGGTGCAGAACAATAGCGGTGGGGATTCTCCCACCCCTAACCTCTCCCCACAAGGGGGAGGGGGATTTCTGCTTCGGCGTGGACATGGCCGGAGTTCACACTTTAATCGGAACAGTCTTCGCGACGCTGATGCCCTCGGGTGTCAGCGCGCACTTGAGCGCGATCGCCTCGACGCCGATCTCGAGTGCTTCCGCAAGCCCCGCGGCGTAGCTCGGGTCGATGTCGCGCGCGAACGTGAGTCGCGTCGCGTCATTGCGCTGGATGAGATAGACCATCACGGCGCGATTGCCAGCGCGCACCATTTGGCTCATTTCAAGCAGATGCTTGAGGCCGCGCGCGGTGACCGAGTCCGGGAACTCGGCGATGCCCGCTTCGCGCATCATGTGGACGTTCTTGACCTCGACATAGGCCGGCGGCTTGCCCGCACCTTCGAGCAGAATATCGATGCGGCTGTTGGTGCCGTATTTCACCTCGCGGCGGAGGCTGTCGTAGCCCTTCAGCGCCGCGACGCGCTTGGCTTGAATCGCCTCGCTGACGAGCGCGTTGGGGTGGTTCGTGTTGATGCCAACGAAGCCCGGGCCCTTGCCGAGATCGACCTCGAGCATTTCCCATGTGTGCTTGTACTTGCGCGTCGGGCTGTCGGAAATCGAGACCCAGACGGGCAGTCCTGGTGTCGTCAGGCCCATCATGGAGCCCGTATTGGGGCAGGTCGCAGTGATCACCTCGCCGTTGTCGAGGCGGATGTCGGCGAGAAAGCGCTTGTAGCGCTGGATAAGCGTGCCGCGGAGGAGTGGGGTCGGGAACTGCATGGTCGCGAAATTAGAGTGTCACGACTTCTGCGGCAATCCGGTCATCTGCAGCGAGCAGAGGACTGCGCCGTCAGGTCGTGCGGGGCTGTCACAAGCCGTGTTTTCGGGTAGCATCGACGTCCGTCGGGCCTCGCAGAAGCCCGGAATCGGGCTGGAAGCAAGGAACCATGATCGACAAGCGGGTAAAGTCCATCGCCGAAGCGATGCAGGGGATCAAGGACGGCTCGACCGTCATGTTCGGCGGTTTCGGTGCGGTCGGCAGCCCCGTCCACCTGATCGAAGGACTACTGGAGCACGGCGCTAAGGAGCTGACCCTGGTCGGTAACAATGCCGGCACAGGACGCGTGGAGCCGCTGGCGCGGCTGCTCGCGTCAGGTAACGTGCGCAAGATCATCTGCAGCTTTCCGCGCAGCTCTGGCTCGGTTGTCTTCGACGAAATGCACAAGGCCGGCAAGCTCGAGCTCGAGCTGGTGCCGCAAGGCACGCTCGCCGAGCGCATTCGCGCAGCAGGTGCCGGCATTCCCGCCTTCTACACGCCGACGGCCTACGGCACGGCGCTCGGCGAAGGCAAGGAAGTGCGCGAGTTCAACGGCCGCATGTATCTGCTGGAGCACGCCATTCGCGCCGATGTCGCACTCGTCGAAGCCTGGCAGGCGGATCGCTGGGGCAATCTCACGTACAAGCTCTCAGGCCGCAATTTCAATCCGATCATGGCGACGGCTGCCGAGCTGACGATCGTGCAGGCGCAACATATCGTGGAGCTCGGCGCAGTCGGGCCGGAGCAGATCCATACACCGGGCGTCTACGTGAAACGCGTTGTGCACGTGCCATACGGCGATCCAGCGCCGGCGCTCGCCACCACCGCTTGAGATTTCAACTCCGTCGAGGAGCCGCAACATGACGACGACCGCTGCCCGTGCGACCGGCACCGCCGAAGGCTTCAAGCCGTGGACACGCCCCGAGATGGCGGCGCGCCTCGCGAAGGACATCCCCGAGGGTTGGTGCGTAAATCTCGGCATCGGCATTCCGCTGCTCGTGTCGAACTTCGTGAAGGGCCGCGAGGTCATCTTCCATTCGGAGAACGGCATCATCGGCATGGGCGGCCTGCAGAAGCCCGAGGAACTGGAGCCCTGGCTCGTTAATGCCGGCAAGCAGAACGTCAACCTCGTCACTGGCGCGAGCATCGTCCATCACGCCGACAGCTTCGCCATGATCCGCGGTGGTCACCTCGATCTCTGCGTGCTCGGTGCCTTCGAGGTCGCGGCCAATGGTGACTTTGCCAACTGGACGACGTCGCTGAAGGATGGCGTGCCGGCGGTCGGCGGCGCCATGGATCTCGCTGTCGGTGCCAAGCGCCTCTGGATCATCATGGACCACACGTCCAAAGACGGCCGACCGAAGCTGCTCGAGCAATGCGCGCTGCCGCTCACTGCGCTCAAGGCCGTGGGCCGGGTCTATACGAACCTCGCGGTGATCGATGTCGGCCCGCAGGGCTTCGAGGTCGTCGATATGGCACCGGGCCTCTCCATGGAAGCCCTGCAGGCCCAAACTGGCGCCAAGCTCAAGCGCAAGGCCCCTTGAGCGGAAAGCCACCACGAGCCCGGAAATGCAGAAAGGCGCGGGAGACCGCGCCTTTCCTGATTCCAGATCTCAACTTCGCCTTGGGTGCGGAGATCCTGCGTCGGAACTTAGACCATTCCGAGCACAACTGCGGCGAGAAACGCAAACGACATGATCGCGGCGGCGACGTTCAGCCCCATACGTAGCTGCATCATCGAACCCTCCATGACTGATCTGCTCCAGCGTCCTTCGTCTTTGCCACGGCACCGCGGGGTGCCTATGAACAAAATGTAAGGTTCGCTAAAGACGCATGGCAAGGGAAAACGTTCCCGCAAAGCAATATGCGTATCATTTTGCTCAAATGAATCTATGTAGTTTGTGTGCTCAAAGAGCCACTGCCGAGTAGAGGGTGCACATTAACCAAAGAAGATCTAATTAGTATCTAGTAATATTGCGTGCTGCCCTTGACACAGTCACGTGGCGCGGCGGCGACGCTCCGTCGAAAGATTTTTTTGAGCCTAGTGACGCCGACATTGATGAAATGTGGCCGTCGCGTGGGCATTCGGCCTACCGCCACGGGATCGCCACAACCAAATCAGCTGTCCATCGCCCCGCGCCGTTGACCCACGCGCAGGAGCGCTTCAGCATGGCGCGCAGAAGGGCGGAACGGCCCAGAAGATCTTCAGGAGAGCACCGATGGACGAGGCACGGGTTCCGGTGCTGGTAGGCTGCGGGCAGATCACGCAGCGCGAGAAAGATCCGGCAAGAGCACGTCCGCCCATGGATCTGACGGCTGACGCGGCACGGCTCGCCGCGGAGGACACGGGCGCCGGCCCGACACTCCTCTCCGCACTCGATACGGTCGTTGTGATCCGATCATTTTCGGACACGAGCTGGCGCTTTGCCTCGCCCTTCGGCCGATACAACAATCCACCGCGCTCGCTCGCCGACCGTCTCGGCGCCACGTCCGCCAGGCGCCTCATCTACACGCATCCTGGCGGTAACATGCCGCAATGGTGCGTGAACCGGCTCTTCGAGATGGTCGTGCGCGGGGACTGCGAGGCGGCGCTCATCGCCGGCGGCGAGGCACTCGCGACGCAGAAGGCGGCGGAGCGCGCGAAGCTCCAGCTCGACTGGTCGGAGGATGCGGGCGGCGAGCCGACGGAAACGTGGGGCGTCGCCAAACGCGGCTGGAGCGACATGGAGCAGCGCCACCGCATGGCCGGTGCGATCTTCGCCTATCCGCTTTTCGAGAATGGTATTCGCGGTCATCTCGGCCGCTCGATACCGGAGCATCTGGCCGCAATCGGCAAGCTCTTCGCGCACTTCGCGGACGTCGCCAAATCCAATCCGCTTGCCGATCGCCGCGCCGGCTACAGCGCGGGGGCAATCGCGAACGTCAACGCCGATAACCCCTATATTGGCTTTCCCTATACCAAGCTCATGAATGCCAATGCCTACATCGATCAGGCCGCAGCGCTCGTTCTGACGTCGGTCGCCAAAGCGAAGGCGCTCGGCATTCCCGAGGAAAAGTGGGTCTATCTGCACGGCTGCGCCGACGCGCATGACCACTGGTACATCTCCGACCGGCACAACTACTATTCGTCGCCGGCCATGCGGACTGTCGCGCGCGAGACCTTCGAGATGGCGGAGAAGTCTCTCGCAGACATCGATCACATCGACATCTACAGCTGCTTTCCCTCGGCGGTCGAAATCGCGTGCGCCGAGATGGGCATTCCGATCGAGGATCCGCGTGGGCTCACCATCACTGGAGGCCTTCCCTACTTCGGCGGCCCGGGCAACAACTACGTCACGCACTCTATTGCCGAGATGATGAACCGCGTACGCAGGAAGCCCGGCTCGTTCGGTCTCGTGACGGCGAACGGCAACTACGTCACCAAGCAGTCCGCCGGCATCTATTCGACCATGCCGACGACGAAGGTTTTTGCGCCGCGCGATCCGGCTCTTTACCAAGTCGAGATTGACGAGGACCGAGGACCGGTGGTCGCCGAGGTGGCTGAAGGCCCGGCAACGATCGAGACCTATACAGTCATGCACGAGCGCAAAGGGCCAACGTACAGCGTGCTTTTTGGCCGCCTAGGCGATGGTCGACGCTTCATGGCCAATACTCCGGACGATCCGGTACTTCTCACGGATATGACGACGCGCGACTATCTCGGCGCCCCCGGCCGTGTGCAACACGCGGACGGCATTAACATTTTCGTCCCGGATTGAGATTGCCGTTCACACGGCGGAATTCCTCATTGCCGATAGGCGGCCTCTCCTGTGCGGCGCACGGTGGACTTCGCGCAAGGGACACCTATATATGCAATGCAGCGTGCGTCTCCCTGCATGGGCGGCGCATAGGAATCTAGGGGAGGTAGAATGACCAGCTTTGGGCGATGGGTCGGCAGGATCAGCGTTATCGCGCTCGGTGCGGCGGTGGTTCTCGCCAGCGTGCCGACGGATGCGGACGCGCGTCGTGGCGGCAGCTTCGGAAGCCGTGGTTCCAAGACGTACTCGGCGCCGCCGTCCACCAACACGGCTCCAAACGCCGCGGCCCCCGTCAGCAAGTCCATTACTCAGCCCGGCGCCCCGACGGCGGGTGCCAACCAGGCCATGCGTCCCGGCGCTGCGGTCACGCAGCAGGCTTCGCGCTTCGGCGGCCTTAAGGGTCTCCTGATGGGCGGCCTCTTCGCGGCGGCGCTTGCCGGCATCTTCGGCATGGGCGCGCTGGCGACGTTCGCTGGCTTCCTGCTTCAGATTCTTCTGGTCGGCGGCATCATCTATCTGCTCTTCCGGCTCTTCCGCGGCGGCTTTGGCTCTAAGCCGGCCATGGCAACGGCCGGGGCACAGCAGAACCCATACGCGGGTCGTAATCCCGCGGACATCCTGAACCGTAGTGGCAGCGCAGCCGGCGGAAGCGCAGATGAGATCAACATCGGCCCGGCTGACTTCGACGCCTTCGAGCGTTTACTCGGCGAAGTCCAGACAGCCTACGGCAAGAGTGATCTCGACGCGCTCGGCCGAATGCTGACGCCGGAGATGCTCTCCTACTTCGCCGCCGAACTCGACGACAACGCGAAGAAAGGCCTTCTCAATGTCGTCTCCGACGTGAAGCTCGAGCAGGGCGATCTCGCCGAAGCCTGGCGCGAGCAGCATCTGGAGTACGCGACGGTCGCAATGCGCTACACGCTCAAGGATGCGACGATCGAGACTGCCACCGGCCGCGTGGTCGAGGGCAGCCGCACGGAGCCAACGGAGCTCACGGAAATCTGGACGTTCGCGCGTCCTGTCCGTGGTACGGCCAGCCAGTGGGAGCTGTCCGCCATCCAGTCGGCCTGAGCCTGACGCTTCGCATCGAGGTATCCGGGCGGCGCTCTCTGATCAGAGGGCGCCGTTCGTGTTTTATGGCCGCATGGCGCCTTGCCGAATATGAAGAAGACGCCGCCGAGTCCAGCGGCTAAAAGCGGCCCAGCGCTGGCGTTTGTGCATCAGGCTAAGCAGGGAAGTGCTGGGAATGAAGAAGCCGCTCGAAGGCATTCTCGTCGTCTCGCTCGAGCAGGCTGTGGCGGCGCCGATGACCGGACGCCGTCTCGCCGATGCCGGTGCGCGCGTCATCAAGCTCGAGCGGCCCGAGGGCGATTTTGCGCGCGGCTATGACCGGCTCGCCGAGGGGCAGAGCGTTTATTTCATCTGGCTCAATCGCGGGAAGGAGTCCGTCGTCGTCGATCTTGGCAAACCCGAGGACCGGACGCTGTTCGATGCCCTGCTCGCGAAGGCCGATGTGTTCGTGCAGAACCTGAAGCCGGGTGCGCTCACCAAGCTCGGCTACCCGATCGAAGAGATCTGCGCGCGCCATCCGCGGCTCATTGCCTGCTCGATCTCCGGTTATGGCGACACCGGTCCCTACGCCGACCGCAAGGCTTATGACCTGCTCATCCAGGCCGAGTCCGGGCTTGCCTCCGTAACAGGAAGCGCCGCCGAGCCGGCCCGCGTCGGCGTCTCGATCGTCGATGTCTCGACCGGGCTTCATGCGTATGAAGCGATCCTTGAGGCGCTGATCCGTCGTGCGACGACGGGCAAGGGCGCCGACATCCGCATTTCCATGTTCGACACGATGGCGGAGCTCATGAGCGTGCCGCTGCTGCAGGGCATTCATGGCGCACCACCGCGCCGCATCGGCCTCTCGCACATTTCGCTCGCGCCCTACGGTGTTTTCACGACGCGCGATAACGTGCCGATCCTCATCAGCATCCAGAACGACCGCGAGTGGCGTGCGCTCTGCACGAAAGTCTTCGAGCGTCCGGAGTGCGTGACTGATCAGCGCTTCGCGACTTCACCGGCGCGCATCGCAAACCGCCCGGAGACGGATGGCCTCGTCGCCGACTGGTTCGCCGCACATGATGCCGAGACAGCCATCGCGAAGCTCGACGCTGCGGACATCGCCTTCGGCCGGGTCAACGATGTCTTCGGCCTGCACAAGCATCCGCATCTGCGCATGATGCCGGTTGGGACCGAGGTAGGGCCCATCGACATGCCCGTACCGCCGGCCAAGTGGATTGGTGAAGCAATCCTCACGTCAGATACCGTGCCGGCGCTGGGAGCGCATACGCGTGCCGTGCGCGATGAATTCCTGCGCTAGCTAGTCTGCGTCACCGACAGCCGCTCCAGGCAGTCGGCGAGCCCGTCCTGCCAGGGCGGCAAGGCGATTGCGAAATTGCGCTCGAGCTTGCTGCAGTCGAGGCGCGAGTTGGCAGGGCGTTTGGCTACAGGTGGGTGGTCCGCAGTCGTGATCGGAACGACAGGAACGTTCGGGCCTCCACGCGCTGCCGACTGACGCATGATCTCGCGGGCAAAGCCGCACCACGTGACGGCGCCCGTGCCGGCAGCGTGATACGTGCCCCAGGCGGCCCGATCGCGATCGGCCGTCACCGCGCGGGCCATTCCGAGAATCGCCGTCGCGAGATGGGGCGCATATGTCGGGCAGCCCGTCCGATCATCCACGACGCGAAGCTCGTCCTGCTCGGCCGCGCGCGTCAAAATAGTCTGCACGAAGTTCGAGCCGTAGGGACTGAACACCCACGACGTGCGCAGGATGATGTGCTGCTCGGCGGCGGCACGTACAGCTTCCTCGCCGGCGAGTTTGGACCGGCCGTACGCACTGAGCGGCGCGGTCGCATCATCCTCGACATAGGGCGCTGGCTTGGCCCCGTCGAAGACGCAGTCCGTCGAGACGTGGATCAGCACGGCCCCTCTGCGCGCGGCCGCCTCGGCGAGACGCTTGGGTCCGTCTGCATTGAGCGCCATGGCGGCCTGCGGTTCCTGCTCCGCT
The DNA here is from genome assembly GCA_022844275.1 of Hyphomicrobiaceae bacterium. Classification (GTDB taxonomy): domain Bacteria; phylum Pseudomonadota; class Alphaproteobacteria; order Rhizobiales; family Hyphomicrobiaceae. Next base: position 644,541 of record JALHMB010000002.1, read on the forward strand.
TTGTCGACGGCTGTGTAGGCCGCGGCATTGACGATGACGTCGGGTTGGAAGTCGGCGAGCGCGCTCAGGACGGATGCGGGAGCGGTGAGATCGAGCGCGGGCCGGCCGACCGCGAACGCCGTCACGTCGGCAGCCGCCGGCGCAAGCTCGATCATGGCGCGCGCGAGCTGACCTTGGGCGCCGGCAATCAAGAGGCGCATGGGCAGTCCTCCAGAGGCCTAGAGACCGGCGGCCAGTATAGCGTATCGGCCGCCCTTCCCGATGGCGACCAGGGGCAGGAACCAGTGGAAAGGCACGCGCAGGACACCTGCGATGAATGTGAGTGGGTCGCCGATGATTGGTACCCACGCAAGGAGCAATGACCAGAGTCCCCAGCGCTGGAAACGCGCGCTCGCACTCTCGATGGTGGCAGGCGCGAAGGGAAACCAGCGCCGATCCTGGAAGCGGCGAGCGTGCCGGCCGAGCCACCAGTTGAAGACGGAGCCGCCGACATTGCCGATCGTCGCCACTACGAGCAACGCCCACACCGGCGCGAGGCCAGCTTTGATCTGCGCGGCGAGTACGGCCTCCGAGGGCAGGATCAACAGCGTCGCCGCGCCAAAGGCCGAGGCGAGCATGACGAGCAGCGGCCAGAGTGCGTCGAAGGTCATATTTCCTGTATCCGGCCGGCGTCGGGGCGTGGACTGCATAGCAGGCAGGGCACGGCTGCCGCCAGCACCCCATGGACGGCGCGTCCGGGACGGCGTATCCGTCCTTCCGGACCATCCATCTGTCATCCCATCCCTGCCCGCGCCCGAGGAGACGGCCCATGAGCACCGTGACGAGCCTGGAAATGAAGTTCGACATGAGCCTCGACGCGAGTGCGGTCGCGACCCTGTCCAAGATCACGACGGCAACGATCACGACCATCCTGCTCAAGAAGGGCCTCCGTAATACCTGGATGCGCAACACCAAGCCCTTGCGCCCCGATCAGCCGCGGATCGTCGGACGCGCCTTCACGCTTCGCTTCGTGCCCTGGCGTGAGGATCTCGCGACGCCCGAGTCATGGTCCTCGCCGGTCTCGACCCGCGCCGCCATCGAGGCCATGCCGGCCGGTTGCGTCGCGGTGGGTGATGCCATGGGTGAGACGGACGCCGGCATCTTCGGCGACATCCTGTGCGCGCGCATGGCGAAGAAGGGCGTGGCTGGGCTCGTTACGGATGGTGTGGTGCGCGACGTCGCGGGCGTCTTGAGCACTGGCCTCCCAGTGTGGTGCCAGGGCGGCTCAGCTCCCCCGTCGGTGGCGCGCCTCACGTTCGTCGCGTGGCAGCAGCCGATCGCCTGCGGTGGCGTTGCGGTATTCCCCGGTGACGTCGTGGTAGTCGATGCCGACGGTGCGGTTCTGATCCCGGCTGCGCAGCTCGACGCCATCCTCAAGGAAGGTCCGGAGCAGGAGCGTATGGAAGGCTGGATCATGGACGAGGTCGGCAAGGGCGCCCAGCTCCCAGGCCTCTACCCCATGAATGCCGAGACCAAGGCGCGCTACGAGGCCTCGAAGGGCGAAGGCTGAGATCCAGCAGCCGATCCGCAACGCTAAGTCCATGAATTGTCGGCCGGACGCCGCCTTCGCAAGCATGATGCTTGTAAAACCGGCGTCGGCCATCATATGCTTTAGCGCCGGCAGAATTCGCCGGCGGTGCGGGGCATAATTGTGTATGGGCCCCGGCACTTTGAGACCGGTTGGTCGTGTGACCATAAGGGTCGGATGACGAAGGGACGCTCACCAAACGATGAGAACCACGCCCGAGGGTGCTCGCGCGAGCACGCCTCTGACTGAGTTCGTGTCCGAGCGACGCGACTCTGCCGCGCTGGTGGACCGTGTGGTCCACTGGCTCGATGACGCCAAGGCCGAGGAAGTCACCGTCATTGATCTCAACGGTAAGACCTCGATCGGCGATTTCATGGTCATCGCTACGGGTCGCTCCGACCGCCACGTCAACGCGGTTGCCGAGCAAGTCCTTCAGGCCTTGAAGAATGAAGGCCACGCGCGCGTGCGCGTCGAGGGCCAGCCGCAGTGCGATTGGGTGCTGATCGACACGGGCGACATTATCGTCCACGTGTTCCAGCCGGATATCCGTGCCTTCTACAACCTGGAGAAGATGTGGTCGGCGGATCGCGGCGCGGATCCGGTGGCACACTAGTCCGGCACTGGGCCAGCTCCAAAGGCGGTGCACGGCGCACGTAGTGCGGAGGGACGCCCATGCGCCTCGTCATTGCCGCCATCGGCCGCCTCAAGGATGAGGGCGAGCGGACGCTGATCGCCCGCTACATGAAGCGCGTGTCGAGTGGGCGCGTGATTGGCATTTCACCCGTGACGATCGAAGAGCTGCCCGAGAGCCGGGCGGCAGAGACCAACGCGCGCCAGGCCGACGAGGCGGCGCGCCTTCTTCATGCAACAGCGGATTGCGACCTCCGGATCGTGCTCGATGAGCGCGGGCGCATGATGTCGAGTGTCGCGTTCGCGAACTACCTCGGCGAGCGACGGGATGCCGGCGTGAAGGCCGCCGCACTGCTCGTCGGTGGTCCCGATGGCCACCCCGCTAGCCTCACGGGCAAGGGCGCGCATCTGACGCTGTCACTCGGGCCCATGACGCTGCCGCACGGCCTTGCCCGCGTTGTGCTGGTCGAGCAGGTCTATCGCGCGATCACGATCCTCTCGGGTCATCCCTATCACCGGGCGTGACGACGCAGATCACGTCTTCCGCTTGGCCCGCTCTGCGAGAAATCCCTTCATGATGCGCTGCGGCTCGCCTGTCGCGTACGCTTCCAGCGAGTAGCGGATACCCGCCGCGGTCGCGTCGTCGAAGCCCGGTTGCGTGAGAGTGCGCAAGCGCTCCTTGGTGAGCCGCATGGCGACGGGCGGCACCTTGAGCAGATCCTCGGCAATGGCGATCGCCTTTGCGAGCACCTCCCCCTCCGGCACCAGATGATCGACGAGGCCGATTGCGTGCGCCCGCTCGCCGCTCACGAGACCACCTGAAAGCGACAGCTCGCGGTTCGGGCCGTGGCCGACGTAGAGGCTCATGAGGTACGTGCCGACAATGCTGGCAAGCCCGGCGCGTGTCTCGGGCTGTCCGATGCGCGCGGCGGGATGCGCGACACGAACGTCGCAGCAGAGCCCGATCTGCATGCCCGCCCCCGCCGCGATGCCATTCCAAGCAGCCACCGCCGGTTTTGAGAGATCACGCACGGACCGATACATGGCGCGCATGGATGTGCACCACGCACGCACGTCAGCCATTTCGAGATTTGCCGTCTCGTTGAGATCCTGCCCAGCAGAGAAGGCTTTTCCTGCGCCGGTGATCACGATCGCGCCCACGGCCGCATCGCCTTCCGCTGCCTTCATGGCCGCAGTGAAAGCTGCACGGAGCTCCGGGCTTACAGCGTTGAGCACGGCAGGACGATTGAGCGTCACGATCTGCACGCGCCCGCGCAGCTCGGTAGCGATAATGTTCCCCATCAAAGTGCGGCCTCCCGAAATCTTTTGCCTTCAGTTTGTTTGTGTTGGATCCGGCGTCCATTTCCAGAATTGAAGTGGCGGCTCTACCGCATCGAGTAGGATATCGACGTTCACGAACTCCTGATCCTCGTTATTGAGGATGTGCCGACTAACCACAGCTCGACCCGTGACGCCAGCGACGGCCTGGCCATGCGAGCGGACCTCGACACGCCAGATTTCTTGTTCCGCTAGATCCATAATGACATTCGCGCCGCCTACTGCGGCGCACCGGTCCCAGGCCACTCCCTTGATCCCGATGAAGCTCTCAGAGAGAGAAAGCTCCATCCCTCGGACGAACTCATAGATCTCATGGATTTTATCGCCGCGAACGATACTCAAAACTGCGTTTGTCGGGCTCATACCGTCCTCCGCGATCAGCCATTCTGCTTCAATTAATCTGGCCAACTGTGCCGCAAAACATAGCAGACTTGCACATCGAGACGAGCACGCCATCCAGCTTGCAACGAGAGCGGTGATCGCGTCATCATCGACAAAACTAATCATCAGGAGGAGGAAGCCGCAAATGAGCCTGGCCCAGATCGGCGAGTTCGCCGTCGACCGTGTGGTGGAGCTGGAGTTCCCAGCCTTCGTCGCGAAGGAATTCTTCCCCGCCTGTACGGATGCGCAGCTCGCGGACGGCAAGGACCGCCTCGGCAAGCTCATCAGCGCCGACGACAAGCTGCTCATGAGCTTTCACACGTTCGTCCTGCGAACGCCGAAGCACACGATCCTCATCGATACCTGCTGCGGCAACAACAAGTCGCGCCCCGCGCGTGCCGATTTCAGCATGATCCAGACGAACTATCTCGCAGATCTGGCCGCACTCGGCGTGAAGCCGGAGCAGGTGGACTACGTCATGTGCACGCACTTGCACTGGGATCACGTCGGCTGGAACACGCAGCTCCTCGATGGCCGTTGGGTGCCGACCTTTCCCAATGCCAAGCACATCATGGCCAAACGCGAGTACGACTTCTGGGACGCCGAGTACGCCAAGGGCGACCGAAACAACATGCACGTGCTGTCGTTCGAGGACAGCGTGCTGCCGATCAAGCGCGCGGAGCAGGCGGTGCTCGTCGATGACGACTTCGAGCTGGAGAAGGGCATCTGGCTCGAGCCATGTCATGGCCACTCACCGGGGCTCGTGCTCATCAATGTCGAGAATGGCGGCAAGCGCGGCGTGTTCGTCGGCGACGCCATCCACCACCAGCTCCAGCTGCTCTATCCCGATCTCTGCTGCCGCGTGGATTCGGATATGCCACTCTCGGCGAAGAACCGGCGCGCTTTTCTCGATCGGCACGCCGGAAGCAACACGCTCGTCCTGCCGGCGCACTTCCCGATGCCGACAGCCGGGACGATCGTGCGTGACGGGAACGGCTTCGGCTTCAAGGGCGCGTAGACAGTCGCGCCTTTGGCGCGAGCGGGGCTTCAGCCCCGCGCCCCGACCGGGGGACACCCCCGGTCCCCCGTTTTCTGGGACTTGAAGAGTCCGCGGCTAGACCGAGGCTTCCGCCATCTGTGTGGGACGCGCGGACGCCTCTTCGCCGTACATCGTGTAGATCGGCGCGTCCTTCAGGATGACTTCCTCATAGAAGCCATAGCCATTGAACTTGCCGGCGATGGCGCGCGCGTAGGCGCCGGTATTGCCGATCTCGATGTAGTCGCCCTCGCGAATGGAGGCCGGCAGCATGAAGGGGCCCTTCATGTGATCGATCGAGTCGCACGTCGGGCCCCAGAACTGGAAGGGCGCGAGCGCATTCGGATCGCGGACCTCGCGGCCAACGAGCCGTACCGGGAACGTGAAGCCGAGATGCGCTGCGTCGAACAGCATCCCGTAGCTGCCGTCGTTGATGTAGAGGTCACCGCCGCGACGTGCATCGACGCGCACGATGAGACTTTCGGACTCCGCCGAGAGCGCTCGCCCTGGCTCGCACAGGAGCCTGCAGTTGCTGGCAACGGGTAGCATCGCAAAGTTCTCGCGAATGACCTGCATGTAGTCCGAGAGCGGCGCGTGCCCTTCATCGGAGTAGCGCGCCGGGAAGCCGCCGCCGACGTCGATGCCGTCGATGACCACGCCTGCGCGACCAATGAGCTTGCGCGCCTCGGCAAGCGCACCCGCATAAGCCTGCGGCGCCAGCGTCTGTGAGCCGACGTGGAAAGAAATACCGAGCGATCTCGCCACCTGCCGCACTTTTGTCAGCAGGCGCACGGCGGCCGCGCCGGTTATGCCGAACTTATTCTCGAGCGGGATCACGGCATTGAGCGCAGGCACGGCAATGCGTACCCAGAGGGCGAGGTCGCGCGCAGCGCCCGTCTCCTCGACGATCTTCTTCAGCTCATCCTCGCTATCGAGCGAGAACGACCGGCAGCCGAGCTGGAAAGCCCGCCGGATGGCGTGACGCGACTTCACGGGGTGCATGAAGTGGAACGTCACGTCCGGGATGGTCTTGGCGTCCTCGAGCTCAGGCAGCGAAGCGACGTCGAAGTGGCGAATGCCAGCACCGTACAGCGCCCCGATCAGGAAGGGTGTGCTGTTGGCTTTGTAGGCGTAGGCGACATCGCCGGGGAAGTTCTCGAGAAACCACCGCGCTGCGCGGCCCGCTGCATGCGGGCGCAGACCGATGATGGGCTTCTCGGGCTTGCGGGCTTTGATCAGCGCCGAGGCAGACGGGAATGTTTCCATTTCATGGGACCTCCACCAGTCGAACTGTGACCGGGCGAGCTGCAGGAGACCAGCAGAGATCGCCGCACGTGACGTGCACATAAGTCGCGACGGGACCGGTGTAAAGACCCTTCGTGATCATTGGTCAACCTATCCGCTCCCGCCTGGCTGTGAGGCTTGCCGGCCACGCCGGTGGCGGCGCAGGGGATCGTCATCGGTCTGCAACACAGCAGTTGCCGATCCGTCATCTGCGATTGCTAGCGTCGCTGCCGCAGGAGTGGGGGGATCTCTCCGATGGCGGCGTTGGACGCCGAGACGCACATCGCCGCCGGGCGCCGGCCAGGTGACGCTGGATTGCCGGTCGCTCACATGGGGGCGGACGAGGCGCCGGATCGTGCGATCTGGGCCGTGCGGCTTGGCGTCGCGCTGGCAGCCATTGCCGCATTCCGGCTGATCGCGCTCGCGCTCAATGGCACGGAACTCTTCGTCGACGAGGCGCAGTATTGGTCCTGGGCCCAGACGCCCGCTGCCGGCTATTACTCGAAGCCCCCTCTGATCGCCTGGATCATTGCTGCCAGCACGGCCGTCTGCGGCGATGGTGAGTTCTGCGTACGTCTGCCGGCCACCGTGCTCCACCTCGGGACGGCCAGCGTGGTCTTTCTCGCGGCGCGCCAGCTCTACTCGGCAGAGGTCGGCTTCTGGTCAGCGCTCGTGTACGCGACCCTGCCCGCAGTCTCCCTCTCCTCCGGGATCATCTCGACGGACGTCCCGCTCCTGTTCGCGTGGGCGCTCGCCCTCCTGGCCTTTGCCCATCTTCTCGCCGCACCGTCCTACTTCGCGGCGGTATCCCTCGGCGCGGCGATCGGCATCGGCCTCAATGCCAAGTACGCCATGGCGTACTTCGTGCCGTGCATCGCCATCTATTTCCTGATCGCGCCCGAGCATCGAAGCCTTCTGCGCAAGCCCCTTCTCTGGATCGCATTGGCGCTCGCCGTCGCGCTCATTCTGCCGAACCTCGCCTGGAACAGCGCCAACAGCTTCGCGACGTTCACGCACACCGCCGACAATGCGAACTGGAAGGGACTGATGCTGCATCCGCTGAAATCGGCGGAGTTCATTCTCGGTCAGTTCGGCGTATTCGGTCCCATTCTCTATGGCGCTCTGGTCGCCTTCCTCTGGCGGATTCGCGGCCGACTTGTAGCGCTTTCGAGTGCGGATAAGCTGCTCATCGCTCTCTCTGTGCCGATCATCGTCGTCGTCGCCATGCAGGGCCTGATGTCGCGTGCCCATGCGAACTGGGCGGCGGCGGCCTACGTCTCTGCGACGATCCTCGTGACAGCGGTGATGGTCCGGGAGGGGGCTTGGCGCTGGCTCAGATCCTCGCTCGCCCTTCATGGTGCGGTCGCGGTCGTCCTCGCCGTTGCGACTTGGCAGGCGGGTCGTTTCTCGCTGCCGTTCATCGGCGATCCTTTTGCACGCACGCTCGGCAATCGGAAGACGGCGAATCTGGTCGCGCGACTCGCAGCCGATACCCGGCCTGATGGCCGGACCGTGCGTGCCGTACTCGCCGCGGACCGCGAGGTGGCGGCGGCGCTTCTCTACTATGGCCGCACCCTCGACCTGCCGGTGTTCGCCTGGCGTGACGCGCAGCCACGCAATCACTTCGAGCTTTCGCGGCCGTTCACGGTGCGCTCGCCGACGCCCGTCCTGTTCGTCGGTCCGCGTCCTCCCAGCTCCGGCATCACGCGCCACTTCCGTCAGTTCGTGACGCTCAACACTTTGGCGGTACCGGCCGGTGCCTTCGGCGCACGGACGCTGCATTTCGCCATCCTGGATGAGTTTATCGAGAGGTGATGCATGTGGATGGTCAACCCATTCCTGCCGTCCGAGGAGCGTTTCCGACGCCGGTTCATGAGCGCAGCGCTCGCGAGCGGCGTCGTGCTGGCGGTAGTGATGCTCACGTCTCCCGGCATTGATCTGGCGCTGGCGTCGGCCCTGCTGGACGTTTGTACCGGCCGCGAGCAGGCGGGCGGATGGTGCGGCGGTGTGCTCATCCTCGCGCCGCGGCAATTCTTCATGAGCCTGTACGTGCTCGGCTGCATAGCGGGCGGTCTGCTGGCGGCTGTGGCGCTCGTGGCGCGCAAGCGTTGGACGGCGCTCGATTTGGCGCGATGCTGGTTCGTCGTCGCGGTGCTTGCCGTCGGGCCGGGCCTCGTCGCGAACGTGATCTTCAAGGACAACTGGGGGCGGGCTCGGCCCCGTCAGGTCGTCGAACTCGGCGGCACGAGGCAGTTCACGCCACCTCTGTTGCCGGCAAGCGAGTGCAGCCGGAATTGCTCGTTCATCAGCGGCGAGGCAGCCTCCATGTTCGCGCTGTTCCTCGCACCGGCACTGCTGCTCCCGGGACTTCGCCTGACCCTGCTTGGCGCAGGGCTGGCCTTCGGCACCTTGGCTGGCTTTGTGCGCATGCTGCAGGGAGCGCATTTCCTGAGCGATGTTCTGTTCGCCGGTGTCTTCATGGCAATCACGGTCGGGCTGCTGCACCTGGCCATATTCGGCGCGGTCCGCGTGTGGCGCGAGTGGAACTTGGCGACAGGCGTCGGACCGCTCGGAGGTGGCGCCTCATGAACGACCTCGCTCCGATCGCGTCGATGAATGCAAGTGCCCCACCAGTCGCGCGGGTGCCGCTAGCGATCGTTCTGCCGGCGTACAACGAGGCGGGGAATCTCGAACGCCTGATCCGCGAGATATTCGACGTCGTTCCCTCCGATCTCATCGGCGAGGTGATCGTTGTCGACGACGCGAGCGACGACGGCACCTCCGCGGAGGTCAGGGCGCTGGTCGGACATCTTCCGCGCTTGCGTTACATCCGCCACGCGGCGCGATGCGGTCAGAGTGCTGCGATCCACACCGGCGTGCGCGCCGCGCGGCACGGTCTCATCGCGACGCTCGACGGCGACGGCCAGAACGATCCTGCCGACATCGCATATCTGGTCGAGCGCGCGATCCAGACCTTGCCAGCGCCGGTGCTGGTCGGCGGCATACGCAACAAGCGTCAAGCCGAGCGCTCGAAGCAGCTTGCCTCCCGCTTCGCTAATTGGATCCGCAATGCCGTCCTCGCCGACGAATGCCCGGACACGGGCTGTGGCATCAAGGTCTTCGGCCGCGATGCCTTCCTGGCCCTTCCGTACTTCTCCGGGATGCACCGCTATCTGCCTGCGCTCTACCTCATGCGGGGCCAGAAGGTTGACTACCTGCCGGTCAACGACAGGCCACGTACGGTCGGCCAATCGAAATACAACAACCTCGGCCGCGCGCTTATCGGCATCTACGACCTGATCGGCGTCAGATGGCTCAGAGCCCGAACGACCATACCGCGCATCGCCGAGGCGTATGGCGGCAATGCAATGACCGAAACCAGCGATCTCCAAATCAGCCGGGAGGCACGTCCATGCTCAGCAAAATCGTTGCATGGTGGAGCACTGTCAGCTCTGCGGAGCTGATCTGGCTCGGTGTTGGTCTGATTGGGCAGGCCATGTTCTCGGCGCGCTGGATCGTGCAGTGGATCGCGAGCGAGCGCCGGCGCCGGTCGATCGTCCCGAACCTGTTCTGGTATCTCTCGTTCCTTGGGGGGCTCCTGGTCTTCAGCTACGGCGTCCACCGCATGGATCCCGTCATCATGCTCGGGCAGTTCGGGGTGCTGATCTACGCCCGCAATCTCTTCTTTGCCCGCCAGGAGTTGCAGGGGGAGGGGATTGGCGCGCAACCCTCGGTGGGAGGGTAGGAGACAGGCGCCCTGCGCGGGGCCTGGTCTGCCGGCGGGCAGTGGCCATCGGGGGCCTCCGCGTGCTATTGAACCCGTGACAGTCGCTTTCGGCACTGCCGAAATCCCGCACATGCGCCGGGTCTCCAGGCTCTCCTGACAGAAGGGAAATGTCGCCCCATGAGCAAACTTTTTGCGCCCATCAAGCTCCGTGAGCTCGAGCTCGCCAACCGCGTCGTCGTCGCCCCCATGTGCCAGTACTCGGCCGAGGACGGCAACATGACCGACTGGCATATGCTCCACCTGGGTTCACTCGCGAACTCGGGTGCCGGACTGCTGATCGTCGAAGCAACCGGGGTCGAGCCCGAAGGCCGCATCTCGCTCGGATGTCCGTCGCTGGCGAACGACGAGAACGAAGCCGCGATGAAGCGCGTCGTTGCCGCCTGCAAGCGCTATGGCACCGCGAAGATTGGCATCCAACTCGGACACGCCGGCCGCAAGGCCTCATGCACGCGCCCGTGGGAGAGCAAGGGCGGCTCGATGCCGCTCAAGGCTGGTGAGGGCGCCTGGCAGACCAAGGGACCGTCGGCGATCCCCTTCGCGCCGGACTGGCATGTGCCGACGACGATGACCATCGCCGATATCGAAGTGCTGAAGGCCAAGTTCGTCGAGGCGACGAAGCGCGCGGATCGCGTCGGCTACGACCTCATCGAGATCCACGGCGCGCACGGCTATCTCCTGCATGAGTTCGTCTCGCCACTCTCGAATACGCGCAACGATCAGTACGGCGGCAGCCTCGAGAACCGCATCCGCCTGCCGCTCGAGATCTTCGCCGCCATGCGCGCGGTCTGGCCCGAGCACAAGCCGCTCGGCATCCGCATCTCGTCGGTGGACTGGGTCGAGGGTGGGCTCACCATCGAAGAGTCCGTTCAGTACGCAAAGAAGCTCGAAGCCGCCGGCTGCGACTTCATCGATGTTTCCTCGGGCGGCAATGATCCGAACCAGAAGATCGTGCTCGGGCCGGGCTATCAGGTGCCGTTCGCCGAGGCCATCAAGAAGGCCATGACGACCATGACCGTGATGGCGGTGGGCCTCATCACCGAGCCGGAACAGGCTGAGGAGATCGTCGCGAGCGGCAAGGCCGACATGGCGGCGCTCGCGCGCGGCTTCCTCGACGATCCCCATTGGGGCTGGCACGCCGCCTATAAGCTCGGCGCCGAGGTTCCGGTCTCGATCCAATACGCCCGTGCCACGATCAAGACATGGCCGCCAGCTAATCGGTACGTCCCGGCCACCAAGGCCGCGGAGTAGCCGACGAGGCACCATGTCGCCGACTATCTACTGGGTCCGCGGCCTCGAGCGCGGTCGCTTGGCGATCGTCTCGCGGCCCGATCCGGCCTATGGGCTGCCGAAGCAGATGCTCGCCTTGCGCCAGGGTGGCATGGACGTGCTTGTGAGCATGCTCCAGGTCTACGAGGCCGTCCGTCTCGGCCTCGCGTCCGAGGCGAGTGCTGCGGAAGAAGCCGGGCTCATCTTCCACCACCTGCCGACCGACGATTTCGCCGTGCCTCGGTCCTTCGAGACGGCAGGCGTGATGATCGGCGCGATCGCGCAGGAGATCGAAGCAGGCCGCGCTGTCGGCGTGCACTGCTTCGCCGGGCGTGGGCGCTCGCCCCTCTTTGCGGCCTGCGTCCTCACCCATCTCGGTATGGAACCTCAGACGGCGATCGAGGCCATCTCCGAAGCTCGAGGCCGGCGGACTCCAGAGACGGAAGCCCAGCGTCAATGGATCCACGATTTCGCCGCGTGGCGTCGCACGATCGTAGAATAGGCACTGTCTCACTCCGCCGTGATCGGCAACTCAATAAGATGCAATGCTAATTTTGCTGTCCATGGCGACGGATTGGCAGAAGTTCATACGTTCTGATCACGGAAGCGGGGGCGAGAAATCACGCACCGTCAACAGCTCGTGATGAACGTGCATCAGTTCTTGGAGCACGCCGGCAACAGGCGTAGTTTGCACTCAACATGAACCTAGTCCGCGGTGTGGACGACACAGACGGTGCTCATCTCCCCCCGGCAACTATTCGCGCAACTGGGCATTACCGTTTCGAGTGGCCCGTATCGCGTGAAGAGAGGGAATAGCCATGGCGACCAAAGCACTCCCGGTCGTAGCCTCAGGCTCGGCCGGCCTGTCCCGCTACCTTGAGGAAATCCGTCGGTTCCCTATGCTGGAGCCGAACGAGGAATACATGCTGGCGAAGCGCTGGCAGCAGCACGAGGATACGGAGGCGGCGCACAAGCTCGTGACGTCGCACTTGCGTCTCGTCGGCCGCATTGCCATGGGTTATCGCGGCTATGGCCTGCCGATGGGCGAAGTGATCTCGGAGGGCAACGTCGGCCTCATGCAGGCCGTGAAGCGCTTCGATCCCGACAAGGGCTTCCGTCTGGCGACCTATGCCATGTGGTGGATCCGCGCCTCGATCCAGGAGTACATCCTGCGCTCGTGGAGCCTCGTGAAGATGGGCACGACCGCATCGCAGAAAAAGCTCTTCTTCAATCTGCGCCGCGTGAAGGGCCAGATCCAGGCCATCGAGGAAGGTGAGCTGCGGCCCGACCAGGTCAAGCAGATCGCGACCAAGCTCGGCGTGAGCGAGGAGGACGTGATCTCCATGAACCGGCGGCTTGGCGGCGATGCGTCGCTGAATGCGCCGGTACGGGCCGACTCGGAGTCGGGTGAGTGGCAGGATTGGCTCGTCGACGAGACGCCGGATCAGGAGGAGCAACTCGCCGAGAGCGAGGAGCTCGCCATGCGCCGCGGCTTGCTCGGCAACGCACTCAATACGTTGACCGATCGCGAGCGCCAGATCTTCGAGGCCCGTCGCCTGCGCGATGAGCCGGCAACGCTCGAGGACCTCTCGGTCGAGTTCGGCGTGTCGCGTGAGCGCATTCGTCAGATCGAGGTGCGCGCCTTCGAGAAGGTCCAGCGGGCCGTGCAGAAGGCCAATGCCAAGATCGAGGCTGGCGCCGAGGCCTGAGCCTCGTTGCAATCATGACCTGATCGGGCGCTTCTGGAAATCAGAGGCGCCCGTTCCATTTGGTATCTATCAAGTGAGATCGATTTCCTTGTAGCCGCCGGCGGCAACGGCATCGCACCAAGCGCGATAGGCGATCGCACTGCCACTGTAGCGGGCGAGCGTGCGAACCTGCTTGCCCTCGACGTTCGAGTTGATGCCTGTCATCCAGGAGTCGACCTCGTTCGTGAGGAGACCCGCACCGGCGGCGCGGACGTTCTCGGTCCATGCTTCGACCGACTCGGGGCGCGCGTCCGCCCGCGTGAGCTTGTGCTCGCCCATGTACTCGATCAGGTCCGCCACCCACTCGACATTGTATTCGATGCTGCGGGGTATGTTGCCGAGCGCGGTATGGGGCCCCATGATCATAAACATGTTCGGGAAGCCCGCCACCTGAACGCCGACGAATGTCTGCGGTCCCCCCTTCCAGGCATCCTTGAGCGTCTGGCCGTCCGTGCCGCGAATATCGATCCGATGGAAGCTGCCGGTGATGGCATCGAACCCGGTCGCGTAGATGATCATGTCGAATTCGTACTCGGTATCGCTGGTCTTAATGCCTTTCGGCGTGATCCGTTCGATCGGCGTTTCCTTGATGTCGACGAGCTTCACGTTCGGCTGATTGTAGACCTCGTAGTACTTCGTCTCGAGCGGGACGCGGCGCGTGCCGAAGCCATGGTTCTTCGGGATTAACTTCTCGGCGACCGCCTGGTCTTTCACGCGTTCGCGGATCTTCCTCGCGACGAAATCCGATATGAGGGCATTCGCCTCGCGGTTCGTCAGGATATCCTTGAAGTTCCCCTGCCATATGCCGAAGCCGGGCGAAGCATAGAGATACTCAAAGAAGGCCTCGCGTTCCTCGGGCGTCACCTCGAACGTGCCGCGAGGATCGATCGTGTGGACGAAACAGGCGTGCGTTTCCTTGCAGCGTGCGAAGATCTCGTCGTAACGCTTCTTGATCCCCTCCATCGTCGCTTTGTCGATCTTGCTGTTGTGGAGCGGTGCGCACCAGTTGGGCGTGCGCTGGAAGATCGTGAGGTGGCCGACCGTCTTGGCCACTTCCTGAATGGTCTGAACGCCTGTCGCGCCCGTGCCGATGACCGCGACGCGCTTGCCTTCGAAGCTGACGGGCTCATGCGGCCACGTCGCCGTGTGGAACGCCTCGCCCTTGAAGGTGTCGACGCCTTCGATGCGCGGCATGGTCGGCGTCGAGAGCGGACCGATCGCGGTGATCAGGAAACGTGTCGTGTGCCGGCTGCCATCCTCGAGCGTGATCTCCCAGTTTCGAGTGGCTTCCTTGAAATGGGCGGCGACGACGCGGCTCTTGAACTGAATGTCTCGGCGCAGATCGAACTTGTCGGCGACGTAGTTGAGATAGCGCAACGTCTCGGGCTGCGGAGAGAAGTGCTCCGTCCAGTCCCACTCCTGCAGCAGCTCCTTGGAAAAGGAATAGCCGTAGGACCAGCTCTCGGAATCGAAGCGCGCGCCCGGATAGCGGTTCCAGTACCACGTACCGCCGACGCCGGTTCCCCGCTCGAAGACCTTCACCTTGAGGCCGAGCTCGCGCAGCTTGAGGAGCTGGTAGAGGCCGGAGATGCCGGCGCCGATAATGATCGCATCGAAGTCGAGCGCCGCTCTTGTGCGCGGGGCAGCGTCAGTCATCTCCACGGCAGCCACTTGTGCGACCTCCAGTTCAGCTCATTTCCTCATTCAAGGCCCTTTCCAGGCTCTTGGTCTTGATGCCGTGCAATCAGGGCTTCTCGACCCCGATAGACACGCGGAAGCGATGAGCGATAGCGGCACCATCCTTGATCGGAAGCGCCCAGGGATCCTCGGTGATCGCGATCTTGGCGACGGCGAACGTCGGCCCCGGTGTCTTGAACATCAGCTCAGCGAGCGCGCCGACTTGCGACTCCTCGGTTACGAGCAGCGTCTTCGCGATGCCGAACCCTTCGGCAACCTTGCACATGTCGGTCCGTGCGCCGGTGAGCCCGTTCTGGCGGCCGGTCTCGCCAAAATGCTCGTTGTCGAGCACGAGAATGCCGAGGTTCTTAGGTGCCTGGTCGGCGACAACGCCAAGCGAGCCGATACCCATCATCATCTCGCCGTCGCCGGTAATGGCGAGCACGCGGCGATCCGGCTGCGCGAGCGCAATGCCGAGCGCCGTTGATACGGCGAGGCCCATGCCGCCCCACGAATAGAGGTACTCCGGCTGATCGCCCGCGGCCGAGATGTCCCACGTTGGGCTGCCGAGTCCCGGCACGACGAGCGCACTGCCGCGGTGCTGGAGCAGTTCGGCGACGAACGGGCGCCGCTTGATCTTGTTTGCTGTCGGATGGGCCGGCTTGGTCGTGGATGTCATGTGTGCAGCCCTTACTTCTGTCCGAAGCCCTTGGCGCCGATCACGCGCTGGCTCACCAGCACGGCGGCGGAGAGTCGGCTATTGAAGGCAATGTCGGCAGCAGCGGCGAAGGTCTCGCCGATTTCCTCGGGATGCTCGACAGGGAAACAGCGCACGCCGACCGCTTCGAGCACGGTGCGCGTCGCCGTTCCCATGGGCACCTGCCACGGGTTGAACTCGCCCCATTGCCCGCGCATGGTTACGAGGATCAGGCAGGGCGCGCGCATGGTCAGGGGAATGCCGAGCGCATTGATGCAGTTGCCGACGCCCGAGGACTGCATGGCTATCATTGCACGCTTCCCGCCGAGCCATTGGCCCGTGGCAACGCCGATGCCTTCCTCCTCGGTGGAGAGGGTCACGAGCCGCATGTCCTTGTCGGCAACGACCATGTTGAGGAGCTGCGTGAGCCCGCCGTCGGGGATCGTGGCGACGGTCTGGATGTCGCGCGCCTTCATCTCGGTGAAGACGTCGTGCGACCAATGGCGCTTCTGTGTAGCCATAAGATTCCTGGTGCCTGCGTGGATCGATTTTACGTGATCAGCCTTTGCCGTCGTCGCGGGCGCCGGTGAGGCGCGTACGATAGCCTTCGGGCAGCGCCATGCCGCCATCGGCATAGGCCTTCTCGATAGCTTTGACGTTCGGCGCAAAGATCGTGCCGCGGTTATCGCGGCACCAGTCGCGCGAGGCGATGACGGTGTCGAGCGAGCCCTGGAACTTCGGCATGACCCAGCGCGCGAAAAGCTCGAACGAGCGGAACGTATCCTCGCGGTTTGCCCATTCGTGCGCGCGGAACATGACGCCGCCGACGCCGCCCTTGCTGGCGGCGATCATGCGCTCGATACCCTTGGTGATGGTCTCGGGTGAGCCGACCAGCGTATTGCCCGCCTTCACGCCCTCGCGGAGGGGATCCTGCGAGCGACCAGGTGGGCGGCCAAGCGTCTCCTCGAAATATGTCACGGTCTCCTGGCGTTCGCCATAGGCGACATCGCGGAGTGCCCGTTCGTCGTCCTCGGCGCAGTGCATGTTGACGACGAGGCGCCAATCCTTGCGGTCCATCGTCTTGCCATGCTTGGCGGCCTCGTCCTCGGCGATCTTCCAATGCGCCGGGAGCGCTTCAACGCCGCCCGGCAGCCCCGCACCGAGCGAGAGAACGCCGAGCCCATGCTTGCCGGCGACCTGCATGCCGGCGGGCGACTGCGTGCTCGCGACGGCAATGGGGAAATACGGATCGGAGTATGGCGCGAGATGCAGGCGCGCCTCGCGCATCTCGAACCAGTCGGTCTTGATGGTGACCGGCTCCTCGCACTTGAGCAGCTGCATGATGGCATCGAGCGACTCGCCCATGCGTCGGCGCTGATCCTCCGCTTCGATCGCCAGCATGTAGGCGTCGGACGTCAATGCGCCCGGGCCGCAGCCGAGCATGGCCCGGCCCTTGGTCATATGGTCGAGTTGGACGAAGCGCTGCGCCACCATGAAAGGGTGGTGGTAGGGGAGGCTGGTGACGCCGGAACCGAGGCGGATGTTCTTCGTGCGCTCGGCCGCCGCAGCAATGACCAGCTCTGGGCTCGCGATCAGCTCCCAGCCCGCGGAATGATGCTCGCCGATCCAGGCCTCGTCGTACCCCAGCGCATCGAGGTGGCTGATGAGATCCATGTCGCGGGCCATGGCGAGCGTCGGATTGTCGCCGACCCGGTGGAATGGCGCCAGGAAGATCCCGAAGATCAGGCCGCGGTGGGGCCTTCGTTGAACCATGATCGCGTTTCCCCGTGTCGTCGCCGGCCCGCGAGCCGCGCAGGATGTTCGTACGTGTCCGGATATGTGGTCGCAAACTAGCTGCGAGGGGCGGCAAATGCCAGAGCCGGACGCGAGCGGCTGGCGAAGGCCGGTCCGCGTCCAGTGCAGCGCTAAACACGAGAGTCTCGGCTATTAAAACCCCGAATCCCCTTGCCCCTCCGTGCGAACGGCGGGACAGATAACCTCCGCGCCGTCTCGCAAGCCCGCAGCGACGCCACTTGAGAAGTGATCCCGCCCATGGCGAAGCAGGACAAGCCCGTTCCCTCGATGACCGGCTTTGGCGCCGACGAAGGCCGCCATGGCGTGGTCTCGTGGCGCTGGGATATTCGCAGCGTCAATGGAAAGGGCCTCGACGTGCGCCTCAGGCTGGCGCCTGGCCACGAAGCTCTGGAGCCGCGCCTGCGCGAGCGGATCGCCGGGCGGGTCACCCGCGGCAATGTGTCTGTCGGCCTCAATGTCGCGCGTGACGGAGGCGGAACCGAGCTCAGCATCAACGAAGCGGCATTGGCCCAGGTCATGGCTATTGCGGAGCGGTTGCGTGCGCGGGGCAACTTTGCCCCTCTGAGCGTCGAAGGCCTGCTCGGACTGCGCGGCGTTATCGAGGTCGGGGAAGGTGGAGAAGATCCGGAAACGGTGGAGGCCCGCCATACGGCCATGCTCGCGAGCTTCGATCGCGCGCTCGATCAGCTCGTCGAGGCCCGCGCTGCCGAGGGGCGCCGCCTCGCGCCAGTCATCGAGGAGCAACTCGCGTCAATCGCGTCGCTGGTCGAGACGATTGCCGCCTCGCCGAGCCGCGCGCCCGACGCCATACGGGCGCGCCTCAAGGAGCAGATCGCGCGCCTCCTGGAGACGGGCGTGCCCCTGGATGAACAGCGCCTCCACCAGGAGGCAGCCCTGCTGGCCGTCAAAGCGGATGTCGATGAGGAGCTGCAGCGCCTGCGCGCCCATGTTGCGGCGGCGCGCGAGCTCATGGCCGGCGGCAAACCGGCGGGTCGGCGGCTCGATTTCCTCGCGCAGGAATTCAATCGCGAGGCGAACACCACCTGTTCCAAAGCAAACGACATCGACACGACGCGCGCCGGCCTTGCACTCAAAGCCGTGATCGAGCAGATGCGCGAGCAGATCCAGAACATCGAATAGGGGTGACTATGGCGAGCACTCACATGGCGCGGCGTGGCGTGATGCTGGTGCTTTCGTCGCCTTCGGGCGCCGGCAAGACGACCTTGGCGAAGGCACTGCTCTCTGCCGAGCCAGGACTCGTCATGTCCATCTCGGTGACGACGCGCAAGCCACGCCCTGGCGAAGTCGATGGCCAGGATTACCATTTCCTCGATGCGGCCGCCTTCGAACGCCTCAAGGAAGCCGGCGAGCTTCTCGAATGGGCGCACGTGCACGGCAATCTTTACGGCACGCCGCGCGGCCCCGTCATGGACGCGCTGAGCGCCGGGCGCGACGTGCTCTTCGACATCGACTGGCAGGGCGCGCAGCAGCTTGCAGCCTCGGCGCCAGCGGATCTAGTGCGCGTGTTCGTGCTGCCTCCTTCGGCGGCGACGCTCGGGCAGCGGCTTCATGCGCGCGCCCAGGACGGCGCCGACGTGGTGGCGCGCCGGCTCGCGGCAGCAGGCGATGAGATCAGTCACTGGCCCGAGTACGACTACGTGATCATCAATGACGTCGTCGCCGACAGCCTGAATGTCCTGCGCGGCGTGCTCATCGCGGAGCGTCACCGCGGGAGCCGTCTGACGGGCCTGCCCCCTTTCGCGCGCGAGCTGCAGCAGAGCCTCAAGGATCAGAACTGAGACGTCGAACCTCGAGATTTCGGGGCTTCGCCACGAGAGGGGCTGCCGCCCCTTCAACCTCGCTCGGGGGAACACCCCCGAACCCCCGCTTTTTAGAGACTTGGTGCTAGCCGCAAATGCGACAGGTCCCTTCTCCCCGTCCTATACGGGGAGAAGGCTAGGATGAGGGGCGGGAGCTTGTTCGACGTCGGCGTATGCCGCCGCCCCTCACCCTAACCCTCTCCCCGCAAGAGCGGGGAGAGGGGATTCTGGAGGCGCTCGCGGCGCGCGAAAGCCCCGCTCCCGAAACGACACTCACCCCAATGCTGCGATCAGCAGGAACGCGCCGAGCAGGAAGGTAGTCCAGAAGGCCATGGTTCCGGTCGGCCATGTGCGTCCGAACGTGCCCGTCGGACCGTGGTGCGTGACCAGCAGATCATGCAGCCAGGCGGCCTTGCTGTTGATGCCGCTCACGAGGCGCGTCCAGGCACCGGCAGTGAGATCGTCGAAGCCGCAGGCGAGCCATGCGCCGGGCCGGCGATAGAGCCAGTCGAGGTCGAGCGTGATGCCGGGCTGAGGCTTCAGCAAATCGCGCATGAGATAGAAGGTGAGCGCCGCGAACGAAAGAAGCTGGAGCTGGACGAGAACGTGACTCGCCGTATAGGGCACGTAGGTCACCTGATGCGGCAGCATGACGTACAACCCATCGGGAACGATGCCGATGACCATGCACAGCACCGCCGCGAGTGCCATGGCGATACGCATGGATTGCGGTGGATCGCCAGCGGCGATTCGCGGCTTGGGCGCGCCGAAGAACACGAGCCACGGCAGGCGAAGCCCGGCGTGAAGCACGACGCCGGCCGAAACGGCCAACAGCGCGATCCAGACGCCGGGGAGATGCTGCTTGGCGGCAGCATCGACTATCATGGACTTCGAGACGAAGCCGGACGTGAGTGGGAAAGCCGCGATAGCGAGCGCGCCAATCATGCAGGCGAACGCCGTGAGCGGCATGGCAGCGGCAAGGCTGCCGAGATCGCTCATGCGAGTCTTGCCCGTCTGGCGCATCACGCTGCCAGCGACCATGACGAGCAGAGCCGTGTAGATGACGGCCGCTGCCGAATGAGCTGCAACACCGTTGAGCGCGAGCGGCGTTCCGATGCCGACGCCCGCAACTTTGATGCCCATTTGGCTGACGATGACGAATGCGAGAAGCCGCCGGATATCGTTCTCGAGGGCGGCGTACACAATGCCGTAGACGGCCATGACGAGGCCGATCCATATGAGTCCTTCGACGCCTGGAAATGCGCGCATGAGAACGTACGCGGCGGTCTTTGTCGTGAAGACCGAGAGAAACACCATGCCCGACCAGGACGAAGCCGGATAGGCGTCGGAAACCCAGGCCCAGAACGGAGGCGCGCCCGCATTGACGAGAAGTCCGGCGAGGATCAGCCAGCGCGGCCACGAGTCGGGCTTCAGTGATGTGATGGTCGTATTGCCGCTCATGGCGATTTCGCCGGCTATGCCGGCCATGAGCAGGACACCGCCGAGGAAATGTACGAGCGCGTAACGGAATGCCGGCCTGTACGCTTTTTCGCCACCGCAGACGACGATGAGCGTCGACGCGATGGCCATGATCTCCCACCACACGAACAACGTGATCCAGTCGCCGGCAAAGACCACACCGAGCGCGCCGGCCGCGTAGACCAAGGCGGATGAAAGTTCGAGCGTCGACGAGCGGTCGAGCGCGAAGAGTGCGCCAAGGAACGCCGCAAGCGCGAAGACGGCTCCGAAGAGAAGGGCGAGCGCATCGGCGCGGATCGGCGTAAGCGCATAGCCGAGATAGTTCGCTGTGACGCTGCCGGTCGGCGCGTGAAAGACGAGGATGAGTGCGAGCACCGGGAAGCCGAGCAGAATAATCTTGTGCGCGATTCCGCGTGTGAAAAGTAGAGCGAGCGCGCCGACGAGAAGGGCTGAAGCCGGGGAGGTGAGCAGACTAGTCGTCATAGGTGCTCTCCGGGGCGCGCAGCAGGGAGCCGACCGCGAGGGCGAGCAGGATGAGGCAGAAGCACGCGAGCGCGCCGAACCACGCGACAAAGCCGAACGTGCCGTCGATGCCGAAGACTTCATGATGCTTCACGACGAGGTCGAACAGCACCAGCACGATGAGGATGACGAGGGCGGCCTTGCGCATGTCCTTGCCGGTGAGAGTCGTCAGCGGAGCCTTGGACGTCCTTCGCGTGTCGCGCATCATCAGCCTCCGACCATCAGCTTGGCGAGCGCGTGAGGAACCTCCGGGAAGAGGAAGAGACCGATGGTCGCCGCGGCTGTGAATATGAGCGCGATGACGATTGGCAGCGGCGCCTCGCCGTGTTCGTGCGCGGCTTCGGCGCCGACCGCATGCGCCGCCGGCTCGCGCTCGAAGAAGGCCGTGTAGACGATCGGCAGGAAGTAGGCGGCATTGAGCAGCGTGCTCACGACGATGATGGCGACGGGCAGCCATTGGCCGGTCTGCATGGCGCCGCTGAGCATGAACCACTTGCCGAGGAAGCCGGCAGTCGGTGGTAGACCGATCATGCTGATGGCACCGATCGCGAATGCGCCCATGGTGCAGGGCATGCGCCGCCCAATGCCGGCAAGCTCACTGATCTCGGTCTTGTGTGCGGCGGTGTAGATGGCGCCCGCGGCGAAGAAGAGCGTGATCTTGCTCACGGCGTGCGCAGCAATGTGCATGGCCGCGCCGACGGCCGAGATGGGCGTGAGGATCGCTGCCGCGAGGATGACGTAGGAGAGCTGAGAGACGGTCGAGTAGGCGAGCCGCGCCTTGAGATTGTCCTGCCTGAGGGCGACGAGCGATGCGGCGATCACCGTGAAACCGGCGGCATAGACGAGCCATGTACCGGAGCCCGCATAGGCGAGCGTCTCGATGCCGAAGATGTAGACGACGACCTTGAGGATCGTGAAAACGCCGGCCTTCACGACCGCAACGGCGTGGAGCAGCGCGCTAACCGGCGTCGGCGCCACCATGGCAGCAGGCAACCAGAAGTGCAGTGGCATGAGCGCGGCTTTGCCAATGCCGAAGGCGAAGAGGGCGAGCAATGCACAGAGCGCGAAGGGCGTGGTCTTGCCGTTGAGAATGCCGCCGGATGTGAAGTCGAGTGTGCCGGCGAGTACCCATGTCCAGGCGATCGCGGGCAGCAGAAGCACCATCGACGTGCCGATCAGGATGAGCAGATAGATGCGGCCGGCGCGGATGGCCTCGCCATTCGCCTTATGCGCGACCAGCGGGTAAGTCGAAAGCGTCAGGATCTCGTAGAAGATGAAAAGCGTGAAGAGGTTCTTCGCGAAGGCGATGCCCATGGTCGCCCACAGCGCGACCGCAAAGCAGACGTAGAAGCTCGTCTGGCGCGGCTCGTCGTTCCCGCGCATGTAGCCGATGGCATAGACCGACGTGACGAGCCAGAGAGTTGCCGCGATGAGTGCGAAGAGCATTCCGAGCGGCTCGACGGAAAAGGCGATGTTGAGGCCTGGGACGACGGCAATGTCGATGGCCGCAGGGCGGGCACCGGCAAGCACGTGCGGCAGCAGGCTCCACACGGTGAAGGTCAGCGCACCTGCGGTGGCGAGCGTAACACTCTCGCGGGCATTGGGCGCGCTGTGAAAGAGCGGAATGAGAAGTGCGCCGATCAGCGGGATCGTCAGCGCGGCAATGACGAGGCTTTCGGGCGCGAAGGCGAGCATCACTTGAGCCCCCCGAGTAGCGTCTCTGCAACTCGGCTCGCGACGCCCGCCGAGAGCTCGGTGTCAATGCCGAAGTAAATGGAGGCGAATGTGAGCACGAGAATTGGGACCAGCATCATGAGCGGCGGGTCCTTGGCATTTGCGGGTGCAGATGCGATCGGGCGGAAGTAGGCGACCTCCACGGCGCGCCCGATGTAGACGAGTGCGATGAGCGAGCTTGCAACAATCAGGAAGGCGATCGGCCACAGGCCGGCATCGAGCGCCCCGACAATGAGGTAGTATTTCGAGATGAAGCCGGCCGTGCCCGGCACACCCATGAGGCTCATGCCTGCGAAAACGAACGCGGCGAACGTCAGCGGCATGGTCCGCCCGATCCCGCCGAGATCGTCGAGCTTGATGGTCCCAGCCCGGTACACGATGGCGCCGAGCGCGAGGAACAATGCGCCCTTTATCAGCGCATGGTTGAAGAGGTGCACGACACTGCCCGTCAGGCCGGCTTGGTTCATCAGCGCAATGCCGAGCGTGATGTAGCCGATCTGCGCGACGGACGAGTAGGCAAGCATCCGCTTCAGGTTTGTCTCGTAAACGGCCAGGATTGACGCGATGAACATCGCCGCGATGGAGAGCGGGTACAGCACGGTCGAGACTGGCAGCGTGTTGAGATCGATCGCGACACCATAGACCGAGAAGACGATGCGCAGCAGGAGGTAGATGGCGACCTTCGTCGCCGTCGCGGCGAGGAAGGCCGTGGCAAACGAGGGCGCGTAGGCATAGGCGTTCGGCAGCCAGACGTGCAGCGGGAAGAGCGCGAGTTTGAGGCTGATGCCGACGAAGAGAAAGGCGAGACCGGCGAGCACTGGGCGCGGGTAGGCGGCCGATGCTTCCGCGAGGCGCGTGCCGATGTCCGCGAAATTGAGGCTGCCCGTGACGAGGTAGAGAAGCCCGACACCGATCACGTAGAGGGTCGCGCCGATGGTCCCGATGATCAGATACTGATAGGAGGCGACGAGCGCGCGGCGATCGCGTCCCATGGCGATCATGACGTATGTCGAGAGCGACGAGATCTCGAGGAAGACGAAGGCGTTGAAGGCATCGCCCGTAATCGTGATGCCGAGCAGCCCTGCGAGGCCGAGCAGGTACATGCAGTAGAACCAAGCCTGCTTGTCGCCGTCGATCTCGTGCGCGACGCTGCGGCGCGCATAGGGCATCATGATTGTGCTGACGAGGCTCACCAGTAATAGCACGAAGGCATTCAGAAGATCGACGCGGTATTCGATACCTATCGGCGGCGGCCAACCGCCCATACGGTAGGAGATCGTGTCGTTGGTCCACACTTGGTGCAGTTGGGCGAACGCGATAACCGGCGTCAGGGCTGTGATGAGTGCAGCCCAGGCCCATGCGAGTGTGCCACGCCTCAAGAAGGCGGCAATGATCGCGCCAAGAAGTGGAATGACGACCTGAAGCGCCGGCAACTGCGCGGTGACGGCATTCATTCCTGATCATCCCGCGCGATGATTTCGTCTTCCTCGATCGTACCGTACGCCTCGTGAATGCGCGAGACGATCGCGAGGCCGAGCGCGATCGTCGCGACGCCGACGACGATCGCCGTCAGGATCAGCACGTGCGGCAACGGATTCGAATAGATGGTGAAATTGGCGTCGAGAATGGGCGGCGTGCCGCCGATGATCTTGCCGGGAGCGATGTAGAGCAGATAGACGGACGTCTGAAACAGCATGAGCCCGATCAGCTTCTTGATCATGTTGCCGCGGGCAATGACGATGTAGAGGCCTGCGACCATCAGCACGATCGTGGCGACGTAATTGTAGTGGGCGAAGAAATTCTCGAAGCCCCCCATCAGCGCCCTCGCTCCGAAAAGGCATAGAAGAGAGCGATCATGGTCGATGCGACCGTGACGAGCACACCGGCCTCCACGAGAAGAATGCCGCGCTCGCGGCCGGCCGGCGCGTGAGCCGCCAGAACCGAGTAGTCGAGAAAATTCTGGCCGCTGAGAAGCCCGATTACGCCGGTGCCAGCGTAGATGAGCACGCCGAGCGGTACCAGGAACTCGACCAGCTTTCGAGGAGCGACGCGCTGTGCTTCCTCGATGCCGAAGATGAGGGCATAGGTGATTATGGCGCCGGCAACGATGACGCCGGCCTGGAAGCCGCCGCCGGGACCATAGTCGCCATGCAGCTGGACGTAGAGGCCGAACACCAGCATGAAGGGGATGATCAGCTTGACGCCGACGCGTAGAACTACGTCGAGCCTCATGGCGTCTCTCCCTGGCTGCCGTCGCGTCGTGTTCTACGGCCCTTGAGCAGCAGCATGACGCCGATGCCGGCAGTGAAGACCACGATCACCTCGCCGAACGTGTCGAAACTGCGGTAGTCGGCGAGTACGGCCGAAACAACGTTGGCGACTTGGGTCTCCTTGATGGCGTTTTGCAGGTAGTGCGGAGCAACGTGCTTGTGTATGGGCGCATCGGCGATGCCGAAGGCCGGAAGATCGTACGTTGCCCAGATCAGCGCGAGGCCCACGCCGACGGCAACAATCAACGGGACCGCTGCCGGGCGCGGCATCGGATACTCCAGCGACTTGGTCAGATGCAGCGCGGCGAGCAGCAACACTGTCGACACGCCGGCACCGACGGCGGCTTCCGTCATGGCGACGTCGACGGCATCGTAGACCATCAGAACGCTGGCCATGAGGAAGCTGTAGACGCCCGAGAGGGCGATCACGCCGAACAGGTTCCGCATGCGCACGATGGCGATCGTGACGATCACCAGCAGTGTGAGCAGGATGGTGTTGATGAAGCCTTCTATGGCTGCCTCCCTGCATCCGGCAGCGACCCGTCCCTCAGCCTGTCACGCCGGTCCTCGTCGATCTCAGGCTTCAATCCAGCATGGAGGGCGGCCTGGGCGAGTGCGTGCGTGATGACCGGACCCGTGAAGAAGAAGAGCAGCAAAATGAAGAGCAGCTTGAGCGTCACTTGCGTGAAGCCGGCCTGGAGCATGAGACCGGCGAAGAGAAAGCCCGCACCGAGGGTATCTATGACGCTGGCCGCGTGCATCCGCGTGTAGACATCGGGGAAGCGCAGAATGCCCAGCGCCCCCACGATGATGAAAGCCGATCCGGCGAGGATCAGTGCCCAGCTTGCGACGTCGAGGAGGATCACGCGTCGTCCTCCTGAGCGTCGTGGGCGAGATCGCCGTGGCGGAAAAATTTCAGGATGGCGAGCGTACTGATGAGGTTCAACACGCCATAGGTTAGGGCAATATCGAGGAATTCGGGACGGCCATTCAGGAAGCCGAGCACGGCGACGAGAATGATCGCGAGCGTGCCGACCGAGTTTCCCGCAAGCACACGATCGAAGATGGTCGGTCCTTTGACCACCCGAATGACGACGAGAACGAGCGCGGCGATCACCGCAATCATGGCGGCAGCAAACATCAGCCTCCCCTCTCGAAGCGAGACACGCGAGCGTCCATGCCGCCGTCCTCAAGGTCGAGTGCGCCGCTGCGCTCCAGCGCGTGTACGGTGAGGATGTTGCCCTTCACGCCGGTCGTGATGGTGCCGGGCGTGAGCGTGATCGAGTTCGCGTATGTAGCGATGCCGGCCGAAGTGTGCTGGCCTGCGACCACGCGCGTCATGACAGGGGAAATGGACCGACCGGGCTTGAGGATGGCCTTGGTCACGCTCCAGCCGGCCTTAATGATCTCCCACAGCAGCCAGGGCCAGTACGTCGAAGCTGCCGCGAGGAGATGCGCGGGATAGCCCTCGCTGTCGAGGAGCTTCATGCGGCGCGATACGTAGAGCACGAAGAGCGTGCAGAGGAGGCCACCCGTAAGCAGGAAGGCTTTGAAGTAGCCGGAGAGGCTCAGCCAGAAGAGAAAGAGGATCATGCCGAACGAGATCAGGCGCATGTTGCGCCATCTCCGGCAGCAGCGTCACTTGCGTGATCCTGCACGGTGCTGCGTCTGACCGCCTCCCATTGCTGGGCCGCAGCTCCTTTCTCACGCATCGCTTCCTCCCCAAGGCGCGAATGGAACTTTCGTATTAACGGCGTTCTGCGCAGCGAGCAAGTCTCGGGGACAACGCAGTTCGACGAGTTCGCGCCGGGAAGTTGCTGTGTTGGTCGGACGGTGGCGGCCGCTATGCGACCTTGATGTTCGAGCGCTTCACGGTATCGAGGTTCTTGCCCTCGACGCGGATGAGCTTCGTCGCGCTGTCGCGCTTCGGTGAGTGGACGGCGCCGACGTCGTAGAACTTGGCCATGCCCGGCTCGAGCTTGTACGTGCGGACAGCCTCGACAAGCGAGGGATCTTCACCAGATCCCTTCCTGATGATCTTCCAGTCGGTCATCTCGGTAACGCCCAGCGCCTGCCCGTAGATCGCCCAACTTGGACCGTGGTCGTGCGCGGGCGAGGTCGCGGCACCTTCGTACGTATGGGCGCAAACGCAGAAGCCCGTCTCCGGATCCTCGTAGATGACCTCACGAGTCTTCATGTTCGGGCGGCCGAGGTTGGTCTGGATGAAATCTTTGTCCTTAAGCGCCTTCTCGACGAGCGTGACGACCTTCGGACCGGTCTCCGAAACGGGACCCGATTTGAGCGTCGAGCGGATATCGTTCGCGAGCGCTTCGAGCGTGTAGGGCATGGCAATTTCCTCCGGACAGTGTCGCACGCAGCCTCGATCCGGCCGCTTTCGAGGCAGCATGGGGGATCGCCGCCCCGGTATCAAGACGGTTCGGCCGTCGCAAAGACGGCATTGACCTGGGATAAGGGTTCGGTCGCAACGGCCGGAAACTGATGGGATACCCCTCGGACCTGGGCCGTCGGCGCTGACGGTTGGGGGAGGAATCTCATGTCTATCGACGATGTTCGCGACGCGGTCGCCGGAGACGATGTGCGCACCAAATGGATCGGTGTCTGGATCGGCATCCTTGCCGTGCTTCTGGCCGTCTGCGGGGTCGGCGGCGACAATGCAGCCAAGGATGCCAACCGCGCCAACATCGACGCGTCCAACCTGTGGTCGTTTTTCCAGGCCAAGAACATCCGGCGGACGAGCTATATCATCGCCGCCGAAGAGCTGGAGCTGACCTTGCTCACGCAGCCTGGCTTGTCGGCGGAAGCAAGCGCGGCGGTGAAGAGCAAGATCAGCGCGTGGCGGGCGACGGCGGACCGCTACCGCAGCGAGCCGGATACGCAAGAGGGGCTCAACGAGCTCAGCTCACGCGCTAAGTTGCTCGAGAGCGAGCGCGATGCGGCGCTGCGCAAGGACCCATATTTCGATTTCTCGCAGGCGCTCTTACAGATCGCGATCGTCCTCGCATCGGTCGCAATCATCGCGGGTACCAATACGCTGCTCTATGGCAGTTACGCGGCCGGCGTACTCGGCATGCTGCTGATGATGAACGGGTTCTGGCTGTTAGTCAGGCTGCCGTTTCTCGGATAGGCACGATCAGCCACATGGTGCGGCTCCGGCGTCCATCGCCATGGCGGTAAGTAAGTCGCAGCGCGAGGGCCTGACGGGGTTTCACTCGACAATGAGGATCTCGTGGGCGGCACCGGTCTCGAGGTAGGCAGCGGCGATCTCGGCCATGACCGGCGCGAAGAGATAGCCATGCCGGAAGGCCCCGTTGACCAGCAGACGTCGGCCCCTGGCGACAATGCGGGGCACGTTGTCCGGAAAAGCCGGGCGGACGCCGGACGAAAGCTCGAGGATCTCCGCCTCGCCAAATCCCGGATGCAGCGCGTACGCGGTGCCGAGTAAATCAAGCGCAGAGCGCACCGTCACCGGGCCGGCATCATCACGCTCGATGACCGTAGCACCGACCATGTAGCGGTCGCCGCTCCAAGGTACGACGTAGAGCCCGAAGCGCGGATGAAGGAGGCGCACCGGGCGCGAGAGCCGGACCTCGCGGCTGCGCAGCACGGCCATCTCGCCGCGTACGCCACGCAACTCCGGGAGATCCTCGCGGGCGCCGAGACCGCGGCAGTCGATAACGACGCCACCATCGCTCGAGGCACGCCAGACAGGCGCTGGTAAAGCCGCGCCAAAGCGCAATGTGCCGCCGAGACGGCGGATCTCTCCCACAAGGAAAGTGAGGACCTGACGCGGCTCCATGTGGCCCTCGTCGGGATACCAGAGTGCGCGGCCGAAGCGTCCGGCGAGATCCGGCTCGAGCGTATCGACGGTTGCCGCATCGATTGTGCGGTGGCCCTCGGTCATGCGCGCGAAGCGGGCGAGTTCGCCTTGGTCGCGAGGCGCGGCGACGACAAGGCTGCCGTTCATGGTGATCTGCGGGACGGCCGCGCGCCATAGAGCAAGTCCTCGCACGCCCAGCTCTTGGACGATCGGCTCGGCGCCCTCGGCCTCACAGTAGGGGGCGAGCATGGCGCCCGCGACACGGCTCGCGCCACCCGTTTCGGCCTCGCTCATGGCCTCGTACAGCGTCACGTCATGCCCGCGCCGGGCCAGCTCGTAAGCCTGCCAGAGCCCGAAGATGCCGCCGCCGATGATGCTTGCCGAGAGCCGCGCCACGTACTCGCTCACTTTGCCAAGGAGTTCTGCGGGTGGCATAGCACCATGCCGTCCGGGTGGCGAGAAGCCCGTCCGCGTGCAAAGCTGCGCCGCTGCTGGTTGGACGAACTCTCCGAGGGATCATGGTAAGGATCGAGCAGCTCGGTGATGATGCAACTCCGGAAGCGCTCGCCGGCGTCGAGCGGATCTTTTTCGCGTCGAGCCGGCGGCAAACGTTTGCCGATGATGCCGAGCGGAGCGCGTTCCGAGAGCAGTGGCTTGGGCGCTATCTGTTGCATGACCGGCAGCACGCATTCATCGCGCGCGGGGATGACGGCAGTGTCGCCGGCTACCTGATCGGCAGTCTCGACGATCCAGCCGTGGCGCCGCGTTTCGAGGACATGGGATTCTTCGCTGAGCTCGCCGATCTGACGGCGCGGTACCCTGCGCACCTCCACATCAATCTGGATGCAGCCTGGCGCAGCCAGGGCATCGGCGCCCGGCTCGTGGAGCACTTCGCCGATCATGCAGCGCGGCACGGCGCGCTGGGCGTGCACATCGTGACGGGCGCCGATGCGCGTAACGTCGGCTTCTATCGTCGCTGCAGGTTTGAACCGCTGCGGGAGCTGGATTGGAAGGGTTCGGCACTCCTGTTCATGGGGCGCAGTCTCGCGAAGTGAGAAACGCTGCTCGCTACCAGCAGAGATTCCACTGCGGGGCAACCTCGCCTCGATCGCCCCAGTAGCGGCAAAAGTCAGGTGATATCGGGCTGTCGTCCCGCCTTTCGCCCTCGGACGTCGCTGGCGGCGGCGTCTCAGGCGTTACGCCTTCGGCAAGATGAACGCGATGCGGTTGGCGCGGCCGTTTGCGATACGCGGATTGATCGTGAGGCTTACGCTCGAGATTGAGCAGCCTAGTGGTGCTTCGATAAGCGAGAAGGTAGTCGGGACGCACTCTGCTTTGCCCGAATGTGGGTCTGATGCGATCAACCTGGCTTGGCCGGAACGTGCGGAGCTGGCCCGTGCTGCGGGCGACCGAACCGTTCTTGCTGCGAACGCGCTGTGTGATCGAGATATTAGCGCTGTTGATCTCTTTTTGCACACCCGACAGCGAGGCTGCCTGCGGTGGCGTCGGATATGCCATCGCGATCATCGCGAGCAGGACCGCGACTACTGCCATCTTCATGGGGTGTTGCTCCAGGTGAAACAACTACAAGTTGCATGATTCGCCGTGGATCGCACAAAGAAAAACAGGTGCCGCGCGGAGCGCAGCACCTGTCCGTAAAGCGATTACCCCTGAAGATCAGCAGTAGTCCCAGTAGCCATGGCGCTCATAGGGATCTGCCCAATACCAGCAAAGGCCGGGCGCCGGAGGCCTCGAATATGCGTAGGCCGAACCGGCGAGCAGCGCACCGAGGGCTATGCCGCCAACGATCGTGCCGTAATGCCGACGATGGCGGTGGCGATAACCGGCATGATAGCCGCGGTGCCATCCGCGACCGCCGCGCCGGTAGCCGCGGTCGCGAACATCGACGGTCATCGAGTTGGCCTCTGAAAGGCCCGAGCCGATCTGCGTTGCCGTAACGGGAGCCGCGCTCGCCGATGTCGGGAGAGCGAAGCCCGCCGCGGCCAGCGCGAAGGCGGCCGCCATAAATGTCTTCTTCATGAGTCTTCCCCTGAGAATGATCCGCCGACGAGCGTGGCGGGGACGTCCGCATTTTTAGTGCGCTGATTCCACCTCAGCCCCCAACATCCCGACGTCTTGCGTCAGAATGATGGCTCCAAGCTGAACCTCACCTAACCGTCTGAAAGGAGCCGGCGTAGCGCGGTCATGGCCTTCAAACGCAAGGGGAATGTCACTTCCGTCGCAGAGTGAGCTTGTAACAATTATCACGATCCCGTGATCGTTTCCGCCCACAGATCATAGGCATCCGCCGCAATGATTTTGGCGGGCAGCAGGTCTCCGGACTTGAGGCCGTCGGCACCGTTCAGAAAGACCGAGCCATCGATCTCCGGTGCATCCCAGACGGAGCGCCCGACAGCACCGTCCTCGTCGACCTCGTCGATCAGCACTTGCACGGTGCGCCCGACGCGCGCGGCCATGATCTCCTCGGAGATCTTCTGCTGAGATTGCATCAGACGATGCCAGCGCTCTTCCTTGATCTCTTCCGGTACCGCGCCCTCCAGGGCATTCGCGACGGCTCCGGCGACGGGCTCGTACTTGAAGCAGCCGACGCGGTCGAGGCGCGCTTCGCCGAGCCAGTCGAGGAGATACTGGAAGTCCTCCTCGGTCTCACCGGGGAAACCGACGATGAAGGTCGAGCGGATCGCGAGATCAGGACAGACGCCGCGCCAGGACTTCAGGCGATCGAGCGTCTTCGCTATGGCCGCCGGCCGCCGCATCGCCTTCAGGACATTCGGGCTCGCGTGCTGGAAGGGAATGTCGAGATAGGGAAGGATCTTCCCCTCGGCCATGAGCGGGATGACCTGATCGACGTGCGGGTAGGGATAGACGTAGTGCAGGCGCACCCACGCTCCGAGCTCGCCCAGCGCCTTCGTCAGATCGAGGAAGCGGGCGGCGAGCGGCGCACCTTTCCAGGGGCTCGTCGCGTACTTGAGATCGAGGCCGTAGGCGCTCGTATCCTGGCTGATCACGAGCAGTTCCTTCACGCCGGCTTTCACGAGGCGCTCGGCCTCAGTCATGACGTGGTTTGCCGGCCGACTGACGAGATCACCGCGCAGCGAAGGAATGATGCAGAACGTGCAGCGGTTGTTACAACCCTCGGAGATTTTCAGATAGGCGTAGTGCCGCGGCGTCAGGCGCAGCCCTTCCGGCGGCACGAGATCGAGGTACGGGTCGTGCAGGGGTGGCACGGCCTCGTGGACCGCCTCCATGACGGCTTCGTACTGGTGCGGGCCGGTGATCGCGAGCACGCCGGGATGGGCCTGGCGGATCGTATCCTTCTCGACGCCGAAGCAGCCCGTGACAATGACGCGACCGTTCTCGGCCATGGCTTCGCCGATGGCGTCGAGGCTCTCCTGCTTGGCGGAATCGAGGAAGCCGCAGGTATTCACGACCACGACGTCGGCGCCGTCGTAGTTGGGGGCGATCTGGTAGCCCTCGGCGCGCAGCCGCGTGATGATGCGCTCGGAATCGACGAGGGCCTTCGGACAGCCGAGCGAGACGAAGCCGACCTTGGGAGGCGCCTTGATCTTGCGCAGGCGGGGACCGGCCGCTGCCTTGGGGAGCGGCTTGGAGGTCTTCTTGGCGGTCCGACGGGTGCTGGTTTGGCTCATGGCGCGGGCTTTTAGCCGTTCCAAGGAGCCTTGTCATGGCGCAAAGGCGCGCGGACGGGCTAGACTTGGTTCAGGCCAGGAGAGGAGGCACCCATGAGCGGCGCGGTTGTCTTACGGCAGGCTGAAGGCGCGGATGCCCCCGCAATCCTGGCTTTGACGCGCGCGGCCTATGCCAAATGGGTGCCTATGCTCGGGCGCGAGCCGATGCCCATGTACCATGACTATGATCAGGCCCTCCGCCAGGATCGGGTCGACATGCTGTACGCCGACGGCACGCTGGCGGGCATCGTGCACACGATCAAGAAGCCGGACTACCTGGAGATCTACAACGTCGCCGTGGAGCCTGCCTATCAAGGACGCGGCTTCGGCCGACGCCTGCTCGCCCAAGGTGAGACTATTGCAGCATCACTCGGCTACGACGAGATCAGGCTCTACACCAACAAGTTCTTTACCGTGAACATCGCGCTCTATGAGCGCATGGGCTACGAGATCTATCTCGAAGAGCCCTTCAAGGACACGTTTCTGGTCCACATGAAAAAGCCTGTCGCTCGATAAATCGGCTCAGGTCTTCGGGGCGCTCTCGGCCTTCGCCGCAACAAGTTCGGCGACCTTGGTATCCGCCTCGGTGGCGCGGCCCTTGAGGCCGGCAACCACGCCCGCGCGATCCGGCAGCTCGCGGTTCTGGCTCATCTTCGCTTTGCCTTCGATCCTGTCGATCGTGAAGCGCATGCCGACAATGCCGCGCGAGAGCATCTCGACGAAATTGCCCGGCGCGTCGCTCGTCGCCCAGGGCACTGCGGCACCGGCCTCCTGCTGATCGGTCAGCTCGCTCACGTGGTGCACGAGCCAATCGCGATCGTCGACGATCGCGGCCGAGCCATGGGCGTGCACGACGGCATAGTTCCACGTCGGCACGACCTTGCCGTGCGCGTGCTTGGAGGGATACCAGGCCGGCGTGATGTACGCTTCGGGGCCTGTGTAGATGAGGAGCCCGCGACCGCTCTTGGCTATTTCCTTCCAGTGCGGATTGGCGCGTGAGACATGGCACTCGACGACGCCGAGAGCGCCCTCGGATTTGAGTACGGTCGGCAGATGCGTGACCTCGAAGCCGGCCTCGCTGGTCGTAATCAGCGCGGCGAACGGATAGGCGCGCATGAGCGCGTGCTGCTCGCCGACATCACCCAGCTTGAAATGTTCCGGTACGTACATGGTCTGTCTCCAACCGTGCCGTGTTCAGGCGGCCGCCTCGACGCGCGCCAATGCTGCCTTGAGCTTGTCCTGCCGCGCTTCGAAATCGGACTGACGCTCGCGCAGCTCGTCGATGACATCCTCGGGGGCCTTGGCCATGAACTGCGGATTGCCGAGCCGGTCGGTGACCTTCTTGATCTCGACGACGGTCTTGTCGATCTCCTTGGCGAGCCGCTTGGCTTCCGCGCTCATGTCGATGACGCCGGCGAGCGGGATTGCCGCGGTCGTATCGCCAACGACGATCTGGGCCGCGCCCTTGGGTGCCGACGCCTCGAAAGTGATGGCATCGAGCCGTGCAAGGCGCTTCAGCGTCTCGTCGTGGCGCTCGGCGCGCAGGCGAGTCTCGGCGCTGGCATTTACCAGAACCAGCGGCACCTTGGCGCCGGCGGGCACGTTCATTTCCGCGCGTACTGAGCGGACCTCGGAGACGAGCGCAACAACCCAATTGATCTCGGCATCAGCCTCAGAATCGGAGAGGCCGAGCAGGCGCGGCCATGGCGCGAGCGCGAGCAGCGATTTCCGCGGTGGGCCGCCTTCTGCGGTATTCGCCCACAGCTCTTCCGTTATGAAAGGCATGAAGGGGTGCAGCAGCGGCAGGATCTGATCGAGGACCCAAGCCGCAGTTGCCTGCGTCTCGACATTGGCCTCGGGATCGCTCCCGGCGAGGAGCGGCTTCGCCAGCTCCAGGTACCAGTCGCAGTAAATGCCCCAGACGAACTGGTAGGCGGCGCCGGCTGCCTCGTTGAACTTGTACGTTTTTATGGCGCTCTCGACCTCGCCGACAGCACGCTCGGTTTCGCCAGCAATCCAGCGGTTGAGCCGGTGCTGGATTGCTTTGGGATCGAAGCCCTCGACGCGGCGGCACTCGTTCATCTCGAGGAAGCGCGCGGCATTCCAGAGCTTAGTTGCGAAATTGCGGTAACCCTCGACGCGTGCCGTCGTGAGCTTGACGTCACGGCCCTGGGTCGTCATGGCAGCGAGCGTGAAGCGCAGCGCGTCGGCGCCGTACTTCTCGATCAGCTCGAGCGGGTCCATGACGTTGCCGAGCGTCTTCGACATCTTGCGGCCCTTCTCGTCGCGGACGAGGCCGTGAATGAAGACGTCGCGGAAAGGCACCTCCTTCATGAAGTGCGTGCCCATCATCATCATGCGGGCAACCCAGAAGAAGATGATGTCGAAGCCGGTGACGAGCGTGCTCGTCGGATAGAAGCGCGAGAGCTCCTTCGTCTCCTCCGGCCAGCCGAGTGTGGAAAAGGGCCACAGCGCTGAGGAAAACCACGTGTCGAGCACGTCCGGATCGCGCTTGAGCGCGACTGCCTCGCCGTAATGTTTCTTTGCCTGCTCCGCCGCTTCGACTTCGTCATGCGCGACGAAGTGCTTGCCGTCCGGGCCATACCATGCTGGGACCTGATGTCCCCACCAAAGCTGGCGCGAGACGCACCATGGCTGGATGTTCTCGAGCCAGCGGAAGTAATCGGCCGCATACTTCTCGGGAACGAATGTCGTCTTGCCCGTGCGGACGGCATCCATGGCCGGCTTAGCGAGCGTCGCCGCATCGACGTACCACTGGTCCGTTAGCCACGGCTCCACGACCGCATCGCCGCGCTGGGCGTGAGGGACAGCGTGTGTGTGCGGCTCGACTTTTTCGAGAACGCCAAGCGCAACGAGATCCGCGACAACCCTAGCGCGCGCCTCGAATCGGTCGAGTCCGCGATAGGCTTCCGGCGCGTTCTCGTTGATCTTCGCCGTCGCATCCAGAATGTTGATGACTTCAAGACCGGTGCGCTTGCCGACATCCCAGTCGTTGAAGTCGTGCGCCGGCGTGATCTTGACTGCGCCTGTGCCCTTCTCGGGATCGGCATAGGTATCGCCGACGATCGGGATCTCGCGCCCGACGAGCGGCAGCACGGCCTTCTTGCCAATGAGGTGCTTGAGCTTCTCGTTGTCGGGATGGATGGCAACACCGGTATCGCCGAGCATGGTCTCGGGGCGCGTCGTGCCGACGGTGACGAACTCACCCGGCGCGTCCTTGATCGCATAGCGGATGTAATACATGTGCCCGCTCGGATCGCGCGCCAGGACCTTGGCCAGCGCTGCAGCATCGAACGCGACGGGATTGCCGTCCTTGTCCTTGAGGTCCGGCGACCACTTGAAAGAGCCTGTGTGCTCGCGCTGCTCGACTTCGAGATCCGAGATCGCCGACTGGAAGGCCGGATCCCAGTTCACGAGCCGTTTATCCCGGTAGATGAGCCCCTGCTTGTGCAGGTCGACGAACACCTTGAGAACGGCCTTGGAAAGGCCCTCGTCCATGGTGAAACGCTCGCGGCTCCAGTCACAGGAGGCGCCGAGACGCTTCAACTGATTGAGGATGGTGCCGCCGGACTCCGCCTTCCACTCCCAAACTTTCTCGATGAAGGTCTCGCGTCCGAGGTCCTTGTACTGGATCTGCTTCTCGGCGAGCTGTCGCGAGACGACAAGCTGCGTCGCGATGCCGGCGTGATCCGTGCCCGGCTGCCAGAGCACGTCCTTCCCCAACATGCGCTGATAGCGGCAGAGAATGTCCTGCAGCGTGTTGTTGAGTGCGTGCCCGATGTGGAGCGAACCCGTCACATTCGGCGGCGGAATGACAATGCAATAGGTCTCGGCCCCGGTGCGGTCCTCGCGGCCGGCCTTGAAGGCCTCCCCGACCTCCCAATCCGTATGGACGCGCGCCTCGATCTCGGCGGGCGAATAGGTCTTATCGAGCATGTCTGAGCCGTATCTCTGATCGTGAATTGAAGTGGCCGGTCCTACGCTTGGCCGCTGCTGCCTGTCAACGCGGGGGGCCAGTACCCTCTGCGAAGCCGAAGAACGGCGATCAGCACAGCGCGCCCAGCTTGCGTGGGACGGCGCAGACGTAGACCATAAGCATTCCAAATAAGCAAAATAAGGGTGACGCGTCATCGCCCGGGGGGACGTGCGGTCAATAAAGTCAATGTGAGTTGGATGAGCCGCGCACCATGTTAGCGTTCGCTATGTACGGACCCTGCGAGGAGACTACGAGTGGCGCTGGCCAATGCTGAAGAAACTGCCGACAAACCTGAGGCCCAGCGCGGCAAATTCAGAGATCCGGACTGGACGGTAGGTGGGGATCGGCGCGCCAGTGTCGGGCTCGATACTCTGCGCACGCTCTGGTTCAATACTGGCACGCTCTGCAACATCACCTGCCGAAACTGCTACATCGAATCCAGTCCGACGAACGACCGCCTCGTCTATCTGACCGCCGACGAGGTGCGCGGCTTCCTCGACGAGATCGCGGAGGAGGACCTCGGCACCGTCGAGATCGGGTTCACGGGCGGCGAGCCCTTCATGAACCCCGACATCATCGCGATGCTCGACGCGGCGCTCGCCCGAGGCTTTCAGGTGCTCGTGCTGACGAACGGCCTCCAGCCCATGCTGCGCCCGCGCCTGAAGAAGGGGCTCCTTGGTCTCCGATCAGCCTACGGCGACCGCCTCACGATGCGCATCAGCCTCGATCATTACACACGTCAGCTCCACGAAGCCGAGCGCGGACCACGCACTTTCGCCAAGTCGCTCGAAGCCATCGACTGGCTGTCCAGGGAAGGCTTCAAGACCGCCATCGCCGGCCGTAGTTGCTGGAACGAGGCCGAGGGCGACGCACGCGCGGGCTATACGAGGCTAATCGCCGAGCGCGGCTGGCACATCGACCCTGAGGATCCGCTTGCGCTGGTGCTGCTCCCTGAGATGGACGGCAGCCAGGAGGTTCCCGAGATCAGCGTCGGATGCTGGCAGATCCTCGGCAAGAGCCCGAGTGATCTGATGTGCGCCAAAAGCCGGATGATCGTCAAACGCAAGGGCGAGGAACGGCCGGCCGTCGTGCCTTGTACGCTGCTGCCCTACGAGCGCGCATTCGAGATGGGCGCAACACTCAGCGAGGCGGCGCGCGCCGACGGGGGCATGTTCGAGAGGGGCCACGTCAAGCTCTGCCACCCGCACTGTGCGAAATTCTGCGCGCTGGGTGGCGGAAGCTGTTCTTGACTGGCCGAGACGCTCGCGCCTTCGGCGCGAACAGGGCCTCAGGCCCTGTAACCCGATCGGGGGCCCCCCCGAACCCCCGCCTTTTGTGGATTTGGAGCGTGCCGCGAGCGAAATTGTCATAGAAGACGGGTGGGTCCGGGAGGGTGTCCCTCGTCGCGCCAAAGGCGCGCCACATGGATTCGGAGGTGCGGGGTCAAGCCGAAGGCATGCCAGAGGCATGCGCCCCCGTCGCGCCACAGGCGCGAAGCGGATAGGCTGGTATCCGGCCAAGACCGGAGGGCGCATGAGCGAGGTCACGAGACAGCAGCGTCGTCGCGAGGCGCGGGAGCGGATCAAGGTCGGTCGCCATCTGCTCGGCCACGGCCTGCCTCTGCAACCCAGAACCTCCGAGATCGTGGCCATCGCGCAGGTCGTGAAGGCCAAGCTCGATGAGGCCGGCAACGATCGGCGCGCGAGCGAGGCGGCGGAGCTCGCGCAGACACTGGGAGAGACCTCGCTCGCAGCGCGGCCGTCCACGCAGCAGAAGATCGCCTGCACGCGGGGGTGTAGCTACTGCTGCCATACGTTCGTCGCGATCACGCCGCCGGAGGTTTTCCGTCTCGCTGCGGCGGTGCGCGCCGGCCATGCGGCAGGCATGACACCCGATGTCGTTCGAGAGCGCGGGCGCGCGCAAATTGGCGTCAGCCCGGAGGCGCGGATTGGCGGCAAGCTCGCCTGTCCGCTGCTCGTCGACGGTGGCTGCTCGGTCTATCGATTTCGCCCGCTCGTCTGCCGGCAGGCGACGTCGCTCGACGTTGCCGTCTGCATCGACGAATTCGAGGGGCGCAATCTCAATGCGCAGATTCCCATCTCGGGCGTGCATCTCCAGCACGCGAGCAACGCGCACATAACGCTGCTCGGCGCGATGCGGGCGATGGGTTATGCGACGGACGCTCTGGAGCTCGCTGCCGCGCTGGACGCTGCTCTCGCACTGCCGGACGCGGAGGCGCGCTGGCTCAAGGGCGAAGACGTATTCGCGAGCGTGCCGCGGCAGGTCAAGCGCGAGGCGCGATTGGAGCAGGCCATCAGCCACGTCGCAGCGGCGCTAGTGTGAGATGCCAGCACCGAAGGCTGCGCGAACTTCGGAATCGGGACACTAGCATCCTAAAGGGGCTCAGCGGCTGCCGAGCCCCTGAGAACGCGCCTACTTCTTGACGAGCGCGTCGCGGATTTCCTTGAGGTACTGCTCGGAGGGCGGCGGGGGAGGTGGCGGCGCGGCAGCCTGTTCCTTCTCGAAGCGCTGGCGGAGCATGTTGACGCCCTTGACCAGCATGAAGACCGCCCAGGCGATGATCACGAAGCTGATCACGTTGTTAAGGAAGACGCCGATATTCATGGTCACGGCTTCGCGACCGGCCTCGGCAGCGCGCAGCGGAATCTTGATGTCGGAGAAGTCGACGCCGCCCAAGACCATGCCGATCGGCGGCATGATGACGTCTTTGACCAGCGACGACACGATAGTGCCGAAGGCGCCACCGATGATGATACCAATAGCCATGTCGAGGACGTTGCCCTTGAGGGCGAATTCCCGGAATTCATCGAGCAGTTTCTTCATAGGTGGGTCCTCCACGTTGGCCCAAGCTGCCGCGACTGTCCGTATGCCAGTCATCCGGCACCGTTTCATCGCGCTCGACGGCATAACTATTTCATCCGCCGAGCGCGAATCACGCCTCGCACGATAGGGGCTGCCATCCATCGCGGTAAAGAGGCGCGTACGGAATAGCCTTGGCCAGATCGGGTCCCGGCGCTGAACCCGGCACATAAACCGCTTTGGCGAACGGCCTGTTGCGCCCACCCGCGGCGCAAAGCAAGATGGCGCACGTACACAGCGAGAGCATCAGAACGGTCGCTGGCACGCGTCGCCCCGCA
Source organism: Hyphomicrobiaceae bacterium (assembly GCA_022844275.1). Classification (GTDB taxonomy): domain Bacteria; phylum Pseudomonadota; class Alphaproteobacteria; order Rhizobiales; family Hyphomicrobiaceae. The sequence goes on from JALHMB010000002.1 coordinate 684,295, forward strand.
AATGGAGGTGGCAGGGAAACGTCAGCCCTGAGGGGCGCACCGCGGCTTGAGGCATGATCGAAGCCTGGCAGGTCCTGACCCTGGCGCTTGGCTATGTCGGCCTGCTCTTTGCCGTGGCATGGTTCGGCGACCGCGTCATCCGCTCGCGCAAGGGCGGTAGCGGACGGCCAATCACTTACGCCCTGTCGCTCGCGGTCTACTGCACGTCCTGGACATTCTTCGGCAGTGTCGGCCTCGCCGCCTCGAGCGGCTACGACTTTATCCCGGTCTATCTCGGACCGATCCTGATGTTCGTGTTTGGCGTGCCGTTGATCCTGCGCATCGTGCGGATCGCGAAAAGCCAGAACCTGACCTCGGTCGCCGACTTCATTGCCGCGCGCTACGGCAAGAGCCAGGCCGTCGCTGCGATCGCAACGGTCGTCTCGGTGCTCGGCGCGCTTCCCTACATCGCGCTCCAGCTCAAGGCCGCGTCGATCTCCATCGAGACTTTGCTCGGACCAACCCCGTTCAAGGATCTCGCGGTATTCGGCCTCGATACGGCTCTCGTCATCGCGCTCGCGCTCGCCGTCTTCGCCGTGCTCTTCGGCACCCGCCACATCGATGCCACTGAGCATCAGGACGGACTCATGCTGGCTATCGCCGCGGAGTCGCTCGTCAAGCTCACGGCCTTCCTTGCCGTCGGTGCCTTCGTGATTTTCGTGATGTTCGGCGGGGCGTCTGGCTTCCTCAGCCATGTACGCGCCAACAGCGAGGTTGCGAACATCTTCGCGAAGGGGCCGAGCGGTAGCACCTGGGTAACGGTAACAATGCTGAGCTTCGTGTGTATCATTCTGCTGCCACGCCAGTTCCATGTCACGGTCGTCGAGAACAACGCGGAATCCGAGATCCGTCGTGCCTCATGGCTGTTCCCGACGTACCTCGTGCTCATCAATATATTCGTGGTGCCGATCGCGATCGCAGGGCTGCTGTTCCTGCCGCACTTCAGCGTCGCACCGGACATGTTCGTGCTGGCGCTGCCCATGTGGGCCGGTGCCGACTCGCTCGCCATGATCGCCTTCATCGGCGGACTTTCAGCGGCGACCGCCATGGTGATCGTCGAGTCCGTCGCGCTCGCCATCATGGTCTGCAACGGTCTCATCGTGCCGTGGCTGCTGCGGCGACGGTACGATGCCATGGCGGCGGACGTGGACATGAGCCGCGACCTGCTCCTGATCCGGCGTGTCTCGATCTTCGCCGTGATCCTGCTCGGCTACATGGTGCATCGGGCGCTGGGCCAGGTGCAGGCGCTGGCTGCGATCGGCCTCATTGCCTTCGCGGCAATCGCTCAGCTCGCGCCGGCCTTCTTCATGGGCCTCATCTGGCGCCGTGGGACGGCGCGCGGCGCCATTGCGGGCATTCTCTTAGGCTTTGCCATCTGGGCCTATACGCTGCTGCTGCCCTGGGTGGCGCGGGCCGGCTGGCTCCCCATGAGCCTCGTCGCGGACGGACCTTATGGTTTGGGCTTCCTGCGTCCGCAGGCTCTCTTTTATCTTCAGTTCGAGCCGCTCACGCATGGCGTGCTCTGGAGCCTCATCGCCAACGTCACGGCTTATGTGTTCGTCTCGCTCCTGCGCGCGCCCGAGCCGATCGAACGCATGCAGGCGCAGATCTTCGGCGCCGCCGATCCTCCGCTCGCCGAGCCGAACCCTTCGTTCCGCCTGTGGCGCACCGCCGTCACGGTCGGCGATCTCAAGCACACGGTCGTGCGCTATCTTGGAAGCGAGCGCGCCGAGCGCTCCTTCGCCGAGTACGAGGCCTCGCGCGCGACACCCCTGGTCCCGCAGGCGGAAGCCGACATCAACGTCCTGCGATTCACGGAGCACCTGCTGACGAGCGCGATCGGCGCCGCCTCGGCTCGGCTCGTGCTGTCGCTGCTGCTGAGGCGCGGCAACGTCTCGGGACAGTCCGCGCTGCGGCTCCTCGATGATGCCTCCGAGGCATTGCAATACAACCGCGACCTGCTGCAGTCCGCGCTCGACCAGGTCCGCCATGGTCTCGGTGTCTTCGACCGCGACATGCGGCTCATCTGCTGGAACCGGCAATATCGCGAGCTGCTCAATCTGCCGGAGGACCTTGTCGCGGTGGGCGTGCCGCTCGAGCGCATACTGAGGGCACGCGCGTCGCGCGGCGACTTCGGGCCGGGAGCGCCGGAGGACCATGTCAAGGACCGCTTCACGCGGCTCGCCGTGACGCGCGAGACCTTCCTCGATCATCTCGCCCCCATGAGGCGCATCATCGAGATCCGAACTTCGTCCATGCCGCAGGGCGGCATCGTCACGACCTATCTCGACATAACGGATCAAGTCGCGGCCTCCGAAGCGCTCGCCCGGGCGAACGAGACGCTGGAGCGGCGGGTCGCGGAGCGCACGGCCGAGCTCGTCAGAGTGAACGAAGCCCTGAGCGAGGCCAATCTCACCAAGGCACGCTTCCTCGCAGCCGCCAGCCACGATCTCCTGCAGCCGCTCAACGCCGCCCGCCTCTATGCGTCGAGCCTCATCGAGCGAACGTTGCCGGAGGAAGACCAGCGCCTGGCGCACAATGTCGACACCTCACTCGATGCCGTCGAGGAAATCCTCGGTGCCTTGCTTGATATCTCGCGGCTCGATGCCGGCAAGCTCGAGCCGGAAATGCGCTCGGTCGCGCTTGGCGAGCTCATGTCGCAACTCGCGCTCGCCTTCGAGCCCGTGGCACGCGCAAAGGGATTGGAGCTCCGCGTCGTTCCGTCCCGCGCGCTCGTGCATTCGGATCCGCGGCTCCTGCGGCGCGTGCTGCAGAACCTGCTTTCCAATGCGATCAAGTATACGCCCCGCGGCAGGGTGTTGTTCGGCGTGCGGCCGCGCGGGAACCGCGTCGAAATCCAGGTCTGCGATACGGGGCCTGGCATCGAACCCGCCCAGCAGGCGCTCGTATTCAAGGAGTTTCATCGTCTTGCGGAGACGGCGGCCACGGAGCGCGGGCTCGGTCTCGGGTTATCTATCGTCGAGCGCATGGGGCGCGTGCTCGAAGCTCCCATAAGACTTCGCTCGACGCCGGGGAAAGGATCGCTCTTCTCAGTCAGCCTGCCTCGTGCATACGGCGTCGCGGTCCGCCGCCGCGCCGCGGACATGCCGCTCGCCGTCGGCGATATCCGTAATCTGCGAGTCCTCTGCATCGACAATGAGAGTGATGTTCTCGACGGCATGCGCACGCTGCTCGATGGCTGGGGCTGCCGGTCTGTGATGGCGGCGAGCACCAACGAGGCACTGGCGCGGCTCGCGGAGATGGATCTGCCGCCGAGTGTGATCCTCGCCGACTATCATCTCCACGCTGAGACCGGCGTCGAGGCGGTAAAGGCCATCGCGGGGGCACTCGGCCGCGATGTACCGGGCGTCATCATCACCGCGGATCGCTCGCTGGAAGTGCAGCGCGAGGTGCGCGCGCTCGGTCTCGTCCTGCTGCGTAAGCCATTGAAGGCCGCCCAGCTCCGCGCCATCCTCTCGCGCATCTCGACACAGACGCGGGTCGCCGCAGAATAAGCGCATTAAGCCTTGTGGCTGCGCCAATCGCCCTCGATGCGATTGATGGCGATCACGGCTTGCGTGCGGCTGTCGACGTCGAGCTTCTGGAGGATAGCCGAGACGTGGGCCTTGATCGTCGCTTCCGAAACGCCGAGCTGAAAGGCGATCTGCTTGTTGAGCAGGCCCTGGCCGAGCATCATGAGGACGCGGACTTGCTGCGGTGTCAGGGTTGAAAGGCGCGCCACCACGTCGTCCGCGTCGGGATCGGCAGGGCGGGAAAGCTCGATGTCCGACGGCACCCAGATGCCGCCGCCGAGGACGGTTTCAACGGCCGTGCGGATCTCGTCGACGGAGAGCGACTTCGGCACATATCCGGATGCGCCGAACTCCATACACTTGCGGATGATCTCAGGATCGTCATGGGCCGAGACGACGACAACGGGAATGTCGGGATGCTGGGCGCGCAGGAGAAGCAGACCCGACAGTCCGCGGACACCCGGCATGGCGAGATCGAGCAGCACGAGGTCCGTGTCGGACCGCTCAGCAATGAGCGCCTCGAGATCGGCGAGGGAGGCGGCCTGGTCGAAGCGCGCGTCGCGGATGGCCGAGTGCAGCGCCTGGGTGAGGGCGCCACGAAACAGCGGATGATCATCCACGATGATAATGCGGTGTGCCACCGACCCAGCCTCGATCGAGGTTGCAACGCACCGGACGACTGCCTTGCGCTGCCCGGTCCGCGGCATCTTCAACAGGAGCGAGGTGAAGAACTAGCGCGTTTCCACGGTCTTGGCTAACATTTGCGGGGATGACGGCGCCATCGTAAGCGATTGTCGGGCGTATCTCAGGGCGGCTTGTGCAACCTTAGTCGCCGTATCCCGACCACAATGGGGGAACATCTCTCGGTTCGCGAGTTTCTGCGGTGCATATGGCTTCCGCGATCGGGGGACACCAGATGGAGATTGGCGCATGATCGAGCGCAAGGAGCGTCGACCCTACTGGCGGCACACCAAATGGCAGATGATGGCGAGCCTGCTGCCCTTTCTCCTCGTTGTTCTCGTGCTTCCCTTTTATGCCGAGCAACTCAATGGTACCCGCGTGATCGGCTTTCCATGGGGCTACTTCCTTCTTGCGCACGGTGTCGGCGTCCTCGCCTTGATCACTGTCGCCTCCTTCGCGAACCGCCAGGACGTCATCGATCGCTGGCACGGGGCCCATGAGGACGGCTGAGGACGGGGGGAGCGCCCGCTCTCCATCTCAAGGCTAGGACCAGCGGCGGGCTGTGCGCCCGCTCCAAGAGCCGATCCGGATCGCCGATGTCCCTCACGCCAAGCCGCCATCTCGTCAATCCGCTGCTGGGTGTCTATTTCGGCATCTTCTCGAGCCTCCTCATCGGCATCGTGCTGATGGCACTCATGCTCGAGCAACTTGGCATCGAAGACCATATGCTGCGCCTGCTTATCGCAGGTGGACTTGCCACGCTGGTTTCCGGGCTCGCGCTTGCGACGCGCTCGAATACCGTCTCCGAGCTGCTCTTTGCGGGCCGGCGGGTGCCGGCTGTGTTCACCGGCCTCACGCTCACGGTGACGTTGCTTGGTGGCACGACGCTCGCGGCACTGCCCGGACTCTTCTATCTCATAGGTTTCGACGCGCTCTTTCTGACCGTCGGAATGACGACCGGGCTCGTCGTTTTCGCCATCCTCATCGCGCCCTATATGCGCAAGTTTGGCGCCTACTCCGTCCCGGCCTATCTCGGATTGCGCTTTGCAAGCCCGATGCTGCGCGTCGTCGCGGCAGCCGTTGCGAGCGTGCCGCTCCTCCTGCTCATCGTCGCCGAGCTAAAGGTCGCGTTGATGGCGGGGAGCTGGCTTACCGAGCTTTCGCCGTTCGCGCTGACCATCTCGATATCGTTCGTGCTGGTGCTCGTGCTGGCGAGCGGGGGCCTGCGCTCTGTGAGCTGGACGAGCGCCGCTCAGGCCATCGTCATGCTGCTCGCCGTGCTGATCCCCGTGATGATCATCGCGATACTCATGTCGCATTTGCCCGTTCCGCAGCTCAGCCACGGACGGATCACGCGGGCGCTGCTGCGCGCCGAGATCACGCAGAACATCCCCGAGATATTTGCCGATGCCTTCGCTTTCGATCTGCCGGGGGCCGGCTTCGAGGCGGCAACGCGTCGCTTCGCCACACCCTTCGCCAACATCGGGCAGGGAGCGTTCGTTCTGTCGGTCCTGTCGATCATGGCGGGCGTTGCGGGACAGCCATCGCTCATCTCACGGATCGGCGCGACCCCCGGCGTTTATGCAACACGAAAGTCCGTTGCCTGGGCCATCTGCATTGCCGGACTGATTTTCCTGACGATGTCGGCCGTCGGTGTTTTCCTGCGCGAGACGGCGATGACGAATATCGCAGGATTGCCGGCGGGCCAGCTACCGGGCTGGATGTCCACTCTCGTCGGGCACGAGTGGGCGAGCATTGATACGGGGACGGCGCGGCTGACCATGTCGAGCTTCGCCATACGCCGCGATGCCGCGCTCGTCGTGCTGGCGGTTGCCAACGAAGTACCGGCGGCTCTCGTCTATACGATCATAGCCGGCGTGCTGGCGGCAGCACTCGCTGCTGCCGCAACGGGCCTCGCCACGCTCGGCACGATCCTGGCGGAGGATATCGTCAACGGCCTGAACAGCGAGTTGGTGGCCGACGGCCCGCGCGGGATGATCCTGCGCCTCTCATTCGTCGCCCTCGTCGTCTTCGGCGCCTGGCTGGCCCTCGTGGCCCCTGGCGATCCGCTGGAGTTGCTCATGTGGTCGCTGGCGCTCAGTGGCTCGACGCTTTTTCCGGTGCTGCTATTGTCCATCTGGTGGAAGCGCGGCAATGGCTGGGGCGCGATGGCCGGGCTCCTCGCGGGGTTTACCGCCGCCATCCTAGGCATATTGAGCGGCGATCTCGCCCAGTACGGGCTTGTCGGGCCGATGGCGGCTGCGGTCGGAGCGCCGGTCGCCTTTATAGCGATGGGGGCCGGCAGCCTGCTCACGCCGCCGCCGGGGCGCCACGTGCTGGAGCTGGTCAGGGATTTACGCGTGCCGGGCGGCGATACTCTTTATGATCGCGAAATGCGCCAGATGCTCGTGGAGCGGCGCCGCAATACCGGCGGCTAGTGTGGTAATTCCGAAGTCCGCCACCACTTCGCGATCGGGACACTCGAGTACAATCGCCTTACATGGGCGTCCGCTGACGTTCATGCTCTAGCGCGATGGTGCCTCCATATGGAATGTTATGTCCCGCCGTGCCGTGCACGGGTGCGATCGAGGATCAGGGATGTCGGCACGCGAGCAATTCGGATTCTATGCACCGATCGAGCCCTACCGTACCGGCCGCCTGCAGGTCGGCGGCGGCCATGAGATCTATTTCGAGGAATGTGGCAACCGCGACGGCAAGCCCGTTCTCGTGGTGCATGGGGGGCCGGGCGGCGGCAGCAATCCGACCATGCGCCGCTATCACGATCCCGCCCGCTACCGCATCATCCTTTTCGACCAGCGCGGCTGTGGGCGCTCGACGCCCAACGCGAGCATTGAGGAGAACACCACCCCGCACCTGCTTGCCGACATGGAGCAGCTACGCCGCCACCTCGGCATCGAGCGCTGGCAGCTCATGGGCGGCTCCTGGGGCGCGACGCTCGCCATAGCCTACGCCGAGCGCCACCCCGAGCGCGTGCTCGAACTCATCCTGCGAGGCGTGTTCCTGCTCAGAGAGGCGGAGATCCGCTGGTTCTACGAGGACGGCTGCAGCTGGCTTTTTCCCGAGGCCTACGAAGCCTTTCGCTCCCTGCTGTCCGCGGAGGAGCGCCTCGACCCAATCGCGTCCTATCACCGCCGCCTCACCCATTCGGATCCGCGCATTCAAGTCGAGGCGGCGCGGGCGTGGTGCATCTGGGAAGCTTCGACGATGGCCTTGCGGCCCGATCCCATGCGGCTGCGCGCCTTCGCGTCGGACTCCTACGCGCTCGCCTTCGCGCGCATCGAGTGCCACTATTTCGTGAACCGCGGCTTCCTCGAGGTCGACGGTCAGCTGCTGCGGGATGCGCACCGTCTCGCCGGTATTCCCGGCACCATCGTCCAGGGACGTTATGACGTGGTCACGCCAGCGCGGAGCGCAGTCGAGCTGCACAAGGCCTGGCCCGGCTCAACGCTGCACGTCGTGCCGGATGCAGGCCACGCCATGACAGAGCCCGGCATCGTGCACGAACTGGTTGCCGCAACGCGGGCATTTGGCAGGCACTAGCTGGAAAGCTCAAAAGGTCCTAGCTCAAGCGAGCGTCGCCGGCGTCACGGTCAACGCGACGCGAACGATCACCGCCGCGCTCATCGGCAGTTGCGGCCACTTCGAGCTCTGCAAGGGCCTCGTCGCGAACAGCAACGGCGTGCTCGAGCTTCTCACGCAGGTCCGCAACCGAAGCGCGGAGATTGTCGCGGCGCTGGGCAGCGGCGCGCGCAAATGTGGAATAGGCGAAGTGCGCTTCGTTACGGATGCCCGTGCGCTCTTCCTCGCTGCTGATCTGGCGCTCGAGGTCGACAGCCATGTGCTCGAACTCGTGGATCATCGCTTCGATGTCCGCCACCTTCCGCCGCTTTTCATCGGCCTCGAAGCGCTTCAGCTTCAGCGCACTGTCGCGAGACTTCATGACCGTCTACCCCCTACTAACTAACGAGCATCGGCGACCTCGACGAAAAAGGCGCCGTTGATACACGCTCAACGTCCGGCCCGTTCGCGACATGCGCGGCGTGACCCTACAAACCATATGCTCCGACCGCATATTACATGATCCCGCGTAAAGCACCTTAGGTCCAGCCGCTTTGAAGCTCGCGATGCTGATGTCCTGTGATGCCGCAAGATATGTGCCGGCGCAGGATCAGTATCCGACGAACGCATTAAGTTGCCGTTTCGCAACGCCTGAATCGGATCAGACTACAGCGTGCCATTTTCGATCACTGAGCGAGCACTGTACGCTTCAGCAACCTGTGCAAATCATGTACTAACCAATTTAGGGGGTTGCATGCGGACAAACAAGTCACGGCAACGGCTTGAGTGATCTGCATGGTCGGCGTGAGGTTCGCGATCTAGCGACATCTCTGAGCTACCAAGTACGGCTAGGATGGCCTGCCGCACCGAGTATTTGCGTGCGCGGTTACTTGGTACTACTGGGTCTCGTAACCTGTTGGCAACTTGTCATCGATGGGCGATGAGCGGTTGTCATGGCAACACAGGGAATGTGTCCCAGGAAAAGCATTCATGTAATCGACCATTAGGTTTTGTTAACCTCTCGGAAGTAATGTGCAAGTTATGAACTTGCTGAGTGCAATAGCGTACTCTTCACAATTGGGGCAGCGGACTCTATACAGGGTCATGGAAGAGAGGTTGGCATGCGAGTCCTTCTCATAGAGGATGACAGCGCCACGGCACAAAGCATCGAACTGATGCTTCAGTCGGAAGGCTTCAACGTATACACGACGAGTACCGGTGAAGAGGGCGTCGATCTCGGCAAGATTTATGACTACGATATTATTTTGCTCGATATCAACTTGCCTGACATGAGCGGATACGAGGTTCTCAAGACGCTCCGTGTCAGCAAGGTGCAGACGCCGATCCTGATCCTTTCGGGATTGGCCGGCATTGATGACAAGGTGCGCGGCCTGGGCTTCGGCGCCGACGACTATATGACCAAGCCGTTTCACAAGAACGAGCTTATCGCCCGCATCCAGGCAATTGTGCGCCGCTCGAAGGGGCACGCCCAGTCGGTCATCGAGACCGGCGAGCTGCGAGTCAATCTCGACACCAAGACAGTCGAGGTTAATAATCAGCGTGTGCATCTGACGGGTAAGGAATATCAGATGCTGGAGCTGCTCTCGCTCCGCAAAGGCACGACCCTCACGAAGGAGATGTTTCTCAATCATCTGTATGGCGGGATGGACGAGCCGGAGCTCAAGATCATCGACGTATTCATCTGCAAGCTGCGCAAGAAGCTGCAGACGGCAACTGGTGGTAAGCACTACATCGAAACCGTCTGGGGCCGCGGCTATGTGCTGCGAGAACCGGGCGATGGCAAGACCGCAGCGGCCTGATTAGGGGCATCGACGGGGCGCCAACCACCGGCGGATGCGCCAATTTGGCTCAGGTTAGAGGGCGCCGACAGGCGCCCTTTTGCTTGCCGGGTTTTCGAGCGCCCTGCCTTGCTGCAAGAGTGCCTTTCTGCGATACTTTCGACAAAACCGGCAGCAGCGGTCGTTCGACTGCGCCGCCGCCCCCCAAGGAGTTCTGTAGGATGGGTACATTCAGCGTCTGGCACTGGCTGATCTTCCTGGTCATCGCCTTGCTGCTCTTCGGCGGCAGCGGGAAGATCTCGTCGATCATGGGCGACGTGGCCAAGGGTATCAAGAGCTTCAGAAAGGGCATGTCCGAGGAGGACGATGCCTCGCCGGCGGCAGCACCGGCTGATGCGCCGAAGAAGCTCGAGGGCAAGCCATCCGAGCCCCAGACGGCGAGTGGCACGACCACCGGCACGAAAGTCGGCTGACAGCTTGTCGGCGCCACCGGTGGCATTTCATATTCCGTCGCTGTGCCTGCCAGTGCGGTCGGCACACTGAGCCTCGCAGAAGCTTCGCGCTATCGGCGCTGGAGTAAGGCAGGCTCACTGAAGGTAGAAGGTCAGTCGCTGCTGCAACTGTGACGCAACAGTGAGGCTGCACTACAGAAAGCGATTATGTTCGATCTCACGTCAGGCAAGCTGCTGCTCCTGGGCATCGTGGCCCTGATCGTGCTCGGCCCGAAGGATTTCCCGATCCTGCTGAGGACTATCGGGAAGTACATGGGCATCATCAAGAAGCAAGCTGACGAGTTCCGCGCCCAGTTCGACGAGGCCATGCGGGAGAGCGAGCTCGACCAGATCAAGAAAGATGTCGAGGGGCTCGGCCAGGATCTCGATCAGTCCATGCGCGAGACCCAGCAGTCGATCGCGAGCGACCTTGGCAGCGTCACGAAGGATATCGACGGCCTCAAGTCCGACGTCGAGGCTCAGCTCAACGATCCCTTGCGGCCGACCCCACACACGACCGGTTATACCCCGGAGGAGATCCGCGATGGTGCGAGCAGTGTAACGGCGGCTACAGAGCCGGCCAGTCCCGATCACGACGCGCACGACGCCAATGGCGTTCCCGCGCAGCAGTTGGCGGAGACGCCTCTGGTTGCACCCGGGATGCCCAATATTGCCGAGCCGGTGCCGGTTCCCCAGAGCGATCGCGCAAGCCTGAACGGTACGGGAGCCCATGCGGCGCCGGGTGGTTCGGGCGCAGAGACCTCACCGAAGAGCGGGGCCTGAGGCGTCGTGACCGATACACTGCAAAATCCGGACAAGGGCGTGGACGTGCCGGCGGTGAAGGTCGGCACCGAAGACAATGGACAATCGGAGATCGATGCGTCGCGGGCGCCGCTAATCGAACACCTGACCGAGCTGCGCCAGCGCCTTATCTATTCGCTGCTCGCTTTCTTCGGGACGTTCGTCGTCTGCTTCTTCTTCGCGAAGCCGATCTACAACGTTCTGGTGTGGCCGTTCGTGCGCATCGTCGGCGCCGAGAACGCCAAGCTCATCGCAACGCACTTCCTCGAGCAGCTCTTCACGAACATCAAGCTCGCCATGTTCGGCGCCGCGTTCCTCTCGTTTCCCGTGGTGGCCGTGCAGATTTACAAGTTCGTGGCGCCGGGGCTCTACAAGAACGAGCGCGGCGCTTTCGTCCCATATCTCATTGCGACGCCGGTGCTGTTTATCCTTGGATCGCTGGTCGTCTACTTCGTTGTCCTGCCGCTGCTCATTCAGTTCTCGCTCGATATCACGCCTCAATTGGGTGGTGACGGCAAGGCGACGATCGAGCTGCTGCCCAAGGTCTCGGAATACCTGTCGCTGGTCATGACGCTGATCCTTGGCTTCGGCATCATCTTCCAGCTCCCGGTCATCGTGACGCTGTTGGCGAGGGCAGGGGTCTTCGGTGCGGCTGGGATGCGCTCCGCCCGACGCTATGCCATCGTGGGGATTGCTGGCGCCTCCGCGGTTCTTTCGCCGCCAGATCCGTTCAGCATGCTGGCTATGATGATGCCGACCATCTTGCTTTACGAAGCCTCCATCTTGATCGTCGATCGCATCGAGAAGGACGCTGCCGCCAAGCAAGCCGAGGCGGAGAGCGACTGAGCGCCTGGCGCCCTAAAATACTCTAATCATGACATTTCAGGCGAGCGGGTGCCCGTGTGGCTTTCGCTCAATCACGCCCGCTCGCAGCGTGGGGTGGCATGGCTTCGTGCTGGACACGGCAAGTGTTAACCAGAATTAGCATCTATCGCCAAAATATTGTTAAGGCGTGATAAAAATGGAACATGAAAGTATTGGCACGTTCACCGCGCGCCTTAGATCGATATTAAGACGGCTCGGTTAGTGTGTCCGAAGTTCAGAGAGAGTAACGCGTATCATGACCGACCAGCAATTCAGAACGCGCTCGCGCTACGTCATCGGGCCGGACGGTAGTCCCCTCACGGTAGCTGACCTTCCGCCGCGCGACACCAAGCGCTGGGTCATCCGCCGCAAGGCAGAGGTAGTTGCCGCCGTGCGTGGTGGCCTGCTGAGCCTCGAGGAGGCCTGCGAGCGCTACAAGCTGACCGTTGACGAGTTCCTGTCCTGGCAGCGGACCATCGACAAGCACGGCCTGCAGGGCCTGCGCGCGACCCGCCTCAAGGATTACCGGAATTAGTCACTACGCCTCGTGGATGCCTGCGAGAACTGCCGTTAGCTGACGGCGGCATCCCGAGCCGTTGCCGGCCTAATGGCGGCATGATCTTCGTCCTGGCCGCCCTTCCAAGGGTCGCCGTGGGGCGCGGCCATCGTAAATCCTATTGTCCTTAAGTAAGCCGCCAAGTTGTCCGCCGCTGGGAAGCACCGAACGCGCTCAGCCCGTTGCGCCCCAGCGCGTGCGCCACACGAACAATCCCGTCGATACGCCGTACGCTGCCATGGCGATGGTGACGAGGAGCGCGAAAGCTCGGAAGTCGCCACCTTGCTGCATCAGCAGGATGCCGCCGACAAGCACGACCAGCAGTCGAACCGTGCCACCGAGCACCGGCCCGACGATGCGCCCCGAGCCCTGCGACGCGAAATAGAGGCATAGCCCGAAGCCATAAGCGGCAAAACCGAAGCCGGCGATGCTCAGATAGTCGTCGGCGGAAAGCTCCACTGCCGGATCGGTCGTGAAGATCGTGGCCCAAAGCGCGGGATTGAGAGCCGCGAGGCACCCGATGCCGCCGATGATGACAGCCGAGGCCGTCGCCGCGATCCACGCCACCCGGCGTGCGCGCGCGACATCGCCGGCGCCGATGGCCATGCCGACCATGGGTACCGAGGCTGATCCTATGGAAAAGGCGATGGGCACGAGCAGCAACTCGAGACGTACGCCGATGCCGTAGCCGGCCAGTGCGGTCGTCCCGAAGGCCGCAACGAACTTGGCGAGGATGATGACGGTCAGAATCGACTGAAGGGGGGAGAGGCAGGAAACGGCGCCGACTTTGAGAATATCCCAGAAGAGAGCACGGTCGAGGCGGATACCCGTAAAGTCAAGGCGCAGGCGCGTGTGACGGGAACGGAGATAGGAGAGAAGGGCAATCGTCCCTGCGAGGAATGCGAGTATCTGGCCGGCCGCGATGCCGGTGAGACCGAAGCGGGGAATAGGACCGAATCCAAGGCCCATCAGCCCTCCGAGGACGATCTGCAGTAAAGCGACAACGATAACCGTCGAGGATGGCACGCGCATGTTGCCGGTCCCGCGAGTAATCGAGGCCAGAATATTGAAGAACCAGATGATCGAAGCTCCCGCGAAGAACATCCCCGAGTATTGCAGAGCAAGCGGTAATACGGCGGCATCACCGCCGAGAACCGTGTAGATGGCGGGGCCGGCAATAAGGAAGACGGCCGTGAACAGGGCACCGGCGAGCGCGGCGACGATAAGAGCATGGAAGGCTAGCGCCCTAGCGCGCCGCTCATCGCGAGCGCCGATGGCGCGGCTGATGGCCGAGGAAACGCCGCCGCCCATGGCTCCCGACGACATCATCTGAGTCAGCATGATCATGGGAAACACAAGCGCCATGGCGGCGAGCGATTCAGTTCCCAGGATGCCGATGTAGGAGGTCTCTGCGATCGCGACGAGCGATTGCGTACCGAGGGCGAGAAGGTTCGGGAGCGAGAGCGCGGCCAGGGTTGGCAGAATGGGCGAGGTCAGCAGCGATCCGTAAGCGGCCGCCGTCCGATCGCGGGGTAGCAGAGGGGTGCGTTCCGACAAAACAAATCCCTTCCGCCAAACGGCTCACTATCTCATCAACAATAGCAGCCGGACGCAATGCAGCGCGTCAATTTGAATGACGTCCAAGGCTATAGGCGAAGCCAACCCGGCCGTCCAGCGCTCAGTCCAATGATGAAAAAGTAGTCGTGAATTGGAAGGGGACACGTCACGGACTGGCTTACGGCTTTCGCCCGATCAAGCGGCAAACAGGTCCTTAAGAAGGTCGGATAGATGTCCTGTAGAATTAAACGGGACTTTCAGTCTTCTCTGCCATTTTGAGCATGGCGAGTGGGAGCCTGCTGGACGCCGGGGGAGCGGTGTCGAGCAAAGTGCTGTGGCGTAGGGGGAGAGTTCCGTCATGTCGAGTAAAGCAACCTTGACCATCGTAATCGCAGACGACGACGCCGACGACAGGATGTTGGTCGAAGATGCGTTCATGGAGAGCCGCCTCGCTAATCCGCGGGTCTACGTGGAGGATGGCGAGGAGCTGCTCGCGTATCTGCGCGGAGAAGGCAAGTTCGCGGGCCAACCGCGCCGCCTGCCGGGGCTGATCCTGCTGGATCTCAACATGCCCCGCATGGACGGCCGCACCGTACTCAAGCACATCAAGGACGATCCCGAGCTCCGCCGAATCCCCGTGATCGTTCTGACAACATCGAAGGCCGAGGAAGATATTCTGCGGACGTACGACCTGGGCGTCAGCTCTTTCATCACCAAGCCCGTCAGTTTCGAAGGCCTGGTCGATGTCGTTCGTACGCTCAATCATTACTGGATCGAGATTGTCGAACTGCCGGCCAGCGAGGCCGCCTGATTGAATGATTTTGCGTTAAGGCGGCCTTTCGATGACGCTTCCTACTGCACAGAACGAGACTGTCGTCCTTCTCGTCGAGGATGACCGCGACGATTTCTTCCTGACGCAGGATGTTCTGCAGTGCGTGCCGAACCACAAATATTCGGTGGTTTGGGCCGGCTCCTACGAGCGTGCGACATTCGAGCTTCTCGAGCGCTCGTACGACGTAGCCCTCGTCGACTATCGCATCGGCGAGCGGACCGGGCTCGAATTCATCCGCGAGGCCGGCCGGCGCTTTCCCGACACGCCCATGATCCTCCTCACGGGCGTCATCGATCCGCATATCGACCGCGAGGCCGAGGAAGCAGGCGCTGCCGATTTCCTCGAGAAGGGCGCCATAACGCCTGAGCTTCTCGACCGCTCCATCCGTTACGCTATCAAACACACGCGCCGACGCGCCATTCTGGACGCCGTGCTTTCGAATTCGGCCGCGGGCATCGTAGCCTTGGACCGGTCGGGCGTTCCGATCCTCTGGAACAAGCAAGCCCTGCGCGCGCTTGCCATTGACGGCTATGTCGCAGGCGCTGTGACCGCCGAGGTTGTCAGCGCCGGGCTCGCACAGATCCGCACCGGGGGCCGTCTGCCCCAGCAGTTCGCCGCCCCCTCGGGAGAGGTCTTCGAGACGGGCATCGGCAGCGTGCCGAGCGACGGTGAGGTCATCGTCTTCCACGAAATCACGCACCGTATCCGCGCCGAGGAGCTGCTGCGCAAGTCGGTCATCGAGGCCGAGGCGGCCAATATGGCCAAGTCGAGCTTCCTCGCGACGATGAGCCATGAGCTGCGCACGCCGATGAACGGCATTCTCGGGATGGCGCGCGTGCTTTCGAATACGCCTCTCGACAACGAGCAGGGTGCTTATCTCGACACGATCCGCGTCTCGGGCGAGAGCCTGCTCGGCATCATCAACGATGTGCTCGACCTCTCAAAGATCGAGGCTGGGCGAATGGAAATCGAGAATGTCGAGTACCGGATCTCGGACCTCGCCCACGAAGTGACGGCGCTGCTGGCACCAACAGCGCGCGCCAAGGGTATCGACCTCGCGGCCTTCGTCGATCCGCAGTTGGCAAGCACCATGCGTGGCGATTCACTTCGCGTGCGCCAGATCCTTACGAACCTCATCGGCAACGCCATCAAGTTCACCGAGGAGGGTGGCGTTTCCCTGTGGATCGACAGGGTCGAGAGCGAAGGTCGCCCGCACCTGCGCATTCGCGTCAGCGACACCGGCATGGGCATTCCGGAGAGCAAGCGGGAGCGCCTGTTCAAGCGTTTCTCCCAGGTCGATGCGTCGACCACGCGCACGCACGGCGGCACCGGGCTCGGCCTGGCGCTCTGCCGCGAATTCGTCTCGCTCATGAATGGTTTCATCGATTGCGAGAGCACGCCCGGCGCTGGGAGCACGTTTGTGGTGCTGCTGCCGCTCGTTGAAATGGGCGTAGAAACGCAGGATCGCAATCGCGCGCGCCAGCTCGCGGGCTGGCGGATCGCGCTCATCGGTCGCGAAGGGCCGCTCGCCAATGTCATGCGGGCCTATGCGGTAAGCTGCGGCGCGACGATGGAGGTGCTCGCCTGCGGCCCCAATGTCCTTCAGCGCCTGGGATCGACGAACTGTACGGCCGTCGTCATCGACTGCAGCACACCGAAGTCGGGCCGGGAAGAGATCATCCGCCAGATTGCAGCGGGGTCGGGCGGCCAGTCCATGCCGTTCTTCGTGATCGCGGATTCGATCTCCGACGCCGGTGGCATCGACATCGAGCCCGATCTTCTTCTCTCGCGACCATTCGGGAGCCAGTCTTTCGAGCGCATCTGCAACCGATTGCGCCGCCCGACATCGAGCGGTGGTGCACGGGCAACGATCGCCGCGGCAGCCATTCCCCCGCGCCATCTGCGCGTTCTGCTCGCCGAGGACAACGAGCCCAATCAGCGCGTGGCACGAGCCATCCTGCGCGGCGCGGGTTACTCGATCGACATTGCCGGCAATGGCCACAAGGCCATCGAGCTCGTCGGCCAGAAGCCCTATGACGTCGTGCTCATGGACGTGAACATGCCGGCCATGGACGGGCTTGAGGCAACGCAGATCATTCGCCAGACGGATGCGGGGCGCGCGCTGCCGATCATCGGTCTGACGGCGAGTGTCATGGACGGTGATCGCCAGCGCTGCCTCGCAGCGGGCATGAACGACCACCTGGCCAAGCCCATCGACTGGGACTGCCTGATTGCCCTCCTGAACCGCATGGAAGGTGAAGTCTACGGCGGACAAGCCCTGGCTTCCTGAGGACGGCGCGCTCAGCGGAACAGGTAGATCGGGCTCGACCACGCGCGGTGGCCGTCCTCCTCAGTCACGCGGACCAGGAGACGTGTGTCGCGTCCTTTCGCGACGGCGATGCGGCGACTAAGGCGGAGGCGCGTCTCGCTCATCCGCTCAGGTAGGCGCGCGAGTGTCACCTCGCGCCCAAGCCCGCCACCGGGAAAGATATCGGCCTCCACGCCGAGTTTTCCGATATCGCAGGCGCCGCGGCAATGCTTCGTCTCGAATCTGATGGCGCCGGCATTTGCTTCCTCGAGCCATAGATCGATGCCGCCGAAGTTGCCGGTGGTGACCGCTTTCCATGAAAGGCTTGCCGCCGTCTGATCGCGGATGCCGCGGTCGAGGTTCCAGTTGTTGAACATGCGCGCCTCGGCAATGGCATTGTCGCTGACGGTAAGGCTGCCGTCCCAGACGGTTGTCCGCGCACGGCCGCGATACTCGGCGCCCGCATAGGTCAGGCGCGCCCGACGGCCGAGATCCGCCGGCCCGTACGTGCGGACAGTTTCGATGAGGTTCGGGCCGTCGAAGATATCGAGACGCTCGATCGGCGCCGAAGCAACGACCTCGATATGCAACTCGATGTCCTCATCGGCAATGCGCGCGATGTCGCCCATGATGGCGCGGCGCGTCGTCTCGGTCGTGGCGTTCTCGAAGACTGCGGGATCGCGGACGAAGAGCGTCGCATCGCTCTTTGTTGTGGCTTCGACCGAGAGCAGCATTCGATTGCCGGTCGTACCGTAGTGATGGCGTCGGCGCATGGCCTCGAAGATCGCGTCGCGATCGAGGCGCGGTGCGAGATAGCAGGTGAGGCCACCTTGTGCGCCGAAGAACGACGCGCCAGGATACGAGGCGCCAGGCCGCCCCTTGTGGCCGTCCGAATTGCACACAACTCCGACGCGATAGTTCTTGGCGAAGGCATCGTGCAGGATCCACTCGAACGTACCCCAGTCGGAGTGCACCTCGACGGCCGTCTCCAGCTTACCGTCATGTGCGTAGGTGATGTCGGCATAGCGGCCGCCGACATGAGCCATGACCACGCACTCCTTGCCCGCGAGCTTCTCGAATAGGGCGCCTGCCTCGTGCGCGTCGGCAGCCTCGTCGGCCATGTCGCCGCCTTCGGTGATCTGCGCGTGGCTCGATCGGTGGATGCTCTCGCCCTCGCGGCGGTACATGACATTGCGATCGCCGCCGACGGCTGTATTGGCGCTCCACTCGTAGCCCGGAATGCAGACGAAGCGGCCCGGCTCGTCGAATTCGGCGGTCGCGACGTTAAGGTCGCGCCAGAAGGCGCCGGTGATCTGAAAGTCATTGCCCTGGTGGCTCATGATATCGATGAGTGCGCGGTCGCGGCCGAACGCGAAGTACTCCCTCGCCGAGTTCGTGCCGAGCGTCTCGTCGGACTGGCCGTGCGTGTCGGCCCAGAAGTGGACAGTCGGCGCATCGCTCGCCGTGATCCGCAGCGGATTGCTGCACGCAAGTAGGGCACCGTTCTCGTCCAGCACATCAACGGTGAGATCGCCGGGTTCGAGCACGGCGAGGCCTTCGAGCGTTGCGCCAAATTGGCCGCTCTTCAACTCGACAGTCTGAGGCAGTCCGGCGATTGGCCGGCTCGAAACGAGGCGAACTGCCCGCGCCGCCCGATCCGATGGATTGCCCCAGGCATCGTCGATCTTGATGCCGAAGCGGAAAGGCGCGCCGGCGCGCACCAGGGTCGGCAGCAGCGCCTGCCAGGTGATGCCCGGGCCCGGTCCAATCTCGATAGTGGGGCTTACGGGAAGCGCGACGTAGTCGTAGGTCGCGATCGCGTCGACGAGAACGTGGAACTCGAAGATTTTCTCGCAATAGGTCTGTAGGCGCACGCCCGGTGATCCAAAGCGCTGGTCGCCGAAGCGCACGGTGATCGTGTCGCCGGGTTTCAGGAAATGCTTCATCACGCCGATGTAGAGCGAGCGGCTCCAAGGGCGGATATTGCGCTTGAACTCCCAGCGCGCTTCGAGCGTGGCGCCGTTCGAGGCTTCGAGTGTGGTGTAGCCGGGCGCCTTCGGGTCGTCGAACTGCACGGGTCCGAGATCCGTCGCGAAGCGGAAGGCGATCTTCAGGCTGCCTGTGTCGTCGATGCCGAATGCGCCTGCCGTGTAGACCAGAGTGAAGGACTGCCAGGAACCTGCCTCGAACCTTCCGGATGGAGACAACGTAGCGCTGCCCATAAGCTCGGGGCGAAAGGTAGAATAGGGCATGCGGAATTCCTGCTGGCGTCGAGTGGCGGGCCGTGTTGCCGGCTCAGAAGAACGCGATGATGCAGTAGAGCGAGGTGATCCCGAGGACCGAGAGCGTCCCGATCGTCCCGAACATCCTGAACGCCAAGATCTCGTTCGGTTGGCTGATGCCGTAGGCGTGCGCAATACGCGCTGCGAGCAGGATCAGCCCGAGGATATGGATGAACAGCGTGCCGAGGCCGAGGTGTTCGCTGAGGGCGAGCAGCAGCACCGTCAGCGGCACGAATTCGGCAAAGTTTCCGTGCGCGCGAATACGCCGACGGAGAAACTCATCGCCGCCATCCCCAATCGAAGCCCTCACACTACGCCGCGCCATTGAAACGCTCATGGAGAGCGCGATCAGGATGAGGCCGAGTAGTCCCGCATAGAGTGCCGCTGTGCGCATGTCTTCCCCTGTACTGCAGTGATGGCGTCTGGTGATGCAACTTGAGCTCAGCGAGTCAGGCCCATCTCGGTAAGCGGAACGATCTCGACGCCAGCATTCTCGAGTGTGTCTCGAACGCCGCGGGCCACCACGACGCCTGTTGCCTCGTCTCCGTGGACGCAGAGCGTGTCGATATTCGCCTTGATCACCTTGCCATTGATGGAGACGACCTCGCCCTCCTGGACGAAGCGCAGGGCCTGGGTAGCTGCTTTCGCCGGATCCTTGAGAACGGTGCCCGGCAGCGAGCGTGACGCGAGCATGCCGTCATCGGCATAGACGCGGTCGCAGAAGCCTTCGAGGGCGATGGGCAATTCGAGTTTCCGCGCTGCCTTCTCGAGCTCGGAGCCGAAAAGCACGACGTAGATCATGTCCGGGTCGATCGTCTTGATGGCGCGCCCTATGGCCATGGCGTAGTCCGCTTCCACGCTCGCCATGTTGCTCAATGCGCCGTGCGTCTTGAGGTGCGTGACCTTGAGCCCGCCGTAGGCTGCAATGCCCTGCAGGGCGCCGATCTGGTAGGCGACGAGGTATTCGAGCTCGGTCGGCGACATGCGGATCTGGCGACGGCCGAAGCCCCAGAGATCGTTGAAGCCCGGATGTGCGCCGATGCTCACGCCCTTGTCGCGGGCCAGCATGACGAGGCGGTGCATGGTGTTGGCGTCGCCTGCGTGCAGGCCACATGCGACGTTCGCCGACTTGACGATGTCCATCATCGCGGCATCGTTGCCGATGTCGTAGGCGCCCCAACCTTCGGCAATGTCCGCATTGAGGTTGACTTTGGTGGCCATTGTTCGCTTCCTCAAGGACTTCGGGGAATCGGGGCGCAGGACCGGGCGACGCGAGATCTTGCGGGGAGTTGGATTGGTAGCAGCGACGGGCTGGCCCGCCAAGCATCCATGGCGACATGGGAGCCATGGAGAGTGATGGCGCCTCCACGGATGCTGAGAAAGAGTTGGTGATGTCAAAGTCAGGGCTTGCGGTCGCGCCGCGCTTCCTGCCGAGCGGCGATACCGCGCTCGTCGTGGAATTTGGTGACCGCTTGGACCGCCACATCTCGGCGCTGGTGCTCAATCTGCGCCGCCGCGTGCAGGAGGCGAATATCGCCGGCATCAGCGAGGCCGTGCCGACCTTCCGGTCTCTGATGGTGCACTACGACCCGCTGGTCGTGCGCGCGCGCGAGCTCGAAGCGCGCCTGATGCCCCTCATCGATGGCCTCGAGGCCGAGGCGCTTGTCGGCCAGCGCTGGCTCTTCCCGACCTGCTATGAGGGCGACGATTACGCGCCCGATCTCGCCGATGTCGCGTCGGCGGCCGGTCTCAGCACGGCAGAGGTCGTCGCCATGCACGCCTCGGTCGAGCATCTCGTCTATGTGATCGGATTTCTGCCGGGACAGGCCTACATGGGCGATCTCCCGAGCGCGCTCAATCTGCCGCGGCGCACGAGCCCGCGCATCAAAGTGACGGCCGGCTCCGTCGCCATCGCCATCGGCCAGACCACTGTCTACACCTTCGACAGTCCCGGAGGCTGGCACATCATCGGCCGCTCGGCCGTGCCTCTGTTCGTGCCGGACCGCGACCAACCCGCGCTTCTCTCGCCGGGCGATACCGTGCGCTTTGTCGCCGTCGGCCGTGCGGTCTATGACGACATGATTGCCGCCAGCGCCGAAGGGGCTTTCGACATCGACACGCTCAGGGCTCCGGAATGAGCGCGTATCTGCGTGTTATCGCTGCCGGTCTCGGCACGTCGGTCCAGGATGCGGGCCGCTTCGGCTATCAACGCTTCGGCGTGCCGACGGCCGGCGTGCTCGATCGCGTCGCCATGGCGGCGGCCAACACGATCGTCGGCAATGCCCCGGATACGGCCGTCCTCGAAATGCTGTACCTCGGCGCGACACTCGAGATCGCGGCGGAGAGCGTCCGCGTCGCGTGTGTCGGCCTCGGTGCGAGCCTCGCGGTGACGGAAGAAGGTACCACGCGGAATATTGCAGGCGCGGAGAGCGTTCGCCTCCAGCGAGGCGCCCGCGTGCGCGTGCTTGTCGGCCGCAGTGCCCTGTCCTGTGTGCTCGCCATCGAGGGTGGCATTGCGCTTCCTGCCGTCATGGGCAGCTTGTCGACGTTTGTCCGCGCCCATATCGGCGGTGTGGAGGGGAGGGCCCTTGCCGACGGCGATCTTCTGCCGCTTGCGCGCGAAGACACCGATCCGCGCGACGAATTGAGACTCTCGGGCCTCGATCTTGCCGTACCTGAGCGCTTCCGCCTCGTGCTCGGACCGCAGGACGACTATTTCACAGCCGAAGCCATCGAGACGTTCCTCTCAGGAACTTACGAAGTCACAAGCGCCGCCGATCGCATGGGGATGCGGCTCACAGGAACGCCGCTCGCACACGCCAAAGGTTTCAACATCGTCTCTGACGGTATTGCCTCCGGCTCGATCCAGGTCCCGGGCGATGGCCAGCCCATCATTCTTCTCGCCGACCGACAGACCACCGGCGGCTATCCGAAGATCGCCACGATCGCCAGCGTCGATCTGCCGGCCCTTGGCCGCGTCGGCCCCGGCGCCAAGCTGCGCTTCGAGGCCGTCAGCATCGACGTCGCGGAGGATCTGAGACGTGCTCAGGACCGCATCGAGGCTGGCTGGCGCGACGCGCTCGAGCTTGCGACGGCGGGCAAGGGACTTCGCGAGGCCTCGCTCTACGATGCGAACCTCATCAGCGGCGTCGCGGATGCCTGGATGGGCGATTAGCCCAAAAGAGCCATCAGCAGCAGCACGACGAAAACAATGCCCAGCACCATGCCGACCGGACCGGTCCAGGCCGTGCGCGTCTGTTCTCTATACGGCGGCGCGGTAGTGTCCACCGGGCGGTCGGTCACTGGACGGTCGTAGTCACTACTGGCCATGGGGAAGTCCTCCTGGCTTGTCACTTGGTGACACAACCCGGGGCATCCCGCTTATGTTCCCTCGAGCAGGCGCTTTGCAGCCTCATCGAGGCTGAGCCGGCCTTCCATGAGATCGTCCGCGAGCGGCCCCAGGCGGTCAATCTCGCCGGAACGCACGCGACGCGCCAGCATCTCCGCGGCGGCGCGAGCAATGAGCGTCCGGGCGCGGCGCCGGCGTCGGATTTCCGGCGGGACCTCCAAGGCCGCTTCGGCGAGAGGGGATGCGATGTCCCAGAGCGCCTTGATGCCGTCGCCCGTCGTCGCGGTGCACTTGAGGACAGGTACGCGCGACGAGCGGATCGCGGCCACGCTCTTGAGTTGGGCGAGCGTTGCGTCGGCATCGGGCCGGTCACCCTTGTTGACGACCAGGATGTCGGCAATTTCGAGCAGACCCGACTTCATGGCCTGGATGTCGTCGCCCAGGCCGGGCGCGTTGACGACGATGCGGACGTCGGCGACCTCGGCAATGTCGATCTCGCTCTGGCCGGTGCCGACCGTCTCGATCAAGATGACGTCGAAGCCCGCGGCATCGAGCGCATCCACAACCCGGACCGCCGCGGGTGAGAGGCCGCCGAGCGCGCCACGGCTCGCAACCGAGCGAACGAACACGCCGTCGTCGTCCAGCGCGGCCGTCATGCGCACGCGATCGCCGAGGATGGCGCCGCCCGAGATCGGGCTCGATGGATCGACGGCAATGACGCCGACCGTCACACCGATCGAGCGCATGTGAGCGATGAGTGCATTCACGAGCGTCGACTTGCCGGCGCCTGGCGGCCCCGTGATGCCGATGAGCCGAGCCTGGCCGAGGTACGGCTGCATGGCTTGCATCAGCGCGCCGAGGCGGGCGCTCGGTCGGACGCCGGCCCGTTCGCACTCGGTCGCGACCTCGGCAATGGCGCGACGCTCGCCGGCACGCATCCGCGCGACGAGGTCGCCCACGTCATCGGGTGAGGCTTGTGTTGCAGGCGCTGCCGGAGCGTCGGTGGTCATTGAAGAGACATACGGTTGCGGAGGTCGTCCTGGCAACGCGGGTGGCGCTGCCGGGGTGAATTTGCCCATGTTTGATTGTGGGAGCCGCAGGCTCGACCGGCCAGCGATCTAGGGCCAAATGAGGCCCATCACGTGGCCTCCTCAGGCTATTATATTCCATAATATATATTATGCGAATGACTTGAGGCTGGAGCTGGACCTGGAAAATCGGATCTAGCTACGGCCGACCTAGACCTCTCAACCGCCCCCGACGCTCAGCTTGTAGGCGCGCCTGATGATGTCCTGGGCGCCCGGCGTCATGCGGTAGCCGTCGACTTCGCTGACCGGCACGAAGCGCGCGTCACGCACGTCCGTAGCGGCGACCGGATCCCCCTCCTCCGAGCGACCCCAGAACACCGAGAGCACGTAGTGCGCCCTGAGCGTACCTTCGCCGTCCCGGAAGATCGCATCGTGGACGTCGACCAGCCCCACGAGCGTTACCGCCAATCCGGTCTCCTCGAAGAGCTCCCGCGCGGCCGCTTCGCGCGCCTTCTCTCCCGGCTCGATGTGGCCGCCGGGCAGGCTCCACGTACCGGGCAGCGCCCCCTTCCCCCGCTCGACGATCAGCACGCTGGCGCCACGGAAGATGATGGCGCTCGCAGCGGGGCGCGGCCACTCCGGTCGCTTGAGGACTTCAGGCATGGCGGCGGGTCTCAGCTTGCGGCGCCACTCGGGAAGTCATAGAGGCGCGCTGGGTTGTGCGAAAGGATCCGCGCGGTAACCTGCTCATCCTCGGTCCACTCCGGAACTAGGCTCAGCAGACGGCCGTAGTCGATAGGATGGTACTCAATCGGCGGCGGCTCGGCGGAAGCAATCCGATTGTGATTGGCGAGATGCGGCCAGTCCGTACCCCAGACCATGCGTTCAGCGTTGAGTGCGATCAGCGCCCGCGCGAGCGCCGTCACATCGGTATTGTCATAGTAGTCCGGCGAAACGCGATAGGTCCCAGAGAGCTTGACCCAGAAGCGCCCGGTTTCGACGAGCCGCCCAAGGACCGGGAACTGCGGATGCGCGGCGCCTTTTGTTGCATCCACCTTGGCCATGTGGTCGAGCACGATATCGACGCCGAGCCCCTGCAGGAGCGCGGCGTTCTCCGCGACCACGTCGAGGTCCGTGTAGATCTGGATGTGCCAGCCGAGCGGACGGATGCGCGCGGCGACCCGCGTCAGCAGCTCCGCAACCGTCGTCCCGCGCGGCCCGCCTGCACTGATCAGATTGAGGCGGACGCCCCGCGCGCCCTTCCCGTGCATCGCAAGAAGCGCCGTATCGCTCTCCGTGCCATCGATGACGGCGACGGCACGCAAGCGGTCCGGATACGCCGCCACGGCATCGAGCGTCCGGCGGTTGTCCGTGCCATAGCCACTGGGTTGCACGATCACGGCGCGGCCAAGGCCCGTCGCATCGAGTCGCGCGATGAGATCCTCGACGGGTGCCGGCGGCGGCGTGTAGCTGCGCTCACGCGCAAGCGGGTAGCGATCGAAAGGGCCGAAGACGTGCGTGTGGCAGTCGCAGCCCCCTGCTGGCGGCCTGAAGCTTGCCGGCGTTGGGTCCAGGTACATAAACCGCGCCCTCCCATGGTTTATTGGGCCGAGCATACACGACGCGGGTGCAGTTCGCGCCTCCGGCGCGAGCAAGTCTGCCGCCCCATCCCCCTTGTCGTGCTTAAGGCGGGTCTTATCGACACGGCGGACACCCCGCCCCGTATTGATTTGGTGCTCCAATCGCAACCTGTCCGCATGGCGGCCGCGGGCACAGCACGACGATCGAAGGCGATAGCACCCCTTCCCAGCAGCCCGGGGCACTAACAAAATTCCCCGGCTTCTGCTATGTGAGCGCCTCCCAGAGGATCTGAAGCCGTGCCATGCCCGCCGCCCGGAAAGAAACATCGACTGCCGCCGTCCGGCCCGAGTGGCGCGATGCCCGCCGCATCGTGGTCAAGATCGGCTCGGCCCTGCTTGTCGATCATGCGACCGGCCTTCTGAGGACGGCCTGGCTCAATTCCATCGCCGACGATGTACAGTCGCTCGCCGCCGAGGGGCGTGAGATCATCCTCGTCTCGTCAGGAGCCATTGCCCTCGGCCGGCACGTGCTCAAGTTACCGCGGGGACCGCTGGCGCTGGAGCACTCGCAGGCAGCGGCCTCCGTCGGCCAGATCAGTCTTTCGAGCGCCTATCAGGACGCCTTCAAGACCCGTAACCTGATCGCGGCACAGATCCTGCTCACGCTCCAGGATACAGAGGAACGCCGCCGCTATCTCAATGCGCGCCAGACCATGGCGACACTGCTCGCGCGCGGTGCTGTTCCCGTCGTCAATGAGAACGATACGGTCGCGACGGCGGAGATCCGCTACGGCGACAACGACCGTCTCTCCGCACGCGTCGCCTCCATGATGAGCGCCAATTGTCTCGTGCTGCTCTCGGACATCGACGGGCTCTATACCGCGCCGCCCGCGAAGGACCCCAAGGCAAAGCGCCTCGATGTCGTGCACGAGATCACGCACGAGATCCTGGCGATGGCCGGCGATGCCGGAACCGAGCTCTCCAAGGGCGGCATGGTGACGAAGCTCGAAGCCGCCCGCATTGCCATGGGTTCGGGCACCGACATGGTGATCACCGAAGGCGGCGGGCTCAATCCCCTGCGCCGGCTTGCCGAAGGCGCGCCTTGCACGTGGTTCCTCGCGCCATCCGATCCGGTCGCGGCGCGCAAGCGCTGGATTGCCGGCAATCTCGAACCGCGTGGGGCGATCGTCGTCGATGCCGGTGCGGAGAAAGCGCTGGGACAAGGCAAGAGTCTGCTCCCCGCCGGCGTGGTCCGCGTCGAGGGCACATTCGACCGCGGCGACGCCGTGACGATCCGCGCACTCGATGGTCGTGATCTGGGGCGCGGCCTCATTGCCTATCCTCATGACCAGGCTGCGGCTATCCTGGGCAAGCGGTCGAGCGAGATCGCGGCGATCCTCGGTCACGCCGGACGCACCGAGCTCATTCACCGCGACGACATGGCCCTGAGCAAGGCCCTGTCCAAGGCAGGGCCTGAGAAGGAGCGGACATGAGCCGTCCCGAACGTGTTGATCAGCCGAAGGCAGCCGACATCGAGCGTCTCATGCTCGATCTTGGCGCCCGCGCGCGTGCTGCGGCAGCCGATCTGGCACTTGCTCCGACGGATCAGAAGAACAAGGCGCTGCACGCCATGGCGGCGGCGCTCCGTCACTCGGCCAATGCCATTCTCGACGTGAATGCGCTCGATGTCGCCGACGTGAAGGCCGCCGGCCAGGCATCGTCATTCGTGGATCGCCTGACGCTCACGCCCGATCGCATCGAGGGCATCGCCAAGGGTCTCGAAGATATCGCCGCCCTCGATGATCCCGTCGGTGCCGTCATCGCCGACTGGAAGCAGCCGAACGGCCTGCACTTCGAGCGCGTGCGCGTGCCGATTGGCGTCATCGGCATCATCTACGAAAGTCGGCCGAACGTGACGGCCGATGCCGGCGGGCTCACGCTCAAGTCTGGCAATGCTGCGATCTTGCGCACGGGCTCCGACGCCCAGCGCTCGGCGACCGCCATCCATGAATGTCTCGTCGCCGGGCTCAGCGAGGCAGGCCTTCCCGAAGCGGCTATCACTCTTGTCCCGACGACCGATCGTGCTGCTGTCGGTCACATGCTCGCAGGGCTCAATGGTGCCATCGACGTCATCGTACCACGCGGTGGCAAGGGCCTCGTTGGCCGCGTGCAGCAGGAAGCGCGCGTGCCCGTGTTCGCGCATCTCGAAGGCATCTGCCACACATTCATCGACCGCGACGCCGATCTCGACATCGCAATTCCCCTCGTGATCAACGGCAAGCTCAGGCGTACGGGCGTCTGCGGCGCGACAGAGTGTCTGCTCGTCGATCGGCATGCCAAGACCGATCATCTCTCGCCGCTCGTGAAGTCACTGCTCGATGCGGGCTGCGAGGTGCGCGGTGACGCAACGACGCAGAGGGTCGATTCTCGCGTCGTAGCGGCGAAGCCTGACGACTACGGCCGCGAGTTCCTCGATGCGATCATCGCCGTGAAAGTTGTAGACGGCATCGACGAAGCCATCGCCCACATCGCGCACTACGGCTCGCAGCACACCGACAGCATCATCACCAAGGACAGCGGCACGGCCGAGAAATTCCTCAGCCGCGTCGACAGCGCCATCGTGCTGCACAATGCCTCGACGCAGTTCGCGGACGGCGGCGAGTTCGGTTTCGGTGCCGAGATTGGCATTGCCACCGGACGCCTGCACGCGCGCGGCCCCGTCGGTGTCGAGCAGCTCACGACCTTCAAATACAAAGTGCGCGGGAGCGGCCAGATCCGGCCGAAATAGCCGCGCTTTCACAGGGAGAGCGCCATGCGTGTCATCGATCTTTCCATGCCCATTGCCGGCGGTCATCCGCGCTGGCCAACCGAGGTCACCGCCACCGGCGATCTCGCCAAGGGCGATCTCGCGCAGGTGACATGGCTCAAGGTCTCCTGCCACGCCTTCACGCACGTCGATGCGCGCCGCCACATGTTCATCGACGGGGCGACGATCGAAGCGACGAAGCTCGATGATCTCGTCGGACGCTGTGCCGTCGTCGATCTCATGGACGTGCAGCCGAACGAGGCCATCGGCGCGGAGAAGCTCGCGGCGCGCGGAAAGCACATCAAGCGCGGCGGCATGGTGCTGCTGAAGTCGAACTGGGATCGTCAGCGCTCGCCTACGACGAAGGAATTCTGGCTCGACAGCCCCTACATCACGCGCGACGGCGCCGAGTGGCTGCTCGCGACCGGGATCCGCACGATCGGGTACTCCTTTCCGCAGGACTATCCGATCCGCCTCATGCTCAAAGGCGAGGTACGTCCTCTCGCTGAGCAGGTTACGCACGACGTGCTGCTCCGCGCCGGCGTGCACATGGTCGAGTATGTGGCGAATACCGCGGACATCCGTGAGCCGGAGGTTTTCTTGTCGGCAGCGCCGCTGAAAATTCCCAGCGGTGACGGCGCACCTGCGCGCGTCTATTGCATCGAGGGGTTGTAGGTCGCGCCTCCGGCGCGAACAGGGCTGCCGCCCTATGACCCGCTCGGGGGGACACCCCCGAAACCCCTGTCTTTGTTGGACTTGGAGTTCGCGGCAAGCGCGACGCAATCCCCTCTCCCCGCTCTTGCGGGGAGAGGGTTAGGGTGAGGGGCGGCGGCATACGCCGACGTCGAGCGAGCTCCCGCCCCTCATCCCGACCTTCTCCCCGTGAAGGACGGGGAGAAGGAGAAGATCGCGAAGCGACCTAAACCACCTCTTTCGAGCGCTCCATGCGCTTGCGCACGTTCGGATCGAGCCAGCGCTTCCTTAGGCGGATCGACTTCGGCGTCACCTCGACGAGCTCGTCGTCGGTGATGTAGCTCATTGCGCGCTCGAGCGTCATGCGCAGCGGCGGCGTCAGGATCATCGCTTCGTCCTTGCCCGAGGCGCGGACGTTGGAGAGCTTCTTGCCCTGGATGACGTTGACGACGAGATCGTTCTCGCGGCTGTGCTCGCCGACGATCATGCCCTCATAGACGCGCGTCTGCGGGTCGATCATCATCGATCCGCGCTCCTGGAGATAGAACAGCGAGTACGCCGTCGCTTCGCCCATGGCATTGGAGATTAGGACGCCCTGACGGCGGCCGGCGACCTCGCCCTTGTGCGGCGCATAGGCATGGAACAGGCGGTTCATAACCGCGGTGCCGCGCGTATCGGTCAGCAACTCGCCCTGGTAGCCAATCAGGCCGCGCGTCGGAACGAAGAACACGAGACGCGTGCGTCCGCCGCCGGACGGGCGCATTTCCTGGAGCTCGCCCTTGCGCTCGGAGAGCTTCTGCACGACGACGCCGGAATGCTGCTCGTCGACGTCAACGATCACTTCCTCGATCGGCTCGAGGCGCTGGCCGGTCTCTTCGTCCGTTTTGTAGACGACTCGCGGGCGCGACACGGTGAGTTCGAAACCCTCGCGGCGCATGTTCTCGATCAGTACGCCGAGCTGCAGTTCACCGCGCCCCGAGACGTCGAAGGAATCCTTGTCGGGATTTTCGACGATCTTGATCGCGACATTGCGCTCCGTTTCCTTCATCAGGCGATCGCGGATGACGCGGCTCTGGACTTTGTCGCCCTCAAGGCCGGCGAACGGGCCGTCGTTGATGCGGAAGGTCATGGTCAGCGTCGGCGGATCGATCGGCTGGGCCGGGATCGGCGTATCGACGGAAGGATCGCACAGCGTATCGGCGACCGTGGCCTCGGTGACGCCGGCAATGGCCACGATGTCGCCGGCCTCGACGAGATCAACGGCGGTGCGCTCGAGCCCGCGGAAGGCGAGCACCTTCGTCACGCGCGTCGTCTCGATCAGCTTGCCCTCGCGCGAGATGGCCTTGATGGTCTGGTTCGGCTTGAGCGTGCCTGAAATGATGCGGCCCGTCAGGATACGGCCGAGGTAGGCATCGGCTTCGAGGGTCGTCGCCAGCATCCGGAAAGGCCCTTCCTCGGCGACCGGCGGCGGAACGTGCTTCAGGACCAGCTCGAACAGAGGTTTCAGATCCTCTTTCGGCCCCGCTGGATCGACCGCCATCCAGCCATCGCGGCCGGACCCATAGAGGACGGGGAAATCAAGCTGTTCGTCGGTCGCATCGAGACCAGCAAAAAGATCGAAGATCTCGTTGAGGACCTCGTTGTGGCGCTCGTCCGGACGATCGATCTTGTTGATCACAACGATCGGCCGGATGCCCTGGCGCAGCGCCTTCGAAACGACGAACTTGGTCTGCGGCAGCGGACCTTCCGAAGCATCGACGAGCAACACAGCACCATCGACCATATTGAGGATGCGCTCGACCTCGCCGCCAAAGTCGGCGTGGCCCGGCGTGTCGACGATATTGATGCGCGTGCCGTTCCACAGGATCGACGTGCACTTCGCTAGGATCGTGATCCCGCGCTCGCGCTCTTGGTCGTCGGAATCCATGACCATCTCCGCGACCTTCTGGTTCTCGCGGAAGACGCCGGATTGCTTCAGGAGCGCATCGACGAGCGTCGTTTTGCCATGGTCGACGTGGGCGATGATCGCAATATTGCGGATATTCATTTTGGGGTCCGGGTGCGGGCCGCATTGTGCGGCGCAAAAAAAAGGGTTGCGGGTGCCTAGCACAGCCGGGGCCAGATGTCATGCCGCGCACGGGTGCGGCATCTCCATGCAAAGGATTAACGCAGCGCAATAAACGCGCTAGGGATGACGAAACGGCGACACAGGATTACCCAGAGATGACCGAATTGAGCTTGATGGAAGGGTTCTCCGTCCCCGAGCGGGTGCAATGGCTGGCGCTGGTCGAAAAGGCGCTCAAAGGCGCCGATTTCGAGCGTCGGCTGGTCGCGCGGACCGCGGACGGCCTTCGGATCGCCCCGCTGTACGGACGCGAGGAGGCGCCGGACGGCCTTGCCAGGCAGCAGCCGGGTGCAGCCCCCTATCTGCGCGGAGCTAGTGCGGCCACCATTTCTCCCGCCTGGGACATCCGCCAGATCCATGCTGGACCTGACGCGGCGACAGCCAACGCCGCCATTCTGGAGGACCTCGAAGGTGGGGCTACCTCACTGAAACTCCTGATTTCCGCGCCGGGCAGGCTCGGCCTGACGCCGGACACCGAGACGCTCGCGGCGGCCCTGAAAGGCGTCATGCTTGACGTGTGCCCGATCTCGCTAGAGACCGGAGAGGATGTTGTTGTCGCGGCGGAGAGCCTTGGAGAGCTGTGGCGGGCCGCGGGCATTAGCGAGAAAGCCCGGCTCGGCGCCTTCAATGCCGATCCGCTCGCTGCGCTTGCCTTGACCGGAACACTGAGACAGCCGCTCGATGCAGCGTTGAGCGAAGCCGCGGCGCTGGCGAAGAGCGCGCTGGGGGCTCCCCACCTGACGGCCCTCGTGGCGGACGGCCACCCTTATCATGCGGCTGGCGCCAGCGAGGCGCAGGAACTCGCGATCGTGCTGGCGACGCTCGCTGCATACCTTCGCGCCCTCGAAGCTGCCGGAATTGCACCCGACCAGGCGCTGCCGAAGATCGCTATAAACCTCGCCGTCGATGCCGACCAGATCCTTGGCCTCGCCAAGCTGCGCGCCGCGCGCCGGTTGGTCTGGCAGGTTGCAGACGCCTGTGGCTCGGGTGACGCCGTCGCGCACATGACATTCGGCGCTGAGACATCGCTGCGCATGATGGCCAAGCACGACCCGTGGGTGAACATGCTGCGCACGACGATCGCGTGCGCGACGGCAGCCATGGGCGGCGCGCAATCGATCACCGTCCTCCCCTTCACATGGGCGCTTGGGCAGCCGGACGGGTTCGCGCGGCGCATGGCGCGCAACACTCATCTCGTCCTGCAGGAGGAAAGCGGGCTCGGCCGCGTTCTCGACCCGGCCGGCGGTAGTTTCGCCATCGAAACACTCACCTCCGAACTCGCCGCGACCGCGTGGAAGCTCTTCCAGGAAATCGAAGCGGCGGGCGGCATGGCAGCAGTCCTCACCAGCGACCGCATTCAGGACGACATTGCCAAGGTTGCAGAGACCCGCGCCAGACAGCTCGCTACGGGGCGCATTGAAATGACAGGCGTGTCGGCATTTCCGAAACTCGGCGACGACGGCGTGAAGGTCGTGCCCTGGCCCGCAACATCCGGCTCTGCCAACGGCGGCGCGGTCCGCATCAAACCGCTCGCTGTTCGCCGCCTCGCCGAGCCATTCGAGGAGCTGCGCGCGGCTGCCGAAGCACACGCGGTCACGACGGAGACGCTCTCGAAGGTGTTTCTCGCGTGCGTCGGCGATCTCGCCTCTTATGGCGCGCGCGCGACGTGGATCACGAACTTCCTCGCGGCGGGTGGCGTCGGTGCGATCCAGTCGGCGCCTTTGAGCGATGCTGCTGCCATCGCCGCGGCCTTCAAGGACAGCGGCACAACGATCGCCTGTATCTGCGGTGCGGACGCGACCTACACCGACCTTGGCGCACCTGCTGCTACGGCATTGAAGTCTGCGGGCGCCCAGCGCGTGTACCTGGCCGGGCGACCGAAGGATCTCGAGCCGGCATTGCAAGCGGCAGGTGTCGATGCCTTCATCTTCGCCGGTTGTGATGCGCTCGCGATGCTCGGCGACTTGCATAAGGCGCTGGGTATCGAGAAGTCGTAAAAAGGCGGGGGCTCCGGGGGTGTCCCCCCGGTCGGGGTGTGGGGCCGAAGCCCCACTCGCGCCGCAGGCGCGAACCAACTCTCTGAACGTCGGCGGATACCATCATGCCCAAGATCGACATCAATGCCGTGCCGAAGCGCAAGGGCGCGCCCTATCCGCCGCCATTCGACGCGCCCTGTGCCGAGCGCGTGCGGCAGCGGCTTGGAGATGCAGGCGGCCTAACGGATTTCGGCGTCAACCTCATGCACCTTCCACCGGGCAACTGGTCGAGCCAGCGCCACTGGCATTCGCATGAAGATGAGTTCGTCTACGTGCTCGAAGGCGAACTCTTCCTGGTCGAGGATGGCGGCGAGACCGTGCTGCGCGCGGGCGACTGCGCGACCTTTCCGAAGGGCACCGGCAACGGCCACCACATGATCAACAGATCAAACGCGATGGCGGTCTATCTCGAAGTCGGCTCACGCCAGTGGGACGACCTTACGACCTGCTCCGACATCGACATTATGAGCTCGAATGCTGACGGCAGGTTCGTGCACAAGGACGGCACGCCCTACCCTGAGCGCTGATTGGAGCGCTGCCCTCAGATCTCGATCATGCCTTCGCTGACACGGACGGCACTGCCGCCGATGCGCACGGTCTCGAGCTTACCGCGTGACGCGACCTCGAACGAGAGCGCGATGAGGCTCGGGCGGCTCATCTCGAAGCCTTGTTCGATCATGCGTTTGTGCGTGCCCGCCGGCAGCTGGTCGAAGGCATTGACGACGCCTGCGAAAGCGGCTGCTGCACCGCCCGTTGCCGGATCCTCGACGATGCCTGCGCCCGGCCCGAACATGCGGGCGTGGTACGACGAGGTCGTGTGCACTGTCTCACCTGTGTAGAGGAAGGCCTTGCCTGCACGCGCGCTGCCGAACGCGGTCGCCCAGTGCGTCGAGACGATCTCCGCGCGGCCGATAGCCGCCAACGATGCGACAGGTACGAAGGTGAAGGGCACGCCCGCCGACCACTGCGAGGGACGGTGATTGGCAAAGCCGATCTCCGACGGCGTTAGCCCAAGCGCTGCGGCCAGTCGCTCGCTGCTTGGAGGATCGCCTGCGGGCTCGGGCAACTTGGGCGCATCGAACTCGGCATGGGCAGCCTTGCCGGCGCGCATGCGGACGCCGACACGGACGGCGCCTATCGTCTCTTCGAGCACGACGAGGGCGTCCTGATCGGTGGTGGGATCACCCGCCTGAAGCTGGGCAAGCAGAATGCCGGTGCCGATGGTCGGATGCCCGGCAAAAGGCAGCTCCACGGCGGGCGTGAAGATGCGCACGCGGGCGGATGCCACAGGGTTCGTCGCCTTCTGGACGAAGACGGTCTCGGAGAGATTGAGCTCGCGCGCGATGTCCTGCATGAGGCCGGTCGGCAGCGCATCGGCGTTCATCACCACGCCGAGCGGGTTACCGCCAAAGCGCACTTCAGTGAAGACGTCCAGCGTATAGAATTTGAGCCGCATGATGGGTTCCAGGTACCGCGCTTTTCAGGCTGCGTTTATGGCGCGCAACCATGCATAGAATTGGGCTTTCGTCCAAGCAACTTCCAGCATCAGGCGCGGCGGGGGGGGCGCAGGACGGGGTCTATTCCTCGGGTTCGCTCCGGCCCGACGAACGGATAGCCGCCTCAAGCGACGTTCATGTGATTCGGCAATTTGCCTGCTTCGTCACCATATGATGATGCTAAGCAATGCCGGTGGTTGCCATCGGCACCTAAAGGAATTCACACGAAAATGACCAAGAAGAACATTAGCGAGAAGAACTCGGTACAGCGGCTTGAGGGCCTCTCGGGCATCGCGAACGTCTGCGTATTCTGCGGTTCGGGAAGCGGCCGCGATCCAGCGTTTGTCGCCGGCGCGCGTATTCTAGGGCAGCAGCTCGCCGAGACCGGAATCGGCCTCGTCTATGGCGGCGGCAGTCTCGGTCTCATGGGCGAGGTCGCCAAGTCCGTGCTCAAGCACAAGGGCCATGTGACCGGCATCATTCCTTCGTTCCTGTCGGAGAAGGAGCAGATGCTGCGCGAGGTGGACGAGCTGATCGTCACCGAGGACATGCATCAGCGCAAGCGCCTGATGTTCGAGCGCTCCGACGCCTTCGTGGCCCTGCCGGGTGGTATCGGCACGCTCGAGGAACTCGTCGAGCAGCTCACCTGGGCGCAGCTCGGCCGCCATAACAAACCGGTCGTGATCGCGAATATCGCGGGGTACTGGGATTCACTCTGCGCGCTGCTCGATCACATGCGTGCGGAGACGTTCATCCGCGCGGGCCTCAATGTGCCCTATACGGTCGTGGATAACGCGGAGGATATCCTGCCGGCCATTGCAGCGGCGGCCCCGGTCGTTTCCAAAGAACGTACCGAAGTTATTGAGCGCATGTAAGTGCGCGCAATCAGGAACGAATGATGGCTCCGCCCGACCAGCCAGGCTCGCGCCTCACGATTGCCGACCTCCTTGCCGTGATGGCCGCGCTCAGAACGCCGGGGTCGGGTTGCCCATGGGATCTCGAGCAGACCTTCGCAACGATCGCACCCTACACGATCGAGGAGGCCTATGAGGTCGCGGACGCGATCGAGCGCGGGAACCGCGTCGACCTCAGGGAAGAGCTCGGCGATCTGCTGTTGCAGGTCGTCTACCACGCGCGCATGGCGGAGGAGGAAGGCGCCTTCGCGTTCGCGGATGTCGTGCACGGCGTTACGGAAAAGATGATCCGTCGTCACCCGCACGTCTTCGGCGATGAAAAGGCGAGGTCGGCTCAGCTCGCCAAGGGATGGTGGGAGAACATCAAGGCCGAGGAGCGGGCGGCCAAGCAGGCGGAAGGTCGATCTGCCGCCCCATCGGAGCCTTCGCTGCTCGCCGACGTGCCCATCGGGTTGCCGGGCATGACGCGCGCGATAAAGCTTCAAGCCAAGGCGGCGCGTGTCGGCTTCGACTGGCCGTCGCTGGCACCAGTGTTCTCCAAGATGCAGGAAGAGCTGGCCGAGCTCGAAGAGATCGCGGTGCCGGCCGACCCGCGCGGCACCAGTCCCCCGAACGGGCCAACCGATCCGCGCATCGTGGACGAATTCGGCGACGTGCTGTTCGTGATGGCGAACGTCGCCCGACACCTGGACGTCGACCCGGAGACGGCGCTGCGAACGGCCAATGCCAAGTTCGTGCGCCGCTTCGCCTACATCGAGCGCCGCCTCGCCGAGCAGGGGAAATCACCCGACAGCGCGACGCTGGAAGACATGGACGCCCTTTGGGTCGAGGCCAAGACCGAGGAGCGCGGTAGCTGAGCCGCGCCGCGTCCCCCCGGCCTTAGTAAGACATGCCTGCTTCGTAAACGCGGCTCTTTGCGCCGAGCGTCGCCGTGCCCGAGTAGCCGTCGGTGCTGCGCCAATGGACCTTGTCGCCCTCCAGGCGCAGGCTCACGCAGTGATCCTTCCCGCCGAGCCAGCTCCGCCAGCGATGGCAGATGCGATCGGCGGCGACCCACCAGGTGCCCCTGTCGAAAGCTGAGCCCGTGTAGAATTCCAGATCCTTGGCACGGCCAATCATGGTGCCGTTGCCAGAATAGCTGATGGGAAGCGCCCCGGCGGGCGTGTGAAGCGTCACCGTCCGGTTGGCGACGATCTCGTGAAGATCGACTCGGTTGCTCGCCCCTTGGGCGATGGCCGTACCCATGGCGGCGACAACAATGACCCCCGCAAGTGCAAAACTCGAACTCATACAACGTCCCCGTGATTACCGCTGACTGGTTCGCTTGTACCTCTGTCTTGTAGGCCGCAATTGGACGGCGGCGGAGCTACTTCGAGGCAACGGCTGCCATGCAAAGAGAATGCCCCGTAACAAGGGGGCGAGGCTAAATCGAACTTACCAATAGGTTAACAGCTTGAAGAAATAACCATTTTAAGCGGCGCGCAGCTCACTGAATATCGCGATGGCGCGTGCGGCTATCGCGCGCAGGCACACCCAGGGAACTGTGGATAACTCCTTCGCTGCCGGTTCAGGAGTCAGTTTCAGCGCACAGGAGCGGCCAAAGTACGGAGAGTCCAACCCCGTAGACGGCAACAATGCCCAGCGCTGCCAGCACTGCCGCATTGGCCGGGAAGCCGGCCGCGACGGCCCAGATCGCCGCGATCGCCCAGAGAGCGCTCATTGCGAGGTTGATCGGCCGTAGCGCGCGTACCCGCAGCGGATGCAGCCAGCGCATAGGCACGAAGGTCAGCACGACGCAGACAAGTACGAGCAGACCGGCTGCCCAGCCTGGCAGCGCAAAGGCAAAGATATAGAAAGCCACGATATTCCAGATCGCGGGGAAGCCGACGAAGCAGTGGTCGTCGGCTTTGTTATCGTAATCGCAGAAGTGGTAGAGCGACGACAACAGGATCAGGCTCGCCAGTATCCCTCCCCAGACCCCCTGCAAGTAGCCCCCGAGTTGCAGCGCCAGCACGGGTACGAAGACGTACGTAACGTAGTCCACGACTTGGTCGAGTTTCTCGCCGGAGAAGCGTGGCAGCCGCCGCTTCACGTCGACTGCCCGGGCGAACGTGCCGTCGATGCCATCGACGATCAGCGCTACGCCGAGCCAGATGAAGGCGGTCTCGAACCCGCGATCCAGCAGCGCATGAACTGCCAGAAGTGCGCAGATGATACCGAGCGCCGTGAAAAGATGGACGGATGCGGCTAGCCAGCGCCACCCCACGGGCTCAGGGACCTCGAAGCGGTGAGGATCACCGGACATGGCTCTCCCAAGAACCAGGACAAAAAAAGGAGCGCCTGCGCGCTCCTCAATCGAATCCACTTCCGCTCACAGCAGCCAGCGCTCAGAAGCGATGGCGCACAGTGCCACGAACGCCCAAGCTGTCGTCGCTCTGCTCGGGCCGGAGGCGGCGGTCATCAAAGCTCTGCTCGTTTACACCGTAGAGCAGCTCAAGGCCGAAATCGAGCTTCGGCAGGATCCCGAGTTTGCCGAGACCGGGAATGCGCACCTCGGTGCCGGCCGATGGCGCCGCCGACGTGCCCGTGCCGCCGAGCTCGAGCGACGAGCCCTTGCCCGCAGGAGCTGCTGCCGCCGGAGGTGCAGCTTGCGACGCTCCGGTACCACCGCGCGTCTCTTCGAAGGCGAATGCCGACGGGGCTGCGAGCACAAGCGCGCCCATCAGTGCCGGCAGTCCAAGGCGTATCCGCATGACTTCCCCGAAAGTCCCGATTCCAGTCCAGACAATCTGGCGGGAGGCCCCCTCGAACACAAGGATGTTTCCACCGCTACATCGCGAAACTGTCATTTTCGCGAGACGAGTGTGGTGCAAATGCAATAGCGCCGGCATCGCAATTTAGGGCCAATATAATAACACAATATCAACACATTAATCCGGCGGGCGGCCTAACCGTCTCCAAGCAATGTGTCTTTTGCCTCATTGATCTTGGCGGCGAGATATGTGGAACCACCCCGGTCGGGATGGAGCTTAAGCATTAGTTCACGGTGCGCCTGCCGGATGGCGGCTTCATCCGCGCCCGGAGCGAGGCCCAGGATGTCCAGCGCCTCCTCGATACTCATCCGCCCATCCGGCCCGCGAGGCTGCTCCTGCTCCGCCCGTGCCATGTCCTCGCGCCATGTCGGGTGAATGCGGTCCAGAAATGCCTCGACGAGCTGCGCCGATGCGGGGTCCGTGTACCGGCAGTCCTGCCAGAGATGGGCAAGCTCGACGGGTCTCAGATCCTCGATGTCGCGGCCTTTGAAGAAGCCCTTGAGGATGCGGCCGCGCATGGCGCCGCTTGTGTGATCGAGCTCCATCTCCAGGTGCTCTGTGACGACGCGAGAGGTCTGGCCGGAGGACGGGCGCCGAAGCGATCCCATGTTCCCCCAGGGAATCACGCCCTGCCCTCCGAGCAGCCACCAGCCGAGCGCCGCCAGAGGGAAGGCATAGAAGATCGCGCCACGAACCAGGAAAAAGAGCGCGGCGGCGAAGGCTGCGACCGCGGTCGCGATCCGGATATGGTGCGCCAGGGCTGCGGGGTTCGCCTGATTGAACAGGCGGACCGCCAGAAGAGCTAACCCAAGCGTGAGCAGCCCGAGCAGGAAATACTGCATCCGATCTCAGTCCCGCTTCATCTGGGTCAGCAATAGGCGCGCGCCGGCACCCTCCTTGGTCGTGCTGAGCTGCCGGAGGGCGGCGTGTCCTCCGGAGGCATAGACCGCCACTGCCCTGAGCAGCGCGCGGAGCTGATCGGCAGATCCCTTATCGAAGGCGCACCACGCACCTTTGGTCAGCCGCGCAATCTCGCGGAAGGCGCTTTCGGCGGCTTGGTCACGCCCCTCCTGAAACAGGAAAACCGGTACGCCATGCAGCGCCAGCTCGCCCGCGCGGCCGCAGAGATCGTCGACCGCCTCCTCCATGCAATCTCCGACATACACGAGCCCACTGATCTTGCGCTTCTCCGTCTCCTGCCGCGCATGGGAGAGCACTTTGCCGATCTGGGTGTAGCCGCCCCGGCAATCGACTGTCGTCATGAGCTGCGCCAGCGCATCGGGATCGGAAACCCACTTCGAGGCACGACACTCGCCGGCACCACGAAAGAACACAAGTTGTACGTCCAGCCCGCCGACTTCGGCGACGGCATGGAACATTTCCGCCTGCAGGGCGAGCGCCATATCCCATGTGGGTTGGCGGCTCATGGTGGCGTCCATGGCGAACACCAGTCGCCCGCGCCCGGTCGTCGCCCTGGGGGCAAGTGCTTTGACCTGCGCGAGAAAGGCATCGACATCGGTCGCGCTCGAAGGCGCCGGCGTCTTCCCGGACGGCGCGGGACTCGGCACCGACCCAGAGGACATTTTGTCGGCTGGAACGCTGCTGCGTGTCCCCGTGCGCGCTCCCTTCTTGTCGCTGCTCATGGTCCGCCACCTTTCGCGCTGGGCCGCACCCTGCGCTTTGCTGCGCACCTATCCTCTTCTAGGATGGCGACCCAAGGGCCGCCTTTCAACGGCGCTTGACCCAAGATCATCAAAACATTGGGGGTTCGTCATGACTTCCACGTCGGTTGAAGCACCAAAGGGACCCCTGATCGCGACGGAAGCGCTCGCGGGGCTCCTGGGCGACCCGACGATCCGCATCTACGACTGCACGATGCACCTCGCGCCGCTGGCCGACAACTCCGGACAGCAAGTGACGAGCGGCGAAGCGGACTACCACAAGGGCCATATTCCCGGCGCCGCCTACATCGATCTCTCCCGAGACCTCTCGGATACCGCTAGTCCGCACCGCTTCTCCGCCCTCGGCCCCGAGGCATTTGCCGCTGCCGTCAGCCGGCTCGGGATCGGCAACGATAGGAGGGTCGTTCTTTATGACGGCGGCTACAATGCCTGGGCGGCGCGCGTGTGGTGGATGCTAAGGGCATACGGCTTCGACAATACGCAGGTCCTCGATGGCGGCCTCATCAAGTGGCGCAAGGAGGGGCGGCCGCTTTCGACGGATCCAATGGCGTACCCGGCGTCCCGCTTCAAGGTGAGGCCGAGGCCCGGGTACTTCGCCGACAAGACGCGTGTCGCCGGCGCGATCGGCGCAACCGACATACGCATCGTCAATGCCTTGACGCCTCAGCAGCACGCAGGCAAGGGCGGCGTGCACTACGGCCGCGCCGGCCGCATTCCCGGAAGCTGCAACGTTGCCTCGCGCGGCATCGTCGATCCCGACACGAATGCACTGCTGCCCCTGCCCGAGCTGCGTCGCCGCTTCGCCGAAGCGGGTCTGCTTGGCAGCGAGCGTGTCATTGCCTATTGCGGCGGTGGTATCGCCGCGTCACTGACCGCTCTGGCGCTCGCGGCACTCGGGAAAGAGGATGTCGAGGTCTATATCCACTCCTTGCAGGAATGGGCGAACGATCCCAGCCTGCCCATGGAAGTGGATTGAGCGCACGCCCGAGGAGCCACCAGATGACGCGACAGCTTCTGACATCCGGATCGAAGTTCGAGGCCGAGATCGGCTACTCGCGCGCGGTCGTCGACGGCGACATGATCTTCGTGTCGGGGACCACGGGCTTCGACTACGAGAAGATGGAGCTGGCCTCCGGCGTCGTCGCTCAATGCGAGCAGACGCTGAAGAATATCGAGGCCGCGCTCAAACAGGCCGGCGCCTCTATGGCCGATGTCGTGCGCGTGACGTACATCCTGCCGAACCGCGACGATTTCCCAGCTTGCTGGCCGACGCTGAAGAAATATTTCGGCGAAGTTCGTCCTGCTGCGACCATGATCCAGGCTGGCCTGCTGACGCCCGAAATCCTCATCGAGATCGAGGTGACGGCGAAGAGGCGCAGTTCCGGATGACGTACTGACCGCGATGCGCCGTACTCGCGAACTTCCGGCTTGACCCGGCCCCTGCGGCATCCCTCATGAAACTGGCGTTCCAACAACGACGAGGTGAGTCGTGAACGCTACCGCCAAACTCCTGAATGCCTCCGAGGCTGCAGCGCAACTCGGCATCTCCGCAAAAGCACTCCGTATCTACGAAGAGCGCGGCCTTCTTGCGCCGGCGCGTACGGCCGCTGGTTGGCGCGCGTACGATAACACGCACATGACGCGTGCCGCAGAAATCGTCGCGCTGCGCGCGCTGGGCCTCAGCCTCGGTGAAATCGGGAAGGTGCTCAGCGGCGATGCCGGCGTGCTGCCGCGCGCCCTTGCCGATCACGAAGCGACACTCGAAACGCGCCTTCGCGAGTTGATGGCGACGGTCGATAAAGTCCGGCGCCTCCGCGCAGATCTCATGCACGGCAAGCGTCCGATCATTTCAGAAATCGCCGCCGCCGTGCGCCCGCACCCACCTCTCGGTATCGCCTTCGATTTGCCATGGCCATGGGGCGGCGAAGCTTTCGCGCTTCATGACATCAAAGCCATCAACTTCATCGTGGGACCGCTCGGCAGCGGCAAGACCCGCCTCGCGATGCGGATTGCGGAGGCGCTACCCAATGGGCATTTCATCGGGCTGGAACGATTTGCGGAGAAGGGTGCAGCCGCGGCGCGCATCCGTGACGGCGATCCTGCGTTGGGCTCACGCGTCGAGGAGGCCTTGGCCACCATCATCGAGGCCGGCGGCACCAGGTCCGATGCCCTGCTCGCGTCGTTGACCGCGCTCGAGGCGCAGCCAATCGCAAACATCGTGATCGATACGCCTGAGCAAGGGCTTGATGGGGCAACGCAGGAGGCCCTCATGAGCTACCTGCGGCGGCGCGCTTCCAAGGGCGGTGTGATCTTCCTGGTCGCGCGCTCGGATGCCATGCTTGATCTGGAGTGCGCACGCATCGACGAGGCGATCATTCTCTGCCCCGCAAACCACAGTCCGCCCTTCCTGGTCGCGCCCTATCCCGGTTCGCCTGGTTACGAAGCCGTCGCAACCTGTCTGGCTTCGCCGGAAGTGCGCGCAAGAACGGAAGGCGTCATCGCGTGGCGGCCGGCGACATCATTGGTCGATGCCGCCGCGATTGCCCGCAGCGTTCGCGAAGGGCGATGATTACCTCTCGGCACGCTTCTCGCGACTGCCCTTGTCGGTCGCGGCCGCCGTGCCCCAGCCGAGGATCTGGCTGAGCTTGCGCTCGCGCTCGGTATCGACGCTGACCGTCGCCGTCATGCCGGCGCGCAGGGGCAGGTCCGTTCCGTTTGCCTCGATGCGCACGCGCACGGGAAGCCGCTGCACGACCTTGACCCAGTTGCCCGAGGCGTTCTGCGGCGGCAGGAGCGCGAATTCCGCTCCCGTCGCGGGGCTGATGCTCTCGACGCGCGCCTTCCAGGTCACGTCCGGGTAGATGTCCAGGATCACCGTCGCCCTCATGCCGGGACGCACGTGCGTCAGCTCGGTCTCTTTGAAGTTTGCTTCGACCCAAGGCTCGGTATCGCTGACGATCGCGAACAGCGGCGTCGCGGCGCGGATCTGCTCGCCGGGCAGGAGCTTTGCGTTGACGACGCGACCGCTCACCGGCGCCACGATGCGCGTGCGTTCAAGCTCGAGGCGGGCACGGTCGCGCTGGGCCAGCATCTCGCGCACCATGGCGTGCTCTTCGGTCAGCTTCTCGGGGTTGCCGCCGAGCTGGGTCAGAATGCGCGTGATCTTCTGCTCGATGACACTCACGCGGGCGCGAGCCACCGTGAGATTGCTCTCGGCCTCTTCGGCGCGGAAGGCAAAGCCGACACCCTTGTCGCTCAGCTGTTTCTGGCGACTGTGCTGTGCCTCGAAGAAGGCAATCCGGCTCTTGGCCTCGGCGAGCTCCATCCGCGCTTCGGCATACTCGGCGCGGAAGCCCGCGACGCGCGAGCGCGTCTGGTCGAGCTCGGCCTCAGCCTTGGCAAGCGCGATGGCATAGGACTCGGGATCGACGGTCAGAAGAACGTCACCGGCCTTGACCTGCTGATGCTCGCGCACACGCACGTCGATGATGCGCCCCGGCACCTCGGAGGAAACCTGGACGATATCGGCCTTGACGTAGGCATTCTCCGTCGAAACGAAGCGGCCGCTCCACAGCCACCACAGGCCAGCGCCACCGACGAGGAGCAAGGGGACCAACACGAGCAGAATGGGGCGAGTCAGACGCTTGGCTGTCATGGTCTTACCACTCGTGTTGAGGCCGCGACGTCGTCGTCGGCGTCCTCGATGCCATCAATTTCGGAAGAATCTGCGCGCGGGTCGGAGGCTGCGAGCATTGTAAGCTGCGCCTTCACCTTGCCCATCAATGCAACCAGTCTCGCCTGCTCGGCCGGCGTCAGACCCGCCAAGGCATCGCGGACAGTTGTATCAGCGAGCGGCGCAATTGCGGCGTGTACCCGCGCACCGAGTTCGGTCAGGTAGATGCGGTTGACCCGGCGATCGCTTGGCTCGGGGCGCCGCTCGACCCAGTTCTTTTCCTCGAGCCGGTCGACGATCCGCCCCGCCGGCGCCTTCTCGATCTCCATCATGTCGGCGAGTTCGGACTGGCTCACGCCGGGACGCCGGTGGATGCGGGTCAGGGCCAGCCATTGCGCACGCGTCAGCCCCACCTCCCGCACCCGGCGCGCGAAGACGGTGCGCAGCAGACGGGCGGTATCCGCTGTCAGCCAGCCGAATTGCAGATGGTCCCTATCGGGCACTTGGCGCTGCCTCCCCACGCAATAATAGTAATTGCAGTTATTATCACCCGGGTCACGGTCGTCAAGACGAGGACAGAACATATGAGCAATGCAGACGCTGCCGGCATCCGTCGAAGTCGACACGCCCCCCACGGAACCAGAGCTTGTCGCTGCCATATGGCAACGCAATGAGTTAGTGTTTACCCAACGCAAAACCAGAGGAGACGCCCAATGGCCGATGCCGTCATCGTTTCGACTGCCCGCACCCCGATCGGGCGGGCCTACCGCGGCGCCTTCAACAATATCCACGGAGCGAGCCTCGGCGGGCACGTCGTGGCAGAGGCCGTAAAGCGTGCCGGCGTGGCGCCCGACGACATCTCCGACGTGATGATGGGCTGCGCCATGCCCGAGGGCGCGACCGGCGGCAACATCGCGCGCCAGATCGCCATCCGCGCGGGACTGCCCGTCTCGGTCGCCGGCGTGACAGTCAACCGCTTCTGCTCGTCGGGCCTCCAGACGATTGCCATGGCTGCCCAGCGCGTGCGCTCGGATGATGCCGGCATCATCGTCGCGGGCGGTCTCGAATCCATCAGCCTCGTGCAGAACGAGAATTCCA
This sequence comes from Hyphomicrobiaceae bacterium, assembly GCA_022844275.1. Lineage (GTDB taxonomy): Bacteria > Pseudomonadota > Alphaproteobacteria > Rhizobiales > Hyphomicrobiaceae. The sequence goes on from JALHMB010000002.1 coordinate 728,910, forward strand.
ACAAGTTCCGCACCCGCGACGAATGGATCGTCGAGCACAAGCCCGAACTCTACTGGTCTATGATCCAGACGGCCGATAACGTGGCCAAGCGCTATGGCATCAGCCGCGAGGCCCAGGACGAGTATGCCCTCGAGAGCCAGCGCCGCACGGCCGCCGCCCAACAGGCCGGCAAGTTCAACGCCGAGATCGTGCCACTGGCGGCGGAGAAAATCATCTACGATAAGGAAGGCAAGGCTGTCGCCACGGAGATGGTCACGCTGACTCGCGACGAGGGCAACCGGCCCGATACCAACATGGAAGGTCTCGCCAAGCTCAAGCCTGTCATGGGCGAAGGCAACTTCATCACGGCTGGCAATGCGAGCCAGCTTTCCGATGGCGCCTCTGCCACCGTCGTCATGAGCGACAAGGAAGCGCAGAAGCGCGGGTTGAAGCCGCTCGGCATCTACCGCGGTTTCGAAGTTGTCGGCTGCGAACCTGACGAAATGGGTATTGGACCCGTGTTCGCAGTGCCGAAGCTTCTCAAGAAGCATGGTCTCAAGGTCGAGGACATCGGCATCTGGGAGCTCAACGAGGCCTTCGCGGTGCAGGTCATCTACTGCCGCGACAAGCTCGGCATTCCCTGGGAGCGCCTCAACGTGGATGGTGGCGCCGTCTCGATCGGACATCCCTACGGCATGAGCGGCGCGCGGCTGACGGGACACGCGCTCATCGAAGGCAAACGCCGCGGTGAAAAGTATGCCGTCGTGACCATGTGTATCGGCGGCGGCCAGGGCGCGGCCGGTCTCTTCGAGATCGTCTGAGGCGGGGCGACCAATGTCTCTCACCACGCCCGGCTACCTGCATCGCGGACTCGATGAGCTCTTCCGCATGGCGCGCGAGGATCCGCTGACGCCGCGATGTACGCGCTTCTTCTTCGTGCGCCACGGCGAGACGGACGGCAATCACGCGCGCATCTTCCAGACTGCCGAGCAGCCACTCAATGCGCGCGGACTTGCCCAGGCAGAGGCCGCGTCCGAGGTCCTCAAGGGCGAGCGGATCGAGCGCATTGTCTCGAGCACGATGCCGCGCGCGTGGGTCACTGCCGAGATGGTCGGGCGGCCGCACAGCGTTGCGCCCGAACCCGATGATGGCCTGCGCGAGCGCTGGTTCGGCGACCTTGTCGGCACGTCCTCGGCCGATCATGACTGGCGGGACGCGCCGCCGAATGGCGAGGCGCTCGATTTCTTCGTGCGGCGCGCGCGTCAGGGCATCGAGCGTGGGCTCAACCTTGCCGATACCAAGCATTCGACGCTGGTGGCGCATGGCGGCATTCTGTATGTGCTCGGACCGGCGCTAGGCATCGATCTCGAGACGCACCACCTTGCCAACGCGACGCCGCTCCTCTTCGAGCGCACCGGAACGAAGTGGCGTGCGCGCCGCCTCGCCGATATCGGCGCGGACAGCGACAACGTCTCCTGAGACCAAGGACAACAAGCCATGGATATCACCGGCGAATACACCATCAACGCACCGCGCGAAGTCGTCTGGCACGCGCTCAACGATCCCGAGGTGCTGAAGCGGACCATACCCGGCTGCAAAGAGCTGGAGCAGCGCTCGCCGACCGATCTCGCCGCCAAGGTTTCACTCAAGATCGGGCCGATCTCGGCGACCTTCAACGGCAATGTGACGCTCGAGAACCTCGACCCGCCCTCCTCCTACGACATCGTCGGCCAGGGTCAGGGCGGCGCTGCCGGATTTGCCAAGGGCCGCGCGCGCGTCGAACTCACTGAGATCGATGCCGATACGACGAAGCTCAGCTACACCGCCAAGGCAGAAGTAGGCGGAAAGCTCGCAACGCTCGGCGGGCGCCTCATACAGGCAACGTCGAACAAGCTTGCCGGTGAGTTCTTCGGCGCCTTTGTCAAGGAGCTGAACGGCGAGAGCGAGGAAGCTGCCGCCCCAGAGGAGAGGAAGAGCCGCTGGACGAAGTGGCTACGCCGCGGTTGATAAGTCACCGCGTCGGGCCTTCAACCCATCCCGCGCACCGCCCATACCTCGCACTCCAAAGTGCGGGAACGAGCCATGGATCCCGACGCCCCCATAACTGATGACGAAATTCGCGCGCTGTTCGAGCCAATGCTCGGCGCGCCGATGGCGGTTGCCGTATCGGGCGGCGCCGACAGCATGGCGCTCATGCACATCGCCCAACGCGCGCTTGCGCTCGTGCCGCCGCTGCTCAAGTCCATGGAGCAGCCGGGACGTCCGCGGCTGATCGTGCTGACGGTGGATCACGGATTGCGGACGGGATCGGCTGACGATGCAGTTTGGGTTGCATCTCAAGCGGAAGCGGCCGGCCTGCCGTGCCGCGTGCTGCGCTGGGAGGGTGAGAAGCCCGCACACGGCATTCAGGCGGCAGCGCGGGCAGCGCGGTATCGCCTTTTGCATGAAGCACTGATCGAGGAAGCACGTCCCTACGAACGCCTGGAGCGCAATCTGCTCACGGCCCACCACTACGAGGATCAGGCCGAGACCTTCCTCATGCACCTCGTACGCGGCAGTGGCATCGATGGATTGAGCGCGATGCAGCGCGTGGCATTTGTTCCCACTACGCCGATGCCTCAAGGCACCGTTGACGCTCGACTCGAAGTTATCCGTCCCCTTCTCGACATGCCGAAGTCGCGATTGGTCGCGACATTGCGCGAGGCTGGCCTCACGTGGCGCGAGGACCCGAGCAACGATCGCGATGATTTCGAGCGCGTGCGCGTGCGCAAGGCACTCGCTTCACTATCGGCGCTGGGTATTACGAGCGAGGCCATCGCGCGGAGTTCAAGACGTTTGTCACGTGCACGCGCGTCAATCGTGCGCCAAGCCATCGAAACCCCCGAACGACACGTGGATTGGCACGGCGGCCAGTTCGGCTCGATCGCGCTCGATACGCTCAACAATCTCTCGGAGGAGATCTCGATCCGGGTTCTGAGGTATCTGATTGCAGCCTACGGCGGAGAGTCGCCAGCCCCGCGGCTGTCGGAAATCGAAGCCCTGGCCGAGCGCATCCGCGCGACGTCCGAGCGCCCATGGCCCGCGCGCGCCGCGACGCTCGGCGGCTGCCGGCTCGACTGGCGGCCAGGAGGAGATCTGCGGGTATGGAGGGAAGCAGGTCGCGCGGGACTTCCCACGCTTAATTTCATGCCGGGCGCGAATTCAATCGTTTGGGATCGCCGGTTCGAGATCAGCGCGACGGCTGAGTTGCATGACCCTATCGAGGTCAGGCCGCTGGATGCATCGACGTGGCGCAAGCTGAAAGCGGAGCTGCCGAACCTCGGCAAACTCCGTCTGCCCCCCGGCGCGGTGACCACATTGCCCGGATGCTGGCACAGCGTGGAACTACTAGCGGTACCGGGTATGCCGGTACCGTCTTCACCGCTGCTCCGAGCAAAATTCGTCGGCGGACGCGACCTCAATGCCCTCTGAGGGCGCCGCGTCCGTCGAGCTGCCCTGTGGGCTTACTCGTAGTGCTTCTCGAAGGCCTTGGAGGCGGCAACGCTGTGCTCGACGCCGCTCGTGCGCAGGCGCTCGTACTCGCGCCAGGCCTCGAGACCGGCATTGAGGGCCGACATGTACTCCTTGAAGCGGGCATAGAGGCTCGGCTTCTTGGCTTCGCCTGGCATGTAGTCCAGGGCGGCATCATAGGACTTCGTGCTCATGATCTTGTCCTTTGCTCATCTCGGCATCGCCCCTGTTTCCGGCGCGTATGCTCTGGTATGCCATATACCGCCTATTGTGCGTCGCAACAAGAATGGTGCGCCGCGATGCCGATATGCATTTTTGCATAGCACGTGCAAAGGGGTCTTCTCGACCTCATTGCGAGCCACCCAGATAGGCTCCTCCGACCCTTGATTGGGGCTCAGCTTTCATGATCGGATGAAATCCGCAGAACGTCCCTTTCCGGGGCGTCCCATCACAACATTCAGGAGAGGAACGCCGGCATGGCAACGAACAAGGTCGCGATCATCACCGGCGGCGGTACCGGCATCGGCCGGGCTGCGGCGCTCCATCTCCAGGCCGACGGTTGGGACGTGGTCGTGACCGGCCGGCGCAAGGCCGAGCTGGATGGCACTGTCGCGCTCGCCAAGAAGGGCGGCGGGCGGATGCTGGCGGTTCCCGCCGACGTTACCAAGCAGGACGAGGTGAAGAAGCTCTTCGCCGAGACGGTGAAGAGCTTCGGTCGTCTCGACTTCCTCTTCAATAATGCCGGCCGCGGGCTGCCAGCTGGTCCCATGGAGGACATCAAGCTCGAAGACTGGCAGAGCATCGTGAACGTTAATCTGACAGCCAGCTTCCTCTGTGCGCAGGAAGCCATCCGCCAGTTCAAGGCGCAATCACCGCAAGGCGGCCGCATCGTCAACAACGGCTCGATTTCCGCCCATACGCCGCGGCCCATGTCGGTCGGCTACACGTCGACGAAGCACGCCATTACGGGCCTCACGAAGTGCATCGCGCTCGATGGGCGGCCGTTCAACATCGCCTGCGGTCAGCTCGATGTCGGCAATGCCGACACCGCCATGGGTGGACGCATGAAGGCGGGCGTGCCGCAGGCGCGTGGAGATATACAGCCGGAGCCGGTCATGGATGTCGAACATTGCGGCTCGGCCATCCGCTACATGGCGAGCCTGCCGCTCGACACGAACGTGCTCACCATGACGATCAAGGCGACGAACATGCCCTTCGAGGGGCGTGGCTGAGCTTCGCGCCTGCGGCGCGACGGGGCTTTCGCCCCTGACCCCAACCGGGAGGGACGCCCTCCCGGACCCACCCGCTTTTATAAGTTTGCAGAACGCCGGCCGCGCATTCCCAGATTGTAAAAGACGGGGGTACGGGGGTGTCCCCCGCGCGGGTTATAGGGCGGCAGCCCTGTTCGCGTCGAAGACGCGACTGCACGCAGTGACCGGGCTGAGGCGCGATCTACCCTCGCCGAAGTGCGCGGCCTGTGGTGGTATCGAAGACGTGCACGCGGTTCGCTGGCACGCGAAGCCCGAGCGCACGGGTCCCGAGATCGGGCATGGACGAGGCCACGGAGAGCACGAGCGGCTCACCGCCTGCGGTGCCATGCACGAGCCGGTTCGGCCCGAGTTCCTCGACGAACTCCGGCTTGATGACGAAGCCCGTGTTTTCGTCCGGCGTCGCGACGGTCATATCCTCCGGACGGATGCCGACTTCGACCGCCGTCCCCTCCGCAACCTCGAACGTGTCCGGATCGAAATCCAGCGTGCCCGATCCTGGGATCTCGACCTTGCCGCGCCCGATCACACGGCCCGGCGCGAGATTCATGGCCGGCGAGCCGATGAAGGTCGCGACGAAGCGCGTGGCCGGCCGGTTGTAGACTTCCGTCGGTTTGCCGACCTGCTCGATGCGCCCCTGGTTCATGACGACGACCACATCGGCAAGCGTCATGGCTTCGACCTGGTCGTGCGTGACGAAGATCGATGTTGCCTTGAGGCGGTTGTGCAGGCGACGGATCTCGATGCGCATCTGTACACGCAGCTTGGCGTCGAGATTGGAGAGCGGCTCGTCGAAGAGAAAGGCCTGAGGCTCGCGCACGATCGCGCGGCCCATGGCAACGCGCTGGCGCTGGCCGCCGGAGAGTGCGCGCGGGCGACGTTCCAGAAAGTCCTCGATGGCGAGCATCTTCGCGGCTTCTCGTACGCGCCTCTCGATCTCGGGCTTCGGTGTGCCGCGATTGCGCAGGCCGTAAGCCATGTTGTCGTACACGCTCATGTGTGGATAGAGCGCGTAATTCTGGAAGACCATGGCGATGTCGCGCTCGGCCGGCTCGACCTCGTTCACGACCCGATCGGCGATCCTGCAGGTGCCGCTGGTGATGGTCTCGAGACCGGCGATCATCCGCAACAGCGTTGACTTGCCACAGCCCGAGGGCCCGAGCAAAACGGTGAACGATCCATTCGGCACGTTGAGCGAGATGCCTTTCACGGCCTCAACGCCGCCCGGATAGACCTTTTTGACGTTGTCCAGAACTACCGAAGCCATGCGGCTACTTCTCCGTCTCCACCAGTCCTTTGATGAACCAGCGCTGCATGAGGAGGACAACCGCCACGGGCGGCAGCATTGCGAGGATCACGGCCGCCATAACGAGCGGCCACTGCGGATCGGTATCGGCGACGTTGATCATGCGCTGAATGCCCATGACCACCGTCAGGTATTGGCGATCCGTCGTCATGAGGAGCGGCCAGAGGTACTGGTTCCAGCCGAACGTGAACATGATCACGAAGAGCGCCGCGAGGTTCGTGCGCGAGAGCGGGAGCAGGATGTCTTTCATGAACTTGACCGGTCCGGCGCCGTCAATGCGCGCGGCTTCCGCGAGTTCATCCGGCACCGTCAGGAAGAACTGCCGGAATAGGAAGGTCGCCGTCGCCGAGGCGATGAGCGGGATCGTAAGGCCGGCGTAGGAGTTCAGGAGACCGAGATCGGCGACGACTTTGAAGGTCGGTACGATCCGCACTTCCACGGGCAGCATCAGGGTCATGAAGATGATCCAGAACACGGCCATGCGGAAGGGAAAGCGGAAGTAGACGATCGCGAACGCGGCGATGAAGGAGACGAAGATCTTTCCGAGCGCGATGATCATGGCCATGATGAAACTGTTCGTCATCATGCGCCAGAGCGGGACACCGCCCGCGATCGGATTGATCAGTCCGTCGAAGAGGAGCGTTCGATAGTTCTCGATGAGTTGCGTGCCGGGCCATAACGGGATCGGCGCCGTCATGATGTCTTTGGCGTGGTGCGTCGACGCGACGAACGTAACCCAAATCGGGAACGCAACGACCACGATACCGAGAATCAGCACCAAATGTGCCAGGAAAGTCGCGAGAGGACGGCGCTCGACCATCAGTAGGACACCTTGCGCTCGATATAGCGGAACTGGACGACGGTGAGCACAATCACGATGAACATGAGGATCACCGACTGCGCCGCGGAGGCACCGAGATCGAGGCCTATGAAGCCGTCGTTGAAGACCTTGTAGACGAGAATCTCGGTTGCCTTGGCAGGGCCGCCGCTCGTCGTCGCGTGCACGATGCCGAACGTATCGAAGAAGGCATAGACGATGTTGACGACGAGCAGGAAGAAGGTGGTCGGCGACAGCAGCGGGAAGACGATGGTCCAGAAGCGCTTCGCCGGACCGGCACCATCGATGGCTGCGGCCTCGATCAGCGAGCGCGGAATGGCCTGAAGACCCGCAAGGAAGAACACGAAATTGTAGCTGATCTGCTTCCAGACCGCCGCGATCGTGATCAATGCGAATGCATCCTGTCCGCGGATCTGATGGTTCCAATCATATCCGATGCTGTGCATCACGTAGGCGACAATACCGATGCGCGGATTGAACATGAAAACCCACAACGCACCAGCGACGGCCGGCGCCACGGCATACGGCCACACGAGCATGGTCTTGTACCCGGTCGCGCCCTTGATGATCCGATCAGCCATGACGGCGAGGAGCAATGCGAGGCCCATTGCGAAGCCGGCGACAAGCAGGCTGAAGACGGCGGTACGATTGAAGGATTCCAGATAGTCGCGATTGCGGAACAGAGCGGTGAAGTTGTCGAACCAGACGAACTGGCTCTTGAGGCCGAAGGGATCCTCGAGAAGTACCGACTGATAGAGCGCCTGACTTGCAGGCCAGACGAAGAACACGAACGTGATGATGAGCTGCGGCGTGACGAGCGCGAGCGGCAACCACGAGGATCGGAAGACCGCGCGCTTCTCCATGCGTGTGCAGTTCCGCCATTAAGAAGCTCCGGCCAAGATCGACCGGAGCGGTCAGGATAGGGTGAAAGGGCGGATGCGCCAGGCACCCGCCCTCGTATTTTGGCTACTTGTTGGCAGCTTCAAAGCGGCGGAGCAGCTCGTTACCGCGCGAAACCGCGGCGTCGAGGGCCTCCTTGGCCGTCTTCTTGCCCGACCATACGCCTTCCAGTTCCTCGTCGATGATGTCGCGGATCTGGACGAAGTTGCCGAAGCGCAGGCCCTTGGAGTTGGCCGTAGGCGGGTTCAGCGTCATCTGCTTGATCGAGACGTCCGTGCCCGGATTCTTGGCGTAGTAGCCCTGCTGCTGGCTGAGCTCGTACGATGCCGTCGTGATCGGCAGGTAGCCCGTCTCCTGGTGCCACTTGGCCTGGACCTCGGGCTGCGAGAGATAGTTGAAGAACTGTCCAACGCCCTTGTAGGTCTCCTTCGGATGACCGGCGAGAACCCAGAGCGTGGCGCCGCCGATGATCGAATTCTGCGGCGCGCCCTTCACGTCGGGCCAATACGGCAACATGCCTACGCCGAACTCGAAGTCCTTCGCATTGGCGCGCACACCCGCCTGCGAGGCCGATGAGTTCATGTACATCGCGCACTCCTGCGTATAGAACTTCGGCGCGCTGTCGGCGCGGCGTCCGCCATAGTCAAAGATCTTCGACTTCTGCCACTCGCCCATGGCCGCGATATGCTTGACGTGCAACGGCGAGTTGAACTGGAATTCGGTGTCGAGACCGTCGAAGCCATTGGACTTCGTTGCGATGGGTACGTTGTGAAGCGCAGAGAAGTTCTCGATCACCACCCATGACGGCCAGCCAATGGTGAAGCCGCACTTCACGCCTGAGGCCTGAAGCTTCTTGGCCGCAGCCTCAAGTTCCGGCCATGTCTTCGGCGGGCTCTCTGGATCGAGACCGGCCTTCTTAAAGAGGGTCTTGTTGTAGAACATGACCGGCGTCGAGCTGTTGAATGGCATCGAAAGCATGTTGCCGGCGCTGTCGCTGTAGTAGCCGGTGACGCTCGGCAGATAGTTCTTCGGATCGAACGGAAGGTTCTGATCCTTCATGAGCTGGTAGACGGGATAGACGGCGCCCTTTGCCGCCATCAGCGTCGCCGTGCCGACCTCGAAGACCTGGACGATGTGGGGATGCTGCTTGGCGCGGAAGGCCGCAATCGCGCCAGTCATCGTCTCGGTGTAGTTCCCCTTGTAGATGGGAACGATCTTGTAGTCCTTCTGCGTGGCATTGAAGCCGGCCGCGATCGCATCGACCTTCTGGCCGAGTTCGCCGCCCATGGCGTGCCACCACTGAATTTCGGTCTGAGCAGAGGCCGGGTTCGCAAATACAAGGCCAGCCGCCACGCCCACGAGGGCGTGCTTCACACGTCGCAACATATTAGGACCTCCCATCGGTCACCGCTTGGATGCGGATGCTCTTATTGGAGTTTTATGACAGCCTAACGAAAACATCCAGCACAAGAATTCTGCCCGCGGAGCAGGTTGAAGATGTTCAGTTTTCTTCCATCTTGAGCGCCGCGATGAAGGCCTCCTGCGGGATCTCCACGGAGCCAAACTCGCGCATTTTCTTCTTACCCTTCTTCTGCTTCTCGAGAAGCTTGCGCTTACGCGTGATGTCGCCGCCATAGCATTTGGCGAGCACGTCCTTCCGAAGCGCCCGGATGGTCTCGCGCGCGATCACCTTGGCGCCGATCGCGGCCTGGATCGGGATCTGGAATAGATGCGGCGGGATCAGCTCCTTGAGCTTCTCGCACATGGCGCGCCCGCGCTGCTCGGCCCGGCTCTTGTGGACGATGATCGAGAGGGCATCCACCGCATCGCCATTGACCAGGATCGAGAGCTTGACGAGATCGCCCTCCTCGTAGCCCACGATGTGGTAGTCGAACGAGGCATAGCCGCGCGAGACGGACTTCAGCCGATCGTAGAAATCGAACACCACCTCGTTGAGCGGCAGCTCGTACACGAGCATTGCGCGCGTGCCGACATAAGTCAGGTTCTTCTGGCGGCCACGGCGGTCCTGGCAAAGCTTGAGAACCGCGCCGAGGTACTCGTCCGGCACGAGGATCGTCGCCTCGATCCACGGCTCCTCGATGTGATCGATGCGCACGGGATCCGGCATGTCGGCCGGGTTGTGCATCTCGATCATTGAGCCGTCATTCATGTGCAGATGATAGATGACCGACGGCGCGGTCGTGATGAGATCGAGGTTGAACTCGCGCTCCAGCCGCTCGGTGATGATCTCGAGATGCAGCAGACCGAGAAATCCGCAACGGAAGCCAAAGCCCAGCGCCGCCGAGCTTTCGGTTTCAAACGAGAAGCTCGCGTCATTCAGACGAAGCTTGCCCATAGCCTCGCGCAAATCTTCGAAGTCGGCTGCGTCGACTGGAAAGAGGCCGCAGAAAACGACGGGCTGCGCAGGCTTGAAGCCCGGCAATGGCTCCGTGGTGGGATTCTTCTCGTCCGTAATTGTATCGCCGACGCGCGTATCGGCGACCTGCTTGATCGCGGCAGTGAAGAAACCGACCTCGCCCGTCGAGAGCTCGGACAGCATTTCCTGCTTCGGGCGGAAGATGCCGACGCGATCGGCCTGATAGCTCGTATCCGTGGCCATCAGCTTGACGCGCTGACCCTTCTTCAAGACACCGTCGATGACGCGCACGAGCACGACCACGCCGAGATACGCATCGTACCAGCTATCGACCAGCAGCGCCTTGAGCGGTTTCGTCTTGTCGCCCTTGGGCGGCGGCAGGCGCGTGACGATGGCTTCGAGCACATCGGCGACACCCAGGCCCGTTTTGGCCGAAATGGGGACAGCCTCGGAGGCATCGATGCCGATTACGTCCTCGATCTGCTGCTTCACGCGATCCGGATCGGCCGCGGGCAGGTCGATCTTGTTGAGGACCGGCACGATCTCCAGGTTGTGGTCGATCGCCTGATAGACGTTGGCCAGGGTCTGCGCTTCGACGCCCTGGGAGGCATCGACGACGAGCAGCGCCCCCTCGCAGGCCGCGAGCGAGCGCGAGACCTCATAGGCGAAATCCACGTGCCCAGGCGTGTCCATCAGGTTGAGCTGATAGGTCTTGCCGTCCTTGGCCTTGTAGTCGAGGCGTACGGTCTGCGCCTTGATGGTGATGCCGCGCTCGCGCTCGATGTCCATCGAATCGAGGATCTGATCCTGCATTTCGCGGTCGGAGACGTTACCGCAGAGCTGGATCAGCCGGTCGGCCAGGGTGGATTTACCATGGTCGATGTGGGCGATGATGGAGAAGTTGCGGATCAAATCGGTGTTGGTCATGGCGCGCTAGATAGCATCGCCTTCTGCACCGCAAAAGGGCTGTATGGCGAATTCGCGGAGTTACAGGGTTTTCAAGCCGATTGCGGCAGTGGCGGGCACCTGTTCAGAGCCCGGTCAGATGCGCGAAGGCCCGACTACGGGCGCAGCCGGGCCTTAGATAACTTCTGGACGGTCGGTCAGACCGCACCCACCAGCATCAGAACCAGAACGACCGACAAGGGAACACCAAGCAACCAGAGAACGACGGGCATAACGACCTCCATGTTTGTCGTCTGGAGAACGCCTGCCTCGCATTGGAGGTTCCGTAACTCACACGCCTCTGAATGCCTTCACCTTGCGCTCCACTGCATCCCAGATCATGGCCGCGATATCGTTGCCGCCGAAGTTCTTCACCTGACGGATGCCGGTTGGCGAGGTGACGTTGATTTCCGTCAGATAGGGCCCGATCACGTCGATCCCAGTGAAGATGAGGCCGCGGGCCTTGAGGTGCGGGCCGAGCCGGGCGCAGATCTCGAGGTCGCGCGGCGTAAGCTCGGTCGGCGTCGCCTGTCCGCCGACATGCATGTTCGAGCGCGTTTCGTCTGCCGCCGGCACGCGATTGATGGCGCCTGCCACCTCGCCGTCGACGAGGATGATGCGCTTGTCGCCCGCGCGTACTTCAGGGCGGAACTCCTGCACCATGAAGGGTTCGCGAAACACTGTCTGGAACAGCTCGATGAGCGAGTTCAGATTCGTGTCGTCCTCGCGCACGCGGAACACGCCCGAGCCGCCGTTGCCGTACAGCGGCTTGAGAATGATGTCCTTGTAGCGCGCGCGGAACTCCTTCACGTCCTCCGGATTGCGCGTGACGAGCGTCGGCGGCATGAGGTCCTGGAATTCGAGCACCCACACCTTCTCGGGCGCATTGCGCACGTGCGCGGGATCGTTGACGACGAGCGTACGCGGGTGAATGCGCTCCAGGAGATGCGTCGTCGTGATGTAGGCCATATCGAACGGCGGATCCTGGCGCAGCAGCACCACGTCCCACGTGCCGAGATCGATCTTGCGGGCGTTCGACAGCTTGTAGTGATCGCCGATCTTGTCCTCGACCGTCAGCGTCTCGCCGCGCGCGATGAGCTTGTCGCCATCGAGCGCGATATTCTGCGGCGTGTAGTAGAACAGCTCATGCCCGCGCTTCTGGGCTTCGAGCAGCATCGCAAAAGTGGAATCGCCGCGAATATCGATGCGGTCGATCGGGTCCATCTGACAGGCAATCTTGAGAGCCATGGGCGTATCGTCTCCAGCGCAAGCGCGCGGCCATTCTCGTTCGGCGCCCATGCAAACGGGCCGGGAGGCGGGAAGTCAATCGGTATGTCGGATGGGCTGCTCACTCGCGCCTCCGGCGCGACGGGGACCAGTCCCCGAACCCCTTCCGCGGGGGCACCCTCCCGGCCCCTCCCGCCTTTATGTATTTGCTGAACGCCGGCCGCGACCTCCAAGCATCAAAAAGAAGGGGTTCGGGGTCTCGTCGTCTCGACGGCACGCGCCGCAGGCACGAAGCGTTACGCCGCCCGCGCATCCTCGCGGATCATGGCCGCGCCCTTCTCGGCGATCATGATGGTCGGGGCATTGGTATTGCCGGTCGTCACGATCGGCATGATCGAAGCATCGATCACGCGCAATCCGCTGAGCCCGCGTACGCGCAGGCGTGAGTCGACGACGGCTTGTGGATCCTCGCCCATACGGCAGGTCCCCACGGGATGATAGAGCGTGCCGCCCACCTTGCGTGCGAAGGCGGCGAGGTCGGCGTCGGTCGCTACGTCTTTGCCCGGCACAATCTCGCCGACGACGTAGGGCGCGAAGGAAGGCGCGGCGAAGATACTTCTTGCGTGCTTGAGCCCGGCGACGGAGACAGCGAGATCGTTCTCGACAGCGAGATAGTTCGGGCGAATGGCCGGGCGCGCCAGCGGATCGCGCGACGTCGCCATGATCGTGCCACGGCTTTCGGGACGCGCGACGGAGACGGCGATCGTCATGCCGGGCGGCTTCTCGAGCGTGCCGAACTTCTGCTCGTCGTAGCTGGCGGGCGAAAAGAGAAGTTGTATGTCCGGGCTCGCGAGGCCTTCGCGGCTTCTACAGAAGACCTGCGCGCTCGATACACCGAACGTCAGCGCGCCGCGCCCTGTCGTCACCCAGCGCGCGACTTCGCCGGCAAGGCGTACGCCACGCGCGAGCTGGTTGATGGAGACAGTATCGCGTACGCGCTGGGAAATGCGCACGGCGTAGTGATCGGAGAGGTTGGCGCCGACGCCCGACAGATCGTGACGCACCTCAACGCCGATCGACTTCAGATGCGCGGCCGGACCAATTCCTGACACCTGCAGTAGATGCGGCGAGTTGATCGTGCCGCCGGAGACGATGACCTCGCGGCGCGCTCGCACAGTGCGATCGCTGCTGCCCTGGCGGAACGTGACGCCCGTGCAGCGTCGGCCGTCGAGCATGAGGCCGGTGGCCTGCGCATTGGTCTCGATCCTCAGGTTCGGCCGACCGCGGGCCTCGGCGAGAAATGTCTGCGCCGTCGAGCCGCGGAAGCGCCCGTTGCGCGACATCTGCGAGTAGCCGACACCTTCCATTTGCGCGCCGCTCAAGTCTGGCGTGTAGGGAAAGCCCGCTTCCTGCGCGGCTTTCACGAAGAGGTGGGTGAGTGGCAGGATCGTGCGGTAGTCCTCGATCAGCAGCGGCCCACTTTTGCCGCGATGCGCGCTGTCGCCGGGTGCATAGCGCTCGATGCTCTTGAAATATGGGAGCACGTCCTCGTACGACCAGCCGCGGCAGCCGGCCTGCGCCCAGCCGTCGTAGTCGGCAGTATTGCCCCGGACGAACAGCATCCCGTTGATGGAGCTCGAGCCGCCGAGCACGCGCCCACGCGGCCAATGGATGGAGCGGTTGCCCGTCGCGGGCTCCGGCTCGCTCTTGTACATCCAGTTGACGCGCGGGTTGTAGAGGAGCTTGAGAACGCCCGCCGGAATATGGATCATCGGATGCCAGTCGCGTGGACCGGCTTCGAGCAGCACGACGCGCGCGCCATCGGCACTCAGACGGTTCGCGAGCACACAGCCCGCCGAACCCGCGCCGACGATGACATAGTCGGCCTCATCCTCGGCCATGCCGCTTCCTCTCCACAAACTGCTGTTGTCGCGCGGAGTATGCAGCGGCCGCTCGTGCGGGCAAGTGGTCTATCAGCGCGCTCGACGCATAGCGCGTCCGCGCCGATGGTCTTAGCCGACCAGAAGGGTCGGACGCTCGCCGTTGCGCAGTTTGTGCACGCGCCAGATGTCGTCGTTGGAGGCGCCGATATCGCGCAACTGGAAGTCATCCAGCCCGCGCAGGACGCTCATGCGCCCGCCGCCGATTAGGCGGCGCAGGACCGCGAGCGCGCTGGTGTCGATCCGGGTAGAGGAATTTGTGTCTGATATTGCGGGAATAGTCATGGTCGGTCTCGTTGGGTGGTCTTCAGTTCGCTGGCGCCTCCGCAAAGAAGAGGCGGCCGGCCCCTAAAGGCGCCGGCCGCCAATGCCATTGCCTGGGACTGAATTCAGCTCCAGTACACGGCCTGCACGTAGTGGCGCTCGCGCAGCTTCTCAATGTCGCTGCTGGTGAACCCGAGGTCCTTGAGACGGTCGTCGCTCATCTTGGCGAGGTACGGCTGAATCTCGCGCTCTGCACGCTGGATCCGCGCCTGGATAAGGCTCTCGAAGAAGCGCGCAAAGAAGCCCTGCTTCGCAGGAGTAGCTTCGCCGCGTACGGTATCAGCCGCAAAACTGGCGGGTGTGGTGGTCGTGGCCATGATCGCTCTCATCTCTTAGTGTCCCGGAGAACCGGGAGTGCTCATTTGTTAGGTCTGCAGGGCCGACCCTCTCTTCGGAGGATCTTTGTGCACTGCGATATGGCGAACATAGTGAGTCCTTCGCACTTGCAGTACCTCCGCCTTCCAGAAGCAGATATGCGTTTCATGCATGGATTTAAAGACAGTGTTACAATGAGTTATATATCACATTTCAAATAGTGCGGCGCACAACAGCGAGGCGCTTTGCAGTGTGATCAACCCCGACTACTAAGGTGAGCATGTTCCAGGATTTTTCCTCATCGGCAGATCCCGCGCTCGGGGCCGAACGAGTTGCGCGGCTGCGCAAGCGGCTCGCTTCGTTAGGCGTGGATGCGGTTCTCATCCCCCGCTCCGACGAGCACATGGGCGAGTATGTCCCGCCCTCCGCCGAGCGCCTCACATGGCTGACTGGCTTCACTGGCTCGGCTGGCCTTGCGATCATCGGAGCAAAGAAGGCAGCCCTGTTTGTCGACGGCCGCTATACGCTCCAAGCCGCCGACCAGGTCGATACAGGCACCTTCGACATCATCCAGATCCCGGAAAACGAACCGCGCCAGTGGTTTGCGGAGAACCTGCCCAAGGGTGCGCGGATCGGCTACGATCCATGGCTGCACACCCGCGCCGCAATCGCGCGCTTCGAGGACGGGCTCGCCAAGACGGAGCTCGTGCTCAAGCCGCTACTACGCAATCCCGTTGATCTCGTATGGGGTGCCGAACGACCGGCTCCTCCCAAAGGCCCTCTCTCGGTCCAGCCAATAGAATGGGCCGGTGTCGCTGCCGCCGACAAGATCAAGGCTCTGCAGAAGCAGCTCAAGGCGGCGGGCGAGGATGCCGTCGTGCTGACGCTCCCCGACTCGATCGCATGGCTCTTCAATGTCCGCGGCTCGGACGTAAAGCACAATCCGACACCGCTCGCGTTTGCCATCGTCCCCGCCGGCAGTAAGCCCGAGTTGTACATCGACAAGGCGAAGATTGGCCCCGAAGTCCGGAAACATCTGAGCGGCGTCGTGCATATCCGAGCGCCCGACGCCCTCGCCGATCGGCTGACCGCGCTCCGCAACGAGAAGAAGCGCGTGCGCCTCGATACGGCGACGGCTGCCATGTGGATCTGGCAGCGCCTCGGCGGCGCGCGCGGCAACATCAGCGATGCCTCCGATCCCTGCATTTTGCCCAAGGCGCGCAAGAACGACTCCGAGATCCGCGGGGCGCGTATCGCCCACGAGCGCGACGGCATTGCCGTGACCCGTTTCCTCGCCTGGCTCGACCGCGAGGCACCGAAGGGCGGCATCGATGAGATCACCGCCGTGCGCACGCTCGAAGCCATGCGCGCGGAAACCCAGGCGCTGAAGGAGATCAGCTTCGATACGATCTCAGGTTCCGGCCCCAATGGCGCGATCGTGCACTATCGCGTGACGGAGGCCACCAACCGTAAGCTCCGCCCTGGCGAGCTCTTTCTCGTCGACTCCGGCGGACAGTACATCGACGGAACGACCGACATCACACGCACAGTCGCCATTGGCACGCCGACAGCAGAAATGCGCGACCGCTTCACACGCGTCCTCAAAGGACACATCGCAATCTCGGAGCTGCGCTTTCCCGCGGGCACGACCGGCGCGCACATCGACGTGCTCGCGCGCCACGCGCTGTGGCAGGCCGGCCTCGATTTCGACCATGGTACGGGCCATGGCGTCGGCAGCTATCTTTCCGTGCACGAAGGTCCGCAGTCGATTTCAAAACGCGGGCATGTCACGCTCGAGCCCGGCATGATCCTCTCGAACGAGCCCGGCTACTACAAGACCGGTGCGTACGGCATTCGCATCGAGAACCTGCTGCTCGTTGGGGGCGCCGCGCCTATTCCCGGTGGCGACCGACCAATGCTCGGCTTCGAGACTCTGACGCTCGTGCCGATCGACCGGCGGCTCGTCGATGTAGCGCTGCTGAGCCCCGGCGAGCGCCAATGGCTAAATGCCTATCACGCACGCGTCGCAGCTGTGGTCGGCCCGCATCTCAATGAAGCCGACAGAACGTGGCTGACACAGGCGACAGCCGCAATCTGACTGTCATAAAGGCAGGGCTCGGGGTTGTTCCCGAGCGCGCCATAAGGTGTCGTACTGGAAGCGCGCAAAAAATAAGCAACTGTCCCCGCAGTCACGCGCCACACCAAGATCACGCCCGATCACTTTGTACTTGGCAACCTGTCACCGAGGCAAACCGCCGCTTCTGCGCGTGGCAAACACCCACTAGTATGCGCCTCCCATGACCATCTGGCAGCGATTTCCCAATGTTGCGGCAGGACTGGCCAAAGCTGGCTCGGTCGTCACATTTCTGCGCGGGCTTACAGGCGGAAACCGCTCCGCCGATCCCCGCGGCACCATTGCCTTCACGATCGGGCTCATTGCCCTCTCCGCCAAGATGGCGAAGTCCGACGGCGTCGTGACATCCGATGAGGTCGCGGCATTCTCCCGCCTCATGCACGTGCCCCCGGACGAGACCGAGCGCGTGCGGCAGGTCTTCGATCTCGCCAAGCAGGATGTCGCTGGATTCGACGTCTACGCGCGTCAGATCGCGGATGTGCTCGCGGGGGATCGTGCGCTCCTGCTGCAGGTGCTCGAGGGGTTGTTCGTGGTCGCTGCAGCGGACGGCGTGCTGCACGAGCGCGAGGAGAGTTATCTACGCGAGGTCTCCGACATCTTCGCCATTTCGGAGAGCGACTATCGCTATATCCGAGCGCTTTTCGTGCGCGATGCCGGCAATCCCTACGAGATCCTTGGCCTATCACCAAACGCGAGCGACACCGAGATCAAGGCCCGCCATCGCAAGCTCGCGGTACAGTATCACCCGGACAGGCTCTCCGGACTCGGCGAAGGCACGGATCTCATCGCCGCCGCCAATCGCAAGCTCGCAGCCATCAATGCGGCCTTCGACACGTTGCGCAAGGAGCGCGGTTTCTGATGGACCGCGCCTGCTCTCCGCTGGTGCACGCGATCCATCCTTCGCCGAACTTCGAGCCGCGACGCGGTAAGACGCGCGCCGACATGCTCATCCTCCACTATACCGGCATGATGAGGGCGGACCGCGCCATTGAATGGCTTGCAGCGCCTCAGTCGAAGGTTTCCAGTCACTACGTCATAGACGAAGTTGGTCGTATCACGCAGATGGTGCCGGAGAGCGAGCGTGCGTGGCACGCGGGTGTCGGCTCCTGGTTCGAGGAGACCGACATCAATTCCGCCTCCATCGGGATCGAGATTCAGAATCCTGGCCAAGATCTCGGCTATCCCGATTTTCCCGACACGCAGATGGCGGCCGTGATCGCGCTCTGCCAGGATATCGTTGTGCGGAACGAGATCCCCGCGACGCGCGTGCTTGCACATTCCGACGTGTCGCCCGGACGCAAGATCGATCCCGGCGAGAAATTCGACTGGTCAAGGCTACACGCTGCCGGCGTGGGGCATTGGGTGCCGCCGGCCCCGCTCGACCCTGCCGAGGTCGGCTATGGTGTCGGCGATTGCGATGCTTTGATCGGCACCACGACGGCCTTGCTGGCACAGTACGGCTACGGCATCACGCCGGCCGAAACGCTCGACGATCCGAGCAGTAAGGTCGTGCGTTCCTTCCAGCTGCATTTTCGGCCGGCGCGACCCGATGGTCGTGTCGACCGCTCTACCCTCGCGACGCTCCAAGCACTGATGGCGGCGGTATAGTCGCTTCGCGAGCGAGGCCTAGTCCTCGCGCTCCTACCGGGAGGGACACCCTCCCGGACCCACCCGCCTTTTTGACTTGGGGCGTGCGGCTGGATGCAAATCGATAAAGGACGGGGGTTCGGGGGTGTGCCCCCGGTTGGGTACAGGGCGGCAGCCCTGTTCGCGCCGGAGGCGCGACGCGTTGCCCCTAGGCGCCTCTTCCGCTACAAGGCGCACCAACCCCCACATGCCCGTGACGAGGATCTGCCCCCGATGGCCAACCCGCAATTCGTCTATCACATGCACCGCCTCTCGAAGACCTATCCGGGCGGCAAGCAGGTGCTGAAGGATATCAACCTCTCCTTCTACCCGGGCGCCAAGATCGGCGTCGTCGGCCTAAACGGCGCGGGCAAATCCACGCTGCTGAAGATCATGGCCGGCCAGCTCGAGGATTTCACGGGTGAGGCCTGGGCGGCCGAGGGCGTCACTGTCGGATATCTCCCACAGGAGCCCGAGCTCGATCCGGAGAAGGATGTGCTCGGCAATGCCATGGAAGGCGTCGCCGAGAAGAAGGCGATCGTCGATCGCTACAATGAGATCGCGGCCAACTACTCCGAGGAGACCGCCGACGAGATGACGGCCCTCCAGGATCAGATCGACTCGCAGAACCTCTGGGATCTCGACGCCCAGGTCGAGCAGGCGCTCGATGCGCTCCGTTGTCCTCCCGGCGACGCCGACGTCACCAAGCTCTCGGGCGGTGAGCGGCGCCGCGTAGCTCTGACCAAGCTGCTGCTGGCGAAGCCCGACATCCTGCTGCTCGACGAGCCGACGAACCATCTCGACGCGGAAAGCGTGGCGTGGCTCGAACGCTTCCTCAAGGAGTATGCGGGCTGCGTCATCCTCGTCACGCACGATCGCTATTTCCTAGACAACATCACCGAGTGGACGCTCGAGCTCGATCGCGGGCAGGGCGTGCCTTACAAGGGCAACTACTCGAGCTGGCTCGAGCAGAAGGCGAAGCGTCTCGAAGTCGAGAAGGGCCAGGAAGAAGGCCGCCAGCGCGCACTCAAGCGCGAGCTGGAATGGATCCAGGCCTCGCCCAAAGCGCGCCAGGCGAAATCCAAGGCGCGTATTCAGGCCTATGAGAAGCTCGCCGAGGAAGCTGGTCGCGAGGACGTCGGTCGCGCAACGATCCAGATCGCGCAGGGGCCGCGCCTCGGCGACATGGTCATCGAGGCGGAGGGCCTGACCAAAGGCTTCGGCGATCGCCTGCTCGTCGATGGCCTCTCGTTCAAGCTACCGCCCGGCGGCATCGTCGGCGTGATCGGCCCGAACGGCGCGGGTAAGACGACGCTGTTCAAGATGCTCATCGGTCAGGAAAAGCCCGACAAGGGCGACATTCGCGTTGGCGATACGGTGAAGATCTCCTACGTCGATCAGTCGCGTGCGCACCTCGATGACAAGAAGACGGTGTGGGAGGAGCTTTCCGGCGGTCTCGACCAGATCAATCTTGGCGGTAAGCGCGAGGTGAACTCGCGCGCCTATTGCGGCTGGTTCAACTTCAAAGGCGCCGATCAGCAGAAGAAGGTCGGGATGCTTTCGGGCGGTGAGCGCAACCGCGTGCACCTCGCCAAGCTGCTCAAGGAAGGCGGCAATCTTCTCCTACTCGACGAGCCGACGAACGACCTCGACACCGAAACGCTGTCGGGACTCGAAGCCGCACTCGAAGATTTTGCTGGCTGCGCGGTCGTCATCAGCCACGATCGCTTTTTCCTCGATCGTATCGCGACCCACATCCTCGCCTTCGAGGGCGACAGCCACGTCGAATGGTTCGAGGGAAACTTCGCCGACTACGAGGAGGACAAGAAGCGCCGCCTCGGCGACGCCGCCGTCGAGCCGCACCGCATCAAGTTCAAGCGGTTTGAGAGGTAAAATATGTGAATAACTGGGCTCGAAGCCTTTTCAACTCGTACGAATCGCAATCGCGTATCAGGCCATTCAAACCAATGGCCTGACACATGCTGAAGAATAGACCATATCGAATTGTTCCACTTTCCCGGATCGTGCTGCTCAAGCTGTACATTGAGCACCTCAATGATTCTCCGAAGGATCGTTTCAGCGTTGAGGACGTCTGTGGCCTCTTTAATGTCCCAATGTCCCGAAACCTTGTTGAGACCGCGCTAGTGCGCCTCTCGCGCGAGGGGAATTATGGCTCCAAGCTCGCTTCATCGGTAGGCACGAAGAGAGACGGTGATCGCGGTTTCCGGATCGCTGAAGGAGGAATATTTGCTGTCGAGAGAGCTCTCCGCGATCCGTCCTCAGACTAAGCTACTTTTATAAAGCCGAGAAAGAAGCTGATGCTCTGGAAGATGTTGCCGGGCTCAATGGCATCTTTTGGACCCATGATGAGCGGATTGACGCCGACCAGTGGCAACGGCTTGATGTCACTAACAGCGCTGCAGAATTTGCCGATGCCGTAGTCGCCACCGAGGAGGCAATCAAAATCGCTGAGAGCAGCAATGAACTTGCTGCCAACTTTCCAGCGGAACGCGAGGGCCTTCTGGCTACGCTTAAGGAAGGGATCAGATGGCTTAAGGAAAAATGCCCTACCAAAGCAACAGTAGAGGCGCTGCTTCTCAACCCACTCCGCTGGTTGGCGGGGGTGTTCGCGAACAATGCAGTAGGGGAAGCTGCAAAGCGCGCTGCCCAGAAGTTGCTTGACTGGGTATCCTCAACTCTGTCCTGAGCCGAGCGAAGTACGCGCTACCTCTTATCCACGTGCCCCAACGACCGCTCGGGTGCGATGTGGTCGCGTGTCAGGCGCTTCAGCTCGCCGATGTCGGGAAAGCGGCCCATCTCCTTGCGAGACCAGACGAGCTGCTCGTTGATGCGGACCTCAAACACGCCGCCGGTTGCGTCGGGCGTGAGTGTGACCGACCCGATCTCCGCGAACGTCGACAGGAGTTCCTGCGCCATCCATGAAGCGCGCAAACCCCAGTTGCAAAGGCGGCAGTATGTGATGTCGACGTTTGGAGTTTTGGCCATGGATCAAGTTTAGCGCCGAGAAATCTTGCGAGGGAAGTGGTCCGTTTGAGCATAGTGCGCCCTCGCCGAGGTGCCTCATCCCTGCCCAATTGAGCCCCCTTGATCCGCCCACACACGGGGATCGGGGAATAGTCATGGGTATGGTGCCGCGGCAAGTGCCGAGCGACGCGAGCGGTGTTGCGATTGATACGGTCGTGAAGCGCGACGGCGGGCGCGTCGCGACAATCGTGGCGCTCATCGCGCTGCTTTTCTCTGCTTACAGTCTCTGGGAGACGTCGCTCAAACAGCCGGATGTGCGCATGTTCGTGCCGCCGGTCATCCAGTTCTCGGCGCCGTACAACAACTCCAACTTCGAGATGATCGCGATCCCGCTGACGTTCGCGAACGAGGGCGCACGCACGGGCACGGTCCTCTCGATGGAGCTTGCGGTCACCGATCCGCGCACGAGCCAGACCAAGCTCTTCTACGCGGCGGACTTCGGCCGCTGGACCATGGAGAAGACGCGCGCCGGGGCCTACCAGCCATTTGCTCCGATCTCGCTGGCGGGTCGCACATCGCGCACGGAAACCGTGCTCTTCTACACGCGCGGCGACGATCAGCAGCCACCTCAGCTCATTCAGGCGACCGGCCCCTATCAGTTCAAGCTGACGCTCGAGCAGGCGGTCGCCGATGATCTCGGCGTTGTGGATCAGTGGCTCGCCACTGGCCCCGTTTCGGTAAGCTTCGAGCGCGAGCTGCGCTTTTATGATGCGCGCGCCTTCAACAACGGCACGCTACCGCTCTACGCGAAGGACTGGCGCTCGACGCAGGGCGGACCGACAGCGGCTTCCAAACAATAAATCTGCAAAAAACGGGGGACCGGGGGTGTCCCCCGGTCGGGGAGCGGGGCTGAGGCCCCGCTCGCGCCGCAGGCGCGACTGCTCACGTCACCAACGAAATCAGCGTCGTCTGCTCGAGCGTGTCACCGAACCACGCGGTGATGGCGGCTTCGCGCTTGCCGATGAACGTCGGCTTGCCGTCGCGCAGCACCATCGGCACGTCGTGCCCCGGCACGAGCAGCGTATTCGGCTTCTTACGCCAGAGCTGCCACATGAGCTCGATCGAGGCGCGCGTGACGGCGGGGTCGTACGTCATGTCCGCTTCGAGGGTCGTCAGCTCGACGCGGTTCTTGGCGGCATCGCCGGTGAAGATGACGTCGCGCTCTGCGCCTTCGATCATGAAGATGAGATGGCCTGGTGTATGGCCCGGCGCGTGATGGCTCACGATCCCCGGCAGAACCTCGCTACCAGCCGTGACGCGCACGAGCTGCGGTGAGCCCGCGAGCTCTCGCACGTACAGCTCCGGCACAGGCGACGTACCCCAGGGCTCCTTCAGCGACCATTCGAGCTCACCCGCGCCGATATGCACGCGCGCCTTCGGGAACATGAGCCAGTTCACCGAGTGATCGTGATGGGAATGCGTAAGGATCACATCGGTGACGTCGGCGGGTGCGAGGCCATGCACGGCCAGCTGCTTCTGGATGAGCGTGCGCTGGTTGAACGAGCCGACATCGATAAGGGCGATGCGGCCCTCCCCGCGCAGGAGCGCGATCGTGCTCCAGCCGAGACTGCCGTGACAGACTGATTTTCCCGGATAGCCGGTGATGAGAATATCGAGGTTGTAGCTCCCGAACTTCATGATGCCATCCGCCTATTGAGTCAGCACGATCTTGCCGAAGTGCTCGTTCGCCTTCATGTGGCCGAGCGCTTCCGCAGCCTGCTCGAGTGGATAGGTCTTGTCGATCGGAAGAGCGAGCTTGCCGCTCTCGACGGCATCCCAGAGATCGACGCGCATGAGGCGGTTGATCTCGCGCACTTCCTCTACGGAGCGCGTGCGGAACGTGACGCCGATGTAGTCGATGCGCTTCGCGGCATGGAGATCGAAGTCGAACTCGCCGGTGAAGCCGCCGAGACGGCCGACATTGACAATGCGGCCGAGTACCTTCGCGGCTTTGAGATTGCCATTGGCGACCGGCGCCGAGATCTGGTCCACGATGACATCGACGCCCTTGCCGTCCGTTGCCTTGATGACGGCGTCTGGCCATGCAGCATCCGTCGTGTCGATAGCAATATCCGCGCCGAACTCCTTGAGACGCGCGCGCCGGCTAGCATTCGTCGACGAGCCGAGCACGAGGCTCGCACCCATATGCTTCGCGATCTGCATCCCCATGAGACCGACGCCGGAGCTCGCACCCTGGATGAGAATGCTCTCGCCTTTCCTGAGACGACCCGCTGTTACCACGGCGTTGTGCATGGTCTGGAGCGCGACGGGTAGAGTCGCGGCCTGCGTAAATGTCATGTTGTTCGCGGGAATCTTAGCGACGCGGCCATAGTCAGTGACGGCGTACTCGGCATAGCCCGCATTGCCCGAGCACATGACGCGGTCACCTGCCTTGATGCCACTCACCTGGCTTCCGACGTCCACGACCTCGCCGGCAAACTCGAGTCCGAGGATCGCGCCGGCACCGCCATGCGCGCCATGCGGTCGGCCGGAGGCCATGATGAGATCGGCGCGATTGAGTCCGCTGGCCCGCACCCGCACCAGAACCTGCGTCGGCCCGGGCGTGGGCTTCGGCACCTCGTGGACTTCGACGCCGGACGAGCCGACGACCACAGCCTTCATCATGTCGCTTCCTCCGCACTACGTCCGGGCCAATTCGGCCTCTCACCAATGATACCCCATTGGCGCGCGACGGTAAGGCCTGTAACGGAGCGTTAGCGGAGCATTCGTTGGCGGGTGCGCCTATCGCTCGATCAGCGTGGCGCGTACCACCACGTATCGACATTGAAGCCGAAGAGCGTCGGACGTGGGGCCGGCACGAGATAGGCCCAATGGCCGACCCACTGCCGCCGCGCATGGAAGAGCGGGATCACGTAGTCGCCGGAGATGAGCGCGCGGTCGAGTGCGCGTACGCCGGCCTCGAAGTCCTCGCGTTCTTCGGCCTTCAGCAGCGCCTCGATCATGGCGTCAACGGCTGGGTTCTTCACACCGGGGTAGTTGAGCGAGCGTTCGATATCCGCGGCGCCGCTGCCCCAGCGGTTGACCTGCTCGTTGCCGGGAGAGAGCGACGCCGGCCAGTTCGCCTGGATCATATCGAAATCGAAAGTGCGAAGGCGTTCCTGGTACTGGGTGCTGTCCACCTGCCGGACGCGCACCTCGATACCGATCCGCTGGAGCGTGTTGGTGAAGCTCAGCATGAGGCGCTCCTGCGCCCGCGTTGCGGCGAGGATCTCGAAGCTAAGAGGTCGCCCGTCGGCGGCCTGCATGCGCCCGCGCTGGAGGGCAAATCCCGCCTCCTTGAGTAATGCGATGCCGCGCGAGAGGTTCTCGCGATTATGACCGGAGCCGTCGCTCACGGGGAGCTGCCAGGTTCCTTCCAGCACCTCCGGCTTGATCAGTTTAGCAAAGGGGGCGAGCAAGGCGCGCTCGCGCGTATCCGCCGGCCGGCCCGTCGACGCAAGAGCGGAGCGCTCGAAGTAGCTTTGCGTGCGCGTGAAGCCACCGTGGTAGAGATTGCTGTTGATCCACTCGAAGTCGAACATCTGGATCAGAGCTTGGCGCACGCGGAGGTCGCTAAATGGCCAGCGCCGCGTGTTGAAGGCAAAGGCTGCCATGCCCGCCGGCACGCCGACATCAAACTCGGCAATCTTTATGCGTCCATCGGCGACGGCGGGAAGTGCGCGGCCTTCGACCCACCGCGCCGGATCTTCCTCGGGTCTGAACGAGATCTGGCCGCTCTTGAAGGCCTCGAAGAGCGCGGTCGCATCGCGGTAGTAGTCGAAGCGTACCTCGTCGAAGTTGAAGCGTCCGCGATTGATCGGCAGGTCGCGTCCCCACCACTCGGGATTGCGCCGATAGGTGATGGTCCGGCCCGCCTCGAGCGATCCGATGACATAAGGCCCGCTGCCGATCGGGATGTCGAGCGACGTCTGCTCGAAGGTCTCGGCATCCAGACGATGTTTGGGCAGAATGGGCATGAGCCCCAGCAGCAGAGGCGCTTCGCGGTTGCCGTAGCCCTCGAAGTCGAAGCGGATGGCGCCAGGTGGCAGGATCGTCACCTTGGCGACCGTCCGATAGTGGGCCCGCATGTAGGGTGGGCCTTTGTCCTTGAGCTGCTCCCAGGAAAAGAGCACGTCCTCGGGCGTGATCGGCTGGCCGTCGGAGAAGCGCGCGCGCGCATCGATGTGAAAGGTGATGGAGCTGCGATCCGGCGGCACCTCGATGGACTTCGCCACGAGGCCATAGAGCGAAAAGGGCTCGTCGAGTGATCGCGCCAGCAGGCTTTCATAGATGTAGTCGCGCAGGCCAGCTGCGGCGACGCCACGGATGATGAAGGGCGTGAGACTATCGAACGTGCCGTGCTGGCCGAGCACGATGCGTCCGCCCTTGGGGGCGTCCGGATTGACATAGGGGAGATGCGGGAAGTCCGCCGGCAGCGCGGGCGTGCCATGCATGGCTATGCCGTGCCGAGGTTGCGCTCCCGCCGCGGCGCGATCGCTTACGAGCCCCGCGAACATCAGCGCGACGAGAAAGAGCGTACACGCCTCAGTCCATGCGCTGAGACGCGTCAAGCGTGCGGTATTGGCTCGACCTTCCGTTGCCCTCCAACCCATGCGCGACGCATGCACGTCGATCGCGGCGGGATCAAGTCTGGCGGTCCTTCCGCCGCCCTTTCATTGGAATGGCTACAGTCTGCGAGAGCCCTGCGCGCTCGTGGCGCGCTCTCGCGTGGCCGGAACGCCACGGTTGGTCCATATCGCCTGTGTACGATGAACCAAGCTCAACTCCAGGTCACGGGAATGCCGCATTCGGGCCCTTAGTGCCGGGGCAACGGCGGACAAAGACGCGGTGCCGAAGCGCCGCAGAATTTCGCGGGCCAGCGAGGCCCGAATTTCAAAGGGATGCCGGCCGTGCGGCCGCTTTGCAGGACGAGGGTTGGAGGACAATGATCGATACGACTCGGGTTATCGGGTGGCTGTCCTGCGGCGCACGCGCCGTGACTGTTGCCGCCTGCGCGCTCGCACTCGCGACGGGCGTGGCGCTGGCGCAGCAGCCGCCGAAGAAGGATCAGAAGGATACGAAGGGTAAGGCCCCCCCCGCCGCTGCTGCAAAGCAGCCGGCGCAGGGCGGCGAAGCCGCCCAGAGCGCATGGGTCAAGCTCTGTGAGAAGGCGCCCATCGTGCTGCGTGACAAGGAGGGCAAGCCCTCGCGTGAGCAGCGGAATATCTGCCTCACGCACCACGAGCGTCTCGACGGCAATACCGGCATGGTTCTCGTGTCTGCCGCATTCCGTCAGGTCGAGGGCGAGGAAAAGCACCACATCATGATCATGGTGCCGCTTGGCATGGCCATCGGTCCGGGCCTGCGCGCGACGGTTTATAACGCCGAGCTTTGGGACAAGATCCAGAAGAACGAGAAGTTCGACGACACCAAGCTCGAGCCGGTGAAGTTCAACTACACGCTCTGCCATCCAGCCGGCTGCACCGCCGAGATCGAGGCCAGCAAGCCGCTCGTCGATGGGCTCAGGGCCGGCGCCGGCCTCATGGTGCTCGCGATCAATGCCCAGGGACAGGTCGTGGCCTTCCCGATCCCGCTCACCGGCTTCAAAGAGGCCCTCGATGGCCAGCCGATCGACAACCAAAAGTACTCCGAGGCGCGCAAGGCCCTCATGATGCAGATCGCGCAGCGTCAGCAGCAGTTGGCGGAGGAAGCGCGCAAGCGTCAGGCTGAAGCCGCCGCGGCGGGCAAGGACGGAAAGGGCGCACCGCCAGCTGCCGCGGCGCCCCCGGCTCAGAAGAAGTAGGCGAGCTCGCGCACCGTCATTCGTGACATGAAAACCCCTCGCGCCGACTGGCGCGAGGGGTTTTGATTTGGCGAGAAATTTCGCGTGGCGGGGAGAAATCGCTCAATTCGCGAAGCGGAAGTGCATTACGTCGCCGTCCTGGACGACGTACTCCTTGCCCTCGAGCCGCATCTTGCCGGCATCGCGGGATCCTGCCTCTCCTTTGAAGGCAACGTAATCAGCGTAAGCGATCGTCTCGGCGCGAATGAAGCCCTTCTCGAAGTCCGTATGGATGACGCCGGCAGATTGCGGCGCCTTGGTGCCGCGCTCGACCGTCCAGGCGCGCGCCTCCTTCGGTCCCACCGTGAAGAACGTCACGAGCCCCAACAGGTTGTAACCAGCGCGAATGAGGCGATTGAGGCCCGGCTCCTCGAGCCCCATCTCGGCAAGAAAGGCCTGTCGCTCGTCGGCGGCGAGGCCCGCAAGCTCCGCTTCGATCTTGGCGGAGATAATGACGACTGCCGCACCTTCGGCCTTGGCCTGCTCAGCGACGACCGCAGAGTATGCGTTGCCCGAGCCCGCCGAAGCCTCGTCGACATTGCAAACGTAGAGAACGGGCTTGGCGGTCAGGAGCTGCAGTGCGCGGAAAGCTGCTCGGTCCTCCTCGGGAACGACAGCGGTGCGCGCAGGCTTTCCCTCACGCAGCGGTACCAGGGCAAGTTGCATGAGCGCAACCTGTGCGATAGCCTCCTTGTCGCCGCCCTTGGCCTTCTTCTCCACCGTGGCGAGGCGACGCTCCAGGCTCTCCATATCGGCGAGCATGAGCTCGGTCTCGACCACCTCGGCATCGGCCAGCGGATCGATCCGGTTGGCGACGTGGGTGACATCGTCATCGTCGAAGCAGCGCAAGACGTAGGCGATGGCATCGACCTCGCGGATGTGCGCGAGAAACTTGTTGCCGAGCCCTTCGCCGCGCGAGGCACCCTTCACGAGGCCCGCGATGTCGACGAAGGTCAGCCGCGTCGGAATGGTCTCGGCGGACTTGGCGATGGCCGCAAGCTCATCGAGGCGCGTATCCGGCACGCCCACCTCCCCGACGTTCGGCTCGATGGTGCAGAAAGGATAGTTCGCGGCTTCCGCTGCCGCCGTCTGCGTCAGTGCATTGAAAAGCGTGGACTTGCCGACATTGGGCAAGCCGACGATACCGCATTTGAAGCCCATGAATTCAGTCCTTGGATTCGTCTTTCGGACGGCGCTTGGCCAGCCAATTCTTCAGGTTGTCGGCCAAAGCCGTTGCTCGCTTCGCAGCCCGGTCCCCCGTTGGATGGGCCGCACGCCCAGCCCGCTGCTCGGCGGGCGCGCGATCCTCGGAGCTCCGCCGCGGCTTCGGCGGCTCTTTGTCGTCACCCTCACTGGCAAGCTGACGCGCGACGTCCGTGAGAAAACGGGCCGCATCGTCCGCCGCGAGGCGAGGCGCGGCATCGGCGATGGCATCGAGCAGCGGATCGAGCCAGACCTCATCGGCGCGGGCAAAGTCATGCAGTACCCAAGACTGGACGAGTTCCTTCGCGCCGGGATGGCCGATGCCGATGCGAACACGCGCATACTCGTTGTCGAGGTGGGCCGTGATCGAGCGCAGGCCATTGTGGCCGGCATTGCCGCCGCCCGATTTGACCTTGAGCTTTCCCGGCAGAAGATCGAGCTCGTCATGGAAGACCACGATGTCGCTCGTCGCAAGCTTGAGGAAGCGCGCTGCCTCACCGACGGCGCGCCCGCTCTCGTTCATATAGGTATCGGGCTTGAGCAGCAGCACCTTGCTGCCGGCGATCTCGCCATCGGCCGCATGACCCTGGAAGCGCCGGCGCCAGGGACCAAATCCGTGGCGCTCGGCGATCCGCTCGACGGCCATGAAGCCGACGTTGTGGCGATGTCGGGCGTATTTCGCCCCGGGATTCCCGAGACCGACGAAGAGCTTCATGGCTCACTCGCGTGCTGGCCGTCCCGGGGACGTACCGACTATTTCTTGCCTTTCGGGGCAGCCTTGGCGGCAGATGCAGCCGCAGGTGGTGCGGCACCTTTGGCAGCAGGTGTAGCCGCTGCCGGCGCGGCCTTGGCATCGCCCCCCGGAGCCGCAGCAGCAGCTGTCGGGGCATCGTCATCGTCCTTGCCACCTGTGCCGGCGATCGTCGCGATCGTGAAATCACGGTCGGAGATCGTCGGCTTGACGTCCTCCGGCAGCGCCACGGCCGAAATATGGATGGAGCGGCCGATGGCGAGGCCTGTCAGATCGATCTCGAAGTGATCCGGGATCTTGTCGGCCGGGCACCACACCTCGACTTCATGGCGCACGATGTTCAGCACGCCGCCCCGCTTGAGGCCGGGCGAGAGCGCCTCATTGATAAAGCGCACGGGAACGCCGACGCGGACACGGTTGTCCGATCCGATACGCTGGAAGTCGACATGCAGGGGGAAGTCCTTGACGGGGTCGAGTTGGACGTCCCGGGGGATCGCCTTAAGCTTGCGCCCATCGACGTCGATATCGAACACCGTGGAAAGGAAACGCCCCTTTTTGATGAGGATAAACAGATCGTTAGCATCGATCTGGATGGTATCAGCGTTTCCCTCGTCGCCGCCATAGACGACGCCGGGAACACTGCCGGTGCGCCGTACAGCACGAGCGGCCCCCTTGCCGCCTGCTGCGCGCGCCGAAGCCTTGATCACGTTGGCCTGGGCCATTTTGCAGTCTCCAAACAAAACCGGCCCCGACCAAGCATGACCGAGGCGCTTGCTTATGCCCACCGGCCTCCAAGGGTGCCGCGCGGACTCTCAATCGTTGAGATGCGCCGCTTATAGCGATCCGGCAGCCGGAGCGCAATCATGGCCAAGAGCCTGCCCAAGAGCTTGGCGGTGGAGCGACAATCGCGCTTCCCGGGGGTGAACAGCAGTCTTTTCGGGTGCTACGTGTGGCGCGACCGTGTGACACGGCCGGTGTTGACTTGCGGCCACGCCGTCCAGGAGTTCCTAACAGATCGTTCCTTTTTAACTTTCATTTGTCGCCGGTCGAACCCCTAATGACCCCCATGAGGGTGAGTCGGCCTCCGAGCGAAGCAGGGCCGAGTACGAGTAGCTTCGAGCGGGTCGTGAGTGTGTATCAGTTTGCGCGTAGCGCAGAACGTCACATCAACTTGCGACTCCGAGCGGCAGAGCGAATGGCAGTGACCCTGAATTGTAAAAAGTCTTTGGCCCCGAAGTACCGGGCGAGCATGAGGGGGAGCCTAGCGGCAAGCCTGATTGCTGTCGGCTGCGTTGTCGCTGCCGTGCCTGCGCGGGCCGAGACCCTGCATCAAGCCCTCGCAGCCGCTTACAAATATAACCCTCAGATCGACGCCGAGCGCGCCCGCCTGCGCAGCACGGACGAAAATGTCTCCATCGCCAATTCGGGCTTCCGTCCGAACATCGGGGCCTCGGCGGACGTCACTCGTGACTGGCAGCGCACGCGCCCGCCGAGTGTCGGCGATGGCGGCAACACGTCCAAAGGCTACTCCGTCAGCCTGTCGCAACCGATCTTCAATGGCTTCCAGACCATAAACTCGGTCAACGTGGCCGAGGCGGGCGTTCGTGCGGGCCGTGAAACTCTGCGCGCCACCGAACAAAGCATCCTCTTCCAGGCGGTCACGGCGTTCATGGATGTCATCCGTGATCAAGCCATCGTTCGTCTCCGCGAAAACAACGTCAACGTTCTGTCGCGCGAACTCCAAGCGACACGCGATCGCTTCGCGGTCGGCGAAGTGACGCGGACGGACGTGGCCCAGGCCGAAGCCCGCCGCGCCGCATCCATATCGGCGCTCGACGTTGCGCGCTCGAATCTCAAGATCAGCCGTGCAACCTTCGAGCGCGTCATCGGTCATCCGCCGTCCCGGCTCGTCGAGCCATCTCCCTACGCGCGCCTCCCAAGGTCGCAGGATGAGGCGATCGCTGTAGCGACCAGGGAGAGCCCGCAGGTGGTGGCTGCGCTCTATTCGGAGCAGGCAGCTCGCTTTACGGTCGATCGTATCTGGGGCGAGCTTCTGCCGTCAGTGACACTTGATGCCGGCTATTCCCAGCGCTTCGATCCGTCTCAATCAATCGATGAGCGCGAGGGTGCCTCCTTATCAGGACGCGTAAACATCCCGATTTACCAAGGCGGTGCCGTTCATGCTCGCGTGCGTCAAGCGAAGCACGATCACCTCGCGACACTTCAGGATATCGAGACAGCCCGCACGTCCGCTCGCGAGAGTGTGCTCTCCGCCTGGGCTCAGCTCACGGCATCACGCGCGCAGCTCGAGTCGGATCAGGCGGCAGTTACCGCGGCCCGTACAGCTTTGACCGGTGTTCGCGAAGAGCAGAAGGTTGGGCAGCGCACGATTCTCGACGTTCTAAACGCCGAACAGGAGTACTTGTCGAGCCAGGTTCAGCTTGAGACGACGCGTCGCAACCTCGTCGTAAATTCCTACCTCGTCCTCCAGTCCGTCGGACGGCTCAGCTCCGAAAATCTGAGCCTGACGAAGCTCGTGTATGACCCCGACGTGCATTACAGTGACGTGCGCCGTAAGTGGTGGGGCATCAGCATCACGCACAGCGACGGGCGCCGAGAGGATCTCGATCTCTGGGAAAAGCAGGGCTCGAAGCATAAGTCGGCGAAGTAATAGCGAACGCAACTTCGCCATTGCCAGTCACTGGCATCGATCAATCAGCTTTTTTGACGCCGCCCGCCGCGGCTTGGTTCCGACCGAAGTTCGGCGCCGCCGTATCTTGTCCGGCCTGGATGATGTCGCGCCGGATGTGGCGGGCTTCCGTGATCATGCGGAAGATGGTTTCGCCGTCGCCGAAGCGCATGGCGCGCTGAAGGTGCAGCAGATCCTCGGTGAACCGGCCGAGCATCTCGATCATGGCGGTCCGGTTGGTCAGGAATACATCTCGCCACATGGTCGGATCGGATGCCGCGATGCGCGTGAAATCGCGAAAACCGCCGGCCGAAAACTTGATCACCTCGCTCTCCGTGACGCGCTCGAGGTGGGCGGCCGTATTGACGATGTTGAAGGCAATGAGGTGCGGAACGTGGCTCGTGATCGCAAGCACCATGTCGTGGTGATCGGGGGCCATGATCTCGACATTGCTGCCAAGCGCCTGCCAGAAGGCCTTCAGGCTCTCGACAGCGGCGCTGTCGGCACCGGGTGGAGGCGTCAAAACGCACCAACGTCCATCGAACAGCTCGGCGAAGCCCGACTCTGGACCTGAGTGCTCTGTGCCGGCAATCGGGTGGCCGGGAATGAAATGAACACCCGCGGGCACATGCGGCGCGACGTCGGCAAGCACCGAGCCCTTCACTGAGCCGACGTCCGTCAGGATGGCTCCTGGCTTCAGGCTCCCTGCGATTTCCGCTGCCACCGGTCCGCAAGCCCGCACAGGGACGCACAGGATGACGAGGTCCGACTCTTTCACCGCATCGGCCGAGTCGGCGTAAGCAGCATCCACGAGCCCGAGTCGCAGCGCCGTCGCCCGCGTCGCTTCGGTCTTAGCCGAGCCGACAATGCGCCGCGCAAGGCCGCCGCGCCGGATCGCGTGGCTGATCGAGGATCCGATCAGGCCGATACCGATCAGCGCGACTGTATCGAAGTGCTGGCTCATCGCGGGCCGCCCTTCACGAATTCCGACAGGGTCGCGACGACGGCTTGATTGTCCGCCTCTGTGCCGATCGTCATGCGCAAGGCGTTCGGGAGACCGTAGCCTGCAACCCGACGCATGATGATGCCACGCTTCTTCAGGAACTCGTCAGCGGCCACTGCTGAGCGCGGCCCCTCCGCGTCGAAGTGAATGAGGATGAAGTTGCCGACGCTCGGCGTCACCTTGAGGCCGAGCTTGCCGATCTCCTCCGTTACCCAGGGCAGCCACCTGTCGTTGTGCGCTACGGAGCGCTCGATGTGTCCGGCGTCCTCGATGGCAGCGACGCCGGCAGCAATCGCGGCGGATGTGACGTTGAACGGTCCGCGAATGCGGTTGAGCACGTCAGCAATGCCCGCGGGGCAGTACGCCCATCCCAGGCGCAACCCCGCAAGACCGTAGATCTTCGAGAATGTCCGCGTCATCACGGTGTTCTGCGTTGTCGCGACGAGCTCGATGCCGGCCTCGTAGTCATTGCGGCGCACGTATTCGGCATAGGCCGAGTCGAGCACGAGCAGCGTGTCCGGCCGGAGCGCCGCGTGCAGGCGACGCACTTCGTCGAACGGAATATACGTCCCCGTGGGATTGTTGGGATTGGCGAGGAAGACGATCTTCGTATGCGGCGTCAAACGTGCGATGAGCGCGTCGACATCCGTGCGGTAGTCCTTCTCGGGCGCAATGACGGGCGTCGCACCATTGCCGAGCGTCACGATCTTGTAGACGAGGAAGCCGTGCTCGGTGAACAGTACCTCGTCGCCCGGACCGGCATAGGCGTGCGCCAGGAGATTCAACAGCTCGTCGGAGCCGGTGCCACAGACGATGTGCGCGGGATTGAGGCCATACGCCTTGCCGATGGCGTTGCGCAGCGCCGTCGCGGCACCGTCCGGATAGAGTGCCAGCTCGTGCGCGAGCGCCTGGTACGCGGCAACGGCTTTCGGACTCGCGCCGAGCGGCGTTTCGTTGGACGAGAGCTTGATCGGCTTCAGACCACCCGGCACCGAGCTTTCGCCGGGAACATAGGCCTGAATGTCGAGGATGCCCGGCTTCGGCACGGGGGCATTGGCAGTCATGTCGCGCACTCCAGGAAGGGCCGGCGGGAGGCCCACCGCCGGGGCAGATACATAGTCGAGTGCCCAGAGGATGAAAACCGTAAAGCGGCCAAGGGCCCCGCTCAGCGGCCGGATGCCGGTGCCACAGTAAATGCCGCGCCGGTCACCGGATCGAGCCGTGGCGGCGGAACCTTGACGATCCGCTCGGCAGCGCCCTGGAAGTCGCCGGCCGTGGCGCGGCGCAGATCGGCCTCCTGCCCCTCGGGATAGGCGCCAACGACGGAGAGGTCACCGCTCATGTCGAGACGACAATGGCCGATGCCTGCCGGGATCAGGACGACATCCCCTGCGGTCACCTCGAGGTGAGGCCCATGGGTACCACCGAACTGGACGAGGGCCCGTCCCCTGGCTATGCCCAACACCTCGTGAGCCGTCGCGTGATAGTGCTGAAAGGGATAAATGCCGTTGATCCACGCATCGCCCCACCCATTCTTCGCAAAATGGCGGATGATGCGCTGCTCTGCTTCTCGGCCGGCGATATCGAGCGCCCCGCGATAGCAGACGAAGGCGAGCGCCGGGTTGTTGGGAATGAACCCGTCCGGCGCGAAATCGAGCCTCTCGATGTTCATCGTGACAACTCCCGCGAGCGCTCTCTGTCGGCTAGATACTGGCAGGTATGCAACGCCAGGGCGAGGTTTCCTGTTCCGAGCGCACGTGCGAAGCCCCATGGATGACAGCCACCCGGTTAGCTGATCTTATGCCGCCGCACGCCCCACCCTTGCCGTGCGGGCACTCACCCACTCATCGATAGACATGACCACGCAGACCGCATCGTCTGGACTCGGTAGCGTCACAGCCCGCCAATGGCTCATCCTGCTGATGGTGCAGCTCTGCACGCTGCTCTTCGGCATGACGATCACGATGGCCAATGTGGTCCTGCCGCAGATCAAGGGATCGATGTCGGCGACCCAGGACCAGATCGCCTGGGTGATCACCTTCAACCTCATCGCCACCGCCATCGGAACGCCGCTGGTCGGCTGGCTGGCGAGCCGGCTCGGCTGGCGCATGGTCATGTTCGGCTCGACGCTGGGCTTCACGATCTCGTCGCTTCTTTGCGCATTCGCGACCAGCCTCGAGACCCTCGTCCTCTTTCGGATCGGCCAGGGTCTGTTCGGCGCACCGATCATGCCTATGGGGCAGGCGATCATCCTCGCGACATTTCCCCGCCACCAGCACGCCCTCATGATGATGATCTGGGGTATCGGCGGGGTCATCGGCCCGGTATCGGGCCCGCTCGTCGGCAGCTTCATCAGCGAGCACTACGGCTGGCGCGCGGCCTTTCTCATGATCGTGCCGCCCGGCATTATCGCCGGTACATGCGCGTGGTTCGCACTCTCCGAACACACCTCACGCGAGAATCGGCACTTCGACTGGACGGGCTTCATTGCGCTCTCCGTCGCCATCGCGGCCGCGCAGCTCATCATGGACCGCGGCAATCGGCTCGACTGGTTCGAGTCGACCGAGATCTGGATCGAGCTGCTGATCGCGATCGGCGCGTTCTGGGTTTTTCTCATTCACACCTTCAGCGCCAAGAAGCCATTCCTCGATCCAACCCTGCTGCTCGACCGCAACTTCGCGCTGGGCCTGATCGTGGCCTTCGTCATGGGTGCGCTGAGCTTCACCGCGATTGCGCTGTTCCCTGGCCTCCTGCACGATCTGCGCGGCTATCCCGACAGTTCCATCGGCCTGCTGCTTGCCGCGCGCGGACTCGGCAACTGGGCCTCGTTCCTCATTATCGTGCCCATGACCCGGCTCTATCCGCGCACGACGCTCGCGCTCGGCCTCGCCTGTCAGGCTCTTGCCGGCTGGGGCATGGCCAATCTCGACATCAACCTCACGAACTTCGACGTCGCGTGGACGAACGCACTCCAGGGCTTCGGCTTCGGCCTGGCTTTTACGCCCATGTCCGTGCTCGCCTTCGCAACGCTCGACAAGGGCCGCATCACGGACGGCATGTCCGTCTTCCATCTCGTGCGCAACTTCGGATCGAGCCTCTTCATCTCGCTCTCGATCGTCCTGCTCGTGCGTTCGACCGCGGCGAGCTATTCGACCTTCACCGAGCACATCTCGCCTTTCAACAAGGTGCTCGGCTATCCAGGTGTCGTGGGGCTCTGGAATCTCGACAGCCAGGGCGGACTTCTCGCGCTCGCCAACGAGTTGCAGCGGCAGGCCGCCATGATCGGTTATATCAATGCATTCTATCTGTTCGCGATCACCGCAGCGCTCTCGGTGCCGGTCGCATTCCTCATGCGCGATGTGCCGCGTGATCGGACGGATTGAACCCGCATCCCGTTCTCCGTCGGGGATGTTCGGGCAGCGAGAGGCAATTGAGTATTGATTCGCATCAAGCCGGATCAGTTGCGAAGGACTACTTTACGCCATTGCGCAAAATGTGAGCGCTCAAGGTCCAAAGGTCCTGTCGAAGCCTAAAGGCAGCACCCTGCTCACGGTTAATTTGCGCGCAAAACTCATTGCGGAACTCGGCTCAGGAGGACCCTATGAAGCGGCATGTAAAGGCTGGCCTCGCAGGCATCACACTCCTCGCCGCATGCGCAGCGCACGTGCCCGCTCTCGCAGACAATGCACAACGTGCTCTCGGCGAGGAACTCGCAGCCCGCCAATGTGCCGGCTGCCATGGCATCCACACGGCAAAAGGCGTGACGTTTCAGGGCGTCTACGTGCCGAGCTTCAGCGAAGTCGCCAATCGACCAAACCAGACACCGGAGCGCCTGCAGGCACTCATCACGATGCCGGCGCATCCGATGACGACCCCCGCGCTCGGTGATCGGGAGCTGCGCCAGCTTGCCGAGTACATATTTTCGCTCAGGGCCCCCTAAGCGGGCGCACGGACCTTAGACACCAGCGCCAAAGGATCTGCAGACCAGCACGGCTGCCACACCGTGACCCCGGCCCCCATATAGTGGTATACGCACGCACGATTCAGTACCTGGAGGCCGAATTCCGTGAACGACGAAAGCCCGACCGCGGTCGCGGCACAGCCCGAGCCCCGCGCCCGCCCCGGTGGCGAGATCGCGCGCGAGGTTGCTCGCCGACGCACGTTCGCGATCATCTCGCATCCTGACGCGGGCAAGACGACCCTGACCGAGAAGCTGCTGCTGTTCGGCGGTGCGATTCAGCTCGCCGGCCAGGTCCGCGCGAAAGGCGATCGGCGCCGTACGCGCTCGGACTGGATGGCCATCGAGCGCGCACGCGGCATCTCCGTCGTGACCTCGGTCATGACCTTCGAGTATCGCGACACGGTCTTCAACCTGCTCGACACGCCGGGCCACGAGGACTTCTCGGATCACACCTACCGCACGCTGACGGCGGTCGATGCCGCGATCATGGTGATCGACGCTGCGCGCGGCATCGAGGCGCGTACGCGCAAGCTCTTCGAGATCTGCCGCCTGCGCGATATTCCGATCATCACATTCATTAACAAGATGGACCGCGAGAGCCAGGAACCGCTGGAACTCCTCGACGAGATCGAGAAGACGCTGGCACTCGACACTGCGCCCATGGTTTGGCCGATCGGTCGCGGCCGCGATTTCCGCGGCACGTACGATCTTCAGAGCCGCCACATCACGCGCCTCGACGAGGATGTGGAAGGTATCGAGGCCTCGGGTCCCGATGATCCCGTCATCGACACGCTGCTGTCGGAAGACGATGCGCAGCGCTGGCGCGACGAGATGGAGCTCGTCACGAGTGCTGCCGGCCAGTTCGATCTCGAAGCCTTCCGCCACGGCACCTTGACGCCCGTATACTTCGGCAGCGCGCTCAAGAATTTCGGCGTGCGCAATCTGCTCGATGCGCTCGTCGCGCATGCGCCGCCGCCGCGCGCGCAAAAGGCGGCAACGCGGTTGGTCGAGGCGACCGAGCCGACCATGTCCGGTGTCGTCTTCAAGATCCAGGCGAACATGGATCCCAACCATCGCGACCGCATTGCCTTCATGCGTGTGTGTTCGGGCAAGCTCACGCGCAACATGCGCGTCAAGATCGTGCGCACGGGCAAGACCATGGCGCTCTCCTCGCCGCAGTTCTTTTTCGCGCAGGACCGCTCCATCGCGGAGGAAGCCTTTGCCGGAGACGTCGTCGGCATTCCGAACCGTGGCACGCTCCGCATTGGCGACGCATTGACAGAGGGCGAGGATCTGAAATTCCTGGGCATCCCGAGCTTCGCGCCGGAAATCCTGCGCCGCATACGGCTCGAGGACGCCATTCGCGCCAAGAAGCTGCGCGAGGCTTTGCAGGAGATGGCCGAAGAAGGCGCCGTCCAGCTCTTCTCGCCGATCGATGGCTCGCCGCCGGTCGTGGGCGTCATCGGTGCGCTGCAGCTCGATGTGCTCTCCGATCGGCTGCACAACGAGTACGGTCTGCCCGTGGGCTTCGATCCGGCGCCGTGCGACACCGTGCGCTGGATCTCGGCGGAGAACCGTGCCGATCTCGACAAGTTCATCGAGCGCAACCGGTTGCAGATCGCCCGCGATCTCGATGGTGATCCGGTCTTCATGGCGCAATCGTCGTTCACGCTGAACTGGATCGAGGAGCGCTCGCCCGAAGTGAAGTTCACGGACCTCAAGATCAGCAGCGTCTAACGACGAACTACAGCCCAAGGGGCGACGAGTATCCCGCCGATGATCATGGCGACGCCGCCTATGGCGAAGATCAGCACGTGGCTCTGCGTCATCTCGTAGAGCTGCGGCAATACTGCTCCCGCGACCACGGCGCCGGCCGCGCTGGCCAGGATCATCGCGCGCATGAGCCGTGGCATGTGCTCGGCATCTGCGAGATCGCGCACGCGCGCTGCCATGAGCGCCGAGAGACCGGGCTGCGCACCGAACAGCACGGAGGACAGGAACAGGACGCTGCCGGTACTGCTCAGAATCGGTGCGCCAATCCCGAGCCCGAGCGTGATGAACGAGAGCGGAAGCGCTACGGCCGTCCCGAGCAGCAGTCCGAGCGCCGCCATGGACCACGGTCCGGCGACGGACGCGACACCGACCACACTCCAATGAAAACCACCCTCGGCGATGCCTAAACCAAGACCGCGCGCGAGATAGTCGACCCAGTAGAGTGTGTGCGGGACGATCGCGATCGAGAAGAAGAAATGACCCGCGAGAAGCAGCCACAGTGGCAAGGTCCACGGGCTCGCGACCGTCGAGACAGGGCGCGCGTGTGTCGGCGTCGCTGGCTCCGGCGCGGCCCGCCAGCCCCAGATGGCAAGGCACATGGCCGCAAATCCGCAGGCGGCGAGACCTAGCCACGCCGTCTCTAGTCCATACGCGAGGAGGCGCGGCACGAGAATGCCCGTCATGAATATCGCGAGACCGACGCCCGCAAAGACGAACCCACCAGCCACCGGACGGCGCGTAGCAGGTGCCGTTGCTGCGATGAGTGCAAGGCTCATCACCATGATGATGCCCGCCGTGATGCCGACAAGTCCGCGCCAGAATGCGAGCCAGGCAAATCCGAAGGGTACGGCCGACGCGGCGAGCGCAAGCACAGAAAGTACGACGGCCAGCGTCAGCACGCGCGCGGCACCCCAGCGCGCGCTCAGCGACACGGAAAGAATGGCGCCGAGCGCGAAGCCTGCGAAATTGAACCCGCCGACGCGTCCGGCTTCGAGCGCCGTCAGCTCGCCTGAGGAGATCAGCGCCGGCACCATGGCCGTATAGGAGAAACGTCCGAGACCAATGCCGACGAACATGCCGCCGCCGCCACCGAGGGCGACCCGGCGCCAAGCCGGCCAGCCGGCGGCCCCACCTGCCTGCGGCGGAGCGTCCGCCGCGGGATCGCTCATCTCGCGAGCTCCCGCTCCACTTTGTCGATGAGGTACGCCCATTTCTGGCGCTGGGCATCGACAAGCGCTTCCATGCGGTCCCGCAAACGAGCGAGCGCTGCGCAATCTGGCTTCGGCGCGGCCGAGCCCTCCGCACCCATGCGCTCGATATCGGCGAGCAGCGCGCTCGACTGCTTGTCGAAGGCCTCAGTCCGCTCGTCCTGAACGATCGGAGCGCCCAACTTGAGGAACTGATCGTGCGACCAGCCACGCTTATCCTTGAGGTCACGCAGCCGGGATTGGAAGTGCGGCCGATTCTTACTGGTGAGATCCCGCAGCGCAGCCGCGGATTGCCCGACGACCGATTCGAAGGCCTCGCGCGTGCAGCCCGGCTCCTGGCCGGCTGCGGGCACAGCAAGTGACAGAGCGAGCGCCATAAGCAGCGCCG
Source organism: Hyphomicrobiaceae bacterium (assembly GCA_022844275.1). Lineage (GTDB taxonomy): Bacteria > Pseudomonadota > Alphaproteobacteria > Rhizobiales > Hyphomicrobiaceae. The sequence continues at coordinate 769,462 of JALHMB010000002.1, forward strand.
CTCGCGTCGCAACTCCCCCCACCGGGGTCACATCTATTCCGTATCCGAGCCGCAACCGAGATTCCCCAACCCCTCTTCGATCGGCACACCCGATCGCAAACGCGCGAATGTAGCCGTGTTCCCCCGATCACGAAATACCGGCTGTGCGCCCCGTGAACAGTCGTCGGCCAAAAACGACGATCACGCCGCATAGAAGCAACAGGGCGAACGACAAATCACCAAGGCGGCTGTAGATGGTCGGCGCCATGGGGGGCGGCAGTCGCGCATCGATCACGCCGACAACATCCAGATCGAGGCGGTGGAGCACCCGCCCGCGCGCGTCTATGACAGCGGAGATTCCGTTATTCGCGACCCTGAGCAATGGCAGCCCCTCCTCCACGGCGCGCACGCGGGCCTGATGAAGATGCTGGCGGGGGCCTGTCGTATTCCCGAACCAGCCATCGTTTGTGACATTCAGCAAGAAGGCCGGGCGCTCGCTCCCCTGGATAATGGCGCGCGGGAAGATCGCCTCATAGCAGATGAGTGGAGCGAAGGTGGGCGCGCGAGGCAGACTCATCAATGGGCGTGGTGTCGGCCCCGGTGTGAAACCACCGCGGCGACGGGTCAGGGGCTCGAGGCCGATCGCATCGAGCCAATCATTGAGCGGCAGATACTCACCGAAGGGAACGAGGTGGATCTTGTCATAAATGGCGACGGCCTGCCCCCCAGGACCAAAGGCGATGAGGCTGTTGTAAATGCGGCGCTGCAAACCCGGCCGGCTCGGGTCCGGCGGATCAGCACGCAGGGCGCCAGAGATGAGATGCGCGCCCGCGGGCAGCACTTTCGCGATGAGATCGAGAGCCTGCGGCGCATCGAGCGGCAGGAAGGGCATGGCCGCCTCGGGCCAGATGATGAGATCGACACCGGCGGCGGCGTCCTCGACGCCCGCAGCATTGCGAGTCGTCAGGGAGAGATGCAGGTCGAAAATACGGCGCTGATGCTCGGCCAGCCACTTCTCGCGCTGGAGCACGCTCGGCTGCACGAGACGCACGCGTGCACCCTCCGGGGCCGTCGGCCCCGCCAGCTGCCAGTGGCCATAGACCATGAGAACGGCGATCGCCCCGAGCGGGAGGCCAACACCGCGCGCCGCCGCGCCATCCGCCCATGCCACCAGCGGCGCCGCCAGCACCAGTACGGCGACGACAGTGAGCCCATAAATGCCGATCAACCCCGCTGCCTGCATGAGACTTTCCGGATACGTCAGCGCATAGCCCAGCACGTTCCAGGGAAATCCCGTGAGCACATGACCGCGCAGCCACTCCGCGGCGCCTAACGCGAGCGCCAGCGCTAGCACGCGTGTCGTTCCCGGCCGCCAGGCCAGTGAAACCAAAGCGGCAGCGCCGGCCCAGAACAGCGCGAGCCCCGCCGGCATGAGCGTCACTGCAAATGGAATGAGCAGCGCGAACTTGTCTGCTTCGACGAGAAAGGCCTCGCCGATCCAGAAGAGCCCGGCAAAGAAATAGCCAAAGCCGAAGCCCCAGCCGACAACTGCTGAGCGCATTGCCGGCCCACGGCGCCACGAGCCGCTCGATGCCTGCGCGACTGCCCCGTCGATCTGCCATACGAGCACGGCCAGCGTGGCCATGAGCACTGGCCAGAAATGAAAAGGCGCCATGGCGAGGACGGAGACGGCGCCAGCCGTCACGGCTAGTGCCATATGCTGCCACCCGGCGCGCGCCCGCACCCAGCCGGCCAAATGCTCGATCATCATTGAATGCAGCGCCTAATCGCGGCTCTCCCCTTCCGGCTCCCCGCACGCGCCGGCCGCAAGGCGCGTCCGTTTCGCACCCCGTTGATCCTTGTTATACACACCCGAAGCTTCTCGTCATTCATAAGGGAAGCAAGTTCAAGGAGATGCGTCCGCTGTAAGGTCGCGAATGCAGCTAGATCAACTGAGCACGGGTCAAAATTTCCATGGCATCTGAAGGCCCTGCCAGCGGCGTGCTGCACCTCGACCGCGAGGCCGTGGACGAAGCCTGCGCATACCTGGATGAGTTGAGGGAGGCCATCCGCGAAGCTTTCTCGAGCCTCGCCGCAGGCGAAGCCGACGCCCTCCCCAAAGCCGCGCTGAACCTTGCACTCGGCCACTTCTTCCAGGCCATGGTGGCCGCCGATCGACGCAGCGACCTCGCCGCCGTGAAATGGGTGGGCGTCGTGCCACACGATGGCACGAACGCGATCCACACGAGCATGATGCTGAGCCGCCGCTCGACCGGCGAGCTGCTCGCCACGATGGATGCCGCGCCCATCACTGCCGCCCGCACCGCCGCCATGTCCGCCATCGCAGCACAGCGCCTGGCTCGCCCGGACAGCCGATTCATCGCCTTCATCGGTTGCGGCACGCAGGCCAGAAGCCATCTCGCCGCCCTGAGGCGCGTTCTTCCTGAACTCGAACACGTATCAGCCTATAGCCGGCGCCTCTCGACGGCTTCGAGCTTTGCCGATGAGGCGCGACAGGCAGGATTCGCAGCCGAGGCGACGGACGATCCTCGCGCCGCCATCGCGCGCGCCGATGTCGTCGTCAGTGCCGTACCGATCGGGGCACCAGGACAACCATTTATCGATGCGCGCTGGCTGCAGCCCGGGGTGTTCCTCGCGGCGGTCGATCTTGCAAATCCCTGGCAGGCCGAAAGCCTCGACGCTTTTGAAGTCGTCGCCACCGACGACGTGCGTCAGAGCGAATACCTGGTGCAGCAAGGTCGTATGAAGTTCGCCGGCAGTTTCGATGCGGATCTGAGCCTACTCTCCACCGCCGCGCACACGCTGCGAACATCACCGGAACAGCGGGCGCTCTTCGTGTTTGCTGGCCATGCGCTCGCCGATCTGGCGGCGGCTGGTCTCGTCTATCGCCACGCAACGCGCGCGAAGCCTGCGGGCTGAAACGAGCGCCTCCCAGCCGTCAATTCGCGGATTGCGCCGGCATGACGGCGCATTGACGCGCGCAAGCGAGCCTTCACGCATCTCATTCCACGGATGCGGGAGCGCGAGCGCGCAAATGATCGAACCATTGATTGTCGCGGCCTTCAGCTTCTTCAACACGATCCGTGTCGTTTCATACGTACCGCAAATGGTGCGCATAGCCCGAGACACGAACGGCGCAACGGCCGTTTCTTTTCTCACATGGACGCTCTGGGCCTGTGCCAACGGAAGCACCGCCGCCTATGCCGGAGTCATAATTGGAGACCGCGCACTATGCCTCGTCAGCTCGATCAACACACTCTGTTGCGCGATCGTGATCTGCCAGACGATTTACAAACGGCACCGCTGGCGGGCCGCTCAAGATGGGGCTCGCTCCTGGCAGCCGATGTCCTCCCAGCTCCAAGCGGGCACAACCGGATACGCCCGCCGGCTTCCCTACACAGGGCCACCGCCAGGATAGCCAAATGGCTCTCTTCTAAGTAGGTTGGCGCCGCAATCCGCTGCACGAACGGCGTTCAACTTTCTGGACTTCCAGGACTTCAATGAAACTGGTCATTTTCGACTGCGACGGCACGCTGATCGACAGTCAGCACGCCATCTACGGCAGCATGTCCCTGGCTTTCGGCTCGATCGGATTGCCGTCGCCGAGCCGTGCCGAGGTGTTGGGCGTAGTCGGCCTGTCCTTGCCTCAAGCCCTTGCCGTTCTCGCGCCAAGCGAGAGCGAAACCGTGCGCCACCAAATCATCGATGCTTACAGGAATGGTTTTGTCGGCGTCAGATCGCAGCCGGATCATCAGGAAACTCTATACGACGGCATATCCGCAGCGATCTCGGCTCTTGCTGCGCGCAAGGATACGGTTCTCGGAATTGCTACCGGAAAATCCAAGCGTGGCGTCGCCCGCCTGCTCGCGCAAGAAAAATGGGAGGGTCATTTTGTGACCATTCAGACGGCCGACGATCATCCCTCCAAGCCGCATCCCTCCATGATCCTGCAGGCGATGGCCGAGACGGGAGCCGCTGCGCGCCAGACCGTCATGATCGGCGACACGACGTACGACATGGAGATGGCGCTCAATGCAGGCGTCGGTGCAATCGGTGTATCGTGGGGTTATCATACGGGTGATCGACTGCGAGGCGCCGGCGCCCACTCGATCATCACGCAGGGCAATGAGTTGCTCGATGCCATCGAACAACGCCTCGCCCTGCAGCGCGAGGCCATTCCATGAGCGATGAGCCGATCCGCAGATCCGATCCCAGCGACCTCGCCCGCGGCGGGCAGGCGCGTCCGTTGCCGAAGCGCTTCTATAAGGACGTGACCGTCGAAGCGCGTGGCGGCGGTTACGCCGTGCATCTCGACGGCCGCCCGCTCAGGACACCCAACAAGCTCGTGCTCGTCCTGCCGACTGCAAGAATGGCAACGGCAATTGCGGAGGAATGGGACGCCCAGCGCGAGCACATTGATCCGATGAGCATGCCGCTTACTCGCCTCGCCAACAGCGTGCGCGACCAAGTCGAAGGGCGCGAGCCGCAAGTCCGCGCGGATATCGTGAAGTATGCTGGCAGCGATCTGCTCTGCTATCGCGCTGACGGCCCTTCGGAGCTCGCCGCTGCCCAGGCCGCGGCATGGGATCCAATTCTCGATTGGGCGCGAGAGAGCATGGGCGCAGATCTCGCTGTCTGTACGGGTCTCATGCCTGTCGGTCAGTCAGACGCATCGCGTGGCGCCGTCGAAGCGGCCGTGGCGCCGCTCGAGTCGTTCCAGCTTGCCTCGGCGCACGTGATGACGACGCTGCTCGGCTCGGTCGTTCTCATGCTGGCAGTACAGGCCGGCCACCTGACTCCCGAAGACGCCTGGAAGGCTGCACATATCGACGAGGATTGGCAGGTTACGAAATGGGGTGCGGATGCCGAGGCCACGCGGCGCCAGGAGAACCGCAAAACAGAGTTCCTGGCTGCCGTGCGCCTGAGCCGGCTTGTTGATGAGCCTGCCTGAGGGCTGCCTCAGGAGCTGAGGCGCAGGTTGTTAAGCTCCGTGGCGATCGCACGGAAAGCGGCGCGAAGCTTTTCGCCGTCAGTCGCTTCGAAGAAGCCCCCGGACGCGCTGGCGCACGCCCGCAGCATATCGAGCGCCGCAGTGGGTGCCTGAAAGCCGATGGCATACACACGAATGTCCTGCGCCTTCATAGCTTCGCAGGTGTCCTCTGCCAAAGTCGCGGCCTGGCGGGCCGTGGCGGAGGCGTCGCCGCCGCTGACGCCACCGATGGTGTTGTAGACCCCATCGGTCATCACGACGATCGCCTTGATGGTCTTGCCATCACGATACGGCGCCGGCGTCGAATCCGCCGACCAGACATTGGCCCACTCCGGCGACAGGAGATACCAGCCCCAGGCTGTGCCAAGGTGTCCGGCCGTGGTGCCGCCGTCCCTGTAGCTCTCGACAGTCGTGCGGAGGTCCGCTTTGCTTTTACTCAACGGAACGATGGCAGCATTGCGCGGGCAGGACTGGATGCTGCGGCCGGACAGGTCCTCGCGCACCTTGAAGGATTTCGAGCCGATCGCAGGCGCCTCGCTCGTCTGATCAACAAGATTTCGGCGCTCATACACGCATCCATCGCGCGAGCGGCCTTCGCTGACGGCTGATGCATATGTACCGGCATTGACGCCGGCCGAGAACGGCGCGAGCCCGATGCGAACCTTGTTCGTGGTCCCACCGTCGGGGAGCATGATGTCGAGGAGTTCGTTTACAGCGGACTTGAGGTCGGCGAGGCGGCTGCCAGCCATGGAACCCGTCACATCGAGCTGAAGTGCGAGCTCGATGTCGCTGCTCTGATAGACCGCAGTCGATACGACGGGAATATTGATGCGGTCGACGCCCGCAAGGCGACCGAACACCGTCGGCACATGGCTCGCCAGGGTGAGCGAGATCGTGTCGAAGTTACGATCGATCGCGACCTGAATGTTCTCGATGACGGCGTAGTTGCCGCCCGTGCCGGCCACATTGATCCGGAAATAGCGATCGGCGACGGCGATCAGCTCGTCGTCCGTCATGGTGGCGTCCTCGCGCATGGACTTGGCAGCCGCCAGTGCTGCTGCATCGAGCGCGCTCGTCATCTTGACGGCGGCGTGATAGGTGCGCCCGGCGTCGATCGCGAGGCCGGTGGCAATCACTATAACAAAGGACGTCAGCGCGAACATGATGGCGATCGAGCCCTCTTCGGCCTTGCCGAACCGCGCGATCAGTTGCTGGATCTGCGTGCGCATAAGTTTCATCCTGAAACAATCATCAACGATTGCCGGATGAGTGCAGCGCGCGTGCCGTGCCTGGTTAAAGCGGCCGGTCTAGGCCCGGGCTAGCGGGCGTAACGCATTTGTAAGGTTGATGATCCCTTAATTCAATCCGCGAAGGTCGCGGGATTACCGCTGCAGCAGCTCTGAACAGGACTTGCCGGGAGTCGCTGGCTCACCGGCCGTGATTGGATGCTCATCGAGCGACGGGTTTACTCGTGCCGATCTGAAACTAGGTATTAATGCTGAAGGGAGCGGAGCACGGCGCCTCAGAAGTCCGAGACAATGCCGCCCTTCTCCCAATCCCCGTAGCGAACGGGGTCGGGGCCGGCTTGACCGCCCTTCTCAGCCGGCGGAGCGTTTGATGCGGCATCCCGCTGCCGGCGGCGCTCCTCGGCCTCGGCGAGCGCCCTCTGGGCCTCGGGGCTCAGGGGCTTCCTCGGCGCCTCTGCGTCGCCAACCCTGGGGCCGGTAGCAACGGCATCTGTATCTTTGCTACTCACGTCCGTATCCTGATAGCCAGATCCATCTGGCATTCGAGCGAATACTTACCATATACCATGCGCATGTTCCGTAGTCCCGATTTGAGGTCGGGCGGCCGGAATTCAAGGAGTGCTCGATGTCCTACGCCAAGACCGCCATCCTTCTCTCTCTGCTGACCGCGATCTTCGTGGCCATCGGCGGGATCGCCGGCGGCCAGACAGGCATGGTGATCGCGTTCCTGATCGCGCTCGCGATGAATGCCTTCAGCTTCTGGCGCTCGGACAAGATGGTCCTGCGCATGCACGACGCCGAGGAAGTCGACGAGCATTCGGCGCCCGAATACTACAATATGGTGCGGGAGCTCGCCGCCCGGGCCGAGCTGCCCATGCCGAAGGTCTACGTGCTGCATAACCCGCAGCCCAATGCCTTCGCGACGGGCCGCAATCCGCAGAATGCCGCTGTCGCTGCCACCACTGGCCTGCTCGAGTCGCTGAGCCATGAGGAAGTCGCCGGCGTGATGGCGCACGAGCTTGCGCACATCAAGAACCGCGACACGCTGATCATGACCATCGCCGCGACCATTGGCGGCGCCATTTCCATGCTCGCGCAGTGGCTGCAGTTCCATTCCCTGTTCGGTGGCAACCGCAGCAACGGTGGCGGCGCCGGCATCATTGCTACGCTCGCGGCGATCATTCTTGCACCCATGGCGGCTATGCTCGTGCAGATGGCCATCAGCCGCTCGCGCGAGTATCAGGCGGACAAGCTCGGCGCGCTGATCTGCGGCAATCCGCTCTGGCTCTCGTCTGCCCTCCACAAGATCGCCGGCTTTGCCCAGCGCATTGAGAACCCTACGGCCGAGGCTGCGCCAGCGACGGCGCACATTTTCATCATCAACCCGCTCTCGGGGCACGGCATCGACAACTTCTTCTCGACTCATCCTAATACCGAGAACCGCGTCGCTGAGCTCGAAGCCCTCGCCCGCGAGATGGGCATCACAAGCTATCGTAGCGCCCCGATCTCGGCGCCCCCCCCTTCGGCCGGTCCGTGGAGCGGTGGCGCTTCGGGCAGCCGCGGCCCCTGGGATTGATCGTGGAGCGAGATCGCACAAAAGCGCCGCCCAAACGGCGCTACCGCCGCCCGGACATCGAGACGGCCATTCGACCGGGTCAGCCCGTCTCTCGCGGCCCCGGCGACAGGAGCAAGAAACCAGCGCGCGCCGAGCCGCCACCCGCTGCCGGGCTCGACGCGCGCGTGATGGCCGTGGACATCCTCGAGAATGTCTTCGGGCGCGGCAAGACGCTCGACGAGGCGCTGGGAGCGACGCAATCAGGTGCTCGCCAGCGTGAGCTCGATGTCCGGGATCGTGGACTGGCACGCCTGCTGGCGACGACCGTCCTCCGTCACCACGGACGCCTCGCAGCCGTGGTCAATCGCTTCATCGAGCGGCCGCTGCCGCGCGAAGCCCGCCGCGCCGAGTTGATCCTACTTTCCGCTGCTGCCCAGCTTCTTCTGCTCGGCACACCGGGGCACGCAGCGATCTACCTCGCCGTCGAGCAGGCGCAACGCGATCCTAAGGCCGAGCGCTACGGCAAGCTCGCCAATGCCGTTCTGCGCAAAGTCGCCGCGCAAGGCCCCGCCATTTTCAAGACTCTCGACGGCGTTACGGCCGACATGCCGGCTTGGTTTCTCGCGCGCTGGTCGAAGATTTATGGCACGGACGTCGCGCGGAAGATTGCCGAAGCAAGCCTCGACGAAGCGGCGCTTGATCTTACGCTCAAGAATTCTGGCGATGTCTCGACATGGGCCGAGCGTCTCAAGGGCTTCGCGCTTCCCCAAGGTAGCATCCGCCTTGGCGAGCACGCGCCCGTCGAGGAACTCGAAGGCTTCGCCGACGGCGCGTGGTGGGTTCAGGATGCCGCAGCGGCCTTGCCGGCGCGTCTCATGGGTGACGTGGTGGGGAAGCGCGTCGCCGATCTCTGCGCAGCGCCCGGCGGCAAGACAGCCCAGCTCGCGAACCTCGGCGCGCGCGTATTCGCCGTCGATCATTCGGCCATCCGCCTCAATCGCCTCGACGTCAACATGCAGCGTCTCGGCCTCTCCGATCGCGTGAGCACAGTGCAGGCGGACATCCTCGACTGGAAGCCTGCCGAAGCCTTCGATGCCGTACTGCTCGACGCGCCCTGCTCAGCCACCGGCACCATTCGCCGCCACCCCGATCTCATGCATCTCAAAACGGAGGCTGATATCGCGCGCCTGGCCAAGTTGCAGGCGCGCTTTCTCACCTCGGCAGCAGCGATGGTCGCGCCCGGTGGCACACTCGTTTACTGCACGTGCTCGCTGGAACACGAGGAGGGCGAAGAGCAGATCGCCCAATTCCTCGGTACAAATTCGGGCTTCACGCGCCAGCCGATCACGGCCCTTGATGTCGGTGGCGTCGCCGAATGGGTCACGCCAACAGGCGATCTACGCACGCTACCGAACCAGTTGCAGGTTGCATCGCCCTTCAAATCGGGCATGGACGGCTTCTACGCCGCGCGTCTCGTGCGCACGACCTGAACCTCAGGCCGCATGAAAGAGGCGCACGGCCTCATCGCACTCGAAGAGATACAGAAGGACGCGGATCGCCGCGCCGCGCGGGCTCGTGAGCCTGGGATCACGCTGTAACAGTAGTGTCGCATCATCGCGCGCCGCAGCCAGCAGCTCCGGAAAGCCCGGCACTTCCGCCACGCGAAACTCCGGCGCCCCGCTCTGGCGTGCGCCGAGCACTTCGCCGCCGCCCCGCAGCTCCAGATCCTTCTCGGCAATGAGAAAGCCATCCTCCGTCGCGCGCATCATCTCAAGCCGCGACCGTGCCGTCTCGCCGAGCGGCCCCTTGTAGAGCAGGATGCAGAAGGATTGCCGCGAGCCGCGCCCGACGCGCCCGCGCAACTGGTGGAGCTGCGCAAGACCGAATCGCTCGGCGTGCTCGATGACCATGATCGAGGCGTTTGGCACGTTCACACCGACCTCGATGACCGTCGTCGCGACCAGCACGGCAAGCTTTCCTGACGAGAATGCAGCCATGGTCTCGTCCTTGGCTGCACCGGACATCGCGCCGTGCAGGAGACCCACCTTGCCGGGCCCCAGCACCTGCGCAAGGTGAGCGGCGCGCGCCTCGGCTGCGGCAAGCTCTGACGTTTCCGTGCTCTCGATCAGCGGGCACACCCAGTAGATCTGCGCGCCCTCGTTCACCGCGCGCTTCAAGCCGTCGATGATCTCCTCGATGCGCTCCACACTGGCTAGTCGCGTATCGACGGGCTTACGCCCCGCCGGTTTCTCTGTCAGGCGCGAGACATCGAGGTCGCCGTAGTGCGTCATGAGGAGCGTGCGCGGGATCGGCGTCGCCGTCATTACGAGCACGTCCGTTCCGCCATCCTTTCCCTTGGCCTGCAGGGCAAGACGCTGATGCACGCCAAAGCGGTGCTGCTCGTCTATGACGGCAAAGGCGAGATCGTGAAATGCCACGTCATCCTGGAAGAGCGCGTGCGTGCCGATCAGAATGTCGATCTCGCCGGCAGCCAGTCGCTCCAACAGCTCACGTCGCGGCTTGCCCTTCTCACGTCCCGTGAGCAGGCCGACGCGCAAACCCGAGGCAGTCGCCAACGGCTCGATGGTCTCCAGATGCTGGCGCGCGAGCACTTCCGTCGGCGCCATGAGTGCCGCCTGTGCGCCTGCCTCCACAGCATTGGCCATGGCCATGAGCGCGACGACCGTCTTGCCCGAGCCGACATCGCCCTGCAGCAGCCGCAGCATCCGATGCGGCGCCGCCATGTCCTTTGCAATATCGACGATGGCCTTCTGCTGCGAGTTCGTGAGTGCAAAAGGGAGTGCCCCCGCGATACGCGTGCGGATGGCACCATTGCCGATAACTGAACGACCCGGCCGCGCCTTGAGGCTCTGGCGCACGAGACCAAGCGCGATCTGCCCGGCCAGCAACTCGTCGTAGGCAAGCCGCTGCCATGGCACCCCACCCGGCGACACATCGCCGGCGTCCGTCGGCCGGTGCAATCGCACTAAGGCTTCGCCGATCGGCGGCCACTGCTTCTTGGCGAGCCATTCCGTCTCTTGCCACTCCGCCAGCGCTGGCAGACGCTCCATAGCCTGGCGCAAAGCCTTGCCGAGCACCTTCCCCGAGAGCCCCGCCGTCAGCGGGTAGACCGGCTCCAGCAGCGGCAGGTCATCGCGGGCTTCCGGCGCGACGATGTAGTCGGGATGCGTCATCTGAACGCGATCGTTGTAGTGCTCGATCCGCCCCGAGATGAAGCGCACCGAACCTACCGGCAACTGGCGCTCGATGAAGCCGCGATCGGCATGGAAGAACACAAGATCGATCTGCCCCGTGTCGTCCTCGCACGCCACTTTGTACGGCGCCTTGTTGTTGTTGCGCGGGCTCGGGCGATGCTTCAGTACGCGCACCTCGAGCGTCGCGATCGTTCCGGGAACGGCGGCGGAGATGGTCGGCGCGGTACGGCGGTCGATGACGCCGGTCGGCAGGTGCCAGAGAAGATCCACAATCCGTGGCGCCGCAATCCCCGGCGGCAGGCGCACGGCCTTCTTGAGCAGCTGCTCCAGGCGCGGGCCGACCCCCGTCAGGGCGCGGGCCGAGCCAAAAAGGGGGGCAAGCTGATCTGGCCGCATACGCTTTCGTCGGCTGCTCTATCGGACGCAGGGTGGCCCCTTGGACGGGCGCCTTCAAAGGGCTATATCACAGCCTGTGATATTCGGTGGCCTCCGGCCCCGTTCGATCTCAGTCATCCACGGAACCTGCCGCTGTCGGGCGTGCGGGCCGGATGGGATTCTTCGCCGGCCAAGGAGCGCACGTTTAATGACCACCGACGAAACGCGCCGCCGCCGCGCCCTCTACCGCGCCCAGCACCGCGGTACCAAGGAAATGGATTTTCTCCTCGGGCGTTACGCCGAGGCCCGGCTTGCCGACATGACGGCACCCGATCTCACGACATTCGAGGAACTGCTGGCACTGCCCGATCCGCAACTCCAGTCTTGGCTCATCATGGGTCAGTCTTACGAAGGCAGCGCAGTTGCCGCTCTGCTGCGCGACATTCAGGCCTTTCACGGCATCGGCGCGACGTCTCACTAAGTAAGATTGATGGCCCAAGCTCAGATCGCAAAACAGCCCCCAGCCGCTCCCGCCATTCTCCCCGGCGAGGAGATCGTCGTCGGCGCGCCCGAGGGCTATGACGCTGCCGTGCTGGCCCGCCTCGTGGATGAGGCGAGCGCTGTCCACGGCACGTCGCAGACGCTGCTGCACGTCGCCGCCGACGATCGCCGTCTCGAGCAGCTCGAAGCTGGCCTCGGGTTCTTCGCTCCCAAGACACGCATCATTTCCATTCCCGCCTGGGATACCGTTCCCTATGACCGCGTAGGCCCCGAAGCCGAGATCGTTGCGCGCCGCATTGCCGGGCTCGCGCGCCTTATTGCTGGCAGCTCGAAGGCCCCGACCATCGTCCTCACGACGGCCAACGCAGTTCTCCAGCGCGTACCGTCGCGAGATTTCCTGCGCCGCGCACTCCGCCCCCTGGCGCCCGGCCAGCGCGTCGACCGCACGCGCCTCATCGAGCGCCTGACACGCGCGGGCTTCGTGCGCACGGGGACCGTCATGGAGCCCGGCGAGTTCGCCGTGCGCGGTAGTCTCATCGATCTCTTTCCGCCCGGTCGATCCACGCCCGTCCGCCTCGATTTCTTCGGCGACACCATCGAGAGCATCAAGGCGTTCGATCCAGAAACCCAGCGCACAGGCAAAATCGTCCAGAAGCTCGTGCTCATGCCGGTGAGCGAGCTCGCTTACGGGCCCGAGGCCGAGAGCCGCTTCCGCCAGGGCTATGTCGCGGCATTCGGCGCCGTGAAAGGTGACGATCCGCTCTATGAGGCTGTGAGCAGCGGCCAACGCTATCCCGGTATGGAGCACTGGCTCGCGCTCTTCCATGATCACTTGGACACGCTTTTCGACTACGCGCCCGACGCGCTGTTGAGCTTCGACCCCATGATGGACGAGACGATTGCCGATCGCCTCGAGCAGATCCGCGAGCACTACGAAGCGCGCGTCAACGGTCTCGAGACAACGGCCTTTGGCGCAGCGCCCTACAAGCCGCTCCCGCCCGATCGGACGTATTTGAGCGACAAGGAATGGCGTGCTGCGCTGGCGAAGCGCTTTCTGCTGCGCTTCACTGCCTTCGGCGCAGCGCCCTCCGAGGCTATTCGCCAGCGCGATTTCGGCGGCCGGCCGGGCCGCACGTTCGCCGCCGAGCGCAACAGCGAGAACGTCAATATATTCGACGCCGTCGTCGGGCACGTGAAGTCGCTGCAAGCCGGCGGCAAGCGCGTCGTCCTGGCCGCATGGACGACCGGTGCCGGCGAGCGCCTCGCCAGCTTGCTTGCCGAACACGGTCTGGCAAAGCCCGCACGCATTGCCAATCTCGCCGAGGGCCTCGTCCTCCCGCAGACGACACCGCTTCTCGCAACGCTTGGCCTTGAGCGCGGCTTCGAGACGAGCGATCTCGCCGTCATTGCCGAGCAGGACGTACTCGGCGACCGCCTCATCCGGCCGAAGAAGCGCTCGCGCCGCGCCGCCGACGTCATCACGGAGGCAACCAGTCTCACGGTTGGCGACCTCGTCGTGCACGCCGATCACGGCATCGGTCGCTTCGTTGGCCTCAAGACGATCGAGGCGCTCGGCGCACCGTACGACTGTCTCGAGCTCGACTATGCCGGCGGCGATAAGCTTTACCTGCCCGTCCAGAACATCGAGCTGCTCTCGCGCTACGGTTCGGACGAGACGAACGCACAGCTCGATCGCCTCGGCGGTGTCGGTTGGCAGACGCGCAAGGCCAAGCTGCGCCAGCGCCTGCGCGAGATCGCCGGCGAGTTGATCAAGGTTGCGGCCTTGCGCCAGCTCAAATCCGCGCCCGTGCTGGAAGCGCCTGAAGGCGCCTATGCAGAGTTCGTCGCACGCTTTCCCCACCAGGAGACCGAGGATCAGGCTCAGAGCATCGACGCTGTGCTCGGCGACCTCACGTCGGGCCGACCGATGGACCGCCTCGTGTGCGGCGATGTCGGCTTCGGCAAGACGGAAGTCGGTCTGCGCGCGGCTTTCATCGCAGCCATGGCAGGATTGCAGGTTGCCGTCGTCGTGCCGACGACGCTCCTCGCGCGCCAGCACTACAAAACCTTCGTCGACCGCTTTAAAGGCTTGCCCATTCGCATCGGCCGCGCCTCGCGGCTCGTGAACACGAAAGAGCTCGCCGAGGTCAAGGCCGGTCTCAAGGACGGCACCATCGATATCGTCGTCGGTACGCACGCCCTGCTCGGCAGGCAGATCCAGTTCGCCCGCCTCGGCCTGCTCATTGTCGATGAGGAGCAGCACTTCGGCGTCGGCCACAAGGAGCGTCTGAAGCAGCTCAAGGAGGATGTCCACGTCCTCACGCTCACGGCGACTCCCATCCCGCGTACCTTGCAGCTTGCTCTCTCGGGCGTCCGCGAGCTATCGCTCATCACGACACCGCCGATCGACCGTCTCGCCGTCAGGACGTACATCTCGCCCTTTGATCCGATCATCATCCGCGAGGCCCTGCGCCGCGAGCGTCACCGCGGCGGGCAGTCTTTCTATGTCGTACCCCGCATTACCGATCTCGACGACGTTGCGGAATTCCTGACCGAGGAAGTTCCGGAGCTGCGCGTCGTGCGTGCGCACGGCCAGCTCTCGCCCTCGCAGCTCGAAGATGTCATGAGCGCCTTCTACGACGGCCAGTACGATGTGCTGCTCTCGACGGCGATCGTCGAATCCGGCCTCGACATTCCAAACGCGAACACGCTGATCGTGCACCGTGCCGACATGTTCGGCCTCGCCCAGCTCTATCAGCTTCGTGGTCGCGTCGGCCGCTCCAAGACGCGCGCCTATGCCTACCTCACGACGCCACCCGGCAAGCGCCTCACCGAAGGTGCCGAGAAGCGGCTCAAGGTGCTGCACTCCCTCGACACGCTCGGCGCCGGCTTCTCGCTCGCCTCGCACGATCTCGATATCCGCGGCGCCGGCAACCTGCTCGGCGATGAGCAGTCCGGACATATCCGCGAGGTCGGCTTCGAGTTGTATCAGTCGATGTTGGAAGAGGCGATCGAAGCCATCCGTGGCGGCGATCTCGGCGAGATCGACGAGCAATGGAGCCCGCAGATCACACTCGGGACGCCTATGCTGCTGCCTGAGACCTATGTCGCCGATCTGCAGGTGCGTCTTGGCCTCTACCGCCGCCTCGCAAGCCTCAAGTCGCGCGAGGACATCGACGCCTTTGCCGAGGAGCTGATCGACCGCTTCGGCCCCCTCCCCGCCGAGGTGGAGCATCTGCTCGATGTCATGGAGATCAAGGCCTTGTGCCGCCGCGCCGGCATCGCCGAGATCGACGCCGGGCCGAAGGGCGCCTCGATCCTCTTTCGCAAGGGCCAGTTCGCCAATGCGCAGGGGCTCGTCGCCTTCATTCAGGCATCGAAGGGTCTTCTACGCCTCACGCCCGACCAGAAGCTCCTCTTCAAGGCTGAGTGGGATGTGCCATCGGCGCGGCTCAAGGGCGTGCGCGGGCTCGTCCAAGAACTCGCGAAGGTTGCCGAAGGCGGATGATCATCTGTCATCACATCTTCAATCTCCCGCGGGATTGACTTCTCCGGCGGGATGGCGCACCTCACCCACCCTCTTCTCAGTGCAGCAGGAGACTGGCCATGGCATTCATCACTGCAGATGTTGTTCCGAGCGATGACGACGAGCAGCCCTTCAAAGTCGTCTTCATGCGTGGTGACGAAATCCTCGCCGAGTGGTTGGTCGACTCGCAGGAAGAAGGCGAGGAGCAGCTTCTCGAGACCGTCCGCGAGCTCGGCGCCAGCGACGAGGATGACGAGGACAAGGACGAAGACGACGAAGAAGAGGATGAAGACGAGGACGGCGAGGAAGACGAGGACGATGACGACAAGTCGTCCAAGCGGCGCTAGAAGCCGTCCTGCTCGATCTTACATCCGCAAGAAGACAGCATCAGCGCCGCCGGGACCATCCGGCGGCGTTTTTGCTTACTCCGCCGCGACGGCAAGTGCGCCCTTACGGTCCCTGATGCGCTGCTCGATAACAGGGCGGAAGTTGCGCAGCAGGCCCTGCACCGGCCACGCCGCGGCATCACCCAGCGCGCAGATGGTGTGGCCCTCGACCTGCTTCGAGACGTCGAACAGCAGGTCTATTTCCTTGAAGTCCGCCTCGCCGCGCTCCAGGCGCTCGAGCATCCGCCACATCCAGCCCGTGCCCTCGCGGCACGGCGTGCACTGGCCGCAGCTCTCGTGTTTGTAGAAGTAGGCAATGCGCCGGATCGCGGCGATGATGTCCGTCGACTTGTCCATGACGATGATGGCGGCCGTACCCATGCCGCTCTTGAGCTTCGACAGCGTATCGAAATCCAACGTCAGGTCGTCGCAGATCTCTTTGGGCAGGCAGGGCATGGACGAGCCGCCGGGGATCACGGCAAGCAGGTTATCCCAGCCCCCGCGCACCCCACCCGCGTGCTTCTCAAGCAGCTCGCGCAGGGGGATACCCATCTCCTCCTCGACCACGCAGGGCTTCTCGACGTGGCCCGAGATCTGGAAGAGCTTCGTCCCGGTGTTGTTCGGCTTGCCGAGGCCTGCGAACCACGTGGCGCCGCGGCGCAGGATGGTCGGCGTCACCGCGATCGATTCGACGTTGTTGACGGTCGTCGGCGCGCCGTAGAGGCCTGAGTTCGCCGGGAAGGGCGGCTTCAGACGCGGCTGGCCCTTCTTACCCTCGAGGCTTTCGAGGAGCGCCGTCTCCTCGCCGCAGATGTAGGCGCCGGCGCCGTGGTGGACGTAGCAGTCGAAATCCCAGCCGTTGATATTGTTCTTGCCGATCAGCTTGGCCTCGTAGGCCTCGTCGATGGCCGCCTGCAGGCGCTCGCGCTCGCGGATGAACTCGCCGCGCACGTAGATGTAGCAAGTGTGCGCACGCATCGCGAAGGAAGCGACGAGGCAGCCCTCGACCAGCAGGTGCGGGTCGTGGCGCATGATTTCGCGGTCCTTGCACGAGCCGGGCTCGGACTCGTCCGCATTGACGACCAGATAGGAGGGCCGCGGATCGTTCTTCGGCATGAACGACCACTTGAGCCCGGTCGGGAAGCCGGCGCCGCCGCGCCCGCGCAAGCCGGAGGCCTTCATCTCGTTGATAATGGCATCCTGCCCCATGTCGATCAGGGCCTTGGTATTATCCCAGGCGCCGCGGGACTTTGCGCCGGCCAGGCGCCAGTCATGGAAGCCGTAGAGGTTCGTGAAGATGCGGTCTTTGTCGGCGAGCATCAGGTCCTCGTGCGTCTTCGGCGGCCCCGTGCGGGCACTGCGGAATCTGGAGCCGTTCTAGCAGCCTGAACGCTGTGAGGCGAGGGCTGATCTGCCGCAGTTCAGCCTTGCATTACTCGGCAGCGGCAGGAAATTCCTGTCCCTCGACGAGTGCCAGCGCCTTGCGGATCAGCGCACCACCGTCCGTCGCCCGCGGCCCCTGCTCGGAGAGCAGCCGGCGGAAGGCCCGGGCGCGCGGCTGGCCGTGATAGAGCCCGAGAATATGGCGCAGAAGGGCGTAGGGCCGCCCGCCTTCTGCTGTGTGACGCTCCATGTAAGGGACAAGCGCCCGCAGAACGTCGCCACGGCTAAACTCGGGGCGCGCATCGCCGAACAGACGCCGGTCCACCTCGGCCAGAATGTATGGCGTGTGGTAGGCGGCGCGCCCGAGCATGACGCCGTCGAAGATTTCGAGGTGCTTCTCGGCCTCGTCAACCGAGCTGATCCCGCCATTCAAAACTATCGTCAGCTCCGGTCGTCGTGCCTTGAGACGGGCGACCCGCTCATAGTCGAGCGGCGGGATCTCGCGGTTCTCCTTGGGCGAAAGCCCCTTCAGCCAGGCCTTGCGCGCGTGCACCATGAATGTGTCGCAGCCCGCGCTCGCGACCGTGTCGATGAAGCGGTCGAGATCGGCCTCGCTGTCCTGATCATCGATGCCGATCCGGCACTTGACCGTCACCGGCATTCGTACGACCGCCCTCATCGCCGCGACGCAGTCGGCGACCAGCTCCGGCTCGGCCATGAGGCAGGCACCGAAGCTGCCGACCTGCACCCGATCCGACGGGCAGCCCACGTTCAGATTGATCTCGTCGTAGCCCCAGTCCTCGCCGATCCGCGCGGCCTGCGCGAGCCCCGCCGGATCCGAGCCGCCGAGTTGCAGCGCGATCGGATGCTCGGTCGGGTCGAAGCCGAGGAGCTGATCCCGCTTGCCGTGAATCACGGCCGGCACGGTCAGCATCTCCGTGTAGAGCCGCGCGTGCGTCGACAGCTGACGGTGGAAGAAACGGCAATGCCGGTCTGTCCAGTCCATCATCGGGGCGATGCAGAAGCGGTGCGCTCGGGCGTTCATGCGGGGCATGGCTAGCGCCGCGGGCCGGGTCAGGCAACCCCCTTCGGCATTTACGATGCCATCTGCACCTTCTCGCGGCAGCGCATGAGCGGCAGAATACGCGTGCCGAACTGCTCCATGCCGATCACGAAGTCGTCGAACGTCATCATGACGCCCTGCACGCCCGGAACGGCCGCCATCTCGTCGAGCATACGCGCGATGGACGCATAAGAGCCGCAGAGGACACCCTGGTTGGTGGGGAGACTGTCGCCACCCTCGATAGAGCGCTTGTTGGCCTGCGAGTAGATATCCTTGCTCGGGTCGTCCTTCGCCTGCTCATTGCGATGCGCAATGGCTACGAGATCGATGCCCGCCTTGTAGTGCTCCCATTTGGCGAACGCCGCTTCATCCGTTTCGTCGGCGATGATCATCACCAGGATCAGGGCGCCGCAGTCGCGACCGGTTTCCTCGGTCGCCGCGACAAGCCGCGCCACGCTCGGCGCGACCGACGTCGGCTTGTTCACGCCGAAGCTGTTGCAGAAATTGTAGTCGGCATACTGGGCCGCATAGCGCGTGCCGGCATCGCTCTGGGCGGCGCAGATGATGGGAATGCGAGTACTCGGGAGTGGACTGCACCGGCAGTCGTCCATGGTAAAGAAGTCGCCCTTGAAGTCCGAATGCCCCGTCTCCCAGAGCTCGCGCATGACGGTGACGTATTCCGCGCAGTACTCATAGCGGCGCTTGTAGTGCTCGCTGCCGGGCCACAGTCCCATCTGCGTATATTCGCGCCGCTGCCAGCCGGAAACGATGTTTATGCCAAAGCGTCCGTGCGAGATGCTGTCGATCGTGACGGCCATCCGCGCCGCGATCGGCGGGGGCATGGTCAGGACGGCGCATGTTGCAAACAGCTGGATGCGGTTCGTGACCGCCGCCAGCCCCGCCATGAGCGTGAACGATTCCAGATTGTGATCCCAGAACTGCGACGGCCCGCCGAAGCCGTGCAGCTTGATCATCGACAGCGCGAAGTCGAAGCCAAATCTCTCGGCCTTCTCGACGATCGTCTTGTTGAGATCGAAGGATGGCATGTATTGCGGCGAGGTCGTGCTGATCAGCCAGCCGTTGTTCCCGATGGGGATGAATACGCCCAGTTGCATTGCTGCGGCTCCTGTTCCGGTTACCCCAAGCATGTCTGAAACGAGCCGGCACGAAAAGCCGGAACCTGCCCAAACGACAAGCCCGGACTGACTGGAAATCTTGCGAGCCGGGCCCTCGGCAAGGCCCTCCCCCTTAAGCAGGTTTGAACCTTTCCGCGCCTGCCGGCGACAGAGAGCGTGAAGGCCGGCTCGACTCCGCGCCTTATAGCAAGGGAGAGAACCATGCTCAGCACGTTCAGCCTCAAGCGCATCGCGCAAGTTGCCGCGACAGGCACCGTCCTCACGGTCGCGCACTTCTCGGCGGCGCAGGCAGCGATCTGTTACCAGGGCAATCAGGGCGTCAACGGCTCAAAAATCGTTGCCGGAGGCAACAAGAGCGCCGTCACCAAGGGCAATGCGCAGAAGAAGGCGCGTGGCGCCTGGAACAGCAAGGCGCAGTCCCTCATGGGCTCCTCGCGGGCTAACTGGGGTAATGCCCAAAGCCGCAGCTACTACTGCCACCACAGCTTCGTCTGGCACTGCACGGCCTATGCCCGTCCCTGCATGTGAGAGGAGTACCTGTTATGACCGTCGCCAAGACTTCCATACTGACGACAACGCTCCTGGCACTGGGGGCAAGCATTCTCTCAATCGGCGCCAGCACGCCTGCCGACGCGAAATTGCACTGCAAGAATGTATCGTCGCGCTGGCAGGTCTGCGGAGATGGCAAACCCTTCACGAAGTTCGTGGTCGGCGTAGGCATCCGCTTCAACAAGCAGAGCGCCAATGCGATCAAATCGCGCTAGTGTCCCGATTGCGAAGTTCGTCACCATCTGCGGCGGGCTTTGGAACGAGCTTTGACACCTGCCGCGAAGTGGTGGCGGACTTCGGAATCACCACACTAGCCGGTTCGTCGGCGAAGCAAGCCCCGCACGTCCTTGCGGATTGCCTCGCCGAAGTGCTCAATGCGGGTCGATACGACTGCATTGAGGAGAGCTGCGCGAAATGACACGCAATGCCGCGGCGCTGGCCAAGGCGCTCGATGGTCGGAGGGCCGTCGTGCTGCCGGGTGCCTATGATCCCCTGAGCGCCAAGCTGGTTGAGGAAGCCGGATTCGGCCTCGTCTATGTGGGCAGCTACGCTGCTGCCGCCGCCGGCTATGGACTGCCGGATGTCGGTGCGCTGACCCTCGACGAGATCGTTCGGCATACGAAGGCTGTCGTCGATGCCGTGAAGGTGCCCGTCGTCGCGGACGCGGAAGGCGGCTTCTTCGAGCCCGGCAATATCTGGCGCACGATCGATGCCTTCGAGCGTGCCGGCGTGGCTGCGATCCACATCGAGGATCATGCCGGCGGCAAGCATACGACACTGCCGCAGCACCTCATTCCGCTTGGTGCCATGAAGCAGAAACTGCGCGCGGCCCTCGACGCGCGTCGCTCGAAAGATCTCGCCACTATTGCCCGCACGGATGCCATCTGGGCGACCAAGAACCTCGACGAGGCCATTCTGCGTCTCAAGGCCTTCGAGGAGGTCGGCGTCGACTATCTTTTCCCGACGGGGGCAACGCCGGAGATGCTGCGCCAGATCCGACGGCATGTGCGGACAAAGATCGTCACGATCAATCTGCCGAGCGTGCCCAATCCATCGGATTGGGACGGCGCTGCCGATCTGGTCATCGACTACGGTTTCTGCCTGAGAGCCGCGACCAAGGCGCTGCAAACGAGCTTGAAGATCGCCATGGAGCGCAAGTCCGAAGCCTTCGGACCTCCGCACCTCGAGAGCGAGGCCGCCTTCGAAGCGCGCCTCGGCTATGCCGAATTCACACGTCGCGCGGAGAAGTATCAGTAGATCCTGGCAAGCAACTCATGCCCTTTCCGCCCGATCGCATTGTCTGCCTGACCGAGGAGACGGTCGAGACGCTCTATCTCCTCGGCGAGGATGCGCGCATCGTCGGTGTTTCGGGCTATGCCGTGCGGCCCGCGCGCGTCAGGCAGGAGAAGCCGCGCGTCTCCGCCTTCATCAGCGCTGACATCCCGAAAATCCTCGCGCTGAAGCCGGATCTCGTGCTCACCTTCTCCGATCTCCAGTCAGACATCGTCGCGAGCCTGATCCGCGAAGGCGTAGCCGTGCACGCCTTCAATCAGCGCACGGTCGCCGGCATTCTCGACATGATCCGCCTGCTTGGCGCCATGGTCGGTGTGCCGGCGAAGGGCAATGAGCTTGCCAGGCGTCTCGAAGCACGCCTCGATCACGCCACAAGAGAGTCAGCCACACTGCCGCGTCGACCGAGGGTCTACTTCGAGGAATGGAACGAGCCGATGATCAGCGGCATCGGCTGGGTTTCAGAGCTTATCGGCATCGCGGGCGGGATCGACATCTGCAGCGATCTCGCCGAGCGCAAGTCAGCCAAGGATCGCATCATCCCACCAGAGCGCGTGATCGCCGCCGCGCCCGACATCATCCTCGGCTCGTGGTGCGGCAAGAAATTCCGTCCCGAGCAGGTGCGCGCACGGCCGGGATTCGACACCATCCCGGCCATGCGTACCAATGCCGTCTTTGAAATCAAATCGCCGATCATCCTTCAACCAGGGCCGGCGGCGCTTACTGACGGCCTCGACGCGATCGCGGCGCACGTCCGCAACTGGGCCGCGCGCGCGACCTGAGCCTCTCACCAGTCGGCGATCAGCCTCGGCAAGGGCTGTCGCCAAAGCCGTGTGCATTGCCTCGGCACTCGGGGCAAGCATGGTTGCGATCCAGCACCAAGCACAATAGCGCCGATATCGCGCCATTTCCGCACGTGCGTGGTCCGCGACGCGGCCGGCTCCCTCAAAGCGAGAAGAGCCCCGCTTCCATCGATCTCTGTCCGGAGTTCAAGTTGACAACGAGAAACCCTACGGAGAAGTCCACTTTGGTTTCGATGCCAGCAAGAAAGTATTTCTGCTCTAGGCTGCTACAAATCTTGCTCAGCCAGCCGTCAACGGCCTCGCGCCGATCCAAACATTGGGCGACGACGAACTCGTCGGCGCCCACGCGCGCTATGGCCTCCGCCTGCAGACAAGCCAAACGTCGTGCGATCTGCTGAAGGAGTGCATCCCCGAGCGCGGGGCCAAAGCGGCTGTTGACCTGCCGGAATCCTCCGACATCCAGCTTCACCATGAGCAGATGGCACGTTTGGCCAGATGCCGTGAGGCTATCGAGGTGGCGTACTAGGTCATATCGGTCGCGCAGCCCGGTCAGCGGATCGATGTGACGCTCGCTGCAATTCAGATCCGATAGCGAGGCTGCAACGGACACATCGCGCATCAGCCCGACGTAGTAGGTAAGCTCACCAGCTTCCGAGAACACTGGCAGAAGGCGCAATCCATTCCAGAACGGCGTCCCATCCTTCCGATAGTTCCGTATCGTCACAGATACGGATGCGCGAGCTGCAATCGCCTGGCGGATCTTGTGGATCTCGGGCTGATCGCGCTCGTCGCGCTGAAGAAAGCGACAGTTTCGTCCGACCGCATAGCTGCTCGCGTACCCTGTGATCGCCTCGAAGGCGCGATTTGCGTAGACCACGCGTAGATCGCTATCCTTGGCATCCGCTATGACGACAGCCTGATCGATCTCATTTGTCGTCAAGCTCAGGGCGTCCGCGAGCTTCGCTTTGAGCTCTTTCGAACGCTTTGGATTTCCGTCGGTGGGAAACTCGGGCAGGAAGCATCCAATGGACTTTTTCATGCAAAGGCCACCGGAATGCTTCCCGCCTCGGCCGGGCCCCCCGCCGCCGAATTCACGCCGTTGACACGACGAAGCTCAATGGTATGGTCCGGATCCTGCATCCGCATGGCATCCCCGCAGAATTGCCGAAGTCTGATTTCCAACAGGAAGGCGCCGAACCACGCATCGCGCCACTGGGATCGAATTAGCCACTATCGTCCGGGGCGAGCTACTCGTAGTATTACCTGGACGCCGCAGATTAGTCCGACAGTGCTGTCTGGCTCGCATCGGCGCGGGGGCTGCCATGCCGCAACCAATACGCAGACATATTGGTGCCGAACAGGATCTAGAGCGTCGCCCATCAGGCATTCGTCCCGTGGGCTCAATACCCTGGGGAGCGCATATCTGCCTCTTCTATGAGACGCCGCAGGATCTCATTGATGCAATTGCGGGCTACTTCGCTGCCGGCCTCGAAAACAACGAGTGTTGCATCTGGGCGCTCTCCGCGCCAGTTTCTCGCACTGCTGCGATCAATGGCCTGACAAAAAGGATCAAGGGCTTCGCAAAGCACCTTGCGGCGGGCCGCGTCGAACTTGTTCCTGGCTATAGCTGGTATCTCAAGGGGGGCAAATTCGACTCCTTACGCATAACGGCTGGCTGGCACGCGAAGCTTGCTGAGGCTCAGTCCAAGGGCTTCGCCGGCCTGCGCGTGAGCGGCAATGCCTTTTGGTTCGAGGAAAACCAATGGAAGGTCTTCTGTGAATATGAGCAGGAGCTCGACAATTCTCTGGCCGGACACAGAATGATTGTCCTTTGCACGTATTGTCTGAAGGCCGGCCGCGCTGTGGATCTGCTCGACGTGGCACGCAGCCACAATTTCTCGCTCGCCCGGCGCAACGGCCGCTGGGAATTTCTCGCAACGCCAGAGCTCGCCGAGGCGCGGCGGGAAATCGGCCGCCTCAACGGCGCCATAGATGTTCTCTCCACGCCAATGCCGGACCTCGACGAAACACTTACGCCTAGCGAGCGCATCTCACTCGCCTATGTCGTCAAGGGCGCATCGAGCAAGGAGGCCGCGCGGGCGCTCGGCGTCAGTCATCGTACGATCGAGTTCCACCGTGCCAATGTCCTGCGCAAGTTTGGCGCACGCAACCTCACCGATCTCGTCGCCAAGATACTCACCAGAAGCTGAAGCTGCACGAGCGGCTGATCCACCGGCGCCAATTCCCTTCGAGGCACTTCAAGCCGCGTTCCGGATCGGGCATGGGCCCTGATCACTCGCCGCGTGCCGGTATTTCTACGAGTAGCTCACCTCGGACGATAGCGGCAATCTCGATCCGACTGGCGCATCTCTTGATTCAGCGCTCTGCAGAACATCACACTTCGGAATAGTGCTGGGGATGCAATGTCGCAACGCGACCGCAAATTTCGTGGTGCCAGACCAGATACAGCATCAATCATGCAGCCGGTGAGCGTGATGCCTTGGGGCACACATGTTCTCGCCAATTCAATGCCGGGTATCGAGGCACTTACGCTCAGCGAGCGCATCTCACTCGCCTATGTCGTCAATGGCGCATCGAGCAAGGAGACCGCGCGGGAGCTCGGCATCAGTCATCGCACAATCGAACTCCATCGTACCAGTATCCTGCGCAAGTCCGGCGCGCGCAATCTGGCCGAGCTCGTCGCGAAAATGCTGCCGAGGTGCTGACGCTGCACCAGCCGACGCGGCGGCGAGCACTGCGTGTGTGCCCTGTCCCGCGATTGGCGCCAGCTCGGCGGCCGCGCGTACCCTGTAGGGCAGACCGATATTTAGATGCTTGATGAAATCGACGCTAGTGACGTCCCCCAGCAGTGCGCGGCGCGGTTGACCATATGGGACGATTGAATGCGTCCACGGGGAACCATTCGCCACAAGTCTCAACCGAGCAATCTGCCGGGCATTTTCGACTTTTGATGTGCGCATAAAACGCTACCTGCGGGACGCGTGTCGAAGTGCTGGTAGTACTACGAGTAGCTCGCCCGGAACGGTATTGGCTATGTCGATCAAAGTGGCGGGGTTCGTGCTTCAACGCCTCCCTGTCGGAAGCAACTCATGGTAGTAGCGCTGGATAAAGCATGCCGCGACCTGCACGCAGACATCGCGGTGCCAAATTGGATCCAGAGCGTCGCCCATCGGGCATTAAGCCCGTGGGCTCAATACCGTGGGGCGCGCATGTCTGCCTCTTCTATGAGACGGCACAGGATCTCATTGATGCACATGCGGGCTACTTCGCCGCCGGTCTCGAAAACAACGAATTCTGCATCTGGGCACTCTCCGCACCAGTTTCTCGCCGTGCTGCGATCAATGGCCTGACCAAAAGGCACAAGTGCTTCGAAAAGCATCTTGCGGCCGGCCGCATCGAACTTGTTACTGGCTACAGCTCGCAGGCGAAAGGAGGCAGATTCGATTCGCGTCGCATCACGACCAGCTGGCGTGCGAAGCTTGCTGAAGCTCAGGCCAAGGGCTTCGTCGGCATGCGAGTGAGCGGGAATGCCTTCTGGTTCGAGGAAAACCAATGGAAGGCCTTCCATGAACATGAAGGCTTGTCCGACAACTCTGTCGCCAGACACAGAATGATGGTCCTGTGCACGTATTCGCTGAAGGCCCTCCGCGCGGTTGATCTGCTCGACGTGGCGCGCAGTCACAATTTCTCGCTGGCCCGGCGCAACGGCCGGTGGGAAATTCTCGCAACGCCAGAACTGGCCGAGGTGCAGAGGGAAATTGGCCGCCTCAACGGCGCCGTAGATATTCTATCCACGCCAATACCGGACCACGACGAAGGGCTTACGCCCAGCGAGCGCATCTCCCTCGCCTTTGTCGTCAAGGGCGCCTCGAGTAAGGAGACCGCGCGGGCGCTCGGCGTCAGTCATCGCACGATAGAGTTCCACCGTGCCAATATACTGCGCAAGTTCGGCGCGCGGAACCTAGCTGATCTCGTCGCCAAGATACTCACCAGAGGCTGATGTTGTAACGGCGGTCGCGGCCGAGGGGCTCGACGCGATTGCAGCGCACCTCCGCGCTTGGCGGCCACGCAGTCCTAGCCCACGCGATCACTCGGCCGCAATCAGCAACGGTGCCTTCCGACGCGCCTGCTCGGCAATGCTCTCCGCCCGCTCGGCTTCTTCGATATCGGCTTCAACAATGGCCTTCGCGAGCGCTGCGTGCAGAGCCTTGGCCGCAACAAGCGACAGCTCGACGGCCGCACGCGCGCTTGGCGGCAGATCGGTATTGATGAAATCGAGCGTGATGACGTCGCCGAGCAGTGCGTGCCGAGCGTGATCATAGGCCACGACCGAAGTCGTGACCGGGAACCATTCACCATCGGCCTTGGCCATGCCCTCAGCCGGCGCGATTTCAACGATCGATGTGCACATGGCTCATTACCCCGCGAGATGCTTGCCGAAGAATGCGAAGACCTTCTTCCAGCCGTCGAGCGCCTGATCCACCCGATAGAGCGGACGATGGTAGTAGAAGAAGCCGTGGCCCGCGCCCTCATAGCGGTGGAACTCGTAGTCCTTGCCGTATTTCTTCAGCTCGGCCTCGTGCTGGTCCACCTGCTCGGGGCTCGGCGCGCGATCCTCGTTGCCGAACAGGCCGAGCAGCGGGCAGGAAAGATCCTTCGTGAGATCGATCGGCGCGACCGGTGTCTTCGCGTTGAGATCCTCTTTGGGCATCACGACGCGACCGCCCCAGAGATCGACGCACGCATCGACGTCCTTCTTCTGGCAGGCATACAGAAAGGCGTGCCGGCCACCGGAGCAGGAGCCGAAGATGCCAACCTTGCCGTTGTGTCCTGACTGCGCGCGCATCCACTTAACAGCCGCTTCGGTGTCGCCGACGACCTGCGCATCGGCCACGCCGCCTTCCGCGCGCACCTTGGCAGCAACGTCGTCCGGATCGCCCTGGCCGTTGCGCTCGTAAAGGTTCGCGCAGATCGCGAGATAGCCGTAGTGCGCGAACTTGCGCGTCATCTCGATATAGAGCTCACTCCATCCCGGAAGGTGATGGACGAGCACCACGCCGGGGAACGGCCCTGGCCCTTCGGGGCGTGCCGTGTATGCAGTGATCTGATCGCCCTTGTCGCCTTTGAGCTTGATGAGCTCCACGGTCATGCCGCGGTATGCCATTACGCGTCCTCCTGACATCTCTCCCGCCTGATGGCGCACGGCAGATGTTAGTTGGCCGGCTGCGCGGACACCAGCCACCTTAGTGGGAGGCTGCACTTACGGCGTGGCCGACCTCCGGCATGTACCCACGCGCAGTCAGCACGTGGAAGCGCGTCACCAGCAGCACCGCATAGACCA
Organism: Hyphomicrobiaceae bacterium; assembly: GCA_022844275.1. GTDB lineage: Bacteria > Pseudomonadota > Alphaproteobacteria > Rhizobiales > Hyphomicrobiaceae. The sequence continues at coordinate 796,843 of JALHMB010000002.1, forward strand.
GGATGCCGATCGTCAGACCGATCCACACGCCGATGGCGCCGAGATCCGCCCTGAAGCCAAACCACCAGCAAGCCGTAAAGCCGATCACCCAGAAGCTGATCGTCGCAAACACCAGCGGCATGCGCGTGTCGTTCAAGCCTCTGAGTGCACCCGCAGCAACCGTCTGCAGACCATCGGCAATGAAGAAGAACATGCCGACCAGAAGCAGCGTCGCCGTGAGCGCGAACGTCGCTGCCGTCTCCGGAGTCTGGCTGCCGAGGAACATCACAGGCAGCACATCGCGCGCGAGCGCGACGAGCCCCGTCATGATGACCATGAACCCCGCACCGAGGGCGAGTGCAGCGAGGCCTGCGCGTCGCGTGGCCGCCGCGTCACGCCGGCCAACGGCATGTCCGACCCGCACCGTGGCCGCAATGGAAATGCCGAACGGCACCATGAACAGAACGGCCGCAATCTGCAGCGCAATCTGATGCGCGGCGAGCGCGGTCGTGCTGATCGTGCCCATCAGCAGTGCCGCTGCCGCGAACACGCCGAACTCGAGGAGATAGGCGCCAGCGATCGGCAAGCCGACGACGAGCAGCTTGCGGAAAAGCGGCCCGTCGAAGCGCCAGAAGCGTCCGAGCACGTGGTACTTCTTGAAGGGCCGCCGCGTGACGCAAACGATGAGTGCCACGGCGCACATGGCAACGTTCACGAACGTCGTCGCAATGCCGGCACCGAGCAGGTCGAGACGCGGCAGGCCGAGCTCGCCATAGATGAGCGCCCACGCCAGCACTAGGTTCGTGGGGATCGCGACCAGCGTGATCCAGAGCGCCGGCTCGGGGCGGTTCACAGCACCCATGAAACCGCGAATGGCCATGAATATCCATGCCGGAATGAGGCACCAGCCGAGGCCAAGGAGGTAGCGGCCCGCGAGCGCCGCATTCTCCGGTGTCTGGCCGAGCGCCTGGAGGATGTCCGTGCCCCAGAACTGGAGCGCCGTCAGCGGCACGCCTGCCAAGACCGAGGCCCACATACCGACGCGCAGCGCGCGGCGCACGCCGCGAGGATCGCGCGCACCGAAAGCCTGCGCCGCAAGCGGCGCCACCGCTGCAACGAGGCCCATGCCGAGCGTGAAGGCTGCGAACAGCACCGTATGCGCGAGCGCCGCCGCCGCGACGACATCTGCACCGAGCCGCCCAAGCAGCATGAGATCAGTCGTCATCATGGCGATCTGGCCGAGCTGCGTAAGCGCAATAGGTGTCGCGAGCCGGACCGTATCGGTCAGCTCGGCGCGCCAGAGGCTGCGGCCGGACGCAGGCGCGTCCGCCGGGAATGTTCGGTCGTGAAGGGACATGGCGCCTTTTTAGGCAGATCGGCGGAGAATGAAAGGGCGAAAGTGGGAAATCGCGAAAGCGTGAGGACGCTCGTGGCGCGAAAGGCGCAGGGCCGGCGCGTCACACCTTCGCCTTCGCGACTTCGAGCTGTTCAGTCTCTGCCGACGTGCACGCGGTTTGCGAGAATATCGCAAAGTTCCTGCACGTGCGCCGCAGTGTCCAACATCCCGACCAGTTCAACGACGCGGTCCCGATCTCCATCGCTCAGCAAACCGCGCACATTGCCCGCGAATTTGCGGCGGACCTCTTCCCCGCCGACATCGCTATCCGCGCTTCCACGCCGATAGAGAATTTCGTGGCTGAATGTGCGCCCGTCCGTGGTCGCGACCTTCATGCGGCAGGCGTGACGGAAGCGATGTCCCATGGCCTCGAGCTCAGCATCCTCATCGATCGTGATGCGCGGGATGAAGCCAAGCAGCGCCGGATCCTGCATTCGGGCCGGCGTGTAATCCGCCACCGTCACGTCACCACCGGTCGCCATGGCCGCTAGACCGTAGAACATGTTCATCTGCGCGGCGGTGACACCGGCATCACGATACGTCCAGGCCGTGTGGACAAACGTCATGTGCCCGCAACCGACCTCGACGGCGCGGATATCGCTCGCGACGAGCCCGTGCGCACTCATGATATGTCGGAGCGCGTCGAGCGATGTGTGGATGCTCGTGACATTAGGATAAAGCTTGAAGCCGATGCGCTCAGTCTCCCACACGCTTCCCAAGCCTTCGGTCAGCCGCTTCACATTCGGCTCGCGCGAATACGAGCTGAGGAACCCGCCATAGCCCGCCTCGACCACATCGGAGATACCGGTGAAGCCTCGTCTCGCCAGCTCTGCTGCATAGACGCCGCCCTCGGCCGCCCGTCCCGCGTGCAGGCGCTTGACCATCGCGCCTTCCTGCGCAGCCATCAGGCCTGCCGCCATGGAGCCGCCAATGCCCAGCGCGTTCTGCATGGTGCGCGCATCGAGACCGAGCAGGCGTCCCGCCGTCGCCGTCGCGACGAATGCGCCACTCGTGCCCTGCGGATGAAAGCCATTGAGGAAGAGCCTCGTCGTCGCGGCATTGCCGATGCGCGTGCCGACCTCACAGCCCGCGACAATCGCGGTCATCAGATCGCGACCGCTCACATCGGGATGCGCTTCGGCATAGCCAATCGCGATCGGCGTCGTCAGCGAGTTCGGGTGGACGACGGACTCCGTGTGAATGTCATCCATTTCGAAGGCGTGCCCGGCCGTCGCATTGGCGAGCGCCACCTGCGACCACGAGCTCTTGTGGCGCGTCGCGAAGATCGTCGCGACAGGCTTAGCCTCCTGAGCACGCACGATGTCCTGCACGCGCCGCGTCCATGGCCGCGTGGCCCCATAAAGGCAAACACCGATGCCATCGAGCAGGCTCAGTCGCACGCGAGCGATGACTGCCGGTGGAATCTGCTCGAAGTTCAGCGCACTTGCAAAGGCCGCGAGATCAGCTGTGGCATTCTGCTGAAGCGGCGGAACCGATGCGCTCATGTGCGTTTTCCTCCTGCATATCGGCCGTGTTGGATCCGGCTTTGCTTGGCTCTGCACTATTGCCGTCCGGTGGGCACACTGCAATGATCGTAGATTGACGGAATTGCACGTAAGCTATGCTGCCTTCCTCACTCTGAGACTTATTCATGCAGAATCGTTGGACCGTATTGGCGCTCCTGTTCACCGTGCGCCTCGCCATGGCCTTCCAGTTCCAGGCTGTCGGTGCTGTCTCGCCGACTTTCATGCAGACGTTCGGCGTCGCCCTTGCCGATATCGGTCTGCTGATAAGCCTCTATCTCGCTCCGGGCATTGTCTTTGCCGTGCCGGGTGGCGAGATCGGTCGGCGCTTTGGTGATAAGTCGGTGGTTCTGTTCGGCCTTGCACTCATGATCGCCGGTGGCCTGGTCATGGCCCTCACCGCGGGCTGGTACTGGCAGCTTCTCGGGCGCCTGGTAGCCGGGATCGGTGGCGTTCTGCTCAACGTGCTGATGTCGAAGATGATCACGGACTGGTTCGCGGGTCGGGAGATCGCCACAGCCATGGGCATCTTCGTCAACTCGTGGCCCGCAGGTATCGCACTCGCACTCATCGTCCTGCCGACTCTGGCGAGCGCTGGCGGCGTTTTCGCTGTGTCTGCAGTCACCGTTGTCTTTGCCGCAGTTGGTCTCGCGCTGCTCACCCTCTTCTATCAACCACCACCAGGACAGGACGCAGCCACGCCCTACGGTGAATGGCCGGCCGGCACCGTCCTGAAGGCGGTGATCACGGCGGGCCGCATTTGGGGTCTCTACAATACCGCTCTCGGCATGGTGTTCGGATATGGCACCGCGCTGCTCACGGAACGCGGCTGGAGTCTTCAGGCCGCGGGCTTGGCCACGAGCCTCGTGCTGTGGATGGCGGCCCTGTCGGTTCCTCTGGGCGGCATCATCGCCGATCGCACGGGCCGCTCCACGGAAGTCATATTTGCTGGCTTGGGGCTGTCCGCTCTCATGCTCTTCATCAGTGGCCGCGCCGAGGCGGTGGTCTTCTGGTTCATCGCCCTCGGGCTTGTTGCCGGCTTGCCCGCAGGGCCGATCATGAGCTTGCCGAGCCGCGTGCTGACTGCGGGCACGCGGGCGACGGGCATGGGTCTCTATTTCTCGATGTTCTACCTGATGATCGTGATCGGGCCGATCATCGCTGGTCGCCTCGCCGTATTTGCTGGCACGTCGCGCGCCGCCTTCGATTTCGGTGTGGGTATGCTGCTCGCCTGCTTTCTCCTGCTCTGGCTCTACGAGCGTTTCACTGCACGACGCACCGCCCACGCCTGAGGCGCCTGCCCGGGCTTCAGCACGCACGGCGTGCGCCCTCGTATGACGCCGAGCTCGCGCACCATCGCATCCACGATGGCATTCATCGGCAGCCACCGCGCGCCGGCAGTGCGAATGGCCTCCTGCAGGAGCGCCCGCACTTCCGCCACATCCTGCTCGTGGATCTCCGCAATCGCTGCGGCCTCGTCCTCACTCATGTTCATCGGTTCGGCCCCATGCTGGAAATGGATCAGGAAGCTGTCGCCAGGGTTTGGTGTCGACGCGTCCGGATTTCGGCAAGGGAAGCAGGCAGCGATCCAATGATGCCCTGATCGCGGCCTCGTCCATGTCGCGCGTCCCGATGAAGACGATCTCCTGCTTGCGGTCGCCAAAGGGCTCGCTCCAGCGCCGCCGGATCATGGCCACGTGCTCCGGCTCTTGCGGCCAGCGCTCTTTGGGCATGGCCGCCCACCAAAGGCCGGCGGCGTTGTGGCGGACAAGTGCGCCGGCCATGCTGATCTCGCCACACCATTGGGGCCGCGACGCGATCCAGAAGAAGCCCTTGGCGCGCACGACATTGGGCCACGCTTGGTTGAGAAAAGCGTGCAGCTTTGCAGGTTCGAACGGTGGGCGCGCCCGATAGACGAAGCTGCGAATACCGTACTCTTCCGTCTCGGGCACGTGGTCCTTGAAGCCATTCAGCTCCTTGAACCAGAGCGGATGGCGATGTGCGTTCTCGAAATCGAAGCGGCCCGTGTCGAGGATCTCATCGAGCGGCGCCTGCCCCTCGACCGTCTCGACGATGCGTGCGCTCGCATTGAGCGCACGGACGATCATGCGGGCAGCTTCGACTTGCTGTGGTGTCGCGACATCCAACTTGTTGAGCACCACGACATCGGCGAACTCGATCTGCTCGACGAGCAGGTTCACGAGTGGACGCTCGTCACCCTCGCCAAGGGATTGGCCGCGATCGGTCAGGAAGTCCGACGATGCGTAATGCTTGAGGAGATTGGCCGCATCGACGACCGTGACCATCGTGTCGAGGCGCGCAACGTCCCCGAGGCTTACGCCGCTCTCGTCACGGAAATCGAATGTCGCGGCGACAGGCAGCGGCTCGGAGATCCCTGTCGACTCGATCAGCAGGTAGTCGAACCTCCCCTCCTCCGCTAGACGGCGCACCTCATTCAACAGATCGTCGCGCAGCGTGCAGCAGATGCAGCCGTTCGACATCTCGACAAGCGCCTCGTCCGTTCGCGAGAGGTTGGCGCCGCCATCACGCAACAAGTCGGCATCGATGTTCACCTCGCTCATGTCATTGACGATGACCGCGACCTTCCGCCCCTCCCGATTGTTCAAGACGTGGTTGAGCAGTGTCGTCTTGCCCGCGCCCAGGAAGCCGGACAGCACGGTGACCGGCAATCGACCGTCCCGCCGAGCCTCGCCCCGCACGAGATGCTGCATAAGTTGCTGATCCATAGGTCTCTCTTGGTTCCTGCATGATCGATCTGCATGTTACGTTATACCATTACATCACGGCCGTCGAGCTGGAACGAGACGAATTTCAGGGATGAAAGGGAGCGGGCTTGTTGAGATCGGCGCGCATGTGCAGTCTGGCGCCAAACAAACTCAAGCGGAGGAAGCGCACATGCCGGAAATGGGGCTCGAGGGAAAAGTCGCGATCGTCACGGGCGCTGGTTCGCGCGCGCCGGGCATCGGCAACGGGCGCGCCGCCGCCATCCTGCTCGCGCGCGAGGGCTGTAAGGTCGCGCTGCTCGATGCGACCAAGGAACTCGGCGATGCCACGAAGGAGATGATCGATGCCGAGGGCGGCACGTCGATGGTCGTCGTCGGCAATGTCGCGGATCAGACGTCGTGCGCGGCCGCGGTGAAGAAAATCGTCGACACGTGGGGACGCGTCGATGTGCTCGTCAACAACGTCGGCATCGGCGGCCCCATGGGCAATGCCGTCGAGACGAACGCCGAGGCATGGGACGCGGCCATGCGCATCAACGTCACGTCGATGATGCTCATGGCCAAGTACGCGATCCCGGAGATGCGCAAGCAGGGCGGCGGCTCGATCATCAACATCTCGTCGATCGACGGCCTCAAGGGCGGCAATCCGAGCCTGTTCTACTCTGCTTCCAAGGGCGCAGTCGTGAACATGACGCGCTCCATGGCGGCCCATCACGGTCCCGAAGGCATACGCGTCAACTGCATCGCGCCGGGCTATGTCTATACGCCCATGGTGTTCGCCCAGGGCATGGAGCCGGAGCTCCGCGATGCACGCCGCAAGAACACACTCCTGCAGACGGAAGGCACGGGCTGGGACATCGGCAAGGGTGTCGTCTACCTCGCTTCCGAGCAGGCGCGCTGGGTATCCGGCATCATCCTCTCTATCGATGCGGGCTCCATGGCCGGCACGGTCGGCAACACCACGCCGGTCAAAGCCTTCGACTGAGAGCGCATGGCTCATCGCGCGCGTTCTGGTCTAAAGCAACGGACTTGAAATTCACCTCAGTTCGAGGTTAGGCGGGGAGTGAATTTCAAGTCCAAAGTTGCTTTAGAATGTTATGTCCCTCTCTAAACGTCTTTGGACCTTAAATGCGACTCTGAGACCAGCCCAGGCGTGGGTCGCATTTAAGGTCCGACGCTTTAGGCTTGCACCCAATCAACAATGAAATCCTGGAGGAAGCCCCATGGCCGCTACGAAAGTCGCGAAGCTCGAAACGCTTTCCTGCGATGCCGGCTGGCGCAACTACCACTTCGTCAAGATCACGACCGACACAGGCATCGTTGGCTGGAGCGAGTTCGACGAGGGTTTCGGCGCGCCGGGCCTCAGCGCCGCAATCCAGCGCCTCGCGCCGCGCGTCGTCGGCCAGGACGCGAACGACCACGAGCGCATCTACCAGGAGCTCTATGCCATCACGCGGCCGGCAGCCGGCGGCGTGGTGGCGCTGGCGCTCGGTGCGATCGAGAATGCCCTCCTCGACGCCAAGGCCAAGAGCCTCGGCGTCCCCTGCTACGAGCTGCTTGGCGGCAAGGTACGCGACCGCATTCGCGTGTACTGGTCGCACTGCGCGACGTGGCGCATCAACCATCCGACCTTCTACAAGCCCGCGATTACGGATCTCGACGGCGTCAAGAGCCTCGGCCGCGAGGTGCGCGAGAAGGGCTTCACCGCCTGCAAGACGAACATCTTCATCTATGAGGGTCAGCAGAACCCGAAGGGCTATCGGCCCGGTTTCGGCTCACCCAACCAGCCGGCGCTCAACGTCGAGCGCAACGTGCTGCGTAATCTGCGCATGCATCTGGAAGCACTACGCGACGGCGTCGGCCCCGATGTCGATATCCTCCTGGATCTCAACTTCAACGCCAAGACCGAGGGCTATCTCAAGATCCTGCGCGAGATCGCCGACCTCGACATGTTCTGGATCGAGATCGACAGCTACAGCCCCGAAGCGCTCGGCTATATCCGCCGCCAGAGCCCGCATCCGATCTCCTCGTGCGAGACCTTGCTCGGCGTGCGCGAGTTCCTGCCGTATTTCCGCGAACAGGCCATGGACGTGGCGATCATCGACACGCCCTGGAATGGCGTGTGGCAGTCCATGAAGATCGCCAATCTCGCCGAGGCGCACGAGGTCAACGTCGCGCCACATAATTTCTACGGTCACCTCTGCACGATGATGAACGCGCACTTCTCGGCTGCCGTGCCGAACCTGCGCATCATGGAGACGGACATCGACCGTCTCGCGTGGGATCACGAGCTCTTCACGCACGTCCCGGAGTTCAAGGACGGCCATCTCGTGCTGCCCGATCGTCCGGGCTGGGGTACGGAGCCGAACGAAGCCGGCCTCGCCGCGCACCCGCCGAAGAACAACTCGGGACTGCTCAACTACGGCAGTCAGAAGAAGTGAGGTGGCAGACGCTGTCGGTTCTCAGATCAAGTGGAAGAGGATCGGCAGCGTGCCGCTGGCGTGCAGATACTCGAGCGTCTCGATGATCGGGAATGCTGCGAGGAAGAGAATGCCGTCGAGCAGTGTCTTCCTCAAAGCCTTCGGCGAGAAGTAGACCTCCTGCGCGTCTTCGTAGAGCTGAGATTTCGGCCAGAAGATCGGCGTGCGACGGCTATAGGCCTCATAGGCCGGACCGAACATAGTCCGCAAATAGTCCGCTTCCTTCGCCGCCGTTGCCGCGAGAACGCCATACGCGATCAGGCCCAGCGCGAGTGCGACGACGACAGAGCCGTACATCAGGCCGACCCCAACCGCCCCGATGCATGAGAAGAAGTAAAGCGGGTTCCGCGTCATCGAGTACGGCCCCGACGTCACAAGCTCCTTGTTCTTCTTCGAGCCGACATAGAGGATGCTCCACATCCGCCCGACGATGCAGGCGAACACGAGGACGATGCCGGCAATCTCGATGAACTCATGCGCCGTCCCCTGCCACGCCGGTTGTGCCAGAAAAAAGATTGGGACCGCCGCCAGCGCGCCGGCTTGGATCGTGTGAATGCGTGTGCGCTGCCGAACCGGCTCGAGTCTCATGGAAGCCCCCGTTATGAAACCGTCACAATCACCGGCTGTGCCCGAATTGTAGCGAATTGAGGGCACGATCCGCACGCGCGGCTCTGGGTAAACTATGCCGCATCATGAAAGATGATGCCGAGCGTGTGCCGGCGGCCCGTCAGCACCTCGCTCACGCCATGGCGGAGGTTCACACGGTACGTCCCGCGGGTGCCCGCCACCGGCCGATGATGGACGGCGAAGACCACCGCATCGCCCTGGCCGAGTGGAGCGACGGACGCGCGTGATTGCATCCGGGGCCGCTGCTCCGTGATGACGAACTCGCCACCCGTGAAATCGCGCGACGGCTCCGACAGCAGGATCGCAACCTGCAGCGGGAAGACGTGCGCGCCATAGAGATCCTGGTGCAGGCAGTTGTAGTCGCCCGCAACGTATTGCAGCAGCAGAGGCGTCGCGCGCTTCTGCCCCGCCTCATGGCAGCGCTCGAGAAAGGCTGCGTGATCCGAGGGGAATCGCACGTCGACGCCCATGGCTGCATTCCAGCGATTGGCGACTTCGGCGAGTTGAGGATAGAGTGACGTGCGCAATCGGGCGATCGGCTCGGGTAGCGGATAGGTGAAATACTTGTATTCGCCCCGCCCGAAGCCATGCCGCGCCATGTGGATGTGACTACGGAAGTGACTGCCGTCGGGATACATGGCAGACACCGCGTGGCACTGACCTTCCGGCAATAGCTGCGGGATGATCGCGAAACCGCGTGTATCGAGGCTGGCCCCGATGGCCGTCCAGTCCACCGCCGGCGTTGCCGCCGCTTTGGAAGGCCGCTCGCGCAGAAGAGCCTTGCTCACGAGCGTGCCTCCCGCGCCAGAAGCTTGCGCTTGCGCTCGACACCCCAGCGATAACCGGAGAGCGCCCCGTCATTCCGCACGACACGGTGACATGGGATGGCGACGGCGAGTCTGTTCGCCGCGCACGCAGCCGCGACGGCACGTATCGCCTTCGGTAGGCCGATCCGCTCGGCAAGCTCGGCGTAGCTTACGGTCGTTCCGGCAGGGATCTCGCGCAACGCCTGCCACACGCGATGCTGGAAGGCCGTACCACGCACATCGAGCGGCAGATCGAAGCGCGCACCGGGAGCCTCGATGAGCGCGATTGTCCTGGCGACGACCTCCTCGAACTCACGATCGCTCCCGATCAGCTCCGACTTAGGAAAACGGACCTCGAGATCGTGGACCAGCTTCTCGGGATCATCGCCGAGCAGGATGGCCGCGATGCCCTTGCTGCTCGCGGCCACCAGGACCGCACCGAGCGAAGACTTCCCGATGGCAAAGCGGAGTTGCATGTCCTTGCCTCCCGCGCGGAAGGTGGTGGGTGTCATGCCGAGAACCTCGCCGGCATTGGCATAGAAGCGGCCGCTCGAATTGAAACCGGCGTCATGAATGGCTTCGGTCACGCTGGTGCTCCTTTTCAGGTTGTCGCGCACACGCTTCTGGCGATGCGCGATGGCATAAGCCTTGGGCGTCACGCCCGTGATACTCTTGAACACGCGGTGGAAGTGATAGGGGCTGAGCCCAACATCCGCCGCGAGCGCGTCAAGAGTCGGCGGCTCTTCAGCCTCTTCGATCAGGCGGCAGGCGTTCGCGACCAGACGCGCGTGTTCGGCCTCGAGCGAAGGCGCATCGGGCTTGCAGCGTTTGCAGGCACGGAAACCCGCTGCCTGTGCTGCTGCACCCGAGGCATGGAAAGCCATGTTCTCGCGTCGCGCGTGGCGCGAAGGGCAGGACGGACGGCAATACACCCCGGTCGTCGCGACCGAATAGACGAACGTGCCGTCCATGCTCTTGTCCCGCGCCACGACGGCCGCGTAGAGACTGTCCTCGTCGCGCATCGAGGAACGCCGGGCGCTCGGCTGTTTGGTCTTGGCGAGCATGGTCGTGGTCTTTCTCGTTTCCATGATGAGGAAGATAGGCGCCTTGTCCCGACCCTGCACTCCGATCCTTGCTTTTGAATTCGGTTTCGCGTGCCCCTCGTCTAATTGCCTAGGATTCCGGAATATTCACCCGATGGATTGACGGCCGGCGCCTTTGGACGCCCAATGGTTCGACGCCGGCTCACGGCGGGGCCTCTCAGGGGAAGGAGGACCATGCTGTTTCGCTCGATATTGCTCGCAGTCGCAGCCTTTTTCGCGCCTCTCTCAGCCAACCCGGCTTCAGCCCAGGATGCGAGCCTCGTCTCCGTGCAGACACCGCGGGGCGCCAAGCAGGCCTTCATCCTGATCAAACCCGCGAAGCCGACGGCGGCCGTCATTCTGTTCGCCGGCGGGCACGGCAGGCTCGGGCTCAAGAGCGCGTCCAGCATGGCCTGGGGCAAAGGCAATTTTCTCGTGCGCGTTCGTGACCAGTTCGCCGCACAAGGCTTCATGGTCGCCGTCGCCGATGCGCCCTCCGACCACCAGGGCGAGCGCGGCATGAATGCCGTATTCCGCATGAACGCAGCGCACGCCGCCGACATCGGCGCCATCGTCGACTACCTCAAGAAGCAGGCTCCCGTTCCTGTCTGGCTCGTCGGCACCAGCATGGGCACCTTCTCGGCCGCCGGCGGTGCGGTGGTTCTCAAGAGCGTCGACGGCCTCGTCCTCACGTCTTCGATTACGCGTTCCAAACCGAATTGGAACATCGCCGGCAGTCATCCGAACGGCGTCGCAAGCATGAGACTTTCCGCTGTCGGCGTACCAACGTTGATCCTCTCGCACCGCCAGGACGGCTGCGACATTACGCCGGCTGCCGATGCGCCAAAGCTCACGAAGGCGCTCACCAAGGCCCGCAAGGTCGATGTCGTCCTGGTCGACGGCGGCAGCCCACCGCGGTCAGATCCGTGTGAAGCCATGTCTCAGCACGGTTTCCTCGGGATCGAATCCGAGGTCGTCTCGCGCATTGCCCAGTTCATCAAGGACAACTGAAGCACAACTCGCGAGCGGGCCTCAGTTCCTGAGCAGCGCCGCACCTGCTCCCAGCGCGCGCAGCTTGCCGACCGCAACCGCGCGCGGCAGAGGCGCCATGCCACAGTTCGTGCAACCCTGAATGCGCTGGGCATCTGCGTACTTCAGCGCTTCCTTGAGCGTCTCGGCGACCTGCTCCGGCGTCTCGACCCGGCTGGTCGCGACATCGATGGCACCGACGAGGATGGTCTTGTCGCGAAGGTGTGAAATGAGCGAGATCGGCACCTTCGAGCCCGCACATTCGAGTGAGACCTGCTGGATCTTCGAGCGGTTGAGGGCCGGGAATATTTCCTCGTACTGCCGCCACTCGCCGCCGAGCGTTTCCTTCCACTTGAGATTGGCCTCGATGCCGTAGCCATAGCAGATATGGACGGCCGTCGTGCACTTGAGCCCTGCCGCGGCCGCTTCGAGTGCTGCGATGCCCCAGTCCTTCACATCATTCATGAACACGTTGAAGGCCGGCTCGTCGAACTGGATGACATCGGCACCGAGCGCCTCGAGCTCACGCGCCTCGGCATTGAGCACCTTGGCGAAGGCCATGGCCATATCCGCGCGGCGACCATAGTGCGCATCCGCGATCGTATCGCAGATCGTCATCGGCCCCGGCAGCGTGAACTTCATCTTCCGCTTGGTATTGGCGCGCACGAAGCGGACATCCTCGCTGTGCACGGAACGCTTGCGCGTGATGGGCCCCGTGACGGTCGGCACCTCCACGACATAGCGGTTGTCGCGAATGCCCATCCGCGTTTTCTTCTGCCAGTCGATCCCGCTCACATGCTCCAGAAATCCATGCACGAAATGGATGCGGAACTGCTCGCCGTCGGAGACGATGTCGATGCCGGCATCCTCCTGCAGCTTGAGCCATACGAGTACGGCATCCTCCTGGGCACGGCGCAGCGCCTCGCCCTCGTGCCGCCACGCGCCCCAGAGCTTCTCGGGCTCCGCGAGCCAGGCGGGCTTCGGCAGACTGCCGGCAATCGTTGTCGGGAACGGCGAGCGGGCCATGATGGTCTTCTCCCTGTGCTTTTTCTTGGCGCCGGTTACAGCGCTCGGTGCAGCGTAGCGTGTGTCAATATTTCCCAGGAGCCGCCACGGAGGCGGGAGAGGTCACAATCCGTTGATCCGCATGAGCGCGTCGAAGTGCTGCTTCGCCTGGAAATCAATGACTTGCATGTACTGGCGCGCAGTATCCTTGGCTTGCTCCTCGGTCATGATTTGTAATGGCAGTCCCGTCGACATAGCGAGCACCTGCTGCTTCGCCGCACGCTCGAGATAGTAGAGGTCGTCGAAGGCAAAGGCGATCGACGGCCCGCCGATCGAGACGCCATGGTGAGCGAGGAAGAAGACGTCGGCGTTGGGATTGCTCTTCTGGGCCTCGGCGATGCGCTTGCCTTCGGACTCGTCGAGCGCGATACCGCCGAACGACTGATAGGCGACACGATCGTAGTAGCGCGCCGCTGTCTGGTGCGCCATCTCCAGCCGCCCGCCCTGCACCATGGTCAGTGACGTCGCCCAGGGCATGTGCACGTGCAGGATGCACTGGTGGCGCGGATTGGCCCGATGGCCCTGCACGTGGATGTGCCGCGCGGTCGCCTCGACTTCGCCATCGCCCTCGACGACCTGACCATCGCCGTCGATCAGCAGCAGATGCTCGGGACGCATTTCCGACCAGTGCAGGCCATACGGGTTGATCAGATAGCGTTCCTCGGGTCCTGGCACCACGACCGAGAAGTGATTGCAGATGCCTTCGGAGTAGCCGAACTTCTCCGCAAGGCGGAAGGCGGCGGCAAGCTCGCGGCGCAGGCGCATGGGAGAGTTGGCAGAAGTCGGCATAAGGCACCTCGGTGGCGGGGATGGGACTGCATGAAATGATAGGAAGGATGAGGCGCCATGCCAAGCAGCGCTTAAGGTGGGCGATTACGACCACTGGAGACAGGGCGCAGGGTGGCAACTCACCCCTTAACAGCATCGCGAGATCATGAGGCGCCAATGTCGGAATGGATGGAGATTTTTCTCCTGGTGACAGCGGCAGCGGGTGCAGGCCTCGTCGGCGGCATCTTCTTCGCCTTCTCGAATTTCGTGATGAAGGCGCTGGCGCTCGCCCCTGCAGAAGAAGGCGCCCGCGCCATGCAGAACATCAACGTGACGGTGCTGAACGCGTCCTTCTTCGCCGTCTTCTTCGGCACTGGTTTGGTCGCGCTCGTCATCGTCGTCGTAACGCCCAATGTCTGGAATGCGCCCGGCGCCGTGATGGGGCGGGCGGCCGCGCTCCTCTATCTCTTTGGCACGCTCGGCGTGACCATGCTGTTCAACGTGCCGCTGAACGATCGCCTGGCTGCAGCGAGGCCCGACAATGGCCTCGCCGAGACATGGGCGCACTACCTCTCAGCCTGGACGTGGTGGAACCACGTCCGCACAATCGCCGCTCTACTCGCCGCAGTGCTTTTCGCTCTGTCGATCGCCTTCTAACTACGGCTTCACAGCTTCACGTGCCGAAGCCGGAGCGCGTTCATGATGACGCTCGCCGAGGATAGCGCCATGGCCGCGGCCGCAATGACGGGCGAGAGCAGCAGTCCGAATACCGGGTAAAGAATACCGGCCGCCACCGGCACGCCGGCCGCGTTGTAGACGAAGGCGAAGAACAGATTCTGGCGAATATTGCTCATGGTTGCCGCCGAAAGGTGCCGCGCGCGAACAATGCCGCCGAGATCTCCTTTCAGCAGCGTCACGCCGGCGCTTTCCATGGCGACATCCGTGCCCGTGCCCATGGCGATGCCGACATCGGCGGCCGCGAGCGCGGGCGCATCATTGATGCCATCGCCCGCCATGGCGACGACGCGGCCCTCCTGCCGAAGACGCGCGACGACCTTGCTCTTGTCCTCAGGCAGGACCTCGGCTTCGACCTCTGGAATGCCGAGCTTACGGGCGACAGCCTCCGCCGTGGTCTTGTTGTCGCCCGTCAGCATGACGACGCGGACGCCGGCCTCCCTGAGCGCAGCGATCGCGGCCGGCGTCGTCGCCTTGACCGGGTCGGCGATAGCAACGAGACCCGCAGCCTTGCCGTCGACGGCCACATAGATAGCCGTGGCGCCGTCGCGGCGCATGTCCTCGGCGCGGGCGTCGAGTTTCGCCGTCTCGATACCTGCGTCGGTCATGATACGGCGATTGCCGATCACCAGCGCACGGCCCTCTACCGTACCGACGACACCCTTGCCGATCGGCGAGTCGAAATTCGCGGCATCGGCGAGCGCGATATTCCTCTCCAGGGCCGCGCGCACGATAGCATCGGCAAGCGGATGCTCGCTTTGCCGTTCGAGGCTCGCCGCAAGGCGCAGCACCTCGTCCTCATGTATACCTTGCACGGATTCGAGTGCGACCACGCTTGGCCGCCCCTCGGTGAGCGTGCCCGTCTTGTCGACGACGAGCGTGTCCACCTTCTCCATGCGCTCGAGGGCCTCGGCATTCTTGATCAGCACGCCCGACTGCGCACCACGTCCAACGCCGACCATGATCGACATGGGCGTCGCAAGTCCCAGCGCGCATGGGCACGCGATGATCAGAACTGAGACCGCCGCAATGAGACCAAACGTCAGCCGCGGCTCCGGCCCCCAGATCGACCAAGTGATGAAGGCCAGCAGCGCGACGCCGATCACCGCCGGCACGAACCACGCGGAGACCTGATCGGCCAACCGCTGGATGGGCGCGCGGCTGCGCTGGGCTTCCGCCACCATCTGCACGATGCGCGCGAGCACGGTGTCGCGGCCGACCTTGTCGGCGCGCATGACGAAGGCGCCAGACTGGTTCATGGTGCCGCCGATCACCTTATCGCCGGCAGTCTTGGTAACGGGCATAGACTCACCCGTCACCATGGACTCATCCAGCGCACTTCGCCCTTCGACGACCTCGCCGTCGACAGGCACCCGCTCGCCAGGACGCACGCGCAGGCGGTCGCCGGCTTGCACCTCCTCCAGGCTCAGATCCTCATCCGAGCCATCAGCGCGAATGCGCCGTGCCATCTTCGGCGAAAGATCGAGCAGCGCGCGGATGGCGCCGCTTGTCTGCTCGCGCGCCCTGAACTCCAGCACCTGACCGAGCAGTACCAGCACGGTGATAACGGCGGCCGCCTCGAAGTAGATCGCAACCGAGCCGTCGTGACCGCGCATGGAAGCCGGAAACAGGCCGGGCCAGACCGTGCCGACGATACTGTAGAGCCACGCTACACCCGTACCAATGGCGATCAGCGTGAACATGTTGAGGTTACCCGTCCTGATGGACGCCCAGCCGCGTTCGAAGAAGGGCCAACCGGCCCACAGCACGACCGGCGTCGCCAGCGCGAACTGTATCCAGTTCGATGTCTGCTGGCCGAGCCAAGCGTGGAGATCGACGAGGTGTCCGCCCATCTCGAGCGCGAACACAGGGAGCGTCAGCGCGAGGCCGATCCAGAACCGACGCGTCATGTCGATGAGTTCGGGATTGGGTCCGGTGTCGGCCGTCGCAATTTCCGGCTCGAGAGCCATGCCGCAAATCGGGCACGAATCCGGCCCCTCCCGCCGTATCTCGGGATGCATGGGGCAAGTGTAGATCGCACCGGCCGGCACGGGCACCGGTGGTGCCTTCTTCGGCGCGAGATACCTCATGGGATCGGCGATGAACTTCTCGCGGCAGCGCGGATTGCAGAAAAAGTACGTGCGGCCTTCGTGCGTATGGTGGTGCTTGGCCGTGTGCGGGTCCACGCTCATGCCGCAGACGGGGTCCTTGACCTTGTGCCCAGCCGTCTCATGGGCGTCATGGCCGGGATGGTCGTGGTGCCCGTGCGATCCGTGGTGATGGTGCTCGCTCATGGCGACCTTCCGCATTTGATTGGGTACCCTACAGGGTCGATTGACAGATATACCCCCATAGGGTATACGTCAAGGCATGCCCCACGACGCCAAATCGTCTCGCCTCAAACGCCTCAACCGCATTGAGGGGCAGGTGCGCGGCCTCGCTCGCATGGTCGAGGAGGACCGCTACTGCATCGACATCGTCACGCAGATCGCAGCCGTGCGCGCCGCGCTCCGGCGCGTGGAGGAGTCGGTCCTGCGCGACCACATCGACCATTGCGTCCGCCATGCCATCGCCAGTGGCGACAAGGCCGAGCAGGAGCAGAAGGTGGCCGAGCTCATGGAAGTACTCAGCCGATCCGATCGCTGAGCCCATGTTGCCCGCGCGCAGCATGAGAATGGAAAGTCCCGCCGCCCGGACATGAGCCTTTGTCACGCCACGAGCCCGTCACATTCTCGGCAGGTGGCGAGAAGATCCGGCGACGGGAGGAACGCGATGCAACGCGTACTGGTGGGGATTGTGGCCGCCTTCTTGCTCGCGGCAAGCGCGCTCGCGCCGGCATGGTCTCAAGCGACTGGAGGTGATTTCTCGACCCTCTTCGCGCGCTGGCAGCAGGAACAGGATATCGAGGAGCGCATATACCTCGGCCAGACCTTGCTCGCCGAGGCGCCCGTACTGACGCCCTGGCCGCTTGCCGCCGAGCGCGCGCTGGTCATCGCCGAGCTGCAGTTCGGTACCGCCAGCGCTTACATCAATCGTCCGACCGGCGTGCGCGCCGACAACATCGAGACCGCGATCACGCTTTTCGAGGCCGCCCTTCCCGCCTGGACCTTCGAGCGCGACCCGCAGAACTGGGCAACGCTGCAGAACAATGTCGGCATCGCCTATTGGGCGCGCATTCGCGGCGAACGGGCCGACAACCAGGATCGCGCCATTGCCCATTTCGAGTCTGCGCTGCGTGTGTTCACGCGCGAGAGCGCACCCGAGCAATGGGGGCGTCTTCAGAACAATCTCGCGGTCGTCCATCAGAGCCGCATACGCGGCACACCCGCCGAAAATCTCGAAGCTTCCATCACGCACACGGAGGCCGCGCTGAGCATCTTCACGCGTGAAGCGGCTCCCTTGCTCTGGGCCATGGCCAAAAACAATCTCGGCTCGAGCTATCGCAATCGCATCGCCGGCGTGCGCGCCGAGAACTATGAGAAGGCCATCGCTCACATCAGCGACGCGCTGCAGGTCTTCACGGGCGAGACCGTGCCTCGAGAATGGGCCTCGGCACACTATAATCTCGCGTCGATCTATCTGGCGCGCATCAACGGCGAGAGCGCGGAAAACCAGGAACAGGCGATTGCCCACCTCGATGCCGCCCTCACCGTCTTTACCCGCTCCGGTTTTCCCATGGAGTGGGCGCGCGCGCAGAACTCGCTCGGCAATGCTTATTCGGATCGCATTCGCGGCCTCCCAGGCGTGAACCGGGAAATCGCGATCGCTGCTTACGAGGCGGCGCTCTCGGTTTTCACGCGCGACGCCTATCCGCACGAGCATCTGCGCACGGGGCGGGCGCTCGGCCATGTTCTACTCCAGGCGCGCGACTGGAGCGAGGCCAGCGCCGTGCATCAGAGCGCACGCGAAGCCTTCCTGCTGCTCTTTGGTCAGGGTTTTGATGAGACCGAGGCGCGCTCGCTGATCGCCGATGCCGGACCGCTGTTTGCCGAAGCGGCACTCGGCGCGCTCGAGCGCGGTGCCGTCGAAGCTGCCGTTGCCCTCTCCGACGAAAGCCGGGCGCGTCTGCTCGCCGTCTCGCTCAGATTGCAGATGCTGGAACTGTCATCCGAGAGCCGGGCGCGCCTTGATTCACTTCGCGCCGCCATTCGTAAATCACAGGATGCTGTCGAGACCGCCACGGGGCCAGACCGCGCGGTCGCCATCGATCAATTGGGCTCGCTGCGGCGAGAGCTTCTCCAATTCGTCACCGCAAGCGGTGCCAGCGACGATCGCAGCGCTGTAGCCTTCGCCGAAGCACGCCGCATTGCATCTGCGGGCGGCGCCGTTGCCATCCCCATCGTCACGGCCCTCGGCGGCAGGCTCATCGTGCTGAGCGGCACCGAGGATATCAAGGCCACGGTCATCGATGTTCCGGAGCTCACGCCCGCACGCCTCTCGACACTGCTGGCCGGTCCGGATGGCACGACCGGCGGCGGCTGGATCGGCGCCTATTTCGCCAACTACTTCGAGGGCGAAGAGAAGCAGAAGCGCTGGCCGCAGTGGATGGCCGCGATCGTGGAGCTCGGCCCCGAGCTCTGGCGCCTCTTCGGCGGCGAGCTCGATGCGGCACTCAAGGCACAAGGTCTGAAACCTGGCGCCCAGCTCGTGTGGGTTCCCTCGGGATGGCTCGGCGTGCTGCCGGCCGCGCTCGCTCAGGATCCTGTCAGCAAGCGGCGGCTTGGCGATGCCTACGAGATCACCGTAACGCCGAGCCTCGCCACGCTCGCTGCCGTGCGCGACCGAGCAGCATCGGCCGATGCGGCCAGCCTTGCCGCGATCATCAATCCGACGGGCGACTTGCCGGGATCGGATATGGAAGGCGCATTCATCGCGGCACAATTCCCGGAGAGCGGACGCGCCGTTCTTGCCGGCGAGAACGCAACGCTCGGTTCCGTACTCGATGCGCTCAAGGGACGAAGCTACTGGCACTTCGCCTCGCATGGCACGTTCACCTGGTCCGACGTGCGTCAGTCGGCGCTCATCATGCACAATGCCGAACGCCTCAGCGTCGGCCGGCTGCTCGAGGTCGACGGACTCGGCCGGCCGCGTCTGGTGGTGCTCTCCGCCTGCGAAACCGGCCTTTCCGAGATCACGCGCAATCCCGATGAGTTCGTCGGCCTTCCCGGTGCCTTCATGGCGCTCGGCGCCGCCGGCGTGCTCGGTACGTTATGGCCGGTTTCCGATATCGCCTCGGCACTGCTGATCGCGCGCTTCTACGAGTTGCATATCGGCGAACGCTTGCGCCCGGCAACGGCCCTTCAGCGCGCTCAGGTCTGGCTGCGCGAGGCAACGAACGAGGAGCTTTCGGCTTACGTCCAGGGCGCCGCGGGCGCCGGTCGGATTGCGCGCGGCTTCGCCACGGCGACCAGCGAGGCCATGAGCCCAGAGAGCCTGAAAAAAGACCGCAACAGCTCGGCCGTCGAATGGCTTGCGGCCCCAGCCTCGCGAGGTGACAGCCCGGCCAAGGATGCCCAGCCAGCGCCGGCTGTCGCCCGCCCCTTTGCCCATCCATACTACTGGGCAGGCTTCGTCCATACCGGACACTGAGGGCGGAACGCCCACCCTGCGCCGGCGGGCAAATGAGCCATGCCTGCAAGCGCCCTTGCCTTCGGTGCGGGCTTATCCGAGCATTGTCTTAGAAGCCGGACCGTCCGAGGCCCCCAAAACAGGAATGCGCCACGTGCCAGAGATTTCCTACACGCCCCCACCCGACGGCTCTACTTGGGAGGCTACGGTCCCATCCGCCGCAGGCTTTGATGCTGGCAAGCTCGAAGCGGCCATAGCCTGGGCAGAGGCTTCCGAAAGCCCCTGGCCGCGCTCGCTCTACTACCCGGACGGTCGCTATGTCGGGAATGTCGAGTGGAACGAGAGCGGTCCTTGGAGCGACATCACCGGCATCGTGCGCCCGCGCGGCGGACCAGCCGGCATGATCATGAAGCGCGGCCGCATCGTCGCCGAGTGGGGCGATACGCGCCGCGCCGATGTCACGTTCAGCGTCGCCAAGAGCTATCTCTCGATGCTCACTGGCATCGCTTTAGGCGACGGCCTGATTTCCAGCGTCGACGATCGCGTCAGTGCCAGCGTGAAGACCGGCCACTTCGATGGTCCGCACAACGGACAGATCACGTGGCGGCATCTTCTGACGCAGTCCTCGGAGTGGGATGGCGTGCTGTGGGAGAAGTCAGATCAGGTCGATCATTTCCGCCAGGTCGGCGGCGCCGAGAACAACAAGCACAAGGGCGAGCTGCGCCAGAGCCAGACACCCGGTACGTACTACGAATACAACGACGTGCGCGTGAACGTGCTCGCCTTCGCCCTGCTGCAGCGCTTCGGCAAGTCGCTTCCCGACGTGCTGCGCGAGCGGATCATGGATCCCATCGGCGCCTCGCGGGACTGGGAGTGGCATGGCTACTCGACCTCCTGGATAGAGGTCGGCGGCAAGCGCGTGCAGTCCGTCTCGGGCGGCAGCCACTGGGGCGGCGGGCTCTTCATCCCGACTCGCGATCACGCACGCGTCGGCCTTCTCGTCGCCAACAACGGGCGCTGGGGCACGCGCCAGCTTCTACCCGAAGGCTGGATGGCGCAGTCGCTCACACCCTCGGCCACGAACGCCGGCTACGGATTTCTCTGGTGGCTTAACATCGGTGGTCGCAATTATCCTAGCGCACCTGCAGACAGCTGGTTCGCGCTCGGCGCCGGCACCAACCTGATCTGGGTCGCGCCGTCACAAGAGCTGGTCGCGGTTGTCCGCTGGATCGACAAGTCCAAGGCCAATGGCTTTTTCGAGCGCCTCATGGCTGCAATCGCGTAATCTGACTATCAGTCGGGAGAACCGTCATGCAGAAGATCGTCGACGAGCCTGTCACCTTGGAGCGCGTCCGCGAGATCGGCGAAGCCTTCGCCCGCCGCGACGTCGATGCGATCGTCGATTGCTTTGCTGATGATGGCGAGTTCCGCAATGCCAAGGGGCCCGATGTCTGGGGCCAGTCGTACAAGGGCAAGGAGCAGATTCGCAGCTACTTCGTGCCCTTGTTTGCGAACAGCCCCGACGTGAAGTGGCTGCACACGGCCGAGTACGTCGTCGGCAATCGCGCGGTGACCGAATGGCTCCGCACCGCGACGCTGCCCAACGGCCAGAAGCAGGAGTGGCTCGGCTGCGATCTCTACACTTTCCGGGGCGACAAGATCGTGCGCAAGGACACCTACATCAAAGTCGTCAGCTAAACCCGCGCCTCAATCCGGAATGAGGCCGCCATCCACGTTGTAGGACTGGCCGGTGATGTTGCGCGCGCGCGGCGAGGCAAGAAACACGACCATATCGGCAATATCCTCGGGCTCGTTGGCACGCCGCAGCGGCACGCCAGCGACCGCGCGCTCCTCGACAGCTTCTATGCTGAGGCCCTCGGTCTTCGACATGACCTTCACGATTTCCTCGTAGAGCGCCGTGCGCACGATGCCCGGGCAGACGGAATTGACGTTGATATTGTGCGGCCCGAGTTGTTGCGCCGCCGTCTTGGTCAGGCTGATGACGGCGCCCTTGCTCGCCGCATAGATCGCGTTCGACGTGCCAGGAAATCCTTTGCCAGCAACCGATGCGATATTGATGATGCGGCCACTCCGGCGTGGGATCATCTCGCGCGCGACCCGCTGCAGGCAGAAGAACACGCCCTTGGCATTCACGCGGTGAATGCGATCCCAGTCCTCTTCAGTCAAGTCCATGATGTACGCGCGGCGGGTGACGGCGGCATTGTTGACGAGAATGTCGATACGGCTGAAGGCGGCCAAGCTCTCGGCCACCATGCGATCGATGTCGGCCACGCTGCCGAGATCCGCACGGATGGCATGAACCCGGCGCCCCTTGGCCTTCACGGCGTCTTTGGTCTCGGCCAGCGTGCGCTCGTTGATATCGACGACGACGAGGTCCGCGCCCACATCTGCGAGCGCCAGCGCAGAGGCGCGGCCAATACCCTGCCCCGCGCCCGTCACAATGGCGATCTGATCCTTGAGATCCATGCCTTTTCCTCCCTGAATAATTGGCGGCTCTCACGTCCGCCTCTTGCCTATCCTGCCACCCGCGAGACACCACATCCATAGGCGCGTCCGTCCGCGGGCTCATGCCTGCCCCGATACTTCCTGCTTGCTGCTGCACTGCACTGCCGGCCACAATCACCCAATTCGCCCGTGTATGCGGGACGGCCATCCTCCCTTACGGAACCCCCAACAGCTTCTCCAGAAGGCAACTCCCATGAACGCACCTGCCCGCATGCGCGCCCTCCTCGCCAAGCCCGAGTTCGTCGTCATGCCCGCGGTATGGGATGGCATGAGCGCAAAGCTCGCCTTCGGCGCCGGATTTCAGACGGCGTTCCTCTCGGGCTCCTGCGTCGCCGCAAGTCGCCTCGGAGGCCCCGATCTCGACCTCATCTCGTTCGCTGAGATGTACGACTCCTTCAACATGGTACGCGGCGCGGCGCCCGATCTGCTCGTGCTTGCCGACGGTGATCATGGCTACGGCAATGCCATGAACGTGCAGCGCACCGTGCGCGCTTATGGCCGTGCCGGTGCCGCCGCCATCCTCATCGAGGACAAGATCACACCACGCGCACTCACGGCCGCCGGCAAACCCTGCCTACCCCGCGAAGAAGCGCGCATGAAAATCCGCGCCGCCGTCCAGGCAGCAAAGGAGTCCGGCATCCTGATCATGGCCCGCACAGACTGCCGCCCGACGGCCGGCATGGACGAGGCTGTGGCGCGCATCGAAATGTTCGTCGCCGAGGGCGCGGACATCCTCTTCCTCGACTCGCCGGCTGACGAAGGCGAGATTCGCCGTTCAGTTGCAGCAGCAGCCGGCCGGCCGTCCTTTGCCGTGCTCTCGCCCGGCGCACCGCGCGAGACGCCGAGCCAGTCCCGTGCGGCCGAGCTCGGCCTCAAGATCGGCACTTATCCGACAGGAATGCTCTCCCCCGCGCTGGCGGGTATGAAGGCGGGGCTTGCAGCTCTTAGCGCCGGCAAGGCAGAGGCCGAAAACGCATTAACACCGGCCGAATTCCGCTCGACTGTCGGTTACCAGGACTACGACGCCCACGCCAAGCAGTTCATGATCGGCTGAGGCGTTCAACCTCTTGCCCCTACGCGGTTTTGCCGCGCTGGGGCCGATACCGCATCCCGAAGATCCAAAATGGAACCAATTCGCGCGTCCCGCGTTGAATTGGGTTGGCCGAGCCTTCCCGAAAGTTCAGCAGCCCTCGTCGGATGAGGGATGGCTTGGTACCACTAGTCTGGCAGGGCCATTTTTGGAGGATCCGTTATATGGGGGTACGGGGCGCGCGCCTGATCCTCGTCGAGGATGAAGCACTTCTCGCACTCGATCTACAGGACATGCTGGAGGACATGGGCTGCCTCGTCGTCGGCACGGCTGGACGGCTGGAGGAGGCACTCGTCCTGGCCGAGACCGAATTCGACCTCGCGCTCCTCGACATGAACATCGGCGGAGCCCGCATCGACCCCGTAGCGCGGCGTATTGCCGAACGCGGCATCCCCATCATCTTCGTGACGGGCTACGGCCAGCGCACGCTGCCTCCCGGCGTTACCGCCCCTGTCCTCGACAAGCCCTGCAGTCAGGAGGCGCTCTGGCCACTGGTGGGCGCGGTGCTGGAGGCGCGCAATGCTGAGCAGTAAGCTCCTTGAACTCGACAGTCCCACCTTCCGCCGCATGGCCGATGCCGCACCAGTTCTGATGTGGGCCAGCGGGCCAGACAAGGAATGCCGCTGGCTCAACAAGCGGTGGACTGATTTCGTGGGCCGATCCATGGCCCAGGAGCTCGGCTTCGGATGGGCCGATAACATTCATCCCGAGGATCTCGAGAAGGGCATAAGTCAGTACAAGAGGAGCTTCGACAGGCGCGAGGAATTTTCGATCGAGTTCCGCCTTCGCCGTCATGACGGCGTCTATCGCTGGATGCTCGGCACGGGTGTACCTCTCGTATCGCCCGAGGGCTCATTCAGCGGCTATATCGGCTCTTGCACCGACATCACCGAGCAGAAGCTCGGTCAGGCGGCGCTGCGCGAAAGCGAGGACCGCTTCCGGCTGCTCTCCGAGCGCGCGCCGGCTATGATCTGGCTGAGCGATGACGCGGGCAAGTGCGTGCATATCAATCACCGCCTTAGAGAGTTCTGGGGTCTCGTGGACGATACACTTCCGGACTTCGACTGGTCATCGACCCTGCATCCCGACGATGCTGCACACGTCGGCGCTGCGGTGGAGAAGGCTCTGACGAACAAAACGGGCTTCACCGTCCAGATGCGCCTTCGCAATCATGGTGGTGAGTATCGCATCATCAGGACAGACGCTCAGCCGCACTTCTCGCCATCGGGCGACTTTCTTGGCCTCGTCGGTGTGAACATCGACATGACCGAGGAGGCGAGAGCCAACCAGGCGCTGCGCCGCAGCGAGGAGAGATTTGCCCGCTTCATGCATCATCTGCCGGGTCTCGCCTGGATAAAGGATGGAGACGGTCGTTATATCTTCGCCAATGAAGCTGCGACCCGTGCGTTCGGGGCATCGCAAGGCGAGCTCATCGGCCGCACTGATGATGACCTATTTCCGCCCGAGACCGCCCGCCAGTTCCGAGAGAACGATGCGCGCGCGCAAAGGGAGCCCGGCGGCGCGCGGGTGATCGAGACGCTCTTGCAGCCGGATGGCATGCTGCATCAGTCCATCGTCAGCAAATTTGGCATTCCCGACCCGGACGGCAGCGGCACCCTGACCGGCGGCGTCGCCATCGACGTAACCGATCACAAGGCCGCAGAGGTCAGAATTGCCGTTCTTAATGAGAACTTGAAGAACAGGCTCGAAGAGCAGGATGCACTTCTCGCCGCGCTCCCGGTCGGCGTATTCATCGCCCGCGATCCTGAATGCCGGGAGATAATAGCCAACAAAGCCGGCGCCGAATTGCTTTCGCTTCCGGAAGGCGCCAATGCCTCGAAGAGCGGGCCCAACGGCAGCGCCCTGCCGTTCAAAGTGCATTCGGGCGGCAAAGAGCTTTCGACGTCCGAACTGCCGATGCAGAGATGCGCGCGCCTCGGCACCCCCATCCATGGTGAGGAAGTCGACGTCGTTTTTACGGACGGGCGAACGGTGACGCTGCACGAGTCCGTATCACCCCTTTTCGACGTCAACGGCAAAGTAAGAGGATGCGTCGCCGTCTTCGTCGACATCACCGAGCGCAAGCAATCGGAACGGCAAAAAAACCTCTTCATCGACGAGCTCAATCATCGCGTGAAGAACACCCTTGCCATCGTCCAGTCCATCGCCGCGCAGACGCTCCGACAGACTGACGAGCCCAAGGCCTTCAGGACGGCCTTTACGGGCCGCCTCGACGCACTGGCCCGCGCGCACTCGCTCCTCACAACCGCGTTGTGGGAAGGCGTCGATCTCGCCGCCCTCGTCGAGGTCGCGCTGAGCCCCTTCGAGAACTTCAAGGGCCAGGTGACGGTCCACGGCTCGTCCATTGTCATAAGGCCGAATGGCGCTGTCACTTTGGCGCTGGTCCTGCACGAACTCGCGACGAACGCCGCGAAGTACGGCGCACTCAGCACGACATCGGGCAAGGTAGCCATTTCCTGGGTCGACGACGGGACGTCGATCACCCTTCGCTGGTCGGAGGTGGGCGGCCCGCGTGTTGACAAACCTGCTCGCAAGGGGTTCGGGAGCCGCCTCATTGCTGCGAGCGCGTCGCAGCTCGGCGGTACGGCCGAAGTCGCTTACGCAGGCGACGGTGTAAAGGCGACCCTGATGTTTCCCTCGCGCGAGCACGCGTCCGCATGACGCGTCACGGCGCGATCGACAAGCTGCGGATCTGATCGCCGTCGAGCGTGAACTTAAATTGCAGCAGGATCGGACTTCCGGGAAATGTTCCCGAGACCTCGGCTGCGACCTCGACTTTGCCGTCCTTCGCTACAACGCTCTTCACTTCCGTTATGTCGTCGTATTTGGCCGCCGTCGCCTCGATCCAAGCTCGGATTGCGTCCGGCCCTCTATGGTCCTGGCTTTCATCCTTCACAATTGCGGACGGTGCAAAGCCGGAGACGGCCGTAGCAAAATCTCGCGTGTTCTTGCCGGCGAAATAGTTCTCGATGGCAGGTGGCAGGCTGACGCTCATGATCTTCTCTCCGGGATCGCAATACCTGCCACCAAAGTGGCGACGCTCTATCCGGACGACAAGGTCACCATGAAAAGACATGGGCCACTAGCGCGCTGTTTTGGTGCTATAAAGACAATGCCGTATAGCTTAGACTCTTCACTAAATGTCGTGCTGCCGGATGCCCTGAAGTCATGTCCAAAGACTCTTCGAAGATCGGCAGTGCCCGCGCATCGGCAGTCTACCGCGCGCTCCGCCACGCCATCATCGAGCAGGCGCTCGAGCCCGGCGCCAAACTGCCCGAGGATGCCATCGGCGAGCGTTTCGGCGTCAGCCGGACGCTCGTGCGCTATGCGCTCGGCCAGCTGGCGGCAGAGGGCCTCGTCGAGATGCGACGCAATCGCGGCGCCGCCGTCGCCAAGCCGAGCTGGGACGAGGCGCGCGACATCTTCGATGTCCGCCGAGGCCTCGAACGGCTCGTCGTGACGCGTCTTTCCGGCCAGCTCACGCGCGAGCAGATCGTACGGCTCAATCAGCACGTCGACAGCGAGGAAGCGGCCCAGGGCAAGAACGAGCCGCTCTCCATTCGGCTCGCCGGCGAGTTCCATATCCTGCTGGCGGAGATGACCGGCAGTGCACTCCTTACGCGCTACGTGAGCGAGGTGTCATCCCGCTCCGGGCTCATTCTCGCACTTTACGGACGTCCCCATTCATCCGAGTGCGCGGTCAGCGAGCACCGGGCGGTCATCAAAGCGCTCGTCAAGGGCGATACGGCCGCTGCCATTGACGTCATGGACCGTCATCTCGAAGCAGTAGCGGATCGGGCCTTGATCCAGACCACTACGCAGAAGCGCCGCGAGCTGCGCGATGTGCTGGACGCCTACGTGTCCGTCGCGCTAGCGGGAAAGCCTCCCGCGAGCACCCGCTCCAAGCGCGCGAACGGTCGCGACGGTCGTTAAGCGTCGATGCCGTTGCGCGTGAGCAACCGTTCGGCGCTGTCGTTCCACACATCCATCTGGACGATTTTCCCGCCGCGCACGACGAAGCGGTCGACATAGCGATTGCCCTCGAAGGGCGTGCCGTCCGGCCATTCCCCGTAGAGCGTGCCGAGATTGTAGACGATCGTCTCGCCGCTACCCGGCACCACGTCCGTACGCTCCATCTTCTTTTTCACCCACCTGTAGCGCCGTGCATTGAAAGCTGCGGTCTCGCTCGGGTGGCCGTACTTCCGCCCGCCGGTGAAGGTGATCTTCAGCTCAGGACTGATGTAGCGAGCCGCCGTCTCCGGATCTGGCACCATCGACGCGATGAGGAAGCGCTCAACGATGTCGGCGGCGCGCGCGGTCTCCTCGCCAGGCGTGGCGGCGGTGCTGCCGAGTGCGGTCATGATCGCTCCATGGACTGGCTGTGGCGCGGGTGGCCCCGCAAAATGGCATGCAAGATCCGCCATATATCGTATCCAATCTTTTTGGGCAACTTTGCCTGATAATGCCGCAAATGCCCGAAATTCGTGCCATGAATGCAGGAAGATTCCTGGTCTATGACGTGCCATGAAGTGTATGCAATCTGACACATGACTTGCGTGAAATATTTGGTCCTCTCACATTGAGAAAGGTGACCCTCATGCGCTCCCGATTCCCAGCCCGCCGCCTGACGCGCCGCGCGGTCCTCGCCGGTGTGACCGCTATTGCCTCCCTCGGTGCCTTCCCGGCTTCGGCGCAGGAAAGCATCAAGCTCGGGCTCGTCGCGGCCATGTCCGGCCAGTCCGCCAAATCGGGCGAGGCCATCGTACGCGGCCTCACCATCGCCGCCGACGAGATCAACGCCAAGGGCGGCGTGCTCGGCAAGAAGATCGAGATCATCGTGCGCGATGACGAGAGCAACCCGGCCAAGGGCGCGATCGCGGCGCGCGAGCTCGTGCAGCGTGAGAAAGTCGCGGCCCTGTTCGGTGGTCTCGACACGCCTGTCTCGCTTGCCATCGTGCCGTTCGCAAACAGCAGCAAGGTGCCGTTCATGGGCGTGTGGGCAGCCGGCACGCCGATCACGCGCAATGGTGCACCCGAGAACTACGTATTCCGAGTCTCTGCTGTCGACGAGATCGTCGACGAGGCGCTCGTCGCTTATGCGATCAAGAAGTACGGCGCCAAGAAGCCCGGCATGATCCTGATCAACAATCCTTGGGGCGAGTCGAACGAGAAGGGTCTGAGGAAGGCACTCGAGACGCGCTCGATACCGTTCGCGGGTATCGAGAAGTTCGAGACCAACGATGTCGACGTCGTACCGCAGCTCACGCGCCTCAAGGCAGCTGGCGCCGACGCGCTCTTCCTCGTTGCGAACGTCGCGCCCTCGGCACAAGTCGTGAAGTCTCTCGACCGCATGGGCTGGGACGTGCCGATCGTCTCGCACTGGGGACCGGCCGGTGGCCGCTTCACCGAGCTTGCCGGACCGAGCGCCGCCAAGGTGCACTTCATTCAGACCTACACTTTCACCGGAAAGCTCTCGGCCAAAGGTGCGGCTGTGCTCGACGCACTCAAGAAGAAGTATCCCGAGATCAAGTCGCTCGCGGACGTGACGCCGGCTGTCGGCATCGCCAATGCCTATGACGCGATGCAGCTCACCGCGCTGGCGATTGCAAAGGCGGGCACACTCGATGGCCCCAAGATCCGTCAGGCCTTCTATGAGATCGATAGCTATGACGGCCTGATCAAATCCTACAAGAAGCCCTTCACGGTCGAGAACCATGATGCCATCGGAGCCTCGGACTACATCTTCACGCACTTCGTGGACGGGGAGATCCTCCCGTTGACGCAGTGATGGCGTTATCCCCGGCGGCCGTACCGCCGGGGCCGCCGGCACGGGAGAGAGCCGCGGCACCATGCTCGTCACGTCCGCACTCGTTTCTGGAATCTGTCTCGGCAGCATGTACGGGCTGATCGCGCTCGGCTTCCACGTCACCTACGTGGTCTCGAGCACGGTCAACTTCTCGCAGGGCAGCGCCGTCATGCTCGGCGCCGTGCTCGGTTATGTTTTCGCCGTGCGCGTAGGGCTGCCCCTCCCGCTCGCCTTTGCCGCAGCTCTGCTCGCGTGCGCCGCGTTCGGCCTTCTGGTCGAGCGCGTGCTGGTGCGCCCCTTTGCATCGCGCGGCTCGAATGCCTGGCTCATGGCCACCGTTGCCGGCGGCATCGTGCTCGATAACGCCGTACTGTTCACCTTCGGCAAGGAGCCACGCAGTTTTCCGCCGGTACTTTCGACAACACCGATCCAGATCTTCGGCACGGGCGTCTATCCCCTCCAGCTCATCATTCCTTTCGTCGGGCTTGGCGTAGCACTGGGGCTCGCGCTCTTCCTGCGGCGCACGCGCTATGGAAAATCCCTCCTCGCCGTCGTGCAGAACGCTGATGCCGCGCGCCTCATGGGCATCGACGTCAAGGCGGCCATCGCGGCATCGTTCGCCGTATCCACGGCTCTCGCCGGCCTCGCCGGTATGCTCATCGCGCCCCTCTTCAGTGTGCACTCGGACATGGGCACGCTGTTCGGGCTCAAGGCCTTCGCCGTCGCCATCCTTGGCGGCATCGGCTCGGCAGCCGGCGTGATGATGGCTGGTCTCATCTATGGTGCGAGCGAAGCCCTGATCACCGCGCTCTTCGGTTCGAGCTACACACACATCGCAATGTTCGCCGCAGTGATTGGCGCGCTTGCCCTGATGCCGCATGGCCTGCTTGGCCGCGCGGCCATCAAGAAAGTCTGACGCCATGGCGCGTCAAGCTCTGGCCATGCCCGCTGCCGTTCTCGCGCTTACGCTTGCGGGCCTCGCCGTTGCCGTCGCGGGGCAGGGCTATACGCCCTTCCTGCTCGCACTCGTGGCACTTGTGACCGTCGTTGGCGCGGGCCTCAACATCCTTGTCGGGCTGACGGGTCAGATCTCCATCGGGCACGTCGGTTTCTATGCCATTGGTGCTTACGTCGTGGGCGTGCTGACGACCGGCACCGCCATGACCGGCGTCGTGAATTTCTGGGTGGCGCTCGTTGCTGCTGCTGCCATCGCGGGAGTTGTAGGCGCGCTCCTCGCCGTGCCGGCGCTGCGCGTGAGCGGTCCCTATCTCGCCATGATGACGATCGCCTTCTCTTTCATCGTCGAGCACGTGCTCATCGAGTGGCGCACGGTCACGGGCGGCCAGAACGGCCTGATGAACATCGCGCAGCCCTCTTTCGGTTTCGGCATCGACGGCGAACGCAGCCTCGCCGTATTGGCCGTCGTCCTCGCAGGCGCGGCGCTCCTTTTCTTCCACCGACTCGCCGAGGCACCGCTTGGCAAAGCCATGATCGCCGTGCGCGACAGCGAGACGGCCGCCCAGGCCGTCGGCGCCAATCCCGTCGTTATCAAGACCGTGGCCTTCGCGCTTTCGGCGGCCGTCACGGGGGCGGCCGGCGGCGTATTCGCCTCGCTGATGTCCTTCGTCGCGCCGAGCTCCTTCCCGTTCACGCAGTCGATCCTCTTTCTGCTGGCTGTGATCGTCGGCGGTGCCGGCTTCACGCTCGGTCCTGTCATCGGCGCGATCGTCATCGTGCTCATGCCCGAGATGATCGCCTCGCTCGCGGAATATCGCCTGCTAATCTTCGGCGTGCTGCTGCTCGTTGTTCTATGGTTGGCGCCGGAAGGTATTCTCGGAACGCTGACGCGATACCTACCGCAGCCAGCGCGCCGGACACCGGAAGGCTCAGCGTTCGACCTTGCAGGCTTCCTCGGAGACAGCGCTCGTGCGCCGCTGATCGTGCGCGATCTCACCATCGCCTTCGGCGGTGTGAAGGCGGCGACCAATGTCGCGCTCACGGCAGAGCCCGGCCGTGTGACGGCCCTGATCGGCCCGAACGGCGCCGGCAAGACGACCGTCCTCAATATGATCAGCGGCTTCTATCGTCCCGATGCCGGCAGCATCGATCTCGGCGGACGCGAACTCGCCGCGCTTCCCGCCTGGCGGGTCGCGCGCGCAGGCATAGCGCGCACGTACCAGACGACGCAGCTCTTCGGCTCGCTCAGCGTCCTCGACAATGTGCTTATCGGTCTCGGACGTGGTGACACAGGGCATCCGCTGGCTTCTCCGGCATCGAGTCCGGATCGCACCACGGCTGAGGGCCTCCTGAGCTTCGTCGGCTATCGGGGCGCACTCGATGCACCCTCAGAGGATCTGCCGCACGTCGATCGCCGCCTTGTCGAGATTGCGCGGGCACTCGCGACGCGGCCGAAAGTCGTGCTGCTCGACGAGCCGGCCGCCGGCCTCATGCGCGCCGACAAATTGGCGCTCGGCAGCGTTTTGCGAAAGATCGCCGATGCCGGCATCGCGGTCATTCTCGTCGAGCACGACATGGCGCTCGTCATGGGCACATCCGATCATGTGGTCGTGTTGGATGCCGGCCGCCCCATTGCGGCAGGTGCGCCTGCGGCTGTCAGCGCCGATCCGAAAGTCAAGGAAGCCTATCTCGGCAGCGGCACCATGGCCGTGCGCCCGCGCGCTGAGCCGCTGGCAGCCGGGCGATCGCTGGAGCTCGACGCCGTTGCCCTCGAAGCTGGGTACGGCGCCGTGCCCGTCCTGAAGAACGTCGGCCTCGAAGTGCGTCAGGGCGAGCTCGTGGCATTGCTTGGCGCAAACGGCGCCGGCAAGTCGACGGTCATGCGCGCGCTGAGCGGACTGCTGCGACCTGTCTCAGGCACGATCCGTCTCGGCGGCGAGTGCATCGAGGAACTTCCGGCACACCTAATTGCAGCGAGCGGTCTTGCGCTCGTGCCAGAGGGGCGGCAGGTCTTTGCCGAGCTCAGCGTGCGTGACAATCTCATGCTTGGTGCCTACGTCCGCACGGACAGCACCCTGCAGGAAGATCTTGACGCCATGTTCGCCCGCTTCCCGCGGCTCCTCGAGCGCGCCGACGCGCGCGCCGGACTACTGTCGGGCGGCGAGCAACAGATGCTCGCCATCGCACGCGGCCTCATGGCGCGCCCGCGCATTCTCCTGCTCGATGAGCCGTCACTCGGGCTCGCACCGGCGATCATCGACGAACTGTTCGCCGTCATTGCCGGGCTGCGCGATCGCGGCGTCACACTCCTGCTCGTGGATCAGATGGCGGCGCAGGCGCTCGCGGCGGCCGACCGCGGCTACGTGCTCGAGTCGGGTCGCGTCGTACGCGCAGATCAGGCGGCGGTGCTGCGCGAGGATCCCGCACTCGAAGCTGCCTACCTCGGCGGCCTCGAAACAGTCGAGTAAGCGAATGGCTTTCGATCTCGTTCTTCAGAACACACGTCTCGCCGGGAAGCCTGCTGAGATCGTCGACATTGGGATCGCCGGCGGTTCGATCGCGGCGATCGGGCCGGGTCTTGTGGTGAGCGGCGACGTTGAGGACATCAAAGGCCAGCTCGTTCTGCCGGGACTTGTCGAGACGCACATCCATCTCGACAAATCCTGCATCATCGATCGTTGCCGTAACATCGAGGGCACACTCAAGGAGGCGATCTCAGAGGCGGCCCGCGCAAAGGCTGCCTTCACGGAAGCCGACATCGAAGCACGGGCGCGGCGCACGCTCGAGAAAGCCATTCTCGCCGGCACTCAGTTCATGCGCACGCACGTCGAGGTCGATCCCCGCATCGGTCTCAAGAGCTTCAATGTGCTGAGCCGACTGAAGCACGATTATGCCTGGGCGCTCGATATGCAGATCTGCGTCTTTCCGCAGGAAGGCCTGACCAACGACCCCGGCACCGAGGCGTTGCTTATCGAAGCTTGCAGCCAGGGTGCGGATCTGATCGGCGGATGCCCCTACACGGACAGTGATCCCTCGACGCACATCACCCGCATCTTTCGCATCGCGCGCGACTTCGATCTCGACATCGACTTCCATCTCGACTTCGATCTCGATCCATCATGGATGCATCTCGATGACGTGCTACGGCAGACCAAGGCGCACGGCTATGGCGGTCGTGTCGCGGTGGGGCATGTCACGAAGCTCTCCGCCGTCCCACCAGACGAGCAGACGGCAATCGCGCGGCACCTCGCCGATGCCGGCGTCGCGATCACGGTCCTGCCGGCGACCGACCTCTTCCTCATGGGCCGCGACGTGACGCACAACGTGCCTCGCGGCGTGACGCGCGCCGATCGCTTTCACGAGCACGGCGTGACTTGCTCGCTCGCAACGAACAACGTGCTCAATCCCTTCACGCCCTTCGGCGATGCTTCGCTGATCCGGATGGCGAACCTCTACGCCAATGTCGCGCAGCTCGGCCGACCGGAGGATCTGCAGATCTGCCTGGAGATGATCACGGGGTCGGCCGCCCGGATGCTGAAGCTCGATGGTTACGGCCTTGCGGTCGGCCACGCCGCGGACCTCATTGCCGTGCCGTGCCGCCGTGGCGAGGACGCCGTTGCCGAGATCGCGCGCCCAACGCTCGGAATCAAGTGCGGCCGACGCACGTTCGTCAATCAGCCCGGAAGATTGCTGCCACCTGGCCATTGATGGCCACGCCGATGGCAAGAAGAACGAGCTATTGCTGCGCGGGCCTAGCCCCCTCGTCGGGTAGCCAGTTCGTCTGCAGAACCCTTTGCGCGATTTGCTTGTCGAGGTGCGGACCAATGAGCGTCTTGAAGGCATAAGCGACCTCGCGATACTCCCTACGGCAGGCGCTCGCGCGTTGCTCTGGAAGAAATCCCTCGGTGACGAGATCGCCAAATACATTTCGGTCAGCGCCGTACGCAAGACAGAGCAGGTTGAAGAAGCGTACAGGCGGCGGACTATGCGTGTCCGAAAATGCCTTTAGCGGTGCCGTCACCTTCGGCCGGTCGATAAAGTTCTTGTATGAGTGCGCAGCGCCAAGAATGAGTCTTCGAGCCTGATCCTTGCCGAACTGCAGCATTATATATGTCGCAAACTGGTCTGCGGCATCCTCGCCACGACCGAACACAGGTATGCTCAACAGATCGAAGATGGCGTGCCCCATCTCGTGGGACATCACATAGAAGAACTGTCCAGCAACGGCATCGGCTGGTGTGATGCCGTGTGCAGTCGTCTCAGACGGCATCATGTTCTTCACATCTTCGAGATACTCGTAGCAAACACTCACGCGTCCTTGCGCGTACCAGGCATTCGAGACGCCATCGCAACTCACCGTACGCAGCACTAAATCCACTGGCAGCTTGAAAGCTCCATACATTTCCTGCAGCTTCTCGAGTACGCGACGCTCCTTGGCCATCTCGAAGATCGCCTGATGCTCAGGAGACTTCGGCGCGACGTACTCGATGCGTATCCTGTTCGGCTGCGCGTCAGCGGTTGCTGGCAAAGCGGCTGCAATAGGCGATGTGACAAGCATCGCGGCGAGAGCGAGAGCTCTGGTCAGGCGCATTCGCTAACCTCCAGCCGGATCGCGGCTACGGAACCGCGGAACCACGCGCCCGTAACCGCTCTCCAAGGTTCCGATCAGCCGCCGCCACCGCCTGTGAAGGCTTCCGCCGCCCAACCAGAGAACATGCTCTTGGCATTCGGATCGGTGTCCACGAGGAACAGCTTGTCCCCGACACGGACGATGATGGCGCCTTCCTTCACTTCTTGTGCGCCAAGCTTCGTAAGTTGTGCCTGCGTCGGTTCCGTCTTCGCTGTTCCTTTTACAACGCCGAACTTGGTACGATCGACGTAGATGCCCTGGTTGACGCCAAGAGCGCCCATCTCCATGCGATCTTGCGCTGAGATTGCGAGCTTTGGCGCGGATGCGATGACCGCAAGTGTCGCGGCGCCTATGGCGAGGTAGGTGAGGTTGCGTGCTGACATGGGAGTTTCCTGCATTTTGGGGTCAAGCCTTCTTCAGGCGGTCACGCCTACCCCCGTGCGACGAGGAGATCGTCACTGCCTGCTCGATCTTAGGCATCTCTATGAGGGAAATTCCTATCCGTCCGAACCCGCAAACGAGAGGCGGTAAATCCCTCATCTGTCAGGAGGACAACCCGCGTCGGCTCGTCGGCTTGCAGACGACGATACTCCCGATGTCCTGTCCCCTCGGCTACGTCGAACGGGCGCGCTGGCCGGTTTGATCGTCCACAGTCTCCGTACTGCTTCGGCGACATCCAGGGTTCACCCCGATGTGAGCCTCGGTGCTCATCCAATAGCGTCTCGGTAATTTCGGGCGGTTCGACGACGCGCGAGTGCACAGCACAATCGCTCAATCACGCCAGAAAAGAGAGATACCGACGTGGCGATAGAGAAACTCAGAGCACACGTGGAACGACCGGAGCGCTTTCCGGAGTCGCCCGTGCCACCCATCCCGGCAGTAGATCCCGAGAAACCGGCTCAGGCCTCCGCCCAATACTCGGCGTATCAGACCAGGCTGTCAAACCATCGCACCGGCCTGTCGGAGCATCGCACATCGCTCTCGGAGTATCGCACCGACCTCTCGACGCAGCGGACGGACATGTCGACCGACCGGACCGAGATGTCGATGCGCCGGACGGGCATGTCCTTCCAGCGCACGCGCATGAGTGCAGACCGCACGCTCATGTCGGTGATCCGCACATCCCTGTCGCTCATCTCATTCGGGTTCACGATCTTCCAGGTGTTCGAGAAGCTGCGCGATCAGAACATCCTCACCCATGCGGCGCCCGCACGTAACTTCGGGACGGCGCTGGTCGCGCTTGGCATCGGGATGCTCGTTTTGGGTATCGTCTATCACGTGCAGTTCATGCTTGGCCTGCGTTCTATGCGCGAGGCAATGAAGGAGGAGGGGCTCATTCACGCTGAGAGCCACTTCCCTCCGTCCATGACTCTCATCATCGCCGTTGTCCTTCTGCTGATCGGTATCTTCGCAATCGTCAGCATGACACTTCAGATCGGCCCGTTCGGCTGAGGATGCAATGTCAGCTGACACGTTTGAGAGAGCATCATGAAAGAGTGGCTTGCCGTCGCCACGCATTTCTCCGTCACCGTCATCGACATGATGGCGCTGCTGGTCATTGTCTACGGGACGGTGGAAGCCTTCGTCCGGGGCTTGCACGCCGTTCCGTCGTCGTCGACGGGACACGAGACGCGCGACGTCTGGCTGCGGTACGCGCGCTGGCTCGTTGCAGGTCTGACATTTCAGCTCGCCGCCGACATCATCGAGACGTCCATTGCGCCCACATGGGAGGATATTGCTCGTGTCGGCATCATCGCGCTCATTCGTACATTCCTGAACTACTTCCTCGAGCGTGACCTTCAGGAAATTCGCGAGCGCCAACAGCCATCCGACGAAAGAGCGGGCGCAACGAGCTCGGACGAGCCGCGACGGAATCCAGTTCGACGAATGGAGATAGACCATGCGTAGCAGCCCCACGTTCAGTCACGCCGACGAACTCCCGCATCCGATTTTGCGCACACTGGCCGATCGCTGGTGGGTCTTCCTGCTGAGAGGTGTCGCAGCCATCATCTTCGGCGTGCTCGCACTCATGTGGCCCGGTGTGACGCTCATGACCCTGGTCTTGCTCTATGGCATCTTCGCGCTGGTGGACGGTGTGTTCGCGATCATGGGCGCCATTCGCGGCAGCGAGCATACCTCGCGATGGTGGCTTGCGATCGTCGGGCTGCTTGGCATTGCTGCCGGCGCAGTCACGCTCCTGTGGCCTGGCATCTCTGGCGTGGTCCTACTGTGGTGCATCGCCATCTGGGCGATTGCAACCGGCGTCATGCAGATCGCGGGCGCGATCTCAATGCGCCACCAGATCAATGACGAGTGGATGTTGATCGCGGGCGGTGCGCTTTCCGTGATCTTCGGCGGCCTTCTCCTGACGCGCCCCGGGACCGGTGCGCTGGCGCTCGTCGTCGTAATTTCAGCCTACGCCATCGCGTACGGGATCATACTCGCCGTCCTTGCAATGCGCTTGCGCAAGTATGCCCACGCAAGCGACAGCCAGAGCCTCTAAGTGTTGCCATGCGCATCAGGTCCACGGAGCATTTGATCGTGCCTCCATGGCGGCTGGCGGTCGGCCTCATGGGCTTAGCCGCTGCTCTGGCCGTTCTGATCTCGTCTCATCTCTGATACTGACTTCGCGGCACCGCATCGGAAACAAAACCGGGTGGTGTCGCAGTCCATAGCATTGGACGTGGCTTCAAATAGCCCACGCATTTTTCTCAAACGATTTTGGATTACTCCGAGCAAAACACGCAACTAAAACGGCGAATGCAATTCTGCAACTTTCAACGCCTACGAATCAGCTAGCTTCCGCGCACGTCGTACTTGCATTTTGTTGCGAGGCAGACCATGCGCATCTCTAAGCTCTCTCCGCGTGTGCTTACGATGCTCCTGACGCTCGGCGCCGCTCCGATGGGGGCTCAGGCTGCCGAATATGGCTTCTCGAGTTATGGACTTGGCGGCGTTGCCTTCGGCGCGGGCGCCACGCCGCCACCCGGAACATACGTAACGAGTGTCGCCGGTTACTACTCCGGCAAGATTGGTGTGAACGTCGACTTCGACAACTTCACGCTCGCCGCCGGTGCGAAGGTCCATTTCTTCACGAGTGGCGTGAACCTGCTTTACGTGCCCGAGCGAAAGCTTTTCGGTGGTAGCCTCGGACTTTCTGTGACCGTTCCGGTGGGACACAATGATCTCAATGCGAGCATCACAAGCCCAATTTCGGTTTCGCGCGGGGTGGACGCCTGGGGACTTGGAGATATCGTCTCCAAGGCTCAGTTAGGCTGGCAGCGCGGCACGTTCGCCCATACGGCCTACATCCAAGCAGTGGCGCCAACAGGCCGTTGGGAATCGGGCTTCGCTCCAATCATCGGGCTTCATCGCCCTGGCATCGACGTTGGTTGGGCCTTCACCTGGGTGGAACCACAGACAAAGATCCAGGCGAACGGTGTGCTCGGCTTCACCTTCAATTTCGAAAACACCGAAACCAACTATAAGACCGGAAACGAATTCCACTTCGAGTGGGCGCTCGGCATCGAGTGCTCCCCGGGGCTGGTGCTCGGACTTGTCGGATATGACTATCGGCAGCTGACCGACGACTCCGGTTCGGCCAGGAGACCATTCAAGGGCTCCGTGGACGCCATCGGGGCGGGCTTGAGCTATACGACCCTGATCGACAAGACGCCGCTCATACTCAATCTTCGCCACTATCGCGAATTCAACGTCGAGAACCGCTGGGACGGAAGCATGACGATGGCGACGGGAACGATCCGCTTCTGACGCCCCTGCTGCCAGTCCTCTAGAATGGGTTGATGTAGTTGATGATCGCGATCTGACGCAGGATCACTTTGCGGATGACGTGAGCCACCTTGATGTGGTCGGTGTAGATCGCGGCCGTGCCGCTTGCGCCAGCCGGCAGGCTGCCGGCAAGCTCGCCGTCATCAAGCCGCACGCGAACGACGAAGGGCGCCGAAGTGACGGCTACCGGCGTGACAGCAGTTCCGGTCGTTTGAATTTGGCCGCTCGAAACAGCCTGCAACACCGTCTCGACACGGCCGGTGAAGATCTTGCCTGGCCGGAACTTGAATGTCAGCTCGACCAGCTGGCCAGGCTCTACGTAGCGCGCGTTGATCTGCGCTATCTCAACGCCGACTAGTGTCGCGGACGTATCGATGAATGCCATCACCGGCGTGAGCGGCAGATTGGCGACGCGTGCGCCCTTGCGCAGTGCGACATTGGTGACGTAGCCGCTGCTCGGCGACCGCACGACGGTCTTATCCAGATTCCACTTCGCGCCATCGAGCTGTGCCCTGAGCTGCTCGACCTCGGCCTGACGCTGCTCGACGTCGAA
This sequence comes from Hyphomicrobiaceae bacterium, assembly GCA_022844275.1. Taxonomy (GTDB): domain Bacteria; phylum Pseudomonadota; class Alphaproteobacteria; order Rhizobiales; family Hyphomicrobiaceae. The sequence goes on from JALHMB010000002.1 coordinate 836,017, forward strand.
AGCACGACCGGTGCCCGTGCTCTGCAGCTGTGTCATCTGCGTCAGGCGCGTCTCTTGCAGCTTGAGTTGCGCCGCGATTGCGCGCATCTGCGCGTCGTATGGTGTCGGATCGATACGGAAGAGGACGTCGCCAGCTTTCAACTGCGTGTTCGGCTCGACCGGAACCTCGAGGACCTCGCCTGCTACCTCGGGCACAATAGAGACGGAGTGCCGCCCAACCAGCGCCGGTCCCTGCGGGGCGCCCCATGTCATCGGAATGAACAGGCCGATGTTCAGGAGTAGCAGCACGATGATTGGAGAGATCTTCCAGAACGTATTGAGCGGAATGAACTTGAGCCAGACAAAGAGCGCGAGTACCGCGATGTAGCAGGCGACCAGAAAGACAATCATGACGCCGGCCCGCTCTTGGCGGGGATATCAACGTAAGCCCACACCAGCGCCAGCGGCCATAGCACGAAGCCGCAAATCAGCGTGACCCATCCCCCGATCTGTACGGCTTCCGCCCACGGATGGCCGCGTTTGTGCGCGACGTACCCAGGGAGAGCACCAAGCGCGACAAAGATGCCGACAACGATCGCCACAAGGACGATTAACACGATCCACGCAAAGATATCGATCATGGCACGGCTCGCTATTTCGCCGGCTGGATTCCCAAGCGCTCGTGCGGGAACACAACATTCCAATCGCGCTTCATATCGACGATAGTCCAGCCGCGCTCCCTGGCCTCATCCAGCGCCTTGTCGAGCGTGCCCACGCGGGACTGGCGGTCGTAGGCGTACTCGCGTTCGGCATCCGTGTGATGGACGAGACCCAGGAAGCGCGGCCCTGACCCCGCTGCCGTGTATTGCAACATAGCCTGATCGCCATCCGAGTTGCCGAACGCCAGGATCGGTCGACGGCCTATGAAGCGATTGATACCGACGGGCTTGCCATCATGATCGTCGATGAATTCGAGTTTGGCCTCCTTGATGAGCGATATGCGGCCATCTGGTGCGCGCAGGAATTTCACGACGCCCGACGAGCCGACGACCTGCTCGGGTGGAATGCCGTACACCCGCTCGGCGAACACGCGCATGAACTCGACGCCACCGCCCGACACGATGAATGTCTTGAAATCATTCGTGCGCAGGTAACGCATGAGCTCGATCATGGGCTGAAAGACAAGTTCAATATACGGCCTTTTGAAGCGCGGATGGGTCGCGCCGTGGGTCCAGTCGGATACGGTCTGAGCATAGGCATCCGTCGTCATGCCGGCATGGGTGACAGCCAGCACCTCGAGCAGCCCTTTTTTGCCGGCTGAGAGCGCAGCTTTGACATCACCCTCAATGAGGCCCTTGTACGGCTGCCTGTCCTTCCATTCCGGATGGTTGGGCGCCAAGGCCCTGATGCGGTCGAATGCAAACGCGGCCTGGAAATAGATCGGCTGCTCCGTCCACAGCGTGCCGTCATTGTCGAAGACAGCGATGCGCTCGGGCACGGGCACGAAGTCCGATCCTTGCGTCGTCACGCGCGCGACGAAATCGGTAATTGATTTCTTGGCGGCGCCCTCGTTCCAGGATGGAAGCGAGTCGATCTGGGCGAGGGCAGCGCTTCCGGAGAGAAGGACCGCAACTAGTCCGACGATCGCACGGCGCCACATACGCATTGGCACGCTCCTTGACAGGGATGCTCGGCGGCGAGAGCAAGTTGATCTCGCCGCGCGATGCCTTTCGGATGACTAGTGCATTCCGCCTGAGGCGGCGTCCGTCATCTTTTCGACCACCTGGTCGATGCTGAAGCTCGCCGCCTTCTGCCGCGGCGGGAACTCCTTGAACGTCGCCAGGAACTCCGCGACGCCGGCCTGCGCAGGCACGAGTAGATAAATGTGCCGGAACATCCAGTCGTAGAACGTGTTCGAGGTTTGTATCCCCCGCTCGTACGGATCCATGCGCAGATTAAAGATGTACGGCGTACGGAGCACGACGAACGGTTCCAGCCAGATTTTAAGCGTGGTTTCGACGCGCTGTTCCAAGAACATCATTTTCCAATTGTCGTAACGCAGAGCAGCGACGTCGCCATCGTCGGTGAAGTAAATGAAGCCCTTTCGCGGGCTCTCGGCTTCCTTACCGGTCAGATACGGAAGCAGGTTGTGACCGTCTAGATGTACCTTGAAGGTCTTGTTGCCGACCTTGTGGCCCTTCTTCAGTTTCTCCTTGATGTCGGGTTCGCCAGCGATCGCCAAAATGGTCGGAAACCAGTCGAGATGGGCGACGATCTCGTTCGACACCGACCCGGCTTTGATCCTGCCCGGAAATCGCACCATGCAAGGCACCCGATAGGCGCCCTCCCAACTTGTGTTCTTTTCGGATCTAAACGGGGTCATGCCACCATCAGGCCAGGTGTTCATGTGCGGCCCGTTGTCGGTGCTGTACTGAACGAAGGTGTTGTCTGCGATGCCGAGTTCGTCGAGGAAGTCGAGCATCTCGCCAATGTGCTTGTCGTGATCGATCATCACATCGTGGTACTCGGATTGCCAGCGGCCGGACTGGCCACGGCTCTCCGGCTTCACATGCGTCCAGGCGTGCATGTGCGTCGTGTTGAACCACACGAAGAACGGCTCGCCAGCATCGTGGGCAGCCTTGATGAATTTCTTTGCCGCCGAGAGGAAATCCTCGTCAATCGTTTCCATCCGCTTTTTGGTCAGCGGTCCGGTATTCTCGATCTTCTGGCCGCCCTTGCCGTCCGCCCAGCAGTGCAGCACGCCGCGCGGCCCATACTTCTTCTTAAACTCGGGAAAGTCCTTGGCGTTCGGATAGTCGACCTCCTCGGGCTCCTCCTCGGCGTTGAGGTGGTAGAGGTTGCCGAAGAACTCATCAAAGCCGTGCATTGTCGGCAGGTGTTCGTCGCGGTCGCCGAGATGGTTCTTGCCAAACTGGCCGGTCCGGTAGCCGAGCGGCTTGAGCGCTTCGGCGATGGTGATATCCCCGGCCTGGAGGCCAAGCTCCGCGCCGGGCAGCCCCACCTTGGTGAGACCAGTCCGCAGACCACATTGCCCGGTGATGAACGACGCGCGGCCGGCGGTGCAGCTCTGCTCCGCGTATGAATCCGTGAAAATCATGCCTTCATTGGCAACACGGTCGATGTTGGGCGTCTTGTAGCCCATCATTCCCTTGGAATAACAACTGAGGTTCGACTGACCGATGTCGTCTCCCCACATAACCAGAATGTTGGGCTTCTGACCTCCGGCCCCATTCTGGCCGCCTTTTCGCGAAGTCGCCATGTCTCACTCCTACTTTCTCATTGATTCCACACGCTTTCTCTCAACCCATCGTAGTGCCGAAATTTCTTTGACCAGCCGCGCCTCCATGCGACCGTGACGTGACCTTTGACCAAGCTGGAGGCTTTCTTGGACTTCGATCCCAGGTGGGGGGATGGTTCGAACGATCCGTGGTGTAAGCACTGCAATCGACCGATCACTTCCGAGCAGAAAAGCGTGCGCGTCGACTTCCCGCATGACCCGCATGGCTTCAAAGGCCTCAGCGGGCTGTATCACTTGGCGTGCAGCAAGCCGTTCGCGTCCTTGGCGCACGCCATGAACATGCTGTCGCTCCGCCGCTTCTAACTCACGCACGCGATCAGGTAGTGCTCGTGCGTTCGAGCGAGCTGTGAGTTCGAGCGCGGCCGCCTTCACATCAACCTCCTGCCGCTCTCGATGAGTTCCTCGCCGCGAGCCATCGGCGCGCGATGCGGGATATGGGCCCGCGCAGCAGCATGTAGGGCAGCAGGGCGAGCAGCAGTGCCACCACAACCATCTCGCCGGGATAGAAGGTCCTCAGCACGACGGTCTGATAGATGGCGTCCATGCCAAGCGCGAGGAGGATGATGCGCGCTGTTGCTCGCAGTGCCTCGCTCAAATTCTCGCCGAGATGTCGCGGCCGCGTGAATAGTCTGAGGAGATAGGGCGTCCGGCCCGTCCGTGCGTCCTTGATGCCGTCGTGCAGCGCAGCGAGGAACGCCATGACGGGCTGGAGAATGAAGCGGAAGGACATCGGCCCACCGGGGCGCTCCACAACATGTTGCCAGATGCGCTTCTGCACATCGAAGGACGCTCCGTGCTTCAAGAATCCCCAAAGCCCCAGCACGATCAGCAGCAGGCCTGCGACAGAGGCCAGGATCTGCGCGCTCTTTGAGACCTTGGCGTCCGACATGCTCGCCTGCGCGGTGCTTGGAGGCATCATCAAGGTGCGTTCATGAAGGCTGCCTGCGCACGACGCAGCGGAACCCGACATGACAGGTCGAGGTATCGACAGCCTCCGCGTGACGCGCAGCCGGGCGATAGCGACGGCAATAGTTCGGCGCACAGAGGTGCGATCCACCTTTGAGAACCTTGCGGGGAATTCTGATCTCGGGCTGGCACGGGTCGTAGCTCGCCGCTTCCGCTCCGCCTCGTGGATTGCGCGGAACACAGCAAGCTTTCGGCGCGTCGGACGGATGACCAGTGGACCACCAGTCGGAGGTCCATTCCCAGACATTGCCGATCATGTCATGAATACCATAGCCATTCGGCGGAAATGCCGTCACGGGTGATGTGCCGGCATAGCCATCCAACTCGAGGTTCTGGTGCGGGAATTCCCCTTGCCAGGTGTTCGCCATCGGCCGACCACCAGGCGTGAATTCATCACCCCAGGCGAATTCCGCCTCCTCGAGGCCACCGCGTGCGGCGAATTCCCATTCGGCTTCGGTCGGCAGTTCCTTCCCGGCCCATGTCGCATAGGCCACTGCGTCGCAGTAGGCGATGTGCACGACCGGATGCGCGTCGAGGCCGCTGTTCGTCGAGCGTGGTCCGTATGGCCGGCGCCAGTTCGCACCGAACTTGAAGCGCCACCACTGCCTCCAGTCCCCGAGATCGGTCTGCTGCTTCGGAGGTGTGAAGACGAGCGATCCGGCCTTGAGCATCTCGGGAAGCGCGCCAGGGTAGTCTTCCGCCCTGGGCTTCAGCTCCGCGAAAGTCACGTAGCCCGTAGCATTCACGAACCGACGGAACTCGCGATTGGTCACCGGCGTGCTGTCGATCCAGAAGCCATCGACAGCAGCGCGATGAACCGGTGCCTCTTCGGCATAATGCTTGTCGGATCCCATGCGGAACGTGCCGCCGGGAATCCAGATCATCTCTGGAGGATGCGCAGTAGCAGACCCGGGCGGGACAGAACGGGGTGCATCGATGACCGTCATGAGCACCTCCCGTCAGCGCATCATGGACGACGCGCACTGCATCAGCGGCTCATGAAGACCGTCGCATCGATGGCAAGTGACCAACTATCGGGGATTGACCTGAAAGGCGGTCGTGGTCTGCCCTAAAGCCAGCGCTGTGCACGCACTTCCAGTGCAACGGAGGGCCGCCTCCGCGTTGTCTCCCCAAGGCTTCGTCGCTCGGGGTAGCCACTGCCGAAAAATGGGTATTTTCCCCGACTACTTCAGATTCCGAGTTGGAGCTAAGCATTGCTCGCTCAGTGATTGGGGGAATGAATATGGGACCGGGGGAACCAGCCATTGTGACCGAAATTCTCAACGCGATTTTCGCCGCACTCTTGCTGTCGGTCGTAAGCCTCGCCACAGTCACGGCATCCGCCTGGGTGGCTAGCGTGTTCTTTGCGCCGTAAAGGCATCCAGAACTACCGGCATTCCTGCTCTATCGCGGATCTCTCTAGCCCCGATTAGAGCGCACGTTTTATGGCATTCCGCGATCTGGAAAATGCAATACCCAGATAGGAACATATGCCTAGCCTCAGCAATTAGTCGAATAGGCCGCTGAACTTTCCTTTCGCGTGGCCTAAATTACATAGCGAGGACTGACTGTATCGATTGCTATTCCGATTCGAGGATTTTCGGCGGGAGAATGGTGGGATAGAATTTCCTGTCGGAACGAACAGCTGCGCTAATGCATGGGAGCATTAAGAATGCGGTGTTCGCGCAGTTTACAGGTTTGGGGGGACTGAATGAGACAACCGATCGCTCTCAGTCAGTATTATAGTCTGGAGCTTGTCCCGGACACCGTACGCAGGCCGCTCCTGACGTCGATCGCCTACTTCCTCGGCGCCGAAGCAGCCTTCCTCATCGGCACGCTCTCCGACCAGATCTTCGCTCCGTTCTGGCCGCCGAACATCATCCTGTTCTGTGCACTTCTCGGCGCCCGATACGAAGACTGGTGGAGATACGTGCTCGCGGTGCTGCCTGCTCACATCTTTGCTGAGCTGCAGGTCGGCATGGACTGGCCGCAGCTGCTCGTCGCGTTTCTGACAAATTGCGCTGTCGCCTTGCTCAATGCGTCTGCAATCAAATGGGTTCTTGGTGGGGGGCCCTGGCTCAACACTTTCCGCCGGGCGCTCATCTTCGTCGTCATCGCCGCAGGCGTTGGTCCCGCCGTCGTTGCATTTTTCGGTGCCTATGTTCGAATCTACGGCGGTGAACAGCAGGCTTACTACTGGCTGTTCTGGATGCAGTGGTACATGGCCAATGCGCTTGGCAACCTCACGCTCGCTCCTCTTTTCCTGTCATTAATCTCTGCTGGCAGAGAAGACACTCACATAATCCGGCCTCGCCTTCGCTGGGTCGAGAAGGCTACTATATCCATTGGCGTATTGATCTCCTGCGCTATCGCAGCTCGGGCATCATTCTACTCCGGCCACACGGGCTTGCTACCCACGCTCCTCTACCTTCCATTGCTATTTGTGTTCTGGGGAACCGTACGATTTGGCGTTCGTGGAGCTTCCCTGGCTCTTCTCGTCCTCACGCTTACTTCCATATGGGTCAACCTGAGCGGACCAACTACGTTTTCTGCTTCCACCGCGGAAGACAACGTCCTGGCTCTGCAGATCTTCCTAAGCGGTCTGGCAGTTCCCGTTCTCCTGTTCGGCGCCCACATTGATGGCGCCAAGCGCAAAGAGCGCCGAAGTCGTGCACTTTCGCAAATGATCCTACGGTCGAATGAGCAGAACCAGCGCAAGGTGGCAGGCGATCTTCATGAAGGCGTGTGCCAGGACCTGGTGGCGACATATCTCCGAGCCCGTCAACTCTTCAAGTTACTTCCGCCTGAAACAAAGTCGGAGGCCGCAGCTATAGAGGAGGACCTGCTGCAGGCGATCGGGGCGCTGCGTGACGCTGCTTATGGCATGTATCCACCCCTGCTGGTCGACGGAGGGCTTGAGCCAGCGCTCCGGAGTTTTCTTCACACCTACTCCGAGCGGACAGGGATTACCGTGGCTCTGCAGCTATCGTCCGACATCGGCCGGCTAACTTCCGATGCGGAGAACGTCGCCTTTCGCATCGTGGAAGAGGCATTGACCAACATCGAGAAACATTCAATCAGCGGGACCGCTCAAGTGACGCTGTCGCGCGGTGGAGCATCGGGCGACGGATTGCTCAAGCTGCGTATAGAGGATCCCGCGCCCAGCACGCCACGCAGAACGAGTGTATTGTCCTGGCTCAGAAGCTTGGCGCCGTCGTCAGCAGTGAGTGGCCTCGGCACTGCGGCGATGGCCGAGCGAATTGACACGATCGGCGGCCGATTGAATATCTACAGTATCGGCGGCTCAACAGTTGTGGAGGCCACCTTTCCGGACGTGCAATCGCGTTGAGCGATCTCGACGACGCTAGTGTCCCGATTCCGAAGTTCGCTTGACCTCGATGCTAGCGTCCGGAGCGAACTTCGGAATCAAAAAGGGACACTAGAACCGTAATCTCGCTAGTGTGATTCAGATCGAGACATTCGCTCGACACCTGCCGCTTGATCTGGCGAATTTCTCGATCATCACACTAGGGCTCGACGAGCTTGTTGCGGATTGCGTATCTCACAAGGGCCGCGGTTGAATCGAAATTGAGCTTATGCATGATATTCGATCGGTGCGTCTCGACCGTTTTGATGCTGATGTTGAGCACACCCGCAATGGCCTTATTGCTATGCCCCTCGGCGATCAGCTGCACGATGCCGCGCTCACGGCTCGTGAGCACGCCATCGGCCTTGGACTTTGTCAGATAGGCATCCAGTATGCGGTCCGAAGCCCTGCCCGTGAAGAATGAGCGCCCAACCGCGAGAGCTTCGACGGCCGAGTACAAGTGCTGCTCGACATCCGACTTGAGCAGATAACCGCGTGCACCAGCCTGCAATAGATCCTGCAATATGGTCTCGTTGTCGTGCATAGTAAAAATGAGGACTTCGACGGTTGGTGCACGCATTCGTATCTGGCGAGTGGCCTCCACGCCGTTTATCAGCGGCAGAGAATAGTCGACGATGGCAATATCTGGCTTATGAGTGATCGCCTGAGCAATCGCCCTTCTCCCATCGGCTGCTTCGGCGACAACTGACCAGTCCGCCCGTGATTCTAGAATTCTCCGCAATCCGGCGCGGACAACATCGTGATCATCGGCGATCAACAGGCGCACCATGCTCGCTCCATTCCGCCCGCACCCGTATCTCTATTGATCGAGGCGCACAGCGTCGAAGGCGGAAATAATTCTTACTTGTAAGTCAGCGTACATCGCTTACGCAATGTGTAAACTCCGGCTATTCGCCATCGGCCCGCATCTTTACTTAATGCTCTTCCGGTTTTTCCGGATTCGATTGTGCTAGAAGCCGCGGCTGAAGCTCAATTGAGCGCCGGCCGCAACCGTGCCGTCCCCGAGTGCTGATACCGACTTATCAAGCGCCGGCCGAGCCGCAATCGGTGAAAACCCGCGGTCATCAGATCCAGTGCCCCAATTGCACTCACCATGCTTCGCGGTGAAGCTCAGCACGCGACGTCACGAGCCGGTAGGTAGCCCTGCCGAAGCGCTTCAGCAGCAGCCCGATTTTAAATCCAAATGTTCATTTCGATACTGCTGTCGACATCAGTGAGGACCTCAATGCAATTCGGATCACTCCTGATGATCGGTCGCACTCGCAATCTCCAAATTCCGCGTATCGCTGATTGGTAAATACCGGTGCGCAGGCGAATTCCGAAGACAAAAGTCAACTGTTCATTAATCATAATCAACGAACTCGCCTTTTAACCATAACCGACCCGATTGTCAGGGTTTATGCGGAGTTTCGATTCGCACTCATACGAATATGCTGTCGCCTTACGGAGTAACCAGGAGGCGTGGCGATCTCAATACCCGCGAGGGCGCCAAATGTTCTCAGCAGATGTACGAGGCAGGTCCTGAGGGGAGTCCAGGCCATGCTATACGTGTTCATACTTAGCTCACTGCTAGCTGGGCTATGGATTTCGCCTCTTGCGGCATCGCCAGCTGAAAAGACGCGCATTCTTATCCTGCATCCACAGAACGAGACACTGCCGGCAAGTATAGAGGTTGGTACGGCCATCAGGTCTCGTCTCGCCGAACGGTATGGCGGAAATCTCGATATCCATACCGAGTATTTGGAGCTCACGCGATATCAGGAGGCCCATCAACGGCTCCTGACTGCGGACTATCTCGCGGCGAAGTATGCCACAGTGGGGCTGTTACTTATCATGACGTTAGGCACCGATGCGCTCGGCTTCGTCCTCCGCCATCGGTACGCCTTCGGCCCCCGCACGCCGATCGTATTCTGCTGTGCCAACCTCGACTCCGTCACAGCACTGGCGCCCACTTCGAATGTCTTCGGCATCGTAAGCGACTATGACGTGGGCAAGACTGCGGCCCTCGCTTCACGGCTCCAGCCGACAGCCCGGAGGCTGATCGTGATTGCGGGGGCGTCGGAGTTGGATCGGCGCTTCGAGGCGGAAGCGCAGAATGCGCTCAAAGCGTTCGATTCTCGCTTAAGCATTGAATATCTCAGCGGCTTGCCACGCGACGAACTCTTGAAAGTCGTCTCGAGCGTGCCTCGTGATACGATCATTCTAGTGCTGACCTACTTTATGGATCGGAATGGCCGGCAGTCAGTGCCTCGTGACATCGCCGAGGAGGTCGCCAAAGCGGCGTCTGCACCGACGTATGCCATGTTCGACACGATGCTTGGGAGCGGCATCGTCGGTGGCCACATGGATACATTTGAGAGAGTTGGCTTTGCCACTGCCGATCTCGCTATTCAAGTGCTGGCGGGAACCGTTGCGATCGGCAACGCGATACGCTTGCGCTCCGCTCACAGCATCCTTGTAGATGCCCGGCAGCTCGAGCGTTGGAACCTGCCTCGAAATCGACTGCCGTCAGATGCAACGGTGCTGTTCGACAAGCCCGCCGTCTGGGAGACACATCAGAAAGAGACGACCGCGACACTGGCTGCGTTCGGCATCGTGACGCTCGCACTGGCGATATTGCTTGCCCAGGTTCGCAGGCGCATCAGGGCGGAAACTCACCTGAGGGAAAGCGACGAGCGCTTGAATTTTGCCGCAGCCTCAAGTGGTATAGGCTTGTGGCAGTACGATACCCGGACGGGTGAGCTCTGGGCCTCCGAGCATTGCCGCGCCATATTTGGATTGCCGCGCGATTGCCAACTGACGCCGGATACACTTCTGCGCCGCGTGCACCCTGAAGATCGGAGTATTGCTGCCGCGGCCATCCGCGCGGCCACATACGGACCTCACACGGACAACTTGCTCGAGTTTCGTGCCGTTCGACCCGACGGCAAAGTCTGCTCAATTCAAGCGCGCGGCCACAGCACTTTGGATGACAAAGGCAATACCACCAGCATCAGCGGCATCTTCCGCGATCTTACGCCCTACAGGGCCGCTCAGAAGGAAGCCCGGGAACTTTCGCAGCGCATCCTGGCCATCCAGGATGAAGAGCGGCAGCGCATTGCCCAGGAACTTCACGATTCCACAGCGCAGCATCTGGCGGCGATAAATCTCAATCTCATGGCTCTGCGTGGCAGCCGCTATTCTGCCGAACCAAGTGCGCCCGTCTTCAAGGATATTCAGGACTCGCTTGTGTCGGCGATGAACGAGATGAGGACCTTCACCTACCTGCTGTATCCTCAGGAACTGGTTCACGGTGAATTGCGCGAGGCGTTGGCAAAGTACATCCAAGGTTTCAGTCAGCGCACCGGCTTGCACGTCACGCTACGAGCAACAAGTGAGCTCGATGGGTTTGCACAAGATCTGCAACACTCTCTGTTGCGTATCATGCAGGAATCTCTGGCCAACGTGCACCGACACGCATCCGCGAGCCAGATTACGGTCAAGCTGCAGCGCCGGGGCGGCTGGATACATTTGCTGATTTCAGACGATGGCGTCGGCTTGCGATACCTGCCGCGTGAGCATGACCAGGAGAACTCGATTCTTCCTTCCGGCGTTGGTATTCCGGGAATGACCGCCCGAGCGCAGCAGCTAGGGGGGCGTCTTGTGGTACGCAGCCGATCAAGCGGCACGATCGTGCACGCCTCGCTTCCCATTCAGTTCAAGTCGCTGACCGCACCCGCAAACAAGAATAGCATCGATACGTCTGCTGCGTCGGATCGCCGGCGCGAAGATACAATCTCAATCCACGCCAAGCGAATAGAGAGCGCCGGCCCGCAGCTATCACGTCGTCCGACGCACGTACGAGAGCGTCATCACCAGATTTAGCGCTCTCGTGCTCCGCGCAGTGACTGACGCCGCGCGGCCCAGACGGGCGTCGGAGTTGAACGTCGCGTCCACCTCCGCCCCTTAGGCCGTGAGATCTCGTCAGGGTTACCAAGGCGGGATTTGGGCACTCGTCCCGATATCACGCCCCTCCGTGCACGTGTGATCGTCCATTGTTGACGCAGTGCACACACCAATCCGCAAGCGATCAACAGCTCACCTCACAGCCCAATCGCAGATTGGCACGAATTCAGGGGACGACTCCATGGCGGACAACATAGTGGCAACGATCTCGGAATATTTGACGCCGGACATCATCGGCAAGCTCGCCACCGCATCGGGGTTGGATCGCTCCATGGCCGGAGAGGCAGTCAGCGCCGCCGTCCCAACGATCCTGAACAGTCTCGCAGAGCTCGTTACACAGCCCGGCGGGGCACGGCGACTGATGAGCGTGATATCAGAGCAAACCGGCGATCTGCAGAGTTTTGCGAGCAGCTTGATCGCCCCATCCCAATCGGCAGCGACGGGCAATAGCATACTCTCAACTCTCATAGGCGGCTCCACGCCCAGCACCATTGCATCCGGCATTGCGAACATGCTCGGCGTGAGCACGAACGCCGTACAGACCATTCTGGGCCTCGTTACGCCGCTCGTTCTGGGTGGTCTCAGGCGTGTACAGAACGCGCGCGGCCTGGATGCCGACGGCCTCGCACGAATGCTCAGCGAGCAGAAGGAGAACATCACCGATGCCATTCCGGCGGGCCTCGTCGGCTTTCTCCGAAAGAGCGGCCTCGTAGACGGAGCCGCCATCCGGCCCTCTACCCGGACCGATCTCCCCCGTGTCGCATCAGCCGCAACGACCAGGACTCGTCGGGAGCCAGCCGCTGAAAAGGGTGTGGCCTGGCCGTACTGGGCGCTCACCGTTGCGGTGCTCGGCGGCCTATTGTGGGCACTCCTGCCGCGCGACGACGACGGCGTCAGCCAGACCGCCTCCGTCACCAGCCCCCCGCAGGAACGCTCGATGCTGCCATCGGCCGCAAAAGGCACGGTGGTCTACATCGTGCGACCCAACGGAAACTGGACGTCGATCGGCGCGTCGAGCAACGAGTACGTCAACCGCGTCATCTACAGTTCCCGCGGCGACGCCCTCGGCACGATCCGGGACGTCCTGATGGGGCCTGACAGCAAGCCGCAGGCGGCTGTCATCAGTGTCGGCCGCTATCTCGGCATCGGCGACAAGGTCGTGGCCGTACCCTTCCATGCATTGAATTTCGAGCAGCGCGAAGGAGAGCGCAGGCTCGTCATCGATCTCGCGAAAGAGACGCTGCAGAGCGCACCGCAGTTCGAGAACATTCCTGCACCCAAGCAATAGCCAAGCCGGCAAGACGATGCTCGCATCCGAGCATCGTCTTGCTCTTGTTTCGCGACTTCAGCAGGTCAATCCATGGCAATCGCGCTATTGAAGTACGGTTTGATATTTATGGGTAGCCATGTCGCGCTCGTAACGCTCGCGTTCCTGCTGTTCGCCGGCGCGTAGTCGTGCTCTCCGGGAAATGCCTGAGCCCAAACACGGGTTGTTCCCGATGGGCATCTCAGCCAACGCGGCTCACAGTCATCACGCGTGGATCGCCCATGATCCTATGTGGATGGAGTACGACATGATTACGAAACTTACGAGTGTCATCGCTGCCGGTGTTCTCAGCATCACCGTTCTCGGCCAGTCGGCCATGGCGCAGGGGTTCGACAACAAGAAATTCTTCAATGAGATGAGCAGCCGTGGTGTCAGCACCGGCACACTCGATCCCGATAAATTCTTCGAGGAAATGCGGGCCACCGGGGCGAGCGCTCAGAACCAGTTCTCTCCCGAGAAATTCTTCGACGAACTGCAAGCACGGGGCGCATCGACACCGGCAGGCTTCGATTCGAGGCGCTTCTTCGAGGAGCTGGCCGCGACCGGAGCCAAGGCGCCGGACATCGTGAGTGCCCCTAAGTAGAACACCCGATGCCTTCCCATGGGCGGGTGCAGCGGCGGCGCGGCTTGCAATGCCGGGCCGTCGTTGTCGCCTCATGGCTTCACTGCAGCTCAAGTCAATCGCACCGGAGATCGCACGATCGCCGGCATCAATCATTCGATGGAGCGCGCGCATGCCCGCACTGAAACCTCTGCACTGCACGGCAGCTTTGCTCGCGGCGCTCGCGACGATGCCGATTGCCTCCGGCAGTTCGGCGCAGGAACCGAAGGCGCCGCGCCTCACGTTCAGCGACGCGATCAAACGCGCGATGCCGAGCGTCGTCGGTATCCAGGTGAAGGGCGAAGAGCATATCGAAGAACCGAATGCTTTCTTCAATCATCCCGCCGCGTTCGTCGAAGGAGCGACGCCGCAGAAGGGAAAAACACGCACCGTCGGATCGATCGGCTCCGGCGTGATCGTCGGCGTGAAGGGAAATACGGGCTACATCGTAACGAATTTTCATGTGATCGAAGGAGCCGAGCGCATTGGAATCAAGATGAATGATGGCCGTGCCTACGAAGCCAAACTCATCGGCCGCGACGCACCCACGGACATCGCCCTGCTCACACTGGAAGCACCAGGGCTCATCCCAATCCGCCTCGGCGGCCGCAAGCCGCTCGAGGTCGGCGATCTCGTCCTGGCCATCGGATCGCCTCTCGGATTGGAGTCCACAGCGACACTGGGCATGATCAGCAATCTGTTCCGCTCCTCGGTCCACTATCGGAACTACGAGGGCTACATCCAGCACGATGCCTCCATAAACCCCGGTAACTCTGGTGGGGCATTGCTGAACACGGAAGGCGAGCTTATCGGCATCAATACCGCAATCAAGAGCCCGAGCGGCGGCAGTGTCGGACTGGCATTCGCACAACCTGTCGGCCTCGCCATGAAGATCGGCGACCAGATCATGAAGAATGGTCGCGTGCTGCGCGGCGAGATCGGCGTTTCGAGCACGTCGGTTACACCCAGAATTATGGGAGAGCTCAAGCTCGATGTATCTCAAGGAGCGGTACTGACGACCGTTGCTGCCGGTTCTCCGGCGGAGAAGGCTGGATTGAAAGTCGGCGACGCCATCGTCGAGGTAGGCATCTCCAAGCCCGAGCGTTTCCTAGGGATTGGCGATCCAATGCACATGGTGCCCATCATCTCCGCGCGCAACTTGGAGGCCGTACTTGGGATCCATGGCGTCGGCGACAGCCTCATGTTGAAGTATCATCGAGGTGACGCGGTCCACACGACGGAAGTGAAGTTCGGACCACTGTCGGATAAGCCGCAAAGGTTTGAGGCGCCGGCAGCGGTTAGTCGCCTGCGGGGCCTCGTGGTGACGGACCTCGGCCCGCAAAACCCGAGATTTGGCGAGGTTTCCGGCGTTGTCGTCCTCGAGGCAAAGCCACACTCGGCGGCGGAGTTCGCGGGCTTCCTGCCCGATGACATCATCACGCATGTTGCCGGCCGAAACCTTCGCACGCCCGGGGATCTCTTCGACCTCAGCGCTGGCGGCTCGGAAGCGCCGGAGATCCGACTTATCCGGGGAAGCACGCCATTGCGCTTCAAGATGCCTTTCTGATCCCTCCGAAGGGGCGGCAGTGGCTCGTCGCTCTGCCGCCTCGATAGCGCACCTGCAAGGCGTATAGGGGCGCACCTGGGCTCATTTAAGGGTGCGCCCTGATGGCTCCGAGGCCGCGCCGGCAGGAGAGTCGTCACCAGTCGGCACAGCAACGAGGGGTCCGAGGCCCATGACAGCCCCTATGGCAGTACCCCTCCGCCGCTGAGCGATACGTCAAAGTCCGACTTCCGGAGGACGAGCTATGAAGATTCTCAGTTCAGCACTCATTGCAGCAGCGCTGGTCGCGGCCTCGGCGCACTCGGATCGGCTCCTCGGTCCAGGCGCGGATGCACCGAAGTCGATGCGACTTGCGGCAAACGAACCGGTTGTCCAGCAAGCCATGCCGGGAGAATGCTGCAATGACGACTTCCGACAGGCCCTGCCGCTGTGGGAGAGCCCGATCGACAGTCCCGTTGCGAAGCCATAAGCCAAGGCAAGTGGCGTCTCAGGGGTTCTCTTCCGTGGCGCGCCTGAGGCTGGTGTACCGAGAGGGATCGCATGATCCATGCTCGGCCCCCAGCCTCATTTCAACCAGATCGGCTCAGCACAACCGGCCGGAAGTTCTTGTTTGTGCAAGTAATCATTTCGCCGCGAGGACCGCATGGCATCAGTGGGACAGGTCATAGTCTGGATCGTGATCGGCTTGATCGGCGGCACATTGGCCGGATTTCTGATCAAAGGCGATCGGCACGGCTTCGGCACTATGAACAATCTCGGTCTCGGGCTTCTAGGCGCGCTTACCGGTGGATTTCTTTTCCGAGCTCTCGGTTTGTTCGAGGCGCTCGACCGATACTCCATATCTCTGCGCGACATCGTCTCCGCTATTGTCGGTTCGCTGCTCGTCCTGGCAGTGCTTTGGTACTTGAACCGATCGAAGAGTTTTGGATGATCTTGATGCCGGCTTGGGTCGATCCTCAGCCCGCTAAAGTTGAGCTTGTTGTAAATTAGTACCATTCCATCCCATTGCTGGCTCCCTTTCCCTTTGCAATTGACAGCTATCACCGATTGAGGCGAACTAGTGGCCGTGACGGTGGTGCCAGATGCAGCAATGCCGGTGGCACCTTGGGAACACGGTGAGACGCAGAGGCTCGAATGCCGAAGGCGTCGATTCCGTGGCTGCGCCCGCAACTGTAAGCGGCGAGTCCTCTCCAAACATGCCACTGACGGCGCGCAAGCGCAGTCGGGAAGGCTGGAGAGAGACGCCCGAGCCGCAAGCCAGGAGACCGACCGGCACGAGTCGCCCATCCCCCGTGCGGGCCGCTCGGTGGAACGGTTTCCCGTAGTGGCGACTGATGTGCAACCGATTGGGAGCTACGTCAGAAATGCCCGGGGTATTCACGACACTCTGACAGATTGAGACATTTTCGCTCGTCGATGCGGGTTGCGCACGAGGTGTGATCGTTATCGCACCTGCCTCGCGCCCTCAGCATTTCTGTCAGTGCACCTTGGGCCGCACCTGCTGGGCTCCCGTCCATCAATCGTGACGGGGTCTTATGACTATTCGCGTTCGTTTTCGCAGTTTCAGAAGCGCATCGCTCATATCGTGTACTGCGCTCACCGCTGCCTGTGCGTTCTCGGCTGCAATGACCTCGTCGGCGCGCGCGCAGGACGCGATCCCGCTCGAAGGCATCGTGATCTACTCGGCCAACCGTACGCCGACGGATGCGGCCAAAGTCGGTTCCTCCGTCGAGGTGATCACCGAGAAGGAACTCGAGGCGCGCGCGCAGACCTACGTGAAGGACTACCTCGAGACTCTGCCGGGCGTGAGTTTCTCACAGGCCGGAGGTCCGGGTGGGACGTCCACGATCAGTTTGCGCGGCACGACAGGCGGATACGTCAAAGTTCTGGTCGACGGCATCGACGTCAGCGATCCCTCGAGCACGGTGACCTCCGCTCACTTCGAGCATCTTCTTGTGGGCGATGTCGCGCGCATCGAAGTGCTGAAGGGTTCGCAGAGCGGACTCTATGGCGGTGATGCCGTCGGCGGCGTCATCACGATCGAGACGAAGGCCGCACGGAAGCTCGGCTTCTCGCAGAGCGGCGGCGCGGAGTACGGCGCCTATAACACGTGGCGCGGCGCCTATACGGCCGGCTATCTGGCTGCCGATGGCAGCAACATATCGCTAAGCATCCAGGGCGTGACCACGGACGGTTTCTCCGCAGCCGCCGCTGGTCGCGAGGACGACGGCTATAAGAACCTGACATTCTCCGGCCGCGGCGAATATTACCTCTCGCCCAGCGCCAAGATCTTCTTCGCTGCCCGCTCCATGCGTGCGCGATTCGAGTACGACGGCTTCCTCTCCGTCTTTCCCTTCTCACCTGCGGATGCAGATGACTACGGTCGAGTGACCCAGCACGCCGGACGCGTCGGCACCGAGTTCAAACTTCTAGATGGCGCTCTCACCAACACGCTGGCCATTCAAGGCATGCGCATCGAAAGGGACACATTTGCCGGCGGCTTCTCGACTGGATGGTTCGAAGGCGATCGTGTCAAAGGCGAGTACAAGGGCGTGCTGCGCTTCAATGAGGTGCTCTCACTGCTGGCAGGCGCGGATTGGGAAGAGACGGGCGCAAAGACCAACAACACAGCGGGCCGAAACACTGCTGACGTCAGCGGTGCCTATGCCCAGCTCATGCTCGAGCCGATTGCAGGCCTCGTTCTCACCGCCGCCGGCCGCGTCGATGAGCACAGTGCTTTCGGCAACTTCAACACCCATCGCTTTACTGGCGCCTATCTCGTACCCGGCACCGAGACGAAATTCCGCGGCAGCTATGGCACCGGCTTCCGCGCGCCGAGCCTCGACGAGTTGTACGGCTCCTATAGTTTTGCGCCGACATACGGCAATCCCAACCTCCTGCCCGAAGAAAGCGAGAGTTGGGACGTCGGGATCGAGCAGGGCTTTATGAGCGGCAGGCTCAAATTTGGCGCCACCTACTTCGAGATCGATACACTGAACCTGATCACATACGATTTTGACTGCGGCCTCCCCGGCGTTATCTGCCTCTACAATGCCTCCGGTATCACGCATCGCAAGGGCGTCGAGCTTTCGGCCGCAGCGCAGATTTCTGCCGGCATCACGGTGACGGCCGGCTACACGTACACCGATACCGAGCAGTCCAACGGGGACCGTCTTGCGCGCGTGCCGCGGCACAGTCTTGCCGTAGGTCTCGACCTCAAGCCGCTGGACAAAGTCGAAGCCAATGTCGTCGTCAGATACGTGGCCGACACGCTCGACAGCGGCACCGCGCTCGACGACTACTGGCTGGTCAACGCCAAGATCGCCTACGAATTCAGCCCGGGTTTGAAAGCCTATGTTCGCGCCGAGAATCTTCTGGATGAGAAATACCAGACGGTGTCTGGCTACGGCACGCCCGGCCTCTCGGTCTACGGCGGCCTTCAATTCGCCCTGCCATCGAACTGATGGCGAGGCTTGCGTCGATCTGCGATACACGCGGATCGACGCACTACTGGGCGACCGGCCTCTTGAGGGAGAGGCGTGATCTCGGAAAGCTGACGCCGAGGAGGAACCTACATTCCGGACGACGCGGACTTGAAAGCGGCGGCTCACCACCAGTTACGCTTGAGCGTGGCGGCGGCACCTGATGCCGATCGCAGGGTTCTTCGCGCGCTCGCGATCGGTGCAAGTTTGGTGTGGTCGCTCTTGCTTCATGGCAGCGTGCTTGCCGCCGTTCTCTTGCTGATCGAGCCCCAGCCCGGTGCCAGCACTGCGCCGACCGAGGCCATTTCCGTCGAGATTGTGCCCAGCAGCGTGCTCGAAGCCGCTCTCATATCTCCATCGCCCGACGCTTCAGCCGCCGCCAGCTCCGTCCAGTCCGATCCCGGTGCTGCTGAGGATGTGGCTGCAGCGGCATCTTCGGAGCGGCCAGAGGTTACCGAGCAAGTGGCAGAGCAAATCCCATCGCCTCATCAAGCTGCGGAGATGCCTGACGAAGCTCCCCGTGGTGGCGAAACTCCGATGGACGCACGCGACGAGGCACAAGAGCCAGCCGAGCCGGCCTTCAACCAGGCCGCTACCGTCATAGAGCCCGAGGAAACATCGCCTCCCTTAGCACCGCCATCGCCGCAGCCCACTGAGAGGGCGCAGCGCATAACGCCGCCTCAACCGCGCAAAACACAAAAGGAGCCGGAGAAAAAGGGTGGTGCGCCGTCCCGAGCCGTCAAAGGGTCAGCGGCATCCAGCGGCCGTGTCTCCGCCAGTGAAGGCTCGACAATCAATTATACCGCGCTCGTGCGAGCACGGGTTGCGTCGCGCAGGCCGTCGGGGCCAGGAATGCGCGGAACAGTTGTCGTCACCTTTGGCGTATCGCGCTCCGGGGGGCTGGCCTTCGCCAGCATTTCGCGCTCGTCGGGCGATCAGCTGCTCGATCGCACGGTGCTGTCTGCCCTGCGCAACGCCGCACCGTTCCCGTCGCCACCCTCGGGGATCGCATCAAGCCAGCTTCGGTTCACCATGCCGTTCTACTTCCAGTAAGAGGCTCACGTGACTGACGACGAGTGGTTCGTGACGCCTTGCCCGCCTCCGTCCGCGGCCCACGGCGCTTCGGCCGAAGCCCGCCAGAATGCCCTGACAAAGCCGAAAGGAGCGCTTGGGGTACTCGAGCACCTGGCCGTTCGCCTCGCCGCGCTTCAACAGACCGATCGACCGCGCGCCGACAATGTCCGGATCGTCCTGTTCGCTGGCGACCACGGTATCACCGCACAAGGTGTGTCCGCCTATCCGTCGGCCGTCACCGTTCAGATGCTCGACAACTTCGCTCGTGGTGGCGCTGCCATATCCGTGCTCGCCCGGGAACTTGGCGCACCGCTCGAAGTGATTGATGCAGGAACGCTGGCAGCCACCGAGATCGCCGGCGTCATAGCCGACAAGCCATGCCGCGGCACGCGGGACTTCTCGCGCGAACCAGCAATGACGATGAGTGAGGCACAGTACGCCCTCGCGGTCGGCCGTCGCGCGGCGCTGCGAGCGGCGGAGCAACGAGCTGATCTGCTCATCCTGGGCGAGATGGGGATCGGGAATACCACATCGGCGGCCGCCATCGCCGCCGCGCTTCTGGCAAGACAGCCGACCGATCTCGCCGGTGCCGGAACCGGCCTCGACGACGGCGGCATCAAGCACAAGTCCAATGTCATTGCCACCGCTTTGAAACTGCACGAGCTGACGCACCGAGACGACCGCCCCCTCAAGGTCCTGACCCATGTCGGCGGTCTGGAGATCGCGGCGTTGACCGGCGCGATCATCGGCGCCGCGCAGGCGAGAGTGCCCATTCTCATTGATGGCTTCATCGTGACGGTCGCCGCTCTTCTAGCCATCCGCCTGAATGCCTCCTGCTCGGATTGGCTCATCTATTCGCACCGCTCGTCCGAGCACGGGCACAGGCTGGTGCTGGAGGCGCTTGGCGCCGAGCCTCTTCTCGACTTGAAGCTGCGCCTGGGCGAGGGATCGGGCGCCGCGCTCGCCCTGCCCATCGTCCGGCTCGCCTGTGCTCTGCATGCGCAGATGGCGACCTTCGCCGAAGCCCGCGTATCGGAAGCCGAGTGATGCCGCTGATCGATCTCATCCGCCATGGCGAGACGGAGATCCGAGGCTTGCTGCTGGGACGCACCGACATTGCATTGTCCGAAAGCGGCTGGCGGCAATTCGAGCAGCAGACTGCGGGCGGTATCTGGACGACGGTGGTCACTTCGCCATTGCGCCGCGCCCGCGAACCGGCGGAGAAGCTCGCGCGCCTGCGCCATCTGCCATTGCGAGTCGATGCCGATTGGGCGGAAATGGATTTCGGTGATTGGGACGGGCGCCCTTTTTCCGAGCTGCGGGCAGACTCGATCATCGCAGCGCAACTCGATGCTTTCTATCGTAGTGCCGAGGCTCCAGGCCCGCCGCAAGGTGAAAACTGGCCGGAGTTCCGAGCACGCGTGAAGCGCGCGCTCCACAGACTGGTGAATGCCCCGGTGCAGGGCTCCGTCCTCGTCGCGACACACGCAGGCCCGATGCGGGCCGTTCTCTCCGCGGCTTGCGATATCCCATTCGAACGCACCTGGGCATTCCGGATCGACTACGGCACGCGCGTAACGGTGAGAGTGGAGCGCCAGGACGATCTCCACTTGTGGGGTGAGATCATCGGGATAGCGCAGCCATGACGTTGCGCTCCTTCGGTCATGCCTTGCAGTTCCTCACCCGCCTGCCGGCGCCGCGCTTTGCCGAGTTCAATCCAGAGGATCTTTCTCGCTCGGCCGTCTGGTTTCCGCTGATCGGCGTGATTGTCGGAGTGATCGTCGCTGCGGCCGCTTGGGCAGGAGGACAGGGATCGCCGTGGATCGGCGCGCTTGCCGGTCTCGTGGCGTGGGTTTGGGTCACGGGTGGTCTGCACATCGATGGTCTCGGAGATGTGGCGGACGCGCTCGGCGCCGCGCATCGCACGCCGGAGCGCTTCCTCGAGGTCTTGCGCGATCCGCATGTCGGCGCCTTCGGCGCCATGGCGATCGCGCTGCAGCTTATTGCGAAGCTGGTGCTCCTGGCCGAGATCTCAGCCGTGCCGGGATTATTTGCGCTGATGCTCGTGCCGGCATGGGCGCGTTGGGGCACGCTCGTGTGGAGCCTCGCCGTTCCGCCTCTGGCAAGCGGATCGGGAGAGCGCTTCTCGTGGCAGATCAGCCAGCCCGGAACGATCGCGCAGGGGATCGTGCTGGCGGCACTCAGTCTCTGGCTGGCTCCGATCCTGCTCGCGGCGCTCGTCATTGTTCCGGCAATCGCCGTCTATTGGAGAGTTCGACTCGGTGGCATTACCGGCGATTGTCTCGGCGCCAGCGTCGAGGTGACCGAAACGCTGCTGCTGCTCGCAATTGCGTTGGCGATAGCCACGCCATGACACGCTGCTACTTCACCGTCAGGGGCAGGCCAGCGACCATCATCACGACGCGATCGGCAATGTTGGCGACGCGCTGATTGAGCCGCCCTTGCTCATCTCGAAATCGCCGCCCAAGCGGCGTGTCGGGCACAATGCCCCACCCGACCTCATTTGAAACCAGAACGACGGGGCCGGGTGCCCTCTCCAAAGCGGTGATGAGCCGATCGTTCGCTTCCTGGAGGTCGAGGCTGGCGAGCAGGCAATTGCTGAGCCACAGTGTCAGGCAGTCAATCATCATCGGCTGATGCTCGTCCGCGAGCCGCTGGATCGTCTCGGGCAGGTCGCGAGGCGCATCGACGGTCTTCCATCTCTGATCCCGGCGATTGCGATGGTGTTCGATGCGTTCGCGCATTTCGTGATCCAGCGCTTCAGCTGTCGCTACATAGATCCACGGCGGCGGCAACGAGCTGACCAGCGTCTCCGCGTATCCGCTCTTTCCAGAGCGCGCACCTCCGAGAATGAGGCTGAGGCGAGGAAACTCAGCGGACCGTGATGTGCTTATGGACATGCGCGCCTCTCCCCCGCCACGATGACGGGGCGCGTGCAGCCTCAGCCGCTCGCGCCCTCGGCGTCAAGCGACAAGCGCTGCCTCCCGAAAGGCTTGCCGACGTCGCGGACAAGATCGCCCGATTGCCGATTACGACGCCGGACAGGCTGCGCCTGTGTCAGCCCATGATTGCATGAGCGCACCGAACTCGGCCGGGGTGCCCGGTGCGGGCTCGCGCCCCACGCCGGGGTTCCAGCCCCAGAGCACGAGCGAGTCCGTGGTAACGTGCTTGATCAGGCCGGGAACATCGCGGCTGCCATTGCGGTTCGGATCCTTGAGCTGCTCGCAGATCTGGCCGACCGTCTTGCCCTCCCAAGCCATCGATGCCGGCGCAAGCGCCCAGTGACCATCGCCTGGTATGCGCGCGGGATCGTAGTTCTGCTTGCCGTGGCACGTCGTACAATTCATGCCCGGCGCACCATGGCCGTCCTTGCCGCGCACGACCAGAGGCTCGTGCAGACGTCGGGCATCGCCTTGGCGCGGACGCTCAGTCGCTGGATGGCAATTCATGCAGCGCGGATGCTGCAGAACCTTCGCCATCTCCGTGAAGAGCGCAACCGAACGATCGCGCTCGTTGGCAATGTTGCTGAAGCTCGCGGCCGGCCGCAAGGAACTATCGGACGGCGAGCGAGGCGCTGTCTGCGCGAAGGTCAGGGCCGTGCCCGCCAGCCCGATCGCGATGCCGGCGGCCACGGTGAGGAGGATGGCCTTCTGCATCAGACCGTCCCTCCCTTCATGGGCAACTGGCGCGGACGTCCATGGCCGAGCGCTGCCAATGCATTGGCGACCGCGGGACCGATGGGCGGTACGCCGGGCTCACCAACCCCGGTTGGCGACGCGGTCGAGGCGATGATCCGGACCGCGACCTCCGGCATTTCGTGGATGCGCAGCGAGCGATAGCTATCGAAGTTGGTCTGGACCGGCCGGCCCTGATCGAGCGTGATCTCGCCGTAGAGAATATGGCCGAGACCGAAACCGATGCCGCCTTCGATCTGTGCGCGAATGACGTCCGGATTGACTGCCACACCGCAATCGATCGCGCACCAGACCTTGTGCACCTTGGGCTCGCCGCCGGACCCGAGCGAAACCTCCGCGATCTGCGCGACGAATGAGCTGAAGCTCTCGACCACCGCGACGCCGCGTGCGCGGCCTTCGATCGGCCCCGGCCCCTTCCAGTTCGCCATTTCACCGACGGCACGGAGCACGGTAGCGGCACGCGGGTGCTTGTCGCCCATCAGAGCGAGACGGCCTTGGAGCGGATCCTGCCCCGCGGCCTGAAGAAGCTCATCGACAAAGCATTCAACGGCGTAGCCTGTGTGCGTGTGACCAACGGAACGCCACCAAAGGGTCGGCACCCCCACCTTTGGATTGTGCACCTCGCAGCGGAAGTCGGGCACCTCATAGAAGATGTTGTTCGCTCCCTCGACCGCCGTTGCATCGAGCCCGTCCTTCACCACCATCGACTCGAAGGGCGTGCCGAGAAAGAAGGACTGACCCACGATAGTGTTGGACCAGGCGATAATCTTGCCATCCTTCACCGCGCCACGCAGGCGATGGAGAAAGAGCGGTCGGTAGTACCCGCCAGTGAGATCGTCCTCGCGTGTCCACACGACTTTGACGGGACGATTCGGACCGATCGCCTTCGCCGCCATGGCGAGCTCGGCCGCGAGATGCTGGCTCACCTGCGCACGCCGGCCGAAGCTGCCACCAGCGAGCATCGTCTCCAGCTGTACTTTTTCCGGCGGCAACTCGAGGATGGTGGCAATGGTCTGGTGCTCGGTCGTCTGGAACTGGCTGCCAAAGCGCGCCAGCGCCTCCTTGCCATCCCATTGCAGGAAGCCGTCGAGCGGCTCCATGGGCGCGTGCGCGAGATAGGGGAAGACGAACTCCGCCTCGATCACGCGATCGGCCTTGGCGAGCACAGCCTCGGCGTCACCACGCAAACCGGCAACGCGTCCCTGCTCGCGTGCGAGCTTGCGATACTCGGCAACGAGCTCGCGGCTGCCGCGCATTTCGGCAGCGCTGTCGTCCCAGGTCACCTTCAGCGCTTCACGACCCTTCAGCGCCGGCCACATGCCATTGGCATAGACAGCCACACCCGAGCCGATCGCTTTGACGTCGACCACGCCCTTGACCTTGAGCGTCTCGGCAGCGTCGAAGCTCGCGACCTTGCCGCCAAAGCGCGTCGGACGGGCGACGACCACGGTCAGCATGTTCGGCGCGGAGATATCGATCGTGAACTGCGCCTTGCCGGTCGCTTTGTCGGCGCTGTCGAGGCGTTTCACCGCGCCTTCCTTGCCGATCAGCCTGTAGGCAGAGGCCGGCTTGAGCGGCGGGTTCTCCGGCACGGCGAGCTTCGATGCAGCTTCGGCGAATTCTCCGAAGGAGCCCTTTCTGCCGGAAGCATGACTGATCACGCCCGCCTCGACCTTGATCTGCGAAGCCGGGACCTTCCATGCCGTGGCCGCCGCCTGAACGAGCATGGCGCGCGCCGCGGCGCCGGCCTTGCGCATCTGCTCCCAACTGTTCGCGATCGCCGTCGAACCGCCGGTGCCCTGCACGCCGAAGGCAAGATTGGCGTAGAGCTTGACGTCGGCGGGGGCGTGCTCGCTGCGCATCTGGTTCCAGTCGGCGTCCAATTCCTCGGCGACGAGCGTGGCGAGACCCGTGAACGGCCCCTGGCCAAACTCGATGTGCTTGATGAGCACGGTGACCGTGCTGTCCGGCGCGATGCGCACGAAGGCGTTCGGAGCGAACGTAGCATTGCCGCCGGGCCGGTATGCCGCGCCGGCTCCGGATTGGGCGCGAGCGGGAAGCGGCAGGTGCAGGCCGATAACGAGAGCACCGGCGCCCCTCAGCAGCGTGCGGCGCGAGAGGTTCATATCGTGCTGGGTCATGGTCAGCCCTCCAGAGCCCGGGCTGAGTCGTGGATCGCGGCACGGATGCGCACGTAGGTCGCACAGCGACAGATGTTGCCATTCATCGCGAGGTCGATGTCGCGATCGGTCGGCTTCTTGTTTTCCTTCAGGAGCGCGATGGCGCTCATCACCTGCCCCGACTGACAGTATCCACATTGCGGCACGTCGCGTGCGATCCAGGCGGCCTGAACGGCCTCGGCCTCCTTGCCGGCGAGCCCTTCGATTGTGGTAACGTCGCTATCGCCGACCGCCGATACCGGCGTCACACAGGAGCGGACGGAATTACCGTCGATAAAGACCGTGCAGGCGCCACACTGTGCAACACCGCAGCCGAACTTGGTGCCTGTCAGTCCGATGTTGTCACGGATGGCCCACAGGAGAGGTGTGTCGTCATCGATATCGACGCTGTGCGTCGTTCCATTCACTTTGAGAGTGACCATAGCTGCATCCGATTGTTGGGGTGGTCGTGCATGACGGCATCTCGCGACCCGAGGTTCGCCCGTCGGGCTCGACGTGACATATCTCCAACACGGGGACTTGTGCCGTAGCGGTGGGTCGCGCGCATGGAGAATAAACTGAGCAGACTTGGCGCGCGTGTCGACGCACGATGCTGTGAACTTGTGGTGATGAGATAAGTTGCGTGGCTCGGCTTAAACGCTTGCAATCGCGGTGGCGCGTCACAAATATTCTATAAACGGGTGTGATCCGCTTCGAGATGAAGGAAAGGACCGATGCCCGCGAATGCTTCGCCCGACCGCCATCACGTCGTCGTGGTGGGCGCTGGATTTGGCGGACTGGAGACCGTGCATCATTTGGCCGGCGCGCCTGTTCGCATCACTATCATCGACCGACGTAACCATCATCTCTTCCAGCCGCTGCTGTACCAGGTCGCAACTGCATCGCTGGCGACTTCCGAGATCGCTTGGCCCATCCGTCACCTGCTGCGCAAGCGGCCTGAGGTGACGACGCTGCTCGCGTCGGTCGAAGGGATCGACAAGGAGAAGCGCCGCGTCGTGCTCGATGACGGATCGACAATCACCTACGACACGCTGGTGCTGGCGACGGGCGCCCGCCATGCCTACTTCGGCCACGATGATTGGGAGCCGTTCGCGCCGGGTCTCAAGACTCTCGAGGATGCCACCACCATCCGGCGCCGCATTCTGGTCGCCTTCGAGAAGGCGGAGCGAGAGACGGATCCGCAGCGGCGATCGGCGCTGCTCACTTTCGTCATCATCGGCGCTGGCCCGACAGGCGTCGAGATGGCCGGCACAATCGCGGAGCTGGCGCGCGTGACGCTGCCGCGGGATTTCCGTCACATCGACACGCGGCAGGCCCGCGTCGTGCTCATCGAGGCTGGGCCGCGCGTGCTCGCCGGTTTCACAGAGGATCTGTCTGCTTACGCCCAGCGATCTCTGGAAAGCCTCGGTGTCGAGGTCGAGCTTGGCCATCCAGTATCGGCGTGCACGGCCGACGGTGTCGTCTACGGCACGAAGCAGCTCGCCGCATCGACCATCATCTGGGCCGCCGGCGTCCAGGCCTCATCAGCCGGGGAATGGCTCCATGCCCCAGTGGATCGTGCCGGCCGTGTGATCGTCGAGCCGGACCTCGCCGCGCCTGAGCACCCAGAGATTTTCGTCATCGGCGATACTGCGGCCGTCATGGCACCAGATGGATCGCCAGTACCCGGCATCGCGCCAGCCGCCAAGCAGCAAGGCAAGCACGTGGCAGCCACGATCAAGGCGCGACTGCGCGGCGAGATTACGCAGGCACCTTTCCGCTACAAGCACGCGGGAAGCTTAGCAACGATCGGCAAGCGACTGGCAGTCATCGACTTCGGTCGCATCAAGCTGCGCGGCACGCTGGCGTGGTGGATGTGGGGATTGGCGCACATCTACTTCCTGATTGGCGTGCGCAACCGTCTCAGCGTTGCCATCAACTGGCTGTGGATTCACACACGCGATCAGCGCAGCTCCCGGTTGATCACGCAAGGCAGCGCCAATATCGACAGGAGGTGACAATCCCCTGAAGTTTGCAGCGTCGTCTGAAGCCGGCTCTGTGGCGAGACCGAATTCATACATCACAATGAAATCTTAATCAGCGTCTCAGACTGCGTGGAATTGGAATAGGCGCTTCGCTCGCGGGTTAATGTTAGGCCTCAAGATGGTGCGGTGCATGGTGCTGCAGATTCGCCACCTTCGAACTTAAACTGTTGATGTGCTAACCATCGACGAGCTACGCACTTGATTGCCGCACTCGATCTCTGCACACTGATGACTTAAGTGACCCGCCATCGTGAGGGTAGTGCTAAGCCCTCTCTCATCAACGGGGGAACAGCGCCGTGCACAAGCTCCGGACTCTATCCATACTTGCCTGCGCGTTGCCTGCTCTACTGGCCGCACCCGCTGCCGCCAATGCGCAGGGCTTCTTCTCCTTCTTGTGGGAGGGCGGCTCGCGCGAGGTCGTCTCGTTCAGTCCCCGACATGCGCCAGGCCAGATCATCGTCAGTTTTGGCGATCGCCGCCTGTATTGGATCCAGCGTCCTGGCGTAGCGGTCAGCTACCCCATCGCCGTGCCACGTGAGAAAAGTCGCTGGCAGGGCACGACCGTGGTCTCCGACAAGCGGGTAAATCCTGGCTGGACGCCCACATCGGAAATGCGGCGCGAGAACCCGCGCTTGCCGGTGCACGTACCGGGCGGACATCCGATGAACCCACTCGGCGTTCGCGCGCTCTATCTCGGCTCGACGATGTATCGAATCCACGGCACGGATGCGCCTTGGACCATCGGTACGGCGGCCTCGAAAGGCTGCATCCGCATGTACAATAGGGATGTGCTGGACCTCTACCCGCGTGTCCCCGTCGGCACCCGAGTGACAGTGACCTGGCAGCGGTTCCGAAGCTGATCATCACCGCAATTTCAAGTTCACTAACGTAGCGTTGCCTAGCTCCATCGCGCCGCGCTTCATCGCGCGGGCGATGGCAACGGTGCATCGTGTGCCCGAAGTGCTTTTCGTCCAGTCGAGTTGTGGGACATACGAGGCATTTGCGCAGGCGGGCGCTGGCCAGGCCATCCACCTGCTTTGATCCTCCAAAGCATACTTCTCGCGGCAAGACGCCGTCGAGCGCCTCAGGGTTTCTGCGGATGTTCGGCCACAGGAAACCAACGCATCATCTCACTTCTCACGTCGAGACAGTGGAAGGATGCGCGATGCCCTCATCGCTCCCGAACGGCCT
The DNA here is from genome assembly GCA_022844275.1 of Hyphomicrobiaceae bacterium. Taxonomy (GTDB): domain Bacteria; phylum Pseudomonadota; class Alphaproteobacteria; order Rhizobiales; family Hyphomicrobiaceae. The sequence continues at coordinate 864,773 of JALHMB010000002.1, forward strand.
GCGCAAGCGCACCAAGGACAGCCCAGGCCGCAATGAGAACTCCAGCGATCTGCCCATGAACCTGCTCGAGCTCTCCCATAGTTTGGCCACGTCGAACACGCCGCAGGACGTCCTCGAAACCCTGCATCACGCCGCAAGCACTTCTTGTTCCGTACTGAGTGTCCTGGGAGCTGCACGGCTCCCCCTCAAATCCAACGACTGGGGTGCAATGCGTCTCGGCCAATCCGTTTTTCTACACCCGGACGTCCCTGACGGCTGGTGGGATGAGTACACGGCCTTGGCCCCTACACGGTTCACGCCTGCGATGTTTCTGGCGCGTAGCAGCCTGTCTACTTACACCTGGATCGAAACCCGACGCCTACTTCAGCCCATCGGTGTCGATCGCTGGGGCTATGAATTGGCGCTCAAGTATGGAATGCGCGACGGCTTCATCTGTCCTGTAGGGGGGCGCTGGATGATTGCCTACTGGTCCAGGAAGGATCTCTGCAATCTGCTGACGCCGACATCGCGCATCCTACTGCAATCCGCCAGCAGTCTTGCAGCGCAGCGCTTGGAGTATCTGACCCCCCCTGACCCCAGGCGTGTGGGCTCGCGCTCACGCCTCACAGCCCGTGAGCTCGCAGTGCTGCGCCTCGTCTCAGACGGCCGGCAGTCGAGCGAGATTGCCAAAGCGCTCGGGCTTGGCGAGGAGACCGTGCGCAGTCACCTCAAGAAGGCGCAAGTAAAGCTTGGCGCTCGTAATCGTGCTCAGGCCGCCTGCGAAGCCCTGCGCCAGAACTTGATACCTTGAGCCGAGCCAAGCACACCGCCAATGCGGGTCTAAAGTTGGTCTCGGCTTTGAAACTCGTAACAAGCCCCACGGTGTCGAGGACCACCGGCAAGATCGCGAAAGCAAGCATGAAGATGCTGAACGGTTCCATGAACCCTCACAATGCGCGATATGAACGGCTATTGCCTTGTCATAGATCGAGAGGTCGCGCACAGGCCAACCCCCTGCTCCGCCCGGCGCGACCTCATCGGAAAGGATCGTGCCCTGACAGCGGGAGCCGGGCAGCCCAAACGTGACCGGATCGTGCCCTGACGGAAGTAGCCGGGCAGTCCAATCTGATAGCCGTGGCAGCGCTGCACAGGAGCAATGCTTAGAGCCACGACGCGGCATATGGCACGCGACGGGTGTGGTTAGTATCCTCCCTTCGGGGGAGAATTGTGGCCGTATCGCGCGCCGATCGAACTCGCAGAGAGACTTTCTGCTCAAAAAACATTACCGACGAGCAACACGCCCGTTGTCACCAGTGCCGCCACCCAGAGCAGGTCGAAGTTCAACCAGGCACTGCGAAGGACCGCGACGCCGAGCCATTCATGCACGACGACGGCGATGGCGGCCGTTGTCGTCATCATTGCCAGCGTGTGAATGCCCACTCCGGTAAATGCTGATGTCAGTGGCGAAGCAAACCCCGCGCCTGCTGTCCCGCTATCGAGACATGTGCCCATGAGCACCGGCCACAGCATCAGACCGGCACCATGCGCTGCGGCCATCAGGAAAGACCAAGCCGCAAGACCCCAAAGCCCGACCTGCATTCCGAAGCGCACGCGATGACGGTGCCGGAAGTGCCAGTGATAGGCCGCCCATGCCAGCAGAGCTGCGCCGGCACCAACACGTACGAGATTGTGCGGGATGAAAGCGCCGGCTAGCACGAGCAAGCCCGCAACGGTTGCGACCGAGGTGGCATGTCCAAGCGCGATCGGTACCAGCGATACCATCACCACGGTCCGGCTCTGCCGGTGTAGGCCCAGCGCCACGGCGAACAGCCAGCCCATCGCAGGGTTCAGGCCATGGAAGGCACCGAGCCCCGCGAATGTTAGCCACGACCACGTGTCCGTCATGACAGGCCTACGGATAGCAGTACGAATCCGACGAGCAGTCGCCGCCTTCGAGCCGCACTTGGTGTGGACGATGCGGTGCCGGCCATTCGACGAAGAACTTCGGATCAAAGGCGATGCCGCCGTTCGCATCGGCGTCGAGCTTCACCATCCAACCTTCTATGCCATCCGGATAGAACTGCGGGTCGATGGCGCCGTAGAGCGAGTTCGTGAAATAGACGCGGCGACCATCGCGACTGATCTCCACCATCTGCGGACCGCCACTCAGCTTGCCGTTCTTCGCGCCGGGATGCGTCGCTCTGGAGACGATCCCGCCAATGCGCACCTTGCCCGTGAGCTTTGGATTGAACGGGTCGGAGACATCGTACTGGTGCAGATCTCCGGTGCCCCAGCAGGCGACATAGAGGAACTTGTCATCCATGGAGAGGTCGATGTCGGTGACAAGTGGCGGTACCGCCTTGAAACCTTTGAGCAGCGGCGGCAGATCGTCCCCGCTCGCCGGTTCAGCCGGGATCTCGATCACTTTCTTCACAGCCCACTTGTCGCCGTCCTTGTACCAGGTCCAGATCGACGACGAGAGGTTCTCGAGGCTGATAACGCAATTGACGAAGCCGTAGGCCTTTGTCGGATCGTGCGCAGGACGCAGCTCGAACACGAGCTGGTACTTGTCGCCGAAGTCAATGGTCTGCAGGTGCTTGCGCTTGTGCAAGTCCCAGAAATGCAGGCGGCGCCCGTACTTCGCACCGAGCAGCACTTCAGGGATGAGACCATTCTCGAAAGTGTCCGGCGTGCCCCACTCGCTGGTGACGAGCGTGTCGTGGCCGAGATGCCACCAGGCATCGTAAGCGAAGTGCTGTGGGCCGCGATCCATCTCCCACTGTCCGCGCACGTCGAACGTCTCGTGGTCCATAAGGAAGATACCGCCGGGGCCTTTGCCCTCGCGATTACCGAGCGCCGCGACGTAGATGCCCTCAGGCCCGCAATGGACCGTATGGGGCCGCGAGTAGCCGGCCTTGTCGGCCACCTCCTCGGGTTCGACGACTTTGACGATCTTCGGGTTTCTCGGATCGGGCTTCGTGTCGAGGATATGAATGCGCGACGATCTGAGGCCCGGCACAACGAGGTAGCGCCGCTCGACATGAGCATGCGGCGCGTTGGGGCAGAGACACGACGAGCAGGCGTTCCAGCCGAAGTGATGCAGTTCGTCGCCGACGTTCGGCATCGCTGTTGAACCGATGATCTGCGAGTAGTTTGTCGAATTAGGATCGACGTCGACGACCGCCAGCGCATCCGGTGTCTTGCGATCAGGATCGAAGGCCGCGACATAGGCCAGTGTCTCTGGCGCAGCCTTCATGGCCATGCGAGGCGAGGGATAGAAACTTGGATCGGGTTTCCAGGTCGGCATCTGATGCTCTCCTTTCGGCTTCCTCTTCCATGACGAACGCGTTGGCGGATCAAGCCGCCGGCACGCGTCGTCCAAAGGGCCACTCGCTCATCGATCCGGTCTGCGTTCTTGCCTGCACAGGCTCCTTGTGCACGCCGGATATGGCGCGCGATCTCGGCGGCAACTTCTTCTGCACGCGTCAGCGCCGATGCGTATGCGCCAAGCCTCACGAGGACCGGGGCGTCTTGAGCGGCCTAAGCCGCGAGCGGTGTGTCCTCGTCGATGAGGCGCGGAAATCGAGCGGCGCCTTCGTGGTCCACCGAATGAGCGTCGACTGTAGCGCAGGCCGCGGGCTCGCGAAAGCGCCGGTTCTGCGAGAACGCCGGTCATCATAGGTTCACGGCACTCGGTCGGATCAGGCTGGTTCCTATATGAAATTCCTATACGAGTGCCTGCGCCCTCATCTCGATTTCATATGCCGCTCTGGCCAAATTCTGCATCGGGCCGAGCCCTGAGGGCTCATGCCCGAAACCCGGGATTGTTGTTGCGGTCGAACCGCACGCAGTCCTTCGCAGATCGCAAGGAGCCTTCATGCTTGACGTGATCCTTCTGGTCGGAGGCCTCGGCTTCTTCGCCATCGCCATGGCTTACGCCTTTGGCTGCGAGCGTCTCTAAGGAGAACCCCATGCTCGTCGAATATGTCCTCGGCGGCGCCGTCACGGCGGCGCTCCTGATCTACCTCGCCTATGCCCTGCTGCGTCCCGAGCGGTTCTGAGGGAGTGCGACGCCATGACTCTCATTGGTTGGATGCAGATCCTCGTCTTCTGCACGCTCGTGGTTGCGCTCGCGAAGCCACTGGGTGGTTACATTACCCGCGTCTTCAACGGCGAACGCAACTTCCTCTCACCCATCCTGCTCCCTCTCGAAAGAGGCCTGTACGGGCTCGCAGGTATCGACGCCAAACGCGAGCAGCACTGGCTCACTTATACGATCGCCATGCTGCTCTTCAACGCGATCGGCTTCGTCAGCCTTTATGCACTTTTGCGCTTTCAGGCGAACTTGCCGCTCAATCCTGCGGAGCAGGTGGCCGTCGCTCCGGATCTTGCTTTCAATACCGCCGTCAGCTTCGTCACGAACACCAACTGGCAGAACTACGGCGGCGAGACCACGATGTCCTACCTGACGCAGATGGTAGGGCTGACCGTTCAGAACTTCGTCTCGGCCGCGACCGGCATCGTGCTGGCCGTCGCGCTCATCCGCGGCTTTGCGCGGGCGTCGGCAGCAACGGTCGGCAACTTCTGGGCCGACATGACGCGCTGCACGCTCTATATCCTGCTGCCAATCTGCATCATCTTCACGCTTTTCCTAGTGTGGCAGGGAGTTCCACAGACACTCGGCGCATATGTCGATGCGACCACGCTCGAGGGCGCCAAGCAGAGCATAGCGGTCGGACCTGCAGCCTCGCAGATCGCCATCAAGATACTCGGCACCAACGGCGGCGGCTTCTTCAATGCCAACGCGGCGCATCCATTCGAGAACCCGACCTCGCTCTCGAACTTCGTGCAGATGCTGTCCATCTTCGCCATCGGCGCCGCACTGACCAACGCTTTCGGCCGCATGGTCGGAAACGAGCGCCAGGGCTGGGCCATCCTCGCTGCCATGGGCGTGCTGTTCGTCGCTGGCGTCACGGCGGCTTACTGGGCCGAAGCAAGCGGCAATGACGCCTTCACGGCACTGGGTCTTACCGGCGGCAACATGGAAGGCAAGGAAGTGCGCTTCGGCATCGTGGCATCCGCCCTGTTTGCTGTGGTCACGACCGCAGCCTCATGCGGTGCCGTCAACGCCATGCACGACAGCTTCACGGCGCTCGGTGGCATGATCCCACTCATCAACATGCAGCTCGGCGAGATCATCGTCGGCGGCGTCGGCGCCGGTCTCTACGGCATGCTCCTGTTCGTGGTGATTGCCATCTTCGTGGCCGGTCTGATGGTCGGGCGCACGCCGGAGTACGTCGGCAAGAAGATCGAGGCCAAGGAAATGAAGATGGCCATGCTGGCCATACTGGTCCTCCCGCTCATGTATCTCGGCTGGACGGCAGCCGCTGTCGTGATCCCGTCGGCCGTGGCATCGATGGCGAACGCCGGCCCGCACGGTTTCTCCGAAGTGCTCTACGCATACACATCGCAGACGGCCAACAACGGCTCGGCTTTCGGCGGCCTGACCGGCAATACCCTTTGGTACAACACGACCGGCGCCATCGCCATGCTGGTCGGGCGCTTTCTGATGATCGTACCCGCCATGGCAATTGCCGGTTCGCTGGCCGCGAAGAAGACCGTGCCGGCTTCGTCTGGCACCTTCCCCACTACCGGCGGACTGTTCGTCGGCCTCCTTGTCGGCGTCATCCTGATCGTCGGCGGTCTCACCTTCTTCCCCGCACTTGCCCTTGGCCCCATCGTCGAGCACCTCGCGATGCGCGCCGGGACGGTGTTCTAGGGAGTTCATTGGGAGTCATCACATGCAAACCTCGACGCTCCGCAAGGCGACGCCAGCCACGGCGCTACTGGACGCACATATCATCCTGCCCGCCATCCGCGCTGCCTTCACCAAGCTCGATCCCAGGGTTCAGATCAGGAACCCCGTGATGTTCGTGCTCGAGATCGTCACGCTTCTCACCACGATCATCCTCGTGCGCGATCTGTCCATTGGTGGCGATGGCATCGGCTTCACTTGCCAGATTACTTTGTGGCTGTGGTTCACAGTGCTGTTCGCGAACTTCGCGGAAGCCGTTGCCGAGGGGCGCGGAAAGGCCCAGGCCGATGCACTCAGACGTCAGCGCACTGAAGCGCAAGCCAAGTTGCTGCGCAGCGAGAACGCGCAGGACTACGATCTCGTGCCTGGCACGAGCCTCGAGATCGGTGACATCGTGCTCGTTGAAGCCGGTGACCTCATTCCATCCGACGGCGAGGTCATCGAAGGTGTGGCCTCGGTCAATGAAGCTGCAATTACCGGCGAGTCGGCGCCGGTCATCCGTGAGTCTGGCGGCGATCGCTCGGCCGTCACCGGCGGTACGCAGGTGATCTCGGACTGGATCCGCGTGCGCATCACCGCCGCGCCCGGCTCCACATTCCTGGATCGCATGATCAAGCTTGTCGAAGGTGCCGAGCGCCAGAAGACACCCAATGAGATCGCGCTGAACATTCTGCTGGTGGGATTGACGATCATCTTCGTCATCGCGGTCGCGACCATCCCCAGCTACGTGATCTATGCCGGCGGCACGGTCTCGCTGGTTGTACTGGCTGCGCTGTTCGTGACGTTGATCCCGACAACCATCGGCGCACTGCTATCGGCTATCGGCATCGCCGGCATGGACCGCCTCATACGCTTCAATGTGCTTGCGATGTCGGGGCGCGCCGTCGAGGCGGCGGGCGATGTCGACACGCTGCTCCTCGACAAGACCGGCACGATCACCCTCGGCAACCGCCAGGCGACTGAGTTCAAGCCATTGCGTGGCGTGAGCGAGCAGGATCTTGCCGATGCAGCGCAGCTGGCTTCGCTCGCTGACGAGACACCGGAAGGCCGCTCCATTGTCGTGCTGGCAAAGGAGAAGTATGGCATTCGCGGTCGGGACGTCAGCGAGCTGAATGCGCGGTTCATCCCGTTCTCGGCGCAAACGCGCATGAGCGGCGTCGAATTCGGCTCGACATCGATCCGCAAGGGCGCCGTCGACGCCATCCTCGACTACCTCGGCCGCGGTCGCGCCAATGAGAATGGCGGTGTAGCGCTTGCGACGAAACCGCTGGTCAGTGCTGAAGTCGTCCGCGAGGCGCGAGCCTTAGCTGATGCCATCGCCAAGTCCGGCGGAACGCCGCTCGCAGTTGCGCGCGATGGCACACTGCTCGGCATCATCCATCTCAAGGATATCGTGAAAGGCGGTATCCGCGAGCGCTTTGCCGAACTCCGGCGCATGGGCATCCGCACCATCATGATCACCGGCGATAATCCCACGACGGCTGCGGCGATCGCGGCAGAGGCCGGCGTCGACGACTTCCTCGCCCAAGCCACGCCTGAGGACAAGCTGAAGCTGATCCGCGCCGAGCAGGACAAGGGCAAGCTGGTCGCCATGTGCGGCGACGGAACCAACGATGCACCGGCGCTCGCCCAGGCCGATGTCGGCGTTGCCATGAACACCGGCACGCAGGCCGCGCGCGAAGCCGGCAACATGATCGACCTCGATTCCAACCCGACCAAGCTTATCGAGATCGTCGAGATCGGCAAGCAGCTCCTGATGACACGCGGCGCACTCACCACGTTCTCGATCGCCAATGATGTTGCGAAATACTTCGCGATCATCCCAGCGATGTTCGTGGCGTTCTATCCGCAGCTGCAGGCGCTCAACATCATGAATCTCGCAACGCCGCAGAGCGCCATTCTGTCGGCCATCATCTTCAACGCCCTGGTCATCATCGCGTTGATCCCGCTTGCCCTGAAGGGCGTCGCCTTCCGGCCGATCGGTGCTGGACCTCTGCTGCGGCGCAATCTGATGGTCTATGGCCTCGGCGGCATTCTGATCCCATTCGTCGGCATCAAGGCGATCGACGTGGTCGTCACGGCCCTTCATCTCGCCTGAGGAGGCAACCCATGTTGAGAGAACTACGCCCTGCAATCGTCGTGTTCATCGGGCTCATGCTGATCACCGGCTTGGCTTATCCCTTGGCCATGACCGGCATGGCACAGGCACTATTCCCGCGGCAAGCCAACGGCAGTCTGATCGAGAAGGACGGCACGGTCATCGGCTCGTCTCTAATCGGTCAGCAATTCTCGAGCGACCGCTATTTCCATGGTCGCCCGTCGGCCACGCTCGGCCCGGACCCTGCAGACTCTAGCAAGTCCGTCGCCCAGCCTTACAACGCGGCGAACTCGATGGGCTCGAACCTCGGCCCGACAAGCAAAGCGCTGATCGAGCGCGTCCAAGGGGATGTCAACACGCTAAAAGCCGAGAACCCGGGTATGGCCGTACCGATCGACCTCGTGACGACGACGGCTAGCGGACTCGACCCTCATATTTCGCCGGACGCGGCGATCTTCCAGGTGCCCCGCGTTGCCAAGGCGCGTGGCATGCCCGACAATCGTGTTCGGGATCTTGTCAGCCAGCACGTCGAGGGCCGTCTTTTCGGCTTCCTGGGTGAGCCTCGCGTTAACGTTCTGGCGCTCAACTTGGCGCTCGATGGCGGGGCACCCAAATAGCCGATGAATTGGCAGGCGTCATGAATCATGGCCGATCAACACAGCGACTCTGAGCAGCGGCCTTCGCCAGACGCCTTGCTGGCCGAGGCTCGGCGCGAGGAGGAAGGACGCGTCGGGCGCCTCAAGATCTTCGTCGGCGCTGCACCCGGGGTCGGCAAAACCTACGAGATGCTGACCGCGGCGCGCGCCAAGCAGAAGGAGGGCGTCGATGTCATCGTCGGTGTGGTCGAGACGCACGGCCGCAAAGAGACGGAGGCACTGCTCGACGGCCTGGAAGTGCTCGGCCGTAAACCCACCGACTATGCTGGTCGCACGCTCCATGAGTTCGACATCGACGCTGCGCTCGCGCGTCGCCCAAGCCTGATTCTGATCGACGAGCTCGCTCATACCAACGTCTCCGGCAGCCGTCATCCGAAGCGCTACCAGGACGTGGAAGAGCTTCTGGACGCCAGCATCGACGTCTACACGACGGTCAACGTTCAGCACATCGAGAGCCTCAACGATGTCGTCGCGCAGATCACGCGCGTGCGCGTGCGTGAGATCGTTCCTGACGCCATCTTCGATCGCGCAGACGCTATCGAACTCGTCGACCTGACGCCTGAAGACCTCATCCAGCGTCTCAAGGAAGGCAAAGTCTACGTCCCGAAGCAGGCCGAGCGCGCACTCAGGCACTATTTTTCACCGGCCAATCTCACGGCTCTGCGAGAGCTGGCCCTGCGCCGCACGGCGGAGCGCGTCGACGAGCAATTGCTCGAGCAGATGCGCGCGCGTGCCATTCCAGGCCCCTGGGCGGCGGGCGAACGCATTCTCGTTTGCATCGGCGAGGATCCGCGCTCAGCGGGCCTCATCCGTTATGCCAAGCGGCTCGCGGACCGGCTGCGGGCGCCCTGGACGGCGCTCTACATCGAGACGACGCGCAGCCTGGACTTCACTGAGGCGGACCGCGATCGCATTGCCGAGACATTGCGTCTCGCCGAGCGCCTCGATGCCGAAGCTGTCAGCATACCAGCGGCGGGGCGACGGGTCGCCGATGACGTGTTGGGCTATGCCCGCAAGAGTAACGTCACGCATATCATCGTCGGCAAGTCCGAGCGCTCGCGCTGGTTCGAGATGCTGCATGGATCGGTCGTCCACGATCTGGTGCGCCGCGCGGGCAACATCTCGGTGCACGTGATTGCCGGCGAGAAGTTACCGGAGGCTACTACCGTACGGGCAACAGTTGTAACGGACGACGCGCGACCATTCGATGCGATTCCCTATCTGGCGGCCTTTTCAGCGGTCGCGCTAGCCTTCGGGGTAAGTCTCCTCGCGGAGTCCGTCCTGGGCCTGAACGTCGATCTCATCTTCCTGACGGCCGTAGTCGGCACCGCCGTTCGCTATGGCCTGTGGCCGTCTTTGCTCGCTGCTCTTACGGCATCGCTGACCTACAATTTCTTCTTCCTTCCACCGATCTACACCTTCACCATTGCGGATCCGGCCAACGTTGCGGCCTTCCTGCTGTTCTCCGCTCTCGCGGTACTCATTTCGAGACTCGCTGCTCGTGGGTGGCACCACACCGTTGCCGCACAGGAGCGGGTTCGCGTGGTTGAATCGCTCTACGGCTTCAGCCGCAAGCTCGCCGGAGCGGGGGCGCTCGACGATGTTCTCTGGGCCACCGCTTATCAAATAGCGATGATGCTGAAGGTCCGCGTGGTGCTGCTTCTGCCGGACAACGGCTCGATCGCAGTCAAGGCCGGCTACCCGCCCGAAGATGCGCTCGATGAAGCCGATCTGGCTGCTGCAAAATGGGCATGGGAGAAGGCGCGACCGGCCGGTCGCGACTCCGATGCACTCCCCGGGGCGAAGTGGCTGTTCATGCCGATGCGCACCGGGCGGGGAGCGATCGGCATCGTAGGGATCAGTCGCGAAGATCCGGCACCGCTACTCCGCGCTGATCAGCGGCGGCTTCTGGACGCCCTCGCCGATCAGGGCGCGCTGGCGATCGAGCGCGTGCACCTTGTCGAGGACATCGACCGTGTCCGTCGAACGGCCGAGACCGAACGCCTGCGCTCGGCACTTCTGACCTCCATATCGCACGATCTCAAGACACCCCTCGCGGGAATTATCGGCTCTGCCGGCGCGCTTCGCGATCTGTCGCAATCGTTCGATGCGCAATCGAAGGACGACCTGCTCTCGACCATCATCGAGGAATCGGAGCGCCTCAACCGGTTCATTGCCAATCTGCTCGACATGACCAGGCTTGAATCCGGCGCCGTCGTGCCAAACACCGCCGCACACGACGTCGGCGAGATTGTTGGCAGCGCGCTCGAACGCGCAAGCAAGATCCTCGCAGGGCATCGCGTAGAGGTCGAAATCAGCCCGGAGCTGCCGATGGTCATGGTCGACGCCGTGCTGTTCGAGCAGGTGCTGTTCAACCTCCTCGACAACGCGGCCAAGTATGCGCCGCCAGCCACCACGGTCCGCGTAGCGAGCTGGCGGGACGGTGAGACCGTGAAAGTGCAGGTCCTGGACGAAGGTGACGGCATACCCGACGCCGATCTGGAGCGCATCTTTGACAAGTTCTATCGCGCCCGCAAAGGTGATCAGGTCCGCGCCGGCACTGGCCTCGGTCTTGCGATCTCTCGTGGCTTTATCGAAGCGCTGAGTGGCACGATTGTTGCTGCCAACCGAATGAACCCGAAAGGCGCTGTGTTCACGATCACGCTGCCAGTGCTGAAGGCGGACGAGCGAAAGAAGTACGCCGCATGAGTGCCACCTCCGCGAAGATTCTCGTTGTCGACGACGAGCCCCCCATACGCAAGCTCCTGCGCATGGGCCTCGTGTCGCAAGGCTACGACGTACTGGAGGCGCAGAACGGCAAGGTCGCACTCGAGCTGCTCTCCAACAATCCGGATCTTGTCATCCTTGATCTGGGCCTGCCCGACATCGACGGCCTCGAGCTTCTGAAAAGGATCCGGCAACGAGAGAACAGCCTGCCAATTGTTGTGCTGTCGAGCCGCGGCGACGAGGCCGGCAAGGTGGCGGCGCTCGATCTCGGTGCCGACGACTATGTCACCAAGCCATTCGGCATGGAGGAGCTGTTCGCTCGAATGCGCGCGGCTCTGAGGCACCAGCTTCAGGTGCAGGGCGAGCTCCCACTGTTCCACGTTGGCGACCTGAGCGTCGATCTCGTGCGCCGGATCGTCAAGCTCAGCGATAAAGAAGTGAAGCTGTCGCCCAAGGAGTATGATTTGCTGCGGCTGCTTGTTCAGCACGCCGGGAAAGTTCTCACGCACAAGTTTTTGATGCAGGAACTATGGGACGAGCCGACTGATCCACAATACCTACGCGTCTATGTGAGGCAGCTCCGCCAGAAGATCGAGCCTGATCCGGAGCGCCCGCAGCACATCATGACCGAGATCGGCATCGGCTATCGCCTGCGGGCGCCAGACTAGCAGCCTCACGGTCCGATGACGGCGTGCGCCACGCGCGGAACACCCGAAGGAGCAGCAATGGACATCAAGGCCTTTCTTTCGACTTCCGGCGTGGCGATCAATGTCGCCGCCCACGACAAGGCGGGATTGTTGAAGGAGCTGGCTAGCCGCGCAGCCGTGGCCCTCGATTTGCCGGCGGATTTGCTGGTGCAAGAGCTTGCCAAGCGCGACGAGCTGGGATCGACGGGCATCGGCAACGGCGTATCCATTCCGCACGCGCGTTTTCGCGAGGTGACAAAACCCTTCGGTCTGCTCGTTCGTCTCGCAAAACCCATTGCATTCGATGCGGTCGACGGACAACCAGTAGACTTGGCATTTCTGCTCGTGCTGCCGGCGGCATCTCAGCTCGAGCAACTCAACGCCCTCGCCGCCGTTGCCCGCAAGTTGCGCGAGCCGGCTGTTCTGCAAAGACTTCGGCGCGCCGCTACGGAGCAAGATCTGTATCGCACTGTAATCGAATGACGAATGAGTTCATGCCGAGAAGGTTCCGGCTCGACCGCCGCGATGCGCTCACCGATGGTCGACACCGAACGGCGGGAGGTCCGTGAGAGCCGATCTCAGCGCGCCACGCCGTTCCAGGCCAGCGTCTCGAACGCGAACAGCTCCTCTGCCTTCAAGAGACGTGGTGCAATTCCCTGATTAAAGGAGTAGCGGCAGAGCGCGTCGATCGCGGATCGGTTCGCGTCGAGGCCATAGCTCCAGAACTCGCTTCCGAGAATGGCCTCCACGCGCGCGGATTCGGCCGGCGCCCATGGCAGGCTGATGAACGGCGCTTGTGTTTCTCGCGTGCGTTCCAGTGCGTAGCAGCGCGCGGCTTCGAAGGCATTGCACACGCGTATGCAAAGCCCGGGCTCGTGCTCAACAAGCTCCTTGCGAACGCCGACCAGATGCATGATCGGAAAAATACCGGTGCGGCGCGCGTAGTCCGCTTCGATCGCCGGATAGTCTTCGAACAGGCGACGGATGCTGGGGTGGCCATCGAGAAATACCTTCGGCGGCTTGTAGGCGACAAGAGCATCCAGTTCACCGCTCGCGAGAGCATCCGAGAGATTACTCGCTTGTGGGAGCGGCTGGAGCTCGATGTCTGGCGGGCGCACGCGAACGATCGGTTGCGTGTCGTATTTGTCCGCCGGTCCATAACGCCAGCGCACATCGGACGCCCGCAGACCGAAATCGTCTTCAAGCACGCCACGTGCGACCAAAGCTGCCGTCATGGAGAATTCGCGTACACCGACAACGCGGCCGGCAAGGTCGCGTGGCCCACGGATGCCGCGATCTGTTCGGATATAGATTGCCGAATGGCGGAACGCGCGCGAAGGAAAGATAGGGAGGCCGACGTATGGACAGCCGGTGCTCGCGGTCAGGTAGAGGTAGTTGCTGAAGGACAGCTCGGTGACATCGAAAGCTTGCTCGTCGAAGGCACGGGCAAAGATTTCCTCGAGCGGCGCCGTCACGTACGTGGGTGTTATGCCCTCGATCGGGATAAGTCCGGCCATGAGAGGCAGTGTTCGGTCATAGGGTGCGACAGCAATGCTAAGCGGACGGCTCATTTGTGGGCTCGTTTCGTGGTGATGGTGCCGGACAGTAGCGAAGATGCGCGATCCGGAGCTAGCCGTTAAGCCTCCTCTTTCAAGCCCATCCGGCTAAAGGGCTCATCAGGTTCCTGGCCGGATTGAGCGCGGGCTTAAGGGAACATGCCTGGCTCGACGCTGGGAGCAGCCCACCGCGCCGATCGTCACCAGGAAGCTGACACCAGAAGCCTTCAGCACCGCACTACAGGCCGGCTACCAGCAGGCCGTCGCCGACAAGTCCGATCATGACATCTTCATTCTCGCGCCAGGCAGCATGACGCCGCGACTGGTCGTGAACTATCACGATCACGAGGCGAACGTAGAGGGGCATTGGATTGCGGATGACGACGGGCGCCTTGCAGTCCGCCTGCACGCGCCCTGGTCGAAATTCCTCACCCAACTTCATACGAACCTCCACTTGCCGCATACGTGGGCCTGTTCCTCGTCGGATTGACGGGCGTGGCGCTCCTGTCCTCACAATCGCCTGGGCGTGTGGGGCTTTCCTTTTCACATCGCCGTCACGCTCTCCGGTGCGCTTCTCGGACTGTCGACGCTCATCGTCGGCGTGCTCGCGCTCGCCGCATACGATGGCGACTCCGGTAAGGCATTCTCGATGCTTCTCGGGCTGCGCGCGAGCGAAGAGTAGACCGCCGCGCCGCTCCCGGACATAGCGTCGATGATCCGGCACGTGCAGTCGACGAAACCCGATGCAGAGGTCGTCACGATTTTCGTCCAGCACGCTGCGAAGATCGGCCAGGTCGTCAGCCTCGGAATGCGCACGCCCGGGCATCTGGCTCTCTTCAATGCCTACTACTTCAAGGGCGACGGGACACCGCTCGGTGACGGTGGTCTCGAGGCCGGGAGCTTCGGCCAGCAGATCCTCGGCGCGATACAGCCGCTGCACTTCGGGTGGTTCGGCGGTCTGCCGGTCAAGATCATCTACGGCCTGTTGGGGCTCGCGCTGACGATCGTCACGCACACCGGCGTCACCATATGGCTTGCGCGCCGTCGCGATAAGGGCCGCCCGGCTGAGCGATGGGAATGGATCTGGGCCGCTGTCTCCTGGGGGCAGCCATTCGCGCTCGCTGTCGCGGTATTGGCCTCGCTGCTCCTGACCGAGCGGGCCATCCTGCCGATCTACTTGATATGCGCGATCTCTGCTTTGCTCCTGACTCTCAAATTGCCTTCTGGCGAGAGCACCTCGCGCATCCTGCGCTCGGCCAGTGCAGCATTGCTTTGCGCAGTAGTTGCCATGCACGCCTATGTCTGGGCCGCTCAGGCTGCAGACATGATGGCTTGGGGGGTCAGCGCCGCGTTGTCGTTTGCCGCATTGGCGTTTGCGCCCGTTCGAAATGCGGGCATCAAAGGCCTGTCTCGCTGATCCGTACCCACTCCGATCTTACACATTGGGCGCGGAAAGCAGCGGCATCACGTCTAGCCCCTAGCGAACCAATCGCAGTTCGGCCGAGAACTAGGGAGCCTTATCTCATTGATTTCATTGGCGCGCGGGGAAGGATTCGAACCCACGACCCCCAGATTCGTAGACTGGAAGTCTTTGAAACGCCCTGCATCCGCCTGACGCTCCATGAAACTTATAAGTGTCTGAATTAAGACGAATTATCTGGCACAGTTCGGTTCACGTCGGTTCACGTGATCGCTTGAAGTTTCCTCCTGATGGGCCAAATATGGACCAAATCCATCAATGAGGCGAGCATTCGTCGTGGCCCTGAAACCTTCAACCGCGAAACTCCCGGCCAACGTGAAAACGATCCGCCGAGCTGTCAGCGCAGTGGCGGCAACTGGCGCAGCTCGCGAGTTCCGGATCGATGGTGTACGCGGTCTCGTCCTGCTCGCGCTTCCGAGCGGGACGGCGACCTGGTATCTCCACTACGACGTCGCTGTCGGGCGGAAGCGCAAGCGGCGCAAGCTCAGGATCGGTCGTCTCGACGATATTTCGCTTGCCGACGCCATTGCCCTCGCCGATCGCCAGCGCCCGCAAATTCGCACTGGCGCCGATCCTGTAGGGCAGCGACAGAACGAACGGCATGAGCCGACGTTCGCCGATCTTGTCGAGGAACGCTTTGTAAAGGGCAGTCCCCTTCGCCCCTCCACCGAACGGGACTATCGGCACGTGCTCGCCCATGACGTGCTGCCCGCCCTCGGACCTTTGCCCGCTCGGGCAGTGACACGGGATCAAGTTGTAAAGGTAATTGACAAGATCACAGGTCGAGGCGCCACCCGCAGAGCCGACACAGCCAGAGCCATCATTCGATCGATCTTCGCCTTCGGCATTGATCGCGGGCTCGTCGAAAGCAATCCCGCAACCGGGCTGAGGAACCGCCACGCCTACAGGCCGCGGGAGATCATTGCCGACGCCGAACACATCCGCACGCTGTGGACGGGCATTGAGGACGGGCGGGCGCCCATGGCGCCGACCATCGGGCTCATCGTCCGCCTTGCCCTGCTGACCGGACTGCGGCGGGCAGAACTCGCCGCCACCCAACGGGCAGACCTCGATCTCGAGTCTGCCCGCCCATTGCTGGTCATCCCGAGCGGGCGGGCAAAGAACCGCAACCTGCACCGGGTCCCACTCAGCCCGCAGGCTGCCCAGCTCTTCCGGGAGGCCCTTGGGCGGGCGGGCGACAGTCCCTTTGCCTTCCCCGGTGTCATCCCGGGCACGCACGTCCTCCCGCGCAGCGTCAGCAAGGCCATGGAGCGCGCACGGGATGAGCTAGCCATCCCGGAGGTCACAATTCACGATCTACGCCGCACGGTTGGCACGTACATGAGCCAGCTCGGCGTGCCGCGGGACGTGCGCGAGCGTATCCTGAACCACGGCGGCAAGCGGGCGGGCAATCTCACGGACGGCGTCTACAATCGCTATGAGTTCGATGCCGAGAAGCGGGCAGCACTCGAGCTTTGGGCAGACGCGCTCGACGCCCTCCTCGGGCGCCGCCCGCCGGAGATCGAGGGCTATCCCGCCCGTCTTGCCCGCCTCAAGGGCGGGACGATGGTACGCGTGGGATGATCCGGGCGCGGGAGGACCAGCGTCATACCGGCGGGCCGAATTTCGTCCGAGAAAAACGCGGAACTTGCCGTCCTTTCTTGGGCTTAAATTGGTGCGGTCGGATTCCCGACAGAAGAACCGAGAAGGACCGGCAAACCGCACCGTCGTGGAACACACTGCGCGAGACGTCGGTCGCCCTAAGCCACGCACGGGAGGGCTACGCCCGTGTAGTATTGACGGGAGGCCTTGACCTTATGCCCACCCGCGGCCTCGACGGAGAGCTTCACGAGTTGCCCGAAGACATTGGGCGGAATATTCGGCCAGCCACGCTGTTCACGCACCCGCTCGTACGCGTCGCGAAGCGCACTGCCGACAACACGGAGTTCGGCCCCTCGATGCAGCGTTGCGACGAACATGTCGACCGCTTGACGCTGCGCGTGCTCGTCCCTCGGCGCCGACCGCCGCTGAGCCTGCGAGCGGGAGCCCTGACGCGCGCGCGGAGCGGTGTTCTTGCGATCCGTCTTCATCGACGCCTCATGCGCTTCCCGTGGGGATGGTGGCGCCTTATCAGCATCTGGCGTGCTTGGCGGCTCGTGCTCGGCCTTGGCGGCTGTCTCGCGTGCACCCGTTGCCGCCCGGAAGAAGCCTGCGAACCAGAAGGCCGCGATCTCCGCGATCTCGACGACCGCGGCCCACAACAGCGTCCGCAGCATCTCGGCTTTATCGAGAGAAATGCCCAGCCACGCGACCAGCATGATCAGATCCGGTTGACGGCTCTCAGAGGTCGCAGGCTGAAGCGCCAATTCACGACGAAGTTCGGTTTCGCGGGTGCGGAGACGCTCGGCCTCGATGGCCGTTGCGCGCTCGCCCTCCAGACGCGAGAGGCGCGCGCAGAACTGGCGCTGGCTCCCGCTCGCCGCCGCAGTGCAACCCGATGTAGCATCCCAAATCCAATGATGCCGCTCAGCAGCGACTTCGGCTTCAACGGTGGCCAGCGGTTTCCAGCCCACCAGTGCCAAGCGGGCGCCAATGGCCACTAACTCGGCACGCCTGCTATCATTTTGCTCGATGATCACACGTGCTTGCGTGACGCGCTCGGATCGTTGCAGGGCGAGTAGAGCCACCGCGTTCCAGACCGACACCACAATAAAGGGCAAGCAGACTGCTGCACACAGAGCGCCCGCCATGCGGTGCCTTCGCCATGCCGGAACGATCGCGGCGACGAATGTTGCCTTCGCGATATGAATTAGCGCCGACTGTAGGCCTGTACCGAAGTTCAGCGTCAGGCCGCCCACGCTTACGACGGCGCCCTGGTCGAGCCAGGCGCCATAGCGATAAGGAGTCGCGATCGCGATCGTTCCAACAATTGCGCCTAGCACCAAGAATATGCTGCTCCAAGTCGGTTTCACGCCCTCTCCTCCCCTGACATCGCCGCGAGGATTACGTACCGGTACGAAGGCGTCGAGCGTGCTTTCATCGCTCGAAATGAGAGACGTGTTTCACGTGGTCTCAAGCGAAAGCACGGGCGATCAACGTGTGGCAATTCAGCTGTGGATTTCGCCAACACCGAACAGCGATGGGCGCTCTGCCCACGCGGCGCTGGGCGTAATGCCCGCGAACCGGGTGCACGACGGCTCATCGCGTATGCAAAAGGATGGTGACGATCATCGGTACGAAGAAAGCACCGTCACCTTCCTGGTGAATCCGCATCGTACGCAGTGCCGCACTGATCGGAGCCGACCAGAATCCGCCGGAACGATCACGCTCAGCCGGGACCTGCTCGGTCAGCGGATTCGCCCGCATGCCGGCCGCGCAGATTACGGTGGCACTCTCGATTGACTGCCCGTGGCTCAGGGGGACGCTGGTCTCATTCAGTGCCGTCTCGATAAGCGGACCTTCGCGCCGAGATGCGGTCGCCGCGGTCTACTCGTGTTCGGCAGAGCTATTTGAGGTTGGGTGATAACAGCAAAGCGGGGCTCGTCTTCCGCGGTGCATGGTTAATGGGCGAAGAGGCAGGAATCTGTTCCCATCGTGTTGCGGCCTTTTCCTACGGCGCTAATGTGGGCGTACACACGCGGAAGGGCACGTCCTTGATTAAGTCACCCAAAAGGCCGAGCAGGTCGGCGATGCCTGCTGAGCTGCAGCCGCAATTGCTTATGGACCGCGCTCGGCAGCAGCTCGCAGCAATCGTGGAGGGCTCGCATGATGCCATTCTCACCAAAGACCTCGACGGCAACATCACGAGCTGGAACAAAGGAGCTGAAGCGATTTTCGGCTATTCGGCCGACGAGGTCCTGGGAGAGTCAATAACAATCCTGATCCCGCCCGATCGGCACGACGAAGAACCCAAAATTCTCGATCGCATCCGCCGAGGTGAGCGCGTCGACCACTACGAGACCGTTCGACGCCGCAAGGACGGCGGATTGCTGCACATCTCGCTCACGGTCTCGCCGATACGCGACGAACAGGGCGTGGTCGTCGGTGCGTCCAAGATCGCGCGCGATGTGACCGCGCTCCATGCTGCGCGGGAGCAGCAGGCCATGCTGCTCAAGGAAATGCAGCATCGCGTCAAGAATGTGTTTTCCATTGCATCGAGCCTTACCAAGCTGCTGGCGGCCAAAGCTGCGACACCCGCTGAACTCGCCGCGATGGTGGGTGAGAGGATGACGGCCTTGGCGCGCGCGCACGGGCTTACCGTGGTGGATCCCGAAGCTGAGACCGCTGCTCCAGACCAACCAACCACCCTGCACGCACTGGTTCGGGTCCTTGTCGCGCCGTTCGTGAGCGAAGGCGACGAGCGCTTTCACCTCGAAGGCCCTGACGTACCGATCAGCTCGCGATCACTCACACCGCTTGCACTTGTCGTGAACGAGCTCATTACGAACGCGACCAAGCATGGGGCCTGGCGCGGGCAGTCCGGCCATGTACGCATCCGGTGCGATAAGACAGAAGGATTGCTCACGGTATGCTGGCAGGAAACGGAGTGTGAGGAAGCGTTTCACACGCCCGCTCACTCCGGATTTGGCGAGAAGCTGAGCCAGCTCACCGTTGAGCGTCAGCTGGGGGGCACTATCGTTCGGGAATGGCGGCTGGAGCGGCTTAGCGTGACGTTCACGGCCAGGGAAGATCGACTTTAGCGCTTGGCGACGCATCATTGGACGTGGCGGGCGTCGACGATGGAGGCGGTTATGACGTCACAGTTTAAGGTCACAGGCCGTGTGATTGCTGCAGGCCGGGCATTGGTAGAGGTGGGACGTGAGGATTTCGCGAAGGCTGCGGGACTCTCGGTTGAAGCCCTGACGCTCCTCGAGGCCGGCGGCAGCGCGTGGGTGGATTCACAGGTTGATGCCGACGCAATCGTGCGGGCGTTTGATACGTTCGGCGTTGTTGTCGTTGACGAGGCGGATGGACTCGGCGCGGGCGTGCGCCTCAAGTTCACGCGTCAGGACGTGAAGCAGATTGTGAGACTTGAGACGGAGGGCGGAATGGCTCGGCCGGACGATGCTCCTTAAGTCCAGCTCGGACGGCGGTGACATTAATTCGAGACTAACAACACCACCGTGAGCATACCGAAAACAATCAGCAGCAGGCCGCCAATTAACATCGGCAAAAGGGTTTGACCTCGCTTCTGGCTGGCTCCGCTTGCGGATGTGGCTGAGTGCGTGCGATCTGCACTTTTGCTTGGCTTACGACTGTTGTGATTGCCCATGGCGAGCTCCCAACATGAGGCCCCGGCCTCTTATACGCCGCAGGTTCCTATTGAACTATTATGCTGTTGTGCCCGGTGGGAACAAGCTACCGACAGCGCATGAGCACGTCCGCGTATCTCAGTTGCGTCAAACGTTTGGGATATGGGGTGCCGATGAGGCGATCGGCCGATTGCTGAGCCCTCGAGCGAATATCCATCCGCTGCTGCGTGAGCTGCTAGATCGACATCATGAGATTCAGGCCGATATTCTCGACCGGTGGGCACAGTGCTACCCGCGCGTTCCTGTTTCGCTCCCGTGCCAGTCGGGGAGTTTGGGCGGTTTCGCTTAAAAGAACAGGTGACGATCTACCATCGGGCACCGAAGCGTGGGAGTTTGATCGGGAGTTCGCCCTTGGCGTTCGCGAGCCTATGCCAGTTCAGGCCAATCCCGAACCAATCTTGCGCGGTATTAAGGCCAGAGGCTTCTTCGTAGGACGTGAGCGATCCAATCCGCTTGGCACGTCGCAGTAGGTCCGTGAGCACCTACCCAGCATGATGCCTTATCCAGCCGGCATAACGATTCCATCCACTCCTGCGGAAACTTTCGGCTGCCCGCACCGATGGCACCGTCGGGTGCGAACAAATCGCCTTTCGCCTGGATGAATGCTTCTGGCTGCCCGAGGGTCGGCACGTCGAGATAAGCTAGAATATTGCGTAGCCCTGTCGGCGACTTTGTGTCCGTCACTTATTCTTCTGTCCGGAAGGCACTGCAGTCGGGGCTAGAGCTCGCGCAATACCAGCGTGCGTGTTGCCGGCCTCCCAGATTCGTAACCTCGTGCTATTATTTCACCCGTAGACGGGTTTCCCATTAGGGCCAAACGCGTATCGGGATTGAGAATTGGCCAGCGGACCCAATTAAACTCAGGATCCCAGGCATTTGAGGTAGTGCGCATGGCCAACAGCCTTGCCTCATTTTCGAATGCGGCGTGGTGGCGGCGTTCCGGAGCGATCGCCCGCCATTCGTTGGCTGCGTACGCATCTTCGATTGTGACATGCACGTTCGGCAGGCGCTCGATCGTCACAGTCAGATCGGCACGAACGCCGGCCAGCGTGTAGATCACAGGTGTCGCGACCAGTGTAGTTTCGAGCATCGTTCGAGCCGTCTCGTAATCCGGTGCGGTCTCAAACACCCGGCGCAGCAGGTGAATGGGCTGAAGATGCATTGAGCGCCAGAACACGCTGCGGGAGAGAAGGCGGTCCAAGACTTCCACGCCCAGCCGACGCGGGAGCGTCGGCTGATTGATGGCTGCGGCGAAGCGCCCAGGTGCCACGGCTTGAATGACGCCAGTAAAGGCGGGCCACGTGAAGGATATCCACGTGCCCAAGGGATTGGCTATCCGCGCTGCCACAACGTGGCGGCCGATGCCGTTAACTTCCCAGTCCAATGTTCTCTGCAGCACCGCCGATGTTTCGTCGGCGGCAGGCCGAGCAGCCGTCGTGCACCCCCACTCGTAGGATACATTGAGATAGTAGATGCCTGGCCGCCCGGCGCGATTGGCCAGGGTTTGGATTTCAGCCAAGTAGGGCGAACGGTTGCGCTCCAACCAGCGGCGAGAGAGCATGTCCGCAACGCGCAGAGTGCGCTGTGATACGTGGCCGGTCGCCGCTGCGAGAAGCATAAGGGCTCGGCTGCCGACACGCTCGGCAACAGCCATCGCGAAATCAGATCCCACGTTGCACACGGGGATGTTCGGAAGTGCTCCCTTTGCCATCGGCGATTATGCCCCCAAGAGGTTGATAGGTGTCGATGAAGATTTCATATAGACCCTTGCGAGACGAATCTGTGTTCCTCGGGCTCGGCTATGGCTCAATTCGGAGCAGCCGCAGCGTGCAAGATGGAAATCAACGACGGCGTCTGCGAACGCTGAAAGAATGAATGTCATGCGCTCCGCCTTGCGACTCCTGTCCTGCCTTGTCCTGTGTTTTGCCGTCGCGGCATTGGGCGCCTGGGTGACGCGGCCGCAGATCCCAACCTGGTACGCGACGCTTGTGAAACCTTCGTGGACACCGCCCGCCTGGTTATTCCCTGTCGTGTGGAACGTTCTCTATCTGCTCATGGCCTTGAGCCTATGGCGCCTTTGGGAAAGTGCGCGGGAGCATGTCGCCGGCGCCGAAAGTGCGATCTGGCTGTTCATGGCCCAACTTGCCTTGAATGCGGCCTGGTCACCGACCTTTTTTGGACTTCACGCCATCCGAAGCGGGCTCGCAATCATCGTCGCCTTGGCGATTGTGCTTGTTGTCACGATTGGGGCGGCCTTCCGCGTTGACCGGCCGGCGGCGTGGATGCTGGTGCCCTACCTCGGCTGGATCGTGTATGCGAGCTCGCTCAACGCTGCGATCGCGATACTCAACTAAGATAGGTAGGCTGATTTCTGCGCCGTGCGAGGCGAACTCCGATGTTGCGACGCTCTGCAGCGCGCTCTCGCAATCTGCCTAGAGTACGCAGACGCGCGCTGGCTCGTTGTTTTGCCTCACTTAAACTCTGTAAGATTCTGAAATAGAATGACGATAAAAAATAACCAACCAACCGCGCATGTTGCATTGCGGCGCTCGCTTGCCTTCTGGCCGCGCTCCTCCTCTACGGGCTCGCCGTCATCGTCGGCGCAGGCATCTTCGTTGCGATCGCATCGGTCATCGGGCGTGTCGGCCCCGCCGCCCCGCTCTCTTTCGTGCTCGCCGGCATCACGGCGGGCCTCACCGGTGGCGGCATTCCTTCTGATCGGCACCTCTCGCATTTGGAAGTGACGGATCTGCAAATCACCGGCTGAGCTGGCTGAGGCCCTATCGACCTTTCTGGTTCCGAACATACCCAGGAGCACGTGGTGCCAGTGAATCAATATACGCAAGAAGTGCGCGGACATCTGATGCCGTCAACGAAAACATCGGCATTTCATCGTGACCGGCAATCACACCGCGTTCTCGCAAGTCGACCAGCCTCTGGATCGGGAAGCGCGTGTCCAATTGCCTGAAGGGAATGACGATCACGTGAGGCGGAATATCGTCGTGCGATATGGCATGACAATGCGAGCATCTCTCGACTGCGATGGCGTATCCTCTCTTTATGCATCGTTTTCAGCGCGAGCTGGAAACACAACGAAGGGGAGTATCGGGAAGATGCACGCCGCCTTGGTCAGCCATGAGCCATTCCGCGTCTCGTTGCTCTCCTCGAGCCATTTTTTCCGGGCCATCGACTTGACTCAGGCTCCGATAGCTCCTTCTGACGGCCGCGCGCGGGACGCATTTGCAAAGTGTCGCATGTTGGATTGACGCGCCTCAAAGCGATTGCCTGAGAAGACAATCATGTCACCTGTGGGAGTGGTGGCACAGGGGGCATTGCACGCCCTCGGTCCGCGTTGGATGGCGTGCTGCCACTCCTTACCTCATTTCTCCAGGCTCGCAATATAGGCGAGCAGTGCTTCAACATCGTCGGGCTCGAACAGGAACTCAGGCATGTCGCCGTGCCCTACGACGATGCCCTCGACGAGATGCTCGACCGGATACCGCTTTGGCAGTTCGCGAAATGGCGGTGCTTTGGCGTGCGGGCTCTGTCCTGTCCGGCCCACGGCGTGGCAGCGCGCGCATTCGCGCTCCGCGATCATGCGACCGCGATTTAGCGATGGCTGCTCACCTCTCAATTCATCTGCGGCGCCTTCGGCGAACATAAGTGCCAGCGCACACCACAGAGTTCGCATTGACTTCGATGGTGCCGCCAACGTTGTTGCGAGCACCAAACGGCAGGTCATCTCCAGCCCATGCCTGGACCACCCATGCCCATCATGGGAAGGACGATCTCGTCGGCCTCCTTTTTCTGGCTCTCGGAGAGACCTTGATAGAGCTCGGGCTGTTTTGATTTGCTTGATCTCATCAAGCCGCGCGGTCATGAACTGCTCGTGGGCGTCCAGGTGCTCAATCAGCGTCTACGTCTTGTCGTCACCTGACCATTTACCGCGCATGCGCTCCGTTCGGGTGGCAGCAGACTTGCGGATGGCATCAGCAAGCTTGTTCCATGCCGGCGTCTGAGCGTCTGTTATCTTGAGTTCGGCTTTCAGGAAGGCAAGGCGACCATCGAGCCGCTCGGCGATCGCATCCGGGCCTCCCCAGCGTGCGCCCCAACCTTCCCACATATGCCAACCGCGCCCCGGACCGTAGCCCATCATTCCTGGGCCACCTTCCGCCATGGCGAGAGAACTTACGACCAATGTGGAGAGCGCGAGCGCGGCAACAACGCCCTTCTTATGAACGGTCATGTCTGCCTCCTCATGCACGCTTCAAGTACCTTAGTATCGAATTGCTTCGCATGACCGACAGAGGGGAGCTTTGATACGCATCAACTGAGGCTTCACCAGACAAGGGCGTGTCGTGCTGCCATCACTCAGGCTAGAGAGTTGCCTATTCCCCGAGGGCGACCAATTGGACCACCGACGGCGAGACGCTCTGGGAAAAGCGCTATGCTGGTTTGCTCGATCGCGGCTTCTCTTGATGGAAGCGATTGCGAAACCATACAAAGGCCGGGCTCTATGTCGATGCAAAGGACGTATCCGACATGCGCCCAGAGGAGAAGTAATGTCTAAGGATTTCGGTATCGTTCCCTTAGCTGATCAGCTCACCATGGCCGGCATGCAGTTCGTCCAAGGACTCGTGGACGGTAGCATTCCGCTCAATCCGCTGGCCCGGACCTTAGGTTATGACATTGTCGAGGCCGACGATGGGAGAGTGGTGGTTACGGCGCGCGCATCAGCAGAACAACTCAATCCTTCCGGCACCATCCATGGCGGCGTCGCCGCCGTGCTGCTGGATACGTGCATGGGTTTGGCGATCCGCACGCGGGTCGAGAGAGGAAAGAGTTCCACGACGCTTGAATTCAAGATTTCCTTCATGAGGCCTATCTCCGCCGAGGCGGGCTTATTGCGGGCCGAAGGAATCGTGCTGACGTGTGGACGGCGCGTCGGAACGGCGGAAGGGCGCCTGACAGACCGTGAAGGTCGGCTCCTCGCCCATGGCACGACGACTTGCCTCATCGCATGACCTCGGCCGTTGCTCCGGACATCTGATCGAGAGGCTCCCGGCTGGATAAGTGCTGGCGCCATTCTGGCGCCGGCTTGAGACCGCGGTGGTACGGCCGGAGTGTGCTGCCCGGGAAAGCGGGTCCTATTCTGCGCCTCACGCGCAACAAGCCGCGGTATAGAGGCCATGGTAAGCTGCCTCACAAGAAGGATTTGATTCATGAGCGCGCGCGCCGGTGAGTACTTGAATATTCTTCTCAGTGCCGCAGCGCTCCTTGGTATCGTGGTGGGGTTTGGCAGCCCTTATGCGGGAGCGGAGTGGCTCGAAGCGTTTGGGTTCGGTCTTGTGTATCTCGCTGGCGGTCTTCCGGCCGCCTGGCGTGCGCTGCTTGAAATCTGGCGCGAGCGCACACTCGACATTGATCTCTTGATGGTCATCGCCGCACTCGCGGCGGCAGCGGTTGGCGCGCCGGCCGAAGGGGCCGTGCTGCTTTTTCTCTTCAGTCTTTCCACCACGCTTGAGACCTTGGCCATGGGCCGTGCCCGCCGCGAGGTGGAGGCGCTCATGGCTTTGCGTCCCGAGACCGCACTTAGGAAGACGCCGGCTGGCGGCATCGAGGAAGTGGCCATCTCCGAGCTCAGGGTCGGCGATGAACTGGTGGTCCGGCCAGGCGCCAAAATTCCGGTCGACGGCATCATTTTGAATGGCGACGGGCATCTCGACGAGTCAACGGTGACGGGCGAGTCTATGCCGGTGCGCAAATCCTTCGGCGCCAAAGTCTTCGAAGCCACGGTCAACCACAGCGCCGTGTTAGAAATCCGAGTCTCGGCCACAGCAGGCGACAGCACGGTGGCGCGCATGATCCGCCTGGTGACGGAAGCTCAAGCCGCACGTGCGCCCTCGGAACGCTTCAGCGCCTGGTTTGGTCAGCGCTATACCGTGGCGGTTCTGGTTGCGTCGCTGTTGATCCTCGGCTTCCTGTTGTGGACCGGCCGTGAGTGGGAGGATGCGCTCTACCGGGCGGCGGTGGTTCTGGTCGCCGCGAGCCCCTGCGCCATCGTCATCAGCGTTCCGGCAGCCATTCTTTCGGCCCTGTCGGCCGCTGCGCGTGGTGGTGTGTTGTTTAAGGGTGGTGCGGCTCTCGAGACCTTTGGCGCGGTCTCTCAATTTGCCTTTGACAAGACCGGCACGCTGACGACGGGACAGGCGGAGGTGATGGCTGTGGTCGCACCTCGTATGTCCGATGATGAATTTCTCGCCCTTCTCGCAGGGCTCGAGGAGCATTCCGAGCACAGTATTGCTGCGGCCATCCGCCGGGCGGCCGCTATGCGTGGGCTCGGCCCTTTGCCGGTGTCGGATGTTGTTGCCCATCCGAGTGTGGGCATCACCGGGCGGGACAGGGATGGCCCGGTATGGGCCGGCAATCCGAGGATGGTGGCGCGCATGGGGGCCAAGCTCAGCGCACCTGCGTTTCACGGGCTTGTCGAGGATGCGCAAACAGTCATCTGGTTAGGGCGGGGCGCGCAGATCCTGGGCGCGGTCGCGGTGGCCGACGGCCTGCGTCCGACTTCCCGGGCGGCTCTCGACGCGCTTCGAGAGGGCGGCATTGCCCATATTGCCCTCATGACCGGCGACCGTCGCCCCGTTGCCGAGCGCATCGGCGCGCAGCTTGGCCTTAGTCCGCCGGACATTCATGCGGATCTGCTCCCAGAGGATAAGGTGCGCTTGGTGGGTGAGCTTTCCAAGAACGGTGCTGTGGCTTTCGTGGGTGACGGGGTGAACGACGCAGCAGCGCTCGCCCGAGCCGACGTTGGCATCGCCATGGGCGCGGCGGGGAGCGAGGTTGCGTTGCAGGCCGCCGACGTCGCGCTCTTATCAGAAGACATGGCGCGCTTGGCCGCGGCTCATAGGCTTGCGCGGCGGACAGTGCGCATTATCCGCCAGAACCTCACGTTTGCGATGGGCGCCATGGTGGTATTGATCAGTGGTGCTCTGTTCTTCGCACTACCTCTTCCGCTTGCGGTGCTGGGCCACGAGGGTGGCACGGTGCTTGTTGTACTCAATGGTCTGCGGCTGCTGTTCGATCCCATTCGCGCCGACCGAGGAACACCGTTGCGCGCTCTGACCTCTACGACGAAAAGCCGTGACCTCGGCCAGGCCGCACCGACGTAATCCCGATTAGTGGCCACGCAGGCGCGGCGTGCCGAGCAATGGCGAGGCTTACGATGTAGGCCGTTGCGAGGTTTGATCGGCGAGATCCCGCATGGCGCCCGACGCCTTGTCGACCATGCCCTCAGCAGCCTTCCCGGCAGTGGAGGGCTCGTCTTTAGTGCTGGTGGATGGCATGGCTGCGTCCTTCTGTTGCTACGCAGTCGGAACGCTCGGGTACGTGAAAGTTTCCAATAGCCGACACGGACAATTCGTTATTCGATTCAGCCGGCCTCACCATGCTAGATTCGTAAGTTCTTCGAATTGTTGTTCGTGGCATCTCGTCCCTGCGCTGGCGATCGTGGTCGGCGTCATCATCGAGATGCCGAGATGCTTGGTGTCGTGAAGATCGTGAACGCGTTGAAATTCAGCTCGAAAGTTCGGGCGCTTTTCTCGGCATTCCGCGAAAAAGCGTTCAAATCCGCCATCTACTTCAAACTCCGCCGCGTGAAATCGGCACTTTGAACGCTTTTGATGAAAGCGTACGGTCTTCTCTCCTTCGAGGATCCCTCCAGCGCATCCGGGCGGCGCTCGACGTCACCGAAGCACCGGTTCGCAGGCGTCCCGCGCTATTATGCCACGAGAAGGACTCGAACCTTTGACCCGCTGATTAAGAGAACGGAAGACAGAGCGGAAGTTCACTAGTAACCAAAGATTGTGCGGACGTCCGTTGCGGGATCTGCACCTCAGTTCAGTACAGCGCGGGACGATGTCCGGCAAAACTCACGCACCTCGGCGCTGAGCCGGCGTAGACGATAAGCCGTCAGATTGAAAGGCCGGCGAAAGATGGAGGAGCGCCGGGCTTAAACCCAGCCTGGAAGGGCTTCGATAGCGCCAATCCTTACATGGTCTTTGACAGCAGCACTGCCGGCAACTTCTCTGACCAGCACGAGAAGCGCAGTATGCTGCTCCTTTGAACTGACTGAGCCCCAGATGCCAACAGCGCCATCGTTGACGGTGACGTTGACGAAGCCGCTATTCAGCCATGGTTGCTGGCGAACCCGCTCCATTATCGCATGCTGCAAGGCGGCATCATCCGAGCGCGTGGCTGTCTTGCTGAGGCTCGTTTGACTGAGAACGCGAACAAGGTCACCTCGCGAGATAATACCGACTAGTGCGCCGTCGCGCGTCACTGGAACCCGTTTGAACCTGTTCCTGTCGAGCACATCAGCAACCTCACTGAGGCTCGCACGTTCAATGACGGAGACAACGTGACGCGACATGACCTCGTGCACCTTACGGCCATGGTCCTTGGCATATTGACGGGCCAGCTCATCCGGCTGTGCGAAGAAGCTTGAGAACCACGATGGCCGTCGTACAGCTCCCGTTTCGATGCGGTGCAAGAGATCGCTGGCTGTCAGGATGCCAATGATGCGCCCATCTGTCGTCACCACGGGAAGGCCGCTCAAGCGCCTGTCCGTCATAAGCTTGGCCGCCTCGCGAATGCTGGCGTCTGGCTGCACCGTCGCAACGTCCCGCGTCATGATGTCTTTGGCCTGCATGGCTTACCTCTGAGCAACGACCGAATACCATCTGCGCATACGCCGCTCCAGACATTGAGACATGTCAAATGGCTGCACCAATTTAGGACAGAGGGCCTCTTGCGCTTCGTCGGCCTTATGGCCTGGCCTTTGACATATGGGTGCCGAGCCGATCAATAAAAGAGCCCTATCGCTCTGCGATCGTTCCGACTGGCGCAGTTGGGCGTATGACGCGGAAGCGCGTACTCAAGGCCG
Source organism: Hyphomicrobiaceae bacterium (assembly GCA_022844275.1). Lineage (GTDB taxonomy): Bacteria > Pseudomonadota > Alphaproteobacteria > Rhizobiales > Hyphomicrobiaceae. The sequence goes on from JALHMB010000002.1 coordinate 894,029, forward strand.
GAGGGAGGAACGCCATGAGCGCGATGTTCTGGCCGGTGGCACCCTGATTACCCTCGTCGTCGCGGCGACGGAGAACGGGCGTCTCGATGGGCGTCTATCGTAGAGTGCTGGCCATTGTTTGTACTCGCCTCTGAAATGCCCCGCAGCCCCGCCAACGCCGGCTTCAGTACAGAGCTATCCGCCTCGGAAGAGTAAGCTACATAGATCGGATAAGAATATTCAGGAGCACCTGTCACTATATGCAGCTCGCCGGAAGCGATGTGGGGTAAAATCGCCCGCATCCTGAAGTATCCCGATCCCCCCTGGGCAAGAACGTAGCTCAGCGCAAGAGGGCCGAGATTAAAGGATACGCTAGGCGCACCTTCCACTAGATTGCTCTCTTGCGGAAAGTGTGGACCCCAGTCCACGTGCACATAGTTTTGTTGACTTGGAAGCTTCGGGCTTTCAGTCGATGCAACCAACACAAGCCTGTCTTCCATGAGCCGGTCGATCTTCAGGCCTGGCCGATGCTGAGGTGCATACATGATCGCAGCATCGATGATTCCTCCCGCGACCAAATTGATCAGGTCCTGCGGCACATCCACGTGAACGCGAAGCGCAACATCAGCTAGCGAATTCCGTATCCAAGATACCCAATCCAAAAGAAACGGCTGCCACAAGCTGACTTCACTCCCAATAGACAGCACAGCGCGATGGCCGGGCGGCACGGCGACTTGATGGCGAACGCGCTGCCAAAGCTGCACGAACTTTGGCGCGTAGCGCAGAAACTGCTCCCCTGCCGGCGTAAGAGACGCTCCACGCCTGTCGCGTTCGAATAAGGGGCGCCCGAGTTGCTGCTCGAGAAGTTTAACGCGAGCGCTAACGGTTGTTTGCGCGACGTTCAAACGCTCAGCAGCGCGCGCGAAACTTCCACTGGTGACAATCTCAAGGAACGTCTTGGCGAGCTCGATATCCATGCATCCGTCATAGCAGAAAATTTGCACTCAAATGGCAATTAATCTCGTTTGACGGTGGGCGCGTCAATACTACGATCAAGATCTGTTGCGGAACGCAGGTTCCTTGTGACGCCGACAACAATCCGACGCCAGCGTAAGTGAGTGCCTTCAAATGAGCGATCAGAATGAGCTGCTAGTAAGGGAGGCAGTAGGGGTTTTTGACAGTACTGAGGATATGCAAGCAGCAGTCGATGCTCTACTTAGCTCCGGCTTCCACCGTTCCCAGTTGAGTGTGCTTGCAGCTGAAGCAAGGCTTCGGTCCGAGCCGGCGTACAGATATCGACAAGCAGGCGATATGAAAGACGATCCGACCGTACCACGAGCCGCGTACGTATCAGAGGAGGCTGTGGGCGACGGCGAGGGCGGTATAATTGGTGCGATGGCTTATATCGGCGCAGGTATTCTAATGGGACCTGTGGCGGCGGCCGGCGGAACGTTGGCTGCAATCGCCACGGCAGCAGCACTGGGCGGCGGAGCGGGGGGCGCCTTCGGTACATGGCTAGCACGGCTTTTGGGCGAGCATCATGCCAGGCGCATCGAGGAGCACCTTTGGCGTGGCGGATTGCTTCTTTGGGTGCGCACCTGGGATCCGAAAGAAGAAGCAGTGGCGCTGGATCTCCTAAATCGGCACTCAGCTCGTGACGTACATCTACATGATTGCGACAGCCGCGTTTGTCGGGCGGTGTAGGCACGCTCGCGCGCGCTACATGGCCGCGGTAGCAACGGCTAGTGGTTGGTCTCGAACCCGGTGCTTGATCCATGCAAGGTAATCCGAACAGAGCGATATCGTCTCGCGTGAACGCCAGCGACGTAACGGCTCGCAATCAGCCAAGTCTTGCGCATTCAGGGCAACGATTGGAGATGCTGGGGCAGATGGCGGCCGGAATCGCCCACGATGTAAGAAACTTGCTTAGCGTCGTCGATGGGGCGCTAAGTCTCGCCGAGCGCAACCTCGAGTCCCCTGCTCTTATCAGTAAGTACATCAATGGCGCGCGCGACGGCATCGAGAGAGGCCACAAACTGACCTCACAACTCGTAGACTTTTCCGCGGGGCACGTCGTCACGGCTCGCGCGTTCGACGCGAACGAGCTCATCACCAACCTTGTTCCATTGCTCAACCTCTCAGTCGGTTCCAAGGCTCGCATCAATTTGCAATTGCGCTCGGGCATTCCGAAGTGTCGGGTCGATAGGGCACAATTCGATGTCGCGATATTAAATCTCGTCGTAAATGCACGAGATGCCACGCCGCCCGGTGGACACGTTCTAATCTGTACCGATTGTGTTGAGGGTTCGGAGGAAGCTAGAGGGCAGCACGTTAGTGTAAGCGTGCAGGATGCAGGTCACGGAATGAGCGCCGAGACGCTGGAAAAGATTTTCGTACCCTTCTTTACAACCAAAGGCACCGCCGGCACGGGACTGGGCCTTGCGCAGGTACGCGCGTTCATGAACTCCGTGGAAGGTCATCTCATCGTCACAAGCGCTCCAGGCTTGGGCACATCAGTAAATCTGCTAATTCCGATCAATTAGGCGACCAAGCGAACTGCCCTTTCATTTTCCGTGAGCGAGATGCTTCATAGCAACGCGAACTCGATCACAGCCCGCGATGCGGGCGCTACGCATGCCGCCCTGTGGCTAAGCACCTCAACAGTGCACTGGCTGAGCATGGCATGGTAAAAGCTGCAGTCGGGTCCAGCACAATCAACAATGAATACGTGTATGACGCTAGTGCATGACTATGGCGGGTGCGCCCCGTTCCGCTTGTCGATTGCCCCCCCAACTTAACATAACGCTTTAGCAGCCGGGAGGTGCAGTCGATCCATTCGCTATCCCGCTAGATGGCACCAAAGTTTTCACAACGGCGCGGTCTTCTCCTAGGCCTGCTAGTGGATCGCTCCCTTCAAACCGGTCTCGATAGACACTCGCCTGAACCAACAGGAGGAACGTTACTGGCGTCGTGGTTGTAACGAAGATGCCAATCAGGATTTCATGGACGACGGCTCTAGTTTGGGCCATCGAGAAATACAACATCGAAGCGGCGAGGATGCAGAACAGACCGAGCGTTGAGCCGAGCGTCGGCGCATGGACACGCTCGTAGAACGTCTTAAAGCGCACGAGGCCGATGGAACCCACCAGCGCCAGCCCCGAACCGACCAAAACCAACAAAGATGTCATGACTGACGCCCATGGCGGCAGATCCGCGAGCGCATTCATTCGATGACCTCGCCGCGCAGGAGGAACTTCGCTAGCGTCAAGGTGGCAACGAAACCAAGCAAGCCGATGACCAGCGCGACCTCGAAATAAAGCGTCGTGCCGGAGCCAATGCCGAAGACCAGAAGGAGCAGCATGGCATTGACGTAGAGCGTGTCCATGCCAAGAACGCGATCCTGAGCCCGGGGTCCCCTGAGGATGCGATAGGCAGCGGTCGCCACCGCTAAGGTGAGGAACACCTTTGATATAAATAGGGCCACCGTAAGCACGAATATGCTCATCCAAAGATCTCCTTGAGAATCCCCTCGTACCGCACGAGAACGATCACGCCCCAATCGTCGTCATCGACAAGATCAAGGACGTGAATAACCAGCACGTTAGTCACTGGCTCGTAGGCAACCCAACTCGTGCCCGGCGTCGCGGTGATGATGCACGCCAGCACGGCAAGGCTATAGTGAGAGCGTACGCTGAGACCGATGCGAACAAAGCCCGGTGTCCGCGCGCGCTTATCCTTGAGTACCAGCCGCGCCACCCGCGCATTGGAGCGCGCCATATCGACGGCGACGCGTCGGCCCAGTTCAAGAGCGAGCCAAAGGCGCCTTAAGATGAGAGCCGGAGCGTCGAGGCGCACAAGCACCCACGCTCCCAGCACAGCGACAGCACTGCCAAACAGGACGTTCGCCGCCGACCAACTCTCGTTGAGCAGCAGCCACGTGCCGAGCAGCATCGCGGAGATGACGGGAAATGGAAGCCAAGCATTCATTGGCCGGGCACCGGGGCGCGCAAATCTTCGGAATGCAATCTGACGGCGCCGGTATAGGGCCGCCGCAGTTCCAGGGCATTAGCGGTCGCCTGCGTGAATGTGACGACCGCGCCGGCCTGGACCGTGATGGTGGCGCAAAGAAAGAGCAGCAAGCCGACAGCACCCAGCTCGGCCCCACGAACATGAGGCAGCTCGCGATCCACGGACCAAAAGGCTCTCGTGCCTGCGCGCATCGTGGCGATGACTGTCGCCAAGCTCGAGACTATAAGAACCACGACGACGATCCAATCTCGCCAAGGGACGGTCTCCCCACCGCCCAGCGAGCGCTGAGCGAAGAGACTATTGAGAATAGCAAACTTCGCGATGAAACCCGCGAGCGGCGGGAGGCCCGAGAGCAGAAGGGCGCACGCCAGAAAAGCCAAACCCAGAACCGCCATCAGCGCGGGAATCGCAACACCCACATGGTCACGCTCTTCTAGTCTCTCCTCGTCCGTGCCGTAGACCTCCAACGTAACGGCCAGAACGTCATCGGCGGGCGTACGGCCGCGCTCCACGAGCTCAACCAGAAGGAAGAATGCAGCCAACGAGAGCGTTGAGCTGACCAGATAGAATAAGGCTGCGCCGATCAAACCCGCGCCCCCCAAGCCAATGGCGGCAAGCACAGTCCCGGATGAGACCAGCACGTTGTAGCCCGCAAGCCGGCGCATGTCCTGAACGGCCAACAACCCGATGGCGGCGAAGAACATCGTGGCGACACCGAGTGCGACCAACCAGCCCTCCGCGAAGAAAATCGAGCCGCCACCGGCCGCTTCGGCGGTAATGGATCCGAGCCGCAGGATGACATAGGCCCCGACCTTGGTAAGGACAGCAAACAGCGCCGCGACCGGCGCCGTGGCCGCCGCATAGAGGCTCGGCAACCAGAAGCAGAGAGGCCAGCCCGCGGCCTTCACGAGAAAGGCGATGCCAAGGATTGCCGCTCCCATCTCGAAAAGCCGGCGTTCGGAGGGATCGAGCAAGGGGATGCGCTCGGCCAAAGCCGCCATGCTGAGAGTGCCGGCCGTCCCGTAAATCAAGCTGACGCCGATGAGGAAGAGACTCGAGGCCGCGAGGTTGATGACGATGTAGTGGAGACTCGCGCTTACGCGCGCGCGCCCCGAACCGTAGAGCGCAAGACCATAGGATGCTGCGAGCAGGACTTCGAAAAAGACGAAGAGGTTAAATAGGTCGCCGGTGAGGAAGGCGCCGCTAAGACCCATCAGCAGGAACTGAAAAAGCGGATGGAAGAACCTCCCGAGTTGGTGCGAGGAGGCGAGCGCGAAGAGCAGGGACGCGCACGCGATGGCCGCGGTCAAGACCAACATCAACGCCGCGAGGCGGTCGACAATCAGGATAATACCAAAATTGGCCGGCCAGTTGCCAAGCAAGTAGGGCTTTGCGAGAGCACCGGGATCGCTAAGGTTGATCATGACGAGCAATGCGATCGATACGGCAAGCAGCGCTGCGGTCGCCAGAACATTGATTGCGGTAGAAAGCCATCGACGCCCGTCAAACAGCAGCATCAAGCCGCCCGCCAACAGCGGGATGACGATGGGCGCGATGATAAGATGGTCGCCGAAGCTCACGGACCCTGCTCCGTGCTGTCGACATGGTCGCTACCGGATAGACCCCGGGCGGCAAGTAGGACGACGAGAAACAAAGCTGTCATCGCAAAACTGATGACGATGGCGGTGAGCACGAGCGCTTGCGGCACGGGGTCGGCGTAGTGCGCCGGATTAGGGACCGAGGGGTCGAGTATGGGTGGCGCGCCCATGCGGAGCCGCCCCATACTGAAAATGAAGAGATTGACCGCATAGGACATCAGCGACAGACCGATGATGACTTGAAAGGTGCGGGGGCGCAAAAGCAGCCACAATCCTGACCCTGCGAGGACGCCAATCGTCAGCGCAATCACAAGCTCCATCAGACTGACCCGGATTTGCTGGTTGTGCGACCGACACGAATGGATTGGTGCGCAAGGGCAATGAGGATGAGCACTGTCGCACCCAGCACCAAGGCGAAGACGCCGACATCGAAAATCAAGGCGGAAGCCAGCGGCAAACGGCCAAGCCACGGCAAATCGACATACTGGAAGGCGGACGTGAGAAAAGGTTGACTGAAGATTGCCGCCGCGAGGCCGGTTCCGAGCGATGCCAACAGTCCAAAGCCAATCCAGCGAACGGGAAGGACGGTCAGGCGCGCCTCGACCCACCGCACGCCACCGGCCACGTATTGCAGAATGAATGCGATGGCGAATGTCAGTCCGGCCGCGAAGCCGCCGCCCGGCAAGTCGTGACCGCGCAGAAGAAGGAACATCGCCATCATGGCGACGACCGGGAAAAGCAGCCGCATGATGAGACCGGGCACAATCATGTAGTGGGCGGAGATCGCTTCCCGGCCGGATAAGCCGTGTTCGGCGTCGAACTTGTCCTGGAAGCGCTTCTGCTCCGGCACCGCCATGCTGTCGCGCGCTGGTCGGAAACGCCGGAGCAGCGCATAGATCGTGATGGCGACGATGGCCAGGACCGAAATCTCGCCGAGCGTATCGAAGCCCCTGAAGTCGACCAGGATGACGTTGACGACATTGCGACCGCCGCCCTCGCTGTACGACTTTTCCAGGAAGTGGCCAGCGATGCTGTGGCGCTGTGGACGTGTCATGACCGCATAAGACAAGGCCGCCAGCCCAAGGCCGCCGGCGATTGCGATGACAATGTCCCGCACGCGTCTCGCGCGCAGTGCCAGGCTTGCCAGAGGGCTCGCGTCTTGCAGACGCTTCGGCAACCACCTCAGGCCGAGCAACAGCAGCACGGTTGTGACGATCTCGACGAGGAGCTGAGTCAACGCCAAATCAGGCGCTGACGCCCATGCAAAAGTGAGACACGTTGAAAGCCCCGCCCCGCCCATCAATATCACCGCGGCAAGCCGGTGGAATTTGGCCTGCTGCGCAGCGCCGACAGCACAACCGGCGCCGATGATCCACACGAGCAGGAACGTCGTATCGATATCGTTTAAACGGGGCAGCTGGAAAGCTATAGCGCCTTTGTGCAGCGGCCACACGCCGGCGACGAGAGTCACACAGATAAGCAGGAGAATCTGAGACTGAAGACGGGTCGAACCCAGGACTTGCACCAGCCGATTGGCTCCCCGCCACGACGCGGCAGCGACCGCGCGCTCGAACAAGCGTTGCCCCTTGAGCCGGCGCAGGACTGGCGCGCCTTCCACATCGCCGGAGAGATACTTGAGCAGGGCCGCGTAAATGATGACGCCGCCCGCCAAGGCAACGAGGCTCATCCAGAAGGCCGGCGTGAAACCGTGCCACACCGACAGACTGTATTGCGGCGTGGCGTTGCCAAGAACGCCGTGCACAGCGATGTATAAAAAGCCGCCGATCGTGGCTTGCGGCGCGACGCCCACAAGAACGCAGGTAAGCACCAGAAATGCGATCGGCAACAGCATCCACACGACGGGATCTCGAGGGGTTCTCGGAAGCTCCGTCGCTTCCGTGCCGAAAAAGACCTGATGGATCAGACGCAGAGAATAGGCGACGCTGAACATGCTCGCGAACGTCGCGATTACGGGAAGAGCGTCATCGAGTGCCGAGGCGACATGCGATTCGATCGTCTCGGCAAAAAACATCTCCTTCGAAAGGAACCCGTTGAGTAATGGAACACCCGCCATCGCTGCGGCAGCCACCATGGCAAGCGCGGCGGTAATCGGCATGGTGCGGTGGAGGCCGCCCAAACGGCGAATGTCACGGGTTCCCGCCTCGTGGTCGATGATCCCTGCGGCCATGAACAGCGAGGCCTTGAAGGTCGCGTGATTCATCGTATGAAACACCGCCGCCACTGCGGCCAGCGGACTGCCGAGACCAAGCAACAGCGTGATCAGCCCGAGGTGGCTGATCGTGGAGTAAGCCAGAAGGCCTTTAAGGTCCTGCTGGAACAGCGCCAGGAAAGCCCCGATCAACAACGTCGTGGCGCCCAGCGAGGTAAAGATCCAGAACCAGTAGTCATTACCCGACATGACTGGCCAAAGGCGGGCGAGCAGAAAAATCCCGGCCTTGACCATGGTGGCCGAATGCAAATACGCCGAAACTGGCGTCGGCGCTGCCATCGCGCGCGGCAGCCAGAAATGAAAGGGGAATTGTGCGCTCTTGGTGAGAACGCCAATCGCGATGAAGAGAAGAGTCGGGAGATAATAAGCATGGGCCGTGACGACTGGTCCCGCGCGCAAGACCATGTCGAGGTCGTAGCTTCCCACCATCTGACCGAGCAACACCATGCCGGCAAGCAGGCAGAGCCCGCCCACCGCCGTGACGGTAAGCGTGATGCGCGCACCATCGCGCGCCGCCTGCTTCTGGTGCCAGTAGCCAATCAGGAGAAATGAATAAAGGCTCGTGAGTTCCCAGAAGAATACGATCTGGAGCAGGTTGCCCGAGACGACGATGCCGAGCATCGCTCCCATAAAGCCCAACAGATAGGAAAAGAAGCGCGGGACGGGATCGGCTGGCGACATGTAATAGCGGGCATAAAGGACGACGAGAAGACCTATCGTGCAGATCAGAACGACGAAGCTCCAGGCATAGCCATCCAGGCGCACATGGAAATTCAGGCCGTATTGCGGAACCCAAGAGAACTTGGCTTGAACAACGGCGCCTTCCGCGATCACGCTGTAAAGGCTGGCCGCAATGACCAGCCCAGCCAGCGCAACGCTGCCGGCGAGCCAGACTTCGGCATTGCGCGCATTGGTCGGAAAGAAGGCTGCAACAATGCTGCCGAGGAACGGCAATGCAATCAGCGCCGTGAGGAGCAGGGTATGCGTCGCGGCGTTGTCCAAATCTTCTCTCTCCTTCGACAGCGCTTTCTTGACGAGACGCGGCACTCATCAAACGCAGACACCTCCATATCACCTTGCCTGAGGTGCTTAGTTAGGCACAACGTTCCTCTGATGCCCGGAACGGGGGCTCTTCTCAATCGCTTCTGCGAGGATCTGTTTCAACTCCGCCCCGCTCGATGCGGTGCGAACCTGCTGGAGGACCTGGTCCGCTCGCAGCGTCCGACACAGTTCTCCTAGCAAGGCCAGCAATCCGCTTCTTTTGGTGGCGGGACACACGACGACGAACACGACATCCACCGGCGCCTGGTCTGTGGCCTCGAAAGGAATGGGTTCGGCGAGCCGATAGAGCACGGCCGCCGACGAGGCCAAACCATCGATGCCTGCATGGGGAACGGCGACGCCCCGACCAACTGCCGTTGAGCCTAACCGTTCCCGCTCCCGCAACGCTTCCAACAAAGTGCTGCTGGTCATTCCGGTGACCTCCTCGAGACGATCAGCCGCCGCTTGAAGCAGCTCATTCTTTTCTTGGGCGCGCCAATGAAGCACCACGTCCTGATCGCGAAGGATCGTCGCAAGTCTCAGTGGCTCTGCCATGCCGGTCTCCTTGAAGGTGCCATCTTGCCGACGGCGCAGACCGGTTGGCTTTGCTCGGTGCATTCAAGCCGCCGCCGGGCCAGGGTCATCATCGTCAGATCCGGCGCCACCCGTCTGGATCCACGCCCTCGCTTGCAGCAGTACGATGTCGCACGTTCGCCGAGGCACAGTTCCAACACTCCCACCGCGTATATCGGCCCTCCGGCGCCACGCCTCCGGTTGGTAGAGGACCCGTAGCAATCGGATTTGCTCGGTTCGTCCATCTTCGTCATCGCAGATGATCGATCTTGGAGCGACCATCCCAAGCAGCGCAAGGCCTCGCATGGTCGTAATGGGGAGGGTCATGCCAGGGTAGGCGTTCTCGCCTCCGTAAACCAGTATGCGCGTGCAGGGCGGGCCTCCGTCAATGCTGTATTCGACGCGACTGTTGATGGTCGCGGCGCGCGGATCGACGCCATCAAAAAGGACGACTGAGGCCATCGCAAGCTTTCGCCGCAACATGCGGGCGAACCTGTCGTCCTGGTGCCCCCGTCGCTCGAGCATCACTTCGAGTATGTTTGCATCCTTTGCCGTCAGCTGACAGCGTCGCGATTGTTCCATGATCGAGCTCCGCCGCAGGTCCATGCGGCAATCGAAATTAGATTACCGGCCAACGGCAACGAAAGCCGCGGCCGCGTTTGGAGGGAAACTGCGCGCGGGCCATCGCTCGAAGGAGCCGGCGTGGATCAACTTCGATGACGCGATGGCGCCGTCGCTACAGGCTCTGTAGTTGCAGCTCTCCAGCCGGCGCGGCTGGGGGCTCCACGGCCAGCACCGTGAGCGTTCGCTGACGGCCGTCGCGAGCCGACCAGGCAATGGACTGCCCGGCAGAGAGCCCGATGAGCGCCGCGCCGATAGGCGTCAGAATCGACACTCTGTTCTGGGCGATGTCAGCCTCGCCCGGAAACACCAGTGTAACCCTGAGCTCCTGCCCCGCCTCGGTGCGAAATTCGGTAGTCGAGCCCATCTGCACGGTGCGCACCGGGACAGCCTCGACCACGCGCGCCCTGTCCATTTCATTCAGCAACACGCTTGCCACCTCGGGAGCCGTATCCTCGACACCTAAGGCGAGATCGACAATGCGCTTATGGTTGTCCGTGCTGACAACAATATCCGGTAAGGACCGATCATTCGGAACGTGTTTCATGCTATCTCCTGCTGGCGGAGCGAAGTGCGCTCGCCAGTCCGATCAAAAAGCGGTGGTTGAGAAAGGCAGCAGACCACGTATCCCCGAGCTCAAGAGCCCGGGGCTAAACAACCGCGACTGTATGGGTCCGGAGAAAGCATGGTCGTGCGTGGAACATGATGGTAAGTTTGGCTCGCCCGAGGCCTTTGTCAAGCCTCGCACCTTCTGCGCACATACCCCGACAGTTCAAATCGAGGCGAAATGCATTAAATAGCGCATGAGGACATACGAGGCAGCCAAGCAATGAACATTCTAGTCGCGACCGACTTTTCAACTCGATCCTTCCGCGCGCTCCGTCAAGCGGGGTTACTGGCTCAAGCCGGCGGCCAATTGCATGTGCTGCACGTTGTCGACGATGACCAGCCTGCTGACCTCGTGCGAATCGAAACTCGCGAAGCGGAGCGCGTCCTTCGCGAGCAGATTGCCTCTGTTCCGGAATTGGGCGGCGTCGATGCTCATGTGCTTGTCGTTGAGGGGGATTCTTTTGACGGCATCCTACGCTCGGCGCGCGATATTGCGGCCGATCTGATTGTGATGGGCGCCCACCGCAGGCAACTCTTGGACATTTTTACAGGGACAACCATCGAACGCGTCATTCGCAAAGGTACGGTTCCGGTCTTGATGGTGAACAATGAGGCGCAGAGGACTTATGAGAAGGTCGTCGCGGCTGTCGACATGTCCGAGGCGTCCGCCAATGCATTGCGCGCCGGCCTTTCGACGGGGCTGATCACGAGCGAGGGCGCGACGCTGGTCCATGCTTTCCCCGCCTGGGCGAAGGGTAAGATGTATATTGCCGGGGCCGACCCCGCTGCGATTGCAAAATATGTAGATGATGAACGGCGAAACGCTTCTGATGAACTGACCGAGTTTCTCGTGGACAACAATCTGGGCGGGCCGAGATGGACTGTTCGACTTCAGGAAGGTGAAGCGACAGATGTGATCTCGCGGGTTGTTTCTGATGTGCGTGCCGACTTGCTCATCATGGGCACCCACGGCCGCTCCGGTTTATTAAAGGCCTTGATCGGAAGTGTCACAGAGCAGGCACTGCGTTACTTGAGCGTCGATATCCTCGCCGTTCCACGGTCGGGCAACCCTTAGCTAGACTAGTGGATCTCCGGCCTTTACTGCGATGTGCCTATCGGGTTGGAGCCTTCGCGAGACACGAAAAAGCCCCTGGTCTTCAAGGCCCAGAGGACGCGTTCGGGGTTTGCGGGATAGACATGGGCTCGCGCACGCCGAGGGCGAACTCCTGCACGAACACCCACCCATCCGCGACGGTAGGAAGACCGGCTCTTTGGCTCGTGACGGCCCACGCGGGAACGAAAAGAAAAGTCCGCGTCCCGCGCTTTGGACGAGGGAGCCGCGTCCGTCCAGGCACCGCTGGAAGTTCAGCCTTGCCGTCGCAGCCGAACCGCTCCAGGCTCGCAGCTACTCCATAAGGCAGACGAGCTTGCAGAGACGCGGCGCCCACCCCCAGTGGCGCCGCGTTTTCAGTTGGTCTGATCGGTAAGCGCCGACTTCACGTCTTAGTGCTAGGTATTGAATTGAAGAAATCATCGCGCGTTGCGAGTCGGTCCGCCCGAATGTGCAAGGTAGTCGGCTAAGCGTTCCGCCTCGAGGTCACCGAGCGCCGTGGCAGATCGAACCGCGCAACCTGGCTCGGTGCCGTGACGACAATTACGAAACCGGCATTGCGTTGCTAAGCGTTCGATATCGTCGAAGTCCCTCTCATCGGCGCCGTCGGCGTTCCAGAGTTCCAAACCGCGTAAGCCGGGCGTGTCAACAATGGCGCCGCCTTGAGGTCGGACGAGCAACTGGCGAAAGGTCGTCGTATGTCGGCCGCGACCATCATAGCTTCGGACTTCCTGTGTTGCTTGTGCGTCGCGGCCAAGCAGCTTGTTCGTCAATGTCGATTTGCCGACGCCGGATGAGCCGACAAATGCGACGGTGCGATTGCCCTGGAAATATTGCTCCAGAACACGCAGACCGTCGCTCGCGCGCGCGCCAATCGCATGAGTGGGCACTTCCGGTCCAATCCCCGCGATTGCTCCTCCCAATCCAATAATTTCATCTCCCAAATCCGATTTATTGACAACGATCACCGGGGCGGCACCACTTTGCTGCACCAGGGCAAGATAGCGCTTCATACGCTGCAGATTGAAGTCACCACCCTGTGCTGTCACGATGAAGACGACATCGACATTGGCCGCAAGAAGCTGCGGCTCCGGCGTCCCTGATGCTTTGCGAATCAAGGCGCTGGTCCGCGGCAACACCGCCTCGATGGTGGCCGGGCCGTCGCCCTTCGAGAGACTTACTGCTACGAAGTCCCCGACGCCCGGCAAGTCGGATCTCTGCGATGCTGCGTTGCGCAGTCGCCCCGCAGTACCGGCCGAGAGTTCAGCACGCTCGGTGGCGATCCTAAAGTGGCTACGGTGCTCACCGACCACGCGTGCCGGTACGAGGCCCTCAGAGATATGGACCTCAAACAATTCTCGCCATCGGCCGTTCCAACCTAAAGTTTCGAGAGACATTCGATTGGCCTCAACGAGCAATATGCGCGCTCTTGCGAGGAGAATGCTCAATTGCTCGTAGATCCTCGATCGACCGTGCGGAGTTGACGAGCAACGACTTGTGCCTGCCATTCCGGGTCAAGCGCGACGCTGAGTATCGTGTTGCACCGATCGCACAAGAATAAGAACACGGGCAGTGTTCGCTGCGAGGATTCATCGCGGGCTCTCAGCGTGTCGACCACGATGTTCGGCGTAGCTTCGCACTTCGGACACTTGCCGAGCATGTTTAGTTCCTTTGGTTTTTACAAGCGTCCGTTCAACCCCGCGCCCAACACGAGGTGTATCGAGGTAAGTACTCGATTATTGGCCCACGCGATGCAACATTCTGCTCAGACGGTTGCGAAAGCGATAGACGTCGTACTCCCGGCGTGCCGGCGTCAACTCGACCTGACGCAAAGGTCCCCGCCCGCGCCGGGAATGTCAGGACCGGGACAGAAGCCAACTAGCCGTTGCCTACGCGCAGTTTCGCTCCAGGGTCGGCGGCATCAGCTAGACCAAAGCGCAAGGAGGACCCGCCACGCGCGCGATCATGGTCGTGGTGCCAAGGAAACGTGGTGGACCACGACATAGTCCAAACTCCGACAATGAGCGTGTTCGCTCCGTTTACGCCTAGTGTGACCACCACATCGGAGCCGGCTCTTCAGCGACTGGGGCCATATGAAGGGTAATGCGTACACCTCTCCGGACCGACACTTCGGAATTTAGTGCAGGCGTGTGGGGCTGCCGACGGACGCTGTGAAGGCCGTGTGGGTTATGGTGTCGTCAGTCCGCCAAGGATGTCGCAACTGCTCAGGACAGCTTTGGGTCTTGGTTGTGTGAGAACGCGGCGGGGTGAGTTCCGGCGGATTTGTCCTCAGTGATGGTGGGCGGTTTTGACCGGTTTCGTCACGTTTTTCGTCGAGAGCACGTTCTGATCGATCCTGAAGCGCGTCGGCAGCCCTTAGCGCACGCTTCGGCGTCACGCGCGCACGGCCGCGATCAGCCCCTTCACGCCGACGATGTTCATGACGCGCGTGAGATTGTAGGCGAGCACGTGCAGGGCCATTTCGGAGGCGACACGCGGCAGCGTCTTCATCAGGAAGTGCGTCGCGCCCATGCGCATCTTCATGGTGCCGAACGGATGTTCGACCGTCTCGCGGCGCTCACGCATCGCGTTCGGGTTCGCGTCGAGCCGCTCCTGCACCGCTTCGAGGACATGCTCGTGTTCCCAGCGTTTGATGCGGCGCTCGTTGCCGGTCGTGCATTTGCGCCGAAGCGGGCAATCTCCGCACACGTTCGTCCAGTAGACGCGCATCTGCTTGCCATCTTCGTCGCGCGCGAACCG
>JALHMB010000003.1 GCA_022844275.1 Hyphomicrobiaceae bacterium
CGATATGGCATGGCAATGCGAGCATTTCTCGGCCGCTATGGCGTAACCTCTGCTTAGTTCATTTTTTTCCGCACCAGCAGGAGGTGCTATGAGGTTGAGGATCGTCGCGACATACGCCGCCCTGGCCAGCCATGAGTGGTCCCACATCTACGTGGTGTGCCTTACATCCGGGGATTGAGTTCAGCTACGCTGCCTCAGCCTCCTTCTCTTAGTAACACAGCTCGCATTTGCAAAGGTGTTGCATCTGCTATTGTAAAGGTGTTGCATTGCTGTTGTTTTGACACACCTCAAAGCGCCTGTCTGAGATGACATTCATGTCCTACGTGGGAGTGGTGGCATAGGGGACATTGCGCGTCCTCGGTCCGCGTTAGATGGCGTGCTGCCACTCCTCCCCCTCATTTCTCTAGGCTCCTGACATAAGCAAGCCACGCTAACAACGTCGGCCTCCGAGACAAGCTTTGCGTATTGCCGCTTTGCTCCCACGAACGGGGGATGTCATACTCTCAGCTCTGCGATATCTTCATCCTGTGGTTTGAACTTCTCGGTGCTGTCCTTCAAGCCGGCCACACGAGGGGGCTGCCCGGCTTCGATAGTCGGGGTTCGACCCTCTTCGGAAAGGTCGCGCGGGGGAGCGCGACCTTTCCATCTTTCGTAAGATGTCGGGCGCAAATCCGCGGTCGATGAGAGCTCGAACCTGCATCAGCCATCTGCAGCCGCTGCGGCTCCGCGTCGTATCAAAAATGATCGCCGAGGATCCCAGGCACAAGACGCAGGGATCTTGCGTTGGCCTAGGTCGGAAACCGCCTATCCATTGTGAGCTGAGAATCGTCTTAGCCGTCGCTCGATCGGGTGTCCCAAGCACGGTTCCATGATGCCTGATTGGCTCGCTTCTTGGGCGGCAGAATAACGCTGTCGATGACCTGAACCACGCCATTGGACGCAATATGTCCGACCAAAACGTGGGGAGTGGAGGGGCCTCTACGCACGTGCCTTTAAAGGAGAGGCATATTCGATGACGCCGCGGCCGAGGCGAAGATCAATTCGGGGATAACTGGCTGGTGGAAGTCGGCCGCCGCGGCAACGAGGCGCATTCGCGAAGGATCTCGTCGTCGATCCTGCTGTGCACCAGCTCCTCGATTTGTTCCTTCGGGAGCAGCGACCCGACTATGCGCCCGCGTTCGTCGAGTAGCCGATACCCGATCGGCTGCTGCTCAACCTTCAGACCCACCTGTCGAGCCATGAACTGAATTTCTTCGATCGTCACGAATGCCTCCCCAGTTGCTTTTAGATGAGCGCAGCAGGAAAGCGGCAATATTCGGTGAAGGTGGCTGATACGATTTTATCGTTCGAAAACGTCACTTCCGAGGTTTGAGCGTGCAGTCGGTGTCCGATCATCCACGCAACCGTGAGCCGCCCAGAAAAAGGCATTCGATGACCGCTAGAGGGGCGATGCGACACCTATGATGGACAGCTTCACACGTGGTCATCGTCCGGCGCGCTGGCATACTCGAGCTGCTCTTAGTGATACCGGAGAGATGCCGCGCGATCTGCTGCCTGAGGACCGAGTTGCACCCGGTTGCCGGCTAAGAGTCGCGAGAGGGTGGATGACGATGTCGTCCTGTTCGATCGCGCCCTCATTGCAACATCGGCGTGAAGCACTCGTGCTTACAGACTCTGCAGCAATGCGCTCATCGATGAGTTCAAGACAGCATCTCTCCAGGGCCCTCCGTAGCAGGGCGCGTTTCCGCCTCAGAACGAGACGCATGACGTGCTGTCGACCCGCATTACGCTCTCCTGATCGAACTGCTGCTTGTAAGCGGCGCGGATAGCCTCGATGTCGGCATCGGCTTGAGCGGTTCGCTGGTGCCAGATGATGAGCATGTTGGATTGCTCTTTGCTAAGACGCCCGTCTTGGCCACGCCACTGACCTGGGCCCCGCAGAACGGTCAAGCCAGCAGGAAACCGTGGTGTCACCTCGGTATCCAGAAAGCCGGCCCACTCTCCATCGGTGACGGGTGTGCCTTGTGATCGGGTCGTACCGAATAACATCTCGAGGCGAGCCATGGGGCGCGCCGAAGCTTCACACAACAGCCCCGGCCCTGCGGATACAGTTGCCAACCACGACGATGTCGCGCCGAGGGCAATGCCAAACCAAAAGGCGAGAGCAGACACGAATGTGCTCTTCATGGATGAGGCTCCGTGAGAGCACCGGTCGTTCGACGTGGAAAATCACCGGTGCAGTCATGGCGAGATACGGCAACCAGCCAACCGGCGAAGTTACCCGCGTAACCTTTCGGGTAATGAAGACCTCGATGTTACCCTTTGAAACCGCCGTTTTCGAGATAGTGTCGCTCCTCATCACCCATGCTGCGCCCGAGGATGAGGTTGCGATGTGGGAAACGGCCAAAGCGGCGGATGATGTCGCGATGGCCAACAGCGTGCGACAGGTCAGGCTCACCCAGACGATGGGTGAGCGCCACTGAGCGTTCCTGATCGGCGAGACTCTCGGAATGTGCGAACGGCAAGTAGAAGAACTTGGCCAGCTCGTTTGCGACCGCGCGATCATGTCCGGCCCTGATGCCGGCATCCGCCACGAGCCGCGCATGCCCGTCGGTGGCATATACGCGCGCCGTTCCGCGAAATGCATTGCGCGGATACTGATCGAGCAGGATGACGAGGGCCAGCGCGCCGTCGGCACTCGTTGCCCAGTCGGCGAGTTCGCCGCGCGCTGCCGCCTCGTGTGCGGCAAGAAAGCGGTCGCGAAAGCGCCTGTCGAAGGCTTCATCCTTTGCAAACCAGAGAGCTGGCCCGGCCGCGCGCCAGAACTCAACCACGGCTCGCGCCTCGTCCGGTATTCCGGCCTCAACCCGCGCAGGCTCGGCAAAGCCGCTGGTGACGAGCGCAGCGATCAACGGCATCGCAGCCAATGTCGGCGTGAAAGAAAACCATCTCATGACCATCTCCTTGTCCTTCGCGCCGGATTGCAGCCGGCTGGGGCGGCTGGTATTCACCGCAAAACAGACATGATGCCAGTGATATGTATTCAGAGACATGCTGAAATCTGCTCATCTCTCACGCATCGATCTCAACCTCCTCGTTCTCTTCCACGTCGTGTACGAGGAGCGACACGTCGCGCGTGCCGCCAACCGGCTGAGCCTGACGCCGTCGGCCGTCAGTCATGGGCTTAGCCGGCTCAGGCGTGTGCTCAACGATCCGTTGTTTCTGAGGACCGCGAAAGGCGTGGTGCCGTCGGCACGGGCCCAGGAGCTGGCCGAGCCCATCGCAGACATTATCGCCCGGGCGGATGCGGTGATCGCCAGCGCCGAGCCGTTCGATGCAGCGCGATCACGGCGGCGCTTCACCATAGGTGCGCCGGATGCGATCTCAGCCGTGCTGCTGACGCATCTGCTCCCCGCGCTCGAGCGGCAAGCGCCCGGAATCGATATCGGCCTCGTCCAGTTGCTGCCGCACCCTGGCGGCAAGCCGACGAGCCAGATGTGGTATCAGACACTCACAGAACTCGACGCGCGCGCACTCGACATCGTCATCCTGCCGATCGACGATGTGCCGCCAAGGTTCGTCGCACACACGCTCTTCGCGGAGGACTTCGTCGTTACCATGCGCAAGGGCCATCCCCTCGCGCGCAAACCTACTCTCAAGCAGTACTGCGCCATGCGCCACCTTCTCGTATCGATGAGTGGCGACGCCCATGGTGTGGTCGATGCCGCACTTGCACAGCAAGGCTTGTCGCGCCGCGTAGCACTTACGGTGCCGAGCTTCATGATGGCGCTCTCGACCCTGGCGCAGACCGATCTTCTGGGCACGCTTCCCAGGCACTTGGTCCAGCAGTGTGTGGCACAGTTCGGGTTGATGACCGCCGATCTCGACGTCCTCAAGCGCCGGGACCCGGTAAGTGTTATTGCGACCAGAAGCGCATTGAGGGACGCCGGCGTATCTTGGCTGTTCGATCTCGTCGTGTCGTTCGCCTGGGACGAGAAGAAATCTTCGCGTCCGAAACACAATCGGGCGGGCCGCAGGCACCGCACCTCCAGGGGGGAAAGGTAATCCTTTGATTGATGGAGCTTCGCCCTACGCAAAACCGAGCTTCGCTTGCGTGCCAACTATAGATCGTTAGCCCGCTACTGCATGTTCCCTGCGTTTACGCTTCTCCGCCTTGGCAGTGCGTCGCAATGCATTTGATGCCTTGCGTTGTGCGGCTTGGATGCGTTTGCGGCGTGAATTCGTCATCTTGGGCACAACACTGCGCTCCCTTGTCCGAGTAGTAACAGGCCCTCACCTGATGCTGCCAAGCAAATGCGTGCTGGTAAAGCCAATTTCGTGAACCTGGACACGAAGCCACCAGGTCAGGCGCGCGCCGGTTCTCCGCTGGGCGAGATTTCAGCCGACTGTCGGCTCTCGAGATCTGAGCGGTCTCACCTCACCAGCATGGTCGACGGCCAGAGCCAACATATCGTCCGCTCAAGGTAAGGCCTCCTGAAGCACACCCTTCGATCACCCTTCACAACGCCAACTGATCGAAAGTACGCGAACGGTAAGTCAACCAGTAACATCGGCGCACTGGGCATGATTGCGGCGTCGGTACCCGACCCCGTCCATGTTGTTGCGAGAGTTTTCGGTGTTTCTGGCGGGGGATCCACTCACGCGTCAGTACTTATTTCACGAGATATTTGGCGATTTTCTCGCCAGCCTTTTGCTTGGCTGAAAGCCAGCTCGCCATGCGTCCGCGACCGGCCCACGTATCGCCCGTCGCCGGGTCGCGGTATTTAACGCCCGCAAGTTTAACCTTGCCGTTCCTTTTCCTCTTGCTGCTCTTCGTGCTCTTCGACGTGACGTTAGTATTGCCATTCTCTAATGCAGCGAGTTCACGGCGCAGCTCGTTGATGCGGGTACTCTTCGCCTCCTGGTGCATTCCGCTCAGGCTGTCGAGCAGCGATGCTTGCCGGTCAAAGTCCAGCTCTCCGAACCATGCCACCACCTGCTTATCCGAAAGTCTGCCGTTTGTAGCCATGTACGCGCTCCACCCGTTGAGATAAGACGCCCTTTTAGGCCCTCTCGATTTGAATGCAAAATGTTTAAATCAGGCCATGGACCCCATGGGAGGTGACGTCATGTTCTTCCACACGGCCGCCGAACTCAGGCAGCAAATGGTCGGTACCTGGTCACTTTCAGAGCAGCGGGTCGAGCAAGACGGAAAGAAGATCCAGCGATTTGGAGCAATTCGAAACGGAACTGCGATCTACGACGGCAAGGGTCGGTTCGCAACCAGTCTGCTTCGTACGGACCTTGACCGGAACGGAAACAGGGCGATCGGGAAGCAACGCCACCTACGGAAGTTGGTCTGTCACCGAACAGGACCGGCGCTCACCTCACGGATCGACGGAAGCACCTTCCCGGGCTGGGGCGGACAAAGTCAAAGGCGAAGCGTCTCCATCTTGGGAGACGAGATGACGATGTGCGTTGCCGGAGCCCAGATCGGCGGGACAGCCTCGCAATCTGGAAGCGCTCGAAATAGCCGTACCGTAGCCTGGTCGGGGTGGAGCGTGTCCAGTTATCGTCGGAGCCGACGTTCGTGAGAAGCGCGAAAACGCAGCGAGGTCACGGCGGCCTGTCGGAGGCCATCATAATCCAGACGAATGGCAGGGGGCTCACGCCCATCACGCACATGTGGAGAACGCCATCCACGGGAAGGGCTCTGATCGCCATACCAGCCAAAGCTCCTCATATTGATTTCCAAAGTCCGCCTAGGGTGGAAAGCGGCTGAGTAGTACGGTTATCCATCCCGGAACTTGTACTGATGCAGCCCGTTGAAAGAGCGATGCCAATCCGCGGCACGCTTTGGGCGAACATCACATGGAACCCTTGATCGTCACTGTTTCCCACTCGCTCAGCAAGGATGAGGTCGTTCGCCGACTTGGGCCGGCGCTTGGGCGGACAGTGCAAATGTTCCCTGTCCTTAAACTTGAGCATGAGGAATGGGCCGGTGAACGCATGGACTTCCGGCTCAAAGCTTTCGGCCAGGCTGTCACTGGACATTTGCTCGTTGGCGATAAGGAGGTCCGCATCGAGGTTACTCTGCCTTGGCTTCTTCAGAAATTTGCCGACGCAGTTCGTGAATCGATCACCCTGAGGACTGAGGTGCTTCTTGGAAGGAAGTAAGGCTTTCTGAAAGTCTAGGATTTACCGAGACGGAAATTGCTCCACTGCAACGTTCTCCCCTCCACTGCGTTCTCGATACATGCCGGAGCGTAAGCGAACACTCGAGCCGCCCACCGTCGACCGCATCCGCGCCGATATCAGTAGCGAGCGGACCGGCGAAAAGGTTGCATTCCCGGACCCCGCGGCAGCGCCACTTGGCACGGACGACGAAGCCGCGGGTCATCCGCCCACCCCTGAGCAACGGCGAATGGAAGAAGTAGCGCGGCCTCCTCTAAAGCCGTCGCCCGAGCCGTCGCAGGGACCAGTCATATTCTACTTCGCCATCGGCGGCGCACTCGCCGTCGCCATAATAGCATTCGCTTATCTCACATAGACCTGGACATAAGCGGTTGCGGGGTGATCGCTACTCACGGGCGAGGAAGTTTCGAACACCCGCATTTTCGAGCTCTGCTCGCGCCGCTTCCCTCTTGGCCTCGGCTTCGCGCAGCAGAACCCGCAAGTCATCGCACGGCATGTGCCCCGCCTCGCGGCTTGCGATAAGGCGCTCTAACATTTTTACAGATGCCGCCGCTTCATTGAAGCGGCGATGGATTCTATGGAGCGAGGTCTGTTTTTCCCATTCCACCATGATGGCCGCCTGACACCACTGCACACGGTGTGGCTCTAACGCCGGCCGCCATTGCGCGTTCCACGCGGCGCTCGAACGGCTAAAGTGCCGATACGGGCCGGGTGCGAGAAAGGATTTTGGACCGGCCGGCCTTAGCGAGCTCGACGTGCGCGCGCTTCTTCTCGGCCTCTGCCTCCTGCAGTACATTCCATAAAGGAGAGAAGTCCTCGCCGACGGCTTTGCGGATCTCTATCAGACGCTTCAATCCAGCGACGCGGGCAGAAATCTCGTTGAACTGTCGATGGAGCCGCTGAGCAGGTGTCAGACTCTCCTCTTCGACGGCTTCAATTGCCTGCGGGCTAGGGGCGGCTTCGAAGTTCACTTGGGCCATGTCGAGCATCTCTTGATCCGGGTTGCGACCGCCGGAGAACTCGATCTCAGGCGCGCTGGTTCCGTTCGGCGTTAGCCAGTTCCAAGTTGAGCTTTACGCGACGCTGCCCGATGTCCACCGCATGATGCTGCAGCAGCCGGAATACGTCAGCATCCCCTCGCCAGACCGCGCTCCAGCCAAGAGGTTAGTGGCATCCTGCCGCCACTGCCATTCGCGGGCCACCTCTTCCCCCCGGCGCCCTATGATGTTTGGTCGTTCCAATGAAGGCCCTCTCGCTCATAACTCAATCTGTGTGTCCACATCGCCAAACTCCGGCCAGCTGACGCGGCGCGACTCGGCAAAAGCTTGAAAGAACGGCGCGCGGGCTGCGGTCCTTCGACCCGCGAGCGCACAAGGGGATAGGCCTTCCGCGCGTCAGAGCCGTGCATCTCCGAGCAACACTGCCCGTTCTTCTGGCCGCACGCGACGCACCGCAGCCGCGTGTTGATGAGCAGGAAGGTCGTTGTCCGCTCGCATCGGTGGAATGCCACGAATTCATCGTGCACGAGGAGACAGCTGCGCTGGCAGCAACTGCAGCGCATCGAGATCGACGCCAAGGTCAGGATCTCCCTAGACCTTTGCCGCAACATCGTCGCTGCCGACCTCGCCACTCATCGCGGCGGTTCGAGCCCCTCGTTCGACGGTCAGGCTTACGCCCCAGCCGCATCCGTGTTTGCCTGAGGCAACCTCAGACATTGCTCGAGCGTTGCCGGCGCGAAGTGCACGTGTTCAGGAGAGGACCATGGCAGACAAGGCATCCTTCTCGACAGATGAGTGGCCGAAGATCGTTGGCAGCCCGATCCTTGCCGGCATGGCGGTCACGCTCGCGGATCCGAGCGGGCTGTGGGGAACGCTCAAGGAGGGCATGGCAAGCGCCTACGCCCTCATGGATGCCAAGAAGGATGCCGGCGCCAGTAGTCTCGTGAAAGCCATCGTCGCCGAGCTTGAAACGTCGGAAGGGCGCACCATGGCCCGGGAAGCCTTCAAGGCTCAGCTGACGGCCAAGACGCCTGCCGAGTTAAAGGCCCAGGCCATCGCTACATTGGGCTCGATATCCCAGCTCGTCGACGCCAAAGCCGGTGCTGATGCGCCAGCTTTCAAGATTTGGCTGAATGCGATCGCCGAGCGCGTGGCGGAGGCATCCAAAGAAGGCGGCTTCCTGGGCTTTGGCGGCGTTGCAGTAAGCGATGCAGAGAAGGCAACGCTGGCAGAAGTGTCGAGCGCACTTCGCGTCACCTGACAACTCGAACAGGGTAATCTCAGGGGATTGGCATCTCACTTACTTGCCGATCGACGAGCGTTGTTCATTTTTCGGGCCAGGCAGGCTGACGATTGTGCAGGCGTAGTCGTGCGCTCTCATCATCGCACCGACTTCGCCGCCGCCGATAAGGAAGTTCAACTGTCCGTCTTCGGGTGTATTGGACATCGGGCGAGCTCGCTCTCTAAATGCATCGAGTTAGGCGATGCCTCCGGCCATCGATCCCAGCACACCGCCATCCTAAGCACGACGTCGCTCGCAGTTCCGGCGAGAACCCAATTCGGTACCCACGGGCGAAGAGGGTCCGCCGCGCGTAAATCCACATCAACCAACAACTTTAAACACCATACCAGACGGTCTGGTTCCCGACTGTCTGGGATGCGCGCCCCGAAGAACGATATCGCCAGAATCCAGCACACTCGGCAGCAACACAAAGTCGAAACCGATCTTAATATTTCGCGGACTGACGACCAGCTGCTCACCCGTCAGCACGCGCAAACGAAGTTTTGGTCAATGCGGGAGGCCGACTTTCATGCATTAGGGAGGTCGCTCCGCAGCAATGCGGATGCTGACGTCAGTTGCGATGACCGCGCTTGGAGGGATCCAGGCAGCACTCGCACAGATGCGAAGGGCGTCGCTCGGGTGAAGCCTAAGCGCGTTCATGGAGTGCAAAATGCGATTTACATTGGAGCGCGGCGCGTTAATTTTGCCGACCGTGCTCCTGAGGATTGTGTCGTCGATTCGATCCCGATTGCCCGTTCCAGAAAACAAGGACCAGCTAACCACTGTCGTCGTTAGGATATCTCGGCCATGTCGGGGGCACACCAACAAGGCGTGTCAGGCTTGACCGACCTAAGCGCAAAGCGATGTCGAAAGCGAGATCGGTAAGATGCCTGCACGCCGTCGCAGTGTCGCTCGTGCGACATTGGCCTTTTTCTTGGCCGGGTTCCTAACCTTGGCCGCCATCGTCGGGCTTTCAATCTGGTTGAGCGAGCGCGCGAAGCTCTACTACTCGCAGACGGTTATGGACCGCGGCGTGCGTGTCGCGGCCGTTGAGCTCCGACATGCCGTGCAGACCGCGGAATCGAGCCAAAGAGGCTACCTGCTCACCGGCAATCAAATCTACCTCGCTCCATACGGGAACGCGAAGGCGGCGGCACTCCGCGAACTGGAGACAATCAAACGAGCTCTCGCGCCGCGTGCGGAATTTCAACAGGCTCTTGAGCGACTAACGGCCATCCTCGCCGAGAAAATCCCGGAGATGGACGATACGATTTCCATGAAGCGTGAGCGTCGAGACAGCGATGCTCTAGCCGTCATCCGCACGCACCGCGGCAAGGCCCTGATGGATGAAGCAAACGTATTTTTCGCGGGGATCCTGCGAGCCGTTGATGAGCGTCTTGCTATCGGCGCAGAGGAGCAGCAAGCCAATGCCGCGTGGCTGAGGTGGCTCACTCTCCTCGGAGGCGCAATTATCATGACGGTTGCGGCAGGTGCCGCGCTCACTGCGAACCGCTATACGCGCGAGCTTCTCGCCGCGCGTAGCGAGGTGGACGCACTCAACACGAACCTTGAGCGACGGGTCCAAGAACGGACGACCGATCTCGCGGAGCTCAACGTGGAACTGCAAAGATTTGCCTATGTCGTAAGCCACGATCTCCGAGCTCCGCTGGTCAACATCATGGGCTTCACCAGCGAACTCGAGAGAGGCGTTGCAAGCATGAAGGCTGCTCTCGACAAATTCATGCCGAATGACTCGCATGGGGATGCGGCCACCAAAGAGGCCAGGATTGCGGCCGACGAGGATCTCCCGGAAGCAATTGGCTTCATCCGGTCGTCTACCAGAAAGATGGACAGCTTGATCAATGCGATCCTCAAGCTGTCCCGCGAGGGCCGCCGGACCCTGCGGCCGGAGCGGATTGATCTACGCGAGCTTGTCGAGGTCAGCGCAGATGCGATCCAGCACCAGATAGCCGCCGCCCATGGGTCCATCCAAATCGATCTCGAAGTGGGTTCGATCGTCACGGACCGTATGTCCCTCGAACAGATCATCAGCAACCTGCTGGACAATGCCGTCAAGTATCGAATGGCCGGTCGCCCGCTGGCTATCGTCCTCAGGGCAAAGCCTGCCTTCGATGGTCGCTTAACGATAGAGGTGAGCGATAACGGGCGAGGCATTGCCGAGCAAGATCGGGAGCGTATATTTGAACTCTTTCGTCGCGCGGGCCCTCAAGACACGCCGGGCGAGGGTATCGGCCTCGCGAACGTTCGCGCGATGGTGCGACACCTTGGTGGGGACATAGCCGTGAACTCACAAATTGGAATGGGCACGACTTTCTCCATCACCCTGCCCAGGGACATCACGAACGAAAAGCAGGTGAACGCATGAGTCCGCAGCAGACTGCCGTAACCATCGTGATGATCGAGGACGACCAGGGGCACGCCCGGCTGATCGAGAAGAACATACGTCGGGCGGGCGTGAATAACGAGATTGCGGCCTTCGCGGATGGCACAACGGCGCTAGGTTATCTGCTCGGCGCCGATGGTTCGGGTGCCGTCAGCGCCCATCGCTTCTTACTCATTCTTCTTGACCTCAATCTTCCCGATATGGCGGGGGGTGAGATACTTGCGCGCATCAAAGCTAACCAGCATCTCAGGCGCTCACCGGTCATCGTGCTCACGACTACCGACGACGCGCGCGAGATCCAGAAGTGCTACGACCTCGGCGCCAACCTCTACGTCACTAAGCCGGTGAACTACGAGGAGTTCGCAAACGCCATTCGGCAACTGGGCCTGTTCTTCTCGATTGTACAGGTGCCCGAAAATGCCTGAGCGGCAATCGCCTATACGGGTACTCTACGTGGATGATGATGTGCCCCTGGTGCGCTACATTCAGAAGGCACTGTCTAGACGTGGTTTTGATGTAGCGCACGCTGCAACTCGCGAAGAGGCCGAAGTGCAAATCACGGCCGGCGGGTTCGATGTAGTCGCCCTCGATCACTACCTCGCAGATGGGACAGGGCTTGATCTGCTGACCGCCCTAGCGACCCAAGGAGATGGGCCGGCTGTAGTATACGTGACCGGATCGGCAGACACCAAGGTGGCTGTCGCCGCGCTCAAAGCCGGAGCGGCCGACTTCGTCCCGAAGACGGTTGATGATGACTTTCCGGTCCTTTTGGAGTCGGCATTGCTTCAGGCTGTGGAACAGTCGCGGCTGAGGGCCCAGAAAGAGGCCGCCGAACGTGAGGTCCGACTGGCGCGCGATCGCGCCGAACTCTTGCTCGGCGAGGTGAACCACCGAGTGGCCAACAGCCTCTCCCTGGTCGGCTCGATTGTGGGCCTGCAGTCCAAGTCAGTAACCAGCGCTGAAGCCCGTACCGTTCTTGCGGAAGCGCAGGCGCGCATCTTTGCCGTGTCGCTCGTGCACAAGCATCTCTACAACACCGGCGACGTCCGCTTCGTCGATCTTCGTGACTATCTATCTGCCCTTCTCTCTCACCTACAGACCTCCATGCAGGCGGATGGCTTCGGCGCCAAACTGACGCATGACATTCAGGCCGTGCGACTTAGAACAGATGCAAGCATAAGTCTTGGGATCATTGTCGCTGAGTGGGTGACCAATGCTTTCAAGTACGCCTACCCGAGTGGAGGCGGCGAGGTTCGCGTCAAACTCGTTCAAGTTGACGATCAGTTCGTTGAGTTGACGGTGGCCGACGATGGTGTCGGCTGCGAACAAGTCGCTCAAGACAAGGGAACAGGACTTGGCACCCGCATCGTATCGGCCACGGCCCAAAGCTTGCGTGCAACAACAGAGTACCTTGACGTTCATGCGGGCACAGTAGCCCGCGTTCGCTTCCCCCTCGTTCTGGAGTAAGCCGCTTATGACATCCCAGATTGTGGGGCAGCCGAAGGACGGAGTGGGGCCCAATGTTTGGGCCGTCCTCGCGAGCGGACTTATGGTGGCAAGCCTTACCTTTGGGGCCGGTCCCGCTTCGTCAGAGCAGGGCATCACAACGCCGCGGCTCATACCGGCCTACAACAGGTATGCGGCTCCATGTCGTCCACCAGAGGGTTTGACGAAGTCCCTTGCGTTCGCACAGGACAACGAACGCGATTTCATGAATGGCGTGAGCTTCGGCCTCTCGATGGCGGCCAAGGATCGGGAGCTGCGCTATCAGGTGGCGCTTGCCAAGAACGACCCGCAGCTGATGCGCGACCAGGTAGAGCGCCTCCGCAAGGAGCGCGTCGGTGCTGTTGTTGCAGCACCCGTGGATGCCGAGTCGCTGGCTCCCAGCCTGCAAAAGCTCATTCTAGGCGGCTCATATGTGGGGACTGTCGTGCCGCCTCCGGCAGTGACCATCCTCAATGCGCCCCAGTATGAAACCGGCAAGGCCCTGGCCGACGCCGCCGCCGCACACATTCGCAAGCACCTTCCAGTCAAAGCCAACGTTGTCCTCCTTACCCACGACTCGCTCGAGTTCCTCGCGCCGCGCTTTGTGGCCATGCGCGACGTCCTTAGGAACATCCCGGGTGTTGCCATCGTGGCCGACATTTCGCCGACCACAGTTGACCAGGTTGGCGGCTACGCGACGATGAGTACAGTTCTACTCGCAACCCCACACGTCCACGTCGTGCTCGGTGCAGACACAGTCGTACTTGGAGCGCTCAAGGCAACGCGGGCCGCTGGAAAGCTCCTACCTAACCAGTTTTTCGGAGGGATCGACGGCGAACCCGAAGCCGTCAAGGAACTGAAGGCCAGCGGCAGCCCCTACCGCGCCAGCATCAGCCTCGCATCTCCGATATTCGGCTACGCTATGGGCCAGCACGCTGCCGACTGGCTCGAAGGCAAAAGCATCCCTCAGGCCATGGATATCCTGCCGCGCGCCTTAACGCGGGAAACCATCGCGCAATACGAGGCGGATGTGGCGAACCCCGCCGCCGTCTATGCCGACCCATCGCGCCGGGATCTCTACCTCCGCATGTACGGAAATATCTGCTACGAGACGAGGCACAACTACCTCAACTTCCCTTGGAACTCGGAGAGAGAATAGCACAGAAACGACGCGCATTTGTTGCGCTATGGGTAGGTATCCACCCCATTACTCTCTGCATCACGCGTTCCGCGGGTGCCGCATCTTCGGCTCGGCATGATGCCACAATGCCAGCTGGCTTCCATTCGAACGTAGAGAAGGCGCAGGGCGTCTCCACTCTTGCCGGGTCGAGTGTCGCGACATTCCAACACGATGAATAGGACCGCCGAACTGAGTAACGACGTGTTGGACGCGGCTTGCGCCGGAGGCAAAGTTCTTGTGTGAAGCCTATGTCGGAGCTGTCGCGGACCTGAGCGAATTGTCGCTTCGTTTGCGGCAGTATCAGATAGACGCTGGCTCCCGCACTGACCTCGCTTTTGATCCGGATATTGCCACCGGACTGCAATCGTAGGCATGCCGCTCCCGTCCATCGCATCGTGCGCGTTCACAGCGAGATCCAGCGACGCAACCTCGAATTGATTGGCGTCGACATGAGTGGAGACGAGGTCCGGATCGAGCCTCGCCTCCACCGCGATGAGCGTTCTTGACAGAAACTGGTTACCGCCCGGGAATACAGATCGTTACGCCTTTCACCGAGGGTGTATTGACGATGCACTTGGGACAAGGTTCA
This sequence comes from Hyphomicrobiaceae bacterium, assembly GCA_022844275.1. Lineage (GTDB taxonomy): Bacteria > Pseudomonadota > Alphaproteobacteria > Rhizobiales > Hyphomicrobiaceae. The sequence continues at coordinate 14,134 of JALHMB010000003.1, forward strand.
GGCCAGTTCGACTCCGACGCCCCCGTAATCCGTCCGTCGCTTGGACATAGAGCCCGGCCTTTGTATGGTTCCGCCATCGCTTCCATCACGAGAAACGCAAACCCATGCACCATCGCGCCACCCCCATCCTTCTCGCCATAGCCGGGGTGCTTGTCGGACTCTATGTGGTCGAGCCCTATGTACGCGCTTACGTCCTCTCCGCATCCGCCCCACGTGCTGTTGAGCCGCGCGGTACCCTTGCCGAGTTCGAGCAAACCAGCATTGCGCTATTCGAAAGCGTCTCGCCGTCGGTGGTCCAAGTGGTCGCCCTCGGGGAGCAGGCCAATCCCTTCAGCCTGAGTGAAGGCAGCAATGAGCTGCGGGCGCAAGGAACGGGAACAGGCTTTGTCTGGGACGCCGCCGGCAATGTGGTGACCAATGCCCATGTCGTCGGCAAGGCGCGGCGCGTTGCCATCCGGACCGCGACTGGGAGCTTTGTTGCCGCCGAGGTCGTCGGACTAGCACCAAACTATGACATAGCCGTCGTCCGGGTAACGGGTCGCGCCGCTATCCCTGCTCCGATCCCCATCGGCTCTTCGGCAGATCTCAAGGCCGGACAATGGGTCTTCGCCGTGGGCAATCCGTTTGGTCTTGACCAAACGCTCACTACCGGCGTCATCAGTGCGCTGAAACGCCGCTTGCCGACAGCGGCGGGACGCGAGATCTCCGGGGTCATTCAGACCGATGCGGCCATCAACCCAGGGAATTCCGGTGGGCCCCTTCTGGATTCAGCTGGGCGGGTGATCGGCGTCAATACCGCTATCATCTCGCCGTCCGGTACGAGCGCAGGCATCGGCTTCGCAATTCCGATCGATGTGGTGAACCGCGTGGTGCCGGAACTCATCGGCAAGGGCCGCGTGCCGACGCCGGGTATCGGAATCATCGTGGGAAGCGAGGAGCTTGCCGCGCGCGCCGGAGTCGAAGGTGTCATTATCATCCGCACGACGCCGAACTCTCCAGCCGAACGCGCCGGACTGCGCGGCGTCGATATGGCGACCGGCGTGCTCGGTGATGTCATTGTTGCCGTCAATGACAGAGCCGCGCGCCGGCTCGCCGACCTGACTGAGATCCTGGAGGGTTTGAAGCTGCCCACAACCGTGAGCCTGACAGTCCAGCGCGGCTCGCAGCGCCGCACAGTGAGCGTGGAGGTCGTCGACATCGGCAACTAACCCAGCGGCGAAGGAAGGACGGACACGCCTCGGCCGAAAGCGCACGGTCCAGGCGCGGACGTCTAGGAAACTTCGGTCAACGGGGCCCGTACCTGAGTAGGAGTTGCTTGAGCAAACACGAACTGATCGCGGAACTGCGAGCTGCAGCGGCGAACCTCTGAGGGCAGATCGAGAGCTAGCGTAGGTCGACCTTCGCGACCTTATCCTTATAATCTTCCTTGGGGTCGCTCCCGAGCAGCATCTTGATCCCGGCCATAATGCTGGAGGCGTCCAGCCAAATTTCTGCACGCTCAGGATCGAGACGGAGCAGGGCGAGCTTAGGATCGTCCTTACCGCCTTCATACCATGCAGCCACGTACCGATTCCAAAGTCGATCGACGACTGCACGATCCGTATCTTCTCTCAGCGTGCCATGTATGGTCGCGAATAGATCATGACCCTTTGACGCGAAGGTCGCGATGGCGCGCTCACCGTCACCTGCCTTACTACAGAGAGCATTCTCCTTTGATGTAAAGAACCAGATTGGCCCGCTCTCACTCTCGATCTGCGCTGTCATTGGGCGCGCATGGCCATCTTCAATGCCATCCAATCCGATCATCATCGTCATGTCGGACTTGAGGGCTTTCCAGAATTTGTCCTTGAGTTCGTCGGGTGTCGGCATGGCAAGCTCCTCCTGTGAGCCCTCAACGAGGTATGGAGGCGAAGGTTCCGAATGCACCCATCCCATGCCAAGTCGTCCGCAACTCTGTCTGCCGGTTATCACTGGCAATGAAGGTGGCAGCCATTCGTGGGCGACACGATCGCGCTCCCTACCGCTTTGGGGAACTCTGGCCCTTTCGATATTCGCGTTAAGGGCCGAGTCCGCACGGCTCTGTCGAAATGGATGTATGTCCCCTGGAGGTAGTCAGGCAGCATGGGTTCCTCAGCAGACAGGTAGGAAGGGGGCCTGAAGTCGCATCCGATATGCGGCTGGCTCAACCACACTCCTAAGTTTACCCCTTGCTCTCGGTCGTCACAGGCATAGGCTTCCCGGACCACATCGCCAAGCCATCGCCTTCTGAGGCTCTCTAGAGCCGTGTTCACGCCGTCATACCAGTCCGGCGCGATATCGCTCGGTTGTAATGACACTCAGGTGCCCGCTCTGCTCGACGTAAGCCTCCTTGACGAACTTGATGTCGTCGACGCCTTGTTCACGCAAGCCCGCAAGCAGCTCCTCTCAACATCTCCCGACGCATGTTCTCTTTCAGCATTTGACCGCCGGAGATGAGCTTGAGGGGCTCAGCTTGTAGCCATGGGCGAAGCGCCGGATAACGCCATGACAGCCAATCGAGAACGCGCTCCCACGCAACGATCGTCAGCACCAGCGCAATGCCCTCCGTGACCGACTGATACTCCTTCCCAAGCGCGTTCTGAGCCGCGTCTGCAATGAGGACGATAACGAGCAGGTCGGCCGTACCGAAGCGCCCCGATTGTCTCCTGGCGACGACGCGGAGAATAATGAACAGCGCAAGATACATGATGGTGCCGCGCGCCACGATTTCCATCACCCCCATTGAGGGCCGGAACATCGACGTCCAGTCTATGAACAGAGGACTCGACATTTCGCAACAGAGACCAGGAAAACATCGACATCGTTATCTGCGTCGTCACTGAATTGGGGGGCGACTGCAGACTTCAGCACTAAGACAGTACAGCGCGGCGCCCTGCGCAGACGCCGCGCCCGTAGCTTTCCAATGTTCAGTTAAAAACGCTGCTTTGCTTCGTCTGCCTTCGCCGACAGGCAGACTTCACCGCCCTTGATCTTCGCGACTTCGGACAGATCGATATAGTGGTGCTGCCCACCGGCGGCCGGATCTGACTTCGTCAACTTGATGCGATCACCCTCCACACGGTCGACCGTTCCAACGTGCTGGCCGTCTGAACCTACGACTTTCATGTGTTCGCGGATTTCAGATGTGCTGATAGCCATCCTTCTCACTCCTCTGACTGGACTGCTCAAATTGGACTGCTCTGATTGGACTGCAGTGTAGTCAACCAACGTGCGCCCAAATCAGTTTGTTCCGAGCTCGGCGCCGCGCACTCCTTCGGATAAGGGAACGCACACCGCCTTGGCTCCGTCACTTATTCGAGGGGTCATCGGGCGGAGGTGCGGACGGCGCGTCCATTGCCGCAGACTGCAAGCGTGGAAGAATGCTTTGCGCGCGGAACAAAGCATCTTCGACGCCAATTTCTGCAGCCGCCAGATCGCCGTTCTCCGCTGCTGCCGCGGCCGTGAGCAGGCTTCCTGCTGCGGCCCGGATTTCCCCAACGAGTTCATGGATGGACATCGGTCTATCTCACACGATCGTGGGATGGGCTGCCTCGAGCGGCGTTGCATTCATGGCCTGCGCTCGACGGGCTCCGACTGGGGCTGCGGAACGGTCGCATTCCGTGGCCATGGTGTGAATGTGTTGCCCGTCGGTTCGTAGGTTGCGAAGAATGCAACCGCGAGCAATACTATTGCTGCGCACACCGCGATGAATATGCCGCTCACGCCGCGATTCCCGCGCCGTTCTTGCACTTCGCGCTCAATACCGCTGCTAGCCACGTGATTGCTCCTGGCTGAGGTCTTCCTCGACGACGGTCTTCCTCGACGAACGCGCGGCTATGGGCGGCGTTCCGTTCCTCGCACTCCAACTTAGAGCGTGCAGAGGGCCGATGGAGACACCCTCGCGCGGCCGATTTCCGATCAGCTGTGCTGTCGGCTAGAGGGAACTAAATTAAACTTGAGGCGTTTATAGACGTTGGGTCCGCGGCTATGCCGTTGGATTCAATAAGATATTTGCACGTCGTCACTTGCGCGTGTGCAGGGCTTGGGCAATTCTTTGAGAGGGACATTTTGACAATCTGAGTTGCCAGCGGGGCCCGCCGCTGAAGCACGTGGATGGAGCTGTGACCACGCGGGTGAGCGCCGCGTTTTCACGCACGAAATGAGCTTTCGACTGTCGCGGTGAAACCATGACCGAAACCACTCTGCCACGTTCGCGTAGGAAGCCTGACACTGCCACATCTGATGAACTCGCGGGCACAAGCAGAGTGGAAGAAGCAGAAGCTCGATCTCGCAGAATTCTGTCCGCGTTGATCGCATTTCGTGAGGGTGATTTCTCCGCGCGCTTGCCGCTCGACTGGGACGGGACCGATGCGCGCATAGCTGAGGCATTCAATCAGGCAATCGGCGATCAGGAACGGATCTGGCGTGATCTGACCCGCTTGAGCGTGACGGTCGGTCGAGAAGGTCGGCTCCGGCAGCGTATGTCGCTGCAGGGGATGGGCGGCGAGTGGGCGGCGAAGGTCGATTCTATCAATACGCTGCTCGATGATCTCGTGCGGCCGACGACAGAAATCGCGCGCACGATCGGTGCCGTCGCGAAGGGCGACCTCGGACAGTCCATGGAGCTCGAGGTCGACGGACGAGCTCTCAAAGGTGAATTCCTTCGCTCGGCGAAGCTCGTCAATGCGATGATCGAGCAGCTTTCGGTGTTCACGTCCGAAGTGACGCGCGTGGCGCGCGAGGTGGGAACGCAAGGCAAACTCGGCGGCCAGGCGCAGGTGAGGGGCGTCTCGGGCGTATGGAGGGAGCTCACCGAGTCCGTCAACCAAATGGCGGGCAACCTTACGGCTCAGGTTCGCAATATTGCTGATGTGACGATTGCCGTCGCCAATGGCGACCTGTCCAAGAAAATCACGGTCGACGTTCGCGGCGAGATCCTACTTCTGAAAGAAGCCATCAACACGATGGTGGATCAGCTGCGCTCGTTCGCTTCGGAGGTGACGCGCGTCGCCCGCGAAGTCGGCACGGACGGACGCCTCGGCGGACAGGCCGTTGTCCCCGGTGTCGCGGGCACCTGGAAGGATCTCACCGACTCCGTCAACGCCATGGCGACCAACCTGACGGCGCAGGTTCGCAACATCGCGCAGGTGACCACAGCTGTTGCTCGCGGTGACCTTTCGCGCAAGATCACCGTCGATGTGAAGGGCGAGATTCTCGAGCTGAAAGAAACCATCAATACGATGGTGGATCAGCTCAATGGCTTCGCGGCTGAAGTGACGCGCGTCGCGCGCGAAGTCGGCACGGAAGGCAAGCTCGGCGGACAGGCTCAGGTTGGTGGCGTCGCCGGTACGTGGAAGGATCTCACCGACTCCGTGAATTCCATGGCGTCGAACCTGACAGGGCAAGTGCGCAACATTGCCGAGGTGACGACGGCGGTTGCAAAAGGCGACCTTTCCCGAAAGATCACGGTCGACGTGAAGGGCGAAATCCTGGCCCTGAAGAACACCATCAATACGATGGTCGATCAGCTCAATGGCTTCGCATCCGAAGTCACGCGCGTTGCGCGCGAGGTCGGCACCGAAGGCATTCTTGGTGGGCAAGCAGCCGTCGAGGGCGTGGCCGGTACCTGGAAAGACTTGACCGACAACGTCAATTCGATGGCGTCGAACCTGACGGGACAGGTCCGCAATATCGCCGAGGTGACGACGGCCGTTGCGAAAGGCGACCTTTCCCGAAAGATCACGGTCGATGTGAAGGGCGAAATCCTGGCGCTGAAGAATACCATCAACACGATGGTCGATCAGCTCAACGGCTTTGCATCCGAAGTCACACGCGTCGCCCGCGAAGTCGGCACCGAAGGCAAGCTCGGCGGACAGGCGGCCGTTCCCGGCGTCGCCGGCACGTGGAAGGACCTCACCGACAACGTCAACTTCATGGCGTCGAACCTGACGGGACAGGTGCGCAATATCGCCGAGGTCACCACGGCCGTGGCGCGCGGAGATCTTTCGAAGAAGATCACGGCGGATGTTCGCGGTGAGATTCTCGAGGTGAAGAACACCATCAACACGATGGTCGATCAGCTCAATGCCTTCGCCGGCGAGGTCAGCCGTGTCGCGCGCGAGGTCGGCACCGAAGGCAAGCTCGGCGGACAGGCGGCCGTTCCCGGCGTCGCCGGCACATGGAAGGACCTCACCGACAACGTCAACTCGATGGCCAACAATCTGACGGGCCAGGTGCGCAATATTGCCGAGGTCACGATCGCCGTCGCCAACGGTGACCTGTCGAAAAAGATCACGGTCGACGTCCGCGGTGAGATCCTGGAGCTGAAAGAAACCATCAATACCATGGTGGATCAGCTTCGCTCCTTCGCCGCCGAGGTGAGCCGCGTCGCGCGCGAGGTCGGCACCGAAGGCAAGCTCGGTGGACAGGCGGCGGTCCCCGGTGTCGCCGGTACGTGGAAGGACCTCACCGACAACGTCAACTCGATGGCCTCCAATCTGACGGGCCAGGTGCGCAACATCGCCGACGTCGCAACGGCCATCGCGCGCGGCGATCTCAATCGCAAGATCACTGTCGACGTGAAGGGCGAAATTCTCGAGCTGAAGAACACCATCAACACGATGGTCGACCAGCTCAATGCCTTCGCCGGCGAGGTGACGCGCGTCGCCCGCGAAGTCGGCACCGAAGGCAAGCTCGGCGGACAGGCTCAGGTGGCCGGCGTCGGCGGCACTTGGAGAGATCTGACCGACAACGTGAACTTCATGGCCTCGAATCTCACCGAGCAGGTGCGCGGCATCGTGAAAGTCGTGACAGCGGTCGCCAACGGGAACCTCAATCAGCGGTTGACCGTGCAGGCCAAGGGCGAGGTCGCGGCACTCGCGGACACGATCAACAATATGATCGACACGCTCGCGACCTTCGCCGAGCAGGTGACGAACGTCGCACGAGAGGTCGGCGTGGAGGGCCGTCTCGGCGGACAGGCCAACGTCCCCGGCGCCGCCGGAACGTGGAAGGACCTGACCGGCAACGTCAACTTGCTCGCCGCAAATCTCACCAGTCAGGTGCGCGCCATTGCAGAGGTTGCCACTGCCGTGACGAAAGGTGACCTCACGCGCTCGATCCAAGTGGAGACGCGCGGCGAGGTCGCCGAGTTGAAAGACAATATCAACACGATGATCTCCAATTTGCGCGAGACGACGTCGCGCAACCGCGACGAGGGCTGGCTGAAGACCAATCTGGCCCGCTTTACGGGCATGCTACAGGGCCAACGGGAGCTGAACACGGTCGGCCAGATTCTGCTCAGCGAGCTGAGCCCGCTCATCAAAGCCCATCAGGGCACGATCTATCACCTCAGCGGTAGCGATGGCGGCGGCGAGCTGAGGCTGCTCTCGAGCTACGCACATAGAGGCTCGATCATCGAGAGGCTAGCTTTGGGCGAGGGCCTCGCCGGCCAGTGCGCCGTCGAGAAGAAGCGGATCCTGCTGACGGACGTTCCCAGCGAGTTCATCACGATCTCCTCCAGCCTCGGCGAAGCCAAGCGGATCAGCATTATCGTGCTGCCGGTGCTGTTCGAGGGCGAGACCAAAGCCGTCATCGAGCTGGCGGCACTGCAGCCATTTTCGGAGGTCGATCTCGCATTTCTCGATCAGCTCACGCTGAGCATCGGCGTCGTGTTCAACACGATCGAAGCGACAATGCGCACGGAAGGGTTGCTCACGCAATCGCAGCAGCTCACCGTCGAACTGCAGTCGCGCCAGAGCGAGCTTCAATTGAGGAACGAGGAACTCGGGACCAAAGCGCGGCTGCTTGCCGAGCAGAATGCCGAAGTGGAGCGTAAGAACGCCGAGGTCGAGCAGGCGCGTTACGCCCTCGAGGAGAAAGCCGCGGAGCTGGCGCTTACATCGAAGTATAAATCGGAATTCCTGGCGAACATGTCGCACGAGTTGCGCACGCCCCTGAATTCGATCCTCATTCTCAGTCAGCAGCTCGCCGCGAATGCATCCGGAAGCCTCTCCGAACGGGAGGTGGACTTCTCACGGAACATCCATTCGTCGGGCTCGGATCTCCTGCACCTCATCAACGACATTCTCGATCTCTCCAAGATCGAATCTGGAACCGTTACCGTCGAGATCGAGGAGATCACGTTCGCTGGTCTGCATGAGACGATCGATCGGAACTTCCGTCACGTGGCCGAAGCCAAGAATCTGCCGTTCCACGTGCACTTCGCGGACACGCTGCCGCATTCCATGAACAGCGATCCCAAACGACTTCAGCAGATCCTCAAGAACCTCCTCTCCAATGCCGTCAAGTTCACCGCCAGCGGCCACGTCAATGTGCGCGTCGAATCCGTGAGCAATGGTTGGAGCGTCGATCATCCCGTGCTCAGCAAGGCAGAGCACGTCGTCGCCTTCACGGTCGAGGATACGGGGATCGGCATCGCACCGGAGAAGCAGAAGCTGATTTTCGAGGCCTTCCAGCAGGCGGATGCAGGTACCTCGCGCAAATTCGGCGGAACCGGCCTCGGCCTCGCCATCAGCAAAGAGCTCGCGCAGTTGCTCGGCGGAGAGATTAAGCTTGCAAGTATCCCTGGAGAGGGCAGCACGTTCACTCTGTTCCTGCCGCTCCAATATGCCGGCTCCGAGGGTCTCATCGATATCTCCACCGATTCCAGCAGGACCATCACAGATGCTCGCGAGCTGATCAGTCTGCCCATACAGCGCGAAGAACCGATCCAGGACGATCGCAATGATATCGCGAAGGGCGATCCCGTACTCTTGATCATCGAGGACGACAGCCACTACGCTCGCATTCTGCTCGATATGGCGCGTGAGAATGGCTTCAAGGGCATCGTCACCAACAAGGGAGCCGCAGGGCTGTTCCTTGCACGCCAGTTCCGCCCGACGGCCATCTCCCTGGATATCTTCCTTCCGGACATGCTCGGCTGGACGGTTCTGAACCAACTCAAGCTCGATCCGGCAACCCGACATATTCCCGTGCAAGTCATCACGCTCGAGGATGAGCGGCGACATGGGCTCGCGCGCGGTGCATTTTCCTATGTCGTCAAGGGCCCGACGACCGAGGGTCTGGAAGCGGCGTTCGATCGGATCAAGCAGTTCGTCGCACCACGCAAAAGGCGGCTGCTGATCGTCGAGGACAACGATATCGAGCGACAGTCGATCGTCGAACTGCTGGGCCACGACGATATCGAGGTGGTTGCGGTCGCGACGGGCCGCGAGGCGCTCCACGCGCTGAGTGACAAGACGGCCGACTGCATGGTGCTCGACATGCGGCTGCCGGATATGACGGGCTTCGATCTGCTCGAGAAAGTGCGCAAGAACCCAAATTGGACAGATCTCGCCGTTGTGGTCTTCACCGGCAAGGACTTGATGGCTGAAGAGCACGCCAAGCTCCGCGCATTGGCCAAGAGCATTGTCATCAAGGACGTCCAATCGCCGGAGCGCTTGCTCGACGAAACCTCCTTGTTCTTGCATCGCGTGGTGACCGATCTGCCGATGAGCAAGCAGTCGATGCTGCAGCGACTTCACGGCTCCAACGAGGTATTGAAGTCTCGCAAGGTGCTCGTCGTCGATGACGATGCACGGAACATATTTGCGCTGACCTCCCTGCTCGAGAATTACGAGATGGAGGTGCTCAACACCACGAGCGGTCGCGCGGCGATCGAGATCGTTCAGAATACACCCGATCTCGATATTGTGCTCATGGACATCATGATGCCCGATATGGATGGGTATGAGACCATGCGGAGCATACGCGCCATGTCGGAGCACCGCACTTTGCCCATTCTGGCTCTGACAGCCAAGGCGATGAAGGGCGATCGCGAGAAGTGCTTGGACGCGGGTGCCAGCGACTACATCTCGAAGCCAGTGAACCCCGACCAGCTTCTCTCACTCATGCGCGTATGGCTCTTCCGATGAGGGGACCGGCGAGGAGGAACGAGTTGCCGCGCCTGAGAGTGTTATCCGTCGTCGACAGGGCCGACCGACAGTAGACGGGAAACTATGATGCAAACGCTCAGCAACGATGCGGCAGCCCGCTTATCCGAGGGCCTTGCAGAGCCGGAGGCGGTCGCCCCTATGGCGGTGGAAGCTCCGATCAACATTCTGATCGTCGACGACGAGCCGAAGAACCTGATGGTGCTCGAGACGATCCTCGACGATCCCCGGTATCGCCTTGTGCGTGCGGAGTCCGCAGACCAGGCGCTGCTGGCTCTTCTTTCGCGGCAATTCGCGTTGATCATACTTGATATCCGAATGCCCGGAACGACCGGCCTTGAGCTCGCGAAGATGATAAAGGAGCGCAAGAAGAGCTCTCTGATACCCATCATCTTCCTCACTGCCTACTACAACGAGGATCAACACGTGCTCGATGGTTATGGCAGCGGCGCCGTCGACTATCTCTACAAGCCCGTGAATTCCGCTGTTCTTCGTTCAAAGGTTTCTGTCTTTGCGGATCTCCATCGCAAGCAACTCGAGGTCGAGTTCGCCAATCAGGCCTTACAGGGGGAAGTCGCGTCGCGACGCAGAGCAGAGGAGCAATTGCGCGAGCTCAATGTGACACTGGAGCAGCAGGTCGCCGAACGTACGAAGGAGATTCAGACCCTACTGAATGAAGTGAATCATCGCTCCAAGAACATTCTCAGCCTGGTTCTGGCAATTGCAAAGCAGACGGCGGTCAGCGCTCCCAACGAGTTTGTTCAACGCTTCACGCGTCGCGTTCAGGCGCTATCCACGCATCAGGATCTCCTGCTCAACAGCCAGTGGCGGAGTATTGATTTTTCGACGCTCATTCGCGCCCAGCTTGCACATTTCGAGGATCTCGTGGGAGAGCGGATCATTCTCAGTGGCCCTCCGCTCAGGGTCGCCGCGTCGGCGGTCCAATCAATCGGCATGGCCGTGCATGAACTCGCAACGAACGCCGTCAAGCACGGTGCTCTCTCCAACCAGAAGGGGCATGTCGATATTGCCTGGCAATTGGTCGGCAGCGGCAGCGATCAACGCCGCTTCTTGATGAGCTGGAGAGAAAGCGATGGCCCCCGCATCCATGCCCCGCGGCGTCGTGGCTTCGGTTCTAAAGTCATAAAGAACATGGTTGAGTTGAGCCTCGATGGTGAGGTGAATCTCGAATATGCGCCCTCGGGCTTTAGCTGGCAGCTTGCGTGTCCCACGGCAAAAATTCGAGATCACGAGGCCACAGAAGGACTGAGCGACGAAAAGAAGGCCGACCAATGAACGAGCGGCGCAGGGGCAATCGCACGTTGGTGGTCGAGGATGAGCCGCTGCTCGCGATGGACGTAGCGGATCAGCTCACCGATGCCGGGTTCGAGGTCGTTGGCCCCGCAACGTCGGTGGCAAACGCGTTGAAGCTACTGGATGAGGTCGGCTGCGACATTGCTGTGCTCGATATTCATCTCGGCCACGAGAACTCGGAGCCTGTCGCGCTTGCGTTGAAGTCGAGGGGAAATCCGTTTGTCGTCGTTTCGGGGAACTCACAAAGACAGTTCCCGCCAGGCTTTAAGGGCGCTCCCTTCTTGTCGAAGCCCATTTCCGCGGCAGCACTTGTGTCACTTCTTCGGACCTTCGTCGACGTTGCCGAGTGACAAGCGTTGAAAAACGCCAATCGCCGAGGCAGCGCGGGCGAACCCCGGACTGACCCGACAAATCCATACCGAGTCTGCTAAGCGCTCGTGTCAGGCGGCCGCTTCATCAACTCGCGGAGCTGCTTCGTCAGCGAACGCCCGATAATGTGCGTCGTGGAATGGCCCTCCGTGCGGAGAGCCCTCTTGAGTTCCTCAATCGTTTTGCAACCGCCCGACTTGGCGAGCTGAAAAGCGCGTTCCAAGGTTGTAGGATGTGTGTCCATGATGAACTTAAACGCGCGGCGCTGAACTTCCGTTCCCGCGCCTACGCCATCTCTCGAGTGTCGGATAGGGGACATTCACCTCCGGATCGGGACTAACCCTGATAGGAGCACGAGCACGGTCCCCCCTAGTGTGAGCATGCTGGCTGCCTTCCAGTCCAGCCGCCACACCGCTCGCTTGGCGGGCAGGGGGATGTGCCATGGTTTTCTCGTTCGGAGTGCTGTTAATTCTGTGCGGCCTCGGCATCATGGGCTTCGGCCTCCACTTGTTCTATGCGTGGCTGCCCCTCTTCTACGGACTGTTCGGCTTCGAGATCGGGCTGCTGCTTGGCAAGTGGCTGATGGGCAATGTTGGATGGGCCGCATTCATTCTCGCCATCGTGGTCGCTGTCATTGTTGCAGGGGCCGCATACGTTCTCGAACCCTATCGGCGCGTGTTGGTCGGCTTTACGGGAGGCGTGATGCTCGTCCTGGCGCTTGCGTCGCTGCTTGGTCTGGATCGACTGATGTCCGGCCTCCTCGGAACCATTCTGGCCTTGGGCGGCGGTCTGATCGGCGCGACTATCGCACTCGCCTTCTTCGACCTTTTCATTGTCGTCGCCACGGCAATAGGCGGGGCGACGCTGATCGCAACGGGCGCGCAATTGCTGCTCCCGTCGGCAATCGAACCTTCTGGCAGCTTCCTGCCACCGCTGCTCACCGCCATTCTCGCGTTCTTCGGCGCACGCTGGCAGCTTAGCAACATCGCAAATTGGGTTCCTCCGCAATCCACGATCGCAGACGACTTCTCCGATACGATCGGCAAGCAGGCCGACCTGCGAAAACCATAACAAATGGCGAATGCTTCGCGGAACTTCACCAGCAGACCACCGTAGGGTCGCGAGCGCACAGCAACTGCACCCTTTCGGCGTGATGCGAGGTCCCTCGTGAAGATTTCCGAAGAGACATCCACAGATGGCGCTAGAACCAAGCGCGCGGCTCCGCGTCGCGCAAAGGTGCTTGTCGACTTTGCGCTTCAGGGCGGCGGTTCGCACGGCGCGTTCACCTGGGGCGTGCTCGACCGGCTGCTTGAGGAGCCCTGGCTCGAAGTCGAAGGCGTGTCCGGCACTTCGGCAGGAGCAATGAACGCCGCCGTATTGGCCGACGGCTGGGCCGCGGGTGGCGCGGAGGGCGCGCGCAAGGCACTCGATACCTACTGGCGGCAGGTGTCGGATGCCGCCCGCTTCAGCCCCTTCCAGCGCACGCCACTCGACCGCATGTTCGGTCGCTGGTCCTTGGATCATTCGCCGATGTTCATCGCCATGGACTTCATGTCCCGGCTGTTTTCGCCTTATCAACTCAACCCGGGCGGCAGCAACGCGCTGGCGCCCATACTGGCGAAGGAGATCGATTTCGAGCGGCTCCGGAATTCTCCCGTCAAGGTGTTCGTCACTGCCACCAATGTCCGCACCGGGCGACCACGGGTGTTTCGCAACGCCGACATCACCCCCGAGGTGCTGATGGCCTCAGCCTGTCTGCCGACACTGTTCCAAGCCGTCGAGATCGATGGAGAAAGCTATTGGGACGGCGGCTACTCGGGCAATCCGACACTGGCGCCGCTGGTTGGCGAGCTCGTATCCGACGACACGATTCTCATTCCCATCAATCCGGTCGAGCGGCCGGGCACGCCGAAATCCGCCGCCGAGATTTTAAACCGTCTGAACGAAGTGTCGTTCAACGCGGTGCTTATCAAGGAACTGAAGATGATGGCACTGCTGCGCCAGAACAGTATCCCCGGAAACGATGAAGGCGCCGAATGGGCGAGGATGCGCGTCCATATCGTGCGTAATCCCATCATGAATAAGCTCGGCTATTCATCCAAACTGAACGCCGAATGGGAATTCCTGTCCATGCTGCGCGACGAGGGCCGCAAGTCCGCAGAGGAATTCCTGGTCGCGCACGGCGACGATCTCGGCAAGCGCTCCACGCTCGATATCGATCAATTGCTCGCAGAGATGAAGTGAGCCATGGGGCTTCTCGGCATCCTCGTTGGACTCGCCGGCCTGATCTATTTCGCGTTCCGCGGCTCGAGCATCCTCATCCTCGCGCCGATCGCCGGCCTGATCGCCGCCGCGTTCTCCGGCCAGCCGCTGCTGGCGAGCTGGACGCAGATCTTCATGACCAACGCTGCGGACTTTATCGCTCAGTTCTTTCCTCTGTTTCTGCTCGGAGCCTTGTTCGGCAAGCTGATGGAGGATTCCGGCTCTGTAACGTCGATCGCCAACTACATGACCAGCAAGCTTGGTCCACAGCGGGCGATCCTGGCAGTGGTGCTGTCGGGTGCCATCGTCACCTATGGCGGCGTCAGCTTGTTCGTTGCTTTCTTCGTACTCGCCCCCATGGGCATGGCACTATTCCGCCAGGCGAGCGTTCCGCGCCGACTGATGCCAGGCGCGATCGCACTTGGCACGTCCACCTTCACCATGTCGGCCATGCCTGGCACGCCGGCGATTCAGAACGCTATTCCCATGCCGTTCTTCGGCACCACGCCCTTTGCGGCGCCGGGCCTCGGTATCATTGCTTCTCTGATCATGCTCGGCTTCGGTATGTGGTGGCTGAAGCGCTCCGAGGGGAAGGCGCGCCTTGCCGGCGAGGGCTTCGGACCCGACGATGCCGGCACGGCCGATGAAGCTGCGGATGACCCGATCGTTCGGGAACGCGCCTCGACTGCGCGCGAGTTCGACCCGGCCGAAATCCATCGCAGTGCCGCCGCGGCAACTGGACCACCCATCGCATTGGCGGCCTTGCCCATCATCGTGGTGATCCTCACCAATCTTCTGATGTCGTTTGTGATCCTGCCGCGCATGAACGTGGCTTTTCTCGCCGAGCCGCAGTGGGGAGCGACGAGCCTGTCCGCGGTGGGCGGCGTGTGGTCGGTAATCGTCGCGTTGCTGGCCGCCATCGTCGCGGTCATCGCCATCAACTTCCGCAGCGTGCCGGCGCTGCGGGCCACTATGAGTGCCGGCGCCAACGCTTCGGTGCTGCCCATCATCTCAGTGGCGAGCCTCGTCGGTTTCGGCGCCATCGTGGCCTCGCTCCCGGCCTTCGCCGACGTGCGCGACTGGCTGCTCGCCATCGAGGGTGGCCCTCTGGTATCGCTTGCCGTGGCCACCAACATCCTGGCCGCGCTCACCGGCTCAGCCTCGGGTGGTCTCACCATAGCCCTCGATGCACTGGGGCCGAGCTATATGAAGCTCGCGGCTGAGATCGGCATGAATCCGGATCTGATGCACCGCGTCGCTGTAATCGGCGCCGGCACACTCGACAGCCTGCCGCACAATGGCGCCGTGGTAACCCTGCTCTCGGTGTGCGGTGTGACCCACAAAGAAGGTTACCTCGATATTGTCATGGCGGCCATTATGAGCGCTCTCATTGCGCTTGTC
This sequence comes from Hyphomicrobiaceae bacterium, assembly GCA_022844275.1. GTDB lineage: Bacteria > Pseudomonadota > Alphaproteobacteria > Rhizobiales > Hyphomicrobiaceae. The sequence continues at coordinate 29,451 of JALHMB010000003.1, forward strand.
GTCGTGATTGCCTTGGGCTCGCTGGTCGGAAGCTTCTGACAGTGAGACATCTCCAATCGACCAACCCTGTTCTGGGGTCCCATGGCACTCGCGATGATGGGAGGCTTGTTCGTCGCAACCCTTCTCACGCTGATCTTTCTCCCCACTCTGTACGGGACGTGGTTCGGGTGGAGGGAGGCGGCGGCTTCCAAGCCCGCAATCGCCGCGACATGACTTTCGTGCACGCCCTGACACGCGACGCCTAGGGGATTGGCGCCTCGGTACTCTCCCACCGCGTTTAGTGGTTTTCCCGTATGGCCGAATTCAGTGTGCCCGCCATAGTTCTTCAGCAACTCAATCGACATTTACCCCATCGAAAGGGCGGACCGAACCATGTCTGATCTCGTGGTACTGGGCTTCGACGGCATTAGCACTGCTGATGAAGTTTTGACTAAGCTTCGCAGCTTGAAGAAGGAAAACCTCATCGACCTCGAAGACGCCTGCGTCGTCGTTCGCGATGCTTCTGGCGCGGTCCAGATCAAGCAAGCAGTCCATCTTGTATCCCTCGGCGCAGCGAGCGGTGCCAGCACCGGAATGTTGATCGGCGCACTCGCCGGGCTGCTGGTGCTCAATCCACTGGCAGGCATGGCCGTGGGCGGACTTGCCGGAGCGGGTTTCGGCGCACTGTCTGGATCACTGGCCGACTATGGCATCAACGATGAGTTCATCAAAGATATTGGCAAGCATATTCCCAATGGCTCCTCCGCACTTTTCGTGCTGATCAAGAGCTCGACGCCTGACAAGGTTCTTCCAGAGATTCAGCCTTACAAGCCACGCATTCTGAAGACATCGCTTTCCAACAAGCAGGAAGAGGAATTGCGCGCCGCACTCGCACCGAAGCCAGCTGCGGCTTGAGCAGGCTCTCTGGTTGGCAGATCTCAGCAATACCGCGCCGAAGGCACTCGCATCTCCTTCACCCGATCATTCGGGAGGGAACGGCTTCTTGCGTGCGGCCGTCGGCGCTGTCGCGGCGATCGCGGCATTTGCCGCGATCTATTGGGCCAGCACCGTTCTCGCACCAATCGCATGCGCGCTCTTCATCATTGCCATCGTGTGGCCATTGCAGAAATGGCTGCAAGCGCGGCTGCCCAAGCTGCTCGCCCTGGCGGTCGTCGTCGCTATCATCGCCGCGGTGTTCGTGGTCTTTGGATCGCTCGTTACCTGGGGCCTCGGCCGGATCGCGAGATGGCTCGCCACGGACGCCGCGCGGTTTCAGCTTTTGTACACGCAGGTGGCAACTTGGCTGGAGCAACACGGCATAGCCGTCGCCGGGCTTTGGGCGGAGCATTTCAATATGCGCTGGCTCGTGCGGGCTGCGCAGGAAATTGCCGGGCGCCTCAACACAACGATCGGCTTCTGGCTGGTCGTTCTAGTGTACGTGATCCTTGGGCTCCTCGAGGTCGATGGCACGGAGCGTAAGCTTCGTGCCATGCCAAACCAGAGCGCTGCACTTGTCTTGCTCAACGGTGCCGCGAGGACGGCTGAAAAGCTCCGTCGATACGTGATCATCAGAACGTTGATGAGCGCGGCGACCGGGGCACTCGTCTGGGCCATCGTCTCGCTCGCCGGCCTGCCGCTGGCAACAGAATGGGGCGTGATCGCCTTCGTCCTGAACTACATTCCCTTTATCGGCCCATTTATAGCCACCGTCTTTCCGACCTTGTTTGCGTTGGCACAGTTCGGATCGTGGCAGGAAGCCTTGATCGTCTTCATCTGTCTCAATATCGCGCAATTCGTCATCGGCAGCTATATCGAGCCGCACGTCGCCGGCAGCGCGCTCGCCATATCGCCCTTCCTCGTCCTCTTCTCCGTATTCCTTTGGACATTTCTGTGGGGCGTGTTCGGCGCTTTCATCGGCGTGCCGATCACGATCGCGCTTCTCACCTTTTGCGCGCAGCATCCCTCGAGCCGCTGGCTGGCCGATCTACTCGCGGCGCCAGACAACGCACCCGAAGCGTGACTTATGCCGGCAACGCGTCCTCGCCGGGGATCTCCACGCGCTCAGGCTCCAGAAGAAGGAGCCCGCCCTCAGCGCCAATAGCCAAGCGATGGATGTAGAAGCAGGTCGCTTGATCGTTCGTCGCCTCCATGACCGGCGAGGGCGCAGAGACGATCCGCACGCTGCCGCACGCACCGATCCAGTCGATGTGGCGATGGCCGTGCATGGTCAGAATGCGTTGACCCATCGGCTGTAGCTGTCGGACGAACCAACTGCCATTGATCAACGCGGTTCCTATGCGCTCCGAAAGTGCGGTGGCGAGTTTCGGATACTCGACGAGATGATGATGGATGGCCAGAATCCAATGGGCGCGCGGGAATTGCTCGATGACGGCCAGTATCCGGCGCGCTTGCGTGCTCGACACGAGACCGAGCGCATTGGTGAAGGAGAAGTGCGTCTCGGCCGTCGAATTGACTAGCAGGACGCCCAAGCCATCCTCGCTGTCGGGCGGAAGTACCAGGGGAAAGAGCTCGTCCCAGAGAGCTGACAATCCCACTGATAGGCGCACGGCTCCCGTATCGGCGAAGGTCGCAATATGAGAGCGGTGCTGGTCCAACGCGCTGGAGAGCGTCTCGCCGATCTGCTCTGTATTCTGGTCGATGACCCTGACATTCGCGCCCTGCACTGCGGCCATGGCCGAGAGGGCGCGCATCTGGCGCAGGCGTCGGCCTGGACTTGTCGGCAGATCTAGCCGCGCCGGGTTTGCCCGGTCGACGACATTCACATCGTGATTGCCCGGAAGAATGAGAATCCGTGCAGCCAGTCGCGGATATCTTGCAAGGGCTGATAGGAACTCGGCCCATTCTGCCGAACGGCCAGCATCCGTCACGTCTCCGGTAACGAGCACGAAGTCGAGTGGCTGACCGCCGTGAATCTGATCCAACCGGGCCAGCACGCGCTCAAGCTTCCCATTGCCGCGCGGCCCAGAGCGCCCGCTCTCGATGCGGAAGCCATAGCGTTCGCCAACGACGTGGAGATCCGAGAGATGTGCGACACGCCACGTCCGGACACCAGGCGGAACACGATCGAACGCCGGGAGATCGCGCGGTTGATCCATGGTGGCATCGGCCAGCCCCCATACAAGAGAAGCCGCGGCCAGATATCCGCTCACGATGACGACGGCATTGGCGAGAGCCGGAACGATCAACCGTTGTGGCGATCCGAGATCTGCGACAGAGCCAATCCAGCGCGTTGCTGGCCACACCAGCATGACGGCGCCCAGCGCAATCCCGCACAGGATCAATCCCGCGCCGCCTGCAGTCGCGGCCCGCAGTCGCGCGCGGCTAAGAGCGTCGCCCCTTCCGCGCAGCGCAAGTTCCACGAGATGGCGAAGGCTCTCGCGGCAGAGCGCATAGCCCGGCTGCACGGCCACCGAATTCAACGACCAGAAGCCTTGCTCGGCCACTCGGTACAGCGGTCGCCCGCCAAGGTATCCGGCGACGACCACCAGGATGAGTAAGAGAAGCGGCCACGCTTCGTACAGAGGTGCCGTAATCTTCCTGGAAACAGTCGCGATCCAGCCTGAGAGGATCAGCGGTGCGAGACCGAGCAGGATTCCCGGCAGCGCGATCAGAAGCAGCCAGGCCAGAGCCAGCTTCGGAAGACTGATCTCCGCCAGCAGGCTGCCCGCCATCGCGAAGAGCGAGCGCCGCTTCGTACTGGAGGCGTCGTCCTCGACGTCGCCTAGTCGCGGATCAAGCAGCGGTGCGATCCTCGGCTCCTCAGCCTCCGACGCGCCCGTTGAGCCGTCTGATCCGTCGGAGATGGAAGGCGTGGCGTTGTCCAACCCCATGATGTCTACGATTGCCCGCCTTCTCCAGGAGCTACGATGTCTGCCACCGCCTCCGCAGATAGGTGTGGCGCAGAGGATCGTCGCGGTGCAGGCACTGCAGGATCGCGTCGTTCACAGAGCACGAGCGAGTGGCGGGGCTGGATCGCCTATCCGTACAGAAGACCCATGCCGGGATGGAATGCGATTTTGAGAGCGGCTGGCTGATCGTGGTGCAAAGTTGTGCGTTGTCGTAGTAGTCGTTGCGATATCTGCTCAAGTTCATTTTAGATCGTCTCCAATTCCGAGATCGGAACCGCGTATTGTCTGGTCGATATCGATCCGATGTGGGTGGAGCGTGACAAGATCACCAGACTGTCGCGAATGATCGTCGCAGGTGCGATGGGAGCAACTGCTTTGGCCACGCGTGAGCATTGTGAGTTGAGGTCGTTGTGGCTCCCATCGGGAGTAACCCCTAATTGGCTCGGGGCATCTCCTGGGGAGACTTAGGCGCCTTGCGATCGCGCCGCACTGCACAATCAACAACAATTTCGTGATGCGATCTGCGCGCCTCTGTCGCACAGTCCGACGCGCAGAATGGCCGCGTCCACTCAATCTATGAGCTGACCGTTGGCGTCGAAAAACGGAAAGGGACCGGGCCAGTCGCCGATGACGGCGGTGTGCGAAACGAGTTGGTCACCCGTCCAGCGGTGAAGCATGTAGCCGGGAGGCTCCAAGCGGAATGCGCTCGGGCCGTTGTCGGTCAGATCGAGTGCAACCTGATGCGCGGGGCTCGGGCAGATCATCGCCGAGCGGCCGCCGATCCGCGCGTGAACCGTTCGATGTACATGGCCGCAGAGGATCGCCTGGACTTGCGGATAGCGCGCGACAACTTCGGCGAACGCCTCGCGGCCGGCGAGCCCTAGGCGATCCATGTGGGCGATGCCCGTCAGAAATGGCGGATGGTGCATCAGAATAAGAGTCGGCACTTCAGGCTCGGAGCGAAGCGTCGCATCGAGCCAAGCGAGCCGCTCAGTGCAGAGTTCTCCGCCGCCTTGACCCGGTACGAGCGTATCGAGACCGATGATCCGCAGCGGTCCGCGCCACGCGGCAAAGTGCAGGAAGCCTTCTGCGGGGAGATAAGCATGATCGCGGAACGCGCGGCGCATGGCATTGCGCTCGTCGTGATTACCGGGAATGACGATCATCTCCGTCTGAAGCGGCGCCAGAATCTCGCGCAGGTGCGCGTACTCGGCATCCTCACCAAAATCGACGAGATCGCCTGTGTGGACGATCAGGTCGGGTTTCGGATCGAGCTTGAGGAGCTCGGCCACGAATGTCCTCAGCATGGCCGCTGTGTCGACCCGACGATAGGCGAGGCGTCCCGGCAGCCTGATGTGCGTGTCGGTGATCTGCGCAATGAGCATCACGATGCCTCCGACATGACGATCAATGCCGGATGGTCCACGCATAGGCCGACCTGATCTCCCCGAAGGAATTCACGGCGCGCGGGCGTATCCAGAACGAGCGTCCTCTCGTCGCCGACGTCGACCACGAGGCGTGTCCTGTCACCTCGGAAGACGGTCGCGACGATCTCGCCGCGCAAGTGAGGCGCATTGTCCTCGAGCCTCACGTCCTCGGGGCGGAACCGCACGCTCGTGGCACCAGCCTGCGCGTCCGGCCACGGAATAGTGCCAGCGGATGTCACGAAGGCCCCATCGACAACGCTCCCGTGGAGAACGTTCATGGTCCCGATGAACTCGGCCACAAAGGGAGACGCGGGTTTCAGATAGATTTCGCGCGGCCGGCCGATCTGCGCGACGCGCCCCTCGCTCATGACGACAATGCGATCACCAAGCGCCATGGCCTCTGCCTGATCGTGCGTAACGTAGATTGTCGTGATGCGGAGCCCTCGAAGCAGCTCGTCGATCTCGAGCCGCAGCTCCTCCCGGAGTTTGGCGTCCAGCGCCGTGAGCGGTTCGTCGAGCAGCAAAGCACGAGGCTCGACGGCCAGAGCGCGCGCAAGCGCAACCCGCTGGCGCTGACCGCCGGAGAGCTGATCGATGCTGCGCTCGGCCAGCTTGGAGATGCGCATCAGATCCAGCATCTCACTGACCCGCACGTTGCTCTCTGGTTTGGACTTGCCGCGGATACGAAGGCCATATCCGATATTCCCGGCAACGCTCATGTTCGGGAAAAGGGCATACGACTGGAAGACCATGCCGATGTTTCGCTTCTCGATCGGCAGTGCCGTCACATCGGCGCCATCGAACAGCACTTGCCCGCCCTCATCCGGTTGCTCCAGCCCGGCGATCATGCGCAGTGTCGTCGTCTTGCCGCACCCCGAGGGGCCGAGGAGAACGATCGTCTCGCCCGGCTCGATGGTGAGATCCAGCGGTTCGAGCGCACGCGTGCCGTCGGGGAATGTCTTGCGACATTTCCTGAGCGCGATCGAGACAGGGTCGGCCCGCTGCACCATCATTCATCGTCCTTCTTGACTCTGGTGGGCGTCGTCGGACGCGCGGCGCTGCATCGCCAGAAGCAGCGGGACGATCATGATGAAGAAGACCAGCGTGTATGCACTGCCAATCTCGAATCGAAGCGAGGCATAGGCGTCGGCGAGGCCGACAGGTAGTGTCTTGTTCAAGGGCGTATGCAATAGCCATGTCATATTGAACTCGCCGATCGATAGCGTCAGCACCATCAGAGATCCGGCCACGATGCCGCTGCGACAGTTCGGCAGGACAATATCGAAGAAGCGTCGCCGGAAGCCCGCCCCCAGAGAGGCGGCACCTTCCTCGAGGGTTTTCAGATCGATGGCGAGCATCACGGCCAGAACCGATCGCACCATGAATGGTAGCGTGAACAGGACATGCCCGACGAGAATGAAGAGCCAGGAGGCTCTGAAGCCTCGCACCGCTCCGTACGTGGCAATCAGCGCCAGCGCGGTCGCGAGACCTGGGATGGCAACCGGCATCACCAGAAGCTCCTCGAACACCCGCGTGAGTCGCGACTGGCGCTTGGCGAGTACATAGGCAGCGGGCACGCCGAGCAGCAGCGTTGTGCAGAGACATGCGAGCGCGATGCCGATCGATAAGAACATGGTATCGCGATAACCGTTCCAGACTTCCAACACCCATCTGAGCGTGAGGCCGCTGGAGACGCCGACCTGATAGTTGACCGTCAAACCGGCAACGATCGATAGCAGGACGGGTACGATGAGGAACGCGCAAACGACGAGGGAGAACGCGAGCTGGGCGTAGAAGAGGCCACCGCGGCGGTTCATTGCGCTCTCCTTAGCCAGCGGCCGCGACGCTGGCGCCGGCGGCCGTTCGCGCGAGCGCAAGCACCAGCCAGGTCACCGCACCCAGCACGAAGGAGAGTGCCGCGGCCATCGCAATGTTCGCCTGCAGCGTGAACTCGGTGTAGATGACCATGGGCAGCACATTGATGCGCGTGGCGAGCGTGAAGGCCGTACCAAAGGCGCCCATGGCCGTGGCAAAGCATATGGCGCCCGTGGAGATCAGTGCCGACTTCAGGCCAGGCACAATGACATCGCGCACGACCTGCCAGGGCGTCGCACCAAGCGAACGCGCAGCTTCCTCCAGGCGCGGATCGAGCTTCTCCGCCGTGGCCATCACAGTCAGGATGGTGCGGGGAATGGAGAAGTACACATAGCCCATGAGCAGGCCCGCCATGGAGTAGGCGAACACGACCCGCTCATCGAAAATTGTGTACGTCAGGCTGCCGATCAATCCCTGGCGACCGGCCAATACGATGACCATGAACCCAATGACAACGCCGGGAAATGCGAGCGGCAGCGTGAGCATGGCGACGAGCGCCGGGCGCCCGGGAAATTCGTTCCGCTGCAGGAACACGCCGGCGATCCCGCTGACGATCAACGTGATCAGCGTCGTCGCGACTGAAAGTGCCAGCGTCGACAGGAGCGAGGCAAAGTAGCCGGGATCCGTAACGATCGCAGCATAGGCGGCAATGCCGCGCGGACCACTGGCGCCGACCAGCAGCAGCTGTGCCATCGGCAACAGAAAGAACGCGGAAAAGAAAATGCCCACCGGCAGGAGGAGGGCGAGGAGCGTCAGTCGATCTCGTGACATCTGGATCTGCGGCGAGGCAGTAGGACTGCCTCGCCTGTGCTTTTGGCTCAGTTCACTTCGTTCTTGTAGCGCTCGACAATGGCCTTCTGCGCCGCAGCCAGCTTCTTGAGATCCACCGGCTTGGCACGCGCGTATTCAGCTTCGGGCAGGAACTTGGTCTTGGCCTCGGCCGAGAGCTTGTCGGCGAACACAGGCCGCAGATACGCATTGCCCCACATGACCTGGCTGGCATCGGAAAGAACATAGTCCAGGATCTTCCTTCCGTTGTCGGCGTTCGGTCCGCCCTTCACGAGGCCCATCACATACGGAAACACCACCGTGCCTTCCTTGGGAATGACGAAGCGGACGGGTGCCTTGTCCGTGTACTGCCCGCGATAAGCATTGAAGTCGTAGTCGAGCAGGATCGGGATCTCGCCCGAGATCACGCGCGCATAGGACGTCTGCTTCGGCACGATCGGCTGGTTCTTGGCAAGCTCCTTGAAGAACTTGATTGCCGGATCGAGATTTTCGTAGCTGCCGCCGAGCGCGAGATTGATGGCCATGACGCCGAGCTGGCCGACCGCCGCCGAGGTCGGATCGAGATATCCGACGAGCCCTTTGTACTCAGGCTTCAGCAGATCCGCCCAGCTTTGAGGCATCGGGACCTTGCCCAGTGCCTGGGTGTTGATGAAGAGTCCGAGCGTGCCGGAGTGGATGGTGAACCAATGGCCGTCCGGATCCTTGAGATCTGCCGGTATTTTCTCCCAGCCAGTCGGCTTGTAGGGCGTGAGGATGCCGGCATTCATTGCAGGATCAGCCGCGATGCCGCCGAGGTACGTCACATCCGCGACCGGGCTCGCCTTCTCGGCGATCAGCGCAGCGATTGCCTGTCCCGAGTTCTTGTTGTCGGGCGGCACATCTATGCCAAGCGTGGACTTGATGGCCTTGAGCTGAGAGCCCCAATCCGCCCACTCCGGCGGGCAGTTGTAGCAGATGGCGCGGCTCTGCGCGTCGGCGTGCTGCGGGCTCGTCGTCATGCCAACGACAAGTGCCGACAAGGCCAGGGCTGTAAGGGCGAAGCGTCTCATCATCGGCAGTCCCTCGTGGTTCTTACACAACGACGGGTGCCGCATCGCGCCAGCAATGTGCCAAGCTCTCCAATGCCCCGCCGGCGCCATCGCTACGGGCGGTTCACGTCAGTCATGTGACAGGGCTTGGGCCGGTGGCAGGCTAAACCATCGGCCTGCATTCGTCCTGCCTTTGAGGCGGCTCAGTCCTCGCGGAAAGTCCGCGCGAGCTGGTCCGTCAGCGGCTTGACGAAAAAGCTCAGAACCGTCCGCGACTGGCGCTTGATCATCAGCTCGACGGGCATCCCAGGGACGAGCCTGGCCGTACCAATACGCTCCAGCTCCGAGGCCGGCAGCCGAACTCGCACGGCATAGTAGCGAGGCAGCGCGGCACTGTCCTGGCGCACGTCCGGCGCGACGAAAGCCACCTCCCCGTCAAGCTCCGGAGTCGTGCGTTGGTCGAAGGCCGAGAGCCGCACGCGAACAGGCTGGCCGACGTTGACCTGATCGACGGTGGTCGGATCGAGCTGGCCTTCGAGAACGAGGACATCTTCCTGAGGCACGATCTCGAGTATGGTTTCGCCCGGCGCAACCACGCCGCCGATGGTGTTGATCGCGAGCTTGTGCACGACACCACTGCGCGGCGCGATGACGTTGAGGCGTTTCAGCCGTGCAGCGATAGCCGTCGCGCGCTCCGACGCTTCCGCGAGCCTCGCATCGACGTCGCGATGCTCGCGCATGACATCAGACAGGAACGACTGCCGGACCTCCGTGAGTTGCAAACGCGTCTCGCTGACCTGAACCTCGGTACGGGCGATGTCGGCGACATGCTGCCCCCGCTCGCCTTCGAGGCGTGCGTGCTCGCGCTCGAGTGTGAGCAGCCGGTTGGTCGTTATGAGTTGCTGATCCCTAAGCGTTCGCACGCCTTCAAGCTCTTGCGCGATCAGGTCGATCTGTCGTTGCTTGGAGGTCTCCTGCGCGCGCAAGCCGGTGATCGCCTGGGACAATTGCCCGATGCGCTGTTCGAGCTGGCGGGCTTTGAGAAGCCTGGTCTCCATCCGCGATCGAAGCAGGTGGACCTGAGCCTCGAAGACGGATTTGTAGGCCGCATCCGCATGGTCCGGAACGGTCATTTCGGGCAGCTCGTCCAGTTCCGCCTGGAGACGTGCCTTGAGCGCGCTCAGCTCGTTCTTCTGCGAAGTCACGATTTCGAGATTGGCGCGCAGCTCCGTATCGTCCAGACGAAGCAGGGTCGCGCCGCTCTCGACGATGTCGCCGTTCCTGACGAGGATGCGGGCAACGATACCCCCCTCGAGGTGCTGGACCTTCTTCGGATGATCCTCGACGACGACGATACCGGGCGCAACTACGGCGCCGGCAATTTCCGCGACCGCGGCCCAGCCGCCAACCCCGACCACCAGCCCGACGATCAGAAGCATTCCCAATGCCTGATAGCGCCGAAGGGAGCGATTGATAGACGTCACGTCCATCTGACGTTACCTCTCAACCCCGAACCACGGCGAGACCGGTGACGGCTTCGCTCGGGCGTTCCTTCTGGCGCAGCTTCTCGAGGACCTCCTCTTTGGGGCCGAACGCGACCTGACGGCCGTCGCGCACATAGAGAAGCATGTTGATGGCCTGGAGCGCGCTTGGCCTGTGCGCGACCACGACAACCGTGGCCCCCCGCTCGCGCGCTTTCTTAATCGCGCCGTGAAGAGCTGCTTCGCCATCGCTGTCGAGATTGGAGTTCGGCTCGTCGAGAACGATGAGCGCAGGATCCTTGTACAAGGCGCGCGCGAGACCGATCCTCTGGCGCTGCCCGCCGGAGAGCTGGATGCCATTGGTCCCGATCCGGGTCGTGTATCCGTCGGGCAATCGCAGGATCATCTCATGCACGTTCGCGGCTTTGGCTGCGGCGACCACATCATCGGTCTTGGGATCAGGATCGAAGCGCGCGATGTTCTCCTTGATCGTGCCGGTCAGCATCCCGACGTCCTGCGGGAGATAGCCGAGGCTCCGCCCGAGCTGATCCGGCGCCCAGTTCTCTAGGGCCGCGCCATCGAGGCGCAGGGCGCCTTTGACGACGGGCCAGACGCCGACAAGCGCGCGAGCCAGAGAGGACTTGCCTGCGCCTGTCGGGCCGACAACGCCCAGTCCGTCACCAGGACGCAGCGAGAAGGATACGCCCTGCAGAAGCGGCACGTTGCTGCCCGGCGCCGAGATTGCCGCGCCTTCGGCAGAGAGCCGGCCTGCTGCCTGCGGCAGCACCATCGGCACTTCCTTGTCTTCCAAGGGCAGCAGCGCCTCCTTGAGACGCACTGTTGCCTTGCGGTAACCCAGATAGGACCGCCAGTTGGCAATAGCCTGCTCCACGGGAGCGAGCGCGCGCGACAGCACGATCGACGCTGCAATCATGCTGCCGGCTGTTATTTCGCCGTGGATGGCAAGCCAGGCGCCAAGCGCCAGAACGGCGGATTGAAGCACCAGGCGCAGCACTTTCGAGAGCGTCGAGAAGATGCTCGCCCGATCGGCCGTGCGGGTCTGATGCTGCTGGGCCGCGTCGTAATGCTCGCTCCATTGTTGGGCATAGGTGGAGCCCATACCCATCGCGCGGATCACTTCGGAGGCCGCACTCGCCTCCTCCGCGAGGATGTGCGCCTGCACGGCTGCGCGCGCGGCGCTGTTCGATCCGGACCGGGTTGCGAGCTCGTTGAGGACTGTCAGGCCGAAGAGAATGACGGCGCCGCCGGCTGCCAGCATGCCGAGGAATGGATGCAGAAGCCAGATCACCGCGACATAGAAGGGCACCCAGGGCAGATCGAAGAGCGTGAACGGCGCATTGCCGCCCACGAACTGCCGCACGGTTTCGAGATCCCTGATCGGTTGCGTTCCGACGTTCGGCGTCTTGCGTAGCGCGTGATCGAGGACACGCTCGAACGTCGTATCCCTGAGCATGGCATCGAGCTTGGCGCCGACGCGCACCATGATACGGCTGCGGATGAACTCGAGCAGACCGGAGAATGCGTACAGCGCCGCGGCAATGCCGGCCAGGGCGACCAATGTCGGAACACTGCGGCTCGTCAGGACGCGGTCATAGACCTGCATCATGAAGAGCGGGCCTGTGAGCATCAGGACATTGATGACGGTACTGAAGAGTGCCGCAAACAGAAATGCAATGCGGCAGCTTCGAAATGCGAGCGTGAGCGGCTGGCGGGACCGATGTCCCCGGAAGAGCATGTCGACGTACTCCTGAGATCAGCCGCCGATCAGACTAGGCAGTGGCATGCGTAAACACCAACATGCCCCGATCGCCCTTGAGCTGCTGGCGAACCGTGCGCCCCTTCCACGTCCCGCCCAGCAGACGGCCCATCATCTCCTTGATGATCGGAGCTTCGCCGACAGCTTCGGTGATCCAGATTATGTCGCCACCGGTCCATTCCACAGGAGAAAGCTTCAACGGTGCCGTCGGATCGGCACTCAGGCGCGCATCGACCTCGGCGGATACGCGAGCCCAAAGCAGCCCGCCGACGGGCACCACGAGGCCGTCGGCATCGCCGCGTTTGCCCGCGATCGAATATTGGCCCGCGATGATGGGCGGCATGATCCGTGGCTTGAGATCGCCGAGCGTGGCATTCTGGTAGGCCTGCGAACGCATGAGCAGAACCACGATCTGTCCCACTGTGGATAGGATTCGTGGTGAGCCCGGCTGCATGCCCGCAGCATTTTCGTCGTGCGCGGCAGCAGCTTCTGGCACTTTCGGAGAGGATGGCCGCGACCGGACGCCCCCCGCTGCTTCGCTATCGCTCGAACCGGCTTCGGAAAACTCTGTACGAGATTTCATGCTGCCTCATGCTGCCTGAGTGGCTCATCGGCAATGCACGCCGCATGTACTGCGGTTTTATGACGGTCAGATTTCAAACGTCCATTCAGTAAAGTGTCAAAAACTCGATAACGACCTTTCATATGCGGCTGATACGCGTCTCGCCTCCGATCGCACATGATCGGCAAGCGGGGGGTATCGTTCGCGTGTGTAACACCGGTCCACGTCGACGCGCACAGCCTGCGGGGCGCGCGGAGGCTCAGCCAAATAACCGATACGCATCACTTCCACTTCCCTGTATCCGCACGGAGCGCGCAACGCTCGAGCGCTTCCCGTGCCCAGCCACTGCTCTTCAACTGCCGCGCCGCCCTGGCGCAGCGACCATCGTGTCTATGGTTTGAACGATTGAGGTGACGAGAATGCCCACGATTTATAGCGGCGACGCAAATCCGACGAATGCGCTCTCGATGAGGGCTGTGGCGACCATAGAGCTCGCCGGCGCCGAGATCTCGGCTTACGATCCCGTCTCGAAGAGGCTCTTCGTGACGTCGAATGTCGGACTGCAGGTGATCGACCTCAGCACGCCATCCGCCCCGGTCCTGCTGACGACGATCCTCTTCACCGCTCTCGGCTTCAATTCGAATGATGTGACGAGCGTCGCTATCCGCGACGGCGTTGTCGCCGTTGCCCTCGTCGATCAAGTGAAGACCAACCTGGGCAATGTCGTGCTTCTCGACGCCGAAGGCGCGCTCCTCGGTTCGGTGAGGGTCGGTGCGCTTCCCGACATGCTCACGTTCACGCCGGACGGGTCGAAGATCCTCGTCGCCAACGAGGGCGAGCCTCTCACCGACGAGAACGGCCTGGTCGACCCTGTCGGCCGCATCAGCATCATCGACATCTCGGCCGGTCCAGCGGCGGCTACTGTCGTGCACGCGGGCTTTTCCGCCTTCGACGGCCAGCAGGAGGAGCTCGCCGCACAGGGCATCCGCTTTGATGCCGGCAAGACCGTGTCGCAGGCGATCGAGCCCGAATACATCGCGATATCGCCGGACGGCACGCGCGCGATCATCACGCTGCAGGAGAACAACGCGTTCGCGATCCTCGATCTCACGACCAACGTGATCACCGAGATCCGCCCGCTCGGCACAAAGGATTTCTCCAATCCTCTCAACGCCATCGACGCCAGTGACCGCGACGGCGGGATCAACATTCTGCCCGTGCCGGTCAAGGGCATGTACATGCCGGATGCGATCGCGTCCTTCACGGCAAATGGGCAGACGTACTACGTCACTGCCAACGAAGGTGACGCATATGATCCTTTCGGACAGCCGGCACGCGGCGACGCGGTCCGGCTAAAGGATGTCGTTCTCGATCCGACGGCATTTCCGAATGCGGCCGAGCTGCAGGCTGACGAGAACCTCGGTCGCCTCAACATATCAAGCATGATGGGCGACACCGACGGGGACGGCGACTACGACGAGATTTTCGCATTTGGCGGCCGTTCCTTCTCGATCTGGGATGCGAGTGGCGAACTGGTGTTTGACAGCGGCAATGTCATCGAGCGGGCGACGGCGCTGCTGACCCCCGATCTGTTTAACGCCAATGACGGTGTCGCAAGCGCTTTTGATGCGCGCAGCGACGACAAGGGCGCCGAGCCCGAGGGCCTGACGGTCGGCGAGGTGAACGGCAAGACATACGTATTTGTAGGCCTCGAGAGGGCCGGCGGCGGCGTCATGGCCTTCGATGTGACTGACCCCGCCAATGTGCAGTTTGCGCAATATGCCCTGAACCCCGGCGACGTCAGTCCAGAGGGCCTCACGTTCATCGACAATGCCGTGAGCCCGTCGGGCAAAGATCTGATCGCCGTGACGAACGAGGTGTCGAACACGCTGACGATTTACGAGGTCGAGTCGAGCGTCACGGAGCCTTTCAAGCTCCAGCTGCTCCACTTCGCGGACGCGGAAGCTGGTTTGCTGGCCGCCGATACCGCCCCGATCCTCGGCGCCCTCATCGATCGCTTCGATGATGAGTACGCCAACACCCTGGTGCTCTCGGGCGGTGACAACTTCATTCCTGGCCCGTTCCTGGCCGCCGGCACCGATCCCTCCCTCAATGCCGTCTCTTCGATCGGGTCCACCGCATTCGGCCGCCCCGATATCGCGATCATCAACCAGATGGGCGTCGATGTCTCCGCGATCGGAAATCACGAGTGGGATCTCGGCTCGGCGGTCTATGCCGACGCCATCCGCCCAGCTGGTGCCTGGGTTGGTGCTCAGTTCGCCATGGTCACAGCCAATCTCGACTTCTCGGCGGATAGTGCCATGGCACCGCGCGTGACCACGGCCGGCCAGGAAGCCTCCAGCATAAAGGGTCTCATCGCTCCGTGGGTCACCGTGACGGAAGGCGGCGAAAAGATCGGCATCCTCGGCGCGACCACGCAGATTCTCGAGCGCATTTCATCGCCGACCGGTACTGAGGTGAATGGCTTCCCGAAGGCCGGCGAGGCGGGCGATGGGGCCGAGGTTGACGATATGGTGCTGCTGGCCAGTCAGCTCCAGCCCATCATCGATGAGATGATCGCGTCGGGCCTCAACAAGATCATCCTGACGGCTCACCTCCAGTCCATCGCGAACGAAAAGCTCCTTGCGACCCTGCTGACCGGCGTCGACATCATACTGGCCGCCGGCTCGAACACGCGTCTCGGCGATGCCAACGACGTCGCGGCCGAGTTCCCGGGCCACGCCGCCACATTTGCCGATGGCTACCCGCTGATCGCCGCAGACGCCGACGGGAATCCGACCCTGATCGTCAACACGGACAACGAGTACACGTATCTCGGACGCCTCGTCGTCGAGTTCGACGACAACGGTGTCATCGATATCTCCGCGCTCGACGATACCATCAATGGTGCATACGCCTCGACGCAGGAGGTGCTTGCTCAGGTCTATGGCCAGGATATTCCCGAGGCCTTCGCCCCCGGCTCGATCGGCGCCAATGTTGCCGAGATCACCGAGGCTGTCGACGCCGTGATCGCCGATAAGGACGGCGCGGTGTTCGGCTACAGCGATGTCTATCTCGAAGGCGAGCGGGCATTTGTGCGCGGCCAGGAGACCAACCTCGGCAATCTCACTGCCGACGCCCAGCTCTCGGCGTTGGCCGAAGCACTGGGCGAGGATGCTTCCACGACGTTCATGGCGTCTCTCAAGAATGGCGGCGGCATTCGCGCCCAGATCGGGTCGGTCGTCGACACCGCGAACGGCCCTGTGAAGTCGCCGACGCTTGCCAATCCTGATGTCGGTAAGGCCGCAGGTGCCATCTCGCAGCTCGATATCGAGAACTCGCTGCGCTTCAACAATGGCTTGATGGCGGTCGACGTCTCCTCGGCGGACCTTCTCGCAATTCTGGAGTACGGCGTCGGCGGCACCCCGCCGACGGGCCAGGGCCGCTTCCCACAGATCGGTGGCGTCAGCTTCTCTTGGGATCCGACGATGCCGGTCGGACAGCGCGTCTCCGACGTTGCCTTGATCGACGATGAGGGCAAGATCGTTGCGAAAATTGCCGACGATGGCCAGATTCTCGATGGCGCGCCGGGCACGATCACCGTTATTACGCTGAACTTCCTGGCGAATGGCGGCGACGGCTATCCTTTCAAGACGCTCGGCGAGAACTTCCGCTTCCTGCTCGACGATGGGACGCTCTCGGCGCCAGTCGATCCGTCCCTCAACTTCACGGATGCGAGCGTCGTTCCGGCGAACATGCTGAAGGAGCAGCAGAACCTTCAGGAATACCTGCTTGCGAACCACGCCACGCCGGAGACGGCGTTCGCAGTCGCGGATACGGGCGAGAGCGGCGACACGCGCATCCAGAATGTCCTGGTGCGCGAGGATACCGTGCTCGTCGATGATACGGCGGGCGAACTCATCGAGGGCACCCGCCGCAGCGACTTCCTCGATGGGACGGACGGCGACGATACGATCCTCGCCCTTGGTGGTCGGGATACCGCTCATGGCGGCGACGGTGATGATCTGATCGATGGCGGCAGCGACGACGATCGTCTCTTCGGCGGCCTTGGCGACGATATCCTGTTCGGCGGCTCGGGCAATGATCGTGTGTACGGCGAGGAGGGCGACGACACCATCGATGGCGGCAGCGGCAACGATCGCCTCTACGGCGGCGATGGAGACGACGCGATCGATGGCGGCGATGGCCGCGACGCACTCTACGGCGAGGCCGGTAACGACAAGCTCGCTGGCGGCAGCGGAGACGATATTATCTACGGCGGCCTCGGCGACGACACCATCGAGGGCGGCAGCGGCTCCGACAGGCTGCACGGCGAAGATGGCGAGGATCAGATCTTCGGCGACAGCGGTAGTGACTTGATCGAGGCTGGCGCCGGCGACGACATCATCGACGCGGGTAGCGGCAACGATCGTGTCTACGGCGGAGATGGCGGCGACGTCATCGAGGGCGGCTCGGGCCACGATCAGCTTTATGGCGGCGAAGGTGATGATCTCATCTTCGGCGGCGAGGGTCACGACAACATCTATGGCGGCCGCGGGGACGATGTCCTGGCGGGCGACGCCGGACGCGACGTCTTCTACTTCGAGAACCACTTCGGGAATGACGTGATCGAAGACTTCGAAATCGGGACGGACCGCATTAATATGCGGAGCGTGTCGAACCTCCGCTCGTTCGCCGATCTTGCCATCACGCAGGATGGCCAGGACGTCGTGATCGCGTTTGGAGGCAACACCATTACGCTCCTCGACGTATCGGCAAGCGATCTCGATCGTCACGACGTGATCGTATAAGCCAACCAGGGCCGCGACTTTCCGAGAGAAGGTCGCGGCCTCCCAGTCATTCATCAACGCGGGCAACGTCGACCGCCCCACGGCGTCGACGCAGCGCGTGTCAGCGAAAAGTAGCCATCACCCCCTGAGGGCACCAAGACAGAAGCGCGAGGGTTCCATCGCGCGCTAGGCGGGCGCGGGCATATATCAGCCAGCATTCCCAGCAACGTGCCGAATTTCGTCGCGGTTCCGGCGAATGCGACGGCCGGACGCGCCGCGTATCGCTGAGAAACAGACGTTCTCGAACTGGCACACCGTTTGCACATCTTCGTTTGATTTCGGGTCATGCCTCACACGCCGAGCGACAGCGCTTGGGCGTGCACGGTGATGTTGTCACCGCCGAAATCCAAATGCGCATGATCCCTTGGGCGCGCGTCGAACGGAGAAAAGCGACACGATGGTCGACCACAAGAGCATTATCGAAGAGCGGATTCTCGGCGCAATGAACCGCCGTGAGCTAATGTACGGATTGGGTGCGGGCGCTGCGGTCATGGCAACAGGCGTCGGCTCGCGTCCGGCGCGCGCGAATGGCGGCGGCCATATCCGGCTCGCGTGGATCGATCACGTCGACACGCTCGATCCGCATTTCACTGGCTTTCTCGGCGCGGTGAAGATCCACAACAACATCTACAATGGCCTGCTCAAGGTCGAGTACGACGGCAAGCGCGTGTCGTTTGTGCCGGACCTTGCCGAGACGTGGGAAGTAAAGGACGAGAAAGTCCACGTCTTCAAGCTCAAGCCCGGCGTGAAGTTCCACGACGGCACTCCTTGCGATGCCGAAGCCGTGAAATGGAGCGTCGAGCGCGTATGGAAGGGTACACCGAAGTCCCCGCACGCCTGGAAGTACAAGGAGCTGAACAACGTCGAGGTGCTCGATCCTCTCACCGTGCGGCTGACATTCAACAAGCCGTATGCCTTCCTGCCCGTCGCGCTCACCGGCAGCACCGGCCGCGCAGGCACGATTGTCTCGAAGGCCGCCGTCGAGAAGTACGGCTCCAATTTCGGACGCAATCCCGTCGGCACCGGCCCGTTCAAGTTCGTGAGCTGGCGCGAGAACGACACGATCGTCGTCGAGAAGAATCCGGACTATTTCGAGAAGGGTCTCCCTAAGCTCGACCGCGCGACGTTCGTGCTGATGAAGGAGCCCTCTGCCGCCATCGCCGCGATGCTCTCCGGCCAGATCGACGGCATGAGCGAAATTCCCGTGCAGTTCGTCAGCCAGATCCAGGCCCAGAAGAACTTGCAGCTCTACGGCGAGATCGAAGGCAACTACGTTTACGTCGCCATGAACTGCAAGCGCGCGCCGTTCGACGATATGGATCTGCGAAAGGCCGTTGCGTTTGCCCTCAACCGCGAGGTCTTGATCAAGCAGGCGTTCTTCGGTCACGCGATCCCGGCCTACACGCCGATCTCGCCGCCGATGACCGACTTCTACGATCCCAATGTCGCCAAATCCGGGCGCGGGCAATTCTTCGATCTCGCCAAGGCGAAGGAGTTCCGTGCCCAGTCGAAGGTCAAGGGCACCCTCGAGCCCGTGTTTCTCGCGTCGGAGCAGGGCATTTACGGCACGCGCCTGATGCAGAGCGTACTGCCGATGCTGGCCGCCATCGACATCAAGCCGAAGATCGAGGTGGTCGAGCGCGCCGCGTGGATCCAGAAGCGCAATTCCGGCGATTGGGATATGTTCGACTTCAACTGGTGGGCCGACCTCGATCCGGACGAGACGATAACGCCCGAGTTCCGCACGGGCGAACCCTGGAACTATCCCGGCTGGTCGAACAAGCGCTTTGATGAGCTTGTCACTGCCGCGCAGGACACCCTCGATGTGGAGAAGCGCAAGACGTTCTACACCGAGGCCTGCGACATCCTCATGGGCGAGGCACCGATCGCGATCATCTCGCACATGCCCGTCTTCAAGGTCTTCTCGCAGAAGGTGAAGGGCTTCAAGTACATCCCGGTCGACAGCCTCAACCTGCACACGGTGAGCTTCGGCTGATGCTGCTGTTCGCCGCCGGCAAGATCCTTCAGACGATGATGGTCTTGCTGATCGTCTCGGCCGTCTGCTTCACGCTGCTGAAGCTGGCGCCGGGCGATCCGATCCAGATCATGCTCGGCAACGAGTACTCGCCGGAGACGTACGCTGCTCTAAAGCAGCAGCTCGGGTTGGATCGGCCGCTGGTAGAACAGTACTTCCGCTGGCTCGGCAACTTCGTGACCGGCGATTGGGGCGTGTCCTACGTGGGCAAGGCCCCAATCTTTCAGTTTGCCTTCGTCGAGGCATTGCCAGTGACGCTGACGCTCGCCGCGTCGGCGCTCGGGCTCGCGATCCTCATCGGCGTACCGCTCGGCGTGCTGTCGGCGACACGGCGCGGTACGGCCTGGGATGCCGCGACGTCCGTCTTCACGCTGACAGGCACCTCGTTCCCGAGCTTCTACCTCGGCATCCTCCTGATCTGGCTGTTCGGGGTGAAGCTCGGCTACTTCCCGACCATGGGCTTCGTCGCGCCATGGCAGGATTTCTGGGGCGGCGTCGCGCACATGACGCTGCCCGCCGTCACGCTCGCCACCTACTTCCTGGCGATGATCGTGCGCATGACGCGGGCGAACCTCGTCGAAACGCTCGAGCAGCCCTACATCGCCGCCGCCCGTGCCCGTGGCGAGCCGAACTGGCGCGTCGTCTGGGTGCACGGGCTGCGCAATATCCTGATGCCGCTTGTCACCATACTCGGCCTGCAGCTCGGTGCGCTCCTGCAGGGCGCCGTCCTGACCGAGACGGTGTTCTCGCTGCCGGGCGTCGGCCAGATGATCACCAATGCCGTCCTCAACCGCGAGTACGGTATTGTCCAGGCCGGCGTCATGATCACGGCCTGCCTGTTCATCACAACGAACCTGATCGTCGATCTCGCCTATCCCTATCTCGATCCACGCCTGAGGCCCCGCTGATGGTCGATCTCGCGAGCGAGATGCCGCTCTCCAAGCGCGAGGCGCAAACCAGTGCTCTGCGCGCCTACGTCCGCTCGAACGCCTGGTTCCTGTTCGCTGCCGTCGTCGTGGCGATGTTCGTGCTGTCGGCGACATTCGCGCCACTCGTCGCGCCGCACCCGCCGCTCGACCAGGATATGACGAGCTTCATGTCACCGCCGTTCTCCGAGAACCATTTGCTCGGCACGGACAGCTTCGGCCGTGATCTGCTCTCGCGGACGATCTATGGTGCGCGGTATGCACTGGCCATCGGCTTCGGTGCCGTCATCATCGGCGCCAGCGGCGGCCTCGTCGTCGGCATGGCCGCGGGGCTCTCCGGCGGCATGGTCGAGTGGGCGCTGATGCGCTTCATCGATGCGCTGCTGGCGCTGCCCTCGCTGATCATGGCGATCGCATTCATCTCGATCCTCGGCACGGGCGTCGACAAGGTGATCCTCGCCGTCGGCGTCGCCCTGATCGGACCGTTCTCGCGTACCGTCCGCGCCGACGTGCTGCAGATCAAGGCACAGGCCTTCGTCGAGGCTGCCGGCCTCATGGGCGTCAAACGTCTCGCGATCGTGTGGCGGCACATCCTGCCAAACGTGATCTTCCCGCTCGCCGTGCAGGCGACGATCCGCGTCAGCTACGCGGTGCTCGTGTCCTCAGGCCTCTCCTTCCTTGGCATCGGCGTTGCGCCGCCGACGCCAGACTGGGGCCTGATGATCGCCGAAGGCCGCAGCTTCGTCAGCTTCGCACCGTGGATCGCCGGCGTACCGGGAACAGCGCTCGCAATCCTGCTCATCGCGCTCAGCGTCGTCGGCGACGGCGTGCGCGAGCGCTTCGATCCCAAGCTGAGGAAGCAGGGATGAAGCCCATGGACCTTGGCGCTGCGCGCGCCGCGGCCACGCTGCCGGCCGCGCTCGGGCAGCGCATCGAGCCAACCCGCGAGGCGGATCCGTTGCTCGCGGTCGAGGGGCTTTCACTGACGCGAGGCGAGAGCCTGATCCTCGACGACGTCAGCTTCACACTGCGTCGTGGTGCAACGCTTGGGTTGGTCGGTGAATCCGGCGCCGGCAAGTCCACGATCGCACTCACGCTGATCGGCCTGCTGCGTGCCCCCGAGGTCGGCCTCGCCGGAACGATCGATCTCGACGGCGCGGGCAACGTGACCCAAGCCAACGAGGCCGCCTGGCTCAAGCTCCGCGGACGCCGCGTGACCATGATCTTCCAGGATGCCTCGGCAGCCCTCAATCCGTGCTTCACCATCGGCCGGCAGATCACGACGCCACTGCGGCGCGTCCTGGGTCTCAGCCGCTCGGCGGCACGCGCCCGCGCAATCGAGCTTCTCGAAAGTGTCGGCCTCAATGATGCGCCATCGCGGCTCAGCGCCTATCCGCATCAGCTCTCCGGTGGCATGCAGCAGCGCGTGATGATCGCCATTGCGCTCTCGTCGAATCCCGATCTGCTGCTCGCCGACGAGCCGACGAGCGCGCTCGACGTCACCATCCAGGCGCAGATCATCCGGCTGATCCTCGATGAGAGCCGGCGCCGCAGCGCGAGTTGTATCTTCGTCCTGCACGATCTCGCGCTCGCCAGCCAATGCTGCGACGATATTGTCGTGCTCTACGGCGGGCAGGTCATGGAAACGGGACCGAGCCGTGTCGTGCTCGAAGCGCCCATGCATCCGTACACTCAGGCACTCAAGGGCTGCGTGCTCGAGTTCGACACGGAAGAGCTCGAACCCCTGCCGAGCGGCGCTCCGTCGTTTGCTTCGATGACGCCCGCGTGTCGCTTTGCCCCGCGCTGCCCCCGTGCGCTCGACAAGTGTTCCGCGACCAAGCCGCCCCTTGTCGAGACGCGCGGCCGCAAAGTCGCCTGCTGGAATCCTGTGACATGATCAAGGCGCCCATTTTCCGGCTTCTCGACGTGCAGAAGGCCTACGACGTCGACGGCAAGGGCGCCTCACTGTTCAGCCGCGCCAAGCGGAAGCTGCGGGCGCTCGACGGTGTGCGCCTCTCTCTCGAACCGGGGGAGAGCCTCGCGATCGTCGGCGAGAGCGGCTCCGGAAAGACCACGCTGCTGCGCGTGCTGCTCGGTCTCACGCATCCGACGGATGGCCGTGCCCTCTTCCGCGAGAAGGACATTGCCGGCCTCGCCGGTGCCGACCGCGATCGCTTCTGTCGCGAAGTGGCGATGATCTATCAGGATGCGCGCGGCTCGCTCAATCCGCGCATGTCCGTGCTCGACCTCGTCGCCGAGCCGCTCGATCATCACAAACTCTGCACCAGGGCAGATCGCCGCGACCGCGTGGCCGCCCTGCTCTCCCGTGTGGGGCTCGCTCCCGAGATGATGTCGCGCTATGTGACCGCGCTATCGGGCGGCCAGCTCCGCCGCGTTGCCATCGCGCGGGCACTGGCTTCCGCCCCATCCGTGCTCGTCGCGGACGAAGCCGTTTCCGGTCTTGATGTCTCGACCCAGGCGCAGATCCTCAAGCTTCTGCGCGATCTCAAGCGCGAGATGGGCCTGAGCCTCCTGTTCATCACGCATGATCTCGGGGTGGCCGCCTATCTGTGCGATCGGATCGCGGTCATGTATCTCGGTCGGGTCGTCGAGGCGGGCCTGACGCGCGACGTGCTGAAAGCGCCGGCCCATCCCTACACGCGCGCGCTTCTCAATGCCTCTCCGCGTTTCTTTGCCCCCCTATCCGATCCTCTGCCGGGCGAAGTGCCGAGCCCGATCGATCTTCCCCCGGGCTGCCGCTTTGCCGGCCGTTGTGTGCAGGCGCAGGATGATTGCAAGCTAAGCGAGCCGCCACTGACGCCTGAAAGCCCAACGCGAGCATTTGCTTGCCTGCATCCCCTGCCGTTCTCGGAGCCCGCCGCGCATTGACCGCGGAATTGAGGCCTTGGCTCGAATAGCTCCCACCAGCTCATAGATTTGGGCGGGGCTGCGTTCAATTTCTGCGCCCCGCGCCCTCCCGATATCCATTCCCGATCATGGCCTCGGATGCTAGACAGCAGGGGGCCTCGGCTCAAGAAAAGCAAATGCGGCCATGGGCACGCGCCGGCTTCGGCCAGCACCGTGCCGGCGGTTGTCGTCTGGGGTGGAAATGCGCGACGTCGGTTGCTCTGATGCCGGTAGGCATCGAGCGCGACGCGCCGCGGATAGGGAGGGATAGGGTGGCGTCGGTCGAGCTGCGAAATCTGACGAAGCGCTATGGATCGCTTGCCGTCGTCGACGATGTATCTCTAACAATCGAGCACGGCAGTCTGGTCTGCCTGCTTGGCCCATCGGGCTGTGGCAAGACAACCACGCTACGGCTCATTGCCGGCTTCGTCGAGCCGACCATCGGCGAGATCCGCGTCGGCGACCATCAGGTGTCGAGCCCGCAGCGGTCGCTCCCACCAGAGCGTCGCAATATGTCGATGATTTTCCAGAGCTACGCTCTTTGGCCGCATATGACGGTCGCGGAGAACATCACCTACGGCCTCAAGCTGCGCAAGATCGATGCGGCCACGACCAAGCAAAAGCTGGATGCGATCCTCGCCACCACGCGACTGGCGCCGCTCGCCAGCCGCTATCCCGGCGAGCTCTCCGGCGGCCAGCAGCAGCGCGTGGCGCTGGCGCGGGCGCTGATCGTCGAGCCGGAGACTCTGCTCCTCGACGAGCCGCTCTCGAACCTGGACGCCAACCTCCGCGAGGAAATGCGCTTCGAGATCCGCCGCCTGCACGACGAGTACCGCTACACCACGGTCTACGTCACGCATGATCAATCCGAAGCCATGACGACCGCCGACGTGATCTGCGTCATGAATGGCGGCAAGATCGAGCAGGCCGGCTCGCCGGAGGACATATATGATCGGCCCGACTCCGAGTTCGTCGCGCGCTTCATTGGCATGAGCAATGTCGTCCGTGGCAAGCGCCTGGAGGGGGGACGCGTGGACTTCTCGGGCGCGCCGCTTCGGGTCAGCAATGCCAGCGCAGGTTCGAACGGCGAGGCCGCAATCTCGATCCGCCAACACGCCATTCGGCTGACGGCGAATGAGCCTGCCGAGAAGGACAATGTCATTCCGGCGACGGTCATTCGGCAGGTCTTTCTCGGCGCCAGCCGCGACTATCTGGTGGAAGTCGCCAACGGTACTCAGCTTCGGGTGGTCACGCCGGCAGGCGACGCCGTGTCCGCGGGCTCGACCGTTTGGCTTCATCTTCCATATGAGAGCTGCAGGATGCTGTCCGCCTGACGGAGCGCGGAGAGCGAAGTTAGGAGACTGCTCGCACACGACAGCCGGATGAACCGCAAAGCGGCATCATTTCTTGAGGAGAGGAAACAGCGATGGCGCGAAAATTCGATAGACGTGATGTCCTCAAAGGCACGAGCGCCCTGGCGCTGACCGTCGCCGCGACGCCGCTTACGGCTCAGGCGCCGCCGCCTGCTGCTGTGACCGATGAGCTGATCCAAGCCGCGAGGAAGGAGGGCAAGGTCGTCTACTACACGTCGATCGACCTACCCATGGCTGAGCGGATCGGCAAGGCCTTCGAGGCAAAGTATCCGGGTATTGCTGTCCGCGTGGAGCGCACGGGTGCCGAACGCGTGTTCCAACGCATCGGCCAGGAGTACGCCAGCAATATTCGTGCTGTCGACGTCGTCAACTCATCCGACGCGGCGCACATGATCGTCTGGAAGCGTGACGGCTTGCTGGCGCCGTACGTACCTGAGGATGTCGCCAAGCACTACGCACCAGAGCATCGCGACCCTGACGGCATGTTCGCAAGCTTCCGCGCGGGTTTGAGCACGCTCGCCTATAATACGAATCTCGTGAAGGCGGAGGAGGCACCAAAGAGCTTCGCCGATCTGCTCGATCCCAAGTGGGCCGGCAAGATCGTGAAGGCGCATCCCTCCTATAGCGGCACGATCATGACCGCGACCTTCCAGATCGCGCGTGATCTCGGCTGGGAGTACTTCGAGAAGCTCGCCAAGCAGCGCATCATGCAGGTTCAATCTGCCACTGACCCGCCGAAGAAACTTGCGCTCGGCGAGCGTGCGGTCATGGCCGATGGCAATGAATACATCGTCTTTCAGATCAAGGAGGCGGGCCAACCCATCGAGCCGGTCTATCCGACCGAGGGCACGCCGCTGGTCATAGGGCCGAACGCCCTGTTCAAGGCAGCGCCCAATCCGAATGCGGCGCGACTTTTCCAGTCGTTCTGCTTCAGCCTCGAATGTCAGCAGCTCATCATCGATGTCGGCGGCCTGCGCTCGTTGCATCCGCACGTCAAGGAGAAGGCTGGCCGCAAGCCGCTCAATGACATCAAGCTGATGAAGGAAGATCCGGCGGGCGTGGAAAAGCAAGGCGACGAGATCAAGAAGCGCTACACCCAGCTATTCAAGGTATGAGGAGACGACCATGATCAAGAAAAAGTTGGCGCGCCGCGACGTCCTGAAGGGCACCACCGCGCTAGCGGCAGTTGGGATGAGCGGCGTTGTCTTTGCGGCACCTGCTCGCGCGCAGGCGCCAGCTGCTGCAGCCATCACGCCGGAGCTCATCGAAGCGGCCAAAAAAGAGGGCAAGGTCGCCTTCTACACCGCAATGGACCTGACCTTGGCACAGCGTCTGGGCCGGTCTTTCGAGCAGAGCTTCCCCGGCATCACGGCCCGCGTAGAACGCTCGGGTGCTGAGCGCGTATTCACGCGCATCGCCCAGGAGTTCTCCAGCAACATCTTCGCTGTCGACGTTGCCAACACGTCCGATCTCGCGCACGTCATTCATTGGAAGCGTGACGGCTTGCTGACGCCCTACCTGCCGGAGGAGGTCGTGAAGCACTACCCAAAGAACTATTACGATCCCGAGGGCTTTCAGATCGTCACGCGCGTGCTCGTGTCCCCGTTCGGCTACAATACCAACCTGGTAAAGGCCGAGGAGGCGCCGAAGAGCTTCGCCGATCTCCTCGATCCCAAGTGGGCCGGCAAGATGGTGAAAGCGCATCCGGCCTACAGCGGCACCATCATGAACTCGACGTACCAGACGGCGCGCGAGCTCGGCTGGGAGTACTTCGAGAAGCTCTCCAAGCAGCGGATCATGCAGGTGCAGTCCGCAACCGATACGCCGAAGAAGATTGCACTCGGCGAACGCGCGATCATGATCGATGGCGCCGGCTACCTGATCATCCAGTACAAGGAGAAGGGCGATCCGGTCGACATCATCTATCCGGCGGAGGGAACGCCGGTGGCGACCAGCCCCAGCGTCCTGTTCAAGAACGCCCCCAATCCCAATGCCGGCCGGCTGTTCCAGAACTGGATGCATTCGCGAGAGGCCCAGCAGATTCTCGTCGACTTCGCACGGCAGTATTCGCCGCACGGCCAGACTGTCGAAAAGCCCGGCGTGCGCAAGCTCGCCGACATCAAGTTGATGAAGGAGGACGCCGAAGCCATCGAGAAGGGCGCCGAAGAAATCAAGAAGCGCTACTCGGCGCTGTTCAAAGTCTAGGTCGGCACCCACCACGCGCTCAGGTGCGGAGCATGGCTCCGCGCCGTTTCTTTGCTCCTCGAGCAAGACTTTCAATGGACGTCACGAGATCATGACCATCGCCTTGCGTGCGCAGTTAGAGGATCGGCGGACCTTCAAGCTCGATCTTTCCGTTCCGCTGCTGCTCACCTTCGCGGCGCTGCTCTGTGTTCTCATCCTTCTGCCGATCTCGTGGCTGGTGATGTACGCCATCACCGAGGTCGATCCGGCCACGAAGGCGCGTGTGCTCACTCTCGCTCAGTTCCGGACGCTCTTCAGCGATCCGGATCTGGTCGAGCCGCTGATCACGACGATGATCGTCGCGCTCAGCTCCAGCGTCGTATGCTGCCTGGTTGCGGCCCCAATGGGATGGCTGGTTGCGCGCACGGATATGCCGATGACCCGCGTGATCCGCGCCCTGGTCACGGCTTCCTTCGTTACACCGCCATTTCTCGGCGCGATTGCCTGGGAAATTCTCGCGGCGCCGAACAGCGGGCTGCTCAACAAGCTCTACCGCAGCGCAACCGGCGCCGAGATGGACGCCTACCTGTTCAATATCTACTCGATGCCAGGGCTGATCTTCGTCATTGCCTGCTATACATTTCCCTATGTGTTCGTTCTGGTCGCGAACGCACTGGACCGTATTCCCGGAGACTTGGAGGACGCATCGTCGATCCTCGGCGCCGGTACGTGGACCACCGCGCGGCGGGTGACGATCCCGCTGGTTCTGCCGGCACTGCTCGCAGGCGCGCTCGTGGCCTTTCTTCAAGCGATGATCCTGTTCGGCTCGCCGGCAATCCTCGCGCTGCCGGCGGGCTTCCACACCATGACCACCAAGATCTGGAGTCTCTTTCAATACCCGCCGAAGCCGGAGCTGGCGGCGGCGGCATCGCTGCCATTGCTGTTCCTGACGGTGATGCTCCTGCGCGGCCAGCAGATGATCCTCGGCCGCAAGGGCTATTCGATCGTCGGCGGCAAGTCGGGCGAGCCGCGGCTCATTCAATTGGGATGGCTCGTTGTACCCGCCCTGATCTTCGTCTTCATCGTTCTGATGCTGCCCGTGTTCCTGCCCTACTTCGCGCTTCTCAACGCAGCCTTCTCACCGATCGCCACCACGCTGGTGACGCCGGCGACTTTCACGATGAAGAATTTTTATTTCACCTTCTTCGAACTGTCGACGACGCACCTCGCTTTGAAGAACACGTTCATCCTCGGCGCCGCGGCGGCAACGATCGGCACGGTGCTGGCGCTGGTCATCAGCTACGCGACGGCACGAAAGGCCATTGCCGGCCATCGCATACTCGGATTCCTGGCGACGGCGCCGCTCGCCATCCCCGGCATCGTTCTCGGCGTCGGGTTGTTCCTGGCCTACACGCGGCCGCCATTCGTGCTCTATGGCACGCTCTGGGTGCTGCTGCTCGCCTACATCACCATCGAGCTGCCGGCGGCCTATCAGCAGCTCCAGTCCGCCTTCCGCGCCGTGCATCCAGAGCTCGAAGACGCCAGCCGCATTCTCGGAGCAACGCGCCTGCAAGCCTTGCGCGATGTGACCGCACCGCTGCTCCGAACGAGCGTACTCGCCACCTGGTGCTTCATCTTCGTGTCGACCGTCCGTGAGCTGTCGGCGGCCATCATGCTCTTCACTTCGGAGACGAAAGTGGTTTCGGTGCTGATCTTCGATCTCAAGGAAAGTGGCGATCTCGGTGCCATCGCCATTCTCGGTCTTTCGATGCTCGTGCTCACCTTCACCGTCGTCATCTTCATCAATCGCATTCCGGGCTTTGGCGGCAGCGGCCTACGCAATACGTAAAATACTGACGACCAATTGCCTCGGAACTGCCATCTACGCCTATCAAAAGACGCTTCCGACGGGACATCTGCACCTTTCAATCGAGTGTGTTGACCCGGGTAGGCACCCGGGATACCAAGCGCCGCCACCTTGCCATATGGAGATGCCATCAGCACGCCTCTCCTCATCGAGCAATGCCGATGACCCAGAAGAACTGGAGCTAGGCTCATCATGATCCGCTGTATGCGTTTGCTATTTGCGGCCGCTGTTCTGAGTGTGCTGCCACAGGGAGTTGCGGCGCAGCAATCCGCTCCAGATCCAGCAGCGGTCGCAGCACCACCGACGGCGTCCGCCCCGGCGCCATCCTCCCCTGCAGCGACCGCTCCATTGCTGCCGCCTGAGGTGACGACACCGGTCGAACGATTGGCCAAAAGCGTCGAGGAAGCGGAGAAATCGATCCAGCAGCTCAAGGAGCTGGAGGGCGAGCTCCAGCGCCTGCGCACGGATGTCGAAGAAATCATCTACGACTCGACGGCGACTGCGGAAGCACTTCGCCCCCAGCTCACCGAAGTGAAGAGCCAGATCGAGCGGTTGGGGCCAGCGCCGAGCAATCAGCCGGAAACGCCGGCCATCGCGGCCGAGCGCGCCCGCCTCAACTCCATTGCCGCAGCGCTCGACGGCGCGATCAAGACGACGGAACTCGCCTGGGTTCGCGCCAAGCAGATGATCGACCGCATCACTGTGCTGCGCTACCAGATTTTCTCGCGCAACTTGTTCGAGCGTCGCGCGAGCCCGCTGATGCCCTCGGTTTGGCACGAGGTCGGAAGTCGCTTACCGAGCATCCTGGGTCGAGCGCAGTACTATGGTGCAACCTGGCTCCAACGCCTGCGACAAGAGGCTCTTTCCTTTTTTGGAATACTCGTCGGCGCCATCGGCGCCGCATTCGGGCTCAGGCACCTTGTCAATCAGTGGATCGTCAAACGTCGCGGCAGCTTCGAGGGAATTCCGACCTTCTTCGATCGTATCCGGTGGGCCGCGCTCGTGGCGCCCGCGCGGATGCTGGGGCCGATTGCCGCTACCTCGATCCTCTATGCTGGGCTCGACGGTCTCGACATGTTCGTGTCTCCTTGGGAGCGCACCGCCGACGCGGCACTCCTTGGGGCACTCATCTATATCGCCGGCTCCATTCTCGCCAGTGTCTCGCTGGAGCCAAAGTTGCCGCAGTGGAGGCTGATACCCGTCGATGACGATACAGCCTGGTTCATCCTGATCATCGTCAAGATCCTCCTCGCGATCTACATCATCGACACGGTGCTGGTGGAGTTCGGTCGCGCCATCTACGTGCCGCTCGTCGTCACTGTCATTCAGGGATTCATCACGAATCTAGCGACGGTCGGTCTGCTGACGTGGCTGGCGCTCAAGCCCTGGGTCGCACAGACTGGCCCACTGCGCGCCGTGAACCATCTCGACAGAGTGGACGCCAATGCCGGCAAGCGGCTTGCGCCACTCTCGATCAAGCTCCCATTACTGGGCCTCGCGATCGCCATCGCAGTGAGCTCCATGATCGGCTACGTCGCACTCGGCCGTTACATCGCTCAGCAGATCGTGCTGACCGGTACGGTTCTCGCGATGGCAGGGCTGATCTATCTGGCAGTCCGTGCGGTGACACGCCGGCGCGATGCCGAGACCAGTGTGGTCGGGTCCGTGATCGAGAAGCGCTTCGGCATCGAGCGGACGCGACAGACGCAGATCGTCAAACTCGGCGAGATCGCGGCGATGGTCGTGATCGCATTCGCCGCGCTGCCCCTGCTCATGCTGCAGTGGGGCTTTTCCGGGGCCGATATTCGGGACTGGGGTAAGGCCCTGTTCTTCGGCTTCGAGGTCGGTCAGTTCCGCATCTCGCTCTTCAGGATTCTATTCGGCATCGTGCTGTTCATCACGCTGCTGTTCCTCACGCGCGTGATCCAGCGCTGGCTTCGCGAGCGGGTACTCGCACAAGACCGGATGGACGCGGGTGTCGCGAACTCGATCGATCTGGCCGTGGGCTATGCGGGCGTCAGCCTGGCGGTGCTGATGGCCGTATCTTATGCAGGATTCGACGTCACGAACCTCGCCATCGTCGCGGGCGCGCTTTCAGTCGGCATCGGCTTCGGCCTGCAGTCGATCGTGAACAACTTCGTCTCAGGCCTGATCCTGCTCGCCGAGCGCCCGATCAAGGTCGGCGATTGGATCGTGGTCGGTGATCAGCAGGGCAATGTGCGCCGCATTTCCGTGCGCTCGACGGAGATCGAGACCTTCGACCGCGCCAGCCTCATCGTGCCGAACTCCGAGTTGATCTCGGGCCGGGTTCTCAACTGGACTCACCGCAACATACTTGGCCGCCTCGTCCTGAAGGTCTCGACGGACATGAAGGCTGCACCCAAGGCGGTGATCGCCCTACTGGAGAAAGTCGCCCGCGAGCAGCCACTGATCCAGGCCAACCCGTCGCCGGTGGCCGTGCTGGAAGCTTTCACGCCTGACAGCCTGGTATTCTCGCTGAGCGTGACGCTTACCAATGTCAATGCCGGCGCGCGGGTGAAGTCCGACCTTCACATCGCCATCCTGGATGCCTTCCGGGAGGCAGGCATCTACGGAACGCTGCACTAATCCGGCCGCACATGATCGACGAGCGGCCAAGCGTTCGAGTTGAACGCGCCGTAAAGCTCGTCGAGCGCGTGGACCAGATGCGCCATCTGCTCGTCCGAGTGCGCCGGCGATGGCGTCAGACGCATACGCTCGGTGCCCTTCGACACTGTCGGATAGTTGATCGGTTGTACGTAGATCCCGTACTGACCAAGCAGCGCGTCCGTCACGGCCTTGCAGCGAATGGGGCAACCGACCATCACCGGCACGATGTGACTTGAATTGTCCATGACGGGCAAACGCTTCGCCTTGAGCGACGTCTTGAGTGTGCGAACCCGCTCCTGGTGCCGGATACGCTCGACCGCGCTCGCTTTCAAATGGCGAATGGAAGCAAGAGCGCCGGCAGCGAGTGCGGGTGCGAGCGATGTCGTAAAGATAAAGCCTGAGGCAAACGAGCGGATCGCGTCGCAGAGATCGCGTGATCCGGCGATGTAGCCGCCCATGACTCCAAAGCCCTTGGCGAGCGTACCGTTGATGATGTCGACGCGATCCATGACGCCGTCGCGTTCGGCAATGCCGCCGCCGCGTGGACCGTAAAGGCCGACCGCGTGCACCTCGTCGAGATAAGTGAGCGCGTTGTACTTGTCGGCAAGATCGCAGATCGCACTAATCGGAGCGATGTGCCCGTCCATGGAGTAGACGCTCTCGAAGGCGATGATCTTGGGCGTCCTCTTCGGATACTTCCTGAGCTTAGCCTCGAGATCGGCGACGTCGTTGTGGCGGAAGATCGCCTTCTCGCCCTTCCCGCGGCGGATGCCTTCGATCATGGACGCGTGGTTCTTCTCGTCCGAGAAGACGACCGTACCTGGGACGAGGTTGACGAGAGTCGAGAGCGTCGCGTCGTTGGCGACGTAAGCCGAAGTGAAAAGCAGCGCCGCCTCCTTGCCATGGAGGTCGGCAAGCTCGCTTTCGAGCTCCACATGGTAGTGGGTCGTGCCCGAGATATTGCGCGTGCCGCCTGAGCCTGCCCCCACGGCATCGATTGCCTCGTGCATCGCGTCCAACACCGCCGGATGCTGCCCCATGCCGAGATAGTCGTTCGAGCACCACACGGTGATCTCGCGCGATTCATCGGCCGCGAGATGATCCGCTACAGGGAAGAAGCCGCGGCGGCGCTTCAAATCGGCGAAAACGCGATAGCGGCCTTCCTGATGAAGGCTCTCGAGGCGCTGCTGGACCAAGCTCTCAAAATTCATGCGGCATCCTGCTCGTCTGATCAAACTTGCGGGGCTCTCTGATATCTACAGGGCCTCATTCAATCTTCAGACCGAGCTCGCTCGCTGCGGCCGTGATCCTGCTAGATGCAGCCGCATCGTCTTTGAAGACGTCGAGCGCTTTGCGAAATGCGGCTACCGCGACTTCTTTCTCGCCAAGTACGACGCGAGAGCGCATGAGACGGGTCCAGCCCTCGGCATCTCGCGGAGAACTCTCCAGGCGGGCAGCCAGGCCATCGACCATCGATCGAATGGCCGCGTTACGATCGTGCGCAGGCATGGCTTGAATAGCAGACACCTGCTCTTTGCTCGGTTCGATAGCAACCTTGCCGGCCTCGGCAGCTTTTGCCGGAGGTGGCGCCGACTGCGGACTGTCGCCTTCTGCAGCCTTCGTCTTGGCCTCTTCGTATTCCAGCTTGAGCTCGTGGGAGTTGGGATCAAGCTCCACGGCCTTCGCATAGGCGTTCGCTGCCTCTTTGTAGCGCGCCATATGGAAGTAGGACCAACCGAGTGTCCGCCAGCCCTTGCCGTCACCTGGCGCGGACTCGAGCCGAGCAGCCAACCGATCGACCATCGTATTCACATCCGGCAGGAGCTTGCCCTCCGCCGCCTTGGGTGCGTGATCTTCGCCGCCAATGGAGCGCGTGTAGTCCTTGAGGCGCGCGAGCGAGTCATCACTGGATCCGGAGCGCGGCGAACTGGCCTTTGCGGCAGGTCCCTTCAGATAGGACGTAGCTGCGCCGATGCCAGCGGCGAGGACACAGACGGAGGCTGCCAAGATCAATATGCCGGTAGTGCCTCGAAGGTCGTGTCCTCCACCGAACAAACTCTGACTGCTCATGAGATCACCTCGCATGGTTTCCTGTCAGACCCGAATTGGCTTCCGCGACCGCTCAGAATTTCCTCCTGAGTTCGGTGCGAATGCCGAAGTTGTCTTCCTTGCCCTCGATGAACTGGTAGGTCGCGTCGGCGCGCAGAATCCACGAATGGTTGAGCGCGATCTGGTAGCGAACGCCGAGACCGTACTGCGCTTCCTGGACACCGGTGCCATCGCTGTTGAATGGCTGCACCATGGCCGCCTCGAAGACGAGCTGCTGATCGAGGTTGAAGAGATACTGCAGGCCAATGGCGCCACCCCAGGCGTCGGCAGCGGTGTCGTTCAGCTTGGGGAAGCCGGTCAGGGCATCGGTCTCGAAGTTGATGCCGACGTTCTTCAGGATGCCCGCATTGAAGCCATCGACAAGCGGTGCCGGATTGCCAAAGCCGACAAAAAAGTTGGCGTAGGGGATCAGCGTGCTCGGCAGGCCGGAGATCAGGCTGTTCTCCGAAATGATGGCGACGCCGTCGTCGTTGTCAGCGTTGCCGAAGTTGGCGAACACGCGCGTCGAGTTAGACACCGTGTTGGCATAGCGCCGGCTGTAAGCGGCAGTCACGAAGTGCGTGAGCTCGCCGGCCCGCTCCCTGACTCCCTCCAATAGGCCATAGCCTGTTTCGATGTAGCCGCTGAAGGCATCGATGAACGCGGTCACGCCATAGACGTTGGCATTGCGCCGGTCCGCTCCGAGGACGACGGGATTGTCGACATTGTCGAAGCCGGCGAACAGCGTGATGTCGAAGTTGGCAAGACCCAGCTTCGCGGAGTTCTTGGCGGGGATGCTGATTGCGCCGCCGAGTATTGCGTCATTCGCCCAGATACCGTTCTGCAGGAACAGCGGGAAGAGACCAAAGGTGAAGGGCAGATCGAAGCCGGCTTGCTTGCCGGAGAGACCTGAATAGATGGAACCGAGATCGCCCTCGAAGAACAGCGTCTGCGGTTCGATGTCAAACTCGCCCGTCAGCCTTCCGTCGCCGTCGCCACCACCAAACTCGAAGCGCGTGAAACGGGCGTCCCGCTGGAGCGGCGTAAAGAAAGCGTGGATGCGTTCGGTGCCGGTGATCTTGAAGTCGACGTCGATATTCACCCGCGTCGCAACCTGGCCAATATCCTTGCCGTTGTTCCTGTTGAAGGCGACCGCCGTCCGCCAGTCACCATAGACAGCGAGGCCCGGGACGAGAGGGTTCAAGGCCCCGAGGAGGTTGCTGCTCGACTCGTATGCACCCGAAGTGTACTGCTCGCGGCCAAGTTCGAGCAGCGGGCGTGGGGGATCGACCTCGATCTTGGCGCCGTAGATGTCGACGTTGGACTTGTGGTCGTATTTGGGGTCGTACTGCGGATCCGGACGAAAGAGCCCGTCCTTGTTTTCCCCATCGCCGCCTTTGGCACCCGACGTCTTCTCCTTGGTGGTAATGCCTGCATAGCTCGGCGCGGGCAGGTCCTCGGCCGAGGCCGTGGCGGAGCCCGGCCACAGGCGGCTCAGCCAGCTTTGGCTGGCAGCCTCTTGAGCGGCCGCTGGCCCTGCCGTCACACCGGATATCAAGAGGTAACCACCGGCGACCAGCGCCACTACGGCTGTCGACCTGCCGCGGCAAAGATCAGTGCCATCACAAATCATACCGAAATCCCGTTATCTGAGTTTCTGACCTGCGGGACGAGCTGGGAGCCATTTGGTTGGCTCCCGAGCCGATCCCCCATCCGAAAACCTCGGATGCGCGGTGCTCGTGCCTCACTTCACTTCGAGCTGCACCGTGGAGGCCTTGAAGCTCAGCATCCGCTCGTTCATGCGCTGCTCCATCTCCTTCGTTGCACCAACAAAGCGCATGAAGTAGATCGGCTCGGCGCGACTGCGCAGGCGGAAGGCAAGACGGTAGTTGCCGGGTTTCGTAATGAGATTTGCTGGAACCTTGTACTTGGCGGTCCTCTCGCCGAGCGGCGGCAGCGAATGGTTCTCCATACGCACGAGGGGCGGATGGTTCAGAACCTTGGTCGGGACTTGGGGCGGACGCAGATGCGGCAGCGGGTCGACGTCGAAGTTGACCGGCAGGTACATCTCGCGATCCGTACCCTTGACGTTGGTGGTTAGGAACTTCGTCTGGAAGTTCACGAGCTGCTGGTCGACCTTGATGCGGCCAGCGGCGACATCGAGACTGTGCAGATCGGCCATATCGCCATTGCTGTCGACGTAGCCCGACTCCCAGACGTTCCTGCCATCGGGATCGATGAGGGCGACGTTCACCCAGAGCTGCGGTTGTGCGCCGAGCGAACCCGACGGGAGATTGTGGCCCGAGTTGAGGTTCTTGATCTTGTAGGAGAACGCGAGTTCTCGTCCGACCCTCGGCGCACTCTCGATGAAGGGGCCGTCGACCTTCGTGCCGTTCTCCATGACCTGCCGGCGCACGTCATCGCGCTCGTCCAGCCTGCGGAGGTTCTCCACGATGATCTGACGGGCATCCTCACGGTCTAGGGTATCGGCCCAGCGCTTGGGGAAATCGACCTTGAGCTTTCCGGACGCAACCTTGTCCTCGAACTCGGCAGTGCCCCAGCCGCTGCGCCAGTCGAACTCCAGCCAATCCTTCATGGTGAAGACCTGCGCCTTCGGATTGTGCGGGAAGACGCCGGGATGCGCGATCGAATAGCCTGGCCCGATGAAGCGGTGGTTGGAGTGCTTGCGGCCCGGATTGATCTCCTTGCCGCCGATCACGGCAGATGGCGCGGTCGCATAGCCCTCGGGCTTTCCAGGCACTTTACCCATGTGGCAGTCCTGGCAAGTGATACCCTGCTGACGTGCCGGGCTGTCGCGATACTGATCCCAGACGATCTCGAGCTTGATGCCGAGATTGACGGCAACCTGGTGGCAGCTAACGCAGAACTCCGACTTTGAGAGCTGCGGGTTCGTCATCATGCCGTTGTGGATGCTCATGCCCCGCCCTTCCTTGTCGGTGCGGACGGAGTACGTGTCTTTGTTGGCGAGGACGTCCTTGATTACGCTCTTCTCACCTGTGCCGAAGACCGGGTCGGTGATCTTGCCAGGCTCGATCCGGCGCTCGCCGTCAACCTTGCCGTACTGCTCGGCGACGCGGTGACAGGTGATGCAGGTCACGCCTTCACGGGATATGGGTGCGCGCTTCCAGAGCGGTGTTTCGCGCGCCTCGCCGAGCTGCGTGCCGACCTGCGCGTGGCAGCGCACGCAGAACGTGCCGACCGTGCCTTGCGTCAGGTTCTGAAATTTCTGCTCGAAGGCGTGGAACATCGGCGAAATCGACGCATAGGCGTGATTTGACGAAGCCCACTCTTCATAGATCTCCTTGTGGCACTCGCCGCATTGAGCTGCGGTGGGATAAAGAGAGAGTGTCTCCTCGTCGACTGTAGGGATCGGCGCCTTCTGGCCCCTCGAACCGTTGGCAATGGCGTTGAAGATCGACATCTGCCCGCTGCCGTACGATCCTGCGTTGGGCGACACGGCCTGCGCACCGCCAGGAGCGGGCCTGACATCAGCCGCGCCGGCTTTCCCGATCGCACCTTGGCCCTTGGCCCTTTTCTCCTCGTCTTCCTTGACGAGAGCTTCGAGCACCGCGTTCGGATCTGACTGCGCAGCCTGCGCCAGCCTGATCCTCGGCTCTGATTGCTCGGTCTTAGTTTGCTGAGCTTCGCCTATGCCGGCGACAGCCTTCGGGCTGAAAAATACTGTGCTGTTGAGAATGGCACCTGCGAGCGCGCAGGAAAGCATCGAAACGCCTGATAACAGCGTTGTCGGGTTACGCATTACTCTATTCCCCCGTAATTTCCACCCTCCCTCTCCCCCGAGATTCAAGGCGGCACCCCGGATGTTATTCCTTCTGACAAACGGCCGTTACGACCGCCCGGGAATGACGTTGAAGTTGCACGAACCTAAATAGCGAAATTGGCGTCACAGGGTCGCGAAGGAAGCAAAATCATGGCGAATAAGGGCAAAAGCTTGAGACAAATACTCAATTCCAATTATTTCGGAAGTGAAATATCGCGAAATAGTCATTTAAAGAGCATAACGCAATTCTCATAGTCATTCGTCGAGCACAATGCATTTCATGCGTCGGCAGGCCGCTTTCGCGCGCAGGGAGCATTGAGTGGTTCTCTTCAGGTCTGAAAAGTGCCAAGCGCTCGCCATCTGAAACCATCAAACCGCCATTGTCTGACCATGATGGGAGGGTGGACTATGGGCAATCAGGGACAGCTGGACCAGAAGATCCAAATTAAGATCAGCAGGGGGACAATCAGCGCCTTGAATTTCACATTTCACGTATCCGGTGATCGTCCGTGAAGACAAAGAAACTTTTGCTCCACTGCCAATGATGCAAATAGGCGTTTCGGATACAGAGTGCCTATTTTACTCGCCATTCTAGAAATGGCCGCGACGGAGGGACATCCGCATCAGTCGCGGATAAGGAAATCGAAGCTTTCCGGGATGAGAGAATGACAAGAAACTGCGAAATCACGGTCAATGGCACGACCTTTCAAGCACGCCGTGGCGAAACGCTACTGGATGCCGCGCTGAACAATGGCGTCGATCTGCCCTATGACTGCCGTTCAGGTCACTGCGGCACGTGTTGCGTGCGGCTGGTCTCCGGCGAAGTGCGCGGTGGCGAAGGCGCCGAACCGGGCATCGTTCATGCCTGCCAGTGCCGGATCGCCGGCGATGTCGTCGTCGAACAGGAGCAGCCGTCAGGCGTTCGCTCTGTCGAGGGCGTGCTGAGTTCGCTGCGTCCGCTGTCGTCCGACGTGATGGAGGTCGGCATCAGGACGGAGCGCCCGCTGCCCTATCACGCAGGGCAGTATGCGCAGGTGACCTTTCAAGGCTATCCGAGCCGCCCCTTCAGCATAACTCACCCCGTGCAAGGCAATCCCGACAGCCGCGTGGTGTGGTTCCACGTCCGGCGCACGAAGGGTGGGCGCGTCACTTCATTGCTCGGCAGGCGCATCAGGCCGGGCCATCGGGTAAATTTGACCGGGCCCTACGGCTCGGCGCACTTCCGACCCAATATGGATAGTCGACTGATCCTCGTGGGCACCAGCACGGGCTTCGCGCCCATATGGTCTATCGCCGTTGCTGCGCTGCGCGAGAATCCGGATCGCCTGATGATGATCATCGCCGGCGGCCGCACGATTGAGTCTCTCTATATGGGCCCGGCTCTCGTGCAGCTGTCCCGCTTTCCCAATGTTCTCGTCGTGCCCGTTTGCAGTACGCCTCAGAATACGAGCGAGGCGGTGAAGCTCGGTCGTCCGACGGACTACCTGCCGCGCCTGATGCCGACCGATGTAGTCTACGCTTGCGGTGCGCCGGGCATGGTCGATGCGATCAAATCATTCGCCGCACAGGCTGGCGCGGCTTGCTATGCCGATCCGTTCATGCCGACGACCGACGACACCGGCGGAACGGGTACACTGAGCCGCGCGATTGGGTGGCTCGCGGAGCCTGCGGGACGGCAGGTGGGTCAAGTCGTTCTCGATCGCCTGCGCAGCAGACGCGAAGAGCCAATGCTAGCGTACAGGACGACCGAACCGAGGATGAGAAGCCATTTCCGTTCTTAGATTGCGTTTCGTTCGATCGATCGGCTTCGGGCCGGGCGTCCGTATCGGAGCGTCCGCCCTTTGTCTTTGTGGCTTGCTGCTGACTTTCGGCTTTGCAGCGGAAAGCACGACTGCGTCCGATGCCAAGAAGATCATGGGTCCGAATGCCTGTGCCGAATGCCACAAGCAGGAGTCTGAGGCCTGGCAGAATTCGCATCACTTCAAGACCTTTCGCGAGATGCCGCGCAAGAAGGAGGCGAACGAAATCGCGGAGAGATTGGGCATTCAGCGGATCAGGTCCGAGAACCTGTGCCTGAATTGCCATTACACGGCGCAGGAGAAAGACAACAAGAAGCAGCCCATTGCCGGCATCTCCTGCGAGTCCTGCCATAGCGCGGGTGAAGACTGGATCAAGGTGCACAGCGGCTTCAGCGGCAAGACGGAAAAAACCGAGACCAAGGCCGAGAAGGATGAGCGATTGAAGCTCGCGGACTCCAAAGGAATGATCAGGCCGTCCGCGCTCTATCAGCTGACGAAGAACTGCTACAGCTGCCATGTTGTGCCACAAGAGGATCTCGTGAACAGAGGTGGCCATACTGCCGGCAGCGACTTCGAGATGGTTTCCTGGTCGCAAGGCGAGGTGCGGCACAATACCTGGCACTCCAAGGGCAAGGGCAACGTCCAGGCCGACCCCGCACGAAAGCGATTACTCTATCTGGTCGGCCTCGGCGTCGAGCTCGAGACCGGGATCCGCGCTGTCAGCCAGGCGACGGCGCGACGGCGCTATGCCTTCGAGATGGCCAAGCGCGTCGACAAGGCACGCAAGCAGCTCGCCGCTGCAGCCAAGGCCGCACCCGATGTGCCGGAGATCGCAAGGATGGTCGAATTTGCCTATTCGGCCGGGCTCAAGCTCAACAACGAGCGCTTCCTGACGGCCGCTGCCGACGGCGTCTCCAAGCAGATCACGAGCATCACGGAAAAGTATGATGGCAGCACGCTGGCCGGGCTCGATAGCCTCATTCCCGGACCGGATAAGTTCAAGGGCAAGGCGCCTGGTGCCACAAATTGATGCCGATCAGCCGGCATTGTCACCAACTTGATGAGCTGGACGTGGGGGCAGCCGCCACGATGGACGAGCTTGGGGGACCGCCATGAGAGCGGCAGCGCGGCGCGCGTCTGCTGGTTCGATCAGCGGTAAAGCACTTCAGGGCCTTTCGATCGCTGCCATTTCGGGTGGCCTGTTCTGGCTCGTCTGGATCTATGGCAGCAGCCTCCGCGATCCGCGCTATCTCGATGGCTGGTTGCTGGCCATCGGCATGGGCCTGCAGCTCTACTTCCACATCGCGATCAAGAGGGGGACGCTGCAGCCAAAGTCAGCCCAGCGCTGGCGGAAGATCCATATCTTCGTCGGTTATCTGCTGGTCGCCGCCTTCATCTCGCACTCGGACTTCTCGCTGCCCGACACCGGTTTCGAATGGGCGCTCTGGGCGGGCTTCGTGCTGGTGACGCTGAGCGGCATTCTCGGCACCTATCTCGCGTGGTCGCTGAAAGCGAGACACGGCATCGACGAGCGCGTCAGCTTTGAACGCATTCCCGACCGATGCGCCGAGCTGGCGCAGGAAGTCCACGACATCGTCGTCGAGACCGATCCGGCTCCGACCCTATTCGCCTTGCCGGCGCCGCCGCACGACGCCTGGATCATGGATCTCTACGCTACGCATCTTCGGGACTTTCTCGAAGGGCATAGCAATTTCGCTTCCCATCTCATCGGCTCCAAGCGACCGCTTAAGCGGCTGACCGACGAGATCGACAATCTGTCTCCCTACGTCGACGAGCAGAGCCAGGAGAAGCTTTCCGCCATCAGGGCGCTGGTGATCGAGAAGGACCGCCTCGACTTCGCCCGCGTCTATCTCGCACTCAGCAAGGGCTGGCTGTTCGTGCATGTGCCCGTTACTTATTCGCTGGTCGTTCTTGTCCTGCTGCACATCCTCGTCATGTTCGGCTATTCGGCGGGGCTCTGGTGATGTGGCGGCTGTTACTGACTAGGTCCGTTCGGCCGCCCGGAACCCCGGCGCCTCCGACTTCGCTGCGCGACCGCCTGGCTATGCAGCTGGGTATCGCAACCGTTGTCTGCCTGACCCTCTTCTTCTTCTTCGCCAAGGACACGCAGTTCCTGATGCCGGGGCCGTTGTCGAGTGCGCACGGCGCGATCGAGGATTGCGGCACCTGCCATGCGAGCAGCGGCAGTGGCCCATTGAGCTGGGCTCATGGCCTCATCGCCGGTGATCGCCGCGCGGATAGCACAGCCTGCATCACCTGCCACAAAATGCCGAACACCGCCTTCAATGCGCATGGTGCCTCCACGGATGTGCTGAAGCAGAGCACTGAACGGTTGATGAGGATCGCTGCGAAGACGCCGGCGCCGCTCTCGGCCCGTGCGCAAAGCGCAGCCTTCCCGACTGATGGCATCACCGAGCGCGGCGTTGACTGCGCGACATGCCATCAAGAGCACAAGGGCGCCAACTTCGATCTGAGCAAGCTCTCCAATGAGCAATGCCGCTCCTGCCACGTCGTAAAATTCGACAGCTTCGACGGCGATCACCCAAAATTCGAAAACTATCCATTCAAGCGGCGCACGGGCGTCATCTACGACCATGCCAGCCATTTCGGAAAGCACTTCCCGGAAGTGGCGAAGAAGGATCCGGCGAAGCGCATTCCTGATACCTGCTCGACCTGCCACAACAGCCGCGAGGACAAGCGCGTCATGGCCGTGGCGCCGTTCGAGCAGACCTGTGCCTCCTGCCATCTCGACCAGATCACTGGCAAGGAGCGCGCCAGTGGCCCGAAAGGCATCGCCTTCCTGAGTTTGCCCGGCCTCGATATGAAGACGCTCGAGAAGAAGAGGGCCGCGATCGGTGAATGGCCGGATTCGTCGGAAGCCGAGCTCACGCCGTTCATGAAGATCATGATCGGCCGCAATGATCGTGGCCGTGCTCTGCTCAAGAGCGTGGATCGCCTGAACCTTCAGGATCTTTCGCGCGCGAACGACGCGCAGATCAAGGCGGTGACGAACCTCGTCTGGGAGATCAAGCGGATCTATTACGCGCTGATAACGGGCAAAGCATCCGACGTGCTGGGCGACCTCGGCGTCGGCGGTGGGGCGAGGCCGAGCGCGTCTCTTGTTGCCGATCTGACGGCGAGCATGCCGCGCGATGTCGTCATCGGCGCGCAGCAGCAGTGGCTGCCCGATCTCGGCAGGGAAATGGCCAATCGCAAGGACGTGAAGGATACCCGCGAGGTCGTGCAAAGCGGCGGGTGGATCACCACTGTTGCCGAAACAAGATCGGTCGACGATGACGAAGCGCCAGCCGCAGCCGAAACGGCTCGATCCGCGCGATCAGATCGACAGACAGGCGAGAGTGCAGCTAGCGCGGCGAAGCATGCGGTGGCCGAACCTGAAGTCGCGAAGGCCGAGCCCGCAAGTGCTAAGCCGGACAATAGCAAGGCAGCCGATGCGCGACCGCCACCCAAGGCGGCAGATCAAACTGATGATCTTCTTTCTCCCACACCAGAAGAACTTCGCGCCATGGCGACGCCGGTCAAGGAAGCGTCGCCACCCAGCCCGCCTCTAGGAAATCGCACCGCATCTGCAGAAACACCCGTCAAGGCGAGCGCAAGTCCGCCAGCAGAGACGCCAGCAAGTTCGGATGCTGCGCCGGCGCGGCCGCAGGCCAGACCCGCGCCCGTGATCAGCATCGAAAGCAGCGTCGATCCGGAGAACTGGGCTGAGTATGGCGGCTGGTACCGGCAGGATTACGCGATTTTCTATCGGCCTGCGGGCCACAAGGACAAGTTCATCTACTCCTGGCTCTTTCTTACGGGCCCCCAGGCGCCGAAGGGCAGCAAGAGTCCAGCGGGCACCATCTTCGATGCTCTCACGCACAAGGATGCCCAGGGCTCATGCACGAAGTGCCACAGCGTTGACGATATCCCGCGCAAAGGACGGGTCGTGAACTTCTCGCCGGCATCACTCGAGAACAAGAAGGGGCGCTTCACGCAATTCATCCACGAGCCGCACTTTGGCATCCTGGAGAAGCGCGGCTGTGCGAGCTGCCACGAGCTCGCGAAAGACCGCCCCTATCTGAAGAGCTACGAGCAGGGCAATCCGAAGAGCTTCGCGTCGAACTTCGGTGTGGTGAACAAGGATCTCTGCCAGACCTGTCACACGAGCAACATGGCGCGGCAGGACTGCCTGACGTGCCACAAGTATCATGTGAATGACGTGATCACGCCCATCATGAGCACGAAGATCCCGACCGAGTAGCGCGGGCTTCCGGGCTGCCGTTCACTTCGAGTCTGTAGTTTACCGAGGCGACAGAAATCTGCCGAAAGCAGCTT
The DNA here is from genome assembly GCA_022844275.1 of Hyphomicrobiaceae bacterium. Taxonomy (GTDB): domain Bacteria; phylum Pseudomonadota; class Alphaproteobacteria; order Rhizobiales; family Hyphomicrobiaceae. The sequence continues at coordinate 73,056 of JALHMB010000003.1, forward strand.
CCGAGCCGCGCAGAGCTGCATTCTCCGCGCGGATGCGCACCGCCAAAACCGCGCCATTCAAAACGGAGAAGACCAAAGCATAGATGACGAGGCCGAAAGCCATCGGAAGCACGAATATCTCGGCAGCGACGACGACATAGTTCGGATGCGAGAGAAAGCGATAAGGCCCGCTGCGGATCGGCGGCGTGTCGGGCAACACGATAATGCGCGTCGTCCATCGAGAGCCGAGTGTCAGCAGGACCCAGCCCCTGAGGCCTTGCAAGAGCAGAAACACCGCAAGCCAACCGTATTCCGGGCGTGTACCACTCGCTAGGATCCAGAGCCCGGCGAGCCACGCAGCGTGCAGCACGACGATCAACGGAAAGTGCGATGCGCCATGCTCGACACCACCGGCCCTCTTGAGCCGCTCTTCGTTGAAGCGGGCATAAATCAGCTCGGCGAGACGTTGCGCCGTCACGAGCGCGAGCACAACAACGGCGAGAGGATCGAGAGAGAGCCAACCAATGTTCATGCGCTATCCCGCGTCAGCGTCACCGTGCTCAGCGTGAAGCCAGGGCCAAGTGCCATCAACATCGACCGCGCCGGCAAGCCTGCCGATACCGCGCGCTCGAGCACGAAAAGCGCAGTGGGAGCCGACATGTTTCCGAAGCGCGCGAGTATATCGCGCTCGTAGTCGAGCACCCCGTCGCCCAACGACAGCCCCGCTTCGATCGCCTCCACGACTTTGGTACCGCCTGGATGACAGATGAAGCGGTCGATGTCGTCGCGCGCGAGCCCTTGGCGATGGAGCATGCCATTGATCGCCGGGCACAGATGCTCCATGGCGAAAGGCGGAATCGAGCGATCGAAGATGACGCCGAAGCCCTGCTGGTCGACATCCCAGCCCATGATGTCCCGCGTATCGGGCCAGGTATGCTCGTCGGCATTCGCGATCCCAGCATGACCGTGCGCATCCGTCCGAACGACGGCCGCGGCAGCCCCATCACCGAACAGGGCGAGCGCCACGATGTTGGCCTTGGTCAATTTGTCGAGCCGGATTGCCAGCGAGCAGAGCTCCACCGCAACAAGGAGCACGTTGCTGCCGGGCCGCGCTTCAGCCATGCGCGCTGCAATGGACAGACCGGTGACACCGCCGGCGCAACCCAATCCGAACACCGGAACCCGCATGACATCTGGGCGGAGTTTCAGTGCCGCAGTCGCCCGCGTCTCCAGGCTCGGCGTTGCGATCCCCGTCGAGGAGACCGTCACCACGCAATCGACGTCAGCGCCAGAAATGCCGGCCTTCACGAGTGCACTGCGCGCGGCGGCAACGAACAGCCGCGTGGCTTCGGAGAGATAGACTTGCGTCCGTTCGGTCCACGAGCGGTCCTTCTCGTACCATTCTCCTGGCCGCACGGCGTACCGTCTTTCGATACCGGCATTCTCGAACACTGGCGCAAGGCGTTCGAACTCCGGCATGCGCAAGCCGAAGGCGCGTCGCGTGCGTTCCGCGGCCTCCTGCTGGGTAACTACGTACTCGGGCACAGAAGTCGCAACCGAACACAGCCGCGCTTGAGCTTCAGGCAAGGTTGGAACTCCCAATAATGACTCCCGCGAGAAAACCAGGAAAATCAGGCTTTCATGCAAGTGAAGTCACGCAACAGCGACCAAAACAAGGAAGGCACACTCGTTTCGAGCTGATCGGCGGCCATTTGACGCTCGAATAGCCCCTCCAGCACAAAGCTAGATCCTGCCGATCTTGTAGCGGAGGCACTGCTTCGAGCAGCTTACGCGACGCGTCAGCGCGCATAACATGTCACAAATGACGGTGTTCAGCGTCCGTAATAACCCCGATACCAAGCGACCAACTTGGCGACGCCATCCACGACGGAGGTCGTCGGCGCATAACCGACCACCTTCATCAGCTCGGTGACATCCGCGTAGGTATCCGGTACATCCCCCGGCTGCAGCGGGAGCAGCTCCTTGACGGCCTTCCTGCCGAGAGCTTTCTCAATGGCCCCTATGAAGTCATCGAGCCTGACAGGCGCGCTATTGCCGATGTTGTAGATCCGAAAAGGCGCATTCGAGATGGCGGGATCGGGCTTCCCGCTATCCCACCCCGGCGCCGGCATCGCCGGTACATCGGAGGCTCGGACCACCCCTTCGACCACGTCATCGACATATGTGAAATCGCGACTGTGGTTCCCGTGATTGAAAACCTGGATCGGCCGCCCCTCGTCGATCGCGCGCGTAAACATGATCGGCGCCATGTCGGGGCGCCCCCAGGGACCATAGACGGTGAAAAAGCGTAGCCCTGTCGTCGGCAGCGCGAAGAGATGACTGTAAGAGTGCGCCATCAGTTCGTTCGCCCGCTTGGTCGCGGCATAGAGCTGAAGTGGATGATCGGCATCGTCGTGCTCGGAGAACGGCATCCGTGTACTGGCGCCGTAGACACTCGATGTCGAGGCATAGGTGAGATGGGGCGTTTTGGCGTGACGGCAGGCCTCGAGGATATTCACGAAAGCCACGAGATTGGACTGCACATAGTCGTGTGGATGCTTCAGGCTGTGGCGGACACCGGCTTGCGCGGCGAGGTGGATGACGCGATCGAACTGGTGCTCAGCAAAGCACTCATTCACAACGGCAGTATTGGCAAGATCGGCGCGGATGAAGGTCCAGGCACTGTTCGTGCCTCCCGCCGCCTGATTGAGGATCGAGAGCCGCGCCTCCTTGAGTGCGGGGTCGTAGTAGTCGTTGACGACGTCGATTCCAACAACCGTGTCGCCACGCTCGAGCAGGCGTTTTGCGACATGGAAGCCGATGAATCCGGCGGCACCAGTGACGAGAATTTTCATAGGGTCAGGATACCATGGGACGCCGCGACCCACCAATTCTCCGGACTCTGCCGAGGCGTTTACCGACTTCGACGGGACTGCAACGACCATAATGAATTAGCATGGCTCGACAATGAAATCAGATGTTACGTGTGAAGTGCTGGGCGCGCCATGTATCACCAGGGTGTAGCAAACTTCATGCACCGGTGAGGTCTCGGCTGTTTTCGCTGGCTAAACCGGATGAAATCGGATGCGTCATGTGGCTCCGCGACTACCTTAGGGCAGGATTGGGATCTCGACGGTCAATCGGGGGCGCCTGATGACAAACGTCAGCTTAAGGTCTATTGCCGCCCTCGTAGCGAACTCCTGCGCTGGCACGGGATTTTTTCTTGGCTTTCTGGCATCCGCCCTCACGATGGGCGCTCATGAGGCCGGCGCGCAACAGCGGGTCCGCTGGCAAATGCAGAGCGCTAATCATAGTTCGCTCCCGCATAACGGCCCCTCGGGCGTGCGCTTCGTCGAGGACATCTCTCGTTTGTCGGACGGTCGGTTCGAGATCAAGTTCTTCGAGCCCGGCGCGCTCATCCCCCCTCTCGAATGCTTCGACGCCGTCTCACGCGGCTCCATTCAATCCTGCTGGACGACGGCCGGGTTCGACACGGGGAAGTATCCCGCGCTCGCTTTCTTTTCTTCGATACCGTTCGGACCGCAGCTCGGCGAGTATCTGGCCTGGAAGTGGTTCGGCGGCGGCAATGCGCTGCGCGACGAGATCTATGGCAAGCACGGCCTCGCGGCTGGTAGCCAGAATGCGCACGCCGGGTGCGTATTCGAGTATTCGCTCGGCAAGGATGCTGGCGGCCTCGACGAGGTGCTCGCAGCTGTCCAGGACCAGCAGCATCTGCCTGTTCCGCAAATGCATCATCAGCGCCGGCATCATATCATTAAGAGGCTGGACGATACCGAGCGCTGCCGCAACGGCTCCAGGAAGGGATGCCGCATCGGTCATGGTGGTGAGGTCGACGAAGCAGGCGCCATCGCGGAATGCCGGCGACTGCGCACGCGCGAGCGCCAACGCAACCGTTGTCTTGCCGATCCCGCCAGGCCCCGCCACCGTTATGAAACGCCGCTGCGTCAGTTCGGCTCCGATCGACGTCACGACGTCATCACGTCCGATCACGCGCGAGAGCAAAGCAGGAATGCCTCGCACAGCCTCCGTGGCGACGGGCTGGGATGGCCCTTCGGCGGTGTTGGGATCTTCGTAGGTCACTGGAGCGACGAACTGGTAGCCGCGGCCAGGGACGTTCGCGATGAACCGCTGCTTCGTCGGGCCGTCACCAAGAACTTTGCGCAATGATGCAATGTGAACGCGCAAATTGGCCTCTTCGACGAAAGTCGCCGGCCATACGCGCGCGATGAGATCCTGCTTGGTTACGATCTCGCCGTGCCGCTCGATGAGAGCTGAAAGAATGCCGAGCGCGCGGCTGCCGAGGCGCACAGGCCTGCCCGCCTCCAGAAGCAGATGCTGCGTCGGCAGGAGGCGAAATGAACCGAATCTGACTGCTTGGCGTGATAGCTCGCCTTGGCGGTCGGTCACGGCGATCTCGATCAAGGAGTTAGCAGCAGGACTTAAGTCCTAAAGGGCAAGACAGAAACTGACAAGCCAATGATAGTATTTCGCATCGCGCGAGCGTCGCGTGGAACAACTTTTGACTCCAAAACAGGCAATCGAGCGCGGCCCTATCGACGAAAGTCGCAGAAATCTCCTCTGATAGGCCGGCCTCGGGTAACAGGAATGCAGTGCCGTCGAACCTCGATCGGCAATGCACGGCTGGCGCAGAAGACCAGATTCATCTGCTGAGGATTTGCCGCAACCTCAGGCCACTTCCAGCAAGACAAGCCAAACCGTGCTTCACCCTTGGCACGATATGAGACGGCAGGCGGCCGAGATCGGTCGCACGCAGGGTGCAAGATCGGAGCAGCAGCATGGCCCACGACGCGATCAAAGAAGGCGCCGAGGTCTTTCTGTCGGAGGTCGGAAGGCCCTTCGGCGCGGTGCGTGAGGTCATGCCCTTCGGGCGACCCGAGATCGTCGTCTACATCAAGAATGCCGGTGACTTCGCCATACCGCTCGATGCAGTTGAATCTGCACACTTCCAGAAGGTGATCGTCGATCTCGATCGGCTGGAGCCGCTGTTGCGTCGTGCGATCAGGCGCGCTCACAGCGCCGAGGATCGGAGCATCTGAAGCTCACAAACGCCGAGGCGCATCATGGATCCGCGAAGTCCGCGCCTCGTCGCACTTCCGCTCAAGCGAGGGGACGTTCAGCCACGTGGCTGTCCGCTGTCGCCCGGGCTTCGGGCTTGTTCAACACAGCCTTGGGCAGCGTAAACTGAATAGTCGCGCCAGGGCCTGCGTTCGCAGAGGCCCATATGCGTCCACCGTGGGTCTCGACAATCGAGCGGCAGATCGACAAGCCCATGCCCATGCCATCGGGTTTCGTCGTGAAGAAGGGATCGAACAGCCGCTGTGCCTTCTCAGGATCGATACCGATCCCATTATCCTCCACGGATACGAGCACATGATCCGGATCGTATTCGCGTGCCTGGATCTTCAGCTGGCGGACGCGCCCGGACGTAACCTTCACGGCATCGATGGCGTTGACGATCAGATTGATGATCACCTGCTGTACCTGAATGCGATCAGCGAGTGCGGGCGGCAAGTCCGGCTCGAGCTCCAGCTTGAGAGCCACCTGCTGACTGACAGCCTGACTTCTCAGCAGCGGGACCGTCTCGCTCACGACTTCATCGACTGCCGTCGGTATCCGCTCGCCCGGTGTCCTCTTCGACAAACCTCGTATGCGCTGAATTACGCTGGTCGCGCGGTCCGCACTCTGAATGACCCGCTCGGCGACACGACGCGCATCGTCGAGTCTCGGCGGATCGTGCTCCAGATAGTTCCTGGTCGCGCCGGCATTGAGGACGATGGCGGCCAGCGGCTGGTTCACCTCATGCGCTATGGAGGCACTCAGCTCGCCGAGAACGGTCAGCCTCGAAACATGCGCAAGCTCCGCGCGCGTTTCATCGAGGGACTCCTGCGCGCGCTTGCGCTCGGTGATATCGGTGTTGCTCTCGAGAATGCCGAGCGGCGCGCCGTGCCTGTCCCGCTCCATCGACCAACGGCTCGAGACAACCACACGGGTGCCGTCCCGTGTCCTCTGCACGAGCTCCCCATCCCACCGGTTTGAGGCAACCAGATCGGACGTGATCAACGCGCGCTCCAGCGGAAATGCCGTTTGCAAAAGGTCGTGACTGACTCTGCCGACGGCCTCCTCGCTGCGCCAGCCATAGAGCTCTTCGGCGCCGCGGTTCCAGTAGATGATGACATCATCCATACGCCGCACGAAGATGGCGTCGTGCGTCAGGTCGAGCAGGCGCGCCTGCTCCCGCAGCGTCGCGTGGGCACTCTGGTTCATCAATGCGAGGATGGTCGCAATAGCAATGGCCATCAGGCTCACGAGACAACGCACAAGAGCAGCATCTGCCTGGACATCGTGCGTAGCCGCATAGCCCAGCACCGTGAGGGCCGCACATGTGCCAGCTACGACGATCACGCCCGTGCGATTGAGGAAGACCGCGGAGATCAGAACGACAATGGAATAGACGACGGCAATGGCATACTCGAGCGTCGTGAACGCATCGATGACGAAAACGACGGCTGCAAACGCTGCGGCGGCCAGCGGCAGTGTTGGGCGCGCCGAAAGGGCCGCCCAATAGAGGTCCGCGAGCCTGTTCCAGATCTTCCTGACCGCGCTCGGGGAACCACCTCTACTCTTCATTCAAGACTCACCAGTCGGGATTGGCCGCGTGGCAGCCTACAAGCGACGCCGATCCCTTGATCATTCGATGTGCGAGATGAGTTAACCCGAGCGTCTGGCATAGCACATCGCCTCGTCCTCACTCCGCCGGCGTGGACACCGGCGTCGTCTCACCGCGCTTGTGCTCGCCGACGAGGGCCGCCAGCCGGCTACAGACTACGTAGAATACCGGCGTGAAGATCAGTCCAAACAATGTGACCCCGATCATCCCGGAGAAGACGGCCGTGCCCAGCGACTGCCTGAGCTCGGCTCCGGCTCCGGTCGCCCAGACGAGAGGTACAGTGCCGAAGATGAAAGCCAGAGACGTCATCAGGATCGGGCGCAGCCGTAGATGCGCGGCTTCCACGGCAGCAGCCCAACGATCGCGGCCGCGGTCTTCGAGCTGACGGGCGAACTCGACGATCAGAATGGCATTCTTGGCGGCAAGTCCGATCAGCACGATAAAGCCCACCTGTGCGAGGATATTATTGTCGAGCCCGCGAAGGACGATCCCCGTGATCGAGGCGATGAGGCACATGGGAACGATCAGGATCACAGCGAGGGGCAGCGTCAGGCTTTCGAACTGGGCAGCGAGCACGAGGAACACGAACACGACCGCGAGGGTAAAGGCGAAGATAGCGGTGTCGCCAGCCTCAACCTGCTGGAATGCGAGCGTAGTCCACTCGTAGTTGAAACCGGCCGGGAGGGCCTCGGCCGCAAGCCGCTGCATGGTGTCGATAGCCTGACCCTGCGAGTAGCCTGGGGCCGGATTGCCATCGAGTTCGGCTGCTGGATAGAGGTTGTATCGGGGCACGCGATAAGGCCCTGTCTGATCGGCAATCGTCGTGAAGGATCCGAGCGGGACAGTATCTCCAGCGGCATTGCGGACACGTATCTGGAGAATGTCCCTGGGATCGGTCCGGAAGGCGCTCTCCGCCTGAGCCGTCACGCGGAAGGTTCGTCCGATCAGGTTGAAGTCGTTCGCGTAGAACGAGCCCAGATAGGTTTGCAGCGCACCGAATACATCCGATAGCTGGACACCCAGCATCTCGGTCTTCGTCCGGTCGATGTCGAGGTAGAGCTGCGGTGTTCCCGTCTCGAACTGCGAGAACACTTGCGTGAGACCCGGCGTGCGCGCTGCACGATCCGTCATGGCCGCGACGGCCCCCAGCAAAGCATCGGGGCCGCGATCCTCCCGGTCCTCGATCATCATGCGGAAGCCGCCGGAAGTACCGAGACCGCGAACCGGCGGGGGCACGATGACGACGATCTGCGCCTCCTGGATACCGGACAGCTTCTGCGTCAGCGCGCGCTGAATGGCCGCCGCCGACTTGTTAGGATCTTTCGCACGCACGGCAAATGGCTCGAGAGCGGCAAAGATGGCGCCGGAATTCGGCGCATTGCTGAAGGTGGCGCCCGAGAAGCCGACAAAGTTCACCGCGTGCGCCACACCTGGCACCTGCAGCGCGATCTCGACAGCGCGCCGATTGACCTCGTCCGTTCTGGCGAGAGCGGAGCCGCCCGGAAGCTGCGTCGCAATGATGAGATAGTTCTGATCGACCTGTGGAATGAAGCCAACCGGCGCCTTACGGAACTCGTTGAGCCCATAGATCAGGATCGCGGCATAGGCGATGAGCATGACGGTAGCGATGCGCACGATCCGCGTGACAAGCCAGCCATAACCATGGCTGAGCGCATCGAACGCAGCATTAAAGAGGTTCGTGAAGGCACGGAAAGGCCGCGCCCACCAAGGCACGCGCTGACGCTCGTGGTGTGGCTTCAGCAGCATTGCGCACATGGCCGGCGACAACGTCAGCGACACAAGCAGCGAGATAACCGTGGCACCGGCGATGGTCAGCGAGAACTGCCGATAGAACTGTCCGGTGATGCCTGTAATAAATGCTGCCGGTACAAATACCGCGCAGAGAACGAGAGCGATGGCGATCAGCGCAGCTCCGACCTCGTCCATGCTTTTCTTTGCGGCCTCGCGGGGGGCTAGGCCTGCTTCTATGTTGCGTTCGGCATTCTCGACGACGACGATTGCATCGTCCACCACGATGCCGATGGCGAGGACAAGCCCTAGCAGAGATAGATTGTTGAGCGAGAAGCCGAACAGACCCATGAAGAAGAACGTGCCGATGAGCGACACCGGTATGGCCACGATCGGGATGATGGCGGCACGCCACGTCTGCAGAAACAGGGCGACGACCAGAACAACGAGGATGACCGCTTCGACGATGGTCTCGACGACGCCGTCGATGGACTGCTGGATGAACTCGGTCGGGTTGTAGACGATGGTGTACTTCAGCCCCTCCGGAAAATTCTTCGAGAGTTCATCCATTGTCGCCCGCACTTTCGTGGCCGTCGCGAGCGCATTCGATCCTGGGAGCTGGTTGATCGCGAGCGCGACTGCCGGCTGGCGATCGAGATAGGAATTCGTCGAGTAGTCGACCGCGGCGAGCTCGACGCGCGCGACATCTTTCAGTCGGACCACCGAGGTCGTGCTCTGCTTGATCACGATGTTGGCGAACTGATTGGGATCGGCCAGACGGCCAAGTGTGCGCACGGAAATCTGGAACGCGCGCTGCTGCTCGACGGGCGGGCTGTTGAGGACGCCTGCTGCGACCTGAACATTCTGGCCCTGCAGGCCGGCGATCACATCACTAGTCGTCAGGCCGAGCGACTGCAGCCGATCCGGATCGAGCCACACGCGCATCGCATAGTCGCGTGCCCCGAAAGCGTTGATCGACCCTATGCCGTAGATCCGGTTGAGGACGTCGATGACCGAGGTATTGGCATAGTTGGAGATGAAAAGGGTGTCGCGCGAGCTGTCCGGCGAATAGAGGTGGACGACCATCATGAGATCAGGTGAACGCTTGGTCGTCGTCACGCCGATATTGCGCACGTCTATCGGAACCCGGGGGAGTGCCGTCGATACCCGGTTCTGAACCTGGACCTGTGCAATATCGAGGTTCGTACCGAGCTGGAACGTCACGTCGATCGAGAAATTGCCATCCCCCGTCGAACTGGAGGTGATGTAGATCATCCCTTCGACGCCGTTAATCTGCTCCTCGAGCGGCGTCACGACGGTGGCAGCAACCACATCTGCGCTTGCACCTGGATACTGCCCGCTTACCCTGACAACCGGTGGCGCGATTTCGGGATACTGGGCCACAGGAAGGCGCCCCAGCGACACTCCACCGACAATGAGCACGATGATCGAGATGACCGCAGAGAAGATGGGGCGGTCGATGAAGAAGTGCGAAAGGCGCATGGTCGTCGATGCTCTCTCAGCGCCCGCTCACATTGGCCACCGCTGCCGAATCGGAAGCAATGCTCGACTGCAGCGGTGTCACCTTGCTGCCGGGACGCGCACGGGGCAGGCCGTTGACGATGACGTTGTCGTCCGCGGAGAGACCGGACGTGATGGCGCGTAAGCCGTCGACGTAAGGACCAAGCGTGACGTACCTCTGATGCGTGACATTCCCGTCATCGACGACGAGAACGAACTTGCGCGCCTGCTGCGATCCGACCGCAGCATCAGGCACGAGCAGGGCCATCGTAGGCGCGGACGCCGACATTTGAACCCGCGCGAACATTCCGGGCGTGAACCTTCCGTCCGCGTTGGCAAGCACTCCGCGTATGCGAATGGTCCCGGATGATGGGCTGATTGCGTTGTCGACGAAGTCGACCTTCCCCTCATGGGAAAAGCCCTTCTCACCAATCAGCTTGAGGCGGATGGGCAGACCGCCGCCGCGCACCGTTCCATCCCCGCTGTCCTTCGAAAAGTTTGCGTAGCGCAGGTAGGACCCCTCGTCGATCGTAAACTCGAACCGGATGGGATCAGTGGATTCAATGGTCGCAAGTAGTGTAGTCGTCCCTGACGTTCCGCCCGTGACGAGGTTTCCGACAGCCACCCGCCGATCACCGATGCGCCCTGTAACAGGTGCCCTCAACTCCGAGAATTCGAGGTCCAGCTCTGCCTGTCGAACGGCGGCCTGCTGCATCAGGACTGATGCCTGAGCGACGTTCTTCGCCTGAGTACGCATGTCGAGCGTCTGCTGGGTAATGACCGTGCCAATGTCTAGCCCCTTGCCGCGCGCGAGATCACTTTCGGCGAACGCAAGATTTGCCTGAGCTTGTGCCAGATTGGCCTTGGCCTGCGCGAGTGCTGCTTCGAAGGGACGGCGGTCGATCGTCATCAGAAGATCGCCCTTCTTGACGATCTGCCCATCCTGGAAGTGGATGGCATCGAGGTAGCCGGAAACGCGGGCCCTGATCTCCACGAAGTCGACGGCAACAAATCGGCCGACGTACTCGTCATGATCCACAATTGCCTTGCTGATCGGCTTGGCGACAGTAACCGTCGGGGGAGGAGGAACGACAGGCTGGTTGTTGGATTGCCCAGGTTCGCAGGCGGCCAATGCCGGCGCCATGGCGAGCGCGATGAGTATGAGCGTCTGTCTCATGAAAGAAGCGATCCTTTTGGATGGGCGTCCGCAATAACGCCCAGCTCAATCCTTGCAGTACGGCTGTGAGCTACTTTCCCGTTCTGACGGGCGTTACATTCCGCTCATTGCCGACACGTCCGCACGCCTGCGCCCATTCCTCTCGCGTCATGTGCGTGCTTCTATCCCAGGCCCGCATGCATCGCTGGAATTCCGAGACGGGCACGCGCTTCTGCGCCGCTTTCTCGTTCGACACTTGCATGCCGTGAGCCGCGGTCGACAATGTCAAACCGTACGCCAGTGTTATCGTGAGCCCGATCGCGATCTGCGGTCTTTGGAATACTTCCATTGCAAGCATTCTCATTATGAACTCCTGACCTAAAACATCACTACAAACCACGATTCCTCGATTCAGCTAATCTCGCGCACCTCTAAAACAAGGCGCTCGGCGGACGCGCGCAATCAATGCAATCCCGATTTCTCAGCAACTAATTGTGAAGCGAATGAAGGAGCTTACCGAGCGGCCACGTCAATCGATGCAATTGCTGCCATTTGATCGAAGCTGCGAATTAGCCATTCGAAATGCCGAACCGCGCAGCTTGGCCGCCGTAAATCAAAGCCTCGTAACGCCTTTTTGGGCGTGAGCCGCAAAGGCGATGGAAGACGCTTCACCGAGAGATCACCAAGGCGTGAATCGCCTTCCAATGCGGGTTTTGGCAATTCTGAACACCGTGAATGCGATCACGCCGAGCGACGCGAGTATCGAGGCGGCAATTGCGACTGGAAATCGTAACCATGGGCAAGAATGAAGAGGGCGAGCAGCCTCAGGCACCACTGGTCGTAATTGTCGATGACGATCCGGATATCTGCGACGCGCTTCGTGACCTTCTCCAGTCGGTCGGCATCGATGCGATATCATTTCTGTCCACCCGGGCATTGCTGGACGCGGATTTGCCCGAGCGTCCGGGGTGCATTGTTCTCGATGTCCGTCTGCCGGGCTCGAGCGGCCTCGACCTGCAGGCGCAGCTCGTCAGTCAAGGCAATCGAATGCCCATCATCTTCATGACGGGCCATGCCGATGTCCCCATGTCCGTGCGGGCCATGAAAGCCGGGGCCGTCGATTTCCTGACCAAGCCCGTCAGGGACCAGGAAATGCTCGATGCGATCGCAATGGCGATCAAACGTGACGAGATACGTCGTAAGGCCGAGGCCGATATCCGGCGCGTCAAGGATCTCGCAGCGGCGCTCACGCCACGCGAACGAGAGGTGCTCGGCTGCGTCACCCGTGGCCTGATGAACAAGCAGATCGCACATGAGCTGGGTATCAGCGAGATCACAGTGAAGCTTCACCGCGGCAATGCCATGCGCAAGATGGAGGTGCGTTCTGTCGCCGATCTTGTCCGCATGAGCGAGCTCCTCGGACCTGAGCGATCGTTTGCCCGATCCTAGACCTTCGCATGATGTTCTCCGCCCCATTCGCCATGGCATCCACGAGCCAAATGGACCCGTGCGTGGCCACTGCGGGCGGGATGCGCCGAACCGAACGAAGGATTGGCATGATTGCTATCGTTGATGATGACGACGACGTCAGAGAGGCCTTGGAAGGATATCTTCGATCGCTCCGCTACCAAGCTCAGACGTTCGCCTCGGCGGAGGCGTTTCTGGCCTCGCCCGAACGAGCTGCCGTCGATTGCATGATCCTCGACAATCGCATGCCGGGTATCAGCGGACTCGAGTTTCTTAAGATCCTGAAGTCGGAAGCTGATGCCCCTCCAGTCATCTTCATGACATCCCATGGGGACGAGCGCACACGCACGGCGGCCCTCTCGGCCGGCGCTGCTTTCTTTCTGAGCAAGCCCGTTAACCTCCAAACTCTGACCGATTGCTTGCGCTCGCTGCCCGGCCGTTGAATGGAACTCATCCGGCGCTTTCGAATGCGTTGGTCGTGCGCGTGATCACGGCGTTTCACAGCAGTCCTGAGCAAGTCAGAGCAAGCGGCATCAAGCAGACGGGCCCGATGCTGCCGACATAACTCCATGGCAGCGGCGTCCCAACTCCCTTCGCTCAAGCAGCGAAGGGTCGGTGGCGCCCGCAATTCTGCCTGAACCAACGCAGCGCCTTGCTGGGGAGCCCACCGACGGGCGCACAACTCGGAAGGTATGACAGATGAAAAAGTCAGCGATCCTGGCCAGCGTCATCATTGCCCTGACGGCGGGCTCCGCCATGGCCCAGTCAAGCAACTTCGACGCGCGCAAGTTCTTTGACCGTCTGCAGCTCGAAGGCGCATCGATGCCGGCATCCTTCGACGCCCAGAAGTTCTTCGACAAGCTGCAGGCCGAAGGCGCCAGTAGCAGCAAGCCGCTGAGCGCCGACGAGTTCTTCGACAAGCTGCGCGCGGAAGGCGCATCGGTTCCGACCCAGTTAGACGGCAAGGTCTTCCTCAACAAGATCCGCTCGGAAGGCATGCCGCAGCCGGACATGGTCGTGCCGGCTAAGTAAGCAGTCAGCCGTGCAGGGTGCGCTTTGGGCCCGGCGCATCCTGCACGGCACTCGTGTGCGTCGTACTCCTCTTGGGCCCATATCCAATATCTGCTATCCGGAGGCTCCGAAGCTTCTTCGCGCCTTTCATGCAATTGGGAATGCCCCATGTTGCGCTGGTCGTATCGAGATGCGCGTGCGGCAGGTGAGCGGCGTTCGCCTCAGCGACGGTCCTTGCTCCTGGCTGGCATGACCGCTGCGACGATCATGGCTCTGTCCTCGCCCGCAGCAGCCTCTTCCCCTTCTCCGACAAACGCGTCGCCCGCTGCACGTCCACTCCCTATGGTCAGCTTCGCGCCACTGGTCGAGAAGGCGCTTCCAGCCGTCGTGAGCGTTCTCGTCATCGGCGAGACACTCGTCCCCGCGGAGCTGAAGCCGGGCGAAACGCCTCCTGCTCCCGAGCGACGCCCGTTCCGGTCGGGCGGCTCCGGCGTGATCGTCAATTCCAGTCTCGGGCTTATCGGCACGAACCGCCACGTCGTTCGGGACGCTGTCACGATCTCAGTGAGGCTGCAGGACGGACGCGAGGCGCCGGCCAAGCTTCTCGGCGTGGACGCTGGAGCGGATATTGCCGTACTCAAGATCGATCTGCCGAATCTGACGGAAATGCCGCTCGGAAACTCGTCGGACCTGCGCGTCGGTGATTTTGTGATCGCGATCGGCAATCCCTTTGGCCTCGAGGGTAGTGCGAGCGCCGGCATCATCAGCGGTCTCATGCGATCGGATATTGGCTACGACATCTACGAGAGCTTCATTCAGGTCGACGCCGCAGTGAACCCGGGGAACTCCGGTGGCGCGCTGGTCAATCTGGACGGAGAACTCGTTGGCATAACTACGGCTGTCGGCCGCCAAAGTGGCGCAAGCGTCGGCATCGGGTTCGCGATCCCGGTCAACATGGCGCGTCGCATCGGCATGCAGATCTACCAGCACGGCCGCATGCGACGTGGATCCCTCGGCCTCGAAACCCGCGACATTTCGCCGAGCGCAGCGACCGAGCTTGGACTGCCCAATCGCCGCGGTGCGCTCATTACGGCCATCTCTCCCGATTCACCTGCGGCGCGCGCGGGCATCGTTCCTGGCAGCGTCATCAGCACGATCAATGGCGAGCCCATCCGCAACAACAGCGACTACATGGCTCACTTCGGCAGCTCGGCCGTCGGCGAGGAGCTCGAGCTCGGGCTTCTGGTCAAAGGCACGCCGAAGACGGTCAAGCTCACGGTCACCGACGAGATCGGCGAGCCACGCACCGCAAGTGTCGCCAAGAGCATTCACGGGTTGGGCGGTCTCGTCGTGAACGAGATCGGACCGCGCTCGCCACTTTACGGCCAGGTGCAAGGCGTAGTGGTCAAGGGCATGGAACCGGGTACACCCGCTGCGACTTCGGGCCTACAGGCTGGCGACGTGATCACTGGCGTCAATCAGCTCAACATCATGTCTGCGAACCAGATCGCGGATCTCAACAGAGCCGACGCGCCTGTCGAGCGTGTGAAGATCATGCGCGACGGCATTCCGTACATCGTCGATCTGCGTCGGTAGAACTGCCGTCCGTTTGCCTTCGACAGCCCACGTACAAAAACGCCGGGAGTGAGCAGTTGGCTCTCTCCCGGCGTTTGGCAACAGTCGGCTATCAGGCCTTCAGGAAAGCCAGCAGCTCCTCATTCACAAGGTCCTTGAGCGTCGTGCACATACCGTGCGGCGCGCCCTTGACGATCTTGAGCGTCGAGCCTTTCACGATCTTCGATGCCGGGATGGCAGCGGCCTCGATCGGCACGATCTGATCATCGTCGCCATGCAGGAACAGCGTCGGCACGTTGAATTTCTTGAGGTCCTCGGTCGTGTCCGTTTCCGAGAACGCCTTGACGCAGAAATAGGACGCCGGGAAGCCCGCCATCATGCTCTGCAGCCAGAAGGAGTCGCGCACGCCCTCCGACACCTTCGCGCCCGGGCGATTGTAGCCATAGAACGGCAATGTCAAATCTTTGAAGAACTGCGAGCGGTCGGCAACGACGCCGGCGCGGATCTGATTGAAGGCTTCGATCGGTGTGCCCTTTGGATTGGATGGCGTCTTCAGCATGAGAGGAGGGATGGCACCGATGAGGACGGCCTTCGCAACGCGCGAGGTGCCGTGACGGCCGACGTAGCGCGCGACCTCGCCGCCGCCCGTGGAATGACCGACATGAACTGCGCCCTTGAGGTCGAGCTTCTGCACGAGCTCTGCGAGATCGTCTGCGTATGTATCGAGGTCATTTCCGTGCCACGGCTGATCCGAACGACCGTGGCCACGCCGATCGTGCGCGATCACGCGATAGCCTCGTGAAGCAAGATAGAACATCTGGTCCTCGAACGCGTCGGCGCTCAACGGCCATCCGTGACTGAACACAACGGGCTGTCCCGTGCCCCAATCATTGTAGTAGATCCGCGTGCCGTCTTTCGTCGTGATCGTTGACATGATCGAACTCTCTCTTCTCCTGATGGGAATGGCGATGCGGAACCGCACACATTCGGCCCCACAAACTCATTTGGGTGCAGCAATCAGCCTCGGCGACCATCAGTCGTTGTCATAAGTCCGTGATTTATGCGGCTTAGCCGCTCGCGCACCCCTGCGGGCTGACTTATTGCTGCGCGTGGCTCAAGCTTGTCATGCGCTTCTTCCGGGTAAACCCCGAGAGGATAAGACTGCAAACGACGGTAGCATGATCGGCGACGGCGGCATCTCCATGCCAATGCGCCATCCGATTTCGGGACCTACACCAAAGTATGGGTGTGCGCAGACCTACATGCAGCAAGAGCGAACGTCGGTCTAATGAAGGCCAGCCGTTTCACCAGATTATGACTGAGGCATAGCCACCAGATCGAGGTAGTGTCGTGCTCAGGATGTCTCGACCCGAAAGTACACCGCCATCCTCGTGCGCTGACGACGCGCCCTCGCAATCATGGCATGTCGGCACTCCGCCGCCAGCTTCTCTGGCTGAGTACTCGAGTAGCGCGGAGTCTTACCGGATCTCAGAAGCGCACGGCCCCCTGCGTGAGCCTCAGAGATCTAGATCCCTCGTTCAGGTATCACCGATCGACTTCATGAAGCGCCGAACTGCCGGCTGGCATGGCGTGCAGATCGAGCTTATGCAGTTCACGGGCAGCGAGAGAGTAGAGTATCGGTTCCGCGCTTGCCGTCCCATGCTTGTGGCCCATGAACGTGGCACGCGCCGCATCGGCGAGACGTCCCTCGAAGGCGTGCCACGATCAGCGCGCCGCGACCTCGCGAAAAAGCTCACACTCGTACCTGCGGGCCATGAATACCATGAGTGGCACGAGCCGCGATCACCGCTGCATATCCTGCTGTTCCATTTCGACCCCGACGTGCTGAGCGATTTCGCGGGATCGGATACATTCGCCATGACACCGCGGCTCTTCTTCGAGGACGCGGCGCTGTGGGCGACGGTGGCGAAGCTCAAGGATCTTCTCGAGATCCACTCACCGGGGAGTAGTCGCTACATGGAGGCACTCGTGGCGGTCTTGACGCATGAGCTTGCGCGCCTCGACAGCCGGCCCGATCGTGTGGATCCGCCACTACGCGGCGGACTTGCCGCTTGGCAGCAGCGCGCGGTCACCACCTACATCGAAGAGCATCTGAGCGAGCAGATCCCACTCGCGACGCTCGCGCATCTGGCGCGATTGAGTCCCTATCACTTCTGCCGCGCCTTTAAACAGTCCTTCGGCATTCCTCCGCACCGGTATCATACGAAGCTCCGCATCGAGCGCGCCAAGGCACTGCTGGAGACGCGCGAGCAGCTTTCGATAACAAAGATTGCTCTCGCCTTGGGCTTCAGCGAGACGAGTTCATTCACCGCGGCATTTCGTCGAGAAACCGGCCTCACGCCTACCGGCTATCACCGGAGAGCTGCGTGATGGCTATCGGTCACGCGCAGCGATGACACAACCCTAGGCCAAGCCCTGTGCGCCGCGCGCCATTGCCGCAATGCCTGTACGCGATACCTCGACAAGCCCCAGCTCGCGCATGATCGTGATGAACTGCTCGATCTTCGACGACTTGCCCGTGATCTCGAACACGAAGTGCTCGGTCGAGGTATCGACGACGCTGGCACGGAAGATCTCGGCGAGGCGCAGTGCCTCGATGCGCTTCTCACCCTTGCCGGAGACCTTGACGAGCGCCAGCTCGCGCTCGATGGGCTGACCGGTGACCGTGAGATCGGTCACACTGTGGACCGGGACGAGCCGGTCGAGCTGGTTTCTGATCTGCTGGAGCACCATTGGCGTTCCCGTCGTGACGACGGTGAAGCGCGAGAGTCGCCGCTCCTCGTCGGTCTCGGAGACGGTGAGGCTCTCGATATTGTAGCCGCGCCCTGAAAAGAGCGAGGCAATCCGCGCGAGCACGCCAGGCTCGTTGTCGACGAGGATAGAGAACGTATGCCGCTCGGTTGTGTCTTTGCGCTCCTCCAGGAAGTAGGCGGAGCCTGTGCCTTTTTCCGACATGGCGGGTGCCCTCAGGCTTTGTGACGGGGATGGTCCGTGCGCGCGGCGCCGGAATGGAAGGTCTCGAGGGGCGTCCAGCCTTCCTCGTAGTGGTCGATGGTCCAGGGCTCCTGCAGTGCCTCGGTCCGCCATTTCACGAACGCGGGATGCGAGAGCACGGCATCCATGTAGCGGCGCGTCTCCGACGAGACCGGCACCTGATATGTGTCGATCCGCGTCACCACAGGCGCGAACATTGCGTCGGCGGCAGTGAACTTCCCATAGAGGAACTGCCCGCCCGCACCGAAGCGGCGCCGCGCATCCGCCCACAGTCCCTCGAGGCGGCGGACGTTGTCCGCAACGTCGGAGCCAAGGTCACGCGGCGCGAAGCGCTTGGAGAGATTCATCGGGCAGGTGCTGCGCAGCGCCTGGAAACCGGCGTGCATCTCGTTCGCCGCAGCACGAGCATGCGCACGCGCTTTCGTGTGGCCAGGCCAGATGCCTTTGTCGGGAAAGCGCTCGTGGAGATACTCCATGATCGCGAGGCTTTCCCAAACCGTGACATCTCCATCGACGAGGCAGGGCATCTTGCCCGTGGGCGAGACGTCCAGCATCCGCGCCTTGGAATCCGGGAAGTACATCGGAATGACCGTTTCCTCGAACGTGATGTCGAGAGCGGTCATCAGGATCCACGGCCGGAGCGACCAGGAGGAATAGAGCTTGTTGGCGACGTAGAGGTGCATGGGATGGTCCCCGTGAAGGCGGGTGCTCAGACGAGCACCTTGCCTTCCTTGCCGATGGCCTTGTCGATCTCCTCGGCCGAGACGTCCTCGCCGAGCAGCATCTGATTGTGCGCCTTGCCCGAGGGAATCATCGGGAAGCAGTTGGCGAGCGCAGCCACGCGGCAGTCGAAGATGAGCGGCTTATCCTTGACCGCGATCATGGCCTTGATCGCATCATCGAGGTCAGCCGGATGATCGCATCGCATGCCGACGCCGCCATAGGCTTCGGCAAGCTTGACGAAGTCAGGAAGTGCCTCGGTGTAGCTCTCCGAATAGCGGTTGCCGTGCAGGAGCTGCTGCCACTGGCGCACCATGCCCATGTACTGGTTGTTGAGGATGAAGACCTTGACCGGCAGGCGATACTGCACGGCCGTCGACATCTCCTGAATGTTCATGAGGATCGAGGCATCGCCGGCGACATCGATGCACAGCGCCTTCGGATGGGCAATCTGTGCACCGATCGCGGCCGGCAGACCATAGCCCATGGTGCCGAGGCCGCCGCTGGTCAGCCAGCGGTTCGGCTCGTCGAACTTCAGGAACTGTGCCGCCCACATCTGGTGCTGACCGACCTCAGTCGAGATGTAAGCGTCGCGATCCTTGATGTGCGCCTGCAGACGCTCGAGCGCGTACTGCGGCATGATCACATCATCGAGCTTCTTGTACTTGAGGCTGTTGACCGCGCGCCACTGGTCGATCTGCTTCCACCAGCCTTTGAGCGCGCTCTTCTCCGGCGATGACGCGAGCCCACGCCAGGCACGGAT
This sequence comes from Hyphomicrobiaceae bacterium, assembly GCA_022844275.1. Lineage (GTDB taxonomy): Bacteria > Pseudomonadota > Alphaproteobacteria > Rhizobiales > Hyphomicrobiaceae. Next base: position 92,721 of record JALHMB010000003.1, read on the forward strand.
CATATCCTCGAGCACGTAGGCGCAGTCGCCGACGATGGGCACGTCGACCTTGATGTTCTTGTTGATCGAGGAGGGATCGATATCGATGTGAATCTTTCGGCTACCCGGCGAGAACATGTCCGTGCGGCCGGTGATACGATCGTCGAACCGCGCGCCGATGTTGATCATCAGGTCACAGCCATGCATGGCCATGTTGGATTCGTATGTGCCGTGCATGCCGAGCATGCCAAGCCACTGCTTGTCGGAGGCGGGGTACGCGCCGAGGCCCATGAGCGTCGACGTGATGGGAAAGCCAGTCTGGCGAACGAGCTCGCGCAGGAGCTGGCTCGCCTTAGGCCCCGAATTGATGACGCCGCCGCCCGTGTAGAACAGAGGCCGTTTGGCCGCAGCCATCAGCTCGACGGCGTGCTGGATGGCGGGCTGGTCGCCCTTGAGCTTCGGACGATAGCTCTTGTGCGCGATGGCCGTGTTCGATGACGAGACGTAGGTACCCGTCGCGAACTGCACGTCCTTCGGAATGTCGACGACGACAGGACCAGGACGGCCGCTCTTCGCAATGTAGAACGCCTCGTGCAGGATGCGCGCGAGATCGTTGACGTCCTTGACCAGCCAGTTGTGCTTGGTGCAGGGGCGCGTGATGCCGATGGTGTCGCATTCCTGGAAGGCATCGTTGCCGATCAGGTGCGTCGGCACCTGCCCGGTGAGGCAGACGATAGGGATGGAATCCATGAGTGCGTCGGTCAACCCGGTGACCGCGTTCGTCGCGCCGGGACCTGACGTGACGAGGACGACGCCCACCTTGCCGGTCGAGCGCGCGTAGCCCTCGGCAGCGTGGACTGCTCCGCCCTCCTGGCGAACGAGGACGTGCTTGACCTTCTCCTGCTGGAAGATCTCGTCGTAGATCGGCAGTACGGCACCGCCGGGATAGCCGAAAATGAAATCCACGCCCTGTTCGGCCAGGACCTTGATCACCATCTCGGCGCCGGTCATCGTGCGTGCCATGGGAATACCCTCTCCTTGCAGCGAAGCGATGCCGTGGCGCTGCAGCCGGCCGGAGGGGCGGCGCGCGCAGTTGGCCAAACTTCGGATATGGCGGCGTGTTTGACTTCAACCCGCGTAGCGGTCAAGCAATTTCAAGTTATGTGACTCTAGATAGGCCAAAATAGTTTCAATATTGCTGTTCTATAGATTTCCAAGCAATCATATTACGTCGCACCCAAATCTCCTGCCGCTTCACATACTGGCGAGTCTCGAGCTTCCCAGCTTCGATCGCGGCGGCGAGATCAATCTCACCCCTCAGATGCTGGATCAGCGGTCGCAGGCCATGCGCCCGAGCCGCGGGCAGCTCGGGGTCGAGTGCCAAGGCCGCGATCGCGCGCGCCTCGTCGAGTGCCCCAGCCCCGATCATGGCGTCGAACCTCTCATCCACGCGGCGTCGCACCTCCTCTCGCGGGCGGCGGATGACGTAGCATTCAGCGTCTGCTTCCCGGACCAGGGGCACGCCGGGACGGCGCTGCCATTCGGCAAGCGACACGCCCGTGCTCTCCATGACCTCCAGCGCGCGGACGATGCGTTGCGTATCCCCCCGATCGAGGCGCGCCGCCATCTCGGGATCGCGTACCGCCAACACATCGTGCAACTCGGCCGCCTGACGAATGCCGGCCTCACGGCGCCAATGCGCGCGGACCTCTGGCGCGACAGGCGGCACCGGTGCCAATCCTTCGAGCAGGGCTTTGAAATAGAGCCCGGTGCCTCCGACGATCACCGGCCGGCGGCCGGCTCCTGCGCACCAAGCGAGCGCGTCCGCGACGTCGCTCAGCCACCGCCCGACGGAGTAGGCATCCTTCACGCCCACATGTCCGAAGAGGCGATGCGGAACGCGCACTTCCTCCTCCGGTGATGGCCGCGCGGTGAGAATGCGCAACTCGCGATAAACCTGCATGGAGTCGGCATTGATGATCGCGCCGCCGTGCCGCTCGGCCATTTCGAGCGCCAGCGCCGACTTGCCCGAGGCCGTCGGTCCTGCGATCAGGATCGGCGTCGGCATGACCCGCTACGACCCTGTCTTCTGAAGCGCGCGCATCCGGTCGAGTGCCCCTTGAAGAATGAGCGTCGCCGCCATCTTGTCGATGACCTCGGCGCGGCGCTTGCGCGAAGCATCGGCCTCAATCAGCAGGCGCTCGGCCTCGGCGGTCGTCAGGCGCTCGTCCCACATCAGAATGGGCACGCCGGCCAACGGCCCGATTAGCCGCGCGAAAGAATGAGACGCCTGCGCGCGTGGTCCCGTCGAGCCATCGAGGCCGATCGGCAGACCAATGACGAGGCCTGCGACCTTGTGCTCGCGCACGAGGGCGACGAGGCGCGCCGCATCGGCCTTGAACTTCGTGCGCCGGATGGTTTCGAGGCCGCTCGCGATGGTGCGCGAGAGATCGGACAGCGCGAGACCCAGTGTCTTCGTGCCGACATCGACACCGATGAGGCGCGAGCCGGTCGGCAGCACGCCCGCGAAGGCCTCCACGTCCAGGATCACCGCCGCCGGCGCGGGCTTCACGGAAGCGTCAGACGCAGGGGGTTTATCGCTCGTCATTCGGGCCTTATACCTTCACTTCAAGCGGCGCGACAGGCCCCCGCCCGGGATCCGATGCCGGCCCGCACCCGTTAGGAAGATCCCCAAAGGAGTTTGCACCCCCATGAAGATCACCTGGTTCGGACATTCCTGCTTCCGCATCGAGACCGGGAGCAGCGTGCTCCTGATCGATCCGTTCCTGAAGGGCAATCCGACATTCGAGAAATCGGGTATCGCCTGGGAGACAGCCGTCGACGGCGTCACGCATGTCGCGCTCTCGCATGGCCATGACGACCACATCGGCGATGCCGGTGAGATCTGCAAGCGCAATGGCGCGGCCCTCTTTGCCAACTACGAGCTGGCCATGCACGTGGCCTCGAAAGGCGCCGAGAAACTTCAACCCATGAATACGGGCGGCACGGTCGCGGTGGACGATTTCGAGCTGACGCTCGTCGATGCGCTGCATTCCTCCTCGAGCGGCGGCGTCTATCTCGGCAATCCGAACGGCATCGTCGTGACCGCCAAGGAGGGCAAGACCCTCTATCACATGGGCGATACGGAGATGTTCGGCGGCATGAGCCTGATCGCGGAGTTCCACAAGCCCGATATCGGCATCGTGCCGATCGGCGATCGCTTCACCATGGGGGCTAAGCGAGCGGCCTTCGCGTGCAAGAAGTTCTTTTCGTTCAAGACGATCCTGCCGTGCCACTACGGCACGTTCCCGGGGATGCTCGACCCCGATGCCTCTAAGTTCGTCGAGGCCATGGCGGGACATAATGTCAAGGTCCCGAAGGTCGGTGAGGCCGTGACGGCCTGACGAAAGCCATCTATGTGAAGCACGAGAAGGGCGGCGCGGAACGGACCAACCGGGTCCGGTCGCGCCGCGGTCATGTTGGAGCGAGCGACAATGCAGGATAAGGGCGCGCAAGGCGGCGGTCCCGAGATCGCCGAAGAGCCGGCGACAGCACCCGCGCCGAGCCTTGCAGCCTCAGCTGCTCCGGGCGGACCGGGAACGCTTTGGCTCTTCACACTGACGACGTTCGTCTCGGCGTTGTTGCTGTTCTCGATCCAGCCGATGTTCGCGAAGATGGTGCTGCCCGTTCTCGGCGGCTCGCCATCCGTATGGGCGGTGGCGCTCTGCTTCTTCCAGGGCGCGCTGCTCGCGGGCTACTGCTACGCGCATCTCGTCATTCGTCTGATTGGCGCGCGAGCGAGCGGCTTCATTCACCTCGCGGTGTGCCTGCTCGCGTTCGTCGTGCTGCCGATCGGCCTTCCCGCAGGATGGTCGGAGCCGCCGACCGGCGAGCCATACTTCTGGCAGCTCGGGCTCTTCACGGTTACCGTCGGTCTCCCGTTCTTCGCGGTCGCGGCGAATGCACCCCTGCTGCAGGCGTGGTTCGCGGCGACCGGTCATCCGCACGGACGTGACCCTTACTTCCTCTATGCCGCGAGCAACCTCGGCAGTCTCATCGCGCTGTTGAGCTATCCTCTCCTGCTCGAGCCGGCATTCGGCCTCAAGGCGCTGAGTGGCATCTGGACGATCGGCTTCGGCGTGCTGGTCGCGCTGCTGGCGGTATCCTATGTCGTAGTGCGCGCAGCTCCGTCCACGGCGGCTGCGGAAGCATCCAGTGCCGACGCCGGTCCGGAGCCGACATGGCCCGCGCGGCTTGCCTGGGTCGGCCTTGCGCTCATCCCTTCGGCGCTTCTCACGGCTTTCACGACGCACGTGTCGACCGACGTCGCGTCGGCGCCGCTCATCTGGGTGCTACCGCTCGCGCTCTATCTGCTGACGTTCGTGCTCGTCTTTCGCGAGCGCTCGTTGATCCCGATGCCGGTCCTGCTCGCGGCGCATCTGGCTTCGGTAATCTTCGCACTGCTTGTCCTCTCACAAACGGTCAAGGAAGGCTGGTTCCTCACCGCCGGCGCCGGCGTGGCCGTCTTTTTCACGTCCGCCATGGTTGCGCACCGCACGCTCTACGAAGCGCGTCCGAGCGCCGCTTATCTCACGGAGTTCTATCTCTGGATGTCACTCGGCGGCGTGCTCGGCGGCCTCTTCGCGGCATTGATCGCGCCGAAGATCTTCTCGGAGGTCTTCGAGTATCCGCTGCTGCTCGCTCTCTCCATGGCCTGCCGGCCGGGTGCGCTCTCGATCTCGTTCAAGGATCGCGACGAGTTGCTCGTCATGTGGCTGCTGATCGCCACGGGCATCCTGGCGCTGATCTGGATTCCGTGGATGGCGACGACGTTCGACCTGAGCTATGGCGAATATGGAATGACGGCAGCCATCGCCGCTCTCTTCGGCGTCGGCGTGCTGTTGTTCTGGAAATGGCCGCCACGCCAGCTCGTGATGGCCCTCATGATGTTCGCGGCCATCGTCGTCTATCCCTCAGGCGTAAAGCGCGGTGACGCCCAGCGCAGCTACTTCGGCGTCTATCGCGTCGGCTCGGCGGGAGATTTCAATATCCTTATGCACGGCACGACGCTGCACGGTGCCCAGCGCGTGCGCGACGACAAGGGCGAGGAGATCAACGAGCGGCCTGTCCCCGGAACGTACTATTACCCGAAGAGCCCGATGGCGCAGTCCGTGCGCATCATCGGCGAGGCGCTCGCGAAGACCGCACCCGAAGGTAGTCCGCAGGGCCTCGGGCGCTACGGCGTGATCGGCCTCGGTGCCGGCTCGCTCTCTTGTCTCTCGAAGCCCGGCGAACAGTGGCGCTTCTTCGAGATCGATCCGCTCATGGTCTCGATCGCCACGAACCCCGATAACTTCTCGTTCCTCTCGCGCTGCCAACCCAAGGCCGACATCGTGCTCGGTGATGCCCGCCTCACCATGAGCAAGGAACCTGACAACAGCTTCGATGTCATCATCGTTGATGCTTTCTCGTCGGATGCCGTGCCTGTGCACTTGATGACGGCCGAGGCGCTGAGCCTCTTCCTCGCGAAGATCAAGCCGACCGGCGTGTTCGTGCTACACGTCTCCAACCGCTATCTCGATCTCGATGGCGTCGTCGCTGCGACCTTGCCGCTCGTGAATGGCGCCAAGGCCGTGATCGTGTCGGACGATGCAGCGGACGGCAGCTATGCCGAGACGAGTTCGACCGTTGTCGTCGTCGGGAAGAGCGATGAGGCACTCGAGCCCTTCCGCAAGCTCGAGACCAACATCGATCTCGATCCACGCGGCCTCAGGCCATGGACCGATGACTTCTCGGACATCATCGGGCCATTCCGCTCGAAGCTCAAGCTGAGATACTAAGCTCTTCCCGCTCTCCCCATGGTCTTCAATGGGGGTCGGGGTGAGGGGCAGGAACTTGCGCGACGTCAGCGTATGCCGCCGCACCTCATCCTAACCTTCGCCCCGTAAGCACGGGGAGAAGGGACTCCCTTGCTTCAGGGATAAAGCCGCTGCGTTCCCCACGGCACCGCGGCATCGCCACGCCGAAACACCAGACGGTCGTGCAGGCGGAAGGGCCGGTCGTGCCAGAACTCGATCTCGAGCGGCGTGATCCGGAAACCCGACCAGTGCGGCGGTCGCGGGATCTCACCGATCGGATAGCGCGCCGTGACCGCAGCGACGGCCTTCTCGAGTGCGAAACGGCTCTCAAGCGGGCGTGACTGGGCGCTTGCCCACGCACCGAGCCGGCTGCCCCGCGCCCGCGACGCGAAGTAGGCATCGGCTTCCATTCCACTGACCGACGACACGAGACCGCGCACCCGCACCTGGCGCCTCAGACTCTTCCAGTGAAAGCAGAGCGCTGCCTTTTGCGCCGCGATGAGCTCGCGGCCCTTGGCGCTTTCGAGGTTCGTATAGAAGACGAAGCCACGTGGAGTTGCATCGGCGCCATCCACGCCCTTGAGCAGCACCATGCGGACGTTTGGCAGACCGTCGGCATCGACGGTCGCGAGTGCCATAGCGTTGGGATCGTTCGGCTCGCTGGTCTCTGCATCGGCAAGCCATCGCGCGAAGAGCGCGAACGGCTCGTCCGCCGCCGTGAAGCCTCCGGCCGCCGCCGACTTATGCTCATCAGGTCCCGACATGGCTCAGTCCATCCCGCCCGCTCTGCGGGCAAATTTTCCGCCGCTCGCTTTGCGAGCAAATTTTCCACAGCACGTGTGACACGTGCGTCAACGCCGCCTTAACCAAGACACGCCAAGGTGTCACCGTCTGTTCCGTTGTCACGGATCGCCTGCGTAACCTCTAGTCGAGTTTCGTATCATGCGTCCATTCCCCGGCCCGCTGGCGATTGCGCTGGCGTTCTTGTCCAGCATCCTGCTCGGGACCTTTCTGATCGTTGCACCTGCTCTCGTCCACGCGACGGACAAGGCAGCGCCCAAACAGCCGGACGCGGCGACCTGCTCCTGCCCCGACAGCGAGAACGCAAGACCCTGGCCGCGGCCTAAGTTTGCCGATGCCACCCCGATGAAGCCCGGCCTGCGCCTCGACACTGGCGACGAGATCGCCGCCCTCGAGGCCGTCCACCTCGCTCTCAGCGAGATTGGCGACGGCACATCTTATATCTGGCACGGCCGCAATGGCCGCATATCCGGCATCATCAATCCCACGACCTCCTTCAAGGACGCCGAAGGCCGCGTCTGCCGCCACATCATCATGACCCTCAGCGCCGGCCCGGCGTCGGCGCGCACCGAGGGGATTGCCTGCCGCATGGCGGACAGGTCCTGGCGCCTAGAGGGCTAACCCGGGCCAAAAACCTCTCAATTTGCTCGCGCGGCTGATCTACCTGCCCTGCATCGCCGCGGCTGGCGTCTCAATCCCGCGCTGCTATTGTCGCCGCCTATTGGTGGGGTGGCGGGACATTAGGCTGACAACCCTGACCGATGCGGCAATTCGCGTGGCAGCCCGAGCCATGGCGGACCAACAGTGACTGCGTTCTCTTCCCACGGGCAAGGGCGGAAAATCTAAAGCGAGGCAGCGGTGTCGATCGGGCTATGGGCGGTTTTCACCGTGGTGGCGGCGTTTGGCCAGACGCTCCGCAATGCCATGCAGAAGGAGCTGACGGCGACGCTCGGGACGGTCGGTGCGACGCACGTGCGCTTCCTGTTCGGGCTGCCCTTCGCGCTCCTCTTTCTCACTGTCGTGCTGACAGCAACCGGCTACTCGTTCCCAGCCCTCAATAGCCGGATGATCCTCTGGACGATCCTCGGGGCGGGCGCGCAGATCGCGGCAACGGCCATGCTCCTCGCCGCCCTCAAGCAGAAGTCGTTCGTTGTGACGACGGCGCTGATCAAGATCGAACCGGTGCACGTCGCGCTGTTCGGCCTCGTTTTCCTCGGTGACGCGCTGAGCGTGCCCCTTCTCTTTGCAATCCTCATTGCCTGTGCCGGCGTGCTGATCATGTCCTGGCCGAAGGATCAGGCCGCCGCGGTTGCGGACGGTGGCTGGCAACCGGCGCTCCTCGGACTGGCGGCTGGTGCCGTGTTCGGCATCTCCGCCATCGGCTACCGCGGCGGCATCCTCACGCTCGGGCATCCGAATTTTGTCGTCGCGGCAACAACCACGCTCGCCGTCGGCCTCATCATGCAGACGTTCGTGCTGACTGCATACCTTGGGATCTTCGAGCGGGACCGGCTCATGGCGATCTTCCGCGCCTGGCGGCCTTCCGTGTTCGCGGGCTTCATGGGCGCGTTCGCCTCTCAGATGTGGTTCCTCGCCTTCGCGCTCGAAAGCGCCGCCAAGGTCCGCACGCTGGCGCTCGTCGAGATCTTTTTCGCTCAGATCGTTGCCCGCAGCATGTTCAAGCAAGGCCTTGCCTCGCGCGAAGGCCTCGGCATTGCGCTGGTTGTCGTCGGGGTAGTCATTTTGCTCAATGTTTAATCTGGCAGCCGCCAGACTTCGCCACCGCCGCCACAATTCCGGCCCTGGCTGCCCCAACTCGCGCCGCAAACCTCCGACAATCATCCTGAAATGGTCAGCGTGAGCCTTCGGGTAACGCTCCATTAACTCAGCGCCTATTAAGATTAACGGGAAATCTTAGGGCGTAGTGTCGGGGGTGTTGCGTCGCGTAACCGGTTGTGTCGGTCGCGTAGCTGAGTTGGGTGTCAAATGTCGTTTCGTGCGTCTGTTGGCGTTCTCGCCACTATGCTGCTCCTGCCGGGCACAGGCCTTGCCGCAGAGAGCCTTCCTCCCATCAAGATCACGCCGTCGAATGCGGTGCCGGAGTGCGTGACGCCCGGCCGCCTGATGGCCTTCATTAAGGACCGCAATCCGCGGCTCGGTGCCGAGCACGAGAAAATCGCGATCGAGTACATGCGCCATGGCGAAGCGCTCGGCATGCGCTGGGACTATGCTTTCTTCCAGATGGTGATTGAGACAGGCTATCTCACGTTCGAGCGTGAAAAGGGCCGGCGCGGCAACGTCGCACCAAAGCAGAACAATTTTGCCGGCCTCGGCTCCACCGGGCGTGGCGTGCCGGGCGAGTCGTTCCCCGATGTCTCGACGGGCGTGCTCGCGCATCTGCAGCACGTGCTCATGTATACCGGCGAGCGGATCGAAGCCCCAGTCGCCGAGCGCACGCAGAAGGTCATCGAGTGGAAGGTGCTCGACGACTGGCGCGCCGGCATCAAAGGCCCGATGACCTACGCCGATCTCGCCGAGAAGTGGGCGAACACCAAAGCGTACAGCGGGATGATTGCCAAGCACGCCGAGATTTTCGCCGAGCACTTCTGCAACACGCCCGATCCCGCACCCGAGATGCTCGCCGAAGCGCGGCCAGGCAAGCCCAACGGCACTTCTGCAGCGCCGGTAGTGGCACAGGCGGACGAGCCCGCATCCTCTTCTCAGCGCACAACTTTGCGACCCACGACACCTGGCCGCGAGATCGCTCAGCGCGCCGTCGAGGAAGCGCACGCACGCGGCGAAACTCGCCGGAGCAGCCTTGGTGGTGCCGGTCTCGGCGCGCTCGCCAATGAAGGCGAGGCTCCAGCCGCAACGAACCCACCGATCGAGACGGCCTCCATTGGCGCCGGCGCCCGCACCAACCCGATGACACCTCCGGCAACTCAGCCGAGCGAGGCCACAACGGCGCTCTCGCCGCTCATGCAGGCAGCGTCCACGGTCGGCAGCATGTTGAAGAGCATGACGCAGCCACCGCCACCACCCGCACCACCTGCTCAGGCAGCCAAGTCAGCCTGCCGCGTGTGGACGGCGAGCTACGGCGGCACCAAGGCCATCCTGATCAAGGCGCCATCAGCGGAAGGCGTGAGCTACACGGTTCTCGACGTGAACGAGGGCGCCGAGAAGCGCGAGGCCGCCGCCTACATCGCCGCTTATGCCAAGGGCGGCCAAATCGAGAGCACATTCACGAGTCAGATTCAGGCGCTGGAGAAGGCCTTCGAGCTCTGCCCTGAGGGTTGAGATCTAAGGCCGCGGCATCGAGGGAGCGGTTGGTGGGGGAGCGGACGTCAGAAGCCGCGCAACCGTTCAAGTGATGGAATGACGGGGGCTAGCATCAAAATGTGCGCGCGCACGCACTCTTCGCCAGGGCGCAAGACATGGCTCGCCATGCTGCTTGGCCTGCCGGTCACTCTTGCCGTTGCAGCCGGTGCTGCTGCGCCCGCCGCGGCGCTGCCGGAAATTCGGACGCACGAGCGCAATAGCGTTCCCGCGTGCGTGACGCCTGAGCGCCTCATGCGCTACCTCGAGCAGCGCAATCAGAGGCTCTCACCGCAGTTCAAGACGATTGCCCGCTACTACAAGGCCCATGGCGAGCGCTACCGCGTGCGTTGGGACTATGCCTTCTATCAGATGCTGATCGAGACGAACTTCCTCACGTACCGCGCACCCGGCGGCAAGTGGGGGGACGTGAAGCCGAGCCAGAACAACTTTGCCGGTATCGGCGCGACCGGCGGCGGCGCGCCCGGCGATCGCTATCCCGATGTCTCAACGGGCGTGCTCGCGCAGATCCAGCATCTTGTCGCCTACTCGGGCGAGATCGTCGAGCGCCCGGTGGCGCCGCGCACGCGCGAGGTGCAGAGCAAGGTGGTCGAGCTGTCCCGCGCGCTGAAGCGTCCCGTCACATGGCGTGATCTCGCCGGCCGCTGGGCGATTGACCGCAAGTATGGACACACAATCGCGTCCGTCGCCGATCGCTTCCGCGAGCAATTCTGCGATGGCGAACGGGAAATGCAGGTCGCAACCAATACTCGCACCGCACCTACACGGCAGGCACAAGGCGATCCGCCGGCTCCGCCCTCTGCGCAGACTTCCAGACCGGCACGCTCTATGCCACGCGGCCGCGCACTTCCCGCTGACGAAACTCTCGTCGTGAACGACGACGACGAGCCCGTGCGCGCCGCCAATGTCCGCACAGCGGCCGCGGCATCCTCGCCACAGGCCCGCCCGCAAACCTTGGCCCAGCCAGCAGCAGCTCGTCCACTCGCGCAGGCGCCTGTGCCCGCCGAGCGTCCGCGAGCGTGCAAGGTGTGGACGGCGAGCTATGGCGGCAGCCGCAACGTGCTCATTCAGACCATCGTCGGCGAGGAGTTGCACCTGACGGCACTGCAAGTGCTGGACGGACAGGAAGAGGAACTCGCCGCGAACTTCATCGAAACACACGCGGTCGGCGGCGCGCGCCTCGGCGATGCCTTCCCGAATCGCGAGTCGGCGCTGATCCGCGCTTTCGATCTCTGCCCACAGGCCGCGCGCCTCCAGCGCTGAGCGGCGGGGTCTGCTCGATCCTGCGTTCCGCACCAACAAGCGCTTTTGCTGTGGCGCTCCCGGCCGCATCTCGTCAAGCACGCACGCCGTTGGAGCCATCCGAGGCGTCGCTGCTACGATCCCGACGATCCTTCCGGATTGATCGTAAGTTCTTGGTGACGCGCCCCATTCGTGTCGCTATGTGACAGTTGTATGATAGTTCCGTGACGATCGCCTTACAGCTCGCACAGATAGAAAATTCCGATGGGGAAGTCCGCCCGACGCTCGCCTCGCCGCTTTCTCGAACGAGGAAGAACGCCCGGGGATTTTCTCCGGGATCTCGACGCGTCCCGCTGCCGCTATGTGGTGCTGCGATGGTTCGACGACCTGCCTCGGCTCGAGCCCGGTGAGGACATTGATATTCTCGTCCACAACGAGGACGTTGAGAAGCTCAGGGCCGTGCTCAGGCCGCGCCCCTTGGCCGCAAAAATACTCGGCAGCAAAGGCCTGATCCGCTGTGACGTCTATAGCGTCTCCGGACTTCCGGGCAGCAGCTATCAGGGGATTGCGTACTATCCGCCGCATCTCGCGCAGGGAATTCTGGAGCGCGCCGTGCGCCATCCTTCAGGCGCCATGGTCCCCTCGGATCGCGACTACTTCTACAGCCTGGCCTTCCACGCGCTCTATCACAAAGGCCTGCGATCCGGCCTGCCGGTTTCGACACAAGGCCTGCAGCGGGAACCGGGACCCGAGCACGACTACGAGGCGATCCTGCGCCGGCTTGCCGATGCGGCAGGGATGGCGGTCGAGATCGAGATGAACGCGCTCGACGACGAGCTTGCGCGCGCAGGCTGGCGGCCTCCCATCGATTTCATGGAGCGCGTACTGCCTCGCGATCCATGGATCCAATCGCTTGTGCTTGCGGACCGGCGCGCGCTCCCGACCGTTAATGGACTTGCCGTCTTCATCTTGCGCGAGCGCGCCATCGACCGAGCAGACGCCATCGACGCCATCTGCGACCTACTTCGCGAGGATGGGTTCAATATCCTCGCCGTCAATGTGCTCTCCGGCGCGCATCAGGCGCGCTGCGAGCATGAGATTCGCGGCGGGAACTGGGGACGTGGCCCCTGGGCGACGTCAGGAGGCCGGCCGGCAGTGGCCATTGCCGCACTGGACGTCTTTCCGGCGACGCCCGGCAAACGCCTCGGCGAGCATCACCCGCGCGCAGACAATGAGCGCGTCTTCGTCTCCAAGGACCGCATCCGGAACTGGGCGAACGAGGCGCTCCCCGTGCCGGATAAGTGCAACGTAGTGCATTCCTCGGACAATGCCGCGGAGGCCGCGAGCCACATAGACCTGCTCTTTCCTGACGCGCGCGAAGAAATCTTCGACACCGCGAAGCGGCTGTTGGCCTCGGTCGAGCTACCTGGCGAGGTCGTGCGCCGCCTCGATCGGAACGGCCGCCGCGCCATTGTGGAGATCATCCGCCGCGAAGACGGCAGCTTGGCCGTGCGCAAGCGCTTTCGCCCCGAAAAGGAAGCGTTCTTCCAGCGTGAACTCAGTGCTCTTACGGCCCTCAGTCGGATATATCCCGACGTCGTGCCCGAAGTCCTGGAGTATGGCGAGAACTACGTCGTGATGCCCTACTACACCGATATGCGCACGCGCCTCGGTGGACGTCTCGAGCTACCCATTCCCGTGCCGGCGCTGCGCAAGGCCTTTCTGGCCGCGAAGTCCATGTTCGATCATGGATACGCCCTCGTCGATTTCCGACCCCACAATCTGATCATCCAACGCAACCACCAGATCAAGATCATCGACTTCGAAGAGACGCAGCAGCGGTGCCCCGACGAGGGACCGTCCGACTTCAGCGATCTCGAGGTCTTTGAGCCAGATGAATTCGATCGCACATGGGGCCGCGCAGCCGGGCTTCCTCTGCACAGTCTCCTGTACGACCCTTTGTGGATGCTCCAACTGAAGCGCTGGACGTTCGGATATCTCACCGCCGGCACGTCGACGCTCAGAAAGGTACGGCGCGGCATCGTGCGCAAGATAGACCGGCGCCAAGAGCGGATGGCGCTCCGCCGCGCGCGGCGACGTGCCAATGCGCTAACGGCCGGAAGCGTGAGAGACCACCAGACTGCCGGCACCCATCAGACTGCAGAGACAATGCCGTGACCGGCGGGCACGACGTCTAGAGTTTCGAGAGGCTCTGGCTCTAGTTCGTCACGACGAGGCAGTCATAGCCCTGCGGGCGAAGCTGCTCGCAGAACGACTTCGGCTCACGCACGTCAGCATAGGGGCCGAGCCGCACGCGATAGAACTTGCCCATGCCGCCGAAGACCGTCTCGTCAACTTCGATCCGCCGGTTGCCGATCACTCCTGCATGATCCTGGCGGACTTTTGCGGCGAGAGCATCGGCTTCCTTGCGGCTGCGCACTGTCGCAATCTGGAGCCGGTAAGAACCGTTCGCGACTGCGCTCGTGGAGATGGGCGCCGAATCTTTGGCTGACTTGGGTGGGGCCACCTTGGCCGTCCTGGTCTCTGCGGCCGCCTTCGCCCTTGCTTCTACAGGAGTCTCAGGTGCTGCGGGTGCGCGATCCGTACGCGGCCGCCACTGCGAACTTCCGCCCGCATCGTTCTGCGGTGCAGATGTGACGCCCGATCCGCCCGTGAAAAGTCCCGTGAAGAACGAACCAAGGCCGCCGCCTGATTTCGGCGCATCAGCGGCTGGGCGGTTCGCTGGCGCTGGCGGTGGTGAGGGCGAAGCCGAGGGTGGCGGCGGCGCGGCATCGGAGACAGCGGCCACCTGCTGCTCCGCGGGGGCGCGTCGACGCTCCTTCGATTCAACAGTTGTCGAACTCTGCCAACTCGATGTTGCGGGGCCAGCAGCCGGCGACGGGCTCGCTTCCCGAGCGGGCGGCGGTGGCGGTGGCGGTGCAGGCGACGGTGACGAAGAAAACAACGAAGCGAGGCCCTGCAATCCGAACGAGCCAGAAGAAGACGAGCCTGTGTCGGAAGGATAGTCGTCAGAAGTCCGCGGTGCAGATGCGACGCGTGTGCGCTGAGAAGATCCCGAGCCCGCGGCGTCCGGTTGTGCGCCAGGGGCTGCTACGCCGACCTCGCGCGAGGTCTCGCTCCGCGCATTGAGCGCTGCGGTGCGATCCTTCTCGTTGAGACCATCCTTCAGCCAGACGGCGCTCGTGAAGTCGGCAATGGCCTGGGCTTGGCGCCCCTTCGCGCGATGGGCAAGGCCGCGCAGATAGAGCGCGCGTGCCATGTGTGGATTGGAAAGACCGCCGCCGGAAAGAACGCCGTCGAGCGCGGTCATCGCGGCATCGGCGTTGCCGGATTCGAGTGCCTTGGCGGCGCCATCCAGCGCGCGATCGGTATCATTGGTGGCCGGTGCCGCCTTGGCCGCAGGTGCCTTCGACGGCACCCGCTGGGCTTCAGCGCCGCCAGTCCCCCCGGCGACAAATAATGCCGTGACTGCCAACGACAGCGCGATCCTGTTCAGGCTCGGGCTCATAGCGGTTCTCCGGGACCCCCTCGTACCGGTCCGATTCGCGCATCTTTTGTTCAGTTAAGACAAATCTATTTCCCCGGCAATTGTATGGCGTGACCTTTTCCCCGCTGTCCAAGCTTATTCCACCGTGACGGATTTGGCGAGGTTGCGCGGCTGATCGACATCCGTGCCCATGAAAGTCGCCGTGTGATAGGCGATGAGCTGCATGGGAAGGGCATAGACCAGCGGCGCAACGAACGGATGTACGCTCGGCACGCTCAGATGCGTCGCCACGCGGCAGCCGACCTTCTCCGAAGTTGCATCTGACACCAGGACGATCTGGCCGCCGCGGGCTGCCACTTCCTGCATGTTCGAGACGGTCTTCTCGAAGAGATCGTCGTCTGGCGCCACGACGACCACCGGGACGTTCTCGTCGATGAGCGCGATCGGCCCGTGCTTCATCTCGCCGGCGGCATAACCCTCGGCGTGGATATAGGAGATCTCCTTGAGCTTCAGTGCGCCTTCCATGGCGATCGGGAATGCCGTGCCACGACCGAGATAGAGCACGTCACGCGCCTTCGACAGCCAGTGCGCCAGATCCTCGTAGGGTTGCTCTTCGCGCAGGAGGCCGACCATATGGCGCGGCACCTCCGTCAGGGCCTGAATGAGCTCGCGCTCCTTCTCCGGCGTGATCGTGCCGCGCGCGCGACCGATCGCCAGCGCGAAACAGGCGAGCGTCGCAAGCTGACACGTGAATGCCTTGGTCGAGGCAACGCCGATTTCCGGCCCTGCGAGCGTCGGGAGCACGGCATCGCTCTCACGCGCGATCGTCGAGGTGCGCACGTTGACGACCGAGAGAATGCGCTGACCCTGTGCCTTGCAGTAGCGCAGCGTCGCTAGCGTATCGGCCGTCTCGCCCGACTGCGAAATGAAGAGCGCAACGCCACCCGCCGGCATCGGCGCCTCGCGATAACGCATTTCCGAAGCCACATCGATCTCGACGGGCACGCGCGCATAGCGCTCGAGCCAGTACTTGGCGGTGAGGCCCGCGAGATAGGCCGTGCCGCAGGCCGAGATCGTCACGCGCGGGATCTTAGCGAGATCGATGCCGAGGTCGGGGAACGACACTTTGCTGGCAACCAGATCGATGTAGTTCGTGAGCGTGTGCGAGATCACTTCCGGCTGCTCATGGATTTCCTTGAGCATGAAGTGCTTGTGATTGCCCTTGTCGACCAGGAAGCCCGAGGCCGCCGAGGTGATCGACTTGCGCTCGACCTTGCGGCCATGGCGGTCGCGGAACTCCGCGCCGTCGCGGTGAAGGATGACCCAGTCGCCTTCTTCCAGATACGTGATCCGATCTGTGAAAGGCGCGAGCGCGATGGCATCCGAGCCGAGGTACATCTCGCCCTCGCCGTGACCGACCGCGAGCGGACTGCCCTCGCGCGCGCCGATCATGAGATCGTCGTGGCCCGCGAAGATGATGGCGAGCGCGAATGCGCCGCGAAGCTGCTTCAGCGCGATACCAGTGGCTGTGATCGGATCGGCGCCGCGACGCATTTCCGCGGTGATGAGGTGAGCAACGACCTCGGTGTCGGTCTCGGAGCTGAACTTCGCGCCATCGCGCGCCAGGGCTTCCTTGATCTCGCGGAAGTTCTCGATGATGCCGTTGTGGACGACCGACACCTTGTCGGTCATGTGCGGGTGGGCGTTCTGCTCGTTCGGCGCACCGTGTGTCGCCCAGCGCGTATGGCCAATGCCGGCGCGGCCCTTCAGCGGCTGGCGCGAAAGGCGCTCGGCGAGATTGCGCAGCTTGCCTTCGGCCCGCCGCCGGTCGAGGTGGCCATTCTCCACGGTCGCGACACCAGCCGAATCATAGCCGCGATATTCGAGCCGACGCAGCGCGTCGACGAGTTCATTAGCAACGGGCCTTTCGCCAAGTATTCCAACGATGCCGCACATACGGTTTTTGTCCCCGCGAATCGGCTGAGCCTTGTTGTAGATGAGCTACAGGCAAGGCGGCCAATCATTCAATTCACGTTCGATTACCATGGTTTGCACGCAAATCCCGCGCCAGTTCGGCAGTCTTTGGAAGCGTGATTGCCGCAGGGTTAACGGCATTCGATTGCCCAATTACGCTAAAAGATGCAGGATTATTGGTGATTTAGCTTCGATGGAGATCTTTTTCTTCGCGGGAGTCGCCGTCCATGACGATTAACGAGGCCGACTATAAGGCATTTGCAAATTTCGAGACGGACGCGTGGGTTAAGCTGTCGGAACATTACGACACGCTCGCCGGACAGATGACCCGCCAGGCCGTCGATGCGATTATGGATGCGATAGAAATCCGGCCGGGCGTTGAGGTGCTCGATGTTGCAACCGGGCCTGGATATGTCGCCGCGGCGGCTCAGCACCGCGGCGCCAAGCCCATTGGGGTTGATTTCTCACCCGACATGATTGCCGATGCGCGCCTCCGCTTTCCGACGCTCACCATCGAGCAAGGCGACGCCGAGAGCCTACGGTACGCTGATGCGAGCTTCGACGCCGTCGTGTGCGCATTTGGAATGCTGCATTTTCCCCGACCGGGCAAGGCGCTTGCAGAAGCCTACCGCGTTCTGCGCCCCGATGGCCGCCACGCATTCACGGTCTGGTGCGGTCCCGCCAAGAACAAGTTCTTCGGCATGATCGGCGACATCGTTCTCAAGCACGCCAATCCCACGGTCGGACTCCCGACGGGCCCAAGCCAATACATGCTGAGCGACCCGATGGTCTGCGCAGCATTGATGGACGCGGCGACGTTCGACGATACGCGTGTGCAAGAAGTTCCCTGCTACTTCGCTGCTAAATCGCCAAGTGACGTTCTAGCATTCCTGCGCAAGTGCGCACTCCGGGCGATCTACATCGTCGACCGTCAGTCGCCGGAAGTGCGAGCGAAGATCGAGGCGGATTTGATGGACGCGGGCGCCAAGGCCATCGAACAGTACAGCGGCAGAATTCCCTGTCCCGTCCTCCTGACGTCGGGCACCAAGAGGACAGGCTGAGCGCTCGTGGGATGCGCTCGCGTCTACTCGCGGACGTCCGTACGGAACGTCTTCGAGACAACCCGCCAGCCGCCGTTGAGCTTGAGGAGCGTGAGGTAGTCCGTGAAGTAGCGCGGATGAATGGAGCACTCGAGCTTCACGAAAGCCGTCTCGGGTCCCGCCATATCGATCGAGACAATCCGGTCCGTACGCTTCAGGTTCTTCGATTTCGCGGAAGGCCGGCTGTCGACCATGTCGAACCACTTATCGCGGGGCAGATCCGATACGCCACCCTCATGCATGGAATAGAGGTGGCTGCCCTCGTGAAAAGCCTTGCCGAGCTTTGCCGTATCACCCTCGTAGAGCCCGTCGAGATAAGTCCAGATTACGCCCTCGATCGCCTCGATTTCCGTGGCCATGACGTTTTCTCCTCGTTCCGCAGCGTGCGCATTCTCATCGAGCGGCGAGCTTACTTGCGCGCCCGCCAGGTGCAAGCGCCATATGTCAGGCCTTGGCCTGCTCCATGACCTGCCGCAACACGCGAGCGTAGTTGCCGATCGCGATCTTCTTCACGCGATCGGCCGCGAGCTTGCGCTCGAGATGCCGCACGACCCGGCGCAGGTCCCCGTAGCTCGATACGGGCGAGTTCCCGAGCGCATTCATGTCCGTGCCGAAGCCAACGTGATCATCGCCGAGCCAGCCGGCCATCTCGATCAGCCGATCGCCATAGGCCTCGACGGTCGCCCCGACATCCGAGCGCAGGCCCCAGAGGCCGACGACGCCGCCCCTTTCGGCGATCGTTTTGGCCTGATCGAAGTCGAGCTGGCGCGACATCCACTGGATCTTGATCGCCGCGCCGCGCGTGCGCTTCGTCACGGAGCTGTGCGACCACACGAGTGGCGCCTTCGCGACCGTAAGTGCATGATCGACCGCAGCGCGCGTGCAGTGCGCGAGATCGACCAGGATGCCGAGGCGGTTGCACTCCTCGACGACTTTGCGGCCGAAGTCAGTGAGCCCGCCGTGCTTCGGTGGCTCGGTCTGGAAGTCGCCGACCTCATTGCGCACGAAATGCACAAGCTGGATGTGCCGCACGCCGAGTTCGTGCGCCATCTTGAGCCCCTCGATGCCGTCGTCGAGGAAGCTCGCGCCTTCGACGGAGAGCACGACATGCGCCTCGCCGTTGAGCGCGCGATCGAGGTCCGCGGGTGTGGTGGCAATCTTGATCTTCTGCTGCTCGGCGTGCTTGCGCGCGCGCGCGAGTTCTTCCTTGAACCACTTCGTCGCGGCGCCGGGCGTCGGCGCACCCTTCTGGCGCAGCCCCTGCGGCGACGGGCGGATCCAGGGCTGATCGCCGACGAGCGACCAGGAGACGAGCGTTGCATTGCCATCGCCCATGAGTTTGCCGAGCGGCCGAACGGATGCCGGCTGACGGCTGATCCCGAAAAAGAGATGGGCGTGCATGTCGCCGATCGGGATCGTGCTGCTGTCGCCGGCACGCAGGACGGCGAACGGCCCCGCGACCACGGCAGCGCCGCCGAGCAGCAGGGCACGACGGCTCACATAGGGGCGCACCGGCATGGGAAGTTCCCAATCAGAGGTAGTTTGGAGAACGCGCGCCGACAGGGTGCCGGCGCGCGGCGCACCTTACTCGAACATGACGGTCGCCACGTAGTCCATGGTGCGGTTGCGGTTCGTGCGCGGCAGCAGGGTATTGATGAGGTAGGAGGTCGGCGAGTAGTTCTCGGGAACCTGCGACCGGAAAGCTGTGCTCGCCACCAGCGTCTGCGCGCGCCGCCATCCGCCCGCAGCGGCATTCTTGTAGTAGCCCTGCAGCGGTGTGAAGCGCGGCGCCATTTCCTTGGCGACGGTTTGATGGCCCGACGACATCTTCGCGAGAGCCTTCGGATTCTCCTCGAAGATCGACTCCACCAGAGGATCGCGCTTGTCGGCCGGCAGCTTCAGCGCGTCGATGACCATCAGCGGTCCCTCGGCGAGGCCGATCTTGGCGCCGCTCGTGCGTGTCGACATGTACGTGCCGGTCGCCGGCAGCGGCTCCATGACCGGGCTGACGCATGAGGGAATGCGGTCGGCCTTGAAGGCATCGCCGGTCTTGGCGGGATCGCAGTTTCTGAGCGCCATGATCGACCAGACGAACTCCGAGCAGTACATGCTCGTCTCGCCTGAGGGGTTCTGGCCGAGGCCGAGACGCGCGAGATGCTGCACGAAGTCGAGCGGCTTCCCGGAGCTGTACTTCGGCGCGTTGTAGTCGTCGTTGAAGCTGATCTTCGATGGGTAGATCTTGCGCGCCTGACTGTTGATGCGCGTCGCCCAGGCAAGGATCGTGGCGCGCTGCGCGTCGGTCAGCCCGCGCGGGCGGATGATGTGCATGAACTTGAGCGTGCGATAGTGCTCGCTGTCGAAGTTGCCGGCGTAGTTGCTGCCGAGATATTCGCCATTGAGTGGAATATCGAGCTGACGAGCGACGCCATCCTTCACGTAGGCGAGGCCGGTGTGGCTGATACCCATCTGAATGTTCGGATAGGCACCGCCGCCGCCCCACTCGGGTCGGAAGGTGAGAATGATGTCACCGGTCTGGATGAGACCGCTCTTGGCCATGCGCGAGCCGAAACCCGAGCGCTTCGCCACGACGAGGCGGAGACCGACATCACCCTGCGCGCCCTTGGCGTCGGGATGCTTGAACTCGATCAGGCGATCGGTCGTATTGATGTTCTTCGGCAGCGTGGCGCGCGCGCTCGCGGGCACCGCGAGATAGACCGGCATGTCGAGCCGGCGCGCCATATCCTGATTGGTCTTCTCGTTGAAGGTGAACTCGGCGGCCCAGAGCGGCGCTGCCGTGATGGCGAGCGCAACCGCGCTGCCGATGGCGGTCGCGCGCATGAGGCGCGCGCTGAATGACTTAGCGGACATGCTGTCCCTCCCAGCCCAAAAAACCCCGCTCCCCTTAGCACTTTTGGAGCAACGGCCAAACGTCAGGGCAACATCCATCCACTGCGCGGCCAACGTGTGGCGCGAAAGGCACGATTTGTTCAGGAAAGTGCCGCGCGCGATAAAAACTTCACGTCTATGCGAGCGCGTCGCTCAGTAAGCCGAGGCCATTGAGAGCGCGGGGAAAACCGCTGTACGGACCCGTCTGGATGATGGCCTCGATGACCTCCTCCTTCTTGAGACCGATATTCAGAGCGGAAGCGCCAAACTTCTTGAGTTGGCCTTCGAGCCCCAAGGCCGTGAAGGAAGCGATGGCGACGAGCATCCGCTGTCGGTGGTCGAGGCCGGGGCGGAACCAGAGTTCGCCGTAGCCATAGCGGATCGCAGAAGGATAGAGCGCGCCGGTCACGTTGTTGCCGGGCGCCGCATAGCCCTGGCTCGCGCGATCGCCATGCAGATCGGCCATCATCTGGCGGCCGCGCTGGTCGAGCACTTCATTGCTGTCATTGCGCGGCGCCTCGGCTGGCACCGTGATGCCCCGCGATGCGAAGATTTCTTGTGCGACGCGCGCCGCGCGTTCCGTGGTGATGAAGCCGCCGTAGAGCCCTGCCTGGATGAACACTTCCAGTATGCTGCGCGGCGGCACGTCGAGGTCGAGTGCCGAAGCCACGTAGTGGCGAAGTTCCGACGCATTCGGGCCGAGGCCGAGCACGGCGAGCGTGCAGAGCATGCGATCCTTCCGCGGGAGGTTCGGCCTGTCCCAGATGCCGCCGAACGCCACCTCGCTGATGAAATCGTCGAAATTCGGAAGCGGCTCACTTCCTTCGGCGCGCTCGAGACCCAGCTCCTCGCGCACAACCGCGCCGCGCCGGCGCAGCTCCTCTCGTCCAGTCGCCACCGAACGCTCCTCCCAGTTATCTGATTGCTGACGTCAGAAATTGACGTTCTGAATGACCCAGCCGCCACCGGCCGCGATCAGCCCAGCGATGATGATATACGGGAGCATGGTGATGAGAACGCTCAATAGCGCAACGAAGGCCAGCAGAACCTTCTCGGCTGCACTCCAGAGCGAGATGACTGCTTTGTAGAGGACGTAAACGATCGCGACGACCACGAGGGCGAGGATTGCGATCTTCCACGCCGGCAGGCTCTGCCAGTTCGACTGGAGAATCTGCACGATCTGGCCGAACGACCACGTCCAGACGAGTTGAACAAAGCGGAAGATCGCAGCAATACCCTGCTGCAGAAATTGCACGAGCTGATTGATTGCCTGGTTCATGTTCGGCTCCCCCGATGGCCCACCATGCCCCTATACGCTTATGACGACACAACGGTTGCGGCCGATCGGCAACATCGGCTGTCGCGAAGTTACCTTTCTATGTGAGCCCGTGGCGGCAACAGCACACTACTTCAGCGTTTCAGTGATCCAATCCATTCCTTCACGACGTCGACCGCACCATAGTTGTCGAGATTGACGTGGCGCCCCTCGGGGAACACGACGATCCGCTTCGGGTCGCGTGCAAGCGCGTACATCCGCTGCCCCATTTCGATGGGGATCACTTGGTCCCGCGTACCATGCAGGATCAGCAGCGGCGCATTGATCGCGGCAATGTACTTGTCGCTCTCGTAGCGATCCACCATCAGCCAGTTCAGCGGCAAGATCGGATAGGCCTTGGCCCCGACCTCCACGACGGACGTATAGGGCGCATCGAGGATCACGCCTGCAATCGGCACAGCCGCCGCAGTCTGTACGGCGACGCCTGAACCAAGCGACTCGCCGAAGAGGACGATATCCGACGGCTTGAGGCCCTGCTTGATGAGATAGTCATAGGCGAGGCGCGCATCGGCAATATTGTGCGCCTCTGTCGGGCTGCCCGTGCTGCCGCTGTAGCCGCGGTATGCCACTGCGAAAATGCCGAAGCCCGCGTCCCGATAGCGCCCAAAGCGCCCAGCGCGGTTTGCGAGCCCGCCGCCATTGCCATGGAAGTAGAGGATCGTCGGCGCGGCGGCAGGAGCAGGCGCATACCAGGCGATGAGGCGCGCGCCATCGGGCGTTGGAAGCTCGACCTCGCGGAATCCTTCGAGCCCGGCCGCCGCAGGCGCGACACGCATCGCATTGGGGAAATACGTGAACTTGCGCTGCGCGAAATAGGCGACCGCTATGATCACCAGATACGCAATCGCGATATAGAGAAGGATCTTCGTCACGCCCGACATTCGTTCGTCCCGCTTAGCGGCCGCGGAAACGGGCCGGGCGCCGCTCGAGGAATGCGGCAATACCTTCCGCACTGTCCTCGCTCGCCGTCGTCAGCACGAACTGGTCGAGGTCCATATGGCTCGCGAGATCGTCGAGCGCGCCTGAAAGCCGGTTCACCGTGACCTTGGTCATCTTGACGGGAAGTGGTGGTTCGGCCGCCAAACGTCCAGCGAGCGCCATTGCCGCAGTCAGCGCACTGCCATCCTCCGCCAGATGCTCGACGAGGCCCCACTCATAGGCCTGCTCGGCATAAATGCGCTCGGAGGCCAGCATGACCGCCTGCTTCGTGCGCGCCGGTCCCATGAGTTGCAGCAGCCGCGGAATGGACCCCCAACTCATGTTCATGCCGAGGTCGATCTCCGGAATGCGGAAATGCGCGTCGCGCGCCGCCACGCGAAAATCGAGCGAGACGGCCAGCGCCACGCCGCCGCCAATACAGAAGCCCTCTATGGCGGCAATCGTCACCTGCTCCATCTCGTACCACGCGCGGCACATGCGCGGGCCGACCGCAATGGAGCGCCTGAGCGCACCCAATCCCTCATCGACCACGTTCTTGCGCTCGTTGTCCTTGAGATCGAAGCCGGCCGAGAAGGCGCGCGTATTCCCCGCGAGCACGACGACGGACGTCTCGATGTCATCCTCGAACGAGCGGGCCGCCTCGCGCAGTTGCCGCATGGCCGATGGCGAAAGCGCGTTGATGCTGTCGCGACGATCGAAGCGCACGAGCGCGACACGCCCGTCAGGTCCGAGCCCGCGCTCGATGCTCACGTAGCTTTCGTCCTCTGCCATGGCGTGCCACTCCTTCAATCATAAAAGACGGGGGTCCGGGGGTGTCCCCCCGGGCGGGTTACGGGGCGGCAGCCCTGTTCGCGCCTGCGGCGCGAGCGAGACTGGTCTCGCGCTCCCGGTTCTTGCGGCGCGCCTTTGGCGCGACGAGGGACACCCTCCCGGACCCACCCGTCTTTATAACCTTACGCTCTAACGCACGACCTTCAGAATACCGCGCGCCTCGAGATCGGCGATCTCGGCATCGCTGTAGCCCACAGCGCCGAGGACCTCGGGACCGTCGGCACCAAGGAAGCCGGCGTGGTGGCGGAATTCGGTCGGCGTTTCGGAGAAGCCGAGCGGGCTCGCAACCGTGCGCACGCGCCCCTCCGTCGGATGCTCGCGCGTCGTGAAAAAATCGGTCGCCTTGAGATGCGGATCCTCGAACAAATCATCGAGGTCATTGACCGGCATGGCCGGAATGTCATGGGCATCGCAGAAGGCCAGCCATTCGGCCGTGGTCCGGGTCAGCGCAATCTCGTTGACGATCTGCTGCACGAGCGGCTGCTGGTTGGCGCGCGCCGCGACACTCGACACGCGTGGATCGCTCTTCAGATCTTCGCGCCCCACGCCGTTGCACAAAGCTTCCCATTGACGGTCGGTGACCGCGAGCATGCATACGTAGCCGTCTTTGGTGCGTGCTGGCCGACGATGGGGATTCAAAATGCGCGCGTAGCCGATGGTGCCGCGCGGAGGATCATACGTTGCATCGTAAAGATGCTCGGCGAGCCAGAAGGACGTGATCGTCTCCAGCATGGGAACTTCGACGAGCTGTCCTTGCCCCGTGCGCGTGCGATGCACGAGCGCGCCGAGGATGCCCATGGCGAGATGGAGGCCGGTCGTCTTGTCGACGATCAGGCTCGGCAGGAAGCGCGGCTCGCCGCCTGAAGCGCGCGCACTGAGCATCGCCGCTCCACTCGCACCCTGCACGAGATCGTCGTAGGCGGGCTTGGCGCCATAAGGCCCCGAACGCTTGTAGCCGAGGCAGTAAGCATAAATGATCGAAGGATTGACGGCGCGGATGTCGTCATAGCCGAGGCCGAGCCGCTCGATGGCTTGCGGGCGGTTGTTGTGCACGAAGACATCGGCGCTGGCGGTGAGGCGCTTCACCACCTCGACGGCTTCCGGTCGCTTGAGGTCGAGGCAGACGGACTTCTTGTTGCGGTTCGCGGCGAGGAAGATCGGCCCCATGCCTTTGGTCGGCGGCGTGCCGGGATTGCGCATGATGTCGCCTTCGGGCGGCTCGATCTTCGTGACGACGGCGCCCATGTCGGCAAGATGCAGCGTCGCAAAGGGTCCAGACACGACGGCTGTCAGATCGACGATGCGAATGCCATCGAGCGGACCGGGCATGGAGCGTTTGTCCTTGTCCTCTGGGGGAAGAGATCGTGCGCCTTCAGCGGTTGCCGCGTCGTCTGGCTTCGGCAAAGCGCACGGCTTCGTCGGCCGCTCGGAAGAGAGCGCGGGCCTTGTAGACGCATTCCATCTGCTCGGCCTCGGGATTGCTGTCGGCGACGACGCCGGCGCCAGCCTGGACGTACATGCGCCCGTCCTTCACAATCGCCGTGCGCAGCACGATGCACGTATCCATGTTGCCGTCGGCCGCGAAGTAGCCGACGCAGCCCGCATAGGGTCCGCGCTTTTCCTTCTCCAACTCGTCGATGATCTCCATGGCGCGAACTTTCGGCGCGCCCGAGAGCGTGCCGGCCGGGAAACCGGCCATCAGCGCATCGATCGCGTCGTGTTTGGGATCGAGCTCGCCGTGCACGGTCGAGGAAAGATGCATGACCTGGCTGTAGCGCTCGATGTCGAAGCTCGAAGCAACGGAGACCGAACCGATCTTCGCGACACGACCGACGTCATTGCGCCCGAGATCCAGCAGCATGAGATGCTCGGCCCGTTCCTTGGGATCGCTTACGAGTTCACGCTCGAGCGCCGCGTCCGCCTCCGGTGTTGCGCCGCGCGGACGTGTGCCGGCGAGCGGTCGAAGGGTCACGCGGCCATCGCGCACGCGCACGAGGATCTCTGGCGACGAGCCGACGAGGGCGAAATCGCCGAAGTCCAGATGAAAGAGGAATGGCGAGGGATTCGTGCGCCTGAGCGCGCGATAGAGCGCGAAGGGCGGCAGCGTGAATGGCGCTGAAAAGCGCTGCGACACGACGATCTGGAAGGCATCGCCGGCGGCAATGTACTCTTTGCAGCGCCCGACCATGGCCCTGTATTCGGCCGGCGTGGTGTTGGAGACCGGCTCCGGCGCTTCGAGCGGATCGAAGCCCGTCAACGCATGATGCGGGAGTGGAGCATCGAGGCCGGCAACGACATTGGCAAGGCGACTGCGTGCGGCCTCGTAAGCCTTCGTGGGGTCCTCGCCCTTCTGCGGGTAGACCGGCGTGACAAGCGTCATCTCGTCTTTCACGGCATCAAAGATGACCATGACCGTCGGACGCACCAGAATCGCATCCGGCACGCCCAGTCTGTCGGGCGGCACGTTCGGCAGACGCTCGACGAGCCGCACATTGTCGTAACCGAAATAGCCGAAGACACCAGCGGCCATGGGCGGCAGCCCCGGAGGCGTCTCGATGCGCGAGCGCTCGAGGAGCGCCCGCAATGAGGCAAGCGTCGGCACGGCTTCGGCCTCGAACTTGTCCGGCGTCTCGCGCGGCGAGCGGTTGATCTCGGCACGGTCGCCGAAGGCGCGCCAGACGGTGTCCGGCTCGAGGCCGATGATCGAGTAGCGGCCGCGTACCTCGCCGCCCTCGACGGATTCGAGAAGAAAGCTCAGCGGCCGGCCATCGGCGAGCTTAAGCATGGCCGAGACGGGCGTCTCGAGGTCGGCAACGAGCCGTGTCCAAACGAGCTGCGGGCGGCCCTGCCGATACGTGGCCGAAAACGGGCCGAGCGGCGGCTCGACCTCGACAAGAGGGGCGGGGGCAGGCGGCATCTAGGGTCGTTTCCCGGTCGCGGTGTGTTTGGTCGGGGCAACCTAGTAGGAGAACGATCCTGAGGGAAGCATTTGAGCCATGGCAACGGCCAAACGTTGTCCCCGCCTACTGAATAGGCCTCGGCGACCAGGGGCGGGATGATCAGAGGTAAGCCGGGGGAGCCAGATAGAACCAGCCAAAGATCAGGCTGAGCAGCGTGAGCGGCAGGACCACGCAGGTGAGCGCGAGAGCGCGGTGGCCGAACTTCTGGGCGAGCCAGGCACCGACGATGCCCGCGGCCGGCATGAACCAGAGCATTACGAAGGGATAGTCGAATAGGTCTTCGAACGTCGTGCCGCGGCGCACGGGCATCCAGGTGGCCCAGGCAATGGGCTCGACGATGTAGAGCGAGACGGCGGTCCACGCGAACAGGACCGTCATGGCGACGACGGCATTAGCCACCATCAGGAAGATCAAGATCCTCGACGGCTGAGTGGGTGCGTGAGCTTCATCGCCGTAGTAAGAAATCGTCACGTGCGGCCTCGATGTCGATCGTCGAAAACCTGAACGGCCACGCCTTATCTTGATCTTGGGCAGACCGCCATCTTAGGTGCGCACGGTAAACGGAAGGTTACGTCGGCGGTCGCCCTCCTTTTGGAGTTCAGCGGACCACGCGGGGGGCAAGAGACGACATGCGCATCGCGACCTGGAACATCAACGGCGTCAAGGCTCGCATCGAGAGCCTGCTGACCTGGCTCCGCGAGACAGAGCCCGATGTCGCCTGCCTCCAGGAGATCAAGAGCGTGACGGAGGGCTTTCCGGCCGACCGTCTTGCCGAGGCCGGCTATCAGTGCGCGGTTCACGGCCAGAAGGGCTTCAACGGCGTGGCGATCCTGTCGAAGCTACCGATCGAGGATGTGGTCATGGGCTTTCCCGGCGAGCCCGACACGGGGCAGTCGCGGTACATCGAGGCGCTGGTGACGGGCGATGCCGGCATTTGCCGCCTCGGTTGCCTGTACCTCCCCAACGGCAATCCCATCGGGACGGAGAAATTTTCCTACAAGCTCGCGTGGATGGCGGCATTCGAGTCCTACGTGCGCGGGCGGCTTACCCTCGAGGAGCCCCTGGTGCTCGCCGGCGACTACAATGTGATCCCGATGCCGGCCGATGCGCGCCGACCCGAAGCCTGGACGGGGGACGCGCTCTTTCAACCCGAGACGCGGACCGCATTTCGTCGCCTGGCCGGACTCGGGCTGACGGACGCTGTCCGCGCCTGCCATCCAGGCGCGGGCGTCTACACGTTCTGGGATTACCAAGCCGGCGCCTGGCAGAAGGACGATGGCATTCGGATCGACCACCTGCTGCTGTCGCCGCAAGCCGCCGATCGCCTGAGCGCGGCCGGCATCGACCGTTTCACGCGCGGCTGGGAGAAGCCCTCGGACCATGTTCCGGCGTGGGTGGAACTTCGGGTGTAAGGAGCGCCGTCAGCGACCCTTCGCGCCGACGTCTCGGACGCTCTTCTGGTCGACGCTGGGTTGCGCGGGACTCGCCGTCAGCTCGCCTCCCGGCGGCAATTGCAGGCTGCCGGGCCCGCGGAGATCGTCGAGGAGCGGGATGGGTTTGCCGTCCGCGCACGTACGCGTCGGGACGATGTCAACACGGTCCTGGTCCGGCTTGCGGAAAGCGCGGCCGAAGTCGAAGAACTGCCCCCAGCGCTGGACAAGTGGGCGCGCCTCCTTGCGGCGCGGCTCGTTCATCCCGCAGTAGATGTTCTGGTAGATATCGTCGACCCAGAGATGGTCCGTCGGTGCCGCGCCCCGAACGGCCAGCTCGGCGAGAGCCAGGGCACGCGCATCATCCTTGTCGACGATCTGCCCGCGCCAAT
The DNA here is from genome assembly GCA_022844275.1 of Hyphomicrobiaceae bacterium. Lineage (GTDB taxonomy): Bacteria > Pseudomonadota > Alphaproteobacteria > Rhizobiales > Hyphomicrobiaceae. The sequence continues at coordinate 121,293 of JALHMB010000003.1, forward strand.
ACTGGTCGGCGAGGAAGGCCTGCGCGCCGGCATGCCCTCCCTGCACCAGCGTCGATAGGAAGTGGAGCGCAAGTCCGACATCCTTGCGGCCGCCCTCTCCGGCGATGAGCATCTTCGCCAGCGTGAACTGCGCATCGCGATTGCCGAAGAACTTAGCCGCGTGCTCGATATAGCGCAGCGCCATGGCTGGATTAGCGGCCATGTTCAGCTCGGGCACGCCGCGGTTCAGATACTCGCCGAATGACAGCAGCGCCTTCGAGACGTAGGGCGCCCGCGGATCGTCGTCGGGATCGACATTGGCGTTGTTGAAAACGATCTGGCGCAGCAGACGGAAGGCTTCGCCGTGATTGGTGTGGGCGCCCGAGTTGTCGGCGAGAATAGCGGCGAGCAGATACTGCGCAAGGAACTCATTTTGCTCGGCTGCATAGCGCAAAGCCGGAATGGCAAACTCGACATAGCCGCCGCGATAGGCGTTGATGCCCTGCTCGAGTGCGGCATCGGGACTGACGAATGTCACACGCGGCTCATTTGCCCGCGCTAACATGGCAGACGGCAGCGCCAGCAGGACAAGGGCGAGCGCCGCGGCGCCCAGCCATGCCTTTACCCGACAACAAAACGTCTGCCTGAGAGACAACGTCGACCTTTCCGCCAGCACGGCGCTGCCCTTAATGGCAACGCACCTCGCGGGCGCTCGCAACCAATCCGCACACGTGTACAAATGTTGTTCTCGCGCCGACGCGCGAGCGCATTCCGAAATCAGCGCGTCACGAACACCACCAGTACGTCCTCCCGCTTAAACAGGACGCCCCGACACGCTCAAACTCGAGCGCTGGGACAGTGTGATTCAGCGAGTGGGCAGCATGACGGTGTCGGGACTTTGTGGCTCTATGGTGGCGTAGGATGGCCATATCGTTGCGTACCGGCAACACATAGTTAACGATTCACGAACACCCTGATGCAGCAGGATTTTTGAGGCCACCTACCGTGAGAACTCTTGTCATTTATGTGGCAGCAGCGGCCACCGAGATCGCCGGCTGCTTCGCCCTATGGGCGGTCACGCGAAACGGTGCCCCGATGTGGTGGGTGGCACCCGGGATTCTCTGCCTCATACTATTCGGCTGGTTGCTGACGCGCGCGGATATCGACTTCGCGGGCCGCGCCTACGCGGTGTACGGCGGGATCTATATCGCAGCATCGCTCGCGTGGCTTTGGAGTGTCGAAGGCCGCGTGCCGGATCGCTGGGACATGATCGGCGCGGGCATCGCAATCGCGGGCGCGCTGGTCATCCTATACATGCCCAGATCTGCATAGTTCTGCCAACAACTAGAAGATCCGCACTGGTGGCGCCTCATGCGCAGGCACTCGTGCCAGAATTGCAAGCATGGTGGCAGCGTTGCCTCATTGCCAATCTTCCGTCATACTTCGATCAGGGTAGAAACCGGACGGCAATCCGTTCAACGGCCGATCCGGGGCAAACACGTGGCGTAGGGAGTAGCCATGGCTGACACCAGCCGGCAACAGGCACGTCGTGCTCATGGCGCGTCTGGCGGAATTCTGCTGAATGGGGTGCACAAGTGGTACGGTGAGTTTCATGTCCTGAAGGACATCAACCTCACGGTCAAAGAAGGCGAGAGGATCGTCATCTGCGGCCCGTCGGGCTCCGGCAAGTCCACTCTGATCCGCTGCATCAATCGGCTCGAAGAGCATCAGCAGGGACAGATCATCGTTGACGGCATCGAGCTCACGAACGATCTCAGGAACATCGACAAGATCCGCGCCGAAGTCGGCATGGTCTTCCAGTCCTTCAACCTCTTCCCGCACCTCACCATCCTCGACAACCTCTGCCTTGCACCCATTTGGGTGAAGAAAATGTCGCGTGCGGAAGCCGAGAAGACGGCACGCATGTATCTCGAGCGAGTCAAGATTCCGGAGCAGGCGCTCAAGTATCCCGGCCAGCTCTCCGGCGGCCAGCAGCAGCGCGTCGCCATTGCCCGCGCGCTATGCATGAACCCGAACATCATGCTCTTCGACGAGCCGACGTCCGCCCTCGATCCCGAGATGATCAAGGAGGTGCTCGACGTCATGATCGAGCTCGCGAACTCCGGCATGACGATGATGTGCGTTACGCACGAGATGGCCTTTGCGCGGTCGGTGGCCGATCGAGTCATCTTCATGGATCGCGGCGAGATCGTCGAAATGGCGCCGCCGGACGAGTTCTTCAGCAATCCGAAGTCCGATCGTACGAAGCACTTCCTTAGTCAGATTCTCAACCACTGATGCGGCACCCCCGCATCGTGTCCGTGCCAGCGTCCGGCAGGCTTAGCCGGAGGCCCGGCAGATCAGAAGGCACTACCAAAATGGAAAAGGGAAACTTCATGAAACGAGCGACCAAGCTATTCGCAACGGCCGCCGCAGTCGCGCTCGGCACTGCCGGCATGGCCAGCGCCCAAACACTCGACAAAGTGAAAAAGCAGGGCACGCTTTCGTGCGGCGTCAACGTCGGCCTCGCCGGCTTCTCGGCTCCCGACGACAAGGGCAACTGGACCGGCCTCGATGTCGACTACTGCCGCGCCATTGCCGCCGCCGTGCTCGGCGACGCGACCAAAGTGCGCTTCGTCCCGACGACCGCCAAGGAGCGCTTCACCGCACTGCAATCCGGCGAAATCGACGTGCTCAACCGCAATACGACATGGACGCTCGGCCGCGACAGCTCCCTGGGCCTGAGCTTCGTCGGCACGAACTACTACGACGGCCAGGGCCTGATGGTGAAGAAGTCGCTCGGCGTAAAGAGCGCGACCGAACTCGGCGGCGCCACCGTCTGCGTGCAGACCGGTACCACGACGGAACTCAATCTCGCCGACTACTTCCGTCTGAACAAGCTCGAATACAAGCCGGTCGTCTTCGAGAAGGCCGACGAGATTCTGCAGGCCTATCAGGCCGGTCGCTGCGACGTCTACACGACGGACGCCTCGGGCCTCTACGCGCAGCGCCTGCAGATGCAACAGCCGGACGAGCATATCGTGCTGCCCGAGATCATCTCGAAGGAGCCTCTCGGTCCGTCCGTGCGCCAGGGCGACAGCCAGTGGTTCACGATCGTGAGGTGGGTGCACTTCGCGCTGCTCAACGCGGAAGAGGCCGGCATCACCAAGGCCAACGTCGACCAGATGACCAACTCCACGAACCCCGACATCCGACGCATCCTCGGCAAGGAAGGTGAGTTCGGCAAGGGTATCGGCCTCAGCGCCGACTGGGCCTACCAGGCCATCAAGCAGGTCGGGAACTACGGCGAAATCTTCGAGAAGAACGTAGGCTCCGGCTCGCGCATCAATATCGCCCGTGGCCAGAACAGCCTTTGGACCAAAGGCGGCCTGCAGTACGCCCCGCCGATCCGCTGACGCGTCGTCCAGCGCGGGGGTGCGTGCGGCCGCCATGCCGCACGCGCCCAGTCTTTCCGTTCGGCGAGGATCGCAGCGGCCATGACAGCAACGACGAACAGGCAAGGTCCGGGCCCACTTGTCCCGCCCGCTAAGCCTAGTCTCCTCTACCGGCCCGAGTTCCGCCAGGCTGTCTACCAGATCCTCCTCGTCGTCGGTCTCGTTGCCGGTTTCTGGGCCATCGCCCACAACGTTTCCGAAAATCTCGCCCGACAGAACATCGCATCGGGCTTCGGCTTCTGGAACCGGACCTCGGGCTTCGACATCTCGCAGTCGCTGATCACGTACAACAACCAGTCAACCTACGGACAGGCCTTCTGGGCCGGTCTCTTCAATACGCTGCTCGTCGCTGCGCTCGGCGTCGTGTTCGCAACTCTGCTCGGCTTCATCATTGGCATCGGGCGCCTCTCCTCGAACTGGCTGATCGCGCGTCTGTGCGGCGCCTATGTTGAGACGCTGCGCAATCTTCCCCTGCTGCTGCAGCTCTTTTTCTGGTACTTCGCCGTGCTGAAAAACTTGCCTGGCCCGCGCCAGAGCATTGTTCTTCCGGCCGGCGCCACGCTCAATGTGCGCGGCCTCTACATTCCCGCGCCCGTGCCCGAACAGGGATTTAATGCCGTCCTCATCGCCTTCGCGATGGGCATCGTGGCTTCGATTGGCGTTTACATGTGGGCGCGGCGCCGCCAACTCGCGACCGGTGAGCGCTTCCCTGTGCTCTGGACAACGCTCGCCCTCATTCTGCTGCTGCCGGGCGCCGTCTATATCGCACTCGGCCAGCCGCTGGGCTGGGAGTATCCGGTTCTGCGCGGCTTCAATTTCCAAGGTGGCATCCCCATTCAACCGGAGCTCATGGCCCTGGTCGTCGGGCTCTCGACGTACACCGCGAGCTTCATCGCAGAGATCGTGCGCGCCGGCATCGCGGGCGTGCCGCGCGGCCAGCGCGAAGCCGCCAACGCCCTTGGGCTTTCGAGCGGCCTCACCATGCGCCTCGTGGTTATCCCGCAAGCGCTGCGCATCATCATCCCGCCGCTGACCAGCCAGTACCTGAACCTCGCGAAGAACTCCTCGCTCGCCGTGGCCATCGGCTATCCGGATTTCGTCAGCGTGTTCACCGGAACGGTTCTGAACCAGACGGGTCAGGCCGTCGAAGTGATCTTGCTGACGATGCTCGTGTTCCTGACGATCAGCCTCATCACGTCGGCATTCATGAACTGGTTCAACAAGCACATTGCGCTCGTCGAGAGATAAGGGACGCCTGCCATGACGAGCACGACTGCAGATTTGCGCCCGCCACGCAGCGAAGTCGGCGTCGTCGGCTGGCTACGCAAGAACCTCTTCTCGAGCCCGATGAACGCGATCCTCACCGTCATCGGCATCTGGATCATCTGGACCGTCGTCAATGCCGTCGCGCACTGGGCCTTTGCGAACGCGACGTGGGACGGCACCAGCGGGAAGGACTGCACGTGGCCGGGCGCAGGCGCCTGCTGGCCGTTCATCAAGGCGAAGTTCAGCCAGTTCATGTACGGCCGTTATCCGGAGCCGCAGCGCTGGCGCGTCGACCTCACGTACGTGCTCGCCATCATTGGCCTGGTGCCGCTGATGATCCCGCGCATTCCGGGCAAGTTGTTCAACACGATCTACATGCTCGTCTTCTTCCCCATAGCCGCATTCCTGCTGCTCGTCGGTGGATACTTCGGCCTTCCCTATGTACCGACGGAGCTTTGGGGCGGACTGCTCGTGACGCTCGTCGTCGCCAGCGTCGGCATCGCAGGCGCCTTCCCGCTCGGCATCCTGCTCGCACTTGGCCGGCGATCGCGCATGCCGATCGTCCGCTGGGTTTCCGTGGGCTTCATCGAGATCGTGCGCGGCGTGCCGCTGATCACCGTGCTCTTCATGGCCTCGGTGATGCTGCCGCTCTTCCTGCCCGAGGGCATGACCATCGACAAGCTCATGCGCGCGCTGATCATGGTGGCGCTGTTCTCGGCGGCCTATCTGGCTGAAGTCATCCGTGGCGGTCTGCAGGCCATCCCGCGCGGGCAGTTCGAGGCCGCCGACGCGCTCGGCCTCACCTACGCGCAGAAGATGGGGCTCATCGTTCTGCCCCAGGCGCTGAAGCTCGTTATTCCGGGCATCGTCAATACCTTTATCGGTCTCTTCAAGGACACGAGTCTCGTTCTCATCATCGGCATCTTCGATCTCCTCGGCATCGTGCAGCTCAACCAGACCGACGCAAACTGGTTTTCCCCTTCGACAGGCATGACCGGCTATGTCTTCGCGGGGCTGGTGTTCTGGATCTTCTGCTTCGGCATGTCGCGCTATTCGCTCTTCATTGAGCGGCGCCTCGCTGAGAGTGACAAGCGCTAGGCCAGCGATCGAGTTCTGGACCCGGTCAGCGGACTCGGCGTAGCCTTGTGTCATCCCAAGTGGCATCCGCCGCTGATCTCCAGCCCACGAACGCGTTGCGCCGCTCCGCGCGCCGCGCCCTCCCTTGCCGAGCCCTGCATGATCTGGCTGCTTATTCTCGTGCTCGGGCTCATCGGCGGCGTCATCGGTGGCGTGGTCGGATTCGGCGCCTCGATCCTCATGATGCCGGTGCTCGTCTTCAGCTTCGGCCCCAAGGAGGCCGTTCCGATCATGGCCATCGCGAGCGTGCTCGCGAACTGGATGCGCGTCGCCATCTGGTGGCGTGAAGTGGACTGGCGGGCCAATGCCGCCTACTGCGCGACGGCCATTCCGGCAGCGGCCCTCGGCGCACGCACGCTCATCGCCCTCGATGCCCGGATGGTCGAGGTCGGGCTCGGCATCTTTCTCATTGCCGTCGTTCCGGTGCGCCGCTGGCTCATGAGACGCGGCTTCTCCGTGAACCTCTGGGGCCTCGCGCTCGTCGGCGCGGCAATCGGCTTTCTGACCGGCCTCGTCGCTTCGACGGGGCCCCTCAATACGCCCTTCTTCCTCGCCTACGGCCTCACCAAGGGCGCGTACATTTCGACCGAGGCGGTCGGCTCCGGCGCGGTCAGCTTCGTCAAGTCGCTCGTCTTCCGCACGTACGGCGTGCTGCCCTGGGAGACGATCGCACGCGGGCTCATCGTCGGCGCCTCGCTGATGGTCGGCTCGTGGTTCGCCAAGGCGATCGTCCAGCGTCTGGACGCGCGGCACTACGCCGGCATTCTCGAAGCCATGATGGTGCTCGCCGGCTTCACGATGATCTACGCGGCGTTGTCTTGATTACCGCGGATGCCAACGCCTTCGGCTACTGGCGCCCCTGTTCGCGCCAAAGGCGCGACCACGATCACCCGAGCCGCGCCTCGCGCTCGGCCTCGCCGGATGTCAGGTCCGCGAGCACGGTCTCACCAGCGATGGCGCGCTGCCCGACGGCAACAAGCGCGGTCTTGCCCTCGGGCAGGTAGACATCCGCGCGGCTGCCGAAGCGAATCAGGCCGAAGCGCTCGCCGACACCGACCATGTCGCCCTCGTCCTTGAACGTGACGATGCGGCGCGCGATCAGGCCCGCGATCTGGACGACGCCGATCTCCTCGCCACTCCCGGTCGTTATAACGAGGGCGCGGCGCTCGTTGTCGACGCTGGCCTTGTCGAGGGCGGCATTGACGAAGGCGCCCGGCACATACACCGAGCGGCTGATGCGGCCTGCGACCGGCGCGCGGTTGATGTGCACGTCGAAGACCGAGAGGAAGATCGAGATGCGCTGGCGCTCGCCGATGCCGAAGCCGAGTTCCGGCGGCGGCACGACGCGCTCGATTGCCGAAATACGGCCATCAGCCGGCGCGATGACAAGCCCCTCACGCAATGGCGTGACGCGATCGGGATCGCGGAAGAAGTAGGCGATCCAGATGGAGATGATGACGAGTAGCCAGCCGAGCGGCGGCCATACCATGAGGAACAGGAGCGCCAGCGCCACGCCGATGGCCAGAAATTTCCAGCCGTCCCGGTGCACGGGTACGAGCATGGACATGATGGTCGATGGGAGACTATTACCGGCCACGGGCAACCCTGAGCTGTATGAACACATGCACACCCGGAGCGCCGGATAAGTCGCGACGGGGCTTTGTCGGCAGAGTGGTACCCGCCAGCGGCCCGGACCGCAACCCGCGATCGTTCAGCCGGCAGACACTGATCCGGCCGAATTATCGAATATGTTACAAGCGGCGCTCACGAGCGGCGTCGCACCCCTGACGAGAATCGCATAGGCACCGGCCTCCGGTGCCGACAGGCCAGTCGAGCAAGACCGGAAGGGCGAGGGAGAAGATTGGCGATCATTCCGTTCCGGCACAGCGCAGAAAGGCGCCTCCGCATTCTAGCCTCTGCACTGGCGCTCATCCTCAGCGCGATGTTGGCCACGCCTCTGATCGCGCAAACACCGCAGCCTCTCGGCGTCGGGGCGACCGGCTTGCCGCTCCCACGCTTCGTGAGCCTGAAGTCCGACCGCGTGCAGGTGCGCCAGGGTCCCGGTACCGACCACAAGATCCTTTGGGTGTTCAATCGCGTCGGCCTCCCTGTCGAGGTGCTGGAAGAGTATGAGAACTGGCGCCAAGTGCGCGACCAGGACGGCAGCGTCGGCTGGGTTGCGCACGCCCTGCTGTCGGCGCGGCGCACTGCCGTGATCATGGCCTGGACCACGGGCGAGGCGCGCAATAGCGGACCTGCGAAGCCGGTGCCGCTCTTCGATGAGGAGTCGACGACCGCCCGTCAGGTCGCGCTGCTCGAGCCGGGCGTCATCTGCGGCATCCGGCGATGCGACGGCCGCTGGTGCAACGTCTCGGTCGGCGATTATCGCGGGTATGTCGAGCAGACCAAGCTCTGGGGCGTCTATCCCGGCGAGAACATCCGCTAGTGTCCCGATTCCGAAGATCGCCTCACCTCGATACTGGCGTTCCGAGCGAACTTCGGAATCAAAAGGGACACTAGAATCATAAACTTGCTAGTGTGTTTCAGATCGAGAAATTCGCTCGATGCCGAGCCCCGAGAGCTGGCGAATTTCTCGATCATCACACTAAGCGGACGGCGGTCGGACAGGCAGTTTCGCCGCGCGCGTTCTGGCTCTAAGCTTGGCGCAACAACAAGCCGACTGCAAAACACACTATCTAGGGAGAACGACATGACCGGGCGCTTGAACGGTAAGACTGCCTTTTGCACAGCTTCAGGAGCGGGCATCGGCCGCGCCACCGCATTAGCCTTTGCGCGCGAAGGTGCTCGCGTGATCGCGAGCGATATCGACGAGTCCGCGCTCGCGACGCTGAAGCGCGAGGGCATTGCCGCGACGCACCGGCTCGACGTGCGCGACACCGCTGCCGTCAATGCGCTCGCCAAGGAGATCGGCGCTGTCGATATCCTCTTCAACGCGGCGGGTTTCGTCGCTCATGGTACGGTGCTCGAATGCTCGGAGGGCGACTGGGATTTTTCCTTCGACCTCAATGTGAAATCCATGCACCGCACGATCTCGGCATTCCTGCCGGCCATGCTCGCCAATGGCGGCGGCTCGATCGTGAACATCGCATCGGCCGCTGGATCGCCGCGCGGCGTCATCAACCGCTATGTCTACGGTGCGACCAAGGCCGCGGTCATCGGGCTCACGAAATCCGTCGCCGCCGACTTCATCCGCAAGGGCGTACGCTGCAACGCCATCTGCCCCGGCACAGTGCAATCGCCCTCGCTCGATACGCGCATTGCCGCACAGGCGCAGGCACTCGGCAGGCCACAGCAGGAAATTCGCCAGATTTTCATCGACCGCCAGCCCATGGGGCGCCTCGGCACGGCGGAGGAAATCGCCAACATGGCGGTCTATCTCGCGAGCGACGAAGCCGCGTTCACGACCGGCCAGGCTTTGCTTGTCGATGGCGGCTTCACACTCTGATGACAGGCCCGCTGTTGCGCGCGTGCACCTGCGATCCGGCCTGCAGCCCGCTATAATTCCCGAATCGGGCGCTGAGAGGCTGCATGAAGGAGCGACCCGATCACTCTGACAGGGGAAATCGGATATGCGCACAATTCGTTGTGGGATCGCCGCGGCGGCAATGGCTGCTGCGCTTTCGCTCGGCATGGCATCGGCGGCTTCAGCCCAGTGCGTCAACAAGGGCGCCCAAGGCACTAACACGACCGAAGATGGCGCGAAGTTTCAGGCTTGGGAGGCCATCCTCCAGGCTACGGATTGGGGCAGCTGGGCAAGCTTCATGGCTAGTGGCCAGAAGATCGGCGCGGCACCGGGCTACAAGGTGAGCAAGGTTCGCTTCAAGTGCGGCAAGGGCGGGCTCGGCTCGGAATGCAAAGCTTTCGCGACGCTCTGCAAATAGCATAGGGTCCCGGCAGGGCCCTCAACCTGCTGCAATGCTTTCGAATGATGCGGCGGCTCTCGGGCCGCCGCATTCATTTTTTGGCAACCGACGACGAGAAACGACACCATGGCGAAGACGGTACTCGGCTTCATCGGCGGCAGCGGGCACTACGATCTGCCCGATTTCAAGAATCCGCACTGGGAGCTCATCGCGAGCCCGTGGGGCGTCGCCTCTGACGCCATCCTCTTCGCCGAGGTGGACGGCTTGCCAATCCGCTTCCTGCCACGGCACGGGCGCGGCCATCGCGTACCGCCGACCGAGATAAACTATCGCGCCAACATCGATTGCCTGAAGCGCGCGGGCGTCACCGACCTCGTCTCACTCTCGGCCTGCGGCTCGCTCAAGGAAGAATATCCACCGGGGCATTTTGTGCTCGTCGACCAGTTCATCGACCGCACATTCGCGCGCGAGAAATCCTTCTTCGGCACGGGCTGTGTCGCGCACGTCTCGGTCGCCGATCCCGTGAGTCCGGCGCTCGCCGATGAGATCGAGAAAGCCGCGCGCGCCGAAGGTATCGCCATCACGCGTGGCGGCACGTACATCGCCATGGAAGGCCCGCAGTTTTCCACGCGCGCTGAATCCAACCTGTATCGCTCATGGGGTTGCGATGTCATCGGCATGACGAACATGCCGGAGGCCAAGCTCGCCCGCGAAGCCGAGATCTGCTACGCGACGCTCGCCATGGTCACCGACTACGACTGCTGGCACGCGGATTATCGCGAGGTCGACATCACCGAGATCATCAAGGTGCTGACTGAGAACGTCAGCAAGTCTCAGAGGATCATCACACGTCTTTGCCGCACGTTTCCGCGCGAGCATCCGGCCTGCCCCATCGGCTCGGACCGCGCGCTGGAGACGGCCATCATCACACCGCCCGCGGCGCGCGATCCCGCGCTGGTCGCAAAGCTCGATGCCGTCGCCGGGCGCGTCCTGCACCAATCACAATGAAAAGCTCGCTTCAGCCAGCGCGGCTGCCTGAAGCGAGCTGCAATTATCTTATATGGGGCTTCGGCTCAGCCGCCCTTTTCGATGAGGGCGGTACAGGCATCCATGAACTCCGTCTGACTGATCGGCCCTCGAAGCGCGAGGTCCGTCGGGATGACCCTCCGTGCATTCTCGGCTTCAGCCGAGTTGAGCACACCATCGCCGTTCTTATCGGCATATCGGAATTGAACCAGACAATCGGCACGTGAATTTGCTTCCCCCGCTGGGAGAACTTCGCTCTTGGGTGTTTGTGCCTGAGCGAATGCTGGAGTGAAGCAAATTCCAATCAGCACTGTGGCTACTGCAAGTTTACGCATCTACGCCTCCATCGAACAACGCATTACACGTGAGTGCACGTGGCCACGCGGTGCATGAGCGTCAATTGCAGCTAACCCTGATGCCTCCTGAATGCCGCAGTACCTAATGATAGACAGCAACGAACGTCAATTTCACTTCTGTCGCAGGGGTTTCCCCCATCGGCATAGAGGCGCCTCGCCTCAACGACGGTGCGTTGAGACGAGGCGCTTCACGTCGATATGTCGATGCGGTTTAGCCGCCCTTCGGCACATTGGCAGTGCAGGCCGTCAGAAATTCGGCCTGAGTAATCGGCCCCTGCATGGCGAGGTTCGTCGGAACGACCTGCTTGGCGTTTTCCGCCTCGGCCACGCTCAGCGTGCCGTCCCTATTGGCATCCGCAGCCTGGAAGTTTCTCAGGCATTCTGCGCGTGAGGTTTCCTGGCCAGCTGGTTTCGTCTCGTTCCCGGGCACGCCCGTCTGCGCGAAGGCGGGGCTCATGCCGAGCGCGAGCATCAGTGCGGCGATTGCAACTTTGTTCATTGGCTATCTCCTCGAGTTTGTTGACCCTACTGGGCAAACCTCGAGGTAGAGTTGGCGTTCCCTCACAGATAATTGTGCCGACCGCGCGGATAAGCGCGCGATCAGCCAGGGAACTGAATGACGATCCGCATTTTGAGAAGCCACGGGAAGTAGCGCTGCAGCACTTCGCCGATCGTCCACAGCAGCACCATGAGCACGATCAGCGCCGGCAGTGCCGCGAACACGGCTTTCATGAAGAAAGCGACGAGGTTCGCAAATGGAACGTTAAGCCGCGTAACGGTCACGCCCTCTCCGGCAGTGCCGCGCGCGGCGAGTTCTGCCACAGGCGGCGCTTCGCTGTCGGAAACCGCCGTCAGCGCAGTCTTGAGCGACGGTGGAACGCGTTCGCCATTCGCCTCGCGCTCGCGGGCATCGCGCTCGTCACGCGCCCGGCGCAGTGTGCGCGGCAGGTCATCGCTCAGCGTCGAGAAGTGGGGCTCGGGCATGACCCATCGGGCTCCGTCGGCGGAGAAAACGGCGCTCACGCACGGGAAGGGAATCGATGCAACGGCGCGATGACTTCTGGTTAACGGGCCATTGGGGCCACATTAGGGTCCGGTTGACACAAAGCCCGGAGCACGCACTGGAGGGACTGTAGTGATGGTAGCGGGAGGCGGACTTGAACCGCCGACCTAAGGATTATGAGACCTTCGCTCTAACCACCTGAGCTATCCCGCCACGACCGACGAACCGGCGCCCTCGTATAAGGACGCCCCGTCGGAACTGTCAATAGAAGCGCACCGCCGAATCCAGAACACTTCGCGCCTTCGGCGCGAGTGGAGCTGCAAGCCCTACACCCCGCTCGGGGGACACCCCCGAACCCCCGTCTTTTATGAGTTTGGGCAGTGCCCTATTCGGCGGCGACCTGCACGACTTCGCGAATCTTCTCGAAGCGCAGCATCGTGAAAAGACCCCACGGCCTCAGAGCGCGACGGCCGACGAGCTTCAGGTTATCGCAAACCATGACACGGTCGACGTCGAATACGGGATGCCAGCCGAGCTTGTCGGCGAATGGCGCCATGCGGCGCTCGACCCAGCCGCGCACACCCTCTTCCTGGCTGAAGTGGTTCACCAGGATCACTTCGCCGCCGACCTTGCACACGCGCGCAAGCTCGCGCATGACCTTCTCGGGCTCCGGCACGACAGTCATGACGTACATGGCAACGACGGTGTCGAACGAGCCCGTCTGGAACGTGAGCTCGCTGGCATCCATCTCGTGAAGGCCCGTGACATTGCTCAGGCCCTCCTCGGCAACTTTCTCGCGAGCCTTGTCGAGCATCTCCGGCGAGAGATCGATGCCGACGATCTGCAGGTGCCGGCCGTAGTCGGGAAGCGAGAGGCCCGTGCCGACGCCGACCTCGAGCACCTTGCCGTGGCGCTGATTGATGATCTCGACGGCGTGCCGGCGGCCCTCCGTCGTAAAGCGGCCGAACGTGTTGTCATAGACAGGTGCCCAGCGCCGATAGGCTGTCTTGATAGCAGCCTCGTCCATCTGCGCCGCAGTTGCGCGTCCCGCCGTACTGTTCTGCATTCCCGACATTCCTTGCCGATCATCCGAACGCAACATCGACGTTCATCCTCGTCAATGCACTCAAATGCGGGCTAGTTGCCCGCTCATTCATTCTCCGGGGCCAACCGCCACCGACACACGTTCCCCTCCGCGGGGCTCCGTCGCGCGCAGAGCAGCACCGAAATTTGCATCATTCACGTCAGCCGACGTCGCAGCTATCCAGCCGCCACCGAGCACGCGCGCTGTTGGTTCGGAAGAATAGAAGACGCACGCCTGCCCCGGAGCCACCCCGAATTCTCCGTCGTCCAGAACAACCGCAGCGGCGCGCCCTCTGAGCGAGAGGTGCGCAGAGAGCGGATTTTGAGACGACCGTACACGCACATGAACACGTTCGCGCACGGTGCCCCCACCATCCACAGGCTCGTCACCAAGCCAGTTGACGTCTTTAAGCACAATCGTGCGCACACGCAAGCTGTCTCGCGGGCCTACCACAACCTCTGCCCGAGCGGAGTCGAGCCGGACCACGTAGAGCGGCTCGCGCCCGGTGACGCCGAGACCGCGCCGCTGGCCGACGGTGAAGCCGAAGATACCCTCGTGCCGGCCGAGAATGCGTCCATCGACATGAACGATGTTACCCGGCGTCGCGGCCTCTGGCTTGAGCCGTTCGATGAGATCGCTGTAACGGCCGCTCGGCACGAAGCAAATGTCCTGGCTGTCGGCCTTTTCGGCGACCGGCAGCGCGAGTGTGCGCGCAAGATCCCGCACTTGCGCCTTGTGCAGGGAGCCGAGAGGAAATCGCAGGAACGCAAGCTCCTCGCGCGTCGTCGCGAAGAGGAAATAGCTCTGGTCGCGACTGAGATCGACCGGCCGATAGAGTGCCGGCGAGCCGCGCACATCACGCCAGTCGACGTAATGACCTGTGATGAGCGCCTGCGCACCGATCTCACGCGCGGTGTCAAGCAGACCCGAGAACTTGATGTTCTGGTTGCATGAAACACAGGGGATCGGCGTCTCGCCGGCGAGATAGCTCTCCGCGAAGGGCGCGATCACGGACTCGCGGAACTGGCGCTCGTAGTCCAGCACGTAGTGCGCGATGCCGAGATGCTCGGCGACGCGGCGGGCATCGTGGATGTCCTGGCCGGCGCAACAGGCGCCCTTGCGCCCGGTCGCGGACCCGTGGTCGTAAAGCTGCAGCGTAATGCCGACGACATCGTAGCCGGCCGCCTTGGCGAGCGCCGCAGCAACCGAGCTATCCACGCCGCCCGACATCGCCACCACGACGCGCGCGCCATCGGCGACGCCGTGAAGGCGCCCAAGGCGGGCCGGGTCGAGATGGTCGACAGACATTCGGTGAACCGTTTGGATGCCGCGAGACAATCTGGCGGCGAAGGCGGCGGCATGCTCAGTTTATTGAGGCCGCGCGGGGACACTCTTATCGCGGCGCAACATACGTCGTCCGTCCCCGATGAGCAAGGTCGCGCGCCGATTGGCAGAAATGTGGCGCACGGCAAAGTCTTACGGGGATAGGATCAACTTTTCTCCGCCGGAACGCCTTAAGATTTTGTTAACCGAAGCAGCCGAGCGCTAGAGCCATGCAGGAGAGCGGCGAGCTTCCCGTTGCCGGTGATCTCGAGACGGCGCTCACGCGCTGGCGCGAACACCTGACGGCGCGCGCCGCCAGCATGAACACCATCGAGGCTTACGAGCGCGACTGGCGCCAGCTCTGCGACTGGCTTGCCCATCGCCTCGGCCGCGCACCGGCGCTCGCCGACATACGCCGCCTGGAACCGGCGACCTTCCGCGCCTTTCTCGCCAATCGCCGCCGCCTCGGCGTGGAAAACCGTTCGCTCGCGCGCAGCATGTCTTCCTTCCGCCAGTTCTTCCGCTGGTTGGAGGCGAGCCAGGACCTCAAGAACCACGCGATCCTCAAAGTCGGCACGCCCAAGGTCGCGCGCGGACTGCCGCGGCCGCTCACCGTCACCAAGGCCGCCGATGTCGTCCAGGCGGACATGGCCGCCGATCTCGACTGGGTGCGTGCGCGCGATCTCGCCGTGCTGTTGCTGCTCTATGGAGCGGGTTTGCGCATTTCCGAGGCGCTCGGTCTCACGCTCGCGAACGCGCCGGTACCGGGGCGCGAGGCTCTGCGCATTACAGGCAAGGGCGGCAAGGAGCGTCTGGTCCCGATCCTGCCGGCCATCCAGCAAGCTGTCGCGCGATATCTCGAACTCTGTCCCTTCGCGCTGGAGAAGGACGAGCCCATCTTCCGCGGCTCGAAAGGCGGGCCACTCTCGCCGCGCATCATTCAGTTGCTGATGGAGCGCCTGCGCGGCGCGCTCGGCCTTCCCGAGACGGCGACGCCGCACGCGCTACGCCACTCTTTCGCGACGCATCTGCTCTCGGCGGGCGCAGACCTACGGCAGATCCAAGAGCTGCTCGGACACGCGTCGCTCTCGACGACGCAGGTCTACACCGAGGTCGATCGCGAACGTCTGCTCAAGGTCTACGACCTCGCGCACCCACGGGCGCGTTTGACCTGACGCTCACTTCTTCTCACGCGCTGTTTTGATCTCGGCAATTTCTGCTTCAGTGAAGCCGAACTCGGCGAGCACCTTTTCCGTGTGCTCGCCCGTCAAGGGTGCACGCGTGCGAACGCCGCCGGGCGTCTCGGAGAGCTTCACCGCCGTGCCCGCCACCTTGAACGTGCGATCGCTCACGCCCGGCAGTTCGACTTCCGCCAGCATCCCGCGTGCGGCGATATGCGGATCGTCGAAGATCTCGTCGAAACTACGTACTGGACCGAACGGAATCTTGCCGCCGAGCACTTCCGTGATCTCGGCCTTCGTGCGCGCGGATGTCCAGTCCGTCACGAGCCCTTCGACTTCGGCGCGCCGGTCGAGACGATCACGCGTGAGCCGATAGCGCGCATCCTCCGCCAACTCAGACCGACCGATCGTCTTGACCAGAAGCCGCCAGAACTCGTCGTGCGGACAGCCAATCGCCACCCAGCCGTCCTTGGCTGGAAAGAGGCCGTACGGGCAGAGCAGCGGATGGCTGTTTCCTTCGGGACCCGGTGACTTGCCGTCATAGGAATACTGAAACACGGGCCGCTCGCACGCAGCGAGCACGCCATCGACCATGGCGACATCGACAAACTGACCGCGCCCCGTTGCGCGCGCACGATGCAGCGCCGCGAGAATGCCGAAGGCGCACTGCATGGCCGGAATAAGATCGCCGACGCCAGGACCTATTTTTGTCGGCGGGCCGCCCGGTGTTGGCGACGTGATCGCGATGATGCCGCCCATGGCCTGCGCGACAATGTCGTAGGCCGGCCACTCGGCATAAGGACTGCGGCCCGAGCGTGGATCACCAAAACCGCGGATGGTGCCGTAGACGAGACGCGGGTTGATCTCGATGAGCGTCTCGTAGCCAAGACCCAAGCGCTCCATGACGCCGGCTCGGAAATTTTCGACCAGAATGTCGGCTTTGGTGACGAGGCGCTTCAGCACCTCGCGGCCGCCCTCCGACTTGAGGTCGAGAACGATCGATTCCTTATTGCGGTTCGTCGAGCCGAAGTAACCGCCATAACCACCCTCCGGGACACCAACTTGCCCCGGCGCGAAGGGACCAAAGAGACGGGTCGCATCGCCCCCCGGCGGCTCGATCTTCACGACGCGCGCGCCCTGGTCGGCGAGCATCATGGTAACGAACGGACCTGCCAGCATTTGCGTCAGGTCCAGCACGAGCACGTCGCCAAGGGCTCCCATTTCGGACTGCCGTCCGCTGCCGTGATCTGCCGCCGACGCGCCGGCCATGCCATGCTCCTTGGAGTAAGGGTAAATCGATAGCTCAGGGATGCCCTGGAGCTGACGAACTCTAGGCGGCGGCCACATTGGCACGCAATGTTCACGCGGCAGCACGGACGCAGTGCGGCATCCGCGCAACGCATGGCAGGTTCTGCCTAATTACACGACAAACTGTCGCACGATTGACTTGTAAATTGACACCGCCTAGTCTTATTTCGCATCTGCGAGAGGCCGAAATCACGGCTTTGTGCGGACATTCGCTGGCCGCTCGGCCGACAGGCGGTACCCGCACTTATCCTTCGCGCAATTGGCTCGGCGCGACTGGCTGGTGCCTACCTCCGCGTCGTTGATTGAAAGCCGATTTTCCTGAGGTCTGGGGAGCGCGTTATCAATGAAAGTGCTGGTGCCCGTTAAGCGGGTCGTCGACTACAACGTCAAGATCAGGGTCAAGGCTGACGGTTCGGGCGTGGAGCTCGCCAACGTCAAGATGTCGATGAACCCATTCGACGAGATCGCGGTCGAAGAAGCGATCCGCCTCAAGGAAAAGGGTGCCGTCACCGAGATCGTCGCCGTGTCCGTTGGACCGGCCAAGGCGCAGGAGACCATCCGCACCGCGCTCGCCATGGGTGCCGATCGCGGCATCCTGGTCGAGACTGGCGATGAGACCGTCGAGCCGCTGGCCGTCGCAAAGCTCCTCAAGGGCATTGTCGAAGCCGAGAAGCCCGGCCTCGTCATTCTCGGCAAGCAGGCCATCGACGATGATTGCAACCAGACTGGCCAGATGCTCGCGGCGCTGCTCGGCTGGCCGCAGGGCACGTTCGCCTCGAAGCTGGTGATCGACAGCGGCGCGATCATGGTCACGCGCGAGGTCGATGGCGGCCTCGAGACCATCAAGCTCAACATGCCGGCCATCGTGACGACTGACCTGCGTCTCAACGAGCCGCGCTACGCCTCGCTTCCGAACATCATGAAGGCGAAGAAGAAGCCGCTCGATACCAAGAAGCCCGCTGACTTCGGCGTCGACGTAACGCCGCGCCTCAAGGTGCTGAAGACGACCGAACCTGCTGGCCGCAAGGCCGGCGTCAAGGTCGGCAGCGTCGCCGAGCTGGTCGCGAAGCTCAAAGATGAGGCGGGGGTAATCTGATGGCTGTTCTTCTCGTAGCCGATCACAACAACAGCGCGCTCGGAAGCGCGAACGCCAAGGCCATGAGTGCCGCGAAGGCACTCGGCGGCGATGTCCATGTGCTCATCGCGGGCAGCAATTGCGGCGCCGCAGCCGAAGCCGCCGCGAAGCTCGATGGTGTGGCGAAAGTCCTCGTCGCGGATGCGCCGCAGTTCGCCAACCAGCTCGCCGAGGAAATGACGGCGCTGATCGTGCCGCTCATGGCGAGCTATGACGCCGTTCTCGCGCCGGCGACGGCCTCCGGCAAGAACGTGCTGCCGCGCGTCGCCGCCATGCTCGACGTCATGCAGCTCTCGGATGTCACCAAGGTCATTTCCGCCGACACGTTCGAGCGGCCGATCTACGCCGGCAATGCGATCCAGACCGTGCAATCGGGCGAAGTCAAGAAGGTGATCACAGTGCGGACCGCGTCCTTCCAGGCCGTGGGTGCAAGTGGCTCGGCCCCGGTCGAGAAGATCGCAGCGCCTAGCGCCGCCGGCATCTCGTCTTTCGACAAAGCGGAGCTCTCGAAGTCCGATCGGCCGGAGCTCGCGTCTGCGCGCATCGTCATCTCGGGTGGGCGTGGCATGCAGTCGGGCGAGAACTTCAAAAAGTACATCGAGCCAGTCGCCGACAAGCTAGGCGCGGCCATGGGCGCCTCGCGCGCCGCGGTGGACGCCGGTTTCGTGCCGAACGACTTCCAGGTCGGCCAGACCGGCAAGGTCGTGGCACCGGAGCTTTACATCGCCGTCGGCATCTCGGGTGCCATCCAGCATCTCGCCGGCATGAAGGACAGCAAGATCATCGTCGCGATCAACAAGGACGCGGAAGCACCGATCTTCCAGGTCGCCGACTACGGCCTTGTCGGTGACCTCTTCCAGTTGCTGCCGGAGCTCGAAGCCGAGCTCGCCAAATCCGGCCGATGATCTGACACGCGAAGGAACGGGCGCTATGGACACTGCCGTGAAGACGAAAAAGGCTACCGCCACGCCGCCCGTCACCTTCGTCAAGAAGGTCGGCATTATCGGCGCCGGCCAGATGGGCAACGGAATTGCTCATGTGATCGCGCTCGCGGGCTACGATGTCGTCCTCAACGACCTCAAGAAGGAAGCTCTCGACAAGGCCCTCGGCACGATCGAGCGCAACATGACGCGCCAAGTCACCCGCGGCCTCGTCACCGAAGGTGACATGAAAGCCGCCCTGAAGCGCATCGGCTTCGCGCCGAACTTCAAGGATCTGGGCGACGCTGACCTCGTCGTCGAGGCGGCGACCGAGGACGAGAGCGTCAAGCGCAAGATCTTCGCGGAGCTCTGCCAGCATCTCAAGAAGGACGCGATGCTCGCGAGCAATACGTCCTCGATCTCGATCACGCGCCTCGGCGCGGCGACGGATCGTCCCGAGCGCTTTATCGGGATGCATTTCATGAACCCGGTGCCGGTGATGCAGCTCGTCGAGCTCATCCGCGGCATCGCCACCGAGGATGAGACCTTCTCGCGCGCCCGCCACTTCGCCGAAAGCCTCGGCAAGACGATCGCAGTATCCGAGGACTTCCCGGCCTTCATCGTCAATCGTATCCTGCTGCCGATGATCAACGAGGCCATCTACACGCTCTACGAGGGCGTCGGCGGCGTCGAGGCCATCGACAAGGCCATGCGGCTCGGTGCGAACCACCCCATGGGCCCACTTGAGCTTGCCGACTTCATCGGTCTCGATACTTGTCTTTCGGTCATGCAGGTCCTGTATGAAGGGCTCGCCGACACGAAGTACCGTCCGTGCCCGCTCCTCGTGAAGTACGTCGAGGCAGGGTGGCTCGGCCGCAAAACCCAGCGCGGCTTCTACGACTACCGCGGCGAGCATCCCGTCCCGACGCGTTGAGGCGCACGCGGTCCGGCCTTTCCATCACGAGTACGAGGCCGCAAATGGCTGAGCTGATCGTCCGTTCCGTCAGGCCGGATGACTACGAGCAATGGCTGCCGCTCTGGGACGGTTACAATGCCTTCTACGGGCGCTCAGGTCCCACCGCATTGGCGCCGGAGATCACGCGCGCGACTTGGCAGCGCTTCTTCGATCACTACGAGCCTATGCACGCACTCGTTGCCGAGCAGGACGGGCGCCTGCTCGGGCTCGCACGACGGGCGCCTGCTCGGGCTCGCACACTATCTCTTTCACCGCAGCACGATTTCGATCGAGCCGAATTGCTATCTGAATGACCTGTTCACGAGTGAGGACGCTCGCGGCAAAGGCGTTGGTCGTGCACTGCTTCTCGAGTTCTATGATCGCGCTCGAAAGGCCGGCAATGCCCGGGTCTACTGGCTAACCCACGAGACGAACGCGACTGCCCGCCTCCTCTACGACAAAGTTGCCGATAACACCGGCTTCATCGTCTACCGGAAGATCCTCTGAACCCTGCTAAAGCCACCTTTAAGTTGACACTGCGAGCCGCCTCCAACATAAGACAGGCTTCGCGCGGGGCCATCCGGCCGCCGTGCTCATGCGCTGTCTGAGGCCTGCCTGCACGTCCCCGCCGGGACGAACGTCGGGCGCCTAAGTGATCCGGCTACGGCCGGATCCGCCGAAGGACGCGGATAACACAAGGAAGTCAATGATGTACGCAGTCATCAAGACCGGCGGCAAGCAGTACCGTGTGGCAGCCGACGACGTCCTGACCGTCGAGAAGCTCGCGGGCGAGCCCGGTGCCAAGATCGAATTCGGCGAAGTTCTCATGCTCGGCGGCGACAGCGTCAAGATCGGCGCGCCGCTCGTTTCGGGTGCCCTCGTCAAGGCCGAAGTCGTCGAGCAGACGCGGGGACCGAAGGTTATCGCCTTCAAGAAGCGCCGGCGCAAGAACTCGCGCCGCAAGCGCGGCCATCGTCAGGACCTGACCACCGTCAAGATCACCGAGATCATCGGCGCCTGAGCGCGGCCTCCGCCACAGCGGAGCAGAACGCGATCGGCGCAGCACAGCGAGGAGACTTAAGTCATGGCACAGAAAAAGGCAGGCGGCTCGTCCCGCAACGGCCGCGATACCGCCGGCCGGCGTCTCGGCGTCAAGAAGTTCGGTGGCGAGCGCGTCATCTCGGGCAACATCATCTGCCGCCAGCGCGGCACGAAGTGGCATCCGGGCACCGGCGTCGGCATGGGCACGGACCACACGATCTTCGCGGTCGTCGAAGGCACCGTCGAGTTCGCGACCAAGCGCAACAAGCGGATTTACATCTCCGTTCGCCCGGAGAAGATCGAGGCCGCAGAGTAGCGGATTTTTCCAGCGGTTCGGCCATGGCGCAGACGCCCGTGCTCAATACCGCTCGATTGACGCTCCGGCCTTTCCGGCTCGGCGATGCGAGCCGCTTTGTCGGTCTCGCGGGCGATCTTGCTGTCGCCCGCATGACCAGCGACATCCCGCACCCCCTGTACATCTGGCAGTGCCGGCGCTGGCTGCGGCAGGCACGTGGCGAGGTGCGTTTTGCCGTCGAGCACCAGGGCGAGCTCATCGGCGGCGTCGGCTATTTCTGTCATCGCTCGCGCGTCGGAGAGCTCGGCTTCTGGCTCGGCCAGGACTACTGGGGCAAGGGCTTCGCCACCGAAGCTTCGCGCGCGGTAGTGACGTATGCCTTCACGACCGGCCATCTCGATGCTCTCACCTCGGCGAACTTCATCGACAATCCGGCATCGGCACGCATTCTGACCAAGCTCGGCTTCACGGCCAATGGACGGATGCGCACGCAGAGCATCGCGCGCGGGCACGAGATCGACTGCACGACGTGGCGGCTAGAGCGCGAGGCCGCACAGGTGATCTATCGCCTGCCGCAGCCGAGCGCCGCCGCTGCCGGCGGCTGGATGCGGCTCTTCGCGCGGATATCCGGGCGCTGAAATAGTCCCCTCCCCGCCCTTGCGGGGAGAGGGTTAGGGTTAGGGGCGGCGGCATACGCCGACGCCAGTGCTTGCTGTCGCCCCTCATCCCGACCTTCTCCCCGTAAGCACGGGGAGAGGGGGAAGTAAGCGCTCGCGCCGAAGACGCGACCACGCCCGCGCTTGATTTCGCCGGTCCGCCGTGGCCATGGTGTGCGGGAAACGCGGATTCTCCTGACGATGGCGACGACGAAATCAGGGCTCTTCTCATTGCTCGGCGGCACGCTCGCTCCCCAGCGCGAAACGCTGCGCCGCCAGCGTGCCCGCAATAAGCCGCAAGGCCGGCGCGCGGATCTGAGGCCGCGCCTCGTGCTCGCGAGCGCGAGCCCGCGCCGGCTCATGCTGCTCTCGCAGGTCGGCATCGAGCCCGATGCGCTGCGGCCAGCCTCGATCGACGAGACACCCCACAAAGGCGAGATGCCGCGCTCGCTGGTCACGCGGCTGGCCCGCGCCAAGGCCGAGGCAGCGCGCGATCTCATTGCCAACGATGCCGATCTCGCCGACGCGCATATCCTGGCCGCCGACACTGTGGTTGCCGTCGGCCGGCGCATTCTGGTCAAACCCAGGGACATCGACGAAGCGCTGGCCTGCCTGAAGCTCCTATCGGGGCGCGCGCATCGCGTGCTGACCGGCCTCTGCCTGATCACGCCCGATGATCGCGTACGGTTGAAAGTCGTCGATACGCGCGTGCGCTTCCGGCGGCTCTCGGCGGAGGACATACAGAGCTACATCGCCTCGCGCGAGTGGCGGGGCAAGGCGGGCGGCTACGCCATTCAGGGCCTTGCTGGCTGCTTCGTGCAGAAGATCGTCGGCTCCTACACGAATGTCGTCGGCCTGCCGCTGACCGAGGTGACGGCGCTGCTGGCAGGTGAGCATTTCCCGCTGCACTTCAACTGGCTCAAGGCGGGCGAGCGCGAGGCCGAATGAGCGAACGTGCGCCAAAAGGCGGCCGCTGTCCGATCTGCGGCTCGCCCATCGAT
Source organism: Hyphomicrobiaceae bacterium (assembly GCA_022844275.1). Taxonomy (GTDB): domain Bacteria; phylum Pseudomonadota; class Alphaproteobacteria; order Rhizobiales; family Hyphomicrobiaceae. Next base: position 144,298 of record JALHMB010000003.1, read on the forward strand.
CCCGCCTTGCGCCCCTTCTGCTCGAAGCGGTGCGCGGACATCGACCTTGCGCGCTGGATGTCGGAGACGTACGTCGTGCCCGGCGGCGGTGCCGACGCGGACGAGGACGGTGACGATGCCGAGGCAACGCGGGGCGAGCGCGACAGCGGCGTACCACCGTATAAGCTGCATTAGCCTAAGTCCGCCGGCTGCTGGGAAGAGGTGCTTCGCCTTCCATAGTGGTGCTATGCCAGCGGGAGCCAACTGTAAGAGTTCGCCATGCTCAAAACCCGCATCATTCCCTGCCTCGACGTCAAGGACGGCCGCGTCGTCAAGGGCGTGAACTTCGTCGACCTGATCGATGCCGGCGACCCAGTGGAGGCCGCGGCAGCCTACGACGCGACCGGCGCCGACGAGCTCTGCTTCCTCGACATCACGGCGAGCTCCGACAACCGCGAGACCATCTTCGACATCGTCGAGCGCACGGCCGAGCGCTGCTTCATGCCGCTCACGGTCGGCGGCGGCGTGCGCACGGTCGACGACATCCGTCGCCTGCTCACGGCAGGCGCCGACAAGGTGTCGATCAACACGGCTGCCGTGAACCGTCGCGCCTTCGTCGGTGAGGGTGCCGACAAGTTCGGCGCGCAATGCATTGTCGTCGCGATCGATGCGAAGAAGGTCTCAGGCGCGGGCGAGGCCGATCGCTGGGAGATTTTCACACACGGCGGGCGCAAGCCGACCGGCATCGATGCCATCGAGTATGCGCGCGAGGTCGTCGCACTCGGCGCCGGCGAGATCCTGCTGACCTCCATGGACCGCGACGGCACGAAGGCCGGCTTCGACATTGCGCTCACGCGCGCGGTTTCCGATGCCGTGAGTGTGCCGGTAATTGCCTCGGGCGGTGTCGGCAACCTCGATCATCTCGTCGATGGCGTGAAGGACGGTCACGCGAGCGCCGTGCTGGCCGCCTCGATCTTCCATTTCGGCACGTACACGATCGGCCAGGCCAAGCAGCACATGGCCGCCGCTGGCATCAGCGTGCGCCTCGACGGCTAGCTTTGGCAACCGGGCCGGCAATGCCGCGAATGATCTGATAGCGCCGATCCTGCGCGACGATGGCGGCTTCCTTGTAAGCAGCCTCCAACCAGGGCAGCGCGCGGATGCGGCTCTGGATGACCACCTGAAGAACGCCACCGGGCTTCAGCCGCGTGGGCGCCTCCGCAATCAGTCCTTGAAGAAAGGCGAAATTTTCGGCAACGCCGTCATGGATCGGCGGGTTCGAGAGAATGACATCGTAGCGGGCGCGCGGTGCGGCGGCGAGGCCATCACCGCAGATTATGCTCCCGCCCGGCACGTTTTCGCGCGCCGCAACGATCGCAACGGCATCGTTGTCCACGAGATCGACGGCAGCTTCGGCGAACTGCTCGCGCACGGCCGCACCGATGATACCGTTACCGCAGGCCATATCGAGCACGGCTGCATCGGGAGCGAACGGCGGTAGATGTGCGAGCAGCAGCGCCGTGCCGGGATCGAGCGCGCCGCCCGCAAACACGCCGGGATAGCTGACCCAGGGCCGCGCGCGTCCATTCAACGTGATTTCATGCATCTCGCGCCAGGATTCGAGCGTCGTGCGCAGGCCCGTGATCTCCGCACGACACCGCCCGGCGAACACGCGCGAATGTCGGCGCGTATCGACGGTGAGCACGTCCTCCGCAACCTCCTCCAGCGCCTTGCCGGCGGATTTCACGCCCTCAGCATTCGCACCGAACAACACGATCGCACCGCCCGGCGGGACCACGCTTGCCGCGGCGTGCAGCGCCATGGCAAGCGCACGACGATCCTTACCGAGCCGCACGAACGCCGATGTCGGGCTCTCCACCTGCGGCCATGGCGCGGCCGTATCTCCGCGCCCGGCAAAACGGCGCCAGACCTGCGGCTCTGCACCGCGCGCGTGCAGATGCGCCGCGAGCTGGCCCGAGCTTTCATCGACGACGAGCGGTCGCGCGCCTGCCTCTACTGCATCGAGCGCATGGATCACAACCGACGTCGGTGCATCGGCGGGGCCACGAACGACAGGGCGTGCCGGAACAGCCATCGTCAATTCGCCGCCGGCGGCGTGACAGGGAGAATGCGGTCCGGCGCCGTGCAGAGATCGCTGATGATGCAGTCCTCGCACCGCGGCCGCTGCGCCTTGCATATGTAGCGGCCATGCAGGATGAGCCAGTGGTGCGCGTGCTGGAGGTACTCCGGCGGGATCCGCTTCATGAGCCCTTCCTCGACCGCGAGCGGCGTTTTGCCGGGCGCAATGCCGAGACGGTTCGAGACACGAAAGACATGCGTATCGACGGCCATGGTCGGCTCGCCGAAGGCGATGTTGAGCACGACGTTCGCCGTCTTGCGCCCGACGCCCGGCAGGCTTTCGAGCGCCTCGCGGTCATGCGGTACCTCGCCGCCGTGATGCGCAATGAGCTGCTCGCTCAGCGCGATCACGTTCTTCGCCTTGTTGCGGTAGAGGCCGATGGTTCTGATGTACTCGCGCACACGATCCTCACCGAGCGCCGCCATCTTCTCGGGCGTATCGGCAGCCTTGAAGAGCGCCCGCGTCGCCTTGTTCACGCCCGCGTCCGTCGCCTGCGCCGAGAGCACGACGGCCACCAGCAGCGTGAAGGCATTCGTATGCTCGAGCTCGCCCTCGGGATGCGGATTTGCCGCGGCAAAGCGCCGGAAGATCTCGGCAACCGTCGCGTCATCGACGCGCCCAGCCCGCCGGCGCGGCAGGGAACGCGTCCCGTCTCCGTCGGGTTTCTTACCTGAGGACGGTTTCTGCACCGCGGATTTGGCTGCCGACGGCTTTGCAGTGCGGGCCATGCTGGATTATTGTCCTGATCGCAGAGTGCGCAACGATTGTGAGCGGTAACCGCGTGGTGATGGACGAGAATCCCCCCCGGATGCAAGAGGGGCGGACATACGGTAACCAAGCGTCGGACGAACAGGGCTTCCGCGCCGAGCTGAGGCCGCACCGCTCGCTTTCGCCGCGCGGCTTCCTGATCCTCATGAGCTTCGTCGGCATCGTCAGCTTCATTGCCGGCATGAGCTTCCTGGCCATCGGCGCATGGCCGGTCATGGGCTTCTTCGGCCTCGATGCTCTGCTCATCTACGGCGCCTTCAAGCTCAATTACCGTGCCGGGCGCCGCCTCGAAGTGGTCGAGATCACGCCGGACGACCTCAAGCTGACGCGCGTCCATCCCAGCGGGCGCCGCGAGGAGATCGCGCTCAACCCCTACTGGGCGCGCCCGCATCTCGCCGAGCGCGAGGATGGCGCCAACCGCCTGTATCTGCGCTCGCACGGACGGCACTATGCCGTCGGCAGCTTCCTCACGGACGACGAGCGGCGCGACCTCGCCGATGCGCTCGGCCAAGCCCTCGCCGACATGCGCACCCGCTGAAAGCCGGCGTGCATCCATAACCTCGACGTAACCGTGTGGGGACCGAGCGCTTTCCCCGTGCCCAGAATCCCTGAATGATGGCGAACCTGGAAACCCCAACCACGCGATGGGTTGTACATGGCGAGCCTACGCAGACCAGTCATGGGCTTGGCAGCGGCGCTCGGCCTGCTCGCGAGCGGCACGGCATCGGCCCAGGACCAGCCTGCCGCCCCCCGCACGCTCGACCTCGTCACGGGCGTGCTCCTCTACTGTATGCCCGCGGCTGCCGAAGCCTGGACGAAGGAACTCTGCGCCTCGATCGACAAGGAGGCCGCCGGCCTCGCCAAGACCGCCAAGGTGCACTTCGTCGCTCTCAAGACCACCGATAACGACGCGACGAACAAGCAGAAGGCGCGCGATGCCGGCTTCGATCCGACCAACGCCCTCTGGCTTCTGGTCAAGGTCCAGCGCATGAGCCCGGGCGCGCGTCCCGGCTGGAACATCGGTCTGCAGGCGGACGCCAACACGCTCCCCCATGCCGTCAGCAAGGGGCAGTCGCAGCGCCTCGTCTTCACCCAGGGCGCCACTCTCGACGCCGGCATCAGCAGCCGGGAAGCCGCAAAGGCCGGTAAAATGCTCCTCGAGGCCTTCTTCGAGACCTTCTCGAAACCCGTCAAACCGGCCACTTAGTGACCTCCGTGCATTAGCGCTCGGGCTTCAAACAGTTACATCGCCGGCCTGCGTTGCATTGCCAAAATGGCCGTGCAATCAGGGTGGAGCGGCGCGCGGCCAAGCGAATCGACCGACCAATTCCGCGCGGCACGGGTGGGAGAGACGGCATGACCAGCGCTGCGACCAAGCTTGAGGAAGGGCTGATCTTCATCGGCCAGAGCGATGCCGGGCAGGGCGGCGGGGCAGAATGCCTGGAGCTGAAACTCGCCAACCGCCATGGCCTCATCACCGGCGCGACCGGCACCGGCAAGACCGTCACGTTGCAGGTGCTCGCCGAGGGCTTTTCCGCCGCGGGCGTGCCCGTCTTCGCCGCCGACATCAAGGGCGATCTCTCGGGCGTCTCCATGAAGGGCGAGCCCAAGGACTTCCTGCTGAAGCGCGCCGAGGAGATCGGGCTCGAGGATTACGAGAACCACGCCTCGCCCGTCGTCTTCTGGGACATCTTCGGCCAGCAGGGCCATCCGATCCGCACGACCGTGCAGGACATGGGCCCGCTGCTGCTGTCGCGCCTCATGGAGCTCAACGAGGTGCAGGAGGGCGTGCTCAATATCATGTTCCGCGTGGCGCAGGACGAGAACCTGCCGCTGCTCGACCTCAAGGACCTGCGCGCGATGATCGCCAACGTCGCCCAGCGCGGGAAGGAGCTGCAGACCAAGTACGGCAATGTTTCCGCGACGTCGGCGGGTGCCGTGCAGCGCCGCCTGCTCGTGCTCGAGGAGCAGGGCGCCAATCATTTCTTCGGCGAGCCGGCTTTCAACATCAAGGACTTCATCCTCACGGCGCCCAACGGCCGCGGCACCATCAACCTGCTCGTTGCCGACAAGCTCATGAACACGCCGCGCCTCTACGCGACGTTCCTGCTCTGGATGCTCTCGGAGCTGTTCAACGAGCTGCCCGAAATCGGCGATCCCGAGAAGCCGAAGCTCGTGTTCTTCTTCGACGAGGCGCACCTGCTCTTCAACGAGGCCCCGAAGGCGCTGCTGGAGCAGATCGAGCGCGTGACGCGCCTCATCCGCTCGAAGGGCGTCGGCGTCTACTACGTGACGCAGAACCCGCGCGACGTGCCGAACGGCGTCTCGGCCCAGCTCGGCAACCGCATCCAGCACGCGCTGCGCGCCTTCACGCCCGTCGAGCAGAAGGGCATACGCGCCGCCGCCGAGACGTTCCGGCCCAATCCCGCGCTCGACGTCGAGCGCGTCATCCAGGAGCTGAAGGTCGGCGAGGCGCTGGTCTCGGTGCTGCACAACAAAGGCGAGCCCTCCATGGTGCAGCGGACGCTGATCCGCCCGCCAGCCGGACGCATGGGGCCGGTGACGCCCGCCGAGCGCCAGAAGCTCATCGACGGCAGTCCCTATCAGGGCAAGTACGAGGATGTGGCCGACCGCGAGAGCGCCTACGAGATGCTGCAGAAGCGCGCGGAAGCGGCGGCAGCGGAGACGGAGAAGACCAAGGAGGCGGAGGCCGGCTGGGGCGGCCAGCTCGGCAAGACGATTTTCGGACGCGGCCCGCGTGGCGGCATGTCCATGGGCGAGCAGATCACGCGCGACGTGTCGCGCTCACTCATGCGGTCGATGGTGACCCAGATCAAAAACGCGATCTTCAAGTCGATCTTTGGGGGGCGGAGGTAACCCCTTACTGCACCCGCATCCGCAGCTCCGGCACACACAACGGCGCTGGAGAGCTCAGAAGAATGGTCGATAAAAGACCTTGATAGGCCAATATTCAAATCAACCATCCAATCCACCAAGCAATTGTTTCAGACAATAATTGGGGAGCAGCAGATGCTCTTGCGCAATCCAGAAGGCGCACTAACCGATCATGAAAAGCGTATCGTCAAGGCACTATTGGCCGAGGGGTGGCGAAATCAGGATATTCAGGCTCTCCTGAATATTGGCCGCGCAGCTACCATCAACAGCGCCCGCATAACCGAAGTAAAGAAGAACGGCGAGATCATTCCAGCATCACCCGATGCGGTTGATTTATTCAAAGCGAAAAAACAAAGATATGACCCCAAGACTGGCCTGAACGAATTTGATCACGAGCGCTTGATACGAGCCCGCGAGGCGATGATCCTCGCAGTCCAGATATACAATAGCCCGACCCTACGGTTCAAATCCGAAGTTTATTGCGTCCTCGCTAACATAGCCTGGACGTATCTACTGCACGAGCACTATCAGAGGAAGAACGTACCGATCGTTGGGCTGGATGGCCGAACGCTACTACTAGGCCAGATGTTAAACCGAGCAGATTGCCCCTTGTCGCGCGGAATAAAAGACAATATTACATCTCTAAAGCTCATCCGTGACGCGGTCGAACACCAATTAATGGGGCGAACCGATCGGAGCCGGTCTCCGTTATTTCAATCCTGCGCCTTAAACTTCGATAAGACGATTTGCACGTTATTCGGGGACGAGCTTTCACTTAAGGATGACTTATCCTTTGCCCTGCAGTTCTCCAAACTGTCGCTGGAGCAGATCTCCGCATTGCAGGACTATGAAATCCCAGAGCATATCAAAGCCCTCGACGCGAGGCTCATCGAAGGCATGACCGATGACCAACTTCGCGATGTCGAGTATCAATTTCAAGTAGTCTACACTCTAGATGCTAGCTCGAAATCACAATCGCATTTCCGTTTTGTTTCCCCCGGATCAGAAGAAGCCACGCAAATTCATGCAGTCCTGCAAAAATACAAACCGGCGGACGAGCTCTACCCGCATAAGCCGTCGAAAGTGGTGGTGGTCGTCGCGGAGAAGACAGGCAAGGCCTTCAACATGTTCACACACGCCAAAGCATGGATGAAATATAGAGCGCGACCGAAGAATCGATCAGTCCGTCCAGCCGAAACCAATAAAGAATATTGCATCTATCACGCCGCTCACGGCGACTACACTTACTCAGATAAGTGGGTAGATCATCTCGTAAAAATGGTTCGCGACGTAGAAGAATACCAAAGCCTTCTAGCGTGGAAAATTTAGCCACGTCCCTCCCCCCCCCCGGCCGGCCATGCCGCACGAGGTCGATGGCTGAGTGGAGAATGTAGTACTGATCCGCGAACCAGAGCGGCAGCGGGATGTTGCGCACGGCCTCGTCGATAACGTCGAGTTCGGCACGATGCAGCGCCAGAACCTGCACACCCTCGCGCTCGCTGAACACGCTCTCAAAGGCCTTGAGCCGGCCGTACCAGCAGATCCGCCGGCGGCGGATATGCGAACGATAGCGCGCTTCGCGGAAGAGTTCGACTTGCCCCTCGGCAAAGCCAGAGGCCAGGGTTAACGCCATAAGACGATCCGCTCTAGGCAGGTTCCGCCATTCGGCGTGTCCGACTTCGCCCCTCGTCTCAGGCACTTGCTTGCGGATTGGGCCTCAACTATAACCCGCTCGTTCGAGCCGCCCGGCGGGGCATGCCGTGGCGGCTTTCGATGCTTTGCATCACCACCTGCATCTGCGGGTCGCGCGGGAGAAATCCCGTTTAAAATCAATAGAATGGAGAGCCAAATGCCCAAGATGAAGACCAAGAGCGGCGCCAAAAAGCGCTTCAAGATCACGGGTACGGGCAAAGTCATGGCCGCGGCCCAGGGCAAGCGTCACGGCATGATCAAGCGCACGGCGAAGTTCGTCCGTAATGCGCGCGGCACCATGACCCTGTGCGACAGCGATGCCGGCATCGTCAAAAAGTACATGCCTTATAACCGCTGATTTCGATCAGCCGCTGTCCCATCCAAGATCCTGAAGTTGTAGGAGAAATCCCATGGCCCGCGTAAAGCGTGGCGTGACCGCTCACGCAAAGCACAGAAAAGTCCTGGACGCCGCCAAAGGCTATTACGGCCGGCGCAAGAATACGATCCGCATTGCCAAGCAGGCCGTTGAGAAGGCCCTGCAGTACGGCTATCGCGATCGCAAGCGCAAGAAGCGCACGTTCCGCGCGCTCTGGATCCAGCGCATCAATGCCGCCGTCCGCGAGCACGGCATGACCTACGGCAAGTTCATCCATGGCCTGTCGGTCGCCGGTATCGAGGTCGACCGCAAGGTGCTGGCCGATGTCGCGGTGAAGGACCCGGCGGGCTTCAAGGCGCTCGTCGAGCAGGCGAACGCTGCCGTCGCGAAGGCCGCCTAAGTCTCGTCAGCTCTCCAGCGCGAGGCTCGCCATGACCGCCGACCTTTCCGCCCTCGAAACCGAGCTGATCGGTGAGATCGAGCGCGCCGACAATCTCGGCGCCATCGAGCAGGTGCGCATTGGCGCGCTCGGCAAGAAGGGGCGCGTGTCCGAGCTGATGAGCCAGCTCGGCAAGCTCGCACCCGAGGAGCGCAAGGCGTTCGGTGCGGCGGTCAACCAGCTCAAGACGACCGTCACTGATGCCCTCGAGCGCCGCAAGTCCTTGCTCGAGGATGCCGCTCTCAGCGCCCGTCTCGCCAACGAGACCGCCGACGTTACGCTGCCGGTGCGGCTCGGTCCGCAGGCCGAGGGCCGCATTCACCCCGTCAGCCAGGTCTGGGACGAGGTCACGGAAATCTTCGCCGATATGGGCTTCGCCGTCGCCGAAGGCCCGGATATCGAGACGGACGACCTCAACTTCACCAAGCTCAACATCCCGCCCGAGCATCCCGCGCGCCAGGAGCACGACACGTTCTACCTGAAGCCGCGGCCGGACGGCTCACGTCTGCTCCTGCGCACGCACACGAGCCCCGTGCAGATCCGCACGATGCTGAGCCAGAAGCCGCCGATCCGCATCATCGCGCCGGGCCGCGTCTATCGCTCCGACAGCGATCAGACGCACACGCCGATGTTCCACCAGATCGAGGGCCTCGTTATCGACGAGGAGACGCACCTCGGGCACCTCAAGTGGTGCCTCGAGGAGTTCTGCAAGGCCTTCTTCGAAGTGGACGAAGTGAAGATGCGCTTCCGCGCCTCGCACTTCCCGTTCACCGAGCCATCCATGGAAGTGGATGTCGACGCCGCCGCGATCGGCAAGCCCGGACGTTGGCTCGAAATCCTCGGCTCCGGCATGGTGCATCCGAACGTGATCCGCGCCTGCGGTCTCGATCCGGAGAAGTACCAGGGCTTTGCTTTCGGCATGGGCCTCGATCGCATCACCATGCTGAAGTACGGCATCCCCGACCTGCGCGACATGTTCAGCGCCGACATGCGCTGGCTGCGTCACTACGGCTTCCTGCCCTTCGACGTGCCGACACTCGCGGGTGGCATTTCGAGCTGAGAACAGGTCGTGCCTTCGGCACGAGCGAGACGCATGCCTCTGGCATGCCTCCCGGCATGACCTCGAGCTCTATCGGGAGGGACACCCTCCCGAACCCGCCCGCCTTTATGACGTTCACCTCGCAGCGAGCTCCAAGTCATAAAAGACGGGGGTTCGGGGGTGTCCCCCGATCGGGTGCAGGGCCGAGGCCCTGCTCGCGCCGGAGGCGCGATCGACGCGACCTGCCCCCAAGTTGACGCAAGTTGGTGCCCAGATACGCGGCGAATTGCCATCCGAACGGGGATCAACGTGCTTGTGATCCCGCGCCTGCCGGTGCGGACGTTGACAGGTTGCGGATCCGGCTGGATGGATATCGGGAGCATAAATTGACGGCGCGACCCTCGAAGAATGGCCGTGCGATCAACTGCGAGGCAAGAATGACGATGCTGGTCACGTCGAAGAATGAAGCCCGGCGCCGTAATCTGCGAAGGACGGCCTTGCGCCGCTTGTCCGTCGGGATGCTGGGCGCGTTGGTCATGACCTTCGCCGTGCCGGTCATCGAAGCCACCGCGCGAAGTGGTCCGCAATCGGTCGCACCACTCGCCGAGCGCCTGATCAACGCCGTCGTCAACATCTCGACGAGCCAGAGCGTGAAGGGCAAGCAGAGCGGCGTGCCGCTTCCGTCGGTGCCCAAGGGATCGCCCTTCGAGCAGTTCTTCGAGGACTTCTTCGACCGCAAGGGCAAGTCGGACGACCAGCGCAAGGTCTCCTCGCTCGGCTCGGGCTTCATCATCGACGGCAAAGAGGGCCTGATCGTCACGAACAACCACGTCATCGAGGGCGCCGACGAGATCGTCATCAACTTCCACGACGGCTCGAAGCTCAAGGTCGATCGCGTGATCGGCAGGGATACCAAAACCGACCTCGCGCTCCTCAAGGTCAGCCCCAAGAAGCCGCTGCCCGAGGTTGCCTTCGGCAGCTCGAACGATCTCAAGGTCGGCGACTGGGTGATGGCGATCGGCAATCCCTTCGGGCTCGGCGGATCCGTGACGGTCGGCATCATCTCGGCCAAGCAGCGCGACATCAGCTCCGGGCCCTATGATGAGTACCTGCAGACGGATGCCTCCATCAACAAGGGCAACTCGGGCGGGCCGCTCTTCAACATGGATGGCCAGGTTATCGGCGTGAACACCGCCATCATCTCGCCGACGGGCGGCTCAGTCGGCATCAGCTTCGCCGTTCCCTCGGATGCCGCGATATCGGTCGTTGATCAGCTCCGCCAGTTCGGCGAGACGCGACGCGGCTGGCTCGGCGTGCGCATCAAGAGCATCACCGAGGACGTCGCCGAGACGCTCGGCGTTAGGGAGAACTTCGGCGCGCTCATATCCGCAGTCACACCGGACAGCCCCGCTCAGAAGGCCGGCATCGAGGCCGGCGACGTGGTCGTGCGCTTCGATGGCCGCGAGGTCACGACGACGCGCGGGCTGCCACGCCTCGTCTCGCAAACGCCGATCGGCAAGACGGTCGATGTCGAGGTCCTGCGCAAGGGCGAGAAGCGCACGCTCAAGGTCACGGTCGCGCGTCTCATGGAGGAGGATGCCACTCAGCAGAAGCCGCCGGCCGACAATACGCCGCAGAGCGGACGCCTGATCGGCCTCGGCCTCGCGCCGCTCGATGAGGATCTGCGCAAGCAGTTCAGCCTCGATGCCAAGACGAAAGGCGTAGTGGTGACGGAGGTCGATCCACAGAGTCCGGCGGCCAAGCGCGGCATCAAGGTCGGGGATGTGATCGTCGAGGCGGGGCAGGATGCCGTTACGTCCGTTGCCGATGTCGAAGCCGGCATCGAGAAGATCCGCAAGGCCGGTCGCAAGGCCGTGCTGCTCAGGGTCGAGGATGCCAAGGGCGAGCTGCGTTTCGTCGCGGTACCGATCGAATAACTGATCCTGCTGTAAATGCACTGTCACAATTCCCGAGGCATCATGCCATCATGATGTGGGGGAGCCACGCCTCCGCGGCCCCACGAGGACGCGACGGACATGAGCGGCACCATGCACGACGACGAGAGCGCTTACGAAAGCAAGGCGGCTGCCGCTGAAGCAGCCGACGACATCCCCAACAACCCCAACACGGAACGCAGCATCGGCGCCGTGATCGCGCGCCGCTTCAGCCGCCGTGACATCCTCAAAGGCAGCCTCGGCGTTGCTGCTGCGACGACGCTCTTCGGCGCGAATGCGCTCATCGCAGGTCGCGCAGAAGCGCAAGCGCTCCCGTCCGCGAATTTCAAGGAACTCGCCGCCGGCGTTGATGAGCGCCATCACATCGCCGAAGGATACGCCGCCGACGTGCTGTTCAGCTGGGGCGATCCCATCTTCGACGACATGACGGCCTTCGATCCGCACAAATTGACCGGTGAGGAGCAGGCGCGCCGCTTCGGATACAACAACGACTACGTGGCATTTTTCCCGCTCGGTAACGCGGGTGATCGCGGACTCCTCTGCATCAACCACGAGTACGTCAACTCCGAAGTCATATTCCCCGGTATCAACCGCCTCAAGCGCTCGGACTTCTCGAAGATCACGGCTGCACACGTCTCCGTCGAGATGGCGGCACACGGCGTCACGGTCGCCGAGATCGTGCGCGAGGATGACCGCTGGCGGCCCGTACTGAACGGCAAGTCCAATCGGCGCATCACCGCTTCGACGCCCATGACTTTCGATGGTCCTGCCGCCGGCCACGCACGCATGAAAACGAGTACCGACCCCGAAGGCCTCCGGGTGCTCGGCACGCTCAACAACTGCGCGGGCGGGCACACGCCCTGGGGCACGTACCTCACGGCGGAAGAAAACTTCCACGGCTACTTCTCGGCCGACGCGCCGGACTTCGTCGACAAGCTTCGCGTTGCAGGTCCGAGCGGCACGGGTGGCGCCGAGGCACGCAGCTATCTGCGCAACCGCATTCCGAGCGCCTGGTACAATTGGGGCAGCTATCACACGCGCTTCAATGTCGAGAGGGAGCCGCACGAACCGAACCGCTTCGGCTGGATCGTCGAGATCGACCCCAGCGATCCGACATCCACCCCCGTCAAGCACACTGCCCTCGGCCGCTTCAGCCACGAAGGCGCGGAATGCCTCGTCGACAAGAGCGGCCGCATCGTTCTCTACTCCGGCGATGATGCACGCTTCGAATACATCTACCGCTTCGTCAGTCGCGACCGCTATCGCGAGAGCGACCGCGCGCACAATATGCGCCTGCTCTCCGAGGGCACGCTCTCCGTCGCTCGCTACAACGAGGACGGCACGCTCGACTGGTTGCCGCTCGTCTTTGGCGAGGGACCGCTGACTCCGGAGAACGGTTTTCATTCACAAGCCGACGTGGTGATCGATGCGCGCATTGCGGCCGACCTCCTCAAGGCCACGCCCATGGATCGTCCCGAGGACGTCCAGCCGAGCCCGCGCACCGGCAAGGTGTACGCCATTCTCACGAACAACGATCGCCGAACGGCCGCGCGAACGAATGCCGCCAATCCACGCCCTGAAAATGCCTTCGGCCACATCATCGAGATGACGCCGCCCGACGGCGATCATGTCGCCGCACGCTTTACCTGGGACATGCTCATCGCTTGCGGCGATCCGGCCGTGGCCGAGGTCGGCGCACGCTGGAACCCGGCAACGACGGCCGATGGATGGTTCTCGTCGCCCGACAACTGCGCCTTCGATGCCGATGGTCGTCTCTGGATCGCGACAGATCAGGGGACGGGTTGGCTGAAGACCGGCAAGGCCGATGGCCTCTACGCCGTCGATACAGAGGGATCGCTGCGCGGGCGCTCACGCCTCTTCTTTCGTGGCCCCATTGGTGCCGAAGTCTGCGGCCCCTGTTTCACGCCCGACGGCGAGACGTTGTTCCTTGCCGTGCAGCATCCCGGCATCGATGGGGTGCACGCGTGGAAGCCGTTCGCGCGTCCCTCGACATTCGAGGATCCTGCCACGCGCTGGCCGGACTTCGAGCCCGATATGCCGCCACGCCCGTCTCTTCTCGTCGTTCGCCGCAAGGGCGGTGGTCGCATCGCGAGTTGAGTGCGAAGGTCGCTTCGCAACTCAATCCCCTCACCCCGCTGGCGGGGAGGAGGCTAGGGTGAGGGGCAGCGGCATACGCCGACATCAGCACATGGGCCGCTCCTCATCCCGACCTTCTCGTCGCGCCGGAGGCGCGCTTCCAGCGCGACAAGCGCGGGGAGAAGGGGAAGAGCCGGCGTGCTCCTTCGAAGCAATCAATCGGGCAACCTCTTCGCATTCCGCAACAGCAGCACCAGCGGCACCGACACCGCGGCGGCGACGGTGTAAATGCCGAACGCATTGAGATGCGCGATCATGGCGGCCTGCCGCGAGATTTCGCCAGAGAGCCGCGCGAGCGAGGCCGGGCTCGACGTATCGAGCGGACCGACTGCCCATGGCAGCGCGAGCGTACGATTGAAGGGCGAGATCAATTCGGAAAGCACGGCATAGTTCACGCCCGTCGAGCGCACCATCTCCGCGACACAGACCGATATGAAGAGGCTCGCACCGATATTGCGCAAGAGGTGAAACATCGCCGTCGCCTCGGGCATGCGATCGCGCGGCATCTCTGCGAACGCGACGAGCGAGAGCGCGACAACAATGATGCCGGACGAGAGGCCCTGCACGGCGCCGATCAAAGCCAGCTCGAAGGGTGTCACGTTGAGATCGATCCGCATGAGCCAGATGCCAGCAAAGAGTTGGAGAGCAAACCCGATACCGACACTCGCGCGCGGATCGAGCCGCGAGAGAAAGATCACCGCGAAAAAGCCGAGCAGGCCGCCGAGCCCGCGCGAACCGACGACCTGGCCAACGAGCACATCCGGATAGCCCATGTAGACTCGCATGAGCGGCGGCAGCAGCACCATGGGTGTGAAGTTCAACATGCCGAAGATGGCGATGAGTGCGAGACCGAGACTGTAGTTGCGGTCGAGCAGCAGACGGAGATCGAGGAAGGGCCGGCGCGACGTCAGGCTGTGCGCGAGAAAGAGATAGAAGGCGACTGCGGAGATGAACAGCGTGACGCGGATCTCCGTGGACTCAAACCAGTCGAGCCGCTGGCCGCGTGAGAGCGCCAGTTGGAGACCGCCGAGTGCAACCGACAGCAGGATGAAGCCGACCCAGCTCAGATAAGCGGGACCGCGTTCTCGGTCAGGGGGAAGCGTCGCCGCGAGCCCCACGGTCGCCGCGACACCGACTGGAATGAGCAGGAAGAAGGCCCAGCGCCAGTTGAGGATCTCGGCGAGGTAGCCGCCGAGCGCAGGGCCGATGATCGGCCCCATCACGACACCCATGCCATAGATGCCGAGCACCATGCGGTGCTGGCGCGGCGGGAACACGTCGAGCAGGATGGTTTGCGCGAGCGGCACGCAGGGCGCTCCTGCTGCGCCCTGCACGATGCGCCACAGGATCAACTCCTCGAGGGTCGTCGCGAAGCCGCAGAGCACCGTCGCGATCGTAAAAATGCCGGTCGACCAGATCATCACGGTGCTGCGGCCGAAGCGCGCCGTGAGCCAGCCCGTCATCGGCATGGCAATGGCCGTCGCCAGGATGTTGAATGTCATCGTCCAGGAGATCTCGTCCGGTGTCGCCGAGAAGCTCCCCTGCATCTGCGGCAGCACGGTCGAGGCGACGAGGATCGAGCTGAAGTAGAGTGCCACCGACAGCATCGTCGAAACGAGAATGAGGACGCGTCGGGAAGCGCCCATCTCCATCTCGGCCGCAGGTCTGTCGGTTGTATCCGTCATGCTTCCAGCCGCGGGGCGGCAGTAAGCGCGGCCCACGCCACCCGTAGGCCCATAGGGCCTGTCACACAACGTCGCCCTCGGCACGTCGCCTTGCAGTAGACGCACCTCATACTTCCACGGGCGGTCCTTGTCCGGACACGCAAGCGGGGGGATAGTGGGGGCAATCAACAAAGAGGAGCCGCCGGCTCCCAATCAAACCTGCCCAAGTCTACCCTGAGGAGCGCCCTGTCATGTCCACTGCCCTGCCGCGCATTGTGCTGGTCCCCCCTTCGCCGAAGACCGGGGAGCTGGCGCAGTCCCTCGCTCCCTCGGGGTTCGAGCTGGTGCTGGCGCCGGATGGCGGCTCCGAGCTGATGCGCGCGGTCGAGAGCGCCGAGTACATGATCTGCTATCCGAACGTGAAGATGGAGGCGCCTTTCTACCGCACGGCCCAGAGGCTCAAGCTCGTGCAGCTCCTGAGCGCAGGCTACGACGCCGTGGACATCGAAGCGGCACGCGCGGCGGGTGTCCCTGTCTGCAATAACGGCGGCGCCAATGCGATCTCGGTCGCCGAGCATGCGATCATGCTTATGCTCACGGTATCGCGGCGCGTAATCTGGCAGCACGCCAGCGTGCGCGGCGGACGCTGGCGCGGCAACGGACCGGCGCCGGCCATGTACGAGCTTTATGACAAGACGCTCGGCATTGTCGGTCTCGGCACGATCGGCAAGAAGGTGGCCCGGCTTGCCCGCGCCTTCGGCATGAAGATCGTTTACTTCGACGTCCGCCGCCTGACGGAGGACGAGGAGGACGTGATCGGCGTCAAGTTCCGCCTGCTCAAGGAATTGCTCCGGACCAGCGACTTCGTCTCTCTCAACGTGCCGCTCAATGCCTCGACGCGGCACATGATCGGGGCCGACGAGCTCGCGCTCATGAAGCCGACGGCGATCCTCGTGAACACCAGCCGCGGCCCGGTCATCGACGAGCCGGCACTGACCAAGGTACTGAGCGAGGGCAAGATCTTTGGCGCCGGCCTCGACGTCTTCGATCAGGAGCCGCCACCGGCCAACAATCCCCTTCTCCAGCTCGACAACGTGGTGCTGACCGCCCACTTCGCCGGGCCGACATCAGACAATCACATCGCGCGCTTTCGCAATGCCTTCGACAACGTCCAGCGCGTAGCCCGCGGAAAACCGCCGCTTTGGGTCGTCCCCGAGTTGCTGTAACAGCCAGCTAGGCTCAGGACCGGTCCGGCGGCTTCCGCCGGACCGCCAGCATGATCGCCGTACCGGCCGCCAGACCGGCAAACGTGCTCATCACACCGCTGAAGAGCAAGGCGGCCGCTGTCCAGGGCGCCCCACTTGCGACCATTAGGGAAGCAAGGTCGAGCCCGGAAGGCAGGAGGGCAGCGGTCGTTACGACGCCGCCGACTCCCGCCCCCATCGCGGCGTTGACGAGGATGAGTTGAACGGCTCTGGGTAAGCCTCGGCCTGCTCTGTGTGCCATCGCAAACTCCGCAAACCAGCTCGACGGGCCGAGCCTCCGAATATCAAGAGCTTAGCCCAATGGTTGCCGAGCTAACTCACCGAGCCCATGATTGATCCTTCGCTGCATTTTTTGCTGCGGCGCCCCAAAATTGGCATTCCCAAGGCGGACTAGGTCAGCTATGCTGTCCTTTGTGCGGATGAACTGCTCGAACCGCCCGATAAGCACCGCCTACATTCATTTCCGAGGCGCGCAAGAACCGGGGGGCGTGACATCCGCGCTGTGGGGTTAAGCCTGAAGTCGTTCGTGCGCCAATAGTTTGCGTCCCGCTGCATGTCCGAGCCGGTAGACATGCGCGGCAGCCGGTGCGCCACGACCGAGGCATCACCCGCCCCACTCCATTACCGAAGGCCACCACCGCTCGCCCCTTGGGCGGACGATGGCGCCGCTTCGGTCGTGACAGGGAGCACGTGGCGCCTTAACAGTGGGCCACGGGCCGCGAGCAGCGCTATTTGGGACCTAAGGCCATGGCAAATCAGACGTCTATGACGAGCATCCAGCCCTCTTACGTGGATGCCGACATGGTGAAGCCGCGCGCCCAGGGACTATTCGATCCAAAACGCGAATTCGATGCGTGTGGTGTCGGCTTCATTGTCGATCTCAAGAACCGCGCGAGCCATTCGATCGTCGAGGATGCACTTGCCATCCTCGAGAACCTCGAGCACCGCGGTGCCGAGGGTGCCGAGGCGGGTGCGGGCGACGGCGCTGGCATTCTCATTCAGATTCCACACGCCTTTCTGAAGGACGAGTGCGCGCAGCTCGGCATCAAGCTGCCTGAGCCGGGCTACTACGGCGTTGGCCATATGTTCATGCCGCAGGACGAGCGCATGCGCGCGCACTGCGAAAAGATCTGGGCGCGGCTCATCCGCGAGGAGGGTCTCGAGTTCCTCGGCTGGCGGACCGTGCCCGTCGACAACTCTCGCCTTCCGGCACTCGTGCGCGCGGCCGAGCCTATTCACCGGCAGCTGTTCATCGGCCGGCCCAAGGGCATGACCGACCAGGACGAATTCGAGCGCAAGCTCTATCTCATCCGCAAGGTCGTCTCGAACGCGCTGTTCACGTCCTTCAAGGAGCGTGATGTCGGCCACTACACGGTGAGCCTGTCGAGCCGCACGCTCGTCTACAAGGGCATGTTTCTCTCGTGGCAGGTGAAGGCTTACTACAACGACCTCTCCGATCCGCGCGTGGCGTCATCGCTCGCGCTCGTGCACCAGCGCTTCTCGACGAACACTTTCCCGTCGTGGAAGCTCGCGCATCCCTATCGGATGGTCGCCCATAACGGCGAGATCAACACGCTGCGCGGCAACGTGAACTGGATGGCGGCCCGCCAGGCCTCCGTCTCATCGCCGCTTTTCGGCGACGACATCACCAAGCTCTGGCCCATCTCCTACGAGGGCCAGTCCGACACCGCCTGCTTCGACAACGCCCTCGAGTTCCTCGTTATGGGCGGCTACAGCCTCGCTCACGCCGCGATGATGCTGATCCCCGAGGCGTGGGCCGGCCACGAGAGCATGGATGCCGAGCGCAAGGCCTTCTACGAGTATCACGCCTGCATGATCGAGCCGTGGGACGGCCCGGCCGCCATGACCTTCACTGACGGTCGCCAGATCGGTGCCACGCTCGACCGCAATGGATTGAGGCCCGCGCGCTACCTCGTCACCAAGGACGATCGCGTGATCATGTCCTCGGAGTCGGGCGTGCTGCCCATCCCTGAAGAGAACATCGCGAGGAAGTGGCGCCTGCAGCCAGGCAAGATGCTGCTCATCGACCTCGCCGAGGGCCGCATCATCTCCGATGACGAGCTGAAGCGCGAGATCGCGGGGCAGAACCCCTACGAGCAGTGGCTGAAGCGCACGCAGATCCAGGTCTCCGATCTGCCGCTGCCGAAGAAGACGCCGCGCAAGAAGAGCAACGTCAGTCTGCTCGATTTGCAGCAGGCCTTCGGCTACACGCAGGAGAGCCTCAAGTTCCTCATGAGCCCGATGGTTCAGACGGGACAGGAGGCTGTCGGCTCCATGGGCACGGACACGCCGATCTCGGCGCTGTCGTCGAAGCCCAAGCTGCTGCACACCTACTTCAAGCAGAACTTCGCGCAGGTGACGAACCCGCCGATCGACCCGATCCGCGAAGAGGTCGTCATGAGCCTCGTCTCGTTCATCGGGCCGCGACCGAACCTGCTCGACCTCGAGGGCACCTCGCGCCAGAAGCGCCTGGAAGTCTATCAGCCGATCCTGACCAACGAGGATCTGGAGCGCATCCGCGCCATCGGCGAAGTCGCCGACAACCAGTTCTCGTCGATAACGATCGACATCACCTACGCCGTCGAGGCCGGCGCTGCCGGCATGGCAACGGCGCTCGATGTCATATGCGCGGAGGCCGAGGAGGCCGTCCGCTCCATGGACTACAACATCATCATCCTCTCCGACCGCGCGACTGGACCAGATCGCATTCCGATCCCGTCGCTGCTCGCGACATCGGCCGTGCATCACCATCTCATCCGGCAAGGCCTGCGCACGTCCGTCGGCCTCGTCGTCGAGACGGGTGAAGCCAACGAAGTCCACCAGTTCGCGACGCTCGCGGGCTATGGCGCCGAGGCGATCAACCCCTATCTCGCCTTCGAGACGGTCGAGCAGCTCATCCCGGAGCTCGATGCCGGCCTCGACGTGAAGGAAGCGCACAAGCGCTACATCAAGGCCATCGACAAGGCGCTGCTCAAGGTCATGTCCAAGATGGGCATCTCGACCTACCAGTCGTACTGCGGCGCGCAGATCTTCGACGCGGTCGGTCTCAAGTCGAGCTTCGTGAAGAAGTACTTCACCGGCACGCACACGCAGATCGAAGGCGTCGGCCTCTATCAGATCGCGCGCGAGACGGCGGAGCGCCATCGCCAGGCCTTCGGCGACGTGCCTTATCTCGAGAACATGCTCGAGGTCGGCGGTGAGTACGCGTACCGCACGCGCGGTGAGGCGCACTCGTGGCGTCCGAGCGTTGTCGCCGACCTGCAGCATGCGGTCCGCTCGACCTCGAATGCCGATGCCATGGCGGGCAAGATCCCGCAGAAGTGGCGCGACTACGCGGTGCAGATCAACGACCAGTCCGAGCAGCTCATGACCATGCGCGGTCTCTTCCGCATCAAGGGCGCGGAGGAGTTGAAGCGCAAGCCGGTGCCGATCGAGGAGGTCGAGCCCGCGGCCAAGATCGTGAAGCGCTTCTCGACAGGTGCGATGAGCTACGGCTCGATCAGCCGCGAGGCGCACACCACGCTCGCGATCGCGATGAACCGCATCGGCGGCAAGTCGAACACGGGCGAAGGCGGCGAGGAAGCCGACCGCTACGTGCCGCTGCCGAACGGCGACAGCATGCGCTCGGCCATCAAGCAGGTGGCCTCTGGCCGCTTCGGCGTAACGACGGAGTACCTGATCAACTCCGACCTCATGCAGATCAAGATGGCGCAGGGCGCGAAGCCCGGCGAGGGTGGCCAGCTTCCTGGTCACAAGGTCGATCAGATTATCGCGAAGGTGCGCCACTCGACGCCGGGCGTCGGCCTCATCTCGCCGCCGCCACATCACGACATCTATTCGATCGAGGATCTGGCGCAGCTCATCTATGACCTGAAGAACGTCAACCCGCGGGCGGACGTGTCGGTCAAGCTCGTCTCCGAGGTCGGTGTCGGCACGGTCGCAGCAGGCGTTGCCAAGGCGCGCGCAGACCACGTGACAATCTCGGGCTTCGAGGGCGGCACGGGCGCTTCACCGCTCACCTCCATCAAGCACGCCGGCAGTCCGTGGGAGATCGGCCTCGCCGAGACGCACCAGACGCTGGTCATGAACCGTCTGCGCGGCCGCATTGCCGTGCAAGTCGACGGTGGTGTCCGCACGGGCCGCGACGTCGTCATCGGTGCCCTGCTCGGCGCCGACGAGTTCGGCTTTGCCACCGCGCCGCTGATCGCGGCCGGCTGCATCATGATGCGCAAGTGCCACCTGAATACGTGCCCGGTCGGCGTCGCGACGCAGGATCCGGAGCTCAGGAAGCGCTTCAAGGGCCAGCCCGAGCACGTCGTGAACTTCTTCTTCTTCATTGCGGAGGAAGTGCGCGAGATCATGGCGTCGCTTGGCTTCCGATCCTTCAACGAGATGGTCGGCCAGTCCGACTGCCTCGACAAGGAGAAGGCCATCGGCCACTGGAAGGCGCGCGGTCTCGATTTCGACAAGCTCTTCCACAAGCCGCAGGTTCCGGAAGGTGTCGCCATCTACAATCGCGAGCGTCAGGACCACGGCCTCGAGAAGGTGCTCGACCGCAAGTTCATCGAGATCGCGCAGCCGGCGATCAAGTCCAAGAAGCCCGTCAAGGCCGAGTTCAAGATCGCCAATCGTGACCGCTCGGCGGGCGCCATGCTCTCGGGCGAGGTCGCCCGCGCGCACGGTCACGCCGGCCTCGCCGAGGACTCCATCTGGATCACGCTGAACGGCATCGCCGGCCAGAGCTTTGGCGCGTGGGTCGCTCGCGGCGTCACGCTCGAGCTCATCGGCGAAGGCAATGACTACGTCGGCAAGGGCCTCTCCGGCGGCAAGCTGATCGTACGGCCGGATCCCAAGTCCGGCATCGTGCCCGAGGACAGCATGATCGTCGGCAACACCGTCATGTACGGTGCCATCAGCGGCGAGTGCTATTTCCGCGGTATCGCGGGCGAGCGCTTCGCCGTGCGCAATTCGGGTGCTTATGCCGTCGTCGAGGGCACAGGTGATCACGGGTGCGAGTACATGACCGGCGGCGTGGTCGTCGTTCTCGGTCCGACGGGCCGTAACTTCGCGGCCGGCATGTCCGGCGGCGTCGCCTACGTGCTCGACGAGGCTGGCGACTTCGAAACGCGCTGCAATCTCTCCATGGTCGATCTCGAGCCGGTCGCAGCGGAGGAGGAAGTCATGGGCCGTCTCGCCAATCAGAAAGGCGACCTCGCCAGCCACGGCCTTGTCGACGTCATGCAGAACATGACGGAGCAGGACGTCGAGCGCCTCCATGCGCTGATCACGCGGCACGCGCACTACACCAACTCGGCCAAAGCCAAGACGATCCTGGCGGACTGGCCGGCATGGTGCGGCAAGTTCCGCAAGGTCATGCCGATCGAGTATCGCCGCGCGCTGAGCGAGATGACCAAGCTGCAGGAGGCTGATACCACCGGTCTCGGCGTCATCGAGATCGGCGTGCAGAAGGGCACCGGCAAGGCGAAGGCCAAAGCCAACGGTAATGGCAAGGCAAAGGCCAAGCCGGCGGAGTGACGTCATGAAGATCTATGGTGACGTCATCTCGGGCAATTGCCTGAAGGTGAAGTGGACGGCCGACGCGCTCGGCCTTCCCTACACCTGGGTGCAGACCGATGTGGTGAAGGGCGAGACACGTACGCCTGCGTATCTGGCCAAGTTCCCGCAGGGCCAGGTGCCCGCCGTCGAGTTCGATGACGGGCGCACGCTCGCGCAGTCGAACGGCATTGTCCGCTATCTCGCGCGCGGCTCGCGCCTTCTGCCCGACGACGGCTTTGCGCAAGCCAAGGTCGACGAGTGGCTCTTCTGGGAGCAGTACAGCCACGAGCCCTATGTCGCGGTCTGCCGCTTTCACATGAAGTATCTCGGCAAGTCGAAGGACGAGCGCGAAGCGTGGCGCGTCGAGCGCGGCGAGAAGGCGCTTGATTTCATCGAGCAGCAGCTGGCGGGTCGAGATTTCCTTGCCGGCCCCGCGCTGACGATCGCCGATATCGCGGTCGTCGCCTATACGCGCATGGCCGATGAAGGCGGCTTCGACCTCGCCGAACGACCCGGCATCCGAAAATGGATCACGCGCTGCGAAGAGAGCCTGCGCATCCAATAAAGCAACATCCGATACACGCCGATCCGAGAGGCGAGACAAATGGGTAAGATTACGGGTTTCCTGGAGTTCGAGCGCGCCGACCGCGGCTATCGCCCCGTCGAGGAGCGGCTGAAGCACTATCGCGAGTTCGTCGAGCCGCTTCCTGAAAAGGAAGTGAAGACGCAAGCCGCGCGCTGCATGGATTGCGGCATTCCGTATTGCCACAACGGCTGCCCGATCAACAACCAGATCCCGGATTGGAACGACCTCGTCTATCAGGGTCAGTGGTCCACGGCGGCGCTCAACCTCCATTCGACGAACAACTTCCCCGAGGTCACGGGCCGCATCTGCCCAGCTCCGTGCGAAGCCTCCTGCACACTCAATATCGAGGACACGCCCGTCACCATCAAGACGATCGAATACTCGATCGCCGAGCGCGCCTTTGCCGACAACGGCAACAAGTGGGTGCCGCAGCCGGCCGAGAAGAAGACCGGCAAGCGCATCGCCGTCATCGGCTCGGGGCCTGCTGGCCTCGCTGCCGCCCAGCAGCTCGCGCGCGCCGGCCACGAAGTTCACGTCTACGAGAAGAACGCCTATCCGGGCGGCCTGCTGCGCTACGGCATTCCCGACTTCAAACTCGAAAAGACCGTCGTCGAGCGTCGCATCAAGCAGATGGAAGCGGAAGGCGTGACCTTCCATTGCAACAAGCACGTCGGCAAGGATGTGACGATCGCCTCGCTCAAGAAGTCGCACGATGCCGTGCTTCTCGCGGGCGGCTCGGAGCAACCCTTCGACTTCTTCGCGAAGTCGCCGGGCCGCGATCTTGACGGCATCCACTACGCCATGGAATTTCTGCCGCAGCAGAACCGCCGCGTCTCCAGCGAACCGATCGCGAAGGGCACGAAGGAGATCAGCGCGAAGGGCAAGCACGTCATCGTTATCGGCGGCGGCGACACCGGTTCCGACTGTATTGGCACATCCTTCCGCCAGGGGGCGAAGTCCGTCACCCAGCTCGAGATCATGCCGAAGCCACCTGTGATGGAGAACAAGGATCTGTCCTGGCCGCACTGGCCACTCAAGCTGCGCATCTCCTCCAGTCAGGCCGAGGGCGCGAACGTCGAGTACTCCATCTCGACCACCGGCTTCTCGGGCGAGAACGGCAAGATCACAAAGCTCCACTACACGCGCGTCGACAGCAAGCTGCAGCCGGTCCCCGGCTCCGAGGGCACGCTCGACGCCGACCTCGTGCTGCTCGCCATGGGCTTTTCCGGGCCCATCGAGAGCGATGTCGTGCAGGAGATGGACCTGCCCGTCGTCGCGCGCGGCCGCTTCAAGGGCCTCGAGGCCAACGACCGCGACTACCGCATCCGCGGCCGCGACAAGCTCTTCGTCGCCGGCGATATGCGGCGCGGCCAGAGCCTCGTGGTGTGGGCGATCCGCGAGGGCCGTCAGGCGGCCGCGTCGATCGACAAGGCCCTCATGGGTCGCACGGACCTGCCGCGCTGAGCCCTGAGATGCCGGTTACACGAGAAGAGCTATTCGCGCGCCTCACTGAGCTGGGCATCACGGCGGAGACCGTCGAGCACGAGGCGGTCTTCACCGTCGCCGAGAGCTCGCAGCTCGAGCGCCAGCTCGACGGCGGACATACCAAGAACCTTTTTCTCAAGGATGCCAAGGGCAAGCTGTTTCTCGTCGTCGCCGAGAGCCACACCCCCGTCGATCTCAAGTCCCTGCACAAGAAGATCGGCGCCGCGCGACTGAGCTTCGGCAAACCCGAGCTGCTCATGGAGGTGCTTGGAATTCCTCCAGGTTCGGTCACGGCTTTGGCCCTCATTAACGATGATCAGAAGCGCGTGAGCGTGGTGGTGGACGAGCGCCTCATGGGCTATGAAAGGATCAACTGCCACCCGCTGGTCAATACGGCGACGACGAGCATCGCGCGCGACGATCTTATGCGTTTCATGCGCGCTACCGGCCATGATCCACTCGTCGTCGCCATTGACGGACCCGGCGAGACTGGCTGACGGACCGCGCATCAAGCGCATCTCGCGCATCAGGAGTTCGAGCGATGGAATTCGGCCAGAAGGCACCGGCGGCCGCAGGCGCCGGCGGTGAGGTGATCAAGGACACCACGACTGCGGGCTTCATGAAGGATGTCATCGAGGCGTCGAAAGCGCAGCCGGTCATCGTGGATTTCTGGGCCCCCTGGTGCGGCCCCTGCAAGCAGCTCACGCCGATCCTCGAGAAGGTCGTGCGCGGCGCAGGCGGCAAAGTGCGCATGGTCAAGATCAACATCGACGAGCACCCCGCGATCGCTCAGCAGCTCCGCGTGCAATCGATCCCGACGGTCTATGCCTTCCTCGATGGTCGCCCGGTCGATGGCTTCGCCGGCGCGCAGCCAGAGAGCCAGATCAAGGCGTTCGTCGACCGCCTCGTCGGTGATGCGGGCGCGGCCGACCTCGAACACGCCATTTCGGAGGGCGAGAAGGCCTTCGAGGAAGGCGATCTCCAGACGGCGGCCGAGATCTTCGCGGCCGTGCTTCAGGAGGAGCCCGACAACATCAAGGCGCTTGCCGGCCTCGCGCGCTGCTATCTCAAGACGGGTGATCTCGAGCGCGCCGAGCAGACGCTCGAGCTCGCTCCGCCCGAGAAGCGCGATGCAGCCCCGCTCGCGAGCGTGCGCGCGGCTCTCGCTCTCGCCAAGCGCGGCCAGCAAGGTGGCAATCTCGGTGAACTGAAGGCCAAGATTGACGCCAATCCTGCAGATCATCAGGCACGCATCGATCTCGCGACGGCGCTCGCCGCCAACGGCGATAAAGAGGACGCGGTTACTCAGCTCCTCGAAAGCTTCCGCCGCGACCGCAAGTGGAACGAGGAAGCGGCGAGAAAACAGCTCGTGGAATTTTTCGAGGCCTGGGGACCCAAGGACCCGGCGACGCTCGACGGACGGCGCCGCCTGTCGTCCCTGCTGTTCTCGTGATGTGAAGGCCTCGCCGCACAGGCGGATGGCCACAGGAGTACGTTACGCGTGAAGTTTCTGGAGCAATATCGTTCGCCATCGGACCTGCCGGCGCGCATTCCGGTATTTCCCTTACTCGGCGCGATTGCGCTCCCGCGCACGACATTGCCGCTCAACGTCTTCGAGCCGCGCTACCTCGCCATGGTCGACGACGTTCTCCGCGGCGAGCGCATCATCGGCATCATCCAGCCGACCGGCGACGGCGGCAGCACCGGCTCGCCGACCGCGCGCACGGCGCCGCTGCAGGCCGTCGGCTGTGCCGCACGGCTATCCGCCTTCCAGGAGCAGTCCGACGGGCGCCTGCTGATCACGCTGACGGGGATATGCCGTTTCCATATTACCGGCGAGGCCCAGGGCGGCGCGCCCTATCGCACGCTCGACGTGTCGTACGATCGCTTTGCCGATGATCTTGTCGCGGCCATCGGCTCCGGTGACGTACCGCGCGACCGCCTTCTTGCCGTTCTCCAGCGTTATCTCAATGCCCGGAACCTGAAGCCCGACTGGGAAGCCATCGAGCAGTCGGAGAACGAGGATCTGGTCAACGGGCTTTCCATTGCCGGCCCCTTCGCACCACCGGAGAAGCAGGCCCTGCTCGAAGCGCCCACGCTCGCCGATCGCGCCGCCGCGCTGATTGCGCTCGCCGAGATGGAACTCGCCGGCCCCGCCGGCAAGCCCGGCTCACGCCTGCAATAGGAGGAGGTGCCGCCATGGACGAGAAACCTCAAGAGCCGGCAGTCGCCCCGGAGCGAACGGCACCACGCTTCCTCGAGCTTCTGGTCTGTCCTTTGACCAAGACATCGCTCCAGTACGACGAGAAGAACCAGGAGCTGATCAGCCGCGCCGCCCGCCTCGCCTATCCGATCAAGAGCGGTGTGCCCTACCTGCTGCCTTCCGAAGCCCGTCATCTCGATTGAGTCCGAAGCTGTACCCAAGGAGAATCCCGCCATGGCTGTCACGAGCAAACCTACGACGAGCACCAGCCTTCGCCACGAGAGTATGCTGATCGACGGCACCTGGACCGACGGCAAGGCCCGCGAAGCGATCACGGTCATCAATCCCGCCAACCGCAAGCCCATCGCCAGCGTGCCGCGCGGCACGGCAGAGGACATCGACACCGCCGTGAAGGCCGCGACTGCCGCCTTCCCTGCCTGGATGCGCGTCCCGCCGCGCGACCGCGGCCGCCTTCTCACGCGCATTGCCGATGTCATCGAGGCACGCGTTGAGGAACTGGCCAAGATCATCGCCGAGGAGACTGGCAACGCTCTCAAGACGCAGGCGCGGCCCGAGGCCAAAGGCACGGCCGAGATCTTCCGCTACTTCGGCGGCCTCGCGAGCGAGCTCAAGGGCGAGACCATTCCCTTCGGCGAGCACGTGCTGAGCTACACGCGGCGCGAGCCGATCGGTGTGGTCGGCGCGATCATTCCGTGGAACGCGCCGGTGCTGCTCGGCTCGCTCAAGATTGCGCCCGCGCTCTGCGCCGGTAACACCCTCGTGCTCAAGGCCGCCGAGGATGCGCCACTCGGCGTGCTTTGGGTTGCGCGCATCTGCCAAGAGTTCCTGCCGAAGGGCGTGCTCAACGTCGTCACGGGCTATGGCCCGGAGGTCGGCGCCGCGCTTTCGGCTCATCCGGGTGTGCGCAAGCTCTCCTTCACGGGTTCGACCGAGGTCGGCAAGCTCGTCATGAAGGCGGCGTCGGATCGCATTGTTCCCGTGTCGCTCGAGCTCGGCGGCAAGAGCCCGTCGATCGTCTATCCCGATGCCAACGAGGATTGGGTCGTCGACGGCATTATCGCCGCCATGCGCTTCACCCGCCAGAGCCAGTCGTGCACGGCCGGCTCGCGCCTCTTCCTGCACGCCGATATCTTCGACGATTTCCTGAAGAAGCTCGCCGACAAGACGTCGAAGCTCAAGATCGGCAATCCGCTCGACGAAGCGACTGATATGGGCGCGATCATCAACGAGAAGCAGTTCCGCAAAGTCTGCGGCTATGTCGAGGACGGCCTCAAGCAACCGGGCGCCACGCTGCGCTTCGGCGGCCTGCCGCCCAAGGAAGGCCCGCTCTCGGAAGGTTTCTTTGCGCTGCCGACGCTCTTTGCGCACGAGGCCAATGATTGGCGCCTAGCGAAGGAAGAAATCTTCGGCCCCGTGCTCGTCGCCATAAAGTGGACGGACGAGCAGGAGGCCATCCGCATGGCCAACCAGACGCACTACGGCCTCGCCGGCTATGTGTGGACGAAGGACATCGGCCGGGCGCTGCGCACCGCGCATGCGATCGAAGCGGGTTGGGTGCAGATCAACCAGGGTCTCGGCCAGTCGCCCGGCCACTCCTACGGCGGCGTCAAGCAGAGCGGCATCGGCCGCGAGTTCTCGCTCGAAGGCATGCTCGACAGCTTCACAGTCAAGAAGAACGTGACCGTAAATCTGATGACGCCTTGATTTGAGCGCCGCGAGCTCGCGCCACGGCGCGACGAGGGCCAACCCTCGCGCTCTCGCCGGGAGGGACACCCTCCCGGACCCTCCCGCTTTTATGAGCTGGAGCGATCCGCGAGTGCTTCGCCATCCCCTCTCCCCGCTTGCGGGGAGAAGGGGAAGAAGCGCCACATCAAACATGCTGCCCGCCGTTGATGTGCAGCTCGGCGCCGTTCACGTAGCTCGACTGATCCGTGCAGAGGAAGTAGATCGCCTTCGCGACTTCCTCCGGCTCGCCGAGACGGCGCATCGGAATCTGCTCTTCGACGATGCGATCCGTGCCTGGTGACAGGATCGACGTATCGATCTCTCCAGGCGAGATCGCATTCACGCGCACACCGCGTGCACCGAAGTCCCTGGCCATCTCGCGCGTCAAACCAGCAAGCGCCGACTTCGACGTCGCGTACGCAGCGCCCGCAAAAGGATGCACGCGGCTCCCCGCAATCGACGTCACGTTGACGACAGCGCCTTTCGCGCGCTCGAGCTCCGCGAGTAGTCCGCGCGCAAGCAGCACGGGCGCGAAGAAGTTCACCTGAAAGACGCGCTGCCAGTCTTCGAGCGGCGTCTCGAGAGTGCCGAGACGCGCGCCGCCGCCGCCCTTCGGACTGATGCCGGCGTTGTTGACGAGTGCATTGAGATGACCGCGCTGATCCGCAAGTCGGCTGCGCATTTCCGCAATCGCGCGGGCTGTATCGTCGGCATCGGCGAGATCGACCTGGATGTGATCTTCGGGGCCCATCTCCCAGGGGCAGTTCTCCGGAAAGGGGTGACGCGAGCAGGTGATGACCCGCCAGCCGGCGGATGCGAAGCGCTTCACAGTCGCGTGGCCGATGCCTCGCGAGGCGCCGGTCAGGATCAGCGTCTTGCGCTCGGCGGCGTTGATTGTTGCCATCGTGTCCTCCGCACTGGCCCCGACATGCGCCCAATCCGTGTCGTGGCCGCGGCCAAAGTTCGGCCATCTTCCACGTATGGCACGATCCGATGCTGCGGCGCAAAAGGCGAAAGAAATCCGTCCGTTGGTGAACCTTCGATAGGGCGGATTCAAGGGCTGACAAGACGTCGCAGATGGGCTAGTGTCACACCCGCGTACGAAAAAAGGGCCGTGAGACCGCGTCTGGGGTCTTCGCATCGCCCAAGTCTAGGGAGCAGGCGGCGCACCAACGATCCCGGACCAGAGGATCGGGTAAGCCGAGTGTGCGGCCCGACGGCCGCGAGTGGGAATGGCTAGCGATAAAGCGGTCCATCAATCCGCTCAGTTACTGGACTTCAGGAAAGCAGGGCTTCCCGCCTTGCTTTTTTTGTGCGCTCAAGCGGACCGGCCCTAGCGCACGCCTGGTGGCCCCACCGGGTTGGGGAAATAGGATCCGATGTCGATGATCTCGCCGATCAGGACTGCATAGACCAAGCCGAATACCGCGCCCGCGACCATTGTCGTGATGGCGAACGTCTGCAGCAAACGGGGCGCGACAGGCGCGCTTGCGGGCGTTCCGGGAACGATCTCCCCGGCCTCGCCTTGCGTGCGCACGCCGAACGGCAGCACCGCGAACAGCACCGTCCACCAGATGATGAAGTAGAGCGCCAAGCCGAACGTCAGGCTCATGGCCGTTCCTTGTTGCGTCGACAGGCCCTTTCACTACGACGCCCGCGCGCTCACTCCAAGGGTTAACAGGCGCGACCGAATTGCCTCGCGGTGGCCCGCCCGGCGGCTGGCCCCATTCCTGCATTTTCGACGGTAAGGCTTCAGTAACCCATTTCCGGTGCCCGCCGTGCCCCGCCAGCTCGCCTGTCTACTACTTACCACTGCCATTCTCGGCCTGACGGTAGCGCCGCGACCGACCGATGCGGCAACGGAGATCGCAACCGATCCCGCACCCGCGACCGAGCTCGTCGTGATCGAGGCGCGCGGATGCCCCATGTGCCAGCTTTTTCGCGACGAGATCGCGCCGTTCTACCGTGCCACCGCGCGGGCCCGCAGCACGCCGCTGCGCTTCGTCGATGTGGCGCACGCAGACCTCGACACCATGGGCCTGTCCTCGCCAGTCGAGATCATCCCGACTGTCGTCCTCATGCGCCGCGGCACCGAGATCGACCGCCTCGTCGGCTATACAGGCCCCGACATCTTCATGCGGGCAGTCGGCGTCATGTTGGGTGAAACTCCCGCATCTGTCCCGCAAAAGTGAACAGGGCACCCTGAAGGGTGCCCTGTGTCTTGTTTTGGGACGCTCGTCGTCAGCCTTGCCCAGGGCGCTCCGATCGTTAGCGCGAGAGGATCGGCGCCGCGATCGAGGTGGCAATGTGCCGGAAGGCGTTGCGCAGCTCGTCGCCGGTCGTCGTGTTGTAGAACATATGCGGCTCGCTGGCGCAGCCCTGCAGCGTGGTGAATGCCGCGCCCGAGCTGCCAATTTCAAAACCGACCGTGTAGACCGTGATGCCGGCGGCCTTCATTGCGGTGCAAAGAGCGCGCGCCTGGGTCGTCGACGTGCCGTTCGGCGACCGGCAGTTGGCGCCGGAGTTGCCCGTGTCGTAGTCCGGGATGGTGGCGCCAGCCGTGCCCGTCGTAGTGCTGTTGCAGTACTGCTGGTTGTACTCGCCGTCCGTCATGAGCACGGCCACCTTCTTGAGCAGCGGCTGGCCTTTTTCGCCGACTTGGGCGAGCATGGAGTAGGGCTGAGGCTTGCTACCTTCAGGCAGTACAGTGGCCCAGTTCGGCGACAGCAGGTACCAGGCCCACGCGGTGCCGAGGTGGCCAGCCGTCATGCCATTGGCAGAGAAGCCATTGATGACGGACTTGAGCGAGTCCTTATTGCTCGTCATCGGGACGATGGGCGCCGAGGGAATGCAGGCCGTGTTGCTACCCGTCTGGTAAGCACGCGGGATGGCGTTGGCTCCGGTCGGCGCTGCGTCCGTGAAGGCATTGGCGCCCGTGCGCTCGGACAAGCAGTAAGTATTCGTGCGGTACCGTGTAGACGTATCCCCATTGCGGAGACGGAAACTACGGCTCGCGTTCGGGTTGTAGGCTATCGACGCCCCCAGCGAGCCGGCGTTGATGGCCTGCGAGAACGGCGCTAGCGCGACGCGCGCAGTGAACTCCGCCTGATCTTCCCAGACGACGATGTCGATAAGATCCTTGGCTGCAGACTTGAGATCCTCGATCTTGCTGCCCGCCATCGAGCCTGTGACGTCGAGCATCAGCGAGACTTCGAGGTTCGTGCCGGCATTGCCGCCACCGGCAATGAGCGCCTGGCCGCGAGAAGCAACAACAACCTGCGGAATCCGCACCACGCTCAGGAAGGGCGTCGTCACCGTGGTCTCACCGACCATCGTAAAGGTCGCCGACACCATGTCCGGCGTAAACTCAACCACACGGGAGGGCTCGTATGGCTTGTTCGAGTCGAAGTGCGCACGCGCCTTCGCCTCGGCCATCTCCATGTCGTTCTCGAGCTGCCAGACACGCGCCGCAGCCAGCACCGAGCTGTCGACGGCGGCCTGCAATCGCGCCCGCGCCAGCATTGCGCGGCCATAGTCGACGGCGCTGCCAACGATGCCAAAAATGATCATGATCGTTAGGCCGAACATGATGACCACCGAACCGCGATCATCCTTCGACAGTCCGCGCAGGCGGACTGCTGCACGCCGCATCCGATAAGCACGCCAAACGCCGAAGGGGGACATGACGCATACCTCTCACAGTATCCAACCCGTCTGATCACAAATAGAATTGCGCCATTGATTTTTCCTTAAGCGGATCTCTGACAATTCTTCGCAACTTTCTCTATTATTCAAAGCGTATGATCTAGGTAAAGAATGCGTAGCGTCATCATTATCAATTCAGTTTCCACAATGGCTTTCGCATCGCCGCAATCCTAAATTAAAAAGGGGCACCCGCGGGATGCCCCTTTCCGTCGGCCGATCGCGCCACTACTGCGAGACGTAGATCGTAGCGATCGAGGTTGCGATGTGTCGGAAGGCGCTGCGCAGCTCGTCGCCAGTCTGAGTGTTGTAGAAGAGCTTGGCCGGCTTGCTGAAATGGCCGTCGCTGGACGCGCAGTTCCTCAGCATGTCGACCTGCGTGCCCGATGAGCCGAGGCCGAAGCCCACTGTGTAAACAGTGATGCCGGCGTCCTTCATGGCCGTGCACAGTGCCAATGCCTGCGCGGCAGCGCCTCCGAGCGGCGAGGTGCAGTTGGCCTTTTCGCCGCTGCCGGGACCAGCGTTGCGGTCGGGAATAGAGGCACCCGTCGTACCGTTCTTCGAGCCGTTGCAGTACTGCATGTTGTACTCGCCGTCGGTCATCAGGACCGCGTATTTCATGACCGGCATGCCTTTGCGTTGCTCCGGGCTGCAGGTCGACCAGCTCGTGCAATCGTCTGGCAACGGCGGATAGTCTGCCGGACGGCCGGACGCATGTATGTTCGAGGCAATGCCTGACCACCAGTTCGGCGACAGCATGTACCAAGCCCATGCCGTTCCGAGGTTTCCGCCTGTGAAGCCGTCGGCCTTGAACTTCTGCTTGTCGTCGATCGCAGCGATGAGCGCCGTCTTGTTGCTGCTGAGCGGCACGATCTCCGCCGTTGGCTGGCAATTGCTCGCGCTCGAGCCTGGAAAATACACGCGTGGCAGGCGATTGCTGCCGGTCGGCGTCACGTCCGTGTAGGCGTTTGTTCCCTGGCGCTCCGAGACGCAATAGGCGCTCGTGCGGTACCACGTACGCTCCCTTCCATCGCGGAAAGTGAATGTCAGGCTCGACGAAGGATTGTATGCGACGGCAGGGCCAAGTGTCGATCCAGCGTTGACGGAATGCGAGAACGGCACCAGCGCGATACGTGACTTCTGCTTGCTCTGATCATCCGCCACGATGATCCTGATGAGATCCTTGGCCGCTTCTCTTAGGTCCTCGATCTTGGTGCCGGCCATCGAGCCTGTGATGTCGAGCATCATGGCGACTTCGATATCGTAGCCATCATTGCCGCCACCGCCGCCGCCATTGGCTGAGCTGCAGCCGACGCAGAATTTCGCCTGCGCGCTGGCGCCTATCTGCAGCGGCTGTCCGTTGAGCACGAAGCTCAGAAACGGCACGTTGACTTCGCCCGATGCCGCTACCGTCATCGTGTTCTGATTCAAATCGGACGCGACCGAAGTGAGCCTCGCGCCGACACCTTCAGGCTTCATGGCATCGAAGTGTGCGATCGCCTTCTGTTCGGCAAGGTTCATGTCCTGCTCGGTCTGCCAGATGCGCGCCGCCGCGAGCACTGCGCTGTCCACCGTCCCCTGCAGCCGCTCCCGCGCGAGAATTGTGCGTCCGTAGTCCACGGCGGCGCCAACAAGAGTAAGTACGATGAACGTGCAAAGGCCGAACATGATCGCCACCGAGCCGCGCCGGTCTCGGCCGAGGCGCGCCAGCAAACTGATCGAAAACATTTGTCGCGCGGAGCGCAAGCACTCCAGATCAAAACGACCGGAGGTTGAATTACGGAGCCTGAGCACACTCGTCTCCTGAAAATTGAAATCTTTTACAGGAGCAATAGTCTGGAGTCGTGGACAGGGTATTAACGTATTAAGTTATTACCTCGTTAATACTCCACGCCGACAGTACTATTTATATTTCATAAAGGTGCCGCAGCTTTCCGGAAAAAAGTGCGCAATTCCGAGCGCCAGCGCCCTCTCGCTGCGGAGGCGCGGCTTGGTCCGCGCCGTCACCCGCGACGCGGTTGGCCGCAGG
Source organism: Hyphomicrobiaceae bacterium (assembly GCA_022844275.1). GTDB lineage: Bacteria > Pseudomonadota > Alphaproteobacteria > Rhizobiales > Hyphomicrobiaceae. The sequence continues at coordinate 177,995 of JALHMB010000003.1, forward strand.
CCGCCACCGCATTAGTCTTGCGCCAAGGAACCGATCGCCGCCCGGAGGCCCCATGCCCCACTCAGACCTGCACGGACTGCCCCTGACGACCACGAGCGCTACTGCGGCCGAGGCCTTCAGCACGACCGTGAGGAGCTATCTGCGCTATCGCGCGGATATCAGCGCCAACCTCCAGGCGACACTCGCCGCCGACCCTGACTTCGCCCTCGCCCACGTGCTGAAGGGCTACCTGATGATGCTGTCCTTCAAGCAGGCCAACGTTCCGGTCGCCGAGAAGGCGCTGGAAACGGCGGGCAGTCTCCTCGGCGGCGCAAACGGGCGCGAGAAGGCCCACGCGGCTGCCCTGCGTCACTGGATCGAGGGCGACCACGACCGCACGCTCGCCGTCTGGGAGCAGATCCTCGACGAGCACCCCCGCGACGTCCTGGCCTTGCGCCTGCATCATTTCAACGCCTTCTGGCTTGGCCGGCCCGGCGTCATGGCGCGCGAGGTCGAGAAAGCGCTCCCGCAATACGGCACTGAGCTTGCCGGCTGGGGGACAGTGCTCGCCTGTCGCTGTTTTGCGCACGAGGAGCTCGGCAACTACACGCTGGCGGAGGCCTCGGGGCGCGATGCCATCGATGTCGACAAGGGCGACCTCTGGGCGGCCCATGCCGTTGCGCACGTGCTCGAGATGCAGGGCCGCGCAGGTGAGGGCATCGACTGGCTCGCCGATCTCGAGCCGCACTGGGAGGGCGCCAACAACCTCAAGCATCATCTGTGGTGGCACCGCGGGCTCTATCATTTCGAGCGCGGCGAGTTCGATACCGTGCTCGGGCTCTACGATCGCAACTTCCGCAATCTCGCCTCACCGATCACCGAGGCGCAGCCCGATCTCTACATCGACATCCAGAATGCAGCCTCCATGCTCTTCCGGCTGGAGCGCCAGGGAGTCGACGTCGGTGGCCGCTGGATCGAGATTGCCGACAAGGCCGAGACGCGCATCGGCGACTGCCTCTCGCCCTTCACGCTGCCGCACTGGATGATGGCGCTCGCGGCAACGCGCCGTTTCGATGTCGGCGGACGGATGCTGGAAGCCATGCGCACGTATGCGACGACCGCAGGCACTCTCAACGCGCGCTATGTCGCAGATTACGCGCTGCCGATCGGCGAGGCCATTCTCCTGCGTGCCAAGGGCGAACCGGCCGCCGCCACGCGCGTTATGCGTCCTGCCATCGGCGGCATGTACCGTCTCGGCGGCAGTCACGCACAGCAGGACGTGCTCGAGCAGCTCTTCCTCGATTGCGCTGTCGCGGCCGGCTCGAATGACGACGTGGCCCTGATCCTCTCACGCGTCGCCGGACGCCATCCGGTGCCGCCCGAGCGACGCATGGGCTACAAGCACGCCGCACACACGCTTTCGTGAGCCCGAACCACCTCGTGGTGTCGTTGCCCGTGTGTAGAATACTCCGATCGGAATTGATTTGAAGGAGACCACGATGCTCAAGCGCATGGCATTCGCGGCGGCCCTGATTGGCGCATGGCCAGCACTGCTGCTCGCCCACCACGGCTGGGGCAGCTACGATGCAAAGAACCCCATCACTATCACCGGCAAGATCCTTACGTCACAATACGAGAACCCGCATGCGGCAATCACCGTGCAGGCTAAAGACAAGGTTTGGACAGTGACGCTCGCGCCAACGTCGCGCATGCGTAACCGCGGTGCGCTGCCGGAGATGATCGCCGTCGGTAACGAAATCTCGGCCTATGGCTATCCCTCGACCGTCGAGCCCAACGAGATGCGCGCCGAGCGCATCACGTTCGCTGGCAAGACCATCGAGATGCGTTGATGAACCATCCGGCGCCCGACTTTCTCGTCGCGCTCGAGGCCTCGCAAATCGGTGCACTCATCCGCCAGTCCGTCTGGATCTATCCGACGGCCAACATCTCGCACGTCATCGCAATCGTGCTGTTTGCAGGGGCCATCGCGGTGATGGACCTGCGCCTTATGGGTGCGCTTGCGGGCTCCGATCCGGCCCGCGTCGTGCGTGGTGCGCGGCGTGCGGCAATCCTGGCGTTCCTCGCGGTGCTGCTCTCGGGCGGCGTGCTGTTTGTTGCTGAGGCGAGCCACGTCGCGCTCAATCCCGTTTTCCAGATCAAGATGGCCCTGATCGCCTTCGGGTTCGCGCACGCGGTCTTTCTTGGCAATCGTGCGGTCAGAGCGCTCGACACCCTTGGGCCGCAAGCTCCCATGCCTAGCTTTGCGCGCGTCTCCGGCGCGCTCTCGATGCTGATTTGGATCGGAGTCGTCGGCCTCGGCCGCTACATCGCGTACAACTGAGGGCCGGACGGTTTAGAGCAGCTCCTTGACCAGCGTGCTCGCCTTGCCGAAATCCATCTGCCCGCGATAGCGCTCGCGCAGCACCGCCATCACGCGCCCCATGTCCTTGACACTCGTCGCGCCGATCTCGGCGATCACGCCCTTGATGGCCGCTTTTGCTTCGTCGTCATCGAGCTGGCGCGGCAGAAACTCGGAGATCACCGTGATTTCGTCCGCTTCCTTCTGCGCAAGCTCGAGCCGGCCGGCTTCCTCGTAGATGCGTATGCTCTCGCGGCGCTGCTTGATCATGGTCGCAAGCAGCTGCGCTATATCGGCATCGCTGATCCGACCATCGTCGGGAGCAGCGCTGCCGGGCTTGCCCTGGATGCCGAGGTCGCGATCCTTGATCGCAGCAAGGATGAGACGGATCGTGCCGAGGCGAGCCTTGTCCTGCGCGCGCATGGCAGCTTTCATGGCAGTGTTGAGCTCATCGCGCATCAGCGTGCTCCCAGGCTTCGGCCAGCAGGCCGCGCAGGCGCGCTCCGGACGGCCGGGCTTTCCACGCGCTGCGAGGACCTGCTGAACAATTATCGGCTTTTTGGCACGCCGCGGCCAGATACTCTTACGCGACCACATGAATGTACTCGTGAAGAACTCTTGCTAGTGTCCTTTCGATCGCGAAGTTCGTTCGAGAGCCCGCTGCAAATGGTGTCGAACTTCGCGATCGGGTCACTAGACGCGCTCAGCGCGCGTCTCGGCCTCGCTGGCCTTGACTCTGGCCACCACCGCGCTGGCGATCCTCGCCGCGCTTGCGCATGGGACGGCCGTGACCTCCGTCACGACGCGGCTCTCCTTGAGAAACACCGCTGCCCTTCGTCCAGTTGCGCCAAGGTTGCGGCGCGTCCTTGCGGGGCTCACCATTGCGCGGCGCCTCGCCAGCGTGGCGGCCTTCGCCCTTGCGGGGCGCATGACCCTCGCCATTCCGGCGCTCGACACGCGGCGCACCGTCACGTGCACGATGCCGATGCTCGCCATTGCGAGGTGCATGACCCTCGCCATTGCGACGATCGCCACGCGGCGCGCCATCCCGAGCACGATGCTGGTGTTCGCCGCTGCGGGGGGCGTGACCCTCGCCGTTCAGGCGATCGCCACGCGGCGCACCATCTCGTGCACGATGCTGATGCTCGCCGCTGCGGGGGGCATGACCCTCGCCATTCCGGCGATCGCCAAGCGGCGCGCCATCTCGTGCGCGATGCTGATGCTCGCCGCTGCGGGGGGCATGATCCTCGCCATTCCGGCGCTCACCGCGCGGCGCACCGTCACGTGCACGATGCTGGTGCTCGCCATCCCGCCGGGGCGGGCGGCCATCACCACTGCGACGCTCGTCGCGGCGATCACCGCGCGGTGCACCGCTGCGCGGCCTCCCATGTGCGGGGCGCCCTCTCTCGGCGTGCTCTCGGCGCGGTGCTGCACTCCGCTCATGGCGTTCGTTGCTCTCCGGCGCGACGTCGTTCGCCAAATTCTCAACAAGCACCTCGGCCGCCGAAGCCCGTTCGCCGCCCGCGTTGGCGGGAACAACGGTCAGCTTGCGGCCGGTCAGCTTCTCGATGTCGCGCAGATACTCGCGCTCATCGGGTGCACACAGAGCAATGGCGATACCGCTCGCACCGGCACGCGCCGTGCGCCCGATCCGATGCACGTAGCTCTCCGGAATATTCGGCAGCTCGAAGTTGATGACGTGAGTAATTTCGTCGATGTCGATGCCGCGCGCCGCGATGTCCGTCGCGACGAGCACGCGCGTAAAACCCTTGCGGAAACTGTCGAGGGCCGACTGACGCTGGCCCTGGCTCTTGTTGCCATGGATCGAGTGGACGCCGACACCCATGTGCTCGATCGCCGTCGAGACGCGATCAGCCCCACGCTTCGTGCGCGTGAAAACGATCACGCGGCGCATTTCGGGATCCTTGAGCAGGCGCGCGAGCACATCGCGTTTGCCGGCTGCGGGAACGAAGATCACCTGCTGGTCGATGCGATCGACCGTCTTGCCGGCGCGAGCGATTTCGACGCGAACTGGATTCTTGAGAATCTCCGCGGCAAGCTTTGCGATATCGTCCGGCATGGTGGCCGAGAACAGCAGCGAATGGCGCTCAGTCGGCACGAGCTTCAGGATGCGTCGTACATCGCGCACGAAGCCCATGTCGAGCATACGGTCGGCTTCGTCGAGGATGAACGTACGCACCTGGTTGAGGCGCAGGTGGCGCTGGTCGATAAGATCGAGAAGACGACCGGGCGTCGCGACGAGGATGTCGACACCGCGAGCAATGGCATTCACCTGCGGACGCTGGCCCACGCCGCCGAAGATGACGGTGTGAGAGATGCGCACATGGCGGCCATAGGCATGAATGCTCTCGCCGATCTGGATGGCGAGCTCACGCGTCGGCGCCAGGATCAGTGCACGCGGTGCACCGGGCTGCGGGCGGCCGCCCTCGGCGGTCAGGCGCTGGAGCAGCGGCAGAACGAACGCGGCCGTCTTGCCAGTACCGGTCTCAGCGAGGCCTAGAAGATCACGCCCCTCGAGCAGGGCTGGAATGGCTTTGGCCTGGATGGGCGTTGGGTGGGTGTAGTCTGCGTCACTCAAAGCACGCAGCAGTGGCTCGGCGAGGCCGAGCACGTCAAAAGTCTCTGTAGTCACGAAACGTATAGCTTTCTGCGCCGACCGCCGGGGGCACGAAGCCTGCCGGGTCGGTTTCCTAGGGCGCTGTTGGCCCTGGGCTGCGCACCGCAGCTAAGGCCGGATCACTGTGAAAACGTCCCGGAGAGAACACTGTACGCTTCGTCGGCAATCTCTTACGGGAGCCGAATATGAAGCAGCAGAGCGCTTGGCGCGCTCGCGGAACGACAGCCGTCATATGGGTGATTTGCGTGCTGACGTCAATTGGTTTCGCAGATGCAGCAATTTTGCCGCAGGAATGTGTAATCCGCCCCTTTACCATGCCAGCGCTTCAAGCGCGGCGATCGGAGGCGCGGGATGACCGGCGAAAAGGCGGGCGAGCGTTGCCTCGTCGAGGTTTTCCTGGCCGCCTACGTGAAGCGCGCTGGCAATGAAAACAGCCCGCAGCCCGGCCGCCGCAGCCCCGGCGATGTCGGTCTTGATGCCGTCGCCGATCGCAAGAATCCGCGAGGTTTCAACGGGGGTGCCGCGTACGGCGGTGATCAGCTCACGGGCGCGCGCATAGATGGGCGGGTGCGGCTTGCCGGCATAGGCGACTTCACCGCCGAGTGCCTCGTAGGCGGCAGCGAGAGCACCGGCGCAATAAATGAGGCGGTCTCCCCGCTCGACGACGATATCGGGGTTCACGCAAATCATTGGCTGTCGACGCGTACGCATGGCTGCCAGCAGATCGCGGTAATCGTCAGGTGTCTCTTGTTCATCCTCAATGAGGCCCGTGCACACGATGACGGCCGCCTTGTCGATGGGTGCGAAGGCGACATCGAGGCCGGCAAACGTGCCGAGATAGCGGTCGGGGCCGAGATGATGGACAGGCTGCCCGGCCCAGCCCGAGATCAGCACGCGCGTGACATCGCCCGACGTGACAATGGCATCGTAAGCGGTGCGCGGCACGCCCATGGCATCCAGATGCGCGCTCACTTCCTCACCGGTCGACGGCGCATTGCTCACGAGGACGATCGTGCCGCCGCCCGCGCGGAATTTCACGCAGGCCTCGCTCGCGGCTGGATGCGGATGCGCGCCGTCGTGGAGCACGCCCCACACATCGCTGATCCAGGCATCCGCCGTGCCCGCCAGCGGCGCGATCGAGCGCAGCACGGGAACGTGCGGGCCGGCCTTGTTCTGCATCCCGCCTCCGCGATGGACGATGTGGATGATGTTGCTGGCCGCAGCGGCGCGGTGTGCTGACAGGCTGCGGGCCGCCTCAGCCTTAGCCGGGCGGCCCACACGGTTCAAGGGGTGGAAACGCGGCACCGACTATGCCGCGCTCGAGTGGTGCGCCGAGCGCTCCTGAGGCCGCTCCCGGCGAATAGGCCGAGGCCCGCCGAAGAGCCGGCCCTGTCCGAGCAGGGCACCGAAGCCGAGCACCTTGGCCAACTCACGCTCCTCGCCAATGCGACTGACGATGAGCGTGAAACCGAGACCCGAAAGGTGCCGGCAGAGGTCGGCAGCCGGCACGATGCCGTGTGGGGCCGGGAGGCCTTGCAGGAAGACCTGGGCATCGAGGCGCACGAATTCGAATCCCTCTTCCTCGAGTGCCTCGAAGTCCATGTCGAGATCGACCACGTCGACGAGCGAATAGCGCAGACCTGCATCCGAGAGTGCAGCCAGCGCTTGCCAATGCGCCGGTCCGAACGCACGCACTTCCGCCTGGCTGATCGACATCACAAGACGTGCACCAAGCCGGAAGTCGGGAGCGAGCGCATCGCTCAGCGCCGCATGGAAGCCGCCATCGCGCAGCGATTCTCCCGACGCCATCGAGAACAGGTCTGCCGCCGCCCCGCGCGCGGCAAACTCGCCCGCGAGCCGGATGGTCTCGCTGAACGTCAGCGCCTCGATGCGTGGCGTCAGGCCAGTGCCGGCAATTGCACCTGCAAGATCGCGTGGATCGAGGATCTCGCCCTCCTCGCTGTGCAAGCGCACGGAGACTTCGAAATGGCGTGCCCGGCGATCGTCGAGGCCGAGAATGGGATCGAGGCAGACATCGATGCGCGCGGCATCGATCGCCCGCTCCACCTCAGCGTGCAGGCTCAGGGCACCGCTTGCCGGGATGCTGTCGGCCAACTCGGCTATAGTCTCGCGCATGTCGTCGGCCATGTCGCGCAGCGCATCGACCTGCTCGTCCACGGTGTCGAGCGGCGGCATCATGGATGGCTCTATCGTAGATGCGATCGGCGATGGCGCGTGCTCAGGCGCAACTGGCGCACGTGGTATTCCGGCTTTGGCCGCCGGTGCATTGATCTGATCGGCGAGCCCCTTGATGAGGGACTGCATGATCGCAATGTCCTGCGCCCGCGGATCCTCGGCCTCGTTGTCCTCGCGCGTCAATTCGATAGGCGGCTTGTCGGCGGGCAACTTGGCTGCCGGCTTCTCGACGGCAAGTGCGGCAAGCCCGTGCGGGCGCGGACGTGCCGGCAATGGTGGTGGCGCCGGCGCACGCGTCGCAGACGGCGGAGCAGCGGGCTTCTTTGCCGGAGCAGCAGCCTCCTCGCGCCCTTGCCGTGGCGTGCCAGCCATCGCAGCGGGCTTCGGTGTGGCAGCAGGTGCCGCAGGCTTGGCTTTCAATGGCTCGCGCGAGCCGTTGTCAGGCGGACGCGGCGCGGGCGGGCTTCTGCCGGCGTCACCTTTCGGCGGTTCCCCACTCCTCGGCCGTGGAGGTTCGGCCGGTCTCGCGCGATTCAGAACGCGTGGCGGCGGGCGATCCCCATCGAAGCCCGCGAGCCGCGGCGGCTCGCGCTCCGCCCCCGTCCCACGCCATCCACCGACGAGGCGGCGGAGAGCAGCGTTCTCGTCCGTAAGCTGGTCAAGCTCGTCGCTGAGCGCAGCGGCGACTTGTCCGCGCCGCACCAGCGCGTGCAGCACCAGCAGGCACCAGTAGGTGCTGAGCGCGACGATGATCGCCGCCACCATGCCAAAACCGAAGCTCGTGCGCAGCGCCATCCCAAGCGCCGCGATCACGATCATCATCGATATGTGCACTACGATTTCACGCAACCAGCCACCCGAGCCGGTCTCTGCCGGTTCTTCGAGAGCGTCGGCGTTATATGCCGCGGTATGTGTCATGCCCGCACGCCCGCCTCCAGTGATTCGACCCACGACGAGTCTTTCTCGCCATGTCGGCGATTCGCAATCCACAGGCCCGGACTGCCACCAGGAAAAGGCTCGAAAGCGGGCGTTTCAGCGCTTTGGTACTGGGCGGTGTTGCGCAATCTCATCACGCAGGATTTCGAGCTCCAGCCAGGCGGTCTCGGCCTTGGCAAGCTCGGCCTCAGCCTTGGCGAGGCGCGTGGTGGCGGAGTTGAACGCCGCAGGGTCGCGCACGAACAGATCGGCGTCCGATAGCCGGCGACCGATTTCGGCAATTTCCTTCTCGAGCGCAGCCATTTGCCTGGGCAGGGCTTCTAGAGCCTGCGTCTGCTTGTAGCTGAGCTTGCGCTGAGGCGACGGCCGCGCCGACTCGCGGGCTTGCCCGTCGGTTGTATCGACCGAACGCGATGCGGAGCGAGTCTTGGCGGCGGCTTCCGGTCTTGCCCCACGCTGCGCCAGCATGTCGGAATAGCCACCCGCATATTCGAGCCAGCGCCCCTCGCCCTCCGCCGCGATCACACCCGTCGCAACGCGGTCGAGGAAATCGCGATCGTGGCTCACGAGGAGCACCGTCCCGGCGTAATCGGCGAGCAGTTCCTGCAGCAGGTCCAGCGTCTCGAGGTCGAGATCGTTGGTCGGCTCGTCGAGCACGAGGAGATTCGATGGCCGCGCCAGTGCCCGTGCCAGCATGAGCCGGCCCCGCTCACCACCCGAGAGCACGCTCAGGGGTGTGCGTGCCTGCTCCGGAGCGAACAGAAAGTCCTTCATGTAGCCGATCACGTGGCGCGCGACGCCATTGACGATCACCTGATCGCCGCGCCCGCCGGTCAGCGCCTCGGCGAGTGTCCAGCTGGGCTTCAGTTGCTCGCGGCGCTGGTCGAGCGTCACCATCTCCAAGTTCGTGCCGAGCTTCACCGTGCCGCTGTCGGGTGCCAGCGCGCCGGTAAGCAGCGCCAGCAGCGTCGTCTTGCCGGCGCCGTTGGGTCCGATGATTCCGAGCCGATCACCGCGTGCGATACGAATCGAGAGATCATCGACGATGGGCCGGCCGTCGAACGCCTTGGCGATGTGCTCGGCCTCGACCACGAGCTTGCCGGACGTCCCGCCCTCGCTGACCGACAGTTGAACATTACCGACGGGACCGCGCGCGTCCCTGCGCTCGGCACGCAGCTTGTGCAGCTCTGCAACGCGGCGCACGTTGCGCTTACGGCGTCCGGTGACGCCGCCGTGCATCCAGCTTTCCTCGCGCGCGATCTTGCGGTCGAGCTTGTGGCGCTCGAGTTCTTCTTGTTCGAGAACCTCATCACGCCAGCCTTCGAACGAGGCAAATCCCCTATCGAGCCGGCGCGCCACACCGCGATCGATCCAGACGGTCGCGCGCGTCAGGTTTTCAAGAAAGCGGCGGTCGTGGCTGATCAGAACGATCGCAGCGCGCTGGCTCCCCAGCTCCTTTTCGAGCCACTCGATGGCCGGAAGGTCGAGATGATTCGTCGGCTCGTCGAGCAGCAGGACGTCCGGGCTCGCGGCGAGCGCACGCGCGATCGCGGCGCGCCGCGCCTCACCGCCCGAGAGCTGGGCCGGATCTTCATGGCCGCTGAGCCCGAGCATTTCGAGCGCCGACTGAGCTAAATAGGCCCCCTCGCCCTCCGCAAGGCCCGACTCGACATAATCGGCGACGCTCGCGAATCCCGAGAGGTCAGCCTCTTGCGGCAGATAAGCAACACGCGCACCGGGATGGACGAACCGCTCGCCCTGATCGGGCACGACGAGACCCGCCACGATCTTGAGCAGCGTCGACTTGCCCGAGCCATTGCGCCCGACGAGGCCGATGCGATCGCCTGCGCGGACGCTCAGCTCGGCGCCGGCAAGCAGCGCCGTCGATCCGAAGGTCAGGTGGATGTCGGAAAGGCGGATGAGTTCGATGGCCATGCCGCGTATCTAGCGCGGCGAGCGGGGCGACACCAACAGATCTTACCTGCGGCGAGTCATCTCGTCGGCCGTGATCTCCGGCAGCCCAAGGCGTGCGATCATCGAGGCCGGCGTGACGGGCGGCTCCATGCGATCGAGTGCGATGACGACATCGCGGCGCACATCGGGATGGACGAGAACGATCTCATGACGGACGCCGGACAGCGTCGTGCGAACGCGATGGGAGATGCCGCGATAGGCATCGAGGGGCTCGCGAAAGCTCCGCGCAGAGAAGAGACCCTTCTCTGCGACGCTGACCACATTACCCTCGATCTCGACCACACCCCTGCGGCCAACGTCTGCGACCAGCCGGCGCACGGGCACGAGCAGAAGCGCAGACAACATGACGATGCCGGCCACAACCTGGAACGCCGCCATCGGCTGGGCCATGGCAAGGCTCAAGGCCTCCGGCTTGCTCAGGGCCTCGTTCGTCAGGAGGAACATGCCCCCGAAGAGCGAAAGGGCCATCACACCGGCAGCGGCAAGGCCGAACACCCTGCTCCAGCGCGCCGTGGACCGCTCGACCCGCACGAGGCAGACGTCATCATTCGAGGCATTCAGGAGAAGATTGTCGGCGTGCGCGAGCATTGGCGGGGGTCCGGAAGCTTTGTTCAGATGGCAGAATGTAGGAGCGGCGGCTTAACGCACGACTAATCGATCCGTTCCGTTCGTGATTATTCGGTGGCGCAAGCGACAGTTGTCGCCGCGGCCCGGATCGGAGCGGATTGTCAGGTTAACGCGTGAAGCTGGAACTATCCTTGCGGAGGCTCGTCCTCGTCGGACGGCTCCGGCAAGCTGACCACGATCTTGCCAGCGGCCAAATCAACCTCCGGCACGAAGCTATCATTGAAGGGTAAGTGTTCGGTTTGCCGCGAAGCCGCAAGGGCGATCTCGATCAAATCGCCGGCACCGAAGTTGTGAACGGCGACGACGCGGCCAACCTCGCTACCGTCCGGCGCGACGGCGGCGAGCCCAATCAGGTCGGCATAGTAGAACTCTCCCTCGCCAGCCACTGGCAGTTGGGCGCGATCGACGTAGAGATCGGTTCCCGCCAGCGCCTCGGCCGCGTTGCGGTCGGCAATGCCGGCGATCCGCGCGACGACGCCTTTGGGCGTCACGCGCAAGACTCGCAGCTCGAACTTGCGGCCGCCTGCGGCTGCCGAAAGCGGACCATAGGCGCCGATCGCCTCGGGCGCGGCGGCGTAGGAGCGCACGAGAACCTCGCCGCGCACGCCATGGGCAGCGACGATCCGGCCGAGCAGGATGCGCCCGCCCCGATCTTCACCGCCCGGCATGCGCTGTCTCCGTACTGGCCTCAAGTACTGGCCTCAGGCCGCGGCCTCGCCGCTGCTCTCGGCTGCCTTCGCCGCAGCCTCGGCTGCAGCAGCCTCGCGCTCGAGGCGCTTCTTGCCGGGCTTGGCCTTCTCGGGATTGTTGCGGGCTGTGCGCTTCATGAGACCGGCCGCATCGAGGAAGCGGGCGACGCGGTCGGTCGGCTGCGCACCGACGGACAGCCAATGCTTCGCACGATCGAGGTCCAGCTTCACGCGGTCGGCGTGATCCTTCGGCAGCATCGGATTGTGGGTACCGATCTGCTCGATATAACGGCCGTCGCGCGGAGCGGCAGCCTCGGCTACGACGATGTAGTAGTACGGGCGCTTCTTGGCGCCACCGCGCGAAAGGCGGATCTTCACGGACATAGGTCTCTCCTGCTTTCAGTTCGTTCGATATTTGACAACGTCACTTCAGTTCACATTCGCCGGGTGCCGCCAGACGTCGACGACAACACCCCGCATCTCGAAATTTCCATCCCGCTCGGCGCCGAGCCGCTTCGCTACAGCTTGGGATGGCGTATTCTCGGCCGCGATGTAGCTGACGATCGTCTTCCATCGCAGCTCCTCGTAGGCATAGGCACGGGCGCGCTGCGCGGCTTCAGTCGCATAACCTCTCCCCTGAAAGGCCGGAGCCAGGCCCCACATCAGCTCAGGCTCCAGCCACCCTTCGGGCTCCCAGAGGCCGCTGTAGCCCGCAAAAGCGCCGCTCGCCTTGTCCTCGATCACCCAATTTCCGAAGCCGCGCAGCGTCCAGTGCCCAACGAGCATGGCCATGCGCCGCCACGTATCGTCACGTGAGAAAACACCGCCGACAAAACGCGTCACTACGGGATCAGCCGTGAAGGCCGCGAATGCGTCCAGATCGTCATTGCGCCAGGGCCGGAGCCGCAAGCGTTCTGCTTCGAGAGTAGGCGCCTGCATGACTATTTCTTCTTTCCAGGAATACCCGGAAGGCCTGTGAAGCGCGGTCCGCCGCCGCCCAATCCGGGAAGTCCCGGCAGGCGCGGCACGGCCTTACCGCCAAGGCCCGGCAATGCAGGCGCCGGCGCTTTCCCGGCCGCGAGCTGATCGCGCACATCCTTCGGCAGCTGCTCGAGGGCCTTGGGATCGAGGCTTGCCAGCTCTGCCTGCATCTTCTCGATCTCGGCCGCATTGGGCATGGCTCCACCACCCATCCCGAGTGCGCCGGCCATCCGCTGCATCATGCCCTTGTTCTTGCCCATCATCTTCATCATGTCCGCCATCTGGCGGTGCATCTTGAGCAGGCGGTTGATCTCGTCGGGCCGCGTGCCAGAGCCAGCCGCAATGCGCCGCTTGCGCTTGCCGTCGAGGATCTTCGGGTGGCGGCGCTCGTACGGCGTCATCGATGAGATGATCGCACCCTGGCGCTTGATCATCTTGTCGTCCATGGCGCCGGCGGGCATCTGCTGCTTGATCTTGCCCATGCCCGGCATCATGCCCATCAGGCCGCCCATACCGCCGAGCTTTTGCATCTGCTTGAGCTGCTCGCCGAGATCTTCGAGATCGAACTCGCCCTTGCGCATCTTCTGCGCAATGGCCTGCGCCTTCTCGGCGTCGATGGATTGCGCGGCCTTCTCGACGAGGCTCACCACGTCGCCCATGCCGAGAATGCGGCCGGCAACGCGCTGCGGATGGAAATCCTCGAGCGCATCCCAGCGCTCGCCGACGCCGAGCAACTTGATGGGCTTGCCGGTCACCGCGCGCATGGAGAGCGCAGCGCCGCCGCGGCCGTCACCATCGACGCGGGTCAGCACGATGCCGGTGATCCCGACGCGCTCATTGAAGCTCTTCGCGAGGTTGACCGCGTCCTGGCCGGTGAGGCTGTCGGCGACGAGCAGGGTCTCGTGCGGCCGCGCGATGTCGCGCACATCCGCCGACTCCTGCATCAACTCTTCATCGATATGAATGCGGCCCGCCGTATCGAGCAGCACCACGTCATAGCCGCCGAGCTTGGCCGCCTCGATCGCGCGGGCGGCAATCTGCTTCGGCGTCTGGCCGGCGATGATCGGCAGCGTCGCGACGCCCGTCTGCTCGCCGAGCACGCGAAGCTGTTCCTGCGCCGCCGGCCGCCGCGTATCGAGCGAGGCCATCAGCACTTTCTTCTTGTCGCGGTCGGTGAGGCGTTTGCCGATCTTGGCGCACGTCGTTGTCTTGCCCGAGCCCTGCAGACCAACGAGCATGATGGGCACAGGCGGCGTCGCCGCGAGGTCGATCGGATCCGCGCTGGATCCCAACATCTCGACCAGCTCGTCGTGAACGATCTTGACCACCATCTGGCCGGGCGTGACCGACTTGACGACGTTGGCGCCGACGGCCTTGGCGCGCACCTTATCCGTGAACGAGCGCACCACATCGAGCGCCACGTCGGCCTCGAGCAGCGCCCGGCGTACCTCGCGCATGGCCTCGTTGACATCGCTCTCGCTCAGTGCACCGCGTCGGGTGAGCCTGTCGAGGACACCGGAAAGCCGGTCGGACAGCGATTGAAACATGGCCTCTCAGTTCTCTCTCGGGGAAGACGCCGCCGCGACGCCTTCCTTGACTATCTTAGCTCTCAGGCTCCCGGCACCATCATGGGCTTGAAGTCAACCATCACATGCGCCTGATAGGCCGGACGTTGCGTGAGCCGCTTGTACCAGACCTCGACATTCGCCAACGGCGGCCGATCGATCGGCAGATTGAAATAGCGGTACATCTGCGACCCGACCGCGATATCCGCGATCGTGAGCTGCTCACCCAGAATATATGGACGCTGCGAGAGCTGGCGATTGAGGATCGCCAGTTTTTCGCCGACGCGCCGCGATGCTGTCTCGACGGCAGCATCATTGCGCTCGATCGCGGGCGTGCGCACGAGCTGGATGAAGCACGTCGAGATGATGTCGGGATAGAGCGTGGAAAGCCCCCAGTCCATCCACTGATCGGCCTTGGCGAACGTCTGCTCGTCGGCGGGTGAGAGCGTGCCGCGGCCATAGCGCTGCGCGAGATGGCGCACGATGGCGCCCGACTCCCAGAGCACGAAGCCATGGTCGTCGATGGTCGGCACGAGGCGGTTAGGGTTGAGCTGAATGTACTCCGGCGTATCGGTCTTGCCGAACTCGCCGCCATAGTCGAAGCGCTGGTGCGCGAGGCCGAGCTCGCCCACGGCCCACATGACCTTCTGGACATTCACCGACGTCTTGCGTCCCCAGACCTTCAGCATCGCTACTCACCTTGTCGCTGGCCAATCCGCACCCCGCCGACCGCACCCGCGCATTCCAAACAAAAACGCGCCCGTGAGCGAACCTTCGCTGACGGACGTTGACCGCATCTGCCTCCGCCGCGAAGGCCGCGGCACGTGCAAACCGGTGGCTCTGGGATCCAGGGCCTGCTTGCGATGGACGGGTTATGGCCGGAACTCGGGCCGAGTGTCAACCTTGGGGCCATGGTAGCGCCTCCGGCGCGAGCGAGGTCTCGACCCCGCACCCCGATCGGGGGGGACACCCCAGCCCCCCCGTCTTTTATGAACGAAGCACCCGGGAGCTCACCTAAACTTGCCGGAATTTGCCAGGCTGCTGCCGGCCGCCGTCGCCCCTTTCCGGGGGGCCATGGACCAAGTCTGAAAGCGCCATTAATTGGTCATCGGCCGGCGCTGAACTCGGTTCTGCCCATCCGAGCAGAACGTGCGCGGACCGGCCCCTTTTCCTCGCTCCGGGATGACATTCCATGTTCCTCGCCCGCCCGATCGCCTTCGTGCTCGGCCTGCTGCTCCTCGTCAGCCTTCCGGCTCTCGCCCAGCAGGCGCAGCCGCTCTTCTCGCATCCGGTCGTCAGTAAGGATGCCGAACGGTACGAGGCCTACCTCAAGGGGGCTTTCAAGCCCGGCAAGCAGACCGCGCGACAACAGCGCGAGGCGGGGCTCAAGATCCTCGCCGACGGCGGCGACGCCCGGGTCGCGGCGCGCCACCTCGCGACGGCCGTCGTGACGGATGCGAAGGACACCGCCGCCTGGACCGGTCTCGCCAGGGCGCTCATCGGCATGACACCCGATCCGGCGCGACCTGCAGAGCGCTATTCGATCCCCGTGAATGCCTCGGGCGCCGCCTACCGCGCGCTCGAAACCGCAACGAACGATCAGCAGCGCGCCGAAGCGCTGGCTGCTCTGGGTGAAGCACTCAAGACGCGTTCCATGTGGCGCCCGGCCATCGAGGCCCTGGCGGCCAGCGTTCGCCTCGTGAATGACGACGAAGTGAGCAGCACGCTTGACGCACTGCGCGCCGAGCACGGATTTCGCGTCATCGATTATAAGACCGAGTCCGATGCCATCGAGCCGCGCTTGTGCATCAACTTCTCTGAGCGCCTGCCGAGCGCTGCCGGCGATCTTCAGAAATTCGTCGCGATCGATGGTCGCGAGCCGCAGAATATGACGATCGAGGGCCAGCAGCTCTGCATCGACGGTCTCGAGCACGGCAAGCGCTACGAGGTGCAGCTCCGCGCGGGCCTCCCCTCCACCGTCGGCGAGAACCTCGCCAAGGCTTCCGAGATCGCCGTCTACGTGCGCGATCGCGCGCCGTCCGTGCGTTTTGCGGGCCGCGCTTATGTACTGCCGAACCGCGGCCAGCAGGGCATCCCGCTCGTCTCAGTCAACGCTACGAAGGCCGCTATCGAAATCCTACGCATCGGCGATCGTGCGCTTGCCGGTGCGACATCGCTCGACGGCTTCCTCAAGCAGGTGCAGAGCTACGAGCTCGAGACCATCCGGGACAGGAGCGGCCAGCGCGTGTGGCAGGGCGAGCTCGATATCGCGAGCCGCCTCAATGAGGATGTGACGACAGCCATTCCAGTCAGTGACGCCATTCCTGACCTCGCGCCGGGCGTCTATCTGGTCATCGCCTCGGCCGTCGATGCCAAGCGCAGCGAGTACCAGGCGCCGGCGACGCAGTGGTTCATCGTCTCCGACCTCGGCCTGACCGCACTCTCCGGCGATGATGGCCTCCACGCCTTCGTGCGCACGCTCGGCGCGGCGACACCGGCCGGCGACACCGCCGTCCGCCTCGTCGCGCGCAACAACGAGGTGCTGGCGACCGGCAAGACCGATGCGCGCGGCTATGTGCGCTTCGATGCCGGCCTCATGCGCGGAACGGGCGGCCTCGCTCCGGCACTCCTCGTCGCCGAAGGCAACAAGGATTATGCCTTCCTCGATCTCGCGACGGCAGCCTTCGACTTGACGGACCGCGGCGTGAAAGGGCGCGAGCAGCCTGGGCCGCTCGACGGCTATGTCTATGCCGAGCGCGGCGTGTACCGTCCCGGCGAGCCCGTGCATCTCGTCGCCCTGCTGCGCGATCGTACGGGTGCGGCCTCCGACACGCCGGCGACGCTGATCGTCACGCGACCCGATGGCGTCGAGCATCGCCGCATTGTCCTCAATGAGCCACAGCTTGGCGGGCGTGCTGTGACGCTCGCGCTTCCCCCGACCGCGATGACGGGAACGTGGCGCGCCCGCCTCCTCCTCGACGTGAAAGACAAGGCCCTCGCGCAGACGACCTTCCTCGTCGAGGACTTCCTGCCCGAGCGTCTCGCGCTGACGCTGGAACCGCAGAGCAAGACCATTGCTATCGAGGAGACAGCATCGATCACCGTCAACGGCCGCTATCTCTACGGCCCGCCGGCCGCTGGCCTCGCCATGGAAGGCGACATCAACGTGCGCCCTGCGACGGGAGATCTGCCCGGCCTCGCCGGCTACAAGTTCGGTCTTGCCGGCGAGCAGGTCACGCCCGTTCGCCAGCCGCTCGAAAATCTTCCCGCGACCGGCACTGACGGCCGTAGCACGATCGGCGTGCGTCTGCCGGCCATCCCGAAGACGGCGAAGCCCCTCGAAGCCGAGATCATGATCCGCCTGCGCGAGCAGAGTGGTCGTACCATCGAGCGCAGCGTCCGCCTGCCGGTGGACACGCGTGCTGCCCGCGTCGGTATCAAGCCGCTCTTCAATGGCGGCCAGATCGGCGAGGGCGAGACCGCGCGCTTCGAAACAGTGCTCGTCGATGCCGATGGCAAGCCGCAAGCTGGCGCCGCACTCAAGTGGGAGATCGTGCAGCTCAATCAGCGCTGGCAGTGGTACAGCCGCGATGGCCAGTGGAACTACGAGGCCATCACTACGACGAAGCGCATCGCGAACGGCACTGCGAAAGCGGACGGCACCACGCCGGCCCGTATCGAAGCGCCTGCTCTCGACTGGGGCCGCTATCGCCTCGAAGTAACGAGTGCCGATCCGAAGGCGCCGGGCGTGGCCAGCATTGCCTTCAATACCGGTTGGCACGCGAGCGAGGACGCCGAGAGCCCCGAGGTGCTCGATGTCGTACTCGATAAGCCGACCTATAAGGCTGGCGATACGGCGCGCGTGCGCATCAACACGCGCGCGGCCGGCAAGGTCCGCCTCGCCGTGCTTTCGAGCGGCCTTCTCACCATGCAGGATGCGGACATCGCGGCCGGCGGCGCCGAGATCACACTGCCCGTCGATGCAAAGTGGATGCCGGGCGCCTATGTCACGGCCATGTTCTATCGCGCTATGGACGAAGGTGCAAAACGCATGCCGAGCCGTGCCATCGGCGTGCGTTGGCTCGCGCTCGATACGGCCAGTGAGACGTTGAAACTGACGCTCAACGCGCCCGCCAAGATCAAACCAGCGAGCACGCTCACCGTGCCGGTGAAGATCGAAGGCCTGAAGGCGGGCGAAGCAGCGCGCCTGACGCTCGCAGCCGTCGATATCGGCATCCTCAATCTGACGCGCTTCGAGGCGCCCGCGCCCGAACGCCACTTCCATGCCCAGCGTCGCCTCGGCGTCGAGATCCGCGACTTCTACGGCCGCCTGATCGACGGTATGCGGGCGACTCGCGGTTCGTTGCGTTCGGGTGGTGACGGCGAAGGCGGTGGCGGCATGTCCATGAAGGGCAGCCCGCCTGTCGAGAAGCCGCTTGCGCTCTTCTCCGGCATCGTCGAGGTCAAGGCGGATGGTACGGCCGAAGTGAAGCTCGAAATGCCCGACTTCAATGGCACGGTGCGCCTCATGGCCGTCGCCTGGAGCGGCGGCAAGCTCGGCTCGACGGGCTCGGACGTGCTCGTACGTGACGCGCTCGCGCTTACGGTCACGGCGCCGCGCTTCCTGAGTCTCGGCGATGAAGCGAGCCTCGCCATCGACGTGCACAACATCGAAGGACCAGACACGGGCTACCAGCTGACGGCGGAGCAGGAAAATCCGCAGGGCCTTGCGACCTCGCTTGCCCAGCGCAATCCGCGTCTCGCGCCGAACCAGCGCCGCTCGGAGCGCGTGGCCATCAAGCCCGCGAGCCTCGGCCGTCACGTCTACAGCGTACGCGTCAACGGCCCAGATGGCATCGAGGTGCGCCGCCGCGTGGCACTGGAAGTCATGCCGCCGGCTAACGACATCCGCCGCACGACGGTCGCAGACCTCGCGGCCAAGGGCGGACGCTTGAGCCTCTCGCCGGACCTCCTCTCGGATCTGATCCCCTCGAGTGCACGCATCGCACTCAACGTCGGTCCGTCCGCAGGCATGGACGTGCCGGGGCTTCTCGCTTCGCTCGACCGCTATCCCTATGGCTGCGCCGAGCAGACGACGAGCCGCGCGCTGCCGCTGCTCTACGTCAATGATGTCGCGAAGCGTATCGGCCTCGCGGAGGAGAGCCAGCTTAGGGAGCGTGTCGACAAAGCGGTCGCCCGCGTTCTCGAAATGCAGGATTCCTCCGGTGCGTTCGGCATCTGGGGACCGGGCGAGCCCGATCTCTGGCTCACCGGCTACATCACCGACTTCCTGACGCGCGCCAAGGAGCTTGGTTATGCCGTCCCCGAGCGCTCGCTGACGCAGGCGCTCGACCGGCTCGCCAACTTCATCTCCTACGCACAGGACTTCGAGAAGGGCGGCGAAGCGCGCGCCTACGCACTCTACGTCCTCGCCCGCAATGGCCGCGCGCCCGTCGGCGAGTTGCGCTACTACGCCGACACGCGTCTCGAACGCTTCTCGTCGGCACTGGCGCAGGCCCAGCTCGGCGCGGCGCTCGCCATGACCGGCGACAAGCCGCGTGCCGAGAAAGCCTTTCGTGCGGCGCTTGCCCGAATGGGCGATGACGGTACGGACGAAAGCCGCGCCGACTACGGCTCGCGTCTGCGCGACAGCGCTGCCGTGCTGACACTCGTCTCGGAAACACGCACGCTCGTCAGTGAGGCGCCGCAGCTCGCGCGCGTCATCGAACGCGCTCAGGCCACGCGGACGTATACCTCGACGCAGGAACAGGCCTGGATGCTGCTTGCCGCTCGCGCGCTGAGCGATGCCGCATCCGGCACGCGCCTCACGGTGAACGGGGCGGCGCACAGTGGAGAACTGACGCGTGCGCTTGCCGCTTCGGATATCGGCCAAGGCGGTCTCGCCATCGTCAACAGCGGCGAGGCACCTGTCTCCGCCGTCGTCTCGGTGACGGGATCGGCCCTCACGGCCGAGCCCGCGGCCTCCAAGGGCTTCACGATCTCGCGCAGCTATCACACGATCGATGGCACGCCGATCACGGCGGAGAACGCAAAGATGAGCATCAAGCAGAACGATCGCGTGGTTGTCGTCCTCAAGATCGAGGGCCAGCACACGGGCGGACGCGTACTGCTCGTCGATCGCCTGCCGGCGGGCTTCGAGATCGAGAACCCGCGGCTTGTCGACAGCGGTGAAACAAAGAGCCTCGC
Source organism: Hyphomicrobiaceae bacterium (assembly GCA_022844275.1). Taxonomy (GTDB): domain Bacteria; phylum Pseudomonadota; class Alphaproteobacteria; order Rhizobiales; family Hyphomicrobiaceae. Next base: position 198,146 of record JALHMB010000003.1, read on the forward strand.
GTGGGCGCAGACGGCCGGCAAGCCCGCGCACACTGAATACCGCGATGACCGTTTCGTCGCCGCCTTCGATTACTTCGATCGCGAGAACGGCACTGGCACGAAGCCCGCCGCAACAGTCGCATACGTCGTGCGCGCGGTAACACCCGGTCGCTATGTGCATCCGGCAGCTTCGGTCGAGGACATGTATCGCCCCGATCTGCACGCGCGGACCGGCGCCGGCACGCTGGAGGTGACGGTCGCCCAGTAAGCGGAACACTTCCCTCCTTCGAGCGTTTGAAGACGAAAGGCGACAATGGCCGGCCACGCATCAAAAGCGCGGCCGGCCGCAGCACCGTACTGCGGTCTTGCGCCCAAGCGTGCCAAGCCCTGCACTCCGGGTATGCGCTTCGGCGATGTCGTCCATCCTGACGCATGGAAGGAGACACCCAATGTCATGGAGACGTGTGGGCGCAGGCGCTGCAGTTCTTGTGGCCGGCGCTTTTTTCACAAGTGCACAAGCAGCCCCGGTTACTGGCGGGGTTGGCACGAAGACGCTGATCGATCCGAGCGCGTTGGTCCAGAAGACTCAGGTGATCGTGTTCGGCGGCCGGCGCTGGTGCTACTATTGGGATGCCTGGAACGGCCCCGGCTGGTACTGGTGCGGCTATGGCTGGCGCCGCGGCTTCGGTTGGGGCGGCGGGCCGGGCTGGCATGGCTGGCGCTACCACAGCCGCGACTGGCATCGCCGTCATCGTGACTGGGATCGTGGTGGCGACCGACGTCGCGCCAATCGCGGTGATCGCCGCGGTCGCGACGCGGATCGTGGTTCTCGCTCCGATCGACGCAGCGTAGATCGTGGCCGATCGGGTGGCCGTGACGGCATGAGCCGTAGCCGCGGTGGTGGCGGAGATCGCGGCTTGAGTGGCCGCGGCGGTGGCGGCGGTGACCGTGGCATGAGCCGTGGCGGCGGCGGCGGCCGCGAGAGTGGCGGTGGCGGACGCGGCGGTGGTGGAGGCGGCGGCGGTGGTGGTCGCGGCGGCGGCGACGGAGGCGGTCGCGGCGGCCGTGGCTAATCCACACTGAAACCTACCTACAAAATGCGACGACCGCTTCGGACCAACCGAAGCGGTCGTTGTTATGTTCGCGCAAGCCGTGTGGGGGCTATTCCGCCGCCTCGGCGCGTGCTTGCGATGTGAGCACGAAGCCCTCATACCCCTTCGCAGCGACTTCATCGCACTCCTGGCGATAGACACCGACACCGCCGATGTACGGCATGAAGACGCGCGGTTTGCCGGCGACGTTCGCCCCCATGTACCAGGACGCGGCCTTGACATAGAGCGTGCGATGGCCAGCCTCGTTCACATGGTGGCCCCAGGAAACTTCTGCATCAGCTGTCGGCTCGATCGTCGTAATCCCATTCTTCTGCATGTGCGCCAGCGCATCGATCAGCCAGTCCACATGCTGCTCGATGGACACGATCATATTGCTCAGCACCGACGGGCTACCGGGGCCAGTGATCATGAAAAGGTTCGGGAGCCCGGCGCACATCAGCCCGAGATAGGTCTGTGGGCCGTCTGCCCACTTGTCGCGCAGCGCCAGTCCCTTGCGGCCGCGGATGTCGATTTTCATGAGCGTACCGGTCATGGCATCGAAGCCGGTCGCATAGACGATGGCGTCGAACTCGCGCTCACCGTCCGTGGTGCGGACGCCCCTCGGCGTGATGGCCTCGATCGGCGTCGCCTTGAGATCGATGAGCTCGACGTTGGGCCGGTTGTAGGTCTCGAAGTAGTTCGTATCGACGCAGATGCGCTTCGTACCGATGGGGTAGTCCTTGGGGCACAGGATCTCCGCCGTCGCTGGATCCTTCACGATCTCGCGGATCTTCGAGCGCACGAACTCGGAGGCCGTATCATTCGAGGCTTGGTTGGTGATCAAGTCGTTGAAGGCCGCCATGAACGACGTACCGCCGGTCTCCCAACGCGCCTCGTAGACGCGCCGGCGCTCCTCCTCGGACACCGCCATCGCCGAGACGTCATTGATACCGAAATTCGCATCGCTCGCGTCGTAGAGAATGCCCGTGCGCATGGTGCGCGCCTTGGCGCGGCGGGGCTCATAGCTCGATTTCCACGGTCCCTCGTAGTCCGGGGTCATCGGTCCGTTGCGCGAGGGAATGGAATAGTTAGGCGTGCGCTGGAAAACGGTCAGATGCGTAGCCTGCTCGGCCATCACGGGAATGGCCTGGATGGCCGACGAGCCCGTGCCGATCACCGCGACCCTGAGGCCGGTGAAGTCGACGCCTTCGTGCGGCCAGTAACCGGTGTGATACGTCGCGCCCTTATAGGAATCCCGTCCTTCGATCTCCGGCAGCTTGGCCGTCGACAGGCAACCTGTCGCCATCACGCAGAACCGCGCCAAGAACTGCTCGCCACCGTCCGTGAGGATCTGCCAGCGATTGGCCTTCTCGTCGTAGTGCGCGGCCGTCACCCGTGTTTCAAACTGGATATCGCGCCTGAGATCGAAGCGGTCCGCGACGTGATTCGCATAGGCGAGGATCTCGGGCTGGGCGGCAAAGCGCTCGCTCCACGACCACTCCTGCTGCAGTGCCGGCGAAAAGGAGAACGAATACTGCATGCTTTCGACATCGCAGCGCGCGCCTGGATAGCGGTTCCAGTACCAGGTGCCGCCGACGCCGGTCGCGGCCTCGAGAATGCGGGCGCTGAGACCTAGCTCGCGCAGCCGGTGCAGCATGTACATGCCGCCAAAACCGGCACCGACAATGATGACGTCGTAACCCGCGGTGCGGCCGTCGCCCTTCCCCGCTTGCACCTGCCCGACCTGCGGCGTGCTCGTGCCCAACACTATCTATTCCTCCTTGGTGTGGTCCCTTGGTTTGGCGCGTTGTGGCGCCCACGGACTCTCAACGCTAGGTGAGGTTCTGCGTCCGGCAAAGTCAATATGTCAGAGCGCAGACCCCTATGCGGGTGTGTTGGATCGCGGCCACGGCGTGTGGGATGAAGTCCGGCGCCGTCTTGATCGTGTGGACGGGGAGGTGCATACATTTCTGCCGAATAATCACCCTCGGGAGCCTCGCCCATGCATTTGATCGCATTGCTTTTCGCCTTGGTGATTTCGGTAGGTCCAGCCCTCGCGCAATCCGGTCAGCCCTCGTGCTCCAACGTCGTCGATGGCGGCGACCCCTCCCGCATCTTCCATCTCGCGCGCGGTCACGGCTCGGCCGAGATCGGCACCGATAACCGCGGTGATCCCAAGATTGACGGGCGGATGCACGGCGCGCGCTATCAGATTTATTTCTATGGCTGCAAGAACGGCGAGCAGTGCACTTCGGTCCAGTTCCGCGCCGGCTTTACCCAGAACGTCAAGCAGACCGTCGAGCGCATGAACGAGTGGAACGTATCGAAGCGCTTCGGCAAAGCCGCCATCGACAAGGATGGCGACGCGACGATCGAAATGAACGTCAACCTGAAGGGCGGCGTCTGCAATGCAAACTTCGACGAGACGGTCGGCTGGTGGTCGACCGTGCTGCGCGAGTTCCTCGAGTTCATCAAGTTCAAGACCTAGCGGTCACCGGCGGGTTACCTAACCCGCTATCCGCGCGAGCCCATTGTTGAGGATCACGACGTCCCGCTCGACGCAGCGCGAGCGGAAGGAGATCTCGGCTCCATTGCGCCAGACCTCCGTGCGGATGGTCTCGCCCGGATAGATGGGCGAGGAAAAGCGCACCTGCATGTGCTCGATCCGGCTCGCGTCGCCACCACAGGCGAGCTTAGCCAGCGCACGGCCGGCAACACCGAACGAGCAGAGCCCGTGCAGAATGGGCGCGCGGAACCCAGCGACCGCGGCGACCTTGGGATCGGCATGCAGCGGGTTCATGTCGCCGGAAAGTCGGTAGATGAGTGCTTGGCGCGGCAGCGTCGGAATGTCGAGCGTGGCGTCGGGCGTCTTCTCGGGCAGCGTATGCCCTGCGGGCGTCGGCCCGGAAGGCCCGCCAAAGCCGCCATCGCCCCGCAGGAAGCTCGTCGAGACGAGCGTCGCGACATGCGTGCCGCTCTCCTTGGCGATGATATCGCGCTCGGAGATGAGCAGCGCGCCGCGGTCCTTGCCCTTGTCGACGAGGCCGGTGATGCGCGAGCGGCCGATGAACGTGCCGGAGGTCGGCACGGGCGCGTGGATGGTGATGGACTGCTCACCGTGCACGACCTTGCGCCAGTCGACACCCGTGCCGCTGTCCTTGAGCCAGAAGCCCTGATAACCGAGCACCGTCACCATGGTCGGCAGCGCGACGAGATCGTCCTCGTAGACGTAGCGCAGTTCGCTCTCGTCGAGCGGATCGCCGCCGCAACCGACGCCCAGCGCATAGAGCATGGTGTCGCGCTTGGTGAACGTGTGGATGACGTCGTCGAACTTCCAGTTGCGCAGCTTCTCGGCGTCCATGGCCATGGGCGGAGTCCTCATCCGTCGCGACGATGATCCATTGAGAGTGCCATGCCCCCTCCGGCCCGGTCAAACCGTGCCGGAGAGGACGGTTGCGATCCCCCTTATCGCTCTTCCAACCAGGATCGGCCGTCAGCGCCCGAGTACGGTGGCACGTTCCTTGGCGACGTCGGCCTCGGCGGAAGCCACGGCCTTCTCGGCCTTTTCGACCCACTCCGGACCATATTTTTCGACGAACCACTTGCGCATGTGATCTTTGGCGACGGTGAAGGTCTTGCGCTGCTCATCCGTGGGTATATGGATCTTGCCGCCGGACTTCGCGAATACCGCGAGGCTCTTGCCCTCGTACTCCTTGTTGTACTGGAACTGCACGTCGGCCATCTGGACGAACGCGTCGGCAACCAACTCCTGCAGATCCTTCGGCAGCGATTGCAGCCACTTATCGCTGACCCAGTTGAAGCCCCACAGGAAGGCGTGCTCGTCGAGAATCACGAACTTCAGCGAGTCGTGCATGTTCGTCGGAACGATGTCGGTCGCGGCATTCTTGGTGCCTTCGACAACGTTGGTCTTGAGTGAGGTGTAGAGTTCTCCCCATACGACGGGCGTCGGATTGCCGCCGAGATAGCGGACGAACTCGATCTCCAGGGGCGAATCGACCGTGCGCATCTTGACGCCTTTGAGATCGGCCGCCGAATAGATCGGCTTCCTGGTCGTGAAGAATGAGCGGAAGCGTCCGGTGTTGGTGATCGACATCAGCCGCACGTTACCTGTCTTCTTCAGGACGGCATCCCGGATCTCCTTGAAGAGCGGCCCGCGAGCGAGGCGCTCGGCAACGAGATCGTTGGGAATGAGATACGGCAGCTCGAGAACCTGGATCTCGGGAAAAAACTGGCCGATGCCACCGACGGAAGTGTGCGTCGCCTCGATGCCGCCGAGCTGGACCTGCTCGACGTGTGCGCGGAAGTCACCGAGCTGTGAGGCCGGGAAGATCTCGACCTTGATGCGACCGCCCGAGCGACTCTCGATGAACGACTTGAGAAAGACCGAGGCCACGTGGTCATCGGAGATGTCTGTCGCCGGACCGACATGGCCGATCTTGAGTGTAAACTGCGCCAGTGCAGGCGCAGTTGCGGCGAGTGAGAACGCGATCGCCGTCGCGAGTGTCCGCAGCGTCTTCATGTTTCCTCCATCGCTCCCTTGCAGTTGCTTCTTTTGTACTTAGAGGCCGAGCACCCTCGGCAGCCAAAGGGCCGTCTCGGGCACGTAAGTCACTACGAGGATTGCAGCGAGGTGCACGAGATAGAACGGCCACATCTGGATTGCGATTTTCATGATGCTCTCGCGGCTCATGGCCGAGACCACGAACAGCAGCAGGCCCATCGGCGGCGTCGCGAGGCCGAGCGAAAGATTTACGCACATGACGAGGGCGAAATGGAGCGGATCCACGCCGAGCTGCGCGAGCGTCGGCCCGAGGATGGGGCCTAAGATGAGGATTGCAGGACCGGCATCGAGGAAGCAGCCGGCAATCAGCAGCAGCACGTTGACGAGGAACAGCAGCACATAGGGATTTGAGGACAGGGAGAACAGATACTCGCCAATCTTGACCGTGACGCCGGAGAGGCCGGCAACCCATGAAAAGATCATCGCCGTTCCTACGACGAGCAAGATTGCGGCGGAGATGACCGCGGTACGATAGAGGACTTCGGGCAGCTCCCGCCATGGAAGCTCTCGCGTCACGACGACCGAGACGATGAAGGCATACAGTACCGCCGCCGCCGCCGCCTCGGTTGGCGTGAAGACGCCGCCCAGAATGCCGCCAAGAATGAGGAACGGCGCGACCAATGCCCAGAACGCGCCCTTGAGCGAGAAGGCGATCTCCCGCACAGTCGCGCGCCGCTCCGAAACAGGATAGCCGCGCCGCCTGGAAATCCAATAGTTCGCCGTCATCAAGCCAGCACCGATGATCAACCCCGGAATGCAGCCGGCGGCAAACAGGGCAGCAACGTTGATCTGCATGATGTAGGCATAGATCACCATGATGATACTCGGCGGAATGATCGGGCCGAGTACGGTCGCGGCAGCGACGACGGCTGCGGCGTAGTCCTTGTGGTAGCCCTCGCGCGCCATGCTTGGAATGAGGATCTTCCCGAGCGCCGAGGCATCGGCGACGGCCGATCCGCTGATCCCCGAGAAGACCGTCGCTGACACGATCGTGACGTGGCCAAGTCCGCCGCGCAGATGACCGACGAGCTTCTGCGAGAAGTCAACGAGACGCTGCGTGATACCGCCGACATTCATAATCTCGCCGGCCAGCACGAAGAGCGGGATGGCGAGCAGTGGGTAGACGTTGATGCCGACGAAGAGGCGCTGCGGGATGAGGTTCAGGAAGACCGAGCGACCGTCGACCAGGATGCCGACGAGGGGGCCGAGAGCGAGCGCGAAGACGACGGGGACACCGATGACCATGGTCACCAGAAACACCCAAAGAAAGACGAAACTCACGCGCAAACTCCCTACACTGCGTTGCTACATTCCCTGCGTTGAGATGAAGTCTTCTTCAGCCACCGTCGGTTCGGGAAGGCCGAGGATCGTCAGAAGCATCAGCTCAAGCGCGACGAGCGCCATGAGCGCGCATCCGATTGGCATGCAGACGAAGATCCAGAACATCGAGACGTCGCCGATCGTCAGCGCGACCTGCGAGCGCCCATTCCACGCGAATACCCATGAGAAGCGCGTAAGCATCACCATCAGCCCGAAGACCGTGGCATGCACGATTGTCCGCATGATCCGCTTCGGCAGAGGCGGGAGCGGCGGCAGCAGCTCGAGGGACACATGGGCTCCATGGCGGAAGCCAAGCGGAGCTGCGACGAACGTCAGCCACACCATGAGGAACTTAGCTGCGTCCTCGGACCAGGAGAGAGAGCTGTTGAAGCCATAGCGCATGACCACCGACGCCGAGACAATGATGGCGATCACGGCGACGAGCGTGATGGCGATCCATCGGCACACGAAGAGCAGCGCGCGGTTGAGACGACCTAGCGCGGCCACCGGCGCCGGCGGGCGCACGGGCTGGTCGGTCATGGCGAACGTTCCTCCCCGGGAGTTCCGGGCCCTATTGCCGGTCCACTGGTTGATACGGACAGGCTTGTTTTTTGGAAGTATGTGCCGGAACGCTGCGTCACGCAACAAAAACGCAATCGCACAATTTGGTATGTGAATGAGCTGAAAGTGCATGTGACGAGCTCATATTGACGACCGTCAAAGCACCCCGACTTGAATGTATTCACTGCTCACGAGGATCGTGCCAACATCGCGGCAATCGAGAAGGAGCAGAGCCATCGGGCCGGACAAACGCGCACCCCCGATCTCGAGCGAGACGGAAATCACCGCATTCCTCGCCGATCCGGCGTCCTATCCGGAGCGCCCCGAGCGCGTGAACGTGATCGAGACGCATGCCGCGCGCATTTTCCTGGCCGGCGAGGACGCCTTCAAGATCAAGAAGCATGTCCGCCTCCCCTATCTGGATTTCACGACACTCGACGCGCGGGAAGCGACCTTGGCGCGGGAACTGGAGCTGAACCGACCGGCAGCTCCGGACATCTACCTCGGCCTCAAGCACATCACCCGCGAGAGCAATGGCGGCCTCGCCTTCGACGGCGTCGGCGAGATAGTCGAGTTCGTGCTGCACATGCGCCGCTTCGAGCAAGACGATCTCCTCAGCCAGGTGGCCGAGGATGGGCGCATCGATCAGCCCATGGCAAAGGCCATGGCCGATGTCGTGTTCGCCGCGCATGAAGCCGGTTCCATAGCGTCGGACGGCGACGGCGTCGCGCGATTCGAGAAGATCATCTCCGACATCGCAACGGCGTGCGGTAAGTCCGACGACCCGCGCATCGGCGCTGCCCGATCCGCATTTGCAGACTTGGCGCGCACACAGTTGGAGCGCGTGCGGCAGCTTCTGGCAGAACGGGCGCGCGCGGGCTTTCGGCGGCGCTGCCACGGCGATCTGCACCTCGGCAACATGGTGCTCTGGCGCGGGCGGCCTGTGCCCTTCGACGCGCTGGAATTCGACGAGGAGCTCGCGACGATCGACATACTCTACGATCTCGCCTTCCTGGTCATGGACCTCGAACACCGTAATCTGCGCGCACGCGCCAACGAAGTGCTGAACCGCTATCTCTGGCGCGCCGACGCGCGCAATCTCGAAGGTCTCGCCGCGCTGCCCCTGTTCATGGCGCTCCGAGCCGGTATTCGCACGATGGTCGATCTGCATCGGATTGCGGGCGCGGATACGGTGCTGCCGAGCGTGCTCGACGATGCCCGCCACTATCTCGATCAAGCCGTTCGATATCTGGCTCCGGTCAGCCCTTGTCTCATCGCGGTCGGCGGTCTTTCTGGGAGTGGCAAGTCCACACTCGCTGCGGCGCTCGCCTCTGGTGTCGGCCTCGCGCCCGCTGCCATCCATCTGCGCAGTGACCTCGAGCGAAAGCGCCTCTTCAGCGTGGGTGAAACCGAACGCCTGCCGGATGAAGCTTACGCGCGCGCCATCACCGAGACGATCTACGCGACCCTCAACGAAAAGGCGGCTACCGTCCTCGCCACGGGCTACACTGCGATCGTCGATGCCGTCCATTCGGCGCCGCATGAGCGCGCAGCCGTCGAGCGGGTCGCGGAAGCGGCGGGCGTTCCGTTCATCGGCCTCTGGCTCGATGCTCCGGGAGGCCTGCTCAAAGATCGCATCACCGCGCGCAAGGGCGATGCATCCGACGCCACGGCAGATGTGGTAGCTCGCCAGCTCAACTATGATCTTGGGGCTATTTCCTGGCACCGGCTCGATGCCAGTGGTGCTCTCCAAGCAACGCGCGAGACGGCGCTCGCTCATATTTCTGCGGCGCTCGGCGCCCCGACACCGGAGGATCGCTCCCCATGACGCTGCGCAATCTCGACGCGCTTCTGGAGCCGCGCTCGGTGGCGCTCATCGGTGCGAGCCCACGACCCGGCTCGATCGGAAATACCGTCACGCGCAACCTGATCGGAGGCGGCTTCAAGGGCGATATCTATCTCGTCAATCCGAAGCATACTGCGATCGAGGGCCGCGCCTGCCACTCGACCATCAGGGGTCTCCCAGCAGCGCCGGATGTCGCCGTCATCGCGACACCGCCCGCGACTGTGCCCGGCATCGTCGCCGAATTGGCCGAACGCGGCACGCGCGCCGCGATCGTCATCACGGCGGGCCTCAGCGATGCGCAGAAGATCGCCGCACTCAAGGCCGGACGCGAAAAAATCTTTCGCATACTCGGGCCGAACAACATCGGCCTGATCCTGCCGCATCTCGGGCTCAACGCGAGTTTCTCGCACATCGCGCCCGCTGCCGGCGACCTCGCACTGCTCTCACAGTCCGGCGCACTGGTGACGGCCATCGTCGATTGGGCTGCCGAGCGCCGCATCGGCTTCTCGCACGTCGTCTCGCTCGGCGACATGAGCGATGTCGATTTCGGCGACATGCTGGACTATCTCGCCGGCGACACGCGCAGCAAAGCCATCCTCCTTTACATGGAGGCCGTCACCAGCGCGCCGAAGTTCATGTCGGCGGCGCGCCGCGCAGCGCGCGTCAAGCCTGTGGTCGTCGTCAAATCAGGCCGGCACGCCGCGGCAGCCGCCGCCGCGGCATCTCATACGGGCCGGCTCGCGGGAGCCGACAATGCCTATGAGGCCGCCTTCCGCCGCGCCGGCGTCCTCCGCGTCACCGACCTCGACGAGCTGTTCGAGGCCGCCGAGACGCTGACGCGCGTGCCGCGTCTCGCGAGCGAGCGCCTCATGATCCTGACCAACGGTGGCGGCGCCGGCGTGCTCGCAGCCGACCGCCTCGCCGACTACGATGGCGAGATGGCCAAGCTCGCTGACGCGACGCGCGACAAGCTCTCGGCCGTGCTGCCGGCGAACTGGTCCAAAGCCAATCCCGTCGACATCATCGGCGACGCGAGCCCCGAGCGCTACAACGCCGCCTTCGAGATACTGGTCGACGATCCCGATCCCTCGGCGCTGCTCGTCATCAATTGCCCGACGGCGCTTGCCTCGAGCACGGACATTGCGGTTCGTCTCATTGATGCGCTCGTGAAGCGTCGCGGCGCCGGGAAGATCAACAAGCCCGTGCTTACGAACTGGCTTGGCAATCCAGCAGCGGAGGAAGCGCGCCGCCTCTTCTCTGCCGAGCGCATCGCCACCTACGAAACCCCGACGGCCGCAGCCCGTGGCTTCATGCAGCTCGTGCGCTACACGCGTGCGCAGAACGAGCTCATGCGTGCGCCGCCGGCCATGGATCGGAACGTGCGCGTCGACCGTGAAAAGGCGCGCGCCATCATCAAGCGGGCACTGCGCGAAGGCACGGCGATGCTCAATGAGGCTGATGGCAAGGATCTCGTGGCTGCGTACGGCATTCCGATCGTGCCGACCGAGATCGCCGCAGATGTCGCAGAAGTCCGGTCCATCGCCGAGCGTATCGTCGCCTCGGGCAACAACGTCGTCCTGAAGATCCTCTCGCCGGACGTAATCCATAAATCGGATGTCGGCGGCGTGCGCCTCAGTATCGCGACGGCCGATGATGCCGTGCGCGAGGCCGAGCGGATGCTCGAACGGGTCCGCACCACCGTCCCGCACGCGAGATCCCTGCGCTTCACGATCTCGCCCATGATCCGCCGCCCCGGCGCACATGAGCTGATCCTCGGCATGAGCGTCGATCAGACCTTCGGACCGCTCATCATGTTCGGTGCCGGCGGTGTATCCGTCGAAGCAGTGGCAGATACGGCGCTCGCGCTCCCGCCGCTCGATCTCGGACTCGCCGACAGGCTGATGCGGCAGACCCGGATCGACCGGCTCCTGCATGGATATCGCGATCGACCGCCCGCCGACCGCGCCGGCATTGCCGCAGCCCTCGTCCGCCTCTCCGAGCTCATCGCCGAGAACCCCGAGATCCGCGAGCTCGACATCAATCCCCTGCTGGCCGACGCCAATGGCGTGATTGCCTTGGATGCGCGCGTCGCGCTCAAATCCGAGCAAAAAGAGCCGCGCGTGCCGATGGCCATTGCGCCCTATCCGGCGGATTGGGAGAAAGAGATCTCCGTCGAGCATCTCGGCCGTGTCCTGCTGCGTCCCATCAAGCCGGAGGACGAGGCCATCTATCGGGATTACATGGCGCATGTCACCGACGAGGATCGGCGCCTGCGCTTTCTCGCCCCCGTCAAAGCACTCTCTTTCGGCCTCCTCGCCCGCCTGACGCAGATCGACTACGCACGCGAGATGGCCTTCGTCGCGATCGACCAGCAGAGCGGCGCCATGCTCGGCGCGGCGCGCTATTCCGCAGACCCCGATCTCGCACGGGCGGAGTACGCAGTGCTCGTACGATCAGATATCAAGGGACGCGGGCTCGGCTGGACGCTCATGAGCTACCTCATTGCGCACGCCCGGGCGCGTGGCATCGGCGTCATGCACGGCGACGTGCTCACGGAGAACACGACCATGCTCCGCATGTGCGCCGATCTCGGCTTCGAGATCAGAGCGGTGCCAGGTGATCCAACCATGCGCGAAGTGGTTCTGCCGCTCGGTGTGGACGTGCCGGCGGTGTAGGTCGCGCCTTTGGCGCGAGCGGGGCCGCAGGCCCCACGCCCCGCTCGGTGGACAGCCCCGAACCCCCGTCTTTTTAAGATTGGGAATGTAGGCCAAGTAAAATCCATAAAGGCGGGTGGGTCAGGGAGGACGTCCCTCCCTGCGGGAGCGCGAGGGCTGGCCCTCGCTCGCACCGAAGATGCGATCGAACTTACACCGCACGCTTGCGAATGAGATACCGCTGGATGCCGTCCATGACGAGCACGCCGTCCTGGTTGTGGATGGTCGAGGCGAGGCTAAGCACGCCGGTCGTGCGCTGTGGCTTGATCTCGGCGACGGTCAGCAGCGGATAGAGCGTGTCGCCGACATAGACGGGCGCGAGAAAGCGCGAGGATTGCTCGATGAAGGCGCGCAGGCTCTCCTGCACCAGAAAGGGAAAGACGCCCGCGCCCGCAGCCGTTTGGATGAGCATCTGGAAGCCGTGAGCGAAGAGATCGCGATGGCCGTGCGACTTGCAGAATTCGCGGTCGTAATGGATTGGGTGATTGTCCCCCGACGCAAGCTGGAAGGCGGCGAACAGCCCATCCGTCATGGTGCGCGAGGGGATGTAGAACGTCTCGCCGATCGCGAAATCCTCGAAATAACGCTGCGGACCGAAGTTCTTCGAGGCGAGGCGGTGATGCTCTTCCGGAGTCATGGCTCAACGTTCCTCGCCGGCCTGCCGCGCGAGCTTGGCGGCAAGCAGCGTGTCGATGGCCGCGGTGCCCATGCCAGCCTCAGCGAGTAGCGCGCGCGTGTGCTGGCCGATGGCCGGCACTGGTGCATCGTTCGGCACCTGACCGGGCAGATGCGGCAGCGGCACCTTGCCACCATCCGAGAGTGCGTAAGCGGGCGCGGCCTCGACGGCCTGAATGTGCGGATCGTCGAGCCAGTCGCCATAGGTATTGATGGCACTCGCGAGTGCGCCTTCCTTGTCGAAGATCGGCGTCCACTCCGCGGTCGTGCGCGCGACCAGCGCCTCATCGAGGATCGCGCGCAGAGCCGCGACATTCTCCTTACGGCCGGCAACGCTCGTGAAGCGCGTGTCGGTGATCACGTCAGCGCGACCGATCGCTCGGCAGATGGCTTCGAACTGTGCCTGATTGACCAGCGTGACCGCAATGAACCCATCCCGCGTGCGGTAGTTGCCGGCCGGAGGATTGAGCAGGCCGGGTGGGCGTCCGACAAAGCCGTATTCGAGAATATTCGGCGACTGCACGTGGGCGGCGGACTGCATGAGCGAGATGTCGATGTGGCGGGCGCCGCTGCCCCTCACCTTACCCCAGAGCGCCATGCTCGCCGCCTGAAAGGCATAGAGGCCCGTGAAGGCATCGATGAACGGCACATCCACTTTGACGGGCGCCCCTTCGCGCGAGCGCGTCGCGCTCATGAAACCCGAGATGGCCTGACCGATCGTGTCGACCATAGGCCGCTCGCGGTTCGGCCCGAGCTGTCCCCAGCCTGAGACCGAGACGTAGATGATGTCCGGATTGCGCGCCTTGAGCGCCTCGAAACCAAGGCCGAGACGATCGAACACACCGGGACGCGCGCTTTCGATCGCGACATCGGCGCGTTCCGCGAACTTCAGCGCGACATCGCGTCCTTCGGGCTTGCGGATGTCGATCGCGAGGCTCTCCTTGCCGCGGTTATAGGCAATCGTCTGCGAGGACATGCCGTCGATACGCGTGCCGAGATGGCGCATCCAATCGCCCTCGGGCGGCTCGAGCTTGATCACGCGTGCACCGTGCTCGGCGAAGTAGCCGCCACAGGAAGGGCCGGCGATGCCCTGGCTCATGTCGAGCACAGTAATGGCGGAGAGAGGACCTGGGCGGGGCATGGAGCACGCTCACAAAACTGTCGTCCGGTGCCTGCACTCTACGGCCGCGGGCTTGCTTTGCAAGGCTGGCCGCGTAGTGCGCAGTGCAGCATGCGCTGTGGGATGACTTTCGCGCTGTTCGCGATATAAGGCTGCCTACCACCATCAAGGCGGCGCTGCGGCCCATCGAAATCAGAATGCCCACAGGTTGCTCATGCGCCGCATTCATGCCGATCTTATTCTCGTCTTCGCCGCCATCATCTGGGGCGTTGCCTTCATTTTCCAGAAGACGGCGATGGATCATGTAGGCCCGCTGCTGTTCGTCGCTGCGCGCTCGATCGTCGCCGCGCTGGCACTGGCGCCGCTCGCCGTGTACGAAGGCCGCCGCGCGCCGGATCAGTTTCCGACGGGCCTTCTCTCGATCGCGGTGCTCGCGGGTGGGATATTCTTCGTCGGCGCAATCGCACAGCAGACAGGCATCATTACAGCCAGCGTCACGAACACCGGCTTCCTGACGGCTCTCTATGTCGTCTTCACGCCCTTCCTCGTCTGGCTCTTCATGCGCCGCGCCCCCGCTTGGATCGTCTGGCCGGCGGTCGCGATGTCGTTCGCCGGCATGTGGCTGCTCGGTGGCGGCACGGTGGGCGGCTTCGCGCAAGGTGATCTCCTCGTTGCCATCTCCGCCGTGTTTTGGGCAACGCACGTGGTGATCGTTGCGCAAGCGACGCGACACGCGCGGCCAGTGGCGTTCAGCGCCATCCAGTTCGCCGTGGTCGGCGTGCTCGGACTCGCCGGCGCGCTGATGTTCGAGACGATCTCATTTTCGGCTCTGGCAAGTGCCTGGCGCGAGATCGCCTATGTCGGCCTGCTCTCGAGCGCACTCACCTTCACGCTGCTCGCCATTGCCATGAGGTACACCCCACCGACCGAAGCCGCGATCATTGTTTCAAGCGAAACGCTATTCGCCGCGCTGGCCGCCTACCTCGTTCTTGGAGAGCGGCTTTCGCTCATCGGATGGTGTGGTGCGGGCCTCATTCTGGCGGCCGTTCTGCTGGTTCAGACCGGGCCTCAGCTCATACACAGATGGCGCAGCGCTGAGGCCGACATAATGCATTGATATAATTGAGATATTTTTGTTTTAAATCCAGCTGCAGAGTGGGCGCTTTCGCGCCATTGCGGCGGGGCCGCGGCGTGCTATACCTCACCCCAAATTCTGCGCATCACGCATCCGATTCGACGGATCGGAGCGTGTTTCATGCGCCCTCCCCTTGACCTGCAGCGGGTGACCGAACTTGGCAGACGACAACAAGACTGACGGCGGCGGCGGCTCCGAGCCGAGTGACATCCGCCCCGTGATGATTTCCGACGAGATGCGGCGCAGCTACCTCGACTACGCCATGAGCGTGATCGTGTCGCGCGCGCTGCCAGACGTGCGCGACGGCCTCAAGCCCGTGCATCGCCGCATTCTCTACGGCATGAGCGAGCTCGGGCTCGACTGGAACAAGAAGTACGTCAAGTCGGCCAAGGTCGTCGGCGAGGTGATGGGTAACTTCCACCCGCACGGCGACAGCGCGATCTACGACGCACTCGTGCGCCTGACGCAGGAATTCTCGATGAGCGTGCCGCTCGTCGACGGGCAGGGCAATTTCGGCTCGGTCGACGGCGATCCGCCGGCGGCCATGCGCTACACCGAATGCCGTCTGCACAAGGTCTCGCAGCACATTCTCGACGATCTCGACAAGGACACCGTCAACTACCAGGAAAACTACGACGGCTCGCGCCGCGAGCCGACGGTGATGCCCGCAAAGTTTCCGAACCTGCTCGTCAACGGTGCCGGCGGCATCGCCGTCGGCATGGCGACCAACATCCCACCGCACAACCTCGGCGAGGTCATCGACGCCGCGATCGCGCATCTCGACAATCCCGATATCAGCATCGACGAGCTGGTGCAGATCGTTCCGGGGCCCGATTTCCCGACGGGCGGCCTCATTCTCGGTCAGGCCGGCGCCATGGCCGCTTATCATCGCGGGCGCGGCTCGATCATCATGCGCGCGCGCGTTGAGGTCGAGGAGCTGCGCAAGGATCGCGAGGCGCTGATCGTCACGGCCATTCCCTATCAGGTCAACAAACGCACGCTGATCGAGAAGATCGCCGATCAGATCCGCGAGAAGCGGATCGAGGGCATCTCCAATCTCTGGGACGAGTCGAGCCGCGAGGGCATGCGCATCGTCATCGAGTTGAAGCGCGATGCCGTTGCCGACGTCGTGCTGAACCAGCTCTGGCGCTACTCCGACCTGCAGACCACGTTCGGCGCCAACATGATCGCGCTCAACGGCGGGCGCCCCGAGCAGCTCAATCTCAAGGACATGATCCAGGCGTTCAACGCCTTCCGCGAGGAAGTCGTGAGCCGCCGGACGAAGTTCCTGCTCACCAAGGCCCGCAACCGCGCCCACATCCTGGTCGGCCTCGCCATCGCCGTCGCCAACATCGACGACATCGTGAACCTGATCCGTCGCGCGCCGAGCCCGGCCGTCGCCAAGGAGCAGCTCATGGAGCGCGACTGGCCGGCGAAGGACGTGGCGCCGCTCGTCGAGCTGATTGCCGATCCGCGCCATCGCGTATCGCACGAGGGCACGACCAAGCTCTCCGACGAGCAGGCAAGCGCGATCCTGGAGCTGCGCCTTGCCCGCCTTACCGCGCTCGGCCGCGACGAGATCGGCAATGACCTCGCCAAGATCGCCGAGGAGATCAAGGAGTACCTCGCGATCCTCTCTTCGCGCGCGCGCATCATCGACATCATCAAGGGCGAGCTGACCTCGATCCGCGACGAGTTCGCCGTACCGCGCCGCACCGAGATCGTGCCCATGGAGGGCGATCTCGAAGACGAGGATCTCATCCAGCGCGAGGATTGCGTCGTCACCGTCTCGCTCAAGGGCTACGTCAAGCGCGTGCCGCTGGCGACGTACCGCGCGCAACGCCGTGGCGGCAAGGGCCGGTCCGGCATGACGACGCGCGACGAGGATATCGTCACGCAGCTCTTCATTGCCTCGACGCACACGCCGCTCCTCTTCTTCTCTTCGCGCGGCATGTGCTATCGCATGAAGGTCTGGCGGCTTCCCGCCGCGACGCCGCAGGGCACGGGCAAGGCGCTCATCAATCTTCTGCCGCTCGAGCAGGGCGAGGTCATCACGACCATCCTGCCGCTTCCCGAGGACACGAAAACCTGGGCCGAGCGTGAGCTCATGTTCGCGACGCGCTCCGGCAACGTGCGTCGCAACAGCCTCGCCGACTTCGAGAACATCAACCGCAATGGCAAGATCGCTATGAAGCTCGACGAGGGCGATCAGATCGTCGACGTCGCGTTGTGCGCGCCGAGCGACGACGTGCTGCTCACGACAGCGGTCGGCCAGTGCATTCGCTTCCCCGCCGATGACGTGCGCCTCTTCAAGGGTCGCGACTCGACAGGCGTGCGCGGCATCCGCCTCGATGGCGAGGACGAGGTTATCTCGATGGCCATCCTCGCGCATGTCGAGGCGACGCCCGCCGAACGCGCCGCCTATCTCAAGCAGGCGAGCGCGGTGCGCCGGGCAACCGGCGAGGGCGTGGAGAATGGTAGCGAGCCGGAGGCGGCACCCGACGTCGAGGCCGAGTCCGAGGAGGCCACGGGCGAGGAGCTGACGCCGGAACGTTACGCCGAACTTGGCGCGCGCGAGCAGTTCGTATTGACGGTCTCGAGCCGCGGCTTCGGCAAGCGCACGTCCTCCTATGAGTATCGCGTCAGCGGTCGCGGCGGCAAAGGCATCCTCGCCATGGTCGTCAACGACCGCAACGGGCCGCTCGTCGCCTCCTTCCCCGTCGAGGAGAGCGACCAGATCATGCTCGTCACAGATGGTGGCCAACTCATCCGCTGCCCTGTCGACGACGTGCGCGTCGCCGGTCGCAATACACAGGGCGTGCGCATCTTCCGAACGGACGAGGATGAGACCGTCGCCTCCGTCGAGCGAATTCCCGACGACGGCGGCGAGAATGGTTCAGAGAATGGCGAGAACGGCGACGACAGCGCGCCGGCTGCGAAATAGGTCGGCCGCTACTGCAGGAGCGCGCCCTCATGCGTACCAATCAGATGAAGGCGCGGCTCCAGGCGGGCAAGCCCGCGCTCGGCTGCTCGATCATGATACCCTCGCCGCAGATGGTCGAGATGGCGGCGCACGCCGGTTTCGACTGGGTGCTCATCGACATGGAGCACGGCACGATCGGGCTCGAGACGGCCGAGCTGATGTGTATGGCGGCCGAAGCACGAGGGATTACACCCATCGTGCGCCCGCGCAGCAATGCTTCCGCTGAAATCACATCCGTCATGGATCGCGGCGCCGCCGGCGTGCAGGTGCCGCACATCAATACGGCGGACGATGCACGCCGCGCCCTCGCTGCCGTGAAATTCGGCCCCGGTGACAACAGAGGTCTCGCAGCAGGCACGCGCCCTGACAGCTATGGCCTTGCCAAAGCCATGCCCGATTTCGTGCGCGACGCCAACGCGCAGAGTCTCGTCTGCATTCAGCTCGAGCACGCCAAGGCCATCGAGAACGTCGATGCGCTGCTCGCCGTCGACGACATCGATGTCTATTTCATCGGGCCGTCCGACCTCTCGCAGTCCATGGGACACCCGGGAAATACCAAAGCACCGCCCGTCAAGGACGCCATCGACAAAACACTCGCGCGCATCGTAGCGGCGGGAAAAGCACCGGGAATGCCCGCGACCGCCGACAATCTCCAGCAGGTCATCGCGAGCGGGGTGCGGTATATCTATACGCACCTGCCAAAGCTGTTTGGTGCCGGCGCCAACGCGTTTCTTGCCAAGGGGCGGCAGTAGATCGCGGCTTCGCCGCGAGTGGGCTAGCCCCACACCCCATCGGGAAGGACACCTTCCCGAACCCCATCCGTCGTTATGAAATAAGCAAGCGGCCCGGAGCCAGCTCCGGACCGCCATGTTTTCCTCAGTTATGCTGCGAGCCGATCAGGGCTTCGCGACCGTGATGTCCGGGAAGACCGTCTCGGTGAATGGGACGGCATCGCGATGCTCGTCGCCGCTGATCACCGAGCGAGGCAGAGCCTGACGATAGTCGTCATTGCTGAACTCGGAACGCGGCAGAGCCTGCGCCGGATCGTTGAAGGGATTGAAGGTCTCGGCGTGCGCGGCACCAGCCAGAACGCCGAGGGCGAGAAGGGTGCTCAGGATCGTCTTCATGGGAGTTCTCCGTTTTCTTTAGAGGTCAGGGATGGGGTTAGGGTTTGTTCAGGGCTTCGCGACTGTGATGTCCGGGAACACCGTCTCGGTGAACGGGACGGCATCGCGGTGCTCGTCACCGCCGATCACCGAGCGGGGCAGAGCCTGACGATAATCGTCATTGCTCATCTCGGAGCGTGGCAGGGCGAGGCTCGGATCGCGGAATGGGTCGTAGGACTGGGCGTGGGCGGTGCTGGCGAGGACGCCGGCGAGGATGAGGGTGCTCAGGATCGTCTTCATTTGTTTTCTCCGTTGAATTTCTTTGCCGCTTGAGCTGGGCGATCCGGGCTGCGGTCTGTGCCCTAAGATCGTCACCAGCTCGTCTCGGCCGGTGAGGAGAAGATGCCCCCAAACCCCTGCCGCCGACATTCTACGGGAGGTCATTCCGATAACGTTCGGGTTTGCCCGGCACATACCCGGGTATAGGGGGCCATATAAAAAAAGCGGCCCACGCGGGGCCGCAAAATTGAATAAAAACCGGAGTTGTGGGGCGCTCGCAGCGCGATCAAGGCACCAGGATCATCCGCACTGTGCCGCCGTCCGCGAGCTTATCGAAGCCCTCGTTGATCTCCTCGAGCTTGATGCGCTCGCTCATCAAGCGATCCACGGGCAGAAGTCCCTGCTGATAGAGCGAGATGAAGCGCGGGATATCGCGCGAAGGGATGCACGATCCGACGTAGCTGCCTTTGACGGTGCGTTCCTCGGCGACAAGGTGCGTGCCCGGCAGCGGCATGGTGTGTGTCGGGTGCGGCAGGCTCGCAGTGACAGTGGTACCGCCGCGCTTGGTGATCTTGTAGGCGAGCTCGAGCGCTTTGATGGAGCTTGCCATCTCGAAGGCGAAATCGACGCCGCCGCCAGTGAGATCCTTCACCTGCTCGACGACGTTGGGATCGCGCGCGTTGACCGTGTGCGTCGCGCCGAGCTGCTTGGCGAGCTTCAGCTTGTCATCGAGCATGTCGATGGCGACGACCTGCCGGCAACCGGAGAGTTTCGCGCCGAGCATGGACATGAGGCCGACGCCACCGAGACCGACGACCGCGGCGGTCGTGCCCGGTGGCACCTTCGCCGTGTTGATGACGGCGCCCGCGCCCGTGATGACCGCGCAGCCGAAGAGCGCTGCTTCCTCAAAGGGCAGGGACTTGTCGATTTTCACGACACTGCAGCGCGAGACGACGGCATATTCCGAGAACGCTGACACGCCGACGTGGTGATAGACGGTCTTGCCGTTGCGCGAGAGGCGCGTCACGTCGTTGAGCAGCTTGCCGGCGCTGTTCGCCTTGAAGCCCGGCTCGCAGAGTGCGGGGCGACCTTCCTGGCAGGGCGCGCAGCGGCCGCAGTTCGGCACGAACACGAGAATGACGTGATCGCCGACGGCGAGATCCTTCACGCCGGGGCCGAGTTCCATGACCTCGCCGGCTGCCTCATGGCCGAGCACCATGGGCAGCGGGCGCGGACGGTCGCCGTTGATGGTCGAGAGGTCGGAGTGGCAGAGGCCAGCGGCGCGGATGCGCACCAGGATCTCGTCCTCGCCCGGCGGATCGAGATCCAGCGTCTCGATCACCATGGGCTTGGACTGGGCATAGGGGCGCGGCTTTTCCATCTCGTGGATGACGGCGGCGCGGGTTTTCATGGGGCGGCTCCCTGGGCGTTCGGTGTCTGTTACGGCGGATGATAGCCGCCTGTGGCCAGCCGGCAACCGGTACTTGTGGCATTGGCGCCGGCACGGCATGATGCCCGCGCTGGTGGGGTCTATTTGGACCATTACTTGGGGGTAGCAATCATGCGGATGATGAAGATCGGACTGGCATTGGCGTTCGCGCTCGGTATGAGCGCACCGGTAATGGCACAGAGCCAGACAAAGGCGCCGGTGGTAAAGGCCGGCAAGGGCGAGAAGGTCTGTCGCCATACGTTCCCGAGCGGCGAGAAGCGCGCCTGGGTGTGCAAGCAGGAGGAACCCTGCTGCGCCTGGGACCTCATCAACTACGTGAAGTGCGGCTCGACAATCACGAAGTGCCTCTAGTGTCCTGATGCCGAAGTTCGCCCCACCCCGATGCGAGGTCAGCGAGCAAACTTCGGCATCCGGTCAGGACACTAGAGTTCTCTTGCCTGCTCGTGTGATTCAGATCGAGAAATTCGCTCGCACAGTATTGCGAGCCTTGGCGAATTTCTCGATCATCACACGAGGCGCACTTACGCTGAAACTGGCACCACATATCGGGAGGATGCAGTGCTGAGGCTCGGATGTGGCGCCGGCTTTTCGTCGGATCGGCTGGAGCCGGCGATCGATCTCGCCGAAAAGGGCGCGCTCGACTATCTCGTGTTCGAGACGATCGGCGAGCGCACGCTGGCGTTCGGTCATCGCGATCGTCAGCTCGATCCGAAGCGCGGCTATAATCCGCAGCTCGCGGCGCGGATGCGCGGCGTGCTCGGCCACTGCAAGCGCAATGGCACGCGCATCGTCACGAACATGGGCGTCGCGAATGTTGCAGCGGCAGCGGATGTCGTCGTCGATGTCGCGCGGTCGCAGGGCCTCAGCGGCCTGACGGTGGCGGCCATCGAGGGCGATGATGTCTCCGATCTCATCGGCCCCGATACCGTCCTCTTCGACAATCACAACAAGACGGTCGCCGAAATCGGGCGCCCCGTTGTCGGCGCCAATGTCTATCTCGGCATTGACGCCATAATTCCCGGCCTCGAGAGCGGCGCCGATGTCGTGATCACTGGGCGCGTCGCCGATCCCTCGCTCTTTCTCTCGCCGCTCGTGCATCGCTACGGCTGGAAGCGCGACGACTGGCAGAAGCTCGGCCAGGGCACACTCGTCGGGCATCTTCTGGAATGCGGCATGCAGATCACGGGCGGCTACTTCGCCGATCCCGGCCGCAAGGATGTGCCGCGTTTAGCCGAGTGCGGCTACCCGATCGCCGAAGTGGATGAGCGCGGAAACTGCGTCATTACCAAGCTCGCCGATGCCGGCGGCATGGTGACACCACGGACGGTCAAAGAGCAGCTCATGTACGAGGTGCATGATCCGGCGGCCTATCTCACGCCGGATGTAACGGCCGATTTCAGCCGCGCCACCGTGCAGGAAGCCGGACGCGACCGCGTGGCGGTCGCGAACGGCAGCGGTCACAAGCGCCCCGACAAACTCAAGGTCACGGTTGGCTTCGACGGCGGCTTCTTCGGCGAGGCGGGCGTGAGCTACGCAGGCCCCAATGCGACGGCACGCGCGGCGCTCGCACGCGACATACTGCGCGAACGCCTCGCACACCGCCCTGGCTTCGAGGCGCTGCGCATCGATCTCATCGGCATCAATTCGCTGCATGCGACGGCGCACGGCCCCCGCGCGGAGAGCGCCGACGTGCGCGTGCACGCCGCCATGCGCTCGGCCACTCGCGACGACGTCGCGACGATGCTCTGGGAGGTCGAGTCGCTACTGTGCTGCGGGCCGGCGGCTGGCGGTGGCTATCGCGGCCAGATCACGCCGAGCGTCATCACACATTCGGCGCTCATCGACCGCGGCGCAGTGCGCTCCAGCGTGAAGGTGCTCCGCGCATGAGCCGCCACATCAAGCTGCACGAGATCGCGCATGCGCGCGCCGGCGACAAGGGCAACACGTCGAACGTATCCGTCTGGGTGTATGATCCGGGTGACTATCCTCTGCTCAAGGAGCAGCTCACGCCCGAGCGCATCAAGGCAGCCTATCCGGCCCTCATCCAGGGCGCCGTGAAGCGCTATACCCTCGATCATCTGCACGGCCTGAACTTCGTTATGCAGGATGCCCTCGAAGGCGGCGTCAATACCTCGCTGGGCCTCGACAGCCACGGCAAATCGTGGAGTTTCCTCGTCCTGGACCTGGATGTAGAGGTACCCGACAACCGAGCGGGATAAGGCCCTCACAATCTCATAACTCGTGGGATGGGCGGGACCAGATGGCGCAGCCCGATCATGAACCTGGACATACTTGTGTCGTAGTGCTGATGAACATCGGCGCCGGCTGGCCGGCGAGCCACCCCACCGCACCGCTGGAGCACTGAATGAAGCAAGCAGGCAGGATCATCGCCGCCCTCTGGCTTGTCGTCGCAGCCGCCTCGGCAGCGCGGGCGGACAGCAATGCGGCCGACTGCCTGAGCGACGACAACGAGCGGCGCATCCTCGGCTGCTCCATCATTATCGAAAATCCCGCGACGCCGCCCCTCGAGCGCAGCAACGCGCTTGCCATCCGCGGTCTCGCGCTGGCCATCAAGGGCCTGCTCGACCGCGCAATCCACGACTACGACGCCGCCCTCGCCATCAATCCCAACTCGCCCTCAGCTCTCAATAACCGCGCGTGGGCCTATTTCCGTTCCGGTCGCGGCCCCGATGGACTACCCGATGTCGAGCGCTCGCTCCTGCTCAATCCCGACAGCGAGCACTCCTGGGACACACGTGCCCACATCCGCCAGCTCATGGGCAACTCCGAGGGGGCAATCCGCGACTACGAGATGGCCGTCCACCTTGGTGGCGAGCGCATGGTCAAGCTCTACCAGTGCGGCCTCGCCGAGCGCGGGCTGTACCGTGGGCAGATGGACGGCATCTATAATGCCGAGACCAAGACGGCACTGCACACCTGCGCGCGCGATCGAGATTGCGATCCCCTGCCGGCCGACGAGCAGTGCAGGCTGCCGACATCGTAAACGACGTCGCGCCTCCAGCGCGAGCGGCTGACTTTACAGCGGCCCGCAACACCCAGAACCGCTGTCTTTCTCTGAAATTTTGAAGATCGCGCTTGGATGCAGGTCGACCCTGCGCCATGAGCCCTCGCGCGCTCCGCGTGGGGAGTGATAGGCTCGCTGATCCGCCAGCATCACGATCTGGAGCCGTGAGCCTATGTCCAAGTCCCCGAAAGCCGCCACCGGTGCGATTACCGCCACCGTCGAGAAGACGCTCGACGCCGCAGAAGCGGCCAACAAGAAGCTCCACGCGCTCGCCCAGATCACACGCGAGAGCGCCCTCGCCGAGGCGCGGCTCGCCGATGTACGCACGTCCGAAGGCGCGGCACACGGGCTGCTCCACGGAATGCCGGTCGGCATTAAGGACATTGCCGATGTCGTGGGGCTCGTCTCCGGCTGCGGATCGCTGACACGCAAGCAGGCTGAGCCGGCGACGCGGGACGCGCACGTCGTGACCAAGCTGCGCACCGCCGGCGCCATCGTCGTCGGCAAGACGCACACGGTCGAATATGCCTTCGGCGGCTACGGCACGAACGAGACCGTCGGCACGCCGTGGAACCCATGGGATCTCAATGTGCACCGCATTCCCGGCGGCTCATCGAGTGGCACGGGCTCGATCGTCGGCGCGGGCGTACTGCCGGGCGGACTTGGCACCGACACGGGCGGATCGGTGCGCATTCCAGCCGCGCTCTGCGGCTGTGTCGGCCTCAAGACCTCGATCGGGCTCATCGGCCGCTCGGGCATCGCGCCGCTCTCGCAGACGCTCGATACGGCCGGTCCGCTCGCGACGGACGTGACGACTACGGCACGCATGTTCGCTGCCATGCTCGGGCATGATCCCGAGGATCCATCGACCGAGGATTTCCGCGCGATCGATCCGCTGCGCGATCTCGAAAAGGGTGTAGCAGGTCTGCGCATCGGCCGCGTCGTCGATGAGGACCTGGGCGCGATCACAAGTGACGAGGTAAAGGCCGATCTCGCCAAGGCCGCCGCGACGCTCGAGAAGCTCGGCGCGCGCGTAGAACCCTTCAAGATGCCCCAGTCCTTCGACAGTTTCACGCGATCGACCGGCATCATCATCGCATCCGAGGGCTATGCGAACTGGCGCCGTCATGTCGACGATGCGAAGTCGGGTATGGCCAATCCGATCCGCACGCGCTTTCTCGGTGGCAAGTCGATCTCCGCCGCCGACTATCTCGATGTGATGGCGGAGCGGAAGAAGTCGATCGACAGCTTCCTCTCGGCCATGGACCGGCTCGATGCCATCATCCTGCCGACCATTCCGTTCCCGGCGATCCCGGTCGCCGAGGTCGACGAGACGAAGTCGCCCATGGCCCATTTCACTCGCTGGGCAAACCTCCTCGCGCTGGCAGGCCTTGCGATCCCGACGGCGCTCAGCAAGAGCAAGTTGCCCATGAGCCTGCAGATCGTCGTCCGTCGCTTCGACGACGCGCTGGCGCTGCGCATCGGTCGTGCGTTTGAGAAATCGCGTGGTGCCTTCCCGGCGCCGAAGCTCTGAGGCGAGGCGAGATGACCGCCACAACCGACGAAGTCCTGATCCGCGTCGAAGGCAAGGCCGGGCGCATTACGCTGAACCGGCCGAAGGCGCTCAATGCTCTGACGCTCGGCATGGTCCGCGCCATTTGGCCGGCGTTGCTCGCGTGGAAGGACGATCCGGCCGTCGAGCTCGTCATCCTGGACGGTGCCGGCGAGCGCGGGCTGTGTGCTGGCGGCGATGTCCGTTGGCTCTATGACTCACGCACGCGAGGGATCGATGACGCGCTGGCCTTCTGGCGCGAAGAGTATCCGCTCAATGCACTGATCCACCGCTATCCCAAACCCCTCGTGCCTATCATGGACGGCATTGTCATGGGCGGCGGCATCGGACTTTCCGCGCACGTGCAGGGCGGCACGCGCATCGTTACCGAGCGCTCGCAGCTTGCTATGCCGGAAACCACCATCGGGCTCATTCCCGACGTCGGCGGCACATGGTTGCTCGGACGCGCGCCCGATTCATTCGGCGAGTATCTCGGCCTCGTCGGCGAGCGCATGCATGGCGCGGGTACGATCTTTTCCGGCTTCGCCGATGCTTTCGTGCAGTCGGCAAAGCTCGATGAGCTGCGCACGGCCCTATGCGAAGCACGCGCAGCAGATGTCAACGGCGTGATCGCGCGCTTCAGCGAGCCCCCGCCGCATTCAAATCTCGCCGAGCGCGCGGAAGAAGTCGGGCGTACGTTCTCGAAGCCCACGGTGCCGGCCATCATCGAGGCGCTGGCGCAGGAAGAGAGCGAGTGGGCGCTCAAGACACGCGAGGCGCTGCTGACGCGCTCGCCGAAGGCGCTCGCGGCGACGCTTGCCGCGGTCCGGCGATCGCGCAAACTCGGATCGCTCGAGGAAGCACTCAACGTCGAGCTTCGACTTTGCATTCACCTCTTTGAGGACGGCGAATTCTCGGAAGGCGTACGCGCGCTGCTCGTCGACAAGGACAAGAACCCTCGCTGGAAACCGCCGACGCTCGCCGAACTCGACGACGCGGTGGTGGAGGCGTTGTTTGCACCCCTGCCGGCCGAGCAGGAGCTGGGCTTGCGAGCACCTGCCTGATCGGGCAGGCTTGGATAAACGATTTAAGAACAATACCCGGAGGCATCATGTCACAGAATAAGCGCCGCGGCCCTCTCACGGGAATGCGCGTCATCGACCTCTCACACGTCATGGCGGGGCCGACCTCGGCGCGCATGCTCGCCGACATGGGGGCCGACGTCATCAAGGTCGAGAAGGCCGATGGCGGCGACGACACGCGGCGGATGTTGCCGCCCGACATCAAGGGCGAGCCGGCGGCTTACATGATGATGAACCGCAACAAGCGCGGCATCGTTCTCGATCTCAAGAAGCCCGCGGGGCGCGCGGCTTTGAAGCGTCTGCTGAAGGACGCCGACGTTCTCATCGAGAACTATCGCCACGATACGCTCGACAAGCTCGGCCTCGGCTACGAGGCCCTGCACAAGGAATTTCCGGGCCTCATATACTGCGCCGTCTCGGGCTTCGGCCGCAGCGGACCCTACGCCGATCAGGGCGGTTACGACCTCATTGCACAAGGCATGTCGGGCCTCATGGCCATCACGGGCGAAGGTCCGGGACGACCGCCGGTCAAAGTCGGCTCGCCGGCGTGCGACATCACGGCCGGCATCATCGCTGCGATGGCCATGTGCGCCGCCTATGCCCACAAACTCAAAACCGGCGAAGGGCAGTTCGTCGATACCTCGCTGCTCGAGGCCGGCATCACGCTGACGTACTGGCAGTCGGCAATCGCGTTGGCGACAGGTGTGTCACCGGGGCCCATGGGCTCGCGCCATCCGCTCAACGGACCTTATCAGGCCTTCGAGACCAGCGACGGCTACATCAACGTCGGGGCATCGAACCAGAAGATGTATCCCATGCTGTGCGATGTCCTCGGCTGTCCCGAGCTCGGCAAGGATCCGCGCTTCCTCACCGGGCACGACCGCATGGCCAACCTCGATACGTTGATCGACTTGCTCAACGCGCGCTTCCGCAAGCAGGGTACCGCGCATTGGTTGGAGAAGCTTGAGGCCGTCGGCATACCGTGCGGTCCAGTTCTCTCCATCAACGAGATGCTCGTGCATCCGCAGACGCGTGCGCGCGACATGGTCGTCGCCGTGAACCATCCCGTTGCCGGCAAGGTCGAGACGATCGGGATGCCGGCGAAGTTCTCGGGCACACCAACGGAGATCGCTATGCCGGCGCCCCTGTATGGCCAGCACACGCGCGAAGTGCTGAGCGAGGCCGGTTTCACGCCAGCCGAGATCAATGCGCTGCTCGCCGAAGGAGCTGCCAAAGAGACCGAGCTGCCCAAGGTCGCAGCCGAATAGCGGAGGCTTTCATGGCCACGAACCGCCAAGTCATTCTCGCCAAGCGCCCGTCGCCGGGCCTCGTCACACCGGATGTATTCACCGTCAAGGATGCACCGCTCGCCGAGCCAGACGAAGGCGAAGTGCGCGTGAAGATCGCGTATGTCTCGCTCGATCCAGCCATGCGCGGCTGGATCAACGAGGGGCGTTCCTACGTGCCGCCGGTCGCGATCGGTGGTGTGATGCGCTCGTTCTCCGTCGGCATTGTCGATGCCTCGAAGCATCCCGCCTTCAATGTCGGCGATGCCGTGCAGGGCATGATGGGCGTGCAGCAGTACGCGATCTCGGACGGCAAAGGCCTCGTGAAGGTCGATCCTTCGGCGGCCCCGCTCGAACGCTGGGTCGGCGGGCTCGGCATGCCCGGCTGGACGGCCTATTTCGGGCTCCTCGAAGTGGGTCAGCCCAAGGCCGGAGAGACGGTCGTCGTCTCCGCGGCTTCGGGCGCCGTCGGCTCGATCGTCGGCCAGATTGCCAAGATCAAGAGGTGCCGCGCGGTCGGCATTGCCGGCGGCACGGAGAAATGCCGCTACGTCGTCGATGAACTCGGCTTCGATGCCTGCATCGACTACAAGAGCGGCAATCTCGCCGAGCAGCTCAAAGCCGCCTGCCCTCAAGGCATCGACGTCAACTTCGAGAATGTCGGCGGCGAGATCTTCGATACGATCCTGATGCAGATGAACGTGCACGGGCGCATCGCGCTCTGCGGTCTCATCTCCGCGTACAATGCGACGAAGATGCCCGAAGGTCCGAAGAACCTGCGCGCCGTGCTCACACAGCGGCTGACCATGCGCGGTCTCATCGTGCTGGATTGGGCCGATCGCGTACCCGAGGCGATCGCGCAGCTCGGGGCCTGGCACCGCGAGGGCAAACTGAAAATCCGAGAGGATGTGCGTACTGGCGGCCTCGAAAGCTTTACCGACACCCTCAATCTGCTCTACACCGGCGGCAACAACGGCAAGCTCGTCCTCAAGGTCTGATCCGTGCTCAAGGCTGGTATTACGCTTTATTTCGTCCGCCATGGCGAGACGGACTGGAATGCGGTGCGCCGCTATCAGGGCCAGACCGACACGCCGCTCAATGACAAGGGTCGCGGGCAGGCCGCGCGCAACGGCCGCGAGCTCGGCCGCATTCTCGACGGCAAGGCAGAGAGCTTCGATTTCGTCGCGAGCCCGCTCTCGCGCACATCCGAGACCATGCAGATCATCCGCCGCGAGATGGGCCTCGACCCCGATGCCTTCGCCCGTGACGACCTGCTGAAGGAGATCAACTTCGGGCATTGGGAAGGCCAGATCTGGGACGATCTGCCAAATAACGACCCCGAGGAGTTCGCTGCCCGCAAGGCGGATCCCTATCGTTGGCGGCCTCGCAACGGCGAGAGCTACGAGGATCTAGCGAGGCGGGTCGGAAACTGGATTGCGAGCCTGGAACGGGATACGGTCGCCGTGTCGCATGGGGGCGTCAGCCGGGTCGTGCGCGGGCACATTCTCGGCCTCGACTGGGGGGAGATCCATGCCCTCGACGTGCCCCAGGACAAGATCTTGCGGCTCAGGCGTGGCGAGCAGGCTTGGCTATAAGCCGGCTGCGACCATTGCGCCCCTCTGTCGCCCTGCCGCCACGGTGGGTAACGCGAACGAGCCACGGCCCTAATTGCGGCGGATTGTGGTAGTCAACGGACGCATAAGGGGGGTCCCCAGGCAGCGCGTCCGTTGCATCTGCGGATTTACCGTCCGCTGCGTCACTCGCGAACCGGAGCCGGACTAGTGTGATGATCGAGAAATTCGCCAGATCAGGCCGCGCGGTACCGAGCGAATTTCTCGATCTGAATCACACTAGCAAGATTATGATTCTAGTGTCCCTTTTGCTTCCGAAGTTCGCTCGGGACACCAGCATCGAGATCGGGCGAACTTCGGAAGCGGGACACTAGATGATGACGACCACATCGGGCGCCGCCAGCGTCGACACGCGCCCCTTTGCTCCGTTCGAGTGGCTGCTCGCGCGCCGCTATCTCAGGGCACGGCGCAAGGAAGGCTTTATCTCCGTCATCGCCGGCTTCTCGTTCATCGGCATCATGCTCGGCGTCGCGACGCTGATCATTGTCATGGCTGTCATGAACGGCTTTCGCAGTGAGCTCATCCAGAAGATCCTCGGCGTCAACGGCCACGTGATCGTCTATCGCATCGCCGATCCCTTTACGGACTACGACGAGGCGACCGCACGCCTCTCGCAGGTGCCCGGCGTCAAGGCCGTCCTGCCGCTCATCGAGGGGCAGGCCATGATCACCTCGAGCTCGGTATCGCTCGGCGGCCTCATCCGCGGTGTGAGCGAAGGCGCCCTGCGCCAGATGCCGCTTGTCGCAGACAATGTGCGCTACGGCACGCTGGATAACTTCGACAACAGCGAGTCCCTGGCCATCGGCATCCGGCTCGCCAACATGCTGCGCGTCACGGCCGGCGACGCCATTACGCTCGTCTCGCCGCGCGGAGCCGCGACACCTTTCGGCACGGCGCCGCG
The DNA here is from genome assembly GCA_022844275.1 of Hyphomicrobiaceae bacterium. Classification (GTDB taxonomy): domain Bacteria; phylum Pseudomonadota; class Alphaproteobacteria; order Rhizobiales; family Hyphomicrobiaceae. The sequence goes on from JALHMB010000003.1 coordinate 228,464, forward strand.
GATCAAGCGCTACAACATAGCGGCCATCTTCGAGCTCGGCATGTCCGAGTACGACAAGGCCATGATCTTCATGCCGCTGAAGGAGGCGCAGCGCTATTTCTCGCGCCCAGAGCAGGTCGACGTGATCGAGGTGCTGCTGGAAGAGCCCGAGAACGTCGAGCAGATTTTGGGGCCGTTGCAGGCCGCCGGCGGCGATACGCTGCACTTCACGGACTGGCGCAAACGCAACGAGACGTTCTTCACGGTGCTCCAGGTCGAGCGCAATGTGATGTTCATCATCCTGTCGCTGATCGTGCTGGTGGCGGCGCTCAACATCATCTCCGGCCTCATGATGCTGGTGAAAGACAAGGGCCGCGACATCGCCATCCTGCGCACCATGGGCGCGACGAAAGGTGCGATGATGCGCGTCTTCCTGATCACCGGCGCCTCGATCGGCATTGTAGGCACCATCGCTGGGCTCATTCTCGGCATCGTTTTCTGCTGGAATATCGAGGGCATACGTCAGCTCGTGCAGCGCATTACCGGCACGACGCTGATGGATCCGACAGTCTATTACCTCTCGCGCATGCCCGCCGAGATCGATGTTCGCGAGACGACGGCGATCGTGATCATGGCGCTCGTGCTATCCGTTCTCGCAACGCTCTATCCGTCGTGGCGCGCCTCGCGCCTCGATCCGGTCGAAGCGCTCCGCTACGAGTGAGGCAACCCGTGCAAGACTTCACATCCGAGCGCGGCGAGCCTTTCGAGACGGCTGTCCTCCAGCTTGTCGACCTTCGGCGCACCTTCCACCAGGGCTCACGCCGCATCGACGTGCTGAGCGGCGCCTCGGCCGTGCTGAGGGGCGGCGAGGCCGTTGCCCTGGTGGGCCCCTCGGGCGCCGGCAAGTCCACGCTCCTGCACGTTGCCGGGCTGCTGGAGACACCGGACAGCGGCCAGGTGATCGTGTCCGGCCATGACTGCGCGCGCATGAACGACGATGCGCGTACACGCGTCCGGCGTGCGCAGATGGGTTTCATCTACCAGTTCCACCAACTCCTGCCCGAGTTCTCGGCCGTCGAGAACGTGGCTATGCCCCAGCTCATCCAGGGCCGATCGAAACGCGAGGCTCACGCGCGCGCGACGGAACTGCTGACATCGCTCGGTCTTGGCGATCGCCTCGAACACCGACCGGCTGAACTATCGGGCGGCGAGCAGCAGCGGACGGCGATCGCCCGCGCGCTCGCCAATACGCCACGTCTCCTGCTCGCCGACGAGCCGACAGGCAATCTCGACCCTCGGACGGCCGATGTGGTCTTCGAGGAGTTCATCGAGCTCATCCGGGTGAAGCGCGTCGCGGCTCTCATCGCAACCCACAATCTCGAGCTTGCGGCACGCATGGATCGCGTCCTGCGCATGGAAGGCGGACAGCTCATTGAGCTCGAGCCGCAGAGCCTGACCTGACCGCGTCAGATCGAGATCGCGGCAGGTTCTCGCGCGTTTGCAGGCCCGGCTGGAGCTGCCCCATAGATCACGTATCGGTTCCACGGCTGCCAGCGGCGGCGCGGCAATCACTGTTCAATGACTTCTGTGATGCTCGTGTCGAACCGGTGAGATCCGCATCGGCGCGGATCATCATTGCCCAGCATGAGACGACCCGCCCGGAATTTGTGCCTCACCGTGGCCCGGCGACATGCGACACGGGAGCACGGCAACGTCCGTCGGCCGACGCAAAGCCAAGCAGCCGCGGTTTCAGGCCCCATGCGGCCTCAAAACTCACGGACGTTTGAAGCCACGCGAGCAGCAGTTCGACGCTTTAGGCTTCTCCAGCGTCCCCGTTGCCCACCCCGCGACAAGACTGCGGCACAACGGCAGGCCACTCGCGTTGTAGGGGAGGTTACCGTCGGCGACCGCCAGGACGGCGGCGCTCCCCACCGTGCCCCGTTGACCGTCTCCTGCCCGGTCTCTATACGGTTGCCCAGCAAACCGCCCTGGCCATGCGCGCCATGGGCGGCGCATCTGTTTGATGCGCGGTACGGGCCTCGCGGCAAGGTTTACAGCGAGCTCTACCGCGCCGACCAGCTTCGACAACCGACCAGCTTCGATCACAAAGAAGGACTATCAGAATGGCCAATACCAGCTCGGCACAGAAGGCGGCCCGCCAGACGGCGCGGCGGACGGCAGTAAACAAGACCCGGCGCTCGCGCTTGCGGTCGACCGTTCGCGACGTCGAGGCCGCCATTGCTGCCGGCGACAAGGCCGCTGCCGAGCAGGCGCTGAAGACCGCCGAGCCGGTCATGATGCGCTCTGCGCAGAAGGGCGTTGTCCCCAAAAAGACGATGTCGCGGAAGGTTTCCCGCCTCGCCGCCCGGATCAAGTCGATCGGCGCGACTGCCTCCTGATCGCTGGTCAGCGGGCCGGGTGCCAGACGCCCGGACTATGTGGCGGAAAGAGCACAACGGCGACTCGCGAGGGATGAGAGGCGCCTCCTTCAATGGCTTGATAGTTGACGGTTTTGTGTCATCGCAGCCCTTGAAGGCAACTCGACTTCTGCTGTCTTATTGAACTCATTCAAGCCAAAACAAGATTCAGATGACGGTCCGGCAGGACCGTCATCGAGGCCTCGGATGGGGGCAATTGCGGTCTGGATTCAGCTCGGATTCTCAACGCCCTTGTCCACAGCCCTGACACGTCATCAACAGGGCGCGGGGATTGCCGGCAGCGGCCACGGAGAGTCGCCCGGACACTACCTGGCGCGGCCCTGACGAAAGTCCGCGCTTGCGCCGACGGCGCCCAACATGGTTAGTATCTGGTTAAGGAGAACGTGCGGGGCCACCCGACACAGCTTTTCCCCAAGTAGATCGCAGGCATTCCGGACAGAGGCCAACAGTTTGTCCGGAGACGGGGTTCAACGGCGTCTTGTATTGCGTATTCCATCAGGCGTGTTCGCCCGATGGCGCTCATTGTACTTGTCTATTGCTTGTAAAGTGGCAGCGCGTACCTGCCGGTAGTGTGCTGTTGCTGTTGTGACTAATGCGGAGACTGTAAGTGGCGTTTGATTCTGGTGCGGTAGACGACGTACCGGTGCGGGATGTGTGGGGCGCCCTGGCGGCCAACCCCAAGGCTGTTCTGATCGACGTGCGGACGAGATCGGAATGGGCCTTTGTCGGGATGCCTGACCTTTCGGAGATCGGTGGCAAGCCGGTCCTCGTGGAATGGCAGACCTTTCCAGACAACCGTCTCAACCCGGCCTTCGTGGAACAGGTGACGGAGCAGCTTGCCGCGCTTGGTGCGGACAAGGACAGCGAGCTGTTTTTCATCTGCCGTTCCGGTGGGCGCAGCCTGATGGCCGCGCGCGCACTCGCAGCCCAAGGCTATGCGCATTGCCACAACGTGGCGGACGGCTTCGAGGGTCCGCTGGATCAGCACCGCCGACGCGGCACGATGGCGGGCTGGAAGGCCGCGGGCTTGCCCTGGATTCAGGGCTGAGCCTGCAAAGAGGGCGGGACACGATCGACGCGCGGGAGATTCGGTAGCCGGAGGGTGCGGCGGCGCATCCAATTCGGGCCGACATGCGGGATCGGTGTCCTGAGGGCGAACAGAATTTATTGGTGGGGTACGAGCAATGACGCACGACGGCGATCGGCCAGAAGGGCCATCAGCGGGGCCATCCAGGAAATCGGGAGCAGAGGGCGAGGGCAGCAGCGCGATCAATGCGCGTGGGCAGCGCGTCCGTCAGGCGCTCAAGGCGACACTTGGCGAAGACGTGTACTCGAGCTGGTTCACGACTCTCGAGTTCGCGGCCTTCGAGAACGGGACACTCACCGTCACTGTTCCGGTGAAGTTTCTCAAGAATTGGTTCGAGACACACTATCTGGACGCCATCCAACGGTGCGCAGCCATCGAATTCGAGGGCGTCGACCGCATCGAGGTAAAGCTGCGCACGCCTGTCGCGAATGTGCCGGCAACCCACTCGGGTACCGCGGCATCGCGGCCTGACAAGGGCTTTTCCGCGCCGCATGCCAAGAATGGAGAGGCCAATCCCCTCTCAATGACAGTGCCGAGCTATACGGCAAGCGTCGGCTCGCGCACGGGCGTCGATGGCCTCGAGGGATCGCCCCTCGACCCGCGCTACACGTTCGACAGCTTCGTCGTCGGCACGGCGAACCGGATTGCGCACGCAGGTGCCATGCAGGTTGCCGAAACCGTGCCCGACGAGGCGCGCGGCAACAACCCGCTCTACATCCATGCCTCAGTCGGGCACGGCAAATCGCATCTCCTGCACGCAATTGCCTGGGAAGTGCGTCGCCGCCAGCCCTCAGCCAACGTCGTCTACATGACGGCCGAACGCTTCCGCTTCCAGTTCGTCGAGGCGCTGAAGGCGCAGGACGCCATGGCGTTCAAGGAGAGCTTCCGGCTCATCGACCTCCTGCTCATCGACGACCTCGAATTCATGCACGGCGAGCAGACCGAGCTCGAGTTCGACCACATCATCAACGCGCTGCTCGATGGCGGTCGCCAGCTCGTCGTGGCATCGGCGCGCGCGCCGAGTCATCTGACGCGCCTCAACGACCGCATGCGCTCGCGCATGCAGCGCGGCCTCGTCACGGAGATCAACAGCCATGACCGCGACCTGCGCCTCAAGATCCTCGAGCGCCGCGTTCAGGAGAAGCGCGCGGCCGATCCTTCCTTCGAGATCCCGCGCGATGTCATCGATCTACTTGCTGACAAGCTGACCGAGAGCGGCCGCGAGCTCGAAGGCGCGGTGACGCGGCTCTACGCGACATGGCAATACACGCAGACGCGCATCACGCTCGACCTCGTCGAGACGACGATCCGCGATCTCGTGAACGGCATCGAGCCGCGGCGCATCAAGATCGAGGACATTCTGCGCCTCATCTCGCGCCACTACGGCGTCTCGAAGTCGGACATCCTCTCGCCCCGTCGGCATCGCTCTGTCGTGTGGCCACGCCAGATAGGCATGTATCTGTCCAAGCAGCTCACCACGCGGTCGCTGCCGGAGATCGGCCGCCGCTTCGGCGATCGCGATCACACGACCGTGTTACATGCGATCCGCAAGATCGAGGGCGAGATCAGCAACGACAGCCGTCTCAAGGACGAGATCGAGGAGCTGAAGCGCCAACTCAACGTCGAGCGCTGAAACACACGCGATCGGTCGGCGTCCCAAAACAAACGGGGCCGCAGCAATGCGGCCCCGAATTCATTTGACGTGCGCCCTCTCAACTATCGAGTCCCAGTAGCTGTGCGGGGTTCTTGCGCATCATCGTATCGATGTCGGCGTCCGAAATACCTTCTTTCTTCATGGCAGCAATAGCTGCTTCGATGCCATCCGGATGCGTCATGTTGGAACTCTGACCGAGATCGCTGGAGACGATGACGCTGCCTGCGCCCAATTCCTTCACCGCCTGCGCCACATGGCGTGCATTGATCTGCGACCAGTGCGTAAGGAAGGCAAGAGGCGCGTTGGGACCGGCCAGGAATTGCAGGAAGCAGATCTCGATCTTCGCGCCGAGGCTCGTCACCTCCTTAGCTTGAGCCATGGTCAACCCTGGCACGGTGGTGAGCGCGTGCGTAATGAGAACGTTTCTGACGCCGAGCTCCTTGCCCTTCTTGACGATGGCGACGATCTCCTCGGGATGCACGTGACCGGTCGCGAGCACAAGGTTTTCGCGTGCGATGATCTTGAGGATCTCCTCCATCTCGGGCGAGACTTGGCCGTTCGGAGCCACGGTCAATCCCTTGGCATCAGGCTTGCCGAAAGTCTTCACATGCTTGTCGGACTCGAAGGTCGGCAGCCACACGACCTTGCCGCGACCACCATAGATCCGATGCATCCACTCGACGGCACTCGGATTGATCCCGCCGACGGCATTGTTCAAGACGATGCCGCCGAAGATCTCGACACCGGGCACGACTTTCATGACGAGCGCCGCTCGGCTCGCCGTCTCGCTGATATGATTCTTGATCAGAAGGCCGCGCATTCCGCGGGCCTTGGCAAGCTGGGCGACGTCGATGTCGTCCATGTTGCGTCCGAACACGTCGGGGTGCGAGTGGACGTGCATATCGATCACGCCCTTGGCAGGACTGACCTTCGGCGGCGGCGGCGGAAATGAAGAACCCTGAGCGTGAGCCGATGGGGAAATCAGGCAGCCCAATAGCGCTGCCGCCGCAGTGATCGCGACTTTTTTCATGTTTCACTCCCTGGATTTTATGCAGTGTGCGGCGCTCCAGCCAAGAATTCGGCTCGCGCTCTTCTTGTCTCGCAGCACCAGTCTATTGCATCTGCGGCCTGAGAATAAGTCCAATGCGATGCACTCAAATGGGAACGGCGCTTCGCCCTCACCGATTGACGTGGCCCGCCTGCGTGCCCTACTTAGAGTTCCTCAGTGACATGGAGTGGCTTGGACGGAGAAAACACGTCAGCCAGGAATGACGTGATCGAGCTTCTCATCGTCGTAGCGCTTATTCTCCTCAACGGCGTTTTTGCGCTTTCGGAGCTGGCAGTTGTATCCGCTCGCGTTCCGCGTCTGAGGGCGCTCGCTGCGACGCACCATCCGGGCGCAGCCTCAGCACTTGCGCTCGCTGCCGATCCTGGTCGCTTCCTGTCAGCCGTCCAGATCGGCATCACGCTGATCGGCATCATCAACGGCGCATTCTCGGGCGAGGCCTTCGGCAATCGGGCGGTCGATCTCTTTCTGGGCCTCGGCGTCCCGGCCGGAGCTGCCGCCGTGCTCGGCTACGGCCTCGTCATCGTCGTGATCACTTATCTCTCGGTGATCATCGGCGAGCTCGTTCCTAAGAACCTGGCACTGCGCAATGCAGAGCGCATCGCTTGCATGGTTGCGCCGTTCATGACGGCGGTAGCGGTCAGCGCAAAGCCTGCGGTCTGGCTACTCGACGCCTCGACGCGCCTCGTCTTCCGCATCATGAGACAGACCACCGAAAACGGGCATCGAGTCACCGATGAAGAGATTCGCGCGCTCATCCTTGAAGCTGAGACCGCGGGCGTGCTCGAAAGCGGCGAGCGCGAGCTGATCTCGGGCGTGATGCGCCTCGCCGATCGCGCTGTCGTGGGCTTGATGACACCGCGCACCGATGTCGACTGGATCGACATCTCCGCACCGGAGGCGGAAATCCGCGAGCGCCTGATCACCACACCTCACTCGCGCCTCCCCGTCGGCGACGGCTCGACGGACGCACTGATCGGCGTTGTCCAGACACGCGAGCTGCTCGCTGCAATCCTTGCCGGCAAGACCTTCGAGGTAACGAGCCATATCCGCAAGGCGCCGATCGTGCCGGAGACCATGGACGCGCTGGATGTGCTCTCCGTTCTGCGCGACGCCGAGGTGCCTATGGCCCTCATCCACGACGAGTACGGCAATTTCGAAGGCCTGGTCACGCCCGCCGACGTGCTCGAGGCCATTGCTGGCGTGTTCCGCTCGGACAGTGCCGAGGAAGAGCCGCACGCGGTCGAGCGCGCAGACGGCTCATGGCTGCTTTCTGGAGCGATGCCCGTCGACGAGATGGCGGACAAGATCGGTATCGTGGTGCCGGAGCAGCGCAACTACGCGACCGTCGCGGGATATGTGCTCGCCCACCTTCAGCACCTTCCGCAGGTGGGCGAACGGGTCGACGCCAACGGATGGACCTTCGAGGTCGTCGATCTCGATGGGCGGCGCATCGACAAGGTGCTCGCCAGCCGGCTCAAAGGCGGGCGCCGACTGCGCGGATAGGGGAATGAGGTGGCACTGCTTCGGACAGCTTTGCGCGGTGCTACAGCAAAATAAGGTGCAACTCGAGTATAAGCGGCGCCGCGATTCGAATCATCTCGACTTACGGCCCTGCAAAAGCGGATCATCACAGCCGATCGGGTACGATTACAGGTCTCATCTACCAAAATGACGTAAGTTTCAGCAGTTCAATGGAAATCGAACGATGGTTACCGTGGTTTGGCCAAAATCCGGTCCACCCCACGCCGTAAAGCGCAGCGATAACGTTCGCGTTGCCTCTGGACCCGGTCTTGCAACGTGGTCTCGTATATCTCAGCCCCCCAGCCCCACGGGGTCACGCGGCGAGATCGGGTCATGAGAGCCAACACCACACATGGCTGGGGCATGCATGTCGGGTCGGCAGCGCCGGCCCGTTTGTTGTTTTGAGCGCACGCCCACTCTATCCCCGTGATATCTGAACAGGTCGCAGCTCCTCGCTGGGAAAAAGTTGCGCGATCGGCTTTAATCCGTGGCCGGCGGTGCTGCGCCGAGAGCAGATCGATCGGAAAGCTATCAAACGTGGACGACAAGCGCGAAGGGACAGGGACGGCGCCCGACAGCGTGCAGCGTATAATCGCCGATCTCGAGGCTATCGACGGAAGACTTGCCTCGCACCGTGCGGCCCACCCGGCGCCCGCGTCCACGCTCCCCATCGACAAGACACGCGTGCTGCTGCGCGACGCGATCAAGGCGCTGGCGCCTGCGGCTTCGTCCGAAACTGGCGAAGAGGCCGGTTCGACCAAGCGACGGGTCAAGATCAAGGCAGAAAGCGGGATCGCACCCCCCGAAGAAGGCGCGGACGCGAAGGACGCGTCGAAGCCCACGGGCTCGGCCAAATCTGCAGCGCGCGGCAAGGATGGCGCTCGCAATGGCCGCCGTCCCGCAACCACTGACAAAACGCCGACAGTCTCGCTCATCGCACGCCTCGGCGCAGCGACCGAAAACACTGCGCCACCGCAGGCCCCTCCACCGACCCAAGCCGCTCCGCCAGCCGAAATTTCAACCCCCGTCACGGCCGGAGATTCTCTCAAGGCCACGGCCGACCGCCTCGCACAGCTCGAGGCCGAGATCGCCGACCTCACCGAGGCGGTCACGGCGGCGCCGACAAAGACCGCAGACGATGCTGCGCCGCCCAACGAGGCCGCGGGCGGGACAGTTGGGCGCCTCGATCCTTCGGGTGTCGGCGACGACCTGGAGGACGACGCGGAGATCACCATCGTCGCCGCAAATGGTGCACCGCGCGAGTCCGCAACCAGGGCAGCGCGCCATTCCCCCCGGATCCTCCGCGATGAGCCGCTGCCGGAGGAGGAAGAAGCCGAGGTGGAGATTCGCGGCAGCGATGTCGCCGCGACCGTGCGAGGCCGGCCAACCGGCACGCGGAGTACCACACGCGCACGCGAGAGCATGGCAAAGGGCGGGCAGCTCGGCAAATGGCGGATATTTCGCGGCTCGAGCTGAGTCCGCCCGCACACGCCGCCTTCGGAATGCGCACAATTGAACGGAATGCTTAGCCGTTGTCGCGCTTGCCATCGCGACGTATGTTTATAGGCCGACAATTCCGCTCCCGGCTCCAACCGGATGGGAGGCCGACCGTGCAGCCCAAGCCAGAAGACTACGACTACGATCTCGACCGCGCGCTCGGCGCGATCGTCGGCGTCCGAACGACCATCCCTGCCGAGGCATTCACCGCCGAGACCCTGGGCACGGAGCGCGCGGGGCACGGCGTCATCATCCGCAATGACGGGCTCGTGCTGACGATCGGCTATCTCGTGACCGAGGCGGAGACGGTGTGGCTGACGCTCGCCGGCGGCCGCGTCGTGCAGGGGCACGTGCTCGGCTATGACCAGGAGACCGGCTTCGGCCTCGTGCAGGCGCTTGCCCACATCGACGTGCCGGCCCTCAGCCTCGGCACCTCGTCGAAGGCCAAGGTCGGTGACCATGTCGTCGTTGCAGGCGCCGGCGGCCGCCAGAATGCCATCGCGGCGCGTATTGTCGCGAAGCAGGAGTTCGCGGGCTACTGGGAGTATCTTCTCGACGAGGCGATCTTCACCTCGCCTTCGCACCCGCACTGGGGCGGTACTGGTCTGATCGGGCCATCCGGCGAGTTGCTCGGCATCGGCTCGCTGCAGGTGCAGCAGGGCGGCAGCGAAGGCAACAAGCAGTCTGCCATCGACATCAACATGATCGTACCGATCGACCTCCTGAAGCCCATCCTTGACGATCTCACCACCATCGGGCGGCCGAGCAAGTCACCGCGCCCATGGCTTGGCATTTTCGCCGCCGAGGTCGGCGACCGTATCGTCATCGCCGGCATGTCGCGCAAAGGGCCGGCTAGCAAGTCGAGCCTGCGCGTCGGCGACATCGTGATGTCCGTCGCCGGCCAGGATGTGCGGGGACTGCCGACCTTCTTCCGCAACGTGTGGGCTCTGGGTCCTGCAGGCGCGCCTGTGCCGCTGACGATCAACCGCAACGGCCGCACCATGGACGTCACGGTGCAGTCCGGTGACCGCCGCACATTCCTGCGCGGGCCTGTGCTGCACTGAAATCGCGCCTCCGGCGCGAACGGGGGCTGCGGCCAGGAGCGAAAGCCCCGTCGCGTGGAAGACGGGAATGCGTCATCTCTTACGATCCGGCGGCGTCGTATCGCCCGGCCCGAGTGCGCGCTGCATGATCACGCTGTCGAGCCAGCGGCCATGCTTAAAGCCGACGGAATGGATCACCCCGCAGTAAGTGAAGCCGAGCGCACGGTGGAGGCCGATCGAGCCTGCATTGCCGGAGTCGCCGATCACCGCGATCATCTGGCGGAAGCCGAGGCCCGTCATAATGTCGATCAGCTCTTTCAGCAGCGCGCGCCCGACGCCGAGCCGGTGCGCATCCGGCGAGACGTAGACCGAGTTCTCGGCGCTGTTCCAGTAAGCAGGGCGCGCGCGGTAGAGCCCGGCATAGGCATATCCGAGCACTTTCCCGTCCTTCTCGGCGACGAGATAAGGGAAGCCAGCGTCGACGACGGCGCGCATCCGCTTCGTCATCTCGGCTTCGCCGGGTGGCTCGACCTCGAAGCTCGCGTAGCCGTGCAGGACGGCATGGGCATAGATGGCGGCGATGGCAGGAATGTCCGTCTCGCGGACGGGGCGCACATTCAGGGAGGACATGGCGGCACCTGTGGCAAACGAGGGCTGTTCGAGCTGCAGGCCCCGGCCGATCCGCGTAGCTCGACCGGGAAAGCGGTGCAAGATCGTGCTGTGCCGAATTCTTGGGCAGCGGCGCCGCAGCAACGACAAAGGCCCCGCCTTTCGACGGGGCCTTTGCTAACCTACCCAGCCAGTGGCTTTCGCCAGCCGACTGTATTCGTTATTCGCGGTTGCCGAAGAGCGCCAGCATGCCCTGGAACATGTTGATGAAGTCCAGGTACAGGTTCAGCGCACCCATGATCGCGCCCTTGGCCATCATCGTGGCATCGCCAGCGATCTCGTAATAGTTGTCCTTGATCTGCTGCGTGTCATAGGCGGTGAGGCCCGCGAACACGAGCACGCAGATCGCCGAGATCGCGAAGGACAGCGACGACGACTGGAGCCAGATGTTGACCAGCGAGGCGAGGATCAGACCGATTACGCCCATGAACAGGAACGTACCCCAGCCCGAAAGGTCCTTCTTCGTCGTGTAGCCGTAGAGGCTCAGCGCCGCGAACATGGCCGCCGTCACGAAGAAGATCTGCGTGATCGACTGACCCGTGTAACGCAGGAAGATGGTCGACATGGACGCGCCCATGACGGCGGCGAACGCCCAGAAGGCGATCTGCGTCGCGCCGACGCTCATGCTGTAAACGCGGAAGGACAGGAAGAAGACGAACGCCAGGGGGGCGAGTATGATCACCCACATCAGAGGCGAAGCGTAGACGGAGCGGCCCGCCTCGGTCAGCAGCACGCCGTTCGGCAGCCGCGCGACCGCAAGGCTCGGGTCGGTCGTCGTCAGCATCGAGAACATGAAGTAGGCAACGATGCCCGTCAGAACGACGCCGGCGGCCATATAGTTGTAGACGCCGAGCATGTAGCTGCGAAGGCCTTCATCCATTACGCCAGGCTCGGCGCGCGTCGCGACGCCAAATCGCCCGTAACGCTTGTCGAGTTCAGCCATGAGTTCTGTTTCCCTTTGATCCCATACGCGGCACGTTGTGTCGTTCGGCCGCACTACACGCCAAATATGTGTGGTGCCGATGGCAGATTCAAGCTGGAAGCATAGCCAGGATCGTTAATTCCTATTCATCTGGCGGAAAAACCACCCGGAATCGTCTGCATCCGATTACCCTGTGGCTCATTCCGAGCGCAAATAGGGCACAGCCGGCGCCCTCAGCACCTGCCACGTACCAAGTCCGCCGATCAGCGCGATCAGCGCCAGCGATACCCCCAGCGCCTGCATGACGGCCGCCCCCGAGAAGATGAACGGCAGGTCCATGATCTGTGTTGTGACGAGCCATGCGGAGATGCCGCCAAGCAGCAGCGCGAGCGTGGCCGCTATCAAGGCCAGCAGCCCATACTCGGTCGCGTGGGCCGCGAGAATACGGGCACGGGTCGCACCGAGGGCCTTGAGAACCACCGCCGTCTGGAGGCGTCGGCGCTGTGCTGCCGCCAATGCGCCGGCAAGGACCAGCGCGCCCGCCAGAAGCGTTACGCCGCCGGCCGCACGCACCGCCGTGATCACGCGCCGGAAGAGCGTGTTGAAGTTGTTGATGGCATCCTTGACGCGGATGGCCGTCGTCGCTGGGTAGGCCTTGCCGATCGCGCGGGCGAGGTCTGCTTCGCGGGCGAGCGGCGTCGCGGGATCGAGGCTGATGGTGGCGAGAATGTTGTGCGGCGCTGACTGGAGTGTGTTCGGCGAGAAGACCATGACGAAATTGATCGCGAGGCTTTCCCAGCGGACATCGCGCAGGTTGGCAATGCGGGCCGTGATGTTGCGGCCGAGCACGTTGACGGTGACCGTATCGCCGATCTTGAGACCCAGGCCCTTCGCGATGTCCTCCTCGAAGGAAACGAGCGGAGGTCCGGAATAGTCCTTCGCCCACCATTCACCCGCGACGACAGTCGAGCCTTCGGGGACATCATCGGAATAGCTGAGGCCCCGATCGCCGTTGAGCACCCAGGCTGCTTCGGGCGGCCCGCGCACTTCCTCGACCGGCGTATTGCCCAGCGAGACAATGCGGCCACGCAGCATCGGGGCCTGGTTGACTTGAGCGCCGGGAACTTCCTTTTCGACGAGACCGCGGAAGCCGGCGACGTCCTCGCGCGGCAGATCGAGCACAAAGAAGTTGGGCGAATTCTTAGGCACGCGGCCATCGAGTTCATTGACGATCGATGCATCGACGAGCGCGACCGCCACGAGCAGTGACAGGCCCGAGCCGAGCGACAGCACGACCGCACGTGTCAGCCCGCCGGGCGCACCGAGGCTGCCAAGTGCCAGTGCGAGCGAGGGACGGCGCGGGCGCGGCATCATACGTGCGAGGCGCGTGACGGCGCTGCCGAGCGCGGCGAAGAGAATGAGAATGCCTGCAGCACCGGCGCAGAAGTAGAGCGCGATGCGCTTCGAATCCGAACTCAGCACCGCGAGTGCGAGCAAGAGAATGCCGACGGCGATAGTCGCAGTAATGAATGGCCAGGCCGGCCAGCTGCGCTCTTCGCTCACCTCATCGCGAAAGAGAACGCTCGGGCGGATCTGCTCGACGCGCCCGAGCGGCCAGATTGTGAAGAGGAGCGCAACGAGCAGACCATAGGCGACTGCCATGCCGACCGCGAGCGGACTGAATGTCGCCTCGGCGCGGAAGGGAAGTGCATCGCCCGCGAGCCAGTCGACGACCGTCGGCACCATGAGCCCGATGGCAAGGCCGATCACGATGCCAATGGCGGTGATGGCGACGACCTGGATGAGGTGGAGTGTGAATACCGTGCGCCCTGTCGCGCCGAGACTGCGGAACGTGGCAATCACCTTGCGACGGCGGTCGATGTAAGTCGCGACCGCATTCGCGACGCCGACACCGCCGACCAGCAAAGCCGTGAGCCCGATCAGGGTCAGGAACTGGCGGACGCGCTCGAGTGTCTGGGTGACACGCGGCGAGGGATCGCGCCGGTCGAGGATGCTGAAACCCGATTCCGGCAGCGCCTTCCGGACTTCTCGCGCGGCAGCGGTGAGACTTCCTTCGGATGCACGGTCTGCATCAGGAAGGCGAACGGCATAGCGCCACTTCGTGAGACTGCCGATATCGGCGAGGCCACTCGCAAGCAGCGTATCGACCGAGACCATGACGCGCGGCCCGAACGCCAGGCGCTCGGCAATTTTGTCCGGCTCGTTGCGGATCACGCCGCGCAATTCGACCTCGATGGTGCCGAGCTGGAAGCGGTCGCCCGGCTTGAGTCCGAGCCGCGCGAGCAGGATCGGATCGACGGCGGCACCGCGGCCCGCAAGGGCATCCGCCTGCGTCACGCCATCCTCGAGCGCGAGCGTGCCGATCAGCGGATAGGCCGCATCGACGCCCTTGGCCTCAACCAACATCTGGTCGGCGCCATCGAGACGGCGCGCCATGGCGCGCAGCGAACCCGTCTCGCTGACCGTGCCGAAGCGCGCGATTGCAGCCTGCTCATTGGGCTCGGCACGACGGTTCGGTCGCGCGAAAGTGAGATCGCCGCCGAGCAGTGTTGCACCCTGGCGCACGAAGCTCGACTGCACGGCATCGGCAAGCGCGCCGACACCGGCAATGACGGCGACGCCGAGCGCAATACAGCCAACGAAGACATAAAAGCCCGCAAGCCCGCCGCGCAGCTCGCGGAGTGCGAGGCGCAGGAGCGTGAACTGCGGACGGGGCGCGCCATAGCCGGCCCCCGAGGCGACGGTCTCGGCGCTCATGCGGCCACGGTTCCGTCTATGGTCTCGATGATGCGCCCGTCGGCCATGCGAATGACGCGGTGGCAGCGTTCGGCGAGACGCTCGTCATGGGTGACGAGGATCAGCGTCGCGCCACGCCTCGCCTGAAGTGAAAAGAGGAGGTCGACGATCTGGCGGCCGGTCTTGCCATCGAGGTTGCCGGTCGGCTCGTCGGCGAGGAGAAGGCGCGGACGCGTGACAAGTGCTCTTGCAAGCGCAACGCGCTGTTGCTCGCCGCCCGAGAGCTGGGCCGGGAAATGCGTGAGGCGATGAGAGAGACCGACCTCGCCGAGCAGCTCGGTAGCGCGCTCGAAGGCATCGGCCTCGCCGCGGAACTGCAGAGGCAGGGCGACGTTCTCCTGCGCCGTCATGGTCGGCACGAGATGAAAGGACTGGAAGACGATGCCGATGCTGGCACCGCGCGCGAGCGCGAGCCCGTCCTCGCTGAGGTGCGAGAAATCGTGACCGGCGACCTTGACGTGTCCGGCCGTCGCGCGCTCCAGGCCGGCCATGACCATGAGCAGCGAGGTCTTGCCCGACCCGCTGGGTCCGACGATGGCGACGGAATCGCCGGCGGGGATCGAAAGGCTCAGATCGCGCAGGATGGCGACCTGGCCGGCACGGCTGGCAAGGGTAAGATCGACATTCGCCAGCTCGATGACGGGTTCGGAAGCGATGACAGGCACTCCATAAGTGTGCGGCGCACCTCGGAAAAGCGGCGCCGGCTGTCGGAATTTTCCAATCGACGGTAGCAACTTGCGCTCAGATACCTATCTGACTGATTCCACTCCGGCACCCAACGCAGGATTCGTGATGGTCCCTCGCACGCACTCAAGGCTTGAGTATGATCCGCCTAGAAAGCAGATGGGGACTGTACATACTGTCGTCAATCTGTGCCTTGCGCTTTGTCTCGCACTGCTTGCCCACATGAGCGCGGCATCCGCCCGGGAGCGGCCTATTCGCATCATCGCATTCGGCGACAGCCTGACGGCGGGCTATGGCCTGCCGCCGAAGAATGCCTTCCCCGTGCGGCTCGAAGCGGCACTCAAGGCGCGCGGCCACAATGTTGCCGTCGTCAATGCGGGCGTTTCGGGCGACACGACGGCAGGCGGCCTTGCGCGCCTCGACTGGGCCGTGCCCGATGATGCAGATGCGGTGATCGTCGAGCTCGGCGCCAATGATGCGCTGCGCGCGCTCGACCCGGCAGCGGCGCGCAAGAATCTCGATGCCATTCTCACGCGCATCAAGGCCAAGGGCGCCGACATCCTGCTCACGGGCATGCGGGCACCGCGAAACTACGGCTCCGAGTATACAATCCCGTTCGATGCCATCTTTCCAGCCCTCGCGCGGCAGCACGACACGCTCTACTACCCGTTCTTCCTCGAAGGTGTGGTCCTCAATCAGGCGCTGAACCTCGACGACAGCATCCACCCCAATGCGAAGGGGATCGACATCATCGTCGAGGGCATCCTGCCGCATGTGGAAGAGCTCATTGCGCGCGTGAAAAAGAGGCAGGCGGCCGCAACGGGCAAGTGATACGTCACATAGTGCCGACGGAATGAAACGAGAATGCCGCGCCTCTTCACAGCCATCGAGATTCCCGAGATCGTCCGAGCCCAGCTCGACCTTGTGCGCGGCCACTTGGCCGGTGCCAAGTGGGTCGAGATCGAGGACATGCATCTCACGATCCGCTTTTTCGGCGACATCGGAAACCTCGAGGCCGATGAGCTGGTGAGCGCGCTCTCCCGCGTCGATTTCGATCCATTCGAGCTGAGGATCACGGACCTCGGCGTATTCGGCGGCCGCGACCCGCGCGTCATATATGCCGGCATCGCCGACAGCGAACCGCTCAACGCGCTCTATCGCGCGAGCGAACGCGCAGCGCGTTCCGCCCGGCTGCCGCCCGAGACGCGGACCTTCAAGCCGCATATCACGCTCGCGCGTCTGAAGAACGCCAAGCCGGAGATGGTTGCGCGCTTCCTGAGCGCCCGCCCGCCACTGCAGGCCTGGCCCTTCACGGTCGACCAGTTCACGCTCATGTCGTCGCGCCCAGGACAGGGCGGCGGTCCTTACGTGCGCGAGGAACACTTTCACGGCCGCCCGGCCTGGGATGCGGCACTGAAGTAGACACGCTACGGGTTCGAAACAAATCGGGAAAGAAGATGCTCAATCGCTCAGCATTCATAGCGGGCAATAGCGGTAAGTGGCGTGTTCTTTCGGTGAGCCCTGTTCGAGGCCAGCCTCTCGATTTCGCCTCACACATTGAGGTCACCTCGGCTGAAAACAGTGCGCGTGGTGCGTCAGAGGTCTGGAGGCTCGAAGGTCAGATCAGTAACCTGCGCTATGCCACACGCGGGGAGCTAAAAGCCTTGAGAAGCAAACAGGAGCCATTGGGGCGTCCCCAGGCGCGATACGCTGCCATGATCCCCATCAGGAAGAGCGCGTCCTGGTGGGACCTGGCTCAGGACGAGCGAAGAACTATTTTTGAGGAGACGTCCCAGCACACTGCGATCGGTTTGAAGTACCTCCCCGACATTGCGCGCCAACTCTATCACTGCCGGGATCTCGGACAGCCGTTCGACTTTATTACGTGGTTCGAGTACGCGCCCGAGCACGCTCAGGCTTTCGAGGAACTCGTCACGAGCCTTCGAGCCACCCATGAATGGCAGTTCGTCGAGCGGGAAGTCGACATCCGGCTCGAACTGCAACCGTGAACCCTGCGGTTTGCCTTTCGCTGCGATCAGCCGCGAAAGGTCGCGCGGCACGCGCGATATTGCTATTGTCATTCGCTCGGCAGTGCCAACGACGACACAAGATGCGGACGTGCACCTCATGCCTGAATTGAAATCCGCCTACATCGGCGAGCTGAAGATCGCCGTCACCGGCACCTATATGCTCGGCGATGGGCCACTCGGCCGCCGCCGTATCGACCTGCTCGGCGCCGGCCAGTTCGAAGGGCCACGGATCAAGGCGAAGATCCTTTCGGGCGGCGTGGACCTGCTGCTCGGCGGCAGCGACGGCGCCGTGCGACCGGACGTGCGCCTGCCGCTCGAGCTCGACGACGGCCATCCCCTGCTGATCATCTACCGCGGCGTGCGGCACGCCCCCGCCGAGGTCATGGCCCGAATTGCCGCTGGCGAGCGGGTGCCGCCCGAGAGCCATTATCTCAGAACCGCGCTCGTCTTCGAGACGGCCTCGCCCAAGTACGAGTGGCTGAACCGCATCGTCGGCATCGGCGTCGGGCGCCGCGAGCCGGAGTTTGCCGTTTATGACGTATTCGAGGTGCTCTGAGACTGAAGAAAGAGAGCCGGCCGGCGGGTCGTCATGCACCCCGCGCGGATGACAAGCTCCGCGCACCCCGCTAACGTCCGGACCATCAAAGTCGCGGGCAAATTTCCGGGAGCGGAAGCAAGATCGCCATGTCGGAACGCAAGTCTATAGGTATCGTGGGGGCCGGTGCCTCGGGCCTCACCTGCGCCAAGCACATGATGGAAGAGGGCTGGGACGTCACCCTCTACGAGATCGGCAGCCATGTCGGCGGCATGTGGGTCTACAACAACGACAATCAGCGCTCGTCGGCGTACCGCACGCTGCACATCAACACCGCACGCGACCTGACGAGCTTCTCCGACTATCCTTTCGATCCGAGCGTGCAGCCGTTCCCCTCGCACTGGGACATGGCCAAGTATCTCGAGGACTATGGCACGCACTTCGGCATCACCAAGCGCGTTCGCTTCAACACCAAGATCGTCGATCTGAGACCGGCACCGTCCTATACGCCGGCAAAGCCGCGCTGGCAGCTCAAGAGCGAAACCGGCGAGGTCTTCGAGCACGACACGGTCGTCGTAGCGAGTGGGCATCTCACGAAGCCGCTCGAAGTCTCGATGTTCCGTGACGGCTTCAAGGGCGAATACCTACACTCCCACGATTACAAGGAGCCGGCACCCTTCGTGAAGAAGCGCGTGTGCGTAGTCGGCATCGGTAACAGCGCCCTCGACATCGCGAGCGATCTCGCAGTCGGTGCCGAGCGAACAGTTCTCGTCGCGCGCTCGAGTGCGCTCATCATACCGAAGCTCGCATTCGGGCGACCTTTCTGGGACACCATCCAGCCTTTCTACAAGCCATGGATTCCCGCTGCCGTCCGCAATCGCGTGCTGAAGGCGCTCGTCTATGTCATCCAGGGCGACATGAAGCGTCTGGGCTTTCCCGAGACGTCGAAGCGCGTGCACGCGACGTCGAATGCCAACATCGTCAATCACATCCACTATCGCCGCGTGATCGTGAAGAACGGCATAGACCGGATCGACGGCAAAACGCTTCATTTCGTCGATGGCACGGCAGAAGAGTTCGACACGCTGATCGCCGCGACCGGATACGAGATCGATCTCGATTTCGTGCCGCCGGAGATCCTCGCCATCAAGGACAACGGGCTCGATCTCTACATGCGGCTGGTGCCGCCCGACTGGAAAGGCCTCTACTTCCTCGCCTTCTTCAACTCGGATACGGCGCTCAATTGGATCTGCGAAGGCCAGACGCGCTGGATCCGCGAGCATGAGGCGGGCCGCGCTGCTTTTCCGAGCAAGGCCGACATGCTGGCCGAGATCGAGAGCCGCAAGGCCTGGGTGCGGGCCAACTTCAAGGACACGCCGCGCCACGCCATCGAGGTCGAGCACCTCCCCTATTTCGCCGACCTGAGGAAGACGATGACGGAAGCGCAGAAGCGCGCTGGCAAGCCCGTACGCGACATCGGCATCGGCTTCAAACCCAAGAAGGGCGCCAGGCAGCCGCTGCGTGCGGAGGCGGCGGAGTAGACCCTTCTACCTGCGCAGCAAAAAGCCCGGCCAGCGCGCGCTGCCGGGCTTTCGCCATTTCAGAACCTGATGTCGCCGTCTCAGGCAGCCTGCGTGTCGCCGGCGCTCTCTTCGGTCGAGCGGCGGCCGCGGGCGCTGCGCGAGAGAACGTCCGTGATGCGCTGCATGGCCGTGCGCTCGTCGAGCTTGTCGACCACCGCGATCTCGCGCGCCATGCGGTCGAGCGCGGACTCATAGAGCTGGCGCTCGGAGTAAGACTGCTCGGGCTGCGTCTCCGAGCGATAGAGATCGCGAACAACTTCGGCGATCGCGATGAGATCACCCGAGTTGATCTTGGCCTCGTATTCCTGCGCGCGGCGGCTCCACATGGTCCGCTTGATACGCGCGCGGCCCTTCAGCGTCTCCATGGCCCGCGTCACGATGTTGTCCTCGGCGAGCTTGCGGATGCCGGCCGTCTCGAGGCGCGCCGTCGGCACGCGCAGCGTGAGCTTGTCCTTCTCGATCTGGATCACGAACAGCTCGAGGGTCATGCCCGCGATCTCCTGCTCCTCGATCCCGATGATCTGGCCAACGCCGTGGGCCGGATAGACGATCGACTCGCCGATCTTGAAGCCATGACGCGAGTTCACCGGCTTCTTGGGAGCGGCGGCGAGCATCTGCTGACGCTTCGCCTCGGCAGCCTTCGCCGCCACGTCTTTCGGATTCGCGGCGCGCGGCATGGGCGGCTGAGCGGGCAGTACGGGCATCGCAGGCGCCGTCATCAGGCGCGACGCAGGCTTATGGACAGCCGCGGGCATGGCGCGCGCAGCCGGGGCCGCGGAAGCAGCCCTGGCACGCGCAGCGAGCAGGGCTTCAGCGGCTGCCTTGGGCGCAGCGACAGGAGCCTTCACAGCAGCACTTGGCTTCGCAGAGCCCTTGACGGGCGCCGCCTTGGCAGGGGCCGCAGGCTTTGCTGCCGCGGGCTTGGCCGCAGCAGCGGCGGGCTTGGCATGAGGCCGCTTGTCATCGGCCTTCTTCTTGAGGGCGGCTGGCACTTCGGCTTTGACTTTCGTATTGGGCGGGGCCGCGGCAACGACCTTCGCCTGGTTTTTGGATTGGGCCTTCACCGGCGCCTTGGCCGACGACTTCTCGGCGGCCTGGGCCTTCGCCGGGGCGGGCTTGACCTTCGCAGTCTTGGTGGCTGCAGCCTTGCTGTTTGCAGGCTTGGCGGCGACTTTCTTGGCCTGCAGCGCCTTGTCCGGCTTACGAGGCACGGTCGGCTTCGCAGCAGACTTCGCCGGGGATTTCTTGCTCTGCGCCATCACTACATCTCACTCCGCGACCAATCACGATCAACCAGACGCCATCTCGATCTCGTCACCCACCCAGAGTTGCAGCAGCCGTGACATACCCGCAAACGTCATGCGACAGGCCATGCCTGCACGGCAGCCCCAAATCCCGTCCCGAACAGGGGTTGCTACGTGCGCAACCCCACCCGCTCATAGTGGAAGAAGAGTTCGTCGCCGTGCCAATGCGCCGGCGCCAACGGCGCTGCGCTAACGGCCTCTAGAGCGAAAGAGGCATGAATGATCAGGCGACTGTTCACGCAAACCGCTCCCGCTCAGCCTGAATGTCGGCCACCGATCCGAACTCCGGAAGTTGGACTTTTGCCTCCGAGGGATCTTGTAACACATTTTTCATGCAGAATGAAGCCGTCCGGCACAAAGTTCCCGGACATAGCCTGTCCGAATGCTTAAGCCGACCGCGCAGCAGTATTCGAAATTCTTAGGATCGTTACTTTACGAGCACCCATGACTTTCGAGTGTTCAGTCGCCTTCTCCAGGCTCTGCAGTGAAGTATTTTTCATACTTGTTCTGTTCATCGCGGAAGTTGTCCGCATCAGAGGGCGCGGGCTTCTTGGCGGTAATGTTCGGCCACTTGTCGGCATACTCGCGGTTCAGCTCCAGCCAGCTCTCTAACCCGGGTTCAGTATCCGGCTTGATCGCCTCGACCGGGCATTCTGGCTCGCACACCCCGCAGTCGATGCACTCGTCAGGGTGGATGACGAGCATGTTCTCGCCCTCGTAGAAGCAATCGACGGGGCAGACCTCGACACAATCAGTGAACTTGCACTTGATGCAGTTCTCGTTGACGACGTACGTCATGATGGCTTCCCGGCGCCCGCTAAACCAACGACCCTCGCAGACGCATAGTTAATTGGGGCGCGACCGACCCGGCCTGCCCGACGCGATTTCAGTAGAGCCCACCTCCGACGGCAGATCCCAGGCAGGCCCGAGCAGCCGAAGCACCGAGGCCACCGCCCGCGATGCCATGAGCGAGTTGGCAACCTCCTAGAGCAAGGCATCAGGCATGACAAGCGTTCACCCGTCGCACTTCATGGATCGTGGAAAAGCGGGCACCTCTCGAGCGCCTAGCAGCGTAGTGGCAGGCCTGGATCGGTCTTGCGGGAATATGCGGCGGAGCAGGATGATCGTGCTGCGCATCGCGGTGATCGCGGAATGTGGAAACGGTCAGAGGGCCGCATCCGGATGACGGGATCGGGCCGCTGGCCTGTGGCTTCAGACACGCCACGCTCCCTGCCCAGCCCAATTCGCATACCGGCATCGGCGCCAATGCCGGGCTCAAGGCATAACACCTTACAAGCAACGCCTATTTGGTGGCCTCGCTGACGATATCCGACAGAAGCGTTTGGACCGCCTTGATCGCTCCCACAGAAGCGGGACCGCCGCGCGCCGTCGGGTCATGGAAGCCGACAACGATCTCGCCCGGCTTGTCCTCGCGCTCGTAGATGAAGACGACAAAGGGGCACAAGCCCATGTTCGCGGGATCGGCTTCCATCATCTCGCGAGAGAGCTTGGCCGAACAGAAGAGAAAATATTCGGCATTGCGATAGAGCTTCTTGGTTGAGCCGACATCGGCGCCCGTGCGCTCGAGCATGCCGGCGACGTTGCCCGTGTGGTCGACGACGAGGCCGCGCTCGATGATCGCGTTGGTCAAGTCGAACTTCACGTCCTCGTAGTTGCCGGCCTTCGTTCGGGACTGGAAAGCCTCTGCCGACACCGCTCCAGCAGCGAAAAGGCCGAGCACGACAACGATCGTCGAGGCGAGCTTTCTGGCTAGCACATGCATTGGGTCACCTCTCGACGCTGTTTCTCATCCTGCTTCCGCCGAAGCCTATACCCGATTGCGCGCCCGGCGCCACGCTCAGCCCTGACGCGCACAATTTGCCGGTACCCAAACCTCGACAAGAGCCCGGTCCGCACTGTAGCCATGGGACCGGCCCACCCTGCGACCGCGGGCCTACCGCCCAGGGACTTCATGGCCGTCCAGACTACCGATCGTGGAAGTCACATGCCCGTCGAGCTGTTCCTGCTCGCCACGGTGGGCTTCCTGTGGGGCGCCCAGTTTGGTTTCACGAAGATCCAGCTCGAGACACTGCCGCCGGTAACCGGCGTCGCGATCCGCCTCGCCATTGCCGCGGTATTCATGTGGGCCATCGTGATCGCTCAGGGCGCAACCGTCCCGACTGGCCTCCGCATGTGGCGCGATTTCACGATCCAGGGCCTCCTGACGAGCGCCGGCCCCGGGCTGCTGATCACGTGGGGCCAGCAATATGTCGACAGCGCGCTCGCCGCGATCCTCAATTCGACGTCACCGATCGTGGTGACGATCATCACGCTCCTCTACACGCGCCAGGAGAGCGTCGGCCCCAAGCGCATCCTCGGGCTTGCGATAGGGCTGCTCGGCGTGATGACGATCATCGGCTTCGGCGCACTCGAAGGGCTCGGCCACAGCTTCATCGGCCAGATCGTCATCATGAGCGCGACCTTCGGCTACGCGACGGCGACGCTCTACGGACGCCGTTTTACGAGCCTTTCGCCGGTTGCTGCGGCAGCCGGCACGCTCACGTGTTCGGCCGTCCTCATGGCGATCCTCGCCTTCGCCGTCGAGCGACCGCTCGCAATCGATCCCTCCGCACGCTCGATGATCGCGACTGCGGCGAGCGGCATTCTCTGCAATGGCGTCGGCGTCACGATCTATTTCCGCCTGATCCGCACGCTCGGCTCGCTTGGCACGTCCACCGTGAGCTTCCTCAAAGCCGCCTTCGGTGTCATGATCGGCTGCTTCCTGCTCGATGAGCCATTCACGGCGTCCATCGCGATCGGGCTTGCCGCTGTACTGATCGGCGTCATCGCGGTCAACGAAGGCGGCGCGGGCAAGGGTGCCGCCCGAGGATGAGCCCCCCCCAGAAAGCACCGCCGGCGGAACCGCCGCTGCGCACCATCGCGCTGCTCGCGATGGCAGCGTTCGCTGGGGCGTTGAACATTCGCATCAGCGATCCGCTGCTCGCGCAGGTGGCCGTCGGCTTCTCGACGACCGTCGGAACAGCGGCCGCGATCGTCACCGCGTTCACCGTTGGTTATGGCCTCTTTCAACTCGCGTTCGGCCCCACGGGTGATCGATTCGGCAAATATCGCGTCGCAGGCGTGCTCTCGCTGGCCGCAGGCCTGGCGACCATTTCCGCTGCATTTGCTGCGACATTGGGCCAACTGACATTGGCCCGCTTTGCAGCCGGCGCAGCAAGCTCGGCCGTCATTCCGCTGGCCTTTGCCTGGATCGGTGATGCCATTCCCTTCGAGCGCCGCCAGGCCGTGCTCGCGCGCTTCCTGACGGCTCAGTTCACCGGGATCGTGCTGTCACAGGCGGCCGGCGGCTACATCGGCGCCGAGTTCGGATGGCGCACGGTGTTCGTAATCGTCGGGACCGTTCACGTCTTGGCCGGCTTGGCCATGCTGACCGAGCTGAAGCTCAACCCAGGAGCCCAGCCCGCGAGCGCGCCGGGAGCGAACAGCTTCGGCGCCATGATCACCGGGGCGCGCCTCATTCTCCGCCGCCCGTTCGTGCGCGTCATGCTCGTCGCCGTGTTCCTGGAATGCTTCGCCATGTACGGCGCGTTCTCTTATGTCGGCGCCGACCTCGTACATCGGCTGGACGCGAGCTTTGCCGTCTCCGGACTGGTGCTAGCGGTCTTCGGTGTCGGCGCACTCAGCTACTCGCTCAGCGCTCGATGGCTCCTCTCCCGGTTTGGAGAACGCGGTCTCGTTGCTCTGGGTGGCGGGATCATTGCGGCAGCATTCGTGCTGTTGGCTGTCGCTCCAAGGGTCAGTTTTGCAATCCCGGCCATGATCCTCCTCGGGCTCGGTTTCTACATGTTCCACAACACACTGCAGACGAACGCGACGCAGATGGCGCCGGAAGCCCGCGGCCTCGGGGTATCGCTATTCGCCTTCTCGCTGTTCATCGGCCAGTCCATCGGGGTGGCGCTTGCAGCCCCCATCGTCGACCGCTTCGGCGCCCCGCCGATCTACCTCGCCGCCGCCATCCTGATGCCGCTGACCGCAATCTGGTTCCGTCACCGCCTTGCAATGCGCGATCCGGTCTGAGGTCTGATCAATTTAGGACGCCGCGAGTGGCCCGCTTGCCAACACTCGCGTTAAACCCCATTTTCGTGCTATCAGGCACATAGCCAAATCAGCCACATGCGCGGGCCTTGAACCCGCACCATGGAGAGCCTCATGAGCACGCCCCGCCCCCGGCCCAAGGTCCTGACGCTGACGGATGCCGCCGCTCAGCGCGTCAGGGCCATCATGGCCAACAAGGGTCCGTTCGTCGCCGGTCTTAAGATCGGCATCAAGAAGGGCGGCTGCGCGGGCATGGAATACACTATGGAATGGGCCGAGGCGGCCGGGAAGTTCGACGAGATCGTCGAGCAGGACGGCGCCCGCGTGATCATCGATCCGCAGGCCGTGTTGTACCTGCTCGGCACCGAGATGGACTACAAGATCGACAAGCTCTCGGCCCAGTTCGTGTTCAACAACCCCAACCAGTCGAGCGCTTGCGGCTGTGGCGAGAGCGTCAACCTGACGCCCGCCCCCAAGGAGCGCCTCGAGGCGATGAAGGCCTGATGTCGGTCGTCGCGCTGACGCCACCTGCCGGCGAGCCGGTTTGGGTTGCCGAGGTTCTCCGCTACTGGTTCGAAGAGCTCACCCTCGAACAGTGCTTCCAGAAGAGCGACGCGATCGACGCCACGATCCGCACGCGCTTCGGTGCCCTACACGCGCAGCTCGCGGCCAATGACGGCATGATCCGCGCGGAGGCGCCGCGCGAGCTGCTTGCCGCGATCATCGTGTTCGATCAGTTCTCGCGCAATCTCTTCCGCGGCAGCCCGCACGCCTTCGCGGCGGACCCGATCGCACGCCGCCTCGCACGTGCGGCTATTGCCGATGGCTTCGATCAGGCCATGAGCAAGCGCGAGCGCATGTTCGTCTATCTGCCCTTCGAGCACAGCGAGGATGCCGCCGACCAGGAGCAATCGGTCGCGCTATTCGCGCAGCTCGGCGACGAAAACCTCGACAAGTACGCCATGGCGCACAAGGTGATCATCGACCGCTTCGGCCGCTTCCCGCATCGAAACGTCGTGCTCGGACGCGTGTCGACACCGGAGGAGATCGCCTTTCTCAATGAACCCATGAGTTCATTCTGAGCGAGCCTTACGGAGCGGCGATCTTTTGCCTCCGGCCTTGGGCACCACCGCGCCACGCAGAGCTTCCAGCAGCGCCGCGAAATCAGCGGGCAACGCGCTCTCGAAGCTCAAACGCTTTCCGGTGACGGGATGCTCGAAGCCTAACCCTGCCGCATGCAGCGCCTGCCGGTCGAGTGCAGCAAGTGCCGCCTGCGCCTTTTCATTCAGACGTCGCGCACTCGTTTTGAAGCCGCTGCCGTAGACGGGATCACCAAGCACGGGATGGCCTATGTGCGCGAGGTGCACGCGGATCTGGTGCGTGCGACCGGTCTCCAACTCGAGTTCTATGAGACTGGCGATGGGCACGCCTGTCTCGTCGCGAAAGACTTCCATGAGGGCGTACTGCGTCACGGCGCGACGCGAGGTCGGCCCCTGCGATATGGCCATGCGCGTGCGGTTGTGGCGGCTGCGCGCGATTGGCGCGTCGATGGCGCCACGCGGGCGGTCCGGCGTGCCCCACACCAGTGCCACATAGCGCCGCGTGAGGCGTCCGTCACTGCCGTGCGCGGCGAACTGCTCCGAAAGCCCTTGGTGCGCTACATCCGACTTCGCGACGACGAGCAGCCCGCTCGTATCCTTGTCGAGACGGTGTACGATGCCCGGCCGGCGCACGCCGCCGATGCCCGACAGGCTCTCCCCGCAGTGCGCGATGAGCGCGTTGACCAAGGTCCCGCCGGCGTGGCCTGGCGCCGGGTGGACGACCATGCCGGCGGGTTTGTCGACGACGATGAGGTCGCCGTCCTCATGAACGATCGAGAGGCTCGTATATTCCGCCTGAGGCTGAGCTGGCACCGGTGGCGGCACGGCAACCACGTAGCGCTCGCCCTGTTTGACCCTCAGGCCGGGCTCTTCTATCGTCCCGCGCGCGCCCGTCACATGACCCTGCTTGATGAGAGCCTGAAGGCGCGCGCGCGACAGCTCGGCTATATGAATGCCGAGCACACGGTCGAGCCTCTGGCCAGCCTCGGCCTCGGCAATCTCGATCGTGCGAATGTCCTGCGGAGCCGTCATGACCAAGAGGCCAGGAGAGCACGCATGCGCGACGACGCCAATGGACCTGCCGAGCCGCCGAGCGGACAGACGACGGGCATGGCGCTCAACGAGCGCCACATCAAGATGCTGAGGTTCGCCGTCATCGCCATGGGCGTCATTCTGGTGCTCGGGTTCATTACGGTCATCGCGCGCATTGTCTACCTCGTCAACCGCAGCGGCGATAGCGCGACGACGAGCACCGTC
The DNA here is from genome assembly GCA_022844275.1 of Hyphomicrobiaceae bacterium. GTDB lineage: Bacteria > Pseudomonadota > Alphaproteobacteria > Rhizobiales > Hyphomicrobiaceae. Next base: position 255,769 of record JALHMB010000003.1, read on the forward strand.
TCGCAACCCATTCAGCAGGCCGCGCGCCTTGCGCTGCCGGCCGGCGCGAGCGTGCGCCAGATGTCACTCGCCGGCTCGCGACTTGCCGTGCACTACGAAGGAGCCGGTGGCAGCGGCATCGTGATCCTCGACCTGCAAACGGGAAAGCCGATTTCGCGCGTCGAGATCGTGCCAGAAACACCGAGATAGAACACAGCGATAAGAAGCGCACTCAGGGAGATATCAAATGAAAGCCTGGCAGATCGTCTCGGATGGCGGCGTCGATGCCTTGCAGCTCGCCGATGTAGCAACGGGCGCGCCGGGGCCGGGCGAGGTGCGCGTTCGAATGCGCGCAAACTCCATCAACTTCCGCGATCTCGGCACGATCCGTGATCCCGTCGCGCGCAAGCTGCCCTATCCGCGCATACCCAACTCCGATGGCGCTGGCGAAGTCGTCGCCATTGGCGCGGGCGTTACGTCGTTGAAAGTCGGCGACCGCGTGGCCTCCTGCTTCTTCCAGCGCTGGATCGACGGGCCGTGCAGCATCGAGGCCATGAACAGCGCGCTCGGCGGTGCGGTAGACGGCGTGCTCGCCGAGGAAGTAAAACTGAGCGCCGACGGCGTCGTGCCACTCCCTGCGCACCTTTCCTACGCCGAAGGAGCGACGCTCCCCTGCGCTGCGCTTACGGCCTGGAATGCCATTGCCGAGGTAGGGCGTGTAAAAGCCGGCGACACCGTGCTCCTGCTCGGCACGGGCGGCGTCTCGATCTTCGCACTGCAGTTCGCGCGCATGATGGGCGCGCGTACGATCATCACCTCTTCCAGCGAGGAGAAGCTCGCGCGTGCCCGCGCGCTCGGCGCATCGTTGACGATCAACTATCGACAGAAGCCCGATTGGGAAAATGCGGTGCTCGACGCCACCGACGGTAAGGGCGTCGATGTCACCGTCGAGGTCGGCGGCGCCGGCACGCTGCCGCGTACGATCGCTGCGACGCGCGTCGCGGGCACGATCGCACTCATCGGTGTGCTTACCGGCGGGCAGATCGACCCGGCGACCGTCATGCGCAAGTCCATCCGCATGCAAGGCATCTACGTGGGCTCGCGGCGCATGTTCCTCGACATGAACCGCGCCATCGCGCTGCATGGCCTGAAGCCGGTTATCGACCAAACTTTCGCCTTCGCCGATGCGCGCGCGGCTTATCATGCCATGGCCGCGGCGGGCCACTTCGGCAAGCTGGTGATCGAGATGTAGGCGAGCCACGTTCGCTGCTGAAGCGCGCCGCTTGCACCTCCCTGCCGGCGCGACGGGCATAGATCGCCCTTGAAATGATGCTGCACCTGCCTCAGGATGATGGTTGCGGCTGCTTCAAAAGGCACAACAAGAGGCCTTCTTGCCGCGTAAGGGAGGATCAAATGTTTGCTCTGCGCTCTTTGCTGGCGCCGATGGTGCTGGCGTGCCTATTTTCTCTTCTCGGCCCAACTCCTCCTGCCGTCGCGCAGGATCTCTCGATGGGCAACGTCAATCCCGCCAAACACGGGACGACACTCGCAGCCAATGCATTCAATGACAAACTCAGCGAATTGACCGGCGGCAAGCTCAAGGTCACGCACCACCACTCGGGTGCCCTCGGCGGCGAGCGTGAAGTCGCCCAGCAGATCCAACTCGGCGCGGTCGACCTCGGTCCGATCACGACTGCACCGCTGGCGACGCTCGTGCCTGAAATGTCGGTGTTCCAGCTCCCCTACATCTTCCGCGACTACGATCACGTGTTCAAATCATTGGACGGCAGCGACACGTTGACGAAGTTCTACGGCGATGTTCTGGACAAGAAGGGCTTCAAGCTCATCGGCTTCATCGCCGCCGGCTATCGCGGCATCTACGGCCACTACAAGATCGACGGCATCGCCGACATCAAGGGCAAGAAGGTCCGCGTCCAGGAGGATAAGATCCTCGTCGCCACGTTCAAGGCACTGGGGATGATCTCCACGCCGATCGCCTTCCCGGAAGTGGCAACCGCCCTCCAGACCAAGGTGATCGACTTCGGTGAAGGCGGCATCAACACGTACTATCACAACAAGTTCTACGACATCGTGAAGTTCGTCGCGGATGTCCGCCATACGCATCAGTGCATCGCGCTGATCATGTCCAAGGCGTCGTGGGACAAGCTCGATGCAGCCGGCAAGAAGGCCGTCGAGGATGCCTGGACCCATGCCCGCGACTTCAATCGCAAGTTCATCAACGACGAGGACAAGTCCCTCCAGGATCTGGTGCGCGCGAAAGGCGTGACCATCACGAAGCCCGATGCCGCCCCGTTCCTCGCGGCGACGAAGGGCGTCTACGATGAGTTCTACGCCACCACTGCTGGCAAGAACGCGAAGCCGATGGTCGACTTCATCCTCGCTGTGAAGTAGCTGCCATGGCAGCATCACCTGATGGCGGTCCGCCTCCGGCGGTCCGCAAAGGCTTTGGGCACGCCCTCTATGAGGGACTCGGCTATGTCGGCGGGCTGATCCTCGCCGCGATGACGGCCGCGGTATTCTTCCAGGTCGTGATGCGCTTCGCCGGCCGGAGCCCGATCGATGGCATCGACGAGATACCACGCTACCTCTTCGTGTGGCTGGTCATGATCGGCGGGGCCTCCGCGATGTATCGCGGCGAGCACACGGTTCTCGACTACTTCGTCCATCTGCTCGGTGAGCGCAGCAGGGCTATCGTTTCGGCCTTCGTCAACCTCGCCGGCATCTTCTTTCTGGCTTACCTGATCAAGCTCAGCTGGGTGCTCGTCCCCAATGCCCAGCTCCAGACCAGTGCCGGTCTCGAGCTCCCGCTCGGCTACGTATTTGCGGCCATCCCGGTCGGGGCGGCGCTGCTCATCTTGCCAATGCTGCGCAATGTCCTTCAAGCGGTGAAAGCTCTATGGCCGAGACACTCCTGATCATCTTCGCCATTTTCCTTCTGCTCGGCATGCCCATAAGCTTGGCGCTCGGCGTCGGAGCGCTCGGCGCCGCCTTCTTCTATCCGGCACTCAATCCGATCATCATCCCGACGCGCTTCGTCGGCCTGCTGTCGGACTCCTTTCTCTTGCTCGCGGCGCCCCTCTTCATTCTCGCAGGCAACATTGCAGCGCGCGGCGGCGTCGCACGCGTGCTGATCGACCTCGCCACCGCGCTCGTCGGCCGTTTCCGCGGCGGCCTCGCCTATGTGAATGTTCTCGACAGCATGTTCTTCGGCGGGATTTCCGGCTCCGCCGTGGCTGACGTCTCGGCCCTCGGCACGTTCCTCGTGCCGCAGATGGTGCGCAAGGGCTATGACCTCGATTTTGCTACTGCACTGACGGTGTCCACGGCAGTCGTCGCGCCGATCATCCCGCCGTCGATCATTGCCGTAATCTATGCATGGATGGCAGACGAGTCGGTTGCCGCCATGTTCGCTGCCGGCATCATCCCCGGCATTCTGATCAGCGCTGGTATGGCCGTGCCGGTCTTCGTGATCGCGAAGAAACGCAACTATCCTCGCGAGGAGCCGCCGAGCCTGCCGGAGTTCTTGCGCGTACTCGGTCGCGCGACGCCTGCCCTGTTAATTCCTGTGATCATCATGGGTGGCATACTGTTTGGATGGTTCACGCCGACGGAGGCTGCAGCCGTAGCGGTGGTCTACGCGCTCGTCGTACCGCCGATCTTCTATCGCGAGCCATCCCTCAGGGAGCTGCCCGCCATCTTCGCGGATTCCGCACGGCTCTCCGGCGTCATCGGCCTGATCATCGGTTTCGTCGGCGCCTTTGGCTGGGTGCTTTCCTACTCCAAGTTCCCACACCAGGTCGCGGAAGCGATCGCCGCCATCGCACCGTCGTGGTGGCTGTTCCTTGTTCTGATCATGGCGCTCTACATCATGCTAGGGACATTTCTCACGCCGTCCGAGATCATTCTCGTCACGGTGCCGGTGCTGCTGCCGGTGGCTCAAGCAGCAGGCGTGCATCCCATTCACTTCGGCATGATCTGCGTGATCGCATCGGCCATAGGGCACATCACACCGCCCGTTGGTCTTTGCCTCTTCGTTGGTATGGCGATCAGCAAGCTGTCCATGGACCAGCTCGTACGGCCGCTGCTGCCGTTCCTCGCGGCGATCATCGTGACCATGTTCGCGATTGCGTTCGTGCCGGAGGTGGTGCTGTTCATGCCGCGGCTGCTGGGCTTCATCCAGTAGCGCGCAGGCGGCGTGCCGTCAGGTGGAGCCGGCGCGACGCCCGATCATGCGGCCCGTGAGTGTCGCGAGAAGCAGGACCACGTACATCGGAACGCCAATGTAGAGCACGGCGAAGGGAAGCAGCGCGACGTTGGTTCCCGTCGGGTGAATGAGCAACATGCTCGCGATGTGGCCGCCGATAGCCCAAAGCGGCAGACGCCATGCGCCATCTTCGGTCGAGGCCCCTGCCAAGCCGTGCAACGCCAGCAGCAGCGGAACGCCGAGTATCCAATAGGGCGTCATATCCCAGGCTTCGCGAATGCCGTGTCCAGAAAGTACCGGCAGCAGCGCGAACAGCGCCCAGACGGCAAATCCGGCGCCCGCCAGGATCATGCCGTAGAAGGTTTCAAGTTGCCGTTGCATGGTACGCTCCCAACTCGTCCGCAAATCGTAGGATAACCGTGGAAGGTTACGGAAGGGCGCAGCAGCATGGTGAACGAATTGCATCCACCGCCCGAGCACATGCGTTGATCCAGAAACGCCTCGCACCCAAATTCTGAACCATGCGCCCCGAGGATCTCATCTGCCCGACGCCGCAAGGGCTCTATTGCCCACCCGCGGACGTCTATATCGACCCCATGCGTCCGGTTCCGCGCGCGCTCATCACGCATGGCCACTCCGACCACGCGCGTGCGGGACACGGCGCCGTCATGGCCACCGAGGAAACGCTCGGCATCATGGCCGTGCGTTACGGTGACGACTTCACCGAGAGCCGCCAGCCCACTGCCTTCGGCGAGCACGTCTCGATCAACGGCGTCGAAATTTCGTTTCATCCGGCGGGGCACGTGCTCGGCTCGGCACAGATCTGCTTCTCATGGCAGGGTTTTCGCGCCGTCGTCTCGGGGGACTACAAGCGGCTTCCAGATCGCACTGCCGGAACGTTCGAGCCCATCCGTTGCAATCTCTTCATCAGCGAGGCGACATTCGGGCTCCCGGTCTTCCGCCATCCGCCGTCCGAGAACGAAGTTGCGAAACTTCTCGACAGCGTCGCGCTCTTTCCCGAGCGCGCGCATCTCGTCGGCGCCTATCCGCTTGGCAAAGCGCAGCGGCTGATGGCCCTTATGCGCGATGCCGGCTACGACAAGCCTATCTACATGCATGGTGCGATCGCACGCCTCACCGAGTTCTATCAATCGCGCGGCATCGATCTCGGCGAGATCCGTCCCGTGATACTCGACGAACGAAAGAGCCTCGGTGGTGCGATCGTCATCTGTCCGCCGAGCGCTGTGCAGGAAGCCTGGTCGCGCAAGTTTCCTGATCCCGTCACGGCCTTCGCCTCCGGCTGGATGCGCGTGCGTGCCCGCGCCAAGCAGAAAGGTGTCGAGCTGCCGCTCGTCGTCTCCGATCATGCCGACTGGGATGATCTCGGCCGCACGATCCGCGAGACGGGCGCGGAGGAGGTGTGGGTCACGCACGGTGCCGAGGAAGCGCTCGTGCACTGGTGCGAGACGGAAGGCATTCGCGCACGCCCGCTGCGGCTCATCGGCTATGGCGATGAAGAGGGCGAAGCCGCATGAACCGCTTTGCCGCGCTCATCGATCGCCTCGGCTATGAACCGCGCCGCAATGCCAAGCTGCGGCTCATGACGGACTACTTCCGCGATACCCCCGATCCTGAGCGCGGTTTTGCGCTGGCCGCGCTCACGGGAGCGCTTTCCTTCCGACATGCCAAGCCGGGGCTCATCAAAGGCCTCATCGGGGAGCGCACGGATCCCGTACTGTTCGCGCTCTCCTATGACTACGTCGGCGATCTCGCCGAGACCGTCGCCCTCATGTGGCCGGCGCGAACTGGCGCCAACGAGATTCCGCACCTCTCCGACATCGTGGCCGGCCTCAACGAGAGCACGAAGGCCGATCTTCCGCGCCGTCTCGCGAGCTGGCTCGATGCGCTCGACGAAACCGGCCGCTGGGCACTCCTGAAACTCATCACGGGTGCCATGCGCATCGGCGCTTCCGCGCGCCTCGCGAAGACGGCGGTCGCGCGCCTCGGCACGCTCGAACCCGACGAGATCGAGCTCGTCTGGCACGGTCTCGCGCCTCCTTATCTCGATCTCTTCGCGTGGGCCGAGGGTACAGGCCCCAAGCCCGACACGGTCAATCCCGCGCCCTTTCATCCGCCCATGCTCTCGCACCCGCTGGAGGATGTCGGGAACTGGCGCGAGACGCTCGATCCCGCAGACTTCTCGGCGGAGTGGAAATGGGACGGCATTCGCGTGCAGGCGGTCGGAGGGAACGACAGCCAAGGACGACGCGTCGCGCGGCTCTACTCGCGCACGGGCGAAGATATCTCCGCCGCGTTCCCGGATGTCGTTGATGCCATCCAGTTCGAGGGCGCTGTCGACGGCGAGCTGCTCATCCTGCGCGAAGGCCGCGTGCAGAGTTTCAACGTCCTCCAGCAGCGCCTCAACCGCAAAGCCATCACGGCGAAGCTGCTCACCGAGTATCCGGCGCACATCCGCGCTTATGATCTGCTCGTCGATCATGGCGAGGACATTCGCGGGCTGACGTTCGTCGAGCGCCGCGTGCGTCTCGAAGCGCTTGTCGCGAAGCTCGACCACGAGCGTATCGACCTCTCGGCCGTCGTGCCGTTTGCCGACTGGGATCAGCTCACGGCAGCACGCGCGACGCCGGCCTCTGCGGGCGCGGGCGAAGATGCCGATGCCGTCGAGGGCATCATGCTCAAGCGTCGCGACAGCACGTATGTGCCCGGCCGTCCGAAAGGCCCATGGTTCAAGTGGAAGCGCGATGCCTACACGGTCGATGCCGTCATGATGTACGCACAGCGCGGCCACGGAAAGCGCTCGTCGTTCTATTCGGACTACACCTTCGGCCTCTGGCGGCAAGGCGACGATGGCAATGACGAGCTCGTGCCTGTCGGCAAGGCCTACTCGGGCATCACCGACGAGGAGCTTGCCGACCTCGACCGCTTCGTGCGCAAGAACACCACGAACCGTTTCGGCCCCGTGCGCGAGGTCGTGCACGCGCGCGATACCGGCGTCGTGTTGGAGATCGCCTTCGAAGGCCTCAACCGCTCGACGCGGCATCGTTCCGGCGTTGCCATGCGCTTTCCGCGCATTCACCGTATCCGCTGGGACAAGCCGCCGCGCGAAGCCGACCGCCTCGAACATCTGGAGGCGCTGCTCGCATCGCGCTAAGAATAGACAATGCCGGACGAACCGGCGCTATCGCGAGATGAGCTCATGACACTTCGACTTTCCGACTTCGACGCCGTCACCTTCGATGTCTATGGCACGCTGATCGATTGGGAGCCCTCGATCATCACGTTTCTCTCACAGTGGGCTGAACGGGATGGCGTGACCGCCGGCGACGAGGAGCTGCTGATGGCCTTCGATCGCGCACGCGCCGAAATCCAGAAGATCCGCCCGGCGCTCCTCTATCCGGATGTCTTGCGGCAGTGCTTCGATCGCATCGCGGCGGAGTACAAGTTGACCGGCGACGAGGCCCTGCGCGAGACATTCTCCAAGGCGCCTCATACCTGGCCGGCCTACGCGGACACCCACGCCGGCCTCACGGCGCTGCAGGCGCGAGCCAAGATCGGCGCGCTCAGCAATATCGACGAGGCCTCACTGAAGACCTCGTGCAGCAAGATGGGCATTCAGTTCGACATCGTGGTGACGGCCGAGCGCGTCGGCGCCTACAAGCCCGACTGGCCGCATTTCAATATCGGCATTGCCGATATCACCGCGCTCGGTATTCCGCGCGAACGCATTCTCCACGTCGGCCAAAGCCTGCGAGCCGACATCACGCCGGCCAACAAGCTTGGCCTCAAGTGCGCATGGATCCATCGTCCCGGGCGTCTGCTCGGGCTCTCCGGTGAAGGCGCAGCCGAAGCCCGCCCGGATCTGACAGTCAACACACTAGAGGAGCTTGTCGCCGCAATCGGCGACAAGTGATTGCTGTCTGCGGGATCCCGTCGCGCCTTACTTGCAGGCCTTCTGACGCGCGACGCAGGTCGGCATTGCCATGCCGCCTTCACACTTCATGGACACGGGACCGACAGCCTTAGCGCCCATTCCCGTGATCGAGTTGTTGAGTGCGGCCGTCGCCATGAACTTCGCGAGGTCCTCGGTGATCATGGTCGCCTGGCCACCGGCCTTCACGCACTTGGCGGCTTGCGCTTGCATTCCCGAGCTACCGAGCGCCAGAACTGCCGTCACAGACGCCAACGCGATCCAATGCAGCTTCCTCATGCGAGCCTCCTGTCGAGAATCATTCAACATGAGACTCGTAGGCCGGCCCGGCGTCACGTCAAAGACGCAGCGCGCGCTTTCCTCAGCCTCGTTGCAGATGCGCCACGCAAATGCTCAAAACATGCAACAACCCGCCGGCCGCAGGGCCGACGGGTTGCTGGAATCTCAGTCGCTGAATTTTAGCGGACCAGATAAGGGCACACGCGGCGCGGGCCGTCATAAGGCTGGAAGGTGCCGTCGTCCCAACTGAAAGACTGGTAGCGATCCGCGCACATTTCCCAGCGATCGCGGTATCCGGCCCGCGATTCGGCAATCGAGCCGCCGATGATCAGCGCGGCGATGCCGGTAGCAATCGCCGGGCCAACCCAGCGGCCACCGCCGCGGTAATGGCGACGACCGTAGTAGCCGCCGCGCCGACGGACCTGCTCGACATTGCTCGCGGCAAGACCGCGCGCGCCCTCGCCGACCGACCCGAGCGCGGACGTCTGCACGATCATGTTCGACTGATTGATGCCAGACATGGCCGAAACCGGCGCCGCGGACGCCGAAACGCTCCCGAGTACGCCTAGTCCGATCGCTACAGTGGCGATTTTCAAGTTCTTGAGATCCAACTTATCTCTCCTTTTATTTTACTTCCGCAGCAGCGCCCTAAGGTGCCCGCCGCAGGCTGATCCGGGACAACGCCCGTTCCACTACATGTTCCCAACGAGCACACACCGGAAATCCGTCGGTGCCCGTGTCGTTCCGGCTTCCTTGATCGGGATCTGGTAAATGGCCGCCACATCGGAGAAATGTGGCGGCCACAAACGTCAAGCTAGCGCCTCAAGTACGGGCAAAGCTGTCGCGGACGACCGCCATAAGGCTGGTAGGTGCCGTCGCTCCAGCGGAACGAGCGGAAACGATCGTCGCAGCGCTGCCAGCGGTCCATATAGTGCGCCTGCGACTCGGCGATCGAGCCACCAATGATCAGCGCCGCAATGCCCGTAACAACGGCCGGGCCAACCCAGTTACGGCGCCAATAGCGTCCGTACCACCGCGGGCCGTACCACCGGCGCCAGCCTCCGCCACGATAGTACCGTCGGCTTCCGCCGCGCCATCCACCGCGATAGTAGCGGGCGCCACGGAATGCACGACCGCCACGGAAGGCCCGGCCGCGGTATCCACGGAACCCGCGGAAGGCGCGCCCTCGAAAACTACGACCGCCACGGAACGCGCGACCACGGAAGCTACGGCCTCCACGGAAAGCGCGACCGCCGCGAAACGATCGTGCGCCGCGGAAACCACGACTCGCACGACGTCCACCGCGACGGGCCTGCTCGACGTTACTCTCTGCGAGGTTCTGACCGCTCGGAGCGAGCGTGCCGAGGGCGGACGCGTTGATCACCGCGCTCTGTTGAGGGGAATGCGACCATGGCACTGCCGGTACCACTGCCGCCGATGCCGGCACGCTCGAAAGCGCGCCGAAGCCGATCGCCAATGCGGCGATCCTCAATTTCAAGAAACGCAAAACTTCTCTCCTTTCCTGCTGTGATCGCAGGAACGCCCGGCTAGCTGCCTGCGATGGGAACCTGGAGAGTTAACGTCGGACGCGCGCAGATGTTCCGAATTTGGAGAGATCGCCCGCAGAGGAGATCGCGTTGCGGTCTGCGGCCCTCAGTGGCCGCTGAAGACGAGCGTCTTGATCGGCAGGATCAGGGCTTGTGCGCGCAGGATGATCGCGTGCACCATGGCAACCGCATCGACCATGTGGAGATAGAAGCGATGGAAGAAGCCGAGCTTCTCCGTCTCCAGGCGTGCATGGTTGCTCGTATAGGCATTGGCAATACACATGCTGCCGGGCGCCACGTCGTCGAGGCCACCTGCATACAGGGGCTCGAGGAATACGAGAAGCGTGCCTGGCCTGGCGACCTGCTGGATGTCGACGAGCTGGTCGCCCGCGCGTACCTGCCCCGCCGCGATGTACTCCTGCACACCGGTCACGACCATAGGGATGATCGTCAGTGGCTTTGAAACGCACGTGACTTCAGCGGCCATGCCAACCTGCATCACCTGCGCTTCGATCTGTCCGAAGCCCGCCTGGAGCCGCGCGCGACCAGCCTCCTTCGGGATGAGAACGCCGGCCGGCCGCATGAGCGGATTGACGACATCGCCCACCCTCAAAATGAACTGCTCGACGCTGCCGGAGACACCTGCATAAACGACCGTCTTTTGGAGATCGACCTCAGCCCGGCGCAACGCCGCCTCGGCACTGGCCTTCTGCGCCGGCAGCAATGTCGTAAGCCGCGTTTCGGCCGCCTGCTTGGCAGCTTCAGCAGCCACTACGCCGCCTTGTCGCCCCTCGGCAGCCGTCCGGAGACGTTCGATCTCACGCCTGGCAACGACATCCTCATTGCGCCGACGCAGCTCCTCCTTGGTCTCCAGTTCCTCGAGCGCCTGTTGATAGGCGCCCTTCGCCTGCTGGATCTGGCCCTCCGCGGCCGCGATATCGGCCTGCGCCATGACCATCGATGCATCGATCTCGGCGACGCGACGGCGTTCCAACTCGAGCTCGGCTTCCTGCTTCGTGCTGTCCAGCTTGAAGAGACGCGCGCCGCGCTCGACCACCTGGCGTGGCTCGACGAAGATCTCGGCCACCCGACCGCTCGTCTCGGGCAGGATCGGCACGGTGCGGAAGAGGGGAGCGGCGTGCGTCGTCGAGGGATGATGATAGAAAATGATCGTGACGAGCAGGACCGTCAGCATAAAGCAGGCCGTGATGCCCCAGCGCAGCTCGAACCACACCGAGAAAGGCGTAATCTCGTGGCCGATCCGCCGACCCTGGTAGTAGCGCCGGAACAGGTAGTCCGGGAGGATCGTGACGAGCGAGCAGAGGACGAGTTCCAGCATGGCCTAGACCCCCGGCTTCGGCACAGGGCCGGGCGAATGAGAATCTGGCGCCGGCGGAGTCGCAGTTGGCGACGTCGGCGGCGTGAGTGGCAGCTCGGGCTGCTCTGCGTCAGGCGGCGGGCTCTCTGTGCCGGACATCTTCTCGAGCGATCCCGCGATCCGCTTGAGTGGCGTCAGGAAATCCGGAAGATCGATGAGCGCCAGCAGCAGTCCCGCCACCCAGAAGGCGTGCACGTGCGTGAGCAGGGAGAGCAGGCCGAGAACGGCGACGACCTCGAACTGTAGCTTCTTGTGGCCGAGCTGCTCGGGCAGCGAATGGATGCGGAAAAAAACGACGCCGAGCCCGAAGATCGTGGCGACGACCACGATCGTCGTCACCACCATCAGGACATCGGTTTCGCCGGGACCCGTAAAAAACCAGGGCAGATGATGGGTCGCGGCCGGATGTGGGGCTCCAGACAAAGCAACGCTCCGCGTACCATTGACGGTTAATAGCAAATGGACGGTATGGCGGAGACATGCAGTCAGCAATGACCGCGAAATAACATGACTAATACCCGGAAAGCCGCAGCCGAGACAACTCACGCACTACGGGCCGCGTGCTCCAATTGCCAGACGAAGCGCTGGAAGGCCTCGATGTATGGTGCGTCGTGATTTTCCTCGGTGCGCACGATAAGACCATCCTTGAACCAGTAGCGAAAGCGGAGCCGCTCACAAAGACGCTCGCCGGTTCTCTTGTGCGTCTTGTGCGTCATGACTACCGAGCGCGTGAACTCCCGCTCGTGCACATAGCTCTCGATGTCGAACTTATCGATGTAGAAAGTGTCGAGGACGATCTGGAGGCGCTGGCGCAAATCCTCTTTGCCATACGTGCTTGTGGCGTAGGGCACAGCCACGCCGTCGACATTGATGAGGTGAAGTGCCTCTTCGGCGAAAAGCGCCATCACGCCTTCAAGATCGCTTTTGGCCCAGCGCTCGTTGAGGAGATAGAAGGCGGTGCGGTCGCGGTAGGTATGCATGCGTGAAAACAGCCATATTGCGGTGCAGCTAATCTACCCCGAAGTGGTGAGAGGAGCAAACGCAACGGCGAACGCCTCATGTGCCTAGTTGCCGCTCGCGGCATTCTGCAGATGGAAGACAAACCGCTGGAACGCCTCAACATAAGCGGCGTCGTGGTACTCGTCCATGCGCGAGACCAAGCCGTCTTTGAACCACACGCGAAAGCGGACGCGTACCTTTAAAACCTCACCCGTTTTACGGTGCGTATAGTGAGCGATGACGACCGAGCGCCAACTGCCACCCTCGTCCACGATGATCTCGGGCTCGAACCTGTCGACCGTGAAAGTCTGCATGAGAAGCTGCAGCCGCTGGCGGACGTCCTCCTTGCCGAGCGCGCTGGAGGCATAAGGCACTGCGAGGCCATCCACATTCACGTTGTAGAGGACGTCCTCCGTGAAGAGATCGAGGAAGCCTTCCAAATCGCCCGCGGCCCAGCGGATATGGGCCTGTTCAAACGCGATACGCTCGGCGAGAGAGGGCATTCAGGGCGATGATCACTTAGCGGACAATGCTCCAACCTTAGCGATCAGTGGGCTGATGGGGAAGGGCACGTCGCCCGTTATGTCCCCACCAGCCTCGCGTAGTCGATCGGCTGCAGGCGATCCAGCCGCGCCGCCACGGGCGGCATGGCGTACTTGAGACCGGACGCGCAGTTGAACAGGACGACCCGATCCTCGGATCGGATACGCCCCTGCCGAAGCGCCTTCCGGAACGCGACGAACGTCGCTGCGCCCTCCGGACACAAGTGCACGCCATCGCGCGCCGCCATCTCCGCCCGCGCCGGCTCGACCTCGTCATCCTCGATCGTGATCGCGAACCCGTTGCTCTCCTTCAGCACGCGCAGGATCATGAAATCGCCGATCGTCCACGGCACGCGCAGGCCCGGCACGTTCGTATGCCCGCCGACCACGGGCTCCGCGGTCTCACGCCCCGCCTCGAAGGCGCGCGCGATCGGCCCACACGTCGCCGACTGCACCGCCACCATCCGCGGTCGCTTGGCGCCAATCCAACCGATCGCCTCCATCTCCGCGAACGCCTTCCACATGCCGATCAGGCCGGTGCCGCCGCCCGTCGGGTAGAAGATGACGTCCGGCACTTCCCAACCGAGCTGCTCGGCCAACTCCAGCCCCATGGTCTTCTTGCCCTCGACCCGATAGGGCTCCTTGAGCGTCGAGAGACTGAACCAGCCGCCCGCCTCCTTGCCGTTCTCGACGATCGGGCCGATCTCCGTGATGTTGCCGTTGACGCGGAACACGCGCGCGCCCTGCAGCGCGATCTCCGAGATCGTCGTCTCCGGCGCATCGTCGGGGCAGAAGACGATCGACTCGATGCCGGCGCGGCTGCAGTAGGCCGCGAGCGCCGCGCCCGCATTCCCCGCCGTCGGCATGGCAATGCGGCTGACGCCGAATTCCTTGGCCTTCGACACCGCGACGCAGAGGCCCCGCGCCTTGAACGAGCCCGTCGGCAGCCGTCCCTCGTCCTTGACCAGCAGATCGCCGCGACCGCCCGACGCGCGCGCACTTTCGGCTGCGCTGATGAGCGGTGTCGTCATCTCGCCGAGCGACACGATGTTGGCGGCCTGGCGTACGGGCAGCAGCTCGCGGTACCGCCACATGTCGGGCGACCGCTCGGCAAGCGCGCTGCGCGGCAGCGCGCGGGCCAGCGCCGGCAGGTCATAGCGGACGAAGAGGGGCTTACCCGCGCGCGACAGTCCCTGCGGCTGGTCTGCCTCGTGGTGCTCGCCGGTCGCCGCGCATTCGAGATGCGTCACGAAGGACGGGCGTTCGCCGCTGCAATTGTCGCGCATCGTTTCTCTCCGGGAGGGTGCGTCCGGTCGTTGCTGCCGGACGTCGAAGGGCCGATCTAATGTTAGGTGCAGGGCGCGTTGGATTGGAGCATTAACCTAGGTGATGCGTAAAGTGGCCTAGGCTCGAGTGTCGGTAGTGACCTTAAGCCTTCCTAAAGATGGAAAGCGATACATGCGATTGGCAATTTGGCGGGCCATCCCATGTATTTCGTCTGGCGGCTATTTTTCATTCTTACGTTAGCGGCGAACGGCTTCAGTCCGTCTGCGGCCGAATTCAATTCGGCCCGCTACGACCTCCATCGAGCGCCCGAATGGGCAGCAATCGATCTCGCCCTCCGGAAAGCCTGGTACGCGAACGATATTCGCGGCGTAGAGCGGGTTCTTGCTGCACCGGCTGTCCGAACGACGGCACTTGGCGAGCCGGAATTCGATTTGGCGTTCCATACGCTCGAAATGATCATAGCGACAGGTCCATACGAGCATCCCGCGATCGCAACCAATACTGCCCATCGTCTGCAGAATTGGCGCACTGCATTTCCAGGCTCGTCGCTACCTGACCTCGTCGAGGCGATGCACCTCTTGCATCATGCCTATAGATACGATGCCGACTACCCCGGCGAGCGCAGAACAACCGCGGGGTTCAATCGCGCTCAGAGCGCGCGGCGAGATGCTCGCGTACTGATCGATCGCGCGGGGAAGCATCCGGAGACCACCGCTTACTGGCACGCGCTCTCCCTCCGCATAGCCATCGCCGATCGCGAGCCATTCGAAGCCTTGCTCGATCGTGCTATAGTCGCCCGCTCAGCATCGCCGACCTACTTCGAGCCGCAACGGCTCTTACTCACGCATCTTGTCGAGAGCGAGCGCTGGCACCCGATCAATATCGAAACACTTGTCCTCACGTTGGCAACTTACAACGACGGCACAATCGACTCGACGATATACGCGCGAGCGTACGTGCATCTTTTTGACGCCCATTTCCACACAGCACTGTTCCATCGCATGCCTGTCAGGTGGGAACGCCTGCGCGGTGGCTTGGAGACGCTTACCGAACAGCATCCAGCGTCATGGCTGCTGAATACGCGCGCCGCCATCGCCTGTCTTGCCGGCGACCGTGACGAAACGCACGCCACTTTCGGCAGAATTGCATCGTCAATCGAGCTCAAGCTCTGGCGCCTTCCGCGCTTCTACGAGGAATGCCGAAACTGGGCTGCCGAGCAGCAAGAGAGGGGTCCACTATGAATGACTTCGCCAGTACTTTCCGAGCGCACATCTGCAAGTTGGCAACCGCCGCCGGTCTAGTGGTCGCTGTGATCGTTGGAAGCCCAGGTGCCCGAGCCGCACCCGCACAGGAGAATGACGAGAGCAAACTCGACGACTTGAAGTCGCAGGTGCATTTCGCTTGGCAGAAACAGGAATTCTCCAAACTCGACGAGTGGGCCAAGGAATACGGCACCAAGACGCTCCGCTCGCCGAGCGGTTTCACGTATCTCTCGTCCTTCTACGCGGGCTTTACACAAGCCTTTTCTGGTCCTCACGCTGAGAGCGCCGTGAAGATGTGGGAGGCAACTCGCGAGGCCTGGACGCAAGCCGCCCCGCGATCGGCCACACCGCACATCGCCACTGCCGAGATCTTGCTCACGCGTGCCGGGCAAGCACGCGGAACTGGGTTTGCCGACACTGTCTTCAAAGAGAATTGGGAAAAGTTCAACACTCTTCTGATGGAGGCAAATGACTACCTGCGTGCCCATCGAGAAGTCGCTGAGCATGATCCGCATTTTTGGGTTGTGATGGCCAAGACGGAATTTCTGCTCGATGGCGACCACGGCAATCTGCTGGCCACACTTAGGCAGGGTCTCGCGAAGCATCCGCGCTACTACACGCCCTACTATATAGGCGCGTACTACCTGCTGCCGCAGTGGGGCGGCTCGCCTGAGGCCTACTACGCTTGGCTAGATGAAGCCCTGCGCAACACCACCGCCACCGACGGGACGGGCATTCTGGCACGCCTCTACCTCTACACTCAGGGCGGACCGCTGAAATATGCGGAGATCGATAAGAAGGGCCCGCTGTGGGAACCAATGCGACAAGCCATGCAGGATGAGCTGCGCGCCTTTCCTCATTGGCAGAACGTTCAAAAGTTCGCGTCTCTTGCTTGCCAAGCTCGCGACGCTGAAGAGGTCAGCCGCCAGCTCGCTCAGTTGTCGTCCCTCTTGAACGGCAGCTTTCCTCCGGGTATCCCGCCTGAGGAATACTGCAACTGGCAACCGGCGGCGAGATCTCCGGTCATCAGACCTGGGCCTCGCGATCTGCCGCAGCGACCGCGGCAGATCAGTCAATGAGCATCGCGGCGGAAGGGCGCGGGCAAGTAGACCACCCACCTTGACCTCCCGCCCTCCCTCCTGTACACAGCGCGCACGTCACGGGGCCCTTCGGGGCCGCGTGCGCTTTGGCTTTCGCGATGCACCCACATGAGGCGCATCTGTCGGCGGGTAACCCCGCAGAGGAGAAAGCCCGAGATCCCGTGAATAGCAAAAGACGGAACAGAACCAATGACTAAGCGCGTCCGCGCCAAGCACAAGATCGACCGCCGCCTCCAGGAGAACATCTGGGGCCGGTCCAAGAGCCCCCTAAACAAGCGCAACTCGCGCCCCGGCCAGCACGGCGAGCGCCGCGCCGGCAAGCTCTCCGACTTCGGCCAGCAGCTCAAGGCCAAGCAGAAGCTCAAGGGCTACTACGGCTCGATCACCGAGAGCCAGTTCCACCGCCTCTACGTGGAAGCTACCCGCCTCAAGGGCTCGACCTCCGAGCACCTGATCGGCCTGCTCGAGCGCCGCCTCGACGCCGTTGTCTATCGCGCCAAGTTCGTGCCGACCGTGTTCGCCGCCCGCCAGTTCGTGAGCCACGGCCACGTGACGGTGAACGGCCGCCGCGTGACCATCCCGAGCTACCGCGTGAAGATCGGCGACACCATCGAAGTCCGCGAGAAGTCGCGCCAGCTCCCGCTCGTCCTCGAAGGCGTCAAGAGCGCCGAGCGCGACGTGCCGGATTATATCAGCGCCGACCACACGAAGTTCACTGCGAGCCTCGCGCGCGTGCCGGCGCTCTCCGACGTGCCCTATCCCGTGCACATGGAGCCGAACCTGGTCGTCGAGTTTTATTCGCGCTAATTTGCTTGCCGCCTGCTGCTGGGAAGGGGTGCTATCGTCTCCTTCCATGGCGGTATGCCGGCGGTCACAGCGACAGCGGCACGCTTCCTGAGCGCGCGACTGCGCGCCGGCCGGTAGGCCGCACTAAGAATCCAAAGGCGCGGCAGCTTCGGCTCCGCGCCTTTTTTGTCGGGGAAAACCCGCAAAATCCCGTCCGCGGCAGGTCACCCCAAGTACAAGGCTTGCTTTCGGCCGCCGATGCGACTAACTATGGTAATCGACTTTGGCCGGACGACCGGGCCGTTGCGCTACGATGTGATCGAGCGCGCGATCACAGAACCCTCCCAAAATTCGACAAGTGTGCCCACGTGCGCAGGCGCGCGCGTTCGGCATTGGTCATGGCTTTGCTAGAAGGAAAATCGCCATGGAATCTGGTACAGTGAAGTTCTTCAATGAGCAGAAGGGCTACGGGTTCATCGCGCCGGATAATGGTGGCACCGACGTGTTCGTGCACATCTCCGCGCTCGAGCGCGCTGGTCTTCGCACCCTCTCCGAGGGCCAGAAGGTCCAGTTCGACACCGAGAAGGATCGCCGCTCCGGCAAGACCGCCGTTGCGAACATTCAGGCTGCGTAAGCCCTGAGCCGCTGGTCACCCCGCGGCTCCGCAGATATCCGAAAGGCGCGGCAGCCTCTGGCTCCGCGCCTTTTGCTTTCACATTCCCCTCTCCCCGCGTGCGGGGAGAGGGCCAGGGTGAGGGGCGGCCACTTATGCTGATATCGGCGTTTGCCGCTGCCCCTCATCCTAACCTTCTCCCCGTAAAGGACGGGGAGAAGGGACATCGAGCGTTCGCGGCGATCTCCAAATCAATAAAAAGACGGGGGTGTGGGGGTGTTCCCCCGCGCGGGTCATAGGGCGGCAGCCCTGTTCGCGCCAAAGGCGCGAGCGAGACTAGTCTCGCGCTCTATCGGGAGGGACACCCTCCCGAACCCACCCGCCTTTGAATATTCAGCCGCCCCCCATTCAGCCACCCCACGTGCAGACGAGTTCCGTGCAGCGCGTGCGGCCGGTGGCGAGATCCGAGGCCGTGCAGCGGACTGGCTCCGCGCGGCACGTGCGGCAGGTGTACGACGAGAGGCAGCCACGATAGACGCCGCCGCGCGCGTAGTTGCAGACGAGAAGCGTCTGGCAGTTCCTGTTGCGCGGATCGGTGCCGACGATCTGGGCGCCGGCCGGTGTCGCGAATGTCGCCAGGGAGAGAAACAAGGTGGGCGCAGCGAGAACGGCTGCCAACCAAGCAAATTGACGTGTGGGACGACGGACCGCCATGACGACCTCCCGGGAACGGGCTCAGGTGCCTAACGCCACATGAGCGCCATTGTTTCCGCGATTTGCAAGCGCGGCAATCGGGGGTGGTAAATCAGCGGTGGATCGTGGCGGGCGTACGCCGTTGGACACGCCCGCGAATGCAGGCGTAACCTACTTGATCAGCTCTACAATCGCGTTGCCGAGCTCGGTGCACATGGCCTTGCCGCCCATGTCGCGGGTGCGCACGTCCGTATCCTTGAGCAGCTTCTCGATGGCCGTGACAATGGCGTCGGCGGCATCCTTGTGGCCGAGATGCTCGAGCATCATGGCACCCGACCAGATCTGGCCGATCGGGTTCGAGATGCCCTGTCCGGCGATGTCCGGTGCCGAGCCGTGCACGGGCTCGAACATGGACGGGAATTCCTTCTCTGGATTGATGTTGCCGCCGGGCGCGATGGCGATGGTGCCGGTCGTGGCAGGGCCAAGGTCCGAGAGGATGTCGCCGAAGAGGTTCGAGCCGACGATGACGTCGAACCAGTGCGGGTTGCGCACGAGATGCGCGGTGAGAATGTCGATGTGGTACTGGTCGGTCTTGGCCTTCGGATACTCCTTCGAGATGGCGGCGAAGCGCTCGTCCCAGTAGGGCATGGAGATCGAGATGCCGTTGGATTTCGTGGCGCTCGATACGTGATTGCGTGGACGCGTCGCGGCGAGGTCGAAGGCATAACGCATGACGCGATCGCAGCCGCGCTTCGTGAAGATCGCCTGCTGCACGGCCATCTCGTAGTCGCTGCCCTCGTACATGCGACCCCCGACCGAGGAATACTCGCCCTCGTTGTTCTCGCGCACGATGAAGTAGTCGATGTCGCCGGGCTTGCGGTCCGCGAGCGGTCCCTTGAGGCCCTCGAAAAGGCGCACGGGGCGCAGGTTGATGTACTGCTGGAAGTTGCGGCGGATCGGGATCAGCAGGCCCCAGAGCGAGACGTGATCGGGAACGCCGGGAAATCCGACCGCACCGAGGAAGATGGCGTCATGGTTGCGGATGCGATCGAGACCATCGTCCGGCATCATCTTGCCGGTCTTCTTGAAGACTTCGCAGGACCAGTCGAAGTGGTCCCACTCGAAGGCGATGTCGAACTTGCGCGCCACGGCCTCGAGCACCTTGATGCCCTCCGGCACGACCTCGTTGCCGATGCCGTCGCCAGGAATGACGGCGATCTTGTAGGCATTCGGTTTCTTGCCGGCTTTCTCGGTGGCTTTGGCCATTGTGCGATCTCTCCCCATATACGCTTGGCGGGCTCGGAAACGGCGTTAACCAGCCGCCGGTCGTGCTCCCTGTTCGGTGTCTGTCATTGCCACGAGCGGCGGGCGCGGTCCAGGCGGATGGCGGGTCCACCCCATATGCCTGCCATGCTGAAGGTGACAATCGCTCACCCAGCAGCTACCAGAAGCGCTCAGCGCGGCCCGGGCGGCCGCACCGCGGAAGCGACAACCAATGAAGTTCCTCGACCAGGCCAAAATCTATGTCAGCTCCGGCAATGGCGGGGCGGGCTGCGTCAGCTTTCGGCGCGAGAAGTTCATCGAGTACGGCGGCCCGGACGGCGGTGACGGCGGCAAGGGCGGCGACGTGTGGGCGGAGTGCGTCGAGAACCTGAACACGCTGATCGACTTCCGCTACCAGCAGCATTTCAAGGCCAAGAACGGCATTCCCGGCATGGGCCGCAATCGCACCGGCCCGAGCGGCGACGACTGCATCATCAAGGTACCGCCCGGCACAGAGATTCTGGCCGAGGACAATGAGACGTTGCTCGCCGACATGACCGAGGCGGGCCAGCGCGTGCGCATTGCCCGCGGCGGCAATGGCGGCTTCGGCAATGCCTATTTCAAGTCATCGACGAACCAGTCCCCGCGACACGCCAATCCCGGTCAGCCCGGCGAGGAGCTGACGCTGTGGCTGCGGCTGAAGCTGATCGCCGACGCGGGTCTCGTCGGCTTGCCGAATGCGGGAAAGTCGACCTTCCTCGCGACGGTCTCTCGCGCCAAGCCCAAGATCGCCGACTATCCCTTCACGACGCTGCACCCGAACCTCGGCGTCGTGCGCGCGGGCGAGGTCGACTTCGTGCTCGCCGACATCCCGGGCCTTATCGAGGGCGCTCACGAGGGCGCGGGCCTCGGCACACGCTTTCTCGGCCATGTCGAGCGCTGCCGCGCGCTGCTCCATCTGGTCGATGCAACGGCGGAGGATGTGGCCGACTCCTACAAGACCGTGCGCGCGGAGCTAAAGGCTTACGGCGGCGGGCTCGCGCGCAAGAAGGAGCTGGTTGCGCTCACCAAGTGCGACGCACTCACCGAGGATGTGATCGCCGAAAAGGCTGCGCAGCTTCAGCGGGCAGCGCGCAAGAAGCCGCTGCTCATCTCCGCGGTCTCCGGCCAGGGCATGAAGGAAGCACTGTTCGCGCTCGCCCGCGAGATCGAGCGCGGGCGCGCCGAAGAGAAAGCGGCTGAGCGCGAAGCGGCGAGCTGAGCCGCTTCAGCGGCCGGACTTCTCATCCTCGAAGAGCCGCATGACCGCGCGGTGGATGTACGGCGCGGCCAGCAGAACGACCGGCACCATGGTCAGCCACGCGAGGAACCAGGCGACCATCCAGCGCTCGACGAACTCAGCTGCCGATTGGACAACCGGAAACACCGCAATGGCTGTCGCTACCGCAGTCGTGAGTGCTGCCTGCAGAATGCCGTAGGCATAGGGCGCAAACCGATATGGAAGCAGTGGTGCCATGGTCCCTGCCGCGCGACCTTCCCAATCCGCTCCCTCTCAAGAAAGCCAGTTGGCCTTGGCCGTCGAGATCGAATAATCGGCATCTCGCCGTATTCTTCGGCGCACGAGGCCGACTGCGACGGAATGCCCGCCGGTCGAGGCCGTGATTGGCGACGCGCGCGAAGACACTATGCTGCGACAACCGGCCCAAGCCCATCCACCTGAAAGCCCCTCGTTCATGCGCGACCTCACGCCCGAAGCTTTGCTCTCCGCCGTCAATGCCTGGGTCGCGATCGAGAGCCCGACCCAGGACGCGGATGCGGTCAATCGAGTTGCAGCTCACGCGGAAGGATTGCTGCGCGACATCGGTGCCGGCATAGAGCGCATTCCCGGCGAGAACGGCATCGGCGACATCCTGATCGGTCGCGTACCGGGAACAGCGAACGGTCCGGGCATCCTGCTGCTCGGGCACATGGATACAGTGCACCCTGCTGGCACGCTCGCCGGCCCGCTGCCTATGCGCGTCGAGGGCGATCGCGCGTACGGCCCCGGCATCTACGACATGAAGGGCGGGAACTCGATCGCGTTCTCAGCGCTCGCGCATCTACACGCGACTGGCCGCCGCCCGCATCTTCCCGTGACGGTCATGATGATACCCGACGAGGAGATCGGAAGTCCATTTTCGCGGCCCACCATCGAGGCTGAGGCCAGGAAGCACGCTGTCGTGCTCGTCGTGGAACCCTCCGGCGACTTCGGCCGCATCACGATCGCGCGGCATGGCATTGCGCGCTATCACCTCAAGACCACAGGCATTCCCGCGCACGCCGGCGCCTATCATGCAAATGGCCGCAGCGCGATCCGGGAAATGGCGCGTCAGGTTCTCGCCATCGAGGCCATGACGGACTACGAGCGCAATGTCACGCTCAACGTCGGAGTCATCGAGGGCGGCACGCACGAGAACATGGTGCCGCTCTCTTGCACGGCGATCGTCTATTGCCTCGTGCCGCTCCCTGAGCATGAGGCCGAGGTGCGCGCAAAGCTGCTCGCGCTGAAGAGCCATGATCCCGAGGTAAAACTCGAAGTCACGCCGGGCTTGTATCGACCATCGTTTGTGAAATCACCGGCGATCCAACGGCTTTACGACCACACCGCCGCGCTGGCGCGCGAGATCGGCTTCGAGGTGAAGGGCGAGCGCGTGGCCGGCGGCGGCAGCGACGGGAATTTCACGGGCGCCCTTGGCGTGCCGACGCTCGATGGTCTCGGTGTGCTCGGCGACGGCCCGCACACGCATCAGGAATACCTGCTCGTGTCGTGCCTCGTGCCGCGCACGAAGCTGCTCGTGCGCCTCTTCGAGACGCTCGATGCGTCCTTCGGCGTGAAAGCCTAGCTACGCCTCTCCGGCGGCTCATCGTCGAGGGCACGCCATGATGCGCCGTCGAGATCTTCGTATTGGCCGGTCTTCAACGACCACAGGAAGCCCGCAAGACCGAGGCCGCCGAGAAAGAGCGCAATCGGGATCGTCCAGGCGAGGGCCGTCATGCCAACCTCCCAAGGTGCTGGCGCGAGAGGCGCAGCGCGTTCGCCGTCACCGCGATCGACGACGCCGACATCGCGATCGCGGCGATCAGCGGCGTCGCGAGTCCGATCACGGCGAGTGGCACGAAGATGAAGTTGTAGCCGATCGCGATGCCGAAGTTCTCGAGCGCGCGGCGGCGCGCGCCGTGGGCCACGAGCAGTACGTCGATAACCGGCGCAAGGCGCTCGCCCTGGAAGACGGCATCGGCCGCCGTCTGGCTGATATCGACAGCAGTTGCCGGCGACAGGGAAGCATGGCCGGCCGCAAGTGCGGGCGCATCATTGAGGCCATCACCGACCATGAGCACCTTGCGGCCTTCAGCCTTGAGCTGATCGATCCGCGCGATCTTGTCGGCGGGTTTGAGGCCAGCGTGCCAGATGGCCGCGCCGGCGGCACCGGCAGCCTCGGCGACTGCAGCGCGCCCATCACCAGAGAGGATTTCGACGTGGAAGCCGGCGTTGCTGAGCCTGATGACTACGCTGGCTGCATCTTCGCGTAGCGGATCCGTGAAATGGAACGCCGTCGCGCGGCCATCCGGCGTGTGCAGCCAGAGCGTGGAGCCGCTGTCGGCAATGCTCTCACTCACGCCGCAGAAGCTGGCCGACCCGAGCCGCGCCTCTCCCGCAATGCCGACGTGACGGAGGCCCGCCCCCGCGACCTCCGCCACGTCCGGCACAGGCGCCGCGGCAAGGCCGCGGGCCTTCGCCGCCGCCACGACCGCGCGTGCGTACGGATGCCGGCTCGCTATAGCGAGGCCGGCCGCGCGACCGAGAGTGGCGTCGTCGATATTGGCTCCATTCTCGAGGCGCGGCTCGCCGAGCGTCAGCGTGCCCGTCTTGTCGAAAATGATCGTATCGACCTCGGCCATGCGCTCGAGACCGTCCGCCGCCTTGAGGATGATACCGGAGCGGAAGAGCCGGCCGCTCGCCGCGACCTGCACGGCCGGCACCGCGAGCGCCAGCGCACACGGGCAAGTGATGATCAGCACGGCAACGGCAGCCGTCAGTGCCGGCTCCCAGCCATGACCGAGCAGCATCCAGCCGATGAACGTGCCAAGCCCGAGCAGATGCACGGCCGGAGCGTAGAGCTGCGCCGCGCGATCGGCGAGCCGCACGTAGCGCCCCCGCGCCTGCTCGGCGGCTCCCATTAGTCGCGAGATGTCCGCAAGGAGCGTGTTTTCCTCGCGGGCAAGCGCCTCCGTCTCGAGTGTACCCGTCACGCTGATCGTGCCCGAGTAGACCGTATCGCCGACCTCGACATGACGCGGACGGCTCTCGCCGGTGATGAGGCTCTCGTCCACGTCGGCCGTACCCGATCGGACGCGCGCATCAACCGGAATGCGCTCACCTGCCGCGACGAGAATGCGCATGCCTGGCACCACATCGCGCGTCGGCAGCCGCTGCGTCGTCCCATCCGGAAGCACGACAGTCGCTGCCGCGGCGCGCAGCCCGAGGAGGTTCTGCGCCGCGCTCGATGCGCGCGAGCGCATGGCCATGTCGAGATAGCGGCCGATCAGCAGGAAAAAGAGCAGGCTTACCGCGGCGTCGAAGTAGACCTGATCGCTGCCGCGCATGGTCTGATAGAGGCTCATGCCCGTCGCGAGCGTCACGCCAAGCGAGATCGGCACGTCCATGTTGAGCTGGCGCGCGCGCAGTGCGCGTGCTGCCGACTGGAAGAAGGGCTGGCCCGCATAGGCGACGGCCGGTATCGCAACGAGCGCCGAGAGCCAGTGGAAGAGCGTCTTCAAGGAAGCATCCATGTCGCCCGCAATGCCGGCCCATACGGCAACCGACATGAGCATGATGTTCGACGCTGCAAACCCCGCGACTCCGAGACGGCGCAGATAGGCGGCATCGTGCGCGGCATGGGCCGGTACAGTTCCCTCGACGAGCTCATAAGACTTGAAGCCGACACCGCACAGGGCTTCGACGAGCGTATCAAGTTCCACGCCAGTGGACGCCGTCGTCACATGCGCGCGGCCATTCGAGAGGTTCACGCGCGCGGCGACAACACCCGGCACGGCCTGCAGCGTACGCTCGACCTTTCGCATGCAATTGCCGCAATGCATGCCCTCGACGACCAGCGTCAGCACCCGCGTATCGCTGGACACAGCCTCGCCGGCAAGCTCGCGGACTGTCGTGGCAGTCAGGGTTTCAGCCATAGCCGCTTCCGTAGCTGATAGGTGATCTCACTCGGCGCCGCCAGAGAGCGCGCTTCGATCGCAACAACCCAGGCGCCGGACTCCGGCGGCGCAATCCGGGCGGTGTATATGCCGGGCTGCTCCTCGATGAGCGCGAGTTTCTCATCATGCTGCGCCGTCGAAGGACGACCGAACGTGCCGGTGATGCTCTGTCCCTCGACCGGCGCCCCGAGACGGTTCGTCAGGCGCAAGGTCACCTGCCCGCCGCGCGTGACCTCCAGCGCGTCCTCCCAACCCTGTGCCTTCTGCGCCTCGTCCGCGGCAATGCGCTGATTATAGTTGAGCCCCTTCCGGTAGGGCTCTACGGAGACGATGCCGGTGTAGGTCGAGATCGCGGAATAGAGGAACACGCCGTTGACCGCGAAAACGACGAGGAAGAAGCCGAGGAACGCCATCAGCACGTGACGTCCCTTGAGACCCTCCACGTTCTCTGGCCGTACTGTATTCATGGCCGCTCTCCATGTTCCGGCGCCTGGAACAAAGTCCCACGACGCGTCGTCTGTCCCGAGCTGATGTCGCGCACCTCGAAAGCGAAGTTCGTCGACGCATCGCGAAGCTGTCCGAGGCCATCGCGCGGCACCGTCACGAATACCCGCAGCTCGCGCAGGGTATTCGTCGGGACCGTCACCTGCAGTGCACTGCCCGGCTCGGCGCCGACCATCGACAGTGCGGCGCCGGGGAGATCCTTGAGCGCAAGCGCGAACGTGCGCGGCTCGTGCAGCTTGTTGAGGATCTTCACGGTGAAGCCATTGCGAATGCCGCCTTCGGACAAACGCACGAAGGGTGGATTGCGGTCGTGCAGCACGTTCAGCTCGAGCGTCGTGCGATTCCAGAGCGCGACGAGCATCACGATGCCCACCAGCGCGATCATCGCGAAGTATAGAAGCGTGCGCGGCCGCAGAAGCTGAACGGGCTCATGTGTAATGCCGCGCGCGCTCGCCTCCCGCTTGGCGATGGTGTCATAGGCGATCAGGCCACGCGGGCGCTTGATCTTGTCCATGATCTCGTTGCAGGCGTCGATGCAGAGAGCGCACTGGATGCATTCGAGCTGCGAGCCATCGCGGATGTCGATGCCCGTGGGGCACACGACCACGCACGCCTTGCAGTCGATACAGTCACCGCGCGTCGACCAATCCACGAGACCATCTGCGCCTTTTCGGGCTGGCCCGCGCGGCTCGCCCCGCTCGGTCCGGTAGCTGACGAGCAGCGTGTGACTGTCGGTCATGGCGCCCTGGATGCGCGGCCAGGGGCACATGTAGATGCAGACCTGCTCGCGTGCGATGCCGCCGAGCAGGTAGGTCGTCGCGGCAAAGATACCGAGAAAGAGATAGGCGATTGCGGGCGCGGTGCCGGTTGCAAGCTCAGCCGCAAGCGTCGGCGCATCGCGAAAATAGAAGACGAGCGCACCGCCGGTCACCAGACCGATGAGCAGCCACGACACGTGGGTCATCGCCTTGAGAAAGATCTTGCGTATGCTCCATGGCTCCTTGTCGAGGCGGATGCGCGCATTGCGGTCGCCCTGCCAGAGCCGCTCGACGGCCACCATGAGGTCCGTCCACACGGTCTGCGGACAGGCATAGCCGCACCACACGCGCCCCGCGATCGAGGTCACGAGGAAAAGCGTGAGCGCGGCAAGCACGAGCAGGCCCGTGACGAAGTAGAACTCCTGCGGCCAGATCTCGAGGAAGAAGAAAAAGAAGCGGTTGTGCGCCATGTCGAGCAACACGGCCTGATCAGGGAGATCAGGCCCGCGATCCCAGCGCAACCACGGCAGGCCGTAGTAGATCGCGAGCGCGACGGCCATCACGATCCACTTGACCATGCGAAAGCGCCCGTGCGCGAGGCGCGGATAGATCTTCTGGCGCGCTGCGTAGAGCTGGCGGTCCGCGGCACGATTGACGGCGGCAACATCATGTGCCTCGACGTCTACCGAATCCGTGCGCGCACCCGGCTTGGCTCCCGGAACATTCCGACGATCGAGAACCGTTGTCACCGTCCGCTCCCGCGGCTGAGGCGTTGCATCGGCGCATTGCCGAACATGCACGCCAGCCAGATCATCGCGATGCGCTCGACCAACGAGCGCGAATGAAGGACGCGCACTGCCGGCGCCTCTTGCACTTCAGCGTCGCGTACTTCGGCGGCCCGGCAGACCGCCAGCACCAAACCGAGCTCGCACCCGCATCCGCACATGACACCGGCTCCTGAGCCTACGCTACTTGCCGCCGCCGAGACTGTGCACGTAGATGCCCAGCGATTTGAGTGTCACGGCGTCGAGCCGGCCGTGCCATGCAGGCATCGAGCCGCCGCGGCCGGTGAAGATCGACTGCACGATGTCCGCCTTCCGCCCCCCGAAAAGCCAGATGTCGTCGGTGAGGTTCGGCGCACCGAGCTCGGGATTGCCCTTGCCCTCTGCGCCATGACACGAGGCGCACTGATCGGCGAAGATCTTGGCGCCGCGCCCGACGGCTGCGGTGTCGGTCGCGCGCTTTGTCAGCGAGAGCACGAACTCGGCCGCGTCATCGATCTCGGAAGTCTGTAGAATGCCGTCGACGCCATACTTCGGCATGTCGCTGATGCGGCTCTGCTTGTCGCCGCTGCGAATGCCATAGAGTATGGTCGTCTCGATCTCGGGCAACGTGCCGCCCCAGAGCCAGTCGTCGTCATTGAGGTTCGGATAGCCGGCAAAGCCTTGCGCGCCGCGGCCATGGCAGGGCGCGCAGTTCGTCGCAAACGCGGCCGCGCCGCCGACCATGGCGAAGCGGAGCAGATCCGGATCGTTTTTCACCTCGGCAAGCGGCGTCTTCTCGAGCGCAGTGCGGAAAGTCGCTTGTGCCGCTTTTGCGCCCTGCACCTCATTCGAAACAGCCGCGCGCTGACTGTAGCCCCAGACGCCCTTCGTATAGCCGTTGAGCGTCGGCCACGCCGGGTAGACGATCATGTAGCCGATGGCCCAAACGATCGAGGCGTAAAAGGTCATCAGCCACCACTTGGGCAGCGGCTTGTTCAACTCCTTGATGCCGTCCCAGGCATGCCCCGTCGTCTCGACGCCGGTGACGTCGTCAATTTCGCGCTTGTCGCTCATGGCCGCCCCCGCTTGGCTTTCTGATTGTCGTCGAGATCAAGAGCGCGCCGCTGCGCCGCCTCGAAGCGCGGACCATTTGCCGGCCAGAGCGCATAGACGACCACACCCGCGAACAACCCGACGAACATGAGAAGCGAGACCACCTGACTGAAGGTGGCGACAGTGTCGTAGGTCATCGTCGTCACCTCCTACCGCAGGTTCGGGCCGGCCGCATCGAACGTCGCGAAATCGACGAGCTGGCCGAGGATCTGGAGATAGGCGACGAGCGCATCCATCTCGGTCGGTGGAACACCCGGCCGGCCGTCGAACTTGGCGACCTTCGCCTTGGGATACCGCTTCAGCAGCTCGCGCGACGGACGGCTGTCAGGATTGATCTGGGCGGCGATATCGGCGCGCACGCTGGCGATCATCTCTTCGGTATAGGGCACGCCGACCGCACGCAGCGTCTTCAGGCGCGCTTCGACCGTTGCCGGATCGAGCTGCCGCGACATGAGCCACGAGTAGCTCGGCATGATGCTCTCAGGGACTACCGAACGCGGATTGATCATGTGCTCGACATGCCACTGATCGGAGTACTTGCCGCCCACGCGCGCGAGGTCCGGTCCTGTCCGCTTCGATCCCCACTGGAAGGGATGGTCGTACATGCTTTCGGCGGCGAGGCTGTAGTGGCCGTAGCGCTCGACCTCATCGCGAAGCGTGCGCACCATCTGGCTGTGGCAATTGTAGCAACCCTCGCGGACATAGACGTCGCGGCCCGCCTGCTCGAGCGGCGTGTAGGGACGCATGCCCTTAACTTTCTCGATGGTGCTGTCGACCCAGAAGAGCGGTGCGATCTGGAAGAGACCGCCGATCGACACCACGACGAGAATGCCGACGAGGAGGATGATCGAGTTCTTTTCGAAGACTTCGTGTTTCATGATGCGATCCCCCCCTCACTCTGCCGGCTGGACGCGGAGGCCGGGTGCAGCCGCGACGCGCGGCTGCTCGGCGATGTCGACAGGTTCATCGCCGCGGATCGTGCGCCAGACGTTGTAGGCCATGATGAGTGAGCCGCTCAGGAAGAGGATGCCGCCGATCGCACGGATCACGTAGTACGGGTGCATGGCTTCGACGGTCTCGATGAAGGAGTACTGGAGGAAGCCGAGGCTGTCGTAGGCGCGCCACATCAGTCCCTGCGTGATGCCGGACACCCACATGGCGGTGATGTAGAGCAGGATGCCGAGCGTCGAGATCCAGAAGTGCCACTCGACGAGCCGCATGGAGTAGAGGCCCTTGCGGTTCCACAGCCACGGCACGAGGCAGTAGATCGCGCCGAACGAGACCATGGCGACCCAGCCGAGCGCACCCGAGTGCACGTGTCCGATCGTCCAGTCCGTGTAGTGCGAGAGCGAGTTCACCGCCTTGATGCTCATCAGCGGGCCCTCGAATGTCGACATGCCGTAGAAGGCGACGGACACGACGAGCAGGCGCACGACGGCATCCGTCCTGAGCTTGTCCCAGGCGCCGGAGAGCGTCATGAGGCCGTTGATCATGCCGCCCCAGGAGGGCATCCAGAGCATGATGGAGAAGGTCATGCCGAGCGTCTGCGCCCAATCGGGCAGCGCGGTGTAGTGGAGATGATGCGGGCCCGCCCAGATGTAGAGGAAGATGAGCGTCCAGAAGTGCACGATCGAGAGGCGGTAGGAGTAGACGGGCCGCTCAACGCGCTTCGGAATGAAGTAGTACATGATGCCGAGGAAGCCGGCGGTCAGGAAGAAGCCGACGGCATTGTGGCCGTACCACCACTGCGTCATGGCATCCTGCACACCCGACCAGAGAATGACGCTGGACGGGCTCGTGAAGCTCACCGGCAGCGCCGCGTTGTTCACCAGATGCAGCATCGCGATGGTCACGATGAAGGCGAGATAGAACCAGTTCGCGACGTAGATGTGCGGCTCCTTGCGGCGCCAGAGCGTGCCGAGGAAGACCAGCAGGTACGTGACCCAGATGATGGTTAGGAAGAGGTCGGCGTACCACTCGGGCTCGGCGTACTCCTTGGCCTGTGTGATGCCGAGCAGGTAGCCCGTGCCAGCGATCGCGATGAAGAGCTGATAGCCCCACACGACGAACCATGGTGACCAGCGGCCGGCGAGGCGCGCATGAGATGTGCGCTGCACGACATAGAAGGACGTACCGATCAGCACGTTGCCGCCAAAGGCGAAGATGACGGCGCTCGTGTGAAGCGGACGCAGGCGGCCGAAGCTGATCCAGGGAAGGTCGAAGTTGAGCGCGGGATAGGCGAGCTGCAGGGCCAGGACCACGCCGACGAGGAAGCCCGCAATGCCCCAGATGACCGCGGCAACCGTCGCGACCTTGATCGGGCCGTCGAAGTACCCCTCGGGCGGCTCGTAGTTGCCGATGGCTCGCGCCGCCTTCTCGCGGAAGGCCGTGTTCAAAACGTAGATCCCGGCCAGTACGGAGCCGATCAGCATCAGCAGGCCGTGAAACGACATGGCCGGGTCGCTCGACCCGAAGAACCAGACCGCTCCGACGAGTGCGAAGAGCGCGGCGGCCAGCACCGCGAGCACATCGCCGAACGCCTCAAGGCCCTCTCTCGTATCCGCCATCGAAAAATCCCCCGGATGCCCGAGCCATGGCCTCGACGCCGACGAGCGCACGAACGGCCAACCGGGGGTGACCTTAGAAAAGGTCGAACGCGGAGGGATTGATCCAGGTCAATGGAAGCGGCGACGCGCGGTCGCACAAGTCCAGCCGGTTGTTGATATTTCAGATGCCGAGGATGCTCGGCAGCTCGGTGAGCGACGTGATCCGGTGCTGGGCCGCGCCGCCATCGACAACCTTGGTCACATCGTGGATGCCGCCGTCGCGGACGATCTGCACGGTCGTCCAGCCCATGGCATTCGGCGCCACGAAATCCTTCGTGGGATTGTCGCCGACATAGACGTAGCGATCGCCAGGCGCACCGATCGCGGCCGCGACGCGCTCGAAGGCCATGGGATGCGGTTTGAAATAGGCGCGATCGTCGCCGAGTGCATCGGTGTAGACGATCTCGTGAAAGCGCGGCTCGAGCGCGAGTGCCGTCACTTTCTTGCGCTGTACGGTGTGCGTGCCGTCTGTAATGAGCCCGAGAGGGCCTTTGCCGCCGTAGTGATCGAGCGCCCAGGCGCCATCCTCGAACAGCGTGAGCTCCGCTGCCGCGCCACGATAGACTTCTCTCAGGATCTGAAGATGCTCCGGACCGTGCCCCGGAATGTGAGTTTGCAAGACCGTCGTAAAGAGCTTGCCGAGCATTCCAGTGTCGAGCAGACGCGTCATCTCTTCGCTGACGCCATCGACGCCGAACTGCGCCTTTGCCCATTCGCCGCACGCACGGAAGCCGCACAGCGCGAACTGCCGCTCCGGGTAGAGCGTGTCGTCAAGATCGAACACGACGCGCAGGCGGCTCACGTGAGGTCTCTCAGCAGCATGATTTGAAGGGCCCTTATGCCCGATCCTAACGGATCACGCCATCCAGGACAGGCAGACTGACGATCCCTGCAGCGGCAATCATGACGTAGCAGACACGGCGGAACGTCAGTTCACTGGCCAAGCCGAACATCCGCGCACCGAGCCAGAGGCCGAGTCCATAGGGAACAGCCAGGATCACCGCATATCGCACGATGTCCATGGAAAGCAGTCCCCACCAGTAGTAGCTCGCTGCAGAAACCAGTGTGGCGACAGCGTAGAAGAAGATGATGTTCGCTCGCACGACGCCGACGGTCGTGTTGCCGCTGAGCCAGAAGGCGACGAGCGGTGGTCCCGACATTTGCGTAACACCGGTCAACACGCCAGCTACCCCACCGACGGCAATAGCCGCCGCGGAGGTCGGCCGCCCCGGATAGCGCCAGCCGGATATGAGCATCACCAGCATCAGTACGACCAAAATCACGATAGCCCAGCGGATAATGAGCTGATCGTAACTGGCAAGGAGGTGGACGCCGAGCGGAATGCCGACGAGTGCACCGATCAGTGTCATCAGTACGCTCGGCCGATCGGCCAATCGCAAGGCGCGCGGAATGAGGCCCATGGACGTCACATAGTCGACGGCGAGCAGGAGGGGCGCCGCCATCGCCGGCCCGACGACGACGCTGCCGAGAGGCACGAAGATCATGGCCGCGCCGAATCCGGAAAAACCACGCGCCAACCCCGCAACCAGCGCCGAGATCACGAGAAAAACGAGCTGCCCCGGCGTGGCGGGAACAGCGAATAGATCGAACATTCAGGAAAACCGCGCGATCGCTCGAGAGACGCCGAGCGCAAAACCTAGCAGGGCCGTACGCTTGTGTCGTGGCCAAGTCGCCCGGTGCAGGGCAGCTATGGCAGCGGCAGTGTCTCGTGCTCGCGGAGCTTGGCGCCGGTCATGTTGTCGACCTCGACGAGGCGCACTCGGAAGCCCCACAGGCGCGCGACGTGCATGAGCGTGCGGTCGCACTCATCCTTATCGAGCAGAATGCCGTCACGGACGAAATGCGTGAGGACGAGACGGCGGCTGCCGGAGAGATCGGCATCGGTCACCTGGATATCCGGATCCTGCTGCGAGACATCGTATTGGCGCGCGAGCAGGCGACGGACATCGCGATAGCCCATTTCATCGTGGATGGCCTCGACGCGCACCGCATGATCTTCCGACTTGTTGCGGATATGGAAGATGCGGAAGTCGCGGATGACCTTCGGGCTCAGGAACTGATGGATGAAGCTTTCGTCGCGGAAATTGGCCCAGGCGTCCTTGAGCGTCTCCATGGGCTGGCCGTTGCCAGCGAAATCGGGGAACCACTGGCGGTCTTCGTCGGTCGGCTCGAGGCAGATGCGCTTGATATCGCGCATCATGGCGAAGCCGAGCGCGTAAGGATTGAAGCCCGAGAAACCGCGATCCGAGAAGCCCGGCTGAAAGACCACGGCCGAGTGCATGTGCATGAACTCGAGCATGGACCCGTCGGTGACGAGACCCTTCTCGTACAAGCGGTTCATGATCTCGTAGTGCACGAAGGTCGCGCAACCCTCGTTCATGACCTTGGTCTGGCGCTGCGGATAGAAGTACGTGGAGAGCACGCGCACGATGCGCAGGATTTCGCGCTTCCAGGCCGGAAGCTTCGGCGCATGCTTCTCGAGGAAGTAGAGAAGGTTCTCCTCGGGCACGATCGGCGGTGAGGGATCGGTGACGACCTCCTCGGCCTTGGCCTCGGGCTTGGACTGCGGCAGCGTGCGCCACAGCTCGTTGTAGATTTCAGTTTCGTACTCGCGGCGCTTGATCTCGCGCTCACGCGCTTTCGCCGGATCGAAGCGGCGGCGCGGCGCTGCATTGCGGCTCACACCCTGGTTCATGAGCGCGTGCGCGGCGTCGATCACGGCCTCGACGGCGGGAACGCCGAAACGCTCCTCGCAGTCGGAGACGAACTTCTTCGCGAAGGCGAGGTACTCGAGGATCGCGTCCGCCTGCGTCCACTGCTTGAACAGGTAGTTGTTCTTGAAGAAGTGGTTATGCCCCATGGCCGCGTGCGCGAGCACGAGGCACTGCATGGTCATGGAGTTCTCCTCCATGATGTAGTTGATGCAGGGGTCGGAGTTGATCACGATCTCGAAGGCGAGTGAACGTGCGCCCTTGCGATAGAACATCTCGTCGTGGGCGAAGCGCTTGCCGAACGACCAGTGCCGGTACATGACCGGCATGCCGATCGAGGAATAAGCATCGAGCATCTGCTCGGCGGTGATCACCTCGATCTGGTTCCGGTAGATGTCGAGACCCATCTCGCCGAGGCCGATCTCGGCGATGGCGTCATAAGCCTCGTTGATGAGATCAAAGTTCCACTCGGGCCCATCGAAGAGCGGCTTCGACGCCTTGAGCGCGGTCTTGGGGCCAGTCTGGGGCCCAATCTGGGGAATGTCCGTCATGGTCATCGGCGGCTTCCTCAGGCACCTGCAGAGGCAGAGAACAGCTCGTGGAAGACCGGGAAGATCTCCGCCGGGCTCGTCACGCGACGCATAGCAAAGTGCTTGTTGCGCTCCGCGATCTCCTTGTAGCCGTCCCACACGATCGTGTCACCGAAGCCGATCTGCTCGCTGACCTCGATGTAGGCAAAGTACTGACTGGCCGGCAGCAGATGGTTCTCGACGAGATTTAGGCAGCGGCCCATGTCGTCGGGAATATTGTCGCCGTCGGAGGCCTGGGCGGCATAGATGTTCCAGTCCTCGGGCGAGTAGCGGTCGCGCACGATGCGGTCCATCTCCTCGAGCGCCGTCGAGATGACAGTGCCGCCGGTCTCGACACCGCGGAAGAATGTCTCCTCGTCAACCTCACTCGCGGTGCTCGTATGGCGCACGAAGACGACATCGACCTCGCGATAGTGCCGCGAGAGGAAGAGGTGGAGCAGCATGAAGAAGCGCTTGGCCAAATCCTTCAGCGGCTCGGTCATGGAGGCCGATGCGTCCATGAGGCAGAACATGACGGCCTGCGTCGCAGGCTTCGGCACGCGCTCGGTGCGGTTGTACTGGAGGTCGATCGGATCGACGTAGGCGATCGTGCGCCGTAGCCGCAGCATCTTGTCGAGGCGCGCACGCAGCTCCGCAATATTGATCTCATCGCGCGGAACGTCCGTCTCGGCCTCTGCGAGCAAACGCTCAAGCTCGAGGACGTCAGCATCCTTCGGCCGACGCAGCGCGATGCGGCGCGCGAGCGAGCGGCGCATGGTGCGCACGCGATTGAGCTTCGCCGGCGGACCGTCCGTCGTGTAACCCGCGCGCTGCGGCACCGGCGACTTCAAGTCCTTGATGCGCGTCTTGATGAGGTTCGGCAGCTTCAGATCCTCGAAGAACAGATCGAGGAACTCGTCCTTCGAGAGCGTGAAGACGAAATCGTCCTGCCCCTCGCCATCGGCGCTCGCCTGTCCACCACCGCCGCCCCCGCCGCCACCTTGCGGCTTCGGGATCAGGTCGCCGACCTTGTAGTCCTTGTTGCCCGGCAGGATCATATCGCGCGAGCCGCTGTCGCGGCTGTGTGAGAACGAGGGCTCGCGCACGCTCTTCGAGCGAATGGTGATTCTCTCCGAACCTTCGACCTCGGAGACCTTGCGCTTCTTGAGCGCGTCCTTGACGGCTTCGCGAATGTCAGCCTTGGCCCGGCGAACAAAGCGCTGCCGGTTCCCTAGGCTCTTCGATTTCGGGTTGAGCCGACGATCGATAATGTTCATTCACGGCCCCCAAGCCCAAGTGTGATGATCGAGAAAGTCGCCAGACAATGCGGCACGGTACTCAGCGAATTTCTCGATCTGAATCACACTAGCAAGACTACGACTCTAGTGTCCTTTCGATTCCGAAGTTCGCTCGGGCGCCAGCATCAAGGTCAGGCGAACTTCGGAATAGGGCCACTAGCGGGGTCAGCTCGACTTCTTCACCCGCATGTACCATTCGACGAGCCGGCGGACCTGACGCGGTGTGTAGCCGCGTGCAACCATGCGGTCGACGAATTCGTGGTGCTTCTTCTCGGCGTGGCTGTCCTTCTTGGCACCAAAGCTGATGACAGGAAGCAGATCCTCGACCTGACTGAACATGCGACGCTCGATGACATCCCGGATCTTCTCGTAGCTCGTCCAATCCGGGTTCTTGCCGCCGTTGCGCGCCCGCGCGCGGAGCGAGAACTTGACGACCTCGTAGCGGAAGTCCTTCGGGTTGGCGATGCCAGCCGGCTTCTCGATCTTGGACAGTTCCTGATCGAGCAACTCGCGGCTCATGAGCTGGCCGGTGTCCGAGTCCTTGAAGTCGTGATCCTCGATCCACGAGTCGGCGTACGCGACGTAGCGGTCGAACAGGTTCTGGCCGTAGTCGTTGTACGACTCGAGATAAGCTTTCTGGATCTCGTTGCCGATGAACTCCGCGTAGCGCGGCGAGAGTTCCTCCTTGATGAACTCCAGATAGCGCGTCTCGGCCTCCTCGGGCATCTGCTCGCGCTTGATGGACTGCTCGAGGACGTACATCAGATGCACGGGATCAGCGCTGATCTCGTGGCTGTCAAAGTTGAAGGTCTCCGACAGGATCTTGTAGGCGAACCGCGTCGAGGCGCCGTCCATCCCCTCGGTGACGCCAGCCGCATCGCGATACTCCTGCATGGTGCGCGCGTGCGGGTCGGTATCCTTGAGGTTCTCACCGTCATAGATGCGCATCTTCGAGAAGAGCTGCGAATTCTCGTGCTCCTTGAGACGGGTCAGGACCGAGAACTGCGCAAGCATCTCGAGCGTGCCGGGAGCGCATGACGCCTCGGCGAGCTCGCTCGCCTGGAGCAGCTTGTCGTAGATCTTCTTTTCCTCGGTGACGCGCAGACAGTACGGCACCGTGATCACGCAGATACGATCGAGGAAGGCCTCGTTCGTGCGGTTGGCACGGAAGCTCTGCCACTCGCTCTCGTTCGAGTGCGCGATGATGATGCCCTGGTACGGCATCGCGCCGACGTTCTCGGTGCCGACATACGTGCGATCCTGCGTCGCCGTCAGCAGCGGATGCAGCATCTTCAGCGGCGCCTTGAACATCTCAACGAACTCGAGAAGACCCTGCGTCGTGCGGTTGAGACCGCCCGAGTAGGAGTAGGCATCGGCGTCGTTCTGGCCGAAGTGCTCGAGCTTGCGGATGTCGACCTTGCCGACGAGAGCCGAGATGTCCTGATTGTTCTCGTCGCCGGGCTCGGTCTTGGCAATGCAGATCTGGCGCAGCTTCGAGGGATAGAGCTTGACGACGGTGAACTTCGAGATGTCGCCGCCGAACTCGTCCAGGCGCTTCACAGCCCATGGCGAGATGAAGCCGCCGAGCAAGCGCGCGGGAATACCGTACTTCTCTTCGAGATGCGGGCCCATGGTCTTGGGATCGAAGAGACCGAGCGGGCTCTCAAAGACCGGGCTGATTTCATTGCCGGCCTTGAGCACGTAGATCGGGCAGGCTTCCATCAGATCCTTGAGGCGCTCGGCGAGCGAGGACTTGCCGCCGCCGACCGGCCCGAGCAGGTAGAGGATCTGCTTTCTCTCTTCGAGGCCCTGCGCCGCGTGTCGGAAGTAACCGACGATGCGCTCGATCGTATCCTCGAGGCCGTAGAAATCGCTGAAGGCCGGATAAACCTTCATCGTCCGGTTCATGAAGATTCGGCCAAGGCGCGCATCGTCCGCGGTATTGACCATCTGCGGCTCGCCGATAGCTTTGAGCATGCGCTCGGCCGCCGTGGCGTACATCGAGGGATCCTTGCGGCACCCCTCGAGATAGTCTCTCAGAGGGATCACGACCTGCTTCTGGCGGTCGTAGCTCTGAGCATAGAGGTCGAAGATCTCGCTGCGCGTCGCCATTGTTCTGCCCTACGGTGTGTTAGAGCCCAACGGGAACCCGATCTCTGATCCGTCGTTTCCGAACGCGGCACTCAGATCGGGCAATTTCATCGCCAAAGCCAAGTATGAGCCATTTTGCCGTCCCGTGGGCGACTGCTCGTCTTTGCCTTGAGTATTTCGTCGGTTTGTGCGGCAGTTCAACCGCACCCCTGCGTCACATTCTCTTTCTCGCGTCGCAACATAACGATACCGCATCGCAGCAACGATACAAGCGTCGTCTATGCCACGGCCCCTCAATGCCCCGCCATGGCGCCCATTTGGGCGCTCCGGCCCACTTGCGCAAAAAGGAACTAAGACAATGGCCTGCCCGATCATATGCAGGTGCCGACATCGCACTGGCTCAGCACTCGGCTTTCCCCAGTACTCGCCGGACCAACAAACGCCCGATGCCATTTCATCGGTTCAAAATGCATCCCGTACCGACGTATTGCCAGTTGCAAATTCGTAATGTGTATCGTGCCCGATTCTGCGGGCCCGGGCCGCTGTTTCCAACAGCGCGGTTGCTTTCAAGTCTTCTGTGTCCGGAGAGTGACAGAAACGGCGATTTCAGGACACGCTGCCGCATTCTCCCGCACCTGCCTGTCAATTTGGCGCTCTCAGTACTTGAACGGAGCGCTACCGACGTTCGTTCCACGGCATGTCACGCTATCGCCGGCGAACTCGTTCGTCGCCTCGCGCGTGGCCGGCTGCGTTGTCTCAAGTCTCTTCGCCGAAGCCATCCCTGACCAGTGCCACGAGGGCAATCAGTGCTTCGCGCGCCTCCGCGCCTTCGACGAAGATCGTAATCGTCGTACCCTGGCTCGCTGCCAGCGTCAGCAGCCCCATGATCGAGGTGCCACCCACGGTCTGTCCATCGCGCGACACGCTGACCTTGGCCGAAAAACCCTCAGCGCACGTGACGAACTTGGCCGAGGCCCGCGCGTGCAGACCCTTCTTGTTGCGGATCATCACTTCCGCGCGCTGGATCTCAGGTCTGCTCAAGTCGGCTGGCTCGTCGCGGAGGGCACGGTTGCCACGTCAGGTCGTGCCCGAGAGCACTTGGCTGGCAACGGAAATGTACTTGCGCCCGGCCTCCTTGGCCAGATCTACCGCTTCGACGAGCGGGCGGTCCTTGCGTACGCCGGCGAGCTTGATCAGCATCGGCAGGTTGACGCCGGCGATCACCTCGGCGCCGGTCGCCTCCATCACGGAGATGGCGAGGTTCGATGGCGTGCCGCCGAACATATCCGTCAGAACGACGACGCCCGCGCCACGGTCGGCGCGTTGCACGGCTTCGATCAGCTGTTGCCGTCGTCGCTCGATGTCATCATCGGGACCGATCGACAAAGTTTCGAGCTGATCCTGCGGCCCGACAACATGCTCGAGCGCGGCCTTGAATTCAGTCGCCAGCCCTGCGTGCGTAATGATGACCAGACCGATCATCGCTCGCTTCGCCTCCTATCACCCCCGACGCGCGGCACATGATTGTCAGAGAAAAAAAGCTGCGCAAGCAAAACCGGTAGGCCGGAAGGTTACTTATCGGTCATGTGAGATCTGCGACCTTAGTCGTAGACAGCAATCTCAATCGCCGAGCGTAACCGTCTGACGATACCACGGTTGACGCTCGAGGAAGGCGCGTTCGGCGTGGTCGCGGCCGTCGAGCGGCGCCCGTCCGGCATAGCTGACGCGCACCTCGATGAGCCCACGTCCCTTGAAGTCGAGCAGGCGGGCGGCCTCTCTGGATAGGTCGATGATCCTATTGTCCTTGAAGGGACCGCGATTGTTGATCCGCACCATGATCGTGCGCCCGTTGGCCGGGTTGTGAACGTAGGCATAGGACGGCATCGGGAGCGTGCGGTGGGCCGCCGTCAGCCGATGCATGTCATAGACTTCACCGTTGGCCGTGGCCTTGCCATGGAAGCCGTCACCGTACCAGGAGGCGATCCCGGTCTCCTCGTAGTTCGGATCCTCGGCCGGCACGTAAGTCCGCCCCGCGACCGTATAGGGTTTGCCGATCTTGTAGATGCCCTGCCCCGGGAGAGCGCGCGGACCTCTTCCCTCGCATTCGGGCGGCGCGTCGAGACGCGGCGATCCCCATTTCGTCAGGCAGGGGCTGCGTTCGGTCGGAATCTGTGATGACGGCGATGGCGGCAGCACCTGCATGGAGGGCGCCTTCGGGGAGGGCGGTACCGACGCCGGCTCTTGCGGAGCAAGATTCAATGATGCGGGTGGGGGCTCATTCGTCGTGCGCCAGTTTGCGGACCGCCCTTCCTCGCGCGCACAGGCGCCGAGAGTAAGAGCAAGGCCAAGCGCCACGAAGAGCTTTGGCCTGGCAATTCTCCACCCGATCATCGCGCGGGCGGTGTCACTCACCATGCTCATCTAGCGCATGGAACTCCATAGACTCGAAACCAGCCGGCAGAATGCCGGCCAGCGAGCTATAAACGCTGAGTGATTCGCAGCCATTCCGCAAGCTTATGCTCAAGGGTACATCTAAGCGGCACCTACGGCTCATCTGTTTTGGGAAATATCTCGGCGTAGATTTCGAGGACGTTGCCATCGGGGTCGCGGAAAAACAGCGTCCGATGTCCAAAGGGCTGATCGGTCGGCGGGGAAACAATCGCAACGCCGCGTTCGGCGAGCGTTGCCGCGCACAGGTCAACTTCCTGCGGCGCAACCCGAAAAGCGAGTTGCAGCGAAAGCGCGCCAACGGGAGGCGCCGGATCGTCGAAGCGCCCGCCTCGCACGGTAAGTGCGAGAATATTCGAGCCTATCCGGAACTCCACCCACCGCTGCGAGAGCTCGCGATGGAGCGGTAAGCCCATCGTCACTTCATAAAATTCGCGCATCTTCGCCATCTGACGCGCGAATATCACGGTGTAGTCGAGGCTGCGGATCGGCAGTCTGGGGTCCATGGGCACCTCGACGTCGCTGGTCGGCGAGTTGTCGTCCTCAGCCGATCGCCGCCAGAGCCTTCTCGATGTCGGCAAGGATATCAGCCTTGTCCTCGATGCCGACCGATAGACGCACGACATCATCGCCGGCTCCCGCGGCCGCGCGCTGCTCGGGCGTGAGCTGGCTGTGTGTCGTGGAAGCCGGATGAATGACGAGGCTGCGGACATCGCCGATGTTGGCGAGATGCGAAAAGAGCTCGAGCGCACCGACGAACTTGACGCCCGCCTCATAACCGCCCTTGAGACCGAACGTGAAGAC
The DNA here is from genome assembly GCA_022844275.1 of Hyphomicrobiaceae bacterium. Lineage (GTDB taxonomy): Bacteria > Pseudomonadota > Alphaproteobacteria > Rhizobiales > Hyphomicrobiaceae. The sequence goes on from JALHMB010000003.1 coordinate 296,611, forward strand.
CGCGCCGGCACCGTTCGGCGAGAGCTTCTTCTGGAGAGCGTGATACTTGTTCTCGGGCAGGCCTGCGTAATTCACCCACGCCACCTTGGGATGCTTCGCGAGATACTCGGCCGCCGCCTGCGCATTGGCACCGTGTTGACGCATACGCAGAGGCAGCGTCTCGATGCCCGTGTTGATGAGGAAGGCATTGAACGGCGCGATGGCCGGCCCGATATCGCGCAGCCCCATGACGCGGGCCGCGATCGCGAAGGCGAAGTTGCCGAACGTCTCTCCGAGTACCATACCGTTGTAGCTCGCATTCGGTGCCGTCAGCGTCGGATAGCGATTACCGGCCTTGAGCCAGTCGAAGGTGCCGCAGTCGACGAGAATGCCGCCGATCGAGTTGCCATGGCCGCCCAGGAACTTCGTCATCGAATGCACGATGATATCGGCCCCGTGATCCCTGGGCTTGATCAGGTACGGCGTCGCCAGAGTGTTGTCGACGATCAGCGGGATGCTGTGCTTCTTCGCGATGGCACCGATGGCGGGAAGGTCGATGATGATGCCACCGGGATTGGCGATGCTCTCGACGAACAGCGCCTTGGTCTTCGGCGTGATCGCCTTCTCGAAGCTCGCGGGATCGGTCGAATCCGCCCAGACGACGTTCCAGTTGAATTTCTTGAAGGAGTGATTGAACTGGTTGATCGAGCCGCCATAGAGCTGACGCCCCGCGACGAACTCGTCGCCCGGCTCGAGCAGCGTGTGGAAGGTGAGGAACTGTGCGGCATGGCCCGACGCGACGGCAAGCGCCGCGGTACCGCCTTCGAGCGCGGCGACGCGCTGCTCGAGCACGGCCTGAGTCGGGTTCCCGATGCGCGTATAGATGTTGCCGAACGCCTGCAGTCCGAACAGCGAGGCCGCGTGCTCGGCATCATTGAAGACGAACGAGGTCGTCTGGTAGATGGGCGTGACGCGTGCCCCTGTCGAAGGATCGGGCGTCGCGCCGGCATGCACGGCGAGCGTTGCAAAACCCGGGCTCTTGGTCTGGTCCGTCATGAGCGCTTCTCCCGTTTGCTCGGTGGTTTGCCCACTTCAATCTGATCGACGGCCGTGACGTCAATGCCGAAGTCGTGCGAAGCATTTCAGGCCGCACACTAAGCCGTGAAGTTGGGACTATGGCGCGAGGTCGGCTATCCTCGCTAACGCTTCACGCCGTCGGGAGATTTCGTCCATGGACAAGGACAAGCTGGCCGCCTTGAGGGCCCGGTATGCCGGCGCCAAGGGTGGCGACATCCAGGACCCGGCCTTCGCCGCGGTCTCGGCACGCGTCTTCGCCGCACCCGACCGTCGGAAATGGCCCTTTGCCGATCCGGCGACGCTGCTCGACGCAGGTTTTGCCCCCGATGCACTAGCGACGAACTTCGCCGGCCTCGATGTCGCGCTCATAGGCGTGCCCATGGACCTCGGCGTGACAAACCGGGCGGGCGCGCGCCTAGGCCCCCGTGCGGTACGCAACGTCGAGCGGATCGGGCCCTATGAGCATGTGTTGCGCGTGGCGCCCATGGGCGATCTTAAGGTGGCCGACGTCGGCGACGTGCCGATGAAGAGCCGCTTCAGTCTCGATGAATGCCACGCCGACATCGAAGCTTTCTACAGCGAGATTGCGCGCGCGGGTGTCATCCCACTGTCCGTCGGCGGCGATCATTCGATTTCGCTGCCGATCCTGAAGGCACTCGGGCGAGATCGATCACTCGGCATGGTGCACATCGATGCCCACTGCGATACTGCCGGCGAATACGAAGGCGCCAAGTTTCATCATGGGGGACCGTTCCGCCTCGCCGTTCTAGACGGCGTGCTCGACCCCGCGCGCGTGATTCAGATCGGCATTCGCGGCGGCGCCGAGTACCTCTGGGAATTCTCCTTCGACAGCGGCATGACCGTCATCCACGCCGAGGAAATGACCGACATGGGCCTCCCCGCCGTGATCGCAAAAGCGCGCGAGGTCGTCGGCGACGGGCCGACCTATGTGAGTTTCGACATCGACAGTCTTGATCCGGCCTTCGCGCCCGGTACCGGCACACCGGAGGTCGGCGGGCTCATGCCGCGCGAAGCCCTGACGATCCTGCGCGGCCTCGCGGGGATCGATATCGTCGGTGGAGATGTGGTCGAGGTCGCGCCGCAATATGATGCGAATACGACGACAGCTCAGGCGGGTGCGCAGATGCTGTTCGAGCTCTTGTGCCTCGTGGCGCTCCGAAACACGAAGCGCGGCGGCTGATCGCCCTTAGCCGAGACCCGCCTCGGCGATGCGCGCATAGAGCGACTCGCGATCATAGGGCTTGAGCACGTAATCATTCGCGCCCGCCGTGATCGCCCGCGAGATCTCCAGCTTGTCGTTCTCGGTAGCGCAATAGAGGATGAAGGGTCGCTTCTTCTTGTTGAGCGGCCGGAAGGACTGCAGGAACTCGATGCCGCCCATGACGGGCATGTGCCAGTCGAGGAGGATCATGTCGGGCATCCCGGAATCGCAGATTTCGAGCGCCTGCTGGCCGTTCTCCGCCTCGACGACCTCGAAATTGAGGTTCGTCATGATGCGGCTCGCAACTTTGCGGATGACCTCGGAGTCCTCGACGATGAGACACTGTTTCATGCACAAGACCCAGTTGGAGCACCGCGCTGCGACGCCAGGCTGCAACCAAGAAATCGGCCGCATCCTCGTCGGATGTCGTGCGGAGTGTGCGAAACAAGCGTTAAGAAATTGCTGAGGATGGGTTAGGAACGGGGCGCGATATGAGGTCCCAGACGCGTATGAACAAGATGGATAACGTCCTTCCAGCGCCCGAGGTCGAGCCGTCGGCGGACGGCGGACCCTGTCAGACCTGTGGGGCGTGTTGCTCATACGCGCGCACGTGGCCGCGTTTCACGCTCGAGAGTGAAGCAGACATCGCGCTGATTCCGGAGGCCCTGGTCGCCGCCGATGGATCGGGTATGCGCTGCGAGGGCGAGCGTTGCATGGCACTGGCCGGCACCATCGGCGTCGAGACGACCTGCACGATCTACGCTGTGCGCCCCATCGTCTGTCGCGACTGCCTTCCCGGCGATGATGCCTGCACCATGGCACGGGCGGCTCGGGGGCTGCCGGCAATCCAGCAATAGGTTGCAACGGCGACTTCGCTGCGAATGCAAGTGCGCCCTCTCCCCACTTTCGAGGGAGAGGGCGCATGGTCATGGAACCGGCTGAGGGTGTCGCAGCCGAGCGTCAGATATCGATATCGTCGGAACCGCCGCCCCAGTCGCCGCCGTCGTCGTGGTGGCTGGCGTCGTAGTTGCCGGGATCGTTATCACCATAATCCTGGTGAGCCGTCTCCTCGGACTTGGTGTCACTCTGGCCAGCCTGTGCCTCGCCGCTCTTGTTGCCACCGAACATCCCGCCAAGGCTGTTCGCGAGAAGCGTGCCGCCGGCTACGCCGGCCGCCATAGCGGCCGCAGTCCTGAAGAAGCCACCACCGCCGCCCGATTGCGGCTGCTGCTGGGGAGGCATACCCGGACGTGCACTCGCGGGCGCATCGCGTCCGCCGCCCCACGCCGGCTGTGGCGATGAGTCATAAGCGCTCGGGCCGCTGCGCGATCCGATCGGGGGAATGCCGCTCCTGCGGTCGTCGGCATAGTCGTCACGTGGCGCAGAGGCGGCGCTGCGCCGGGCACCGCCGAGGAAGCCGCCGCCGCTAGATGCGGGGCGGCTGTTGCTCGCCAGTTGCGCTTGTAGGTCGCTGATCTTTGCTTCGAGATCCTCGATGTGCGCTTCCTGAACGAGCGTGGTCTGTACGAGGATGTAGGCGCTGTCCGGCGTGCGACGCATAAGCTGGTTGATCAGCGCCTCGGCTTCGGGATCCTTGTCCGCCGGGCCATTGGCCTGCACACGTGCGAACAGGTCATTGATTGCGTTGCGCTCTTCGGGGGTCAGTGCCATCTGAATTTCTTTGCTCCCTTTCGTCGATAACGAGCCCGACATGTCGGGTCGCCCCCGGGCGCACACAAGGCTGTGACCACCGCTCTGGCAAAATTTAATGTTCGCCGTGAGCTATGCAGTTTGCGCACGCTTCGGGGCAACCAGCACTCGGGGTGATGCTAAGATGTCGCATCTACCGGATGGGGTAAGTCGAAGGCACCGAGCAGCAGCAGGCCTGCCGCAAAACCGCCTAGATGTGCCTCCCAGGCAATTCCCGCTGCATCGGTTACGACGGGTGCTGCAAACGCGATGACGAAGTTCACGATGACGAAGGCGACGACGGCGAGCATCAGACGCCGGCTGCGGAAGCACTCGGCAAGCGTCGCGAGGCGCACGCTCCGCGGCGACTCGCGCATCTCGTGAAACTCGCCATTGTCGATCGCGGGCAGGAGTAGGCGGAAGCCGGCGCCCATCAGTCCCGAGATGGCGCCCGAGGCGCCGACCATCGGCACGGCCTCACCCCAGCGTACCAGCATGAAGAAAAGCGCACCTGCGATACCGCAGACTAGTGCGAATATGAAAAAGCGCCCGCCTCCGATGCGCCGCGCCACGGGACTTCCGAAAACGAGCAGCCAGGCGCAGTTAATGGCGAGGTGCGTGATATCGCCGTGCACGAGCTGATGCGTGACGAATGATGTCCAGGAGGCCAGTGGTCCGCCGGGGATCTGGTCCGCGAACCCGACGTAGCGCGCCGGGACGAAGGCCAGTACCCAGATCAGATGCTCGTCATCGACGTCCGTGACCTGGGCCAACGCGACGTGAACGACAACGAGGAGCGCCAGCACGACGACGACGGCAGCCGGTACATTGAAGATCGGTTCTCGGCTCAAGGGTGGCCCCAGTGCTCATGACAGTCGCTGATGATGCTCAGCAGTTAATGATTATCAGCAGTTAATGCGCGGCACGCTCATCGGCAACCGACGGGGCGGCCACATTTCGGCACGTTCGTTAACTGGCACGAAAGCTGCTGTTCGATGGTCGTGCAAGCTCTCATAGGGCGCGCCCGTTCTGCTTTGGGCCGGCGCGACCCATCTGGCGCCTGTACACGCTTTAGTGGGGGAGACTCCGCCGGGACAGGACCAGGAATGCAGAATACGACAAGCCAGATTCTCTACAAGTACTGGAACGAAATTCGTGGCAGCCGCATGGCACCCCGCCGCTTCGAGATCGAACCAGCACGCTTCGCCGCCATTCTTGCGGAGACCTTCGTGGTCGAATGCGAGCGTGGCGAGGAACATCGCTTTCGCCTTGCCGGCACAAGGGTCGCCGAGAAGCTCGGCATCGAGCTGCGCGGTCGCGCCTTCGTCGATCTCTTCGACGCTTCGGAGCGCGCTGATCTCAAGTCGTTTCTCTACTCCATAACGGAACAGGGCGCGGTCGGCGTCATCACGACCGAGATGGCGACGGCGAGCGGCCGCACGGCACGCTTCGAGCTCATCCTGCTGCCGCTGATCCATACAGAGGAGTGCATCACCCGACTTCTCGGTGCGATCTCGCCACGCGCCCATGAACCATGGCTCGGCATCGAGCCCGTGCGCTCGGGTCGCATCGTGACACGCGAGATCATCTGGCCCGATGGCCGCCCTCATGCCGTGGCCGAGCGCATGACCTCGACCCCGAGCCCCTTCAAGTACGATTTCAGCCGCTCCCGCCTCGTACGCAACCGGCGCCGCCAGTTCCGCGTCTACGATGGCGGAAGGTAAACGTCGCATTCCGGCACAGCATCGGCGGACGCGTTCTCCTCGCTGACTGTTAATCAAAAGGCTCAGCGCCCATCCATAGGCGCCGACCCTCGTCGTGCGACATCGGCAGTGAGCACCTCGCGGGCCCGCGCACAGTCGATATCCATCTGCGCCTTGAGCGCATCAAGGGTATCGAACTTGCGGTCCCCGCGCAGGAACTCGACGAATTCGACCTCGATGACACGGCCGTAGAGATCACCGTCGAAGTCGAACAGGAAGACCTCGAGCACCGGCGAGCCATCGTCGAACGTCGGGCGCGTGCCGAGGTAGGCAGCTCCCTGGTAGCGCTCGCCGCCGAAACCTACGTGCACAGCGTAGATACCGTGTGCGAGTGCCGCACCCTTTCCGAGCGCGATATTGGCTGTCGGATAGCCGAGCCCCGTCCCACGCCGTGCCCCGCCCTGCACCACGCCTTCGACCTTCCAGCGGTGACCCAGCATCTGGGCAGCTCCTTCGACATCACCCTGCGCCAGCTCGGCGCGTACCGCACTCGACGAGAATATCTCGCCGCCACTGCCGATCGGCGGCACGACCGACACGCCAAAGCCGAAAACCTTGCCGAGGTCGGCCATCTGTTGCGCATTGCCCGCTCGACTCCGGCCGAACAGGAAATCGTATCCGATAACCACGTGTGCCACGCCGAGCCCCGCGACCAGCACGCGCTCGACGAATTCCTCCGCCGACATCTGCGCAAGCTCGTGCGCGAACGGCAGCACGAACGTGATATCGACGCCGTACTTCTCGAGGAGCTGCAGTTTCTGCGGCAGCGGTGTAAGCGTGAAGAGCGGCCGCGCCGGCTGGAAAAACTCGCGCGGATGCGGCTCGAAGACGACGGCCCCCATGCGCACGGCGAGACGCTTTGCTTCCTGCTGCGCGCGCGCAATCAGCGCCTGATGTCCCCTGTGCACGCCGTCGAAATTGCCGATCGCCAGGGAGGCTCCGCGCGCGCCGGGCGGCACATGATCATAGCCGTGGAAGACGTCCATGAATGCCTACTGTCCTTGGCATCAACCGTAGTCATGCCCTCTCCCGAATTACCGGAAGAGGGCCATGAAAACAGCAGCCGGGCTCGCGAAAATCAAGCCGGGCGGGCGGGCACCATCAGAATGGCCTCGCCATCGAGAACCGTCTTGCCGCCGACCATGCACACGCAGTCGAAGCGCGCGCGGCGCTTGGCGGGAAAAAGCTCAGCGACCTTGACCTTGGCGACGACCTCGTCGCCGATCTTGACCGGGCCTTTGAAGTTGAGAGTCTGCGAAATGTAGATGACGCCGGGGCCGGGGAGCTCCATGCCGAACACAGCGGAGATGTAGCTTGCCGTCAGCATGCCGTGCGCAATGCGCTCCTTGAACATGGTGCGGCCCGCGAACTCCGCGTCCAGATGGACCGGGTTCTTGTCACCGGTGACTTCGGCAAATCCGATGATGTCGGCTTCGGTGACCGTCTTGGCGAAGCTGGCTTCCATGCCAGGTTCGAGGTCCTCGAAGTAGTAGGACTTCCGCGTCATGATTGTCATGATCCTGCTCCCCCAGTACGCGCTCCCCGCGCTGCCCCCTTAGGTCCGGCGGCCGGCGGCTGGCGCGGCGCAACACTAGGTCCCGTCATAATGCGACGCAACAAGGAAAGTTGCGTGTGAGACCGCATTGCACCAAGGACTGCAAGCTTGGTTTCCAAGCCCAAGTGGCACCAGCCAAATTCGGCTCCGACAGAGGGGGCGTGAGCCCCTGCTTGAACCAGCCATGCGTGCTGCTCGCGTCTGCCAGACAGGGCTGGCCCGCCACAGCACTGGACGCGCGCGGACGATTCGCCGATGGTCCCGCCCCGTGGCGCGTGGCGCCCCCTGCTCGCAGGGTAATGAGCGCGTCCCAGCCGGAGCTGACGTCGCCGATGAGCATTCCAGGTACTATGTTGCAGGTTTGGCGCAATGTAAGTCTGCTTGCGCTTTCGCAAGGCTTGTTCATGTCCGTACAGGCCATGGGCATCGCGACGACACCTCTCGCAGCCCATTCGCTGCTCGGCGCCGACAAATCGCTCGCCACACTCCCGATCTTCATCACGCACGCCGGCATCATGCTCGGCACAATTCCGGCGTCGCTGCTGATGAACCGCATCGGCAGACGCGGCGGCTTCACGCTCGGAACCACCATCGGCTTCGCATTCGGCCTGGTCGCTGCGTATGCGATCACCGTCCGCAGTTTCGAGTGGCTTTGCGTTGCGGCTCTCCTGCAGGGGCTCTCGGCGTCGTTCGCCTGGTATTATCGCTTTGCGGCGGCAGACAGCTCACCACAGGACTTCAAGGCGCGCGCGATCTCCTATGTGATGCTTGGCGGCGTGATCGCCGGCTTTGTCGGACCGCAGCTCGCCAAATGGTCGGTGGACTGGTTCGCGCCCGTCACCTTCAAGGGTGTCTACGTCACGATCTCGCTGGTCAGCCTCGTCAGCATGATGGTCGTGCAGTTTCTTCGCATCCCGAACCTCAGTGCAAGCGAACGCGCCTCAGGCGGTCGTCCCATGCGCGTGATCGCGGCTCAGCCGACCTTTCGCGTCGCGCTCGTCTCCTCGATGCTTGGCTATGGGGTCATGACGCTCGTCATGTCGGCCACGCCACTCGCCATGCTCGACTGCGGCTACTTGTTCCCCGACAGCGCGACGGTCATTCAGGTTCACATCATCGCGATGTTCCTGCCGTCGTTCTTTACGGGCTCGCTGATCCAACGCTTCGGCGAGCTCCCCATCATCGCGACAGGCGCCCTCATCCAGCTCGCCTGCGCGCTCGTCAATCTGGCCGGCGTCGACTTCTGGAACTTCCTCGTTGCGAACCTCTTCGTCGGGCTCGGCTGGAACTTCACGTTCGTCGGCGGCTCGGCGCTGCTCACGCGCACCTATGAGCCAGCCGAGCGCGCGAAGGTCCAGGCGAGCCACGACTTCACGGTTTATGCGACGACAGCAACGGCGGCGGCTCTTGCCGGTTTCCTCCAGCAGCGCGCCGGCTGGACCGTGCTCAATCTCGCCGCCATCCCGCTGATGGCGACAGTCGTGTCAGCCACCATATGGCTCGCACTGCGTCGACGCCGGGAGCAGGCGACCGCGCCAAAACCGGCCGAATAGGGCACACCCCCGCCGATCTGCGGAACCTTTCTCTAATTATCCGCGTTCCCTGGGCCGGCTCGGTCCGCGCTCGTCGCGGTCTGCGCCAGCTTTTCTCAGCAGGGCGGGCGCCATGAGCAATACATCGAACGTGCGGTCGGAAGACGCGCGAGAGGGCGATACCGCACTCCCCAAAGACACCGCGCCTCCGTCCGACGACCTGCCCGAGGGCGCAAATATTCCCGAGACAACGGAGGAGCTCGAAGAACTCAGCGAAAGCGAGCGCCGTCGTCTATTGCTCTGGCGCTTTCTGCACACCGCACGCCGCTTCTGGTCTGAGCCCGGATCGGCACGTGCTTGGCTGCTGACTGGCGGGCTCCTCGTCATCATTCTGGCCATCGTCGGCGCAGCCTACGCCATGAACGTTTGGAACCGCGCGATCTTCGACGCACTTGAGCGGCGTGATGCACCCGTCGTCGGCCAACTCGCACTCGTTTATCTCGCGATACTCGCCGTGAGCGTCGCCTTCAGTATAACGCAGGTTCATCTGCGCACGGCGCTGCAGCGGGCATGGCGCCGGTGGCTCACGTCACGCCTCGTCGCGCGCTGGCTGGACAATGGCCGCTACTATCAGCTCAATCTCGTGACCGGCGATCACAAGAACCCGGAAGCGCGCATGTCCGACGACATGCGTATTGCGACCGAAGCACCAGTCGATTTCGTCAGTGGCGTGTTGCAGGCCTTTCTGTCGGCGGTGACATTCATCGTCGTGCTGTGGACGATCGGTGGCGCGCTCGATCTCTCGGTCATCGGCGTACCGCTCGTCGTGCCCGGATTTCTCGTTGTCGCAGCGGTGCTCTACGCTGCCATTGCCAGTGGTGCGATGATCCTGATCGGCAGTCGCTTCGTAAAGGCATCCGAATCGAAGAACCAGAATGAGGCCGAGTTCCGCTATGTACTCACGCGTGTGCGCGAGAACGGCGAAAGCATCGCTCTTATTCGCGGCGAGGAGGAGGAGCGCGCGGGGCTGCAGCGTTCGCTTTCCCAAGTGCTTGCTGCCTGGCGCAATGTCGCCATCCAGACCATGAAGACTACGGCCGTCTCGCAGACCTCCTCGTTCATCGCGCCGGTCCTGCCGATTATCCTGTGTGCGCCGAAGTACCTCGACGGGTCGATGTCGCTTGGCCAGATCATGCAGGCAGCCTCCGCATTCACGATCGTTCAAGGCGCCTTCAACTGGATCGTCGACAACTACCCGCGGCTCGCGGACTGGACGGCCTCTGCCGTGCGCGTCGGTTCACTCATGGCCTCGCTCGATGCGCTCGAGCGCGCGGAGAAGGGCGATCAGGTCGGGCGCATCTCGATCAGCAACGAGGGCAAGGACGCGGCTCTGAGGCTCAAAGATCTTTCCGTGGCGCTCGACGACGGCACCGCCATCCTCGACGAAACCGAGGTCGAGATCATGCCGGGCGAGCGCGTACTCATTGCAGGTGAGTCCGGCACAGGCAAGAGCACGCTCGTGCGTGCACTTGCCGGGCTCTGGCCATGGGGTGGCGGTTCGGTCGAAGTGAAAAAGGGCGCGTCGCTTTTCCTGTTGCCGCAGCGTCCATACGTTCCTGTCGGCAGTCTCAAGCGTGCCGCCACTTACCCGGATGCACCCGAAAGCAAGACGGACGAGGAGGTTGCCAAGGCTCTCGAAGCCGTCGGCCTCCCACACCTGGTCGAACAATTGTCCGAGGAAGGACCGTGGGATCAGACGCTCTCAGGTGGCGAGAAGCAGCGCCTCGCGATCGCGCGCATCCTGCTGTACAACCCCGATATCGTCGTGCTCGATGAAGCAACAGCCGCCCTCGATCCAAACAGCCAGGACGAGCTGATGGCTCTCCTCGTCGATCGCTCTCCGAATACGACCATCGTCAGTGTCGGCCATCGTCCCGAGCTCGAGAGCTTCCACACGCGCAAGCTGACATTGGCCCGCCGTCGCGACGGTGCCCGTCTCGTGCGAGATGACGTTCTGCGTGATCGCCGGCCGAAGCGCGGGCTCTCAAGGTGGCTCTTCCGGCGGAAAGCGGCCTAAGATCTAGATGCGCGGCGTGCGCGCGTAGCCCTTGCCGATGATCGGCCCCGTCGGACGTCCGGTTGGCGAGCCGCCCGCCGGTTCGAGCGTAATCTCGTAGAGCTGATCGGGCCGCGGGGATGGCAGCACTGGTCCTTCAAGCAACGTCGCTCGCACAGTTTCGAGAAGGCCCATGGAAACCGGCCCAGTTGCGGGATCCGGCAGCGTCCACACCTGCAGTGTGCGGTTGGACGGCACGTCGATAGCAGCGAGCGGCACGACGCGGATGCGCTTATCGTCGAGCGCCTCGACAAGTGAGACAGGCTGTGCCTGATCGTTCAGCAGCACGACGACGAGCCGCGGCGGTTGTGGCGTCGCCTGCATGTACGCGACGCCCGACGCTATCAGGCCGAGCACACTCGCGGCTGCGAAGCCTTGCCAGAAGCCGCGACGCGAGGGTCCGGTCGGCGCACTCGGGGCTGCGCTCTGGCGACGCCGCGCATCGAGATCCACGACATTCGGCGGCGCAGGCGCGCGCGCCACATCCTGCTCGATGCGTTGCCAAAGATCCGCGCTCGGGGCAGGCCCGCTCGCCGTGAGGTCCAGCTCCAGAAAGCGCTCGCGCTCGAAGGCGACCAGGCGGCGCAGCTCGGGATCAGTCGCGAGGCGCGCCTCGAAGTCGGCGCGCGCAGCATCGTCCATCAGGCCGAGCACATACTCGCCTGCTGCCAAACTCATGTCATGCGGCTCTTCGATGCCGTTGGTCATGCCATGCAATCCTTGAGCGCCATGAGCGCCCGCCTCACCCAGGACTTCGCCGTGCCGATCGGCACGCGCATGAGCCCCGCGATTTCGCCATGCGAATACCCTGCCACATACGAGAGGAGCAGGCTCTCCCGCTTCTCGCGATCCAACTCCTCGAGACAGGCCCTGAGCCGGCTCTCTGTCGCGAGCTGGCTGAACGCATCCTCGACCACGCTCGCGCGATCCTGAACGGCAGCCAACTCCTCGGCCTCCAGCAGATCCTCGCGCGCGCCATCTCGGATCACATTGAGCGCCCGGTGGCGCACGATCGTGTAGATCCAGGCACGCGCCGAGCCCACGCTCGCATCGAACGTCGCAGCCTTTTGCCAAACTTGGACAAAAGCGTCCTGCACGACCTCCTCGGCAAGCTCGCGCCGTCGCACGATGCGTTGCGCCACCGCGACAAGCCGTGCCGCCTCCTCGTCATAGAGGCTGCGCAGCGCCTGTCGGTCACCGCGTGCACAGGCCTGCACAAGTCCGGCGTAGTCCAGCACGCGTAGCGCTCCCCCGAATGCCATTCCAAGTTTTGTATCCATGATACGCTAACACGCGTGCGCGCCATTTGGAGGCGGATGCGGCGCTCGCCGAGAAAAATAATGTGGCGTGCTGCATCCAAGCGCACGAGCCACCGTGTTCCCAGACTGAGAGCGATATCGAACCTCTTCAGCGGCGCTGCGAGCTGCGCCGCACGGGGGAGGTGCGCCCTCTCAGAACCGTCATCCGGGAGATCAGATCATGAAGATTAAGCATATCCTCTTTGCCAGCGCCTTCGCCCTCGCGACCAGCGCGTCCGCTGCCGCGGCTGAGATGGCCATCGGCCTCGTCGGCGATAACACGCTCGTGATGATCGACGGCAGCAAGCCCGCGATCACCAAGACGATGAAAGTCGACGGCGTCAGCAAGCTGCACGGCATCGACGTGCGCCCCGCCAACAAGATGCTCTACGGCGTTGCCGACGACGGTACGGTCGTGACCATCGATCTCGGCTCGGGCAAGGCGACCAAGGTCTCGAAGCTCGACACCATGTTGCCGGCCGGCGTCGCCGCGATCGTGGACTTCAACCCAGCCGCGGACCGTCTCCGCTTCATGGGCACGGACGGCACGAACCTGCGCGCCGACGTCGACACCGGCAAGGTGATCACCGACGGCAAGCTCGCCTTCGAAGAGGGCGACATGCACAAGGGCGAAAAGCCGAATGTCGTCGCAGCCGCCTATTCGAACGCATTCGGGAAGCCCGAGAAGACGGCGATGTACGACATCGACGCAACGATCGGCGCGCTGATCCAACAGACCAAGCCGAATGACGGCGCGCTGAAGGCCATTGGCAAGCTCGGCATCGACAAGGCCAAGTCCTACGCCTTCGACATTCACACGACGGCCGACGGCAAGAACACGGCATGGCTCGTCGCGGGCGACACGCTCTACACAGTCGCACTCGACACAGGCAAGGCGACGCAGGTCGGCCAGATCGCCGGCACCAAGGGTACGATCCGCGACATCGCCGTGCTCGCACGCTGAGACGTCGATCGATCGAACACGATCATGAGCCTAGTGTCCCTGTTCAAGAACAAACCGGCTCCCGCCACCGATGCCGTAGCCGAAAGAGCCTCGGCATTGGGACACTAGCCACTGGTGCAGTGGGAGCGCGTCGTCGGCATCCAGGTCCCCCCCGGCCTGGGTGTCGGCGACACTGTGCGTAGCGATGCCGCCAATTCGAGCTTCCGCGATCGTGGCTCGGACCCCTACACTTCGCGCGGGGGGCTTCATGGCCGAATCATTCCTGCTCATTCTGCAGAGTCTGCTGGGCATCATCCTGATACCGCTGATCGTCTGGGCGACCGGCGAGGGCCGCACGCTCGCGCCGCGCCGGGTGGCTGCCACCATCGCGGCAGGTCTCGCGCTCCAGACCGCCATTGCGATCATCTTCCTCAAGATCCCGCAGGCGAGCGTGATCTTCGACGCTGCGACCGGCGTGATCGATGCGCTCCAGCGCGCGAGCAATGCCGGCACCAGCCTCGTCTTCGGCTATCTCGCGGGTGCGCCGGCACCCTTCGACGCCACGCGCCCTCAGCACGGTTTCATTCTCGCCTTCCAGGCCCTGCCGCTCATCCTGCTCATGAGTGCACTGTCGCGACTTCTGTACTACTGGGGCATTCTGCAGCGCCTCGTGGCGGCACTCGCGCACCTCCTCCAACGCACGTTCGGCATCGGCGGTCCGCTCGGCATGTCGGCAGCGGCAAATGTGCTCCTCGGCATGGTCGAGGCGCCGCTACTCATCCGCCCTTATCTGAAAGACATGGGGCGCGGCGCCCTCTTCGCGACCATGGCTGTCGGCATGGCGACGATCGCCGGCACTGTCATGGTCGTCTATGCGAGCCTGATTGCACAGCAAGTTCCGGGTGCCGCGGGCCACCTCCTCGCGGCCTCGCTCATGAATGTGCCCGCCGCCCTCCTGCTCTCGCGGCTTGCGGTCCCCGACGGCTTCGAGGATGGCCCTGCCTCGGCGCATCTCGCGATCGAGGGCGGCCCGCGCTCGGCTATGGATGCCATTGTCCAGGGCACGACCGACGGCGTGCGGCTCCTCGCCGCGGTCGCCGCCATGCTCGTCGTGATGGTGGCACTGGTCGCACTCGCCAACGAAATTCTGGGTACTCTCTCGGGCCTCGCCGGCGTACGGCTCACGCTCCAGCAGATTCTTGGCTGGCTATGCACACCGCTGGCGCTCCTGCTTGGCATTCCCTGGAGCGAAGCCGGCACTGCCGGCGCGCTGATCGGCCAGAAGATCGTCCTGAACGAATTCCTCGCCTACCTCGATCTCGCGGCGCTCGACTCGAACGCGCTCACGCCCCGCTCGCGGCTGATCATCACCTATGCACTTTGCGGGTTTGCCAATCTCGGCTCGCTCGGCATCATGATCGGCGGTCTCGTCGCCATGGCACCGGAGCGACGCGCCGACATCGTCGCGCTCGGCGGACGTTCCCTGCTGGTCGGGGCATTGGCGTCACTGCTTTCGGCCGCCGTCGTCGGCGCGCTGAGCTGGTAGCGCGCACTAAGCGGGAGTTCGGGGGAAAGCAGAATGGCCGACGGCGCTGGCCGCCAGCAACACGAGCAGGGGGCAGAGCCCGCGCCGGACGCAGCAGCCAAGCGGTCGCTATGGGCACGACTGCCACGCTTCGCGCTCGCCTTTCTCATCGGCACCATAGGCGCCGTCATTTTTGTCTACTTTCACCTGCCGCTCCCTTGGTATCTCGGCGCACTCACGGCCTGCCTGATCGCCTCGGTGGCGCAGCTCCCGATCGAGCGTCCGCGCCCGCTCGCCGGACCGCTTAGGGCGACGCTCGGCGTTGCCGTCGGCTCGGCCTTCACGCCCGCCATTTTGGGGCAGGTCGGCGCAATGACCGTGAGCCTCCTGATCCTCGTGCCGTTCATGATCCTCATCACAACGACGAGCATGACATTCTACCGGCGGTTCGCCGGCTTCGACCGCCCGACAGCGTTCTTCTCGGCCGTGCCAGGGGGCCTCGCCGACATGACGGCCATGGCAGAGGCGTCAGGCGCCAACCAGCGCACGGTCATTCTCGTGCAGGCGACGCGCATCGTCCTCATTGTCTTTGCCGTACCGCTCTGGCTGCAGTTCCACGACGGCCTCGCAGCCCCGACGCCCTTCGCAAGCCCGGTGCGCCTTCTTCAGTCGAGCTTCACGGACATCGCAACGCTGGTCGCCATGGCCGGCGCCGGCTGGGGCATTGCTCATCGTCTCGGTCTGGCCGGGGCACCAATCGTCGGGCCGATGGTCATGAGCGGTGTCGCGCACGCCCTCGGCCTCACGACAGTGCGGCTACCCCTGGAGCTTCTCGTCATCGCTCAGATCGGCGTCGGGGTGCTGCTCGGCTGCCAATTCCGAGGGCTCACGCTCAAGGAGTTCACCCACACCATGCGGTGGGGCATCCTCAATGCCTTGGTGCTGCTGTCGGTGACAGCCGTGGTCGTCATCCTGGTCGCCCGCGTGACCGGCTTCGATCAGGTCTCGGTGCTCATGGCGTTCGCGCCGGGCGGACAGACCGAGCTTAACCTGCTCGCCTTCGTCCTCGGCGTCGACGTGGCTTATGTGGCCCTCCATCATCTCGCACGCCTCGCCATTGTCATCCTCGGTGCCCAGATCGTGTTCAAGACGCAGAAAAGCTGGCGCGCCGAATGACTTGATTTCGCGCAAGCCTTCCGCCATCTCAATTCTATATGCTCGCGAGCGGAGATCGGTTGGTGAGCAATGAGCCGAAGTGGGCGCACGTGCGGGCGCCGACGCTAAAGGAATTCGAGGATCTAGCCGCTGACGCTTGGCGACAGATCCCGGAGGAGTTCCGTGCGCTGGCCAAGGACGTACTGATTCGCGTCGAGAATTTTGCCGGCGACGACGTGCTCGAGAGCCTCGGCATCGAGAACGAGTTCGACCTCATGGGCGTGTACCAGGGGGTCAGCCTCGAGCGGAAAAGCGTGATGGACATCGCCCAGGAGCCGGACACGGTGGTGCTGTTCCGCCGCCCGATACTCGACTTCTGGGCCGACGGCGACGAGACGCTCGGCACGCTTGTCACACACGTTCTTATTCATGAGATCGGCCACCATTTCGGCTTGTCGGATGCGGACATGGAGGCGATCGAGGCCAAAGCGAATTAGCTGGCGATTCCAATGGATCGAGGTGTGGCCCCAGCGCCGCGGCGGCTGAAGTCCGTGGTCAAGACTTGGATGCCGCATTGAAAGGAATGGCCAGTGCGGGCAATGATCATGGCGCGGGCTTGCGGGAATGCGGCGGGTTCTGAAGAGGGCATTTGAAGTGGCGGCTATGCGCGCATTCTCTTGTCTGGCGGGACACCGCCTGGCAAAGCTCCTGGGTGTTGTGCTGGTGGTCTCGGCAGCAACGGTCTCGGCTGCGCCTGCGCAGTCAGGCCCCACGCCTGAAGGCTACGCCGCACACGTCGGGAGCTCCAAGATCATCCCGCCGGGATCCCTGCGCCTTGATGGCCGGCGCATGACGTGCGGGCAGCGCCCAACGGTGATCGACGATCAGCTCGACGACTACGGCGCCGCCTACCCCGGTTTTCTGATCCTCAATTCCAAGCTCATGGCGCGCGTGCCGACCTCGGTGAAGCTCTGGATCTACGCCCATGAGTGCGGCCATCAGTTCCGCGGTCCGGACGAGGAAACGGCCGACTGCTTCGCCGTGCAGCGCGGGCGGCGGCAGGGCTGGTTGACACCCGAAGGCCTGGAGGAAATCTGCGCCTTCATCCGCCCGTCCAAAGGCTCGAGCATGCACTTCTCGGGCTCGCACCGCTGCGAATCCATGCGCCGCTGCTTCGCCGACCCGAAGGTGCAGTAATCCCCGCAGGTCCAACGGTGCCTACGATGGCGCCATGCGCACCCTCGATATTGCCTTGAAGCTGCTCGGCATCGCCGACGTCATCTGCGCCTGGCAGGCGAAGCTCGCCCGGCTCGACAAGGTAAAGCGCGTCAAAGTCGCCGAATACGCGGAGGCCGTCGCCGATTCCCTCGCCCGTCTGGCGGAGGCCCTCGAACGGCTCGAGAACGAGACAGCTGACCGCGGCGCCCGGCGCGGCGCGCTGCGCGAGATCGGCCGCCTCGCCGGATATGTCGAGACGATCGTCGTGACGCTCAAAGGACACCTGGACGGCCGCCGTCTGGCCGGTGTCGAGCGCCGCCTGCGGCCGCTATCCGTCGCCGAGGGCCTCGCGGACGCCCTTGCCCGCATCGAGCCGCGCCGCATCGAGCACATCGTCGCCGCCGAGGGCTACATGCGCGCCCTGGCGGACAGCCTGCGGGCATGAGTTCCGCGGCCGACTATCCCCGCCGTGCCTTCTTAGAAGGGCAGCAACGTCGCCAGAGCCGGCGTATCCATCTTGTAGCTCAGACGCGCAAGCACCGAATGAGAGTCGAGATCGACGCGGGAGCGATACCTGCCGATTAGTCCGCCACTTTCGGTCACGATATTCGGCGAGGCTTTGCCATCGAGGGTCACGTAGTTGTATTCGACGCCAAGCAGCAGATTTGGGATGATCTCGTAATCGACGCCGGCACCGAAGACCCATCCCGTATAGAAGTGCTTGCTGGTCGAGAGAAAGTCACCCGGGACGTTGTCGTCGGTGGAGAGCCTGACCGACGCTCCCGCAGTGCCGATCTTCACGTAGCCGAGCATGTTGCCCCACGCGTAGCCAATACGCGTCGACATCATCACGAGATAGTCCACCCTCGCCGACATGGTTCCGACGGCACTTCCGCTCCACAGGTCGACATCCCGCTTGGTGTCTCGGTCAAAACCTGTCGTGAGTGAGAGCTCGCCTCCCAGCACCCAGTTCCCGCGCTGGATCATATAGCCGACCTGCGCGCCCCCGACCGCATCGCCGTTGTCGAAATTCGTCGGGCGATTCGCGGCGTTGCCGAAGGGATAGTTGGATCTCCAGTCAAGATCCGCCGAGCCGTAGCCTGCGTGGGCACCTATATAGACACTGGTCCAGTTGAACACCGTAACGGGCGGACTCTTCAAATCCTGCGCTTTTGCCGCCGAACCAACCAAAGCCAACACAATGCACGCTACAAATTTCGTCCCGAATGCTGCAATAGCTTTCATGAAATTGCCCCTATTGACCCTGCCAAAGTCAACTGAGCGCTGATTACGCCGATTCGGCTCCGCCGTATCTGGCGTCAATACCAAACTCTACCGATGATGATATGTCTGTGCCTTTCCTGCTTCCCAGGCGATCAGCGCGCGCTTTCGGGCGAGCCCCCAGTAGTAGCCGCCGAGCGATCCATCGCCGCGGAGTGCGCGATGGCAGGGGACTACGAACGAGATGGGGTTGCGGCCGTTCGCGGTACCAACGGCGCGTGATGCCGCGGGACGCCCGAGATGGCTCGCGATATGCGTGTAGCTGACGAGCTGGCCCATCGGGATTTTCAGCAGCGTCTGCCACACCTGCAGATCGAACGGCGTGCCGATCAGGACCAGTGGCACGGGAGGGCCGGCCCCTGATATCGCGAATATACATCTCGCGGCTTTTTCCGTGACCTCCGGTACCTCGCGGAAGCGCGCCTGCGGCCAGCGGCCTTTCATATCGTCGAGAGCTGTGCGCCGGCCTCCCTCCACATCCTCATCGGCGAAGGCAATGCCGCAGATGCCATCCTCCGTCATCGTCAGCAGGGCCTCGCCGAAGGGGCCGGCGTGAAAGCCGTAGACGATCTCTAGGCCTGCGCCCCGGCGGCGCGCTTCATCCGTGATGGTCGCAGCGATACGCACCTCGAAGGCATGGATCGGCCCACGGCCCGGCGCGCTGCCGTTGAGCGACCCAGTGGCATTCGCCAGCACGCCACGGATGTGATCCGCCGTCAGTGCCTCCGCAAAGGCTGTCGGCGACAGGCCGCACCAGTCGAACAGCGCCTGCTCCAAATGGGCCGGGCTGACGCCCAAATGGGTCGCGAGATCCGTCGCCGCCGGGCCATGGCTCGGGGCCGACAGAACGTCGATAACCCGTCGCACGAGGTCATAAGCGGGCTCGAACGCCCCCTCGACTCGACGCCGCGCGATGTCCTGCTGGTTTCTGAGTTGCATGGCGGCCCCACTGGCTGCGGCACCCAAAGCACGATTCTCGCTCCCCGCTTCCGCACACCATATCCCGTCAGCGCATGGGCTTGCGACCCTGCATTGCGGTCCCACCCCGCCGGCCCGCCTTGCCGAGCGTGCGGATTGGGCCTAGGTCATGACCCATGACACCTCCGGCGGCCGGAATAGGCCACACCGCGCGGAAAGCACACATGTTTACCGGGATCATTACGGGGATCGGCAATGTCCTCGCAGCCGAAGGCGGGCGCTTCACGATCCGCTCGGACTATCCGGCAGCCTCGATCGCACTCGGCGCATCGATCTGCCATGACGGCGTGTGCCTGACGGTCACCGGCATCGAGGCCGAGGGCGCCGGCAGCCGCTACACGCTCGACGTCTCCAACGAAACGCTTTCTCTGACGACGCTCGGCGATTGGCGGGCCGGCCGCAGCATCAATCTCGAGCGTGCGCTCAAGGCCGGCGACGAGCTCGGCGGTCACATTGTCTCAGGCCACGTCGACGGGGTCGCGCAACTTACCGATATCCGCGCCGATGGCGAGAGCCGCCGGCTGACTTTCGAGGCCCCCGCCGCGCTCGCGCCATTCATCGCACCCAAGGGATCTGTGGCACTGGACGGCACTTCGCTCACGGTCAACGAGGTAGACGGCGCCCGCTTCGGCGTGAACCTCATCCCCCATACCTTGACGGTAACCACGTGGGGGGGCAAAAAGCCCGGCGATCGCGTCAACATCGAGATCGACCCCCTCGCGCGCTACGTGGCGCGGCTTCTGGAGATGCGCCGGTGACGAACGGCCCTACCGACAGTACTGGCCCGGGCAGCGTCGCGGATCTTGCGCGCGTGGGATATTCCGAGGGCAAGGGCTTCATCTCGCCGATCGCCGACATCCTCGATGATCTGCGCAACGGCCGCATGGTGATCCTCGTCGACGCCGAGGACCGCGAAAACGAGGGCGACCTCGTCATTCCCGCGCAAATGGCGACGCCCGACAAGATCAACTTCATGGCCAAGCACGGGCGCGGCCTGATCTGCCTCTCCATGACTGAGCAGCGCGCCGAGCAGCTCCGTCTGGAGCTGATGACGCGCAACAACGGCGCCCGCAATCGCACGGCCTTCACGGTCTCGATTGAGGCCAAGGAAGGCATTGCGACGGGCATCTCCGCGCACGATCGCGCGCTCACCATCGCGACGGCCATCGATCCCAACAAGACGCACGCGGACATCGTCTCGCCGGGCCATGTTTTCCCGCTCGTCGCGCGCGACGGCGGCGTGCTCGTCCGCGCCGGCCACACCGAGGCGTCCGTCGATCTCGCGCGCATGGCCGGGCTGCTGCCGGCGGGCGTCATCTGCGAGATCATGAACGACGATGGCACCATGGCGCGGATGCCGGATCTCGTATCCTTCGCCCAGCGTCACGGCCTCAAGATCGGGACCATCGAGGACCTGATCGCCTACCGCCTTCAGAACGACCGCATCGTCAACCGCACGGCCTCGCGGAAAGTCGAGAGCACATTCGGCGGCACCTTCGATCTGCACGTCTATGAGACGACCGTCGATCCCGTCGAGCATCTCGTGCTCGTGCGCGGCGACCTGAGCGGACCCGAGCCGGTGCTCGTGCGCGTCCACGCCGTCAACATGCCCGCAGATCTTCTCGGCATCGGCACGCCGAACCGCCCCGAGGCCTTCCTTCAGAAATGCATGCAGATGATCGCCGCCGAGGGCCGCGGCGCCATCGTTCTCATCCGCGATCTGAGGCCGCGCTCACTTTCCAGCTGGCTTTCCGAGCGCGAGCAGTCGAAGGCGCCACAAGCCCGTGCCGAACGCCGCCGCGTGGAGATCGGCATCGGTGCACAGATCCTGCGCGATCTCGGCGTTACTGAAATGGAGCTGCTGACCAACGTACCGCGCTCGCGCTACGTCGGTATCGAGGGCTACGGGCTCAAGATCGTCGGCACGCGAGAGGTTAGGTAAGAGCATGGCCGGCAGAGGCACACCCATTGGCCCGCGCGCCGGCAAGATCGACGCGCATATCCTCATTATCGAGGCGCCCTACTACGAGGACGTGAGTGCCGCACTGATCGCGGGCGCGCTCGCGGTACTCGATGCCCACGGCTGCACGTACGAGCGTATTGTCGTGCCGGGTGCACTGGAGATTCCACAGGTGTTGGCCGTCAGCGCCGCCTCGGGGCGCTTCGACGAGGACGATCCGAAGCCCTTCGACGGCGCCATTGCGCTCGGCTGTGTCATCCGCGGCGAGACCTCGCACTACGACATCGTGTGCAACAACGCCAATCACTGGCTGATGCGGACCGCGATGGACCTCGCGCTCCCGGTCGGCAATGCTATTCTGACCGTCGACACGCATGCCCAGGCCATGGCGCGCGCCGAGGGCGGACTCGCCGGCAAGGGCGCCGATGCTGCACGCGCGTGCCTCAAGCTCCTCGAGATCGGCCATGACTTCGCCGGGCGACAACAATGAGAGCGCCCGCCAACGAACCACGTCCGCTCGCGCCCCGCAGTGCCGCGCGGCTCAGTGCCGTCCAGGCCCTCTACCAGATGGACCTCGCCGAGACCGACCTCAACAACGTCATCGGCCAGTTCAATCTGCATCACTTCGGTGAGAAGGCAGAAGACAAGTCCGTCTCGGCAGCCGACCGCGATTTCTTCGCGGCGATCCTGCGCGGCGTCGTCCGCCGCCAGCGCGAGATCGACCCAATCGTGGATGCCCAACTCGCCGAAGGCTGGAGGCTCACGCGCGTCGATTCCACCTTGCGCGCGATTCTGCGTGCCGGCGTCTTCGAGCTGATCGAGCGCACGGATGTTCCGGCCCGCGTCGTCATCAGCGAATACGTGGAAGTCGCCAAGGCCTTCTTCAGCGAGGACGAGCCGCGCGTGGTCAATGGCGTCCTCGACAAGATCGCGCGTCGGACGCGCGAAGCAGAATTTACGCCACCGGGCGACGACTGACGATCGAGTGGCTCAGGGGTGCGAATGCTGACCCTATACCTCGCACCCGGCGCCAGCTCCATGGCACCCCACATCGCGCTCCATGAGATCGGCGTCCCGTTCGAAGCGCGGCCCATTTCGTTCGCGCGCAAAGAGAGGCTGCGATCGGCTACGAGCTGCCCGCGTAGGCTCAGCCGTTCGCCGACCGATTTGTGCTACAAAGTCATGATTCCTGGAGGATGAATGGCTGGGCAGACGCGCGCTCAACCTCATCCCCTCTCCCCGCTTGCGGGGAGAGGGTTAGGTTGAGGGGCCAAACACTGACGTCAGCGCCTGCTGTCGCCCCTCACACCGGCCCTCTCCCAATTGAAGGCAATGGGGAGATGGGGAAGATAGAGTGCACATGGCCCGCAACGGTAAGACACATCATCGATCCGGTCGCGAGTTCCGCAGCGCGCTCGCCATTGCTGCAGCATTCGCGCTCATCCCCGAGCTTGCTCTCGCTCAGACAGGCACGCCCGCACCGCAGCCGGCGGCGGCCTCGCCCGCCGATGCCGCCCTGCGTGTCCGTCAGGCCGTGGCCGCACTGCGCTCGGATCGGGCAGAGGATGCGATCCGCCTCTACAATGCCGCGCTCGCCATCGAGAGCCTCCCGAACGACCAGCGCGCGCTTCTGCACATCGACCGCGGCGTCGCGCGAGCACGGCTCGGCCAGCCTCGTGCCGCACTCGAGGACTTCAATCGCGCCATCCAGCTCGTGCCCGAGGGCGCCACGGCTTACAACAACCGCGGCACCGTCCTCTTGGAGATCGGCGCCACGCCCGAAGCCATACGCGACTTCGACCGCGCACTCGTGCTCGCGCCGAGCTATGCCGCTGCACTGACCAATCGGGCGGCGGCCCATGTCCGCCTCGGCAATCACCGGGCGGCGCTCGGCGACTACTCGCGCGCAATCGGCCTCCTGCAGACCGATGGCGCGGCCTTTGCCGGCCGCGGCCGCGTGCATCTGGCTCAGGGGCGCCCTCACGCAGCGCTGCGTGATCTCGGACGCGCGCTTGCCGTCGCACCACGCTTCGCGCCAGCACTGCGCGCACGCGCCGAAGCCTATCTCGCGCTCGAACGCTACAAGGACGCGACGGACGATCTCGGGCGCGTGCTGGAGATCGATCGCGACAACATCGAAGTGATGTTGCTGCGCGGCTATGCCGCCATTGCCGCGCGCGACATTCCGGCGGCGCTCCGCGACTTCCAGCACGCCGTCGCGATCGATCCGAAGTCGAATGGCGCCATCGAGGCACAGGGTTTCGCGCAGGCCAAGGCCGCGCGCTACGAAGAAGCCCTCAACGACCTCTCGCGCGCGATCGAGATCGATCCGCGCTCGGCTCAGGCCTACGCCTATCGGGCGTGGGTCTACCGGCTCATGGGACGTCCGGAGCTTGGGCAGACGGACATTGAACGCGCCATGGGCCTCGAGCCGGAACGGCCCGAGGTGATCTGGGCGCGCGGAGAGCTGCTCGAAGCCACGGGGCGGACCGACGAGGCGATCGTGGAGCTGCGCCGGGCGCTGGAGCTGAAGCCCATGCTGCGCGAGGCAGCTGCCGCCCTCGAACGCAATGGCGCAGCCCAGATCGCGGCAAGTCACGAGCTTGAAGAGCAGAGCCTCGGCGAGTGGCGCCTGCAGGTGCGAGGCAATCAGCATTTCGCGACCAACGCGCGCTTTCCGCGGCTCACTGTCCCACTCGAGCTCATGGGCGATGGTCTGCCGCGGCTGACCGACTGGTCGATGCGCCCCGAGGCGTTGCAGCACATCGGCATTCTGCGCTTCACGGCTGGCACGGTGGACGGCAAAGGCGGTCCCGAGGAGGTCGAGCACGCCGCCGTCATCGATACGCGCGCGCGTCGCGTCATCACCATCGAGCAGGTGCGTCAGGGCACGCGCGCAGCGGAGTGGACCTGGTCCGAGACCAAGCTCACGGTCGCCGGTCTCGAGGGCGGCAGCGAGGAATATCTGCTCGCAGCACCCGTCGACCGCGAGGTCGCCCAGCAACCCCGCCGGCTCGACTCGGGGCCACGCTATAGCGGCGGTGGCGGTGCGCCGAGTTGGGCGCCCTGGGCGCAAGGCAACTTCGGTGAGTACAACGCCGATCGTCGCCGCAGCAGCGGCCCAGGCGGGGGCTACAAGGGCGGCAAGCCCAAGACGCTCTTCGACCTGCTCTTCAAGAACTGACGTGACGTCACGCGCGTTATCTTGGCTCTGACGCTCCACTCACAGAGGCAACGTAGCTGATGACGGCTGCAGTGATCATGTGGTTCCGCAACGATCTGCGCCTTGCGGACAACCCGGCACTTCATGCGGCAGCGGCTTCAGGTCTGCCGGTCATTCCGCTCTTCATTCTCGATGATGATGCGGCCGGCCGCTGGCGGGCGGGTGGTGCGAGCCGCTGGTGGCTCCACGGCAGTCTCGCGGCCTTGACCAAGAGTCTTACAGATGTCGGCTCACGCCTCATTCTCGCGCGTGGTTCGACGCGGAAAATCCTGCCACGCATTGCGTCTGATGTCGGCGCCGAGGCGATCTACTGTTCGCGTGCCTATGAACCATGGGCCAGTGCGCTCGAGACTGTTCTAAAGGGCGATCTCGATCAATCCGGCATTGCACTGAAGCGCCACCGCGGTGCGCTGCTTTTCGAGCCAGAGACGCTGCGCACGGGCCAGGGCAAGCCATTCCAGGTTTACACGCCGTTCTCGCGTGCAGCCTTTGCCGCCGAGGATCCGGGAAAGCTGCTCCCGGCACCGCGGAACATGCAGGCTCCCTCGCGCTGGCCATCTTCTGAGAAGCTCGCAGATTGGGAACTCACTCCGACGAAGCCCGATTGGGCGGCAGGTTTCAGAGATGTCTGGACGCCGGGCGAGGATGCAGCGCGCAACCGCCTCAATAATTTTCTCAGGTCTGGCGTCGCTGAATATCACGAGCGGCGCAATCGCCCCGATCTCGCCGGCACGTCACGGCTTTCGCCGCATCTTCATTACGGGGAGATCAGCCCGCGGCAGTGTTGGCAGCGTGTGCGTGCCATTGTCGAAGCTCATCCCGAGCGCGGAAAAGGAGTCGAGGTCTTCCTCAAAGAGCTGCTATGGCGCGAGTTTTCGCATCATCAGCTCGTGCAGCATCCGAAGATGCCGGACGCGCCCGTGCGCGAGCCCTTCGCCGATTTTCCCTGGAAGAACGATGCCAAGGCACTTCGCAGCTGGCAGCGTGGCCGTACGGGCTATCCGATCGTCGATGCGGGGATGCGGGAGCTGTGGGCCACCGGATGGATGCACAATCGCGTGCGCATGATCGCGGGATCATTCCTCGTGAAGCATCTCCTCCAGCCCTGGCAGAAAGGCGAAGCCTGGTTCTGGGACACGCTCGTCGATGCCGATCTCGCGAATAACGCATCGAGCTGGCAATGGGTGACGGGCTCGGGCGTGGATGCAGCGCCCTACTTCCGCATATTCAATCCGCAGAAGCAGGGTGAGACCTTCGATCCCGATGGCGCATATGTGCGCAAGTGGTGCCCTGAGCTCGCGAAGCTGCCGGCGCCGCAGATCCACGCACCTTGGGAAGCGCCGGAAGAAGTGCTCGCTGCGGCGGGCGTGGAGCTCGGTCGCACCTACCCGCACCCGATCGTTGATCACAAGGAGGCGCGGACACGCGCGCTCGCAGCCTTCGAAAGCTTGAAGCAGGCCGAGTGATGTCCCCGCAGTCTACCTGAAGTGGCAGGAAACCTTCTGTCCGCCGCCGACGTCGCGAAGAACGGGGCTCTCGATCTTGCAGCGATCCTGCGCAATCGGGCAGCGCGTATGGAAATGGCAGCCCGAAGGCGGCTTCATCGGGCTCGGCACATCGCCTTCCAGCACGACCTTCTTGCGCTTGATCGAGGGATCCGGCACCGGCACGGCCGAGAGCAGCGCTTCGGTATAGGGATGGCGCGGCGCCGTGAAGAGTGTGCGCTTGTCGGCATACTCGACGATCCGGCCGAGATACATGACCGCAATATGGTGCGAAATGTGCTCGACGACAGCGAGGTTGTGCGAAATGAAGAGATAGCCGAGCCCGCGCTCCTGCTGCAGGTCCATGAGCAGATTGATGACCTGCGCCTGGATGGACACGTCGAGCGCCGAGACGGGCTCATCGCCGATGATGAGCTTCGGGTTGAGGGCGAGCGCGCGCGCAATGCCGATACGCTGGCGCTGGCCGCCCGAGAACTGATGCGGAAAGGCGTCCATCTGCGCCTGGCGGAGGCCGACGCGTGCGAACAGCTCCGCCACGCGCTCGCGTCGCTCCGCGGCGTTGCCGATGCCATGCACCTTCAAGGGTTCGCCGACGATGTCACCGGCGCTCATGCGCGGATCGAGCGACGAGAACGGGTCCTGGAAGATGATCTGCATCTCGCGGCGGTACGGGCGTAGCTCCTGCTTCGAGAGGCCGGTGATCTCATCGCCTTCGATCTTGATGCTGCCGGAGGTCGGCTCAACGAGCCTTAGGATGGCGCGACCGACCGTCGACTTGCCGCAACCGGACTCGCCGACGAGGCCTAATGTCTCGCCTTCGCGGATCGTGAAGGACACGCCATCGACGGCATAAACGTGCCCGACCGTGGTCTGCAGCAACCCCTTCTTGACGGGGAAGTGCTTCTTCAGGTCCCGCACCTCGAGCGCGGGCGCCCGATTGGGACGCGGCCCGCTATCGCTGGCGCCGTTCGCCGTTCCCGGCGTCACGCCGCTCTCCGCTCCGTCATGCATTGGCGCCTCCAAAGAGTTCGTCCGCGCGCCAGCAGGCAGCCCAGTGTCCGCTTTTCTTCTGCTCATAGGGCGGATACTCGGCACGGCAGCGGTCATCGGCATGGGGGCAGCGCGGCGCGAAGGCGCAGCCCGGCGGCAGCGCACTCAGGGCCGGCACGATGCCCGGAATTTCCTGCAGCCGTTCGGTGCTATCCTTTTCCTCGCCGCGCATGAGGTCGAGCCGCGGGATCGAGGCCATAAGGCCGCGCGTATAGGGGTGCATCGGATGCGCGAAGAGCTCGCCGACATCCGCTTCCTCGACCTTGCGGCCGGCGTACATCACAATGACGCGCTGCGCCGTCTCCGCGACGACGCCGAGATCGTGCGTGATGAGCACGACCGCCGTGCCGAGGCGGTTCTGCAGCTCGAGAATGAGGTCAAGGATCTGCGCCTGGATGGTCACGTCGAGCGCCGTCGTCGGCTCATCGGCGATCAGCACTTTCGGATTGCAGGCAAGCGCGATCGCGATCATGGCGCGCTGGCGCATGCCGCCCGAGAGCTGATGAGGATACTCCTTCACGCGCTGCTCGGGTTCCGGGATCTTCACGAGCCGCAGCATCTCGACGGCGCGCTCGTAGGCCTGCCTGGTCGTCATGCCCTGGTGGAGCAGCAGCACTTCCGCGATTTGCCGCCCGATGGTCATGACGGGATTGAGCGACGTCATGGGCTCCTGGAAGATCATGGAGATGTCGTTGCCGCGGATCCGGCGCATCGCCTCTTCGTCGAGCTTGATCAAGTCGACGCCGTCGAGCTTGATGGAACCACTGATAATACGCCCCGGTGGCACCGGGATGAGGCGGAGCAGCGACAGCGCGGTGATCGACTTCCCGCAGCCCGACTCGCCGACGATCGCCAGCGTCTCCCTAGGCTTCAGCGCGAAGTCGACGCCATCCACTGCCTTGACCACGCCGTGGCGCGTGAAGAAGTACGTGCGCAGATCCGTGACCTCGAGGACGTTCTCGGATGCGGGCACGCGGGCCGGCGCCGGTTGAGATATCGAGGCTGTGGTCGTCATTGGGCTCCCTGTCTTCATCGTCGCGCGTCGCGTCCCCGGCTCGCTCCCCGTCCAGTCATTCATGACGTCACGGTCCGTGGCCTCAGGTTGTGCATCAGCTCCGCTCGCGAGGATCGAGGATGTCGCGCACGGCATCGCCGAGCAGGTTCGTGCCGAACACCGCGAGCGAGATCGCGATGCCGGGGAAGATGACGAGCCATGGCGCGGTCCTCACGTATTCGGCCGCGGATTCCGACAACATCCGTCCCCAGGAGGGGTGCGGCTCCGGAATGCCGAGACCGAGGAAGGAGAGCGACGCTTCTGTCAGGATGGCGGCGCCGAGCTGCGCCGTCGCCAGCACGATGAGCGGCGCCACCGTGTTCGGCAGCACGTGGCGGACAGCGATCTTCCACTCGCTCATGCCGACGGCGCGGGCCGCCTCGACATAAGGCATCTCCCTCAGCGCGAGCGTGTTCGATCGTATGACGCGCGCCACATTCGGAATGATCGGGATCGAGATCGCGACAATCGTGTTCGTAAGCGAAGGCCCGAGCGAGGCCGCCATGAGCAGCGCCATGACGAGCAGCGGCAGGGCCTGCATGATGTCGATGACGCGCTGCGTCAGCAGATCGATCCAACCGCCGTAGTAACCGGACATGAGCCCAATCGCGACGCCGAAGAAGCAGCCGAGGACAGTCGCCCCGATGCCGACCGCGAGCGAGATCCGCGCGCCATAGACAATGCGGCTCCACATGTCGCGGCCCATGAAGTCGGCGCCGAGCAAATGATCTGAGCTCGGCCGCGCGAGCGAGGCACGCGAATTCGTCGTCGTCGGATCATAGGCCGTGAGATAGCCCGCGAAGAGGGCCGTGAACACAAACAGGAGCACGAGGAAGGCGCCCGCTGCGCCGAGCGGATAGCGTCGCGCAAGGTGCAGGCTCGTTCCCCAGAACCCGCTGACGCCGGCACCCGCTCGGGCCAATTCCGCCTTGTGATCTATGGTTGCCATGGCTTCCCTCAGCCTTCGTACTTGATGCGCGGATCGAGAACGACGTACGCCATGTCGACGATAAAGTTCACGACGACAGTGATGACCGCGATCAGCATCACGAGGTTTTGGACGATCGGATAGTCACGCCAGCGGATCGCCTCGACCAGAAAACGCGCGACGCCCGGAATGTTGAAGACCGTCTCGGTAACCACCAAGCCGCCGATCAGGAAGGCTGCCTCGATGCCGATGATGGTGACGACGGGCAGCACCGCATTGCGCAGCGCGTGATCGTAGTTGACCGCCTGCCTCGTCGCACCCTTCGCGCGTGCCGTGCGGATGTAGTCCTGACGGAGCACCTCGAGCATGGAGGAGCGCGTGAGGCGCATGATCAAGGCCGATGCCCTGAACCCCACCGCAGCCGCCGGAATGCTGAGCAGCCACAGCTCCTGCCAGAAGCCGCGTTGTGCATCGGAGTAGATGGGGATCCAGCCCGTGTACTGGACGAAGGCCATGAGGATGAGTAGCCCGAGCCAGAACGAGGGTAGCGACAGGCCCGAGAGACTCACCACACGCAGGAAGTAGTCGAGGCTCGTATTCTGGCGGACGGCGCTGATGACGCCGAGTGGCACACCAAACAGCACGGAGAAGAAGAGAGCGAGCGCGGCGAGCTTGGCCGTCACCGGGATGCGCGGAAGGATCTCGTCGAGTGCCGGCTTCTCCGAGACGTAGGAGTAGCCGAGATCACCCTTAAGCATACTCGTGATCCACGTCATGTACTGCTGCACGATCGGCTTATCGAGACCGAGCTCGGCCTCGAGCCGCTTCTTGTCCTCGGGGTTCACCATCCCCGCCGAGTCGAAGAGAATGTCGACGATGTTCCCCGGAACGACACGGAGCATGACGAAGATCAGCACCGACATCCCGAACAGAGTCAGGATCATCAGCAGAAATCGCCGGATCATATAGGCACCCACGGGAGCCTCCTTCAGATCGTCAGAAACATCGGTTGAAGTGCTCGTCGGATGCGGCAACCATCGCTGCCGCCTCCGCCAGAGGTTCTGTCACGACAGAACCGGGTAACCTCGAGCGCGACAGGGAGCTGAGTTCCCTGCCGCACCCGTCCTCAGGCAACTGGCCTTACTTGTCGAGCCAGACGTCCTCGAGGCGCCAGTTGTTGTAGATCGAGTTCTCGTGACCGACGAAACCCTTCACGTGCGGCCACCAGCAGGTTGCAGCGCGATCGTGATAGATGATCGGGCGCGCGAGATCGTCATTGAGGACCTGCTCAATCTTCCAGACGACTTTCTTGCGCTCGGCAGGGTCCGTAATCGTCGACTGCTGATCGATCAGCTTCTCGACTTCCGGATTGCAATAGTTCGTGTAATTGCGCTCCGACTTGCACGAGTAGTTCTCGACCAAGTTGGCATCGGGATCATCGACCGCGACGCCCGTCAGGTTCATGCCTACCTGATAGTCCTTGCGCGCGACCTTCGCGTGCCAGAGAGGCGTATCGACCACCTCGAGCTCGCCTTCCATGTGGATCTGCTTGAGCTGGTCGATCAGGATCACCGCAGGATCGCGATAGATGGCGATATTGCGGGTCGAGATCTTCACCTTGAGCGGCTTTGAAGCGCTGTATCCGAGGCCTTCCATGATCTTGCGGCCCTGGGCACGGTTGGCAGCAACATCGCCACCATAGCCAGTCATCTTTTGCAGCTCTTCGGGCGGCATGCCGAAGGCGCCTTCGGGCAGCGGCAGCATCGCACCACCGATATCGCCCTTGCCTTCCGTCAGGATGTCGATGAAGGCCTTGCGATCGATCGCCAGCGCCATGGCCTTGCGGACCTCGGCGTTGTCGAATGGCGCGGCTTCACGATTGACGATCAGGTTGCGGCTCACGTACTGCGGCTTGGTCTCGCAGATCGCCTTTGGCGCCTGCTTCACCATGTCCTTCAGCAGCGGGATTGTGATGTCCTGCGAGAAGGTCATGTCGAACTCACCGGCCTGGAAGGCCAGGATGCGTGTCGAGCGATTGTCGATGATGCGCATCTCGATGGCATCGACGTAGGGCTTGCCCTTCTTGAAGTAATCCGGGTTCTTGGCGAGGCGGATGACCTCATTGCCCTTGAACTCGACGAACTTGAAGGGGCCTGTGCCAACCGGCTTCGTGCGCATGTCCGCGGGATTCACGTGACACGCATAGATCGGCGTATAGCCGGACGCCAGCAAGGCCAGGAATGCCGCCTGCGGCTTCTCGAGCACGAACGTCGCCTCGAGCGGACCGTTGGTCGTGACTTCCTTGAGATTGCGGAACCAGATGGCGCGCGGGTTCTTGCGCAGGCGCTGCTTGCCCTTGCCCTGCAGCATCTCGAACGTGCACTTGACGTCCTCTGACGTAAAGGGCTTGCCGTCGTGCCACTTGACGCCTTGGTTCAGCTTGAACGTCAGCTTCGTCTTGCTGTCATCCCAGGCCCAGCTCGTCGCGAGGTCCGGGACAATGGTGCTCATGTTGTTCTGCTTCGCCTGCTGATCGTAGACCACCAGGTTATTGAAGACCGCCATGAACGGCAGCTGCGTCGAGACCGTCGCCTCCTCGTGGATCGAGGCGCTTGCCGGCGTGTCGCGATGATAAATGCGGAGCGTGCCACCGGGCTTCTGGGCGAACGCCGTACCAACGTCGCCTATGCCGACAGCAAGCCCCAGGGCCGCCGTCGCGTACCAAACCACTTTCATACGCTTCCTCCTTTGTGTTTCCCTATCGGCGCTACGTTGGGCGCCGACCGCCTTCGTATTCCACCATGCGCCGGAAGGTCTGGTTCCTAGGGCTCGTGGCCGAGTTCGGCCCGATTGCATCCTTCGGTTTCCATTCCAGTCCCGATAAATCCGGACGCCTGCGATTCTTCTCCTTCGTCGGTTTCAACGATTGAAGCACTTCGCCCCGAAAGGCCAGGCTGTTGAACAATCAGGCTAGTCGCTCACCGATCCACGATCAATGCTTCATGTCGTAGTGAACGCCGCCACAGCTCAATCGCCCGAACGAAGCAGCGCGCCGCCATCCACTGGTAGAGCGACGCCGGTGATGAAGCTCGCCTCGTCCGACGCGAGGAAGAGCGCGGCATTAGCCACGTCCCAACCCGTACCCATGGTTTTTCGCAGGGGCACACGGGCATTGCGCGTTGCCACAACCTCGGCGCGCGACTGGCCCCAGACGCGGGCCCGCGTATCGACGGCCATGGGCGTATCCATGAGCCCCGGAAGGATGATGTTGGCGCGCACGCCGTATTCGGCATTGTGACGCGCGATTTGCTCGGTATAGGCGATCATCCCGGCCTTGGTCGTCTTGTAGGCGACCGTTGCGTAGCTCGACGATAGGGCGGCGACGGACGAGATCGACAGGATCGAGCCCGAGCGCTGCTCACGCATGATCGGCAGGGCGTGCTTGCACGCCATGATGAAGCCGCGCAGGTTGATCGCGTTCACCCTGTCGAAGGCTTCCTCGGTGATCTCGAGAGGCGGCTTGTCGCCGCCGCCGAGCGAGACGCCGACGTTGTAGTGGAGAGTATCGAGACGGCCCCAGCGCTTCACGGCCTCGTCGACCGCCGCCTTCATCTCGGCCTCCTTCATCACGTCGGCCTTGAAGCCAGCCGCGACGCCACCGGCCTTCTTGAGGATCTCTGCCGTCTCCTCGGCCGACTCGAGGCGGTTGTCGACGCAGAGAACCTTCGCGCCTTCGCGCGCAAAGACGATAGCCGTCGCGCGGCCATTGCCAATGCCCTCGCCCGGGCTCTGGCCGGCACCGATGATGACCGTGACCTTATCTTTCATCCGCATGGAGGTGCTCCTCAGACGGGCTTGGCAGGGAAAGGATACTTCTCGAGGTACTGCTGGTACTCGGGCTCGACATCTATCTCGAGGCTTGCCAGCGTGCGCACGACGGCGTTGTAGAAGCCGATCGTCACGACGAGATCAATCATGTGCTCGTTGGAAAGATGCTTCCGAAGCGCGTCGAAGGTTGCCTTGCCCACCGCGCCGTCGTTCGTCGACTCTCGGGCGGCGAGCAGGACAAGCCGCTCGATGGCTCCGAGCGACGTTGCCTTGCCGGCAGTATCATCGATGAGTGCCTTGATATCCGCGTCGCTCACGCCGAAGTCGTAGCCGATCTTGATGTGGTGCGACCACTCGTAGGGAGAGCGCGCAAGCCAGCCGACCTGGAGGATCGCCAGCTCGCGAAGGCGTGCGTCGAGCGTGCTCGTGTAGCGGATGAAATAGCCGAGGCCCTGGAAGGCACGCAGCGCATTGGGGCTGTTCACGAGCTCCTTGTAGAGCGTGATCTCGCGCTTCATGAGATCCTGATGCTCGGGCGGCAGGTCGGCTTTCTCGATATAGGGCAGGCGGGCCATAGGCGTTTTCCTCGGTGGGCTCGTTATTCGCTCTCGCTTTCGCGCTCCGGCGCCTGGAGCGTGGTGCCACCGTCCACGACGAGCGTGTGGCCGGTGATGTAGCGGGCGTGGTCGGACATCAGGAAGCGCACCGCATTGCCGATATCCCAGCCGGTGCCCTCTATCGCCAGCGTGGAGGCACGACGGCGGTTGTCGCGCGCCTGATCGCTCATGCCGCGCGCATAGACCATGGGCGTGTACACAGGACCGGGGCAAATGCAGTTGACGCGAATGCCGTCCTTGCCGTGGTCGACCGCCATGGCGCGCGTCAGCCCGATCACCGCGGCCTTCGTCGTCGTGTAGATGGTCAGCCCACGCGGACGCAGCGCCGAGATCGACGAGACATTTACAATGGCGCCACGGCCCGCGGTCTTGATCATGGCGGGGATGGCGTACTTCGAGGTGAGGAACATGACCTCGACATTGACCTGCATCATGCGCTGCCAGGTGGCCTGCGGCTCGTCGACGACGGTGCCGCGACTCGAGATGCCGATGTTGTTGTCGAGGAAGTCGAGGCGACCGTAGCGATCGACAGCAGCTTCGACCATCGTCTTGCACTGCTTCTCGTCAGTGAGATCGGCGGCGTGCGCCGCCGCTGTGCCGCCTTCCTTGGTGATCATGTCGGCCGTGCGCTGCGCCAGCGCCAGTTCACGATCGACGACGAGCACCTTGGTGCCGGATGCACCAAGCAACAGCGCTGCCGCGCGGCCATTGCCGATGCCATCACCCGCGGCGCCACCGCCGGCAATGATGGCGACCTTGCCGGATAGACCCGGATCGTCGTTATAGCCCGCAGGCATGGACTTCCTCCTCACTTAGGGCGCCGGCTTCATTGAGCGAGCCGGCTACCGTCATTCATACGTTTGCAGCGCGCTCACCGCCCCGTAAAGTTCGGCTTGCGACGCTCGGCATAGGCCTTCACGCCTTCCTTGAAATCTTCGGCAGCGCGCAGATCCTTCTGCAGGCTCAGCTCGTGGTCGGTCTGCTCGCGCACCTTATCGGCGAGGCCAGCACGGATCGTCGCACGCGTGGCCTGCACGGCGAGCGGCGCATTCTCGGCGATTTCGGCGGCAAAGGCCTGCGCGCGTGAGCGCACCTCGGCGAGCGGCACCACCTCGTCGGCAAGACCGATAGCCAATGCTTCCTCACCCGTCAGGCGACGGCTCGTATAGAACAACTTCGAGGCTTGCTGCACACCGATGAGACGGGGCAGCGTATACGTCAGTCCAAAACCCGGATGGAAACCGAGACGTGTGAAGTTCGCGGAGAAGCGCGCTTCCGGCGCTGCAATGCGGAAATCACAGGCGACGGCGAGGCCGAGGCCGCCACCGATCGCCGGGCCCTGCACGGCCGCAATGATCGGCTTCTTTGCGCGAAAAATGCGCACGGCTTCCTGGTAGATATGGCCGGAGTTGTTCTCTTTACCCTCATTCGGCCGATTGCCTTGCTTGTCGAGGCTGCTGCCATCGCCGAAGTTGGCGCCCGCGCAGAAAGACTTGCCTTCGCTTGCCAGCACGATGGCACGTACGTCGATCTCGTTGTCGAAGCCTTCCAGTGCCGAGGCAATCTGCTGGATCAGCGGCATGTCGAAGAAGTTGTGCGGCGGGCGCTGAATCACGATTGTCGCGATGTTCCCGCTGCGCTCGATAGTGATGTCCTTGAATTGACTCATGAGGCTCTCCGTCAGCAGGAAACTCTTCTGCACATGGCTCAGCCGTGCCCGTGCTGGATGATGAGGGCATCCGCGATCGTAACGCCCTGGCCGGCAGGATGCACGAACACGGGATTGAGGTCGATCTCGGCGATTGTCCCGGCATGATCGGCCGCAAAACGCGAGAGGCGCACCATAAGCTCGGCAAGCGCATCGACATCCGCCGCCGGGGCGCCGCGCTGCGCATCGAGGAGTGCGCGCCCCTTGAGCTGGTTGATCAGCGCGAGGGCCGCAGGCTTTGTCAGCGGAACCGGCGCGAGCGCCACGTCCTTCAGCACCTCGACGTGAATGCCACCAAGGCCGACCATGAGCATGGGGCCAAACAGCGGATCGCTGTTGATGCCGAGGATGACCTCGCGCCCCGCCGCCGCCATGGGTTGCACGAGAACGCCATCGATCTTCGCATCGGGACTATAGTCCTGCGCGCGCTCGATGATCGTCGCGAAGGCCTCGCGTATGTGCGCCTCGCCGATGTTGAGCGCCACGCCGCCGGCTTCAGTCTTGTGCAGGATGTCGGGCGACTGGACCTTTATGGCAACTGGCGCGCCGATTGCGGCCGCAGCTTCTGCTGCCTGCTCGACGGTCTTGGCGAGGTACTGGCCTGTCGTGTGGCCGACGCCGTAGGCCGCAAGTACGCGGCGTGCCTCGAACTCCGTGAGCACGCGCCGGCTCTTCGTCAGCATCTCGTTGACGTGCTCGTGCACCGGCGCTGCCGTGCGCACGGTTGGAGGCGCGGAGAGAAAGCGCTCGCGCCGCTCGCGGTAATCGGCCATGGCAGCCATGGTGCCCGCAGCATTGCGCATGTTCGTGAAGAGCGGATAGCCGGCCTCGGCGAGCGTCTCCAGCGTCAGCGAAACGGGAAGCGTATAGCTCCACATGAAGATGGGCTTCTTCGTCTCGCGCCGCAGCTTAATAAGGGCTTCGCGCTCGTGCGCGACGTGCTCGCCGGCGCGGCCGCTCATGACGACGATGATGCCATCCACCATCGGCGAGGGCGCAACGCGACCCGCCAGACCCGCATAGCCGGCGCTGCGAATGGCTTGCGCGGTGCCGTCCACGGGGTTCTGTGACGTGCCGTAACTCGGGATGATCTTGTCGATCTCACGGCGTGTCTCAGCATCAAGTTCGGGGATTTCGAGTCCGGCAGCGGCGCACGCATCCGCCATCCACCCGCCACCGCCACCCGATGCTGTGCAGATGCCGACGCGCCGTCCAGCCGGCAAGTCGGGTCCCGCGGCGAGGAACCCTTGCGCGAGATCGACCATCTCCTCGAGATCGCGTCCCTCGACCATGCCATAGTGGCGCGCCATAGCGCCAAAGCTCGCGTAGGAGCCGGCGAGCGCAGCCGTGTGCGACGCGGCCGCCCGCGCTCCGGCATCGGACTGGCCGATCTTGCTCAGGATGATGGGTTTGCCAGCGCGCAGCGCCTTCTCGGCGACGGCGGAGAACTTCGCTCCCGTCTTGATATCCTCGACGAGCATGAGCAGCACGTCAGTGCCGGCGTCGTCGATGAGATGATCGGCATAGTCGAGGACCTCGAGGGATGCCTCGTTGCCCGTCGTCAAGATGAGGTTGTAGCCGAGCTCCTTCGGCCGTCCGCGATCGTAAAAGCCGAAACCCATGCCGCCACTCTGCGCGATGACCGATACGCGTCGGCCGCCAAGCGGCTTCTTCGGCGACAGCGACAGATTTCCCGGCGCCACAGCCGGGCTGAAAGTCGGGCAGAGCGCCAGTGGCAGATTGGCGAAACCTTCGGAGTTCGGCCCCATGACGGCCATGCCGTACTCGGCGCCGATGGCCTTGATCTCCGCCTGCATCTTCGCGCCGGCCTCGCCAGGCCCCTCGGCAAAGCCAGAGCTCAGTACGATCGCGGCGCCGACACCGGCCTTGCCGCAGCGGCGCAGCTCGTCGACGACATACTCGGCAGGAATGATGAGCACGGCGAGATCGACCGGCTCCGGAACGGCGCCGATCGTCGGATATGCCTTCAGGCCCTGCACCTCGCCGTGGCTTCGGCTCACCGGATGGACGCGCCCGGCATAGGAATGCGCGTTGAGGATTTCGAGAATGCGGCCGCGCAAGCCCTGGCCCTTCGGCGCGGCACCAATCACGGCGACACTTCGCGGCGACAGTAGCTTTGCGATATCGGCCATGCCCGCCTACCTCAGCCCCAATCCGCGCGCGATAATGCCGCGCAGAACCTCGGTGGTGCCGCCCTGGATGGTCAGCTTGGGTGCGATGGTCGTCGCATAGGCGAGCTTCTTCTCGAAGGGTATTTGGTTCGTCGCCTCGGGCTCGCTGAAGGCCGCCAGCTCGCGAGCCTTGTGCGGGAGGCGTTGCTCCCAGATCGTGCCGACATCCTTGACGATCGCCGCTTCGAGCACGGGCTCCTTGCCCGCGTGCAGCATTCCCGCGACCGACACCGACATGCGACGGAGCGTGTGGAGCTGCGCGACGAGACGGCCAAGGCCCTCCGCACCCCGCACGTCCGGATCAGGACCGAGCACGCGCACCAGCTCTTCGAGCACATAGTAGGTCTCGAGGAAGCGCTCCGGCCCGCTGCGCTCGTACGCCAGTTCGCTCGTCGCCTGCTTCCAGGCGCCATCGATCTCGCCGAGCACATGATCCTCGGAAACGAAGGCATTATCGAACACGACCTCGTTGAAGTCGTGATGGCCAGTGATTTGGTAGACCGGATTGCAGGTAATGCCCTTCGTCTTCATGTCGACGAGGAACTGCGTGAGACCGTGGCGACGGTTCTCTTTGGTCGGCTGAGACGTGCGGAAAAGGCCGATCATGTAATCGGCCTGATGGGCATTCGACGTCCAGATTTTCGTACCGTTGATGAGCCAGCCGCCGTCCGTCTTGGTGGCTTTGGTGCGGGCGGCAAAGAGGTCCGAGCCCGAGTTCGGCTCGCTCATGCCAATGGCGAAACAGCACTCGCCGCGGCAGATGGCGGGCAGCACCTTCATCTTGATGTGCTCGGGCGCGTATTTGATCAGAATCGGCCCGCTCTGGCGGTCGGCGACGAAATGGAGCCGCGTCGGCGCATTGGCAACGCGCAGCTCCTCGGTCACGACATAGCGCTCGAGGAATGTGCGCTCATGGCCGCCGTACTTCTTCGGCCAGGTCATCCCCAGCCAGCCCTTGGCGCCGACTTTGCGGCTGAACTCGCGGCTGAAGCTGTCGCCACCTGTGGCGCCACTGGGCTTGATGGAGCCGCCTTCGATCTCCTCGGCGATGAACGCGCGAACCTCGGCGCGCAGCTTCTCGCACTCGGGAGGCAGACGGAGCTGATCGAACTGGATGGCGGCGGTCATGAATGAAGTCCGTCAGACAGAGATGATGTCCACTCAGCGGGAAGCGACAAGCGGCCAGAGATCATCGGCACCCTTCGCAGCGATCATGCGGCCGAGGCGCACGGCCCAATCGCTCTCGTTGCCGAAGTCGTCGCGCCACGACCAGAGCCGGAGCGTGAAGCGGTGCAGGATGTGCTCTTTCGTGAAGCCGATGGCACCATGGACCTGATGGCCGATCGACGCGCCTTCGGTCGCCGCTTCCGAGACGCGGATCTTGGCGCCGGCTGCTTCGAGGAAGAGGCGATCGTCGGTGATGCCATTCGCGAAGGTGTCCGCAGCCGAGCCTGCAGCCGCCACCGCCGCAGCCGTCTCGCCGGCAAGGCGCGCGAGATTATGTTGAACGGCCTGGAATTTCGAGATCGGCTTCTCGAAAGCAACGCGCTCGCCGGAATAGCGCGTGGTGATCGCGAGAACGGTTTCCAGCGCACCGGCCATCTGGTTCGCGCGCACCGTCGCGCCGAGCAGCATGAGGCACTTGCGGTCGAGGCCGGCCGGCGCTGGCGCGTGTGCGACAGCCCTCACCTTGTCGAACGAGAGCTCCGCACTCGAGTCACCAGCGAGATTGCGCCCATCGCCCGCACGCACGTCGGAAAGCTTCACGAGCGCAACGACCGGACCGGAAGGACCATCTGCCAGCACGGCAATATGCTCGGCGCTTCTGCCGAAGGGCACATTGCGTGCTTTGCCCGTGATCACGCCTGCAGCATCGATCTTGAGCTCGTCCGCCCAGCGCGACGGCGCGACAGTCATGGTGCCGGTGGGAGAGGAGAGGCCCGCCTCGGAGAGCAGCCAGCCCGCAAGCAGTGTCTCTGCGAGCGGCACCGTGGCGGCAAATCGTCCAGCTACCTTCACGACCTCGAAGCCATCTGCCAACGAGGCACCGGCACCGCCCAGCGTGTCGGGCACCCAGGCGAGCGTTAGTCCGCTCTCCTCGAGCGAGGCCCAGAGCGGCGCCTGCCACGCCTCATCCTTGGCTTGATTGACGGTCTGCGGATCGGCAAGATCCTCGAAAATGCGCGCGGCCGTCTCCGCGACGATGGCGCTCGTCTCGCTCACCTAGCGCTCCCCAAGAGACAGCTTGGCTTGCTCGTCGCGCACCTGTCCCTACGCGCGACGACTTTGTCCGGACTTACGGTTTGGCACTTTCAAGGCGGTGTTGGCAAGAGCGGTACGCAAATATTCATGCGCGCACGGCGCATGGCGGGTTGACCGAGCCGGCCATTCTCACCGGCTGGGCTCACCAGTCGGGCGGCGACCAGTTTACGTCCTCGTCGAGAGGATAGGACGGGCGCGGAATGCGCTGCCACTGCCGGCGTTCAAGGACCGGCGCCGTCAAGCCCTCGGTGTCGATCTCGTAGACATTCTCGGGCGGGAACCAGGGAATGAAACCTGAGCGGAAGTGCCCGCGCGACTTGACGGCCACCGTTGCGGCCTGACCGATATCGAGGCCGAACATCTCGAAAAACATTGGGTCGGCGGTCTGCATCCGGTCGGAGATGACGATGGCCGTTACGCCGCCCATCTTGAGCGCCGCCGACGGCCCGAGGTGCATGGTCCGCCCCTGGGCATAGCCGAGCCGTCCGACGATCGTGCCATCGTGAAGGCCGATCACTTCCGCATCGGCCTCGAAGGGTGCGTCGCAGGGCAGGCCCGGATGGCTGTTGAAACGCGCGCGGAAACGGCCGCCGACACCTGCTTCATGGGCCGCCTTCGCCAGCGGCGGATCGAAGAAGCTGCCGATGAGCACGTTCTGAGCGCCAGCCCACACCAGCGCCGAAAGCAGCTCGGTCGTCCGCCCGGTACCGCCGCCGCCCGGATTGTCGCCGGAGTCCGAATAGATGACTGGTGGCCGGTTCGTCTTGAGCGCGAGTTGCACGCCTTCCGAAAGCGGCGTCAGCTTCTTGCGGAAGCGCGCACGGCTTTTCCAGCCAAGTTCGGCGATTTCTTTCGCGAGCATCCGCGCACGGGCAACGTCGCGGCGTGCCGTGACGATGATCCCGACACCATTCTTCTCGCTGTCGGAGAACACGAAGCCGCCGAAGATCGAGACATTAAGGATGTCGCCCGCAAGCTCAGCGCGCCGCCGCGTGCCGTAGTCGATCATCTCGCCATAGGGCCCGCTTGCCGTGAGCAGATTCACCGAAGCCGGCGTCAGCGGCAGGCGGATGAAGGCCGACTTGGGATCGGCGAGGCCTGCGAGCATGAGGCGGAGTGCGAGCGCGGCCTCCTCGCCGCGTTCGATGTAGTCGACGTGCGGGTTCGTGCGATAGCCGACAATCAGATCGCACTTCTCGACCATGCGCTCGGAGATGTTGCCGTGCAGGTCGAGTGTCACGACGACCCGCGCCTTGGGGCTAGTAACCTCGCGTGCGAGCGCGATCAGCTCGCCGTCGGGATCGTCGCGATCGGTCGCGATCATGGCGCCATGGTTGGCGACATACACGGCGTCGAGATGGCCAGCTTCTGAAAGCCCTTTGCGGCAGATCGAAAGATACTTATCCATGAGCGCACCGTCGACGGGACCGTGCGGATGGCAGCCCGCGAGCAGGATCGGAACGGGTTCCCATGGTCCCGTCGCATCCATGGTTTTCACGAATGCCGCGGCTTCACCCATGATCGAGGGATTGGGATGGCGCGCCGCTTTGAGGATCGCCTCGCCCTCGAGCTGATAGAAGTCCTTGAAATCCTGCTCGTGGGCAACGGGCGCCTGGCGGTTACTCTCGAGCCAGACGCCGATGATGGCGACGCGGGGCGGGGCAGTCTCGGTCATACGCGGAACTCTCTCATGATCTCTTTCGTGACTTAGCTTGGCCTGCTCAGAGCAGCGCCGCAATAGCGTCCGTGACGCGGGCGCGCTCGTCAGCACTGAGATGCAGGCCGGCCTTGGTTCGCCGCCAAAGAATGTCCTCGGCGCTCGCGGCCCACTCGCGCTCCTTGAGGTAGACGACCTCGCGCTCGGTGAGACTCGGACCGAGTAAAGCTCCCATGTCGGCGAGACTGCGGGCATCGCCGAGCACGGCCGGCACGTGCGATCCATGGCGGCGCGCGAGCCGCATCAGATAGGTGCGGTCGAAGCCGGGATGCTTTTGTGCCAGGCGCGCCACAAACTGCGCGAAAGCTGCGACGGGATCGGCAACAAAATGACCGGCCTCTTCGAGGTCGCCGCCGGGGAGCGGCGCGCCGGCCGTCCACGCGGGCCCCATCCCCGCGAGATGAGGCTCGAGCCGCTCGAGCGCCTCCTCCGCGAGGCGCCGGTAGGTCGTGACCTTGCCGCCCATGACTGTCAGTAGCGGTGGCGCGCCGGCGGACGCTGCCAGCTCGAGATGATAGTCCCGCGTGACGGCCGAAGGATTGGCGGACTGGTCATCGTAGAGTGGGCGGACGCCGGAGTAGGTCCACACGACGTCCGACCGACGGAGCGGCGTGCGAAAGAAGCGGCTTGCAAGATCAAGCAGGTAGACGATCTCGCTCTCGTCGATCGCAACGTCGGCGGGGTCTCCGCCATACGCGACATCCGTGGTGCCGATGATCGTGAATTGCTCCTCATAGGGAAGCGCGAAGACGACGCGGCCATCGCTGTTCTGCATGAGGTAGGCGTCATCGGCGCCGGCAATGCGCGGCACGACGATATGACTTCCCTTGACCAGACGCAGCCGTGGGGCCTCAGTGCCGGCGATAACACCGCCGACTTTGTTCACCCACGGCCCGGCGGCATTGACGAGGGCACGCGCGCGCACTTCGCGTTCCTGACCGCCACCGCGGATCATGACGCGCCACAGCGCCCCCTCGCCGCGCACGGCTGTGACCTCATGGCGAGGCAGGATCTCCGCTCCACGCTCTGCAGCTGCCTGTGCATTGAGAATGACGAGGCGCGCGTCATCCACCCAGCAGTCCCAATAGGCAAAACCGCGCGTGAGCTGCGCCTTGAGCGGCCGGCCGCCGGGATCGCGCGTGAGATCGAGCGCCGCCGAGCTCGGCACGGCCTTACGTCGGTGCAAGTGATCATAGAGGAAGAGGCCCGCGCGCAGCATCCAGCGCGGGCGCTGGCCCGGCACGTGCGGGAGCACGAACCGCAGCGGCCAGATGATGTGCGGGGCCTTCGCGAGCAGAACCTCGCGCTCGCCGAGCGCTTCGCGGACGAGGCGGAAGGCGTAGTGCTCCAGATAGCGCAGGCCGCCATGCACGAGCTTTGAACTCGCCGAGCTCGTCGCGCCACCAAGGTCGCCCTTCTCCGCGAGGAGGACGGTCAGCCCGCGTCCGGCAGCGTCCGCGGCAATGCCGCAGCCGTTCACACCACCGCCGATGATCGCAAGGTCGTATGCATCCGGTGGTCGCACGCGTTGACCGCCTGTCGCTTGGTCTCAGGCCGTCCCCAAACCCGCGTCTCGACCCGACCAGGCCGTACTTACCGGGCGACGCCTTCCAATGAATGGCTGTACTCCAACCGGGGCCACTTCGGCTAGCCCGGCATCGCGTCCGATGGAAACTTGATGGCTGCAATGCAACAGCGGTGGATCAGTTCCACTTCATGACCTGAATGACCGCCGGCCCGAGAATGACGATGAAGAGAACCGGCAAGAAGAAAACGATCATGGGCACGGTCAGCTTCGGCGGTAGAGCGGCGGCCTTGCGCTCCGCCTCCGACATGCGCATTTCGCGATTTTCCTTCGCCATCACGCGAAGCGCCTGACCAACCGGCGTACCGTAGCGCTCGGCCTGGATGAGCGCCGTTGCCACCGCCTTGATGCCGGCGATGCCCGTCCGCTTGCCGAGGTTCTCGAAGGCAATGCGGCGATCCTGGAGGTAAGAGAGCTCAGCGGTCGTGAGGCTGAACTCCTCCGCAAGCTCGAGCGATTGGCCGGCGACCTCCTTCGAGATCTTGCCGAATGCCGCTTCGATCGACATGCCGGCCTGCACGCAGATCAGAAGCATGTCGAGCGCATCGGGAAATGCCTGGGTGATTGAAGCCTGCCGCTTCTGGACCAGATTCTTCAGGAACACGTTCGGCAGATAGAAGCCGCCGTATCCTGCAGCAATAGCAATGCCGAACTTCGCAATCGGTGGATGCTGGAGATTGGCGAGAGCAAAAAGATAGATGAGCGCCACGATCGTGACGATGATTGGCATTACCAAGCGGAAGAACATGTAGGTGACGAGGGGTGCCTGACCGCGAAGGCCTGCCATCTTCAGCAGATCGCGCACCTCGTCCGTGTCAAACGCCTTCCGCAGATTGAGGCGGTTCACGATCTCCTGCATGAAGCCTTTCGGCGTCTGACGCAGGCGGCCACCCTGCCCTTCCTTGCCGTTGAACTCCGCCAAGCGTGCCGCCCGCATCTTGTCGCGCTCGGTCGCCATGGTCTTCATGCGATAGGCCGTTCGATCCCGCGAGAGAATGGGCATGGAGATCGTCAGCACCGTGGCGAAGGCTGCGGCTGCCGCAAGAAGCGTCACCAGCAT
Source organism: Hyphomicrobiaceae bacterium (assembly GCA_022844275.1). Taxonomy (GTDB): domain Bacteria; phylum Pseudomonadota; class Alphaproteobacteria; order Rhizobiales; family Hyphomicrobiaceae. The sequence continues at coordinate 340,631 of JALHMB010000003.1, forward strand.
TTGCGGGTTAACGAAAGCTTCGATGAAATCGACCATGGTGCCTTGTCTCTCTCCGCCTCGCAGCAGCCTCCGAGGCCAGCGCGCGTCTCAGAACTTGAAGTTGATCATCTTCTTCATCACGAGAATGCCGCACGTCATCCAGAACGCCCCGCAGAGCAGCAAAAACTGCCCCATCTTCGCGGTGAAAAGGATTTTGATGTAGCCAGGCGTCGAAAGATAAACCATCAGCATGACCGCGAAGGGCAAGCAGGCGAGGACGCCCGCTGACGCCTTGGCCTCAGCCGACAGCGCCTTTACCTTTGCCTGCATCCGCTTTCTGTCGCGCAGCACACCTGCGAGATTGCCGAGCGCCTCCGAGAGGTTGCCGCCCGCCTGCGCTTGAATGGCGATGACGATCGCAAAGAAGTTGACCTCCGGCAGCGGCATACGCGCCATCATGCGCTCGAAGCACTCGGCGAGCGGAATGCCGACGCGCTGCTGCTCGACGACCTCCTTGAACTCATCCCTGATTGGCGATGGGCTTTCGCGAGCAATGATGTTGAGACATTCATTGAGTGGCAGGCCAGACTTGACGCCGCGGACGATGACATCGATCGAATTGGCGAACTCGTCGAGAAATTTCGACTGCCGCCGCTTGATCATGCGTGCGACCATCCAGCGTGGCAGGCCCAGACCACCGACGAACGCCGCCGAAAGCGCGATTAAAGGATTCATGCCCGGGAGCGATACGTAGGTCATAGCACCGGCAACAACACCGGCCACGGCACTCGCGATCCAGAACATACGCGGCGTTATGTCGAGGCCCGCACGCTCGAGCCGCATGCGCATCGTCAGCTTCTCGCGCTGCTTCTGCTTCTGCTCGAGCTCCTTGAGCGTATCCGCGACCTGACGGCGCCGGTTGCTCACCTGCTCGACCTGAGCAGTGCGTACGGCGCGCTTCGTCTTATTCTCCGTGACGCCCTGGATGCGCTTTTCCGCCTGTGAGTCACCCGAAATCAGCGGGTAAGCGAGGAAGTAGATCATCGCCGCTGCAGAAATTGCAACAAGCCCGACCAGCCCGAGCTGCATCACCTCGGCATCAAGCATCGGCCTCTCCCATCGTCCGGCCCATGGCGTCGCGAACTTCCGAGTTCACCAACGCCCGGGACAGCTTCTCGGTCTCGTTGTAGTACTCGGCACGCTCCCAGAAGCGCGGCCGCGCGATGCCCGTCGAGCGGTGGCGGCCGACGAGCTTGCCGTTGGCGTCCTCGCCCGTGATCTCGTAGACGATCAGATTCTGGAGCGTAACCACTTCGCCTTCCATGCCCACCACTTCGGTGATGTGCGTGATCTTGCGAGAGCCATCGCGCAGGCGCGACGCCTGGATGATAATGTCGATCGAGCCGACGATCATCTCGCGAATAGTCTTGGTCGGGAGCGCATAGCCGCCCATCATGATCATCGATTCGAGACGGCTGATGGCTTCGCGAGGGCTGTTGGAGTGGAGTGTGCCCATCGAGCCGTCGTGGCCCGTATTCATGGCCTGCAGCAGATCGAACGCCTCAGGTCCGCGAACCTCGCCGACGATGATACGCTCAGGCCGCATACGCAGGCAGTTCTTGACGAGGTCACGCATCGTGATCTCGCCCTCGCCTTCGAGATTAGGTGGGCGCGTTTCGAGACGCACGACGTGGGGCTGCTGGAGCTGGAGCTCGGCCGAGTCCTCGCAGGTAATGATGCGCTCGTCGGCGTCGATCGAGCCGGTCATGCAATTGAGCAGCGTCGTCTTGCCCGAGCCGGTGCCGCCGGAGATGAGGATGTTGCAGCGCACGCGGCCGATAACCTCGAGGATCGCCTTGGCGTCGGGCGTAATGGATCCGAACTGGACCAGCTGCTCGAGCTTCAGGCGATCCTTCTTGAATTTACGAATGGTGAGCGCAGGTCCGTCGATCGAGAGCGGCGGCGCAATGACGTTGACGCGGCTGCCGTCGGGGAGGCGCGCGTCGCAGATCGGCGAGCTTTCATCGACGCGCCTGCCAACCTGGCTGACGATGCGCTGGCAGATGTTCATGAGCTGCGCGTTGTCGGCAAAGCGCACGCCCGTCTTTTGCACCTTGCCGTTGACCTCGATGAAGGTCGTGCCGGCGCCGTTGACCATGATATCGGCGATATCGTCTCGCGCAAGCAGCGGCTCGAGCGGACCATAGCCGAGCACGTCGTTGCAGATGTCCTCGAGCAGCTCCTCCTGCTCGGCAATGGACATCACGACGTTCTTGAGCTGGATGATCTCGCCGACGATGTCTCGGATCTCCTCGCGCGCCGCAGCGGCTTCCAGCTTCGCGAGCTGCGTCAGATCAATCGTGTCGATCAGCGCGTTGAAGACCGACGTCTTGACGTCGTAGTACTCCTCGGAGTGCCGGCGCGCCTGCTCGACCGGATCGACGCGCGCCGGAGCCACCGGCACGGCGGGCACGGTCGCGCGTTGGGGTTCTCCGGTAGGCGCCGGCGCGCCCGGCGACGGCGACGCGGTCGGGCGACGCGGTGCAGAGGTTTCGTTGGGACGCCTGCCGAACATGCCTGCCACTCCTTAGCGCTTCAGTCTCAACTTGCCGAGAATGCCATCCAGAGCACCCGCCTTAGCCGCCTTCTGCTCGCGGCGCCCGGTGAGCGCCGACGCGAGTTCGTGGATCGCCGGCACGGCCTTGGCCTTGGGCGCCATCTCCTCGATCATCTGGCCATTGTTGGCCGCCTGGCCGAATGTCTCGCAGTCGAACTCGATGATCGCCGCGGCCTTGGTGCCCATGGCCGATTCAAAGTCCTTGATCGAGATTTCGGGACGCTTCGGCACACCGACGGTGCTCAGCACCAGCAACGGCGGCTTGTCGTTGTGACGCGCCTGCTTGATTAGATCGAACATGTTCTTCGCATTGCGAAGGTTGGCGAGGTCCGGCGCCGCGGTGATGATCACGCTGTCGGCGTTGAGGACCAGGCGCTTTGTCCACACGGTCCACATGTGCGGGACATCGAGCGCGACGTACGGCACGTTCTGGCGCACCACGTCGAGAACGAGGTCGCAGGCGTCGGCCGAGAGGTCGTACTCCCGATCAAGCGCACCCGGGGCTGCGAAAATGCTCAGGTACTCCGAGCACTTCGTCAGCAGGCGATCGAGGAGCACCTCGTCGAGGCGCTCGGGTGTCGAGATCGCGTCGGCGATTCCCTGCACGGGATCCTGGTTGAAGTCCAGGCCGGCCGTACCAAAAGGCAGATCGAGATCGGCAATCACGACCGACTGCTTCATCATCTCCGATATGGTCCACGCCACGTTGTGGCAGACGGTGCTCGAACCGACACCGCCCTTGGCGCCGACGAAGGCATAGACGTTGCCGACCGGATCGGACTGCGGGTCGTTGTAAAGGTTCGACAGGCTCTCCATGAGCTCGAGCGGGCCGATCGGGGCGATCAGATATTCGCTGACGCCGCGACGCAGGACATCGCGATAGAGCGCGACGTCGTTGGTATGGCCGATCACAATGACCTTGGTTCCGGCGTCGCACGACTCGGCGAGACGGTCGAGCTCGCTGACGAATTCGCGATGCGGGAGCGTCGACTCGATGATGATCAGGTTCGGCGTCGGGCTTTCCAAGTAATGCGCGACCGCAGCCTGCACGCCGCCCATATGGACGCTGACGTGCGTCTTGATGAGCCGGCGATCCTCGGCGGCCACCTGGATCGCGTCTGCAGTCTCAGCCCGCTCGCAGAAGGCCTGGATCGAGATGCGGGGGATCGGGCGCGCGCGGTCCGTGATCCGCTCGTCGACGGCTCCCTCGATTTCCTCCAGTTTGGCAAGCTCGCGGCTCATGGGTCTCGTCCTCGCTTACGTTTGTTCGTTCGACGTGTGGTCGGTGATCCAGGATTCTTGTCCCGAGAATTACTTCGCGATTTGCTGCAGGCGCTCGTCGCCCGACTTCGTTGCAGGCGTCGGCTGGCCCTTGACGAACTTGTCGTAGACGACGTCGCGGCGCTCCGCCGGTGCGGGTGTCATGCTCCTCGGCCCAAGCAGATCGGCAGGGTTCGCAATCTGCACCGCGAGATTGCGCTGTGATGCGCAGCCGAAGTTCGCGTAGGGCAGGTTCTTGCGGTCGTGTGCGAGGTTGTCCGGCCAGTGACCGCACTCCGGTGCCTCTGCGACGAAGCGGGCATAGGCGATCTTGATCGGCGCATTCGAGTCGCGACCAGCGCGATAAGGCCCTACGGTGACGTTCGCCTCGTCGATGCCGGCCTCGCGCACGATCGAGCGGAGATCGGCTAGGGCGCGGACCGATGACACCTCGTTGGCGCTGCCGCTCGGCACGGCGATGGCGAGCCTTGTGGCGCCTCCGCCCGTGCCATAGGTGCGGAAGAAGTGGATGGCTTGTGCCCGCTGGGAAGGCGTCAGACCGCTGGAGCCGGCTGAAACCCTGAGCGAGAGGTTGGCTGGCTGGTCCGTCACGACGATCGGATGGCGCTGGCGCGCATCGATCATCGCCCAGCTTGCGACGTGCGTACCCGGCTCCTCCATATCGGGTCGGCAGCCGGTGAGCCCGACCGCAATCGTCGCGATCATCAGGCCGGCAACGACTGTGCCGACAGGGGTGAGCAGACCAGAACGATTGGACTTATTGACCTTCATAGTACGTCTCCGTCGATCCTGCTCGGCTCAGTCAACGATGAAGCCAGCGCCGTCCTTGAGTCCGGCGTGGATCGGCGCGATCTCCTTGCCGTAGATGCGGTTGAGATGGCCAAAGAAGTTGAACTTGCGATCTGACGCGGGGGCGAGGCCGTCGTCGGGGCGAGCGAACTTCTGGCGGGCTGCCGGCTTCACCATGTAGGGCGTGACCAGCACGACAAGCTCGGTCTCACGCTTGATGAAATCGTTCGAGCGGAACAAGGTGCCCAGCATCGGGACGTCCTTCAGACCTGGGAAACCGTCGATGTTCTTGCGCGTGTCGTCGGAGAGGAGGCCTGCAAGAGCCAGCGTGCCACCCGATGGGAGTTCCACGGTTGAACGTGCCTGACGCTTCTTGAGGGCCGGGATCGAGATCGAGTTCAGAACCACGCCACCAACATCGGTCAGCTCCGAGACCTCAGTCTCGATCTTGAGGCTGATGCGACCCTCCGACATCACGACCGGCGTGAAGGCGACGCCGATGCCGAACTCCTTGAACGTCACCGACATCTGCCCCGAAGAGTCGACGCTCGGTATCGGGAACTCGCCACCGGCGAGAAACTTCGCCGTCTCGCCCGATACCGCCGTCAGGTTCGGCTCGGCGAGTGTGCGAATGAGGCCATCGCGCTCCAGCATCCGCACGGCGTAAGCGACCGCGGACGAGCTCGAGCCAAAGCCGCCCGCAAGACCGGAGTTGCCGAAGGAGTTATTGGGACCGGGATTGTGGACGCACAGGCTTCCCGCTACTGCGCAACCCGTAGCAGACGAGCCGCCCGTGCCAATGCCGGGGATAGGCAGGCGTCCGAGGCCGGCAGCCGCAGTCAATGGCAGCGCATTGTCCGTGAGCAGGCTCGTAGTGAAGTTTCCGGAATTGATCACCGCACCAAGGTTGATGCCAAACTGCTTCATGATGGAGCGCTGTACTTCGGCAACCACGACCTGGAGCATGACCTGCTCCTCGCTCTCGATGGTCAGGAGGTTGATGACGAGCGCCTCGCCTGTCGTTTCCTTTGCGTTCGGGTCCCCCGAAGCTCTCGTCTGGCCCGTCGTCTGCGTCATTCCTGGGGGCGCGCCCGGCGGCGTCGACGTGGTGCTTGACCAGCTTGAGCCTGCAGCCTGCATTTGCCTGAGGTTTGCCTTTGCATACTGCTCGGCGATGAGCTTGGCGCGCTGCGACTGAATGGGATTGACGACCGAGCCCTTGAGCACGACGGCGTTGCCGGCGATGTCGGTGCGGATATTGGACCCGGGCAACATCCGGGTCAGGATGTCCTCGAGCGAGGTCAGATCGACGCCGATGGTGATCTCGAGCGTCGCGACCTGGTCACCGTGCTCGCTGAAGAAGAAGGCATTGACGCTGCCCATTTGCTTGGCAAGCAGGAAGACGCGATCTGCCGACTGCACGATGGCATCCACACGCTCGGGGTCAGAGACAAGCACGTCCCGGAGGCGCATGGGAAACTGCACCATGAGCGACTTGCCGGCACCGATCCGCACAGTCTCGACAACCGGGAACGGTCCGCCCGAGGGAATCCGCAGTACGGAGTTCTGCACGGAGAGGCGGCCGGCGCTCGCCTGCTGCTGGGACTTCTGGGCGTCAGCGGGCGCGCTCAACAGCGCGGCCAACACCAGAGCCAGGGCGCATACGGCCAGTTTCATCATCATCCGCATGGGGTTCAAAGCCTTCTGGCGACCTGCCAAAACCAGGGGTGCACACAGACGCAACTTCGGAGACACACACGCAGAACCACACTTGTAATACTCGAACGCATTATTCAGTTTGGGGGAGCCAGTGGCGCCTCAGCCAAAATCCAATCACTGCATGCCGACCGACACACGGGACTTCTGGCCGTACCGGAGAATGCGCACCGTCTCGCTTTGCCTGCGCACGCCATCCTCGGCACCGTCACCATCGCGCTTGAAGTCGGCAATCGAGCGTAGAGCCAGCGTGATGTCGCCCATGGACTTGGCGAGCGCGAGCTTCTCCGACTGCGTCGGCGAGAGCTCGAGCGTCGCGGTATTCCCTTCGACGCCCTTCTGGCCTTCCTTGGTCTCCAACCGCTGACCGATCGCGAGCACGCGAACATTGCTGAAGAGGAGCTCGCTCGTGTGCTCCTCGCCGCTTCTGTTGCCCCGCATGCGGCGGATCAGATACACGTCCACATGATCGTTCGGCAGGATCAGGCGGCCGACGCCCGTATCCTCGGTGATCTTGGTCGAGATCGCGCGCCGCCCCTCCGGCAGGATCGAGGCGAGCACGCCACCCTCACCCGGTTTGATCAGCTTCGACCGCGTGATCGGCTCGTGGGCCAGGATTGGTGCCCGCGCGATGTAGCCGACCAGCTCCTTCATGGTGGCTGCGCCGCGACAGATCAATGCGCCCTGGGGTACGGCCTCCTGCGGCCAGCCCTGGCAGCGGAAGCTCGACTCCGATGCAATCGCACCGAGACCCATGTCGCTCCGGGCAACGAGCACCTCGGCAATGTTGGTGCGCACCTCGCGCTGGACCACCTGCGGCTTCATCGTCAGCTTCTGCATACCGATGAAGGCACCGACACCGCAGACGCCTGCGATCGCGATCCCGATCAGCTGTCCCTTCTTCATTGCGCCACAGGTCCTCTCAACCCAGCAATCCCGCTTTTGCTCAATCGTGAATCTCGCCGACAATCCTCAATGGGGCGTTAATGGTGGGATTGATCGGGCACGCGGACGAATGCCGCCGCCACGATGGCGACGAACAGAGGCAAACTAGACACAGGTGTCCGCTGAGTTTTTTTGGCGCCTTGGCATAAGGAGAGGGCCCCGCTTTGCCCATCCCTCAGTGACGAGAGCATCTTTATTGATGGGGTCGATCCTGCCCGGCGCTCGATGCAGGGACACCCGAATCAGCTCTTCGTCGCAAGAAGGTTATCAGATTCCCGCCGACAAGAACCAGATCGTCGAAGGGAAGACATGAAGCCCGGCCGCTGCGATGGCAATGCCGTAAGGAATGCCTGCCTTGGCGCCATGCAGCTTCATGGCCCAGTCCTGCCGCGCGAGCCAGAGAGGCGGCGCCACGCGACGGTAAGCCAGGATAGCTATCGACAGCGCGCCGCCGGCGACTGCCACCAGAAGAAGATAGGGCAGCAGGTGTTCGAAACCGACCCAGAGTGCGGCTGCGGCCAGGAGCTTTGCGTCACCGCCGCCGAGCCACCCCAGCGCAAACATGCCGATGCCCATGACGAGCATCAAAAGCCCGGCGCCGACATGACTTGCGAGAGCCCACCAGCCGATACCCATCACGGCTGCGGCCACGGCGAAGGCCGCGACCAGCACGATCGAGATGCGGTTCGGGATCGTCATCGTGAGGAGATCCATGGCACCGGCAAAAGCCATGGCGGCCGGAAAAACCAGGATGATGGCGTACTCGATCACGGCCACATACTCCAACTCGCAAACGTCCCCGCACTGCCCGGGGCAGCACGATGCAGGCTCGAGAGTACCGACAGGGGGTGAAAGCTTGGTTAAGCCCACGGGCTCTCATCCCTTCAGCTCCTGCGCTGCAGGAATGGAAAGGCGAAGATGCAAGCAATTTTCGATATCCGTTCTTTACCGCTTGGACGAAGAAGCGGCCTAAACTGCGGCACTCGACGATTCCTCCAAGAGGTCCTTAAGACTGTTGCTGCTACAGTCCCCCTGCAGCGAGGGCATGGCAGGCTTCGACTAGCGCTGCTTGAGCAAAGGGAGATGGGTCGTGTCAGGTCTCTTGAAGCGGTTCCAGGACGACGCCTCAGGCGCAACCGCCATCGAGTACGCGCTGATTGGCGGGTTCATTAGCATCGTGATCGTTGCTTCGGCGACTTCGATCGGTACCCAACTCGTCGGGATCTTCACCCGGGTCAACGAAGGCTTCCCCGACCAGGGCTCCTGACCGCTGCTCCCATCACTGTTCTGCACGCCGGGGTGACCTCGTGTCCGACCTCGGCGTTCGAGCATTCACTTTCCAGCTCGACGCTATTCTCCGGGCGCTGCGGCACCATCGGCCGGTGGGACCGCAGGACGGGCAAAGACGAGCTTCTGGTAGGCGAGCCCTATGCCGATGAGCACGGCTCCGAGGGTGATGAACGAGAGCGCGCGCCACAGCCCGGTCAGCTCAGCGAGATCGAACAGGAAGACCTTGATCACCGCGAGCAGCACCAGCAGCGCCGACGCGAATCTTGCAACGCCAGCGCCACGCCAGATGCCATAGGCGAGATAGACAATTCCGAGCAGTAGCCATCCTGCCGAGTAGGCCCAGTGCTCGGCGCCGCCTGTCGAGAGGAACAGGCCGATGCGGGGCCCCTGAAAGGCGTGGCGGATCTCGAGCGTCACATAGAAGAACACCAGAATGCCGGCGAGCACGAAGAGGGCAGTCACGTACCAATTCGGGCGCGCGCCTCGGGATGTGCGGGCCAGAAATGCAGCGGCAAGGCCCGGTACGAAGTAGGCGAGCAGCAGCGAGCTGAAAATGATCGGCCCGCGTACCTCATCGCCACTGCCGCCGAAGAGCGGGTTCTCGAAAAGGAGGAGGCCAAAAGCGCCGAACAGTATCGCGATCACACCCAAGGCGATTGAAGCCCAGCGGAAGACAAGATTGCCGCGCGCCAGATCCATCCGCATGAGCACATAGGCCATGAGGATCGCCATCAGCACATGCAGCCCCTGCTCGACGTGGCCTGATGTAGCGGCCAGTGGATCGCCGCCGTTGAGGGCGTGACGGATCTGGAAGAATAGCAGCAGCGCAGTAAAGACCACCGCGAGCGCATCGGCGAGCCGCTGGGCAAGGTCGGTTGAACGCAGTTCGAGAAGGCGGCCGGCCACCGCAAAAGCCACCGCCGGCACGCCATAGCCGATGAGCAGCCAGTTGAAGATCGGAACGCGCCCGACGTCAGCACCCATGATCACCGGATCCCATGCGATGCGCCCGAGTACGATGAGGCCTATGGCGGCCACCGCCGGACGTAATAGCGGGATGTCCCGCAATGTCGCGACATAGGCGGTGCCGAGTGCCATGAGGGCAAAGGCAACGGTCATGTAGCCGCGCGAGAGGAAGGCGACTAGAGCAAAGCTCAGCGCAGCGATGGCGGCTGCCGCGAACGCGCCGGTCGCGAGGCGGATGCCGGGCAAGGGTACGATCAACTCGCGCGCAAGGAAGCGCTCGGCAATCCAGACGAAGCCGCCGGCCAGGATCACCCCGAAGAGCGCGAACGGAATGGAAGTATCGAATTGCGTGACGCGGAGATAGGCGAGGACGAGCGCGAGCAGCAGCGGGACGGTGGCGCCGATAAGATAAAGGCCTGTAACCGGCGCGCTCAGTGTCGGGCCGCGCCACACGCGATAGCCAGCGACGGCCGCCGTGCCCGCGCTGAGGACAGCCAGCGTCATGAGATAGGCCGTGATGTTCTCGGGCAGGCGCAAGACCTGTGCGGCGAAGGGCGCAAGCAGGCTTGCATCCGGCACTTCTTTGAGACCTGGCCAGAAGGCGGCGACGGCAATGACCGGCAATCCGGCAACTGCGGCACCGGCGGCGGCCGGCGGGCTCAGCCAGCCCGTTGCCGCCAGAATACCCGCGGCGGCAGTTGCGAAAGGTACCCAGCCGACGGCCTCGAAGCGGCTGTCGGCGAGCATGGCGGCCGAAAGCACAGCCATGGCTAGCAGTGCACCCGTCGCTACCTGATCGACCTGCGCCTCCTCGTCCTTAACACCGAGATGCGGCTCCAGTGCCATGAAGATGGCGGCCAATGCCAGTTGCAGTAGCACGTGCGCAAATCCGGCGCGCGCCCACTCGTAGCTGCCGGCGGCTGCCTGATCGAGGTACGGCAGTCCCCACAGGAACGCGCCGCCAACGGCAAATGCCGCGAGCCACAGCCAGCGCCTCAGCCGCGCGAGACCATGCGCCGAGGCCGCAACGACAGCGAGATAAAGCACGACTGGCCAGGGGCTCGGCTTGTCCGAAGCAACGAGCAGCGGCCCCGCGTAAGCGCCTGCAAGTCCGAGACCGGCCAGCATGGGGCCATGCAGAGCCGCCGCAAACATGGTCGCGACGCCGATAGCGCCGAGCAGCAGGAAGGCGAGAGCCGGCCCAATGAACCCGTAGAGCGCATGAGCGGCATATACGGTCCCGAAGGCCGTCACGGTGCCGGCCGCCGTCAGGATGCTGGGGATGTGCGCCGCTTCGAGACCCGGAACGACGATCCCGCGCGAGCCGCGCCTCATCCACTCGCCGGCGCCAACGAGCGCCAGTGCTAACAGGCCACCGAGGAACACGCGCGCGCCGGGGCCGAAAATGCCCTGCTCGATGGAATAGCGCACCATGAGAATGCCGCCGAGCGCGAGCGCCAATCCGCCGACCCACACGGCCCAGCGCGTGCCGAGACGTTCCTCGAGCGAACGGGGCGGCGTCACGGGAGCAGCATCCGCCGACGAAGCATCAGGGGTTGCCTCGGGGGCTTCGGGCGCAGCGGGCGCCTCCTCACCGGTCGGCGGCACCGAAGTTTCGGCCGGCGACGGCAGCACAATGGGTGTCGGCGTCTCCGGGGCCGCGACCTCGCCCGGTTGCGGCGGCAGGCCGGATCTCAGCGCCGCAATCTGCGCCTCGCTCGTCGCCAGTCGCTCCTCGAGACCCTTGAAGCGCTTCCTGAACTGCACATAGATCCAGATCAGCGCAGCGATCAGGATGATTTCGAAGTCCATGGCCTTGCGGCTCCAGCGGCGCTATCGGATACGAGTTGCAGAGAGAAGGAAAGCCTGAGGCGAATCAATTGGCTTAGAGGCGGAGTCTCAGGGCGGATGTTAAATCAATCATTGCTGATCGGGTGACGTCCCCGCATTGAACCGCCCGAGTGGCTATACTGCGGCGGACATCGAGCCGGAAGCACGACTGGAAGCGCGACTGGGCATGACCTCGCAGCCGAACATCTTCGACCGGGCACTGCTGGCGCGCCACCGCGCGCGGGCAGCTCCAGGCGCCTCGGCCCACGATTTTCTGCTGCGCCACGTGAGCGAGGATTTGGCCGATCGCCTGTCGCTCATTCCACGGACCTTTCCCGTTGGCCTCAATCTCGGCGCCCATACGGGGGCGCTCAGCCGGCAGCTTCGCCAGCTTGGCAGGGTCGGGCTGTTGATCGATGCCGATCCAAGCGCCGCCATGCTGGCCCAGTGTGATGGTCCCCAGCTCGGCGCGGATGAGGAGTTTCTGCCCTTTGCTCCCGACACGCTCGACATCGTCGTCAGCGCCCTCGCCCTGCAATTCGTGAACGACCTGCCCGGCGCTCTGCTCCAGGCCCGCCAGGCCCTCAAGGACGACGGGTTATTCCTTGCCGCCCTGCTCGGGGCGGGGTCGCTCGGAGAACTGCGCGAGGCTTTTCTCATTGCGGAGACAGAGATTTACGGCGGTGCGACCCCACGCGTCGCGCCCTTCGCCGATGTCCGCACGCTTGGATCGCTTCTGCAGCGGGCGGGATTCGCGCTACCAGTCGCCGACGTGGATACGCTGCGCGTAACTTATCCGCACCCGCTCGCCCTCATGCAGGAGCTGAAAGCCATGGGGGCGAGCAATGCTCTCACCGAGCGCTCTCGGCGCCCCATGACACGCCGCCTCATCGCCCGCGCCGCCGAGGCTTATATCGAGCGCCACGGCACGTCCGACGGGCGCATCCCCGCAACCTTCGAGATCGTGACGCTCACGGGGTGGGCGCCCGATCCCTCACAGCCGAAGCCACTTCGTCCCGGCTCGGCCAAAACCCGCCTCGCCGATGCGCTTGGCGTTCCCGAAGGCACGCCGAGGCCACCGACAAAAGAGATTCCTTGAGTATCAACGGTGCCACACCTTAGCCTGTACATCGCCGCAATCGCGCCGTGCGGCCACCCCGAATCGAGGTCCCTTTAGGAAACCGTTAGGAGCGAATCGGCTCAGTTGCGTCGACGCCCGCAAGGCGTCCAGTTCACGGGGAGACGACCGATGTTGATGACTACGCTCGATGGTATCGAGTTCGCGAGCACCTATCCCGATCTCCTCGGAAAGCGCGTTCTGATAACCGGCATCGATAATGCTCAGGGCATCGATATCGCGCGCGCATTCGCCGAGCAGCGCACGCGCCTCGTGCTGCATGTGAATGAGATGACCCCCGAGATGGAAGTGCTCGGCGAGATAGTTTCGCAAGGCGCGCTCGACGTACGCCTCTTCGACGGGCCGATAGGCGCGACGGACGCAGCCGTGAAGCTCGCGCGCCAGGCTGTACAGGCCTTCGGCGGCGTGGACATCGTCATCAACCTCGCGACCGTGCCGGCGCCGAAAGGCGGCGCTGCCGCGCGCGAGAGCGACGTCGAGGAAGCCGTGAGCGAGACGCTCAGCGCGGCCTGCCTCATCACCAAGATCGCGACGAATCGGATGCGCCTCACGATGACCGAGGGCCTTGTGCTCACGATCGTGCGGCTGCCGAAGAAGCCGACCTCGGCGCATCGCGTGGTCGGCGCGCTCGCACGCTCGGCACTTGCCAATCTCACGCGCAACGAAGCCCGCGAGTGGGCACCACACGGCATTCAGATCAACGCCGTCGCCCCAGCGGCCATGAGCGCGATGGCACCGTACGGTGTGATCACGGGCGAGCCGGACATGGCAAGCCTCGCCCTGCATCTCTCGAGCGAGCAGGGCCGCGATCTCACCGGCCTCATGTTTGAGTGCTACGCGGAGTAGTCTTTCACTTTGAGATCACACGCTCGGGAAATGCGCTGGCAATGGCGTTGCGCGTTGCCGCGATCACACCGCGCTCGGTGATGAGGCCATTCACGAGGCGCGCCGGTGTGACATCGAACGCGTAGTTCGCAATGTCTGAGCCTTCCGGCACGAGGCGGACGCGTGCGATTTCGCCCTGCTCCGTCGCACCGCTGATCCACGCGACCTCGTCGGCGGCGCGCTCCTCGATCGGGATCTCCTTGATGCCGTCCGACATCGTGAAGTCGATGGTCGAGGAAGGCAGCGCCACGTAGAACGGCACGCCGTTGTCGCGCGCTGCCAGCGCCTTCAGGTAGGTGCCGATCTTGTTGCAGACATCGCCCGTCGCAGTCGTACGGTCACTGCCCACTATGACCATGTCCACCTGATCATGCTGCATGAGATGACCGCCGGCATTGTCGACGATGACAGTGTGCGGCACGCCGTGACCGCCGAGCTCCCAGGCCGTGAGAGCTGCGCCCTGATTGCGCGGGCGGGTCTCGTCGACCCACACGTGCAGCGGGATACCGGCCTCGTGCGCCGTGTAGATCGGGGCCGTAGCTGTACCCCAGTCGACGGTCGCGAGCCAGCCAGCATTGCAGTGCGTGAGAATGTGCACGGGCATACCGGCTTTCAGCCGCGCGATCCGGCTGATGAGATCAAAACCGAACTTGCCGATTGATTTGTTCGTCTCGACATCCTCGTCGGCCATGCGCGCCGCTTCGGCAAAAGCGGCGACAGCGCGGGCGGGTGGCGAGCGGGCGGCGAGCACCTTGCGCACGCGATCGAGCGCCCAGCGCAGGTTCACGGCCGTCGGCCTCGTCGCGGCGAGCGCGCTGCACGCGCGAGTCAGATTGGCATCCGACGCATCCGCGCGCATGGCGAGAGCGAGACCATAGGCCGCCGACACGCCGATGAGCGGCGCGCCGCGCACCCGCATATCGCGGATGGCGCGCGCGGCCTCGTCGAGGGAGGTGAGGCGCACGATCTCGAATGCGTGCGGAAGGCGCGTCTGGTCGATGATCTCCACGGACCAGCCGTCATCGCCGAGCCAGATGGTCCGATAGGGTCTGCCGTCCACATTCATGAGCGTTCTTCCCGATGAGGCGGCGCTCCGCCTATGCTAGCGCATTCGGCAACCTAAGGGAGCCTCGCCCATGGCCAGCAAACCCGCCAGGAAACCTGTATGCCTCGTCGTCGGTGCAGGTGACGCGCTCGGCGGTGCGATCGCGAGGCGCTTCGCCCGCGAAGGCTACCTCACCTGTGTCGCACGCCGCACGGCCGACAAGCTCGCCAATCTCGTCGTGTCCATCGAGAAGTCGGGTGGCGCAGCAGCTGCCTACGGCTGCGATGCGCGGCGAGAGGATCAAGTCGTGGGGCTATTCGAGCGAATCGAGAAGGAGCACGGCCCGATCGACGTGCTAGCCCATAACATCGGCGGCAACGTGCGCGAGTCGATCCTCGATGCCACCGCGCAGAAATTCTTCAAGACCTGGGAGATGGCCTGCATGGCCGGCTTCCTCACCGGCCGCGAGGCGGCACGCCGCATGGTCCCACGTGGCCATGGCACCATCCTCTTCACAGGAGCAACGGCCTCGCTGCGCGGCGGTGTCGGATTTGCCGGGTTCTCGGCCGGCAAGGCCGGGCTCAGGATGGTGGCGCAGAGCATGGCCCGCGAGCTTGGTCCCAAGGGCATCCACGTCGGGCACGTAGTCGTCGACGGCGCCATCGACACCGCCTTCATCCGCGAGAATTTTCCGGCGCGCTATGCGCTGAAGGAGCGCGAGGGCATTCTCGATCCCGATCACATCGCGGACATCTACTGGATGCTGCACGCACAGCCGCGCGACGCGTGGTCCTTCGAGATCGACGTCAGACCGTGGATCGAGAGCTGGTAGCCCCGATCAGTCCTTCTTTTCCTTGGCCGCCGCATCGCGGAGCACCTCGAGCTCAGCTTTGAGAGCGGGCTCGATGAGGCGCGGCATGTTAGTATTCAGCCACTCGCGCAGGAGCGGGCGCAGCAGCTCGACGACGGTCTCGTCCATGGTCTTTCCAACCGGCGATCCGACCGCCGGTACGGCAACGGGCTTGGCTGTCGGAATTCCGACGTGAAGCTCGGCCTTCGCCGCAGGCGTCGCGGGCTTGGGAGCCGGTGCCGGTGCCGACACCGGAGCCGCCGCGGCGGCGATCGGCTTGGGTGTAGGAGCGGGTGTGGGTGCCGGAGTTGGCACAGCCAGTTCGGGCTTCTTCGCGGCGGGAGCCGGCGCGGCTGGTGTGGCCTTCGTCTCGGTCTTGATCTCAGGCGCCGGCTTCGCACCTGCGTCGGCCTTCGGTGTATCCTGGGCGCGCGCCATGGCCGGCTCCGCCGGCTTGGCGGCAGGCGCAATGCTTGGATGCGCATCTGCCGGCGGAATGCTTGGATGCGCAGCTGCCGGCGGAATGCTTGGATGCGCACCTGCCGGCGGAATGCTTGGATGCGCACCTGCCGGTGCGACGCTCGGATGGGCGCTCGGCGGAATGACGCCGGCAATCAGGCGCCGCAGGGCGTCCGCGCCTGGCACTTCCTGCAACGGCTCTGTTAGGGATGGCGTACGCGTCGGCTCGCCGAGAAGGGGGCCGGCGAGCGGCGGACCGAGGACAGGCCGTTCGGCGTTCGCGCTCGGCGACGGGCCGACAGCGATAACGGGCGTGGCGGCACCATCGTCGCGCTTGCTCGGCACCACACTGCCGAGGTCGCCGAGCTTAGGCGCCGGCGGACCGATTGGCGGAGCTGCTGAGGCCGGCTCCTTGGGCGGCGTTGGCTGTTCGGGCGGACCAATCTTGACCGCCGGGCTGGCGGGCGAGCTGGCGTCCAGCACCTTGGCCTGCGTCGGTAGAGGCAGCACGGGGGCTGCTGGCTTTTCCTTGGCAGCCTCTGACGTATGCGGCTTCGGGAAGAGCCACTCCGGCGCATCGGCCGGTTTCACGGCCGGTCCCAATGCTGGTGCCGGTCCTGCCTGGACCGGGGGCTTGGGTGCCAGAGTCTGAGCCGGAGCCGCAGGCGGCGCCACACGCGGCGTCTCAGCGAGCAGCTCGTCCAGACTGATGGCTTCTGCAGCCGGCGTAACACCCTCGGACGGCTTCCTTTCCGGCGGAAGCTTTAGCTCGGGCTCGCGCGACACATCGAACTTGGCGCCAGACACACCGTTCAGCGATGGCATCGGGCCTAGCGGCGCGGCCCCGCCGGGCTCCTGAGCCATGATTTTGCGGATGGAAGCGAGGATATCGCTCATGCTCCGCTCGTCACGCTTCTCAGGATTGGACATCTGCACCCTCCACTGCCCGCAGGTAAGGCCGTCGACGCTGTACTGATTCTGCGAGTTCCCCACCGCAATTCGACCCTCTAAGTGGGAATAGTGGCATCAATGGTGCAAGTCACCCCTCCGCGACGCTCAGCCCACAGCCGGAAACGGCCCTCCTGCCTGCGCTTTCGGTAGTACTTTCCTGGCTCTTTCCCTGGACTGTCGCATCTGCTACATGCTGTCCGTCCAAAGCCAAACCAGTGCGTAGAGAGGTTTTCCGTACCCCGCCGACCGCGGGGCGCGGTAGCAAAGCCCATACCAGACGCAGGAGATGAGCATGGCCGGACGCAGCTCGATCATCGACGCGAATGTTGGACTGACCTTCGACGACGTGCTCCTCTTGCCAGGGCGCTCCGAGGTCCTTCCTGGCGAGACCGAAGTCGCCTCCCGCGTGACCAAGGAGATCTCGGTCCGCATCCCGATCCTTTCCTCGGCAATGGACACCGTTACCGAGTCCCGCCTCGCCATCGCGGTCGCACAGGCGGGCGGCATCGGCGTCATTCACCGCAATCTCACTCCCGCCCAGCAGGCGGACCAAGTCGCCGCCGTCAAGAAGTTCGAGTCGGGCATGGTGGTGAATCCCGTCACCATCGAACCGACGGCGACGCTCGCGAGCGCGCTGGAACTCATGGCCAAGCACAAGATCTCGGGCATCCCCGTGGTCGAGGCGCCGCGCAACGGCCGCCGCGAGGGCAAGCTCGTCGGCATCCTCACGCACCGCGACGTGCGCTTTGCGACCAACCTGCAGGCGCCTGTCCACGAGCTCATGACCAAGGACAAGCTCATCACGGTGCGCGAGAACGTCGATCGCGAGGAGGCCAAGCGGCTTCTTCATTCGCACCGCATCGAGAAGCTGATCGTAGTCGACGATGCCTACCAGTGCATTGGCCTCATCACCGTCAAAGATATCGAGAAGGCGCAGCGTCATCCCCATGCCTGCAAAGACGCCCAGGGACGCCTACGCGCGGCCGCGGCGACGACGGTCGGCGAGGACGGCCACGAGCGCACCGAGCGCCTGATCGCGGCGGGCTGCGATCTCATCGTGGTCGATACCGCGCACGGCCATTCGGAGCGCGTGCTCGCGGCTGTGTCGCGCATCAAGCGCCTGTCAAACAGCACGCAGGTCGTTGCCGGCAATGTCGCGACCGGCGACGGCGCGAGGGCACTGATCGATGCGGGCGCGGACGCGGTCAAGGTCGGCATCGGCCCGGGCTCGATCTGCACGACACGCATCGTCGCAGGCGTCGGCGTTCCACAGCTCACCGCGATCATGGATGCGGTGGACGTCGCCATGAAGCACGACATCCCGATCGTTGCCGACGGCGGCATTCGTTTCTCCGGCGATCTCGTGAAGGCACTTGCCGCCGGCGCCAGCGTGGCCATGGTCGGCTCGCTGCTCGCGGGCACCGACGAGGCCCCAGGCGAAACATTCCTGTACCAGGGCCGCACATATAAGGCCTACCGCGGCATGGGATCGGTCGGCGCCATGGCGCGCGGCAGTGCTGATCGCTACTTCCAGCAGGAAGTGAAGGACGAATTGAAGCTCGTGCCCGAGGGCATCGAGGGGCAGGTCCCATACAAGGGCCCGGTCGGCCATGTGCTGCATCAGCTCGTCGGTGGCCTGCGTGCCGGCATGGGGTACATCGGTGCGAAGGATCTCAACGAGCTGCGGGAAAAGGCCAAGTTCATCCGCATTTCACCGGCCGGTATGCGCGAGAGCCACACGCACGGCGTCGGCATGACGCGCGAGGCGCCGAACTATTCCGGCGGGAACGGCTAAAGAATGAAAGCTGGAGCGCGGCTTGCCGCAGCCGTCGCAGTCCTGACCGAGATCAGCGCGCGGCATCGCCCGGCGGCGCTTGCGCTCGCCGACTGGGGCAAGGCGAGCCGATTTGCGGGTTCCGGCGATCGCGCTGCTGTCGGCAATCTCGTCTATGACGTTCTGAGACGGCGCGGGTCCATTGCGGCACGTATGGGCGCCTCGACGCCGCGCGCACTGGTGCTCGGGGCAGCCAGCCACGCGCTCGGGCTCGACGCGGATGCCATCGCCGCTGCGGCGGACGGCTCGAAGCACGCACTCACACCGCTGACAGAAGCCGAGCGCGCTGCGCTCGCAAGCCCCGAGCCGCAGGCGGCAAAGGCGCTGCTGGCCGACGTACCGGATTGGATCGTACCGCTGCTGCGCCCCGTGCTCGGCGATCGCCTGGCGGAAGAGGTCGCGGCACTGTCTGAGCGCGCGCCCGTCGACATCCGCGTGAATACGCTCAAGGCCACGCGCAAGCAGGTGCTCGCCGATCTCGAAAAGCTCGGGTCGAATGAAACCCGCTATTCACCCATCGGCATTCGCTTTGATGCTCCGGAAGGTGCGGGGCGCACGCCCAATGTGGAAGCCGAACCCGCGCATGGCAAAGGCGGGTTCGAGGTCCAGGATCAGGGCTCGCAGATTGCGGCCCTGCTCGTCGATGCGCGCCCCGGTCAGGACGTACTGGACCTCTGTGCCGGTGCCGGCGGGAAGACGCTAGCGCTCGCCGCGGCCATGAAGGGCGAAGGCCGAATCATGGCGCACGACAGCGACAAGACGCGTCTGCGACCAATCTTCGAGCGCCTTCAGCGCTCGGGGGCGAAGAACGTCGAGGTCGTCGCAGCGAGCGACGCTGATGCGCTCGCGGAGATGGCGGGGCGGTTCGATCGCGTTATCATCGATGCGCCCTGCACGGGCAGCGGCACATGGCGGCGACGGCCCGATGCAAAGTGGCGCCTGAAGCCGCGCAATCTCGAGCAGCGCCAGAAAGAGCAGCGCGAGGTTCTCGCGCAGGCAGCACCCTTGGTTAAGCCCGGCGGACGCCTCGTCTACATTACATGCTCGCTGCTGCCGGCCGAAAACACCGAGCAGATCACGGCTTTCCTGGCGGCGAACCCCGATTTCTCGCTCATTCCTTATGTCGAGGTCTGGCGTGATGTCCTGCCCGGCACGCCGCCCCCCTCGGCGGACAAGAGAACTGACACGCTCCTGCTGACTCCCGCCCAGCACGGCACCGACGGCTTCTTCGTCGCGATCCTTGCAAAGAACGCGTAGCGCCCTGACGTTGACTTGGTCGTCCCGGCAAGGGCAAGACTGGTCTCAAAGCCAGAGCAAAGGCGACGCCGCCGGGAGAAATGCCTCATGTCCGTGTTCCGCTCGTTTCTGTTCGCGCCGGGCAATCATCCGCGCCGCGTCGAGAAGGCCCTGATCCTTGGTGCCGATGCTGTCATCCTCGACCTGGAGGATGCCTGCCCGATCGCCGAGAAGGTCGCGACGCGCGAAGTCGTCGTCGCTGCCTGCCAGCAGCCGCGCACGGGCCTTGCCTACATCCGCGTCAACGCGACGACGACCGAATGGGGCTACGGCGATCTCGTCGCCGTCGTGCGGAAGGGGGTCGACGGCATCGTCCTGCCAAAGGTCGATACGATCGACGAGCTGCGCGCGGCCGATTGGGTGATCGGCAACATCGAGAAAGAGCGCGGCCTCCCGGTGGGCTCGATCGACCTCATCCCAATCACCGAGACGGCCAAGGGCCTCGCCAATCTGCGTGCGATCACGACCGCCGGCACGCGCATCAAGCGCATTGCCTTCGGTGCCGGCGATTTCACGCTCGACGTCGCAATGGCCTGGACGCGCAGCGAAGCTGAGCTACTGCCCTATCGCAGCGAATGCGTGCTCGCCTCACGCGCGGCCAACCTCGAAGCCCCACTCGATACGGTCTGGACCGAGCTCAAGGATATGGAAGGCTTTCGCGCCTCGGCCGTACACGCGAAGAATGTCGGCTTCCAGGGCAAGATGTGCATCCACCCCGATCAAGTCGGCATCGTGAACGAGGTGTTTTCGCCGACGGCTGCGGAGGTCGAATGGTCGCGCAAGGCCGTCGCCGCTTTCGCGGAAGCTGAAAAAGCGGGCTCGGCTTCCATCCAGCTGGACGGCAAGTTCCTCGACTATCCGATCGTCTATCGCGCCCAGCGCATTGTCGCGCTCGCTGAACGCATCGCGGCTCGTCGCCGCTGAAAAAAAGCAATCGAACACGAGAAGGAAACGCAGCAATGTCCAGCGAAAGCGCTCCCTCCCCGCATCCGACGGTCAAGGCACTGCAGGGCGTACGCGTGCTCGATGTGTCGAGCTTTCTCGCCGGACCTTACTGTACGACGCAGCTTGCCGAGTTCGGTGCCGAGGTCATCAAGATCGAGCTGCCGAAGGTCGGTGATGCGCTCCGCAAATTCGGCACGATGACGCCATCCGGCGATTCACTCCCGTGGCTGCAGGAGACGCGCAACAAGAAGTGCATCACGCTCGATCTCAGGAAGCCCGAGGGTGCGGATCTCTTGAAGCGCCTCGTGCGCCAAGCCGACGTGCTCGTTGAGAATTTCCAGCCCGGCACACTCGAGAAGTGGGGTCTCGGCTGGGAGACGCTGAAAGTCGAGAACCACAAGCTCATCATGGTGCGCATTTCGGGCTTCGGCCAGACGGGGCCCTACAGCCCGCGCCCCGGCTTCGGGCGCATTGGCAATGCCTTCGGCGGCCTCTCCTATCTTGCTGGCTTTCCCGACCGCCCGCCGACGACTCCCGGCTCGGCGACCATTCCCGACTATCTCTCGGGCCTCTATGGCTCGCTCGGCGTGATGTACGCACTGCGAGCACGCGACATGACGGGGCGCGGACAGTACATTGACATCGGTCTCTACGAATCCGTCTTCCGCATTCTCGACGAGTTGGTCGCGGCCTACGACTACAAGGGTTATGTGCGCGAGCGCATGGGGCCGGGCACCGTCAATGTTTGCCCGCACAGCCATTACCCGACCAAGGACGGCAAGTGGGTTGCGATCGCGTGCACGTCCGACAAGATCTTCACGCGCCTCGCCGAGGCCATGGGTGCACCAGAGGTGGCGGGCGAGGGCAAGTGGGGCAAGATCATCGACCGCGATCGTGAGCGCAAAGAGATCGATGCCTGGGTCGGCGACTGGACACAGAAGTTCACGCTCGCGGACTGCATTGCCGAGTGCGACAAGTTCGAGGTGCCGTGCGGCCCCGTCTACTCCGTCGCCGACATCTTCAATGACCCGCACTACGCGGCGCGCGGAAACATCCTGCGCATGGCCGATCCGCGCGTCGGCGAGATCGCCATGCCGAACGTGGTGCCGCGTCTCTCCGACACGCCCGGCAAAGTGGAATGGCTCGGGCCGACGCTCGGCGAGCATAACGACGAGATCTACAAGGGCGTGCTCGGCCTGAGCGACAGTGATATCGGCCGCCTGAAGGACAAAGGTGTGGTGTGACGTCGTCGGAAGGAACGGCCATCGTGCCGTATGCGTTCGCGCCCTCACTGCTGGAGAACATGACAGCGCGCCTTGCGGGCTTCGAGCGCCACGCGATCAGTGATCCCGCGCTCCGGCATGCCGCGGTCGCCATCATCGTCGCCGCAGGCGAGGATGCCACGGAGGCGTCCATCCTGCTCACGCGCCGGCCACAACATCTGAACCGGCACGCCGGGCAATATGCACTTCCTGGTGGGCGCATGGATGCCGGCGAAACGCCCGAAGCGGCAGCGCTGCGCGAGACGGCTGAAGAACTCGGCCTCCACCTCGCGCCCTCCACCGTCGTTGGCCTGCTCGACGACTATGCGACGCGCTCGGGCTTCTGCATCACGCCGGTCGTCATCTGGGGCGGGCCGGCCTATCCGCTCGCGCCCGATCCTAACGAGGTGGCCCGCGTGTTCCGCGTGCCGCTGCGCGAGCTCGACGCGCCGGAAGTGCCGGACTTCGAGCCGCCCTTCGACGGTTCGGAGCCGATCTTCGGCGTGCCGCTGCCAACGCTCGGCCACAGCTTGCACGCGCCGACAGCGGCCATGCTCTACCAATTCCGTGAGGTCGTATTGCGCGGGCTCTCGACCCGCGTCGCCCACCTCGCACAACCGCGCTTCGCCTGGACCTGAGCCTTCTCGATCAATCGTTCTTCATACCGAGCTTCGCTGCCCGCGCTTGACTGCGGAGCTTGGCTTCGCGGCGGGTGATGTAGATAGCCGAGGCGAAGATGATTGCCGCGCCTACCCAGGTCCAGATGTCCGTCACCTCGCCGAACATCCACCAGCCGATGAGGACTGCAAAGGGTAGACGCGAGAAATCGAAGGTCATGACGAGCGAGGCTTCGGTCGAGGCAAAGCCGCGCATGAGGCAGTAGTGACCGAGGACGCCCGTCAATCCGATGGTCAGGATGACAGGAAGGTACTCCCATCCCGGCGCCTGCCAAACGAATAGCGCCGGGATCAGCGTCGGCGGCGTCATGAGGACGGTCGTCAGGAAGACGATCTTGCCGGAGTCGTCCTCGCTCGAAAGCTGCTTCAGCAGCACCGTTACGACACCCGAGCTCATGGCGTTGAAGACCGCGCAGGCCTGGCCGACGCCGAACGTGTCCGTGCCCGGCCGCAGGATGATCATGGCGCCGAGAAAGCCGATGACGAGAGCGGTCCACCGGCGAACGCGCACTTTCTCCCCGAGAAAGACAATGGCGCCGAGCGTTCCGAACAGAGGCGCCAGAAAGCCGATCGCAGTGACTTCGGCGACCGGCATGAGGGCCAACGCGTAGAACCACGCCGTCATCGAGAAGATCGAGATGCCGACGCGCACGCCATAGAGATGAAGTGCGTTCGACCTCAGCAGCGAGCGGCCGCGCACGATCAACATGGGCAGGAGAAAGAGCGTCGCCGACAGATTGCGCAGGAATACCACCTGGAGCGGGTGCATGCCCATGAGCGCCGCCTTGCGCGAGCTTGCAGCCAGCACCGCGAAGAGCGCCATCGCGAGGGTGATCCAGATGACCGCGCGGATGGGATCATCACGCACGAGCGGACGCGGGTCGCGCTGGCTGGCCGACGGGACGCCTTCAGTGGGCTTATGGTGATCCGGCACGCGCTTCTTTCTGCGACGATGCCGGCTCGAACCCGACCAGCGCCGCTCCCTCTCGACCGTGATACCAGGACAGGCCCCGGTCGTCCGCCGTCACGATGCCTCACGAATCGCCGGCGCCCTTCCTTTCCTCAGTGCACACCGGGATCGAACGAGGCAAGACGGCATGCAGCCCACTGTGCCCACCGGAAGCTGCAGTACCATGAAACGGCTGCCGCCTCGGCATCGGCCGGCGTCCCAAAGCCCTTGCATTGCAGCCTGTTTTAATGGGAACTTGCGGTCTAAGGTCCGGACTAATGGGACCTCCGTCAATAACTCGATCCGTCAGGAGGGATAGCCCCATGCGGCGCTATGTATTCGGTCTTGCAGCCACTGCCATTGCCGTGTCCGCACTCTGGGGACAGCCAGCGCAGGCCGGGAAGGCCAACGACACGCTCGTGTGGGCCACGGACCGTGAAAGCCCGATCACGGACTCGAGCTACCTCAATACCCGCGAGCTGGTGATCATCGGATCGCTGCTTTTCGACCGTCTCGTTCATCTCGACGACAACTACAAGCCCGTCCCCGCACTCGCCGAGTCGTGGAAGTGGGAGAACGACACGACGCTCGACTTTGTGATCCGGAAGGGCGTGAAGTTCCACTCGGGCAAAGAGCTCGACGCGGAGGACGTCGCCTACACGCTCAATTTCATCATCAATCCGGAAAACGGCTCGTTCAATCGCTCCTACCTGAGCTGGATCAAAGCGGCGGAAGTGCTCGACAAGAACAAAGTCCGCCTGACGATGGATAAGCCGTTCCCGACAGCGCTGACCTTCCTCGCTGGTGCCGGCAACATCCTGCAGAAGGGCCACTACGACAACGCGCCGGCGCGGGCGGACGGCAAGAAGGATTTCGGCGCTGTCACATCTATCGGCACCGGACCTTACAAGATCGCCGAGATGAAGCCCGGCCAGTCCGTGCTGATGGAGAAGAATCCGAACTACTGGGAGGACAGCCCCAAGGGCAAGCCGGTGATCGGCAAAATCCTCTTCCGCACGATCAAAGACTCGAACACCCGCCTTGCCGAGCTGATGACCGGCGCGATCGACTGGGTCTGGGACGTCCCCAAGGATGAAGCCGACCGGCTCGTGCGGGCGCCCAATCTCACGATCGAGAACGCCAAGACGCTGCGCATCTCGTACCTGACCTTCGATGCGACCGGCCGCTCGCCGGACAAGCGCTTCATGGACAAGCGCGTGCGCCAGGCCTTCAATCACGCCATCAATCGCAAGTCGCTTGTCGACAATCTCGTCGGCGCGCCCTCGCAGGTGATCGATGTGCCCTGCCATCCGGACCAGTTCGGCTGCTCGGAGAACGTGACCAAATACGACTACAATCCCGACAAGGCAAAGAAGCTGCTGGCTGAGGCCGGTCATCCGAACGGCTTCGAGTTCGACCTGCACGCCTATCGCGAGCGCCACATCACGGAAGCCGTCATCGGTGACCTCGTGCGCGTCGGCCTCAAGCCTCGCCTCGTCTATCTCCAGTACGGCCCGCTCGTGCAGGCAATCCATAAAGGGCAGGTCGCCGCAGCGAACCTGACATGGGGCTCGAGCTCGATCCCGGATGTCTCCGCCAGCACCGGCCACTTCTTCACGGGCTCGCCCGATGACCTATCGCAGGACAAGACCGTAATCGCGGCGATCCAGGAAGCGAACGGTACGATCGATCCGGAGAAGCGGGCGGCCATCTGGGAGAAAGCGCTGAAGCGGATCGCCGATGAAGCCTACTGGGTTCCCATGTTCACGTACGCGAAATACTACGCCTACTCGAAGAACCTCGACTTCAAGGCTACGTCCGACGAGATCCCGCAGTTCTTCAGGGCGAAGTGGAAGTAGGGCCTAGGTCCGGCTGACGGCCCGCTTCTGTTGCGCGGGGCGCGGCCGAACTTATCTCGTAGCGTGAGCCAACGGGCGCCCCGGTTGCGGTCGGCAGCGCCCGGCAGGTTTTCGGCCCACTTGTGGAATGAGCGCACTCATGGCGATCTTTGCGCTGAAACGACTTGGAGTGGCGATCCTCGTCGCGCTGACCGTTTCGCTGATCACCTTTTCGATGGTC
This sequence comes from Hyphomicrobiaceae bacterium, assembly GCA_022844275.1. Lineage (GTDB taxonomy): Bacteria > Pseudomonadota > Alphaproteobacteria > Rhizobiales > Hyphomicrobiaceae. Next base: position 366,414 of record JALHMB010000003.1, read on the forward strand.
TACATCTCCGGCGATCCCGCGATCACGATCGCGGGCGAGGGCGCGCGCATCGAGGACATCGAGAATATCCGCCGCTTCTACGGCTTCGATCGCCCGATCTTCGTGCAGTACCTCGAATGGCTCTGGAACGCGATACACGGTGATCTCGGCCGTTCTTTCAGCCTGCGCGTGCCGGTCGCCGACGTGATCTTCGAGCGCCTGCCAACGACGATGCTGCTCGGCGCCTGCGCCATCACCTTCGGCCTGACGCTGGCAATTCCCCTCGGCGTGCTCGCGGCCGTGAAGCCGAACAGCATCTTCGATCGCGCCGCACTGACGCTCGCCGTGGTCGGCCAGGCCATGCCGACCTTTTGGTTCGGATTGACGCTGATCCTCGTGTTCGGCGTGATGCTGCGCTGGCTGCCGATCACCGGACAGGACAGCTGGTGGAACTTCGTCATGCCGGCCGTGGCGCTCGGCTACAACGTCGCGCCGGCGGTCATGCGCCTCACGCGCGCCGGCATGCTCGAGGTGCTGGCGTCCGACTATATCCGCACGGCGCGCGCTAAGGGCCTGCGCCCGATGACCGTGCTCTTCAAGCACGCGCTGCGCAATGCGGTGATCCCGGTCGTCGCGCTCGCCGCCGTTCAGTTCGGATTCATGCTCGGCGGCTCGATCGTGATCGAGACGATCTTCCAGATCAACGGCCTCGGCTACCTCGCCTGGGAGTCCATCCAGCGAAAGGACCTCCCGATGATGCAGGCGATCGTTCTGATCCTCTCGATCATCTACGTCGTGATCACGTTCCTTGCCGACATGCTCAATGCCTTCCTCGATCCGCGCATCAGGGTGACCTGACATGGCCGAGACAACAATCTCCCGCTCTACACTCGCCCGTGCCGGCGTACAGACGGCCGAAGAGATCATGGCGCCCACACCGGGCGCGATGATGCGCCGGCGCGTATTCGGTCACTTCGGCCTGATGTTCGGCGGCTTCGTGCTGCTGGTCATCATCTTCATGGCGCTGTTCGCGAACGTCATCTCGCCACACGATGCCTACGACCAGCAGCTCGGGCGCAAACTTATTCCGCCCATCTGGCATGACAGCCCAAAAGCCACATGGAGCCATCCGTTCGGCACCGATCACCTCGGTCGCGACTACCTCTCGCGCCTCTATCACGGCGCGCAGGTTTCGCTACTTATCGGCTTCTCCGCGATGATCATCTCAGGCCTCATCGGCACGATCCTCGGCGTGATGGCCGGCTATTTCGGCGGCCGCGTGGACATGGCCGTGAACTTCCTCATTACTACGCGCCTCTCCATGCCTGTGATCCTGGTCGCGCTCGCGGTCGTCAGCATCATAGGCTCATCGCTGAACGTCGTCATCTGGGTGCTCGGCCTGCTGATCTGGGACCGCTTTGCCGTGGTCATGCGATCAGCGACGCAGCAAGTGCGCTCGCTCGAGTTCGTGACGGCCGCGGAAGCGCTCGGCTGCTCGCACTTGCGCATTCTGCTGACCGAGATCGCGCCCAATGTCATGAACCACCTGATCGTGGTGGCGACGCTGGAGATGGCGCACGCCATCCTGCTCGAAGCCGCGCTGTCGTTCCTCGGTCTCGGCGTGCAGCCGCCGACGCCGTCCTGGGGGCTCATGATCGCCGAGGCCAAGGGCCTCATGTACTTCGATCCCTGGCTGATTGCGATCCCCGGCGTCGCGCTCTTCATGCTCGTGCTGTCGATCAATCTCGTGGGTGACGGCCTGCGCGACGTGACGGCGCCAGAGAACCGTAGCTAGCCCCGGAAGAACCAGCAGGCCGATGAGCGATCGCATTCTGAGCGTCGAAGGACTTGAAGTCTCCCTTCCGGTACCGACCGGAACGCTGAATGCCGTGCAGGGCGTCAGCTTTCACGTCGAGCGCGGCGAGACCGTCTGCATTGTCGGCGAGTCCGGCTGCGGCAAATCGCTGACCGCACTTGCCATCATGGATCTGCTGCCAAAGCGCGCGCGACGCACGGCCCGCGAGCTCACTCTCCTTGGCGAGCCCATTATCGGCGTCTCCGAGTCGGCCATGTCGGATCTGCGCGGCAATCGCATGGCCATGATCTTCCAGGAGCCGATGACCTCGCTCAATCCGGCCTACACGATCGGCAACCAGCTCGAGGAAGCTCTGCTGCGCCATCGCAAGGTGTCGCGCGCCCAGGCTCGAGAGCGGGCCGTGCATCTCTTGGAGCGCGTCGGCATCACGGCGGCGGGGCAGCGCCTGCGGCAATATCCGCACCAGCTCTCGGGTGGCCTGCGTCAGCGCGTCATGATCGCCATGGCGCTCATGACCGGGCCGGACCTCATCATCGCCGACGAGCCGACGACGGCCCTCGACGTCACCATCCAGGCGCAGATCCTCCATCTGCTCGCCGAGCTGCAGCGCGAATTCCACATGGGCCTCGTGCTCATCACGCACGATCTCGGCGTCGTCGCGCGCATCGCGACGCGTGTCGTCGTCATGTACGCGGGCCAGGTCGTCGAGACGGGCACGGCAGCCGAGGTGTTCGGCGCGCCACGCCATCCCTACACACGGGGTCTCCTCGACTGCATTCCCATTCCGGGCAAGACCAAGCGCGGCGAGCGCCTGGGCACGATCCCCGGCATGGTGCCCTCGCTCGTCGGTCACATGCAGGGATGCCACTTCGCCGGGCGCTGCAATTATGTCGTCGACGCGTGCCGGGAAGCGCCCATATCGCTTACCGCGACGCCGGGCGGCGCGCATCAAGTGCGCTGCATCCGCGCCGACGAGTTGATAGGGGAACGCGCAACGGCGCGGGAGGACGTGGCATGAGCGCAACTATCGCTGCACGGTCAGCTGGCGTGCCACAAGCCGGTGCCGCGTCTAGTGCCCCGCCGATGCTCGAGGCCATCGACGTCACGCGCATGTTCATGGTCTCGCAGGGGTTCATGCGCGCCAAGAAGCCGTTGCACGCCGTTAATGGCGTCAATCTCTCCATTCGCCAGGGCGAGGTCGTCGGCCTCGTCGGCGAATCCGGCTGCGGCAAGACCACGCTCGCGCGCATGCTGCTCGGCTTGATGCCGCCATCGTCCGGCTCTCTGAAAATCGATGGCCAACCGCTGACCGGCATGAGGCGCCGCGACGTTGCCCGCCTCGTGCAGCCCGTTTTCCAGGATCCTTACTCGTCGCTCAACCCGCGGAAGTCCGTCGGCTCGATCATCGGGCTGCCCTTGCGCGTACAGGGCGGCGTCAATAGCGAGGAGGAGAAGAAGCGCGTCCTCGAGATGATGGAGCTCGTCGGTCTCGCGCGGCGCCTCTACGACAACTACCCGAGCCAGCTTTCGGGCGGCCAGCGTCAGCGCGTGGCCATCGCGCGCGCACTCATCAATCGTCCGCGCATGGTCATCTGCGACGAGCCGACCTCGGCACTCGATGTTTCCGTGCAGTCGCAAATCCTGAACCTGCTGCAGGACCTGCGGCGCGAACTCGGGCTCACCTATCTTCTGATCAGTCACAATCTCGCGGTCGTCGAGCACATGGCGGATCGCGTGGCCGTCATGTACCTCGGGCGCATCGTCGAGCAGACGGACACCGACACGCTTTTCCGCAATCCGCGCCATCCCTACACGGAGGCGCTGCTGAAGTCCGTGCTGACGCCCGAGCCTGGTCTTGGCGTGCCGGACACGCAGCTCGGTGCGGCCTATCCGAACCCGCTCAACATGCCTTCGGGCTGCCGTTTTCATCCGCGCTGCGCGCGTCGCTTCGGGCCCTGCGACACGATCGTCCCTCGACCATTGAACAGCGCAGAAGGCATGGTCGAGTGCCACCTCTATGATGATGATGTGAAGAAGGAAGTTGCTGCATGAGTGGAAGCCGCACCGGCGCCATCGCCCGCGCTGAGAAGTATGTCGACAGCGGCACATTCGAGCGCGAACTCGCGGATCGCGTTGCCGTGCGAACGGAGAGCCAGAGGTTTCCCGACCCGAAGGCCGTCGCGGAATGCCACCGCTATCTCAACGAGCATATGAAGCCGGCCTTCGAGGCCATGGGTTTCTCGATCAAGACTTACGAAAATCCCTTCACGGGGCAAGGGCCGGTGCTACTCGCGACGCGCATCGAAGATCCGGCGCTCCCGACCGTGCTCGGCTATGGTCATGGCGATGTCGTGCACGGTATGGACGAGCGCTGGACCAAGGGCAAAGGCCCGTGGATCACCGCGCGCGACGGCGATCGCCTCTACGGGCGCGGTACAGCCGACAACAAGGGCCAGCACACGCTGAACATGGCTGCGCTATCGGCGGTCATGGCCGAGCGCGGCGGCAAGCTCGGCTTCAATGCCAAGTTCATGATCGAGACGGGCGAGGAAGCAGGCTCCAAGGGGCTGAAGCAGCTCGTGCGCGTCAACAAAGCCGATTTCGCCGCGGACGTGCTGATCGCTTCGGATGGACCGCGCGTGAAGCAGGATCGGCCGACAATCTCGCTCGGCTGCCGTGGCGCGCTGAACTTCGACCTCGTCGTCGACCTGCGCGAAGGCGGGCATCACTCGGGCAACTGGGGCGGGCTCATTGCCAATCCCGGCTTCATCCTCGCCCATGCGCTCGCCTCGATCGTCGGCCCGAAAGGCGAGCTGCTCGTCGAGGCACTCAAGGCGCCGCCGATGTCCCGCGCCGTCAAGGACGTGCTCGCCGATGTCGAGATCGACGGCGGCGACAAGGGACCGAAAGTCGACGAATGGTGGGGCGAGCCCGAGCTCAGGCCCGCCGAGCGCGTCTATGCCGCCAACACCTTCAACATCCTGGCCTTCACGACCGGCACACCGGATCGGCCGGTCAACGCGATTCCGCCCAAGGCCGTCGCCAACTGCCAGCTGCGTTTCGTCGCCGGCACTAGCGTCGATCAAATCATCCCCGCAGTGCAGTCGCACCTCGCCGCGAAGGGCCACACGCTGGTGAAGGTCGTCCCGCCGCCCGCCGCCAACGATGGCGGTTTTGCCGCGACGCGCACGGAGCCGGATCATCCCTGGGCCGAGTTCGTAACGGGTTCGGCAAAGCGCTCGACCAACGTCAAGCCCGCGATCATCCCATCGACGGGCGGCTCGATCTGCAATGACATTTTCACGGACGATTTGGGAATGCCGACGATCTGGATCCCGCACTCCTATGCTTCGTGCTCGCAGCACTGGCCGGACGAGCACATTCTGATGCCACTTTCTCGGAGTGCTATTCAGCTCATGGCCGGATTGTATTGGGACATCGGCGAAGGCAAAGGCGTTCCGAAGGTTGGCTGATCCTGCAAGCATGATGCGCACCACGGTACTGATCGCCGTGGTGGGCGTACTCCTCGGCACCTTGGCTTCCGCTGAGCCACGCGCGCAGACCCCGTGCCCGAGCGCCGCCATTTGGCAAGCAATCGGTGAGGCTTGGCACGAAAGGGGCGGCGGACATGCGCTGGCCGGCACCGTGCTGAAGGGAACGGAGCCTCTTTCTTCCACCGTCGGCGGTGCCTGCGGTCCCGCCCCGATCGAGCAGCTCCAAGATGCGATCAAAACACACTTGGAAGGCGGCGGGATCGTTCTGCTCGGCGAGGTCCACGACAATGGGGCGCAGCACGCGCTTCGAGGCGCGCTGATAACGGCGATCGCTGCCGATATCGCCGAAGCAAAGAAGCAGCGTCCGCCCGCACTCGTATTCGAGCATATCCGTGCGGATCAGGCGGCAGCACTCGAAGCGTCACGCGCACCGACGCCCGAAGGTGCGCGCGATCTGCTTCAACGCCTCGACTGGGAAAAGAGCGGCTGGCCGTCGTCGAAGTTGTTTCTCCCGATCTTCGAAGCTGCCGTTGTGCACGCACTGCCGATCCTATCGGGTCACCCAACACGCACGGAGGTCCGCGATGTGGCGCGCCGAGGGCTCGACGCGCTTCCCGGCGATACTGCCCCACGGCTCGGCCTCGATGCACCGCTGCCGGAGGCCCTCGAAAGTGCGCTGCTCGACGAACTCGAGGCTTCGCACTGCGGGCTCATGCCGCGCACGGCCTTCTCTAACATGGCCCTTGCGCAACGCTATCGCGATGCGCACATGGCGGCGGCCCTTGCGAGCGCCGCGCGTGCACACGGCTCAGCCATACTGCTTGCAGGTAATGGCCATGTGCGGACGGATCGCGGCGTGCCACGGGACCTCGCGCGCATGGCGCCAGAGCGGAAAGTGTTGACGGTGATGCTGATGGAAGTCAGCGACAGCCGGGCCGATCCCACTGCCTATGCAGAGCGTGACCCACAAGGCAAGCCCGCTGCCGATTTCACCGTGCTGACGCCACGCGCTGAGCGCCCCGATCCTTGCGAGACCATGCGCGCGCGATTCAAAAAACCGGGGTAGAGCAAGATCACGCGAGCCAGCGTTTGCGCCGCTTGTAGTGCTTCACATCGCGGAACGATGAGCGCGCGCCACCGGCAACGCCGAGATAAAACTCGGCGACATCAGCATTCTCGCGCAGCGCCTTGGCCTCGCCATCGAGCACGACGCGACCGGTCTCCAGGATGTAGCCGTAGTTCGCATACTTGAGCGCCATGTTGGTGTTCTGCTCGGCGAGCAGTACCGATACGCCCTGCTCCTGATTGATGCGCTTGGTGATCTCGAAGATCTGCTCGACGAGCTGCGGCGCGAGACCCATGGAAGGCTCATCGAGCAGCATCATGCGCGGCCGGCTCATGAGCGCGCGGCCAATGGCCGTCATCTGTTGCTCGCCGCCGGAGATATAGCCTGCCTGGCTCTGGCGGCGATCCTTGAGACGCGGAAAGTAGCTGTAGATCATCTCGAGATCCTGGCGGACGGCAGCGCCGCCATCGCGGCGCGTGTATGCGCCCGTCATCAGGTTGTCCTCGACAGTCAGATGGCCGAAGCAGTGGCGGCCTTCCATGACGTGGACGAGCCCGCGCCGAACCATGGCGTTCGGCGTCAGGCCGTCGACGCGCTCGCCCTGAAACTCGATGGCGCCCTTTGTGACCTCCCCGCGCTCAGACTCCAGAAGGTTCGAGATAGCTTTGAGTGTCGTCGACTTGCCGGCGCCATTGGCACCGAGCAGCGCGACGATGCCGCCTTTGGGCACTTCGAGCGACACGCCCTTGAGCACGAGAATGACGTGGTCGTAGATGACCTCGATATTCTTGAGGCTCAGGATGGCTGGCGCCGGCGCTGCGGCAGGGGCGGCTTGAGCTGTCACGCGGGCGGGCTCCAATTCATTTGGCTTGCGGTCTGAATGAGGCGGCGAGCCGCCTCATTCGTTCGTCTATCGATTGGCCTTGCTTCCCGCACGATCGGATCAGCTTTCCTTCGCGCAATCGCGCGGCGTGATTTTCTTTTCGGCAGCATACTTCGCCGACTGCTCCGCCACCATCGGGTCGAGGATCTTGCGATCCGCGGTATAGAAGTCGGAGATGATCTTCCACTCCTTGCCATCCCACTGGTGGACGCGGCCCTGATCGGCACCCTGGTGGTCCTCGCACGAGAATTTTATGGGTGCGAGCATGCCCTCGAAGCCAAGCTCCTTGATGCGCGCGGCGGTCAGGTTCAGGTTTTCGAAGCCCCAGCGAACCTGCTCGCCGGTCAGCGGCTTATTGCCGAACTTGGCCTGCGCCGTGCGGATGGCCTCGGTGCCGATGAGGGAGTCGATGAGGCCGCGGTTGTACAGAACCTGACCAAATTGCTCTTTGCCGACGCCCTGGCCCTTTGCATAGACGTGCTTCTCGATGTCGCCGTGGACGCCGAACTTACCCGCCGGATGCTGGAGCAGCAGCGCCTTGTAGCCTGTGGCCTGGTCACCTGCTGGGATCACGTCGGGCTCCGCGCCGGACCACCACACGCCGATGATCTTGTCACGCGGATAGGCGACGGCGGCCGCCTCCTTTATCGAGGTCGAGTTCATCACGCCCCAGCCCCAGAGCAGTACGTAGTCCGGGCGATCCTGGCGGATGCCGAGCCACTGCGACTTCTGCTCGACGCCCGGATGCGTGACCGGGATCGCCTTGAACGTGAAGCCATTGAGCTTGGCGCGCGCCTCGAGCGCCGGGATCGGCTCCTTGCCATAGGGGCTGTCGTGATAGACGAGACTGATCTTCTTGCCCTTGAGGTTGGCCATCCCGCCAACTTCCTTCGCGATGTGCTGGATCGCGATGTCGGCTGCTGTCCAGTAGCTACCGACGGCGATGAAGTTCCAGGCGAAGACGGCGCCGTTGCGGCTCTCCGAGCGGCCATAGCCCGTGGTGAGCAGCGGGATCTTGTCGCCCGGCGCCTTCTCGGTGAGCGCGAACGTGATGCCCGTCGAAAGCGGCGAGAAGTATGCAGCACCCGTCGGTCCCTTGCCCTTCAGGCGCTCGTAGCACTCGACGCCCTTGTCCGTCGCATAGCCCGTCTCGCACTCTTCCATGACGAGCTTGACGCCGCCGATGCCGCCGTCCCGCTCATTGAGCATCGTGATGTAGTCGGCCGCACCATTCGCAAACGGAATGCCGTTCGGCGCGTAGGCGCCCGTCCGGTAGACAAGCCGCGGAATGAACTGCTCGTTCTGCGCCATGGCGGGCGCGGCCGAGAGCATGATGCCAGCCCCGGAGAGCGCGGCACTGGCTGCAGTGGCAAACGCCAAAGTCTTTCGCAACATACTTTTCTCCTCCACACGCCGGCGAATGCCGGGTTTTCGCGGGTGCTTCTTTTTGTTCACCCGGCTCGCCGCACCACTTCGCGGACCAGGCACTGACTCCGACAGATGCCCTCAATAGGGGAAGGGCCACAGCCTGAGTTTCTCTTTCGCAATCGACCACAGCCGCGCAAAGCCGTGCGGCTCGACGATCAGCAGGTAGCAGATGAGCGCACCCGTCACGATGAACACGAGGTGCGATACGGTCTCGACGGTCACCGGCACGCCAAGCGCGTGCGGGACCTGATCTAGAAAGATGGGCAGGATCAGGATGAAGGCTGCGCCAAGGAACGAGCCGAGGATCGAGCCGAGGCCACCGATGATGACCATGAACAGGAGCTGCAGCGAGCGATCGATCGAGAACGCGAGAGGCTCCCAGGCGCCGAGGTAAATGAACGCCCACAGCGCGCCGGCTACACCGACGATGAACGAGGAGACGGCGAATGCGGTGAGCTTCGCATAGAGCGGGCGGATACCCATCAGCTCGGCGGCGATGTCCATGTCGCGGATCGCCATCCACTGGCGACCGATGTTGCCGCGAACGAGGTTCTTCGCGATGAGGGCGAAGATCGTCACGAATACGAGGCACAGCAGATAACGCTCGATCGGCGAATTGACGAGATAGCCGAAGAAGTAGAAATCTGGCGCAGCTACAGAGCCGGACGGCGCGTAGTTTGTGAACCACTTCACGCGCAGGAACACCCAGTCGAAGAAGAACTGAGCAGCGAGCGTCGCGACGGCGAGATAGAGGCCCTTGATCCGAAGGCTCGGTATGCCGAACAGGATGCCGACGATCGCCGCCATGAGCCCGCCGAGCAGGATCGAGACAATCATCGGCAGGGGTGCAATGCTGATCTCGGTGCCGAGGAACTCGAGCGGAATATGAACGCCCGTACCGAACTTGTAGGCACTGTATGCACCGATCGCCATGAAGGCGCCGCTGCCGAGCGAGATCTGGCCGCAGTAACCGACGAGGATGTTCACGCCGATCGCTGCGAGCGAGAGAATCAGGAACGGGATGAGAATGGCGCGCAGGAAGTAGTCGCTGCCGAGGGGCCAGAGTTGGAAATGCGCGAGCAACGGTATGCCAACGAAGGCAAAGACGAGGAGCGCGATTACGCCGATCCGATCCTGCCGGATCGGAAAGATCGCCATATCCGCAGCATAGGAGGTCTTGAACTGGCCAGCCTCACGATAGAGCACGCATCGCCTCCTCAGATACGTTCGATGATGCGCTCGCCGAAGAGGCCCTGGGGCCTCACGAGCAGCACGGCAAGGGCGAGCACGTAGGCGAACCAGTATTCGATGCCGCCGCCAATGTGCTGGCCGAGATAGACCTCGGCGATCTTCTCGCCCGCGCCGACGATCAAGCCGCCGACGATGGCGCCGGGCACCGATGTGAAGCCGCCGATGATGAGGACCGGTAAGGCTTTCAGTGCCAGGAAGACGATCGAGAACTGCACGCCGAGCTTGGTCCCCCAGACAGTCGCCGCGGTGAGCGCGACGAGGCCGGCAACGAGCCAGACCACGAACCAGATCCACGTAATCGGGATGCCGACGGATTCAGCGGCCGCGTGGTCGTCGGCGACCGCGCGCAGGGCGCGGCCCGTCTTTGTGCGCTGGAAGAAGATGGCGAGGACGGCAACGAGCGCACCGGCAATGACCCCCCCCCAGACGTCGATCTTGCTCACCAGCAGACCACCCTCGAAGATCCCATCGAGGATGAACCATGCGTCCGTCGGAAAGAGCGACAACGGATACACATCCGAGCCGAAGATCATCTGCCCCGCGCCTTCGATCACGAAGGTTATGCCGATCGTCGCCATGAAGAGCGAGAGGCCGTCCTGATTGACGAGCGGCCCGAGCACAAAGCGCTGGATGATCGCCGCCGTGATCGCCATGACGACGGCGGCGAAGAGCAGCCCGAGCACGATCGCCGCCCATGTGGGAATGCCACGCGCGACCATGAAGTCGAGTGAGCGCACGAGAGCGAGGCCGGCCAGCAGCACCATCGCGCCCTGCGCGAAATTGAAGACGCCCGAGGCCTTGAAGATCAACACGAAGCCAAGCGCGACGAGCGAGTAGAGGACGCCCGCGAGGAGACCGCCGATGAGGACTTCCAGAAATTGACCGAAAACGACCACGCGCGCCGCTCCCTAATGGCTGATGCCGAGATAGGCATCGATGACGCGCTGGTCGCGCTGGACTTCGTCAGGCGTACCGTCCGCGATCTTGCGTCCATACTCGAGAACGACGACACGATCGGAGATGTCCATCACGACGCCCATGTCGTGCTCGATAAGCGCGACAGTGGTGCCGAACTGATCGTTCACCGTGAGGATGTAGCGCGACATGTCCTTCTTCTCTTCGAGGTTCATGCCGGCCATGGGCTCGTCGAGAAGCAGGAGCTCGGGCTCCATGGCGAGCGCACGGCCCAGCTCGACGCGCTTCTGCAGGCCATAGGGAAGCTTTCCGACGGGCGCCTTGCGAATGTGCTGGATCTCGAGGAAGTCGATGATCTTCTCGACGGCCTCGCGGTGACGGATCTCCTCGGCGAGCGCCGGTCCCCAATGAAGGGCCTGCCAGAGAAGGCCCCGGCGCATCTTGAGCGCGCGGCCCGCCATGATGTTGTCGAGCGTGCTCATGCCCTTGAAGAGCGCGAGGTTCTGGAACGTGCGGGAAATGCCCTGCGAGGCGGCGATATAGGGGCGCATCTGGCTGCGCTTCTTCCCCTTGAACGTGATTGTGCCCTGATTGGGATGGTAGAAGCCGTTGATCACGTTCAGCATGGACGTCTTGCCGGCGCCGTTCGGCCCGATGATGGCGCGAATCTCGCCCTTTCGAATATCGAAGCTAACGTCGGTGATTGCCTTGACGCCGCCGAAGGCGAGCGAGACGTTGTCCACGGCCAGCACTACGTCGCCGATCACGCGGTCGGCAACCACGTGTCCGGCGCTGGCTGTCTCCGGCCGCTCCTGAACGTCCGCCTTCATTCTGCGGCCTCCCTGACCGCCGCCTTGACGGGCGGATACGTCTTCATGTCCACGATCTTCACATCGCCCTCGATGACACCCTTGCGGCCATCCTCGAAGGTGACCTCGGTCTTGATCTGGCACCGCGTGGTGCCGTCATAGAGGGCTGAGAGCAGTGGCGCGTAGCGCTCGGAAATGAAACTGCGCCGCACCTTCAGCGTCCGCGTGAGCTCGCCATCGTCGGCATCGAGCTCCTTGTGCAGGATCAGGAAGCGGCGGATCTGCGACCCCGCGACCATCTCCTCGGTGGCAAGCGACTTGTTGAGCTCGTCGATGCGCCGCTCGATCATAGCGTAGACGTCGGGGTGGGCGGCGAGCTCCTGGTAGCTCGCATAGATGACGTTGTTGCGCTCGGCCCAATTGCCAACCGACGTCAGGTCGATGTTGATCATCACGGTCACGAAATCGCGACCGTGTCCAATCGCGACGACCTCCTTGATCTCCGGATAGAACTTCAGCCGGTTCTCGATGTACTTCGGCGCAAACAGCGTACCGTTGTTCAAGCGCCCCACATCCTTGGCGCGATCGATGATGCGCAGATGACCGCGCTGGTCGATGAAGCCGGCATCGCCCGTGTGCACCCAGCCATCGGCCGTCTTCGTCTCCGCAGTCGCCTCGTCGTTCTTGTAGTAGCGCAGGAACACGCCGGGGCTCTTGAATAGCACCTCGCCGTTCTCCGCGATCTTGATCTGGATGTCGGGTCCCGGCTTGCCCACGGTCTCGGGATACACCTCGCCATTCGGCTGCAGCGTGATGAAGACGCTCGCCTCGGTCTGTCCGTAGAGCTGCTTGAGGTTCATGCCGAGCGAGCGGAAGAAGCTGAAGAGCTCGGGACCGATAGCCTCGCCCGCCGTGTAGGCCACGCGCAGGTTCGAGAAGCCCATGCGGTTGCGCAGCGGACCATAGACGAGGATGTCGCCGATCCGATAGCGCAGGCGATCTCCGAACGAGACCGGGCGGCCGTCCAGAATGGGTTCACCAACGCGGCGTGCGACCTTGAGGAAGTAGTCGAACAGCTTCTTCTTGAGCCAGCCCGCGTCCTCCATGCGCACCATGATCTGCGTGAGCATGTTCTCGAACACGCGAGGCGGAGCGAAGAAATACGTCGGGCCGATCTCGCGGCGGTCCTCGATGATCGTGTCGGGGCTCTCCGGGCACGACACGCAGAGCGCGCCCGCGAATGCCTGACCATAGGAGAAAATATGATCGCCTACCCAGGCCATAGGCAGGTACGCCACCATGGTGTCGTCAGGCGTGAAATGATCGAAGAGATTGGCGTTGCGCCCAGAGACGACAACGTTCTCCTGGGTGAGCATCACGCCCTTCGGGCGCCCGGTTGTGCCCGATGTATAGAGCATGACACTGATGTCGCTGCCCTTGCCCGCAGCAATGCCGTCGAGCCAGGCTTTGCGTACGGCGGGATCGGCTTTGAGCGCCGTGCGGCCCGCGTCCTGCACACTCTCGAGGGAAACGAGGCCGCTGGGATCGTACTTCTGCAGGCCGCGCGGATCATTGTAGATAATCTTGCGGATCGTGCCGATGTCGCCGGCGATGGAGAGCACCTTGTCGGCCTGCTCCTGATTTTCGACGACGGCGTATTTGACCTCGGCATGCGTGAGGACGTAGGCCATCTCCTCGGCAACGGAATCCTGATAGACGGGCACAGGGATTGCGCCGAGGCTCTGCGCTGCGCAGAACGCCCAGTACAGATGCGGTCGGTTGTCACCGATGATGGCAATCGTCTCGCCGGCCGTGACCCCGAGCAGCTTGAGACCGACCGCGAAGGCTTCGATCTCGTCCTTCGTTTGGGCCCACGTCCACGTCTGCCAGATGCCGTAGGCTTTTTCCCGGAAAGCGGGGCGCGAGCCGTGTTGCCGCGCGTTCTGCAAGAGCAGCTTGGGAACGGTGTCGAGCGCAGACGCGAATGCGTCGGCCGGCGCAGAAATTGCGTTCACCGTCAGTCTCCTCCCTTTCTATCGCCCGGTCGCATTAACGCGACTTCTCGCCGACAGGAACCGCTTCCTTAGTTCAACCCCCGGCGCCGCGCAAGCGCACGTGCCTCAAGGCTTTCCGAGGAAAGCAGCAGTTGTTCAGGACTCTGATGCTTCCCGCAGGGAGGTCAAATGAAAAAATGGAAAAACTTGGATTTGCGGCAGAATAGGCGACCCTATTCGCCGAGAGTAACCACGACCACCGTCGTATTGTCCTGGTGGGGAACATTGGCCTCCCGGACGGCCGCAATCAGGGCGTCCGCGGTTGAAGCCGCACCGTCCTTGCGAAAGGCCGCGATGACGCGGGCAATCTCGACATCGGCGATCGAATGGATGCCATCGCTCGCGAGCACGACGACGTCCCCATCTTGAAGAGCCCAGGGGGCCTGCGACAGATCCACGAGGTCCAGATCCTCGCCGACAACGGCCGAGCGCAGCATGTGGCGACGCGGATCGTCCTCGGCTTCCTCGGGCGTGAGCCGACCCGACGCCACGAGTTTCTCGAGCACGGGCGCCATGGAGTGGTCCTCGTTGAGACGCGCCATTTCACCGCGCCGGTAGAGATAGAGGGGGCTGTCGCCGACGCTGACCCAGCTCGCATGATCGTCGTGGAAGGCGACGCCGAGAAGCGTCGAGCCCATGCCCCGAAGCTGCGGCTGCAGCGAGACGAGCGCGCCGACGGCGCCGTTCGCGGCATTCAGCGCCGCCTTGAGACGGTGCCGTGCACTGCCCTGCTGCTCGATGTACTGGGCCTCGAAGTTCGTGCACACTGCATCGCTGGCGATGGCGCCGCCCGCGTGGCCGCCCATGCCATCGGCTAGGATCGCAAGCAAACGCGTCGGCTCGACAGCGCCGGCATCGTCATTGGGCGGCTGCCAGACGGATGCAGCATCCTCCTGGTAGCTGCGGCCACCCTGACTGGCTCGTATAGCGACCTGAAACTTCACGATTCGGCCTCGGCTCCCTGGCCCAAATCCGAGCCATGGCGCCCGGCGATCCCCAAAGTCATGGGTCCGCGGGTTCGGAGCGTCAAGAGGCCTTCATTCAAGCCGATGAAGCCGCTGCGGAAACTCCCGTTCAACCTTTCAGGTCATTGAGTTCCGACCAGTCGAAATCCAGGCCGCAGAAGGGCACGAAAGCGAGCTGCGTGCGCCCGACGGTGATGAGGTCCATCGCTGAAAGCTCGACGGCACCCGTCGGCTTCTTCTCGTTCACGGCGACAATGTTCGTCTTCGCGAGATTGGGCACGAGCAGAAACTTGCGGTCGACGGAGTCATAGCGCAGATAAGCCTGCTCCTCGCTGGAGATCGCTTCGTCGCCGAAATTGAGCGGGATGCGCTGCGTCGCTGCGCGCCCGACCGTGTTGTTGCCCTCATAGATCGGGCGAAACGCGCCGAGGCCTGGACCGCCGACCACGACGAGCCATCCGACCACCGGATCCTGATGAAACTCGCCACGCTTGACGGCCGTGCGCCCGCGCAGGAGCTGCGTGCGCGGCGGTGCGGAGATCGGATCGTCGCGCACCACCGGAGGCTCGATCTCGACGTGCTTGCTTACTGGACGGGGCGCAAGCTTGGCGGCAATAGCAGGCGCCGGCTCGATGGCGGCAGCGGCGGGCGCCATTGGCAGCGGCGGCGGCACACGCATGGTCGTTTCCTCAGCGTGCGGCTCGGGTGGCGCGCTCCGCTCCGTGATCCTTGTGACGCGAGCGTCGTCACGCCCGGCCGCGATGAGCGCTTCGCGCAGCGACCCGGTCGGATGGACTGATACGCCGCGTTTCGATCCCGTC
This sequence comes from Hyphomicrobiaceae bacterium, assembly GCA_022844275.1. Taxonomy (GTDB): domain Bacteria; phylum Pseudomonadota; class Alphaproteobacteria; order Rhizobiales; family Hyphomicrobiaceae. The sequence continues at coordinate 381,895 of JALHMB010000003.1, forward strand.
GGCGGCCCGTCCGGCGGGCTCGTCACCGGCGTCTCGTTCGTCATCTGCCAACTCCTTCACAATCGGGCTTATCGGCCTGCGGGCCTCCGGTCGCACACTGGCGGCCGGCGCCTCGGCGCCGAGATGGAAAGTCAGGATAGCTTCGCCGAGTACAATGCGATCCCCATCTCTCAGGGCCGCATGTGCGACAGGCCGGCCGTTCAGCAACGGCGCATTCCCGGTCCCGGCCGTGAGGTCCATGAGCATGAACTCGTCGTCGGGTGTGCGCTGGATGAGTGCATGGTGGCGATGGACCGCGTTGTGCTCGAGCGCGATATCGTTGTCGCTGTGGCGGCCGATGCGCAGGATCTCGCCCCTGAAGGCGAGCTGCACGCGGTCGGCGCCGTCGCCGATATCTATCCATGCCTTGTCGGCCAATCGCTCCGGCTCGATCACCGGCGCGGCACGGATCGCTCTACGCTCTGCTCGGCGGCGCAATGCGCGCATTATCGCGATGAAAGTCGCGAGCCACGGCAACGCGCCGGCAAGTCCGAGCCCCATGACCATGACAGGCGATTGCTCATAGGCTTCGGCCACCCGCGCACTCGCACGCCGCACAGCATCCACAACGCGCTCGTGTACCGGCTCCATGCTGAGCTGCATGATCGCTGTTGGCGGGGAATTCTTCGGTGCGTCGGCAGAGGCAGGCGGCGAAAGCAGAACGAGGCAGGCCGCAACCCACCATCCGCGCCATACCCGTGCCCTCTTTGCCAATTCCGCGCCCGCCATCATTCCGTGAGCCGAATCACGATCACAGCCTGCGAGCGCATGTCGGCAGCAACATGGCTTTTCTGGGGGCATACGCGCGCTAGGTTGTGGGTATCCGTCGCGCCGCCGGCGCGAACAGGGCTGCCGCCCTGTAACCCGCTTGGGGGGGCCACCCCCGAACCCCTGTCTTTTATGAACTGGAGCGAGCCGCAAGCGCACCGCTGTTCCTTCTCCCCGTCCTATACGGGGAGAAGGTTAGGATGAGGGGCGGCGGCAAATACAAACGTCGGCGCAAGCGGCCGCCCCTCACCCCGACCCTCTCCCCATCGAAGACGATGGGGAGAGGGGGAAGACGGCGCTGACGGCAAGCGTCTCGACCTCACCCCGGCAGCACGTGAGCGCCGTACGTCGCGCGGAGCTCGCGCTTCGAGACTTTGCCCGTGGCGGTCATGGGAAGTGCATCCGCGAATATCACGTCGTCCGGCACCTGCCAGGTCGCGAGCTTCTTGGCCACATGCGCAAGGATGGCCTCCTTGCTCACGTCCGCGCCCGGCTGCTTCACGACAACCAACAGCGGCCGCTCCGTCCACTTGGGATGCGGCACGCCGATCACTGCCGCGTTGGCGACGCCGGGGCAGCTCATGACGGTATTCTCGACGTCGATGGAGCTAATCCACTCGCCGCCGGATTTCACCATATCCTTCGTGCGATCGACGATCGTCAGAAAGCCGTTCGGGCTGATGCGCGCGACGTCGCCGGTGCCGAACCAGCCTTCGCTGTCGAGCGCCGCGGCCGTGGCGGCTTCGTTGTTGAAGTAGCCGTTGACGATTGCATTGCCGCGCACGAACAGCTCGCCGCTCGCCTTGCCATCGTGCGGCAGGCGATTGCCGTCCTCGTCGACGATCTTGAGGTCAACGCCGAACATGCGCTGGCCCTGGATGGCTTTCACCTTCACACGTTCGTCGATCGAGAGCGATGGATCGTTAGCGCGCTGCGGCGTGAATGCGCCGACGGGGCTCATCTCCGTCATGCCCCAGCCATGCAGCACGCTGATACCGAAATCGCGCTCGAAGGTGTCGATCATCGCTGGCGGCGGCGCCGAGCCGCCGACAATCACCTCGGTGAGATTGCGCGGTTTCCTCCCGCGCTGCTTCATTTCCGAAATGAGGCCGAGCCACACCGTCGGCACGCCCCAGGAGGAGTACACGCCCTCGCTCTCCATGAGATCGAAAAGACTCGCGCCATCGAGCTTGCCGCCGGGGAACACGAGCGGCGTCCCCGAGACGGCAGCTGCATAGGGCAGGCCCCAGGCATTGGCGTGGAACAGCGGCACAACGGGAAGCACCGGCTTGTTGACGCCGAACGGCGAGCCGACGCAGGCTATCATGAAGAGCGTGTGCAGGACCGTCGAGCGGTTCGAATAGAGCGAGCCTTTCGGGTCGCCGGTTGTGCCGGACGTGTAGCAGAGGGCGCAGGCCGCGTGCTCGTCCATCTCCGGCCACGTGATGTCCGGCTCACCGCTTTCGAGCAGCTCCTCGTAGCACTGCAGGTTCGCGACCGGCAGCTCGGCGGGCATGTGCGCACGGTCCGTCATGGCGAAATAGGTGCCGACGGGCCGGAAGGCCGGCGAGAGCTTGGCGACGAGTGGCGCGAAGGTCAGATCGAAGAAAAGGAGCTTGTCCTGCGCGTGATTGACGATGTAGCTCATCTGATCGGGCGAAAGGCGCGGATTGATCGTATGGCAGACCGCGCCGATTCCGGAAATGGCGTAGTAGAGTTCGAAATGCCGGTATGTGTTCCAGGCGAGCGTCGCGACCCGGTCTCCCGGCTTGACGCCGAGCTTGAGGAGCGCGTTGGCGAGCCTGGCGATGCGCGGGCGGGCCTGTGCGAAGGTGTAGCGATGGAGGCCGCCCTCGACGGTCGAGGTGACGATCGTCGCCGGCCCGTGCACCTCCGCGGCATAGTCGATCAACCTCGAAACCAGCAGTGGCTGGTCCATCATCTGCCCCTTGAGCATAGCGCACGTCTCCCGGATTTGTTATGCGCCAAAGTTAGACGCGGCCGCGCGCAAATCCAAGCGGGTGAACCCCAGACCAAATGACTAAGTCCGGCCAGACCCGGCATTTTGCAGGAGAGTACCCAATGGCCACCGCCACCCTGACAAAGTCGGGCGATATCGCCGTCATCCGCCTTGCCCATGCGCCGGTGAACGCGCTCGCCCAGGGCGTGCGGCAGGGCATCCAGGACGGCATTGCAGCAGCGAACGCCGATCCGGCCATCAAGGCCATCGTGGTTACGGGCGAGGGACGCGCCTTCTCGGCCGGCGCCGACATCACCGAGTTCCGCTCCGGACCGAAGCCGCCGGGCCTCGGCGAGGTGATCGATACGATGGAAGCGTCTGCAAAGCCGGTCGTCGCGGCACTCAACGGTCTTGCGCTCGGTGGCGGCCTCGAGGTCGCGCTCGGCTGTCACTATCGCGTTGCAACCAAGGCGGCGAACCAGCTCGGTCTGCCAGAAGTAAAGATCGGCATTCTGCCGGGCGCGGGCGGCACGCAGCGTCTTCCCCGCATCATCGGCGTCGAGGCGGCGCTCGACATGATCGTCTCGGGCAACCCCATCAACGCCGAGAAGGCGGCGAAGGTCGGCCTCGTCGATCGCCTCGTTGGGGGCGATGTCGTCGAGGGCGCGATCGTCTTCGCGCGTGAGCTGATCGCGGCTGGCAAAGGCCCGCGTCCCGGCAGTGCGACGCGCATCGATCCCGCGAGCGTTCCCGCTGATCTCTTCGCGAAGAAACGCGCCTCGATCGCGCGCCATCCATCTGGCCCCATGGCGGCGAAGAACTGCATTGCGGCCGTCGAGGCCGCTGTCGGCTCGGACTACAAGACCGGTGTCGCGCGCGAGCGCGAGCTGTTCCTGGAGCTTGCCGGCAAGCCTTACGCACGTGCGCTGCAGTATGCCTTCTTCGCCGAACGCCAGGCGGCGAATATTCCCGACATCGGCAAGGATGTGACGCCGCGCGAGGTCAAGACGGTCGGCATTCTCGGCGCCGGCACCATGGGCACAGGTATTGGTCTCGCCTTCCTCAATGCCGGCTTGCCAGTGACGATCGTCGAGGCGAACCAGAACGCACTCGGCCAAGGTGCGAAGCGCGTGCGCGAGACCATCGAAAGCAATGTGCAGCGCGGGCGCATCTCGGCAGAGGAAGGCCAGAAGCGCTTAGCCAATCTCACGACATCTCTCGACCTCAAGGCCCTCGTCAACGCCGACCTCATCATCGAGGCCGTATTCGAGAATATGGCACTGAAGAAGGAGATCTTCGCGAAGCTGGACGCCGTCGCGAAGCCCGGTGCCGTCCTCGCGAGCAACACCTCGACGCTCGACGTGGACGACATCGCTTCAGCGACGAAACGTCCGCAGGACGTGCTCGGCATGCACTTCTTCTCGCCCGCCAACATCATGCGTCTTCTCGAAATCGTGCGCGGCAAGGCAACGGCGAAGGATACGCTCGCGACGGCGATGGCGGTTGCGCGCCGCATCGGCAAGGTCGGTGTCGTCTCGGGCGTGTGCTTCGGCTTCATCGGCAATCGCATGATCGAGGCCTATCTCGAGGAAGCCCAGGCCATGCTGCTCGAAGGCACGACGCCTGCCGATATCGACGGGGCGCTCGAAGCCTGGGGTCTTGCCATGGGCCCGCTCGCGATGATGGACATGGCGGGCCTAGATGTCGGCTACCGCATCCGCCAGGAGCACAAGCTCACGCCCGAGCGCGCGAAGCTCTATCGCGTGACCGATGCGATCGTCGAAATGGGCCGGCATGGTCAGAAGACGGGATCCGGCTATTACACCTACGGCGCCGATCGCAAGCGCGAGAGCGATCCGAAAATCGAAGAGATGTTCGCGAAAGAGGCCGCTGCGCAAGGGCTGTCCAATCGCAAGCCGGGCGCGGAGGAGATCGTCGAGCGCTGCCTGCTGCGGCTCGCCAACGAAGGCGCCAAGATCCTCGAGGAAGGCATCGCGATGCGGGCGTCGGACATCGATACGATCTACCTCAATGGCTATGGCTTTCCCGGCTGGCGCGGCGGGCCTATGTGGCAGATCGAGGAGATGGGCCTCGCGAAAGTCGCCGAGAAGATCAAGGCCTATGAAGCGCGCCACGGCAAACGCTGGGCGATCGCGCCGCTGATCGAGAGGCTCGCGGCTTCGGGCGGCAAGCTCGCCGACGCGGGCGTGAAGGGTTGAGATCGGCCGGGGGGCGCGAGAAATGCTTGGCTATCCCGCTCACTTCTTGCGCGCGGGGCCTTTGGGAAGCGAGGCATAGTAGGCGGCGAGCGCCTGGATCTGGTCGTCATCGAGCGACTGCGCGACCGAGACCATGGCCGGATTGTTGCGTTCGCCGTTGCGGTAGAAATTCAGCGTGTGAGTGAACTCATCGGTATCCCGGCCGGTGATCGAGGGGATGCCATTGTCAACGCCGTCGATGCGGTGACAGGCGCTGCACTCACCCGAGAGGTGGCGGCCGTAGGCAATGATCTTTGGGTCGCTTGCGATTGCGGGCCCCACGAGCTTGAGTGCAAGTGCCCCAGCCGCGAAACTGAAGCCCCCGGGCTTCCACAATTCCTTACCCCTCATTCCTTCTCCGGCAGCATGCCTTTTGCGCAGTAGTGGCGATAGAGCGTGGCGACGATCTCTTTTGCGACCGTGTCGGTCAGCGAGTAGTAGGCGAAATGACCGCGTCGCTCAGCCTTTACAAGACCATCTAGGCGCAACCGCGTTAGATGCTGCGAGGTGAGGCTCTGGCGCGCGCCGATGGCGTCGCAGATCTCGGTCACCGTCTTCTCGCGCTCGACCAGCAGGCATAGGATCATCAGGCGATAGGGGCTGCCGATTGAACGCAGCACGCCGGCGGCCTCTTCGGCGGCCGAACGCATGGAGTTCAGAACCTCGCCTGCCGGCAACTCGTCGCTGTCCTCGGCCTCTTTGGCGAGCGCATCAACAGACATGATCCCAATCGCCTTTTCGCAGCGGCTCGATCGCGCCAGCCTGCAGAACTAATATTCGCAGGTCGCTATATTTGCAATGCAGGCTCAGAGAGGCGGTGACTAGTCCTCCGCCCACACGCGGACCCAATCGACGGCGGTCGTAGCCGGCAGCTTCGTATCCGGGTCCGGGTGATTGCCATTCCATCCCCCGACGGAGGTGTTCAGCAAGATGTACATCGGGACATCGGCAACGCGATCATTCTCAATTCTGTAAACCTCCTTGTTGTCGACAAACCAGACGAGCTGGTTCGGTCGCCAATGGAGCCCGAAAATTCGCCAGCCATCCGGACTGGGCGCGACCTCAAAGGTCTTCTCCAATTTCTTGTGGTCTTTTCCGTAGCCATCCCAATGTATGGCCGCGTGGAATCTGTTGGGGCCCCAGATCGTCAGGTGCTCCATGATGTCGATTTCCATACCTTTCCCGGTGAAGCCGTTGTTCACTCCAGTTTGAATGTACGTCGATCGTCGTCCGTTGAGCCACCAACGCGCGATGTCGCCCTTACCCCTATCCGGCATCAGCCAGAAGGCCGGCCATAAGCCCTTTGCCTCGGGCATGGCCATGCGGGCTTCGAAATAGCCGTAAGCCTGAGCAAACTTGCCAAACGACTGGATGAGCCCAGAGCTGAACGCAAACTCGTCGCCGCGCTTGTTCTTGCCGGGTTTGCGTATGGTGGTGATGATGAGCTTGCCATCGCGGACCGCGATGTTGCTCGACTCAAAGAGCGAAACTCCGAGTGAGGCATCGTCCCAAAGTTCGCGATCCATCCAGATCCTTGGGTCGAGCGGCCCCTCGAAGTTCTCATCGAGCGTCAGGCGCCAATTTCCAGCAATCGGCGGTCGAGGCGGCAGGGCATCCGAGGCCATGCGGGCACCAGCTTGCTGTGCGTGCACGCCGGTGGTGTAGACAAAAGCGCACCAGCCGGCACAAAACACGCCTACTAAAAGGGAGCAGCTTTTCATTTTTCCTCGCTTCCACAATGCCACGACGGAAACGAAGTGGGCGCCGGTATATGGCGGGAATACACTTGGCATTCGTGGCATAAAGCAGCCTCGTCCATATCTTTCGAGGCGCTGTCGCTTTGTCAATTGAATGGCGCAGATGTCGTTACCAACGGCCGCTTGCCGTCCGGCGCTCAGTCCTTGGGCGATGTCGCCTTCAGCAGACCCTCGAGTCTGCGCTGTTCCTCGGGGCTGAGGGGGGCGGACGTGGGGGCGCGGCGACGGGCGGCGAGGAGGCGCCAGCCTATGCCGGCGGCGGCGAGCGTGAGCAGCAGGAGCGGCGTCAGCCAGAGCAGCAGCGTGTGGGCCCCGAAGGGAGGGCGCAGCAGCACAAACTCGCCATAACGCGCGACGAGGAACGTCGTCACCTCGGCATCGCTGTCGCCGGCGACGAGGCGCTCGCGCACGAGGAGCCGCAGGTCCTTGGCGAGTGGGGCGTCGGAGTCGTCGATCGACTGGTTCTGGCACACGAGACAGCGCAGATCCGCCGAGAGCGCGCGGGCGCGCGCCTCGAGCGCAGGGTCCTTGAGCACCTCGTCGGGCTGTACTGCGAACGCAGCCCCCGGCAGCGCGAGCGTGAGGAGCAGCAGCACAGTCCGTATGAGCGCGTGCATGATGACTACTCCGCGGGTGCGGCGGCCGGCAGACGCCGACGCGCGCGGCGCGGGGCGCCGACGCGGAGCCGCCGATCGCTCAGCGAGCAGGCGCCGCCGATGAACATGATGACGGCGCCGATCCAGATCAAGCGCACGAGCGGGTTGAAGTAGAGCCGCACCGACCACGCGCCATCACCGGCTTCGTCACCGAGCACGACATAGAGATCGCCCGCCAGCGCATTGAGGATGCCGGCTTCGCTCGTCGCCTGCGGCGGCGCATTGTACTGACGCTTCGACGGCGACAGCTCGGTGATGCGACTGCCGCCGCGCGAGACCTGCATGAGGCCGATGACCTCGCGATAGTTGGGCCCTTCCGCCGGCGCTACACCCGTGAAGGCGACGTCGTAGCCTGCGATCTGCACCGTCTGGCCGGGGCGCATGGTCAGGATCGTCTCACTCTGCCAGGCGCTCGTTGCGGCAATGCCGATCACCATGACGCCGACGCCGGCGTGCGCGATCGCGGTCCCATAAACCGAGCGCGGCAAGTGCCGCAAGCGGCGGAAGACCTCCGCGCGGTCGGCATTGCCGGCCTTGACGCGGAAGGCGAGCTCGCTGAGCGCGCCGGCGACCACCCACACGCCGAGCGCGATCGCGAACGGCGCGAGCCACGGGCCCCGCTGCACGATCGCGAGAGCCACGACAGCGGCGACAATCGCCAGCAGACCCGCGATCATCAGACGCTGCATGGCCGCGGCGACATCGCCGCGCTTCCAGCCGAGCAGCGGCCCGAAGGGCAGTGCCAGCAGCAGCGGCACCATGAGCGGCACGAAGGTCGCGTTGAAGTACGGGGCACCGACCGAGATCTTGGCGCCGTTGATCGATTCGAGCGCCAGCGGATAGAGCGTGCCGACCAGGACCGTCCCGGTCGCGGTCGTCAGCAGCACGTTGTTGAGGACGAGGCCGCCCTCGCGGCTGAGCGGGGCGAACAGGCCACCCTGCCTGAGGCTCGGCGCGCGCGCCGCATAGAGCATGAGCCCGCCGCCGATAAAGAGCAGCATGATGGCGAGAATGAACACGCCGCGCTTGGGGTCGACCGCAAAGGCGTGCACCGAGGAGAGCACGCCCGAGCGCACGAGGAAGGCGCCCATGAGCGAGAGCGAGAACGTGAGGATCGCGAGCAGGATGGTCCACACTTTCAGCGCTTCGCGCTTCTCCATAACGACGGCGGAGTGCAGGAGCGCCGTTCCTGCGAGCCAGGGCATGAAGGAGGCGTTCTCGACCGGGTCCCAGAACCACCAGCCGCCCCAGCCGAGCTCGTAGTACGCCCACCACGAGCCCATGGCGATGCCGACCGTCAGGAACATCCACGCAGCCAGCGTCCACGGCCGCACCCAGCGCGCCCAGGCCGCGTCCGTCCGGCCCTCGATGAGGCCGGCAATGGCGAACGAGTAGGCCATGGAGAAGCCGACATAGCCCGCATAGAGGAAGGGTGGATGGAAGGCTAGGGCCGGGTCCTGCAGGATCGGGTTGAGGCCGCGGCCGTCAGCGGGCACGGGATCGAGACGCTCGAAGGGGTTCGAGGTCAGCAGGATGAAAAGCAGGAAGGCGAGAGCGATCGACGCCTGCACGGCGAGCACGTTGGCACGCAAGGTCTCGGGGAGGTTTGTGCCGAAGGCAGCGACCGCGGCACCGAACAGCGCCAGGATCAACACCCAGAGCAGCATGGAGCCTTCGTGGTTCCCCCACACGCCAGAGATGCGGTAGATGAGCGGCTTCGTCGAATGCGAGTTCGCATAGACGTTGGCGACCGAGAAGTCGCTCACGACATAGGCGTGCATGAGGGCGCTAAAGGCAATGATAAGCAGGCCGAACTGCGCAAGCGCGGCCGGCGCGCCGACTCCCATGAGGCGCACATCGCCGATCCGCGCGCCCCACATCGGCAGGATCATCTGCACGAGCGCGACGAGGAAGGCGAGCACGAGGGCGAAGTGACCAAGCTCGACGATCATGGGCGACTGACCTCTTGCATTTTGCGCCTCACTTCTTCTCGACTGCGGGCTGCGGCGTACCTGTTCCTGGCGGCGGGCCCCCGTGCTGCCAGAGGCCCTTCTCCTTGAGCGCGTCGGCAACCTCGCGCGGCATGTAATTCTCGTCGTGCTTGGCGAGCACCGTGTCCGCGCGGAACACGCGACCCGATTCGAGCGCACCCTCGGTCACCACGCCCTGGCCCTCGCGGAAAAGATCCGGGAGCACGCCGCGATAGCGCACGGTCACCTGCTCGGCCGTGTCGGTGATCGCGAACTGGACGTCGACGCCTTCGCCGCGCTTTACGCTGCCGACGGCGACGAGGCCACCGAGACGAATGCGCTGGCCCTCGGGAATAGCCTTGGCCGCGAGATCGCTCGGCGTGTGAAAGAAGACAATGGACTCGCGCAGCGCCGCGAGCACGAGTCCGACGGCAGCGGCGAGCACGACGAGAGCGCCCGCGATCATGATGCCTCGGCGGCGGCGGCGCGTCATGAGGAGAGCCCTAGCGAGCGCGCGAGCGACGTCAGTGTATCCTGGGCCTGCGTCTCCTCCGAAAGCGCAGCCCGCGCCCGCGCCAGCGCCGCGAGTGCATCCTCGCGGCGGCCGAGCACGGTGTAGGCGCGGATCAGGCGCTGCCAGCCCTCGAGATCGCGGCCGTTCTCGGACAGGCGCTGATCGAGACCGGCCACCATGCCCTCGATCATGCGGCGGCGCTCCTCCTCGGGCAGTTGCTGGATGGTGCGAACGTCCTCGCGGCTCAGTGCCGGTGCGATGCTCGTCGGCTTTGATTCCGCGGTGCCATCGGGCACCGGCTCAGTCGGAAGGTTCTGCTTGCGGCGTACGGCGCGCCAGCGCTCGCCGACTGTCGGCCGCCACGGCGCCGCCGCGTTCGCTTCGGTCAGGAGCTGCGCGTACACCTTCTCCGCTTCCGCCAGACGGCCGTCCTGCTCGGCGGCGACCGCGAGCCAGAAGCGCGGCTCCATGCGGTCAGGCGCCAAGACGCGCAGTCGCTCGTAGGCCTTGCGCGCGGCTTCCGAGACCATACCGTCATTGGCGAGCATGTGCGCTTCGGCGAGGCCGGCGAGCCGGTCCGTACTCTCGCCGACGAGACGCAGGGCCTGCTGGAAGGCATTCGCGGCCTCGTGATATCGCCCGAGGCGCAGGTAGACCGGCGCGATCACATCCCAACCGCGGCCGTCCTCAGGATGCGCGCGCAGGCGTTCTTCGACGCGGGTGACGAGCTGCTCGACGCTCGTGCCGGTGCCTTCCGGCGCGCGCGCGGCAAAGGGCTGGCCCGGCTGGCCGGGCGCCCCGAGCGCGAGATAGACGACGATCGCCAGCACGGGGAGGCATGCCGCGAGCCCCAGGGCCAGCGCGCGCACGTCGCGCAAGGCCGACGGCGTCGCGGTGCCCTTGGGCGAGTCTGCAGCGGCAAGCAGCCGGCGCGCGATCTCGACGCGTGCCGCCTCGGCCTCGGTCGCGCCAATCAGTCCCCGCGCGCGCTCGGCCCCGATTTCGGTGAGCTGGTCGCGATAGACGGCCGTGCTCGCTGCCGGATCGCGCGCCTCGCCCGATGAGCTATCGACCGCGCCGTCGGCAAGCAGGGGCCGCAGCAGCACCGCCACCACCACAGCCGTCAACACAGCCAGCCCAAACCACAACAACATCGCAGACCTCTAGAGCGCGCCCGGGATTGGGATTGCACTACTTAGAACCCGTCAATAAGGAGGCCAAATGGCCCTTGCAAGGCGACCGGTTCGCATACGGAGCGCGGACCGTCCTTGGGGACCGTCAATTGCGCAGATCATCAGCCTGCGGCATCACGCCGCCGGCAGCACCAGCCGCGCGCTGAGCCCGCCCGCCGGCGCCGCCTCGAGATGGAACGTCCCTCCATAGCTTTGTACGAGGTCGGCAACGATCGAAAGACCGAGACCGGAGCCCGGCTGACTCTCGTCCAGCCGGCGCCCGCGCTTGACGGCCTGCGCACGCTGGTCGGCATTCAGGCCGGGACCATCATCAGCGACGGTAATCTCGATGGTACGAAGGGGCCGCTGGACATCCGCCTCGCGCATCGTGACGTTAACCATCACCTGACTGCTGGCCCACTTGCAGGCATTGTCGAGGAGATTGCCCAACACTTCCTCGAGATCCTGCCGCTCGCCGCGGAAGCGGGCACCGGGTGGGCAGTGTACCGCGATGTCGATATGGCGATCGCGATAGATGCGCGCAACCGCGCGCACGAGCCCGCGCAGCACGCCCTCGACGTCCGTCACGGTCCCAATCACGCCGAGTTGGGCGGCGACGCGCGCGCGGTCCAGATAGTGGTTGATCTGGTCGCGCATGATATCGCCCTGCTCGACGACCTTGTCGCCGAAGGGCGAGCGCTCCTCGCGCGCTTCGTTGATCATGACCGCAAGCGGCGTCTTCAGAGCGTGGGCGAGATTGCCGACCTGCGTTCGGGCACGCTCGGTAGTGTCCTGATTGGCCTGGATGAGCGCATTGAGCTCCGCGCGAAGTGGCTCGATCTCCGCCGGCAGATCACCTTCGAGACGCCGAGCACGACCCGATCGAATATCGGCGAGGCCCTGCTCGATGGCGCGCAGCGGCTTCAGGCCATATCGCACCTGAACGACCGTCGCGCCGACAAGGCCGAGACCGGCTACCGCAAGAGCGATCACCAATGGCAGGCGGAACTCGTCGAGCCGTCCCTCGATGAAGTCCTGGTTGCCCGCAACGACATAGGAGTAATTGCTCGGCGCCTCGTCGTCCCCGAGATTGAAGACGGTTTCGCCAACACGCAGCGGCTCGCCGGCCGGTCCCGTCGCCTCGATCCAGCGAATGCCGTTGATGTCCGGCCTGATGTTGGCCGCCGATGGCAGCGCAATGATGTCGCTCGCCAACGACGCCGAAACCATGCGTCGTCCTGGACTGTTGCCCAGCGGCGTAATCTGCCAGTACCAGCCCGAGTGCGTTACTTCGAAGAGCGGCTCGCCCACGTTGCGCGGAAAGCGCGGCTCGGAGCCGCCATCGTCGGTGCTGAAGGCAATGACCAGCGTCAGAAGCTGGCTGAGACGCGCATCATGGGAGGAGGCCAGCTCGCGCTGGCGCACGTAGTCGATGGCAAGGCCGGCAATGGGTAGTACGAGCAGCGTCCACACGGCCGCTGTCGCCAGGAGGCGGAACGCAAGGGAATTAACTTTCATCGCCCTCACGCGTCAGGCGATAGCCGAGCCCGCGCACGGTCTTGATCATCTCCGACGGAATCTTGCGCCTGAGCCGGCCGATGAACACCTCGATGGTATTCGAGTCGCGGTCGAAGTCCTGGTCATAGAGATGTTCGACGAGCTCGGTCCGCGAGACGACGCGCTCGTTGTGATGCATGAGGTAGGCGAGAAGGCGGTACTCGTGCGAGGTGAGCTTCACCGGCTGGCCGCCCATGGAAACGCGCGCGGTCTTGGTGTCGAGGCGCAGGGGGCCGACCTCGATCTCGCTGCGCGCGTGACCCGAAAGGCGGCGCACCTGCGCGCGGATGCGGGCGAGCAGCTCCTCCATGTGGAAGGGCTTGGCGAGATAGTCGTCTGCACCGGCATCCATGCCCTGGACCTTGTCGCTCCAGCGGTCGCGCGCAGTGAGCAGGATGACCGGCATATTGCGCTCGGCGCGGCGCCACTGCTCGAGGACGCTGATGCCGTCCTTCTTCGGCAGGCCGATGTCGAGGATCACGATGTCGTAAGGCTCGGTCTCACCGAGGAAGTAGCCTTCCTCGCCGTCATGAGCGCTGTCGACGGCGTATCCCGCATCAACCAGCGCGGACGCAAGTTGCCGATTGAGATCCGGATCATCCTCGACCACCAGCACGCGCATGGCGTCCCGTCCCCTCGCCTGAGATGCCCCGCGCATGGCCACTGATCCGCCTTGCCGAAAACGTCGGACAGGCGGCATCTTAGCCGGCCGGAGCTGTGAATGCCATTCCAGTCGTGCGCTGAAACGCGCAGACAAGATGAATTCCGTCGCGGGAGATTTTTACCGCTTTTTCGGCGGTTTGGAGGCCTTCGGGGGGTCGGACTGATCGAGCGGGCCGCGCGCCTCGACAATACGGTTGCGGATACGCCCTTTGGGCTCGCGCATCAGAACACGGTAAGTGTAGCGCTCGCCTTCCTGGCAGAGGGTGACGCGGATCACATTGCCCTTCATGCGCTTGCGCGCCCAGGCCTGGATATCCCTGACCGGCAGCAGATTCTCCTTGAGGACGATGGGGGCCGCGTCCGACCAGTCTTCAAAGCACCGCACGGACTGCTGGCCGATGGCAGCAGGCGCCTGAGACAACGTCAGAAATGCAGCGAGGACGAATGCCGCCAGCGCTGTGGTGGATTGCAGACCGATAGTCATCATTCACCGAGATTATTGATCTTGGCGTGAATGCGCAATGAACGATGACGCTTGTACGGACAAGCCCAATCTGCGGGCGCGAGACCTACTTCGGCGCCCAGCGCGCGCTGCGCTTCTCGGCGAAGGACGCGAGTCCTTCAGCAGCCTCGGCGGTCTGGCGCTGGTCGGAATGGCTCTGAATTAGCCCGTCGAGTGTCGGCGCGTCGAAGCCGCCCCAGGCATGCTCGAGAATGTGCTGCTTGGTCTTCGCCAAGGCGCTCGGGGCATTCTCGAGCAACGTCGCAACGATCTTCTCGCCGCGTGCTGCGAGATCGGCGAGCGGCACGACCTCGTGTACGAGACCGATCCGACGCGCTTCCTCGGCGCCGAAGGGCTCGCCGGTCAGCGCGTAGCGTCGCACCTGGCGCACGCCGATCGCGTCATTGAGCTGCGGAAAGATAATGCTCGCGTGCAGGCCCCAGCGCACTTCCGTGATGGAGAAAAGCGCATTGTCGGCCGCGATCACGATATCGCACGCCGAGATGACACCCGTACCGCCGCCGAAGCAGCCACCATGCACGAGCGCGACGACCGGCACGGGCAGCCGGTTCAGGCGGTCCACAGCAGACGCGGTCGCGCGCGAAACGGCGAGATTGCCCGCGGGGGTGCCAGCGCGAGCTGCATTGATCCAGGAGAGGTCGGCGCCAGCCTGGAAATGCTTGCCGTTGCCCTTGAGCACGACGACGCGCAGGCCCTTCTCGGCGCCGAGCGTGTCCATGGCGGTGTGCAGGCTCTGGATCATGTCGCCGTTGTAGGCGTTGTTCACCTGCGGCCGGTTGAGGGTGACGGTCGCGACGCCACGGGCATCGAGATTCCAAAGGACTGGGGCGTCGCTCATGTGGAGGTCTCCTCGGATTTTCTGGTGTAGGCTCTATAGCGCCCCAAACAAAAGTAAGGAAACGCCCGATGACAGCACTCCCCCCTCTCGATACTGCAACGCTGCCGCCCGGTATTCGTGCGCGCTTCGTCGAGGGCGTGAACGGGCTCAGGATGCATGTGCTCGAATGCGGCGAACGTGGGCGGCCGTGCCTGCTCCTGCTGCACGGCTTTCCCGAACTCGCCTATAGCTGGCGCAAGGTCATGCCGACGCTGGCCGCAGCGGGCTACTACGTCATTGCGCCAGATCAACGTGGCTATGGCCGCACGACGGGCTCGGATGACAGCTACGACACGGATCTCACCCAGTACGGCCCGTTCAACCTCGTGCGGGATGTCGTCGGGCTGGTGTATGCGCTCGGCATCCGCGAGGTCGCCGCGATCATCGGTCATGACTTCGGAGCGACCGTCGCCGCCTATGGCGCGCTGCTGCGCCCGGACCTGTTTCGTAGCGTGAGCCTGATGAGTGCCCCATTCTCGGGGCCGCCGACCATTCCCATCGGCAGCGCCGACAATCCGGATGCCAAGGCGACGCGCGAGTCAGCGATCCACGAAGAGCTCGCGGCGCTGGAGCGGCCGCGCAAGCACTACCATGCGTACTACTGGACGCGCGAAGCTAACCCCAACATGCACGGCGCCAAACAAGGCGTCCAGGCATTCCTACGCGCCTACTTTCATCACAAGAGCGCTGACTGGAAGGCGAACAAGCCGTTCCGCCTCGAGGGTTGGACTGCGTCCGAGCTCGCGAAAATACCAACGTACTACATCATGGATCTCGGCGACGGCATGGCCGAGACCGTTGCCAAGGAGGCGCCGAGCGCGGCCGAGATTGCCGCCAACCAGTGGATGCCGGAAGCCGAGATGCGCGTATTCGGCGAGGAATATGCGCGGACCACCTTCCAAGGCGGGCTCAACTGGTATCGCGCGCGCGTCGATCGGCGCGTCGTTTCCGAGCTGGAGCTACTGTCCGGCCGCACGATCGACATACCCTCGTGCTTCATTGCGGGACGTAGCGATTGGGGCATCTACCAGGTGCCGGGCGCCATCGAGCGTATGCAAAAGGAAGCGTGCACGCGGATGTCGGCCGTGTATCTCATCGAGGGCGCCGGTCACTGGGTGCAGCAGGAACGCCCCGCGGAAACCGCGCAGCATCTGCTGGCGTTCCTGCGGGAGCAGCGCTGAACGGAGTAACCCATGGCAGACACGATCGGCATGGCGGCACAGGCAGCAGGACAGGCCGTGCGCTTCGGCCTGTATCTGGGCCTCAACCGGATCGTTGATTGGCGCACGAACGCGCTCGGTCGCGCGCCGACCGAGAAACCGCGCGGGCCGATCCCCTCACAGGCCGAGCTGCTGCGCGATCTCATAAGCGTGCTCATGCAGGATGCGGCCGCCGTGCGCGATGGTCTCTATCCGCCGATGAGCGACGAGCCGCCGCTGCCCGTGCAGCTCAAGCGCATTGGCGACATGCTTGCCGATCTGCCTTCTGCAACCGCACGGCGCAATACACGCGATGCCTCGACGGCAACGGCGGAGGTGAGCGACCATCTTCCCGACTACTTCGTGCAGGACTTCCACTTTCAAACGGGCGGTTATCTGACCGACGACTCCGCCAAGTTGTACGACCTGCAGGTCGAGACGCTGTTCTACGGCGCCGCGGGCGCCATGCGCCGGCAGGCCCTGCGACCGATCGCGAAGTTCATGCACGGTCGCGACCAGCGGCGGATGCGACTGCTCGATGTCGCCTGTGGCACGGGACGGTTCCTACGCGCGGTGCGGCTTGCCTATCCGGCGATGAAGCTGTCGGGGCTCGATCTCTCGCGGCCCTATCTCGACGAGGCACAGCGACACCTCAAAGGCCTGCGGCCAGTGGACTGGATCGCCGCCAACGCGGAAGCCATTCCGCTGCCCGATGCAAGCCAGGACATTGTCACGACCGTCTTCCTGTTCCACGAGTTACCACCCGAGGTGCGCCGGCACGTGGCGGCGGAGATGGCGCGCGTGCTCAAGCCCGGCGGACTTCTCGTGTTCATCGATAGCCTGCAGATGGGTGACCGGCCGGGCTGGGATGGTCTGCTCGAAGCTTTCCCGGCGCGTTTCCACGAGCCCTACTATCACCACTACGCAATCGACGATCTCGATGGCGTGTTCCGCGAGGCACGGCTTGAGGCCGTCGAGCAATCGACGGCATTCCTTGCGAAAATGATGGTGCGGCGGAAGGTGGCCTAGAGCCCGGCCGACATGCCGCCGTCGACGGCGAGCTCGGCGCCGGTGACGAATGAGCTGTCGTCGCTCGCGAAGAAGAGCGCGGCGCGCGCGATCTCTTCCGTCGAACCGAAGCGCCTCAGCGGCGTCTGGTCGATCAGCGCCTTCGCAATCATGGGATTGCGGAGAACGCGGTTCGTGAGATTGGTCTCGACGAAGCCGGGCGCCAGCGCATTCACGCGGATGTTGAAGGGCGCATACTCGACGGCGAGCGCGCGCGTGAGAGCGGAAACCGCACCTTTGGTTGCCGAGTAGGCCGCAAGCTGGCGCAGACCGCGATGTGCCATGATCGAGGCCAGATTGACGAGCGAGCCACGTCCCGAGGCCTTCAATAGCTCGAAGCCGTCACGAGCGATGCGCACAACGCCGTCGAGGTTCACTTCACGGATCTTCACCCAGTCGGCATCGGAGAGATGGCGAAAATCCTCGCGCACGTTAAGGCCGGCATTGTTGATGATGACATCGAGCTTGCCGTGTGCACTTTCAATCACCCGGAAAAGTGCCGTGACATCCTGACCGCGCGACACATCGCAAACCTGTGCCATCGCTTTGCCGCCGGATGTGCTGATCTCGCCGACGACCTTCTCAGCCGAAACACCATCGACGTCGCTCACATAGACGTGCGCACCTTCGGCCGCAAAAACATGCGCGATCCCGCGCCCGATGCCATTGCCTGCGCCCGTGACCAGCGCGATGCGCCCCTGAAGCCTCATAGTGCCGCCCTTACCGATCGAACCGGCCCGCACGCTAAAGCGTCGGACCTCAAATGCGACCCACGCCCGGGTTGATCGAAGTCGCATTGAAGGCCCAAAGACGCTTTAGAAGCATAATGTTCTAAAGCAACTTTGGACCTGAGATTCACTCCACCCGGCCGCGACTTGAAGTGAATTTCAAGTCCGTTGCTTTAGCCCGCGGCCGCCTTGGGCGGCGTCCATTTCTCGCGCATGGTTACCAGCTCCTCCGCTGCACTGGGATGGAGCGCCATGGTCGCGTCGAAGTCCGCCTTGGTCGCGCCCATGCGCATGGCGATCGCAGCCATCTGGACGATCTCGGCGGCGTCCGGTCCGAGCACGTGACAGCCGAGCACGCGATCAGTCTCCCGCTCGACGATGAGTTTCATCAGCATCTTCTCGTCACGGCCGGCGAGCGTCACCTTCATGGGGCGAAAGCGCGCCTTGTAGAGATCAATGCCGCCGGGACGCTTCGCCGCCTCGTGCTCGGGAAGGCCCACCGTGCCGATCTCCGGCGTCGAGAAGACGGCCGTCGGGATCCAGTCGTGGTCGACGACGCGCGACTTCTTGCCGAAAAGGCTGTCGGCGAACGCATGGCCCTCGCGGATCGCGACGGGCGTGAGATTCACGCGGTCGCAGACATCGCCGACCGCATAGATGCTCGACACGTTCGTGCGCTGATGCTTGTCGACAATGATTTCACCGTCCTTGCCGAGTGCGACGCCAGCGCTTTCGAGGCCGAGCGCCTCTGTGTTCGGACTGCGGCCAATGGCGAACATGACCTGATCGACTTCAAGCTTGCCACCGCCGCTGCAGTGAGCCGTGATGCCGGCCGCGGTCTTCTCGAGCCGCGAGAAGACTTCACCCGTGATGATGCGAATGCCGCGCTTGGCGTACACTTCGGTGAGTGCGTCGCGCAGGTCCTCGTCGAAGCCACGCAGGATCTTCTCACCGCGATAAATGAGCGTCGTCTCGACACCCAGGCCGGCGAAGATGCCGGCGAACTCGACAGCGATATAACCGCCGCCAGCGATGACAATGCGCTTCGGCAACGTCTTGAGATCGAACGCTTCGTTCGAAGTAATGGCGTGCTCGATACCGGGCAGCTTGGGATCGAGGTTGGCGCGGCCGCCCGTCGCAACGAGGATATACTTCGCCGTGATCTCCTTGCCGCTGTCAGCGAGGCGGACGGCGTTCGGCCCCGTCACGACAGCGCGCGTCTTGTGAATGGTGACGCCCGCGCGATCGAGCCCACCGCGGTAGGCGCCCTCGAGACGGGCGATCTCCTTGTCCTTGTTTGCGATCAGCGTCGCCCAGTCGAAGGTCGTCTCGCCGACGGTCCAACCGAAGCCCGCGGCGTCCGCAAACTCGTCGGAAAAGCGGCTTGCGTACACGAGCAGCTTTTTCGGCACGCAGCCGCGGATCACGCACGTGCCACCGAAGCGGTACTCTTCCGCAATGGCCACCTTGGCGCCGTGACCGGCCGCAATGCGCGCGGCGCGCACACCGCCCGAGCCGGCGCCAATGACGAAGAGGTCGTAGTCGTAAGCCGCCATGGCTGCCTCTTACAGGTCGATGCCGCGCTTCTTGAGCTCACGCCGCATCTCAGCATCGAGCTCGGCGCCGATGCGCTGGCCCCAGATCTGGCCGGCGCTCATGGATTGACGAATGATCTCGGGTTGTGCCTCCACCATGCGGCGGCCGGCACCGGACTGATAGAATTTAGTGACGTCGCGCATATCTTCAACGGAGAGCCTCTTCGCGTAGATCGTGGCAACCTGCTCGATCAGCTCACCTTTGCGTTCCGAGAAGCGCTTGACCAGCTCGCCCATCACCTCACGAATTTCGCCTGCGCGATTTGGCGCAAGCCCAACAAAGGCCTGGGTCAACTGACCTGTAAGGACGGGGATGACCTGATCGAACTGCGCCGACGCGCCCGAAGCTTCCATAAGCTCGCGCGCTGCCGCCCGGCCCTCTTCGGAAGCCGCCTCACGCTGCTGTGACAGTGCCGGCGCTGTGAGCATCACCAAGAGGGCTAGGGCAAACCTCGCACTGCGAAACATGCTCATTTGCGTCTTCCCTGATGAGGACAAAGGGGCTTCAAGCCTGCTCGAAGCGACGTGGCTCAGCGCCCATCATCCTCGACGGGCTCGGTCTCAATGACGACAATGCCTTCAGGACCGGCAACGAACGCCATGTCGGCAAGACCGAGGAAGAGACCATTCTCCACCACGCCCGGAATGTGTTTCAGCGCTTCGTCCAGCCGCTCGGGCTCGTCGATGCGCTTGAAGGCGCAGTCGAAGATGTAGTTGCCGCCATCGGTCACGAACGGCTGGCGATCGCGTCCCGTGCGCAGGCGGATCTCGCCGTGGCAACCGAGGTCGGCTGCGAGCAGCGCGATCATGTTCTGCGTCGCCGTGTAGCCGAAGCGCACGACCTCGACAGGAAGCGGAAAGACTCCGAGCCGCTCGACGCGCTTCGTGTGGTCCGCGATGACGATGAGACGCTCGGAGGCCGCCGCGACAATCTTCTCGCGCAGTAGGGCGCCGCCGCCGCCTTTGATCAGTCGGAGCGCACTGTCGAACTCGTCGGCACCGTCGACCGTCATGTCGAGGAGAGGCATCTCGTCGAGCGTGGTCAACGGAATGCCGAGCGACGCTGCCTGGACGCGTGTCGCCTCGGATGTCGGCACGCAAATGACGTCGAGGCCGCTGCGGACCCGCTCCCCCAGGAGATCGACGAAGTGCGCGGCCGTGGAGCCCGTGCCGAGCCCGAGACGCATGCCCGAGGCGACCTGCTCGATGGCGCCGCGCGCCGCCATACGCTTGTACTCGTCCAAACTCATTCCGCCGATCCGTCGCCGCCCCCGTCGGCTGGCTTATCGCAGGTATCCGGCGAATTGGCCAGACGCCGCAAGTCAGTATTGACCACTACCTAATGCCGGCGAGATCTCGCCAGACAAAGGGAAAAAATGCGCTCCCGCGGGTTCAGGTGGCATCGCCGAGAAACCGCTCGACGAAAGCCGGCACGATTACGGAGGCTGGCCCGTGGATAGCCTCGTCGAAGAGGCTCGTACCCTGCGAGGGCTCGAGATTGAGTTCGACCGTATGCGCACCGCGATCGCGGGCCTCGGCGACGAAGCCGGCTGCCGGATAGACATTTCCGCTCGTGCCGATGGAGATGAAAAGATCGGTTCGCGCGAGCTCTTCGGCAATGCGCCCCATGTGATAGGGCATCTCGCCGAACCAGACGACGTCCGGCCGCAGGCTGCCAGCAATATTGCACGAGGGACAGGCGAGCTCGATCGTCAGATCGGGGTACTCAGGCCCCCAGGGTCGGCGCTCGCCGCAACTCGCACAGAGGGCCTTCTGGTGCTCGCCATGCATGTGGATGAGGTTCTGCGTGCCGGCCGCCTCGTGCAAGGCATCAACGTTCTGTGTGACCACCGTCACCCGTCCTGCGTGCTCGCGCTCGAGCCGCGCCAGGGCGAAGTGCGCCGCGTTCGGCTTGGCGGTGGCGCTGACGCGGCGGCGCATATTGTAGAAATCCAGCACGAGCTTCGGATTGCGGGCAAAGCCCTCCGGCGTCGCCACGTCCCGGTAATCGTACTTGGCCCAGATGCCGTCCTTGTCGCGAAACGTCGAGATGCCCGACTCGGCCGAGATGCCGGCCCCGGTCAGAATGGTGATATGCCGGAAAGTCTGCATGCTGCCCCGCCGCCCGCAATTCATGATAGCCGCCGCCGGCATCAAGGTCGCCTGTTTGTGACAGCAGCGAGGCGACTAATACGGCAGTACGCATTCGGAGCAAATGGGCTGACGCGCGTGTGGGGCTTTGCTATCTGAACAAACGCAGCCTATAGTCCGTACGGGGGGCGCACAGCCGATCGATGCGCTCGAGTGGCCGCCGGCAACGGCGTGGGTGCGCTTTCAGAGAGGGAGTTGCGTCAGTATGTTTACGAAGAAGGCAGAACCGACTGCATTCGATGTACCACGTGGCGTGCCGCACGCAGCGCCGTCTCACCAGCCGCACCAAGGCGAGCCGCACGCACAACAGCGGCAGGCAGCGCCCTCACCTCGACCCAGCAGCGGCCCAGTGGGGCCATCCCACATCGGCGAGGACCTCACGGTCATAGGCAATCTCGTCTCGAAGGGCGAGGTTCATATCGACGGCCAGGTCCAAGGGGATCTGCACGCCGCCAACGTCATCATCGGTGAAACGGCGCGTGTTACCGGCGGCGTCGTGGCCGACGAGGTCATCGTGCGCGGTGGGGTCTCCGGCTCGATCCGCGGGCGTCGCGTTGTGCTGCAGTCGTCGAGCCGCGTCGAGGGCGATGTCTACCACCAGCAGCTCGGCATCGAGCAGGGCGCTTACTTCGAAGGCAAGTCGCGCCGCGTGGCAGACCCGCTGTCCGGCGTGAACATTCCGGAAAGCGGGGGTTCATCGGGCCCGGGCTTCCCGCTCCGCGGCGAAAGCTGAGCTTCGCAGCGCCGTTCAAATCGAGAGATACTGTTCCTTGAGGGCTGCATCCGCGTCGAGCTCGGCGAGCGTGCCGGCAAAACGGATGCGC
Source organism: Hyphomicrobiaceae bacterium (assembly GCA_022844275.1). Taxonomy (GTDB): domain Bacteria; phylum Pseudomonadota; class Alphaproteobacteria; order Rhizobiales; family Hyphomicrobiaceae. The sequence continues at coordinate 404,174 of JALHMB010000003.1, forward strand.
CCTCGATCGAGCACGAAGGCACGATCGGCAACCGCGCGCGCGAAGTGCAGGTTCTGCTCGGAGAGCAACAGGCCGACGCCGCGTGCCTTGAGCTTGGCAATGGCGCCGGCGATCACCTCGACAATGACCGGGGCGAGCCCTTCCGACGGCTCGTCGAGCAGCAGGAAACGCGGGTTGCCCATGAGCGCACGCGCGATGGTCAGCATTTGCTGCTCGCCTCCGGACATCTGGCCGCCTTTTCTCTCACGTATGGCAGCGAGTGGCGGAAAAAGCTCGAAGGCCGCCTCTGGTGTCCAAGACACGCTCTCGCCCTCGCGCAGTGGCAAACGCCCGACCCTGAGATTTTCGTCGACCGTAAGATCCATGAAGATGCGGCGGTCCTCCGGCACATAGCCGATGCCGCGACGCGCGATATTGTGCGTCGGCGCGCCGATGAGATCCGTGCCATCGAAGCGGATGACGCCGCGTCGCTCGGCTTCGAGACCGATGATGCACTTCATGAGCGTGGACTTGCCCGCGCCATTGCGGCCGATGAGAACGGCGGCATCTCCGGCCTCGACCGTGAGCGAGACGCCGAAGAGGATCTGCGCACGGCCGTACCAGGCATCGAGATCACGGACTTCGAGGAGGCTCATATGCCGCCTCCTCCGACCGCGCTGATGGCCTCGCCACCAAGATAGATCTCGCGCACGATCGGGCTCGCGCGAACCTCTTCCGGCGTGCCCTCGGCAATGAGCCGGCCGCGGTTCATGACGACAACGCGGTCGGCATGGCCGAACACGACATCCATGTCGTGCTCCGTGAAGAGCACGGCCGTGCGGCGCTGGCGGGCGCGCTCGGCGACAAGGCGCATGAGAGCGCCGCGCTCACGTGCCGCCATGCCCGCCGTTGGCTCGTCCATCAGCAATAGGCGCGGATCATCTACAAGCGCGATGGCGAGCTCGACGCGCTTCAGATCGCCATAGGCGAGGACCGAGCAGAGCGTGTCCGCCGCGTGCGCCATGCCGACTTCCGCGAGACGGGTCTGGACCTCGTCGGCGTGCGCATTGCCAGCTGCCGCAAGGAGGCCTGCCGACTTCTGGCGCGAGAGGATCGCGACAAGCAGGTTCTCGGCGACACTCATGGAAGCAAATGTCTGCGTGATCTGGAACGTACGTGCGACGCCCGCCCGCCAGAGCGCCCGCGGCGGCCAGCCGGTTACATCCTCGCCGCCGAGGCGCACGTGACCGTGGTCCGGCAGGAGCTGACCGTTGATCATGTTGAAGGTTGTGGTCTTGCCGGCGCCATTGGGGCCGATAAGGGCAAGGAGCTCGCCGGCATCGACCGTGAAGCTCGCACGCTCGACGGCGCGAAATCCCTTGAAGGATTTGCCGATTTCTTCGACGGCGAGCACCGGCGCGGTCATGGTGCACTCTCCCGGCGCTGCCGCCACTGCCTAAGCGTGCCGACAATGCCCTGCGGGAAAATGATGGTGATGAGGATGAGCGTAATGCCGAGCACGGCATGCCAGTAGGGCGTCGCGCGCACGATCCAATCCTGGAGCGTGATGAAGACGACCGCGCCGACCACAGGTCCGACAAGCGTTTGCACACCGCCAATGAGCACCATGGCGAGAGCATCGACGGAGCGCGGAATCGAGAGCAAGTCCGGCGAGAGCGAGCCTTTCGAGAAAACGTAGAGTGCGCCGGCGAGCCCCGCGGCCGAGCCTGCAAGGATGATCGCGCGCCATTGGACAATGCGTACGTCAATGCCGACGGCCTCGGCGCGAATGCGCGAGTCACGTCCGGCGCGGAGTAGAAATCCGAGCGGCGCGTGCACGGACCGCCATATGAGCAGAATTGCTGCGCCGGCAAGCAGAAGCGTCGCGAAGTAATAGGCGCTTTTGGAGGAGAGCAGTTCAGGCGGCCAGATGCCAACGAGACCGTTGCTACCGCCGGTGACGCTGTCCCACTGGAAAGCAATGGCCCAGGTAATCTGGGCAAAAGCGAGCGTCAGCATGGCAAGCGAGACACCCGAGAGGCGCACACAGAACCATCCGAAGAGGACGGCGAGCGCTGCAGCAAAGGCGACGCCTGTCGGAATCGCAACGACAAACGACGCGCCGGCTTTGAACGCGACAGCGGCAGCATAGGCACCGGCTCCGAAATACGCGGCATGACCGAACGAGGCCATACCGCCGATGCCCATAATGAGGCCGAGGCTCGCCGCGAACAGCGCGAAAATGATGATGTCGGTCACCAGGACCACCGTAAAGCGGTCGACGATGAGCGGCAGTGCGACGAGCGCGAGCATGAGCAGGCCCAGCGGCCACCAGCGTTTCATGTCCGGCACGGGCATCGGGAGGATGGAGGCGGCAGCCACGCGCTGTGCGGCCTGCGGCGTGCCGAAAAGTCCCCACGGGCGGATGATGAGCACGATCGCCATGACGATGAACTCGGCGACCAGTGTCAGCTTGGAGAAGGAGAACACCGTGCCGAACAGGCGAACATCGCCAATGCCGATGCACCACGCCTTCACGACGCTGATGATGACCGCCGCGACATACGCCCCCGGCAGACTGCCGAGCCCACCGACCACGGTCACGACGAAGACGTCAGCGATGATCGTCAGGTCCATGTTGTGATTGGCCGGCTCGCGCGGAAGGGCGAGCGCACCCGCAAGCCCCGCGAGCAGCGCGCCGAGTGCGAAGACGCCCGTGAACATAAGCGCCTGATTGATGCCGAGGGCCGCCGCCATGTCGCGGTCCTCGGTCGCGGCGCGCACACGCGTGCCCCAGTCCGTGCGCGTGAGCAGCAGCCAGACGACGAGGCCAACCAGCGGGCCTAGTACGAGCAGCAGCAGATCGTACTGCGGAATGGGCTTGCCGAAAATCCACATTGCCCCCGCGAGGCCAGGAGCGCGCGGACCGAGGATGTCCTCTGGTCCCCACGTGTAGAGCACCACGTCCTTGAGCACGAGAACGACGCCGAATGTCGTGATGAGCTGCAGAAGCTCGGGCGCACGATAAATGCGGCGCAGGATGGTGATCTCGATGAGCGCGCCGACGACGCCGACGGCCAGTGCGGCAATGACGGCGCCGCCCCAAAAGCCGAGCAAGCCGCCGCCGACCAGCTCGTGAAAGCTCACAGCCATGTAGGCGCCGAGCATGAAGAATGAGCCGTGCGCAAAATTCACGACGCGCGTGACGCCGAAGATCAGCGTGAGCCCAAGCGCAACGAGAAAGAGCAGCGAGGCGCTCGCGAGCCCGTTCAGCGTCTGGATTAGGAACGAGGCGATCATGACGGCCCGGCCAGATGCGTCAACGGCCGTGACCGGGAGCGGTCACGGCACGTCGCTCAACTCAAGCCTACACGAGACGGCTACTGCGGCCGCAGCTTTTTCACGACATCATCAGCAGGCAGATGACGCTCGCCCGGCTCGTAGCGCCAGTCCACCATGACGCCCTTGCCGTCCTTGAGTCCGATCTTGCCGACATAGGCCCCCATGGTCGACTGGTGATCGAGCGGTCGATAGGTAATGGGACCAAAGGGTGTGGAATGCTGAAGGCCCTTCATAGCCGCGACGATCGCCTCGGGATCCGTGGACTTGGCTTTGCGCAGAGCCTCGCCGACCGAGATCATGGCCGCATAGCCGACGACCGAGCCGAGCCGCGGATAATCGTTGAACTTCGCCTGATATGCCGCGAGGAAGGCTTTGTGCTCGGGCGTGTCGATCGCGTACCAGGGATAGCCAGTCACAATCCAGCCGACGGGCGCCTCGTCGCGCAGCGGATCGAGGTACTCGGGCTCACCGCCGAGCACGCTGAGCACCGTCACGTCCTTGAAGATGCCGCGCGTCGTGCCCTCACGAACGAACTTCTGCAGGTCTGCGCCGAACGTCACGTTGAAGATCGCATCGGGTTTGGCATCGGCCACGGCCTGTGCGACGCTGCCGGCATCGATGCGGTTGAGGGGCGGCGCCTGCTCGACAACGAACTCGACGCCCGGCTGGCGCTCGGTCATGAGCTTCTTGAAGGAGGCGATGGCGGACTGCCCGTACTCGTAATTCGGGTAGACGATCGCCCAGCGCTTCTTGTTCAGCTTGAGGGCCTCCTCGACCAGCATGGAAGTCTGCATGTAGGTCGAGGCGCGCAGCCGGAACGTGTAGGCGTTGCCGTTCTCCCAGACGATCTTGTCCGTGAGTGGCTCGGAGGCGATGAACGGCATTTTCCGCTGCTTGGCGAAGTCGCCGATTGCAAGGCCGACATGCGAGAGGAAGCCGCCCGTCAGCAGCACTACGCCCTCGCGGCTCACGAGCTCCTCGGCAGCGCGCACGGCATCGCCCGGCGCGCCGTTATCGTCGCGCGAGATCACCTCGAGCGGCCGGCCGTTGATGCCGCCGCCCTTGTTGATCTCCTCCACAGCCAGCTCCCACCCCTTGCGGTAGGGCTCGAGAAAGGCCGGTATCACCTTGTAACTGTTGATCTCACCGACCTTGACCGGCGCCTGCGCCGACGCGGGAGCGGCGAGCGCCGCCATCGTCGCAAAGGCGAGTGTGAGTCTACCCAGTCGCATTTCCGTTGCGCTCCCTAGTTCCGCCTGCAGGGCGAAGCGCCACCACGCTCCTGGTGCGGGCACCATCCGTCCTGCCTCGCTGCCGGCACCTGCTCGGGGCCGTCCGACGCAAATACTATGGCCAGTTGGCGCCTGTGTCTGGTATTTCAGCAACATGCCTGGAATTCCGGGCATGAGCGGCGAGCATACGAGGGAACCGGCCACGCCAGCGGCCGGAGGGGGCAACGGACTACGCATGACCAGCGATCGAGCGCCAGCGAGGTATCCCGCCGACGCACACGTCGACGACCATCGCCCATGCGCATTCTAGGCATCGCCAGCGAGACGCACGACAGCGGCATCGCGCTCGTCGAGGACGGGAAGCCTATCCTCGTCATCGAGGAGGAGCGGCTCTGCCGCGTCAAGCATACGCAGACGTTTCCTCAGGCGTCCCTTGCGGCGGCCATAGACGGCGGCTGGCTCAAGCCGGACGAGATCGACGCCATCGTGACGCCGTGGAACGCGGCGGTGCTGCGCCAGACCTTCCTCAAGGCAATCTTGAGCAAGATGCCTTCGAGCCTCAATCTCCTGCGCCCGGGCGCCAACACGGCGCAGAGGCTCAGCATCGTCGCCCTGAACCAATGGCTGAAGTACAAGCTCTCGCGTGCTCTCGACGTGCAGAAGCTGCCGCCGCTCTACGGCATCAATCATCATCATGCGCACGCGGCGATCTTCTTCATCTCACCCTTCGAGGAGGCGGATGTCCTCATCATGGACGGTTACGGCGACGACGCGGCGACGTCGACGTACGTCGGCAAGGGCAATCGTCTCGAGCGTCTCTGGCGAAGCGAGGTCTTCAACTCGCTCGGCATGATCTACACGTTCGTCACCGGTCATCTCGGCTTCCGGGATTTCGAGGAAGGGACGGTCATGGCGCTCGCCGCACACGGCGACGACCGCTATGTCAGCCGCTTCCGCGATACGATCCGCCTCACCGAGGACGGGCGCTACGAGGTCGACATGAGCTACTTCATGTTCGACCGCTACGCGTTTCTGAAGCCGTTCAGCCCTAAATTCTTCGAGACGTTCGGACCAGCGCGGCATCCCGACGAGCCGATCGGCGACCATCACAAAGCGCTCGCACGTGCCCTCCAGGTGCGCATCGAGGAAGTGGTACTGCATGTGGCGCGCGGGCTCCATGCACGCAATCGCTCGCGTCATCTGGTGATTTCGGGCGGTGTCGCGCTCAACTGCGTCGCCAATGCGCGCGTACTGGAAGGGACCGACTATGAGCACGTATGGGTGCCGCCCTGCGCCTCCGACACGGGTGGGCCACTCGGTGCGGCGCTCTGGTACTATCACCAGCGGCGTGAGCAGCCGCGGAAATTCGCGCTGACGCACGCTTTCTATGGCCTCGAAGAGCGCGAGGACACGATCCGCGCGGCACTCGACGAAGCCGGGCTCGTCGCTGAGCGGCTGGACGACCAGGCGCTCTTCACGCGTGTCGCGCGCGACCTGGCGGATGGCAATATCGTCGGCTGGTTCCAAGGACGCTTCGAGATGGGGCCGCGCGCGCTCGGCAATCGCTCGATCCTCGCCGATCCGCGACGCCTCGCAACCAAGGATCGCATCAACGCGCGTATCAAATATCGCGAGAGCTTCCGACCGTTCGCGCCGGTCGTACTCGCTGAGCACGCGCGCGAGTACTTCGAGATCGATCAGACCGATCCCTTCATGACCATGGCGCCGCGGGTCAGGCCCGAAAAGCTGGACGTCATTCCCGCCGTCGTGCACGTCGATGGTACCGCGCGCCTACAGACTGTCGAGCGCAGTGCCAATCCGCGCTACTACGCCGTTATCGAGGCCTTCATGCGCGAGACGGGCGTGCCGGTGCTTATCAATACGAGTTTCAATCGCCAGGAGCCGATCGTCGCGACCGCGCGTGAGGCCGTGTCCTGCTATCTCAGAACCGAGATGGATGTGCTCGTGCTGGGGAACTTCTATACGCGTAGCCGCAATGCGCAAAGCGAGACGCGCGCTCGGAAGGATTTCGCGGTGCGCGAGGAGAACCTCGTCGGGGGTGAGTGAGACCGCGTGAACTTTCGTGGCTTCGCCACGAGCAGGGCCTCGGCCCTGCACCCGATCGGGGGACACCCCCGAACCCCCGCCTTTTATTGATTTGGAGCTTGCCGCGAGCGCACCGCTGTCCCTTCTCCCCGTTCTTACGGGGAGAAGGTTAGGATGAGGGGCGGCGACATACACCAACAGCAGAGCAAGCGGCCGCCCCTCACCCCGACCCTCTCCCCATTGAAGTCAATGGGGAGAGGGAGAAGGGGGCGCGACGCGAGCGCGAGCCACTTGACGGCGTGCTATGCCAGAAGCTTGGTGCGGCGAAACTCGCGCCAAACTGAGGGCACCTACATGAGCATCGAAACCTGGCTCGCATTCGTCGCGGCCTCGACGATCCTGCTGGTCATTCCCGGCCCGACGATCCTGCTCGTTATCTCCTACGCATTAGGCCAGGGATGGCGCGCGGCGCTGCCCATGTCTGTTGGCGTGGCGCTCGGCGATTTCACGGCGATGTCGCTGTCGATGCTCGGCGTCGGCGCGCTGCTCGCGACATCGGCCTCATTGTTCACGGCACTGAAGCTGATCGGCGCGGCCTATCTCGTGTGGCTCGGCATCAAGCTGTGGCGTGCCGGCGGCGCCCTGCAGGCGGAGGCGCGAACGGACGCTGCCTCGTCCGCCTCGATGATCGCGCACGCCTGGATCGTCACCGCGCTCAACCCCAAGGGCATCACCTTCTTCGTTGCGTTCCTGCCGCAGTTCCTCGATCCCACGGGCGACGTCATCCGCCAGATGATCATCTTCGGCGCGACGTTCCTCGTACTCGCGTTCGCCAATGCCCTCGGCTACGGGCTTCTTGCTGCGCGAGCCGGCGCCATGACGCGCAATCCAAGCGCCATCAGCCTCTTCAATAAGATCGGTGGCAGCCTGCTGATCGGCGCAGGCGTGGCTGCGGCAACAGTGAGGACGGCGGCGAGTTAATGTCGATCGCGTCTTCGACGCGAACAGGGCTGCCGCCCTGTTACCCGCTCGGGGGGACACCCCCGAACCCCCGTCATTTTAAGACTGGGAGCTTGGGGTGAAGTGAAAGTTATGAAGGCGGGAGGGTCAGGGAGGGTGTCCCTCCCTGTGGGAGCGCGAGGGCTAGCCCTCGCTCGCACTGCAGGTGCGACCCGCCTCAGACGCCCGCCATCTTCATCTTCACATTGCGGAAGGTGGTCTTGATGCGGCGAACGGTGCCGGTAGCCGAGCGCATGACGAGGGTGTCGGTCTCGGCGAAGTCACCGCGAAAGTGCACGCCTTCGAGGATCGAGCCGCTAGTGACGCCGGTCGCGGAGAAGATCACGTCGCCCGAAGCCATCTCCTGCATGGAGAACTTCCGGTTGATGTCCGGGATGCCCATCTTCGCCGCGCGCTCGATTTCCTCGTTGTTCGAGGGCTTGAGACGACCCTGCATCTGGCCGCCGATGCAGCGGAGAGCGGCGGCCGCAAGCACGCCCTCAGGTGCGCCGCCCGAGCCGAGATAGACATCGATACCTGTCTGCTGCGGGTCCGTGCACCAGATGACGCCCGCGATGTCGCCGTCCGGAATAAGACGGATGCCGGCGCCGACCTTGCGCACGGCTTCAATGATCTCGGCGTGTCGCGGGCGATCGAGAATGCAGGCCGTGAGTTGGTCGACGGGGACGCCCTTGGCCTCGGCGAGCTTCTCGAGTTGCGCGCCGATCGGCGTGTCGAGATCGATGATGCCCTCGGGATAGCCGGGGCCGATTGCGATCTTGTCCATGTACATGTCGGGCGCATGCAGAAGGCCGCCGCGCTCGGAAATCGCGATCACGGCGAGCGAGTTTGGCATGTCCTTGGCGCAGATGGTCGTGCCCTCGAGCGGATCGACGGCGATGTCGACCTCGGGTCCGTCGCCGATGCCAACCTCCTCGCCGATGTAGAGCATGGGCGCCTCGTCCATCTCGCCCTCGCCGATCACGACCTTGCCGCGGATGTGAATCTTGCCAAGCTCCTTGCGCATGGCATCGACGGCGGCCTTGTCGGCTCCCTTTGCGTTGCCCATGCCGCGGAACCGCGCAGATGCGATCGCCGCCGCCTCGGTGACGCGGGCGACCTCGACCACCAGCACGCGGTCCAGCCCTGCGGTCTTCGCCTTGTCCTGCGCCATCTGCGGCCCTCCGATCGGCTTCCTTGCACGGCCCCGCGTCCGTGCGCGTGCAGGCCTTGGAACGGCCGGCAAGAGGCGTCTATACGCTAGCCGTCTGCAACATTGAAGCACGAACGATGCCATTGCTGCGCCGCACAATCAGTCGACGTCACAAATCGGTAAAGCAAACCTGATGTCCGGACATGAGTATGGCGCGCCGGGGCCGCTGTGTTTACTCTGCACGCGTACACAAGAGATCGAAGGAAATGCCCAATGCGACAGATGGCGCTGATCGGATTCCTGCAGGCGCAGAACTGCTCCAATTTCGCTGCCTCCTGGCGCCATCCGGACTCGCGCACAGATTTCATGTCCCCGGATTTCTATCGCCACATCGGCAAGGTGCTCGAAGCTGGAAAATTCCAGCTCGCCTTTTTCGATGACCGGCTCGGGATGCCGGAGTTTCACGGCGGGCGCTATACGGAGGCCGTCGAGAATGGCATCCGCTGCGTGAAGATGGATCCCGTGGCCTGCATGATGGCTATGGGCATGGCGACCGAACGCCTCGGCCTCGGCGTGACCTACTCCACGACGTACTACGAGCCCTTCCACGTCGCGCGCATGTTCGCGACGCTCGACCTCATGAGCAACGGGCGTGCTGCGTGGAACATCGTCACCTCGCTCAATGACATCGAAGCGCACAACATGGGCCGCGACGAGGTTGCCGAGCACGATGCGCGTTACGACCGCGCCGACGAGTTCATGGAGGTTGTGCTCGGGCATTGGGATACGTGGGCGGACGACGCGCTGATCGTCGACAAGGCGAGTGGGCGCTTCGCGGATGCCTCGAAGGTGCACCGCCTCGATCACAAGGGCGAGCATTTCAAATCGCGTGGACCTTTCACCGTGCCGCGCTCGGCCCAAGGCCATCCGCTGCTCATCCAGGCCGGGCAGAGCGGACGCGGAAAGCGCTTCGCGGCCGAATGGGGCGAGATGATCTTCACCTACACGCCGAGTGTCGATGTCGGCCGCAAGGAGTACGCGGACCTCAAGGCGCAGTGCGCCGCGACGGGCCGCGACCCCAACAGCATGCTTATCGGCGCACTGGTGCATCCGGTCGTCGCCGAGACGAAGATGGAAGCCGAGGACAAGCGCGCGGCTCTCGACAAGCTGCCGCTCGAGGTGGACAGCCTCATGCTGCTCTCGGAAGCCCTCAACTTCGACTTCGGCTCGAAGCCGCTCGACGAGCCGCTGACGGACGAGGACATTGCCTCCATGTCCGGGCTTCAGACGATCCGCGATCGCGTGCTCAAGGTCGCCGGCACGAAGAACCCGACCATACGCGATTTCATCCGCATCAGCGGCCGCGGGCGCCTCAACAATCCTTGGGTCGGTGGCCCCAAGGAGGTGGCGGACATGTTCGAGGAATACTTCATGGCACCGGCGTGCGACGGCTTTGTCGTCGGCGCGACGTGCGTGCCGGGGACATACGAGGACTTCGTGCGCTTCGTCGTGCCGGAGTTGCAGCGGCGCGGGCTCTACCACAAGGATTATCGCGGCGCGACCCTGCGCGAGAATCTGGGCCTAGCACGACCGCAGAACGGCGCATGGCGGAACATCAAACGGGGTGCGGCGTGAGCGTTTCGCGATCGGATCTCGTGCAGGCCCTCGATCACGCCCTCGCCGGCGAGTGGGAGGCGGCGCACGGTATCGTCCAGCGCGACGAGAGCGATCCGACCTCGTGCTGGATTCATGCGGTGCTGCACAAGCTGGAGCCCGACGAAGGTAACAGCCGCTACTGGTACCGTCGCGCGGGCAAGGCCTATGAGGCCTATCCGGACGGACGTCAGGAGCTCATCGCGATCAAGGCGGCGCTGACGTACTGATCAATCCAACAGCAGCTGAAACGGAGGGACACCGATGGCAGTGACGGTCTTCATGGTGCGCGCGACGATCACGAAGGAGCAGGAAGCGGCCTTCAACAAGTGGTACGACGAGGAGCACGTGCCGCAGGTGCTGCGCTACAATGGTGCGGTGAGCGGTAAGCGCTACAAGCGCATCATGGGCGAGGACAAGTACGACTACATGGCGCTCTACGAATTCAAGAGCGAGGAAGTGTTCAAGCAGTTCCAGGCCTCGGGGCACCTGAAAGAGCTGCGTGCTGAGTACGACAAGTACTTCGGCACGGTCTCGGACCGCGCCGGCACCGGCTGGGTGCAGGTCTTTCCCTGATTTCGCTAATCTGTCGAAGTTCGAGCGGGCGCGACGATTGTTGCGCCCGTTTGCGCGTCAGAGCCCGCGCATGATGCAGCCAAGCAGCAGGATCACGTGCGCCAGGAGCAGGAACCAGAACTCGTTGCCAAGCATCAGCGGGATCTGGGCGCCGAAGAATTTCACGACCAGAACGCATACTGTCAGGATGATCGACAGAATGAAGGTGATGATGCCCGGTGCCTTCAGAACCATGATTGTGTCCCCCATTCCGACACGCGCGCACAACGGCTGCGCCAATTGCTGCATCATCAACACGATTCGGCCGGGCTTGTGACCCCCTGCAGCGGCGTTTTGCAGAATGTTGTGGCGCCGCAATCCCTCTAGCCGCACCATGGGCTTATGAGCGGGAGCGCACGAAGCTCCTACGGCTTTGCCGCGTAACGAAATCCCGTGCCCGTCGCAACGACCTCGACGGCGCCATTCGTGATCATGGGATGGCTGAGGCGGACGCCGAGCACACCGTCATAGCCTTGGGCGGCAGCGCGCGATTTCAGCGCTTCGAGAGCCCGGGCGATCGTCTGGTCGAGCAGGTTCTCGTAGCGCGTCATGTGGCCGCCGATGGTGTTGACGATCGCCTCGCGCATGTCGCGCACGATGTTGGCGCCGCTGACCGCAACCGCAAACACGACATCACCCGTGATGATCTCCGCGTCGTCGATCCGGTCCGTGGTCACGAGGCGCATGGCATCTCCGGTTCAGTGCTTGCTGTTCTGCGCGATCACAATGCGCGTGCGGCGTCCGAAGATGAGGCGCCACAGGATCAGCAGCAAGATGAGTGCGGTAAAAGCGAACAGGCTGAGCGCGATCGGGTAGCGCGCCCAGAGCAGCAGCGGACTGATCTTGCCCTCCCGCACCGAGCGCACGTCCTCGGCAAAGACGAAGAAGTCGAAGATGGCATCGGAGCGCGCGATCACGGCGACGGCCTCGACCTGATCGCGGCTCGCGAGAATCGCAGACTGCACACCCGACGCAGTGTAGGCGGCCATGCGAGCAGGTGCGTGGCCGACCACGGCAAGCAGGCGCTGCGCCGCCACTGGCTCGAGCGTGTTCATGTAGCGCGAGAGCGACTTGAGATCGGTTTCCGGGAGTGCACGTGCGAGGCGATTGAGATCGCGCGGAGGGAGCTCCAGCAGGGGATCGCGATCGGCCCGGGTCAGCCTCGCAAGGCGATTGATCGCAATACGGTCCTCTAGCATCAGAAGGCGAGAAAGCGCCGACTTGCTCATCTCATCGGGCGGACCGAGGCGATGGAGGTCGTAGGACACGACTTCGGGGAGCTTGTCGTCGGCAATGGCCCACCACTTGAAGCCCGTTTCGAGCGATTTCGTATCGCGCGCGATGGTGATTGCCTCGGTAGGCATGGTCTCGATGGCGCGATGCAGCGTGCCGTCATTGAGGCGTCGCGTCAGCGCGGGCTCGCCCTCGCCGGCGAGGATGAGGGCCACAACCTCGTCGAGGCGCGGCAGCTTGGCCGGCGCCACCGTGTCGAGAAAGCGTCGGAAACGTTCGTCCTTCTCGGCAAGCTCCAGGACTTTCGCGTGGGCGCGGCGGAACTCGCGCCAGATCTCGGTGACGCGATCGGCTGCCGTGCCGGAGATCTCGCGCGTGTGCTCGTTGATCTGCTCGCCGATGACCTTGGCCAGCTCGTTCTGCACCTTGTCGCGTGTGTCGGCGCTCTTCATCTCGTTGGCGATGATCGGCAGCACGCCGTGGCGGAACTCCCAGATATCCTTGGCGATGAGGGCAATGCCGATGCCGCCCGCAACCACGCCGACGATGCGACTCAGGATGGCGCCGACAACGCGCTGGCCGACATTCATCGCCATGCGCGAGAGCTGGCGGCGTACGATAAGCAGCACGGTACCCGTGAGCCCCTCGCTGCCCTGGACGAGCACCTGTCCCGCTGAAACCTGTGCGCTCGCCTTGGATGGATCGATCGTAAACTCGCGGCCCGTATCCCGGCTGACGGAGCGCGCGACCATGCCGCCGTAGCGCGGGCCGAGGAAAGCCTGCACGCATTGGGCGACCGGCTCCGCGGCGGCGCCGAGCCCCTGCTCCATGCGCCGGCCGACTTCATTACCGACGCTGCTCGCGACACCGAGCACGGCCTTCTGCATGGCATCGGAGCGAAACACGCGCTCGGATGTCGTCGTCGCGAGCTTCTGCGCCGTTTCCTGGAAAGCGATGGAGCCGATGAGCTCGGTCCAGCTCGATTCCTCGCGCACCTCGCCGATGGCCACGTCGACCTGACGCCAGAGCACATCGTCGACATTGCCGCGCCGCCACGCCTCGCGCACGATCGGCGCATAGTCGAGATCGGCGAGGCTCTTCGTCAGCGCCGCCTGCGTGACGCGAGCAACCGCCGCGCGAAAAGCCGCCTCGTCACCCGCCTGGCACTGCTCATACTCGGCGCGCGACATCGGAACGGACTGAGAGGCGGGGGTGGGCGCAGCCGAGGGCTCGGATGGCGTCTGCGCGGCGTTCTGGCCCGGCTGGGCTCGGGGCGAGGGGGACGGGAGAGAGGGCGCGAGCAGCGCTGCGATTAGCGTCGCGACGGTCGCATGTCGACCCCAGCCGAATGGCCCGGAGCTTCCTCTGCTGATTGCTCGAATTTGCCGCTCGCTCACGTTCCGCCGCCAGCCTCGCGCCGCGCACGCTGCATCGCGCGACCGGCTTGGTTAATCACCCCTTGTATATAGCGGCCGCACTGTGGGTGAACAGTGGCACCGTTCGTCAGGGAACGTCAGGGGCCCGATTTCTGTTTCTTCGCCTCGAAGAAGGCCTTGATCGCAGCCTGGGGCTCGCCCGTGGTATAGGCCTCCGAAATCGCGTCGATACCTGCGTAGACACCTTCCTCGACCGAGACCCGCTCCCAGCGGTTCATGAGCGCCTTCTGGTTGCGTATGGCCTTGGGTGTCGCGCGGCCGATGAGGTCGAGCCAGTGGTCCACCGCCGCATCGAGTCCGGCTGCCGGCACGACTTTCTGCACGAAGCCCATGGCCAATGCCGCCTCCGCGCCGAACGTCTCGCCGGTGATCAGGATTTCGCGCGTCTTGCCCCAGCCGATGAGGCCCGGCAGCAGCGCCGCTTCGATCACGGAAGGCAGCCCCATGTGAACCTCGGGCATACCGTAGATGGCGTTGTCGGACGACACGCGCATGTCGCAGCTCGCCGCGACCTCGAGCCCGGCACCGAGGCAGAAGCCGTTGACACGGCCGATCACCGGCACGGGGCATTCGCGGATCGCAAGGCATGCCTGGTGCAGCCGGGTGATGAAGAGGCGCACACTGTCGGGATCGGCTGCCCCGAGTTCCCTAAGATCGGCCCCGCCAATGAAAGCCTTGTCGCCCGCGCCAGTGAGGATGATGGCGCGCAGCGCCGCATCTTCGGACAATTTCCTGAACATCTGCGCCAGATCGATGATTGTCGGGCTCGCGAGGCAGTTGAGCCGCCGCTGATGGTCGATCGTCACGGTCGCGATACGGCCGCTGCGACGTTCCTCGGTCTTCACTTGTACGGCGGCTTCGGTCATTGTGGGCTTCCTGCGTGACTGAAGCCGCACATATGGCAGAAGCCGCAATGCCACTCCAGAACCGCGTTGCCCCGGATGGCTCGATCGTCGCGATTGGCGCGAGGGGCACCGTCATGGGCAATCGCGGTGGCGCCATTCACGGCCCGGAACGCACGCTCAGCTCTCGCCGCTGGGCCAGCCGACAGTGGATCTGCTGCCGGCTCGAGTTCAATGGCCGCCATCGCGCGCTCATGCAGCCCGGAAAATATACCGAGCTCTTCTTCCTCGACGAGGCGACCGCCCTCGCAGCCGGCCACCGTCCTTGTGGGGAATGCCGCCGTCAGGACTTTCTCTGGTTCGCAAAGTTGTGGGCCGAGACCAAGGGCCTCAGTGCGAGGGCCATGGCCGAGGACATGGATGCCGTCCTGCACAACGAGCGCCTGACACCCGAGCGCAGCAAGCGCACGTACGCCACGAATATCGAGACGCTGCCCGGCGGCACGTTCGTTCTATGGCAGGGCGCGCCGCATCTCGTTCTCGCCAGCTGGCTCCTGCCTTGGAGTTTCACGGGCTACGGCACGCCCATCGAGCGGCCGGACACAGGCTCGATAGAAGTGCTCACTCCGCCTTCAATTGTCGCCGTACTTTCGGCCGGTTTCTGCCCCTCACTTCATCCGACGGCGCACGCAGTCGATTGAGGTTGGCGCCACGCCACCGCTAAGCTCGCCCCGGGGGAACCATGACACGCTCGTCACTCAGGCGCACGCTGCGGCGCGCCTATTGGATTCTCGGCCTCGTGCTGGCGATCTCACTCGTGGCCAAGCTCGCGTATCACATTCCCGGGCTTTCGGGCACGCAGGCTGCCAGCGTGCTCATGAGCATCTACGACTATCTCAAGGACATGGCGCTTGTGCTGGTGACCGTCGTCGCGGCCTATCTCGCCAATGTCTTCCAGAGGCGCGCCATCTTCCTCACTGCGCTCAAGGAAGAGTGGCGGAACATCGTCAAGGCGAAGTCGGCGCTGTTCACGTTCACGCAGCGCGAGGCGCCCAGCCAGGAAGAATACTTCGCCGCGTTCTGCGCGATCTCGGAGTCGCTCGACAACATGCGCGCGGTCTATGCGAACGTGGGCGAGACACGCGGGCAGATCGGCCTGTACCCCTACGCGCCACTCCACGACATGCGACGCGCACTGCAGGCGCTGGAGCCCGCAACCGGCCGGCAAGTCACCGCCGAGGACCGCAAGCTCGCACGCGACGCGATCCTGCAGGCGTTCTACGCACTGCGCGAAACATTCCTCGAAGAGCTCGATCTCGAAGCACCCGACAACCCCCTGCTCATTCACAACGGCCGTCGCATGAAGAAGCCGGGCGCGCCGGGCTGGGCACGCCGGCGACAGACGAACCAGCACCGCTATCAGGATCGCACCGTGCCGGCTGATGCGCGGATCACGCCGTTCCTGACTGCCCTCTATGACAAGGAGCAGACGACGGCCAAGCCCTGGCGGGAGGTCGAGAAGAAGCCTTCCAACGCCACCGCCGAGCCCCGTACGCCGGCCGATGCCTC
Organism: Hyphomicrobiaceae bacterium; assembly: GCA_022844275.1. Taxonomy (GTDB): domain Bacteria; phylum Pseudomonadota; class Alphaproteobacteria; order Rhizobiales; family Hyphomicrobiaceae. The sequence goes on from JALHMB010000003.1 coordinate 420,273, forward strand.
GGCTCAGGCGTGAGGCTATGTAAGGTGCGTGACTTCGGCGTGCGCGTTTAGCGCGCGGGCGTCGAATAGATGGGCGTGATCCGCTGCACGGGCTTCTGCCGGATCTCCTGGTGCGGGCTCTCAAGCGCCGCGAAGGCCGCGTTGACGCGCCGCGCCATGCCCTCGAGATAGGCTCTAACCTCCTCGGGGAGCTCGGCATTGGCGTAGCGGTCGGGGTGGTAGACCTTGGCCTTGCGCAGATACGCCGCGCGCAGATCCTCATAAGGCGCACCGAGCGGCAGGCCGAGGATGCCGTGCGGATCGAAGCCGTCCGCATCGCGCATGCGGGCTAGGCTCTGCCCGCGGGCCGGGCTGATGAGGCGCACGGCGCTGATCACATGTTTGGCGAGATACTGGCGGGGGCCGTCGAATTCCTCGAACTCGACGAAGGGCGCCGTTCCATTCAGCATGTCCGCAAGCGAGCGCCCTTGGGGGATGGCGAGACGGCCCTTCAACTCCGCGCCGTCAGTCAATGTGAGGGCGACCGAGGCGCCGGAGGTGTCGCTCCCCGCGCTGTCGACCTTGCTGCGTTCGAACATCAGGCAATTCCCGAGATCTGTTCCATTTATGAGCACGACCCAGCGCTCCTGCCCCGCCTTCGCAAGAACCGTGCAAGGAACCGTCAACCACCGCTTGACCCGGCAGCGCCCAAAGACGCGAATACGTCGAAGCGAGCAACCGCAGGCTGCGATCGCGATTAACAGTTGCTGTAGCACTTGGTTTGAATATCACCGGCTCGAAGTGGAAAAGCTTTGGATTCAATAGTGGGGATAAACCGTTGACCTTGCTGTGGCCCTCGGGATGATCGACGTGACTGCAAACACACACTGCCATCTCATCAATTCCTAAGGGGTCTGAAACAATTAACAATTGGTTACGAATCGCCTACCGCTGATAGGTGAGAGGGGTTTCATGTTGTTGTTGCGTTGCCTGTGGGCTGGTGTCGGCTACCTGTGCAAAAGCTTGCTGTCTAGCGGCGATGGCGAGTGTGCATAAGTCGAACTGGTCCGTACCCGTTCAGATCGAATGCCGAAACGCTGCGCGCCCGGCCAAACCGAGACAATCGGTATGGAGCTCACCGATCCCGCAGCAAAACGAGGGCGACATGTCGAGGGACTTGTCACTTCAGCGGCAATGAACGGTCCGGCTTGCGCCTCTCAGTGTAATCGTCCGCTCGGCCGGCACCCTGTGCCCGCGTAGGCTGGCCCCAAACATTTGGGGGCATTTGAACCGATGAGACACGTTCTAGGTATCCTAGGCGTGCTAGCAGCAAGCGTATTGCTTGCTGTCTCCGCCGCCATGAACTGGCGCTTCGGATACAGTCTAGGAACGACTGAATTCGACGGGCTGATCTACGGAGCGGCCAGCGCCGCTGCCGACTGCCTGAAGGCGCTCGTACCGTTCTTCCTGTTCGCAGCCGTAAGAAACCGGATGTGGTCGCAAGCGGCCGCAGCGGTAGTGGTAGGGGTAGTCGTTACCGCCTACTCACTGACTTCGGCGCTCGGGCACGCTGCCCTGAACCGGCTCGACACGACTGGGCAACGCGCCCAGCAGACGGCCGTATATCAGGACATGCGCGCCGACGTGAAACGGATGGAGGAGCAGGTGGGCTGGATTCCCAAGCACCGCCCCGCCGCCACCGTGGCCAGTGAGATGAATGGTTTGAAAAACCAGATCTACTGGAGCCGCACGCAGAGCTGCACCGTGGTCAATGGCAAGTTCAACCGTGATTTCTGCCAGCAGTACCATACGCTGTCGGCAGAGCATGCGAACGCCGTCCAGGCCGCCGAGCTCAGCCGGAAGATCATGGAAGTGAAGTCGCAGCTGGCCAAAGCCGGCGACAATCACACCGCGCTCACGGAAGCCGATCCGCAGGCAGCCATGCTTGCCAAGATCGGCGGTCTCGTGTTTGCCGGTCTGAAGGTCGACGACGTCCAGATGGCGCTCACGATCTTCATTGCGCTGCTGCTCGAAGTGGGTTCTGGCTTCGGCATGTACATTGCCTTCAGCCAGTGGCGACTGCACGACGGCCTGCATAACCCCAAGGTGGCTTCCGCCGCCGCGGTTGGTCGTGCTGCAGCCGCCATGCCACTCGATGTCGAGGTACAGGCCCCGCTCGCGACCCCGGTCGCAGCTCAGGCCATCGCTACTCCGGCCATCGCCGCGGCACCCGCCGCGGTTCCAGCCACACCGGCAGTACAGGCCATCGCGGCCTCGCCGCCGGCTCCCGCAGTCATTACGCCACCGGCCATCACGGCCAACGACAACACCGATCGGGTTCTTCCCGTCCAGCGGATGGTCGCACCCGAGAGCGATGTCGAGCGCTTCCATAAGGAGAAAGTCGAGGCTGAAGAAGGTGCAACCATCACTGCCGTTGAACTCTACGACAGCTACTGCCAATGGTGTGAGGAGCAGGACAAGGAGCCGCTCGCGCTCCCGACTTTCAGCCGTGACTTTGGTGAACTGAAGAGCATCAAGAAGGCGAAGATCGCCGGCCGCGTCCGCTACATCGGAATTGCGGTCAAGGGTGCAACAGACCTTGCGGAGGATAAGAACCCGCCGGTCCCAATCACTCGCGCTGCTTAGGGCAGCTTCCTGAAACAGAGAAAGGGTCGCTTCGGCGGCCCTTTTTTTGTTGCCTAAGCGGTGGCCTGATTGGGACGTCGAGCAAGCGACGCGATGGCGCACGCCTCTGGCATGCCCCTCGCGCTCCCGCCGGGAGGGACACGCTCCCGGACCCACCCACCATTATGACGAAACCCTGCCGCGACGGACCCGCCTTTCGACCCCCGGCAAGACTTCGCAGAGCTCTCCGAGTCAAAAGTAAACTGGGGCTCGGGGGTCCCCCGATCGGGTGCAGGGTCATGCCGGAGGCGTGCCAGAGGCAGGCGGCCCTGCTCACGCTGAAGGCACGATCCCCCATAGGCCCGACAGCACGGAGCCCAGAACGATCCTGCACCGTGGCTATTTTCGGAAATGAGCAGGAAGCGTCAGGCCGGCTGATGCGCGCCACGTGCGGCAGCCTCAAGCGGCGCCGTGCCACTCGCGAGCGCATTCTCGATATCGAAAGCGATGCGCGCGCGCTCGGCGGCAGACGACCGTTCGACGCGGAACTGCACCTCATTGGCGCCGAGTGTTGCGCCTACTTGGCGGACCCTCGCGAGATTGAGCGAGCGCGCCTTGCTGTCGAGCGTGCCGACGCGCAATACGCGTGCAGTGCCGGCAGCATCGCGCTGGATGAGCAGGAATGTTGCCTCCGGCATCTCGGGACAGAGGAGAAGGCTCGTCACGGTGTGCGTGTAGAGGGTACCTGAAGCGCCGCGCCAGACCTGCTGCACAGGCGCCGTGCTTGCTGCATCGAGCGCGTGACGCGCGGACGCGACATCGCGCCGCTCCTTCGCACGCTTACTCACGCCTTCTGTCCGACGCACAGCCATCTGACAACTCTCAACACGCAACAGCGCAGCCCTGCACTCTCGGCCGGTGCGCACTAACAATAACTTCCAACGCGGAACACACAGGGCCGCTCAGCGGCTCCCTGGAAGTCTGCTCTATAATCACATTATTCAAGTTCGAGAATTGCTTATCACGTCGTTTTGTTAATACGCCCGATATGTGTGACAGGAGTGACACACTTCGTGATCTGCCGGGATCGCTCCACATGAACTTATCTCCCTAGCCGCAGGTTGAGTAGCCACAGTCGAGGCAGACATTGCAGCCTTCCTGCGGAAGAAATTGATTTCCCTGGCATTTTGGGCAGAGGCGACGGCCTCCCTGCGCCTGCATCGACCGCGGGTTCCCCATGGGCGTCCAGGACGTACCCGCGGCTGCTGGGGCAGCAGCGGGCTCAACAGCCAAGGCCTTTGGCGGCGCTGGCGCATCCTGCCTCCCCCGGCTCTCCGGTAGGAGAAAGCCGATGCGGATCATATGGGCTTCGATGACCTCGCCGATGGCGGCGAGCAGGCTCGGGACGTACCGCCCGCCCATCCACTGCCCACCCTGCGGATCGAACACGGCTTTCAGCTCCTCGACGACGAAGGTGACGTCGCCGCCGCGGCGGAAAACGGCACTGATCATACGGGTGAGCGCGACGGTCCAGGCGTAGTGCTCGAGGTTCTTGGTGTTGATGAAGATCTCGAAGGGGCGCCGACGGCCATCGCGCTCGATATCGTTCATCGTGACATAGATCGCGTGATCGCTCGCCTGCCACTTCAGCTTGTAGGTGAAGCCCGGCAGGACGGGATCGCGCTCGAGCGGCCGCGCCATGTAGACGACATCGCCCGTACGCGGCGTTGGTGCTGCGACTGGCGCCGGCGCGGATCCAGGTGCGGACGACGGCGCCGCCTCAAGCACCGCACCGGTCACCGCGTTCGGCCGATAGGTGGTGCAGCCCTTGAGGCCGAGTGCGTAAGCCTCGGTATAGATGCTCTCGAAGGCCTCGAAGGGTATGTCGACTGGGCAGTTGATCGTTTTCGAGATCGCACTGTCGACGTGCTTCTGCAGCGCTCCCTGCATGGCGAGGTGGGCTGCCGGCGCCAGCATGTGCGCAGTAACGAACGCGGCCAGCAACGGCGCATCGACACCGGCGTGCTGGCGGAAGCGACGATAGGCATAGTCCTCGACCATCTCCTCGCTGAAACTGTCACCAGCACCGCGCACACGGCGCTTGTAGGAGAGATCGAAGATCGGCTCGATGCCGCTCGATACGTTGCCAGCAAGCAGCGAGATCGTGCCAGTCGGCGCGATCGACGTGAGACAGCCATTGCGAGTGCCATGCTTCGCGATTGCCAGGCGTACGTGCTCCGGCAGTCGCGCAACATTGGGCGCGGCGATGAAGGCTGCCGCGTCATAGAGCGGAAAAGCGCCCTTTTCCGCTGCGATCTCGGCGCTGGCGCTATAGGCAAGTGCCGCGATCTCACCCATGACCCGCTCGGCGAGCGCGCGCGCCTCGGGCGCATCATAGCGCAGGCCGCACATGGCGAGTGCATCACCGAGGCCTGTGATACCGAGCCCGATGCGCCGTTTTGCCTTGGCCTCGCGGCGCTGCGCCTCCAGCGGATAATGCGAGAGGTCGATCATGTTATCGAGAAAGCGCACGGCGACCGGCACCAGTCCGGCGAGGCGCGTCTCGTCGATGTGCGCGATGGCCGTAAAGGGATCGCGGACGAGCGCCGCGAGATTGATCGAGCCGAGAAGGCACGCGCCGTAGGGCGGCAAGGGCTGCTCGCCGCACGGGTTGGTCGCGCGGATATTCTCGCAGTAGGCGAGGTTGTTCATGGCATTGACGCGATCGATGAAGATCACGCCGGGCTCGGCATAATCGTACGTCGCGCGCATGATGCGCTCCCAGAGCGCACGCGCACGAACCGTGCGATAGACCGTGCCCTCGAAGGTCAGCGCCCAGGTGTCATCGCGCTCGACGGCCGCCATGAAGGCATCGGTGACCAGCACGGAGAGATTGAAATTCCTGAGGCGCGTCGCATCGGACTTCGCATCGATGAAGGCCTCGATGTCGGGATGGTCGCAGCGCATGGTGGCCATCATGGCGCCGCGCCGCTGGCCGGCCGACATGATGGTCTTACACATGGAATCCCACACATCCATGAAGCTGACCGGGCCCGACGCGCCGGCGCCGACGCTCTTCACGAGCGCGCCCGACGGCCTCAGCGTCGAGAAGTCATGACCGATGCCGCCCCCCTTCTGCATGGTGAGGGCGGCTTCCTTGACGTTCTCGAAGATCGAGCTGAGATCGTCCGCGATCGGTCCCATGACAAAGCAGTTGAAGAGCGTGACATCGCGGCTCGAGCCGGCGCCCGCAATGATGCGACCGGCGGGCAGGAATTGGAAATCCGCGAGCGCGTCCTGGAAGCGCTTCTGCCACGCCTTGCGGACGCGCGCCTTCTCGACACTGGCGCTGGCCGCAGCCAGCCGCGCCCAGGTCTCCTCGACGCCCGCCTCGAGCGCCGTACCGTCAGCCGATTTCAGGCGATATTTCGCATCCCAGATGAACCGGGAAATCGGCGGGATTTCTGTACGTTCGCTCGCCATGCTGCCTGGGCGCTCCCATCCGGAGACAGGCCTTATATATAGGCCACCTGGAACAAATGGTCAAGGAATGTTCTTCTTGTGTTCCACGGCCGGATCAGGCGACGGAACCGGCCTTTCCAGCTAGCTCGGCGAGGCGGGCAACCGCCGTCGGCGGCAGAGGCGGGGCGTCCGGTGCAGCAGATGCTTCCTGCAGGAGACGATCGCTGGCAGCTTCGAGACGGGCTTCGAGAACCTGACGGAATTCCTTGCGCGACAGACCCGGTGGGATGGGGTCGAGGATCTCGACGATGATCGTGCCCGGATAGCGCATGAGCTGGCGACGGGGCCAGTAAAGACCAGAGTTGAGCGCAAGCGGATAACAGGGCAGGGCCAGGCTCTCGTAGAGGGCGACATAGCCCGGCTTGTAGTCGGGGGCGGCACCGGGAGGGCGGCGCGTGCCCTCGGGAAAGATGAAGACCTCGCGGCCCTCGGCGGCGCGCTCCTTCGCATCCGCGACGAGCTTCTTGAGCGCAGCGCTTGCGCGGTCGCGGCTCAGGAGAATGTGCCCGAACTTGAGACAGAACCAGCCGTAGAAGGGAATGTACTTCAGCTCTTCCTTGAGCACGATCGCGGGATCGTGGAAGAGCGGGATGAGCGCGAACGTATCCCATGCCGACTGATGCTTCGACACGACGAGGCAGGCGCCGTCCGGCAGCTTCTCGCGACCGCGCACTTCCATGCGGGTGCCGCAGATGAAGCGCAGCAGCCACGTGCACGTGCGACCATGGATTTCGAGGCCCTTCATGGCCCACGAGCGCGGCGCGACGAACAACCAGCTCCCGAGCACCACGAACAGCGCCGTGACGACGTAGAAGACAACGAAATAGACGAGCGAGCGCGCCAGTATCATGGTCCGGCGATCCGATTAGGAACGCGCCTTCTTCCCCCTCCGCCGTGTGGGGAGGGGCTAGGGGTGGGGGGAACCCCTACCGCCGATGTTCTGCAATCCCCCCCTCCTAACCTCCCCCGCGTCGCGCCGGAAGGCGCGCCTCCGGCGCGGGGGGGAGTGACCGCGTTGGAGGGTGACGCAAGCCTATCCATGTTTGGACGCTGCTTAGACCGTCAACACGATCTTGCCGACGTGCTGGCTCGTTTCCATGCGCTTGTGCGCTTCCGATGCCTGCGCGAGAGGGAAGGTCGAGTCCATCACGATCTTGATGCGGCCGGCATCGAGCAGCGGCCAGACCTGCTTTTCGAGCGCACGAGCGAAGCGCGCTTTGACATCGCGCGTGCGGGGGCGCAGCGTCGAGCCGGTGAGCGTGAGACGTTTCATCATGAGGCGCGGCAGCGTGAACGTCGTCATCGGCCCGGCGAGGGTCGCGATCTGCACAATGCGGCCATCCTCGGCGGCGGCGGCGATGTTCTTCTCGGTGTAGTCGCCGCCGACCATATCGAGCGTGACGTCGATGCCGTGGCCGCCGGTCGCCTCCTTGATTGCCGCGACGAAGTCCTCGGTCTTATAGTTCACGGCGACGTCGGCACCGAGATCACGGCAGACCTGACACTTGTCGGCGCTTCCTGCCGTCGCGACAACGCGGGCACCGAACGCCTTGGCGAGTTGTATGGCCGTGGTGCCGATGCCGCTCGTGCCACCGTGCACGAGGAACCAGTCACCCGCTTCGAGGCGGCCGCGCTCGAACACGTTGTTCCAGACCGTGAAGTAGGTCTCTGGCACACCACCGGCTTGAGCCATGGTGAGACCCTTCGGGATTGGCAGGGCCTGGACGTCCTCGGCGATGCAGTATTCGGCATAACCGCCGCCATTGACGAGCGCGCAGACCTTGTCGCCGACTTTCCAGCGCGCGACGCCGGGGCCGACAGCGGCGACCTCGCCGGCGATCTCGAGGCCGGGAAGCGGCGAATGTCCGGGCGGCGGCGGGTAGGCGCCCATGCGCTGCTGCACGTCAGGGCGATTGACACCGGCTGCGGCGACCTTGACGAGGATCTGGCCGTGGCCGATCTGCGGCACGGGCATGGAGGTCGGCTGCAGAACCTCGGGGCCGCCTTTGCCATTGAGGGCGATGCCGGTCATTGTCGTTGGGATCAAGGACACAGCACATCTCCGTCACTGAGGGCTGGAATAGAGCGAGCAGAGCTTAAAGCAGGGCCTGCGCAGGGTGGCAAGCGGCGGCGCAGCAGCCGGTGCTTGCGCTGCACTAAAGCCATCGCCCAGGGGGTGCAGCTTGGATTAGGGTGGCGGCCGATTGATTTTGGCATGGTGGCAATAGGACAGTTCATGTCTCCGACCGAAGCCCTCGGCTATATCGCGGCGATCCTCGTCCTCCTTACATTCTCGATGACAACCATGGTGCACCTGCGCATCGTGGGCATCCTGAGCAATGTCTTCTTCATCGCCTACGGCTACCAGAGCAGCGCCTACCCGATCATGCTGCTGCACTTCATTCTGCTCCCTCTCAACATTCTACGGCTCACCCAGCTCCTCGCGCTCGTGCGCAAGGTCGAGAATGCGAGCCAGGGCGAGATCAATATGGATTGGCTGAAATCCGTGAGCACGCCGCGGCTCATCAAAGCGGGCGAGACGCTCTTCCGAAAAGGAGACATGGCGGACCGCATGATGTTCGTCATGTCGGGGGCCTTTCGCGTCGGCGATCTCGGCATCGAGATCGGCAAGGGCCAGTTCATCGGCGAGCTCGGCTTGCTCGCACCCGGCCAGACGCGCACGCAAACCGTGGAATGCGCATCCGACAGCGAGGTGCTGGAGATCACCTACGAGCAGGCGAAATCGCTCTATTTCCAGAGTCCGAAGTTCGGCTTCTATCTTCTGCAGCTCGTGAGCCGCCGCCTGTTCGATGACGTGCAGCGCCTCGAGCAGGAGCTGAAGGCATGTCGCGCCGGTGTTAAGCAGCCCGCTTGAGATCAACCACCACCGACCTGCTGCAAATGCTGCAGCAGCCGCGCCGCCGGTGCCGGCAGGCGCTCGACAACACGCGTGCAGATGACGAGACGGCGCAATGCCCAAGGTTCGGCGAGGCGGACGAGCGCAATGGCCATGGTGCGGCGGCAGCGTTTGGCGGCAGCCTCCGGAATGATGGCAATGCCGACACCCGTCTCGACCATGCGACAGATCTCGTCGAAGCCGCCGACGCCCACGCGGAGGCGCATGGATTTGCCGAGCCGCGCCGCATGGCCCGCCAGATGACGCTGCAAAGCACTCGCCCGCGTCAGACCGACGAACGGCTGCTCGATCACGTCGTGGAGGCGCACGCGGCGACGGGCAGCGAGAGGATCGCCCTTCGGAATGACCAGCACGAGACGGTCTTCGCGGAAGGGATGCGCACGCACACCATCGGGCAGCGCAGCATCGTTCGCGATACCGATGTCAGCTGAGCCGGCAGCGATCGCCTCGGCAATGCTGGCGCTCTCGCGCTCCTCGAGATCGACGCTGATGGTGGGGTTGGCTTTGAGGAAGGACGCGAGCGCGCGCGGCAGATGCTCGCTGACGGCGGCCGTGTTCGAAAGCACGTGCACGCTGCCACTGAGGCCACGCGCGAAGGCGCCGAGATCGCCACGCATGGACTCGACCTGTTGGGTGACAATGCGGGCATGATCGAGCAGGCACTGGCCGGCTGGCGTGAGCGCCACGCCGCGACGGCCCCGCTTCAGAAGATCGACGCCGAGCGTCTCCTCCATGCCGCGGATGCGCGCACTGGCCGACGCGAGCGCCAGATGAGCGCGCTCCGCGCCATGCGTGATGCTGGCCGTATCGGCAATATGGAGGAACAGGCGAAGGTCGACGAGATCGAAGCGCATGGCAGCTCTCCGGAGGCTTCGGATACAACGAAGGCAGAGTCCATATTCTCCAGATTGCGCTCTTAATGCCAGTGGGGCAGAAGGCGATGCATGATCGACGCGAACGCCCTCTTCATTGCCGCCGTCTTTGTGATCGCCGGGCTCACCAAAGGCGTCATCGGCCTCGGACTGCCGACGATCTCCATGGGACTCCTGGCGCTCGTTATGCCGCCGGTGCAGGCAGCGGCCCTGCTCGCGCTGCCATCGTTCGTAACGAACTTCTGGCAGATGGCCGCGGGGCCGTCGCTCTGGACGGGAATCCGGCGCCTGTGGCCGATGATGGCGGGCGTGTGCCTCGGGACGTGGGCCGGCATGGGCCTCATGACGGGCGCGGGCGTTCGCAATGGCACGGCGCTGCTCGGCATTGCGCTCGCGCTCTATGCAGTGACCGGGCTCGCATCCTTGCGCTTGTCGATCGCACGCGAGCACGAAGCCTGGGCTGGGCCAGTGGTCGGCGCCGTGACAGGCCTTATCACCGCGGCGACGGGCGTGTTCGTCATTCCCGCCGTGCCCTATCTCCAGGCCATCGGCCTCGAAAAGGAGGAGCTGATCCAGGTGCTCGGCCTCTCCTTCACGGTCTCGACGGTAGCACTGACCGTCAATCTCGCGGCAGACAACGCGCTCAGTTCTAGCCTTGCGGGTCCTGCACTCGGCGCGCTTGGCATGGCAGCACTCGGCATGTGGCTCGGGCAGGTGCTGCGGCTGCGGATGTCACCGCTAACTTTCCGGCGCTGCTTCTTTGCCGGACTGCTCGTGCTCGGCCTCTATCTGGCCGCCCGGGCGCTCTTGTAGTGGCTCAGGCAGCGCGCCCGACCAAAACACGTCCAGGAGATCTGCGCTTCTACCGGCTGGGCGCGGACATTCCGGCCACGCCCGGCATTGCTGGCGACATGCGCGGCGCCAGGATATCGCGACGGACGATCCGGTTCCGCCCACCACCCTTGGCCAGCGACAGGGCTTCGTCCGCGACCTGCAGCAGCGGCTCGATCGAGTCGGGCGCCACGGTTGCACACCCTAGCCCAATGCTGAGCGTCGCCTCCACATGCCGGCCGCCGCCGAGATCGATCGGCGTCGCCGCAAAGGCCTGGCGCACGCGCTCGGCTGCGCCTGAGGCCTCGGCAGGCGTACTGCCAGCGAGGAGCGCGGCGAACTCCTCGCCCCCTAGGCGGCCGACCATCACGCCGTCACCCAGTGTGTTGCGGATGACCGCGGCAAAGGTCTGTATCGCACGATCGCCGGCCCAATGCCCGTGCGTGTGGTTGATCTTCTTGATGTGATCGATGTCGAGCATGAGCACGGCGACGGGCGCCTGCACGCGCGCCGCCTCGGCAAGAAGGTGCCGCGCGCCGTCGGCGAATGCGTGCCGCGTAAGGAGGCCGCTCAGCACGTCATAGGAGGCGAGCGAGTCGTAGCGCTGACGCAGCACATTGTGGGCCGCCATCGCGCTTGCGATGGTCAGCGGCGCGAGGCCCGTGAGCGTGACCGCGAGGCGGGCGGAGATGAGCGCATGGCCGTCATCTAGCTCCGGCCAGCCCGTGATCAGTCCGAGCGCGATGCCACCGAGCGTCCATATACCGACAAGTAGAGTCAGCACCGCCGTCGCGAACACACTGTAGCCGAGACCGCACCAGACCAAGGCGACGAGCGGCAGGGCGAGCGCTCCCGGCCCGCCGACGAACGGCGCCGCGATGCACGCGACGACGAGCGCGATACCGGGTGCCAGGGCGACATAATCGATCTGCCGCAAATCCGGACGGCTGGTGAGGTCATAGCGGCGGATCAGTTCGTCCGGCATGGTGAGTATCACCGGTACGATGGCGAGATAGTTCACCAACTCGCCGACGAGCCAATAGGCAAAGCCCGTGAACGGCGCACTGGCGAGCGCCTCCAGATTGCCGAGAGTGCCAACGAGCGCCGCTGCGCCCGCTGCCGCAAGAAGGATGACCGCGAGGCGCAGCACAGCCATCGGACCAACGAGGCGCCGATCGTCCTCGCTTAGCCTGACGAGCAGCAAATAGCCGGCAACCACGCCGGAGATGCTTGCTGCCGTGAGGAGCAGGGTATTGACGAGGCTGTTTCCGGTCAGCAGGTCCGCGATCAAATAGGCCGCGACGGCCGCAGCCCAACCGGCGGGCGTCGCCAGATGCGGGAAGCGCACCATCAGGCCGAGCAGGATGGCGTTAGCCGGCGAGATGGCCGCGAGCAGGTTGGCAGACCTGAGCGCGACGCCGAGGAGCGCAGTTATCAACACGATAGCGCCGACTACGGCCGCCGCCTCGATGTGGTCCCGCGTGGATCCACTCATACGAACCCGGCTCAAAAAATCGAGCGATCTTCCCTCAGCCATCGCGCTTCGCCTCGATACGCGCTCAGCGCCCCCCGCGGACGCAGAATCTACTGTCGCCATTAGAGTAAATCACCGTTGAGACCGGTAGAGCAAACAGCCAGAACGATTAATGGTGGCCACAAATGGGCGCACCCCGCGGCAGGCCGATCACGGCCGACACGAGTCGGCGGCCATAGTCTGAATCGAGCACAAGCCGCATTTGTCATACCGGCGTCGTAGAAGTGCAGCATCCGCGACATCCGCCAAGCCTATTGGGAGCCGTCCTCAATAGGAGACCAAAATGCTGCGTCGACTTCTGCTCACTTCCGCCGTTTCCTTGCTCGCGCTCTCCGCCGCCGCGGCCGATGAGCACGCAGCCAAGCTCGTTGGCCACGTCGTGCTGCCGGCGGCGACGTTCATCGACGTCCCGGAGGATGCGCCGGCCGACCTCAAAGTGTCCGGCAAGTTTGCGACGAGCCGCATCCGCAACGAGGTGCTGGGCTCGGTGGAAGGCAAGTCGCGCGGCCGCCCAACCGGCCTCAGGGTGCCGTTCAAGGGCCAGCCGCTGCAGGGCCACTCCGGCATCAAGACCATGCCCGACGGCACCTATTGGGTGATCACCGACAATGGCTTTGGCTCGAAGGTCACCTCGCCGGATTCAGCGCTGTTCCTCAGCCAGTACCGCATGCATTGGGACAAAGGCACGGTCGAGCGCGTCACGACGATCTTCGTGCATGACGCCGACAAGAAGGTGCCGTTCCGCATCACGCACGAAGGCACCGAGAAGCGCTATCTGACCGGCGCCGACCTCGACATCGAGGGCTTCCAGATCGTTGGCGATAAGATCTGGATCGGCGAGGAGTTCGGCCCCTACGTGCTGCGTCTCGACATGAACGGCAAGGTCGAGGCTCTGTTCGAGACCATGTCCGACGGCAAGCCGGTCCGCTCGCCCGACCACTACTCGGTCGTCGCTGGTAATCCCGGGGTCGCTGCTCCTGAAGTCAACCTCGCGCGCTCGAAGGGCTTCGAGGGCTTTGCTTCGTCGAAGGACGGTCGGTTCCTCTACCCGCTGTTCGAGGGACCGCTGTGGGATGCCGAGAGGAGGGACTGGGAGAAGCTCGACGGCAAGACAGTCCTGCGCATCCTCGAGTTCTCGGTCGCCGACCAGAAGTGGACGGGCCGCCACTGGAAGTACCTCCTCGAGCCCGGCGCATCGGCGATCGGCGACTTCAACATGATCGACGCCACGACCGCCCTCGTCATCGAGCGCGACGACAAGGAAGGCACGGCCGACAAGGCTTGCCCTGAAGGCAAGAAGGATACGACCTGCTTCGACGACATCGCCATATTCAAGCGGATCGTGAAGATCGAGATGTCCGATGCCAATGCCGGCGGCGCCGTGCGCAAGATCGGCTACATCGACCTGATGAAGATCCAGGACCCGGACAAGAAGGCGCGCAAACCCCTCAACGGCGGCGTGCTCACCTTCCCTTTCTTCACGATTGAGAACGTCGACGTCGTCGACGCGCGCCACATCATCGTCGGCAATGACAACAACCTGCCGTTCTCGTCGAGCCGGGAGCCAAACGTCGCCGACGACAACGAGTTCGTGCTGCTCGATGTCGAGTCGCTGCTCAAGGCTAAGTAGGGATTTCTACGAAGTCATTTTGGTTGCGTTTGCAGGAGGCGGTCGCTGAGAGGCGGCCGCCTCTTCTTTGTTTCGAGGGAGAAATCGAGATTATTCAAATCTCGATCACCATCCCGTCTTCGGCGCACTCTTCCGGCACGCGATGGCGGTTGGCCAGCATTTCAGGCCCGAGGTGCGTGAGGACGATGCGCTTTGCCTTGAGCTCGTGGCGGCGGTCGCGGATTGTCGGATAGTTGAGGTGAAAGCGGATCGGCTGCTCGTAATAGTAGCATTCGCAGATCATCAGATCGGCGCCGTCCGCGAGCTTCGGCGTGTCCTCCGTCCAGTCGCCGTCGCCGGCGCCAATCCCCTGGCGAAGATGGTCGATAAGTGAACACGTTGAAGCGACTTCGAAACGAGATGCCGCAAGAAAGCTGAAGCGCTGTTAACAGATGGATTCTTTGGTCGGAGCGGGGAGATTCGAACTCCCGACCCCTTGCTCCCGAAGCAAGTGCGCTACCAGGCTGCGCTACGCTCCGCCAAATATTCAGCCCGCACGCGGCGGGCTCGGGAAAACGGGCGGCCCAAGGTTACCGAAGGGCCGCGCGCATGGCCTGCCTTATGCCTTTCGGCTTGACGAGATGTCAACCCCGACACTATAGAAGCCGCCACACGCTCCGCCAGCGCGCCCCCCGGCGCCCCCACGCGGAGCCTTCTTTCATTCGAGAGGCCCGATTGAGGCTGCCGGCACAAGCTGGCGCCCGGCGGGGGTCCCAAGAGGCCCATATGAGGCCAAGGAGTACGTCATGACGAGGCGCTGCGAGCTGACCGGCAAGCTGCCGATGTCCGGAAACCTCCGGAGCCATGCCGAGAACAAGACGCGCCGCGTCTTCCGGCCGAACCTCTGCGACGTCACGCTGCAGAGCGAGTCGCTGAAGCGCAAGGTCCGCATCCGCGTCAGCGCCCACGCGCTGAAGACGATCGAGCACCGTGGCGGCCTCGACGCCTTTCTAATCAAGGCCAAGGCGGACGAGCTGTCGGACCGCTGCCGCAAGCTGAAGCGCGAGATCGAGAAGGCAACCGCGCCGGCGGCCTGATCGGCGCGGGCACCAGCCAAGATCATCGACACGGCGGCCTCTCGGCCGCCGTTCGTATTTGAGGCTTTGCATTTAGTTCAGCAGCGACTGCTCGCGCCAGGCGAAGGCGGCCTGCTCGGCTTTGAGGCGATCGGCGCGCGAGAGCTTCTTGGCGATCTCTTCGAGTGCTGCGTCCTCGACGCCGGCCGCCTTGGCAATGAGGTGCCACTTCACGGCCTCGACCACATTCATCTCGACGCCTGCTCCGTGCGCGAGACAGCGCGCATAACGGTTCTGCCCGATGGCATTACCTTTCTCGGCGGCGATCTTGAAGTAGTAGGCGCCACGCACCTCGTCAGGCGCGAGGCCGTGGCCCTTGAAGAGCAGGATGCCGTACTCGACTTCCGCTTCCGTATGGCCGGCCGACGCGGCGCGTCCGATCCAGCGCGCGGCCTCGAAGATGTTTGCGCTCGTCCCGGTACCCGTCGCGTAGAGCGTCCCGAGATCGTATTGAGCGGCAGGCAAGCCCTGTTCGGCGGAATACTCCATGAGCTGGAAGGCGCGGATCGGATTTTCGGGCTTGCCGTCGCCGGCGAGGAACAGCAGCGCGAGGTTGTAGGTCGCGAGCGGGTTGCCTTTGCGGCCGGCGATCTCGAGATACTTGGCGCCGAGACCTGTGTCTTTGGCGACCCCGCTTCCCTGTACGAGCATGGTGCCGACGGCAAGCGCGCCCTCGGCATCGCCGAGCTCGGCCGCCTTGGCGTACCATTGCGCCGCCGTCACGGGATTCTGCGGCACGCCGAGACCCTCGGCGTGAATGCGCCCGATGAGCGTGTGGGCCTGAGGCTCGCCTTTGGCCGCAGCCTCTTCTGCGAGCTTGAGGGCCGTGAGGTATTTGCCGAGATCGAAGGCCGTATAGGCGGGATCGCTGTCGGGTTTGCTCGGCGCCTCCGTAGATTGGCCGAGCGGCTTCATCTTGGCCGAAGACTTGGGCGTCGCCGACGTCTTCACGGGGCGCGCTGCGCCCTTGCCAGGGGTGATCTGTCCGGGCACTGGCGATGGCGGCGTAGCTGCCTGTGCCGGTGCGCCGCGGGAAGCTTTCGACGGTGGCGACGGCGGCGGCGCGCTCTTGCCCTTCGGCGTCCGGTTGGGGACGGGCTCGGGCGTGATCGTCTGGCTCCAACTGCTCGTCTGCGCAAGCGCGACGGCTGGAGCCAGCGAGACCACGAACAACGTCGCGGCCACGATGTGCGCGATCCGCACGCTCATGCAACGGCCTCGCCGGTAATGGCGGCATGGGCATTGCGTACGAGTTCGCCGGAGGCGGCCGGCGGTTCGCGCGCGGGAAGGCTCAGGCCGATGAAATCCGCGCCCGCCGCAGCAAGCTGGCCCGCCTCCTCGGCCGTCGCGACATCGAAAGCCACGACCGGTACCTCGAAGATCTCCGACCACCACGCGACGAGCTCGCAGCGGCGGCGGTGCGCTTTCACGCGATCGTCCACATGCTCGGGAATGCCGAAAGCGACGTATTCGGCGCCACCCTCGCCGGCCGTCATGGCCTCATGACGGGAGCGGCCGGCGTCGACGCCCACGATGCCGCGGCTGCCGACGATCTCGCGAGCCTCCCCGAAAGCCTTGCTGTTGCCGGCCGAGAGATGCACCCCATCCGCCTTGAGCGTGCGTGCGAGGCGGGCATCATCGCGAATGAGCGCCGCGGCACCAGCCGCCTGTGCGGCACCGATCAGGGTCTGCACATCCGCCGCGGGCGTACCGTCGGGAACCGTGATCACGACCGAGGCCACGGCCGCCGCCGTCAGCGCCGCCGTGAGCCGGGCGGGTGCGCCGGCTCCTGTCTCGATCGTCACCATCAACTGAACTGCGGCCACCGGCCCCCCTCCTGATATTTGGATCGAGCGTATCATGATCGAATCGGGCAGAAATCGGACCCCTACTAGGCAAATACGCCTTCAAGTTGCCTAGCCACCTAGAAACTTTTCACCCGAATGGTGCATTGCAGCAAGCGAGAGATGTTGTCATAGTTGGATAACAGGGGTGGGGGCGTCCTGGCAGGAAGCTTGCTCGCGGGATAAGCGCGCGTCGCGTAACCGTCCCGACTGTCCGGAGTTGAGACACGTATGTCATTGCTCAAGAGAGTTTTCATTAAGACTTACGGCTGTCAGATGAACGTCTATGACAGCGAGCGCATGATGGAAGCGCTGGCTGACGGCGGCTATGCCGAGACCGACGCCCCCGACGATGCCGACCTCATCATCCTCAATACCTGCCACATTCGTGAGAAAGCTGCCGAAAAGGTTTATTCCGAGCTCGGCCGCCTGCGCGCCATCAAAGAGCAACGGGCTGAAGCCGACCGGGAGACGGTCATCGCCGTTGCCGGCTGTGTGGCCCAGGCCGAGGGCGACGAGATCGTTCGCCGCGCTCCCATCGTCGATCTCGTGGTCGGCCCGCAGAGCTACCACCAGATCAACAGGCTGATCGCCCGCAATCGCGCGACCGCCCGCCCCGTCATCGAGACCGAGTTTCCCGAGGACGACAAGTTCCGCCATCTGCCCGAGCGCGCGCAGGTGCCCACGAAAATGCGCCCGGCGAGCGCTTTCCTCACGGTGCAGGAAGGCTGCGACAAATTCTGCACCTTCTGCGTGGTCCCCTATACGCGCGGCGCGGAATACTCCCGCAGCGTCGCCGCGATCGAGGAGGAAGCGCGCCGCCTGGTCGATGTAGGCGTACGCGAGATCACGCTGCTCGGCCAGAACGTCAATGCCTATCACGGCGAGGACGGGAAAGGCGGGACAGCCTCGCTCGCTGACCTGCTGCACCGCCTGACGGCCATCGAAGGTCTCGAGCGCCTGCGATACACGACGAGCCATCCCCGCGACATGAGCGCGGATCTGCTCGCGGCGCATCGCGATCTCACGAAGCTCATGCCCTACCTGCACCTCCCCTTCCAGGCGGGCTCCGATCACGTGCTCGCGGCCATGAACCGCAAGCATACAGGCGCCGAGTACCTCGATCTCGTCGCCCGCATCCGCGCGGCGCGCCCCGACATCGCGCTGTCGACGGACATCATCGTCGGCTTTCCCGGTGAGAGCGAAGCGGATTTCGAGGTGACGCTCGGCATCGTGCGCAAGGTGGGCTTCGCCCAGGCCTATTCCTTCAAGTACAGCCCGCGCCCCGGCACGCCGGCCGCCACCATGGACGGGCAACTTCCCGATACCGTGAAGATCGAGCGCCTCGCCCGCTTGAAGGCCCTCCTCGACGCCCAGCAGTCCTCATTCAACGCCGAGTGCGTCGGCCGCGTCCTGCCCGTCCTGTTTGAGCGCCAAGGACGCCGCGACGGCCAGCTCATCGGCCGCTCGCCCTACCTCCAGTCCGTGCACGCCGAAGCCGCGCCGGGGCTCATGGGCCGCATCATTCCGGTTGAAATCGCAGGCGCGGGTCCCAATAGTCTCTCTGGTGTCATCAGGGCAGCATGATATGCTGCCAAGAGACTCGGGTGCCGGGTTGAGTTGCATCGGCCCTGGGTCCACCGTGCAACGGGCCAGGAGAGCCACATTTGACAACTGCGCGCGGGTCGGCGGCCTCTCGGTCGTCCAAACCCGAAAGGTCCCCCGAGGTTACTCGTGAGGGAATCCGGGCAAAGCACCGCATCGTCGTACCGTTTGACGACAACCGGCTGCTCGCCCACCTGCTGGGGGAGTACGATTCCCACCTCGCTTTGATCGAGAGCAGGCTCGGCATCGAAGCCCATGCCCACGGCAATGTCGTCACGCTGACAGGTCCGCAGCCGGCCTGCGAAATCGGACGCGAGGTTCTGAACGCCATTTATGATCGCGTGCGCAAAGGTGAGAGCGTCACCGCCGGCGACATCGACGGCCTCATCCGCCACGCTCGCTCGGGTGCCCCGCGCAATGACGGCACGGCGCAGATTCGCACGCGCCGACGGATAGTTACGGCCCGCACGCCGATGCAGAGCGCCTATATCCGCGCCCTCGACCGACATGATCTCGTATTCGGTGTCGGTCCCGCCGGAACAGGCAAGACCTACCTCGCGGTTGCACAGGCCGCCTCCTATCTGGAGCGCGGTCTCGTCGAGCGGATCGTGCTCTCGCGCCCGGCGGTCGAAGCGGGCGAACGGCTCGGCTTCCTGCCCGGCGACATGCGCGAGAAGGTAGACCCCTACCTCCGCCCCCTCTATGATGCTCTCTATGACGTTCTGCCGCCCGAAAAGGTCGAGCGGGATCTCGAAACCGGGATCATCGAAATCGCGCCCCTTGCCTTCATGCGAGGCCGCACCCTCGCGCATTCGTTCGTCATCCTCGACGAAGCGCAGAACACCACGAGTATGCAGATGAAAATGTTCCTGACCCGCCACGGCGAAGGATCGCGCATGGTTGTTACCGGCGATCCGACCCAGATCGACCTGCCTCCCGGGCAGAAGTCGGGTCTCGACGAGGCGGTGCGCCTCCTCGAGGGCGTGGACGGCATCGACGTGACGCACTTTACCGGTGCGGACGTCGTGCGCAGCGAGCTCGTCGCGCGCATCGTCGCCGCCTACGACGGCGCGGCGGATTCGTCAGGACTGGACGCAGGTGTGGCCTCGACCCTCGCTCGGGGGCAGAGCCGCACGGAATAGGAAAATGAATACGGTTCTGGACCAACCCGCAGTTCCCGGCGGCGATGCCGCCAGTGGCGACGAGCAATCTTGCGACGAAGAACCTCCGTCGCGATTGCGACTTGCGCTCGAACGTGTGGATGATGACGGCGACTGGACGGCTTTCGGCCCGGTCGATGAGCTGATTGCGGGCGTCGCTCGCGTGCTCGCCGATGCGGTGGAGCTTTCCGGCGCTTATCCCGCGACTGCGGCCGTCGCCCTCAGCAGCAATGCAGCCGTACGCCGATTGAATGCCGCCTATCGCGGCAAGGACAAGCCGACCAACGTCCTCTCCTTTCCCACTCCCGAGTCGCCGCCCGGTATGTCCGACGACGAGCCGCGCGAGCTCGGCGACGTCGTGCTTGCGATCGAGACGCTCCTCGACGAGGCCAAGGCCACCGGTATACCGCCAGCACATCACTTCCAGCATCTGCTGATCCACGGCCTCCTGCATCTCATCGGCTACGACCACGAGACGGACATGGAGGCCGATCGCATGGAAGCCCTCGAGACGGCGCTGCTCGCGCGCCTCGGCATTCCCGATCCATACGCGGACGCGCACTCCTGACGCGCCCCGCATTCGCACATTGTGTTCATCAGTTAGACAAACAGGCCATGGCACTCTCAGACGACACCGGTCCCCGCCCCGAAAGTACCAACGGCAGTGATGCGCCGAAAAACGGTGCTGGCTGGCTCACCGCCTTGCGCAATCGCCTCGGCCTTGGCGCGCAGCCGACGCTGCGCGACACGCTCGGGGAGACGCTGCGCGTCGAGGACCAGACCGGCACGGGATTCTCGCCGGCCGAGCGTGAGATGCTGCTGCGCTTGCTCGAATTCGGCACGCTCAAGGTCGAGGACGTGATGGTGCCGCGTGCCGATATCACGGCCATCGATGAGGGCGCGACACTCGCCGAGCTGCTCCATCTCTTCGATACGTCCGGCGTCTCGCGCATCCCCGTCTTCCACGAAACGCTCGACGATCCGCGCGGCGTCATCCACATCAAGGATCTCATGGCGTACCTGACGCGCGGCGGCGTGCCGGCCGCGCGTTCCGGCGTCACATCGGCCACCGACAGCAGTGCGAATGTTGATGCGCCGGTGCTGAAGATTGATCTCGCCAAGGTCGATCTCTCGGCGACGATCGCGTCCGCGCAGCTCCGCCGCCGCGCGCTTTATGTCCCGCCCTCGATGCCGGCGGTGAACCTTCTCGTACGCATGCAGGCGACGCATGTGCACATGGCGCTCGTCGTCGACGAGTACGGCGGCACCGACGGTGTCGTCACAATCGAGGATCTCGTCGAGCAGATCGTCGGCGAGATCGAGGACGAGCACGACGTCGCCGAGGCCGCCAACATCGTCGAGGACAGCAAGCTCGGCCTGATCGCGCAGGCACGCACGCCCATCGAGGAGCTCGAGGAGCATCTCGGCGTGAAGCTGCTCAAGAACGGGGAGGAGGAGGACATCGACACGCTCGGCGGCCTCGTTTTCACGCTGGTCGGTCGCGTGCCGGCGCGCGGAGAGATCGTGCGCCACGAGAGCGGCATCGAGTTCGAGGTCATCGACGCCGACACGCGGCGGGTCAAAAAAGTGCGCATTCTCCGTCCGATTCCGAACGAGGATGCGCCGGCTGTACCGCCCTCCGCCGTCAAGTAAGGTTGATCCCGCAAGACACGCCCTGTGGCGCCCCCGCCGCAGCGCACCAAGCCGCGATTGCCAACGCGCGCGAGTGGGGTCATATCTCGTCAGCCATGACGATCGTCCACCCCGCTCCCGCAACCATCTACACGGAACCCGACTTCCGTGTGCGGGCCGGGGCTGCGCTGCATCGCAGCCCGAGTGATGCGGTATTCGACCCGCGGACGGGCCGCTCATGGTCGCGCAGCGACTGGGATCTCAATCCCGAGATGCTCGCGGATTTCGATGTCATGGAGCCGCCGCGGCCGGCTGCCGTGCTCGTGCCGGTCATCGCGCGATCCGAGCTCACCGTGCTGCTGACCGAGCGCACGGCCAACCTCTCGACGCACGCCGGCCAGATCGCTTTCCCGGGCGGTAAGGTCGAGGCCTCGGATATCGATACCGTCCAGACAGCACTGCGCGAAGCCGAGGAGGAGATCGGCCTTTCGCGCACGCTCGTCGAGCCGCTCGGCTTCCTCGATGGATACCGCACCGGCACCGGCTTTCTGGTCACGCCGGTGGTTGCGCTCGTGAAGCCCGATTTCGTTCTGGCCCTCGATCCGGGCGAGGTTGCGAACGCCTTCGAGGTGCCGCTCGCCTTCCTCATGGATCCAGCCAATCACAAGCACCACGCGCGCCCGTGGCGCGGCCGTGAGCGGCACTACTACGCCATGCCCTTCGGCGATCACTACATCTGGGGCGCAACGGCGGGCATGCTCAAGAACCTCCACGAGAGGCTCTACGGGGGATGATACGGGTCATCATCGAGAACATCGTCCTGTTTCTCCTGCCGACGGCCGTCTACGCCATCTATATTCTGCTGACGCGGAAGCAGGGTGAGCAAGGCACAGGCGTATTCGACGACGCGCCTTTCTTCTGGCTTATGCTCGCCGGAACCGGACTTGTTTTGCTCGTGCTCGTTGCCTTCGGCTCGACATCGGGCGGGAAGCCCGGCCAGAGCTACACGCCACCCTCCATTGGCTCGGACGGCAAGATCGATCCCGGTGGACTGAAGTAATCCTGGTCAGGCGCCATGCCTTCTGAGGCGACCCATACGATCCCGACTTCGCTCGCCGGCGCGCCCTGGCTCGAGCAGCCGGAGACGCGCGCGGTTCTTGCGTCACTCGCGGCCGCCGGACACGAGGCGCGCATTGTCGGCGGCACTGTCCGCAATGCCCTTCTCGGCGAGCCCGTCACCGACATCGATATCGCGACGACGGCGACGCCCGATGAAGTGATGGCTGCAATGAGCGCGGCTGGGCTCCAGGCGATTCCGACAGGCGTGAGCCACGGCACCGTGACGGTCGTCGCCAATCACGTGCCTTTCGAGGTCACGACACTGCGCGAGGATGTCGAGACGTTCGGCCGTCATGCGCGCGTCGCCTTCACGGCCGATTGGGCTGCCGACGCCCAGCGACGCGACTTCACAATCAACGCCCTCTACTGCGACGGCACTGGCACGATCAGCGACCCCATTGGCGGCCTTACCGATCTCGCCGCGCGACGTGTCCGCTTTATCGGCGATCCCCAGGCGCGCATTCGAGAGGATGCCCTGCGGATCCTGCGCTTCTTCCGCTTTCATGCGCGCTACAGCCCCGATTCCATTGACGCGGAAGGGCTTACGGCCTGCACCAAGGAGCGTCACCTGCTCGCACAGCTGTCAGCCGAGCGCGTGCGGGCGGAGCTCATGAAACTGCTCGAAGCGCCCGGTGCCGCGCGCGCCATCGCCGTCATGGCCACGCACGGCTTCATCGTCGAAATCCTCGGTCGAGCACCGCGCATCGGTCTTCTCGAGCGTCTCGTCGCGCAGGATGTCGAGCACCAGCGGCACGCCGATCCGCTGCTGCGTTTGTCGGCGCTCGCTGTCGCTGTCGAGGAGGACCGCGATCACCTTGCCCAGCGCCTGCGCCTTTCGCGAGAGGAAGCACGCAACCTTGTGGTGATCGATCCGCGGCTTATGGCGCTCGTGTCACTCGATGATCGCGGACGCCGTCGTGCGCTATACTCCGTAGGTGCGCATGACTGGCCGCGCATGGCCATGGTAGGTGCCGCTGCAGCTGAGACCCCGGCTACATGGAACGAGTTGGCCGCACTGCCCCAGCAGTGGCCAGTTCCGAAGTTTCCGCTCGCCGGGCGGGATGCGCTGGCGCTCGGCCTCGCGCCGGGGCCGCGCATCGGGGCTCTCCTCGCCGAGATCGAGGCCGAGTGGATCGCGGGCGACTTCGCCACCGATGCGGCTGGACTTCGGACCCGCCTGGCGGCGCGGATCAGCGAGTCCCACTGACCCCCTGCTCCATCGCACGGCAAAAAGTCCCTGCGTTTCGGAACCTTGTGAGCTGCAAAGCAGGGCCCATCGCAAGCAAGCGCGGGTTAGACGGAGCACCGCGTCGGTGCAACCTCCTGCGGCCGATCGAATCGTCGTATCTGTGGATAACCTATTTCCGCCTTAGTCTGTGAATGGACGAAGGTCGTGGATAAATTTACAAGGGGATTACTGAATATCTCGTTCGGCAATTCCCCCTCTCCCCCTGAGCGCCAGCGAGATTGTAAAGCCCCGGCTTGCCACGCCGGGGCTTTTTCTTGTCAAGCCGCGTTCGCCTCAGCAGCCCATCCGCGCCGCTAGCTCCTCGAAGCCATCCACAACGAGATCGCACGTTGGGTTTGGTGTCGGATCAGGCGGACCAGCCGGTCCCCATTCCAACGGCCGCTTCACGAAGCAGGTCTTGAAGCCTTCCTTGCGTGCGGCATCCAAGTCGAAGTTGTGGCAGGCCACCATGAGGATCTCGGCGGGCTTCAGTTGCAGGAGCTTCGCCGTTGCCTGATAAGCCTCCGGCCGCACCTTGTAGACGCCCAGCATCTCGCAACTGATGATCGCGTCCCACGTGATGCCATTGCGGCGCGAGACGTCGATCACGAGGCGCGGCGTCAGCAGCGTGAACGACACGCACGGATATTTCTTCCGCAGGCGATCCACGCCCGGCACGAAGTCCGGCCAAGCATCGAGCGCAAACCACGCGCGCCAGATCTCGTCGCGCTCATCCTCCGTCAACGCGCCCAGTCCGAAGTCCTGGAGGACGCGATCGAGCTGGTCGCGATGCACGTCATCGAAATTGAAGCGCGGCCCGAGCTGATTGACGATCGTGCCGAGCGAGCGGCGCCGGTACTCGTTAGTTGCAGCAGCCCAATCGGCCTTGAGGCCGCGCCGCCCAGCAACCTCGGCCATGGCCCGCGAGAGGCCGCCGTGCCAGTCGAGCACGGTGCCACCGGTATCGAATGTCAGTGCCTTGATGCCGTCCATCGCCCGCACTCCCCGACCTGCAGCCGCCCTTCGCGGCTCTTTAGTCCCTGTCACATGCCGATTGATCGAGATCAAACTTCTATATTCGAATATCGGAATATAAGAGCGCATCCGCATCCTTGAACAAGGAGAGCACGGCATGTGCCTCATGCATCGCAAAGCGTTGCCGCCCTATCTGGCCGGCCTCATCATCGGGCTCCTGCAGATCCCGACCTTCCTGCTCATGAATACGGCGCTCGGCGCCTCGTCCTCGTTCGTGACCGTCGCCGCACACATCGCGACGTTCTTCGATCCTGCCGCCGAAAGCATCAAGTACTTCGCGAGCCACATGCACGGCGCAAAGAACTGGTGGCAGGTTGCCGTCGTCGTCGGCATTGCCGTTGGTGCCTTCATCTCCATGCGCCTCTCAGGCGCGAGCCGCCAGACCATCTCGCCGGTCTGGGAGCGCGCCATGGGCATCCGCTCACTCGGCGCACGCGCTCCCATCGCGTTCGCCGCCGGCTTCATCATGCTGTTCGGCGCGCGCATCGCTGGTGGCTGCACGAGCGGTCACGGCATCTCGGGCATGGCGCAACTCTCCGTCGGCTCGACGCTCGCGGTCGCAGCTATGTTCGCCGGCGGCATCCTGACTGCCATGCTCATGAAGCGTGCTTGATCGCATAGAAGGAGACACTCCATGTCTGTTCTCACCGCCGTGTTGATCGGCCTCGCCACCGGCATCGTCTTCGGGTTCGCGCTCGAGAAGTCCCGCGTCTTCGAACCAGGCATCATTGTCGGGCAGATGCAGCTCCGCAATTTCATCATGCTCAAGGTCTTCCTCGCCGCCGTGATTACCGGCCTCGTGGTGCTCGCGGTGCTCAATGGGATCTTCGGCGTGCCGCTGCAGCTCAAGCCCCTGCTGCTGCGGGCCGACATCGTCGGCGGGCTCATCCTCGGTGTCGGTATCGCGCTCGCGGGCGCCTGCCCGGGCACCTCCATGGCGCAGCTCGGCGCCGGCTACAAGGATGCCTGGTTCGTCATTCTGGGCGGCATCGTCGGCGCCATGGCCTACGGCTACTTCCACGAGCCCATCACGGCCCTGCTACCCGAGAAGGGCGACAAGGTCTCCTTCGACCAGCTTCTCGGCTTGCCGTTCTGGGTTGTCGCGCGCATTCGCAGCCCTGCTCGCAGTCTTCCTCGTCGTGCTCGAGCGCCTCACGCCCTGGCAGGATGAGATCGGCGTTGATGTCGATGGCGTCGGCTCGCACGTACCGGGCGCGGCTGGCATCGACGGGAAGGTTGCTGCGGCACCACGCACCTGAAGACCGACAAGGGCGAATCACAGTCATCGAGGGGCCGGAACCGCCGGCCCCTTTGTGTTGTGCACACCTCCTGAACACTCATCCACTGCTGCCCGGAGGCTCATGGCGCCGCATTGGTCGCTGGAGCGCCCTGGAGTAGCCTTTGCCCATGACACAAGCGATTCCCTCGACTTCCGCGCCCGGCTCCCCGACCTTCGTGCACCTCAAGGTGCATTCGGCTTATTCGCTGCTCGAAGGCGCCCTGCCGATCAGTGCACTGGCAAAACGCGCGGCCAAGCTCGGCTTTCCGGCCATCGCGCTCACCGACACCAACAATCTGTTCGGGGCGCTGGAATTTTCCGACAAGCTCGCGGGTTCCGGCATCCAGCCGATCGTCGGCATCAGCCTCGCCGTCGACTTCGAGGAAGCGAACAGATCCGGCCCCGGCATCGCGGGTCTGCCCGCGCTGCCGCCGCCTCATCGCGATGGACTGCTCGCCCTCCTTGCGATGAGCGAGACCGGCTATGGCAATCTCATGAAGATTGCGAGCCGTGCCTACATGGGCACGAACGATGGCGAAGCGCCGCACGCCAAGATCGCCTACATCGCAGCGCACGCCGAGGGGCTGATCGCGCTCACGGGCGGCCCTGACGGCCCCATCGACAAGGCGATCGCCGATAATCACGCAGCGGTTGCGACATCCCGCGTTCAGACGCTCAAGAACATCTTCGGCGACCGCCTCTACGTCGAGCTCCAGCGCCACGGCTTGACCCAGGAGAAAGCCGTCGAGCCGCAGCTCATCGATATCGCCTACAACGAGGACCTGCCGCTCGTCGCGACCAACGAGTGCTACTTCGCCGACCGCGAGGACTTCGAGGCACACGACGCGCTGCTCTGCATTGCCGAAGGCCGTTACCTCAACGAGGACGATCGCCGCCGCCTGACACCCGAGCACTATTTCAAAAGTACCGACGAGATGGTGAAGGTATTCGCCGATCTTCCCGAGGCGCTTGCGAGCACGGTCGAGATCGCGCGGCGCTGCGCGTATCGTCCGCTCGGACGCAAACCCATCCTGCCGAACTTCGTACAGACGAGCGCCGACGCGAGCCCCGAGGAGCGGGCCGCTGCCGAGGATGCGGAGTTTGCGCGCCAAGCCGAGGAAGGCCTCGCAAAAAGGCTCGCCGTGACGCCGCTCGCGCCAGGCTTCACGAAGGAGGACTACGAGAAGCGCCTCGCCTACGAGATCGGCATCATCAAGGGCATGAAGTTTCCGGGCTACTTTCTCATCGTCGCGGACTTCATCAAGTGGGCCAAGGCGAACGGCATTCCCGTCGGTCCGGGCCGCGGCTCGGGTGCCGGCTCACTCGTCGCCTGGGCGCTTACGATCACCGATCTCGATCCGCTCCGCTTCGGCCTGCTCTTCGAGCGCTTTCTCAATCCCGAACGCGTCTCGATGCCGGACTTCGACGTCGATTTCTGCCAGGACCGGCGCGACGAGGTCATCCGATACGTGCAGGACAAGTACGGCCACGATCGCGTCGCGCAGATCATCACGCACGGAAAGCTGCAGGCCCGCGCCGTGCTGCGCGACGTCGGCCGCGTGCTGCAGATGCCGTACGGGCAGGTCGATCGCCTTTGCAAACTCGTCCCCAACAATCCGGCGAACCCCGTCTCGCTCCCCGACGCCATAGCCGGCGAGCCCAAGCTGCAGGAGGAGCGCGACAGCGAGCCCGTCGTCGCGCGACTGCTCGAAATCGCACAGAAGCTCGAAGGGCTTTACCGCCACGCGTCGACGCACGCCGCCGGCATGGTGATCGGCGACCGCCCGCTCGACGAGCTGGTGCCTGTCTACCGCGATCCGCGCTCGAACATGCCGGTTACGCAATTCAACTGGAAGCTCGTCGAGGCGGCGGGCCTCGTGAAGTTCGACTTCCTTGGTTTGAAGACGCTCACCGTCCTGCAGAAAGCGCTGGAGCTCATCGAGCGCGGTCACGGCATCAAGATCGACCTCGCCGCACTCCCGGTCGACGACGTGAAAAGTTACGAGCTGCTGGCGAGGGCCGATACGGCCGGCGTGTTCCAGCTCGAAAGTACGGGCATGCGCGAGAGCTTGAAGCGCCTGAAGCCCGACCGCCTCGAAGACATCATCGCCATGGTGGCGCTCTATCGCCCCGGCCCTATGGACAACATCCCGACCTACATCAACCGCAAGCACGGCGACGAGCCGCTCGACTATCTCCACCCCATGCTCGAAGGCATTCTCAAGGAGACCTACGGCGTCATCATCTACCAGGAGCAGGTCATCCAGATCGCGCAGGTCATGGGCGGCTACTCGCTCGGACAGGCCGATCTCTTGCGCCGCGCCATGGGCAAGAAGGACAAGGCCGAGATGGCGCGTCAGCAGGCGCGCTTCGTCGAGGGCGCGAAGTCCAAGGGCGTGAAGGAGAAGGATGCGGCGTACATCTTCGAGCTGGTCGATAAGTTCGCGGGCTACGGCTTCAACAAGAGCCATGCGGCCGCCTACGCGCTCGTCAGCTACCACACGGCCTATCTCAAGGCGAACTTCCGCGAAGAGTTCCTCGCCGCGTCCATGACGCTCGACATGGCCAACACGGACAAGCTCGCCATGTTCGTGGGCGAGGCGAAGAAAGCTGGTATCAGCGTGCTCCCACCCTGCGTGAATGCGTCGGATGTGGAATTCACGGTGGAGTTCGGGAAGCCGCTCGCTTCTCCCTCTCCCCGCTTGCCTGACCCTCGCCTCGTAACGAACGGGGAGAGGGGACTGCCGTCTAATGCAGATGGTCCCCGCGGCGCGATCCGTTACGCGCTCGCTGGTCTCAAGAACATCGGCCGCGGCGCTGTCGAAACGATCGTCGAAAGCAGAAGAACAAGAGGGCCGTACACCTCGCTTGCCGACTTCGCAGCACGCCTGAACCCCAAGGCTCTCAACAAGCGAGGGCTTGAGACACTCGCTGCTGGAGGCGCGTTCGACGCCTTCGAGCGCAACAGAGCGCTCGTGCACGCGAATGTAGAGCAGATACTGAGGGAAGCGGGAAGCAGAGCGGACGACGAGCAGTTTGGGCAGGGCAGTCTACTGGGCGGCATGCAGGGCGGAGCGGCCCCCGTCGTTCTCAACTTCAAATCAGCAAAATCATGGACACCCATCGAACGTCTCCAGCATGAATTCGGCGCTGTCGGCTTCTATCTCTCGGGCCATCCGCTCGATGCCTACGGGCGCGTACTCGGCAAGCTCGGCGTGAAGCGCTTCACGGATTTCGAGCAGAACGTCGGCCTCTCTGCGGGCCGTCTCGCCGGCATTGTCATTTCCGCACGCGAGCGTCGCTCGGCGAAGGGCAACAAGTTCGCCTTTGCCATGTTCTCGGATGCGAGCGGCCAGTTCGAAGCCGTGATCTTTTCCGACACGCTAGCGCGCTGCCGCGATATCCTCGTCGCGGGCACGGCCGTCCTCATGTCCGTTGAAGCCGAGCGCGATGGCGAGACAGTCAAGCTGCGCGTGCAGAACCTCGAGCTGCTCGAGGCCGCTGCCGCCAATGTCCAGCAGTCGCTGAAGATCGTGCTCGACCGGCGCACGGTGCAGGCTAATGAGGGGAGCGCGATGGCTGAGCTCCGCGCTCTGCTCGCCAAGGCGCCGCCGACTAATGGCAAGGGCGGTGAGATACGTCTCGCCATGGAAGTCGAGGGCGTTCCAGGTCGACGCGGCGCGCCGCGCGAGATCGAGTTCAAGCTGGCCGGCCGTTATGACATCGGCCCACGTCAGCAAGGCGAGCTGCTGACTGTCCCCGGCGTCCTCGATGTAATGGAAGTTTAATAGGGGGCCTCCCTCTCCCCGCGTGCGGGGAGAGGGAGAAATTACCTCACTTCTGCGGACGGTTCTTTGCCCATTCCGTGTACTTCTTCGCCTTCTCATGCGTCTCTGCGTAGTACTTGTCGTATTCCGTTCCGATCATCACCTTGATCGCAAGGCCCGCATCCTCGAGCCGCTTGACGTGGTCGGGATCCTTCATCGCCTGGGCGAGGACATCCTGCAGCTTCTTGACGATGGCCGGGTCCATGCCCTTGGGACCGCCGATACCGCGCGTCGAGCTCGATATCACGTTTGGCATTCCGAGCTCCTTGGTCGTCGGCACGTCCGGAAGGAATTTGGACCGCTCGGAGTCCATGACCGCAAGCGCGCGAACTTGGCCGCTCTTCACCTGGGGGACGATCGAGCCGACATTGTCGAACGACACGTCGATATTGCCGCCCAGTGTCTCCTTCATCTGCGCCGCGCCGCCGAGAAGGTGGACGAGGCGGAAGTTCACGCTGGGGTTGGCTTCCTCGACCATGAGGATGGCGAGATGATCATCGGAGAGAATGCCGGTGGTTGCGGCCCTTACCGTACCCGGCTTGGCCTTGGCCGCATCGAGGACATCCTTGAACGTCTTGAAAGGGCTGTTCGCCGCAACCCAGACGACACCCGGATCGAGCACCTGGTTCGCAATCGGCGTGAAGCTTCCCTCGTTGAAGATCGCCTGACGGTCGGGATCGAGGATCGTCGTGTTGGTCGCCGGCAGATTGAGGAAACCGATGGTGTAGCCGTCGGGCTTGGCGCGCGCGAGTTCGGTCCAGCCCACCTGGCCACCGGCACCACCGCGGTTCACGACCACGATCGGCTGGCCGATGATCTTTTCCGCAATGCCGGCGACGACGCGGGCGCCGATGTCCGTCGAACCGCCGGCCGGGAATGCGACGATCAAGTTGATCGGTCGCGTTGGATATTGCTGGGCCGAGGCCCCCACCGAACCAAGCGTCGAGACGAGCGCCACCGCCGTCACGGCCATTGCCAGTCTAAGCAGTCTCATGAGTGGTCCTCCGGTTCAATACGCCAACTGAATTGGCCTGAGCTAGGATGCCAACGGAGTCGGCTGGGCTAAGACGCCAACAGAGTTGGCTGGGTTAATCGGCATTGGGGTCCCTGATCTCCTTAGGCGCGAGCTGCATGGCCGCAAAGACCAAGATCGCAACAGAGAGAGCCAGCAGGCAGGCTGAGAGCGGCCGCGTGACAAAAATCGAGAAGTCGCCGGCAGACATCTCCAGCGACGTGCGCATGGATTTCTCGATCTGTGGCCCGAGAATGAGACCGAGCACGAGCGGCGCGAGCGGAAAGTTGAGCTTGCGCAGGAGATAGCCGATGACACCGCAACCAAGCATCACCCAGAGATCGAAAATGCTCTGATTGATGCTGTAGGCGCCAATCATGCAGAACAGCAGTGTGCCGGCGCAGATGTACTGGTAGGGAATCTCGAGGATCTTTGCCCAGAGCCCGACGAGCGGCAGATTGAGGATCAGCAGCAGCACGTTGCCGATGAAGAAGCTCGCGATCACCGCCCACACCAGATCGGGCCGTTCCTGGAAGAGGAGCGGCCCCGGCGTCAGGCCGTTGATGATGAAGGCCCCCATGAGAACGGCGATCGTCGGCGAGCTTGGAATGCCGAGTGTCAGCAGCGGCACCATGGCGCCATTGGCATAGCTGTTGTTCGCGGTCTCGGGCCCCGCCACGCCTTCGATGACGCCGGTGCCGAACTGCTCGGGATGCTTCGAGAGGCGCTTCTCGATGATGTACGACATGAATGTCGGAATGATTGCGCCGACGCCAGGTATGAGGCCGAGGAAGAAGCCGATCCCGGTGCCGCGCCAGATAGCGCCCATGGAGCGCCGCCACTCGTCGCGCGAGGGAATGAGTCCGCTGAGGCTCGTCTTGATGACTTCCCGATAGGGCTTTTCCGCCGTCGCAAGGATCTCGCCGACACCGAACAACCCCATGACGACCGGAATGAAGCCGAAGCCGTCGAAGAGCTCCGGGATGCCGAAGGTGAAGCGCGGGGCGCCACGCACCGGGTCGAGGCCGATGAGCGAGATGAGCAGACCGGTGACCGTCATGAGCACACCGGCGATGAGCGAGTTGCCGGCAAGGCTCGTCACGAGAACAAGTCCGACGATCATGAGCGCGAAAAACTCCGGCGGCCCGAAGCTCAGCGCCAGTCGCGAGAGCGGCGTCGCGACGACCACCAGAAGTACGGTCGCGACCAGGCCGCCGATGAACGACCCGATGGCGGCAATGCCGAGCGCGGCGCCGGCACGGCCCTTCTTCGCCATGGCGTGGCCGTCGAGACAAGTTATGACGGACGCCGCTTCGCCGGGGACATTGATGAGCACCGACGTGATCGTGCCGCCATACATCGCGCCATAGTAGATGGCCGAGAGCATGATGATGGCGCCGGTCGCATCGAGCTGGAAAGTGAGCGGGATGAGGATCGCGGTGCCGGCCGCGGGGCCGATGCCCGGCAGCACGCCGATGAGCGTACCGAGAAAGCAGCCGATGAATGCGAACATCAGGTTCGTCGGCGTCATCGCCGCCGCGAACCCCGCCATGAGGTACTGCAGGGTGTCAAACATCGGCGCAGCTCCCGCGCCTGGATGCGGAGAGATGCAGCATCACAGCCCGAACTCCCCGATGGGCAGCGGAACTTTCAGCCAATAATAGAAGCTGTGAAACACGCCGAAGCTGAGGGCGAGTGCCACCAGGCCAATCGCCAGGTAGTTGCGCACGCCGAGCACCAACAGCATGAGCGTAATGAAGAAGAGAGCGGTCAGCCGATAGCCGAGCGGATCGAGCACCGCGAACGCAGCGGCAAGCAAAACGACGATGCCGATCATGCGAAACATCGCGCCGCCGTCCGGCATGAACGCTTCGGCGGCGGGATCCGGCGCGCCGGTCGGAGCCTCAGGCTCTCGAACGAGTTGCACGATCATCGCCACGGCAAGCACTGCACCGAGCAGAGCAAGGATCAGCGGAAAAAAGCCGGGTCCAGGACCTAGCGCATCCAACAGCGGTAGCTTGGATGACAAATAGATCGTGCCGGCAAACAGGACCAGGAAGGCCCCTGCCGTGACAAACCACCCACGCCTCAAGATCGCGCCTCCCTTGACGCCACTTTTTTTATGCGTCGAGGCTAGCACAGGAATTCGAGTGCGCAATGCCTTACATTGGTTGTGCGCGCATTGCACCGCACCATTCGGAGCTGACGGCCCACAGTGATCATTTGATTTCTTCGATCCACGCTTTCCGTCAAGCGTCCGCCGCAATGACAGGCAATGTCGAGCCCCGCGCAGGGCCTATCGAGATAGTGAACAACCGGAACAGAAATGCTGATGAGCCTCAATGAACGCCTCGATACGCTGAAGCGCGATCCCGCACTGGCGAGCCTTTCGCGCTCGCTCGCGCTTTACTACGGCGATGCCGCGCGCGAGGCCGCCATGGATGCGCTCTATGCCCGCTTCGTGCGCGCCGGGGATCTTGCTTTCGACATCGGCTCGCATGTCGGCGACCGCATAGGGGCCTTCCGCAGGTGTGGCGCGCGCGTCGTCGCCCTCGAGCCGCAGCCGCTCTGCGCGCACGCGGTGCGTACGATCTATGCGGGAGATGCTGGCGTCACGGTGCTCGAGAGCGCGTGCGGACCGGCTCCGGGGCGTATCAGCTTGCATGTGAACTCTGCGAATCCGACCGTCACCACCGCTTCGCCGAATTTCGTCAAAGCTGCAGACGGCGCCGGCGGCTGGGAAGGACAGGTCTGGGATCGCGAGATCGAGGTGCCAGTTACCACACTCGACGCCTTAATTGCCGAGCATGGGCGCCCGGCCTTCATCAAGGTCGACGTCGAGGGTTTCGAGGCCGACGTCCTTGCCGGACTGAGCCACGCCGTGCCCGCACTTTCCTTCGAATTCACGACCATTCAGCGCGATGTCGCGTACGCCTGCCTCGACCGCATTGCCGCGCTCGGCAGCTACGGCTTCGACCTCGCGCTCGGCGAAAGCGCGCAGCTCGCGCTCGGCCGTTGGGTCACGGCCGAGGACATGCGCCGCCACATCGCGGCACTCCCGCACGAGGCCAACTCGGGCGATGTGTATGCGGTGATGCTGTAGCGCGATTTTGAGATGCACGAGGCAGCTTAACGAACGCCCGAGAGGCGGCCGACTGCCTCATGCAAGCTAGTTCTTGACCTTTACCGTCTTTGGATCAAAGGCCCAAGGCGCTCCATCGACCTTCTTTGCCGCCGTCAGATCGAGCTTCTGTGAGAGCGGAGGCTCGATCGGATAGATCTTCAGTGCGTGCGCGCGCTTGCCAAGATTGAGATAACGAGCGAGCTCTTTTTCATCGAAGGAGACACGAACTTCCTTGATGCTCTTGGCTGACCACTGCGGATCGAACGCCGTAGTCTTCTGCACGACCTCCGCACTGAGCTGGCGAGCCACTTCCGGTTCCTGGAACCACTTGTTGGCGAGTTCATTGTTCGCCGCAGCAAAGACCGACGCCTCCTTGTGAGCTCGCAGGAAGCGCTCGGCAGCCTCCGGATGCTTCTTCATCAGGTCCTCGCGCATGGGTATCACCATCGTGAGCTTGGTGTCCTCGTCGATGACGCGTGCAAAACCCTTCTCGACGAAGTTCTCCACCCAGGGATCCCAGACGAAGGCCGCATCGATCTTCCCCGCACGCATCGCGTCCGAAAGATCGGCGAAGCCCATGTTCGTCATCGTCACGTCAGAGCCCGCCTTCAGCCCGGCCTTTTCGACCATGGCGAGCGCCGACAGATAGATCGAGCTACCGAAGGGACCGTGCAGGCTCTTTCCCTTCAGATCAGCCGTCGACTTGATGTCGGACTTCGTGCTCGCAATTATGGCGCCGCGGAAGACGGACTGCCGGCCGATGATTTTGATAGGCGCGCCGACGGCCGCAAGCGACACCGAGGGCATGTCCCCCACGAGCCCAATGTCGACGGCTCCCGATACTAGCGCCTCGTTCACCGCGGGTCCGAACGTAAACATCGTGAATTGGCCTTTGAGACCATTCCGCTCAAGGATGTCGGTCTTCTGAAGCACATGGGCGATCTGAGCTTCGACCGTGGTCGTCGGCTGCCAGCCGATGCGAATGGAAATGGGCTCCTGAGCGATCACCGACGCACTCAGAAGTGATTGGGCGGTCAGCAGCAGAGCAGCGGCAAGCAAATTCCGTCGTGTCGGCATGGCTCGTATCTCCTTTGATATCAGTCCTGGCCTGTCGAAGCCTGATCCCAGGTCGGCTTCAGTGCCTCCCAGAGGTTCTGCGTTAGCTCAATGAACTCCGGAAGCGCTCGCGTCTCCGAGTTTCTCGGTCGAGGAAGCGCAACGGGATGAATGCTATGAACACGGCCTGGGTGCGCGCTCATGACGATCACGCGGTCGGCGAGAAAGACCGCTTCCTCGATACTGTGTGTGACGAAAATGACCGTGCAGCGCATCTCGGCGACGATACGCGCCAGCTCTTCCTGCAGGAGCACGCGCGTCTGGGCATCGAGTGCTCCAAATGGCTCGTCCATGAGCAGGATGTCGGGGCTTGGCGCGAGCGCACGGGCGATGGCCGCGCGCTGCTTCATGCCACCCGAGATCTCGTACGGATATCGGTCCTCGAAGCCCTTGAGCTTGACGAGCTCGATATGCGAGCGCGCGGTCGCGGCACGCTGTGCTTCCGGCACACCCTGCGCCTTCAGCCCGAACTCTACGTTCTTCTGCACTGTCATCCACGGAAACAGTGCATAGTCCTGGAAGACCACCGTGCGCCGCTTGTCCGGGCGCGTCACGGCAACGCCGTCGTGCTGTATCGTTCCGCGCGTTGGCGGATTGAAGCCGGCAATGGCGTTGAGCAGCGTAGACTTGCCGCAGCCGGAGGGTCCGAGCAGGACGATCAACTCGCCGGCTTCGATGCTCAAATTCACATCCTCGAGGACGGTAAGCGAGCCTTTGCCGCCGCGCAAAGGAAACTCCTTGCACACGCCTTCGATCTCGAGCTGACTCATTTCAGGTCGCTCTCGACGATTCTTGCCAGGGCACGAGCTTTCTTTCGAGGATCGTCATGAGCGCGTTCATCGCAAAGCCGATCACGCCGATCGCAATCATTCCCGCCACGACGAAATGGGTCTGCAAAAGAAGGCGGCTCTGCTGGATCATGTAGCCGAGGCCCGACTGAGCCGCGATGAGCTCCGCGGCCACGACGCACATCCAGCCAACACCGAGTGCTATACGAAGTCCCGGGAAGATGACTGGCAAGGCTCCCGGGATCAACACGTCGCGCACCAGCATCGCCGGGGTCGCGCCGAGACAGAGCGCTGCGTTAATCTGCGTGCGCTCGATGTTTCTCACTGCGGAGTACGTGGAGATGAAAACCGGGAAGACTGCGCCGATGAAGACCAGAAAGTAGCTCGGTGCGTTGCCGATCCCGAACCAGAGGATGGCGAGCGGCGTCCACGCGATTGGTGGGATGGGACGCAAGGCCTCTATGATCGGCTTGCAGTACTCCGCGATGATCGAGGAGCGCCCCAGCAAAACGCCGAGCGTCAACCCAACGATGGCGGCAAGCAACACGCCAACAACCACGCGCTCCATGCTTGCAACGATGTGCCGAATGAGACTGCCATCGCTGAGGCTGTCGACGATCGCCCCCCATACTGTCAGAGGCGAGGGCAGAAGCACAGCGTTGATCAGATCGAGCCAGGCGAGCATCTGCCAAATTGCGAGCGTCAGCATGATGCCGAGCAGGCCTCGGACAAATCTACTCCCCCGTTGTCCGAGCAGGGATTCCAACATTCCGTCACTCCAGCTTCCTGATCTGCTGCGTCGCCGCTGCAGATGCTCGTGCGCTCGATCACTGCATTTCGGAGCGAGCCAAGTCTTATATAAGAGTTCATCTAACGCCGCCTTGGACGCGCGGCGAGTTCAAATGTTGGACACACTGCAAGGCAATTGGGCAGCGAAGATCTCGGCGTGCTGGCATCGCCTCGCGAGCTGTTATATCGTTAGGCGCCGCCGGCTTATTGCCGAACAGAGCCAATACCCAACAGAGCTCAACAAGGCCGGCGCATGGAGGAAACGCAATGCATTCACGCAGGACTGTTCTTGCGGGGCTCGGCGCTGCTGCGACCGGCGCTCTCGCTATGCCGGCCATTGTTCGCGCGCAGGCACCGCTCACACTCAACGGCGCCGTCCAGTTCAATGACGATCACGCCTTCACCAAGGCGCTCGTCAAATTCGAGGAACTGGTCAAGCAGTATTACGGCAAGCCAATAAATTTCGTGCTGCACAAGAACTCGTCGCTTGGCCTCGAGAAGCAGTACTTCGAGTACATGGCGCAGGGCAAAGCGGTGGACTACGGCATCGTCTCGCCGGCCCACATGTCGACCTTCTCTCGCGCGGCTCCGTTCATCGACGCGCCATTCCTGTTCCGGGATCTCACGCACTGGAACAAGGTGCTCGATGCCGACCTCCTGAAACCGATCGCCGACGAGATCGCCCAGAAGGCCAACGTCATGCTGATCGGCTACGCCGGCGGTGGGACCCGGAACATTTTCGTCAACAAGCCCGTCGGCTCACTCGAAGAAATCAAGAACCTCAAGGTACGCGTGCAAGGCGCTCCGATCTGGTCGCGGACGTTCCAGGCGGCGGGCATGGCGCCGACGGTGATCGCATACAACGAGGTCTACAACGCCATCCAGAA
The DNA here is from genome assembly GCA_022844275.1 of Hyphomicrobiaceae bacterium. Classification (GTDB taxonomy): domain Bacteria; phylum Pseudomonadota; class Alphaproteobacteria; order Rhizobiales; family Hyphomicrobiaceae. Next base: position 457,743 of record JALHMB010000003.1, read on the forward strand.
CAACGTCATCTCGGCTGGCGAGAACGAGGCGGCCGGCGTGGAGTCAATGAAGTTCTACGAGGTCGCGCCGAACCTCGCCATGACGCAGCACGCCATCACCATCCGGCCGATCTGCTTCTCCGGCAAGATCTTCGAGACCCTACCGAAGGACCTGCAGGCGGCGGTAATCAAGGCCGGAAAGGAAGCTGGCGCCCATGGCCGGCAGATCGAGTCCTCCGAGGACGAGCAGAAGTTGGTGGCACTCGAGAAGGCCGGCAAGCTGAAGCGCATCCCGTTCAAGGGGCGCGACGAGATGAAGAAGCTGGTGGACCCGGTGATGGCGGCCTACGCCAAGGAGATCGGCGCCGACGGCATCTTCCAAAAGATCGTCGCGATGCAGTAGCTCGCGCGATTGGTGGCGGTCGCTTCGGCGCCGCCACCTTGTCTCCTCACAAATCACAACACCTGCGAGACGACATGAGTGACGTGCCTCCCTCCGCACGGCTGAGCATCTGGCGCCGCTTCACGCAGGCCTACGCCACGCTGCTGTCGTGGCTGCTCGCCTCCTCGATCGCCATCCTGGTGATCCCGGTGAGCCTGCAGATCTTCTCGCGTTACACGGCGCTGATCCCCTCCTACATCTGGACGGAGGAGATGGCGCGCTTCCTGTTCATCTGGACCATCATGATCGGCGCCATGATCGGGGTGCGCGAGTCGACGCATTTCGAGGTGGACGTATGGCCGACACTGCCGCCGCGCGGCGAAGCATTGGTGCGCCTTCTGGGCCGGCTCGGCGTGCTGGTGGCCGCCCTGGTTTTCGTGTGGGCGGGAATTGAGTTCACCAAGTTCGCCTGGCACCGCATCTCGGAGCTGGCGGAGCTGCCGCTGTGGCTGATCCACGTGGCGTGGCCGCTTACGGGCCTGACGTGGCTGGTGTTCCTCGGCGAGCACGTCGTAGATGATTTGAGGATCGTGCTCGGGAGAACGGCATGACCGGGGCTGTACTCTCGCCGGGCCAGGCGGCTCTAATTCTGTTCGGCGTGTTCTTCCTGCTGATGTTCCTGCGCGTGCCCGTGGCGTTCGCACTCGGCCTCGCCTGCCTGCCGATCCTGATCATCGAGCCGCGTCTCGACACGGTGACGCTGATGCAGGAGACCTTCAACGCCTACAACTCGTTCATCCTGTTGGCGGTGCCATTCTTCCTGCTGACCGCCAACCTGATGAACGTCGGCGGCACCACCGACCGCCTCATGAAGCTGTCGCGCACCATGGTCGGGCATTTCCCCGGCAGCCTGGCGCAGATCAACGTGGTGCTGTCGATCTTCTTTGCCGGCATCTCCGGCTCGTCGACGGCGGACGCGGCGAGCCAGTCCAAGATCTTCATCGAGGCACAGACCAGGGAAGGCTACGACCTCTCGTTCTCAGTCGCGATCACCGCCGTGTCGGCGGTTCTGGCGGTGATCATTCCGCCGTCGATTTTGATGATCGTGTGGGGCGGCATTCTCACTGTGTCGATAGGCGCGCTATTTCTGGCCGGCATCCTGCCGGGCCTGCTGATAGGCTTGGCGCAGATGGCGACCGTGCACACCTACGCCAAGGCGCGCGGCTATCCCACCTATCCGCGCTCGACCTGGCGCGAGTTGTTCTGCGCCACGTGGGTGGCGATCCCGGCGCTGATGACGCCCGGCATCATCATCGGCGGCAAGATATTCGGCTGGTTCACGGCGACGGAGTCGGCTTGCATCGCGGTGTTATATGCTGGCGTGCTATCGCTGCTGGTTTACCGCGAGATGGACATGAAGGGGCTTTACGGGGCCTTGCTCGACACCGGCAAGCTCGCTGGCATCGCTCTGTTCTGCGTCGGCACCGCCAGCACGTTCGGATGGTTACTCGCGTACTATAAGATTCCAGAAGCGATACTGACGGGAGTGCAGTCGTGGGGCATGGGCTTTGCCTCGACGGGATTCTTCATCTCCTTTGTATTCTTGGTGGTGGGCTGCTTCCTGGACGCCATTCCAGCGATCATTATCTGCGCGCCGATCCTCGAGCCGCTGGCCCGGGCCGTGGCGATGGACCCGGTGCACTTTGCCATGATCGGCATAGTGTCGTTGGCGTTCGGCTTGGTCACCCCGCCATATGGGCTGTGCCTGATGATCGCCTGCTCCATTGCTGGAATACGCATTCGCGATGCGATCAGGGACACCAGCATCATGCTGATCCCGATGCTACTGGTGCTGGCGCTGGTGATCATCTGGCCGAAGGTGTCGCTGTTCCTGCCGAGCCTTATCTCGCCCGAATTCCTGAGGTGAGTGCGCAGACCTCAGCTACGATTTAGAGCGCTCTCGCGCATCTGGTCGCTCGGCTTGACGTCCTGCGCGCGGCTGTAGATGGCGAGGGCGAGGGCCAGAATGGCGGCAAGCACACCGAACAGCGCTCGATAAGCCATCTCCGAGCGCGCACCACTGGCAAGCGGCTCGAATGCACCAACGACAACACCCGAGACGGTTTGCATGCAGGCGACGCCCAACATCACCGATGTGTTGATGGTCGCCATGCCGCGGCCGATCAGCCGATCCGGGATGATGCTGCGGCCATGCGTCATGACCATGGTGCTGCAGGCACTGAAGTAGCCGACGGCAATGATGACGAAAACCGCCACCCAGACCGGCGGCTGATTCGCGGCTGCCAATACCGCGAGAAGCGCGATCATCGTGAGCGTGCCGCCGACGGCAATCCATTTGCGCGTGTCCAGCAGACGATCCATCGGGCCGAAAGAAAGCATGCCCGCTTGATAAGCGATCACAGCCGCGAACAGGACATTGCCGGCCTGGATGGGGCTCAGGCCATGCACCTCGCGCAGGTACGGCCCGCCCCACAGGCCTTGCACGGTGAAGGTGCAGGCATAGTGGCAAAAGTTGAGCGCCAGAATCGGCCGCAGGCGGGGATTGGCAAGGATTTCGCCCAATCCCAGCAACATCTGGCGCGGCGACTCGGGTGTGCGATCCAGAAAGGGATGGCCTGGCGGGGCATCACGCACGATCAACCAAACGGCAATGGTAGCCAGCGCGGAAAAGACCACGGCCACAGCGAAGACGGCGCGCCATCCGACGGCTTGCGTACCCCAGGCGAGCGGCGTCGTTGCGATCAGATTGCCAACGAGTCCGATCGAGAGAACCAGTGCCGTGATCGTGGAAAAGCGATCTGGCGGGAACCAGCGCGAGATCACCACCATACTGCCGATGAGCATGACGCCGAAGCCGGCGCCGAGGAGCACGCGGCCGGTGAGCAGGATCGGCCACGTCTGCGCCAGCGTGAAGACGATGCCGCCGATGGTGGCGAGGATGAGCATCCCGGTGACCGTGCGGCGCGGTCCGTAGCGGTCGAAGAGGAAACCGCACGGGATCTGCATGGCCGCGAAGCCGAAGAAGAACGCACCTGTGAGGCCGCCGAGCGCTTCCGGCCCGATGCCGAGGTCGCGCATGAGATCGAGGCCGATGGTGACGTTCGACGCGCGGAAGAAGTGGCTGGCGACATAAGCCGTCGCCAACGTCATGACGATGATCAGGCCCCGGCGGTGGGGAAAGATGCGCCGCTCGTCAGAGGGCATTGGCAGGCGTTGACCGCTTATTTGTTGAATGCTTCGGGCGTTTCCGGAGGCGACCCTATGCGGGCTGGGGGGCGAGTTCAAGGATTGAACTGAGGGGCAGCGTTGCAGGGAACGCCACCACCGGAACGGTCCGCATTGGACGACTGCATTGCAGCATCGACCGATCCATCGTCACGGCATCAACACTGAGGGTGCGCGGCTCTCGACCTGGGGTTTCCCCCGATTGAAGGGCGCCCCACCGCGCGCGACTAACATCCGATGTCGCGCGCGGCATGAAGCAGTGCCGCCTGCCTTTGAAAATGAGGAGGGGGCTATGCGTTACCTGGCATTCCTGTTTTTTCTGCTGCTGCCCCTCAGTGCCGAGGCGCAGCAACCTGCCCCCGCTGCGGACAGCTCGAGCCAAAATCTCTTGAAGTCCAGAGAACTCGATGCCCTCGTGGCACCTATCGCGCTTTATCCCGATCCGCTGCTCGCCCAGGTGATGATGGCGGCGGGCTATCCGCTCGAAGTGGTCGAAGCGGAACGCTGGGCCGCGGCGAATAAGGGTCTGACGGGAGATGCCCTGAAAGCCGCGGTGGAAAAGATGCCCTGGGACGAAAGCGTCAAGTCGCTGATCGCGACGCCGTCCGTGCTCGCGATGATGAGCAAGAGGCTCGATTGGACCCAGAAGCTCGGCGACGCCGTCCTGGCTCAGGAGCCTGATGTCATGGACTCCGTGCAGCGTCTGCGCATGAAAGCACAGGCGTCGGACACGTTGAAGTCGACCAAAGAGCAGAACGTAACGGTGAGGCAGGACGGCGGCAGACAGATCGTGGCGATCGAGCCCACGGATCCAGGCACGGTGTTCGTCCCCTTCTACGATCCCAATATCGTCTTCGGTACATGGCCCTATCCGGACTACCCCCCGTACTACTACCCCGACGACTGGTATCTGCCTGGCGCCATCATCGGGACCGGCCTTGCCTTCGGCGCCGGCTACGCTCTGTGGCGGTGGGCCAATGGCGGTCACTGGTGGGGCAACATCAACTGGAACAAGAACAACATCGATATCAATCGGGGCAACCGCGTGGAGCAATGGCGGCACAATCCCGCTCACCGACGAGGCGTTGCCTACAACAACCCGAACGTCAGACAGCAGTTCGCCGGGGCTGCCACCCGCCCCCCAGGCAAGGGGCTCGATGGCCGCGGACGCGATGGAAAGCAGGTCGTCAATCCAAAGGCTGGTGGCAAGCAGGCTGGAGGGCCGAAGGGCGGTGGAAAGCAGGCCGGAGGTCCGAAAGCGGGCAGCAAGCAAGCCGGCGGCCCCAAGGGAGGCGGCAAGCAAGCTGGTGCCAAGCAACGACCAGCACAGAAGACTGCTCAGGGTAAGCGGCCAGCGCAAGGCAAGCAGGCGCAGGCTCGGCGTTCAACACCGCAGCGTTCTGCACAGCGCCCGCAGCAGAGAGCTTCGCAAGCACAGCGCGGTGGCGGGCAGAGGAGCGTTGCGCGTGTGAGCCGTCAGCAGAGCTTTGCGCCTCGCGGCGGTGGCGGCCGGAGCTTTGGAGGAGGAGGTCGCGGTGGCGGCCGTGGTGGCGGCGGCGGACGTCGTTCCGACATCCGGGTCAAGCACGACATCGCACTGCTCGGCCATCTCGAGAACGGAATAGGCTGGTATCGCTTTGCCTACGTCGGCGGCACACGGACATACGTCGGCGTCATGGCGCAGGAAGTACAGCGCATTGCGCCTGAAGCGGTCGTGCGCGATCCAGATGGCATCTTGCGCGTCGACTACGACAAGCTCGGGGTGAAGTTCCAGCCCTACAATCAGTGGCTCGCATCGGGTGCGCAGATACCAGGCGCAGCGCGCATTTATCGTCGGGCCCACTGAATTTCGGCGCGCGTAGGCGACGCAGCGATGTGGGGCCTATGCGGAGGTACCGACGACCTGCGGCGGCGCCGTAAGCTCGTAGATGAACCCATCATTCCCGAAATGCCTCCGCGCGTCGCCGCTGAATGATGTTGCGACGAACCGCATCAACACCCTGGTACCAAAACCCTCGCGCGACGGCTTCTCTGCGTACGAGATGCCTGTCTCCTGCCACCTGAAGCTGAAGACTGCGGGATCCCAGGTCACGGTGATCGCCCCATCGGGATGCGACAGGGCGCCATACTTGATAGCGTTCGTGATGAGCTCGTTGAGTGCCAGTGCCAAGGCAATCGCCAGCTTCGAGTTCAAGCGGAGATCCGGCCCCGAGATCTTCATCCGGTCGTGAAGCTGAGGGTGCGGGGCCAGGGCCTGGTCCAGCAGCTCCTGAATGCTCGCTTCGCCTTCCCCGTCTGCGAGGAGGAGCGATTGGTTACGGCTCAACGCGGACAAGCGCTGCGCAATGCTCGCACGTGCATCCTCAATATCTCTCGCGTGACGCAGCGACATCGAGGCAACGGCCGAAACCATCGTCAACAGGTTACGCATCCGATGCGCCAACTCAGCATTCACGACGCTGAGCCGCTCCTGCGCCAGGACGGTATCCGTCGTCTCGATGACGGTGTCCATCATACCGCAGACTTCACCCTCCTCGGCGCGAATGGGGCTGTAGCAGAACGTGAAGTAGGCCTGCTCCGGATATCCATGCCGATTAATCACAAGAGGGAAATTCTCGATGAAGGTCGCTTCGCCGGCGTAGGCCTTGTCGACCATGGGCTTCAGCTCAGGCCAAGCCTCCTGCCAGACGTCGCAGAAGGACCGCCCGATGGCTGGCGGCTTTTCGCCGAGAATGGGTTTGAAGGCATCGTTGTGGAAGGTAATGAACTGCGGGCCCCAAACGATTGCCTTGGGGAAACGAGAGATGAGCATCATGCTCAGCGCTGTCTTGAGCGACTGTGGCCATCGATCCATTGGGCCGAGGGGCGAGCCGGCCCAGTCGAATTCAGCGATTGCTGCCGCTGCCCACCCGCCGCCGGTCAGAAACGCTGGCAGATTATCCAAGTATTCCTCCGCGACCTCCCCGACGGGAGTCGTCAGTCCAGGCGAGACGCTCTCCGACGCACACGGACCTCTCTCGGCGGCTCTTAAGCGGTAGCTCGCGCACCCGCAATCTCATTTGTTGCAGATGCGTGCGACGGATTGGCGGATGGTTAAGGGCGCAAGCGCGAGGGGTGGCCGTTGCTGCGTCGGGCTACTTCTTGACCTCGATCCGCGCGGCCATATCCGGCACCAGCGTCACGCGGTACGTGGCGTTCTCGCAGGTCAGCGTCCAGACCGCTTCGTGGGGCCGCGATGCCAGCATATCCCGCTCTGCCCGGCGCGGCTCATTGCACGTATGGCCCTGCATCCGGACCTGGGCCGCAATGATGGACATGGGCGTGTCCTGGGCGAGGGCCGTGCCTGCCGCGACCAGGCAAAGAGCAGCACCCCCTACGCACATTCCAGCGTCCCGGAGGCGGCTGGCATCAGCAAACCTTCCGACTTCATCGTTACTGGCCATGGGAAACTCCGACAGAGGCCTCCAGCAGCATGAGGCTGCACGATGGGCGGTCCTCTCTGCCAGGACAATCGGGGGGAATGACTAAGAGCGAGTGGATTGCCACGCGTAAGTGGGGCAGATGGCCATGGACCATGATCGGAGCGAAATCCGACGGCCACATTCCTTCAACCTTCTCCCGCTAGGGCGTAGATGACCGCGCGCGAACACGCGCCAACGCCCACCGAGGAGGACCCCGCCCCGTGCCGCAATCGATCACGACCTTCCTCATGTTCTCCGGCCGGGCGGAGGAGGCCATGCGCTTCTACACGTCGCTATTTCCGAACTCCCAGATCCTGCAGATGAACACGTACGGCCCCGAGGGGCCGGGCAAGGAGGGGAGCGTCATCCACGCAATCTTCACGCTGAATGGCGTGCCCATCATGGCGTCGGACAGCCCGGTCCAGCACGCCTTCAGCTTCACGCCCTCGACGTCGTTCTTCGTGCAGTGCACGGACGCGGCCGAGTTCGAGCGCGCGTTCGCGGCGCTCTCGGAGGAGGGCATGGTGCTCATGCCGCCGAACAACTACGGCTTCTCGACCCGCTTTGCCTGGTGCAACGACCGCTTCGGCGTGTCGTGGCAGCTCAACGTGCCGTAGCGGATTTGCTTGGTGGAGGCCTGCGACATCGGGAATCATTGTCGACGCGGGACTTTCTCTGGCTTTTGACGCGGCCGAGCGCTGTCGTTGGGGCTCGGGCCTCGCCACATCACCCTCCGTCTTCCCCAAATGATCGGATCTGCCATGACACGGCACTTGAGCATTACGCTTCCGCGCCTGATCCTCGGCGCGCTGTTCTTGCTGAGCGCTGTCGATGGCTTCTATTTCATCTTCACGGGTGGCCGCATCATTCATCCGCCGACGTCAGCGCGCGGCGAAGAATTCGAAAGGGCGCTGATTGCCTCGGGCTTCTTCTGGCCGCTCCTGAAGACGGTCAACCTCGTCGGCGCGCTATGCCTGCTGACGAACCGCGCGCCGGCCTTCGGCTTTGCGCTGATCCTGCCGGTCATCACGGTGATCGTGCTCTTCCACCTTTTTCTCAACCCGCAAGGCCTGCCGATGGCAGCCATCCTCGTCGTCTGCAGCCTGCTGCTGCTCCGGGCGTACTGGCCGCAGTATTCGGGGCTGTTCGAGCCTGAGCGGGCGTGAGTCTGCTTGTCGGATGGTCCGAGGCAAGCGCACCGTGAACGCCACTCGGCTCGATGCGGCGAGATACCGCGAGGCATTAACCAATTTCGTATTGAGTCTCTGCATATAGAGCACGGTTTGCCGTCCGTATGTGCATACTCCCTTACAACAAATTGCTTGAGATCAAGAAGCCGTCGAGACGATTGCCTACCCGTTGGGGGCCGAACTTTCTTGGCGTGAGCGAGTACGCATAGTGCGCTGTCCGCTCGCAGAGCGGAGGAGTAGATGGTCCAATCCAACCTCGACATTTCGAGACAACTGCTGCGTGGTGTCGCTAACTTCGAGGCTGACGCTGCAGGCTCGCGGCAAATTTGTGGGATCGACGAATGCGATGAGCTGCTGCGACTTGCAATCCAGGTCGGAGGCATTGGTATCTATGAGACCGACTTCGATCGCGATCTTTCGCGGTTCTCGCCGGAACTCTGCGCCATCCTTGGATTGCCCGTCGGCTCGGAGATGACTTATCGAGAAGCTACCCACCTCTATTTCGGACCCGATCGGGCCGCGGCTATTGCTCGCGCCGAAGCTGCCGTTCATGCCAATGAGAGGGGAAGATGGAGTAGCTTGCATCGCATTGAGCGCAGCGATGGAGCGGTACGTTGGATCTCATTGGAGGGCAAGCGCACGTATCGCGATACGCCTCAGGGCCCTCAGCCCGTCCGTTCGATCGGCACGGTAATCGATGTCACTCATGTCGCTGAGGTAGAGGAGGCTCTAAGGGAGAACGAGCGGCGGCTGCGGCTCGCGCTGGATGCCGCGCGAATGGGAACATTCGAGGTCGATCTTGCCGGCACCCAGGCTGTCATCGACGCTCAGGAAGCTCGTCTGCTCGGGCTTCCTGAGGATACGCGGATCGTTTCCGTCGATGAGCTGCGAAAGCGCGTGCCCGTCGAGGACCTGCAGGCGAGCGACATCAAGAAGAAGCAACTGACTGAGAATGAAGAGGCCTATCAGCACGAGTTCCGTCTGCGTTTGCCTAGTGGTGGCGAGCGCTGGCTCAGCGCGCACGCCGATGTCAGGTCAAACCGCATCTTCGGGATCAACTTCGACGTCACCGAGCGCAAACACGCCGAGGCCGAGCTCCGGGCAAGCGAGGAACGGCTGCGCATTGCCACGAGCGGAGCCGCCCTGGGGATCTTCGAGTGGCATCCTCTGACCGACCATGTGGTCTGGGAAAACGACCGCATGTACGAGATATTTGGGCGCACGCGCGCGGACGGGCCTGTGAACAACGAGCAGTTCGTCAGTCACTACCTGCACCCCGATGATGTCGAAATGTTTGAGGCCCAATTGCAGACTGCACTTCGCACGGGTGGCACACTTCATGCGGTCTGCCGGATCAAGTGGTGGGACGGGTCGCATCGCTGGCTGCAGATCGATGCTAAATCGGATACCCCGACAGCTCAGGAGCGGCAGCGCCTAGTGGGCGTGATTGCCGACATCACCGAGCGCAAAAGATTGGAGCAGGAGACGAAGGATCTGTCGAAGCTCCTCGTCAATGTGCAGGAAGAGGAACGAGAGCGCCTTGCGCAGGAGCTGCACGACTCGACGGCGCAGCCTCTCGTGGCCGCGAACCTGGAGCTTACGTGCCTGAGGCGCCAAGCCGAGTTGGCTGGCTGCGAGGGCAAACAGTTCGACCAAATGAAGACCAGCCTCCAAGAGGCCATGAAGGAAATACGTACGTTCAGCTACCTGATGCATCCACCCGCCCTGCGGTCGGCGGGCTTGAATTCCACGATCAAGGATTACGTGGCGGGCTTCAGCAACCGTACGAACATCGATGTGCGTGCGCGTCTCAACCCAACTCTCGACGGGCTGCCATTCGAAATGCAACGTACGTTTCTTCGCATTGCCCAAGAGGCGTTGGCGAACGTCCACCGCCACGCTGGAGCCTCGCACGTAAATCTCGATTTCCGGTGCGTCGCGGATCGCGTCCACCTGATCGTCAAGGACGATGGCCGGGGAAACACGCCCCCCAACGAACGAGCAAAGTTCGGCTCGGGACGCGGGGTTAGCGGCATGACCGCGCGCGCTCACCAGTTCGGGGGCGTGCTTCGAATGCGTACCGGCTCTCGCGGCACGACCCTCCACGTTGTCGTCCCAGCACAGACCACGAGCGGCAGCGCCTATCGTCACTCCCAATAGCAGCGGACTGCTACGTCTGTGGCGGCGGCCTGCGAATGTCGAGACTGACCCATACCAGCCCTTGCTGCCCCCTTTGCCCCATCTCCCTTGACCCTATAAAAGACGGGGGTCCGGGGGTGTTCCCCGGTCGGGGTTGCAGGGGCCAGCCCCTGCTCGCGCCGCAGGCGCGACCCGCCTCCGCTGAGCCACCCTCCAACCGGCGCGAACCATGCCTTCTCTGCTCGTCCGCGCCGGTCGTCTGTCCCTCCTGCTGACGGTGTTCCTGATGACCGCAACTCTCGCACGCGCCGGCAGCCACGACGATCTCGCCGTGACCGTCACCAACGGCTCGGAGCCGGTGCTGTGCGCGGAGAAGGACAACATCTCGATCGACTTCACGTCGGACACGGTGCGCAGCTTCCGCATCGAGGCGGCGCATCCTGCCTACATCACGTCCATCCAGCGCGACAGCTTCGAGGCGGACTGGACGGACTGCGACATGAGCGGCGATCCCGTGCACACGAGCGACGTGAAGGTGCCGACACGCAAGACCATCTACGAGGAGCCGGACATCTGGCTCGTCGGCTGGACCATGCCGACTTTCTGGCGCCCCTCGACGGCGACCGTGCGGATCGGCGACCGCGTGGAGAAGGGTCTGCACCTCGTGCAGGTGTGGATGATCCGGCCCATGGGCGGCGAGGAGGTGCTCGTCTTCTACCCGCAGGACGGGTACTGGCGAATGCGGCCCATGGCGCCGGCCGGGATGGCGCCGACGGCGTTCGGTTCGTCCATGCTGATTGGGCCGATCGAGGTGGACGGGCGCCCTATCGTGCGGATCAGGGAGATCGCCTTCGATCCCAAGGCGCGCACGTTCACGCTGCAATTCGCGCTCGGCGGGTCGGCGACGATCCGCCTCGCGCATATCGACCAGAACCGGCAGACGCTTGAAGTCGCGCTGGACAAACCCATATCCGAAAGGCCCTTCGCCGGCCTGCGCTCCATGTACGTAACGGAGTTCAACAACGACGTCGCCAGGATCGCGGTACGCGAGCCTGGCGCCAAAGGTTGGCGCGAGAGCCCGATCCTGGACTTCCGGACATCTACTGCCAGTGCCGTGTGGATGGGGCGCACCACCATCTCGCGACATAATACATCGTCCCCGGATATCGTACTGAACGGGTTCTCCGCGACGCCCCGTCCGTAGTAAGGTCGGGCTGGAAAGTGGCGCCCCTAACCGCCCGGCCGAGCCCATCATGAGCAAGTCACCACGCAAATCCGCCCCCGCGGCGGTCAAATCCCCGTTTGAGCCCAAGTCTCCTGGGTCCAAGGCTGGGCAGCCTGTCGCAACAACGGCAAGTCTGATGAAGACGATCCACGTTCGCGGCGCGCGCGAGCACAACCTGAAGAACGTTGACCTCGAGATCCCCCGGGATGCGCTGGTCGTGTTCACGGGGCTGTCGGGCTCGGGAAAATCGTCGCTGGCGTTCGATACGATCTATGCCGAGGGCCAGCGCCGCTATGTCGAGAGCCTCTCGGCCTACGCGCGCCAGTTCCTCGAGATGATGCAGAAGCCGGATGTGGACCACATCGACGGGCTCTCGCCGGCCATCTCTATCGAGCAGAAGACGACCTCGCGCAATCCGCGCTCGACGGTCGGCACGGTGACGGAGATCTACGACTACCTGCGCCTGCTGTTCGCGCGCGTCGGCGTGCCGTACTCGCCGGCAACGGGCCTGCCCATCGAGAGCCAGACGATCACGCAGATGGTCGATCGCGTGATGGCGCTCGCCGAGGGCACTCGGCTCTATCTGCTGGCGCCGGTCGTGCGCGGGAGGAAGGGCGAGTTCCGCAAGGAGCTGGCCGAGTGGCAGAAGCGCGGCTTCCAGCGCGTGAAGATCAACGGCACGTTCTACGAGATCGCGGACGCGCCGAAGCTCGACAAGAAATACAAGCACGACATCGACGTCGTGATCGACCGGCTCGTCGTGCGCAGAGATATCGCGACGCGCCTCGCGGATAGCTTCGAGACGGCGCTCGCACTCGCCGACGGCATCGCGCTCATCGAGTTCGCGGACAAGCCGCTGCCGAAATCCGAAACAGAGGGCGCCAACAAGTCCAAGAACGATACGCACGAGCGTACGGTCTTCTCGCAGCGCTTCGCCTGTCCCGTATCCGGCTTCACGATCGAGGAGATCGAGCCGCGGCTCTTCTCGTTCAACGCACCGGCCGGCGCCTGCCCGACCTGCGATGGCCTCGGCACGGAACTCAAGTTTGAGCCCGATCTGGTCGTGCCGGATCGCTCCATCTCGGTCGGCGATGGCGCCATCTGGCCGTGGGCGCGCAGCGGCAGCACGTCGCCCTACTACGAGCAGACGCAGCGCGCGCTCGCCAAGCACTACAAGTTCGACCTCGCGACGCCGTGGGAGAAACTGCCGCGCAAGATCCAGGACGCGATCCTGTTCGGCTCGGACGGCGAGGAGATCACCTTCACGTACGAGGATGGGCTACGCACGTACAAGACCGTGAAGGCCTTCGAAGGCGTGATCCCGAATATCGAGCGGCGCTGGCGCGAGACGGACAGCGACTGGGTACGCGAGGAGCTGTCGCGCTACCAGGGTTCGCACCCGTGCCAAGCGTGCGGCGGCTATCGCTTGAAGCCGCAGGCGCTCGCGGTAAAGGTCGGCGGCAAGCATATCGGCGAGGTGACCGAGCTCTCCATTCGCACCGCGAACGACTGGTTCGCCGATGTCCCGAAGACATTCACGCCTCAGCAGACAGAAATCGCGACACGCATTCTCAAGGAAATCCGCGACCGCCTGAAATTCCTGAATGACGTGGGGCTCGATTATCTCACGCTCGCGCGCGGCTCGGGCTCGCTCTCGGGAGGCGAGAGCCAGCGCATTCGTCTCGCTTCGCAGATCGGCTCGGGCTTGACCGGCGTGCTCTACGTGCTCGACGAGCCGTCCATCGGCTTGCATCAGCGCGACAACGCGCGCCTGCTCGAAACGCTGAAGCGCCTGCGCGACCTCGGCAATACCGTGCTCGTCGTCGAGCACGACGAGGATGCGATCCTGCACGCGGATTACGTCGTCGACATCGGCCCGGGCGCCGGCGTGCACGGCGGACAGATCATCGCGCACGGCACGCCCGCCGAAGTCATGGCGACGCCGGGCAGCCTCACGGCGGAATACCTCACGGGCGCCCGCGAGATCGCGATGCCGGCGCAGCGGCGCAAGATCGATCCCAAGCGCAAGCTCAAGGTCGTGCGGGCGCGCGCGAACAACCTGAAGGACGTCACCGCCGAAATTCCGCTCGGCGTGCTGACGTGCGTTACTGGCGTCTCGGGCGGCGGCAAGTCGACCTTCCTCATCGACACGGTCTACAAGGCCGCGGCGCGCAAGCTCAATGGCGCGCGCGAGGCACCGGGCGCGCACGATCGCATCGAAGGCCTCGAGTTGCTCGACAAGGTCATCGATATCGACCAGTCGCCGATCGGGCGCACGCCGCGCTCGAATCCCGCGACGTACACGGGCGCCTTCACGCCCATCCGCGAGTGGTTCGCGAACCTGCCAGAGGCCAAGGCGCGCGGCTATGGCCCGGGGCGCTTCTCGTTCAACGTCAAGGGCGGGCGCTGCGAAGCCTGCCAGGGCGATGGCGTGATCAAGATCGAGATGCACTTCCTGCCGGACGTCTACGTCACGTGCGACCAGTGCAAGGGCAAGCGCTACAATCGCGAGACGCTGGAAATTCACTTCCGCGAGAAGTCCATCGCGGACGTGCTCGACATGACCGTCGAGGAAGGCGTCGGCTTCTTCAAGGCCGTGCCGGCCATCCGCGACAAGCTCGAAACGCTTTTCCGCGTTGGCCTCGGCTACATCAAGATCGGCCAGCAGGCGACGACGCTCTCGGGCGGCGAAGCCCAGCGCATCAAGCTCGCGAAGGAGCTGTCACGCCGCGCGACCGGCCGCACGCTCTACATTCTCGACGAGCCGACGACCGGCCTGCACTTCCACGATGTGGCGAAACTGCTCGAGGTGCTGCACCAGCTGGCCGACGCGGGCAATACGCTCGCCGTCATCGAGCACAATCTGGAAGTCATCAAGACGGCCGACTGGGTGATCGACCTCGGCCCCGAAGGCGGCGACGGCGGTGGCGAGATCGTCGCCGAAGGCACGCCCGAGGACGTCGCGCGCGTCAAGGAGAGCTACACGGGGCAGTTCCTGAAGGAGCTGCTCGCCCGCCGCTCGAAGGGTAAGACAGGGGCGCGGCGGCAGGCGGCGGAGTGATCACGCCCGCCTCCTGAAATGTGCACTGCCGTCATCCAAAGTTTATAGTTTTCGCTTGTTTTTCGCGGCTCTTGGCTTTCATCACCAACGACAATTGGGGGGAGGCTGCAATGTTTCATCAGAAGACCGTTTTTGTTGTAGGGGCTGGAGCGAGCGCGGAAGCCAATTTGCCAACCGGCAAGGTATTGGCTCCTCGAATATCGGCTTTGCTTAGCATTCCAAGTGATTGGGCGTTGATAGGGGAAGAACACAGGACGTTTGCGGAGGCTCTCGAAGCTCACTGTCACGAGAGTAATGATCTTGCGGCCCACTTAGAAGCGTCGCGCATCATTGCACAGGGGCTTCAAACCGCCGATTCAATTGATGATTTCGTTGACACGTTTCGAAATAACAAACGGATCGCCGCTGTCGCGAAGGCCGCAATCATTCACACGATCCTCAATGCCGAGCGCGACAGTTTGCTGTCCACAAGACAGTCCCCTCCCAGTGCGTCCGGCCCTCTCTCTCGGCTTCATGACAAATGGTATCCCGCTTTTGGGAAGATGGTAGTTGCCCAAGTTGCCGTTGATGAGTTGGACAGACTCTTCGAGAATCTTACGATCGTATGCTTCAACTATGATCGGTGCATTGAAGAGTTTCTCGGCCACTGGCTGACAGCAAGGTATGCGACTAGTCTCGAAACCAGTCGTGAACTCATCTCGCGACTAGCCATTGTTCGTCCTTACGGACAAGTAGCGCCGTTGCACGATGTTGCATTTGGCGACACTGGCCAGCTCTCGCGGTCCTTCGCCCTTAGCAGGAACATCAATACTTTTACTGAGCAGATCAGCGATCATGCCGCCATAGCCACCATCAAAGATGTCATGGCAGACGCAGTGACGATCATTTTCCTAGGCTTTGGGTTTCACCGGCAGAACATGGATTTATTGAAGCCTGACCGACCGACCCGGGTCAGCCGCATACTCGCGTCAGGCCGTGGCCTCTCACCGCCCAACGCGGCTACCATTGAGCGTGAACTTCAACAATTGTTCGGCCAGCAAGAGAACTCCCAATCCCCGCCAGCGAAAGTCGACTTCAATAGTAGCTGCCACACACTGTTCGACAAGTACGGCCGCTCGATGAACCCAATTGCCTAACCCCTCCCCCACGCCGCGTGCGGTCCAAGCCAGAGGCTTGGCGCTGAAGCGCGGCGCGCGCACGCACGCCGACCGCACAAGGCGTGGGGGAGTTGTCGGGCGCTCGGCTGTGTCACAGAGGAGAGCGTCGATCGCGCCTGCGGCGCGACGGGGACCAGTCCCCGAACCCCTGCCGGAAGGGACACCCTTCCGGACCATCCCGCCTTTATGAGTTGGAGACCGCTGAAACGGGCGTCGGAGCCCCAACTTCGCCCAAGCCGCTGATAAACTGCGCTCCGACACCATCAGCAGATCGGAGAGCCGCGTGGTTCAGGGCCTCAGCCATATGACGTTCATCGTTCGCGATCTCGATCGCATGGAAGCGATCCTCACGACCGTGCTCGATGCGCGGAAGGTCTACGACAGCGGCGAGCAGACGTTCTCGCTCTCGAAGGAACGCTTCTTCCTCGTCGGCGATGACGCCGATCCGATCTGGATTGCCACCATGGAAGGCGAGCCGCTGCCGACGCGCACGTATAATCACGTCGCCTTCAAGATTGCCGACGCCGACTACGAGACGTACCTGCAGCGCGTCCGCCAACTTCACCTCGAAGTCCGCGAGGGGCGCTCGCGCGTGCCGGGCGAAGGGCAGTCGATCTACTTCTACGACGACGACAATCACATGTTCGAGCTGCACACGGGCACGCTCGACGAGCGCCTCAAGCGCTACGCCAAGGGGCGTTAGCTCCCGAGCGCTCCGCAAACTCCAAGTCTAAAAAAGGAGGGGGTTCGGGGTCTCCCCGAGCGGGCGTGGGCGGCAGCCCACTCGCGTCGAAGACGCGACTGACGGATGCCCGCAGACCACTGCCGCCACTCGCACACTATGCTACCGTCCCACCGGGCCGACCTCAGCGGGAATCACATCAGTCCATGAGCACTCCAGGCATTCTCATCAACATCGACGTCGACGATCTCGCGCGTGCGACTGCGTTCTACACGACGCTGCTCGATCTGAAGGTCGGGCGGCGGTTCGGCGATGGCGGCGTCGAGCTGATCGGCGGCGCGGCGCCGTTCTACCTGCTGGTGAAGAAAGCGGGGACGGTCGCCAGCTCCACGACCGGCGAGGCGCGGCGCTACACGCGGCACTGGACGCCCGTGCATCTCGACTTCGTTGTCGATGATGTCGATGCGGTCGTCGCGAAAGCGGTCGCTGCGGGCGCGACGATCGATGATCCGGCGGAGTCGCATTCCTGGGGCCGGATTGCCCATCTTGCCGATCCGTTCGGCCACGGGTTCTGCCTCATTCAGTTCCTCGGAAGAGGCTACGACGAGATCGCCTCCAGCTAGGGACTTCCATGCGTATTCAACGGGCTTCGATTGCCGCTGCAGTCACCATCTACTTCGCTCTCGGCACTGGCTCCGTCTCCGCGCAGGCCTATGTCGGCACGTGGGGCACGAACGCGGCGCAATGCCGGGTCGACCAGAGCCGGCAGAATGCGCCGCTCGTGCTCGGGCGCAGCCGTTATGATCAGCACGAGGCGCACTGCACATTCAGCAGGGTGCGCAAGACGGCCGCCTCATCGTGGCAGATCGAAGCGCGATGTCGTGTGGAGGGCGACCGCCAGTCGCACACGTTCAACATTTCCGTCGAGGGCAATAGCCTGACGCTCGCCGATCGCTACGGCTCGCGCAGGCTCGTGAGGTGCAAATAGGCGCGGCTTAAGCGCCCGCGCCGGACTTCTGACGGCCGATTTCGAGATCGAATTGCTCGAGTAGGTTGCCGGTCGGCGGCACCTCGCGGCTCATGCGCATGAAAGCCTCGAGACGAAGCGTGTCCTCGCAGCTGTCGAGCCGGTAGATGAGGTCATCCTTGATCTCGAAGACGAGCCGCCGCGAGCCTTCGATGATGTTGCCGGTCTCGCGATGCCGATAGCGAAAATTCACCTGGGCACGGACGATATGGTTCTCGACGCCGACGATCGTAGGCTCGTAGTGAAGGTAATCGAACACAGCGAGCATCGCATACCCGAGGTCGCGGCACCCATCTGGGCCACGGTAGTTGCCGGCGAGCGGAGAGGCGTCGCGCCCATTGTGAATTGTATAGATGACCTCGGGATGGACGTGTGCCACTGCCATCTCGAGATCCTGCACACTCCAGCAGGCGAAAAACGAGGCAACAACCGACCTACTGTCCATTCCCCGTCCCCCCCCGGCCTTCCGCCGCCCTGCCGACGTGCAGCAGGAGTAAGCATTCTTTTTCTAGGCCGAGTTCTAGGTCAAGCCTTGCGTCACGCGCTTCGGCAGCACTGGCGTCTCCGCAAGCATATTGTTCGCGAGACGGTACTTCGTCAGTTTCATGAAGGCCTCGACAAGTTTCGCATCGTGGTAGCCGTCGATGCGGACGATGAGCCCGCCCTTCACTTTGAAGACGAGGCGACGCGTGCCTTCGAGGATACCGCCCGTGAGCCTGTGCCGGTACTTGAAGCGCACCTGTGTTCTCACCGTGCGCCCTCGCGCGCTGAGAATAGTGGGCTCGTAGGCCAGATAGTCGAAATCCTCGAGTATGGAGAACAGCACGTCCCTGCAGGCATCGACGCCGTACCGTTCACCACCGAAGGGGAGATTGCTTGTCGCGGCGTGTATCTTATAGACGATGCTATCGTGCAGAAGCGCACACGCTCTCTCGACGTCCTGAGCTACCCTGAATGCAAGGAAGGCCTCAACAACCTCACGGCTGCTCATAATCTCGTCCCCACGTGCCTTCCCCCCAAAATTGAACGTACAATAATCCGCCCAATTATCAACCGCTTCGTCGTCGCAGTCGTGAAGGTGCAAGACGCCGAAAGCACGATATCGGGCGCCTCGCAGACGTGGCGGCCGAGCGCTATCGCATGGCCGCTATAGTTATGCGAAATCAAATAATTGGGATCTGTGGCGCTGCCTGTTTTGGCAGCAGCCCCTCGAGACGCGGATCGCGGTAACATTCGATCCCACGCGCGTACGGAACAAAGCCGGAGCGGATATAGAACGCAAGCGCATCAGGGTGATCATTGGTGCACGTGTGAACCCAGAAGCGGGAAATTCGTGGCGTCCTGCCCCACGCCCGCTCGATGGCTCTGTTCATCAGGAACCGGCCCGCGCCGACCCCTATCGCCTCCGGCACCACCCCGAAAAAGGCGAGCTCGCACTCGGCCTCGGCGCGGAAATCTAGTTGCAGTAGCCCAATCTCGTCAGTGCCGGCGCAGAGCGTGTAGGTCTCCATGGCCTCCGACGAGAGCAAAGCGCCCAGATCCGCGGCACTGCGGCGAAGCTGGGAGCCCCAAAGCCACGGCTCGCCGACCATGCGGAAGAGGCGGAGGAACTCCGCGACATCGGCTGGCATCCGCTTCAGCGAAAGCCCTGCAGCAGTATCAGCACGCAACAGCGGCGGCGCGTGCATCTCGAGATAGGTCACGACCTCGGCTACCCAGCCGGACGGCAGCATCTGGAGCGGCGGCGGTGTCGCGCTGGCGTGTGATGACATGAGCGGCCCCTCAGCGGATCGTCACCGGCAGCAGGCCGGCGCACGGACGATATCGTGGGTGCCCTAGCAGGCCGTCAAGTCGGCATCCTGCCGCCGCAGTGTCGGCAGACAGACTCCTTTCCGCTTAAGGCTTGTCACATGCCTTGTCACAAACCTTCGGTTCGAGCGTCGATTCCGGCGCCTTCGGAGATGCGGGCGGCCCGCTGATACGTGGCGGCGCTACGATATCGTTCGCCGCCTCGCGCTGACGCACGAGCCGCATGAATGTCTCGACGAGCCCTTCGTCGAGATACTCGTCGCATCGGGTCATCAGGCCGTCCTTCACCGTGAAGATGGTTCGCATCGAACCTTCGAGGTTCTCGCCCGTTCGCCGATGGTGCAGCTTGAATTGGGTCTGCACGCGCACGACCTCGCCGCTGAAGCCGACGATCCGCTGGTCGAACCTCAGATAGTCGAACATCTCCAGCATCATGTGGAGCGTGGCGCGGACGGCGTCCTTGCCCTCCGAGGCACCAGCGAAGGGCACTGCCTGCTCCGAGATGTGCAGCGCATAGACGACATCGTCACTACAGCGCGAAATTGTCGTCTCCACATCCTGGGCACTCCAGGCCTTGATAACCGCTTCAATAACAGATCGCGCATTCATTCAAAATCTCCGCAATACAATAGCCTACTACTCGCAATCCTCCTCGTCGGGCATCTTGGAGCTCACCTGGAGCGGCCGTCCGGCACCCGTCTTCGCAATACGTTTCGGGATTTCCGGCGGCAGCACGATGTCGTTCTCGGCTTCACGTTGCCGGGTGAGACGCATGAATGCCTCGACCTTGCCGCGATCGACGTATTCCTCGCAGCGAACGATCAGGCCATCCCGAACCGTGAAAATGGTCCGAAACGTGCCCGCGATCTCCTCCCCCGTGCGACGATGGAGATATCTGTGGCGGGTTTGGACGCGTACAATCGCGCCCTGCACATCCATGATGACGGGCTCGTACTCCAAATAGTCGAACGCCTTGATGAGTTCATAGAAGGCGGCCTTCATCGCCTCCCGCCCGTGAGCAACCCCCGCAAATGGGGCCAACTCCTCATCGAAATGCAGCGCATACACAACGTCCTCGGCCACGTACGCAAACGTGGACTCCACATCCTGGGCTCTCCATACTTCCAGCGCCGCAGCAACAACATCACGCGAGTTCATTCAACCAATTGCTCCAAACACGGATCATCACAGACTGAACCTAGTATGACGTTCGCTTTTGTCAAACTTCCGGCCAAACGCCCGTGTGAGGCGGCGCTATGCGGCATCCTGGACATGCGGTATCACCGCAGCTGGGACTGCAGATCTCGACCAAGAGCACAGAGGAGTGACGCCATGGATCTCGGCATCAAGGGCAGGACGGCCATTGTCTGCGCGGCCTCGAAGGGCCTCGGAAAGGGCACGGCGCTGGCACTCGCGCAGGAGGGCGTGAACCTCTTCATCACGGCTCGCACCAAGGCCGATATCGAGGCCGCCGCCGACGAGATCAGCAAGGCGACGGGCGTCAAGGTCACAGCGATCGCGGGCGACATCACTACCGAGGAAGGCCGCAAGGCGGTGCTCGCCGCTTGCCCGAACCCCGACATCCTGATCAACAATGCGGGCGGCCCGCCGCCGGGCGATTTCAAGGACTTCACGCTCGATGACTGGCGCAAGGCCGTCGAGTGGAACATGATCACGCCGATCGCGCTGATCAAAGCCACCGTCTACGGCATGATGGATCGCGGCTTCGGCCGCATCGTCAACATTACCTCGCAGTCCGTGAAGGCGCCGATCGCCTCGCTCGAGCTCTCCAACGGCGCCCGTACGGGCCTTACCGGTGCCATCGCGGTCATCGCACGCAAGGCCGTTCGCAAGAACGTGACGATCAACAATATCCTGCCCGGTCCCTTCGACACGGATCGCCTGCGCGGCTCGACAAAGAAGTACGCAGAGATGAAGGGCGTCTCGGTCGAGCAGGCGCTGGAGGAACGCAAGACCACAAATCCTGCCGGCCGCTTCGGCAATACGGAGGAGTTCGGCGCGGCAGCCGCGTTCCTCTGCTCGAAGCACGCAGGCTACATCACCGGCCAAAACCTGCTCCTCGACGGCGGCAGCTTCCCCGGCTCGATGTAAGAGATCGAGCCGATGGCGCGACGGGGCTTTCGCCCCTGGCCCCAATCGGGAGGGACACCCTCCCGAACCCACCCGCTTTTGTGATTTGGAATTTGCCGACCGCGGGATGGAATGCTGATCCAGGACGCGCTCTTCAATGAAGACCATCCTCCGCCCCGGTCGGAGGACTGGCGCGACTGCGTCATCCGCCGCTCGACACTCGACGCGCTCGATTTCGAAGGACTGAGCATCGACGGTATTATTGAAGGGTGTGCCATCACGAGCACCGAGTTTTATTGGGTTCTATTCAACCACGCCCTGGTGTCCAATACGCGCTTCGAGGCATGCCGCTTTCTCGGCACGTCATTCCGTGGCTGTACGTTCGTCGACTGCGAGTTCGTCGATTGCAAATTCGATCTCGACAATCTCGGCGGCGATTGCACCATCGACCATTGCATCATGGCCGCCTGCCGTTTCATTGGCTGCTCGTGGACCACAAAGGCCAGCGATTGCCCGCGCGACATCACGCGAACGCGCTGGCTCGGCTGCATGCAGGAGCGATGCAAGGGCTTTGACGGGCTTTTTTGAATGCGGCTCCCCCTCCCGCGAACGGAGAGGGGAGAGCACGCGCCGCTGTCAGCTTCCTCGCTGCCCTTCGCCGAGCGCAAATCCTGCTGCGCCTTCGCCCGCGATCTTGCCGAAGACCGCGCCGGACGTGAGACCAGTGCCACCCGGGTAGTTGTGATAGAAGAGGCCGCCGACCAGTTCGCCCGCCGCATAGAGGCCGGGGATCGCCTGGCCTGCCGTGTCCTCGACCTCGCAGCCCGTCGAGATCTTCAGGCCGCCGAACGTGAAGGTGAGCCCGCAGGTCACCTGATAGGCCTCGTAGGGCGGTGTATCGAGCACGTTGGCCCAGTTCGACTTCGCGACCTTCAGGCCGCGCGTCCCGCGCCCGTCCTTCACCGCCGGATTGAACGGCACGTCCGTCATGACAGCCGCGTTGTACGCCTTCAGCTCCGCGAGACACTTCTCGGCATCGACGCCCTCGAGTTTCTTGACGAGATGCTCAAGCGTATCGGCCGACACCTTGGTCACACGGCGGATGCGGTACTCGTCACGCAGGAGATGCAGCACCTTCTTGTCGAAGATCTGCCACGCCATCATGTCCGGCTGGTCTTTGATGACATGGCCGTAGCGCGCGTATGTATAGTTACGGAAGTCGAAGCCTTCATCGACGAAACGCTCGCCGCGCGCATTGACCATAATGCCGAGCGGATAGGAGTGCTTCTGGAAATTGTCGCCGACAGAGAGATCGCCGAAGGGCGGTGCGTTGTAGTCCCAGCCTACGGCGTGGCCGCTCGACCAGTGTCCCCAGGGCATAGCGCCGATATCGAGCGCCATCTTGATGCCGCCGCCGGTGTTGTAGCGGGTGCCGCGCACCTTCGCGAGCTCCCAGCCCGGTCCCATGTAACGGGCGCGCATCTCGGCGTTCGACTCGAAGCCGCCGCATGCAAGCACCACTGCGCCTGCGCGTAGATCGGTCGTGCGGCCCTTGTGGCGCACCTTCACGCCCGTCACGCGACCTGCATCGTCCGTCAGCAGCGACACACCCGCCGTCTCGTAGCGGATGTCGATGCCCTTCTTCTGGCAGATGTCGTGCTCCATATCGACGAGGCCGGGACCGCCGCCCCAGATCTCGACGCACAGACCGCCCCAGAACTTGAACTTGCCGTCGACCTTGAACGCCTGACGGCCCTGCGAGGTCTGGAACTTCACGCCCTGCTTCCTGAGCCACTGCCAGGTGGGGAGGCTGTTGTGCACGAGGATGTCGCAGAGCTCCGGATCGGTGCGGTACCGCGTCATGCGGTACATGTCGTCGAAGTACTGCTCCTCGGTGTACGTGCCGAAGTCCATGGTCGCGAGCTCGGCCTCGGAGAGATCGACAAGCGAGGTCACGTCCTCGACGCCGTTGTAGACGAGCCGCGTCGCGCCTGCGGTGTACGTCGAGTTGCCACCACGCTCCTCGATGGTCGCAGCTTCGAGCATGATCACGCGTGCCCCAGCGTCACGCGCCGCCAGCGCGGCCGATGCCGCGGCATTGCCGGCCCCGACGACAATCACATCCGCATCGAGCTTATCGTTCGACATTCTGGTCTGCTCCTTCCGGGCGCACACAGGGCGCCCTACGTAATGGCGCCGCCGGAGCAAGCCCGGCGGCAGCCTCGGCTTCTAAATCCGCTCTGCGCTACTTCTTCCGCGCGGCTTCCTGCTGCTGCTGGCGTGCGCGCATCTGGCCGATGTAGCCGCGGTTGTGCGTCGGCGTGATCAGAACCTCGTTGATGCAAACGTGCGGCGGCTGCGTCGCGAGATATACGATGAGATTGCCGAGATCCGCGGGCTGCAGCATGCGCGCGAGCGTTTCAGGCAGTTCAGGCGGATCGCGCTGCTCCATGATCGGCGTCGCGACCTCACCAGGGCACACAACCGTCGAGCGGATGCCGTTCTGGCACTCTTCGAGATTGATCGAATGGCTCATGGCTACGACGCCATGCTTCGTCGCCGTATAAAGCGGCCCCGCGACCGGACTGACGAAGCGGCCGGCCATCGAGGACGTATGAATTATGAGGCCGTCCTTCTGCTCGCGCATGGTCGGGATCACAGCGCGGGCGACGTAGGCCGCGCTCGACAGGTTGCCCTGGATGAGCGTGTCGATGCCATCGGACGAAAGGCGTTGCCACGTGCGGTCTGGGATGTTGACGCCCGCATTGTTGACGACGATGTCGATACGACCATGCCTGGCCTTTATATCCGCGGCCACCTTCTCGACCGCAGAAGCTTTCGTGAGATCGACGGCGATGGATTCGGCCGACCCTCCCGCCGCATTGATGCTTTTGGCGACCGTCTCGAGCGGCGCCGCGCGACGCCCGCTCAGAATGACGTGCGCGCCCTCGTTCGCGAGCCCGACTGCGCCCGCCTCGCCGATGCCCGTTCCCGCGCCCGTGACCCAGGCGATCTTCCCCTTCAATCGTTGCACGGCGCGTTTCCTTTCCCCGTCGGCGTCATATTCTTGAAACGGCAGAAAAGCTAGATCAAACGTCCGGACATGTCACCGTCCAGGCGTGCGGGCCGGGCCTGCGATCCGGGTGCACGGTCGGCGGCGCATCGTTAACCCGGCTCCGGCCAATGGGTACCATCGCGTGAGGCCCACTCTATAGTGCTCTCGGTACGCACCGCCGGCTGCGGCGGGCGAAGGGGGAGCGCCCACAGGAAGCCATGAACGAGGACCTCTCGCCACAGGAGATGATCCGCGCCAATGCCGAGATGGTCCTGGCGGTGGCGCGCAACGAGTTCGATCCCCACATCGGCTTTGACGCTGCGGGCGTGCGCTGGCTCGATGGCTACATCCAAGGGCTCGTCGAGAAGGGCGATGTCAAAGCCACGGAAGAGCTTTGCGACAATCTCGGCTCCTATCTCGGCACCTGCATCATCGAGACCTACGGCGGCACCTGGCAGGACACCGAGCACGGCTGGGCCGTTGTGCTCGACGGCGATCTCGCCGTATTTCCCTTCAACAAGACGCTCAAGCATCTTACGGAGGGCGCTGGAGACTCCGTGCTCGGCCTGTTCAACTCCATTCCTGCCTTTATGGGCCATGTCTCGGCCCCCGAGCCCCCTGCGGCCCCGCCCGAGGAAAGCCCGGAGCGGCGAGAGAGCCCGGAAAAGCCCGAGAGCCCCCCTACGCCAGACGAACCCAAACCCTCCAGAAGCCGCTTCGGACGTCTCTTCCGCCGCTGAAGTCGCGCCACAGGCTTCGCACCTGCAAGGCTGGCTAGTCTCGGCGGCGAATCAGTGTGGCAAAGAGTCCGGACACGAGACGCGGGGCACGAGATGAGCGGCGCCATAAACTTCCTGGGCATAAGCCTCAATGGCGATCTCGCCGCGCCGTCCTCTCTCGAGGAAATGCAGGAGGTCTTCGAGCTTCTGAAGCCGAAGCCGTCGTCGCATCCGCTCATGCGCATCGGAGAGAATTGCGACGGATCGTACCTCGTGCCCGAGGACCTCAGCGGCATCACAGCCTGCTTCTCGCCGGGCGTGAACAACTTCAAGCATTTCGAGGACACGCTGGTCGACACGTACGGCATCGACTGCCACATGTGCGACTACTCCAGCGACGTGCAGAACTTCCGAACGCCCCTCAAGGAAGGCCGCCAGACCTTCCAGAAGAAGTGGCTCGACGTCAAAACGGAGGGCGACAACATAAGCTTCGACGACTGGATCAGCGAATACGCGCCGAGCGGCGACCTGCTCCTGCAGATGGATATCGAGGGCGCCGAATATAGAAACCTGCTGTCCGTATCGGAGGCCGCGCTCTCGCGCTTCAGGATCATCATCCTGGAGGTCCATGGCCTTGAATACATCAAGAGTGAGCTCGTCCTGCGCAATGTCCTCGCGCCGACCTTCAAGAGACTAGCCAGCTTCTACTCGGTCGCCCACGCGCACCCGAACAACTGTTGCGGCGACTTCGCCATTCCCGGTACCAGCATCCGCATTCCGAACGTGCTCGAGCTGACATACATACGGAAGGATCGCGTGACGGCGCCTACGTACGCACCCTTGCTCCCTCACCCCCTGGACGTCAGCCAGAACGTCCCAAACAAGCCGCCGCTCTTCCTCGGCGAGGAATGGCTCGAAGGCGGCAGGCCGCTCGAATCCAAGCTCAAGATGATGGAAGATCGCCTGGACGGCTTCGAGCAGGTAGCGGCCTCACAGCCTGCGAGCCTATCCGCCGATCAAGGCGATCTCATTCTTCGTAGCCTTGAGACACTGACGGAGAAGACGGCAGCCTTGGCCGCGCAGCCCGAAGGCGAGGTTCGCGCGCGTGATGTTGCGGGAGGGCGGCGATACGCTCTGAGCAGCAGCTATGGCGAGATGAGCGCGACAGGCCACGTCCAGCCGTCCGATACGTTCTTCTTCCACACGGGCTTTGGACAGAACCAATTCATCCAGATCGACCTTGGCCGCGTGCACGACATCAGCAGGATACGCATCGCCAACAGAACCGACGCGTGCTTCGACAGGGCGAAGAACCTGTTTGCCATCCTGTCGACGGGGGACACCCCGGACCGCCAAAGCGTATTCCATCTCCACACACCGGTAGACTTTCTTTCCGGAGCCGCCCGGGAGTGCGAGGTCAACATTCCGCCATCGCCGGCGCGTTTTGTGACGCTGGTCGCCGCCGCCGAAACCGCGCTACACTTCTCGGACCTGAAGATTTTCGCAGTCGATTGAACGGCCTGCCCTCGGCGCGAGCCCTCAGCGCATAGCGTTCCCGCGCTCGGCGCGGCTGGACGCCCGCACCTCACCGTGCCATCAAATAGAACAACACTAAAGTACGCACGCGGCCGCTCTCGGCCTGAATGTGCGACCGCACGGAGGAGCGCTGCATGGCTGAGGCAAAGGCCGCACAACCTGCGACCATGTTCGAGAAGATCTGGCGGCGCCACGTCGTCGTCGACCGGCCGGACGGCTATACGCTCCTCTACATCGACCGCCATCTCATTCACGACGGCTCGTACAATGCCTTCCAGCGACTTGCCGCCAACGGCATGAAGCTGCGCCGCCCGGATCGCGCCTACGCGACTCCCGACCACTACATGCCGACCAATACCCGCGACAAATCCACGATCGCGGACCCGAACCACAAACGCATGGTCGTCGGGCTCACCGAGCACGCCGCAGCGACCGGCGTGACGATTTTCGACATCGGCGATCGCCGCCAGGGCATCGTCCACGTCGTCGGCCCCGAGCAGGGCATCACGCTCCCCGGCATCACGCTCGTCTGCGGCGACAGCCACACGTCGACCCACGGTGCGCTCGGCTGCCTAGCCTTTGGCATCGGCTCGTCCGAAGTCACGCACGTGCTCGCCACGCAGACGCTCTGGCAGCGCAAGCCCAAGGCCATGCGCGTGAACATCGAGGGCCAGCTCGGCTTCGGCATAACCGGCAAGGACGTGATCCTCGCGATCATCGCCCACATCGGCGCCGCCGGTGGCACCGGCCATGTACTCGAGTATGCCGGTAGCGGCATCCGCCAACTATCGATTGAAGGGCGGCTCACGCTCTGCAACATGTCGATCGAAGGCGGCGGTCGCGCCGGCATGATCGCGCCTGACGACAAGACCTACGAATTCATCGCGGGCCGACCATATGCGCCGAAGGGCGAGGCTTGGGACCGCGCGCTTGCCTTCTGGCGCTCGCTTCCCTCGGACGACGGCGCCTCGTTCGACCGCGAGGTCACGCTCGTCGGGCCGGAAATCGCGCCGATGGTCACGTGGGGTACGAGCCCGGAGGATGCCGCGCCCGTCACCGAGGCCGTGCCCGATCCGGCAGCTGCCCCCGATGCGGCGCGCCGTGACGGACAGGCCCGCGCGCTCGCCTATATGGGCCTCGAGCCCGGCACGCCGATCGCCGAGATCCCTGTCGATCGCGTCTTCATCGGCTCATGCACGAACAGCCGCATCGAGGACCTGCGCATGGCCGCCGCCGTCGCCAAGGGCCGCAAGGCACAGATCCCGAGCTGGATCGTGCCGGGCTCCGGCATCATCAAGGAGCAGGCGGAGGCCGAAGGTCTCGACAAGATCTTCACGGAGGCGGGCTTCGAGTGGCGCGAAGCCGGCTGCTCCATGTGTGTCGGCATGAACGGCGAGATCGGCCGGCCGGGCGAGCGCATTGCTTCGACCTCGAACCGCAATTTTGTCGGCCGCCAGGGCAAGGGCGTGCGCACGCATCTCGTGAGCCCCGCGATGGCCGCCGCCGCCGCCGTAACCGGACATTTCACTGACGTCCGCCGTATGCTTCCCGCTTGAGAGACGCTGTCATGACGCAATCGTCCAAAGAGCAACCCCCTCCTTTTGAGCGCCTGACCGGAACGGCCGTTGCGATCGATCAGCCGAACGTCGATACCGATCAGATCATCCCCGCCCGCTTTCTGGCGCTGCCGCGCGCCGAGCAGGTGGCACACCTCTTCAATGATGTCCGCTACCGGGAGGATGGCACCCCGCGCGAAGGCTTCCCGCTCAATGCGCCGACCGCGGCCGGCGCCCAGATCCTCATAGCCGAGCGCAACTTCGGCTGCGGTTCGAGCCGCGAGCACGCCGTATCCGTGCTGGTCGACAACGGCTTCCGCGTATTCATCGCGCCGAGCTTCGGCGACATCTTCCACAACAATAGCTTCCAGAACGGTGCGCTGCCGATCCGTCTCCCGGCCGAGCGTATTCGCGAGATGATCGATCATCTCGCGAGACGCCCCGACGCCCGCATCACGGTCGACCTCGAAGCGCAGACCGTCACCGGACCCGACAACTGGACGCAGAGTTTCGAGATCGACAGCTTCCGCAAGCAGTGCCTGATCGAAGGCACCGACGACATCTCTCTGACGCTCTCCTACGCGGATGCCATTGCCGCCCACGAGCAACGGGCCGCCGCGGAAACCGACTGGCTCTGAATAGGAAAAAGCGCCGACCCCGAGGAGGGAACGGCGCTCTTTCGATGCATCTCTCAGTGCGGCTGCCTCAGCGGTTCAGGACGACCACGAGCGCCTTCACGTCCCCACCCTGCTCGCCGATGTAGGTCTCGAAGAGCTGCTTCAGGAATGGCGTAATCCAGAAGCCATAGACCATGGCGTCGCGCACGCGATAGGTGTTGCCGACCTTCACCAGCAGCCAGCGCACATCGTATTGCGAGCCGTCGCGCAGTGTGATGCGGCTGTCGACCATTATGCCGGAGCCGCCCTGGATGCTCGGGCTCATGATCTCGTACTTCACAACCGGATACTTAGGCACTTGGCTTGCGGCGTAGCGGCCGATGAAACGGACCATGCCGTTCAGGTAGATCGGACGGTCGGCCTGCGAGAGCTTCGCGCGATAGGTACCGAGCGAATAGTGGCCGATGTAGTTGACGTCGCCATGCCGCTTGACGGCATTGGACAGCAGGATCGGAGACTGCGTCCGCGCGCCCGCGAGCAGGTCACGTGCCACCTGGTGCATGTAAACGACGGCCGGATCGTCCGACTTCGTCGAGGAGGATTGCGCGTCCGCCGGCGCCATTACCAGCGATGCCGCCACCATAATGGCCAGCACCGCACTCAACCATGCCTTCACGGACAGGCATGTACCATTGAACCCCGTGCGCATCCCTCGCCCTCGCGACTGGTCGATTTATTCAGACGGGCGGATAGTAGGCCTGAAAATGTGGACAAGAGGTGACCAGCCGCCTCGCTCTGCAACATATGCCGCGCGTCGACGCCGCAGGTCAAAGCTCCCCACCCCCGGGAAGAGACGGGCCGGCACCACCGTGGCCTCGGTGCAACGCCTGCCGGATTCTGCTTCCTTATGGCACGTTTGTGCCCACTCGAGCAGCCAGCGCGGCATCGCGGTTATTGGATATTCAGGTGGCTTGTGATCATAGTCTTAGTCCGAACAGGCCCGGCGCACTTCGATTCTTTGCCGTCGGCCCCGGGGGACAAAACCGCACCGGAACGGTCCGTACCATGCAGGCAGGGATCATGCATGGGACTGCCCGATCGGATAAGCGGCATCGGGAGGACAGGATGATGAGGGTGGGGCAGGTCACACGGGGGGCCATCGCGGTCATCGCGATCGGCGCCATCGCAGGCGGCATCCTCGTGGCATCGCCGATCGCAGCTCAGCAGGGAGCAGGCTCCCAATCAAAGTGTCAGCCGGGTCCTAACGCTCTCGGCGTATCGCGCACTATCGAGATCGACGCAACGGGTGGGCCGCGCTTCGGCCGCGTGCAGTATCGCGATCATGACTTCCTCCAGGACGGCGAGGTCGTGCTCACCTTCGACGACGGCCCTCATCCGTCGTTCACGCCCATGATCCTCGACGCGCTCGACGAGCACTGTACGAAGGCGACGTTCTTCGTTCTGGGACAACGGGCGTTGAGCTTCCCTCAGCAATTGCGCGACGTCGGGCGGCGGGGGCACACGATCGGTACTCACACCTGGTCGCACGCCAATCTCGGTCGCAACAGTACCGCTCAGATCGAATCTCAGATCGAGCTTGGCGTCAGCGCGGCTCAGCTCGCGCTCGGCGGCCCTACGGCGCCCTTCTTTCGTTTCCCGTATCTGAGCGACCCGGGGAGTGCGCAGGCCTACCTGAAGAGCCGCGATATCGTGAACATCTCGATCGATGTCGACTCGCACGACTTCCGCACCAAGAGCCCGTCGCGCATGATCAGCAATGTGCTGCGCGGCCTGGAGGAGAAGCGCAAAGGCATTATCCTCTTCCACGACATCCAGCCCTCGACGGCACACGGCATCCGCCAGATGCTCGCCGAGCTGAAGGCGCGTGGCTTCCGCGTCGTTCACCTCCGGCCCAAGCAGAGCCAGTCGACGATTGCGGCATATGATCAACGCATCGAGCGTGATCGCGGCACGCCACGGGTAGCCGCCGTGCGGCCTAGCTCGGCGCCGACCGCGCGCCCGGAGCCGCAGCACGTGGCCGCGCCGCCAACCGTTCAGGCTCAGCCGCGCGGCGGGGCCAACTGGCTCGAGAACGTCTTCGGCCGCTGGTGAGCTGAGGCGACTCAGCGCCCCATCTTGTAGAATTCGTCGTTCGGGCGCATGGCGGTGAGATTGGCCATGCGGTTGGAGAGCGCGAAGAAGGCCGCGATGGCGCCAATATCCCAGATGTCCTCTTCGCCGAAGTCCTGCTTCCTCAGGATCTTGAAATCCTCCTCACCGACGGTCTCCGCCTCGAGCGCCACCTTCATCGCGAAATCAAGCATGGCGCGCTGGCGTGGCGTGATGTCGGCCTTGCGGTAGTTGATCGCGACCTGGTCGGCGACGAGCGGGTTCTTCGCACGAATGCGCAAGATGGCGCCGTGCGCGATCACGCAGTACTGGCACTGGTTGGCCGCGCTTGTCGCGACAACGATCATTTCGCGCTCGGCCTTAGTGAGCCCTTCGGCCTTGTCCATGAGCGTGTCGTGATAGGCCATGAACGCGCGGAACTCCTCGGGCCGATGGGCCAGCACGAGAAAGACGTTCGGGATGAAACCCGCCTTCTCCTGCACGGCCTCGATGCGCTCGCGGATGTCCGGCGGCATATCCTTGAGCTCCGGAACCGGGAAGCGGCTGATCGGCAGGGTCTTGGCCGCGGGCGTATGCTTGTTCATGTGGCTTGGCCGTCTTTCTCGGAGCTACTGCGTCTGCTGGGTCTGCTGGGTCTGCTGAAT
This sequence comes from Hyphomicrobiaceae bacterium, assembly GCA_022844275.1. Taxonomy (GTDB): domain Bacteria; phylum Pseudomonadota; class Alphaproteobacteria; order Rhizobiales; family Hyphomicrobiaceae. The sequence continues at coordinate 489,449 of JALHMB010000003.1, forward strand.
GGGCGCGCCGGCGGCGAGCCATGCCTCAATTGCTTCGGGCAGCCCGTCGAGCGGACGAAAACCGCTCGTGACGAGTGCATAGCCGCCACCCTCGGTCCCCGCGGCGAGCAGAGGAAAGCCTTGCACGCCTGCCTGCTGGCTCGTCAGGAAATCGCGGAAGGTCTCGTTGCGCGCATCGGCCGAAAGCATCTCGAGCTCGAAGCGCTCCGCATCGATACCGAATTCCGGGGCAAGCGCCGCGAGCACTTTCGCGTCGGTCGTATCCTGGTTCTCGCCATAGAAGGCACGCGAGACGCGAGCCTTGAAAGCGAGCGCCTTCTCCGGCGCCAGGCGGCGCATCGTGACGACAGCACGGCAGGCCGGCTCGGTGTCGTAGATGAAATGCTCGCGATCGAAGAACGAGAAATCGAAAGATTGGCCCGAGGCCTCGCCGACGCGCGTCCATGCTCCGCGGATGTACTCGCGATCCTTCTCGGTCATCGCCGTGGTGTTTCCGGCCCGGAGCCCACCCATGACCATCCTCAGAGGCAAGCGTCCCTCGAAGCGGTCAGCGAGCGCGCGGATGACAGGCGCAAAACCATAGCACCACGAGCACATGGGATCGGCGAAATAGATGAAATGCAGCCCCTCGCGACTGCCGCCGTCGGCGCCTTGCCTATCGGTCATAGGAGACCTTTCCCCGGGGCGCTTGATCGCCTCGTCGGGGCACGCTAGTAAGCCGGCCCGCGAGTGTCAAACCTCGAGCTAGATTGCGGCAATTCGACTTCGAGGGTTGCGGGAACCTTGGATCGGTTCCACTCGTAATGCGCACATGAACGAAGAAGAAAAGCGCATCATTCGACGCCAAAGAGTCCTCAAGGGGGGAAAGATCATCTTTGCGGATGGTAATTCCGTCGTGGACTGCGTCATCCGCAATCTCTCGGCCGCCGGCGCGCGCCTCGAAGTCCCGACGACGGTCGGTCTTCCGCAGGAATTCACGCTCATCGATTCGCATTCGGGCCGGAGCTACATCGCAAAGGTTGCCTGGCGCCGCGGCGAGACCATGGGCGTCGAATTCAGCGATCAGCCCGTGTAAGAGGCTGAGGTCTAAGTGCCCACGCCCGGGCACCGGTTCATGGTCCCCAAGGCCTCGCATTTCGCGTGGAACCATTCTGCCGCCTCGGTGGCTTCATGTTTCGCGAGGCATGGGGGACGAGGGAGCGCGACTGAGCGTCCCCTCGAGCGCCAGCCTGCCCCGGCCTTTACCCTGCTCGATGTGATCAGGGAGCGGCGCTACGCCGCCGAGATCGAATGGCGCCGTGGCAAGAGCATTGGCGTAAGCTTCTGCGACCTTACCGATCCCGAGGACAACGAGCGGCGGGCCTGGCCCGAACGGGCCGATTGCCGCACTGCGCAGCAGGCATATCCTCAGCGTGTAAGCTGCGGATCAGAGATTTTTGAAGCCGTTCGGGGGCGCCATCGACGTCACTGGCGGCTATAGTCGCCTCAGCATCCACATCCCAGCGCTTCAGGCTCCGCTCATGCCCACGCCCCCGAGAAACGACAACGCTGCCATCGATCCCGTCAAGCTCGACCGCCTCGCCGAGGTTGCGATCAAAGTCGGCCTGCAACTCCAGCCCGGCCAGGATCTTTTTCTCACCGCGCCGGTCAGCGCATTGCCGCTCGTGCGCCGCATTGCCGAGCACGCCTACAAGGCCGGCGCCGGTCTCGTCACGCCCATGCTCTCCGACGAAGAGATCACGCTCGCGCGCTACCGCAATGCCTCCGATGCGAGCTTCGACCGCGCCGCAAGCTGGCTCTACGAGGGCATTGGCAAGGCCTTCGACAACAACACCGCGCGGCTCGCCATTGTCGGCGACAATCCCATGCTGCTTGCGGGCGAGGACCCCGCCAAGGTCGCCCGCGCAAGCAAGGCGAACTCGATGGCCTACCAACCTGCGCTCGAAAAGATCGCGGGGTTCGACATCAACTGGAACATCGTCGCCTATCCGGGGCCGTCCTGGGCCAAGCTCGTCTTCCCCGATGACGCGGAGGACGTCGCGGTGACCAAGCTGGCGGATGCGATCTTCGCGGCCTCGCGCGTTGACCGCACGGATGCCGTCGATGCCTGGGCCCGGCACAATGCCGCGCTGCAGAGCCGTACGGCGTGGCTCAATGGCCAGCGCTTCTCGGCGCTCCACTTCACCGGCCCCGGTACGGATCTCACCGTCGGGCTCGCCGACAGCCACGAATGGCAAGGTGGCTCCTCGATGGCTAAGAACGGCATCACGTGCAATCCGAATATCCCGACCGAAGAGGTCTTCACGACACCGCACGCACGCCGCGTAAGCGGTCATGTCGCGAGCACGAAGCCACTGTCCTATCAGGGCACGCTGATTGACAACATCGCCGTGCGCTTCGAGGAAGGCCGCATCGTCGAGGCGAAGGCCTCGAAAGGCGAGGAAGTGCTCAACAAGGTACTCGACACTGACGAAGGCGCGCGTCGTCTTGGCGAAGTCGCGCTCGTGCCGCACTCATCACCGATCTCGAAGAGCGGGCTCCTCTTCTACAATACGCTTTTCGACGAGAACGCCGCCTGCCACATTGCGCTCGGCCAGTGCTACTCGAAGTGCTTCCTCGATGGCGGCAAGCTCACGCCCGAGCAGATCGCAGCGCAAGGCGGCAACAAGAGCTTCATCCACATCGACTGGATGATCGGCTCCGACAAGATCGACATTGACGGCATTCTTGCGGACGGCCGTCGCGTGCCCGTCTTCCGCCAGGGCGAGTGGGCCGCTTAAGCCACGCCTCCTAGATCGCGCCACGAGCAGCAGAAGCCGCATAGCGCGCGAGGGAAGGCTCGAGGCTTGTGCCCTGCTCGGCAAGGAAATCCTCGACAATGCGGCGGCGGGCATCCGATGCCGCGCCATCGAGATGACCTAAGCCGTGCAGCGCGCTCTTGATGCAGACCGTATTCGGCGAGCGCAGTGCCGAGGCGAGCACGTCGAGCAGCGTGGCGACGCGCAGATCTTTCGGTCCCGCACCGCGCCAGTAGCCGAGCGGCGAAGCATCCCAAAGCATGTACGTGAAGTAGCCGAGCGGCCCCGCCGCCTCATGCAGCAGACCCGGCGCGGGGACGGCGCGCGGCGTCAGGCAGGCCTCGTAGAGCACCTTGACGGAGGCAATGGCCGCGCACTGGTCCGCCACGGACACAGTCTCGCAATTCTGCCGATGTGCGGGCGAATTCCACAACCGGTAGCCGAAGTTCGAGCACTTCATGGAAAATAGTGCCGAGAGGCCGATGCCAACCTCATCCGCACCGAACGCTGCCAGATCTGTCCCAGAACGCGACATCACATGCACGAAGAGTGGCGCGATCTCGTTCGTCTCCGCGGCGAATTCGGGACAATGAAAATCGCGGGCGCATTGCGCTCCGCGCGCAGCCTCTGGAAGGCGATGAAAATAGTGCTCGAGCAAAGCTTCGTAGCGATGCTGCGGTGGCTCGGGTAGCCGGTTCATGAAGTGTCCTCCGTCCAATCCCGAACCTTTCGTCGCGACGTGGCGGCAGAAGGTTCATTGGACTGGCAAGAGGAGTGCCAAACAACCTAGGTCAAATACCTAGGAAATAAATCTTAGCGGCGTGGGGTCATACCCTGCATGGCCTCGGTCATCAACATGCCGATCTCCTGCGCCTGCTTGGCGTACGCTTGCATCTGGGCCTGGGCGAACTGCGTCTGCAGCGAGAGCACCTGCTGGACATCCTTCGCCGACGCGAGATCGCTCGCCAGCGCAAAGCTCGCTTCGGCGTTCTCCTTGGCGTACCCGATGGCGCGCTCCTGAACGGACTGGAAGCCGCTCGTCAACTCGTTGGCGGGCAGACCTTTCGTCCACATGCCGACCGCCTGCGCCATGGCATCCATGAACTGGCCGTACGTCGCCCGGGCCTGCTCGACATTCCTCTCTGCGAGTTCACGCATCTGCTGGGGGAACTCGAAGGGATTCTGCGCCATGGATGCCTCCTGTGCATAAGCCGCGTCTGGTCGAGCCTGGGCCGAACGACCATGCGCTATTGATCCGGCTGAGATCAACCCAATAACGCCGAATGCGGGACAATCGCAAGGGCGGCGGGCGCGGTTAGCGACTTGCCCGACGCCGAAGGAGCCACTCAACTCGTTGGTTGATCAAGCTTCCGGGTAAGACTCTCGAACTCGCGCCGCAGTTCCTCATTGCGGAAGATCTGCTCGAAAGTTGGCGCTTCGAGCTTCTGTATGGCCTCGAATGTCGTAGCGCTCTCGCGCATCAGGACACGCAACTGGAAGCTCGCCTCGACCGTCTCGTAGGTATTGTCGGCGATCTTGAGGTCATGTACCGCACGAGCCCGCGCGCGTGCGATCTGCTCGCGCTGTTGGAGCAGGTAGCGCCGATAGCCCTTGGCCGCATCCTCGGCAAGGCGCTGGCTCTCGCGGTTCGCTTCGAGCGCGCGGCGCTGATCGGGCCGGTTCTCGGCGCGGAGAAGCTGGTTGGTCTTGGCCCGCGCCTGCTCGACATCCTTCACGATGGCTTCTAGCTTCGGCAGGTACTGCTTGTCGATCTTGCCGATCATCGAATCCTGGGCGTGCACGAGGATCGCGAACAGCGCCGCGTGCATGGCGAAGTACTTCCTCGCCGCACCGATGTTCTCGCCCGACGCAGCCATGAGCTTGCCGAGCTGGCCATCGATGAGCTTCGCCGAGTTGAACACCGCAACAAGCCGCACGATGTCGCCGGAGAGCACGCCGTCGAGTAGCAGGTCGACCTGATCGTTGCCGAGCTCAATGCCGCTCTTCGCCAGCGCCGCGCGGATCTCCTCCTTCGTCGCGGCAATCTGGTCGCGGTTGAGATCGATGCGCGAGCGCGCGTCGGCGATGTCGCGCTCGAGGCTGTCGACGGTATCGGCCGTCACGCCCGGAATGAACGCACTCTTCGGCGCAATGAGCTGCTTCTCGCGCAGCTTGACGATCCGCTCTTCGATCTCGTGGATATTCTTGCGCAGGCCCTCGATCTTCTTCTGGCTCTCGACCACAGGCACGTCGGTCACGATGCCGAGCGCGGCATCGAGGAGGTCGCGGACTTTGCGCTCGCGGTCCTCGCGCGTCTCGGTCCAGATCGGCGGTACGATGAAGTCCTTGCTGGAGGGGAGCTTGCGCGCCTCTCCGCGGCTACGCGCCGTGTCGTTGAGAATGGCGTCTATCGCCTTCATGAGGCGCTGCGCCTGCTCGTGGAGTGGATCGCCCTCGCGCGGATCACGCGCCTGAGCGTCGGTCTGGGTTGTATCAGATGACTGAGCGGGGGGCTGCGCAGCGGGAGGCGGCGTTTGATTGCGGCCGGGCGTCCCCTGGACGCGATGGAGATCGACGCCCTGCTGCCTGATGACGTTCGCGATGCCGTCGCGCGACGGCTCCGCACTCACGACATGCGGCCAGATGCTGGCCGTTGCCGCCACAACGCACCCCATGAAAACGCCGCGCATGACCGTACCTCCGCACACGAACATAGTGCGTGGATTGGGGCGTTACCATGGTGCGTGCATGAATATCGTTGACAGCTTTGGCGTGCATGCCTGCGCTGCGGGAGGTCGGCGCTCTGCTACGGGCGTCCTGAAAAGCAGCGAGGCAGGGCGCTTTGCTTAGCTGGGTCCGCCTACGCTGAAAAGCAGCGAGGCGGGCGCTTGGCTTAGTTGGGCCCGCCTGCGGCTGCAAAAAAGCAGCGAGGCGGGCCCGGGCGCCCGCCTCGCAACGGACAGGGTGCACGCACCCGTCCGGGCCTTTCGGCCTCTATCGAAGTCTGAAACTGACGCCCGGTGAAACTGTCCGGCGCGCGAGGGCTCCCCCACCGCTCGCGCGCCATCTCATTGAGCTCGGGCCCCGCGGCCTCTGCTCGTCTCACAGGCGGGCCAGCACCCCCGCAATCAGGCTTGGTGCGCTAACCCACCGATCTCATTGCCGGCGCACACGAAAGCACATCCCCCACGTGCTTCCCGCGCCCGCGGTGCTATGCGCCCGGCCCTCTGCGGCGGCGCACGGACACGCGATCCGGCATGGACGCCAGAATATTACCGAAGGACTTAATAAAGGTTTAAGCGGCGTGCCGCCGGATAGCCGGCGTGGCCACCGGCATATGCGCCCAGCCTATTCCGCCGCGTCGACCTGGATCTTGTCGATCGCATTGTCGACGACGACGGGCGTCTCGAAGTAGGCGATGTCCGGCTCGGCGCCATAACGATCGGCGATCATCTTCTTCCACTCGGCAGTGTAGACGCGCTCTGCTGCAGCACGGCTCTCCCAGAGGTAGACGCCGCCTCCGATGCCGCTCTCATCGTAGAGGTAGTATTTCCGCACGAGACCGCTAAGGCCGCGGTACTTGGGTGCGGAACCCTTGAAGAGTTCCGCCGCGTCTTCCGCCTTCACGGTAGGTGGAAGCTTGAAGCGCACGATCGCTGTAATCATCGCGTTCCTCCTCACGCTGCACGCAACAAAGGACGCTCATTCGGCGTCCTCTCACGACGGCCGCGTTGCCTCGAAGGCCGGCACCACCGCCGCGAACTCGTCGAGCCACTTCACGAGCTTCGGATGTCCCGCGCGCCACTTGCCGCCATGGCGGAAATCGAGATAGCCGAGTGCGCACGCGAGCGTCAGATGACCATAGTCGGGATTGCTCTTCCAGGCAGGCGGCGCCTTCTCGAGCTGCGCGAGCGAACGATCGATCTTCGCCTGCTGGCGGTCGACCCAGGCCTGCACTTTCATGTTCTCGGGCCGGAAGCGACCTTCATAGACAAGCAACAGCGCTGCATCGAGAATGCCGTCCGCGAGTGCGCCAGCCGTCAGCGTACGCCAGCGTTCCGCGCCGCTCTTGGGAAACAGCTCCGGCCCACTGCCAACCACGTCGAAGTACTCGCAGATCACGTGGCTGTCGAAGACCGCCTCTCCGTCATCCGTGATGAGACATGGGATCTTGCCGAGCGGGTTGAGCTTGTTGAGCGCGTCGTCGCCCTTGTTGGTGTCCGTTGGCAGGAGCTCGATCTTGTCCGTCAGGCCTTTCATGCCCGCGGCGATCTTGACCTTGCGTCCATAGGGCGAAAGCGGCGACGACATCAGCTTCATGGCAAGCAGTTCCTCGAAGATTTTCTCGGACCTCATGCGGCTGTGCACGAGGTTGGGCACATTGGGATCGTGCCGCGCCCGTTGAACGGCCGCAAGCCATTTCAATCTATGGCTCGTATTGGATTTGGAGAGCTGGCCAGCGGCCCGAGACTTATGCCGTCGGATTGGCCCCCGCCACACCAGCGCCAGCCAGCTCCCATGAGCCCTTCTTAGCCACATCCTTCCGCGCGCGCCTCACATCTCTGACGGTTATGCACGATCACGACCAAATGTGGATGAGAGGTCAGTCCGCGTTGCCTGTTGCCGATGTGCCGCCTGCCGCGAGGCGCGCGAGCCAGACGGTGTGCCCGCCGCACGTTGCATCCTCGGCGACATGCGCGAGGATCTCGAACCCTTGCGCACTGAGAAGCGCTGCATATTCATCCGCATCGAGACTTGCGTGATAGAGTGGCTCGCCGTGATAGGAGCCGATCGCTTCTCCGTGTGCGGGTCCGCTCGTGAACATGAGTGCTGCACCCGGCGCCGCGTGCCTGCGGAAAGCCGGAAACATTTCGCGCTGATCCTCGGCGGTCAGGTGAAAGAAGCTGTCCCAAGCAAGGATACCGCCGAACTCGATGCCAAGATCGAGGCGGCGCATGTCGGCGACGACCCATTTCTGATCCGGAAAGCGCGCTTCGCAAAGCCGGATCAGCGAGGGCGCGCTGTCAACGCCGGTCACGGGATGCCCGCTCTCGATGAAGTAGCGTCCAATCGGCTCCCCCATGCCGCAGCCGAGATCGAGGACGGTCCCCCGTGGCTCCATGGCCGCGCGAAAACGATCGAGCCAACCGCGCTCGAACAGCGCGCGCCCGCGATCGGTGTCGTAGTCCGCAGCGTGGCGCTCGTAGAGATCGATGATCCGGCTCGATGATGTGTCCATGGACCAAGCTTCCGCCAGCCATTCGCGCAATTCAACAACCTTCGGTAAGGTGGTCGCGCACCGATAACTACTGCCCCGCATTCCTGGAAGAACTACCCATGACCAAGATCGACTACGAGGCCGAATACAACAACCGCCGTCGCGTGCCCGAGCACGAAGCCATCGCCGCCCGCTGGGCCGCAGCCTCCGCTGCATGGCGCGGTGAAGCCGACCTCCTCGCCGATCAGCCCTATGGGCCGGGCGAGCGCCAGCGCTATGATCTCTTTCGCGCCCGGGGTGCGGCGAATGCGCCGCTCGTCGTCTACATCCACGGCGGTTACTGGCAGCGCGGCGACCGCAAGGCGCAGAGCTTCATCGCGAAGGCGTTGAATGCGCGCGGCGTCGACGTCGCGCTCGCTTCCTACTCGCTCGCACCCGCCGTCAGCGTCGCTGCAATCATCGACGAGCTGCGTCAGTGTCTGAAGACACTCTATGCGCGCACGAAGAAGCGCCCCGTCGTCATCGGGCATTCGGCCGGCGGCCATCTCGCTGCGAGCATGCTGGCAACTGACTGGACCATGGTCGGCGATGTTCCGGCGGACCTCGTCCGCGCCGTCTATGCCCTCAGTGGCGCTTTCGATCCCGAGCCGCTGATCGCGACATCTCTCAACGACGCGCTCAGGCTCGACGTGGCGAGCGCGCGCGCCGCGAACGCCATCACCGGCCGCAAGCCACCGCCCTCGGCAACCATGGTGGCAGCCGTCGGCGGTGATGAAAGTCAGGAATTCATCCGCCAGAGCCTGGCTCTGGCCGCGGCCTGGAGTGCAGCCGGTGTCAAGGCGGAGTGCGTTGTAGTGCCCAACGCCAACCACTTCACCATTCTGGACGAGCTGGCGCTCGCCGAGAGTGCCGTTCTGGCACGCATCGTCTCACTAGCGAACGGCTGACGGGAGGCCGTTACCGGCGCCCTGCTCAGGAGCGATTGATCGTCCAGGGAAAATAGCGCGACCGGCCGAGATCGTCGGTAACAATGGCCGTGCGCTGCCGATCGGCCCGCTCGAGCTCCATCAGCGCGATGGCGAGCGCATTGCGCACGCGGCCCAGTTCCTGGTTTCCCTCGAGTTCGCTGTGCATTTGCCCGATCGTGCGGCGAATGCTCGCGACGTCGAGACGCCCATCGGCCATAGTCCGCGGCCGGAGCTCGACCGGCTCACCCGCAGCCGCCGTTGAATTCTTCACCATGGCCTTCCCTCACGCCACACAGAGCCATTTCGGCACAATTAACCCGGATCAGGCCGCATCAGCGTCGATCCCAGCCTTCCAGAGCACAGGCCGTGCCACCGAGTCGGCCAAGCTTGGCCTTGCGCATACAGCAGTGCATCTAGGCAATCTTGCGGCCGGCCGCTACTGCTTTCCGGCGCAGGCCAAAGCCAGCGCTCCCCACAGCTTTTTGCATCCGCTCGGGTTTCCTCATCCTGACGAATCTGGCGGTCTCGCCCAGCGAAATCAATGCTCAGGACTTCGGGGGCGGACCATGGCCAACTTCGCGACGCACATCGGTGTCGGCACGGTCGCCAGCGGTATGCTCGCGACGCTCACGTTGGCCGCGGATGTCGTGGCGCCCGAGAATCTTGTCGCGGTAACGCTCGCCGGCGTTCTCGGCAGCGTACTTCCCGACATCGACCTCAAGGACTCGCGTGCTGGCCGCGCCATGTTCGCCGGCCTCGCCGCCTTTTTCTCCTTCGCCGTGCTCTTCACGTTCGCCGAGAAATTCTCAATCGCGGAGCTATGGCTGCTCTCGATCGGCACGTTCCTCTTCTTCCGTTTCGTCGTGCACGCGATCTTCCATCGTATGTCCTATCACCGCGGCATCTATCACTCTGTGCTCGCCGGCCTCTTCTTCGCCTTCCTGACAGCGATCGTCTACTACTATGTCCTCGGCCGGCACGAAGGCGTTTCCTGGCTGGCCGGCGGCTTCATGTTCATCGGCTACATGGTCCATCTCGTTCTCGACGAGATCTACAGCGTCGACGTGCTCGGCACGCGCATCAAGCGCTCGTTCGGCACTGCCGTGAAATTCTACGACGGACGGCGCATAGATCATTCGATTGCCATGGCAGTGGCAACCGTAGCGGTTCTCGTGCTCACGCCACCGACAAAGACGTTCGTCGACGGCATGACCTCCCGCAATATGTGGAGCGGCCTGCGCCAGCGGATGCTGCCGCACGACCACAATTGGTTCGGCATATCGGGGGATGTGATCGGCTACGCCCAACGCCGCACGCCAGCGGCGGCACCGGAAAGCGCCGCACCTATTGCCACCGGTTCCATTCCGAAGCCCGATGACGCTCCTGCTGCTGCTACGACGCCGAAGCAGTAAGGCGCTCGTGCCATCGCCTGCGCGCGATGATGGCCGCAGCCAACGTGCTCCTGTGGAGACACGCACGACCTGTCATCAATTTGCGAAGATAGCTCGTCAGGATGCAGCGGCTCGGGCAGTGCCCGCGTTCGCGGCGACGCCCGCGAGATAGTTGCTCACGAGATCCGTAACCAGCAGTGCCGCCGCATCGCTCGTCACGTTCGAGAGCTTGTTGGCCGTCGATAGCGATGTGATGCCGTGCACTCCAGCCCAAAGCACACGCGCCGCCCGCTGACGCTCCAGAACCGCGTCCGGCGGATAGAGCGGCGCGACCGCCGTCTCCACACGGCTCATCAACCGCTCGAGCTTCTCCTGGTACCAAGGCGGCGTGTCCGCGCCGCCGGGCATGTAGTGCTCGAACAGCAGGTTCCAAAGCTTCGGCCGCTCGTGCGTGAAGGCCAAATATGTCTGCGCGAGCTGAAGGACTTTCGTCTTCTGATCACCACCCTTCGCGAGCTCTGCCGTCAGGCGCTCGTCGAGCGAGTCGAGCACGCGCCCTTCCACGTTGAGCACAACGTCGTCGAGGTTCTCAAACATGTTGTAGATCGTGCCGGGCGAATAGCCGATCCGGCGCGCGATCTCGCGCGCCGAAAGGCCGGCGAGGCCATGCGCCTCGATGATTGCCGCCGCGGCATCGAGAATAAGCTGCCTCAGTTGCTCGGGAGTATGGATGGAACGGCGGCCCATGGAGACCTCTGACGGATTGTCAGCGCACTGCAAGACAAGGTTTCTATTTCGTCGAACTGAACGGGACGTAGCGTCTTGTTCAGCTGGCGGGTAGGGAGCGAATCCCTGGAACTCGGACAAGCCCGATGCCTGGAAATTCTCTCTCTCCGCCGTAGCGGCTATCAGCTTCGTGACGACGTATGCGGCGTATATGCCGGACGCCAAATTGCAGGACGCATAGGGTCGCTCGTCGGTTCCCGTCTGCGCGCGACTATCGTTACTCCAAAGGCCGGGTCGGAGGCGACACCCCGCTGCCGAATCCCGTGAGAATGGCAATCAAATTCAGCTCATCGCGTGTCGCACTGAAACAAATCGCCTTCTGAACACTGCTAACTGACAACTTCAGGGCGTCCGAGACGGTGCAGCCGTTAACTCTATGCCCCGTGTACAAGCCCGCGAGAAGATCGCCGGTCCCATTCGGAACATTGTCCAGTCGCGGCGTCACGTTGCTCCACGCGTCCGTCGAAGTGATGGCAATCGTCGCGAGGCCGTCATCAGCGGCGGGTATGGATGTCGCCACGGTCACCGATGGTCCGAGCGCACGCGCTGCGTTCTCCGCGCTCGCGATATCGGTGACCGGTTGGCTCGAAAGCCACTCGAGTTCAAAACGGTTTGGAAAAGTGACGTCGGCGAGCGGCACGAGCGTCGCTGCAAGGGCCCGCGCGGCATTCTCGGCGATGTACAGGCCCTTGGGGTGGTCACCCATCACAGGATCGCAGAAATACGGCGCCGCGATACGGTGCACTCTGACGCGCGCAACCGCATCGGCGACGACGGCAACGTGCTCTGACGTCGGCAGATAGCCGCTCAGCACCGCATCGACACCAGCCAGCCAGCCGTGGGCATCAAGCGTCGCAAGCATCCTTCCGAGCATATCCGGGTCCATGCGCTGACCTGCGACTGAGCCATGGCCCGGATGGTTCGAGAGGATGATCGTCGGCAGCGCGATCACCTCATGCCCGAGCGCCTGCAGTGCCGGCACGACAGCGCTGAGTCCTACGTGTCCGCGCGCCACCTGAGATGAAATCGCGAGGATCGTGCCCATGAGAGATCTCGACTGCAGTTGCTGGCGGCGTCGCGCTCAGAAGACGTTGGCTTCCGCCAGCGGCGCATTGGCTGCGATGCGTCCCCAACTGAAGCGTGTGAGATCGATCGTGCGGTAAGTGCCGTGCGTGATCAGCTCCGCCATGGCGCGGCCTATGCCGGGCGAGTGCTGGAGACCATGCCCTGAGAAGCCGCACGCGAGGAGGAATCCCGCAACATCCGGATGGGCTCCGAGAATGGCATTGTGATCGAGCGTGCTGAGGTCATAGTGGCAGCACCATGCATTGACGACTTTCAACGTCTCAAGCGCCGGCACGCGATGCGCGAGCGCCGGCCAGACCAGGCGCTCGAAGAAGCCGTCCTCGATATCGAAATCCTCGGCGTCCGGATCCTCGTCTTCCGGCGGCGCGACGCCAGCGATGTGATAGCGGCCTTCGGGCCGGAAATAGACGCCGCTCGGATCGATCATCAGCCCTGCACCCGGTAGCGGCGTCGGACAATCAATCACGAACACGTAGCGTTTGCGCGGCCGCACGGGCAGGTCGATGCCCGCCATAGCCGCGACCTTGCGCGAATGCCAACCCGCAGCACACACGACCATCGGCGTCGCTATTGTCGCGCCCGAGGCAAGCCGCACACCGGTGACGGCGCCGCGCTCGACATCGATGCCGACGATTTCATCAGCGAGATAGGTCACGCCATCCGCAATGGCGCGTTTGCGCATGAGCGCGAGGTGCGCGTGCGGATCCACCCAACCCTCGCCCGAGTGGCCCCAACCCGCGCCGGAAAGATCATCCACCGCAAGCCAGGGGAATCGCGCCTTGAGCGCATCTGGCCGCAGCATCTCGACATCTGCGCCGAGACTCTGCTGGAGCGCTATATTTGCGCCGAGCACGTGCTCGCCTTCGGCACTCGCCATGATCGCATAGCCGCGCTCGACAAGGCTGATATCGGCCTCCGGTCCGTGCGCCTCGTTGATCCTGCTGAAGTACTGCCAGCCGAAGGTCGAGAGCTCGATGTTCTCACGCGTCGAGAACTGCCGGCGGATGGACGCAACCGAGCGCCCCGTCGCGCACCATTGATAGCTTGGATCCTTCTCGACAACGACGACGCGGCCCTTGAAGCCTTCGCGGCGCAGAAACATCGCCGTCGCACTGCCGACCGCCGCACCGCCGATGATGACGACATCCGCGCGCTCCATCAGGGCGCGCCCCCGCTCTGAAGCTCAATCACGAGGCGCACGCCGTATCCACACGTGGTTGTCGTGGAAGGCGGCGCCGCCGAATGGCGCGATGCGGTCGGCACCTGTCAGCGTATTGAGACCCACCTCGCCCTCGAACTGATCGTTCGGCGGGATCGACTCCACGATCACCACGCCGCGTTGCACGCCGTCGTAAGCCTCGGCCGCAAGCCGTATCTCGCCGCGCTCGTTGCCCATGGCAATGCGATCCCCGTTCTCGATGCCCAGTTCCGCGAGATCCTCGGGGTGGATCTTGGCGCGCGGCAGACCTTCCTGTTTGCGGCTCGTCGCCATCTCGTTGAACGAGGAATTGAGGTAGTTGCGTGCCGGGCTGGTCGCGAGGCGGAAAGGATGCTGCGCATCGGCCTTCTCGATGACGTCCCAATGATCGGGAAGCCGCGGCACAAGGTGCCCAATCCCCCAGTCCCATTTTCGCGATGCCGGTACCTCGGGCCAGTCCGGCTTGAATTTGAACTTGCCGTCGGGATAAGCGAAGCCACCGACGTAGTGCGAGGTGCCGAAGTCAGGTTGTGCGTCGATCCAGCGCTTTGCCTCGAGATTTTCGAGTGTGCCCCAGCCCGAGTTCTGCAGCGTCCAGTCGACGATCTCGCGCGCCGTCATATCGAAACCGCGGTGCTCGGCGCCGACGCGCTTCGCGAGCGCGCAGATGACATCGTGATTGGAGCGGCATTCGCCCGGCGGCTCGATGAGTTTCGGCCCGAAGAGGATATTTTGCTGGCCGCCCGCCTGATAAAGGTCGTCGTGCTCGAGGAACATGGTCGCCGGCAGCACGATATCCGCCACTTTCGCCGTCGCCGTCATGAACTGCTCGTGCACGCACACGAAGAGATCATCGCGCGCAAAGCCCTTCTTGACCTGCGTCTGGTCGGGCGCGACCTGTACCGGATTCTGGTTCTGGATGACGAGCGCATGCACCTCAGGGCCGTCACCGAGATCGCTGCGGTCGCCGTTTAGAATTGCACCGATGCGGCTCATGTCGAGCATGCGGATGGAAGGATCGATCACATCCGAGCCTTCGATGAGCGACTTGTCCCATTTGAAGATGGCACCGCTGTTGTGGAAGGCGCCGCCGCCCTCGTGCAGCCACGATCCGGTGACCGTCGCAATGCAGGACGCCGCGTGCATGTTCACGGCGCCATTGCGAGATCGCGAGAAGCCGTAGCCGAGACGGAGATACGTCCGTGGCGTCTTGCCTATGAGGCGGGCGAAGCTCTCGATTTCCTCGACGCTCAATCCCGTGATCGCACTCGCCCACTCGGGTGTCTTTTCGGCAAGGTGCGCCTCGAACTCCTCGGGGCAGTCCGCGTACTTTGCCATGTACTCCCGATTCGCGAGGCCATCGCGGAAGAGCACGTGCATGATCGCGCAGGCGAGCGCGCCGTCGGTGCCGGGCCTCAGGCAGATGCCGATATCGGCCTGCTGCATGGTCGCATTGCGGTAGATGTCGACGACGGCGATCTTCGCCCCGCGCTCGCGTCGTGCACGCACGGCATGGGTCATCACGTTGACCTGCGTGTGCACCGGGTTCGTGCCCCAGATTACAACGAGATCGGACTTCGCCATCTCGCGCGGGTCAGGCCCCGCGAGCCGCCCCGTCCCGGCAACGAATCCTGTCCATGCCGCGGTCGTGCAGATGGTCGAGAACTGGCGCGAATAGCGCTTGGCATGGCGCAGGCGCTCGATGCCGTCGCGCATGACGAGGCCCATGGTGCCGGCGAAAAAGTAGGGCCACACGGCCTCGCTGCCGTATCGGCGCTCGGCGTCGAGCAGCGCCTCAGCCGTGATGTCCAGCGCCTCGTCCCAGGAGATCTGCGCGTACTGCCCGGAACCTTTGGGCCCGACCCGCTTCAGCGGATGTAGCAGCCGCTGGTCGTGATGGATACGCTCGGCGTAGCGCGCGACCTTCGCGCAGATCACGCCGGCCGTATAGTCATTCTCCTTGGTGCCCCGGACGCGGCCGATGCGGCCGTTGCCCAGCAGCTCGACGTCGAGGGCGCAGGTGGATGGGCAGTCGTGCGGGCACGCGGAATGGCCGATTTTGACGTCGACGCGTTGCTGCATCCACCCACTCCCCGCAAGACCGCTCGTGCCGGCCGGGCCTTCCCGGCGCCCTTCGAAGCATCATTCTAGCGGGAAACCACAGGCCGCCAAGCGCGGATCAGAAGCGGTAGGAGAGGCCCGCGGCAAAGTGCGGAGACCAGATGTCCGTCTTCACGTAGCCGCCGCCGTCGAGATCCGCATTGATGTGCGTATAGCTCAGCTTGGCCTCGACGAAGCCCGACCAATTCGGCCCGAAGGGCATTTCGAGACCGACGAGGGCCTGCGCCGCGAAGCCGGCGAGCTGGTATTCGAACGTGCGCGGACCGGTATCGCCGTCGAGTTCAACCTCGACATGCGGAATGGCCACGCCGATGCCGAACCCGGCATAAGGCCGGATGTCGCGATAAGACATGGGTTCGAAGCGACGGAGCGCGTTCAGGGTGACGATATTGTTGCCATCAGTGAACTCGAGATTGTCGAACGTCGCACCAACATCGCCCTTGAGCTTCGCGTACGCCTTGGAGTGAGTGAATTCGACGGCTACGCCCCAGGCGGGGCTGCTCTCGAGCCAGTAGATCGCCCGCGCGCCCCAATAAGGAGGCATTTCAAAGGACTTACCGTCCC
The DNA here is from genome assembly GCA_022844275.1 of Hyphomicrobiaceae bacterium. GTDB lineage: Bacteria > Pseudomonadota > Alphaproteobacteria > Rhizobiales > Hyphomicrobiaceae. The sequence goes on from JALHMB010000003.1 coordinate 505,579, forward strand.
AGTCGACGTCATAGGTGCCGTCGGCCGCTGGCATGGTCGGGCGCCTGACCTGCACATCGCTTGAGAAGTTGGCGTTTACACCGCCGTAGACCTGGATCTGAACCTCGGCGCGTACCGGCGCGGCTGCCAGCGCCGCAGCAGCTTCGAGCCCGAGTACAAAACCCACTGCCAGTGCGCCGATGCGCACCATCCTGCAGACTTTGCCGCTATGCATCGCGTCCTTGCCCTGTCATCCCGATTTTGGCTGCCGAATCCTGCAGCTCTGTTGTCACAATCGGCTATCAGAACAGGTGCGGGTCGCAAGCGTCAAATCGCGCAGAGCCAAGATTCGGCACGATTTTTTGCATTTATGTGGCTTAGTCGCAAATGCTCAGGCGGTGCCGGCCATTTCGGCGAGGCGGTCCCTGCTGCGGACCACGACCTGCGTAGTGCGCGGAAGGTCGATGATCCCAGAACGGCGCATTTTGCTAATCGTCCGGCTCACGGTCTCGATCGTGAGGCCCAGATAGTCGCCGATATCGGTCCGCGTCATGGGCAGATTGACCACGACCGCGCCGGGCGGCCGGGTCCGGCTGCGCTCGGCCAGCATGAGCAGGAAATCCGCCACCTTGGCCTCAGCCGACTTCGAGGCCAGACAAGTAAGATGATCGCGCATGGCATTGAGCTCGGCTGCCGCCATGCGAAGCATCTTACGCGCGAAGTCCGCCCGCTCGTCGATCATGCGCTCGAGACCTGAGCGCGAGATCCGGCGGACCCGGGCGTCACCCACCGCTTGCGCATTGTAACCGTACGTTGCAGGACTGCAGAGCCCGACGATGTCCCCTGGAAAGCGGAAGGTCAGGATATGGCGATTGCCGTCCGGCATGATCCGGTAGAGGCAGACGACTCCATCCGTCACCTCGTAGACGTGGCTCGCCTCGTCACCTTCGAGGAACAGATCCTCGCGGTTTGTGAGGTGGACGAGGCCGGCCTGCTCGCCGGCCCCCGGCGTGCGGTCGCGGTCGGGCGTTCCGCGAAGGAGGCCAGGCTCGAACGCGGCGACTGAGGAGCGGGCGGAAATCACTTGGTTTACGGTAACCGTCGTCATCTTTTGACCTCCAGCTCTGCTTCGCCTTTGAGGAGGATCAAACGGCCCGCACGTCATGGCCGTACTGGCCGTACGTCGCGAAATGTCGCAAATTGTAATGCTGTCGTGCTATCCTTTGAATGCGTTGTAGTACCTACGCTCCTTCAGCGATCAACGGAGATCTGGTTCCGGTCTTGCGTTGGAGCCAGAGCCGCATGGGCACCAACCTCTCGCGACATGCAACGGAACGGCAAGACCCGCATTCTCGTCGTCGATGACGACGCCAAAATCCGCACCCTTCTCCGCCGCCTCTTCGAGGGCGAGGGCTGGGAGGTGCTGGAAGCCTCATCACGGGATGAGGTCCGCGGCCAGCTCGCCGCTGGCAAGGTGGACCTTGTTACGCTCGATCTCGTGCTCGGGGGCGAGGACGGTTTGACCATCGCGCGGGAGCTGCGCCAGGAATCCAATCTCCCCATCATCATGGTCTCCGGCAAGGGCGATACGATCGACCGCGTGGTCGGGCTCGAGATCGGCGCCGACGACTACATTACCAAGCCTTTCCACGTCCGCGAGGTGCTGGCGCGCGTGCGCGCCGTGCTGCGGCGCAGCGAGGAGGCCGCTACGGCGCAAAGCCTCATCATGGCGGCGCGCGAAGCCTTCGCTTTCGGTGGCTTCGTTGTCGATCTCTCGAAGCGCGAGCTTCACACCGCCGACGGCGGGAATATTCCGCTCACGACCGCCGAGTTCGCGCTGCTCGAAGCCTTCGTGCGCAACGTCAACCGCGTGCTCTCACGCGACCGCATCATGGACCTGACCAAAGGCCATGAGTGGAACCCGCTCGATCGCACGATCGACAATCACGTCGCGCGCCTGCGCAAGAAGATCGAGCACGATCCCGACAACCCGCTGCTCATCAAGACCGTGCGCGGTATTGGCTACAGCTTCACGGCGGATGTCGTGCCGGTGAAGTAGTCCTATTTCGCCGCTTCGATCGCGTGCGGCGCGACGAACTGCAGGTTGGCGAGGCGCGCATAAAGCCCGCCGCGCGTCATGAGCTCGCGGTGTGTGCCTTCCTCGACAATTCGGCCCTCGTCGAGCACGACAATGCGGTCGGCCTTCTGGATGGTCGCGAGCCGATGCGCGACGACCAGCGTCGTGCGTCCCTGCATGGCCGCGTCGAGCGCACGCTGCACGGCGACCTCGCTCTCGGCATCGAGCGCGCTGGTTGCCTCGTCGAGCAGCAGAATGGGCGCGGAGCGCAGCAGGGCGCGCGCAATGGCAATGCGCTGGCGCTGGCCGCCAGAGAGCGTGATGCCGCGCTCGCCGATGCGCGTCGCGTAACCCTCGGGCAGCGCGCGGATGAAGGCATCGGCCTGCGCGGCAACGGCCGCGCGCTCGACATCGGCCATGCTAGCCGCCTCATCGCCGAAGCGGATGTTCTCGGCGACCGATCCCGCGAGCAGCGTTATCTCTTGCGGCACGAGCGCCATGCGCCGGCGCAGCGTGACGAGATCGGCGTCGCGCGCCGGAATGCCGTCGATGAGCACCCGCCCTGCCGTCGGATCGCGCAGGCGCTGCACGAGTGCAAGCAGCGTGCTCTTACCTGATCCCGACGGACCGACAAGCGCGACCCGTTCGCCGGGAGCGATCCTGAGCGATATATCGACGAGGGCCGGTGTCTCGTCACGTCCCGGATAGACGAAACCCACGCGCTGGAACTCGATCCTGCCCTCGGCCGGCTCGGGCAGCGAAATCGGTTTCAACGGCGAGACGATCTCGGGCTCGGTAGCAAGCAGCTCGGTCAGCCGCTCCGCGGCGCCCGCAGCCTGCGTAACCTCGCCCCAGACTTCCGACAACTCCGCCAGCGCGCCGGCCGCAAAGAGCGCATAGAGAATGAACTGGCTGAGCCGGCCACCGGTCATCTCACCCGCGATCACCAGCTCCGCGCCGTACCACAGGATGCCGACGATGCTGCTGACGACCAGCAGTATCACCACCGCCGTCATGCCCGCGCGTGCCTTGAGCCGTGCATCTGCAGCGCCGAAGGCCCCCTCGACAGCACCGGCGTACCGCGTGGCGAGAACTGTCTCGGCGGCGAAAGCCTGCACGGCGCGAATGCCGGTCAGCGTTTCGGCGGCGAGCGAGGAAGCCTCGGCGAGTGCATCCTGCGCCGTGCGCGAGCGACGCCTCACGATCCGTCCGTAAGCGACGAGCGGCAGCACGATCAGCGGAATGGCAACGAGCACGAGCGCCGAGAGACGCGCGCTCGTCACGAGCATCATGCCGAGCGCTCCGACGAGCATGATGGCGTTGCGGGCCGCTTGCGACAGCGCACTGCCGGAGGCGGCCTTGATCTGCGTTGTATCGGCGGTGAGGCGGCTCATGAGCTCGCCGGAATGCGCCTTCTCGTGGAAGGCGGCGCCAAGCGTCATCAGGTGACGGAAGACATCCGCGCGCACGTCGGCGACAACGCGCTCGCCGAGCCAGTTCACACAATAGAAGCGGGCGGCGCTGGCAATGGCGAGGAGGGCGCCGATGAGCACCAGCACAGCGAAATAGCGGTCGATGAACCCGCCATCGCCACCCGAAAAGCCGAAGTCGATCATGCGGCGCACGGCGAGCGGAACCGACAGCATGACGAGCGCCGAGACCAGCATGGCCAAGCAGGCCAGAGCCAGCATCCCCGGGTAGCGCAGAATGTAAGGCTTCAGCGCGAGAAGTGGCCGCAGTGACCGGCGCCCACCTTGGCCGTCCGGCCCTTCTTCCTGTGGCGCCGACTCTGACTCGTGCACGCCCGCTGACTTCCGTCTCGCCACGCTGCCTCCCGTCTTGCCTGTGACTGGACTGCGCTCGAGGCGCACCGTCACAAGCACTAGACGCTCCGCTTGAGACGCCCTTGAGGCATCGCAAAGGCAGAATTGCCTAGTCTTCAGGCGTCATGAATGCCCCACCCGCGCGCGCTGAACAAGCCGCAGCCGCCGCGTCCGCAGGACGCAAGTCACCGAGTCGCAAGCCGTTTGCTGCGCCCTGCCAGGCCGCCCGTGGGGAGCGCTTTGAATTATAATATGAAAAAGCCCATGACGATGAGGCGTCGTCATAGGCATTCAGTTCGGAGGAGTGGTGCGTACGGGCCGAAAGTCGGAATTAGCGGCGTGCTGCGAACGCCTTCTCGACCGGCTTGTAGGCTTCCTTCGCGAAATCCGAATAGAAAGCGCCGATCTTCGACATCTGCTGCACGTAGTCCTCATACGCCTTCTTGGCGTAGCTCGACTGGATCTCGACGGCCTGCTCGATGCTCTTTGCAGACAGCATCTTCTCGAACGTTGCCGTGCCTTCCTCGAAGGAGCGCTTCGAGTAGTCGGACATCTCCGTCGCAATGGTCTGCCAACCCTTGCTCCACTCGCCGACGAGGCGCATTGCCGTATCGGTGTTGGATTGACCGAGCTTCTGGAGATCTTCGAATGATTTAATCATGGGATGGTCCTTCGAACCCAGCAGGGCATGTGAATGGTGCGGTCTAGGACGCAGAGGCAGGGGGATGTCTCTTGCGATACGCCCAGATTTAGGTGCGCTGCACAAATATGTCAACTGGAATATTGCATCGCACCATATATCAACGCTCATCTGCCGGCCAGCATTCGATAAAATTCCATTCAAATTTTCATTGTCTACTTCACGGGAAGCAAGGCCGGCTGCGTTAAGGTTGGCTCCAACGGTCCAAGATCCCACGCCCAATTGGTGCCCCAAAACGGTGTTCTCATAAGAACTTCGGAGGGTTGGCCATCTGGCGGCGATCAGCGACCGGGGAAGCCAAATCGCGCCGTCAGGCGCGTATACGGGTTTGCAGCTATGTACGCAGCAGCAGGCTGGCGAGGAGGACTCGCCGGCGCAGCAGGTTTGATCTTTTGCCTCGCGGCAATCGGTGCGACAGATGCGCGCGCCGACAGCCGCCACGCCGCGTTTGTTGTCGATGCAAATTCTGGCCGGGTCCTCCACGCGGCCAACGCCGACGCTCAACGCTTCCCGGCCTCCCTCACCAAGATGATGACGCTCTATCTGGTCTTCGAGCAGATCGAGGCGGGCCGTCTCGATGCCGCGACCCCGATCCGCATCTCAGCCCAGGCAGCTGGGGTGCCCCCCTCGAAGCTCGATCTCGATCCTGGCGATACCATCCCGCTCGGCGCCGCCATTCGCGCGCTCGTCACCAAGTCGGCGAATGACGTCGCGGTGGCCCTCGCAGAGCACATCTCGGGGAACGAGGCTGCCTTTGCCCGCCTCATGACCGCGAAGGCGCGCCAGCTTGGCATGCGTGCGACCGTCTTCCGCAATGCGCACGGCCTCCCCGATCCCGAGCAGGTCACCACGGCGCGAGACATCGCCACGCTCTCGCTCGCGCTCTACGATCACTTCCCGCAGCACGCGCGTATCTTCGCCACGCGCCAGTTCAGCTACGCAGGCGCGACCTATCGCAATCACAACACCATGCTCGGATCCTTCGAGGGCATGGAAGGCATCAAGACCGGCTACACGCGCGCCTCAGGCTTCAATCTCTCGTCCTCTGTGCGCCGCGATGGCCGCCATGTCGTCGCAGTCGTCATGGGCGGACGCACGGCTGCCGCGCGCAACGCCGAGATGCGCACGCTCTTGAACCGGAGCCTTGCCCGCGCAAGCACCAGCAAATCTCGTCGTCCTGTACTCATCGCACGTGCCGAACCGAAGCCGACGCCAGCCGTGCGTCCCATGCCTCGACAGGCCGCCGCCGCACCTCAGGCTGCACCTCAGCCCGCGCCGCGCCTCGTCGAGCCGATCCGTGCCGCGGTAGCCCCCGCGTCCGCGAGCTATGAGCCGCCCATTCGCATGGCGCGTGTGCGCACCGTACCCCTCGGACAATCGACCGCTGCTACAGCCCCACCGGTGCCGAGCCAGCCGCGGTATCAACCAGCCTCGGTCGCCCAGCCCGCCACCGAAGAGGCGCGCCAGTTCGTCGTTCCCGATCAGGGTCGCGGCGCCCGGCCATCTACGCTCGATGCCCAAGCGCGTCGTCTCGACGTCGGCCACCCCGCCGTCTACGCCGGTCAGCAGACAGGCAGCACGACGCTCGCGGCCGCACCGCAGACTTATACGCCACCGTCCTATGCGGGTGCCGTCAGTGGCGACTTCGCCGTCCAGGTCGGAGCCTTCCCTAGCGCAGCGGAGGCTCAGGCCCGCCTGCGCGAGGTGCGGCAGTCAGCCGGCAGCCTCCTCGCCGCTGCAACTGACACGACCGAGCCGGTCGCGCAAGGATCGCGCACGCTCTATCGCGCCCGCTTCTCCGGCCTCGAGGCTGGCCCCGCTGCTCAGACATGCACCGCGCTCCGTCGCCAGCGTGTCGAGTGTTTCGTCACGCGTCTGCGCTGAGGTCCCGAGCAACCGTCATGTCCGTCATATCCCCTTCACTCTCGGCCGGCCTCGTTGCGCTCCAGGCGCTGTCACCCCCGTCACCCACAAACAAGCAGGCTTCGCTGCCGCCGACTTCGGCTCACGTGCTGACCGGCGTGTCGCGCACGATCCTTTCGCCAGCCGCTGCCGATGCCGTCCTCACGGTCAAGTCGCTGAACCCGAGCGCGCCCGCTGCAGCCGTCGGCGTGGCAGGCGACGCCTATGCCCGCGACGGCATTCCCGCCGACAAAGCCGCGTGGCTCGAGTCACTCGGGGCCGATGCCTGGACACTCCGCAAGCCCGCAGTTCTCGATGACAGAGTTTTTGAGCAGCAGGCGCTGCTCCGTATGAACCGCAGCGGCACCTCCAAGCTGCCGGGCTTTGCCGAGGCTCGCGAGAACGGCACGCTCAAGGTTCAGCGCGCCGCTGAAATGCCTGATCTCGGCTATCGCTCCTATCAGCTGACGCTGTACAGCGAGGGCTCGGAATTCGGCGGTGTCGGTTTCGGCATCATGAACAACGAGCGCTGGATAGAGCTGCGCCAGAGCGGCACGTTCGCAGCGACCGGTTCGGTATCCGGGAATGACTACGTCGCGACTTGGCCGCTCGCATGGAATGGCGACAACGCCGAGACAGAGCAGGGCCAGCGGGCTGCCTGATCCTCCGTCCGGCATCGGGGCCCTTCCGACGCAAAATTTGCCATGCTGCCATCCCGTGCTAAGCACGGCTCCCCATGAGCGGATACTCTCCGCCGTAGACACTCAGGGAGCGACGGCAGAATGAGGGTTCTGAGCACCATCGCAGGAAGGGCCGCGGCCGGTTTCCTGCTCGCGAGCCTGCTCGCCATGCCGGGCGTGGCGCACGCGCAATCGTGCGGCAATGGCCCTGAGGGCTTCGATCGCTGGCTCGCCGCGATGAAAGTGCAGGCGGCGAAGCAGGGCATCTCGCAAAGCGCGATCGACCGCGCACTCGCAGGCGTCTCGTACGACCGTACCGTCATCGGGCTCGACCGCAATCAGCGCTCCTTCAAGCTGAGCTTCGAGCAATTCTATGCGCGCCGTGTCGGCAGCTCGCTGATGAACCGCGCACGCCAGCGTCTCAACCAGCACAAGGCCATCTTCGATCGCGTCGAGAAGCAGTTCGGCGTGCCGCGCGAGATTATCGTTTCGATCTGGGGCCTCGAGACGAACTTCGGCGCCGACACCTCGGGCCGCTTCTCTATTGTGCGCTCGCTCGCGACGCTCGCCTATGATTGCCGTCGCTCGGCGTTCTTCACACCGCAGTTCCTCGATGCGATCCGCATAATCCAGCGCGGCGACATGACGCCCGAGCAGATGCGCGGCGGCTGGGCCGGCGAGATCGGCCAGACGCAGTTCCTGCCGAGCCCGTTCATCAGGTATGCCGTCGACTACGACGGCAATGGCCGCCGCGACCTCGTCAACTCCGTACCCGATATACTCGCTTCCACGGCAAACTTCCTCAAAGGCCACGGGTGGCGGGCCGGCGGCTCCTGGGAGCCCGGCTCGGCCAACTACGCTGTGATCCGCGACTGGAACCGCGCCGAGGTCTACCAGCGCACCATCTCCGTCATGGCGACGCGTCTGCGCGGCAGCTGATCGCGGCCCGCACGCCACCCGCGCATGGCCTTGGCATCAAATGGTCTACACATGGCGCGCTGGCGTGGTGTAGTGTCCTAACACGACTGAACCCGCGATCATCGCACGAGCGCGCGCCCGAGTGCCCAAAGCCACCATGGACACTGTCGCCACCGCGCACCCCGAGCTGACACCCGTACGGCGCAATCTGATTCTCGTAATGGTCGTGCTGGCGACAACGCTGTACGGCACTACTCTGCTCGTCGTCTCGACCATCCTTCCGCAGATGCAGGGCTCGTTCGCGGCTACCGCCGACGAGATCGCCTGGGCCATGACATTCAACATCCTAGCCACCGCTATCGTGACGCCGATGTCGGGCTGGCTCGCCGGACGTTTCGGCACGCGGCCCGTGATGGTGTGGTCGCTCGCCGGTTTCACGGTCGCGACTTTCATGTGCGGCGCCGCCGACTCGCTCGAAAGCCTCGTCTTCTGGCGCATTTTGCAAGGCGGGTTCGGAGCGCCGTCCACGCCGCTCACCCAATCGATCCTGCTCACGGTCTTCCCGCGCAGCCAGCAGACGCGCGTCATGGGCATCTTCGGCTTCGGCGTCGTCCTCGGCCCGATCTTCGGCCCCGCGCTCGGCGGCATCATGGCCGAGAGCTACAACTGGCGTTGGGCCTTCTACGCGCTCGTGCCAGTCGGCATTGCCGCCACGGTCGGCCTGCAGGCCGTATTGCCGGACGACGAGAACGTGACCGACCGGCCGCTCGACTGGATCGGCTTCATTGCACTCTCGATCGCGCTCGGCGCGACGCAGCTCGTGCTCGCGCGCGGCCAGCGCCTCGACTGGTTCGATTCCTACGAGATCATCATCGCGACGATCGTCGCCATTATCGGCTACTGGGTGTTCGTTGTGCACTGCCTGACGAGCCCGCGTCCGTTCCTCGATCCGCGCCTGCTGCTCGATCGGAACTACGCCCTCGGCCTCATCCTCGTGACCATCTACGGAATGCTCAACTTCACGCCGATGGTCCTCCTGCCGCCGCTGCTCACCGGGCCTGCCGGCTATACCGACAGCCTCGTAGGCCTTGTCGTGGGCGCGCGCGGTGTCGGCGGCTGCATCGGCTTCCTTATTGCAGGCTTTACAGGGCGCCTCGACGGACGCATCAGCATGATGATTGGTTTCGCGATGCTTCTCATCGCGGGCCTCTGGCTCATGCACATCGACCTCAACGTCACCTACATGAACCTCGCGATGAACGCGGGCCTCCAGGGCGTCGCGATCGGCCTCATCTGGGTGCCGCTTACGACGGCCACTTTCGCCACCCTGCCGACCAAGCACATGGGCGAGGCGACCGCCGTCTACCACCTGCTGCGCAACCTCGGCTCGTCGTTCTTCATATCGGTCTGTGTTGCCGAGATCGTCCGCTCAACCGGCATGAACTACGCCCACCTCACCGAGCTACTCACGCCGTACAACAAGGTGCTCGAGATGCCTTCGGTGCTCGGCCGATGGGACACCGAAAGCCTCAAGGGGCTCGCCTCGCTCTCTAAGGAGATGACGCGACAGGCGACGCTGATCGCCTACCTCAATGCCTTCGGCCTCTTCACCACGGCCTGCGCGCTGACCATTCCGCTCGTCCTGCTCATGCGCGGAAAGCAGCCGAGATAGTTCATCGGTTCGGCAACTCTGTTTTCCCACAGCGTCTGCGGCTGCGCCTCGAAGTCGTTGGCAGATGGCGCTATTGTGCCACAGGCCTGGGGGCTCAACCGTGAGCGTCGCGGCGGCCCACCTTTACGACCTCGATCTGTCCGTGCACACACTTGACCACGGCGGGGCGGTCCAATTTCGAGCAGGAGTTTTGAGGGATGTCCTACAGGGGCGAAGATCTCGATCTCAAGGTGCCACCCGGCCGCCTTCGCGGCGCTCTCGGGGGTGCCAGCGAGGTCGCACTCGGGGGTACGTCCAGTGCCACCACCCTCTGGGTCGACGAGACGGTGCTCGCCTGCTGCAACAATGCCTTCGACCTCGCCCTCGCCTACGGCGCCGGCGAAGTCCGCCTCGCGCATCTCCTGCACGCGCTCACCCGCGTCGATGCCGCCGTGCGCATTCTCGAGCAACGCGGTATCAGCGCGGCGCGGCTGCGTCAGGAGAGCGCGACGCTCATCGTGAACGAGAGCCCCGTGCCGCTCACCGGCGAGCGCAATCCGCCACGGCGCTCCATCGAGCTCGAGGATACGCTGCGCCGCGCCGTCGATGCCGCCCGCCGCCGGGGCGCGGCCGCGGGTGTCGAAGAGGTCCTCTTCGCCCTTCTCACGGGCAGTCGCGCCAATCCGGCCGTCGACCTGCTCCGTCGTATCGCGCCCGAGCTTCCCACTGAGAGCGCGCTCCCCGTCGATCAAGCAGGGCGCCTGGACCTCATCGAGGACACGCTGCGCGGCATACATGCCGAGCTGGCCGGCGACCGGCGGCTGCTTTCCGATCTCGTGCGCGATCTTCAGCGCGAGGTGGCGAGCCAGCGCGGCGACAGCGCCAACCTTTCGACCGCGGTTCGTGATCGTATCGCCGATCTCGAACGCCACCTGCGCGCGACGCCCGAGGTTACCGACAAGCTCAACGCCATCGAGCAGGCCGTGCGCGGCGGCATGGGCGAGGGCGCGCGCACGTGGAACGCCATCCATCAGCGTCTGGAGAGCCTCGAGCAGGCCGTGCGCGCCGCTGATCCGGTGGAGCCACTCGCGAAGCGCCTCGCCGCTGTCGAGCAGGCCTTCCAGGATCGCGCGAGCGACTCCGTGCGGAGCTGGGTCGCGCTCGCCGATCGCGTGCAGTCGCTCGAAAAACTCTATCAGGCCGGCTCAACCGAGGCCGTCCGCCAGTGGAACGCTATCTCGCAGGGCAATGCCGAGATCCTGAAGTCGCTCAGCCAGAACCCAGCCGGAGCGATCGACGGTGGCGCGCTCACCGAGCGCCTCGAGCTGATCGAGCGCACCGTCCGCAGCGGTCTCGGCGACACCGTGCGTTCGAACGCGCTGCTTGCCGACCGCGTCGGCGTTGTCGAGCGGGTCGTCGGCACGCGCAACGACACGCAGCCGGTCATGCTGCTCGACGAGCGACTGCGCGCGCTCGAAAGCTCTCTCGAAGGACGCGCGCAAGAGACCGGCGGCCGCTGGGCCGAACTCGTCGATCGGCTGAAAGTCATCGAAGGACGCATCAGCGGCATCGCGCAACTATCCGCGGCAACTGCCGACGACATCGCCAAACCCGTTGTCGGCTATCTCGCAGCGCGCGACGCGAAGCAGGCTGATTCCATAGCGGAGATCGGCGGACGCGTCGCAGCGCTCGAGCACGTGGTCCAGGCCAACAATGCCGCCATCCGCGCCGCCGCCGGTGTTTACGACCGCAATGCCGATGAGTTGCACGAAGGCTTTGTGCGCCTGAGCGAGAACCAGCACACGCTCGCCTCGGCGATCGGCGATTGGCGCGACGACAGCACGACGGAGCTGCGCCGCGTTGCAGGCGGCCTCGACCGCTTGAAGGCCGTCGAGGACCGTCTCGATAGTCTCAGCCGTTACTTCGCGCCGGCGGCGGTCCATGCCGTTCCACCCGCCAACGAGACCTACACGCCACCGCAGAGACCGGCCGCGATCACCAAGTTGAGCGCACCTATTTGGGCGAGCCTCGCCAGCTTCCGGCGCTGGTTGCTCGGCACGGACAGCGTCAGCCGCGCCAATGCCAGTGCGGAAGTGCGTTGGCAGCGCTTGCGCGACGAGGTTCGCGCCGCTGCCGGCCGACTGCGCAAGCGATCGTCGTAGCTGGCGAAACGCAACAAAACATCGAGGGGCTTTGCCCCTCAAACTTTTTGGGTGCAGGGGCGAGCCCCTGCAGCGGGAACGCGAGGGCCGCGCAGGCCCTCGCTCGTGACTTCTTGCCCGCGCGTCCGCCCTGTGCTGCTGTCTGTAAAACAACAGCATCACCCGGAGGACGGCCCGTGAATCTTTCGTACATGCTCAAGGAGCGCGCCGCGCAGGGAAAGCCCGTGCGCATCGGCCAGATCGGCGCCGGCAAGTTCGGCACCATGCACCTTGCGCAGGCGCGCCTGACGACGGGTATGCACCTCGTCGGCCTCGCCGATCTTTTTCCCGACCGCGCGCGCAGCCGCATGATCGAAGTGGGCTGGCCGGCCGAGCAAACGCAAGCCAAGTCGCTCGGCGATGCGCTCAAGTCTGGCGCAACGCACATCACCGACAATGCCATGTCGCTCCTCGCCTGCCCCGATATCGACGTCATCGTCGAGGCGACAGGCGATCCGGCAACAGGCATCAAGCTCTGCCTCGAGGCGATAGAGCACGGCAAGCACATCGTGATGGTCAACGTGGAAGCCGATAGCGTCGCGGGACCACTGCTCGCGCAGAAGGCACGTGCTGCCGGCGTCGTTTATTCGCTCGCCTGGGGCGATCAGCCCGCGCTCGTCTGCGAGCACGTCGACTGGGCGCGTGCGTGCGGCTTCGAGGTCGTCGCGGCCGGCAAGGGCACGCGCTACCACCCGACCTATCATCAGTCCAATCCCGACACGGTGTGGGACATCCTCTCGAAGTATCTCAAGATCGAGGATCGCAGTCACATCAACCCGAAGATGTTCAACTCGTTCATCGATGGTACCAAGTCCGGCATCGAGATGACCGCGATCTGCAATGCCACAGGCCTCGTGCCCCAGACGGACGGGCTTGCGTTCCCGCCGGCTTCGCGCTTCGAGCTGGCCGAGGTATGCAAGCCGAAGAGCGACGGCGGCACGCTCGAGAAGAAGGGCGTCACTGAGGTTGTGTCATCCGTCACCCGCACGGAAGCGGACGTGCCACATCATCTCGCCATGGGCACGTACGTTGTGATCACGTCGAACAGCGCGTACAGCCGCGAGTGCTTCAAGGAGTACAACATGCTCCCCGATAGCAGCGGCAAGTACGCGTCGCTCTATCGTCCGACGCACATGATCGGGCTGGAGCTTGGCTTGTCGATCGCATCCGCGGCACTGCGCAAGGAGCCGACCGGCACGCCGATCTGCTTCAACTCGGATGTCGTCGCGACGGCCAAGCGCGATCTGAAGAAGGGCGAGATGCTCGACGGCGAAGGTGGCTTCTGCGTGTGGGGCAAGCAGACACCCGCCGAGATGTCGCTGAAGGAGGGCTATCTGCCGCTCGGCCTTGCGCACAAAGTGCCGCTCAAACGCGACATCAAGACGGGTGAGCGCCTGAAGTGGGACGACGTCGCCTATGACGCGACCGACGACGCCATCAAAGTCCGCCGTGAGATGGAGGCGGTGTTTGGGCGGCGGAATGTGGGGTAGGGCTCGTGGCGAGCTAAGCGAGGCGATGAAGGAGTTATCGTGGGCCTGCGCTGACGCGCCAATCAGATAACGCCTATGCTGCCGCCGTCGTCCGGCTGTTGCTCGTTGTGCGCCGATTGGCTGGCTTGCGCCTTTCGGAGAAACTCTTCGACAAACTTGTGTGCCTCTTCATCAGCTCCGCGGGTAACGTTGGCGATCTTCTTTTCCATGTCCTCGTGAATTGAGGTCAGCTTCGCAGTGATTTCTGGCGACAAGGTGCCAAAACCATGATCGCCAATGAAGAACATATCGGTACGCTTACCGATACCAGGAGAGACTTCTGCACGCTTCTTCGCGGTCAGTGTCAGCAGGAGTGACTTCTGATGCGACACCTGCCTAGTATAGTGTGACAACATAAATTGCATTTCCGCATTCCGACCACCTGAGCCGATTGCGGCAAAGCCGACCGCATCGAGGCACAGAACATCACCAGGGTCGCGGATGACATAGAGATGGCAGCCATCGGAGTCGATGCCAGCTATGATGGTCTCAGCCTCTAGTTTGACGCTATTCTGCATCTGAAAAGTAAGGTCAGCCACCACCTCTGGGCGCAAATCCAGCTGTCGATCAATGAATGAATTGGCATCCATCCCGATGGGGACTAGGTATCGCGCTTCGGCCATTTTCCTGCGGTGCGCAGTGAAGGCATCTGCGTACACAGATGCGGCTTCGGCCACCGAAGATGGCGGCTTAACTTTAAAGCGAGCCGCGGCAGCGCTGCAAATGCTTGTCTGAGCCGGGATGTCCCCGGCGATGAGCGCGACAATGTTCCGCGCAAATGTCCATATCTTTTGCTGCGGCGGCTCGAACTGAACATCGCCGGCAGTAATCATCTGATCAGACGCGCCAACAATCATGAGATGGTCGGGCGCCCAAGAGCATATGGCAGCAATACAAACTGTCACGAACGAGCTCCGACTTTGCAGCAGATGATGTAGAGAGCCGTAGCGGCGGCAAGTCCCTCAAAATACGGCTTCACACCGGCGAGGCCGTCAAGTCCAATATACCTGTTACGCGCGGCGCCCTTGAAACCCAATTTTATGGGTGCATGGGCGAGCCTTGCCGCGGGAGCGCGAGGGCCGCGTAGGCCCTCGCTTCGTCACATCCCCGGCCGCCCCGTCTTGCGGGGCCTGCCACGCCGCCCTTTCTTCTCGGCCTTCGTGGGCACATCGACCGTGCGTGTCGGCTTCTGTGGCGGCGTGCCACCCATCGGCACTTCTGTCCGTCCGACCGTCATCTCATCGAGCGTCGGCTTGCGGATGCGTGACGTCGACTGCGCGTAGGTGGGTTGGACAGGCTGATATGAATCGACAATGCGCGATTGAGTGGCAGCGTCGGATACTGCGGCTTGCGGCCGCCCCTCACCCCGAACCTCTCCCCGCGCGCGGGGAGAGGGGGAAGTGAGGACGTTCGCCGCCGCACCGTACTTGCGGGCGCCTTTGAATGAACCGGCGCGATCCTCGACATCGGACTGCCGCGCGAGCGGATCGTCAGCGATGGCGAGCTCGGTCTCGCGCAGGCGCTTGACCTCGTCACGCAGGCGTGCGGCCTCCTCGAATTCGAGATCGGCGGCCGCATCGCGCATGCGCCGCTCCATGTCCTCGATGACCTTCGCGAGGTTGTGGCCGACGAGCGGTTGATCCGCGAGGCCGAGATCGACGGTCACATGATCCTGCTCGTACACCGACGCCATGGCATCGCCGATCGACTTGCGCACGCTCTCCGGCGTGATGCCGTTCGCCGTGTTCCACGCGATCTGCTTCTCGCGGCGGCGATCGGTTTCGCCCATCGCGCGATCCATCGAGCCGGTGATCTGGTCTGCGTAGAGGATCACCTTGCCGTCGACGTTACGCGCAGCGCGGCCGATAGTCTGGATCAGCGACGTCTCCGAGCGCAGGAAACCTTCCTTATCGGCATCGAGGATCGCGACCAGCCCGCACTCGGGAATGTCGAGGCCCTCGCGCAGCAGGTTGATGCCGATCAGCACGTCGTACGCGCCGAGCCGCAGGTCGCGGATGATCTCGATGCGCTCCAGCGTCTCGATGTCCGAGTGCATGTAGCGCACGCGGATGCCGCTCTCATGCATGTACTCGGTGAGATCCTCGGCCATGCGCTTCGTCAGCACCGTCACGAGCGTGCGGTAGCCGGCGCGCGTGACCTGACGCACTTCATCCAGCAGATCATCTACCTGCGACTTTGCCGGACGCACTTCGACCGGCGGATCGACGAGCCCGGTCGGCCGGATCACCTGCTCGACGAACGTGCCGCCCGTCTGCTCCAGCTCCCAACCGCCCGGCGTCGCCGAGACGTACGTCGTCTGCGGCCGCATGGCGTCCCATTCCTCGAAGCGGAGCGGGCGATTGTCCATGCACGAGGGCAGGCGGAAGCCGAACTCCGCGAGTGTCGCCTTGCGCCGGTAGTCGCCGCGGAACATGCCACCGATCTGCGGCACCGTGACGTGGCTCTCGTCGGCGAACACCAGCGCGTTGTCCGGCAGATACTCGAACAGTGTCGGCGGCGGCTCACCGGGATTGCGACCCGTGAGATAGCGCGAGTAGTTCTCGATGCCTGCGCACGAGCCCGTCGCCTCCATCATCTCGATGTCGAAGAGCGTGCGCTGCTCGAGTCGCTGCGCTTCGAGCAGCTTGCCCGCCGCGTACAGCTCTTCGAGGCGCTGCTTCAGCTCGATCTTGATGGCACCGACTGCCTGCTGCAGCGTGGGCTTCGGCGTCACGTAGTGCGAGTTCGCATAGACCTTCACGAGCTTGAGATCATCGGACTTCTGGCCGGTCAGCGGATCGAACTCGGTGATCGTCTCGATCTCGTCGCCGAACAGCGAGATGCGCCACGCACGATCTTCCAAATGCGCCGGGAATACTTCGACGGTATCGCCGCGCACGCGGAAGGCGCCGCGCTGGAACGACGCGTCGTTGCGCCGGTAATGCAGCGCCACGAGGTCCGCGAGAAGCTGATCGCGGGAGAGCCGATCGCCAACCTGCACCTGCAGCGTCATCGCCGTGTAGGTCTCGACCGAGCCGATACCGTAGATGCACGAGACGGACGCCACGATGATCACGTCGTCGCGCTCGAGCAGAGAACGCGTCGCGGCGTGCCGCATGCGATCGATCTGCTCGTTCACCGAAGCTTCCTTCTCGATGTACGTGTCGGTGCGCGGCACGTACGCCTCGGGCTGGTAGTAGTCGTAATACGAGACGAAGTACTCGACGGCGTTGGACGGGAAGAAGCTCTTGAACTCACCATAGAGCTGCGCCGCGAGCGTCTTGTTCGGCGCGAGGATGAGCGCGGGGCGCTGCGTCGCGGCGATCACGTGGGCCATGGTGAAGGTCTTGCCCGAGCCGGTGACGCCGAGCAGCACCTGATTGCGCTCGTGCTGCTTCACACCCTTCACCAGCTCGGCGATCGCCTGCGGCTGGTCACCCTTTGGCTCGAACTCCGATGCAAGCTCGAACGCGACGCCGCCCTCGGACTTCTCCGGCCGCTCCGGACGGTGCGGCATGAACATCGGCAGGTTGCCATTGACCAGCGGATGCGCGGCGATCATCGGCTGCCGGGCGATCAGCTCTTTGGCGCGATCGGACCGCTCGTCGGGGCGCGCGAGTATTGCGTTCAGCGTTGCTGATGGCGAGAAGTCCTCCGGTCGCGGCTTTACCTGGCGGAGTGCGGGCAGCACGCCGGTTCCGGCGGGCCCTGCCACCTCGGTGTGGGGTAGGAACGGTGCCTGAGGGGCCTCGCCGAAGCCGGGCGTGCCCGCGACCGTCTCGACCGGCGGGCCAGTAGGCTTACCCGAGCGGCCACGTGAGGGGCGCGGACGTGGCGTCGTGTCGGCGTCCTTGGGTGGATTCGAGGATGATTTAGGGGACTTGGCCATCACGCGGAATATGGCCTCGGGCGCCGGGCGAGACAATGGCCGGCTCCTGCCATCGGGGCGTCAGGAACCTGTTGATCAACGAAAACGGGCGGGTCCGGCCGCCCTAAAACTCCACCTCGAGCTCGATGATCTCGTCAGGCTCGGCGAGGGCCCCCTCGGTCCACTCCTGCATGAGCGGCCAGCCGAAGATCGTCTCGCAATAGGAAGTCAGCAAAGGATCGAGTTCGACGGCATAGGTGCGGAACCGTGTACAAACCGGCGCGTACATCGCATCCGCCACCGTCGGCCGGCTGCCGAACAGGAACGGCCCGCCATACTTCTCCAGGCACTCCGTCCAGATCGTCTTGACGCGCTCCACGTCTGGCCGCGCGCCCGAGAAGATCTTGAACTTCTTGTGCCGCGTCTTCAGATTCATCGGCAGCGCCGAGCGCAGGTTGTGGAAGCCCGAATGCATCTCGCCTGAAATGGCTCGGCAGTGCGCGCGCGCCACGCGGTCACCCGGGTAAAGCCCCGCGCCGGGGGCGATTTCGTTGACGTATCCCGCAATTGCCAGCGTATCCCAGACCGTCACCCCATCGTGGACCAGGCGCGGAACCAGGACCGAGGGGGACAGCAGCAGCAGCTCCTGGCGATTGTCCGGATCGTCGATATCCACCCGCTCCTCGACGATATCCAGCCCACCCATCTTGCACAGCAGCCAGCCGCGCAGAGACCAGGATGAGTAGTTCTTTGAGGATATCGTCAGTCGACCCTGCGCCATCTTTGCAAACCTGTCCTGCGAGCGCCGCCGCGATGCACAAAATTAGTTCTCGCGCTGCACAATAGACTGCAATAGTTTTAATCTCTCGCGCAAGCCCAAGGCGTCAGGAGCCCGGCACCTATGCTTTATCAGGCCTACCAGCTTCAGGATGATCTGGTGTCGGTGTTTCGCTCGAGCGCCCGGCTGGCCATGGGCGCCTTCGGCAGTGGGCTGAGCATCCCAGCGCCGCTCGGCGGACACTTCCTGGCGGCGCTCGCCATGATCTCCCGCTTCGAGCTGACCCACACGAGACCGGCCTTCGGTATCGATACGGTGCGCGTCGGCAATCGCGATGTCCCCGTGACGGAGGAGGTCGCACTCGATCTGCCCTTCGGCAAGCTCCTCCACTTCGCCAAAGACGTCGATACGCCGCAGCCGCGCATCATGATCGTGGCGCCGCTCTCGGGACACTTCTCGACGCTGCTCGCCGGCACCGTCCGGACGATGCTCTCCGACCATGACGTCTACATCACCGACTGGGCCAATGCCCGCGACGTGCCGACCGAAGCCGGCCCGTTCGGAGTCGACGACTACGTCGACTACCTCATCAAATTCGTAGAAAAGGTTGGGCCCGGCGCGCATGTCCTCGCCGTCTGCCAGCCCTGCGTGCAGACACTCGCCGCCGTCGCTGTCATGTCGCAGACGAACCATCCGGCGACGCCGAGTTCTATGACGCTCATGGCCGGACCAATCGATCCGCGCGAAAGCCCGACCGAGGTCAACGAACTCGCCGTCGCGAAGTCACTCGCCTGGTTCGAGAACTCGGTGATCCACACCGTGCCGCTTCGCTACAAGGGTGGCGGTCGGCGCGTCTATCCCGGCTTCATTCAGCTCATCGCCTTCATGGCCATGAACACGGCGCGCCACACCGCTGCACATCGCAAGCTCTACAATCACATCGCCAACGGCGAGGAGAAGGAAGCGACGAAGATCAAGGATTTCTATGACGAATATTTCGCTGTCCTCGATCTGACGGAAGAATTCTACATGGAGACCATCGACCGGGTCTTCCAGAAGGCGGAGCTGGCGCAGGGCCAATTCACCTATCGCGGCCACAAGGTCGACCCTGGCACCATCCGCAAAACCGCGCTACTCACTGTGGAGGGTGGCCGCGACGACATCTGTGCGCTCGGCCAGACCGCTGCCGCGCATGATCTATGCAATTCGCTGCGCCCGCACCTGAAGCGCCATCATCTGCAGGCGAATGTCGGTCACTACGGCGTCTTCAATGGCAAACGCTGGGAAAAGGAGATCTACCCCGTTGTCAGGAACATGATCCTAGCAATGGAGTAGCTTTGCCGGCAATTGAGCCGCAGAATGGGCCTCTTTCGCATGCCTTCCCTGCGTCCAGCGAACTTGTCAGGCTGGTCAGCAGATAACCAGATGCTCTGCACGCAAGAATTGGATTGAAATGACGTGAGCGCGGCTGTGCCGGCCGCCTTATTCTTCCATCCACGAGGGCTCAGAGCCCTCAAGCTTCAGAGACATGAACAATGCCGAGCAGCCGTATCCTGGTGATGACGGGAGGTACGCGGGGATTTGGCCGGCGCATGGTCGAACGCCTCCTGGCAGAGCAGCCCGACTGGCGGGTCATCCTGCTGGCCCGCCCTTCCGCGCATGTCAACGAACTGACCGCCGCCATCGCAGCACCCCATCGCCTCAGCATCGTGGATGCTGATCTCGCAAGCCTGGACTCTGTCACAGCGGGCATCGGCGCGGTCACACGCATTCTCGATGGCCGGTCGATCGACGCCATGGCGCTCAATGCCGGCGTGCAGGTCGTCGAAGGTGATCGTATCTCTGCCGACGGCTTCGAGCTTACATTTGCCGTCAATCACCTCGCGCACTTCTTCCTCGCAGCGAGCCTAGCCCCTCACATCAGGACCGGCGGCCGGATAGTGTTCACCGCAAGTGAAGTCCACGATCCCCTAGCCTTCTGCCTGATGGGCATCGCACGCGCCGAGTGGCAGTCGCCCGACGCACTGGCAGATGGCACGCGCTCACAGATGCATCTCGCCGAGGGTGTCGAGCGCGGCGAAGCGCGGTATAGCGCTTCGAAATTGCTCAATCTCATGTCGGCGCGCCATTTCGCCGCCAGCGAGCCGCGCTTCTCGACGTACGCCTTCAACCCGAGCGTCGTCCCCGGTACGGACATCGCCCGCGAGCGGAACATGCTCCAGATCCTGCTGTGGAAGCACCTGCTGCCGACGCTGACACCGATTCTACCCGGCGCGCGATCGCTTAACCGCTCGGCCGGCGACCTGCTGTGGCTGGTAACCAAAGCGGACGCCGAAGCGTTGCGCGGTCAGTACGTAGATGGGCGGACCGTGCAGCCGGGCTCCGACGAATCACGCGACACCAAGAAGATCGAAGCGATCGCCAGCTATTCCCGTGCACTCATTGCGCGCCACCTAGCGGTGTCATCGAGCGAACGGGCGGCCACGGGTTCGATTGAAGACAGCGCAGCCTGATGTGCCCAAGGCGAACCAGCCGTCGCCGGCGCCACGCCCCTGGATGAGCGCCACCGCTCCTCGGATCTATCACGAGAAGCCCATACGACGCCGCAGAAGAAGCCCATGGAGAACATCACGGAGATCAACAGAGCAATCCAGATCATTTCGGTCTCTCTCGCCGCGTCCCTCCCGGTCAGCGGTCTCCCGTGCGTATGATCGGCCCCCCAGCACACAGCACGGCACTTTGGCCTCAATCGGGCATTACCTAAGGTTGTGCAAGTGGGCGTTTGCACCAATATGCGGCAAGCCTGGTTAAAACTTGGTTATATCCACAAAGATTGAACGCGGCTCGCCGCGGCCGGTTCCGGATTCCCGGATCGGTGAAGCATCATGCTAATGGAGCCAGGCCAATATTGGCGGGGGGGGGGAAGTTCACCATGGAAGACGTGAAGATCCTGGCAACGGGACTGGGCTTTCCCGAAGGTCCCGTCGTATGCGCCGATGGCTCCGTGGTGCTGACGGAAATTCGCAATCAGCGCTGCTCGCGCGTGACGGCGAACGGGACGGTCAGCGTGTTTTCGAATTGCGGTGGTGGGCCTAATGGGCTGGCGATTGGCCCCGATGGTTATTTCTATCTCTGCAACAATGGGGGAAACCGCTACGAGGACGGCCACTCCATGGGCCTCGGCCCCCACCCGGACTACAAGTTCGGTTATGTGGAGCGAATGGACCCCAAGACCGGGAAGACGACGCTGCTCTACAAGGACGTCAACGGTCATGCGCTGTCGGCGCCAAACGATCTGGTGTTCGACAAAGAAGGCGGCTTCTATTTCACCGATCTTGGCAAGCGCTATCCCCGCCATCGTGATAATGGCGGTGTGTACTACGCGCTGCCCGACGGCACGATGATTGTGGAAGTGGCCTATCCAGTTCTGAGCCCAAATGGCTGCGGCTTGTCTCCCGACGGCCGGACACTCTATGTCGCCGACACTGAAGGTGCGCGTCTCTGGGCATTCGAAGTCCAAGGTCCTGGCAAGCTCAAGCCGAAGACAGCATTTGCTCCGCATAGCGGGCAGTGCATCGCCGGCCTCAGTGGCAACGCGCGTTTCGATAGCCTCAAGGTCATGGCCAGCGGCAATATCGCGGTCGCGACCCTCAACACCGGCTACATCACCGAGTTTTCTCCGACTGGACAGATCGTTCGCGCTGTAAAGATGCCGGATTGCTATCCAACCAACATCTGTTTCGGCGGTGCAGATATGCGCACAGCATACATCACGCTGTCTGACAGCGGTCAGTTGGGCGTGATGCAGTGGCCGGAGCCGGGGCTAAAGCTCAACTTCAATTGAGCGACCGTTATACAGCCAACCGATGCTGACATCGGTTGCCGTGCGTCACTGATCCCAAAGAGAATTTCTCTACGTCGGGCAGGCGACCCTCGCGCCGATGGCCGTATGCTTGCGTTGCGAACCGGATGACACTTGTTTGCCCCGCCACGCTGATTTCAGCGATCGCTTACAAAGCGACAAGGGGGCATACACTCGCATCGACGCCTTGTGTGAAGGCCTAGCTAGCGTCGTAAATCCCGTGTTAGCTTGAGCCGAGACGGTCCGGCTATGTTTCGATTGAGCAATCGTCATAGTCGAAAAAAAAAGCAAGCCGTCTTGGGAGTTGACGTCGCAAATGGGAGGAATCCATGCGGATTACGCGCCGCAAGGCGTTGACCGGTTCTGCCGCTGCGGCAGCAACCATCGCAACGGGCATCTATAAACCAGCCATCGCCAACACCGATCCGATCCAGATCGGCTATCTGCCGGCCTTCACGGGACCAAGCTCGTCGACCGGCATCGGCATCGGTCGCGGTACGCAGTTGGCGGTTGATGAGATCAACGCCGCTGGCGGCATCAAGGGCCGCAAGATCGAACTCGTGATGCGCGACACGCAGAGCGAGCCAACCAAGGCCGTGAACGCCGCAGTCGAGCTGACCCGCCGCCACAAGGTGAGCGCAATTTGGGGACCGCTCAATTCCGGCGAGACGGCTGCAGCGATCGGCAACATCGCGCGCGAAAACGTGCCGATGGTTCACCCCTGCTGGGTCGACGTCTTGATCGACGTCAAGAAGTATCCGATGGCCTTTCGCAATGCACCGAGCAATCAGCAGATCGGCGGTGCAGCCAATCACTACGTCGTCAATGTGCTCAAGGCCAAGAAGGTCGCCGTTATCAGCGACACGACCGGCTATGGCACTGCATCTGTCGATGCGTACGTGCCGATGCTCAAAAAGCTGAACGCCGATGTTGTGTACTCCGGCAGCGTGGACGCGAACAACCCAGATCTCAAACCGGAATTGCTGCGGATGCAGTCCGGTGGCGCCGAAGCGATCATGCCATGGAGCGTGAATGCCGGCTTCCTCGCACGCATCATCAATACGCGTGCCGAGCTGAATTGGGACGTCCCCATCGTCGGCCAGACCACGCTCGGTTCCGGACAGACGAAGTCGCTCCTCGCGAAACCCGAGTATTGGGAGAAAGTCTATCCGAACAACTTCCGGAACGTTTGCTACGACGCGAACGGCAAGCTGCCGCCACAGACAGCGGAATTCGTCGAGAGGTTGAAGAAGGCCAAGGTCGACTATTCCGATACGCTTATGTGGTGGATTGCCTGCGGTTATGACGGACCACGCCTCATCGTCGAAGCTATGCGGGAAGGTGGCACGTCCGCCGCAGATATGACCGCGTACCTGAATACGAAGGTTACGGCCTGGAAGGGCATTTACGGCACCATCGCGTTCTCGGCCGAGAACCACAACGGGTTCCTGGACGAGGGCGTGATCATGGCCCAGGCGAATTCACTCAAGGACGGCGCGTTCAAGCTGGCCCCTGGGTACGCCTGATCGATGCTCGTTCAATCGATTATTACGAACGGGCTGGCGGTGGGCGCGGTCTACGCGCTCATTGGCATCACCTACAATGTCATGTTCTCGGCCTCGCGGGTGTTCAGCTTCACCGCGGGGTCGGTCGGCATGCTCGGTGGCGTATTCGGCGCTATCCTCATCGGCCAGATGGGAATGCCGGTCATTGTCGGCTTTCTCCTGACATTACTGCTTGGCGCCATACTTGGCATCGTCATTGAGTTCGTGACGGTCAGACCCGTGCTCAAGAGCCTGGACCAGCATCTTTACGTGTTGTCCACTCTCGCCGCCGCGCTGATGATCCAGCAGTTGACGGCGATCTACTTCAGCACCGATGCCGTGCCTTTCCCCCGCGTCGTACCGATCGAATCCGGCTTCTTGGACCAAAAAATCTGGCTCCCGATCCTGGCGTGCGTCGGAACGATCGTCGGGCTGGAATATCTCTTCCGCCACACATTGGTGGGGCGTGCCTTTCTCGCAATCTCGGAGGACAACTACGCGGCTCGCGCGCTCGGCCTTCCCGAGCAGCGGCTGCGCATGACGAGTTTTGCGCTTGCAGGAATGATCGGTGTGCTGGCCGGCTTCTCGTCGGGGCAGCTGATGTTTGCCTCGTTGGCGAATGGCCCACTGCTGAACTTCTACGGATTCGTTCCGGTGGCCCTCGGTGGCATGGGATCGAACCGCGGTGCGGTCATTGGCGGGCTCCTGCTCGGGCTGTTCCAGCAGACGGCAAACTACTTCTTCGGCGGGGTTTTCTCATCCGTTGCGGTGTTCGTCGTATTCATCATAGCGCTCCTCGTGCGGCCTGAAGGCCTCGCCGGTGCGGCAACCGCTCGGCGTGTGTGAGGGCTGCATCACGTGCTCCTGGAATCAAAAAAAACCGGCGTAGGCACCGGGAGATTTGAAGCGTGGTTGCCCGTCTTGCTGCTGGCGCTGGTGGGAGCGAGCCTCCCACTATGGGGTGACTCCTTCTTCGGTCTCGTTGCGACGCGCGTCTGCATCTACTGGGTGCTGGTCGCAGGCCTCAATCTTGTCGTCGGCTTCGCTGGCCAGCTCGCGATCGGCTGGGTCTCGCTGTTGACGATCGGCGCGTACACGGCGAGCGCGCTGGCGGCAGGACGCGTGACGCCAGAGATCCCCACGTTCTTCGCCCTCGGCGCAGCAGGCCTGCTCGGCGCCGTCTTCGGCCTGATCGCCGGCCTTCCCGCATTGCGTCTGCGCACGTTCTACTTCGCGATGACGACGCTTGGGCTATCGACCATCGTCACGCAGATTGCGCTCGCCTGGAAGTCGGTGACTGGCGGCGGCGTCGGCATTCCCGGGCCATCCATGCCCGTGCCGCTCGACTCGCCATGGGGCTTCTACTTTTTCTGCCTGGTCCTCGCGCTGTTCGTCACGTGGATGACGTGCAACATCTCGGCCAGCCGTTATGGACGTTCGCTCGTTGCCATCCGCGATGCCGAAGTGGCGGCCGAGGCGGTCGGCATTTACAAACCCCGGCTGCTGATGGCGGTGTTCCTGTTCAGTGGTGCGTTGGCGGGCTTCGCGGGCGGCCTGTTTGCCTCGCTCCAGTCCTACATCACCCCCGACGCCTTCACCTTCGACCTGTCGGTTTTGTTCTTCATCGCCATTCTGATCGGCGGGCGCGGATCGATCCTCGGGCCCATGATCGGCACGGCCATTCTGACCATCCTGCCGGACTTCGCGGCCCCGCTCGTTCAATGGTCCACGTTCCTGTACGCAGTATTGCTCCTGGCGATTGTGCTTCTGGTCCCGGGTGGCATCGCCGATTTGCTCGATTTCAAGAACCGGCGGCCGCTCGACAAGCACCGCGAGATCCGCCCGCGGCCGGAGCTGCTGGGACAGATTTTGACCGCGCCGCGCAAGAGCGAGCTCCGCCTTCAGAACATTGTGCTGAGTTTTGGCGGCGTGCGCGCCGTCGATGGTGTCGACCTCGAAATTCATACTGGCGAGGTACATGGCCTCATCGGTCCGAACGGCAGTGGCAAGACGACGACGCTCAACGTTATTTCGGGTTACTACACGCCTCAGGAGGGCACCGTCAGCCAGGACGGCGTCGACTTCACCAAAGAAGGCCCCCATACGCGCGCCGCACATCACATTGCACGTACGTTCCAGACGCCGCGGTTGATCGGCGAATCCTCCGTACTCGAGAACGTCATGATCGGCGGCAATATCGACGCATCAGGCACGTTCGTCGAATCGCTCCTGGCGTTACCGCGTCACTGGCGCGATGAGGCGCATTTGCGTGAGAATGCCATGGCGGCGCTCACGATCGTCGGCCTGGAGCGGCTTGCGGGAGTGCGCGCCGATCGCCTGCAGCACAGTGAGCTGCGCTTCGTCGAGATTGCCCGGGCTCTCATGATGAAGCCCGCCTTCCTGCTGCTCGACGAACCGGCGGCTGGCCTGTCGGTCGACGAGATCAAACGTCTCGGCGCTCTTGTCACCGCCATCAGCAAACAAGGAACCGGCGTGCTGCTCGTCGAGCACCACGCCGATCTCATCTTCGACATTTGCGATCGGGTTACTGTGCTCAATCTTGGCAAGGTGCTCGCATCCGGCAAGCCGGACGAGGTTCGAACGCATCGGGAGGTCGTCAATGCCTACCTCGGCGCGTGAGCCTCTTCTTGCGGTCAAGGGCTTGTCCGCTGGCTACGGCAAGATCGGCGTGCTCAGCGGCGTCGATATCGTCGTTTACCCCGGCGAGATCGTTGCCATGCTTGGCCCCAACGGCGCCGGCAAGACCACGCTGCTCAAAGCTGTGTCCGGGCTGCTTCCCTGGACCGGCGAGGTCACCTTCGCGGGCAGAAGCATGGCAGGCGCCTCGCCGCGAGAGGCCGTGAACGCCGGCCTCGTGCATGTCGTCGAGGGCCATCGCATCTTCACGCAGCTGACGGTCGAGGACAACGTGCTGCTGGCCAGCTACGGCATGCCGCGGGCTCAGGGTCGGAAACAGGTGGAGGAGGCACTGGACTTCTTCCCCGAGATCAAAGCCAAGCGACACGATCGCGCAGTAACGCTGTCTGGCGGCCAACAGCAGATGCTGGCGGTGACGCAGGGGCTCGTGCGCAAGCCGAAACTTCTGATGCTCGACGAGCCGTCGGCCGGTCTCTCCCCGGTCCTCGTGGATCGCGTCCTGGCTGCCGCCGCGCAACTGCGGGCCACGGGCACGGCTGTGTTGCTGGTCGAGCAGCTCATCGAGAAGTCATTGGCGGTTGCCGATCGCGTCTATGCACTGACGCAGGGTGCGGTGGCGCTCGAAGCGTCGGCAAAGGAGCCGGGACTGCCGACAAAATTGGAACGCATGTACTTCGGGCAGAAGGATACGCCCCACTTAGCGTGATGACGGCGGCGACCAATGCCCAAGTGGGCGGTTCAATAAACCGTACCCGAGATGGACTCCAATTGAGCCATATGCGGCAGCGTAACTCATCCTCACTCGCGGCCATCCCCCATCGTCCTCCAATAACGAAACGGGATTTCCCTCGGCGATAAATGACGGGGGCTCATATCGAGGCGCGCGCATTCTTTTTGCCTGCTCGCCCCGGTGCATTGTCGCGATTTTCGGCCCGCTTATGAGCGAAACGATTGTTACTTGATCGCAACATTAATCATACGAGCGATCATCACAACGCTGATCACTGCATTGGCATAAGTGCGGACATGACGTAGGGTGCGCACGAAGAGGCGGTAATCCGCCTCTTTTTGCGTATCTGGGGACGATGCGCTCCGGGAGAATCGGCAATGCGTATGCTGATTTCGGTGTGTTTACTGAGCGTTATCGGCCTCGCGGGGGCGATTGCGTACACCGATATATGGCTCATGCGCATTATTCAAACTTACGCATATGGGGAAACCTGGATCACCGCCGCGCACTTTCGACAGCTTCAAATCGGCATGTCTTATCCCAATGCCCTGGAGGTATTGGGCCGCCCCGGCAAAGAGGTTTCAAGCACCCGCATCTCTACCGCGACGGGCGAAGCCGTCGTGACGACGTACTCCTGGCACAACGCGGATGGATCGAACGTCATTCTCGTTTTCGTGGACGACCAGCTCGTTGAAAAGGCTCGGATCGGTTTGCATTGAGGATGTCCAATGGGTGAACCGGAGCATCGAGGTTCCATTCGCAACCGGACGGCCATCGCCAGGAGCCGCAAAGCATTTCTACGCGCCGTAAGCAGGCTTCGCGGAAACTATCCGCTTTCGGCGCCGAGCGCCGAAGCAATGCGCTTGATCACTGAGGCAGCCCTGTTCGCGGGGCTCCTCATCACGGCGCTCCTCATAGGCTTCGCCTTCATGATCATTTTGACCGAATAGCCCGACAACTCGGAATGCGTCGAGAAGCCAATCCGTGCCTAGGCACGAAAAGGAGGAGCCAGTGCCCACACTGCAATTGGACGGGATAGATCCCTCTCAGCAACCGCTGCACGAAACAGTAGCCGTTGAGGTAAAGGA
The DNA here is from genome assembly GCA_022844275.1 of Hyphomicrobiaceae bacterium. Taxonomy (GTDB): domain Bacteria; phylum Pseudomonadota; class Alphaproteobacteria; order Rhizobiales; family Hyphomicrobiaceae. Next base: position 533,567 of record JALHMB010000003.1, read on the forward strand.
GGCCCTCTTTGGAACCATCGGATACCCGCAGCTGAAATCCGATGTCGTGATCGTGCGCAACGATCCCTTTTGCAAGAGCCCCATGTATTGCTTCGGCAGCCCGCAGGAAAGGATCCTCCTGAAATCCTCGGGCAATGCACCCTGGCAATACGCCCACCAGCTGGCCCACGAGTTTGGGCACATGTCGGCGCGGTCGGACCTGCGGTTTCCACGGAGGGACGGATTGTTTTGGATCGAGGAGGTCCTGGCCGATTGCCATTCCCTGATTGCGCTGCATCGACTGCGTCAACTCGACGGCTCACTCAAGACGGGCGCCGATGCTTACCTGCGGGACCTGCTTGCTGAGCCCCGAGATAAGGCAATCGATCAAGCATGGTTCAACGCAAATCGGGGAGCGCTGCACGGCGCCGCCACCCTGACAGGCCCATGCCAGGCGATCGCCAGGCACATCTTCACCAATCTCGGACACGAGCGGATTTTGCGCGACAATCGGCTGTTGATTGAGCTGGAGACCGGGCTGGAGCTAAGTGCTTTTCTCGAGCAGTGGGAGAAACTCAGTCGTTCCAAGCGTAGCGTACCTTCGATCCTTCGCGCGCTTTTGTAGATGCCCGGAGTTCTGGTACCGCCACTTGAACACGCACGGCGCACCAATTGCTCCTCCTCAGCCCCGCTGCATGGAGATGGATTGAGCCCTTCTTGGCGGCCAATTCAATGGTTGCGTATTCGACAAGTAGGCTGAAATACGAATCTGCCGGCAATGGGGCGATCGCTCACGGCACCTGAATGAAATTGCGGCAGTTGTCTGGATCGGATTGTGTCTGCGCTGTCAGTTCAAGCTCGCGCTTTCACGAAGTTGGCGATCAGGCGAGGCGCACGCAAACAATTTGATCGCATGGGAGAAAAATAATCGCGCTGAGCAGATGGATGGCCTTGGCCAACGCGTAGCCTCAGAGTCGCAGGAATGGGACGGCATCGCCATCTATGCCATCTGCGCAGCTCTATGTTCCGCAATAGCGCAAGTGCGCGTGCTTGGATCGCGTTCGGCTCAATTACCAGCCTGATCGTGCTTGGATGGGTTCACGGCCGCGCCACCCCTCGTGGAGGGCTACATGGACGACAATCTGAGCCTGCTCACCCAAGCCAACGCTTGCGAGATCCTGGCCGCATTCAAGCTCGATCGTCTCGGGCGTTTCCAGCGCGTCGCGAATTGGCTGGCGCGCTTTCCGGCGCGGCGGCTCGCCCTTGAGATGCTGCGCTTCGATGATCTTGTTGGACTGCATGGACTGGCAGCCGGTGGCCGCTATCTCCTGCACGAGTTCACGAGCACCACTCGGATTGAAGGTCAGCAACATGTTCCTCGATCCGGGCCAATGCTCGCTGTCGCAAACCACCCGGGCATGGTCGATGCCATGGCAATCTGGGTCGCTCTGGAGCGCCGACCTGATCTGAAGATAATCGCAGCCGACCGCGATATCCTACGCCTCATTCCGAACATCCGCAGCCGGCTCCTGCTCGTCGACCCGCGAACAAGATGCCGCACAGAGCTTTTGCGCGAGGCAACGGCTCATTTGCGGCAAGGTGGGGCATTGTTGACCTTCCCGGCAGGAACCATAGAGCCCGATCCGTTAGTTAGGGCTGCAGTTCCGCTCGTGGGTTGGTCGAGGAGCCCCGAGCTGTTCGTTCGCTTGGTACCCGAGACCGTCGTATTGCCGATCGCTGTCTCTGGCGTGATCTCAAGAGCGGCTCATCAACATCGAATAGCCAAGCGTTTCACCGATCCGAAAGAGCGCGAATGGGCGGCTGCTACGTTGCAGGTTATGTGTCGCCGCTTCCGCGACACGCAACCTCGCGTGCTGATCGGAGAGCCCATTTCTCCGCGGCAACTCAGCCGATGGACGGCCGTGCATGGGATCATGGCGACTTTGCTGGCGCGCACCATCTACCCCAACGATGAAGGCCCTTCGGCCGGTGGGGAACTCTGCTGCGTCGACGCATTGAGCCGGCACCCTCTTTAGCGGATGTTTCCGTACTTCAGTGAGTGCCCTTCACTCCTTCGCCGAAGGTCCATCGGGACGCGTCAGCACAAACGCCGCCGCAGCGCACAACACAGCAGCCTGCACGAGGAGCAGCATGCCGGAAAGGCCCATCGCCGCGCCCAAGGCCAGGGTTGCCGTCATGACCACGACAGCTGCAGTCTTGGCGCGGCGACTGATAGCGCCATGTGAGCGCCAGTCCGTGATTGGCGGCCCCAGATGCGGATGCGTGACGAGCCAGCTGTGGAGGCGCGGCGATGATCGCGCGAAGGCAAACGCGGCGAGCAAGAGAAATGGTGTGGTTGGAACGAGCGGCAGCAACACGCCGGCGATAGCGAAAGCGGTCGAGAGGAAACCCAGGATGATCCATAGAATTCGCACTGGCATGTCTCTTCGCACTCGCTTCGTCTCGTGCGACAGCAACAAAGCCCTCGAATTTCATTTCTGCCTTGAGTGTGGATGTGTCGCCTATTGGCGCGGCAGAGGACTTGATGAGCAGGGGCGCCGTCGCATTGCCGTCAACCTGAGGCTCGCCGAACCGGCCACGGTCGCCGGCATCATCATGGAGCACTTCGACGGGCTCGACAGCTTCGATGACCTCGGGCAGGACGGCCGGTGCGTCAGGGATATGTGGTTCTAGTTGTCACGGGCGCGCCTCCAAAATCGCGTCACTGGATTTGTCACTGCTCGGTGCCAGCATGCCGGGCACAGTTTCGTGCGTGCTCCCGATGCACCGGGCCGAGCACGCCCCGAGGGAACACATCAAGTAATTGATTTCGCTTAGCGAAAACTGGTGCTGCCAGTGAGGATTGAACTCACGACCTCTCCCTTACCAAGGGAGTGCTCTACCACTGAGCTACGGCAGCGGAGTCGTGCGGCGAGGCGCCGACGGCCCCTGATCTAGCCTTATTCACCCTACCCTGCAACCGACGAATTGGCATCGTCCTGCACGGATCTGCGAGCCTCCAGTTCACGCCGGGTCAATTCAGCGTGTCAACGCACCGGCCCATATTGCCGACCATTGAGCGATCACGGATGGTCCTGCCGTTGGCGCTTTATCGAATCGGCCACGCACCCTATGATCAAACGAGGAAAGTAATGGATTTTCTTAGACCCTACGCGCCGCAGCTTCTGAGCGTGCTGCGGATCATGTCGGGCCTGCTCCTGCTGCAGCATGGCACCACCAAATATCTCAGCATTCCCGTTAGCCCGATGAGCAACGCCTCGCCCGCCACGATGTCGGGTGCCGCAGGCGTCATCGAGCTCGTCGGCGGCGTGCTGCTGGTACTCGGTCTCTTCACGCGTCCGGCAGCTTTCATCGCGTCGGGCATGTGCGCGGTTGCCTACTTCTATGCCCATGCCGGTCGCGGCTTCTATCCGCTCCTGAACGGCGGCGAGCTGGCCGTACTTTATGCCTTCGTCTTCCTCTATCTGGCGGCGGCTGGCGGCGGCCCTCTCAGCCTCGACCGGCTCATCCGCAAGGAAGACTAGGTCGAGCCAAGCGCATACCGGACCGCGTGGGCCGACACTTGCGCTCCACGCGCGAGCCTGTAGACAATCCCTTGGCGGCCGCGCAGGCATTCCCGCGCGGCCGTTTCCATGTTCCATCTCGATAAGCCCTAAGTAATCCAGGACCGCCCATGACCGCCCCCAGCAGCGCCGGCGCCCTCGCCGGCATCAAGGTGATCGATCTTTCGCGTGTGCTCGGGGGGCCATACGCGACGCAGCTCCTGTCCGACCATGGCGCCGACGTCATCAAGCTCGAGCCGCCGCAGGGTGATGAAGTGCGCGACTGGGGGCCTCCGTTCCATGATGAGGATGCCTCCTACTTCATCGGCATCAACCGCAACAAGCGCTCGGTCGGTCTCGATCTCGCACAACCCGATGGTCGCGCAGTGCTGCTGCGGCTGCTCGAGGGTGCCGACGTGCTCATTGAGAACTTCAAACCCGGCTCCATGGAGAAGTGGGGCATCGGCTATCAGGAGCTGGCCAAGAAGTTTCCGCGCCTCGTCTACTGCAAGGTCTCGGGCTTCGGCGCCGAAGGCCCGCTCGGCGGCTTTCCCGGCTACGATGCCATCGTCGGCGCCATGGCCGGCCACTACAGTGTCAACGGCAGCCCGGAGTCGGGTCCGATGCGCATGGGCCTCGCCGTGGTCGACATCACGACCGGCCTCTACTCGGTGATCGGCATCCTGCTTGCCATGCACGAGCGCGAGCGTTCCGGCCGCGGCCAGTTCATCGACATGGCGCTCTACGACAGTGCGCTGAGCCTGATGCATCCGCACTTCGCCAACTATTTCATATCGGGCAAGGTCCCAGGCCTCACGGGCAACACGCACGGCAATCTCGCGCCCTATGGCATGTTCGCGACCAAGACCTGCCGAGTGATGATCGGCGCCGGCAACAATCGCGCCTTCAAGCGCGTGTGTGAAGAGCTCGGCGTACCGGAAATGGCGGAGGACCCGCGCTTCGCCACCAACGGTGACCGGATCAAGAACCGCGACGAACTCAACCGCGTCATTACCGAGCGCCTGTCGAAGGTCGACGGCATGGAATTCTCGCTCAAGCTGCTCAAGGCAGGCCTCCCGTGCGGACCGGTACTCAATTCTGAGGAAGCGCTGAACCATCCGCACGCGACTGCGCGCGGGGCCATCGTCCAGAAGGACTGGTACAAGGGCATCGGTACGCCCGTGAAGCTCTCGCGCACGCCCGGCAGCCTCAAGACACCGCCGCCACGCTTCTCCCAGCACACACGCGAAGTCCTCGCGGAACACGGCTTCGACGATGCCGCGATCGAGCGCCTGAAAGCGGCCGGCGTGCTCGTCGAGAAGCGTCGTAGTTAATTCGCACCCCGCCTATTCAGAACGTAATAACCGGAAATAATTCCACAAGAATTCGCCCACTCGACGCCCCATTTCAGCCATTCGAGTTTTCAACCCTTAACGGGCTGAGCGCGGCGGCGCGTGGGCGTCGCACAGTGCTTTCATCACGACAACGCGGGGTGAGGCGGAAGCAGACGCTCAGCGCAGCGGCAAGGTCCCGGCGACCAGGCTGGCGAATGAGGGGTGTTTGTGTATGAGCCCGCCGAACGACACGATCAAGTCGATCCGTCCTGCGGATCGGCCACCAGAGTTACCGCCCGTTGAGGCGTACAAGCCCGTGGAGCAATTCATCTGGGACGATGCGACGCCGGAAGCCGCATCGAGCGAGGGGGAAACACTTCCGCGGATCGTCGTGGTATCGGACGAAATCGATGAAACCGACGACCCCAGTGATTCCTGGCGCCGGCAACTCATCTCCGCCCTTCACGATTCGGATCGCGAGAGTGCGCACGTAAAATCCCTTCCAGCAGAACCGCCGCCCATCCTTCCGTTGGAGACTATGCGCCGTGCACCGCGGGCGCTCGTGCCGCTCCCCCCGCAGCGCCTCGCGCAGCCCATACGCATAGAGCGGCGGCCGCGTCATCGCACCAGGTGGGCGTTACTCGGTGCCTCGGCTGCGGCGGGACTTCTCTCCATCGTCGTGCCCCGCGCGACGAACGCACCCGAGATGGCCGCCAATGCTGCGAGCCCGCAGCCCTTGATCACCGGCTCACTGGCGGCCGCCGTCGCCGAAGAGGACGTGTTCAAGCCCACAATGTTCAACTCGCCAGTGCTCGTCCGCGAGGTGCTGCCCCCGAAGCCTGAAGGCAAGACCACCGTACCTCCGGCAATCGAGACCGTGCGGACGGTTCCCGTTCCGTTAGAGTCGCGGCCGCAGGCGATGGCTCCCGTCGCACCCGAAGTGGCGGTTATCGAACAACCAGTGGTGCCACTGCCATCCGATCAACCTTCGCTAGCCTCGGCCCCGGTTCCGCCTGATCGCGATTCGCTAGCGGCATTGACCGAGCAGCTTTTCATTCCGCCACCCCAACCGCCCACCGTGCAACCGGAACCGCCGGAGGTCGAGCAGCCGCGGGCGCCGGCCAAGAGCGCCGCGCGCGGTAAGCAGATTTCGTCCTCGTACGAGCGTGCACTTCCAAAAAAGAAGCAACAGGCGCAGGCGCGAAAGCAGACGCCGCGCGCGAACCAAAAGACCGCGAGCCGGAGCCGCGAGGCACAGTGGCAGCCGAACCGTCAGGGCTTGAGCTCAGCGCAACCGAAGCAGGTAGAACCTTCGACGATGGTGAAGCTGCTGAAGTCGCTAAACCCCTTCGGATCCAAGGATGAGCCCGAGAAGGCTCCTGCGCCTGCGAAAAATATCTTCAAGTAAGGCGCGGTCCGTCGGCTCGCTGAGCCGCAAAACAATTGACCTTCGAGGCTCGTCGTACTTCAACCGAGAAACTGTCGGTCAACGACGCTTTTCCCGGAGGTACGCCATGTCGCTCACGACGCTGCTCTCAGCATTCACTGCCGCAGTCGAGAAGGGCGACGGCAGTGCGCTCGCCGACTGCTTCACTGCCGATGGCGTCTACGACGACTACTTCTTCGGCCCGAGCAAGTCCGGTCGCGAGGGCATCGTCGAGATGCTCGCCCACTTCTACGAGGGCGGGAAAGAATTCCGCTGGGACTTCTTCGATGTCGTCGAGACAGGCAAGCTCGGCTATGCGAGCTATCGCTTCAGCTATACCTCGACGCTGCCCGAGGTGAAGGGCACGCGCGTCGCCTTCGAGGGCATCAGCCGCTTCACACTCGAGGGCGGCAAGATCAAGCACTACGCCGAGGTCTTCGACCGCTCGCTCGCGCTCGCGCAGCTCGACTTCGCGCCGGAGCGGCTGAAGAAGATTGCCGCCCGCTACGCGACGCGACTGAAGGAGACGCCGGCGATGGCGCGCCACACCAAGGCGTAGCGCGTCAACTCACTTCCCGGCGTACGCAATCATCTCGATCTCGACGCGGGAGCCCATGGGCAGCCCCGCGACCTGGATTGTCGAGCGCGCGGGATAAGGCTCGACCATGTAGCCGGCATATACGCCGTTTACAGCCTGGAAGTCGGCAAGGTCCATGAGGAAGATCGTCGTCTTCACGACATTGCCGAAGCCGAGGCCCGCCGCTTCGAGGATCGCCTTCAGGTTCTCGAGGCACTGCTTGGCCTGCGCCGCGATATCGCCCTCGACGAGCTTACCCGTCGCTGCATCGAGCGGAATCTGCCCCGAGATATGCACGTAGTCGCCCGAGGCAATGGCCACCGAGTACGGCCCGATCGGCTTGCTCTTCGGCGTCGTGATGGCTTTGCGTGTCATGGTTGGGAGCGGCTCCTCAAGCAGCCTCTATCCCCTCTCCCCGTGCTTACGGGGAGAGGGCTAGGGTGAGGGGCGGCGGCACACACCAACGTCGGCAAATGGCGCCGCCCCTCACCCCGACCCTCTCCCCATTGAAGGCAATGGGGAGAGGGGGAAGTAAGCACTAACCCAGCTGCGGCGCGATCTTTACGCACGCATCGACGAGGCCCTGCACCGAAGCGACCGACTTCGTGAACATGGCCTTCTCAGCATCATTGAGCTCGATCTCGACGATCTTCTCGACGCCATTCGCGCCGATCACCACCGGCACGCCGACATACATGTCCTTCACGCCATACTGGCCCGTGAGGTAGGCCGCGCACGGCAGGATGCGGCGCTTGTCCTTGAGATAGCTCTCCGCCATCTGGATCGCGGACGAAGCTGGCGCATAGAAGGCCGAGCCCGTCTTCAAGAGCGCCACGATCTCGCCGCCGCCCTTGCGCGTGCGATCGACAATCGCATCAAGCTTCTCCTGGCTGATCCAGCCCATCTTGATGAGGTCGGGGAGCGGTACGCCGCCGACCGCCGAGTACCGCACGAGCGGCACCATGTCGTCGCCATGGCCACCGAGCACGAACGCCGTCACGTCCTCGACCGAGACGTTCATGGCTTCGGCGAGGAAGTAACGGAAGCGGCCCGTGTCGAGCACGCCGGCCATACCGACGACCTTGTTTTTCGGCAAGCCGCAGGCCTTCTGCAGGGCCCACACCATGGCATCGAGCGGGTTCGTGATGCAGATGACGAACGCGTTCGGGCAATACTGCTTGATGCCCGCGCCTACCTGCTCCATGACCTTCAGGTTGATGGTGAGCAGGTCATCGCGGCTCATGCCGGGCTTTCTCGGAATTCCGGCGGTGACGATCACCACGTCCGCGCCTGCGATATCGGCGTAGGAGCTCGTGCCCTTCATCGCCGAGTCGAAACCCTCGACCGCACCGGACTGCATGAGATCGAGCCCTTTGCCTGCCGGCACGCCTTCGGCAATGTCGAACAGCACGACGTCGCCGAGCTCCTTGAGGCCGACGAGATGAGCAAGCGTACCGCCGATCATGCCGGCGCCGACGAGGGCGATCTTGGTGCGCGCCATGGTGAGTGTCTCCTTCGCGACAATCTGGAATGGATCGCGATGCGCGAGGCGCGTCGGTCGGGCCGGTGCGGCGGCATCGTCGGCGTCGGCTTAGCCGGAAACCAGCCTTCCGGCAAGGTTATCCAACGCCATTCAGCTCTGTCGCCAATGCTTTGGGCACGTCCGTGCAAACATATCCTTGGAGGCCGCTTCGCGGGCGGGGCTTGGCCCCAAAGCGCGCCTCTGGCGCGACCCACGCCCCACCGTGCCGGAGGCGCGTCTTCGACACAACGAGCTACACCCTCCCGGACCCACCGCCTTTTTTGACTAGTTGCCTAGCACCGCGACAGAAGGCGACAGCACCTCTTCCCAGCAGCCCGCGGCACTCAGATCAAGCCAGCGTCTCGAACAGCCGCTTCTGCAGGATCATGCGCGGCACAAGCGACGAGATGTAGAGGTGCTCTTGCAGTGTGTGCGCACCGTTACCGTCGACGCCGAGGCCGTCGAGCGTCGGCACCTTGTGCGCGGTGAAGTTGCCGTCGCTGCCGCCGCCGGTCGAGAGGTCGTGCAGCTCGAAGCCGATCTCCGCAGCAAGGCCCTTGGCGTGCGCGAACAGGGCCGCAATGCCGGCGTTCTTCTCGAAGGGCGGTCGGTTGAGGCCGCCTTCGATGCTGAGCTGGATGGCCGGATTGTGCGGCTTCAAGGCCTTGAGACGCTGGTCGAACTCCTTCGCGTCGGCAACGGTCAGCACGCGCATGTCGATGGTGGCCGTGCAATTCTCAGGCACCACATTATCCGCCGTGCCGCCCTTTATCTGGCCGACATTGAAGGTCACACCGCGCTTGTAGTCGGTCCACCCGTCGATGATCACCGCCTGGCGCGCGACCTCGGTGATCGCGTTGAGGCCCTCCTGGTGCTTGCTGCCGGCATGTGCCGGCCGCCCCCGCGCGCTCATGACATAGCGGCCAACACCCTTGCGACCCGTCACGATCCGGCCACCGTCGCGCGCCGGCTCGGTCACGAGAACGTATTTCGCGCGCTCGGCTTCCGCCTCAATCAAGCGCCGCGAGGTCGTGCTGCCTGTTTCTTCGTCAGCGACATAGAGGAAGCGGATGGGCAGGCCATTCGGCGTCGGTCCGGCGGCGATCGCGCGATAGGCGCAGAGTGCGATATAGGCGCCGCCCTTCATGTCGTAGATGCCGGGGCCATAGGCCTTATCGCCGTCGATGCGAAAGGGGAGATCGTTCGCGAGCGTCCCCTTGGGATGCACCGTGTCGAGATGGCAGAGGACGAGAATACCGGGGCCATCGCCACCCCAGGCCGACGTAATGCGCAGGTGATCGCCGCGACCATTCGTGCCGGGAATGCGCTCGACGGTGGCGCCCGCTGCCTCATATTCGGCGGCGCATTTCGACATCATGCGGTTGACGCCTTCGACATCCGCCGTCTGGCTCTCGATCTCGACCCAGGCTTTGAGGCCCGCGAGAATCTCCTGCGCCGTCATCTCCATATGCCCGATGCTCCCTCGAAGAACCGTCCCGGTGCCTTGCTTTTTCTCTTACCTCAGCACACCGGGCCCTCCACTCACGTTTCCGCGCGGCTTTTCGGCGCAAGTGCGATGATCGAGAAATTCGCCCGTTCTCGCGGCACTGCATAGAGCGAATTTCTCGATCTGAAGCGCACTTGTAAGGAACATACTTCTAGCGTCCCTTCTGCTTCCGAAGTTCGCTCGCTAGTTCCGCATCGGGGGCAGGCGAGCTTCGGAAGCGGGACGCTAGACGCGCTTCCCGCAAAGTCACGAATAGCGTCGAGCCGACGATGAGCGCGGCTCCGAGCCACGTCGTCCAACCGGGAACCTCGCTGAAGATGATGTAGCCCCAGCCGACCATCCAGAGCAGCCGCACGTAGTCGGCCGGCATGAGTGTGCTGGCCTCGGTCATCCGCAGCGCCTGGACGTAGCAATAGTTGCCGACGGCGGCGACTGCGCCCATGCCGACGAGAATGAGCCATGTCCCGCCGCTCGGCATCACCCAGACTGGGATCGTCGCCAGCCCAGCTATCGGCGCGATCATGAGCGGCTGATAGAAGGAGATCGTGATCGAGCTGTCGTAGTGCGCGAGTTGCTTGGCCATGAGCAACGAGAGCGCCCAAAGAATGCTCGATCCGACCGCCGCGATCGCCGCCAGCGAGATGGTGTCGATGCCCGGCTTGAGCACTACTGTTGCGCCGACCAACCCGAGCACAACGGCGCTCGCTCGCACCGGACCGACGACCTCGCGAAAGTACAGCGCGGCGCCGATCGTGATGAAGATGGGTGTCGTGAAGCTCAACACGGCAGCGTCGGCGAGCGGCATATGTACGAGGGCGTAGTACCAGGTCGACATGGACCCGACACCGATCGCGCCGCGCAGAATCTGCAGCGGAAGGTTATTCGAGCGCCATGCCATCTTGCCCGGGCGGAAGACGAAGGGCGCCGTCACCAGCAGCGTGAACAAGGCGCGCAGGAAGACGACCTCGATCGACGGCAGCTCGGTCCCCACGAAGCGCACGCCGAGATGGAGCAGGGACGAGCTGAACCCCGCGTACAGCATGAGCAGGACGGCAGCGACCACAGTGCTGCGTCCGGCCGGGCCCACCGCATCGGCCCCTTGGCCGGTCATATTCCTTCGCCCTGTCTCTTGTTGGTCACCCGCCCTCAGACGAGACCAAGCACTCCGAAGAATCCAACGGCCAGCGCGCCGGCAAAAGCCAGCAGAAACAATAGCCATTTCATAGCGCGCTCCCTCCCTGGGAGACTGCCGCGCCGGCTATGGCGGCTTTGCCCCTGGCACATTCCAGGAACTGCCGCTCTATTGCCTGCCGAGCCGGCCGGCCCGCGCGGCCAATATGGTCCTGGAGGGGGTCGTTTGGGAAGCGCCGTGAAGTTGACTTGCCTCGACGGCACCCATATAAGCCCAGCACTCATTCGGAGATATGGGCGTACCGCTACCGGCGACCGGGCTGGAAAGCGGCGGCGCCGATTGGTGTTGCAGCGGCGACGCTGCACCTTTGGGATAGGCCCGGCGGCCCTGCCGCCGAGGCGAGAGATGGAGAACGTATCGTGAAGCGGACCTATCAGCCGAGCAAGCTTGTGCGTAAGCGCCGGCACGGCTTCCGCGCCCGCATGGCGACCGTCGGCGGCCGCAACGTCATTACGCGTCGCCGCGCCAAGGGCCGCAAGCGCCTGTCGGCCTGACCTGGGGCCGAGCGCTTCGCCAAGCTGGTGGGGGATCCCGCTGGAGAGCACTGGCCGGAGAGCAACGGACTGTGCAGCAGGGCGAGTGGCGACACGTCGACCTCTGCGCGGCGGCTCCTGGTCATTCGGTGATCGGATGCACCATATGGCCATCGCGACACTGAAGCGGCGTGCGGAGTTCCTCCGAGTTCGTGGCGGTCGGCGGTGGTCGACCCCCGGTTTCGTTATCGAGATGCGGGCACGTACCGGGAGCGATCGACCCATGAGGGCCGAGATGAGCGCCGACAGAGCCGGGCATGATCGGGAAGCCGCTGACCGGCTCGTCCCGTCTGCCGGGAGCCCGCCACGCTTTGGTTTTACGGCCACCAAGAAGCTCGGCAATGCCGTCGCCCGCAATCGCATCCGCCGCCGCCTCAAAGAGGTCGTGCGGCTAGTTGCCCCTTCGCAGGCACGCGCGGGTTGTGACTATGTGCTGATTGCGCGGGAGGCGGCGGCGACCCGCCTCTTTGCCACGCTTGAGCGCGATCTTGCCGCGGCGTTCGCGGCACTGCACGCGCCGGGTGCTCTGGCTTCATCTCCAGCGCGCGGTAGCGTCCGCACCCCATCGACGCGTGGCCGGGCCCGGAGCCCGCGCCCCGCAAGCGAAAGCTGATGACCCGATGATGCAGCACGACGACAATCAGAAGAACCTCCTGCTCGCGATCGTGCTGTCGATCGGCGTGCTGCTCTTCTGGCAGTTCTACTATGCCGGTCCAAAGATGCAGCAGGAGCGCGATCGCGTCGCGCGCCAGCAGGAGCAGACGCAGCAGGCGCCTGCCCCCGGCACTCCGGCGCCGGGCCAGCCCGCTGCCACACCCGGCAGCCCGCCTGTCGCAGCGCCGGGCACTGCCCCCGGCGCACCGGCCGCCGTACCGGGCACCGCAGCACCAGCCGGCGCCGTTTACACGCGCGAGACGGCACTCAAGTCCTCGCCCCGCGTCGCCATCTCGACGCCGAGCCTGACCGGCTCGATCTCGCTGCGCGGCGGGCGCATCGACGATCTCGTCCTCGTGAAGTACCGCGAGCAGGTATCGCCGACGAGCCCGAACGTCACCTTGTTCTCGCCTGCCGATGCACCCCACGCGTATTTCGCCGAGCACGGCTGGGTCGCGGCGGGCGGCAACACGGCCAAGCTTCCGGGCCGCGATACGGTGTGGACTGCCGAGTCGAGCGGCTCGCTTAGCCCGACCAATCCCGCGCGCCTCAGCTGGGACAATGGCGAAGGCTTGATCTTCCGGCGCATCATCTCCGTCGACAACGACTACATGTTCACGGTCCGCGACGAGGTCGAGAACAAGTCGCAGACGGCGCAATCGCTCTTTCCCTATGCCCGCATCTTTCGGGTCGGCATACCTAAGCTCGAGGGCTTCTTCATCCTGCACGAGGGCCTGATCGGGGTCATCGGCGAGAACGGCCTGCAAGAGATCAAATACGCCGATATCCTCAAGGAGGGCGGCAACAAGACCATCGAAAAAGCCACCGGCGGCTGGCTCGGCATCACCGACAAGTACTGGGCTGCAGCAGTCATCCCCGGCCAGGGCACGGAATACCGTGCGAGCTTCCTCGGCATCCCAGCGAGCCCCGGTCAGCGCGAGGCCTTCCAGACGGACTATCTCTCCGCAGTCGTCACGGTTGCGCCCGGCGCTACAGCCTCGACGGAGGGCCACATCTTTGCCGGCGCCAAGCAGGTGAACCTGATCGACGGCTACGCCGAGGCGCTGAAGATCAGGAAGTTCGACCTGCTGGTCGACTGGGGCTGGTTTTATTTTATCACCAAGCCGCTCTTCCATCTGATCCACTGGCTGGCCGGCTGGTTCGCTAGCCTCGGTCTCAGCGCCAATTTCGGCCTCGCGATCCTCGCGACGACGGTTCTCGTCAAGGCGGTCTTTTTCCCGCTCGCCAACAAGTCCTACGAATCCATGGCGAAGATGAAGAACCTGCAGCCCGAGATGGAGAAGCTGCGCGAGCGCTACAAGGACGACCGCGCCAAGCAGCAGCAGGAGCTGATGGCGCTCTACAAGAAGGAAAAGATCAACCCGCTCGCGGGCTGCTTGCCGATCCTTTTGCAGATCCCGGTGTTCTTCGCGCTCTACAAGGTGCTGTTTGTGACCATCGACATGCGTCACGCGCCCTTCTACGGCTGGATCAAGGACCTCTCGGCGCCGGATCCGACCTCGCTCTTCAATCTGTTCGGTCTGCTGCCGTTCACGGTGCCCGACTTCCTGCACGTCGGCGTCTGGCCGATCATCATGGGCATCACGATGTGGGTCCAGATGCAGCTCAATCCGCAGCAGCCAGATCCTATCCAGCAGAAGATCTTCAACTGGATGCCGGTGCTGTTCACGTTCCTGCTCGCCTCCTTCCCAGCCGGCCTCGTGATTTACTGGGCCTGGAACAACGTGCTCTCGCTGCTCCAGCAGTATGCGATCATGCGCAAGAACAACACCGAGGTTCACCTCTGGAAAAACCTCGGCATCGACAAGTTCCTGGCGGCCCGCCGTGCCGCCGACAAAAAGTGAGCGGCTCATCGATCGCCGACGATGCCAGTGACCGCCTCTTCCGCGGCCACTGGATCTTTCTCAAGAGCGTGCCGGATCTCGAATTCCTGCCCGAGGCCGACCGGCCCGAGGTCGCCTTCGCCGGCCGCTCGAATGTCGGCAAATCGACGCTAATCAACGCCCTCGTCGACCAGCACGGGCTCGCGCGGGCCTCGAACACGCCCGGCCGCACGCAGGCTCTGAACTACTTCGGTCCCGAGCGTCCAGAGCCCCCGTTCTACCTCGTCGACATGCCCGGCTATGGCTATGCCAAGGCGCCAAAGGACATAGTCGAGGCGTGGACGGCGCTCGTTCGCGACTACCTGAGAGGGCGCCCGAACCTCGCGCGCACGTTTCTGCTGATCGATGCCCGCCATGGCCTGAAGCCCGTCGACCAGGAGATCATGAAGCTCCTCGACGAGGCCGCCGTCTCTTTCCAAGTCGTGCTGACGAAGGCCGACAAGCTGACGCCGAAGGCCCTCGAGCACGTCATTGCAGCAACGCGGCAACAGCTCACGGCCCACCCGGCAGCCATGCCCGAGGTTCTGGCGACCTCATCCGAGAAAAAACGGGGGCTCAGCGAGCTTCGTGCCGCTGTCGCCGCGGTCATTCTCGGGGCGCGGAGCTGAGCGCCCAGCATCAGACCGCCGAGTTGTGCCGCGAAATGCCGCAGCGCTGCCGTTCACGCCAATCTCGCCTCGCGCCCCCGCACTCGGTAAGCACGGTGCACGGAATGCAAATGCAGCATGGCAGCCTGTGACGGCGTCGCTGATCGATTTCCGTGCAAATTGGTGCGCTGCCCAGGCTGCTGCGCTAGTTTGCACCCTTGAGACCTTCCAATGTGCGGCTATAACGTGGTCGCGACAGGCGAGGAATTTGTCGGATTGAGGGCGACCCGGGCAGGTGCACAGACGCCCGGGCGATGCTGGGAGCGGATGGGAATGAGAAACGGTCGAGGCGGCTTCGGGTGGGCGGCCAATCTCGCTGCATGGGCAGGTAGTGCGGCGTCAGCCTTGACGCTAGCAGTGTCCCCAACCGGCGCGCTGGCTCAGGCCACGGGCCAGCCGCATCACTGGCAGATGGGTCTTCAGGCCCCGGTCACCGAGATCGGCGACGCGATCCACTGGTTCCACGACGTCCTGGTCAACCCGATCATCATCGGCATCACGATCTTCGTGC
Organism: Hyphomicrobiaceae bacterium; assembly: GCA_022844275.1. GTDB lineage: Bacteria > Pseudomonadota > Alphaproteobacteria > Rhizobiales > Hyphomicrobiaceae. Next base: position 548,916 of record JALHMB010000003.1, read on the forward strand.
TGATCCTGATGGTCTACGTCATGTATAAGTTCAGCGAGAAGCGGAACCCGACGCCGTCGGGCACGACCCACAACCAGCTTCTCGAGGTGGCCTGGACGGTCATCCCGGTTCTGATCCTGGTGATGATCGCCGTCCCCTCGTTCAAGCTTCTCTACGCCCAGTACGACTTCCCGAAGCCCGACCTGACGATCAAGGCGACGGGCAACCAGTGGAACTGGACGCACGCCTATCCCGACCACGGCAATTTCAGCTTCACCTCGGTCATGCTCAATGACCAGGAGCGGCAGGCCCTGATCGCCAAGGGCATTCCGGCGCCGCGGCTGCTCGCCGTGAACAACGAGATCTTCGTTCCGGTCAACAAGGTCGTGCACGTGCTCGTGACGGCGAGCGACGTGATCCACAACTGGACGATCCCGGCCTTCGGCTCGAAGGTCGATGCGGTCCCCGGCCGCGTCACCGCCACTTGGTTCAAGGCGCGCCGCGAAGGCGTCTACTACGGCCAGTGCTCGGAGCTGTGCGGCAAGGATCACGCGTTCATGCCGATCGCGGTACGTGTCGTGAGCGACGCCGTCTTCAACGAGTGGACCGCAGCCGTGAAAGCGCGTGACCGCAACAAGGTTCGCGAGATCCAGGAGCGCACCGCGCTTGCCCAGGCCGGGCCGAAAGTCGCCGCAGCACCGGCGCGCTGACACCGACACGCGAGCACTGAGAGACAAAAGTCGAACCGGCTGCATCGCAGCCACCCACCGGCGAAGACATGGACAAGGCACGATGCCTTCCCGCGGCCGGCGGAACACAAGATGAGAACGATCAAGCTGGGGTGAAGCAGAGATGGCGACCAAGGCACACGAGGCGCACGGCCACGACGATCACCACGATACGCCGACGTTCTTCAACCGCTGGCTATTCTCGACGAACCACAAGGACATCGGGACGCTCTATCTGCTGTTCGCCATCATGGCGGGCATCATCGGCGGCTTCCTCTCCGTCATGATGCGGCTCGAGCTGCAAGAGCCGGGGATGCAGATCTTCTCCGATCCGCATGTCTTCAACGTCTTCGTCACCGGCCACGGCCTTATCATGGTGTTCTTCATGGTGATGCCGGCCATGATCGGCGGGTTCGGCAACTGGTTCGTGCCGCTCATGATCGGCGCGCCGGACATGGCCTTCCCGCGCATGAACAACATCTCCTTCTGGCTCCTGCCAGTCGCCTTCGCGCTGCTACTCATGTCGATGTTCGTCGAGGGTCCGGCGGGCGGCAATGGCGTTGGCGGCGGCTGGACGATCTATGCGCCGCTCTCGACCTCCGGCCACCCCGGCCCGGCCATGGACTTCGCGATCCTCTCGCTGCACGTTGCCGGTGCTTCGTCGATCCTCGGCGCGATCAACTTCATCACCACCATCTTCAACATGCGCGCACCCGGCATGACGCTGCACAAGATGCCGCTGTTCGTGTGGTCGGTGCTGGTCACGGCCTTCCTGCTCTTGCTGTCGCTGCCGGTTCTTGCTGGTGCGATCACCATGCTGCTCACCGACCGCAACTTCGGCACGACGTTCTTCGCGGCGGCTGGCGGCGGTGATCCGGTACTCTACCAGCATCTTTTCTGGTTCTTCGGCCACCCCGAGGTGTACATCCTCATCCTGCCGGGCTTCGGCATGATCAGCCAGATCGTGTCGACCTTCTCGCGCAAGCCCGTGTTCGGCTATCTCGGCATGGCCTATGCCATGGTCGCCATCGGCCTCGTCGGCTTCGTCGTGTGGGCACACCACATGTACACGTCCGGGATGGGCGTGAACGCGCAGGCCTACTTCGTCTTCGCGACGATGGTCATCGCGGTGCCGACGGGCGTGAAGATCTTCTCCTGGATCGCGACCATGTGGGGCGGCTCGATCCGCTTCACCGTGCCCATGATGTGGGCGCTCGGCTTCATCTTCCTCTTCACCGTCGGCGGCGTCACCGGCGTCATGCTCGCCAATGCGGGCGTCGACCGCGCTCTCCACGACACCTACTACGTCGTCGCGCACTTCCACTACGTGCTGTCGCTCGGCGCCGTCTTCGCGATCTTCGCGGGCTGGTACTACTGGTTCCCGAAGATGAGCGGCTACATGTACAACGAGACCATCGCCAAGGTGCACTTCTGGCTCACATTCATCGGCGCCAACGTGCTCTTCTTCCCGCAGCACTTCCTTGGCCTCGCGGGCATGCCGCGCCGCTACGTGGACTATCCGGACGCCTTCGCCGACTGGAACCGCATCTCGTCCTACGGTTCGTACATGACCGCCGTCGCAACGCTCATCTTCATCCTCGGGATGCTCCACGCCTACTTCATCTTGCGCAAGAAGGCAGGCAACAATCCGTGGGGCGAAGGCGCAACCACCCTCGAGTGGACGCTCACGTCACCGCCGGCCTTCCACAGCTTCGAGACGCTGCCGCGGATCAAGGCCACGGACCACCACTGAGGACTGCTTTCCGGATGCCGCCGCGTGCGGCATCCGCGCATGAGAGACCGAAGCCGTCATGACCGATGTCAGTGCCCCCTATGCCCATGACGGCCTCACCGAGGCCGATGGCGGCACTGTGGGCGACTTCATCGCGCTCATGAAGCCGCGCGTGATGTCGCTCGTCGTGTTTACGGCTCTTGTCGGCCTCGTTGTGGCACCGGGCACGCTGCATCCCGCGCTCGCGGTCATTGCCCTGATCTGCATCGCCGTCGGCGCCGGAGCATCGGGTGCCCTAAACATGTGGTTCGACGCCGACATCGATGCACGCATGACCCGCACCGCAGGCCGCCCGATCCCGCGCGGCCGCGTGACGCCGGAGGAAGCCTTCAGCTTCGGCATGGTGCTCTCGATCGGCTCCGTGCTGACGCTTGGCGTGATCGTGAGCTGGGCGGCGGGCGCGCTGCTCGCGCTCACGATCGCCTTCTACGTGCTCGTCTACACGATGTGGCTCAAGCGTCGTACGCCGCAGAACATCGTCATCGGCGGCGCGGCCGGCGCCTTCCCGCCGATGATCGGCTGGGCTGCCGTCACGGGCAGCATCAGCATCGAGAGCATCCTGATGTTCGCGATCATCTTCATGTGGACGCCGCCGCACTTCTGGGCGCTCGCGCTGTTCCGTTCCGGCGACTACGCACGGGCAGGCGTCCCTATGCTCCCCGTCGTCGCGGGCGAGGAGGAAACGCGGCGCCAGATCGTGATCTATTCGGCGCTGCTCGTGCCGCTCGGCGTCGTGCCGGCCGTCATCGGCCTCGGCGGTGCGACGTACGGTATCGTGTCCACCGTTCTTGGTGCCATCCTTCTCAGTCTGGCGCTCAGCCTCTGGCGCGCCGACGATGAGAAAAAGCGCATCGAGATCGCGAAGCGGCTGTTCGGTTTCTCGATCCTTTATCTCTTTGGCCTGTTCGCCGTGCTGCTCGTCGAGCGCCTGGTGGCCGGTTTCATGAGCTGAGTTAGGAAGCGGATGTGGCAGGGCGTGACGATCAGGAGGCCAAGCGGCGTCAGCAAATGCGCTCGATCGCGATCGGGCTGGCTCTCGCGGCGCTCGTGTTGCTGTTCTACGTCGCAACACTGGTACGCCTCGGCGGCAACGTGTTGAACCGGCCGCTTTAAGCGGCGCAATGCGGGAGTTGAGCAGGAGAACCATGAGCACGACCGGGGACAGACCTGAGGACGCCACAGCAGCCATGAGCGCGTGCAACCGCCGCGTGGCGGTCGTCTGCGCGAGCGTGGTCGTCGGCATGCTCGGCCTCGCCTACGCGTCGGTCCCGCTCTACGATCTCTTCTGCCGCGTGACCGGCTATGGCGGCACCACCCAGCGCGCCGAACGCCCTGCGAGCTCGACGCTCACGCGCACCATGACCGTGCGCTTCGACGCCAATGTCGGTGGCGGTCTCCCATGGGACTTCGCGCCCGTCTCGGCGACGCAAACCCTCCCCATCGGAGAAAGCGGCCTCGCCTTCTATCGCGTCACGAATACGTCCGACCGGCCCATCGTCGGAACCGCCACCTACAACGTCGCCCCCGAGCAGGCCGGCATCTACTTCAACAAGCTCGCCTGCTTCTGCTTTACCGAGCAGCGCCTCGAGCCCGGCGAATCCTTGGAGATGCCGGTCAGCTATTTCGTCGACCCCGAGATCATCAAGGACATGGACGCCTCGCGCCTTTCGACGATCACGCTGTCGTACACGTTCTACGAGGTGAAGAAGCCGGCCGCCGCCGCGGCCGCCACCAAGACCAAGGATACGCCGACTAAACCCGGCCAAGGTACTTAGAGGATCGGGCGCGACGCCGCGCAAGACAGGACGAGACGGGGACAAGGGAGCTCAACGGAATGGCCGACGCCCACGCCAAGCATCATGACTATCACCTGCTCAATCCGAGCCCCTGGCCGATCGTCGGCTCAGTCTCCGCGTTCGTGCTGGCCGTCGGCGCCATCGTTTGGATGAAGTCCGCGGCCGGCGGCGTGTTTGGCCTCCAGGGCCCCTGGCTCTTCGGCCTTGGCGTCATGGGCGTAATCTACACCATGTTCATGTGGTGGCGGGACGTGATCAAGGAGGCCCATGCCGGCGACCACACGCCGGTCGTGCGGATCCACCTCCGCTACGGCATGATCATGTTCATCGCGTCGGAGGTAATGTTTTTCGTCGCTTGGTTCTGGGCCTTCTTCGATGCTGCGCTGTTTCCGGCAGCCATTCATCCGCTCCAGAACAGCACCGAAGTGATCGGCATGGTCGATCGCAACGCGCTGACCGGTGGCGTTTGGCCGCCCAAGCCCTCGGAAAATTTCCACTCGACCTTCGATCCCTGGGGCCTGCCTCTCGTCAACACGCTCATCCTGCTGCTCTCGGGCACGACCGTCACCTGGGCGCATCACGCACTGCTCGAGAACAATCGCAAGGGCCTCATCTGGGGCCTGACGCTGACCGTCATCCTCGGCATCTTCTTCACCGCGCTGCAGGCCTACGAGTACGGTCACGCTGCGTTCAACTTCCACGGCCACATCTACGGCGCGACGTTCTTCATGGCGACCGGCTTCCATGGCGCGCACGTGATCATCGGCACGATCTTCCTTGCCGTCTGTCTCGCCCGCGCGCTCAAGGGCCACTTCACACCCAAGCAGCACTTCGGCTTCGAAGCCGCGGCCTGGTACTGGCACTTCGTCGACGTGGTCTGGCTCTTCCTCTTCGCCTGCATCTACGTCTGGGCGGCAGGGGTGCCGGCCGCCCACTAGGCGACGCCCTCAGGAGCTTGCCTCGAATTCGGGCTTGCCTCTTCACAGCCGGCGGCTGAACGTCAAAGATCGGGGCGGACAGGAATGTCCGCCCCGCATTCGTTCAACGAGCACATCGAGATCGAGGAAGACCCCATGAGCGCGAAACCCAAGGTCGCCGTCATCGGCACGGGCGGCACGATCACGGCCATGAGCAGCCTCGGCCCGCTCGATCTCATCGAGTACGGCAATGCCGGCACCATGCTGGAAGCCGATCAGCTCGTCGCGCTCTACCCCGAGGTCAATGAGGTCGCCCAGGTCATCTCCATCCGCTTCAAGGCCGTGCCTTCGCCGGCCATCTACTTCCCCGAATGGAAGGCCCTCGTTCTCGCTGCCGAGAGGGCTGTGGCCGATCATCCAGACCTCGCCGGCATCGTGATCCTGCACGGCACGGCGACGCTCGAGGAGACGGCCTATGCCCTCTCGCTCACGGCCAAGGTGAGCGTGCCGATCGTGGTCGTCGGCGCCCAGCGGCCTTCGAGCGCGCTGTCCTCGGACGCGGGCCTCAATCTCGTCAATGCCATCCGCACGGCCGCAAGCCACGAGGCGCGCGGCTTCGGGGCGCTTGTCCTGCTCAATGACGAGATCCAGGCTGCACGCGAGGTCACAAAGACCTCGACCGGCCGCCTCCAGACTTTCCGCAGCCCGGACTTCGGCGCGCTCGGCCATGCCGATGGCGACCGCATTTCCTTTTATCGCCGCCCGCTGCGACGCGTCGGCCCCGATGCCGACTTCGACATCCGCACGCTCGATGCCCTGCCGCGCGTCGACATCGCCTACTCCTATACAGGCGACGACGGCACGGCGACCCGCGCCTTCGTGGCAGCCGGCGCAAAGGGCATCATCGCCGCCGCCTTCGCGCCCGGCATGCTCGTGCCGACTGAGTTCGCAGCATTGAAGGAGGCGGCTGCGGCCGGCGTTGTCGTGGTCCTCGCGACACGCGCTGGCTCGGGCCGCGCCTTTACCTCGAAGCCGGCGCGAGACGCGGGCTTCATCTCCGCCGACAACCTCACGCCGCAGAAAGCCCGCATCCTGCTCGCGCTGGCGCTCACGCGCACGAGTGACCCAGCCCGCCTCCGCGAGATCTTCGCCACGTACTGAGCGGCGGCGAGCTTAGAACCCGACCCGCACCAGCCACAGCGTGATCGCCGGGAACATCACCAGGATGATCGTGCGCACCATGTCACTGAGCACAAACGGAACGACGCCGCGATAGGTCTCGCTCAGCGGCACATCCTGCGCCATCGAGTTGATGATGAAGAGATTGAGACCGACGGGCGGCGTGATGAGACCGACCTCGACCACGATCAGAACGAGAATGCCGAACCAGATGGCCGTCTCTTCCGGATTGAGACCGAAGTCGAGCGCCATGACCACCGGGAAGAACACCGGGATCGTCAGCAACATCATCGAGAGCGAATCCATGATGCAGCCGAGAATGATGTAGACGATCAGGATCAGCGTCAGGATCGTCAGCGGCGAGAGCCCGGATACCTGCGCCCAGTCGGCGGCGGCCTGCGGAAGCTGCGTCAGCGCGAGGAAGGTATTGAAGGCCGCGGCGCCGAGGATGATGAAATAGATCATCGCGGAGGCGACTGCGGTCTCGAGAATGCACGTGGAGAAGGACGACCAGTCGAGCCGGCCGGTGAGGAGCGCATAGACGCCCGTCGCAACCGCGCCGACAGCGGCACCCTCCGTCGGCGTGAACCAGCCGACGTAGATGCCGCCGATCACCAGCGCGAAGATCAGTGCGACCGGCCACACGCCCTGTAGCGACACCCAGCGCTCGCTCATCGATTTGCGCGGCGCGAGTTCGCCTGCCGCACTCGGCGATACCCGTACGAAGATCGAGACCGTGATGACATAGCCGATCGCCGCGAGAATACCGGGGATCAGCGCCGCCATGAACATCTTGACGATGTTCTGCTCGGTGAGCACGGCATAGATCACGAGCACGATCGACGGGGGAATGAGAATGCCGAGTGTGCCGCCAGCCGCGAGCACACCAGTTGCCAGCGCTCCGGAGTAGCCGTTCTGGCGCAATGCCGGCAGCGCCACCTGGCCCATGGTCGCCGCGGTCGCGAGTGATGAGCCGCACACCGAGCCGAAACCCGCGCACGCACCAACTGCCGCCATGGCAAGGCCGCCGCGACGATGCCCGACCCAGTCGGCCGCAGCCGTAAAGAGTGACTGGGACAGCCCCGAGCGCGTCGCGAACTGCCCCATGAGGAGAAACAGCGGAATAATCGAGAGCGAGTGGCTCGAGAAGGTGTCGTAAGTGAGCGTCTTCAGTGCGGAAAGCGCCGGCACCATCGAGCCAGTGACGATCCAGGTGCCGCAAAGGCCGGTCAGCAGCATGGCCGCGCCGATCGGCATGCGCAGGAACATCGCGCCGAGCGCTACGACAAACGCGGTTGCCGCCAGTGCCGCGCCGCTCATATGTGCGCGCTCCCTTCCGTTCCCTTTGATCCGGCAATGGCCTCATTCAGGCTGCGCCAGACTGTGTAGAAACACGTGAGCACGAAGACGAGCGCGGCAACCGAGCCCGCGGCATAGCCCCACCAGACCGGCATCTGGAGAATCATACTGGTCTCACCATAGGCGAGTTTATCGCGGAAGCCGAGCCAGAGCTGCCACGTGACGACTACGGCGATGATGCTCATCGCGATGTTGCCGATGACAGCCAGCGACGCCCAGAAGCGCATCGGCAGATAGGGCGCCAGCATGTCCACGGTGATGTTGCCTTGGCGGAATTGGCACCAGGGCAGGAACGTGAAAATGGCAACTGCGCAACCCGCTTCGACGAGCTCGAAGTCGCCGGGTATGGGTCCAAGACCCATACGCGTGAAGGCGCGCCCGATAATCGATGCTACCGACATAACCGCCAGCGCCACGAGCACGATACCGCCCGCGATCGCCATTGCGCGCGCTATGGCGCCGATGACACGCCCTACCGCCGCCTCAGCTGACGGAGCAATGCCTCGGCTGCTCATGTTCCTGCCCGCATGTCCTGCGCCCCCCGACGCTTCGTCGGTTACTCCGCGCCGCCGTACTTGGCGATCATGGCGCGGGCATCCTTCAGCATGTCGGCTGCGGGCAGGCCCTTCTCGGTCATCTCCTTGACCCAGGCTTCCGCAATCGGCGCCGCTGCCGCCTTCCAGCGCGCGGTCTCGGCGGCATCGAGGACGATCATCTTGTTGCCGGCGGCCTTAGCCGCAGCAATGCCCGGCGCATCACCCTCGTCCATGACCCGGCCAACCCACTTCGAGGCCTCCATGCCGCTGTTGGCATCGATCACCTTCTTGATGTCAGCCGGCAGCCCGTCGTACTTCGCCTTGTTCATCGCGAACAGAAAAAAGCTCGTGTAGAGGCCGCGACTCCCAGTGAAGTTCGTGTGCGACTGCACGAGCTGGGCGACCTTCAAGGGCGTCGTCACTTCCCAGGGAATGACCGTGCCGTCGATCACGCCCTTCGAGAGGGCCTCGGGCATGGCCGGCACCGGCATGCCTACAGGCGTCGCACCAAGTGCCGCAATGAGCGCCGTCGCCTGCCGCGTCGGGCCACGCAGCTTGAGCCCCTTCATGTCCTCGAGTTTGGTGACGCCATTTCCCTTCACGTGCAGGAGTCCCGGCCCGTGCACGTGCACGGCGATGATGTGCACGCTCTCGAATTCCTTCTTGAGGTACTTCTGGTAGAAATCCCAGGCCGCCTGGCTCGTCGCTTCGCCGCTCGCCGGCATGAACGGCAGCTCGAAGACCTCCGAGCCCGGGAACCGACCGGGGGTGTACCCCGTCAGCGTCCACACGATGTCGACGACACCGTCCCGTGCCTGATCGATCAGTGCCGGCGGTCGGCCGCCGAGTTGCATCGACGGATAGATCTCGACCTTCAGCTTGCCGCCTGCTTCCTTGCTGATCTTCTCGGCCCACGGCGTAATGAAATTCTTCGGCACGGGCGCAGGTGCCGGCAGGAAGTGGTGGATGCGGAGCGTCACGTCCTGCGCCGCCCCGATCACCGGCCACGCCGACAGCGCCACTGCGAGCGTCAGCCCGGCCAATCCTAGCTGGTGTCCTAGTCGCAACTTCATGCGTATCCTCCCTCCGTTGCCGGCCCTTCACGGGACAGGCCGTTCTTGGTCGCCAAACTATGCTGGGGCGCGCGCGCGGACAATCGCCGGCAGGCCACGCCGGCGAAAATCACGGTCCTAAAGTCGTGTTGCGCTGCGGTGCGACTAGCCTATCCGCTCGGCATCGAGCTTATGAACGGTACCCGCAGTCTCCGGCTTCCATGCGGGATAGCGCTTGAGGATCAACGGGTCGTGGCCCGGGATGACATTCTTGAGGCCCCCGGCCATCTTCTCCAGACGATCATAACTCCTGAGCGTCGCCTCGACATCGACGCTGATGAAGAACGGCTTCCGCTTCTCGATATTCTCGTAGAAGTGGACCACATCCGACGCGAGCATGACCGGCCCGTGGTCGGTCATCACGCGGATGGCCTGGATGCCCTTGCTGTGTCCCGGCATGTGGTGGACGGTCACCCCCGGCGCGACCTCACCGTCGCCGTCGTGGAACTGGACGCGTCCCGAGTACACACTTTTCACCATCTGACAGACGTGATCGACGGTGAATGGCCCGCGCATGGCGTGATCACACATGCAGCGCCCCGTGGCATAGGCCATCTCGGCTTCCTGCAGATGAAAGCGCGCGTTCGGGAAGTGGTCGAGCGTACCGGCGTGATCGTAGTGGAGATGCGTCACGATGCAGGTATCGAGCTTCTCCGCGTCAATCCCGATGCGCTGCAGCGCCTCACGCGGCTCGAGGTCGATCTTGCGGCCGCGGGGGCCCGCCTCCTTGTGATCGAATCCGGTGTCGATCAGGATCGTGCGGTTCTTGTTACGCAGAACAAACACGAAATAGTCGATGGGCATGGGCGCCGCGTGATCGTCCGGATGGAGGAAGTTGTCGGCGCGCGTGCGGTTCGTCATGGCGCCATACTTCACGGCCAGGATCTCATAGGTCTCGGACATCGCGGTTCCTCCTCGGGGGCATCGTCGGCTGCTGGTTTCTACTTGGCGCCACAATGGCGCGCCGGCGCCCGACCGTCGAGCAAAACAGCCATGCAGGGTCATGGAACCGCAACCGTGCTTAGGGCATACTTGAGCCAAGCCCGATCCGGACGCGGATCTGAAATCAGCGAGGTAGCCCCGCGTGCCCGTCAATGTTTCGTTCTTGCAGGAGCTGCTCAGCACGGTCGCCGAGCAGGGCCGCCAGTATCTACCGCGCGCGCTCTTGGGTGATGGTCCGCATGAGGACATCACCGCTCTTTCGGCAGCCCTCATGTCCGTTCGCGGCGAAGCCTCGGGCGTCGCCATCGCACGGCGCATTCTCGATGACTACCGCAAGCTCGACGCGGACGCCCGCCGCGCTTTCTTCCGCTACCTCGTGGAGCAGATCAAGCCCGACGAGCATCAGGTGGAGCGGGCCGCCGCGGCCTATGTTGCATCGCCCGGCGAGGCGACGCTCAAAGCGCTCCAGCACGCCGTCGAGAGCCCGCGGCAGGAATTCTTCCGCCGCCTGAACCTTGCGCCCGGCGCGACGGCCGAGATTGTCGCCATGCGCCGCGACCTCCTGCGCCTGCCGAAGTCGGAGCCCTCGCTCGCTTCCCTCGATGCCGACCTCATGCACCTCCTGCACTCGTGGTTCAACCGCGGCTTCCTGGTGCTGAAGCGCATCGACTGGCAGACGCCCGCGGCCATTCTCGAAAAGCTGATCCAGTACGAGGCCGTGCACGAGATCAAAGGCTTCGACGACCTGCGCCGCCGCCTCGATCCGGCTGACCGGCGCTGCTTCGGCTTCTTCCATCCCTCGCTCATCGACGAGCCGCTAATCTTCGTCGAGGTCGCGCTTATGGGCGATATTCCAGCCAGCATCCATTCCGTGCTCGGCGAGGCGCGCAAGAACGGCAATCCAACGCCGCTGCCGACGACCGCCGTGTTCTATTCGATCTCAAACTGCCAGGAAGGGCTCAAGGGTATTTCCTTCGGCAACTTCCTCATCAAGCAGGTCGTCGAGGAGCTCGCGCGCGAGCAGCCGCAGCTCAAGACGTTCGTGACGCTCTCGCCGGTGCCGACATTCGCGCGCTGGCTTGATCGCGTCATGGCGGACGACCAGGAGGGGCTCGTCAGCGACGCCGATCGCGAAGTTCTCCAGACACTCCGCAACCCGGCCTGGATCGAGGACGAGGAAGAGGGCGAGGCGCTCCGCGCGTCGCTGCTCACACTCGGCGCGCACTACTTCCTGTTCGCGCGCGCTGCCGACGGTCGTCCCGTCGATCCGGTGGCACGCTTCCATCTCGGCAATGGCGCGCGCCTCGAGCGTATCAACTGGCTCGGTGACGTCTCCGAGAAGGGCTTGCGCGAGGCGCACGGCCTCATGGTCAACTACCGCTACGACCTCAAGGAGATCGAGCGCAATCACGAGGCCTATGCCAACGACGGCGAAGTCGCGGCTTCTCGCGCCGTGCGCCAGCTCGCCAAGACGCCGCCGAAGCCCAAGACCAAGCTCCCAGCACCGAAGGCCCTGCTGCAGCTCCCGCTCCGCGACCGCACAGCTGAGCCGACAACAAAGGAAAAGGCCGGCAGCAGCGGCGACAAGGGCGGGTGACGCACGGGCGGAGCGGCCTTCGAACTCGCGATAAGGACCTTCACCACCGCAGCGCAAGGCGGCCGAGCATTGCGCCGGCCACGGTCGGCAACGCAATTCCAAGCCCGTACCAGATCAGCACGAAGGGCAATGCGCTCTCGTCGCAGGAAAACGCATAGACCAGCGCGGCTGATGCACCGGCGGTCAGCCCGGCCGCCGCGCCTGCCAGCGTAAGCCGGGTTGGCGCCATCGTGCGCAACATCCAGAACGTGATGCCCATGATCGGCACCGCCAGGAGTGCGATGAGCCACGGACAGACCGCGGATGTCGATCCCATCACCAGCTCACGATACGCACTCGCGGGCGCACGCCAGAGCTCGACGGCTGCCAGTCCCGCCATGGCCAGGATCACCAGCGCCATTCCGAACCATGTCGTGGGCGTGATATGACCGTCCGGACGCGAGAGGCGCAGAATGGCGGCAAAACCCAGCAGAGCAAGGCCCCCCGAATAAGCGAGCTTCAGCCAGAAGGACGAGGACTGCATCGCAGTGGCGATGTCGGGCCGCACACCCCAGGCGTAGAGAGTAGCTGCCAACGCGATCGCTGCACCGAGACACAGGCCGAGGGTGAGGCGTCGCGCAACAAAGCCTTTTGGCGCCGCACGCAGGCCTCCGGCGAGAGAATCGATAAGCTGGGGCGTCGTGATCACGGCGTATCCGTCCCCTTGAAGCGCTGCGCCAGAAGTTTCATGCCGCGGTGAATGGCGACCTTCACTGCGGATTCCGAGACTCCATGCTTCGAGGAGACCTCGGCAATGGAGCGCCCGTCGATCTTGACGGCACGAATGTAGTGGCTCGTTTGCGCGGGCAGCTCGCCGAGCACCTGCTCGACATCGAGGCGGGCCGCGCTCGGCTCCGATACGTCTGTCTCAAATGCTAGTTCGTCGGCGTCCTCGATTGGGATACTTGCTCTGATCTTATTTTTTCGAAGATGGTCAATGAGCTTGTATCGCGCGATGGCATGCAGCCACGCAGTGAAAGGGCGGCTGACCTCATATGTGAAGCGCCGCTGATGAATGGCGAGCAACGTCTCTTGTACGAGATCCTCGATATCGGCGCTCTCACGGCCGAGGCGCCGTCCGAAGTAGGCGCGCAATCGATCGGCAACATCCGCGAGGAGCCGGCGATACGATCGTTCGTCGCCGGCCAATGCGCCGATCATCAGGGATTTCAGGCGTTCTTCGACCTGCTGCAGGGCTGACGCGCTCCCGATCTGACTCGACACGGTCGCTCCGCTTATCGGCGACGACCGCGCTCTCCACCTATCACAACGCCGTGATGCCTGTAACCTCACGGTGTGCGGCTGCGAATTCCACTGCATCGGAGCCGCACGGTGCGTCCGATGGATCAGAGTTGAGAGGATGAGCACCCCATGACAAAAACCATCGTTCGCATCACACTGGTGGCCACCGCACTGTCAATTGGTGTCCTCGCATCCGCCCAGGCCCAAGACACCATGAAAAAGGACATGATGAAGTCCGATTCCATGAAATCGGACGGCATGAAGTCCGGCGACATGAAGGCCGACGGCATGAAGATGAAGAAGTCGGATGGCAGCATGAAGTCGGATGGAATGAAGTCCGATTCCATGAAGCCGGGCGACACAAAGATGAAGTAGGGCGCGTTTGCTCCTGCTCACGGATCGCGGAAAAAAAACTGCGGCCGTTCAATTGAGCGTTATGCCTTCCATCCGGCACTTCCCGAAGCGGGCGCATCGCTTTATCCATCAGCAGAACGACCACGAAGGAAGTCCCGGCCATGCTGATCCGCTTCCGCAACTCCAGCGATGTCGTCCCCTCGGAGATCACGGATCGCGCCGTCTACTTGCGGCGGCGCGATTTTCTCGCCGGCACCGCAGCCCTCGGCGCGGCGGTCGCGCTTCCCTTCAATGCCGTCGCCTCACCCCTCTCGGCGGCGAAGAGCCCGCTCTCGACGGACGAGACGCTCACACCGCTCAAGGACGTGACGACCTATAACAATTTCTACGAGTTCGGCACCGACAAGGACGATCCCGCGAAGTACGCGCATACGCTGACGACGAAGCCGTGGAAGGTGAAAGTCGATGGCCTCGTCGACAAGCCAGCCGACTACGATCTCGACGATTTGATCAAGGATATCGCCCTCGAGGAGCGCATCTATCGCATGCGCTGTGTCGAGGGATGGTCGATGGTCATCCCCTGGATTGGCGTGCCGCTCGCGAGCGTGCTTTCGCGCGTCTCGCCGCAAAGCAGTGCCAAATACGTCGCCTTCGAGACGCTCGTGCGCCCTGCCGAGATGCCGGGCCAGAAGGGCTTCTTCCAGGCCTTGCCGTGGCCCTACGTCGAAGGTTTGCGCCTCGACGAAGCCATGCATCCGCTGACGATCCTTGCCGTCGGACTCTATGGCGAGACGCTGCCCAACCAGAATGGCGCGCCGATCCGGCTCGTCGTGCCGTGGAAGTATGGCTTCAAGAGCATCAAGTCGATCGTGCGCATCTCGCTGACGGAAAAACAACCGAAGACGTCCTGGAGCCTGCAGAACCCGCGCGAATACGGCTTCTACTCGAACGTCAATCCGGCCGTCGATCATCCGCGCTGGAGCCAGGCCACCGAGCGGCGCATCGGCGAGGGCGGCGGGTTGTTCGTCAAGCGCCGCCCCACGCTGCCCTTCAACGGCTACGCTGAGCAGGTCGCAGGACTTTACGCCGGCATGGACCTCAAGGCGAACTACTGATGACGGCTACGCGCGCGCGCCAGCGGGATCCTCTCTCGCGCCTCGTGCTTGGCGTCGATCCGGCGCGCCGTGCGCTCTATGTGCTGGGCATGGCCCCTGCCGTGCTCTACTTTTCCTGGGGCCTGACCGATCAACTAGGCGCCGATCCGCAGAATGTACTCGAGCGCGCGCTCGGACTCTGGGCGCTGCGGTTCCTCATCGCAGGCCTAGCGATCACGCCGCTCAGACAGCTCGGCGGGCCAAATCTCATTCGCTTCCGGCGCGCCTTGGGACTGCTCGCATTCTACTATGCGACGCTGCATCTCTCAGTTTACCTGCTGCTCGACAAGGGCCTCGACCTTTCCTCGATCGTCGCCGACATCATCAAGCGGCCGTACATCACGGTCGGGATGCTGGCCTTCGCGGTGCTCATCCCGCTTGCCGCAACGTCCAATAACACGATGATCCGCCGGCTCGGTGCGCGCTGGCGCAAACTGCATCGCCTCGCCTACCTGGCCGCTGCCGCCGCCGCACTCCACTTCATCATGCTCGTGAAGGTCTGGCCGCTCGAGCCGCTCATTTACGCGGCCCTCGTCGCCGCGCTGCTCATGTACCGGCTCGCCAATTCCCTGCGCCCGCGCACGCGGGCCGTCCGGCCCTAAGCGAGCCCCCCGCCCGCGCGCATTCAACCACTTCGCTTGACGGCTCGGGCTTCCCGGGATACCCACCATCCTTGTTAGAATAATTCTAAACAGGATCCTGGGCCGTGCTGTCTCGCCTCTCCCTCATCTCCACGACTGGCAAGCGTCGCTTCGACGAGCTTACCGAGCAGGAGATCCTTGCCCTCGCCATTTCCTCCGAGGAGGAGGATGGCCAGATCTACGCGGCCTACGCGGAGAGGCTCAGGGCCCAATACCCAGCGACGGCCGCGATCTTCGAGGAGATGGCGGCAGAGGAGAACGAACACCGCCGCCGCCTGATCGAGATGTACAAGCGCCGCTTCGGCGACTTCATCGTGCCGATCCGCCGCGAGCATGTTGCCGGCTACTACACGCGGCGCCCCGTCTGGCTCGTCACCAACCTCGACCTCGACACCATCCGCAATGAAGCCGCCGACATGGAGCGGCAGGCGCACGACTTCTATGTCACTGCCGCCGGGCATTCGACCGACGCGGATACGCGCAAGCTGCTCGGCGATCTTGCCGCTGCTGAAGCCGGTCACCAAGCCAAGGCCGGCAGCCTAGAGGAAAAGCATCTCGGCGATGGTGCCCGCGAGGAAGAGGACTTCGCCGCGCGCCGCCAGTTCGTGCTCACCTGGGTGCAGCCGGGCCTCGCCGGCCTCATGGACGGCTCGGTCTCGACACTCGCGCCGATTTTCGCAACGGCCTTCGCGACGCAGAACCCGTGGACGACTTTCCTAGTCGGCCTCTCCGCCTCTGTCGGCGCCGGCATATCCATGGGCTTTACCGAAGCTGCCCACGACGACGGCAAGCTCTCCGGTCGCGGCTCACCCTGGAAGCGCGGCATAGCCTCGGGCGTGATGACGACCATCGGCGGCCTCGGGCACGCGCTACCCTATCTCATTCCCGACTTCTTCATCGCAACGATCATCGCTCTTATCGTCGTTTTCATCGAGCTCTGGGCCATCGTGTGGATTCAGAACCGCTACATGGAGACCCCATTTGGCCGCGCCGCTTTTCAGGTCGTGCTCGGCGGAGGCCTCGTGCTCGCTGCAGGCATACTCATCGGAGCGTCTTAGGCACTTAAGGCATTTCTTCCCGCGCGGATTAACTGTGTACGCGTAATATTGAGGACAGAATTCCTATAATACGTACAAATATCATCTCACATATCAGATGGAATGGTGAATCTGCAGTAAGCGGCGGAGGCTGCCAATGCAATCCCGGGCCTTATTTCCACGCTTATTTTCATCGTGCGCCATTAGTTCGTGCCTGTTGCTCGTACCCACGGCGGCAGGTGCCCAATCGCTTTTGGAGACATGGGTTTTCGCGCAGCATCGGGCATTGATCCCGATCGATCAGCTGAAAGAAGCTAGCAACGGAACGCTTATTCCGCCTGATCATCCCGAGATCGCCAGAGAGGGAATGGAGATCTGGTCGGTTCTGAACAAGCGGGATTGCGTCATACGCCGCGAAAATCCTCATTCGGGAACAGCCACTGAGTACTATCTGAATAATATGTCGGCGATCCGGCCGACGATCTTCAAGGCGGATGGCAGTTTTCAAATCGGCCTGATTGGCGACAAGCCGGTTCATTGTCAGTATCAGAAATCAGAGAAACACTGCGAGCACTTCGCGACACTTGTTTCATCCGACCGAAGGGGCTATCGCGCGATCGATAAGGCCCTCAACCACATCTACGCGAATTTCTGCGGACGCGAGAGCGCCGCCGCGAAACTCCAGTGACCGTTGGCGGCGGAGCAGTTCGCGCATGAGCCACGTCTCACACGGAAGTTGCTGCACGCCCATGTGAGACGATCGCGCGTCAGGCATCCCGCGGCTGGCGCTACGAGGCGAGCTGCAAAGAGCAATTCGCGGGCTACAACTCAATTACTTGGCATGTAGTTGATCCGCGCAGCGGGCGCGTGGATAGTGCCGCGCGAAGGGGCGCTTGCGCATCAGCGTTAACCGCGCCCGGGCTCACGATAAGAACGGAACTGTCTGCATGAAGGTTGCGTTCGCCGGCTCGTTTGCGGTCCGTCTTGCGGAACCCGTTCGGGCAAAATTGTCCATTCCGTGCGAGATCGTGTCGGACGACGAAACGGGCATCCTGTCCCAACTCCCGGACGCCGAAGTGCTGGTCTCTATGAGTTTCAACGGCGTGATGGCCGACGCGGCATCGCGCCTCAGACTGGTCCAGGTGCCGGGGGCCGGCCTCGACAGGATCGACCGCGCTGCGCTCCGTGCCGGCCTCCATCTTGCGAACGCCTACGGGCATGAGACCGGGATTGCGGAATTCGTCATCGGGGCAATGATTGCGCTCACGCGCTCGTTTGGGCGTCTCGATGCCGGGATGCGCGCCGGCGTATGGCAGAGCCAGTGGGCCATCGGCGTACCTGCGCCGCCGCTCTGGCCGGAACTCGCCGGCAAAACGCTCGGTATCCTCGGCTATGGCCACATCGGCGAGGCACTCGCCCGCCGCGCACGCGCGTTCGACATGAAGGTGTGCGCCATCCGGAGCCAGGCAGCGCCGACCCCTTCCGAGGGCGTGTCCTTCATTGGCGGACCCGAGCATCTGGACGACATACTGCGCCAGTCCGACTTCATTGCGATCACGCTTCCGCTCTCGCCGCAGACCCAGGGCCTTCTCGATGCCCGGCACCTCGGTCTGATGCGGCCGACGGCCTGCCTGATCAATGTCGCGCGAGCGGAGATCGTCGATGAGATGGCGCTCTACAAGGCGCTTTCGTCCGGCCGCTTGGCCGGCGCCGCGCTCGATGTATGGTATCGCTATCCTGCGGCTCCCGGGGCCGCGCAACCTGCAACACAACCATTCCACGAGCTTCCAAATCTGATAATGACCCCTCACATCTCGGGCTGGACAGAGGGCATGCTTGAGGCGCGGGCAAACCTCATCGCAGGCAATATCGAACGGACCGCCCGAGGCGAGCCGCCCCTCAGCGCCATCGCTCGAGCCCCCTGAGCATCGCATGACACAAATCCTCCAACGCTGGGCTTCGCGCCTGCCGTTCTACTATGGCTGGCTGATCGTCGGCATCGCCTTCGTGACCATGGCGATCGGCGTGACGGGGAGAACCGCATTCTCGCTTCTGATGCCGCCGCTGATCGACGAGTTCGGCTGGGATCGCGGCCTCGCGGCCGGGGCGTTTTCGTTCGGCTTTCTCGTCTCGGCGGTGCTGAGCCCGATTGTCGGCCGCGTGATCGACACGCGTGGCCCTCGCATCGTCATCCTGACGGGCGTCGCGCTCATGTCCTCAGGTTTGCTGCTCGCACCTTGGGTGACGAGTCCCTGGCACCTCTATGCTACACTCGGCGTCGCGGTCGGCGGCGGGGCCAACATGATGACCTACACCGCCCACTCGCAGTTCCTGCCGAGATGGTTCGTGCGCAGGCGAGGGCTTGCCATCAGCGTCGCATTCGCAGGCGCGGGCGTCGGTGCAATCCTTCTGCTGCCGTGGTTGCAGGCAATTATTCTCTCCGATGGCTGGCGTGCATCGTGCGTTGCCATGGGCGTGCTCGTGCTCGTGGTCATCGCACCGCTCGCCCTGCTGATTCCCAAGAGCCCTGCCGATGTCGGGCAGAATCCTGATGGCGATACGGCCTCGCCGGAAGCAGCGGCAAAGAAAAATGGCGTGACGATTGTCGATGCGGCATGGGCCGCGACCGAATGGACGCTCGCGCGCGCGGTGCGCACGACCCGCTTCTGGTGGATCGTGCTCGGTTTCTTCCTGGCGCTCATCGCGTGGTACGCCGTGCAGGTGCACCAGACGAAGTATCTCATCGAGGTCGGCTTTTCGCCGGTCGTTGCTGCGTGGGCGCTCGGCGCCGTCGCCATTGCCGCCATTCCCGGCCAGATTCTGCTTGGCGCACTATCGGATCGCATCGGTCGCGAGTGGATCTGGACTGCCGGCTGCCTCGGCTTCGTAATCTCCTACGCCGCACTGCTGGCATTGGAGCATTCGCCATCGCTATCGCTGCTCTACATCATGGTGGCCGCACAAGGATTTCTCGGCTACGCGCTGACCTCGGTCATGGGCGCGATCGTCGCCGAGATCTTCGAAGGCCCACACTACGGCTCCATCTTCGGCACCATCACCATTGCACTGATCAGCGGCGGCGCAGCCGGGCCGTGGCTCGCCGGCGAAATCTACGATGCAACCGGCAGCTACCGAGCGGCCT
This sequence comes from Hyphomicrobiaceae bacterium, assembly GCA_022844275.1. Classification (GTDB taxonomy): domain Bacteria; phylum Pseudomonadota; class Alphaproteobacteria; order Rhizobiales; family Hyphomicrobiaceae. The sequence goes on from JALHMB010000003.1 coordinate 568,462, forward strand.
TCTGGCTCATCATCGTCTGCTGCCTCGTAGCCGCCGTCGCGATCTGGATTGCCGCCCCACGCAAGGTTCGTGTCGTCCCTGGCCGCGCGCCGAAAGCGCTCAACTCCCCTTGAACTTCGGGCGGCGCTTCTCGCGGAAGGCAGTGATGCCTTCGATGAAATCGTCCGTCGCCATGACCGTGCCTTGTGCGAAGGCCTCGGCGTCGAGGAACTCGTCGAAAGAGGCGTCATAGGCACGCGAGACCATCTTCTTCAGCAGGCCGTAGGCGATCGTCGGCCCGTTGGCGAACTGCTCGGCGACCTCCATGGCCTTGTCCATGAGCTCTCCCGGCGCCACGACGCGCGAGCAGAGTCCGATCTGCAGCGCTTCCTCAGCGCTGACCTTGCGGCTCGTCAGCAGGAGATCCTTCGCTTTGAGCGTACCGACCGCGCGCGGCAACGTCGCGAGCAAACCGAGATCCGGCACCACACCGATCTTTACGAAACCCGTCGTGAAGTAGGCCGCCGTCGACGCGATCACCACGTCGCCCATAAGCGACAGCGATACGCCCGCGCCGGCCGCCGCGCCATTCACCGCCATGACGACCGGCTTGTCCGCCTTCAGCAGTCGGCCCGCCCAGCGGTACGAGCGGCGCATGCGATCGCGCGTATCCGATGGCTTTGCACGCGCCATATTGCGAATGTCGCCACCCGCGCAGAAGGCTTCGCCCGTACCCGTGATGAGAAGGCAGCGTACGCTATCGTCCTCAAGCAGCGGCGCGATATTGGCATCGAGACCGGCCTTGATGGTGGCGGACATCGCGTTCATCGTCTTCGGCTCGTTGAGCCGGACAATGGCAAAGCCGTCCTTGCGTGTCACGACAACCGATTCCTCCGACATGGGCGCACCTCCTCACTTTGTTCTGCGTGCGAATTCTAGCGATCACACGGACCGTTCGCCAGCTTGCTCTGCGGCTGCGGTCAGCCTAACCGCCGCGATCGCCGGCGAGTCCGCTCGGTCGCATAAGCCGGAAGGCGATGAGCGCCACGAACATCAATGCGGCGACGCTACCGAAACCCGCCAACCAGCCGAGTGGCGACATACCGCCTGCCGCGTCGAGACTCCATCCGACGACGATCGGTCCCACGAATCCGCCCGCATATCCGAGCGACGAGTGCACCGCGAGCGTCGCACCGCGCCGCGCGGGCTCCGCTGTGCCTGCCGCCCCGGCCGTGAGCGACGATGAATCGAGCCACACGACCAGCCCATAGACGAGAAGCAGCGCCACCGCGAGCCAGTAGGACCAGAGACCGACGACACCGATCGCCAGCGCAATAACGATCGAACCTGCCATCGCGAGCTGAATGAGCCGCCGCCGGCCAAGCCGAATGGCCATTTCGTTGCCGCTGACACTCGCCGCAACACCGATCAGGCCGAGCAGCGTCATCACCGCCGCTGGCGACAGCAGCGACGCGCCGGCGCCCGTACTCGCGGCCACATAACCGAGGAAGGCAACGCCCCATCCACGCAGCGCGCTCATCTCCAGCGTGTGGACGCAATAGCCGATCGCATAGGCCATGGCCGATCGGTTGCGGAACACGGGCAGAAAGTTGAACAATCCACCGCCATCGCTCGGCTTCGCCGCAGGTGCTGTACGACGCGGCACGAAAAACGCGACCATGCACCACGCAATTGCAGCGGTCAGAGAGGCGGCGAAAAACGCGAGCTGCCATCCGCCGAGATTTGCAAGCAGGTCACCCGTCGCGAACGAGAGCGCGCCGGAGATCCCGATGCTCGCCGCGTGGCCGGTCACGGCGCGCGACATCATCTTGGCATCAACCTGATCGGCGAGCAGCTTGAGGCCGGTCATGTACGTGCCCGCCCAACCGAGACCCGTCAGCGCACGAAAGCCCATGGCCGACCAATAGCCTTCGGCGAAGAGCGCGAAGCCGCCGTGGCCGACGACGGTCGCGCCGACGCCGAAGAGATAGACGAACTTCGCATCCACGCGGTCGGTCAGCGTCACGAGGATCGGCACGGCGAGCATGTAGGCGGCATAGAAGCTCGCCGTGATCCATCCCGCTTGCGTGTTCGAGAGGTCCCAGAGCGGGATCATGCGCGGGAGCAGCGCCGGCCAGAAAAAGGCACCGATCTGCACGAGCACTTGGGCTGCACAGACGATTGCGACGAGGCGCTTTGCTGTCGCCTGTTCCGCGGCTGTCTGCTCCATCAAGCCCCCTCTATGCGCCTCAACCAACCCACATCGCTATTGCTATCCCGACGAGTGCCAGCGCGCCAATCCAGAGAGCCACGTGCGCCCAGCGCGCGCCTCTTGCATCGGCCTGCGCAAGCCGCTCGACGGTCTCGTCATCAAGCCGCACGCCGTTGCGCGCCGCCTCCGCAAGTGCAAGCAATGTCCGCTCCGCCTGTCCGAGCAGTGCGGGCACGTCACCGATCAGGCGCCCGAGCTCGGTGGCGCCCTCGCGTGCATCCTTGAGCGCGCCCGCCGGACCGAGATTGCTCTCGACCCACTCGCGCGCGATGGGTTCTGCGGCCGTCCAGATATCAAGGTTAGGATCGAGACCGCGCGCGACGCCTTCGACGACAACCATCGTCTTCTGCAGATTGATCAGCTCGGGCCGGGTCTGCATATCGAAGACCTCGGTATAGGCAAATAGCTGCCCGAGCAGATCGGCCATGGAGATCTCGCCGGCCGGACGTCCCTGGATGGGCTCGCCGATCGCGCGCAAGGCCTGCGCGAAAACCTCGACAGGATGATGCGGCGGCACGTAACCCGCCCAGAAGTGCACTTCGGCGGCGCGGCGATAGTCGCGCGTGATGATGCCGTGCAGGATCTCGGCGAGGAAACGACGCTCCTTGTGGCCGAGGCGGCCCATGATGCCGAAATCGACGGCGACGACATTGCCTTGCGGATCGACGAGCAGGTTGCCCTGATGCATGTCTGCATGAAAGAAGCCGTCGCGCATGGCATGGCGAAGGAAGGACTGCAGCACCGTCAAGCCAAGCGCGCGGCAATTGTGGCCAGCCGCTTCGAGGCGCGCGGTATCGGCGATCGGAAAGCCGTCGATCCATTCGAGCGTAAGCACACGCTTGGACGTACGCTTCCAATCGACCGTCGGAACGCGGAAGCCGGTATCGCCCTTGATGTTCTCCGCCATCTCTGAAATCGCGGCCGCCTCGAGACGGAGATCCATCTCGATCTCGGTGGTGCGCGCCAGCGTCTCGACGACGGCCACAGGCTTCAGGCGCCGCGTCGGCGCGTGAAAGCGCTCGATCATGCGCGCGGCGAAGAAAAAGCTGTCGAGATCGCGCTTGAAGCGCCGTTCGACATTGGGCCGCAGCACCTTGACCGCGACTTCGCGACGCTGGCCGTTCTCGATCACGACGGCCTTGTGCACCTGAGCGATTGAGGCCGCCGCCACGGGCGGTCCGAACTCGACGAAGTGGTCCTCGACGCGACCGCCAAGCGCCGCCTCGATCGCGGCGCGCGCCTCGGCTTGCGAGAACGGCGCCATGCGGTCCTGGAGACTGGAAAGATCGCGCGCAAGCTCAGGCCCGATCACGTCGGCGCGCGTCGCCAGGAACTGGCCAAGCTTGACGTAGCTCGGCCCGAGCCGGGTGAGTGCAGCGCTGACACGCGCTTCCTTGCTCTCGCCGGCACGGAACGGCCACGCCAGCACCCGTATGGGCCACGTTGCCGCACGCGCGAGACGGAGCGGCCAGGGCACGGGCACACCCTGCGGCACGAAGCGCACGCCATGCTGGGCAAGGACCAGCCCGGCGCGCGCGAGGCGCAGGAGGTTGAGGATCGGGCCGGCCATGGAGCAGGGGCAGTCCGTTGATGAAAACGACGCGGTTTGCGGCGGACGTTTGCCGCGATCGGGCGAGGCGTCAAGCAGAATGCCTGTGCGCGGTTACGGCGGCATTTTCCGTGGGGGCCCGGCTTGTATCAGCCTCTCCGCTATGGATAATCCTCCATGGGGCACAATGGGTGGCTGGTCACCGGCTGGGGATAGGAAACGTGAAGAAGAACAATGGGCGCCGCAAGGCCGATGGCCGGCGGAAGAAAGTCCGGCGCCACGCACCGCCAAAGGTACCCGTGCGCGCCGCGCCGGCTGCGGCGGCATTGCCCGCGCTGGCGCACCGGACAGAGCCGCAAGGCATTGTCCATGCCTCAATGCGGCGTCACGTCGACTGGCCGGCTATTGCGATCCTCGTAGCGCCATTGGCTCTCATGGCTCTCCTGCAGAGCTATCGAGTCGCCCCGTCTGCTCATCTCGAAGCGTCGCCAGCCCCTTGGCACGGTGATCTCTCCCGCGAGGCCATGCCCATATTCCCGGAACCTGCGCGTCATCTCGCTCGTGCGGACACCGAACGGCCGCTACCAGAGTGGCACGGCAAGCTGGGGCTCGAGGCCATGCCTCTGTTCCCCGAGCCGACGAACCATGCAGCCGTTGCGCCGCCGTCGTCCGCGGAGGCCGATGCGTTACCGTCGGAAACGCCGCCTGTCGTCGCGGCGTCCACCGAGACTGCCGAGACTGACGGAACGGATGAAGCACTATCCTTTCCCGACATTGCATTCGCGGAACCCCTGCCCGAACATGAGCCACCACCACCACCGCCCATCGCGACACTTCCGCCGCTCTTGTGCGTGCCAGAAGTAGCGCCGCGATCCGCAGCGATCTCGCCGTCCACCAACTTTGGCCTTGCGCTCTCCGCCGCCGCGCGTGAGCAGACGAAGGACTTCGTCATCTACAATGCACGCTATGTGAGCCTCGCCTTCCCACGCGGCGATACGCAACCACTCTACGGCGTCTGCACGGACGTCGTCGTTCGCGCCTATCGCGCGCTCGGCATCGACCTCCAGGAGCTGATCCATGCCTCGCGCCTCGGCCGCGGCGATCCGAGCATCGACCATCGCCGCGTCGAGGTCGTGCGCCGCTTTCTCGCGCGCCACGGCACGAGCCTCGCCATTTCCGAGTTCGCCGAGGACTATCGGCCGGGCGACATCGTCACCTATCACCGGCCCGAAGGGCGCATCTCGCAGTATCACATCGCGATCGTGACCGACCGCATTGCACCTTCAGGACGGCCGCTCATCGCACACAACCGCGGCTGGGGACCGCAGCTTGAGGATGCGCTCTTCGTCGACCGCATTACGGGCCACTATCGGCTTTCACGCGAGCAGGTCACCGCCTTCGAGCGCACGCGCCCCCCGCGCGTCAGCGAGCGCCGTCGCCGGACGGCGGACGTGTCGAGCAGCATGCGCCGCTGAGCAGCTGCCCGAGGCCCGGCTCTAGGGTTCCACCTAGGGCGACATACAGAATTACCCCGATTGGCGCGCTGCTCATAAGAGCGACCTAGTGCAGACAGTCGAGGCAGGGGGGCCTGTATCGGAGGGTTCCCGTGACGCGTGACCGCATTCGTGACGTCCTTGCATTGACCCTTTGCCTGCTTTCGACGCCAGTTCTCGCGCAATCGCAGGCATCCGGGCCAGTCAGTGCCACGCTCTTCGAGAACGTACGCATCTTCGACGGCAAGAGTGCCGCGCTCTCTGCTCCCTCCCATGTGCTGGTCAGGGGCAACACGATCGCGCGTATTTCATCGACTCCGATCACTTCGGAAGCGGGCGCGACCGTCATTCCGGGCAGCGGACGTGTGCTCATGCCGGGCCTGATCGACGTGCACTGGCATGCCATGCTGGTCCGGCTGACGCCTGCAGCGCTCCTTTCCGGCGGCGCCGGCTACATGAACCTCCAGGCCGGCGCCGAGGCGACCTCGACGCTCCTGCGCGGCTTCACGACCATCCGCGATCTCGGCGGACCCGTTTTTGATTTGAAGCGCGCCATTGATGAGGGCGTATTGCCCGGTCCGCGCATTTTCCCATCGGGCGCGATTATCACGGTCACCAGCGGGCACGGGGACTTTCGCCAGTTCTCCGACCTGCCGCGCATTATCGGCGGTGCGCTTTCTCGCGTCGAACAACTCGGCGGCAGCATGATCGCCGACAGTCCGGATGAGGTTCGCTTGCGCGCACGCGAGCAGCTCATGCAGGGCGCCTCGCAGATCAAGCTCACCGCAGGCGGCGGCGTCGCCTCTCCGTTCAGCCCGCTCGATGCGGTCACCTTCAACGAAGCGGAGCTGCGCGCCGCAGTCGAGGCTGCCGAGAATTGGGGAACGTATGTCTGCACGCACGCCTACACCTCGGCCGCCATCCAGCGATCGATCACCGCCGGTGTCCGGTGCATCGAGCACGGACATCTCATGGATGAGGCCACCGCCCGTCTCATGGCCGAGAAAGGGATCTGGCTGAGCACCCAGCCCTTCGTCGACCTCTCGGGTGCTGCAGCCTTGAGCCCCGCAAATCAGGCGCGGATGAAGCAGGTCGTCAGCGGCACGGAACGGATGTATGCGCTGGCAAAGAAGTACAAGATCAAGACGGCATTCGGCACCGACATTCTGTTCTCGAAGGCCCTAGCGGAAAAGCAGGGCGGCGGTCTGGTCGACCTCACCCGCTGGTACACGCCATCCGAAGTTCTCATCATGGCAACATCGGTGAATGCCGAGTTACTCGCTCTCTCCGGTGCGCGAAACCCCTACCCCGGCAAGCTCGGCGTCGTGGAGGAGGGCGCACTGGCCGATCTACTTCTGGTCGACGGCAATCCGTTGGAGAACATCGCGCTGGTCGCAGATCCCGCCAAAAACTTCAAAATCATCATGAAGGACGGGCGCATCTATAAAGACGCCATGTAGACCGGTCGCCGGAGCTGTTCGTTGGAGTGGCAGGTGCTGAATACCCTGGCGCGTGAGATCAGTATCGCTAAATTGTCCGCTTCGTATGCGACGCGCCGGCAGGATACTGATGCCAACACGATCACACGCTTTCCTCGCAGCTCTGTTCCTCGCAAGCCTCGTGGCGCACGCCGCGCCCGCCGACGCCTTCGAGACCTACAAGGTCGTCGGCGTTGCGGCCGGCGACAAGCTTACCATCCGCGAGGAACCGCAGGAGGGCGGCAAGCCGACCGACTGGGCGTCGCTCGGGAGCCTGTCCGCCGATGCGACCAACGTGCTCGGCACGGGCCGCTCCAAGGAAGTCGGCAAGCAGCGCTGGTCCGAGATCACAGTCGGCGCGGTCACGGGATGGGTGAATGCGCGTTTTCTCGCGACCGCCGACGATCCCGTCGACCTCAAGGAGGCGACATTCCTCTGCGCCGGCACCGAGCCCTTCTGGGGCGTCACGCTCTCACCGAAGGAGGGCGAGCTCTCCGATCCGGACTCGAAATGGAAGCTGACGACGGAGCGCGTGCAGCCGGCGATGGCGCGCTTCTTCCCGCTGCTCTATCGATTGCGTAACGACAAGGGCCAGTCGCTTCGCGCAACGGTCACGCACCAGACATGGTGCACCGACGGCATGTCCGAGTACGACTATGCCTTCCAGGTCTTGCTGACGGACGACGAGAATTTCTACGAGGGGTGTTGCCGGTTGAAGAGGTGAGGGGCAGCACTCACCGCATCGCGATCGGGAGATTGTTCAGCGAGTCTATGTACCACTTCTCGGCCTCGACGATGGCCGGGTTCTCGCCATTCGCGTAGATCCAGCTGTCGACGGCCCAGCGCTGGCCATTGCCCTTTTCCACCAGCACCGCGGTCCAATGCGTCCAGCCCGAGACGCCTCGCAACAGGTTCTCCTTGGACATCGGGCGCGTGATGGTGTGGTCCTTCAGTAGTCCATTGTGATCGAGCACCTTGAGGTAGCTCGTGGTGTTCGTCGCCTCGTCCACGCAGTCCTGCTGCGTCGGATCCCCGGAAGCTGCGAAATCCATGCCCGGACGGTCCTTGTCCGTTCCGATCTCCTTGCCGACCCTGGTCTCCATCCACGCAATGGCGTAGGCGACGCTGCGGCGCTCACCTTTGGCATCGTTCGAGTTGCGCATCTTCTTCATGAGGTCGCGCAGCGAGGCGATGTCCTGCTCGTTGAAGCGGACGCGCGTCTGCTCCTTGCATCCATAGGCATGGCAGACGTAGACAGTGTTGCCGTCGGGCGCCTTGGACTTGAACTCGGCGTAATGGAGGTCGAGCGGCCCCGTGCGCTCATAGGTGCAGCCCGTGAGCAGCGCGCCCGCAACCAATCCAATCAAGAGCTTAACGCGCATGCCTTGGCTAGTCCCCCGCCTCCGAGCCCAGCACCCAGAAGCGATGATTCGCCCCCTGATGCCAATGTCCTTGCGCTGACAAGATTGTCCACACAAAACAAGACGATGATGGAAGAAAGACCTTTACATGTGATCGGCGGGGGACTCGCAGGCTCCGAGGCCGCTTGGCAGATCGCCTCGGCTGGCCTCCCGGTCGTCGTTCATGAGATGCGTCCAGTACGCATGACCGAGGCTCATCAGACCCAGAGTCTCGCCGAGCTCGTATGCTCGAACTCCTTCCGCTCTGACGACTGGGCCAACAACGCCGTTGGCCTCCTGCACGAGGAAATGCGGCGCGCGGGCTCCCTCATCATGGCCGCTGGCGACGCCCACAAGCTGCCGGCCGGCGGGGCCCTTGCCGTCGACCGCGACGGCTTCGCGGGCGAGGTCACGGCCCGCCTCGAGGCGCATCCGCTGGTCACAATTGCCCGCGAGGAGGTGGCCGGGCTGCCCCCGGCGGACTGGGAGAGCGTTATCGTCGCTACCGGACCACTCACGTCACCGGCCCTGAGCGCTGCAGTCGCCGGCCTGACGGGCGAGGGCGAGCTTGCCTTCTTCGATGCCATCGCGCCTATCGTCCACGCACAGAGCATCGACGAGACCATCGCCTGGCGCCAGTCGCGCTACGGTAAGACGGGTCCCGCCGGCACCGGCGCCGACTACATCAACTGCCCGCTCAACAAGGACGAGTACGAGGCCTTCATCGACGCGCTGCTGGCGGGCGAGAAAACCTCCTTCCGCGAGTGGGAAGCGAACACGCCCTATTTCGACGGCTGCCTGCCCATCGAGGTCATGGCCGAGCGCGGCCGCGAAACCCTCCGCTTCGGCCCCATGAAGCCCGTCGGCCTCGATGATCCGCGCACCGGCCGCTGGCCCTATGCCGTCGTCCAGCTCCGCCAGGACAATGCGCTCGGCACGCTCTGGAACATGGTCGGCTTCCAGACCAAGCTGCGCCACGCCGAGCAGACGCGGATTTTCCGCATGATCCCCGGCCTGCAGAATGCCGAGTTCGCGCGCCTCGGCGGCCTCCATCGCAACACCTTCCTCAACAGCCCGCGCCTGCTCGACACCAATCTCCGCCTCAAGACCCATCCGCGCCTGCGCTTCGCCGGGCAGATCACCGGCGTCGAGGGTTATGTCGAGAGCGCCGCCATCGGTCTGCTCGCCGGACTCTTCGCCGCCGCCGAGCGCAACGGCGCAACACTTGCTGCACCTCCGCCGACGACCGCACTCGGCGCGCTTATCGCCCACATCACCGGCGGTCACGTCGAGGCATCGGGCGAAGGACCGCGCTCCTTCCAGCCCATGAACGTCAACTTCGGGCTCTTTCCGCCCATCGAGGAGCCGCGCACCGGCCCCGACGGCAAGCGCATCAAGGGCAAGGAGAAGGGCTTCGCGCGCAAGCGCCTGATGGCCGAGCGCGCGCTCGCGGATATTGGTGGATGGCTGCGCGTTTAGTCGCGCCTTCGGCGCGAGAGGGGCTGCCGCCCCTTCAACCCCGCTCGTGGGACACCCCCGAACCCCCGCCTTTTTTGAATGGGAGATCGCCGCGGGCGCGACAGATCCCTTCTCCCCGTCCTTACGGGGAGAAGGCTAGGATGAGGGGCAGCGGCAAACGCCGCGATGACTTGGAAGGAACGATACAATGGAAACCCTGCTCCCCATCGCTGCCGAGATCGCGGAAGTGCTCAAGGCGCGCAAGGAAACGATCGCGATCGCCGAGTCCTCGACGGGCGGCCTCATCAGCGCGGCGCTGCTCTCTGTGCCCGGCGCGTCGGCCTACTACCTCGGCGGCGCGGTCGTCTACACGCGACAAGCGCGGTCGGCCCTCACCACCATCACTGATGACGACATGCGCAAGATGCGCTCGGCGAGCGAACCCTATGCCGCACTGCTCGCCAAGCAGGCGCGCGAGCAGATGGGCGCGACGTGGGCGCTCTCGGAAACAGGCGCCACCGGCCCGACGGGCAACCGCTACGGCGATGCTGCCGGCCATTCGTGCATGGCGATCTCGGGACCTGTCGATGCCGTCATCACGCTGGAAACGGGCTCCGCCGACCGCGAAGCCAACATGCGCGCATTCGCCGCCCGCGCTCTCACACTCCTCAAGGACACGCTCGCGAAAGCACGCTGAACTACTCTGCCGGCTGAGTCTGCGGTCGCGCGAGCACGGTCTCGCGACCCGGTCCGGGATCAAGCGGTACCAGCAGCGACAGCATCAGCGACGTCGTCGCGATGCCGGCGCCGAGCCAGAAGATGATCGAATAATCGATCGTCCCGATCAGGCCGAAGCTCACGGGGATCGCGACAGCGGCGATGTGGTTGATCGTGAAAGCAACCGAAGCCGTCGACGCCATGTCCGCGGGATCACCGATCTTCTGGAAATAGGTCTTCTGCGCCAGGATCAGCGTGAAGAAGATGCCGTCGATGATGAACAGCGCCGCCGCGAGATGCGCATCGTTTGTCACCGCGTAGCCGATGAAGACGCAGATCAGCACCGTGTTCTCGAGCATGATCGTGTTGCGCTCGCCCCACTTCTGTACGAGGCGACCGAGGCGCGGCGCGAACAATGTGTTCGATGCCGATGTCACCAGCATCAGCACCGCCATGTCGGCGACCGAGTAACCGAACTTCTTGACCAGCAGAAAGCCACCGAAGGCAAAGAACAACTGCCGACGCGCGCCGCTCATGAACGTCAGCGCGTAGTAGAGGCCGTAACGCTTGCGCACGACCAAGCCGGGACGCTGGCGCACCGGCCCCTGGAAGCGCTTGAAGTAGAGCATGGCGGCGACGGTCAGGCAGGCGCACGTCAAGCCGATGATCGCATAAAGCGCCTGGTAGTTGCGCCAGCCGAGCCACCACACAACGGCGAGGCTGCCGTAGGCGATGAACTGCGCCAACGCCCCTGCGCTTACGATGCGCCCGATCAGCGAAGGCGCCTGCGCCTTGGGCAGGAGCTGGAGTTGGAGCGACGTGTTGACCGTCTCGAAGTAGTGGAAGCCGACCGACATGATGAAGGTCGACATCAACACGCCCATGAGCGTCGGATTGGAGCCGGTCAGCGCAACGCCGATGCCGAGCAGGACGAGCGCCACGTAGCCGAGCACCTGCTCGCGCACGATCATCAACCAGAAGGCGACGGTGAAGGCCAGGAAGCCGGGGATCTCGCGCACGGTCTGCGTGAGGCCGGCCTCGAACCAGCCGAACCCCGCGGCTTCGATCGTGTAGTTGTGGAGCAGCGCATTCCAACCGGCAAAGCCGATCCAGTTGATGAAATGCAGCGCCATCAGAAACTGCACGGCCGAGTGCACGGCGCGCAGATCGGTGGAGCGATGGTCGGTCATGTGGCGCCCCCAAATACGTTTTGGCGGACGCTGAGCCCCGTCGCGAAGCGCGTCAACCGGAGTTTTCGCAGGGGAGATGTCCCACTGGATCGCGCCTTACGTGCGTATGTGGCCGATTAACCGCACCGCGCCCGCGGAGCGCTGCTCAACCCTCATCCTTCATGACTTTGCGGATGACGGGCGTATAGCGATCGCCGTCGCCGGCCATGATGGCTTCGTCGAAAAGAGTTGCCACCAGATCGGCACCGCGAGCCTTGATGCCAGCGGCCTTCGCGAGTTCGCGCGCATAGGAGAGATCCTTCTGCGCATAGCGCACCGAGAATGCGCCCGTCGGGTAGTCCTGCGGCAGGAGGTGCTTCATGCCGTGGTTGCGCAGCACGAAGCTGTCGGCGGAACCCTTCGACATGGTCTCGAGCAGCAGCTTGCCGTCGACGCCCGAGGCTTCCGCGATAGAGAGCGCTTCCGCGACCGCCATGGTCGTCTCGAACACGACCATGTTGTTCATGATCTTGACCACCTGCCCCGAACCGACATCACCGCAGTGCGTGATCTCGTCACCCATGGTTTCGAGGATCGGCTTAAGTCGCGCAAATACCTCGGACGAACCGCCGACCATGATCGAGAGCGTGCCGTCGACCGCCGCGCGGCGCGTGCGGGCGATCGGCGCATCGGCGAAGTCCGCCCCCTTGGCGGCGAGATCGGCCGCGAGCTTGCGCATGAGCGCCGGTGGTGCCGTCGACATATCGACCAGCGTCTGACCTGGGCGCATCAGCGCGACGAGGCCCGAGGCGCCCTCGGTGATGATCTCGACCTCGCGCCCGCCCGGCAGGCACATGAGGATCAGATCTGCCGCCTGGGCGAGCCCGCGTAGCGACGTCGCGACCCCGACATTGTCGGCCTTGAGGCGCTCGAGCGGCTCCTGGCGCTGATCGAAGGCAATGACCTTCCACGATCCCTTGCGGGCGAGGTTCCGGCACATGGCCTCACCCATGACGCCGAGGCCGATGAAGCCGATCGTCGAGATGGTCATTGCATTCCTCCTGCTCTTCCAATGCGTCTCGGCGTCTGGATCAGTCGCACGAAGCTTTTCTATAGGGCCCATACTCGGCAAGCGCGAGCCGCTGCTGCGCCATGTAATCCCGCTCCTCCACGAGATAGCGGGCGACGGCCTTGCGGAAGCCCGGATCGGCAATCCAATGCACGGAATAGGTCGGCGTCGGCATGTAGCCACGCGCGAGCTTGTGCTCGCCCTGCGCACCTGCCTCCACACGCGCGAGCTTCATCGCGATCGCAATCTCGATGGCCTGATAGTAGCAGAGTTCGAAGTGCAGGCAGGGATGATGCTCGATCGCACCCCAGTAGCGGCCATAAAGGCAGTCGCCGCCAATTAGATTGAGCGCCCCCGCGATGTATCTGTCTCCGCGTCGCGCCATCACGAGGAGGCAGCGGTCGGCCATGGCTTCGCCGAGCAGTGAGAAGAACTTGCGGTTGAGATAGGGCCGCCCCCACTTGCGGCTGCCCGTCTCCATGTAGAACTCAAAGAACGCATCCCAGTGCGCCTCGGTGATATCCGGCCCTGTGACGTGCTCGATGGTGAGGCCTGGAATGCTTTGTGCCTCCGCGCGCTCCTTGCGCACGGCCTTGCGCTTGCGTGAGGCGAGACTCGCGAGAAAATCGTCGAACGTCGCGTAGTCCGCATTCTGCCAGTGGAACTGCTGGTCCGTGCGCTGGAGCCATGCTTTGTCTGCGCCGATGCCTGACCATTCCTTTTCCGTAACGAAGGTCGCGTGCACCGACGAGGCATCGGCTTCCTTGGCGAGCGCGATGGCGCCGGCAAGCAGCAGCCGTTCGCGCGCCTCGCCGCCATCTGTCGCACCGACCAGGAAGCGCCGGCCCGGCACCGGCGTGAACGGCACGGCAATCTGGAGCTTGGGGTAGTAGCGCCCGCCCGCGCGCTCATAGGCTTCGGCCCAGCCGTAGTCGAAGATGTACTCGCCCTTGCTGTGACTCTTCAGATAGCAGGGCGCGACGCCCGTGATCGAGCCATCCTGCTCCAGGGCGAGATGGCACGGCGACCAGCCCGTGCGGCGACCGACCGCACCCGAGCGCTCCAGTGCCAGCAGAAACGCGTGCGTCGTGAAAGGATTGAGCGTGGCCGGATCCGGATTCGCGAGTGCGTCCCAGACGGCGGCGTCGATACTCTCGATGGCAGGATGCACGCGGACGTGCGGCTCGGCACTCACCGGAGCTTTCTCCCTGCGCTGTTCCGCAACTGCGCCCAACAAAAAGGGCGCCGCGAACGTGGCACGTTCGCGGCGCCCCTGTCGAGCTATAGGATATTACTTCTCGCCTTCGTCGCCACCCTCACGGCGCTTCAAGGCAGCCTTGAAGATATCGCCGAGCGAGGCGCCCGAGTCCGTCGAGCCGTACGTGGCGACCGCCTGCTTCTCCTCGGCGATCTCCAGGGCCTTGACCGACACCTGGATGCGACGCGTCGTCTTGTCGACGCTGATCACCGCCGCATCGACCTTGTCGCCGACGTTGAACCGCTCAGGCCGCTGCTCGGAGCGGTCACGTGAGAGATCCGAACGCTTGACGTAGGTCGTGATGTCGGTTTCGGCAATACGCACCTGGATGCCGTTCGCCTCGACGGCAATGACCTCGCAGGTGACTGGATCGCCCTTCTTGAACTTGGCGATCGTATCGAGCGGATCGCCCGAGACCTGCTTGATGCCGAGCGAGATGCGCTCCTTGGCGCTGTCCACGTCGAGCACGACGGCTTTGACGTTGTCGCCCTTCTTGTAGTCCTTGATCGCCTCGTCGCCCGACTTGTTCCAGTCGAGATCGGAGAGATGGACCATGCCGTCGACACCACCATCGAGGCCGATGAACAGGCCGAACTCGGTGATGTTGCGCACCGGACCCTCGACCATCGAACCCTTGGGGTGCGTCGTGAGGAAGCCGTCCCACGGATTTTCCTGGGTCTGCTTGAGACCGAGGCTGATGCGGCGCTTGTTGGGATCTACCTCGAGCACCTGCACGTCCACCTGCTGGCTCGTCGAGACGATCTTGCCGGGATGCGTGTTCTTCTTGGTCCAGCTCATTTCGGAGACGTGGATCAAGCCCTCGACGCCCGGCTCCAGCTCCACGAACGCGCCATAGTCGGCAATGTTCGTGATGGTGCCGGAGAAGCGCGCGCCGACCGGATACTTCGCCTCGATGCCCTGCCAGGGATCGTTCTGCAGCTGCTTCATGCCGAGGCTGATGCGCTGCGTATCCGGGTTGATTCGGATGATCTGCACCTTCACGGTGTCGCCGACGTTGACGACATCGCTCGGATGATTGACGCGGCGCCACGCCATATCGGTGACGTGCAGCAGGCCGTCGATGCCGCCGAGGTCGATGAACGCACCGTAGTCGGTGATGTTCTTGACCACGCCGTCGATGACCTGGCCCTCGGCGAGGCGAGCGACGATCTCGGTCCGCTGCTCGGCCCGCGTCTCCTCGAGCACCGAGCGGCGCGAGACGACGATATTGCCGCGGCGGCGATCCATCTTGAGGATCTGGAACTGCGTCGGCACGTTCATCAGCGGGCCGATGTCGCGCACGGGGCGGATGTCCACCTGCGAACCTGGAAGGAACGCCACGGCGCCGTCTAGGTCGACTGTGAAGCCGCCCTTGACCTTGTTGAAGATCACGCCTTCGACCTTCTCGCCGGCCTCGAACTTCTTCTCGAGACGGGTCCAGCTCTCCTCGCGGCGTGCCTTGTCGCGCGAAAGCACGGCCTCACCGAGCGCATTCTCGACGCGCTCCAGGTAGACCTCGACCTCGTCGCCGATCTTCAGCTCGCTGTTGCGGCCGGTGCCGCCGAACTCCTTCAGTGCGACGCGGCCTTCCATCTTGAGGCCGACGTCGATGACGGCGAGATCCTTCTCGATCGCCGTGATCTTGCCCTTGACGACCTGGCCCTCGAAAGCGCCGTTGGTGCCGGAAAGGCTCTCGTTGAGCAGGGCCTCGAAGTCGGCCCGGGAGGGATTCATTTCATGGGGTGCTGTAGTGGCGGTCATTCAGGCTCCAATCGGTTGAATGCGGGATACGGGCCAGTCGGACCTTGAGATCCGCCGCCCGTGTGTTTCGAAGTCGGAACGCCAGTTATGGGATGCGCTTCGCCGGCCCAAACGGCCCGCGTCACACCCCCGAAGACTAGCGTCGGTTGTTCTGGCTTTTTTGCTCTGACGCCGACGCTGGAGGGCAGGGCCCGCAGCTCTGATTTGGTCCGCCGTTTCGGCGGGCCGAGCTGGCTGATCTTCCTCTTGATCAGTCCGAGGCAGGGTGGAGCACCGCTCAGATAGCGTTTGATCCTGTTAAATGCAAGGGTAAACGCGCTCAGGACCGCCGGCCGGTGGCGCGCTGAATGATGTCCAACGCGGCGGCGAATGCCGCGTCGATATCCATGGCGCTGGTATCGAGAAGGACGGCATCCGGCGCCTGCAGCAGGGGGGCAGCCGCGCGGCTCGCGTCCCGTGCATCGCGCGCGCGGATGATCTCCAGCACCTCGTCGTAGGTCACATTCTCAGCCCGGCGGACATACTCCTCGTAGCGCCGCCGCGCCCTGACCTCTACATCGGCTGTCACGAAGATCTTCACGTCTGCATCAGGGCAGATGACGGTCGCGATATCGCGTCCGTCGAGCACGGCACCGGGGGGCGTGCGGGCAAAGCTGCGCTGGAAATCCAGGAGGGCGGCGCGCACGGCCGGATGCTTGGCAACGACCGAGGCTGCTTCACCGATGGCCGTAGACCTGAGCGCCTGATCGCCGAGGGAGCTGGCATCAAGGACCGTCGCGGCACGGGCGCCCGCTGTCTCATCCTCGAGGTCGGCACCGGCTGCCAGCACATCCCGCGCAACGGCTCGATAGAGCAGGCCCGTATCGAGCCAGACATAGCCGAAGTGGCCGGCGATGCGCTGTGCGAGGGTGCCCTTACCGGAAGCCGCCGGACCATCGATGGCAATGATCATGGCCCGCGCCCCGTCATGACTTCATGCACCCGCGTCATAACGTGCGCCCAGCTGCTCCATGAGGCCGCGGAACGCGGGAAAGCTCGTCGCGATCATGCGGCTGTCATCCACCGTCACGGGCTTCTCGCTCGCAAGCCCGAGCGTCAGGAATGCCATGGCAATGCGGTGGTCGAGGTGCGTCGCGACGGTCCCGCCACCCTTTACGGTCTTGCTGCCCGTCACGGTGAGCGTGTCGCCCTCGATCTTGGCCTCGACGCCATTGGCCGCGAGCCCGGCCGCAGTCGCAGCGAGACGATCGCTCTCCTTCACCTTCAGCTCGGCGAGGCCCTCCATCCGCGTCGCGCCGTCCGCGAAGGACGCGACGGCCGCAAGCACGGGATACTCGTCGATCATCGAGGGCGCGCGCTCGGGCGGCACCCTCACGCCTTTGAGGCGCTTGCCGCCCCGCGCCCGCACATCGGCGATCGGCTCGCCGCCTTCCTCGCGCATGTTGAGCAACGTGATATCCGCGCCCATTTCCTGCAGCGTCTTGTAGAAGCCCGTGCGCGTCGGGTTGTAGAGCACGCCTTCGACGGTCACATCTGAGTCCGGCACCAGCACCGCCGCCGCAATGAGGAAGGCCGCCGAGGACGGATCGCCCGGCACTGTAACTGGACGTCCTTCGAGCTCGGCATCGCCCTTGACGGTGATGCGCGTGCCGTCCGCCGTTTTCTGTGTCCGTACCTCGGCGCCGAAGTAACGCAGCATCCGTTCGGTGTGGTCGCGCGTCGCTTCCTTCTCGATGACAGTCGTCTCGCCTGCAGCATGGAGCCCCGCCAGCAGGATCGCGCTCTTCACCTGCGCGCTCGGCACAGGGAGCACATACTCCATGGGCATGAGCTGATCCGTGCCGCGCACGGTCAGCGGAAGCGTATCCTTGTTTTCGATGGTCTCGAGGCCCATCTGGCGCAGCGGATTCAGCACGCGTCCCATGGGCCGGCGCGAAAGCGAGGCATCGCCGACGAACTTCACCTCGATTGGGTGCCCAGCGACCAGCCCGAGCATGAGGCGCACGCCGGTGCCGGAATTGCCGTAGTCGATGACCTCGGCCGGCTGCGTCAATCCACCGACGCCGCGTCCGACGACCTCCCAGACATCGCCCTTCTTCTGCGCCCGCGCGCCAAGTGCCGTAACCGCGCGTGCCGTATCGATCACATCCTCACCTTCGAGCAGACCGCGGATTCGTGTCGTGCCGGTAGCAATGGCACCGAGCATGAGCGAGCGGTGCGATATCGATTTGTCGCCCGGTACGCGCACGGTGCCGTTGAGGGCGCTCGCGCGACCTGCTGTCAGAGGTGTCGCCTGTCCTGATGCTTTCATCAGCCGCCCGCCAATACTCAATGACCGGCCGCCGATAGGGCCGTCCGCCGCTTATAGCCTGTCAGATGTATTCTGACAGCGCGATCGCTACTAATTCTGGCTTTCCTTGCGCCGGGACATGAAGGCCAGGCGCTCGAAGAGATGCACGTCCTGCTCGTTCTTGAGCAAGGCGCCATGGAGCGGCGGGATCAGCTTCCTCGGGTCGGTCTCGCGCAGCGTCTCGGGACCGATATCCTCGTTCATGAGCAGCTTGATCCAGTCGAGCAGCTCCGAGGTCGAGGGCTTCTTCTTGAGGCCCGGCACCTCGCGCATGTCATAGAAAATCTTCAGCGCTTCGGCGACGAGCCGGCCCTTGAGGTCCGGAAAATGCACGTCGACGATCGCGCGCATGGTCTCGGGATCGGGAAACTTGATGTAATGGAAGAAGCAGCGGCGCAGGAAGGCGTCCGGCAGCTCCTTCTCGTTGTTCGAGGTGATCATGACGATCGGGCGCTTGGTCGCCTTGATCGTCTGGCCGGTCTCGTAGACGAAGAACTCCATGCGATCGAGCTCCTGGAGGAGGTCGTTCGGGAATTCGATGTCCGCCTTGTCGACCTCGTCGATCAAAAGCACGGGGCGCACGTCGCAGGTGAACGCTTCCCAGAGCTTGCCGCGCTTGATGTAGTTCGAGATGTCGCGGACTTTCTCATCGCCGAGCTGGCTGTCGCGCAGACGCGAGACGGCGTCATACTCATAAAGCCCCTGCTGAGCCTTGATGGTCGACTTGATGTGCCATTCGATCAGCGGCGCGCCGAGGGCCTTGGCAACCTCCTGGGCAAGCACGGTCTTGCCGGTCCCGGGCTCCCCCTTGATGAGGAGCGGGCGCTCGAGCGTGATCGCCGCGTTCACCGCGACCTTGAGGTCGTCGGTCGCGACGTAGGACTTGCTTCCCGTGAATTTCATGAAGCCTCTCGGATGGGCGCAAAAAACCGCGGCAGATTAGGGGCTCGGCCTCTGCGGAGCAACCGGAACCCGCCCGCGGACGCCCCGAGCGGCCCACATGCGGCCATGTGCCTGGGGAAGGGCGACCCCACATCTTGGGTGTATCGGGCGCAACAACCCCCAAGCCATTGGCGCGGCCGGTAAACGCTGCTAAGAGGGCCGCCGATAGGCCCAGTACTGCTTCAACACGCCGGGATCTGCCCATGCCGACCGCAGCGCGCGCAAGCGACGTGCAGAACGCCTTCTTTGCCCAATCCCTCGCCGACGCCGATCCCGAGGTTTTCGGCTCGGTCGGTCGCGAACTCGTCCGCCAGCAGACCGAGATAGAGCTTATCGCGTCCGAGAACATCGTCTCGCGCGCAGTTCTGGAAGCCGCCGGCTCCGTCCTCACGAACAAGTACGCCGAGGGCTATCCCGGCAAGCGCTACTACGGCGGCTGCCAGTTCGTCGACGAAGTGGAGACGCTCGCCATCGAGCGCGCCAAGAAGCTCTTTGGCTGCAAATTCGCGAACGTCCAGCCAAACTCTGGCAGCCAGATGAACCAGGCCGTGTTCCTGGCACTCCTGCAGCCCGGCGACACCTTCATGGGCCTCGACCTGAACGCGGGCGGGCATCTGACGCACGGCTCGCCGGTCAACATGAGCGGCAAGTGGTTCAAGGTCGTGCCCTATGGCGTACGCAAGGACGACCAGCTCATCGACATGGACGAGGTCGAGCGCCTTGCCAAGGCCAACAAGCCGAAGCTGATCCTCGCCGGCGGCACGGCCTACTCGCGCTTCTGGGACTGGGCACGCTTCCGCGCCATTGCCGACAGCATCGGCGCCTACCTTATGGTGGACATGGCGCACATCGCAGGCCTCGTTGCCGGCGGCGTCCATCCCTCGCCCATTCCGCACGCCCATGTCGTGACAACGACCACGCACAAGTCGCTGCGGGGGCCGCGCGGCGGCATCATCCTCAGCAACGACGAGGAAATCGCCAAGAAGATTAACTCGGCGGTGTTCCCGGGCCTCCAGGGCGGTCCGCTCATGCACATCATCGCGGCCAAGGCCGTGGCTTTCCACGAAGCCCTGCAGCCGTCCTTCAAGCAGTACGCCAAGGCCGTCGTCGACAACGCCAAGGTGCTGTCGGAGACTATCAAGGCGGGCGGCTATAACATCGTCGCGGGCGGCACGGACAACCACCTCCTGCTCGTCGACCTGCAGCCGAAGAAGCTCACCGGCAAGGCCTCCGAGATCGCGCTCGGGCGCGCGCACATCACGTGCAACAAGAACGGCGTGCCCTTCGATCCGCAAAAGCCGTTCGTGACGTCGGGTATCCGTCTCGGCACGCCGGCCGGTACCACGCGCGGCTTCGGCACGGCCGAGTTCAGCCAGATCGGTAAGATGATCATCGAAGTACTCGACGGTCTGGCGCGCAATGGCGATGCAGGCGATGCCCAGGTCGAGCATCGCGTGCGCGAGGAAGCCGTCGCACTGTGCGAGCGCTTCCCGATCTACGACTGAGCGCACCCGTCGCCCTGACTTGGAGGCCCCGATGCGCTGCCCCTACTGCGCGAGCGAGAACAGCCAGGTCAAGGACAGCCGCCCGACTGAGGAAGGCGCGGCCATCCGTCGGCGCCGCATCTGTCCCGACTGCGGCGGTCGCTTCACGACCTTCGAGCGCGTTCAGCTTCGCGAGCTCATCGTCGTCAAGCGTTCGGGCCGCCGCGTCCCCTTCGACCGCGAGAAACTCGCCCGCTCGGTCGAGCTCGCCGCGCGCAAGCGCCCGGTCAGCGCGGAGCGCCTCGAGCGGATGCTGACCGGTATCGTGCGCCAGCTCGAGAGTATGGGCGAGAGCGAGGTGACCTCCTCGGCCGTCGGCGAGCTGGTCATGGAGGGCTTGCGCTCGCTCGATCCCGTGGCCTATGTGCGCTTTGCGTCCGTTTACCGCGACTTCCGGGAGGCTGCAGACTTCCACGAGGTGCTCGGCGAGATTGCGGGCCAGCCCATCGGGCTCAATGACGATGAACCCGCCGCGACGCCGGCCGCCAAACCGGGTGTGGACCTGAAGCAGTAACCTGATGCCGACCCCGAGCGACGAGTTCGACCGACACATGATGGATATCGCGCTGCGCGTCGCACGACGCGGGCTCGGCACCACTGCGCCCAATCCAGCCGTCGGCGCAATCGTGGTCGACGAAACGACGGGTGAGGTCATCGCGCGCGGATGGACCCAGCCAGGCGGACGCCCCCACGCCGAGAAGGAAGCTCTCCGCCGCGCCGGCGATCGTGCCCGCGGCCGCACCATGTACCTGACGCTCGAACCCTGCGCCCACACCGGCCGGCTTCCAACCTGCGCCGACGCCATGGTCAACTCGGGCCTGAAGCGCGTCGTTTGTGCAATTCCCGATCCGAACCCGATCGTTTCAGGGCGCGGCTTCGCCCAGCTCAGCGAGGCCGGCATCAAAGTCGAGATCGGCGTTCAGGCCGACGAGGCGCGCTTCGTCACGCTCGGACATATCCTGGCGCAGACCGCGCAGCGCCCGTTCGTGCAGATCAAGATGGCGCTCGATGCCAATCATGCCGTCGCAGCCGGCAATGGCGCCCCGGTCTGGGTGACGAGCCCCGAAGCCCGCGCATACGCCCATCTGCTCCGCGCCGAGGCGGACGCGATCCTTGTTGGTGCGGGGACGGTGCTCGCGGATGACCCTCTCTTGAACTGCCGCCTCCCGGGTCTCGCCAACCGCTCGCCGCGCCGTGTCATCATCGACGGTGCCCTCCGCACGCCGGCCACAGCGAAGGTCTATTCCGCGGCCGACACAATCCCCGGCGCCCGCTATCCCATGGTCTGGCTCGCGACCCGCGCTGATGAACCCCGCATCATGGCCTCGCCGCACGCGGCCAACCGCGGGCATGTGACTTTCGACAGCCATCCCGAGGCGGACGGCCAGATCGTGCTTTCGACGCTGCTCGCGCGGCTCGCAAAAAACGGCGTCACACGCCTGCTCGTCGAGGGCGGGCCTCAAATGTGGGCGGCCTTCCTCGCCGCCGGCCTTGTCGATGAGGCGATCGCCGCCGTCAGTCCGGGAAAAAGCACCGGCCCTACTATCCAGGTCGCCGGCCCCGATCTCGATCAGCACTTCGCCACTTACGGCCTCCGCTGCGTCGCCCGCAGCATGGTCGGCCCTGATGCGCTTCACGTCTTCCGCAGGGAAAGCGAATGACACCGTTCCGCTACTACACGCGTGTGCGCTACCAGGATTGCGATGCCCAGCACGTCGTGTTCAACGCGCGCTACGGCGATTATGTCGATCTCGCCGTCACCGAATTCCTGCGGGCGAGCTTTCCTGGGCGCGACCCATTCGACGGCTCGCTCGAGATCCAGGTCGTGCGCCAGCTCATTGAGTGGACGGCACCTGCGCGCTTCAACGACGTGCTGGAGATCTCGGTTCGCGCGCTGCGGCTCGGGACGACTTCGGTCACGATCGGTTTCGAGCTCAGGATCGCCGGCACTCCAGATACCATCGTCACCGCCGAGGTGGTGTACGTCGTTGTCGATGCCTCGACCTGGAAGAAGCGGCCGCTGACCGCCGGCGAACGGGCGAGCTTTGAGGCCGGTGCGGCTAATCGCATCACGGACCATGGTGGCTACTACCCCATCCAGGCCGCGAGCACGGCCATCCCGGAGTAACGCCGCAGCTTCCCGTTCCCGACAGTCGTCCCGATCATGCCTAACGGGGCGGCGAATTATGACAGAAAGTGCCGGATTTCTGACTGAACGACGGACTTAGTCGAGGGCTGGCCAATCAATTGACAGTGCGATCCGCGCTGATCTAAGTATGCCCCCCAACCCGACTCGGCGTACATGAGGACAAGAAGACTCCTCGCCGCGTCGGAGTCGCGACACAGGTAATCGGGCGGCACGACCCGATCGGCGGACCCAGACGAGGTCTAGCGGCGGGTACGAGGAGCGATGCCGGGAGGCGGCACCGCGTTGGGATAGGCACACAAAAGGCAAGTGGGGTCCGGCCTTAGGCTGGCTGTCATGGGCGTTTTGTATGAACCTTGACGTGGACGGGCCGCGTGGCGCGACGAGATAAACTCTTTTCGCCGTTAACCAGGAACGCTCACGGCACCTGGAGAGGAACGAAGACCCCCTTATTCGGTTCAACGCTCAACTCATGCGCCTTAGGCGTGCCATTGGCATTGCTTATGCATGAAAATTGAACCGCTAAGAGAGGTAAGTATCGGTCCTGGCGTTTGAGACCTGCGAAGACAAATGGAGCCACGTCCCTACCCCGGGGCTGGTCCCCGTACCAAATCTGAGGGGAACGAGAAGAAAAATGGACCTCGGTGACCTGATCAAGCCGGAAGGCATCATCGCCTCCCTTAAGGCCAAGAGCAAAAAGCAGGTACTACACGACCTCGCGCACAAAGCGGCAGAGCTAACCGACCTCGACGAGCGCGCCATCTTCGAGACGCTACTCCAGCGCGAGCGGCTCGGCTCGACCGGCCTCGGCCGCGGCATCGCCATCCCGCACGGCAAACCGCCCGGCCTCAACCACATCGTTTGTCTGTTCGCGCGTCTCGAAGCGCCGATCGACTTCGACGCGACCGACGGAGAACCTGTCGAGCTGGTCTTCCTGCTGCTCGCGCCCGAGCAGGCCGGCGCCGACCATCTCAAGGCATTGGCGCGGATCTCGCGCCTGCTGCGGGACCCGCTGACCATCGAGAAGCTCAAGGCTTCGCGTGATCGTGCGACCCTGCACGCGGTGCTGACAGAGCCGGCGACGTCGCACGCGGCCTAAGGCCTATCCCAGCAGGGCCAGCGCGGCGAACCCCAGCCCGCCGACGATGATCCGCCACCAAGCGAAGAGCGCAAAACCGTGGCGGCTGACGAAGTCGAGCAGGTAGCGCACGACGATCACGCCGGCGATGAAAGAAACGATGAAACCGATCGCGATGCCGCGGATCGATGCCGCGTCGAGCTGCGCATAGCTCTTGTAGAGATCATAGGCGAACGCACCGGCCATGGTCGGCATGGCCAGGAAGAACGAGAACTCGGCTGCCGCGCGCTTCGATGTGCCCATGAGCATGGCGGCGACGATGGTCGCGCCGGACCGCGAAACACCGGGGATCATCGCCAGGCACTGAAAGATGCCGATCTTGAGCGCGAGCCCGGGCGTGATGTCCATGGCCTCGTGAATGCGTGGCTCGAGCCGCATCCGATCGACGGCGAGCAGCACTACGCCGCCGGCGATGAGCATCGTGCACATCAGTTGCGGCGAGGCAAAGAAGACCTCCTTGATCACCGAATGCAGCAGCACGCCCATGATCGCGGCCGGCAGGAAGGCCAGAAGAACCGATGCGACGAACTTCTGTGTGCGCCGGTCACGGGGGAGATCCAGCGCCATGCGCCAGAGGCGGGCTGCGTAGACGCTCAGGATGGCCAGGATGGCGCCGAGCTGGATCAGCACCTCGAAGGCCCGGGCGGGGGACTCGAAGCCGAGGAAATGCCCCGCGAGCAGGACATGCGCCGTCGAGGATACCGGAATGAACTCGGTCAGGCCCTCGATCAGACCGAGCAGGATCACTTGCCAAGTCGGCATGGCCAGGAGAACCCCCGATTGCGGGATGGTATGCGCGGCAGCTTGAAAGAACGTTGCCCGTCGCTGCCTCGCCGAATTGTGAGCACAGTTTGGTGTCCGGGTCGCGAAAATTGCCTGGTCGCGCCGATGCCCAGACACGCTTCGCGCTCGAAGCGACAGTAGCAAATTGGTGATTCGTGTGTGGCAGGATAGCTCGTCGAGCAACGCGCGACATGATGCAGCGGCCTTCGTGGTCAATATGCTAGCTGTGTGACGTATGCGAAGCCTGCACGGAAGCGGCCAAACGTCGTATACTGTGTCGGAGTTTGGCCACGGGTGGGTCGAAAGCGCAACGCCGGACGCCCGCCGGCGGTGTTCATGGCATTCGCTGCAACCGCCACGTCGAAGGAGAAGTTGATCCGATCATGAGGCGGGCATTGGTCATCCTCGGCGTGCTGGTTGTCGCGGCGCTCGCGACACTGTTCGTCGTACCCGCCATGGTGGATTGGGACCGCTATCGCGGCACGATCGAGGAGGAGGCTTCGCGGCTTGCGGGCCGCGAGGTCCGGATCGGCGGTAAGATCAACGTCCGCCTGCTGCCAGTGCCATACATCAACATCGAACGCCTCCGCGTCGCGGATACGACGGCCGCCATCGGCGAACCGCTCTTCAAGGCCGAAGCCGTCAACGTGATGCTCGCGCTCTCCCCGCTCCTCAGCGGCACGATCGAGGCACGTCGGATCGATCTTTCGGGGCCGGTCCTCAATCTTGTGCTGGACGAGAACGGGAGTGGCAATTGGGCGAGCCTTGCAAGCCGCGGCGGCGATGCACCCGCGCTTCCAGGCCGGATCACATTCGAGGACATTCAGATCAGCGATGGCGCCCTCGTCATCCGCGAGCCCAAAGGCAACATCAAATCTGCGTTCCGGAAGATCGCCGGCACCGTCTCAGCATCGGCGCTCGAAGGACCTTACCGCGTCAACCTGAACTATGTCCCCGCGCCGCCGCCTTCTCCTGATGGTCGCACGGACGTCGTCGCGCAGGGAGAGCCCGACGTCCGCGAGCTCCGCCTCTCGACAGCGCGCCAGGATCCGGACGGCGCCGTGCGCTTCAAAGGTACGGTGCGTGTGCCTGCCCGCAGCCAGAGCTGGGCCGTGGATGCAACGGCTCATGACCTCCTCGGTCGCATCCGTGTCGAGGGAAGCCTCACGGCGCGCACGCCTTTCGTTCGGAGCGATCCTGTCGCAGCTCGGGGCCGCTCGACCGCAGCTCCCGCCATCGTCGAGATCAAGTCGTCGCTGAAGGCCGACACCGCGAGCGCCGAGCTTGCCGACCTCACGCTCACACTCGACGCCGACAACAAGCCTCAGCTCGCGCAGGGCGCCGCGAAATTCTCCTGGCGCAAGGAGACGACGGCCGAGATCCTCATCAATGCCCGCTGGATCGATATCGACCGCATCATCGGCACGGACGCGAACACCGCTTCGACGGCGACACTGGCGCGCATCGTCTCAGGTGTTGGCGATGCACTGCCGGGCACTGATCGCCTGCGCGCTCTGCTGCTGCTCGATCAGGCAACGCTCAACGGCGACGTCATCAGCGCCCTCAAGCTCGAACTGCAGAAAGCCGGCGCGGACGGCTTCGACATCCGTGAGTTCTCCGGCAATCTCCCGGGCAGCGCGCGCCTCGTGCTCAGCGGCAAGTTGACGCCCGGCGCGACCGAGACCGAATTCGAAGGCCCCGTGACGCTCCGCGGCGCCTCCTTTAACCGCTTCGTGGCCTGGGCCGGTCGCGGCCGGCAGCCGCCCGAGATCGCGCGTGACGGCCCCTTCGCGCTCGACGTACGCCTCGCCGTCGGCCCGCGTCGCATTGCCGGACAGGCCATCCGCCTGGAATTGCCGGGCGGCCGCCTGGGCGGGGATGCAAGCTGGACGTCCGTGGCTGCGGGGAAGAACGGGAAGGCTGCCGCCGCAGGACCGGTCCTCTCGCTCGCCCTCGACGGTCCCTCGTTCGACATCGGCGCCCTACTGCCGAACGAGCCGCGCCCGGGTGCGTTGCTGAAGTCGATCGTGACGTCACTCGCCTTTCCTTCGAACGCCCCGCGCGAAACCCTCCTCAAGCCGCTTGGCGGCCTGCAATCCATGGAGCTCAAGCTGCGCTTCGGGCGGCTCGCGACGCAGGCCGCGATCTATCACGATGTCGACGCCGAGCTGAGCTGGGATGGCCGGAGTTGGCAGGTGCCGCGTCTCAAGGCGCGCGGCGGCTCTGGCTGGCAGGTCGATCTAGAAGGCAATCTCGCGAGTGCCGACGACGCCGACCCTGCGGGCTCGCTCGCAGGCGTTGTGATCGGTCCCGACCGAGCCGCCATCGCCGATTTTCTGAGCTGGCTCGATGTGCCGGCGACCGGCCTCCTCGATCCGCAACGCCTCGAGCGCATAGCGCCGCTGCGCCTTGCCGGCCGCCTCCAGCTCTCGCCCAAGGGCCAGCCCGGCGTAACCCGCCTCAACATCGACGGATCGCTCGGCGAGAGTCGCATTGCCGCGAACCTGACGGCGCCGAAGCGTGGTCCGACGATCACCGCGCAGCCTCTCGAGATCGACATCACGGGCGATGTGCCGGCCATCACGACGCTCGTCGCGCAGATCGCACCGGACGGCTGGAGCGCGCCGACAGCCGGCCGCATCGCCATACCCGCACGCCTGACGATCTCTGCCGTCGGCACGCTCGGCGATGGCTTCGAGACGTTGGCAGCGCTTGACAGTGCCGGCGCGCGTGCCGAGTTGCGCGGCCGTCTCGCGACGCCGGCCGGCGCCATGCCGGAGCTTACGGGCCAGATGTTCGTCACGGGCGAGGATCTCGCGATGATTGTTGCGGCCACGGCGCTCGGGCGCAGCAGCGGCCTTGCCGGCGTGCCGCTCAATGGCCGCATGGGTGTCGCACTTTCTGACAAGCGGCTGAAGCTTGAGAGCGACGACCTGGCGCTCGGCGGTTCGCGCCTCGCTGGCAGTGTCGATCTCGATTTCTCGAAACCGACCAAGCGCCTCGATGCGCGCCTGAGCGCGAACCGCGTGGAGCTCCCCCGCGCGCTGATGCCCATCCTCGACGAGCGCCCGACCGCCGCTGTCCCCGCCGAGGCGCGGCTGTCCGCTGCGTCGTGGTGGCCCGAGGCTCCTTTCGACCTCGATCGCCTGGATGGGTTCGAAGGCACCATCGCCATCGATACACCGGAGTTCGTGGTCGCGGACGGAGTCGCCTTGCGCGCCGTCCGCCTCGAAAGCACGATCAAGCAAGGCACGCTCGATGTCCGTCTGGTCGAGGCTGCAGCGCAGGGCGGCAAGGCGAACGGACGCTTCACGCTCGCGAAGGCCCCGGCCGGCGCCGCCCTCAAGGGAAGTTTCCGCATGGACGGCGCGGAGATCGCAAGCACAATGCCCGATGGGCGCGCGCCCCCTCTCGCCGGACGTCTCCAGCTTTCGCTTGATGTGACCGGCTCGGCACTCACGGTGCGCGGGCTCGTCGCCTCGCTCAGCGGTGCGGGCGAGGCGCGCCTCACCGACGCCGCCCTCAGCCAGCTCTCGCCGGTGGCCGTCGTCGAAGCGAGCGAGAGTGTGCTCGGTCCACAGGGCTCACTCGCCCCGGGAAACCTAGAGAGAATGATCCGCGAGCGCCTCGGCGCCGAGCGCATTCCGCTCGGCCGACGCCGCATTCCGCTCACGGTCGCGGATGGTCATGTGCGGACGGCGCCGATCGTTGCCGAGACGAAATCGGGCCGCGTGACCGGCGCTGCCATCATCGACCTCGACAGCCAGCGCATTGACAGCGAGTGGAAGCTCGACGGCGCCAACGTCGCGCCGCGCGCTGGCGCCAAGTCGCGCGGTCCCTTGCCTGGCATCTCGGTCATCTGGGCCGGACCGCTCGCGCGGCTCGCCGCCATCGATCCTCAAGTCCAGGTCGATGCGCTCGAGCGCGAACTGAGCGTGCGACGCATGGAAGGCGAGGTCGACGAACTCGAGCGCCTGCGCCGTCTCGACGAGGACCGCGCGCGCCAGGAGGCCGAGCGCCAGAAGGCGCTCGAAGCCGAACGTCTCAAGGAGCTGGAGCGCTCGCGTCAGAGCCTGGGCGAGCCGCCGACTTCGACCCAGCCCGCCGCCCAGAACCAGCCTTCAGCCTGGAAGCCATTCGTCACGACACCTGCGGCTCAACCGGATGGCGCACCGACACCTGCGGCAGGCGCCGCACAGCAGCAGGCTGATCCCGCGCAGGCACCTCCTGCACAGGCTCCGCCCAAGCGCCGCCCACCACCGAAGCAGCCTTTCAATCCCTTCTCATCGCTTTGGGCGAACTAGCTTCTAGTGTCCCGATTCCGAAGTTCGCTTGATCTCGATGCTGGCGTGCCAAGCGAACTTCGGCATCAAAAGGGACACTAGAATCATAATCTTGCTGGTGTGATTTGGATCGAGAAATGCGCTCGACACCTACCGCTTGATCTGGCGAATTCCTCGATCATCACACTAGACGCCCGTAGGTGCCGGTGGGGCGAACTGCTGCCGACTTATTCCATTTGCTGCAATTCCGACCAAGTGCGCGGTTTGAATGGGCCTGCTCATAGCTCGATCATCCAGCGCTTGCGGCTACGCCGCCGGCCGATGCCACTTCCAGGAAAGCCCATGTCGCGTCGCAGCACTCTCCGAGCATCCCTTTCCAAGCGCAAGGCCCGCCGCATTGCAGCCGCCGCGATACTCGCAAGCCTCGTCGCGCTGCCCGCTGTCGCGAACGAGTTGCCCTTGCGCCGCGTTGTCCTCGCCAGCATCGGCCTTGCCCAGTTCACGCACGCAGGCCCCGCTACCGCCGGCTCGAACATCGATCTCCCCGTGCGCCTCGACCAGGTCGACGACCTCCTGAAGAGCCTCACTGTCTTCGATCGCGAAGGCGGCATCGGCGCCGTCAGCCTGCCGGGCAAGGCGCCGCTGCAGGAGCTCTTTCGCGATTTGCCGTTCGGGCCTGAAGCTCTCGGCTCACCGAGCGCGCTCCTCAATGCCCTCGTCGGCAGCGAGATCGAGATCGCTGGACCCGTGAGCGCCAAGGGTCGCGTCTTCCGTGTCGAGCCTTTCGACGTGCGACTGCCGAACGACGGTGGCACGCTTACGCGCAATCGACTGAGCCTAATGAGCGAGAGCGGCCTGGTGCAGGCCGTGCTCGAAGAAGTGACCACCCTGCAATTTACCGATCCCCAGGCGCGCGCGCAGATCGAGCGCGCCCTGCAAGGTCTTTCCGAGAACCGCGCAAAAGAGCGCCGCAAACTCTCGCTCGACATTCTCGGCGAGGGCACGCGCGACATCGCCTTGAGCTACGTGGTCGCCGCGCCGGTCTGGAAGACATCCTACCGGCTCGTGCTGCCGAAGGATGGCGGACGCGCAAAGCTCCAGGGTTGGGCCGTTGTAGAGAACCTCACGGGTGGCGACTGGAAGGACGTCGAGCTGACGCTCGTCTCCGGCAATCCCGTGGCACTGCGCCAGTCGCTCTATACGGCCTTCTTTTCCGATCGCATTGAAGTCCCCGTGACAGCCGGGCAGAAGGTTCTGCCGAAGCAGGACGACAGCGACGGAAGTGCCGTCGGACGCAGTGCCGACGCCCCCGCACGCCCCGCGCCGCGCATCATGGCGGGCGCTGCTTCCATGCAGGAAGCGCAGCGCTATCGATCCGGTCGCGGCTTCGAGGCCGTCGCCCCCGCGAGCGCACCGCCGCCGCCGCCCATTCCGGATGCCCTCGGCACGGCCGCGATCGCCGCCGAGGCCGAAGAAGCACCGACCCAGCTTCTCTATCGCTTTCCCTCGCGCATCTCGCTCGCGACCGGCCACACCATGATGGTGCCTTTCCTCGACCGCGAGGTCGCAGCAAGCCGCACATGGCTCTACCAGCCCGACACACACGCGCGACGCCCACTCGCCGCCGTGCGCCTGCGCAATGATGGCGATGCCACGCTTCCTGCCGGCATCGTCACGACGTTCGAAGCGGCCGGCGAAGGCGCAACCAACTTCGTCGGCGACGCGCAGCTGCCTCTCCTGCCGCGGGGTACCTTCAAGTTCGTCACGCTCGCCCTCGACACCAAGACCGACGTGCGTCGCGAGGACGAAGGTGTGCAGCGCACGACGCTCGGCAAATCTATCAACGGCGAGCTCACGATCACCACGCGCTCGCGTCGCACCATCAGCTACGAGGTGGTGCCGCCGAACGAGGAGGACCGCGAAGTCATCGTCGAGGAGCCGCGCGCTGCCGGCTGGACGCCTTCAGCCGACCAGCAGGAGATCGAGGAGACACCGACCCGCTTCCGCTTCAAGATCGATGCGCCCAAGGGTAAGACCGCGAAGTCGAAGCTCGTCGTCGAACGCACGGACCGCCGCGTCGTACACCTGACGACGCTGGCGCCAGAGCAGATCCTGACAACCATCCAGGGCCTCGAAAACGAGACGCCGGCACTGAAGTCGGCCGTCGCCCGGCTCGGTGAGACAATCAGCGAGATCAATCGAGCGCGCGCACAGCGCGGGCAGCTCGAAGCCGAGCGCAAGAAGATCGGCGAGGATCAGGAGCGCATCCGCCGCAATCTCGGCTCCGTCGGCGCGAATTCGGATCTGGGACGACGCTATCTCGAGTCACTCAAGTCGCAGGAGGAGCGCCTCGCCGTCATTTCGCGCAGCGAGCAACTGCTCGAAGCCGAGATCGCCGCCCGTCGCAATGTCGCGGAAGAGATAGCTAAGGGGCTGAACCTTTAGCTCATCGGTTGCAGGCCATCAGGGAGCGAGCTCCGCCGCCTTCTCTTTCACCTCGGTCGGCTCAGTGAAGCCGCCTTCCGCGACGAGGCGGGCGAACAGTCCGCCCAGCGCCACAAGCTCGCGGAACGTGCCGCGCTCGATGATCCGGCCGTGCTCGAGCACCAGGATCTTGTCTGCATTGGCGACCGTCGAGAGGCGGTGCGCGATGATAAAGGTCGTACGCCCCTTGCGCAGCGCATCGAGCGCCCGCTTGATGCGCGCCTCGGTCTCCGCATCGAGGGCGCTCGTCGCCTCGTCGAGAATGAGGATGGGCGCGTCCTTGAGAATGGAGCGCGCGATGGCTAGCCGCTGGCGTTCGCCGCCCGAAAGCGCGGTACCGCGCTCGCCGATCAGAAAGTCGTAGCCGCCCTGCTTGCGTATGATGAACTCGTGCGCACCGGCAAGCTCCGCTGCGCGCTGCACTTCCGCATCCGTCGCCTCGGGCTTGCCGATACGGATGTTCTCGGCAATCGAGCGGTTGAAGAGGCCCGCGTCCTGGAAGACCACGGCCATGGACGACCTCAGCGAGGCCAGCGTCACATCGCGGATATCGAGACCGTCGACCGTGATGCGTCCGACCTGTGGATCGCGCAGACGCTGCAGCAGGGCGAGGGCGGTGGTCTTGCCGGCGCCCGTATGCCCGACCAAGGCCACCGTTTCCCCGGGAAGGGCCTCGAAATTCATGTCGTCGATTCCGATCGTGCCATCCGGGAAGCGGAAGGTCAGATCCTCGTAGCGCACATGCCCGCGCGGATGGTCCAGCGCGCGCGCACCGGGGCGGTCGAGCACCGGGCTCGTCGTATCGACCAGCTCGAAGTAGGCGTCGATGGCCGGCTTCTGCTGAAAGAGCCCGAGGAAGAAATGCGAGAGACCCTCGAGGCGCGTGATGAGAAGATTGGCGAAAGCAACGAAGCTCACGACCTGACCAACGGTCAGCTCGCCGCGCTGCACGAGGAGTGCGCCAAGCGCAAAAATGGCGACCATGGTGATGGTCGAGGCGGCGCGCGTCAGCACCATCACGCCGGCCCACCACGAGAGCACGGGATACTGGGCGGCGAGAAGATCGCTCATGAGATTGCGCAGCGCCTTCGACTCGGCCTCGAAGCGCACGTAGCTCTGCACGACCGTCACGTTTCCGAGCACGTCGCCGACCCGGCCGGCGAGCTCGCGATGATAGCGCTCCACTTCGCCCTGCTGGTCGATCGTGCGCTTGAATACGAACATATTCGCCGCGAGGTACACGATCCCGAGCCCGAACAGCAGCGCGGCCATGCGCGCATCGATCGTTATGGCGGTCGGAATCAGGAAACAGAGCGAAACGAGGGCAGCCAAATGCTCGCGCATGAACGCGAGCCAGAGGCCGAACAGGCAGTCCGTGCCTTGCTGAATGGCACGGATGACGGCGCCCGAGCCTTTCCGCGCGTGATAGCTGATCGGCAGCGTGATGGCCTGATCGAAGGCCGTGGCCATGGCGATGAGACGACGGCGATGTGCAAGGCGGTCGGCCGCAAGCGCGACAACCATGCCGGCGAGGATGCCGAACAAGCCCAGGGCCGCCCACACGCCGATCAGCGAAAACGCACCCGCCCCCGTCGCAAGAGCATCGACGACCCGCCCGAACAGAATCGGTTCGGCCAGCAAGATGACGCCGATGACCACGTTGGCCATGACCAAGCTTCCGGCGAGCTTTCGTTCGGGCGCGAGCAGGGCAAGCGCCCGCCGATATGTTGTAACGATGCTCACGCGCGGTAGAGCAACGGACACCTCTTCAGCACCCGACGCAGATTGCACCTTCGCCGGAGCCTCGGTTGCCTCACTCATGCCGGATCTCGTTTCGCGTTGGACGTCTTGCTCTTGCGATGTCGCTGCGCGCGGCGGTCTTGCCACGTCAGCCACGCGAACACGCCGGGCATGAACCACGGCGTGCCATTGTAGAAGGGCACGGCTGGCGGCGGGCGCATGTCGAGCGCGGACGTGCCGCCTTCCTCGCCAAGCACCTGCCAGGCGGCCTTCTGCCCGGCCCAGCGCGCCCACACCACACCCGAGCCGCAGTAGCCGGCGGCATAGCGCATGCCCTGGCGCGAGAAAATGCGCGGAATCATGTCGCGGTTCATGGCGACATGCCCGAACCAGCTATGCGTCAGCTCGACATCCTCGACCTCGGGGAAGATATCGACCAACGCCTGGCGCAGGTGATCCGTCGGCCAAGTAGGATCGCCGGCGATCGTCCCATCGCGGCCGCCGAAGAGAATGCGTCGGCCGTCCGGCGAGGGGCGGTAGTAGTAGTGCAGCTTGCGCGTCTCGGAGAGCATCATGCGCTTCGGCATGAGCTGACGCATGAGATTGTCGGAGAGCGGGGCCGTCGCGATGATGCGGCTCCTGACTGGCACGAGGCGCCGGCGCAGCCAGCGGTCCGAGCGATCCGTGTAGCCATTCGTGCCGGCAATGACATGGCGGGCCCGGACGCGACCGCGCGCCGTCTCGACCTCGTAATCGAGACCATCGTTGCGAATGCCGAGCACGGCCGTCTCGCCATGCACGATCGCACCTGCCGCCTGCGCAAGACGCAACATGCCTGCATGAAGCTTCGCCGGGTGCAGCCCGCCGATATCCATGCGCACGGAGCCGCCGTGATAGTAGTCCGTACCGAGGTAGTCCCGCTGCTTGGCGCGCGGCACGGCATAGGCCGTAATGCCCGTGGTCGCCACGAGCATGTCGGCGTCCCGGGCAAGGCGCTCGTAGTCGCCCGCCGTCGAGGCCCCGGCAAAGCGCCCTGTGATGGCAAAATCGCAGTCGATGCCCTCGCGCGTGATGAAATCTGCGAGATCCTCGCGCGCTGTCTTGGCCTCGAGGAGCAGCGCGCGCGCCGCAACCTCCCCAAACTTCTTCGAAAGCTCGTCGAAGGACGGGCGGAGATTGCCGCTCGCGATGCCGCCATTGCGGGTGGAAGCACCCTCGCCCGGCCGCATCTTGTCGAAAACCTGAACGCTGCGTCCGGCGCGGGCCAACGTGATCGCGGCGGAAAGGCCAGTGTAGCCAGCCCCAACGATGACGACATCGCACTTCGAGCGCACCGGCTCGCGAGGAAGCGTCGCCGGAGGGGCGGCCTCCCACCAGTAAGGATCGGATCTGATCATCGGAGGTTTCTGGGGCTCGGGTTGTATCAGGCGCTTTCGGACGGCTACGGCTCGGGCAGTAGAACGCGCGAAAACGCAAAATGATTGACCGTTTGAAGTCAATCATTTTGCGCGTGCCGTGGAGCCGCAGAGCCCCTATTTGACGCCGGCTGCCTAGAAGTTGAACTGGAAGCTCGCCGGCACCCACCGGTAGCCTGTCGACGCCTTCTCGACCCATCCGACCGACGGAAACGGCATGTGGAAGCCGACTACAGGGATCTTCTCGGCCGAGAGCATGTCGAACGTCTTCTTGCGCGTCTCGACAGCCATATCCTTGTCCTGGTCGAAGCCCGCGTGCCACTCGGGGTGCTGGAGCGAGATGAGGTAGTGATTGGCGGTATCGGCCCAATTGTATAGTCGCCTGCCTTCGCTCTCGATGTGGAAGGCGAGCATGCCCGGCGAATGGCCGTAAGCCGGCGCAGCGCGAATGCCGGAGACGACCTCGTCGTTGGGCTTGATCATGGTCGCCTTCTCGGCGAGCGGCACCGCTTGGCTCATGAACACGTCGCGGGTCGCCTTGCGTGCCTCCGGAATGTTCTCGCCCTTGTTCCAGTAGTCGAACTCGCTGGCCCCGAAGACGTAGCGGGCGTTGGCGTAGACGGGCTTGCCGTCGGTCATGAGCCCGCCGACGTGATCGGGATGGCCGTGCGTAATGACGACGATATCGACCTGCGCGGGACTATAGCCGGCAGTGACCATCAGGTCCGAGAGATGCCCAGCCGTCTTCATGCGTCCCTTGGCATTGCCGGCGTCGAACAAAATCAGCTCCTTGCCCGTATTGACGAGCGTGACGACGTAGGGGTTCTCGTGCATCGTCGTCGACAGGCCGTGTGCCTGGACGACCGCCTGCACGACCTCGGCTGGCTGGTTGCTCCCGAACGTTGGATGCGGACCTTTGCCCTGCACGAAGCCGTCGAGGATTGTCGTCACCTCGAAGGCGCCGAGCTTGAAGCGATAGATCGAAGGGCGCGAGACCCCGAGCATCGGTGCCGCAGCCTCTGCGAACTGCGGAACTGCGCTGCCGAGCACGCCAAGTGCGGCAGCTCCACTTGCGAGCTTCAGCGCATCGCGGCGTGTCATCTGATACGTTGTCATTAAGCGGCGTTCTCCCTTTTTTCTCGAGCTTTAAGTTCGGCTCGGCCAGTCCCTCCTGGCGCCGGACAACGAAAGTCTAGTCACAATCGCTCGACGCTTCGATGGCCGCAGCGCGACGACATCGTTGCAGGACATGAACAATTCGTGAGGTCGGCTGCACTGCAGCAATTCCTCCCAACATCAGGCGCGAGATACTGGCCTTTGGTCGCGCTCTCAGCGCATCGGCTTGACGGCCCTCATACGACAGCGCAGGATTAATTCATTCTAATTCGTGCTTTCAGAGGCTTGGGCTGCTGCGAGCCCTGCCGAGCCGCCGCTTCACGGAGGAGACCCGTCGGACAGAGCAGACACACATCCAATCGCACCCATAAGAATGCCGAACTGGAGGACGCCGAATGACTAAGCTCTCACTGACCGTGAACGGGCGCCGCGTCGCAGCGGATATCGATCCGCGAACGCTGCTCGTCGATTTCCTTCGCAACGACCTGCGCCTGACGGGCACGCATGTCGGCTGCGACACCAGCCAGTGCGGCGCCTGCACGGTTCACCTCGATGGCCGCTCGGTCAAAGCCTGCGCCGTTCTCGCCGCCTCCTGCGAGGGCGCCGACGTCGTCACGATCGAAGGCCTCGCCAGCGGCACGACGCTGCATCCCATGCAGGAGGCCTTCCGCGAGCATCACGCGTTGCAGTGCGGCTTCTGTACGCCCGGCATGATCATGGCCGGCGTCGACATCGTGAACCGTCACGGCGCGTCGGTCGACGAGAGCACGATCCGCAAAGAGCTCGAGGGCAACATCTGTCGCTGTACCGGCTATCACAACATCGTCCGCGCGATCGAGACGGGCGCCGCCACCATGAGCTCTGCTCAGGGTGGCACCAAGATCGCAGCCGAGTAGCGTGAAAGCCGGACAGGAGATATTCCCATGACGGATCAGGGTATTGGCGCTTCGGTCAAGCGCAAGGAAGACCTGCGTTTCATCACTGGCAAGGGCCAGTACGTCGACGACATCAATCGCCACGGGCAGACCTATGCGGTATTTGCCCGCTCGCCAGTCGCGCACGCAACGATCAACAACATCGATGTGAGCGAGGCGCTCGCTTCCCCCGGCGTGCTCGGCGTCTACACCGGCGCGGACCTCGCAGCCGACAAGATCGGCGGCCTCATCTGCGGCTGGATGATTCACTCCAAGGACGGCTCGCCCATGAAGGCCGGCGCGCATCCAGCGCTCGCCCAGGGCAAGGTGCGCTATGTCGGCGATCACGTCGCCGTCGTCATCGCCGAGACCCTCGATCAGGCCAAGGACGCAGCCGCGCTTATCCAGGTCGACTACGGCGAGTTGCCGGCGGTCGTGGACGTCGCGACGGCGCAGGCCGCCGGCAAAGCGCAGATCCACGACGAAGCACCGGGCAACACGGTCTATCAGTGGCACCTCGGCGATAAGGACGCGGTCGACGCGGCTTTCTCCAACGCAGCCCACGTGACGAAGCTCGACATCACCAACAACCGCCTCGTGCCGAACGCCATGGAGCCGCGCGCCGCAATCGGCGACTACGACGCGGGCCAGGACCAGTTCACGCTCTATACGACGAGCCAGAACCCGCACGTCGCCCGTCTCGTGCTCTCCGCGTTCATCGGCATCGCGCCCGAGCACAAGCTGCGCGTCATCGCGCCCGATGTCGGCGGCGGCTTCGGCTCGAAGATCTTCATCTATGCCGAGGAGACCGTCTGCATCTGGGCGGCGAAGAAAATCGGCCGGCCCGTGAAGTGGGTCGCCGAGCGCACGGAGGCCTTCCTCGCCGACGCGCACGGCCGCGATCACGTCACGACGGCCGAGCTTGCTCTCGACGCGAGCGGCAAGATCCTGGCGCTGCGCGCGAACACCAAGGCCAATCTCGGCGCCTATCTCTCGACCTTCGCCTCGTCGGTGCCAACGTACCTCTACGCACCGCTGCTCTCGGGCCAGTACGACATCCCGGCCATCTACTGCGAGGTCGACGGCGTCTACACGACCACGACCCCCGTCGATGCCTATCGCGGCGCGGGCCGTCCCGAGGCGACGTTCGTCGTCGAAAGACTGCTGGAGGTTGCCGCGCGGCAGACCGGGCGCGATCCGGCCGAGTTCCGCCGGATGAACTTCATCAAGTCCTTCCCGCATCAGACGCCGGTGATCATGGCCTATGACGCCGGCAACTACGGCGCTTCGCTCGACAAGGCGCTGGAAATGGCCGACTACAAGGGCCTCGCCGCACGCAAGGCGGCCAGCGCCAAAGCCGGCAAGCTGCGTGGTCTCGGCTTCTCCGCCTACATCGAAGCCTGCGGCATCGCGCCATCGCGCGCGGTCGGCTCGCTCGGTGCCGGCGTCGGCCTCTGGGAAAGCGCGGAGATCCGCGTCAACCCAGTCGGCACGATCGAAGTGCTCACCGGATCGCACAGCCATGGCCAGGGTCATGAGACGACGTTCGCCCAGGTCATTGCGTCGAAGCTTGGCGTGCCCATTGATCAGGTCTCGATCGTCCACGGCGATACCGACAAAGTGCAGATGGGCATGGGCACATACGGCTCGCGCTCGGGCGCGGTCGGTGCCTCGGCCATCGTCAAGGCCGCGGAGAAGATCGTTGCCAAGGGCAAGCGCGTTGCGGCCGCCTGCATGGAAGTGCCGGAGGACAGCGTCGACTTCGAGAACGGCGAATTTTTGGGACGCGGCACCAATAAGAAGATGACCTTCGGCGAGGTCGCGCTGCAGGCCTACGTCGCCCACAAGTTCGATCCTGAGGTGATCGAGCCCGGCCTCAAAGAGGGCTCGTTCTACGATCCGAAGAACTTCACGTTCCCCTCGGGTGTGCATATTGCCGAGGTGGAGATCGACCCGGACACCGGCCACACGAGGATCGATCGCTGGACGGCCGTCGATGACTTCGGGATCCTCATCAACCCGATGATCGTCGAAGGTCAGGTGCACGGTGGTATTGCCCAGGGCGTCGGCCAGGCCATGCTCGAGCACACCGTCTACGACGAGAACGGCCAGCTCATCACCGGCAGCCTCATGGACTACGCGATGCCGCGCGCCGATGACCTGCCGTCGTACAACGTCGCGATGACGACGACGCCATGCCCGTCGAATCCACTCGGCGTGAAGGGTTGCGGCGAGGCTGGCGCCATTGCTGCTCCGCCGGCCGTCATCAATGCGATCACCGATGCCCTCGGGCATGAGGACATCGCGATGCCGGCGACACCGCAGGCAGTGTGGCGCGCGGTACAAAAAATGCCCCGGAAAATGGCCGCGGAATAAGGGAGGACACCATGCAGGCTTTCGACTATCGCCGTCCGGGCACCGTCAACGAGGCGGATCTCGCACTCAAGGCTGCTCCCGGCGCCAGGCTGCTCGCTGGCGGCCAGACACTGCTGCCCACGATGAAGCTGCGCCTCGCGACTCCGGATACGGTCATCGACCTTTCCGCAATCGCCTCGCTCAAGGGCATTGCGCGCAAGGATGGCGGGCTCGCCATCGGCGCCATGACCACGCACGCGACGGTCTCTGAAGCGGCCGATGTGAAGGGCACTATTCCCGGCCTCGCCGCGCTCGCGGGCGGCATCGGCGATCCGCAGGTGCGCCATCGCGGCACCATCGGCGGCTCGGTCGCCAACAACGACCCTGCGGCCGATTATCCGGCCGCGGTCCTCGCCCTCGGCGCGACGCTCAACACGTCGAAGCGCAGCATCAAGGCGGATGACTTCTTCCAGGGGCTGTTCGCGACCGCGCTCGATGAGAACGAGATCCTGACCGAGATCGTCTTCCCGATCCCGCAGAGCTTTGCCTATGCGAAGTTCGACCAGCCAGCTTCGCGCTTCGCCATCGCCGGTGTTGCCGTGGCGCGCACGGCAGGCGGTGTGCGCGTCGCCGTGACGGGCGCCGGCCAGGGCGGCGTCTTCCGCTGGACGGATGCCGAGAAGGCCCTCTCGGCGAACTTCTCAGCCGCCGCGCTCGACGGCGTGAAGCTCGATCCGTCGAACGTGTTGTCGGATGTGCACGCGAGTGCCGACTATCGCGCGCATCTCGTCGGCGTCATGGCCCGCCGCGCGGTTGTAAGCTGAAGATATGTTTCCCCTCTCCCCGCACTTGCGGGGAGAGGGTCAGGGTGACGGGCGGCGGCATACGCCGACGTTTGCGATCGGGCCGCCCCTCATCCCGACCTTCTCCCCGTAAGAACGGGGGAGAAGGAGAAGTGGGGCGCGGCCAACCAGATTCAGGCCGCGCGGCCTTCCTCGGATCGCCGGCTCGTGGCATCCATCGGGAGCTGCCAGGCCGGGAAACCGAATACATTCGGGAAGGTGAGCAAATCGCGCTCGCGGGCACGCCGCTCGCCGTTCTCCGGAATGCCTGCTTCGCCGTCGAGCGACTGCAGCATGGAGACCATGCGCTGCGAATACTCGGCGTAGTCGCGCACCATGGACTGCCAGAACCGTGCCTGCGCGGCGAAGAGGTCCTGGGGACCGCGACACTGGGCAAGCTCATTCGGAATATCGAGGTAGGCCTTGGTCCGCCGCCCGGCGAGCGAGACGAACTCCATATTGGCGCAGGCCGCGCACTTCATCATCGGCGCGACAGCCTGGGCTGCCTGCTCCGTCGATGCGACCAGCTTTTGAAACGGCACGTTCTCGGACCGTCCCGGCTGGGCTTGCTTCGGATTGGTCATGACGCCGCACTCCCTATTGGCCCGGCGCCAAAGCAAGCACCGGCACCGGCTCCCCGCATGGTGCCGGTATTTACCATGATATACCAGAGCCCGAATTTGCGCATTGATCTTGCGCAAGTCCTGGATTCTCAGGAGATATGCGGAGCTTAGTGGATCGGAGCTAAGACGGCGTCACGCCTTCCCGACGCCCGCCATGTAGTCCGCGAGGAGTTGCTCGGAGATGCGGCCCGGCTGATAGTTATAGGGACCGATCTCGCGCACCGGCGTCACTTCTGCCGCCGATCCGGTGATGAAGCACTCCGAGAACGTCGAGAGCTCCTCCGGCATGATGCGGCGCTCGACGACTTCTAGGCCGCGCTTCTTCGCAATGTCGATCACCGTCTCGCGGGTGATGCCGGAGAGGAAGCAATCCGCGAGCGGGGTGTGGAGCTTGCCATCCTGCACGAAGAAGATGTTGGCGCCCGTGCACTCAGCGACGCGGCCCTGCCAGTCGTACATCAGCGCGTCCGAATAGCCCTTCTTCTCGGCCTTGTGCTTCGAGATCGTGCAGATCATGTAGAGACCCGCGGCCTTGGCCATGGCCGGCGCGCAAGCCGGATCAGGCCGGCGGTACTCGGCGATGTCGAGGCGGATGCCGCGCATGCGCTCGGCCGGATCGAACATGGAGGGCCACGTCCACGTCGCGATGGCGACATGGATCGGGTTCTGCTGGGCTGCGACGGCCATCATCTTCTCGCCGCCGCGGAAGGCGACCGCGCGCACATACTTGTTGCCGCCACCGTTGAGCCGCAGGATCTCGGCCTTCGCCTTCTCCAGCTCGTCGACGGAGTACGGGATCTCGAAATCCATGATGTTCGCGGAGCGGTGGAGACGCTCGCTGTGCTGGCGCGACTTAAAGACATGGCCGTCATAGGCGCGCTCACCCTCGAACACGCAGGAGCCGTAGTGCAGCCCGTGCGTCAGCACGTGCACTCGGGCATCCGCGGAGGGCATGAACTTGCCGTTGTACCAGATCTGACTGTCGCCGAAATAAAGGAACTCCGAAGCCATTCGCGTATCCTCCCGCGGGACAAACCTGGAAAGTCGGCGCCCCGGCGTCTTCTGCCGGCTCGCGGTCAGGCGAGGTTGCTAGACCCGAGTTGTGCGCAGATCGATCCTTTGGCGCCTCGTGCGGCCTTCCTCTCTCCTCGAGCGGTTAAGATGCTCAGGGAAACAGGAAAACTCGCCCGGCGCCGCTCGCCCTAGGCGTCACTCGCGTATCGAAGTCACCACTGTGCGATGGGATCTGATACGGTGGCGCGCCAAGGCCGAACGGCCCAACAAAGCGCTTGCCACGGGTATCAATCGACTTCAAATATGTCAATATGACTGACGTAAATTCAAGCCGCCCATCGACGCCGCGCATGACGGTCGCGGCGGCCTCCGCCGGCACGCCGACGCACGACGCTGCGGACGAGCCCTCGCCGGAGGTGGTGCAGCTTGTCGAGCTCCTCTTCTTCGCCTATCGCGACTTCACCGGCGACGCCGACGCCATCCTCGCGGAGTACGGCTACGGCCGCGCCCATCATCGCGTGCTCCATTTCATCACCCGCTATCCGGGTCTGCGCGTCGCCGACCTGCTCCTGATCCTCAACATCACCAAGCAGAGCCTCGCGCGCGTGCTCCGCCAGCTCGTCGAGAGCGGCCTCGTCGTGCAGTCGGCCGGTGACACCGACCGCCGCGAGCGGCGCCTGCATGTGACACCGGCCGGCCGTGCGCTCATGCGCCGTCTCGTCGGTGCCCAAGTGCGGCGCATTCGCGGCGCTGTCGGCCTCAGCGGCAACGGCGCCGAAGCTGCGGTTCGCCGCTTCCTCACGGCCATGATCGAGCCTGAAACGCGCGACATGGTCACGACCTTGCTGAATCTTCCTAAGCTGCCGAAGGACCTCAACGGAGAGCTTCAGCCATGACGCTCGCAAGCAGCCTAGCCCGTCGGGAGCCTCTCCCCGACAATGCCCCCCACGTGCTGCTCGTCGACGACGATCAGCGCATTCGCGAGTTGCTCGGCCGATATCTCCAGGACAGCGGCTTTCGCGTAACGACCGCACGCGACGCGGAGACCGCACGCGCCGCCATGCGCGGGCTCGCCTTCGATCTCGTGATCCTCGACTTCATGATGCCAGGCGAGAGCGGCCTCGATCTCGCCCGCGACCTCAAGAGCATCTCGCCCATCCCGATCTGCATGCTGACCGCGCGCGCCGAGCCCGAGAATCGCGTCGAGGGTCTGGAAGCGGGCGTCGACGACTACGTGACGAAGCCTTTCGAGCCGCGCGAGCTGGTCCTGCGCCTCAACAACATCATGCGGCGTGGGCGCATCGGACACGAGCCGCGCGACGAGATCCGCATGGGCGACTACGCCTTCAGCGTCGAACGCGGCGAGCTACGGCGCGGCGAC
Source organism: Hyphomicrobiaceae bacterium (assembly GCA_022844275.1). GTDB lineage: Bacteria > Pseudomonadota > Alphaproteobacteria > Rhizobiales > Hyphomicrobiaceae. Next base: position 611,135 of record JALHMB010000003.1, read on the forward strand.
GAGACCATCAAGCTCACCGAGCGCGAGCGCGATCTCCTACGCCTTTTCGCCTCGCGGCCGGGTTCACCCATTGCCCGCCACGAGCTCGCGAGCGATGAATCCACTGGCAGCGAGCGCGCAATCGACGTCCAGATCAACCGCCTGAGGCGCAAGATCGAGCTCGATCCCTCGAACCCCGTCTACCTGCAGACGGTGCGCGGCAAGGGCTATATCCTCTATATCGATTGAGGCATCCGCCGGTGCGGAGAGACGGGATCGATGGTTGCGGCACGCGACTCGGCTGAGGAACTGGCGTTGCCCCCGGCCCGCAGGGCGTGGGGCCGGCAGCTCAGGGCGCTCCGCTGGCGTACCGTCTGGAACCGCGTCGCCGGCTTTTTCGCCGAGCTTGCTCCGAAGGGCCTCTACGCCCGCACGCTCATCATCATCATCGCACCGATCGTGCTCCTCGAAAGCGTCGTCGCGTTCACCTTCATGGAGCGCCACTGGCAGGCCGTGACCCGCCGCCTCTCCGAAGCGACGGCACGCGACATCGGAGCCATGATCGACGTCTACTCCAGTTTCTCGATCGCCGACGATCCCGAGAAGCTCGTCAATCTGGCGCGCGAGAAGGTCGGCATCTCCATGCAGATCCTGCCGCCAGACGATCTTCCCAAGACACAGCCCAAACCGTTCTTCGCGCTGCTCGACCGCACACTTTCGGACGAGGTTCGAAAGCATGTCACACTCCCCTTCTGGATCGACACCGTCGGCCAGTCGCGCCATGTCGAGGTGCGCGTCAAACACCCCAAGGCCGTGCTGCGCTTCATCGCGACGCGCAACCAGACCTATGCCTCGAACTCCCACATCTTCCTGCTGTGGATGGTCGGCACCTCGGTCGTTCTGTTGACTGTTGCCATTCTCTTCATGCGCAACCAGATCAGGCCCATTTTGCGCCTCGCCGAGGCTGCCGACGCCTTCGGCAAGGGGCGCACGGTCGGTGACGACTTCCGCGTGCGCGGCGCGCGGGAGGTCCGCCAGGCCGCGCAGGCCTTCGTCGAAATGCGTGAGCGCATTATCCAGCACGTGGATCAGCGCACGACCATGCTCGCAGGCGTCAGCCACGACCTGCGCACCGTGCTCACGCGCTTCAAGCTGCAGCTCGCCTTCCTCGGCGACGGCCCCGAGATCACAGCGCTCCGCGCTGACGTCAACGAAATGCAGCACATGCTCGAGGACTATCTCGCCTTTGCGAAGGGCGATGGCGGCGAGCAGGCGACGCCCACCAACGTGCGCCAGCTCCTCGAGGAAATCTATGTCGATGCGCAGCACTTCGGCGTGCCGATCGACTTGCGTCTCCGCCGTCGTCCGACGGATCTCGTGCTCGAGCTCAAGCGCAATGCCTTCAAGCGCGCCGTTACGAACCTCGTCTCCAATGCTGCGCGTTTCGGCAATCGCATAGTGATGCGCGCAGCGACCGACCGGCAATGGCTGCGCATCGAAGTGGATGACGACGGCCCCGGCATTCCTGCCGTCGAACGCGAGAACGTGTTCAAGCCTTTCTACAGGCTCGATCACGCGCGCAACGAAGGTGCGGGCAACTCCGGTCTCGGCCTCGCCATTGCCCGCGACATCGCACGCAGTCACGGCGGCGACGTGGCGCTCGACACGAGCACGATGGGTGGCTTGCGCGCCATCATTCGCGTGCCGCTGTAGTCACTGTGGCAGTCGCGCCTCGCAAGCGGGGACGAATGCTTTCTCGACGATCTTATTCCTCGTTCATCGTCGATTCACGCTGAGCCGTTCACTATGATCGGCACGCCGGAGAAGATTGTTCGACCATCCCCACCTCGGAGGAAATCCCGTATGCGCAAATTGATTCTGGCCGCTGCAGTATGCCTGCTTCCGGTCATCGGCGTGGCAGCCAGCGGCCCAGCAAATGCCGCCGCGCCCGGAGCGATGACGATACTCGACAGGCTTTCGACGCCTGAATCGAACGTCGAGCAGGCGCAGTACCGCCGCCGGTGCTATCAGCGCACGGTTCGGGTATGCACGAAGCGGATTTTCGGCAAATGCGTGCGTCATCGCTACCGCACGGAGACCTATTGCCGCCCGCGGCGCGACTGGTAAGCGCACGATCGAAGGCCGGGCCTCTGCCCGGCCTTCATCATTTAGAAGAGCCGCCCGCCATCCGCCACTTTGCGCTCCGGTCCGATCAGCACGACCTCGCCATCGGCATCCGGAAATCCAAGCGTCAGCACTTCCGACATGAACGGCCCGATCTGACGCGGCGGAAAGTTCACCACTGCCGCCACTTGCCGCCCGACGAGCGTCTCGGGCGAATAGTACTTCGTGATCTGGGCCGAGCTTTTCTTCACGCCGATCTCGCCGCCGAAGTCGATGCGCAGCTTGAAGGCCGGCTTCCTTGCTTCCGGAAAGGGCTCAACGGCGACGATCGTGCCGACGCGGATGTCTACCTTGAGAAAATCGTCGAATGTGATCGTGCCCGACTGAGGGCTCTTGCCCGCCATTTGGTCCATCTCCGTTGGCGCTGTGCTCAGGCGCTGGCCTTGACCTCGCTGAGCGCGCGGTTGAACTCGGCGCCAAGGATCACGACCATCGCCGTGACCTGGAAGAAGATGAGCGCCGTAAAGAGCTGCGTCAGGCCTGCATAGAAGCGTGAGTAGTCGCTGATGCCGAGCCAGCGGGAATAGATCTGCGCGAGCACGATCCAGAGGACGACACTCAGCAGCACGCCGGGCCACACATCCCAGAACGAGCGCCTGCCAGCCACCAGGAAGAGGTGGTAAGTCAGGAGCTGTGCCGACGTCACTGAAAGGACCACGGCATATCGCAGCGCGACCGAGAATCGATCCTGCGTCATCAGCCAGTGCAGCCAGTTCGCGGTCTCCGCGTCGAGGCTCTGGGCAAGCACGGGGCCGACCACGACGCCCCACGCAAGGGCGAGCATGCCCGCGGCTGTCAAAAGCACCAGGAACAGGCTCTGCATGAGGCAGAAAAGGTACGAGCGCCCTTCCTTGACGCGATAGGCCATGTTGAGTGCTGCACGCAGCGTCTCGACGGCACTGGTCGCGAAAAAGAGCGCAATGGCCGCGCCGCCGGTCAGCAGCCCGAACTGGCTGCGACCCATGACACGATCTATTTCCGGAGCGATCGCCATGGCGACCGGCTCCGGCACAAGCTGGAAGAGCTGGGCGACGGCATAGGCCGCCAGCTCGCGGCCGCCAAGCGTGCCGGCAAGCGCGCCGAGGAAGATGCAGAATGGGAAAAGCGACAGCAGGAACGTGAAGGCCACGGCGCCGGACATCGAGAACCCGCAGTTCTGGAACAGGTTCCACATGGCCAGCCGCAGGGTGTTCAGTCGTTGACCCATGACCATCCTATCAGCGCACGATTCGTCGGCATTGTGGACCGTCCCCCGCGACTCGCCCGGGGAGGAATTCGCGCAGTGTCGTGTTCAGTTTGTACGGCCTGTAGCATGGAGCGTTTCGAGCCGCGCACGCTCGGCGTCGCGCTCAGCCTCGAACTCGGCTCCGGTCCAGGCGCGGTAGTCGCCGGCGGCATAGGCTCGCGCATTGCGGTGGTAGAGCCAGGCGTTGAGGCGGTTGGCAACGAAATTGTCGGCCGTGCGCACAACCTTAGCCGGCGTTCCCATAACGATTGAGTTCGGCGGAATCACCTGGCCTTCGCGCACGAAGGAATGCCCCGCCACGATCGAATTGGCGCCGATCACCGCCCCATCCATGATCGTTGCTCCGATCCCGATCAGGCAGTTCTCGCCGATCGTGCAGCCATGCAGCACCACCCGGTGGGTGATCGAGGCGTAGTCGCCGATGACCGTCGGCGTTGCATAACCGATGTGGACCATCACGTGATCCTGCAGGTTCACGAAGCGGCCAACCGTAACCGACAGCAACTCCGCGCGGATGACGACACCGGGCCACAGACTCGCGCCTTCGCCGATCGTCACATCGCCGTAGACCGACGCTGCTGCGTCGATCCAGGCTGCGTCTCGATACCGCTGCCTCAGCGCGCTCGCCATTGCGACCTAGCCTTTGCGCGGTGCGTGGCCATGGCCGTGACGGTGACCGTGGTCATGGTGGTGATGGCCGTGGTCATGGCTGTGATCATGCCCGCACCCGCACGCGTCGCCATGGGCGTGATCATGGTGGTGGTGGTGATCATGGTCGTGGTCGTGGTCGTGGTGATGATCCTCGGTGGCCAGCGCCTTGGCGAGCTTGTGCTCGATCGCCGCTGCCTGCTCGCGGCTGCCATCCACATCCTCGATGGTCAGCGCCATGATCTCCGCGGCGAGGCGGATGTCATCGGGGTGACCGAAGTAGTGGCGCCGCAGTCGGCCGGCCCGGTCGAAAATCAGCAGCGAAGGCGTGCCCTGCATCTGGTAGGTCGCAAACGTCTTCGGTGGGCCTTTGCCATCCGGCTTGTCGATTCCGATTGGGAACGGCCACTTGTATTCGCCCTGGAAAACCTCGAGCGCTTTCTCTGTCATGACCTCGTGGTGCTCGAAGACGCTGTGCAGGCCGATCACCGCCACCTGGTCGGGGCTGAAGCGCTGGCGGATCTTCCGCGCCTGCGGCAGACCCTCGGACACGCAGCCCGGGCAAAGCATCTGGAAGGCCACCAGCACCACGACCTTGCCCTTGAGCCCGGCGAGGGTCACCGGCTTATCGGCGTTGAGCCAGCGTGTGACAGTAAGTTCGGGCGGGGTTTCTGGATTGAACATATCCGGTCTCCGGCTGTGGACGCGGCTGCATAACACGGGCGGGCCCGCTTGACACGCAGCGGCTGCGCATGGCCCCTGGGCGCGGACTAAAGCGTCGGACCTCCAATGCGACCTACGGTTCGGGTCGGGCTCGAAGCCGCATTTGAGGCCCAAGACGCTTGAGACTCAGTGGTTCTAAAGCAACTTTGGACTTGAAATTCGCTCCCTATCCGGCATCGAGGTGAGGCGAATTTCAAGCCCGTTGCTTTAGTCTCCCCGGAAAAGGACGGAGGACAAACCAATGTCGCGTGAGGCCGACCGCGCCCGCTTGATCGAGATCATCAAAATCCGCTCGTTCACCAAAGGCGGGGAGATAAAGCTCGCCTCGGGACGCAGCTCGAATTTCTACTTCAACATGAAGCCGACCATGCTCGACCCCGAGGGGGCGTCGCTGATCGGCAGCCTGATCTGCGCGGCGCTCAGTGGCAAAAAAGTCGACATGGTCGGCGGCCTCGAGATGGGCGCCGTGCCGCTTGCAACGGCCGTCGCGGTCGCAAGCCAGCTATCGGGCTGGCCGCTGCCGGCCTTCTTCGTGCGCAAGCAGGCCAAGGAGCATGGCACCCAGAGCCTCGTCGAGGGGCTGCCGAAGGGCGACACTTTGAAGGGCCGCAGCGTGGTGATCCTCGAAGACGTCACCACCACCGGTGGCTCGGCAATGAAGGCCATCGAGGCTGTGCGCGCGGATGGCGCGATCGTCGAACGCGTAATCACCGTCGTCGACCGCCTCGAGGGCGCGGCCGAGACCTTCAAGGCCGCCGGCATCGCCTTCGATCCGATCGTGACTGCGGACGATTTCAACGACTGACGAGACGCTCGCGCTTCAAGCGCTCGTCAATAAAGGCCGGTGGGTTCGGGAGGTGTCCCTCCCGATTGGGGTGCGGGGCAAAAGCTCCCTCGCGCCGCAGGCGCGAAGTGCTCCCCTCAGTTCGTCCGGCGCACCGCGCCGTCGACGGTCTCGATCGGCTTGAAGAACACATCGACGCGCATGCCCGGGAGCAGCGGCGGCTGGCCTTCCATATCGGCCACGACCTCGAGCACATCCACATCATTGGGGCGGCGAGGCCCGCGCTGACCGAGCTTGCCGGGGCCGAGGGCGGGCGCGAGGCTCACGACCTTGCCGACGAATTCACGACCCGGATAGGCATCCGACTTAACGATCACGTTCTGGCCGACGCGCACCTTCGCAGCATCGCGCTCCTCGACCTCGGCACGTACCTTCAGCGACGAAACATCACCCATCGTCAGCAGCACCTGCTCGGGCGATGGCGTGGCCGTTTCGCCCGCGCGCGCGGCGACGTTCAGAACCGTACCATCCCGTGGTGCGCGAACGCGCGTACGCTCGAGCGCCGTCAGCGCCAGCGCCAGTTCCGCACGAGCCGCTGTAAACCCGGCTTCGGCGCGGGTCGGCAGTGCAATGCCCTGCGCCGTTTCAGCCTTCCTCAGTGCTGCGCGCTCGTTCTCGAGCCTTGTCTCGGCATTGCGGACGGCCTGACGCCGCTCATTGAGCCGGTCGAGGTTCGCCGACGAACCATCGCGGCGATGGGCGAGGTAGGCCGCATCGAATTCCGCGCGCGCCTGCGAGAGCGCGTATTCCGCTTCCACGTTTGCATCTTCGGCCTGGCGACGCGCGCGCACCAGATCGGTCGCGCCTTCAGTCGTATCGCGCTCGCGCTTGCGGACTGCGGCCTCGGCGCGCGCCCCATGCACGCGTGCCAGCGCCTCGTCATCGCTCAGTCGAACCAGAAGATCGCCCGCCATCACCCGGTCGTTCGGCTGCACCGTCACCTCGACGATCCGGCCCGGCGTCACCGCGCCCATACGGATCTCGCCGCCATTCGGCTCGACGCGACCCGGGGCCGCAGCATCCCAAGAGACCTTGGGTAGCGGCTTCGCCGTCGTCTGCGCGTTCAGCCTGCCAGAGATGTTCGCCGAGGGCATGAAGTACGATGCGCCCGCAACGACCGCGGCAGCAATCACGAACGCTAAGAACAGGCTGGAGATCGTCGAGCGGTTGCTATCCATGGGACTTCATCTTCCGTTTCTTCGCGAAGCTGGCGCTGCCGGCAGGGGCGTTTTGCGTCGCCTGCTCGCTGCGGGCCTCTTCGAGGGGAATGGTCGGGGGCGGCGAGACGATAGCATCGCGCACCCGCTCGGGGCGCTCGTCGCTGACGATCAGGCCGTCCTCGATGTGAATAATCCGGTCGGCATAGGGAAGTGTGCGGTGATCATGCGTCACCGCCAGCACGGCGTGGCTCTTGTCCTTGGCGATCTCGGAGAGGAGCTGCATGACGGACTGGCCGTTCTCGCTGTCGAGGGCGGCCGTCGGCTCGTCCGCAAGAAGCAGCGACGGAGCGCTCGCCAACGCGCGGGCGACGGCCACGCGCTGCTGCTCGCCGCCCGACATGTTGCCTGGGTAGGACTTGAACTTGTGCGAAAGCCCGACCTTGGTCAGCGCCTCACGCGCCTGATCGGCGGCGAGCCGGCCCCTGCGCCCGCGCACGTCGAGCGCCAGGCGGACGTTCTCCACCGCATTGAGCGTGGGGAACAGGTTGTAGGACTGGAAGACGAAACCGATGTGCCGCCGGCGCACGTCGGCGAGCGCCTCCGGCCCGAGATTGGCCGTGTCCGTGCCGGCAACGCGAATATTCCCCGAGGTCGGTCCGAGAATGCAGCCGAGGATCGAGAGCAGCGTCGTCTTGCCCGAGCCCGATGGGCCCATAAGCAGCGTCAGCTCGCCGGCCTTGAGCGAGATGCTCACGCCCTTCAGCGCGCGCACGAGGCCAGCACCCTGGCCGAGCTCCTTGACGACATCGGTGGCTTCGAGAACGACGTCGCTGCTCATCGCGCAAACACCATGGCCGGATCCAGCTTCGTTACTTTCACGATCGCCGAGACAGCCGAGATCGCGCACATCGCGAAAGTCAGCACGAACAGGCCGACGGCAAGTTCCGGCGTCATCAAGATCGGCAATGCAGTCTGCTCGCTGAAGTGCACGACGACCATGGCAATAGACATGCCAAGGATGTAGCCGAGGATTGCCGAGAACGCCGCCTGCGCGAGGATCACGCGGTGGATGTAGCCCGCCGACGACCCGAGTGCGCGCAGAGTCGCGAATTCCCTCAGGTGGTCCTTGGTGCTCGAGTAGAGCGTCTGCGCGACGATCACCGTGCCGACGAGAACGCCGAGAATGGCGCCGCCGATGAGCGCCACGCCGGCACCCGTACCGAACAGCCAGTGGTCGAGACTTCGGTCGCGGAACTCGGCCTGCGTCAGCACATCGACATTGGCGAGGCGCGACTTGATCTCCGCGCGCACGGCTTCGGTCGTTGCGGGATCATCCAGCTTGACGAGGAAGAACGTCGCTTGGCTCGGCTCGAGGCCGAGCATGGCGCGGGCGCGGCTCAGCGTCGTGAATACGTAGGGCGCCATGGTGAAGGAGCGGATGCCGTCGGTGAGCGCCGCGACCTTGACGCGCGTCTGCTCGACCTGGGCGATGTCGGAGACGCGTGTGACGCCGAGGTTCTCCATATAGGTTTTGTCGACGGCGACGGCGTGCGGCTCTGCGAGCGAACTCGGCGTGCCCTGCACCATGTTCCAGGGTTGGAGGCCGCCGACCTCGGGATCCGCACCGACGAGCACGATCAGCGTCGAACCGCCGGCGGGCTTGCGCCACTCCGTGAACGCCACGGCAAGCGGCGTCACGGTCTTGACGCCCGGCACCGAGAGAACGGCGTGGCGCTCGCGCCCTGATAACTGGCCCGCCTCCTCGAAACTTTTAGCGCCGAATGAAGTTACCCAGATCTCGCCTTGGGCGTTGTCGATCATTGAGATGATCATCTTGCGGGCGCCCTGGTAGAGCCCGAGCTGGACTGCGACCAGGACGATCGCGAACAGGATGCCGACGAGCGTCACTGCGAGACGCACGCGGTCATGAACTAGGTTACGAAACGCAAGCGTCAAAACCATGGGAATGCCGAACTGTCCTTGCCTGACGCTACAAAACCTGAATGCCCACCCGGCCCGCGGTCTTAAACCCTCGCGAGCAGCCTCCGAAGTGAGGCTCAGCTCCCCGATCGTCCGTTCTGGAAGCAGCTTCGGGAAAGATGCGTGCCCGAAGCCCTTGACGAGCCCGTTATATAGGGAAGGCGGCGAAGCGGTGCCACCTGCGGCAATCGTAGTAAACCGACGATACCGTCCCGACGCCGGCCCGCGATGCGTGTGCATGGAACCGCTGACGCTGCCGAATACTCCTTCGTGTGAGGCAAAATCAAGGCGGCCACTTGAGCCTGTGTCGCCTTGCCGCTGCCACACTTGAAGAATTTACCAGCCCCAGACCGTTGCCCTGACTCTGCTTCGGCAGCTCAGAACAGGATGATGCCATGGCCACGATTTCAATCAGGAAAGCGCGCGCACGCCGCAGTCCGGCGGCCACCCTACCGATAACACTCAGTGCGATGATCATAGCCGCCCTCGGGCTCACCGCTCCCGCAGCCGACGCGCAGCAGCAGCCCGCACGCAAAGGCGCCCAGGCCGCAGTACCTGCGGTGCCAGCGCCCACGCCTCAGGGCCTCTGGATCGACCATACGGGCCGCGGTGCCGTCGAAATCGCGCCCTGCGTTCCCGAGGCGGCACCCGGTACGCCGGAGGCCGCAAACCTCTGCGGGCGCATTGTCTGGATGAAAGAGCCGAACGATCCAAAGGGCCAGCCCCTGCGCGACACCCTCAACAAGAACGCCGCCCGGCGCGCTCAGCCGATCTGCGGTCTCCAGATCATCGGCGACGTAAAGCCGCAACGCGATGGCTCGTGGGACAAAGGTTGGATCTACGATCCCGAGCAGGGCTCGTCATTCGACCTCGAGCTCAGCCTGCGGAATCCCGAGACACTTCAGGTCAAGGGCTACATGGGTGTGAAGTTCCTGAGCGAGACCTTCGTGTGGCGTCGCGCCAAGGAAGCCCCACCAAAGTGCAACGGGGTGTGACCTCACACTTGCAATCCGACATGATCGGCCGAGGCGCTTCCTGGCTCCTCGGCCGATTTGCATTTCGGGAGCCACGGGCGAGCCGGACGACCCTGTGCGTGCGCCAGCAGCATGGCACGCCCAGAATGCGCGCGGTTGGCGGCGCACCTGTCGGCTGGTAGACATAATACCAACGACGCCTCATCTTGCGTCGCCCCCTCACCCTGCGGCGCCTATGCGCCGCCATCTGCCCCGACAGGAGTTTCTCGATGCGCGATTTCGCCTTTCCCGGCCGCTCGGCTGTCTATGCTACGCGCGCCATGTGCGCGACGTCGCACCCGCTGGCGACCATGGCGGCCATCGAGCAGCTTAAGAGTGGCGGCAATGCGCTCGACGCCGCCATCGCTGCGACCGCCGTCATGTGCGTCGTCGAGCCGGCCATGACCGGCATTGGCGGGGACTGCTTCGCCATCATCGCCAAACCGGGCACGCGACCCGTCGCATTCAACGCTTCAGGTCGCGCTCCCAAGGCTGCGACGCCGGAGTGGTACGCCAAGCAAGGCATCAAGAGCATTGGCATGCAGACGCCGCACGCTGTGACCGTGCCGGGCGCCATCGACGGCTGGGCGACACTGCTCAAGGACTACGGCACACGCTCCTTCGCCGACGTGCTCGCGCGCGCGATCGAGTATGCCGAGGGCGGCTTCATCGTCGCACCGCGCGTCGCCTGGGATTGGAGCAAGGTCGTCGAGAAGCTCAGCGTGCACCCCGGCGCCCGCCAGCACCTGCTGCCGGGTGGTCGCGCACCCAAGCTCGGCGAGCGCGTGAAATTCCCCGAGCTTGGCAAGACCTTGCGCGCTATTGCCGCCAAGGGCCGAGATGCCTTCTACACGGGCGAGATCGCGGCCGACATGGTCGCCGAGCTCAAGGAGATCGGCGGCCTCCACACCATGGAGGACTTCGGCAGCCAGAGCGCGTCCTACGTCGAGCCGATCAAGGTGCCTTATCGCGGGGCTGATCTCTACGAGCTGCCGCCGAACAACCAGGGCATTGTCGCACTCATCATGCTGCGCGTTCTCGACCGGCTTGGATCGCTCGGCAGCGATCCGCTCTCCTGGGAGCGCTACCACGTCATGATGGAGGCCGGTCGCTACGCCTATCAGCTGCGCGACACCTACGTTGCCGATCCGGAAATGGCGAAGGTGCCCGTCGAGCACATGCTCAGCGATGCCATGATCGACGAGATCGTTTCGCGCATCGATCGCAAAAAACGCAGCGACATCGGCCCGCTGCCGAAGCCCGCCGGCACCGACACGATCTATATGACGGTCGTCGACGGGAACGGCATGGCCGTCTCCTTCATCAACTCGGTCTTCTCGGCCTTCGGCTCGGGCATCGTCACGCGCAAGACCGGCATCGTCCTGCAGAATCGCGGCCAAGGCTTCGTGCTCGATCCGAAGCACCTCAACTGCATCGCGCCAGGCAAGCGCCCCATGCACACGCTAGTGCCGGCCATGGCCTACAAGAACGACCAGCCCTGGCTTTCCTTCGGCGTCATGGGCGCGAACTTCCAGCCCATGGGCCACGCCTACGTCATGACGAACATGCTCGACTACGGCATGGATCCGCAGGCCGCGCTCGATCACCCGCGCGCCTTCTTCGAGGGCGACGAGATCAAAGTCGAGACGTCCATGCCGAAGTCCGTGCTCGATGGCCTCACCGCCGCCGGCCACAAGGCCGTCTATACCGAAGCCCCGTGGGGCGGCGGCCAGATCGTCGAGATGGATCGGGCGAATGGCGTCCTCATCGGCGCTTCCGACCCGCGCAAGGACGGCATGGCCGCCGGCTACTGATGGAGATGCCGTGAGCGGACAGCGCACCGTACGGCTCAGGATCGAAGGGCGCGTGCAGGGCGTCGGCTATCGCGTCTTCGTCGAGCGCAATGCCGCGGCGCTCGGCCTCAATGGCTGGGTGCGCAATCGCCGCGACGGCGGCGTGGAAGCTGTTGTTTCGGGCCCTGCCGACGTCGTCGATGAGATCGTCACGCGATGTCGGACGGGCCCACCGGCGGCCCGCGTCGATCGCGTTGAGGTCCTGCCGGAGGATGATGCCGTATCGCCAGGTTTCAGCGTGCGGCCAACAGTGTAGTCGCGCTTTCAGCGCGAACATTTCATCCCCTCTCCCCGCGTGCGGGGAGAGGGCTAGGGTGAGGGGCAGCGGCATACGCCGACGTTGCGCAAGTTCCTGCCCCTCATCCTAACCTTCTCCCCGCGAATACGGGGAGAAGGGACATGTCGCGCTCGCGGCTCGCTCCAAAATTCAAAAAGGCGGGGGTTCCGGGGGTGTCCCCCGGTGGGAGCGCGAGGGCTAGCCCTCGCTCGCGAAGCGACTTTCTACGAGACCACACCCGCCGCCTTCGCCCGCGCAATAACCTTCTCGGCAAGCACGAGATGCGGCTTGTCGAGCATCTTTCCGTCGAGGCTCGCGACACCGGCAGCTCCGTCGAACGCCGCCACCACCGCCCGCGCGTGCGCGACTTCCGCATCGCTCGGCGTGAAGACCGCATTGATCGGCCCGACCTGATCGGGATGAATGGCCATCTTCCCCGTAAAGCCGTCACGGCGCGCCTCGCGCGTCTCCGCTTCGAGACCTTCGCGATTGCGGAAGTCCACATAGACCGTATCGATCGGCTCGACACCTGCTGCCGCCGCCGTGATGAGACAGAGATCGCGCACGAGACGATAAGGTGACGTGAATTGCCCGCGCGCGTCGCGGTTCGCAAGCGAGCCGACCACCGCACCGAGATCTTCCGCACCCCAGCTCATGCCGATCATCCGCGTGCTGGCGCCGAGATACGTGTTCAGGTTCAGCACGGAGATCGGCGTCTCCGTCACGATCGGCAGAATGCGCGTTGCACCCGAGGTCGTACCGGCCTCGCTCTCCGCATGACCGACCGCAATCGAGAGGCGGTGCACATCCTCGCCGGAGTTCGGCTTCGGCATGACGATGCCATCAGGCTTCGAGGACATCACCGCGTCGAGATCGGCTTCCCAGTCGCTGCCGTCGATCGGATTGATGCGCACGTAAAGCAATGGCGCATTCGCGCTCGACCGCGTCTCGCGCACGAAGGCCGCCGTGAGCGCGCGCGCAGCCGACCGGTTCGCGGGCGCAACGGAATCCTCGAGATCGACGATCAGCGCATCGGCGCCACTCGCAAGTGCCTTTGCGAGTTTTCTCTCACTGTCGCCGGGAACAAAAAGCAGCGAGCGCATGGGCCATCGCCTCGAAGGAATGTCTGATCATCGCGCGTCCACGCGACGGCGTGTGAGGGTCGTATAGCGCTCCGCGGCGCGGCGATCCACTCTAAGCGGCGACAGGTGCCTTGCGCATGAAGCCGGCGCGGCGGCACTCGGCGACGAGAACGCCATCCTGGTTATACGCGCGGTGAAGGAATTCGACGATGCCGGCATCAGGGCGCGACTGGCTCTCGCGCAAGGCGACGATCTCCGTTGTTACGCGCAACGTGTCGCCGTGGAAGACGGGATGGGGAAAGCGCACGTCCGTCATGCCGAGATTGCCGATCGTCGTGCCGAGCGTCGTGTCGGCGACGGAAATGCCGATCATCAGTCCGAGCGTGAAGAGGCTGTTGACGAGCGGCTTTCCCCATTCGGTCTTGGCGGCGAAGTGATGGTCGATGTGGAGCGGCTGCGTGTTGAGCGTGAGACAGGAGAACATCATGTTGTCCATCTCGGTCACTGTCCGCGTGATCGCATGCTCGAAAACACGCCCGATCTCGAACTCCTCGAAGTACAGTCCCGCCATGGGTGTCTCCGTCCTGATTCTCTGTGCGCCGACGACCTGCATGGCGCGCGTCGGCCCGCGCGGCAAGGCGCAGGAATTCCTTCCTAATTTAGCGCTTAATCAGATAGGGCGTGCGGCTCGCATTACAGCCTCACGCATATACTGCCGCCAGCAGGATCAATAGCGAAACTGTTCCGACAGAATCCGCTCGTCGAGGTCGTGACCGGGATCGAACATCATGTAGAGATCGATGTCGGTCGCCTGGCAGATTTCGACCTGAACGACTGAACGAAACTCGACGTTATCAGCTACGGCGCTCACCGGTCGCTTCTCGGGCTCCTGGATTGCGATGCCGATACGCGCCGTGTTGGCGATGAGCGCGCCGCGCCAGCGCCGCGGTCTGAACGGGCTTATTGGCGTAAGTGCCAGAAGCTGAGCGTTTATCGGGATGATCGGGCCATAGGCCGAAAGATTGTAGGCGGTCGAGCCCGCAGGGGTCGCCACCAGCACACCGTCGCAGATCAGCTCGTCGAGGCGCACCTGCCCGTTCACCGAAAGCGAGAGCTTTGCTGCCTGATGCGTCTGGCGGAACAGCGCCACCTCGTTGATGGCGAGCGCCTGGTGGCGCTGGCCGGACGCATCGACTGCCGTCATGGACAGCGGGCGAATGCGCGCCACCACGGCGCGCTCGAGGCGTCCGATGAGGTCGTTCTCGTGGAACTCGTTCATAAGGAAGCCGACCGAACCGCGGTTCATGCCGAAGATCGGGATGCGGTCGCGCATGAAGCGATGCAGCGTCTGCAGCATAAGGCCGTCGCCGCCGAGCGCGACGATGGCATCGGCCTCCCCCGGCGCAGCATTGCCATATCGCGCGGCGAGCCGATCGAGCGCGCTCTTTGCCTCGGCGACATCGCTTGCCACAAAGGCGATCCGCTCGAACTTCCTGGCGCTCTCGGCCATCGGCTTCCATCCACGCGCTCGGACCTCTACCATGCCGGGAGCGGCATGGCGGGCGCGCGGCGCACTTTAGTGGGCAGGCGAAGGCGGGCGCAAGCAATGGAAGAAGATAAGCCAATCCTGGTATATGCGACCTTCCCGTCGCGCGCCGAGGCCGAGCGGATCGGCGGCCGGCTCGTCGACGAGGGGCTCGCCGCCTGCGTGAACATCCTGCCGGGCATGGTCTCGATCTATGTCTGGGAGGGCAAGCGGCACCAGGACGAGGAATGCGCGATGATCATCAAATCGCGCGCCAGCCTCGCGGCTCCCATCATCCGCACCGTCCGCAGCCTGCACCCCTACGAGAACCCGGCCCTCGTGGTTCTCGGCATCGAGGGTGGCTCTCAGCCCTTTCTGGACTGGATTCTTGCTCAAACGGCCGCGCCGAAGCCCAGTGCCGACTGATCCTATTCGGCTGCCTGCGGCCGCTCCGCCGGCACGCCATCCCATTCGACGCCGGTGCGGCGCATGTAGTCCGTGAACCAGAGCGGGTCCGTGCGAAACTCGGCGCTTCCGTCGGGATAGATGCGGGCCGTAGCACGGCGCGAGGAGAGGCAGAACATATGCACGCTCATGGGCATCCCGCCCGTGTGGCAGTAGCCGACCTCGATATGGCAGTCGACCACCATGCTCGAGCCCATGAAACCCATGGCGCCCATACCGATCGAGTTGCCGATCTCCTTCAGTTCCTCTTCGAGCGCGGCGATCTTCGGATCGGGATTGCGGTCGCCGACGGTGCGCAGACACGCGGCCTGCTTGCCGAGCACCATGGAAATGTCCTTGGAGCCGCCGAGCCCGACGCCGACAATCGCCGGCTGACAGGCGAGCCCGCGCTTGCCGAAGGCAATGAGCGTGTCGAGATAGAAGCGCCTGATGCCATCCAGGCCGTCGCCCGGAAAGAGCATCCGGTAGTCCGAGCCGAAGAGACCGCCCTTGTGTACGGTCGTGAGGTCGATCCAGTCGCCCTCTGGATGGAAGGAATACTCGATCTCGGGGGCGCCGATGCCGCAGTTGTTGTCATGGTCCGTGCGCCAGAGCGGGTGCACGCGGTTCGGCCGGAGCGGAATCGACTGCGTGGCATTGGCCGTTGCGCGGCGCAGCGCCGTCTCGAGCGCCACGGGGCCTCCCTCGATGCGCGAGTCATTCCCCATCTTCACATACCAACGCGGCACGCCCGTATCGCCGCACATGGCGCGACGGTCCTCCTTGGCGGCCTCGTAGTTCTCCAGCATGGCCTGGATGACGAAGGCGGAAAGATCGCCTTTTTCCGTGTTCGCGCATTGGCGCAGGCCGCCGAGATAGTCGTCTGGAATCTCGATTGCGGCCTTGGCCATGAGGGTCTCGGCGGTCTTCTGGAGGGCTGCGATCGGGGTCATGGTCAGCTCATGTCGTTGTTTGCGCGCCAAAGCAGCGCTCGGCGGCTGTTCGGTCCGCATACTGGGCCGTCAAGTCTCGTGCAGCAAGCCCATGCGCGCATGGCCCCACGGCACCTGCCCATATCGCGTGGGGCTATTTCAGCGGCCCGCAACTGGTGCCGATTCAGGCGGCCTTCGCCGCGCGGATCTGGGCGCGCAATCGCTGCAGTGTGCCACCGCCCTTGACCGAACCCGGAAGCGGATGGCCGACGATCTCCTCGGCCAGCAAGGCCGTCTCGACGAGACGCTCGAGATCGATACCCGTCGCGATGCCCATCTCCTCGCACATGAAAACGAGGTCCTCGGTGCAGACATTGCCCGCCGCGCTCTTGTGAGCCGCAAAGGGACAGCCACCGAGCCCCGCTACAGCCGCGTCGTAGATCGCGACGCCCATCTCGAGCCCGGCATAGGCATTGGCAATGCCCATGCCGCGCGTATCATGAAGATGAAGCGAGAGTTCGAGCTCGGGCCAGCGCCCGCGCACAGCACCAACGAGGCGCTTGATCGTCGCCGGCGTCGCCCAGGCCATCGTATCGGCGAGCGAGAGTGTCTTGATCTTGAGGTCGTGTGCGGCCGCGATCTCGAGAACCTGCGCGACGAAACCGAGCAGACGCTCCGTCGGCATGTCGCCTTCGAAATTGCAGCCGAACGAGGCCATGATCGAGGCCTTCTCGATGGCCAAGCCATGCGCCTTGTAAAGCGCAATCGAAGCAGACTGAGCGTCGTAGTTCTCTTTGAGCGTGCGGTTCTGGTTGCGCTTGACGAAGGTCTCGGAAGCCGTGAGCGAGATGCGCCCAGCCATGTCATAGCGGCCCGAGGCCATGGCGCGCTCGAAACCCTTGTCGTTGAGCCAGAGGCACGTATAGCTCACGCCCTCGCGCTTTTTGAAACCGGCTGTGACAGCCTCAGCATCAGCCCAGCCGGGTACGTTTTTAGGATTGACAAACGAGACGCACTGGATCTGCTTGAGGCCCGTCTCGGAAAGGCTATCGATCAGCGCGATCTTGCGCGCCGTCGAAATGGGGCCCTTCTCGATCTGGAATCCCTCGCGCGGGCCTTCTTCGTTGATGCGAACCGACTTCGGCAGATCACTCATAAGCGCACTTCCCAATGTATGGCGGCGGCTCGGCGCCCCAGATCCCGGCGATACCTTGCGCGCTCAGTAGCGCCGGATCAAGCCCACGAGGCGTCCCTGTACTTCCACCTGATCGGGACCGAAATGCCGCGTCTCGTAATTCGGATTGGCAGCCTCGAGCGAGACCTTGCTGCCCTGTCGGAAGATGCGCTTGAGCGTCGCCTCCTCCTTCTCGACCAACGCCACGACGATATCGCCGTTGCTCGCCGTATGGGCGCGCCGGATGATGACGGTATCACCGTCGTGAATACCCGCCTCGATCATCGAATCGCCAACTACTTCCAGCGCGAAATGCTCGCCCTGACCAATCATGTCGGGCGGGCAGAGAACGTCCTGGCTGTGATCCTGTATGGCACTGATCGGCACGCCGGCCGCAATGCGCCCCATCATAGGCACCGCCATGCCTGCATCCGCAGAAGGTGGCAGGGGGCCAGGCGCTGTACTGCGGCCGCCCTCAATGACCTGCGGCCGGAAAGCGGGGCGCGGCGCGGGAGGCGGCGCCTCGTCCTGAAGGGCCTCGGGCAGCTTCACGATCTCGAGCGCACGGGCGCGATGCGGCAGCCGCCTGATGAAGCCACGCTCCTCCAGTGCCGTGATCAGCCGGTGGATGCCCGACTTCGACTTCAGGTCGAGCGCCTCCTTCATCTCCTCAAACGAGGGAGGGACACCGGTCTCCTGCACGCGATGATGGATGAGCAGGAGCAGTTCCTTCTGCTTCGCGGTCAGCATGAGCTCTCCGTTTCAATACCGGCGCGGCACCCAATTCGGGACCACACCACATGCGATCGATGACTTGCCGCACACGACATGACCGTACAAATCGGGAACACCTTAGATGTTCTGGAGTTGTTCCGCAAGCCCCCAAGATAGGATGCGTTCGCCTGTGCATACGTTCCCGCCAAACGTGCAAGCGTGCATTCATGGGAGACCAGTTCAGGCTGTATTCATGGCTTCCCGCGTAGGGTCGTGCGGCTGGCTGGAGAGCTGGACCTATCTGTCACGTCTCTGGCCGCATCGGGTCTCGAACCCGCGCGACAAATTCCGAGCCCGGAAGCGGCCGCGCGCGTCGCGCTTTGGGTGCTACTGCAGATGCAGCCGTGCATCGCGGCCGCAGCTTTCGAGGATCCGTTCAGACCTTTTGCTCCCGAGACACGCCACCAGTGGCATAGTTAAAGGGACGTCGCGCATAGGCGGCGTCCGCTAACGGGTTGACAATGACACGTGCCGCACTGATTGCCGCCTTGTTCCTCCTGCTGCCGGTCCTGGCGGCGGCAGAATCACCGCGTCCGCAGTCAACTACTTCGGCCGAGCCGGCGCCGTTCGTAATTGCGGAGGCCTCATGTGCCAGCCTCTGCAGCCAGCGCCACAACCAGTGCCGGATCTCGACACGGGGCTCTCCGCGCTGCGACGCCGAGCTTCAGCGCTGCCTGAAGGGTTGCCTCGCCTCGAAGGGGCGCTAGCTTAGGTCCGGGCGCTCTTGCGGCTCGGCTCTACCGATGCGACTCTCGTTCCCCAGCGCAGGATCGTAGGCGGATTTGAGCCGGCTGCGTGCCATGGATCGCGGGGAGGCCACCATGCCCGCACTGTTCTCGACCCACGAGGTCACCAACCAATCCCCGCAGTTCGCGGACCGCAATCTCTTTGCCGATGACGCGCCCCTGCAGGCGGCCGTCTCGCGCTATTCGCCTGACGTCGTCGCCGCGCTCAACGAGCTCGGCATCTCCTTAGGCAGCCGCGAGGCCTTCGAACGCGGACGTCTAGCCAATGAGCATCCGCCGCGCCTCAAAACGCATGATCGCCAGGGCCGACGGCTCGATATCGTCGAGTTCCATCCGGCCTATCACGAATGCCTCGCGACAAGCTTCGCCGCCGGCCTCCACTGCAGTACGTGGGACCATCTGGCGACCCCCGGTGCAACCCCGCGACCAGGCGCTCAGGTGGCGCGCGCCGCCGGCTTCTACATGGCCGCGCAGATGGAAGCTGGGCATTGCTGCCCGATCACCATGACACACGCCGCAGTGTCGACCTTGCGGCTCTCGCCGGAGCTCGCCGCTGAGTGGCTGCCACGCATCCTCTCGCGCACGTACGACGCGAGCTTCCGGCCGGCGGGCGAGAAGGCCTCGGTCACGTTCGGCATGGGCATGACCGAGAAGCAGGGCGGCACGGATGTGCGCACGAACACCACCGCGGCCGAGCCGATCGCACCGGGGGCCGGCGGCGGGACACATCGTCTCATCGGACACAAGTGGTTCATGTCGGCGCCGATGAGCGATGCCTTCCTCGTCCTCGCGCAGGCACCGGGCGGTCTTTCCTGCTTCCTCGTGCCTCGCTTCCTGGCCGACGGCGCAGTCAACGCACTTCACTTCCAGCGCCTGAAGGACAAGCTGGGCAATCGCTCGAATGCCTCATCGGAAGTGGAGTTCGAAGGAGCCGAAGGCTGGCTCGTCGGCGAAGAAGGCCGTGGCGTGCCAGCGATTATCGAGATGGTCACGGCGACCCGACTCGATTGCGCGGTCTCTTCTGCGGGGCTGATGCGCCTCGCGCTCGCCAATGCGATCCACCACGCGCGCCATCGCACCGTCTTCCAGCGGCACCTTGTAGATCAGCCCCTGATGGCCATGGTGCTTGCGGACATTGCGCTCGACGTCGAGGCCGCAATAACCCTTTCCTTCCGGCTGGCGCACGCCGTGGATGAGGCGCCGCGCGATGCGCGTCAGCGCGCCTGGGTGCGGCTGATGACGCCGGTGACAAAGCTATGGGTGTGCAAGCTCGCACCGGCGCTCGTGTACGAGGCCATGGAGTGCCTCGGCGGCAACGGCTATGTAGAGGACGGCCTGCTGGCCCGCATCTACCGCGAAGTGCCGGTCAATGCGATCTGGGAGGGCTCAGGCAATGTCATGGCGCTCGATATGTTGCGCGTCGTCCAGCGCGAGCCTGATACCCTAGCCCATGTACTCGACGAGATCGCCGCCGCCTCGGTGGGCGATGCCACGCTGTCCGGCGCGTGCGCCCGCATTCGGAACTGGCTTAGCGATCCGCAATCGATCGAGGCTCGTGGACGTCAGATATCGGAGGCTTTGGCCGTCCTTGCCGCGGCGACGCTTCTGCGCACGTGCGCCCCGCCCGCGGTCGCCGATGCCTTCATCGCAACGCGCATAGACGGTGCCCCACGACAGCTCTACGGACAAGGCATCGAGGGCGCGGACATCCGCGGCATCCTCGACCGGGCGCTTCCGCATTAGCGGTTATGCTCTAGGCAGCCTTGGAGGCCGAGGTCGAGCTGAGGCCGCCGATGATGGCCTCGAGCGCTGCGAGCAGATCATCGCGCCGGAGATCCGGAAGCTGCTGGAGCAGGCGCTCTTCCACCCGGCGCGCGGCAGGCTTGGTCGCCAGGAGAACCTCACGGCCCTCGGGCGTCAGCCGCACGACGTAGGCGCGCGCGTCCGAACGCGAGCGGCGTCTATTCAGCAACCCGCGCTTGACGAGCCGCTTGACGATATCCGCGAGCGTCGATCGATCTATACCGGTCGCCTCGACGATCTGCGTCTGGCTCCCGCTCTCCAGAACCTCGAGAGCGGCAAGCACGGCGAACTGACGCGGGGTCAGCTCGGCGCCGGAAGTCTCGCTCGCGAAAAGCTCATCTGCTGCCTGGCTGGCCCGATGGAGCATGTGGATCGCGGACGATTCCAGCTCGTGAGAAGTCTCTTCTCGCATGTCTATGCGCCCTCGTTAAACAGGGGGGATCGCGTATGGCCCATCAGCACACGGAAACACGGCGGTTGCATGGCGCCGAGCCGTCGAGCGGCTTGCCCGCGACCCATAGGACCTTGCTTTATCAAGCAATTGTTCAGTATCCCGCACGCACCCATGCTCCGGCACTTCGGCCAACACTTCTTTTCCCTATGCCAATAAGCCGTGTCCCGCCCAAAAGGTTCCCGCGCCTGCCCTCGCTTCGCACTTGCCTTGAGCCGCCGGCGCCCCACGTGTAGGACATCAGCATTCCGAAACCTGTCAGGCCACCCATGACGCTGGACGACATTCGCGCCGACTTCGCCCTCCTCGATGACTGGGAGGACAAGTACCGCTACGTCATCGAGCTCGGCCGCGCGCTCCCGACCTTCGAGGAGGCCCAACGCACGCCCGAGAACAAGGTGCGCGGTTGCGTCAGTCAGGTCTGGCTCGCGACGCGCTGGCCGGAGGGGAGCGCCGGTGCGCCCGTGCTGGACATGCAGGGCGACAGCGACGCGCATATCGTCCGCGGCCTCGTCGCGATCCTGCTGACGCTTTATGCCGGCAAGACAGCTGACGAGGTGCTCGGCACCAACGCTCGCGCGGTCTTCGGCGAGCTCGGCCTCTCCGACCACCTGACAGCCCAGCGCTCCAATGGTCTCAGCTCCATGGTCGAGCGCGTCCGCGCCGACGCCCAGGCGGCGCTCGCCACGCAGGGTGGGTGAAGTCGCTTCGAAGACGCGAGCCCGTCAGCCCAATGCAGCATCCAGATCGGCTATGAGGTCGGCGGGATCCTCGAGGCCGACGGACATACGCAGCAGATCTGGGGGGCAGGGTGTGCCGGCGCCCTCGACGCTGGCGCGATGCTCGACGAGGCTTTCGACGCCGCCGAGCGATGTCGCCCGCTTCCAGAGTTTCACGCGCGCCGCAACGGCGATGGCTGCGGCGTCGCCGCCGGCCACACGGATCGAGAGCATCCCGCTGAAACCGCCGCGCATCTGCTTTGCCGCGACGTTGTGCCCAGGCCCCGGCAGCCCCGGATAGAGAACTTCCGCAACACGTCGATCACCTGCGAAATGCCGCGCGATGGTCATGGCCGCAGCCGACTGATGCGCGACGCGCACGTGCAGCGTCCGCATACCACGGAGCAACAGCGAGGCCTCGAAGGGCGAGAGCACGGCGCCGAGACCTGAGCGCAGGCTCCTCGCGCGGTCGAGAACCGCATCCTCGCGTGCGAAACACAGCGCGCCAGCAATGATGTCCGAATGACCGTTGAGATACTTGGTCGCCGAGTGCATGACGATATCGGCACCGAGCGCGATCGGCTGGCTCAGCACCGGCGTTGCCACCGTCGAATCGACACCGAGCAGCGCGCCTGCCTGATGCGCCGCTTCGGCAGCCGCGGCGATGTCGCTGATGCCCCAGAGCGGATTGGCCGGCGTCTCGATCCACACCATGCGCGTTTTGCCAGGACGAATGGCGGCGCGAATGGCATCCGGACTCGTGGCATCGACGAAGGTTGCTTCGATGCCGAGCGTAGGCGCTGTGTTCGCAAGCCAGCCCTTAAGTGCCCAGTACATGACCTCGGGTGCGACGACGTGCGCCGGCCGCTCGAGAGCGAGGAAAGCCGTTGTCGCCGCGGCCATTCCCGAGCCCATAAGCAGGCATGCGGCGGCACCTTCGAGCGCCTGCAGCACACTCTCCGCCTGACGCACGTTGGGATTATCGGGCCGCGCGTAGATGTAGCCGCGGCTATAGGCGTTGTCCGGATCGCGCTCGAAGGTCGAGGCCATCTGGATCGGCGGCACGATCGCGCCCGTCACGGGATCGACGGTACCACCAGCTTGCGCGGCGATCGTGCTCGGCTGCCACTTCGACTTGCTCAACGTACGTGTCCTCAGCAGTTCAGCGCGGCTTGGTGAAAATGCGCAATGTCTTGAACGCGCCCGTCTCGGTGAACCCGCGCGCCTTCTTCAAGCCCTCGATCACCGCAAGCGTATTCTTGTAGCCGTCCGAACCCGTGTAGAAGTGCATCTCGCCACAGGGTTTCAGCGCATCCGCAAGCATGAGCGTCATTTCGAGATCGGTCAGCGCGCCATAGGCGTCGTTCTTCTCCGTGCGGAACTCGCAAGCATGGAAATTTGTCACGTAGTCGAGCGCCGGCAGCAGACGCGGATCGAGCTGGTAGATATCACCGAAGTAGGCTTTGTACGTGGCGCCGAGACGCGGTTTCTCGATGAGGAGTTTGATGTACGCGTCGTACTCGCCCGGCGATGCAGTGATGCCGAGCACGGCGTTGTTGGAGCCATTCTCCGCCGTCCTGAGGCCCAGAATGTGATGGCTGCCCGTGCCGAAGTGGAAGATCGAGGCGCCTTTCACACCTTTCTCTTCCAGGTACTCGGCGAAATACACGTCACAAGGGCACAGGCGCTCGTCGAGAGCCCAGCTCGCATCCCAGAAGTTCAGCATCCAAGTACTCCAGTGATCAGGCAGGCTTTCGCGCAATCGCGATCAACTCATCGAGTGTGAAGCCGATCTTGTCGCCATCGAACGTCGGCTTGAGGAAGGCTGAGAACGCACCCTTCGCGCCCGTCAGCATGGCACGCAATTCGACGACGGTCGCTTCCGGCACCTTCATGGTCTTGCACCATGTCGCAAAATCCATGGCCTTGGGCGCGTGCTCGGTATGGACGATCTGGAGGCCCGCCGCGGCGATATCGCGCGTCCATTCGGCCGTCGTCAGCGCACGGCCATGCGAGGGATCGCGCTTCTTCTCGAAGGCGTTATAGGCATCCGCCGCCTGCGCCAGCTCCGCCGCAGCAAAGCCCGGCGTGGTCTCGGCGTCCGGTGAGACATTATCAACGAGCGCGAACGTGCCGCCCGGCTTCAGCACGCGCCGGCTCTCGCGCAGGAAAGCCGGAATGTCCGGAAAGTGATGCGGCGCAATGCGGCACGTTACGAGATCGAAGCGCGCATCGGGAAAGGGCAGCCGCTCGGCATCGGCCGCAGCCGTCGTCATGTTGGCGTAGCCCTTGGAGGCCGCGAGCTTGGCCGCTTCATCGAGCATCTCGGGCGTGAGATCGCTCGCGATCACCTCACGCACGTGCGGGGCAAAGGCCAATGCCGTATGCCCGGCGCCCGTTGCGACATCGAGCGCCGCCCAATCCGAACCGGGTTTCACAAGGTCGACGAGCCGGGCGAGGCTCGCGCCCTTGGCGTGCACGACTGATGTCGCGTAGGCGGCGGCGTTGGCGCCGAACTGCTGCTGGACCAGGGTCTTGGGGGCAACTTCGGACATAGGGCGAGCCTCCTAGGCGACAAGCGGGCGGACTATACGCCGGTCGCCATGGCCCGCGAAAGGCGCGATTGTGGCCTACCTGCGGGGCACCTCGGGACAGCCTTTGCCTGGCGGCCGGCCCATGATCTGGACCGAGTAGAATTGCGGTGTTGCACCCGGAGCCCGGGCGACACCTACGCCGATCTGCGTCACCTTCGGCGAGGCCATGTTCGCGCGATGGCCGGGCGAGTTCTTCCATCCCGTGATCACGGTTCCGGCGAGCGCACTCGTCGTGAAGCCCTTTTCATCGCGACGCCAGGAGAGGTTCTCGGCGAGCCAGCAGAAGCGATAACCTTTCTCCCGTACGCGCGTGTCCATGCTGCGGCCGTCTGCAGAGTGCGAAAGCGCTCCCGTCCGCGCGAGATAGGCCGCGTAGGCGCGTGCTGCGGCTGCAAGCTGCTTATTCGAGGAAAGCGTTCCGAGCTTCTGCTCGCGGCGGAAAGCATTCGTCATCTGGATGATGGCGATTTCGGTCTGGGGAAGATCAGGCAAGGTAGCCATACGCACTCACTCGAACGCTGTTGATGGTCAGACTGTGGAGGGGGATCAGATTAGAGCGGGACGAAGGCGTTGGTTGCCTCGTTGAGCACGGAGAGCTGGCCGGTCGAAATGTCGAAGTACGCACCGTGCAGGTTGAGGCGCCCCTTGCCTTCGAGCGTCTGCACGCACGGGAACGTGCGCAAATTGGCAAGCGAAACCTTCACGCCCTCGCGCTCGAGATTGGTACGAAGCACCGGAAGCGGCTGGCTGGCATTCTCGGCCAGCAGCCGGTCCCGCGCCCCATCGAGCATGGACATCCAGTTGGCGATGAACTCCGCCTCGGTTTGCTGTGCGGCATCGTGCTCGATACACGCGCGCACGCCGCCGCATCCCGAATGCCCGATGACGACGATGTGCTTCACCCTGAGGTTCAGCACCGCGAATTCCAGCGCCGCGCTGACACCATGGTACTTGCCGTCCGTTTCGTAAGGCGGCACGAGGTTCGCGACATTGCGTACGACGAACAGCTCGCCAGGCATGGCGCTAAACACCGCTTCGGGTTCGACTCGGCTGTCACAGCAGCTCACGACCATGACATCAGGGTTCTGGCCGTGGCTGGCGAGCCGTTCGTAGTCTTCCTGGTGAGGAATGAAGTTGCGGAGCTTGAACCGCCTGTAGCGGTCGGCGAGATGGTCAGGGAAGTAGCTCATGCGACGCCCATGGTGAGGGTTGCCGTCAAGGTTGTATCGGCGGGCGGGGGGCCCGTTCGGCCAAGAAATGGCTTGTGCAGCGCACAAGCGCAAGCAGGAACTTACCCATCCGGCAAGTGGGACCACCATCGAACCGCTCTTCAACGCTGGCCTCACACCGTCCTGCGGCTTCATTCACCACATTGCCGTTTTGCGGCCCGCACCATAGCGTAGCTCTAATCGCGAAACTCTCTTCCCAGCAGCCGGCGGCAATCAAGCAATGTCTTCTATGATTACCGATATCGAGCGCGGTCTTATTGCGCGCTATCTCACGCGCCTGCTCGTTCGGCAGGACCTGACGCTGCGTTCGGCGCGCAACCTGCTCGTCTGGCTGAACGAGCGCTCGGATGTGCTGAGCCTGCCGCTCCCCCCCGCGCTCGTCGAGGCGCTCGGCGGCTACATGGCCTACAAACCCGCCGAGTTCGAACGCGCCTGGACCAAGCACAAGGATGCCGTCGTCGTCAGCCTCGACCGGGCCGCCAAGGAGACGCCGCGCCCCGAGCCCATGGCGACGAACGTCGAGCGGCTCGTCGAGGCCCTCGGCCTGCCGCACGCGGCTTGGCGCCTGCTCGGCCTCTTCGCCTGCTCGACGCGCTTCGAGCAGGTGCAGTATCTCGCCAACGCCGCTGCCGACTACTGCGGACCGATGACACGCGCTGTCTCGCTGCTTTGCGACGTGCATCCACGGGCGGCCGAGGAGCTGCTCTCGCCCGGCGGCGAGCTGGTGGCAGCCGGTCTCCTCCAGGTGCGTGACCAGAGCACGACGCTCGCCGGCTACGATGCGCGCTTCACGATCCCCTCGCGCGTCAATGCCTGCCTCGAGCGCACGTTCGGCTCGTTCGACGAGATGCGCAATGCGCTCCTCGGTGATCCGCTGGTCTCGTCCGTGACCATGGAGGACTACGAGCACGTCACGGCCGATCGCGATTTTATTGCTGGCGTCCTGCGCGGCGCCTTGGACAGCGGCGCGAGCGGCGTCAACATTCTGCTCTATGGACCACCCGGCTCCGGCAAGACGGAGCTGGCGAAGGTCGCGTCACAAGCTGCCGGCGCCGCCCTCTTTGCGGCGGGCGAGGCGGCCTCGCGCGACGGAGAGGCTAATCGCTCCGAGCGGCTCGCCGACATTTCCTTCTCGCAACGTTTGCTCGGCGCCCACGAGCGCACGGCACTCCTCTTCGACGAGATGGAGGACGTCGCCGTTCATCTCATCAATCGCGGTGGCTCGAAGGTCTACCTGAACCGCCTTCTCGAGACGAACCCGATCCCCATCATCTGGACCTCGAACGAGCTTCAGCACATCGACCCGGCACTGCTGCGGCGTATGACGCTCGCCATAGAACTCAAGCGTCCGCCGCCCATACAGCGCCAGCGCATTCTCGAACGCCTCGCCGAGCGCATGGACCTGAAGCTCACGGGAAGCGAAGCCGAGGCCCTCGCACGCCGCCTCGATGCGACGCCGGCGATCTATGAGAACGCTCTCAAGGCGGCCAAGCTCTCGGGCGGTGGCGCCGAAGCCATCGAGCGCGCGGCGCTCGGCATTGTCCGCGCCGTCTCCGGTGTCGTCGCGCGCAAGGCCGGCACCATTCCCGACTACGATCCGCTGCTGACCTGCTCGGATCAGGATCTTTCAACCCTCGCCGACCGCCTCATTGCCGCGCAGGCGCGATCCTTCTCGATCTGTCTCTCAGGGCCGCCTGGCACCGGCAAGTCGGCTTTCGCACGCCACCTCGCGCGCCGGCTCGGCCTGGAGCTGATCCAGAAGCGGGCTTCCGACATTCTCGGCCCCTATCTCGGCGAGACCGAGCGCCACATCGCCAATGCCTTCGAGGAATCGCGCGAGGCCAATGCCATGCTCGTCTTCGACGAAGCGGACAGCCTGCTGCTCGACCGCCGCGATGCCACGCGCTCGTGGGAAATTACGCAGGTCAACGAGATGCTGACGTGGATGGAGGATCATCCGCTGCCCGTGTGCTTCACGACCAACTTCATGGAGCGCGTCGACAGTGCCTCGCTGCGTCGTTTCACGTTCCAAGTCGTGCTGAGCTATCTCGACAAGCCGGGCCTGCGCCGCGCTTGGCAGGTCTTCTTCGGCTCGGACCGCATTCCGCCGGAAGCGGCCGGGATCGCCAATCTCACGCCCGGCGACTTCGCCAAGGCGAGGAAGCAGGCCGAGGTGCTCGGCGTGCTGGAGAACCCGACGCGCCTCGCCGAAATCATGGGTGATATCAGCCGCTCGAAGCCGGACGCGCGCGGCAGCATGGGATTCGTGCGGTAGCTCGCGAAGTCGCGCTCACGCCTTCACATCGAGCATCGAGACCATGACACGTACGACGGACTTCTTGCCCCACACCTGATCGACCGACGCGCGCACGGCGCGGCGTACTGCCTCGCGTACCATCTCGACGTCGTTGCGGCGCTTGGGCGGAATGCTCTCGATCGTGCCTTCGATGACGTCGAGGACCATGTCCTCCATGGCGCCGCCGCCCGGACGCTCGGACGGCACGCCCTCCATGACGACCTCGGGATCGTCGAGCATCTTGCCGTTGCGCGAGAGCACGAGCGAGACCACGATCACACCGACGAACGACAGCTTGCGCCGCTCGCGAATGCACATGTCCTCGGCGTTGATGAGCATATTGCCGTCGCGATAGACGCGCCCGACCGGTACCTCGTCGACTATTGCAGGCCGACCCGGCGCCAGCACCACCATCTCACCATTGA
Organism: Hyphomicrobiaceae bacterium; assembly: GCA_022844275.1. Lineage (GTDB taxonomy): Bacteria > Pseudomonadota > Alphaproteobacteria > Rhizobiales > Hyphomicrobiaceae. Next base: position 639,236 of record JALHMB010000003.1, read on the forward strand.
TTGCAACCAGCACCTCTTTGATGCCCGCGGCCCGCGCGAGCTTGGCGTGCTCGGCCAGGTGGCGCATCTCGCCGTGCATGGGCACGACCATCCTCGGCTTCAGGAGGCCGTAAAGCTGCTTCAGCTCGTCTCGCCGCGGATGACCCGTGACATGTACCAGCGCCTCATTGTCCGTCACGAGGTCGGCGCCCATACGGACGAGCGAATTCTGAATGCGACCAACGCTCTTTTCGTTGCCCGGAATCGTACGCGAGGAGAAGATGACGAGATCGCCCTTCGCGATGTTGATTTCGGGGCGCGCGTTCTCGGCAATGCGCGCGAGCGCGGCGCGCGGCTCGCCTTGGCTGCCCGTCACGAGTGCCACGACCTCGTCGCGGCGATAGTCGCTGAAACGCTGCTGGTCGGCATACATGAAATCCGGCGGCAGATAGCCGGTTTCGATACCCACCTGAATAATGCGATGGAGCGCACGTCCGGCAACTACGAGGCGTCGGCCCGCAGCGCGCGTGGCATTCGCCACGGCGAGGACGCGCGCGACGTTCGACGCAAACGTCGTGACGATGACGCACTGCTCGGCCTGCTTGATGATGCGTGCGATCGAGGCCGCGACATCCTCCTCGGAAGGCGAGCGCCCATCGCGCATTGCGTTCGTCGAGTCGCAGATGAGGGCCAGCACGCCTTCCTCGCCGATTTCCTTGTAACGCGCTTCATCCGGTGGCAGGCCGACACCCGGCGCACTGTCGAGCTTCCAATCGCCCGTGTGATAGACGAGGCCGTGCGGCGTGCGGATGGCGAGGCCGTTCGGTTCCGGGATCGAATGCGCCTGATTGACCAGCTCGATGGAGAACGGACCCACGTCGAACGTCCCGCCGAGCGGGATCTCGTGAATCGGGATCTTGAGCTTGCCGCCCGTCTGCTCGGCGAGCTTGGTCTTGAGCAGCGTCGCGGTGAACGGCGTCGCGTACACGGGCACCTTGATGCGCGGCCAAAGCTCGATGACCGCGCCGAAATGATCCTCGTGCGCGTGCGTCAGCACGAGACCGCAGAGATCCTTGGCGCGACTCTCGATGAACTTGAGGTCCGGCATGATGACATCGACGCCGGGATCGAACTCGCCCTCGGGAAAGGTGATACCGAGATCGACCATGAGCCATTGGCGCGACTTCTCCGGGCCGAGGCCGTAGAGATAGCAGTTCATGCCGATCTCACCGAGCCCGCCGAGCGCGAGGAAGACCAGCTCGCTGCCACCCGGATTCTCTGAGCGCGTGCGTGCCATGGCGTTTCCTCAGGCCCGGCCGGCCGGCAGCACGGTGACGTCGCCGAATGTAAAGCGGCGCCGCCCGGCGGCAGGCAGATCCATCAGCAGCGCGCCGTCCGTATCAAGGCCGGCGAACGCGCCCGCAACCGGCCCCTCTTTCGTCTTGATCTCGAGCGAGCGCCCGATCGGAATTGCACGCGCGCCCCAGGCCGTGCGAATTGCGGCGAAGCCGTCATCCTCGGACCAGATGGAAAGCCAGTGCGCCATGCGCGCGACAAGCAGATCGAGAACCGCGCTGGCGTCGCGCGCGAATCCATGCGCGGCAAGGTGCGTGACAGCGCGATCAGTCACATTCGGCGCCGTCGCCACATTTATGCCGATCCCGATCAGCGAAACAGTCTCCGCACCATAATTGCCGGATTCGATAAGGATGCCTGATACCTTGGCACCATCGATCAAGACGTCGTTCGGCCATTTCAGTTCGGCCCGGCCGGCTTCCGAACCACCAAGGCACTCTGCAACGGCATCGAAGGTGGCGACACCTGCCACAAGCGACAGTTCCGGCAAACGTGCCGGCGCATGGCCCGGCACAAACAGCAGCGTCGCCGCGACATTGCCATGGCTCGCCTCAACCCAGGTGCGCCCCGAGCGCCCCTTACCAGCGGTCTGGCGGCGCGTCGCGATCCAGATAGGACCGCGGGTGCCGGCCGCAGCCCGCCGATGGGCTTCATTGTTCGTGGAGTCGACCTCATCCAGGAGTTCAACCGGCGGCAATGCATACGAGGGTGGCCGGTGCGGCATCAGAACTCCTAGAACAGCGTACGTGCTGCCGCTGCCGCCGCATCGACCAGCGGCGCGGAGATGACCGGCAGGACAAAGGCAATGATGAGCACCATCGCCACCCACTGCACGGCGCGCTCCTTGGGCAAGGTTGCCTCGAAGGGTGCCCGGGCATCGTCGAAGAACATGAGCTTCACGATGCGCAGGTAATAGTAGGCACCGACGACGCTCGCGAGCACGCCTATAACTGCGAGCGAGTAGAGCTCGGCCTTTATCGCGGCCATGAAGACGTAGAACTTCGCGAAGAAGCCCGCGAGCGGGGGAATGCCGGCCATCGAGAACATGAACATGGCCATGGCAAAGGCCATCGGCAGGTTGGTCTTGGAGAGGCCGGCGAGTTCGTTGATCTCTTCGATGGGCGCGCCGTCGCGGCGCATGGCGAGAATGACGGCGAAAGTGCCGAGCGTCATGACGATATAGATCGCCATGTAGACGAGCACACCCTGTACGCCCTCGACGGTGCCAGCCGCGAGGCCGACCAGCGCATAGCCCATGTTGGCGATCGAAGAATAGGCCATCAGCCGCTTGATGCTTGTCTGGCGGATGGCGGCGAAGGCCCCGAGCAGCATCGAGGCAATGGCGAGGAAGACGACGATCTGCTGCCATTGCGGCTGGATGCCGGCGAATACCGAGATGACGACGCGGATGAACAGCGCCATGGCCGCAACCTTGGGCGCAGAGGCGAAGAATGCCGTCACCGGAGTCGGCGCGCCCTCGTAGACGTCAGGCGTCCACATATGGAAGGGCACGGCCGAGATCTTGAAGGCAATACCGACGAGAAGGAAAACGAGACCGAAGATCAGCAGCATGTCGCGGCCGGCATCCGGCGCACGTGCCGCGGCGGCAATGGCCTCGAAGCTCGTCGCCCCGGCAAAGCCATAGAGCAGCGAGGCGCCATAGAGCAGCATGCCCGACGAGAGCGCGCCGAGGACGAAGTACTTGAGGCCCGCCTCGCTCGAGCGCGTCGAGTCGCGGCGGAAGGCGGCGACCACATAGAGCGCAAGGCTCTGCAGCTCGAGACCGAGATAGAGGGAGATGAGGTCGTTTGCCGAAACCATCATCATCATGCCGGTCGTCGACAGCAGGACGAGGACCGGAAACTCGAACTTGAGGGACTTACGATCCGCCATCTCGTCGAAAGAAAGGATCAGCGCCACACCTGCCCCTGCGAGCACCACGATCTTCATGAAGCGCGCGAAGGAATCGACGATGAAGGCACCCGCGAAAAGAAGCTCGGTGCCGGCACCCTGCAATACGGCGAAACCCGCAGCGAGCAGCACGGCGATGGCGAGCCACATGATGCGGCCAGCTTCCTCCTGAGTGTCAGGCCGGAACACGCCGAGCATCAGGAGGACCATGGCGCCAATCGCGAGGATCGCCTCGGGCAGCAGCGGGGCATAGACAGCGAGGGCGGACATCTGAAAAGCGAGCCTCTCTCAGGTGTGCTCAGCGCGTCGGCGCCGCTGCAGGGCTGATGACAACGCGCGTCGCGCTTTCCGCGCGCGCCTTCTTGACGGCAGCATCATGCCGCTCGACGAGCCGGTTCACGGATTTCGCGGTAACATCGAGGATTGGCGCCGGATAGAAGCCGAACAGGATGGTCAGGATGACGAGCGGCGCCATGACGGCGATCTCACGCGGCGTCATGTCCGCAATGGCCTTGAGCTTCGGCTTCTCGAGCACGCCGTACATCATGCGCCGGTAGAGATAGAGCGCGTAGGCCGCCGAGAGGATGACGCCGGTCGTCGCGAAGAAAGCCACCCACGTATTGGCCTTGAAGGCCGCGAGCAGCGTCAGGAACTCGCCGACGAACCCTGATGTACCCGGCAGGCCGACGTTCGCCATAGTGAAGATCATGAAACAGAAGGCGTAGATCGGCATGCGATTGACGAGACCGCCATACGCGGCAATGTCGCGCGTGTGAATGCGGTCATACACGACGCCGACGCACAAGAAGAGCGCCGCCGAAACAAAGCCGTGCGAGAGCATCTGGAAGATGGCGCCGTCCAGTCCCTGCTGCGAGAATGTGAAAATGCCCATGGTAACGAAGCCCATATGGGCAACGGACGAGTAGGCGATGAGCTTCTTCACATCCTCCTGCGCGAGCGCGACGAGCGAGGTGTAGATGATCGCCACTACCGACAGCACGAATACGAGCGGCGCGAAGTCGACCGAGGCAACCGGGAACATCGGCAGTGAGAAACGCAGGAAGCCGTAGCCGCCCATCTTCAGCAGGATAGCGGCGAGAATAACCGAGCCGGCGGTAGGCGCCTCGACGTGCGCGTCAGGGAGCCAAGTGTGCACCGGCCACATCGGCATCTTCACCGCGAAGGAAGCGAAGAAGGCGAGCCACAGCCACCACTGCATGGAGACAGGGAAGTCGGTCCGCAGCAGCGTCGGAATGTCGGTCGTGCCGGCCTGCCAGTACATGGCGAGGACGGCCAGCAGCATGAGCACCGAGCCGAGCAGCGTATAGAGGAAGAACTTGAAGCTCGCGTACACACGGCGCGCGCCGCCCCACACGCCGATGATGATGAACATCGGAATGAGGCCGGCTTCGAAGAAGATGTAGAAGAGCACGAGGTCCAGCGCGCAGAAAACGCCGATCATCAGCGTCTCGAGCACCAGGAACGCGATCATGTACTCCTTGACGCGATCCTCAACCGACTCCCAGCTTGCCAAAATGCAGAGCGGCATGACGAAGGCCGTCAGCACGACGAACAGCATGGAAATGCCGTCGACACCCATCTTGTACTTGATGGGACCGAGCCAGGCGCGCTCCTCGACGAACTGGAAGTCCGGGTTGGCCGGATCGAAGTTGATCCAGATGAGCAGCGAGAGCGCGAACGTGAAGAGCGTCGTCCAGAGCGCGATCCAGCGCGCGTTCTGCTTGGCTTCCGAATTGAGGAAGCACATGAAGATCGCGACCGTTGCCGGAAGGAACGTGACGACTGAGAGGAGGCTGTTGCCGGCGAGGTTCATTACACGCCTCCCCGGCGGAACATGAACCACGTGATGATGGCGGCAAGGCCGATCAGCATGGCGAAGGCATAGTGGTAGATGTAGCCCGTCTGCAGCTTCGCGACGCTGTTGGCCGTGACGAGAACGCGGTTCGCCGTGCCGTCGATGGCACCGTCGATCACCGCGCCATCGCCCTTCTTCCAGAGGAACCTGGCGACAGCGAAGGTGGGCCTGACGAAGATGCGGTCATAGAGCTCGTCGAAGTACCACTTGTTGAGCAGGAACAGATAAAGCGGGCGGAAGGCGTTCGCCGTAGCCTCGGGCAGCCACGGCGAATGAATGTAGTAGAGGTAGGAGAGCGCGAAGCCTCCGAGCATTGCGAAGAACGGCGACATCACGACCCACGCCGGCACCTCGTGGATGGCGTGCATAATGTGGCTGTTCGGCCCTTCGAAGATGGCCTTGCCCCAGAATTCCTTGTAGCCATCACCGACGAACATGCCCTTGAACAGGAAGCCGGCGAAGATCGCGCCCGCGGCCAGCACGAAGAGCGGTACGAGCATGACATAGGGACTCTCGTGCGCGTGCTCGTACGTGTGATGGTCCGCGCGCGTGCGGCCGTAGAAAGTCATGAACATGAGACGCCATGAGTAGAACGACGTCATGAACGCCGCGATCACCAGCAGCCAGAAGGCATAGTTGTAGGGCGTGTGGCCGGCATAGGCCGCTTCCACGATCACGTCCTTGGAGTGGAAGCCGGCAAAGCCCGCAACGAAAGGAATGCCGACGCCGGTCAGCGCCAGCGTGCCGATCAGCATCATGGCCCAGGTGATCGGGATCTTGGAGCGCAGGCCGCCCATGTGGCGCATGTCCTGCTCGTGATGCATGGCGTGGATGACCGAGCCGGCACCGAGGAATAGGAGGGCCTTGAAGAAGGCGTGCGTGAAGAGGTGGAAGATGCCGGCCGAATAGGCGCCGACACCGATCGCGGCGAACATGTAGCCGAGCTGCGAGCAGGTCGAGTAGGCGATGACGCGCTTGATGTCGTTCTGCACGAGGCCGACGGTCGCTGCGAAGAACGCCGTCACGGCGCCGACGAGCGTCACGACCTGCAGCGCGACGGGTGCGTACTCGAACAGCGGCGACAGGCGGGCCACCATGAACACGCCGGCCGTCACCATGGTCGCGGCGTGGATCAGCGCCGAGACCGGCGTCGGGCCTTCCATGGCATCCGGAAGCCAAGTGTGGAGCAGGAACTGCGCTGACTTGCCCATGGCGCCAACGAAGAGCAGCAGGCAAAGCGTCGTCAGAATGTCGACCTCGTAGCCGAGGAAGTTCATGGTCTTGCCGACCTGCTGCGGCGCCGCCGCGAACACGGCATCGAAGCTGATCGTCTGGAACACGAAGAAGACGCCGAACACGCCGAGCGCAAAGCCGAAGTCGCCCACGCGGTTGACGACGAAGGCCTTGATCGCTGCCGCGTTGGCCTCAGGCTTCTGGTACCAGAAGCCGATCAGCAAATAGGAAGCGAGGCCGACGCCCTCCCAGCCGAAGAACATTTGCAGGAAGTTGTCCGCCGTCACCAGCATGAGCATGGCGAACGTGAAGAGCGAGAGATAGGCGAAGAAGCGCTGGCGATGCGGATCCTCGTGCATGTAGCCGATCGAATAGATGTGCACGAGCGCCGACACTGTCGTGACCACGACGAGCATGACCGCCGTCAGCGTATCGACGCGGATGGCCCAAGACACATCGAGCTCGCCGGAGGAAACCCAGCGCATGATCGTGATCTTATCGGTCGCATGCCCGATGCCGACCTGCCAGAAGGCGATCCACGAGAGCACTGCTGCCACCACCAGAAACCCGGAGGTGATCAGCTCGGCCGGTCGCGGTCCGATCACGCGGCCGAAGAAGCCGGCGATCAGGGCGCCGAGGAGAGGGAGGAAGACAATGGCCTGGTAGATCATGCGTTGGTCCCGAAGGCGCCGCGCGCGTGCGCAGCAGCCCTACCCCTTCATCAGGTTGATGTCTTCGACCGCGATAGTGCCGCGGTTGCGGAAATAGACGACCACGATCGCAAGTCCGATCGCCGCTTCGGCGGCCGCAACCGTCAGCACGAACAGCGCGAATATCTGGCCGGTGAGATTGCCGAGGAAGCTCGAGAAGGCAACGAGGTTGATGTTCACGGCGAGCAGCATGAGCTCGACGGACATCAGGATGACGATCACGTTCTTGCGGTTGAGGAAGATGCCGAAGATGCCGAGCGTGAACAGGCACGCTGCCACCGCGAGATAATGTCCGAGCCCGATATCCATGGTGCTCCCTCAGCCCCACACAATGCCGGCCGCGCGGAGCAGCGGCACCGCCAGCGCGAATACCCCGCCGATCGCGAGCACCACGAGCAGCGCGCTCGTCAACCACTGACCGGCAGAAGGCGGCCGCTCGCCGGGACCACGTGCCGCGCTCTTGCCAGCTTTCGCCGCGGCCTTGGCCTGCTTGCGGGCGCCGGCCAGCGAAATGACATTCGAGCTGTCGTCCTGATGGTCGAAGCCGTTATTCATCCGCGCCGCTCCCCGCTCGGAACGATCACTTGTCCAGGCGCCAGCTTCACGACCTCGACGGCCATGGCGGGTGTGCGCGCGTTCTGAACCGAGATCGACTGGCGGCGCACACCTTCCTTGTGGCGCAGCGTTAGCACGATCGCGCCGATCATGGCGACAAGCAGGATGAGACCTGCCGCCTGGAAGAAGTACACGTACTGCGTATAGAGCAGCCGCCCGATGGCCTCGGTGTTCGTGAGGTTCGGATCAGTCACGGCCGTCTTGACCGCACCGGCACCGACGCCTGCGCCGGTAAGCACCCGGGTCCCGAGCACCATGATGAGCTCGACAAGCAGCACTAGTCCGACCAGGGCTCCAACAGAGGCATGACGGATGAAGCCGGCGCGCAGCGAGGCAAAATCGACGTCGAGCATCATGACGACGAACAGGAACAGCACCGCGACCGCGCCGACGTAGACGACGACGAGGATCATCGCCAGGAACTCGGCCCCGAGCAGCACGAAAAGCCCTGCCGCATTGAAGAACGCCAGGATCAGCCAGAGCACGGCGTGCACGGGATTGCGCGCGACGATGACCAGGAGCCCGGACATCACCGTCACCGCAGCGAACAGGTAGAAGAAGAGCGCCGTCAAAGCCATCCGCCGGTCCTCATTCCTCGCTTCAATCCTTCAGCCGGCCGAGCCGGCGCCCCACGTCAGCGATAGCGCGCGTCGAGCGCCAGATTCTTCGCGATCTCACGCTCCCAACGATCGCCGTTCGCGAGCAGGCGCGCCTTGTCGTAGTAGAGCTCCTCACGCGTCTCGGCGGCGAACTCGAAGTTCGGTCCCTCGACGATGGCATCGACCGGGCAGGCCTCCTGGCACAGGCCGCAGTAGATGCACTTCACCATGTCGATATCGTAGCGGGTCGTGCGCCGCGTGCCGTCATTGCGGCGCGGGCCGGCTTCGATGGTGATGGCCTGCGCCGGGCAAATGGCCTCGCAGAGCTTGCAGGCAATGCAGCGCTCCTCGCCATTGGGATAGCGGCGGAGCGCGTGCTCGCCGCGGAAGCGCGGACTAAGAGGCCCTTTCTCGAAGGGATAGTTCAGCGTCTTCTTGGGCGCGAAGAAGTAGCGCATCGCCAGGAAGAACGCCGAAACGAACTCCTTCAGGAAGAGGGATTTGACGCCTTGGGCTACGCTCATGAGCGGCCTCGTTGAGGTTTTGCGTGCGCGATTGTCCGGCTCAAGGTGCGAGCCCTCCGAAGTGGAGGATAGCGGCGACCGCCACGACCATCGCAAGCGAGAGCGGCAGGAAGACCTTCCAGCCGAGCCGCATGAGCTGGTCGTAGCGATAGCGCGGCACCATGGCCTTCACCATCGCGAACATGAAGAAGACAAACGTGACCTTGAGCAGGAACCAGATCGGACCCGGGATCCAATTGATCAGCCAATGGTCAATTGGCGGCAGCCAACCGCCCATGAACATGATCGTGGTCAGCGCGCACATGGTCACGATCGCCACGTACTCGCCGAGCATGAACAGCAAATATGGCGTCGATGAATACTCAACCATGAAGCCGGCAACGAGTTCCGATTCCGCTTCCGGCAGGTCGAAGGGGGGCCGGTTCGTCTCGGCCAGAGCCGAGATGAAGAACACGACGAACATCGGGAAGAGGACGAGCCAGTTCCAGTCGAGGAACGAGCTCGGGAGCCCGAGGCTCGTGCCGATGCCGGTCTTCTGCGACATCACGATCGCGCTCATGTTGAGCGAGCCGACCAGCAGCAGCACCGTGATGATCACGAAGCCGATCGAGACCTCGTAGGACACCATCTGCGCCGCCGAGCGCAGCGATCCGAGAAACGGATACTTCGAGTTCGACGCCCAGCCACCCATGATGATGCCGTACACGCCGAGCGAGGAGATCGCGAACAGGTAGAGGATGCCGACATTGAGGTCGGAAATGACGATGCCGCTGCCGATCGGGATCACGGCCCAGGCCGCGAGCGCCAGCACCGACGTCACCAGAGGCGCCAGCAGGAACACGCCCTTGTCGGCGCCCGCCGGGATCACCGGCTCCTTGAGCACGAACTTCAGAAGATCGGCAAAGGACTGCAGCAGACCGAACGGACCGACAACATTGGGGCCGCGGCGAAGCTGTACCGCCGCCCAGACCTTACGGTCCATGAGCAGCAGGAAGGCGATGATGATCAGCAGCGAGGCGAGCAGCAGCACGCTCGCGCCCACCATCAGCGCCAGCCAGAGCGCGTAGTCCCACCAGGTTTCAAAGGTTGTCGGAAACATGCGTGCTGGTCTGCCTCACTCTGCCGCCGCGCGAATGCGACCGCTGCCCGCCTTGATGATCGAGAGCTCCGCCATCACCGCCGAGGCGCGGGCAATCGGGTTGGTCATGTAGAAGTCGCGCACCGGCGACGTGAATGGCGCCGTGTCGAGTTTCCCCGCCCGCTCGGCGAGGCGCCCGACGCCTGCCGCATCAGCCGGCGAGACCGTATCGAGCGCGGCGAGCATCGGCGCCGACTTGAACATCAGCGCGCGCAACTGGCGCATGTCGTCGAAGGGCAGCGTCGCATTCATGAGCGCCGAGAGTTGGCGGAGGATCGTCCAATCCTCACGAGCCTCGCCCGGCGCGAAGGCGGCTTTTGCCGTCATCTGCGCGCGGCCCTCGAGATTGACGTAGGTGGCGTCCTTCTCGGTGTAGGCAGCGCCGGGCAGGATCACGTCGGCGCGATGGGCGCCAGCATCGCCGTGGCTGCCCTGGTAGATTACGAACGCCTTGCCGAGGCGGTTCATGTCGATCTCGTCGGCACCGAGCAGGTAGAGCACGTCGAGGCGGCCCTCGCCGGCCGCAGCCATCATGCCTGCGACGTCGAGCCCGCCCTTGCCCGGCACGAAGCCGAGATCCAGCCCGGCAACGCGCGCCGCCGCCATGTGCAGCACATTGAAGCCATTCCAGCCCGCGTCCTTGCCGGCCATGGCGTCGCGCACGATCTTAGCGGCAAGCGCGAGGACGGCGGCACCATCAGGACGGGCCGCCGCGCCCATGCCGACGATGACCATAGGATGCTGCGCCTGGCGCAGGACACCGGAGAAGGCACTCTTGCCCTCAGCGATCTCGACGAGCGTGTCGGTGCCCGTCCCGAGATGGTCAGCGCCATAGGTCAGATCGGCAGCCGCGCCGACGAGCCCGATGCTGACGCCGCCCTGGCGCCAGCGCTTGCGAATGCGCCCGTTGAGTACGGCCGACTCGAGGCGCGGGTTCGTCCCGACGAGCAGGATAGCGTCCGCCTGCTCGATGCCTTCGATCGTCGAATTGAAGAGATAGCTCGCGCGCCCGAGCGCCGGATCGAGCTTGGCGCCGTCCTGGCGACAGTCGAGGTTTGCAACCCCGCGCGCCGCGAGAAGGGACTTCAGCGCGAACATTTCCTCCGCGCCACAGAGATCGCCGGCAATGGCGCCGATCCTCTCAGCTGCAGTGCCCGTGAGCTTCTTCGCGACGAGATCGAGCGCCTCGCTCCAGGTCGCGGGCTCCAGGCGGCCGTTGCGGCGTACATAGGGCTGGTCAAGACGCTGGGTGCGGAGCCCGTCGGCGATGTGTCGCGTCTTGTCGGTGATCCACTCCTCGTTCACCGCGTCGTTGTTGCGCGGCAGAATGCGCATCACCTCGCGGCCACGGGTGTCGACGCGGATGGCAGCGCCGAGCGCGTCCATGACGTCGATCGATTCGGTTTTGCGCATCTCCCAGGGCCGCGCGTTGAAGGCCCAGGGCCGATGCGTGAGGGCGCCGACCGGACAGAGGTCGACGACATTCGCCGAGAGCTCCGACATCATCCCCTGCTCGAGGTATGTCGTGATCTCCATATCCTCACCGCGGCCGATAGCGCCAAGCTCCTCGACGCCCGCGACCTCGGTCATGAAGCGCACGCAGCGCGTACACTGGATACATCGCGTCATCATCGTTTTGATGAGCGGCCCCAGGTACTTCTCGTCGACGGCGCGCTTGTTCTCGTGATAGCGCGTGCCGCCCTTGCCGAAGGCCATGGCCTGGTCCTGCAGGTCGCATTCACCGCCCTGGTCGCAGATCGGGCAATCCAGCGGGTGGTTGATCAGCAGGAACTCCATCACACCCTCGCGCGCCTTCTTGACCATGGGCGAGCGGGTGTTGATGACCTTGGGGCTGCCATCGCGGTTCGGCGGCAAATCGTTGACGCCGAGCGCGCATGAAGCCTGCGGCTTCGGCATGCCCGCGACCTCGACGAGGCACATGCGGCAGTTGCCGGCGATGGACAGGCGCTCGTGATAGCAGAAGCGGGGGATCTCGATCCCTGCCTGCTCACATGCCTGAAGAAGAGTGATCCCGTCCTCGACCTCGATCTCGGTCCCGTCGATGATCAGCTTCTTAGGCATTCGCGTCCCGTTTCTGCGCGAGGAATCAGGCGGGGCGTGCGGCGCGCCACACGGTCGCCGCACTCTTTAGCGTGGTGCGCCGCGGTATGCTAGGCCTGATGTGCCGCAGGTCGCATGTTCCGGACGGATAGCACGAGGTGTTGACAGCCCCCCCGAAACGCGGCCTACGCCGCATCGACGATCGGGTTGGCCAGGATACCGATTCTTTCGACTTCGACCTCGACCTTGTCGCCTGCCTTCATCCAGGCTGGCGGCTTCCGCGCATGCGCGACGCCCGAGGGCGTGCCCGTCGCGATGAGATCGCCCGGCTCGAGGGTCATGAACTCGGAGATGATGGAGATGATCTTTGCCGTCGAGAAGATCATGTCGGACGTATTGCTGTCCTGCATGGTCTCGCCGTTGACCCGGGTGCGAATCCGCAGACCGGAGGCCCCGGGCGGCAGTTCATCCGGCGTGACGACCACAGGACCGAGCGGCCCGGTCCCATCGAAGTTCTTGCCGGGCGTCCACTGCGCTCCCTTGCGCTGGAAGTCGCGCACGGACACGTCATTGAACAGTGTATACCCGAAGACGTGCTCAAGCGCCTTGCTCTCGGGGATGTGGCGACCGCCCTTGCCGATCACGATCGTCAGCTCGCACTCGTAGTCGAGCTGGATGGACTCCTTCGGCCGGATGACCGGCTCGCCCGCGGCGACGAGCGAGGAGTGGAACCGCGGGAAGAGCGCCGGGTAAGTCGGCGTCGCGTGGCCGCCCTCGGCAGCGTGCAACGCGTAGTTCAGGCCGACGCAGAGAAACTTGCCCGGACGCGCGATCGGGAGCGCCGGCTTGACAGACGAGAGCGGCAGCTTGGTGCCTTTGGCGGCCGCGGCCTTGACGGCCTGGAGAGCGGCAGGCCCGCCAGCAATGACATCATAGAGATTGCCGCCACCGGATCCGACCTCGATCACGCTGTCGCCCTCGACGACGCCCAGCGCGACCCCATTGCCCTTCTTGAACATCATCAGCTTCATTGGCTTTGCGCCTCCCTAGTGTCCCGATTCCGAAGTTCGCCTAACGTAGATGCTGGCGTCCCGAGCGAACTTCGGAATCACAAGGGACACTAGAGTCATAAGCTTGCTCGTGTGATTCAAATCGAGAAATTCGCTCGACACCGTGCCGCGATATTCGGCGAATTTCTCGATCATCACACGAGCGTGTTCTGCCTCATGTAATGCCAAGCCTACCGCGCCTCGTCGGCGCGGATATCGGCAATCGTCCGCTCGCGCAGTTTGAGCCACCACGCGTACTGCACCGTCCAATCTTCGAGCGCATCTTTCATCGACCGGCCGAGCGCGATCTCCGCCATTTGCGGCCAGCAGGGATTGACAAGTGCCTCGCGCGCGATGGCGATGAAGTCCGCCTGCTCCTTCTGCAGAATGTCCTCGGCGTGGGCCGGCTCGACGATCAGACCGACGGCCATGGACATGAGCCCGGCCTCGCGACGGACGCGCTCGGCGTAAGGCACCTGGAAGCCCCACGAGCGCTTGACGCGCGCCGCCGTTGCTGAGCCGATGAGGCCGCCGGACGAGCAGTCGATCACATCGACGCCACGCTCCTTGAGCGCCTTCGCATAGGCGACGGTATCGTCCATGGTCCAGCCGCCTTCCATGCCGTCGACGGCCGACACGCGGAGGAAGAGCGGCATGCCCTTGGGGAGGACCTTGCGAACGGCCTCCGCGATCTCCAAGGGAAAGCGCGTGCGGCCCGCGAAGTCGCCGCCATAGGCGTCATTGCGCTTGTTCGCGAGGGGCGAGAGGAATTGATGCGCAAGATAGCCGTGCGCATTGTGGATCTCAATCATCTCGAAGCCGGCACCGACGGCACGCTCGGCGGCAGCAGCCCAATCCCCGACGAGTTTGGAGATGTCGGCAACGCTGAGCGCCTGAGGCACGATATAGCCCGGCGCCATGGGCTCGGCCACCGCCGACACGATCGGCCAGGTCCTGTCGCCCCGTGCAAGGTCCTCTGCCGTCAGCGGACCATTGCCGTGCCAGGGCCGCTGCATGGAGCCCTTGCGACCGGCATGCGCAAGCTGGATCGCTGGGATCGCACCCTGCTGCTTCATGAATTTCGCGACGCGGCTCAGGGCTTTCGCGTGCTCGGACGACCAGATGCCAACATCGCCATTCGTGATGCGGCCTTGGTCCGTGACCGCCGTGGCCTCGACCACAACACAGCCTGCACCACCCAACGCAAAGCGGCCGTAATGCGCGAGATGCCAATCCTGCACGACGCCTTCGACCGCGGAATAGGTCGCCATTGGCGCGATGACCACACGATTCTTGAACGTCACATCGCGAACCGCGAGCGGCGTGAACAGGCGGGGAGTTGTCATGAGAGCGTTCGGTCCCTGAAACTAGGCTTTTGGTGGCTCGTTCAATAAGCGAGCCGGCGGACCATCCCTGTCAAGGTCGAATGCTGCAGGCGTGATCCTGCCCTGCTGCAGCACCAGGGCTCGTCGCCATGTAGAAACCTAGCGGTTGACTGAGAGGCCGCCGGCGGTTCCTTGGCGAGCCTCGGAAAGGCGCAGCACCTCGCGGTTGGCCGTCACCTTCTGACCCGGCCGCGCCCGCTGGAGACCGCTCGTCACCACCCAGTCCTGGGCTTCGACACCGCTGCGGATGACGCGGAGGCCCTGGTAGAGCGGACCGAGCCGGACGACGCGACGCGAAACCATACCGTCGTCGGCGACGACGAGCACGAACTTGTTGGCCTGGTCCGTGCCGATGGCGGCATCGGGGAGCAAGACGGTCGACTGGAGTGGCGTGCCTGCGAGCCGGACGCGCGCGAACATGCCCGGCGAGAACATCTGGTCGGCATTGGCGAGGATGGCGCGTGCGCGCATGGTCGCGGTGCCGGGATCGAGGCGATTGTCGATGAAGTCGAGCCGTCCGCGATGGGCAAAAGTGGTCTCATCGGGAAGTGCGACGCCGACCTCGGCGCCCGCGCGATCGTTGCCCGCTAGCGCACCGCGCTCCGCGAGACGTTTGTACTTTATGTAGTTGTTCTCGCTGATGTCGAAGTAGATGTGGATCGGATCCTGCGTCACGATCAGCGTCAGCAGTGTCGCGTTGGCTGCACCACCGGCCGAGATCCAGCTTCCGAGGCTCACGGTGGCGCGGCTGATGCGGCCATCGATCGGCGCCGTGATGCGGGTAAAGGCGAGTTCGAGCTCCGCCGTCGCGACCTTGGCTTCCGCAACCTTTACCGCCGACTCCGCCTCACGCTGCAGGTTCGCACGATCGTCGAACACCTTCTCCGACATGATCTTGCGCTCGAGGAGCGGGCGACCGCGCTCAACATCGAGCGCTGTATTCTGCGATCTCGTGCGCGCCTGCTCGAGTTCGGCCTGTGCCTGCGCGACCGCGCGCTCGAAGGGCCGCGGGTCGATGACGAAGAGCAGATCGCCCTTCTTCACCGGCTGCCCGTCAACGAAGGCGATCTTGTCGACGTACCCGGAGACGCGCGCGCGCACCTCGACGCTTGCGACGGCCTCGAAGCGGCCCGTGTACTCGTCCCACTCGACGATCTCGCTGACGACAGGCTGGCTCGTCGTGACGCCCGGCGGGGGCGCTGCAGCTGGACTGCTCTTGCTCTGAGCTTGCGGCCGATCGCAGGCCGAGAGCGACACGGCAATCAGCAGCGCACCGAGCGCCAACATCGCGCGCTCACTCATCCGGTGCCGAACGCATCTCTGCATCGTCTCTCAATCCATGCCCAGGGAGCGCAGTGCCGTCCGACTGTCGTGCTCTGGAGGCTACAACAGCAAGTCAACAAAAGGATGAACATCCGGCAATTTTAGCTGCCCCGGGCGCCAATGAAAACAGTACGCCCGAACGAATTCGCGCCAGATCGCCCGTAGTTCCGTCGCCAGCCGCCGAATTCTTCGCCCAAAAACAAGAAAATGACTAGGGCCTCGCAGTGGTAGCCTCAGCTGTGGCGCGGCGGCACCAGTTGTACCGGCGTCCGCGGGGCGAGTTGAGGGCTCGCAGCCGCCCTGACAATCCGTGCCGCGACCGTGGCGCGGAAAAAGCTCGCCTTGCGTATCTTGCCCCAGCGATTGAGGTACGCGCTCATCCGTTCGAGCGGAATGACGTTCTTGAATCCGATGCCGTCGATGAGCACGAAGTGCTCTCCGTGCTCGGGCGTATAGCCGAGCACGACATTGGAGAGGTGGAGATCGGCAACGATCACGGGAGAGGCCACGAGATCATCGAGAAAGCGATCGAGCTTTTCCTGAAGGGGCCGGTCGAATCGTCCCTGCTGGATGAGCTCCGCCACGGTCGGGGCAAAGTTTCCGTCTCGCCCGCGAACGGCTTCGACGGCAAAGCCCATACCCATGTCGGTTTCTACGATCCCGACGATCTTCTGAAGATAGGACGGGTAGTGGCCACCCATGGCATGGACAGCGATCTGTTCACGGATTTCGCGCAGGTAGGCTATGAGGTGCCGGTAGCGGCGGCGCTTGTACTTGTACCAAGGCGCACCGCTCCCGAACCGCTCCTCGATGGCGGCGGGACGGATTACCTTGACCAGCAGAGCCGGGTCGTCGGGATGGCGGTAGACGTTGCGCGTGCTGCCCGCAGCAACGACTTCCGCATCCTTGAGTGCAAGCATGAGCAATGCCTCTTGGACAGCAAGTCCAAGTGGTTATGGCTTCCATGACAATTCGTCAAGAATCTGTCACAGGCCGCAGCTCGTCTCCACGACAAGTTGATCGACTACAACCTCGAGAGCCTCCTGCCGGCTGGCTCCCGCAGCGAGGGCCCGCGCGAAGCACGCGAGCTGACGATCCGCGCTCGTACCCTCGGCCAGGATGCGCCGCGCGCCCAGCACCTCGTCGAGGCAGCCGAGTGCCACGGCATCCTCATGGATGAGCGTCAGGATCTCCTCGAGCAGATCGGCATAGGCCACGAGCTCGCCGCGCCCGAAGTCGAAGAGCGAACCCTGGAGGCCGTAGCGCTGCGCCCGCCAGCGGTTCTCCTCGAGCAGAAAGACCGGATAGCCGCGCCAGCTCTGGTTGTTGCGGCGCAGGCGATGCAGCATCCGCGCAATGCACACGAAGAGGGCGGCGACCGTCACCGCATCCTCGCTCGACGTGCAGATATCGGTGATCCGCATCTCGAGCGTCTGGAAACGCGCGGAGGGACGCAGGTCCCACCAGATCTTCGAGGCATCCTCCATGACCTTGCCGCGCACCAGCACGTCGACCGTCTGGCGATACTCGTCCCAGCTGTTGAAACGCCCCGGCAGGCCCGTGCGCGGCAGCTCGCGGAAGATGGCCAGTCGCCAGCTCTTGAGCCCCGTATCTTCTCCCTCCCAGAAGGGCGACGAGGTCGTCAGCACCAGCAGGTGCGGCAGGAAGTAGCGCAGCTGGTTCATGAGGTCGATGCGCTGCTCGTCGTCCTCGATGCCGATGTGGACGTGCATCCCCGAAATGAGCAGGCGGCGGCCGACACCGGCGAGATCGCGAGCCAGCGCGTGATACCGCTCGCGATCCGTGTGAGGCGCCTGACCTGCGCGGGCGAAGGGATGCGTCGAAGCCGCGATCGGCGCGAGGCCGTGATGCGCTGCACTCGACACGATGCCGGCGCGGAGGCGCCTCAGGTCATCACGGGCTTCACCAAGCGTCCGGCACGGCCGCGTACCAACCTCGATCTGCGAGCGCAGGAATTCAGGCGAGACCTGAGGACCGAGCACGCGCTCACACTCGGCGATGAAATCCGGGGGCGCTTCAGTAGCGAGCGCGCGCGTG
Organism: Hyphomicrobiaceae bacterium; assembly: GCA_022844275.1. Classification (GTDB taxonomy): domain Bacteria; phylum Pseudomonadota; class Alphaproteobacteria; order Rhizobiales; family Hyphomicrobiaceae. Next base: position 657,053 of record JALHMB010000003.1, read on the forward strand.
CGCACGTCGACGAGGTGATACTCCTCCTCGATGCCGATGGTCAGAGAGGGCTCGCTCGGGGGCATTTCAGTCTCGCACAGAAGTGATATTTGGTGAGCATGGTACCCGATCAGCACGCGTGGCGCGCGGCTTCTCGATGATCTAGCTTCGCACTCGTATCATGGCGAGGGAGACACGGAAGTGAAACGATGGCTGATCGGGTTTCTGCTCGGCGGCGTGCTCGGCACGGCGTTCGGCTTTGCGGCTGGCATCTTCTTCTTTCCCTATATCTTCCCACCGCCGCCCGCTGCAGAAACGCTCACCCAGATCGACACGGCTGCGCCTGTCATCGCGCGCGGGACGTTCATCCACGCCGATCCCTCGGATCCTGTGCACTGGGGCAAGGGCGCCGTCAGCGTGCGGCGCGATAGTGTGTTTCTGGAGGAGAGCTTCGAGGTAGGGCCTGGTCCCAAGTACCACGTCTATCTCGTTCCCAGGACCGAAGTCCGCCGCAACGGCGATCTCAAGGGTGAGATGTTCGTGGATCTCGGACGCCTCAGAGCCTTCAAGGGCAGTCAGCGCTACGCGATCCCTGCAGGCACCGACATCAGCAAGTACGCCAGCGTCATCATCTGGTGCGAGGCCTTCTCGGTGCTGATCTCACCAGCCGATCTCAAGGCCGGGAGCTGAGGCTACCGGCAGGCTTAACCTCAGCTGATAGGCTCGACTCTAAGCGGCATACCGCCCTTGGGCCTCAACGTGACGCGGCTTACGGGCTCGGGCTCATGATGACCATCCCAGTCGAAGCGCGCAGCGCGAACGAACGTTGCGAACAGCACGACCGCCTCGACTTGTGCGAAGGACATGCCGAGGCAGATGCGCGGGCCCGCACCGAACGGCATGTACTGTGTGCGTGGCAATGCCTTCTCGCGCTCGGGAAGAAAGCGATCGGGATCGAAGCGGTCCGGGTCTTCCCAAAGCTTGCGATGGCGATGAATGGCATAGATCGGGATCACGATCTGCGTGTGCGGGCGGATCGTGGCATCGCCAATCTTCATTTCTGTTGTCGCCATCCGCACGATCACCGGTGCCGGCGGATAGAGGCGCATGGCCTCCTTCATGACCCGATCGGTGAGGGCAAGGCGCGGGACATGCGCAGCTTCGATCCGCCCATTGCCGGCAACGGACAGGACTTCCGCGCGCACCTGCTCCTGCCAGTCCGGCGCGCGTGCCATGAGATAGAGCGCCCAAGTGAGAGCCCGAGCCGTCGTCTCATGGCCGGCTTCGAGTAGCGTCAGCACGTTGCTGATAACGTCCTCGTCGCCCATGGGCGCGCCGTTCTCGGGATTGCGTGATGCAAGTAGTCGCCCGAGCAGGTCATTTCCGCTTTCACCCTCGGCGCGGCGGCGCGCAACAATATTGCCGACCGCGCCTCTCAGACGCCGCGCCGCCCGCTTCCTGGCAAAAGTAGCGGGATGTGGCAGCCACATTGGAAATTTCATAAGTGCCCAAGCGAGCTCCCAAGAGCTGTTCGCCAAAAAGATCGTGCCTTCCCGCTTGATCAGTTCCGCCTCGGCCGGCACCCCGCCCGCCAGCATCGTGCGCGCGATTACGTCGAACGTGACATCGATCATGTCCGCGTCCACGGCGCGGACCGCGGCCCCGCCGCGCCGCCATTCGGAAACCAGTCCGTCCGCGGCTATCGACATTTCCGGCACATAGGCCAGAATCTCCTGATGGCGGAAGAGCGGCGCCATGGTGCGGCGCTGCCAGCGCCAGTGCGGACCGACGGACGTGAGAACGCCGTCACCGAGACTTCCGCCGAGCACGCGACGCTCGACTTCGGTCTTTTGGAAGGTATCAGGGCCGCCGACCAGAACCTGCTCGACGAGATCCGGCCGCGTGACCCAGACGACGAGGCGCCCCTTCGCCGGCTCGAAGACGACCATCGGCTCTTCGTAGACGGGCCGGGAGAGGACGCGCAGCGGATTGCGCAAGTATTCGAAGAGCGCTCGCCGCAGCATGAGAGGCCGCTCGGGCGACGGCACTGTCGGGGGATAAAGTGCGCGGGATACGGGATCGGCGGCGCACGTTTCGAGCATGACGATGACCTTCTGGCCGACCCGGATCAGAATAGCAGGAGGTCAGCCACGCCGCGAACGACGACACACGTCGCGATCATCACAACTGCGTCAGTTCGCGCCTTCAAGAACCCGGCTTTGGTCAGTTGGCGCCTTCGAGCAGTCGCCGGGCGATGACCTGCGCCTGGATCTCGGCCGCACCCTCGAAGATGTTCAGGATGCGCGCGTCACATAGCACGCGTGAGACAGGATACTCGAGCGCAAAGCCATTGCCGCCGTGGATCTGGAGCGCGTTGTCGGCATTCGCCCAGGCAATGCGCGCGGCCAGCAGCTTGGCCATGCCCGCTTCGAGATCGCAGCGCCGGCCCTCGTCCTTCTCGCGGGCCGCAAAGTACGTGATCTGCCGCGCGATCATGGTCTCGACAGCCATCATGGCGATCTTGTTCGAAACGCGCGGGAAAGCGTAGATCGGCTTGCCGAACTGCACACGATCGAGTGCATACTTGAGCGCGAGATCCATCGCCGACTGTGCAACCCCGACCGCGCGCGCCGCGGTCTGAATGCGCGCGGACTCGAATGTCGCCATGAGCTGCTTGAAGCCTTGGCCCTCCGCGCCACCCAGAAGCTGACTCGCCGGCACTTCGAATCCGTCGAAGGAAATGTCGAACTCCTTCATGCCGCGATAGCCGAGCACCTCGATCTCGCCGCCCGTCATGCCCTCCGCCGGAAAGGGGTTATCGTCCGTCCCGCGCGGCTTCTCGGCAAGCAGCATGGAAAGGCCCTTGTAACCAGCCTCTTTCGGGTTCGTACGCACAAGCAGCGTCATGACATCGGCGCGTGCTGGGTGCGTGATCCATGTCTTCTGACCGAAGACCTTGTAGACATCGCCGTGCAACTCGGCGCGCGTCTTGAGAGAGGCGAGGTCGGAGCCCGTGTTCGGCTCGGTGAAAACCGCCGTCGGCAGGATTTCGCCAGCAGAGATCGCACCTAGGTACTTGGCCTTCTGCTCGTCCGTCCCGTTTTGCAGGATCAGCTCGCCGGCGATCTCCGAACGCGTGCCGAGCGAGCCGACGCCAATGTAACCGCGCGACAGCTCCTCGGAGACAAGGCACATGCTCTCCTTTCCGAGGCCGAGCCCACCGTGCTCTTCCGGAATGGTGAGGCCGAACACACCCATGGCGCTCATTTCGGCGATGATCTCGAGGGGAATGTACTCGTTCTGAAGATGCCACTCGTGGGCGTAGGGGATGACTTTCTCTACGGCGAACTTGCGCATTTCCTCGCGCATGGCCGCGAGCGTGTCGTCGAGGCCCGTATCACCGAACGTCGTCGCGCCCGGCTGGTCCGCAATCAAAGCTGCAATGCGAGCCTTCACATCGTCCGTAAAGCCGTTCTCCACGAGCTCGGCAACGGCCGGCTCGGCGAGAAAGCGCGCGACCTCGGCCGCAGGAATACCGAGTTGGCCCGGGCGGACGATCTCGCCCTGACTCATGGGAATGCCGCCGCCGATTTGCGCGAGATATTCACCGAAGGCCGCGCCGAGGAGCAGGCGCTCCATCTCGCCCGCCCGACCCTCGGCTTCGAGCCGTTGTGCCCAGCCAAGCATCTGCCGCAGCGCCTCGATGTAGGTTGCGAGCCAGGCAAGACCGTGCAGCGCGTGCTGGGCACTGTCGCTGCGACCCGCCGCTGCGGATTTTGCGCTGACCGATGACCGTGCCAACCCGAGGATCCGCTCCGCAGCCGTGAGTGCGCTCGCGCAGGCATCGAGCTGGGCGGCGGAGGTTAAGGGTGCGGCAGCGCGTTGAGCGGTGGCCATGGCGGAGCGTCCTCGTCGGAGCATGAATTGGGGATACTGCACTGCACAATAGTCGGTTTAGGCTGGTGCGCAATCCCGCGTGCTGACGGAAAATCCGTCGCGGTGCGCCTCTACTGGCGGGTGCGCGCGATCTCGTCGAAGATGCGCGCGAACTCGACTGCACCGGCCCGCTTGTCGTTGATGCGCATCCGCTGCTCGAGTGCCGCGAGCAGCTCGGCGCCGTTCTTCTCGCGCACGATTGTGTTGCGGCCATAGGCGGCGCGAGAGAAGAAATTCGTCGTCGGCATGCGCCGGCCGATCGGCGTCATCATCTCGAGGCCCGTGCCGGGGCCGGCGAGGTTCATGAGTTCGAGCTCAGGCCCGGATAGGTTCGTACGTCCGGCCTGCTGGCCATGATCCAGCACCCCGCGGAGCTTGATGACCTGCAGCCACGGCCCGATATCGGGATCGAGGTTCAATGCGTGAATGCCTTGTCCGCGCGGCGTATTGCCGAGCGCCACATGCCGTCCCCACTGATAGGGAACGGACTTCGCCGCACGCACCATCTTGCGCAAGATGCCGGCTTTGCGCTTGAGGTAAGCCGAGCGACTCGGCGAGGTGCCGGGCGCGCGCGCCAAATCCTCGAGCCGGTTGATGAACGAGGGCCCGTGCTTCGCCACCTCGTTGACGGAGTTGCCGGCCAGGAGCTGCGCATAGCCGAGCGCGGTCGAAATCGGCCGGCCCTTGCGCGTTTCAGGATCGATACCGGCCTGCATGTCATAGACACCGCGCCCGCCGGTCTCCAGCGCATAGACATCGATCACCTGCGCCTTCGAGAGCCCGACGCGCAGCGCCTCGAGTGCATAGCGACGCTTGAACTCGCGCTCGGGAATGGCCGCCGGCACATAGCCGTACTGAGACTTCGCAGCCGAGAGGAAATCATGGAGGCCGGCAATTTCGGTGTCCGGGCTCGGAGGTCTGAGATCGGCAATGATCTTTGCGACATCCGCCGGCATGGGCGGCCCTTCATACTGCGGCGGATGCTCCGGTACGTAGTCGGCCGCCGTGAAGGGAGTGCCGGCCGCGCGCTTTCGCCGCCGCCCCTCACGGAGCGAATCGACCTCGGCCCAGTATGTGTCGAGCCGCCGGTCGAAGGGCGCACGCGCGGCGAGATAAGTACGATAGGCTGTGAGCTGGCGCTCATTGAGCCGCGACGCGAGATCATCTGGAATGCGCTGCGCTGCCGCCGCGAGCGACGCGCTGATCAGGACTAGCGCACCCAGTGCCGCCCCCGCGCCAAATCGGAATGCCTGCGGCAGCCAGCGACCCATGCCGAGCGATCTCCCTCCAAATTCCACCAAGCTCGCGCCACGCGAGCCCGCCCACTTTCACGCCTGGTGTGGCGTTTCGGAAGTTCCCTTCCATTTGCGGCTGGCTACGAGGGAACTTCCTAAATATGGCCACACTAGCAAGTCGATGGTTCTAATGTCCCTTTGAACCCAAAGTCCGCTGCCGACATCGCCGCACGGTGAGTACGAACTTTGGCTTTGGGACACTAGCATCGGCCCGTAAACGAATGATTTGCCGAGAGTGTGGCCGCGTCAGGTGGCATCCTCGGTGCGACGCTGCTCGATCGGAATATTGCCGATGAGAAGCGCGCGCCCGGCATAAAGTCCGCCGCTCAGCTCGAGATCGAAACGATCCGCATCGCGCCGGCGGAACTCGGCGATCACGTCCGCGGCTTGTGTCTGCTCGCACCCGAGCCTGACGAGCAGCTCCTCCGACATGGCGAGTGCGGACTCGAAGGTTTCCCGGATCTGGTAGTCGACGCCGGCCTGGACGAGTTCGAGCGATGCCGTGCGGTCATACGAGCGCGCGAACACAGGCACCAGCGGGAACTCAGCCTTGCAGATCTCCGCTATTCTCTTCGTAGCCGCGCGATTGTCGATCGCAATGATGATCGCTCGCGCGGTGGCCGCTCCTGCGGCCTGGAGGATATCGAGGCGCGTGCCATCGCCGTAGTGCACCTTGAAGCCGAAGTCTTCGCCGTCCCGGATCCCCTCGATGTCCGTGTCGATGAACGCGATCGTGTGTCCACGCGCGAGCAGCGGCTGGCTGACGATTTGCCCGAAGCGGCCGAAGCCAATTACCAGAACATTGCTCTTGAGGCCGTCGGGAGCCTCGACACCGTCCATGGACTGCTTCTTCGGCGGCATGAGGCGATCATGCAGCATGATCATGAGTGGCGTCAGGACCATGGAGATAATGATGACCGCGGTGAGGACGGCATTGTTCTCGGCCGTGAGCAGGCCGACGGCCAAGGCCGAGGCATAGAGCACGAAGGCGAACTCGCCACCCTGGCACATGATGACGGCCCGCTCGAGGGCCTCGCGGTGCGAGCTCTTCATCAGGCGCGCGACGCCATAGATGCCGGCGAACTTGAGTATCATGAACGAGACGACGCTAGTCAGCACGAGCGGCCAGTTCTTGGCGATGACCCCGAGGTCCAGTGCCATACCGACGCCAAGGAAGAAGAGGCCGAGCAGCAGACCGCGAAAGGGCTCGATGTCGGCTTCGAGCTGATGACGGAACGAGGATTCCGAGAGCAGGACACCGGCCAGGAACGCCCCCATGGCCATGGAAAGGCCGCCGAGTTGCAGCGCCAGGGCCGAACCGAGCACGACGAGCAGCGCCGCTGCCGTCAGAACCTCGCGCGCCTTGGCGTTCGCGAGCAGGCTGAACATCGGATTGAGCAGATAGCGCCCGACGACAATAAGCGCCAAGATCGAGCCAATACCGATTCCGACTGCCGTTAGGCGGTCCATCAGTGTCGCGTCGGCACCGCCCGGCGCGAGAAAAGCAACCAGCGCCAACAGAGGCACAATGGCAAGATCCTCGAGCAGGAGCACCGAGACCATTCGCTGGCCCCTGGGCGTCGAGAGATCGCCGCGCTCTTCGAGCACCTGCATGACGATTGCGGTCGACGTCAGCACGAAACCCGCCGCCGCGATGAACGACACACCGAGCGGAAAGCCCATGGTGATGCCGACGAACGACAGCAGGATACTGCACGTGCCGACCTGCAGCGCCCCAAGCCCGAATATATCGCGCCTAAGCCCCCACAACCGCGACGGCTCCATCTCGAGACCAACGATGAAGAGGAACATCACGACGCCGAGCTCGGCGACGTGAATGATCGCCTGCGGATCGGAGAACAGTCCCAAGCCGAACGGGCCGATGACCAACCCGGCCGTCAGATAGCCGAGCACCGAACCGAGGCCGAGCCGCTTGAAGATGGGGACGGCAACAACTGCCGATCCCAGTAGGACCACGATCTTTACGAGGTCGGGACCGGAGGCCTCTACTGCCATTACTGCCTTCTCGGCGCCGTCGCTATCGACCGGCGCGCTTGATGATCAGGACCGCAAGTGCCGCCGGCAGGCCGAAGGTGATGGCAAAAACCGGCAGTTCCTGAAGAACAGTGTAGCCGGCATAGCGGACGCCGATCCAGAGATTCACGATCGCGATGGTGAGCCATACCGGAATAAAGGCCTTCCCGGCGACCGCGAAGATGCCGCGCTCCGCCGTCCAGAAGCGCATCAGCAAAAGGAACACCCCCAAAAGCGCAAACCCGCCCACAGTCACCATAATCGTGTGCATGAACAATCCTTGTAAGCCCACGGATTAAATTACCGCGGCGAATACGATTGCACGGACTTATGGTCAAGTACCTCGCTGGGTGGAGTAACCGATGTTCACCCAAATCGTCCGACTGGCCATTCCCAACCATCCGAAACGAGGAGGTGGGTGTGCGGAAATTAGCCGCGCGGCCTCACGTCAGGGACGCGAGAGAACACGAAGAGCCCGATCAGCGCGACCGCTGCCTGCATGCCGAAAGCCGTCCGGTAGGCAATCTCGGGCGGCATCCCCACCACGGCCGGAAATGCGCCGAGAACCCACCCGAACGTGAACTGCGCGCCCGCGATCGCCGTCATGATCCCGGTGTTGCTCGCCGCCACGCCACGGCCCATCAGGTGCGGCGGCACGAGCCCGCGCGCGTGAGCGTGGGCAAGCGTCGGATAGGCGCTGCAGATGCTGATAATGACGAAAATGCCTGTCACCAGCGCGATCGGCGGCCTCGAAAGAATCGCAAGGGCCGACACCATGATCAGCACGATCGCGCCACCGGCGAGCACGGGCATTTTCAGCGAATTGATGCGCCGCGCGATCCGCCCATAGAAGAAGTGGCCGCCAATGCCGCCAAGCGCCATGAGCAGAAGCAAGCTGCCCCGCTCGATGTCCTCGAGACCATGCACGTGCTTGAGATAGGGCGCGCCCCATGCGCCCGAGATCGTGCCTGCGGCGGACATTGGCAGCCCCGTGAACAGCAGGCACCCCATGCCCGGCTGGCGAACGGCCTCGCGCACGCCGGCCAGCACTTCGCGAAGCGATTCCTTCTTTATCTCACGCGGCGGATGATCGGGCGGCATATCGCGCACAAAGACGGCAAGCGCGATCGTGAGCAGAACGACGCCAGCGGTGAAAATCCAATAGCTCTCCCGCCAGCCGATGAGCGCAATCATGGCCGCGAACGGCGCCGTCGCACAGAGATTGCCGACCGCCGCGAAACTGTTGAGCGCCCCGGACTGCGTCACAAGGCGCTCGGGCTTCATCCACATCGCGAGAACGTAGAAGGCACCCGTAAAGGCGCCGGAGCAGCCGATGCCCATCAGAATGCGACCGAGGGTCAGCGTCTGCACCGTCTCTCCGGCCGCGAACAGCGCGGTACCAACGGCCGTGAACAGCAGCATGACAGAAAGCACGCGGCGCGGCCCGTATCGATCGAGCAGCATTCCGGTCGGGATCTGCATGAGTGCATAGGCAATGAAGAATGCGCTCGCGACCGTCGAGAGGAGCGCCGGCGAAAGTCCCATCTCGCGCTCGAGCTCGGGCGCCATGACCCCGAAGCTCGTCCGCAGGAAAAGGTTTGAAAAGCCCAGGAGATAGAGTGTCGCCAGGATCGGCAACAGCACGCTCCTCACGGGCCTGTCAGCCCATGCGCCATGCACGCCGCGCCGGTCTCGATTGCGGGGTCGGGACCAGGCAGCGGTCGAACTTCCTTGCGCCGGCGGCACCAATCGTCAATGCAATGCCTCACGTCTTCCCCCGCTGCTGCCGAATTCTCGATGCGGCCGTACCGGGTCCGATGATGTCGTCCCGCCATGGTTTCAGCAATCGCGCCGAGCCGCACCCAGGAGTGCACAGAATGATTATCGCCGTGGCCTGGAGCCCGGCGAGCCGCTGAGGCCCGCCGCCCTCCGATGTCGCTCGAACGCCGCATGCTCTTCTGGATGTGCGTACTCGTTGCCGTGAACCAGCTCGGCTTCGGGGCCATGGTGCCGACGCTCGCGCTCTACGCGCAGTCGTTCGGCGTGCCCGCGTCCGCGATCGGTATGGCCGTTGCCGCCTACGGCCTCGCGCGTTGCTTCTCGGCACTGCCGGCGGGACAGATATCGGACTGGATCGGCCGACGGCCGAGCCTCGCAATCGGCGGCCTCGTATCGGCCTTCGGCAATCTCTGGTGCGCGTGGGCGACCAGCTATCCAGAGTTCATCATCGCACGCTTCGTCGCGGGATTCGGTGCAGGCCTCGTGCTCACAACCGGACAGGTCGTGCTCGCCGACATCAGCACGCCCGAAGTGCGCGGCCGCATGATCGCGATCTACCAGGGAACCTTCATATTCTCGGTCGGCATCGGCCCCTTTCCGGGCGGTCTCCTTGCGGAGCATTTCGGCCTTGCCGCACCCTTCGTCTTCACAGGCCTCGGCGCCTTCCTCGCGACGGTCGTAGCGTGGTTCGCCGTACGCGAGACGCGTGAAATGGCCCGCGCGCCGAGTATGAGCGGCGCGCCGACCCTCTCCTTCCTCGCCCAGATCCGCACGCTGACGCGGCACACAGGCTATGTGCTCGTGAGTCTGATCTCGCTCATGAATGCCGTGGTGCGCACCGGCGGCCTCTTCGCCATCATTCCGATTCTCGCGACAGCCCGCCTCGGCCTTTCGGTGACGGCGATCGGCTTTGCCTTGATGCTCGGCAGCATCTCCGGCCTTTTCGCATCCTATCCCGCGGGCTGGCTGGCGGATCGCTACGGCCGCAAGACCGTCATCGTGCCGGTCACTCTGATCAGCGGCATCTCGATGGTACTCTTCTGCTTCGCGCCATCCTACGCATGGTTCATTGTCGCTTGCCTCGTGTGGGGAGTAGCCATTGCGGCCGGCGGCGCCGCGCCGGCTGCCTATGCCGCCGACTCCGCGCCGCCCGGCATGAATGCCGCTGCCATGAGCACGTTCCGCATGACCGGCGACTTAGGCTACGTCATCGGTCCGCTGGCGCTCGGCTTCATTGCCGATCTCTATGGGCCGGTGACGGCACTGCTCGCGGGCGCCGCGGGACTTCTCCTGATCGGCGCGGCCTTCGGCGTGTTCGCACCCGAGACGCGTCCTCAGAGGAAGGCCTGAGCCCATGTCTGCGAGCGCCGATACGTCGACCCGCACGCGCTCGCTTATCTTCCTGCTACTCGCCCAGGTCACGGCTATGACTACGTGGTTCGCGACCACGGCCTCGCTCGCGGCCATGCGCCAGGGCTGGACCCTGACGCCCTTTCAGGAAGGGCTCATGACGAGCAGCGTGCAAGCGGGCTTCGTCGGCGGCACGCTGACGAGCGCACTCCTGAGCGCCGCCGACCGCTATGATCCGCGCAACCTCTTCATGACGGCCGCAGCGATCGCCGGTACAGCCTGCCTGCTCGTCGTGTTCTTCGCACCAACCGACATCACCGTGCCAATACTCCGCTTCGCAACTGGCTTCTGTCTTGCCGGCGTCTATCCCGTGGGCATGAAGATGGCCGCAACCTGGGCGAAGGGCGACCTCGGCCTCCTCATTGGCCTGCTCGTCGGCGCGGTCACGCTCGGCTCGGCCATGCCTCACCTCTTCGTGCCCCTCGGTCTCGACTGGCGCGTACCCTGCATCGTCGCCGGCATCTGCGCGCTGGTCGGTGCGCTTCTCATCCGCGGCGTGGACCTCGGCCCGAACCGGGCGCCGGCCCCGCCATTCCGGCTGGCCAATGCGGCAGAGGCCTTTCGTCGTCGCCCCCTTCGCCTCGCCAATCTCGGCTACTTCGGGCACATGTGGGAGCTCTATGCCATGTGGGCCTGGATCGGAACGTTCCTCGCCGCGAGCTTTGCGCTACGCTATGGCAACGCCCCGCCGGTCAGCGCGAGCGTTGCGACCTTCCTCATCATCGCGAGCGGCGCCATCGGCTGCCTCGTCGGCGGATGGGCCGCGGACCGCATCGGGCGCACGGCCGTCACCATGGCCTCGCTTGCCGTGAGTGGCACCTGCGCGCTCGTCATGGGCTTTGCCTTTGCCGGACCGGCGTGGCTCATCCTGCTGATCGGTGTCGTTTGGGGCATCACGATCGTATCCGACTCAGCGCAATTCTCCGCGTCGGTGACGGAGCTCAGCGACCGCACGCTGGTCGGAACCATGCTCACGGTGCAGACGTGCATCGGCTTTCTGCTGACGCTGGTCACGATCCACGTCATGCCCTACGTGGTCAATGCGCTCGGCTGGACTTATGCCTTCCTGATATTGGCTGTCGGCCCTGTCATCGGCATCTGGGCCATGGCGAGGCTGCGCGCCGATCCGGCATCGGCGAGCCTCGCCGGCGGCCGGCGCTGAGAATTCCGATCAAGTCCCGCAGAATGTCGCGCGTACGACCTGCTCCGGCCGCGGCGGCAGGGCATATTCCGGCACGTCCGGCTGATCGTCGAAGGGGCGCGCAAGCACGCTCAGCAGCTTCTCGAAAGGCGCGAGGTCGCCGCTGTTGACGGCAGCGTTGAGCGCTTCCTCGACAAGATGATTGCGCGGAATGAATGCGGGATTGACAGCTTTCATCGCTGCAGCGCGCGCCGCTGTATCGCCGTCCTCGCGCTCGAGGCGTGCGCGCCACTCGGCAGCCCAGGCATCGAAGGCTGATGGGTCATCGAAGAGCCCGCGCACTTTGGCATCCGCGGCTGCATCGCCTGCACTTTCCGACAAACCGCGGAACGTCAGCGTGAAATCCGCCTTATTCGCCGCCATGACATCCATGAGCTTCTTCACCAGCACGGGATCATCATCCTGCGCTTCGAAGAGGCCGAGCTTGCGGCGATACCCAGCGATGAATGCCGCCTCGAATTTCGAGGGATAGCTGTTGATGGCTTCCTGCGCGATTTCGACCGCCTTCTCGCGGTCATCCGCGATCACCGGCAGCAACGCCTCGGCGAGGCGCGAGAGATTCCACTGACCGATGACGGGCTGGTTGCCGTAGGCGTAGCGGCCGTGCTCGTCGATAGAGCTGTAGACCGTCGCGGGATCAAAAGTGTCCATGAAGGCGACTGGACCATAGTCGATCGTCTCGCCGGAGATCGCCATGTTGTCCGTATTCATGACGCCATGGATGAACCCGATCAGCATCCAGCGGGCGATCAGCTCGGCCTGCTTGTCGATCACGCGCGTGAGCAGGGCCGCCGCGGGGTTCTCAGCGCCAGCCAAATCCGGATAGTGCCGCTGAATTACATAATCAGTCAGCGCCCTGAGGCCGTCCTCATCGCGGCGCACTGCGAAGAACTGGAACGTACCAACCCGGATATGGCTCGCCGCGACGCGCGTCAGCACAGCACCCGGCAGCGCCTTCTCGCGCATGACGGCCTCGCCCGTGGTCACCGCCGCGAGCGCACGCGTCGTCGGGATGCCGAGCGCGTACATGGCCTCGCCGATGATGTATTCACGCAGCACCGGCCCTAGCGCGGCTCGGCCATCGCCGCGGCGCGAGAAAGGGGTCGGCCCCGAGCCCTTGAGCTGGATGTCGCGGCGCTGCCCGCTCCGATCGATCATCTCGCCCAGCAGGATCGCGCGGCCGTCACCGAGCTGCGGACTGAACCCGCCGAACTGGTGTCCGGCATAGGCCATGGCAATCGGCTCGGCGCCACCCGGCACGCTGTTGCCTGCCAGAATTTGAATACCCTCCGGCGATGCCAGATAAGCAGGATCGAGGCCCAGATCCCGTGCCAGCTCCTCGTTCAGCTTCACGAGGCGCGGCGCCCGCACCTGTGTCGGCGCGAGGCGCGCATAAAAGCGCTCGGGCAGCCGGGCATAGCTGTTCTCGAAGGGCAGGAAGCTCGAGGCATCCGGTTGCGCGGTCATTAGGTCATCCCGGTCCGGGTTGTAGGGACGGCAGCCGTTCAGGCGCCGCATAAGGCTCTACTTTATATCGTGTCCGAGGCCCGACTTGACCAGGGCGCTGGACCGGCCCAATTGTCCCGCCATGAGCGCGCCGACCGACATCCAGCAGAATGGCCAGAACGAAGGCCCGCCCACGGACGCGCCAGCCGCTCCCCGCGGCCCCGATGTCATCAACGCCTATCTGAAAACGCTCCCTGCGTCGCCGGGCGTCTACCGGATGATCGATGCCCAGGGCGATGTGATCTACGTCGGCAAGGCGCGCAGCCTTAAGGCGCGAGTCTCGAACTATACCCGGTTCGGCGGCCACACAAACCGCATTGCGCGCATGATCGCGGCCACCGCCAGTATGGAGTTCGTCACGACCCGCACGGAAAGCGAAGCGCTGCTTCTCGAGGCGAACCTCATCAAGCGCTTCCGCCCGCGTTTCAACGTCCTCCTGCGCGACGACAAGTCCTTTCCCTACATCCTGATCGCGCGAAGCCATGCGGCCCCGCAGATCATGAAGTTCCGTGGCGCCAGGAAGCTCAAAGGCGACTACTTCGGCCCGTTCGCATCGGCTGGCGCGGTCAACCGCGCGATCAACACGCTGCAGCGGGCGTTCCTGCTCCGCTCATGCTCGGACTCCGTCTACGAGAGCCGCACGCGGCCGTGCCTGCTCCATCAGATCAAGCGCTGCTCGGCGCCGTGCACCGGCGAAATCAGCCCTGAGGACTATGCCAAGCTGGTCGACGAGGCCTGCGGCTTTCTGCGCGGCGACAGCCAGCACGTGCGTGAGCAGTTGAAGGCGCGCATGATGGCGGCCTCGGATGCGCTGGAGTTCGAACAGGCCGCCGCCATCCGCAACCGCCTCTCCGCCTTGAGCCACGTCACGGCCAATCAGACGATCAATCCCGAAGGTTTCGAGGAAGCCGACGTCTTCGGCGCTTATCAGGACGGCGGACAGACCTGTGTGCAGGTATTCTTCTTCCGTACGGGCCAGAACTGGGGCAATCGCGCCTACTTCCCGCGCGCCGACAGCTCCATTGAGCTCGCCGAAGTAGTCGATTCCTTCATCGCGCAGTTCTACGACGACAAGCCCGTGCCGCGCCTCATCCTGCTCTCGCACGACGTGCCGAGCCGCGAGCTGCTCGCCGAGGCCCTCTCGCTGAAGGCCGAGCGCAAGGTCGAGATCCGCGTACCCCAGCGCGGCGCCAAGACTGGCGTCGTCGAGCACGCCCTCGCCAATGCCAAGGAAGCCCTCGGCCGCCGGCTTGCCGAGGGTGCCTCGCAGCGTCGCCTGCTCGAGGCGCTCGCCGAAAGCTTCGGGCTCGCGCAGGTGCCCCGGCGCATTGAAGTGTTCGACAACAGCCACGTATCCGGAACGAATGCCGTCGGCGCCATGATCGTCGCGGGGCCGGACGGCATGGTCAAAGGACAGTACCGCAAGTTCAACATCAAGTCCGCGGACCTCACGCCCGGCGACGACTACGCTATGATGCGCGAGGTGCTGACCCGGCGCTTCAAACGCATTGCCGCCGCGGCACAACCCACCGAGGACGAGAGCCCCATCGATCTCGCGACCGTCCCCGTGACGCCTGCGGATCTGCCGGCATCCGAGCCCACAATCGAGGAACTGGACGAGACCGAGGACGCGGCCTTTCCCGACAAGCCGGATCTCGTGCTGATCGATGGTGGCCTCGGCCAGCTCAATGTCGCTCGAGAAGTCTTCGACAGCCTCGGCATAACGGACATTGCGCTCATCGGCGTCGCCAAGGGGCCGGATCGCGATGCCGGCCGCGAGCATTTCCATATTCCCGGCCGCGAGCGCCCGATCATGCTCGAAGCGCGCGACCCCGTGCTGTACTTCGTCCAGCGTCTGCGCGACGAAGCACACCGCTTCGCTATCGGCGCCCATCGCGCACGCCGTGCCAAGGCCATCGCCGCCAACCCGCTCGACGAGATCGACGGTATCGGCCCGACGCGCAAACGCGCACTGCTCCATCACTTCGGCTCGGCCAAGGCCGTGAGCCGCGCGAGTGTCGGCGATCTGACCGCCGTCAACGGCATCTCGCAAGAGACAGCCCAGCGCATTTATGACCATTTCCACGAGCGGGACAGATAGGCGCATCATGAGACTTCGGTGCGTCCTCGCCGCGCTGGCGCTTGCTCTCTCGTCCGTGCCCACGCTTGCAGAGGACGCAAAGCCCAAGCGCATTGTCTCGCTGAACCTGTGCACAGACATCCTGCTCGTCGACCTAGTGACTCCGGAGCGCATTAGGGCGCTGAGCATCAATGCTGCCGATCCGCTGATCTCGCCCGTCAGCGAGCGTGGCAAAGCCTTCAGGCGCGTACACGCCAATGCCGAGGAAGTTCTGGCACTCGATCCGGATCTGGTCGTGAATGCCGAGTACACCTCTCCGGCGACGGTGGCGCTCCTGAAGCGTGTCGGACGTCGGGTCGTCGAGATCCCGATGGCGACGGACATCGCCGGCATAAGAAGGGCGATTGTTCAAATGGCCGGCGTGATCGGCGATCGCGCCAAGGGGGAGGCCGCAGTTGCTACTTTCGATGCACGGCTGTCCCGGCTCATCGCCGCTTCCACGAATGACAAGCCGTCACCCACCGCGCTGATCTACCAGATCAATGGCATTGCATCCGGCGTCGGCCTGCTGGAGGACGAAGCGCTGCGCCTCGCTGGCTTCCGCAATCTGGCACCGGAACTTGGTGCCGATCGCGGTGGGCGCGTCG
The DNA here is from genome assembly GCA_022844275.1 of Hyphomicrobiaceae bacterium. Classification (GTDB taxonomy): domain Bacteria; phylum Pseudomonadota; class Alphaproteobacteria; order Rhizobiales; family Hyphomicrobiaceae. The sequence goes on from JALHMB010000003.1 coordinate 672,920, forward strand.
CACTCGAAGCGATCATCATGACGCCACCGGATCTGCTGGCTCTTGCCGGTCCGAGCGATGAATACCGCACGGTCATCGCCGAAACGCTCGCCCATCCGGCAATTGCCGTGACGATGAAACACCGCAGCACCATCGTACTGCCTTGGCGGCAATGGATCTGTGGCTCGCCCTATATCGCCGACGCGATCGAGACGCTCGTCGAAGCGCGCCAGCGCATGGGCGCAGGAAAGCCGCGCTCATGAGCCGCCGTGAGCACATCATTCCTGGCTTAAGTGCACTGACGCTGGTGCTGGCCCTCGCGTCGCTTGCGATCGGACCAACCGGAACAGGTCTCGGCGGTGGTGATCAAGCTTGGCTCATTCTCACCGAGATCCGCCTGCCTCGTACGCTGCTCGGGCTGCTCGTCGGCGCCGCGCTCGGTCTTTCCGGAGCAGCATTGCAAGGCTATCTGCGCAATCCGCTCGCCGAGCCCGGCATCATCGGCATTTCCGGCGGTGCCGCACTCGGCGCCGTTCTCGCGATCCACACTGGACTCGCGGCGAGCTTTGCCATCGGCCTCCCACTCGGCGGCCTCTTCGGCGCGGCCGGCGCGATGGCGGTCGTGCTCTGGCTCGCTGGCGAACGCGGCGGACCGATCACATTGATCCTGTCCGGCGTCGCCATCGCGAGTCTGACAACAGCGCTGATCGCGCTCGTCCTCACGCTGTCGCAGAACCCGTTCGCGACCGTCGAGATCGTCTATTGGCTCATGGGCTCGCTCAGCGACCGCAGCATGACGCACGTCTGGCTTGCCGCACCGCCGATCCTCATCGGTCTCGCCATGCTAGCGCGCCTCGGGCGCGACCTCGACGCACTAACGCTCGGCGAGGAGGTTGCCGCCAATCTCGGCACGTCACTTCCGCGCTTGCGGCTGCTCGTCGTCACCGGCACCGCGCTCGCCGTGGGCGCAGCGACGGCCGTCTCGGGCACCATCGGCTTTGTCGGGCTCATTGTGCCGCACATTCTGCGACCGCTCGTCGGTCATGTTCCATCGCGCCTGCTGCCGGCAAGCGCACTCGGCGGCGCCGCGCTCGTGCTAGCGGCCGACCTTGCACTGCGCATCGTCTCACCCGGCGGCGGCATTCGCCTTGGAGTTCTGACCGCGCTCATCGGCACGCCATTCTTCGTGTGGCTCGTCGTCTCGACGCGCCGGGAGCTGGCGCCATGAGTGTCGCCCTCAAGAATGTGCGTCTGGCACTCGGCGATCGGGTTGTCCTCGACACCGTCGATGCCTCTATTCCAGTCGGACGTGTCACGGCCGTCGTCGGCCCCAATGGTGCCGGCAAATCGACACTGCTGCGCGCCTGTGCTGGATTGCTTTCACCCGTGCACGGCGAAATCGCGCTCGGCGATCGCCCGATCAAAGAACTCACGCGCCCGGAGATTGCTCGCGCCATCGCCTATCTACCGCAGGAGCGCGCCGTACATTGGCCTCTCGCAGCGCGGGCCGTGGTGGCCCTTGGCCGACTTCCTCATGATGACGCTGATCCCGCGGCGATCACGCGCGCGCTCGCCGCGATGGATATTGCCCCACTCGCCGATCGCCCAATCTCGCAGCTCTCCGGCGGCGAACGTGCGCGCGTGCTTGTTGCCCGCGCGCTGGCGCAAGAAGCGCCCCTCCTGATTACCGACGAGCCGACGGCCGGCCTCGATCCCGCCCACGCGCTTGCACTGTTTTCGCTCTTTCGCCGGCTCGCGACCGAAGGCCGCACCATTGTCGTCGCGCTCCACGACCTGAGCCTCGCGGCGCGGTTCGCGGATCACATTCTCCTGCTGGCCAACCAGCGCGTTGCGGCACACGGACCACCCGCCGATGTCCTGACACCCCGCTACCTCGAGCGGGCGTTCAGCGTCACCATGCTATGCACAACGGTCGGCGAGATGCCGATTGTGGTCCCCGTCTCCACTCTGCCATGATGCGGTGCAACATCGCAGCGCGGCGGAGGGGCATGTGCTGGGCATTGGCGGCAAGCGGCAACGCACGATCAATCTCGCGCTTCAGGGCGGCGGCGTGCACGGCGCTTTCACCTGGGGTGTGCTCGATCGCCTGCTGGAGGACCAACAGCTCCGCCTTTCCTGGATCAGCGCGACCAGCGCCGGCGCGGTGAATGCCGCTGCCCTCGCGAGCGGTCTCGCACATGGCGGTCCCGAGCAGGCACGAAAAACACTCCGCACGGTCTGGGAAGCCGTGCAGGAGGCAGCCGTACCCGATCTCGTGCGCCTTAATCCTTTCCTGCGCGGGTTCAGCCGCTCGTCGTCGCTGACGCCGGTCGCCGCTCTTCTCTCGCCCTATGATTTCAATCCGCTCGGCTTCGACCCTCTGCGCCGCATCCTCACCGAGCACATCGACTTCGAGCGCATCCGCGCCTTTGCCGATCTCGAGCTGCTCATTGCCGCAACGGATGTCGCGACCGGCGCCAAGCGCCTCTTTCGGCGCGCCGAGCTGACCGTCGATGCCGTTCTTGCTTCCGCATGTCTGCCGACCATTCACCACGCCGTCGAGATCGAGGGCCGCGCCTACTGGGATGGCGGTTTCTCGGCCAATCCAGATCTCGTGACGCTCGCCGCCGAAAGTCCCGCCGAGGACACGCTCCTAGTGCTCCTCAATACGTTCGACGAACCGGGCGTGCCGCGCTCAACGCGCGAGATCGCCGGCGCGGTGAGCCGCATCACGTTCAACCAGCCTTTGCGGCGCGACGTCGAACTGATCGAAGCGGCCCGTGCCGCCGCCGATCTCGGGTGGTGGCGGCGCGCCCGCACGCCGGCACGGCGCATCGCGCAGCACCGTTTCCATCTCGTCGAGGCCGGCCACCACACGGCCATCCTGCCTGCCGACAGCAAGATCCAGCCCGACCGGACCATCATCTCGCGGCTTTTTCTCGCTGGCTATACGGAGACTGGCAAGTGGCTCGAGCGCCACGGCGCGGACGTCGGACTGCGCGGCACGGTCGATCTCGCCCAGCACCTCGGCAAGGTTTCGACCCCAATTGCGCGTACGCGGGAAGCAGATGCCCCCGAGAATGACGGCGCGTCAGCCCCCGAGAAGCCGCCGCGTCCGGCGCCCGCCTAAGGGTCCTGAGAGGTTCGAAATCTCTCCGACGATTGGACCATTCCAAGCGTGCCGCCGCACGCTATAAATGAGCCCAAGCCGACGCTGGCCGTCTTTCAGCTTCGGTTATGAATGTGCCCGGACGCCGGGGCTCAGCGGCGCATCTGGAGGGAACGCAACAATGTCCATCAAAGGAATTCGCCCGACTCGCCGCGGCCTCATGCAGGGCGCGATCGCGACTGCCGCCGCATCCACCGTGCCGACGGGCTGGGCCATAGCACAGGCGAAGCCGATCAAGATCGGCCTGATGCTTCCCTACTCCGGCACCTTCGCCAAACTCGGCGAGAACATCACGTTTGCCGTCGAGATGCTGATCGCCGAGAAGGGCGGTAAACTCGGCGGGCGCGAAATTCAGATCATCAAACTCGACGATGAATCGAAGCCCGAGAACGCGCCACAGAATACGGACCGCCTCGTCAAGCGCGACCAGGTCGACGTGCTGATCGGCACGGTCCACTCGGGCGTGCAGATGGGCATCCACAAGGTCGTGCGCGAAACGGGCACACTGACGATCGTGCCCAATGCCGGTGCCAATGCCGTGACGCGCGCGCTCTGTGCGCCGAACGTGTTCCGCACATCCTTCACGAACTGGCAGCCCGCCTACGGCATGGGCCTCGCACTCGGCGCCAAGGGCGTGAAGAAGGCGGCGTGGATCACTTGGGACTACGCGGCCGGCAACGAGGCCGGCGAGGGCTTCAAGGAGGGTCTCGCTAAGCACGGCGGGGAGGTCGTGCGGTCGCTCTCGCTCAAGTTCCCGGACACGAACTTCCAGCCGCTGCTCGCACAGATCCCCGGGCTCGGCGTCGAGGCCGTCGGCGTGTTCTTTGCCGGCGGCGGCGCGGTGCAGTTCGTGAAGGAGTACAAATCGGCCGGCATTCAGGTGCCGCTCTGCGGCTCAGGCTTTCTCACCGAGGGCGTGCTCGCTGCACAGGGTGGTGCGGCCGATGGTATCGAGACCGCGCTTCACTACGGCGACAACCTCGACAATGCGAAGGACAAGGCCTTCCGCAAAGCCTTCCAGGACAAGACGCAGCGCGAAGCGGATGTCTACGCCGTACAGGGCTATGACGCGGCTCAGCTCCTCGCGATCGGCCTCGAAGCGGTCAAAGGCAAAATCGAGGACGAGGCCACGCTTTACAAGGCCATGCGCAGCGCCAAGATCGAAAGTCCGCGCGGGCCGATCTCGATCTCGGCCTCACAGGAGGTCGTCCACAACATCTATCTCCGGCGGGCCGAAGGAGGTCTCAACAAGGTAATCGGCGTTGCCGCGCCGGCGCTCGCCGATCCGGGCACGGGCTGCAAGCTCTGATGGCATCTTCCCTCTCTCCCCATCGTCTTTCGTGGGGAGAGGGCCAGCGCTTGCGGCGAACGCCAAATCTATAAAAGACGGGGGTGCGGGGGTGTCCCCCGAGTGGGGTTGAAGGGGCGGCAGCCCCTCTCGCGCCGCAAGCGCGAAGACCGCCCAAACACCAAACTTCCCCGCGATTAGATGACACTTCTGCTCCGTTCTGGCATATAGCCCTCGACGATCGGTGCCCGATGGAGGCGCCGCACGCGCCTGCGCGATGCTATGATACCGCGGCGGCGCGCCCCCTGATCTCCCGAGAGGACAGCAGATGGCCGTTACGAAGTCCCAGATTCTCGAGCAGTTGAAGCGCATCAAGGGGCCCGATCTCGAAGGCAACATTGTTGACCTCGGCCTCGTGTCCGAGATCCTGTTGCGCGACGACAAGGTCTACTTCTCGATCACGGTTCCGCCGGATCGCGCAGCTTCATTGGAGCCGCTGCGCCAGGCGGCCGAGAAAGTCGTGAAGGACATTCCCGGCGTTCAGGGCGTCACGGCCGTGCTGACCGCGGAATCTGCTCGCAACGCTGCCAATGGAGCTGGAGCCGCTCGACCCGACAGCCCTCGCGTTCAGCAGGCGCGCGCACAGCAAAGCGCCGCCCGCGAGGCGGCGGCGCGTCCCCAGGCTGCCCCCGGCGGCCGGCCGTCAGCTGGCGTCCCCGGAATCCGGCACATGATCGCCGTTGCCTCGGGTAAGGGCGGCGTCGGCAAGTCAACGACGGCCGTGAACCTCGCCCTCGGCTTCCAGGCCATAGGTCTCAAGACCGGCATTCTCGATGCCGACATCTACGGTCCATCGCAGCCGCGTCTGCTCGGTCTCTCGGGTCGTCCGCAAGTCATCGAAGGCTCGAACCGCCTGCGCCCGATGGAAGGCTTCGGCCTCAAGGCCATGTCCATGGGCTTCATGGTCGATGAAGGCACGCCGATCATCTGGCGCGGTCCGATGGTGGTCTCCGCGCTGACGCAGATGCTGCGCGAAGTCGAGTGGGGCGAGCTCGACGTGCTCGTCATCGACATGCCACCGGGCACGGGCGACGTTCAGCTCACGATGGCGCAGCAGGTGCCGCTGGCCGGTGCGGTCATCGTCTCGACACCGCAGGATCTCGCGCTCATCGATGCCCGCAAGGGCCTCGCCATGTTCCGGAAAACCGATATTCCCGTGCTCGGGATCATCGAGAACATGAGCTACTTCCTCTGCCCGAGCTGTGGCGAGCGCTCCGATATCTTCGGCCATGGCGGCGCGGCTGATGAGGCGCGCAAGCTCGGCGTTCCCTTCCTCGGCGAGGTGCCGCTGCACATGTCGATCCGCGCGCGCTCGGACGAGGGGCATCCGATCGTCGCCGCCGAGCCCGAGAGCCTGCACGCGCAGATCTTCCGCGATCTCGCCGCCAAAACCTGGGATGAGCTTTCGGGGGCCGCCGGCCAGCGCGTGCCGCCGCCCTCACTTCGCGTGAAGCCTGGCGCCGACGCGCTCGACGTCGCTTTCCAGGACGGCGCGCACTTCGAGCTTTCCGCCGAGATGTTGCGGGTCATGAGTCCTTCCGCCGAAGTGCAGGGACATTCGCCGGAGCAGCGGGTCACGGTCGGCAAGAAGCGCAATGTGAAGATCAAGGACCTCGTCCCGGTCGGCAACTACGCCGTCAAGATCGTGTTCGATGACGGCCACGACACCGGCCTCTTTACGTGGCCTTACTTGGCGCTGCTCGGCCGCGAGAAAGATAAACGTTGGGCCCAGTATCTTAAGGAACTGGAAGCCAAAGGCCTCGATAGAGGCTAGCCCGTCCACGCGCGATGTAACCGCTGTTTTACGCCTCTGCTGTCTATTGCTCTCTCACCCGCGCGTCCTGCGTGATGGGCCGCAACGTATGTGGGAGAGGAAAATGCTACTGCGGCAAGCAGATCCGCGTCATGCCGCCGTACTTGCTGATTTCGTGCGCAGGGTCGTCGCCTCGCGCACCGTATGGGCTGTTGCCGGCGCCGAAGGATTGGCGCGCCTGCCCTCACCGACCCGCCGCGCGCGAGAGACGACACTTTTCTGGGTCGAGCAGAACGATGCGGAGCAAGCGGCCGAGAAGGTCGCGCAGGAACCGCGCGTCAAGCCGATCTCGCTTGCCGATTTTCTTCACGAGGTGCTGCCGAAGCTGCGCGATCTCGATCGCGCGATCGGAACAAACTGGCTCGCCGCGCCCTGCGAGGCCGAGATCGAGCCCATGGAGCTGGCGGACCGCCTGCGCCAGGAGATGCTCGCGAGCTTCGTCCGCCAGGCCGTCGGGCAAGGCGGCCTCTATATTCTCGAGGATGAGCAAGGCCCGACATTCGCCGCCTCCACTGAGGTTGCAAATACGCTCATCCTGCCCGTGTGGACCCAGCGCGAGGAGGCCGAAATCGTCCAGCGCGGTTTCTGGCAGGACATGGACATCTCGCACATTCCGGTCGCCACCTTCATCGAGCGCACCCTCGTCTGGCTGCAGGAGATCAATCGCTCTGTTGCCCCGAGCTTCACGCCGCGCATCGCCAACATCGAGCTGGCCCCTGCGGACATCGCCGAGCGCCTCAAGAAGCTCCAGCGTCTGGCGGCGCACGCCTGATGGGGACGGCCTAACGGCCGGCGCGCGGTCGCGCGCTCATGAAGTGGCGTTGCGCCTTCAGCCGGCGCCAAGTCACAAAGGCGGGTGGGTCCGGGAAGGTGTTCCCGCCGACAGAGCGCGAGGCCATGCCGAAGCCATGCCAGAGGCACGCGTCTCGCTGCGCCGAGGGCGCGAAGGCCGTCAACCTTCCGTTTTGCCCCTTTCCGCCCCCCGTGCTAGACACGGCTGAACTCACATTGCAGTGCACTAGGGGCAGGAAATCCATGAGGAATGTTCTCGAGGAACTCGAGCGGCGGCGCGACATTGCGCGGCTCGGCGGCGGTGAAGCCCGCATCGCTGCCCAGCACAAGCGCGGCAAGCTCACGGCCCGCGAGCGCATTGAGCTCCTGATGGACGAAGGCTCCTTCGAGGAGTTCGACATGTACGTCGAGCACCGCTCGACGGACTTCGGCATGGAGAAGACCAAGATCCCCGGCGACGGCGTCGTCACCGGCTGGGGCACGATCAACGGCCGCGTCGTCTACGTCTTCGCCAAGGACTTCACCGTATTCGGCGGCTCGCTCAGCGAGGCTCACGCCAAGAAGATCACCAAAATCCAGGATATGGCGCTGCAGAATCGCGCGCCCATCATTGGCCTTTTCGATGCCGGCGGCGCACGCATCCAGGAAGGCGTCGCAGCGCTCGGCGGCTATGGCGAGGTTTTTCTGCGCAATGTGCTGGCGTCGGGCGTGATCCCGCAGATCTCGGTGATCATGGGACCGTGCGCGGGCGGCGACGTCTACTCGCCCGCCATGACCGACTTCATCTTCATGGTGAAGGACACGAGCTACATGTTCGTGACCGGCCCCGATGTCGTGAAAACCGTGACCAACGAGACCGTCACCGCGGAGGAGCTTGGCGGCGCCAAGGTCCACACGACCAAGTCCTCGATCGCCGACCGCGCCTACGAGAACGACGTCGAGACGCTACTTCAGATGCGCCGGCTCATGGACTTCCTGCCGGCCAACAACAAGTCCGGCGTCCCCGTGCTGCCGACCAGGGACTCTGCCGACCGCAATGAAATGAGTCTCGATACGCTCATCCCGGCGAACCCCAACCAGCCCTACGACATCAAAGAGCTGATCCTGAAGGTGATCGACGAAGCCGACTTCTTCGAGATCCAGGACGGCTTCGCGAAGAACATCGTCACAGGCTTCGCGCGCATGGAGGGCCGCACGGTCGGCATCGTCGCCAATCAGCCGATGGTGCTCGCCGGCGTGCTCGACAGCGACGCCTCGCGCAAGGCCGCACGCTTCGTTCGCTTCTGCGACTGCTTCGACATTCCGATCATCACGTTCGTCGACGTCCCCGGCTTCCTGCCGGGCACCGCGCAGGAGTACGGCGGTCTCATCAAGCACGGCGCCAAGCTGCTCTTCGCCTACTCGGAAGCGACTGTCCCGAAGATCACCGTCATCACGCGCAAGGCCTATGGCGGCGCGTACGACGTCATGAGCTCGAAGCACATCCGCGGCGACGTGAACTACGCCTGGCCCTCGGCCGAGATCGCGGTCATGGGCGCCAAGGGCGCGGTCGAAATCCTCTATCGCAGCGAGCTCGGCGATCCCGAGAAGATCAAGGCACGCATCGACGAGTATCAGGCGCGCTTCGCCAATCCGTTCGTCGCCGCTGAACGCGGCTATATCGACGAAGTGATCATGCCCCACGGCACGCGCCGCCGCATCTGCCGCGCGCTCAACATGCTGCGCAACAAGCACGTCCAGAACCCCTGGAAGAAGCACGACAACATTCCGCTGTAGCGCGCCGGCTGGCGCGCTCAATCCGCCGGGAAATCGGGGAGCATGCGCACCGCGCGGATGGCATCGATGCCGTTGAGCTGAATTCCGGAGCCGATGATCGCCGGTGTCTCGCCCGGCTTGTGCCGCTCGATAGCGAGCCGGACGGCGTTTGCGAGCCCGAGCCGCCGCTCGGTGAATTCTCCGGGCTCATGCACTGCCGTCGCGTCCCGGATGTAAGCTACGGGCGCGTCGTAGTCGAAATTCCTGGACATTGCGTCTCTCGTCTGTCCCCTGCGGGACGGTCTCACAGACGGCGAACAACGTCCAGAGCCCAGAAAGTCACCCTGTCCTGCACTCGTGTCAGTGCTTGGTGTAGCTCAATTATAGAGCACCCTTCCAAGCTGACTTCCTGAGAGAAGTCGCTTTTGGTAATTGCCAGAGAAGCGGCACGCGGTCGAACGCACCGGTGGAGCTACTGGCTAATTGTAGCGTTCGTGTCGGAAATTCGGCCCGGACGATCGGACACCCGCAGCGTTGGCTCGCATGCGAGAGCGAAACCAGTACGCTGCCGGGTCACGGGTCTAAGTTTGCGTCGATGCGCGCGAGAACCCGCGCCAATGCCCGTCGGCTGCCGTACCGGCGCACAGTTGCAGGCGGCCTCAAGGCTGCCACTTCTCGCCGCCACGGAAGGGCCGCATGTCCGGATAACCGGATACCGCCCACGCGCCATCGACGAGCAGGCTCGCGCCCGACACATAGCTGGCATCCATGCTCGCCAAAAAGAGCGCTGGCCCTGCGATCTCTTCGGGCTGCGCCGGCCGCCCCATCGGTATGCGCGACTTGAACGCTGCGAGCCGCTCCGGATCCTGGAAGTGCGGCCGTGTCAGGGGCGTCTCGACGAGGCCCGGCAGCACCGCATTTACCCGAACACCTCGGTCCGCCCACTCGAGCGCTGCATTGCGGGTAAGCATCTCGACGCCGGCCTTCGCCGTCGCATAGGCGGAGCCCGCAAACATCGGCACGTGCGCATTGAGCGAGGCGATGTTCACGATCGCGCCGCCACCCTGTCTCAGCATCTGGCGGCCCTGGTGCTTGAGCCCGAGAAACACGCCCTTGAGGCATAGGTCGACGACGAAGCTCCAGTCTGCCTCGCTCTGGTCGACGATGTAACCGGCCCGGTTACCGCCCGCGACGTTGAATGCCATGTCGAGCCGCCCACCTCGCTCGACAGCGAGTGCGACCAGGGCCTCCGCGTCCGTCTCCTTCGTCACGTCACCGGCCAGCGGGGCAAAGCGTGGCCCAAGGTCCTTGGCGACGTGCTGGAGGAGGTCGCTGTTGATGTCGCTACCCGCAACGCGCCCGCCCTCATTCAGGATCTCCCGCGTAATGGCGAGCCCGATGCCCGATGCCGCACCGGTGACGAGCGCGCTCTTCTCCTCGAACCTGCCGCTCATTGCTCTGTCTCCTCGATGCGTGTCCGTGCATTCAGCACAGCACCGTCAAGCTATCGTCGCGCGCGCCGCAGCTGAGAGATCATCAGGTCCTCATCAGGCTCGGCAGCCAGGTGATGATCCCGGGGAAGATCATGCACAGAACGAGCCCCAGTATCATGAGCAGCACGAATGGCGTCTGCGACTTGTAGATGTCCATCATCGAGATGCCAGGCGGCACGACGGCCTTCATGTAGAACAGGTTGAAGCCGAACGGCGGTGTGAGATAGGCCAGCTCCATGTTGATCACGAACAGGATTGCGAACCACAAGGGATCGAAGCCAAGCGAGGTGACGATCGGGAAGAAGATGGGCGCCGTCAGCAACACGATGCCCGTCGGATCGAAAAACATCCCGAGCACGAACAGGATCAGCTGCATGGTGATGATCACCATCCAGGGATCACCCACGCCCTTGATCACTGAACTCACGAGTGAGTTGGCGCCGGTCACCGCATAGAGCGCCGTGAAGGCCGAAGCGGCGAACACGATCCAGATGACCATCGCGCTCAGTCGCAGCGTGATGAACAGCGCCGACGTGAAGCTCTCCCAATTGAAGGTCCGCTTGATCATCGCGCTGAGGATAGCGCCGAGGGCGCCGATCGCCGAGGCCTCGCTCGGCGTCGCGATGCCGAAGAACATCGAGCCCATGACGGCGAAGATCAGCCCAACGGGCAGCAACAGTGCCCCCGCCAGCTTCAGCCTCTCTGCGGGCGGAAGCCTCTCTTCCTCCGGAACGCTCGGTCCCATGTCCTTCTGGAAATAACAGCGGACCAGGATGTATGTGACGAACAACCCGCTGAGCATCAATCCTGGCAGAATGCCGGCAATAAACATTTCGCCGACTGAAACCCGCGAGGTCAGCGCGAGAATGATCATCAGCACGCTCGGCGGGATCAGGATACCCAGCGAGCCGCCTGCCGAGATGCAACCGACAGCAATTTGCTTGTTATAGCCGCGCTTTAGCATGGACGGCAGCGCGATCAGACCCATCGACGTCGTCGCCGCGCCGCTGATGCCGACCATCGCCGCAAACATCGTGCAGATCAGCACCGTCCCGGCAGCGAGCCCACCACGCAGCCCGCCCAGCCAATGGTACATCAACTCGTACATGTCCTCGGCGATGCCGCATCGTTGCAGCATGGCGCCCATGAATATGAACATGGGCACGGCCACCAGCAGAAACATGTCCATGGCCATGTAAGTTCGATTCGCGAGCACCGGCAGTGCGTGCGGCCCCCACAGGAAGATGATGAAAAGCGTCGCGACGCCGCCGATTGCGAACACCAGCGGCAGGCCTAATAGCAGGAGAAGGACAAGACTGCCGAACAGAATGATCGTCAGCCATTCAGGGCCAAGGGCGAGCATGGGCATACTCCAGGAGGGATTTGAGCCGTCGCGCGGTGTTTGGAGCGCGCCGTGACTAGAGATTCGAGCTTGCAGCGGGGCCCATCCCGGGGATCGGCACCTTCACCGGAAACACGTCCTCACCCTTGATGACGATCGCCACATCCCGGATGAGCTTTGCCAGGACTTGCATCAGGAACAGGAAGCAGGCGACCGGCACTGTCGTGCGCAGCGGATAGTAGATCGGCTTCCAATGCGACATCGTGGTCTCGCCGATCTGCCACGAGTTGATGGTGATCTGCAGCGACGTCCAGAACAGCACGCCCAGGAACAGGAACGCGAAGCCGCTGGTCAGGATGTCGAGGATCGCTCGGCCACGCGGCGAGAGTTGGCCCCAGATGATGTCGACATTGACGTGGCCGCCCGACAAGTGCGTGTACGCTCCGCCGAGCACGATGTACGCGCCGAAGACGAACAGCGAGATCTCGTAGGCCCACTGCGACGGATTATTGAAGAAGTATCTGAGCACGATCTCCCAGACCATTATGGCCAGCATCGGAACGATCAGGAATGCGACGATCCAGGCGAACTTGGCGTTTAGCCAGTCCGTAAATCGCAGATACGACTCGATTAGTTTCACCGTCCACTCCCATTCTGGCTGGTCGCGCCGGTCGTCCAGCATCTGTCGTCGCGCGAGAGTGCGGGCGGAAAATCTCGCACGATGCCGGCTCTCTATCGTTGACCAATGGTCGACGCTGTCACGGTTTTTGGGATCGCCGCCGCCCCTTGCCATTCAAACTCAACAATGGCACCGGCAACCATCACAGAACCCGAACCACGATGCGCCACTTTCGACGCATCGCGCTTCGGCTCGCCCCGCCACGCGACAGGGCGGCCCCAGGGAGCCGCTCGACAGGCCCCTCAGACCGGAAGGCGCTTCGGCCCGTAGTAGTCTTTGTGGAGCTGCCTTGCCGTGCTGTAGATCTCGATCACCTTGTCGATGTACTTGTCTTTGCCCTTCAAGCCCACGAACCGGTTCCAACACCACTCGGCGGCCTTGGTCAGCTCGTCATCCGGGATCATGAGCGTTTGCATGCCGCCTTCGGCGAGCTTCTTGCGACCGCGCGCGTCGGTCGTGATGGTCATGGCCGCAAGCTCCTTGTTCATCACGCGCGAAGCCGACAACATCACCTCCTGCAGGTCCGGCGGCATCTCGTTGAAGGTCTTCAAGTTCATGATGACCTCCACGATGTCGTAAGGGCACACCGAGGGGTTGATGTAGTACTTGCAGACCTCGTGCATCTTCATGCCCGCCCAGGCGTCCGGCGAGCCGAAGGCGGCGGCATCGAGGATTTTGGTCTGGATGGCGGTGTAGACCTCGCCGCCCGGGACCGTGACGATCGAGGCGCCGTTGTGCACGAGCCAATCGGCCCAGATGCCGAACGCGCGCACCTTCATGCCTTTGAAGTCGGCGTATTTTGCAACCGGACGCGTCGACACCATCGCGCCCCACTCGTCCGAAATCATGTAGGTCAGGTGCGCGACGTTGTGCGGTTTGTAGGCCTCTTGCCAGAGCTCCTTGATGCCCATGAACTGGTAGATGTTCTCGTAGAACTCGAGGGTCGAGACCGGGAAGAACGGAACCGCCCAGAGGTACTCGCCGACGGGCACGATGCCCCGGTGGTAAATTGAGGACGTCACCGCGAGGTCCGCCACGCCGGAGCCGACGCCGCGGAACGTCTCGCCGATGCCGAGGAGAACCTCGGCATTGAAGTTCGTCACTTCGATGCGACCGTTGGACATTTTCTTGACCCGGTCGACGAAGAGCGCCGCAGCACGATCCTGAGACTCGATGCCGATACCCGTCCAGTTGCTCTGCAGCTTGAGCTTCCAGGTCTTGTTCTGCGCCTTGGCGATCGTGGGCATGCCGATCGCGGCGACACCGGCAGTTGCGACCGCGCCTGCTGTCTTCAGATATTCGCGTCGGCTCGGCACCTTCTTCGTACCGGTCGTTTCAGCGCTCGACGAGTGCCCGACGGCAACGTCCTTACTAGCTTTGTCAGACATTGTGTTCCTCCCGTTAATTTTTCTTATGAGAATTTATCTGTTACCCCCTCTTGGTTGTCAACGTACGTGCAGGCAGGAGCTGGCGCGTCAACGCTGCAGCTCTCACCTTACAATTCGCCGATCGGCCATGCTCGACATCTCGGTCCGAGGCCCATGAGCCGACAGGACGCGGATTGAGCCGGGCCGCTGCGTTGCAACGCACCATCAAGCCGCCATTCGGCGCACGATTTGAACCCCAGATCGATAACGTGCCTGACTAGTGCTTCACCGTTGCCGCGCTGCAGGACCAGCCGCGCAGCTACTTAGCCGATGGCAGAGCCTCGAACGCGGATAGTGGTGATGGCGAGCCAGCTTCTGAACACCTTCGTCGCGCACATATTCCACTTCGCACATGCACTCGTCGGTCACATCCGCGGCGGCCTTGCTCACTGCAGTATCGCAGCCGGCAAGCCAGCGTCGCCGCCCCCTATTACGTGGGGCGCGCCCTGGCCAGGACTACGGGAGAACGACTGGTCAGATCTCAATCACCAAGCCGTCATCCGCGCACTGCTCCGGCACGCGGTGGCGGTTCGCCAGCATCTCGGGACCGAGATGCGTAAGCACGATCTTCTTCGCTTTGAGCTCAGCCCGGCGATCACGGATGGTCGGGTAATTGAGATGGAAGCGAACCGGCTTCTCAAAGAAGTAGCACTCGCAAATCATCAGATCGACGCCATCGGCGAGCTTGGGCGTGTCCTCTGTCCAATCGCCGTCACCTGTGTAGGAGATGATCTTGCCACCACAATCAATCCTCAGCTGAGTTGGATTGGTTTCACGCGTGTGATCGGCCGGATAGGGCGTCACCGACAGCCCGCAGACTTCGTTCGCCCGATAGGTTTCCATCTCAATGTAGGTCAACGGGAACTTTGGCTTCATCACATGCATGCCGGGCATCAGGGCATCGCGCGTCTGCGCAAGTCGTGCCTCCATGTCTCGGGGACCGGCGATAGTGAGCGGCTTTTCCCGCCGTGCCCCCAACATGGAATCCGCGAGGAGCTGGGGGATACCGGCGCTGTGATCGGCGTGTATGTGGGTCAGCAGGATGAGATCAATGCTGGAGTGGGGAATACCAAGCTTATTTAGGGCGATGAGGCTCGATGCACCGAAATCGATCGCAAACCTGAGGCCAGGGATGTCCACGAGGATACATGTCTGAAATCGGCCGCCCGAGCCGAAGGCATCACCCGAACCGACGAACGTCACTGTGGCTTTCATGGTTGTGTCGTCCGCTAAATGATGCTGCTGGCCCTAAGGCCGTCGATTTGGTCCGAAGGGAGCCCCAATACCTCACTCAGCACCTCAGACGTGTGCTGGCCGAGCGTGGGCGGCGGAATCCGGTACGCAACGGGCGTCTCGGAAAATCTGAGCGGACACCCGATGAGGTCGACAGTTCCTTTCCCGCTGAGTGGATGAGACATGGCAATCTTCATGCCCCGCGCGAGGACCTGTGGATCCGAAAAGACCTGCGCGACATCGTTGACCGGTGAGCACGGCACGTTCGCGCGCTCCAAGATTTCCATCCAATATGCGGTTGTGTTGGTGCGCAGGAAGTCAGTGACGATCCGAACAAGTTCGTCACGATTGCGCACGCGATCAGAATTTGTGACGAAGCGTGGATCTGTGCTGAGCTCTGGGCGCCCGGCCGCTTCGCACAGTCGCTTAAACTGTCCATCGTTGTTGGCTGCGACGATGGCCCAGCCGTCTCCAGTCTCGAAGACTTGGTAGGGTACGGTATTGGGGTGCGCCGTGCCGAGGCGTTGCGGGATACCGCCGCCGGTCAAATAGTTGAGGCCCTGATTGTAGAGCCAGCCGACCTGCACATCGAGCAGGCCCAAATCGATATACTGGCCTACGCCCGTTGCATCGCGATGGCGGAGCGCCGCCAAGATACCGACGGCCGCATAGAGGCCAGTCATGACGTCGTTGACGGCGATGGGAACCTTCACCGGCGGTCGATCCGGTTCTCCGGTCATGCTGATGAGGCCGCCGATACCCTGCGCGACCATGTCATATCCGGGTCGCGCGGCATAAGGGCCAGTCTGGCCATAGCCAGTGATCGAGCAATAAATCAGCCGCGGCTGCACTTGCTTGAGATCGTCGTAACCGAGCCCGAGCCTCGCAAGTCCGCCGAGCTTGAAATTCTCTATCAAGACATCGCAGTGCTGCACCAGCCGCTTGACCAGTGCTACGCCCTTGGGCTTGGAGAAATCGATCGCGACTGATCGCTTGTTGCGATTGCAGCATAGGTAGTAGCCGCTTTCCGTAGTGTCGTTGCCCTCGCTGTCTTTCACATAGGGCGGCCCCCACGTGCGGGTTTCATCTCCGACCCCCGGTCGTTCGACCTTGATGATCTCAGCACCCAGATCTCCCAGTAGCTGCGCGCACGAGGGTCCGGCTAGAACACGGCTGAGATCGAGCACGCGCATTCCGGCGAGCGATCCGATTGGCTGCGACATGGGCCCTCACCAGCTAACGCCCCTCACCTTAGACATTTGTATATTTGAATCATCAATTGTCAACACTATCGCCTTGCTCATGACTTGAGGAGACCCTCAGCGGCCTTTTCGTCCGTGATCAGCGAGTGGGCGAGGTTCGCGGATAGTGCGGCACGGATGATTGGCACCTTGAATGAACCACCGGCGCAAAGCACGAGATGAGGAATCTTGCGTATAACTGCGAGCGGGACAGCGACCGAGCGGCGATTGATCTCGTGATCGACGACACGACCATCTGCATCAACATATTGATCGCATACACCGCCCACGGATCCTGCCGCCAAAAGCGATTTCAGCGTATCGCGTGTGATGGCTCCGTGCTTGATGATCCACGTCTTGGGCGTGAGATCTGTGGTGGTCAGCAGAGCGATATCGGCATGTGCTGCCTTGTCGATGACCGCCCGTATGGCCGTGCTCCGCATCAAGGCCTTCTGCGTTGTTTCGTCGTCGGCGAACATCGGCGCGGTCATGTAGTAGCACTGGGCGTCGAGGATCTTCGCGAACGAGGCGGCGTTATCGTAGGGGTTGATGACGGTGCTCCGCGGCAAACCGCCGGACAAGGAAACCACGATGTTGCCGCTGTTTCTGCGTGGTGCGAGTGATTGCGCCGCGGCATAGACGGTACCGCCCCAAGCAAGCGCCAGAACCTCATCTTTGCCAAGCGCCTTCGAAATGTACTCTCCCGTCGCTATACCGACGATATGTCGAACATTCTCTTCATCTGCCGGTGACGGCACCACAACGACATCCCTCAAACGAAACTTGTCGCGCAGCCGAGCTTCAAGCTCGACGCATGGAGCAGTAGGAGAGTCTATCGAAATACGGACGAGACCCTGTCGCCTGGCTTCATTGATGACCTTGTTGATCGTCGCACGGCTGAGGCAGACGCGGTCCGCGACCTGCTGCTGGGTCTGCCCATCGTGGAAGTGATACCAGCAGATGCGAGCGACCAGCTCGGGCTTCAGAGTTGGTGTGGCGCTCTCATAGCGGTTTTCCTTGTCCACAGGGCGCGTCAACCAAGCCTCCTTACTGCGGTAAAGCACCAGCGGCCGATCACGGCGCGTTTCGATGCAATTGACGTACCGCTCCCCATCGGTCATAAAATTGTCAATCAATTCGACTATTCGATGATTATGAAAATGAAGGAGGCAGCGGCGGGTTTCGCAGCGCTCTCGCAGGAGACGCGCCTCGAACTTGTGCGCGTTCTCGCCTCACGCGGCGCCTCGGGCATGGCAGCTGGCGATCTGGCAGGTGCCTTGGGGGTGGCGCCTTCGACGCTGTCGTTCCATCTCTCCGCGCTCGAGCAGGCCGGCCTGGTCCAGTCCACGCGGCAGGGCCGCTTCATGATCTACGCGGTGAGGTTCGCCGGGCTCCGCGCGCTTTTCAGCTTTCTGACCGAGACCTGCTGCAACGGCCGCCCGGAGCTTTGCGACGATATCGCGCGACTTTTTCCCGATGAAGTCGATGAGGTGAGCGTCATGGCCCCTGCGTTCAACGTCCTGTTTATCTGCACGCGAAACTCGGCCCGCTCGATTATGGCGGAAGCCATTCTCGAGAAGACGGGCCGCGGAAAGTTCCACGCCTATTCGGCGGGGTCGATGCCCGCCGAATCGCCGATGCCGGAAGTGCTCGAGCGCCTCACGATCATGGGTCACGATGTTTCGGGCCTTCGCTCGAAGTCGTGGAACGAGTTCACTGGAGCGGACGCCCCGCGCATGGATTTCGTGCTGACGCTTTGCGATCCAGAGGACGGCGAAACTTGCCCCGACCTCGGCGATCGACCAATCACGGCTGTGTGGCCGTTTCCCGATCCTGCAAAGTTTCGCGGCTCTGAGGTCGAACGCACGGCACTCCTCAACGAGCTCTACGGAATGATCCGGCGGCGATTGGACGGTTTCACGCATCTTCCCTTTGAAAGCCTGGACAGAATGGCGCTCAAAGTACGGCTTGACGAGCTAGCCAAACCGCCAACCTACTCACGATGAGGCAGAGATTATGCGCGTCGGCATCAATGGAATGGGCCGTATGGGGCGGCTCGCTTTGCGCGCCGCCATGGGCGGGCTCCCCCGTCCCAAGGACGATCCCCGCGCCGGCAACCGTCTCAAGATCGCCCACATCAACGAGATCAAAGGCGGCGCCGCGGCGTGCGCGCATCTCCTGGAATTCGACAGCCTTCATGGCCGCTGGAACGAGACCATCGGCAGCGATGGTGAGAACTCCATCAGCGTCGCCGGACGGCGCATCGGTTTCACAGCCGCTGCTGCTCCCGGTGAGGTGCCTTGGGGTGATCTTGGCTGCGAGATCGTGTTGGAATGCACGGGGAAGTTCCTCAAGCCCGAGCAGCTCCAGGCCTACTTTGATCGCGGCGTGAAGCGCGTCATCGTCGCGGCGCCGGTGAAGGATGAGCGCGCGCTCAATGTGGTCGTTGGCGTCAATAACAATCTGTACGATCCCGGGCGCCATCGCCTACTGACAGCGGCGTCGTGCACGACCAACTGCCTGGCGCCGGTCGTCAAGGTGGTGCACGAGGCGATCGGCATCCGCCACGGCCAAATCACGACGGTCCACGCGCCGACCAACACCAACGTCGTCGTCGACGCGCCGCACAAGGATCTGCGGCGCGCTCGCTCGGCCATGCTGTCTCTCCAGCCGACGACAACAGGCAGTGCCACCGCGATCGCGCTGATCTATCCGGAGCTGAAGGGCAAGCTCAACGGGCACGCCGTGCGCGCACCCATCCTAAATGCGAGCCTGACGGATTGCGTCTTCGAGCTCCAACGGACGACCATCGAGGCCGAGGTCAACGAGCTCTTTCTGGCGGCGGCGCGCGGTCCTCTCGCCGGCATTCTCGGGTACGAGACGCGGCCACTGGTCTCCGCGGACTACGCCAATGATACGCGCAGCTCGATCATCGACGCCCCAAGCACAATGGTGACGGATGGTACGCTGCTCAAGGTCTACGCCTGGTACGACAACGAGGTTGGCTATGTGTGCCGCATGGTCGATCTCGCCAACATCGTGATTGCGGCGGGAGACTGAGATGACAGAGGCCGTACGCAACTATCTCATCGTCACGGCATCCTATTGGGGCTTCACGCTCGTCGATGGCGCGCTGCGGATGCTGGTGTTGCTGCACTTCTTCCAGCTCGGCTATTCGCCCTTCACGCTGGCGTTCCTGTTCCTGCTTTATGAGTTCGCTGGCATCGTCGCCAACCTCGCAGGCGGCTGGCTCGCCACGCGCTTCGGCATACCGCGCATGCTGGCAGTCGGTCAGGCGTTGCAGATCGGCGGCCTGCTCATGCTCTCGGCGCTCGATCCTGGCTGGACGGTCGCGGTCTCGGTTGCCTGGGTCGTGGCGGCACAGGGTATCGCCGGCCTCGCCAAAGACTTCACCAAGACCGCATCCAAGTCGGCGATCAAGGCAACGTCCGCGGAAGGGTCGGGACAACTTTTCAAGTGGGTGGCGTGGTTCACCGGCTCCAAGAATGCGATGAAGGGCGTCGGCTTCTTCGTCGGCGGCCTGCTGCTCGAGGCGGCCGGATTCAAGGTGGCGCTGTGGCTCATGGCGGGCCTTCTGGCGGTGATATTCATTGCGGGACTCGCGCTCCTGCCGCGTCAGCTCGGCAAGGCAAAATCATCGAAGTCCATGCGCGAGCTCTTCGCTAAGTCGCGCGGCATCAACCTGTTAGCCGCCGCGCGCGTATTTCTGTTCGGTGCGCGCGATGTGTGGTTCGTCGTTGGTTTGCCGGTGTTTCTCTATGCGAATGGCTGGCGCTTTATCGAGGTGGGTGGATTTCTGGCGGCATGGACCATTTGCTACGGCGGCGTGCAGGCGTTCGCGCCGTCCCTTGTCACGCGGAGTGTCGATGGCCTCAGTCGCGAAGTTCCCGCGGCGCGTCTCTGGTCTGCGCTCCTGGTCGCCGTGCCGCTGGCGCTGGCGCTGCTCCTCCAGCTTGAAACCCTTTGGCGGCCCGACCTGATCGTCGCTGCCGGCCTTGCTTTCTTTGGCTTGCCCTTCGCGGTCAACTCGTCATTGCACTCCTATCTGATCCTCGCCTATGCGGGATCGGAGAAGGCGGCCGAGGACGTCGGCTTCTACTATGCCGCCAATGCCATGGGACGGCTCTTCGGCATCCTGCTTTCGGGAGCGCTCTATCAGGCCGGCGGCATGACGGCCTGCTTGATCGGATCAGCGGTCATGTTGGCGCTGTGTTGGCTCATCACGCTCCTGCTGCCCACGCGCAACGACGCGCCGCTCGGCGCTGGCCAGCACGCATAGGCACGCTAGGAGCGCAGGTGAGGTGCCGCCGCATTGCGCCGGACAGCCGCCCCGGCCTCGTACCAGCCCTTGGACGCGTTTGCGATTCTAACGACACTCAGCATTACCGGCACCTCGATCAGGACGCCGACAACCGTGGCCAGCGCGGCCCCGGAGTTCAGGCCGAACAGACCGATGGCCGCTGCCACCGCGAGCTCGAAGAAATTGCTGGCGCCGATCAGCGCAGAGGGTGCCGCGACACAATGGGCTTCGCCGCTCCAGCGGTTGAGAACATAGGCGAGCCCGGCATTGAAATAGACTTGGATCAGGATCGGCACGGCCAGCAAGGCGATGACCAGCGGCTGCGCGAGAATCTGCGGCCCCTGGAAGGCGAACAGCAGCACCAACGTTGCCAGGAGAGCGAGCAGGGACAACGGCTGCACGGCCGCCAGGAGCCGCGACAGGGCTGCATCGCCACCGCTCGCTAGCACGGCCCGCCGTATGAGCTGCGCCAGGATCACTGGCACGACGATATAGAGCACGACCGACAGGAGCAGCGTCTGCCACGGCACGACGATCGCGGAGAGCCCGAGCAGCAGCGCCACGATCGGTGCAAATGCGAAGACCATGATGATGTCGTTGAGAGCAACCTGGCTCAGCGTGAAATGTGGCTCACCGTCGGAAAGGTTGCTCCACACGAACACCATGGCAGTGCAGGGTGCTGCGGCAAGCAGGATGAGGCCTGCGATGTAGCTCGTGACCTGATCGGCCGGCAGCAAGGGTCGGAACAGCCAGCCGATGAAAATCCAGCCGAGCAGCGCCATGGAGAAGGGCTTTACCGCCCAATTGATGAAGAGCGTCACGCCAATGCCGCGCCAATGCTCGGTGACCTTGCTGAGGGCGCTGAAGTCGATCTTCACCAGCATGGGTATGATCATCAGCCAGATCAGTATAGCGACGGGCAGGTTGACTCTCGCGATCTCCGCAGCGGCAATCGCATGAAAGAGTTCCGGCATCAGCCAGCCGAGCGCGATGCCCGCCACAATGCATAAGACAACCCAAAGCGTCAGGTAGCGTTCGAATGTGGACAACGGTCGTGCTCCATCGAGATCATGTTCGTTCGTTCAGCGGTATGCGAACAGCAGTTGCGGAGATTGGTGAATTCAGTCGTTTGGCAATCGTGCTAGCCAGACAAAGAAGCCCAGCGACAGAGAAGCTGCCATAGCGCAGAAGGCGACGACGTACCAAGCACCGTAAAGGTCCATAACTGCCGCTAGAACAAACGGGGCGAAAGCTGAGACGATTAGACGGACCCTGCCCAGCCGGCCGAGCCATGTGGCATAGTCGTTGGTACCATAGAGCGCGAGCACCACGCTGCCGCGCACGACATAACTCACTCCGACACCAGCGCCGAACATCACGGCGAACAAGAGGCCGATCCAGGCGCTGTTGCTGACGAGCAGGATGACGAGCGACGCTGCGACGGCCCCCGACGCTATGATTCCCACGCGTACAGCGTGCATCTTTGTGCCGAACAGCATCTCGAACAGCCGACCGGCAGTTTGCGAGGGTCCGAAGACCATGCCCGCCACAATCGCTGTCGCGCCAAGACCAAGTCCCTCGAGCACGGGGAGCATTAGGGCCGGAAGATTGGCGGCAATGCCCCCGAAGGCAAAAGCAGCCGCAAGCAGGACAAAGCGTTGGTCTAATTGCCACGTCGGCGCTTGAGATGTTCGATCGGCAGACGCCACAGCATCGCTGCGCTCGACCAATCTTGGTCGCCGCGGAATTGTGCCAAGCCACGCCGCAATGATGGCGCAGACGATCAGCATCAAACCGGCGTAGGCGAGCATCATGGCTCGCCAATCGAGTTCGACGATCAGAAAGGACGTCGCGGGCCAGAATATCGTCGACGCCACACCGCCCCACAACGTGATGCCGCTCATGGCGGTGCGCGCCTGCTCGCCAGCTATGTCGACCGCGCAAGCGAATGCCGCATCGTATTCGGTAATCTGACTCAGCAACTGCACGACCAGGAAAGCGACAGCGAACAGGAAAAGATTGGGCGACGACGCCATCAACGCCAATGCGATCGCGCGCAGGATCGCGCCGACGAGCAATATCCGAGCTGCGCCGAACTCATCCATCCAGCGGCCATAAAGCGGCGCAAGAAAAGCCGTGCTCAGCAGTGCAGCCGTAAACATCGCAAAGATCGTCGAGGCCGGCACGGAAAATTCTGCGGCGATGCGAGGCGCAGCGGTCGTGACCCCATAGTAGGCAATGCCGTACATGAGCAGGACATAGAGACCCAGCCCGCTGGACACCAGCCACATATTGGGGCGTCCGATCGCCACCCCGACCTGCGCTTCGGCCGCCATATCCGCTCCAATGGCCAACGACTGCTCTTGCGCAAGCCTGTAGCAAGACCTATATTTCGAAGCAACTAGAAATACCGCACCACAATAGGGCGAGGTCGCAAATGAAGCTCGACGATGCCGCTGCCCGCCTCGAAGCGCTCGGAAATCCGACGCGGCTGAAGATCTTTCGCGCGCTCGTCAAGGCCGGGGATAGCGGCATGAATGTTGGCCGGCTGCAATCACGACTCGACGTCGCAGCTTCGACTCTGTCGCATCATCTCAAGACGCTTCTTGTGGTGGGCCTCATCTCGCAGGAACGCCAATCAACGACGCTCATCTGTCGCGCCAACTACGATGTGATGCACGGGCTGATCGAGTTTCTCGTCGACGAGTGTTGTGTCGAAAACACGTGCGCGCCCTCCGCTGCGAAAGCCAGTTGAGTCATCTCCCCATCTCCCAACCAGAAGGATGGACACCATGAGCAAGACCATCGCAATTGTCGGTGCGGGCCCGGTAGGACTCGCCGCAGCCGCGCACGCACTCGAGCGCGGTCTTGAGCCGATCGTCCTCGAGGCCGGGGACGCCGCCGGTCATGCCGTGCGGCAGTGGAGCCACGTGCGGATGTTCTCGCCCTGGAAGTATAACATCGACACGGCGTCAGCTCGATTGCTCGACGAAACGGGCTGGAACTCGCCTGATCCGCAGAGCTATCCGACTGGTGGAGAATTTCTCTCCGGCTATCTCGATCCGCTTGCAACGCGCACGCGGCTGCGTGAGCACATACGCACTTCGTCCCGCATCACGGCGATTAGTCGCTTGGGATTCGACAAGGCAAAGTCGAAAGGCCGTGAGGCGGCGCCATTCGAGATCCGCTACCAGAATGGCAAAGGCCCCGAACGTCTCGTGGCCGACGCTGTAGTCGATGCCTCGGGAACGTGGTTCTCGCCCAACCCGGCAGGCAACAACGGTCTTCCAGCATTGGGCGAGCGAGATGTGCCCACGCACGTCGCCTATGCGATGCCGGATGTTCTGGGACGTGATCGTGCGCGCTACGCCGGGAGAACGGTGGCGGTTCTTGGCGCAGGTCATTCCGCCATTGGCACGTTGATCGACCTTGTGAAGCTGAAGGAAGCAGCGCCGGCGACGGTGGTCATCTGGCTTCTGCGCGGTGCCGATCCGCAGAAGTCCTTTGGCGGTGGCGCGAACGACAAGCTTTCGGCGCGTGGAGAGCTCGGCGCCACGTTTGCCCGGTTGGTCGGCGATGGCGCCGTGCATGTGGAGACGGGTTTCCAGGTGACACATCTCAGCGCATCACAAGAACGATTGCGTATCGGTGCCGGATCGGCCTGCTGTGGCCGTCACGTGATCGTCGACGAACTCATCGTCGCGACGGGCTTCCGGCCTGATCTCTCTTCCCTGAGTGAGTTGCGGCTCGGCCTCGATCCGGCCCTCGACTGCCCGACCGTGCTCGCGCCGTTGATTGATCCAAACGAGCATAGCTGCGGGACCGTGCGGCCGCACGGCGCGCGCGAACTCAGCCATCCCGACAGCGGCTTCTACATCGCCGGCATGAAATCCTACGGGCGCGCGCCGACCTTCCTCATGCTCACCGGCTACGAGCAGGTTCGCTCAATCGTTGCCGATATTGATGGGGACAAGGAAGCGGCTGCCCGGGTCGAATTGGTGCTGCCGGAGACGGGAGTCTGCTCGCGTCAACCGTTGGCGGATGCATCCGATTGCTGTGCTGGAACGGCCGTAGCACCATCAGATTGCTGCGACGAGCGTTCGGCCAGCGTGGTCGATGCCGCCGGGTGCTGTGCAAACGCGCAAGCAAAAGCATCAGCCAAATGTTGCGGCTGATGTAAGGAAACCTGGGGGCAGAATGGACGGAGTTGGCGCGATCAACCGCTCACGGCGCGGCGCTTGGTGGCGCCAGTTTGTCGGCGCCGGTTATCGTTCTACGTGAGCACCCCGCCTGCTGTGATCTACGCCGGACGAATGTGTCTGCTCCCCCAACGGCGAACCGGCTGGAAGCACCGCCCTTCACAACCCGAGCCGCATTCGGTAGAAATCACCCCCCAGCACGATCGCTGACCCTATTCTGACCCTTTTCGGCCTCAAGAATCGCAGATAAGCTATTGAAATCGCGGGTGTAGCTCAATGGTAGAGCAACAGCCTTCCAAGCTGATGACGAGGGTTCGATTCCCTTCACCCGCTCCAATACTTAGCACATTTGACACTGAAATTTTGCACCGT
>JALHMB010000004.1 GCA_022844275.1 Hyphomicrobiaceae bacterium
GATCGGTAACGTGCCGCCAGCCGAGGCGGAAGCCGCCTACTATGCAGCTATGGAGGAACCTGCAGCACTCGCAGCCTGACTCAAGCCAACCAGCCTCCGAAGAAGTCGGTACGGTTCAATGCGTCGCTCGCCAGTGGTCGATCGCAGTGCCGCCTAGGGTAGTAACAGAGAGAGGCTTCGTGCCGATAATTGGCGACCGAGGCCCAACGATGCACGCGCTGGGCATGCCGTGTCCACTTAAGACGACGGGCATCTCGAAGGGTTGCGAATGGCGATCGACCTCACTTGAGCCTCACGAGTCGAAACGCATGCGCCGCAAATCACTTGCGATAGAGTGGCTTTGGGGTGTGGGCGGTTCCAGACTTGCGCGTTGTCGCTCTATTCACGGTTATCTTGGGGTCTATCACTACGATATTGACCTGAGGCTTCGCGCGGACTTTCTTTGAGCGATGATAGTGTTCTCCGGTGAGCGCCTTCTTAAATGCCTCGCGCGAATCTTTTGCCTGTTGCGGAGTGTCGAATGGCTGGCGTCGATAGGTCGTTCCATCGATCTCCACCGCCCACCTGTATTTCCCGTTGGGTAGCTGATATACGCCACGCTCCCCAGTCTTCGACATAGCACGATTGGGGTATCGCGCATTGGCCGCGTTTTGTGATTTGGTAGCTGGTCTAAGGTTGCCGATGTCATTGTTCAGAGGATTGCCGTCACGATGATCTAACAACTCGTGCAACTCGTGATGATGCACGGCATAGACGATACGGTGCCAGAGATACATTCGTCCTGAGCCGTTCGTTTTCGATCCTGCCCAAACGTACAGGTATCCGCTGCCACTTAAGGATAGCTTTGGCTCCGCTCTGGTGCTGATCCTGATGATCTTCTTGTCCTCAAGGCGGAACGTTCGGAGGAAAAGGGCCAACTCGGCCTCTAGCTTCGGGTCTTTCTTCGGTTGGTTGTTGGTTGTCATAGCGAGGTGTCTTTCCTTCGATGATGGTGGTGGATGGTGGGTTGAGCAAGCGGACACGCGCCATCGGCCCTTCCCATTGGGTGATGGGAAAGGTGAAGCCGCTCCGATTGCTGCAAGTTCTGGGGTGGAAAGTGTTGGTGCGTGACTAGCTAGAAGGAGCGCTACCTAGCGATGGGGCTTGTTGCTTGGATGTTTAAGCAGCCTTCACGAGGAGCGATGTGTGGGCGTAATCACGAGAAGAAGTAACGGCTATTGAGCACCTCTTGCACGTCGAAGTCTCCAACTGGAGGTACTGGCGCAACGTCAGTCCCACTTGGCAATGCGCGAATGACAGCCTCTCGGAATGTCTCGAGGGGCCGTGTCTCATGACACGCAATGAACCCCTCCCGGATGCACTTGGCGATCTTGGACATCTCGGGTGCGAGACCTCCAACGCTATCATGGATAGCTGTGACATCACGAATGCCCTGCTTAGTCATCAGGTCGAGGGCAAAGACCAGGGACGCGGCGTCTAAGCCGTGGACGAAGTTGGGGCTCACCGACCGCTTCGCTTGCAAGATGTCAATCCTGCTGATGTCCTCAATGGCCACTTTGGAGCGTGATCGTACGCCGTCGATCCTGTTGGCCACGTCCTTCTCGGTAGTTTGATAGTATATGTTGCGCCAAGGCCAGCTGGATATTGGTCGCCAGTCGAGCTTATCAAGCGCGCGGTGGTCCTGAAGCAGATGCATCGTGCCCTCAAGCCATTTCATGATCTCTTCGGCCGCACCAAGCCTTCTTGTCATGGCCTCTCTGATACGCTTGGTGATCCATCCAACGAGTTTCCACTCGTTAGCGTCGCGCCACCTCCAATGGGTTCTATCCTTGTCGACTTCATCAAGGAACTCGCGAACGGCTTCCATGTCGCTCATGTAGGAGGCACCGTATCCGCGCGTCATCACGATCTTTTTGGTGAGAGCCCGCAGCGACGTTTTGTTCTCAAGAATTAGCAGCCAGAGCTTGGCATTCTCCTTGTCGGTCGGTGTTCCGTCCGACACTTTCATCGTGATGATCTCTAGAGCGGCTGTTGCCACGTCCTCGTAGATGTCCTGCTTCTGCGGTCCCGGCGCCAAGTTGACAGCTGATGCCAGGGCTTCGTTTTGAGACAGTGCGCCGAAATGTTGTATGCCGTTACACGTACCATCGACGTAGCACGGCAGCGTGGTCACAAATTCCGGACGCCTACCTCCGTCAACGTAGTCGATCCATTCATAAGCAGCAGCGTAGGCAGGCCATATGTTGTCCTTCCCAGCTTCGCCTTCCCACTCGGAACGGTTGCCAAGTGGGTCGCGAGCGATGCGGCGGATCATGTCTTCGTTGTCGTGCGTCCATTGCACTCGGTCCTCCCAACTGAGTCGGTCCTTGGCGAAGGCTTTTGCGACTTGTGCTGCGAGCCACCAAGGTCCGTCCCCGTCGCCTATTTCCTGCCCTCTGTGGAACTTCAGCATGTGACGCGCGAGATCAGAGCCCTGGGGGTTGAGCCATGCAGCTTCTGCGTATATGCGGCCCCGGAAGTCGACTCGGTGCGCGAAATGAATAGGTTGGATTCCTTTGAGGAGAGCCAGAAGTTCGATCGACTCACCTAGTGTCATGCGAGCCCAAAGCGTCTTCGATGCACGTGTCACGTTTCGTGCCGTCGCGTCCCCGGACTTAATCCGCCACGCCCGGAGTTCCTCCTTGAAGCCCTCGCTTTCCTCGTGCTCCTTGGTAGGTGCCTGAGGTCTCCGCGGGATGGGCTCACGGAAGCTCTCCGGCAGGTCATCGAGATGGAGGTTGGTGCGAGTGGCTTCAGCAGCAGTCTGGTAGACGGCCTCGTTGATCGCGAACTGTGTGCTCTGAAGCAGGTTGACGGCTTCGTAGACCATCAGGGGTGGGGCATCACGGAGGGCAGTCGTTATTCCCTTCGTGACGTGTGGTCCTACGCTTCCGTCGAGGTTTAATCTCGGGAGCCTCACTTGCGGAACATGATGCGGAAGTAAGACGCCTCCGCCTTTGGGGCCTGTCCATGGTACGGGTTCGCAGATCATGGCGCGTGGAACGCTTGATCTGATGGCATCCTCATTGACTTGCCTGAGGAACCAATCAACGACCTTGTCATCCAACACCACGATAGATCGTCGTCGGTCGACTCTCTTGTTTGGGAGGCGCTCGACCTGGCCGATTCCCGTCACTTTCAATGCGCAGTCCAGGAACGCCTTGCCTACCCCCACACGCAGTCGCTGCCCCCAGGGCTCAATTTCCTCTTCGTCGCGAACCCACCTTTTGGCGCCACGCCGCATGTTATCTCGACGGTGCCGAGGCGTCGTCGGTCTCTCGGTCATTCTGCGGACGTATGCCCTATACTGCTTCGGATTGTTGGCCTTCCAAATGGCAGCATTTACGGCGTTCTCCATGGCCGCGCCGACGTGCGCTGAAAAGTTAGTGTAGGTGCTCTTCTCAGGGTCACCGAGGTGAGCGATGAGATGGGACACGATGGCCTTAAGGGTTACGCTGGCAAGCGTAGTGGCCTTCGGTTCTGCGACGATCGCGTAGACCATCTCGTACCACCTTGGACGGCGCCCGTTTTCTTCAACCTTCGAGGCGGCGGCCCGTATGTATGCTGCTAGGTCCTCCAGGGAGTGCCTGATCAATCGGTTGGCGGTGGTTGTGCGCAGTGGGTCATTGTCAGCCATCGCTTTTCTATGCCGTGCCAGCTCCCGGTCGTGCCCCTCAATCCAGTCCGCCAGCTCGCGCTTTAGCTGATCGGCTTCCATTTGATTTTGGGGCCAAAGCTGGGGGTCGTAGAGCATCGAGGGCGTGCGGAAGTCATCGATGGTGAGGTCGCTTATTTGATCGACGGCAATTTCATCTGTCATGCCTGCACCCCCTTCCAAAGACGTTGATCGCTTTCAGATGATAGGGTGGTTGCGAAGCCCTCGATGACGAGCCGTCGTAATCTCGGACTGTCCTCACCTCATGAAGCGAGGGGTCCATTTTGGTGTTTGGTTCTATCTCCATCGTCTCGTATGCAACTCCATGGGGCAGGCGTGCGGATTTAGCGCTGCCGGGTTGAGGAAGCGTTTGCGCTGTTGGGCATCAAGTCGGATCACTGCAAGGAAGACGCATGCGGATCATTGACACGAAATCTGCCAACCGCAGCCAACTCAAGGGTTAAAAGTCGAATTGGCCCGTCCCGCCGACTAACCTTACTTTTAACAAGTCAGAACAACGGTGGTCATCTGCGCTAGGCCCGCAAGGGACCGGCTGACGTTCTGCCAAGTCAATAATGCGGTCCTAACCCTCTAAGGTCACTTCACACGGGTGACCGGCGATCTGAAAATGATGGCGGATCGTTGGGCGGCCAACCCTATGCAAGCACCTACTAGAGGAAGCGCTGCGTCCGGCTTATTGGACCTTGCAGCGAGCACCTAGGAGCTTTGCGCCGTCCTTGCGAATGCATTGTGGGGCCAGCCAACCGCGGACATCAACCAAGATGAACTACAGCTCTTCATCCACTGAGGACGGTGTGGAATGCGGAGCCTCGATAGGTCAGGTACGCATTTGGAGAGGCAACTTCACAGCCTCCACGCACGCCTTCAACGCCTTGGGTGATGCCGGACCTGGGTACACGCCCATGGTCATCTCCAGCCCCATCTCTCCGCGCTCATGGCCAACCACGTCGGCGATCGTCCATTGATCGTACCCAATAGCCCCAGCGTGAAGCGCATCGATCGCCCTTCGGATGAACGAGCGGCGGAATGAGTGGAAGTTGACGAGTGAGCGGCGCTTGCCTTCGACACGCTCGTCGACACCAAGGCTGCGGCGATACGTTACGAAGCGCTTGCTGACGACCATTGACCGTTCGGAGAGGCTTTCGGGTGGGTACTCGGGTAGCTCATCGAACAACCACGCGCTGGGTGCCTTGTTCGCAATGCGCCGCTTGAAGATGCATTTTATCTTCGGATGGATTGGCACGATGCGAACGCCTGCTTCTGTCTTTGCCTCCGTGACGGCCATCGTCGCCGACTTGAGGTCAACGTCCTCTACACGCAGGCTCGCTATCTCCTCGATGCGCATTCCACTGAGAGGTGAGATCAGCATGAAGTCCGAGAGCGTGAGGTCCCCGGCGCAAGCCTTGGGGTCGAGCAGCGTCATAAGCTCATCATCGGTGAAAGGCCGTTCCTTGTGATGCGCTTTGCTACCTCGCTGCGGTTTCGGCGCTTTGGGCATGACCTGATCGCGCCACGGATTGCTATTACCTTCGGGGAGCTTTCCCTTCGCAGAAAGCCAACGCCAGTAGGAGGATAGGGCGGAGACGTACTTGCGGGCAGTCTTGTAGGGGACCTTGGGCGTGATGAAGCGCTTCGATATGAGGTCGCCGGCTGAGCGTCGGTTGAACGCCTCGATGGTCTGCGGGAGTCCCTCTTGGCGAGCGTAGGCGGCTAGATCGTGGACGGTGGTGCGGTAGTGCTTGGCGGTGCGCTTGGCGATGCTATCCTCGATGTCGCCGAGCCACTGGTCAACGTGCACTGTAAGCGGTGTGCGTTCCCCCCGGACGATCCCTTGGTATTCGCGGGCCTTCACTGGGGAGTGCTCACGAGCGATGCGTTCGGCCTTGGGTTCGTAGAGTTCGGTATCCAGGCGGTCGAGGAACTCTCTGTCTCCCGGCAAGCCCTCCTTCTCGACGACATCGACGAGGATGCTCCTGTTGATGCGGTCCTCAAGGGCTGACGCTGTGACGGGATCGAGAGGAGCTGCTTTGGCTTTGCGCTCAGCATCCTTGATGAGGGCTTTCCACTCACGGAGGTAAGGCCATGCTCTTACTTCGGCCTCGCGGCGACTGTCCGTCCCGAGCCCCTTCTTGAAGACCGTCTTCCCGAGGACGGATACGAGATGGCGCGGCACCCGGAGCACCACTCGCCACTGCCTACCGTGACGCTCAAGATGATCGTACTGAGTGACTGCTGCCATGACGCTCGAACTGCCTATGTGCCTGTGCCTCGATGGATGTGCGGAGGGCCATCAAACGCAGTCAGGACCGTCAGATCAAGTCAGTTTGGGGGAGCATTGGGGGAGCGCATGGGGGAGCGGGTGCCCGATGAGCATGATTAGAGCATTGATAACAATGCGAATTAATGACGATGCAAAATCTGGCGGAGAGAGTGGGATTCGAACCCACGGTACGCTTTCACGTACACACGCGTTCCAGGCGTGCGCCTTAAACCACTCGGCCATCTCTCCAGGGTGCCGGCTGGCGGCAATCCGGGCGGAACCTCTATAGGATTTCGACGATTCTGCAAGCCAAGGCCGAGCAAATGCGACGCTTGCGGCCATGAGCATCGCCGTGGAGCCTGCGCGGCTGGTCTGGTGCCTACCCCTGGTCGGCGGTCGAGCCATGCGGCGGCGCCCTCGGAAGGGCGGGAGGCGCGAGCGGGGCGGCCGCCGAGCATGGTCGTTCATGCAACCCTGTCCAGCGGCACGCTCCCCGAGACCCGCTCGCACTTGTCGTCGGCCGGACCCTCTGCCAAACACAGGTAGGAACTAAGAGATTCGCGCCGCGGCCAGTGGGCGGCGGACGCCTGGGCCAAGCGTCAAGACTGGCTGTTCGAGAGTCTGTGCGTGCCGGCGCCGTGCCGGTGGAGCCGCATGGCCATCATGTTGCCGCACGCCGGCGCCGCAGTGTGCGCGGTCGCGGCGGGGAGCAGGGAAGGGGATTTATGGACCGGATCAGGATCACAGGGGGGCAGCGGCTCGAGGGCACGATCCCCATTTCCGGCGCCAAGAACGCCGCTCTGCCGCTGATGATCGCGAGCCTGTTAACGAGTGACCGGCTGACGCTCAAGAACGTCCCGAACCTCGCCGACGTCAATCTGCTGGCGCGGATCCTGCGCAATCATGGCGTGGACCATTCGGTGGATGGCAAGCGCGCGAATGCCGATCCGCATCTGCTCGGCGAGACCTTCCATCTCACGGCGCGCGACATCGTAGACACGACCGCGCCCTACGAGATGGTCTCGCGCATGCGGGCGAGCTTCTGGGTGCTCGGGCCGCTTCTGGCGCGCGCGGGCGAGGCGCGGGTGTCGCTGCCGGGTGGCTGTGCCATCGGAACGCGGCCCGTGGACCTGCACCTGCTCGGGCTGAAGGCGCTCGGCGCGGAGATCGATATCGATGCCGGCTATGTCGTCGCCAAAGCGCCGAAGGGCGGCCTCAAAGGCACGCGCGTCGTCATGCCGAAGGTGTCGGTCGGCGCGACACACAACGTGCTGATGGCTGCGAGCCTCGCGCGCGGCGAGACCGTGATCGAGAATGCGGCGCGCGAGCCGGAAGTGGCCGACGTCGCCGAGTGTCTTACCAAGATGGGTGCCAAGATCGAGGGCATCGGTACCTCGACTCTCAGGATCGAGGGGCGCGACCGGCTCGAGGGCGCGACGCACCATGTGCTGCCCGACCGGATCGAGACGGGCACATTTGCCTTTGCAGTCGCGGCCACTGGCGGCGACGTGCTGCTCGAAGGTGCACGGAAGTCGCTCCTAGAGACGGCATTTGAAACTCTTCAGCAGACGGGCGCGACGGTCGAAGAGACGGCGGAAGGCGTGCGCATCGCCCGTAACGGCAACGCCATCGAGCCCGTAAGCATCGAAACGCAGCCATTTCCGGGTTTCCCGACCGATCTCCAGGCCCAGCTCATGGCGCTGATGACGCGCGCCACAGGTACGAGCGTGATCCGTGAGACGATCTTCGAGAACCGCTTCATGCACGTGCAGGAGCTTGCCCGCCTCGGCGCCGACATCCGCCTTCATGGCGACTCGGCGACGATCCGCGGCGTCGGCACGCTGCGCGGTGCGCCCGTGATGGCGACGGATCTGCGTGCCTCGGTGTCGCTCGTCATTGCCGGGCTCATGGCCGATGGCGAGACCATGATCAACCGCGTGTACCATCTCGACCGCGGTTTTGAGCGGCTCGAGGAGAAACTCTCGCGCTGCGGCGCTCGCATCGAGCGGCTCACGGGCTGACGCCTGCCATCCCCCTTCAGCAATCCGGAAAGCCGCTTGTCATGCCGACCTCGGATGTCGGGGCATCGTCCGTGCGGGCCTACGCGCTGCTCGCGCTGGCAAGCCTATGCTGGTCCGGAAATCATGTTCTCGGGCGCGCGATTGCGGGTCAAGTGCCGCCTGTCAGCCTTTCGGCGCTGCGCTGGGTGGCGCCCTGCATCATCGCCGGTATCCTAGCGCGCCATCATCTGAGCCGCGACTGGCCAGCGATCAAGTCGCACTGGAAGGTCATCCTCGCGCTTGGGCTCTCCGGTGGCGCGCTCTTCAGCGCGCTCCAGTACGTCGGGCTGCAGTATACGACTGCGGTCAACGTGTCGGTGCTCAACTCGCTCGGACCGGTGTTCATCGTGGCTGCGATCGCGATCATGTTCGGCGAGACCATGCGGCCGATACAGCTTGCCGGTATTGCGGTGTCGCTCGCAGGCGTTTTGTTCGTCGTATCGCGTGGCGAACCATCGATGCTCCTGGCACTCTCTTTCAACTACGGTGATCTCATCATCCTTTTCAACATGATGGTGTGGGCGGTTTATTCGGCGGTTCTCCGCCTTAGGCCGGCTGTGCATTGGACGAGCTTCATGTTCGTTTTCGCGTTCATCGCCGCGGTCGGCACGCTTCCATTCGCCGTGTTCGAACATGCGCAGGGCTTCCACTTCCAAGCGACAGCGGCGACTTTGGCGGCGATTGCGTATGTGTCGATCTTCCCCAGCCTTATCGCATTCCTCGCCTGGAACCGGGGCGTGGAGCTCATTGGGGCGAACCGCGCCGGAGCTCTTCTGCATCTGGTAGCGCTGTACAGTGCTGTCCTGGCCGGAATTTTCCTCGATGAACGGCTTCAAGGCTTTCACGTGATCGGATTTGTGCTCATTCTCGCGGGCGTTACGCTCGCTGCGCGCAAGGCCTGAACGCGGCCGCCCCTTGGAAAGGGAGGCGAACTGGCTTATCTATCAATGCGCAGGGCTGCGGGGTGCGTTAGAGGCCATACGACCCGGGGGCCTATAAGATCCGCTAGGGTGCTGTCCCTGACCGGAGCCGTGGTTCCGGATACACGGTGCCCACCTACATCATTGTAGGGACCACGCGGGTTCGTCCGCCGCAACGGCCTTCGCGGCTCTGCATAATCGTGATTCTACTTCGAAACGGCTCGCGCCCTCGGCGCGAGGGGGGCAACGGAGACACGCGCCAACGTTAGCGTATGTTGCCGCCCTCATCCTAACCTTCTCCCCGTAAGCACGGGGAGAAGGGATTATTTGCTGATCAGGCGGCGAGGTCGAAGCGGTCGAGGTTCATGACCTTGGTCCAGGCTGCGACGAAGTCCTTCACGAACTTCTCCTTCGCATCCGAGCTGGCATAAACCTCGGCCAGCGCACGCAGGATCGAGTTCGAGCCGAACACGAGATCGACGCGTGTTCCCGTCCACTTGACCTCACCCGACTTGCGGTCGCGGCCCTCGTAAACGTCCTTGGCATCGGAGATTGGCTTCCACTCCGTGCACATGTCCAGAAGGTTCACGAAGAAGTCGTTGGTCAGCGCGCCCGGCTTGTCCGTGAGCACGCCGTGCGTGGAGCCGCCCACGTTGATGTTGATGGCGCGCAGGCCGCCGATCAACACCGTCAGCTCGGGTGCGGTCAGCGTGAGCAGCTGCGCCTTGTCGATCAGCAGCGCCTCGGCAGGAACGGCATAGCGGGCCTTCTCGTAGTTGCGGAAACCATCCGCGACCGGTTCGAGGTAGGAGAAGGACTCCACATCGGTCTGCGCCTGCGAGGCATCCGTGCGGCCGGGTGCGAACGGCACTGTCACGTTGTGACCGGCCGCCTTTGCGGCTTGCTCGACGCCTGCATTGCCGGCAAGCACGATCAGATCGGCGAGCGACACCTGCTTGCCGCCGCTCTGATCCTGATTGAACTCGAAGCGAACGCGCTCCAGAGCCTTGAGCACCTTGGCAAGCTGCTCGGGCTGATTGGCTGCCCAATCCTTCTGCGGAGCAAGACGGATGCGCGCGCCATTGGCGCCGCCGCGCTTGTCACCGCCGCGGAACGTCGAGGCAGACGCCCAGGCGGTGCCGACGAGTTCGGATACGCTCAGTCCCGAGGCCAGTATTTTGGCCTTGAGCGCCGCGGCGTCGGCATCGTTAATCAGCGGGTGGTCGACCGCGGGTACCGGATCCTGCCAGATCAGCTCTTCCTTCGGCACTTCCGGGCCGAGATAGCGGGCGCGCGGGCCGAGATCGC
This sequence comes from Hyphomicrobiaceae bacterium, assembly GCA_022844275.1. Taxonomy (GTDB): domain Bacteria; phylum Pseudomonadota; class Alphaproteobacteria; order Rhizobiales; family Hyphomicrobiaceae. The sequence goes on from JALHMB010000004.1 coordinate 10,264, forward strand.
GATGCGTCAGCTTGAACCAGGCGCGGGCGAACGCCTCGGCGAACGCCTGCGGATCCTCGAGGAAGCGGCGCGAGATCTTCGCGTAGTCGGGATCGAAGCGCAGCGACAGATCGGTCGTCAGCATCTTCGGCTTCTGCTTCTTCGAGGGATCGTGCGCGTTGGGGATCACATCCGGAGCGTCTTTGGCCACCCACTGATGTGCGCCGGCCGGAGACTTCTCCAGCTCCCATTCGAACTTGAACAGGTTCTCGAAGAAGAAATTGCTCCACTGCGCCGGCGTCTGCGTCCAGGTGACTTCGAGGCCGCTGCCGATAGCGTCGGCGCCATGTCCCGTGCCGAACTTGCTGGCCCAGCCAAAACCCTGCAACTCGAGATCGGCGGCTTCGGGGTCCGGTCCCTTGTGGGATTCCGCATCGGCGCCGTGAGTCTTGCCGAAGGTATGGCCGCCAGCGATGAGCGCGACGGTTTCCTCATCGTTCATGGCCATGCGCTTGAAGGTTTCGCGGATGTCCCTTGCGGCCGCAATCGGGTCGGGATTTCCGTCCGGTCCTTCAGGATTGACGTAGATGAGGCCCATCTGGACGGCCGCGAGCGGATTCTCCAGTTCGCGCTCGCCGGAGTAGCGGTTGCCCTTATTATTCGGATCGTTGCTCGGAGCGAGCCAGGTCGTCTCGCGGCCCCAGTAGACGTCCTGATCCGGCTCCCAGGTATCCTCGCGACCACCTGCGAAACCGAACGTGCGGAAGCCCATGGTCTCGAGCGCGACATTTCCGGTGAGGATGTAAAGGTCTGCCCAGGAAATGGCCTGACCGTATTTCTGCTTGATCGGCCACAGCAGGCGGCGCGACTTGTCGATGTTGACGTTATCGGGCCAGCTGTTGAGCGGGGCAAAACGCTGCTGACCGCGGCCACCGCCGCCGCGACCGTCCCCGATGCGGTAGGTGCCCGCGCTGTGCCAAGCCATGCGGATGAACTGCGGGCCGTAGTGGCCGAAGTCGGCCGGCCACCAGCTCTGCGAGTTGGTCATCAGTTTGCGCAGATCGTTCTTCAGCGCCGCGTAGTCGAGCTTCTTGAACTGCTCACGATAGTTGAAGGTCTTGCCCAGCGGATCGGACTTGGTCGAGTGTTGGCTCAGCAGCTCGAGGGGCAGCTGGTTTGGCCACCAGTCGCGGTTCGTGCGACCGCGACCTGAAAACGGGCATTTGCCCTCGCTACTTCCGTCCATGTCTCTCTCCGATCACTTCGAATGCCGCCGTGCGCGCTCAGGGAGCGCGACCTCCCTAGAATTGAAACCACTCCAAACTAGGAGCCCTTGTCGTCATGGTCCAATCGCATTAACTTCAAACGGCGATAAGAAATTCTGATCGATCGATATGCTCTCGCTCAAGCAACTCCGCTACCTGGATGCCATCGCCCGTCATGGCCACTTCGGCAAGGCGGCGACGCACTGTGCGGTGTCGCAGCCGGCGCTCTCCATGCAGATCCAGGAACTCGAGCAAGAGCTCGGCGTGCAGCTTATCGAGCGCCGGCGCCAGGGCGCGCAACTCACGGCCGCGGGCCGTGAGGTCGCTCGTCGCGCACAGCGCATTCTCAACGAGGTCCGCGATATCGGCGACTTCGCGCGGCAATCGGCGGCGCCGCTCACAGCGCCCGTGCGCCTCGGCGTGATCCCCACGGTCGCGCCTTACGTCCTGCCGGCGCTGCTACCGCTGGTCCGCGCAGACTATCCGCTACTCGTTCTGCAGGTGCGCGAAACGCATACGCAGCAGCTCCTTGCCGAGCTCATTGACGGCACGCTCGATCTGCTGCTGCTGGCGCTGCCCGTCGAGCATCCCGAGATCGAGACGCAGTCGCTGATCGAGGATCGCTTCCTCCTCGCCATGCCGCCGGGCCGCAAACTGCGCGGGCGCGTCAGAGCCACACCTGAACTTTTCGAACACGATCGCCTGCTGCTGCTGGAAGAGGGCCATTGCCTGCGCGAGCAGGCGCTCGCGGTCTGCAATCTGCGCCAGATCGAAGGCGTCGATACATTCGGCGCCTCGAGCCTGTCGACGATCGTGCAGATGGTCGCGAACGGCATGGGGATGACGCTTCTGCCGGAAATCAGTATCGGTCTCGAGGCGAGGGGAGGACGGGTCGGCATCGGTCGCTTTGCTGATCCGGAGCCTGCGCGCACGCTCGGCCTTGCGTGGCGCGCGACCTCTCCGCGCAAGGAGGACTTCGCTGCGCTCGGCGGGCTGATCGCCGCTGCGGTACGAAAGTGTCAGAAGCCGGCTGCCGACATCGTCGCCGACCAGCGCGCGCGGGAGCGTCGGACTTAGTTAGCGCCCTTTCGCCCAGCTCTTGTATGGGTGCTTGGCAAGATCGGCATTGTAGAAGCGGCGATCGCCGGTCACCTCTTCGCCGAGCCATTCGGGTTGCTCGAAAGTACGATCGGCGCGGTCGAGCTCGATCTCTGCGATCACCAGGCCGGCGTTCTCGCCATCGAAGACGTCGATCTCCCAGTTCAAGCCATCGATCGGTACGATGTGACGGACCTTACTGATGATCGAGCCTTCGCGCTGGAGCATCAGCTCCTCGGCATCGGTGAGCGGTATCGTGTACTCGTACTCGTGGCGCTCCAGGCCGGAGCGCGCGGCCTTGATGGTGAGCGTACCGGATACATCACCGTCTATGCGGACGCGAATGGAAAGGCGGCCGTTCTTCGTGAGGTAGGCCTGACGCAGGCGGCGCGTGCGGCCGACGAGCAGCTTCCAGCCGTCGCCGCTGACACGGAATTTTCGTTCGATCTCCAGCGCCATGGGGACGCGCGCACACTCTTTCTGCTAAGCTGGGCACTCTCTACCCGCTGACGCCGGCGGTGGCAACCGCGCCGACCGTTGCTCGGTCAATCGCCGGTCAGCGTGATGCGGAACTCGACGACGTCGGCAATTTGAGCAGACGCTGGGCGAGGGCCTGCTTGCGCAGTCGTCGGCACTCGTCCCATTCTGTCGACAAAAGCTAAAGAACGGAGGGACCCCGTGCCGACGCGCCTCATGATCATCAATGGACCGAACCTGAACCTCCTGGGCATCCGCGAGCCCCACATTTATGGATCGACACGGCTCGCGGCGATCGAGCAGAGCTGCCGCGAGTTCGCCGGACTGCTGGACGTTCAGTTGGAGTTCCATCAGTCGAACCACGAGGGTGTGATTGTCGATCTGATCCAGGCCGCGCGCGAGCGGGCGGATGCGATCATCATCAACCCCGCCGGTCTTTCGTTCACGTCGATCCCGATCATCGATGCGATCAAGATCTTCGAGGGGCCGGTGATCGAGTTGCATATCTCGAATATTCATGCCCGCGACGAGCTGCACCGGCACTCGAAGATCTCGGGCTCGGTGAAGGCGGTCATCTGCGGCCTCGGTCCTTATGGCTACATCACCGCCATGCAGGCCGCCGTTCAATGTCTCGGACGCATTCCTGAAGCTTTTCCGGCGCCCATCAGAACAGGGCCGGTATAAGCCGGCTGCACGTGCACTACATCACCAGGGGGATCAATCTTGGCCGACTATGAGACCTTCGATCTGGGACTGCTGGCGCTCCAGCGTGGGCTTACGATGCCCAAGGCGCATCTCGCCTACAAGACGTACGGCCGGCTCGCCGCCGACAAGTCGAATGTCATTCTCTATCCGACATCTTACGCGGCGCATCACACTGACATCGACTGGCTGATCGGACCGGATCGAGTGCTCGATCCCGAGCGCTATTTCATCATCATCCCGAACCAGCTCGGGAACGGTCTCTCGTCCTCGCCGAGCAATCTTGCCGAACCGTTCGGCGCCGGGCGAAATCCGGTCTTCACGCACTGGGACAACGTGCACGCGCAGGAGCGGCTGCTGCGGGAGCGCTTCGGCGTGACGAAGCTGGCGCTTGCTTATGGCTGGTCGATGGGTGGTCAGCAAGCACTGCACTGGGGTGCGATTTTTCCCGACCGTGTGGAACGTCTGTGCGCGGTGTGCACGTCCGCGCGGACGAGCCCGCACAACAAGGTCTTCCTCGAAGGCATTCGCGCCATCCTGAGAAGCGATGCCGGTTATCGTGACGGACGTTTCGTTGCGCGGCCGGTGGAAGCACTGCGCGCCTTCGCGCGCGTTTATGCCGGCTGGGCCATGAGCCAGGCCTTCTACCGGGAAAAGCTCTGGGCCACGATTGGCTTCACGTCCCTCGAGGACTATCTCGTGCGCGCCTGGGAAGGAAACTATCTGCGCCGCGCCGCTGAGGATCTGCTCTCGATGATCGAGACCTGGTACCAGTCCGACATCTCCGACAATCCGATCTACGGCGGCAATCTCGAGGCGGCTCTCGGTGCCATCACCGCCCGCGCGATCATCATGCCTTCAACGACGGACCTCTACTTCCCGCTCGCCGATGGCGAAGCGGAGACGCGCCTGATGCCCAATGCCGAGCTGCGTCCGATCGAGTCCATCTGGGGTCATCGAGCCGGCAATCCGGTGCAGTGCACAGAGGACGAGGCGCGGCTTCGTGGCGCCGTGCGAGATCTTCTCTCTCGTTGACGGTCGTCGTCTCGATAGGGAACATGGTGCGATATCGGTCCAACCGATAGCTTCTCCCCGACGAAAGCCGGTTTCAGCCGTAATTTTGCGTTAGCGAAACGCGCCAAAAACGACGGCTCACCAAGAATTTACCTGCGCGTCCCATTGCCCGTCGTGGGGCGGCGATAGTCTACTCTGCGATGAACCCGCCGTCCGGCGGCGGCATTACACCAACAGAAGTGAATAACCCCAATTGCGAGGCGCCGCTTCGCTGACCTAACCTGACAACCACGACATAGAACGAGGAAATCCAATATGGACATAGTTCCGATGCGCGCGTCGACGACGCCCACCCGAGTGCCGGCGGCCGACGCCGGTTGGTCGGGCAGAGCCCGCGCAGGCTTGGCAATATTCGCCGGCGTCCTGCTCGTAGCCACGGCGCTTTCATCGGTCGCGCAAGAGCAGAGCAATAAGGGTGGCACGTACGAGCCGCAGGTCGGTCAGGCCGGCAAGGACGTGGTGTGGGTGCCGACCCCTCAGAGCCTTGTCGACAAGATGCTCGAAATCGCAAAAGCCACGCCGAAGGACTACCTGATCGATCTCGGCTCAGGTGACGGGCGCACCGTGATCACTGCAGCCAAGAAAGGGCTGACGGCGCACGGCATTGAGTACAATCCGCAGATGGTCGAGCTGGCGCAGAAGAATGCCAAGGCCGCAGGCGTTTCGGACAAGGCGACGTTCGCTAAGGCCGACATCTTCGAGAGCGATTTCTCGAAGGCTCAGATCATCACGATGTTCCTGCTGCCCTGGATCAACGAGAAGCTCGCGCCGAAGCTGCTCGAGCTGCCGCCTGGTACGCGCCTCGTGTCGAACACGTTCCAGATGGGCGACTGGCAGGCGGACGAGACCGCGACGGTCACCGAGGATTGCACGAACTACTGCAAGGCTCTGCTGTGGATCGTGCCGGCCAAGGCCGGTGGCACCTGGCAGCTCGGCGAGGCAGAGCTCAAGCTCGAGCAGAAGTACCAGATGCTGAGCGGTACGCTGGGGCCGACTGCAATCACCGATGCGCGCGTGCTCGGAACCGACGTGAGTTTCACCGTCGGCGATGCCAAGTACACGGGCAAGATCGAGGGTGCGTCGATGTCGGGCACGATCGCAGGTGGCCGCAATGGCAACTGGACCGCGACCAAGAAGTAGCGCAGCAATCACTAAATGAACTGAAAGGGGCCGGCGCTCGAAGCGCCGGCCCCTTTGCGTTGAGCGCTGAGTCCGCTTGAGGGTTAGAGCGTCATGTTCATCGGTGCTGCGATGAAGCGGAAGCCGTCGCCGCTCTTGACCACATGCCCATAGCCCGGCCAGGGGAAGTGGTAGGCGACGAGCGGAATCTTATTGGCCGCGAGCATGTCGAGAATACGCACACGCGAGCCAGCCGACTGCTTCGGGTCCGTATCATAGGCGAACTCGAGCCGCGGCTTCTCGACGAGAAGAATATGGTGATGCGTGAGATCACCGATCGCGGCGATCGACTTGCCCTCCGACGTGATCATGAAGATCGTGTGCCCGACGGTGTGGCCCGGTGCCGACATCGCCTGAATGCCCGGCACGAACTCCTGCCCGTCCTTCACGAAGACAATGCGATCGCGAACGGGAAGCAGGTTCTTGCGCGCGCCTTCGACGAACGGCTTCATGTAGGCCGGATCTTTCATCGAAAGCTTGGCCTCGTCGGTCCAGTAGTCGAAGTCGGCCTGCGAAATGTAGATCTGGGCATTGGGGAAGTTTGGTTTCCCGTTGTCGTTCATGATGCCCCAGACGTGATCGCAGTGCGCGTGCGTCGCGAGGATGCCATCGATGTCGGCGGGATCGATGCCGGCTGCCTTGAGCGTCGCGAGGAGCTTACCGGTCGTCGGGCCGAACATGGTCGACGTGCCCATGCCGGTGTCGACGATGTACATCTTGTCGCCCGTGTTCACGACGAGGATGTTCTGCTCAAGCACGGCGTTCGTCGGCGAGAGGAAGTTGTCGGTCAGCATCTTAGCGACCTCCTCCTTGCTCGTGCCGAGGAAGGCACCAGAGGGATCGCCGAGCGGGAGCGGCCCATCCGACACCATCGTCATCTGAAATTTGCCGTGCGGGAAGCGATAGAAGTACGGGGCCTGAGCGGTCGCGAACGGCGCCTTCGCGCGTGCTGGTGGTGTCCATAGGCCGCCCGTGTAGGCGCCAGCCATCGTGAGGCCAGCGCCGGCGAGCAGGCTGCGACGGGAAAGTGATGGGGTGATTAGGGTCTCTTTGGACATTAGTTTCCTCCTGGTCGGCTTATGGTGCCTGACGGCTTCCTTTTAGCACTTCATTGCGCTCGGATCTTGGTGCCCTGACGATCCGTGCAGAACAAAAGCGCGCGGCCGCCACATGCGCTGGCTAGACGGCGCTGCGAAATGGCACGACATCATCAAGCCGATGCTGGAGGTGTACTGTTCCGGCCATCACGCTCCCGTCGCCGCGATTTCGGCGTAGCTGCGGCCGTTGCCACTATTGTAGAGCCACGCTTCCTCATCAGTGGTGAGGGCGCGCTTCCAGAACCCGACCTGATCGAGGCGACCGCTCATGAAGCCCGTACTGAAGCGCCCGAGCTGAAACGGGTGCGATTTGCGGACTGGATCGCCGCCTAGAGTGGCGGTCGCCCGCGTGCCCGCATTGAGCGAGACCGTTATTGCGCGCGTGCTGGCCGTATAGGTGAGGATGGCCAAGTACCAAGTATTGGTGGAGAGCGTCGTCGGTACGGTCGCTGCCGTCGATACGCCTCCGGATTGATAGACGGTGCCGCGCAGGTTCTGTCCGGAGACGAACGCCAGTCCCAGCGACCATTCGTTGTGCGCAAACGCGCCGCTGCCTTTGCTGGCCATCGGTTGGCTGGCGCCATTGTAGAACCAGGCTGCAAACGAGAAGTCGCCGCTGTATCCCAGATCGGCATTGTCGGCGATGGTCAGCTCTTGCGAGCTCGCCGAGGTGAAAGACGCAGCATCGCCCACCTTGCCGGCGGCTTGACCGACGGCGTTGACGCTCGTCAGATGATTGCTGCCGTGGCTGTCAAGACGCGTGCCTGATGCCTCGCCCAGCTCCCAGAAGGCCATGAGGTTCGCCGTGAGATCTGGGCTGTCAACTTCTGGCGTCACCGACTTCGTGTCGCTCGCCGCGCCGGCGCCGAAGCTGTTCACCGCGCGCAATGCGACCTCATATTCCTGACCGTTCGTAAGCCCGGAGATCACGAAGGATGACGTACCGCTGCTCGATACCCACGAGCCGCCATCGAGCCGATATTCGATATCGATGATCGTGTCGCCGCCGTCGCCCGGCACGCTGTTGATCGTGACGTCGGCTTCCTCGTCGCCTGGGGCGATCGACCAGTCGCCCGCCTCGAAGGCACCGGGCACCGTGACGGCCGTCGTCTCGACCGATGCGCTCGGCGACCACGGGCCGGGTCCAGCCGCGTTGATGGCGCGGGTTTGGACGAAGTATTCGGTGCCCATGGAGAGGCCCACGATGTCCTGCGGATCGGAACTCATGGCCTCGACAGTCCAGCTCGTCTCGTCCGTCGAGTAGCGCAGATCGTAACCCGTGATCGGCCCGTCCGAGTGGGGTGCCGAGGCGCGGTCGACGCTGATTTCCGTAGTGCCCGCAGTAAGCGAAGGAGCTGCCATCTGCCAAGGCGGGGTGGCGAGGCTTATCGAGGGCCTGAGCATGGCTGCTCTGTGAAGCATCAGGCTCATGCGATTTCTCCGATTGAGCCGGAAAGCACCCAGGCGTCGGTGGCGATCTTCGTCAGGGCGACACCCTGCCAGCGTTCCGCGATCTCGCCTGCGCCGGCAGCCGCACCATTGACCGAAACGCCAGTGTCGCCTGCGATCGTCGTTATGCCTGCGCCGATTTGGACGACGTTGATGATGGTGCCGAGAGGGAAGGCGACCGCGCTGTTGGCCGGGATCGTCAGCGTATTCGGGCTCGCGTTGTTCATCGTGACAATGCGCCCTTTGTCGGTGAGGGCGAGTGCGTAGCTGGTGCCCGTCTGCGCATTGAGGCCCGGCTCGGTATGCGCGATATCGCGGCCCTCGACATTGAGCACGCCTGCCGCGGTGCGGCCGAGTGTCGTGTCCGAGGCGTGCCCGATCTCAAGGGCGGCGAACTGCGGCGATGCGGTGGGGGTGAGACCTGCAACATCGGCCTGCGTCATGCCGAGCAGGCCGCGCATGGCCGCATAATTGGCAGCGACAATGAAGCTCGATCCATCGGCGCTGAGCCCGAGGCCGGTTGTCCGCATGAGCGCCTGGGTCGCCTGCGCGAGAAGGGTGCGTGCAACGTCGGTAACGGCTGAGCTACCGAAATCGCCGGAGATGGTCCAGGTGTCGGTGGCGGTCTTGAGAAGTGCGGCGGCCTGGTAGCGGCTGCCGATGCTGCCTGTGCCGCCGGACACGCCGTTGACAGTGACGCCCGTCGCGCCAGCGATCGTCGTGGTGCCATTACCGAGTTGGACGATGCTGACGATCGTGCCGAGGGGAAAGGCGACGCTCGCATGAGCCGGGATCGTGACAGTGTTGGAAGCGGCATTGCTCATCGTGACGAGGCCACCGCGATCTGTCAGCGCAAGTGTGTAGCTGGTTCCTGACTGCGGATTGACTGTGGGCTCGAGCGCGGCCTTGCCGTCGAGCGTCGCCTGCAGATCCGTGACCGTGCCGATCGCCTGGGCGCCGGTGTGGTTCGCGCGGTCGAAAGCGTCGGCTTCGATGTTCTGCGGATCATATGTGCTCGCTGGCATGTCGCCGCCCGCAGCCTCGATGTCGACGCCGGAAGGGAAGGAGACCTCGCCCGTGTCCTTGTCGACGAGGATGGCCTCGTGCCAGGCGGTGCCGTCGGGGCTCACCTTGAAGTGGAAGTCGTCGTCGCCTGCGGTGCCCAACTCGGCGCGGCCGGACCAGTTCGTCTGGAAGAGGAACGAGGCCGTGTCGCCGGCAGTGGACTTGTTGATCTTGAGCTGATGGCCGGCACCAGCGTGATTGAATAGCGCGGCCGGGGAAGCAAGCGCGAGGCGGTTGGTTTCGTCGGCCGTGGTGCCGATGCCGAGCGTATCGAAGATGCCGTCGCCGCCAGCCCCGCCACCACCTCCGACGGCGATCCAGGCGCTGCCGTTCCATGCCCTGAGCGCGCTCTCCTCGACGATCCACGCGCGCCAGCCGGGACGCGGCGCATAGAAGGCCCAGCCACCATCCTGAAATGCTGCGATCTCGAGATCGTGGCCCGACCATGCGCCCGTGCTGCCGGCACCGACGATGTGACGGTCGCCTTCGGCCGGATCGTCCGGTGGTGTCGTGCTGTCGCGATCGATGACGGCGAGATGCACGAGCGCGTCGAGGGCGCGGATCGCCTCATTGTGCGTGACGTGCTTCTGGGCCTGTGCGGCCATGATGTAGGGGAGGCCGAGGTTGGGAGTGTCCGCCATTTGTGCGCTTTCTGGCCAGCAGGTTGCTCCCGGAATCTAGCCAGCGCTCGAGCGGCGGGGATAAGGTGGCGTTTACGGCCAACGCAGACCACGCAGGATCTGCGTGCCATGGTTGCTTGCATCACAGGGATGGAATGAAATTCCGATAACATCACCTATCGCGAGGCCGTGGGCGAAGATATACCGGCGATATCGCGTGTGCGGTTTGCTGTCCGCGAAAACATTCTCACGCCCGAGCAGCTTCGCGCGCGGGGCATCACGGAAGAGAGCATGGCTGCCTCATTCCTGACGACGGCGAAGGGGTGGGTCGCCGAGTACGATAGTGAGATCGTCGGGTTCTCGATTGCGGATCGTGAAGAGGCGACGGTTTTCGCGCTGTTCATTCTGCCAGAGTTCGAAGGCAGAGGGATTGGCAGCCGACTCCTGGATCTTGCGGTCGACTGGCTCGGGACGAATGGCGTCGCGCGCGCATGGTTAACGACCGGGCCGAACACGAAGGCTGCCCGCTTCTACGTGCGCCGGGGCTGGGTAATGGTTGGCCCCGGCACGTATAGCGACGACCGTTACGAGCTCACGTTGCCCGATTGATCGCGCACCAGCTCGCGGAGCTTGCGCCGCTCCCAGTTAACCACGAACTGCGGCCGCGATGCATAGACGGCAATGGCATGAGCCACGATGCCGATGCCCCAGCCGACCCACACCCATTGCACCCACCAGCCATCGGCTGAATTGAGCGCATTCACGACCGTGAGCAGCACGAGAACGCCCACGTAAGCGGCGAGGTGGAAATAGAAGCCCTCGAGTTCTGCAACGCGCCGCCGAGCGGCCTCAACATCCTGACGGTCAACCATACGCCTCTCCCAAATATTCTCGTTCACAGCCGCAGCGCGACGTGACCTCTATAAAGCTATTTGGGGATAGTTCTGGTTCCCTTCAAGGCGGTGCGATCTTATGGGTGCCGCGCGTAGCAGCCGTGCGCAATCTCATCGAGCACCGTGCGTGCTTGCGGCGACCAGCCGAGCTCCTTGCGGGCGCGGGCTGCGCGGACGCGGCTGTTCGAGCCCATGGTGTCCTGGGCAGCGCCGTCGCCCCATTCGGCCGCAGCCTCGGCGAGCGACATCGCTTGCGTCGTGCCGCCGAGACCGAGCATCCGGCTGATGGCCGCACACAGCTCGCGCATGGAGTTCTCGCCGTTCTCGGCGAAATAGAAGGCGCCGGCCGGAGCGTCCTTCAGGACGCGCAGGTAGAGATCGACGAGGTCGTCGATGTGGACATTGGACCAGATATTCTCGCCTGGACCGTAGTGTTTCGCCACGCCATGCTTCCTGGCTGTTTGGATAAGCCACGGCACCTGCACGCTGTCGATCTTCGCGCCATGGCCGTCACCATAGATCAGGCTCGGGCAGACAATGGCCGCGCGCACGCCTCTGCTCCCGTAAGAAAGGATTTCCTTGTCGAGTGCGACGCGGGCTGCGCGTGCCGGCGATGGCGTGAGGGGGGTGGTCTCGTCGAAGACGTCGTCCACGCGATTGCCGGCGGCGCGCGTGCCAACGATGCTCGAGCCGCTCGTGTGAATGAACACTTTGCCCGATCCCTCGAGCGCGCCGAGCAGCGCCATGGCTGCATTGCGGTGATCGGCACTTGCCGCGTTGATGACGGCATCAGCCGCGCGCGCCTCGGCAGCAAGGATTGCGGCATCGTCGAGCGTGCCAGTGACCGGCACGAGGCCGAGGGCGCGGACCTTCTCGGCCCCTTCAGCCGAGCGCACGAGCCCGCGCACCTGATGGCCGTCCGCGGCAAGTGCGGCCGCGATCGAGCCCCCGATATAGCCGGATGCTCCCGTGCAGAAGACTTTCATGAGCACTCCTCCATGAAGCGGCGACGATAGCTTGCGGGCGTCACTCTCGGCGCAAAGCCGTCAGCACGCAACTGTGACGGGCCGAGCCGCTGTGATATGAGGTGTCGCAGCAATCTCGAGAGGTTCTGAATGACGCTTCCTGTTCCGACACTCGACCATGTCGTCATCAATGCTCGCACCGACATCGATGGTGCCGCGGATACCTTCCGCCTGCTCGGCTTCACGCTTACCGAACGCGGCTATCACACGCTTGGTTCGATGAACCATCTCGCGATGTTCGGAACCGACTACCTCGAGCTGATCGCGGTGCCGAAGGATGCGCCGCCCGACGTACGCCCCGATGTGCAGACATCGCCTTACGGGCTCAATGGCTTCGTATTCGGGACGGAGGATTCCGCCGCGCTTTACGCGGCGTTGAGTGCGGCCGGTGTCAATGCCAAAGAGCCTCGCGAGTTCTCGCGGCCCGTGCGTCTCGATGGCGGCGAGCGGCAGGCAACTTTCCGGACTGTCTCCATTCCTGAGGGGGATACGCCGTACGGGCGGATCTACTACTGCCATCACCTGACGCGCGATCTCGTATGGCGCGACGAGTGGCGGCGGCACGCGAATGGCGTCGTTGCCGTCGCGCGTGCGGTGTTCGTGCATCCTGATCCCGCGGCCGCGTCACAGCTCTACGCGCGCATGTTCGGTGCGGACGCGGTGCGAGACATCGAAAGCGGCAAGCGGGTGGTCGTTGCCGGAACCGATCTGGACATTGTCACCGAGACTGCAGCGCGCGGCGAATTCGGCGATGGGATGCCTGATGCGGCCGGGCGCTCGACCTACATGGCAGTGCTCGGCTTTCGCACGACGTCTCTGGCGCGCGCTGCGGGTGTTCTCAAGCAGAATGGCATTCCATTCGCAGAGAAGGCTGGGTGCCTGCAGGTGCCGGCGCGGGCGGCCTTCAATGCGACACTGACGTTCGCCGAGTAGAGCCGCCGCCGGTTCGGCTCAGATCACACCCTTGGCTTTCAGAGCCTTGATGTCGGCTTCGCCGTAGCCGAGGCTCGCGAGCACGTCCGCCGTGTGCTCGCCAAGCTCAGGCGTCGGATCGAGCGCCTCGGGCTGAGGATAGCGCGACATGTTGATCGGCTGCCCAACGACCTTGGGGTCACCGAGCTTCTTGTTGCTCATCGTGCGAGCAATGCCGAGATGTTTAACCTGAGGCTCGGCGAATGTCTTGTCGATCGTGTTGATCGGTCCGCAGGGCACGCCGGCCTTGTTGAGAGCGGCAATCCAGTACGCCGAAGTGTTCGTGCGCGTGCGCGCAGCGAACTTCTCGTTGAGCACCTTGCGGTTCTTCGAGCGTTGTCCACTGGACGCATAGTCGGGATCGCGCAGTAGCTCGGGAGCTTCGAGAGCCTCGCAGCAGCGCTTGAATAGATTGTCGCCGGAGGCGGCGATGTTGATGTAGCCATCGCTCGTCTGAAAAACGCCGGTCGGGATGCTCGTCGGGTGATCGTTGCCGGCCTGGCCCGGCACCTCGCCTTTCATGAGCCAGCGGGCGGCCTGGAAGTCGAGCATGAAGATCTGCGCCTCGATGAGTGAAGTGTGCACCCACTGGCCCTTGCCCGAGCGTTCGCGCTCATAGAGCGCGAGCATGATGCCCTGCGCGAGCAGGAGGCCGGACGTCAGGTCGGCTATCGGAATGCCGACGCGGACGGGGCCTTGGCCGGGGAGGCCGGTGATGGACATGAGGCCGCCCATGCCCTGCGCGATCTGGTCGACGCCGGGCCGCGTTGCGTCGGGTCCTGACTGGCCGAAGCCCGAGATCGAGCCGTAGATGATGCGCGGGTTGATCTTGACGACGCTGTCATAGTCGACGCCGAGGCGCAGTTTCACATCGCTGCGATAGTTCTCGACGATCACGTCGGCGTCTTTTGCGAGCGCCATGAAGATCGCCTTGCCCTCGGCGCTCTTGAGATTGAGCGTCATCGAACGCTTGTTGCGATGGAGGTTCTGGAAGTCGAAGTCGTGACGCTTGCCGCCCATGGGATCGACGTCGCTGTCGGCGGGCGGCTCGATCTTGATGACGGTGGCACCCCAGTCGGCGAGCTGGCGCACGGCGGTCGGGCCGGCGCGATGCGCGGTGAGATCGAGGACGCGGATGTGCGCCAGCGGAAGGGTGGCGCGCGTGGGCGAGCTCTCGGGCATAGAAACTTCCTCCGTCAAAGGGCCACGTCGTGAGCGCGCAGCTCTGCAGGGAGAGTACGCTCCGCGCCGCCGGCAGGGCAACCCGCACTCCGACGACTTCGCGCTCTGCTGATATGCATCCGGCTCGACGCGCTTGACGGGGCGGCCCGATGACGCTCTTAAGGCGCCTCGCATTGGAATTGGAACGCCGTGGCCATGGCCAGCGAAACGCAAACGAGCCCCACGCTCTCGCCGGCCACCGCCTTCGGCCTGCTCATGATCCTGGCTCTTTCCTGGGGCGCGGCCTGGCCTGTCAACAAGGCCATTCTTTCCTACCTCTCGCCCCTCTGGTCGGTCGCGGCGCGGCTCGCGCTCGGTGCTTTGGTAGTGGGCCTGATCGGTATCCTTTCCGGCAAGCTGCGTTTGCCGCCGCGCCAGGACATTCCAGTTGTCCTGAGCCTCGCCCTGCTGCACATGAGCGCGTTTGGAATGCTCTGCGCCCTAGGGCTCATGTATGTCTCGGCGGGGCGCACGGTGCTGCTCGCCTATACGACGCCGCTGTGGGTTTTCCCTTTTGCCTGGTTGTTCGCAGGCGAGACGATGTCGGCGCAACGGCTCGCGGCGATTGCGAGCGGGATTCTCGGACTGCTGCTGCTGGTGAACCCGCTCGCCATTGAATGGCAGGACAGCGGCGTCCTCACCGGGCACGCGCTCATTCTACTCGCCGCGATCATTTGGGCTGCCAGCATTGTCTTTACGCGTATGCACAGGTGGGCGTCGTCAGCGTTCGACCTCCTGTTCTGGCAGCTGGCGCTCGCTGCCGTGACTTGCACGACCGCTGCGCTGATCTTCGAAGGCTGGCCATCCATCGATGCCACGCCGCATTTCTATGCGCTGCTGCTTTACGGCGGCACGATCAGCTCGTCCCTTGCCTACTGGGCGCAGAGCACGATCAATCGGTCCCTTCCCGCGACCTCGACGGCGCTGGGCTTGCTGGCTGTGCCGGTATTCGGCGTGGTCTCGTCGATGATTATGCTAGGCGAGCCATTCGACGCCTTTACGATCGCGGCTTTGCTGCTGATCGTAGGTGGAATTGCGATCGGCATTTTGCCGAGCAGAAAAATTCGGTCGCAGGCGGTGGCCCCGTCGCGCGGTGGCCCAAAAGCGCCGTAAGTATTCGCTGCAAATACAGCTGAATGCCAAATAGGCCCGGAACATGCCCCATTTTATGGTTAGGGCGAGGTTAACCGGCATTGCATAAGCTCACCACACGCGGTTGCGGCACTGCAGCATTCAGATTAGGAATAGAACTCGTGCGGGATTATTTCCGGATAGAGGTGCAGTGATGCGTCGATCTCTGCTCGTCCTCATTATCTTAGGCATATCGAGCGGTGCACTGGCTTCGGGCTATGCGCTTTGGATGTATGTGAGCAGCGACCGCAACGAGATGGTCACCGCCGCCGCCGTTCCCTCCTCAGCAGCGACGAGTAAATCGACATCCGCAGGCAAATTGGCGGCACTCACGCCATCGTCGCCGGCGCTGCCGCCCGGAACTTCGGCTCTCCTAGCAATTGAAGTGGCGCGGATCGAGGCAGGCGGTCCTTCCGTGCTCGCCGGCCGCTCGCCGCCGAACCACAAGGTGACCGTGCTGGCCAACGGGCGCGAGGTCGCGAGCGTGATCGCCACGGACGAGGGCCAGTGGTCGGCTATCGTGACGGACGGCATTGCTGCTGGGCCGCTCGAGCTGTCAATCGTCTCGCAACCCAAGGACGGTGGCGCACAAGTGCGCGGTGCGGCGCGACAGCTCGTCGTGCCTGAGGCTGGGCCATCGCTGGCGACTGCCTCTCCGAAGACCAAGACTGCGGCGGTCGACAACAGATCGCCGGCGCCTCGTGCCGCGCCACAGCCCGTTGAACGGCCGCAGGCCGAAGTAAAGCGGCCGCAGCAGGGGCAGGCTCAGGGCCGTGCCGGGGGCGAGGAAGCCTCGAATAAGCGCGCGCTTGCCGAGTTCGAGGCCTTGGTCGACCGGACGCGCAAGGAGATGGGAGCGCCACAGCCACCGCGTCCGTCATCCACGGCGCAGGGGCAAAAGCCGACCCCGTCGAATGACCCCGCTGCGCCGCGGTCGGCCGCGGCCTTCTCGGCACCGGTTGTTGCGCCGCCAGCTCCATCAGCCGCGGCGCCGGAGACGAAGATCGCTTCCGCTGCTCCACCAACCTCGATTGCGCCGGGCGCCTCATCCACGCCTGCGGCAGTCCAGGCGCCGATCCCGGTGCCTATCACATTCGTTTCCAATCAGGCCGTGCTAACTGCGGGTGGGGAGCGGGCAGCATCGCTTCTCGCCGAGTATTTGCGTCTTAAGCGTCCGGCGAGCATCAAGCTCTCGGGACACGCCGATGCCCGCGGGCCCGATGGTTACAATATGCGTTTGTCACTCCGTCGCCTCGAGGCCATCGAACGCTACCTGCGTGCGGCTGGGTATTCAGGCGGATTGTCGCTCGTTCCGCGCGGCAAGCGCGATCCCTTCCAAGGCATCGACAGGCGCCGCCTCCCGCTGCGGGAGATCCAGCAGGCCGACCGCCGTGTCGAGCTGCAGCTGACGCCTTGAGCAAAGTGTGTCGCGCCTGCGGCGCGAGCGGGGGCTTGCCCCCGCGCGCCCAACCGGGGGACACCCCCCGACCCCCGTCGGTTGTGGTTTGAGGCCGGGAGCTGCTTTGCCTTCCAGGTTGCCGCATCCCGTTCCCTACCAGGGATCCAAGCGTGTGCTCGCAGCGCGGATCGGTGCCTGCGTGCCGCGCGGTGTCGATGTCTGGTTCGAGCCCTTTGCCGGATCGGCAGCCATGACGCTCTGGGCACTCGAGGCGCAGGTGGCGCGCCGTTACGTGATTGCGGACGTCCTCGCTCCCATTGCAGAGCTCTGGACGTCGATCATCGATGCGCCCGCCGAGACAGCTCGACGCTATGGCACGGTCTGGCACGGGCAGAAGCCCGGTGACCGCGACTACTTCAATGTCGTGCGCGCGCGCTACAACGCGGGATGCGATCCCGTCGATCTGCTTTATCTCATCTGCCGTTGCGTCAAGAATGCCGTGCGCTTCAATGCGGACGGCCATTTCACGCAGTCTGTCGACCGGCGGCGGCTGGGCATGGCTCCGAAGCGCATGACGGCCGCGATCGCCGAGGCGTCGCGGCTCATGCGCGGGCGTACCGAGGTGCGCCGCGGCGATTGGATCGCAACGACTGCGGACGCAGGCCCGCGCGACTTCGTCTATCTCGATCCGCCCTATCTCGGCACGACAATCGGGCGCGACCGGCGCTATGTGCGTCAGCTTCAGCAGGTGGACCTGATCGTGGGTCTCGAGGATCTGCACGATCGCGGCGTTCGGTTCGCGCTCTCGTATGACGGCATGACCGGCGAAAAGACCTACGGCGCAGCGCTGCCGGCAAGCCTCGGCCTCACGCGCCTGCTGCTCGATGCCGGCACGTCGGCGCAAGCGACGCTCTCGGGGCGCAGCGAGCGGACGATCGAGAGCCTCTATCTCTCTCCAGGCCTCAAGCCACCATCCGTCCCTTGTTCCGCTCTGCAAGAAGCGGCCGGACCATCTTCTTGAAGCGCCATGCCTCGGCATCGTGCAGATAGCCCGAGAGGCAGAACGAATGGCAGCCGATATCGATGTACTGCTGGAGCACGCCCGCGCACTGCTCGGGATTGCCGACAATGCAGATGCCGGCGCCGGGGCGTGCGCGTGCGAGCCCTGACCAGAGGCTCGGGGCGATGAGGTCGCCGTGCGTGGCGCGCAGCTCCTGCACGCGCTGGTTCGCGACGGATTGGGCATAGTGCTCGCGGATGTATTTCTCGCGCGCGTCTGTCACATTCTTGACGAGGCCGTTCGCGGCTTCCCAGGCATCGGCTTCATTCTCGCGGCATACGATCTGGAGGCGCATGCCAAAACCGAGCTTGTCTTCGCGTCCATGCTTCGCGGCCAGCGCCCGAAGCTCCTTCATGTTGGCTGAAATTCGCTCGGTCGTGTCGCCCCAGAAGAGATGGACGTCGGAGTGCTTGGCGGAGATCTCGGCGGCCTGCGCCGAGCCGCCGCCGAGATAGAATTTCGGATGAGGCTTCTGATAGATCGGCGAGGGTAGCTCTGCGCCTTTGAGTGTGTAGTGCCTGCCCTTGAAATCGACAGGCTTGCCATTTGCGGTCCACAGTTTCTTGAGAATCTGGACTTCCTCGTCCATGACCTCGTAGCGCTCTTCCTTGTTGAGCTTGATGCCCTCGGCGACGTTCTCGGCCTCGCTCTGGCCCGCAATGAGGTTGATCGAGATGCGCCCGCCCGAGAGCTGGTCGCAGGTCGCGATCATCTTGGCGAGCAGTACGGGATTGATGTAGCTCGGCCGAGCCGCGACGAGCATCTTGATGGACTTCGTGCGACCGATCATCAACGCCGCCGTCATCCAGGCATCCCAGCACTGATGGCCGACGGGAATGAGCATGTATTCGAAGCCGCAATCTTCGGCGGCGCGTGTCACGCGCTCGAACATCTCGGAGCCGGCAGCGACCTTGAGGGGATCGCCGTAGTCGTCCGTATCGCCGCGCGTCGGCAGGAACCATCCGAACTCGAGAGGGCGCATGGCGTCTCATCCCCAGGTATGATTTCGCTCCGCCCGAAGCTAGTGGATTATAGGCGCTGAGAAAAGCTACTGCCGGCTGAGCTGAATTGCTCCTCAGGCGGGCAGAGCGGACGAAATCTCTTGGAACGGCATCCGGCACCGATCAAACTGCTGCCTATGGTATGCCGGCACTTTGGAGCTAAGTCATGATACTCGGAATGTCGATCTCGGCGTTTACAACTCTGCATGTCCTCATCAGCCTTTTCGCGATCGCGATCGGGCTAGTGTGGGTCGCCGACCTGCTTCGCGGCCGCCAGTCCGGGCCCATTGCAGGTCTCTTTCTACTCACGACGATCCTGACGAGCGTGACGGGCTTTCTTTTCCCGATTACGGCGCTGACGCCGGCTGTGATTTTCGGCATTATTTCTCTCGTCGCGCTGACCTTCGCCGTTCTCGCACTCTACGTGTTCGGGCTCAGGGGCTTATGGCGGCCTGTCTATCTCGTGACCGCGGTGTTCTCGCTCTATCTGAACGTGTTCGTCGCCGTGGTGCAGGCCTTCCAGAAGATCCCCGCGTTCAACGCTTTCGCGCCCACGCAGTCCGAACCGCCGTTCGCCATCGCGCAGACCATCGTGCTCGTGCTCGCCATCGTCGTCGGCTGGCTGGCCGTCCGCCGCTTCCACGGCGGACCGGCGATGGCCTAGGCGTGTCCGGCAGCTTGCGATGACTGGGGTGTGGCCTTGAGCTCGTCGATCAGGATCTGCGTCTCGTGGGCTCTCGGCTTCGAGAGTGGCGCCAGAATGTGG
This sequence comes from Hyphomicrobiaceae bacterium, assembly GCA_022844275.1. GTDB lineage: Bacteria > Pseudomonadota > Alphaproteobacteria > Rhizobiales > Hyphomicrobiaceae. The sequence continues at coordinate 29,737 of JALHMB010000004.1, forward strand.
TAGGCGACCGGAACGAGGAGTAGCGTAAAGATGGTCGCGAAGCCGAGTCCGCCGATGATCACCCAGCCGAGCGCCAGCCGTGCCTCGGCGCCCGCGCCCGTCGCGATGACGAGCGGGAATGCACCGACCACGGCGGCGAGGGCCGTCATCGTCACCGGCCTGAGCCGCGTCGTCGCGGCGGCCCGAATGGCATCCGGAACGCTCCACCCTTCGTCGCGCTTCTGGTCCGCAAACTCGACCATGAGAATGCCGTTCTTGGCCATGACGCCGACCAGCAGGACGAGGCCGATCTGACTGTAGACGTTCAGCGATCCGCCCGTGAGCAGGATCGCAAATATCGCGGCTGCGAGGCCGAATGGCACCGTCACCATGATGACGAGGGCGCTGACGACGCTCTCGAACTGTGCCGCGAGGACCATGAACACGATCAGGAAGGCGATCGCGAAGACGAGCGTCGTGCTCTGCGACGTCTCGTTCAGTGTCTTGGCCTCGCTGAGCAACGTGATCGACATGCCCTCACCAAGAACCTCGGGTGCGATAGTACGTAACGTCGCAACGGCATCGCTCAGGTAGGTGCCTTCGTCCAGCTGGGCGCTCACGGGAATGGCGCGCCTGCGACTCTCGCGTGCGAGCGTGGGCGAGATCGCGACCTCCTCCATCTTCACAAGCGTCGACAGCGCGACGAACCTGCCGTTGCCCGTCTTCACGAACAGGTTGTTGAGATCGGACGGGTCGTCGATCGGGCGCCCGCCTGGTTTGACCTGGATCTCGACGATCTCTTCGCCGATGAAGAGATCGGCTGCCTTGGAGTAGTCGACCATGGTGTTGATGAGACTCGTAATCGCATCGATGGGCACGCCGAGTTTGGTTGCCGCCTCGCGGTCGATGCGGACGGATAGCTGGGGCTGCGTCGTCTCGAAGTCGGTCCGCGCACTGCGGAAGCCCGGCGTTTGCGAGAGCCGCTGTGCAAGCGCCGTCGCGCCGTCAGCGATCTTGGCGTAGTCCGAGCCGGTCACGGCGAACCTCAAGCCCTGGCCACCGCCGCGAATGCCGAGACTGTTCGGCGAGCGCGTCGAGATCGAGAGGCCTGCGATATGCGCGAGCTTCTCCTGCAACTCGGCCTGGATCTCCTGCTGTGAGCGCTTGCGTTCGCGCCAGGGTGCGAGCGGCGCGACGATGGCGGCGCGGTTCTGACTGCCGCGCCCGACGGTGGTCAGGATGCCGGTGATCTCGCCCTTCTTCTTGAGCTCGTTGAGCGCTTCCTCTACGGGCGCGATCTTGCGTGAGACGTAGTCGATATTGGCGCCCTGCTGAGCGCTGATGCTGATGCTGATGACGCTGCGGTCTTCGCTTGGCGTGATTTCGCTCGGCACAAGGAGAAAGGCAGCATAGGCGGTCGCGCCAAATCCGAGGCAGATGGCGACGAAGATCCAGCGCAGGCGCAGGCACCAGTCGAGAATGCTCGCATAGAAATTACCGAAAGCCTCGGCGATGCGATCGAACCGGCTGGGCGTCTCCCGCGGAGCATGGTGCCCAGTGCCGATCCTGGCAGCGAGCATCGGACAGAGCGTCAGCGCCACGAATGACGAGACCGTGACGGAAAACGCCATCACGAAGCCGAACTCCGAAAACAGATTGCCGACGATGCCCGGCATGAACGAGACCGGGACGAACACGGCGACGAGCGTCGCTGTGGTGGCCAGGACGGCAAACACGATCTCGCGGGTGCCGAGGACGGCGGCGGCGCGGGGGCCGGCACCCATGGCGCGATGGCGCGCAATGTTCTCGATCACGATGATCGCGTCGTCGACGACGAGGCCTGTGGCTACGACGAGGGCCAGCAGCGTGATGATGTTCAGTGAGAAGCCAGCCATCCAGATCGCGGCAAGCGTGCCAATCAACGAGATGGGTATTGCGATCGTCGGCGCGATCGTCGCGCGGATCGAGGCTAGGAACATCAGAATGACGATGACGACGATCACGCTCGCTATGATGAGGGCTATGACGACCTCGCGAACTGCTTCCTCGATGAAAACGGCATCATCCGAGATGATGGAGATATTGACGCCCGGCGGTAGGCCGCGCTTCAGCTCCTCGATGGCGCCACGAACGCCCTCTGAGATGGCAATCGTGTTCGACTGCGCCTGACGGACGATTTCCATGCCGACGGCCGTCTTGCCGTCGTGACGCGTGATCGCCGTCGCATCCTGATATCCCCAGCGGACGAACGCGACGTCGGCGACGCGCGTCGTCGGGTTGAGCTCGAGCGCGCCGACTTCGTCGGGCGTCTGAATGGGTGCCTCGGCCTTGACCAGGAGCTGTTGCGTCGGGTTCTCGAGCGCGCCGGAGGGGCCGGTGATCGACGCCTTGCCGATCGCGGCCATCAGATCGGAAAGGGCAAGCCCGCGTCCGGCGAGCGCGACCTGATTGACGCGAACCTCGATCGTCCGCGCGCGAAGGCCGTAGGATGTGGCCGAGGCGACGCCCTCCACCGCTGCGAGTCGGTCCTCGATGACATTGTTGACGAGATCGGTGAGCTCGCTTTCGGAGAGCTTCTCCGCAGAGATCACGAGGCGCATGATCGGTGATGCGTCGGCGTCTGCCTTGACGACCGTCGGGTCGTCTCTCATGTCCTCGGGTAGCTGCCGGCGAATGCCGGACACGGCATCACGGACGTCCATTGCCGCCGATTCGAGATTCGTGCTGCTCGAAAACTCGATCGTCACGCGACTCGAACCGTAGGACGAATTCGAGGAGATTGACGTGACGCCCTGGACGCGCGAGACGGCGCTTTCGATGATGGCTGTGATCTGGGCATCCATCGTCTGCGGTGTGGCGCCTTCGTAGCTGGCGCGCACGGTGACGACGGGGCGATCGACGTTAGGCAATTCGCGGATTTCAATGCCCTGCAGCGCGGCATAGCCCGCGACGATGATGAGCAGGTTGAGGACGATCGTCAGCACCGGGCGGCGGATGAACGTGCCGACCCAGCCGCCATCGTCGGGTGGCATCGGGCGAGACTCAGGCGCTGTCGGCGTCATGGCGGCATTACCTCAGATTAGAGAGGAGAGGGCGATCGCCCGAGCAAATGACATGGCGGCTCACGCGGCCGCTCAGGAGCCTTGTGGCTGGACGGTCTGGCCGGCGCGCAATTGATCGCCGCCCTCGAAGACGACCTTGTCGCCGGCCTTCAGCGCGGCGTCGACCATGACCTGGTCACCAGTGCGCGAGACGATCGCGATATCGACACGCTCGACAGCGTTGCTCGACGTCAGGCGCCATACGAAGGCGCCGCGACGATCCCATTGGACGGCCAGACCAGGAATCTGTGGTGCCTGCCGACCCGTGAGGCGCACGGTGATCGAGAACGTAGAGCCCGGGATGAGTGTCAATGTCGGATTGGGAATCTCGCCGCGCACGGCGAGCGTGCGCGTTTCAGGATCTATGCGCGTTCCCACGGCATCTATTTTTCCATCGTAGAACTCGCCGGAGCGCGTGATGAGGCTTGCCCGGATCGGTAGGCCTTGCTTGATCATGGGGGCGACGGCCTCGGGGACGGTGAACTCGACAAGGATCGACGTGCGATCGTCGAGCGTAGCGATCGGCGTGCCGACGCCGATGTAGTCACCGATCTGCAGATTGGTGAGGCCGACGATGCCGGCGAAGGGCGCCCGAATGGTCATGCGTTCGAATTCCTCGCGGGCGCGGCGGAGTGCGGCGTCTGCAACTTTCAGTGCGGTGTCGGCCTCGGAGCGGGCGACACGCGTGACCACGCCCTCGGTAAGCTGCTTCAGGCGTTCGACGGCATCGGCTGCCTGCGCGCGCTGTGCTTCGGCGGTCTCGACGGCGATCTGCTCGGTCTCGGCGTGCAACTGCACGAGCGGCTGATTGGCATCGACCATCTTGCCGCCCTCGAACGTCACATTCGCGACGACGCCCGCGTGCCGCGTTGCAATCGTCACCTGACGGCGGGCGCGGCCCGATCCGACGGCGGCGATGCGCTCGTTGATCGGCACGACCTGCACTTCAGCAATTGTGACGGCCGGGGCCCCCGCGGCGGCGCGGCCACCTCGGCGCTGTGCGTCGGCGGTCCCGGCCGTGAGCACAAGAAAACCGCACGCCGCCGCAAGCACCAACGCGACGGCTCTTGGCGCCACGGACTTCGTCATCGGCGGAGTTTGGCTCATGAGTTCGGTCCCTCCCATTTCAGGCAGCGCCGTGGTCGCACCATTGGCGCGCATGGTCCACCCCCGCGGACCATACGGGTTGAGAACGCAGCGCCCACGCGTATCCGTCGCCCGACGCGCGAGGCCAAGCGTGGCGGGCATTCTCCGCGATCTGCAATCCAGGGTGATGACAAGGATGTAAGATCAAGGAAAAGATAGATATTGTTGGACCGCAGTAGGCTGGATTTCGGGTAGGGTGCTCCCGCTGGAGAAGCGGCCTCCCGTTCGCCGTGGTCGACGATTTTCCTTTCGCTTCACAGCTCTCGGGCTGGAATGATATCCGAGGCGCGGTATCAACGAAGAACCTGTAGGGGCCGAGTGCATGAAGACGTATTCGATCGCAGCCATTCCCGGAGATGGCATCGGCAAGGAAGTCATCGCGGCCGGCCTCAAAGTTCTCGAGGCGCTTGCGGCGCGCGATGGCGGATTCAAGCTCGCCGTGCGCTCCTACGACTGGGGCTCCGACTACTACCGCAAGCACGGCCGCATGATGCCCGAGGACGGCCTCTCCCAGATCCGCGGTGCCGACGCCATCTTCTTCGGCGCCGTGGGGGCGCCAGATGTGCCCGATCACATCACGCTCTGGGGCCTCCGGCTCGCGATCTGCCAGCCGTTCGATCAGTACGCAAACGTGCGCCCGACGCGGATCCTTCCGGGTATCGCGAGCCCGCTCGCGGGCGTCACGGCGAAGGATCTGGACTGGGTGATCGTGCGCGAGAACTCGGAGGGCGAGTACGCGGGTGTCGGCGGCCGCGCGCACCGCGGACTTCCCGAGGAAGTGGCGACCGATGTCGCGATCTTCACGCGCGCGGGCGTGGAGCGCATCATGCGCTTTGCCTTCAAGCTCGCGCAGTCACGGCCGCGGAAGCTGCTGACCATCGTAACGAAGTCCAACGCGCAGCGCCATGGCATGGTGATGTGGGACGAGATCGCCGCCGAGGTGGCGAAGGACTTTCCCGATGTGACGACGGACAAGATGCTCGTCGATGCCATGACCGTGCGCATGACGCTGAAGCCCGGTTCGCTCGACACCATCGTCGCGACCAACCTGCACGCCGACATCCTGTCCGATCTCGCGTCCGCGCTCTCGGGCTCGATCGGCGTCGCGCCGACCGCGAACGTCAATCCGGAGCGGCGCTTTCCCTCCATGTTCGAACCCATTCATGGCTCGGCCTTCGACATCACGGGCAAGGGCATCGCCAATCCGATCGGGACGTTCTGGTCCGCCGTCATGATGCTCGAGCATCTCGGCGAGAATGCTGCGGCGCAGCGTCTGATGCGCGCGATCGAGCGCGTCACGGCCAATCCGGATATGCATACGCCGGACCTCGGTGGTCGTGCCACAACCGATGCCGTGACCGACGGCATCTGCGCCGTGCTGCGCGCCGATAATGCTTAAGCCGAAAAGAGGGCGACATAGCCGCGTGCTGGGGCTATTAGGGGGCAATGAGCAAAATGGTACCCGTCGGCGGGTGAAGGCTCCAACAAGCATCAACGGACGCGGCCTAGGCCGCGGTCAAAGGGAATCCAAGTTTAACATCCAGAGGAAGAGTTATGCGAACTAGACTCAGCAAGCTTTTGGCGCTCCCGCTGGCCCTGTTGGGGCTTTCCGTGGGCGCGGAGGCGCAAACGCCGGATCCGAGCTGGCCACAGAACCTCACGCTTGGCACCGCATCGGTGGGCGGCACCTACTTCGTCTACGGCCAGGTCTGGGCCTCGCTGGTCAACAGCAAGATCGGAACCAAGATCAGCACCCAGCAGACGCAGGGTCCCAATCAGAACATCATCCTCACCGACAGCCGCCAGATCGACTTCGGCATGACGACCATGGGCGTCGCGTTGCAGGCCTGGACAGGCGAGGGCGCGTGGACGAAAGGCACGAAGTACAGCAACATCCGCGCGATGTTCCCGATGTACGACACGCCCTTCCATTTCATCACGCTCGAGAAGAATCCGATCAAGTCCGTTTCTGACATCGCAGGCAAGCGTGCCGGCGTCGGCCCGCGCGCCGGCACATGCGGCACGTACTTCCCGATGATGTTCGACACGCTTGGCATCAAGGCGACGATCCGCAACGGCCAAGGTTCCGACATGGCCGCCAACCTGCAGGATGGTCTGATCGATGTCTTCCCGTTCTGCGCAGGCGTGCCGATCGCGGCGTTCTCCGAGCTCGAGACCACGAACAAGGTCCGCTTCTTCACCTACACCGACGACGAGATCGCAAAGATGAAGAAGGCGATGCCCGAGCTTTCCGACTCGACGATCCCCAAAGGCACCTACAAGCAGCAGACCGAGGACCACAAGACGGTCGGCGTCTACAACTTCGCGATCGCACACAAGGATGTGCCCGAGAGCCTCGTCTATGCCGTCATGAAGGCTGTGCTCGAGAACAATCCCGAGATGGTCAAAGGGCATGCCGCAGCCAAGGAGACGGTGACGGAGAACTGGGATCGCAACACGTTCCTTCCGTTCCATCCCGGCGCTGTGAAATATTTCCAGGAGAAGGGCATCAAGGTGCCCGACAAGCTGCTTCCTCCGAAGGGCTGAGCAGTTTCGACAGGAGTATCGAACGGGTCGCGGCAGTGCCGCGGCCCGTTTGGCTATCACGACAACAAACACTTACGATTTGGGCTGAAGGGCCGGGCGCCGTGAGCATGAACAGCAACGATGCAGATCTCGAGGTGAAGGCACCGGTGAGCGACGAGGAGTTCGTCGGTGCGCGGCGGGTGCTGCGGAGCTGGGAGCTGAAGTTCGTTGCTATCCTGTGTATCACGTTCACGATCTTCCACCTCTTGGTTCTCAACGTCTACTCGCTCGAACCGCTGATGTTTCGTGCCATCCACGTCGGTTGGGGATTGGCAATCGGCTTTTTGATTTCAGCGCCGTTCTTGCGCGCCGGCGCGGACGGAATTCCCTGGTACGACTGGATCCTCGCGGCTGCCTCCGCAGCTTGCGCTTTCTATATCTGGTGGGAGCTGGACGGTCTTCTGTTCCGCGCCGGCGCCCAGTTCACGCCCGGCGACGTGATCACGGGCGTCGTCGGTACGTTCCTCGTGCTCGAAATTTCGCGGCGCATGACGGGGCTCGCGCTGCCGATCATCGCGAGCATTTTCATCGTCTACTGTTTCGTCGGGCCGTGGATGCCGGGCGTACTGCGCCACAATGGCTTCGCGATTGATCGGTTCTTCACCTACATCTACAGCGAGTACGGAATCTTCGGCGTGACGACCCAGGTCTCGTCGACCTACATCATTCTCTTCGTGACCTTCGCAGCTTTCCTTCAGGTCTCGAAGGCAGGTGACTACATCAACGACGCGAGCAACGCGCTCTTTGGGTGGGCACGGGGTGGTCCGGCCAAGGCGTGCGTCGCGTCGGGTGTCGCCTTCGGCGCAATCTCCGGCTCCGCTGTTGCGAACGTTGTCGCCTCGGGCATGGTCACCATCCCGATGATGCGGCGCGTCGGTTATGACCGCTCGACGGCTGCAGCCATCGAGGCGACCTCGTCGACGGGCGGTCAGATCACGCCGCCGGTGCTTGGTGCCGGCGCTTTTCTCATGGCGGAGATCACGGGCATACCCTATGGCACCATCGCCCTCGCGGCGGTCATCCCGTGTCTTCTCTTCTACATCGCCTGCTGGATCCACGTGGACCTGCACGCCATACGCCTCGGTGTCAAAGGTCTGCCGTTCTCCGAGTTGCCGCCGATCAAGGCGATCCTACCGCGCATCTACCTGCTCGCGCCGATCTTCGTGCTCGTCTACGTGCTGCTTGATGGCTATTCGCCCTTCCGCGCCGGCTCGCTCGGCATCCTGGCAGCACTTATCTGCGGTGCGATTGCGATCTGGCTCCGCGACTTCAAGGCGGACGGCACCGTCAGCACGGAGGGGGCTGAAAGCGTTGGCGCGATGATATTCAGTGCCGCCGTGCGGTTTACGCTTCTGGCGGCGCTCGGCTTCGGCATGATGGCGCTGCTGATGCACGGCATTCCCATGTTGCCCGAGGGGTTTGCCCTGGCTGGCGCCATGGCGCTCGTCTGTGTTCCGGCATTCCTGTTCGGCTGGCGGCGAACGCTGGAGGCGCTCGAGAAGGCGGCGCGGGACAGCATCCAGCTCGTCGCGGTTTGCGCGTGCGCCGGAATCATCGTCGGCGTGGTCGCGCTGACCGGCGTTGGTGGGCGCTTCTCCGAGCTCATACTTGCGGTGGCGGGTGCCAATCAGCTTCTCGCGATGGTATTCGCGGCCATGGTGGCGCTCATTCTCGGCATGGGTATGCCGACGACCGCAGCCTACGCCATTGCGGCTGCAGTCATCGCACCAGGTCTGTCGCGCATGGGCGTTCCGCCGCTGGTTGCGCATATGTTCGTATTCTATTTCGCGGTGATTTCAGCAATTACGCCGCCCGTGGCGCTCGCGTCATTCGCGGCAGCAGGCATGGCTCAGGCGGATCCGTGGAAGACGTCGTGGACGGCGGTGAAGTTCGGGCTCGCAACCTTCCTCGTGCCCTTCATGTTCTATTACTCACCTGTCCTCCTCATGCAGGGCGAGTGGTCGGCCATTATCCAGGCAACGCTTACGGCGGCGATCGGCGTGTGGTTCCTCGCCGGCGCCTCCGAGGGATGGTTCGGCGGACAGCTTGCGATGCCGCTCAGGTTTGCCATGGCCGTCGCAGCTCTCTGCATGCTGCATCCGGGCTCGTATTCCGATTTTGTCGGCCTCGCCATTGGCGCTCCGATCTACGCCTATCAGCGCTACTTTGGTGGTGGCGGGAAACCGCAGACCGCATGATCAAGATGCGAGATAGTCGCGCACGGCGGCGATCAGCGTCGAAAAGCCGATGAGCGTGAGCATGACGAGCGCCGCATTGCGATAGTAGCGCGCGCCGCTGCTTGCGAAGTAGCGGCTGCCGGCATAGGTCGATCCCAGGTATACGGGCGCGAGCAGCAGCCCCATGACGATTGACGGGCGCGTAAAGAGGCCGAAGTACCACAGCGGGAACAGCGATGAGACCGATACGGCCGTCATTAGCGCCAGCACGTTGCCGCGCTGCTGGACCGGCAGCCCCGGCCGAGACAGGGCGACGGCAACAACTGGCGGCCCGCCGATCCCCGCGCTTCCCTGGATCAGGCCGCTGACGACGCCGGCTCCGAAGAGAACGGGACGGCCGACATGGCCCTCGAGACGCCAGCCGCGCGCCAGCATCGCAACCATCAGGACGACGAGTGCGGAGATGACGATCTTCATCAGCGCCGGGCTGGCGATGACGAGGAACCACGTGCCGACAGGTGCAGACAGCAGGATCGCGAGCGAGATCGGCAGCACGATCGGCGGCTCGCTGGTGCGAATCGCGTCGGGCAGGAGCTGGAACAGGGAGGGGATGCCAACGATTGTCATCGCGGCGACGGCGAGGCGCGGATCGTAAGCGAGACTCAGCACGGGAATGCTGACGAGCGCGCCGCCGAAGCCGACGAACCCGCGCATGAAGCCGCCCACGAAGGTGGCGATGCAGACGGCCGCCAGGCGGGCGTCGAGCGGCACCCCGAATAATTCCGGCACTTCATTCCTCCCAGCCCGTGCACAAGCGGCGCATGATGGCGGCTCGCGTGCGGATTGGCCAGAGCGCAGGTGGAAAGGGAGGCGCAACAAGTGCGCATTCTGGGGGCAGCTACGTCTGCATCGCAGCCCGCTTCTTGGCAAGCGCGCGGTCGACGAAGCCGAGGCGGTCCTGCCCCCAGTAGATGACGCCGTCGAGCACGAAAGAAGGCGCGCCGAATACGCCAAGCGCGAGCGCTTCATCGCTGTAAGCGCGATAGAGCTCCTGCACCCGCGGGCTCTTCTCGACCGCAACGAGGGCTGCACCGTCATAGCCGTTCTCGTCGGCGATCTGGCGGCGCACTTCCGAGAGTGCGATATCGCGTTCCTCGGCCCACACCGCGCGCAGGATCGCGTGCGAAAGGGGGAAGGCGTCGAGGCCCTGATCCTGGGCGGCGATCACCATCCAGCCGGCATACTTGTTCCAATCAGGATCGGCAGGGATCGCTTGAGGATAGTGACGGGGCTTGAGAACCAGTGGCATCCCGAGATAATCGCTCCAGCGGGCAAGCTCGACCTCGTGGTAGGCGCGTCGTGGGCCGGGGCGCGTGCGGATCGGCACGCCGCCGGTCTTCGGGACGACGGCCTGGAAGTCGTAGGGCTTGAGCAGAAGCTGCACGCGATGGCGGCGGACAATATCCTGAAGCTGCGGGCCGGCGAGATAGGCCCAGGGCGAGGACAGGCTGTAGTAGCAGTGAAGCTCGATCATGAGCGCGCCTCTGGCGTGGACGGGAAGCGGAGACCAGAATGGCCGAGATCTGGCATGGCGTGAAGAGCGCGCGTGACGAGGGGGCGCTCGCTCGGCAGGCGGAGCGCGCACGCCACGATCTCGAAATGATAAACTACCCCCCGGCGGACTGGGTGCCTGAAGTTGCGGGGCCGGATGGCCGACCGATGCTCGATGCGCTCGTGGTCGGCGGCGGCATGTGCGGGCAGACGGCCGCATTCGCGCTCCTGCGCGAGGGCATTCGCAAAGTCCGCGTCATCGATCGCAATCAGCGCGGTGAGGAAGGTCCGTGGGATACGTACGCGCGCATGGAAATCCTGCGCTCGCCGAAGCATCTGACCGGCCCCGATCTCGGCGTGCCTTCACTTACGTTTCGCGGGTGGTTCGAAGCGCAACATGGTGGGGAGGGTTGGGCGCGACTCTACAAGATCGGGCGGATCGACTGGCGCGACTACCTGCTTTGGGTGCGCGATACCGTCGGCATCGAGGTCGAGAACGGGACGGCACTCGTCGCGCTCGTGCCGACGGCCGATGGCGTACGCGCGACGCTCGAAAGTGCTGGGGGACGCGAGGATGTGTGGACGCGCAAGGTCGTGCTCGCTGGTGGGCGCGATGGTGCGGGAGCACTGCGGCTGCCGCATTTTCCTGGGCTGGACAATGCGAGCGCGGCGGCGCGTGCGCGTGTGCTGCATTCGACGGACGGGCTCGAGCCGGAGCAGTTCACGGGCAAGCGCGTCGGCGTGCTTGGTGCAGGAGCTTCGGCGTTCGACTGCGCGGCGACGGCGCTCGAAGGTGGCGCGGCCGAGGTGACGATGTTCGTGCGCCGTCCGAATCTGCCGCAGGTGAACAAGTCGAAGGGCGCGAGCTATCCGGGCTTCATGGGCGCGTTCGGGCGCCTCGGCGATGCCGACCGCTGGCGGCTGCAGTCGTACATCTTCGGCGAGCAGGCGCCGCCGCCACATGAGTCGGTCTTGCGCTGTGACGTGCATCCGAACTTCGCGATGCGGTTCTCGGAGGCGTGGACCGATGTGGCTCCGGATGCTGCAGGCGTGCACGTCACGACGGCCAAGGGCAGCTATGACTTCGACGCCGTGATCCTCGCGACAGGATTCGAGGTCGATCTGGCGAAGCATCCGCTGCTTGCGCCCTTTGCCGACAACATCCTGCTGTGGCGTGACCGCATTGCGCCGGAGGAAGCGACGAAGGACGCCGAAAGCGCGCGTCATCCTTATCTCAGCGACGGCTTCGAGCTGATTGCGCGCGATGCCAACCGGACGCCGGGCCTTAGTCGAATACATATGTTCAATGTCGGCGCGACCATGAGTCATGCAGCCCTCGCCGGCGATATCCCGGGACTTCAGATCGGCGCGCGTCGGCTCGCAAGCGGCATTCTCACCGATCTTTTCCAAGAGAATCTGCCGGTGCTCGAGGCACGCCTCAGAGCGCACGACGAGCGCGAGCTGGCTCCGACGCGCTATCTCGTGCCCTGAGACTTATTCGCGGAAGGCCTCCTCGCGGCCTCTGCGGATGGCCGGCAGCAGAACGGCGAGCAGAAAGAGCAGGCTTACGAGCAGGAAGCCCGCACTGATGGGGCGCTCGATGAATACCCACCAGCTCCCGCGCGAGACGACGAGCGAACGGCGGAAATTTTCCTCGATGTGCGGCGCCAGGATGACGCCGAGAATGAGCGGCGCCGGCTCGCAGCCGATCTTCGGCAGCAGGTATCCGACGACGCCGAAAAAGGCCATGACCATCACGTCGAACGTCGAGTTCTGAACGCTGTAGGCGCCGATGCAGCAGAAGACGAGGATGGCGAGATAGAGCCAGCGGTAGGGTACTTTCAGCAGCATGACCCAGATGCGGATGAGCGGCAGGTTGATGATGACCAGCATGAGATTGCCGATCCACATGGAGGCGATCATGGCCCAGAAGAGGTCGGGCCGCTCGACCATGAGTTTCGGGCCTGGCACGATACCGTGGATGGTCATGGCTGCGAGCATCAGCGCCATCACGGCATTGGATGGCAGACCGAGCGTCAGCAGCGGAATGAACGAGGTCTGGGCGCCGGCGTTGTTCGCGGCCTCTGGCGCGGCGACGCCCTCGACGGCACCATTGCCGAACTCCTGCGGCCGCTTGGACCACTTCTTCTCGATGACATAGGCGCCAAACGCGGCGATCAGCGCGCCGCCGCCCGGCAGCACGCCAAGGATCGAGCCGATTGCCGTACCGCGAAGTACGGCGGGCGCGGCGCGTCTCGCCTCCTCGCGGCTCGGCCAGAGCGATGAGACGGGTTGCACCTCGGGCTTACCGAATGTACGCGCGAGATTCGAGATCACCTCGCCGACGCCGAACAATCCCATGGCCAGCGCAACGAAGCTGATGCCTTCGGAGAGCTGCGGGATGCCAAAGGTGAAACGCGACTGGCCGGTGGTGATGTCGGTCCCGACGAGCCCGAGGATCAGCCCGACGAGCACCATGACGATCGATCGCACGACCGAGCCTTGCGCTAGCACGACCGCCGCGATGAGGCCGAAGATCATAAGTCCAAAGTAGTCGGGCGACTGGAACGTGCTCGCAATCCACACCATCGGCGCGGAGAAGATGGCGATGATGAACGTCGCCACCGTGCCGGCGAAGAACGAGCCGAGTGCTGCAATGGCGAGCGCGGCGCCGGCGCGTCCTTTTCGCGCCATGGCGTGACCATCGAGGCATGTGACGACGGAGGAACTCTCGCCGGGAATGTTCACGAGAATTGCGGTCGTCGAGCCGCCGTACTGGGCGCCGTAGTAGAGGCCGGCGAGCATGATCAGCGCCGCGACGGGCGGCAGCGTGAAGGTGATCGGCAGGAGCATCGCGATGGTTGCGACCGGCCCGAGACCGGGAAGCACGCCGACGAGCGTGCCGATGAGGGCGCCGATGAAGCAGAACAGGATGTTCTGAGGCGTAAGCGCCTGCTCGAAGCCGAATGCGAGTTGACCGAAGAGCTCCATTGCGGCCCGTCCTCAATACCACCAGACGGGGATGGCGATCTTCAGGAAGTAGACGAACAGGGTCCAGGAGAAGGCGGAAAGTAGCGCGCCCGAGATGACGAGCGAGAGGAGCGTATTTCCGTAAGCGGCGGGTCCAGCGACGACGACCGTGGCGATGATCGCCACGAGAAGCCCCGCGCGACTGAGAAGCAGGGCAAAGGTCAGGATGCCGCCGACGACGAGCAGGAGCGGCCGCCACGCGATATCGGAGTCGACGGTCTCGTAAGACCGCCCGGTACGCGCGACCAGCAGGAACCCGAGCCCGAAGAGCAGCACGCCGATCACAAGCGGCACGTAACCCGGGCCGATGCGCCCGCCGCGGCCGAGGCCGTAGTCGGCGCTTATATAGAGCGCGGAGGCGGCGAACACGAGTGTCGCCACGCCCGCCCACAGATCGGTCTTGGTGAGCCACCCCCTGCCGGCTTCGGCGGGCGGGGGGCGGGCTCCTTCGGAGGTCATTTCCGTGCCTCGATCAGGCGATGCGGGCACCGCGATCAGTCAACCGTCGCGCCAGTGCTCTTGACGACGCCAGCCCACAGCGCGCGATCCTTCTTGACTGTCGCCGTGAACTGCTCGGGGGTTTCATAGCGCACTGCGTTGCCGATGCCGGCAAGCTTATCGACGACCTCCTTGTCCTCGAGCACGGTCTTGATCGCGGCATTGAACTTGCTGACGATCGCGGCGTCGAGGCCCTTCGGGCCAAACATGCCGTACCATGTCGTGGCTTCGAAGCCTTTCAGTGTCTCGCCGATCGTGGGGATGTCCGGGAACAGCGGCACGCGCTTGGCAGTGGACATGGCGATGAGCCTGAGTGTGCCGGCCTTGTGCTGTCCGAGCACGGTCTGGAGCTGGGCGAACTGGCAGCAGGTCTCGCCATTGAGCATCGCTTGGATGGCCGGCGGGCTGCCCTTGTAGGGGATGTGCACAAGGTCGATGCCGGCGACGGAGTTGAACATGGCGAAGCCGAGATGCGTCGAGGCGCCGTTGCCCGATGAGCCGTAGTTGAGCTTGCCGGGCTGCTTCTTCAAGATCTCGATGAATTCTGTGACGGTCTTTGCATCGACCACCTTCGGATTGACGGTCAGCACGTTCGGCACGTCGACGATGGGACCAATCGGCGTAAAGTCGGTTTCGACGTCGAAGCTGAGCTTCTTGTAAAGCGCGGCGTTGATGCCGTGCGTACCGGCCGTGCCGAAGATGAAGGTGTAGCCGTCAGGCGCGGCCTTGGCCACAAAATCCGAGCCGACATTTCCGCCGGCGCCGGCCTTGTAGTCGAAAACGATGGTCTGCCCGAGCGCCTTCTCGAGCGGGGCCTGAATGATGCGGGCGATGATATCGAGGCCGGAGCCTGCCGGAAAACCCTGGACGATGGTGACGGGCTTCGTGGGCCAGGACTGGGCAGCAGCGGTGCCGCAGAACAGGGCCGATGCAACGACGGCCAAGCCGATGCGGCTCAGCGACGCGAAGCGCGAGACGGACATGACGGAACTCCCTTTGTATGCGGTGTTGGCCAACGATGGGCGGCAGAGCTGAGGTGCGTCAAGCCTGAATGTGCGCCGCAATAGCGCTCAACCTGCCGGGCGAGGCTGCAATATGCGCTCTAAGGCGGCGGAGATGGCGAGCGTACGCCGGTCGGTCCCGCCCTGTCCCACCACCATGAGGCCGGTCGGCGCATCGCCGGGGCGATGCATGGGGATCGAGATCGAGCAGCAATCGAGGATGTTGAACACCGCCGGATTGCGCAGGATCAGCATGTTGATGCGGGTGTAGTCGTCGTCTTTCGAGACCTCGTCGATGCGGGGCGCGATGATCGCGGTCGTCGGCATGATCAGAGCGTCGAATTCGGCCGTGGCTTCGTTATAGGCAGGGATCAGCGCCGCACGGCGCTCGACGAGGCCGATATAAAAGGCCGCATCTTGCTCTGCGCCGCGCATGATGCGCATGAGAACGCGCGGATCGTATTGCTCGCGCTTCTTCGCAATCAGCTCGCGATGCCAGGCGTAGCTTTCCGCGCCGGTAAAGCCGCCCTTTTCGGTCAACTCGGCGGCGCGCTTGAGTTCTGGTAATGGTGCGCGCGTGATGAGCGCACCGGCATCGGCGAGACGACGGAGCGCTGCGTCGAAAGCAGCTGCAACGTGCGAATCCAAGCTGTCGAGAACGATCGTCTCGGGCACGAGAAGGCGGAGGCCCTTGACCGGCACTTGCGGCAGGGGCGCAGGTACCTCGTTGGCGAAGATCGCATCCATGATCGCGCAGCAATCGACGGTGCGCGCGAGCGGGCCGATCGAGTCGAGCGATTTGGAGAGCGGTACGACGCCGTCGATCGGTACGCGGCGTGCGGTGGGCTTCCAGCCGACGACGCCGTTGAATGATGCCGGTACGCGGCAGGAGCCGCCTGTGTCCGTGCCGAGCGCGCCATGTGCCATGCCGTCGGCGACGCTCACGCCCGATCCCGAGGATGAGCCGCCAGGGACGCGACGCTCCGAGCGCATCCATGGAGAACTCGGCGTGCCATAGTGCGGGTTGATGCCGAGGCCCGAGTAGGCGAACTCGGTCATGTTCGCGCGCCCGATGAGAATGAAGCCGGCGCGACGCAGACGGGCAACCGTCGGTGCATCGCTCGTTGCCGGCGGCTTGTCGGCTAGCGCGCGCGAGCCGGCCGCCGTGACTTGGCCGGCGATGTCGGCGAGATCTTTGATCGCGACGGGGATGCCCGCATAGGGCGAGGGCGCGGCACCGGATTTGCGCAGCGCGTCCATGGCATCGGCTGTCGTGCGGGCGCCATCGGCATCGACGCGTATGAAAGCGCGCGGGCCTTCGCCGGCAGGATCCTCGATCCGCGCGAGGCAGTCCTCGACAATCCTGCGGCTTGTGATAGCGCCCGTCGCGAGATCGCGGGCCAGGCCCGCAAGGGTCGGCAAGCTGCGGTTCATTGCTCATTTCCTTTGGCGGGTCGATGCGAAGGTGTGTTCAGGACGCCAGAATGAGCACTCGGCCCGCCAACGCGCAAGGCGGCTCGATGCGCGAGTTCAGTGCAGAGTGGCGGATGAACGAGCGTTGTCCGCCTGCCGAATTCCCGTGCCTACAAAGCCACGAGGCAAACTCATTCTTGTTCGTGTATTGATCGGCGTGTACGTTATCCCTGCGGCACGGTGAGGCAGCCGCCTTATGTTGTCCGGCAGGGGTTGCCGACAGCCTGGGCGAGGCAGGGGTGTAGGTGCGTACTCGATCGGCTCAGGGGACCGAGGTCTCCAGGTATCCGGATTGTGGCTCCGGGCGCAGGCAGGCGCGCTGGGACATGTACGTGCGGCCTCACTCCTGCGCCACGGCGCCCTTGCGGGCAGCGCCGGTAACGAGCGAGGGGTAGTGATGAGTACGCGTACGCCGGCAAAGGCCGCTCTTCCTGGGGTCTCGCGCGAATTCGGTCGGCGCCATGGAAATGCCGCATCGCCCGGCACTTATGAACCCGCGCGAGACATTGTTCGTGGCGCTGAGCAGGGCCAGGGGGTCTTGCCGCCAACCGAAATGCCATTCCGGCACGCTGCTCCGGAGAGAGAAGAGTGGTTTCCGCGGACGCGGACAGCCGACGAACTCCGGGCCCGCTTCCAGGATGGCCATCAGGATGGCGACAGCGCTGCACGGGGGTATCCAGTCAATCACGGGGGCAGGCGCCTCACGGATTTTGATCTGGATGAGCAAGAGGAGCGTTTGCGTATGCCTGAGCCCATGCCGATCTCGTGGCTCTCACCTATCCAACCGCAGCCTCAGGGCGCGATGATGCGGCACCTCAGCGGTGCGGCTCTTGGGCTCACAGTGGGGCTCGTCCTCGCTGTGCCGGCTGTGCTCTGGCAAAAAGGCCGGATCGATCCGGTGGGCTCCGTGGCCCAGATTGCCGCGAACTTCGGACTGGCGGCGGCATCGCCGAAGGCCGCCGTGATGACCGAGGTGCGCGAGCCGGTCATCGAGGTCGTGCGTACCGTGCCGCGCTTGGAGTCGATGCCGGTTTCAGTACCGGCAACAGTGTCGATGCCTGTCGAGGTCGCGCGCCCTGCGCCTGCAGCACCGGAGCCGGTTACCACATCGGCATCCGTGGCTGTTCTGAAGCCGGCGCTCGCCGAACCTCAGCCGGTTATTTCTCAGCCTGTCGCACCCGCGCCGGTCGTGCTGTCCGAGGCGGCCAAGGCGGAAGCCTTGCTCGAAGATGCCCGCCGCCTGGTTGGCGACGGGGATTTCCGTACGGCGCGCAGCGTGCTCGAGGACCAGCTCGTGTCGTCGATGCCGGCGGCTCGCTTCCTGCTCGCGGAGACCTATGATCCGAACTATCTCGCCGCGCGGGGCGTGCGCAGCGTCCGTGCGGAGGTGCCGCGCGCTATGGAACTCTACCGGCTGGCGCTTGACGGCGGCATCGAAGCCGCGCGCCAGCGGATCAACGCGCTCCGGCCCTAGTTTTGCTGCCGCGGGCTGCTGGGAAGGGTGCTAGCTTTCCTTGGCTCGCTGGAGGGCTTCGGGCGTGTCGATGTCGAGGAAGATAGCATCCGTGCCAAGATCGACCTCGGCGACCTCGCTGGCGCTCGCCGCAATGATGTGGCGCGCACCCGTATCGCCCTCGATGGCCAATAGCTCGGGGAAATAGGCACGCGCGAACAGCACGGGATTGCCGCGTTTGCCAAGTTGGACCGGCACGACGATGCCGCGTCCCTCCTTGGGCGAGAACGCAGAGATCAGCCGATCCAGATGCCGCGCCTCGATGCGAGGCATGTCGCCGAGGCTCACGATCGCGCCGTCCACATCCTGCGGCAGGGCTGCAATGCCGGCTTTCAGAGATGTGCTCAGGCCTTCCTTGAAATCCGGGTTGTGCACTATGCGCACATCGAGACCATCGAGTGCCTGCTCGACGGCTGCCGCGTCGTGCCCGGTCACGACGATCACGGGGCTGGCGCGGCTCGCAATCGCTGTACGCACTGCTCGCACGACGAGCGGCGTGCCATCCAGCATATCAAGGAGCTTGTTCCGGCTGCCATAGCGCGTCGAGCGACCGCCCGCGAGCACGATGCTAGCAATGTGAGGGGCGCGGCGCATGGCTTCCACACTGTCCTCGCCCATGTCATCCTCCGGCGGGATTTCGCGTGGCTGCGGGCGCGTGACGATCTCCTTCAGGAGCCCACCGAGCCCCATCGATGCGACATCCTCGGACGTGACGGCAATCCCAGCCAGTCGGCGCTCGAGCACCCAGTCGAAGCCATTGATCTTCGGCGAAGCCGCGCAGCTCGGTGCACCGATCACGTCGGTTGCGCCGAGGCGGCCGAGCAGCATGAGATTACCCGGATCGACAGGCATGCCGAGCCGCTCGATGGCGCCACCGGCCGCAATCAGTCCCGCTGGGATGACATCCTGCCGATCGACGATCGCTGAAGCCGCAAAGACGATGATGGGATCATGCCCAGCCGAGGCCATGCGCGCGATCGCGCCGGCGACGGCGTCCGTCTCGTGCGCCACGATCTCGCTCGCACCGATCGCGCTGCCGAGCGCTTCGAGCCGTTGCGCGATCGCGCGTCGGCGCTTCTCGATGAGGTTCTTGCGCGTGCCCGCGAGCTGCGTGAGCACGAGACCGGCGTGCGTCGCGCGGAAGGCGCGCACGTGCATGAGACCGCCAGCTTCCCGTGCTAATGCCTCCGCTATGCTGACTACCGCCTCAGGGAGCGCGAAGGTGATGACTTTTACCGTTGCGAGCATCTGGCCGCGCGCCACGCGTTCGAAGGCCGGCACGGTCGCGACGGTCAGCCCCTCGTCGATGGCATTGATGCGCCTCAACCGCATGGCATCGATCTCGACGAGACCGCTCGCATCCGCATAGAGGTTCGCGCGGCCCGTAAAGGGTTCAGCGACATGCATCGCGCTGCCGCAGAGTGCCGCCGCCACGCGTGCCGCTGCCGCGTCCTCGCCGACATCGCCGGGTTCCAGACGAGCCGCGGTGACATGCACGATGCCGGCTGCAGCAAGGCGCTCGATGTCGTCTGAGTTGAGCGCGCGCCCTTTCTTGATCGCGCCCGAAGGCGTCGGGATCGAGTGGGCGAGAATAGCGCCTGCCGCCGAGCGCAGAGGAATCTGCTCGAACTTCATGTGGTGCTTCTCAAGGCGCGGCGCACGGATCTCACGTCTCCTCTCTACGACTCACCGGAAGGTGAGCACTACATTGTCGCGCCGAGCTGCCAGGGCACGAACTCGGCATCGCCATAGCCGAGCTGCTCCGACTTCGACTTCTCACCAGAAGCCACGCGCAGCACGTGCCGGAAGATCTCCTCGCCCTTCGCCTCGATGGAGACGCCGTCGAGGATGTCGCCGCAGTTGATATCCATGTCGTCGATCATCTGCTGGTAGATCGCGCTGTTCGTCGCGAGCTTGATCGAGGGCGTCGGCTTGCAGCCGTAGGCCGAGCCGCGTCCGGTCGTGAAGCAGAGCACGTTGCAGCCGCCCGCGACCTGTCCTGTCGCTGCAACCGGATCATAGCCCGGCGTATCCATGTAGACGAAGCCCTTGGCCGTGACGGGCTCGGCGTAGCGATAAACGGCCGTCATCGTGCGCGTCCCGCCCTTGGCGGCAGCACCGAGCGATTTCTCGAGAATGGTCGTCAGTCCGCCGGCCTTGTTGCCGGGCGAAGGATTGTTGTCCATCGAGCCGTTGTTCTTCGCGCAGTAGTCCTGCCACCACTTGATGATGTCGACGAGCTTCTCGCCGACCTCGCGTGTGGCCGCACGCCGCGTCAGCAAATGCTCAGCGCCATAGATCTCCGGCGTCTCCGAAAGCACGGCCGTGCCGCCATGCTCGACGAGCTTGTCGACGGCCGCGCCGAGGGCGACGTTCGCGGTGATGCCCGAGTAGCCATCGGAGCCGCCGCACTGGAGCGCCAGCGTCAGCTCGGAAGCCGACACGCTCTCGCGTCGCGCGGCGTTTACCTTCGGCAGCATCTCCTTGATGGCGGCGACGCCGGCCGCAACGGTCTTCTTCGTGCCGCCGACCTCCTGGATAGTGAACGTGCGGAACGTATCGCTTTCCTTGATGCCGGTCTGCTCCATGAAGGCCTTGATCTGGAATCCCTCGCAGCCGAGACCGACCATGACGACGCCACCCATGTTCGGGTTCGCCGCATAACCCCACTGCGTACGCTTCAGGACCTCATAGCCTTCGCCCTTGAGATCGAGCGCGCAACCTGTCCCGTGCACGAGCGGAATGATGCCGTCGATATTCGGATACTGCTCTAGAATGCCGGATTGCTCGATTTCGCGAGCCATGAAGCGCGCGACGCTCGCCGAACAGTTAACGCTGGTGAGCACGCCGATATAATTGCGCGTGCCCGCCTTGCCGTTGGCGCGCCGATAGCCCTCGAAGGTGGCGCGCGCCTCGGGTGGCAGCAGCGGCTCCTGCTTCGCGTCCTTGGCAAAGGCATAGTCGCGATCGAACTCGCCGAAGGCGCAGTTGTGCGTGTGGATGTGGCTGCCGGGCGCTATATTCTCGGTGGCGAAGCCGATGATCTGGCCGAACTTCAGAACCGGCGCGCCCTTCTCGATGAGGACCGTCGCCATCTTGTGCCCGCGCGGCACGCGGGCCGCCGCCGTGACGCCCTGTGTGTGCGCGCCCTGGGCGATCTGATCGACGGCCACGATCACGTTGTCGCTGGCGTGCAGGCGGAGGGCCCTCGGTTCAGGCTTGGGCGCGGCGCCTGGTTGGTCCTGCATCACGGGCTCCCCTCAAATTTGGATTGTTCTTAATCCATATTCAGCGCTTACGGGGCGGCGGCGTCAATCGCTCGATCACCTACTTTCACGTGTTCGATCGCGGCGCCTCAACTCGATTCACGCACGCGTGAGGACCCCTAGGCGGGAAAAGGACCTGCTCCATATAGCGTGCAGTGAGACCGCAAAGCCGGTCGAGCTGGCCTCTGGGCTCATTGCCACGGGGGCAATGGGAACCACCAGACCAAGCTAATTCCCCGCCCAAAGACGGGGACCCAACGGAGAAGAACCATGAAGACGATCCTGAGCACCCTCGTACTCGCTGGCGTTCTCGCCGGCACAGCCCACGCCCAGTCCTACGACCCGTTCCGCGATCCGAGCCTCGCTCTGCCGCGCTCCGAGTTCAGCAATGACGACTTCCGTCAGGCGCTGCCTCGCTCGGCAGTGATCAGCGGCGACGAGTTCCGTCAGGCCCTCCCGTTCACCGAGACGGTCTTCCCGGACATCACGGTCGCGAAGCCATAATCGGTTTAGCCACGGAATAAACCCTCGAGCGGATTGGCCCGAGACCTCGGGCCAATTCGCTGGATCAAACGGAGAAAAAAACCATGAAGACGATTCTCAGCGCACTCGCGCTCGCTGGCGTTCTGGCCGGTTCGGCCTACGCTCAGTCCCCCACTTTCGACCCATTCCAGGACCCGAGCCTCCCGCTGCCGCGTTCCGAGTTCAGCAATGACGACTTTCGTCAGGCGCTGCCTCGCTCGGCAGTGATCAGCGGCGACGAGTTCCGTCAGGCCCTCCCGAACACCCAGGAGATCTTCCCTGACATCACCGTCGCGACGCCTTGATCGCCAGAACGACGGACGGTTAGTAAACTTAGCGGCCCGGGGAACCCCCGGGCCGCTAAATTTTTGCGTCCGCGCGTCGTCGGCAAAGGTTCAGGCGCGACGGTCGCGCGGACCCGAGAGGCGCCGGCGGAGCTTCGGCAGGGCCGGTCCGGGCGGCACATGGCGCATGGGGCCGGTTGAAGCGCGCCAGGCCGCGACGCCGGCCATCGCCAGTGCGGCCAGCAGCAGGGTCATCATCATGGCCGTGGTATTGGGGTGAGCGGCCAAGTTTGTGCCGCCGGGGCCAAGAATGCTGCCCGTCGTCATGGCCGCTAGCGCAATCTGCAATGTTCCATCCATGGCGGTCACCGTCTGCTTAACTGGTGCCAATAAATGAAAAGCGTCGTTTGCTTTTCGCGGCGGAAGATAATCCTTTTTTCACGGCATCCGAGCGCGTTCTATCTACAGGGTTGCCAAATGGTTGCCGCGTGTGCCGAGCGCGGGCATTTTCGCCGCCTACCGATTCGCGAGCGCCATCGCCAGACCCGGGCTGGCGTGCCACATTCGGCGACCGCATCGCGGCAGCCCGAGGGAGCGCACCGTGGCCAAAGAATACCTTGATCAGCTTGAGACGCGCGAGCCGGACGTGCGTGAGCGCTCGCAGTTCGGCCTGCTGCCCGATCTCGTGCGCAATGCAATCGCTGGCGCACCTGGATGGGCGAGCCACCTCGCCGGCATCGATCCCGCGGCGTTGACGACGCGCGAGGCCCTCGCCAAGCTGCCGCTCCTGCGCAAGAGCGCATTGCACAACCTCCAGGTCGGTCGCCCGCCCTTCGGCGGCTTCAATATCGCAAGCGGTCCCGCGATCGGCCGCATCTTCATGTCGCCGGGTCCCATCTTCGAGCCCGAGGGACTCGGCGCGGACTGGTGGCGCTCGGCGCGCGCGCTCTTCGCGGCCGGCGTCAGGCCCGGTGACATCGTCCACAACACCTTTGCCTATCACCTCACACCCGGCGGCTGGCTGCTCGATGCCGGCGCCCGCGCGCTCGGCTGCACGGTCATCGCCGCGGGGCCCGGCAATACCGAGCAGCAGCTCGAGGCCATCCAGCACCTGAAGCCGACGGTGTACGTGGGTGTGCCCGACTATCTGAAGATCCTGCTCGACAAGGCCGCCGAGGGCGGGAAGGACGTTTCGTCTATCAAACGCGCGCTCGTCTCGGGCGGCGCGCTCTTTCCGTCGCTACGCGCGGAGTATGCCAATCGTGGCATCGCCGTGCTTCAGGCCTATGCGATAGCGGACGTCGGCAACGTCGCCTACGAAAGCCCCGGCCCCGACGGTGCCGTCGAAGGCATGATCGTCGATGAAGGTGTCATCGTCGAAATCGTGCGCCCTGGTACTGGCGATCCCGTTCCCGAGGGCGAGGTTGGCGAAGTCGTGGTGACGGGGTTCAACCGCGACTACCCCATGATCCGCCTCGCCACCGGCGATCTCTCTGCAGTCCTGCCCGGCCGCTCGCCGTGCGGGCGCACGAACATGCGCATTCGCGGCTGGCTGGGGCGCGCCGATCAGACCACGAAAGTCAAAGGCATGTTCGTCCATCCCGAGCAGGTGGCCGATGTCGCCAAGCGCTTTCCCGAGCTTGGCCGCGTGCGCCTCGTCGTGACGCGCACCGGCGAGCAGGATGTCATGACGCTGAAAGCCGAAGCACCT
The DNA here is from genome assembly GCA_022844275.1 of Hyphomicrobiaceae bacterium. Taxonomy (GTDB): domain Bacteria; phylum Pseudomonadota; class Alphaproteobacteria; order Rhizobiales; family Hyphomicrobiaceae. Next base: position 53,575 of record JALHMB010000004.1, read on the forward strand.
GTAGTCGACGCCGCCCTCGCCGCACGCATCGGCGAAGCCGTGCAGCACGCGACGAAGCTCAAGTCGACCGTCGAGCTGGTCGCGCCCGGCACGCTTCCGAACGACGGCAAGGTGATTGCCGACGATCGTAGCTATTCGTGAGTCGTTTGTTGCCGCGGGCTGGTGGAAAGGGGTGCTAACGCATTCCGCGGTCGTGTCATGGCCGCGGCCCGCCATACGGACAGGTGGCATTTGTCTCTCACTCTACCGGCGGCTCGACGGGCGGCGCCTCCGATGCGCGCGCGAGCGCTTCGGAAATGCGGACGCTGTCGAGGTCGTCCTTGTGGATAACGTCGACGGCGCCTGCTTTGACCAGCATCGCGCGGCGCAGCCGATCGACCTGCCCGCTGACGACGATGATCGGTCCCGCATAGCCGCAGCGGCGCAGGAACGGGATGGTGTGCGTCGCGTTGTCGGATGGCTTCAGGTAGTCGTCGAGGAAGATCAGCTCGGGTTTGCGCTCGATGACGCAATCGAGCGCCGAGCCGAGCGTCCGCGCGCGGCGCACTTCGATGGCATAGCCGAACATGATGTGCAGCGTGGCGCGCAGGCGGTCGGCGTCGAAATTCTCGTCCTCGACAATGAGCACATCTACGAAGCGTCGGCCGCCCTGCTGGGACTTAGCCGCATCGCTCTTGCGCGCGAGGAACGTGCCGCCACGCCCCTTCAGGTCCTCGGCCATCCTGTCCAGACCTCCCCCTCCAGCCGGCGCCGATCCCATTGCGCCAGACAGCATCCCACTACTCATGCCATTGGATTTGGGCAAATGGGCAATGATTTTGATGGTTTCTGTGCCCAAAATGCCGAACGCCCTGCTGAGCAGGGCGTTCGCGTGCTTGGATCCGCAAGGTAAACGCTAGCGTTCAGATCGTCGTGAGCCTCAGGTGGCCATGTACTGGCCGCCATTGGCGTCGAGGCAGGCGCCGGTGATGAAGCCCGCATCGTCCGAAGCCAGGAACACCACGCAGCGCGCGATCTCCTCGGCATTGCCGAGGCGCCCGACCGGGATCTGCGGGATGATCTTCGTGTCCAGGATCTCCTTGGGCACGGCCTGGACCATTTCGGTATTGATATAGCCAGGAGCGATCACGTTGGCGGTGATGCCCTTGGCGGCACCTTCAAGCGCGACGGCCTTCGTGAAGCCGACAAGTCCTGCCTTGGCTGCCGAATAGTTGGCCTGTCCGAACTGGCCCTTGCGGCCGTTGATCGAGGAGATCGAGATGATGCGGCCGAAGTTGCGCGCGCGCATGCTGTCGATCACGAGGCGGGACATGTTAAAGGCGGAGTCGAGATTCGTGCGGATGACCTCGCTCCAGTGATGACGCGCCATGCGATGGAGCGCTGCGTCGCGTGTGATACCGGCATTGTTAACGAGCACGTCGATCGGTCCGAGATCGCGCGTGATCTGCGACACGGCCTTCTCGCAGGCGTCGTAGTCGCCGACATCGAACTTGTAGACAGGGATGCCGCTCTCGGCCTGGAATTTTTGGGCAGCGGCGTCGTTGCCGGCATAGGTGGCGGCAACGCGGAATCCCGCTTTCTTCATGCCAAGTGAGATCGCCTCGCCGATACCACGGGTACCGCCAGTTACCACTGCCACGCGCGCCATTACTCGTTTCCTCTCCCTGTGGGCCGAAAGATTCGGCCCTTATAGTTTTATCGTTGTGCTGGCGTTGTTCTCGCTCAAAGGACAGGCAGCGCGCACAAAGCGCTGCCTGTCGATAACATCCGAAGTCGTCAGTCGCGCTGAACGCACATGGCAACGCCCATGCCGCCGCCGATGCAGAGTGTGGCGAGGCCCTTCTTCGCGTCACGGCGCTGCATCTCGTACAGTAGTGTCGTCAGTACGCGCGCACCCGAGGCGCCGATCGGATGGCCGATGGCGATCGCGCCGCCGTTCACATTGACCTTCGACGTATCCCAGCCGAGGCCTTTATTGACCGCGCATGCCTGCGCCGCGAAGGCCTCGTTGGCCTCGATGAGATCGAGATCCTGCACCGACCAGCCGGCCTTCTCGAGCGCCTTCCGCGATGCGGGGATTGGGCCTGTGCCCATGATCGAGGGATCGACGCCGGCGCTCGCCCAGGACACGATGCGCGCGAGCGGCTTGATGCCGCGCTTCTTGGCTTCCTCGAGCGTCATGAGCACGACGGCGGCTGCGCCATCGTTGATGCCCGAAGCCGTCCCCGCTGTGACGGTGCCCTCTTTGTCGAAGGCAGGCTTCAACTTGGAAACGGACTCGAGGGTCACGCCGTCCTTGATGTACTCGTCATCCGCGACGACGACATCGCCCTTGCGTGTCTTGATCGTCACCGGAATGATCTCGTCCTTGAAGCGGCCCGCCTTCTTCGCGGCCTCGGCCTTGTTCTGCGAGGCGACGGCGAACTTGTCCTGCTCGTCACGGCTGATCTGCCACTGGCGCGCAACGTTCTCGGCGGTCGTGCCCATGTGATAGCCGTTGAAGGCATCCCACAGCCCGTCCTTGATCATGGTGTCGATCAATTTGGCATCGCCCATCTTCACGCCGTCGCGGAGATGCATCACATGCGGCGCCTGGCTCATGCTCTCCTGACCGCCGGCGACGACGATCGTCGACGAGCCGTCCTGGATCTGCTGAGCCGCAAGGGCGACGGCGCGCAAGCCGGAGCCGCAGAGCATGTTCATGCCCCAGGCCGGCGCATCGATGGGAATGCCAGCTCCGATCGAGGCCTGGCGAGCGGGGTTCTGCCCCGCGCCGGCGGCGAGGATTTGCCCCATGATGACTTCCGACACGTCGCCCGGCGCGACGCCGGCACGGTCGAGGGCACCCTTGATCGCGGTTTTTCCGAGCTCATGTGCGGGCAGGCTCGCAAGGGCACCATTGAAGGAGCCGACCGGCGTGCGGGCTGCACTTGCGATAACGATTGTTGATGAATCTGCGCTCATCGTCGTCTCCTGAGTGAAGGGATCGCGCCCCGTCCCGTGCGACCCATGAGGGGTCCGGCATAGCCGGCTGCTGGTCCAGATGTATTCGTACGATTACAGCCGATTTCGGCCCCCCGCAATCGGATCGCGCGGCAACCAAGCCCCGCATTTGGCCGCTCTGAGACTGCAATCCTAGGTTCCCTGCCACGGGGTTAGCGTGGTATCATTATCATATGTCAAGCGCTGGGAGGCGGCCCACATTATGCTGAGCAAGTCTGACGCTGCCACGGGGAAGAAAGAGCCGGTCGTCATAAAGAAGTACGCGAACCGGCGTTTGTATAATACCGAGACCAGTACATATGTGACGCTGGAAGACTTGGCCCAGATGGTGCGGTCGGAGCGTGATTTCGTCGTTTTCGACGCGCGGACTGGCGACGATCTGACCCACTCCGTACTGACCCAGATCATCGTCGAGCAGGAGAGCCGGGCCGGCACTCAGACACTGCTACCGGTGCCGTTCCTGCGCCAGCTCATCCGCTTCTACGGCGGCGCCATGGAGCGCATGGTCCCGAGCTATCTCCAGGTCAGCCTCGAGACGCTGACACGCGAGCAGGACCGCTTCCGCAAGCAGTTCGCCAATGCCTTCACGCCCCATGGAGCGCTGGAGGCCTACCAGGAGCAGGCCCGCAAGAACCTCCAGCTCTTCGAGCAGGCCATGACTATGTTCAGCCCCTTCGGCGCCAAGCTGGGCGCGAAGGCGGACGATGCGAACCCCAAGACTGAGACCGCGGAGCCCGGCGCGGGGCGTGATAAGGCGCCGCTTGCGCCGAAGCCGCCGGCGAGCGCCGGAGATGCTCCTGAGAGCGACGAACTCACCTCCATGCGCAACGAGCTCGCGGCCATGCAGGCCCGAATCGAGAAGCTCGCCAAGACCAAGACCTAGACCTGACTTTGCTGCGAGCCTGACAACGCAGTAGCCGCAAAATGCCCCGGGACGGCCATCCGGGGCAGACTTGCGCTCTCCGATTTTTGGCGTCATCCTTTTGTCAAATACAAACAGGAGGCGCCCTTGAGCGATGCCGAACCAATAAGCCTCTATCTCGGCTTTGGTGCAGGTGGGGCAAATTCGCCGCCCCAACGCGCATCATCGCCGGTACCGTCCGCGGTGGTCTTCAGCCGGCGTGAGCTGTCGGCCATTCTGGACGTGTACGGGCGTCAGGTCGCAGCCGGCGAATGGCGCGACTACGCCATCGACCACGGTCGCGAGACGGCCGCGTTCTCAATCTTTCGCCGCACGAGCGAAGTGCCCCTCTATCGCATCGAGAAGACGCCGAAGCTCGCCCGCAAGCAGGGCGCCTATAGCGTCGTCAGCGCTACCGGCCTCATCCTAAAGCGCGGCAATGAGCTGGACCGCGTTCTTGCGGTCATCGATAAAAAGGTACGGCTCGTCGACTGAGCCGAAGGATTGATCCCATGACCGCCGAGATCATCAACCTCAGGCAAGAACGCAAGCGGCGCGAGCGCGCGGCCAGGACTGCCGAGGCCGCGGAGAACCGCGTGAAGTTTGGGCGTACGCGCGCCGAGCGCGAGCAGGAGGCGCTTGGCGAGGCGCGGACGCGCCAGAACCTCGACCGCCATCTTCTGGAGCCGGATGCGGCACATGTGCCAGAGGGGAGCCCCGAACACCGGTCCGGCGACGCGCCCGCGGAGACTTCGGCCCCAAAAGTGCCGTGAGCCGGCCAATCAAGCGCTCTTTCTCGATTGGCGGGCATCGAACGTCGATTTCCCTCGAAGCACCATTCTGGGATGCCCTCAAGGAGGTTGCGGGCAACGAGCAAATTCCGCTCGCCCGGCTTGTTGCAACGATTGACCAAAACCGAGCTGGCGCAAGTCTTTCGAGCGCCGTGCGTGTATGGCTTCTGAGCTACTTCAAGTTGCGCTCAGCGGGCAGATCGGACGAAGGCGGACATTCAGTCTAAGCGACTGATATTACCAAAAAGACTCCACGTATCGGCCCTAAAAAAGCCTACAATGCAGGTCGAACCTAAAGTCGGGATTGCCGGGTTCGAGGGACCTTCATTCATCTGCGGCCATTTTGCCGAGCGCCGTCCATATGGGGCGGGGCGGATCTTTTGCGTCCGCAGCTCGGCATGGCAGCACCGGCAGCCCGATCGGGGAAAGCGGGCCTAGTGGCTAATGCCTGGGCCTATAGGGGATCGGAGTAAATTAGATGATTTCTCGTGCACGTCATGGAATGGCAGTGCTGATGGCTGTTGGCTGCTTGGTCGGGCTGAGCCCGCTCGCAGCGTGCGCTCAGGAGGAATACAAGCCGCCGGTCGCGAAGGAGAAGAGCACTACACAGAAGAGTCCTTCGCAGAAGAGCACTAAGGTCGCACAGGCGAGCGCCAAGGAAAAAGCCAAGGAAAAGGAAAAGGCCAAAAAAGCCGCTGCGACCGAGAAGGTCCACAAGATCTCTATTCAGGTCGCCGAGAACAATCCCCAGCTCATGAATCTCGCGCTGAACAACGCGAGCAACATCATCTCCCACTATAAAAAGCTTGGCGAGAAGGCCGTCGTGGAGATCGTGACGTTCGGTCCCGGACTGACCATGCTGAGGGACGATACGAGCCCTGTTAAGGCGCGAATCCAGACGATGTCGCTCGAAAATCCCGAGCTGACCTTCGCCGCCTGCGCCAACACCCAGACAAACATGTCGAAGCAGGAAAGCAAGGACATCCCCATTATGAGCGAGGCCAAGATCACGCCCTCGGGCGTTGTTCGCCTCGCCGAGCTGCAGAGCCAAGGCTACGCATACATTCGCCCCTGAGCTGCTGCCGCCGAACCCATGCCGAGCGGTGCCGCGATAGGCGCCGCTCCGTGTCGGCCATGAGGGCCGACAGCGTGCCCCGCGCGCGGAGTGCCATCCCTGGAGGGCGCATCGCCGATGCCATGTACGGCGCGGGAGCTTCGAATCTGAGCGATGCCTGGCTGCTCAAAGGCTGATGAGCGCCAGGCAGACCGAAAATGGAGGACTGCAATGTTTGTTACGCGTTACGGCCAGGGCCTATCCGGGGTGCTGCTGGCCCTTTCGCTCGTCGTGACATCGCTCACTGGCAGCGCCGACGCCCAGCAGCAGCAACTTGCCCAGGCGGCCAAGCGCGGCAAACAGCCCGCGGTCCAGCAGAATTCACCCGAGCAGAAGCGTAAGGACGCCATCAACTCGTGGACGGTGGGGCTTGCGGCTGGACGCACGGAAGGCGCGCCGCTGCAGTTCGCCTCCGAGCTCGCACGCGTCGTCGATGATGGCGACAACATGCGCGTCCTGCCGATCGTGACGCGCGGTCCCTTCGACAATGTGTTCGATCTGCTCTACCTGCGCGGCGTCGATGCTGCGATAGTCTATGGCGACGTGCTCGAGCACTTCAAGACCAATCCCGAGATCGCGGGGATCGGACGGCGAATCAACTTCCTCATGAACCTCTTCCCGTCGGAGCTCCACATCTTCGTGCGCCCCGAGATCAACTCGCTCAAGGATCTCGAGGGCAAGGCCGTCAATTTCAACACCGTCGGCACGGCGGCCGCCTATAGCGGGCCGATCATATTCAAGCAGCTCGGCATCAACGTCGACGCCCAGTTCATTCCACACAACGTCGCCATGGAATCCATGCGCAAAGGCGATAAGTTCGCCGCGACAGTGTGGGTCTCATCCAAGCCCCTGCCGCCGTTCCTCAAGGGCAATTTCCCGCCGGGCTTCAAGTTCTTGCCCGTCGAGTACTCCGATAAGCTCGAGTACTATCTGCCCGCTTATCTCGAGTCGAAGGACTATCCGGCTCTCATTCCGGAAGGCCAGCGTATCGAGACGATCGCCGTGCCAGCCTTGCTCGCCGTCTACGACTGGCCGCGCGATACGGACCGTTTCCAGCGCGTCTCGCGCCTCGTCGACTACATCTACGACCGCTTCCCACGCCTCCAGAGCGAGCCCGGCTATCACCCGAAGTGGAAGGACGTGAACCTCGCCGCGAACGTGCCAGGCTGGAAGCGCTTCCAGCCCATGCAGGACAAGATCGACCAGATCGCAAAGGCGCGACCGCCGGTACAGGCCCGTCCCAAGATCGATCACGCGCTCGCTCGTGCCCAGGCCGCCCGCGCGGCGCCGGACAATCCGCAAGAGCAGGAGCGGCTTTTCCAGCAGTTCATCGAATGGACGAAGCAGAAGCAGAATTGATGGTGCGGCAGCGTTAGCGAAGCGGGCTAGCGCCTGCAGCTCGGGGGGAGCACATGACGTACACGAGGATGCAGGTGCCCATCGCCAACGTCGTGATCGCCTCCAGCGGACTCTGCGCCGTCGTACTCTGCACCGCGCTGGCGATACCCGCAGCAGCGGCGCCGGTCTTCAGCAATGCCGTTGCCCTTGCGGATCAGGATGACGCTGAGGCTGCCCTGATCCAGGTCCAGGCCCAGCTCGAGAAGCCCCACATCAATATCGGCAAGGTCGTTCTCGTCGAACCTGCGAGCGAGACGCCCTTGCCGATCCAGGTCGGTCCCATCGATGCCATCCCGCGCAACAGCTTCGTGCGCATCCGCGGCGTGCCGTCATCGGCCTCGCTGTCGGAAGGGCATTCGATCGCGCCGGGCTCCTGGGCCATACCGCTCTCGGTGTTGCCGAACCTGCGCATCTCGATCCCCGTCGGCGTTTCCGGAAAATCGGACATCACCATCGCGCTCGTCCAGATCGACGGTACAGTGCTCGCGGAGTCTCGTGCTGCGCTCGTCGTTGCCGCAGCCGAGCTGATCGCACCTTCGCAACCTGCCGCTCCGCGCGAGCGCAGTGTTGCTTCCGTCGGCAATCCGCCGTCACCGCTCGAAGCCTCGCCGCCGCCGGCGCCACGGCCGCCCGTTCCAGCGGCGAGCCTGCCGCCCGCCAGGGAACCGCCACCAGCGGCACTCACGGAAGATCAGAAGCGCGCGCTTACGTTCATCGTGCGTGGTCGCGCCCAGGCTCAGCAAGGCAACGTCGCTGCCGCGCGTCTGTTTTATCAGCGGGCGGCAGAGGCCAATCTCGCCGAGGGCGCGCTCGCGCTGGCGGGTACGTATGATCCCGCCGAGCTTGCGGCGATGGGTGTTGCGGGCGTGCTGCCGGATATTGCGCTCGCGCGGCGCTGGTACGAGAAAGCCCGCGATCTCGGCGCGCGGGAAGCCGAGGAGCGCCTCCAGCGGCTCAGTCGGACAGGGGTGCGCTAAATTGGCGGCGGGCGATCGGCCTCGATCTGGCGCTGCGACCAGCGGCCATAACGCCACGGCGCAATCCAGTGCCGCTCGCCACGCACATCGGGAGCCGGGTCATAGCCCGACGTACCCCAAGGATGGCACCGGCAGACGCGCGCGCCGGCGAGCCACCATCCCCGCCATGCACCATTCAGATCGATGGCGTCGAGCGCGTACTCCGAGCATGTCGGCAGATGCCGGCACTCGTGGCCGAGCAGGGGTTTCAGCGTCCAGCGGTAGAGCCGCACCGGCGCCTTCGCGATTTCCTTGGTGGCACGCTCGATCGGGTTCGCCATCCTCGTGATGTCATGCATCAATCGCGCGCCGTGACCGCCTCCCGCTCACCGCGCTTCTCGGCAATCTGATCCAACGCCCGCACCACCGCCTCGAAGGCAAGCAGTGTCGAGGCATGCCGCCCTTTCACTTCACGCACTGGCTCCAGTGCCGCGAGATCGGCCCAGCGTCCATTGGGCGGCGGACCGTTCTCCTTGAGCATCCGACGCATCTCGGCTGCGATCTCGCGCAGCTCTGCTTCGCTCGAACCGACAATGTTCCGCGCCATGATCGCGGCCGAAGCCTGGCCGAGCAGGCAGGCCTTCACGGTCTGGGCGTACTCCTTGACGCGATCGCCGTTCATGGCGAGCTCGACTGCGATCGTCGAGCCGCAGAGCTTCGAATGGGCGGAGGCCGTCGCATCGGGCGCAGCAAGATGGCCGGCCGGCGGGATGCCGGCGGCCAGCTCTATGATGCGATGGCTATAGAGATCGCTCAGCTCTGTCATAATTTCTCTAGTGTCCCGATTCCGAAGTTCGCCTGACCTCGATGCTGGTGTCCCAAGCGAACTTCGGAATCAAAAGGGACACTAGAATCATAGATTTGCTAGTGTGATTCAGATCGAGAAATTCGCTTAACACCCGGCCGCGAGATCTGGCGAATTTCTCGATCATCACACTAGCCCTCAGCTCTTAAGGCTGACCAGCCCCGGTAGTTGACCGCCTCGCCAGCCGGCAGATACCTTAATGGACGGCTTGTCGCCCATCTTGCCCCCATGACCCAGGCACCCCACATCGTGCTGGCATGTTCTTGACGGGGCGGGCGTCGACGCGAGGCACCTAGGCATACTGCCGGATATATCGCGCGGGGAGGGGCTGAATTCAAGCGTGGCGCACGGCAGCCAATCGATACAAGCCCGTCCAAACATGATATGCGCAAGTCCGAAACGCTCCCCCGGAAGGTCGAACGCATGGAGCCTATGATCAAGAAGAATGGCGCCGCGCGCCTCAAATTGACGGGTGAGGACAGTCCCGCGCGTCCGACCCGGGCGGAGGCCGAGGAGGCCGTGCGTACGCTGCTTTCCTGGGCCGGCGACGACCCGGACCGGGAGGGCCTGCGCGACACGCCGAAGCGGGTAGCGGCCGCTTTCGAGGAATATTTCGCCGGCTACGGCGCCGATCCCGTCGAAGCGCTCTCGCGGACGTTCGAGGACGTCGGCGGGTATGACGACATGGTCATGCTGCGCGACATCCGCGTGCAGAGCCATTGTGAGCACCACATCGCGCCGTTCGTCGGTGTTGCCCATATCGCCTATCTGCCGGGCAGCCGCGTTGTCGGTCTCTCCAAGCTCGCGCGCGTCGTCGAGATTTTCGCGAGCCGCCTCCAGACGCAGGAGAAGCTGACTGCGGAGATCGCTGGCGCCGTCGAGAAAGTGCTCGCCCCGCGCGGCGTCGCGATCCTGATCGAAGCCGAGCATACGTGCATGTCCATGCGGGGCGTTCGCCAGCATGGCGTCTCGACTGTTACGACCCGTTTCAGCGGCGTGTTCGAGACCGATCCCAGCTACCGCGACCGCTTTCTCCAGATGGTCCACGCCGGCCTAAAGCAACGGACTTGAAATTCACCTCAACCCAAGGCTGGGCGGGGAGTGAATTTCAAGGTTGCCCTTCCAGGGCGGTTTGAACAGCGCCGAATTGGAACGCGCCATGAGCACTGCTGCCGGCACCGCTGCATCCGGGCCTTTCGCCGAGCGCGGCTCGGCCCATGACATCGAGGAAGGCGCGACCTTCGCCCCGAAATTCGACGACGCCGGCGTTCTCGCGGCGGTCGCGACCGACGCCGACACCGGCGACGTGCTGATGTTCGCCTGGATGGATGCCGAAGCCCTCGCCCGCACGATCGAGACCGGTGAGGCCCACTTCTACAGCCGCTCGCGCGGCCGACAGTGGAAGAAGGGCGAGGAGAGCGGCAACATTCTCGAAGTCGTCGAGATGCGGACGGACTGCGACCAGGATTCCATCTGGCTCAAGGTCCGCGTCGCCGGAGCGGGCGCTGCCTGCCACACCGGCCGCAAGAGCTGCTTCTATCGCGCCGTGCCGATCGGCCCTGGCAATACAGCCGGTCTCGAGATGCAGTCGGTCGGCGGGGCGCCACTTTTCGATCCGGCCAAGGTTTACACCGGCAAGCCCCAGCCCTGAAGCTGCCAGCCCTGATGGTGCAGGCCTTTTCGGGATGCAACAAATGGCGATGGCTCTCATTCAGCACGACGATTGATTTCGCTGATCGAGACAAGCGATACTTATTGAAACTCCTTGCCAGCAGAGGCTCATGACCAACCGTCCGACCAAGCGCCCCACGAATGGCGCGCCGCGCACACGATCGACTGCCAGCCGCCGCGAAGCCGACGCTGATGGCGCGCCGCTTGGGGCGAGCGGCAAAGCGCTGATGATCCTCGAACTCGTCTCCGCCGCGCGCGAGCCGCTTTCCATGGCCGAGCTGGTGCGCCTCTCGGGTCTCACGAAGCCGACCGCTCATCGCATCACGGCCGCGCTTGCCGAGATGGGTCTCATCGAACGCGATCACTGGAAGCGCGGCTACATCGAAGGGCCGCGCCTCATCAAGCTCGCCTTTGACACACTCGCCGCAGCGGCGCCGCGCGCGCTCCGGCATTCGATCCTGCGCGCGCTGTCGCAGGAAGTTGGTGAGACTTGCAATTTCGGTGTGCTCTCGGGCTCGGAAGTCATCTATCTCGATCGCGTCGAGGCGAAGTGGCCGCTCGGCCTGCGCTTCGATGCCGGCAGCCGCGTGCCCGCGCACGCTTCCGCCATCGGCAAGCTGCTGCTCGCCCTGCAGCCTCTCGAGCAGCGCGCGGAGATCATTGCCGCACTGCCGCTCGTCCAGCATACGAACCGCACGATCACCGACGCCGCGCGTTTGAGCCGCGCGCTCGACAAGATCCGCGAGAGCGGCATCGGCACTGACGAGCAGGAGTACATCGACGGCGTCGTCTGCATTGCCATGCCGGTGCTGACGGAGAGTGGCGATCTCGTCGGAGCCATAGCGATCTCGGCGCCGAATGCACGGCTCGGTCTCGATCAGCTCCTGAAGTTTGCGCCGGCACTGCGCGACGCCACGACCCGCATGGGCGCCACCTTCCGCCTCGATCCCGAGGAGCGGCGCGCGGCAGCGTCAACGCGGTCAGGTGGGCGGCGTGCGGCAGCACCGCGCCGAACTTCGGGTCGCGCACAAGCACGAGCGCCTTAGTTTGTCCCTTCTCCCTGTCCTTACGGGGAGAAGGTTAGGATGAGGGGCGGCGCCACACGCCGTCGTTGGAGTTTGCCGCCGCCCCTCACCCCGACCCTCTCCCCGCGAGCGGGGAGAGGGAGAAGAGAGGATGACCATGACCGAACTTCAACCGCGCAATACCAATGCCGCAACCATCGATGTGCTCGGCGCCGCCCGCGACTGGCTCGCGCGCGACGGCCAGGTCGCGATCGCCACCGTCATCGATACCTGGGGCTCGGCCCCTGTGCCGGTCGGCGGACAGATGGCCATCGCCGCTGACGGCAATTTCCAGGGCTCGGTCTCCGGCGGCTGCATCGAAGGTGATGTGATCATCGAAGGCGGCGAAGCCATTGCCGACGGCAAGCCGCGCACACTCACATTCGGCGTCGCCGACGAGACGGCTTGGCGCGCCGGCCTGCCCTGTGGCGGGCAGGTCCGCGTGCTCGTCGAGCGGCTCGGCAAGGACAATGGCGGCGACGAGCTTCTCGATCGCGCCATCGCTGCGCGCGACAGCCGGCGTGGCCTCGTCGTCAAGACCAGGCTCGACGATGCTTCGCACACGCTCTACGAGCGCGGGGATGCCAACCTGCCGGAAGACATCGCGACCCGCTTCCGCACGGCCAAGAGCCAACTCATCGAGGGGCCTGATGGCGCGGTTTTCTTGCAGGCACTCGTGCCGCCCGCGCGCATCATCGCCATCGGCGCAACCCATATCGCGCAGGTGCTCGCCCAGATTGCCGCACTCTCCGGCTACGAAATCACCGTCATCGACCCGCGCACAGCCTTCGCCGATCCGGCCCGTTTCGGCGCCGCTGATGCCAAGCTCATTGCCGAGTGGCCGCAGGATGTGCTCCCCAAACTCGGTCTCGATCCCTACACGGCCGTGCTCACGCTCGCGCACGTCGCGCACATCGACGATGAAGCGCTGAAACTCGCCGTGCGCGCGAACTGCCTTTACGTTTCGGCGCTCGGCTCCTCGCGCAATCATGCCAAACGCAAGGAGCGCCTTCTCGCGGCCGGCATTACCGAGGAGGAGTTCGCGCGGATCAAGGCACCGATCGGTCTCGACATCGGCGCGCAGACACCGGCCGAGATCGCCGTCTCGATCATGGCCGAGGTGATCCTCGCCGTGCGCGGCACCAAGAAGGCCAAGGGCTGAACAAGAAGGCGCAGGACGGGGGATCGCCGTGAAGCAGGGAAGGCTGGCTCGCGCACACGTGTGCGGGCGGGAAGCAGCATGAGCGGCCGCCTGCTGGGCATGGACCTCGCGCCGAGGAAGCTCGCGCTCGTCGCGACCTTCGCGCTGATAGCGCTCATCATCGCGTTTTTGCCACCGCCCTCAGCCGCGCCGCACGCTATGGTCGGCCTCGCCATCGTCGCTTTCACGGTGGGGCTATGGGCGACGGCGGCCGTGCCGGCGCTGCATTCCGGCGTGGCTTTCTTTGCCCTTGCACTCGCGACCGGCATCGCGCCGACGATCCCGCTGCTCTCGGGTTTCTGGTCGAATGCGGCCGCCCTCGTCGTCGGCGGGCTCATTATCGGCGCTGCTGCGGAACGTACGGGTCTCGGCCGCTATGTCGCGCGGGCGCTCATGAGCGGCGTCGCGACCTACCCGCGGTTCATCGCCGCTATTCTCGTCGGCTCCGGCGTGCTGAGCTTCATAGTGCCGACGACCATGGGGCGGCTCGCCATCATGATCCCGATCCTGCTCGCGGCCGCGAAGGAAGCAGGCTATGAGCCGGGCTCGCGCGGCTATATCGGCACCATCCTGACGGCCGTCGCCGGCAACTACCTCACGAGCTACGCGATACTGCCGTCCAATCTCACCACGATCATCGCCCTTGGAGCCTTCGAGAGTATCGGCGGCCCGCCCATTCGTTACGGCACGTATCTGCTGATGTGCTTGCCCGTGCTCGGCATTATCAAGGCCATCATGTTCTGGGCGATGATCTCTTGCCTCTACGCAGCGCCACCGCCCAAGATGAGCACAGTCGACGAAGGGCCGAATATTCTGAGTCCGGCGGCGCGCCGTCTTTCGATCATCCTGGGCACAACCGTGCTGCTGTGGATGCTCGATTTCGTCCATCACATAAAGCCCGGCTGGATCGGGCTCGCGGCAGGCCTCGTCTGTCTAATTCCTGGGCTCGGCCTTTCCCGTATTGAAGAAGCGGTGGATCTGAACAAGCTCACATCCACCTTCTCGCTTGCCGCCGTCCTGGGCGTTGCCACCGTGCTCACGTATTCAGGAGCGGGGGGCATGATCGGAAAGGGTCTGATGCACCTTACGCCAGCATCCGGCGCCACGCCGGCCTATGGCTTCATGTTGATCAGCTTCGCCAGCTCGGCCATTGCCACGTTCGCGACGGTCGTCGGGTCCGTCGCCATCGTTACGCCCACGCTCGTCAGCTTCGAGGCGGCAACCGGCCTCCCGCAAACGCTCGGCCTCATCGCCGAATTGACGGGTCTTCAGGCCGTGTTCTTTCCATTCGAGGCCGTGCCGATCATGGTCGGCCTGATGATGGGAAAGGTCGCCGCGCCTGCGACGCTCAAGGGCATGATCCCGCTGGCGATCTCGGGTCTCCTCGTTATTGTCCCACTGCAGATCGCATGGCTCAAGATTCTCGGCGTCATGCCATAGGCCTCGCGCCACCGGCGGCGTCATGGCATGTTGGCGCCAACAAACGCACATCCCTGGGAAGGAGACGCACATGCTCGACGCTTACATCTATGACGGCGCCCGCACGCCTTTCGGCCGCCATGCCGGCAGCCTTTCCAAGGTCCGCCCGGACGACATGCTGGCGAGCGTCATCAAGGAGGTCGTCGGCCGCTCACCCTTCTCCCCCGAGGTCATCGATGATGTGAACGTTGGCTGCGCGAGCCAGGCCGGCGAGGACAGCCGTTGCATCGCGCGCCATGCGATACTTCTTGCGGGCCTGCCGATTGAAGTCCCAGGCGCAGTCTATCAGCGCAACTGCGGCTCTGGTCTTAATGCCATCATCTCCTCGGCGCACGCCATCACCTGTGGGGAAGGCGAGGTGTTCGTTGCTGGTGGCGTCGAGAGCATGACGCGTGCGCCCTTCGTCGTCGGCAAGAGCGAGCAGGCCTTCGGCAAGGACTTCAAGGTATTCGACAGCGCGATCGGCGCCCGCTTCCCGAATGCGAAGATCGAGAAGCAGTTCGGCGCCGACACCATGCCCGAAACCGCCGACAACCTTGCCCGCGACTACCAGATCGCCCGCGAGGATTGCGATGCCTATGCGATCAAGTCACAGCAGTCCTATGCCAAGGCCAAGGCGGACGGTTTCTTCGCTGGCGAGCTGAGCGCCATCACCATTCCCGGCACGCGCGGCAAGCCCGATGTCGTCATCGCCGAGGACGAGCATCCGCGTCCCGAGACCACCCTCGATGCCTTGAAGAAACTGCGCCCGCTGTTCGAAGGCGGTGTCACCACGGCCGGCAATGCCTCGGGCATCAACGACGGGGCCGTCGCGCTCATCCTCGCGAGCCGCAAGGCCGGTGACAAAGCCGGCGCCAAGCCCATCGCGCGCATCGTCTCGTCGGGCGTCGCGGGCGTCGCGCCGCGCACCATGGGCTTCGGTCCCGTGCCCGCGGCCAAGAAGGCCCTCGAGCGCGCCGGCCTCACGATCAAGGATGTGGACGTCATCGAGATCAACGAGGCCTTCGCCGCGCAGGTGCTCGCTTGCCTCAAAGGTCTCGACGTCGACTTCACGGACAGCCGCGTGAACCCGAACGGTGGCGCCATCGCACTCGGCCATCCGCTTGGCGCATCCGGCGGCCGTATCGCGCTCACGGCCGCGCGCCAGCTTCAGCGCACGGGGGGCAAGTATGCACTCGTCTCCATGTGCATCGGCGTCGGCCAGGGCATTGCCATGGTCATCGAGCGGGCTTGAAGTCCTAAAAAGCAGGTGGGTCCGGGAGGGTGTCCCTCGTCGCGCCGAAGGCGCGCCGCAAAAATCCGGGAGCGCGAGGGTCATGCCGAAGGCATGCCAGAGGCATGGCCTTGCTCGCGCCGGAGGCGCGAACAGGGCTGCCGCCCTGTAACCCGCCCGGGGGACACCCCCGGAGCCCCCGCCTTTTTGATTTTTCGGGTTTTGTTGGCCTGTGGAAAACGTGGGCGGCACAAGGTGCCCGCCACCCCTTGCCGCGGTACTCAAGGCGAATCACCTATGGTCCTCGCGAACCAGCGAACGGACCTCATGCGCTTTCCGCCGCACATTCTGGACGATATCCGGGCCCGGTTGCCGGTCAGCTCGGTGGTCGGACGGCGCGTCGCCCTCAAGAAGGCAGGGCGCGAGTGGAAGGGGCTGTCGCCTTTCAAGACCGAGCGGACGCCCTCGTTTACCGTCAACGACCAGAAGGGCTTCTACAAGTGCTTCGCCTCGGGTGAGTACGGCGACATCTTCACGTTCGTGATGAAGACCGAAGGCCTCTCGTTCACCGAGGCGGTGGAGCGACTGGCCTCGGATGCCGGCGTGATCCTGCCGAAGCCGGAGCCGCTTAG
Source organism: Hyphomicrobiaceae bacterium (assembly GCA_022844275.1). Taxonomy (GTDB): domain Bacteria; phylum Pseudomonadota; class Alphaproteobacteria; order Rhizobiales; family Hyphomicrobiaceae. Next base: position 69,863 of record JALHMB010000004.1, read on the forward strand.
TTCGCGGGCCATCGAAGAGGTGGACACGCGGAAGAGGTTGATGGCGCTCGTCGAGGCTTCGGCGCGGTTCTTCCAGTCGCAGCTCACCTCCACGCCCGGGCAGGAGGCGCGCCGCTACCTCGAGCGCCGCGGCGTCACACGTGAAACCATCGAGCGCTTCCGCATGGGGTTCGCGCCGGCGGGCCGCGAAGTGCTGAAGGCTCACCTCGCCAAGGAGGGCTTCACCGTCAAGGAGATGGGCGAAGCGGGCATGGTCATCATGGGTGATGATATCGCCGTTCCCTATGACCGCTTCCGCAATCGCGTGATGTTCCCCATCGAGGATCTGAAGGGCCGCGTGATCGCCTTCGGTGGGCGCGCACTCGATCCCGATGCCCCCGCGAAATACCTGAACTCGCCGGAGACGCCGCTCTTCCACAAGGGCAATCAGCTCTACAACATCCACCGCGCAAGGCCTGTGGCCTTCGATAGTTCGCGGATCGTGGTCGTCGAGGGCTACATGGATGTGGTGGCGCTCGATCAGGCCGGCTTCCAGGCGGCGGTCGCACCGCTCGGCACCGCGCTCACCGAGGCGCAGGTGCAGCTGCTCTGGCGTGTCGTGCCCGAGCCGACGCTGTGCTTCGACGGGGATGGCGCTGGCCAGCGTGCGGCTTTCCGGGCTGTCGATACCATCCTGCCGGTGCTGAAGCCGGGCTTCAGCGCGAAATTCGCTTTCCTGACGGATGGACAGGACCCTGATGACCTCGTACGCCAGCAGGGCGCGGCAGCCTTCGAGGCGGTGCTGGCGCGCACCGAGGCGCTTTTCGATGTGATGTGGAAGCGGGAGCTCGCGACGCAGCCGGTCAGCACGCCGGAGCAGCGCGCGGCTTTCGAGCAGAAGATGAAAGCCCTGGTCGGGCGGATCGGCGATGCGAGCGTGCGCGGGCACTATGAGCAGGAGGTGCGCCAGACGCTCTTCAGCCTCAACCGGGCCGTGATGCGTGAACTCGGGGCGGGCTCGCGGGGTACGGGCGACCGCCGCGTCGCGGGACGCCAGAACAATGTTCAGACGGATTGGCGGGTGCGCGAGCGGGCGCGCCTCCAGCAGAAGGGGCGGCCAGTTGCCACAGTTGCAGCCGTCGCGGGTACGGGTCTTGGCGCACGCCTTGCAGCTATTCCCGCACGCGAGGCTTTGATTCTCAAGGCCCTGGTTAACCACCCTTGGCTCATTGAGGAACACGCCGAGCGGATTGCAGCGCTGGAGTTCTCGGTTCCGGCCCTGGTGGAGCTAAAAGACGCGGTTTTGGCGGCTTTGGCGGAGGAAATTCCTCTTGACAGCGATAGCCTACACAACCATTTGTCCGGAACTGGCTTGTCCCACGTCGTTGCCCTCGTCGAGCGTGCGATCACGCATAAAGGCGACAGGTTCGCCGAACCAGAGGCCGACAAGGACGCCGTCGAAACCGGTTGGTGTCACGCGGTAGCCCTGCATGAGCAAGTGGGGTTGCGGCGGGATTTGGTTGTGGCCGAACAAAGATGGCTTGAAGAGCAGAGCGAGGACGCCTTTCAGCGCCTCCTCGAAGTCAAAGCCCGGCAAAACCAGATTGAGGACGGCGAGACGGAAAGGGAAGAGCGCACTTCTTTGCCATCGGGTCGGGTGCAGCCGTGAGGTACGGGGCGCATATCGTGCCGTCGTCGCGGAGCCAGAAAGTGGCAGACATCGTGCGCGGGGGAACTGCATTGGGCCGCAAAGTCATGCCGATGCATTTCGTGGTCGTGGGCACCCTTTGCCCGCATCGCGTGGTGCATGGTGCTGCCGCGGTTCACGCTAACACATAGGTCAATTGCCCCAGCAGGCAACATTCCATCAAGGTGAGATCACCAAATGGCGACGAAATCCGAGGAGAAGGCCGCTCCCGCAGCTGAGACCGCCGAGAAGGACAGCCCGCTGCTGGACCTTTCGGATCAGTCGGTCAAGAAGCTGCTCAAGGTCGGCAAGCAGCGCGGCTACGTCACGTATGACGAGCTCAATTCCGTGCTGCCCTCCGAGGAAGTGTCTTCCGAGCAGATCGAGGACACCATGGCGATGCTCTCCGACATGGGCATCAACGTCGTCGACACCGAGGAAAGCGAGGAAGCCGCGCCCGACGACACGCCGGACGCCGCCGACGAGGATGACGGCCGCGCGGTAACCGTGCAGGCTTTGCCCGCGAAGGCCGAGGGCCGCGCCGAGCCGTCTGCCGACCGCACGGACGATCCGGTGCGCATGTATCTACGCGAGATGGGCACGGTCGAGCTGCTCTCACGCGAGGGCGAGATCGCGATCGCCAAGCGCATCGAGGCTGGCCGCGAGGCGATGATCGCGGGTCTCTGCGAGAGCCCGCTGACCTTCCAGGCCATCATCATCTGGCGTGACGAGCTCAACGAGGGCAAGGTCCTCCTGCGCGACATCATCGATCTCGAAGCGACGTACGAAGGCCCGGAGGCGAAGGCTGCGCCGCCGCCGGTCATGCACGGCAATGGCGCTAACGGCGTCCCCGGTGTTCACGGCAACGGCAACGGCAACGGAGATGGCGAAGTCGACCGCGGCGACGGCGAAGGCGAGCCGCGCGGCGAAGGCGAGATGGACGAGGACGACGACTACGAGAACGCCGTCTCTCTCGCAGCCATGGAGCACGAGCTGAAGCCGAAGGTTCTTGAAACCTTCGACGCCATCGCGAACAACTACAAGAAGCTCAGGAAGCAGCAGGACAAGAAGCTCGAGCAGCAGGTCGCGGGCGAGCAGGGCTCACGCCAGCAACTCAAGGCCTACGAGAAGCTGCGCGAGGAGATCGTCCGGGACGTGAAGAGCCTCTCGCTCAACAACGCCCGCATCGAAAGCCTCGTCGAGCAGCTCTACTCGATCAACAAGCGCCTAATCAGCCTCGAGGGTCGCATCATGCGGCTCGCCGACAGCCACGGCGTGCAGCGCACGGCCTTCATCTCGGAGTACTACGGCAACGAGCTCGACCAGACGTGGCTCGACCGCATGGCGAATTCGAAGTCGAAGCCGTGGGAGCGCCTGATCAAGGCCGAGCGCAAGCCGATCGAGCAGCATCGCGCCGAGATCCATCAGCTAGCGAGCGATACCGGCCTCGAGATCGCGGAGTTCCGCCGCATCGTCAAGAGCGTGCAGAAGGGCGAGCGCGAGGCACGTCAGGCGAAGAAGGAAATGGTCGAGGCGAACCTGCGCCTCGTGATCTCGATTGCCAAGAAGTACACGAACCGCGGCCTGCAGTTCCTGGATCTCATCCAGGAGGGCAACATCGGCCTCATGAAGGCGGTCGACAAGTTCGAGTACCGGCGCGGCTACAAGTTCTCGACCTACGCCACGTGGTGGATCCGGCAGGCGATCACGCGCTCGATTGCCGATCAGGCGCGCACGATCCGCATTCCCGTGCACATGATCGAGACGATCAACAAGATCGTGCGCACGAGCCGGCAGATGCTCCACGAGATCGGCCGCGAGCCGACGCCGGAAGAGCTTGCCGAGAAGCTCGCCATGCCGATCGAGAAGGTCCGCAAGGTGCTGAAGATCGCCAAGGAGCCGATCAGCCTCGAGACGCCGATCGGCGATGAGGAGGATTCACATCTCGGCGACTTCATCGAGGACAAGAATGCGCTGCTGCCGATCGATGCGGCCATTCAGTCGAACCTGCGCGAGACGACGACGCGCGTGCTCGCCTCGCTCACGCCGCGCGAGGAGCGCGTGCTGCGTATGCGCTTCGGCATCGGCATGAACACCGACCACACGCTCGAAGAGGTCGGCCAGCAATTCTCGGTGACACGCGAGCGCATACGTCAGATCGAGGCGAAAGCGCTGCGCAAGCTCAAGCACCCGAGCCGCTCGCGGAAGCTGCGGAGCTTCCTGGATAATTGACGGCAGGCAATTGCTGAACAGCTTAAAGCCCCGGTACACCGGGGCTTTTTGCTTTCTGGGAACAATTTGCGCCGCGGTTCATTTCCCAAGGGAGATACATCCCAAATCGTGGAGAACCATCATGCCAGGAAAACTGGACGGCAAACGCATTCTCATACTTGCGACGAACGGCTTCGAGCAGTCCGAGCTGGAAGTGCCGCGCGACAAGCTCAAAGAGGCCGGCGCCGCGGTCGATATCGTCTCGCCGGAGAAGGGCGAGATCAAGGGCTGGGACAAGAAGGATTGGGGCCGCGCCGTGAAGGTCGACAAAGCCCTCGCCGAGGCGAAGGTAGACGACTACGACGCGATCGTTCTTCCCGGCGGCCAGATGAATCCCGACACGCTGCGCGCCGAGCCCAAGGCCGTGGAGCTGGTCAAGGATTTCTACAACTCGGGCAAGCCTGTCGCCGCGATCTGCCACGGGCCTTGGCTTCTGGTCGAGGCCGGCGTCGCAAAGGGCGTGAAGATGACGTCCTACAAGTCGATCAAGACCGATGTGATCAACGCGGGCGCTCAGTGGGAGGATGCCGCCGTCGTCACCGACAAAGGTCTCGTCACCTCGCGCAATCCCGGCGATCTCGACGCCTTCTGCGCGAAGGTGATCGAGGAGGTGCAGGAAGGCAAGCACAACCGCCGCGCGGCATAATTCCGAAACTGCCACGACAATTGACTCGTTTCTGCCCGGGCGCCACAACGGCTCCCGGGCAGTTTGTATTTCGAACGGATGAACCCGTGCGCCTGACAATCGTGGCCGTGCTCGTGTTCCTGGCGTCGTTCATCTCGGGCCCACTGTCGGCACAGCCGGCGCCGAGCTTCCAAGCGCGTTGCAGCGAACTCAAGGAGAGCATGGCAGCGCTCAAAGGCCAGGAAGAGCGGGAGCTCGTTACGATCGAGGTCGTCGGGCCGCTGGAGATCGTGCGCGAGCAGAACGGGTTGGCGTTTCTAGGCCTGTGTGGTCCGCCGTATCCGCGTGTGCTCTGTATTACCTATGAGTCCAACGGCCGGCAGCCTGGCGAGCGCGTGGTTGTGGTCGGGACCATCCAGCCCACGGGCGAGGACTTCATCCAGCTCGATCCTTGCCTTCACTATACGCCGACCCCCGAGGACAAGGACTGAACTGGCGCTAAACTGAACTGGCGCTAAGCGGAGAGGTCCATGGTCGACGACTACGAGTATCTCGGTGAGCCGTTGGCTACGAGGACCCGCTTCTTCCGTCGCCTCGGTGCGAACGTCCTGCTGGCGCTTGCCCTCATCGGGGCCTCACTTTTTGTGGGCATGGCCGGCTATCACTGGCTCGGCGGTCTCGGCTGGATCGATGCCTTCCTCAACGCCTCGATGATCCTTTCCGGCATGGGGCCGGTCGATACGCTTGAGAACGATGCAGCTAAGATTTTCGCCGGCCTCTATGCCATCTTTTCGGGCCTGGTCATCGTGGCGACCACGGCTCTCATCCTCACGCCGCCCCTGCACCGTCTGCTGCATCGGCTCCATGTCAAGGACGAGCAGGATCCCGAGGATGATGACGACGAACCGCCGGCGTCGGGTGCGCACCGGTAGCGCCATGTCGCTCCCGCGGTTAGGTTGACCCGGGATCACCTCGCGAGGAAATGCTCATGTCATTTTGGAAGAAGCTCTTCGGCGGCGGTAGCAGCGGGGCCAGCGGCGAAGCAGGAGGCGCGCCCGCGCGTTCGGCCGAGCACAAGGGCTACACCATCGAGGCACGGCCCTATCAGGAAGGCGGCCAGTACCAGGTTGCCGGCTCGATCAGCAAGCAGGTGGGCGAGAGCCGGAAGGAGCACCGATTCATCCGCGCCGACCGCTTTCCCTCACAGGATGAGGCCGCCGACTTCGCGCTGATGAAGGCCCGCCAGATCATCGACCAGCAGGGTGATCGCATCTTCGATTGACGGGCCAATCATCGCCGCCCAAAGTGCGCGGACATGCGGAACAACAACATCCTCGTGCGGTTGCTCGTCGCGATTTCTTTGGCGGTTACCATCATTGCGCCAGCACCTGTAAACCCGCGTGCTCAGGCCGGGCACGACCATGCACTTGCCGAGCACGATGCAGACCACGCAATGCACGCTGACCAGGCGGCATCGGTGGCTGATGAGAACTCCGGCGTGCAGAGCGGAAGCTCTCGCTCCGACGGAAGCGCAGCTCCTTGCACGGCCAATTGCTGTGCCGCTGGTATGAGCTGCTGCGCGGCGTTGATCGCGCTCCCGCTCGATGTCCGATTGACCTATGAGAGCGTCCGTCTGCATAGGGCGTTGAGCGAGGCACTCGCCGGCATCGAGCCCGCAGTCCCGCTGAGGCCGCCGCGATTTTGCCCGGCGGTCGGCTGAAATCAATCAACTGAACAACGCCCTCACGCGCCCTGTCACCGGCTGAGCCGTTGCCGACAGCGTCGGGACGCACGTTGACCATTCTCATTCAGGAGAGACCAATGAAGTACTCAACCGCACTCGCCGGGCTCCTACTTTTGGGCGCCACAGCCACTGTCCTGGCCCAGCACAGTGGGCATGGTGGCGGGCACCACGGCCACGGTCACGGTTCCAGTACCACGGAAGAAACGCCCGCGACGAAGGCCTATCGCGCGGCGAACGACAAGATGCACGCCAACATGAACCTGGATTACTCGGGTGACGCCGATGTCGATTTCCTGCGCGGAATGATCCCGCATCATCAGGGAGCGATCGACATGGCAAAGGTCGCGCTCCAGCACGGTAAGGATGCGCGCGTGCGCAAGCTCGCCGAGGAGGTCATCCGCGCTCAGGAGCAGGAAATCGCCGACATGCGTAAATGGCTCGAGGAAATGGGCAAGTAGCACGATCCGAGGCACTCGGGGCTATAGTGACCCCACAGAAAAGCAACGGGGCCAGCATGAAGCTGGCCCCGTATCCTTTGCAGAAATCAGGTCGTCTAAGTGCCGTTCATCAAGGTCTTTAGTGTCGTGATCATGCCCTGTTTGCAGATCTCGGGAGAGACATATAGGCAGGCGACGTCGTGGATGCCGGTCCATGACATCTGGGCCGCGACGTAGACGATGATGGCGAGGCCGACCCAGCTGATCCATGGGTAGGTCGCGAGCAGCTTGGCGATGTAGTTGGCGGCGACTGCCATCAGCACGATTGCGATCGCGAGGCCGATGATGAGGATGACAGTGTTGCCCTTGGCGGCGCCGGCGACGGCCAGCACGTTATCGAGGGACATCGACACGTCGGCGATGGTGATCTGGATGACCGCGCCCCAGAACGTCATCTCTTTGATCTTGGTGCCATCTCCCTTGGGGTCTTCGACGGCAGCCGCGCCGAGCGAATGCGGCTCCGGCTCATGACCGCTGCGCAGCTCCTTGTACATGTTCCAGCATACATAGAAGAGCAGCAGGCCGCCGAAGAGCATGATGCCCTTGATGGCCAGAAGCTGCATCGTGATGCCGGCGAACAGGATGCGCAGGATTACCGCCGCGGCGATGCCCCAGAAGATGACCTTGCCGCGGATGATGGGACTGACGCGGGATGCTGCGAGGCCGACGACGACGGCGTTATCGCCGGCCAGAACGACGTCGATCATGATGATCTGAGCGAGCGGCCAAAGGTGTGGCGCCAACGATTCCCACATGTCGCGATGAATCCTTCCCTATGCGGCCTCAAAGGCCGTTTCGCCCTTGGCTGTCGCGGGCGTGCTACATTCCTCGCCTCAGGCGAAATTGGCGACGCGCCAGGCGGCGCTGCCATGCTACCCCTGTCCGTGCCGCCACGTAGGCCGGCCAAACAGTGTATTCCCCCGTGAAGAGCAGGCAGAAGTCTCTGCTCTGCCTAGCACATCCGCGGCGCCCCCATGCGGGCAGCGGCACTATCGTGTGAACGCGCTAGAATTGCAACACAATGTCGTGATGCTACCGCCGCCTTTCAATGGCCCGGCATGGAGTTCGTGACATCATGTCTCAGACCACGTTCGTGTGCTCGACGCACGGTCCCGGGCTCTACGAGATCACCGACAGGATTGAGGCCTTTGTATCCGCGAGCGGGGCCAATGTCGGCCTGCTCACGGTATTCATTCGGCACACGTCTTGCTCGCTGCTCATCCAGGAGAATGCCGACCCAGACGTGCGCCGCGACCTCGATGCCTTTTTCCGCCGCCTCGTGCCCCCGGCCGATGACCCGGCGATGCGCTGGATCGTTCACACCACCGAGGGACCGGATGACATGCCGGCACACATCAAGGCGGCGCTGACCCAGACCTCGCTCGGCATTCCTGTCGCCCGCGGCCGTATGGTGCTCGGCACATGGCAGGGCATCTTCTTGTTCGAGCATCGCGAGCGCCCCCACAGGCGCGAGATCGTGCTGCATCTGAGCACCTAGCCGTGATTTGAGGTATGTGCGGAGGTACCCGAGATACCATATCTCGTTGATATCATTGCGGTCCGAGGGTACTCACTTAAGAATTCGATGATGCTGATGGGGTCTGGGGATCTTTCGGCCTATGAATTTTCAGGATCAGTGGCTCCCCATCGGGGCCTTCGGGGGAGTCTGTGTGGCCGGGCTGATCGGAGCCTTCATCGGTCTCGGTGTCAGCAGCTTCTGGTACGACGAACTCTACACGGCCTGGGTCATCGGAACGGACAGCAGCCTCGCTGACGTCGCCCGCCGCGCTACGACCGACGTTCATCCACCGCTCTACTACTTCTCGATTTTTGGTTTCTCGAAGATCGCGGGAACGTCGGACGAGGCCATGCGCCTCTTCAGTACCATCTGGGCGACGGCCGCGATCGTGCTTTTCATTGCCGCGACGGGAAGGGCCTTCAGCCTTCCGGCGCGCCTCTTCGGCGCGGCCTTGGCAATGGTCTCGAATTTCTGGTTCTACCAGGCTCAGAACGCTCGCTTCTATTCACTGGGGTTCTTTATCGCCACCGCCATTCTGGCGATCAGCATCGTGCTTTTGAAACCGCGCGATCTGCAGGAGCAGCAGGCGAAGTGGCGCATCGCGCTCCTGTTCGGCCTCATGCTGTTCGCGTCCTTCATGCATTTCTATTTGATGTACCTCAGCCTCGCCGTGCTGATCGTCATCGCGCTTCTCGAGCCGCGTCTGCGCGTCGTGATGGGCGTGTTCGCGCTGACGCTGATCACGCTCGTCTTCCTGTATCTGAAGATTGTCATCGGGACGTACGCACAGTTCCGCATCGAGCATAGCTGGATGGGGAGCGGCTACAGTTGGTATCTGTATCAGCTCAATGCAGCCCGCCAGTTGATGGTCAACAAGTGGACCTTGCTGGCGCTCGCGATATGCGCTGGAGCCTGGTTGCTGGGGCTGGTCCTGCGCCGTGGTGCGCCGCGGCCTGAGCAGGCGCCGACGGCGTCCAGCACCTTGGTTGCGCTCGGCCCCTTGCAGCTGCGGATCGATCCGGTTGCCGCCCTGGTGTTCGCCGTGCCCTTGATCATATTGGCGGGCGGCATCGTCAGCTCGATCCTCATCTCGCCGAACTTTCAGGACCGTAATTTTCTGGTCTGCGCCCCTTTCCTCTGGGGAGCCTTTGCCAAGCTTTATGACGCTGGCGTCGGCGCTCTGCAGCCGCGGCCGCGCCTGCTGGCCAACTCGGCACTCGCGCTCGCCGTCCTTGCCGCTTCGCCGATCATTCTCGGGCGCACATTGCCGCGCAATACGGCGGTGCGTGAGGCGGCGCACAGGATCCTGGATTTCAAGAGCTGCAAAGGCCAGATCGTGCCCGTCGTGGATGGCACGTCGACGAAATGGACCAAGCCCGGCTACCTGGAGACCATCACGCCAGCGGTGTTCGGGCGTTATCTCGACGGCTTCGCCGTGCCGACTCACCTCTACCGGACGTATCTGGCGGAGCATCGTTTGCCAGCCGACCTTCGAGCGGAGATCCAGCGGCGCGTTGATGGGCAGGGTTGCCCGGTGCTGCTTTGGTACGGGCACAGGGGGCCGGCATCGAACATTCCGATCGCGACCAGCGAATTGCTCGCGGCCGTCGATCGCCGGCAAGCGGCGCCTGCCGTGCGTTCGGAGTTCTTCAGCGCGTACAACTATGGCCTCGACCGATCCCGATCCGAGTTCGGGATCTTCATCCTCTATCTGGACAGGGGTGCAAAGCCTGCCGGCGGCTGAGGTAGGCTGGACGAGATGCCTGTCGGGTGCGATAAGCCGTTCCGACACGTCCGGCGCGCCAACGCCGGCGCATGAGGTGGAAGATGGGCATTTTCAGCGAGATCTTCAGCTGGTGGGGCGGCAATACTTGGTCCAACCGCATCTATACGGCGCTGCGCGGCCGTCACGTCGGTACGGATGACGAGGGCAATCGCTATTACATCCAGACGAAGGGTGTCGGCCCGCTTGGCGTGCCGCGCCGCTGGGTGATCTACAAGGATGGCGCGGAGGCCTCGAAGGTACCCCCCGAGTGGCACGGCTGGCTCCATTTTACTGTCGATACACTGCCGACGGACGAGAGGTATACCCCGCGTCCCTGGCAGAAGCCGCATCAGGAGAACCTGACCGGGACGCCGGGCGCTCACCGGCCATCGGGCTCCATTCTCGCCTCGGGAACGCGGCCACGGGCGACGGGCGACTACAAGCCCTGGCGTCCACAGTAGGTCCGCCGGACGGGGTCAGCTTGCCACGGCGCGGCCCATTTTGGATGGTTGCGTGTTAAGTCACTTCGGGTGCCGCCCGGAAAGGGACTGAACAGAGACTCGATGCCACGTTCGACGCGATACGGATCAGCAGCTTGGCGGGGCGCCGGCGTGGCGCTCGCGGCAGTGGTCGGCGTAATCCTGTCCGCCACCGGCGCCGCAGCACAACGCATCGAGAACCAGACGGCGGTATTTGCCGCCCTCGACAAGGTGACGGCGCGTATCAGCCCTCTCAATGCCGCGCTCAATAGCACCGAGACGTTTGGTGCGCTCAAAGTGACCGCGCGGTCCTGCTATTCGCGCGCGCCGACTGAAGCACCGAAGACCTCGGCTTTCGTCGAGATCGACGAGGTCATGCTCGATGGCTCTACGCGGCGTATTTTCTCCGGCTGGATGTTCGCCGAGAGCCCGGGGCTCAACGCCGTCGAACACCCGGTGTTCGATCTCTGGTTGACGGAGTGTGCCAATCCCTCACGGACGGCTGCCGCGCCGCGCGGCGGCGCGCCGGCGGCTACTGGAGCAGGGCAAGCACCCCAGGGCGCCGCCGAGGAGCCCTATCGCCGCCGCGTGAGGCGCTGAGGCTCCTTACCCCCAGAACGCCTTCGACTTGATCTCGCTGAGCTTGCCGCCGCGTTCGGCTGTCTCGCGCAGCAGCGCCGACGGTTTCCAGTGGCGACCGTACTGTTGATGCCAAGCCGCGATCTGATTGTAGATCTCGCGCGTGCCGACCGTGTCGCCCCAGAACATCAGGCCGCCGCGCCAGCGCGGGAAGCCGAAGCCGTGCAGCCACATCACGTCGAGGTCGCTCGCGCGGATGGCCTTGCCTTCCTCGAGGATCTTGCAGAACTCGTTGATGGAGCTGAACAGCAGGCGATGCAGGATCTCCTGATCGGAGAAGTTCCTCGCCTTGTTGCCGAGCTTCTCGGCTTCCTCCTGGATGATCTCCTTGACGATAGCTGAAGGGCGCGGCGTGCGGTCGCCCGGCTCGTAGTCGTACCAGCCGGCTGACGTCTTGAGGCCCTTGCGGCCCATCTCGACGAGCCGGTCGGGAATGGTGAGCATGCGATAGTTGGGATCGGCGGCCTTGCGGCGCTTGCGCGTATCGTAGCTGATGTCGAGGCCCGACATGTCCGCGACGGCAAAGGGCCCGACGGGATAACCGAAGTCGACCATGACCTTGTCGACCTGCTCTGGGAGTGCGCCCTCCTCGATCATGAGGTTTTGCTCGAGCGAGAAAGGAATGCGGCTGCGGTTGGCGGCGAAGCCATCGCAGTTGCCGGCATAGCCGCTGATCTTGCCGATGTCGCGCCCGAGCTTCATGGCGGCAGCAAGCGTTGTCGGCGCAGTCTTCGTCGCGTTCACCACCTCGAAGAGCTTCATGACGTTGGCGGGCACGAAGTAATGCGTGCCGGCGACCATCTCGGGGCGCTTCGTGACGGCCGCGATCTGATCAATGTCGAGGGCGGACGTGTTCGTGAAGAGCAGCGCCTCGGGCTTCATGACCTCGTCGAGCTTCTGGAAGACCTCCTTCTTCACCGGCATCTGCTCGAAGACGGCTTCGATGACGGCATCGCTGTCGCCGATCTCCTCGTAGGTCTCGACAGGCGTGATGAGCGCGAGTCGCTTGTCCATCTCCTCCTGCGAGAGGCTGCCACGTTTGACGCTCACCGCGTAGTTGTCGCTGATGCGCTTCATGCCGCGCTCCAGCACCTCTTTCGAAGCGTCCAGCAACTTCACGGGAATGCCGGCATCGGCAAAGCTCATGGAGATGCCGCCGCCCATAGTGCCGGCGCCGACCACGGCCATGGTCCTGATCTCGGGAAGCTTGAGGTCCTTCGGCAAGCCTGGAATGCGGTTTATCTCGCGCTCGGCGAAGAAGGCATAGCGCAGGGCCTTGGCTTCGTCCGAGCTGACAAGCTCCAGGAAGAGGCGGCGCTCTTCCGCAACGCCATCCACGAAGGGCAGCATAGTCGCGGCTTCGACGGCGGCGATGCAGTGGTAAGGCGCGCGCTGGCCACGCGCCTTGCGCGCGATCGACTTCCGCATGGCGTCGAACATGCCGGGATCGGTCTTGGCCTCGGCAATCTTGTCCGTGCGGGCACTCACGCGGGGCAGCGGCCGGGCGTCGGCAATGCGCTGGGCATAAGCGATCGCTGCGCCGCGCAGGTCCTTGCCGTCCACGAGGTCGTCGATGATGCCCAGGTCCTTGGCTTCGGGCGCGGGCACGTGACGGCCCGTGACGATCATGTCGAGGGCGGCTTTCGGACCAATGAGGCGCGGCAGACGTTGCGTGCCACCACCGCCAGGGATGATGCCGATAAGCACTTCGGGCAAACCGACCTTCGCTTCGGGAACGGCAATGCGATAGTGACAGCTGAGCGCGTGTTCGAGCCCGCCGCCGAGCGCGAACCCATGAATGGCGGCGACGACGGGTTTGCTCACCTCGTCGAGCAGCTCGTAGCTGCGCCGCTTCGGCGGCGGGCGCGCCGCGTCGAAGCCGCGGATATCGGCGCCGGCAATGAAGCTGCGACCGGCACCGATCATCACGAAGGCCTTTACGTTCGGGTCGGCATCACCCTTCTCCAGCGCCGCGACAATGCCATCAGTCACGCCGGGACCGAGGGCGTTGACCGGCGGATTGTCGATGGTGATGACGCCGATGCCGTTCTGGACTTCGTAGCGGACGACGGGCTTGTCGTTCATGGCGCGTACTCCTGTCTCTTCTTCTTGTTTCAGACGACTTCGGCGGCGAGCTGTTTCAGGTACCACTCGCCATCGCCGAGCAGCGTCTCGCAGAGCACGAGGCGCTTGTAGTAGTGGCCGACGATCAGCTCGTCGGTCATGCCCATGCCGCCGTGAAGCTGGATGGCCTGTCCGCCGACGAAGCGCGCGCACTGCGCAGTCTTGATCTTCGCCTTCCACACGGCCTGGCGCGCCTGCGGATCGTCATCGTCGAGCGCTTGCAGCGCGGCGTGGACGAGCGCGCGCGCTTCCTCGGTCGTGACACTCATGTCGACGAGACGGTGCTGCAGCACCTGGAATTGCGAGAGGAGCTGGCCAAACTGCTTGCGCGTCTTGAGGTAGTCGACGGTGATCTGCGTCACGGCCGCCATGGCGCCGACGGCTTCGGCACACACGGCAATGGCGCCGCGATCGAGGATCGTACTGATCGTGCGCAAAAGGTCGGCGTCGCCGTTCCCGAGCTTCGCGCTCGCGGGCACGCGTACGCCGGCGAGCGTAACGGCGGCACCGCGGCGGCCGTCGAGCGCCGGTGCCGCGGAGAGCTTGATGCCAGCGCTCGTGCGTGGCACGAGGAAGAGCGCGACCGGTCCCGTCTCGGAGCCGAGGCGGGCGCTGACGACGAGCGCGTCGACGGCATGGGCAGCGATCGTGTGGGCTTTGCTGCCGTCGATCACGTAGCCATCGCCATCGCGCCGCGCGACGGTGCGCACGTAGTCGCGCGCATAGCCGCTGTCGGGTTCGTAGTGGCAGAAAGCGAGCGTGAGCTTTCCTTCGGCGATGTCGCCGAGCAGTATCTGCTGATCTGGCGTGCCAGCCTTCTCGATGGCGGAGGCGCCGAGCACGATCGTGCCGAGCAGGGGCTCCAGCAGCAGAAAGCGTCCCGCGCCCGCCATGACAATGCCCAGCTCGGTGGCGCCGCCGCCGGCTCCACCCGCGCTTTCGGGCAACGCCACGCCGAGCCAGCCCATCTCAGCGTAGGTCGCCCAGTCGGCTCGGCCGAAGCCATCACCATCCTCGGCGCGCGCGAGCTTCTTGAAGTGCTCGAAGGTGTATTTGTCAGCGAGCAGGTCGCGGAGGCTGTCGTTCAGGAGCTGGCGCTCCTCGCTGGAAAATGCCGGCATGGGATTGAACCTCAGAGACCGAGAGCGCCTTTGGCTATGATGTTCTTCTGCACCTCGCTCGATCCGCCATAGATCGTCGCCGCGCGGCGGTAGAGGTGCTCGTAGACGAGCCCGGTCGTATCGGCGGGGCCGATCAGCTCACCGTTCCAGCCGCCATGCAGCGCCTCCGTCTGGTAGACTTGGCCGTAGCGGCCGAGGACCTCCATGTTCGATTGATGGATGGCCTGCTGAAGCTCGGTACCACGCAGCTTCAGAGCTGCCGCGCCCATCAGTGTCGGTGCGCCGCCTTCTTCCGCCGTCGCCGCTAGCTGGTCCGCCATCAGCGCCTTGACCGTCGCGAGTCCGACCTCATGCTCGGCAACCTTGCGTCGCCAGAGCGGATCATCGGCGAGTGGCTTGCCACCCTCGCGCGTCTCGGCAAGCAATCGGCGAAGCGCGTCGAGCGCGTGCTCCAGACGCGAGATCTCGACATTGCCAACGCGCTCGTTGGCGAGCAGGAACTTGGCGTACGTCCAGCCCTTGCCTTCCTGGCCGATCAGGTTCTCGACGGGCACGCGCACGTCGTCGAAGAAGACCTCATTGAGGTGATGGCTCATGGTGATCGCGATGATCGGACGCACGGTGATGCCGGGCGTCTTCATGTCGATCAGAACGAAGGAAATGCCCTCCTGCTTCTTGCCACCGTCATCCGTGCGCACGAGACAGAACATCCAGTCCGCCCAGTGCGCGAGCGAGGTCCAGATCTTCTGGCCATTGACGACGTAGTGGCCGCCGTCACGAACAGCTTTGGTCTTGAGTGCTGCAAGGTCCGAGCCGGCGCCGGGTTCGGAGTATCCCTGGCACCACCACGTGTCGTTCTTGATGACCCCGGGGAGGTACGTACGCTTCTGCTCTTCCGTCCCGAACGTGTAGATCACCGGCCCCGCCATGTTCACGCCGAAGGGGACGACGGCCGGTGCGCCGGCGCGACCGAGTTCTTCGTTGAACGCGAGAGTCTGCGCCGGACTCCAGCCGAGCCCGCCATGCTCCTTGGGCCACTTGCCGGTGATCCAGCCCTTGGTGCCGAGGCGCTTCAGCCAGGCATCGTACTCGTGCCGTTCGAGATGCTGGCCAAGGGCCTGCTTGCGTCGCACCTCGGGCGGCAGCTCGCGCTCGCAGAAGTCGCGCACCTCGGCACGGAAGGCGTCGAGCGACGTGTCGCGTTCGACGGACCTGATGAACATGGGCGCGCTCCCTCGACCGTTTCCTATTGATTGGGAGCGACCGTAGAAAGGAGCGCCCCCATTGGCAATGGCAACGCTCAGTTCGCGGTCATGCCGCCGTCGATCACGAGTTCGCTGCCGGTGACCCAGGCAGCTTCATCCGACGCGAGATAGAGGCAGCCGGCGGCGATGTCGGCCGGCGTGCCGAAGCGGCCGAGCGGCGTTGCAGCGAGACGGTTCTCGGCCACTTCCGGGTTGGAGTGGCCCGGCTGGGTCATGGGCGTATCGACGAAGCCCGGATGGATCGAGTTCACCCGGATCTTGTCGGTCGCATACTGGATGGCGGCGGCCTTCGAGAAGATGCGCACGGCACCCTTCGACGCGTGATAGGCGCCATTGGAATGCGAGCCGACGATGCCGCAGATCGACGAGATGTTGATGATCGAGCCGCCGCCCGCGCGCTGCATGGCCGGGATCACGGCCTTGACGCCGAGGAACGTGCCGGTCGCGTTGATCTCCATGACCTTGTTCCAGACCTCGAGCGTCTGCTCGCCGATGCGCCCGCCGGCCGTCAGCGTCGTCTGAAGGTTGAGCTTGGGATCGCGCCCGGAGATGCCAGCTATATTGCAGAGGATGTCGACGCGGCCGTAGCGCTTCTCGGCCTCGGCGACGACCTCAGCCCAGCGGGCCTCGCTCGACACATCCTGCTCGGCAAAAGAGGCCGTCCCGCCCTTGGCCGTGATCTCTTCCGCGACGCTGCGGCCGAGGGCGGCATTGGCATCCGTCAGCAGGACTTTCGCGCCATGCAGCGCGAACATGCGCGCCGTCTCCGCGCCGATGCCCGATGCGCCGCCTGTTACGATTGCGACCTTGCCGGCAAGCCTTGGTCCCGGTTGCATTGGATGTCTCCTCCTGTCCTTCGTGTCCTTTGGCGTGCAGGGTGGCCGCAATCAGCGCACACGTCCATAGCCACAAATGCAAGACGGGCCGCCCTGAAGGCAGCCCGTCCCGTCGCTTCGTGTCAGGTGGAGAGTGAGGTAATGCCGAGAACTCAGGCCGGCGGCTTGCCGAAGACGAGCACAGCGTTAAGGCCGCCGAAGGCAAAGGAGTTCGACATGACGTTTTCGACCTTCGCCGCGCGCCCGACATTCGGGATGTAATCGAGGTCGCACTTCGGATCGGGATCGTCGAGGCCGATGGTCGGCGGCAGCCAGCCGTCCTGAAGGGCCTTGATAGATGCGATGGCTTCGACCGCACCGCCCGCGCCGAGCAGATGGCCGGTCATGGATTTGGTCGAGGAGATCGGCAGCTTATAGGCGTGCTCGCCGAAGACCATCTTGATCGCGTTGCTCTCATTGACGTCGTTGAGCGTCGTGGCCGTGCCGTGAGCATTGAGGTAGCCGATGTCCTCGGGCTTGAGACCCGCATCTGCCAGCGCCATTTCCATGGCGCTCTTGGGGCCGTCGACGTCGGGGTTGACCATGTCCTTGCTGTCCGAGGACATGCCGATCCCTTTCAGCTCGGCGAGGATTGTCGCGCCGCGCGCCTGGGCGTGCTCAAGGCTCTCCAGCACGAGTGCGCCCGCGCCTTCGCCGAGTACGGTGCCGTTGCGCTTCTTGGAGAAGGGGAAACAGCCCTCCGGCGACAGCACGCGCATCGCCTGCCATGTGCGCATCGAGCCAAAGGTGATCACGGCCTCGGAGGCGCCGGTAACGGCGACGTCGACGAGGCCATGGCGGATGTAGTCGGCGCCGATGGCAATGGCGTGCGTGGCCGTGGAGCAGGCCGAGCAAGTGGCGAATGTCGGACCCTTGATGCCCAATTCGATGCCGACATGCGCTGAAGCCGACGAGCCGATGATGCGAAGCAGCGTCAGCGGGTTGGTCGCCTTCTTACCTTTGACGAAGAGATCGTGGTACGCGGTCTCGATGGTGTTGAAGCCGCCAGCACCGGAACCGAAGATGCACGCAGCGCGATATGGGTCCGCAAGCGGGTTCTGCAGTCCCGACTGCTTCCACGCTTCCTCGGCTGAGCGGCCGGCGAACCAGGAATAGCGGTCTCCGTATTGGACCTTCTTGCTCGACACGTGCTTGGCCGGATCGAAGCCTTTGATCTCAGCCGCAATGTGGATGTACAGGTCCTGGAGTTCGAAACTCTCGATCGGGCCGACGCCGCAGCGGCCCTCGCGCATGGACGACCACATTTCGCGAACGTCGAGACCGATCGGCGTAACGGCGCCAACGCCAGTTACGACGACGCGGCGACGGTCGCCCTTAGACTGTGTCATGGGACGCACTTCTTTCTTACGGCGACCGGCACTATTCCGGCGCGCACAGGGATCGTAGTCGCTGGGGTTACGCCTTGGCCGGCGCGCCCGAACCCTCCAGCAGAGCCTTCACGCGATCCACGACAGAGCCGACGGTCTTGAAGTCTTCAACTTCCTCGTTGGCGTTGTACGGGATCTGAATGCCAAAAGAATCCTCGATGTCAAAAACGATCATTGCAAGATCGAGTGACTCGATCTTCAGATCAGTCAGCGCAGTCGAGAGCCCGATGTCGTCGCGTGGCTCCTTCATGTGCTTCTTGAGGATATCGATGATCTTGGTGGCAACGTCGTCCATATCTCTCTCCCACCCCCAAGTACTCTGCGGGTACAGGTGCTGATGTGCTGGTTTTAGCTAAGGCAAAGCCCGCCTGACCGCAAGTTGGGCCTCACATAACCGTTAACACTATTCAAGTCCATACGGGTCACGGACAGTTGTCCCAAGATGGAGGCTGTCCACCAGCCGGTCAGTTCCCCGCACGCGTGTGCACTACAACCATCAAGGCTGGCGCTCCGAGACAAAAGTGTTCAAAGTCGTTTACCGTGACTGATGAGGCGACTCGCGGCCGGGGCCGACGAGACGGACCAACAGTCCGACGGCGTAACCGCTTGCCGCTGCCGCATGTCGTGGCGCCAAGTGTCGCCCCAGCCTACCGTCCTAAATGGACGTGATTCAGGGAGGCAACAAGACCATGTCTGCAGGTACGACAGCGACGGCGGCGGGCACGGCGTCGACACACCTGAGCTATCCCTGGCTTGCGCACTACCCCAAAGGTGTGAACTGGCACCAGCAGATCGCTCCGGCGCCGCTCCATCAGTTCCTGGAGCGGGCTGCCGAGCGGTATCCATCGCGTATTTGCACGAACTTCCTGGGTCGGACAATAACCTACGGCGAGATGTCGCGCCTCGTGGATCGGGCCGCTGCCGGGCTCGCCGCGATCGGAGTTACCAAGGGGACGAAAGTCGGCCTGTTCCTGCCGAACTCGCCGACATTCATCGTCTACTACTACGCGACGCTCAAGGCCGGCGGGACCGTCGTCAACTTCAACCCCCTTTATACGGTCGAGGAACTGACCTTCCAGGTGAAGGACAGCGAGACCGATCTCATGGTGACGCTCGACCTCAAGGTGCTCTTCGACAAGGTCGAGAAGCTGATGGCGGCAGGCACGCTCAAGCGCGCTCTCGTCGCGCCTTTCCCGGCCCTGCTGCCAACGGCGAAATCGATCCTCTTCCGCCTCTTCAAGGGCAAGGAGCTGGCGGACGCGCGCCGCTCGCAGGTGGCGGCCTCGGTCATATCGGAGGAAAGCGTCCTGGCCAATGACGGACGTTTCCAGGCGCCGGCCATCTCGCCGACCTCTGACATCGCCGTGCTTCAGTACACGGGCGGCACTACGGGCACCCCCAAGGGGGCCATGCTCACGCACGCGGCCGTCTACACGAACGTGATACAGACGGCCGCCTGGGCGCCCGAGCTAGGGGAGGGGTCGGAGCGCGTACTCGGTGTGCTGCCGTTCTTCCACGTGTTCGCCATGACGGTCGTCATGAACTTTGCGATCGCCAAGGCGGCTGAGATCGTCATGTTGCCGCGCTTCGTGCTCGACGATGTCATGAAGCTCATCGACAAGGCCAAGCCGACCGTCATGCCCGGTGTGCCGACGATGTTCAACGCGATCATGAACCATCCGAAGCTCAAGAGCTTCGATCTCTCGTCGCTGAAGTTCTGCCTCTCGGGTGGTGCGGCGCTGCCCCTCGAGATCAAGCAGCGCTTCGAGCAGCTCACGGGTTGCAGCCTCGTCGAAGGCTACGGTCTGAGTGAAACCTCGCCCGTGGTGACCGCGAACCCGCTCAGCGGGCCCGTCAAGGAAGGCTCGATCGGCCAGCCCATTCCGCAGACGATCGTCTCGCTGCGTGCTCTGGATGACCCGACCAAGGAAGTGCCGCTCGGCGAGAAGGGCGAGATCTGCGTGAAGGGTCCGCAGGTCATGAAGGGCTACTGGAAGAGGCCGCGGGAGACGGAGGAGCAGTTCGTCGGCGACTATCTCAGGACCGGCGATGTCGCGATCATGGATGAGGAAGGGTTCTTCTTCATCGTCGACCGCATCAAGGATCTCATCATCTGCTCGGGCTACAACGTCTATCCGCGCCGCATCGAGGAAGCCCTCTACGAGCATTCGGCCGTTCAGGAAGTCACGGTCATCGGCATACCTGACGAGTATCGCGGCGAGGCACCCAAGGCTTTCGTCAAGCTCAAGGATGGTGCAACCACGACGACGGCGGATCTCATGAAGCACCTCGAGCCCAAGCTCTCGCGTATCGAGCTTCCGACTGAGATCGAGATCCGCGATGCCCTGCCGAAGACGATGATCGGCAAACTCTCGAAGAAGGAGTTGAAGGCTGAGGAAGCGGCGAAACGTGAAGCCGCCAAGACGTGAAGCGCCGCAGACTCTTGTGGCCGGTACGCGCCTTCGCTTAAGTTAACCAAACGATGTCGATCGGGAAGAGCGGATTGATGCGGGCTTTGAGCATTTGGTCGCTGCCAGTAGCTGGGGCGGCGGCACTTGCTGTCTTGGGTTTGGCTGTCTTGATTTTGAATGCGGGGCCGGCCGAGGCGCGTACCTTGTGCGTCGGCAAGGAGTCGATCCTGCTCCGCACGGGGCCCTCGTGGCGCGACAATCCCGTCGGAAGCCTGCCGGCCGGTGCGTGCGGATTACAGGTGATCGGCCAATGCATGTACGGCTGGTGCCATGTGGCGCTGGGCGCGCGCAAGGGGTGGGTCGATGCCAAGCAGGTGATCGTTCACGAGGGGGACACGACCGCAGCTCCGACAGCCCCGGCACCCAGGCGTGCCGAGCCGCCGCCACCACCGCCGCGTCGGGCTGAGCCTGCGCCGCCGCCACGGCCCGCGCCGCCCGCCACCACCGGTGCCGCTGCCAATCGCGAGAGCCATTGCGTGATGGGCGTGCGGCCGGGCGACACGCTGCGCATCCGGTCCGGTCCTAGCGCGGAGCATCGGGAAGTGGGCGGGATTCCGCCAGATGCCTGCGGCGTGGTCGTCGGCGCGCCCTGCGCGGGAGCCTGGTGCCCGGTCATGTATCGTGGCATTCGCGGCTGGTCCAACGCCAGCTACCTGCGACCGCCGTGGATGTGATGAGAGCTGCGCGGATGCTGCTGACTCAGCTCTGCAATGGCAGCGCGGCTGCCCCTCCCGCCATTGATCCACCAAGTAACACCTGTATATTCAGGTAATCACCCTCACTTCACCTGCAAGGAGGCCGAAATGGCCAATCCAACATCCGATCCCGTCGTCATCGTCGCGGGCGCACGCACGCCCATGGGCAGCTTTCAGGGCAGCTTGCAGGCCATGACGGCGCCGGAGCTCGGTGCGGTCGCGATCAAGTCGGCGCTCGGCCGCACGGGCGTCGCCGCCGAGGAAGTCGCCGAAGTGCTCATGGGCTGCGTGCTGCCCGCCGGCCAGGGCCAGGCACCGGCACGCCAGGCCGCGCGCTATGGCGGCCTTCCCGACAGCGTGCCGTGCACGACCGTCAACAAGATGTGCGGCTCGGGCATGAAGACGGTGATGATGGCCTACGAGGCGCTGCACGTGCGCCCCAAGGACGTGATCATTGCCGGTGGCCTCGAGAGCATGACCAACACGCCTTACATCCTGCCGAAAATGCGCTCGGGCGCACGCCTCGGCCACACGCAGGCCTACGACCACATGTTCATCGATGGCCTCGAGGATGCCTATGACAAGGGCCGCCTCATGGGCACCTACGCCGAGGATACGGCACAGCACTACCAGTTCACGCGCGAGCAGCAGGATGCGTTCGCGGTTGAAAGCCTGCGCCGCGCCAAAGCCGCCAACGAGAATGGCTCCTTCGCCAATGAGATGGCCGCCGTCGTGGTGAAGTCGCGCAAGGGCACGACCGAGGTCACGCGCGACGAGCAGCCCTTCACGGCCGATCCGGCCAAGATCCCGAGCCTCAAGCCCGCCTTCCGCGATGGCGGCACGGTGACGCCGGCCAACTCGAGCTCGATCTCGGATGGTGCCGCGGCCCTCGTGCTCATGCGCGAGAGCGAGGCCAGGCGCCGCAAGCTGCAGCCGCTCGCGCGCATCGTCGCGCAGGCGAGCCATGCCCAGGCGCCGGCGTGGTTCACCACGGCTCCGATCGGCGCCATGAAGAAGGTGCTGGAGGCGGCGGGCTGGAAAGCCGGGGATGTCGGCCTCTACGAAATCAACGAGGCCTTCGCTGTCGTCGCCATGGCGGCCATGCGCGATCTCGACCTGCCGCACGACAAGGTCAACGTCCACGGCGGCGCCTGTGCGCTCGGCCATCCAGTCGGTGCATCCGGTGCGCGTATTATCGTGACGCTCATCAATGCCATGGCGAAGCGCGGCGAGACCAAGGGCGTTGCCTCGCTCTGCATCGGCGGCGGCGAAGCGACGGCCGTCGCGATCGAGCGGATGAATTGAGCATTGACGCTCACGGAAGTGCGCCAGTGACGCGGCCCATGGTCGTGATCACCGGCGCCTCCGAGGGCATCGGCCGCGCGTTCGCGCAACTCTATGCCGCGCGCGGCCGGGATCTCCTGCTGATTGCGCGCCGGCCCGAACCGCTGGCGCGGCTCTCCGATGAACTGATGACTGCGCATGCCGTCCGCGTCGAGACGCTGGCCCAGGACGTGACGGCGCCCGATGCACCAGCCGCCATGGATGCTGCGCTCGCCGCCGCGGGGGCCTACTGCGATCTCCTCGTCAACAATGCCGGCATCGGCCTCTCCGGCGCCTTCCACGATCTCCCCATGAGCGAAATCGAGCGACTGCTCGCGATCAACACCGCGGCGCCGAGCCGTCTCATGCATCACGTGCTGCCGGGGATGCGGGCGCGCGGACGCGGCGGCATCATCAATCTCGCCTCGCTCGGTGGATTTGCGCCGGGGCCCTACCAGGCTGCCTACTACGCGAGCCGCGCCTACGTGCTCTCGCTCTCGGAGGCTGTGGCAGCGGAGGTGGCAAGCGACGGCGTGCGCATCACCGCCGTCGCTCCCGGCCCTGTGCGCACGCGCTTCCATGACAAGATGGATGCCGATCGCGATTTCTACCGCTGGCTCATCCCATCGCTCGCACCCGAGACGGTCGCTAGATGGGCAATCACGGCCCATAATTTCGGCGTACGCGTCGTCGTGCCCGGTTTGCTGAACAACATTCTCGCACTATGTTTACGACTCATGCCGCACAGAATATCTGTGCTGATCCAGGGTTTCCTCTTCTACCCCCGCAATCGATGACGCGATGATGCTCGACGCCGAACCAACACGCGAAGCCCCCATCGATGGCCGGGGTCTGGACCTTTCTCTCGCCGCTCCTCTTGCGAAGAAGCCGGTGTTGATCGTCCTGCATATGGAGGGCGCCAAGTCCGGCCACGTTGGTCGCTGGTTCATCGAGAACGGCTATCCACTCGACATCCGCCGTCCCTTTCTCGGCGATCCGCTGCCCGAGACACTCGCCCATCATACCGGCGCCGTGATTTTCGGCGGCTCGCAGAGCGCCAATGACAATGTCGATTACGTCAAGCGCGAGGTCGATTGGGTTGGCGTCGCGCTCAAGGAGCATAAGCCTTATCTCGGCATCTGCCTCGGCGCGCAGATGCTGGCTCGCCATCTCGGTTCGCGTGTCGAGATGTGCGGGCACGGCCGTGTCGAGATCGGTTATCACTCCGTGCAGCAGATTGATCAGGGTCGGGTGCTCGGCACACTCCCCGAGCGTGTCTATCAGTGGCATCGCGAGGGTTTCGAGATTCCGCGCGGCGCCGATCTGCTGGCAACAAGTGACGGTGCGTTCGAGAACCAAGCCTTCATCTATGGCCCTGCGGCACTCGGCGTGCAGTTCCACCCTGAGATCATGCACACGCAGATAAATTGCTGGTCGGGCTCGAACCCCGTGCGCCTGCTCATGCGCGGTGCGCACGCGCGTCACGAGCAGCTCGCCGCGCATCTCGTGCACGCGCCGCGCGTACACACATGGCTCGATCAAATGCTGCGCCGTTGGGTCGAGGGCCGTCTCGCGACCTGAGCGCTGCAGCGGCATTTACCAAGATCGGCTTCTTCGCACATTCGTAACATCTGGCGTGGCAATATGCCTTCAGCGCCGGCTTTAGTGTTGCGTACTGGCGCCAATATTTCAGCGGAGCATCGCCTGGAGCGATGCTCCGCTTTACTTTTGGCGGGCCTCAGCTCTTGGCGGGAGTATGGTGCCAGAAGGGCGCCCAGTCGAAATCCCGGGCGATCTCGCAGCCCTTGGGCGCGGCGATCATGAGCGCCGTCGTACTGGTCGTGAAGGATCCAAGCCCCACGGCCGAAAGCGCCTTCTGCTTCAGCCACTCGACGCGCAGATCAAGCCGGCTCGGCTCGCGCCACGTGCGCCCGAGGTAGGCGACGTGCCGCTCGCGCTCCATGCCGATAGCGGCATCGAAGAGCGGCGCTTCCTGAAGATTGAGACGCACTGGAAAGACATCGACGCGGCCACCGCATTGAGGAGCGTCGAATGCGACGGCCTTCAGGAGCGCGTGATCTTTAGCGGGCGTGATCCGTGCCGCGATCCCGCGCGAGGCGAGCAGCTCGACAACGGCAGGGCGGACGTCATATTCCAGCTGCCCGTGCGAGGCCTGGATCCTGACGGCCAGCGTGCCGAGCAGCAGTGCGGCGAAAGCAGCGCGAACGAGCCAGCTCTTCATGGCGTGCGCCCCACGCGCAGCGCTCCGAAGAGGCTGATCGCAAGTACACTCAAGGTCGTTGCCCAGGCGAAAATCTGCGCGCCAGTGCTCTCGTGCCAGTACACGAAGCCATCGACGCTCAAGGACATGAGGTAGAGGCGGCTCGCGTTGAGCGCGATGACGACCGCGACGATGGCAAGACCGACCCAGATGTCCCGCGCGACCCAGCGAGGACGGGCGAGCTTTGTCAGCGTCACCCAGCAGAGCAGGCCGAGCGAGATGTTGTGGAAGGAGGAGCAGGGTCCGTAGACGATGATGGCGTGATCGGCTGTCGCGCCGACGACGGTCTCAGACCAGAGGATGCCCGTTTTGGTCGCGCTCAGCGCGGCGCCGACCAGCGCGGCATCGGCCTGAAGCAGGTAGTAGGCAAAGAACTCGAAGAGCCGCGGTCCCCAGAAGCCATTGAAGGCCAGTGCCAGCATCACGGCGCCGGCTGCCCTGAGAGCGATGTCATCGCGATCGCGCGCCATGAAGTAGAGTGCGCCGGCGGTCAAGGCAAGCCAATGCGCCGATCGGGCCGTCAGGACGCCAGACGCAATCACCGCGATTGCGAGGACGATGTCGCTCGAGCGGGCCGGCGACGTCCGCGTGCTGTCGGCAATCAGGCTGAAGATCGCGTACCAGGCCACATAGGCGAACACGCTCTTCGACGCGAGCTGGCTCTGCACCGCGCCGATGTAGGCGTCGAACGAGCTGGCCGGCACCGCGAACAGCTGCTGGCACAACAGGGTGAAGGCCAGCCACAGGAAGACTTCGCGGCGGCCAAGCGTAGCCGCGCCGCGTGAACTACCGACTACGTTGTCAACCGGGTGTGCGGATGCCACCGCCGTATGCGACTGGATCGCCAATCCTCACACTCCGGGGTAGCGGTTGCGCGCTCAGCCTTTCCGAGACCGGCGCACGATAAGCAGCGCGCCAAGAGTGACGGCGGCTAAAGGCAGGCCGAATCCGATCAGCGGGCCGGGGGCGGGCACGGGGGTTGGCGCCGGCGCAGCGGGCGCGCAGGCGCTAGCCGGGAAGCAGAAGGCCGTAGCCGGATCGGCGAATGCCAGGAATGCTATCGCTGCCGCTCCTGCCGCTATGAGCAGGCCGCTCATTACAGTACGCATCTACGAACGCCCTCATATACTAGACAACGCTACTATCCCCGATGCAGTTTTCTTGCCAGTCCGCAACGAGGTCAAATTGGCCAATGGTGGTATTTGCGGCAAAGTAAACCAATCGTTCTGGGAAACTGCGTCTTTTTGGAGCATGTGTTGCCCGAATGCCCGCGCAGGTGCGGACGAGCGTGTTATATTCCAAACTGATTTGCGGGGTATGCTGAGGGCTGTTCAGAATGCTGTTGAAAGAGCTGACGTTTCAGCCGCTGCGGCAGCTTGCTGCGAGTGTGCTGGCGGTCGTCGCTATGGCAGGAGCGGCGCAAGCGCAGGATCCACGCGCGTGGACCGGCTTCTACGTCGGCGTTCACGGCGGATATCATTGGGGTGGCGGCGATTCGTCTCTGTCGCTTTTGCCCGATGCTGCGGCTTGGGCCAATCCTGGCTACCTGCCGTTCCAGCGAAGCTACGACAGTTCGCCTGATGGCGCCCTCGGTGGTGCCCAGCTCGGGTACAACTGGAGGTCGGGCGGCTTTGTCATCGGACTTGAGGCGGATCTCACTTATCTCAATGCGGATGGTCAGGCTTCGTACACCGCTTTTGTTTCCGATGGCGGTTCATCAGCGACGTATCGGGGGCAAAGCCGGCAAGAGATCGACTGGCTTGGGACACTGCGCGCTCGCGTCGGTATGACACCCTTTGCGGACCCGCACTTCCTCATCTACTTCACCGGCGGTCTGGCCTACGGGCGGGTCGAGACGAGCCATTCGTTGGAGGCGATTGTCCCCACCGGCGCCAACTTCGGAGCCTCGGACACCAGTTGGGAAGTCGGCGGAACGGTTGGTGGCGGCCTTGAATGGATTTTCGGTGGTGGCTGGTCGCTGAAGGCGGAATACCTCTACTACGACCTTGGTGATCGCGACGATCGCGGTCGAGCTATTAATATGTCCCCCACGCCACCGGCAGAGTTCGGCACTAGGATGAGCTACGAACTCAATGGCCACATCGCGCGCGTGGGTATCAACTATCAACTGGGCGCCTACTAAGCGCCTCTGAAATTTGACGCCCCCGCCGCACCGACCTATGAACCCGCAGGGTGCGTGCAGCGCAGCGAGGCGGGGTCATGCTGCTTTCGGAACTCGTGCCGGACGAAGTGCTGCTGCCGGCGGCTCCTCCAGCCATCGACATTCGGGGTCTGACCGCTGACAGCCGGGCGGTGCAGCCCGGCTTCCTGTTCGCTGCACTCGCCGGCAGCCGCACGGATGGCGCGCGCTTTGTTGCCGACGCGCTGGCCAAGGGCGCGGCCGCGATCCTCGCCGCGGAAGCCGTCACAATCGACGCACCGGTGCATGTCCCGGTCCTGCGCGCCCGCGAGCCGCGCCGCGCGCTCGCGCTCATGGCGGCGCGTTTTCATGCTCGGCAGCCCGCACACATGCTGGCAGTTACCGGAACGAGCGGAAAAACCTCCGTCGCCGATTTCACGCGCCAGATACTGACGCTGCTCGGTCAGCAGGCGGCCTCGGTCGGCACGATCGGTCTCGTGCGCCCGGACGGTGCGGTCTATGGTTCACTGACGACGCCCGATCCCATTTCGCTTCATGCGACCCTCGACGAACTCGCCGGCGACGGCATCACGCACGTCGCCTTCGAGGCTTCATCGCACGGCCTCGACCAGCATCGCCTGGATGGCGTGCGCATCACGGCCGCGGCCTACACGAACCTCGGGCGCGATCATCTCGACTATCATTCGACGCTCGATGCCTACCTGAAAGCCAAGCTGCGCCTCTTCACGGAGCTACTGCCACGGGAAGGTACGGCGGTCGTGAACGCGGGTGGTGCCGAGGCCGTACGCGTCATCGACGCAGTCCGTCGGCGCAGCATTAACCTCATCACCACGGGCTTCGGGGGCGAGACGCTGCAACTTGCAGAGATCACGCGCGACGGCTTCGCGCAGCGCGTCGTGGTCCACGCCGAGGGCCGCGACTTCGCCCTGCGCTTTCCGCTTCTCGGCACCTATCAGGTCGAGAATGCGCTTCTCGCCGCGGGCCTCGCCATGGCGAGTGGCGAGCCGACCGAAGCGGTGCTCGGGACACTTGAGAAGCTTACGGGTGTCGCGGGCCGCCTCGAGATCGTCGCCGAGCACAAGAGCGGCCTTGCCGTCGTCGACTATGCCCATAAACCCGAGGCACTCGCTGCGGCGCTCGATGCGCTGCGACCGTTTGCGACGGGCAAGCTCGTCTGCATTGTCGGCTGCGGTGGTGATCGCGATCGCGGCAAGCGGCCGATCATGGGTCGTATCGCCGTCGATCGCGCCGACGTCGTGATCATCACCGACGACAATCCGAGAAGCGAGGACCCGGCCACCATTCGCGGCGAGATGCTACGCGGAGCAATCGGTGCGCGCGAGATCGGCGATCGGGCTGAGGCCATTGCCGCCGGCATGGACCTGCTCGGCGAGGGCGATGTGCTCCTGGTCGCCGGCAAAGGTCACGAGAACGGCCAGATCGTCGGGAATGTCACGCTGCCCTTCAGTGATCATGACGAGATCAGGAAGCACCTCGATGGCTGACGGCACGCCGCTTTGGACCTGGGATGCGCTCGTCGCGGCGGCAGAGGGTGTGGCCGAAGGTACTCCGGCCGGCCCCATCACGGGCTTCTCGATCGACACGCGCTCGCTGGCGCCCGGCGAGGTCTTCGTCGCGCTGACTGATCAGCGCGATGGGCACGACTTTGTCGATGCCGCGTTCAAAGCCGGTGCTGCGGCGGCGCTCGTGCGGCGTGATTTCGTTGCACCGGAAGGCGCCGGACCGCTCATCCGCGTCGATGATCCGCTTTCTGCGCTGGGCCGCATCGCAATAGCCGCGCGCGCCCGGCTAAGGCCTGAGGCACGCGTCGTTGCCGTGACCGGCAGTGCCGGCAAGACCGGCACGAAGGAAATGCTGCGCGCTTGTCTCGCGACGGCCGGCAAAGTCCATGCGCCGGAGAAGTCGTTCAACAATCACTGGGGTGTGCCGCTGACGCTCGCGCGGATGCCCGCGGATGTCGATTTCGCTGTGATCGAGATCGGTATGAACCACGCCGGCGAGATCAGCCCGCTCACCCGCATGGCGGGCCCGCACATCGCCGTCGTCACGAACGTGCTGCCCGTTCATGTCGGCAACTTTCCTGACGGCGAGCAAGGTGTCGCGAAGGCCAAAGCCGAGATCTTCGAGGGCTTGAAGCCGGGCGGCCTCGCCGTGCTGCCGCGGGACAGCCGGCACTATAGCTTGCTTGATCGCGCCGTGGCAGCGCGGGGCGCGCGCATTGTGACCTTCGGCACGACGACGGATGCCTACGTCGGCGCGCGCGAGATCAAGCTCGACGATACCGGCAGCGATATCGTTGCCGAGATCGCGGGGCAGGCTCTGAGCTATCGTCTGGGAACGGTGGGCGTGCACATCGCGGTCAACTCGCTGGCCGTGATCGCGACGCTCAATGCACTGCATCTTCCGTTGAAGGCGGCGACGGTGCCGCTCGCGGGCATCACGCCGCCCGTCGGTCGTGGCGCGCGCACGCTGCTCAAAGCGGCTGAAGGCGCGATCCTGCTGATCGACGAGAGCTACAACGCCAATCCCGCCTCCATGCGCGCTGCCATCTCCGTCCTTGGTGCCGTCGCGCGCGCGAATTATCCGCGCCGCGTCGCAGTGCTCGGTGACATGCTCGAACTCGGCGAGGGGTCGGAGGGCTACCACCTCGGGCTTGCGGAGCCGCTGTCGTTGGCCGAGGCCGATGTGGTCTTTGCGTGTGGTCCGCACATGCAAAAGCTTTTCGAGACGCTGCCCCTCGGATGCCGCGGTGCCTGGGCACCGGATTCTACGGCTCTTATTCCGCACGTCGTCGACGCACTGCGGGCCGGCGATGCGGTGATGGTGAAGGGTTCGCTCGGCAGCCGCATGGCGCCTATTGTCGCCGCGATCAAGGCGAAGTTTGCTGCTGGATAGCTCGCCTCTCTCCCCCTCGTCCCACATGGCGTGCCGTCCAAACCGAAGGTTTGCGCCTTCGGCGAGCGCGCATTCGCGCGCCGACCGCACGCCATGTGGGACGAGGGGATGGGGAGCTCGCGGTAGAGGACGGTTCATAGAGAAGGGTGAGTTCGGGAGGGTGTCCCTCGCGAAAGGAGGCAGGGGCGAAAGCCTCGTCGCGCTGGAGGCGCGGCCACGTAACTGCCCTTGATGCGAGGGCACACTCGTGGTGGCCGAAGGCCGCAAGGTGGAAGTGCCAACGGCGATATGGCAGCCGCGGCGCCAGTAGCCGGAGGCGTTGGCGTCCGCGGAAAGAAAGAAGCCGCGGACATAGAGCCCGCGGCCTCATGGTACTCAGCTAGACGCGACGAGGCTTACGCCTGAGCCGCCTCAGCCTTGGCCTTCGCGACGCGACGCTGGCCTGCAAGCTTCTTCGCCTTGGTGCGGGCGCCGATGGTGTTGCCGGTGATGCCGCTCGCCTTCTTGCGCGGGATGGCGTGGCCGGCCTTCTTGCGACGCTTCTCGGCGTTGCGCGGCGAACGTGCTGCACGGTTCGACATGATGCTATCTCCTCAATTCAGCGCGCATGGGCGCGGCTCTGTCCCTGGATCAATCGAATTCGCGAGGTGGGCGACGCTCGCGGCCGCCACCACCACCGCGACCACCACGGTCTCCGCGATCACGACGCTCGCCGCCGCGATCGCGACGCTCGCCACCGTCGCCTTCGCCACCTTCACCACCCTCGCGCGGCGGCTCAGGCGGCAGCTCCTGGCCGGTCTCCTGATCGACGATGCGCATGGAGAGGCGTACCTTGCCGCGATCGTCGAAGCCGAGGAGCTTCACATAGACTTCCTGGCCTTCCTTCACGACCTCGCCGACGGTCTGCGGACGCCCGCGCGTGAGCTGCGAGATGTGCACCAGACCGTCTTTGGGTCCGAAGAAGTTCACAAAGGCGCCGAACTCCATGATCTTCACGATCTTGCCCTTGTAGATCTTGCCGACCTCGGGCTCCGACGTGATGCCGCGGATGCGGTTCAGCGCCTTCTCGATCGACTCGCGGTTGGCGGAGGCGATCTGGATGGTGCCGTCGTCCTCGACGTTGATCTTGGCACCGCTCTCCGCGACGATGTCGCGGATCACCGAGCCGCCGGAGCCGATCACGTCGCGGATCTTGTCGACGGGGATCTTGATCGTCTCGATGCGCGGGGCGTGCTCGCCGAGTTCGGTGCGGGCGCCGGTCAGCGCCTTCGACATCTCGCCGAGAATGTGGATACGGCCGGCATGAGCCTGCTCGAGAGCAATGCGCATGATCTCTTCGGTGATGCCGGTGATCTTGATGTCCATCTGGAGAGACGTGACACCGACTTCCGTACCCGCGACCTTGAAGTCCATGTCGCCGAGATGATCCTCGTCGCCGAGGATGTCGGAGAGCACGGCGAAGTCATTGGCTTCCTTGATGAGGCCCATGGCGATGCCGGCCACGGGACGCTTCAGCGGGACGCCCGCGTCCATCAGTGCCAGCGAGGTGCCGCAGACCGTCGCCATCGAGGACGAGCCGTTCGACTCGGTGATCTCCGAGACGACGCGCATCGTGTAGGGGAATTCCTCGGGCGTCGGCAGGAGCGGATGCACGGCGCGCCACGCGAGCTTGCCGTGGCCGATCTCGCGACGGCCGGGCGAACCCATGCGGCCCGTCTCACCAACCGAGAAGGGCGGGAAGTTATAGTGGAGCATGAAGCGCTCTTTGCGCGTGCCCTCGAGCGCATCGATCATCTGCTCGTCGTCACCCGTTCCGAGCGTCGCAATGACGACGGCCTGGGTTTCGCCGCGCGTGAAGAGCGCCGAGCCGTGCGTACGCGCCAGCACGTGCACTTCGGACTGGATCGGGCGCACGGTCTTGAGATCGCGGCCGTCGATGCGCTTGCCGGTGCGGATGATGTCACCGCGCACGACATCGGCCTCGAGCGCCTTGAACACGCCGCCGAGCTTTGTCTTCAGCGCGGCGTCGGCATCGGCCGGCACCATCGCCGCCATGGCCTTTTCCTTAGCCGCGTCGATGAGCGCGTAGCGCTTCTGTTTCTCGGGCGTCGCGAAGGCCGCGCGAAGATCTTCCTCGATGAGCCCCTTCATCTGCGCCTTCTCGGCGCTCGTGTCGGTCGGCTGGAAGTCCCACGGCTCCTTGGCGGCCTTCTCGGCGAGCTTGATGATCGCGTTGATCACCGGCTGGAAGCCCTTCTGGCCGAAGACGACCGCATCGAGCATCTGCTTTTCCGAGAGCTCCTTCGCCTCGGACTCGACCATCATCACGGCGTCGGTGGTGCCGGCGATGACGAGATCGAGCGCGCTCTCGGCCATCTCGTCGATCATCGGGTTGAGCACGAACTCACCGTTGATGAGGCCGACGCGCGAGGCGCCGATCGGGCCGAGGAAGGGCAGCCCCGAGAGCGTCAGTGCCGCGGAGGCCGCGACCATCCCGAGAATGTCGGGGTCGTTCTCGAGGTCATGACTCAGAGTTGTGACGACGATCTGCGTCTCGTGCTTGAAGCCCTCGACAAAGAGGGGGCGGATCGGGCGGTCGATGAGGCGCGAAGTCAGCGTCTCCTTCTCGGTCGGGCGCCCTTCGCGCTTGAAAAAGCCGCCGGGAATCTTGCCGGCGGCGTAGAACTTCTCCTGGTAATTCACGGTCAGCGGGAAGAAATCGATGCCGGGCTTCACGCTCTTTGCGGCAACGACCGTCGCGAGCACGCTCGTCTCGCCATACTGTGCATAGACGGCGGCGTCTGCCTGGCGCGCCATGCGGCCGGTCTCGAGCGTCAGCTTGCGCCCGCCCCAGTCAATCTCGACCTTGTGGGTGTTGAACATTTCCGTACGTATCCTTCATCATCAACAGCTCGGGCGCCGCAGCCCCCCATGGGCGCGGCGCCTATTCGCATCATTCGGAAAGCGGGTTCGAGCTCATATCCCGCCTCGCCTTGTTTGGAGCTTCGATCAGCGACGCAGCTCGAGCCGCTCGATGATCTTCTGGTAGCGGGCTTCGTCCTTGGACCGCACATAGTCGAGCAGACGGCGCCGCTGGCTCACCATCTTGAGCAGCCCGCGGCGCGAGTGGTTGTCCTTCTTGTGCGTCTTGAAATGATCAGCCAGACCGTTGATGCGCTCGGTCAGGATGGCAATCTGGACCTCCGGCGAGCCGGTGTCCTTGTCCTTGGTCGCAAAACTCTTGATCACTTCTTGCTTACGCTCGGTCGTCAGCGACATCGAGTTGTCCTTTGCTCTGGCGTCCGGCTTGGCCGGAGCGCGCTCGGTTTTTCGGATGATGGCAGGCAGGGCATCTGGGTCAGATGTCGCGCCGCATCTGCGGCCACAGCCGGGATGTCGTCCAGCCGGGTCGCGTCAGGGGCTGCGCCCCCTCGAGAGGGGTTCGCAAGACCGCAGCCTTATACACGAAAGTACTTGCGAGGCGAGGGGAAATCTGCCGGCGCACGCTCGAATCCTCCGGCTGCGGAGGTCGCAGCGGCGCCGGCACGATATCGGCCGTTCAATTGATGTTGGCGGGGCGCCAACCGGCGGCCAGAGCCTCGCGCTCCGTACAGAACCAGCGCTCGCCCTTGCCCTCGTCGATGCGCACCTTCTCGTACCAGGGGCTCCAGGGCATGTGGTAGATGCGGCCATTGGACGTGATGTTGCCCTTGATCGGGCAGTCGCCGGGGATGGCATTGTCGGCCGTCGACCAGCGGCCGGCGCGGTAGTCCCAGGCCGTCGTCGTGGGGGCCTGCCAGATACCGATGCCGCGCTTGCGCGCGTCCGCCTCCTCGGTCACGTAGGTCCGCGAGTACTTCACAAAAGCCCAGGCAAATCCGCGCCTTATCATCTCGGCATTGATGTCGGTCGCGCCGACGAAGCAGATGCCGAGCGTGCGGCCATAGGTGTCGGTGCCCCGGCTCTCGCAGCGGACCGACGCCCGCCCGATGAGCTTCTGCAACTCCGCGGCGGCTTCCTGCCCGCAGCGCCAGATGCCACCGCCGGCGCGCGGGCACGTCTGGCCGCCTTCGGGGGCGTCGATGCCCTCGAGGCGGATGCGCGTGCCTGCGATCTCGATGGTATCGCCGTCGAGCACGCGGGCCCGGCCCTCGATGGCAGCGGCGCCCGGCAGCATGGCGCCATGGCGGAGAGGGGCCTGATCGGGTGTGCGGGCAAGAGTGCCGTTCCGCATTGCCAACGGCACAGCCAGGACGAGTGCAGCCATCACAACGACGACCCAGGGCGTCGCATGGAAGCGTCGGCTCAAACGGAATGTCAGACCACGCATTGGCTTTCTCCTTTCGGGGGAAAGCTCGATGATTCGCGTGGTGACGTAGAGACTTAATCGTGGCGGCTCGCCACTGTTCGGTCAAAATGTGGTTGAGAAAAAATTGAGGCGCCGTAATGCGATCACGTTGGCGCCTCATTCTGAGTTCGGGTCTGGACCACACGTGCAGCGGACACAAGTGGACGACCAATGAAATGCGTCGATTCCGGCCGTTACGCAACCTTAGATTGCAATAACCCCATCTACTCAATCTTCCGCTGTGTCCAGCCGGCCACGGCACCCATAAGTAGAATGCCGGCGGACACGCCGAGGCCCGTTGCCAGACTGCCGGTAAGATCGGCAAGGAGGCCGGTCGCCGCCGGACCGAAGCACTGAAGGATCGAGAACATGAGGGTGAAGGAAGCAAAGACCTCGCCCCAAAGAACAGGCGGCAACGAGGACTTGATGAAAGCCGTGATAGCTGCCGGCACCATGTAGAAGCAGCCGAACAGGAGGGCTGAGGCGATCATGATCGGGAGCCCACCGTCGACGAGTGGCAGGGCGGCGCCTATGCCGATGGTCCCCATGACCGCCGCGAATGGCCTCCCCGCCGGCCATGTCGCGAACGGCCGTGCCCAGATCCGCTGGCTCAGGATCGTCGAGAGCCCGAGCATGGCCCAGACGATCGCGATGTCGGTGCCGCTCATGCCGCGCTCGCGCATCCATGCGACGATGAAGGTCATGTAGGCGAAATAGCCGAGCGCAAAGCAACTGTAGCCGATGAACAGTGGGGCCATCGCTCTCTTCGACCAGGGCGTCGGCTGACGCAATGATGGTGCCACAGGCACAGGACGCGCGGCAAAGGTGGCAAGAACGCTCATGACGATCGATGTCGCGCCGAGCAACACCCAGGCTTGCGGCCAGGCCACATCGCCGCGCACTTCGAGCAGCCAGGGAATGGTGAGCGCGGTCAGCAGGAGGCCGGTGCCGCCGCCGGCGAAGTAGATTGCAATAGCTGACGCAGCCCGCCGTGCATCATGAGGAAAAATGCTCGCTGCCAGCACGCCGCCCGTCACGAATACATACGCAGCGGCAATGCCCGTGAGCGTGCGAACCGCGGCGATCGCCGCGAAATCGCGCACAAAGGCCGTGGCCAGCACCGTGATCGCGGTGGCCCAGAGCCCGACAATGAACGGCAGTTTGGATCCGAGGCGTCGGATGCTGGCAACGGCGACGAAAGCGCCAATGAGATAACCGACGGCATTGATCGTATTGAGCGCGCCGGCCTCGGTGTAGCTCCAGCCGAGATCGTTGCGCATGGCCGGCAGGACGAGGGCGTAGGAAAAACGTGCGAGGCTGTTGCCGACCGCCATGGCGAGCGATAGCCCGAATGCGGCGAGATAGCCAACGGCGGGGCTCGGCGGCCAGCTGGGTTCCGATCGGCCGCGCTCCATATCCACCAGCGTGCCTCTTGATATCCGGCGCCGAGGCGCTTCCGTAACCGCCGCGCTGCCACAGACGTCTTCCGCAAAGACCAGACCCCATGCACGCGCACAAGCGCGAATACCGCGCACAAGAGCTGCACATCCTTGGAGCTACATAAGCTTTCGCTCATGCGCGCGCGCTGCTAAATCCCAATGTCAGGAGATGCTCCATGTTCAGTCTTTCCGAGCTCGAGGCCGCCGCTGAAGTGGTCGCCCGCCATATGCCGCCGACGCCGCAGCATCACTGGCCGCTGCTGTCGCGCCGCACAGGATGCGAGGTGTTCGTAAAGCACGAGAACCATTCACCGATTGGCGCCTTCAAAGTGCGTGGCGGCATCGTGTACATGGATGCGCTCAGCCGCTCCGGCGCGAAGATCGACGGCGTCATCACGGCGACCCGCGGCAATCACGGCCAGTCCGTTGCGCGCGCGGCGACGGCCGTCGGCCTCAAAAGCGTGATCCTCGTTCCACACGGCAATTCGCGCGAGAAGAATGCAGCCATGCGCGCCTTTGGCGCCGAGCTGATCGAGCATGGCGTTGATTTCGACGAAGCCAAGGACGAGGCTTTCCGGCTCGCCGCCGAGCGCAACCTGCACATTGTACCGCCCTTCGATGCAGAGCTCGTGAAGGGTGTGGCGACGGCGGGTCGCGAGATGCTCACGGCGCTCGCTGATCTCGATGCCGTCTATGTCCCGATCGGCATGGGCTCGGGCGCGTGCGGCATGATCATGGCGCGCGACCTGCTCGGATCGAAGACCGAGGTCGTCGGCGTCGTCGCGTCCAATGCGCCGGCCGTTGCGCTCTCCATTGCCGCGGGCAAGGCGATCTCGACAAACTCGGCGGCGACTTTTGCCGACGGCATGGCTTGCCGCGTACCCGACCCGATGGCGCTCGACATTATGGCACGCGGCGCCGCACGCATCGTCACGGTCAGCGAGGATGAGATCGCGGACGCCATGCGTGCCTACTACGAGGATACGCACAACCTCGCCGAGGGTGCTGGCGCGGCCGCTCTTGCCGCCCTCATGCAAGAGCGTCAGAAGATGGCTGGCAAGCGGGTCGGCGTGGTCCTTTCGGGCAGCAATGTCGACCGCGAGGTCTTCGCGACAGTGCTAGCCGGCGAGACGCCGAAGGTCTGAGCGGCACAAGCTACAAGCAAAATTGAGCCGATATCATCGACTTGAAGCCGTGATATGGCCTTCCTGCCGGATGACGGCTATGCCATCGTCCGGAAATCAGAAAACCGCTTCGGCGGCCTCCTGCAAGTGGACCTTTCGTGAAGTACATCAGCACACGCGGCGCCGCGCCGGCGCTCGGTTTCGAGGACGTTCTGCTGACCGGGCTCGCCCGCGACGGCGGTCTCTATCTGCCCGAGCAGTGGCCGCAGCTCACGCGCGACGAGATCGCGGCGTTTGCGGGTCAGCCCTACGAGGATGTCGCCGTCCGCATCATGAAGCCGTACGTCGGCGGCGAGATTCCGGATGCCGATCTAGCGACCATCGTTGCCGATGCCTATGCCACCTTCAACCATCGGCTCGTGACGCCGCTCGTTCAGGTCGGGCCTTCGGACTGGATACTGGAGCTCTTTCACGGCCCGACGCTCGCCTTCAAGGATGTCGCCATGCAGGTGCTCTCGCGCCTCATGGACCGCGCGCTCGCCAGCAGGAAGCGTACCGCGACCATCGTCGGCGCGACGTCGGGCGATACGGGTGGCGCCGCTATCGAGGCCTTCCGCGGGCGCGAGGCCATCGACATCTTCATGCTGTTTCCCGAGGGCCGCGTCAGCGATGTCCAACGTCGCCAGATGACGACGCCGAGCGAAGCGAACGTCCACGCCATCGCGGTGCAAGGCACGTTCGACGATTGCCAGAACATCGTGAAGGCACTCTTCAACGATCTCCCATTCCGCGACCGTCTCGGTCTCGCCGGGGTGAATTCGATCAACTGGGCGCGTCTCATGGCCCAGATCGTCTACTACTTCACATCCGCGGTCGCGCTAGGTGCGCCCAGCCGCACGGTGAGCTTTGCCGTGCCCACGGGAAACTTCGGTGATGTGCTTGCGGGCTATGCGGCAAAGCGCATGGGATTGCCGATCGATCGGCTCGTCATCGCCACCAACGTCAATGACATCCTCACGCGAATGCTGGAGACCGGCCGCTACGAGAGCCGCGAGGTTGCGGCGACCTTCAGCCCGAGCATGGACATCCAGATCTCGTCGAACTTCGAACGGCTTCTGTTCGAACTCACCGGACGCAATGCCGAGCGCATCAACGGCCTCATGCGTGATCTTGCTGAGCGCGGCAGCTTTGCGCTGACACAGGGCGAGCATGGCCAGCTCAAGGAAGGCTTCGATGCTGAGCGCACGGACGAGGCGGCGACGCTCGCCACGATTCGCACACTCGAGGTCGCGACTGGTTATCTCGCCGATCCACATACCGCTGTGGCGGTCTCGGCGTCGGGGCGTGTGCCACGCCGGCTCGATGTGCCGATGATCACGCTTTCGACGGCGCACCCGGCGAAGTTCCCCGATGCCATCCGTCGCGCGGTCGGCCGCGCGCCCGCCGAGCCCGCATCCGTCGCGCGGCAGCGCACGCTTCCCGAACGCGTAACCGTGCTGCCCGGCGATGCCGCGGCCGTGGCGCGGTACGTGAGCACGAACGCACGTGCAGGACGCGTCTGACATGCATTTCAACGAAACGCGCCTCCCGAACGGCCTGACGATCATCTCCGACCACATGCCTCACGTGGAGACTGTCGCCCTCGGCGTGTGGGTCGCGACCGGCGCCCGCCATGAAGCCGCACGCGAGCACGGCATCTGCCACTTCATCGAGCACATGGCCTTCAAAGGCACGGCGCGGCGCACCGCCCGCGAGATCGCCGAAGGCATCGAGGAGGTCGGCGGCGAGCTGAATGCCGCGACGAGCCTCGACTCGACCGCCTTCTATGCACGCCTGCTCAAGGACGACCTCGCCGTCGGCCTCGAGGTCCTCGCCGACATCATGCTCAACCCGACCTATCCGGGCGAGGAGCTGGAACGGGAACGGAACGTGATCCTCCAGGAGATCGCGGCGACCCGCGATAGCCCCGAGGAGATCGTGATGGATCTCATCCAGGATGCGGCCTTCCCGCGTCAGCCCCTCGGCCGTCCGATCCTCGGCACGACCAGGACTGTCGGACGCTTCAGCGCAATCGACATGCACGCCTTTCGGCAGGCCCGCTATCATGCGGGAAGCATGGTGCTTTCCGCCGCAGGGAACGTCGATCACGCGGCCCTGGTGCGCCACGCTGAAGCCCTATTCGGAGCGCTTCCTGGAGGCAAGCGAGTCGTCCCCAAGCCGGCGAAATACGCGGGCGGGGTACGTCTTTCGTCGCGCCGCTTCGAGCAGGCGCATGTCGTCTTGGGATATCAGAGCCCCTCCTACCGGGAGCCGGATTTTTACGCCGCGCAGGTGTTCTCGGGGCTTTTCGGCGGCGGGATGTCGTCCCGGCTCTTCCAGGAGGTGCGGGAGAAACGGGGCCTTTGCTACGCGATCTATTCGAGCGCCTGGGGGCTAGGCGATACCGGAATGTTCAATGTCCATGCCGCGACCGGGCCAGAAACGATGGGCGCGTTGATCGACGTCGTTTCGGCCGAGTTCGACAAGGCGGCGGCTTCGCGCCCGGAGGATGGTGAAGTGCGCCGCGCCAAGGCACAGCTCAAGGCCGGCCTCCTGATGAGCCTCGAAAGCCCGATCGCGCGCGCCGAGCAGATGGCGCGCCAGATGCTCGCCCTCGGCCGCCTTGTGCCAATGGCCGAGCTTATCGACAAGGTCGATGCGGTGGACGCCGAGCAGATACGCGCTCTGGCTGAGCGGCTGGTGGCCCGCTCCAAGCTCTCGTTTGCACTGGCGGGTGCAGGCAAGGCGGGACGGGGTATCGTGGACAACGTCGAGCAGCGGGCGGTGCGCCATTGATCGGGTTCATGGGACTGGGGCACCATCGGACGTCACGGCGCTGCAAGAGCGCGCCGATATGGGTTGTCGTCTCTGAAACCGGGAGAGGACGGACATGGCGTTCCTGAGGCCGTCCTTCGTCGAGGAGGCAAGCGCATTCATTCGCGGCGACGGCATGTCGCTGCGACCGCCAGCGATGTCGGACTACGATCAGTGGGCCTATGTCCGCCGCGTCAGTCGCGATCATCTCGTGCCCTTCGAGCCGCAATGGGCGACCGACGAGCTGAGCCGCGCTGCCTTTCGCGAGCGCGTGCGGCTCTACCAGCGCAATCGCCGCGATGGTCTCGGCTATGCGTTCTTCATATTCCGCGACAGTGATCGCCACCTGATCGGCGCCATCACGTTCTCGAATGTCCGACGCGGCATCACGCAGGCGGCATCTCTCGGCTACTGGATCGGCGAGCCCTACGTGCGCCAGGGCAATATGCAGCGCGCACTCGCCGCCGTGCTGCCCTTTGCCTTCGAGGATCTGCGTCTTCATCGCCTCGAGGCCGCGTGCCTTCCGCACAATGTGGCCTCGCAGCGTGTGCTCGAGGCGAATGGCTTTGTGCGCGAAGGCTTGGCGCGGCGCTATCTACGCATCAACGGCCAGTGGCAGGATCATGTTCTCTTCGGGTTGATCG
This sequence comes from Hyphomicrobiaceae bacterium, assembly GCA_022844275.1. Taxonomy (GTDB): domain Bacteria; phylum Pseudomonadota; class Alphaproteobacteria; order Rhizobiales; family Hyphomicrobiaceae. The sequence goes on from JALHMB010000004.1 coordinate 110,096, forward strand.
AGGAGGACTGGCACGCATGATAATGGGGGGCGTGCGCATCGGGGGCGACGCTGCTGGGCCAAGGCCTGGCGCGTATGCTGTCATGCGTCGCGCACTCGCGCTGCTGGCGCTCCTTCTTGTTGCGATCTTCGGTCTCGCAGCAGGCACGTCCGGAGCACGCGCGCTCGAAGCGATCGAAGTCTCCGAGGATGCCGACCGCATCGACGTCACGAGCCACGGCGAGCTCTACGAGGGCCGCGGCGACAGCATCCAGGCGGAGACGGCGCCGGACGCCACCGGCGGCACGTTCCGCATGAACGTGCGCGCGGCGACGCCTGGCACGAATCCGAGCTGGCTTGTCTTCTCACTGCGCAATCCCACGAACAAGACGATCGAGCGCTGGCTGACCGCCAACCGCTACTCGACGACGCGCTCTGGCGTGATCTGGCCCGATCTCGACGCGCGCCGCATCGAGGCCATCACGCAGTCGGAAGGCTTCGTCCCAGAGCGCATCAGGAACGACAGCGCCGACGTCTTCCGCATCAGCATCGAGCCCGGCCGCACGGTCACGTTCGTCGTCGAGCTCGCCTCCGAGCGCATCGCGCCTATCCAATTGTGGAAGCCGCTCGCCTACGAGCAGCGGCATCGCGATCGCCAGCTCTTCAACGGCATCCTGCTCGGTTTCACCGGTTTGCTCGCGATCTTCCTGACGGCTGTCTTCGCCGCCAACCACAAGATGATCTTTCCGAGCGCCGCGCTCGTCGCGTGGTGCGTGCTGGCGTTGCTCTGCGTCGATTTCGGATTCTGGCCGCGGCTCTTTCCCATGCGGCCCGAGGACAATGCCCAATACCGCGCGGTGGCGGAGGCCGCCGTCGCCGCAAGCCTTGTCATCTTCCTCTTCACGTTCCTGCGCGGGAATCTGTGGAACAGCTTCCTCAGGATGCTCTTCCTGATCTGGATTGCCGGTCAGCTCGTGATCGTCGCGACGGCCGTCCTCGATCCGCGTCTTGCAGCGACGGTCGCGCGGCTCTCGCTCGGCGCCATCGGCCTGTTCGGCGGTCTCGTGATCCTCTACTTCAGTCTGCGCGGGCTCGATCGCGCGCTCGCGGTGGCGCCAACGTGGATACTGCTGCTCGTGTGGCTCTTCGGTGGCGCCGCGACGCTGACCGGGCGTCTTTCCGGTGAAATCGCCATCTCGGGCCTGCTCGCCGGGCTCGTGCTGATCACGCTGCTGATCGGCTTCACCGTGACACAGTTCGCCTTCCGCGTAACCGAGCCGGCCTTCGCGAATAGTCCATCCGATCGCCAGCTCCGCGCCACGGCCATCGAGATGGCGAGCGTCGGCGTGTGGGAATGGAATGCGCGCCGCGACGAGATGAAGATGGATCCGCTCATCGAGGCGACGCTAGGGCTCAGGCCCGGTGATCTCTCGGGCAAGGTCGACGATCTGCTGGCTTATTTGCATCAGGCCGATCGCGAGCGTCTGCTGCTGCTCTTCCAGGGCGTCAAGGACAAGTCCGGCGGCGCTGTCAGCCTCGACTTCCGCATCCGCCATGCCGATAGCACGTACCGGTGGTTCGAGCTCGAGGGTGCCGCGGTGCCGACTGCCGACCGCCGCTCGCTGCGCTGCGTCGGTCTCATTCGTGATGTCACGGATTCGCGGCGCGCCCGCGAGCGCCTCATGCATGACGCCGTCCACGACAGCCTCACCGGTCAGCCGAACCGCGAGCTGTTTCTCGACCGCCTCACCATGGCTATCACGCGCGGGCGTGACGATCCTATGCAGAGGCCCACGGTCCTCCTGCTCGATCTCGACAAGTTCAAGAGCGTCAACAGTGCCTTTGGCCTCGTCGTCGGCGACAGCCTGCTGCTCACGGTCGCCCGCCGGCTGCAGCGCACGCTCAATACGAGCGACACGCTTGCCCGTATCGGCGGCGACCAGTTTGCGATCCTCATTCCCTCGCAGCACGACCCGCGTGAGCTGGCCATGCTCGCCGAGCGCCTGCGCCGCTCACTGCGCTCACCGATCAAGATCGCCAATCAGGAGATCATCCTCACTGGCTCGATCGGCATCGCCACCGCCGACGAGAACCAGGCGGACGCCCGCGAGCTTCTGCGCGAAGCCGAGACGGCCATGTACCGCGCCAAGCGCGCCGGCACGGATCGTATCGAGATCTTCACGCCGCAGATGCGCGGCGAGAAGGACGAGCGCATTGCCATCGAGAGCGATCTGCGTCGGGCCATCGAGCAGGGCCGCCTGACGGTGCTCTACCAGCCGATTGTCGCGCTTTCCAACGAGAGCCTCGTCGGCTTCGAGGCACTCGTGCGCTGGGAGCATCCGCGCTACGGGCAGTTGAGCCCTGCGGAGTTCATTCCGATCGCCGAGGAAACCGATCTCGTCGTCAAGCTCGGCTCCTACGTTCTCTCTCGCGCCATCGCTGAGGTCGCGAAATGGCAAGGCGCATTGCCGCGCGCCGAGCAGCCGCTATTCGTCAGCGTCAACGTCTCGAGCCGCCAGCTTCTCAAGGCCGACATCGTGCCGGAGATCCGCCACCTGCTGGGACGCAATGTCGTACCACGCGGGTCGCTGCGCCTTGAGGTCACAGAATCTCTCGTGATGGAGAACCCCGAGCGCGCGACGCACGTGCTCGAGCTCCTCAAGGGCGCCGGCGCCGATCTTGCGATCGACGATTTCGGCACGGGCTACTCCTCGCTCGCCTATCTGCAGCGCTTTCCCTTCGACACGCTCAAGATCGACAAGGCGCTCGTACAGTCGGGAACCGAGAGCGAGGCTGGCGGCGCGATCGTCCGCGCCATCCTGCTGCTCGCTCATGAGCTCGGCCACAAGGTCGTTGCCGAAGGGGTCGAGGCGCCCGAGGATGCCGCGTTCCTGCGTGCGCTCGGTTGCGAGTACGCCCAGGGCTTCTACTACGGGCAGCCCATGTCGGAGCGCGATGCACTCCAGCTCATCAAGCTCGTCGCGAAGTCCGAAAAGAAGATGGGCCGCCGCGCGATGAAGATGAGCACGCCGCGCCAGACAGCCAATGGCGCAGCCAACGGCAAGGACAAGGAGCCACCGGCGCCGGTGACCCAGCCCGCAGCGGCGCGCTCCAACGGCTCAGCCCCTCTCCCGGAGCCTGTCCGGCCGCCGCCACGTACCGGCACACCGGCCTTTGCCGGAAACGGTGCCGCGCCGCCGTCGAAGCCGCCTATGCCCGCCATGCCATCGGGGCCGCGCGCTTCCCCGCCACCGGGGGCGCCGCCGCCGGGACACGCCGCGGCAGCAGGTCCGAGGCCTGGACCGCCACCTCCAGTTCCCGGTCCCGGATACGCGGCAGGCCCTGTCCGGACGGCTCCGCCGCCGCCACCGCCTCAGGCAGCACCGCCGCCCCCCATGGCCGCTTCGCTTAGGGGAGCGGATGGCCCGCCGCAGGGCCGGCCTCTGCCGAACGGTGCCGTGCCGCCGCCGCCCATTGATACTGCCCCGCCGAAGGGCGGTCCCACGCTTCCAGGTGTGCCCGCGGCCGCGCAGACGCCGCTGACGAACGGCCCTGGCCCGATGCCCGGCACACCGCCGGGACCGCCGCCGCCAGTGCCAACGTTGACGCCGCCGGGGCCACCGCCGAGCCGCCCGTCCATGCCGCCGCCGATTGCAGCGAACGGTGGACCGCGCGAGCCGGCGCCGCCTCTGCCGCATCAGCGTCCTACAGGCCCGCCGCCGCTCGACGGGCAGCGCATGCCGCAGCCTCCGCCTGTTCCCGGTAATGTGCCGCCGCATACGCAAGGCAACCGTCCGCTACCGCACGCGGTCCGCGAGACGACGCTGCCGGCCTCGCTCACGGCGAGCCTCGCGCGGCTTGCCGGGCGTGAGCCGCCACGGTCGCCGGAGCCGCCGCGTGATGCCGTGCCGCCGCCGGAGCGCTCGCGCTCCGGTACCTGAAGGACGGGCTCCCGAGGGGGCCGGCCGGTATCGATCTGTGGTCGCCCGTTGCCGGGCCGCCATGGCGCGGGCCCGATGATTTGGCTAAGTTGGTCTCCTGCGTTGCCAAGTCGTGTCAGGATTGCCATGCAAGGATTTGAGGGTGCCCGCCGAATTCGATCTCGGGAGCGGCATCGCACGAGCCTCCGCCAGCGTTGGCGGCGTGGGGCAGTGGCCGGCAGTCGTGGTGCGTGGCTGGGCGCGTGGTTGATGATCGCCACAGCCTTGGCGCCGGACCATGCCGGTGCCCAGACCCAGGCGACGCCGCCTTCCGAAAGCCGGCCCGCAGTCAGCAAGAGTTTGATCGAGAAGATCGCTGAGTGGCTGCACGAGGCAAATCGCGCGCACCAGGATCTGCTTGCGCGCCTGAGCCGGCCGGTACAACAGGCCCCGCCGTCATCGGATGTTGCGGCCCCGGCAGCGCCCCCTGCAGCCCCAATGCCCGCACCGCCGGCCCAGATCGCGCGGCAGCCCGACGAGGCGAGCCGCGCGGAAGCCCTCAAGAAGGCCGAGGAGAAGCTCGCCTCAGAGGAAGCGCGCCGCCTCGCAGCCGAGCAGCAAGCCGAGGCGACGCGCCGTCAGGAGGAAGCAGCCCGCAAGCCCGAAGCTGAGGCGGCCGCCGAACGCGAGCGGTCCGAGGCCACGCGCCGCGCCATTGTCGCCGAGCGGGAGGCTTCCGAGAAAAAGCGGCAAGAAGAAGAGGCGCGCCTTCTCGATCAGACGCGACGCGAACGCGAGGCGCGCGATGCGGAAGCTGCCCGCGTCAAGCTCGAGGCCGAGCAGAAGGAGCGCGACGCAGAAGTGCGCCGGCAGGCGGAGGCACTCGCCAAGGACATGGCCGAACGCGCGACGTCCGAAGCCGAGACGCGCGCGGCCGAGGAGCGGACACGCGCGGCGGAACAGGCGGCGCGTACGGCCGCTGCTGAGCGTCGCGAGCGCGAGGAAGCGCAAAAGCTTGCCGAAGCCGCGGATCGTGCCGCCGAGGCTCGACTTGCCGAGGAGCAGCGGGTGCGTGACGCCGCCCGAGCAGCCGAGGAACGCAAGCGCGCCGAGGAGCAGCGTGCTCGCGAAGCCGAGGCCAGGCGGCTTGCCGAGGCTGCCGGCCGCGCCGCAGAGGAGCGTCGCCGCGCCGAGGAGCAGCAGGCGCGGGAAGCAGAAGAGAAGAAGCTCGCGGAAGCGCGCGCCGAGGCCGAGCGCTTGAGGAGGGCCGCCGTGCAGGCGCCGGCAGAGGGCAGTGGTGTTCGTACTGCGGCTGTTGCCTCGCCCTCACCGTCCGCTGTGACGCCGACGCGCGTAGCGCCTTCCCGCAAAACCGCCCAGCGGGCGGCCTCACTCCGCAAGCGCGTGCGCGTACGCGCGGCAGCAACTCAGTGCCGTCCATGTCCGCCGCAGCGCCACACGCGCAAGACGGCACGTCCGGCCGTTGCCAGCCATAGACACAAGACCCACCACACGAGCCGCGCTCACCGCGATCTGTTCTTCTGTCCACCCCCGAGCCACGACCGCATGTCGCGGCGATGACTGGCCTCGATCTGCGGCGTGCATAGCTCGGCCGCAGGAGCGCAATTCCCCGCACAAGATGCTATGAGCTGGCCAGCCACCCACCCAGCAGAGTGCGCTCTGCAAGGCCGGCAGCGGTTGAGGAGCAGTTCATGCAGCGCGAAGCGAGCGGGAAATCTGCGCAGCAGGCGCATCGAGGCGCGCGTGCGCAGCCGGCGCAGCGCAGCTCTCTGAGGGCGCTCCGCGGCATTTTTCCTTATGTCTGGCCGAGCGACCGCCCGGATCTCAAGCGCACCGTCTTCGTCTCGCTCGTCCTCATGCTGTTCGCGAAGCTGGTGACGGTGGCCATGCCGTTCACCTACAAGTGGGCGACCGACGCGCTCGTCGCAGCGACCGGCGCTCCACAATCGGGTGGTGCTGCCTGGAACTGGCTCGTCGGCGCGCCGATCGCGGCCACGCTGCTCTATGGCGCCGCACGGATCGCGATCGTCATCTTCTCGCAGACTCGCGAAGGGCTCTTTGCCAAAGTGGCCATGAATGCCGTGCGCCGTCTCGCGCTAACGACTTTCGAGCACATGCACGCGCTCTCGCTGCGCTTTCATCTGGAGCGCAAGACCGGCGGCCTCACACGCGTGCTCGAGCGCGGCCGCGCCGGCATCGAGAATATCTCACGCATGACGCTGATGACGTTCATCCCGACGATCGTCGAGTTCGCGCTTGTGCTCGGTGTGCTCGCCTTCGAATTCGACTGGCGCTACGTGCTCGTCGTCGCCGGCATGATCGCTCTCTATCTCTGGTTCACGATCTTTGCGACCGAGTGGCGTATTCGCATTCGCCGCACGATGAATGAGAGCGACAGCGACGCCAATACCAAGGCCATCGATAGCCTGCTCAACTACGAGACGGTCAAGTATTTCGGCGCCGAGGCCCGCGAGGCCGCGCGCTACGATGCGTCTCTAGCGACCTACGAGCGCGCGAGCGTGCGCACGTATACCTCGCTCGCGTGGCTCAATACCGGTCAGGCCGTGATCTTCACGCTGACGCTCACATTTTGCATGGTGATGTCGGCGCGCGATGTGATCGCCGGCACGAACACCCTCGGCCAGTTCATCATGGTCAATGCGCTCATGCTTCAGCTGTTCATCCCGCTGAACTTCATGGGCATGGTTTATCGCGAGATCAAGCAGGGCATTACCGACATCGAGATCATGATGGACGTGCTCGAGCAGCCGCCGGAGGTCGCCGACCGGCCCGGCGCGCGCGATCTCGTCGTCGGCGGTGGCGCGGTGCGATTCGAGAACGTGCGTTTCCACTACGAGGCCGCGCGCCCGATCCTCGAGGGCCTCTCTTTCGAGGTGCCGGCGGGCAAGATGGTCGCGATCGTCGGGCCATCCGGTGCGGGAAAGTCGACCATCAGCCGCATTCTGCTACGCTTCTACGATGTCTCCGGCGGGCGCGTGACGATCGACGACCAGGATATTCGGGATGTGACGCAGGCGAGCGTACGCGCCGCGATCGGCGTCGTGCCGCAGGACACTGTGCTGTTCAACGACACCATCCGCTACAACCTTCAGTACGGACGCCCCGATGCTACGGAGGCCGAGATCGAGGCGGCGGCGCGTCTCGCTCAGATCGATGCCTTCATCAAGACGCTGCCGGAGGGCTATGACACCATGGTCGGCGAGCGCGGGCTGAAGCTCTCCGGCGGCGAGAAGCAGCGCGTGGCCATCGCACGCACGATCCTCAAGTCGCCGCCCATTCTCATGCTCGACGAAGCGACGAGCGCCCTCGACAGCCACACCGAGAAGGAAATCCAGGACGCGCTCGACAAGGTGGTCAAGGACCGCACGACTCTCGTCATCGCGCACCGCCTCTCGACGATCGTGCACGCCGACAACATCATCGTGCTCGACAAGGGCCGGCTGGTCGAGCAAGGCACGCACGGCGAGCTGATGTCGCGAGACGGGCTTTATGCTTCGCTCTGGAACCGTCAGCGGCAGGCCGAGAAGGCGCGCGAAGAACTGGCCGCCGCCCTCGCGCAGGAGGGCGAGCGCATTGCGGATGGGCGTCTGAAGCTCGAAGACGTCGAGCCGGCGGAGAAGACGCGCGATGAAGCGGGCGCCTGAGGCGACTTACCGTGGCGCGAGGCGGATGGCGCCGTCGAGGCGGATGCATTCGCCGTTGAGCATGACGTTCTCGCAGATGTGCGTGGCGAGCGCCGCGTACTCCGTTGCGCTGCCGAGGCGCGAGGGGAAAGGCACCGAGGCGGCCAGCGCCTTGCGTGCATCCTCCGGAAGGCCATCGAACATGGGCGTGTGGAAGAGACCCGGCAGGATCGCACAGACTCGGATGCCGCTCTGCGCGAGATCGCGCGCGACGGGCAGAACCATGGACTTCACGCCGCCCTTGGATGCGGCATAGGCCACCTGACCGATCTGGCCGTCCTCGGCGGCGACCGAGGATGTGTTGATCATGACGCCGCGCTCGCCGTCGGGTCCGATGGGATCGAGCGTCAGCATTCCTGCCGAGCTACGCGACATCAGGAGGAACGAGCCGATCAGGTTGATCGAGATCACGCGCGCGAAGCTCGCGAGGTCGTGCGGTACGGGCGGCGCGCCCTCCTTGCCCTTGCGGGCTGTGCGCTGGCCGATGGCGATACCGGCGCAGTTGACGAGAATGCGCTCCTGGCCGTGTGCCTTGCGGACGGCAGCAAGTGCTGCGTCGACATCCGCTTCGCTGGTCACGTCGCACTTTGCGAACGTGCCGCCGAGTTCCTTGGCGAGCGAGGTGCCGGCCGTCTCGTTCACATCGAGGATGCCGACCTTGACGCCCTTGCCCGCGAGCGCGCGCGCGGTTGCCGCGCCGAGACCCGAAGCGCCGCCCGTGATGACGGCGGCAATGTCTTTTCCAAGCTGCATGACGGGATGCTCCTTCCAGATGCGAAGATGTGGGCCTTCATCGGGACCGCGGTGTCAGAGTCAGTTCATAGGCCTTAGCTCGGGCGCGGGCTCATATTTCCTTGGCGCGCTCGCGTAGCACGAACTTCTGGATCTTGCCCGTGGACGTCTTCGGCACCTCGGCAAAGACGATATGGCGCGGGCATTTGTAGTGCGCGAGGTGATCGCGGCACCAGGCAATCACGTCGGACGCGAGCAGCTGCGTGCCCGGCTTCAGCTCGATGAAGGCGCACGGTGTCTCACCCCACCTCTCATCGGGCTTGGCGACGACGGCACAGGCGGCGATCGAGGGGTGCTTGTAGAGCACGTCCTCGACCTCGATCGAGGAAATGTTCTCGCCTCCCGAGATGATGATGTCCTTGGAGCGGTCCTTGAGCTGGATATAGCCGTCGGCATGAAGCACGCCGAGATCACCCGAGTGGAACCAGCCGCCGGCAAAGGCTTCGTCCGTCGCCTGCGGGTTCTTGAGGTAACCCTTCATGACGATATTGCCGCGGAACATGACCTCGCCGAGCGTCTGTCCGTCGGAAGGCACGACCTCCATGGTCTCGGGCTTCATCACGGTGAGGCCTTCGAGCGCGGCATAGCGCACGCCCTGGCGCGCCTTGCGCTGTGCGCGAGCGGACGAATCGAGCACGTCCCATTCGCTCTTCCACTCGTTCACCGATGCCGGGCCGTAGGTCTCGGTTAGGCCATAGACGTGAGTGACGTCGAAGCCGGCTTGCTCCATGCGCGAGAGTACGGCCTCGGGCGGCGGCGCTGCAGCCGTGATGAACTGCACGCGATGCGGCAGTGGGCGGAGCTCGTTCGGCGTTGCGTTGAGCATCGCCGACATGACGATTGGCGCGCCGCAGAGGTGCGTGACCTTGTGCTCGGCAATGGCCTCGTAGATGGCGCCGGCCCTGACCCAGCGGAGGCAGACGTGCGTTCCCGCTGCGGCCGTGACGGTCCAGGGGAAGCACCAGCCATTGCAATGGAACATCGGCAGCGTCCAGAGATAGACGGAATGCCGGCTCATCTGTGCCGAGACGATATTGGCGTAGCACATGAGGTGCGCGCCGCGGTGGTGGTAGACCACGCCCTTGGGATTGCCGGTCGTGCCGGACGTGTAGTTCAGCGAGACGGCGTCCCATTCGTCCGCCGGCACCCGCCACTTGTAGCCGGCGAAGCCGCGCTTGATGAAATCCTCGTACTCGACGGGGCTCAGCCGCTCGCCGACCTGCGGGAACTCAGGGTCATCGTACTCGACGAGCCGCGGCTTCACGCGGCACTTCTCGACGGCCTCCTTCACCGTCGCCGAGAATTCGCGGTCGTAGATCAAGACCTTGGACTCGGCGTGGTCGAGCTGGAAGGCGACGATCGCGGCATCGAGCCGGGTGTTGATCGAATGTAGAACGGCCCGCGTCATAGGCACGCCGAAATGGGCTTCGAGCATCGGCGGCGTATTCGACAGCATGACCGACACGGTGTCGCCAGCGCCGATCCCGAGCCAGGCGAGCGCGGAGGCGAGACGTCGGGCGCGCTCGTAGAGCTGAGCGTAGGTGAAGCGCTGGCGGCCATGGATAACGGCGATATGCTCGGGATGAACGGCGGCCGAGCGCTCGAGGAAAGTCAGCGGCGTGAGCGGCTGATAATTGGCCGACGTCTTGCCGAGATGCCTGTCGAAGGGGTTCTGGGACATGAGGGCCAATCGTGCTCAGGGACGAGGCCGCGAGGGGCCTCGGGCGGAAGCTATCCGAGCCTCAGGATCGGAGCAACGGCCCGCGATTGCCAAGCAACGTCCGTTCATATGCAACGGTAGGATTGTGCAAAGCGTTGCAGAGTGAAGGCCCAGTCGTTCCGGGACGAGGACCGGATCGCGACGGCGTCACTTCTGAGTGATCTGTGGAAAAAACGAATCACCCGAGCGCGGCAAATCTGCCAAAGATATGGCGCAATCGATTGGAATGAATGGGTTTCGCTTGCGATGCCGTGCCGAAGCAGTCATGCTGATAAAGCATTATGGTGTGGACTGATGGGCGTTGATCCGTCGACCGTGCCGGCCGGAACCCCCGAACCTCTTGAGAGGCCTTCTGCCATGCGGCGCGCCGCCCTATGCCTGCTCTCCACCATCGCGCTTGCCGCCGCGTCGCCGGCATTTGCCCAGGATACGCCCCGAGCAGGGGAGAGCGCGGCCGAGCAGCCGGCGGAGCGGACTCCCCCGGTGATCGATCCCGCAGCCTTGTCTTCCAAGGCGCGCACAGAAGGTGATGCGAACGTTGCGCCGCCCGCGCCGCCTGCTGCTACGGCCAGCACGCCCGTAATCGTGCCACCGGCACCTCCGAGCAACCCGATCGCGACTTCGTCGATCCCGGGCTCGAAGCCGTCGAGCGAGACGCCGGCCGCGAGCGAAGCGCCTGCTGCGCCCGCCTCCCAAGAGACAACGACCTCAACACCGGCTGCACCTGCACCTCAGGCGCCCGCAACTGCAACGCCGGCGCCTCAGGCTCCGCCGGCTGTTGCGGCACCGGCCGAGCCGCCGCCCCCGCCACTCAATGCCGCGCTGATCGCCGCCATCGAGAGCAGTCAACCGAATACGCGACAGGCTCAGGAGCGCGAGTGGCATGATGCGATCCGCGCCTTCTATGTTGCCCGCAAGGGCCAGCCCATGTGGACCACGCCGAGTGGCCTCAGCACGAACGCCGAGGCGCTTGTCGCCGAGATGGGCCGTGCCGATGAGTGGGGCCTCGATCCCCGGGCCTTCGACATCAGGGGCCTGCCGACGGGCAGTGCCACACCCGAAGTGCTCGCCGCGGCCGAGCTCAAGCTTACCAATGCCCTCGTCACGTACGCGTGGCACGCGCGCGGTGGACGCGTCGATCCGGTGCAGCTCAGCAAGTGGCTCGACCAGTCGCCGCGGCCTCTCGATGTGAAGGCGCTCCTCGAGAAATTCGCGACTGCAAGCGATCCGTCAATTGCCCTTCAGAAGCTCCATCCGCAGCACCGCCAGTTCGAGCTGCTCAGGCAGGCTTACCTCAAGGCTCGCGGGGATAAGCCGGCGACGCAGCAGGTCCAGGAGGATCCGCGCGAGGTGACCATCCCCAACGGGCCGGTGATCCGGGTGGGCGATCGCCACGAGCATGTCGAACTCGTGCGTCGCCGTATCGATCTGCCGGCGCGCGTTGCGGATGACGCCGATCTCTATGACGAGGAAGTCGCTGCCGCCGTGCGCGAGTTCATCGGTCCGACCTATCGCGACCGCCAGTCCGGCCGCATGGTGCAGCGTCCCTCGCATCCCGCGCTCACCAATGCCGTTCGCGCGAGCCTCCGCCCCAAGGCGGCGCCGCAGGAGCAGGCGCAGGGACGACAGCCCTCACTCAAGCAGTATCTCGTCAATCTCGAGCGCTGGCGCTGGATGCCGGAGCAGCTCGGCAGCACTCACGTCTGGAACAATCTTCCAGAGTATACGACGCGGGTGCTACGCAACGGCACGGTCGTCCACCAGGAGCGTATCATTATCGGCAAGCCGACGAACCAGACGCCGGTCTTCTCCGACGAAATGCAGTTCGTCGTGTTCCATCCGGATTGGGGAGTGCCGGGCACGATCAAAGTGCAGGATCTGCTGCCGTCGCTGCAGACGGGAGACGATTCGATCCTCGATCGCCGGAACATGCGTATTGTCAACGGCAACCGCACCGTGCGCGCCTACGAGATCGACTGGGAGCGGACCGATATCCGCAAGTTGTCGATCGTCCAGGATCCTGGCCCGAGCAATCCGCTCGGACAGCTCAAGTTCATGTTCCCGAACAAGCATGACGTTTACATGCACGATACGCCGACGAAGCACCTCTTCGAGACGCCCGTGCGTGCCTACAGCTTCGGCTGCATCCGCGTGCGCAACCCGATGCGCCTTGCCGAGCTCGTCTTCGGCCAGGACCGCAACTGGAGCATGACCGACATCTCGGAGCTGCTGAAGCCGCGCGCCGCTCAGAACAATCGCGTCGATCTCAACCGGCGCATTCCCGTGCACAACACCTACTTCACGCTTCTCGCGGACGAGCATGGGAAGGTGACGAGCTTCGCCGACGTCTATGGTCATGACCGGCGCATTCAGGCTGTGCTTCTCGACGGCCAGAGCGTCGCTGCCGTGGCGCGTACCGATCCGGCTGCCGAGCTCGATCGCAAGGTGAGAGAGCTTGCCAACGCCCCGCGCCCACGCCGCGAAGAGTACAGCGGTGGCTGGGGTGGTGGTGGCTGGGGCTGGGGCCCGCCGCCTAAGGGCCGCCGCGGTGGCGGTGGTGGCGGCGGGGACTTCTTCTCGGGTCTCTTCGGTAACTGAGTTGAGCCGTGGCGTCAGGCAGCAGCCTGACGCCGAGTGCGCTTGAGCCGGCGCGCGGCTCCCTGGCGCTGCGCGAGATCCACCTGCACGATGTAGATCTCGGTCACCTCGTAGCCGAGGAACACGCCCGGGCCGGCGTTGATGGTCGAGCCATGGCTGCGACGGTCCGACATCACGATGCCGGCGTCGAAACGTCCTTCGATGGTCTCGAACAGGCTTCGCGCCTCATCGATCTGCGCGACGACGACAATATGGTCGTAGGCTTCGTCCAGCGCATCGAGCACGAGGTTGATCCAGCCGGCGTCGAGCGATCGCAAGGGATCGGCCGATGCGCTGCCCGCCGCGATGAAGTGCACGTCGCTCTCGGGCAGTCGTACGATCACGTCGTCGAAGCTCGCTCGGCCATCCAGCAGGTCGTTCATGCCGGGTCGCGTTTGTAACCCGAGGCTCGCAGCGAGACCCTTGCCGTCGCGTGACCAGTCGACGAGTACGCAGCGCCGGCCCGCAGTGGCGAGCGAGGTGATCATGTCGCGCGCTTCGCTCGCGCCGTCGATGCCGTCGGCGACGAGGAGCGTGCGGTGGCCTTTCCGCCCCATGGCCCTGCCCGCCAGATGGCGAGCGGTGTCGGTCGTAGTTGAAAGTATGACGAACTGCCCCGGCTCGCTGCTCTGAACATGCGGCGCCACCGCGGCCTGCACGTCCTCGGTCGGGCGCTTGTCGGTCACCGGGGCATCAATCGGCCGAGCCTCGAATGCGGCGGTGTCGAGCCGCACGTCCGCGCGATCGCGTGCCGTTGCAGCGAGATCCGCAAAGCCCGTCTCAGCGACCGACCGCCGATTACCAAAGAGCAAGGCGCGAACGATCACCGCCACGAACCCGATCATCAGGATCGAAACGGCAGCGAGCAGAGCGAACTGACCTTTGCGAGGGAAGGCCGGGATGGCGATAGCCTGCGCGGGCGACACGCGCTCGGCGAAGGCAGCATGCACCGGCGCTCGCGGCACACCTGGCTCCTGATCGCTAAGGTTCTCCAGCGCGCGCCGCTTGGCGGCAGCATCCTGCTCGAGCGCGGCAAGGCGGGCCGTGTCGGAAGCGGCGCCACTGGTGCCAGCGCTGGCATCGGCGCGGGCGAGCCGCGCGCGCGCCTCGGTCTCGCGCGCCGTGGCCGACTTGACCTCCGCGTCGAGCGCTTCGGCGATGGCGGTCGCCTCGCGGAACATTTGCCAGCGCAGCTCGCTCAGCCGGGCCTTGAGATCGCGGATGCGCGGATGGTCGGATGCCAGTGAGCGCTCGGCGGCGGTCTTCTGCACCTCGAGGCGGACGCGCTCGCCAATGAGCTGATGAAGGCTCGGCGAAGTCTGCAGCTCGGCAATAGCCTCGACCTTGCCTTTGTCGAGAAGCGCGCGAACGGCCTCGGCGCGTGCGGCAGCATCGCTGCGCTCGCGCTCCGACTGCGCCAGTGCTTCCGCGAGATCATTGCGTCGCTGATCATCGACCGCTTCATCCGACAGGCGCTTGATGCGCGCGATCTCAGCCTCGATCCTGGCCAGTTCGTCGGTAAGCAGATGCTTTTCATGCCCGGACGCCACCGTGCCGGTGGGCTCCGCCGATGCCAATTGGAGATGGACGAGATGATCGGCGATCCGCGCAGCAAGATCGGGCGTGCGTGCCGTCGCGCTGACGATGATGCTGCCCTCCTCCTGGCCTGGCTTAACGTCGAGATTCTGCGCGAGGGCGGCAAGCGCCTGCTCGTTGCGGGCACTTTCGGGGCGCCGCGCATGGCGGCCCGACAGGCGATCTAGCGAGCCAATGGCATCTTGTATCGCGTTCGCGCCGCCGAATGGGAGATTTTCGAGATCCAAATCCGCCACGACCTTGCGCGCCAAATCACGCGACTTGAGCGAGGCAATGATGGTAGCCGCAGCCGCATCAGGCGCCGTGAGGCGAATTTCGGTCGTGGCGACGTAGCGGGCAGGGACCAACGCCAGCGCGGTGAACACCGCAGCACCCGTAAAGCCAGCGACGACCAGCACGCGCAGCCAGGAGCGCATCAGCACCGACCACTGAGACATGACGGCAATATCTTCGGACGCCAATCGAGCGGAGTTACGCATGAGCTTGATACCGGTGTGCTGATCCGCGATGTCGAACTCGACAGGCGGTGTACAATTGTCCCGGATTAGAACGCTCGGCCCTTGCGATTTCATTAAGCGCGGAAAGACTTTCTCGCGGTCAGTTCTTGTTAACTCGCACTAACGATAAGTTGCTACGCACGGCGGCGCCTGCGTCGCGGGATCAGCGCGCGGCGGCCGCCGCCGAGCGGATCGCCGCGATGTTCTTCGCGTAAGCGTCCTTACTGCCGCCCTTGAACACGGCCGATCCGGCGACCAGCACATTGGCGCCGGCCGCGACGACGAGCGGCGCCGTCTCCGGCGTGACACCGCCGTCGATCTCGATATCGATCGGGCGATTGCCGATGAGCGCCTTCACGCGCCTTACCTTCTCTATGACCGACGGAATGAAAGCTTGGCCCCCGAAGCCGGGATTGACGGTCATCAGCAGAATGAGATCGAGGCGGTCGAGCACGTATTCGATGACGTTCTCGGGCGTCGAAGGATTGAGAGAGGCGCCCGCCTTCTTACCGAGTGCGCGGATGGCCTGGAGCGAGCGGTCGAGATGCGGCCCGGCCTCGGCGTGGACCGTGATGATGTCGGCGCCGGCCTCTGCAAACGCGGCGAGATAGGGATCTGCCGGCGTGATCATGAGGTGGCAGTCGAAGACCTTCTTCGAGGCACTCCGGATGGCTTTGATGACTGGCGGCCCATACGAGATGTTCGGGACGAAATGGCCGTCCATGACATCGAGGTGGATCCAGTCGGCGCCGGCCGCATCGACATCGGCCACTTCCTGACCGAGCCGGGCGAAGTCGGCCGAGAGGATCGACGGCGCGATGATGAGATCCCGAGACATCGAGGTCCTCCGTTCGCGCGGCATTCAGGAAAATCAGGCCGCATATCCAGGCGATAGCACGACACGGGGCTCATGCAACAGGGCGCCCGGCATGGCTTCTGAGCCTATCCCCGACAGCATCTGAACGACGGCCAATGCTGGGCGTATGGCCCCAGACTGAGGATAAAGACCAGTCTGGGGATCAAATTCCTGTTTAATCCATAATTTGTCCTAAGTTTCCCGTTGACGCCCATCAGAACCCATGACATCCCATTAATGCCCGTCCGCACCGGGCAGGAGATGTGGGGCGTGGCGCCGGTTCTGCAGAGGGTCTGAACCGTGCGACCGCCCGCTCTCCGGCCGGTCCGAAAGGATGGAGGAAAAGCGTCTGCACCGCCCTCGCGTGTCGATCGAGGGCGGTTCCGTGCGGGAGTTCAGAGCGTGAGGCGGGTTTTCAGTCGCGGTTGTCGCGTTGAGCAAAAACGACGGGACTTCGACTGAAGGGATGGACCGCTTTGTCTCGACATTCATCAACAAGATCGACGCCAAGGGCCGCGTATCAGTTCCTGCGCCTTTCCGGGCTATTCTCGAGCGAGACGGCTTTCAGCAGGGCGGGGCAGGACACGTGTACTGCTACCCCGCGCTCGACAGTCCTGCGGTCGATGCAGGCGGCGAAAGACTTGCGCGGACGATCGACGGGCTTCTCGCGGGCCTGCCGGACTATTCGATCGAGCGGGACGAACTCTCTGTCGCACTTTACGGTATCTCCCAGGTCCTCTCGATCGACCAGGACGGACGTATCGTGCTTCCTGAAGGCCTTCGCGCCCACGCGGGCATCACTACCCAGGTCGCTTTTGTCGGCCTGGGCGAAAAATTTCAGCTTTGGGAGCCGGGCCAGTTCGAGCGCCGCCGCGCCGAGGCCCAGCAGAAAGTTCGCGAGCACCTCAAACTGTTCGGCGCGGGTCGGCGCGGCGGGGGCGACCCCGGCGGCGGCCAGCAGGGGGCGCGGGAATGATGGCGGGCCGCCAGGCGCGCCCAGGGGAACGTGCCACTGAGGGTGCGGTCCGCCACATTCCCGTGTTGCTTGATGAGGTGCTCGCCGCGCTGAAGCCAGCGGCCGGCGAGACCTTCATCGACGGCACTTTCGGTGCCGGCGGCTACACGTCGGTCATTCTCGACGCCGCCGACACGCGCGTCATCGCAATAGATCAGGATCCCAACGCGCTCGCGGCCGGGCAAGCGCTTGTCGAGAAATATGCGCCGCGCCTCATCCTGAGCGAAGGGCGCTTTGGCGATCTCGACCGCATCGCGGCGGACGCCGGCTTTCCCACTGTCGACGGTGTGGTTCTCGATATCGGCGTCTCGTCCATGCAACTCGACGAGGCTGAACGCGGCTTCTCCTTCATGTCGGACGGCCCGCTCGATATGCGTATGTCGCAGTCGGGACCGAGCGCCGCTGACGTCATTCGCGATTCTTCCGAAGAGCTGCTGGCCGACATCTTCTTCCATCTCGGCGAGGAGCGGCGCTCGCGTGCCGTCGCGCGCGCGATCGGCCGGGTGCGTGAAAGCAGCGAGATCACGACCACACGCCAGCTCGCCGATCTCGTCCAGCGGACGCTCGGCCGCGCCAAGGGTGACGACAAGCATCCGGCGACGCGCGTCTTCCAGGCGCTCCGCATTTTCGTGAACGACGAACTCGGCCAGCTCATGGACGCGCTCATGGCTGCCGAGCGCGTGCTGAAGCCCGGCGGGCACCTCGTCGTCGTCACGTTCCATTCGCTCGAAGACCGCATCGTCAAGCGTTACCTCACGGACGCAAGCGGTCGAAATCCGTCCGGTTCGCGCCACTTGCCGCCAGCGGCAGAGGCCGCGGCGGCACCGCGTTACCGAATTGTTAACCAACGCCCGTTAACCCCGTCTGATAAGGAAATTGCCGCCAATCCGCGTGCGCGTTCGGCGCGCCTCCGGGCCGCCGAGCGGACCTCGGCACTGGCGGCACATCCCGCGGATGAGGCCAGTCTCGGCGTGATCCGGCCCGAGAGCCTCGCCCGCCGCTAGTGTCCCGATTCCGAAGTTCGCTTGACCTCGATGCTTGCGTCACGAGCGAACTTCGGCATCACAAGGGACACTAGAATCATAATCTTGCTAGTGTGATTCAGATCGAGAAATTCGCTCGATAACCGTGCCGCGAGGTCTGGCGAATTTCTCGATCATCACACCAGTGCCTAGTTGAGGAGCGGTGTTCGCTATGCCCCGCCTAGCCGCAGTCGGCACGGTCCTGCTCGCGGTCGCTTCGGCGTTCGTGCTGTACGCCGTCACGTACGAAACGCGGAGGCTGGAGCAGCATGTCTCAGCCCAGGATCGGACCATCGAGAAGACACGCCTTGACATCGCGGTGCTCAAGGCCGAGCGCGCTTATCTCGCGCGTCCTGAGCGTATCGAGGATATGGCCCGCAAGATCGGCCTCGGTCCTATCGATCCGCGCCAGTACGAGATGTTGTCCTCGGCAGGTGAGCGTCGGCCTTCTCCGGAAGAAGAGCGTAGGCCCTCTCCGGAAGGAGAGCGTCGCCCATGAAACGGCCCGAGCCGCTGCGTGTCGGGCCTGCGCTGGCAGCGCGACCCGGCGCGCCGCGCGATCCCGGCCATGCCGTACGCGTCGAGCTGCCGCGCGGGCGCACGTGGCTCATGCACGTCGCGATCTCGGCGGTTTTCGTGGCTATTGCCGGGCAGACCGTTCGCCTCGCGGCGAGCGGTGATCCGGAGACGCGTCTGGCGCGTGCCGAGCCTCTCCATCAGACTTTTATCCGCCCGGACATCGTCGATCGCCGCGGCATCTTGCTCGCGACCGACGTGGATGCGGCTTCGCTGTTCGCCGATCCGGCGATGATCCGCGACGCCGACCTGACGGCTGAAAGACTAGCCGCTACCTTTCCCGAGCTTGATGCAGGTGACCTGCGGCGCCGGCTCGCCGACCACACGCGCCGCTTCGAGTGGATCAAGCGCGGCCTGACACCCATCGAGGCGCAGCGCGCGCATGATCTCGGTATTCCCGGTCTCGGCTTTCGCCGCGAGCCGCGTCGCGTCTATCCGACCCGCTACCTGACCTCGCATATCATCGGTCACGTTGATCCTGACAATCGCGGCACTGCCGGCATCGAGCGGCACATCGACGAGATCGGAGAGATCGATGCCGCTGCCGCGCCGCGCCGCTCGCAGAGAGCGCCGATACGGCTCTCCATCGATCTCGGTGTGCAGAACGCCGTCGCCGATACGCTCGCCGATGCGATGAAGCAGTACAAGGCCGAGGGCGCCTCCGGCATCGTCCTCGATGCTGCGAGCGGTGAGATCATCGCGGCCGTTTCGCTGCCCGACCAGGATCCTGAGAAATTTCCCGGTGCCGATGAGGACGACCGCAAGGACCGCGTCATGGGCGGCACCTTCGAACTCGGCTCCATCGCGAAGACGGTCACGCTCGGCCTCGCACTCGAAGATCTCGGTTCTTCGCTGAACCGCATCTATGACACGCGCGAACCCCTGCGCTTCGGCCGCTATACGATTGCCGAGCAGTATCCGCCCGGTCGCCCCCTGACGCTTGCTGAAATCCTCGTGCGCTCGTCGAACGTGGGCGCGGGCCTCATTGCCATGGAGGCGGGTGTGGCGCGCCAGCGCGCTTTCCTCGATCGGCTCGGTCTGCTCGACCATATGCGCACCGAGGTAGGCCCCGTTGCGAAACCGCAGATCCCATCTCACTGGGGCCCGCTCGAAGGCGTGACCATCGCCTACGGCCACGGCCTCGCCGTTGCGCCGTTGCAGTTTGCCGCCGCCGCTGCCGGCCTCGTCAACGGCGGTATCAAAATCAAACCGACCATGCTGCGGCAAGACACCGTGCCGGCGGGCGAAGCGCGCGTCATCTCTCCGGCGTCCAGCGCTGCGATCCGCGAGGCACTCCGCCGTGCCGTCAGCGACACACAAGGCACTGGTCGGCGCGCGGAACTCGAGGGCTACGAGATCGGCGGCAAGACGGGTACGGCCGAGCAGCCTGGCAAGGGAGGGTACAGGGAGAAGGCGGTGATCTCGTCGTTCTTCGCCGTGCTGCCGGCATCGGTGCCGCGTTATGTATTGTTGCTGTCACTGTTCGAGCCCGAAGGCACGAAGGAGACCAAAGGCAAGATCACGGCAGGCCTCAACGCTGCGCCGACAACGGCACACCTCATTCAGCGCATTGGCCCCATGCTGGACCTGCTGCCGGAGCGTGTGGCGGGCGCGAATTAAGGGGTAGGCCTACTTCCACCGCTCCAGTGCCGCGTCATCGCTTTCGCGCGCATCGACCCAGCGGCCTTCACCGTTCGCATCGGTCTCCTTCTTCCAGAAGGGTGCGCGGCTCTTGAGATAGTCCATCAGAAACGCTGCAGCCTCGAATGCTGCGTGCCGATGCGCTGAAGCCGTCACGACGAGCACGATGTTATCGCCGGGCGCGAGCGTGCCGACGCGATGCACGATGCGTGTGCCTTGGAGCTGCCAGCGCTTGTTCGCTTCCTCCTCGACGCGCGCGAGCTCGGCTTCGGTCATGCCGGGATAGTGCTCGAGCGTCATGGACGAGAGCGATGTGCCATGGCTCGTGCCGCGGACCGTGCCCGTGAACGTGACAATGGCGCCGATGTCCGTGCGGCCGGCCGTCAGCGCAGCGACCTCGCGCGAGATGTCGAAATCCTCGTTCTGAACCGCGACGCTCACGCTAATGTTCCAATCCCGAAGTTCGCCCGACGTCGATGCTCGCGGCTCTCGCGAACTTCGGAATTATAAGGGACATTAGGCGAAATATCTCGCCAGCGTGATTCAGATCGAGAAATTCGCTGAGACATGGGCTGCACACACTGGCGAATTTCTCGATCATCACACTGGCCTCATCCTCCCGTGACCGGCGGAAAGAAGCCGATCTCGCGGGCGCCAGTGATAGGCGCCTCCTGCCGGACATGCGTATGATCGATGGCCGCGCGGATGACTTCGGCGCGCTCGAAGGCGTGAGCGTACTCGGGGCCGCGACCCTTGAGCCAGAGAATGAGCTCGGCGACGGTCGCGACGCCGGGCGGCACGTCGAGCCTCTCCTCGGATCGGCCGACCCGCTCGCGCAGCCAGGCGAAATAGCGCAGCGTGATGGTCATTGGAGGCTTCTCCCCCTCTCCCCGTAAGGACCGGGAGAGGGAATATTAGTTGTCCATGGCGTGGCGGACCGCAGCCTTGAGGTAGTCGTAGCCGGTCCACAGCGTCAACAGGGCCGCAACCCAGAGCAGCATGGTCCCGGTGAGGATTACGCCCGGGACGTATTTCTCTCCGGCTGGTCCGGCGAGCAGGACCCCGATCGCGAGCATCTGCAGGGCGGTCTTCCACTTCGCGAGCCGCGTGACGTGCACCTTCACGCGCAGCTCGGCCAGGAACTCGCGCAGGCCGGAGACGAGGATCTCGCGGCACAGAATGATGATCGCCGCCCAGATCGTGATGTAGTCGATCGTTGCGTCGTTCACGAGCACGAGAAGGGCCGTGCCGACGAGGAGCTTGTCGGCGATCGGATCGAGCATTCGGCCGAGCGTCGATTGCTGGGCGAGCGCGCGGGCGAGATAGCCGTCGAGCCAATCGGTAACGGAGGCAAACACGAACACAAAAAGTGCTGCCCAGCGGCCCGTGTCACCATCGATAAGGACGAAGCAGGCCGCCATCAGCGGCACGGCCGCGATGCGCAGGTACGTCAGCACGTTCGGCAATGACGTCAGCGTTGTGCGCGTGGCGGTGTGCTCCATGTTCACTCTGCTACACCATCACTATGCCCCGGCAAAGAGCGGCGCGCAGTGATCTGCTCTGCAATGGCCGACTTTGCTTGCAGCGCACAAAGAATTGACTTGGCAGGGCGTGGGCAGCTCGGTCTGTCCAGGCTGTGCTGCCCCTTTGCGCGATATCAGAACTTCTGATTGTACTCGCCGACCTCGGGGAACTTACGCAGTCGCCCGTCAATGTCCGCGAAGATGGCGCGCTGAGCCGCTTCGGAGGTCGGACTTTCAACGACCACGACCAGCTCGGGCTTGTTGGATGACGCGCGCACGAGACCCCAGGTGCCGTCCTCGAGCACGACGCGCACGCCGTTCACGGTGATGAGGTCACGGATGGATTGGCCGGCAACCTTCTCGCCTTTCGCGGCGGCGTCCTGGTAGGCCTTTACGATCTGATCGACGATGCCGTACTTCTTCTCGTCGTCGCAGTGGGGCGACATGGTCGGCGACTGCCACGTCTTCGGCAGGTCGCGCTCGAGATCGGCCATGGTTTTGCCGGGGCTGCGATCGAGCATGTCGCACACGGCCAGTGCCGCGACGAGGCCATCGTCGTAGCCGCGCCCGAGCGGCGGCTGGAAGAAGAAGTGGCCTGACTTCTCGAAGCCGACGAGCGCCTTCTGCTCGTGCGTGTAGCGCTTCATGTAGGAGTGGCCGGTCTTCCAGTAGAGCGCCTTCGCGCCGTTCTTCTGGAGGACGGGGTCGGTCAAGAACAGACCCGTCGATTTGACGTCCGCGACGAAGACCGCATTCGGATGCAGGGCAGAGAGGTCTCTGGCGAGCATGACGCCGACCTTATCGGCAAAAATTTCATGGCCCTCATTGTCGACGACGCCGCAACGGTCGCCGTCACCGTCGAAGCCGAGGCCCACATCCGCCTTGTGCTCGAGCACGGCCGCGCTCATGGCGTGCAGCATTTCGAGGTCTTCGGGGTTCGGATTGTAGCGGGGGAACGTGTAGTCGAGATTGCAGTCGAGCGGCACCACCTCGCAGCCGACGGCCTCCAGAACCTTTGGCGCGAAGGCACCAGCCGTGCCATTGCCACACGCGCACACGACCTTTAGCTTGCGCTTGAGCTTCGGTCGGTTCGAGAGCGCTTTCATGTAGCGCTCGGCCATGTCGGGCACGAAGATATAGCGGCCGCCGCCCGGCGCCTCGTACGCGCCGTTGAGCACGATGTCTTTCAACTCGCTCATGTCGTCGGGGCCGAATGTGAGCGGCCGCGCGAGGCCCATCTTGATGCCGGTCCAGCCATTGTCGTTGTGGCTCGCCGTGACCATGGCAACGCCCGGCACGTCCAGCTCGAACTGCGCGAAGTACGCCATGGGCGAGAGCGCGAGGCCGATGTCGTGTACCTCGGCGCCGCCGGCGAGCAGTCCGTTGATGACCGCCTGCTTCACCGAAGCGGAGTACGAGCGGTAGTCATGGCCGGTGACGATGCGCAGCGGCACACCCCGGCGGCGGAACAGCGCCGCAACGCCGAGCCCGATGGCATTGAGCCCCATGAGATTGATCTCATTGGGGAAGAGCCAGCGCGCATCGTACTCGCGAAAGCCGGTTGGCTTGACGAGAGGAAGCGTCTCGAACTCCAGCGTGTTGGGCTTCAGATCGGGGCGGGGCTTTGGCAGCATCATGCGAGTCATATCCTTATCGGGGCGCGGGCGGCCGTCTGATCACACGCCCCGGCTCCCGGCGGGCAATTAGGCGATCTTGTGTGAATGCCGAATGTATAGAATAGGTTTCAGACGGATCGATGGCGCCGTTTGACCCTATAAGTCAAGGCGTTGCATATCATCAATTGGGCGCAGGGAGTGCTAGAGGCTTGCCGGGTCTTTGGCTAGCGCCCGTAAAGCATCTCGGGAAGCCATAGCGCGATCGACGGGAATAGGATGATCAGCACCAGCGCAAGGAGCTGAAGGCCCATGAACTGCATCATGCCTTTATAGATGTCCGTCAGCGACCATTGGGGGACCACGCCCTTGATGAAATAGGCGGAGAGGGCGACCGGCGGCGACAGCCACGCGGTCTGCAGGTTCACGGCGACCAAGATGCCGAACCACGTCTTTTCAAAGCCAAGTTTGTCGATCAGCGGAAGCAGAAACGGCACCACGATGAGCACGATCGGGACCCACTCGAGCGGCCAGCCCAGAAGGAAGATGAGTGCCATCAGGATGGCGAGGATCACGTAGCGGTTGAGCTCGAGTTGGAGGAGGCCTTCGGTCAACATGGCCGGCGTACCGAGGCGAGCGAAAACGGCGCCGAAAAAGTTCGATGCGGCCACCAGAAACAAGATCAGCACCGAGATCTCGAGTGTCTTGATGAGAGAGTCGGCAAAGTTGCGCCACGTGAGGCGCCGGTAGAGCACCGCGAGCACGAGAGCGCCGAATGCGCCGAAGCCAGCCCCTTCGGTCGGCGTCGCGAGACCGAAGATGATACTGCCGAGCGCCGCCATGACCAGCGCCGCCGGCGGCACCAGACCTGCGAAGAAATCGATCCATACCTCGCGCATGCTCTTGGCGCGCAACTCCTCGGGGAGCGGCGGTCCGAGCGCCGGATTGATCCAGCAGCGGATCATGGCATATCCGGTGAACAGCACGGCCAGGAGCAGGCCCGGAATGATCGCGGCAGCGAAGAGCGTCGTCACCGGCACTTCGAGGACCGGCCCCATGACGACCAGCATGATGCTCGGCGGGATGAGGATACCGAGCGTGCCGCCGGCCGCGATCAGGCCGGACGAAAGCTGGACGTCGTAGCCCGAGCGGATCATGGGCTTGCCGGCCATGATGCCGAGGATCGTTACCGAGGCGCCGACGATGCCTGTTGCCGCGGCAAAGATCGTCGCGACGAACATGACCGCGAGATAGAGCGATCCACGTACATTTGCGAGTAGCTTCTGGACGCTGTCGAACAGACGTTCCATCAGGTTCGCCTGCTCCATCATCACGCCCATGAAGATGAAGAGGGGGACCGCCGCCAGCGTCTGCTCCATCATCGAGGCGTTGAACTGGAGGGTCAGCAGGTAGAACACCAGCGGCCCGAAGCCCCAGTACCCGAAGACGATTCCCAGAAATAGAAGCGTGAAGGAGATCGGGAAGCCGATGAAGATGGCGAACAGCATCGCCCCGACCATGAGAAGTCCGATGATCTCGGGGCTCATTCGTGCGGCCACTTTCCGGTTTTCGCCGCGTAGGCGGCCCTGAAGGTCTCCGCGATACCCTGCAGTGTCAGCAGCGCTATCCCGATCGGAAGGGCCATGCGCACGGGGCCGAGCAAGGGCGCCCAGGCCGTGTCCATGCCGCGCTCGCCGCGAATGAGCGAGGTAAGTGCCCAGTCACTGCATACCCACAGCAGGATCAGCATCGTCGGAAAGAAGAAAACGATGTAGAGCACGAGGTCGACCGTGCCCTGCGTCTTGGTCGACCAGGTCCGATAGAGAAAGTCGGAGCGTATGTGGACGCCCTTGGAGAGCGCATATCCCGCGCCGAGCACGAACATGGCGCCGTAGAGGAAGCGGCTCATGTCGTACGCCCACACGGTCGGCGCAGTGAACGCATAGCGCGCCGTGACCTCGTACATCATCGTGAAAATCAGCGGCACGGTCAGCCAGGAGAACAGGCGGCCGGCCCACAGGTTGAGGGTGTCGATCGCGATGATCGTACCAACCATCCAGCGCGGCATGTCGTCTGGCATCGCCGCGCCTGCCTCGCGACGGCCAGCGATAAGCTCGTCGGTCAGCTCCGGCGTCTGCTCTGGTCCGTTGGACATTCAACCGCCCCCCATGCGCGCCGCTTGGTTTATGGCGCACACTCGCCTGCTCATGGCGTCGTGCCGGCCGCAGTGACGTCCGCGGCCGGCTTCTTAGCTATTTCTTCTCGAGGGTAGCGGCATAGGCGCCGGTGATGCCCGCGTTGGCTTTCTGAGCGCGGGCCCAGAACGGGATCGCGACATCGGCGAACGACCGCTGGCTGTCCCACACCTTCTTGAAGAACGGGTTCTCCGACGCGTGCTTCTCGAAGGCCTTTCTCGCGGCCTCGCCGTACTCCTTGAAGTAGGCCTCGGGCGTCGCGTGGAGCTGCACGCCGTGCTTCTCGGTCAGCTCCTTGAGGGCCTTGCCGTTCTCCGAGATGCGATAGGAGTGCGCTTTGAGCAGCGCGGCATTGGCGGCAACTTCCATGGCCTTCTGCTGGTGCGGGGACATCTTCTTCCAGACGTCGCCGTTGAGATACATGTCGGCATTGACGACATTCTGGTGCAGGCCTTCGAGATAGTAGTGCTTCAGCACCTTCTGGAAGCCGAAGACCATGTCGGGCTTCGGGCAGCACCATTCGGCGGCATCGATCACGCCTTTCTCGAGCGCCGGCAGAATATCACCGCCGCCCATGGCGACGGATGCGACGCCGATGTCGCGATAGATCTGGCCGGGGATGCCGGGCGGCGTGCGGAAGCGCAGCTTCCTGAAGTCCGCCATGTCCTTGATCGGTGCCTTGAACCAGCCGAGCGCCTCCGGCCCGACGGGTTGGAGCATGAAGCCTTTGACGTTGACCTTCATCTCCTTCCAGAGCTCGTCATAGAGCTCTTTGCCGCCGCCGTACTGATACCAGGCGAGCCACGCGAGATTGTCGAGCCCGACGCCGGACCCTGCAGCGGGCGAGCCGAACAGCGTTGCCGCCGGATGCTTGCCCGACCAGTAGTGCGTCCACGCGAAGCCCGCCTCGATCAGGCCCTTGTCGACGGCATCGAGTGTGTCGTTGACCGCCACGACCGCACCGGCCGGCAGAACTTCCATGGTGATGGTGTTGTTCGTCAGCGCGGCGACATCCGCAGCGAAGTCCTTGAGCATCGTGACTTCGTCCGCCGAGGTCGGGATGACCGACTGGATGCGGATCTTGATGGGCTTGTCCTGCGCGAGGACGGCTGGCGCAAAAGCCATGCTGCCGAGAGCGAGCGCGCACGCAGTCCCGACCGCCCAATTGCGGATCGACATAGGCATTACCTCCCTGCTTTGCGCACGGCCGGCATTCTCGAGGAGCCGGCTCTTTCATGCGCGATCATTTGTTTCCGCGTCGGGACCTTCCGGGTAGGAAGGTCTGCGATGCGAGAAGAAAGGTCTCATTATTTCGATAGTCGATCAAGGCTGCTTCTGCGGCCGGAGAAGATCGTCAGCCTTGTGCAGCGCAGCATACGCAGTCGCGAACTCGTCGCACGCATACTATACGGCTCGCGACGCGGCTGCGCGGAAAGCCTTTCGATACAGGCGCTTCTGTGTCTCGCCCGGTGTGTCGCGCAAAAGAAAAACGTGCGGCCGCCCAGGGACGATCGCACGTTGAATGGAAACTCAGCGAATTTCGATTTCAGAAGATAATCGTTAGATCAGCTTCCCGAGCGCAACCGCCGTATCGCTCATGCGGTTCGAAAAGCCCCACTCGTTGTCGTACCAGGTGAGGATACGCACGAGCGTGCCGTCCATGACCTTCGTCTGATCGAGTGCGAAGGTCGAGGAATGCGGGTCGTGATTGAAGTCGATGGAGACGTTCGGTTCGCTCGTCACCGCGAGAATGCCCTTCAGCGGACCCTTGGCGGCTGCGGCCTGTATGGCCTCGTTGATCTCCTTCACGGTCGTCGCGCGCTTGGCGACGAACTTCAGGTCGACGACGGACACGTTCGGCGTCGGCACGCGGATGGAGACGCCATCAAGCTTGCCATTGAGCTCGGGCAGCACGAGACCGACGGCCTTCGCGGCACCTGTCGAGGTCGGGATCATCGACAGCGCTGCGGCGCGGGCGCGGTAGAGATCCTTGTGCATGGTATCGAGCGTCGGCTGATCGCCCGTGTAGGCGTGGATCGTCGTCATGAAGCCCTTTTCGATGCCGACGGCATCGTTCAGCACCTTGACGACTGGGGCCAGACAGTTTGTCGTGCACGAGGCATTCGAGATGACGAGGTGGTCCTTGGTCAGCTTGTCGTGGTTCACGCCATAGACGACGGTGAGGTCGGCGTTGTCGGCGGGCGCGGAGACGATCACGCGTTTGGCGCCGGCCGTGAGATGCGCCGAGGCCTTGTCCTTCGACGTGAAGATGCCCGTGCACTCCATCGCGATCTCGACGCCGAGATCCTTGTGCGGCAGCTCGGCCGGATTGCGCACGGCCGTCACCTTGATGGGGCCCGTACCGACATCGATCGTGTCGCCGGAAACCTTCACCTCACCGGGAAAGCGCCCGTGTACGCTATCGAAGCGCATGAGGTGGGCATTCGTCTCGACTGGGCCGAGGTCGTTGATCGCGACGACCTGGATGTCCTTGCGGCCGCTCTCGACGATGGCCCGCAGAACATTGCGCCCGATGCGTCCGAATCCGTTGATTGCGACTTTTACGGCCATGGAGTCCTCCAGTTACGGCGAAGATCGAAGGGAGATCGGCGGCCTCGCGGCGCCGGTCGGATGCTGGGTCAGCCTGCTGCGCAATGGCGGCGGGAAAATGCCGGAAAAGCGCTTCCAATTGCGCGGCGATGTTGGCCGCAGCCATACCCCGAACGCCTGCGTGCAGGCAAGGCTACTGCCGGCAGAGCCCTATTCCTTGGTTGATGAACGCACCCGGAACGGCGTGGTTGCGCTTTCTGTAGGGGGCACAACCCTCTTTGCAGTCCCGAAATGGCTCGACTAACCCAATTGCCTCAGCACGAAGCGCTGGATTTTGCCGCTTGGCGTCTTGGGCAGCTCGGTCAGATAGGCGATCTCGCGCGGGAAGGCATGGGTCGCGAGCCGGCGGCGCACGTGCTCCTGCAGCTCCGCCGTCAGCTCCGACGAGCCGCTTCGCCCGGCTTTCAGCACGATGAAGGCCTTCACGATCTCGGTGCGCTCGGGATCGGGTTTGCCGATGACGCCGACCTCGGCCACGGCCGGATGCTCGATAAGCGCGCTTTCGACGTCGAAGGGACCGATGCGGTAGCCGGACGACGTGATGATATCGTCGCTGCGTCCGACGAAGAAGAAGTGGCCGCCCGCGTCGCGCATCATGGTATCGCCGGTGAGATACCACTTGCCCTGGATGGCGGGCGTCTCCGCGCGCCAGTAGCCTTTGAAGGTATTGAGCGGCGATCGGCTCATGTCGACGGCGAGAATGCCGGGCGTGCCGGTCGGCGCGGGCCTAAGATCCTCACCAAGTACTTCGAGATGGAAGCCCGGCATGGCCTGACCGGCCGAACTTTCCTTTTCGGAATGCCGGAGCGCGTGGTGATTGTTGACCAGCATGGCCGTCTCGGTTTGGCCGTAGTGGTCCTTCAGCGGCACATCGAGGGCGGACTTGGCCCAACGCGCGACTTCAGGATTGAGGGGCTCGCCCGCGCTTGATGCGACGCGGAGTGTGCCGGCTGCGACCTTAGCTGCTTCCGGTCCCGCAGCCATGAGCAGTCGATACGCCGTCGGTGCGCCGGCGAAATTCGTGATGGCGAGATCGCGCACGATGCGCACGGTCGCCTCCACAGTGAAGCCACCCTCGTAGAATGTGGTGGTATGGCCGAGCAGGAGGGGGCCGATCAGCGCATAGAGCATTCCATAGGCCCAGCCGGGATCGGCAATGTTCCAGTAGCGATCCTCGGGCCGAAGGTCGATCGCGTCGCGCATGTAGACGCCGACCGGTAGTAGCATGGTGAGCGGATAGAGCACCGCCTTCGGTTTGCCCGTTGTGCCTGAGGTGTAGAGTAGCACGAACGGGTCCTCGCCCTTGAGCGTGACTGGAGGCAAGCCAGTCGGCTCGTCCGCAAGAATGCGTGGCAGCGTTCCCGGCGTAACGCCCGTGCGGTCGACCTCGATAACCGGCGGACAGTCCGCGACGTCATCGAGCTTCGAGCGGTTCGCCCGGTCGGTGATGACGAGCCTGGCGCCGCTGCCACTGTCGCCGGCAATGCGCGCTTCGATCGCCTTGGGACCGAACGCCGTGAAGAGCGGCTGGTAGACGGCGCCCACCCGCCACGCGCCGAGCACGACCGTCAGCAGCTCGGGAATGCGCGGCAGGAGACCGGCGACGATGTCGCCCTTGCCGATGCCCTGCCTCTTGAGGAGGCTTGCGAAGCGTTCGGAGTCCGCCTTCAGCGCCGCAAAAGTGACGGTCTCGCGCTGCATGTCGCGGCCGATCCATTCGAGCGCGACGTGACTGCCCAATGCCCAGCGGTCGCAGCACTCCACCGCCGCATTGAGGCCCGTTCCGAGGCGGCCCTGCAGCAGGTCCTTCTCGGCTGATGCGACGGACATTTCCCGATGGGCCGTCTGGTAGTCGCGCATGGTTTCCTCCCGGGGAGATCAGGCCGGCTATTCGCCGTGCAGGTTTGGGGAGAGCTTAGGCCTGGAGCCGCCGGGACGGAACCTCCATGGACATTTCGGCTTCAGCGCGCGCCGAACATTGACGCCACGCCCCCGCGTCCATAGGGTTCGCCACCTGTCCGAGGCCCCAGGGAGAGGGCGGCGCCTGCTGCGCTGCCGCACGCCGCCATGAAAGTTCCGAACACCCATCACGGGATCGATCCCGACGAGATCGCGGTCGCCCACGATTGCCGCGCTTGGCCCTTCGAGGAGGCGCGCCGGCTGATCGCCCGCCTGGACCGCCTCAAGCGCGCCCCGGAAGTTCCCGTACTGTTCGAGACAGGCTACGGCCCCTCGGGTCTGCCGCATATCGGCACATTCGGCGAGGTCGCGCGCACGAGCATGGTGCGCCATGCCTTCGAGGTGCTGACCGAGGGCCGCCGCAAGACCCGCCTCGTCTGTTTCTCGGATGACATGGACGGCCTGCGCAAGGTGCCCGGCAATGTGCCGAACGGCGATCTGCTCATGGCAAATCTGGAGAAGCCGCTGACGAGCGTGCCCGATCCCTTCGGCACACACGAGAGTTTCGCCCATCACAACAACGCACGGCTCCGCGCCTTCCTCGACCAGTTCGGCTTCGAATACGAGTTCATGTCGGCGACGTCGACCTACAAGTCGGGCCTCATGGATGCGACGCTGCTGCTTATGCTCGAGGTCTATGACCAGGTCATGGACATCATCCTGCCGACGCTCGGACCGGAGCGCCGCGCAACCTACTCGCCTTTCCTGCCGATCTCACCGCGCACCGGCCGCGTGCTCCAGGTGCCGATGATCGAGCGCAATCCGAAGGCCGGCACGATCGTCTATGTCGATCCAGATACGGGCGAGAAGGTTGAGACCAAGGTCACAGGTGGCGCCGTCAAGTGCCAGTGGAAGGCGGACTGGGCACTCCGTTGGACGGCGCTCGGTGTCGACTACGAGATGGCAGGCAAGGATCTGATCGACTCGGTGACGTTGTCGTCGAAGATCTGTCGGGCGCTCGGCGCTACGCCGCCAGAAGGCTTCAACTACGAGCTTTTCCTGGACGACAAGGGCCAGAAGATCTCCAAGACCAAGGGCAATGGCCTTTCCATCGAGGAGTGGCTCACGTACGCAAGCCCGGAGAGCCTGTCGCTCTTCATGTATCAGAAGCCGAAGACGGCCAAGAGGCTGTACTTCGACGTGATCCCGCGCGCGGTCGACGAGTATCTGACGTTCCTCGCGAAGTATCCCGCGGAGGCGCCGAAGCAGCGGCTCGACAATCCCGTCTGGCACATCCACACGGGTCATCCGCC
Organism: Hyphomicrobiaceae bacterium; assembly: GCA_022844275.1. Classification (GTDB taxonomy): domain Bacteria; phylum Pseudomonadota; class Alphaproteobacteria; order Rhizobiales; family Hyphomicrobiaceae. The sequence goes on from JALHMB010000004.1 coordinate 141,224, forward strand.
GGCTGCCGAGCTGCCGATCTCCTTCGCGCTGCTCCTGAATCTCGTCTCGGCCTCGAATGCGCACGACGCGGGCGTGCTCTGGGGCTTCATCAAGCGCCATGTCCCCGGCGCGAGCCCCGAGCGCTATCCGCTGCTCGACAAGCTCGTCGGTTATGCCGTGCGCTACTACGCGGACTTCGTGAAGCCGGAGAAGAAGTTTCGCGCGCCGACCGATGCCGAGACGGCAGCGCTGCTGGCGCTCGATGCCGCGCTTGCGGAGGCACCTGCCGATGCCGATGCGGAGACTTTGCAGAATATTGTCTACGAGGCGGGCAAGGCCAGCGGCTACGACAAGGACACGCTCCGCGACTGGTTCCGCGCCATCTACGAGGTGCTGCTCGGCCAGTCGCAGGGGCCGCGCTTCGGCTCGTTCATCGCCCTCTACGGTATCCCCGAGACGCGTCGTCTGATAGCTGATGGCCTCGCGGGACGTCTTCGCGCGGCGTGAGTTGCGCGCAATCTCCCCTGCCCACATTCCTGATTATCGTGTTAGGCTCGGGTCATAAGCCCGGCGAACGGGCATCGATTCGTCCGTCGCTGGTGGGAACCGTTCCGGAGGGCTATGGGCGTCGGCATCGAGGCGACGAGCGTCTGCCTTGAGCCCGCGCGAAAAAAGGAGGGGCTATGAAAACCATCCTCGTGCCATGTGATCAAAGCGACAGCATGCCGTCCGTGCTGACGACTGCCGATCAGCTTGCATCCAAATTCGAGAGTCTGGTCGAAGGCATCGCGCTGCGTCCCGTCCACGTCGAGATCGTGGCGCCGGACCCGATCGTGGCGGTGACCTTCCCGCCGGCCGATTGGAACGACGGCGGCTATGTGGCCAAGGCCCGGGAGAGCTTCGATCATTACTTTGCCGGCCGCCAGACGCCACGGCGGCGCTGGAAGGCGGGCGCCTCGGTCGACGATGCCGGGCTCGGCTCGCTCTCGCGCGTCTACGACATCACGGTGCTCGGCCGGCCGACCGCGGAGGCGACAGGGCCGCGCATGACGACGCTCGAAGGCGTCCTCTTCGAAAGCGGTCGTCCGGTGCTGATCGCGCCACCGAAGCCGGTCAAGTCGTTCGGCGAGACGATCGTCATTTCCTGGAACCGCTCTACGGAGCAGGCGCGCACCAACGCCGATGCCCTGCCGCTGCTGAAACTCGCCAAGAACGTCATCGTCCTCACCATGGAGGGGATCACCGTCCCCGGCCCCTCGGGCGAGCAGTGCTGCGACTGGCTTGCCGGTCACGGCATCAATGCGCGCGAGCTGACGCTTGGAACCGGCGGACGCAAGCCGGGTGACGCGCTTCTCGAGGAAGCGATGAAGCTCGGCGCCGACCTCATCATCAAGGGCGCCTATACGCAGAGCCGACTGCGCCACATGATCTTCGGCGGCGCGACGAGCCATCTGCTGGCCCATGCGCAGATCCCGGTGCTGATGGCGCATTGAGCCAAGTTGCACTCGGGTGAGCGCCGGCTCGGGCAGAGCCGGAGCCAGGGAGGAAGAGCAATGATGTGGAGCCGTGCGGCTGCTCTGTGCCTGCTCATGATCGCCAGCGCGCCGGCACTTGCGCAGGACCCTCTCCAGACGGACGGCGACAAATACAAGCTGAAGTTCGAGAACGATCGCGTTCGCGTTCTCGAATACCGCGACATGCCGGGTGAGAAGACGAACCAGCATCGCCACTCGGCCTTCGTGCTCTATGCGCTCGGGCCCTTCAAGCGGACGGTTACGCTGCCCGATGGCAAGGTGCTGTCGCGCGAATTCAAGGCCGGTGATGTACTGTACTCAGACGCACAAACGCATATCGGCGCAAATACCGGCGATACGCCGACCCACGTCATCATCGTCGAGTTCAAATGAACTGTGGCCGGAAACCTCTCGGTTTCCGGCCACAAGCATATGCCAGCAGCGCCGGAGGCGTTACTTCGCCTTCCACTCCTTGGCCGCCTTGATGACGGCCGCGGAGTCGAACTTGTTGATGTCGTCGAGCAGCGAGTTGTCGAGGACGTCGGCCGCCGAAGCCTTCTCCTTGATGGTGCCGTTCGCGAGCAGCCAATCGAAGTACGCCTGGTAGTTCTCGACCAGATTCTCACCCCACCGCTTCGCGCCCACCGACTCAAGACGCCACGATACCGCGCGCGCATTGAGTGTCGCGATATCGTGAGTGAGTGCGGTCGCCTCCTCCTTGCTGGTCGACTTGGTCTGCGGCCACATATCCCACATGATGCGGATCGCGGCTTCCGGATTGTTGAGCGCGAAGAGCGTGCCCATGGCGTAGCCCTGTGCAATCGCTACCGCCTCCTTCCTGTTTTTGACGAGCGTGTCCTCGAGCGCGATGAAGCCGTTGGACGGGAATTTGTCTATTGAAGGATGCTTGAGGCGGCGTAGCTTCACGCCTGCATTCTCAACAAGCGCGTACTGTGTGTCGAACTGAGAAAGTGCGTCGACCGAGCCATTGCGTACGAGGGCGGCGGTCTGGCCAGCCTCACCGGCAACGACGACCGAGATGTCCTTGTCCGGATCCATCCCTTCTTCCTTCGCCAGCGCGCGCACGATGATGGCGCTGGCGGATGCCATCCCGATGACCCCGATCTTCTTGCCCTTGAGGTCGGCCATGGTCTGGATCTTGCTGTCGACGGGCACGGCGAGGCCATAAATATTGCCGAGATAGGCCGTGTAATAAGTCTTTAGCTTCGCGCCCTGGGCGCGCATGACCGTGACGGGTTCGACGGATGGAAGCGCGAGCATGGTCTCGCCGGTTGCCACGAACTTTGCGCAGTCGCCGGAGCCGGGTAGGGGGACGAGCTCCACCGAAATGCCCATCTTCTCGTACCAACCGAGCTTGGTAGCGATTGCGAATGGCGCTGCTGCCGAGCTGACTGTACGCGCGCACCATCCGACGCGCACTTTTGTCTGCGCTTCGGCAGCCGTAATGGCGAGCAGGCTGCCGACGCTTGCAAAGGCTGCTGCCAGTGCAATTGCTTTCTTCATACCGAACCTCCCTTTTGCGAAGAGTTGTCTGTATCGCCGCCCGTGTTTGCCACCTCCCAGAAAAGAAGATGGCGACGGGCCAGGACGATAATGCCGTTCAGGCACAATCCGAGCAGCGACAGGATCAGCAGGATCGAGAACTGTCCTGCCACGTCCATGTTGAAGTTCATGCTCTGGATCAGCATCCCGAGGCCCCTCTCAGCGCCGACGAACTCGGCGACGATCGCGCCGATGAGAGCGAAGATCATCGCGATCTCGAGGCCGGCGAAGATGTAGGGGAGCGCATTCGGCAGTTGCAGCATGAAGAAGATCTGCGAGCGCGAAGCGGCGAGCGAGCGCATGAGATTGATGCGGTCCTCCTCAGCCGAGCGCAGGCCGACGATCGTGTTCACCATCAGCGGGAAGAAAGCGACGAGCGCCGCGTTGATGACTTTCGAGGTGAGCCCGAGACCGAACCAGACGATGATCAGTGGTGCCAGCGCGACCTTCGGCATGGCCTGGAACATCACGATGAACGGGTAGAGAAAATATTCGACGCGACGGCTCAACGCGACGAGAGTACCGAGCAGGAAGGCCAGGAAGGTTCCGGCGAGGAAGCCGAGCAGCGTCTCGGTAAGCGTGACAAAGAAGTGCTGCGGATAGACGTTGGTCCTGAAGCCGTTATACATCGCGAAGAAGATGCGCGACGGCGCCGGCAGGATGTACTCGGGAACTTCCGTGAGCTTCACGAGGAATTCCCAAACCGCAAGCACGGCCACGATGAGCAGCAGTCTCAGGACGAAGTGTTTCACGCCACCCATCAGTCCAGCCCTCCATCGGCATTGAGCGCGACGCGGATGCGCTTCACGTAGGCACCGAAAGCCTCGGTGTTCATGACCTCGAGCGGTCGCGGTCGCGGCAGGTCGACCTTGAAGGCATCACCGATCTTGCCGGGGCGCGCCGTCATCACGATCACGCGGTCGGCGAGATAGACGGCCTCGGATGTCGAGTGAGTAATGAAGAGAATGGTCTTGCGGCTATCCATCCAGATGCGCTGCAGCTCGACGTTCATGGTCTCGCGTGTCATGGCATCAAGAGCGCCGAACGGCTCGTCCATGAGCAGGATCGCGGGGTCGTGGATGAGCGCGCGAATGATGCCGACGCGCTGCTGCATGCCACCGGAGAGTTCGCGCGGATATCGGTTCTCGAAGCCCTCGAGCCCAACGAGGCGGACGAGGTCCATCGCGCGCTTGCGCATCTTCTCCTTTTCGAGGCCCTGCACGTCCGCCGGCAGCAGCACGTTCTGCAGGACGGTGCGCCATGGGAACAGAACCGGCGTCTGGAACACGACGCCGATGTCGCGCCGCGCGCCCTTTATGGGCGTGCCGTTGAGCGTCGCCTGACCTTCGCTCGGCGGCAGCAGGCCCGCGAGGATCTTCAGCAGCGTGGACTTGCCGCAGCCTGATGGCCCGACGATGGAGATGAATTCGCCGTCGGCGATCGAAAAGCTGATGTCGGAAAGCGCAAGGACGCCTGTGTCCTTCTTTCCATAAGTCAATGATAGCCGATCGACGGAAATGACGTCGCGGCCTACGGAAGATACGGCGCGAGCCGCCCGCGCGGCTCCGTTCATTTCATTCAAAAGACGTTCCTCCCAGAACGGCAAAACTGGCTCGCAGTCCGCTTGTTGCTTTTGTTGTTCCGTCGGCGGACACGACACGTGCGTTGTCCGGACAGGCAGATGCTCGAGCTTTGTACTCCTGCACGCAAAGTAGGGTATCTGGCAAGAGCCAATACACTCCGATCCTGGTGGCTTATCAAAAGGGTTGATGGCGTCCCGCCATTGCGGTGATCATGCCGCCGGTGCGTCTCGAATCTGATCCAGAAGGAAAGTTCCTAGAAGATGTCCAACGACTTCGCATGGCTCGGCGCGGCCGAAATCGCGGCCCTCATCCGCGACCGCAAAGCTTCCGCGCACGAGGTCATGCAGGCGACGCTCGCCCGAGCCGAGAAGGCGCAGGCCGCGCTCAACTGCTTCATCACGATCTGTGCCGAGGACGCGCTGCGCGACGCCAATGCCGCTGACGCGGCAGTCGCGCGCGGTGACGCTCTCGGTCCGCTTCATGGCGTGCCGCTCCACGTGAAGGACCTCGTGAATACGAAGGGCGTGCGCACGACTTTCGCCTCGCACATGTACGCCGACAATGTTCCTGCTGCCGACGCGGTCTCCGTTGCGCGCTTGAAGGCGGCCGGCGCCATCCTCATGGGCAAGACGACGACGCCCGAGTTCGGGCACATGCCCTTCACCGAGGCGCCGCTCTTCGGCCGCACGTGCAATCCCTATGATGCGGGGCGCACCTGCGGTGGCTCCTCGGGTGGCGCAGCGGCGGCCATGGCCGTCGGCGTCGGTCCGCTCGCAATCGCGACCGATGCCGGCGGATCGACGCGTATTCCCGCGGCCTGCTGCGGCGTCGTCGGCTTCAAGCAGTCGCTCGGCCTCGTCCCGCACGACATGGCGCCCGATACCTTCGGCAACATGTCCTACATCACGCCGACGACGCGCAACGTCATGGATACGGCGCTCATGCTCGAAGCCATGGGTGGCGCCGACCCGAGCGACATCCACTCCTTCGGCGCATCAACCGGTGGTCTTGTGGAAGCCGCACGAGGCGAAGGCGATCTCAAGGGCGTGCGTATCGGCTGGCGGCCCTACGTCGGCAACACCGTCGTCGACAGCGAGATTCTCTCGCGCTGCGAGGATGTCGCCGACGCGCTCGGTGATCTCGGTGCCATCGTCGAGCCCATGGGTGACGACATGGAGCCGACCGAGCCCATGTGGCTCGTCGTCTCGACGGCGCTCTGGAATGCCCGCTTCGCCGACCAGCTCCCGAAATGGCGCGACAAGATGAGCCCGACGCTGGTGCGTCAGATGTCCGGCGGCGGCCAGCACACGGCTGAAATGCTTGCCCGTGCCAATCTCCAGCGGACGGCCATCTATCGCAAAGTTCAGGGCTGGTTCGACCGCTACGATATCATCCTCATGCCGACGCTCTCACGCACGGCACTGCCCATCCAGGAGCGGCTGTTCGACCCGATCGAGATCGAGGGCAAGGTCGTCGATTCCATCCGCAAGGCTTGGTACCCCTACACGCATCCCTTCAATCTCACCGGCAATCCGGCTGTGACGCTGCCCGCGGGATTGCACTCGGATGGGCTGCCGATCGCCATCCAGCTCGTTGGCCGACGTGGTGCCGACGCGGCACTACTGCGCGCCTCGGCAATCTACGAGCGTGCGCATCCCTGGGACGAGTACAGGCCGAAGGTCGCGGGGTTGGAGTGAGCCTTCGCGCTCGCGCGCGAACGGGGGCTAAGCCCCCGAACCCCCACCGGGAGGGAACACCCTCCCGGACCCACCTGCTTTTATGGCTTTGGCATTCGCGGCGAGCGCTCACTTCCCCCTCTCCCCATTGCCTTCAATGGGGAGAGGGTCGGGGTGAGGGGCGGGAACTTGTGAGACGTTTGCGTATGCCGCTGCCCCTCATCCTAACCTTCTCCCCGTAAGAACGGGGAGAAGGGACGGCGGAGCGCTCGCGGCGAACTCCAAATTCAAAAAAGGCGGGGGCTCCTGGGGTGTCCCCCGGTCGGGGTGCGGGGCCGAGGCCCCGCTCGCGCCAAAGGCGCGATCGTCAGCGATGCCCGCGACGCGTCAGGCCCGCCTGCATCTTCTCTAGCGCGGCGCGGAGGCCTTCATCGGCGACGGCGGCGACCATTGGCGCGGTTTCGCTGCGATCGAAAACCCGGCCTGTCGGCTGGGCTGCCGGCGCGGGCGGAAGCGCACCTTCCACCGGCGCCTGTATGATGCGCAACTCGGCGACGGCGCGGTAGCCGAAGTGGGCGTTGATGCGCTCGATGATCTGACGGGCGCGATACTGAACATCGAGGGCACGGCCGAGGTCGACGCGCAGTATGAGCGTCGCACCCTGCCGCTCGGGTCCGGTCTCGTCGTCCGTCTCGTGACCGCGTGGCCATTTGAGGCGGTCCGGCGACGTGTAGCGAGCGAGGTCCTTGCCGACGATGCCAGCCCAGTCCGTGAGCAGCGCCGCGGTCGAGAAACCGAAGCGCTCGAAGGCTTTACGGGTCAGGCCCGGCACCATGCTGCCGACCGTCTTGTAGACGAACTTGCCCTTGCCGGGCGTGAAATTGCGTGAAACGTGCGACATTTACGGAACTCTGCTCGTTGAGAGCGCCCCCGCTCAGTTCCCATTCGGTCGAGTCGTGCTTAACATCAGGTTAATGATTCGGGGCGCGGGCCAGGGGCGATCGAATGACCGCTGCGGCAAGACTGCAACACATCTGGCCGGCCCCCGGTCCGGGCACGGTGACGGCGCTGCTCGACTGGTACGAGCGCGAACGCCGGGACCTCCCCTGGCGGATGGCGCCGGGCGAGGCGGGGGACCCTTACCGTGTCTGGCTGAGCGAGATCATGCTCCAGCAGACGACCGTCAAGACGGTCATTCCCTATTATCTGAAATTCCTGACGCGCTGGCCGGATGTGACGTCACTGGCGGCCGCCGATCTCGATAGCGTACTCGCTGCATGGGCGGGCCTCGGCTACTACAGCCGCGCGCGCAATCTGCACGCCTGCGCCCGCGCCGTCGTCGAGCTGCACGGCGGCGAGTTTCCGGATACCGAAGCCGCGCTCGGCGAGTTGCCCGGCATCGGCCCGTACACGGCAGCGGCCATCGCGGCGATCGCTTTCGGCCGTCGCGCGACGCCTGTGGATGGCAACATCGAGCGCGTGATCGCGCGCCTGTTTGCGGTGGCCGAGCCCGTGCCCGGCGCCAAGGCGGAGTTGCGCCGTCTAGCGGCCACTCTGACCCCGAAGAAGCGCGCGGGCGACTACGCGCAGGCCATGATGGATCTCGGTGCCAGCATCTGCACGCCGCGCCGGCCTTCATGCATGGTGTGCCCCATCGAGAGCCACTGTGCGGCGCACGCCATGGCCATCGAAGCGAGCCTGCCGGCGCGTGCAGTGAAGAAGCCGCGACCCGAGCGCTTCGGCACGGCTTTTCTCGTTATCAGTGAGGACGGCCGCATTCTGCTCCGCCAGCGGCCACCGACGGGCCTGCTCGCGAGTATGCTGGAAGTGCCCTCGACGGAATGGACGGAGATGCGGCCGGTGACGAAGGACGCTCTGCGCCGGGCGCCGGTGCGTGGCGACTGGTGGCCCGTGGTCGGCACTGTCGTGCACGTCTTCACGCACTTCCGCCTGGAGCTGACCGTCTATCGTGCGCTCGTGCGTGACGAGGCGGTCGTCGATCTCTGGGCCGAGCCCGAGCGCTGCCGCTGGGTGCATCGTCGCGACCTCGACGACGTCGCGCTGCCGAGCGTCATGCGCAAGGTCATCGCGCATGGGATGCCGGGGGCGTGAGGGAGTAAGTTCGCAGCGATGATATCGCGTGGTGCCAGGGGAACGGAGGGCAATGCGCAGGTGGCGGATGCGCTCGCCGTGTCCTCGACGTCGGTTCGGAAGCGGGCCGCGATGCGGCAGCCCGGCCGTTTCGGCCGCACCGAAGTGAGCTGGACGAAGCTCGTATTCCGGAAGCTGTAGCGGACGACACGCCCGCACCATCCGTCACCCTACGGGGTGACGCTGGCCGGAGAAGACTCTGCTTCACTGAGCATGGAGGGGTCGGTGGTCGCCTGAGCGGCTTCGGCTTGGCACGCTCGGCGATCGCAGGTCAGGAACATGGCAGCCATTGCGCGTTCGCGCTTCGGCGTGAGGCTGGTCTCCACGCTTTCCGCGATGACGCTCCTCGGCGGAGCCATCCTCGCCGATCCGCTCCATGACTGCGCGAATGCTGCCGATCCGGACGACGCGATCGCAGGATGCTCGATCATCATCGATTCCACGTGGGCTAATGATCAGCACCTCGTGCAAGCCTTCAACAACAGAGCCAACGCGCTGAGTCTCAGAGGCCGGACCGAGGCGGCAATCGACGACTACGGCCGCGCGCTTACGCTCGAGCCGCACTATGCCAATGCCCGCTACAACCGCGCCTCCCTCTACCTGGATCTCGGAAAGCTCGATGAAGCCATCGCCGACTTCGATCGCGTTCTGGAGTTCGAGCCGCACCGTGCCGACGCCATGAACAACCGCGCTCTGGCACTTCTCAAGGCCGGGCGCATCGACGAAGCCATCGCGGGCTTTTCAGCGGCATTGAGAGGTGATCCGACCAACGCTTATGCCTACAACAATCGGGGCGTCGCGTGGCGGCGGAAGAACGAACCCGCCCGCGCGATCGCCGACTTCAGCGCTGCCATAAGACTGATGCCGGAGTACACCGGCGCCCTGAACAATCGCGGCGAGGTCCATATGCAGGAGGGGCGCCTCGACCGGGCTGCGGCGGATTTCCAGCGCGTGCTCGCCCTCGATGCAGGACACGCGGCGGCCACGCGCAACATGCGCCTTCTCTCTGAGCACCTGTCTGTCCGTCGCTGACGTGGATACACCGTTCATTAGGCCCCACCGGTCCGGCTTGCCGGGAACCTGCTCAAAATTCGGGCCAACGGTCGGCCACCGAGGGCACACGATGCCTTGTCATGAAACTCCGTCAATCGGATGATCAAGTCTCTAGCCGACGCATTTCGATTTGCCGCATTTTTTTGAATGCCAACGACGAGGGCCGGAATTTGCCTCGCATGATCGCGCATCCAGACGAACTCCTCGACACAATCTATGACACCGCGGCGGAGCCGGAGCTCTGGCCGACCGCGCTCACCCAATTGGCCGATTTCACCGGCAGTCAAGGCGGCATTCTGTTCGGTCAATCGTTCGGCGCCAGCCGGGTCTATTTCGACTACAACGGCCGCCTGAGTGAGGATTGCAATCAGGCCTACAAGGAGCGGCACGTCCAGAACCCGTGGAACGATGCCATGCAGCGGCAGCCCGTCGGTCGGGTTGTTCTGTCAGATGAAGTGGTTCCCCTTGCCAGCCTAAAACCCACGCTCTTCTACGATGAAGTGCTGCGGCCGCAGGATGTCGCACACAATGTCATGATTGCTCTCGCCATGCGGGACGATTTCTGCGTCGCCTTCAATCTGTGCCGCAGCGCCAGACAGGGCCAACTCACAGCTGAGCAGCAAGATAGCGTGAGTCAGCTCGTGCCGCATTTGCGCCGGGCGATCGGGCTCGGCTTTCGCATGGATGGCTACCGCGCCCTGCAGAGCGGCCAGTTCCGGGTTCTCGATCATCTCGCTGCGGGCGTCGTGCTTCTCGATAGCCAGTCGCGCCTTCTCTATGCGAACGCTGCCGCGAGGGCCCACGACACACTGCATGGCCCACTCAGCCTGCGAAGAAATTCCGTTGCGGCACGCTCTCCCGCATACGCGCAACGTCTTGCGGCGCTCATTCGTGCGGCGAGGCTCGGTGCGCCATCCGCCTCGATGAGCGTGCCAGGGTCGAGCGATGGGCAACTCATCACCATTCTGGTTGTTTCCGTGCGGGGAAAGGACGTTGGGCGCTTGGGTGATCTCCACATGCCGGATGCGGCCGTCATGCTGTTCATCGTCGATCCGGCGGATCGACTAGGCATTCCTCCGGCATGGATCATGGACGCCTACGGCCTGACGCGTGCTGAAGCGCGCGTGGCCCTCGTGGCGTCGCAGGGTCTCAGCACCCCGGAAATTGCCGCGCAACTCGGTCTCTCCGTGAATACGGTCAAGACGCACATGCGCCGGATCTATTCGAAGACCGGCACGGCTCGCCTGGCCGAGCTGACCCGCCTCATAACGTCCGTCGGGATGCTTTCGGGCTCCAGAAAAGAGGACGGCGGCTGACGCGTTTCGCGGTGCCCCGCAAGCCCCATACGCCCTACCTCTGTGCGGCGAGAACGATCGCCTCAGGTGGGGTGCGGGCCCAGGCGCCGCGGTTCTGGCCGAGGCTGTAGCCGACCTCGAACAGCGCCTTCATGTAGGCGGGATCGAAAGCCTGCGTGGTCTTGACGTTGAAGCTCTGAGGGATCGAGGCGAGGCGAAAGGCGGCGCCGTCGCGCTCGGCCATGGCGAAGATCTGATTGAGATCTCCCATGCCCTGGTTCTTCGTGAGCGTGAAGAGTGAACGCGCGCTGATCGCCAGCACGTTCGATTGAACTGGCTCGTACTCGGGACCGATCTTGCCATTGCGGATGACATAGATCGTGCGATGGGGCGGCTTGGGATAGAGTTTGTCGAAGGTCTTCAGCGAGAACTGCGACGGCGCAAGGAAGACTTGGCGCGTCGGTCCGCCATCGACGTGCATCTCCTCGAAGACCTTGTCGCCGACGCGCACCTTCACATGCACCGGCGGGAAGATGCCGGGAAGCGACGCCGAGGCGAGGAGCACGTCACGGAAGAGCTGGGCGGCTTCGCCACCGCGCTGGCCCTGCGATGCAACGGCGATCTCGCCCATGTTCCAGATCACCTGGCGCTGGGCGTCGAGATTGGTGGTGCCGACCAGCAGCAATCGGCCGTTGCGGTACTCGCGAGCGATATCGGCCAGCATGCGCCGATCGACGTGCCTTGCGATCAGATTGCGCAATGGCGTCGAATCCGCGAGGGCATCGGCGCCGAGAAGGCCGGCGAGCACCTGCGGCGTCGCAACGGAATTCGCGTCGAAGCTGGTCCAGAGCTCTGCGAGCTGGCTGTCGTAGCCGGGGCCGAGATAGGCATAGGGGGCTATGAGTGCACCGGCACTGACGCCCGTCACGACCTCGAAGCGCGGGCGGTCTCCCCGCTTAGACCAGCCCGTCAGCAGACCGGCGCCGAATGCCCCGTCTTCGGCGCCGCCCGACAGCGCCAGATACTCGACGTGAGGTCGTCCGTTCTTCAACGTAGCGCCTGCGGCCATGCGCTGGACGCTCGGCATATGCGTCTGTACGAAGGTGAGGATGTCCTTAGGAACCTCGTCGCCCCAAAAACGGGTCGCGCCGGTGACTTCCACCTTTGCCTGCGACACGAGCGCCGCAGGAACCGCATGGCGCTCGCCGGCGCGCGCGCACGCACCCGCCGCAAGGGCAATCACGCCGACAACAATCCAACGCCCCACCAACGAGCTACGCAACTCAAGCCCCCGTGCCGTCGCGGATTCCCCCCGCGAAATCGGCGCCAGCATAGTCGAACGCAGGCCGCCCGGACCAGCTTAATCCCTGCCATACCAGCAAAAGCAACAGCCGTGTCAGGCCGGCCACAGGGTGGGTGGAAGGCTTGTGGCATCCAGGCCTTACGGTAGTATCGCGCATATTCGCGGACGGGCGGAAAGCGTCATGTCTCACATTCTACCTCGATTTCTGAGGCTCCTGGCGAGCATGGTCTTACTCGTGGGACTGCCCGCCACCGTCCATGCACAAAAGCGCGTCGCCCTGGTGATCGGCAACTCCGCCTACCAACACACGCCGGCCCTTCAAAACCCGAAGAATGACGCGGCGGACGTTGCCGCCGTCCTCAAAGACCTCGGCTTCGAGGTCCACCAGGGTATCGACCTGCCAAAGGCGGCCATGGAGCGGATGATCCATGGCTTTGCCGAAGCCCTCGTCGGCGCACAGCTTGCTACGTTTTTCTATGCGGGCCATGGGCTGCAGGTCAGCGGGCTGAACTATCTCGTGCCTGTTGACGCGAAGCTGCGCAGCGCAGTAGCGCTCGATTTCGAGATGATCCGTCTCGACGTCATTCAAAGAGCCATGGAGCGCGGCACGACCACGAACATCGTCTTTCTGGATGCCTGCCGCGACAACCCGCTTGCGCGAAATCTTGCGCGGGCTCTGGGGACGCGATCCGCGACAATCCGGCAAGGCCTCGCTCCGGTCGAGTCGGGAGAAGGTACGCTCATCAGCTTCTCGACCCAGCCTGGCAATGTCGCTCTCGATGGCAAAGGTCGAAACTCTCCCTATGCTGCCGCGCTGCTGAAGCACATCGCATCTCCCGGCCAGGATCTGCCGACCATACTGATCAACGTGAGAAACGATGTCATGGAGGCGACGGGGCGACGGCAAGTTCCATGGGAGCATTCGGCATTGACTGCGCGCGTTCACTTCACGCCGCCGAAGCCGACACAGCCGACCGTGGATCAACAAATCGAGCTGACCTATCGGCTGTCGGTGAAGGACAGCAACAATCCGACTGTTCTAGCGACCTATCTCGAACGATACCCGAATGGCGAGTTTGCGCCGATCGCCCGTGCGTTGATTACGCACTACCAGCAGCAGATGCGGGCTCAGCAGGCACGACGCATCGAGGCGGAGAAGCGCCGCGAAGAGGAGCGCAAGGCTGCGGAAGTTCAGCGTCTCGAGGAGGAGAGGCGACAGCGCGATAGCGTACTCGCAGCGGAAAAGAAGAAAGCTCAGGATTCCAAGAAGGCCGACGAGATCCAGAGGCTGGAGGCGGCGCGCGCCGCCGATGTGCAGGCGCGCAGCGAAACCCTGAAAAAGGCGCGGTTCGAGGCTGAGGCGGCAAAGGACGCCGCGAAGAAGGCAGAGGAGCAGCGCCAAGCTTCCGCCAAGGCGGCCGACGATGCGGCCAAAGCCGCGGAAGTCGCACTGGCATCGAAGCGAGATGCGGTACGCGTCACCGAGCCAGCAAAAATTGTCGCACTTCCGAAAATCGAGAAAACGCTAGGCGCCACGGAGCTGGATGGCGACTGGCGGCTCGTTTGGACGATCACGACACGGACGCCGGGCGGAAAATGCGGCCAAACAAACACAGGGACCCAGGCGATGAGTGTGAAGGGAAGAACATTCACCCATCCGGGCGGAAGCAGCACCATGTCTGAGACGGGCGCCGCTCAATGGTCCTTCAGAGGCAGAAGCGGCGAAACCATCTCCTACTCGGGTACATTCCGAAGCGATTCAGCATCGGGAAGGTTCAGCAACCCCATCGGCTGCTCGGGTACCTTCACGGCTCAGCGGGTCAAATAGAGCGCCTACGGGTTTGCAGGTCGGCTGATCGCCAAGCGCCCGTGCCAGGCGAGCAGCCGCATCTCAACTAACCCATAAGCGCACGGCAAACGGCGGCGAACGCCGGCAGCGTCACCGGATCATTGTTCACGTTGCCTGCCGCGTGGTGCGACGCGTAACGCGCGATGACGACCTCAGCCTTGGGGTCGACGTAGATGGACTGGCCGTGAATGCCGCGCGCCATGTACACGCCGTGCGGATCGTGGCTCACCCACCATTGATTGCGGTACGACCAGCCGGGCAGCGTCGCATAGCCGGCAGGGGCGAATTTCTTCGGGTCGGCACCTTTGGCGATATCGTCGACGACACTCGCCGGCACGATCTGGCGCCCATTGAACTGCCCGCGGTTGCGCATGACCTCGCCGAAGCGCGCGAGATCGCGCGTCGTCGTGTTGAGACCGCCGCCGCCGCTCTCGATGCCGAGGCGGTCGACCGTGTAGTGCGCGTCTTCCTCCGCGCCCATGGGCTGCCAGATGCGCGCCGAGAGGAGGCCTGAAAGCGACTGGCCAGAGGTCCGGCGGATGATCCAGGCGAGTACATCGGTATTCACGGTCTTGTAGGCGAAGACCTCGCCGTGCTCGCCCTTCTTCTGCTGGGTCGTGAGATATTCGAGCAGGGAGGTCGGCGGCTTGCCCGGCTCCGGCGGTGCCATGCCGTTGGCGCGGCGCATGGGCCAGACGTCGGAATTCGGGTCAGTGTAGACCTCGGTGTACTTGAGGCCCGTGGTCATATCCATGACCTGCGTGACCGTCGCGTCGCCGAACGCGCTCTTCGCGAGCTCCGGCACATACTCGGTCACGGGTGCTTTCGGATCGATCTTGCCCTCAGCGACGAGCATTCCCGCGAGTGTGCCCGTGAAGGACTTCGTGACGGACATGGCAATGTGCTGCTTGTGCGGCTCGAGCGCGCCGAAATAGCGCTCGAAGACAAGGCGGCCGCGATGCAGCACGACAATGCCGTCCGCGTAGGTCAGACCGAGCGCCTCGTCGAACGTGATGGCGCAACCGTCCATCGTCGTCGCCTTGACTTTGCCGAGATCCTGCGCGTCGCGCGGCAGAATGGAAGCCGGTCCGGCGCCGCGCCAGACGTTGATGGTCGGCACGAGCTGGCGGATGTTGCTCCAGGCCCAGCGGAGCTCGGGGAAGCTGCGGAAGCGGCTGTCGGCGAACGTGACGGCCTTCTCGGGCGACGGCGGAAAGCTGGTCATCCAGCCGAGTTTTACGGGATCGCTGTCGGCCGCATTGGGTGGCGGAGTCGTCATCGGCGATGTCCTTTCGTTCGAAGCGGCATGATTGGATGTGCGGGCGGACTCAGGCGCTCCGGTTCCTGGCGAGATCGATGGGATCGGGGCCGTCGTTCGACCATTTCAATCCCTTGTAGTTGAAGCCCTCGGCGATCGTGGGCTTCACGATCTCGAAATATGGTGAGAGGTCGAAATCGGCCGGCGCATAAAGGCTGTGATGGCGGATGTGCAGGATCTCGCGGCGCCGAAAGCGCGTGACGCCGCCATCCTCATCTCGGAGCCGCTCGATGCGCGGCAGGATCGGATAGGCAATGTGGCCGAAGGCTTCGGCAATGAGCGTCGAGCATATAGTCCGCGTCGGCTCGCCCGAACCGAGGGCGATCATGCGGCGGCGGAAGCGTGTCGGGATCGGCGGCGTCGGCATGAGGAAGCGCGCGAGGTCGACGATGTTGCGCATGTCGTACTTCGCGCCGAGTCGCGAGACCATGAACTCGACGAGCGCCTCGCGATCGGCGTCGGTGAGGCCAACCGGCCTACAGATGCGCGTGTGAAAACGCTCGTACTTCGAGAGCGGGATCGATATGCAGCCGTCCGTCGCCGTCACTTCGATCAGCACGTGCGGTTCACCGTCCTCCGCCTTCTGCTCGAGCACATCGCCGACATAGAGCACGGCGTGTGACCACGTCGATTGTGTCAGATATTTGATGGCGGTCGAAATGGTGCTGCTGCCGGCAATCAGCAGCACGTCACCCGTCCTGAGCGTACGCCGGAGCGCGTGCCGGTCGGCCGGGATGTAGTGTGCCTCGCTCGGCGCTTCGGTTTCGAGCTTCCGCGCAAGCCAGCGTCCGAAGCGGTCGAGTACGGAGTTGAATGGCTTCATGAAGTGTCGGCAGTCATTGATGCAGGTTCCAAGGGGTGCGAGTTAAACGCCTTGGCCGCGGCCGCGTCTACCATCAACATCCTGTCATCTTAGCTGCGGGCGCCTGACCAGCAGTGCCATCGGGATCGCGGCGAGCGAGACCAGCGTATAGATGTAGAAGACGTTCGTGTAAGCGATCAGTGCGGCCTGCCGATTGATCTCTTTGGAAAGCGACGCCAATCCTGAAACTGTGTCGACGTTCCAGCCGCCCATTGCCGGCGCGAGCAGGAGCGCCTTGCTGTAGGGCGTGACGTTCTCGACGAGGCGGCTGTAGTTGGCGCCGGTGGAGCGCAGGAGCTCCGCGACGCAAATCGAGATGAAGAAGCTCGATGTGATATTGCGCGTCAGATGGAAGACGGACGTTCCCTCGGCGCGGGAAGCTGGCGGCAGGGTCCAGAAGGCCGTCGTGGCGATCGGCGTCCAGATGAGGCCGACCGCAACTCCTTGCAGGAAAGTATTGAGAGCGAAGGTTGCGAAGTCCGCGTCGAGCGTGATTGCCATCAGCCAGAGGCCCGAAATGATCTGGATGCTGAAGCCAATGACCATGGTGATGCGCGGATCGAACCTCGTCATGAGCATGACAAGAAAGCAGCCCACCAGGACGCCCACGCCACGCCAGCCTACGATTATGCCGATAAGGCGGTCCGTGTAGCCGAGATGAGTTTGAAGGAGCGGCGGTAGCAATACCATAGGCGTGATGTTCACCATCCCGAACGTGCCGACGAGCAGCAGGCCGAGTGCGAAATTGCGGTCGAGCACGATGCGTAGATTGAGGAACGGGTTGCGCGCGGTGAAGCTGTGCGCGACGAAGACATAGAGCGCGATGAGGCCGATCAACGTCACGACGATGATTTCGTTCGACTCGAACCAGTCGAGGCGAGGCCCGCGCGCAAGGACCCACTGCATGGCCGCAATGGCGATCGAGACGGAGAGGAAGCCAGTCCAATCGAGCGAGACCGGTCGCCGATCATCGTCCGACGGCAGCGCGAGCCGGGAACCTACGGTTGCCAGCAAGGCGACGGGCACGATCATGTAGAAACCCCAACGCCAGCCATAGTAGTCGGACAGCACGCCTGCGAGCGTGGGGCCGATGATCGGACCTGCGGTATTGGCCATGCCGAAGACGGAAATCGCCCAAGCGTGCTGGCGCCGCGGGAAAACGTCGAGGATGAGAGTCTGGCCGAGCGGCAAGAGCGGCGCGCCGGCAGCACCCTGCAGCATGCGCCAGAGCACGAGGTCATCAAGCCCGTGAGCGAGACCGCAGAACAGCGAGGCGATGGTGAACCCCGCGAGGCTGCAGACCATGACATTGCGTCGTCCGAACGAGGCGACGAGCCAGCCTGTCATCGGCGTGACGACGGCGGTGGCGAGGATGTTGAAGGTCACGGTCCAGGAGATTTCGTCCTGGGTGGCGGCCATCGCACCCTGCATCTGCGGCAGGATCGCCGTCGCGGTAAAAGTCGCGGCGTTGTAGCTGGCCGCGCCCAGTACGACCACGAAAAGCACGAGCTGGCGACGAGCGACCGTCAGCTCGATCGCCGGAACATCGTAACCAGTCGTGGTCGTCATGGGGCGAGCCCGCCCTGATGCGCGCGATCCTCAGCGCAGTGGGAAGCCGAGGCCGACAACGATGCTCTTCAGGCGGTCGCGGCCGCTCAGTGCCTTTATCGTGGAGAGGCGATTGATGACGCGGTCCGTCCACGTATAGGCCGACATCTCCTGCCGCTTCGAGAACTCTTCGAGCCGCGCATCGTAGGTGGCCCGTAGATCGTTCTCCTTGGTAGTGCTGTAGCGGTCGCGATGAAGGACGACCTCCTGCGGCAACCGCGGCTTCACCTCGGCGGCACTCTCGGGTTTCGGATAGCCGATGCAAAGGCCGAAGACCGCCATTGCGCCCGGCGGCAACTCGAGCATCTTCGCAATGCGCTCGGGATCGTTGCGCAGCGCGCCGATATAGACGGTCGAAAGACCGAGCGCTTCCGCCGCGACAACGGCATTCTGGGCCGCCAGTGCAGCGTCGATTGCGGCGACGAGGAACGTTTCGAAATAGGGAAGGCCTTCGAGCGTCTTGCCCTCTGATGCCGCAAGGCGCTCATTGCGGGAGACGTCGGCGAGCCAGACCAGAAAGAGCGGGCACTCGACAATGTGCTTCTGGTTGTTCGCGAGCTCCGCGAGGGCTGCGCGCTTCGCCGGGTCCGTAACTTCCACCACAGACCAGGTCTGCAGGTTCGAGCTCGTCGCGGCCGACTGGGCAGCCGCGATCAGCGTCTCCAAAGTTCCCGGCGGCACCGGGTCGGGGCGATAGCCACGCACCGAGCGGTGTTCCAACAGGCTCGCTATGACGTCATTCCAGGGGAGCTGGCTCGACTTGGGTTCGGTGCCGTAGCGGGCGGCAAGCGCCAGCGCTTGCGCCGAGGCCGGCGGATCAATCGCATTCATGGGCTTTTCCCGGATTTCGGTGACTGACTATGTCCAGTCTTATTCGAGCAGACCGGGGCGGCCTTGTCCACCTGTCCGGGTTGCACTCAAGCCCTGCGCATGGCTGCCAGTCCACGATCGAGGTCGGCGATCAGATCGACCGGCGCCTCGAGGCCGACGGAGAGGCGGATCATGCCGTCGCTGATGCCGAGTTCGACGCGATCCTCGGGTTTCAGGCGCTGATGAGTCGTCGTCGCGGGATGGGTGACGATGCTCTTTGCATCGCCGAGGTTGTTCGAGATCTTGATGATCTGCAGTGCATTCAGGAAGCGGAACGCAGCCGCCTTTCCGCCTTCGACCTCGAACGTGATGATCTGGCCCCCACCGGACATCTGCTTGCGCGCCAGCTCCGCCTGCGGGTGGTTCTTGCTGCCGCAATAGAGGACACGCTTGATGCCGGGCTTGCCTTCGAGAGCGACCACGATCTCGGCGGCCGCGGCGCACTGCGCGCGCACGCGAACGGGGAGCGTCTCGAGGCTTTTCAGCAGCACCCAGGCGTTGAAGGGGCTCATGGACGGCCCGGTCTGGCGCAGGAAGACCTGGAGATGGTCCTTCAGGAATTTCGCGGAGCAGAGAATGAGGCCGCCGAGGCAGCGGCCCTGACCATCGATGTGCTTGGTCGCGGAGTAGACCACGACGTCGGCGCCGAGTGCGAGCGGCTTCTGCATCAGTGGCGTCGCGAAGACATTGTCGACGAAGACGAGCGCGCCGACGGCGTGCGCGAGGTCGGAGACGGCGCGGATATCCACGAGATCGAGTGTCGGGTTGGCCGGCGTCTCGAAGAACACGGCCTTGGTCTTCGGCGTGATCGCTTTCTTCCAAGCGGCGAGGTCCGTGCCGTCGACGAGCGTGCAGGAAATGCCGAAGCGCGGACAAAGCTCTTCGACGACGTATCGGCACGAGCCGAACAGCGCCTTTGCCGCGACCACATGATCGCCCGCGCTCAAATATGAGAGCAGCGCGGCTGTCACCGCGGCCATGCCGGTCGCCGTCGCGCGCGCCGCTTCCGCGCCTTCGAGGAGGCGGATGCGCTCCTCGAGCATGGCCGTCGTCGGGTTCGAGAAGCGCGAGTAGATGAAGCCCGGGTCCTCGTCCTTGAAGCGGGCTTCGGCCTGCTCTGCCGTCGCGTAGACGTAGCTCTGCGTGAGGTAGAGTGCCTCGGAGGTCTCGTTATGCGGCGAGCGCGTCGTGCCGCCATGGACGAGGACGGTCTCGGGGCGCCAGTCGGCGGGAATGGGCGGGGGCGTTGGCTCTGCCATCTGCGGGTCTCCTGTAGGCGGGGCACGCGTCCCCCAAGAAAACAAAAACCGGCCTCGTGGTCACCCGTATGTGCCGGGCGCGACCAGAAAACCGGTTCCGCACGGCCCTTTTAGCGAGTTGTTTAACGTGGCTGCAAGCCGGCCGGCCAAATCACCACGACGTCTGTAGTGCGGAATATCTCATCCACGGGCTTGGCGTCAATGGGTGGATGGGCTATGCGCGGACGGCACGAGTAAAGGAGCTCCTATGCCGAAAGCGCGCGCGAAGGCCAGCCAGCGGACGGGCATTCTGCCGATTCAGGACATCCGCGCGCTTGTCGTCTCGGACGCGATCCACGCCGAACGCTCCTTCTCTCCAACCCAGATCCAGCCCGCTAGTCTCGATCTGAGACTGGGGGACGTGGCGTACCGCGTGCGGGCGAGTTTCCTGCCCGGCGGCCCAGGAAGTCGCGTAGGTGTCCTGGATCGCCTCAAGGAGCTGGCGCTCCACAAGATCGATCTCAGCTCGGGGGCCGTGCTCGAAACCGGATGCGTCTACGTCGTGCCCCTGCAGGAGCGGCTCGCGCTGCCGGCCGACATTGCCGCTGCCGCCAACCCAAAAAGCTCGACGGGCCGTCTCGACGTGTTCACGCGCGTCATCGCCGATGGCGTATCGTCCTTCGACACGATCCCCGCGGGTTACAGCGGTCAACTCTACGCCGAGATCTGCCCGCAGACATTTCCAATCGTCGTGCGCCGTGGATCCATGCTGAGCCAGATCCGTTTCCGCACCGGCGATCCCGTCGAGACCGACGATGCACTCGAGGCACTGCACAAGAAGGTCACGCTGGTGCGCGGCGGCGCGGCGGCGGATGTGAGGGGCGGCATCGCGCTATCGGTCGATCTTGTCGGCGATGGCAATGGTCTCGTCGGCTATCGCGCGCGGCGCCACACAGGTCTCGTCGATGTTGATGCGCCGGGCTCCTGCGCGCTCGCCGACTATTGGGAGCCGATCGTCGTCAGCGACAAGAAGCGTCTCATTCTCGATCCCGACCAGTTCTACATCCTCGCGTCCAAGGAAGCGGTCCACGTTCCGCCGACACACGCGGCGGAAATGATGCCCTTCAATCCGCTCGTCGGCGAATTCCGCGTGCACTATGCGGGCTTCATGGATCCGGGCTTCGGTCACGCACCTGCAGGCGGTGCCGGTGCGCGCGTAGTGCTCGAAGTGCGCAGCCACAAAGTGCCGTTCATTCTCGAGGATGGTCAGATTATCGGCCGCCTCATCTACGAGCGCATGGTGTCCGTGCCGAGCGTCCTCTACGGAACGGACCTCGGCTCGCACTATCAGGCGCAGGGCCTTAAGCTCTCGAAACACTTTCGGGTGTGAGGAGCGCGCTCGCGCTCAGCAAACAGCGACCGGCTCGCAGCGGAGCCTGCGCGGCGTGGAACTGCTGCTGATCTTGCTGTGTTCAATATCTAAATGCCGACGCCGGAGCGCCTTGATGCGCATCAAGGCGCTCCGGCGTCAGCCGGTGGATGTTGTCCGGGCGACGGAGATGGCGCGCCCAGATAGAGGCAGAAAGGTCGGCCCCATGGTCTGGAAAACGATCACGACGCAACTCTCGAACCCGCATCGCGCGGATGTCATGCTGAGCGTTGCCGGACGGCTCGCCGAGCGCTTCGAGGCCCATCTCATAGGTCTCGACGCGACGCCTTCTTTCATCTTTGCCGCTCCGACGGTGGTAACGCCGGCCGATGCGGAAGCAATTGCAGAGGCGGAGCGCGAGCGTAGTGCCGAGATCAAAGCGAAGTTCGATGCTTCGGCTGTCAGCCGTGCCTTTGTTGCCGAGTGGCGCGAATTGAAACTTGAGAACGCCGATCTGCCCGGTGCCGTGCTCAATCATGCCCGCGCATCGGACCTCATTGTGGTCTCTCAGGCTGACCCGGATTGGGAACTGTCCGGCATGTTCGATTTTCCGGAGCGCATCGTCATGGAGGGTGGTCGGCCTGTGCTCGTCGTGCCGTATGCCGGCGCCTACGGCGAGATCGGCAAGCGCATCACCATCGCGTGGTCCGGCAAGCGCGAGGGCGCGCGCGCGGCGTTCGATGCGCTGCCCCTCCTCAAGACGGCGGAGGAGGTCACGTTGCTCTGTGTCGTCGGCAGTGGAGCCGATGCTGAGTCGGGGGATCTGCCAGGGGCCGAGATCGCAGCCGCGCTCGCGCGCCACGGAGTCAAGGTTACAGCCCAGATGTCTATCGCGGAGGACATCGGCGTCGCTGACGATATCCTCTCTCGTCTTGCCGATTCAGGCGCCGATCTTCTTGTGATGGGCGCGTATGGTTACTCGTGCCTGCGGCAGATGGTTTTCGGCGGCGTCACGCACCATATTCTCAAGCACATGACCGTGCCGACGCTAATGTCACACTAAGCTGAGCGGCCATCCGGCCAGCGTTCTGTTGAAGGAGATGCACTAATGTACAATCGCATCCTCATCCCGACCGACGGCAGCGAGCTTGCCGATAAGGCGGTCGATCAAGGTTTCGCGCTGGCCAAGGCCCTTGGCAGCAAGGTGACCATCGTCCGCGTGACGAACGTGCCGGCGCCCATGGTTTACGAGGGGGTCGTGGTGGCGCTGCCGACGGAGGAGATCCGCGCCGAGATCGCGGCGCGTGTCGCCGAGCATTTCAAGACGCTCAGCGCGAAGGCCGCAGCAGTCGGCGTCCCGGTCGAGACCATCCATGTCGAGAATGACAGTCCGTGGGAGTCGATCATCGACACCGCCAAGAACAAGGCGGCCAATCTGATCGTTATGGCCTCGCACGGCCGCCGCGGCCTCTCCGCGGTTCTGCTTGGCAGTGAGGCCCAGAAGGTGCTGACGCACACGACGATCCCGGTGCTCGTCTGTCGCTGAGGCGCAATTCGCTGCTTGAAACGCGAGCGCCCCCCGAACCCGAAGGTCGGAGGGCGCGTCGAGCGTCGTCACTCAGGTTGGCGAGTGGGTTTGGGGAGTGCGCTCACCAGGCGACGCAGCGCCACTTGGCCTTGCCGCTGCGGCTGTAGACCCAGCCCCAGCGGTGGCAATACGGCTCGTGGCGACCGCCGTAGTAGGGACCGGCTACGTAACGGCCTTCGCGATAGGTGTCATAGCCGCCATAGACGATCGGTGGACCGATCGCGACGTAAACGCCACCCCAGCCACCTCCGCGCCTGTACTTGTGCGCCTCGGCATTGGGGGCAGCCGCAAGCGACGTTGCGGCGATCATCGCGGCGGTCGCGGCCACGAGAAAAACGGGTTTCGTCATACGAGCTCTCCTGATGTGACGGCCGAATTGGCTGGTCCTGTCGCCTCTCGGGGAAATCTATACGAAACAAAGTTCACTGGCCGATTTATCGGGCCGCGCGAATTAAATACGCATTTAAGCGATCCGCCGACGGTACTGCCGGCGCTCTCGAAAATGGCAGGCTGATTGAGGCGTCGTCTACCAGTTGAGGCAGCGCCACTTCGTGTATTTTCCGCAGCGGCTATGGACCCAACCCCAGCCGCGGCAATAGACGGGGCTGGGCTCCGCATAGAAGGGCCGATAGACGATGCCTGCCGGATGGTAAGGGGACGCGGGGCGGCCGTAGTAGGGGTCGTAGTAGCCACGGATGACAGGAGATCCATAATAGGCGCGGTAACCGCCGTAGTATTCGTATGGCCTCGGGTAGTAGACCACCACGGGGCCGCCGTCCCAACGACGATACCCACCTGCCTCAGCTTCGGGTGCAGTTGCTAGCGACAGGGCAGCAAACATGCCCACCATCGCCGCCGCGAAGATGCGTGTTCTTGACATGAGGCTCTCTCCTGATCGCGGCCGCCGTTCGGCCCGCAGGCCTTAAACGCAGCTCAAGAGAAACCTATTCGCACTATCGGTTCACGAACAAAGTTCACCTCGGAATGGGGTTAACGCGGCGTAGCGGTGCGGTTTCGCGACTCACCATTCCGCGCAGCGCCATTCCCCGTTGGGCGTGTCGATGATGCCCCAGAGCCATTTGCCCGGGGGGAGGTGTACCCATGCCCATCGGCGGCAACCAGCGTCAGCGCCGTGGCCGTTCCCGACCCCGACATATTTGCCACCACTGGCGCTCCGAGTGGGCGAGCCATACATGTAGGGGCCGTAATACGGCCTGTATCCGTTGTACGCGTGGGGCGTGCCGACGAATATCTGTATGCCTTCAGGGCGTGCGCGGGCGACGTAGCCCTCGTCGTCCTCATAGTTGGGAGGGTAACCGGCGCGGGGCACGAGCGATTTGTCGGCCGCGATGCAGGTCGTGGCGGCAGTCGCAACGAGCAGGATCCCGATCGCGGCTGCAACCTTGGGCATTCTCGACATTCGAATTTTTCCCTCGATCCATCACGCGCCGGTCCGACCGGAGGCGATGGACGCTGCACATGCAAATCCGATTTCGGCGAGTTAACTCATTGATTGCACGCCACGCTTGCCTTGAGCTGGCGTCACGGCTCGCCATGTCGGGGACCGCATCCAGCATGACGTAGCCGGCAACTCTGTAATGCGTGCCGTGTGTCGATCTCGACAGTCGCCTACGACGCAAGGCATAAAAGGCGCGAAAACTTCGTAGAAATTCCTGCCTCGCGGCCCGCGTGTCACCACGTTCAGCGCCAGCCGGCGAGCATTAGTCGGATCGAAACATGTCATCTCAATCACCCGCGGCCGCGCGGCCAGCGCGCCCGTTGTGGCTCGTCCTTCTCGCGGCCGGCACCATTGTCGGCTTGGCCATGGGCCTGCGTCAGGTCATGGGCCTCTACCTCAAGCCCCTCTCGGATGAGCTGGGCGTCGGCCGCGAGCCATTTTCCAATGCCATGGCGATCGCGAACCTGACCTGGGGCGCCCTGACGATCGTTGCCGGCGCCGTCGCCGACAAGTACGGCGCCGGACGCGTGCTCATTGTCTGCGGACTGGCGACGGTCGGCTCGTTCTATCTCATGGCGACCGCGCAGACGCCGCTCGATCTGTACATCGCCGGATTGCTGGCAGGTGCAGGCGTTGCGGGCACCGGTGTACCGGCGCTGGTCGGCGCGGTGGGACGCGCGGCGCCAGCCGAGAGGCGCACGGCGGCGATCGCCTCGCTCGGCATGGCCAGCGGTCTCGGCGCTCTGATCGCCTTTCCCTATGCGCACATTCTGATCGAGACCATCGGCTGGAAGGCCAGCCTGATGACCATCTCGGCAACCTGTCTGCTGATCTTGCCGCTCGCGTGGCCGTTGGCCGGCAAGCCCGCGCCACACCAAGCTGGCGCAGCCAAGTCGCAGACGCTGGTCGAGGCCTTCAGCGAGGCGTTCTCCCACCCGAGTTTCTGGCTGCTGACGTCGGGCTTCTTCGTCTGCGGCTTCCACCTGGCGTTCTACGGCGTCCATCTACCGGCGTTCGTCTCCGACCTCGGGATGCCGGCCTGGGTCGGTGTGTGGGCGCTCATGGCAGTCGGTATCGCCAACATCGTCGGCACCTACGCCGCGGGCCAGTCCGGGCGCTTCGTCGAGCGGCGCGTGGGGCTGAGCTTCATCTATTTTATGCGCTCGTTCGCGTTCATTGCGCTGCTGTTGCTGCCCTTGACGCCTTGGCTGATCATCGCCATCTCGGCGTTGCTCGGCCTCTTCTGGCTCTCGACCGTGCCCTTGACGTCGACGCTCGTTGGCATCTTCTTCGGCACGCAGTGGATGTCGATGCTGTTCGGCTTTGTGTTCCTGTCGCACCAGCTCGGCTCGTTCGCTGGTCTCTGGCTCGCCGGAACCCTCTATGATGCCACCAAATCCTACGATACCATGTGGTGGATATGCATTGCGCTCGCGCTGTTTGCGGCGCTGATCCACTGGCCGATCCGGGAGCGCCCCGTCGCGCGGCTCACGGAACAGCCTGCGACCTGAGGAGACCGCGCATGACCACGCTCGGTGAACCGCACGTAGTCCATCAGGCGCCGGCCCAGGCGCCGATCGGCGCATCCGAGAGGATGCCGCGCCCCGTGCGCCTCGGTCTGACGTTGGCGCTCGGTGGGCTCATGGCAGGCGCGGTCTATCTCGTAGCCGTGCGCGGCGAAGCGCTGCTCGTGGATCTGGCGGCGCTCGGCGAGCGTCTTTGGTGCTTCTGAATGGCGGGTGGCAGCGCCAGTGGCGAGCCGGCCGGAGATGCACCTGCGGAACTCAGCCGCCAGAGCTTCGACGCGCTCGCACTAAGCGAGCTTGCAAAGCGCATTCGCGCGCATGATCGTGCCGCGCTCGCCCGCGCCATCACACTTGTCGAAAGCACCAAGCGCGAGCATCGCGCGCGCGCGCAGGCACTCCTGCAGGAGTTGCTACCGGATACCGGCAAAGCGCACCGTGTCGGCATCACTGGCGTTCCAGGTGTCGGTAAGTCGACGGCGATCGATCAGCTCGGCATGAACCTCATCGATGCCGGACACCGCGTTGCGGTGCTGGCGGTCGATCCGACCTCGCGTCGCACGGGCGGCTCCATCCTTGGTGACAAGACGCGCATGAGCCGCTTGTCAGGAAGCGAGCAGGCCTTCATTCGTCCCTCACCGACCTCGGGAACGCTCGGCGGCGTTGCGCGGCGCACACGTGAGACCATGCTGCTGGTCGAGGCGGCGGGCTATGACGTCGTGATCGTCGAGACGGTTGGCGTCGGCCAGTCGGAGACTGCCGTCGCCGAGATGGTCGACTTCTTTCTCGTGCTGCTACTCGCCGGCGGCGGCGATGATCTCCAGGGCATCAAGAAGGGCATCATCGAGATCGCCGACATGATCGTCATCAACAAGGCGGACGGGGACAACATCAAGCGGGCGACGCGATCGGCCGCCGAGTACCAGGGTGCGCTCAACCTGCTCACGCCCGTTTCGCCGAGTTGGAGCCCGCCCGTCCTCACGTGCTCGGCAATCGACAATCGTGGCCTCGATGTGCTTTGGCAGAAAGTCGAGGAGCACAAGCGCATCATGGAGTCGACGGGCGCCTTCCTCGCCCGGCGCCAGACGCAGGCTGTGACCTGGATGCACGATATGCTCGCCGATCGGCTCATGGATGAAGTGTGGGGACGACCCGAGATCGTCGCGCGTCTCGGTCAGCTCGAGGCGGAAGTGCGTCTTGGTCGCCTGACACCGGCCATGGCCGTAGAGACCGTCATGGGGCTGTTGCGCGAGCGCGCGGGCGAAGGCGCGAAGTCATGATCGCGAGCACGAGTGGCCGCACGACCGTGTTGCTCACCGGCTTCGGGCCATTTCCGAGCGTGCCGGCCAATGCGACATCGATCCTCGTGCCGCGTCTCGCCGAGGCTGCCCGCGCGGCCTTTCCAGGCATCGTGTTCGAGACGCGCACACTGCCGACCGAATGGTCGGCCGGCATCGACCATCTCGATGGCTGCTACCGTGAGGTCGTGCCGAACGTGGCGCTGCATTTCGGCGTGTCCTCGCGGGCGCGAGGCTTCGAGATCGAGGCGCGCGGGCGCAATCGCCTGGCATTTCTCCCCGATGCTGCAGGCATCTTCCCGAATACGCCGGTGCTGAGGGCCGACGGTCACGAGTTCCTCGCGAGCACGGTGCCGGTCGGCGCGATCGTGAACCGGCTGCGCCGACGTGGGCTACCGGCATTTGTCTCGCGTGATGCCGGAGCCTATCTCTGCAACGCGGCACTCTACTCGGCGCTCGACATGGCGCGACGCGCAGCCCGCGATCACCGCATTGGATTTGTTCACGTGCCGTCTTCGCTGCTACTCGAGGAGCGTCGCCCGGGTTTTGGCGCCCATCCGCGTTGTCCACTGACGTGGCGCCAAGCGGTCGATGGCGGACTCGAGATCATTGGCGCGGTCCTGGGCCGGTCGGCGGCACGGCGCTCGATGCACGCGTGAAGCGGCGCCAGATCCGCGCGGTGAGACGTCCGACGATGTAGCCGATCGTGCAGGCAACGAGATTGGCCAAGCCGAGCTTGAGGACGAGATCCACCAGGATCGGATTGTTGAAAGGCTCCCAGACGGCGAAGTTCCACTCCGAACCAATGCCCAGCGTGACGAAAACGGCACCTGCCGCCAGCAGGGGCACGGTCCACACGGGCCACCGCAGCAGCCCGATGATGAATGCAATGGCGAGGGCGTAGAGAACCCAGCCGCCGGCGGTCACTTCATTTCCGTGCGCTTGGGCGGCGCGGTCACGATCGATTTGAGTGCCGGCGTCGGTTTCGTCAGCTTGTTCAGGTCCGGCAGCGGCCGCTTCAGCTCAGCGCTCGCATTGAAGGCCTGCTCCATGGCCTGCGCCGCCGAGAGGACGAAGCAATCCGCACGCGCGCGCCCGATGGCCTGGAGGCCGAACGGAAACCCCGCGTGATCGACACCGCAGGGAATGGAGATCGCCGGGTTCGTCGCGAGCGTTACGACGTAGGTGAGCGAGAGCCAATGGTAGTAGTTGCGCAGCGGCTTGCCGTTCATCTCGGCGACGTAGAGCTGCGTCCAGGGGAAGGGTGACACAGGCACGGTCGGCGCGAGGATCAGGTCGTACTCGTTGAAGAGCTCCTGGAACTTCCGGTAGATGCGCGTCTGCTCGAGGTTCGCCCAGGCGACATCGGCCATGGTCATCTTCGCGCCGATCTCGTAGTTCGCGCGGATGTTCGGACCGAGCGTCGAAGGATCCTTCTCATAGGCCTCTCGGTATCGCCCGACGAAGGCAATGGCACGCACGACGTCGAAGCACTCGTCGATCTTGCCGAGGTCGGGCTCGATGGCATCGCAGCGCCGGAAGAGATGGCGCATGGCCTTGATGCGGTCGCGGAAGACCTTGCGAATGGGCTTGTCGACCGGGCTCGTGCCGAAGTCTTCGGTGTAGGCCACCTTGAGCCCGCCGAGATCGACCGGCTTCGGCGTGGCGAAGCCCGCGGCGTCGACGTCATAGCTCAGTGGATCAATCGCGTGCTGGCCTGCCTGTGCGGCCATGAGCTGGCATGTATCGGCGACCGTGCGGCCCATGGGGCCAAGCACGGAGATCGCAGACCAGCCCATGGGGCGCATGGTGTGCGGCACGAGACCCGGCGAGGGCCGGAAGCCGACGACGCCATTGACGGCGCCCGGAATGCGCAGCGATCCGCCCGTATCCGAGCCCGTGCACACGGGCAGCATGTCGGTCGCGAGCGCCACCGCCGAGCCGCCCGATGAGCCGCCAGCATTCATGTTTGGATCGAAGGGATTGCCGGTTGCGCCCCACACGGGATTGCGGCTGTTCGCGCCGGCGCCGAACTCCGGCACGTTGGTCTTCGCAACGACAATGCCGCCTGCCGCGCGAATGCGGGCGACCATGACCGTATCGTTCTCGGGGATGTTGTCCTTGTAGATCGGCGAGCCGTAAGTCGTGAGGAGGCCACCCGTGTTCTCCAGATCCTTCACGCCGACCGGCAGGCCGTGCAGCGCGCCGAGCGCTTCGCCGTCCTTGATCGCCTTCTCCGCAGCCTTGGCCTCGCGGCGCGCCCGTGCGTAGCAGGTGGCCGTCACCGCATTCACCGCTGGATTGATCTCGGCAATGCGCTCGATGCACGCCTCGAGCAATTCGACGGGTGAGATTTCCTTCGAGCCGATGCGGCGACGCATTTCAACGGAGGAGAGCGAAAGGAGGTCTGCGTGCTTGGGCATGATCGCGTCGGGCCTCGTGCAGGAGAAAAAATGAACTCGGCCAGCGAAGGTATCGCTGGCCGAGCGGTTTGTCCCTGCACTTTGCGAGGATGGTGCTATTCGAGCTTGATGCTCGCCGCCTTGATGAGCGCGGCATTGTTCTTGCTGTCGGCGTCGAAGAACGCGACCATCTCTTTCGTCGTCATCGGCTGCAGTGCCGCGCTGACGCCGCGCAGGCTCTTCTGGATGCCTTCGGTCTTCGAGAGCTCGAGCATCTTCGCGTTGAGCTTTTCGGCGATTTCCTGCGGCAGGCCGGGAGGACCCTGAATCGAATACCAGATCGGCACATCCGAGTCGGGATGGCCGAGCTCCGTCAGCGTCGGGATGTCCGGAAAGTCCCAGTGGCGCGTGGAGTTGTTGATATTGAGGAGATGCAGCTTGCCCGCCTTCACGTGCGGAATGTTGTTGATCTCGTTCATCATCTGCACGTTGTTCGGTAGAAGGTCGTTCAACGCGTCGGCACTGCCGCGATAGGGCACGTGCAGGATGTCGATACCGGCACGGTACTTGAGCATTTCGAGCCGGAGATGGGTCGCGGTCGCGAGACCTGCCGAGCCATAGGAGAGCTTACCCGGGTTCTTCTTTGCGTAGTCGACCATCTCCGCGAACGTCTTCGGACCGACCTGCGCGTTGATCGAGAAGCCCGTGACGAAGTCGCCTGTGCGGCCGCAGGGGACGAACTTGCTCGCGTCATAAGGCGCCTTCCGCAGGTGCGGCAGGACGGTGAGCGTGGCACCCGGTGTGGCGAGCAGCGTGTAGCCATCGGGCTGTGCCTTCGCGACGGCCTCGGTGCCGATCATGCCGCCGGCACCGCCGCGATTTTCGACCACGAACTGCTGGCCGAAAGCCTGGCTCAGCGCTTCGGCCCACGGCCGGCCGATGAGGTCGCTGCCGCCTCCTGGGGCGTACGGGATGATCAACTTTACCGGCCGCTCGGGCCAGTTCGCGACTTGCGCACTCACGCGCGGAATGGAGAAGCCGGTGACGGCGGTAGCGCCGGCCATGGCTAGAAATTCACGACGTCTCATAGTGTTTCCTCCTCGTTGATCTCTAGATTTTCGGTCAGCGCTTCTTGGGGCGTCAGTATCACTCCTGAAATGCCGTTTCGCGGCTCTTGCGAATGAAAGGCAGCACGACGAGCAGCACAAGAATGCCCGCCAGCACCAGGAACGTGAGCGAAAGCGGCCGCTGCACGAACACCCATGGATCGCCGCGCGAGAGCAACATGGCGCGGCGCATGTACACTTCCATCATGGGCCCGAGCAGGAAGCCGAGCAACAGCGGCGCCGGCTCGCAGTCGAGCTTCATGAGCAGGTAGCCGAGCAAGCCGAAGGCGCCGATGAACAGCACCTCGTTCGCCGAGTTATTGAGACTGTACACGCCAATGCAGCAGAAGAAGAGCACGGCGATCGCGAGCAGCCGATATGGCACGAGCAGCAGGCGCACCCAGAGCCCGATCATCGGCAGGTTCAGGATGATGAGCATGAGGTTGCCGAACCACATGCTCACGATCATGCCCCAGAAGAGGCCCGGTCGCTGCTCCATGACCTGCGGCCCGGGGATGATGCCATGGATCATCATGCCGCCGATCATCATTGCCATGACGGCATTCGACGGAATGCCGAGCGTGAGCATGGGAATGAACGAGGTCTGTGCAGCGGCGTTGTTCGCGGCTTCCGGGCCGGCCACGCCCTCGATCATGCCGGTGCCGAATTTCTCTGGCGTCTTGGAAATCTTCTTTTCGAGCGTGTAGGCCGAGAACGAGCCGAGCACGGCGCCGCCGCCAGGCAGCAAACCGAGAAGGCCGCCTAGGACAGTGCCGCGCAGGATCGGGCCGCGGCTCCGGCGGAAGTCCTCGCGGGAGGGCCAGAGGTTCTCGACCTTGGAGCTCACGAGGTCGCGGCGCTCGGGGTTCGTCAGGTTCGCGATGATCTCGGCAATGCCGAAGATGCCCATGGCGAGCGGCACGAAGCCGAGGCCGTCGAAGAGATCGCTGATGCCGAAAGTAAAACGCAGATTGCCGGTGTTGACGTCGGTGCCGACGAGGCCGAGCAGCATGCCGAGAAAGACCATGCCGAAGGCCTTGATGATCGATCCGCGCGCCAGCACGATCGAGAAGACGAGGCCGAGCACCATCAGCGAGAAGTAGTCGGCGGGCGCGAACTGCTGGGCAAGGCGCGTGAGCGGCGGCGCCGCTGCCGCGATGACGACCGTGGCGACGCAGCCGGCAAAGAACGAGCCGATGGCGGCGATCGCGAGTGCCGGCCCGGCGCGACCCTGGCGGGCCATCTGGTAGCCGTCGAGCGTCGTCACGACCGAGCTCGACTCGCCCGGCAGGTTGACAAGGATTGCCGTCGTCGAGCCGCCGTACTGAGCGCCGTAGTAGATGCCCGCGAGCATGATCAATGCGCCGTCTGCCGGCAGCACATAGGTCACTGGCAGTAGCAGCGCCATGGTCGCGACCGGACCAACGCCCGGCAGCACCCCGACGGCCGTGCCGATCACGGCACCCGCCAGGCACCACAACAGGTTCTGCATCGTCGCGGCAACGGAAAGTCCGAGCGCCAGATTGGCAAAGAGGCCGTCTAACGCCATGAGAGCCCCTGCGGCAGCACGCGGATCGGCATGCCGAGCCCATAGATGAACACAGCCACACCGAGCGCGACCATGAAGATCGCGAACAGGCCATATTCGCGCCACCGCGTCTCGGGCGTGCCGAGCGCCGCCAATGTCATTGACACGAGCATGGTCAGGACGAGGCCGAGGCGATCAACGAGAAGGGCGAATGCGACCGCCGCAATCGTGATCATGATGGCCGGCCGCCATGCCCAGCCCGTCAGGCGCGGGCCGTCGATGAAGAGCGACTTGCCGGCAAGAATGAGCCCCGTGCCGACGAGCAACCATGCGAGCGCCTTCGGCAGCACGCCCGTATCCGGACGCATGGCCGTGCCCATGGGATAGTCGGCCGCAATCCAATAGGCGCCGAGGCCGATGGCGATGAAAAACAGGCCGGTAGCGAAATCCTGGCCGTTCCTAATCTGCATTCGCTACCGCCATGTGTGCTTCCTCTCGAGCGGCGCACTTGGTGGCACCTTGAATGCCGGGATTTAGGACGTCTCCGGCTTTATGCACAAGCCCCAACGGGCCATATGAATTTCACGCACATGCCATTTGGCAGCTCGCCTCGTCAAGACGAACTATCCGAGCCAATCCAATTAGGTAGGCTGCAGTGAGAACTGTTGCTGCGCGCCTCTCAGAATACCACCACGCTGCGGATGCTCTCGCCCGCGTGCATTAGGTCGAAGCCCTTGTTGATGTCGGCGAGCGGCAGCGTGTGCGTGATCATCGGGTCGATCTGGATCTTGCCATCCATGTACCAGTCGACGATGCGCGGCACGTCCGTGCGCCCGCGCGCACCGCCGAAGGCCGTGCCCTTCCATACGCGCCCGGTGACGAGCTGGAAGGGGCGCGTCTTGATTTCCTGACCGGCACCGGCAACGCCAATGATGATCGACTGGCCCCAGCCGCGGTGCGAGCACTCGAGCGCGGTGCGCATGACCTCGACGTTGCCCGTGCAGTCGAAGGTGTAGTCGGCGCCGCCGATCTGGTCGGCCCCGCGCTTGGTCATGTTGACCAGATGCGCGACGAGATCGCCGCCCACTTCCTTCGGGTTGACAAAGTGGGTCATGCCGAAGCGCTCGCCCCACGCCTTCTTGGAGTTGTTGAGATCGACGCCGATAATCATGTCGGCACCGACGAGCTTCAGGCCCTGGATGACGTTGAGGCCGATGCCGCCGAGACCGAACACGACCGCCGTCGCGCCGGGCTCGACTTTCGCCGTGTTGATGACGGCGCCGACGCCCGTCGTCACGCCGCAGCCGATGTAGCAGATCTTGTCGAAGGGCGCGTCCTTGCGCACTTTCGCGACCGCAATCTCGGGGAGCACGGTGAAGTTCGAGAAGGTCGAGCAGCCCATGTAGTGATGGATGGGTTTGCCGTCGATCGAGAAGCGGCTCGTGCCGTCGGGCATGAGACCCTGGCCCTGCGTGGCGCGGATCGACGTGCAGAGGTTCGTCTTGCGCGAGAGGCATGAGGGGCAGGAGCGGCACTCGGGCGTGTAGAGTGGGATGACGTGGTCGCCCTTGGCGACGCTGCTCACGCCGGGGCCGACATCCACCACTACGCCTGCGCCTTCGTGCCCGAGAATGGCGGGGAAGAGACCCTCGGGATCGGCGCCTGAAAGCGTGAACTCGTCGGTGTGGCAGATGCCCGTCGCCTTGACCTCCACCAGCACCTCGCCGTCCTTCGGACCTTCGAGATCGACGTCGACGATCTCCAGCGGCTTGCCCTTCTCGAAAGCAACGGCGGCACGTGTTTTCATGGCATGGGGTCCTTCCAGAGCGTATCGCAGGGCCGTGGGGGGCCAGCGGCAATTTGGTCAGTTCCTCTTGAGTATTGCAGGCTTAAAGGCCAATCAACAGGGCTCAGCCGTCGAGGAATAGGCGGGCTGCGGCGGTACGGATAGATAGCCGTCGCACTTCGGCCGGATTCGCCGCCCAGAGCAGCGGCACACGAACAGGGAACAATACGCGTGACGGTATGGTTTGAATTGAGCCGCGGGCTCATCATCGCGGCGCTGGTGCTGCTTGCCGGAACGAGCGGGGCATATGCACAGCTTGGACCGGGCCAGGAAGGAACGGTCAAGGCGCAGCATGGCGACTGGCAGATCGTATGCCGCCCTCCGCCCCCGGGCGCGAAGAACGAGACATGCGCCCTTGTCCAGAGCGTTGCCGCCGAGGACCGCAACAACGTCGGCCTGACCGTCTACTTTCAGCGCTTCTCGAATGGCCAACAGGTGCTGCGCGTGTTCTCGCCGCTGGGCGTGCTGCTACCGCCGGGGCTCGGGCTCAGGATCGACGACAAGGATGTCGGCAGTGCGCCTTTCCTGCGCTGCCATAACTTCGCCTGCTACGCGCAGGTCGTCGCTGATGCAACGCTGATCGAGCGTCTGTCGAACGGCAAGTCGGCAGTTTTCATCATCTACCAGACCGAGGAGGCCGGGATCGGCATCCCCGTCTCGCTCAAGGGCTTCGCCGAGGGGCTGAAGGGCCTCGGGCAGTAGGCGCAATTGCGGGCGCCGCTTCTTCCCCTTCTCCCCGTCCTTCACGGGGAGAAGGTCGGGATGAGGGGCGGGAGCTTGTTGATACCTCGGCGTATGCCGCCGCCCCTCACCCTGGCCCTCTCCCCGCGAGCGGGGAGAGGGGAATAATAATCAAGCAGCCAGCCAGGGCTTCTCGGCGTTCTGGCGGCTTTCGTAGTCGCCGATCTGCTTTTCGTGCTGCAGCGTCAGGCCGATGTCATCAAGCCCGTTGAGCAGGCAATGCTTGCGGAACGGGTCGATGTCGAACGTAATGATCTCGCCATCCGGCCGACGGATCTCCTGCTTCTCGAGATCGATCGTGAGGGTCGCGTTGGAGCCGCGCTCGGCGTCCTCCATCAGCTTGTCGACTTCGGACTGCGGCAGTTTGATTGGCAGGATGCCGTTCTTGAAGCTGTTGTTGAAGAAGATGTCCGCGAACGAGGCTGAAATCACGCAGCGAATGCCGAAGTCGAGCAGGGCCCAGGGCGCGTGCTCGCGGCTCGAGCCGCAGCCGAAGTTCTCCCCGGCGACAATGATCTCGGCCTTGCGATAAGCCGGCTTGTTGAGGACGAAGTCGGGGTTTTCCTTACCATTTTCATCGTAACGGACTTCGGCGAACAGCGCCGTGCCGAGACCGGTCCGCTTGATGGTCTTCAGGTAGTTCTTCGGGATGATCCGGTCGGTATCGATGTTGATTTCCGGCATCGGTGCAGCGACGCCGGTCAATTGGGTGAACTTGTCCATGGAGGGCCTGCTCTCGACATGCGGCTCGTTTCGGTTGAACCGTCGATAGCGCGCAAGCTCAACGGCGTCAACGCGCCGCAGGCCTGCGCCGCTCCGGAATGCCCGTCGCCGCCACTTGGACAGTAGGCGCCTAGTGCTCCAAATGACTGAAATTCCGTCTTGTTCGGCCGTCTGGGGTGTCCGAGACTGACCGCCTGTCGGCTTGGAAAGTGCGTGGGCCTTGTCTATAGTGGCGGCCAGAACGGGACTTCCTACGGGGGCCGCTTTAGTCTGATCTGAAGGTCCATGGCCGCGCAGCACTTCGCAGCGTGGCCTCGCACCGCGTGAAGGGATCCGGTGCGGATGTGCGGGGCCGGGTGGGCTAAAGGCCGGCAAAGGGGAGCTGTCGACGTCGAGGGGCGGAAAGCCGGCCCGAGACGGCGCTGAGGCTCGGAGTGGGGACGGCATGAAGTGCAATCCGTTACGTTGGCTGCTCGGGCTGCTCCCGATCCTGCTGTTTGCAAGCGCGGTAGCGTTGGTCGAGCGGGAGCGCGTCGAGAAAGATTTGTCCGGGCGCGTCGAGAAGACGCTCAATGATGTTGGGCTCGGATGGGCCAGTGCAACATTCGACGGCCGGGATGCGGTGCTTTCCGGTCTTGCTGCCGAGGATGCCGATCCGCTTCGCGCGTTTGCGACGGTGGCGCAGACCTATGGCGTGCGCGTGGTCCGCAATGAGGCCGGACTGATCGATCGGGCCGAGCGCTATGACTGGAGCGCCGCAAGGCGCGAGGGGCGTGTGCGCCTCAGCGGTCTCGCGCCCAATGAGAAGACGCGCCGTGAGATCATCGGTCTCGCCCGCGGGACATTCCCAAGCAGCGAGATCCAGGACCGGCTGACACTGGCGCGTGGGGCGCCTGCGCTCGACATCTGGCTCGGCGGCGTCGGCTTCGCCTTGAAGCAGCTCACGCTTCTGCGGTCCGGAACCATACGCCTCGAAGGGACCGAGCTCACCATAAGCGGCGAAGCGAACGATTCGGGCAGCTACCGGGCCTTGAAGGCATCGCTCGCTGGCGGCCTGCCGCCCGGCATCAGTCTCAAGGCGGATCGGGTGGAACCTCCGGTCGCCAACCCCTACGTCTGGACGGCGCGGCTCACGGACGGCCAGCTCGATCTGCGCGGATCCGTTCCGAGCGAACAGGTGCGCGAAGCCCTGTTGGCGATCGCCAGGCAGGATGCGCCGCAAGTGCGTGCGACGGATTCCATGGCGGCGGCGCGCGGCGAGCCCGATGGCTGGCTGGGCGTGGTGCAGGCCATGCTCCGCGAACTGTTGAAACTCGAGGAGGGGACCCTCGAGCTGCGCGATCAGGTGGTCTCGCTCAATGGCGTGGCGCAGCGTGAGGCGACCGCCGAGGACGTTCGCGCGAAGCTCAAGGACGGCGCCCCGGCGGCCTTCCGCGTCACGGATCGCATTACTTTCCGCGAGCCCACGCTCAAGCCGATCGCTGCCTATCGGACCGCGATGAGCCTCGAGAATGGCACCATCACACTGGTGGGCTTCGTGCCGAGCGAGGCTGCGCGCGCCGCGCTGGCGAGCCTCGTGCAAGCGCGACTCTCGGGCGTGAGCATTGTCGATCAGCTCGAACTCGGCGCGGGTGCGCCTCCTGGCTGGCAGCGGTGTCTGGATGTGGGGCTTGCCGCGCTGGCGAAGGTTGGCGGCGGGCGCCTTGATCTCACAATACGGCGTCTCCTCATCGAGGGCGTGACTGACAACGACGCCGTCGCGCGCGCGCTTCCAGGCGAGCTACAGACCGCTGCCGGCCGCGATTGCGATACCGATGTGCGCCTCTCCGTAAAGGCGACGTCGGAGCCCAATCTGCGATGGTCGGCTGACGCAGGACTTCAGGGCGACATCGTCCTCGAAGGTCAGGTGCCGAGTGCGGCTGTGCGCGATCAGTTGATGTCGACGGCGGCACGGCTCTTCGACGGCCGCACTATCGTCGACCGCATGGAGATCGTCAGCAGCTCCTCCGAGAAGTGGACGCGCGCGGCATTGGCCGGGCTGACGCAGCTCGCGCGCCTGCGGCTCGGGCGGGTGGAGATCGCCAATCATTCCCTTCGCCTCGAAGGCGACGCGCGTGACGTGGCCGTGCAGGCGGCCATCCGCGATGCGCTCGCCCGGGATGTGCCGGAGGGCTATACGACGCGCGACGCAATTGCCGTTCGCTCCGATGCGGTGATCGCTTCAGAGGAGCTGGCACGGCGCACGGCCGAGGAAAGCGCGAGGAAGCGCGCAGCGGCGGCCGAGGCCGAGGCCCGTCGACAGGCGGAGGAGGATGCGCGACGGGCAGCGGAAGCAGCCGCAGCGCAGACCCGCGCCGACCTCGAAGCTCGTCAGCGCG
Source organism: Hyphomicrobiaceae bacterium (assembly GCA_022844275.1). Classification (GTDB taxonomy): domain Bacteria; phylum Pseudomonadota; class Alphaproteobacteria; order Rhizobiales; family Hyphomicrobiaceae. The sequence goes on from JALHMB010000004.1 coordinate 179,048, forward strand.
TTGAGGAGGAGCGTCGAAGGCGTGCGGCCGAGGAAGCGCAGCGCGCAGCTGAGATCGCGGCGCGCGAGCGTGCTGAAGCCGAAGCCCGGCAGCGTGCCGAGTCCGAGACGCGGCGACAGGCTGAGGAGGCTGCGCGCAAAGCGCGTCAGGCTCAGGCGCTCAAGGAGATCGAGGAGCAGGCGCGCAAAGATGCCGAGGCCGAGGCGTGCCAGAAGGCGCTCCGCACGGTTTCCAATGAAGGCGTGATCCTGTTTTCGCGTGCAAGCGCCGTGCTCGACCGGCGCAGTCTGCCGACGCTGCGCCGCCTCGCGCAGGCTGCCGAAGCCTGTCCTGATGTCATGATCGAGATCGAGGGGCACACCGACTCCGAAGGTGCCGATGAGCGCAACCAGCCGCTCTCCGAGCGACGTGCCCAAGCCGTTGCCGACTACCTCGCCGAGCGGGGCGTGCCGGCTCAGCGCATGAAGGCTGTCGGTTACGGCGCCTCGCAACCTGTCGTACCCAACGATACGCCGGAAAACATGGCTCGCAATCGCCGCATCGAGTTCACCGTCAAGCCGAAGTGATTTCGCAACGAGGATCCGCAGATGGATTACCTGCTGCAGCACATGGTCTTCTACGTCGTCTGCGCCTTCGTGTTCGGTGTTCTCGTCGGCTGGGGTAGCTGCCGCCGACGCGAGGATCGTTGACGTCATGAGCCGATCGAGGATCGTGGTTCGGAGTGCATTTGAATGATCGCGCTGACGTGGCAGACGATGCTCCTTCTGACGATCGCGTATTTCGCGGGCTGCATCGTCGGATGTCTGGCCCGCAAGCTGGTCGGTGCCGGCCCTGCGATCGCTCCAGAGCCCGCTTTCGAGGCCGCCGCACCTGTCCCCATGGCGCCGCCGCCCGTGCGCGAAGTTGCTCGTGTGGCTGCCACGCCGGCTGTCGAGGTTGAGCCTCCGGCGCCGGTCTCGCGGCCGATGCCCGGCGCTGCCCCCCCGAAGGCCTTCCGCCGCGCCGACACCGATACGCCGGACGACGTTGTGCCCGTCGAACCGCCTGTCGAGCCCCCACCCCCTCCCGCGCGGCGGGAGCCGCTGCCAGTGCGGGAAGCGCCGCCGGCAACTACTGTCGAGCCGCCTCTCTCCGCGGCAGCCGCCGTTGCCGCTGCTGTGGCGGAGCGTATGGCTGTGCCGACGCCGCCCGTTGCGCCCGAGCCGGCGCCTGTCGCCGGCGACGATCTCACGCGTATCCGCGCGATCGATGCGGAGCTGGCTGCGAAGCTCAACGAACTCGGCGTGAGCCAGTATGCCGACATTGCCGGTTGGACCGGCGACGATGTCCGCACAGCCAGCGAGTTGCTCGGTTTCAGCGGCCGCATCGAACGCGAGAACTGGATCGAGCAGGCGCAGATTCTCGCCCGCGGTGGCGCGACGTCCTACGCGACCGGCCTTGTGAGCGATGCCATCAGAACAGAGGCGCCCGTCGACGCGCCGGCACCGCCCGATCGCGGTCCGGAGGTTCCTGCGCGCGCTGCATTCGCCGAGCCGCAGCCAGCGGCGCCACCGCCTGCGGCCGTGCCGGCCAAGGTCAGCGATCGGGACAATCTCCAACGCATTGGTGGCATCAGTGCCGAGATCGAGGACGTGCTCAACGCGCACGAGATTACGCGCTACTCGCAGATCGCCGGTTGGAGTGCCGAGGACGTCCAGCGCGTCGAGGGATTGTTCGGCTTCAGTGGTCGAGTGAGACGCGAGAACTGGATCGAGCAGGCACAGATCCTGGCCAAGGGCGGTGCTACGGCCTATTCGCGCACCTTCGATGAGCGTGGCGGCCCTCCGCCACCAGTGACCGTGATGCCTGTCGCGGCAGCGCTACCCTCGCACGAGATTCCGCCCGCGATCGTCGTCGCAGAGGCTGCGCCCGAGCCTCCGCCGCTACCTGCGCCGGTTGCGGAGCCTGAGCCCGCGGTTATTGAAGATGACGTTGCCGAGCGCGCGCCGGATCTTTCAGGTATGCGCTCCGTGCGCTCGGAGGCCTTCCGCGCGCCGGACAGCATGGCAGCTGCACCATCCGCAGCACCGGACGACCTCAAGCGCATTCGCGGCATTGGTCTGCTGATCGAGCGCAAGCTCAACGCCATGGGCGTCTCCACATACGAGCAGATCGCCAACTGGACGGCCGATGACGTGAGCACAGTCAACGCCAAGCTCGAGTTCAAGGGGCGCATCGAGCGCGAGAACTGGATCGAGCAGGCGCGTATTCTCGCTTCGGGCGGACAGACGGATTTCTCGCGGCGGTTCGAGCGCGGCGAAGTCTAAAGCGTCGGACCTTAGATGCGACCCACGCCTGGGCCGGTCTCAAAGTCGCATCTAGGTCCAAAGACGCTTTAGAGACATTGTGTTCTAAAGCAACTTTGGACTTGAAATTCACTCCCTGACTAGCTGCGAGTTGAGGTGAATGTCAGTCCGTTGCTTTAGTTGCCGCTCGTTTGATTCAAAGCCCGCGTGTCCGCGCTGGTTCGTTTAATGTTTTTGAGCAGGGGCATTTTGAAATGCGCTCATTGCTGCACGCATGGCTCGTCTTTGTCGTCGCCATCTTCTGTTGGACCGAGGTGGCCAGCGCGCAAAAGCGCGTTGCCCTTGTGATCGGCAATTCCGCCTACACCCATACGGCAACGCTGGCCAATCCCAAGAACGATGCCGGCGATGTTGCGGCCGCGCTCGCGAGTTTCGGCTTCGAGATCGTCGAAGGCTATGACCTCGACAAGCCCGCGTTCGATCGCACAGTCCGGGCTTTTGCGAACGCGCTGCAGAATGCCGAGGTCGGCGTGTTCTTCTACGCCGGTCACGCCCTCCAGGTTCAGGGACAGAACTACCTCGTTCCCGTCGATGCCGAGCTCGCTGCCGCTGCAGCGCTCGACTTCGAGATGGTCCGCCTCGATCTCATCCAGCGCACCATGGAGAGCCAGGCGCGCACCAACATCCTCTTCCTCGATGCGTGCCGCGACAACCCGCTCGCGCGGAATCTCGCACGCTCTATGGGCACGCGCTCCACGAGCATCGGTCACGGCCTCGCGAGTGTGGAAGCGGGTATCGGCACGCTGATCAGCTTCTCTACGCAGCCCGGCAATGTCGCGCTCGACGGTGGCGGACGGAATTCGCCCTTTGCGGGGGCGCTGGTGCGCAACATGCGCGCGTCGAGCGACGATCTCGGCACACTCCTCATTGGCGTGCGCAATGATGTCATGAAGGCGACGGGCAACAAGCAGGTACCTTGGGAGCACTCCTCGCTGACAGGCCGCTTCTACTTCAATCCGACTGCGCAAGTGCCATCGGGGCCCTCGGCTGCACCGCCGACGGCAGCAGCGCCGCGCGATGAGGCCGCCGAGGCCTGGGCCGCTGCCAAGGAGAGCACGAGTTCTGCCGTGCTTCAGGCCTTCATCGCGCGCTTCGGCAATTCGTTCTATGCCGAGCTCGCGAAGGAACGCTTGCAGGGGCTGCAGAGCAGTCAGTCCGCTGCGACGCCGTCATTGCTCGCACCGTCGCCTCCCGACGCGCGCGCGAGTTCGCCACAGCCCGGCTCCCTGCCGAGCGACCCATGGACGCTCACCGGCAACAACTCCCTCGATCTGCTCGACGGCCGCGTGCTGTTCTCCATGATCGGTACGCCGCATGGAGGGCGCCGGGATCTGGTTGGCGTCCGCGTGAACGGAATGACCGCGAGTCTCGGCGTGGGCCAGTTCGTGCATCTGAGCCGGCCGGGCGAGGTGTGCGGCATCTTCCTTCGCGAAATCCATGCGAAAACGCGGGGCGCGGATTTCCAGCTTCTGTGTGGCGCGGCTTTCGGCGATCCGCCGCAGGACCGAGCGCGCGAAGCCGTCGTACTGCCGGAGAAGGCGCCGCAGGCGGAAGTTCTCACTCTTGAAAAGGGAACGAGCCACGAGTTCCAGGTCGGTCGCGCCAGCGCCCTCGTCACCTTCGTTGCATCCCCCTTCCGTGGTCGCCGCGACCTTGTAGGCGTGCGTATCCAGGGTGAGGACAAGCCGCTGGCGATCGGCGAGAGAGCCGAAGCTTATGTTGGCGATCGCGAGTGCTTGCTCGTGCTGCGTCAGATCCATGCCGGTTTCAAGACCGCCGAATTCCAGTGGCAGTGCTGATCGGCGCGGTAAGATCTAGAGCAGCGTGTCTCGATAAGGCACGATAAGATCTGGTCCCTCGTTGCGCGCATTGTTGAGACGAGGATCGACGGGCACGTGCTCGAGCAGCTCCGCCGGCGCAGGGCGCAGCATCTCCACGGCCTTCTCGGCATTGAAGCCACGCGTATCGAGCCAAGCATCGAAGTGCTCGGGGCTAAGGATAGCCGGCATCCGGTCATGAATGGACGACGTGCTCTCGTTGGCGGCGACGGTCAGAATGGCCATGGTGTCGATCTCGCTGCCATCGGCGCCGAGCCAGCTCTCCCAAAGCCCCGCAAGTGCCATGAGGCCGCCGTCGGGCCGCCGGATGAGATGCGGCTGGCGTGCGCCGGATTTGCCAGTCCATTCGTAGTAGCCGTTGGCCGGAACGAGGCAGCGACGGTGGCGCATGGCGCCGCGGAAGGAGGCCTTCTCGGCTGCGCTCTCGGCCCGGGCGTTGATCATGAGAGAGAGGCGGGTCGGATCTTTGGCCCAGGAGGGAATGAGCCCCCAGCGAACGAGAGTCATCTCGCGGTTGCGGACCTCGTTCAGGCGGACGATCAGGACCGGCTGGGTCGGCGCAATGTTGTAGCGGGGTGGGTAGGGTTCGCCGTTCGTAACCCTAAAATAGGTTCGTACGGCCTCCAGTGGCGTAGTAAGATTATAGCGTGAGCACATAGACTTACTCCTCGCGGCAGGCGACGCCGGCCGATCGCCCCAGCCATGCACGCACGCCCCTTGGGGTTGGCCCTTTCTTGCTCTAACGTCCCGCACAAATCAAACAGCGCCCGCGCATTCGCCCGGCCCGGGCCAGGGGATCGATCATGACACGAGAAACGGCTGTCGCCCGAGCCCTCGAGTATTTCGATGATCAGCCGAACGGCTATTTCGCCGATCTCGCGCGCTGGGTGGCCGTGCCGACCGAGAGCCAGAATCCGGATCGCCTCGGCGTGCTCGGCGCGTACCTCGAGACCGTGATCAGTCCCGAGTTCGAAGCGCTCGGCTACACGATCAAGATCTACTCCAATCCGCTTCCCGGCTGCGGACCGGTGCTGCTCGCGACGCGCATCGAGGATCCGAACCTCCCGACCATCATTGCCTATGGCCACGGCGATGTCGTGCTGGGTATGGAGGGGCGCTGGGCGAACGGCCGTGATCCCTGGAAGCTCTCCTTCGAGGGCGAGCGCGTGTATGGCCGCGGCGTCGCCGACAACAAGGGCCAGACGCTCGTCCATGTTGCGGCACTGCGCGAGGTCATGAAGGCGCGCGGCGGCAAGCTCGGCTTCAATCACAAGTTCCTCATCGAGACAGGCGAGGAGAATGGATCGAAGGGCCTCAAGGACATCATCGAGGCCAACAAGGCGGACTTCGCGGCGGATGGCTTCCTCGCGTCTGACGGGCCGCGCACGGAGATCGGCAAGCCGAACGTCACACTCGGCAACCGCGGGTGCTGCAACTTCACCTTGAGCGTCGATCTGCGCGAGGGCGGCCATCACTCCGGAAACTGGGGCGGGCTGCTCGCCAACCCGGGCGTCATTCTCGCACACGCCATCGCGAGCATCATCGATGAGCACGGCCGCATCCAGGTCGATGGCTGGCGGCCGGAGATTCCCGGGCACGTGCGCGAAGTGCTGACGGGCATCGACCGCGATGGTGGACCGCGCTCGCCGAAGGTGGATGACTATTGGGGCGAGCCGGGCCTCACGCGCATCGAGAAGATCTCGGCCTTCAACTCCTTCGAAGTATTGGCCTTCGAGACCGGCAATCCGGCTAAGCCCGTCAATGCCGTGCCGCCCAAGGCGAGTGCCGTCTGCGCGCTGCGCTATGTCGTCGGCACGGACGAGAACGCGATCGAGAGCAATCTCCGGCGCCATCTCGATGCGAAGGGCTTCACGAATGTGAAGGTCGAGCCGCCGCCTGCGAGCAACAATGGCCGCTTCTATGCGAGCCGCACGGATCACCGCCATGCCTGGCCGCAGTGGGTCAAGGGCGCGGTCGAGCGCAACTCCAACCAGCCTTGCGGAATCCTGCCGAACGGTGGCGGCTCCAACATGACGTACATGCTGCAGTACATCATCGGCATGCCGTGCGTGTGGCTGCCGTTGAGCTATGCCGGCTGCTCACAGCACGCGCCCGACGAGCACATCCTGATGCCACTCATGCGGGAAGGAATGCGGCACGTGACGGGCATCTATTGGGATCTCGGCGACAAACAGACAGGTTATCGGCCATGACGGAGCTATGTGATCTTTCGGCGGTGGAGTTGCGCCGCCTCATCGGCCGCAAGAAGATCTCGCCGCTCGAGCTTCTTGACAGTTGCCTCATGCGCATCCGCGCGACCGACGGCGCGATCAACGCCATGGTTGCGCTCGACGAGAAGGCCGCGCGCAAGGCTGCGCGTGATGCCGAGAAGGCCGTCATGCGTGGCGACGATCTCGGGCTTCTGCACGGGCTACCTCTCGGCGTGAAGGATCTGTCGGACACGGCAGGCCTCAAGACCACCTACGGCAGCCTGATCTACAAGGACAACGTGCCGAAGAAGGACAGCGTGATGGTGGCGCGCGTGCGCGCGGAAGGCGCCATCATTGTCGGCAAGACCAACACGCCCGAGTTCGGCGCCGGTGCCAACACCAAGAACAAGGTTTATGGCGCGACCGGCAATCCCTTCGATCCTGAGAAGACGTCCGCGGGCTCGTCGGGCGGCTCGGCGGCGGCGCTCGCGGTCGGCCAAGTGCCGATCGCGACGGGCTCCGACTACGGCGGCAGTCTCAGGACGCCCGCGGCTTTCTGTGGCGTTGCCGGGTTCAGGCCTTCTCCTGGCCTCGTGCCATCGGAGCGCCCTGTCTCGCTCAGTCCGTTTCCGGTCACCGGCCCCATGGGGCGCACGATCGAGGATCTTCATCTGCTGCTCAAGGCGCAGGCCGACGGCGACAAGATCGATCCCTTTGCCGGGAGCGGCAGCGAGGAACTGCCCGAAACGCTCGGCAACATCGATCTGGGCTCGATCCGTGCGGCCTTCTCGACGGATCTCGGCTGCGCTCCCGTGGATGCCGACATTGCCGCGCTCTTCGAGCAGCGCACGCGTACATTCCGCTCGGTTTTTGCCGAGACGAGCAACCGCCATCCCGACTTCACGAACGTGCACGAGGCCTTCGAGATCCTGCGCGGTGTGAATTTCGTGGCGGCGCATCGCGAGCGGCTCGAAAAGCATCGCGATCTGCTCGGCCCCAATGTCATCGACAATACCGAGCGCGGCTTGAAGTATTCGCTCGGCGATGTTTCCTGGGCCAATGTCGAGCAGACCAAGATCTACAAGCGCTATCTCGAATTCTTCGATGAGGTCGACGTTCTGATCTGTCCGGCAGCGGCGGTGTCGCCCTTCCCGCACGCGCAGCTCTATGTGGACACGATCAACGGCGAGAAGATGCCGACGTACATGCGCTGGCTCGCAATCGCTTACGCCCTGACCACCGCGCTTCCTGCTGTCGCTGTCATCCCCTGCGGCGTTGATCATCTGGGGATGCCTTTCGGCATTCAGGTGGCCGGCCCGAATGGTTCAGATGCCATGGTGCTCGAAGTCGCCCACGCGCTGGAGCAGGTGCTGGCCGGGAATCCGGACACGGTGCGGCCCATTCCCGATCTGGCGAAGCTTGCTCCGACCTGAGAGGAGATGACGAAAATCGCGATGAGCGCCGAAAATTCATCGGTCACACAACTTCTGGCCGCGGCGACGTTCTCTGCCGAGCGTCATCGCGATCAGCGGCGTAAGGGCGAGCGCGTGACGCCCTACATCAATCATCCCCTCGAAGTCGCGGAGCGCATCGCGCGCATCGGCGGCGTGCATGACATCGAGGTCCTGGTTGCGGCCATTCTGCACGACACGATCGAGGATACCGAGACCACCGCCGAGGAGATCGAGCAGCAATTCGGTCCGACGGTCGCATCGCTGGTGCTCGAGGTGACGGACGATCGCTCGCTCACCTCCATGGAAAGAAAACGCCTGGAGATCGAGCACGCACCTCTGCTCACGCCGCGCGCCAAGCTCATCAAGCTTGCCGACAAGATCTGCAATGTCGCCGACACCGAGGCCAATCCGCCGACGAGCTGGACGCGCCAGCGCCGCCGTGACTATCTCGACTTTGCCGAGCAGATCGCATTGGGATGCCGGGGGACGAATGCTGCGCTGGATGCCGAGTTCGACCGCGTGCTGGCCAGTGCACGGGCCCATCTGAGCTGAGACACTGTCAGCTTCTTACTTGTCCCATCGACCACTGGTGATCCGCGGCAAGTGTGCGGTATCCGCGACGTAGAGATACACCCAGGTCTCCAGCGTCTCGCCGCTCTGCAGCCGCACGGTCCGCCGCACGCGCTCGTACTCGCCTTGGCGCCGATGGCCGGGCGTGATGCCCTCATAAGGATCGAGCCAGACGAAGATGCTCTCGGCATCGTCGAGACGCAGAACCTCGCCCTGGACGACGTCCGATGGCTGGGCGGCCGCGATCATGACCGGGAATGTGCCGAGATCGAAGAGGCGACCAGGAATGGTCGCCTCGCCGAGACTGGTGCTTACCTTCTTGAGGCGGGCCCGCATGTCCGCCCCAAGCTCACCGCGCGCCCGCGTCAGCAGAGTGCCGTAGACGAAAAGGAGGTCGTTCCTCTCGCTCATTCGCGGACCTGGTGGACCTCGATGATGTTGCCGGCCGGGTCATAGAAGAAGATCTGCTCCCAGCCCTTCATGGCCCAGGCGCCAAAATCCGAGTAGGGGATCCCCTTCGCTTCCAGGCGTTTCTTGAAGGCCGCGATGTCGTCCGTGCGGAAGGCAAGATGGCCCCTCTCCAGCGGATTGACGGCCTGCCCGGTCTTGAAGCCGATCTTGAGATCCTGCTCGGCGAGGTGGAACTGGGTCGCCTCATTGCGCCCATCCGAGAGGAAAGACACGTTTCCGGCGTAGCCCTGCTCCTTGTCCCGATTTCCCGCGAGTCCGGGCTCGGTCTTCATCTCCATCACATCCCGGTAGAACGCATCGAGACCAGGGACGTCCTTGGTGCACAGATTTACGTGGTGGAACTTGATCTGCATGCTCGTCTCCTGGTTGTTTCCTCGTTGTTCCTGTTCATCCCGCCAGTGCCGGCGGTTGGGGCGGCCCGTCCGGGATTGATATTGCACGCCTCATGGGAGCGCGGTCAGGGCCGCACCGTCAAGGCTGATGAGCCGCCAGCGGGCGCCTCGGCGGTGCGCGGAGGGCACGACGGGAAACTTCCCTGGCGGCCTCTCCCCGCCTCTTTGCCGCGGCCTATAGCCAAGCGTGAGCGGCTGCAATAGAAAGCGGCCCCATGCCCAAGCGTACAGACATCAAATCGATTCTCATCATTGGTGCCGGCCCGATCGTCATCGGCCAAGCCTGCGAATTCGATTACTCGGGGACCCAGGCGTGCAAGGCGCTCCGGGCCGAGGGCTACCGCATTATCCTCGTCAATTCCAATCCGGCGACGATTATGACGGACCCGGATCTGGCAGACGCGACCTATATCGAGCCGATCACGCCCGAGATCGTCGCCATGATCATCGAGAAAGAGCGGCCCGACGCTCTGCTCCCGACCATGGGCGGACAGACGGCACTCAACACCGCACTGGCGCTCGCCAGGATGGGCGTGCTCGAAAAGTTCGGCGTCGAGATGATCGGCGCGCGCGCAGAGGCCATCGACAAGGCAGAGGACCGCAAGCTTTTCCGCGAGGCCATGGACCGTATCGGCCTGGAAAGCCCGCGCGCAGCCATTGCGTCCTCGCCGCCGATCCGTGACGCGGAAGGCAATATCGTCAGGTACGACACGGCGACTGGCCACGCCGAAGCCATGCGGCTTCTGGATACCATCGGCTTGCCTGCCATCATCCGTCCCGCCTTCACGCTCGGCGGCACGGGCGGCGGCGTCGCCTACAACCGGGAAGAGTTCGAGCAGATCGCCCGCTCGGGCATCGATGCCTCGCCGGTCGGGCAGATCCTCATCGACGAGAGCCTGCTCGGTTGGAAGGAGTACGAGATGGAGGTCGTCCGCGACAAGGCGGACAACTGCATCATCATCTGCTCCATCGAGAACGTCGACCCCATGGGCGTGCATACGGGGGACTCGATCACCGTCGCCCCGGCGCTCACGCTTACGGACAAAGAATACCAGATCATGCGCAATGCCTCGATCGCGGTACTACGCGAGATCGGGGTGGAGACGGGCGGCTCGAACGTGCAGTTCGCCGTGAATCCGGACGACGGGCGCCTCGTCGTCATCGAGATGAACCCGCGCGTGTCGCGCTCGTCCGCGCTGGCATCCAAGGCCACGGGCTTTCCGATTGCAAAAATTGCGGCCAAGCTCGCTGTCGGCTACACGCTCGACGAGCTGGAGAACGATATAACCGGCGGCGCCACGCCTGCTTCCTTCGAGCCGACCATCGACTACGTGGTCACGAAGATCCCGCGCTTTGCCTTCGAGAAGTTCCCGGGTGCCGATCCCACGCTGACGACCGCGATGAAGTCCGTTGGCGAGGTCATGGCCATCGGCCGCACCTTCGGCGAGAGCCTGCAGAAGGCCCTGCGCGGCCTCGAAACCGGCCTCACCGGCCTCGATGACGTGACATTCGAGGGGCTGGGCGGCAGCGACGACAAGAACGTCGTGCGGGCCGCGCTCGCCCATCCGACACCGGATCGCCTTTTGAAAGTCGCGCAGGCCATGCGCATGGGCGTCGACCACGAGCAGATCTATGCCTCCTGCCGCATCGACCCGTGGTTCCTCGCGCGTATGCAGGAGATCATCGACGAGGAGGCTCGCGTCATCGCGCACGGGCTTCCGGAGAACGTGGAGGCGCTGCGCGACCTCAAGGCCATGGGCTTCTCGGACGCGCGGCTAGCGAAGCTTGCGCGCAAGAAGGAAGCGGACGTGCGCGCGCTGAGGAAGAAGCTCGGCCTCGTGCCGGTCTTCAAGCGTATCGACACCTGCGCTGCCGAGTTCGCCTCGCCGACGCCCTACATGTACTCGACCTACGAGCGCGGGCTGTTCGATGCACCCGTCTGCGAAGCCTATCCGACGGACAAGAAGAAGATCGTGATTCTCGGCGGTGGGCCGAACCGCATTGGCCAAGGCATCGAGTTCGATTACTGCTGCTGCCACGCCTGCTTTGCGCTCACGGATGCCGGCTTCGAGACCATCATGGTCAACTGCAACCCGGAAACCGTCTCGACGGACTATGACACCTCGGACCGGCTCTACTTCGAGCCGCTCACCGCCGAGGATGTGCTCGAGATTATCCGCGTCGAGCAGTCGAACGGCACGCTCGCGGGCGTGATCGTCCAGTTCGGTGGCCAGACACCGCTGAAGCTCGCGCAGGCGCTCGAAGATGCCGGCGTGCCGATCCTCGGTACGTCGCCCGATGCGATCGATCTCGCTGAGGACCGCGATCGCTTCAAGGCCCTCATCGACAAGCTCGGGCTCAAGCAGCCCGAGAGCGGCATCGCGCGCTCGCCCTCCGAGGCCCGCGCTGTCGCCGACGGCATCGGCTATCCGATAGTGATCCGGCCGTCCTACGTGCTCGGTGGCCGCGCCATGGAGATCGTCGCCGATGGCGGCGAGGTGGACCGCTACATCCAGCGTCTCTCCGCGACGCTCGACCGGCCCTCCGAGCTCATCGTCTCCGAGAGCCGGCCACTGCTCATCGACCGCTATCTCTCAGGCGCGATCGAGGTCGATGTGGATTGCCTGAGCGACGGCAAGGACACGTTCGTTGCCGGCATCATGGAACATATCGAGGAGGCGGGCGTTCACTCCGGCGACTCAGCCTGCTCGCTTCCGGTCCACTCGCTCGACAGCGCCATCGTCATCCGCCTCGAGAAGCAGACCCGCGACCTGGCGTTGGCGCTTAACGTGGTCGGGCTCATGAACGTCCAGTACGCGATCAAAGGCAAAGAGATCTACGTCATCGAGGTGAACCCGCGGGCGAGCCGTACGGTGCCGTTCGTCGCCAAGGCCATCGGGCTTCCGGTCGCGAGCATCGCGGCGCGGATCATGGGCGGGGCGTCGCTCAAGAGCTTCGGCCTCAAGCCGCGCAAGCTCGATCACATCGCGGTCAAGGAAGCGGTGTTCCCCTTTGCCCGCTTCCCTGGCGTGGACCCCATCCTAGGACCGGAGATGCGCTCGACGGGCGAGGTCATGGGCATCGATACGGATTTCGGGCTCGCCTTTGCCAAGAGCCAGCTCGGCGCCGGCCAGTCCCTGCCCGACAAGGGCACGGTCTTCGTGTCGCTCAAGGAAGCGGACAAGGACGGCATTCTGGGCGCCATGCGGGAACTCGTCGATATGGGCTTCCGCATTCTCGCGACGCGGGGCACCAAGCGTCACCTCGAGCAGCACGGCATTCCCTGCGAACACGTGAACAAGGTTCTGGAAGGCCGCCCGCACATCGTCGACGCCATGAAGAATGGGGACGTGGACCTCGTTTTCAATACAACCGAGGGTGCCAAGGCGCTGGCCGACTCCAAGGACATCCGGCGCACGGCCTTGCTCAACCGCATTCCCTATTGTACGACTCTTGCAGGAGCGATCGCCGTAACCGGTGCCATTAAGGCCCTGCGACGCGGTCACCTTAAAGTAGCGCCACTTCAGGCCTATATTAGCCGCACCGCCTGAGGCCCTTGCCAAGGGGGTCCGGACGGGGGAAGCTGGCGTTATTCCCGTGGATTGTTGCGACTGATTCGGCGGTATCGGCTAGGTGCCGGGCCGGTTGGGAGACTTGGATATGGCGATGGAAAAGGTTCCGATGACGACCGAGGGCTTCCAGAAGCTCGAGACGGAGCTGCACCGCCTCAAAGCGGTGGAACGTCCACGGATTATCCAGGCCATCGCCGAGGCACGCGCGCACGGAGACTTGAGCGAGAACGCGGAGTACCACGCGGCCAAGGAGGCCCAGGGGCTGAATGAGTCCAGGGTCGCCGACCTCGAGGACAAGCTCTCGCGCGCCGAGGTCATCGATACGACCAAAATGTCCGGCGACAAGATCAAGTTCGGCGCAACCGTCAGCCTCATCGACGAGGACACCGACGAGAAGGTCAAATACAAGATCGTCGGCGAGACGGAAGCTGACGTCCGCGAGGGCAAGGTGTCGATCAGCTCGCCGATCGCGCGCGCGCTCATCGGCAAGGGCAAGGGCGAGAACGTCGAGGTGACGACGCCCAAGGGCTCAAAGTCCTACGAGATCGTCAAGGTCGAGTGGAAGTAGTCCCGGGCTCACGGTCTCCGCGCAGCAAATTCACAACAGCCGGCCGCCACTCCGACAGGAGGGCGGCCGCGATTATTTTTGGCCCTCGCCCTCGCCGCGGTCGATGGGCGATTCTGCTGGTTTTCTCGGCACATCCGGCCGTTTCGAGACCTGATTGCAGAAAAGTAACTTGAACGCAGATTACTGCTTGGTTTTAAGGGCGGTTGTCCGTTAGACAGCCCCACAGCCTTTTGTTCAGAGCGGCACGAACGTGGAAGGGCGGCGTGCCGGCGAGCTGAGGTGCCTCGAAGTCTTGTCTATTGGGAGGAAGGTTCTAATGAAGCGTCTACTTGCGCTCACGGCGGGTGTTGCCGTGGCATTCAGCGTGGCGGCGGCTGTTGCGCAGACCAAGCAGCTTTCGATTACTACGGGCGGAACCGGCGGCGTTTACTATCCGCTCGGTGGCGGCTTCGCCAGCATCATCGGCAAGAACATCCCGAACACGACGGCTGCCGCGGAAGTGACGGGCGGTTCGGTCGCCAATCTGCAGCTCATCGGCTCGGGCCGCGCGGACATCGCATTCGCTCAGGTGGATGCATCGTGGGATGCCATCAACGGTACCGACAAGTTTACGAGCGGCAAGCTGCCGATCCAGGCACTCACCGTCATGTACCCGAACCACATGCACGTCGTGACCATCGACGGCACCGGCATCACCAAGATCGAGGACATCAAGGGCAAGCGCGTTTCGACCGGCTCGCCGGGCAGCGCCACCGAGGTGTTCGCATTCCGCGTCATCGAGGCGGCCGGCCTCGACAAGGACAAGGACATGAAGCGTGAGCGTCTCGGCGTCGCCGAGAGCGTCAACGCGATCAAGGATAAGAAGATCGACGCCTTCTTCTGGGTCGGAGGACTGCCGACTGCCGCGGTGACGGACCTTGGCGCAACGCCCGGCGTGAAAATCCGCTTGATCGACATCGCGCAGAACGTCGACAAGATGGTGGCCAAGTACGGCAAGATCTACTCGGCGACCGTCATCCCGAAGGGTACTTACGGCGGGCAGGAGACCGACAACAAGAACGTGGCCGTCTGGAACATCATGGCGGTCAACGCGAGCATGCCGGCTGATCTCGCCTATCAGCTTACCAAGCTGATGCTGGAGAAGCGCGAAGAGCTGGCGCTTACGCACAAGGAAGCCTTGAACATCAAGGTCGAGAACCAGACCCAGGCCAAGGCGGGCGTCCCGTTCCATCCCGGCGCGCTCAAGTATTTCGCCGAGAAGGGCATCAAGGTCGACTGACCTCGTCTCGTCTACAAAATGAAAAGCCGCCGGCGCTTCATGCTCCGGCGGCTTTGCCTATAAGAGCCGGCGCGCAACGACGCCTCTGAGCATCCGGGAAGGAGCACTCAATGAGCCAGGAACAGGGGAGCGTTTCGTCGGTCTCGGCGGCGAATGCCGGTGAGCTGAGCGAGGACGCGCGCAAGGCCGTCGAGAAGTACATCGAAGAGGAGGAGGGTGCGGTCAATCGCGTAGGCGGCTGGGTCGGCTACTTCATCACCGGCATCGCCATCGCCTCGACGCTGTTCCATCTCTACGCGGCCTACGACATCGTGCCGACGCACATCCTGCGCCCAGGCCATGTCGGCATCGTGCTCGTTCTTGTCTTCCTGCTGTTTCCGATCGCCGCCCGCTATCGCGACCAGATCCGCTGGTGGGACTGGATCTTCGCCGCTGCCGCTGCCGGGACCGTAATTTACATACTCGCGCAAGGCGCGGATTTCGGCGACTACGCCACGGCGCCAACGCCTGTCCAAGTTTGGGTCGGCGTTCTCTTTATCGCACTCGTACTCGAGGCGACGCGGCGGACGACCGGCATCATCATGCCGATCGTCGCGATCTCCTTCATGCTCTACGTCATCTTCGGCAAGTATCTGCCGGCGCCATGGACGCACCGCGGCTACGACGTCGACCGCCTCGTTGCACATCTCTACATGACGCTCGAAGGCATCTTCGGCTCAGCCGTCGACGTCTCGTCGAGCCTGATTATTCTCTTCACGATCTTCGGTGCCATCTTGCAGGCCTCGGGCGCCGGCAAGTTTTTCATCGACTTCTCGTTCGCGGCCATGGGCGGACGGCGCAACTCAGCCGGCCGCGCGGTCGTGCTGTCGTCCTTCCTCATGGGCGGACCATCGGGCTCCGGCGTCGCGACGACGGTGACGATCGGGACTGTCGCGCATCCCATGCTCGCCAAGGCCGGCTACGAGAAGAATGCGGCCGGCGGCCTGCTAGCAGCGGGCGGTCTCGGCGCGATCATCTCGCCGCCCGTGCTCGGTGCCGCGGCCTTCCTGATCGCCGAATACCTCAAGATCTCGTACATCGAGGTCATCTGGATGGCGATCATCCCGACGCTGCTCTACTACTTCGGCATCTTCGTAATGGTCGAGCTCGACGCCAAGAAGTATGGCGCGGCCGGCAGTGACCTGATGGTCGAGAAGGGGACGCTCTGGAGGCTCACGAAGGGCTACTGGTTCCACTTCGGCTCGCTGATCTCGATCGTCGTGTTCATGCTCATGGGCTTCTCGCCCGTGCTCTCCGTCTTCTGGGCGACCATGATGGCGATCCTGGTCAGCTACTTCCGCTGGGACACGGCGCTCTGGCCGCGCAAGCTCGCCAAGGCCCTCCAGGAAGGGACGACCGGCGTCCTCAATGTTGCGCCGACCTGCGCGGCCGCAGGCATCATCGTCGGCAGCGTCACGCTCACCGGGCTCGCGCAGAAGTTTGCCGATATCATCATCACGTATGCCGGCGGCAGCCTGATCCTCACGGCGATCTACACGTCGTTGATCGTCTGGATCGTCGGTCTCGCCGTGCCGGTGACGGCGTCCTACATCCTCTGCGCGGTGATCGCCGCGCCGGCCCTCATCAAGCTCGGCGTCCCCGACTTCGCCGCGCACATGTTCATCTTCTACTATGCCGTGCTCTCGGAGGTCTCGCCGCCGACGGCGCTGTCACCTTTCGCGGCCGCGGCCATCACCGGCGGCAATCCCTATAAGACGACGCTACAGTCGTGGAAGTACACGATGCCGGCATTCCTCGTGCCGTTCGTGTTCGTGCTCGATCCGCTCGGGATAGGGCTTCTGATGAAGGTGCCGCGGGATGGCAACTGGTTCGATGTTCTCGAGATCACCCTCGAGACGGGCGCCGGCATCGCGCTGCTCGCATTTGCCTTCCAGCGCTACTATCGCACGCGCACGAACGGCACCGAGACGGCACTCTTCGCGATTGCGGGCGTCTTGATGGTTCTGCCGACCATTGTTGCGGCCATGCTGAAGCCGATCATCGGTATCGATGTTTCGGGCTATATCCCACTGCTGCCCGCGCTTGGGCTGCACGTCGGATACAACGTCATCCTCGCCGTGTTGATCTTCTTCGCCGCTCATTCGATGCAGCGCATGCGAGGACCCGTGCCGGTGACGGGCTGAGATCTGGAAGGGCTTGGTGGGGCTGGAGCTGCGATGCTCAGCCCCGCCAGAATTCCGGTCGCAAGAGCACGAGCACGGTGAACAGCTCGAGGCGTCCGAGCAGCATCGCGGCTGAGAGCACCCACTTCGCGCCCGTCGGCAATGTCGCGAACGTGCCCGACGGGCCGACGATTTCGCCGAGGCCCGGACCGACGTTGGACACAGCTGTCGCGGCGCTCGAAAGCGCCGTGAGCAGGTCGAGACCCATAGCGGTCAGCAGCACGGTGAACAGGCCGATGGTGGCCAGATAGAGCGCCAGGAACGCGACGACGGAGAACGGCACGTCTTCAGGCAGTCGCCGGCCGTTATATAGCAGCGTGACGATGCGATTGGGGCTGATCAGGTGCTGAAGGTGCGCACGTGTGAGCAGCCAGGAAACCTGAATACGATAGATCTTGATGCCGCCGGACGTGGATCCTGAGCACCCGCCGACGAACATCAATATGAAGAAGATGCCAATCGCGAACGGCCCCCAGGTCGTGTAGTCGGCGGTCACGAAACCGGTCGTGGTGACGATCGATACCGCGTTGAACGTCGCCAGGCGCACGGCATCAAGAAGAGGGATGTCGCGCGTGAGCTCGAGATAGACGGCTAGAACGACCGACGTGGCAGCGAGCAGTTTGAACAGCCCGCGCACCTGTGCGTCTCGCCATAGTATCTCGCTGTTGCCGCGCATGGCCTTGATGTACACGACGAATGGCAAGGCTCCGAGGATCATGAATACGACGGCAGCCCAGTCCAGCGCGGGCGATTTGAAGTAGCCAAAGCTTGCGTCGTGAGTCGAGAATCCGCCCGTCGAGACGGTTGCCAGCGCATGGCAGATGGCGTCGAAGGGCGTCATGCCGAGCAGCATGTACGTGAATGTGCAGGCGACGAGCAGCAATCCGAAAACGCCGCATATTGCCGAGACGAGATGGTAGGTCCGCGGCATGACCTTCTCCGAGCGATCGGAGCTTTCGGTCTGGAAGAGCTGCATCCCGCCGATCCGCAGGAACGGCAACACGAGTATGGCGAACACGATGATGCCGATGCCGCCGATGCCTTGCAGAAGGGCGCGCCACAGCAGGATGCCGCGCGGCTGATTGTCGAGATTGACGATGACTGTGGCACCGGTCGCAGTCAGCGCCGAGACGGATTCGAAGTAGGCGTCGCCAATCGGGAGGCCGAGGCCTATGAAGGGAATTGCCGCGAATGCAGATACCAGCGTCCAGCTGAGCGTCGTAAGGAGGAAGCCCTCACGAAGTCCCGCCTTGACCGGTTTGCGGTCATAGGCAAAGAGCACCATGAGCACGCCGATGAAGAGCGTGACGAGCGCCGAGACGGCAAACACGAGCCCGCTTGAATGGCCGTCCGCGTAGTCGACGGCCATGGGCATCAGCATCGCCACAGCCACGAGGCAGACCATCAGGCCGAGGGCCAGAAGGATGGGGCGAAACTGGATCAACGGGTTCCCCGTCGACGGACGGCATTAGGGCTTTGCAGGCGCTTTGCCCGACTTGGCCTTGCGAACTCCAACACTCCTGCTGCTTTTGCACGGCCGGCTGTTCACATGGCAACTGAACTCCGAGGTCGTCGTCTTATCACAGTTAACGGTCTTGCTTACCGACTCGCTGTAGCGACCCCATGGTGAGCCGTATTCCCAGACTGTGAACGACTCCCAGCTCTGGATGGCTGCCTTTTCGGCATCCTTCTTGGTCTTGCCGGTGCCGTTCCCGTCGTGGGTGTGCGTTTCCATGCACGTCTTGCGTCCGACAGCTACCCACGAATGGATCGAGGCAAGTCCGGTCTCCTGAGCCTGAACAAGCGCCGGCGTTCCGGCGAGCCCAATCAGCACAGCCGCCCCCGCGGCCACCAAGCACGTACGCTTCATGATGTTTCCCAGCTCATTGCAAGTTGCCCGCAACGGCCGAAGCGCGCGGACCGACTCCATCTGCCCACTTGGAACATGCCTGATTTGGTCAAGACGATGCTATGGCGCGGAAGCTACAGTGCACCGCATTCCGTTGGAATGCTTCCAGGATCAGGTCGCCATATTTGACCGTTCGCACGGGTATCAGGTGACCACGAGGCGTTCCAGTGCCGCGCGGATGCCGGCCGGAATCGGCACGGGCTTGTTGGTCGCCCGCTCGACGAAAACATGCACGAGATGGCCTTCCACGCGGGCTTCATCCTCGCCCTCGCCGAATAGTCCGACTTCGTAGCGAACGGACGATTTTCCGAGTCGGCCGACCCTGAGGCCAGCATCGATTGCCTCCGGATAGGCGAACGAACGATGGAAGCGACACATCGTCTCGGCCATGATCCCGACGATCGGCGCGGTGTGAAAATCGAGGCCGCCGGGATCGATCAGATACCGGTTCACGACGGTGTCGAAGTACGAGTAGTACTCGACATTGTTCACGTGGCCGTAGACGTCGTTGTCCTTCCAGCGCGTCTGCACCGGCATGAACTGGGCGTACTGGTTGCGCCGCCCGGGCTCAGGCCGGCCTTCGGAAGGGGCATTGCTCATGCGGGTGCCTTCTTGCTCGCGCCACTCTTGACGGCAATGGCCATGATCTCGACGAGACAGCCGGGCGTGGCCATGCGCGCTTCGACGCAAGCGCGCGCCGGCAGGTTCTTCGGGTCCACCCACTCCAGCCAGACCGTGTTCATGGCATCACGGAAGCGGATATCCGACAGCCAGATCACGACCTGGAGGATGTGCGACTTGTCGCTGCCACAGAGGGACAGGTAGCGGTCGAGATCGCCGAGTGCCTGCCGCGTCTGCCCGCCGACGTCGAGGCTCTCGTCGTCGGCGATGCAGCCGGCCGTGAAGATCATATCCCCTGCCTCCACCACATTGGCGAGGAGAGGCTCGAGCTCGCGACGGACGATCATCGGTTACTTGATCGCGATGACGCCGATCTCGACGAGCAGCTTCGGATCGGCGAGGCGCGCTTCGATGCAGGCGCGGCCGGGCAGGTTCTTGCCGCCGGTCCACTCGTTCCAGACGACGTTCATGGCATCGCGGTTGCGGATGTCGGTGACCCAGATGGTAGCCGACACGACCTTCGACTTGTCAGAGCCGGCGAGCGCGAGGATGCGGTCGATCTCGGCGAGGATTTCCTTGGTCTGGCCGCCGATGTCCTTGTTGCGGTCGTTCGCCGTGATGCCGGCAGTGAAGACGAACCCGTTCGCCTCGACGGCCTTGGAGAGAATGCCGGCGGACTCGTGTCTGATTAGGGCCATGGTGACGCGCTTCCTCACGCTGAATGTTGATGATGGCGGGACTTTACTTAGCACGGGCGCTGACTGAAGCCAGCCTCAGAACGCGTCCTCAGAACACGTTCGTGCCCTGCAGCGAGCCGACCATGAGGACGAGGCCGAGCCCGAGGACGAGGCCCGCACCGCCGATGCCGGCAGCCGTGCGCACGCGTGCACCCCACACGCTCTCGGAGCCACCGCCGAGCCGCATAGCGAGCTCACGCGAGCCGACTGCGAGCGCCGCCAGGAAAGAGACGGTGATGGCCGTGCCGATGGCCATGGCGAACGTTGCGAAGACGCCAGCCCACATCAGCCCCTGGCTGATCGCGAAGACGAGCACGAGGATGGCGCCTGTGCAGGGACGGATGCCGACGGCAAAAGCAATGGCGAAGGCCTGCCGCCATGACCACGGGCCCTGAAGCTGGCTCGGATCGGGCATGTGAGCGTGACTGCAGCAGCTCCCGTCGGCGGCGTGCACGTGGTCATGATCATGATGGTTGTGTGCGTGCGAATGGGCGTGACCGTGCGAGTGTCCGTGATCATGTCCATGAGCGTGGCCATGGTGATCGTGCCCATCATGATGGTGATGATGGCCGTGGTCATGACCACGGGCGTGCGCGTGGCCGATCGTTGCCGCCGGCTTCGGCCATGCAGCCTTGATCTGTGTGTAGAGGAGCCATGCACCGACTACGGCCACGAGCCCCCAGCTCAGCGTCTCGAGCCAGGCTTCGGTCGATTTCATTGTCATGCCGGTCGCGCTCAAGACCACGACCAGAACGCCGACGACAATCAGCGCCGAAAGCCCCTGAAAAGCAGCGGCGAGAAACGATAGCGCGATGCCGCGCCGAACCGTCTGCTCGTTGGCGAGCACGTAGGACGAGATGACGGCCTTGCCGTGCCCAGGCCCTGCGGCATGGAGCACGCCATAGGCAAAGCTCAGACCTGCGAGCACGAGCGTCGCGAACCACGGATCGCCCGTCCGGATATCGCGCACGGCAGCCGCAAGGCGACGGTTGATCTCCGATTGCTTGGTCATGATCCACGCATAGGTGCGCGCGAAAATCCCCTGCGGCTGCTCGGCGGCCTTGGCGGGCGGCAGGAAGCTCTTCGGTGCCGTCACCGGTGGCGCACTCGGCGCCTGCGCCAGCGCACCCACGCCCGGCACGATGAGGGCGATGAAGAGGAAAGCGCACGCCAATGTGCGCCACATCGCGACGGAAGGTCGGAGAGTGGATGCGATCATGAAGGTGGTCCGCAGGTGATCTTGGCCGCCATCGCTGAGCCGAAGCCGACCGACTGACTGCCGAACTGCTGGGCAAAAGCATCGCCGAGCTTGCTCGGGTCGGCGGCGGGATTGGGCTGCGCTGCGGATTTGGCGACATCCTCCGCCGTCGGCGGTGTCACGGCATCGGCAACCTCGCCGATCGTTGCCCGGCAGCCTGTCGGCGCACCCGCGCCCAGGACAACGGGATCCTTCTCCGCCATCTGGAAGGCAATGTAAAAGCTCGGATCGGCGACCGTGAAGTTAAAGCCGGGAGCATCGGCCAGGACGGGCTGGGCGAGCGGCAGCGTGAAGTGCAGGCTCAGCACTTTCGGCTGCTCTGCAGGCTTCTCGGCGGTTGCTGCCGGAGCATCCTGTGAGCTTCCGAAAAACCAATTCCAGACGCGCGCGAAAAAGCCGGGCTGCTCGGCTTCCTTCTTAGGCACCGCGACGCCTGTTCCCTCGAAGGCCGCATCGCCGGTCTTCATGGTGACGTCGACCGCGCCCTCCGGCGCCTCGGCGTGCTCGAGCCAGAAGTCCTTCGGCGCCTCGAACTTCAGCTTCTCGCCCGAGAGCCGTGCTGTCGTGAAGTATTCGAACTCCTTGAGGCCCTCCATGTTGACCTTGGCAAGCTCTTCGAGCTCGCTGCGGTCGTAGGTGCCATCATTGTTCGTATCGAGGCCCTGGATGGCCATGGACGTGTAGAAATCGTCGAACGACCACTTCTGCCTGAGCCCGACGATCGTTCCGTTCTCGTAGAGGACAGTCGTTTCGGTCGTCACGAAGACGTGCGGATGGGCTCTTGCGCTGGCGGCGCCGAACAGGGCCGCGGCAGCGCCGAGCGCGGCGCCGATCAGACGTTTCCTCGGGGATCGCGAACGGACCATGAGATCTCCAGCCGGAGGCGCGAATGGGCGGCAGCCGTCCATGGGGCGCCGACAGAATAGCTGCTTCGAGGGCCCGCGCAAAATCCGTGTGACGCCCGATTGTTAGATCAGCCATCTGGCGACGGCCACTGGTATGGAGGATTTAGCCCATATTGTGGTCGGCGACCGCCAATCAGGTCTCGCGTGGCGGATAGCCGGCCCAGGGCCGTACGGCGCGAATCGACAGGTGGCTTTGGATCCGCGCGACGTGCGGGAGGCGGGCCAGGCGTTCGCGATGAATACGCTCGAAATCGGCGGCGTCCACTGCGACGACCCGCAGCAGGTAGTCCGTACCGCCCGCCATGAGGTGACATTCGAGGATTTCGGGCGAGGCTTCGACAGCGCGCTCGAAGGCTTCCAGCGCCTTGTCGCTTTGCGAGCGCAGCGCCACCTCTACGAAGAACTCCATGGCATAGCCAAGGGCGCGGCGGTCGAGCCGGGCCGTATAACCGGCAATGACGCCCGCCTGCTCGAGGCTGCGTATCCGCCGGTGACAGGCGGACGGCGAAAGCCCGGCGATCGCCCCGATCTCGGCAACCGTTTGGCGGCTGTCCGTCTGCAGGGCGCGTAGAATGCGCCGATCGATCGGATCCACGCTCATTCGAATATTATCCTGGAACTAGTCTATCAATCCGGAAATTATTGCATAAAGCCGGTGAATTACAGCTCGATTTCGTGTCGTTTTGCTCATCCTGAGGCTCAAAATTCAATCGTGGTGAGCGGCTGAGCGGGAGGACCCCATGCGGATCGGCGTTCCGAAGGAAATCAAGGTTCACGAGTATCGCGTCGGCATGACGCCGGTCTCGGTGCGTGAGGCGGTCGGACATGGGCATGAGGTCTTGGTCGAGACCAATGCGGCCCTCCGCCAGGGCATTACCGACGACGACTACCGCAAGGCCGGCGCGACGATCCTGCCGTCGGCTGCCGAAGTGTTCGCCAAGGCCGACATGATCGTGAAGGTGAAGGAGCCACAGCCCGCCGAATGCAAGATGCTACGCGCGGGCCAAACGCTCTTCACGTATCTCCATCTCGCCCCCGATCCCGAGCAGGCCAAGGCCCTCATGGCTTCGGGCGCTACTGCTATCGCCTACGAGACGGTGACCAACGCACGGGGCGGCCTGCCGCTGCTCGCGCCGATGAGCGAAGTTGCCGGGCGCATGGCCATCCAGGCCGGCGCGCACTGCCTTGAGATGCGCCAAGGCGGCTGCGGGATGCTGCTCGGTGGTACGGCGGGCGTTCCGCCGGCCAAGGTAGTGGTGCTCGGTGGCGGCGTATCGGGCGCGAATGCGGCCCGCATGGCGCTCGGTCTCGAAGCGCAGGTCGCCATCCTCGACATCAACATCGATCGCCTAGCCGATTTGAAGAACCAGATGGGCGCCGGTCTGACGACGGTCTTTTCGACCAAGCAGGCCGTCGAGGATTACGTGCTCGACGCGGATCTCGTGATCGGCGCCGTGCTCGTGCCGGGAGCCGAGGCGCCGAAGCTTATCACGCGCGACATGGTGAAGGCCATGAAGCGCGGCTCGGTCATCGTCGACATCTCCATCGACCAGGGCGGCTGCGCCGAGACCTCGCGGGCGACGACTCACTCTGATCCGACCTTCATTGTCGATGATGTCGTGCACTACTGCGTTGCCAACATGCCGGGGGCGGTGGCGCGTACTTCCACCTTCGCCCTCAACAACGCGACGCTGCCCTTCATCCTGGCTTTGGCCGACAAGGGGCCAAAGCGCGCCATGGCCGAGAACCCCCACCTGCTCGCCGGCCTGAACGTCCATGCCGGACGGATCACCTACCCCGCCGTGGCTAAGGCCCTGGGGATCGAGGCGGTCCCGGCCAAAGCGGCAATAGCGTAGCAACGAAATCCCCTCTCACCGCGTGCGAGTAGAGGGGGAAGTGAAGCTGCAACTTAACCGCTTCCCCGGTTCGGCTTTCGCCGCGGTGCGCAAAGGGTTATAAGGCGGCCCAATTGCTGCCATCCGTGAGGCACCGCGACCCGCCGTTATGCAGAAAACGAAGAAAGATCAGCGCCCTGATGCGCGCCTGCCGAAGGGATTCCAGGATACGGGTCCGGCGGATGCCCGCGCGCTCGCCCGGATGCTGGCGACCATCCGCGAGGTGTACGAGTCCTATGGCTTCGAACCGCTGGAGACGAGCGCCATCGAGTACACCGACGCGCTGGGCAAGTTCCTGCCCGATCAGGATCGTCCCAATGCAGGTGTCTTCTCCTTCCAGGATGAGGATGAGCAGTGGCTTTCGCTGCGCTATGACCTGACGGCGCCGCTCGCGCGCTATGTCGCCGAGAATTACGACCAGCTGCCGAAGCCCTATCGGCGCTACGCCACAGGTCCGGTCTGGCGCAACGAGAAGCCGGGGCCAGGACGCTTCCGCCAGTTCACGCAGTTCGATGCGGACACGGTCGGCTCCGAGAGTGTCGCGGCCGATGCCGAGATCTGCATGCTCGCCGCCGACACCATGGAGCGGCTCGGCATCAAGCGCGGCGACTATGTGATCAAGGTCAACAACCGCAAGGTGCTCGATGGCGTGATGGAGGCCATTGGCCTCGCGGGCGAGGAGCACGCTTCGGGACGTCTCACAGTCCTGCGCGCGATCGATAAGCTCGACCGCCTCGGCATCGAGGGCGTGCGCGCGTTGCTCGGCAAGGGCCGCAAGGATGAGAGCGGTGACTTCACGCCGGGTGCCGGTCTCGGAGAGGAGCAGATTGCCAAGGTGATCGGCTATGTCTCGGTGGAAGCCGCCGCGAGCGGACGCGAGACCGTCGCACGGCTGCGCAGTGTGCTCGACGAAACCACGATCGGTCGCCAAGGCCTCGACGAACTCGATGAGATCGCGGCGCTTGCTGAAGGCTCAGGCTACGCGGCCGATCGTATCCGCATCGACCCCTCCGTCGTCCGCGGTCTCGAGTACTACACCGGCCCGGTTTTCGAGGCTGAGCTGACCTTCAAGGTCACCGGCGATGACGGCCAGCCCGTGCGCTTCGGCTCGGTCGGTGGCGGTGGACGCTATGACGATCTCGTCGCGCGCTTCACCGGCCAGCGGGTACCAGCGACCGGGTTCTCAATGGGGGTTTCGCGGCTGCTCTCCGCCCTCAAATATCTCCAGAAGGGCGCGTCTGCGGCCGGCACCGGCCCTGTCGTCGTCCTCGTCATGGACCGCAAGGATCTGCCGCGTTATCAGCGCCTTGCGCAGCGTTTGCGCCAAGCCGGCATCGCCGCCGAGATGTACCTCGGCACATCCGGCATGAAGGCGCAGATGAAATATGCGGATCGCC
The DNA here is from genome assembly GCA_022844275.1 of Hyphomicrobiaceae bacterium. Lineage (GTDB taxonomy): Bacteria > Pseudomonadota > Alphaproteobacteria > Rhizobiales > Hyphomicrobiaceae. Next base: position 204,691 of record JALHMB010000004.1, read on the forward strand.
GTGGTGCGCCGTGCGTTGTCATTCAAGGTGGCGACGAGATCGCGAAGGGCGAAGTCCAGATCAAGGACCTGATCGAAGGTGCCAAGGCCGCCGAGACGATCAAGGACGCCAAGGAATGGCGCGAAGGGCGTCCGGCCCAGTTTTCCGTTGCTGAAGACCAGCTCGTTGCCGCCGTGAAGGGCGTATTGGAACGCCATTCGCACTGAGGTTTCCATGGCCGTAGAGACATCCGACAGCTTCGAGGCACTCGAGGCGCAGGCCGCGGTCATCATGGCGGTCTTCAACGAGGCCTCCTACGAGCGCGTCGCGCCGTCGATCATCCAGCCGGCCGATATCTTCCTCGATGCGGTCGGCGAGCGGCTGCGCGCGCGCACGTACGTCTTCACGGACCAGGATGGCGAGACGCTGTGCCTGCGTCCCGACATCACGGTGCCGACCGCACGCATCTATCTCCAGCGTCACCCCGATGCGGATACGGCGGCGCGCTACTGCTACAACGGCTCGGTTTTTCGCTATCAGCCGGGCGGCGGCTCACCCGCTCATCCGCGCGAGTTCCGCCAGGCTGGCATCGAGCTCTATGCGCAGCCCGACGAAGCCAAGGCCGACGCGGAAGTTCTGTTGCGTACGCTCGAAGCCGTGAAGACGGCGGGGCTCAAGGCGCCGAAGATCCGCATCGGCGATCTCGGATTGTTCGACGCGCTGCTCGACGCCGTGGATATTCCCGAGCGCTGGCGCCACCGCCTGCTCGCGCAGTTCTGGCGTCCGGAAGCCTTCCGTACTGAGCTGAAGCGTCTCAGCACCGTGCCGGGCTCGGCCGTCGAGGGCCTGCCGGCTGATCTCATTGCAAAGCTCGATCCGGAGAAGCCCAAGCAGGCCGAAGCGCTGGTCCAGGAGTATTTGGACGCCCATGGCATCGAGACGATTGGCACGCGCTCGGTCAGCGAGGTCGCCGCGAGACTTCTCGCCATCTCCCTCGATGCGCATTCGGCACCGCTGCCCAAATCCATTGCCGATCTGATCGAGAACTACCTCGCCATCTCAGCGCCCGTGCGCGCCGCGGGTGCGCGTATCAAAGACCTCTTCCAGAGAAATGACATCGATATCGGCGAGGCACTCGACGCCTTCGAGCGGCGCCTCTCGCTGCTCACCAAGGGCGGCGCCAACATCGCACAGGCGACCTTCGATGCCGAGTTCGGTCGGCAGTTCGAGTATTACACCGGCTTTGTATTCGAGATCTGCTCCGACGAGTTCGGCCCTGCGAGCCCCATTGCGGGCGGCGGACGCTACGACGAGCTGCTCAAAGTGATCGGTGCACCGCGGCGCATTCCCGCTGTCGGCGCCGCCATCTATACCGACCGCCTCTTGCTCGCAGCCGGAGGAGGCGCACCATGAGCGATCCGCTGATCATCGCCGTGCCTTCCAAAGGCCGTCTCATGGAGCAGACGGCCGAGGTTTTCGCGCAGGCCGGCATGGTGCTGAAGAAAGTCGGCTCGGAGCGCGGCTATCGCGGTGCGATCGAAGGGCTCGACGGCGCCGAGGTTATTTTCGTATCGGCCTCGGAGATCGTGGAGCAGCTCAAGGCCGGCCGCGCCCACATCGGTGTTACCGGCGAGGATCTGGCACACGAGCAGGTCGCCGATATGGACAAGCGCTTCCAGATCATGCGCAAGCTCGGCTTCGGTCATGCCGACGTCGTGGTCGCGGTGCCGACGGCCTGGATCGACGTGCGCGTCATGAGCGATATCGAGGCCGTCGGGCGTGATTTCCGCCGTGTGCACGGCCGTCACCTCCGCGTTGCGACGAAGTACATGAACATCACGCGGCGCCACTTCCAGGCCAACGGCATCACCAGCTATCGCATTGTCGAGAGCCTCGGCGCGACAGAGGGTACGCCGGCAGCAGGTACAGCCGAGCTGATCGTCGACATCACGACGACCGGCACGACGCTCAAGGCCAATGGCCTCAAGGTGCTCGATGATGGCGTTTTGCTGAAGTCCGAGGCAACGCTCTTTTCATCGCGCGCGGCCGAGTGGACGCCCGAGACGCGCGCGACGCTCGCCGAGATCGCGCGGCGGGTTGCCAGCCTCTGACGTAAGGCTGCTGCGTCGTTCTCGGCCTTGCCGTGGGCTCCTGATGGTGCTTACTCGCAGCCATGAACGACGCCGCCCCATCCGTTCCAGCGCTCAAGGCCGCTTTGCAGGCGCGCTGCCCGCGCTGTGGGGAAGGCGCACTCTTCAGCGGACCATTGGCGCTCCGCGAGCGCTGCTCGACGTGCGGGCTCGACTACAAGTTCATCGACACGGGCGACGGCCCCGCCATCTTCGCCATCATGATCCTCGGGTTCCTGGTCCTCGGCGGTGCGCTGATCCTCGAATTCAAAGTCGGGCCGCCGCTCTGGGTGCATCTGCTGCTCTGGGGTGTCGGCACGCCGCTGCTCGCGCTCGGTCTGCTGCGCTTTCTCAAGGCACTGCTGATTGCACTGCAGTTCAAGCACAAGGCCGAAGAAGGCCGTCTGGCTAAGGACTAGAGCATGAGTGTCAGGCAGTCGAAGGCGGCAGGCCTTGTGTGGCCATTGGCGCTGGCGTTGCCGGCGCTCGCCATCCTGCTCGCGCTAGGCACCTGGCAGATGCAGCGCAAGGAATGGAAGGAAGATCTCATCGCCAAGATCACGGCGCGCACGCATCAGCCGCCGGTGGCTCTCGCCGAGATCGAAAAGTCGTCTGCTGCTGACGCCGAATATGCCCGTGCGCGCGCGCGCGGCACGTTCCGCCACGAGAGCGAGCAGCTTCTCTGGGAGCCCGATCCTAAACAGGGGCCTGGCTATCACGTCTACACGCCGCTGAGGCTCGCCGATGGTCGCTTTATCCTGGTCAATCGCGGCTACGTCACCGAAGCGCTCAAGTCTCCGTCCTCACGTGCTGCAGGGCAGCTTCCCGGCGAGGCCGAAATCGTGGGTCTTCTGCGTGCGCCGCCTCAGCGCGGCACATTCGATCCCGATCGCGACGCGAAGGGCGTCTGGTACTGGCGCGATTTCGACGGCATGGCGCGCGCGGCGCTCGGCGCGGATGCGGGCAAAGCCGTTCGCCTTTTTCTCGATGCCGAGGCCACGCCTGCCAATCCCGGCGGCTGGCCGCAGGGGGGCACGACTCGCCTCACGCTTCCCAATCGCCATCTCGAATACGCGCTCACATGGTACGGGCTCGCCGCGACACTGGTCGCCGTGCTGATCGCGTTCATCGCCAGTCGCCTGCGTGCTCGCTCCGCCTGAAACGTGCCGGCCGCGACAGGGTGATATGTCCGGACAGTGCTTCCGGCCGGCCGCGCCTCGTGTACACTTCCGCCAAACCTGAGAAGCGGAGGAACGACCATGTCAGCAGGCCAATCCGAACTTGCCCCTACCCGCGATCTCGCACGCTGGTCGAGCGCACTCGCAGCGGGGCATGTCTCCGTCAGCGCCACGACATGGGCAAAGCACGCGCTGCTCGACTGGTTCGGCGTGACGATCGCGGGATCGCGCGAGGATCTGGCGCCACTGCTGCTCGAGGAGTTCGGCGGCAAGGACGGTCCCGTGACGCTCGTCGCGCTCGGTGCCCGCTCGAAGGCGCATGACGCCGCGCTGATCAACGGTACGCTTTCGCACGCGCTCGACTACGACGATGTGAATGCCGACATGGGCGGCCACCCGACGGCGCCGGTCGCGGCTGCGGCGCTGGCGCTCGGCGAGGCGCTCGGCAAGAGCGGGCGCGATGTCCTGCTCGCCTTCATCGCCGGCTACGAGGTCGAGTGCCAGATCGGCGCCATGGCCGGCCAGAGCCACTACCAGAAGGGCTTTCACGCGACGGGTACGTTCGGCACGTTCGGTGCGACCGCTGCATCCGCTCGGCTCATGGGGCTCGATGCGCAGCAGACAGCCATCGCACTCGGCATCGCGGCCTCGGAAGCAGCGGGCCTCAAATATAACTTCGGCACCATGACCAAGCCGCTCCACGTCGGCAAGGCGGCCATGAACGGCGTCATTGCGGCGCGGCTCGCTGGCCGCGGCTTCACAGCGCGCGATGACGCGATCGAAGGTCCGCAAGGCTTTGCCTACACGCAGGTGCCCGAGTTCACGCCGCGCGCCATCCGCCCGGATGCCGCCGCGCCTTTCGAGGTCGAGGCAAACCTCTTCAAGTACCACGCTGCTTGCTACCTCACGCACTCGACCATCGAGGCCATTCGCGACCTGAAGCGTCGCCACAATATCGGCCTCGGCGATGTCGAGAAGATCACGCTGAAGGTCGATCCCGGCCATCTCAAGGTGTGCGACATTCCGGAACCGAAGACCGGGCTCGAGATCAAATTCTCCATCCGCCATCTCGCTGCCATGGCGCTCGGCGGTGAGGATACGGCCGCGCTCGGCACGTACTCGGACGAGATGGCCAACCGTGCCGACTATCGTGCGGGCTCGCGTCGCGTGACGCTCGATACGGTGCCGCTGCCGCAGGAGCATCGCCACGGTGCCGCTGTTGCGATCGTGCTCAAGGATGGCCGTGAGCTGCTCGCCGAGACGAACGTCGGCATTCCCGCAAGCGATGTGGCCGCCCAGGGAGAGAAGCTGCGCGCGAAGTTCCACTCGCTTGCCGAGCCGGTGATCGGACGCGCCCGCACGGGCGAGGCCTTGCGCCTGATCGAGCGCTTCGAGACGCTCGACAGCCTCAAGCCGCTCATGGCCTCGGTGGCCTGAGCGGGCTCAGCCCGCGAGCGCCTTCTCGATTGCCGTGAGGGCGTCTGCGGCTTTCGAGCCGTCGGGCCCGCCAGCCTGCGCCATGTCCGGGCGGCCACCTCCGCCCTTGCCGCCGAGTGCGGCCGCGCCGACCTTCACGAGATCGACGGCGCTGTGCGACTTCGTGAGGTCGTCCGTGACGCCGACTGCGAGACCGGCTTTGCCGTCCTCGGTGACGCCAACGATCGCGACGATGCCCGAGCCGACCTGCTTCTTGCCATCGTCGACGAGCCCGCGCAGATCCTTCGGGTTGAGCCCCTGCACGGTGCGCGCGAGCATCTTCACCTGACCGATGGTGCGGATCGCCTGCGGTGCCTCGGCACCCGCTGCACCATTGCCGCCGCCACCGAGCGCGATCTGGCGCTTGGCATCCGAGAGTTGACGTTCGAGCTGGCGCCGCTCCTCGACGATCTGCTTCACGCGATCGACGACATCCTCGGGCTTCGTGCGTAGAAGACCCGCCAGCTCGCGCACGCGCGCTTCCTGCGCGACGAGATGCGCCCGCGCGCCATCGCCTGTCAGCGCCTCGATACGGCGCACGCCGGCCGCGCTCGCGCTCTCGGCGATGACGTGGACGAGGCCGATGTCGCCCGTGCGCTTCACGTGTGTGCCGCCGCAGAGCTCCACCGACCAGGCCTTGTTCGAGCCCTCCAGCGGCAGCCCCATGGAGACGACGCGCACCTCGTCGCCGTACTTCTCGCCGAAGAGCGCCATGGCGCCGGACTGCATGGCGTCCTCGAGCCCCATGAGCCGCGTCTCGACGGCTGTATTCTGCGCGATGATGCTGTTCGCGATATCCTCGACCTTGGCCACTTCCTCAGCCGACATGGGCTTCGTGTGCGAGAAGTCGAAGCGCAGGCGGTCGGGAGAGACCATCGAACCCTTCTGTGCGACGTGCGTGCCGAGCACCTCACGCAAGGCCTCGTGCAGCAGGTGCGTTGCCGAGTGATTGGACCGCGTCGCCGAGCGGCGCGCGTGATCGACCACCAGCTCCACCGCATCGCCTGTCGCGAACGCGCCGCTCTCGACGACACCCATGTGCACGAAGAGATCGCCGAGCTTCTTCTGCGTGTCGGTCACGCGGAAGATCGCGCCCTTCGGACCCTTGATCAGGCCTTCGTCGCCGACCTGACCGCCGGACTCGCCATAGAACGGCGTCTGGTTGAGGATGAGCGCACCCTCATCGCCCTTCTTCAGCTCCTTCGCCGTCTTGCCGCCGGTGATCACAGCCTTGACGACGCCTTCGGCGGTCTCGGTCTCGTAGCCGAGGAATTCCGTCGGCCCGACCTGCTCGCGCACCTCGAACCAGATGGTTTCGGTGGCCGCTTCGCCTGAGCCTTTCCACGCGCGCCGCGCCTCTTCCTTCTGGCGCTCCATGGCCGTGTCGAAACCCTTGGTGTCGACCTCGATGCCGCGCGCGCGCAGCGCATCCTGCGTCAGATCGAGCGGGAAGCCGTATGTGTCATAGAGCTTGAACGCGGTCTCGCCGGAGAAGGTCGCGCCCTTCTTGAGGCTCGATGTCTCGTCTTCCAGAAGTCCCAGTCCGCGCTCCAGCGTCTTCCGGAAGCGCGTCTCCTCGTGCTTGAGCGTCTCGGTGATCAGCGACTGTGCACGCACCAGCTCGGTGTACGTGTCGCCCATCTGGCGCACGAGCGCGGGCACGAGGCGATACATGAGCGGATCGCGCGCGCCGAGCAGGTGCGCGTGACGCATGGCGCGGCGCATGATGCGGCGGAGCACATAGCCGCGGCCCTCGTTCGACGGCAGAACGCCGTCGGCAATGAGGAAGCTCGTCGCGCGCAGATGGTCGGCGATCACGCGATGCGAAGCCTTGTGCTCGCCCGTCGCCTTGACGCCCGTCGCCTCCTCGGAGGCCGCGATCAGTGCCTTGAAGAGATCGATCTCGTAGTTGTCGTGCGTGCCCTGCAGCACGGCCGAGATGCGCTCGAGGCCCATGCCCGTATCGATCGAGGGCTTCGGCAGCTCGATGCGCTTGCCGCCTTCGAGCGTCTCGTATTGCATGAAGACGAGATTCCAGATCTCGATGAAGCGGTCACCGTCGGCGTCTGGCGAGCCTGGAGGTCCGCCCGGAATTTTCGGGCCATGATCGAAGAAGATTTCCGAGCAGGGACCGCACGGGCCGGTGTCGCCCATGGCCCAGAAGTTGTCCGAGGTCGGGATGCGAATGATCTTCTCGTCGGCAAAGCCCGTGAGCTTCTTCCAGATGCCGAAGGCCTCGTCGTCCGTGTGATAGACGGTGATGTAGAGCTTCTTCTTGTCGAGCCCGTACTCTTTCGTGACGAGCTTCCACGCCAGCTCGATCGCCAGCTCCTTGAAGTAGTCGCCGAACGAGAAATTGCCGAGCATCTCGAAGAACGTGTGATGACGCGCGGTGTAGCCGACGTTGTCGAGATCGTTGTGCTTTCCGCCCGCGCGCACGCACTTCTGCGCCGTCGCCGCGCGTTTGTAGGGCCGCGTTTCGGCACCCGTGAAGATGTTCTTGAACTGCACCATGCCCGCAGTCGTGAACATCAGCGTCGGATCGTTGCGCGGGACGAGCGACGACGACGGCACGTGCTCGTGGCCGTTCTTGGTGAAAAAGTCGACGAATGTGGAACGGATCTGGTTGACGCCGGTCATTCACGGGCTCGCATGGATGGGGCGCGGAGAGGGCGCCTGAACAATCTTTATCGTTGGGCAAGAACCTGCGCGATCGCGCGCGGTCCAGCGCTGCGGTCAAGGCTCAAGGCACAGAACTCGGGGCCGGCCGAGCGCCGCCACATACAAGTCCAACATCCTGCTTGCGGCAGGTGTCCGGACGTGTCGCGCCGAGCTGAGAGGCCTCCCCGAACTTATTAGCGATGCGCCGAAATACTGTCCACCGCTCGAACGGTAACGGACCCATTGCTGCTGCCGCTCGCTCGCGGCTCAAAACCGCAAACCGGTCGAAACCACATCGGTGGCTTCCGACGGTGAGTTATCCCCGTTCAATTACTTCGTCCCTACATTAGCGAGCATGTAGGCATTTGTTCCTATTAACGAATTCCGAACGGGAACGCAGTCAACAGAGGCAGTCGGCTAATGACCTCAGCAACCATAGAGGCGCCCGGCAGGGGACCCTACTCGGGCCGGCCCGTCGTTCGATACCAAGGAACCTCGGACTATCCGCTCGCGGCTAAAGTCCGCGCGGTGTACGAGGCGGTGGAGAGGGTCTATCGCGTCGAAAAGGGCCAGCTCAAGCGCCCTACCCGCGGCCGTTCGCGGGTCGCCTTCGCCCGCCAGGTAGCCATGTACCTGGCTCATGTGACGTTCGGACTAACACTGACGACCGTAGGACGCGAGTTTGGACGTGACCGCACGACCGTCGCACACGCCTGTGCGCTTGTGGAAGACGCGCGCGACAATCCGGAGTTCGATCGCACCCTCGAGATCCTAGAGGCCATCGCCAAGCACTTGGTGTCCGCCGAAAGCGCCCGTTCACCCCTCCCTGCTGAGTGAAGTTCATGTGCAACCCATGCAAGTCACCGATGGCAGATACCCTGTCGGAGGAAAGAGCTCGTCAACAGTCTCTGCCACTGCTGTCGGCGCTGGTCCGGCCGGGTGCCGTACTGACGGTCTCTGGCAATCCCCAAGACCCAGTTGCCACTGTGGTTCTGGGTCGGGCTGGCGAGCCTGATCCTTGCGGCGCATTCAGTGCCGAGGATGTGGAGGCGGCTGCCAGCCACGGCTGGATCGAGGCGGCGAGCGACGGATGGGGCTGGAAGATTACGCGCGCCGGCGCCGGCATCGTCAGGGCGGCGCGAGCGGAAGGCGCGGCTGCGCGTGCCTCCGCATCAGGCGCTGAAGCTAGAAGGCCCGTCGATCGGTCGCGCGAGAGCCGCCCAGCGGCAGCGCGCGAAGCCGGCGGCTCGCTCGCCTGGCTGCACAGCCGCCGCGACAAGGATGGCCAGCCGATGATCAGCGCCGAGCAGCTCGCGGCCGGCGAACGACTGGCAGGGGACCTTTGGCGCGCCCGCATGACGCCGCGCGTCACGTCTGTTTGGACCGGCGTTCCTGGCGATGCTGGTGCACGCCGCTCCGCACCGGGTGCGGGGATCGATATTGCCGATGCGGTGATTGCAGCCAAAGTGCGCGTCGAGCGGGCGCTCAAGGCCGCAGGTCCGGAGTTTGCCGGTCCCCTGATCGACGTGTGCGGTCACATGCGCGGTCTCGACGATATCGAGCGCATTAACGCCCTGCCCGTGCGCTCCGGGAAGATGCTTCTGCGCACCGCACTGACCCGCCTCGCGCGTCACTATGGTCTGCTGCCGCCTGAGCACGGCGAAGCCGAGATCGCGCGCCGCATTGCCGGCTGGATGTCGGAGGATGGCGGTGTCACACTTGAGGCGTGGCGCGAGCAAGCCCCGCGACGAAGCAGCTAGACTTATCGCGCCTTCAAATCCCAGAAGTCGCCGCGGAAGTAGAGTAGCGGTCCGACATCCTCGCGGAAGCGGCAATCGCGCACGCGGCCAATGAAGATCGTGTGCGTGTCGAACGAATGCTCCTGCGCCACCTCGCAGTCGAGATTGGCGATCGCGCCTTTGAGCATCGGCGCGCCCGTGACGAGCGTATCCCAGGTCTCGGGATCGAAGCGTGCCTCGCCTTCGAGCTTCTTCGACGAAAAGCGGCGCGCCAGCTCGTTCTGGTCGCTGGCGAGCAGGTTGATTGAGAAGCACTGACCGGAATGGATAGGCGCGTGGGCACTCGCATTGCGGTTGACGCACGCGATCACCATCGGCGGGCTGTCCGTCAGCGAGCACACGGCTGTCGCGGTCAAACCTGTCCGCTGACCAGGTGTGCCGACCGCGATGATCGTCACCGCGCCAGCCTGATGGCGCATCACGTTTCTGTATTTATCCGAGTCCATGATCTTCCTCGTGGCCCCTCGGGCTCGGCTGGCAGCCTAGCGGAGCGGTGCGCCGATGCAAGCCGCGTGGCTGCATCGGTGATCCGCAATCGCGCTCAATTCTTGAGCTTCCAGTCGCCGAGTTCGGCACGCGGCAGCCCCAGATTGTCCCGGAGCGTCGGCCCCTTGTAGTCCTTCTGGTGCAGGCCACGGCGCTGCAACTCCGGCACCACCATGCGCACGAAGTCCTCATAGCCACCGGGGAGATGCGTCGCAGCGACGACGAAGCCGTCGCACGCGCGGCCCGTAAACCATTCCTCGAGCCCGTCAGCCACGTCCTTTGCGGTGCCAACGAAGCGCGGAAACTCGCGCACGGTGCCGCGGTTCGAGAACTCGACGAAATCGCGCACGGTCGGGTTCTTCTTCCCCGAAAGGTTCACGACGCGGTCGAGAATGGCCCTGAGCCCCGAGATCCGCTTCAGCTCATCGTCGTTGAATTGCTCATCCATGTCCTTCGAGTAAAAGTCGAAGTTCAGGGCTTCCGAGAGCAGCGCCAGCCCATCCACTGGCTTCGCGAGCTTGTCGATCACGGCCATCTTGTCCTCGGCCATGCTCTTGGTTTCGCCGGTAACGGCATAGATGGCCGGCGCCACGCCCACCTCGGCCGGATTGCGTCCGCACTTCAGGATCAGCTCCTTGAAATTCGCGTAGTTCTTCTTCCCGATCTCGATATTGGGATAGACGCAGAAGACGAGCTCGCCCCAGCGTGCCGAAAAGGCCTGCCCACGGCCCGATTGCCCGGCCTGGATGACGACGGGGCGCCCCTGCTGGCTGCGCGGTACGGGTAGCGGTCCCTTCGAGCGGAACCAGCGGCCCTTGTGATCGAGGCGATGGACCTTGTCGGGATGTGCGAAGAGGCCCGTCTCCTTGTCGATGACGAGTGCATCATCCTCCCAGGAGTCCCAGTGGCCGAGCACGACCTCCATGAACTCGTCGGCCTTGTCGTAGCGCAGATCGTGCTCGGGATGCTCCGACTGCGAGAAGTTCATGGCCTCCGAGTCGTTGAGCGATGTCACGACATTCCAGGCACTGCGGCCGCTGGACATGAGGTCGAGCGTCGCGAACACGCGCGCGACATGGAATGGCTCGTAGTATGTCGTCGAGTACGTCGAGCCTAGGCCGAGGCGTGTCGTCGCCGTGCTCATGATGGAGAGGATCGTCGTCGGGTCCATCTTCACGACGCGCACGCCGTTCGCGATGGCTTCGCGGTGGTCGCTGCCCAGGATGTCCGGCATGGCGAGGCGGTCGTCGAAGAAGCCGAGGTGGAATTTGCCGTACTCGAGCGTGCGGGCAATCCGCATGAAATACTCTGGGCCGAGGAAGTCGGTCGCCGAGTGGGGATGGCGCCACGACCCGACGTAGTTCGAGCAGTTCTGCGCCTGCAGAAACCCGATCAGGATCATCTGGCGTTGGGTGCTCATTTCCATTCCCCTGGGCGCGTGTTTTTCCGTTGTCCGGACAGGTATTGCATATCCGCGCGCCTTGTCGCCAGACCGCAGCAGCGCACAGACGCGGAACGTTTTTGCATGGACCGGCCAGAACACGGCTATGCTAAACCTCGAAGCGAGGAAACGCGCGTTTCATCAAGGAGCGCCAGAATGTTGATGTCAGCAGTCGACTATCGGGACTCTCTGCGCCGCTATCGGCCACGGGTGTTCATCAACGGCCAGCGCGTCGAAAGCGTCGCCGACGAGCCGCTGCTCGCGCCCGGCGTCGCTGCCGTGGGCGTGACTTATGACTTCGCGCTCAAGGACCAGCACGCGCCCATTATGACGGCCCGGCAGATGACATCCGGCAAAACGGTCAACCGGATGCTGCATATCTGCGAGAACTCGACGGACCTTCTCTACAAGCTCGAGGCCGTGCGGCTCGTGTGCTGCGAGAGCGGCTGCGCGCAGCGCTACCTCAGCCATGACGGCCTCAATGCCATCTTCCAGGCGACGCGGCGTATCGATGCGAACAGTGGCACGGACTACCACCAGCGGTTCCTCAATTACCTCCATCGCGTGCAGGACGAGGATCTGACGCTCGGCGTCGCCATGACCGACGCCAAGGGCGATCGTTCGCGCCGGCCGGGCGGGCAGGACAATCCAGACGTCTACGTGCACATCTCGGAGCGACGCCGCGATGGCATCGTCATCCGCGGCACCAAGGCCATCGTGACGGGCGCGCCGTACATGCACGAGCTGCTGGTCATGCCGTGCCGCACCATGACGGCCGAGGACGCGGACTTCGCCGTCTGCTGTGCCGTGCCGGTCGATGCCGAGGGCGTGACGATCATTTCGCGTCCTGCCGGCCGGCCCGGCGAGAACGCCGCGAAGTTCTCGGCCCGTTACGGCCAGTGTACGGCCGTCGTGCAGTTCGACGACGTCTTCGTGCCATGGGATCGCGTATTCGCCGATGGCCAATATGAGGAGGCGGGCTACCTCACGACGAGCTACGCGACGCACCACCGCCATTCCTGCATTGGTGCGCGGGCGGGCTTCGGCGATCTGCTGATCGGCGCCGGTGCCCTCATGATCGAGGCTAACGGACTCGATCCTGCCAAGCACGGCCACATCCGCGATGCCATGGTCGATCTCATCAAGATTGTCGAGGGTTTCTTCGCGTGCGGCGTCGCGGCGTCCGTCTACGCAGCCAAGGACCCTGCCGGCTCGGTCATGCCGGATGCCGTCTTCTCGAACGTGGGTAAGCTGCTGCTCGCGACGCAGATCTACGACATGCACCGCCTCGCGCACTATGTCTCGGGTGGCCTGATCGTGGCGCTGCCCGGTCCTGACGAGGACCACAATCCCGAGACGCAGGCGTCGCTCGCAGCGGTGCTGGCGGGGCGGCCCGATGTGCCGGCGGCGCAGCGTCTCGAAGTTGCGCGGCTCATGGAGGATCTCACGGCATCTTACAGCGGCAGTTGGATGAGCCTTATTTCACTCCACGGCGGCGGCAGTCCCGAAGCCATGAAACGCGAGATCTGGCGCAATTATCCTGTCGGCGAGAAGCGCGAGATTGTTGAGCGCCTGCTCGATCGCGGCGTGCTCGATACGGGCGACCGCGTGTCGAAGCAGCCCGGCCGCTGCTGCGTCACCGGCTGCGAGGTTCCCGCGCTCCCGAAGGCGGCGGAGTAAACTATCGCGAGAGCACCGCGACCGCCTCGAGGTGCGGCGAATAGAGGAACTGGTCGATCGGCGTGATGGCATCCAGCCGATAGCCGCCGTTGATCAGAATATGCAGATCGCGCGCCAGCGTCGCGGGATTGCACGAGACCATCACCACACGCTTGACCTTCGACTGCGCGAGCCGTTCGCACTGCGCCTTGGCGCCGGCGCGCGGCGGATCGAGCACCACCGCATCGAGATCCTTCATCTCCATGGGCGAGAGCGGATCCTGGAAGAGATCTCTTGCTCGCGTCGTCGCGGGTTTCAGCCCTTGGTTCTTGCGCAGCGCATCGTTGAGCGCAGCAATGGCCGTGCGGTCGTCATCAAGTGCCATCACACGCGCCTTTTGCGCGATCGGTAGCGTCAATGTCCCGAGCCCGCAGAAGAGATCGCCGACCTGCTTCGCCTTGCCGAGTGCCGCCGTCACAAGATCAATCATCGCGCGTTCGGCCTCGGGCACGGCCTGAAGGAAGGCGCCGGGCGGCGGCGTCACGGCCTTGCCTGCAAAGTGCAGCACCGGCGCCTGCCGCTCGATGACTGGCACGCCACCGATGGAGACGCGCGCCAGTCTTGCGCTCGCCGCGATCTCGCCGATCTTCGCGCGGGCCGGCGCATTCAAGGACCGCTCGCTGCCTTCCACGTCGACATCCGCCCCCGTATCCGTCAGCGTGATGGCAACGCGCGTCTCCTCCTCCTTGCCTCCCGCAATGGCCGCAAGCTCCGCGAGCGCCGGAAGCAGCGCAACGATGCGCCGGTCCAGCACGGGACAATCCTCGGCGGTCACGAGATCGTGCGAGCGTCGTCCATGGTACCCGATGCGCATCTTGCCCTTCATGCGACGCGCATTGAATGTCGCCCGTCGGCGCGAATGCTCGGGCACAGTGATCAGCGGCTCGGCTTCCACGGCGATTTTTTGTTGCCGCAGCGCGCGTACGAGAAAGTCGCGCTTCCATTCTTCATACATCGCGAGCGGCATATGCCGCGCGACGCAGCCGCCACAAGGCTCATCATTCGGATCGGGTGCGCGCCGTCGATCGGGAAGCAGCGTTACGGGCTCTGGCGCATAACCTTCCTCGACGCGCCATGTCTCGCCCGGCAATGCCTGCGGAATGAAGATCTGTGCGCCGGCTGCGGTCGTGGCCGTGCCATCGCCCTCGGCGCCAAGCCCCGCGATCTGCACGATCTCGCTCATCTGCGCCCGCCCGCCAGGAGAAACTCGACATTGCCCGAGCCGCCTTTGATCGGCGAAGGCATGTCGCCGATCACCGACCAGCCTGCCTGAGCGACCAGCCAATCGCGCACGTCCGCCAGCGCCTGCTCGTGCAATGCAGGATCGCGCACGATACCACCTTTGCCCACGCCCTCGCGCCCGACCTCGAACTGAGGCTTCACGAGCGCAACCAGCCAGCAGCCCGGCGCCGTGAGCGCCAGTGCCGACGGCAGCGCCTTCCGCAATGAGATGAAGCTCACATCGACAACGATCGCGCCGACGGCATCCGGTACCAGCGTGCGGTCCAGCGTACGCGCATCGCATTCTTCGAGAGCCGTCACGCGCGGATCGCCTGCCAGAGACGCATGAAGCTGGCCCTTACCGACATCCACCGCATAGACGCGCGCTGCGCCACGCTCCAGCAGCACTTGCGTGAACCCGCCTGTTGAAGCGCCGACATCGAGCGCGATACGCCCCGCAGGATCGAGCCGAAACCGATCGAGCGCCGCCGCAAGCTTCACTGCCCCCCGCGATACCTGTGCCGCCGCCTGCGCATCGACCGCGATGGCCTGTTCCTCGCGCACGTTCATGGCGGGCTTTTGCGCAACCTCACCGTCGACACGCACTTCTCCACGCGCAATGAGATCGCGCGCTTTAGCACGCGTCGCGACCAAGCCGCGCGCGACGAGTGCGAGGTCCAGGCGTTGAGGCTCATCCGAGGCATTCATGCGAGAAGCGCTATTCGCTCACGAAGAAATAGTCAAAAAAAAGACGGGTGGCCGAATCTTGCGGTTCTGCCGCGAACGCCCTCGGCGTCCCCTCTCCCCGCGTGCGGGGAGAGGGTTAGGGTGAGGGGCGGCGGCAGTTACCAGCGTCAGAGTTTGCCGCCGCCCCTCACCCCGACCCTCTCCCCATTGAAGCCAATGGGGAGAGGGGGAAGTGGACTGAGCTCAAATATCTATGAGTTTCTCTCGCGTCCTGCTGGCGGGAAGTGCGTATCGAACCAGCGTGCGAGATCGGCGAGGGCAGGATGGCGCAGATTGCGCTCCATGTAGCGCCACGTGCGCGGGAGGTGTGCGAGATAACCATGCTTGCCGTCGCGGCGCGCGAGACGCTGCCAAAGGCCGAGCAGCTTCGTGTTGCGCTGCGCGCCGAGCACAGCATAGGCCGTGTCGAATGTGGCCACGTCAAAACCCGGCTCTCGGCAGGCAACTTCGCGACGGTAGTGGGCAAGCAAATCGCGCTCGATATCTTCCGGTACGTCGAGGCGTGCGTCCTGCAGCAGCGAGACGACGTCGTAGGCCCAGGGACCGCGCATGGCATCCTGAAAATCGAGCACGCCGACTTGACCCTCGCCGAGCCACATGAGGTTCGGCGAGTGATAGTCGCGCAGCACCCAGCCAAGTGGCAGCGTCTCGAGCCAATCGATCTGCGCGTTCCAGATGCGGAGGAAGTCAGCCTTCACGTCGGCCGGAATAGGCGAGCCCATGATGGCTGGCCAATACCAGTCGGTGGTCAGCTCGACTTCGATCATCAGCGCCGTGCGGTCAAAGCGGTGCACGACATGATGCTGTGCGCTACCAGGAACAGGCAGCCGCTCGGATGGTGGATGGGCGCGCAGCGCGATGAGGCCATCGACGGCGCTCGACCAAAGTGTTCGCTGATCCATACCGCGTTCGAGAGCACGGCCGAACGTGAGGTCACCGAGATCGTCGATCAGCAGCAGTCCGCGATCGTGGTCGAAAGCGCGGATCGTCGGCACGATCATCCCGTACGACGCCAGAGCCTCGGCAATGGCATGGAACGCCGTTACGTCCTCGGCGAGATGTGCAATCTGGCTGTAGGGCAGGCCGTTGCGGATGGGCGGTCCGTCGGGTTGACGCGGGCTGTCCATGAGTACGTGCGACGCGCTAGTCCCGATGAGCCGCGCATAGGCGCGCGTCGAGGCATCACCTTGCAGATAGCGGAGCGTACCGGCGCGATCTGAAATGAAAGCGTCGATCTCACTGAGACGCGCGACGCGCGGCGTCCAACTCGCATCCGGTGTGAGCGTCAACGTGCGCGTCTCCGGTGAGAAACCGACATCGAGCGCGATATCGAGATGGTGGCCATGCAGGCGACCCTGTGCCCGTTCGGGCCACTCAACGAGCGCGAGACCGCTCGCGACAGCCTCGTCGAAGCCGATCTCGTCGATCTCACTCGCGTCGGTCAGGCGATAGAGATCGAAGTGCGCAATATCGATACGCGGCGTCGCATAGGGCTGCACGAGGGTGAAGGTCGGGCTCGGCACTTCCGCTTCGGGATCGGCGAGCATGGCGCGGATGACGGCCCGCGCGAAGGTCGTTTTGCCGGCGCCGAGATCGCCCGTGAGCGTGATGAGATCGCCGGGGCGCATCTTGAGGGCAATAATCTCGGCGAGGCGCGTCAGACGCACCTCGTCGACGCCTTCGACAGTCCAGGGGCCGCTCATGCGAGGGTTTGGAACTTCACCGCCTCTGTCCCGGGCCGCGGGCCGTGCTCGGGAAAGCGCACGGTGACGGCGGTGCCTTCGCCCGGCTCACTGATGAGGCTCATGGTGCCGCCGTGCAGTTCGACGAGGCTCTTGACGATGGGCAGGCCGAGGCCTGCGCCGCGATGCTTGGAACCGCGGCTGCGTGAGATGAAGCGGCCGAGCACATCACGCTGCTGGTCGTGCGGGATGCCGGCGCCGCGGTCGGTGACGGTAAAGGCGATCATCTGGCCCTCGCGGACGCAGGTCAGGCGGATCAGGCCGCCGGGGTCGGAGAAGCCGATCGCATTCGAGAGCAGATTGTAGAGAATTTGGCGCACGCGGGCCTCGTCGGCGATCAGTTCGTCGACATCCTCCGCGACCTCGATCTCGAGCGCAAGATGAATGCGGCTCATGCGGTCCTTCACGCCGAGCGCGGCTGCCTCGATGATGCCCATGATCTTGGCCGGCCCGAGCCGCAGCTCCAATGCGCCAGCATCGATGTTGGCGAGGTCCAGGATATCGTTGATCGTAGAAAGCAGGGTCTCCGACGAGCGCGAGACGGCCGAGAGATACTCACGCTGCTTGTCGTTCAGTTCGCCGATGCGCGGGCTCTCGAGCAGCTCGGTGAAGCCGATGATGCTGGTGAGCGGCGTGCGTAGCTCATAAGACACGTGGCTGATGAACTGGCTCTTGAGGCGGTCGGCGGCAATGAGCGCCTCGTTGCGCTCCTCGAGTGCGCGGGCATAGCGCTTTGTGACGGTGACATCGGCGAAGCTGACGAGCGTGCCGCCGTCGGGTAGCGGCATGGCGGCATAGTCGATGACGCTCTGGTCGGCGCGCGTCATCTGGCCCTTCGCGTGCTGGCGCTGGTCCGAGAAGGCGGTTGCTGCCTGGGCGATGTTGCTCCATTCGGCCGGATCGTCGTGCAGGATCTGGCACTGGCGGATAATCTCGTCGACGTGCGGCTCGTCCTGCAACATGCGCCGGCCGAGCTTCCAGATGCGCTCGAAGGCATGGTTGAAAAGCTTCAGGCGGCCGTCCGTGCCGAACACGGCGACGCCTTCCTCGAGGTGGTCGAGCGTCTCGCGCTGCACGCGGACCAGTTCATCGTAGCGACTCGCAAGCGCAAGGCGCTCGGTCTCGTCCTCGTAGAGATATGTGACGCCGCCGTCCGGGCGCTCCTCGGCCATGACGTGCACCGAGCGGCCATCCGGAATGTGCCACCATTCCTCGGGCTCGGAGCCGGTCTTGTAGCCGGCGAGCACCTTGGTCTTCCACTCGCGGTAATTCACGACCTCGGGAATGCGGCTCCGCTCGCGGAGGCGGTCGAGCAACTCGCCATGCATGGGCCGCTGGTTCAGCCAGTCGGCGTCGAGCTGCCATAGCTTGGCGAAGGCGTCGTTGAAGAAACTCAGCCGCTGGTCGCGCGAGAAGATGGCGACGGCCGTCGAAACGCGATCGAGCGTCCGGTAGAAGGTCGCGACGAGCCGATCGAGCTCGCTCTCCGCGCTCTGGATGGCAGTCGCGTCGATCGCGCAGGCAACGCTCGCCTCGCCGAACGGGAGGACGACGATGTCGTGATGGCGCCGCTCGCCGCCGATGATCAGCGGCATCCGCTTGCGGAAGCTCTCCTGGCGCACGAGCACATTGGCAAGCTCTTCGCGCTGGCGGGTCTCGAGCAGCTCGAGCTGGCGGTCCGTCGCCTCGACCTCACTCTTGGCACCGACAGCGCGCACATAGGCCTTGTTCACCCACTCGATCTGGCCGCTGCCGCCGCGGATCCAAACGGGGTGGGGAAGGGCATTGTAGAGGGCGCGCCCGAGACCGATGTCGCGCGCGAGCTGGCGGTGCTGCGAGATGATCTCGGCAACCTGCTTGCGATAGCCGGCGATGTCGCGGAAGCGCAGGATGGCGCGGCCGCCCGAGACACGGCCGTCGGCCTCGACGTCGCCGCCGGCGCCCGTGCGCAGGAGCAGATTGAACGGCTGGCCCTGCGTGAAGAGCGTGTCGAGCTTCGCCTTGAGATCGCGCGCGGCCTCGGGCTCGAGCCACGCGCCGAGGCGCATGAGAAGCTGGGGATCCTCGGGGAGACCCGGCACGGTCGTCAGCGTATGCGCGGCGACGCGCATGTTCTCGCCCTGCTGCCAGAAGATGAGAACCTGCGGCTCGGCCTTGATGATCGCTTCAGCGGCAGCGAGGCTGCGGCGCAGCTCGACGACCTCGTCGCGGCGCTGCCACAGGCGCCAGCGCTGCTGGAGCCAGGAGCGCCAGACCAGTGTGACCATGGCAGCCGCTGCACCCATGAGCACAGCGCCGGCCAACAGCCCACCGAGCCTGAGTGAGCCGATGACCTGGATGCTGGTGTCGAAAGCCGCGATCGCGAGCACCGCCACGGAGGCAATAGCGGCCATCAGCAGAAGGATGAGATCCTCCCGCGCCAGCCGTCTTTTGCCCGTTCGATCCGTGGTGTCCATGCCGTCCCGGAAGGAGCCGAGAGTCCGAGCGCGCTGGTCCAAGCAGAACTGGTGAAAACCAAGGCGCCAGGGCTTGTGCTGCCTGTCGCTCAATACCGAATCGGAATTATGCCGGCTTTACCTTGCGCTGACCAGGACATCCGAGGGTGCACGGAAAGAAAGTTATTTAATAAAATCAACGGGAAGTGCGCATGGACGCAAAGGGTGGCGTGGCTCGCCGGACACGCCTTCAGGCGGCCCGCCGACGCGTGAAGGGATAGGCGAGGATCGTGCCGATCGTGATGAGCGTCCGCCAGACGCCGCGAACAAAGGCGAGGGGTGCGCTCACTGGTCCGACGAGCGGCATGAACATGAAGAGGAAGATCGTGCCCCTCACGCAGCGAGCGGCCCAGTATCCTGTGCGTCGCGCATAATCTGCACGCGCTTCGAGCGGCCAGACGCGCTGCCACCAATCGCGCGCGACGCCCAATCCGGCAAAGCCTATCACCAGCAGGACGAGGTAGCCGATCTGGATGAGCGACGGGATGCCCGGCACGAAGCGCGCATCGAGCTCGCGCTGGCGGTCGCGGCTGGTGAGATCGAGTCGCAGGCCGCTGGCGACGATCGTGCCAGTCACCTCCGGCGCGAGATCGCGCCAGGTTTCGCTGACGGGCGCCGTCCATCCACCTCCACTGCCACGTCCGACGCCGACTAGCTGGAAGGACGTGCGCAGCTCACCAGTCGCGATCGCATCGGTTTCGACGGCCACGCCGCCGGTGAGTTGCCCGATAAGGTCGGGAAGGGCGGGCTTCGTCCGCGGGCCATCGAGGCGCGTGAGATCCACGCGCTGCCAGAACCAATTGCGCGTACCGGGCTGGCGGGCGCTCGCGCTTTCGATCACGACGAGATTGACGTCGCTCTCAGCCGCAGCGCGTCGCAATTCGTCGAGCATGAGTGTGCGTTCCGGTCCGCTCGATGGCCTGAAGTGCAGCACTGGCCCCTTCATGCGGCCGCTGATGACGATCGTACCGCGCGCGACGGCGCTCAGCATATGCGGCAAGCGATCCGGATCGACAGCTTCGACGGCAACGCGGCCGGGCGTCGGATCTACTGGACGCGCGCGCTTGAGGAGCCCTGTCGCTCCGGGCTCCAGAGCCAGAACGCGGATTGCCGCGAGATCCACCGGGCGCGCGAGCTGCCAGAGCATCTCGTGCACCTCGCTGCGGCTGCGGATGGGCACGCGCACGCCGTTGCCGACATCGAGGCTGTAGAGATCGACGCCGTTGACGACGCGCCGATGGAGGCCATAGACGCGGCTATCGAGAAGTGCATTGAGCTCCGCATCGGCCGGCAGCTCCTTGAGCTTCGCGCGATCCTTGAAGAGTGTGTCGTTGGTCAGGAGAATGAGCTGCTTCGCCGCCTCTTCGGTCAGCGGCATGAGCACGCGCAGGCCACGGCTCAACTCCTCGGGCGTTGCTGCGGTAAACGTCTCGCCTTCGGCATTGCGCAGGCGCCAGTGGCCCTCGTCCGTTAGCTCGGCGGCCACGGCACGCGCGCGCCGCGTTGCCGGCAAGGTCTTGAGGTGCGCGCCCGCTTCGTCGATCGCGGTCAGGCGTTTGGCCGTGCCATGCGGGACGCCATCGTCGGTATGCTTGAGGATGCGCGTTAGCCAGTTCGCGCTTGCGGACACTGACGCGAGAAGCGTCAGAGCCATCAGCCCGATCACCAGCAATCCGAATTGGCGTTTCGAGAACTCCATGCCGCTACTCTATCAGCAGGATTGCGGCGGATGCGTTGCGAAGGCTGTCAGCCTTTGGCTTTGATGCGGGCCTTCGCGAAGTCGGGTTTCCGCTTCTCGAAGAAGGCGGCAAAGGCCTCCTGAGCCTCGGCACTCCCCATGCACTGCTTGAAGACCTCGGACTCGGCCTCGATCTGGGCGCTGAGCGCGGCCGGATCGCCGCGCATGAGCCGGCGCGCTGCCAGCAGAGCGCCGCGCGGCTTGCTTGCGAGCCGGCGCGCGGCCTTCATGGCCGTCGCCTCCAGCTCCTCCGCTGGCACGACGGCATTGATGATCCCTGCTTCTCTGCCGCGCTCAGCGCTGAAGGGCTCGCCGAGGCAGAGGAGTTCGAAGGCGCGCGCATTGCCCATGCGCATGATTGCGGTGAGGCTCGACGCTGCCTCAGGCACGAGACCAAGCTCGAGGAAGGGCGTCCTGAGGCTCGCCGTCGGGCTCGCATACACGAGATCGCAGTGGAAGAGCATGGTCGTGCCGATGCCGATTGCGAGGCCATCCACGGCCGCGATCATGGGTTTCGTCACCTTGGGCAGGCGTCGGATGAAGCTCAGCGACGGTGTCGGGATGCCGTCGCTACTGCCGAGCTTGGAGCGGCGGATGAAGTCGTTGATGTCGTTGCCGGCATTGAAGACGCCGCCTGAGCCGATGAAGACGTGCGCAATGATGCCATCGTCGTTCTCGCCGCGGTCCAGCGCCTCGGACATGGCGTCGTACATGCCGCCGGTGAAAGCGTTCTTCTTGTCCGGCCGTGTGAAGCGCATCACCTGGATTTCATCGGCAATGCTGATCTCGATATCGCGCTCTTCGCTCATGGCCGTTCCCTCGCGCTCCCTAAGACCCCTAGATTTCGATGCCCTCGCTTGCCGCGAAGGCTGCGAGCCCGTCGCGGATGCTGCGGCCGCCTTTGGCGATGAGCTCGCTGACCGCGGACTCCGTGCGTGCCGCGTGCAGGCCGAGCACCATGCTCTTGACCGGGCCGATGCTTGCCGGCGCCATGGAGAGCGTACGGAAGCCTGCGCCGATGAGGGCCATGGCCTCGAGCGGCCGCCCGCCGATCTCGCCGCACAGCGCTACTGGCACGCCGAGGCGCTTGCCGGCCTCGGTGACCCCCTTCAATGCCCGCAGGAATGACGGCGCGAGCACATCGAAGCGCCCCGAAACCTTCGGGTTGCCGCGGTCCGACGCGAAGAAGTACTGCATGAGGTCGTTGCTGCCGACGGAGGCGAAATCGACGAGCGGCAGCACGGAATCGAGATCGAACAGAAGCGACGGTACCTCGATCATGATGCCGAACTGGACGCGGGTCGGCACGCCGCCGCCGCGTTTGCGAAGGATATCGATCTCGCGATCGAGGATCGCACGCGCGGCGACGATCTCACCCGGCTCGGACACCATCGGTATCATCACGCGCAGCTCCGTACCCTCGGCCGCGCGCAGCATGGACCGGAGCTGCGTGCGCAGGAGCGCTGTGCGGTCAAGGCCCATGCGAATGCCGCGCCAGCCGAGTGCAGGATTGTCCTCGGGGTCCTGGCGCATGTAGGGCAGCACCTTGTCGCCGCCGATGTCGAGCGTGCGGAAGGTGACGGGCTTGGTGCCTGCGCCCTCGATCACGGCGCGGTAGACCTGGGCCTGGCGATCGCCGCGCGGAAAGGTCGCCGCGACCATGAACTGCAGCTCGGTTCGGAAGAGGCCGATACCCTCGGCGCCCGACTGCTCGAGGTGGACGAGGTCATCGGGCAGGCCCGCGTTCATCTGCAGCGAGATCTGCGCGCCATCCTTGGTGACGGCCGGCCGGCCGAGCAGCGAGCGATACTGACGCTGCTGGCGGGCGCGAAAGCGCACCTTGTCCGAGTAGGCCTGGATCACATCGCTTGTCGGACGCACGAACACTTCGCCCGTATTGCCGTCGACGATCACGGGATCACCGACATCAATGCGCTCGATGAGGCGGCGCACGTCGGTGACCGCGACGACGCCGAGTGCCCGGGCAACGATCGCGACGTGGCTCTGCCCGCCGCCTTCCTCGATGACGAGGCCGCGCAGGCGGGTGCGGTCGTAGTCGAGGAGATCGGCGGCGCCCATGTTGCGCGCGATGACGATAGCGTCGTGCGGGAGCTGCTTGTCGCCGGCGCTGCCGCCGCCGGCGTTAGGCGTGGTCAGTATGCGCAGCAGGCGGTCCGATAGATCCTCGAGATCGCGCACGCGATCACGCCAGTACGGATCACGCTGGCGCAGCATTCGCGCCCGCGTTTCGTTCTGCACGCGCTCGACGGCTGCTTCCGCGGTCAGTCCCGACTGGATGGCTTCCTTGAGGCGCCGCTGCCAGCCACGGTCATTGGCGAACATGCGGTAGGCTTCGAGGACGTCCTTGTGCTCGCCTTCGCGCGCGAGGTCACCAGAGCCGAGCATTTCGTCGACAGTTGCTTTCAGCTCCTCGATAGCCGTCTCGAGACGCAGGGCTTCGGCGACGGGATCGTCGGATGTGAGGTGCGTGACGACGACGCGCGGCTGATGCAGCACGGCATGACCGAGCGCGATGCCGTCGGAGATCGCCTGGCCCTTGACCACGTGACCGACGCGCCGGCTGAACTCGATGGCCATATTGGCACCGGGTATATTCGCCGAAACGAGCTGTTCGGCAAGCACCATGGCGGTCGTCTGGAGGATCTCGACGTCCTCATCGGAGTATTCGCGCGGCGTCTTGTTCTGGACCGTGAGCACACCGAGCACATCGCCGCTGCGCAGGATCGGCACCGACAGGAAGGAGTGGTAGATCTCCTCGCCCGTCTCCGGCCGATAGGAGAAGGCCGGATGGCTCTGCGCGTCGGGCTCATTGATGGGCACGGCCATCTCGGCGCAGCGTCCGACGAGGCCCTCGCCGCGCTTCATGAACGTGCGATGGACCGCCGAGGAATTGAGGCCTTCGGTGGCGAACAGCTCGAGGCTGCCGTCCTGGCGCTTCAGGTAGATCGAGCAGACCTCGGCGACCATGAGGCCGGCGATCTGGCGCACGATCTTGTCGAGGCGGCTCTGACCGTCGCCCGGCTCCTCGATGATCTCGCGCAGGCGACGCAGAATGATCCGCAGCCCCGGCTCGGTGGGCGGCCCGTGATCATCCTGGAACGGTGCCTTCGCCATTTCGGCCCTGCTATTCCCACGCTACGCCGCTCCGCAATCCAGAGGACCGCCTGCGGCGATATTCTGCCCGGTCTTGCTCCGCCGGGTCGCTTGCCAACAATGACGACGTCTCGCGAATCAAGAATATGCGACGTCCGTCCTCAGCCGCGATCCCGAAGATCAGGCAGAATGGCCCAAGCGAGGGACTGGCTGCCTTAAGATCTCGAGGCCCGGCGCGCCTCGTGCGGGCGCTTGCTGATCCCTAACCTCGGTCCCCTTGCCGACTATTCGGTGTCGAGGCCGTAGAGCGAATGGAGCGTGCGCACGGCAAGCTCGGAATATGCCCGGTCGATCAAGACGCTGATCTTGATCTCCGAGGTCGAGATCGCCTGGATGTTGATCCCTTTCTCGGACAAAGCCTTGAACATGCGTGCGGCGACGCCGGCGTGGCTGCGCATGCCGATGCCGATGACGGAGACCTTGACCACATCGCCCGAGCTCTCGACGTCGAAGTGACCGATATCGCGGGCAGCGCTCTTCACGACCTCGAGCGAGCGCGGAAGGTCAGTCTGGAGCACGGTAAAGGTCATATCCGTGCTTTTGCCGTCCGAGGACAGGTTTTGCACGATCATGTCGACGTTGATGTTTGCGTCGGCGAGAGGCCCGAAGATCGCGGCTGCCACGCCGGGCCGATCGGCGATCTTGCGTAGCGTGATTTTGGCTTCGTCACGGGAGAAGGCGATGCCGCTGACGACTTGCTGTTCCACGATTTCATCCTCGTCGCAAACGATCGTGCCGATCTCGTGCCAGGTATCCGGATGGGCGGCCGGGATCTCGTCGGGTGGCGTAAAGCTCGAAAGGACGCGCGTGCGCATCCGGTGCACCATGGCGAGTTCGACCGAGCGCGTCTGGAGCACCTTGGAGCCGAGCGAGGCCATTTCCAGCATCTCCTCGTAGGAGATGCGCGAGAGGCGGCGCGCCTTGGGCTCCACGCGCGGGTCGGTCGTGTAAACGCCGTCGACGTCCGTGTAGATGTCGCAAAGGTCCGCCTGCAAGGCAACAGCAATGGCGACCGCGCTCGTATCCGAGCCTCCCCGGCCGAGCGTCGCGATGCGATTGCGGTTCGGCTCGATGCCCTGGAAGCCCGTGACGACAGCAACCTCACCCGAGGCGAGACGCTCGCGCAGCTTCTCGCCGGGAATTTCGATAATGCGTGCCGAGCCGTGCGCTGAGTCCGTCAGAATTGGAATCTGCCAGCCCTGCCACGAGCGGGCCTGGATGCCGATCGACTGCAGTGCAATGGCGAGCAAGCCTGCCGTGATATTCTCGCCCGAGGCGACGATCGCGTCATACTCGCGCGCGTCGTGCAGAAGGGCCGTCTCGCGCACCCAGCCGACGAGCTGGTTCGTCGTCCCCGCCATGGCCGACACGACGACGGCAACACGATTACCGGCATCGACCTCGCGCTTGACGTGCTGAGCCACATTCCGGATGCGCTCGACATTGGCGACCGACGTGCCCCCGAACTTCATCACGACCGTCGTCATGGCTCTCCCGGTGCATTCCGCTCGCTCGACAGCCGCAGGTTGTCCTGCCGTGCCTCAATGCCTAAGTTAACTGAGCCGGCCGTAGGAGCGGCCGGTATGAGCACACGCCCACATGCCCCAGCGAACGACGCCGCGGGTGACGAAGCGCGGCGTACTCATACTCGGCTCGAACGGCCGTCGCAACCATAGCCCGAGATCAGCGGCGGCTTAGATGGAGCCGCGCGAATATGACCGCCTCGTAATTTGCGGAAGCCGGAAGGAGTAGCCTATAAGCTCAGGCGACCTATATAGACTGCAGGATGCCGGACGCGGCTTGATCGGAGCCTTTTCGTCCGGCATCTGCTTATCTCCCAACAATGAGCCAAGAAGGGCGTGGTAATGCCGTGGAGCAATCAGGGTGGCGGTGGCGGCGGTTGGAAAGGCGGCGGGGGCGGTGGTCCCTGGGGCCAGGGTCCGTCCGGCGGCGGCGGCGGCGGCCAGCAACCCGATCTTGAGGAGCTTCTGCGGCGAAGTCAGGATCGCCTGAAACAGGTCATGCCGGGGTCGGGCATTCCGGGTCCGCTGCTTTTCCTGCTGGCGGCGCTCGGCATTGCCGTTGCGGGGTTTTATGCCTTCACGTTCCGCGTTCAGCCTGACGAACTTGGCGTCGTTCTCCGCTTCGGCGAATTCGTCCGTCAGGAGCCGCCCGGCCTGCACTTCCGGCTACCCTATCCGATTGAAGAAGTGCGCTTGCCCAAGGTGACGCGCAAGAACACCATCGAGGTCGGTTTCCGCTCGAGCGTCGTGCGTCGCGGGACCACCGGCACCACCAACGTCCCCGAGGAAAGCGGCATGCTCACTGGCGACGAAAACGTCGTCGAAGTGCCGTTCGTCGTGATCTGGCGTATTCAAGATGCCGAGAAGTATCTGTTCCGCATTCAGAATCCCGAGGCGACAGTAAAGGACGTGGCCGAGAGCGCCATGCGTGAGGTTGTCGGCAAGACCGACTTCGAGCGGATTTTGACGAGCGAGCTCGGCGCTGTACGGAACTCGGTACAAAAGCTGATGCAGGACACGCTCGACAGCTATCAGTCCGGAATCATCATCGACGAGGTCTCCCTCCAGCGCGTCTTCCCGCCGCAATCCGTCGGTGACGCGTTCCGCGATGTCCAGGCGGCCAAGATCGACCTCGAGACTCTCAAGAATCAGGCCCAGGCCTACGCGAGCAAGATCGTTCCCGAGGCCCGCGGTGCCGCGGACCGCATCATTGCCGAGGCCGAAGGCTACAAGAAGCAGACGGTCGAGGAGGCCATCGGTCAGGCTTCGCGCTTCTCCGCTGTTCTCAAGGAATACGAGGCTGCGCCCGCCGTGACGCGGGAACGCCTCTACCTCGAGACCATGGAGCGCGTGCTCGGCGGCGCCGACAAGATCATCCTCGACAACAAGGGTGGCTCGGGCGTCGTGCCGTACCTCCCGCTCGACCAGTTGCAGCGCAAGCCGCAACCGCAAGGAGTGAAGTGACCATGCGAGCAATTTTCTCCTTCATTATCGCGCTGCTGGTAGGTGCGGGGCTGCTCGCCTACTTCTCTCTGTTCATCGTGCATCAAAACGAGCAGGCACTGGTCCTGGAGTTCGGCAAGCCAAAGCGGATGATCGATCAGGCTGGGCTCCATTGGAAGATTCCGGTTGTCGAGACGGTCGAATATTTTGACAAGCGCATTCTCGACCTGGATATGACGCCGCAGGAGGTGCCGGCCGCTGACCAGAAGCTGCTGCTTGTCGATGCTTTCGCGCGCTATCGCATCAAGGATCCGCTGAAGTTCTATCAGGCGGTCACCAGCGAGTACTACGTGCCGCAGCGGTTCGGTCCGATCGTGCAGTCCACCCTGCGCCGCGTGCTCGGCTCCGCCAACTTCATCGACATCGTGCGTAACAAGCGCGAGGAGCTGATGAAGCAGATCGCGATCGAGGTGAACAAGCAGGGTCAGGAGTTCGGTCTCGAGGTGGTCGACGTCCGCATCAAGCGCGCGGATCTGCCGGAGAAAAACCTTCAGAGCGTCTATGACCGCATGAAGGCCGACCGCTTCAAGGAGGCGGAGGAGCTTCGCGCCGAGGGCCGTGCCGCCGCCAACAAGATCCAGGCCGATGCTGACCGCGATGCGATCACCATCCGCGCCGAGGCCCGCCGCAAGTCTGACGAGATGCGCGGCGAGGGTGACGCCGAGCGCAACCGCATCTTCGCTAATGCCTTCAAGCAGAATCCGGAGTTCTTCTCGTTCTATCGGTCCATGCAGGCCTACGAGCAGGGTATCAAGTCCAATGACACGCGGATGCTGCTCTCGCCCGACAGCGAGTTCTTCCGCTACTTCACCAACCCGTCAGGTAAGGCGCCGACCCCGCAGCCTCCCGCGCAACGATGAACGATCTCATAGCGGCCCTCGGGCTGGTCCTCGTCATCGAGGGCCTGCTCTGGGCCGCATTTCCATGGCTGGCGACGCGCATCCTCCAGTCGGTGGCGGAGACATCTGAGCCGGTGCTGCGTTTCTCCGGCGTGGCAGCCATAGCCCTCGGCGTGCTGGTGGTGTGGATGGTACGCGGATGAAATAAAGGGCCGCCCGAAGGCGGCCCTTTGCATTTATGTCCTGTAACGACCGGGATCAGAAGCGGATGCGGGTACCAGCGGTGATCTGGTGCAAGTCCTCGGCGTTGATGGAGTCAGCCGTCGGACCGCTGAGAGTGTAGTTCTTGTAGGCGAGCCAGAATTCCATGGCTGCGGCATCGACGTGTTGCACGACACCCACGCCCCAGTGTTCGAGCTTGTCGCTCGACGTGACACCGCGAGAAGCACCGGTGGTTCCGTTTGCAGTATCCTGACCAACGCCCTTCCACTGGCTGTACTCGCCGTAGAAGACTGTGTCGCCGAGGCCCGTGAGGTTCCTGGCAATGCCGCTCGACAGGTAGAAGAAGCTGGCGTCGAAGTTCATTGGAGCGGTCACGTCGGTGGTGACACCCTCCCCATCGATCGTGGAGAATTGCTGGCCTTCCACCTCGCGCCGGCCGGCAGCACCTGTGAAGAACAGACCTGTCGGCATGTGCCGAATCGACGCCGAACCTGCGAGCTGCTTCATCTCCTTATCGCAGTTGAGGTCGCAGCGACCGAAGGCCGGCGAAGCGCGGTACGGCTCGACAGAAGTCGTGTCGGCCTCGGTCACCACACCCGTTCCGAACTCGCTATTCACGGAGTAAGTGATGTTGGTCGCAAGGCGGATGCCGTTGAACTCGCCTGCGTAGCGAATACCCACATCCCAGTAGTTGTTCTCACCGATCGAGCCGCCAAGCGTGAAGCCGGCGATCGTCGGGGTGCGGTACTGAATGTGCTCATTGCGGGTATTCAGCCAGTCGCCGGTGCCCTGGAAGAACTGGTTCCAGGTAAAGGCCGAGTAGCCGCCGGTCCCACTGTTGGCGATGCGGAACGCTGCGGGATGCAGGAACACGCCGTTCGACGCCGCCATGCCCTTGCCGGACAGATCAACGAGGATCGAGTTGTTGGCGAAGTTCGAACCATGACCGATCGATATGCGGCCAAGGCGGCTGTGCTCGATCCATGCCATGGCTTCACGGAGTGCGTTGGGGCCGCCGCCGAACAGCGCGCCGCCGAGGTCATCGCCACCGGGGGACTGGTTCACCCCGCTGGAATTGCTGGCATAAGACTGCAACTCGTACAGGAAGCCCGCAGTCACTTCAGGCGAGATCTTGGCCGAGCCGAGAAAGCGCCAGCGCGAGTTCGAGGCGTTCGGTCCCGTGACGTACATGTCATCGCTAATGCCGTCGTCCCAGAAGAGCAGTTCCTGCGAGATCTGGCCCGAGAGTGTGACCGAGACCTTGCGCGTGCCCTTGCGGACAGTCGTTGCCTCGAGTTCGGCCACACGCTCCTCGAGATCCGCGCAGCAGTTGCCGCCGAGGTCTGCGGCGGTTGCGGGGCTTAAACCCACAAGCAGCGCAGCGGCGGCGGCCATCGAAATTCGACCGAAAATCGTCATCGATCCCCCATTCATGTGTCTAGTCTCCATTTTTTCCGATGCTTCCAGCGCGGAAGCAGAGTGCGCAGCCCGACTGCCAGTGGTGGCTCGCGTTCCTTCGAGACCGCACGCACGCGCCTCGAGCGCACGCCGTCGCGATGGAACGCTCTGAAAACAAAGCGGATACTCCAGTTGGTGCGTGGCCTGCGGCAGGCCGTCGGAACACCGGGCTTGCTTCAGCGCTTGCGATCTTCCGGGGACGGTTTGGCGCCGCGCCTCGGCAGATCGCGTGTGAGACCTCCACTGGAGGGACTCACCGTCGCCGCAACTAACGGTTGTGTGATAGTGGAGATGTACACCCTGCGCAAACGCATTGCGCGCATTGCGCGAGTTTAAGCAACCTAGGGTGGATTTAATGCAACACTAGGTTGTGTCCACCTGATCAACACCCGCGGAAATCTAAGGCCTCGCCGTGCGGAAACTATTGCAGCCCCGTGCTGCCCACCCCGATCTCGGGGCGAGCTCAAACGCTTGCGGCGGCCACCGAACCGGGGCCGCCGCGAAAAAAGGCCATTGCTTTGGAGATCGGACCGACCGTGCGGCCTTATGAAGGCATCGCGGTCTCGACGAGGCGCGCCCAGTACGAGACGCCCGCGGGAATCGCATCGTCGTTGAAGTCATAGGCCGGGTGATGCACGCCCGCCGTATCGCCATTGCCGATAAAGATGAAGGCGCCGGGCCGTGCTTCGAGCATGTAGGCAAAGTCCTCGCCGCCGAGCACGGGCGGTGCATTGTCGTTGACGGCGGCGTCGCCCGAGATCTCGCGCGCGATCTTGGTCGCGAAACGGGTTTGCGCCTCGTGGTTCACGGTCACCGGATAGCCGTCCGTGTAGGTCAGCTTGATCTTGGCGCCGTGTGCCTTCCCAATGCCGTCGCAGATCTCGGTGATGCGCTGCTTCACGAGGGTGCGGATCTCTGGCTTGAGCGTGCGCACCGTGCCCTGCAGCCGCGCCGTCTGCGGGATGACGTTCATCGCATCGCCCGCGTGGAACATGGTGACGGAAACGACGGCGGACTGCACGGGGTCGACATTGCGCGCGACGATCGTCTGCAATGCCGCGTGCAGCTGGCAGCCGATGGCGACGGGATCAATGCCGAGGTGGGGCTTGGCCGCGTGGGTGCCGACGCCTTCGATATCGAACTCGATGCGGTCCGATGCGGCGAGCAGAGGGCCCGGGCGCGTCGCGAAGTAGCCGACGGGGAGTCCCGGCGCCGTGTGCATTCCGTAGACTTCGTTCACGCCGAAGCGGTCCATCATGCCGTCGTCGACCATGGCCTTGCCGCCGGCGCCACCCTCCTCGGCAGGCTGGAAAATGACGACCGCCGTGCCGTCGAAGTTGCGCGTCTCGGCAAGATACTTCGCGGCCCCGAGCAGCATGGCCGTATGCCCGTCATGGCCACAGGCGTGCATGGCGCCGGCAATCTTCGAGGCATAGGGCAGTCCCGTCAGCTCCTGCATGGGGAGCGCATCCATGTCCGCGCGCATCCCGATTACGCGGCCGGATTTGTTCGTCTTCCCGCGGATGACGCCGACGACGCCAGTGCGGCCGATACCCGGCACGACCTCGTCGCAGCCGAACTCGATGAGCTTGTCCTTCACGAGCGCCGCGGTGCGATGGACCTCATAGAGGATCTCCGGGTGCGCGTGGATGTCACGGCGCCATTCGGTGATCTCTTCCTTGAGTGCCGAGACGCGGTTGATGACAGGCATGGAGTTCCTCGAGGTGCTGGTGTGCGTGAATGCGGTAATTTGAGCGGAGGTATGAAACGCCTTCATCCCGTGCCGGTCAACGAGAAGGCGTGGACTTGGGCTGCCGCGGGTGCAATGCTGTGCCGCGCGGGCGACTTCAGGCTGGCGCCCGTTCAGCGACCTTGTGGAACTCCCCCCTCAGCTTCAGTGCGAGTAAGCCCGGTGCTCCATTGCCCACGGGCCGTCCGTCGATCGAGACGACCGGCATGACGATGCTCGTCGCCGAGGTGATGAAGGCCTCGCGCGCGCCTTGCGCTTCCTCGATGGTGAACGGGCGCTCGACGACGGCAATGCCCTCGCGGGCCAGGACTTCGAGCAGCGTCGTGCGGGTGATGCCCGGAAGAATGGCCTTGTCCAGGGCGCGGGTGACGAGCTTGCCATCGCGGTCGAGGATCCACGCATTGGCCGAGGCGCCTTCGGTGACATAGCCCTGCGCGTCCACGAACCACGCGTCGTTGGCACCGCCTTCCTTGGCGCGCTGCTTGGCCATGGTCGCGGGCAGCAGCATGACGGTCTTGATATCGCAATTGGCCCAGCGGACGTCCGGCGAGCTCTGGATGGCGATTCCTTTGGCGGCCTGCGCTTCGCCCTTGGCGGCCGACGTCCGGCGCGCGAGGCAGATCACGGTCGGCAGCGTGTCCGGCGCAGGGAAAAAGAAATCGCGCTTGGCGACGCCGCGGGAGACTTGCAGATAGACGAGGCCATTGTGCACGCGGTTGCGGCGGATGGTTTCGCGCAGCACCCGCGCCCAGGCTGCCCGGCTCATGGGCTCAGGGATCGTGAGCGCTGCGAGCGAGCGCTCGAGTCGCGCGAGGTGCCGCGTCTCGTCGGTCAGGCGGCCGTCCCGAACTTCGATCACCTCGTAGACCGCGTCGGCGAATTGGTTGCCGCGGTCCTCCGGGTGGATTGCGGCTTCGGCATAGGGCAGGTAGCGGCCATTCACGTAGACGGTGCGGGTCATCGGACCTCCGGGTGCTTGGATTGGAGCGCGCCTGCTCGGCCTGGGCGCTCAGAAGAACTCGATCGAGACACGGAAGAGCTGTTCGACATCGCGCACGCTGTCTGCCGCCGCGAACAGGATCACATGATCCTTGACCTGGATCCGTGTCTCGCCGTCTGGAATGAGCACCTTGCCCCCTCTGACGATCGCGCCGACGCGCACGCCATCGAGTTGTGGCAGGTCCTTGAGGGCCTTGCCGATGATGGGTGCGGTTTCCAGCGCCTCGGCCTCCATGAGCTCGCCGGCACCGTTGCTGACGGTGTGCACGGCGAGAATGCGCCCACGGCGCACGTGCTGGAGAATGCGGCTCACGGTGACGACCCGCGGGTTAATCTCGGAATCGATGTCGAACGAGCGGATCACGCTCGCATAGCCGGTGCTGTTGACGAGACAAAGGCTGCGCGCCGCGCCGAGCTGCTTGGCGAGCGCACAGGCGAGGATGTTGACCTGGTCGTCGTTCGTGAGCGCCACGATCGTGTCGGCGCTCGTGATCTCGGCCTCTCGGAGCAGTTCCTCCGAGAGTGCATTACCGTGCAGGACGACTGTGCGCTCGAGGCTGTCGGCGATCTCGATGGCGCGGGCGCGGCTTGCCTCGATCATCTTGACCCGGACGCCGGAGTGACGGCGCTCGAGCTCGCGCGCGACATAGAGGCCGACATTTCCGCCGCCCGCGATCACCACGCGGCGGGTCGGCGCCTCGGCCTGGCCGAAGATGCTGAGCGTCCGCGCCACCTGGCCGGCAGGCGTGACGACATAGACGTCGTCTCCCTCTTCAATATGATCGTCGCTGTGGGGGATAATGATCTCGCCCTTCCGCTGAATGCCGACGACAACAGCCGGAAGATCGGGGAAGAGCTCGGAGAGCTGGCGGAGCGGCGTGTCGAGGACGGGGCAGTCGGCGTCGCAGGTGAGACCCATGGAGGTCACCGCGCCATCGGCAAAGCTCACCGTATCGAAGGCGCCGGGGAGCGAGAGCCGCCGCAGAACCATCTCGCCGACCTCGCGCTCGGGCGAGATGATGACGTCGATACCCATGCAGCTGCGGCTGAAGAGCTTCGACCATTCCTTGTTGAGATAGGTGTGTGAGCGCACGCGCGCGATTTTGGTCGGCACGTCGAAGAGCGTGCCCGCGATCTGGGCCGCGATCATGTTGACTTCGTCGTGGAGCGTGACCGCGATGATCATGTCGCAATCGCGGGCGCCGGCCCGTTCGAGCACGTCCGGGTGTGCGCCGTTGCCGACGTAGGCCCGAGCTTCCAGCGTATCGTTGACCTTCTGGACGAGATCGGCACGCACGTCGATCATGGTGACGTCGTTGCCCTCGGCCGAGAGTTGCTCGGCTATGCCGTAGCCGACCTGGCCGGCGCCGCAGACGAGTACCTTCATAGAAGTGCGCCTCCGGGCGTTTGGCTTTGGCTCTCGTCTACAGCCAGAGTCGGCGCCCGACAACGGCAAGCAGGGTAATGTGCACGTCTCCCATGCAACTCAAACCGGCGCGCCGGATTTCTGGGCCTTGACGGCGGCGTAGTAGGCCCAGAGCAGCCGCGCGGCCACCCCGCGCCATGGCCGCCAGCGTTCGGCCATCTCCTCGAGCTCCGCGAGCGTAAGGCGTTCGCCCTGCTTGGCCGCAATGGCCGCCGCGATCTGCAGGGCCAGGTCGCCAGCCGCGAAGGCATCGGCACGTCCGAGGCAGAACATGAGGTAGATGTCGGCCGTCCAGGGGCCGATGCCGCTGACCTGCCGAAGGCTCTCGTGTACGTGCTCTTCCGGCGCTGTCGCCAGCGCGTCGAGATCGAGCTGGCCGGATGTGACAGCCGCCGATATCGCGCGGAGCGTTCGGACCTTGCCGCCCGAGAGGCCGGCCGCGCGCAGAACGTCGTCCGGTGCTGCCAGGATCTTGGCGGCATCCAGCGGCCGCAGCGCCGCCTCGAAGCGCCCCCAGATGGCGGCCGCGCTGGCGATCGAGAGCTGTTGCCCGACGATGATGCGAGCGAGACCCTCGAAGCCAGCCTGATTGCGGCGAAGCGGGGGATAGCCGGCGACGTCATGGGCATGACGCAGGATCGGGCATTTGCGACGGAGCGCGCGCACACCGGTGCGGATGTGATCTTCCGTCTCGATGATGAGGACGGTCGGGCGTTTCTGATTTTTGGCAGGCGGCATCAACGGCGGCTCAGATCGCATTTCGGGTAGTGCTACCAGGGGCGGGAGCCTGCCAGAGCAGGCCATCGGATGGAACCCGGAATCGACGGCGTCAGCCAACACTCCTGACATTCCCGCCGCTGCCGCGCCGCCAGCCTTGGCTCGCGCGATCGACGAGCATGAACTCGGCGAGATTCTCGAGCGTGATCAGGCCCATCACCTTCTCGCTGTCGTCGACGACGCCGACCAGCGGCTTGCCGCTCGAATGCAGCAGCTCGGCGGCTTCCGACAGCGGTGCGCGGTAATTGATCGTCGGGATGTCCCGCTCCATGACGTCCAGCACTGGCGTATCGGGGCCGCTGCTCGACAGCGCCTGGATCATGCCGTCGCGGGTCAGCACGCCGCGCAGCCGACCGGCGCCGTCCGTGATCGGGAACTCCCGCTGCGAGGTGCCGAGCAGCGCGCTCACGGCATCGCCGACGCTGGCGTTCGTTTCGAGATGCGTGAAGGACGTGATGGTGGCATCCCGTATGTTGGCGCGCTTGGTCGCGTCGCCGAGCTCGACGGCATAGGTCTCGTGGCTCGCGGCGAGGAACACGAACAGCGCAATGAAGATCAGCAGCGGGTTGCCGAAGAGCCCGAGAAAGCCGAGGCCGAAGGCCGCTGCCTGGCCGATGCGGGCGGCGATCCGCGTCGCCGTCACCTTGTCGAGCTTGTAGGAGAGCAGGGCTTTGAGTGCTCGCCCCCCGTCCATGGGGAAGGCCGGGAGCAGGTTGAACACCACCAGCATGATGTTGATCAGCGCGAGCCTGGACACGAAATCGATGTTCTGGAGGGCCGCCGGATCGGATTGGCTCCCGCCGAGGTTGGCACCGAAGACTACGATCAGAACGATAGCGATGACGACGTTGACCGCCGGCCCGGCGAGCGCGATCAGCAGCTCCTGAGTGGGGTTGTCGGGCATCCGCTCGATGCTCGCGACGCCGCCGATCGGTAGCAGGATGATATCCTTGGTGCCGATGCCGAACCGCCGGGCCATGAGCACGTGGCCGTACTCGTGCAAGAGGACGCAGGCGAAGATGGCGACGATGAAGCCCACGGCGGCGAAGCCCGCGGCCGCCCCGCCCTGGGCCCCGGCAACCAGTCCGAACCAGGCCAGCAGCAGAAAGAAGGTCAGGTGAATGCGGACCTCGGTGCCGGCGATACGGCCGAGCGATATCGACCAACCCATCATGCGCTGCGCCTTCCGAGTTCATCACACTCTGCACGAGCTTAGCAGAAGCAGCGGAATGCTGCGACCGGTGGAATCCGCCTACGGAAAAGGTGGCGGAGCCCGTTGATATGCGGCGCACAAACTGTCTGTGTCCGTGTACACAATAGGTCGTGCCCTTTTGCTCATGTAGACACTTAAGGCTTATTAAAAAACTTCTTGTTTTCAGATGGTTAGGAGTCGTTGCTCGCGAGGTGATTGCCTCGCGCGGGCGGCCGCTTATCCACAGAATGTGAATGTGTCAAGAAGGGAGGTGCATAAATTGGGATGATGCTGTATATATCTTAGGCGTCGGAGCGTCTTATCGGGCGGGATAAGAGGCACTGGCGGGATCAGTGTCGGCATCTTGTGGGTTGCCGGTGTGCGGGGTGTGTCATGTTAGTCAAGCCCATGATCATGGTGATCGTTTCGGCGTTGCTCGGCCCCGCGATGGGAGTCGGGCTTTTTCTTTTGATGCAGGTCCACTGACGCCTGGACCGCGGTCGCATATTTATTTTCTTTTCCATCTCCCTGGGGATGGTCGAATACCATTGCCGTAGACTTTTGGAGGCGCCGCTTCTGCGTGCGTCAAAGCTTTGGCGTTGTACTGGGTGGACGAGCGGCACCATTGCTGTCGATCGCCTCGCGAATGGCCTGGGCGAGTTTCGCCTGGCGGTAGGGCTTCATCAGTACCTTGATGCGCAGCGCATTGGTTTCGCGGTCGTCGATCAGCCCACCCGCGTATCCCGTGGTCAGCAGGACGGCGATCTCGGGATGTGATGTGCGCAGGCGCTGGGCGAGCTCAAGCCCCGAGACGCCACCCGGCATCATGTAGTCAGTGAAGACGACCACGGGTTTGAGGCCGTCCGCGATAGCCTTGAGTGCCGCGTTCGCATCCCCGACCGCATGGACCTCGTAGCCGAGCGCCGCCAGCCGCTGAACGGTAAGCCGCCGCACGTTGGCATCGTCCTCGACGGCCAGCACCATCTCGCCCTGACCGAGCAGCATCGGCTCCTCCCGCCGCGCTACCGGCTCCGTGCCATCATCGGCGTCGGCGCGCGGCAGGTAGATGCGGACCGTCGTGCCCTTGCCGATCTCGCTGTAGAGCGTCGCATTGCCACCGGACTGGCGGGCAAAGCCGTAGACCGACGCCAAGCCGAGACCGCTGCCCTTGCCCGGCCCTTTGGTCGTGAAGAACGGCTCGAAAGCCCGCTCGGCGACCTCAGGCGACATGCCACGGCCATTGTCGGTGACTGACAGCACGACGTACTGGCCGGCCGGAAGACCGGGGATCAGCTCCGCTCCGGCGGCATCTAGCGTTGCGTTTCGCGTTTCGACAACGATGCGGCCACCGACCGGCATGGCGTCGCGCGCGTTGATGACGAGGTTGACGATTGCGGTCTCGATCAGCCCCGGATCGGCACGCGTCATCCAGAGATTGCCCGCCGGCATCACGTCCAGAACGATGTTGGAGCCGATCGTCCGGCGCAGCAGGTCCGCCACTGCGGTCACCATGCTG
The DNA here is from genome assembly GCA_022844275.1 of Hyphomicrobiaceae bacterium. Lineage (GTDB taxonomy): Bacteria > Pseudomonadota > Alphaproteobacteria > Rhizobiales > Hyphomicrobiaceae. Next base: position 241,881 of record JALHMB010000004.1, read on the forward strand.
TTGAGAGAGATTTTCTGGCTTTCGAGGCGCTGGCGGCGCGCGAACGTGAGCAGGTGATCCGTGAGCTGGGCGCCCTTCTCGGCTGCCTCTTTGACTTCGCGCAGGAGCTCGATCTGGCCATTGTCCGAGAGGCGCGGCTCGAGCAGCTCGAGATTGCCGACGATCACCGTCAGAAGGTTGTTGAAGTCATGGGCAATGCCGCCGGTGAGCTGGCCAATCGCTTCGAGGCGTTGGGCCGTGCGCGTCGCCGTCTCGCGCTTCAACTCGCGCGTGACGTCGCGCACGAGGGCGACGTAGCCGACGCCGACATTGGCGCCATCGCGCACCTCGGACCACACCGCTTCGCCCGGAAAACGCTCGCCGTTGCTGCGGCGGAAGTTGGCGATGATGGGAGCCTGCGGCTGCTGCAGCTGACGTTCGAGCAACGGTGCCGTCGCGGTGTGCCGCGCGGCTTCTGACGCATCATCGAACAGCATACCTATAGGCTGGCCGACGATCTTCCCCGGCTCATAGCCGAAGATGCGTGCGAAGGCCGGATTCGCGACTTGGATCTTTTGATCCATGTCGGTGACGACGAACGCGTCCGGGACACTCTCGAAGATCGAATGAAAAAGCGCCTCTTCGCGGGCGAGCTGGCGCTCGGTCAGCCGCTGCTGGCGAAGGTCGACCATGATCCCGGTGAAATAGCCGACACCGCCGTCCTCGAACTCGCCGACGGAGAGGTGGACAGGCACGCTCGAGCCGTCCTTGTGCTGGCCGACCACCTCGCGGCCGATGCCGATGATGCGTCGCTCACCGGTCGAGAGATAGCGCCCGATGTAGCCGTCGTGAGCCGCCGCCAGATCCTTCGGCATGAGCATCGAGACATTGCGGCCGATCAGCTCCGCCTCGGTATAGCCGAACATGCGCTCGACGGCCGGATTGGCCCCTTGCACGATGCCGCGTGCGTCGATGGTGACGATGGCCGAGACCGCCGAGTCGAGGATGGCTTTGAGGCGAGCCGCATCTTTACTGACTGTGCTCATGTCGCCTTGTCTTTGCAGCAGTTGGCGGCCGTCCGAACCTCTTCGAGTCGAACGGCGAGGCCTGTCGGGGAACCTTGATGGCGATCAAAGCCTTCAGCCGACAGCGGGCTAACGTTCACCCTCCAGGGTAACCTATTTGGAGTGTCGAACATGGCAAGTTCATCCTGGCTACCAAGCCTCTTCGGTGACCGCAAGGATCAGGCCGATCCTTTCCTCGCTCTGCGCAAGCAGATGGACGAGGTGCTCGACGGCTTCTTCACGGGTGCACCGGGTACCTTCCTACCGAACGTGGATGTCAGCGAGACGGACAAGGAGATCCGCATCGTGGCCGAGCTGCCCGGTGTGGAGAGCAAGGACATCGACGTTACGCTCGTCGGCAACCAGCTCACCATCAAGGGCGAGAAGCGCAGCGAGCACGAGGAGAAGGGCGAAAAGGACGAGAAGTCCGGCCGCCAGTACCGTCGTGTCGAGCGCCGCTTCGGCTCGTTCGAGCGCACGCTGGCGCTGCCCTATCATGTCGAGCAGTCGGCTGTCGCGGCGGACTTCAAGGACGGCGTGTTGACCGTGACGGTCACAAAGCCGGCCGAAGCCGCCACGAAGGCACGTAAGATCGAGATCACGTCGCAGCCCCAGTAGGCTCGCGCGGCGCCCTCGGCGCGCAAGCACTATGCGGCGGTACCTGTCGTCGGCGCATCCGGCACGGCATCAAGTGCGCCGTCGGGGAGGTCCTGCGGATCGCCGCCGCACCAGTTCGTGAGCACGAGCTCGAGGTCGTCCGGCTCGAAGGGTTTGGCGAGGTAGTCGTCCATGCCGCCGTCGAGGCAGCGCTTGCGATCCTCGCTGAAGGCATTGGCGGTGAGCGCCACGATCGGAGGTCGGCGCCCGCCAGCCTCGTCGAACATGTCCTTGATCAGGCGCGTGGCCTCGAGGCCATCGACCTCGGGCATGAGTACATCCATGAACACGAGGTCGAAGGGCGGCGCAGTGCCGTCGATTGTCGCGCGCATAGCTTCTACGGCCTCGCGACCATTGGTTACGCGCTCGACGCGACACCCCGAGCGCTCGATCATGCGCATGGCGAGCAGCGCGTTGATGTCGTTGTCCTCGGCGAGCAGCACGCGCATGTCGCCGTATCCGGGGCGCGAGCTGACCGTGTCAGGCATCTCGTTTCGCGGCAGGGTCGCCGTCGTGCGCTGAGTGCCCGCGCGGGCGATGATCTGCGTCACGATCGAGGAAGGCCGCACCGGACGGACAAGATAGGCATCGAAGCCGCTGGCCTTGAATGCCGGGAGCGAGGGGCGGCTCGACGGCTCGATCAGCACGACACCGCGCACGGTGCTCTTGTCGCCCTGGCGTAGCGCATCGAGAAGTTGTCGCGCCGCCTCGATGCCGCTCTCGCCGCCGATCAACAGCGCACTGAAGCGCCGCATCGGTGCGCGCGGACCCCGTGTCAGCCGATGGGCATCGGCGACGCTGCTTTCGACGGCCTCGAAACCGAGTGATCGCAGAACCTCGGCGACGATGCGCCGCTCGACTGGCCCGTCGAGGGCGACGAGGATCACTTGCGGCTCTCCAGCGCGCGTCGGCACGTCGAGCACCGGGCGGCTGCGTGGCATCACGCCGGCCGTCAGGCTCAATGTGAACGTCGAGCCGATGCCGGGCGCGCTTGTCACGCTGATATCGCCGCCCATGCCACGCGCGAGACGTCGTGAGATCGCGAGTCCGAGGCCGGTGCCGCCGCGCTGTCGGCGCATGGCCTCGTCCGTCTGCTCGAATTCGCTGAAGAGCGTGGGGAGTGTGCTCTCGGCAATGCCGATGCCGGTGTCGGTGATACGGATGGACAGCCGCGCGGTCGCACCGGAAGATTCGAGCTCGCCGTTGACCCGGACCGCGATGCCGCCCCGGTCGGTGAACTTGATGGCATTGCCGATGAGGTTCAGGAGAATCTGGCGCAGCCGCATGGCATCGCCGATGACGAGCTTCGGCAGCGACGGCTCAATCCACCAGGCGAGATCGAGCTTCTTCTCGCTCGCCTTGGACTGAAGCAGCTCGACGGCGGACTCGATGCACTCATCGAGCGCGAAGGGCTCGGCCGTGATCTCGAGCCTGCCGGCTTCGATGCGCGAGAAGTCGAGGATCTCGTCGATCAGCGCCAGCAGCGTGCGCGCGGACTCCTCGATTGCACGAGCATAGGTCCGCTGGTCGGCGCTGAGCGGTGTCTCAGCCAACAGGGACGACATCCCGAGGATGCCGTTCATGGGCGTACGGATCTCATGGCTCATGGTCGCGAGGAAGCGCGACTTCGCCCGGTTCGCGGACTCCGCGGCATCGCGCGCCGTCTCCAGCTCCTGCTCGATGCGTCGCTGGTCGGTGATATCGCGCCCGACGCGCTGGATCTCTGTGCCGAGCCCATCGATGGTCGGCGCGGTCTGCTGCTCGAAGGCGAACCAGCGTGGGCCGATCGGCGTCAGCAGCCTGAGCTCGAAGGGTGGCGTGATGGCTGCGGGAGGGCTCTCGGCTGCCGGCCAGCCGGCACCGGCCGCCACTGCAGGCGCGAAGCTCGTGCCAAGCACATCCTCGGCATCGACGCCGAATGTCCGACAGAACGATCGGTTGACGAACGTCAGTCGGCCTTCCAGGTCCGTTCGGCTGATTACGTGGCTCTGCCGGTCGAGGAGATCGCGGTAGCGGGCTTCGTTGTCGCGCAGTTCCCACTCGAGATCCTTGAGGCGCTCCAGATCCGGATGCGTCTCGCCGAGACTCAGCTCCGCGTGCCGACGCCGCTTCCGGTCGCGCAGTGCCCGCAAAGCAATGCGTTCGGCAACGCCGGGGCGCTGGAGCAGGCGCGCAAGGCGGCGCAGCACCATGGAGCCGTCGCGGATGGTGAGCGATGGTTCGCCGTGAGGCAGGTCGTGCCGTGCCGCGCCGTCGGACACAGCATCGTCCCTGGGCGATGGCGCGGCCTCGCCGTTCTTTTCCTTGCGGTTGGGCACCGGACGCGTACTCCCCACGGATCACCCCGACTGAACGCCGATCCAAACAGAGGAGTCTTGCTGAAGGATTACGGACTTGGGCTAAAGTGACCGAACGGTTAAGACGACGGCGAAAGTCGTTTGCTGGGCTGCCGCCGGTACGACGGTAGCGACCCAAGAACATTGAGGAGACGTCGAATGGGGCCGCTGAAGGGTGTCCGTATCATCGAGATGGCCGGCATCGGGCCGGCCCCGTTCTGCGGCATGATGCTTTCCGACATGGGAGCGGAGGTTATCCGGGTCGACCGTTCGGACGGCGCCGACCTGGGTCTCCCCGGCCGTGAGCCACGTTTCGAGGTGCTCCACCGGGGGCGGCAGTCGGTCGCTGTCGATGTGAAGAGCGAGGCCGGGCGGGACATCGTTCACCGGCTGGTGAAGGATGCGGATGCAATCATCGAGGGCTTCCGCCCGGGTGTCATGGAGCGGCTTGGCCTCGGGCCGCAGGCCCTCTGGGAGGTTAACCCGCGCCTCGTGTTCGGCCGCATGACCGGCTTCGGCCAGGACGGTCCCATGGGGCCCCGCGCCGGCCACGACATCAACTACATAGCGCTCTCGGGCGCCCTTCATGCCATTGGTCAGAAGGATGGACCGCCGATCCCGCCGCTCAATCTGGTCGGCGATTTCGGTGGCGGCGGGATGCTGCTCGCCTTCGGCGTGGTCTGCGGCATTCTCGAAGCCCGCACCTCCGGCAAGGGACAGGTCGTGGATGCGGCCATGGTTGACGGCGCCTCGCTGCTCATGGCGGGTATCTACGGCTTTCTCGGCGGTGGCATGTGGAAGGACGAGCGCGGCGAGAACATTCTCGACACGGGCGCGCCCTGGTACGGCGTCTACGAGACCAGGGATGGCAAGTGGGTGTCCATCGGCTCGATCGAGAAGCGCTTCTATGCCGATCTGCTGGAGCGGCTCGGGATCGCAGGCGAGGACCTGCCGAAGCAGCATGACCGCGCCGGCTGGCCCAGGCTCGCCAAGCGCTACGCAGAAGTCTTCAAGACGCGCACGCGCGACGAGTGGTGCGCGGTGTTCGCGGACAGCGACGCCTGTTTCGCGCCGGTGCTCGCCATGAAGGAAGTGATGACCCACCCGCACAATGCTGCCCGTTCGACGTTCGTCGAGCGCGATGGCGTGGTGCAGCCGGCGCCAGGACCGCGCTTCAGCCGCACGCCGCCCGAGATCGCCGGGCCGTCCAAGGCTGCGGGCGCCGACAGCGAGGCCGTATTGAAAGCCGCAGGCTACTCGCCGAGCGAGATCTCAGCTCTCATCGAGCGCGGCGTCGTCAGCACGCCCGGCTGATGCAAGAAAAGCAGGAACCAACGACATGGACTTTTCCCTGACCGAGGAGCAGCAGGGCATTCGCGATGCCGTGCTCAAGGTCTGCGCTCAATTCGATGATGCCTACTGGCTCGAGAAGGACCGCCACGGCGGCTTTCCCGTCGAGCTGCATCAGGCGCTCGCGGCCGACGGCTGGCTCGGCATTGCCATGCCGGAAGCCTACGGCGGCGCGGGTCTCGGCATCACCGAGGCCGCGATCATGATGCAGGCGATTGCTGAATCGGGCGCCGGCATGCAGGGCGCTTCGGCGATCCATATGAACATCTTCGGCCTGAACCCTGTCGTCGTCTTCGGCACCGAGGAGCAGAAGCAGCGCTCGTTGCCGCCGCTCATCGCCGGCAAGGAAAAGGCCTGCTTCGCCGTCACCGAGCCGAACGTCGGCCTCGACACGACGCGGCTCAAGACACGCGCCGTGCGCGACGGCAACTCGGGCTACAAGGTCCATGGTGCCAAGATCTGGATCTCGACGGCGCAGGTCGCCGAGAAGATGCTGCTCCTCGCGCGCACCACGCCGCTCGAGGAAGTAAAGAAGCCCACGGAAGGCCTCTCGCTGTTCTACACGACGATCGATCGAAAAACGGTCGAGGTGCGCGAGATCGAGAAGATGGGCCGCAAGGCCGTCGACTCCAATCAGGTCTTCTTCGATGGCTTTCACATCCCGATCGAGGATCGCATCGGCGAGGAGGGCAAGGGCTTCCAGTACATCCTGCACGGCATGAATCCCGAGCGCATTCTGATCGCCTCGGAGGCCGTGGGCCTCGGCCGCGTCGCCATCGAGCGCGCGACGCAATATGCCAAGGATCGCGTCGTGTTCGGCCGGCCCATCGGCCAGAACCAGGCCATTCAGCATCCACTGGCGCGCTGCTGGATGAATCTCGAAGCGGCGAACCTCATGGTCTTCAAGGCAGCCTCGCTCTACGATCGCGGCCTGCCTTGCGGCGTCGAGTCGAACGCGGCGAAGTATCTCGCCGGCGAAGCCGGTTTCGAGGCCTGCGAGACCGCAATCATGACCCACGGCGGCATGGGCTATGCGAAGGAGTTTCACGTCGAGCGCTATCTGCGCGAGATCTTCATCGCCCGCATCGCGCCCGTCTCGCGCGAGCTCATTCTCTCGCACGTTGCCGAGCGCCAGTTGGGACTGCCTAAGTCGTATTGAGGCTCAATTCTCTTTGTGGTCCGTGATAGCGACGCGATCGGGATCGTCCTGGGCGCGGCGCTCGAAGCTCAGGAAGTCGTAGTAGCCGCAGCGACCCGGCCCCGGATAGGAGCGGCACACCGAGGGGCGCCCTTTGTAGATCGTGCAGCGGCGCTCCTCCGTGTCGAAGAAGCGGCAGATCTTGCCGAAGTGCGGATCGGCCTTACGCCTCAGCAGATACTTGTGCCCGTGCGCGCTCTTCGTATAGCGCTTCACCGCCGTGTCGAAGTCGACCCCGTGAAAGCGTGCCAGCCGCTCTACATCCCGCTTGTTGATGGCGATTACCGGATAGGAGCAGCAGAAGCCGGGGCACTTCAGGCAATTGTACACGTGGTGAGTATCCTCGTGACTGAGAGCGGGCTGCATAACAGCACCCGCGCGCGGCCTGCAAGCACAAGCCTCGGCATCGATTGTGCGCCCGTTCGGCCAGGAGGCCAAGCGCGTAGCGCAGCGCTGCTGTGGAGCTGCCCTTCCTATGTTGGCCATATGTTGGATTGACGGGGAGGGGCGCCGGGGATAGGTGCATGGTCGCGCGCCTCGGCCGGCTGCTGGCCGGGGCGCGCTTTCTCTTATCCGGGACCTGTTGCCGGGACGCTTCGGGATCGTTTGTCTGATGACCAGTGATGTGCCTGCCGTATCGACGCGTCCAACTATGCCTGAGGATCTCCCGGCCATCGTGGCGCTGCAGGCACGTGCGTTCAGCCCCGGTCGCTTCGCGCGGACGGCCTATCGCATACGCGAGGGTGCGCCGGATTTCTCGCCCTATTGCCGCGTGGCCCTGATGGGCGATCGTCTCATTGCTGCCGTCCGCATGACCCCCATCACCATCGCCGGGCGCCCGGGTGCGCTGCTGCTCGGACCGCTTGCCGTCGAGCCTGAGCTTGCGGGTCGGGGATATGCGCGCAGGCTTGTCGCCGAAGCGCTCGACGCCGGTCGTGCGGGCGGGGAGAGCCTCGTGCTTCTCGTTGGCGACATGGCTTACTACGGACGCCTCGGTTTCACACCGGTGCCGCCAGGGCGCATCATGTTGCCGGGGCCTGTCGATCCGGCCCGCCTGCTCGCTGCCGAGCTCGAAACAGGTGCGCTCGAGAAGTTCCGTGGGATGGTTGCTGCACACTCATAGCGGCCATTCCGCAGCCGACGTGACCACAACGCCTTTACTGTTGCGGTGCGCTTCGGATCAATGGTGAAAAGACAGATCAAGCTGCAGAAATTCACTGGGAGGGCTTCGCAGTGAGCACCTACGCCAAGGTCTACGCCGACTGGAAACGCTGCCCGGCGAAATTCTGGGGCGATGCGGCAGAAGAGATCGACTGGGTGAAGCCCGCGACCAAGGTATTCGACCCGCATCTAGGCGAGTATGGCCGCTGGTTCGTCGGCGCCGAGTGCAACACAGCCTACAATTGTCTCGACCGTCATGTTGCCGCCGGTCGCGGCAAGCAGAAAGCGCTCATCTACGACAGCCCCGTCACCAAGACGGTCAAGTCCTATACCTATGCCGAGCTGACCGACGAAGTCGCCACGCTCGGCGCCGTGCTGCAGGATCTGGGTATCCAGAAGGGCGACCGCGTCATCGTCTACATGCCGATGATCCCCGAGGCGGCGATCGCCATGCTCGCTTGTGCTCGCATCGGCGCCATTCATTCGGTGGTGTTCGGCGGTTTCGCCGCGAACGAGCTCGCGACCCGCTTCGACGATTGCCAGCCTGTTGCCGTGCTGACGGCCAGCTGCGGCGTCGAGACCGCGCGCATCATCCCGTACAAGCCGCTCCTCGACAAGGCCATCGAGCTCGCCGCGCACAAGCCGAAGCACTGCATCATCGTCCAGCGGTCCATGGAGAAGGCCTCGCTCGTTGCCGGACGCGATCACGACTGGGCGACCCTCACTGCCGATGCAAAGAAACTTGGCCGCAAAGCCGAGTGCGTGACCGTTGCGGCCACGGATCCCCTCTACATCCTCTACACCTCGGGTACGACCGGCGCGCCTAAGGGCGTGGTACGCGACAATGGCGGCCACATGGTCGCTCTCAAGTGGACCATGAAGAACCACTACGGCATCGATCCGGGAGAGGTTTTCTGGGCAGCATCGGACGTAGGCTGGGTCGTCGGCCACAGCTACATCGTCTATGCGCCGCTGCTGCACGGGGCGACCAGCATCCTCTATGAGGGCAAGCCCGTCGGTACGCCCGACGCCGGTGCCTTCTGGCGCGTCATCTCAGAGCACAAGGTGGCGGCGATGTTCACCGCGCCGACGGCCTTTCGCGCCATCAAGCGCGACGATCCCAATGGCGAGTTCATCAAGAAGTACGACCTCTCTGCCTTCCGCACACTCTTTCTCGCCGGCGAGCGCGCCGATCCCGAGACCATCAAGTGGGCCGAGATCCATCTCAAGGTGCCTGTTCTCGATCACTGGTGGCAGACCGAGACGGGCTGGCCGATCGCTGGCAATCCCGTTGGGCTCGGCACGCTGCCCGTCAAGTACGGTTCGCCGACCGTGCCCATGCCCGGCTACGACCTGCAGGTGCTCAACTCCGAGGGCGACGAGGTGCGGCGTGGCGAGACCGGCACGCTGGCGATCCGCCTGCCGCTGCCGCCGAGCTGCCTGCCGACGCTCTGGAACAACGACGCGCGCTTTCGCTCGAGTTATTTGTCGGAGTTCAAGGGCTACTACACGACGTCCGACGCCGGCTACATCGACCAGGACGGCTATGTGTTCGTCATGGCGCGCACCGATGACGTGATCAACGTCGCCGGCCATCGTCTCTCGACGGGGCAGATGGAAGAGGTCGTCGCCAAGCACAAGGACGTAGGCGAGTGCGCGGTGATCGGCGTTGCCGATCAGCTGAAGGGGCAGATTCCCATGGGCTTCATCGTGCTCAATGCGGGCGTGAACCGCAGCGCCAAGGAAATCGAGTCCGAGGTCGTCAAGCTGGTGCGCGACGAGATCGGGCCGGTCGCCGCCTTCAAGCAGGTTATGACCGTGCAGCGTTTGCCGAAGACACGCTCGGGCAAGATCCTGCGCGGCACCATGCGCGCGATCGCCGATGGCGAGCAATGGAAGATGCCGGCGACCATCGACGACCCGGCCATCCTCGACGAGATCACCGGCGTCATGGACACCAGGGGCATGATCAGCAAGGAACGCGCGGGCTCGTGAGGCCATGGCTCGGCCCCTGCGTCCGGGCCTGACCTACGCTGTTTGGGAAAAGATATTTCTACCAAAACTTGAAAGAACGTCGTCTGTTCGCGCAACTCTGTTTCGATTTTGGAAATATTCTAAGCACCGCCGGTCGGTGTGAATATGAGATTGGCGGGGTCCACGCGCACCGTCCGAGAAGGGATTGCTCGTACATGGGTATTGATGGACCAGGGGCAATCGTGGCCTGCTGGGAGCAGCTCCACGAGGCTGTGCTCGAGCTTGCCACACGGTGCGCAACGCCGCGCCAGCGCCTGCTGGCAGTTGCCGAGCGGCAGCTTTTGATCGTTGCAGATCTTGGCAGCCAGCTCGATGACCGTGATCTCCGCGCATGGATCGCGCGTCTCGTGCGGCGGCTGCAAGGCACGCACAATGCGCCAACGCGCTCGGCCGTATTCTCGACCATCAATGCCATGTCGGACGAGGAGGTCGATGCCGTCCTGCTCGACATCATCTCGATCTATGACGAGGTCACGCGCGTCGAGATTATCGAGCGGCTGCGCACGATCGCGGCCTAGTTTTCTCGCGGCTGTGCGGCTTTTGTGAAGGCGGCGACGTAGTCCATGAGCGCGTCCGAGGCGGCCGCCGCGGCTTCCGGATCACCTGATGCAACCGCACGGGCCTGCGCCGCGTGAAGACGCGCGCTGAGCGGCAGGTCGGCCGTGTCGCGGTGGTTCTGGTACCAGTAGCGCCGCGACAGCCCGGCAAGAAGCTGCATGGTGCGCACCGCAAATGCATTGTGCGCCGCATCGAGCATGAGGAGGTTCATCTCGCGGTCGAGGCGGAGGAACTCCAAGGCATCGCTCGCGCGGCCGGTCCGGTCGAGGCCATCCGCAATGGCTGAGAAGGCGGCACGCTGCTCCTCGGTCGCCCGCGCCGCCGCATTGCGGCTGATCAGGCGTTCGAGCTCGCGACGCACCTCGATTACGAGAAGCTGCTCCGCGGCATCGATCGGCGTGACCTGGACGCCGCGCCGCGGCAGGATGGTTACGAGACCTTCGCGCGCGAGGCGCTGAAGCGCTTCGCGGATGGGCGTGCGGCCGAGACCGACGGTCTCAGCCAAAACCTGCTCGGACAGGAACTCGCCGGGTGCCAGCAGCAGCGTCGAGATCATCTCCTCGAGCCGCGCATGGGCGAGGTCCGTCAGCGTCGTCGTTTTGACGGTCGGGTCCATGCTCAAGTTCCGAATATTCTGCGACACGGGAGAAGCCTCTGGTAGCGTTTGCGTTTCTGTATTCAAAGACTGGTTTGGAGTCACGCGGGAAAAATGCCTGCTTTTAGGTCAGCCTTGGCGCCTTGAGAGAGATTAGGACTCGAGACGACCGAACGGGAGGGCTTGCCAAATGCCCCCGCTTAGGGCTAAACAGCCGCCATCTCACACGCACACCTACCGCGCCGCACCTGATCAAAAGCCCAGGTCGACGCTCCGGTGGGCTTTTTGCTTGTCCATTACGGCGCAAGCAGGGCCTTCTCGGGTGGGCGGAGGACCAACCGGAAAACAGGAAGACACGTCGCATGGCACTGCCTGCATTCAATATGCGTCAGCTTCTGGAAGCTGGCGTGCACTTCGGCCACCAGAGCCACCGCTGGAACCCGAAAATGGCGCCCTTTATCTTCGGCGCCCGCAATAATATCCATATCGTCGACCTCGCGCAGACCGTGCCTCTTCTGCACCAGGCGCTGGTTGCGGTGAGCGATGTCGTCGCCAAGGGCGGTCGCGTGCTCTTCGTCGGCACCAAGCGGCAGGCCGGCGAGGCTGTTGCCGATGCGGCCAAGCGTTCGGCCCAGTACTACATCAATCACCGCTGGCTCGGCGGCACGCTGACCAACTGGAAGACGATCTCGCAGTCCATCCGGCGCCTGCGTCAGCTCGACGAGATGCTCGGCGGTGACACCCACGGGCGCACCAAGAAGGAGCTGCTCAACCTCACGCGCGAGCGCGACAAGCTCAATCAGGGTCTCGGCGGTATCCGAGACATGGGCGGCCTTCCCGACCTCCTGTTCGTGATCGACACGAACAAAGAAGATATCGCGATCAAGGAAGCGCGGAAGCTCAAGATTCCGATCGTCGCGGTCGTCGATACGAACTGCGATCCCGACGGCATCGACTTCCCGGTCCCCGGCAATGACGACGCCGGACGCGCGATCACACTGTACTGCGACCTCGTCGCGCGCGCCGCCATCGACGGTCTCGGCCGTGGTCAGAGCTCGTCGGGCGTCGACGTCGGCGCATCCGAAGCGCCGCCCGAGGAGGAACTGCCCGAAGCGCCGGCATTCGTCGGCATCGACGCGCCGCGCGGCGAGGCGGACGATCTCAAGCGCATCAGCGGGATCAGCCCGAAGCTCGAGCAGAGCCTCAACGATCTCGGCGTCTACCATTTCTGGCAGCTCTCGGATCTCGACGCGAACGGCATTGCAGCGCTCGATGCCGCGCTCAAGCTCAACGGTCGTGTCGCCCGCGACAACTGGGTGACCCAGGCCAAGAAGTTCGTCGACGCGGCGGCCGCCTGACGTTAGGCCGCCGTCCCCGTCGTCGTTGTGCGATGGGTTGACTATATAAAGAACAGAATGCACGCCGCCGTTTGAGCGGCGTGCGCATTTTATGCAGCAGCATCGGGCTTTCCGCCCGCGCTGCCCGAACCAAGACAGGACAGCCAATGGCAAACGTAACCGCCAGCATGGTCAAGGAGCTGCGCGACAAGACCGGCGCAGGCATGATGGACTGCAAAGCGGCGCTGACCGAAACCGGCGGCGACATCGAGCAGGCGATCGATTGGCTGCGCAAGAAGGGTCTCTCCAAGGCCGCCAAGAAGGCTGACCGCATCGCCGCAGACGGCCTGATCGGTGTTGCTGTCGAGGGTACGATCGGCGCGCTCGTCGAAGTCAACTCCGAGACCGATTTCGTCGCGCGCAACGAGACCTTCCAGGTGATCGTGCGGCAGATCGCGGTGCTTGCCATGAAGGCCGGCGGCGATCTCGCGAAGCTGCTTGCCACGCCCTATCCGGGCAAGGGGCATTCCGTCGACGAGCACGTCAAGGAAGCGATCTCCACCATCGGCGAGAACCTGAGCGTGCGTCGTACGGCGTCGCTCTCGGCGCCGAACGGCGCAGTCGCGAGCTACATCCACAATCGCGTCGCCGACAACGTCGGCCGCATCGGTGTGCTCGTCGCCCTGAGCTCCAGCGGCGACAAGGCCAAGCTTGGCGAGATCGGCCGTCAGGTCGCGCTACACGTTGCGGCTGCCAATCCGCAGGCGGCGACCATCGACTCGCTCGACAAGGCAATCATCGATCGCGAGCGCTCGGTCTACTCCGAGCAGGCTCTGGCGACCGGCAAGTCCAAGGAGATCGTCGAGAAGATGGTCGAGGGGCGCCTGCGCAAGGAGTTCTTCGGCCAGGTCGTGCTGACCGAGCAGGTCTTCATGGGCCCCGGCGGCGATGGAAAGATCACCGTTGCCCAGTACCTCAAGGGCGAGGAGAAGGCGGTCGGCGGTACCATTAAGGTCGAGGGTTTCGTCCGCTACGCGCTCGGTGAGGGCATCGAGAAGAAGACGACGGACTTCGCGGCGGAAGTCGCGGCCCTCTCGAAGTCCTGATCCGACGATCATCATTCAGCTGACGGCCCGGACACGCGTCCGGGCCGTTTTATTATGCGCGTCACGATCAGAATTCCCCTTGCTGTGTCGGGGCCTGTTTTGTCCTACGATACGGGCAGCAAACGACAGCGAGGGAAAACGCACATGGATCCGAAGCGCATCGCAGAGGCAGCATCGCTGCTCGCCGCCGCGAGGCGGGCGCAAACGCGCATCGACGGCTTACCCGAGTCCTGCCGCCCGCAGAGCGTCGACGATGCTCATGCCATCCAGGATGCCGTGACCGCCGCACTTGGCATCGATGTGCTGGCATACAAAGCCAACGCACCTGTCTCGGGTGATCCCGGCTCGCCGGGACTGCGCGCGCCGATCTATGCGCCCTTCGTCCAGACCTCGCCGGGACGCGTGCCGACGACAGAAGCTCCCCAGTGCGGTGTCGAGGGCGAAGTTGCCTTCCGCTTCCGCCATGACCTCCCGCCGCGCGCGGGCGCCTACATGCGTGAGGAAGTTGCGGCGGCTGTCGATGCCTGCGCTGCTATCGAAGTGGTGAGCAGCCGCTTTACCGATCCGACGGCCATGACGGCGAATGATCGCCTCGCGGATGCCATCAGCAATGGCGGCTTCGTCTATGGCCGAACGATTGCGGACTGGCAGGGTTTAGATCTCGGCCGGCTGAAGGTGCGCCTGACTGTGAATGGAGAAACCGTGGTGGAGCAGGCAGGCGGTCATCCGATCGGCGATCCGCTTGCCGTTGCTGTAGCGCTCGTCGAAATGCTGCGTACCGGTGTCGGCGTGAAAGCAGGCCAGTTCGTTACGTGTGGCTCGTATACGGGCCTGCGCTATATCCAGCCCGGCGACACCTGCGGCGTGAGCTTCGAAGGGCTCGGCGCCGCGGAGATGCAATTCGTGCCCTGAAGGGCGCGCAACACCGATCAACAAACTTCTGAGAGGAGATCCTACGATGGGCACCGCCACCTTCGGTCCCGGCAACTATCGTTACATCCCCGCCGTGTTCCAGTATTCGGGCGGCGTCGCGGCGGAGCCGGGCTACCGCCTCGAGCGCGTCATGTTCAAGAACCCCGTGCCGCTCAAGGAAGGCTTCGCGCGCGTGGCGGAGGTGATCAAGGGTGCCGGCCGGCCGCTCACGTCCTTCGCCGCCTGCGAGCTGCGCTCGCCCGCGCCCTTCACCGAGGAGGGCTTCCGCGCTTTCAACGAGATCTATGTCGGCACGCTCGCCGAGTGGGGGATCTTCGACGCAGCGACGCGGACCAACCCGGTCGCGCGCTCCAATGTCTGCCCGGAGATCGAGAAGCCCGACGGCCCCTCCTTCCACGCCTTCGTCTTCACCGTTCCCGATGCGGGCGCGGCGCCGTCCTTCCATGTTGCCGGCAGCGGAGAGTCCGTCGAGGGCAAGGCGAACTACCGTGATCATACGGTTCGGCTCGGCGATGTCTCGATGGCGGGACTGACGGAGAAAGCCCGTTACGTGCTCGGCGAGATGGAGCGGCGCATGGGCCTGCTCGGCTTCACCTGGGCGCAGACGACGGCCTCGCAGCTCTACACTGTGCACGATCCGCATCCCTTCCTCGCGACAGAGATCGTACGGCGCGGCGCGGCCCGCTGCGGGCTCACGTGGCACTTCGCGCGCCCGCCCGTCATTGATCTCGAATACGAGATGGATTGCCGCGGCATCGCCGTCGAGCGGGTGATCTAGCTCGCGCCTTCGGCGCGACGGGGCTTTCGCCCCGCACCCCAACCGGGAGGGACACCCTCCCGGACCCAACCGCCTTTTTCAACTCAAATGCCCGGCGGCGGCGTGGTGGCCGGAGCCTCGGGTGGCGGCGACGGCGCTGGACGCCGTCCGAAGATGCCCGGCAAGATGGACGAGGCGAGGCGATGGGCGCCCGTGCAAACTTCGTCCATGCGATTGAGCGCACTCTCGCCGCGGCGCAGGCGGCGATCCAGGGCAGCCATGGTGCGCGCGAAGCCAGGATCCTCGTCGTCGAGCCACGTACGGAATACGCTCGCGTAGACGGTCGCGAGTCCGGCCGCGCGGGCGACGCCGACCGGGCCATCCGTGTTGACGCCCGCGGCAGCGAGCATCCAGTGCTGCGAATTCATAACGGCGCGGAGGTGGGAGATATCGGCAAAGCCGCTGCCGGCGATGGACTTTAGCGCGACGCGATAAGGACCGAGCGCATCGAAGCGGCTCATGATGACCTCGAAGAGTGCGTCGCGCGTGCTCTGGTCCGGTGAACGGCGCGGCGCGCGGCGCAGCATCTCGTCATCGACGAGGCCGCTGAAGGCCGCGAGCATTTCGGCCTTACTGTCGAACGAGGCCTTGAGGTCGACGAGTGGAATACCGGCCTTCTCGGCGATGTCGGCGAGCGAAACCTCTTTCCACGATCGCTCCGCAGCGAGCGCGAAGGCGGCGGTGAGGATGCGGCCCTTGGGCGTCATCATGTCGATCATCGATCACCTCGTTACAAGCCGGCTCTTCAATACAGATAGGTCGTTGGACCTCGGCCACAAGTCTATTGCGCCAGCTCGCGCGAGCGTTTGGTCGCGGCGGCGACCGCGTCGGTCATTAGTGCCGTGAGGCCGTCCTTCCCCATAAGCACCTGGAGAGCAGCGTACGTCGTCCCATTGGGTGACGTTACATTCTGGCGGAGTGTCGCGGCATCGAGAGGCGACTCGTGCAGCAGTTCGCCGGACCCGGTAACTGTCGCGCGGGCAAGCTGCATGGCGAGCTCGGGCTCGAGGCCGACCGCGACGCCCGCCGCCGCCAGCGCCTCGACCATATGGAAGACATAAGCCGGGCCGGAGCCCGAGACGGCCGTGACTGGATCGATCAGAGCCTCGTCGTCCACCCAGGCCACTTCGCCAATGGCGGACAGCAGATCCGTCACGGTCTGCTTGTGGTGTTCGGTGACGTGCGCGTTCGGCGTGGCGACGGTGATGCCGCGCCCGACGGCGGCGGGTGTATTCGGGATCGAGCGCACAACGGCTGCGCCCGGGGAGAGGAACTTCTCGAAGCTCGCGATCGTGCGGCCGGCGGCAATGGACAGCACGACGGTCGAGGGGCCGGCGAGCTTGGCAAGCGGCTCGAACACTGCATCCATGACTTGCGGCTTCACGGCCATGAGAAGCACGGAGGGTGCGGCCGCCAGGCTCTCGATCGTCGGGACCGTACGGACGCCATACTTGGCCAGCAACGCGCCAGTGGCCGGCGGTGGGCCGGGGTCCTGCACAATGATCTGAGATGGTGCGAGCCCGCGCTCGAGCCAGCCGGCGAGCATAGCGCCGCCCATGTTGCCGGCGCCAGCGAGAACGAGGGGACCATCGAGGCGTATCATGCGGATCTTTCCTGCATTTCGTGTTCGCGCGCGATCATAGCCGACGCGGGCGGCAAGGCGAGCGCTTCCTCAGAGGGACGAACGACTTGGGGGTGCAGCAACCCAGGGATGGGCTGGCCCGACGGCGGCGATCCGCTGGACAATGCGCGGCCAGGGCTCGTCCTGGCGCACCTGCTCGAAAGCCATAACCACGAGCCCGGCTCCCATCGCCACCTCGGCCAGCTCGTTTGGTTTCAGCAGGAAGTCGGGGTTCGATGGTCGGCCGAGTGCTTCGTGGCCACGGGCGAACGTTTCGCAGATGAGCAGGCCGTCCGGCGCAACGGCCGCGCAAAGGGCCGGCAGGAGCGGCCGCCAGAGGTAGTTCGTCATAATCACCGCGTCGAACTTGCGGCCAGTGAGTGGAAAGGTCGATCCGTCCTCGAGATCAGCCGTGATGATCTCGACGTCCGTGCGCTGGCTCAGCTCGCCGAGCCGCGACGTATCCCGATCTATAGCCGTAACGACGAGCCCGCGTCCGAGCGCCAACCGCGTATGCCGGCCGGTCCCGCAGGCAACGTCCAGCACCCGCCCGCCGGGGGGAGCGCTGGCAAGAAAATGTGCCACCCACGGCGAGGGCGGCACGCCTGGGGTCGGCTCTGGATACGATGAAGACATGGGGCGGGGAACTGAACAGGCGTGGAAATGGGCTGATGCGGCGCCATGGGTACCGGCAAACAGATTGTGCCGGAACCGCGATTTCCCATATATGGGCGCATGAGCGCGTCCTCGGCAATCCGCTACGCAAAGATGAACGGCCTCGGCAACGAGATCGTCGTGGTCGATCTGCGCGGGTCCCCCAAGAAGTTCACGGCCGAGGAAGCTGCCGCTATTGCCGCCCGCCCGGAGACGCACTTCGACCAGATGATGGTCCTCCATGACCCGCCGCAGCCCGGCCTCGATGCCCGCATCCTGATCTACAACACGGACGGCTCGCTGGCTCAGGCCTGCGGGAACGGCACGCGCTGCGTCGGCCTTCTCGCCAACCGCGACACGGGCCGCGCCGAGTTCAAGTACGTGTCCGATGGCGGTCTTCTCGACGTTAAGTTCGAAAGCCCGGCTTCGATCTCCGTCGATATGGGCGAGCCCCGTTTCGGTTGGCAGGATATTCCGCTCTCCGAGCCCTTTCACGATACGCGCCGCATCGAGCTTCAGGTCGGCCCGGCCAATCAGCCGATCATGCATTCGCCGGCCGTAGTGAATGTCGGCAACCCGCACGCCATCTTCTGGGTGGAAGACCCGGCCGCGATCGATCTCGGCCGCATCGGCCCCATGCTGGAGTATCACCCGCTCTTTCCCGAGCGCGCGAACATCTCGGTGGCCCGCGTCGACAGCCGCGAGGCGATCACGTTGCGCACCTGGGAGCGCGGTGCCGGTCTCACGCGCGCCTGCGGCTCGGCGGCCTGTGCTGCGACTGTCTCCGCGGCACGCATTGGGCTCACGGATCGCAAGGTGACGGTTATGCTGCCCGGCGGTCCGCTCGTCATCGAATGGCGCGCCGACAACCATATCATCATGGCCGGCCCCGCCGAGCTCGAGCACGAAGGCACGCTCGCTCTCTCTCCGCTTGCGGCCGCAGGTTAGCGGCGCCGCGCATGGAAGATACCGCCACCATCGCCGCGCCGGTCGAGGATGTTGCTGAGGCACTCGGCAACGAACAGCCGCTGGTCGCAGATGGCGTCGAGATCATTACGCTCGGATGCCGTCTCAATGCCTATGAGTCCGAGGTCATGCGCGGGCACGCGGCAGCGGCCGGTCTTGGCGATACGGTCATCATCAACACGTGCGCCGTGACGGCGGAAGCCGTGCGCCAGGCGCGCCAGACCATCCGCAAGGCACGCCGCGCCAATCCCACGGCGCGCATCGTCGTCACCGGCTGTGCGGCGCAGATCGAGCCACAGAACTTCGCCGCCATGCCGGAGGTCGATCATGTGATCGGCAATGGCGAGAAGGTCACTGGCACCACCTGGACAGCGCTTGCTACCGGCGACAGCCCGCGCGTCGCAGTCAACGACATCATGTCCGTGCGCGAGACGGCTGGGCATCTGGAAACGGGTTTCGGCAGCCGCGCTCGCGCCTTCGTGCAGATCCAGAATGGCTGCGATCATCGCTGCACATTTTGCATCATTCCCTATGGGCGCGGGCCATCGCGTTCGGTGCCTGCGGGCGCGGTCGTCGCCGAGATCAGGGCACTTGTCGCCGCCGGCCATGCCGAGGTCGTTCTCACCGGCGTTGATCTCACATCCTGGGGCTCGGACCTGCCGGCGACGCCACGGCTCGGTAGCCTCGTCCGGCGCATTCTGCGCCTTGTCCCTGAGCTCAAGCGCCTGCGGATTTCCTCGATCGACAGCATCGAGGCCGATCCCGAGCTGATCGAGGCGATTGGCAGCGAGTCGCGCCTCATGCCGCACCTGCATCTCTCGCTGCAGGCCGGCGACGACATGATCCTGAAGCGCATGAAGCGCCGTCACCTGCGCGATGACGCGATACGCTTCTGCGATGACGTGCGACGTCTTCGCCCGGACATTGCGATCACGGCCGACCTGATCGCGGGCTTCCCGACCGAGACGGAGAGCATGTTCGCCAACACGCTCGATCTCGTCGAGCGCTGCGGCCTCGCTGGCATCCATGTATTCCCGTTCTCGCCCCGCGCTGGCACGCCGGCGGCACGAATGCCGCAGCTTGACCGGGCGACGGTAAAGGCGCGCGCTGAGCGACTCCGGGCCGCAGGACAAAGCGCCACAGAGCGCCATTTGCGAACACAGATCGGTCGCGAACTATCTGTATTGATTGAAAAGCCGGGGCTCGGGCGTGCCGAGGACTTTACCGAGGTGCGCCTTGCCGACGTGCCCTCCGTTGGCCATATCGTGAGGGTACGCGCCGGTGCCCACGATGGTCGGCGGCTCCTGGCGGAAGGTGATCTGTGAGCGCACCAGAGGAAAAAAGGCGGGGCCTGTTCGGGCGCCTGTTCGGCGGCGCGCCGGCATCCGTGCCTGTGCCGTCTCCTGAGGCTGCGCCCGAAGTCGAGCCGGCGCCGCCTGAAACTTCCCCGCCCGTCGAGGCTGCCCGGCCTGCGGTGATCATCGCCGAGGCGCCGGCGACACCCATCGAAACGCAGCAGCCGGAGCCGGCGCAGAAGGGTGGCTGGTTCTCGCGTCTGAAGGCCGGCCTCACCAAGACGTCGTCGAAGCTTTCCGAAGGCATCACGGGGCTCTTCACGAAGAGCCGTCTCGATGTCGATACGCTCGACGATCTCGAAGATGTACTCATCCAGGCCGACCTCGGCGTCGAGACGGCGACGCGCATCACGACCGCGCTCTCCCAGGGCCGCTATGCCAAGGGTATATCGCAGGACGACGTTCGCACCGTGCTCGCCGACGAGGTAGAGCGCGTGCTCGTGCCGGTCGCCAAGCCCCTGGTGCTCGACACTTCCCACAAGCCGCACGTCATCCTCGTTGTCGGCGTCAACGGTGCCGGCAAGACGACGACGATCGGCAAGCTCGCGCAGCAGTTCAAGCGCGCCGGCCGCTCCGTGATGATGGCCGCCGGCGACACGTTCCGCGCCGCCGCCATCGACCAGCTCAAGATCTGGGGCGAGCGCACTGGAGCGCCCGTCGTCGCGCACAAAGTCGGGGCCGATGCTGCGGGTCTCGCCTTCGATGCCTTCAAGGCGGCGCGCGAAGCGGGCAGCGATGTCCTCCTGGTCGATACGGCCGGCCGACTGCAGAACAAGCAGGGGCTCATGGACGAGCTCGAGAAGGTCGTTCGTGTGCTGCGCAAGCTCGATTCTTCGGCGCCGCACACGGTCCTGCTGGTACTTGACGCGACGACCGGGCAGAATGCGCTCTCCCAGGTCGAGGTGTTCAAGGACCGAGCGGGGGTGACCGGACTAGTAATGACCAAGCTCGACGGCACAGCACGGGGAGGCATTCTCGTGGCGATTTCGGCGCGCTTCGGACTGCCCGTTCATGCCATCGGTGTGGGCGAGGCAGCAGACGATCTGCAACCGTTCGATCCCAAGGAATTTGCTCGGGCTATCGCGGTCGGTTAATCAGTATCGGCGAATATGGATGTCTCCCGGATTGGCGGGATATGAGCAAGGCACAGAAGCTAGGATGCGGTTCATGGGTTGGTTGACGAAGCATTATCCATTCAACCGCATCCAGACCGTCAACATCCTCGGGGAGATGGGGCCTCTGATCGCCATGTTCATTGTGAACGGCATCTGGGGCATCGCCGCCGGCACCTGGGCGCTCATCGGAACGACGATCCTGGCGCTCATCGCGACGCTGACCATTCTCGGGCGGCCACCGATCATGCCGTTCATCGCCGGCGCGGTGAGCATCACGTTCGGTATTCTGACGCTCATAACGGGCGATCCGAAGTGGGTGCAGATCAAGGTCACGCTCTTCAACACGCTCGTCGCGGCCCTGCTCTGGTGGGGCCTCAAGACGGACCGCAACTTCTTTCGCTTCGTCTTCGGCACAACGTTCCACTACACGAACGAAGGCTGGAACAAGCTGACGGCCAACCTAGCTTGGTTCTTCCTCGCAACGGCGGCCTGCAATGAAGCTGTCCGCCTGGGCTTCGAACACACGCAATTCTGGGCGTTGAATCGGCTCTTTACCGGTGTCGACGTTTGGATCCTCTTCAAGCTGTTCGTCGTGATGCCGATGACGGCCCTGTACATGTGGTGGCAGGTGCGCGTGCTGCAGCGCTATCGCCTGCCGGCCGAGAGCAAGCCGAGCAGCCATAGCCATCAGCGTGGCTGATAGAGCGCATCTGCTCCGCTCTGGAGTTTCATCATGAGCGCACCCCTTCCCAAGGACGGTGATGCCGGATCGCCGCCGGCCGCCGACAGCAAGCAGCTCGCCAAGATGGTTCTCGATCTGGCGCCGCTTCTCATCTTCTTTGCCGCCTACATGGCGTCGAACATCTATGTCGCGACCGGCGTGCTCATGGCTGCGACCGTCATTTCGATGATCGTCTCGCGGCTATGGCTCGGCCACATATCCGCGACACTGGTTCTGACGACAGTTCTGGTCGTCGGCTTCGGCGCACTGACGCTCTGGCTCAATGATCCGCGCTTCATCAAGATGAAGCCGACCATGGTCAACCTGCTGTTCGCCATTGCCCTCGGCGGCGGGCTGCTGACGGGGCGAAACTTCCTCAAGCTGCTGCTCGGCCAAGCTTTTCAGTTGACTGAGGAGGGGTGGCGCAAGCTCACCTACCGCTGGATCGCATTCTTCCTCGCAATGGCCGTGCTGAACGAAATCGTCTGGCGCAACTTCAGCGAGGCCACCTGGGCGAGCTTCAAGGTCTTCGGCATTCTGCCGCTCACCATCGTCTTCGCCATGCTCCAGGTCGGCCTGATGCAGCGCCACGGGCTCGAGAAGCCCAAGGACACACCGGCGATCGACTAGCTGTATGACAGCAGTCCGTATTTGATCTGATCCAGAAGATCTGTTTCAATCCCGCGCCATGGATTCGACCGTGGGGCCTCCTTGCCGGCGCTTCTGGCGCTCGGGCGAGGTGTCAGTGCCTGAATCCGATCGAGGGGCAACGAGGATGACGGCATTCCGACAGATGAAAGATAAACCGCTTCGCAATCTGCAGGGTGCCGATCCGGCCCCTCTCGTACGGTCGCCCATACACCTTCTGCATCGCGCCGGCCAATGCGCCGCCGACGTCTTTGCAGCGGAGATGGGGGGCCTCGACCTGACGCCGCGGCAGTTCGCGGTGCTCCTGACGGTTGCCCAGCGAGAAGGCCTCAGCCAGACCGACCTCGTGGAAGTGACCGGGATCGACCGCTCGACGCTGGCCGATATCGTGCGCCGGATGCTGAAAAAGGGCCTTCTTCAGCGTCGCCGGACGCGCGAGGACGCCCGCGCCTATGCGGTCAAGCTGACCGACGAGGGACTGCGCGTCCTCGCGGCGGCGCGCCCCAAGGTCGAAGCCGTGGACGCGCGCATCGTGGCGACGCTCTCGGCGGAGCAGCGCACGACCCTCGTCGAGGATCTACGGACGATCGTTGCGTCGTTGCAGGCAAAGGCCGACGAGCCGGGCCGGCGCGGGTAGCAGCGCCGGCCGCAGCGTCAGGCCGCTTTGGCGAGAAGTTTCCGGTTCACCAGCGTCTCGGCGATCTGCACCGTGTTGAGTGCGGCGCCCTTGAGCAGGTTGTCGGAAACGATCCACATAGCGAGGCCATTCTCGACGGTCGCGTCCTCGCGGATGCGCGAAACGTAGGTCGCAAATTCGCCCGCAGCTTCGACCGGCGTCACGTAGCCGCCGGTCTCGCGCTTGTCGACGACCATGATGCCCGGCGCCTCGCGCAGGATGGAGCGCGCCTCGGCAACCGTCATCTGCCGCTCGAACTCGACGTTGACCGACTCTGAGTGCCCGACGAAGACCGGCACGCGCACGCACGTCGCGGTCACCTTGATCTTGGGATCGAGGATCTTCTTGGTCTCGGCCAGCATCTTCCATTCCTCTTTCGTGTAGCCGTCCTCCATGAAGACGTCGATCTGAGGAATGCAGTTGAACGCGATCTGCTTCGGGAACTTCTTCGGCTCTACTTCCTGGCCGGGGACATACTTGCC
Organism: Hyphomicrobiaceae bacterium; assembly: GCA_022844275.1. Classification (GTDB taxonomy): domain Bacteria; phylum Pseudomonadota; class Alphaproteobacteria; order Rhizobiales; family Hyphomicrobiaceae. The sequence goes on from JALHMB010000004.1 coordinate 265,244, forward strand.
CTTGGTCTGGGCCCAGAGCTCGTCCATAGCTTCCTTGCCGGCGCCAGAAACCGACTGATATGTCGAGACGACGACGCGCTTGATCCGCGCCGCGTCGTGGAGCGGCTTCAGCGCCACCACCATCTGCGCCGTCGAGCAGTTCGGATTGGCGATGATGTTCTTGCGGTTGTTGCGCGCCATGTACTCGACGAGCACCTCGGCATTAACCTCGGGCACGATCAGCGGCACATCGACGTCGTAGCGCCAAGCCGACGAATTATCGATGACGATGCAGCCCGTGGCGCCGATCTTCGGGCTCCATTCCTTGGAGACGGCACCGCCGGCCGACATGAGCGCGAAGTCGACCTTCGAGAAATCGAACGTCTCGAGGTTCTGGCATTTGAGCGTCTTCTCGCCGAACGTGACCTCGATCCCGACGGAACGGCGCGAGGCAAGCGCAAAGATCTCGTCGACCGGAAACTCCCGCTCGGCGAGCACATTCAGCATTTCCCGGCCTACATTGCCGGTGGCACCGATGATGGCGACCTTGTAGCCCATGTCAGTCCCCCTGAGGGTGGCGCGCCCGTCGCGGCCGTGCGGAATCACGGTGCCGCTTTGCGAAGCGCTGCCGTCACTTAGCGATTTGATGCCCCAGCAGCAAGGGGAACGGCGCAAAATCTGCATTCGGATGGCCATCCAGACGCCGCACTGTGCGAGTACGGCGCGTTTATCGGCTCGTAAACCACACTCTCAGGAATTGATGATATGTTGGTCCACACTTGACGGAATTTGGTGTTCTTCTATGACGTGCTGGCTGGCCGGAATTGTGTGGGACCGGCTGTGCCCCAAGAGTTCAGTACGTGGCCGAGGGTGCGCGCGGAAAAAGCGCTGCCGAACTCGGCTCGAGAGGTGACGATGATCCGCTATCAACTCAATTGCACTGAGGGGCACACCTTCGAAGCCTGGTTCAGCTCGAGCAAAGGCTACGACGCTCAGGTGAAGCGCAAGCAGGTGACGTGCCCGGTCTGTGGCACGGCCGAGGTCAAGAAGGCGATCATGTCCCCGCGCGTCGCCCGCTCGCGGAGTCGCAAGCCGTCTGCTCCGCCGGTGGAGGCGCCTGTCCCGCAGCCGTCGGCGCCGGCGCGCGAGCCGCAGCACATGCTCAATGGCGAGCAGAGGAAGCTGCTCAACCAGATGCGTCAGCTGCGCGACGAGATGTTGTCGAAATCGGACTACGTCGGTCCGCGCTTTGCCGAAGAGGCGCGGCGCATTCACAACGAGGAGTCGCCGACGCGCGGCATCCACGGCGAAGCAACGCCGGAGGAAGTTGCCGAGCTCAAGGAAGAGGGCGTCGAGGTCTATCCCGTTCCCATTCTTCCCGAAGATCACAATTGAGCGGAGGCGATCGCGCGCCCTTGTTGCTTACTGGCTTCGATGTGGCAGCTAAACGCGTTTCCCTGATTGCGCGCTTCGATTAATGTGCGCGCGCACGGACAGGTGGCCGAGTGGTTTAAGGCAGCGGTCTTGAAAACCGCCGTGGGTTCACGCCCACCGGGGGTTCGAATCCCTCCCTGTCCGCCATTCGAACCACCTAATCAATTGATATCGTTGAAATACGTTCTTTTGGTCGTTGCTGGATCCCACCATTGATCCCACCATATGCCAGCGCATCAGTGCCCTTTTGCGCGCAGCCAACGACAGTCGTTTGGATCACGAGCCGCCCCGCAGCAGGATCAGTTTATGGATCGAACGAGGTCGGCTGTCGGCGTTGAAGCAGACAAGCACTATTGGTGGATAATCGACGTGCTTGACCCAAAGCGGTCCTGAGCAATTGCAGCACGCGGGGCACCGCCGTCGAACGGACCGCAGAGTTAGCCGCCGCCGCTATCCGGAAACTAGCCGCCCTCGGATCATTGAAATTGGAAGACGGCTCGACATTCGAGAGCGGACACCCGATCAGGGGACGGCTGAGCCGGGCCATATCGACCGTCAGCGGATCGCCCGTCCGGAGATGTGAGTTCGACGATCGGACCGCCGGCGCGACTCGTAAATACTCGTCGCCCAATGCATAAAGTGACTTCGTCAGTCACTCGCGCGAAAGCCGTATTTCGGCAGCGGCTCAGTCGAAACCTGAGTACTTGACGACATTCGCGATATCTTCCCGATCACTGACCAGCGTGTTCTCGATTGCGTCGTGCTTCGGGTAGCCGATGCTCATTCCAGTAACGAGAATTTGGTCGGCTGGAACATCGAGGTGGCGAAAGACCGTTTCCTGGTACGGAACCCAAGCTGCCTGCGGGCACGTCTCGAGGCCTAAGCCCTTCGCAGCTAGCATGATCGTCTGGATGTACATTCCAACGTCTGCCCAATTGCCCTGGCCGAGATAGGTTTCGGTGGTCACAAACAGGCCGACGGGTGCGTCGAAGAACTTGAAGTTGCGCTGAGATTGGTTGGCACTGGCCTCGCGATCACCCTTTTGTATCCCCAGCAGGCCAAACAATGCCCAACCGAGAGCGCGCCGACGGGAATTGTGGAGCTCGCTCCATTTGGCTGGGTAGTAGCCGTAGTCTGCGTAGGACTTTCCCTGTCCGCTACGAACCTGCTCAAGCACATCATCGGTGATCGCTTGCTTGACGGTGCCTGTGCACACGTAGGTGTGCCAAGGTTGTGTGTTCGTCCCGCTCGGTGCCCGCTGCGCGATTTCCATGAGCCGGTTCATGGTCTCACGCGAAACCGGATCGGACTTGAACGCCCGGATCGATTTGCGCTTACGAATGGCGTCAAGAACATCCATTGCTTCTGGCCCCCCCGGCTTGCCTTCGGTTGGCATGACGCTATTGCAGACGGCGGGTGTGGGCAACATCGCGCGTCAACGGTCCTCAGACCCAATGCCGCCACGACGCTTGACGCTCGGAGGATTGTGCCAGAGCTTGATGGCGTGCGTGCGCTCCGCAGCGTCGACGAACCACTTTTAGGGCCAACTCATGACTGTCCGCTTTGGGGATGTTCTCGAAAAGGCCGCCCGCGTTTACGGGGATAGTCCCGCGGTTACCTTTGGGGACCGAACGAAATCGTGGCGTGACGTCTATACACGGTGCTGCAACCTCGCTGCCGGCCTCGAACAGCTCGGACTAAAGCCAGGTGATCGAGTGGCGTATCTGGGGTTCAATTCCGATGAGCTGTTCGAATGCTACTTTGCGCCATCTCTGGCGGGATTTGAGACAGTGGTGCTCAACTTTCGCTGGTCGGTTCCCGAATGTGCCCACGCTCTTCGGGAATGTTCGCCGAAGGCGTTGATCTTCGATGCGGCACAGGCCGAGGTTGCAGGGCGGGCCGTGGCCGACGCTGGTCAGTCACCTCTCATGATCGAACTGGGAACATCAGCCCGCGCGCCGTCCATTGCCTACGAAGATCTTGCGGCGCGGGCCGGCACACCCGCCGCGCAGCGATCATGCGGCGACGACACCCTGATCATCTATTTCACAGGCGGAACAACGGGACGGTCAAAGGGTGTGATGTTGTCGCATTGGAACGTCTTCACCAATGCTATGGGCGCCCCACACATCATGGGGAACGTACGCGACAGCGCGCAGCTTGTCGTCGGTCCCATGTTCCATCTGGCGCCCGGCTCACGAATTTTTTCGGCCGCACTCCTCAATATTCACTCGGTGATCATGCCTCGGTTCGATGTGATCGAGATGATGACGCTCATCCAGCGCCACCGCGTTCATTCACTGACACTCGTTCCGACGATGATGCACATGATCCTGACCCATCCCGACTTCAGCCGCTACGACTTGTCATCGGTCGGGCAGATCACCCTAGGAGGAGCACCGACACCGCGCGACCTTCTGGAAAGGGTCATCGACGTCTTCCCTTCCGCCAAGCTCAACAACGGCTACGGCATGACTGAGATGTCGCCGATGTTGGCGGCGCTGACGTCTGAATACCACGTCCTCGACGGGCCGAATGCGGGCAAGCTCAATTCAGTTGGGCGACCTGTGCCCTATCTCGACGTCAAGATCTTTAGCGAGGACGACTGCGAACTGCCGCAAGGCGAGATTGGAGAAATCGTCGCGCGCGGACCGACGGTCATGAAGGGCTACCTGAATCGTCCGGACGAGAATGCGGTGGCCTTGCGCGGCGGTTGGTTTCATACCGGCGACATGGGTTACTTCGACAAGGACGGCTTGCTGTATATATCCGGCCGCTCCAAGGACATGATCATCTCTGGCGGCGAGAACATTTACCCGACTGAAATCGAGGATGTGCTCTCGACACATCCGGCCGTTTCGCAGGTGTCGGTCATCGGCTTGCCGTCGGAAAAGTGGGGCGAAGTGGTTCACGCCGTCGTCATTCTGGCCGAAGGCGCGAACGTTACATCAGACGAACTCATCGCACATTGCCGCAGGCAGCTGGCCGGATACAAATGTCCTCGCGGAATTACCTTCCGACGCGAGCCGATGCCGCTATCGGCCGCCAATAAGATCCTGAAGACCGAACTGCGAAAGCAGGTTCTTGTACAAATCCTGGCTGGGTGAGAAGTCAGCCCTGCTTCGATCCAAATGTCGAATTCACGACTGTGCGCTTGCCACGGTCTGCTCGATCGTCTTGGCCAGCTCCGGTTCCAATCCAAGGCGTGCCGCCAGCAGGTCGAGGTAGGCTCGTTCGGCCGCTTGATCCGGCACTATGGCGAGCAAGGAAGCCGCATAGAGCTCCACGGCCTCTTCCTTGGTTCTGGCCGCCTTCACGATCCGTTCGACGTTGAGTGGCTCGGCAAGTTCTTTCGCAACGAATGAAGTTGCTTCGCTATCGAGACCAGCTTCAGAGCATCGGCCGAGAATTTTGGCCCTCTCTTGATCATCAATATGTCCGTCAGCCTTCGACGCCGAGATCATCGCGCTGATCAACTCGAGGGCGAATACATTCTCGCCTTGAGGCGCATTGGCGATGGCGAATGGAGAATCGGGCGGCGGCGGCAAAAGTGGAACGGTCTCTCTGGCCCCATCAGATCGCGCCAACTTCTCGGTTTGACGCTGACCCGCTTGATAGTCGCGATACGCCTTGTACGCGAGCGCACCGATTGCAGCTGCGCCACCATATGTGAGGGCCTGGGTCGCGAGCCTTCTTCCTCCTTTTGATGCAACAAGGATGGAGGCGAGACCACCGGCGAGGCCTCCGGCCAACAGAGGATTATCCCTGGCATAACCGTGTGCCGTGCCCAGCACGCGGCCGATGCCGCCGATGATCCCTTCATTGGCTTCGTCTGCGCGCTGGCTCAGATCACCCGGCCGATCACCACGGCTTTGAGGGCTTGGCTCGTCCTGTCCTGCGCCGAGAAACTGGTCGAGCAGGCGCTTGGCATCAATCATTCGGATCCTCCAATCTGCCGCCTTTGAGCTAGGAATTGCTTCGGCCGGTAACAAGTCCGCCCGGCAAGCTCATTATGCCGCAGTGCATTTTCAAGGTGTGGTCGCGGGCCAGCTCGCGGCAATGTAAAGCGCGTAGCTGCCAACGAGCACGCCACCCTCAGTTCGACCGATGCGCATCCCCGATCTGGCAAAGAAGAGCAGCGCAACGCTCGCAGCCAGCATCACGAAAAGATCGAAGCGGACGATTTCAGGCGGGATGACCGTCGGCGCAAGCAGTGCTGTGGCGCCGCCAATGCCCAAAACATTGTATATGTTGGACCCGAGGATGTTGCCGATGGCGATTTCGCTCTGCCGGCGAAGTGCTGCAATCACACAAGTTGCCAGCTCCGGAAGCGAGGTGCCAACTGCAACAATGGTCAGTCCGATCAGCGTCTCCGATAGGCCTAAGTTGCGAGCCAGACCGATCGCACCTTCGACCATGAGCCTCCCACCTAGAATAACGATAGCAAGCCCGCCAAGCGCGATGGCAAGGGGGACGCCGACCGCCGTGATCGTCCTTCGTACTGAAGGCAAACCTGGGCCTCCTGCAGCAGAATGGGTACGGACAACCAGCTCATGGGCCTCGCCTCTATCGAAGGCGGCCGTGTGGCCTTCGTGATCTGAGCTACGCTCTTTGATGTAGGCGTACCAGACGTAGCAGATCAGGCTCGCGACGAGCACAGCCCCGACCGCTCTATCGAGCTGTGACATCATCAGCCCGAGGCCGACTAGGCCGAGGGCAGCAATGAGCATGACGACGCCATCGCGCGCCAATGCGTGCCCACTCACGGACAGTGGCGAGATCAACGCCGCGATGCCGGCGATCAGAAGAATATTGGCAATATTGGAGCCTACGATGTTGCCGACTGCGATCCCCGGAGAGCCGAGGAGAGAGGCTTCCACGCTGGTGACAAGCTCGGGTGTCGAAGTGCCGAAGCCAACGACGGTCAGGCCTACCAGCAGCGGTGACATGCCCAGCCGCTCGGCGGACGTCGCGGCGCCGCGCACAAGCAGTTCACCGCCAGCGATGAGGAGGATGAGCCCCACCGTTAGGAGGAGATAGTCCATTTCCAAACACCTATGCGGATAGCCGCTGTGCCCGCACAAGCCGGCGCGACAATCCGGAGAGAGCCTTATGTCGTCACCGGATCGAACACACCCCGGTCCCGGTCAAGCCAGTGAAGCTGGCCGTCGGCGATTGAGAACCAAGCACCTTCGAGCTTGAGGCGGCCCGAATCTATTGCTCGCGCGACGAACGGAAAGGTGATGAGGTTCTCGAGCGACTGCTGAACGCCCCTGTGCTCGAGCGCCCGCTGCCGTTCCGCTCTGCTCATGTTCGGTTCACGCGCCATCAGTTCGTCGCGACAACCATCGAGCAAGCCGACCCAGGGTGCGATGAAGCGGCCGATGGGACGATCATCGGCAGCAGCCAGACAAGCTGCTACACCGCCGCACAAGCCATGGCCCATAACCAGGATCATATCCACATTCAGGCCGGTAACGGCGAATTCGACGGCTGCCGATGTGCCATGGTAGCGGCCATCCTCCTCATAAGGAGGTACGATGGCAGCCACGTTCCGCACCACGAAGAGTTCGCCTGGACCCGCCGCGAAGATAGTCGCCGGATCAACACGACTGTCGGCGCACGCGACGATCATGACACGAGGCTGCTGCCCTCTGGCGAGCGCCTGATAGCGTTGAGCTTCCTCGGCAAAGCGACCAGACCGAAACCGCAGGTAGCCGTCGCGGAGAGTTTGCGCTGTGATCATTCTCATTTGCTCCGCATGGCCTTCGTTCGGCGCACGTATCGCGCTGCTCTTTTGCGACGATGTGCGGCAGCTTGAACCTGGAATGCTGCGTTCGATGCGCGCGTCTGGCCTTCACAGGCTGCCCCCTAGGAACTCGATGGCGCGTGCCCGTTTTGGCGGGGTTCTGGCCGCGGATCAATCGTGACGTGAGCGACCGCATGTCCGTGACAAGACGCAGCGATGGGCACCACAGCACGCGATGGAAATCCACGAACGGTCCCGATTGCGGGCGTTCGCGTATCAATAAGGCTCGACATGGCTCTACGTGTCTCCCCTGGGTACGGCTGCTTATTCGGCTGGCGACCGTATGTAGGGATGAAAGCTTGCCCTTGCCAATCGGCGCAACGCAGGGGACTAATCGGAATTTCCTATCACCAACCTGCCTTTATCGGGTGGAATTCTGAATGCCACCCTGCGCGGCTCGGATCACGTGAGATCTGCCGACCCAAGCCGTGTCCATTTCTCAGGAATGCCCATGCCCAACCTGCGCCAACTCGAGTATCTCGTTGCCATCGCCGACACGCGGAGTTTTCGCCGTGCAGCGGAGCGTTGTGCGACAAGTCAACCTACGCTCAGTGAGCAGCTGAAAGCCTTGGAACGCAAGCTTGGCGTCTTGCTTATCGAGCGAACGCGCACGCGCGTCGTTCCTACACCGCTCGGCTTGCAGATTGTTCAGATCGCCCGCCGAATGCTTGCCGATGCCCGAGAGGTCGAGAAGCTTGCATCGAGCGGTGGCACCGAGCTGTCTGGCGTCGTTCGCCTAGGTTTGCCACCGACCATTGGACCGTATCTGTTGCCGGCCGTCATACCGGAGATGCATCGCGTCTTTCCGACGCTCAAACTCTACGTCCGCGAAGAAATGCCGAGCGGGCTGCCGGCCGCATTGGCGGAAGGACGGCACGACCTCGTTCTGACGTTGCTACCAGTGAAGGAAGTCGAGCTTGTCACGGTGCTGCTGTTTCGCGAGGCGCTACATCTTGCAGTCGCTGCGGACCACCATCTGGCAAGTCGCAAGTCTGTGCGGCGCACTGATCTGGCCGGTCAAGACATTCTGACGCTGGGCAAGGGGCACCAGCTTCACGAGGCAGTCAACGCATTCTGCGATGGTGTCAGCGCACATATGCGGCTCGACTACGAGGGCACGAGCCTCGATACGCTCCGTGAGATGGTGGCCATGGGGCTCGGCGTCACCTTCCTGCCTGGCCTCTACGTCCACGCCGTCGCCGCGCGAGACGCGAGTATCCGGATTTTGCCGCTCGCCGATCGTGCGCTCTACCGCCGGGCCGGCCTTGTCTGGCGTCGAACTTCACCCTGGCAGGATCAATATCGCGCACTGGCTGAACTTCTGCGGGACCAAGTCCGTTTGCATTTTCCGAAGCTGTAGTCAGATCGTCTGATTGGTAGCCGGATACATAGCGCCGCCAAAGTGGGCTACCGGTCACGTACGGCAGTTTACAGCGCGCTGCGCATGTCCGCTGTCAACGCTTGACGCCATGGCTTGCAAGCTCTGCAAGGGAAAGTTGAAGAACGCGACTGATGTCTGCAAATGGGATGACGCATCCAGTCTCCGACGCTAGTTGACCACCGCACCGCGCTTCGCTCGTGGCCCTCAACGTTACTCGCCGATCGGAGAGCGACGTCCGCTGTGTCTGCAGGAGCAGAACTAACGCGCGACCGACGTCGGCTATCGGTGGTAAGGCGGCCGATCGATGACAACGTATGATCAACGCGATTGACCCAAAGCGGCCTTGAGCAGTTGCAGCTCGCGGAGCACGGCGCAGAACGCACCGCAGAGAAGGCCGACATCGGGTATCGCATTAGAGCAGCGCAAGGATCTGGGTCACTGGGTTGTCGCAATACCCAATCTGCGGACGTCTTCGCCCATAGCAAGTGCCCCGCCACGAATGGCAGTCAGCTCCTCACTAACGACGCGCTGAACCTGGAACTGCCATCGGGCGACTGACGCGGCGGGCCAGCTGGAGACAAGTACTTCTTGCCCTGTAGCGTGCACCCGAAGTGGATCAATCCGACTCGCTGACCGCCGACAGCGTTGCCAGCGACATAGACGATGGGAGTGGACATTACGCCTGCTTCCGGGTCATAGCCGCCGTCGTCGCACCGCCTAGCGGATCACGATGGGAAAATTCATCGTGTCGTCCCACGTGAAGGTTCCTGCGTCGCGGTACATTTCCATGAAGTGGCCAGGAATCAAACGATCCGCTAGCGGCAACAGCATCTTGATTGTAGCTGCGGCTCGCTCCTGTGTATCGAACGCATGGTCCACGCGCTCGTTAAGCGCCTCCTTGGGAAACTTGATCGCATCCTGGGCGACGACGACGCGCCCCTTCGTCTTGGTGTCGAGGATCAGAGCGTAGCAGCCAGGTGTATGTCCCGGCGCTGGAACATACCGAATATCAGATTGAAACTCGCCGGCGCCATCGAGCAGCTTCAGATCGTACTTCTGAAGCTGTTCACGGACCATCCATGGGATCCAAGGATCTTCCGGATGCGGATTCGCCGCATATTCGAACTCTGCACGACTAACGAATATCTTCGTAGTGAACGGGAAGAGGTCGATATTCATGACGTGGTCGTTGTGCAAGTGAGAGAGGAAGACGCGGCTGATGTCCTTGGGCTCGAGCCCTCTCTCCTTGAGGCCGCGCAGTAGGCCCTGGCGGTTTACCGTATGACCCACGTCCACAAGAATGTAGCCATCATTGCTCTTAATCAGCGTGAGATTGGTCATACCGAGGTAGCCATCGGCCAGCCTCAGATTGTTGCCCTTCACTACGATGTCGTAATCGACAGCCACAGCCCTCTCCAGATCAGGTTTTAGCTCGGTTCAGCATGAGATCGGGCAGCCACAGTACGATCTGCGGCCAGATGGTGATTAGCGCGGTAGCAAACAGGAGCAGCACGAAGAACGGAAATGCAGCGCGCGCAATGTAGAGCATGTTGTGTTTGGTCAAAGCCTGAATCACAAACAGATTAAAGCCGACCGGCGGAGTGATCAGAGCCATCTCGATGACCAGGACCAGATAGATACCGAACCAGATGAGATCAAATCCCGCCTTCTGGACGACGGGGACCATGATTGCCGCACTGAGGATCATGATCGAGATGCCCTCGAGGAAGCACCCCAGGATCACATAGAACACCGTCAGCAGCCCAATCAGCGTGTAGGGCGATAGCTGCAGGCTGGCTATCCAGTTGGCGAGCTCGATCGGCAACTTCGTGAAGGCCAGCATCACCGTGAGGAAGCCGGCCGCTGCGATAATGAAACCGATCATGCAGGTCGTTCGCGCCGCGGCCATAACACTTTCGACGAAACTTGACCAGGTGAGCGTGCGCTCTAGCGCCGACAATACCAGCGCTCCCACGACACCGATGGCAGCGGATTCGGTCGGCGTTGCGATGCCGAAGTAGATGGAGCCGATAACGCCGATAACGAGGAGGATAATCGGTCCCACCCGACGCAGTCGACGGAGCTTCTCGCTCAAGCTCGTTCGCTCCGTCACCTTCGGCATGATGTCGCGGTTCAGGATCGACCACACGCCTGTGTAGATCATGAAGATCGCGAGGATCATTAGCCCAGGCACCACACCGGCGATGAACAATCGCGCAATCGAAAGTTCCGCTCCGACGCCGTAGACGATCATTGGGATAGAGGGTGGGATCAAGAACCCCAGGGTGGCAGACCCAGCAAGAGTGCCGACCGCGATCCGATCGGGGTATCCGCGCGCTTTGAGCTCCGGAAGCGATATGCGCCCAATCGTTGCGGCGGTAACCGCCGACGAGCCCGAGACAGCAGCGAATATCGCCGAACCGATGTTGTTCACATGGAGTAAGCCGCCGGGCAATCGGACGATCCACGGCGCCAGCCCTTCGAACATGTCCTCGGATAGCTTCGTCCGGAACAGGATCTCACCCATCCATACGAACAGCGGCAGCGAGCTCAGTGTCCAACTCGTGGTGGAGCTCCAGACGGCAGTGGCCATGACATTGCAAAGCGGGGCCGCCGAGAAGAACTCTATGCCGATGACGCCGACCGCGAGCAACGACACCGCGATGCCAATGCCGCCGGCCAACAACACAAGCAGCGATGAGATGAGAACGACGACGGGAGTAGCCAGCACGCCACCAGGGTCCTTAGGATGCGCCGAGATCTGTGCCGGCCGACTGCTCGCCGGAATGACCTAGCAAAAGCAGGTGCAAGAGCTCGTCAAGAAAGCGGACGCAGAGCATTGCCACGCCGAACGTCATGGCTGATTGCGGAATCCAGTATGGAATTCCAATCATTCCCGCGGAGCGGTCATTGAACTCCCAGGATTCCAGGGTCAGCTGAAGCATGTACCACGCGAGCATGCCGAGTAGTACCAGGCCGACCAACCGGTAAACGATCTCCAGCACCTTGGTCAGCCTCGTGCCTGCTCGCTCGAAGAGCACGGTGACTCGAATGTGCTCACCGAGGCGTTGTGTGTCGGCGAGTGCCAGGAAGATCGTCGCTCCGAGCAGAAATCCCGCGAGTTCAGGCACTGACGGCACCAGAAAGCCAGCGAGGCGTCCCACAATCTGAAGAACGACGAGAAACCCCGCCGTCACCAGACAAACGGCGGAGAGAACCGCGCCGACAGCGTAAAGTCGGCGCAGCGGTCTCAGCAATGCGAGCGATGAGGATTGGGCCTGCCCCTCTGTGCGGCTCATTTTGATTTTGCGAGTTCTTCGTACTTCGCGAGAATGGCTTTGCCGTCGTCACCGACAGCCTTTGCCCAGTCGTCGACGAGGGGACGCGCAATCCTGCGAGCGGCTGCCATGAATTCGGGTGTCGGCTCCAACACCTTGATGCCGTTTGCGGCCAGCACCTTTTTCTCGGCGTCATTGGCCTCTTTGCTCAGACGAAGTCCGCGCTCGCCCGCAGCTTTTGCTGCAGCCATGAAGATGTCACGCTGCTCGGGCGTCAGGCGCTGATACGTCCGCTCGTTGATGAGGATCTGATTCATGCCTAGCCATGCTTGGACGTCGTTGAAATGATCGACGAAGTCCCAAGCCTTGACGCTGGCGCCAAACGCGGAGGATGTGATCATGGAATCGATCATGCCTGTGGCGAACGCCTGTGGCACCTCACCGCCGCCAACGAGCACCGGCTGAGCCTGGAAAAGCTCGGCCATGCGTGCACCAATTCGATTGTAAACCCTAAATTTCAGGCCCTTCATATCCTCGATGGCTCTGAGCGGACGCTTTGCATAGAACGCCTGCGGCGGCCACGGTACAGTGTACAGAATGCGCACGCGATCACGACCGACGCGCTTCTCCACGAAGGGCTTTGCAGCCTCCCAGATCTTCATGGTGTCATCATAGTTCGTCGCGAGGAACGGCAGCGCCTCGAAATTGTAGAGCTCGTCCTGGTTCGCAAACTGCGTCAGCTGCAGTTCGGCCAAGTCGACCTGCCCTGAGCGAATGGCTTGCATTGTATCAGCGTGCTTGAACAGCGACTCCGCTGTGTGAAGCGTGATCTCGATCTTGCCGCCCGAACGCTCGTGCACATCCTTGATGAACTCGCGGATGTTGATCACATGGAAGAGCTTTTCCGGATACGGGGTGGTGAAGTTCAGCTTGGTCTGCGCTTCGGCCGCGCCAGACATTCCCCCCGCCGCAGCGAAAAGCACCGCAGCCGCCCATTTCTTCATCCACATGTGATCTCGTTCTCCCACGCTCAGCCCACAACTGATTCAATCCCCAGTCGGGCGATACTCACGACGCCGCAAATGAATGTCAATGCAAGGACCTACCCAAATTTCGCGCATCGTCCCAACAGCGATGCAGTCGACCTCGGTCATTGCAATGTGCAACGCTGGCGCCTCGTGCGGCACGGTCTGCCGCGATCTTGCCGAGAGAAGAATAGGCAATGCGTGACTACCTGGCGTGGCGATTGGCATTCGGCGTAACGACCCCATCGACAAATACGGTGGTGCAGCCGGAATACGACGATATGCGCCCACCCGGCGTCACCAATCACCTCGGCCGCATGGTGATCCCCGATATGTCGATCGCCACGAGCGACGACTTCGATGAGTCGATCCGGTTGATTGATGCGGCTCTTGAGGACGCCGTCGACCGCGTCATGGATTGCAAACCCAACGCGTTTATTTTGGGCATTTCGGCGCTGTCCGTTTGGGGCGGAAATCTGGAATGGGGCGATGAGCTGAAGCACCGAATTCGCAAGGTGGCAGGCTTCGACATCCCGGTGGCGCTTGCCACCGACGCCGTATTCGAAGCGCTCAAGCTTCATGGCATCAAGCGCAAGATCGCGATCATGGAGCCATATTTCCCTTCGATCGAGCCCAAGATGATCGGCGTCTTCGGATCGAAGGGCTACGAGATCGTCCGGTACAATCACATGCGTGGCAAGAGCCCGGCATCTTATTCGATTGTCACCGCGAAGGACATGATCGACGCGATAAAGTCCATCGACGGCCCCGACGTCGAGGCCATCGTCCAGTTTGGCGCGAACCTCCCGATGGCCAGAATTGCAGACGAAGCGGAGCGCTGGATCGACAAGCCTGTGATCTCAATCAACGTTGCCACATACTGGCACGCGCTTCGCTCGAACGGTATCAACGACAAGCTCTATGGGTATACGAGCCTGTTCTCAAAATTCTAGTTCTTAGACACGTGCGGTGCGTCGCGAGCTGAGATCGAACCGATCTGATGAGCTCGCGACGTATTTTCTGTTCGGCGCAGGCGATGTCCGTTCGCGACGGCGCCGCAACGAAAGTTTGGAGCATCGAAAAATGGCTGTCTGGTCTCCTCTCAGGTTCAACTGTGGACGGGAGATTGCAAATCGCTTCGAAATCGCTCCGCCGTCTACGTCGATGAAGGTGGACGATCTTGGCTTGGCGTAGGCGCGACACACGATGGACACTTGCCCAGGCTCACGCACCTCGCTGAAGCATTGCGCGCTTCACAGGGGCTTGCGATTCTCCAAATCTATGACGGCGGGCGCATCGCAAGGCCTGAGCTGATCGGAGGGCAGTCTCTTCGGGCGTCGTCTGCGGTGGCATCGTTGCGTCCGGGAGCACAGACGCCGCGCGCTATGACCGAGGTCGAAATTCGGAGACTGATTGCAAGCTTCGGAAAAGCTGCTTCTCTCGCTCGAAGGGCGGGCTTCGATGGCGTCGAGGTCCACGGAGCCAACCACTACGCGGTTCATCAGTTTTTCTCACCGCGAGCAAATCGCCGCGCGGTTCATTGGGGTGGCACGCCAGAAAAGCGGATGAATTTTGCACTCGCAGTCTCGCAGGCCGTTCGCAGCGCCGTTGGGCCGAAGATGATCGCGGGGTTTCGCGTTACGCCATTTGAAGCCGAAGCCGATGGATATAAGCTTGAAGGCGCCAAACAGCTCTGCAATGAGCTTGCCAAGCTAGAGCTCGACTACATCTCGATTTCTCTCGACGATTATCGACTGAGCCGCCCGACAAGCGAAACACGCGACTATAAAAATCCGATCGTGCAGACACACGTCCCAGCGCTCAGCCCCATCACGGAAATTGGCCGCTTCATTGCAGGTCGCTGCGCAGTCATGGCGAGTGGCGGCATCCGAACGTGCGCTGATGCGGAGGGCGCGATCAAGCTGGGCGCCGATCTGGTCGCAGTGGGACGCGCTATTGTTGTCGATCCCGAGTGGCTCACCAAAGTGCGGGAAAATAGAGAGACATCCATCGTTCCCGGGCTACCCGAGGATGAGGTGGAGATTGCCGAGACATTGAGCATTCCGCCGCGAAAGGTCAAAAACTTGTTGAGGCGCCCAGGTTGGATTCCGCGGCTTTAGGTCTCGACGTCGTCTGCTATGCGAGGCCGAGTAAAATGCAATTGCGGCAACTGGGGCCGAAGCTAGTAGTGCGAAGGCCACATCGTCAGCGAGTGTGGCTTGAGCAAAGGGGGCATCGGTTTCCGTGAGTACGCGATTTGTAACTCACGCTCGTGGTGCAATACCGGGCAGACGATCCGCAAATTGCATCACACGGTTCCGACCCCCGCGTTTCGCGGCATAGAGCGCCAAATCTGCGCGGCGCAATGTTTCATCAATTGAAAGGTCACTCCGCAAGATCTCGGCGACCCCAGCGCTGCAGGTTACGTTGATCCCGGCCGGACCACTATCGATCGTTGTTTCCGCGATGGTCCGCCGCAGCAGTTCCGCAACCTTCATGCTCCCAGCTGCGTCGGCCCCGGGCAGCAGCACGGCGAATTCCTCGCCGCCAAGCCGGGCGAAAACATCGGTCGGCCGTAAGCACTCTTTGCAGGCCCTTGCAAATTCTCGTAGAACCTGATCGCCTACCGCATGTCCGTAGTTATCATTGATGGATTTGAAATGATCGAGATCGATCATCACAACCGAAGCCGAGGCACCAAACCTCCTAACACGCTCCACTTCGCGATTTGCCGTCTCGTTGAAGTAGCGCCGATTGGGCGAGCCAGTGAGTGAATCCGTCGCTGCCAGCCGCGAGAGTTCAAACTCCATAAACTTGCGTTCAGTGATGTTTACATGCGAGATCACCGCCCCACCCTGGGCAATATCGAGTGGCGTTGCGCGACCCAGAAACCAACGAGCCTCAGTGATTGAGTGGCATGGGTACTCAAGCTGGAACAAGTCGGACTTCCCAGAAAGTACAGACCTCACCCCAGTCGCAAATGCCGGAGCCTCTTCGGATCCGGGACCCGCAGCGCGCCTACAGACTTCCAGATAATTTACGCCGGAATCGGCGCATGATTGTTCTTCCGAATTGTTTTGCCAAAAATTGCGCCAAGCACGATTCACAGCAATGATCACGCCATTGCGATTTATTACGCAGATATGAGCAGAAAGAGCGTCGATCACTGCGGCGGCGAGTCGTTGCAATTGTGGACCGCCTCGATGCACCTTGCTCACGAGCACCGCCTCCTTTAGTTGCGGTTGTTTCAGTATCCGCTCGGCGGCAGGGAAAGTTTCGCTTCGCGAACCAGTGGCACAAGTTCCATGTCGGTCAACGACGTGCCAGCCATCCCTCGGGACGCTTCAGTGCGAAGGGCCTACAGGGAGGCGCTCAAGAACGCGTCGCTCCACGCGGATCCAATTGGCCACTATCGTCCAGTGAGTGCTACTCGTAGTGTTACTTGGACGCGCAATCGGAACCCACAGCGCCGTGTGGCTCGCAATTCCACGGGGGAGTGAACTTACTGCTCAAGATCGTGCTCAGCCTCCTGGCGAGCACGCTTGATCCGACCGACCCCTCTGTGTTCCAGGCTCTGTTCGGTATGATCTTCACGGTCATCATCGCGCTGGAGTTGAAACGCTCCCTGCTGGTTCTGGCCGAGCGCATCGACAGTGTCGTACAGGTGCGTGCAGTGCTGCTGATCGCGCTGCTTGCTAAGGTGCGCAAGCTCATCCCCTCGACCTAAAGGCGACTGATGCGCAGCAGCTGCTTGCACTAGCCGCCGCCGCCTTGCCGCTCGGCGCCGCGTACTGGATGGTTCGCGACCAGGATCGCCGCCGTAACGAAGCTATGGTAGCGGCGAAAGTGGGGTAGGCTATCAGGGACGAACCTCCGGTCGATCGCACGCTAGTTCCTGGCTGCCACGCGCCGGCCGATCCCGATAAGTTTCGACATTGGTAGGCGGCCGACGACGGGCGACCGCGTGTGAATGGGAGGCCAATTATTGGCCCGTCGCAAAAGGTCGATATGTCGATCGGCTGATCCTTTATTCGATACCGATGATTTCTTCCTCGCTTGGCCCCACCGCGACCGCATCACCCATTTCCTTCCCCATCAGGGCTTGGGCAAGGGGGGAGGCGTAAGATAACGTCCCCTTTTTGGGGTCTGCCTCGTCAATTCCGACTATTCTATAGGTTCGAGTGGTGCCGTCCGGCCGCCTGAGAGTGACGCGCGAGCCGAACTGAACCTGAGATCCGCCGGTAGGTTCAGTAAGCTTGGCTGTCGCGAGCCTTGCGCTCCAATAGCGCAGATCCCGACCGATGCTGGCTGTCGCTAAAGTTTCGCCCTTGGCCCTGACCTCGTGCTGCCGTTTGGTGAGATCAGTAAGGGTATCTTCGATCTGGGCCAGTCCGTCGGCCGTCACCAGGTTGGGATGAGGGGGGATGGTGCGCTCAGGCAGCAGATCGCCTAGCTGATCTGCATCGGCTTCCCGGGTAAACGCCTTGCTCATGGCTAAGCGCCTTTCTCTCACGGCTTCCATCGCCTATCGCGGCCTGTAATACCACAGCTTTGATGAGCCAATCGCCCTCAAGCAAGCGAGCTGCATCCGTCACGCTTGAACGGCGTACGCCGACCGGTCGACCACAGCGCACACTGCGGCGGATAGCAATCCGGCTCTCGCCATGTTCAAGAACCTTGAGCGCTTGCGAGCGTTTCCTAGTGATGGTTTTCGATCTTGATAAGTAATAGTGAGCTCGATCAGCGTATCTCACCAGTCTCGGATGTTGAACCCGATTAACATTGTTGCGATTTGGAAAGCCGCTCTTACCTCATGAGCGGACATGTTTGCCGCCAGTCATTGTGGTCGGCGTTGATGTTGGCTTGTGGGATCGACCGGCGATCGCGCCGACGTTTGGCCGCGGCGCCAGTTGCGCGCGCTGGCATCGGCACCGAGTCTGGCCGCCGACGCGATGATCAGTTAGTCTCCGAGAACGCGCGACGAGACGGGCCAATAGCGGAAGTTCGCATTGCTCATTTCCTCAGATCGTCGCGGAGCCAGTCGATGATGAAGCGGTCGGAGGCGTGAATGCAGACCGCCACAAGCCGTTCCTCCCCGATCGCGGTGAAGCAATGGGGAGTTTCCGGTTTGACCACCAAAATATCGCCGGCACCGGCAACCACGACCTTGCCGTCGATGGTCGCTTCAACCTGCCCAGAATGAACGATGCAGGTTTCGCTATAGGGATGCTTGTGCAAGCCCGGTCCTGCTCCGGGTTCGAGGTCTCCGACGAAGAAGGAGACGTCAATACCGTACCGCCCGCCTTCGAACTCGACCGCAGCGATGGCACCCTTCTGCTGTTCGCTCCGTTGCAGAATTTGAAACATCTTTGTTCTCCAGGTTCCGCTACCAGCCCATTCCCGCATCGATCACGTCAGCGACACTCCCACGAAAACTCTCGAAGGTAGCTCCACGGCTCCTCGTGCCCTCGGCGCGATGGCTGGCCGGTTTTCGCTTCGATCGATTGCTGAAAGTCGGCTGATGCTAAGGCGCCGGCGCAATGCCGTGACGACGCATGATCTCCGCCATCTTGATCCGGTCCGGCGGTCCGACGGTGGTAGCGTTGATCAGCGAGGCGGATTCACGGAAGAACTCCGGTCCGATCGCGGCCGGCGTGATCACGCACAGCGCCTTCACGTCAGCGGCAGTGTTGTTGTCGAAGCGGTGGACGGCGCCACGCGGGATGCACACGGCCTGCCCGGGCCCGACATCAATGGCCGTCCCATTGACGGTCCAGGTCAGCACGCCGTCGATGCCGTAGATCGTCTCTTCATATTTCTCGTGGCTGTGGGCCGGAGCCGCGAGGGGCTGCCGGCCAGGGACGCTCAGCTCGAAGACAGCTAGACTGCCGCTCGAATTCGTGCCGGTGACGAGAAATCGGACTGCGAGCTGGCCAATTCGGATGGTCTCTTCTGCCGGATTGATTTTGAGCTGGCCCGCTGCGGCCCGTGATGCGGTCGCGAGCGGCATGAGGGCCGTTGCGGCGGATGCCGCAATTGCGGCTCCAAGAATGCTGCGGCGATTGGGCTGGGTTGTAAGAGGGGCTTTCGCAGCAGTTTCCCGGTCGTTTGGCGATGCTGGCCTGATCATGTGCTAGTATCCTGTGGTTGATCAATCTCCCTAACTGCCAGGATCCGTAGCACTCGTGCGGGTGCCCCCGGCAGCCACATGTTTGTTCGACCGCCCGACAGAAGTGTTGAGCCATGTTCGACTGGAACGACCTTCGCTACCTGCTTGCGATCGCGCGTGAAGGCAGCACGCTTGCGGCCGCGAAAGCGCTCGGAGTCAGCCAGCCGACCGTGCAGCGGCGGCTCGCAGCGCTCGAGGAGCGCATCGGCCGCAAGCTCGTCGAGTTTCACCCGACTGGCTACCGGCTCACCGAGCTCGGCAAGGTTCTTGTCCCCCACGCCATCGACGTTGAGCGCTCTGTTGAATCGTTCCAGCGGCAAGTGATATCGGCGGGCGAGGAGCTGACCGGTACGCTGCGGGTGACATGTCCGGAAGGGGTGGCGTCGCGCTTGCTGGGTCCGGTGATCGAGGCGTTTCGCGAAAAGCGTCCCGAGCTGCGCATCGATCTCATCATGACGGATCGCCGGCTTGATCTCGCAAAGGGAGAGGCCGAGGTCGCGCTGCGCATGCACGAGCCCGGCGAGGAGTCGCTAGTCGCACGCAGGATTGCCGACTCTCCATGGGCAATCTTCGCCAGCAAATCGTACATCAGGCGGCACGGTCGGCCGGAGCGGCCAGAAGATCTGAACCAGCACGCGATAGTCGAATTTGCCGGCGAGCTTGCTGCCAATCATGCCGCGCGCTGGATGCAATCCGTAGCGCCGAATGCGGCCATCGCCGCCCGTGGCAATTCGATGCTTGGTGTGGTCGCAGCGGTGCGATCGGGCGCGGGATTGGCGCCACTGCCGATGTTGCTTGGCGCTGCGGAGGACGGTCTCGAGCCAGTACTGACGTCGATCCCTGAAATCGACTCGAAGCTCTATTTGGTCATGCACGCTGACCTGCAGCACACTCCACGCGTTCGTGCGTTCTGCGACTTCGTGGTTGCCGAGTTCGCTCGCCTCCGCCCCTTTCGGAGGGGTGAGGTTAAGTCGGCTGATGGTCCAGCCGAATGACGAGAGCTGCATGGCAAGGACCGCGCCGGCTCATCAGCGAGACCCTAGCTTTCGGTCAACAGCGTGTGCCCGTAACCATCTCAAGTAATTGATTCATACGCAGTGCCCGTCTAGTGGCGATCGCCTCAGCCAATCCCGACGGATCGGCGCCGGTGACCGACCCCACAGCGTACCCGGCCGGCAGATGTCGGGTTTGCGCACAGCGCGATGCGCCTGACGCGCGAGGAGACCATCCTTAGATTCCACGCTCATTCCCACGCTCGCTTCCACTGTCACACCCATGGGAGGCGGCTAGCTTGATCTTCGATGGGCAATAACACTGCCGATCCGGCGTCGAAGCGCACGTGAACGCCACGAACTCGTAAATGGAGATCGTCATGAGAACGACACACCGCACAATGCTCGCCTTGGTGCTCGGCGCTGCCAGCGCAACCGCCATCAGTGCCGTCACCATCAGTGCCGCCGAGCCGCCGACACGGACGGCGATGTGGCTCGGCCAGACGGCGCCCATTGCGGCGCGGGCGGCGCTCGCAGCCATCACGCTCTATTGGATGCGATAGACGACAGGGCAATTGACGATCAAGCCTGCGGAGCCGAAGGTCTTTCCATCTGATCCTGACAGATAGCCTGACTTTACCAGACCTAGAATCGCGTGCTCGTCAGTCTGGCGAGAACGGGCACCTGCAGTCAGGGCTTTCGGAGTCCAAACCGCGGGATTGATGTCCCACAACGGGCTGTAGCGATGGGAGACGGTGGGAATGCTGCCCATAACGTTGAGCGGCGCACGCCCGTCGGAAAGCGCGCTATTCAGACCTTGCCGCAGTGGGTTGTCGACGCCGGTGTGGCCGTTGACGAAGGCGTATATCCGCTCGAGCGGGCTGAACACATTCGTTTGTGGCCCAACCTTGATATCGGCCAGTGCCGGAGCGTATGTCGATGCCTCGAGAGCCGCGGGTACAGGATTGTTGGCTTCCGTCGACGTGTAGAGCACGGGTCGTCCAGCGCTGTAGCCTGTGGCAAGCTGGAGCGTAACCTTTCCGGCCTCCGGGCAGATGGAGACAACACGATCGTGCACGACGCGGTAGTCGGGATTGCCTTTGCAAAAGACGTTGAGCGTCGACGCCGCCACATCAAATGCAAGAACAGGCGCGTTGTAGATATGGCCGCCAGCGTTCTCGATCTTGACTAGTGGTGAATAGTCGGCGTCACCGATCGAACCGGGCTCCGCCAGCTTCGGGGGGAAGAAGTTAGGGGCGCTTCCCGGGATGACTTTGCGCTCCGGCCTGAAGTCGACTTTGCCCGCATCGAAGACGAGCGTGTGGCTGCCATCGAGCCGTGCAGAGCGCACGGATTTGCCGACGTTGGCGAACGTCAATTTGGGCGCGTAGTTGACGCCGAGTGCGTCGGCTTGCCCTTTGTCGTCGCTGTCCAGAAGAACGTACCAAACTGACTCACCCGATTTCATTCTGCCGAGATGCAGCGGAACGGTGACGGTGCCCGTTGCGAGATCCACCGTGCCGCTCGACAAGAGATTGAGCGGGCCGCGCTGGCTGATGTCTGTGCCCGCACGAGCTGGCTCTGAAGCTACGAGGGGAATGTCGGCGGCTATGCTTGCCGGAGCTGGCTGACTGCCGAGGAACTCCGACGCGTGGGCAGACGGAGGCATCGCCATGACAAACACGGGAAGCAAGGTAAGCAGCCCTGCACGCATCACTTCGTTGTGTTGAGACATCTTTATCGCTCCTGAGGTGGCGCTCATTCTCATCGGTCTGTCGTGCACCATGGGACGACGGCAATCACGAAGGCCAATACCGCTCGGCTATCGATGCGATAGCGAGCCCATATTGGACCGAGGGGGCATAGCTCCCGCACAACTGCGATCGACGCCACTCGCGAAGGAAGATGATCGAGATCAGCTCGCGATGTGGGTGAAGTCCCGAGAGGCCCGGCCGCGCCTCAAACTCAAAGAGAGAGGTTCCCAATCATGAAGACCCTTTCCTCCATCGGCCGCATCGCGTTCGTCGCTTCGGCCCTCGTTCTCAGCGCCTCGACGGTCTATGCCGAAGCATTCGATGCCCGACAATTCTTCGACAAGCTGGCCGCCGAGGGCGCGAGCATGCCGACCGGCTTCGATGCGAAGAAGTTCTTCGACAAGCTGCAGGCTGAAGGCGCCTCCGAGAAAAAGCCACTCGATGCCACGGCCTTCTTCGACAAGCTGGCCGCCGAGGGGGCCAGCATGCCGGCCAGCTTCGACGCGAGGAAGTTCTTCGACAAGCTGCAGTTGGAGGGCGCCTCTTCCATGCCTCCAATGGTGGCTGCAAAGAAGTGAGCACGAGTCCTCTTCTAACAACCGCTCTTCAATTGGTGTGAGGCGATGCGGGCCCGGTCTGCATTTGCGGCCCGTGCCCACTTCGTCGCGCCTGCCCGCTCAGATAGGCGTTTCCAAGGACCATCCTGGAGGGTGACATGTCCCGATTCAGCAAGGTAATCGTCGCGCTTGCCATGGCGAGTGCACTTTCCGGAGAGGCCATTGCACAGCAGATGGTCGCGATGCCGCAACCCGGGCAGTCGAAGGCCGTGCCATCGCTCGCACCGATGCTCGAGCGCGTGTTGCCCGGCGTCGTCAGTATTCTCGTGACCGGCACGCGCGTGCGTCCCGCGGTCATTGGCGCAAGTTCGGAAGCTGTCGAGCCAGCCCCAGAGCCCTTTCGGAGTGGTGGCTCAGGAGTGATCGTCGACGCCGATCGAGGCATCATTCTCACCAACTATCATGTGATCGTCGATGCCCAACAGATTGAGATTTCACTCTCCGACGGCAGGATGGCGAAAGCCCAACTGATCGGCAGCGACGTCGCGACGGATGTCGCTGTGATACGTACGGATCTTCGAGATCTGACTGCTGTGCCCCTCGGGAACTCCGATCATCTGCGCGTCGGCGATTTCATCTGTGCCGTCGGGAGCCCCTTCGGCCTCGACGGGAGCGCGTCACAGGGCATCGTCAGCGCTTTGATGCGCACGGACATCGGCTATGGGATCTTCGAGGACTTTATCCAGGTGGATGCTGCTGTGAATCCAGGGAACTCAGGCGGAGCCCTGGTGGATCTCGATGGGCGCCTCGTCGGTATCAACACGGCGACCGGTAGCGCGAAACTCCGCACGCAGGGCATTTCCTTCGCGATCCCGATCAACCTGGCGCGGTCGGTCGCCAGCGAGCTAGAACGGAAAGGCACCTTCAAGCGCGGTGCTCTCGGCTTTCTCACCGAGAACATCGGCTTCGAGATGGCCCGTGCCATGAACTTGTCGCTGACGCGTGGCGCGGCTGTCGTCTCGGTGCTGCCTGGGTCGCCGGCTGCTGCCGCTGGCGTCAAGCAGGGCGAGGTCATCGTCGCAATCGACGACAAGCCAATTCGCAGTCACCGTGACTATGTGGCACGCGTTTCCACCACTCCGATCGGGCAATCGCTGACCGTCACTCTCGTCGGCGCGGGCGGACGCAAGGAATTGTCGATGGCGGTGAGCGATATCGTGGTCCCGCCCACGCCCGAGATCACGCCGTTGGAGCTCACGTCGCTAAAAGGTCTAACGCTTGGTGCGATGCTGCCCGGTTTCAAAGCATTCGGGGTCGTGCAGGGCGCCCGCGTGCTGACAGTAGAGGGTGCGGCTGCGCGGATCGGGCTCAAGACCGATGACGTGGTGACCAAGGTCGATACGGCAATCGTACGAAATCCCTCCGATGTCTTCGACGCCGCATTGTCGAAGATGGGACGCTATCGCCTCGAGGTGTTCCGCGACGGCCGAACATTCTGGATCTGGGCTGATGCCTAGCCACGCAAATGCCTGAAGTGTGCATTCTTCATCGATTGCGATCGCTTACGTGGCGCCCGCCAGACCCTGGCTGGCGCCCGATTCCTTTGTCTTCTCCTCTCCTTGACACGATATGGCTGACTATAGGGAGTCGCTATCGACTTTGTAGACGATCGGTATTTCAGCCTTGCCCTGCGTCCTTCCAAGATCGTGGTGCCCAGGCGAAAACGCTTGGGCGATCCGATATACAGGAGACGCATCATGAGAAATCCAGTCCCCCATTTGCTACTCGCCTCGAGCATTGCTGCCATCATAGGCCTATTTACGACGGGTTATTCGTTCGCCGGTCAGTGCCCGTCCGACAAGATCACCACTTCAGGCCAACTGGCCGGCCCTGCCAAGCACTCTGGCGTTACCGACAAAGTGCTGACAATGATTCCGCTGGCTCAAGAGAGAGTGGCTCTCAAGGAGCACGCACTTCGACTGCGTCGCCTCGTCGTCCAGCCGGGTGGGATCGTGGCCTGGCACAGTCATGCGGATCGGCCAGCCATCATCTACGTCGTTTCAGGCTCCATCACTGAGTACACGACACACTGCCGCGTGCCGATCGTGCATCGCGCGGGTGAGACCTCGACGGAGGCGGGAGGGCTGTCCCATTGGTGGAAGAACCACACGCGGCGCCCCGTCGTGCTGCTCTCCGCGGACCTCCTCCACGACATGCAAGATCACAACATGTGAGCGCAACTCATTGGGAAGCGCGCATCGAGATTCTTGCCTGCTTCCCAAATCATTGGCCGTAATCCGAGTGCACGCCCATGATCCCGGTTTCAGCTGAGAGCTTGCCCACCCGCGGGTTTGCATCCATCGCCCGTCGCTCGCCGCACCAAACCACTGTTGCCGTGATGGCCTTCCTGACTGTCGTCGATCTATTTGCCGCGCAGGCCATATTGCCCGCGCTTACGAGGCACTACGACGTCAATGCCGCAGCCATGGGTACGGCAGTCAATGCCTCCACGATAGGTATGGCGTTGGCAAGTCTGATCTTCGCTCGCTACACCTCCTCGATCGACAGGCGATATGGCGTCGCGCTATCGCTAGCGATCCTGGCGATCCCAACCGCGCTACTGGCTTGGGCGCCCAATCTGACTGCATTCGCGGCTTTGCGCTTTCTGCAGGGCCTATGTATGGCTGGCGCTTTCACGCTCACTCTGGCGCATCTCGCCGAGGTCACAAGCGGCACGAGAACTACCTCTGCCTTCGCGGCCTACATCACCGGCAATGTCGCAAGCAATCTCTTGGGCCGCCTCATGTCGGCAACGCTCGTTGACACCGTCGGCCTAAGCAACAGCTTTCAGGCGTTCGCTGTGCTGAACGTCGCAGGTGCGCTTCTTGCTTGGCTCGTGATTGTACCGAGCCGGCCCATGACTTCTGTCAAGCTAACGGCCGGCATGATGGACGCACTGGCGGCGGTGAGGGATGAGCGATTGCGCGCGAGCTTTGCGATTGGATCATGCATACTGTTCGCCTTCGTCGGCACATTCACTTACGTCAACTTTGTTTTGGTGAGCGCGCCGCTTTCGCTCGACATGATGTCCGTCGGCTTCGTTTACTTCGTGTTTCTGCCATCAATCGTGACCACCCCACTAGCTGGTCGGATCGCAGAGCGGATCGGCACGCGAGAAACCATCTTGGCAGGCTTTGGTCTGGCGCTCGTCGGCCTCGTAGGCCTGCTGATATCGAGCTTGGCGGCCGTGCTCATCGGCCTCACCCTCGTGGGCGTCGGCACTTTTCTCGCGCAGGCCGCGGCAACCGGCTATGTCGCGAAGATCGCGCGACTGACGGATACCAGCCCGGCAGCGGCAAGCGGTCTCTATCTGGCAGCCTATTTTCTCGGAGGTCTCTTCGGGAGCGTCGTGCTTGGACTCGTCTTCGATCGATGGGGTTGGAGCGCGACAGTCGCGGGAATAGCCATGGCGTTAATGCTCGCGAGCCTTCTTGCAGGGCAATTGCGCGATCCAAGTTGATCTATTGACGTGAAAGGCTGCCAGGCAGGGAAGATTGTTTGTCGAGCCTTTCCCGCCTTGGTATCCTGGAAACCACTGCCCGAGCGCCATTTGCGCGAACGAAAATGCAGCGCCGCAGAGAGGTGTGCGATGGAAATGCACCAAGTTCGCTATTTCCTTGCCGTAGCGCGCACCCTCAATTTCACGCGTGCCGCCGAGGAGTGCAATGTCGCGCAACCGTCGCTGACGCGCGCCATAAAGCTGCTCGAAGACGAACTAGGTGGCGATCTATTCAGACGCGAGCGAAGCCTCTCGCATCTTACAGATCTCGGTACGCGCATGCTGCCACTCCTGCAGCAATGCTACGAGAGTGCGCTCACCGCGAAGGCGCTCGCAAAAGACGTGAAGAGCGGGAAGGTGGCAACGCTTTGCCTGGCCCTCTCGCGCACCATCGGAATGGAGCTGGTCGTCGCGCATCTGACAGAACTTTCGCGCGCCATTCCGGGTCTCGAGCTCAGGATCTTCCGTGGCACTGCGCCCGAGATCAGCGAGGCTCTGAAGAAGGGTGATGTCGAGGTGGCACTGGCGGGTGACCTCGGTCCACTCTGGGAGCGCCTCGATGCGTGGGCTCTTTTCACCGAATGCTCCAGCCTCGCGGTTCCCAATGGACATCGGCTCGCAGGAAAAAACGGCGCCGTCGAGCTGTCGGAGCTGAACGGCGAGCGGCTCTTGATGCGCAGCCATTGCGAGCAGGCTGAAGAGCTGAGCACGCAGCTACGGGCTCGAGGCATATCGCCTCGCACGTTGCACCGTGTATGCAGTGAGACCGATCTCGCGGCATTGCTCGTGGCCGGGCTCGGAGTGACCATCGCTCCCAACAGCGCATCCCTGCCGGACACTGCAAGCCGTCTCGAACTGGCCGAGCTCCAACTGACGCGGACCGTATCGGCCTACAGCGTCGCCGGGCGTCCACGCACGCTGGCGGCATCCATGCTTCTGAACCTGCTCAGGGCAGCGGACTGGTCACATCTGATGGGCCGAGGAGGCGCCAATTCACCACCCCGCGCGTAGGTCTTCTATTTGTTCGCTGGGTGTGCCGCGGCGGATCCAGCTCGCGCTCAGCCCTTCTGCGTCGGCTGGAGTGCTCGCATGTGTGAGACTACTTCTTCGGCAGAGGCACGCACGCGATAGTCGGGATCAACATGGCGCATGACGATCACACCATTGCGGTCGAGCACGAACGTCGCCGGTATCGGCAGCAGCCAAGCGTTATTGCCTTGGTAGGTCGCGAGGTCGCGACCACGGCGTGTCATGAAATCGCGCATCTCCTCGTCGACGGGAATGGTTAGTCCGATCGACATTGCATAGCCATTGTCCATATCGGAGAGGATCGGGAAATCGGCTTGAGCGCGCCACTTGAGTATTCGGGTGTACGTGCTGTTCTCTGGAGAAATGACGACGATGCTTCCACCCATTTCCCGCACCTCTAATTGGATGCGCGCCAGGGCCTCTGTCGAGAGCTGACAGTAGGGGCACCAGTGTCCCCGCCGAAAAGCAACGACGAGAGGGCCCGACGCCAGGAGATCCTCCAACGCAGTGAAGTGGCCAGTCTCGTCCGGCAGCAGGAACGGCTGCAGGGGCTCGCCCAACTGCGGAGCCTCACCACCGGCCTTCACGAGGGCAAGGCGAGAAATGAGACGATCAGCGGCCTCTGCAAAGGGCTGGTTCAACTCGCGCAACGTGGATGCGTACTGCTCCAGGCGAGCAGCCAAGGGAGCTTCATCGACCATTAAACGGGCCAGCGCCTGATCCAAGGCCTCAGCAACGGCGCGTGTCGTCATCGCTTCGCTCCTGTGTATTCCCGGCGGCCTGACCTCCCAGGTGTGGCTGGTCGAAAGCTTGGCCGCTCTTCGCATTATGCCGACTAAGCCTTACCGCAATTCTTCGGCGGACGACCATAGAAGTTGTCTATCGAATGAGGATCCACACGGCATTTCCGATCTCGCGCCCGCCGGCGCATGTTGGCTTCATCACCGCGGCATCCCGCGGCTGAGGTCGAGAGAAGAGATGCGTCATGAGCACAACAAAAACATTCGCAGCGGATAACGATGCCAGACCCACGTGCGAACTGACCGGCAAGACGGCCATCATTACCGGTTCGACAAGCGGTATAGGTCTCGGAATTGCGCGCAGTCTGGCGCGCGCCGGTATGAATATCGTTCTCAATGGCTTCGGTACACCCGATGAAATCAAAGCCACGCGCTCGGCTCTTCCATTGGCCCGCGGCAGGGAGACCATCCACGATCCGGCCGACATGTCCAATGCGGATGAGATCGCGGCGATGGTCGGACGGGCGCGCAACGCATTCGGCTCAATAGATGTGCTGGTCAACAACGCCGGCATTCAGCACGTCGAGGCGATCGAGACTTTCCCGCCGGAGCGCTGGAATGCGATCGTTGCGATCAATCTGACTGCAGCATTCCACACCACACGCGCTGTCATCCCCGACATGAAAGCACGGAGCTGGGGCCGGATCATCAACGTCGCGTCAGCCCATGGTTTGATCGCGTCACCATTCAAGTCCGCTTACGTCGCCGCAAAGCATGGCTTGGTTGGTCTCACAAAGTCAGTAGCTCTGGAAACCGCTGAACACGGCATCACCGTCAACGCCATTTGTCCCGGCTATGTGCTCACACCTCTGGTGCAAAAGCAGATTCCGCAGACGGCTCGGGCGCGAGGGCTGACAGAGGATCAAGTCGTTCGCGACGTGATTCTGCACGCTCAGCCGACGCGTCGCTTCGTGACGACTGAGGAGCTCGGCGCCACAGCCGTGTTCCTCTGCTCTGAGGCGGCTGCCTCCATTACCGGTGCGGCGCTGCCAGTCGAAGGCGGCTGGACGGCTCAGTGAGCTGAACGGAGTGAGAGACAATGAACGAAGTAGTTCCCGAGTCGAAGTTCCAGACGTGCGCGGCAATCAAGGAAGCCGGCCAGCTCGTCCTCGTGCTGCAAGGGGGCGGAGCACTGGGAGCATATCAAGCCGGCGTTTATCACGCGATGCATGATGCTGGTATCGAGCCCGATTGGGTGATCGGCACATCGATCGGCGCCATCAATGCGAGCCTGATTTGCGGCAACGAACGTGCCGACAGACTGACCGCACTTCACGAGTTCTGGCATCGCGTTTCGCTAAGCGGCAACTGGCCGTCGTGGCCAGTCTATCCGCCGCTGTCACAAATCCTGAACTACTGGTCGATCCTGCACAGCGGCCTGCAGAGCTTCTTCGACCCCAATCCACTGGCATTCTGCGGCCCGCATGTTGATCTCGGCGCGGAGCGGGCAGGCTACTACTCGACGGAGCCGTTGCGGCGAACGCTCTCGGATCTGGTCGACTTCGGTCTGATCAGCCGGGGCAAAATGCGGCTGACGGTCGGCGCTGCTCATGTGCGCACGAGCCAGATGCGCTATTTCGACAGTAAGGCCGATGAGCTGGACGTGCGGCACATCATGGCCTCGGGTGCCTTGCCGCCGGCATTTCCGGCCGTTCGGATCGATGGCGAACTCTATTGGGACGGCGGCATTCTCTCGAACACGCCGGCCGAGATCGTCTTCGACGAGTACCCGCGGCACAGCTCGCTAATTTTTGCCGTTCACATGTGGAACCCCATCGGGCAGGAGCCACGGACGATCTGGGAAGTGATGCACCGGCATAAGGACATCCAGTACTCGAGCCGCATCGCCAGCCACATAACCCGGCAGAAGCAGCTGCATCGGATGCGTCATATCATTGAGGAACTCGCTAGCTATGTCCCGGCGGCTGAACGCCAGAGCAAGCGAATTCAGGACATGCTGGCTTCTGGGTGCGATACGCGCATGCACGTCGTTCGCCTTCTGGCGCCGAGCCTGGAACACGAGGATCAGACCAAAGACGTCGACTTCAGCAAGGCTGGAATCCGGGCAAGATGGCGGGCGGGATACGAGAATGCACAGCTCGCGATCAAGCAGGCTCCGTGGAGAGGCGAGTTCGACCAGATGGAGGGTGTGCTGTTGCACGAATTCGTGGGCACAGAATAGCCTCGACTGAAGATCGCTCCTCAAGTTCAGGTTCAGTCATTGTCAGATAGCTTAGCACCCGCGATGCCCAACCGAAGTTGACGGCTAGCCTGGACATTGGTGCAAGCCACCCACTGTAGCGCCTCCGGAACTAGGAACGCCGAATGTCCTTACTGGCCTTTGTCCAATAAGCAATGAATCACGCACCAGTCGCGCTCGATGACTTGGCGATCAAACTCTGCGTATGTCCGTTTTCGGCCCACTTCGGCTGTCACCCACTGAGCTGACCACGCGTTTCGTTGGTGGCACGTTGCCTAAGGGCCAGGTACGGCCATGGGGTGATAGGTCTTGGACCTCTACATCAGCAGTGACCCAACGGCGCGGCGCCATCGAGAGATTGGGGCCGCACCGCCGGTCGAACAACTGTGGAGCCGGATTAGTGGTGCTTGCGACGGGACGCTGAGCTGGACTTCGGCGGCAACATCACAGCGTCCACAACATGAATCACGCCGTTTGACGCGATGACGTCCGTCTTGACCACGTTCGCTCCAGAGGCCTTGACGCCCTTCCTGATATCGACCGCGATGTTGGAGCCCTGCACCGACTTGAGCCCGAACTGTTTAGCGCGGGCGCGCGTGATGCGGCCTGCGTCATACTTCCCCGGTACCACATGATATGTGAGGATCGCGGTAAGCTGCTTCTTGTTCTCAGGCTTTAGCAGCGTCTCGAGCGTGCCTGCGGGAAGCTTCGCAAAGGCATCGTCGGTTGGCGCGAATACCGTGAAGGGGCCCTTGCCCTTGAGTGTGTCGACCAAGTCCGCGGCCTTGATGGCCGCGACCAGCGTCTTGAACGACCCGGCCTTCTGAGCGGTATCCACAATGTCATCGGCTGCGTGCGCAGGCGGGGCGGCAAGAGCCACCCCGGACACTACGACCAGCGCGGAAATGGTGCGTGCGAGAGCGAGCATTTATTTGTTCCCTTCGAGTTCGGCTCGCCTGAATCGCTAGGCGAGAACTTAATTTCGAATACATGGGCTTGAACGACAGAGCCCGGGAACTGGATCACCTGCGCCGGTCGCGAAGCACCGGTGCGAGGCCAACGCCAGTCTGCGACATTTGATCCGCAGTCCAATCCTTCCAACACTTCGTACAACCAGCACTGAAGGAAAAAAGTTTGGTCATGATGATCGCCTCCTGAGAGCCATTAACCTCAGTGCTACTCATCAACTTGCTGTCGAGACATCTCGACTTCGGCGGTTCGCTCTGGCCGATACGGAGGTCGATTGATCGCAGGAAGTTCGCGGTCGGCGCAGCAGCGTGCCGCACGTCTCTGCAAGGCGCGCTCGGAGTGAGTTGGACTCCCCTATCAGCTCCGAGCGCTATATCAGCAAGCCAAAAATCGTGTGTTCGTCTCCGTTGGCGATGACCAACATGTGGTGGTCAGGGTACAGCAAGTGTCAACGTCAAGAGCAACACGAGCAGCACAACGCACATGCTGGCGATCGGCCATTGACGCAGATAGCTGTCGACACGCTCGAATGTCGCGCCCAGGCTGAAGACGCTAGGCAGGCAGCGCTGGCCGATGGCAAGCACGTCACCTTCTGGAATGCGCGGCAGGCGAGTGTGCCACGGCCACAGGACAGCAGCCAAGAGACCTCCGGCAAGCATCGGCCATGACGCACTCCAAAGTTCCTCGGAAGACAGCACGGTGTTCCACGATGCAGCACCGATGGTTGAAAGAAACATCCAAGGCAAAACCAGGGAAGCGACGGCTACCGTAAGCCAGGCGCCGACCAGAAGCGACGATGGTGGCTCTGTAGAGTCTTGTGCGGCGCTGGCGCTAAGGCGACGCAGGAAGTGTAGGACCAGGAGCGTCGTTCCCACCGCCGACAACTGTGCCAGTGTGCCGGCAAGCCCGTCACCGAGCGGGCCCTTGGCGACCAGCTTTGCGATTTGACCACCAGTCAAGGGAAGGCCTGCAAGGCCAAGCGCCAGCACTGCTGCGGGCACCATGACCAGCCAAGCGTTGCGCGGCAGTCGCGCCGACGCCGCTCCAAGGGCGAGGAACAAGCCGCCTTTGACCAGCACGTGGTGTACTGCGTAAAACGCTGCCGCGAGCGGAGCCGCCCGGTTGCCGGCGGCAAGCCCCATGCCGATGACCGCCGCTAGGAAACCCATTTGGCTCACGCTGGAGTATGCGAGAACAGCCGCCGGATTTGCCTGCGTGATGCCGATGCCGACACCATAGAAGGCCGAGAAAAAGCCGACGGAGGCGAGGACCTCGCCCCAGCCCGGCAAAGCGGCTTCGAAGGGCAGGAAACGAATCAGACCGATCACGCCGGCTTTCACCGCCGCACCGCTCAGCACAGCGGCGGCAGGAATTGGCGCGGCCGAGTAGGTCAGCGGCATCCAGACGTGAAATGGAACGAGCCCCATCTTCAGCCCGAAGCCGAGGACAATGAGCAGCAGTGTGGTGTCGCGCCATGAAGATGTCGGAAGAGCAGCGACGGCGTCGCTTATCAGGAGGCTGCTGCCTGGCGCGCCTGCGGCCAGCAAAACAAATCCCATCAGCAGGAATGCCTCGCCGAGTAGGGCCAAGGCGACGTAGAGGCCAGCCGCCCGATGCGCTGCAGGCGTGTCGTCGTGCACGATGAGACCGTAGGCAGCGAGACTTACCAGGGTGAAGAACAGGTAGAAGCCGATCATGTCCGCGGCGAGGAACACACCGAGGCTACCGGCCAGCGTTGTCAGCCACCAGACGGTAAATGGCCTTTCTTGCGATTGGCTTCTCACCTGCGCGCGCGCCCAGATGCCGCCTGCACTCCAGAGCAACGATGCAGCACCGAGGAGCATAGCTCCAGGTTTGTCGATGGTGATCCTGAGGCCGAGCAAAGCTTGCGGCAGGACAACGCTCGTATCTTCCGGGACCATCATTGCCGCCAGAAGTGCAGGTAGCGGTGCCAACGGCAGCAAATTGGCCGTGTGTCCCGTCCCGCGTCGCGAGAGAGCCAGTGCCATCATCGCGAGGGGAACCGCCAGCGCGGAAGCGAGCAACGTGCTTGCGATCATCGGCGTCATCATCAGCGGCCGATCTGTAGAAAGTCGGAAGAGCGAAGTGGCAAGAAGCCGAGCAGCACAGCGCATATAGCCAGCGACAGCGCAGCGAGTTCTCGCCGCATGGACACGGGAGCAAGCGACGCGAGTGGTGTCGCCGAGCTACCAAGTAGTCGGCCGAGAACCATGAAAATGTATCCGCCGGCAAGCAATCCTCCGACGATGATCACGGTTGCCCACCACCATTGCCCCTCCATGACCGTCGCCATGAGCAAAAGAGATTTGGCGACAAAGCCGCCGCTGGGCGGCACGCCAACGAGCGATAACCCCGACAAGCCGAAAGCCAACATTGTAATTGGAAGCCGCCGACCGATCCCGCCGAGTTCGGCGATGCGATCATGGCCTAGCGCCTCAGCAATCAGGCCGGCGGCCATGAACATCGCAGCCTTGGAGAGGGCATGGGAGAACAACTGGAGCCAGCCACCCGTCCACGCGATGCCGCTCCAGGCGATTCCCGCCGTGAGCCCGGCTGCAAGCGGAAATATGAAGAACAGGTAGCCGATCTGGGCGATCGTCGAATACGCGATCAGCAACTTGAGGCGCTTTTGACGCAACGCGAGGGCGCCGCCGACGAGGATTGCAGCCGCACCGAGGGCGGCGAGCAACTGCGCAGCGGCAAAGCTCAACAGGCCGGGCATCGCATCGAACCAGATCCGTACGATCAGGAAGAACGATCCTTTGACCACCAGTGCAGAAAGCAAGGCGCTGCCGGGAGCCGGTGCGCCCGCGTGCGCAGGCGGCAGCCACAGGTGCAGCGGGAAGAGCGCCGTCTTTGCCAGCAATCCCACCGTCATTAGCGAGGCCGCGATCAGAGTTGCGGGATCAGGCCGTACTCGCTCGGACAGCAGGCCAATGTCGAGCGTGCCGTAAGCCCCATAGATCATCGCCGCGCCCAGCAGGTAGAGAACGGAGCCAATCAGGGCGAACAGCATATAGCGCAGCGCGGCCTCTATCGTTTCCTTCTGCCCCTTCAGGCAGACGAGTGGCACGGCCGCAAATGTCAAAAGCTCGAGAGCGACATAGAGATTAAACAGGTCGGAGCCGAGCACGAGCGCGTTCAGCCCGCTCCAGATCGCGAAGAGCAACACCCAGAACACGACGGGGGAACGCGCTTCCGGGAGATCGGACGGCTGACTGAATTCGCCTTGGGCAAAGAGGCCCGTCGCGCACATCACGATTGCCGTTGTCAACATCATCGCGGCCGAGATCCCATCGGCGCGTAGCGCGATGCCGAGGGGAGGCGCCCAGTCTCCTACGACGTAGATCTGTGATTGCCCCCCCTGCGCGACAGCGATCAAGACCGCGACCGCGATCCCGAATCCGACAGGCAAAACGACACATGCGAGGCGCTCGACGCCGCGACCACTTGTGACGAACGACAACATTATACCTGCGACCGGCCACATGATCGCCAGCACCAGCAGGTAACCGCTTGCCGTCGTCGTGATCGTCGTCGACATCAGGAGTGATCTCCATCCTCCTGCGCCTTGGAGGCGGCACCCAAACCTGAGGTGACCTCGTCAGTCAGCTTGCGAAGCCGCAGCACCAATGCAACGGCCAGTGCTGTCGCCGAGAAGGAGACTACGATGCCCGTGATGACCAGCGCCTGCGGTACGGGATCGGCGCCGAGCCCTGCGGCGGCGCCCCTGCGAGCGACGACGCCGAAGAACAGGAACACGCCGCTGCCGAGAAGATTGAAGGCGAGTATCTTCCGAAGTGGCTCGGGACGAACGATCAGGCCAAACAATCCGAGGCCCACCAGCGCGGCGCTACAGAGCCCGAACAGCGTCGCACTGTTCATGGCTGATGGTTCCGTTCGGGCGGACCCGCTGCCAATAGACCAAGTGTGGCGCCGATCGAGAGAGCCAACCCGATCTCGACGACAACGATCAGCGGTTTTGCGTAGCCCGCAGGATACGCAAGAAAGCCGGCCGCCAGTGCGAAGCCTGCCAGTCCGACCATCAGGAAGAGTACCGGTCCGGCAACAAGCAGCCACCGCAGTCGAAGGCAGCTAATCGGGGGGGCACGCACGACACCCGCCATCATGACGAGGAGCCACATGACGGCCAGCACGGTGCCACCCTGGAATGCGCCGCCCGGATTGGAGGCCCCGGTCCAGGTCATGTAGATGGCGAACACGATCCCGAAAGGTGGCAGGACCTGGGCGAAGAAGACAAGAATGTCATTCGGCGGCGCGTAGGAGTCCAATGCTGGCACACCGCCCCACAAGCGATCCGGCGCCAGCGACCATACACCCAGAAGCGCGAGCAACAGGACGACCTTTTCGAGCAGAGTATCGAGCGCGCGAAAGGCAAACAGAACACCTGCAACGGGATTACCGAGGCCAGTCTCGGGCAGATTGGCCATGGCCATGGGCGCGAGCGTCGGAGCGACATCGGCTGGCAAAAGAACGACAACCGCGAGGCCCGACGTTATCGCCGCGCAAAGCACTCCGGACAGAAGACGAATTGGGAAGGAGGGAAGTGTTGACGTGACCTCGGTCTGGCGCAGGCGCGCCGCTGCGCTCAACAACAACATTCCCGTTATTCCGCTGCCGATCGCGGCCTCCGTCAGCGCGACGTCGACGGCCGACAGCCTGACCCAGGCAATCGCCATCAGCAGCCCGTAGACGACAAAGATAATGACAGCGACCATAGTACCCTGCGCCACCATCATCCAACCGCCGACGGCTATGAGTAGCATTGCAGTGCCGATGTCGAACGCGAAAGGTATGGTCATGCGCGCGGCTCCACTATCGGATCGCCCGCGCAATGAGCTGCGTGACGATCGCACCGGATATGAGAGCGAGCAGCCACACGCTCACCAGCTTCAGCGCGCCGAGCAGCCCGCTGGCGTGTGGCAGCAAGCCCAGAACCACGAGACCAAGCCCAAGATTGTCCACCTTGGTGAGCGCGTGCAGGCGAGTCAGAACATCGGGAAAGCGCAGCAACCCGACCGTGCCCGCGATGAAGAATAACGTGCCTGCCGAGACTGCAAGAATGGTGAGTGTATCGAGAATGGTGATCATTCATCGTCACCCTTCGTGACCTTCGGGACGTCACCGCGCGCACCGCCGACAAAGCCGACGGATGCGAAGGCGGCGAGCAGCGCCAACATCAATGCGACATCGGCAATGGATGGCGTGGCGGTAGCTACGGAAAGCAGGAGCAGCACGGCCACGCCGCCCGTGCCGATGAGCTGCGCCGCCATCATGCAATCAGCGGCTTCCCCGCTGTAGAAAATGCGGAACAGCCCAACCGCTATCGACGTCAGCACGAATCCTGCGGCCGCGAACAGGAAGCTAGCCATGGCTCTCCACTCTTCCGAGCGCCTGCAAGAACCGAGCTTCCTCTCCGGCGAGCTGCTGTGCCACGGGCCAGCTCACATCCAGGCAATGGATGATGAGATCGCCGTCCTTGTTGAATCCGGATGGAAGCAGGCCCGGTTGCAGGCTCGCCATGGTGCAGAACGCGCTTCTTGTCGTGCCCGCCGGCGATTCTGGCCGGTAGATCTTCACGCCCGGGCGCAGTGGCAATCGAGGATCGAGAGCCCGCCATGCGGTGTCAAATCCGGCAACAATGGACTGGTGCAGAAATCGCATCAGCATCCGGACAAGCAGGATGGGGTGCAATTTCTGCCGTCCCGGGGGCAACAAAAGCAGGCTGGTCCAGGATGCAATCGCTGCTGCCAGTATCCCCGCGGGAATATCGGCGGCACTGAGGCCGGTGAGGATCAGCCAAAACGCGAGAAAGCCCGCCGACCGAGCAAATGCGGAAGAGATCCTATGTGCAGGAGCATTGGCGGTATTATGCATGTCAGGCTCGTTCAAGGTCATGTCGCGGCGATTGCTGGCTTGGAAGCAGCCGCCTCCCTCCAACCGAACCAAGTCACATACAGCGTGGGGAGAAAGATCAGCGTGAGAAGGGTTGCGACGAGCAAGCCTCCCATGATCGCAAGTGCCATCGGACCCCAGAACACCGTGGGCGCGATCGGGATCATGCCCAGAACCGTCGATACCGCGGTCAACATGATGGGGCGGAAGCGGGCGCTGCTCGCATCGACTGTGGCTCGATAGATGTCCTTCCCTTGGGCTCTTTCTGAATCGATCTGCCCGATCAGGATGACGGCATTCTTCGTGATCATGCCGATGAGCGCGAGAATTCCAAGAATGGCGACGAAACCCAGGGGTTGGCGGAACAAGAGCAGGGCCGCGACGACGCCGATGAGACCGAGCGGCGCAACACTGAGCACGATGACCAGGCGCTGGAAGGATCGCAGTTGCAACATGAGCACCGTCAGCATGATGAGGAGCATGGCCGGGACCACGGCGATCACGGAGGCCTGAGACTTTTGGCTCTCCTCCACCGTGCCGCCCGTTACGATGCTGTAAAACTGCGGGAGATCCTTGCGCAAAGCTTCGATCGTCGGCGCCAGTGCCGTGACGACCGTCTCCGGCAGCGTTCCTGGGGTGACATCCGCCTGAACGGTCAGCGTCGGCACCCGGTCGCGTCGCCAGACCAGAGGATAGTCCTGCTTGTATTCGAATGTCGCGAACTGGCTGAGGGGAACAGTGCGTCCGCCCGGCAGCGGCACCTGCAGCGTGCGCAGGGTGGCGAGCGATACCCGTTGCTCGTCCGTCGCGCGTGCAACAACGTCGACGAGATATATATCGTCGCGCACCTGCGTGACGGAGGTGCCGGAGATGACGGTATTTAGGACGCTCGCCAAGGCCTGGGAGCTCAATCCCAGCAGGCGAGCCTCGTCCTGATCGATGCGAATGCCGACCAGTCTCTCTGGTTCGATCCAGTCGAAGTTTATGTGTGCCGCGAGCGGATTCGCGGCGACGACCTGCGCCAGCTTGAGTGCATATTCCCGAACTTGCGCGAGGTCGGGGCCGCTCACGCGATACTGCACAGGCCAGCCGACAGGCGGCCCGAGCTCCAGCGGATACACGCGGCTGTTGGTGTCGGGGAAATCCTTGGCGAGCACATTCTCGAGCTTTGCGCGCAGCCGCTCGCGCGCGGCAACGTCCTTCGCCACGATCACGGACTGCGCAAAGAAAGCATTCGGCAACTGCACATTGAGGGGCAGGTAAAAGCGAATGGCCCCCCTGCCGACATAGGTGCTCCAACGCACAATATCCGGATCATCCTTGAGCACGGCATCGAAGCGCCGAGCCATGCTCTCGCTCGCATGGATGGAGGCATTCTGAGGGAGGGCGAGATCGACCATGATCTCAGGGCGATCAGACGAAGGAAAGAACTGCCGCGGAACCAGGGGAAGTGCCAGGAACGACGCAACGAACAAAGCCAGCGTCAGCGGGATGGTCACCCACTTGCCGCGTATGGCCAGATCAAGGAAGCGTTGATAGCTCTGCAGCACCCGGCTGGGCTTCGCGGGCTCGCTTGTGTCTGGTGCCTTGAGGAGAGCCACTCCCAAGAGCGGCGCGAACAGGACGGCAACGAACCAGGAAACAACGAGAGCGATGCCGACGACTGCGAAGAGCGAGAAGGTGTATTCGCCGGCTGAGCTCGCCGCAAAGCCAACCGGAACGAAACCGGCAATCGTAACGAGCGTGCCGGACAGCATGGCGAAAGCATAGGTGCGGAAAGCAAAAGTCCCCGCCTGTACCTTGTCGTCACCAAGTGCGAGCCGGCTGAGCATCGCATCGGTGGTCGTCATCGCGTCGTCGACAAGCAGGGCCAGCGCGATGATCAACGCGCCCAGGGATATGCGCTGCATGTCGATACTGACCATCTGCATGACCGAGAACACGATGGCGAGCGTTAGCGGTATGGCGAGCGCGATCACCAGTCCCGGGCGCACACCGAGACTGATGAAGCTCACTACCAGAATGATCGCGACCGCCTGCCACAGCGACGCCATGAATTCGGCGATGGCGCTCTTCACCGTCACTGCCTGATCCGCCACCTGCTTCGGCTTGATGCCGATCGGCAGATCCGCTGTGATCTCGCTTATGGTCCGATCGATGTTCCGGCCCAATGCAAGAATATCTCCCCCGTCGCGCATGGCGATGGCGAGGCCGATAGCCGGTTCCCCATCGACGCGGAACAGAGGCTGTGGCGGATCGGCGAACCCGCGTCGAATCTGAGCGATGTCGCTGAGGCGGAGCATGCGGCCACCCGCGACGAAATTGGTGCTCGCCACGTCCTGCTCGGATCGAAAGGCACCGGAGACGCGAAGTGCGAGTGTTTCGTATCCGGTCTGGATCGTGCCGGCGGGTTGCACGATGTTCTGCGCCTGGAGCGCCGCGATCAAGGCCGAGCGGTCGACACCAAGACCTGCAAGCTCCTTGATGGAGAACTCGACGAAGATCCTCTCGTCCTGTGCGCCGAGGATCTCGATCTTGGAGACATCCGGCACATTCAGCAGCTTTGACCGGATATCTTCGACGTAGTCGCGCAGTTCGCGATGTGTAAAGCCGTCGGCCGTGAAGCCATAGATGATCCCGAACGTATCGCCGAATTCGTCATTGAAGCCCGGTCCGACGATGCCCGCCGGAAGCGTGTGACGGATATCTCCGATGCTCTTGCGTACGTGATACCAGATGTCGGGAACTTCCTTGGCCGTCGTATTGCCTAGCAGGTTGACGAAGATGGTCGTCCTGCCGGCACTCGTGAAGCTGCGCAGGAAATCGAGCTTGGGCGTCTCCTGCAACTTGCGCTCGAGGCGCTCAGTGACCTGCTTCAGCGTGTCGTCGACGCTCGCTCCGGGCCATGCGGCCTGTACGACCATCGTCTTGATGATGAAGGATGGGTCTTCACTGCGTCCAAGGCGGAAGTAGGAAGCGATCCCGGCGATCACCATCACGATCATGAAGTACACGATGACCGAGCGGTTCCTGAGCGCCCACGCCGACAGATTGAAATCGCTCATGGTGTCGATCCGAGCAGTCGGACCGTTTGCCCCGGATGCAGTGCCTGCACGCCTGCGGTAACGATGATCTCACCGGCACTGAGCCCGCCGGATACAGCGACGACGGCCTGATCGAATCTCTGTACCTCGACGTTTCTGAGCGATACGGCACGGCTCGTCGGATCGACGATCCAGACGGCGGCTTGACGATTGAATTTCGTCAACGCGGTCGCTGGAAGCTCGAAAGTGGCGAGGGCGTCCTGCTCTATGCGTCCGACAACGGTGGCGCCGAGCCGCATGGCCGCAGGAGGATCCGTCAGAC
This sequence comes from Hyphomicrobiaceae bacterium, assembly GCA_022844275.1. Taxonomy (GTDB): domain Bacteria; phylum Pseudomonadota; class Alphaproteobacteria; order Rhizobiales; family Hyphomicrobiaceae. The sequence continues at coordinate 305,482 of JALHMB010000004.1, forward strand.
CGACCTTGACCTCGAACGTGCGGGTCACCGGGTCGGCTTGGGGCGCGATCTCGCGGACGCGCCCGCGCGCCGTCACCGATGGGGCGTCGGCAAGGCTTATGCTGACTTCGGGATTGCTTGGTACCGAGCGGATCAATTGAGCTGGCACGTCGAAAACAGCGTCGCGTCCATCCTGGCGCGCCAGCTTGACGATCATCTGTCCTGCTTGTGCGATCTCGCCTGAAGCAGGCCCCAAGGCCGTCAAGACACCCGGAGCATCCGCTCTGAGCTCCGTGAAGCTCACCAAGTCCTGAGCGATTTTCAGTTGCGCTTCGGCGGCATCCAATTGCGACTGTGTGGTCTGCAATGCCTGTGCAGCATCGTCGTGGTTCGCCCGTGTCGTCCAACCCTGCTTGAGGAGCGTGTCCTGGCGCTCGAAGTGGTTGCGCGCCTGCGTCAACTGCCCACGTGCGGCCGCGAGATTGGCTTGTGCCGCCCGCAAAGCGTTCAGCTCGTTCTGCGGCTCGAGGCGCGCGACCAGTTGTCCGGTCTTGACCCGGTCACCGAGATTGACGTCCCTCTCGAGCACCCGTCCTGAGATGCGGAATGCCAGGGATACTTCATCGTCAGATTCAATGCGGCCGGTGAGCGTGATCGGCGCGACTGCAACTCGCTTCTCGGCCACGACGGTGCGTACTGGCCTGGCGTGAGATTGCGTCGTCTCTGCTTCCGGCTGACATGCCGCGAGGATCGCCGGGAGTATCAGTGCGAGCGCCGTCTGCTGCCAGCTGCTTACCCAGGAGAGCGATACCGATGGGATCAAGCTGCGCTCCATGGGCGGCGAACTCCGGATCACGGTGCAGGAACGGCAAGTGCGGGACTTCCTGTAGTTCTGAAGTCAGGCCGAGACTGCTGCCGGATACGTAGTTTGCCCATCAGGTCAAACCCTGGAACGCCAGATAGAGCACACTAGGAAACTAACGCTCTCGTTTTGCGCAGCGCGATGTTGGAAGCAGACGTGCCCGGTGACTTGCGCCTCGAGCGCATGCCCAGCAGAGTGACGTCAATCTCGGGGAGTGGCGCGCTATTTACCAACGCCAGTCGCACACACGGCGCCCTCGGTGCCACCAGCAGACCCTTCTACGGCGTCTGCGCCTGCGGCGTGGGTCGATAATAACGACCTGAGCCTTCTCAACGAGCTGTTCGCGCTCTTGCGGGATATCGGGGGGAGGAGGAAGCGGCGCGGCGTGCGCTTCCCGTACGAAAATGTTCGGTAGCATCGTAGACGCGGTTGCAGCGCCCAAACTCAGTATCAACATCTTGCGACGATCAATGCGTGTCACTTGGCTCTCTCCCGAGGCGGCAACATCCATCCCCTTGCGTCGAGCTTAGTGAGCCGACGAAGAACGTGTACATGCGAGAAAACCCCGAAACTGTCGGGTAAGTTGCCCGACGGCGGGTATGCTTGAATAGTCAACGAGACGGTATTTCTCCGGGTCGATAGTTGGGCAATCGTCTGGCTGGAATGATTGTCACGAATGACAGGCACGCCAGGATGAGGAGGCCGATCTTGAGGGCTCCCAGTCTTGCCTCCGTATTGACGCGGACGGCCTCTGCCACCTGTTCTGGAGTCGCGTTCGTGCCTGCAAGTATGCTTCCGAGGCGGTCGTTGCTGACGAATGTTATGCTGTCGAGATTGACCTGCGACTGAAGCTCTGCGGACAAGGTCGGGCTCCCAGCGATCCTGCTGAGCACAGCCGCGCTGAGCAGACCGACGAGCAGCGCTCCAGCGACTGCCGTTCCGACGGCAGCGGCGAGGTTCTGCGTGGTGCCACGCAGCGATCCGACATCTCCTGCAAGCTCCTTGGGTGACGCTGTCACTAACACATTGAATAGCAGCGTCACCAAAGAGCCTTGTCCTATGCCGAACAGAACCAGGCCGAGCAGTACGGGGAATTCGCTCCAGTCGTTACGCACGACAAAGGCGAGCCAAACCAGTGCCGCCGTACAGAGCGCGAAGCCGAACCGGCCGATCTGTCGGGGCGTAAAGCGATCGTAAAAGCGGACGATCAGCATAGCGGTGAAGAATACAGTCAGGTTGAAAGGCATCATCGCAATGGCGGTTGCGAGGGGCGAACGACCCTGCACGATCTGAATGTAAAGGGGCACGGAGAAGTTCAGCGCGGCTTCGAGCGCGACCACCGAGAACAGCGCATAGACCGCTGCGCGCTCCTCGGGCGAATCGATGACCTCAAGAGCGAGAAGTGGCGTCTTTCCGGCTGGCTGGCGTCGATGGGTCCATGCAAGAAAGATCTGCCCGAGCACGATACCTGTGACGATCATGATCGGTGCGGGCGACAGGCCCAAGATACTGAAGGGTGCTGCCGCGCTCGCCAGTGCCAAACCCCAGCCGTTCAGGTTGTTGAAGCCGAAGCTGATGAGAATGATGGCTGTTGCCGCCAGGCAGACTCCGATCACGTCGATTCCGACTTCGGGTCGGCCGGGGACTGACTTAAGGCGGAAGCTCAGAACGAAGACTATGGCCGAAGCGGCAACCAGGATGCCAAAGGCCGGGCGCCAGCCGATAAATGTCCCGAATACGCCGCCGACCACGAAAGCCAGAACCCCGGCCGCAGCGCGCGCTGAACCGAGGGCGCCGACCGCCGTGGCCTGCTGCCGGCCGCTGTAGTTCTCGGCAATAAGTGCGACGAGCGAGGGCACGATGACGGAAGCCGAAACGCCGCATAGTGCCTGGGCCGAGATCATGACGGTCGCAGTGGGGCTGAGGGTCATCAATATCTGCGAGATGCAGAAGAGCACGACGGCCGCCCGGAACACACGCGCTGCGCCGTATCGCTGCGCGAGCTTGGCGCCGAGCATGACGAACCCCGCGACCAGCATCGAATAAGCAACGATGCCGGTTGCCACGGTCGTCGGTGACACGTTGAAGCTCTCGACCATGCCACTCAGCGCCACCGGCAAGGAGGCGACGTTGAAGGACATGATCATCTGGCCGAGCGCAATGGCGATCATCGGCACCCAAGACGCTTGGGCTTCGTCGCGGGCATCTTGGGCTACATAGGTTTCAACAGCCATTGTCATCTCCAAGAGCTGCACGGCACTTGTGATCGCGGTCGAGGCGCGGCTTGCGCCTCAGTCAACAGGCTTTGATACGAAGAGATCCATTCCCAGCCGGTGCGAGAGATACTTCGCGACCAACTGTCCCTTGACGCTATTGCCAGCGCTATCGAGAGGAGGAGCGAAGGTGCCGAGACCGCCCTTGCCCGGCGATACCGTCACTATGCCGCCGCCTATCCCGCTCTTACCCGGCAGGCCGATCTCGAAAAGCCAATCGCCAGACGTTTCGTAAAGACCCGCAGTTGCCATGATGGCCAATGAGTAGTGGCAGACGGAATGGCTGACGACGCGCTTCCTGGTGATTGGGTTGACTCCGCCGTCGGCGAGAGTTGCGCCCATGATAGCGAGGTCTTTTGCACTGACATTGAGTGAGCACTGCTTTGTGTAGAGGTCTGTGGCTTCAGCCGGATCGGAGTAGATGCATCCGACGCTCTGAAGCAGCTGAGCAATGCTGCGATTGCGGAAATTCGTCTCGGAGGCGGAAGCGTAGACCTCCTCGTTCAACGGCAGCTCGCGACCGGCAAAGCGCGACAGACCCTCGTGGATGAACTTCCACTTCTCCATGATATCCCGACCGGGGGCGAGACTGGTCGTCGCGATCGCGCCGGCATTGACCATGGGATTGGTACGCCCGTCGTGGCTTCCTTCGATCGCAGATAGAGAATTGAAGGGCTTCCCGGTGCTGTTGGCGCCGAGCTTCGCGCGTGCCTCGTCGGGGCCGATCAGGTCGCAGATGAGCGCGAACACGAACGGCTTTGATACGCTCATAATCGAGAATTCGTAGTCGGCATCACCGGCGTTGTGGACGCGCCCGGCAGTATCGACCACGCACACGCCGAAGAGATCGGCTGGAACCCGAGCAAGGGCCGGGTAGACATCCGAATTCTGCCCATCTGTCGTCGATCTGAACCGGGCATACGCACTCTCGATCAATGCCTGCACCTCTTCCGAGGCCGGCAGATGACCCGTTGAGACGAAGCCGCTGTCCTCCATGGGAACCGATCCTGTAGAGGGCGACGCGGCAGCTGCCATTGCGATGGATGTTCTGGTCAAGTCGCGATCCGATGTTGGAAAATTCGGATCGCACTAGGGAGGGCTTTCTGCTGAGCATGGAATCAGAACAAACCCTGAGGCCGATCAGTAGGAATGCCCAAAACTTAGCTTGCCAAGAAGTATGACCTCGACATTTACCGCAATTTCTACGGGCTCTTCTTTCTGCAGTAGGATCTCCCGCTACAGCGTGTTTGGATCGCTCGACGAGGCCACGGACTTCGGGCGGGCGCGATCCCACGATCCCTTCGAGACGGTATTCAAGAAGCGTTACGAAGGCCTCTTCGAGAGCGAGACGACGTCGCTTCTCAAGCCTGCACCGCTGGCGCGTCTCAGATCTTGCTGCGGGTTCTAGAGCCGATGGCTCAGGTCTTCTTGCGTGGCGTCAAACGGCGCGCATCCGGCGCCGCCTCGTGCTGCACCGCGCGCAGGATCGTGGCGTTCATCAGGTAAGCGCTCATGATCGCGGTCAGCTCCATCAGACCTTTCTCACCGAAGCGCTTGCGCACGGCGGCGAATGTCTCATCGCTCACCGCCGGCGATTCCAACAGCTCCCGCCCGTAGCGGACGATAAGCGCCTCGTCAGGGGTGAGGCTGTCAAGCGGGCCATAGGTGTCGACAATATGGATCGCTTCGGCGCGCGTGCCGGCGGCGAGGCCGAGCTTGACGTGCGAGTTCCAGATGTAGTCGGCATTCGCGGCACGCGCTGCGGTGCAGATCGCGAGCTCCGACTCCGCCTGCGTCAGCGACGTATGATTGCGGAGGTGATCCAGGAGGTCCGAGAGCTTCACGCCCGCCTGCCCCGCATACGAGAGATAGGTACTCGGCGGGGGCATGCTCTTCCGCGTCGAGAGGATATGGCGGACGGCCGCGCGCGTCTCGTCGCTATAAGCGTCGGTATCCGAGGGGAACGGCAAACGCGCCATCGTCGGGCTCCTTAGGTTGGCGACTTTCAGGAGTCGTCTAGTATGTTTCCTCACCTCATCTGTGCACCAGGAGCGGCATTGGCGCAATATCGAGGGAGCATCACCCTACTTTTGTGCAGCACTCGGCCGTCCGCTCCAAAATTCGTGCAGCTTCGACCTTGCCTCGGCGCACCCGGCACCTCACACTGAGCTGAGCACACTGGAGAATTTCGCGCGAGCCCGAGCTAGCGCCGATTGAGGAGATGCTTTTCATGGCTGATGTGCACGCGGTATCCGAGAGCTGCTGCGCTACTGCTGTCCAGCCGACGGTTCATGAGATCAAGCATCCACTCCAACCGCTGACCCCCGACGAGATCCGTCGCGTCGCCGACATCGTCCGTCGCAATCCGCCTTACGAGGACGCGATCCGCTTCGAGACCATCGAGCTCTTGGAGCCAACCAAGGAAGAGGTCCGCGCCTTCAAGCCGGGCATGCCGATCCGCCGCCGCGCGCGCGTGAACGTATCGAGTGCGCGTAAGGTGAGCGTCACGATGATGACCCTCGATCTTGCGAGTGGAGAAGTTCTCTCGCGCAAGGTGCTCGATGGCCAGCGACCCATGATCCAGCTCGAGCAGTTCCTCGTCATCGAGGGCCTCGTTAGGGCCGATCCGGGCTTCATCGCGGCCTGCGCCAGGCGCGGCATCACGGATATGGAGAAAGTCTGCGTCGATCCCTGGTCGGCCGGCTCGTTCGATATACCGGGCGAGGAGGGGCGCTTTCTCTGCCATGTGTTCTGCTGGCTGCGACTGAGGAAGAACGAGGCCTTCTATGCGCACCCGATTGAGGGCCTCAATGCCGTCATCGACCTTAACAGCGGGAAGGTCATTCGCATCGACGACTATGGCATCACGCCGATCCCGATGACCGAATACAACTACGAGCGCGAATTTCTGACCGACTTCCAGCCACCAGCGAAGCCGATCAACGTGGTGCAGCCCGAGGGCGTTAATTTCTCCATCGATGGCCCGTGCCTGAAATGGCGCAACTGGTCGCTCGTCGTCGGCTTCAATGCGCGCGAGGCGCTGACGCTGCACGATATTCGTTTCGACGGGCGCCCGGTCGTTCACCGCGCTTCGATCGTCGAGATGACCGTGCCCTACGGCACGCCGGAGGGCGGACATTTCCGGAAGAACGTCTTTGACGTCGGCGAGTACGGCGTCGGCAAACTTGCCAACTCCCTGCGTCTCGGTTGTGACTGCCTCGGCGTCATTCAGTATCTCGACGCGCATCTCAATAAGATCGACGGCGAGCCCTGGACGATCGAGAATGCCATCTGCGTGCACGAGGAGGATGCGGGGCTCGTTTGGAAGCATACCGACTTCCGCACCGAGCGTGTGGAGTCGCGTCGTGGCAGCCGCCTCGTGATCTCGACCATCTGCACGGTCGGCAACTATGAGTACGGCTTCTACTGGTATCTCTATCTCGACGGCACCATCGAGCATGAGGTGAAGGCGACGGGCGTCATCAACACGGCGGCCTGCATTCCGGGGCAGCCCGGCAAGTATGCTCGCGAAGTAGCGCCCGGCCTCATCGGGCACATTCACCAGCACATACTCTGCGCGCGCCTCGACATGGCCGTCGACGGCGATCGCAACAGCTTCGTCGAGTGCAACACCTACGCCGAGCCGCTCGGGCCCTCCAATCCCTATGGCAATGCCTTCTACGAGCAGGAGACGGTGCTCAAGCGCGAGAGCGAGGCGGGGCGACGCTCTGACCCCGCGTCGATGCGCTACTGGAAGGTCGTCAATCCGAACAAGACCAACCGGGCCGGCTCGCCGGTCGGCTACAAGCTTCACGCGCCGCATTGCGTCACGCCGTTCGTTCACCCGGATTCGCCCTCAGGTAAGCGTGCTGCCTACGTGCAGAACCACGTCTGGGTGACGGCCTTCGACAGCGAGGAGCGCTATCCTTCGGGTGACTTCGTCAATCATTCGGATGGTTCGGGCGACATTCGCTCTTTCGTTGCCAAGGATCGCCCGATCGAGAATACGGACATCGTGCTCTGGCACGTATTCGGCCTCCATCATCCCGTTCGGGTCGAGGATTTCCCCGTGCAGCCTTGCGTCATGACCGGGTTCAAGCTCATGCCGTTCGGTTTCTTCGACGGCAATCCGACCATCAACCTCGCGCCTGAGGTCAACGCCGCGAGCTGCCACGCAAAGGCCAACGGCAAGCATCCCTGAGCTTGGACGCCTCGACGCGCAATGAGTGTGAGTGCAGCGCGCGTCAGCTCTTGGCGCGCAGCATTTCCGTGAGCACGGGGAAATGCTCACGACCCCAATAGAGATCGCCGTCGGGCAGTAGAACGCTCGTCACGCCGAACACCCCGGCTGCTTCCGCTTCCGTCTGCACGCTTTCGAGCAGCTTGCGCCCTTCACCCTCGGCATACGACGCAAAGTCCGAAGCGTCGGCGCCGCACTCCGCGAGCAGCGCCGCCAGAACGGGCACGCTCTCGATGTCCAGCTCCCGCTTCCAGAAGCGCTCGAAGACGCGATCATGATAGCAGCGGAACACGCCGCGCTCCTTGGCGTAGAGCATCCCGATATTGGCGAGCGAAGAATCCCAGATCTTCTGCGTGCCGCGAATGGTGAGGCCGCGCCGGTTCGCTTCGCGGCGGCAGTCCATGTAGCTGTATTTCACGCGCCGCCACTGATGCGCGTTGCGACTTTGCTCGGCGACGCCGCCGCTGGCATCGAGCTTGGCACTGCCGAGATAGGCCGGAATGTCGAGCGTGTAGGGAAGCCAGTCGACCTCGACGCCGGCTTCGCGCTCGAGATCATAAACGAGATCCTTGGCGAGATAGGCATAAGGGCTCTTGTAGTCGGAGTAGACCTTGATCGATCGCTTCGTCATGTCGTGCGCCTTCCGCTCACTGCGCGCTCGAAGACCTCGCCCTGCTCCTCGGCGGCGCGCAGCAGGTACTTCTGTATTTTCTGGCTCGGCGTCTTGGGCATCTCGCGCCGGAACTCGATAAAGCGCGGTACCCAAAAGCGGGGCATGTGCTCGTCGCAGAAGGCCCATAGCTCCTCCGCCGTGGCTTTCGCGCCTTCGCGCAGCACCACAACCGCTTGGACCTCATCCTCGCCAAGCTCCGAGGGCGCCGCGATGACGGCACATTCCAGAATGGCCGGATGGCGATTGAGTGTCGCCTCGACCTCCGAGGACGAGATGTTCTCGCCGCGACGGCGGATCGAGTCCTTCTTGCGGTCGACGAAATAGTAGTAGCCGTCAGCGTCCGCGCGCGCGTTATCGCCGGTGTGAAACCAGAAGTTCCGGTAGGCTTCGAGCGTGGCCTCCGGGCTGTTGTAGTAGGCCGAGAGCATGGCAAATGGCCGCTTCGGGCGGACCAGGATCTCGCCAACCTCTCCGAGCGCGACCGGCTCGTCGCGCTCATTCGCGATCATGACGTCGAATGTATCGGTATTCGGCTTTCCGCAGGAGTCCTTGCGCCGCTCCCCACCCGGCGGTGTGAGCGTGACGACGCCCGTTTCCGTGGCGCCATACACTTCCACGATTCTGCAGTTGAAGCGGCGCTCGAACTCCTCGTTGACCTTGGCGAAGTAGAAGCGGCGCGCCGGCTGATCGGCATCATCAGGGCGCGGCGGTTGCTTCAGCAGGATCGGCACCATCGAGAAGATGCCGTGCGCGACATCGGCCCTGTATTTGCGCACATCGTCCCAGAATCCTGAAGCCGAGAAGCGGGGCACGATCGCGATGCGGCCGCCATTGATGATCGCCGGCACGACACCGAGCCAGGAAGCGACCGCGTGAAACAGCGGCATGCACGTGTAGATCGACTGGCCCTCGCCATAGTCGGTCGACATGATCCAGTCGCGCGCAAAGGTGATGACGTGGGCGTGACTTGCCAGCACCCCCTTCGAGGGACCGGTTGTCCCAGATGTGAAGCTGATCGCCAGCGGATCGGACGGTGCGATCTCGATGCCGGGATCGTGATCGGGCGCGCTCATGACATCGGCGAGTGTGGTGATGGCCACGCCATTGCCGAGCGTGGGCGGCGCGCCGGCCATGGGCGCGGTCAGGATCACATACCGAAGCCGCGGCAGGTCCGCCGCGACCGCATCGAGCCGCTCCAGGAATGCGGGATCGATGACCATATGCGACACGTCCGCCTTGCCGAGCTGATAGCGGAGGATGTCGCCCTTGTAGTCGGTGTTTATCGGAACGTAGACCGCGCCGGTCCGCGCCGCGCCGAGCCAGGCATCGATGAAGCCCAGCCCGTTCATGGCCATGATCGCGATTTTGCTGTCCTTGGCCGCATCGAGTGCCGCGAGACCGTTGGCGGTGCGGTTGGCGCGCCGGTTGGCTTCGGCGAACGTCACCGTGCCATCCGGAAACTCCAGGAACGTGCGCGCGCCGTGACGTTCCGCAGCAGCGCGCAACAGCGCCCCGAGAGTGAAGGTCTCGCACTTGATGTCGGACATGGTCGGGCGCCTCTCGATGATCGCAGCGCCTCAGGCGGCCTTGCGCCGCAACTCGAGTAGGCGGAAGGCGCCGAGCACCTCCTCGATCGTGCCATCGGGCAGGCGATCGACGAACCGCTCCAGCATGTCGAAAGCTTGCAGCGGGACGCCCTGCTCGACCCCAATACGGCGCACGAGCTTTGAGACGCCCGCGCGATCGTAGTTGTAGTCCTCCGTCGTCATGCGCTGATCGCGCACGAAACGGCGCCCGTCCTCCGTCTCGATCTCGATAATGGCACTTAGGATCGGCACGCCCGCATCCGCGACAAGCGCGATCCGCCCCACAAGATCGTTCACTGCGGGATCGTCGTACGTCGTCATGCGCTTCATGTCTGGGATGCCGTGCAGGAGCGTTGCGGCAATGCAGAACGGAATACTCATGAGAGTGCCGGAAATCGTGCTGAACGGTCCCACTGCGTCCATGCCCGCATAGCCGCACTCGTAGGGGTTCATTCGAACCTTCACAGCCTTGATCGCGGTGCTGCCGAGCTCTTTGCGCAGTTCCAGCGCGCCCGTCACGGGTGTCTGGTTGAACGCACACACCGGGAAGGGCTTGAACGTCACGCGATGGATGAACCACTCCTTGCCGAGTGATCCGGCGAGAGCGGCAACATCGGGCTCCACGCGGCCGAATGCGCGCACGAGCCCCGCCTTGCCTTCGAGTGCGTGGGGCGCCGATACCGAGCCGGCACGCGCAAGCTCAGTGGCCGCAAGGCCGTTGCGCCCGATGAGGCCCGGTTGATAGCGCCACTCGTCCGTGCCGTCGACGAATGACTGCAAGACGCCGCCGGTGAAGGATACGGCATTGCCGATCGCTGCTGCCGTGCGTTCTGCATCGAGGCGGAGCAGGCGGCTCATCGCTGCGGCGGCTGCGACGACGCCATACGTGGCCGTCGAACGGAAGCCTCCGGGCGTCGTGTTGATCGCAAAGGCCTTCTCGAGCAGACCGCCAGCCTCATAGCCGGCCACGAGCGCTGGGATTAGCTCCGACAGGGGCGCGCGGCGTGTCTCGATCAACGCGGTGAGCAGCGGCACGAGGATGGTGCCGAAGTGTGCGGCGCCGGATGAATCCTCCTGGGCGCGGCCGTGGAACAGGGCCGCATTGGCCAGGCAGGCGCCGCCGACGGTCGTGCTGCGTCCATCGGCGAGCATAGTCGCGCCGTTTGCAACTTCGCCGTCGAGGGCCAATGCTGCCGCACGGGCGACGGGAGCATAGGGGGTGTCGTGGCAATCGAGGCCCATGCCATAGGCATTGAGCAGACAGGCCCGTGCCTTCTCGACCACCTCGGGTGGCATGGTCTTCGCGTCGAGCACGGAAATGAAGCGCGCAATGTGCGTGGCCAGCGTCGTCATGTCGTCCTCCTCGCTGGTGGGCTGCTCTTGGCCCCGGCGTTCGCCGTCACATGGCGAGATAGCGCCTGCGGACCTCCTCATTGGCCTTCAGGCCGGCAATCGAGTCACGATAGACGATCGAGCCCTTGTCGATCACGACCGCGTCGTCCGCAACACCGAGGCAGAAGTGCATGTTCTGCTCGGCGATCAATGTCGTCGCGCCTGCCGAGCGCAGCGTGCGCAAAAGATCGCCGATCCGCGCGACGACGATCGGAGCGAGTCCTTCGCTCGGCTCGTCGAGCAGGAGCACGACCGGATTGCCCATGAGCGTGCGGGCGATCGCGAGCATCTGCTGCTCACCGCCGGAAAGCCGGCCGGCCATCCGATTGCGCAGCGGCTCCAGGAGCGGAAAGACCTCGAAGACGCGCTTGATCGACCAGTCGTCTTGACCATCGGGACCTTTCTTGGCGCCGATCTCGAGGTTCTCGGTGACCGTATGCTCGGGAAAGACCTGCCGATCTTCCGGCACGTAGCCAATACCGGTGCGCGCGATGATATGCGGCGGTCGCCCGGCGACATTCTTGCCCGCGATTTCCACAACACCGCGCTTCGGCGCTGCGACGCCAGCGATGGCTTTCATCGTCGTGCTCTTGCCGGCGCCATTGCGGCCGAGGAGCGCGAGAGTGCGGCCCTGTTTCAGATCAAGACCGACTTCGAACAGGATCTGGCTCTTGCCATAGAAGACGTCGAGGTTCTCGACCCGAACGATCGGACGCTCGCTCATACCGCGGCCTCCCCGTGCTCAGTACCAAGATAGGCCTCGATAACCGCTGGATTTGTGCGGATCTGGTCGGGCGTGCCCTCCGCGAGTAGGCGCCCGTAGCAGAGCACCGAGATCTTCGGGGCGATCTTGAAGACGATATCCATATCATGCTCGATGAAGATGAGCGTGAGCTTCTCGCGCTCCCAAAGCTCGTGCACGCGCTCGATCATGCGCCAGCGCTCGTCAGGCCCCATGCCGGCGGTGGGCTCATCCAGCAGCAGAACCTTGGGATCCAACACCAGTGCGAGGGCGATATCGAGCAGTTTCTGGTCGCCATGCGAAAGGTTGGCGGACGTGACGCCGAGCTTCTCGGTCAGGCCCAGCATGTCAGCGACTTCGAGCATGCGATCGCGCATCTCGGGCAGCGGGAAGCGGTGCGAGATATTCTGCGCGCGCCGACGATGAGCGGTGACCGCGCCGAGCAGGCTCTCCTCCACCGTCAATGTCGGGAAAATGCGCGCGACCTGGAACGCGCGCCCGATGCCGGCATCGATGATCTGCGCGCGCGAGCGGCCAATCAGACTGTTGCCGTTGAAGGTGACGGAACCCGAATCCGGAACGAGTCCGCCGCTGATGAGATTGAAGAACGTGCTCTTGCCAGCGCCATTCGGGCCTATGATCGCAGTGAGCGATCCCGACGGGAAATCGATCGTAACGTCCGAAATGGCCGCAACGCCGCCGAATGATTTGTGGAGACCTTTGACCTCAAGCATGATGTCAGCCCCCACTTCTGCTGCTGGCTTCGCGCCGCACGCGGAACCAGTCGGCGATGAAGTCCGTCACGCCCTTGCGGAGCCCAAGCGCGAACAAAAGGATGACCGCACCGAGGACCAGCCCGTGGTGCTCAGTGCCGCGGGTGATGACGTCATTGAGCAGCGAGAGGATCACGGCGCCGGCTGCCGGACCGATGAAGGTCGACAGGCCGCCGAGCATGATCATGAAGATGCCTTCGCCCGACATGGTCCAGTTCACGAACTCGGGATAGGCGCCCGAGACGAACAGGGCCATGACCATGCCGCCGAGCGCGCCAAACACGCCGGCGATCACGAACGCTGTCAGCTTGGCACGGAACACGTTGATGCCGAGGAAGGTCGCGCGCTCTGTATTGTCGCGGATCATGCGCAGTGTATAGCCAAACGGCGATTCGACGATCTGGCGCATGGCGAGCAGCCCGATCACCACCAGCGTTACGGCAAAGGCGTAGCGATGGGATTCGATCGAGAGGTCGATGCCGAGGAATGGTGGACGCGGAATGCCACCCATCAGGCCCTGGTCACCGCCTGTCAGCGGTACCCAGGCGATCACAGTGCTGTAAAGCAGCATCTGGAATGCGAGCGTGATGAAGGAGAAGTAGATGTCCTTCAGTCGAATGCTGATGGCGCCGACGACGAGACCGAGGAGCGCACTCGAGACGATCGTGATCAGGATTGCCGTCGGAATCGAAACACCGAGGCGCTGCATGGAGAGGCCGAAGGCATAGGCACCAAAGCCAAAGAACATGCCGTGGCCGAAGGATACCATGCCCGTATAGCCGACAAGCAGATTGAGCGACGTGGCGAATAGCGCGAAGGCCGAGACGCGGATGACGAGGTCGTTGATCATCCGGCTTGGCCACACGTACGGCAGCAACAGCAGGACGATCAGCGCCGCAGCGGCAATGATGAGATCGCGCGTGAGATTGGGACGGGTTGCGAACATGAGCTCAACCCTCCTTGCCGAGCAGACCGCTCGGCTTGAGGATGAGAATGACCGCCATCAGCAGGAACATCAGGCCCTCGACGAACAGCGGGAAGCCGATCGAGCCGAAGGAGCGCACGAGGCCGATGAGGACCGAGCCAAGCAGTGCGCCGGCGATTGATCCCATGCCGCCGATGACGGTGACGATGAAGGACTCGATGAGGATCGAGAAGCCCATTCCTGCCGTCAGCGAGCGAACGGGCGCCGCGAGTCCGCCAGCCAATCCCGCGAGCATGCCGCCGAGGACGAATACGCCGCTGTAGACGAGCCCGGTGTTGATACCGAGTGCAGAAACCATGCTCGGATTTACGGCTGCCGCTCGAACCACCGTTCCGAACCGCGTCCGCGTGATGATCAGCCAGAGAGCGACCGAGATGATGAGCGTGACGATGATCAGGAAGAGATAGAAGACAGGTATGATTCCGCCCGCAATGAAGATCGGCGGTTGCTGGAACGCCGAGGCCATGCCCATGGATTTGAATTCAGGCCCCCAGATGATCTTCACCGCATCATCCAGGATGAGGATGAACGCGTAGCAGACCAGGAGCTGCATCAGCACGTTCGAGCCGTACACCTTGCTCATGAAGAAGCGCTCGAAGACGAACGCGAACGCCGCGACGCCGGCAGCCGCCGCGAGAACGGCCAGGAAGTAGCTTCCCGTCAGGCCGTTGACCGTGAGCGCCAGGTACGCGCCGAGCATGTAGAACGAGCCGTGCGTGAAGTTGACGACTTTGAGCACCCCGAAAATCAGGGTGAGACCGGCGGCCACCAGAAACAGTAGCATTCCGATGATGAGACCACTTGTCGTCTGCGTGACAAGACAGGATGCGGACGTCAGGCAATCCGTGAGTGCGGCGAGATTCAAGCATCACCTCGGATGGTGGGCGGACCAAAAACTGCCGCAGGATCCGGGTGCTGCCCAGATCCCGCGGCGGAACTCAGCAGAGCGAACTCAGGTGTAGTTGTTGCGCTTCTTCCACTCGGCCTCGAGCTGGAGGATGGTGTCCCAGTTCGCGCCGGTTACCTCCGGCACATAGGGCTCGCCGGAGATCGTCGCTCCCCAGCCGATGGCATAGTTGATGACGGTCTGGTCCTCGGCGCGCATGGTGACGGTGCCGTCGGCGCCGAAGGGGCAGTCGATCTTGAGGCCGCGCATGGCCTCGGCGATCTTCTTGCCATCGGCGGAATTCGCCTTCTTGGCGCCTTCCGCAATGAAATGAATGCCGACCCAATTCTCCCACGACCAGTTCGTCGGATACTCCTTGAAGCGAGCGCGGTATTCGTCGCCCCAAGCAGCGTTTGCCTTCGTGTTGGGATACGTCTTGATATAGCGCGTTGCCGAGTGAATGCCCTTCGGAAGATTCTTCACGGCGGTCAGCACGGTGTAATCAGCCATGTTGATGGCGAAGACTTCCATTTGCGAGAACAGTGCGTAGATGTTGGCCTGATCGACCCACGAGGTCAGATCGCCGCCCCATAGCGCCGAGTAGAGCGCCTGTGGCTTGCTCTGCAGAACGCGCGTGATGACTTCCGTGTAGTCGGGCTGGAACAGCTTCGGCCATGCCTCGGTCGTGACCTCGGCCTGCGGATAGAAGTGCTTCAGATACTCGACGAAGAGCTGCGTGTTGTCGCGGCCGTAGGCATAATCGGGAGAGCACGTGCCCCAGCGATTGATCTTCTTGGCCTTGGCGATTTCGGCGGCGTAGGCACCGCTCACCACCGCGTCATGAATGCCCTGGCGGCATGAGCGGAAGGCAAGCGGAATGCGGATCTTCGGATCGGCGGTCAGCGACGACGTCTCCGAGTTCGTGTGCATGACGAGCACGCCGAGGTCCTTGGCCACTTCCTGAACGGCGAACGAGCCGGATGATGCCTCGGCATCGAGCAGAATCTCGCAGCCATCGCTATTCACGAGCTCGCGTGCGACGCGCGCGGCTTCCTGCGGCTGACCCTTGGAGTCGCGGATGACCATCTCGATCTGACGGCCGGCGAGACCGCCAGCCGCATTGATCTTCTCGACCTCCATCTGGATCGCATTGCGCGACGATGTGCCGAGCTGCGCGACGCGGCCCGAAAGGATCGTCGGCATACCAATGCGGACAACCTTCGACTGCGCGGCGACGATGTTAGGTGCGAAAATGGTGGCCGCAGCTCCTGCCGCAGCGCCTTTCAGCACTGTACGGCGGTCGAGATCGGCACGATTGCGGGTCATGGGTGTTCCTCCTGAGTGATTTCAACTTCGTGGGACCGTACGGATCG
Organism: Hyphomicrobiaceae bacterium; assembly: GCA_022844275.1. Classification (GTDB taxonomy): domain Bacteria; phylum Pseudomonadota; class Alphaproteobacteria; order Rhizobiales; family Hyphomicrobiaceae. The sequence continues at coordinate 321,246 of JALHMB010000004.1, forward strand.
GTCTTGTTGTTGGCCTGGAAACTGCTCCAAGCGGTTATGCATCGTCAAGATGACTTGCGAGTCACGATTCATTTTCCTTATCAGAGCGGCGTTTGGCCTCATAGACCGCCTGCGCGACGGCAATTTCGCGCTTGGCGTCATTCATGGGGTGAACTTCAACGCTCACGTGCACGGAACCGGCGTTGATCGATGCTCGGGCCACGGCCACGAGATCTTCATCGCCCAGCGGATTGGGAAAGGCCGTCGACAGGCTCAGAAGCTGGGGTTGCACGTGGAGGCGTTCCGAAGCCGCAGCCGTGGCTGCTGCCTCGATCAGCTTCAACACGATGCCCCGGCGGATGGCGCCGTCCGGGCCGAGGCAGGCCGAGGTCACGTCGAGTTCGATGCGCGCCTCGCCCGCGCCGGCCGAAGCCGTACGGAAATGGGCGGCATCGCCGATGATGGCTGCCTGCGCAGATGATGCCCCGCGGCGGGAGCGACGGGGACGATCTGCCGAGCCGCCATACATCATGCCGCCAGTCATGAGCTTCATGTAGGCCCGGTCGACCCAAGGGGGCAGGCGGCGCGCGCGGCCATCGCGGAACAGATAGCGGTAGCTGATGTAATTGCGCGCGGCGAGCATGGTGTGGATGATCACTTCGAGCTCGCGTTTCTCGAAGCCCGGCAGCTCCCCTTTCGCGAGGCTGCGCGACAGGGCGCGCATATAGCCATCGGCCATGTTTCGCATGTGATCGTGATAGGCCTTCGGCGCGAAGGTCTCGGCCTCGTTCAGGATGCGATAGAATTCCGGGCGCTCGGCAAGGAAGTCGAAGAAGGCCCTGAAGCCAATCTCTTCGCGGGCAAAGCTGCCTTCCTCGGTCGCGATGCGCGCTCGGATGAAATCGAGCAGCTCGGTGCCGAGTTCCGGCAGGAGATGGTCGAAGAGATCTTGCTGCGATGCGAAGTAATTGTAGAACGTGCCCTGGGCGATCTCGGCGCGCGCCGTGATCTTGGCAACCGAGGCGTTCGCGTAGCCCTCGGCGCCGACGACCTCGGCTGCAGCATCGATCAGTTTCCGACGGGTCTCTATTGCGCGGTCAGCACGTCGCCGCCGGCCAGGCACTGCCTCGCCGACCGTCGTATCTGGCCCATCAGAAACCTTCTTGTCGAGCATTCGCAAACCTCGCAGGCGTGGACAAACTAGGGCCATCACGCCAAGTCCGTCAAACAAAAACGAATCATGGCTCATCATTCATTTATCTTGACTTCGGGCTTCGCTGGCCGAGAATAGCCCGACTTTCGCCCCGACATGCTGGAGGATTCACCGTTTGACCGCGGCGAACAGCTCTTCCCCCCTCGATCTCCTGCGGACGATGACGCTGATCCGCGAGGCCGAGCTGCGCCTTGCCCAGCTCTTTGCCGACGGCGAGGTGCCGGGTTTCATTCATCTCTCCGTCGGGCAGGAGGGCGTGGCCGCCGGCGTGTGCGCTGCTCTGAGCTCCACTGACACACTGGCCTCGAACCATCGCGGTCACGGGCATGCGCTTGCCAAAGGCCTCGACCTCGAGCGCTTCTTCCTCGAGATCATGGGCAAGGCGGAAGGCATGTGCCAGGGCCGCGGCGGCTCTATGCATGTCGCCGATGCAGCCGTCGGGATGCTCGGCGCCAACGGCATTGTCGGCGCTGGCTTGCCGATCGCGGTCGGTAGCGCGCTCGCGCATCAGGTGCGCAAGAGCGGCGCTATCGCGACCGTTTTCTTCGGCGATGGTGCGCTTGCCGAAGGCGTGATGCACGAGAGTTTCAATCTCGCGTCGATCTGGCGGCTACCCGTGCTGTTCGTCTGCGAGAACAACGGCTGGTCGGAGTTCTCGCCGACATCGAAGCAGCTCGCAGCCGATCCCTGCGCACTCGCCTTGAGCCACCGCATTGCCGCCCGTTCCGTCGACGGCAACGATGTCCTTGCCGTGCACGAAATGGCGCTCGTCCTGGTTGATGAGATCCGCGAAGGAGGAGGACCGCGCTTTCTCGAATGCCGCACGACGCGCGTCCGAGGTCACTTCGAAGGCGATCCGCAGAAGTATCGCGAAGCTGCCGATGCCGCACGCAGCGAGGACGATCCCATCGGTCGTCTGGAGCGGCGCCTCACTGCGGACGGCGTGCCGGCGCCGGACATTGAAGCTGCCACGCGCGAGGCCAAACGTCGCGTAGATGCAGCCGTTCGGCGCGCGCGCTCTGGAACGGCGCCGGCTTTCGATGCTGCGCTGCGGGATGTCTATGCTCCGAGCGAGGCCGCGCCATGAGCGAAGTTCGCTTCGGGCAAGCCATCAATCGCGCGCTCGCCGATGCCATGGCGGCCGACGAGAACATCGTCATCTTCGGTGAGGATGTTGCCGCACCTGGCGGCCCCTTCGGCGTCACGCGTGGTCTCCTCGACCGCTTCGGTGCCGAGCGCGTGCGCGACACGCCTATTTCGGAAGCTGCGATCGTCGGCGCGGCGGTCGGCGCTGCCATGAGTGGGCTCAAGCCCATCGTCGAGATCATGTTCATGGACTTCGTGACGCTCTCCATGGACGCGCTGGTCAATCAGGCGGCAAAGGCGCGCTTCATGTTCGGCGGCCAGTATGCGCTGCCCATGGTCGTGCGCCTGCCGCATGGGGGCGGCATCAATGCCGGCCCGCAGCACTCGCAGTGTCTCGAAGCGTGGCTCACGCATGTGCCCGGTCTCAAAGTAGCTTGTCCGGCAACCGTAAGCGATGCCTATGCGCTGACGCGCGCGGCCATCGCCGATCCTGATCCGGTCATTCTCGTCGAGAACAAGAGCCTCTATGCCGTGAAGGGCGCGCTGCCCGAGCCACTGCCGAGCGTCGCGATCGGCACGGCCGACATAGCGCGGCCCGGACGCGATGCCACGATCGTCACATACGGCGCGATGCGTGGCATGGCGCTCGCGGCTGCTGACATGCTCGCAAAAGATGGCGTCGAGACGGAAGTCATTGACCTCCGGTCCCTTCAGCCGTGGGACGAAAGCGCGGTACTGGCTTCGCTTGCACGCACGCATCGGCTCGTGATCGCGCATGAGGCCGTCGAAGCCTTCGGCGTCGGCGCCGAGATCGCCGCGCGTATGGCGGATGTCGGCTTCGATGAGCTGGATGGGCCGATCGTGCGCGTCGGCGCGCCGTTCATGCCCGTCCCCTTTGCGAAGGAACTCGAGGCCCGCTATCGGCCGGATGCCGCGCGGATTGTCGAGGGCGTGCGCCGCACGCTTGCCTAAGAAGAACGAGGAACGCCCATGACCACTGATGTGATCCTCGCCGAGATCTCGGACGGCGTCGCCGTCGTCACGATCAATCGACCGAAGACGCTCAACGCGCTCGACATACCGACGCTGCTGTCGCTCGAATCAGCCTGGGCGAAGGTCGAAGCAGACCCGGCTGTCCAGGTGATCATCGTCACGGGCGCGGGCGATCGAGCATTCGTCGCCGGCGGCGACATCGCCGATCTTAAAGCGCGCGACGGCCTTCGCCACTACGAGGAGTTCGCGGAGATCGTGCACCGCGTCTTCCGGAAGATCGAGTTGTGCGACAAGCCGACCATCGCGGCTGTCAACGGCTATGCCCTTGGCGGCGGCACGGAGCTCATCCTCGCGACCGACATCCGCATTCTCGCGGACAGCGCGCGCCTGGGTCTGCCCGAGATCACGCTCGGTCTCTTTCCAGGCGCCGGTGGTACGCAGCGCATCATCCGTCAGGTGCCGCTCTGCCGTGCCAAGGAGATCATGTTCACCGGCGAGCAGATCTCGGCTCAAGAGGCCGTCGCGATCGGGCTCGCCAACAAGGTCGTGCCGAAAGCCGAGGTCATGACGGCTGCGCGCGAGATGGCTGCGAGGATGGTCTCGAAGTCGCCGCTCGTGTTGAAGCTCCTCAAGCGCACGCTCAATAGTGGCGGCGAGATGCCTCTATCGGCCGCGCTCGCACACGAGCAGGCCATGATCGGGCTCGTGCTCGACACCGCGGATTCCAAGGAAGGGTGCGGCGCATTTCTCGAGAAGCGCACGCCGAAGTTCACCGGCCGCTGAGCCATGGACCACGTCGCCGACCTGTTGATGCCGAAGCTCGGTCTCACCATGACCGAGGGCACGGTCGCGCGTTGGCTTGCGGCACCGGGGCAGCGGTTCGCCGCGGGTGACATCATTGTCGTGGTCGAAACCGACAAGATCGCCAACGATGTCGAGGCGCCGGCCGCGGGTGAGCTGATGAGGTTGCTCTCCGCGGAAGGCGATGTCGTTCCCGTCGGGCAACCGATCGCGCAATGGAAGTTGGACGATGCTGCGCCTGTGGCGCGGCCTGCGCCTGCAAGTACGCCTCGTGCGGAGGAAAGTGCAGTACCCCGGCCGCGCAGCGATATGCCCAAGCCCTCGCCCGACCCGACGGATCGCATCATCGCGACACCCTATGCTCGACGCCTCGCACGCGAGGCATCGCTGGAGCTCGCCGATATCACCGGCTCCGGCCCGCGTGGACGCATCAAGTGCGCCGATGTGCTCCGTGCGAAGGAGGAGCGAAGCTCAGGTCGGCAGATCGCGACAACCGTCACCGCCGTTCAGCGAGTTGCTCCCGCCACAGCTTCCACGACCGCTCATTCGTTCGCTACCGTCGATGTGGATGTCAGCGCACTGCGTGCCTTGGGTGCGCGACTCGCCGCGACGCGGGACCGTCCCTTCGAGCGCCGCGCGTACATCGCGATGGCCTGCATCAAAGCCCTAGGTGATGATGCCGCGGCACCTGTGCGACTAGGCCTTTCGAATGGGGGCGCTTTTGCCACGATGGAGGGCACCGCGCGCGATACGCTCTCGGCCATAACTGCGCGATTGGCGCAGGCGTCAATGGATACTGCCGGTGGCGATATCGCGATTGTCGTGGTCGATGGGCGTGCCCGCCAAGTCGTACCAACTATCCCGACGGGATGGCGCATGGCCCTCGGTGTCGGCGGCGTTCGCGCTTCACGCACCGGGGACGCAACGCACGAGATGACGCTGGCGCTCGCCTATGACACTGCCGACGTCGATCACTCTTTTGCTGCGCAGTTGCTCGACCGCATGGCGGCGCTGCTTGAAGAGCCTCTTCATCTGCTGGCCGTCTGAGCACAACGGAATGTACCCATGGACTTCGATCTGACCGACGAACAGAAGATGATCGCGGAGAGTGCGCGCAAGATCGGCGAGAACTTCGGTCTCGACTACTGGCGCGATCACGATGCGCGGAAGGCCTTTCCGCAGGAATTTTGGCGCGCCGTGTGCGAGGCGGGCCTTTGCGGCGTTGCGCTGCCTGAAGCGCACGGCGGCAGCGGCCTCGGCATGATCGAGATGGCGCTCATCATCGAGCAGCTCGCCGCGGCTGGCGGCGGCAGCACGGTGGGCCAGCTCTTCATGATCAACCCGATATTCGGCGGCGTTTCCATTTCCCGCTTTGGCAGTGAAGCCATGCGCCGCGAGCTGCTGCCCAAAATCATCTCCGGCGAGATCAACTGCTGCATGGCGCTCACCGAGCCCGACGCCGGCTCAAATAGCCTGGAGATCAAGACGTTCGCGACACGCGCCGGCAATGGATGGAAGCTCTCCGGCCGGAAGATCTGGATCACGGGCGTCGAGTCGGCGCAGAAGATGCTCGTAATCGCGCGCACGACCAAGGTCGAGGCGTCGCCCAAGCGCACGCACGGCCTGACGATGTTCATGATCGACGTCGCGCGCAGGGGTCTCACGTATGCGCCCATCGAGAAGGTTGGCACCAACACGCTCTCGGCCTGCAATGTCTTCTTCGACGATGTCGAGATCGACGGCAGTGAGATCATCGGCACGCTCGACGGCGGCTGGTACGAGCTTCTCGACGTGCTGAATACCGAGCGCATCGTGACGACTGCGGGTCTCGTTGGCGCGGCTGATCTCGCGCTCCGGCTTGCCGTCGACTACGCGAAGGAGCGCCGGGTATTTGGAGGGAAGCCAATCGCCAGTTACCAGGGGCTGCAATTCCCGCTGGCGCAGCATTGGGCTGAGGTGCAGTGTGCGCGTCTCATGAACCTCAAGGCGGCGGCGCAGTTCGATGCCGGCAAGCCCTATGGCACCGAGGCCAACGTCGGTAAGCTCATTGCATCGCAGGCGGCGTCTGCCGGTATCGAGCAGGCCATGCAGACCATGGGCGGCATGGGCTTTGCGAAGGACATGCACGTCGAGCGCCTGTGGCGGGATGCGCGTTTGTTCCGCTTTGCGCCCATCTCCGAAGAAATGATCCTGAATTTCATCGCCGGGCAGAACCTGGGCCTGCCGCGATCTTACTGAGCTGCACGGAGCCGGTGCGATGCTGAACCTGACGAGTTTCATCCGCTTTCATGCGCGGCGCACGCCCGATGCGCTCGCAGTGATCTACGGTGAGACGCGGCTCGGATATGCAGCGCTGCAGGCGCGTATCGAGAAAACAGCGGGCTTTCTCGCCGGGCGCGGTATCGGTCCAGGCGACATCGTCGCCGTCGTGATGAAGAACAGCGCGGCATTCATCGAACTGGCTTTTGCGACGAGCCACATCGGCGCGGTCTTCCTGCCCGTCAACTACCGCCTTGCCGCCGAGGAGGTCAGCTACATCACCGGGCACGCGGGTGCGAAGCTCATTTTTGCCGACGCGGAACTTGCCGGGCTTGTTGCCGCGCTCGAGAACGTCATCCTGGTCGATACGGTTGCGCAATCGGATTCGACGCGCCTCGCGGGTGATGCTGCCTCAGCGCCCATGCACATCGCCGGCCCCGACGACCTCTTCCGCCTAATGTACACGTCCGGCACGACGGATCGGCCCAAGGGCGTGATGCACACCTATGGCAATTTCTACTGGAAGAACGCGGATCACGTTTTGGCGCTCGGCTTGACGGCCCAGGATCGGCTGCTCGTCACCGGTCCGCTTTATCATGTCGGTGCGTTCGATCTGCCGGGCGTGGCGGTGCTTTGGGTCGGCGGCTCGATCTGTATTCATCGCGACTTCGATCCGATTGCTGCGATCCGCTCCATCGAGGAGGAGCGGCTGACGGGCGCGTGGTTCGCGCCGGTCATGCTGAGCGCCATTCTTGCGCATCCCGAGCGCGGCCGGCACGATGTGTCGAGCATCAAGTGGGTTGTCGGCGGCGGCGAGCGTACGCCCGAGCCGCGCATTCGTGCCTTCACCGGCTACTTCTCGCAGGCGCGCTATATCGATGCCTATGGCCTCACTGAATCCTGCAGCGGCGACACGATGATGGAGGCGGGGCGCGAAATCGAGAAGATCGGCTCGGTCGGCCGTGCGCTCGCGCATGTGGAGGTCGAAATCCGCGATGCGATCGGACGCACGCTGCCCGCAGGAGAGAGCGGGGAGATCTGCCTGCGCGGCCCGAAGATCACGCGCGGCTACTGGAAGGACCCAGAGAAGACGCGCGCCTCGTTCTTCGCCGACTGGTTCCGCACCGGCGACATCGGCCACATCGACGGCGATGGCTTCCTCTATCTGACGGACCGCAAGAAGGACATGATCATCTCGGGCGGCGAAAACATTGCTTCCTCGGAGGTCGAGCGGGTCATCTATCAACTCGGCGAGGTGCGCGAAGCAGCGGTCATCGGGCTTCCCGATGACCGCTGGGGCGAGCGACCGGTTGCCGTCGTCGTGCTCAACGAAGGCGCTACGCTCGATCTGGCCACCCTCAGTGCACACTGCAGGGCGAACCTCGCCGGCTTCAAGGTGCCCAAAGATCTGATCATCCGTGATCAGCTGCCGCGCAATCCGTCAGGAAAAATCCTCAAGCGGGTGCTGAGAGAAGAGCTTGCGGACTAGCGGGAGTGCCTGCCCCGGTCACCGATTGGAACGCGTCTGCACGGCGCTTTCGATTGCCATGTTGATAGGAAAGTCCGATCGCTGCCGAACTGCGAGAATGGCATCGATGCCGATCAGGTTGATTTCGTCGGCAAGGACGCAGGACTCGTGAATTGGTCTGTATTTCCGCACCGCTAAGAGCACAGCCTCATAGAATGGCATGGGGCCAAAGGTGTGCCAGACGCCGCCCTCGCATCGCGTGTAGAGCGCCGGCCTCAAGTAATTTAGTTGCAGTTGCGGAGCCATCGTCGGCAAACCAAACTGACAGGGACGCTGTCTAAACAATTCTCAACGCCAATGAGTTCCACGCGGTTTGAGGCTATAGTCGAGCTTCAGGGCCGTACTTTTCACTGTACAACATTGGCCCGCTCCACCCTATGCGAATCGAAGGAACTAAGTCGATCCTTCGCACTTCGCGAGCGAGGCGGGAGCTTCGATCGAGACGACCTCGTCGCGCGTGGCGAGAACGGGCTCATGTTCGCCTGCGTCGACCCTCGTCGGGCGTCCTGCGCTCTGGGATGGTAGTGCCCGTGTGCAGCTACATGGTTGACGAGAGAGCGGCGCTGTCGTTGGCTGTCATTGGTAGATGCACGTGGGGGCAACGATGACGCTGCTGCGACTGAAGAACTTCCAGCTTCTCGATCCGGACAACGACGCTCTACGGGGCGGCTACGAGATCCTGATCGAAGGCGAGAAGATCCGCGAGGTTTCGGATCGCCCTATTTCCTCTCAAAGTGCGGCGACGATCGATTGTGGTGGGCGCACGGTCATGCCGGGCCTCATCGACTGCCACGTCCATGTGTTCCTGTCGGAAGTGGTGATCCGGCGCCTGGAGGACATGCCGCTGACGCTCATGACCGCGCGAGCAGCTGTTCTGATGCGAAATATGCTCGATCGGGGCTTTACGACGGTGCGTGACACCGGCGGCGCTGACTGGGGCATTAAAGCCGCTGTTGAGCAGGGCTTTCTGGCCGGGCCGCGCATCTTCATTGCCGGCAAAGCCATCGGCCCGACGGGCGGTCATAGCGACGGCCGGCGACGCACGGATCCCGGTACGCGCTGCCATTGCTGTAATGCGCTCGCCTTTACGATGGGTGTGGCCGATGGCGAGGCCGACGTCCGTCGCGCCGTGCGCGAGGAGATGCGCCAGGGCTGCGATCACGTGAAGATCATGATGTCGGGTGGCGTCGCATCCCCGTACGATCCGCTGGAGAGCCTGCAGTTCTCTCCGGGCGAGGTTGCGGCGGCCGTCGAAGAGGCCAATGCCTTCGGGCGCTACGTGTGTGCCCATGCCTATTCACCGGAAGCCATTACGCGCGCGGCCAAGGCCGGCGTGCGGACGATCGAGCATGGTAATCTCGTCGATGCGCCGGCAGCCAAGCTCATGGCGGAAAAGGGCATGTTTCTGATTGCCAATCTAGTCACGTACTTCGCCATGCGCGAGCGGGCGGCCGAGTTCGGCATGAACGCGGACATGCTCGCAAAGAATGATCTCGTGATCGACGGGGCGCTGAAGTCTCTCGAGATCTGCAAGGAGGCCGGGGTGCCGGTTGCCTTCGGGACCGACCTGCTCGGCCAGCTCCAGGTCGAGCAAAGCCGGGAGTTCTCGCTCCGCACGCAGGTCGTCAAGCCGATCGACGTCATTCGCTCGGCAACAACGGTCGCCGCAAAGGTCCTGCGGCGCGAGGGGCAGCTCGGTTGCCTCAAGGCGGGCGCGTGGGCCGACCTCATTGTCGTGGACGGTGATCCGCTCAAGGACATCGCAGTGCTCGAAGGGCAGGGCAAGTATCTGGCGGCGATCATGAAAGGGGGCAAATTCCACAAGAACAGGATCGCCGCCTGAGATATCGCGCCAAAGTGCCGACTTATGCGGCAAGGGGCGCCTGGGGAACGCACCTTGCTATCTCTCGACCTTCTTGAGAATATCGTACTCGGAAGACAGCATGCAGTCTGGGCCCGGTTCTCGCGAGCATGGCTGTTGAGCCGACGGCGAGAGGTGCTCGAATGACTGGGACGGCGACGGCGAAGCCTCAACCTATCCTCTTCCGGAACCTGCGCCTGCTCGATCCTCGCTTCGATGAAGTGCGCGGGGGCTACGAAGTTCTCGTGGAAGGCGACCGCTTTCGCGAGGTCTCCGACAAGCCGATCAAATCCGAGAATGCGACGGTGATCGACTGCGCCGGCCGTGTGTTGATGCCGGGACTCATCGACGCGCACGTGCATTGCATGCACTCGGAAGTCTACATCCGGCGCCTGGAGGACATTCCGCTGACGCTGAACACGGCCCGCGCCGCGCGGCGTGTGCGCGAGATGCTCGATCGTGGCTTCACGACGGTGCGCGACGCCGGCGGTACGGACTATGGCTTCAAGCAGGCCATCGACGAGGGATACTTCCCCGGTCCGCGCCTGTTCATTGCAGGTCGCTCGCTCGGGCCGACCGGTGGCCACAACGACAACCGTGCTCGCACGCGCGACCAGGCACCCTGTTTCTGCTGCAACGCCATGGTCTGGCTCCGCGAGCAGGTCGACGGCCCGGATCAGGTGCGCCGCGCGGCCCGCGAGCAGATGCGGCTCGGCGTCGACGCCATCAAGATCATGATCTCCGGCGGCGTGGCCTCGCCCTACGATCCGCTCGAAAGCCTCCAGTTCTCGATCCCCGAAATACAGGCCGCCGTGGAAGAAGCGCACGCTTTCGGCCGCTATGTTTCGGCGCACGCCTATTCGCCCGAGGCGATCACGCGCGGTGTCGCGAACGGTGTCCGCACGATCGAACACGGTAACCTCATCGACGATACGACGGCCAAGCTGATGGCCGAGAAGGGTGCGTTCGTCGTCGCCAATATCGTTGCCTACGTCGCCATGAAAGAGCGCGCTGCCCAGTTCGGCATGACGGCGGAGATGCTCGAAAAGAACGAGATGGTTCTGGAGGGCGGCTTCAAGTCGCTCGAGATCTGCAAGCGCAATGGCGTGAAGGTCGCTTACGGCACGGATCTGCTCGGGGCGCTTGCCGAGGATCAGAGTCGCGAGTTCTCGATCCGCACCACGGTCGTTCCGGCAATCGACGTCATCCGCTCGGCAACGATCATCGGGGCCGAGGTCGTACGCCGACCGGGCAAGCTCGGTGTGATCGAGCCGGGTGCATGGGCCGATCTCATTCTGGTCGACGGCGATCCGCTCAAGGACATCACGCTGCTGGAGGGCCAGGGCAAGCACCTGGCGGCCATCATGAAGGGTGGTGCCTTCCACAAGAACCGCATCTCGACCCCGCTCTGAAGGACAAAGGAGCATGAACCTGGGCAGAGCGATTTTAGACAAGCGACGCCTGGGACGTTATCTCCTCAATGGCGTCGCCGGCTTCACGCTGCTCTACATCCTGACGCCCTTGATCTTCGTTACGTGGCTGTCCTTCTTCAGCCAGACGATCCCGTCATTCCCGCCCGAAGGCTACTCACTCAAGTGGTATGCCGCGATCATCGAGAACGATCGCTTCGTCTCCGGTTTCATCTTGAGCCTGCAGCTTGCGCTGATCTCGTCCACGATCGGTCTGATCGTCGGCGTGCCCGCGGCGCTGTGCATTGCGCGCTATCGTTTCAGGGGCCGCGAAGCGCTGAACAATCTGCTGCTGCTGCCGCTCGTGATCCCCGGCATCGTGCTCGGCATTGCGCTATACGTCTTTCACGTCGAGACAGAGATCAACACGGGCCTGCCGATCCTCGGGTCGCTCCTCGGCCTCGTGAGCGGTCATGTACTGATCGTGATCCCGTGGACGGTTCGCCTCGTGACGGCGAGCCTCGCCGGTTTCAACCGGACGCTCGAGGAAGCCGCCCAGAACCTCGGCGCCGATCGCTGGACGACCTTCCGGCGGATCACGCTGCCGGGCATTCTCCCTGGTATCGTGGCCGCGGCAATGTTCTCGTTCGTATCGTCGTTCGGCAATCTGGAGCTCAGCCTGTTTCTCGTCGGGCCGGGGCGCACCACGCTGCCGATCGCGATCCTGCAGTACCTCGAATGGAAGATCGATCCGACCATCGCGGCCGTCTCGGTGGTGCAGATTGGGCTCATTGCCGCCGCGATGCTGATTACGGATCGCTATGTGAAAATTGCGAGAGTCGTCTGAGGGGGAGATGGCAGAGGTCAAGCTCGCAGGGATTTCGAAGCGCTACGGCGATTTCTTCGCGGTGCGCGATTTCACGCTGACCGTGGCCGATGGTGAGTTCCTCGTGCTCCTCGGGCCTTCGGGTTGCGGGAAGACGACGACGCTTCGGATGATCGCCGGCTTCATCGAGCCGACCACGGGCAGCATCCATCTCGGCAATGCCGACATAACCTCGTTGCCACCTTGGAAGCGGAACACGGGCCTCGTTTTTCAGAACTATGCCCTGTTCCCGCATCTGACGGTCGAGCAGAACGTCGCCTTCGGGCTCGAGATGCGGAAAGTGCCGAATGCCGAAATCGGGCCGAGAGTCGCCGAGGCCTTGCGGCTCGTACGCCTCGGGCATCTCACTGACCGGCTGCCGCGTCAACTCTCGGGCGGTCAGCAGCAGCGCGTGGCGCTGGCACGCGCACTCGTGTTTCGCCCCGATGTCCTGCTCCTCGACGAGCCTCTATCGAACCTCGATGCCAAGCTCCGGCAGGAGGTCCGGGTCGAGATCCGCGAATTGCAGCGCAAGCTCGGCCTCACCGCGATCATGGTTACGCACGACCAGGAGGAGGCGCTCACCATGGCTGACCGCCTCGTCGTGATGAGCGAGGGCGAGGTCAAGCAGGCGGGCAGCCAGCGCGAGCTTTACGAGCATCCTGCCGACCGCTTTGTCGCGGGCTTTGTTGGCCGCACGACCTTCCTCGCGGGCGAGCTCGCAGGCGATGGCAAGTTCAAGTCGCGTGGCGGGCTGACCATTGCGTGCGAGAACAAGACGGCGATCAAAGGTGCGGCCACGCTTTCACTGCGCCCTGAGCGAGTTTCGGTTGCGGCGGCGCCCGCTAACGGGACGGAGAACAGCGTTCCCGGAGAAGTGGAATTCGTCTCCTATCTCGGGGCGCTGCTCGATGTGCACGTGCGCGTCAACGACCGCGAGCGTATTGTCGCTCAGATAGCCAACCGCGAGGGTGTTTATGCACCGTCCGTGGGCGAGAAAGTTCATGTCGGCTGGGCACCGGCTGCCGCATCGGTATTTGCGGGGACCGGCGAAGCCGAGGAGTGAAATGGATGTGAAGTGAAGTTGAGCAACTGAAACCGCGTTGATGAGGCACGTCATGTCGAACATTAAGACACCGTCGATTTCTCGCCGTCATCTCCTCCAAGGCACGGCCGCCCTGGCGGGTGCAAGCGTTGTCAATCTGCCGCGTAGTGCAAGCGCGCAGGCCAAGGGCAAGGTAGTCGTCGGTACCTGGGGCGGCGACTACGCGCGGCTCCTCAACAAGAACATCGAGCAGCCGATCCTGATCCCTGCCGGGTGGGAGGTCGTTCAAGATCAGGCGGGCGATCCGCAACGCCGATCGAAGATGCTCGCTGAGCGCCGTCTGCCGCGCGGCACGACCGATGTCCAGGGGTTGTCGGCGCTTAACATGCACCAGATGGACGTCGCCGGCGTCGTCGAGCAGATCGACTATTCCAAGCTCAAGAACGCCAAGAATCTGCTGCCGTCGATGAAGTATCCCTATGGCGTCGGGCACATCTATTCGGGCAAGGTGGTGCTCTACAATCCGGCTGTCGTGAAGGATGCGCCGAAGAGCTACAAGGACGCGTTCGATCCCAAGCACGGCAATAAGCTCGGCATCATCGACATCCAGTATCAGTACACGCTGGTCGCTGCTGCCCTGGCCGCCGGCGGCACTCCCTCCAACCTCGATCCCGGTCAGAAGCTCCTGCTCGAGCTGCGCAAGGCCGGTGCTCGCATTTACCCGACCAACGAAGCCTTCGCCCAAGGCATGAAGACGGGCGAGATCGGTGTCGGAATCATGTGGAAGGCGCGGGCCGTGCAGTGGCAGAAGGCCGATATTCCGGTCGTCGCCGTGACGCCGACCGAGGGCGCACTCTCCTACGTGTCGGGTTTCGTGATGCCGAAGAACGCGCCGAACAAGGAGGGTGGCTACGCCTATCTCGACGCCATGCTCGAGGCGTCGGCCCAGGAGAACTTCGCGATCGACATGGGATACAACCCGACGGTCACGAATGCGAAGGTCGCGCCAGATCTCAATGAGCGCATCGGCTTTACGCCCGAGGACATAAAGAAGCTCGTCGACATGGACTACAAGTATATGACCGATGCCGATGTCGCGCTGAAGGAGTGGTGGGACAAGTCGTTCAAGGGCTGAGCCGTCGTCCGGCCCCCTGAGGGGCCGACGGTGGTGTCGGGATGTAAGCATGACACAAGCGGCGACAGCGGCCAGGATCGACGACGAGGGCGGCGGCTCACGATTGAGTGCCGCCACGCTGATCGGTCCTGCGACGATTGTCGTCGCCGCCGGCATCATCATTCCGATGGCGATTTTGTTCCGCTACAGCCTCAACCAGTTCAAGCCGGGCTTGATGATGGTCGAGGCGCTGACGCTCGAGAACTACATCAAGTTCTTCTCGGATCCCTACTATCTGACGATTTTCTCGACGACCATCCGTGTGGCACTGACGTGCACGATCATCTGTCTGATCCTCGGATTTCCGCTCGCCTACAAACTGGCGCGCACGGAGACCCGCTTCAAGAACCTCCTGATCATGCTCGTCGTCCTGCCACTCTTCGTCGGCAATGCGGTGCGCGCGGCCGGCTGGATGACGGTGTTCGGCAACAAGGGCTTCCTGAATACGACGCTGATCTCGTTTGGCTTCATCGACGAGCCGCTCGAGATCATGTTCACCGAGACCGCAGTGATCGTCGGTATCATCGCCGTGAACCTGCCGTTCATGGTGCTGACCCTGCAAAGCGTCATCGAGGGCGTTGACCGTGCTGTCGAGGAGGCAGCTTTCAGTTTGGGCGCGGGACCGTGGTCCATGTTCTGGCGCGTTCTGTGGCCGCTTGCGTTGCCCGGCATCATCGCGGGCACGATCCTGACCTTCATCCTGGGCATGAATGCCTATGCCACGCCAGTTCTCCTTGGCGGACCGAAATTCAAGATGATGGCGCCTCTCGTCTTCGGGCAGTTTCAGCTCAACAACTGGCCGTTCGGTGCGGCGGTCGCCTTCCTGCTGATGTTGACGACTCTCATTCTCACGGTGGCCGCCAATCTGCTCATGCAGCGTCGTTACCGCAGGTAGCGCCATGGCAGAGACGGCATCGCAGACAGCTCCCGTGCCAGTCACGATACTGTGCGGCTTCCTTGGCGCTGGTAAGTCGACGCTCCTGAAGCGCGTGCTGGAAGATCCTCAAGGTGTGCGCTACGGCGTGGTCGTGAACGACTTCGGCGCCATAAATATCGATGCTGCATTGGTGGCTGAGACGAGTGCCGATCAGGTCGCGCTGTCAAACGGGTGCATCTGCTGCTCCATGCGCGACGATCTCGTCGCTGCACTGGAAAACCTGATGGGCATGGAAACGCCGCCGGAGCACGTGATCATCGAAGCGAGCGGCGTGTCGCGACCGCTCGCCATTCTCGACGCTGTCGAACAGGGGGCCTTCGCGGGCCGGATCGCCGTAGACGCCACCATATGTCTCGTCGATGCGGAACAGTTCCGTACCCTCGACTTCCGCGCGACTGAGCTGGCCATTGACCAGGCGGGGTCCTCCGATCTCCTCGTCTTCAACAAATGCGACCTGGCGAGCGAAGCCGACATTGCCGCGACGGAGGCGGCGCTGCTCGGCCCCAATCCCACCATTCGCCGTATTCGTGCCATTCAGGCCGATGTGCCGCGCGACATTCTGTTCGGGCCTGATCTGCGCCTTTCTCGGTCGCCGGTCGGGCAAGAGGCGCACGACGCGCATCATTGCGCGCCCGGCTGCGATCATCCGGATCACGATCATGCGCATGACCACGATCACACGCGCATATTCGATTCCTGGCATTGGTCGCACGAGGCCCCTCTGGATTGGGAACGCACGCGCGCGGCCTTGAGCGCGCTGCCATCCTGGCTGTTACGCGCCAAGGGCGTTCTCAAGGTCAGCGTTGAAGGCGCCGATCGACGGGTGGTGTTTCAACTCGTCGGCAAGCGGCAAGCGATAATGCTGGAAGAAGGGGCGCCGCCCGACACAAGCCAGATCGTCTTCATCGGACCGGCGGAGCAATTCGATCGCGAGGCGCTCGAAGCACACGTGGCCGACTGTGTCCGTAGGGAAAACACGGGTTGAACCAATGATACGGGGCAGACGTTCCGCCGGAAGAGGAGAAGCCTAGAGGCTCAAATTCCGAGCTTCCCGTTTCCTTGTAGTTCGGCACGCACATATTACGGCGGAGACTTGCCGTCCCCCTGCCACCATACCGGCGATCTCTGAGCGGAGGCAGATCGATGCTCCCACAGATGAGGAGACGACCATGAAGATCGTGACCAGCCTGAGTTTCCAGGGCCAGTGCCGCGAGGCGTTCGAGTTCTACGCCAAGGTCCTGGGCGGAACGATAACCGCGGCTATCCCCTACGGCGATGGGCCTCCGGGAATGCCGATCACCGACGCGAAATACAAGACCTGGCTGATGCACTGCTGGCTCGATGTCGGCGACTAGGCGATTATGGGCGCCGACATGGACGTCGGCTGGGCCAGGAACATCGACAAGCCCAAGAACGGCTTCGATGTTACCCTGCATACCGAGGACAAGGCCCAGGGCCAGCGCTGGTTCGATCAGCTTTCCGAAGGCGGCAAGCAAGGCATGCCGTTCAGCGAGACCTTCTGGTCGCCCGGCTTCGGCTCTCTGATCGACAAGTTCGGTGTCCCGTGGATGGTCAACACCATACCTTCGGCTGGCTGGAAGCCGCCGCAAGGCTGAAACCAGTCTACAGAAGGCCGTGTCTGGTGTTGGCCAAGGCCATCCATTTGCTCAGCGATATTACTATCTCCTAATGGCCGGGGGCGGCAGCAGACCTATTTGCGCTCCTGCGCCCGGCGCAGAGCGGCAGCGAGCGCACTCTCGGCAGGAGCGGCCTGCGGTGAGGCCGCGCCATGGCGAGCGCTCGAGGCCGGAGCCGACGTGCGGGCGTTGCCGCCAGTCGGAGGCGGGGCACGGTCGATCGCGTCGGAGCGCATGGTGAGCGCAATGCGCTTGCGACCGGCATCCACCTCCTTCACGCGCACCTTCACCACATCGCCTGCTTTGACCACCTCGCGTGGATCCTTGACGAAGCGGTCCGCCAGCTCCGAGATGTGCACGAGGCCATCCTGGTGCACACCGATGTCCACGAATGCGCCGAAGGCCGCCACATTCGTCACGACTCCCTCGAGCTGCATGCCGGGCTTCAGGTCGGCAATCTTCTCCACACCGTCCTTGAAGATGGCGGTCTTGAACTCGGGCCGGGGGTCGCGCCCCGGTTTCTCGAGTTCGGCGATGATGTCGGAGACCGTCGGAATGCCGAAGGTTTCGTCGGCGAATTGCGCGGGTTTGAGCGACTTAAGGAACGCCCGGTCGCCAATGATGGACTTGAGGGGGCGGCTGGTCGCCGCGGAGATTTTCTCCACCACAGGATAGGCCTCCGGATGCACGGCGGAGCCGTCGAGGGGATTCTTGCCGTTCATGATGCGCAGGAATCCGGCCGCCTGCTCGAAGGCCTTTGGCCCGAGCCGGGGCACCTTCTTCAGCGCCGTGCGCGTTCTGAAGGCGCCATTCTCGTCGCGGAAGGCAACGATGTTGGATGCGAGCGTCTGGTTGAGACCGGACACACGGGCAAGCAGCGGGGCGGAGGCCGTATTCACGTCCACGCCCACGGAATTCACGCAATCCTCGACCACCGCATCCAGAGACTTGGCGAGACCGCGCTGGTCGACGTCGTGCTGATACTGGCCGACGCCGATGGCTTTGGGCTCGATCTTCACCAGCTCGGCTAGCGGGTCCTGCAGGCGCCGCGCGATGGAGACGGCGCCCCGCAACGACACATCCACATCGGGAAACTCCTTCGCCGCCAGTTCCGAGGCGGAATAGACGGACGCACCGGCTTCCGACACCATGACCTTGGTAAGCGTCACGTTCGGTATCTTGGCGATGAGTTCAGCAACGAGCTTGTCGGTCTCGCGACTTGCCGTGCCGTTGCCGACACTGAGAAGGTCGACCTTATGCTTCATGCAAAGCGCGGCCAGCGTCGCCAACGCACCTTGCCAATCGCGCTTGGGCTCGTGCGGATAGATGGTGACGGTGTCGACCAGCTTACCAGTCGCATCCACCACCGCGACTTTCACTCCGGAACGGAAGCCGGGATCGAGCCCCATGGTGACGCGCGGGCCAGCCGGCGCGGCCAGCAGCAGGTCTTTCAGGTTCTTCGAAAAGACGGAGATGGCTTCGGCATCGGCTCGCTCCTTGAGGCGCGTCAGCAGGTCGGCGGCGATGGATGCGGCCATCCGGCCCTTCCAGGCAACGCGTGCTGTGTCGGCAAGCCACGCGTCGGCGGGGCGCCCGCGCTCGGCGATGTTGAATGCGGCCATCACTTTCAAGGTCGCCGGGTGAGGCCTGTCGGCTTGGTGCGGCACATCGATGTGCAGATCGAGAATCCCTTCGTTGCGGCCGCGCAGCATGGCAAGCGCGCGGTGGGAGGGGATGTCCCTTATGTTTTGGCCGAAGTCGAAGTAGTCGGCGAACTTCGCACCTTCCTCATTTTTGCCCTTGAGAACCTTGGAGGTGAGCACGCCTTCGCTCCACTCCCGTTCGCGCAATGTGCCGACGAGCTTCGGCTCCTCGGCCATGCGTTCGATCAGGATGTGCCGCGCGCCTTCGAGCGCAGCCTTGGCGTCGGCAATACCCTTGTCCACTGAGGTGAACTTCGCGGCTTCTGCCTGCGGGTCGAGCGTTGGGTTGGCGAGCAACGCGTCAGCAAGAGGCTCGAGGCCCGCCTCGCGCGCAATCTGCGCCTTGGTCCGGCGCTTGAGCCGATAGGGCGCATACAGGTCCTCCAGCGCCACCTTAGTCTCGGCAGCATTGATGGCGCGTGCGAGATCCGCCGTAAGCTTGCCCTGTTCCTCAATGCTCTTGAGCACACTGGCGCGACGATCTTCGAGCTCGCGCAGGTAGCCGAGACGCTCCTCTAGCTTCCTGAGCTGAGTATCGTCGAGGCTGCCGGTCTTCTCTTTGCGATAGCGCGCAATGAACGGCACGGTGGCGCCCTCGCCCAGCAACTCCACCGTCGCAGCCACCTGCGCGACGCTGACGCCAAGCTCCGTTGCGATACGTTGATTGATTCTATCCATGAGGGCCTTCACGTTACCAAAATCGAGGGCGGTTACATTGCCGATTCGCATTCCTGCCGGAAGTATGGCCCCGCGCAAAGGGCGATGGTGTGGCTAGTGTGTCGTGAGCGGGTTGGTGCTCGGCTATGCGTTGGGCGAAACAGGCGTTCGGCCTCGATCCGGGCGCTTGGCCACTCGATCTTCATTGTCGAATCGAACGTACATCATGTGGCGTCTTTCGCTGACCGGCTGTATGTCATCGAGCGCGGCGAGATCATCTTCACGGCGGCAATCTGAGCGCGGCCCCCCCCCGCAGCCTCGTGACCGCAGCGCTCGACATATCGACGACCGAGCGTCAGTTGCTCTGGGACTTACGATGACCAGCGATCCTGCGGGTGATCTCCTCCCGTACCGTCTCCGGTTGCTCTGCCACCGCGCGCGTCAGGGCCCGGAGATGATGCCGCGCATCGTGGAGCTGATCGATCAACGACAGGATGACGGGGAGGCTCGCATGGTCGAGGCCCATGCGATAGTGCAAGTCGCAGGCCAATGCTATGCGCGCCTCGTCGAGACGATCGAACAGATAACCCTCGGCATCGCGGTGCGGTGCGACCACGCCCTCCTCGATCCAGGTGATCAGAACTTGATGCTCCAGAACCGCAAACTGCGCGATGAGATCGTTTTCACGGATCATGTCAGGCTGCGCCCTTCCTGCGCGGATGCTGTGGGTGCGTCGTTTCCCATTCGGCCATGAATTGAGCCAGTGCCTCGTCGGCGCCTTCAGGCGGCACGATATGGATCTCGACCAATTGATCGCCGCGTTCGGCCCCTTTGCCGCGTGACACGCCCTTGCCGCGCAGGCGCAGCTTCGTGCCGTCCCTGGCGCCCTTCGGAACCTTGACGTCGACCGCCCCGTCCACGGTCTCGACGCGCACGCTCGCGCCATTCAGCGCCTCGCCGAGCGACACGGGAAGCGTGCTTATGATGTCATGACCCTCGCGACTGAAGCCGGGATGCGGCCGAATGGAGATCTCGACGAATGCGTCGCCCGGCGTGCCGTCGGAGCCCGGCAATCCCTGTCCCTTGAGACGGAGCACCTGCCCCTCGCTGATCCCGGCGGGGATCGTGATGTCGAGCGTCTTGCCGTCGGGCATGGCCACCACCTTGTGCGTGCCGTTCACCGCATCGAGAAATTCGATCTCGAGCCTGTAGCGCACGTCCTGAGGCGGCATGCGGAACTGACCGCCGCTCGATCCGCGCCCTCGGAAAAGATCGGCGAAAATATCGTAGTCGAAATCACCCGCGCGGTCGCTCTGGCCGGCGGCAGAGGCGCCGCGCCGGCCATAGCGCATGTCCGGATCGGCCTCGGCGTATTCGCGATAGAAGTGGCGCTCCGGCGGGCGCTCGGCCCCCGTCTCGTCGATCTCTCCGGCATCGAAGCGCTTACGCTTCTCTGCGTCGCCGACAATGTCATAGGCCGCATTGATCGCCTTGAAGCGCTCTTCCGCCTCGGGCTTGCCTGGATTGAGATCGGGATGCGTTTCCTTGGCGACCTTGCGGTAGGCCTTGCGGATGTCATCCTGGCTGGCGTTGGGGGCCACACCCAACGTCTCATAGGGATTGGCCATGTCGCCTCACGCTTGAACTCGATACGCGGCGCGCGCAGAACACCCAGTCAGACTACGCCACCCTGCTCTTCGGCAGCAACAGCTGTCGATGGCACCAGCCCGCGATACGGGCTGCGGAATTTGGCGTCGTTGCGCTGCACCACCAGGGTGTCGAGCGATCGTCTTCTGCTATTCGATGTCAATGCGATGCCATTTTTCGCTCTGACAACAGTTGCTCTTGCCCGATGATGGCAGCACATTCGGGAGCCGGTTCATGAAATGCGCTCCACGCAGAAAGGTGCGACTTCCCGCCCCGAGTTCGAAGGATCCGGCCCAGAACCAAGCATAAAGCAAAGCCCGCCGAGGAAACGCCATGAACCTGTCACCCGACAAGCAACGCGAGATGTTGCGACAGATGCTCACCATCCGCCACTTCGAGGAGCGCGCATCCGCGGACTACCACGCCGGCAAGATCTATGGCGTCGTGCATTGCTACATCGGCGAGGAGGCGGTTGCCGTCGGCGTGTGCTCGGCGCTCGAGACAGGCGACCAGATCATCTCGACCCATCGCGGGCACGGCCACTGCATCGCCAAGGGGGCTGACCTCAACCGCATGATGGCCGAGCTCTATGGACGCCAGGGCGGATATTGTAAGGGCAAGGGCGGCTCGATGCACATTGCGGATTTTGGCATCGGCATGCTCGGTGCCAACGGCATCGTCGCGGGCGGCATTTCCATCGTGACCGGCGCGGGGCTAGCCGCCCAGATGGATGGCAATGGGCGCGTCGCGGTCTCGTTCTTCGGCGACGGCGCCTCGAACGCAGGCCCGTTCCATGAATGCCTCAACATCGCGGCAACGTGGAAGCTGCCCATGATCTACGTGTGCGAGAACAACATGTACGCCGCGCAAACGGCGGCAGCGGCGACGCATGCCATGCCGGATGTCGCGGGCAGGGCTGCGGGCTACGGCATTCCCGGCGTCGTCGTTGATGGCAACGACATCTTTGGCGTCTATCAGGCTGCTGCGCGTGCGGTTGCTCGAGCTCGTGCAGGAGAAGGGCCGACGCTGATCGAATGCAAGACCTACCGCTGGCGCGCACATACCGAGCGCGCGGGGCAGCCGGACTTCCGTACGGCCGAAGAAATCGAGGCGTGGAAGACAAAGGACCCGATTGCGCGACTTTCCGGTCAGCTGATCGCGCAAGGGTCGATGAGCGAGGCCGATTTGAAGGCGCTGGATCAGGAGGCGCTGGCCTCCATCGCGGCTTCCGTCGCGTTCGCCGAGGCGAGCCCGTTCCCGACGCCGGAGCAGGCGCTCGAAGACATGTACGCGGCCTGAGGAGGATGACATGAGAGAGCTCACCTATGCCCAGGCCGGCGTCGAGGCCGTGGCCGAAGAGATGCGTGTGGACCCGCGCATTTTCTATATGTCGACTGATCCGATCATGCCGCTCGTCAAGGAGTTCGGCGACAAGCGGGTGAGAGCGACGCCGATCGCCGAGGCGGCCCTCACCGGCATATCGATCGGCGCGGCGGGCTCGGGCTACCGGCCGATCATGGATTGGCGACAGGTCACGTTCTCGTTCGTGGCCATGGACCAGATCGTCAATCAGGCGGCTAAAATTCACTACATGTTCGGCGGCCAGCGTACCTTCCCGATCCTTTATCGCGCCAATGTCGGCGGCGGCACCCGCCTCGCCGCCCAGCATTGCCAGTGCCCGTACTCGATGTTCATGAACCTGTCGGGCCTGAAGATGTTCTTGCCATCGACACCCTACGACCTGAAGGGCCTATTGAAGACGGCCATTCGCGACAACAACCCCGTCATATCCTTCGAGTCGAACCGACTTCTGACGACGAAAGGCCCCGTACCGGAGGAGGACTACACGATCCCGCTCGGCGTTGCCGACATCAAGCGTAAGGGGACCGACGTAACGATCGTCGCGATCGCCTGGCTGGTGCATGAGGCTTTGGCCGCGGCCGAAGAGCTCGCCAAGTCGGGCATCTCTGTGGAGGTCATCGATCCGCGCACGCTTGTGCCGCTCGACGTCGAGACGATCCGCGCCTCGGTGCGCAAGACGGGCCGCCTCGTCGTCGCCGATGAGGCCGGGCCGACCGCCGGATTCTCGGCAGAGGTGGCCGCAGTGGCGACCGAAGACCCGGAGACGTTCGCCAGAATGAAATCGCCGGTGCGGCGCGTCTGCGCGCTCAACGTTCCGATCCCCTACAGTCCTCCACTCGAGGATCACGTCTTCCCGGATCGCAAGCGCATCATGGCCGGCATTCGCGATGTGCTTGAAGGAGCGCGATCCGTCCGCGGCGGCTGACGTATTTCTTCAATACGCCATCGAGATTTGGGAAATCGATAAACCAAGCTCCCGACAGAATGCGTGACGCACGGGCTCAGGAAAGGCGGCAGGCCGCCATGGGCCGTCTCGCAATCCGGACTTCGGGATCGAATTCCCAAACCTCGCCTGCTGGTCTGGGAATGCCGGAGAAAGCCTCGGGAAATCAGAGGGTGCCGAGGAGGGTTGGTGGAGCCGAGGGGAATCGAACGCGAATTTTCAAGCTCGCTCATTCTCTCTCATTCCGCCCAGAAATTACTGATGTAGTTCAATAATATGCCGCATTCCTCTGGTAGAGTTTTCCCCAGTCATCTCATCGTTTCTCTCGACTTCTCAGAGAAAATGTGGGGTAAAATGTGGGGTAAGATTTTGGACCGAGGATCGCGTGAAGGAGCGCCGCAAACACCCCGCTAATGCGCTTACTCCGGCGGCCGTACGGAAGCTGAAGAAGCCAGGGCGTCATGCCGACGGAAACGGTCTCTATCTCGAGATTGACCGTTCCGGCGCGCGGCGATGGATATTGCGCATCGTCGTGCACGGTCGCCGGCGCGACATCGGGCTTGGTGGTGCCCGCAACGTCTCTTTGGGAGATGCACGTACCGTTGCGGCCCACATGCGGCGGGTTGCTCGCGACGGGGGTGATCCTGTTACCGAGCGGCGAAAGGCCAAGACCGTCATCCCGACCTTCAAGGAAGCTGCGAAGAAGGTCCACGTCGAGACTCTCAGCAGTTGGAAGAACGAGAAGCACGCCGCATCTTGGCTCAAGTCACTGGAGACGCATGCGTATCCGGCGCTTGGCAACCGCCGCGCCGATCAGATTGAGACCTCTGACGTCCTGAAGGTCCTGTCACCGATCTGGCTGACCAAGGCAGAGACCGCACGGCGCGTACGCCAGCGCATCCACACCGTTCTCGATTGGGTGCGGGTCGCATACAGTCTGCCCGGCGCGAACGCCGTTGACGGCGTCGAGCGGGGCTTGCCAAAGCAGCCCGAGCGCAACGAGCATTTTGCGGCGATGCCTTATGCGGATGTGCCTGGCTTCTTCAAGCGGCTTCGGCGTCGCTCGGCTGAGGACATGACCGCGCTCGCGTTTGAGTTTCTTATTCTCAATGCGTCGCGCACCAACGAGGTCCTCCCCGCCCGCCGCAAAGAGATAGATCTCGCCCGCGCGGTGTGGACCGTCCCGCCGGAGCGCATCAAAACCGGCGTCGAGCACATTGTTCCATTGTCCGAGCGCGCTGTGGCCATCGTGAAGCGCGCCCTGGAGCTTGGCGGCAAGGATGAGGAGCTTGTGTTTCCAAGCCGGAAACGTGGCAAGCCGCTATCGAACATGGTCTTCCTGATGATGCTGCGGCGAATGAAGCTCGAGGTAACGGCGCACGGCTTCCGTTCCTCCTTCCGAGATTGGGCAGCGGAGGAGACGGAGTTCCCCGATTTTGTTGTCGAGAAGGCTTTGGCGCACGCCATCGACAACAAGGTCGAGGCAGCCTATCGCCGGGGTGATCTGCTCAAGAAGCGGCGTGAGTTGATGGGCGAATGGGCGAGCTATTGCAGCGGAAAGCAAACGTCGGCTACCGCAAACGACAGCCTGCAGGAAGGGCTAAGGCGCAAGGCGCATCTTGGTTCGGGCCGTGCCGATACTGCCATCCGGACCGGCGACCAGGATGTGCGAGCCTGATCACGCTGAACGCCGAGCTCGCGGTTTCTCTGGTGCGTTGTCCAGGTCGCTGAAATTCGTGATCGTCACACTGCCGTCGGGGAACTTCGCCGTGATCTCGAGCGACCCGCCGAGCGCTTCGATATAGCGGCGCAGGTTGCTGACATACATATCGGCCCGTTTCTCCAGCTTCGCGACCGCCGGCTGATTGACCTTCAGCACGCGCGCGAGGTCTTCCTGCGAGCGTTCGCGCGCCTGGCGGAGCTCGGCAAGCGGCATCTCGGCCTTGAGGGCAACGACGCGCTCGGCGACCCGCCTCTTGCGCTCCTGGGAGAAGTTCTTGGTGAGCTCCTTGAAAGGGCGACGGCCGCTCATGGTATCAATCCTTCCTTTCTCAATTCCTCGATGTGCTCATCGTACAGGCGGTCGGCCATCGGGATCATTGTCTTGTAAAAGCGATCGTTGCCAGTCTTGTTGCCCCCGATAAGCAGGATCGCTGTGCGCGTCGGATCGAAAGCATAGAAGACCCTCAGCGGCTTACCGCCACTCTGAACCCGCAGCTCCCGCATATGCGGATATCGTGAGCCTTCGATGCCGGACGAGTACGGAAACGGCAATTCCGGGCCATGCTCCATAAGCAGCTCGGCCACGGCCGTCACATCTTCCTGCTCGCCTTCGGTCAGAGTGGCCCACCACTCCCCGAATTCGTTCGTGTATTCGACGTGCCAGCTCATGGCTCATATATTCCATGGATGGAATGTCGTCAATGTTCATTCCATTGACGGAATGGTCGCACGAGACGCAAAATGATCGATATGGCAGGTGCCAACCGAGCGTCGTTTTATTTTCCCAGCTCTGGGCGATTCTCACCCCAGGCTTTCACCTCCGACGCGAGCCAGCCCACGCGGTTGGGGCCAAGTTTGCGCCGGGCCGGAAACAGGTCGAGCGCCATGTAACGGTAGATGGTTGCCGACGAGAGGCCCGTCTTCTGCCGTACTGTCTTGAGGCTCCAGAAGATGTCGTCTGACGCCGAGCTTGCAGTCGTGCTGACGTCCTGATCGGTCGTCATTGTTATGTAGCTCCTTTCATTGCATTGACCTCAAGTAGGCGATCATACGCGCGGGCAAGGCATGAGCCGCAGCCACGGTGGGGTTTTCGCGCACTGTGAACTGCGCGTGTGGTGGTGCTGAAGTGGAAGCCGGAAACAGGAGCGAGGAGCCGATCGCGACCGTGATCACGACCGAAACCATCGCTGCCGAGCGCCATGCGGCTACTTGGCGCCGCGCGATCGCTTGTCGGGACCGCCAATCCTGCCGCGCCTGAAGGTAGGGAATGGCGACGGCGGCCGACACGCCGAGCGTCATGGCCAGCGCGTGGATGGGATGGGCAGAAAGATCCCTAGCAAAGACTGCGCGTCGCTTCGGTCTCACGAACCATAGGAACGCGGCGACTTGCAGCGCGAGGTTGATGCCGAGCGCGCTCTGATAGGCCATGGGGGGATGGCGGCCAGCCTCGATCGGCCAGAGATCCACGATAAACCCGACGGTCACCTGTACGGCGAATGCACTACCAATGTGGAGGAGGTTGAGCGCGCCGTTGGCGCGTCCGGATGCCGACTTTGGGAAGAGCTCCGTCACGATGGCGTAGCTCAGGACAGTGCCCGCTCCCATGCCGGCGATCGCGATCCAGGGGAACCAGGTAGGGATTGGCCACCGCAGGATCAATGCGAGCTGCGCCAGTATGGCGAGCGCGGTCGCGCATCCGAACGTCGCCGAAAGCGATACGCCGCGCCTGCGAAGGCGATCGCCGGCAGTTCCGAGAATGAACGCGGACGCACTGAGGCCGATTGCCATGAGCAGGAGGTGCATGACGACGTCGTGGCGTGGCAGTCCTTCGACTTCGGCAAGCCACGGTCCGGCCCATAGGCCCTGCAATGCCCAGGCCGAGCCGATGGTCGTCGCCGAGAGTGGCGCGAGACGCCAGAAACGCGCGTCCCGATAGATCGCACGGATGCTCATACCGGAAGCGATCGCTTCACCTCGCCCTCGTGCGGCGCATTCCGGCACGAACTGCAGGATCAGCAGAGCAGCAATCGCGGATAGAAGCGCCAGGAGCAGGAACAGGCCGCGCCATCCTATGGATGCGATCAGCATCTCGGCCGGTGCTGTTGCCGTGACGGCGCCGAGCGCCCCCAATGTGATGAGCCAGCCGTTCGCGAGCGCGATGCGCTCGGTGGGAAACCACAGCACGAGAGCTTTGAGGCCAGCCATCAATGCGCCGGCGACGCCGAGGCCGATCAGAGCTCTCCCGAGGACCAGGCCGAGGAGACCGTGCGCGGAGGCAAAGACGGCGGCGCCGATGGCCGCGATGGAAAGCAGAACAGTTTGCACGCGTCGCGGCCCGAAGCGATCGAGCCATGCGCCGAGGGGAAGCTGAAGTGCGCCGAACGTCAGGAACAGGACCGCCGTGAGCACACCAAGATCGGCTGCGGACAGGCCGAACTCGCTGACGAGCGTGCCGGATATCAGCGCATTGATCGTGCGATAGAGATAACTGAGATAGTAGCCGGCAGCGAACGGCAGCAGCACCGAGGCGGCGAGATACCAGGTGCGCGGCCCATCGTCTGCTTCACTTGCTTGACCTGTTGGCCTGCTCAGGATCCGCGGCATCTGCTCGTCTGGATCGGCAACCAAGCCATGGGTGGCATGCAAATATAGATCGTGCGACCGTTCTACCGCGATCTCCATGCCGACTAGCTCTCCCGTTCCTGCGAGTAGGGATGCAGCAGACCATTCCCGTTCAGCGGAGCGCAGAACGCCTGGAGTGCAGAGGCCGTTTCCGGCGGCAGCGACGTCGCGCGGCGAGTCGTGCGATCCATCAGCACGACCGTTGATCTGGCACTTGCAGCACAACGCCCATCGACGAACAGGGCCTGTGCCATCATGAGAGACGCCCGACCAATACGCTCGCACCGCGTGCCGATCACGACCGTGCCCGGCCAGTGCATTTCGCCGAGGAAGTCGATCTCAAGCCGCGCGATGACGAATTGCGCGTCGATCGGCAGCGGAACGCGGCGCGGGTCGTGAAGCACCTCCATGCGTGCGTTTTGGCAGCAAACGGCGAACACGGCATTGGAGATGTGACCGTTGCAGTCGGTATCGGCAAAGCGGAGCTTTTCCGCCGTGCGGAGCGGATAGTCCTCGAGGGATGGACGCTGCTTTGCGGCGTCCAGTCCCCCAATCCTGGTCGCGAGTGAGTCTGGCTGCGACATCGGCTCAGGCTCCCTCGGGCTTGTCGCGACGCCAAACCAGCCGGACGACGTTGTCGTCCGTTGCCTCGAGGAGGATCGCCCATATGGGTTGCGGCCAGGCGGGATCGTCGATCCGCACGCGCAGGTAGGTCTGCTCGGAGCCCTGTTTTGTCTTACGCCAGGCGGCCCCGATCTCAGTGTTGCCATGGACGATGCGGAAATCGGGCGTGCTCTCCGTCTCCTTGCGGTCGTTGGCGAGGAATCTTATCGGCGCGTTCGTGCTGAGCGTGTGGAAGATGCCGGTGTAGCCGTTGTTGACGGCTGAGAAGGTTCCGATTACGGGCATACTCTGCGTTCTCCTTGGTCAGTTGGCGGTGATTGGTGTGGCGGCGCGGTAGGGGCGCAGGATGATGTCCTTGTGGACGATGACGCGCAGTGGCCAGCCGGGCCGCACGGTGATCGTCGGCTGGACGTTGAGATGCCGCTCGATGAGACGCTGGCCGGCGCGGTTGGTCGTCGATTGCGTCGAGAGCTGCAACGCGCGAATGAGATCGCTGTCGCCAGAGCCGCCGAACACAAGCTCGCTGCCGACGCCGAGCACGGTCGCGAGCGCGACCCCTTTCAACAATTGCCAGGTGTGGAGGTCGACCTGATCGGCGAGTCCGGCATATCCGCCAGTGTCCGTGGCCGGCAGGCTGTCGATGACGACGGAGGTGCCGTCCGGCATGATGATGCGCTGCCAGACGACGAGCGCACGCGCCTGTCCAAACGCGACGACGTTGTCGTACTTGCCGATCAGCCTGGATCCCTGCGGCAGTAAGAGAAATCGGCCGGAGACGGAATCAAAAATGTTCTCGGTCACCTGGGCGATGACGAAGCCCGGCAGATCAGAGTTGAGGCCGGTGACAAGGCTGGCGGCGATGACCGTGCCGGCCATGAGCTGATAGGGCGAGGCCGGCGTTTGCAAGCCATGCGGATTGTAGATCTCCTTCTCGGGGCCGGAGCGGAGGAACGTCAGCTTGCGCAGGCTTTCCGTCGCGTCCGTGCCGCTCGGCTCGAGGCCACCTGCGGCAAGCGCGCGAGTCTGGTCCGCCGTGCGCAACGCGTTCAGCGCCGCAGAGTCACCGGCGGTTGTTGACGATCGCGATTGCGAGATCGGCTCGGCGCGGATTGCGTTCTCCTGCGGCGGTGCCTTCAATTGAAGACGGAAGAAGACCTGGGATTCCCGTGCCTGCCCCGCCATGCGCGCGAGCCGCGCGCGCTCCATCTGCTCGACCTGGTCGATCGGATCTCCGCCGGGCTCGGTCAGTTGCGGGATACCCGATGGCGGACGTACCGGCTCGGGCGGCCGCTCGGTGCGCACGCCGTCGTAAGTCGCCGGCAGCCGGGCGAGGCTCTCCGTGATCGCCTTGTGCTCGACGTTGATGAGCTCGCGCGGCGTGCCGACCTGGAGTTTCGGTGGCTGCAGGGCGACCAGCACCAGAAAGGAGACCAGCAGCAGCACCGCGGCCGCACCGCCGAACACGACCTTGCGGTTGATCCGGGTCACTGGTTGCGGTCGCGCGCGCAACTCGAGCGTCTCCGGTGCGACCTTCTCCGTCTCGGCCTTCTTGTTGGGTTCGGTCTCGGTCATGAGCGCGTCTCCCGCCAGACCGCATCCGTGCGGACAATGCGCACCACACGCTGCGGCGCCGTGCCGAGACGCAGCTCGGCGGCAGCGAACAGCCGGTCGACGATGTAGGTCGTGCCGCGCACCCGGTAGTTCACGAGCGCGGACTTGCCGTCGGGGCCGATGACGAACAGCGGCGGCGCCTCACTCTGGGCGAGCCCAGACGGGAACTGGATGTAGACCTTGGCGCCGTCGTCGAAGACCTGGCGCGGTTTCCAGGGCGCGTCGCCCTCGATGCGATAGCGGAAGCGAAGCTGGTCGATGTTGACGCCGCCATCGGCGATCGAAGCGAGCGAGGCGGCCGCCTCGTCGCGCTGCCTGCGCAAGGAAACCAGCTCGGAGGCGGGGTAGGTCCACGACACCGAGGCCATGTAGGTCTTTTCACTCGAGCGCATCTCGAGGTGGTATGTGCGCCGATCCGTCGTGATGACGAGATTGGTCTCGAGGTCGGCGCCGATCGGCTTGACCAGGATGTGGACCTGGGCGTCCCTGCCCTCGCCGCTCGTCGTGTCACCGACAACCCATCGCACCGTGTCACCAGCCGAGACCGAGACGAGCTTCTCCCCTGCCTCGAGCGCGACGTCGGTCACCTGATTGACGGCGGCATAGAGCTGGTAGAGCGCCCCCTTGGTGTAGGGATAGACCTGGATGGCATTGATGTAGCCGTCCTTCACCGGCTCCATACGAGCAGCGGTGTTCGCGGCCGTGACACGCTCCGATGGCGAGCGCGCCTCCTTCTTCCTATCGGCCTCCTTGCCGACGGGTTTGAGCTGGCCGGGAAGAGGAAGCGGTGTTGGCACCTCGACATAGCGGACGGGCGGTTTCGGTTCCGGCTCGCGTCGTGCGGCCAGGGCCGGACTGTCGATGATCGGGATCTCCGGTACCTTGATGCTGCTGGCACACGCTCCGAGGCCGCCCGACATCATCAGTACAATCGCAAGGCTACGAAGCTTGCTCATTTGGACTCTCCGGTAGTGACGTCCTGCGACCAGTTGAAAGCGTGCACGTAGATGCCGAGCGGGTTCTTGCGCACGGCATCAACGGTTCGGGGTGGGGTGATGACGATCGAGAAGAGGCCGGTGAGGCGCTTTGTTTCCCTCACCGCCCCGCCCTCGAACGTGCGCTCGAGCCAGCGCACCTGGAAAGACGTGTCCGAGGCGCGCACGACGCTCGTCACGTCGACGGCGACGGTCTGCCGGCCGACGCGCGAGAAGGGATCGATCTCGCGGGCGTACTCGTTGAGCGTGACCGCGGCCTTGTCGGTGACGACGTCATAGGCCTTGAGCCAGTTCTGGCGGACGACGACAGGATCGATCGACAACGCGCGCACATGGTCGACGAAGCGCGACAGATGAAAGGCGATATGCGCGTCGCTCGGCGTGTAGATCTCGGTCGCCGGCCCGACGACGCGCGTCCCGCCACGCGAATCCACCTCGACGATATAGGGCACGACCGCGCCGGTTCGCCCGATCCAGAGGAGGATGGCTGCAAGCAGGAGCGAGAGTCCAAGACTGCCGACCGCGACGAGGCGCCAGTTGTGCGCCTGCACGCGCGCACTGCCGATGCGCTCGTCCCAGGCTTGCGCCGCTTTTTGATACGGCGTGACGGGCTCCGGCGTCTCGCCATAGCGCAAGGTCGATCGCTTGAACGACATGATCTCTGTCTCCCCCTACGACTTGTTCTTGAGATCTGGGCCGCTGCTGCCTCCGGCACGGTCGCCGTCGCGGAGCGAGTGGGCAGCCATCATTCCGGCCTGGGTCATGCGTTGCCGGCGGGCCATGCTCTGCGCCCACGCCGGCGGTCCGGATGCGGGTGCACTGCCGCCCGAACCATCGCCATCGGGATCTTTGCCGCCAGCCTCTCCTGACAGGGCTGCATCGCGGTATCCCTGTGCAGCGCCATGGCGATAGGCATTGCGCACCGGCGCCGTTGCCGAAGACGCCATGCGCGAGGCCGGCCCCGAGACGGTCGCGCGCGCGACGCCGGCTGCGCCTCCCGCCTCATAGGCCGCGCCAACCCGGCCTGAGAGCGACGCGGCCGACTTGATCGCACCAACGGCCGTGCGGCCCGCCATGCGCGCCGCACCTGCCGTCGCAATGCCGCCAGCAACCGCGGTTCCACCGAGCGCGGCTGTGGTCGCAACCGCGGCGCCGGCTCCCAACTGCGGCGCTCCGGTGATGAGGCCGGCGGCAATGCCGGGCACGAAGATTGCAAGGCCGAACACAGCGATCGCGCCGAGAATGCAGGACGCCGCCTGCGTCAGCGTCACCTCGCCGGTCGGCCGCATGACCGTGCCGAAGATCGACGACCCGATGCCGACCACGATCGCCAGCACCATGAGCTTGATGCCGCTGGAGATCACATTTCCGAGCACCCGCTCGGCGAGGAACGCGGTGTGACCGAACAGAGCAAACGGTACCAGCACGAAGCCCGCCAGCACCGTCAGCTTGAACTCGATGATGGTGATGAAGAGCTGAACCGACAGCACGAAGAAGGCGAGCAGCACGATCACCCAGGCGAGCATCAAGACGGCGATCGTCACGAAGTTGGAAAAGAACGTCGTGATGCCGATCAGCTCGCCCGCTTTCTCGAGCAGTGGCTTCGACGCCGTGAACCCGGTCGACGCGACAAACCCTGGCCGCATCAGATCAGCCGATGTCAGCGACGTCCCCGTCGCCTTGAGCCCCAGCCCGGCGAACGACTGGAAGACGATGTCGGACAGACTCTGGAAGTTCGACAGCAGCAGCGCGAAGAAGCCGACGTACAGCACCTTGCGGATGAGCTGAGCGACGACATTGTCCTCGCCCATCAAGGCCCAGAACAGGCCAGCGAGCGTGATGTCGATCGCAATCAAAATGCTCGTCAGGAAGGCGACGTCGCCGGCAAGCAGCCCGAATCCGCTGTCGATGTAACGGCTGAACGTCGCCGTGAATTGGTCAATGATCGCCAAGTCGTCCATCTGCTTCTCGAACTCCGGGCAAGGCTCCGCCATCGGCGGAAATCGTGTTCGCCGTTACTGGTGATCAGGGGTGGCAGATCAGGTTGCGGCTATCGTCGTCGGCGGCCGCGGTGGCGTCGCTGCGCGAGTGGGCTGCCGCCCGCGCCCGCTTGAGGGACGTGTCCCTCA
Organism: Hyphomicrobiaceae bacterium; assembly: GCA_022844275.1. Taxonomy (GTDB): domain Bacteria; phylum Pseudomonadota; class Alphaproteobacteria; order Rhizobiales; family Hyphomicrobiaceae. The sequence continues at coordinate 354,048 of JALHMB010000004.1, forward strand.
AACTCCCTCCTTTTTGGATACTTCAAAAGGCGGGGAGTGCGAGGGGTGCCCCCTCGCGTGGGGTTTGGGGCGGTAGCCCCACTTGCGAAGCAAAATGCACGCATTCTCATCCTTCCGATCCTCATCGACTTGCCGAATATCCAGAGCCCGTGCCGACGAAGGACTTGAAGCGCTGGCGAGCTTCGCCCTCGGTGGCGAGATCGCGGGCACGGCTGACGGTTTCTGCGCGATGTTGCGCAGCGAGCAGTCCTTGCAGGGCGAGGGACTGTTTGACGGCGAGGCTGGTGAGCTCGTTGCCGGCCTGGGTGGCCTCGAGCGCGCCGACGGCATTGCGTGATCGCGTCATGGCATCGCCAAGCAGTCGCGTGTCCGTTTCGATGCCGTCGACGATCTGGCCTTGCAGGAGGGCGGCGCGTTTAAGGCCGGCATATTCCTCGTCCCATCGTGTCTTGGCATTGCGCAGCACGTCGTCAGATGACAGCGCAGCCGAGATCTGGGCCGGGAAGAGGCGTTCGTAGGCGCCCTGCGTTTGTTGGAGTTTCAGCGCGATACCGTTCCCGGCGCCGAGCTGCGTTTGGATTGCGGTCAGGGTGCGCTGGAGATCGGGGGACAGGGTGCTTCCGAGCCGCATCAAGTTCTGATCCATGCGCAGAATCAGCTGCGCCTGGTTCTGCAGGGCACGCATCTGGTTGTTGATCTGCTCGAGGGCGCGGGCTGCCGACAGGAGGTTCTGCTGGTAGTTCGCGGGATCGAACACGGTCAGCGCGTGCGCGCCGGGCGGAACGGCAGTGGAGGTAAGGAGCGCCAGCGCGAGGGCAGCGAGGACGCCGCGTGCCGCACGCCGGCGGGCGGCGCGGTTGGGCTTGGCCGTTAAGGGGAGTGGCGCCAGGCGCTCCAGCAGATCGTCGCGGCTTGTTGCTGTCGTCGCTGGTGCCGATGCTCCTGCTGCTTCCGGCATATTGGATGGCGGTGCGTCGGATGTCGCAGGTGGCGCCGTCGGCACGATGCGCGGCAGCGGTGGCGGCGTGGCCCGCAGACGTTGCGCGCCGGGGAAGGATGTCAGGAGATCAGCTGCCCAATCGAGGCCCTTTGCACGAAGGAAGGCATCAGCGAATCCGTTATCCGGCTCATCGGCGATGACGCGTTCGATAAGCTTCTGGTCGTCGGGCGACGAGGCGGCCGTGAATGCCAGCGCGACGGGTCCGAGGCCGAGCTCGAACAGCCGGTTGCCTTGCGCCGACTGCACATAGTAGTCGCGCTTGGGGGTGGCGAGGCCGAGGATCTCGATCTGGCGGCCGTTGAGGCCGAAGCGTTCGTAGACGGCGCGCGCCTGCGGCTCGAGGGCGCGATCGTTGGGCAGGAAGATGCGCGTCGGGCAGCTCTCGATGAGCGCCGGCGCAATCACCGAGCGCTCGATGTCGGCGAGCGATTGCGTGGCGAACAGCACCGCGACGTTCTTCTTGCGCAAGGTCTTGAGCCATTCGCGAATGCGGGCAGCAAACATGGGCTCGTCGAGGAAAGTCCAGGCCTCGTCGAGCACGAGCAGCGTCGGACGCCCCCCGAAACGGGCCTCGAGCCGATGGAAGAGGTAGGTCAATACAGGCGGGATCAGCCGCTTGTGCTGCATCAGCGGTTCCATCTCCACATGCAGAACGTCGGTGAGCGCGAGGTTCTCGGTCGCGCCGTCGAGCAGGCGGCCATAGGGCCCTTCAAGCGTGTACGGCGCCAGCGCCTGGCTCAAGGCACTCGACTGCACGAGCACGGCGAGGCCGGTCAGCGTGCGCTCGACCGTCGGCGCCGAGGCGAGGCTCTTCAGGGCGGTCCACAAGGCATCCTTGATCTCGGGCGTGATCGACAGGCCTTCGTTGGTGATGAGGCCGCTCACCCATTCGAGGGCGAAGGCGAGCTCGCCGGGCTCGTCGATGCGGACGAGCGGCTGCAGCGACAGCGTGCCTTCGAGGCCGAGCTCGATGCTCTCGCCGCCCATGGCGAGCGACGCCGCGCGGGCCGATCGGCCACGATCGAAGATCGCGACCTGGGCGCCGATGAAGCGGCGGAACTGAAGAGCCAGGAGGGAAAGAAGAACGGATTTGCCGGAGCCGGTAGGGCCGACGACGAAGGCATGGCCGACATCACCGCTGTGAAGGTCGAGCCGGAAGGGGGTGGCACCGCGCGTCTCGGTCATCATCAGCGGCGGCGCATCGAGATGGCGGTTCTTCTCCGGGCCGGCCCACACGGCGGATACCGGCATCATGTGCGCGAGATTGAGCGTATGCACGATCGGCTGGCGCACGTTGGCGTAGGGGTTGCCGGGCAGCGAGCCGAGCCAGGCCTCGACCGCATTCAAGGTCTCGCGGATGGTCGTGAAGCCGCGGCCGTTGATGATGCGCTCGAGCGCCAAAAGCTTTTCATCGGCGCGCTTGGGATCGGCATCACCGACGACGAGCGTCGTCGTCAGGTAGCCGAAGGCGACGTCATCCGCGCCCAGCTCCTGCAACGCCTCGTCGGCATCGGCGGCTTTGTTGTCGGCATCGGAGTCGACCAGCGCCGTCTCGCGGTTGAACATGACCTCGCGCAGGACGGCGGCAACGGACTTCCGCTTGGCGAACCACTGGCGTCTCAATTTGGTGAGTTGCCGGTTGGCCTGGATCTTGTCGAGGGCGATCCAGCGCGTGGTCCAGCGGTAGGCAAAGCCAAGATCATTGAGCGCATCGAGCAGGCCCGGGGTCGTGGTGTTCGGAAAACCCGTCACGGTCAGCAGGCGCAGATGCTGGCGGCCGAGTTTCGGCTCGACGCCGCCGAGGAACGGCGTGTCGCACAGGATGGCATCGAGGTGGGTAGGGACGGTCGGCACGGCGACCGGATGGCGCTTGTCCGAGATCGTGCCGTGCAGATAGGCAAGCGTCTCGGCATCGTCGAGCGCTTCCGCTTCGGGGAGGATCGACGCCAGCAATTCGAGAGCTCGCGTCGTCTCGGTCTCGAACCAGGCAAGCTGGCCCCAGACATCGGCCTCGTCGCTATAGCCGTCCTGGCGCTCATAGAGCAGCCGTTCTGCGCGGCCTTGATGCTCGGGCGGCGGCAGATAGAGAAGTGTCAGATAATATCGGCTCTCATGATGCGCGCCGTCGGCCGAGAAGGACGCGTACCGCTCCTGATCGACGAGCCACGAGGCAGCATCGGCAAAGCGATGGCCCGGATACTGGTTGGCCGGCACACGCTCGGCCTCGAAGAACAAGGCCCAGCCCTCACCGAAGCGACGCAGCACGTTGTTGAGCCGCGCCGAGACCGCGACGAGCTCGCCATCCGTTGCGCTGTCGAGATCAGGCCCGCGATAGCGGATCGTCCGCTGGAACGAGCCGTCTTTGTTGAGCACGATGCCGGGCGCGACGAGACAGGCCCAGGGCAGATAGTCGGCAAGGCCGGTTGTCGTCTTACGGTATTCCGCAAGGTTCAGCATGCGAGCACTCCTTTGTGACGGGCGTGGCGGGACAGAACGGTGAGAAATTCGGGATCCTTGCGCGTGACCCACACCGCGAAGGCGTGGCCGACGAGCCAGATGATGAGGCCGGCAATCCACAGCCGCAGGCCGAGGCCGATCGCAGCGGCGAGCGTGCCGTTGAGAATGGCGAAGTTGCGCGGCGCGCCGGCGAGCAGGATCGGCTCCGTCAGCGAGCGATGCAGCGCAACTTCAAATCCGGGAAGCGAGGTCGGTTGTCCGAGCATGGTGCGCATAGCTCCGTGAAATTCAGTCGATGAGGGCGCCGCCGGCGAATGAGAAGAACGTCAGGAAGAACGACGTGGCGGCGAAGGCGATGGAGAGACCGAACACGATCTGCAGTAGCCGGCGCAGACCGCCGCCCATGTCGCCAAAGGCGAGGCTCAGGCCAGTGACGATGATGATGACGACCGCAATCACCTTGGCGACCGGCCCCTCGATCGACTCGAGGATGCGCTGCAGTGGCGCTTCCCAGGGCATGCCCGAGCCAGCAGCCATGGCGGGTGTGCTGATCAGGATCGCGATGATGAACGCGGTAAGTCGCTGCGCGAGCGGGCTACCGCCCGCACCCGTTCGGGGAGACCCCGAACCCCCTTCTTCTTCTGACTCAATAAAGATGGGCGGTTCGGCGGGTGTTCCGCCGGGCGGGTTGCAGGGCAGCAGCTCTGCTGCGCAGCACTCACTATATATACGCGCGCTCATCTTCATGCTCCGGTCGGTCCGACAGGTCGAAGGATGGGGGTGCCGAGCGGCTTGAGCTGGTAGTCGCCGCTGTCATCGAGACCGGTGAGCTCGACGAGCGTGTCAAGCCGGCGGTTGCCGCCGCGGCCCGCGAGGAAGGCGATGACGTCGATGGCCTCGAGGATGAGATCGCGTGGGACTGTGACGACGGCCTCTTGAACGAGCTGCTCGAGACGATAGAGGCCGGCCTCGGCCGAGTTGGCGTGCACGGTGGTGATGCCACCGGGGTGTCCGGTGTTCCAGGCCTTGAGCATGTCGAGCGCTTCCGGCCCGCGCACCTCGCCGACGATGATACGATCAGGGCGCAAGCGCAGTGTCGAGCGGACCAGATCAGCGAGCGACGCAACCCCCGGTTTCGTCCGGAGTGCCACGCAATCCGTCGCTGCACATTTAAGCTCACGCGTGTCTTCCAGGATCAGGACGCGCTCGTCGCAATCGGCGACCTCGGCCAGCAGCGCGTTGACCAATGTGGTCTTGCCGGAGGATGTGCCGCCGACAACGAGGATGTTGCGGCGCTCGCGTACGGCCATCGCCAAGGCGTCGGCCTGCAAGGGCGACATGATGCGCGACGCCACATAGTCTTTGAGGCGGTAGAGAACGTCGGCCGGTTTGCGCACGGAAAAGCACGGTGCCATGGCGACGGGTGGCATGATACCCTCGAAGCGCTCGCCGGTTTCGGGCAGCTCGGCCGAGACGATCGGCGCGCCGGCATGGACCTCACGATGTACATGGGCGGCGACGAGTCGGATGATGCGCTCGACCTCCGCGCTGCCGATCCTTTCGCCGCTGTCCTGGCGACCGATGCTGGCGCGATCGATCCACAGTCGTCCGTCCGGGTTCACCATTACCTCGATCACCGTCGGGTCGGTCAAGGCGGCGGCAATCGCCGGACCAAAGGCGGTGCGCAGCATCTGGCGGCGACGGCCTTGCGCCTCCAGGCTGGCGTGAAGGGATAGAAGATCAGCCATGGCCTGTATCCTCTTTGGAGTCGGTAGGCTCCATCGCGGCAGGCACCTCGCGATGGGCACCATTCCCGTTTCCGGCTGCTCGCCCGCGCAACGGCGCGTCATCCGCCGCTGTGGCGAAGAGATCGGGATTGTTGCTGGAAATGGTCTCCAGCACTTCGGTTACGAGGCGGTGATCGGTGGCGAGGCGGCGGCCAACCTGGGCGACGAACACCTGGAAGCGCTCGCGTCCGAGCAGGCGGGCGGGCTCCTGCTCGCTTTGCGGCAACGGCGGCGTGATCATCAGGAAGTAGCGGACAAACAGTGCCAGGGTCTCGGTGACGATGGCGACGTCGCGATTGACGATACCAACGACCTTGTGCAGCTCGTCGAGGCGCCGGACGAGAATCTCCTCGACGCCGGGCACCTTCTCTGGCTCGAGACATAAGCGCAGAGCTTCCTCGAGCATGGCCGACTTCGAGCCGTGCCGCTGCTCGGCAACGAGATCGAACTTGCTGGCGAGGGCGCGCGAGATGTAGAGCGCGTAACGCTTCTTGGCCATCAGACCCGCGCGCCTCCCGGAAACGGCAAGATCGTGTCGTCATCGTCGGCGAGTGACGGGCCGACATGGATTTGCGGCGCGGTTTTCGCCTCTGTCCCAAGATCGGCGAACAGGGGCAGGTCGCTCACCCGAGCGGGCTTGGTCTTGGCGCGCGCGATCTGACGGGTGCGGGGCGGATCATCCTCAGCCGTTGCCGTTTCCGACAAGGACTTGTCGAGCTTCGGATGCGTGGTGCGTGCTTGGCTCGGCCAGTCGTGGGAACGGATTGGGGGCGCGTCCGCATAACCGCCCGAGGCGAGCGTGGGCGCAGGCAGCCGTCGCGCGAGAAAGTTGAGGTCAGCGTAGTATTGGAGCTTCCGGGCACGGATTGGTGCCACACCGGAAACGAGCACAAGGGCGTCGTTGGCCGGGAATTGCAGGATCTCACCCGGTGTCAGCAGCGGTCGCGCCGTCTCCTGCTCCGAGACGGTGACGTGCGATAGCCACGCGGCGAGACGCCGGCCGGATAGGTTCTTTTGCGCCCGGAGCTCGGTGGCGGTGCCTAGTGCATCGGAGAGTCGCCGTGCTGTGCGCTCGTCATTCGGCGCGAAGGCAATGCGCACGTGGCAGTTGTCGAGGATGGCGTGATTGGGACCGTAGGCCTTGTCGATCTGGTGCAGGGACTGGGCGACGAGGAAAGCGCGGACGCCGTAGCCGGCAAGGAATGCAAGCCCAGCTTCAAAGAAATCGAGCCGGCCGAGCGCGGGAAACTCGTCGAGCATGAGCAGCAGCCGACGATTGGTCACATTGTTCTTTGGCAACGTCTCGGTTAGCCGGCGCCCGATCTGGTTCAGGATCAGACGCACGAGCGGCCGCGTGCGGGAAATGTCGGACGGCGGCACAACGAGATAGAGCGACACCGGCCGCTCAGCCTGCATGAGATCGGCAATCGACCAGTCGGATGCCGCCGTCGTCGCGGCGATGATCGGATCGCGATAGAGGCCAAGCAGACTCATGGCGGTCGAGACTACGCCGGAGCGTTCATTGTCGGCTTTGTTCATGAGCTCGCGTGCAATCGACGCGACGACGGGATGCACGATTGGAGTCGTATCCGTGCCCAGGTGATTGGTGGTCAGCATGATCGACAGCGTGCGATGGATCGAACGCGTGGGATCAGAGAGGAAGGTCGCGACTCGGGCGAGCGTCTTCTCTTGCTCGACGTAGAGAACGTGCAGGATGGTGCCGACCAGCAGCGCGTGGGCGGTCTTCTCCCAATGATCGCGCTGTTCGCGCGCGCCTTCCGGATCGACGAGGATGTCGGCGATGTTCTGCACATCGCGGACCTCCATCGGTCCCTTCCGCACTTCGAGAAGCGGATTGAAGCGTGCCGACAAAGGGTTGGTCGGATCGAACAGCAGGCAATGGGAGAAGCGCGAGCGCCAGCCGGCAGTCAGCGTCCAGTTCTCGCCCTTGATGTCGTGGATGACGGCCGAATGGGGCCAGGTGAGAAGCGTTGGCACGACGAGGCCGACGCCTTTGCCGGAACGGGTCGGCGCGACGGCAATCACGTGCTCGGGGCCGTCATGGCGCAGGTACTGGCCATTCCACAGGCCGAGCACGATGCCTTTCTCATTCAGAAGCCTCGCATCGCGTACATCCGCGTTGTCCGCCCAGCGGGCCGAGCCGTAGGTTGTTATCGTGTTCTTACGGCTGGCCCGCCGGGCGGCTCCCCCGACAGCGACGGCGCCGCCGGCAATCCCCCCGAGGGCGGCAACGGCACCGGCGCGTGCAAAGACGTCCGGCGCCTGGCTGTCGAAGGCCAGCCACCAGACGAAGAGTTTCCACGGCGGGTAGAGTTTGAAGCCGAAGAGCTCGCACCATGCTGCGCCGAGTGCGGGTTGTGATCCGAGCATCGCGGCAGCCCACTGCGTGGCAACGACGAGCGATGCCGTGATGAGCGCGATAGCGATGAGACCCTGGATGATCGCGGAGCGAAGCGGAAGCATGATCGGCGAGCCTTTCGGACGGAATGATCGTCGCAACGAAAGGGTCGCAAGAGAGCGTGCGCTCATTCAATCCAGTAAATTGCGCACGATTGTGCGGAAGCGTGAAAGGTCGTGTAAGCTTTGCGGCGGAATGTCGGCAGCGCCGTTTGTGCGCGCGAATGGAAATCATGAATGCCGTTGTTGATCGCAAATGGCATGTGACGCTGCAGATTCCAACGCGCAGGGAAATGACAGTGCGATATGCTGATCTGCGCTGATGCTTGGTCTCAGCGACGCGAGCAACGCGCGTCCAGCGGAGCTGGAATTGCTCCGATGAAATTCATCGATGATGTTGAGTGAAGCGGTGTCTAAGCGCCGCCGCGCTTGCGGCAGTCGCACAGCGGGATGCCGCGCACCTTCGCCTTATCGGCGAGATTGTTGGTCACGCCGGAGCCTGGGAACACGACGACTCCAATCGGCATGGCATCGAGAAGCACATCATTGCGCTTGAAGGGCGCAGCCTTCGCATGGCCGGCCCAATCGGGCTTGAAGACGATCTGCGTCACTTTGCGATTATCCGCCCAGCACGCGGCGATCTTCTCGGCGCCGCGCGGCGCACCGCCGTGCAGGAGCACCATGTCAGGATGCTTGGCGTGGACCTTGTCGAGGACTGCCCAGATGCCATGATGATCGTTGCAATCGACGCCACCGGCGAAGGCTATTCTGGTGCCCTTCGGGAGCAGCGTCTCGGCATCGGCACGGCGTCGTGCATTGATGAACTCGCGGCTGTCGATCATCGCGGCGGTCATCGTCGTCCGGTTGACCATCGATCCCGAGCGGGGACGCCATATTGATCCGGTATGGATGCTGAATAGCTCGGCAGCGCCATCGCGCATGAACTCCATGCTGTTGCGACGCTCGATCAGCGTCATGCCCTCTCCGATGAGGCGCTCGAGCTCGACGGAGCGGACTTCTGATCCGTCCTGCTCGCGCTGAGTTGTCCGCTGCGCGATCTCGTTCTTGTCCAGCTCCTGCTCGATGCGGTCGATCCGGCGATGGAAGACGCTGACGATTGACCACAGCATCGCCTCGAGATCGGGTTCTAGCCGTGTATCCGACAAGGTCGCGACCAGTGCATCGAAGATGTCGGCGAGAGCGCCTTGCAGCTTTGCCGGCTCGGGCAGTGGACGCGGGTCGGCCTCATCGTCGAAGGGGCGATGAGCATAGAGTGCGAGCTCTTCGAGCAGATGTGCGGTCGGTGATGGCGTGGCGTCAGGGGTGTGGTCGAAGTTCATGGAACACGTCTCCTCAGCGAGGCCGCGCCCATCGCGGCCTTCCGGCGACGGATCAGCCGGGGCCGGATGGGGCCTGCACCCAAAGGCGCAGCCTGCAGGGCCGGAGCGCAGCGGAGGACGGCAAGCGCGGCTGCAAGCCGCGCGCCGCCGTTGCGGGGCACAGCCGGTTCTGGCCCGCTCGCCACTTAGGAAGGCCGGGTGCGGCTCCGACTGCACGGAGGTCGGTCCTTGCAGCCCGGCCACGGACGTCATGGATCACAACCGGCCGGCCGGCGCTGCGAGACGGAAGCGTTCAATATCCTGCGGCGTGACTTGCGGTCGTACGATCGCACGCAGATCGTTCAGGCCGAAGCCAACGAGATCCTCGTTGAAGTCGCCGAGCCGCGGCAATAGCTCGATCGCTTCGATCCCGGCAGCCGCGGCGCGCGTGGTCAGAGCCGCTACGGCACCATCGCCGGCCGGATCAATGTCGCGGGCGATATAGAGACGCCGGAGCGTGTCCGGAAAGAGGACGGCGGACAGATGCCCGGCAGAAAGGGCTGCCAGCATCGGCATGCCCGGAAACACCATGCGCAAGGACAGCATCGTCTCGATGCCTTCCCCGGCCGCCATCACCTCACCTGAGGAACCGAACCGCACAGCATTGCCCAGGAGCGAGCCCATGGCTTTGCGCTGTGTCTCGATCGGTGCCTTCCAGGTGCCATCCCGATCGAGCCAGGTCCGATGGGCACCGGTGATGACACCGCGGAGGTCCGTGACACTGGCGATCATGGCCGGCCATGTCTGTGTTGGCCCGTCATCCTCCGGACGATAGTAGCACCGGGGATGAAAGCGCAGGGCTCCGAGATCATGCAGATCATCGATGCACCGATGGCGCAGGTAGGTCTCCACCAATGTGCGGTAGATGGGATTCGACGCGGCGAACAGACGCCGCGCCGCCTCGGGTGAGCCGGTCGGCGCCGGTGCTGTGCGGGTCTTGTGCTGCGGATCGGGCTCTGGACGCGGCAGACTGAGGAAGTGGCGTGCTTCGTCGGCTACATCGCGGAAGTCGATGAGCCCTAAACTCTCGCGGATCACGTCGAGCAGATCGCCGTGCTCGCCGGTTGCCGCGTCCGTCCACTTTCCGGCGGCACCAGGGCCGCTCTCCGGGCCGAACAGACGGACGTACATGGAGCGACCGCGGGTGTTGTGGACGTCCCCAACAATCCAATAGCGGCCGACACGGCGGCCGTTGAATAGGTATTTGCGGCACACCGCCTCGGCGTCGCGCGCAAGGCGATGTGCAAGCTCCGTGGCGGATGAGCTCATGATCACCTCGATATAGGTGTCACAAGCGCCAATACGAGACGATCTTCTGCGCCTCGCGATGGTAGTCGAGCATCTGCCGGTAGAAGCGATGCCGGACCGCGCGCTTTGTCGGATCGCGGCGCGCTTCCGGCGCCAGTTTCTTCGCTGCTGCGCGGATGACGGTCCGCCAACTCGCGTGCACCGTGATGTCGAGGCGCAGGTAGGTTCCATAGTACATGGTCATGCGCTCCGATTGACGTCTCGCGCCGCGAGGAATTCCTCAAGAATGTCGTGGGTCGACTTGCACCGGATGGTGTCGGCGGTGATGAGGAGGGCCATGCCGCCAAATCCGTCGACGCGCATTTTCGAGCAGGTGAAGGCGGTGACCACCGTGAGGTAGTCGAGCGTCGGAGAGCGGCGCACGATGTCCTGCAGCATGAGTGCCCAGGACACGACCGAAAGATCGATATCGATATCCGTATCGTCGGGAGGCGCCGCGGCGAGACACTCGCCGACAAGGACGGCGATGGCACTGCGGATCCCCTGCAACGCCTGGAAGGCGGCCTGCAGGTCGTCGATTGACATCCCGATGCTATCGCTCGGACCGATATCGGAGTGAAACCAGATCGCATCGCCGTCAAACTCGGCGTCAAACACAAGGCTGAGGACGAGGTGTTCGAGGGGTGTGAGGTCAGTGACCGGGATCGGCTGTTGCACAACGGTGGGCGAGTAGTAGTCGGCCATGATGTTCTCCTGAAACAGAAATGCCCGGCACGAAGCCGGGCGAGAAAGATGGAACGTCAGCGGACGGCCGACGCCGCCCGCTGCGCGTGAGCTATTCGGCCGCCATCACGTGCGACGTCTGATCGGCATCCGTCGTCGCGGCGCTGTCCATGCCGACCGTGCGCAATGGCTCGGGCAGCCAGCCCGTGCCGTCGAGCAGCCGCTCGGCCTCCTTGGCCATCTCGGCCTTCTTTAGATGCGCAATGCGCTCGGCCGGCTTGTCACCCTTGGCCTCGCGCACGGAATCGAGAATGCGCGCCTTGGTGACGCGGCCGAGGAACGTATCGACGGTCGGCTTCCAGCCGGCCGCCGCCATGTCGAGCGTCACCGCGGACGCGAGACGGCCGGCGTGACGAAGTGCTTTCGGCCGCCGGTCATAGGGCTGGTACACGGCATTGATCGTGAGCCCGACGCAATGTGCGAATAGGGCCTGGCGGCTGTCGCCGTCGAGCTCAGCCAGCATGTCCCACAGATCGCCGGTGTCCTCCGGCATCTGTGCGTCCCAGGCCTTGTGCCGCGCGTCGATGGCCTTGGCCGCCGGCGTATCGGCGAGCCCGGACGTGTGCCCGAACAGGACGCTCTTCGCCTCGATCTCGAGGCACGAGTCGAAGCCGTAGTGATAGAAGAGTTTCAGGCAAAGCGCGTGCAAGGCGGCGCGCAGCGCAATGTCGGCGTCATTCGCAACCGCCTCCCGCAAGGCCAGCGTGCGGTGCGCCGTCAGCTCGGTCATGAGACGATCCGACAAGGGCCGACTGCCGTCTTCCTCTTCGGGTTCCTCGGCGCCGTCCTCGTCGTCCGTATCGGTGTCCTCCCCGGATGATGCCATCCGCCGGCGATCGGACTCGTCGCCGTCGGTTTCTTCTTCGTCCTCGACCGGCGGCTCATCCCCGGGCCGCACATAGCCGCGCTCGACACGCAGCGCGCCGGTGCTGTCGATGCTGACGAATGCACCGGCCCGCGCGATGTCGTCCGGTTCGTACACGACCGGGCGATTGTCCAAGGCCTCCAGTGCCGTCTCGATCTTGCTGAGACGCCGGTCGATCTCCTCCGGCATCTCCGGTGCTTCGGCGTATTCCGCTTCGAGATCGTCAAACTCGGCTTGGAGCGCGTCGCGGGTTGCGGCCTCCTCGTCGGTCAAGGGCATCTCGCGACCGCTGAGCTGGCGTAGACCATGGCCGTAGCCATAGGGGAGCTCCGTCACGATCTCGATCCACTTCCAACCCTCGGCACGAACGGCGTCGGCCTCGCGCTCGAGTTTCTCTGCGACGAGCTTCTCGAGCAGGGGTGGTTCCTGCAGCCAGCCGCCGTCATCGGGCTCGAAGAGATCTCGCAGGACCGTGCCGCCGGCCTCTTCGTAGGTTTCGGTGCCGACGAACTGGGCACGCTTGTCGGAGACGCGCACGGCGCCCTCGGTCAGTAGACGGCGAATGTGGGAGGGTTCCTTGTTGTAGGAATGCTGCAGGGCTTCCCATGCCTGCTCCTGGCGCTCATGGTCGGGATTGACGGTGAAGCCCATCATCTGGTCGAGCGTCATGCCGTCATCGGCATAGACGTCGAGGAGCTTCGGCGAGACCGCGGCAAGCCGCAGCCTCTGGCGCACGACGTTGACCGAGACGAAGAAGGCGGCTGCGATCTCGTCCTCGGGTTGCCCCTTTTCGCGTAGGGCCATGAACGCGCGGAACTGATCAAGCGGATGGAGGGGCGCGCGCTGGACGTTCTCGGCGAGCGAGTCCTCCTCGGCGGAGATGTCTGTATTGGCCGCGCGGACGATGCAGGGAATGGGCGCCGTCTTGGGAAGGCGCTTCTGCTTGACGAGCAGTTGCAGAGCGCGATAGCGGCGACCGCCGGCGGGGATCTCATACATCCCGGTCTCGTTGCCGTCGCTATCGAGCACGGGGCGCACGGTCAGGCTTTGCAGGAGCGTGCGCCGTGCGATGTCCTCGGCGAGCTCCTCGATGGCGATGCCGGCTTTTACACGGCGGACATTGGATTGGCTCAGCACGAGCTTATTGAATGGGATGTCACGCGACGTGCTGAGCGCGATCTTCTGAGTGGTCTTAGTCATATTGGTTCTCCACGGCGAGCGGCCGAGAGACTCCCTCTCGACCCCTGGCCCGCCGTGAAACTCACACCCCCTCTCTCCCTCTGGCCGCGCCTCACCCGCGCGCGCGCAAGGCTGCCGCCGCCTCCCGCAGACGACGTTCGTCGAGCACGATGCGGCCGGACTTGCGTGCGGCCTCGGCATAGACCGAAAGCGGAAAGGCGCCCTCGAAGTAGAGATCGCGTTCGATCCCCAGTCCGAATGGTAAGCGGACCGACGCCATGTCGAGGAGGCTAAAACTCCCTAATTCCGGACTGCCGAAGCCGAGATCGGCCAATCCGAACAGAGTGTCGCCATCCTCATCGAGCTCGGTGGCGAGCCATGTGGCGGCCCCGACCGGATTGAAGAATTTGACGACGGGCACGTGATCGACATCGCGCAGACGACCGTTGGCCAGCAGGCGACCGCCCAATTCTGGTGTGAGGAGGATCATGCCGCGACCCTCCCCGCAGTCGAAGTCACGACATCGGGTTCGGGCAGGAAGCCGAGCAGATAGTCAGCAGCCTTGCTCGCCAGCGATGCTGCTCGGACGATCGCTCGGTTGTCATCGCGAAGTACCTCGAGCCAGGACGCAAGGTAGTCGGCGTGCCGGACGGTCGGTGTGATCCCGAGCGACGCACAGCAGAACGCGGCGTTCATTTCGGCGACCAGCTCCTCGAAAGCATACTTGCGCGATCCGAATGAACCGGACAGGTCGCGGTTGAGCCGCGAGCTGTGACCCGAGGCATGGCCGAGCTCGTGGAGGGCGGTGCGATGCCAGTTGATAGGCTCGAAGAACGCCGGCGGCGGCGGCACCTGCACGTAGTCCTGGGACGGCATGTAGTAGGCTCGGTTTCCCCCAATGCGGAAGTCGATGCCGGTCGCCTTGATCAGCGCCTCGACGCGCGGTTCGACGGTGCCTGGCGGCGGTGGTGGTGCGATCGTCGCGATCTCTTCCGGGAGATTATCGATCTGATCGGTATTGAAAACCGTGAAGCGCTTCAGAAACGGAATGGCACGCGCTTCGCTGCCGCTCTGGGCGGCACGCCGCTTTGCATCATCGGGGATGAAGCGATCGGCATAGACGACAGTGGTGCCGCGTTCGCCTTCACGCACATGGCCGCCAAGCGCCAAGGCCTGTCGGTATGTGAGCCAGCTCTGGCCGCTGTATGCCTTTTCGATCACCTCCCCCCAGAGAATGAGGACGTTGATGCCGGAGTAGTTTCGGCTCGTTGAAGCGTTCTTCGGCATGGCAAGCTGCGCCTTGGCCGACGGCGTGCCCCAGGGCTGCACCCAGGGAAAACGGACCTTCTCGAGTTCGCCGATGATCTTGTTGGTGATGTCGTCGTAGAAGTTGGTCCGGTCGCCGCCGGAACGCTTACGCGTGGTCGATCTGGACATCGCGGTTCTCCGCGACGGGCCGGCGAGAGCCTTTCTCTCACTCCTTCAGCCCGTCACGACAGCCGCAACCTCCCTCTCACTCTCTCCGCGGCAGCCGGCCACTGACCGCCCAACGGGAGCGTCGCGTTCACGGCGGGCCGTATTGCTCAACGTCATGGATTGTTACGCATCGCGAACATCGCGACATCATTGTCCGCGCCCGGCTGACCGTTACCCGACAGGGCCGAGACCCGCCGTGCGGGGCTCGGGCGAGCGGCCGCAGGCCGCGAGGTAGGGCCCGATAGCGGCCGCAGGCCGCGAAGGCGCCCAAACCCCCATGCAAAGGCAGGAACTACTGAAGCAGCGTTGACGGGTTGAGATTGTGTTCTGTCGCGAGATCTCTTCCCTCTCCACAACCTGTTGCCAGCATTGCCAAACTTCATCGATCTGACTCGCCATCCGCGAGTTGCCTTCGGGCGCCTGTCAATCCTCAGCCAAGATTCCCTGATGTCAGCCTACCGCGCATTGTCCACATTGCGCTTGACGAGAGGCCAGACACCTGCAGCGAATCATGCCACTCAGACTGCATGTCCAACACGGAGGCGATGCTTGAAGCGGCGGACACGGGTGTGGGCGTGGCGCCGGGGCAGTATCTCGGTTACGCGATCCAGCCTGTCAGGATGTGCGCGCGCCTCGTGCTGGCGCAGGACAGCGATCACGTTTCCACCGAACAGCTTGAAGATGTTGCAACTCACCTTCCCGATGGGTGCCTGATCCTTGAGCAGGTGAAGAGCGCCCTGACCCACAATCCGGTCTCCGACTGGGCGACCGATCTCTGGAAAACCTTCGCGAATTGGATCGCTACCACCACCAAGCTGGGACTCGATCCGGCCAGGACGCGCTACGTGCTGTACGTGACGCCGGTCCGGACGGGCGATCGCGTTCTGGCCCTTCATCACGCGCAGACACGCGCACAGGCTGATGCTGTCGTAGACGCCTTGCGCGCAGATCTTGCCGCACGGAAGGCCGCGCCCGCGTGCGCTGAGCATATTCAGGTACTGCTCGACGCGGATCCAGCGCTTCGAGCCGCGATCGTCACGAACTTCTCGCTCGTTACCGAATACGATCCGCTGACGCCAATCCGCAATCATCTCAGCCTGACGATCTCACCGGCCGTCGTGGATGACATCTGCAGGGTGGCGATCGGATGGGTGTCGACGACAGTCACCGATCTCCTGCGCGCAAAGCAGCCGGCAATAATCGCACGAGTGGAATTTCGCAAACGACTGCTAGCTATCGTCAAGCGCCACGATCGCGATCACGTCCTCGACAGCGTTGCCTTCTCCCCTGATCCTGCTGCGCTCGACGCGGAGATCCATCGCAAAACCTACATACGTCAGATGGAGCTGATCGAGTGTGACAGCGACGAGAAGCTACGCGCCGCTTCCGATTACCTGCGCGCCTCCGCCGCCCGTACCGACTGGAGTGATCGAGGTATCGTCGATGAAGCGTCGCTTGCCGAATTCGATGACCGCCTGCAGCGGCGCTGGATGAGCACGAAGCAGTCGCTGTCGGTGCAGGCTAAGAGCCTGGAGGAGATCGACGCTGGCAAGCTTCTCATGGCCGAAACCATGAAGATCACCGCCGATCGGCTGCAAGGCAATGATGTTCCGCCCTACTTTCCGCCGGGGTCCACTCATTCGCTGGCTGATCTGCAGGTCATCGGTTGGCATCCGCGCTACAAGGATCTCCTGAAGGAGGAAGGCGGGGGCGATGCCTGACACGGTAGTACTCGCGGCTGAACGCGGTCCTGATCCGCTCGCATTGAACGAAGCCCAGCTGGTCCAGAACACGGCTCTCGGCAGCGTTCTGATCTGGCAGTGCGTTCACGCCTATGCCGACAAGGCGAACCGCAGCTGCCCGCTCCCGCTCTGCTTTCTCGTGCTCCCCATCCTGTTTCACCACGCAACCCGGCTTGCCGCCGAGTCCACATCGAAGTCATCTCCTCTTTCGAAGTTCGTCGAAAAATTCGACGGCAATCGCCAGGACTTGCTGGCGATCCATCATCGCATGATTGCGCTGCGTCCTCTCTCGTTGAGATCCATACAGCTCGGTTCACATCGCGGACTGCTGGCAATCGAGGCCGTGACCGCCGCCGCAACGCCCACGCGGTTGTCGCCGTTGCCGACGCGTCACCAACCCGAGCGCCTGCGCAAGATGTTCCGCGCGGCAGAACGGCTCGGCATCTGGATGGCGCCTCATCCGATCTCCAATATTGCGGCTGCATTGCGAGTGCAATTCTGATGAAGCTCGATGTTCTCGAACTCATACTTTGGTCCAAAGGCACGCACCCGCCGCGTCGCGTCGTGTTCAAGGCCGGCAAGGTGAACGTGATCAGCGGCGACTCCAAGACCGGCAAGTCGGCCATCGTTCCCATTATCGATTACTGCCTTGGCGCCGATCACTGCGCGATCCCGACTGGCACCATCAGGGATACCTGTGCCTGGTTCGGCCTCGTCGTCGGCACCGCCGAGGGCAAGAAGCTGCTCGCGCGACGTGAACCGGGCGATCAGCAGTCGACCGACCACATGTTCGTTCTGGAAGGAGACGCCCTCAGGATCGATGATGACAGGCGGGTTGTCATTCCTGAGCGGATATCGGCGCACAACTTCACCGCCGGCCAGCTCCGTTCGCTCCTCAATCGCATTTCGGGCACGTCGAACCTCGAGTTGGAACCCGACAGCCAAGCGATCGGCGCGCACCGTCCGAGTATCCGAGACTTCATGGCCTTCGTATTCCAACCCCAGAACGTCGTTGCTAATCCAGACGTCTTCTTCTTCAAGGCCGATACGACCGAGCACCGTGAAAAGTTGAAGGCCGTCTTCCCCTATGTACTTGGCGCCGTCGATGCGCAGACACTGCTCGACCGTGCGCGTCTCGATCGGCTTTCCAAAGAGCTTGCCCGCAAGGAGCGTGAGCTTCGCAACATCCAGACAGTGTCTGCCCGTTGGCAGGGCGAGGCGCGATCCTGGCTTGATCGTGCGCGCGAGCTCGGGCTGCTTGCAATCGGTCAGCCTGATCCCGAGGACTGGCCTTCGCTAGTCGACCTGCTGCGCCAGTTGACGCAGCGCTCATCCGATGACGCCAGACCAAACGCCGCAGCCATCGACCAGTCCTTGCAGCAAACTCTGAAACTGATTGACGACGAGCGGTCGTTGGCTAGCGAGGTCTTCGAGCTTCGCCAGCGCTACAACGAATTGAAGACGTTGCACGATACGTCTGCCGCCCATGGTGGTGCCCTTCGCACCCAGAAGGACCGACTGTCACTCTCTACGTGGCTGAAAGGCTTGACGGCCGGCGAGAGCGAAGACCTGCTGCTCGATCCACGCCTCAGTCCGTCCAAGGAACTGGATATCCTCTGCGAGGCGCTGGCACGCATTGAAGCCGACGCCGCCAGACGGCCGGCGTCAACTGAAGTCGTCGACAGAGAGATCAGCCGCGTATCCGGCCACCTTGCCGCCAAGCTCGAAGACTTGCAGGGCGTGCGGACCCGCCTTCAGGCCCAGCGAGCATTGCGCCCGACCGAGGCACCGGCCTATTCGGTCGCCAGCATCGAGCGGTTCCTCGGCCAATTGGAGAATGCCCTTCTGACCTACGAGACGGTTGGCGCCGATAGCGAGCTGGCCGCGGCGATCGAAAGCCTGCGTGACCAGGTCAATGAGCTGCGGCAGCGCGTTTCGGAAAGCGGCATCGAACGCCGGACGAAGAATGCTCTTCAGATCGTACAGACGATCGCCTCGGAAATCATTCCCAATCTCGATTGCGAGTTCGTGAGTTCGCCAATCGAACTATCAATCAACGACCTTTCCATACGCATCGTCGGAACGAAGCGGAAGGACTGGCTCTGGGAGATCGGCAGCGGCGCGAACTGGCTCGCATACCATATCGCTGTCACGGCTGCGCTTCAGCGGTTCTTCATGAAATCACCCAATCACCCGGTGCCCCACCTTCTTGTGTACGACCAGCCAAGTCAGGTCTATTTCCCGCGCAAACTCGCCGAGGAAGGACGTACAGGCGACGACAAAGATGCAGCGGCACAGCCCATGCAAGAGAAGCTTCTGGACAAGGATGTCGAGGCGGTACGCAAAGTATTCGCCGTGCTTGCCAATGAGGTCTCGATCGCAAAATCACGACTACAGACCATCGTGCTAGACCATGCCGCAGAGGAGGTCTGGGGCGGCATCGATAACATCCACCTTGTCGAACATTGGCGAGACGGGATCAAGCTTGTTCCGATTGATTGGATTTCTCAACCGGCGCAATGATATCGGAGGGCTCTTTGCTGCGACAACCGCATCGCTCTCCGGGCGCGGGGCAGTTAGTAGAGATCCATACATTATCAGCGGCACGATAGGGACTCGATGACTAAAGATGTCTAGTGAAGGCATTTGAAACGACAGAATACTGAGGGGATTTTATGCGCGCGGGGGCCGCGAAAGAAACCGACGACGTCAATCATCAGCTTTGCAGACGGCTGCGGGAGCTGAGGACGGTGGTTGCTGCGGTCGGGGGTTCGCCAATGACGCCCCTTCAGGCATGCGAGGCCATCATCGCGGGCCGCATGACTGATCCCGTCGTTCGCACTTTTTTTGCTGGATTACCCTCCGAAGAGAAGCACTATTGGGTGTCCAGCCTCTACGCCCTCTCGATGCCAAAACAGCGCCGTCGGCGTCTCGCCACTTACTTCACGCCTCCATACCTCGCCGAGTACGTCATCGACATTATGCAGGCAGCCGGACTGCGCCCGGGTATCCACCGTATTCACGATCCTGCGTCGGGCGGAGCCGCCTTTCTCGTCCCTCTCGCCGCTCGTATTGCTAAAGCTGCGCGCGCCAAAGGCGCGTCTCCATCCCAAACCCTTGCGATCATCGAGAAGACGCTCTCGGGTGCTGAAATCGAGCCCCGGCTCGCGCGCCTGTCGCAAACCTTGATGAGCGACGCGCTCACGGCTGAGCTTGGTCCGCGGAGCGCGCCATGGTCCATCTCGATCGCACAAGGGAACTCGCTCAAACAGGCTACACCACATGAGCTTTATGACGCCGTCGTCGCCAATCCGCCCTACGGCAGAGTCTACCGCCCGTCCAAGAGGACTCTGACACAGTTCTCCGCGGTCATCAGTGAAAGCTATGTGAATCTCTACGCCTTGTTCGTGGAGCTCGCTATCCGTTGCACGCGGCCGGGAGGGCTAGTCTGTCTAATCATCCCGATATCGTTCGTCGGTGGATCGTACTTTGCTGCGCTTCGTGAGCATGTGCTCAAAACTACGCACGTTCTGCGCCTCGATCTCATCGATAAACGCAGCGACGTCTTTGTTGATGTACTCTACGACGTGGGCATCTTGCTGCTGCGAAAGAAGGGCGCGCCTAGCCCTGTAAAGCTGCCACGTTGCTCGCTGCTTACAATTGACCAAAAGCCAGTCGATCTAGGCATTCTTGAATTACCGGCGGCTCCCAGCGCTCGCATCTGGGCGCTTCCGGACGGCACATCAAAGGGCGAATATTTCCGTGATGGCTTTGCCACCTTGGCCGACTACGGTTACACAACCAAGACTGGTTATTTTGTCTGGAACCGGGAGCAGGATCGCTATCGCATCGGCAAAAAGCCTAGGCGCAACGAAGTGCCCTTATACTGGGCCCATAATGTGCGCACGAACGCTCTTTGCGAACCAAGCCACGACCAGCCTTCCGACGGGCGCATCGGATTTGTCCGACTTTCTGGACCTACCACGGCGGTCGTAACAACTGACGCCATTCTCCTTCAGCGCACGACCAATCGCCGCCAGAAAAGACGTCTAATTGCTGGTCTCGTTCGCAAAGCGCGCGTACCAGGAGATCGAGGGTTCGTCTCAGAGAACCATACGATCCTTATCCTGCCTGACCCGCAAGCTGAGCAGATAGTCCCGATCTCCAAACTTTGCCGGCTGCTCAATACCGCCGCGGTCGATTCGCGCTTCCGCCGCATCTCAGGAACCGTAAGCGTCTCTACCAAAGCGCTTCGTGAATTGCCGCTGCCCTCCCCTGAGCTGGTTAAAAGCCTGTTCAAGGCGACCGCCGAAGACGAGCAAAATGCCGAGCTCGCCTATGAACGTTCCGTTCCTGATAGAAAGGGCCGTTCGTGATGCCTTCGATCGCTCTGTCAGTAGCGCCCTCAAACACCGACAGATCGCCGGAGCCAGAGCGGAGTCCGGCATTGTGGCGCAGGGTCGGCAGCGAAGCGCGCGAGCGTCTTGGTCCGGCCGCTCAAGACGCTATCGTCGCCCTGGAGCGCGTTATCGCGAGCGGCAACAGCGAAGCCATCTTGCTCTGGCCCCTCAGGCTTGACGGCGTGGCCATCTTCCATTCCCTGGCCGCTCTCAATCGCCTTACGAACATGGATACCAAAGGCTTCGCGACGGTCTATTTCCCCTGGAGCCAGAACGTCGGCGCGACGCAGCGAACACTGCTCGCTGATCGCGATGAACTGGTGAGGAAGGTCTTGCCACCTTTGCAGCGGATTTATGCGAACAGGCAAGATCGTGCCTACCCATTCTTGATGGCTATACATAGCCTAAATCATATCGGCAGTGGCAAGAGCGATAAACGCACCAAGAAAGCCCTTGGGCGCGACCCCCATCTCATTCACCCTACCCTCTACGAAATTACGCCGCAGATCGGTATCACGGCAGGTGCGATAAAGTCCTACCATGACCAGTTTCTGCGCCGCCTTCGCAACCACACCTGGATCGGAAACACCGAACACATCGATGCAGTCTCCAATCCCGAGAACGCACCATTCTTTATGTACGGCATTCACGCGGATGCCGTTCGGATCGCACTTTGGCGGCAAGCTGGGCTCGATCCAAAACATGGAGGCCGGCACCCCG
Source organism: Hyphomicrobiaceae bacterium (assembly GCA_022844275.1). Taxonomy (GTDB): domain Bacteria; phylum Pseudomonadota; class Alphaproteobacteria; order Rhizobiales; family Hyphomicrobiaceae. Next base: position 375,502 of record JALHMB010000004.1, read on the forward strand.
ACATCATTTTGCTGGATCTCACACGTAGGGCGCGCAACAGACTCGGCCATGATAGCTGGCGCCAACGTGTCACCGAATTCTGTGCGGCAGTCGGCGATCTCTACAGGGACGACGCGCCGCCGATCCTCGCGCTGACCGACGACGCCTTTGTGGTGCAGGCACTGCGATGGGATATTCTCAAGCGGTATGATGTCCGCCGCACCGGGAGCCCTGACAATAGATTGCCTGCCGCGGCGAAGGTCGTACTGACACCGAGTTCCGACCTTCTTTCGACGGACACTATCGAAGCCGGCCCGGCTCCTCACATCGTTGTAGAGGCGTATGGCAGTGAGGTACTGACCATAGCGGATTTTGGGTTCAAGCTCCGCAGGCGCCTTATAGAAAATGGCGACGAAGAGCTGGCGAGCGCCGTCACCGCCGCGATGCACGCCATCCAGAACCTGATTGGCATCCCGGGATATCCCAAACAGCTGATCGAGTTTGCACAAGAGAACTACGAACGCTTTGAATGTCAGGCGATCCTGGCGCGCTATGATCGATACGCACCGCGCGGCAAGATCAAAGCGGCCCTGCGAGACGGCCTCGCTGGCACCAACCAGCATGACCTTTCTCATTTCTTGACGGCCATCGATAAGCTCTTCGCAGCAGCGGAATCCAACAATCCAGGCTGCGCCCTGTTCGACAAGTGTCTCCTGCATGCCGCGCAAGCTGGCGGACGAACCCTTGTCGTCTTCTCAAGCGAACTCCTGCGGGGCTTTGCAGAATGGCGCCTCGAGCAGGACGACTCCCTTTCCGCGCTACGCCCTCATATTGGCACCATTCTTTTTCTCGTCGACCGTCGCGAGGCGGTCGAAGAGCTTGAGGCTAGGGCCTCGCAATTCGACCGCATCATCTTCATGGAACCCGCTGCCGATGATCTGCTCGGAATGTTCACTCGTATCAATCTACCAAAATCTCTTGTGGTCCTGACTCATCTGGCACGGGTAGAAAGCACCTTGCGGCGAACGCGCGTGCTGCTCGAACTCGATGGCATCGACAAAGTTCGCGCTAGGCTCGAAGCCATCGCCACGGAGCTTGAGCGCGTCCTCAAGGGTCGGAAGATCGACCTCCCGGATCTCGATGCACCGCCGCCCCTGCCGAAACTCGGCATGCTTGACCTTACCTCGATAGCTTCACCGGGGTCCGGACGCACGCGCATTCTATCGACATCTAGCGGCATGAAGATCCGCGCCTTCGACGGCTCGGAGTTTGCGCGCTACGATCCAGATGCGCTGCAGGTCTTTACCCGCTGCGATGCCTCACGGTTGCAAGAGGGGGACCAGATCTGCGTCTTTACGCCAGATTTCGTCGAGTCTGCTCGAGACAAGCTTCAATTGGCCGCCAAAGCATCCGACATCCTCCTGCTTTATCATCGCGACGTCGCTCAGGCAGCATCCCGCCTTCCCGGCCCCGACATAACGAGCAAGTCAAACGCGCTGCGTGATCGAATGCTTGCACTTGATCCTGCTCTCCAGTTGCCGGGCCTGCAGGCTATTAGAAGTTGGATCGATGTCTGCGATCTGATCGATGCCAGACGCGACAAGGTGCGCCCCCAGGCGCCCCGCGAAAGAAGGCATTTTGCTGTCATGATGAGAGCACTAGGAATCACTGACGATGTGGCGCGGCACTATTGGGACCTTGGCGTCTTTTGGACCCGGTCCATGCGCATTCGGAATGGTGCTGCCTTCCACCAGGTCTTCATGGGCATTCTGATCGACCCCGTCGGCACCGCCGCGTTCCTGCCGGCTGAACGCCGCCGGGAGGTCTGGCGCATCTATGAGACAGCTGAAAACCATGTGGTGACCGTCACCTCAAATGATCGTGAGGCCGAAAGTCCATGAAGCTAATCGACTTCAGATCACCGCCGTCGGCTCTCCGACCTTACATCGAGGATGCCAAAGAGGCGCTGACCGACGCACTGCTAAACCTCGTATTCCACCGTGTCAGCGGTACCGGAGACGAGGGGCGTTATGTGTATGGCACAAAGCCATCCCTGCGCTACGTGTCGGGCTTCCTGCTGCCGCGCTATTCCGAGAACCGCGTTGACGAAACATCAGACATCCACATCAGTACCCATGGTCTTGACTGCCAGATTGCCGCGCAGGAATCCGTGCCAGCCACCGTCACCGTATGTTTCTCCGTGTATGTGCGGGCGATGCCGACCTGGGCCGAGCTCACCGAGCCATCGCGTGACCTATTTCCTAACCCGCCGCTAAAAAAGGACGTCGAGTCGCATATTCGCGATGAGATGAAACCCCGCCTTAAGGAGGCCATGCAGGCGGAGGATGCGAAGCCTGAAGACCAGCGGCGCAAGCGCCGCGAGATCCAGCAAGAGATATACCGCGAGCTTCTCGTCGCTCACGGCGTCGAGATAGCTCCTGAGGCCTGGATTGCGGACGAAGAACAGGACGGCGAGAACAATGACGCCGGGGAAGAGAAGGCTGGGGATGCCGGCGAGGAGAAGGAAGATCAGCTCGTCATCACCCGCGGCCGCTATGACTACAAGACCGATGACGCCGCCCAGGAGATCGATCTTCCTCAAAAATGGTGGCGTCTCCCTATAACTCCAGCGCCACTCTCCGTCGATCTTGGCGAAAAGGACAAGACTGCCGTAGCGGTCGCAGAATGGCTCGTCTCTCTGAAAAAACTCATCCGCGACACCGTCGATGCCTGGATAAAATCCGAGGATGGACGGGACTGGGCCTATCGCAGGGCTACGATCAGGCCGAGCAATTTCCGCAACGAAGCTGCGTGGGACGCCTTTCTTGCCGAGCAGCGCAAGACCAATCCACCCGTGGATGACCTCGCACCGGATATGAATGGCCTTTCTCTTATCTTGCAGCTTGAGCCGGATCTGCGCGACCTCGCCCGAAACAATCTGCGCGTCATGCTGGAGAACAATAACGATGAGGTCGGCAAGAGAAAGAGACACCGCTACGAACACGCGATTCACCAAGTTTCCCTTGCGCTCAATTTGCCCACCCGCGCTCACCGGCGCCTCAAGCTTGATCGAGTAGAGCCCTCTTACCGCTTCAGGGATTTCCTTTCCTATCCCGCCATCGGCATCAACTGTGGCGTTATCGAAGCAGACTCCGGGGCTAGCACGACGCTACGGACGACATGGATGCCCCGATACAACCAGCCGCGTCTGGTGCCATCGCAGATCGACAAGGTTTCGATGGCATTTGAGGAGTTGGCAGCTGATCAATTCGATCCTGTCGTTCTCCGCCAGATTCCGGCAACGTATCGCGACTGGATTGCCAACGAGCGTGCGACACTCGACCCGGCGCACGGTGCGGAAACCCAGGACGAAGCAGACCGCGAAACCGCCAAGTTCCAGGACGACTTGGCCGCCTATAGCCGGGAAGCCGACCGGATCGAACTTGGCATCGCCCTGCTCGAGACATCCTACGCATCTTTCAAGAGCGATTCTGCCGCGTTAGAGGCCGCACCCTACAAGGCATGGCGCCATCTTAACCGCACTTTCCGGGATGTCGGCGCTCAGAAGGGTATCAAGGGCTGGCGCCTCTTCCAGCTCGCCTTCGTCCTCGCCCACATTCCCACCATCAGCTCGCGGATGCAGGAGTACGCCAAGGCGCCGTGGTTCGATCCCAACTTCGACGAGGAAACTGCTACCCTTCTTTACTTTCCCACAGGCGGCGGCAAGTCGGAGGCGTTCTTCGGCCTGCTCGTCTTCAATCTTTTCCTCGACAGGATGCGCGGGAAGCATCTCGGTGTTACCGCGCTCGTTCGCTATCCCTTGCGGCTTCTTACCCTCCAGCAGGCGCAGCGCCTGATCTCGATCATCATGCGTGCGGAGATCATCAGACGCGACGCAAATCTTGGCGGATCACCTTTTGAAATCGGCTTCTGGGTTGGAAGCGGTAACACACCCAACAGATCGGACGATGATCGTCTCGAACCTGTTCCCGCTCGCAACGACACCAAGCACAAGAACGATGCAAGACTCGGCTCCGACTACGAGTCGGTCAACGAATCCTTCAATAAGATCCCCAAATGCCCGATCTGCGACCAGCCAACAGGACTGCGTCGCATTACGAGCGGGCTTGAGGACGAGATCGGAATTTTCTGCTTCAATGAAGGCTGCGACTGGAACAAGCGAACCGGCTCAAGGCAGCTTCCACTGCTAATCATAGACCGGGATATCTATCGCCATGCCCCCTCCATACTCCTTGGCGTTATCGACAAGCTTGCACTCATAGGTCAGCATCCCGCGACCATCAATCGGGTCATAGGGATGTTCGGCTTTGCGCGCTGGCGCGAGCGTCGGGGCGGGGCGCTCGTCATTCCCTCGCGAAAGATGCTCAAGGATGGAGCGGTCGCAAATAACTGCGAAGAAATAGCCCCCGCTTATGAAGGCGGCGCCGAAATCTTCCGTGACCCCTTCCCCTCGTTGATTATCCAAGACGAGGCACACCTTCTCGAAGAAAGCCTCGGCACATTTGCCGGCCTCTTCGAGACAATGCTCGAGCAGATCTTCTGCAGGGCGGCGCAGTTGCTCGGTGCCCGCGTCGCCCGCAGCCCTTTCGGTAAGCATCCACCCCGGCTGGCAAAGGTTGTCGCCGCCACCGCAACCGTGAGTGTTCCGCAGCAGCAGTTCGGCGCGCTCTATCAGCGCCGGCATATGCATTTCCCCTATCCGGGACCGTCCATTTACCGCTCGTTTTACGCGGTTCCCGCGCAGGCCGTGAACCCGAACCGCGTAAATCTCGGCGCAAATTTAGCCAGGGCGCCGGAGATCGAAGCACCGTGGATGCGCGTCTATGCATCTATCATGACCAACGGCAAGAACCATACGGTAACGACAGTCAATGTGCTTTCGGCCTATCACTTGGCCATAACAGAGCTCTGGTCGGATTTTCAGGATGCGACCAGAAGACGAGCTGCTGCCGAGAGAATGGTCGCGTCGCTGTCGCCCTCGACTCCGCTTCATGACATGCATGCCCATGCGATCGCGGAGTGCGTGAAGGACCCCGATGCGATGGCGAGCCTTCTCGATCTCTTTCGCATCTCCCTCACATATGTCACCAACAAGAAGGGCGGCGATCAGGTCATCGACGCGTTCCGCGAGGAAGTCGCGAAATTTCACCGGCGCTACGACCGGCCGCTCCCCCAATTCCATAACGATCTCATATCGGGTGGAGTTGACGTCGCGCAGATCCAAGGGATCATGCGAAGGGCCGAAGGGGACTATCGCCCCGGTGATGATCTTCCCCCGCTTGACCAGAGCCTCCGCAACATTGTGGCAACGTCCGCCATCTCGCACGGCGTCGATGTCGATAAGTTCAATGCCATGTTCTTTGCGGGCATGCCGAGCGACATCGCGGAGTTTATTCAAGCATCTTCGCGCGTCGGCCGAACCCATGTCGGATTTTGCCTGCTGGTGCCGACACCCCACGCGCGTCGCGACCGCTACATCGTTGAAACCCACGATGTCTTCAACCGCTTCCTTGAAAGGATGATTGCTACTCCGGCCATAACGAGATGGGCGGCGAGCGCACATGATCGGGTACTCACTAGCCTGTTTCAGGCGTGGCTTAGCGGCTGGGCCGAGCAGAAGCTCTTTATCGACGAGCCGTCCAACCAAAAGTCGCGCGCCCCGGTCTTCGAGACCGTCAGTGACGTCAGTAAACTCGTGACATCTCTGCTCCCTGGAGCATCCAAGGATTTTATGGATTTTGCTGTTGCTGCAGTTGGCGTGGCCGGCAGAGGTTCCGCACGTCTCGGCGCTGCGCCGCACGCTGAATACTATGAGGGCAGCATCCGCGACATGTCAAAGCGCCTTACAGACGAGTTCCGCACGCAGTACGGCACCACACGCCTGAGCGATTTTTGGGACAACGCACCCGTCGGCCAGAAGCCTATGACATCGCTTCGCGATATCGATGAAGCGGGCCGGTTCGTTCCGGCACTTGGTCTTGGCCGTGGCCCTCGTGGCGCGGACGACAGAGAGCTGGTGAAGAACGCCTTGAAGATCGTGAGGCGGCAATCCGGCCGCGTCAGCGAGTTCGACGATGAAGACGGGGAAGGCTAACGGTCGTGCACAGATCCAGAACGCAGATAGCAACCGTCTACGCCCCCGGGGCCCTCTTCACCTATGAAGGCGGCATGGGCTGCTGTGTCTCGATTCCCTTGTCGGCCCCCGCGCGCGCACCGTCGGCGGCTGTCCAGAAGCAGCTTTTTGATCACCTTCAGGACTTTATCGAAAGCTGGTTCGATAGGGCCATGCGGGCCAGACCAGCCCCGACAATCCTGCCCCAACAATGCGTCGACAATGCTTTCCTGAATTACAAGAACGAGCCCGTCGCGGACCCCGGTCAGTTCGTCCTCTGCCAACCAAGCCGCATCGGTTTCGTTCCCGACCCGCTGGTCTTTGTGTGCAGTGAATGCGGCCTCCTTCAGGAGTTCGACAACACGAACGAGCTGAAACAGCGTTGGCCTCAGGTGGAGACGCGGAAAGATTGCACAAAGACCACATCAAAAAAGCATGAGTGGCGCCAGGTTGATGTGGTCTTCGCCCATTGGGCCGGCAACTATGCCGGTTTGAGCCCCTACCGAAACGTGATGGGTGCCAATGGCCGCGTGGACAAACTTAAGAAGTGCCCGAACTGCAATCACGATGAATACAGGCTCGTGACCAAGGGCTCGCCGTTTTTCAGCGATTGGCGTTTTCAGTGCACCAACTGCCTGTCTGCCAAAGAAGTTGTGCAGGCCGATCGCGAAACCCTTGAGCTCCTGAAACCCCGGATGGACGCAGGGGAGGGCAATCTCCCCAAAGAATGGAACATGTTGCCAGTTTCGTACCGCGCATCGTCCGTATTCTACGTGCAGAAGGACAATTTCATTCTCTTCCGCGACAACGATGTTGTCTCCGTGTTGGCTGCTGGCCGACGCGATGACCTCATTGCGCGCCTTATGGATATTTACAACTTTCCTGGCACGCCACTCGATCATCAAGAAGTTATTCGACAGCTTCGCGAGAACGGCCGCCTCGCGGAATGCTCCGAGTATGAAAGGCTCGTCCAGATACTGGATCTGATCCCTGATGCGCTAAAGCCGGACCAGGAGAAGGCCCTCTCTGAGAAACGCGCCAAATACGAAGTCGACGGGCTGGTGGCGCGGCAGCAAACAGAATCTCCCCTGCTGCGCGCCCAGGTGGAGGCCAATCAGGACTGGGCACGGAAGTACAACCCGATACGCCTCAGCATCGAACACGCCTCTCTTCGTAGCGAGCAGGTGGAAAGACAGGGCTCGGATCCTACTCTGCCGGCCATTTCCGTGACCAATCCCGACGTTTGCAACATCGACAAGAACGATAGCCCCACACGCGATGTGTACTCCGCGTCTGTAACACAGAGGCTCGCACAGATTGGCCTCGACGAGCTCGTCCTTCTCCGCGGTCTCGAGATTTGCGAGTTCAGCTTCGGTTACTCGCGCGTCAGCTCGATACCTGCGACCGAGGTCAAGGAACGCCAGATGCCGGTCCGGCTCAAGGCGTTCAGTCACGCTGAGAGGAACAAGCGCCCGATCTACCTGCTTGAGCAAAAGAATGAGGGATTTTATCTAAGGCTCAATGAAGCGCGCGTTATCCAGTGGCTGCAGGCTAACGGCATCAACGATCAGCTGCCCCCCCGGGACGGTATGAAGCTTGGTGGTTTGCTCATAGAGCAATATATCGATTTCGGCCGCTTCCTTGAGCAGTACCGGGAACGGACAGCGGACAGTCGCGCGCTCCGAACCATTCCAAGCTACGTCTTCATGCTCCTGCATACCATGGCCCACCACTTTGCCCATGCCGTCGTAGAGTTTTCCGGCCTGGACCACGGTTCCATCGGCGAGTACGTTTTTCCCGCGGATCTCGCGTTCCTTGTCTATCGCAAGGGCATGACCCCGGATCTGGGCAACCTCTCCGCGATGTGGCGCAACCACGGCATTACAGTCCTTGACCGCTTGCTGTGGGACCGGGCGCTCAAGTGCGACGCGGGCTCGCTTTGTGATCAACGCGGTGGTGCGTGCCCTGCCTGCATTATGGCGCCCGACGTAGCATGCATCGCTTCCAACAATCTCCTTAGTCGCGCGGCCCTCAACGGTGGAGAGCCGCCGAGCTGGGACATCGACCGCACGCAGCTCGCAGGATTCTTCAGGCTTCCATAGTGCGATGAAAATCGATCTGCCGGAAGAAGCGCTTCTTGATGCCGTGGCATTCGACCCGCGCGCGGCAGCTTTCATCCTTCAAGAATTTGCCGCAGCGCAGGCCCCTGTGCTTCGCACAGGCCTTCTCGACGATATCTGCACCAAGGCATGCCTTCCCCCTCAGCACTACAGGAACCTGCTCGCAGCATTGACAGCAGCGGGCGCGTTAAGAAGACACCCGGAAGGTTTTAGTCTTGCGATCTCGCCGGAAGATGTCCGGCGTCATGCCGCGGTGCTGAGGGGCGCTGCCTATGCCAAGTACCGCCACAGGGATTCTAACCTGATTGAGATCACCCTCAGCCCTCCCGCGCATCCCTCAAGGCTTATGGAGCTTCTGCCAAAGAGTAACTTCTCATGGGCGGGGCTTTATCACACGACCGACAGCCTTGCTCAACTGGCTGGCGAGGCCGTGCGCCGTTTTGTGATCGCGAGCCCGTTTATCGACAAGGAGGGGCTTGACTGGGTAGAAAGCCTGTTTGCGGCGACCACAAAGCAGCCTGTTCAACGTACGCTCATCGTCCGTGGGGCGAAGGAAGCCGACGAGCTTAACCTGCAGGCGCGGGAGCGCGCTTTTCGGGAGCTAGGCGTTAGGATATTCCGGTACTATAGCGAACACGATCCGGCGGTTCGGCCGGCGGGATACGAGTCGTTTCACGCCAAGATTCTTCTCTCCGATGACGACAAAGCCTATGTCGGGTCATCGAATATGACTAGTGCTTCGCGCGACTACTCGATGGAATGCGGAGTCATCGTTCGCGGACCCGGTGCAAAGCCGGTCGCAGCGCTCGTCGATACGATTATTAGGATTTCTCAGCCGTGGAACCCAATTGGGTAACTCTGGCCGACGACCATTCGCGCATTGCGTTATTTTGGGCCTAAAGGCCGATATCATGTCCGATCCTCAGCCGGAAGTTTCGCTTTGCGCAGGTCGAGGCCTTAAACGCCCTAGGCCCGTCCTGGCAGGTCCCTTCCACGAGCGTGTGTCCAAGTCATGCGGCTGGGGCCGACGATGCCCGCGACGGCTTGGCCGCGGAAGGGCTCGAGCGCCGGCTGCCAAGGCGCCAAAGTGAAGGTGTCCTCGCGGCGGATGACCGCGATCTTGCCGGTCGGCGTCGTGATGGCGTGATCGTAGTTGCCGCTGATCCGAGCGCCGGGCGTGGCCGGTACAAAGGCGGCGTTGAGGCGCCGCGAAACATCGGCAGCGAGCCGCTGCGTCTCGGCCTGACGCAGCGCCTTCATTATGTCGGCGCGTGGCACGCGCTTGCCGTCCTGCGACTGCTCGATGAACTGCCGGCTAACGAGCCAGTCGGTGCGCGCCTTGAGGGCTCTGTCCGCCTCGGCGGTGAACCCCGTCGTCCGGGTCTCCGGCTGCCATCTGGTCACGATGGCCTGATCCAACCAGGTCGGTCCCTCGTAGGTAGTCTGCCGTTCGAGATCGGTCGCGGACAGAAGATGCAGGCGGGGCACCGATGATGGCTTCTCATTCAGGCCGCCACCGGCAAGGGCGACGATGTTGCCGCGTGTCGGCACGGCCTCTGCCTTGAGGCGGCCGAGATCGGCGTAGTGAACGCGCCCGTCGACGGCATCGATGATGACCCAGGTGCGGTCGGTGATCTCATCGACCATACCGACGCCGACCACCCTGCCGACGAGTGGTACCCTGCGCGGTCCGCGCTCGAACAGCGCCATGGCGGCCGCGCCGCGTTCGATGCCGGCCTCCTTCAAGGCGCGCTGCATCATCTTGAACTTGTCGGCGCGGTCGCCGAGCTGCCGTAGCTTTCGCTCTGCGCTTGCATCGAGCGCCCACACGCCCTGCTGCCGTTCCTCGGCTAAGCCTAAGCGCTGCAATGTCCGCAAGCGCCCGATCTTGAGCGTCTGCTGCGTAGGGTCATTCTCCTCGTGGGCGGTGATGACCAGAATATTGTCCTTCACACGCGCCATGAGCTGACGGTCGAGGCGCGTCAGTCGCTCCTGGCCGACTTCATCGAAGAGCCTTTGCAGGCGCTCGAGCTGCGTCTCGGGACCGAGCTCCAGGGTCACCAATGCTTGGGCGCGGGCACGCACGCCATGCCCGATGTAGTCCCGTGCCATGACGAGATCGCCGCCCTTGTCGTCACGGCCGCGGATGACGACGTGGGTGTGCGGATGGCCGGTATTGAAATGATCGACGGCCACCCAGTCGAGCTTGGTATCGAGATCGCGCTCCATCTGGCTGAGGAGATCGCGAATGAACGGCTTCGTGTCCGACAGGCGCGCACTGTCCTCTGCGGAGACGATGAAACGGAACTGATGCGGGTCGTTCTCCGAGCGCTCCAGGAAGGCTTTGCCATCCACATCATCATGTTGCGCATCGTACAGGCGCCCCGCTTCTCCTTCACGGGTGACGCCGTCGCGCCGGATGTATTTGAGGTGCGCGCGCGCCGCGCCCATATCGCCGGCAGAGATGCGTGTGTAGCGCGCCTTGACGATGACGCGGCGACTGCCCGGTGCGATGAGCCCGGCAGCGGCGCGCACACCGGCACCCATCCCCCGTTTCGGCATCGCCGATGTGATGTGGCGGCGCTGCCGCACGGCGCGTGCGCCGGCGCGGCCAGTCTCTCTGAGCATCTGCGTGTTAGTGCGCAGTTGCGCGTTGCTTGCGCTGTCGCGGATGCGTCCGAGCTTGGGTTTGAACTCGTCTTGAGCCATGCTGATCCCCAACGATGAAACGTGTGGGGGAGATGCGGAGGAGGCTGCAAATTTACAAGATGGAGTCGCAAGAAGTGCCAGTAGCACAAGGCTTATTTCACACGACGACTCCACGAGAAAAAATTTGGAGTCACGGGAGGCTTCATAACTTCAACGCGTTACCGCGCGAATGACTCCATCTTTTTATCTAGATGTCCTCCCCAGCCATCTCAGACTGCACTTCCGCCCCGAAATCACGCCCGAAAGGACGCACTCGAGATCACCATCCGCAACATCGTGGCAGCGTGTCGAGGTGCGCCAAAAAAGGAAAGACGGCAGCCCGAAAGCGCATCGAGGGCGTTGACGATGAGCGCGAGACAAACGGGCTTCAGCCTGTTGCTCGCGCTCATCGTCGGCTGTGGCACAGGCGCCTGTCTGGGTGGGCGGGTGGGCCTCTTCGCGGAACGCGAAGGAGCCCTCGCGCCGGTGTCGGCGCGAGGGCGTTGAGCCGGAGGCTCAATCCTGCGGCGTCCAGATCAGGGCGTAGGCGTTCGGATCGGACTGGCCGGAGGCTCGGCCGAGGTTGGCGTAGAGCGTCCTTCCGAGCTCAGGCGCCGAGATGGAGAGCGAGATGTACTCCTTGCCCGAGGTCTGGCCGATGCGCTGCCAGCCGGCGCCGATCTCGATGCCTTGCGACATCACGCGGAAGTCCGGCTGGTTGTCGGAGAGCTTGTCGCCGACCGGCAGGATGGCGATCGACGCCCGGACGGAGAGGGTCTTGAGCTCGCCTTCGTAGCGGCCGTCGTCGCGCTTGGTGACGTATCCGATGGTAGCCATGGTGTCGTTCCTCACGTTGTCCCGGCGGAGACCTATTCCCCGCCGGCGACGTGCAGATCGTGGCAGGCGGGAGCTGGTGGCACCCGTTGGAGCGGAGCGCCGCTCCGCGGAGACGGGCCGGAACGAAGTGGAGGACCCGCGCTTGCGCGGGTTGCCGCCGAGGCGACGCCTGTCACATCGTGCACAAAGCTGAGCGGGGAATAGGACCCTCCACCGCGCCAGAGGAGCGGCGACCTGGTTGTCCGGTACGCCACCGGGCCGGACACGAGCGAAGCTGCGCGACTCACGCCTCGAGCTCCCGTCGAGTCGGTAACACGGCCGCGGAAGATGAGGCGCGATCACCGTCGCTCCGGCGCGCGTCGATCGAGGACGCTGAGATTACGCCGGCGCGGTGAGGCCAGATCCGTATGTGCGACGCTCGTCTCCGAGGGCGAGAGCGTGCCACGGCGACCGCGGGAGGGATCGTCACGCGAATGCGCCGAGACGCCGTCTTCATCGGCGGCTCGGTCGAGCGGCTCTCGCAGCCGCGAGATAGAGCCCGGCCGTCCGAGATCCCAAGATCGAGGGCGGACCCGCCGCGACTTCTTCGCCGCTAAGTGAACGAGACTTGGGTATGGCGACGCTGCACCACTTGGCTTCCTCGCAGAGCTGATGTCGTTGCCTGCCGATCTGCGAATGGTACTGATTCCGTTCACCGATCACGAGCAGCCGGCTGCACATGTCGGCTGTCGCGGTCCCCACTTCGCAGGGCGCCACACAGCCGGTCATTTATCTTGAAACAGGAGCAGCAGTTGTGGGCGAATGCGACACTAAAACGACACTACGGACAGGGTGGATATGCTAGAAGGTGCGTCAATGCGTTCGGGCGAAAGACTGTGCGGCACGCACAGTCCTTTTCAACGCGGTGCGCTCGATGGTTGCGATTCAAATGTGCAAGGGCGGTTGCTCACGAGGCATCGCCATCAAGAGCCTTCAAAAGTTGCCGCATGGCGGCGCTGGGCTCGAGGTCGAGCGCTCGCACAACGTCAATGAACTCAATCGCGCTGAGGCGCCGTTCTCCGCCTTCATATTTGGCGACAAAGGATTGCGGTTTGCCGAGGCGCGCGGCGACACTCGCCTGCGTCAGGCCGCGTTTCTCGCGAAGATCACGCAAGAGCTTGCGGAGCTTGATTTGGCGCGGCGAGCGCAGCGTGTCGCGCATTGTTTGAAGCCGGGAGCACGATTGACGGCTTCACCGCATAATCCTGATCTCGGATTATCCCATTTTGGGATAACATCTGCGTGGTCGCTGGCCGACTGCGGGGAGTAGCAGACATGACCGGAGAGACAGCATCGCCATTTTTTGTGCGTGAGGACGGCGGAAGCCTAACTTTGCCGGCCGAGAACTACATTGCGGGTTATCGACTATCCGCAAGCGACGAACCCACCGTCAAAATCGCCTTGCCGTCCGAGGTCGTCGATATCGCTGTTCTATCGGGTGCTCGGCTGTCCGTCTGGCTGTCAGCATGTGATGGGAGACTGATTCTGGATGGAGAGGGCGTCGACAGCAAGGCCTTGGAAGCCGCCCTCGATGCCGGGCCCATGCGCGCTCAAACGCTTCTGACGTTGATCGACGCGTGTCTCGATCCGCATCATCTGGCTAACGAGGAAGATCCCGTTGACGATCTCACCTCATTGCGTGCGCAGCTTGTCGAGGCGCTCGCCAAAGTCGATACCGCGTTGACGCGCCTGAAGGCCGGCTAGCGTGTCCAGATGGGTACGGCTGTTCCCAACACGTGCCGCAAATGGATGTGCCCGATATAGCGACTGTCGAAGCTGCCTCGCGCGTTCGAAATCACAAAGATCTCGGAGGGCGTCAAGCGGTGACATCCGTCCCAGTGCGGCAGGGGGCGTTGTCGCATATCCAATCCATCGGCCAAGGCGAGTGGCCTCCCGTCGATACTCACGGCTAGGCCGTATCGGCAGACTGTATCGCCGGAGCCTGCCACAACTGGCTTTATGAGCCGAGAGCGCGCTGGCAGGTAACCGCGCGCGACCGCAACCGCACTTGTCGCTTCAGGCAGACTGATGATCGCGAGGTCGCCTTTCGCCGGTATTCGGCTTGTCAGCATGTACAAGCCGGTCGGAACGCTCGGAGTGGCGTTCCAGTACAGTTTGGGGACACTTTGCTTGGGCAAGGTCAAAGCTACTAACGCGATGACGGCTGCGCCTATTGTGAGCAGGCTGCGGATTTCCAACATGCGGGGCTTTTCGTCCGGCCAGTCGAGCGGCCCGTTCTTCTGACCACGCGAGAAGATCGCTGTGGCGGTAGACAATGCGGCCGCCATGGCGCCGAAACTTCGGACCGGTTCCTTTCCATCGATGATTGTCGAGTGTGCGCTTAGCCATTCGCAGCTTGGCGGCTGCTTCGGAAGCAATAAGAAAGTCGTCACCGGATTGGCCGAACATGGGTTCCTCCTACGTAAAGGAGTAACAGTGTTCCTCAGTTTGGAAGGCTTGGGGAGGCTCTAAATGCGCCTCCCTTGAATTCGAACCGCAGCTCATTCCAGCAAGGCGCGATATCCTCCAAAGATGAAGCTTTCGGCGCGCAGCCGGTCACGCCGTATACGTTGGCGGATACTGCCGTGGCGCCAGTCCCGCGCAACTGCGGCGTCCCCGTACAAGATGCTGCCCGCTTCTCGCTCAGTCCCGCCGGCAGCCAAGCAGTCGAACACGACCAGGCTGTCGCGCCGATTGAGCGTGCGCGCTGTCCAGCGGGGAGTTTGAGTCTGCGCATGATTGGTCAACAGGATGCGGCGCAGATCCATGAGGTGAGAAACCGTCCGCTCTAGCAAACCTGCACCGCCTGTCACGATTGAGAGGCGTACCGGTTCTCGAACAATGTCAGCGCCTGAAATTTCCAGCTGAAGAACGAGGCCGTTCCCGCGGAGCAGAACATGCTGAAGGCCCGCTGGATCAATGAGTATGTGCTCGACAGCAGGTATGGCTGGAAAAAAGAGCGCTTCCCGATCTGAAACGCGTGCTGGCTCCGCTGAGGCGGATAGAACGCTCCGGCTTGCCGATGTGAGCCAGATGTGACGGGACTTCAGTGCCGTCTGTGACGGATCAACGAAAGGAGCGGAGCGTCCACGCTTCAGCACGAGGCGACGCCTCGTGCATCCGCGTGAGAAGCGCTCCGTTCTCCAATCGAGTGCCGTCTTGATGAAATTTCGTGTCCGCGCGGGCCTCCTCCTGATACGCGGGATCGCGACGAAGGCCTTCCCATGCCCAATCACGGAGGCGAAGAGTGCGCAGATAATCATAGTCCTCCAAAGTCGGGGGCCTCGGCGGGCCGACGTAGTATCTTCCGTCGAGCATCAGCTCCTCCTTGACACCTCCGAGCCGTTTATCTCTAACTTGCCCAGTCGACGTCCCCGCGCTGGGCCAAGAGCAAATGGCGCGTGCACTTCTAATGTCGGGCGAGCTGGCCTCCCCTCATTGAAGCAAAATAATCTCTATCGAGATCGTCAATGTACAAATTGACGCAGGAAGTGGCTCGACGCCCTGTTCATTGCAGAATTTGTGATGGTCTGAATTGCACCCCAACCGCATTTAGTTGGGGGGACGGGCCGGGAGACGGCGTCTACCCAGAGCAGTAGCGGGCGGCCGCCAAACGCGAGGAATTTTCGCGGTGATTGGGCGCGCACTTCTGGCGGCGATGACACCAACCCACGCGTAACCAAGATCTCGACCGCGTCGTGCTCTCTCGGTTCGATCAACGGGAGGGATGGCCAGCAGTTGGTGATGACGTTATCGTTGGGCACGTCATGTCGCTCCTTCGGTGGAGAAGTGAGGTCGTCAAGCGACCCCACGATACGCCGCCTCCCCTTTCCCGCCGTCGCCAACTTCCGTCCATAGCCCTTAAGCGCCAAGGTCGTGAACACCCACGACGTCAGAGCTGTGGGCCAGAAGGCTCTGGTAGGCACGCCGCTCGTCGTCGCGCGGTGGAGGGACCCACCGCCGTCCGTCAGTGCCTCTGTTTGTCACCGATGGGATTCGCTACGACATGGCTCCTAGCGGCTCGCCACTATGAGATTGCGGAAGGGTCGGCAGGATCGTCGACGCTATGGCGGACCTGGAGTTTATTTAACGGCTTGTTCCACTGGGCGCATCGAGTACGATGGTTCGGCGAGGTGGTTTCTGAACGGAATGAACGTGCTTTGGAGCATCGGACTATTGGAGGCGAGAATGCGCGCATCTGACGTGATGACCCTAGGTGCGGCCAGTATACGATCGACGGCGCCAATCGAAGAAGCGGCACGCCTGATGGTCGGCTGCCGCATCAGCGGGCTAAGCTTCGGCTGCCACGATTTCAAAGTTCTTGCTCTCGATGAGGCGCTGCGTGATGCGTGCCCGCAGGCGGTAGAATTCGGAAGTCCCGTGGCTGGCTTCACCGATTAGCACGACACGTGCGTCGCCGATCCGATCCAGGAGCGGCTCCAAGTCTGCATCTTCGAGCTTGGTGAACTCTTCTGCACGCTTTGCTATAAGACCCGGCAGCGAGAGGCTGACGGCAGGGCGGGACTGGACGACGCGAGGTGGCTTCGTCTGCCACTCGCTGTCCTCGCTCTCCCAACCTTCCTTGCCGATCAAAGGCACGAACCGCACATCAGCGATATCCTCGCGTTCCTACTCGTCGTCGGCAAGGCGCGTAATTCGGATCAGCTCCTGAGACCGCGGATCGCTGCCGATAGGCACCACCATACGGGCGCCAATCCTGAGTTGCCGTATGAGGGATTTCGGGACGTCAGGCGCGCCTGCCGAGACGAGGATTGCATCGAAAGGTGCCTCGCTGCTCCACCCCTCGGTGCCGAGAGCAATGAACGAAACCGGCACACAAACATGCACCTCAAGTCTCGGGACCGGCTCCGACGCTCTCCCACTACATCGATATCTCCTGAGCGCTCGTCGCCTCGGGCTTCGGCTATCAGTCGGTGAATAAGCAGCTCTGGTGATGATTTCGGAGCAGGCGGAGAGTTGGATCTTAGCACTGGTGGCCAAGCGGCAGTCATCGATCACATTGGCGCGTGCTGCCCCGCCGCCCAATGCCAGCAGCGAGATGGAAATAGATGTCGCGGCCGTTAACCGGTGCATTGAAGCCTCTCCATGCAAGAATTTTGATTGTCCAACGCTGGCCGATGATCGTGGTTGATGTTAATCAAATTTGGGATGCCACAGCGGCGATGTCCCTCGGCGGGAGGCAATAACTCGCGTGCGACCGAGCGTATGGCATTTCTTCGGGGGCCAAGCGCGGCGCTTTGTTCCATGTCAAAGCGGGGTTCGGTCTAGGTGCGAGATGTTCAACACGAGAATTGTGGGGCAGGCGCATCAATGAGAAGCTCTGACGTCGCCTAGTCGATGCCTACCGTTCGTGAGCCACTGGAACAGGAGCAAGACCATGTCGCTTGGCACCATCCTCCTTATTATTCTGATCATCTTCTTGCTTGGTGGTTTCAGTGGTCGATTCGGTGGCTACGGGTATGGATTCGGTCATGGTGGCGTTGGTGTGGTGGGTATCCTCCTCATCGTCGTCTTAGTGCTGGTCTTGACGGGCCGACTATAATTCAACAGCTGGAACCGCAAACGGATCAGACCCGTTAGGCGCTGGCGAGCTAGGCGGATACCACTCCGTTATGGCGGGCGATGCAAGTTCGGCCGTACTTGTGCGCGATGCCCTTCCCCACGCCAATTGCCGGAGCCCCATGTGTCTTCTGGCCGGTCACGACGATTCCTGCGTCTGTCACTGGGATTCTGGAGTGGGACGACGCGCGCGCGTGCGTGGCTTCTGACGATTGCCGTGCTGGTGTTCCTGGTGGCAAACCTTGCCGCCGCCCTGGCGGTCAATCTCTGGCACAAGTTCTTCTTTGACGCGCTCGAGCAAAAGGACACAAGCAGTGTCCTCCTCAGTATCGGACTTGCCCTGATATTGGCAATGTTATCAGGGGCGTTCTTCGTTGGAGGGTTGCACGCGCGCATGCGCCTGCAGGTGCGATGGCGGCAATGGCTGGCGCGCTCACTCATCAATCGATGGTTGGCAGATCGGCATTTCTACCAGCTGAGCGTTCTTGTGACGGAGGCCGATAACCCCGAAGCCCGCATTGCTGAGGATGCAAGGCTTGCGATTGAGCTTCTCGTCGATCTTACTCTTGGTGTCCTCAATGCCGTGCTGGCCGCAGTCTCATTCATTAGCATCTTATGGGTCGTGGGCGGGTCTTTGACCGTGGCGGGCTATACCATCCCGGGCTACATGGTGTTCGCTTGCATCATCTATTCCGCGATCACGAGTTTGGGCATGTTCCTGATGGGGCGGCCACTGGTGCGCCGCGTCGAAGAGAAATCCGCCGGTGAAGCGCAACTGCGTTACGAGCTCACCCGCGTCAGGGACAACGCCGAGATCATCGCTCTAATGGGCGGCGATGAAAATGAACGGGCGCGGCTGGACGTCACCCTTGCCGAACTCGTGCATCGCTGGCTTCGTGTCATCACTTGGCAGGGGCGGATGAACTGGTTGATTGGATCCAATCTTATTCTGGCATCGACCGTTCCGTTGCTCCTGGGGGCGCCAAAGTATCTCGCAGACGAGATGACGCTGGGTTCACTGATGCAGGCCGCCACGGCCTTCATGCAAGTGCAGGTCGCGCTCAACTGGCTTGCCGACAATGCTCTGCGCCTGGCCGACTGGTTCTCCTCGTCGCATCGCGTCACGCAGTTGACCGATGCCATCGACCGCCTGGAAGAAAGTCTCGGTAGCGTAAGCCAGACCGGGAACATCAGGTCGGGGGGCAGTCCAGATGATAGGCTGCATCTTCGTCAGCTCAAGATTGCACTGCGTGACGGCGAACTGATCGTCGACGGTGCGGATGCTGTCATTGCACCCGGAGAGAAAGTACTCATCAAGGCCGAAGGTGGGACCGAAAAGAGCGCGTTTATTCATGCAGTGGCGGGCTTGTGGCCTTGGGGGAGCGGCGAAATTTTGCGACCACAGCGGGCAAATATCACCTTTATCTCGCACCGTCCTTACTTACCACTTGGAACGCTTCGCACCGCATTGCTCTATCCGGACGAAGGGCATGAGGTCTCCGAAGAGCGAATCCGAGATGCTCTGACGCGCTGCGGGCTTCGACATCTCATTCCGCGCCTCGACGACACCGATCAATGGACCTCCCTGCTGTCGAGCAGCGAACAGCAGCGCTTCGCATTTGCGCGTGCACTGATTCAGCCACCCGATATTCTCATTATGGATGAACCGACATCGGCGCTGGACGAACTCAGTCAGCTCAAATTGATGGAGTACATGCGCGATCTCTTGCCGGGCACCATGGTTATTCATGCTGGACACGGAACAGGCCTGGAGCAGTTCCACGATCGCGAACTGGTGCTGGTCCGTTCGTATCGAGAGGTACCGGCTGCTCGCGGCACGGCATCCCGCGATGCGCTGAGCAAACGCTGAACAGGCGCTGAGGGTCTACCGCCTTCCGACCTCTGTTTTGCATGATGGGTCACTCGGCATGTGCCGTTTGCCCCGCTCGTGGCAGGATGAGGCGAGAGCCTCGGCGAGAGTAGCGTTCATCTCCGCTTTCTTCTCGCTGCTTTACGCGTCGTCGGTAGAGCCATAGGTAGATTCCGAGTCTGCCTCGCCTAATGGGTAAGGCATATGGTTTCGTCAAGCGAAGCGCGGCTTCACCGCCTTGGCATGAACGCGAGAGTGGAGCCCAACGACAATGGGCACTTCCGTTCCGTGCTCGCCATGGGGCAGGTCGGTTCAGCTCAACTCAATGGGAAATCCAATGAAAAAGCTTATGATTGCAACTGCGCTGGCGGCAACTTTGACCGCCCCCGCTCTGGCCCAAACGACGCCCACCGCTCCAGGGGTACAGACAACGCCTACAACTCCCAGCGCCACCAACATGTTCTACACTCAACAAGCTGAGTGGCGAGCGAGCAAACTGATGGGCGCAAAGGTTACCAATGCTGCCGGTGAGACGATTGGTGACATCAACGACCTGTTGATCGACAAGGAAAACAGAGTTGCCACGGTCGTCAGCGGGATTGGCGGGTTCCTGGGTATCGGCGAGCGCCACGCCGCGTTCACCTTCAGCACGCTACAATTGACCCGCGATGCCAGCGGCGATCCGCTTGTTCGTTTGAACACGACCAAGGATCAACTCAAGGCTATGCCCGAGTGGCAATGGAACCCCGCCAGCGCCGAGTGGCGAACAGAAAAGTTGATGGGCGCAAAGGTGCAAAACACGTCAGGCGAGACGATCGGCGACATCAATGAGCTTCTGCTCGACAAGGACGGTAAAGTTGCGGCCACTGTCATCGGAGTTGGTGGGTTCCTCGGAGTGGGGGAGCGTCACGCGGCGGTTCCATTCACCTCCCTTCAGATGACGCGCGATACAAACACCGATCCGGTCATAAAGTTGAATGTCACAAGAGAGCAGCTGCGGGCGGCTCCCGAGTGGAAGTGGCAACCAGTCCGCGCCAATTGACGTCCCCGTCGAGCCTCCACTGAGATAACGCGATCGTCGAGGCCTCAAAGAGAGGCCTCGACATTTCAGTTTCAGCAGGCACGAGCAGCGGGCGGCAGGGCACGAGCAGCGGGCGGCAGGGCATTGCTTCGCCAAGCATTGTGGAACGATGCGGATCAGGAAGCGCGCTCCGGCTTCACGGAGATCAGCCGTTCGATGGAGTGAACCTTCCGATTGACAAGAACGACATTCGGAATCTCAATTGTCGTTCCGCGGTCACCGGTAGTGGTTGCCTTCAAGTCGCCCGCACCAGATCCCAGAACCATTCGAAAGAAATCAGAGCCAAGCTTTTCGAAACGCAGCCCGTTGGTGTCAAAACTTTCCGCACCGCCGCCAATCAGGTGCTCTTCCGTCATCTGCCCCGGCCGTATGCGCCAATAGGTCAGCCGATCGAATACGAAGAACATCAGAAGCCATATGATGAGGAGGCCCGTCGAGAACACGATATAGAAGCCAGTGTTCATATGCACCCATAGGTATGGGATTAGTCGAGCAATATCGTCCCACCAACCGAACCACGCCAGCAACACCGCGATGAATGCGATGGTCAACAGCGCCACGACGGAATTGATGCCGCGCAGCTTGACGTTCGTGAAAACAATCAAGAGTAGAAGTAATGACACGTACGTGAGACCCACTGCCCAGCTTGGGCGTGCGCCTTCGACCGTTGCGAGGAATCTCTCCTGCCCTGCATTGAGCAGGGCGCTAAGAAAGCCGAGTGCCCATGCGGGCCACCAGTAAAGAAGTGTCGAGTGGCCGTAGACCGTAATCTCCTGCACGGCAGGCGGTTGTGGCAGTGCACCTGCCGCGGAGTTCCCTGCGGGGATCTCAGACTGCTGTGTCATGACTT
The DNA here is from genome assembly GCA_022844275.1 of Hyphomicrobiaceae bacterium. GTDB lineage: Bacteria > Pseudomonadota > Alphaproteobacteria > Rhizobiales > Hyphomicrobiaceae. The sequence goes on from JALHMB010000004.1 coordinate 396,679, forward strand.
GGTCCACTTTGGCGCGCTTCGTTGAGAAGCGGCGAGACTGGACACCAAAGCAATCGCGCTCCCACTCTCATCATCTTTTTTCGATCGTGACGTTTGGAAGCCTAATCTCAACCGTATTCTGGCGACTTTGATAATAGAGATAACCCGCCACAGCAGCGCCCACAATCAGAGCGCCGATAAGAACGTTTTTCATGTCCCTCATCCGATCTCACCCATGTGTTTGTCCAGACCGTGAACTCAGCATTCAACGCGGCTTGCGGAACACATCAGCCGAGTCTCGCCCACGACGCTCATATAGCCGCATGGCGAACCGGGCACTTCATAGCCTGTGCCCAAGCCTGCAATCAGACTTCGACGTCCGCGCACTCAACTTCCACCCAGAAATCAGCGAGCCAAATGGGCCAGAACCTCAGCCCAAGTGCCGACGCTAACAGCTCTCCGTGGAAGGATATTCCCCATCGTCACCTTGCTCGCAGATGTCGCGCGCTGGACACCGCGATCGAGATGCTCCATGTCCAGATACTCCTCGCCGTCGGCCAATTTGGATGCGGACTCAGCCGAGCTGACCTTGGCGATCTCCTCATCCGACAGCAACTTCAAGATGGTATCTCGAGCAACGTGCTCGGCGCGTTGGGTATCTGTCATGGCCATTCTCCTGTTGCTTGTCGCGAGAGTGTCCCCCGTCAGGACCTGCCGGACAGTTTGATTTGATTGCGTAAGAGAGAGGTTGCGGCTCATCGTCAGCCCGAGGAGCGACACGATGAGACAAAGAGACAAGCAGGTTCCGAAGAGCGCGGAGGAGACTGTCAGGGACATCCGTCGCGCGACTAGGCGGCAGTTCTCGGCCGAGGAGAAGATCCGCATCGTTCTCGAAGGCTTGCGCGGCGAGGACAGCATCGCCGAGCTTTGCCGCAAGGAAGGCATCGCCCAGAACCTCTACTACCGCTGGTCCAAGGAGTTCCTCGAAGCCGGCAAGAAGCGGCTCGCCGGCGACACCGCCCGCGAGGCCACCTCCGACGAGGTCAAGACGCTCCGTGCCGAAGCCCGCCAGCTCAAGGAGGCGCTGGCCGAGGCCACCCTCGAAAACCGGCTTCTGAAAAAAAGCGTGATCGCGGATGGGGAGGACGGCGAATGAGATACGCCGCTTCCGAAAAGCTCGAGATCGTCAGAACCGTCGAGACGTCGCACCTCCCCGTCAGGCGCACGCTCGACAAGATCGGCGTCCCCAAGACGACCTTCTACGCCTGGCTCGACCGCTACGCGACCGGCGGTCTCGATGGCCTCGAGGATCATCGACCGAGGCCGAAGCGCGTCTGGAACCGCATTCCCGATGACGTGCGCGAGAGGATCGTCCAACTCGCCCTCGATGAGCCCGATCGCTCCCCGCGCGAGATTGCCGTCGCCTTCACCGACCGCGAGCGCTCGTTCGTCTCGGAAGCCAGCGTCTATCGGCTCCTGAAGGCGCGTGGTCTCGTCACCAGCCCTGCCTTCATCGTTATGAAAGCGGCTGACACCTTTGCCAACCCCACCACGGCCGTCAACCAGCTCTGGCAAACTGACTTCACCTACCTCAAGGTCATCGGTTGGGGCTGGTTCTACCTGTCGACCGTCCTCGACGACTTCTCACGCTACATCGTCGCCTGGAAACTCTGTACGACGATGGCGGCCAGTGATGTCACCGCGACGCTGGATCTGGCCTTGCAGGCCTCAGGTCTCGATCAGACCGAGACCGATCGTCGGCCACGACTCCTCTCGGACAACGGTCCGTCCTACGTCGCCAACGATCTGTCCGAATGGCTCGTGAGCCAGGGCATGCGGCACACGCGCGGCAAGCCCTATCACCCGATGACGCAGGGCAAGATCGAGCGATGGCACCTCTCATTGAAGAGTCGGATCTTGCTCGAGAACTACTTCCTTCCCGGCGATCTCGAACGTGCGATCACCGACTTCGTCGAGCACTACAATCATCGCCGCTATCATGAAAGCCTGGACAACCTCACGCCGGCCGACGTCTACTTTGGGCGCGGCGATCGCATCCGGAAACGACGCGAGGAGATCAAGCGACGAACCATCGAGCAGCGCCGCCGACAGCACTTCAACGTAGCAGTATGAGTGTCAACCAGATGGGCCGAACACTCTCTTAGTTCAAACGCTCAAATGTCCCGAAAAACCTGACGGCGGACAGTCGCGAGAGAAGCACCCGTTTTCGGTATTCCTATCGATGGCTGGATGGATAGGCTACCGCCATCCCCCAAACCGTCACCTCTCGCTCCCCAGCCGGGTGCGAGTGGAAGCCGAACGAGTTAAAAACCGCAATTTTGGTGGCACGATGATATTCAACATGCCGCCAATCCGACTCGTTTCGGACATGGTCTGCGTGGGGAGACCCAACAGTCTACCCGCGCAGCCTGTTAGTCACATCTTCTGCTTCGTGAACCAATCGTCGATGTCGCGGCGGACTTGGTCCTTGGCAACGCCGTAGCGTTCCTGGATCTTCCCCTCAAGCTGCTCGCGCTTGCCGTTGATGACATCAAGATCGTCGTCAGTGAGCTTGCCCCACTGTTCCTTCACCTTGCCCTTGACCTGCTTCCAGTTTCCTTCAACGCGGTTCCAATCCATCACAATCTCCTTACAGGCTGTCGCGTCCTCCGCCGATACGGCGAAGGGTTAGGCACCAGCCGCGGCGACCAACGCCGGTGACCAATGACGCCAATCTCAATGTGCAAATTCTGGATGGCCGGGGCGCTAATCCAGATTAGCGCCCCGTTCCCTGCGGCTCCATGCCCCGGGCCATCAGCGGCCCCTCCTCGAGCGCTTCATAGCCGGAAAGCTGCCGCAGTGCGACGTGATCGTGAATGGTTGCCTTGCGGTCCTGAAACGTCAGTAGTCCGCGCTCGCGAAGCTCGCGCAAGACCCGGTTTACATGAATGGCGCTCAGGCCGAGTGCGTCGGCCAAAAGATACTGGGTAAGAGGACAGTCGAATTCCCCGCTGGAGGCCAGACCTGCAAGGCGCAATCGGTCGTGGAGCTCGAGAAAGAAGTGTGCCGTTCTCTCGACTGCGTTGCGGCGGCCGACGCTGGCGAGGTGCTCCACTATAAGAGCTTCGTCTCGCGATGCCGCCCATAGAACCGCCGCACCAATGTAAGGATAATCCGCAAAGACGCGCAGAATGCGCGATACCTCGACCCGAGTGACTATGGCATCGGTCACTGCAGAGAACGAGTGATCGGAGGTCCGCAGCAGCACGCTCCGCAATCCGATGCAATCACCGGGAAGGGGGAACGTGATGATCTGCCGTCCGCCGTCAGGCAACAGTTTGGAACTGCACCCCCAGCCCGCTTGAAGGATGTAGGCGGCCTGCTTCGTGTCGCCTTGGTGCACGAGTTCGCTACCACGCTGCACGTGAATCGGCGTCGTTTGGAGGTCTGCGAGGCACTCCAGCTCATCCTCGGACAGCAGGATGAAATTATTGAGCTTCTGCGCAAAATGGCTGATTTCTCGCGGCATGGAGGCCCTCATACTCGGTGCGCGCCGAGACCCACTCCTCAATTTGATGGGGCGCCGTCGTCAGCAACAGATTAATCCACGCAACGAGAACGACTTCGCTCTCGCCGACACGGGCTTGGCATCCAGCAATTGTACAATATCGCGCAGAGCAGGAAAACTCTGATTTAGCTAGCCCAGGTTAATCGTTGCGGCTGTCTGTAGAGCCATATTCTCTTCTCGAACTGACTACCCCTTCGTGGAGAGTGAGTATCACAGATGACCAGTCCAGCCGACTTAACCAGCGTTGCCTCGGGCATCGCGGCGCTCTCGATCTGCGAGTCACTACTGCTCGCGATGGGCGATCTCAAGATCATGGGCGAGAAGGACGCGGTCGGTGTCATCACCGACGCGGCTGCAGCCCATCGTGGCGCCGCTGGCTCCACCGCTCACGAGCCCGCACTGCACCTTGAGGTCGTTGCCATCTTGGAGCGAATCTTAGCCAGCGGAAACTCGATCCGCCGCCCCTAAGGCTCGGGTCTTTGACTTCCGGTTCCATTCAATCGGGATCGCAACTGCACGCCACTTTGGGTTCAAAGGCCAATTTATGGGGTCAGGTCCGCCGCCCCCCGCATCGAGCCGGGAGTCCAGCCCATGACAACAAGTACTCAGGGAAATTTCTTGTCCAACCCGATCTGCGGGCGAGGCGTTGGCGCGGGCGTTCTCGCGCGACGGCTGGCGACGCGCCGAAGTTGTCACACCGTTGCGCACTTGGGTGCACCGTGGACCATATTCATCGTCGATCCAGACATCTCGAGCCGGACAAAGGCGCGCGATCTTCTCGAGAAGAATGGCTATAGAGTTGAGACATACGCAGATGCCTTGGCCTTCATTGTTTCCTATCGTCCAAGCCGCAGGGGATGCCTTCTCGTCGAGGCTACAATGCCTGGCATCAACGGCATCGAGTTGATTCGACGACTACAGGACGCAGGCGACAAGACGCCCGCAATCATGATTTCGGATCATGCCGAAGCGCGGACTATCCTTCAAGCGATGAAGGCAGGTGCAGTCGAATTCATTGACAAGCCCATCCGCTCCGAAGAGCTACTTGCCAGCATCAAACGGGCGCAGGCCCAGGGTGGGACTGCAACGAGTCCCGCTGCTTTTCGCCGCTCGGCTGCCGATCGCGTTGCTCGGTTGACAGCGCGGCAGAGTGAAATCCTAGAGCTGGTAGTTGCCGGCCATCCGAGCAAGAACATCGCCGCTGATCTGTGCCTCAGCCAACGCACCGTCGATAGCCATCGTGCAGCAATCATGCGCAAGACCGGATCGCATTCCTTGCCTGAGCTGATCCGCACTGTAATGTGTGCGCACTGCAGTCTGAATACACGGAACGATCGTCAGGTTCGATTGCCTGAACATCATTACGATATGATCGCCAATTCGTTTCCGGCCTGACGAGAGTGATACAGGTGGCGATACATTGCGAGGCCTGAAACACTGACTTTTCCGCACGCACACCGGCGCGGTGATGCCCGGCCACCTTCAGGTCTACCTCGGCGAGATTGCTTGCGCCACAACCGCCGCGAGACGGACGGTACGGTGCGCGCCGCAGCACGTCATCAAGAGCCCCGTCGCCCGACCGCCGCTCACCATGTGCAGTATTGTCGACGAGACCAAGCGCTGCCATTGGTTCGGCTCAAGTCGCGCCGCAGCGGTCCGTGCTATCGGGATAGGCATGCCGCGCGTCGGCTACTGCGTACCGTACAGAAATAAGGCCACGACGAGGATGATGACATGCGATCCCACAAACAACGCAACTGGTAATGTGAACTCGTTCACGGCACTCACCGGTTTACTGGAAGCGACCCCGGACTTCAGGAGCGACAACTCACGAGAAGGCCGAGAGCTTTCCGTAGTGCTCGGCCAGGAGGTAGTAGACTGTGACCCGGTTCTTCGTCCGGTCGCCCTTCATCTTGTCGGCGACGGACGCTATCGCTTGATCGAGCTCGGCGTCTGGATTGGTGAGGCCGAGCTTCTTCTTCAAGAAATTGTCCCGTACGCGTGCGACCTCGGTCTTGTCACTGAATGAAACCAGCGAAGAGTCCCTCTTTTGCAGCGCAATGCCGCAGTAACGCACAATGCCGGCAATCGCCTTATCGGCGGCGTTGCTCGCATATTTCTTCACGTCCGCAGCCCAGTCTTCGGCCATCGATTTTCTCCGCAGAATGAATTGTCGAGTTGTCACCTCTCCGCGACAGCGTGCCTTTACAGGTGATGCAGATCGGACAGATAATCGTGCGTATTCCAGAGCGGATCAGCATTGATTTCGCGCAATATGAAGTACCGTCGCCTAAACGACGGTCGAGCGGCTGCGCAATTGCGGGCTCGATAGATAATCATGCTCATCCCCATAACAGGGGTGCGATGGAATGGGTGCGCCAGCGTCGGTCGGGTTGGGATATTCACCCTACCCGACCAAATCAGTTCACACCCGCATTAGCCGGCGCGGCACAGGCGATACCGTCTCCACCAATACCGACTGCCCGTTGCCACGGCACGGCGGCGAAGCCAGCTGCAATCGCCGTAGTAGTAGCCATTGTAGAACCAGAATTCGACGCCTGGCCCCCAGGAGTACCGAGTCCCGCGTCGATAACTCTTGGCTGGCCCTCGCGTGCGCGGGCGCGCGACACCATCTCGTTTACGCCCGCCTTCGCGAAGCGTGGGTCGGCTGCCGCCGGTTGCGCGACCATCACCACTGCGACGCGTGGCATTGCCGCCGGTTGCGCGGCCGTCACCACTACGGCTCGTAGCTTTGCCGTCGCTTGCGCGGCCACCACTACCGGGACTTACGGCTCTGCCGCCCCCATCGCCGCCGCCACGTGTCGCGCCCCCACCGCCACTGTCACGGCCGCCGCTGGTGGTCGCCTGAGCCAGTTCTATCGATGCGTCCCAGGCTTTTCCCGCACGCTCCGTTGCCCCCGATCCGGCTGGCGCAAATGCCAATGCAAACGCCGCCAGCGCAGGCACGAATGCCAAGGTACGTTTATGCATAACCGTCACCTCTCTCATGTTTTGTTATCTGCTTTGCCTCACGCTGGGACGGTCGTTAGTCGCGCAAGCGTAAGCGCATAGGTCGCGGGTGGTAAGCCCGACGTCCGGAACCATCACCAGACTGCCGCATTGGGGCCCCGACTGTGCTGATGCAAGTTAGCGTTGAAAAACCGGAAGAATGACTCCGACGACGTGTTTGCCTATGCTGGATCTATGATCATGCCGTGGCAAGGAACTGAACCATGCATACAGTGATTATGCAGACCAGAGTCCGCATCGGCATCGGAGACAGAGTTCGATATAATCCACCATTCGCGCATCCGTATTCCGGTCAAACAGCAGTGATCAAGGGTTTTGCTGCAGATGAAAGGAACCCTGATAGTCGCTACTGGGTAGAGGTTGAATTCGATTGTGAGAAAAAATCGGAAAGCGAGAAAGTGCAATTTTTGGCCTTGCGATACACAATACTCGAGGAATCGAGGGAAACGATGCCTTGAATTTTAAGGCACTGCTCTTTGCCGGTCATCGATCTCTAGAGGCCAAGCCCCACCACCTTCGTCATAACCAGGAAGTAGATGACGATCGTCAGAACATCCTGAACGATTGTAGCGACGGGCCCGGCTCCGAATGCCGGATCAAGTCCGATGCGCGACAAAGTCCAGGGAAACAAGAGGCCGATGCTGCTCGCTAGGATGCCTGCCGCAGCCAGAGACACTCCGACTCCTGCGGCGATGGCGATGTTCCCAAACACAAACCACACTGCCAGCATCGCGGCCAATCCTAGGAGAACGCCGATGGTGCCTCCCGTAACAATTTCCGACCACAACAATGCCAGCAGCGGCTTGCTGCGCACCGAAAGGCCACGCACGGCGATCGCCTCGGTCTGGGTGCCGATGGCGTCCGTCAAGTAGACGAGCCCGGGGATGAAGAAGGCGATCATGACGTTCGACTGCAGCGCCGTCTCATATCCAACCATGACCGCCGTTGCAGCGGAGCTCAGGACTAGCCCCGCCAGAAGCCACGGCAAACGACGGACAACCCGGCGCAGTGGCGGGTCCTCCAGGGCATGGCGGGCGCCTGCGCTCTCACGCACGATGCCGGCCATCAGGTAGAGGTCCTCATTGTGCTCCCGGCCCAGGACATCGAGCAGTGTGTGAGCGGGAATGAGCCCGATGGGTCGCCCGTCTGCCGCGATGACCGGCAGGACAGTGACCGATTGCCGAACCGCGACGTCGACGGCCTGCTCCTGATCCATCTCCGTGGGGACGACGGGCCAATCGGCACGCCCAATTGACTCCAGCGCCGTTGTGTCGTCGGCTTCGACCAGCCTTCGCAACTCCACGGACGCGACGTAGCTGCCGGACGGGCTCGTCAGAAGCACCAGGTCTACGGATTCGAAGTCCCCGGACCGCAACAGGCCTCGCACGCTTCCAACGCTCTCAGTGGCAGGGACCACGGGGACACGCCTCAACGCCAGGTGGCCGGCAGTCTCGCGCTTGTAGTGGTGAGGCAAATCCGTTTCGGCCATGGCGCCAAGTTCAATCCCAAAAGGTATCCCGCGCGTAGCCGGATGCGCCGCTGGACAAAGCATATGACCGATCGCGACCGGACCATCACCCTCGCCGGGGTTCCCGCCGCTTCCTGAGCAGACCGCATATTTGCGATGGTTTGATCGCCAATCGCCAGGGCACTCATCCCCTCACTCGACGGACAGGCAAGCTCGCTCGGTAAGGTGCGCGACCTTGAGGGACACGCTGCCCATGAGAAGCGCTCGTGTAGCTCCGAGCCCCCGTCGGCCCATGATGATAAGATCAGCGTTCTCTGACTCGGCCTCCGCGACGATGGCCTCTGCCGGCTGCCCTACACGAATGGACGTTCGGGTACGTAGCGCGCCACCTTTTCGTGCGCGCCCCTCTGCAGCCTCAATGATCCGCTCGCCATAGCGGCGCAGGAAGTCCGCTTCAGAGAGCGGGGCGTGCTCGATGCGGGCGAGGTCTTCGAGATCGGGGGGAATTCGTGCGGATCCCAGCGTCGCCATGACGTGCAGCAGAATGATTTCGGCCCCGTACTTGACCGCAATATCTGCCGCATAAGCGATCGCATGATTGGCCTGCTCGGACCCATCGACAGGAACAAGGATTGTCTTGAACATTGGTGACCTCGTCATTGACCAGCGCCACTTTAATTATGCCGTTCTTATTTTCTCTGAAAGCAGCCCAATGAGCCGGGGCACACCCGCAGCCGGTGCGCCATCAATTCGAGTGGCAAGCGCGGCGCCGGATAGTCCACACTTTCATATAGCTTGCGGATCTCTGCTGCGCCTATGCGCACATCATGCGTCACAACAATAGTACGATGATCCCGTTATCTTCCGATCCTCACGCCGCTAGTTTTGTCTCGCAGGTGTGATGTCGGACAGTCAGACCCGTGCCTCGCCTTCCGCAATTCGTCTCAGTTCTTCGGTGTTCCTTAGTCGAATGGTCGTAGTCCGTTCAATCTCAATCAAGCCCTGACGCTTCATCCGCGAAAAGGTGCGACTCACCGTTTCAATCGTAAGGCCGAGGAAATCCGCGATATCGGTTCGAGTCATTGGCAGATCAATCGTGATGAAACCATTCCCCCGAGCCCGGCTTCTTCGCGAGAGTACGATTAGAAATGTCGCAAGACGCTCACACGCACCTCGTGAACCGAGGCATAAGACGTGTTGCCGCGCAATTTCAAGCTCGCCCGATATGGCCTCATAGAGTCTCAGTGCGACTTCGGAATCTCGTCGGGCGGCATTCAGAACAACGACATGGGGAAGACAGAGGAGAGTCGTTTCTGCAATTGCTTGGGCATTGACCCTTTCCACCGGGGCAGAGTCCAGCCCGATGATGTCTCCCTCCAAAGCGAATTCAACGATCTGGCGTCGGCCATCAACGAGCACTCGGTAAAGGCAAAGCGCACCGGAAACGACTTTGTAGGCATGGGTTTTGACGTCTCCGTGAACGAATAGGTGGGCCTTGGGCGCGACGCGACGCGAGGTGCCCTCGGTCCAGACCTTATCTTCACTCAGCAGGTCCCCTCGTTGGGCTGAGTGCGCTCGACGAGATGGGGCGCGGCTCATGCGCTTACCGACGATGTGTTTTCCGTTGCCACTCGTCCTGACCACCCGCCACCTCCTGGTTGGTGTAGGACTGCCGGCCAGCAACGCACATGGTCGACAGACTTACTGAAAATCCCCACACGCACCGCCTGCGCGATGAAGCTCCCAGGAGCCCATCGGGGGGCGGCGGACTCCTGGAAGCTGGAGCGCGGCCTGCAAGAACGCGTTTGGTGACGCCTACTCGTATGCCGCTCTTCCTTGTTTGGAAGGCTACGGCAATCGGCGGTCTGCGATCCTAACCAAGGTTAGTATCTCTCGCCAGCGACGAGATTAGAGTGAATCTATGTCATATCTTCATCTGATGCGTGTGAGAGGGCCAATGGTCAAAAAACTCATCTCCGCTGCCGCGATAGGCTTACTTGGTCTTACCGCAGCGGATTTCGGATCGGCGCAAGCGGCAATGAGGAATTTGGGAACCGCCGTACTTGCCCACCCAGGCGAATCCTATCTGGTCGAGGTGCAGGCAAGAACGAGTGGAAAGTCTGCGCCTCGCTCGGCGGCGCCACGGCGTGCCAGCCCCAGCCGGCAAGTCGCACCGCGACGGGCTAGTCCCACTCGGAAAGCTGCACCGCGTAGGGTCAGTCCCACTCGGAAAGCAGCACCGCGTCGGGTCAGTCCGACCCGGAAAGCTGCACCGCGACGGACCGCGCCGCGTCGCTCTGCGCGAACCTATCGCTGGAGCCGTGACCGCCGCCATCGGTTCTACGGTTCATATTTTGCAGTACCATTCGGCTTCGCGCTCTACGCCAACCACTATTGCTATAGTTGGCGGCATGGCTCGAGGGGGTGGGGTTACTACTGGAACTACCGGCGTTGCCCTCTGTGATGGCCAGTGGCGGCTTCTGGCGGCACATCGCGGTGGTTGTAGCTCCTGCTCCGCTAAACTCGGCACGCAAGATCGGATGTCTGTGCATGGATCCTCGACGAATCTTGAGGAAGCAGCGCAACCTTCGGACCCAACCTCGGGGAAGATGGATGCAGAAAATCGCAGGTGGAACGTTTGCTGCTGCCGTACTGGCCGCTTCCTCGCTTTGGGCTCAAGCTCAGACGACTGACCCGGGTGTCGAGCTTGCATTCATGCCGCGTACCATGACCGTCACCCTTCTCAACGACGGCGGCAAGTACGTCGCGATCGACCTAAAGCATATTCCGCAAGGAGGAACTTGCCGGATGGACAAGGATGCCGCAATCGCCCGGATGGGACTGGGTTCTAGCCCTGGGACAACGCGCGTTCGCTACGCGGCGGGACAGGTCAGCGCAGGGGGGTGCCCATTCTTGACCGCATTTGATCTCCCGGATGCTGACTACGCAGCCGCACGCGCAGTGTTTCTTCATATGAAGGACGATGCATGGAAGAAAATCGATGAAATCAAAAAGGAGCTCGGAGCGAAGTGGGAAGAGGTCACGGGGCAGAAGAATTAGGGAACCCCTGAACATCACTTCTGGTGCGAGGCGGAAGTGCAGCAGAATTGCACTTGCAGTATTCAGGGGCTCGACATGGCCACAACTCATCATTCGACTTCGCAATCCGGATTGATCCTGGCTGGCATCAACTGGAGCCCATACGTCGTAGGATCCGGTATCGGCGTGCTGAGCTGGGTTGTTTTCGTCGTCGTCGCAAACCCGATCGGGATCACGACGGCGATGTCGGAAATTGCGGGCGGATTGGCAGCGCCGGTCGTCGGCTCTGAGGCTGTCGCGCAGAATCCATATTGGGCCCGCCATCCTCTGAGACTCAATTACGGTGTTCTTTTCCTTGTCGGCACGTTCCTCGGCGCGCTTGTGTCGGCCCTGGTGGCCCGCACGTGGAAGCTCGAATCCGTTCCTTCCGTTTGGCGTGAGCGCTTTGGACCGTCGATCACGAAGCGGTACGCCGCGGCCTTCCTCGGAGGGACGATCGCCATGTACGGCGCGCGTCTCGCCGGCGGCTGCACGAGCGGCAACGGTATATCACAGGGCCTGCAGCTCGCACTCGTTGGATGGACCTTTCTCGTTGTCATGTTCGCCACGGGTTTGCTGACCGCCTGGCTGCTGTTCGCCCGAACCCGCGCTGAACCCGAGACCTAGGATCGTGTCATGTTTCCCATAACCGGAACCGCTGCACTAGTTCTCGCCGTCATCTTCGGCTTTGCCTTCGGCTGGCTCCTCCACCGCGGCAAGGTCACGGACTACAATGTCATCATCAACCAGTTTCGATTGCGCGATTTTACCGTTCTCAAGGTGATGATAACCGCAATCATTGTCGGAGGCGTCGGCGTTCTCTGGCTGGTCGACATGGGAGCGGCTAAGTACCACCTGCGCGACGCCAATATGCTGGCGGTCGTCCTCGGCGCCGGCATGTTCGGCGTCGGGATGGTACTCTACGGCTACTGCCCCGGCACCGGCGCCGCCGCTGTCGCAACGGGAAGTCTGCACGCCCTGGCCGGCGCGTTCGGCATGATGCTTGGCGCAATGATCTACGCCTATTCGTTTGGTTGGGTAACGTCCGCCATTCTGCCGGTCTGGTCGCTCGGCAAGGTGACCTTGAGCGGTATCAGCGGGATCCCGGCGGGCTGGATCTTCGTCATTCTCATCGTTGCCGCAGCTGCACTGTTCGCTGTGGTCGAAAGGCGATCCGCGATGCGCGGATAGCTATGCGTGCAATCCACAAAGATCGAGCTCGCGCCATTGAAAGGCCAGTGCGGCGATTTTAGTCAAGGATGGTGCCCTGGCGGAGAAGGTCCGGTGCGCGCCGCCACGTCCTCTCGACCACCTACGCGCTGGACTTGCCATGCGCGATTAGGGAAAGCCTGAACTAACAAATCACGGGCCTGTTTCGTGCCGGTGAGTGTCGAGCGCCGGCACCAGCGCCTCGCCGCCGCCTCACCAGGACCGCCCGCCGTCCATGCCGAGGTCGGGCATGACGCTTGGCCAGCTGATGGCCTTTACCTCCGACAGTAGGTGTCCTGCAGCATTCCTACGACAAACCGACTGAATGATCGCCGTTGTGGTCATGGCCGTGCTCAATAAGCGTCGTCTGGGGAGCTTGAAGGAGACGCTCGACGATGGCGCAAACGCAGCAACCGACCCCGCCTTCAATACCGCCTCGCTCGTTGGCTTCGGCGCCGTGATCGCCTCGTTACCGGCCTTTTTGCATGATCCCTGACACCGTGCTGGGCATGGCCCCCGGAAATCCGCTTATCTCACTCGCTGCCTCCGTCAACATTCTGGCGGGCATCACGGACTCAGCATCCGGCGGAATGAGCATCGCGCTGCAGACGCTCAGCGCAACCTATCTCGAACTCGGGCAAGCAGTAGCCATCGATCGAGATCTGCTGCACAGGATCACCGCAATCGCTACTGGCGGGCTCGATGCACTCCCGCATAACGGCGCCGTCATCACCTTGTTGTCGGTCTGTAAGATGACCCACCGCGAGGCTTATAAGGACATCTTCGTCGTAGCCTACGCAGTCCCGATTGTCGCGCTGATCTCGATCTTGATTCTTGCCCATATCACAGGCTCATTTTGATGTCGGCGATGACTGGAAGCAATGCTGTAGCCCCGCAAACCCAGGGACTTCTAGAGTGGAGACCTCATCGACATGGCAACGACCGATACATCTGAGCGTGTGAAGTCTACCGGACGCTACATTCTCATCGGTGTGATCACGGCCGCTCCTTTGGCGATCACTTGGATGATTCTCGAGTTCCTGTTCGGGCAGCTCTCGCGCATTGGCCGTCCTTGGGTCACTGGGATCGCCCGAGCACTGGCACCCGAGCATCCCGTGCTCGCCGCCTGGCTTCAGAACGAGGCGTTCTTGTCGATCCTGGCGGCACTCGTGGTCATCTGCTTCCTATGGGGTTTGGGCTGGACAGCGAGCCGCGTAATAGGTCAACGAATGATCGTCTTCTTCGAAGGAATGATCGGCTTGATCCCCTTCGTGGACAAGATCTACCAAGCGACCAAGCGTTTTCTCACAGTGGCAGGAAACTCGCCAGAAGGGGAGCGTCGCGTCGTGCTCATCGACTTTCCCTCACCGGAGATGAAGACCATAGGACTCGTCACGCGTATCTTGAAGGATAAGACAACGGCCGAGGAGTTGGCCGTCGTCTATGTGCCCACCTCGCCGAACCCTACCTCGGGCTACATCGAGATCGTGCCGATCAAGAGGCTCACCTTCACGGACTGGACCTTCGACCAAGCCATGAGCTTCGTCATCACCGGCGGCTCGAATGCACCGGAGACCATCGACTTCCATCCATCCGCAGATGACCGACGCAACTCCGGCTCTCCCGCACGAAGTGGGTAGGCGGATCGCCTGCCATATTGAGTTCTGCAAGGCCGCGTCGTCCGACGTTGCAATTGGCTGACCAACGCTCGCCTCGCCAAGGGACCCGATACAAGGTCGCTGCGTGAGATAACGCCGACCAGCGTTCCATCTCGTACCACCGGGAACGCTTCAGCCGGTTCCTGTCGAGGACGGCGGCATCATCGCGGACGGATATCAAGCGTGGCGCTGGTTCGCATCCGTTCTTCAATCGTAAGGACGACAATATTCATGTGGAGGTCCCCGTCACCTTGAAGGAGGCGGTGCTAGGCGCGCGGATCGAGGTGCCGACCATCGGCGGACCCGTGGCAGTGACAGTGCCGAAGGGGTCGAATACCGAAACCACACTGCGACTGCGCTACAGAGGCATCCGCAACCGTAAGTCCGGACAACGCGGACATCAAATGATCAACCTGAAAGTGGTTCTGCCTGTCGCCGAAGAGCCCGAACTGGTCACTTTTCTGGAGAAGTGGCAGCCGTAAGCTCAGCAGTAAGCATCCGGCGATAACCGCAGGTGCGGTCGTCTTCAGGCCGCTTGGGTGACGGCGGCGCGGTGTGGTCGCCAGTTCCATGTATGGACGCTCCCCGGTTTGCAAGGAGATTGTGAGATCTGACGAGCCTGGAGGCGGGGTGTGGAGCCACGCGCGCGAGGATCGTTATCCAAAACACACGCCAGCTCACGATGCCGTAGAGGGCGATCAGATTGGTCAGGCGTTTCGCCGTTCTCAGCCTAGCGTCCTCGGCTCGGCATCCGGATTTCAGGATCTTGTGGAACGTCTCGATCTTCCAGCGCATGGCATACCAGTCGAGCTTTTCGATGGCCTCCTTGCGCGACGATACCGGCATGTTGGTCAGCAGTTTCCAGTTGATCGCCCTCCTGTTTTTTGGCTCGCTGAGTTCACAGGCATGGATCACGACGAGGTCTAGGGCGGGGTAGCGCTTCTGCTTGCCGATCGGCGGCAACACGCGGATGCGAGCGTACCTGATCTCAAGATCGGCAACGTCCAGCTCGCCCTTGTCGTCACGCACCACGATGCGATGGATGCCCTTCAGCCTCACCTCCTTTATCGCGGCGGAGACGGTGCGCGTGCCATCATCGGCAAGGCGGTCGACACATGTGCGCACCAGGAAATGTGTGCCGGCATCCTGGGCCGCACAAAACAGCTCGTAGATGTCGCTCTCGCGATCACCGATGTGAACGCATCTTTCTGGGTCGGACAGCAGGTCCGTCGATTGCCTCACATTCTCGATCCAGCGGTAGCTTTCCTTCTCCTCGATCGGAACGCGGGTCGGATTGACCTTGCGTTTGAGAGCTCGGGTGCCTTTGAACTTCTTGCGCGTCCAGAATTTGATCGCGGCCAATCCGAGCGGCAAGCCCGACAACGTGACGACCAGGCTCGAATGCATCAAGATCCCGCACACCGTATGTTCGCGCAGGCGACCGGCCTTGTCTCGGCCGCTGTTGATCGCTTTCGTCACGCCGATGGCGTCCGTATTCTCGCGCTGATAGGAGAACTCCGTCGTGTCGTGCAGGATTAGAGCAAGGCCGTCGGTCGCAGCAAAACGATCGCGTGTCGCATTGAAATGCCCTGCCAGAATGTCTGCTTCGCTGACGCGCTCATTGGACAAGAAGCGGTATGCCGCCTTGGTATTTGCCCAATCCTGACAGACGAAGGGGATGCTGCCGCCGATGGTGCGTGCGATGCTGCTCAGGAGCGCAACAAAGCGCCGCTTCAGCCGCAAATCCTTGAACACGCACGCGGTGCACTCGTCCTCGACCCACGTCTCGATCTTGCCACCAAACGCGCACGCCTCATCCCTCGCCGGCGTTGCCGTCTGCATCAGTGCACCCCCTCGGTCCCGAATCAGGTGCTCTGAAAGGAATCACACGTGAGTCATTGCATTCAAGTCGCCTGTTGGAATTTGTGGGTAATCGAAAGCCGGAGAGAACCGCGGTTGCGGTGGTCTTCAGGCCGCTTGGCTGACGGCGGCGCCCTAGCAGTCCGGCCAAAAAATGGGCGGGAGCTATGCGCGGAAGTTGGTGACGGCATGAAAGGATGAAGGCGGCGTATCGTGGGGGTGTTCGACGCCTCCACTTCTCCAGCAAAGGAGTGATACGCCGTGACCAACGATACCGTCGTCCAGCTCGTCCAGCCAGGGTCGTTCTCTGACCCGTTGACAGAAGTTCTTCGCAACGGCGCCCGTGCTCTTCTGGCGCAAGCCGTAGAGGCTGAGGTCGCCGAGTTCCTCGGCAAGCATGCCGACCTCAAGACCAGGGACGGGCATCAGCGTATCGTGCGCCATGGCCATCTGCCCGAACGTGAGGTGATGACCGGGATAGGGCCTGTCCCTGTGCGTCAGCGTCCATGCGGAGCATGGCTTCGCCATGACGCGTGCGTGACCGTGGAGCCGCTGCCGGGGATGTCGAGCGCCTCCGCTTCACCCCGACGATCCTGCCGCCCTATGCCCGCCGCTCGAAAAGCCTGGAGGTGCTGATCCCGATCCTCTACCTCAAGGGCATCTCGACCGGCGACTTCGAGGAAGCGCTGGCGGCGTTGCTCGGCAAGGATGCTCCGGGGCTGTCAGCGGCCACGATCTCCCGGCTGAAGGAGGCCTGGACCGACGAGCACAATCGCTGGAAGCGGCGCGATCTGTCGACACGTCGATACGTCTACGTGTGGGCCCACGGCATCTATTTGCAGGCGAGGCTGGAGGACGAGAAACAATGCATCCTCGTTCTGATCGGCGCGACGCCGGAGGGCAGGAAGGAGTTGATCGGCTTCACGGACGGCGCGCGTGAGAGCGCGCAGGACTGGCGCGAACTGCTCCTTGATCTCAAGCGTCGCGGCCTCGCCGGTGCCCCGCAGCTCGCTATCGCCGACGGTGGCCTCGGCTTCTGGAAGGCGCTCGGCGAGATCTGGCCGACGACACGAGAACAGCGTTGTTGGGTCCATAAGACTGCGAACGTGCTCAACAAGCTTCCGAAGAGCCAGCAGCCCAAAGCCAAGCGGTCGCTGCAGGAGATCTGGATGGCCGAAACACGGGATGAGGCCAAGGCGGCCTTCGACGCCTTCATCGAAAGCTACCAGCTGAAATACGACAGAGCCGCAGATTGCCTGGACAAGGATCGCGACGCGCTGCTCGCCTTCTACGACTTCCCCGCCGAGCACTGGAAGCACTTGCGCACGTCGAACCCGATCGAGAGTACCTTCGCCACCGTGCGTCACCGCACCATCCGATCGAAGGGCTGCCTGTCGAATGCGACGGCGCTCGCCATGGTCTTCAAACTGGTCGACGCCGCTCAGAAAAGCTGGCGCCGCCTCGACGGACACAACCAGTTGCCGAAGGTCGTGTTCGGTGCGAAGTTCAAGGATGGGTTGGAGGTCGTGCAAACCGCCGATCGTCAGCCCCAAGCCGCCGCCTGAACCCTTAGGTCGTCACCAACATTCGGCGATAGCTCAATGGGCGGAGACGCCGGGGCAATCAATTAGGCTCTAGTAGGCTTGCAGTGAAAGAGCACCGTTCGGTTGCCATAAACGACCAAACCAAGTTCGACGCCATGACAGCAGACAAGGGTGTGGCGCCTAACTTCGTTCGAGCCCTCGATGCTACCGCGCTGATGTTCGCCGTCGTGGAGGCCGAGGCGAAAGGTGTCGCCGACATGTTGGCCATCCACGACTGCGTCGGTGGGCTGGCACCGGACATGGATATCATCAGCCAGTGCGTGCGGTCCGGCTTCGTGCGCTGCCATGAGGCGAGATCGCTGGAAGCGTTTCGCGAGGCTGCTGAAAGTGCTAACCGACGTCGAGGCGAAGGGGAGACTGCTTGACCTTCCGCCATGCGGCGGGGCCTTTGACTTGCGCCGCCTGCTCGACAGCGAGTATTTCTTCTGTTGAGGTGCGCTCACTATTGTTTGGCTACAGGGAATCTCTATGCGCGCTTTAAGAGGCGGTGGCGCGAAAGTGCACAGACGGGCTCGCATTGCATTGAACAGCGAACATAGGGTCTAGGTAGAAGGGTCAAAAACGAGCGACACCTGCAGCCCGGCGGTTGCCCGCAGGACCTGCAAGGATATGGCTCCCCCGTCCTGCCGCACGGTAAAGTCAGTAGTGGCGTCCCCGAGACGAAGATTGCGGATCGTGATATCGCCGACGAAAGCAGGGACGGTGGGGTTGATGAGCACGATTCTTCCCGCGGCTCGATCGAACTCCAGACCCAGCATAGCTTGCAGTATCGAGAACGGTGCGCCGCTCGCCCACGCCTGAGGAGAACATGCTGAAGGATAGACGGTAGGCCCGCGTCCTGATCGGCGGCGAAAGCCGCAGAAGAGCTCGGGCAGGCGCCGTTCATCCAGGTACGTTGTGGCCCGCACCAAACCTTCGAACACGAGACTGATCCCGCCCTTGCGATCGTACCGCGCCAACCCTTGGGCAATGAGCGCGTTGTCATGGGGCCAAATGGAGCCATTGTGGTACGACATCGGGTTGTAACGCGCTTCTCCCTGCGCCACGGTTCGGATGCCCCAGCCTGAATAAAAGGCGGTTTCGAACAATCCCGCAGCAACACGTTGCGCCCGATCGGATCGGGCGATACCAGTGAAGAGGACTTGCCCAGCATTGCTCGTGCGCACCTTACAAGGCGACTTTGCACCGTCTAGCGCTAGTGCGTACGTACCAATGTCTTCGCACCAAAAGATCTGCTCGAAGCGCTGGCGCAGGTTCTCTGCTTCCGCATCGAGTTCGCCGGCGCGGTCGGCAAGACCAAGCGCTCGGGCACACGACGCGGCAAGTGTCTTGGCGGCATAAACGTAGCCCTGCACCTCCACGAGCGCGATAGGGCCCTCGGCGAGCCTCCCATCGGCGTGGAAAACCGAATCGAAAGAGTCCTTCCATCCTTGATTGGACAGGCCCGTCGATGCAGCGCGCATATATTCCACGAAACCGTCGCCATCAGGATCGCCGGGCCCATCGATCCAGCAGAGCGCACGCTCGATCGCCGGCCAAAGCTCGCGAATGAAGACGTAATCGCCGGTGCGTGCCGCGTAGCATCCCGCCAGAACGATGAACAAAGGCGTGGCATCGACACTGCCATAATAGAGTTCAAAAGGGACCTCGCGCAGAGCCGCCATCTCGCCCCCGCGCATCTCGTGCAGGATCTTGCCTGGATTGGCATCCGTGAGTGGGTCTTCCTGCGTTGCCTGGTGGTGAGCAAGGCGACGCAGAACGCCGGCGGCGATCTCCGGGTTTATCCACAGCATCTGTAGTGCGGTGATAATGCCGTCACGTCCGAAGGTCGTCGAGTACCAGGGAATGCCCGCATAGGGATAGCGGCCCTGCGGCGTGATCGTGACCAGCATGGAGAGATCGGCCATTGAACGGCACAGGATCTCATTCACCACGTCGTTCGAGGTCTCCACTGTCGTGATGCTGCGCGTCAATTGTTGGTGCTCGCGGCGCAACCCGACAAGCCCCTTGAAAAAGGGTTGCGTAGATTCCGGCGAGATATCGCCGCTGGAGGCTGCTACGAACATGGTGCGCCGGGCGCCGGGCGCAAGCTGCACGGAATACGTGGCGGCACTGTCAACCAATAGATCAGGCGCGGGCTCGAAGCTCAGCCCGGTCTGCCGCAAGGTGCCGTCCAGACCCATGTAGGATAGCGCGACGGTGGTCTTGCCGAGAATCTCCCGCCACGCTCTTCCACGGCGTTCCCGCTTGACGCCGCGCACTTCGAAGATGTCGGCGAAGTCGCTGGAGAAAGTGACCGACAGACTGAACTCCGCCGGTTCGGAACCATGGTTGGTCAGAGTGATTCGCTCCCGCAGCGAGCCTGCGAAGAGATACATGGTGCGGCCGATGTGCACGCTGTTCTTGAGAAGGACGATCTCATCGTCGACGTAGATGTCCGGGTTTGTGAGATCGACATAGAAGTTAAGATTGTCGTCCTTGATGACCGAACCGAGCAGGAGTGGTTGCGCGCCGTCGATCAGAAGCTCAAGGTGGGACAGATAGCGTGTGTCGAAGTGGAACAGACCGTCATTGCCTCCGCTGGCCGAGCCGATATCGCCGTGACTGTCGAAAACGGCAAAGGTATCATTGTGCTTGAGGGTCCTCTGGGGCCGCGCCGGGAGATTGATGGCCGGAATATAGAACGGCGCCTCACCTGCTGCCGGATTCCCGTTCGTGTTGTCTGCCGAACCATTCACTCTGGCCTGCCCTCCGTTGCAGTGTGCCGCTTCAATGCATTGCTTCGCTAGGCTGGATGGATTTCGTCGGTGAGTGAGACGTTTCGGTGGGGGTGTCGCTAGTCCGGATAAGAGTCTGATAGATCTTCGTATAATCGCGGGCCATTCGGTCAGCCGAGAATCGCTGCTCGAAGCGTCTCCGCACTCTGCCGCGATTGAGCGCTAGGACGCTGCCGATTTTGCAAATGGCTTCCGCGATGCTGTCCACCACTTCGCCGGTGACGCCGCTGTCGATGACTTCTGACACGGAGCCGTTGCGGAAGGCGAGAACCGGCGTTCCGCACGCCATCGCCTCGATCATGACTAGGCCAAACGGCTCGGGCCAATCGATCGGAAAAATCAGCGCACGGGCATCGCCCAGGAATTTGCTCTTACGGCGCTCATCGATCTCGCCAATATATTCGATGCCGGGCAACTCGAGCAGGGGCTTGATGTGCTGTACAAAGTATTGTTCGTCAACGCGATCGATCTTGGCGGCGATCTTGAGCGGCAGTCCGACAGCGCGCGCGATCTCGATGGCGCGGTCGACACGCTTTTCCGGCGAGATGCGGCCGAGGAACGCAAGATATCCACCACGCCCATTTAGGGTAGGGGCAAGCAGATCGGTCGGTAACCCATGGTATACCGTTCCGGCGAAATTGGCATCCGGGATGGGAAGACGCTGCGCGTTAGAGATCGAGACCAGCGGCATATCCGGAAAGCCGATGTAAAGCTGCTGGAGGTCGGTGAGATCCTGGCGGCCGTGCAGAGTGGTCACGGTGCGGTGGGCGGGTTCATGGAAGATCGGGAAATGGAACTGGTCGATATGAAAGTGGAGTACGTCGAACTGCTTCGCCGCCTTCCGCACCTTGTCGAGCATCAGCATATAGTACGGAATGGGATCGCGTACGGCAGGATTGAGTCGGAGCGCTTGTGCGCAGCACGGGACGAGCTTTGCGGTGGTGATAGACTGTCCGCTCGCAAATAGCGTGACGTCATGACCTTGCGCAACAAGGGCCTCGGTGAGGTAGCTCGCTATTCTTTCGGTGCCACCATAGAGGCGTGGCGGAACGCTCTCCATCAAGGGAGCAATCTGCGCAATCTTCATTTAATGGGATCCAATTTGGTGGTCCGTCAGCACGAACACACGCGTCTATCGCTTGTCGATTGTGGTGCGCATTGCAACTCTGCCACCAATCGGCGGCGAGTATTAGCTACCAGCACCTCAACGCGCCGCATCAGCTTGTGGTTCCGCCTCGCAGTCGATAGGTGCGCACCGATCATGCTGCACTGCATTGCCCTCTTCAGTGTGCTCATCGAGGTCGCGCGACGCACCTAAACGATCCGCCTGCAACCTCGGCAGCCGGCGCGCGTTCATCCCTTGATGCGCAGCGCCATCGCGCTGAGGTCCGTCACAAAGATTGAGGGTTGTTTCGATGTTCCGCCTGTTGGTTGCCTTGGCAGCACTCTCGGGAGCCGTTCAAACGGCAGCCGCGCAAGACCGCATGGACTGGATGCCCTGGAACCAGCCAGGATATGTCGCCCGGCCAAGTGAAAGTCCTGCTCCTAGAGAAGGGGTCCCGCTCGAGCGTCCCTTCGCAAATGAGCTTGACCGAGCGCCGGCGCTGCTTGAAGGCGGCCCGAGACCATCAATCGACTCCATCCCTCCGGAGCGAATTGCTTTCAAAAGCACGTATGCACCCGGCAGCGTTGTCATCGAGACCTCCGGCCGTCGGCTATACTTGGTGCAATCCCCACACGAGGCGCTCGTCTATCCCATCTCTGTGGGAAGGGAAGGTTTCACCTGGACCGGTACGGAGAGGATCAGCCGCATTGCCGACTGGCCGGACTGGCATCCGCCAGCCGAAATGCGCGAGCGCGACCCGCGACTTCCCGAAAAGATGACGGGGGGCATTCGCAACCCACTTGGCGCCAAGGCACTTTATTTAGGGAACACTCTCTATCGCATTCACGGCACTGACAACGAACGCACGATCGGTCGGGCGACGTCGTCCGGCTGTTTCCGGATGACCAACGGTCACGTTACCGATCTGGCGGAACGCGTAGGGATCGGAACGACCGTCGTTGTCCTCGATCAACTTCCTCGACACGTTGCGGGATTAGCTTCCACGCAAGCCACGCCGCCGAGGCCCCAGTAAGCATATTAGGTCTTGTGCGATGGATGACGTGTCCCGACCCACGGCCAAACCCGTTGTAGGAACGATAGGTGCGGCAAGACAATTGGCAAGCGCCCTCGCGGCTGACTTAGGCCTCTCGACCCGTCGCGTTGCAAGGTTGCTCTTTTGCTCCCTCCCTGTTTTCAAAGCAGCAATTATCGGCGCGGTGGTTGTTCTATTAGCGGCTGCCGGCGCCATGCTCTGGGTGCTGAACGGTATACCGTTGCAGGCCCGAGCGTCATTTGACGGACCGTCAATCCTCGTGGAGGCCGCCGATGGCACCCCGATAGGCCGAGTGGGCGCCCTCGGTGACGCCGTGTCACGCGATGCCATTCCGGATGTCCTCGTGAAAGCCGTGCTCAGCATCGAGGACCGACGCTTCTTCAACCATCACGGCGTCGACTTTCGCGGCGTCGCTCGCGCGGCTTATGTGAACTGGTCGGCCGGCGGCATCATAGAAGGCGGCAGCACCATAACGCAGCAGCTCGCCAAATTGCAGCTCGTGGGCAACGAACGCAACTTCGGCCGGAAGTTTCGTGAGGCCCTGCTGGCCTTCTGGCTGGAGACGCGGCTCAGCAAGGATGAGATCCTCACACGTTACTTGAATTCCGTTTACCTCGGCGCCGGCGTCTATGGCATGTCCGCGGCTGCCCGCCACTATTTCGATAAGAGCCTAAAGGACATCGATCTCGCCGAAGCCGCCTTGCTGGCTGGTCTCATTCAGGCGCCAACGCGTTACAATCCCCTAGCCAATTCCGATGCGGCCCAGCGTCGTGCTGCTGTGGTTGTTGACGCGATGGTCGAAGCAAAGATGATCGTGGCCTCAACCGCGGAGCGGGCCAAATCCCAGGCGGCTACAATCCAAATGTCGAAACGAACGGCGCCGGCAGCGAGTTGGTTCGCCGACTGGATTGCGCAGCATGAGTATCCCAAGATGGCGGGAACTACGACACGACCAATGCGCGTCCGCACGTCAATCGAGCCCCGTCTCCAAAGCATTGCGCAGCGCGTTGTACAGGAGAGTCTCGACCGCGATGGCAATCGCCTTGGTGCATCCCAGGCAGCATTGGTCGCGGTGCGTCCCGACGGCGCCGTGGTTGCAATGGTCGGTGGTCGGGATTACGAGGAAAGCCAGTTCAATAGGGCCGTCGACGCTCGCCGGCAGCCCGGATCGGCGTTTAAGCTCTTCGTCTATTATGCAGCCCTGCGACAAGGTTATCGCCTTGACGACGTGATCGATGCCTCACCGGTTGCGATCAAAGCTTGGCGACCCGAGAACTACGGCGGCGCAGTGTTCGACCGACTTACTCTTGCCGACGCATTCGCCCACTCGACAAATTCCGCCGCGATCCGTTTGGCCATTGATGTAGGGCTCGCCAATGTCGTAAGCGCAGCGCGCGAATTGGGTCTTACCTCTCCTCTTGCGGAAGTGCCAAGCATGGCCCTTGGTACCAACGAGGTATCGCTGCTCGATCTCACATCGGCGTTTGCATCCGTCCGTGCGGGACGGGCGCGGCTCCAACCATGGGGCATATCTGCTTTTGGCGTCGAAGGCGGAGGTCTGCGACGACTGTCAGCGCCCTCCGGTCCCATCAAAGAACTCGGTCATAAACAGGAACTGACACAACTGCTCGAGCGTGTCGTGTCATCGGGCACTGGGCGAGGCGCAGCTCTAACCGATGGGTCTGCCGCTGGCAAGACGGGCACAAGCCAGGACTATCGCGACGCGTGGTTCGTAGGCTTCAACAGCGATCTGGTGGTGGGTGTCTGGGTCGGCAACGATGACCGCGCCCCGATGAAAAACGTGACGGGTGGCTCGCTGCCGGCAACGATCTGGCGAGATTTCGTAACCGAGGCGACACCCGAAATGAACCGGAAGTCGCCACCCCCGCCGGAAACTGACGCCACCGAGGTGGAGACATCTGAGGACGACACTACTCAGTGCGATGTAACGGCATGCGCCGCGGCCTTTGCGTCATTCCGAGCCTCCGATTGCACCTATCAGCCCTACACGGGTCCACGACGTATGTGCGAACTGCGTCCAAACATCAGCACGTCTTCTCTGCCGCGGATCGCACGAGCGGCAACTGCTTCGGGAGATTCCTGCATCGTCGACATATGCGCCAGTCGCTTTCGTTCGTTCGACGCCGCAACCTGCACGTACCAACCCTACGGGGGCGGTGCACGTGCGATTTGCGACGCTAGGCGCTCATACTGATTAGGGTCTGCGTCGTCTTGGCGAAGGCGGTACCTCAATGTTCTAGGATCACAAAAGGGAATAATCCAATGGATGCCTTTATCGATCATATCGAAGACGCAACCGTAGACAATTCGAGCTTCCGGCGCTGTCTGCCTTCGAGCTCATCAGCTATTGGGCCGTGACATTGGGCGGGACCAACTCGCTCATTTCGTTGACTCTTGCAACGAACCTGCTAGCCCGCCCTTCTCATGAAGCCCGTCCGTGGGCGCTCGGTTTGTCGATGACACATGGCGGATCTGCTTCGGCGATGATCCATCGACACCGCTGGGAGCGGCGTGTGCAGACCCGACAATGTTCCTTTGTTTGAAGTTGCGATCGGGGTGGCGACGGCGGCTCAGGCCGCGGCTCTTCGCAGCCTGTCTTGGGCGATGGCGAAGGTCACCTGATGCGGGCAGGAGGACGCGAAGGCGATCTTCACGCGGCGCACGCTGGCTTCTGATGGCAGGTGCCCATAGGCAGATAAGCCATACGGTTTCTGCACCTCGTAGTGATCTTGCCAGTCCTCGTGCGTGGGATGCGGCACTTCCATTGCTGTACTGTCGCCAGTTCTGTAGGAGCCTCAGGTAGGCTGGTACATTCGGCGGGCAGCCAATACGGAGGGCAATGAGACCGCGATGATGGCAGTAGAGGATTGAGAATTTGAAGCGATATGGAGGTTAGGGGGTGGTCGAGCAGTGGAAATCCAGGTCCGGCTTCATACTTGCGACGATCGGAGCCGCGGTCGGGCTCGGCAACATCTGGCGCTTTGCGTACGTCGCCGGCGAAAATGGCGGCGGTGTCTTCCTGATGACCTATCTCTTCTTCGTGGCCCTCATCGGGCTGCCGCTGGTGATTGCTGAACTGTCAATCGGCCGACGGGGCGCAAGCGATACGGTGACGGCATTCGAGGTTGCAGGCGGCAGTACACGCTGGCGCCTTATCGGCTGGATCATGGTGGGCGGCGCTCTGCTGATCCTGAGCTACTACTCGGTTATTGCGGGCTGGGCGGTTCGCTATTTCGTGGGCGCGCTGTCGGGCGACTTGTGGCAGGACGCGGGTGAAAAGTACGGAGCCTACTTCGAAGGCTTTATCTCCAACGATTTCGAGCCGCTGTTTTGGCAGGCGCTCATTCTGATCGTGTCCGGAGTTGTTGTCGCTGGCGGAATCCAGAAGGGTATCGAGCGCTTAAACCTTGTGCTGATGCCGCTGCTGGGTCTGATCGTGCTCGGACTCGCTGTCTTCTCCCTTACGCTGCCCGGTTCGGGTGCTGGCGTTCGCTTTCTGCTTGCCCCCGACTGGAGTGCGTTCGGACGTCCAAGCCTCTATCTTGCGGCACTGGGGCAGGCCTTCTTCTCGCTCGGCCTCGGCATGGCGGTATTCGTCACCTATGGCGGATACTTATCGGCATCGACGCGCATTCCGGGCGCGGCGGCGACGGTCGCCGCCGGCGACACTGTATTCGCCATTGTAGCCGGTCTCGCGATATTCCCGGCCGTCTTTGCGCTTGGTGGCGACCCCGCGGCGGGTCCACGCTTGGCATTCGTCGTCTTTCCTCAGATCCTGCTCCAGCTCCCTGGCGGCACCTTTATCGGACCCATCTTCTTCTTCCTTCTGTCGGCGGCTGCATTGACGTCCATGATCTCGCTGCTCGAAGTCGCGGTCGCGTGCGCGAGCCATCGGATGGGATTGGCGCGCAACCGGGGCTCGTGGGCAATCGTGGCCATAGTTCTGGCCCTCGGTGTGCCCTCGGCACTGAGCTACGGAATGCTCGCCGAGGTGAAACTGCTGGGGCAACCGATCCTCGACAACATCGATCAAGCCGTCTCCAACTTCGTTCTTCCTTTGAGTGGACTGCTGGTCGCGGTGTTGGTCGGGTGGCGGATCGAGAGGTTACGCACGTTGGCAGATGCAGATTTCGGCGACACGTGGCTCGGTGCCGTGTGGCTATGGTCGATCCGCACGCTCGCACCGATCACGATTGCCGTGATCCTACTGCGGTCGTTGGGGGTCGTGTGAGCGCTGCGTTCCAGGCGCCGGCAGTCACACTTTCGCCGAAACCCCTCCCGTCAGATCGACTTGGATCAAATGGGCACCACGCCTCTTGATTCCCCCGTGGATGATTGACGCACCAGACAAGGGTACGATCGCGATGACGACAATCTGGTCCGGGTCATATTGAGGGCACTGGCTGTATGGAAACCAGCTTTGCAAGCATCTTCTATGAGATTGCCACTCTTATTCTGCTCGCGTCGGCCGTTGGACTTTTAGGCCTACTTGCCCGCCAGCCACTGGTTGTCGCTTTTATTGCCGTCGGCGTCCTGTCCGGGCCGGACGTCCTGGGCATTGTGCGTTCGACGCACTTCATCGAAACGCTCAGCCAGATTTCGATCGCGGTGCTTCTTTTCCTTGTTGGGCTCAAGCTGGATATCGGCCTTGTGCGAAGTCTCGGCAAGGTGGCCGTTGCCACCGGCCTTGGCCAAGTAACCTTTACGGCCTTTTTTGGCTTTCTCATCTGCCTTGCGTTGGGGATCGACGGGCAGACATCTCTATATATAGCCGTCGCGCTGACGTTCTCCTCCACGATCATCATCGTCAAGCTTCTGTCGGACAAACAGGAGATCGGGGCGCTGCACGGCAAGATCGCGCTTGGTTTCCTGATCGTGCAGGACATCTTCGTCGTCTTGGCGATGGTCACACTATCCGCCTTCGGGGTTCGTCTGGGCGAAGACGCCGGTTCCCTTCTCGATGTGTCGCTCGTGTTCGTCGGCGGCGCGGCAATGATTCTCTCAGTGATGCTGTTCATCCGCTTTCTCGCTGATCCGCTCTTGAATTTGATCTCGCGCTCGCCAGAGCTCATGGTGATATTTGCAGTAGGCTGGGCAGCGGGTCTCGCGGCGGTCGGTGACGCCCTGGGCTTCGGCAAGGAACTCGGCGGCCTGCTCGCGGGCGTGTCTCTTGCCTCGACACAATACCGCGAGGCGATCGTCTCGCGATTGAGCAGCCTGCGTGACTTTCTGCTGCTCTTCTTTTTCATCAATCTTGGCGCGTCCCTGAATTTGTCGACACTGGGAGGCCAGATCGGCCCGGCGATCGTGCTGTCGCTCTTCGTCCTGATCGGAAATCCGCTAATCGTTCTCGCGATCATGGGCTACATGGGGTACCGCAAGCGCACCGGCTTCCTCGCCGGGCTTACGGTCGCACAGATCTCGGAGTTCTCCCTCATATTCATGGCCATGGGAATCACACTCGGCCATGTGGGGAACGAGGCCATGGGCCTCGTCACACTCGTCGGTCTCGTAACCATTGCCATCTCCGTTTACATGATCACGTGGTCGCACAAGCTATATGAACTCTGCGAGCCGCTATTAGGCATTTTCGAGCGAAGAAGGCCCTACCGTGAAGATGAGGGCGCCAAAGACAGCGCGCTTGGCGGAAGCTATGATTTTATCGTGTTTGGCCTTGGCCGGTATGGCCACCGTATCGGAGAGCGCCTGAAGAAAAAAGGGTTCAGGGTGCTTGGTATCGATTTCGATCCAGAGGCCATCGAGAGCTGGCGGCGCTTCGGAATGGATGCTGCCTATGGTGATGCCACCGATCCGGAGTTCGTCGCCAGCCTTGAACTTTTGAATGTGAAGGCGGTGGTCTCGGCTATCCCACGAGAGCGGGGGGCGCTGACAGAAGCCGACCCGCAGCTCAGTCTCCTGCACGGTCTGCAGTCAGCAAGTTACAAGGGAAAGGTATTCCTGTCGGTGCAGACGGTAGCGGAAACCGAGGATCTCCTGCGGCAGGGAGCGAGCGTGATCTTGAAGCCGTTCGATGATGCGGCCGACTATGCGGTACGGCAGCTTATTGAGACCTGACGATAGTGAAGCCAGGTTCCTTAGTGGCTTACACCTGTCTGAGTATTTTCCGATGCTGGCGTCCGCGTCCTCCTGGACGTAGCTATTACCCAACGCGCTGGCGTGGGCTGGTCCGAGCGAGTCATCAGACATGCAGGTGATCGCCCCCCCCGGAAAAAACCTCAGACAGCACCTGCTGTCAGATGCCAAACAAGCAACAGGAGAACCAGCATGCAAGCTGAAGCTCTATTGATCTTGCTGCTCATCGGCGCAGTTGCGGGATTCTTGGCAGGCGTCATCGTCAAGGGTTACGGCTTTGGCCTCCTTGGAAATATCGTCGTCGGCATTGTTGCCGCCCTTCTGGGCGGCTGGTTGCTGCCGCGGCTTGGGTTGTTTCCGGGCAGCAACGTCACCGGGCAGATCGTCTCTGCCACCGCTGGAGCGGTTGTTCTACTCGTCCTCATCAGCTTCGTGCGAAGGGTTGCCTGAGGCCGTCCCACAAATTACTGCGCCAGTCGTCGGTACGGTGCCTAACCCGAACTTTCCGTTCGGGTTATTCGCGTTCGGAAGGCGTGCCCAATCCTCCGAACAGACCTTTCAGTCTTTCCCGACAGCAGCGAGCGCCGTGCGGACCAACGCCGGAAGAGACCTGGAGCCGGTCTTCCTCATGATAGCCGCACGATGGTTATCGATCGTGCGCTGGCTGATACCGAGATCGGCGGCGATGTTCTTGCTCGGATAGCCAGCCAGGACGAGATCCAAAATCTGACGCTGACGCGTGGTCAGGGCGGCAACACTGCGCGCGGCCGTCTCCCGACGCACGGACAATGCGGTGGAGTCGTGCTGTTGATCGAGTGCGCGCTTGACGCTGGCGAGAAGCTCTTCGTTGCCAACCGGCTTCTCAATGAAATCCACAGCGCCGGCCTTCATGGCTTGAACGGCCATCGGCACCGCGCCGCTGCCTGTAATCATGATAGCTGGCAAATCGTGGCCCTCGGCTTTGAGATGCTCGACCAGCTCGACACCGCCCATGCCGGGCATGAGCACGTCTACCAGAAGACATCCTTTGCGGCCGTGACGACAGGCGTGAAGGAAGGCCGGTCCATCGGCAAATAGCTCCACCGCATACCCGCTCTCGCGCAGCAGATCGCCCATCGCCTCGCGCACAGCGCGATCGTCGTCGACAACAAATACGGTGGACTGGCTTGTAGGCCGTTGCTGGACAGACTTCGGAGCAGCGGAGCTCGCTTTGGCAAGGAGATGCTGGACAAGACGGGTCAACTCCTTTGCCCTCACCGGCTTGTTCAGGTGCATACAGCCGTGCCTGGTAATCTCGCGCAAGCTCTCGGTGGAGATATCCCCCGTCAGGATGATCGCCGGGACTGCGCCATGAAACCGTCTCTCCAGACTTGACACGATTTCGATCCCGTTGAGCCCATTCGGCAGATTGTAATCCGCAATGACCAGATCCGGTGCGGACGCATCTTGACGGATCAATTCCAGCGCCTTGTGCCCATCTGCAGCAGTGATCGTGCGATGACCATCCTCGTTAAAGAGCAGTTCGAGCATCTCCAGGACAGCTGGATCGTCGTCGACGATCAGGATGGTGCCGCGTGAGGGCCTGCCCTCCTCGGTCTCCCGGCGATGCGGAGGCGTCGGCTCAGCCCGCTCGGCCCGCCCAAGCGGCACCTCGATGCTGAAGACGGAGCCCGTTCCAACGCGTGAGCGGACGTCGATCTTGTGCTCAAGCAGGTCGGTTAGGCGCTGGACGATCGCAAGACCGAGACCGAGACCCTTGCTTCGCTCGCGTGCCGGATTGTCGAGTTGGCGAAATTCTTCAAAGATCGCCTGAAGCTCCAGTTCCGGGATGCCTGGGCCCGTGTCCCAGACCTCAATGCGGAGGTTGGCGCCGCTGCGTCGACAACCAAGAAGGATCTTGCCCTCGTTTGTGTATTTCACCGCGTTCGAGAGCAGATTGCGGATGACTTGTGCCAAAAGGCCAGGATCGCTGCGCGCGGTCAGACTGCTTGGGGCAACGTGCAAGTCGAGGCCCTTCCTGACCGTGTGATAGGCGAACTCAGCTCTCATCTCATCGAGCAAGCGCAGTATCGGAAAATCGACTATCGCTGGGCGTACGATCCCGGCCTCAAGCTGGTTGATGTCGAGCAGGGTATCGAGCAGACCGGACATTGCGGCCACTGTCTCATCGAGACGGTGAACCAGCTTCAAGGTCGCCTCGTCGTGGGTCCGCTTTTCGAGCATCCCCTGGAGCAGACTGATGGTTTGCAGGGGCTGGCGCAGATCATGGCTTGCAGCCGCCAGAAACCGCGACTTGCTGACGTTGGCCCGCTCCGCCTCGGACTTGGCTGCCTGCAGCGCTCGTTCGGCGGCCTTGATCTCGGAAATCCCGGCAAACGTGATCACTAGGCCCTCGATGCTGCTGTCGTCACTGCGGTAGGGCAGCATGCCGCGATTGAACCAGCCGCCATCGTGGCCTCTTACCTCGCGTCTGATCGGGGCAAGATTCTCCAGCACCGTTCGCCCATCCGTCACGAGATCATTGTCCTCGAAGCGACGCGTCAGGTCGGAAAGCGGCCGTCCGACGTCGGAGGCGATAACGTTGAACAGCGATTTCGCAGCCGGCGTGAAAAACCGGATATTGAGGTCGCTGTCCAGGAACAGGGTCGCGACATCGGTGCTGTTGAGAATATTCTGGAGGTCGTTCGATGTTGCGCGCTGCTGCTCGATCGTCTCGTGCAATTGACTGTTGAGGACCGTAAGCTCCTCGTTGAGGGACTGCAGCTCCTCCTTGGACGTTTCCAGCTCCTCGTTGGTTGACTGGAATTCCTCATTGACGGACATAGCTTCTTCGTTGATGGCCTTCTGTTCGTCATTCGCGATCTCAAGATCGCGAATGGCGCACTGCAGGTCCTCGCGCGTCGCTTCGAGCTCCTGCTCGAGCTGAGCGAAGCGCGATGCATCTGCTATCGATTCAGCCGGAATGAAAACCGGCGCCTCAGGCTCAGCCGCGTCAACAAAGCTGACAAGCACCAGGGCCTGCCCATCGCTCTCGACCGGGCGCGCGGTAATACTCACCGCGATCGAACAGCCATTGCGCTTGACGTGCCCTCCGATGACGGTAGCCGGCGCACGATCCAGTCTCGCACGTTCGATCGCCGATTTTAGTTTGGCGCGCAGTCCGTCACGCGCCATGGCGAGAACGCGGGTGTCGTCACCCGAGGCCACCTTCAGATAGCTGTCTGCCGGTCCGAAGCAATAAAGGCACTCGTCCCTGGCATTGATCAGGACAGACGCCGGTGCATAGGCGTCCAGCAAGGTTCGCTGCGACAACTCTCTAAAGCCAGCACGCCGATGCACCAGCGGTTGCGGCGGGCCTTTCACCGGCGAGCGGACCGTGCTCAATGGGCGTTGTGGAAATTCGACCTCGCCCGGCCGGCTGCGACCGATATGACAATAAATTCGGTGCTTTTTGCTGATCGGCGCGAACCGATCCGACTCGCTGCCGACGGTTTCGGAAGACCCCAGGAACAGTATTCCCCCATCGCGCAGGGCGAAATGGAAGAGCGAGAGACATTTCTTCTGCGCCTCCGGGCTCAGATAGATGAGGAGATTGCGGCAGGAGACTAGATCGAGACGCGAGAACGGTGCGTCGGTCAGCAGGTTCTGCCCCGTGAACACCACGGCCTCGCGCAACTCGCGAATGACCTGATAGTTGCTATCTTCCTTCGTGAAGAAACGCGCCAACCGGGCCGGCGTCACGTCGGCCTCGATCGATTCCGGATAGATGCCATTGCGGGCAAAAGCCACGCAGTCCGGGTCGATGTCAGAGGCGAACACCTGCAGTTTGATATTGCGTTTTGCGGCTGCAATCTGCTCGAGAAAGAGCATTGCGATCGAATACGCCTCTTCACCCGTGCTGCAGCCGGGCACCCAAATGCGCAGGGGTCGGTCCAATGTCTGTTGCCGTACGAGATCGGGAATTACGGTCTCCGCCAGGAGGTCAAAGGCGGCCGGGTCGCGGAAAAAATAGGTCACATTGATGAGAAGGTCCTTAGCGAGCAACTCGCGCTCGCTGGCATCTCCGTGCAGGCGCTCCAAATAGCGCACACTGGTCTCGATGCCCGCCATGGCCATGCGCCGTTCGATACGGCGTTGAAGCGTGCCGTGCTTGTAGAGCGAGAAATCATGCGCGGTCTGGGCGGCCAGCAGATCGATGATATCGGCGAACACGGCCTGGACGGAGTCGCTGGGCTGCGGGCCACTGCCTGCGTCCCTGACGTAGTCCTGGCGCGCGTACTGGAGGAGCGCCTCCGGCATCTTTGCCACCGGCAACACGAAATCGGCGCTGCCCGTCAGAACGGCGCTTCGCGGCATGCCATCGAAGGCGGCCTCCTCCAGATCCTGCGCGATGACGAGGCCACCTTTCTCCTTCACCGATTTCAATCCAAGGCTGCCGTCGGTGCCCGTCCCGGACAGGATGATGCAGATGGCACGCTCCCCGCACTCCAGCGCCAGCGAGCGCAGGAAGAAGTCGAAGGGCATGCGCGCCCCATGGCGCTCCAGCGGTGCGGATAGATTGAGGGTGCCGTTCTCGATCGCCAACGCGGCGCCCGGGGGAATGAGATAGACGTGGCCACGCTCGACCGGCATACCGTCGGTCGCCTGCAGAACTTTCATCGGCGTGCGGCCGGTCAGCAGGTTGACCATCAGGCTCTGATGGGTGGGATCGAGATGCTGAATCAGCACGAAGGCCATGCCGCTGTCGGCCGGCATCGCATCAAAGAACCGACCGAACGCATCCAGCCCGCCCGCCGAAGCTCCCAGTGCAACGACGGGGAAGCCAGCACGTGCTCGCGACGGTGGTGGAGCTCCTTTCGCCTGCGGCTGAGCTCGGACGGCCTTTCGCGCACTGCGTCCAGTCATCAGTTTGCATTCCTTGACGCTGGTGCCCACGGGGAACCCGCAAGGACTGATTAAATCATATCACAATCTAGCGACGTGCGCGGTTGATGCAGGACAAACGGAGCTTTGCCCCGTCGCTCCGGGCCGATGCCTCTGCGTGATGCTTAAGCATCCGTTTACGCCTGCTCGCGGTCCAGCCATGGCTTCACAAATCGTCACGAAATGGGGCTGTTTTTGGCGCCCTCCCGAGGTGCGTGGCGGATGCCCGGTGTGAGCGTAGGTAAGTTCCGAGTCTGCACGATCCTTCTCCTCCTCGCTTAGCCTGCGATTGGCCATACGCTCCAGCGGACGCGACGGCCCTGCCGGGCTTGCGATCAAGCCCTTCAGATCATCTACCCGTTCGGTATGGCCGTTCCGGTGCGCCGGACTGCGCCGCGTGCAAAAGGGGAACTCCTATGACGCTCCAACATCAATTCGCCGCGCCGATCTCGACCGCAGCGAGCGCATCGACAGCTTCCGCGATAATGATGCGGGAAAATGAACGGCTCCGCTTCGTAACGGAGGAACTTCATCATCGGATCAAGAATCTGGTCGCCGTCGTTCAATCGATCGCGCGTCAGACCGCGCGCGACACGACGGCGGGCGAGGCGTTCGATGTACGCTTCTCCAGCCGCTTGGGAGCGCTTGGCCGTTCCCTTGATCTTCTCATCTCCAATGATTGGCGCGGAGCGCGTGTCGACGAACTGATACGCTCGGTGCTGACGCCATTCGGTGTTCTCTATGGGGCCCAGACTTCGTTCCGCGGGCCGTCGCTTGACCTTGATGCGGACGCCGCGCGCAACATCGGGCTGGCGCTCCACGAACTGGCGACCAACGCCTCGAAGTATGGGGCGCTTTCTGTTCCGGAGGGCAAGGTTGACGTGCGGTGGGAGCTCGTGAGCAGCGGTCGACAGCGACGTTTGCGTATGACCTGGCGCGAGTCGGGCGGTCCGATCGTGACAGAGCCCACCCGCCGAGGGTTCGGTCAGAAGGTCATCCAGCACGCAACGGCTAGGGCTCTCGCGGGTAAGTCGACACATGAGTTCCCGCCAAACGGCGTCAGATGGACACTCGACATTCCAGCGCGGTTTGTCGTTGGACTCGAGAAGAAGCCGTAAGCCGGTTGATGGCTCTCGAAGGCGTGCACAATGTGCTGAACCGGCAAGTGCCCTGTGAGACTGCTTTGAGAGCAGGTTGACGGGATCAGCATCCACCGCGGGGTGGTCGCCTGATACCTCCTTGGCATCTGTCATATGAGTACATTCCGAATTTCTCCACTCGTTCGCTATCCTTTAGTGATCGGAGACGAAGCTTGAGTCTTCGCGTTCTGAACTATTTCCTATTGTCGCTTTACCCGCACCCACTGCGTTTCCGTATCGGACGGTCAACCTCTGAGCCTAGAAAATCCAACTGGAATATCGATATGGCAGGGCGAATGACGCGCATGTCGGTGACATTCTCGCATCCCTTCTCGCTTGCGGACATTGGCGCAGTCCAGCCGGCTGGCACGTACCGGGTTCAAACGGTCGATGTGAGTCTCGACGACTTGTCTTTTTGTTGCCTATCGCCGCATCTCTACGACGATCGAGCTGCCTGGTGTGGGCACCGCCAGCTTGAGCAGACAAGTAGTCACCATAGATCCCCGGGAGCTCGAGGCAGCCCTGGTTCGAGATCAGGTTGGCACGCCCTTTCTCGTTGGCGTTCAACGTTCATCGGTACTGATCTACTGACGCACTCGGGAGGCGGGAAAGTCATGCGTCTCCAGGCGCCCAGCCAGCGGCTAGTATCATTATCCCGTTATAAGCGTAACGCCACAATCATCGATCGACGTTCAAGGCCCAGCTCGCAGAAGTTGCTGATCCAGCAGCTGTGCCAGATTGGAGAATGGCGGATCGTACGCCGCATCGTGCATTGCCAGTTCCACCGAAGGTCGAGTACAGCCTGACCGATTGGGGGGCCTGTTTGGCCCGCGCTGGATGCCGTGTTGAAATGAGCCGCTCTTCGCGACACCTAACACCAGAGCTACAGGTTGAACGCGAAGAAGCCTCATTGATGCTGGAAAGCTGCGATTGTGGGGCGGGATGAAGAGAACTCAACAGGACGCTGCATCAAAAAAAAATCCGCGTCATTGCCGTATACGAATCTGTCTTAACTAGGTGTCCTGGTGCGGCCCTTTCACTGCGTGCCCGGTTTCAGCCTTTCGCGCAGTTTGGTCACATCTTCCGTCGCAACAGGCGCGGCGCTGTTGCCCCAACTCGAGCGCACATAGCTCAGTACTGCTGCGATCTGCTCGTCCGTGAGCTTCCAATCGAATGCCGGCATCGTCAACGGCGACGGCTGGATTTTGGTCGGCACAGCTCGCGCACCCTGCAACATCACGCGGATGACGGTTGTGGCGTCTGGATTGTTCACTTTGCCAGATCCTGCGAGAGGCGCGAAAAAGCGTGGGACGCCCTTCCCGTCTGACGTGTGGCAGGCGCTGCAATTGTCGAAGTAGATGGCAGCGCCTGCTTTGGCTACGGCGTCCCCGGGCTTGTCGGCAGCGCTGCGTTCGTCGCTCGTGGCGCAGCGCGCGAAGGCGAGCTGCTGGTGCCAGGGCTTCTGCGCTGCGGGCATTGCGGTCGCAAGCTGCACGTCCACTACGGCGGCAAGCTCGGCCGCTATAACTGCTACGGCGCGCGCGCCAACCACGGCACCGAGCGCTGCATCTCGGTGAGCGGCCTGAGCATCGATGCGGCGATCGCAGGGGAGGTGCTGCGTGAGCTGCGCCCGCTCGGCGTCGAGGCCGCGCTCAAAGCGATCGAAGCGCAGTCGAGCCAGACGACGGTCGCCGAGCGACAGCTGGAGCTGTCATTGCAGCAGGCGCGCTACGAGGCGGTCCACGCTCGCCGCCAATACGATGCCGTCGATCCCGCCAATCGTCTCGTGGCCGGTGAACTCGAACGACGCTGGAATGAGGCGTTGCAGGCAGTTGCCCGGATCGAAGGCGAGATCGCCGCCGTCATGGCGCGCCGTCCACCTCCCCTCGGCGAGGTCGAGCGTCAGCAACTGATGGCGCTCGGTACCGATCTTATGCGGGCCTGGTCCCATCCTGCAGCGACGGCCACCACGCGCAAGCGGATCGTACGGGCGGCGCTGACGGAGATCGTCGTGCGCCGGGACGGCGCGATCATCCATGTAGTCCTGCATTGGCGCGGCGGCAGCCACACCGAGCTCAAGATCAAGCAGCGTCTGAACGCGGCCGGTCGGCCCAACCCGCACATGCCCCACGACACGATCGCGCTGATGAGCGAACTGGCTCGGCTCATGCCCGACCAGCAGATCACCCGTCTTCTCAACCGGATTGGCGTCGAGACCGGCTACGGCAATGCCTGGACACAGGAGCGTGTCCGCGGGTTCCGCCAACACCACGGCATCGCGCGCTACCGTGACGGTGAGTGGGCGGAGCGCGGCGAGATCTCGCTTGAGGCAGCCGCCGAGATCGTTGGGGTCTGCAATATGACGGCTCTGCGCATGCTCCGACGCGGCGACATCAAGGGCCGGCAGGTCTGTCGGGGCGCTCCCTGGGTGATCAAGACGGCAGACCTCGCCGACTTCGCGGGCCACAGTCGAGCGCTGCGTCCGCTAACACCAAACCCCGCGCAGTCGGTCCTTGATCTTCAATGAGTTAACCTGAGGTGCACTATGAAGCCCAATCGCTCGGGCAATTGAAGATCGTAAGCACCGTGCTCCACCTCGGTATCGAGGTCAACGACGCGATTGAGACAGCAGGGCACCTCGAAAAATAGGGCCTGGTGTTTGTCTTGCAAATCGGATTCGGTGAGACCATCGGAGACGGGGCGAGGAGCACGGGGCGGTCATGGGTCAGATGGGTTTTTTGCAGCGGCGGCTCGATGCGTTTGAGCGCCAAGGGCGATCCGCTGGAGACGATCAAGGCGACGGTGCCGTGGGAGGAGTTCCGGGCGACAATCGAGGCGGTGACGGAGACAAAGCGCGAAGAGCGCAAGAGCAACGCCGGGCGCAAGCCCTACGACACGATCCTGAAGTTCAAGATCGTGGTTCTGCAGAGCCTCTACAATCTCTCCGACGAGCGGACCGAGTTCCTGATCCGCGACCGCCTCTCGTTCATGCGCTTTCTCGATCTCGGGCTTGAGGATGCGGTGCCGGACGCCACCACCATCTGGCTGTTCCGCGAGGCGCTGGCCGAGGCCGGGCTGATGGTGTGTCGCTCAGGGTGTGCCTGTAGAGTGGGTGAGAACTGCTCGACGAGGTTGTTTCGACGATGAGCGGCTGAGGACTGACCCCAGCCGCCCCATTGTTCCGAGGGCTAGCGGCGCTGCCCCTCTTTGTACTCCGGCAGTTCTTTCGCTTGAGCCTCGGTCAGTGTTGTCGTCAACCGATCGCCCTCGCCGAGCTGGATCTGCGAGATCGGGATGGCGACACGGCGTGCACCGAGTCCGAGAAACCCGCCCACATCAATAAGGATGGACTCGACCTGCCCATTAGCTCCCATCACGACGTCTTCGACATCGCCAATGTTGCGATTGTCAGCGCCATAAACATCCTTCCCGACAAGCTGCTTGCCCATCGTTGCCAGTAGCCCCTGCTCCGCTGACTGCTGGGTCGGCTGAGTTGCGCTAGACGATGGAGCGGTGGTGGACTGAGCCTGCTGCTTTCCCTCCTCCACGCGTACCTGCGGCTCGCCCTGCTTTTGAACAGTTACGGTGGGCTGGCCCTGCTGCTGCACCGTCACCTGAGGCTTGGCTTGTTCGATCGCGACCTTTGGCTGGGCCTGATCGACCGTCACTTTCGGCTGAGGCTGCTGGACGGTCACTTGAGGAGGTGGCTGCGTGACAGTGACCTGAGGCGCTGGCTGCTGGACATTCACCTGCGGCGACTTCTGCTCGACCTGAATGTCAGTTGACCGCGCAGCTTGCCTTTGGCCCGGTTGCTCGACTTGTCCCGTCTGCTCATGAAGCATCCGAACATCAGCGATGACGCGATCCAGTGCCGGGGTCACCTCGCTGGGGTTGGCCTGCGCCTTCTGCAGAATGGCTTGCGCCGCGTCTATGCTTTTCGACGCCTGAGCCCTGCGGTCTTGAGGCATGGCGTTCAGCTTCGTCTCCACCTCCTGCAGCGCCTGCTGGGCCTGCTTCTGGGCAGTATTCGTTTGACCCTGCTTCGCCGAAGCAAACTGGTCGCGTGCCTGCTCTAACAACCGGATCGACTGCTGCAGGTCCTGCTGACTGCCTTGCGTGGTGCCGGGCTGCGACGTCGTGGGTGCAGGAGTCTGGGTCGTCTGAGCCGAGACCACCGGCGCTGCTATACAAAGCGCGATGGCGCTTGTGGCTCCGAGAAGGGACCTTCTGATGTACGTCAACGAGTGCATTTAACTCTCCTTTGATCGTGACTTCCACCAGCTCCTCACGCGACTGGCATACAAGGTGAACGTTCCGCGGCAATAAGTGTTCCGCGAACCGACAACCGCCGAGCGCGTCACTTCGCTTTGTGCGAAACGCCCCTGCTCCAATGGCTACGGATTGAGCGCCAAGATGCCGGCATTGAGAGTTTTCGCGTAAGAGACCCAAGCGAAATAGGGGACGAGAAGCCAGCCTGCTGTTCGCTGTGCCTTGAGCGCGAATGCGATGGTCGCCGCGACGCTGACGGCCAGTAGTCCGATGATGACGAGCGCTTCCATGGGACGATGCAGCAGGAAGAATACCGGAGATCACGCGGCGTTTAGCGCGAGCTGGATGAAGAACAGTCCAATCGCCTTCCGCGCAGCACGTGGATCGTGAGCCCGATCTCACAGCAGCCAAAGGCTCACGCTCATCATGGCGTAGAGAATGTTCCACAGACAGGAAACGCCCAGCTAGGGGGCGTCCAGAAGGGCTTTTCGAGGGACGCGTACCATGTGGGAATCGCAGGGGCCGTCACGGCGCCTGCAGTGAAGCCGATGCCGAGACAGAGGGCGAGGCACAGGTACCAGTCGAATAAGTGAGCGAGCGGTCATCGCCATGGAGGCCTTTGGTTTCAGGAGCCGTGCTGGCTGTTACATCGCCTCAAGCGGGAGATAGTTCCTTCGGTTGCTCAACATGGTCAACTCCCGACCCCATCGTGGCAAACCCAATGGCGACGGCCCGGAACCAATCACCGTAGGCCATGGTTGCACGATTGACGGCGACGGCTGAAGACAGAGCACGCCGACGAGGATTTGTCTGGTGTGGAGGAGTTCTCATGCAGCGCCCGAAGAGTAACTCTGGAAACAAGAAGGCGGGGACCACGGCTTCCAAAGCCAAGAAGGAGCTGACCGGTAACGCAAGAAGGCGTTAGCACTTAAGCGTCGATCCCGGCCCATGAGCCGTCGAATAGGCCCTCCTCAAAGAAGGCCGGCAAGGGGATGCGGCCCATTCCGAACAATGACATCGCACCGTCCGGCGCACTTGAACAAGAAGGACAGCGGCCAGTACTCGAGCGCTCGCGAAAGGTTCGATAGGATGCGGCTACCGGAGTTCCCGCTCATGAATGTTCAGACCAATGCCGATGATAACGTCCAGGGCCACGAGGCGCTCGCTGAACAAGTGGAGGCTGAGGTGGAGAGCGCCCGAGCGCCCTGGGCCGCTTCCGCGAGCAGATCACGCGAGTTGAAGTCCATATCAGCGACGAAAACGCGGTGAAGCCTGGCTCAGCCGACAAGCGGTGCCTGATGGAAGCTCGTCCAACTGGCCTCCAGCCCGTGGCTGTGACCCATCAGGCCGCGACAATCGGTGAAGCAGTAATCGGCGCTGCAAGGAAACTTCGGAGTGCTCTCGCGAGCAGCTTGGGGCGGCGAAGCGACCACAAGGGGCGAAGCTTCAATTCGGAAGGTCGAAGAACTGTAAGGCCCAGACCTGGACCATCGCAACGAGGGAGCTGAATTGTGCCGCGTTCTTCCTTGTTGCAACCATTTTGGTCCCACTGAGTTTAAACTGCAGCCACTGCCCCCCCGCAGTCGGCTCGTAATCCGCTCTGCCCCCCGTCAGAGTGGATCATAAAGAAGAACACCCCCGCTTCCATCCCTCGAAGCGAGGGTGTTCTCGTTTCCGGTGTGCCAAATCGCATGTTAAGCATAGCTGATGCTTCGCGGCGACCTATTCGTAACCGCGAGCCCGTCCGTAGGAGTCGACGGGTGAGCGAATGCGAGATCATTCCCCACGCTGAAGCTTTATCCCGTAGTGCTTCCTCGTGACGGCGCGCGGATGCGTGTCAGCTGGAGCGATAACAGAGGTCGCGCCACGTTGCATCTCGCGATGAGATCACCTTCGCGGCCATGGTGGCACTTACGGCTGCCTAGCGTGATCGCCTATGACGAGGTTATCGAGCGCATCAAGGTTGCCGAATTGATCTGATACGCGACGGCTGTTTGCGCGAGATTGATCAGCGTGAGAAGCAGGAACTCAGTGTTGTCGAATATGCTGAGAACTTCCACCTTGGCGACCGCGAGAGTGAATAACAACAGCTGAATGATTGCGATTGCTCCCATATAGAGCACCTCGGACGTGTTATTGATCCCGGGCCTGGCCACCTTGAGCTGCTCAGCCATTGCGACAATGGCGGCAGCAAGCAAGAGGACTTCAACCCAAGCAAGTCGGTACCCCAGGATATCGAAGAGGGTTGCCCTCGGGTCAGAGAAGACGAACTTCCCGATCACATACAAGATCAAGATGTAAACGAATCCCGGTAGGACGCCGAGAAAGCTTCGCCGTCTGCGGCGGGTGTCGCGACCGACTGGTCAGGTGCCGGGCTCAATGATCATTGCCTCGTTATTTCAGCGACTGTGCTCGCAAGCCGACAATGAAACGCTCGAGCGGATACTAAGTCGCGATCGGCATGAGGGCAGAGTTGATCGTCGGAGCGTTTGGGCGCGCCTCAGGCGCAATAACCACACGGGACTTCACGCTGAATGTAGGGAGCAGCACTTCGGGAGCGCGAGGCGCGTGATGCCCCATCATCGCTCACGCAACCTCATCCTTGCGCCGGAATTTTGTGGGGTAAAATGTGGGGTGGGCGTTTTGGGGGAGGCCAAATTGAACAATAATAACAGTCTGTTAAGGACATTTATTTGGTGGAGCCGAGGGGAATCGAACCCCTGACCTCTTGAATGCCATTCAAGCGCTCTCCCAACTGAGCTACGGCCCCGCCGCGCGATCGCGCCGCTCCAGGTGATGAGCAGCTTGGGTAAGGTGGCGATCAACCCGGCTTAACTAGTGCGCTCCGCTCCCGCGTGCAAGCAAAACTTCGGCCCCACAACGCCCTGTCCCGGGGGCCTCAGCGCACGCCGAGCTTCTTCTGGAGGCTCGAGGAGGACGTCGTGTACTGGAAGAGCAACTTCTTGTCCGGATAGACGATCCGGTGAGCCGCCTGGGACATAAGGGCAGCCTCGTGAAAGCCCGAAAGAATGAGCTTGAGTTTGCCCGGGTAACTGTTGATGTCGCCGATGGCGAAGATGCCGGGGACGCTCGTCTCGAACTTCTCCGTATCGACCGGGATGAGGTTCTCCTCGAGGTTCAAACCCCAGTCCGCGATCGGCCCGAGCTTCATGGTCAGGCCGAAGAACGGCAGCATCCGCGTGCAGGCGAGCGGCTCGTCGCCCTCCTTGGTCTTTATCGTAACGCGCTCGAGGCGACCGTCGGCCCCATGGAGCGCCGTTGCCTGACCGATCAGCAGGCGCATGGCGCCGCTCGCGACCAGTGACCGCATTTTCTCGACGGAGTGCGGCGCGCCGCGGAAGTCGTCGCGACGGTGGAGCAGCGTCAGGCTGCGCGCGATGGGCTGCAGGTTGAGTGTCCAGTCGAGCGCGCTGTCGCCACCGCCGACAATCAGCACGTCCTGATCGGCAAAGTCCTTCATGCGACGCACCGCGTAAAAGACGGACGTGCCCTCGTAGGCCTCGATCCCCTCGAGCGGCGGGCGCTTCGGCGTGAACGAGCCGCCGCCGGCTGCAATGACCACCACCTTGGTGATGAAGATCTGTCCGGCATCGGTGACGAGGCGGAAGCGCCCATCGGCCTCGCGCGCTAGCGCATCGATGCGCTGGCCGAGATGAAACGTAGGATTGAACGGCTTGATCTGCTCCATGAGCCGATCGGTCAGCTCCTGTCCCGTGACGATGGGAAGGGCCGGAATGTCGTAGATGGGCTTTTCGGGATAGAGCTCCGCGCACTGCCCGCCGACCTTATCGAGGATGTCGACCACGTGCGCCTTGATGTCGAGGAGGCCGAGTTCGAACACGGCGAAGAGGCCGCAAGGACCGGCGCCGATGATGAGCGCATCGGTCTCGATGGGGGCGCCGATTTCGCCATCGGTCGCCTGAAGCGGATTGGTGTCGTTCATGACATCCTCATAGTGTCGATGGGGCGCATCGACAGAGAGCATCGGCGGCCAGTCATGGGCCGCGTCGCGTCGCGCCCCTTCAGAACTGCTTGGCTGGGACCTTGACGACAAGCCCGTCGAGCTTATCCGAGATCCGGATCTGGCAGCTCAGCCGGCTCTCTTCGCGGACGTCGAAGGCAAAGTCGAGCATGTCCTCTTCCATTTCCGATGGGGGGCCAACGGCCTCGCGCCACTCGGGCTCGACATATACATGGCACGTCGCGCAGGCGCAGGCCCCGCCGCATTCGGCCTCGATGCCCGGTACATCTTCCGTCTTGGCGGCTTCCATGACCGTCAGGCCGGGTTCGGCAACGACTTCCTGCCGCGTGCCATCCTCTTGAACGAACGTGATCTTGGCCATCGTTTGTGCGGGCTCCTGACGCCAGCCCTCTGGCGCGCGGTTTAGACGGTCAATTCGGTTTACCACGGACACATAGCCACTTGGGACAAGGCAGCGCCTTGACGCTCAAGCGGATTACGCCGGGGGAGACTTGGCCGACATAGCCGCTCGGGACGTTGATTTCAAGCAAAGGC
This sequence comes from Hyphomicrobiaceae bacterium, assembly GCA_022844275.1. Classification (GTDB taxonomy): domain Bacteria; phylum Pseudomonadota; class Alphaproteobacteria; order Rhizobiales; family Hyphomicrobiaceae. Next base: position 440,051 of record JALHMB010000004.1, read on the forward strand.
GGGGCGCCATGGTTGCCTGCGGCAACAAAGCTGGCTTGCCGCGGGCACAAGGACCTCATTGTCTACTCGACGCCCCGCTCGAACGGGCATTGCTGTCACGGCAGTGGATGCTGGAACGGGGTGCTCGCAAGTCTCCTCGGCGAGGGCGCATGTTCCTCGCTTCCTTCAGGCAAGCCTTTCTTTATACGTTGTATTTTTCTTTACCCGATGAGCGGATGCTGTCCCGGATTGGCCCAGCCTGGCATCAGGCGCGGTCTTGTATTCCAGGACGGAAGGGGGCGTCGTGCTGGATATTGCCGAGAAATCCAGGATGGTCACCGTCTACTACGACGGCGAGTGCCCCTTCTGCTCCGAATTCGTGCGCCTTCTGAGGCTGCGTGAGAGCGTCGGTGCGCCGGAACTTGTTAATCTGCGTGACGCTACTGCGGCGCGAACTGAGCTCGAGGCCCAAGGCTTCGATCTCGACCGCGGCATGGTCGCCGACATCTCGGGTGTTCGTTACGGGGGGGCGGACGCTCTCAATGCCTTGGCGCTTCTGACGACGCCGAGTGGGTTGTTCAATCGCGCGACCGCGGTGCTGTTCTCGTCACCCGTGCTGGCGCGGATCGTCTACCCCATCATGCGCGCCGGGCGGAATGCCACGCTGACCTTGCTCGACCGAAGGCCGCTCCGTCCCGACGATGCCGGCTGGGAGGCGATGTTCCAGGTTTTCTCCCTGGTCTTCGGCCTCTTCGCGGTGATGCATTTCTTCATCAACGCCTTCGACTACACACCCTTTGAGGTCTACCCATCAAGCTGGGTGCTTCTGATCTGCGGCGCGGCCCTGCTGCTGCGGCCGGGATCGCGTCGCGTTTTCATCGTCCTAGTCGTGGCGATGATGGTCGATGCGTGGCTGCGTGCCCCGATGCAGTCAAACCATACAATCATCAAGAACTTCCTCCTCATCGCTTTCCTCGGTAGTGCGATATGGCACGCACTCAAGGGATCGCGGTGGTCAGATTTTTTCCGCGACGCGGCACCTGTGGGGCGGGTTCTGCTGCTGACGATGTATTTCTACGGTGTGTTCCACAAGATCAACGAGGGCTTCCTCGATCCTTCGGTGAGTTGCGCTGTCGTGCTGTGGAAGGTCATGCCCTGGCCGATCCACCTGCTCGACCATCCGGTCATCCATTATCTCACGATCTACGGCACGTTCGTCGTCGAGACCGTGATCGTGGTGATGCTGCTCGTTCAGCGCTGGCGGCATTGGGGCATCGTGCTCGGCGTCGGCTTCCATGGCCTCATCGCGCTGAGCGGCTTTGCGATGTATCCGGCCTTCTCTACGCTCACCATAGCACTGCACACACTGTTCCTGTCGCCAGAGCAGGCTCGGCGCATCACGAAGGGAGAGAACTATCAAGGGTTGATTGCGGGACTTCGCTCATGGAAAGGGGCTGTGCTTCTGCCCGCGGTCATGCTTTTCATAGCGTGGTTCGCCATCAAGCGCGATTTCAATATGGTTGCGTTCGCATGGCTTACGCTGGCCGCGCTTGTCGTCGGTGTGGTCCTGTTTCCCGGCAAGCTCGCCGATGACGAGCCTGCCGCGTCGGCAAACCCCGAAGGTCCCCTTTTGTGGTCGCGCCTTGGGTGGCTCAACGCAGTGGGCATCCTGTTTTTCCTGAGTTGCGCCTTGCCTTATGTGGGACTTAAGAGCGCGCAGACCGTCAACATGTTCGCTAATCTGCGCCTTGAGGGCGGGATAAACAATCATCTGATCATGCGCGCCCTGCCCATGCCCTTCGATTATCTCGACGATCTTGTCGAGATCCGCGAGGCATCAGGTGACCGCATGTTGCAGATCGCGGCGCGCGCCAAGCTCGGCATGGTTTACTACCACCTCCTCGATCGCCTCGATCGCTCACCCGAAGCGAAAGTCAGCTTCGTTCGCAACGGCACGCTTCACGTCAACCAGAGTGCAGTATCGCTTCGCGACGACATTTCGCGCGTGCTGCATCCGCAATGGTTCCGCAAGTGGTTCCACTTCCAGTGGGTGCCGCTCGCTAATCCCCCGAAATGCATCTGACAGATGCGCCTCAGGCGCGTCGCGCGGACCTCCTGCGCGATCGTGATCATCATCGTGATGCCCACCCGGGTCGCGCATGGATGCTCGCGGCGCCAGCGCATGAGACAAAGTGCGCGGAAGGTCTGCAAACTCAAGCGTTTGAAAATGCACGAAGGCTCTGCCATCCTCGGTGCAACCAGCCACGGGGAACTCACCTAAATGCGCATCTTCACGGCCACGCTCGGCACTGAAACCAACACGTTCGCGCCCATGCCGACCGGCCTCGTCGAATTCCAGGGCAAGGCCTACGACATGGCGGCGACGCCATCCGAACTGTTGCCCGCATTCGGCCAGCTCTGCAAAGCGCTACGCGAACGGAGCGCGGAAGCCGGCTGGACGCTCATCGAAGGCAAGCTCGCCTTTGCCCAGCCCTCAGGCGTAACTGCGAAGAGTGCATACGAATTCCTCCGCGACCAGCTTCTCGCGGACCTCAAGGCGGCCATGCCGGTCGACGGGGTTCTGCTCCAGATTCACGGCGCCATGATTGCGGATGGATATGAGGACGCCGAAGGCGACCTCCTCGCGCGTGTCCGCGAACTCATCGGCTCGGATGTCTTCCTCGGCGCCGAGCTGGACCTGCACTGCCATCTCACCGCGCAAAAGGTCGGCGCCGTCGATCTCATGGTGATCTTCAAGGAATACCCGCACACCGACATCTACGATCGCGCGCGCGATCTCGTGCGTCTTTCCGAGGATGCCATTGCCGGCCGCACGAAGCCCGTCATGCACCTACGCGATCTCGGATTCATCTCGCTCATTCCGACGACGCGTGAGCCCGCCCGCAGTCTCGTGGATCGCTTCTATGAGATGGAGGGCAAGGACGGCGTGCTCTCGATCTCGTTCGGGCATGGATTTCCCTGGGGTGACAGCGTCGACCTCGGTGCGCGGCTTCTCGTCGTCACTGACAGGGACGCGGCGAAGGCCGAGCGCATTTGCAAGGAACTCGGCGACGAGATCATCGCCATGCGCGACAAGTTCGCGCCGCCCTATCCCGATGCCGACGGCGCGATCACGCGCGGGCTTGGGAGCAATCACATGTCGGTCGTGCTGGCGGACAGCGCGGACAATCCAGGTGCTGGTGCCGGCGGCGACTCGACCTTCATTCTGGCCCGGCTGCTAGAGCGTAAGGTCGAGAATGCCGTGATCGGGCCATTCTGGGATCCGGTCGCCGTGGGATTCTGCTTGCAAGCGGGTGTCGGTGCGACTTTGAAGCTGCGGATCGGTGGCAAGGTCAGCCAGTACTCGGGACCGCCGCTCGACGTCACGGTCGAGGTTCTCGCGGTGAAGAAGGATGCTTGGCAGGATGGACTGAGTGGTACGATCGCGCCGCTCGGCGATGTGGCGGTCGTCCGTATCGATGGCGTGAAGGTCGTGCTGACGACGCACCGCACACAGGGCTTCGGCACGGACCTCTTCGAGCAGTTCGGCATTGTTCTCGCCGAGACGAAGCTGATCGTCGTCAAATCCTCGCAGCACTTTCATGCCAAGTTCGGACCGATCGCAAGCGAAGTGGTCTATGTGGATACGCCCGGTGTTGCGCCGGCCAATCTGCGTTTCCTCAAATACGAGCGTGCGCCGAAGAGCCTGTGGCCGCTCAGCGGCTAAAGCGTCGGACCTTAAATGCGACCCACGTCTGGGTCGATCTCAGAGTCGCATTTAAGGTCCAAAGACGCTTTAGAAGCATGGCATTATAAAGCAACATTGGACTTGAAATTCACTCGCTAACCAGCAGCGAATTGAGGTGAATTTCAAGTCCGTTGCTTTAGGCCGCATCCGCGCCTCAGTTCAGGACCTCGATCATGGCCTGGTAGTTGCGTTGTCGTGCGTGCTCCAGAGGTGTCACGCCGGATCGGTCGCCGAGGTCCTTCCGTGCTCCCGCCTGCACCAAGGCTCTTGCCGTCGCGACGTGTCGCCGGCCACCGTCGCCAAGAACGACGGCTTCCATCAGCGCGGTCCAGCCGAGATTGTTGACGTGGTCGAGAGGCGCACCCGCTTTGATCAGCGCCTCGACGACGCCTTCGTGCCCGAGATGCGCAGCCGCAATCAGGGCCGTGCCGTCATAGCGGCTGGTAATCGCTTTTGGATTCCCGCCGAGTTCGATTGCAAGCTCGACCATACGCACATCATCCTTCACGGCGGCAATGATGATGACGTCATAGCGGCTGTCTTCGAGCGCATTGATGTCCGCGCCGCCGGCAACCAAGACGCGCAGGAGGTCGTAGTGCGAGCCGAACGCTGCGACGTGAGCAGGTGTGCGGCCTGCGGCGTCACGCGCGTTGGCATTGGCGCCGCTTGCAAGCAGTGCCTGCACTTCCAGCACATGCCCTGCAGCGGTGGCCTTGTGTAAGCCGGTATACTGCGAGACCTCGGTAGCGCTCGGGGGTGTTTGGGCAAGAACGGCATCCGAATGTGCTGCCAGGAGAGCAATCCACACCAGGATGAAACTTCTCGTGTATGCGCAGGACATCTTTGATCTCCCGGTCTGGTCCGGAAGTGATCCTATACCGATGGAGCTGCTGGACAGATAGTGCTTCGACGACCGCGCGCTTGCCGAGGGCGCGGAACCAGCTAGCCGGTATTGCGAAGGCCTGCCGCAATGCCGTTGATCGAGATGAGGATGCCGCGTTGCGCCTTCTCGTCGATCTGCCCGGCGCGCCAGCGCCGCAGCAGCTCCACCTGCAGGTGGTTGAGCGGCGCGATGTAGGCAAAGCGATGCGCAATGGATCGCGCGAGCGATGGGTTGTCGGCGAGCCGTCGGGATTCACCCGTGATGGCTTCGAGTGCCTGAACGGTCTTCGACCACTCCAGTTCGATGGCCTCGAATATGGTCTTGGCGAGCTTTTGATCGGGCACCAGCGCGGCATAGCGGCGTGCGACGGCGAGATCGGCCTTGGCCAGCACCATATCCAGATTGGACAGGATCGTTCGGAAGAACGGCCACTCGCTGTTCATGCGCCGCAAGAGCGCCAAGCGTGCATCGCCGTTCGCGGCCACGAAATCTTCGACCGCCGAGCCGAAGCCGAACCATCCGGGCAGCGTCACGCGGCTTTGTCCCCACGAGAAACCCCAGGGAATGGCGCGCAAGTCCTCGATGCGGCGATTGGCCTTTCGCGACGCCGGTCGTGAGCCGATATTGAGCTCGGCAATTTCCGAGATCGGCGTCGCCGCGAAGAAGTAGTCGGTGAAGCCGTCCGTGCCATAGACGAGCTTCCGGTAGGCCGTCATGCTGCTAACCGAGAGTTCCGCCGCGGCATCCAGGAACTCGGACGCGGGCGCTTGTCGATTTGTCAGAAGGGTTGCTTCCAGGGTCGCCGCCATGAAGGTCTCGAGATTGCGGCGGCCGATCTCCGGGTTCGCGTATTTGGCGTTGATGACTTCCCCCTGCTCGGTGACGCGGATCTGGCCCTTCACGGTGCCGGGCGGCTGCGCGAGTATGGCCTGATAGCTCGGACCACCGCCACGTCCCACCGTGCCGCCGCGCCCGTGGAAGAGCCGAAGGGCGAGGCCCGGCTTCTCGTCGAAGACTTTCCCGAGCGCGGTCGACGCGCGATAAAGCTCCCAGTTCGCGGTGAAGTAGCCGCCGTCCTTGTTGCTGTCGGAGTAGCCGAGCATGACATCCTGGACGGCGCCGGAATTGCGCATGAGCGTCTCGACGCCCGGCAGATCGTAGAACTCGCGCATGATGGGTTCGGCAGCGCGCAGATCCTCGATGGTCTCGAAAAGCGGCACGACAATGAGATCGACCTCGGCGCGGGAGATGTCGCCTTGGGCAAGAGATCCGTGCAGCAGGCCGCATTCTTTCTGCAGGAGCAGAACTTCCAGAAGATCGCTGACGCTCTCCGTGTGGCTGATGATGTAGTGGCGGATCGCTTCGGCGCCGAAAGCTTGGCGCAACTCGCGCGCGCGCTCGAAGATGGCCAGCTCGCCTTGCGTGCTCGCGCTGTATTCGACGCCGCGGATTTGCAGCGATCGCGGATCCTGGAGCTGCGCGAGCAGTACTGACTGTTTCCGCTCCTCGGAGAGCTCGGAATAGTTGGGCTCGATGCGGGCCGCGGCGAGCAGCTCGGCGACGACGGCTTCGTGGCGGTCGGAATTCTGCCTCAGATCGGTCGTCGCGAGATAAAAGCCGAAGACCTGAACGGCGCGGATGAGCGGGGCGAGGCGGAAGCGGATGAGTGCGCCGCCATGATTGGCCAGGAGCGAATCGCGAATGACGATGAGATCGGCAAGGAACGTGGCAGCATCCGGATAGGGCGCGCTCGGCGCTACTGCGTGGCGCAGTGCTTCGGCGCCGGTGAGCGCCTTGATGGTCGCAGCAAGGCGGCTGTAGATGCCCGTGAGCGCACGGCGGTAGGGCTCGTCCATCCGCCGCTGGCTGTTGTCTCCGGATCGCGCGGCAAGCTCCAGCAGTGCGGACGTCGATGGTGTCAGCACGCTCGACATCGACAGCTCGGCGCCGAGCTTGTGGGTTTCGATCAGGTAGTGGCGCAGCACCGTTTCGGCGTATCGCTTGACGGCCCAGTCGAGCGTGCCGGCATTCACGTTCGGATTGCCGTCGCGATCCCCGCCAATCCAATTCCCCATGCGAAAGAACGATGAGACGGGGCGTCCGAGAAGCTCCTCGAGCTCCGCGTAGAGGCGCGGGATCTCGGTCAGGAACGTCGACGTGTAGTAGCTCAGCGCGTTCTCGATTTCGTCTCGCACGGTGAGCTTCTCGGTGCGCAACATCCGCGTCTGCCAGAGCTGGGCGATGCGTGCGCGCAGCCGCGCCTCGTTCTCGGATCTTTCGCGCGGCGTGCGGAGGTTCTCGCGCTCAGCCAGCAGCTCCGCGATATCGCGTTCGGCATCGAGCGTGCTCTTGCGCTGAACTTCCGTCGGATGTGCCGTCAGCACCGGCGAGACATAGCTGCCGGCGAGGGCGCGCTCGATGCGGTCGTCGGTGATGCGCGCCTCGCGCAGGCGGGTGAAACAGCGGGCGAGGCTGCCGTCCTGTGGCTCGTCCTCGATCTCATGAACGAGGCGACGGCGGACATGGTGGCGGTCCTCGGCCAGATTGGCCAGATGCGAGAAATAGCTGAAGGCACGAATGACCGACACGGTCTCCGCCGGGCTCAGCCGGCTCAGCAACGTATCGAGATTGCGCCCTGCCGCTTCGTCGGACTTGCGCTGAAAGGCGACGGAGAGGCGCCGAATGGCCTCGACGATCTCGAAGGCGTTCTCGCCATCCTGCTCTCGGACAGTGTCGCCCAGGATCTGACCGAGCAGGCGGATATCCTCCTGCAGGGGGCGATCCTTTTCCAGGAACGTCTGTTCACTATCGGAGAACGTAGCGGCCATGGTGTCGCTCCAACCTGGCGCCGGGGGCGTTCTGGCCACTGGCTGGGAATTGCTCCATGATCAATCAAAGTCTGTGCAATACGGCCGCCATATCAAGCACAAATACTGTGCACGAACGGGCGATCGTGGGGCCTGCGTTCTCCGCTGAGCGTGTCCTCGGCGCGCCAGCCTCGTCCGCATCGTCAATTGAGAGGCGAGTCGGCTTGTACCGATACCGTGCTTACGATTAATTTCCGATCGGCGACTCGGCGCAGGTCACACTGCGGCGCGAGGGGGAATTGGGGGATGCGTATGAACTTGGCTCGAACGGCATTGCTTTGCGCCCTGGCTGGCGCGGGACTCGCGTGGGGCGGGGCTCATGCTCTCGCGCAGTCGCAATGGGGGGCGGCCGGACCTGTCTTCCAGAGCGACGTCGAGCGGCGCGAGCGTGAGCTCGAGGCCCAGCGTGCTGAGCGCCGCAAGAACTATGGTCCGACGGTCTATCCCAAATTCATGGACGGCGGTGGCAAGCCGGATATCAAGCCGCAGGAGCCGCCGATTGTGTACCTCGACAAAGGCGAGGAGCCAGGCACGATCATCGTCGATACGGGCGGGCGCCAGCTCTATTACGTGCTGCCGGGCAAGAAGGCCTATGCCTATCCGATCTCCGTTGGGCGCGACGGCTTCGAGTGGACGGGGACGGAGAAGATCAGCCGTGTTGCCGACTGGCCCTCTTGGACGCCGCCGCCGGAGATGCACAAGCGCCAGCCCGGACTGCCGATCACGGTCTCGGGCGGTGTCATCAATCCGCTCGGCGCCAAGGCGCTCTACCTCGGCAGCACGATCTACCGCATCCACGGCACGAACAACGAGCGTTCGATCGGCCGCGCGTCGTCGTCGGGCTGCTTCCGGATGATGAACGAGCACGTCGTGCATCTGGCGACGATGGCCAAGGTCGGGACGACCGTGCGCGTCGTCGCGAACTACTCGGGCGCGAATACGTCAGCACCGGTATCCTCGATCTTCTCTGGCTTCGGGTTCGGCGCCAGTGACGACCCGCCGCGGAAGAAGCAGGTGAAAAGGAAGTCGGCCAAGTCCACCAAATCCGCCAGCAGCAGCAAGCAGTAGTGCTCACACGGCCCAGCAGGCGCAGCCGAGCGCACCCCAGAAGCTTTTGAGATCCGCGACTGGGAGTGCGTTGGTCCACGCTGCTGCGTGATCATGACCATGGACACCGCACGCGTGTGCGCAGCCGCAGCTCGTGGCCGCACGTTGCTGGATCGGCTGGCTGCCACTGGATGTGGACGCACCCCATGCTCCATATCCGCCGAACGCGCGCACAGGTGACCAGTCGGGCATGGCAGGCGGTGGTCCGCCCTCGTCGAGGCCGGCAAAGGCGCCCGCAGCATACACAACCTTGCCGCCGACGATCGTCAGCTCGGCGGTCGTGTCGACAATCTCCAGCTCCGGGCACTTGAAGTAGTCGCGGTCGGGCACCGTCAGGTCGGCGAGCTGACCGACTTCGATGCGGCCCTTCTTGCCCTCCTCGTTGGAGAACCACGTGACCTTCTCCGTCCACATGCGGAGCGCGGTCTCGCGATCGAGGCAATTGTGCTGCGGGTAGATGCGCAGGCCGCCAACGGTGCGCCCCGTCACCATCCACGCGAGCGAGACCCAGGGATTGTAGGAGGCGACGCGTGTCGCGTCTGTGCCGGCCGAGACCTTCACGCCTTTCTCGAGCATCCGCGCGATCGGCGGCGTCGCCTCGGCGGCACGGGCGCCATAGCGCTCGACGAAGAACTCGCCCTGGTAGGCCATGCGGTGCTGTACGGCGACGCCGCCACCGAGCGCCGCGACGCGATCGATCGAGCGCCCCGAGATCGTCTCGGCATGATCGAAGAACCAGTTGAGCCCCGCGAGCGGGATGTCCTTGTTGACCTTCTCGAAGACATCGAGTGCGCGCGAGATCGTCTCGTCGTACGTCGCGTGCAAGCGCCAGGGCCAGCGGTTCTCGGCCAGGATACGCACGACCGCTTCGAGATCGCCTTCCATTTCCGGCGGCATGTCCGGGCGCGGCTGGCGGAAGTCCTCGAAGTCGGCGGCGGAGAAAACGAGCATCTCGCCCGCGCCGTTGTGGCGGAAGTAGTCGTCGCCCTGCTTGTACTTCGACGTGCGTGTCCAGTTGAGGAAGTCGTCCTTCTCCTGCTTGGGTTTCTGCGTGAAGAGATTGTAGGCGAGTCGCACGGTCAACTGCCCGTCATCGGCGAGCTTCTGGATGACGGCATAGTCCTCCGGGAAGTTCTGGAAGCCGCCACCGGCATCGATCACGCTCGTGACACCAAGCCGATTGAGCTCGCGCATGAAGTGGCGCGTCGAGTTCACCTGATAGTCGAACGGGAGCTTCGGTCCCTTAGCGAGCGTCGCGTAGAGGATGGTCGCATTGGGCTTGGCGAGCAGGAGGCCCGTCGGAATGCCGGCGGCATCGCGTACGATCTCGCCGCCGGGTGGGTTCGGTGTGTCCTTGGTGTAGCCGACGACGCGCAGTGCCGCGCCATTGAGGATCGCGCGATCATAGAGATGCAGGATGAAGACGGGCGTATCCGGTGCTGCGGCATTGAGCTCGTCGATGGTCGGCAGGCGCTTCTCGGCGAACTGCTGCTCGGTGAAGCCGCCGACGACACGCACCCACTGCGGCGGCGGTGTGATGGCGACCTGCCGCTTCAGCATGTTCATGGCATCGGCGAGTGAGCGCACGCCGTCCCAACGAAGCTCCATGTTGAAGTTGAGGCCGCCGCGCACGACGTGTGTGTGGTTGTCGCAAAGGCCCGGAAGGACGCGCCGCCCCATGAGATCGACGAGCTTGGTCTGGGGCCCCGCGAGTGGGACGACGCCCTTGTCGCTGCCGACGGCCGCGAACTTCCCGTCCTTGATGGCGACCGCCGTCGCGGAAGGATTGGTGCGGTCGAGCGTGGTGATCTGCGCGTTGTGCAAGATCAAGTGGGGGGTAGGCGATGCCGCCATGGTGCGCTGTTCCTTGGCTCTTTAGTGTGATGATCGAGAAATTCGCCAGAGCTCTCGGCTTGGTACCGAGCGAATTTCTCGATCTGAATCACACTAGCAAATCTAAGATTCTAGTGTCCCTTATGATTCCGAAGTTCGCTCGTAGCCCGCATCGAGGTAGGGCGAACTTCGGAATTGGGACACTAGTGAACTTTCGGACGTGCTGCGATCAGGTGCTGGACGAAAGGCGGCTTCGTGCCCTTATGGAACTTGTGCAGGCGCTCCTGCACTTCCCGGTCGTCGGCGGTGACGCGATGGTGCTGGCGCTGGTGCTCGATCCAGGAAGAGACGAGGAAGGTCTCGATCATGCGTCCGGGTTCGGCGACGTCCTCGAACACATCCCAGTCGTAGGCGCCATCGCGCAGCCGCTCGTGGCTGAGCTCGCTGATCGCGGCGAGAAAGGCTTCGCGATCGTGGGGAGCGATTTTGTATTCGATGATGATCTGCACGGGACCGCGGTCAAGTTCCACGTCACCGGAAAGAACAGGATCGGGCCAGTGCAGGGAGGGCGTGAGATCGATGTCGGCGCCTGTCTGCAACTTCCAGCGCATGAGCAGCGGAATGCAGGCCAGCGCCCCCGCGGCCGCAATAATATGCGCCGTCGGGAGGCCGCTGAACTTGGCCACCTGCCCCCATAGCGCGCTGCCGATCGTCATGGCGCCAAACTGCACGATGGCGAAGACGGCGAGGCCGCGCCCCTTGACCCATCCGGGCAAGGCGACCTGGGCGGAGACATTGAGCGGCGCGAGAACGGCGATCCAGGAAATGCCGGCAATGAGCGCTGCGGCGAGGCCAACATAAGAGGATTGCGCAAGCCCGAAGAGCACGAGAGCGAGGGCCGTTCCAGACGTGGCAGCGGCGACGAGCTTGTCAGGGCCGAGCAGCGCTTTCAGGCGCGGCAGCAGGAACGCGCCGCCGACCGCACCCACGCCGATCGTGCCGAGCAGCAGGCCGTAGAGTTGCGGTCCGGTCGCGATCTGGTCGCGCGCCACGAGGGGCAACAAGGCCCAGTAGGCACTCGCAAAGACAAAGAAGCCGGCCGAGCGCACGAGCGTCGCAGTCAGGTGGCGATTGTGACGGACGTGGCGCCAGCCGATGCCGAGCGCAGAGCGAAAGCGCTCTGGCGGCAGCGCACCGGCAGCAGCTCCAACAGGGCGCCACCACCACAGCACGCCGATCACGGCGAGCGTGCTGATGGCGTTGAGCCAGAAGGGCGCGGCGAGGCCGGCAACGCCGATGACGATACCGGCGAGCGTGGGGCCGATGGCACGGCTGATGTTGATGCCGACGCTATTGAGCGAGATCGCCGCTTGCAGATCATTGCGCGGGATGAGCGATGGCACGATCGCTTGCCATGCCGGCGCAATGAGCGCCGATCCCGCTCCGACAAGGAACGTGAAGAGCAGCAGAACCCACGGTGTTACCAGATCGTACCAGACCAATAGGCCGAGTAAGGCGACGACGACCGTGACGGCGGCATTGACCGCGATGAGCAGCCAACGCCTGTCGATGATGTCGGCAAGGGCGCCGGCTGGAAGGCCGAGCAGGACAACCGGCAGCATCGTCGCCACCTGGACAAGCGAGACGATGAAGGCGTCGCTCGTCAGGCCTGCCATGAGCCAGCCGGCTGCCGCGTTCTGCATCCACGTGCCGACGTTCGACACGACCGTTGCAATCCACAGCGCCGCAAAGACGGTGTGCTTGAGCGGGGCGAGCACGGAGCCTTCTGGCTGAGCCTTGGTGCCTTCTGACGCTGCCATTGCCCACCCGCCCTTCCAGAGGACCGATGGCCGTTACGGCCACCGGTCTCAGCTATCGATCTCAGACCTTGGCCGGGTTCGGGCCAATGCGCTCGCCATGCTTCACACGTTCCGGGGCCTTGTGGACCATCGTATAGGCGTAGTCGACGCCCATGCCATAGGCGCCCGAATGCTCCTTAACGATCGCCATAACGGCATCGTAGGTGTCCTTCCGCGCCCAGTCGCGCTGCCACTCGAGCAGAACCTGCTGCCAGGTGACGGGGACAACGCCTGCCTGGACCATGCGATCCATGGCGTACTTGTGCGCATCGACGGACGTGCCGCCGGAGGCATCGGCGACCATGTAGATTTCATAGTCGGTATCGTTCAGACACGAGAGAGCGAACGTCATGTTGCAGACCTCTGTCCACAGGCCCGAGACGACAACTTTCTTTCTGCCCTGCGCGGCGTTCGCTGCAAGGGCATCGCGCACATTCTGGTCGTCCCAGGAATTCATCGACGTGCGCTCGAGCAGCTTGTTATCCGGGAAGACCGCGAGCAACTCGGGGTAGGTGTTGCCGGAGAAGCCATCGGTCTCCACCGTCGTAATTGTCGCCGGGATTTTGAATGCCTTTGCGGCCTTGGCCAGACCCACGACGTTGTTCTTGAGTACCTGGCGGTCGATCGATTGCACGCCGAAGGCCATCTGCGGCTGCTGGTCGATGAAAAGAACCTGGCTATTCTGCGGAGTGAGAACTTCGAGATAGGATGGTTTGGACATTGCTGCTTCTCCTTGCTGAGTGGTTGGCTGGGTGGTCGGTCGCGAACTGATGCAGGGTCAGTTAGTGGACGTCTCGCGGGTTATTGCTGAATTCGGGATGGAGTACCCCCGACAGGGCAGCGCGAACCTGCGAGATCTCGTCGTCGTTGATCGTGTGGCCCATCCCCGGATAGATGCGTTTGATGACATCGCCACCGAGCGCGCTCAGGACGCGCGCCGACTCATGCACGCGGCCGACCGGGATGTGGGCATCGACATCACTGCAGCCGAGGACGACGCGCGTTCCGGCAAGCGAACCACCATACGTGCGCGGCGTTCCTTCGGGACCAATGAGCCCTGAGCTGAGGCCGATGACCGCGCCATAGCGCTGCGCATTGCGCGCTGCATACTCGAGCGCGAGACAGCCGCCCTGCGAGAACCCGAGGAGCACGATCTTCTCAGGGCCGAAGCCCTTCCGGCCGAGATCCTCGACAAGCGCGCCGACCTGAGCGAGCGCACGCGAAAGATGTGGCTCGTTCTGTGCGATCGGCGCCAGGAACGAGTGCGGATACCACGTCCTGCCCGGTGCCTGGGGTGCCAGATAGGCCATGTCCGGTTGCGCGAACACTTCGGCCAGATCCAGCATCCCTTCCGCGGTCGCGCCGCGGCCATGAAGAAGGATCATGGCCGCCTTGGCGCGGGAGAGCGGTGCACCGGCAGTCTCGATGTGAGCTGCCGTGTTCATGCTGCAACCTCCAGTGTGGGCAGAACGGCTTCGATCTGCTGCCGCTTCGACTCCAGGAAGCGCGGGAGCTTCAGATCGGTACCGAGCGTTGCGATCGGCTCGTCGACCGTGAAGCCCGGCGCGTCCGTGGCGATCTCGAACAGAATGCCGCCCGGCTCACGGAAGTAGATCGAGCGGAAGTACTGGCGATCCCTCTGCTCGGTCGCATATATGCCGTGCACCTCCGAGAGCTTCCTCGCGATCTCGGCCTGCTCGGCATCATCCTTGGCGCGGAAGGCCACGTGATGCACCGAGCCACGCCCCATCCGGCCGGGAAGGAAGCCCTTCGCCTCGCGGATGTCGACGATGCCACCAACCGCCCCTTCGCTCTTGAAGCGCACGTAGGGGCCCTCCTGCCCGACCCTCGTGAAGCCGAGGACATCCGCCAGGATGGCGCCGGTGAGCTCAACGCTGTCGAGCATGAGTGTCACGCCGTGGAAACCACGGATGGCGTGCTCGGCAGGAATGTCGCCGGTCGTCCAGGCCGGCTCGTTCTCTGCGCCGGGAACGCCGATCAGAGAGAGTCCCATACCGTCCGGATCGGTGAACTCGAGCACGACCTCGCCGAAACGCCTGATCGGCGCCTCGTGCTTCGCGCCGGCCTCGACGAGGCGATGCGCCCAGAAGCCGATCGACTGCGCGGGAATGCGCAAGGCGGTCGTCTGCGTCTGGCCGACACCGACGCGGCCGGGCGCGGCGTGCTCCCAGGGAAAGAACGTGAGGATCGTGCCAGGATTGCCGGCCTCGTCGCCGTAATAGAAGTGATAGGTGCCGGGATCGTCGAAGTTGACGGTCTTCTTGACGAAGCGCAGGCCGAGCGTGCGCGTGTAAAAGTCGAAGTTGACGTTCGGCCGGCCGGCGATCGCCGTCACATGATGGATGCCGCTCATTTGGGGCCACCTTTCTCCGCCAGGGGCGGGTTCTCGAACTCTCTGCACGCAATATGTGGTCGTCCCATATCATTGACAATGGCCAGAATTGTGCGCTTTGTGTCTCCAATTCATCGACAATCGGGCAGGTCGAGGGAGGAGATCGGATGGACAAGCTCACGCGGCTGCGCGCCTTCACCAAAGTCGTCGAGCTCGGCAGCTTCTCGGAGGCCGCGCGCAGCCTGCGCCTCTCGCGCTCGGCCATCAGTAAATATGTGATCGAGCTCGAAACCGAGCTCGGCGTACAGCTTCTGCATCGCACCACGCGCAGTGCGAGCCCGACTGACAATGGGCGCGTGTACTACGAGCGGTGCGTGGCGATCCTGTCGGATATCGAAGAAGCGGATCTGACAGTTTCGCAGCTTCAGGCGGCGCCGCGCGGCACGCTCCGGGTTAATGCGCCGATGTCCTTCGGCACGCTGCATCTCGGCAAGGCCATTGCGGCGTTCATGAAGCAATATCCCGAGCTGCGCATTCACCTGATCCTCAGCGACCAGCAGCTCGATACGGTGCAGGAAGGCTTCGACGTCACCATACGCATCGCGGACATGGCGGATTCGAGCCTTATCGCACGGCGTATCGTGCCGGCGCATCGTGTCCTGTGCGCCTCTCACGCCTACCTCGGGGAGCACGGCACGCCGAAGCATCCGAGCGATCTGCGCGGGCACGAGCTGCTGTCCTATGACTATCTCGGCACGGGTGTGCAGTGGAAGCTCACCGGCAAGGACGGCGATCATTGGATCAACGTGCCGTGGCGGCTCTGCACGAACAACGCGGAGATCTTGCGCGATGCAGCCCTCGAGGGGCAGGGCATCGCGCTTCTGCCGACCTTCATTTCAGGCCCCGAGCTTCGCTCCGGAAGCTTGAAAAGTATCCTCGCCGGATATCGCGCGCCGGAGCTTTCGGTGTGCGCGCTCTATCCGCCGACGCGGCACGTCTCCATGAAGGTGCGCGCGTTCATCGACTTTCTGGTCGCGCATTTCGGCGACAAGCCCTACTGGGATGCCGGCATCTGACCGGACGTGGTGGCCAGATGCCCCGCTGATCCGGGCGCGGATGACTTACACCCGCCTAAGAATGCCTGGAAACCGAACAGCTTGATTGAATTGTCCGGCTTTCGGAAGTTAAGCTGGCTGTGCCATAAATTCGGGCAGCGGGCCGACAAGCGCTAGGCTGCGCGCGGATCGTGGGCTGAGAAGCATAACTGGAGAAGCAGAATGAGACGTTTGATCGGAGCCTTGGCTATCGGCGTTGTCGCCGCGCTGATGGCCAATACGGCAGCGAAGGCCGACCCGCTCGCCGAGATCAAGAAAAAGGGGACGCTCATCGTAGGCGTCAAAACCGACTATCCGCCGTGGGGTACGCGGGACGCGAGCGGCAATATCGTCGGCATGGAAGCCGACATGGCTGCCGACGTGGCGAAGCGGCTCGGCGTGAAGCTCGAGCTCGTCTCGGTCGTCTCGTCGAACCGGATGCAGTTCCTGCAGCAAGGCAAGATCGATCTCATGATCGCGACCATGAGCGACACGCCTGAGCGTCGCAAGGTCGTGGGCATCATCGATCCGGTCTACTACGCCTCGGGCGTCGCGATCCTCGCCAACAAGAAGGCGAACATCAAGAGCGCCGCCGATCTCAAGGGCAAGCCCGTCTGCGCGCTGCAGGGCGCCTTCTACAACAATGACCTGCAGTCGAAGTACACCGGCCAGGATCTCGTGGCCTTCAAGGGTGTGACGGAGGCCGAGCAGGCCCTTCTCGACGGACGCTGCGTCGGCTTCGTGTATGATGACGTCGTGCTCGTGTTCAAGAAGGCCAACGACAAGAAGTTCGAAGGCTTCGATGTCGTCGCGCTCCCCGAGTGGAAGCCCGTTCCGTGGGGGCTCGCCGTGAAGATCGAGGATCTCGACGGCCCCTGGGGCAAGTTCATGGCTGCGACGACGAAGGAGTGGCTGGCCTCGGGCACGTTGCTTGCCCTCGAGAAGAAGTGGGTCGGCAACAATACGCAGTGGCTGATCGACGCCAGCGCCGCCGCGAAGAAGTAATTCGGTTGATGCCGGGCGGAGCGGTTTCGACCGTCCGCCCGGCATTTCTCTATCTCCACATGGCATTCCGAGCGACGGGACTTGAATGGAAGGTCTTTGGGACTTCCTGCGCAGTCTGCATGACGCGTATGGCATCAATCTCGTCCACTTCTACGATACGTTCGAGCGCACCCGCCTCCTGCGCGGCATGTGGACGACGATCCAGCTCGCCGCTACGTGCGTCGTCCTGAGTGTTCTCATCGGCATCATCGGTGCATGGCTGCAGGGGAGCCGCTTCAAGATCCTCAAGGGGTTTGTTCAGGGCTACATCCAGTTCTTCCGGAACACACCGCCGCTCGTGCAGATGTACTTCTTCTATTTCGCGCTCGGCCCGCAGATGCCGCGCATCGAGAACGAGTACGGCATTGCACAACCCATGCTCGGCAGCTTCGCCTGGGCGGTGATATCACTCTCGTTCTTCGCCGGCGCCTTCAACATCGAGATCTTCCGCTCGGGCGTCGAGGCCGTCCAGAAGGCGACGGTCGAAGCGGCGGATTCGCTCGGCTTCAACCGCTGGCAGATCTACCGCCTCGTCGTGCTGCCTCTTGCCGTGCGGGTCTGCCTGCCGGCGCTCAACAACAACCTCGTGAACCTCATCAAAACAACGACGCAGGCCTACGCGATCGCCGTTCCGGAGACGCTGTACATCGCGAGTCAGATTTGGTCGGACCGCATCAACGTCTTCGAGATGATGGTGACGCTGCTGACATTCTACCTTCTGCTGGTCGGCATCTTCGTGTGGCTCATGACACGGCTCGAGCGCTCGCTGCGTGTTCCGGGGTTCGGCCAATGAGCGCCGGCGGCAACAGCAATCTCATTCTCGCTCCGGTCGCGCCTCCGTCGTCTCAGGGCGAGACCGGCTTTCTCGCCAGCGCCTTCACACCGCGGGCGCTCGGTATCGCGCTCGGTCTTTTTGCGAGCGTTGCACTCGTCAGTGAGGCCTGGGCACAGCTCGTCGCCGGAGGTGAGAGGCTCGGTATTCTCGCGACGCTTTGGAAATGGGCGCCGCTCGTCCTGATCGGACCGCCTCGCGAGTTCGGTGGGTTCGCTCTCAATATTCTCGTCAGCTTTCTCGCAATGGCGATCGGTACGGTCAGCGGGCTCGTGCTGGGCCTCGGGCTCATCTCGAAGTTCGCTCCCGTGCGGTCCGTCTCTTGGGCGATCACGCAGTTCTTTCGCAATTCGCCCTGGCTCGTCCTGCTGTTCTTCGTGATGCTGCTGACGCCCTTCCAGTTCCGGATCGGCGGCCTCACGATACCCTTTCCGGCGTGGTTCAAGGCAACCGTCGGCCTCGCGCTGCCGGTAATGGCCAATGTTGCGGAGATCGTGCGCGGCGCTGTTAATTCCATCCCGACCGGGCAATGGGAGTCGGCGGAAAGTCTCGCCTTCTCGCGCCTGCAGACGCTCTGGCGCATCATCCTGCCGCAGTGCGTGAAGCGCATGATCCCGCCATGGATGAACTGGTACGCGATCCTGACCATGTCGACGCCACTCATATCGATCGTCGGCGTGAACGACGCCATGACGCTGACGCAGGATGCACTCGCTTCCGAGCAGCGCACGGACCTACTCATGCCGATGTATGGAATGCTGCTGCTGTTCTTCTTCGTGTACTGCTATCCGATCGCGCGCTGGACCATCCGGCTCGAGCGCAAGTTCGCGGTCCGCATCTGAGGTGAGCGCAATGACAACCGCCTGGACGCCGGATCAGCCTATCGTCGGCATAAAAGACGTACACAAGTCCTTCGGTCCGATCGAAGTGCTGAAAGGCGTCAGCCTGAACGTCCGCAAGGGCGAGGTCGTGTGCATCATCGGGCCCTCGGGCTCGGGAAAATCGACCCTGCTCCGGTGCATCAATGCGTTGGTGCCGATCAACCAGGGCTCGATCAAGGTCGAAGGACAGGAAGTGCACGATCCAGCGCTGGACAAGCTCGAGCTGCGCAAGAAGGTCGGGATGGTCTTCCAGTCTTACAACCTCTTTCCACACAAGACGGCGCTCGAGAACGTGATGATGGCGCCGATCCATGTGCTGAAACGGCCCAAGGAGGAAGTCGAGGCACAGGCGCGAGGCCTCATCAAGAAAGTGCGCCTCGAAGGCAAGGAGGATGCCTATCCGGGCGAGCTGTCCGGCGGCCAGCAGCAGCGCGTCGCCATTGCGCGATCGCTCGCCATGAACCCGGATATCATGCTGTTCGACGAGGTGACGGCCGCACTCGATCCCGAAACGGTCAAGGAAGTGCTGGTGACAATTCGCGAGCTCGCGGAGGAAGGTATGACGTGCATGCTGGTCACCCATGAAATGGGCTTCGCTCGTGAAGTTGGCGATCACATCTACTTCACGGATCGAGGTATCATCGTCGAGCACGGACCGCCGGCAACTTTCTTCACGAACGCCAGCGATCCAAGGACGCGCGCCTTCCTGAGCCAGATCCTCTGACGGGCAGCGGCAGGAATATCGCGAGCGACGCAAGCCAGTACAGGAGAACGAGCATGGCGCAGGAACGAGCTTCTGAAGACGAGGCGCTTTGGAAGCGCGCCGACCGCCATCTCGTGCGCTACGGGCACTACTTCCAGCCAGTGCTCATCGACAAGGCGCAGGGCGCCTTCATGACGACGACCGACGGCCGACGCATCCTCGACTTCGCATCGGGGCAGATGAGCACGATCCTCGGCCATAGCCACCCGGAGATCACCGCTGTCATTCGCGAGCAGGCGGGCGAGCTCGTGCATCTCTACAGCCAGCTTCTCTCGCGGCCAGTGATCGATCTCGCGGAGAAGCTCGCCGAGCTTGCGCCGGGTGATCTCTCGCGCGTGCTGTTGCTCTCGACGGGCGGCGAGTCCAACGAGGCGGCGCTGCGCATGGCGAAGACGGCGACGGGCCGCTACGAGGTGCTGGCGCTGTCGCGCTCATGGCATGGCGTGACGGGTGGCGCATCGTCGGCGACGTTCTCGAGCAGCCGGCAAGGGTACGGACCAGCTTTGCCGGGCTCCTTCGCGCTGCCGGCGCCGGTGCCCTATCGCCCGGCCTTCATGAAGGGCGACACCTACGACTGGGAGGCGGAGCTCGACTATGGCTTCGAGCTGTTCGATCGCCAGTCCACGGGCAGCCCCGCAGCGCTGATCCTGGAGTCCATCCTGTCGAGTGGCGGCGTTATCGTGCCGCCCAAGGGATATCTGAAGGCTGCCGCCGAGCGGGCGCGCAAGCGCGGGATGCTCGTCATCGTCGATGAGGCGCAGACCGGCCTAGGCCGCACCGGCCGCCTGTTCGACTGCGAGTACGACGGCCTCACTCCGGACTTTGTCACGCTCTCGAAGACGCTCGGTGCGGGTCTTGCGCTTTCTGCCGTTATCACAACGCCTGAGATCGAGCAGCAGTGCTTCGACAAGAAGTTCCATTTCTACACGACGCACGCCTCGGACCCGCTGCCCGCTGCCGTCGGTCTCAAGGTCATCGAGATCATCCTGCGTGATCGGCTGGCCGATCGTGCGCGTGCCGCTGGTGAGCGGCTGAAAGCGGGCTTCGAGAGCCTGATGCAGCGCTACGAAGTGATCGGCGACGTGCGCGGGCGCGGTCTCATGATGGGCGTGGAACTCGTCAAGGATCGGCGCACGAAGGAGCCGAACCCGGAGCTTGCTGGACGCATTATGGCTCGCTGCTTAGAACTCGGTCTCTCGACGAGCGTGTCGCGCGGCGGCTGGGGCATCTTCCGTATTGCCCCGCCGATCACCATCACCGACGAGGAGATCGACCTCGGTTTGTCGATCTTCGCCGAGGCCTTCAAGGATAGCGTTTGAAGCGCTCGTGTTGGCGCACTTCATCCCCTCTCCCCGCCTCCTGCGGGGAGAGGGTTAGGGTGAGGGGCGGGAGCTTGTTCGACGTCGGTGTTTGCCGCCGCCCCTCATCCTAACCTTCTCCCCGTAAGCACGGGGAGAAGGGACATGTTGCGCCTCGGGGTGAGGACTTTCAGCTCTCCGCGCCGTAGACAGCGCTTGCAGCTTCCGCACTGACGAAGCCTTCCAGAACGTCGGCGCGGACGCTTTCGCGATCGCGCTGGCGCGGATCACCGAAGCCACCGCCACCCGCCTCCGTGACGGTGATGCGCGCGCCCGGCGCAACCTCGATGCGGCCCTTCGCGTGCACGGGCTTGCCGTCGACGGCGTGCACGCGCAATGACCCTGCGCCACCGCCGAACTGTCCGCGCGCCGGAAACTCCATGCGATTTCCCATGCCGAGCATGGTCAGTGTGTGGCCCGTGTCATTGCGGAGCACGACCTCCTGGCCGAGACCACCGCGCCAGCGACCCGGGCCGCCCGAGTCCGTGAGCAGGCGCTTGCTCTCGATGGTCATGTTGGTCAGTGCCTCCCAGATCTCGACTGGCACGACGGCCATGTTCGAGGGATGAGGCAGCGTCGCCCAGCCATCGAGGTTCTCGAGCGCGCCATAGCCGCCTGCCGCGAAGTAAAGGCAGGAGAAGGCGCGATCGTCGCGACGGCGGCCCTGGAAGGTGATGAGGTTCATCATGCCGGAGTCGGCCTGTACGCGGTCGGGTGCGGCTTCCGCGAGCGCGCCGTAGATCGTCGGCGTCACGAAGTGACCCATGGCATGGCGGCCGCCCGTCGGGAATGGCGGGAGCGCATTGAGGATGCAGCCTGGCGGGGCCTTCACTTTGATCGGCGCGACGGAACCCTCGTTGTTCGGGATGGACGGCAACGTCAGTGACTTGATTGCGTGCAGCCCCATGGCATTCGTGTAGCAGATGGGCACGTTCACGCCCGCGCGTACGCAGCCCGAGGTGCCGTCGAAGTCGATCTCGACACTGTCGCCCTTGACGTCCACACACACGACGAACTCGACGGGCTCCCCGAAGCCTTCGACCTTGATGCGATTGCGGTAGGTGCCGTCGCGGAACTCGCTGATCTTCGCGCGCATGGCGCGCTCGGACTGGCTGCGGATCGCCGCTGACAGCTCCTTGAGATCATCGAGGCCGTATTCGTCCATGAAGGCGAGCAGCTCGCGCCCGCCGACCTCGTTGCAGCTCACGTTGGCCATGACATCGCCCATGACCTGCTCGGGCACGCGCACGTTCGTGCGGATGATCTCGACGATCAGCTCATTAAGGCGGCCCGCTTCGTAGAGCTTGCAGATCGGCAGGCGCAAACCTTCCTGGTAGACCTCGGTCGAGGCCGAGCCGAAGCCATTGCCGCCGATGTCAGGAAGGTGCGTGATGCTGACCGTATAGGCGACGATGCGGCCCTTGCGGAAGACGGGGCGCATCATCGTGATGTCGAAGAGGTGGCCCGTCCCGAGCCAGGGGTCGTTCGTGACGATGATGTCGCCGGGCTTCAGCGTTTCGGCCGGGAACTTCTTCAGCATGTGACGCGCGGTGACGGGCGCGCTGCCGATGAAGGCCGGAATGCCGAACGTGCCCTGTGCAATGGAATTCGTCTCGGCGTCGAGGACGACGCACGAGAGATCGTAGCTTTCATAGACGATGGTCGAGAACGAGCTGCGGACCAGCGTCGAGACGATCTCGTCGGTGAGCGAGACCAGCCGGTCCCACATGATGCCGAGGCTGACGGCGTCGAAGGATTTCGTGCTCATGGGTGTGGTTCCTTCAGGCGCTCAGTTCGGCGATCAGGTTGAAGTGCGCGTCGACCGTCACAGCGTCACCGCTGCCGATGACGCACGTGCTCTCGTGCTCCTCGATGAGGGCTGGGCCTTTGACGACGGCGCCGGGGGCGAGAGCGTAGCGGTCGTAGACGGGCCAGTCGGTGACGTCGCCGCGTGCCGGATCATAGGCCTTGCGCGTGCCCTTGAGCGCGCGGTCGGCGCCGCCCGCGGCCTTGCCGCCGTGGCCTTCGGCAATGGAGGGCGTCGGGCCCACGGCTTCGACCTTCCAGTTGACGATCTCGGTCGGCTCGTCGAGGCGCAAGCCATAGGTTTTCTCGTAGGCGCTGCCGTACAACTCGCCGAGATGGTCGAAGAGGCCAGCGGCGGTGCCGCTCGCGGGGAGTGTCACCTCGATCTCGTGGCCTTGGCCCTGGTAGCGCATGTCGAGGTGTCGGACGATCTTGATGTCGGCATCGGCGACGCCTGCGCGTTTGAGGTAGCCGGATGCCTCACTCTCCAGGGCCGCAAAGGTCGAAGCGAAGTCCGATGCATCTATGTCCGCGACATGAATGCGCCGCGAGCGCGCGACCTCGAAGGCCAGCGGGCTCACGAGCAGGCCGAGGGCCGACATGACACCGGCGCCGACCGGCAGGATCACGCGCGGAATCTTGAGCTTGCGCGCGACCGACAGGGCATGGAGCGGACCGGAGCCGCCGAATGCCACCATACTGCTGTTGCGGTAGTCGAAGCCGCGCTCCGTCGCATGAATGCGGAAGGCGCGCGCAACGTCCTCGCAGATAATGTCGTGAATGCCCCAGGCCGCGCGGAGGGTCTCGAGGTTGAGCGGCTTGCCGACATTCTCGGCAATGGCTGTCTCAGCGGCGGCCTTGTCGAGCTTCATCTTGCCGCCGAGGAAGAAGTTCGCGTCGAGATAGCCGAGAACGAGGTTGGCGTCGGTGAGCGTGGGCCGCGTGCCGCCCTGGCTGTAGCAGGCGGGGCCCGGCATGGCACCGGCACTGCGCGGGCCGACGCGTAGCAGTCCGCGTGCGTCGACCTCGGCAATGGAGCCGCCACCGGCGCCGATCTCGATCATGTCGATGACGGGAATGCGCACGGGGAGGCCGCTGCCCTGGCGGAACTCGTGCACGCGCGCCACTTCCATGAAGTACTTCTTGATGGCCTGGCCGTCTTTGACGAGCGCGCCCTTGGCTGTCGTGCCGCCCATGTCGAAGGAGAGAAGGTTCGGCAGCTTGAGCGAGCGGCCATGATGGGCGCTCATCAGGGCGCCGGCTGCCGGCCCCGACTCGAGGGCGCGCACGGGATAGCGGCGGGCGGCATCCGTCGTCAGCGTGCCACCGCTCGATCCCATGATGTAGAGACGGCCGGTGAAGCCGGCCCCGGCGAGGCCATCCTCCAGCCGCTTGACGTAGCGGTCGAACATCGGCTGCGTGAAAGCATTGAGCGTCGTCGTCGTCCAGCGCTCGAACTCGCGCATGTTGGGGAAGACATCGGCTGACGTCGAGACGACCAGCTCGGGCGCGGCAGCGCGCAGGATCTCGGCAGCGCGCAGCTCGGGCTCGGGATTGAGATAGCTGTGCAGGAAGCAGATGGCCACGGCCTCGACGCCGAGCTCGCGGAACTTCAGCGCCGCTGCGCGCACGCTGGCCTCGTCGAGCGGCCGCTCGATGCTGCCGTCGTAGCGCACGCGCTCGTCGACTTCGATCCTTAAACGGCGCGGAACGAGCGGAGGCGGGTACTTGATGCGCAGGTCGAAGAGGTCGTAGCGGCGCTCGGGGCCCATATCCATGATATCGCCGAAGCCCGCCGTAACGAGCATACCCGTTACGGCGCCGCGCCGTTCGATCACGGCGTTCGTCACGAGGGTCGTGCCGTGAACGATGTCGACGATATCGCCGATGCCGATGCCGCTGTCGGCAACGAGCGTGGCGACGCCCGCGAGCACGGCCTCGGAAGGATCGCTTGGGGTGGTGAGCCGCTTGTGGATCGCCATTCGGCCGCCGGTGGCGTTGCTCAATGCGAAATCTGTGAAGGTGCCGCCGATATCGACGCCGATCCGGTACATTCCAGTCCTTTCGATTCTCTGTTGCGGGCAGAGACTTGCACGCCGCGCCGGCCATGAAAACTGGCAGCAGACGCGCAGTGGCATTGCTGCATCAGTGGGGCTGGACTAGCCGCCGGCGAGGCTAGCGAAAGGCTCCGTATGCGCAGCAAGCGGCTGTCGCGGCGAAATGGTTAACTCGCCAGGAAATGCTGGTTCCGCGCCTGGACTCAATGATTCGAGAAGACCAATGGCACGCGCGGCGCCAATTATAGGCGCGGCTTCTGATGTAGTTGGATCCCCTAGCGACCGAACTCGACAATATAGGGTGTGCCGGCTCGAGTGATGCGCGCTCGTGAAATCGGCACGGCATAGTTTGCAAACTCGCTGATCTGGCCGGCTTCACTGATCGTGAGCTCGTTTACGGACTGGATGATGTCTTCTGCGCGCAATCCGGACGAATGCGCCGGTCCATCCGGCTCAACGCCCGTGACGACGACACCCCGCACCTGACCATAGTGCGGCGAGCGCGGCCCTATGCTGGTGACTGTGAGGCCACCAAGTCCATTCACGTCGCGCGAGACCGTGATGGCCGGCGGGTCCGTGAGCTGGTCGGTCACTGTGAGCCGCAGCTTCTGCGTTCCCGTGGGCTTCACGAAGTCGATCTCGAGCTCGTCTCCGACCACGGCGCTGCCGAAGTGAGCAATGAAGTCATTGGAATTTCGAACGGGAAACCCATTCACGGCAACAATGATGCAGCCCGGCTTGACGCCCGCAACGTCTGCCGGCGAGCCGGGCGCCACCCGCGAGACGAGTGCCGCGCGCCTGTTCGGCAGGCTGTGTTGTTTCGCCAGTGCCGGCGAGAGGTCAGTCGTCTCGAAGCCGAGCGAGCCGCGGCGCATGCGCCCGTGCTTGTAGAGCTGATAGCCGACACGGCGCGCCATGTTGATCGGAATGGCGAAGGCAATGCCGACGGAGCCGCCGCTCTGGCGCCCAACGGCTGTGTTGATGCCGACAAGCTCGCCGTCGAGATTGACGAGGGCGCCGCCGGAGTTGCCCGGGTTCACGGCTGCATCGACCTGGATGAAGCTCTCGTAGATGTCATAGCCGATGCCTGAGCGCTTCAGGCCGCTGACGATACCGGCACTGGCGCTGCCTTCGAGGCCGAAGGGATTGCCTAACGCGATCACGAAGTCGCCGACGCGCAGTTGTGACGAGTTGCCGATCGGCATGGGCGTGAGGTCTTTGAGATCGATCTTGATCATGGCGACGTCGGTGCCGGAATCGACGCCGATCAGCGTTGCGGGCGCCTCTCGACCGTCATGAAGCCCGACTTCGATCGTCACGGCATCGCGGACGACATGATGGTTCGTCGCGATAAGTCCGAGTTCGGCATTGACGATCACGCCGGAACCGCCCGATCGAAACGGGCGCCGTGTCGGCTCGGCTGGGGGATCTCCCTGGCGCAATTGAACGGGTACGAGTGTTTCGCCTGTCACTCTGATGCTCACGACTGCGGGCAGCGCGCGCTCGATGAGCTGGGCGAAGCTGACCATCGGTAGCGGTAGCGCTGCAGGGCGTGCCAACCTGCTTTCCGGCGGCGACGGCTCGCTTGCCATAGCAACGCAAGAGAAACCGAGTACGCCAAGAATGGCTGTGATGGGCGCAAACAGCTTCGAATACCGCATTTCTGTGCTCCTCGCGCTCATTGCTTCAGAAGGTGCTCATGATCATCTTTTGATTGCATTCACGAGTGAGCGCCGGACACGCGACGGAGAACGCGCATCCGGCACTCATCGGCGTCACTGCTTGGGAACCGCGACGACTGGGGGCAGCATGCCTTCCGAGCGCACCTTGCTAATGAAGGCCTTGCTGTCGAATGCTGTTGGGACCGAAGCGCCCTCGGCGCGGAGCTTCTCGAAGAATTCCTCGGCGCTGAGCGGCTTGGAGCTGCTCGCACCCTCCAGCTGCAGCTTGTCGAAGAACTTGCCGGCATCGAAGCTCGACGGCATGGATGCGCCCTCGAGCTGAAGGCGATCGAAGAACTTGCGCGCGTCGAAGCTGCCGGACTGCGCAACGGCCGCGCCGGTCGAAAGAGCGATGATCACACTGGCGATGATGGCTGACGACTTCATGGGAGTATCCCTTCCTTAGCAAGGCACTCGAAACTCGATTGCTCGAGCGCACGTTTGGGCTCATGTGCAGCACCGCATCCCGGTGCCTCATCAGAGTTAATCCGCAGCCGTGTTCATCGCCAGTTAGGTGTCGCAGGCTTTGGCAAAGTCTTGTTAAAGCGCGTAGCGTTGTGTGTTTGCGCGCGTTTAGCGCAGTAACCACGTACGGCGCGACCATCGAGCGGCGCGTCGCTAGGATGTCTCGATCACACTTGAGTTTTTCGCGATTTCACCATCGCGTCGGCGCGTGCAGAATTCCGCGCTACGGTTATCGAGACAACGTTTAGCATTGTTCTACATCCCTTTACTCGCGATGCGCGCATCCGATCGCTAACTTCATTGCAGCATATGACGATGCGCGGTCTGCTTATGTGGAGGTTTGCACCATGAACGCAACTCACCAGGATGCTTTCGGGTACGCCGGCAGAAGTAGAAGCGGCCGGCTTCACGATCAGGATGTCTACGCGGTGCTGCTCGGCATGGCCGGACATGATCTGCGCCAGCCATTGCAGGTTCTCCAATCGACACACGATTGGCTGGAGAATCATTTCGGGCAGGACATGGCGCAGGCGCAGTTCGCCCGAGGTCAGCGCGCGATCCGCCTCATCGCGGAGCAGCTCGATCGTCTCGTCTCGGTCATGCGTCTCTATGAGCAGACCTCGAATATGGAGTTCACCGAGGTGGCGCTCGGTCCGATACTGAGTGGGATCGCTGCCGAGAACCGTGATCTGGCTCTCGCCCGGGACGTCGAGCTTCGGGTCCGCCCGACCGGCGCCGTCGTCGTGAGCAACGAGGTCGTCCTCGAGGGCGTTGTGCGGAACCTCGTGCGCAACGCCATAAAGTATACGCCGGCGGGCCACGAGGTCCTGATCGGATGCCGCCGCTCCGGCCGGAATGTCCGGATCGATATCTGCGACACGGGAATCGGGATTGCCCCCCATCAGGTCCCGCGGGCTTTTGAGGCTTTCAAGCGGCTCGACAGTTCCACCTCCGACGGGCTCGGCCTTGGCCTTTACGTCGTTCGTCGGGCAGTCGCGCTCCTCGGCCATCGCATCGAGGTTCGCTCGTAGGTTGGCCGGGGGTCGCGGTTTTCGATCGTCTTGCCACGTGCAGATGGGTGAACGGGCCTGGTTGCAAAGGCTCGGGCGGCGCTGGCCCTAGCAAGAATTTACATCGTCTAACTGGCACGGACAGGCTCGGTAAGCATCAATCAAACCGACCAAATGCCGGCAGGGTTCACCAGCGAATGCCGAACTCACTGAACATGCAGACGGGCGCGCGGAACGGCAAAACCGCGATCGTAACGGGCGCAACTCGAGGTATTGGCGCGGCGATCGCGCGGCGCCTCGCCTTGGATGGTTTCTCGGTTGTCCT
Source organism: Hyphomicrobiaceae bacterium (assembly GCA_022844275.1). GTDB lineage: Bacteria > Pseudomonadota > Alphaproteobacteria > Rhizobiales > Hyphomicrobiaceae. The sequence goes on from JALHMB010000004.1 coordinate 468,036, forward strand.
GACGTTCGTCCAGGACGGGGCGGCGGCAGATGCACAGGTTGCGGTCATCAGAGCGGCGGGAGGCCGCGCGACGGCTGTACAGGCGGATGTGAGCGACGCCGATCGCTTCGAGCAACTGTTCGATGAGGCTGAGGCGGCATACGGCGGCAGCGATGTCCTTGTGAACAACGCCGGTGTCATGATGCTGTCGACGATCGTGGAAGCTACGGATGACCATTTCGATCAGCAGGTGGCCGTCAATCTGCACGGGGCTTTCAACGGCATGCGGGAGGCGGGTAAGCGCCTGCGTCCCGGCGGTCGGATCATCAGCATTTCATCGAGCATCGTCGGCCTCTATCTGCCGACGTTCGGCATCTACGCGGCAACCAAATCGGCGATCGAAGCCATGACTCGCATTCTGGCAAAGGAGCTGCGGGGTAAGAGCATCACGGTGAATGCCGTCGCGCCCGGTCCCGTCGCGATCGACACGATGCTCAATGGTCAATCGCCCGAAGTCGTCGAGCAACTGAACCAGCTGGAGCTGTCCAAGCGATTGAGCGAAGTCGAGGACATCGCGTCGGTGGTCTCATTCCTCGCCGGGTCTCAGGGAGGTTGGATCAACGGCCAGGTGCTGAGAGCCGACGGAGGGCTCGTCTAGGCGCGTGAATGACTGTTGAGAACGAACTGCTGAAAAAGGAGTGATCATAGCCATGTCTCAAGATGCACAACACACCGAACAATGGCGATCCACTTCAGCGCCTGCGCACGTCACACGTCGTGCAGCGTTGCAGGCTGCAGCCGGTGCCATGGCATTGGCAGGGGCATCGAGCACGCCATCGCAAGCTCAGCAGGCTCAGCCCGCACCGACGGCGGCCAGAGCTCCAGAGCAGGCGACCATACGCCTCGTCGTGAACGGGCAGCCGCGGACGCTTTCCGTCGATCCGCGCCAGTCCATTCTCGATGTTCTGCGTGAGAGCCTCAACCTGACGGGCACGAAGAAGGGCTGCAATGCGGGAGCCTGCGGTGCCTGCACCGTTCTGCTGGATGGCCGCCGCATCAACTCCTGCCTCGCGCTCGCAGCCATGCACGACGGCGCCGAGATCACGACGATCGAAGGCCTCGCCGAGGGCGACAAGCTGCATCCTCTTCAGCAGGCCTTCATCGATCATGAAGGCTTCCAGTGCGGATACTGCACGCCCGGCCAGATCATGTCCGGTGTTGCCTGTATCGCCGAAGGCCATGCCCGCTCGCCCGAGCAGATCAAAGCCTGGATGAGCGGCAACATCTGTCGGTGCGGCGCCTATGCGGGCATCGTCGAGGCGATCACCGAAGTGGCGAAGGAGGGCAAGCTATGATCCCGTTCAGCTTGCAGAAATCCACTGATGTCGGCGAAGCCATTGCCGCCGCGACAGCGGGCGGTCGCTATATCGCGGGCGGCACGACACTGGTCGATCTCATGCGCGACGAGGTCGAGCGGCCCGGGCGGTTGGTCGATATCAATGCGCTGCCCTTGAAGCGCCTTCAGACCGTGGGCGACACGCTCGTCATCGGCGCGCTCGTCACGATGTCGGATTGCGCGGCGCACGCGGACGTGCAGCGCCTGCAGCCGGTGATCTCGGAATCCCTCGTGGAAGGGGCCTCGCCGCAGTTGCGGAATCTCGCGACGATCGGCGGTAACCTACTGCAGCGCGTGCGTTGCCCGTATTTCCGGATGCTCGATGCGGCGTGCAACAAGCGCGATCCGAACTCGGGATGCTCAGCGATCGACGGGTTCAACGGTGGGCACGCAATATTGGGTACAAGTAGCTCTTGCATCGCGGTGCATCCGTCGGATCTGGCGGTCGCCCTCATTGCGCTGGATGCCACGATGCGTGTGCGCGGGCCCAATGGCGAGCGGAGTTTTCCGGTCGAGGAACTGTTCCGCCTACCGGGTACCACGCCGCACATCGAGCACACACTGCAGCCCGGCGAGTTGATCATCGATGTGCGCGTGCCGAGCGGGCGTTACGCGCGACGGGCTCGCTATCTCAAGGTGCGCGATCGCTCGTCTTACGAGTTCGCCGTGGTCTCGGCCGCGGCAGCACTCGACATCGAGAATGGCACCATCCGTGAAGCCCGCATTGCCTGCGGCGGTGTCGGCACCATGCCCTGGCGCATGCGTGCGAGTGAAAAGGCCCTGGCCGGTAGACCGGCTGATCGCGCCACATTCGAGCAGGCAGCGCGTCTGGCGCTCGCCGGCGCACAAGCCAGGTCCGGCAATGCCTTCAAGATGGACCTCCTGCCCGCCACCATCGTTCGGGCCCTCGAACTCGCGAGAGATGTATCATGAACCTGCAAGCGATCGGAAAGCCGCTGGCACGCGTCGATGGTCGCGCGAAGGTGACTGGCGCAGCTCACTATGCGGCCGAGTTCAATCAGCCCAACCAGGCCTATGCCGTCATCGTTTCGAGCAGCGTCGGTCTCGGCCGGATCGCCAGCATCGATACGGCGGCGGTGGCGCGGCTGCCGGGCGTTCTCGCGGTCGTGAGCCATCTCAATGCGCCGCGCCTCGCCTACAATCCGCACAAGTCCGGCATCGATCCGCCTGTTGGTGAGCGCCTGCACGTTCTGCAGGACGATCTGGTGCGTTTCTACGGTCAACCCGTCGCAATCGTCGTCGCCGATACGCTCGATCGCGCGGAATGCGCTGCGGCTGCGCTGCGCGTTACGTATGAAGCGCGCAAACCGGTCGTCGACCCGCGCGACAAGCAGGCACAGCCCATGGCTCCAGCTGCGTACGGTCCCGTGGAGGCGGACAACGTGCGCGGCGATCCCGATGCGGCATTGGCAGCGGCAGCCGTGTCCGTCGACGTGAGCACGGACATCGGGCGACAGAACCATCATCCCATGGAGCCGCACGCGACCATTGCGACATGGAATGGCGAACAGCTGACGCTTTGGAGCAAGAGCCAGTACGTCGCTAACGAGCAGGCCGAGATCGCGGCGGTCTTCGGCATCCCCCAGCAGAATGTGCGTGTCATCTGCCCGTTCATCGGCGGTGCTTTCGGCACGAGCCTTCGTACGTGGCCGCACGTGACACTGGCGGCGATTGCGAGCCGGCAGGTCGGCCGGCCCGTGAAGCTCGTCCTCACGCGACGCCAGATGTCCTACACGACTGGACATCGGCCGCGGACGTTGCAGCGCATGGTCATCGGTGCAACGCGTGACGGCCGCCTGACCAGCATCATTCATGAAGGCATGGGCGAGACGAGCCGCTACGAGAACTTCGTCGAGTCGCTGACGGCCGGCACGGACTTCATGTACTCGTGCCCCAATGTGCGCACGCGCTATCGTCTCGTGCCGCTCGACATCGGAACGCCCACCTACATGCGTGGTCCCGGCGAATCGAGCGGCATGTATGCACTCGAAACGGCGATGGATGAGCTGGCTTACAAGCTCGGCATGGACCCGATCGAGCTCCGCCGGCGCAATGAGCCGACCATTGACGAGGGCTTGAATGTGCCGTTCTCCAGTCGCTCGCTTATGCAGTGCTATGCGGCAGGGGCAGAGCGCTTCGGTTGGGCAAAGCGCACGCCCGAGCCCAAGTCCATGCGCGATGGCCGGCTGCTGATCGGCATGGGCACCGCAACGGCGACCTATCCGGCCCTGCAGTTCCCGTCGAGTGCGCGCGCGCGTCTCCTCGCCGACGGTTCGGCTGAAATCGAGGTTGCCGCCAGTGACATGGGGCCAGGCACATACACCTCGATGACGCAGGTTGCCGCCGAGATACTCGGTCTCCCTGTCGGCCGCGTGAGGTTCAGCCTCGGAAACTCGGATTTCCCGCCGGCGCCGCCGCACGGGGGATCGCAGACCATGGCCGCCGTCGGATCGGCCATTCGCGCGGCCTGCCTGGCGGTGCAGAACATGCTCGTCGAGCGCGCCATCGCCAATCCGCGCTCGCCGATGCACAATGCCGGATTGGATGCACTCGAATGGGTCGAGGGCCACCTGCGCCGAAGGGGCGGTATTTCCGCCGAGCAGTCTTACGCGGAGATCATTGCGGCGGGTGGCGGTGCGCCGGTCGAGGCGACCGTCAGTGTCGAGCGTGATCCGGAAATCGCGGCCAAATATTCCATGCACGCCTTTGGTGCGGTTTTCGTCGAGATCTCCGTCGATCCGGATGTCGGCCTTGCGCGCGTGAGGCGGGCACTCGGCGTCTACGGTGCCGGGCGCATCGTCAATCCGAGATTGGCGAGAAGCCAGTGTGTTGGCGGCATGATCGGCGGTATCGGCATGGCGCTCATGGAGCACACCTCGCTCGATGCGCGCGATGGGCGTCCTGTCAATGCGCACATGGCCGAGTATCTGCTGCCGGTGAATCTCGACATTCCACAGCTCGATGTTCACTTCGTCGATGAGGTCGACCCGCACGTTAATCCGCTCGGCGTGAAGGGTCTCGGCGAGATCTCGCTCGTCGGCATGGCGCCGGCCATATCGAATGCCGTCTTCCACGCGACGGGGCGGCGCATCCACGAGCTGCCGATCCGCATCGAGCACCTGCTCAAGCTCTAAAGGCTGCAGAAGCACATTTCCGAGATCGAGAGCGAGAACGGTCGGAGCGGTTTGCCTCTCTGGCAGTTTCGCGGCTTGCCAGCAGTGGGATCGGGTCGTAGCCTGCAGCGATGTGATGGAAATTGCTCAAAGAGGCCGCAATGCATAAGCGCAAACTCGGACGGAGCAAGCTCGAGATCGCACCGCTTGTTTTCGGTGGCAACGTATTTGGCTGGACGGTCGACGAAAAGAACTCGTTCGCCCTGCTCGATGCCTTCGTCGATGCCGGATTCAATTGCGTCGACACGGCGGACGTGTACTCGCGCTGGGCGCAGGGCAACAAGGGCGGCGAGAGCGAGACGATCATCGGCAAGTGGTTCAAGGCGCGTGGGACACGGGACAAGATCATCCTCGCCACCAAGTGCGGAAACGAGATGGCACCCGACAAGAAGGGGCTCTCGAAGGCCTACATCATGCGCGCCGTCGAGGACTCGCTGAAGCGTCTGCAAACCGATTACATCGACCTCTACCAGTCGCATCGCGATGATCCAGCGACGCCGCTCGAGGAGACCATGGCGGCGCATGCCGAGCTGATCAAGGCCGGCAAGGTGCGCGTCGTCGGCGCCTCGAACTACAACGCGGATCGACTGAAGGCAGCACTGGCCGCGAGCGCCAAGGCGGGCATTCCGCGCTATGAGACGCTGCAGCCGAACTACAACCTTGCCGATCGGGGGGAGTTCGAAGGTGCGCTGCAGGATCTGTGTGTCGCCGAGGGAATCAGCGTCATTCCCTATTATTCGCTGGCGAGCGGCTTCCTTACGGGCAAGTACCGCTCGGATGCCGATCTCGGCCAGCGCGCGCGTGCGGGCGGCGTCAAGAAGCATCTGACGCCGCGCGGCTTCGGCGTTCTGAAGGCGCTCGACGCCGTTGCCGAAACGCATGACGCCACGCCGGCACAGGTCGCGCTCGCGTGGCTCCTCGCCCAGCCGGCGATCGCGGCGCCGATTGCGAGTGCGACGACGACGGCGCAACTCGCTGAAATCCTGAAATGCGCCGACGTGAAGCTCAGCAAGGACGACGTCGCTGCGCTTTCCAGGGCGAGTGCCTGAGGCGCGGAGAGCCTCGTCTGTGACGCGTGTCCCTATCTTCTCGACCGGGTCTTGCTCCCCCGGTCGCCGGCGCGTGCCATCCGCCGGAATGATCCGCACACGAAGCGGGCGAGGACGGGGCGGATGTTGCGCCCGTCAAGCGGGATGAACGCTGTAGCGCGTTGCTGTCGACGGGATTGCGATTGACTGACGGAAGCGTAATACTGCGCTGCCTAACCACAAGAAGTTTCGGGAGAAGACGCCTATGAGACTATCAGGAATTGCGTCCGCGGCTGCCGCGGTCGCTCTGGCCGTGTGCGCGATCGCGCAACCTACAGAGGTAAGCGCTCAGACGACGCATAAGCTTCGCTTTCAAGCGAGCTTCCCGTCAGCGAGCATGAATTTCACCAACTTCAAGTACTTTGCCGAGCGGGCCAAATTGATGTCGGGTGGCCGCCTCGATATCGAGGTGTTGCCGGCAGGAACGGTCGTGCCTGCGTTCGAGGTGCTCGACGCGGTCCACAAGAAGGTCATAGACGGTGGCCACACCGCTGCCGCCTACTGGCTCGGCAAGCATCGGGCCGCAGCGCTGTTCGGACCGTCGCCCGGCGGCCCGTTCGGGATGGATATGACCGACTATATGGGCTGGATCCATGATGGCGGCGGGCTCGAGCTCTACCGCGAGCTCTATCAGGATCAGCTCAAGCGCGACGTAGTGCCGATTCCACTGACGTCGGTCGCCAACCAGGCTCTCGGCTGGTTCCGCAAGCCGGTGAAGAGCTGGGAGGATCTGAGAGGTCGCAAGTGTCGTCAGACTGGCGTGACGGCCGAGGTCTTCGCCAAATCAGGTATGGCGACCGTAAACCTCCCTGGCGGTGAGATCGTGCCGTCTGCCGAGCGCGGCGTCATCGACTGCGGCGAATGGGTCGGTCCTGCCGAGGACATGTCGATCGGCTTCCAGACTGTCTTCAAGTATCTCTACATGCCGTCGACGCACGAGCCTGCGACCGTGCTGGAGCTGCTGATCAACGCCGATGTGTGGAAGGCGATCGGCCCGGATCTGCAGGCGATCATCATCGCGGCGAGCTGGGAAGCCACGTTCCGCTCGCAGACGATCATGAACAAAGCCAATGCGGTCGCGCTCAAGGAGCTGCGTGAGAAGCATGGCGTCAGCATCGAGCGCACGCCTGACGACATCCTGCGCAAGACGCTCGAGGCGTGGGACCAGATCTCCAAGGAGGCCGCGGAAAAGAACCCGTTCTTCAAGAAGGTTCTCGACTCGCAGCGTGACTACGCCTCGCAGGTCGTCCCCGCGCGCCGTGAAGTGATCCCGCCGTATTCGGCCGGCGCCGACTGGTACTGGCCCGCCAAGAAGTAGGGCTCCGACACGGATTGGAAGGGGCTGTGCCGGACGCGCAGCCCCTTTCTTTCAGAACCAGAAACGAGAGCAATTCATATGACCATTGAGCCCGTGACGGACCGGTCGCGACAACCGTCGCCCGGCTATCTCGCCGTGATTCGAGCAATCGACGGCATCACGACGTGGACCGGCTACGCCTTCACGATCCTGATCGTGCCGCTGGTCATTTCAAACGTCATAGAAGTCTTCATGCGCTATGTCATGAAGGAGCCGACGACCTGGGCGCTCGATGCGACGACCATGTCGTTCGGCGCGCTGTTCATGCTCGGGGCGGCATACGCGCTTCTCAAAGGCGCACACGTTCGCACGGACATGCTGTGGGAGAAATTCTCCGACCGCAAGAAGGGCGTCATCGACAGCGTTGCCTACATCATCTTCTTTCTACCGTCGATGGCCATTCTCTTCATGCTCTCGGTCGACGATTTTTTCTATTCGCTGTCGATCGATGAGCGATCCACCTCCAGCCTTTGGCAGCCGCCACTCTGGCCGCTCCGCGCCGTGATACCGATCGCGGCGGGGCTGCTTTTCATCCAGGGCATTTCCGAGCTCATGAAGAGCCTATGGGCGGCCCGTACGGGACAGGTTCTGACGCAGCACGAGAAGATCGAGGTCTGACGCGCGATGAGCACCAATGAAATCCTTGGACTCATCATGCTGTTTGGCATGGTCGGCGTCATCTTCATCGGCTTCCCGATATCGTTCACCCTCCTGTTTCTGGCCTTTGCATTCGGTTCGTTCGGCATCGGCGCGGATCAGACTTTCAATCTTGCGTACCTGCAGATCTGGGGCACCATGAAGGAGGACATCCTCCCTGCGGTGCCGCTGTTCATCTTCATGGGCTACATGACCGAGCAGGCCGGGCTCATGGAGCGCCTGTTCGTGGCGCTGCGCCATCTACTGGCGCCCGTGCGCGGCTCGCTCTATCTCGCGGTGATCCTGACCGCGACGATCTTCGCCATGGCGACCGGCATCGTCGGTGCTGCTGTCACGGTGCTCGGAATCATGGCCGGGCCTATCATGATCAAAGCCGGGTATGACGCGCGTCTCTCGGCGGGTGCCATTGCAGCAGGCGGTACGCTCGGCATTCTCGTTCCACCGAGCGTGATGCTCGTGGTCATGGGGCCGACCATGGGCATCCCCGTCAACATGCTGTATTCGGCGGCCATGGGGCCGGGCCTCTTGCTGGCCGGCTCGTACATCATCTATTGCATGGTGCGCAGCTTCTGGAATCCCGCGCTCGGCCCGCCGGTGCCGGAGGAAGAGCGCATCCACGACTACCGCCTTGTCCTCAAGGAGGTCCTGCTGGGCGTCGTGCCGCTTGCCGCGCTCATCGGCTTCACGCTCGGAACAATCCTCGCGGGTCTCGCAACGCCGACGGAAGCGGCCTCGTGCGGTGCTTTCGGCGCGACACTTCTGGCGCTGCTCTATGGTCGCCTTACGCGGACCGCTCTCTTCAATGCGGCGGTGAGCACCATGGTGACGTCGAGCATGGTGTTGTTGCTCGCGGTGTCCTCCAACGTCTTCGGTGCGGTATTCACCCAGCTCGGCACGGCGAGCGTCATCACGAAGACATTGGTAGGATTGCCGATCGCGGACATCTGGAAGCTGTCACTGATCATGCTCCTGATCTTCGTGCTCGGCTGGCCTTTCGAGTGGCCCGCCGTCGTGCTGGTCTTCCTGCCGATCTTTCTCCCGGTGGTGGAGAATCTCCAGCTCGGCATGACCAAGTTCGAGATGCTCTTGTGGTTCGGTGCGCTCGTGGCGGTCAACCTGCAGACGGCGTTCCTCAGTCCACCGGTGGCGATGTCCGCCTACTATCTGAGAAACGTCGTTCCGCAGTGGAGTCTGGCGACGATCTACCGAGGCATGGCCGATTACATGGTCATTCAGATTATCGTTCTCATCGCCATCGTCATGTTCCCGAGCATCGCGCTCTGGCTGCCGCTTGCGCTCCGCTAGGCACTGGAGATCAAGCTGGAAATGAAAAGGGGGCTTCGGATGAAGCCCCCTCTTGCATTCGATCAGCGTGGCGTCATTACTTGTCGAGCCAGGCCTGCTCCATGCGCCAGCTATTGTAGAGCGAGTTGATGTGGCTGGTGACGCCCTTTACGTGCGGGGCCCAGCACGTCGCTGCCTTGTTGTGCAGGATGATCGGGCGCGCCACGTCCTCGACGATCTTGCGCTCGGCCTGCCAGAGGATCTGCTTGCGCTTGGCAGGGTCCGTCTCGCGTGACTGGGCGAAGATGAGAGCGTCCACTTCCTTGTTGCAGTAGCCCGTGTAGTTGCGCTCCGACGCGCAGGTGTAGTTCTCGACGAGATTGACGTCTGGATCGTCGACGCCGACACCGGTCGTGTTGAGGCCGACGGCATAGTCCTTGCGCGTGACCTTGGCGTGCCAGAGGGGCGTGTCGACATTCTCGAGCTCGCCCTCGATGTAGACCGCCTTCATCTGGTCGATGAAGATGACGGCGGGGTCGCGATAGAGCGGGATGTTGCGCGTTGCGACCTTTACTTTGAGCGTCTTGCTGGCGCTGTAGCCGAGATCTTCCATGATCTTGCGCGCCTGGGCGAGATCCTTCGAGCGGTCAGGATTGTAGCCCGGCAGCTTGGCGAGTTCCTCGGGCGGCATCGACCACACACCTTCCGGCCCTGGCAGCATGACCGCGCCGATCGAAGATTTGCCTTCGGCGAGAATCGTGTTGAAGGCCGCGCGGTCGATGGCCAGTGCCATGGCGAGCCGGATCTTCGGATTGTCGAAGGGTGGCGCCGATGCATTCACGATCATGTTGATCGTGTTGTTCGAGGGTACGAACTGGCAAACCGACTTCGGTGCCTTGGCCTCGACGTCTTTCAGGCCCGCGACCGTTATGTCGGAGACGAAGGTGAGGTCGACCTCGCCGGCAATGAAGGCCAGGACGCGCGTCGAGCGGTTACTGATGACGCGATACTCGATGCCGTCGAGGCGCGGCAGCCCCTTCTTCCAGTAGTCGGGATTGCGGGCGAGCTTGATGGAGTCGCCGCGCTTCTGCTCGGCAACCTTGAACGGCCCCGTGCCGACGGGGTTCGCGCGCATCTGCTTCTGCTCGACGTGGCAGGGATAGATCGGCGTATAGCCGGAGGCCAGCAGTGCGAGGAAGCTCGGCTGGGGCGCGTTCAGCTCGAACGTCACCTCATGGTCGCCCTTGGTCGTGACGCTCTTGAGATTGTGGTACCAGATCTTGCGCGGGTTCTTGCGGAAGTCCTCCGACTTCACGAGGCCTGAGATGAGTTCGAACGTGCATTTCACGTCATTCGCCGAGAAGGGCTTGCCGTCGTGCCACTTGACGCCCTGCTCGAGCTGGAAGGTCAGCTTGGTCTTGCTGTCGTCCCACGCCCAGCTCTTGCCGAGATCGGGGACGATCGTGCCGAGGTTCGCCTCGAGCTTCGTCTGGTCGAAGAGCACGAGGTTGTTGAACACGGGCATGAAGGGGAACACCGTCGAGATCGTCGCCTCCTCGTGGATGGAGGCGCTCGGGGGTGTATCCCAGACGTAGGTCTTGAGAATGCCGCCCTGTTTCTGTGCGTGGGCGGCGGGGGCGAAAAGGAGCGTGGCCAGGGCGAGCGCGAGTGCCCTCCGGCCTCTAGAAACGGTCATCGTGGCGTTCTCCCAGGTTCCGATCTGATGTCGGCCGTCGTGGCGCCGGATCGAGCCGGGCCATGCGGTATGGGAAACATATCACGCAATGCGCGCACGCCAACACTTCGTGCCGCGCGTTGACGCAGGCTCATGCTGCATAGCATTCTTTCCGGCGGCCAGACTTAGCGGCCATGGCCTTCAGCCCAGGACAGATTTCCGCATGAGCCAAGCCGTCGATCCGATCACGGTCTCCGTGATCCAGCACCGTCTTCGCGCGATCGTCGAGGAAATGGGCGAGGCGATGCTGCGGACCTCCTACTCGCAGATCCTGAACTCCAGCCGCGACTTCTCGACGGCGCTGTGCGATCCCGAGGGGCGGCTCGTTGCCCAGGCCGAGCATGTGCCGATCCACGTCGGCGCGCTCCCCTTCGCGGCAAAGTCCGTCTACGACTTTTTCAAGGGCACGATCCGCCCGGGTGACGTGTATCTGCTCAATGACCCGTACCGGGGCGGCAACCATCTCCCGGACCTGACGGCGTTCGTGCCCGTTTTCGACGGCGACAAGCTCGTCTACTGGGCGATCAACCGCTCGCACCAGAGCGATATCGGCGGTGCCACGCACGGCGCGTACAACGCGAGCGCCAAGGAGATCTTCCAGGAAGGTCTGCGCGTTCCGCCGCTGAAGCTCTACGATCAGGGCGTGCGGCGCGAGGACGTCTACGAGATGATCGTTCTCAATGTGCGTCACCCGCGCGACTTCCGCGGTGATCTCGCGGCCATGATCGGCTCGGCACGGCTCGGCGAGCGGCGCATGAGCGAGCTCATTCGCGAGTTCGGTTCCGAGCAGTCACGCGCCGCGGTGGAAGCCGTGCTCGATGGGGCCGAGCGGCAGGTGCGCGCGATCATTTCCGAGTGGAAGGATGGCGTGTACGAGGGTGAGGCCTTCCTCGACGACGACGGCCATGGGTTCAAGGACGTCTACATTCGAGCGAAGGTGACCAAGCGCGGCAGCGATCTCGATGTCGATCTCACCGAGAGCCATCCGCAGGTCACGGGCTTCATCAACTCGTCCTACGCGAATACGCAGTCGGCCGTCGTGGTCGCGCTCGCGTATCTGATCGATCCCGACACGCCGAAGAACGATGGTGCCTTCCGGCCGCTGAATGTGAAGCTCAAGGAAGGGACGGTCGTGTGGCCGCGCCCCGGTGCGCCGGTGACGCTGTGCACGAACCACTGCGGACAGGAGATCATGGAGGCCATCATCCGGGCGCTCGCGCCGGCCTGCCCTGAGCGCGCCATGGCCGGTTGGGGACGGCGCTTCCGCGTGGCCATTCAGGGCGTGGATCCGCGCACGTCGAAGCCCTTCATCTGGCATCTCTTCCAGGCGCGGCCGGGCGGTGGCGCCTCGTCCGCTGGCGACGGATGGGCTGCAGCAGGCGAGTGGCAGGCGGCGGGCGGCATCAAGTTCGGCAGCATCGAAGTGCACGAGGTGCGCTTTCCCTTCTTCTTCCGCCGCCACGAGTTCCGCCCCGACAGCGGCGGCGATGGCCGCTATCGCGGTGGACCGGGCGCCGAATTGGAAATGGTCATCGAGACGGCGGAGCCCGCAGTCGGCAATACGGCCGGCGATGGCGTGAAGTACGGCGCTTGCGGGATGGTCGGTGGCGAGGACGGTGCGCCGCATAACTATTGGCTGGAGTCCAAGGGATTGCCGGATCGGCCGCTCAAGACCAAGGAGACAGGCGTGGTGCTGAAGCCCGGCGATATCCTGCAGGTGCGCTCGGGTGGGGGTGGTGGCTGGGGTGCACCTTCGGAGCGGACGGATGAAGCGCGTGCGCGCGACGTCACGCTCGGCTTTGTGTCGAAATCGGGACACTAGCGCATGTATCGCATTGGAATTGACGTCGGCGGCACATTCACGGACCTCGTGGCCGTGGATGCGGAAGGCCAAGTCACCATCGCCAAGGCCGCATCGACGCCGCAGGATCAGTCGATCGGCGTCATGGATGGCCTCGAGCGGCTCGCGGAAGCCATCGGCATCACGCGCGCCGACATGCTCGCCAAGACCGAGATCATCGTCCACGGCACGACGGTCGCGACGAACGCGCTTCTCGAGCACAAGGGCGCCAAGGTCGGTCTGCTCACGACGGAAGGACATCGCGATATCGTCGAGATGCGCGAAGGTCTCAAGGACGATCGCTACAACCTGCGCATGGCGCCGCCTGATCAGCTCGTCCCGCGCGAGCGCCGCCTCGATGTGCGTGAGCGTATCCGGCCCGACGGGCGCACGGAGGTGCCGCTCGATCGCGCTTCTCTCGAAGCGGCCATTGCGTCGCTGAAGCGCGACGGTGTGGAAGCGGTTGCGGTCTGCTATCTGCACGCATGGCGCGATGGCGCGCACGAGCGGGCGACGGTGGAGGCCGTGAAAGCGGCGCTCGGCGATACGTATGTCTGTCGCTCGTCGGAAGTGCTGCCGCAGATCAAGGAATACGACCGCGTCTGCACGACGATCGTGAATGCCTATGTCGGCCCCGTACTCGAGCGCTACCTGACGCGGCTCGCGATGCGACTCGGCGAGGCGGGACTTGCGGGTCCCGTGCTCATCATCCAATCGCACGGCGGTGTCGCAACGATCCCCGATGCCGTGCGGCTTGCGGCTGGCGCTGTGCTTTCGGGGCCGGCAGGCGGCGTCGCTGGCAGCCGCTATGCCGCACGCCTCATGGAGCACGGCGATCTCATTCCCTTCGACATGGGCGGCACCTCGACGGACATATCGCTCGTCATTGGTGGTGAGGCCGCCATCGCCTCGGATCGCCGGCTCGGCGGTCAGCGGGTTGCACTCCAGAGCCTCGACATTGCAAGCATCGGTGCGGGCGGCGGCTCCATTGCCGAGGTCGATGCCGGCGGCATCCTTCATGTCGGTCCGGAGAGCGCGGGCGCCATGCCGGGCCCGGCCTGCTATGGCCGGGGTGGTACGCGCGCGACGGTGACGGATAGCAATTGCGTGCTAGGGTTCCTCGATCCCGACAACTTCCTCGGTGGACGCGCGCATCTCGATGCGCCCGCGGCCGAGGCGGCTGTCGATCGCGTCGCGGCGAAGCTCGGCGTCGACCGCATGACGGCAGCGGAGGGCATTCACCGCATCATCAACACGCGCATGGCGGAGGGTATCCGCCTCGTGTCGGTGCGGCGCGGCGTCGATCCGCGGCGCTTTGCCATTCTCTCGTTCGGCGGCGCGGCGGGATTGCATGTCACGGATGTGGCGCGACAGCTCGATGTGACGCGCGTGATCGTGCCACGGCTTGCGGCCGTGCTTTCAGCGTGGGGTATGCTCGCCTCGGACTTACGTTATGAGCTCGCGCGCACGCACATCGGCGATGCCACGCACCTCGATGCTGATCAGCTCAGAGCCGCATTCGGAGAGCTCGAGGCCGAGGGCCGCGCGCGCATCAAGGCCGCAGCGCATACGGGTGATGTGCGCGTGCAGCGCTCCGCCGACATGCGCTATGGCGAGCAGATCTTCGAAGTGAACGTGCCGCTCGACGGGATCGCGCTTGATGATCCGAGCCTCGTTGCGCGCATGTCCGATGCCTTCCACGCGCGGCATGAAGAACTCTACACCTACAGTCTGCGCGATCAGGAGGCCGTGCTCATCAATGCGCGGGCTGCCGTCATCGGTGCCTTGCCGAAATTGCCACAGGAGCCGGCGCTGCCCGCGCGCGCACCTGCCGCGCCGCATCGTCAGCGCCGGGTCTATCTCGGTGGCTGGCATGATGTGCCGGTCTACGCGTTTGATGGGCTGGCGCCAGGGCAGGTTGTGGAGGGGCCGGCTGTTGTCGAGTCGTCGACGACGACCGTGCTCCTTCGCGCTGGCGATCACGCAACGACCACAGCATTTGGATGGCTCGACATTCAAGTTGGCTGATCCTGTACCGGCCCAGTGCCGGAATCCCATCGGAGAACACCATGCCCAAGACCGCGCGAGGCCTGAACTACGTCGCCAACGACTTGAGACCGCCCTGGCGGACGCCGGGGCTGCCAGTCGTATTCAATCATGGCATCGGCACCAATCTCGGTATCTGGTCGGCGTGGGTGCCAGCGGTGGCGGCTCGTCACCCGATGGTACGCTTCGACATGCGCGGCTTCGGTCAATCGCCCGTACCGCCGGCTGATCACCGCTGGACGTTCGACGAGATGGTCGATGATCTCCTGGAAGTCGCCGCAACGACGGGCGCCGGGAAGGTGCATGTGGTCGGCGAGTCCATTGGCGGAACGATCGCGCTCGTCGCCGCACTCAAGGCGCCAGAGCGTTTCGCCTCGGTCGCAGTATCCAATGCATCGCATCGCGGGCCTGGGATCACGAACATCCAGGGCTGGCGCAAGACCTACGAGAGCCAGGGCAACGCGGCTTGGAATGCCGAGATGATGACGAACCGCTTCTATCCCGGAGCCGCTGATCCCGCCGCATTGGCGTGGTTCTCCGAGGTTCAGGAGAAGGCCGATCGACATGCCGTTCTTGCGCTTGCAACGCTACTGGCCGGTGCCGATCTCAGCGAGGCGCTGCGTGGATTGAAGGTGCCGTTGTCGATCACACTGCCCGACTCGAGCCCGTTCATTGCGCCATCGCATGGTGCGGAGATGCACGCTCTCGTTCCGAATTCGCGCCTGAGGATCGTGCCACATGCCAAGCACGGCCTGCCCTTCAGCCATGCGCGCGCCGAAGCGGAGGCGCTCGTTGCGTTTCTCGCGGAAATCGAGGGGGAGGCTGATTAGCGTAGCCTAGCGGCTCTGCTTGTGCTTTCGCAGGGCGTCGCCGAAGGCCTCGAACAGGGTCTTGTTGACCGCGTTGTTCTGCGCCTCGTACTCCGCGTGCCACTGGACGCCGAGTGCAAAGCCGGGCGCTTCCGCGATGCGGATCGCTTCGATGGTGCCATCCTCCGCGACGCCTTCGACGACGATGCGCTCCCCAGGCTCGAGAATGCCCTGGCCGTGCAGCGAGTTCACGCGGATGGTCTCGCGGCCGAGGAGGGTTGCGAACGTGCCACCTGGTACCAGAGTGACTTCGTGGCGTTCGGCGAAGACGACGGTCGGATCCGGGTGGATCTCGCCGGTATCGAGGCGCGGCATGCGATGGTTGAGGCGGCCGGGGATCTCGCGGATCTCCGGATGCAGTGAACCGCCGAACGCGACATTCATTTCCTGGAAGCCGCGGCAGATCCCGAAGATCGGCTTGCCACGATCGACACAGGCTTCCAGCAGCGCCAGGGCGATGGTGTCGCGGCGCTCGTCATAGGGCTCGTAGCCGGCGTGTGGATCGGTGCGATACCGGGTCGGATGCACATTGGCGCGGGCGCCCGTCAACAGAATGCCGTCGACGACATCCAGTAGCGCACCGAGATCGGTGATTTCCGGGGCGCCCGCGAACATCATTGGGAGCGCGCCGGCCACCTCGGCGATGGCGCGGAGATTGCGCTCGCCGACGAGCTGCGCGGCAAAGCGGTTCTCGACGAAGTGCGAATTGCCAATCACACCGACTACGGGTTTCATCGCCGTCAGACCCCAGCCCCGTCTTGTCTCATCTCATCGGCCCGTTCTCAGATCGCGGAAGGCCTCGTCGAGCCGGCGGAGCGCCTCCTCGAGGATCGAGCGCGGCGTCGCGAAGTTGAGACGCAACCGCGTCTCCCCGCCCGGTCCGAACTGCTCGCCGGGGCTCGGGAAGATGCTCGCCGTCTGCTTCACGCGCTTGCTCACTTCCTCGGGCGAAAGGCCGGTGCCGGCGAAGTCGATCCAGGAAAGGTATGTCGCGTCGAGCTTCATGGCACGCGCCCCGGGGGCGGCGGCTTCGATGCGGGCATGGAGCAGGTCACGGTTGCGCGCGAGATAGGGAAGGAGCGCATCGAGCCAGGCGTCGCCCGTCCGCCAGGCGGCCTCGGTCGCGATCATGCCGAAGGAATTGTAGGAGCCGAGGCCCGAGGCCATGATGCGCGCATCGATGCGCTTCTTGAAATCGGCGTTCGAGGTGAAGCAGGCGCCGACATGCGCGCCGGCGAGGTTGAAGGTCTTGGTCGCGGCGACGCACGTGATGAGGCGATCGGCGCATTCGGGGGCGGCCGTCAGCGTCGGTGTGTGGCGCGCGCCGGGGAAGACGAGGTCGCAGTGGATCTCGTCGGAGACCAGAATGAGGTTGTGCCTGGCGCAGAAGGTCGCGAGCGCCTTGAGCTCGGCCGGCGACCAGACCGTGCCGCCGGGATTGTGCGGGCTGCACAGGAAGACGATCTTCGTGCGTGGCGTGAGCTTCGCCGCGAGGGCATCGAGATCCATGGCATAGCGGCCGTTGGCCTCGACCAGCTCGGCGTCGAAAATGCGTCGCTGGTTGGCGACGATGATGCGACGGAAGGCGTGATACACGGGCGGGAAGACGACGACCTCGTCACCCGGCTCGGTCAGTGCCTGCAGGATGAGGCCGAGGCCCGATACGATTCCCGGCGTTGGGCTGACCCAGGCCGGGTCCACCTTGAGCCCATGGCGGCGCGCCATCCAGGATGCGAGTGCCTCTGCCCAGGTGCCTGTATCGGCGTAGTAGCCGTAAACCCCGCGTTCGAATATGGCAGCCAAAGCCTCCGTCACGCCGGGCGGTGCCGCAAAATCCATGTCGGCGACCCACATGGGGATCGCGTCGGGAGCCGTGATGCCGGAAAGCTTCGCGATGTTGTCCCACTTGGACGAATGGGTGCCGCGGCGTTGAATGACGCGGTCGAAGTCGAACATGATCTAGAGGCTCCCGGGGCGGCCGACACAACCGCCTACTGATGCTGGGCACCGTGCTCATGGTCAAGCGCTGCGAAGCGCGCCGCGGCCATGCAGGCGTCGCATTGAGGACAGATCCAGGGGTTCGCCGCCGATTTTATGGTCGGAAAGCGCCGTAATGCGCAGTCCGGATCACATCATTGCCACATTGAAATATAGAAATAGTTGTGTCCGGGTAACGCGCAATAATAACAAAAGCACCGGTGGTGAGGGAATTCGTCGCAAGGGGGTGCAGTGTGCGTGCACTGTTCGTTACCGCAGCAGGTTTGGTCATCAACGGGTTGCTTGCCTGGGCTCCGGTCCACGCTCAACAGCAGCCGGCGCCGTTTATCATCGCGCAGGCGCAGGGCAAGGGCGTCCCGAAGCGCGCGCTACCTGTGCCTCCGAAGCCGACGAGCTATGACGAGAACGAGCGGGCCGCGGTCCTCAACAACTGGACGGTAGGTCTGGCGGGCGGTCTCCTCGAGGGGACGTTCGTAAACTATGCCGCGGATCTCGGTCGCGCCCTCGACGATGGCGACAACCTGCGTGTGCTTCCAATCATCACCTACGGTGCGGTCGGTAACGTCAACGATCTCATTTATCTCAAGGGCGTCGATTTCGCGATCACCTACGCGGACGTGCTCGACCACTACAAGAACGTGCTGAAGGTCCCGAACATCGAGAAGCGCGTGAACTACATCATGCCGATGTTCCAGGGCGAATTGCACATTTATGCGCGCCCGGAGATCAATTCTCTCGAAGATCTGAGGGGCAAGAAGGTCAATTTCAATACGGTCGGAAGTGCTGCCAACTATACCGGCGGTATCGTCTTCGATCGTCTCGGGCTGCCGGTCGAGCGCACCTTTCTCAACAACGCGATCGCCCTCGAAGGCATGAAGAAGGGTGAGATCGCCGCGATCATTCATGTGGTCGGCAAACCCAACTCTCTGTTCACGAACATGAAGCCGGAGCCTGGCTTCAAGTTCTTGCCCCTCGAGTTCAATGAGAAATTCGAGGACTACTATGTCCCGGCCGAGCTCACCAGCGCGGACTATCCAAATCTCATTCCCAAAGGGCAGTCCGTCTCCACCATCTCCGTGATGGCACTGCTCGCCGTGTTCAACTGGAACCCCAACGTCAATGGCGACCGCTATCGGCGTTGCGTCCGCTTCATCGAATATCTCTTCGAGCGCTTCGACAGGCTGCGCCAGCCGCCCTACCAGCCGAAGTGGAAGGAGATGAACATCGCGGGGACAATTCCCGGCTGGACTCGGTTCCCGCCGGCCCAAGAGCTAATCGACAAGTCATATACGACTACCACGTCCAGCATCGACACTTCGATGGCGCGAACGCAGGCAGCGAAAGCTGCACCGCTCGATCCTGCCGAGCAGGATCGGTTGTTCCGTCAGTTTCTCGAGTGGAGTAAGCAGAGGCGCTAAATTCCAGTCGTAGACGGACCGCCAAGAAGTCCGGACGACGATCAGGGGTCATTGAGGGAGGGAGGCGAGCGTTGCATACGCGGCAACAACGCTTGGTCAAGCACCAGCAGAAGCCACTCACAGTGTGCGCTGTGCGCGCCCGCTATGACACGCCGCGCCGATGGGCGTTCGCGACACTCACAGCGACGGCTCTGATGGTGAGCAACGTCTCGCAATTGGGCTTGATGGGGCCCGCACAGGCACAGCAGCAGGAGTTCTTCCTGAACGTCGCACCCGTCATGCTGGCTGAGCCGGCGACGCGGAGCCCTCTGCCGATCCAGGTCGGCCCGCAGGATGCGCTCCTCCGTAACAGCTTCGTGCGTATCCGCGGCTTGCCGACGGCCGCAACACTTACCGAAGGGCACGCGATCAGTGCGGGCGCCTGGGCCATCCCGCTCATGGGCCTTGCGAGCCTCGGCATTGTCCTTCCGGTCGGCCTCCAGCAGGGGCGGTGGGATGTCGTCGTCGCGCTGGTGACGATCGAGGGCAAGGTCCTGACCGAGGCCAAGACGGCGCTCGTGGTCGGGCCTGTTCAGCTCATTGCGCCGAGCCCGCAGCAGCAGGCGCAGCCCAAGCAGGCGCCGAGCGTCGTTGCGGCACTGGCCCGACCGATCGAGCCATTGCCAAGCCCGGAGCGCGATCGCGCGCTCGGCCTGCACGCAAAGGGCAACGAGCTGCTTGCGCAGGGCAATATCCAACCTGCGCGTGCTCTGTTCCGCCGTGCCGCGGAGGCTGGCCTCGCCGAGAGTGCACTTGCGCTGGCCAGTACCTACGACCCGCAGGAACTGGTCAAGCTCAAGGTCGTTGGCCTGCAGCCGGATATAGCCATGGCCCGCCAGTGGTACACCAAGGCGCGCGAGCTTGGAGCCGAGGAGGCGCAGCCACGCCTGAACCGTCTGCCGGCTCGCTGAGAATTTAGCCGCGTTCTGCCTGCCAGCGCTGAAAGCCGCCGGCCCTGAGATCACAGGCCGGGCAGCTCCCGCAGCCGTATCCCCACGCATGGCGCGTCGCGCGCTCGCCGAGATAGCATGAATGCGTGTGCTCGATGAGTATGTCGACGAGCGCTCCACCGCCGAGCTCCTCGGCAAGTGCCCAGGTGCCGGCCTTGTCGATGTACATGAGCGGTGTGTCGATCGCGACCGAGCGATCGAGGCCGAGGCTCAGGGCGTGCGCGAGCGTCTGCAGCGTGTCGTTGCGGCAGTCGGGATAGCCCGAATAGTCCGTCTCGCACATGCCGCCGACGAGTGTCGCGATACCACGCCGGTAGGCAAGCGCGGCGGCGTACGTGAAGAAGAGCAGATTGCGCCCCGGTACGAACGTGCTCGGCAGGCCGGAAGCGGTCATCTCGATCGCGGTCTCGCGCGTGAGGCTCGTCTCGCTGATTTGCGCCAGCGTCGGCAGCGAGAGCACGTGATCCTCGCCGAGACGCGCGGCCCAGCCCGGAAAGCTGTCTGTGAGTGCTGCAATGACCTTGGCCCGTTGATCGAGCTCGACGCGATGGCGTTGACCATAGTCGAAACCGATGGTCTCGACGCGGTCGTAGCGCGTGAGCGCGGAAGCCAGGCACACCGTCGAGTCCTGCCCACCGGAAAAAAGTACGAGCGCCGCGCGCTCAGCAGGGGTCGTCATCGGACCTCACAAGGACGAAACTGGCAGATGACTACGCCTGCGCGCGCAGCGGATCAACAGTCATGCCCCAGCGATGCCCCAGACGAATGCAAGCCCCGGCGCGGGGCCGGGGCTTGCCTAATCTCGAGACGATCGCCCAGGTTTAGTTGGGCGTCGACCTTAGTTGGGCGTCGACGGAGCCGACGGCGCCGGTGTCGGCGTCTGAGTGGGAGCCGGCGTCGGGGCCGTACGCTCGATGGTCGTCTGCTGCGTGGTATCGGTTGGCGTTCTGCTGATGCCGATGAACAGCATACCCAGGATTGCCATAAGCGCGGCGATACCGAGGATCACGCTCCATCCGCTCGCGTCGTAGTTCGGAGCGCGGTGGATATAGTCCTGATACTCATGCGGCGAATGCCGATCATGATCAACGGCCATAACTCATCTCCTACTATTGCTCGACTAGTGCTTGCGGTTTCCACTGTTGGTCTGGCTGGAGAACGCGCGGCGCGAGGTGGGGTTCCTCACCCTTGACCCTGGAGGTCATTGCGCGCCGGAGCTGGCCGTGGCCTCCGAGCTTCGGTAGGGTTGATGAAAGGACCCCCACTGACGATTGGGAGCAATCTGGGAGAGCGCCATGTCTACTGCCGAGCTCGAGCGGCTCAAAAGTTTCCGTATGCCCTTTGCCGATCTTCTCGGCATAGAGTTCATCGCGGCGACGCGCGACGTCGTCAGGGCTCAGCTCGTCGTCCGGCCCGAGGTCTGCACGCGACCGGCAACGATCCACGGCGGCGCGATCATGGCTTTCGCCGATACGCTCGGCGCGGCCGGGACTGTGCTCAATCTGCCCGACGGCCACTCGACGACCACGATCGAGTCGAAGACGAACTTCCTCTCTGGCGCGCCGGTCGGCACGACAATCATCGGCGAGGCAACGCCGGTCCACCGCGGGCGACGCACGCAGGTCTGGCAGACGCGGATCACGCGCGAGAACGACGGCGGTCTCGTCGCGCTCATTACGCAGACGCAGATGGTGTTGGAGCCTAAGCCTGCTATAGCGTGACAGGGTTGGCGCTCACGCTCTACAACCATGCTGGAATGTCGAAAGCCCGGGAAGGGCGAGGAGAACCAGGCCCGTCAGGGCGAGGAGAGGAAGCGTATCCATGTTTGATTTGAAGGGTAAGGTCGCGCTCATCACGGGCGGCAACGGCGGCATCGGGCTCGGCATGGCGGAGGGCCTGGCTTCTGCTGGTGCGGACATCGTCATTGCGGCGCGCAAGGCGGAGAAGTCCAAGGCTGCGGCAGCCGAGCTCGCCAAGCGCGGCGTTCGCACGGGCGTCGTCGAGGTCAACGTGGCGGATGACGCCTCATGCCGCGCCATGGTCGCGGCCGCGGCCAAACAGATGGGTCGCATCGACATTCTCGTGAACAATGCCGGCATCAACATCAGAAAGCCGCCTGAGACCTACACGGTCGGCGAGTGGCGCGAGATCCTGTCGATCAACCTCGACGGCGCCTTCTTTTGCTCGCAGGCCGTCTATCCCGAGATGAAGAAGGTCGGCGGCGGCAAGATCATCAACATCGGCTCGATGATGTCGCTGTTCGGTGCGCCGCTGACCACGGCCTATGCCGCGTCCAAGGGCGGCATCGTGCAGATGACGCGTGCGCTCGCGACGGCCTGGGCCAAGGACAACATCCAGGTGAATTCGATCCTGCCGGGTTGGATCGATACCGAGCTCACGCAGCGGGCGCGGGTCGACATCGAAGGGCTCAACGAGAACGTGCTCTCGCGCACGCCAGCAGGTCGCTGGGGCAGGCCTGAGGACTTCTCCGGCATTGCCGTGTTCCTCGCGGCACCGGCGTCGGACTTCGTGACGGGGTCGGCGATACCAGTCTGCGGCGGCTTCTCGATCCGCGGCTGAGGATTCTCATTGGGCGGGCTCACCCGTCCAACCTCAGCCGCCGCGCGCTGGCGGTGTCTCCGGCGCCTTGGGCTCGTCCGGCACCTCGTCCACATCCTCGGCGTCGAACGTGCCGGGCGGTGCGGGCGCGGGGCGCGATTTCGCGGCTCGCTCCTCGATCGTGCGATTAATGAGCGAGCGCACGCCGTCGAGGTCGCGCAGATGGATATCGTGCTGATTGTACGGGATCTCGATACCTGCCTGCTTGAAGGCTTTCATGATGGCGATGCGAAGGTCCGACTGAACGTTGCCGGCGCGTGAAACGTCCGCAACGAAGAACCAAAGGAAGAAGTCGAGCGAACTCGCGCCGAAATTCTCGAAGATGGCGCCCGGCGGCGGCTCCGTCAGTACCTGTGGGTGGGCCTTGGCACAGGCAATGAGGATCGCGAGTACCTTCTCTGGATCCGCGTCATAGTTCGCACCCACGCGGACCGTACCGCGGCCCATGAGGCTGCGATGGGTCTTGTTGAGCACGCGTCCGGTAATCAGCTCCGAGTTTGGGACGATCAGGCGCGCGCGGTCGAACGTCTCGATCTCGGTCGAGCGCACGCTGATGCGGCGTACGCTTCCTTCGCGATCTCCGACGACGATCGTATCCCCGACTTTGACAGGCCTCTCGACGAGCAGAATGAGGCCCGAGACGAAGTTGTTGACGATCGACTGCAGGCCGAAGCCGATGCCGACCGACAGGGCACCAGCGACGATGGCGATGTTGGTGATGTCGAGGCCGGCATAGGAGACCGCGAGGATCGCTGCCAGCGCGATACCGGAATAGCCAAGGGTGGTCTCGATCGAATTGGCAATGCCCGACTCGATGCGCCGCGGCTGCAGCACACGCTCACGCAGCCAGCGCTGGAAGACGCGCGTCGCGAATGCCAGGGCGATGAAAAGCAGGATGCCGAAGAGAATGCGGGCCGGCGAGATGCGAAGCTGGCCGATCTCGAAGCCGAAGAAGGCGCGAGCAAACCAGTCTCGGATCTCTGCTGCGGAGAACCCCCACTGCACGAGTACGAGGGGAGCCGCGACTGCAATGAGTACGATCGTCAGCAGGGCCTCGGCGAGCCATGCGACTTCGCCGAGGCTTGTCGGCGCGATGTTGAGGCGCCTCGAGAGTGTGTATCCGACGGGGTTGTCCGGCTGGTCGATCGTGCGGGTGATCGAACGTATCGTCAGGTAGATGAGACCCGCCGCAACGATGACCGTGCCGGTCAAGACGAGCTGTTGCGCGATGAAGCGACCGAGGGCGAGATAACCGAGGAGCGTCGTCGCCAGAATGAGGATCGTCAGCACCCACAGCGGCAGCTTCAGCCACCAAGGCGTCAGCCGGGTCGTGGGCGGAAGCATCACCGCGTCGGAGGTGGCCGTGGGCACGGGGCGGGGTGTGAAGGGCGTGAGCAGTAGGGCGGTCAACAGGCCGGCATAGGCAAGGCTCGCGAGGAAGGTCCTCACGACCGTGAGCGAGAGCGCTACGACCAGCACGCGGCCTATATCGTTCAGCGCAAGATCCACCGCATAGACGGCGACGAGGCCGATCAGGCACCAGCTTATGCGGCTCGCGGATTCGTCGGTCAGGTTCACGAGACGCAGCCCGGGATCGCGCGGCGAGAGGACGACGCGGATCAGGGTGCCGACAACGATCGTAAGTAGAATGGCGGAAAGCCAGGCTGCGGCGATGTTGCCGCCCGGAAGGCGCATGAGGCCGAGACGACCCAAGCCGACATACAGGATCGCGATCGCGGCCAAAGCCGGCAGCATCCGCAGAGGCGCGATCCAGGCGATCCGCTGTGCGCGCTGGATGAAATTCCGTCCTTCGGGTGGCGGCGAGTACGTCACTCGATCGACATACCGCGTGCCGAACCAGAGCCCGGTGAAAGCGATGACAGCGCCCGCCAGCACCCCGAGGACGCTGGGCATCATGTCGGACGCGACCTTGAGCCAGTCGGACGCGATATAGCGCCCGAACTCGACCGTGCTCTGCAGGTCCTCGCTGGCGAGAAGCCAATGGTACGGCAGAAGCGGGCTCTGCGTGCGCTCGAACAGATTGCGCGTGAAGAGGGATTGGCGGAGCTCCGTAATACGCCCAATCAGGTCGCGCGTACGTACGTCGGTGAGGTCCAATGTCTTCAGGGCGCCATCGAGCGACGAGACGACGGTTCCGAGCCGTTCGCGCTCAGCCGCGATAGCGGGCGTTTCGGGCGGCGCATCCTTGGCGGGGAGGGGGCCGAGGCTCTCGATCTGCCGCCGTGCGGCGGTGAGCAGAGGACGGACCAACTCGGCGGTCTTGGCGCTTTCCGCCAACAGCTGGTCCAGTTCGTTGCGCAAGCGCGCGAGATCGGCGTCGGAATCGCGGATGCGATCGAGGGACTTCTCGGCCGCGTCGATCGAAGCCGAGAGGCGCGCGATCTGCTGGGCGATCTGCGCCGGCACCTCGGTTCCTGGTGCTGGCTTCGCGATGGCAGGGGGCGACGGCGTCTGGGCGCCTTCAGTCGACGGTGCACCAGCCGGTGCCTGCTGCGGCGGCTGTGGCTGCTGAGCCATGGCCGGCGCGGCCACAAGCAGGACCGTCGCGAGGAAAGCCGCGATCCAGATCCGCATGGGCGTTGATGTCATCACGTTACGGTCCCCGGAACGGTGCATGGACTCGCCATGCTGCGCCGGCCTTGCGACGCCTCCTTATGCAGGATCTCAACTATTTCACGCCCGGAGCCGCGTCCAGGGGTTGAGCGCTCGTCCAATGCTCAGCCTGAGGTGCCATCCGCCGCTCCGGCGGTGGCGGCTCCAAGCGTGCGTGGTGAGCGGGTGTAGACGGGTTGGGCGGAGAGAGTGGGGGGCTGTGCGGGGGGCGTCGCCTCGATCGCGTCGCTGGGCGTCATCACGGGACGCGAGGGTATGCCGGTCTCGATCACGACATCCACCGGCCCCCCGGTCATGATCAGGTGCTCGATGTTGTCGCGGCGTACGAGCACGAGGCGGCGGCGGCCATCGACATTGGCGTGATCGACCACGGCGAGGCGGGGCTCGGCACGCGGGCCGAAGAAGGAGATGCGTGGCGGTGTACCGTTGAGATATCCGCGCACAATCCAGACAGCTCCGACGATAGCAATTGCCGCGGCAACGCTGAGGAGCGCGTACCAGATGAAATTCGCCATTTCTCGCCGCGACCGCTGCCGCGCTCCCTCACGAACCAGTCCACACAAGCACGCCATCTGTAACAGCGAAACGGCGCCAGTCCACAGCCGCATTCCCAGGCATGAACAGGGAATATGGACACGGTTCGGCGCCAAAATGACGCCGGCCGACGATCGATATGCGGTAGCGCTGTCCGCGAATCTTGTCTCAGGCGCGAAACGTCGCGCCTCCACATCAGGCGGTGTGGTGTTTACGGCGCTTCAGCACATCTTAACGGTGTTCGATGTGTTCTGGCTGTGTGAAAGGCGCATCGCCAGTGTGATGATCGAGAAATTCGCCAGATCTCGGGCGGGGTACGGAGCGAATTTCTCGATCTGAATCACACTAGCAAATCTATGTTTCTAGTGTCCCTTTTGCTTCCGAAGTTCGCTCCGGACGCCAGCATCGAGATCAAGCGAACTTCGGAATCGGGGCACTAGTGCTATGTCAGGGGGATATCGGCATTGCTGCACGACCTTCGGCAACTGGCCCGCGCCCCTGTTTCGCCGAATCAGCTACGGTGCCGGGCGATGACCGGGCTCCATGAGAAACGCAGTGAGTTCACATTGATGGGCACGCCTTCCCGTGGCGGCGTCATACTGGCGGCGACGCTGACGCTCGCTGCCGCGCTCATGCTCGGCATCGTGGCCATGTTGTCGGCCCGCGCGACGGGGCCGATCGTTCTCGGCTTCCTGTCGTTGCTCGCCGTGATCGGCGTATTTTTCCTGTTCGGCACGGCGGCTGGGCTCATACGCCTCAACGTCGAGGACGAGCGCGGCGATCTCAACGAGCGTGCGGCGGAGGGTATCGATCTCGGATTTCTGGTTACGGATGCGGCGGGTCGGACGCTGAAGGCCAATCGCGCCTTCCGCCGGATCGTCGGCGAGCATCCGTCCGGCGAGCCGCGCGCCCTCGAGGATGCCTTTTCAGTCGAGCCCGAGGCGGGGCAATGCCTCTTCCGGCTGCTCCGCGCTGTCGAGCGCGGCGAGGCTCGCCAGGAGGAGTTCCGGATTCGTGGCCATGACGGGCGCTCGCGGACTTCGCGGTGGCTGCGCGTCACCGTTCGACCGATCCCGGCTGCGCTCGGCGGTGGCGAAGGCCAGCCACGTACGCTGTGGCAGGTTGCCGACATCACGCAGGAGCACGCGCGTGTCGCCGAGACGCTGCACGGTCTCGAGGCGCGTGTTGCCTACTACGACGGCCTGCCGCTCGGCGTGATGGAGCTTGCGCCTGACGGGCGCATCACGGAGATCAACCGGACGATCGCCGATTGGATCCATCGCGATCCGGCAACGGGCGGCGCGCAGGATCTGAGCGTTACGAACCTTTTCGCACCTGGCGCAGAAGCCGCGATTCGCGCGGCTGTGACGACGTCAGGGGGCCAGTGGGTCAGCGTCGAGACCGAACTGGTCCCGAGCCCTGGCGTTTCCGTACCGATCGAGATCATTGCGGTGCCGCCGGCCGATCCGACGCTCCGGGAAAGTGTCCATCTGCTGGTGCTCCAGCGGCGCTCGCGCTTCGGCACCGAGAGCGGTACATTGAGGAAGGACGGCGAGCTGGCGCGTTTCCTGAATGCCGCCCCATTCGGCATGGCGACGATCGCTGCCGACGGACGCATCCTGAACGCCAATGCAACCTTCGGGCAGCTCTTCCATACTCAAGA
Organism: Hyphomicrobiaceae bacterium; assembly: GCA_022844275.1. Taxonomy (GTDB): domain Bacteria; phylum Pseudomonadota; class Alphaproteobacteria; order Rhizobiales; family Hyphomicrobiaceae. The sequence goes on from JALHMB010000004.1 coordinate 495,336, forward strand.
CGCGGGGGGCATCGCGACTACCGCCGATATGGTACCGCGGATCGCGGATAGCGATGCTCGTGCTGCGTTGAAGCGCGCCTTTGATAATGTCGTCAAGGGCCGCTCGTCCCCCGAGCCTGTCGAGGTGACGCTCGGTGCCGAGGGCGAGTTCACGCGACGCCTGTTCTTCACACCGGTGCCCTCCGGCGATGGCGAGGCGGCAGCGGTCATCTACGTCATCGATGCAACCGAGCAGAAGGCGCTGGAGCTCAAGTACGCCCAGAGCACGAAGATGGAGGCCGTCGGCAAGCTGGCAGGCGGCATCGCGCACGACTTCAACAATGTCCTGACGGCGATTATTGGATTCTCGGACCTGCTGCTGCAGACGCATCGGCCGACCGACGCCGCCTACAAGGACATTATGAATATCAAGCAGAATGCGAACCGTGCCGCGGGCATGGTGCGTCAGCTGCTTGCCTTCTCACGCCGCCAGACGCTGATGCCGGAGGTGTTGGAGCTCGGCGACGTCATCAGTGACACGAGCACGGCGCTCCTGCGCAAGCTGATCGGCGAGACCGTCAAGCTGGAGACGCGGCACGGGCGCGACCTCTGGTTCATCAAGGCGGATCGCACGCAGCTCGATCAGGTGTTGCTCAATCTCGCCGTCAACGCCAAGGACGCCATGCCGAACGGCGGGCAGCTCATCATCTCGACGCGAAATGTCGGCGAGGCCGAGACGCGGAACATGCGTCAGCAGGGCATGGTGCCAGGTGAGTACGTCGAGCTGTCAGTCTCCGATACGGGCCACGGCATGACGCCCGAGATCATGGCCAAGATCTTCGAGCCCTTCTTCTCGACCAAGGAGGTGGGCAAGGGTACAGGCCTCGGCCTCTCGACGGTCTACGGTATCGTCAAGCAGACGGGCGGCTTCATTTTCTGCGATAGCGCGCCGGGGCAGGGGACGACGTTCCGCATTCTGCTACCGCGCTACGTGCAGACAGAGGCGGACGTCAGGGCGGCTCAGCGACCCGTGAAGAAGGAGAAGGCGCGCGACCTCACGGGTAGCGGCCGCGTGCTGCTGGTCGAGGACGAGGATTCCGTGCGCAGCTTCGCGGTCCGCGCGCTGAAGCGTCAGGGGTATGATGTGATCGAGGCGACGTCCGGCGCCGAGGGGCTCGAAAAGTTCGAGGAGGTCGGCGGGCAGGTGGACCTCGTCGTCAGCGATGTCGTCATGCCCGAGATGGATGGGCCGAGCATGCTGAATGAGCTGCGCAAGAAGCGGCCGGATATCAAGATCATCTTCATGTCCGGCTATCCGGACGATGCCTTCAAGCGCAATCTCAATCCGGGCGAGACCTTCGCCTTCCTCGCCAAGCCGTTCACACTCCCGCAACTCGCGGCGAAGGTGAAGGAGGAGCTGGAGAGGTAGGGGCGATGAGGAGCGGCAAACGCCGATGTCGCGCAAGCTCCCGCCCCTCATCCCGACCTTCTCCCCGTGAAGGACGGGGAGAAGGGGAAGTGGGCGCCGAACTCGGGGCGAGGGGCGGCAAGAAGCAAGGTCGGCGCACCTTACTTTCCCCTCTCCCCGTTCTTACGGGGAGAGGGTTAGGGTGAGGGGCGGCGGCGCACGCCGACGTTCGCACAAGCTCCTCTCCCTGCGTCTGCGGGGAGCGAGTACAGTAGCGGGCGTCGGCAATCTCTTAGGCATGGTCGAAACTCCATGCGGCACTCACAACCTTGGCGTACCAATCGATCGCGCATCCTGCGTGCAAACGAGACGTCGGCAGAGGCCAAGCTCTGGGCAGAGTTGCGCAGTCGCCAGCTTGGTGACCTGAAGTTCGTGAGACAGGCACCGGTCGGCGACTACTTCGTGGATTTCCTTTGTCGCGAGCGAAAGGTCGTTGTGGAACTCGACGGTGGGACGCATTCAACGGAGGTCGAAATCGCAAGAGACGTTGCGAGATCGGCTGAGTTGAGCGGCCGAGGCTACCGTGTCTTCCGCGTTTCGAATGCAGACGTGTTCGAGCACCTGGATGAAGTGCTTGCAGCGTTGCTGGCATTCATAGAGCTGGATGGGGAGACGTAGGAATTTGGGGCCGCCCCTCATCCCGGCCTTCTCCCCGTGAAGGACGGGGAGAAGGGGAAGGAATGGCGCGCACGCACACTTGACCTAGCCCGCCCCCCGCTCCACCAATCCGACGATATCGCTCATGATGGCGTTGAGCTCGAAATTACGTGGCGTGTAGACGCCCGCGACGCCGAGGCCCTTCAGAAGCTCCGCATCCTCCGGCGGAATGATGCCGCCGATGACGACGGGAATGTCGCCCGCGCCCTCCTGCTTCATGCGTTCGAGAACGTCGCGCACGAGCGGTACGTGACTGCCCGAGAGGATCGACAGGCCGACGACGTGGGCGCTTTCCTCGACGGCGGCACGCACGATCTGCGCAGGCGTGAGGCGAATGCCCTCGTAGACGACTTCCATGCCGCAATCGCGTGCGCGAACCGCAATCTGCTCGGCGCCGTTGGAATGGCCGTCGAGGCCCGGCTTGCCGATCAGGATCTTGATGCGCCGGCCGAGGCGGTCGGACACGTCGTCGACACGCTTGCGGACGGCATCCACGTCGCCGGTCGTCGATGCGGCGACCTTGCCGACGCCCGTCGGCGCGCGGTACTCGCCGAACACGCGACGGAGTGTCGTGCCCCACTCGCCGGTCGTCACGCCCGCCTTGGCGCAGACGATGGAGGCTTCCATGATGTTCGCGCCCGAGCGGGCATCCTGCTCGAGCGCGGCGAGCGCTTTCTCGCAGGCCGCAGTGTCACGCGCCGCGCGCCACGCTTGCAGCCCGGCAATCTGGTCGGCTTCGACGCCTTCGTCGACGGTGAGGATCGCGCCCGTCCCGGCGGAGAGCGGCGAAGGTTCGGACTCGCCCCAGCGGTTCACGCCGACGACGATCTGCTCGCCGGCCTCGATGCAGGCAACGCGCGCGGTGTTCGATTCGACAAGGCTGCGCTTCATGTAGTCGATGGCAGCGACGGCACCGCCCATTTCCTCGATGCGGCGCAGCTCGGCCAAAGCCTCTTCCTTCAGCTCCGCGACCTTGCGCGCGATCTCCGTCGAGCCGTCGAAGATGTCGCCGAATTCGAGGAGATCCGTCTCGTAGGCAAGAATTTGCTGTGTCCTGAGCGACCACTGCTGATCCCAGGGACGCGGCAGGCCCATGGCCTCGTTCCAGGCGGGAAGCTGCACGGCGCGGGCGCGCGCGTTTTTCGAGAGCGTCACGGCGAGCATCTCGAGCAGGATACGCGGGACGTTGTTCTCGGGCTGCTGCTCCGTGAGGCCGAGTGAGTTCACCTGCACGCCATAGCGGAAGCGGCGGTGCTTGATATCCTTGACGCCGTAGCGCGTGGCGGTCAGTTCATCCCAGAGCTCGGTGAAGGCGCGCATCTTGCAGATCTCGGTGATGAACCGGAGACCCGCATTCACGAAGAAGGAAATGCGGCCGACGACCGTGCCGAATTCCTCGTCCGGCACCACGCCCGACTTTTTCACCGTGTCGAGCACGGCAATGGCCGTCGCGAGCGCGAAGGACAGCTCCTGCACCGGCGTCGCACCCGCTTCCTGCAGGTGGTAGGAGCAGACGTTCGTCGGGTTCCAGCGCGGCACTTCCTTGTAGGTGTAGGTGATCGTGTCGCGGATCAGCCGCAGCGAGGGCTCGGGCGGAAAGACGTACGTGCCGCGCGAGAGATATTCCTTGATGATGTCGTTCTGGATGGTGCCGGTGAGGCTCGTGCGCGGTGCGCCCTGCTCATCGGCGACGGCGATGTACAACGCAAGCAGCCACGCCGCCGTCGCATTGATCGTCATGGACGTGTTCATGCGGTCGAGCGGGATGCCGTCGAGCAGCGCGCGCATGTCGCCGATGTGGGAGATGGGCACGCCGACCTTGCCGACCTCGCCGCGCGCGAGGACATGGTCGCTGTCGTAGCCCGTCTGAGTCGGAAGATCGAAGGCGATGGAGAGGCCGGTCTGGCCCTTGGCGAGGTTGGTCTTATAAAGCGCATTCGACTTGGCGGCGGTCGAATGGCCGGAATACGTGCGGAAGATCCAGGGCTGCTCGATAGGCTTCACGGGCTTCTGCATGGCCTCACCCACCGCGGCGGCGGCGCTCCCCATCGACGGTCGATCCGTCAGAGTCCAGACTAGCCGAGCCATATTGCAATGCAACAGAGACCTTTGCCTGATTTCGCGCCTGCGAACCGCGCGCATTCGCAGGAGAGGGCTCTGCATTGCTGTGAACGGCCTTGCAAAGGTCGTGGTCGGACCGCAATATAACTCCGACGCCGAGGGGCGCCGGTGGAAGCCGGCTGAGATCATCCAATCCCGGATGAGCACCCTTTGAACCTGATCCGGATCATGCCGGCGAAGGGACGGGAACCATGACCACATCCATCTTCCTGGCGCGGCTGATCGGACCGATCTCTCTGGTCACCGGCATTGCGCTCTTCATGCAGGCCGACACCTACAAGGTGATGGCGCTAGAGTTCATCCGCAGCCCCGCTCTCCTGTATCTATCCGGGGTGCTCGCGATGTCCTTGGGCCTCGCCTTGGTCCTCACGCACAATGTGTGGGCCGCGGACTGGCGCGTGCTCATCACGATTTTAGGCTGGCTGGCGACCATTGGCGGCGCCATCCGCATTCTCGCTCCGGGGACGGTCAAGTCCATGGGCGAAAACATCCTCGAAAACAGAACTGCGATGACGATCGGCGGCGGCATCTGGCTCGCGATCGGCGCCATCCTCTGCTTCTTCGGCTACCTCCGCTAACAACGTCTACCTCGAAGGGAAACGCTCCCATGAACAAGATCACGCGCAAGAAGGACCTCATGGTCCCGGAAGTGACGACCGGCTCCATCAAGGGCTCGGCGAAGGTTTATGACGCGCCCGAGGGCTTTGCGGATGTTCGCGTGCCCTTCCGCGAGATCGCGCTGACCGAAGCGTCGGGCGAGCCGCCCTTCCGCGTGTACGACAGCTCGGGGCCTTACACGGACGCCAACTTCAAGATCGATGTCGAGAAGGGCCTGCCGCGTCATCGCGAGGCCTGGATCCGCGAGCGCGGCGGCGTCGAGCAGTACGAGGGTCGCGAGATCAAGCCGGAAGACAACGGCAACGTGAAGGGCAAGCATCTCGCGCGCGACTTCCCCGATAAGGCGAAACCTTTCCGCGGCGTCGGGGATGCGCTGGTGACGCAGTACGAGTTCGCCAAGGCGGGCATCATCACCAAGGAGATGATCTACGTCGCGCACCGCGAGAACCTCGGACGCAAGCAGGCGCTCGCTCGCGCCAAGGCAGCGCTGAAGGACGGCGAGAGTTTCGGGGCGTCGCTCCCCGAGCACATCACGCCGGAGTTCGTGCGCGACGAGATCGCGCGCGGCCGCGCGATCATCCCGTGCAACATCAATCACACCGAGTTGGAGCCGATGATCATCGGCCGCAACTTCCTCGTGAAGATCAACGCGAACATCGGCAACTCGGCCGTGACGTCGTCGGTCGAGGAAGAAGTCGACAAGATGGTGTGGTCGATCCGCTGGGGTGCGGACACGGTCATGGACCTCTCGACGGGCCGCAACATCCACAACACGCGTGAATGGATCCTGCGCAACTCGCCGGTGCCGATCGGTACGGTGCCGATCTATCAGGCGCTGGAGAAGTGCAACGGCGATCCCGTGGCGCTGACGTGGGAGCTCTATCGCGACACGCTCATCGAGCAGTGCGAGCAGGGCGTCGACTACTTCACGATCCACGCGGGCGTGCGGCTCGCGTACGTGCCCCTGACCGCGCACCGCGTGACGGGCATTGTCTCGCGCGGCGGGTCGATCATGGCGAAGTGGTGCCTCGCGCATCACAAGGAGAGCTTCCTCTACGAGCACTTCGAGGAAATCTGCGACATCATGCGGAAGTATGATGTTTCGTTCTCGCTGGGTGATGGCCTGCGTCCGGGCTCGATCGCGGATGCCAACGACCGCGCGCAGTTCGCGGAGCTGGAGACGCTCGGCGAGTTGACGCAGATCGCCTGGAAGAAGGGCTGCCAGGTCATGATCGAGGGCCCGGGCCACGTGCCCATGCACAAGATCAAGATCAACATGGACAAGCAGCTCAAGGAGTGCGGCGAGGCGCCGTTCTATACGCTTGGGCCGCTGACGACGGACATCGCGCCGGGCTACGACCACATCACGTCGGGCATCGGCGCGGCCATGATCGGCTGGTTCGGTTGCGCGATGCTCTGCTACGTGACGCCGAAGGAGCATCTGGGGCTGCCGGATCGTGATGACGTGAAGTACGGCGTCATCACGTACAAGATCGCGGCGCACGCGGCGGACCTCGCCAAGGGGCATCCGGCGGCGCAGCTACGCGACGATGCGCTCTCACGCGCCCGCTTCGACTTCCGCTGGGAGGATCAGTTCAATCTCGGCCTCGATCCCGACACCGCGCGCAAGATGCACGACGAGACGCTGCCCAAGGACGCGCACAAGGTCGCGCATTTCTGCTCCATGTGCGGGCCGAAGTTCTGCTCGATGAAGATCACGCAGGACGTGCGCGACTACGCGGCGAAGACCAATGCCGGCAACTCGGCGATGGTCGAAGCGGAGAAGGGCATGGCCGAGATGTCCGCCAAGTTCCGCGAGATGGGCGGGCAGGTCTACGTCGCGGCTGATGCTGCGGTGAAGACGCCGGCGCATCTGCCGGGTGAGGCCGGCAGTTCGCCCGAGGCGGTGAAGGCCAGCAACAAGGCGTTGGGGTAGGGTGAATTAAGGCGTGCCCATGATCCGCTATGATGAGCACGCCGAATTTCAGATCGAGCGACGTGGTATCGAGAATGCCTGGGTGGAGGAAGCGATCCTCCACCCCGATGTCACGGAAATACGAAGCCGCAGGCTGTCCCATCCGGAACTCCGGCTGGCGTGAGCCATTTCGGCAGACCCGATGGCCTCAGAATGGCGCCAATGGTTCACTGGCTATGCCGAGCCGCTTGGCAATCTGCCGAGCGGTGCGCTCTCGTTGCTCGGTTATGCTGCGGACGGCGCTTCTCGACACGTCGAGGATGACTTTGGGTGCCACTTCGGGGGTACCGCTGTTGAATGGCGGCTCGGGTGCATAAGCCATATAGAGCTGAATGGCTCGGGCGACATCTTCGCCACGCAAATTGGCAGCGAGCCGCAGGGCACCGTCAATGCCTGCGGTGACACCGGCGGCAAATACCCATTTATCATCGACGACGACGCGCTCGTTGACCGGCGTCGCGCCGAACAGCGGCAGGAGATGAAAGGAAGCCCAGTGCGTCGTGGCACGGCGCCCCACCAAGAGGCCGGCTGCTCCGCAAAGTAACGCGCCCGTGCAAACGGAGAAGACGGAATGCGCACCCCTGGCCTGAGCCGCAATCCAATCCAGCACGAAGTTATCGTACATGAGTGCTTCTTGGCCAAACCCGCCAGGGACATGCAGCACGTCGAGCTGAGGCGCTTCGTCTAGCGTGGCGTCGGCAATCAGGCGCAAGCCCTTCACGTCGCGAACGGGCTCCTTCGACTTCGCATAAATGCGATAAGTCGAATTCGGCAATCGGCTGAGCACTTCGAATGGGCCGGTCAGATCGATCTGATCAATGCCCTCGAACAATAGAGAGCCAATCTCAAGGTGTCTGTCGGGCGGAATCATTGTGATTTCCCTTTTACGATCTGGGCTGGACATGACCACCGTAGCCGATCATCTTCTGGCTAGAATGCCAAAGAGCCCACCAATCCCGCCACCAAAGATTCGCAGGGTCGACATTGTCGTCTTCCCCGGCGTGCAGCTCCTCGATGTCTCGGGGCCACTGCAGGTCTTTGCGACCGCGAACGACGAAGCCGACAAGGAATTGGGATTTCGTCCTTATTCGTTGCATGTTGTCGCCAACGGCGCGTCGGTGACATCTTCGTCTGGATTGAGAATCGAAGTCGAGCCTCTGGCCTCCAAGTCATCGCTGGACACGGTGATCGTCGCAGGCGGTCCGGGCTCTGACAACGCTGCGAATTGCCCCGAGGTCCGCGCGTGGCTTCGCAAGCGAGCGCCGCAAGCGCGACGGGTCGCGTCGGTATGCACTGGCGCCTTCGTGCTGGCGTCTGCCGGACTGCTGGAGAAATGCCGAGCGACAACGCATTGGGCCTATTGCGACGAGCTATCTCGGCGGTTCCCAACGATAACCGTCGAGCCGGATCCCATATTTGTGCGCGATGGACGAGTTTGGACCTCTGCCGGAGTAACGGCGGGCATCGACCTGGCGCTTGCGCTCGTCGAGGAGGATATGGGCCGCGCGATCGCACTGGCGGTGGCGCGCTACCTCGTTGTTTTCCTGAAGCGACCGGGAGGGCAGGCGCAGTTTAGCCGAGCTCTTTCCCTGCAACGCGCCGACGACCGGTTCGGTGCGCTGCACGATTGGATTGACAGCAACTTGGTTGGCGATCTTTCACTCGCGGTGCTTGCAGAGCGGTGCGGCATGAGCGAGCGAAGTTTCAGCCGTCACTACCTCGCAGCTACCGGCAACACACCTGCGCGCAGCATCGAACGTCTGCGCGTCGACGCTGCTTGCAGATTGCTCACGGATACTGGACTGCCGGCGAAGCGCATTGCGAAGCGCTGTGGGTTTCGAAGCGAAGAGACGATGCGACGAAGTTTTGTCAGAACCGTCGGTGTAGCGCCGCAACAGTATCGGGCGCGCTTCGGCACCTGACCCAATTGTCGCAGAAGGGGGATCTTTCCGCACCCGTCTGAGGTTGCCGTGATCTGGCGCCGGCCGCGGGCTGACACCCCTCACCCACCAACTTATCCCCACCCACCTCGCTTGCCCCACACTCCCTCCCACTCTTCCCACGAGGGGCGCTGTCGACGCGCGCTCACGGTGCTGGACGAGGCCGCAAGACGGGATGACGCCAAAGGGCGCGCCCAGGAAAGAACGTAGAGGCCGGATCGGCTCTGCCGGCTGCCGTGCCTGGAGACCGTTCTTGCGGCGCAAGGCGCGGCGGTTGTTCTTCGCCGGCATTAGAGAGTCTGGCCTCCGCGCCTTGCTCCCCTCATTTCATTCAACAGCCCGGCGCAGCGCGCCGGGCGCGTAGGGATTCCCCCCACCCCTAACCCCTCCCCACAAGGGGGAGGGGGAAAGGCGCGGCGCGTGCCTGGATGATCCGCATCCGAAGCGGGCGGCGTGTCGCGTGCGGAGTGCGCGTCTGTGGTGTCGGCACTGAAGCCCAAGCTGATCGTGCTGACATCCGGTTCCGTATGGTGCAGATAGTCCCACTGGATTGGGGGACTCATCACATGCGCCTACGCACCCATCAAGTCGGCGAGCTGATCGGCATACTCCTGCTGCTCGCGTCGACGGCCATGCAGCTCTTCTATCTCGAACCGCTGAAACGCGAGATCGAGATGCGGCTCGTGGCTTTCAACATCCAGCAGTCGGCGCAGATCCAGTTGCGGACGGCGTATGAGAACCAGCTCGCGTTGCTGAAGGTGATGAACGCGCCTGCCGAGCAGATCAGCGCGGCGGAGGCGCAGCGGACGAAGGTGCTCGGGCAGTACAAGTCCTCCGACGCTGATATCGCGGATGTCGTGCTCGCGAAGGAAGACGTCGAGAACTATCTCGAAATCGTCGTGGTCGTGCTGTTCGCGCTCGGCAGCGTCCTCGCAGGCCTCGGCCGCCTCATCGAATTCCAGGTGGCGACGCGGCTGCAGCGAGAGTGAGCTAGAAGCGCGTGATCTTATAGATCTCGCCATCTGCGTCGTAGGTGGTCCAGTCGCCGATCTGGGTGCCCATGTCGAAGTGGCCCGAGCGCAGGATGGTGCCGTCCTTGCGGAACCACTCCCAGTAGCCGTCGAGTTGCCCATCGCGCAGCCAGCCTTGGGCGCGGACGCTGCCGTCCTTGTGGAAATGCATCTCGCGCTTGCGTGGTGGTTTGGCCATGCCGCAAGCTAGTCGAGAGACTGCAGATATTCCAGCAACGGCCGAGCTTTTTCGCCACCCATCTTGGCGTGCGTGACGAGGGGAATGCCGTGCGGGCCGGGTGCATTGGCGGCTAGCGGGTAAGTCGAGATGGCGGCCTTGACGACATCGAGGTGGCCGAGCATGGCAGCAGCGAAAATGTCGAGGCGCGCGCCATTGTCGAGCAGAAACTCTGCGATCTCGCGACGGCCCGTATGAGCGGCCGCTCCGAGCGCGGTCTCGAAGTCGCCGCCGCCCCAGTCCCAGCACGCATTGACGAGCTTCGGCTCCTGCGCGAGCAGCTCTTTGACCCGGTCCAGATCCTTGTGCGCCTTGAGCACGAATTCGTTGACCAGCTCGGGCGCGATGGGAGGGGGTCGTTCCATGTCGAGATCTCTGCTTTCCGCGAATGCTGACGCCGACCGTAGCGGCTCCGCGCAATACCGTCAGCAGCATTTGGGCGCTTGCATGGCTGCTCGTTCTGGATTGATGTGCGCATGGCGAATTGGTCGGAGTGAGAAGGACGGCGATGACGACGCTCTACGGCATTCCCAATTGCGACACCGTCAAGAAGGCGCGGACGTGGCTCGATGCCAAGGGCATCGCGTACGAATTCCACGACTACAAGAAAGCGGGCATCACGGCGGCGAAGCTGAAGGCCTGGAGCAAGGTGCTCGGTTGGGAGACCGTGCTCAATCGCGGCGGCACGACCTTCAGGAAGCTGCCCGATGAGGCGAAGGCGGACCTCAATCAGACCAAGGCGATCGCGCTGATGATCGAGCAGCCGTCGATGATCAAGCGTCCGGTCGTCGAATACGAGGGTGGACTGCTCATCGGCTTCAAGCAACCGGAGTGGGAGGCCGCATTCGGGAAGTGAGACTAGAGGACTCTCGTGAACCGAGCTTTGGATCGCTCGCGCGCCTTTTGCGCCTCGACCTCGCGATCCTTGGGTGGAGCATTCGTCTCCAGGGATGCGAGCAGGCGCGTTGCGGCGGCGGTCACCTCATCGATGGCCTGCGCGAATGCGGCGGCATTGGCCTGCGATGGCGCATTGAAGCCACTGAGCTTGCGGACGAACTGCAGAGAGGCCGCGCGGATTTCGTCTTCCGTCGCCGGCGGATCGAAGTTGAACAGCGTGCGAATATTGCGGCACATGGGCGTCCTCCTTTGCGTTAGAGATAGGGGGCATGGCCCTCGGCGTCGAGGGGAGCAACAGTCGAGGAGGGCCGCCGTGGCCAAGAACGCGACGGGCAAGATCTACATCGGCGTCGGCGGCTGGACCTTCGAGCCGTGGCGGGGCACTTTCTATCCCGACAAGCTGCCGCAGAAGCGCGAGCTCGAATATGCCGCGAGCAAGCTTACGTCCATCGAGATCAACGGCACGTACTACGGTTCGCAGAAGCCGGAGAGCTTCGCGCGCTGGCATGACGAGACGCCGGACGGATTCATCTTTACGCTCAAGGGCTCGCGCTTCACGACCAACCGTCGCGTGCTCGCTGAGGCGGGTGAGTCCATCGAGCGGTTCATGACGGGTGGCGTCCTGGAGCTGAAGGACAAGCTCGGGCCGATCGTCTGGCAGTTCATGCCGACCAAGAAATTCGATCCCGCCGACTTCGAGGCCTTCCTGAAACTCCTGCCGAAGAGTGTCGAGGGAAGAAAGATCCGCCACGCCGTCGAGGTGCGTCACGAGAGCTTCCGCGTGCCAGAGTTCGTCGCCATGGCGCGCGAATATGGCGTCGCGATCGTGATCGCGGGAGACAGTGATTTTCCGCAGATTGCCGACGTCACCGCGCCCTTCGTCTACGCGCGCATCATGGGGACGGAGGAGAAGGAAAAGGCCGGCTATTCGAAGAAGGCCCTCGATCAGTGGGCGGCGCGCGCGAAGGATTGGTCCGTCGGCAAGGTGCCTGCGGGCCTCGATGCTGTGAGCGCTCAGAAAGCCGATGGCAAGGCGCGCGACGTCTTCCTCTATGTCATCAGCGGCTACAAGACGCACAATCCTGCCGCCGCCATGGCGCTCATCGAGCGCGTTGGTTAGGGCCGCTATCTCAGGCGATCGTACACCCGTCCAATCAGCGAGCGGCCAGATGTGGGGCGCGGCGCTTTTGCTGGAGGTAACTGGGTTACCGGAGCAGGAGCGCTCACCTGCGTCTGACTGACAGCGGCCTGCGGCGGGTTCGCGACATACTCGCGGATAGCGCGGTGAACGAACGCGAGCTTATCATAGGCGGGCGCGGGGATCACGAAGGGATAGAAGTCGTTGTGGCCCATGCCGCGGCTCATGTTGTTGAGCGCGATCGTGAGCGGGACCCACCGTTCCATGAGTGCTTCGAAGGATTCCTCGCGGTGCACGTCATAGGCCTTGAACGGCCATGCGGCGCCAAAGAGAAGGCCGGAAGCGCGCGGCTCCATGCCCTCGGCCTGTGCCGTGTCAATCGACGAAACCATGTGCAGGTAGTGCGCCCAGGTCTCCGCCCAGTCCTCCCACGGATGTGCGCTCGCGTAGGCGGAGACGTGCCGCGCGGACCAGTCGGGCGGTGGTCCTTCCGAGTGATGGCGCGCAAGTGCGGTGCCGTAGTCCTCGCGCTCGTCGCCGAAGAGCGCGCGGAAAGCCTCTTGACGCCCGCTCTCCGCGATCAGCACGTTCCAGTAGAAGTGTCCGCTCTCGTGGCGGAGATGGCCGAGCAGCGAGCGGTAAGGCTCGCCGAACTGCTGGCGCTGACGCTCACGCTCGACGGCGTCGGCCTCCAGAACGTTGATGGTGATGACGCCATCGAGATGGCCGGTCGCAGCGTCGACGAGGAAATCGAAGGCGAGACGCTCGCCGCCCGAGGCGGTCGTGTCGAGCGGCAGGCCGAAGCGCAGCAGATCGTAGACGAGGCGCTTTTTGGCGCGCTCCAGCTCCTGCCACGCCGTGAGGTTGCCGTTGGCGGAGAGGTCGGGGATTGTCCGGTTGAGGTCGCAGGCAAGACAGAAGCCGTCGCCCGTATCGGCAGGGGTCAACCAGTTGCATGCGGCATGGGTGGCGTTGGCGCAGTAGCGTAAATCCCCGCCTTCGTGACCAATCGTACGATAGTTGCCGGCGACCTCACCTGCAGGTTCGAGCGCGACCACGGAAAGCCGCTCGGGATGGAACCCGAGCTCGGCCGCGCATTTCACGCACTGGACATTCTCGAAGTAGACCTTGTTGCCGCACTTCGAGCACGCATAGTTCTTCATGGTGCAATGCCATTCATTTCCGGCCGGTCGTCCCCGGGATGTGCCACTGGATGCGCTACCGTTCGAACGTCCTGTGTCGCAGAACTCTTATCCGCCCGCCTGCCTAACGTGCCAAATTTTTCGGCAGCCAGGTGGCCATTTTTCAGCAGTGTGCCCGCGGGCTGGACGGCGCGCCACGTAAGATGCGTTTACCAATCGATTGCACTTGTGGCCTCGCAGCGGACTCTGTATCGGAATCCTGACCTGCCCACCAACGCCCGGCCGCCCGGTTCGTTCCGGACCGGTGCTCGGCCATGGCCTCGGAGGCGGCTCGCGGAAAGGCCGCTAGCGTGATGATCGAGAAATTCGCCAGATCTCGCGGCATGGTGCCCAGCGAATTTCTCGATCTGAATCACACTAGCAAGTTCATGATTCTAGTGTCCCTTTTGATTCCGAAGTTCGCTCGGGACGCCGGCATCGAGGCATGGCGAACTTCGGAATCGGGACACTAGCACCCATGGCACTTCATGTTGCGCTGAAGCACGAGACGATCTACCGCTACGATCGGCGCATCGGCATGGGACCTCAGGTCATCCGGCTGCGGCCCGCGCCACATGCGAGGACGCCGATCCTCAGCTATTCGATGAGAATCGAGCCGGCGCTGCATTTCCTGAACTGGCAGCAGGACCCATTCGGCAACTATCTCGCGCGGGTCGTGATCCCGGAGGAGACGGAAGTCTTCTCGGTCACCGTCGACCTGATTGCCGATATGGCAGTGATCAATCCGTTCGATTTCTTCGTCGAGGAGAGCGCCACCGAGTGGCCCTTCGAATATGACGCCGCACTGACGAAAGAGCTCCAGCCGTATCTGGATATGGAGCCCGCCGGCCAGCGGCTTACCAAATACTTGGCGGGGATCGACAAGCGTAAGCAGACCACGATCGACTTTCTCATCGATCTGAACCGCAATCTTCAGCACGAGATTCGGTATCTCATCCGCATGGAGCCCGGCGTGCAGACGCCGGAAGAGACGCTCGGCAACGCTTCCGGGTCGTGCCGCGACAGCGCGTGGCTGCTCGTCCAGATCCTGCGCAATCTTGGCCTCGCCGCTCGGTTCGTGTCCGGCTATCTCATTCAGCTGACGCCCGACGTGAAGTCGCTCGATGGTCCGACGGGCACGGACATCGATTTCACGGATTTGCACGCGTGGTGCGAGGTCTATCTGCCGGGGGCCGGCTGGATCGGACTCGATGCGACCTCGGGTCTGCTGACTGGCGAGGGGCATATCCCGCTTGCCGCAACACCAAGTCCGACGAGCGCGGCCCCGATCACCGGCAGCCACGGCCGCGCCGAGGTCGAGTTCGAGCACCGCATGGGGGTGACGCGCGTGCTCGAGACGCCGCGCGTGACGAAGCCCTACAGCGATGAGCAGTGGCAGGCCATTCTCGATGCTGGCCATGCCGTGGACGAGCGCCTCAAGAGCGGCGATGTACGCCTCAGCATGGGTGGCGAGCCGACATTCGTCGCGGCGGATGACATGGAGGGCGCGGAGTGGAATACCGGTGCGGTCGGCCCGAACAAGCGGCGCTATGCGGATGATCTCGTGCGCCGCCTGCGGGACCGCTTCGCGAAGGGCGGCCTGCTCCATTATGGCCAGGGCAAATGGTATCCCGGCGAGCAGCTCCCGCGTTGGGCATTCGCGCTCTATTGGCGCGCGGACGGCGAGGCGCTTTGGGAGGATCAGGGCCTCATTGCGCGCGAGACCACCGGGCGGCCACCGTCGCCCAACGATCTTCAGTTCTTCATGCGCGGGCTCTGCACGCAGCTCGGCCTGCCGACGGAGAGCGGCATGGCGGCCTACGAGGACCCCGTCCACTTCATGGCCGTCGAGCAGAAGCTGCCGCTCAATGTGACGGTCGAGGACAACAAGCTCGAGGATCCCGCCGAACGCCAGCGCGTTATGCGCACGTTCGAGCGCGGGCTCGGCGCGCCGGTCGGCTATGTGCTGCCTGTGCAGGTCTGGCATACGCAGGATCGTGGCCGGAGATGGGTGACGGAGCGCTGGGCACTCCGGCGCGGCAAGCTGTTCCTCGTGCCGGGCGACTCGCCCGTCGGCTTCCGCCTGCCGCTCGGCTCCGCGCCTCTGGTGTCGCCGATCGACTATCCACACGTACTGCCGCGCGATCCCTTCGCGCCGGCACCAGCATTGCCGGAGCGCCGCGTTCTCATGCAGCGCCGCCGCACGGTCGCGTTGGAAGGGCCACAGGCGCTGCCTGACTTGCCCCACGACGTCGTCGCCGGCTCGGTACGCACGGCACTTGCTGTCGAGGCGCGCGATGGCCGCGTCTGCGTGTTCATGCCGCCGCTCGAGGATGCCGAGGACTATGCAGCCATGATCGCGGCGATCGAGGAGACGGCGCGCGCGACCGACCTCGCCATCCACATCGAAGGGTACGAGCCGCCACGTGACCCGCGCCTCAATGTCATCAAGGTGACGCCCGATCCGGGCGTGATCGAGGTCAATGTTCAGCCGGCCATGTCCTGGGACGAGGCGGTGAATATCACGACCGGCCTTTATGAGGACGCGCACTTCTGCCGCCTGAGCGCAGAGAAGTTCATGCTGGATGGCCGCCACTCCGGCACGGGCGGCGGCAACCACATCGTGCTCGGTGGTGCGACACCGGCCAACAGCCCCTTCCTGCGCCGGCCCGATCTGCTCGCATCGGTCATTACCTACTGGCAGAACCATCCTTCGCTCTCGTACCTCTTCTCGGGCCTCTTCATTGGTCCGACCAGCCAGGCGCCGCGCGCGGACGAGGGTCGCCACGAAGCGCTCTACGAGTTGGAGATCGCGCTCTCCGAGGTGCCGGATCTGGGCGCCGGCAGCATACCGCCGTGGCTCGTCGACCGGCTCTTCCGCAATCTGCTGATCGACGTCACCGGCAACACCCATCGTGCCGAGATCTGCATCGACAAGCTCTACTCGCCGGATGGCCCGACGGGTCGGCTGGGGCTCCTCGAATTCCGTTCCTTCGAGATGCCGCCACACGCGCGCATGAGCCTTGCCCAGCAGCTTCTGCTGCGGGCGCTCGTCGTGATGTTCTGGGAGAAGCCCTACCGGCAGAAGCTCGTGCGCTGGGGCACGGCGCTGCACGACCGATTCATGCTGCCTCACTTCCTGTGGTCGGACTTCTCCGATGTGGTCGGTGATCTCAAGGCGGCCGGCCTGCCCATCGAGCTCGATTGGTTCCTGCCGCACGCCGAATTCCGCTGTCCGGTGCTCGGCAAGATCGCGACGCATGACATCGAGCTGGAGGTGCGTCAGGCCCTCGAGCCATGGCATGTGCTCGGCGAGGAAGGCGCTCCCGGTGGCACGGCCCGCTACGTCGATTCCTCGCTCGAGCGGGTGCAGGTTGCGGTGCGCGGTCTGACTGGCGACCGCTTCGTCATCACGTGCAATGGCCGCACGCTACCGCTGAGCCCGACCGGGACCTTCGGCGAGGCCGTCGCCGGCGTACGCTACCGCGCCTGGCACCCGCCATCCGCACTCCATCCGACCATTCCGGCGCACGTCCCCCTGACGTTCGACGTCTTCGACAGCTGGACGGGGCGGTCGATCGCGGGCTGCCGCTATCACGTCTCGCATCCCGGTGGACGCAGCTTCGATGTTTTCCCGGTGAATGCCTATGAGGCGGAGGGGCGGCGCCTCGCACGCTTCGAAGCGCACGGTCATACGCCCGGCCAGATGACCCCGCAGCCGGCGCGAATCAACCCGGATTACCCGGTGACTCTCGACCTGCGCCGGAATGCTTGATGGAGGCGAGCTGTGTGTGGCCGGCGTCACAGGCTTGGAGGCAAAACCTGCGGCAGGTCGGCGCCTGTTGCAGGGGTGACGATTCGGCGTGCTAGACACGACGTGTTCGGCGCTTTGATGCAGCGGCGCCGCGGCGGGGAAAAGCTAAGCAAGGTCCGGCTCTGATGAACACGATCGCCTCCGCCGTCCGGGATGGCGGACCGAACCTCGTTGACCGCTATCTCACCTCCACTGGCGGGGGCTACGACGAGCTGCGGGCATCGGGCGACGCCCGCCGCCATTGGCGCCTCTTCATCGACGGTATCGGCAACCTGCCGCCCGCCGATCTCGCGGCGCGGGCGGTAAGCATTGACCGGCGCGTGCGCGAGACCGGCATCGCCTACGACATGTTCGCCGATCCCAATGCGGCGACGCAGAAGTGGCAGCTCGACCTCATGCCGGTCGTGCTTTCCAGTGTCGAATGGCGCTGGCTGGCGACGGCGCTCACGCAACGGGCGCGATTGTTCGATGCCCTACTCGCGGACCTGTACGGCGAGCAGAAGCTTATGCGCGCCGGCCTCGTGCCGCCCGAGCTCGTTTTCTCCGACAATGCTTTCCTCAGACCCTGTCAGGGCATTCTCGACAGAGCGGGGCCGCTCCGCTTCTACGCTGCGGATCTCGCACGCGGCGCGGACGGGCAATGGCGCGTAATCGACAACCACCTTGAGACGCTCGCCGGTCTCGGCTTCGTGCTCGCGAACCGGGTTGCTCACACGCATGTGACGGGTGACCTCTTCAAGCATGTCAATGCAGTGCGTCTCGCCGCACACTGCCAGCGCCTGCAGAACGCGCTCGCTGCGCACGCCGGCCGCGACAACGCAGCGATCGCGCTGCTGACGCCGGGCCCGCACCACGAGGACTATTTCTCGCACGCCTATCTCGCCCGCTACCTCGGCCTGCTGCTGATCGAGGGCTCGGATCTGCGGACGCGTGGCGGCCACGTCTACCTGAAGACGCTCGAAGGCTTGAAGGAGATCGACCTCATCGTCCGCTGCGTCGACGGCCGCCAGATCGATCCGCTGGAGCTCGATCCTGGTGGCTTCATGGGGCCGGCGGGTCTGCTGCGCGTGAACCGCGAGATGCCGCGCTTGGTCGTCAATGCCGTCGGCTCCGCAGTGGCGCAGAACCGCGGGCTCGGTCCCTATCTGCCGGCACTCGCCAAGCACCTCCTCGGCGAGGATCTGCTGCTCTCGGATGCACCGCGCTGGTGGCTCGGCGACCCTGCGGCACGGCGCCATGTGCTCGAGAACCTCGACGACCTCGTGATACGGACTGCGCAGGAAGGCACCGGACGGCCGGGGCAGGCGGCGCTCGGTCAGGCGCCGCGTGAGATTTCCGCTGCCGAGCGCGAGCGGCTCAAGGCCGAGATCGCGCTGCATGGGGCGCGGCTCGTCGCTGAGGAAAAGATCGGCTTCAGCACGTCGCCCGCTTTCGAGGGTGATAGCCTCTTGTCGCGACCGTTCGCCATGCGCATCTTCGTGGCGCACACCGGCAATGCCTTCGAGGCTATGCCGGGCGGACTTGCCATGACGGTCGACCCGGCAAGGGCCGTGGCGCTAAGCGCGCCCGATGGCCACACGCGCGATGTCTGGGTGCTCTCGGACGCGCAGCAGGCGCCGCACGTCAGCCTCTGGCGGCCGAAGCTCGAGATGGCCCGCGTCGAGCGCTCGCAGCGTGTGGTGCAGAGCCGCGTCGCCGATGATCTCTACTGGCTTGGGCGCTACAGCGAACGCGCCGACTGGACCATGCGGCTGCTGCGCGGCGCGCTGCGTCGCATCGGAGAGGACAGCGGGGCCGTCGGTGGGCTCGACGCCGTGCGCCGCTGCCTCGATATGCGGCTGACCGATCCCGAGACGGCGGACGCCGGCGTGCACGCCCATTCCGCCAACGGTGATATCGAAGGCCGCTGCCTCGATCTCGTATCGCGCGCCCGCAGTCCGCGGACGCTCGCGCGGACGTTGGAGGGGCTCTATCAGGTCTCTTATCTCGTGCGCGACCGCCTCTCGCACGAAGCCTGGCAGACGCTGAGCCGCTTCCGTCCCGGCGAAGCCTGGATGCGTGCGCTCAACAAGGCGGGCCCTGCCGCGTTGCTCGATCTGCTCGACGAGGGTCTTGCCGCGCTCTCCTCGTTCAACGGTCTGACGCACGAAAACATGACGCGGAACTACGGCTGGTCGTTCCTCGACATGGGCCGGCGCCTCGAACGCGCTTACAACCTGAGCGAGGCGATCCTCACGCTGTTCATTCCGCCGCCCGATCCCGAGGAGGAGACGAGCAGCCTGCTGCTGCTGTTGGAACTGGCCGACAGCTTCATTACCTACCGCTCGCGCTACCGTCTTGATCCGATGCTGGCGCTGGTGCTCGACCTCCTGCTGCTTGACGAGGCCAATCCTCGCGCGCTCGCCTATCAGCTGGCGGCGATCTCCAAGCACCTGGAGATGCTGCCCGATGCGCGCCAGGGCGTCAGTCTCGCTGAGGACCGGCGGCTCATTCTCTCGCTCTTGACGTCCGTGCGACTTGCCGATGTGATGGCCATTGCGGACGAAGAGGATCGCGCGACGCTCGAGCGGCTCATGCGGGAAGAGCTGCAGATCCTGCCCGAGCTTTCCAATGCTGTCGCGCGCCACTATTTCAACCTGACCGAAGAGACCCCGCACAGAGTTTTGACGCGTATCGAGCCGCGGCCATGATTTTCGAGGTCAGTCACCGGACACACTACCGCTATGCGACGCCTGTCGCGCAGTCGCAGCACCTCGTGCACATGACGCCGCGCCCGGTGCCGCACCAGACCACGCTTCGTCATAACCTCATGGTCGAGCCGGCGCCGGCCATGCGCCACGAGGGCGTCGACAGCTTCGGCAATCGCTTCGTGGAACTCGAGGTGGAGGTCCCGCACAAGGAGCTGGTGCTGCTCGCGCGCAGTGCCATCGAGACGCGCGCACCGGTGGCGGCCGATCTGGCTGCGACGACGCCGTGGGACAGGCTAGACGACCTGCTCGGCAATGGTCCGGACGGCCTCGATCTCGATGTGATCCAATATCAATGCACCACGCGCATCACGGGGGCATCGCTCGCGATCGCGGATTATGCGCGGGCATCGTTCGGGCAGGGGCGGCCGGTCCTCGACGGCGCGATGGACTTCACGCGGCGCATCTATGCCGACTTCCATTTCGATCCTGGTGCAACCGACGTCTCGACGCCAGTGGAGCAGGTCTTCATGCAGCGCCGCGGTGTCTGCCAGGACTTCGCGCATCTGGCCTTGGCGGGCTTGCGTGCGCTGCGCGTGCCGGCGCGCTACGTCAGTGGCTATATCCTGACGCATCCGCCGCCCGGCCAGCCGAAGCTCGCAGGCGCCGATGCTTCGCATGCCTGGATATCCGTGTGGTCGCCCGAGACGGGATGGCGCGATTTCGATCCGACCAACGGCATCGAAGTCGGCGAGGAGCACATTACGATCGCCCATGGCCGCGACTACAACGACGTAAGCCCGATCAGCGGCGTGCTGATCGGGGGCGGCGAGCATGTCGTCACGGTCGGCGTCGATGTCGTGCCGCTGTCGGCAGCGCCCGCCGCCAACTGAGGCAACGTTCCTCAACCGGCGAGATGAAAATCGGGCGGCTCGACGTGCTTCTCGAAACCAGGGCGCGCCGCAAGGCGCTCGAGCCACGCCTCGACATGAGGGAATTTGGGGCGATTGTTGGCAAGAAGCGTCCAGCGGTAGACCGCGCACCCTACCGGAATGTCGCCGACGGAAAAGCGATCACCCGTTACGAAATCGCGTTGAAGAAGATGCGCGTCGAGTAGCGCCAACGGCTTCTTGAGCTCGGTGAATGCATCCTCGGCCGCTGCCGCATTCCGCTGTGCGGGCGGCAGTCGAAGCAGCTCCATGACGAGCGTGTGCAGATGCGGCTCCAGATATTCGTTGGTCCAGGCCATCCACTGGCTGGCCTGTGCGAGCACTTCAGGCTTCGATTGATACATGGCTTCCGGTGCGTACTTGAGCGCCAGATACATCAGGATCGCGTTCGATTCCCAAAGAATGAAACCGTTGTCGTTGATGGTCGGCACCGTGCCGTTCGGATTGAGCTTGCGATATTCGGGGGTATTGACGATTCCGAAGGGAGGACCGCCTTTCGACACGTGCCCCTGCGACCCCATGGTGCCGCTCGCAAGTGTGAGCACATATGGAACGTCTGCTTCGGCCATGCCCCAGAGCACACGCTCCGTGCAGATTGACGTGGGTCGCCCCCAAACCTGTATCATTTCGCGTCCTGCTCAAGACTTTCGTGGCAAAGGCCTAGCATGTGCCTGTCAATGCGGGCAATCGAGCTGCGAGGTCATGAGAGCACGGCGATCTGCTTTCTCTTGATCAGGTCGAAGTCGATCTCGGCGCCGATTCCCGGCGTCTCGGGACAGTGTGCCATGCCGTCCTTATCGATCGTCACGTCGTTCAGGACACCGTACTTGTGCGCGCCGTGCGGCAGCAGTACCTCGAAATACGTCGTGTTGCGTAGCGAGCAGGCAAAGTGGAGCTGCGCCATGTTGTTGAGCGAGTTGCCGCCATGATGCACCTCGTAGTTCATGTGGAAGGCCTCGGCGAGGTGCGCGGTCTTGATCATGGTCGAGAGGCCGCCTTTAACCGGAATGTCACCGCGCAGATAGTCGGTCGCGCGTTCGGTCAGCCAGATGGCGTACGTTCCGATGTCGCCCGCCGGGTATTCGGTCGCGAGGATTGGGATCGAGAGCTTCTGGCGCAGCTTGACGTAGGAATAGATGTCTTCCTCGTTGAGCGGGTCCTCGTACCAGAGAAAGCCCATCTCCTCGATCGCGCGGCCGACCTTCAGCGCTGCCGGGTAGCGATAGCTCCACGTGGAATCGAGCATCAGCGTATAGCCGTCGCCCACTGACTTACGCACGGCCTCGCACACCTTGATATCCTCCTCCGGATCCTGCGGCGGATGGATCTTGTAGGCCTTCCAGCCGGCTGCTTTGAACTCGGCCGCTTCGCCGGCATAGGCCTGCCGACCGTCGAGGATCTGGCTCGAGGCATAAGCGCCGATCGACGCGCGTCCGGCGCCGAGGAATTTGTAGAGCGGCAAGTTCGCGGCCTTGGCGGCGATGTCCCAGAGCGCGGTATCGCAAGCACCGACCGTGCGCAGGCCCGCCGTGCGCTGCTTGGCGCGCAGTGCAGCATGAAGATCCGTGCGCGCGAGCGGGTCCTTGCCCACGAGAACGGGCTTAAGGAAGCGGATGAGGGCGCCGGCATCTGTATCGGCGGGGTTCGTTGCGCCACCGAGAAAGGCGTGGCCTTCGATACCCTGATCGGTGCGCACGGTCAGCAGGCCGAGGTTGCTCCGTCCGCCCGAGTTCTGCGAACCGGCGTGATAGCGCGTCGGCGGGATGTCATCCCAGTTGAATAGCGTGAGCTCGACGTCGGTGATCTTCATGGGCAGCATTCCTCCACTTGGTCATTGTTTGTTGCGACCACGATCGATCGTCGCTTAGGCGACGTCAAGCAATCGCTGCACGCATTGACGTCCGCGCTGTTCTCGTCTTCACTCAGGACAATGCTCGGATGTTGGAGCACAATCATGAGGCACACGCGACGCGAGATGCTCTCTCTGACGGGCGCGGGTCTGCTACTCCCGCTCGCATCTGCCGTGGTCGAGGCCACCGAGAAGCCCGAGCCGCAGCGGAACGATGACGGCCTCTACACGCAGCCGTGGTTTCACGAGTCCTTCCTCGATCTCAAGGACGACCTTGCGGAGGCGGAAAAATCGGGGAAGAGCCTCGCCATTCTCTTCGAGCAGCGCGGCTGCCCCTACTGCAAGGAAACGCACGTCACCAATCTTTCCGATCCCGAGATCGCGGCCTACATTCAGAAGCACTTCCTCGTCATTCAGCTCAATCTGCACGGCGCGCGGACGGTGACGGACTTCGACGGCGCGGCGCTGGAGGAGCGGGCGCTCGCCCGGCGGTGGGGTGTGAACTTCACGCCGACCATCTTCTACTTTGTGCCGCCGTCCGATGCGCTTGCGGGCAAGGATGGCGGCTCGGCAGCCGCCTGGAAGCTCATCGGCTACTGGAAGCCATTTCACTTTCACTCGACATTCGTCTATGTGCACGAGCGCGCCTACAAGGAACCGGGCGGGTTCCAGAAATGGCTCGGCGAGCGTGCCGAGAAGCTGCGCGCGGAAGGCAAGGGCGTGCGGCTCTGGTAGATTGGCTAAGAGAGATCACGAGCAAACGGAAGGAAGAAGGAAGATGGCACGACAGGTCACGATGGCGCTGCTGGACGAGATCCAGGACGGTTTCAACAAGCAGGATGTGAAGGCGATCCTCTCGCACTTCGCGGATGACTGCGAATGGGTCATGGCGCGCGGGCCGAATGCCCCCGAGGGGCGCCGCCTCATCGGCAAGGCCGAGATCGGCGAGGTGCTGAGCGCCCGCTATCGCGATATCCCCGACATGCGTTGGGAGGAGATGCGCCACTGGATCGTCGACCAGACGAAGGCCATCTCCGAGTGGGTCGTGCGCGGTACGCCGAAGAACGGCGGCGAGCCGATCAATCTCGTAGGCTGTGATCTTTGGGAGTTCCGCGACGGCTACGTGACGAAGAAGGACACGTATTGGAAGACCATCACTTGACGTTCAGCGATTGTTTGTAATTTTCTGGTCGACTAACGAAATCCCTCCTCGCGTCTGCGAGGAGAGGACCACGGCGGGGGGCGACGAATGGTGCCGATCAAGCGTCGCTCCCCGTCCTGCTTCTGGCGCCGATGATCTGAGCAAAAGCCGGCGGCACCCTTCAGGTAAGCTCCCCAAATGCGCATCGAGTATCATCGCTCGCTCATCGCGGACACTGGGCGTCTCGCGGCATTCGAGCGCGCGCTTGCAAAGGTCATCCGCAAGGGCGAGACGGTCGTCGCCGATATCGGCACCGGCAGCGGCGTTCTCGCCATGATTGCAGCCAAGCTCGGGGCGCGCAAAGTCATCGCCTACGAATTCGCGGAGATCGGCGCGCTGGCCGAGCGCCTCGTCAAGCTCAACAAGCTGCGCAACATCGAGCTCGTTCCCATGCGCTCGACCGAGATCATCGAGCCGGAGCGCGCCGATGTCGTGGTCACCGAGACGCTCGGCAACTACGCGCTGGAAGAGTTCCTCGTCGAGACCATGAACGATGCGGCTGCGCGCCATTTGAAGCCGGGCGGGGTGCTCATCCCGGGCGGGCTAGAGCAGATGGTCGCGCCGGTCATCGCGTCGCGCTGCCGCGATGAGCTCGTCGCCTGGGAGCGACTCGGCCGCGGTCTCGACTTCGGGCCGGCCAGCGTCATGAGCCTCAACAATGCCTATGTGCGCGCTTTTCCTCAGGCAGAGCTTTTGGATGGTGGTCGTACGGCCGTGACCTGGGACAAGCTCGATTTCCACGTTCGCAATCGCTTCGCGCGCAAGGGTGCGGGGGAATGGCAGATCCGCGAGCCCGTCACGGTCCACGGGCTCGCCGTGTGGTGGTCGGCCGAGCTGGTGCCAGGCGTGGTGCTCTCCACATCGCCGCTCGCGCAGCCGACGCACTGGGAGCAGCTTTTCCTACCGGCGCTGGAGCCGATCGCACTCAGGACGGGCGAAACTCTGGTGGCGCAATTGCGCTCGCACTCCTCCGAGGAGGGGGGAACGGATCTCGCCTGGGGCTTCCGCGCGAAGACGGCAAAAGGCAAGCAGCGCCTTGCTCAGGACCTGAGCCTCGAGAAGGGCTTCCTGCCCTAAAGCGTCGGACCTTAAGTGCGACCCACGATTGGGTCGAGCTCACAGTCGCATTTGAGGTCCAAAGACGCTTCAGATGCACAGCGTTCTAAAGCAACTTTGGACTTGAAATTCACGCTCCGCCTGGCCTCGATCTGAGGTGAATTTCTTGTCCGTTGCCATAGGCCTCCCAGAAACGTGAGCAAGTGTGAGCGGATTTACCCGGCGGGCGGCAGTAAGTTCATGCTGCTTGACCATCAATATCTTGCCCGCCGTTCACTCCAGTCCTACGTTTTTCCCTAATTGATCAGATTAGCGAAGCCGAGGCATTGCCATGCGCGACACGACGCGACGCCAGTTCATAGCTCTTTCCAGCGGCATTGCCATAGCAGGCAGCGCAGACCTGCTCCTTCGCTATGTGCCAGCCGCCGCAGCGGACAAGCCGGGCAAGAAATTTGAGATCGAGCGCACACCCGATGAGTGGCGCAAGCTGCTGACGCCCGCGCAATACTATATCCTGCGCGATCACGGCACCGAACGCGCCTTCACGCATCCCTATGACAAGCTCTACGAGGCCGGCGTGTATAACTGCGCCGGCTGCGATCTGCCGCTCTATTCCTCGACAACCAAGTATGACAGCCGCACTGGGTGGCCAAGCTTCTGGAAGCCGCTCGACAATGCCATCGGCACCAGGGAGGATCGCACGCTCTGGCTGATGGTGCGCACGGAGGTGCACTGCCGGCGTTGCGGCGGCCATCTCGGCCACGTGTTCGATGATGGTCCCCCACCGACACGTCTGCGCTATTGTATCAACGGCGAGGCCATGAAGTTCGTGCCGACACGAGCGGATGCGAGCCAGGATCCGAAGAGTGCCGAGAAGAAGCTCTGAGCGCACGGCGCGCGAAGTCGATTGCAGGAGGAAGCACGATGCGAGCGCACTTCGGTAAGGCCTTTTCGCTGTTTGCCGGCGTACTGGCCGCTGCTCTGATCATGGCCCCGGCGGCGAATGCGCAGTCGGCGTCACCACAAGCCGAGAAATCAGCGACACTTGCCGTGGCGACATTTGCAGGTGGCTGCTTCTGGTGCATGGAGCCGCCCTACGACGCATTGGAGGGCGTGGTCTCGACGACCTCCGGCTTCATGGGCGGGACGACGCCGAACCCGACCTACCAGCAGGTCACCAGCGGCGGTACGGGCCATATCGAGGTGGTGCAGGTCCGGTACGACCCGGCAAAAGTCACCTACGAGAGGCTGCTCGAAGTCTATTGGAAGAATGTCGACCCCTACGATCAGGGCGGGCAGTTCTGCGATCGTGGCGAGTCCTACACGACCGCGATCTTCACGCACACGCCGGAGCAGAAGAAACTCGCCGAAGCCTCGAAGGCATCGCTTGCTGCGTCGGGTCCGTTCAAGCAGCCGATCGCAACGGTCGTGCGCGACGCCGGTCCTTTCACAGCCGCCGAGGACTATCACCAGGACTACTACGTCAAGAATCCGGTGCGCTATAAGTACTACCGCTATCGCTGCGGACGCGATGATCGTCTCCAAGCGATCTGGGGTAAGGCGACGAATTGAGTGCGGCGATCGCCAGGCGCGCCCTCACTTGCTGCGCGAGCGTGGCTTACGGATTGCCGGCGTTGCCGACCCGACATCACGCTTGATGCGCATGTTGTACGAGAAGCGGTTGGCAGGGTGGAGGTTGATCGACAATTCGACCAGCCTGCGTCCGGTGACGTAGTAACGACGGATGACGCGGAGCGCCGGGGTACCTTCCGCAACCTCGAGCAGTTGCGCGTACTCTCCATTGAGGGTGACCGCGTCGATCTGCTGCTCGACCTCGACCAAGGTCTCGCCCGAATGGCGCTCAATCATTTCCCAGATAGCTGTTCCGACCGTCGGGATCTCGGCCTTGATGGCGCTGAAGGCATCGTCGATGAAGATCTCGGCGTGACTGACCGGCTTGTTGTCGCGATCGCGCCGGCGGATGCCCGTGATGCGAAGGAAGCGCCGGCCGGGACGCGCACCGATCAGCGCTGCCTTGCTGCCGCGCAGAACCGTCTCGTCGACGTCCTGGATCTCGAGTCGCATGCCGGTCGCATACTGGCGGATATCGCCAACCGAATGCATGGTGAGTAAGAAGCGCGCGGCGGCCTGGCGTGCTTCGACGCGCGTGCCAACACCCTTGCGGGCCGTCACCAGCCCCATGGATCTGAGATGCTGGATGGCCTGGCGCACGACGTAGCGCGAGACGTGGAACTGCTGCTGCAGCTCGGCCTCGGTCGGCAGCAGAGAACCCACGGGATGGGCGCCCTTGGCGATCTGCCCCGCGAGCGTCGCTGCAATCTGCACGTAGAGCGGCTGGCGACGGACGGTGCCCGGCGAAGTCGCGTCGGTGCCCTGCGGTGCGACGTCCTCTGCCTCGAATTCGTCCATGCGCCCTGCCGAGCCGAAGGAAAGTTATGAGTACCCTAACCGCAATTGGCAGCCCGTACATCAATCAAAAGTCATAGATACGCCAATAAACGCCGTCCCGGCAAAAAGGTAAACGCGTGATCTGCGCGAGATTATGTCAATGTCGGAAAGATGTCCCGATAGCCCATGGCGGCAGGATCGAAGAGAATGTCACTCGGCTTCAGCGGCCGAGCCAGCGCCAGTCCTTCGAGCGTGCGGCAGCGGGAAAGAGCCACATAGGCCTGTCCATGGGCGAAGGTGCCACGGCCGAGGTCGATGTATACGCGATCGAGGGTAAGGCCCTGTGATTTGTGGATCGTCAGCGCCCAGGCGAGGCGCAGCGGGAACTGCTTGAAGGTGCCGGCGACAGTCTCGACGATCTTCTGCGCGGTCGTATCATACGCATAGCGGCGCGATTCCCACGTGACCGGCTCGACCTCGTGCTCCTTGCCGTCGACCTCGATCCACACGCGCTTTTCGTCGAGGCGGGAGATGCGCGCAATCGTGCCGTTGACCCAGCGGCGTTCGGAATCGTTGCGCAGCAGCATGACTTTGGCGCCGGCCTTGAGCATCAGCGTCGTGTCGGTCGGCTGCGCGCCCTGAGAGAACTCTCCGGTCATGGTGGCCGAAAACGTCACCGTCGCGGCAGGGAGCGCATCGAGATAGGCCATGTTGATGCGGTTGGCGGCGGCATTGGTCGGCGTCAGGATGACGTAAGGCTCGCCCTCGGCGAGCGTGCGGATCGGCGCGACGCGAGAGTTGAGCAACTCGAGATGCTCCGGCTCCACGTCCCCGCCGCGGATGTGCGTCAGCACGTCGATCAGCGCCTCGTCGCTCTGGCGGAAGACGCGTGAGAGCTCGAGCAGATAGGTGCCGACGCCTTCGCGCAGCGCGCCGATGCTGAAAAAGAACGGTCCACCGTGCGTCTCTTCGAGGTGCGCCGCGACTTCCGCCTCCTGCACGACGGGCGGGAGCTGGTGCAGGTCGCCGAAGAGCACGAGGCGCACGCCGCCGAAAGGTTCGCGCGGGCGACCGCGGTTGATGCGCAGCGACTGGTCGATGGCCCACATGAGATCCGAGCGAACCATGGAGACCTCGTCGATGACGAGCATCTTCAGCTTTCGCATCACCGCGCCATTGCGGCTGCGACGGATATCCTCGGGGTTAATGAGGCGCGGCGGCAGGCCGAAGAAGGAGTGGATCGTCTGGCCGCCGACGTTGACCGCCGCAAGCCCGGTCGGCGCGACGATGACGTGCTCTGCTTCGAGCATTTCACAAAGCGCGCGGAGCAGTGTCGATTTACCCGTGCCTGCGCGTCCGGTGACGAAGAGGTGGCCGCCGTCCTCGCTCAGATAGTCGAGCGCAGCATCGTATTCGGCCGTCGCGCCGAGATGGGACGGCCATTGGCGCTCAATTGGTCTGGCCGACAGTTCCTGCGCCAAGAGTGTGTTCCTTTGCTTCTCCTTCTCCCCGTACTTCACGGGGAGAAGGTCGGGATGAGGGGCGGCCACACGCGCAGACGTTAGTGTATGTCGCCGCCCCTCACCCTGGCCCTCTCCCCGTGAGAACGGGGAGAGGGGAAAATCTCAGTCACCATAGAGCTGGCGTGTGGCGACAGGATAGACGCCTTCCTGCCCGAGCATCCATACGCCGAAACCATCATTCCCGAAGAGCGGCTGGAAGGCCGCATCAAGCACGTTGAGGCCGCCCGTGAAGGCGCCGAATGCCGGCAGCACGAGCCGTAGGCGATTGCCGACGAAACAGGGGCGGCGCAGCGTGTGACCATAGAGCGAAAGACGCGCGGCCGGATGGAGATGGCCTGCGATCTCGTGTGTCGCATGACCTTCGGTCGGCAGGTGGACGAGTCGCAGGCCGCCGACGGTGATCCCATCCACGACCTCGCCGCCGAGCTGGCGGCCGATCTCGGGGTCATGATTTCCGGTCACCCAGATCCAGCGTCGGTCCTCCTGCAGAATGCGCAGCGCTGCGAGGTCGCCGGCGGCAATGCGTTCGGCCGCGCCGCAATCATGCAGGCTGTCGCCGAGCGCGACGACGATCTCGGGATGGTAGCGCTCGATGGCGATCGCGAGGCGCTCGAGCGTCTCGCGCGTGTCATAGGGTGGCAGCAGCGTGCCGCGCGCGGCATGGGCCGACGCCTTCTCCAGATGCAGATCGGCGACGATCAGCATCCGCTCTCCCGGCCAGTACAGCGCCCCCGACATATCGGCCACGAGCTGCTTGCCGCAGATCGAGAGCGTCTGCGCGGCGGCATCGTCGATCCGCGCCCGCTCGGGGCTCAATGCAAGAACGCTCATCGGGCCTCCAGGTGTTCGGGACTGTGTTCGGGCTCGGCGGCTTCGGCGATCAATTCCTCGGCCGCCTCCTTGAGCAGGGCCTCGGCGGATGCGCCGATAACCGCCTCGCGGCCAAGCTCGACGATCAGCGGCACGGCCAGCGGCGAGACGCGATCGAGGGCACTATGCCTGATTCTCCCCTTGATTCGCGCCAGGAAGCCGGCGAGGCGCTGGATATCCAGGAGCCCCGTCGCCGCATCCTGGTATGCGGCCTCGAGGAGAATGTGGTGGGGGTCGTGACGGCGCAATACGTCATAAATGAGGTTGGTCGAGACCGAGAGCTGGCGGCTGTTTTTCTTGTGCTTGGGCGCGCGCCTCTCGACCAGGCCGGCAATGACGGCGCAGGTGCGGAACGTGCGCCGCATGAGGCTCGTCTCGGCAAGCCAGGCTTCGAGGTCGTCGCCGAGCATGTCCTCGTCGAAGAGGCGGGCGAGATCGAGTTCGCCGTCGGCGAGCATCCGGCCGATGTCGCGGGCTGCCCAGACGGAGAGTGCATAGTCGTTGGCGACGAAGCCGAGCGGCAGCGCACCGGCGCGATGCAGGCGGCGGGTGAGCAGCATCCCGAGCGTCTGATGTGCGATGCGCCCCTCGAAGGGGTAGATGGCGAGATAGTGACGCCCGCCGCGCGGAAAACTTTCGATGAGCACTTCGTCGGCAGCGGGGATCGTCGAGACGCGCTGCTGAATCTCGAGCCAGTGCGCGACCGATGGCGGCAGGCTTCGCCAGTGCACGGGATCGGCGAGCATTCGTCTTACGCGCTCGGCTAGGTGGGTCGAGAGGGGGAACTTGCCGCCGGGATAGCTCGGCACTTTCGGGTCCTTTGCATTGGAACGCGAGACAAGCAGCTCCTCGTCGGTCAGACCCTCCATGCGAAGGATGTAACCGGCAAAGGCAAAGGTATCCCCGGGGCTCAGCTCGGCGGCAAAATCCTCGTCGATCTCGCCGAGCATCCGCCCCCCCAACAGGCTCTGCGCCGAGCCAGGACGCCGGCGGCGCGCGCTGACGAGGCGTACTTTGAGCAATGGCTTCTCGACGATGGTACCGACATTCATGCGGTACTGTTGCGCAAAACTCGGATGTGTCAGGCGCCAGCGGCCTTCGCTATCGGGCTTCAGGCGTGCAAAGCGCTCGTACTGGCGCAGCGCATAGCCGCCGGTCGCGACGAAATCGACGGCGCGGTCGAAATCGACGCGCGAGAGATCCGTATAGGGCAGTGCCGTGCGGACTTCGGCGTGGAGCGCATCAGCGTGAAAAGGGCCTGCGCAGGCCGTGCCCAGAATGTGTTGTGCGAGCACATCCATGGTGCCCCTGCGGCGGATCACGGCATCCTGCTCGCCGGCGAGCGCGGCTTCGAGCGCGGCGCGGCATTCGAGCACCTCGAAGCGATTCGCCGGAACCAGGATCGCCTTAGAGGGCTCGTCGAGGCGGTGATTGGCGCGGCCGATACGCTGGATGAGGCGCGAGGCGCCCTTGGGCGCGCCGAGATGGATGACGAGATCGACATCTCCCCAGTCGATACCGAGGTCGAGCGTCGAGGTGGCAACGACAGCGCGGAGCGCGCCGCGCGCCATGGCTGCCTCGACCTTGCGTCGCTGACCGACATCCAGCGAGCCGTGGTGAAGTGCGATGGGCAGGCTTTCCGTATTGGCCTTCCAGAGCTCCTGGAACATGAGCTCGGCTTGCATACGCGTATTGACGAACAGCAGCGCGAGGCGATGACGCGAAATCGCTTCGAGCACGTCGGGGACAGCATAGCGCGCGGTATGACTCGCGATGGGCATGCCGCCCTCGGTCTCGATGATGCTGATCTCGGGCTTGGCACCGCCGTCGACTGTCACGATATCGGAGAGCTGGATCGCGTTGTCCGGCGTCATCTGCGGCGTCAGCCAGGCTCTGAGTTCGCTCGGCTGGGCGACCGTTGCCGAGAGGCCGATCGACATCAGGTCCGGCGCAAGCGTTCTGAGGCGCGCGATGTCGAGCGCGAGCAGGTCGCCGCGCTTGGAGGGGGCGAGCGCGTGCAGCTCATCGAGGATCAGCGTGTCGAGATCGCCGAAGATGTAGGCCGCATCCGGGCTCGCCAGTAGGAGAGCGAGCTGCTCCGGCGTCGTGAGCAGGATCTCGGGCGGGCTCAGCCGCTGGCGCTGGCGCTTGCTCGCCGGCGTGTCACCGGTGCGCGTCTCGACGCGGATGTCGAGGCTCATCTCGGCAATGGGCGAGAGCAGATTGCGCGCGATGTCGACGGCGAGCGCTTTCAGCGGTGAAATATAGAGCGTTCGCAGGCCGGCTGCTCGCGCCGGCTGCTCGCGCTTCGTGTGCAGCGAGACGAGGCTCGGCAGGAAACCGGCGAGCGTCTTGCCGGCGCCGGTCGGCGCGATGAGGAGCGTCGAGCGGCGGGCCTCGGCCTGGGCGAGCAGGGTGAGCTGGTGCGGGCGCGGCTGCCAGCCTTTGGCGCGGAACCAGCCGGCGAACGGCTCGGGCAGCACGACCGCGGGTTCGGCCTTGCTACGTGGCCGCGTCGAGCTCAGGGGCCGGGATTTGGGGCGCGCGCGCATTGCCGTGAGCTTAGCACGGCAGTGTGCAAGTCTACTGCGGCGATTGGTGAGCTGGCGCTCCCCTTAGCCCTTCATCTTCGGGTCGAGCCAGTCGCGCAGGCTGTCGCCGAAGAGGTTGAAGGCGAAGACGGCGAGCGTGATCGCGAGGCCGGGGAACAGGATCATCCACGGCGCGGCCTTGTAGAAATCGGCGGAGGCGCCGGACAGCATGAGACCCCAGGCTGGTGTCGGCTCGGTAACGCCGAGGCCGAGGAAGGAAAGGCTTGCCTCGAGCAGAATGGCCTGGGCGATGAATGCCGTGACCATGACGAGGTAGGGCGCCACGATGTTCGGCGCGATGTGACGCAGGATAATGCGGGCGTCGCTATAGCCGGCCGCGCGGGCGGCGTCGATGTACGGCATCTGAGCGATCGACAGGGTCGATGATCGGGCGATGCGGGCCATCTTCGGCACCATCGGGAGGGCAATGGCGATGATCAAGTTCGCGTCGATGCCGAACCAGAGATTCTTCCCGAGCACCGCGACGACGACCATGGCCAGCACGATGATCGGGAAGGCCAGCATGATATCGACGATACGCTGGATGATGTTGTCGATGCGGCCCCCGAAATAGCCGGACGTGGCGCCGATGAGCGCGCCGGCGGTGCAGCCGACGAAGGCGGAGAGAATGCCGACGGCCATGGCCGTGCGGGCGCCGTACACGAGGCGCGAGAAGACGTCGCGCCCGTACTGGTCGGTGCCCATGGGATGCTCGGCGCTCGGGGCCGTTAGCATGGCGGCGAAGTCGATCTCTTCGGGATGGAAGGGCGAGATCCAGTAGGCGCCGATCGCCAGTCCAAAATAGGCGAGGATGATCAGGAAGCCGACAAAGCCGAGCGGCTGCTTGCGGATGAAGTGCAGCACCGGATTGGGACGACGAGGGCGTGCCCGGGCAATTGTTGATGGTGTGAGGGCAACGTCGGCCATGGTGGGTCTCCCGCTCAGTTAAGGCGGATGCGCGGATCGAGCCATGCATAGAGCAGGTCGACCACGAGATTGACGAGGATGAATGTCACGGCAATCAGGAGCACGAGGCCCTGGATCAGCGTGAAATCGCCACGGGTTGTGGCGTCGACGAAGAGCTTGCCGATGCCGTTGATGTTGAACACTTGCTCGGTCACGACGAGACCGCCGATGAGGAAGGCAAACTCGAGCCCGATGACCGTGACGACCGGCAGCATGGCATTGCGCATGGCATGGCGGCGCGTAATTATGCGACGAAAGACACCTTTCGCGCGCGCCGTGCGGATGTAGTCCTCGCGCATGACCTCGAGCAGCGCCGAGCGCATCATGCGCGTCGCAACTGCGGCATAGCGATAGCCGACGGAAAGCGCCGGCCAGAAGAGCGCAGCGAGATTGGCCATGGGATTCTCGAAGATCGAGACGTAGCCAATCTGAGGTAGCCAGCCGAATATGGTGATCAAGCTCATGACAATGATCATGCCAAGCCAGAAGCTCGGTATGGCGAGCCCGGAGACGGCCAGCACGCGCACCGTGTAGTCGATCCAGGTATCTCGATAGAGCGCGGATATGGTGCCTAAGGGTATGGCTATGAATACTGCGATCAGCGTCGCCATGATCGCGATCTGCAGCGATACCGGAAAGCGGATCATGATCTCGTTGACCACCTTGTCGCCTGTCCAGAGCGACTTGCCGAGATCGAAGTGTGCAAGCCCCCACATGTAGTCGACGAACTGGTAGCCGATCGATTTGTCGAGGCCGAGCCGCTTGCGCTCGGCGATGATGGCGTCCTCGCTGACCGCGACGCCGTCGGCGCGGAGTTTCACGACGACCACGTCACCTGGCATCACGCGGATGAGGAAGAAGACGGCGACGGCCACCCCGATCAATGAAGGGATGACGAGCAGCAGGCGCCTGATGATGTAGCCGGTCATGAGCTTCCGATTCTGGCCGAGCGAAGTTCAGTTGATCCCCTCTCTCCGCTTATGGAGAGAGGGGACGGGTTCGCCTATTCGTCGAGCCAGACGTGGGTCAACTGCTGGCCGGTGAAGTGGCTCGGCGTGAGTTCCCAGCCCTTCACCTTCGCGTTGTTGACGACGATGCGCTGATACCAGAGCAGCGGGATATTATAGGCTTGGCTCAGAACATACTTTTCGAGATCGTTCACGACCTTGAGACGGGCCGTCGGATCGACCATGCCGGACTGCTGCGTGTACATGTCGTCGATCTTGGTATCGGTGTGTCGCGAGTAGGCGATCGCGGACACTTTCTTACTCAGCAGCGTGTTGTACTGAGCGTTCGGGTCGTCGGTGAAGTCCGAGATGTTCTGCACGCAGACATCGAAGTTGCCGCTCTCCATGCCGTCGTACCAGAGCTTGGTCTCGACCTGCACGTGCTCGGTCTCGACGCCGATACGACGCCACTGGTCGATGGCGAAGATGCCGGCCGGCGTGAAGGGCTGCGCGATCGTGCGGTTGAGCAGCTTCACCTTCAGATTGCTGACGCCGGCCTCCTTGAGCAGGCGCTTTGCCTCCTCGCGCGACTTGTTGATGTCCGGCCAGAAGCCCGGAATCTTTTTCAGCTCTTCATCTGAGATCGAGAAGGGTGAGCCAGGTCGGAAGACGCCGCTCACGCCCTTGATCAGTGACACCTTGCCGAGGCTTTCCGAGCCGCCCCAGCGGTCGATGGCGAGCGTCAAAGCTTGACGAACACGCACGTCGTCGAACGGCTTCTTCTCGGTGTTGAAGGAGAGGAGGATGTTGGTCACCCACGGCCCTTCCATGACCGTGACCTTGTCCTTCATCGCGGCGACGAGCTGATCACGCTCCTGCGGTGTGCGCCCGCGGAACTCTGCGTCGAACTGGCCGCCTTGCATGCCCGCGACGACCGCCGTGCCGCGCACGAAGAAGAGGCGGTATCCGTCGAGGTAGGGCCTCGGCTTATCCCAGTAGTCCTCGAAGCGGGTTGCGACCCAATGCGAGCCCTTCACGTACTCCACGAACTTGAAAGCGCCCGTGCCCATGACCTCCTTGGAAGGATATGTCGGATCCTTGGCGAGCTTGGCGGCGCTGTAGACGCAGTTGAAGGGCGAGCCGAAATGCAAAATCATCGATGCATTGGGTTGCTTCAACTTGAAGACGACCGTGTAGTCGTCAGGCGTCGTGATTTCCTTGATGTCCTGGTGCACGGCCTTGCGCGAGGAGACCACGCCTTCGGGCGGGTTCACGATGCGCTCATAGGTGGCCTTGATGTCCGCCGAGGAGAAGGGCGAGCCGTCATGCCACTTCACGCCGCGGCGTAGCTTGAAGGTGTAGGTCAGTCCGTCCGGCGAGATCTCCCACGATTCGGCGAGATCGCCCTCGATCCTCGACTTGTCGTGCGGGCCGACGATTTTGAGCAAAGTCGAGTACTGCGGCACGACCGGATGGATCATGGCGAACGTCGTCGTGCCGTGACAGTCGGTTGTGGGCGGCTCGGCGACTGATGCGAACTTCAGAATGCCGCCGCGCTTGGGCGTCTCGGCGGTGGCTGGCGCCGCGGCCAGCGTCATAGCAGCCAGGGCAATAGCCAGACTTGTCGTGCTTCTCATTTTCGGTTTCCTCCAGAGCGTCAATTTTCTGTTCGCGGCGCTTTGTGATGTGCGCCGTTCTTCGGTAGCGATTCAGGCGTGAATACAGGCGACGGTATGTCCCTCCGCAAGCTCGCGCGTTGCGGGCACCGCCTGCTTGCATTCGGCAGTGACCTTTGGGCAGCGTGGATGAAAGACGCAGCCCGAGGGTGGATTCAACGGACTCGGAAGCTCGCCCGTTATAATGGTGCGCGGCCGCGTCCGCTCGATGACAGGATCAGGGACAGGTGCAGCCGCGAGCAGTGCTTGCGTATAGGGATGGCGCGGATTGGCGAAGAGCTCGTCCGATGATGCCAGCTCGACAATGCGGCCGAGATACATGACCGCGACACGGCTCGAGATATGGCGGACGACCGCAAGATCGTGCGCAATGAAGAGATAGGTGAGGCCGAGCTTGCGCTGGAGGTGCTCGAGGAGGTTGATCACCTGGCCTTGGATCGAGACGTCGAGCGCCGAAACCGCCTCGTCGCAGACGATCACATCGGGCTCGACCGCAAGCGCACGCGCGATGCCGACGCGCTGGCGTTGACCGCCAGACAGCTCGTGCGGATATCGCAGGGCCATGTAGGGGAAAAGCCCGACGAGCTGCAGCAACTCGGAGATCCGATCGGCAATTTTGGCTTTCGGCACGATATCATGGACGCGCATCGGCTCGCCGATGATCTGGCCGACGGTCATGCGCGGGTTGAGCGAGGAATAGGGATCCTGGAAGATGACCTGCATCTTCTTGCGCACATCGGTCATCTCGGATCGCGAGAGTGCCGCGAGATCAGTACCGGCGAACAGGATCTCGCCGCCTGTCGGATCGTCGAGGCGGAGGACAAGGCGACCCAGGGTCGACTTTCCGCAGCCGGACTCGCCGACGAGACCGAGCGTCTCGCCTGGCATGATGTGCAGAGACACATCGTTGACGGCTTTGACGTGCCGCACCGGACCCCGCAAGAAACCGCCGCCGACAGGGAAGAACTTTGACGTGTGCGCGATGCGGAGGATGGGGTCGCCGCTGTCCTTGACGCTGTCGTCGTGTGGGACGTCGACGCTTTTGAATGCTGCCTTTTCGAGGGCGTCGATCTCCCCCGCACGATGGCAGGCTGCAAAATGCCCGCTCTCCATCTCGACGAGGGCAGGGACCTGAGTGCAGGCGTCGATGGCATAGCGGCAGCGCGGGCGAAAACGGCATCCTTCGGGCGGATCGAGCAGATTGGGGGGCGCACCTTCGATGGTGGTGAGCTGAGACGAGCGACCTCGGTCGAGACGTGGCACGGCGGCCAGCAGACCACGAGCGTAAGGATGGATGGGGTGCCCGAAGACCGCTTCGGCGGGGCCGGTCTCGATCAATCGCGCGGCATACATGACGTTCACGCGATCGGCGTAGCGCGCCACGATCCCGAGATTGTGCGTGATAATGATGACGGCGATGCCCAGACGCCGCGAGAGATCCTTCATCAGCTCGAGGATCTGCGCCTGGATGGTCACGTCGAGCGCCGTGGTCGGCTCGTCGGCAATGAGCAGCTTGGGATTGCAGGCGAGACCAATCGCGATCATGACGCGCTGCCGCATGCCGCCGGAGAGCTGGTGCGGATACTGCTCGAGCCGGCTCTCGGGGTCGGTGATGCCAACGAGCGTGAGAAGCTCGACGGCGCGCGCGCGCGCCTCCGCCTCGCTCATCTCGAGATGCATGGTGAGCGGTTCCATGATCTGCAGCCCGATGGTGAGCACCGGGTTCAGCGAGGTCATAGGCTCCTGAAAGATCATCGAGATCTCGCGCCCGCGAATGCGGCGCATTTCCTCGTCGTCGAGGTCGAGAAGCTCGCGTCCCTCGAAGCGTACCGAACCGTCGACGATCCGCGCCGTGTTCGGCGGCAGAAGCTGCATCACGGCAAGAGCCGAGACCGATTTGCCCGAGCCGGACTCGCCGACGATCGCCACGATCTCGCCGGGCTGGACAGAGTAACTCAGTCCCTCGACGGCACGGACTGTTCCGTTCTCCGTGACGAAGTGAACGTGCAGATTGTCGATCGCGAGAATTGGCGTGCTGGAGGCCGCACATGCGGGCTCCGCCATCCCCGCGCTGGCCTCGATGCCTGCGGTCTTTGCGACTTCGTCTTGCAACACGGCCCCCACGCCAATCCGAGGCTGGCGCGCGGGCTCAGCCGTGACTAAGTCCGGACTATTGTCGGCGAACAATGGGGGGCGTTCAAGGCTTCTGTGCCATCTATTTCTTCCGCAGTGCAGCAAGCATTGCTGTTATCCCAGGTGTGCAGTGCGGCATCTGTCCGAGAGCGCAGTAATTCGAAGAGCTTCAGGTTCGGGCAGAAGTCCGGCGTATCCTGCGTTCGCGCTTCATGCTCGAGCCATCGCCAGCACTCATCGGCTGCAATGCAAAACAGGCAGCGCTTACGTGCTTCGGCGTAGGCCTCGCCCTGCGCCAGTCGGACAAAGGCGAGCGGTTCGACGCCGAGGCGATCCATCATGCGGTGCAGGCGTACGGCCTGATGCTCTACGCGACGGTACATTGGCCAGTCCATCGCCAGCCTCCTTCGATCAAGGCATTCGCGACGCTATCGAAGAGAGCCATGGCCACGCCTGTCATTGATGCAGATCAAGGGCGCGGCGAAGCGCCGTTGCGACGACCGTGCGACTTGACGTCTAATTCACGTGGAGGCGCGCCAAGCGCCGCAGATCGAGGGAGATCGCCCGTGAAGATCAGCGAAGTTCGCACCCACGTTCTCGAAGCGCCGCTCTCCGAGCCCTTCGGCTGGTCCTTTTCCTCGACGGCCGTTCGCGCGAGCTGCCTGGTCGAGATAACGGCGGATGACGGAACGATCGGTTGGGGCGAATGCTACGGTCCGGCGCGTATCAACGCCGCGATCACTGAAGCGCTGAAAGGGCGCCTGATCGGCCGCGATCCGCGCGCGACCGACGTCATCTGGATGGATCTCTACAATCACTTCCGCGACTACGGGCAGAAGGGCGTCGTGATCTCGGCAATCAGCGGCATCGACATTGCACTCTTCGATCTGAAGGGGCGGCACTTTGGTGTTCCAGCGTCGATGCTTCTCGGCGGCGCTAGTCGGACGTCCGTCGATGCTTATGCGACCGGCACCTATCGTCTCCGCGAAGGCGATCCGCTCGACTATGTGGTCAAGGAGGTGCAGGGCTACGTTCGTGAAGGCTTCAAGGCCGTCAAGCTGAAGATCGGGTTCGGCGTCGACGAGGACGTTGCGCTCATACGCGCTGTACGCGCGGCGGTCGGTCCGAAGATCGGCGTGATGCTCGATGCCAATCACGGCTTCGATGCGCTGGAGGCCATCGCGCTCGGTCGGGCCGTCGCCGATCTCGATATCGGCTGGTTCGAGGAGCCGGTCGTGCCTGACGATCTCGACAGCTATATCGAGGTGCGGCGTGGCCAGCCGATCCCGGTCGCGGGCGGTGAGTGCGAGTTCACGCGCTGGGGCTTCCGCGAAGTATTCATGCGACGTGCAATCGACATCGTGCAGCCGGATACCTGCGCCTCCGGCGGACTCTCCGAATGCAAGAAGATCGCCGACATGGCGGCGGCGTTTGGCGTGCGCTATGTGCCGCACGTCTGGGGTACAGGCATCGGTCTCGCAGCGTCGCTACAACTGCTTGCTGCACTACCGGACGTTCCGCCGCGTCATACGCCCCGACCACCGATTCTCGAATTCGACCGTTCCGAGCATCCCTTCCGGCAGGCCGTGCTCAAGACGCCCATCGAGCACCAGAACGGTCGTGTCGCGATTCCCTCGGGGCCAGGACTTGGCATCGAGATCAATCGCGACACGATCGCGCGCTATCGCGCGGTGTGACAAAGCCGGCACTATCAGAAAGATGACACCGGCACTTCCTCACTAGAGCGGCTTGATCGCCACCTTGCGGAACTTCATCACGCCGCTGCCGTGCTGCAGCGCGAGATGGCCATCCATGAGCAGTTCACTGCGGAGCCGCGAAGTTTCCTTCCCGTTGAGCACCAGGATGATGTCACGGCCTTTGGCCGTAATCTCGTAGGTGTTCCATTTGCCGCCGGCCTTGGGCATTGGATTCACTTCGGCGAAGCGGACGATGGCGCCGGTGCCGTAGGTCGGATCCGGGCGCTGGTCGAAGATGTTGGCTTCGTAGCAGTTGCGATCCGTGATGTTGGTCGGTTCCTGGCAGCGCAGGAAGACGCCGCTGTTGGCGTCATCACTCGACCAGAACTCCACATAGACCATGAAGTCCTTGAGCTTGTCCTTGCTGACGAGATAAGCGGGATCTTTGCTGGTACGCTTGTCGGCGACGATTGCGCCGTCCTCGACACGCCAGTTCGTTTCGCCGACCAGATTCCAGTCGCCGACTGTCTTGCCATCGAAGAGCTGGGTCCAGCCGTCGCCGCTTTGTGCCGAAGCGAGCTGTGGCAGGCAGGTCATGGAAAGCGCAAAGCAGAACAGCCCTGCGAAGAGGGCGCGGATAGAAAATCGAGTCACGGTTATTCCTCCCAGGATGCGAAATCGAACGATTGTTCGTGGACGTTGACGTCTCTTGCTTCGCGGACCGTGCAGTAGCGTGTGTCGGCTCTCCTCCTCTCGGTTGACGGATATGACTTCGCTCACGGCCGTTGTGGTCCGCGCGCGGATGGTAGGAGCTTTCGAAATCTTGCGGAAGGCGGGGCGCGGCGCCAGCTGATCACCAGCGTGTGATGGCGCACTGCAGCGTCAAACAGGCCGTTCAGCGCATGACGCGGCCGAGCGTCGCCGCTGCGACGCGGGCCGGCACGATGCGCGGGACATCGGCCGAGAAGCGCCCGGAATAGATGAAGCGGATGAGCTTCGCTTTGGTTTCGGCCGTTTCCTCGAAGCGCACGACGAAGTCCTCGGCGCCAACGCGTAGGACTGTGCCTCTTATGCTCATGCCGTCGAGAACGAGCGTCACGCTCTTGCCCTGAAGGGCCGGCGCGGCGCCGGCAATACGTGCACCACCGAGCGAGACATCGATGACGCGCACCTCTGAGCTCTCGCCATCCACATCGATCAGTGCGAGGTTGCGCGCGCTCAGCCGCTCGGAGGCGCGCAGGCGCGGCTGCTCGATGCAGACGATGCAGGCGATGGTTAGCACGACGATATTGTACCAGCTCCAGAAGAGGCAGAGCGCAGCGGAGTCGCGCAGCCTGCTGCCGTCCTCGAAAATGAAAGCCCACATGAGCCCGCCGATGGTCAACGCGAGATAGATCAGGAAGACGCGCATGAGCGGCCATTGGACGAACAGCTTGCTGCGGTCGCCGCCTTTGGCCGTGACCTGGAACTTGTGGCCCTTGGGCTTGATGATGCCGTGAACAACGGCACGCGCGATCTGCGACGCGGCGAGCAGCTGCGTCACGTCGGACAAGATCGGCATGACGCGACCGCGCGCCATCCAGCCCATGATCGTGATCTGCGAGATGAAATAGGGGAGGTAGTAGCCGAGCGTATCCATGACGTCGGCTTGCACGGCGTGCACGTCCAGCCACAAATAGAGGATTGGAATGATGATGCCGAACAAGCGGAAGGAGTGGGCCGCCGACCAGTAGAGGAAGGTTTCGCTCAGGCTGATGCGATCGATGAGTGTGAGGCCGTTGTTGCGCCGAAACGGACCAAGCTCGCCGCGGCAGATCTGCACGAATCCGAGCGCCCAGCGGCTGCGCTGGGTCACATACTCCT
Organism: Hyphomicrobiaceae bacterium; assembly: GCA_022844275.1. Taxonomy (GTDB): domain Bacteria; phylum Pseudomonadota; class Alphaproteobacteria; order Rhizobiales; family Hyphomicrobiaceae. The sequence continues at coordinate 536,790 of JALHMB010000004.1, forward strand.
TGAGGCCTTCGGGGGCGAGACCGAGCGAGAGGCGCTCATTGAGATAGACCGTGCGATAGCCGACGACCTTCATCTTGAGCGTGACGAGATAGTCCTCGGTCACGGACTCGGTCGGAAAGCCGCCGATCTGCTGGAGGATCGGGAAGCGGATCACCGAGGACGTGCCGCAACAGAAGGAGGCACCCCAGGCGTCCTTCGCGGCCATGACCACATCGAAGAAATAGCGCTGCTCGTCCGGCCACACGCGCGCAATGGAGAGATTGCTCTGCAGCGGGTCGGGATTGATGAAGTGCTGCGGGGTCTGGACGATGCCGACATTCTCTTCGCGAAAGAGGCTTAGTGCACGGCGCAGGAAGTGCGGTGCGGGCACGAAGTCCGCATCGAGAATGCTGATGAAGTCCGGCGGTTCGACAAGCGTCGCGACGTGGCGGAGCCCGTTGTTGATATTGCCCGCCTTGGCATGGGCATTGTCGGAACGTGTCAGATAGTTCGCGCCGAGGCGGCCAGCCAAGGCCTCGAGCCACGGGCGGCGGCCGTCGTCGAGCACCCAGACGCGGTAGCGCGGATAATCGAGTGCGAGCGCGCCGACGATCGTGCGCTCGAGAATCGCCTCTTCCTCGTTATACGTGCAGATGAAGACATCGACGAGCGGCGGGCGCGCCTGCCCCATGAGCCACGGCTCGTTGCGATCGGCATCGCCTGAGCGATTGGTGAGCTTGATCAGGAAGGTGAGGCTGATCGTGGCGCCAATGACGACCAGGGTCTCGATGATGACGAAGACGAGGCCGACGACGAAATCGACGCTGAGGCCGATGGGGGGCAGCGTCACGATCCAGCGCCAGGCCATATAGCGCCACATGAGCACGAGCATGACCGCGACCATGGCCGCGCGAGCACGCTCGTCCTCGGCCTTCAGCCATGGCAGCACGGTCCAGGCAAAGCCCAGGACGATGAAACCCGGAACAAGGGCCTCGATAAGAAGCGGCATCGCCTAGTGCCCCAATTCCGAAGTTCGCCTGACCTCGCTGCTGGTGGCGGGAGCGAACTTCGGAAACTGAAGGGGCACTAGCAGCAAAACACTGCTCGTGCGATTCAGATCGAGCAATTCGCTCGGTACGGCATCGCAAGCACTGGCGAATTGCTCGATCATCGCACGAGCCTCAACCGCCGAACGTGACGCGACCCGTGCGGCCGACGCTGCACCGGCCGTTGGTGGGCATGGCGGGCAGGGTGACCATGACGCGATAGGGTTCCTTGGCGAGAGCCGCCGGCTGGATGGCGAGATTGGCCGGCGCCGTCGCGACGCCCGTGAGGCTGACGATGCGGCCCTCGTAGTCGGTGCTTTCGCCGCGGAAGCGGAAGCGCGCCGGATGGCCGACTCGGAGCTGATTGTAGGCGGCTTCGCCAACGGTCGCAGTCACGACGAGTCCAGAGCAGTCGAGCAGACGGACGAGATCCTGGCCGCGCACGACCGACTCGCCGGGGGCGGTCATGACCTCCCAGATGGTGCCGATAACCGGCGCTACGAGGCCGGCAGCCGAACGCTGGGCATAGCGCATGTTTTCGGCTGAAAGCTCGGTGCGCAGGCTCGCGAGGCGTGCTTCACGCTGGGTGATGTCGGCATTGATCTCGTTGAGGCGAAGCGCGATCTCGTCGGCGCGCTGCAGGGATTGCGGGCGGTCGTTGTAGCTGTCGCCAATATAGATGCCGCGGCGCAGGGCGGAGAGCTCGACGTCGAGGGTATTGCGGCGGTGGCCGAGAGCTTCGAGCGTCTGGCTGGCGACGGTCGCATCACGACGCGCGCGCTCGAGTGCGACGACAGTGCCGGTGCCCGCGTCGGCAAGCGCCTGCGATCGTTCTAGCGTCTGCTGCGCCTCTTCGTGGCGGGCCGTTGCGGCAGCGATCTCGCTGCGCGTCTCGGCCATGCGCGATTCGAGCTGGGCGATGCGACCCGTCCGGAAAGCCTCGCCGTTGGCGGTGTGCTCGTCATGGAGCTTCAGGAGGCTCTCGCGGCGGGCTGTTTGCGCCTTGATGTCGCTTTCGAGTTCGCTAACGAGCTGGGCGACCGCATCGAGCCGGCCGCGGTCGGCACGCGGATTGACAATGCCGAGGACTTCGGCGCCCGGCTTCAGTTCGGTGCCGACGGCGACCTGTCCGAGCCAGGATACCTGGCCTTCGATCGGGGCGCGCAGCGTGATGAGGCGCGCGTTGATGATCGCTTCGGTGCTGGTCGTCTGCATGAGTGCCTGTAGCGGCATCCACCCTGCGACGACGACGAGAATCACGCCGGCGAGCGTCTTCAGGATGCGCCGGTCGACGGCACGGAGCTGCGGCGGCCCCTTCGCGGTGGGAGCTGCAGCCGGCGCTGACTTGGGTTGGGGACCGGCTTCGGGTGCGGGCTCCGAGACCGGCGCGAAGGCTTTGTCGAGAGCGGCGAGGCGGCCGAGTGCGTCCAGTTCGGCGAGTGGCAGGCTGTCCGACTGCGTTCCGGCAGCGCTCTCGCTCGACACACGCGGCAGCGAACCTGTCGCTTCGATATCCTCGCGTTTCTTCTGCAGCGGCAAACTCGATACGCGGCTCATGGCGGCTCCAAGGCCCTGGGAAAGCGGAGATGCTTGGGCGGGCATACCAGGGGACGCGGCCTGCTCAGCTGTCTGATCAGTTTGAAAGTGTAGGCATCGAGATTTGCTTTAGCGTTAATTCATCGAGCAATTTCTCGAGAATTGCGGATGATGAATCTATGCGGATGCAATTTATGATTGCATTATTTGAGTGCGCTACTTTTGAGTGTATTGCGGATCGCAGAAGAAGCACAAAAGTGCTTTTAGAACCAGCTCAGTAAGTGTTGGTGGAGCGCAGCGCTCAAAATGTTGCCGAAAAGCCGCCGTTGCTGAACTTCCTCCAGTATCAAAATAATCACGAAGGTGCTTTGTGCCGGAATCAACCTAACCTCGCAAAAGGTGATGCAGAGAAGAGTCCCGCCATAAACTAGATGTCAGCAAGCCTCTGTCCCAGCACTGATCGTGCGACGTCGGACAAGATGAAATCTGTCATGGGCTGTGGCAGCGCGGATTTGCTGATCTGGTGGACGCGGGTGCTTTTCGGGGCTGAGGGAATTTGATGTCCAACCGGGGACGCTTCGGCGCGGCGGCGCAGCGCGTGAGCATGGGGCAAAACGAGATTCACAATTTCTCGGGGCCCCTTCACGAGCAGGTGCGCGCTCTGATCCTGTCCAGGATTGAGAGGGGCGATTGGCAGGCTGGAGCGCCGATACCGCCCGAGGTGGAGCTTGCCCGCGAGCTCGGCGTCAGCATCGGAACTGTTCGCAAGGCTTTGGATCAGCTCGCACGCGACCGCATTCTCGTGCGCGAGCGCGGACGCGGCACATTCGTCAAGGACGGCGAGGCCTGGCGCACGGGACCGGCTCTACGCCTTTGTCGCGCTGATGGGGCGCCGATCGATCTGAAGATCGTCCTCGCCGCAACGGACTACGCCGTCGCTACGGCTGCGGAAGTGTCATCCCTCCGGATGTTGAGGCCGGCATCAATCGTGCCGCGCGCCCTCAAGCTGCGCCGCGACTGGCGGCACGAAGGTGCGCTTGTCGTGAGCGAAACGATCACTGTCGATGCAGCCCGCTTTCCCAATCTGCAATACGAGATCGACGCGGCGGCGGAGGTGTTCTTCCCTGTCTATGCGGAGAAGTACAACGCGACCGTGGACCGCACGGTGTGGACCATGATGCCGCTGGCGGCGCAAGACGCCCTTGTGCGCCAGCTCAGCGGCGACCGCGACCTCACCATCATGCGATGCGTGCGCATGGCCTACGACACCAAGGACACGCCGCTCGAGATGTCGGAGCAGATCATCCTATTCAACGGCGATGTCGCGTTGACGGCCAGCCAGTAGGGGCAGCCTCACGCCGGCGCCCGCGTCGCAACCTGGGTGCCTGCGGATTCGCTCGCCGGGCGCCCACCGTTGCGCATCTCCGAGAGGACAGAGGCCAGCTCGCCGAATACGCCGGAACAGGGCGGATCATCGGGTAGCTGCGTCAGGAAGCGATAGAGCACAGGCGTCAAAGTCACGGCCTGATCGAGCTCGAAATCGGCCTCGGCTTTGTAGGCGCCGACCGCGCGCAGATCGCGCGTCTCCTCGTAGCGGGCGACGATTCCCCTCAATCGGCGCACGAGTTCGGCCTCCTCCTTGCTCCAGGCAAGCGGCGCGAGGCGCGAGATCGATGTCAGTGGATTGATCGCCGGATAGCGCCCTTGGTCGGCAATGTTGCGGTCGAGCACGATGTGGCCATCGAGAATACCGCGTACGGTATCGGCAACTGGCTCGTTGGAATCCTCGCCGTCGAGCAGCACCGAGAACACGCCAGTGATCGAGCCGGAGCCCGGTTTGCCGGGCCCCGCGCGTTCGAGAAGTCTCGGCAACTCGGCGAAGACGGAGGGCGCATACCCGCGGGCGACGGGGGGCTCGCCGGCCGCAAGCGCCACTTCGCGCAATGCATGAGCAAAGCGCGTGATCGAGTCGACCACCAGCAGGACATTGTCGCCACGGTCGCGAAAGTACTCGGCAACGGACATGGCGGTCTTGGCCGCATTCTTGCGCATCATCGCGCCTTCAGAACTCGACGCGACGACGGTCACCGCGCGGGGCGCATGTGGCTTCACCACGTCATCGAGGAACTCGCGTACCTCGCGGCCGCGCTCGGCAACGAGTGCGATGACGATCGTGTTGAAGCCGTTGGTACGTGCGAGCATCGACACGAGCGTGGATTTGCCGACGCCCGAACCAGCAAAAATGCCGATGCGTTGACCGGCGCAGATCGGCGTGAAGAGATCGATAGCTTTCACGCCAGTGACGATCGGCCTGCGAATACGGTCGAGCGCCATGGGCGGGATCGGCTCATGGTCAATGGAATAGGGGACGGCGCCGCTCGCGAGCGTGCCCAAATCGTCAATCGGCTGGCCGAGCGCATTGATCACACGGCCAAGCCAGCTCACGTCGGGGCAGATCTCGAGGTTGTCGCGCACCCAGACAGGCGCGCCAAGGCCGAGCCGCGGCGATGTCGAGAAGAGCTTTATGTTGGCGCAGTCGGCCTCGATGCCGATGACCTCGCCGAGCCAGCGGGAGCCGCCGCCCTCGACTTCGACCGAGGTTCCGAGTTCGACCCGGCGTTCGATGCCGCGCACGAGCACGTGGCTCGGCGCGACTTCAGCAACGCGACCGCCGTAGCGCACGAGCGGAAGCTTGCTCGGATGCCCTGAGAAGAGTCCGGCGAGACGCTCGAGCGGGTCGCTCGCATTCTTGGCCGCTATGGGAAGGGGTGTTTGGTCGTTTGTCTTGGGTGTGGTCATGTCGAATGCAAAGTGATTTGCCCTCGCCCTTGCCGGACGTCGTCAGGTGCTAGCGTCCGGTACCCAGTGCCTTGATGGCATCGGTCAGTTTGCGGTCGGATTGCTCGCCGGCGGCCGACATGGCCTCAAAGGCGCGCGTCACCGAGATGAGGCGGGTCATCTCCATGACCGGATCGACATTTGCTTTCTCGATGTAGCCCTGCGCAAAACCCTTGCTCACGAAATCGACGACGGGCTCGGCCGGCGTATCGGGTACGACAGCCGCGCCCTCGTGGCGTACGAGCTTGGCATTGGCGGGAATCTGGAAGAGCCCGAGACGGCCCACACGCGTGCCGTTCTGGCTGATAGTGCCGTCGCGCGAGATCTGGACAGGCCCAAGGCTGGGATTGATCTGGATGGGGCCACCGGACTGATCGAGAACCTGCTGCCCGTTCATGTTCTCGAGATCGCCCTGCGTCGAGATGCGCATACGGCCGTCGCGCGTGTAGACCGGACCATTCGCGCCGTTGACGCTCATGAAGGCATCGCCATGGATGGCGACGTCCAGCGGATTGGTCGTTTGCACGATCGCGCCGCTTGTCCGCGAGAAAGTGCTCTCGCCCGCGCCAGAGTAAGCGACCGACGAGCTCTGGGTCTGCGAGAGCACGGTCTCGAAAGTCACGTTCTCGGCGCGGAAGCCGGGCGTGGTGCTGTTTGCGACGTTGTTCGCGATCGTGTCGAGGCGCCGCTGTAACGCGAGCTGCCCGGACAGCGCAACGTACATGCTAGCTTCCATGGCTCACACCTTCCTGATGTTCTGCATCTGCGTGAGCAAGTCGTAACCGATCGTGAGGTCATAGCCACCGAAGAGCTGCGTGATGCCGCTCGACGCGGCCGTCGTCGTAGGGTTCTCGAGCTCCCAGAGGGCCGTGAAGCGACCTATGAATTTGTCGAGCTTCTCCGGATCCTTGAGATCCTCGATATCCAGCTTCTTGCTGATCATCTCGACCTGACGGTCGATGTCCATGGTCGCCGTCGCCTCCGGAATGCCGAGCGCGATCTGCGTAACCTTGAGGAGGGCGCGGTCGGCCAGGAGGTGTAGCGGTGTTGTGACGCTTGCCACCTTGCGCTCGAAGTAGAGTGCGAGGCGAACGCCCTCGTTCGATGCGCCCGCGTCCAACTCGAGCGTCTGACGGGTGTAGCGGTCTACGGTGCCCTGGCGTGCTTTCTCGAATATTGTCGCCGTGGTTCCATGGCGCGCGAAATTGAAGGTCTCGGCAAATTCCCGGTATTTCGTATCGGACAGCTTGTTGGCGAAGCTCTGAGGATTGTCGATGCCCTCCTTCAGCACTTTGCGCATGAAGGCCTTGGCGTAGTCCATATCCTGCAGGCCGTGCGCCTTCATCGCGTATTTGAAGACACGATCGTTCGCGATGAAATCTTCGACCGTTTTGATGGTCTTGATCGTTTCCAGGTAGTACTCGCTCTCGCGCTGCACGATGGGCTGCTCGGAGGTGCGCTTGAGCGCCGCCGTCATATCCGAAGCGATGAGCTTGTAGCCGATCGGCGTGCTGAACATTCCGTACCATCCCCGCGAAGCGAACTAATCTCAAGAAGCGCACGCGGGACTTGCACGAAGCTGGTGTAGTCACATCCGGATGGCCGACGGTGGTCCGGCTGCCGCTGCTACAGCCTCGCGCAAGGCATTCGCCGCATCGTCGTGCGTCAATCAGATCCGATCCGTTGGCGCAGGACACGCATGACCATCCCGCTAGGCCTAGTTGTGACGCTCGCGTGCATGTTCGGCGGCTTTGCGGCCATGGGCGGCAAGCTCGGGGTCATCTGGCAGCCGTGGGAGTACGTCATCATTCTGGGTGCCTCGATCGGGACCTTCATTGTCGCCAACCCGATGAAGACGATCAAGGACAGCGGTGTCGGCTTCATCGAGGCGCTGAAGAATGCCGTGCCCCATAAGGAAGACTATCTGGTCATCCTGACATGCCTGTTCACCCTGATCCGCGAGCTGAAGTCGAAGTCGCGGGCCGAGGTCGAGAAGCACATCGACAATCCGGCCGAGTCGGCAATCTTCACCGCCTATCCGAAGGTCCTGAACGACGAGAAGATGCTGACGTTCATCTGCGACTACTTCCGCCTGATCCTCATGGGCAATGCCCGCACGCACGAGATCGAGGCGCTGATGGACGAGGAGATCGCCACCATGCGTGGCGACAAGCTCAAGGCCTATCACTCGCTCGTCGCCATGTCGGAGGGCCTGCCGGCGCTCGGGATCGTCGCCGCCGTGCTCGGCGTCATCAAGGCCATGAGCGCCCTCGATCAGCCGCCCGAGGTTCTCGGCGCCTATATCGGGGCCGCGCTCGTCGGAACCTTTGCCGGCATCTTCTTCTCCTATGGAGTTGTCACGCCAATCGCGACGCAGGTCAAAATCGTGCGCGAGAAGCAGATGCGCCAGTATATCGTGATCAAACAGACGCTGCTCGCGCTGATGAACGGCGCCATGCCGCAGATTGCGGTGGAGCACGGTCGCAAAGCGATCTCGGCATCGGACCGCCCGTCTATCGACGAGCTCGAGAACGCTACGCTGAACTCCGGCAATGCCGGCGCGGCTGGTGGTGCCGAGAAGAAGGCCGCCTAGTAAATCGGGCGGTGGGAGCCGAACGCGCATGAATAATGTCGAGAGTGACGGCGCCACCGCAAATGCGGGTGGCGGTCAGCAAGGCGACTGGAGGTCCGACTTGACGCAGGTAGCGGCTGCTGGCGGGCAGGAGGGGAAATCCGCCGAGGCTTGGGGCGGGCGCGGCCACGACGCCGTGATGCGCATCCCCGTATCAGTTCGCTTCGTGCTTGGCGCGACGCGAATGCCGGTTGCCAAACTCATGAGCCTGACGCGGGGGGCGATCATTCCGCTCGACCGCAAGGTCGGGGATCTGATCGACATTGTGGTCAACGATCAGGTCGTCGCCCGCGGCGAGATCGTCGCGCTCGACGAGGAGGCAACGCGCTTCGGCATTTCCGTGCGCGAGGTCATGCAGCAGGGAAGCGAATAGCGTTCCCGCAGCAGGTCATGCACTTCTCTCGCCGTTGCGTCTGGCTAAGCCGCGGCGCTCGCTCTCTCTCTTCGATCTCAGGTATCGAGCGCCATGGCTGAGGAACAGGACAAGGAGTCCAAAACAGAAGAGGCGACACCTCACAAGATCGACGAGGCGATCAGGAAGGGCAATACGCCCGTCTCCCGTGAGATCGCGCAGTTTGCCTCGATCCTGGCTATCGCCGCGTGCGTGCCGATCGTCGCGCAGGCGTTTGGGGCGAGGCTGCTTGGCAGTCTCATGGCCCTGATCGAAAGGCCCTACGATTTCCGCATGGATGTTGGTGCGGACGCGGTGCTCCTGCTTGCCACCGTCGGATCGGCATCGGCGGCGGTGCTGGCACTGCCGCTGTTCGTACTGATGATCTTCGGCATCTTGGTGTCGGTGCTGCAGAACCCGCTGAGTATGGTGGGCCACCGCATTAAGCCCGAATTCTCGCGAATATCACCCTTCAAGGGCTTCACTCGCATGTTCGGCTCCCAGGGGCGCGTCGAGTTTCTGAAGTCGGTCTTCAAGCTCACGATCCTTTCAGCGTGCGCGGTCGCATTCCTGCTCAATTACAAAGCGGATCTCGTCAATTCCATCCTGCTCGAGCCGTCGGCGCTGCCGCAGGCGCTCGCGCGTCAGATGCTCAACGTGCTGCTCGCAGTAGGGCTCAGCCTCTCCGGCATCGTCGCAGCGGACCTCATTTGGAGCCGCATGAAGTGGCGCATGGATCTGCGCATGAGCAAGCAGGAGATCAAGGACGAGCACAAGCAGAGCGAGGGCGATCCGCTGCTCAAGGCGCGGCGACTGTCGCTCGCGCGTGACCGTGCGCGCCGGCGGATGCTGTCCTCGGTGCCCAAGGCGACGGTGGTGATCGCCAATCCGACGCACTACGCGGTGGCACTGCGCTATATGCAAGGCGAATCGGGGGCGCCGATGGTCGTCGCCAAAGGCATGGACAACATCGCCCTCAAGATTCGCGAAATCGCCGAGGCGCACGAGATCCCGGTCATCGAGGACAAGGCGCTCGCGCGCAGCCTCTATGCTGCCGTGTCATTGGATCGCCCGATCCCGCCCGAGTTCTACAAGGCGGTTGCCGAAATCATCCTCTACCTCATGTCGCGTTCCGCCTCTCAAGCCGCTCCCATCCCCCGAGGTGCCTAAATGCAGCCCGATGTCAGTGATCTCACCTCGAGCTTCGAGGCGCTTCTCGCGACCAGCATTGCGGAGCTGACGACCGAGTTCCGCAATCATGACGTCGCGGACCTCGTGGCACTCATACGGCTCGACCGTATGGCGACGCTGCAGAGCCTGCTCGATGGTGAGTGCGAGCTGTTCTTCAAGCCCGGCACCATGCAGTTCAGCGGCCACGCCGAAGCTATCGTCGGTTGGCGCGTGCCGCCCTCCGTGCGCCTCGCCATGTCGTTCACTCATCACGGTGTCGAGCTCTACTACCGGCTGACTCTCGAGGCAGCCCATGCTCATGTGCAACTCGATCTCATCCGCTTCGAGCCACAGGAGGCTGGCGAGGACAGCCGGCGCCGGCGTCTGGCGTCGGCTCTCGGTGCCGCGCGCGCAAATCGCCTGCCACGTCAGGGCGGCCAGCTTCAGGCAAGAGACGTCGGCTATCAGGAAAGCTAAAGCCGAAGGACTCCCTGATGGACGAACTCGCCCTCTTCTCCATTGCCAGCGACCGCAACCGCTGGCTCGCGACGCGCAGTGCGGCGCTCGCCGACAATATCGCCAATGCAGATACGCCGAACTTCAAGGCCAAGGACGTGCCGTCGTTCGAGGCCGCGCTCAGCTCTGCGAACGTCGCGATGCTGCGCACGAACTCCAACCACTTGGCGCCAACCCAGTTTGGCGCTCGCGCTTTCGACACGGTCGCGCGCCCAGGTGAGGTGCCGAAGCATTCGGGCAACACCGTCAGCCTCGAGACGGAGCTCGCCAATCTCGGTGAGACCCGCTCGCAGCACTCGATGGTCTCGGGCGTAATCAGCGCTTTCCATCGCATGCTGCTCTCGAGTGTCAGGGGATAGCCGATGGCTGACGAGCTCAAGGCCGCGATCATCTCCTCCTCCTCCGGTCTGCGCGCACAATCAACGCGCATTCGTGTCGTCTCGGAGAACCTTGCGAACGCGAGCGCAACGGCGACCGTGCCGGGCGGCGATCCTTACGCGCGCAAGACGATCAGCTTCGCCCAGGAGCTCGACCGTGCGAGCGGGCTCAATCTTGTGCGCATCAATGCTATTGGCCGGGATTCGGCGCCCTATCCTGCGCAACACATGCCCGGGCATCCGGCGGCCGACGCGAACGGCTATGTGAAGCTCGCCAACGTCAATCCGTTGGTCGAGCTTTCGGACATGCGTGAAGCGCACCGATCCTATGAAGCGAACCTGCAGATGGTGCGGCAGGCGCGCGAGATGATTGGCGACCTCATCGACCTTTTGAAAGGTAAGTGATGATCGACTCGATTGCAGGTGTGGGCGGACGCGCGCTGCCGGCCGGGCCGGTCGGCGGAATGGCGGACTCAACTCCCGTGTCGGCGCCAAAGATGGCGCCTGTCGCGCCCGGTGTTACGCCCGTCAGCCAGACGGACAACGACTTTGCGGCGCTCCTCGGCAATGCGATCAGCGAGTTCGGTCAGAAGATGCGCCAGGCCGAGGCCGTCTCGATCGGCGGCGTCAAGGGAACGGCGGCGCTGCAGGATGTCGTCGAGCACGTGATGTCGGCCGAGCAGAGCCTGCAGACGGTGATCGCGGTGCGCGACAAGGTCATCTCGGCCTACCAGGAAATCAGCAGAATGGCGATCTAACCGGAGCGGAAACAGGCTATGCGCGCACTATCCATCGCCGCGACCGGCATGACGGCCCAGGCGCTCAATGTCGAGGTCATCGCCCACAACGTCGCGAACATCAACACGACGAGCTTCAAGCGCTCCCGCGCCGAGTTCGTCGATCTGCTCTATCAAACGCAGCTCGCCGCGGGCACGCCTGCCGCGGGCGGCGTCGAAGTTATACCAGAGGGTGCGCGAGTCGGACTTGGCGTGCGCGCGGCCGCGATCCGCAATCTCCACCAGCAGGGTGCTCTCGCGCAGACCGGCAACTCGCTCGATCTGGCCATGATGGGACGCGGGTTCTTCCGCGTTACCGGACCCGAGGGCGAGACGCTCTATACGCGCGCTGCCGCCTTCAACAAGGACGCGACGGGCCGCGTCGTCACAGCCGAGGGCTATCTCGTGCAGCCTCAGATGTCGGTGCCGCCCGAGGCGACGGCCATCACCGTCAACGAGCGCGGCGAGGTCTACGCTACCATACCGAACGAGATCGAGCCGCGTCTGCTCGGCCAGCTTTCGGTTGCGAGCTTCGTCAACGAAGTCGGCCTCGAGCCGCTCGGCGGCAACCTGTGGCGCGAGACCTCGGCCTCCGGTGCGGCGGTGGTTGGCATTCCCGGTGAGAACGGCCTCGGTCGGATCAAGCAGGGCTACCTCGAGTCTTCCAACGTCGATCCGGTCAAGGAGATCACCGAGCTGATCTCGGCGCAGCGTGCCTATGAGATGAACTCCAAGATCATCCAGGCGTCGGACGACATGATGGGCATCGTCACCAAGGGTATCCGGTGATGAGCGGCGCCCCACCGTGCCGGGTGGGGAGCGTGACAAGTCAGAGGGGAGCCATGCGACGCATTCTGCAAGCGGCTGCGGTCAGTCTCGCGGTCGTGTTCGCGCTTTCCGGGGATGCGCAGAGCAGCGGCATGGCCCTGCCCGTGCCGACCGTCACCATTCTTCAAGGCGACATTGTTTCCGAGGAGTTCATCGGGGAGCAGCGCTTCCTTGTGAGCGCGCGCCAGGTGCAGGGCTTCCACACAACGCGCGAAGCTGTGGTCGGCAAGGTGGCTCGGCGCGTGCTTCAGGCAGGTCATGCCATCCCGATCAACGCGCTGCGCGATCCCTGGGTGTTCAAGGAGGGAGAGCGCGTGTCGATCGTGTTCGCCTCGGCCGGGCTCAGCATCGAGGCGACGGGTATCGCGCTCGAACCTGGCGTCGCCGGCAAGCTCATCAGCGTGCGCAACGCGGATACCGGCCTGATCGTCCGCGGTGTGGTGAATGCCAGCGGCCGCGTGCATGTGGGAGGGGATTGAGGGAATGGTGTCCCAGTTGCGAACGCTGCTCCTTGCCGTCGTCTCGCTCGCGTTGATCGCGAGCGAGGTGTGGGCGGAGGTGCGCGTCAAGGACATCACGACCGTGCGCGGCGTCCGACCGAACCAGCTTGTCGGTTACGGCCTGGTCACCGGCCTCAAGGGCACCGGCGACAGCCTGCGCAACGCGCCTTTCACCGAGCAGTCGATGAACTCGATGCTCGAGCGGCTCGGCGTCAATGTCCGCGGCCTCGACATGCGTACGAAAAATGTCGCCGCTGTTCTGGTGACGGCTGAGCTGCCGGCGTTCTCTGTAGGTGGTAACCGTATTGATGTTTCCGTTGCCTCACTCGCCGACTCCACTTCGCTTGCCGGTGGCACGCTCGTCATGACCCCACTCCAGGGGGCCGATGGGCAGATCTATGCCGTGGCGCAAGGGTCGGTCGTCGTTGCCGGCTTCCAGGCCCAGGGGCAGAGCGAGAGCCTGACGCACGGCGTGCCGACCTCGGGGCGCATCACGGGCGGCGCGCTTGTCGAGCGCGATGCGCCGGATCTGCTCGCCTCGACGCGCACGCTCCACCTCGAGCTGAAGAATCCAGATTTCAGCACCGCCGTTGCCATCGTCGATGCCATCAACACGTACACCCTGCAGACGACGAAGCGCCGATTGGCCAAGGAGGCGGGGCCGAGTTCTCTGGCTGTCGAAGTGCCGAGCGGAACGAGTGCTGCCCGTTTCCTCGCGAATCTCGGCCAGCTCAAGGTGGAGCCGGATGTGCCGGCCCGCATCATCGTCGACGAGCGCACGGGCACGATCGTCATCAGCCGCAATGTGAAGGTCAGCCGCGTCGCCGTCACGCACGGCAATCTGACCGTGCGGGTGATCGAGACGCCGGCCGTCTCACAACCGGCGCCGTTCTCGAAGGGCCAGACGGTCGTCACCTCGACGACGGAGATCTCGGCCAGTCAGGAGAACGGCAACTTCGCGATTGTCGATGGCGTCGATCTGCAGAGCCTGGTGACCGGTCTCAACCGCATGGGGCTGAAGCCGCTCGGCATTATCGCAATCCTACAAGCTATCAAGTCGTCGGGTGCGCTGCAGGCCGAACTCGTAGTGCAGTGAGGCGCGGCGCATGGAGAAGATCATGAAGGCAGTGCGGCAAGGGAGGTCCAAGAGTGCGGCGGCGATTGCCCTGCTGCTGGCCTTCGGCGCGCTGACGGAGTCCGCTTCAGCTCAGACGCCGCCCGCGAAGGACGCCACGAAGGTCGCGCCGAAGGCGGCGGTGGCTACGCGGCCACCCGCGCCGCCGCGCATGGTGCCGATCGTCCCCGAGCCCAAACGCACGCCGCCGGTTCGCGAGCCGGAAAAGCCGCTCTCCGTCTCCGACCAGTACTGCCGTGCTGTGCTCGAGCCGGCCCGCGAGGCACGCTACGCGCACCAGACGGCGGAGATCGAGGCGCTGAGCCGAGCGCTCGACGACCGCATGGCCAAGATCGAGTCGCGAATCGCGGAGCTCAAGGAATGGGTGGCGCGGCGCGAGGACTTCGCCAATCGCACCAACGAGCAGCTCGTTACGATCTACTCCGGCATGCGCCCGGAGGCAGCTTCCGAGCAGCTTGCGAAGCTCGAAGAGAGTGCCGCGGCTGCGATCCTAAGCAAGCTCGCGCCCCGAGTAGCCAGCCAAATCCTCAATGACATGCCGCCCGAGAGGGCCGCGAAGCTCGCCATGATCCTCATGGGGGCATCGCGCAAGAACGACCCCGGAGGCGGATCGTGATCACATTTCGCGACACTTCAAGTCGCTCAGCGACGGTGCGCAATGTCTCTGGGGCGCTCTGGCGGGCGCGTGTCGGCCTGCTGGCGCTTGTCGCGACGGTAGGGGTCGGCTGCTCAGTGAAGACCGACGAGATCAACAAGGAGCCGTCCTTGAGCCCGGTGGGCGCCGGCATCGAACAAAAAGCTGTGACGCCGGCGACGTACGATCACATGCACCGGGCAGCCTTTCAAACACCGACAGGACACAACAGCTCATCGCTCTGGACGCAGCGTGGCGCGGACCTTTTCCGTGATCGCCGCGCGCGCCGCCTCGGCGACATCCTGACGGTCAACATCTCCATGAAGGACAAGGCGATCATGGACAACCGCTCGAAGCGTACGCGCGATTCCGCGCATGGCTTCGGGCTCGACTGGGCGCACGACGTGGCTACCTTCGGGGTCGCGTCCTCAGGCAAGGCAGCCGTCAATTCCGCCCTCAAGTCCAATACGGCCTCGGACGGCAAGGGCGAGATCGAGCGTTCCGAAAACATCGATCTGAGGCTCGCTGCCGTCGTCACCGACGTGCTGCCCAACGGCAACCTGCTGATCCAGGGATCGCAGGAGGTACGCGTCAACTACGAGCTGCGCGTGCTCACGTTCACCGGTGTCGTGAACATCAGCGACATCCGCGCCGACAATACGATCCCCTACGAGCGCATTGCGGAGGCGCGCATCTCATACGGGGGTCGCGGACGCTCGATGGAGGTCCAGCAGCCGGCCTGGGGCCACCAGATCATCGATCAGGTCAGCCCGTTCTGAAGCACCAGGGATCGTCGGGTAGATGGCTGAGGAAACCGAAGGCAAGGCAGCGGGAAGGGGCGGAAAAGGCGCCTTTATCATCGCCGTGGTCCTGCTCGCAGTCGTTGGCGCCGGTGCGGGTGCGGGCTTCAGCCTGATGTTCCTAAATGCCGGCGCCGCGCCGCATGATGCTGGGGCGGGCAAGCGCGATCTGCAGATCGTTCAGGGATCGGCCAAGCATGGCGAAGGGGGCGCCGCTCCCAAAAGTGCCAGTGAGCCGAGCAAGGTCTTGATCTCGAATCTCGATCCGATCCTCGTGACGCTCTCCGGCCCGCAGCGGAGCTGGGCGCGGCTCGAGCTCGGTGTCATCCTCGATGCCCCGGCTGCGGCCGATGACGGCGTGCTCCTCAAGTCCATGACCGAGGACATCATGAGCTACATGCGCACCGTGCCGCTCACTCACGTCGAGAGCGCCGCTGGCGTCGAGTACCTGCGCGAGGATATCGAGGAGATCGCACGCCTGCGCAGCAAAGGGCGGGCCCGCAGCGTTGTCTTGCGTTCGCTGGTGGTCGAATGAGGCGCCTTGCAGTCATAGTCGCCGTTGTGGCGCTGCTTCTGCCGGGGGCGGCCCTGGCGCAGACGATCAACCTGCAGGACCTGATCCCGGACGGTCAAGGCTCGACCAGCGCGCGCATTCTCCAGCTCATCGCCCTACTCTCAGTGTTGTCGGTGGCGCCGGGGTTGCTCGTCACGGTCACGTGCTTCACACGCTTTATCATCGCCCTGTCGTTCCTGCGCTCGGGCGTCGGTCTCCCCTCGACACCATCGAATATCGTTCTGATCAGCCTCGCGCTCTTCATGACTTTCTTCGTGATGTCGCCGGTCTTCGACCGCATGTGGACCGAGGGCGTGCAGCCGCTCATGGAGAACCGGATCAACGAGCGCGAAGCCTACCAGCGCATGACGCGACCTCTGCGTGAGTTCATGCAGGCGAACGTGCGCGAGAAGGATATTCAGCTCTTCGAGGGCATCTCGCGAGGCCGCACGCCGCAGGCGACGCCCGACGCTTCGGGCCAGCCCGTCGAGGTCGACATGCGCGTGCTGGTCCCGGCCTTCATGATCTCGGAGCTGAGGCGCGGCTTTGAAATCGGCTTCCTGATCATCCTGCCGTTCCTGGTCATCGACCTCATCGTCGCTACGCTCGTGATGTCCATGGGCATGATGATGTTGCCCCCGACGGCGATCTCGTTGCCGTTCAAGGTGCTGTTCTTCGTATTGATCGACGGCTGGAATCTGCTCGTTGGCGGGCTTGTGCGCTCATTCGGGTAGGTGCGACGAAAAAATTCCTAAGTGTGTGCAGATAAGGATTGGCTAATCCGACGAACAAAGTTAACTGGGGGTTAGTACATCAACGGTACAACTTGCGTCGATAGCGGGCCGGAGGGGGGCGTCCTACAGGGATGCACGCCGGGGGCATGATGCCGACTCGCTATACCGGACGATCCGGTATGTCCCAACCAGTACATCTCCTTACGGGGCATACGAATGGCCAACAGCATTAACACCAATTTCGCCGCGCAGACCGCGCTGCAGAGCCTCAACAGCATCAACAAGAACATGCTCACGACGCAGAACCGGATCTCGACCGGTCTTCGCGTCGCGTCGGCTGAGGACAGCGCCGCCTACTGGTCGATGGCGACCTCCATGCGCGCCGACAACAAGTCGCTCTCGGCCGTCAACGACGCGCTCGGAATTGGCGCCGCCATGATCGACACGGCCTACACCGGCATGAACGCCGCGATCGACGTCGTCAAGGAGATGGGCTCGCTGCTCGTTGCCGCGCGCCAGCCGGGCGTCAACAAGGCCGATATCCAGACCGAAATCGACGAGCTGCAGAACCAGCTCCGCACAATCTCCAAGTCGGCCTCGATCGCCGGTGAAAACTGGCTAGCCGTCGACACTGGCGGTGCCTCCTACCAGGCGTCCGAGTCGGTCGTCGCTTCGTTCTCGCGCAGCACCGGCGAGTTCGGCTCTCAGGTTTCTGTTGGCACGATGTCGGTCAGTGTCTCGACCTTCTTCCTGCTCGACGCCAACACCGATGGCGCTGCGGGCTCTGATCCGGACACGGGCAGCGCCGGCCCCGAGGCGCTTGGCATCCTTGGCTCGACGCGCCTGACGCGCGCTGACTCCGACGCTGGCGGCGTGGCGCGCGGCTCGATCGATGCGGCTGGCACGATCGTGCTCGTGAACTACGACGTGGATACCGCTGCCACGGCCGAGATCGACATCACGAACGCAACCGACGAGGAGCTGGAGGACTACATCCAGGCCGTCGACGCGGCGCTGACCGAGATGACCGGTGCGGCCACCATCGTGGGTTCGACGAAGAAGCGCATCGACATCCAGAAGTCCTTCGTCGGCAACCTCATGGACGCCCTCGATCGCTCGATCTCGACACTCGTCGACGCCGACATGAACGCCGAGTCGACCCGCCTCCAGGCGCTGCAGGTCCAGCAGCAGCTCGGCATCCAGGCGCTGTCGATCGCCAACTCGAGCAGCCAGAACATCCTCTCGCTGTTCCGCTAAGAAACCTGAAGACGCGCGGGCTCCCGATCGGAGCCCGCGCGTTTTCTTTTTGAAGGCTGCTACTGCAGAATAGAGCGGTGCGTTCCCGACATCTTGCCATGCGATATGGCAACGCCACGACGCGTCCCGCGCTCTCCGCACGCATACCGACAACTTCGCGCAAGGTTCCTGGCCGATGGTTGATCCTCGAGCCATTCCTCATGCGCATGTGTGGTGATGCCCAGCAGTGAACAACTCTCTCGACTGATGTCGGGCCTGGCGGCGCTCGGTGCCCGCCGTCTCATGCTTCTTGCGCTGGTCGGCCTCTCCGTGATGGCGGCGGTGGTGACCGCGGCCGTGCATCTCGGCCGACCCGCCATGCAGCCGATATACACCGGCCTTTCAGCCCAGGACGTCTCGCGCATTACGGCCGCGCTGGCCGAGGCAGGCATCTCCTTCGATGTCAATGAGCAGCGCAGCGCTGTCATGGTAGCCTTCGGGCAGACGGCGCGCGCGCGGTCTCTTCTCGCGCAGAAGGGACTGCCGAACAGCTCGCGCGCGGGCTACGAGTTGTTCGATCAGATGGGTTCGATCGGTCTCACCTCGTTCATGCAGGAAGTGACGCGCGTACGTGCGCTCGAGGGTGAGATCGCACGCACAATCCAGGCCCTCGATGGTGTTGCCGCAGCGCGCGTGCATCTCGTGCTCGCCGATCCCGGTTCCTTCCGTCGCGAGCGCCGCGATCCCTCTGCCTCCGTTCTGCTGCGCATCGACGAGCGCTGGCAGAACTCGGCCTCGCAAGCCGTTCGCCATATTGTTGCGGCGGCGGTGCCCGGCATGAAGATTGAGCAGGTCAATGTCGCGGCAACTGATGGCCGCCTGCTCGCTTCCGGCGGTGACGAGCTTACGCTTGGCACGGCCAAGCACGCCGAAATGGAGCGAGCGATGGCCGCCGAGCTCGAGCAGCGCGCAAGCCGCACGCTCTCGGCCATGCTCGGGACCGGCAACTACCAGGTGAGCGCCACGGTTCGCCTCGATGTCGACCGTCAGCAGGTCAATGAGACCACCTTCGATCCGAAGTCGCGCATCGAGCGCTCGGTCCGCACAGTCAAGCAATCGGGCCAGTCGGAAGACAGCGGCACGAAGCCCGCAGTCGGCGTCGTGGCCAACCTTCCCAAAGAGGAGACCTCGCAGGCAGAGGGCGAGAAGCGCCGTCAGCGCGAGGATCGGCGCGAAGAGCTGGTCAACTACGAGCTCAACACAAAGACGACGCAGACGGTGCGCGAGGGCTACCGCGTAAAGCGGCAGGCCATCGCGGTCGTCATCAGCCGCAAGCACCTTGCCGAAACGCTTGGCGGTAACGCGACGCCCGAAGCGCAGGAGGCGCGACTTGGCGAGTTGAAGCGTCTTGTTGCCGCGGCGACCGGTGCCAGCGCCGAGCGCGAGGATCTGGTCGAGATCGCGGCTGTCGACTTCACGGCCGGCGATGGCGCGCTGTCGCCGGTGCCCGGGCCTGGAATTCGCGACTACCTGCTCATGAATGCCGGCACGGCGATGAATGCGATCGCCATGCTCGGCGTCGTCTTCCTCGTCGTCTGGTTCGGTCTTCGGCCGATGACCAGAATGCTTGGTGAGCAACCGGCCATTGCGCTCGATTCAGCTGCTTCGCATGCTCTGGAGCATCAGGCGGGCGGGGCCGGCGGCGCGCCTGCTCTCGCGCCCCCGCAGGGCGAAGTCACCAGTCTCGTGCCGGATCACTCGCATGACGGCGGGGGGCAGCAGGCGCCGCGGCGCAAGAACAATGCGGCGATGCGCGAGAAGCTTGAGGCGCTCGTCGAGTCGGATGCAGCCGAGGTGACGAAAGTGCTCAAGGGCTGGATGCAGAACGCGAAGACCGCAGCATGATGGCGCGCCCCATACACCATTTCCTGAGGGAGTTCGGGAGCGGGAGCGGCGAGGCACCATTCCAGCCGCCGCTGGCAAGGCCGGCACTCGTAGCGGCGCAGGTGTCGGCCGCGGAAGTGGTGCCGACGCCAACGCCCCCGCCCGATACGCTCGCGATTAAAGTGAAAGATGCTTACCAGCAAGGGCTGGCGGCAGGCCGTGCTCTCGAGCGCGAGGCAAGCGAGGCACAGGCCGCAGAACTCGCGGTCGACCTCGAGAGGCGCCTCGAAAGCGTACGAAGCACATTCTCGACGGCCCTTGCCGAAAATCTCGCGACAGAGCTGCGTGCGGGAATAGAAGCCGCCAGCGCACGCATGTCGTCGCACGTCGCGACGGCGCTCGCTCCTTTCCTGCGCGAGGGGCTCGCACAGGCCGCTATCGAGAGCTTCGTCAAGGAGATCGGCGGTATGATCGACACGACGGAGGGGCTGTCGGTCGAAGTCGCGTGTCCGAAGGAGATCATCGAGCCGCTGCGCGAGCGGCTGGCGGAGACCATGGCAGCTCGCGGCGCACCGCCTGGCAGCGTGCGCTGTGTTCCCGGCGACACGGCCGATATTCGCGTCACGCTCAATGAAACGGTGATCGAGACGCGACTTGCCGAGTGGCTGTTGCGGCTCGAGGGAGTGCTTCGCTGATGTCGCAGGCTCCCGACGCGCCGGCAGAGCCCGTAATGCTCATTGTTCGTCGTCGCCATGACGAGGACGAAGGGCACCACGGCGGCGTGTGGAAGATCGCCTACGCCGACTTCATGACGGCGATGATGGCCTTCTTCCTGGTCATGTGGCTGGTCAATGCGTCGAACACCGAGATGAAGTCCTCGGTCGCGAGCTACTTCAATCCGATCAAGCTTTCCGACACCGTGATCCGCAAGAAGGGTCTTCTCGATGTCGATGGCAAGGCCAATGCTGACGAGGCTTCGCAAGCGCGCGACAATAAAACGCCGGGCATGTCCGAGAGCAAGGTCAAGGATGGCAAGCGCGTCCAGCCGGGCGATGCCGGTGACCTCGGTGTCGAAGATCAGCACGGCAAGGCGGCCGCTCCCGAGCCGACCGATGAGCCGCTCGGCCGCGACGGCACCTCGGTAAATGCCGGCCGCGCGAGCGAGGCAGGTCGCGCCTTCCGCGATCCTTTCAACCCGTTCGCGCCGGGGCAACTCATGTCCAAGGAGGGCGGCGACAAGGAGCAGATTTCTGGGCGGATCGCAGGATTGCCCAAGGCTGGCGGCGAAGCCGCGCCATCCGCGGCGCGCAGCTCGGAAACGGCTGCGGCACCACCCTCGCAGACGGCGCGATCCGAGCGCGCGCAGGAACCCGCTGCATCCTTGCCGTCAATGCCGCGGTCCGAACGGGGCGCGACGCAGCCATCCGGAGCGGATGGCGGCAAGCAACCGGCTTCCGGGCGCATGGCAAGTGATGGAGACCGGCGACCGGGACCGGACGACGATGCGCAGCAGGCCGCGCGCCGTTTTGGTCCAGCTGGCGAAGCGCAGGGCGGGCGCCTGCTGAAGCCGGAGGGGGACACTGCTGGCGGGCGCCGGCCAGGACCGTTGGGCGACGCGGAAGAACAGCGGCTTCCGGGCATTGCGGATGCTGCGCGGCAAGTCGTGCAAGGTCCCGACGGGTCGGCGGGCAAGGCCGCGAGTGCGGGGACAACGCAGGCAGAGGTCCGCCAGCCTTCGGCGACCGCACAGCAGGATGCGGCCGCGGGTAGCCGGCCTGAGGCGCCTGCTGCCGCTGCTGAGAAAGCGCTCGACCGGGCCGCGGCTGAAGTGCTGCGCGATGTCCAGCAGGCGGCGAAGCCGATCGCGGGATCCGGGGGACCGGGCATCGAGGTTACGATCGAGGGCAACGGGATCGTGTTGAGCCTTACGGACACGAGCACGTTCGGAATGTTCGCGATTGGCTCGTCCGATCCGAGCCAGCAGACGATCGACCTGATTGCACGCATCGCGCCGGTGCTGACCGCCAACAGCAAGCGCATTGTCGTGCGTGGGCACACCGATAGTCGCGCCTATCGCACCGACCGCAACAACAACTGGCGCCTCTCCATGACGCGCGCCGAGGCGGCCTACGCGATGCTCGTGCGTGCAGGCGTGGACGAGAAGCGATTTACGCGTATCGAGGGATATGCCGACCGCAAGCTGAAGATCCCGAGCGACTCCGAGGCAGCGGGCAATCGCCGGATCGAGATCCTCCTGCAGCAGGTGGATGAATGAAATCTGCCTTACGACATACCGGCCGGACTAGAGGAGGGGAGGCACTGATCGCGCTTTTTCTCCTGGCCGTGGTTTTGGGTAGTGCGGAGGTGGCGTTCGCCGCGTCGCCGTCACCAGCAGCGGGAAGCGGCGGGAGTGCGGATCGATCCTTTGCGGTAGACGCCGTGCGCCAGCCATACCACGCCGTGCGCACGCTCAGCCTGCTTCAGGAGCGTATCGCGCAAGGTGACGAAGCCGCCTTCGCGATGCAGCGTGAGGTCGTTCAGGAAATTGCCGACGAGCTCAAGGCGTTTGCGCCCGCAGTTTGGCGCGCACCTCGTAATCGCGAGGCTCTGGTCAAGTACGCACTGAGCGGCGGCGACCCGGAGCCGCTGCGCGTCGTGCTCTCCCAGAAACTTTTTGGGCAGGAAGAGCTGCCGCTTGCAGAGGGCGCGCTTGCCTATGCCGAAGGACAGCGCACTAGCGCTCTCCGTCATCTGGAAAAGGTCGACGTCTTTGCTCTTCCGCCGAGCCTTGCGGGCCATGTCGCACTCGTCAAGGCGCTGGTGCTGGCAAACACGGATCTCGCGCGCGTCATCCACCTTGCCGACCAGGCGCGCCTTCTTTCGCCTGGGACGCTGATCGAGGAGACCGCCCTTCGCCTTGCCATGGAAGGTGCGATCTCGCGTGGCGACCGCCCGAAGTTCGAAGCTCTCGCGTCGCGATATTTCCGGCGCTTTCCGCGCTCACCCTATCTGAATGCGGTCATGCGGCCGGTTGCGACGGCGATGGTCGAGCACGGCTATGGCGAGAAGTCCGAGGGTGTGCAGTGGGTGCGCGGCGTCGTGCACTACCTCAATCCACAGAAACTCGTGCAGTTCTATGCAGCCTTTGCCGAGATCGGGCTGCGATCAGGCAAGCTCGCAACCGCGGTCAATGCCGCGCGCCTGGCGCGAAAGTATGCCCGTTATGGCTCGCCCGAGTATGCCTGGACACAAGCGTATGAGGGCGCGGCGCTCGCCATCGGGCTTGCGCCTGAGGACGGCCTCGCGCTGCTCAATGCTGCCGAGACCGCCGGTGTCACCGAGCCCGTGAGCGAGCTGATCGCAAGCGCGCGCGCGATCTCGCATCTCATCCGTTCACCGCCGCAGCCGCGTCCGACGCCCGTCGCCGAGGCTTCCGCGCCAGTTGTTACTCCGGTGCCAATTGCCAGCAAGGCGGCGATCCTTGCACCGGCGGATCAGAATCCTACTGCCGCCAAGGTGCAGGCGCGCATTGCTCAGCTCGATAAGATGTTCAAGGAAATTGACGAATGAACGTTCTTCTTCCTGCTTCCCCATCTGGGGCCAAGGGTGTGCCGGGCGCTGGTGAGGGGCCGCAAGGCCGGCACGATGTGCCCGACGGCGATTTCGCTGCTGCGCTGGCTGAGACGGCTGGTGAGGCTGGCGAGGATGGCAGGGGTGATGAATCAAAAGTGCAGAGGGCCGACGATTCTGGCCCGTTCTCGCGCGCGACGCGCCGTCTTGGCGCTCGGGAGTTGCGAGAGGCAAACAAGCAGCAAGAGACGGAGTTTTCGGTACGGAGCGACGAGACGAGCGGCGAGATAGTCAAGGAGCTTCGTGCCGTATTGGCGCGTCATGGAGGGGGCAAAGCTCAAGCCAAGCTCGCGTCGGCCAGTGAAACGCAAGAGCGCGGGGAGGCGCCGCCGATTCCGGCATCGCCCGAGCCCAATCCAGCGGCAGATGCCGTGCGTGAGGTTCTAGCCGCGCTCGGCATCGATTTCTCGGCGCGCCCAGAGACTACGGCTGCGCCAGAAGTCGCGGTCGCTGTATTGGTGCGCAAAGGTTCAGGGCCTCGTGGCCCGGACATGAACGCGCTCGGCTCGGAGAAGGCCGACATGCCAGAGCTCGGCGATGAGACGCAGGAGCCGGTCGAGATCATTCCGGTACAAGTCGTGCGCCAGGAAAAGCACTTCCAGGCCGCTGGCGTCGAAGCGCGGCGCTGGCAGATCGCGCAGGATGCCTTTAGCGAAGCCCGTGCCATGATGCCGGCCGATGCGGCGAAACTTGCGCAGGCAGGAGCATCTGCGCGCGAACGTCCTGCCCTGCCAGCAGCGTTGGCGCGTGCGACGGAGGCGATGACGCAGGTCGCAGCGCCGGTCTCTCCTCCCGCAGTCATCGAAGTGATGCCAGGCGCTGTCGGGATACAGATCGCCGATCGCCTGCAGCAGGTCATCGGTCCGCCAACCGAGGCCGGCGCGCCGGCGACCGCCGGAATGGGCTTCGAACCAGATACGCGGCAGACATTCGCGCCGGCTATCCGCACCATCAAGCTTCAACTCAATCCCGCCGAGCTTGGTGCGGTGACGATAGTGGTCTCGGGCAACGAGGAAGGCCTGCGCGTCGAGCTGGCCGCCGAGCTGGCCGATACAGTGACCAAGGTCGACAGTGATCGCGGTATATTGGCTGCGCGGCTGAATGGTGCTGGCTACACAGTCAATGATATCAGCGTCGCCCGATCGGCCGGGCAGAGCATGGACGGGGACAGCCGCGATCAGGGCGGGCGCCACGGCAACCTGCAGGAGCAAATCGCCGGGAACAGTGGGCGCGACGGCGGTGCGCAATATAGCGGTCAACATGGCGGGCGTCAGCCCAGCCCGTCGCAAGCAGGTGTGGAAATGTGGTCCGGGACACCGCACGGTGCGGCCCCCGGGCACGTAGTTGCGGGAGTTTCATACGCCGGTCGTTTCCGCCCCGTCTAATACACTGCGAATCTGTTTATGGTGACCAATCTGCCCGAGGTTGGCGGAGGTGCGCGCCTGTCAGTCAGCCGCAAGGTCGGTGTGCCAGACAGGCAGTTCGAGCGCCTCCCTCTGTCGACTGCGGGAAAGGCATGGGCACCGTACGGCAGCGGTCAAGAACGGGATGAACAACAAGAACATGAGCAAGTCGCTGCCCACAAAGCGCGACGACAATGCGCCGCTGAGCGCCGTCGATAAGGTGACGGCGCTGCTGCTCACCATGAGCAAGCCTTCCGCCGACGTCATCATCAAGAAGCTCGACAATCAGGAGATCCGCCTCGTCGGACATTCCGTGTCGGCCCTGCCGCCAGTCCCTGAGGACGTTATCGAACAGATCATCGACGAGCTCTATGCGGCTCTCGACACGCCCGACACGCTCGTCGGCTCGGCAAGTGGCGTGCAGCAGCTGTTTTCCGGTGTGGTCAGCGAGGATCAGATCTCGGACATCATAGCCGAGGTCTCGGGTACGACAGCGGAGCGCGTCTGGGTACGCCTTAGTGATGTAAAGGACGAGCGAATCGCTGAGTTCCTGGCAGGCGAGCAGCCGCAGGTTGCGACCGTGGTTCTGTCGCGTCTCGATGCGAGCAAGGCGGCAAGCGTCATGGAGAAGCTGAGCGGCGCGCAGCGCGCGGACCTCAGCCGCCGCCTGTTGACGCTGCGTCCGACGACCGACGCCGCCATGCAACTCATAGCCGAACGACTGCGCGAAGTGCTGTTCGCCGAGATCGAGACCACGAGCGAGGAGAACAAGCACGCCAAGCTCGCAGCCATCCTCAACAAGCTCGATCGTGATCAGATCGAGGAGATCCTGACCAGTATTGGCGAGGACGATCCGGCCGAGGCAGAGCGCGTCAAGAACTACGTTTTCACCTTCGACGACATTGCTGGCATGGACGTCGAGGATCGCGCGCGCCTCATGGACGAGGTGCCGGCGGAGCGTGTCGTTCTGGCGTTGCGCGACGCCGATCCGGTACTTATCGACCTCATTCTGCAGACGCTGTCGCCGCGCTCGCGGCGCATCGTCGAGGCCGAGCTTGCGACGGAGGCGCGGGTTGCCCCGCAAGCCATCAGCGAGGCACGGCGCTGGATTGCTGTTCTCGCGCTGAGCTTGGCCGAAAGGTCGTTGATAAAGCTGCGGCCCGAAGCCGCACCGCCGGAGGCATAGAGCCTGGCAGGCAGGATGGAGGCTATGGACACGGCACTCGATGAAGATCGGCTCAAGCGGCTGGAGATCACAGAGATCTTCCACAGCACGATTGCGCCGATTGTCGAGCTGCCGGCCATGCGGGCGCTGCTCGAGGCGAGCGCCCAGGACTGTCCGGCGACACTGCGTGAAACATTCGGACTAGATGCCGAGATCGTACTCGAGCGGACAGTGCAACAGAGTGCCTACGAGGCGCTCGGGCCCTGCTCGGGGTTGATTGGCGTGATCTATTTCATCGCCGAATGGAATGCACGCGCCGTCGTCGCCTTCGACGCCATGCTGCTGTTCCGCGCGCTCGATGCCATGTACGGAGGCGACGGTCGTCAGCTCGGCGAGGTGCCAGTGCGCGAGCTGAGCGGGCTCGAGGAATCGGTGGCCGACCAGCTCGCGCGCGCCGTCATCGCGCAGTTCCAGGCACGCCTTGCGCCTTATGTCGCCTTCACGTGCAGCCTCGAGCGCGTGGAGCGCGCCTTCGATGCAGAGCCCTTCGGCAAGGACAAATCCGATCTCGTCCTCGCTCAACTGCTGCTCCAGGCTTTCGACGAGCGGATGGTCGTCGCGCTGCCGGCGCGAGGTCTCGAACTCGTGCGCGACCAGATAGCCGCGCCGGAAGAGGAAGCTCCGGTAGAGCTTGATCCCAACTGGAGCCGCCAGCTGGCCGAGAGCATCGGTCGGACCGAAGTCGATCTCGTCGCAGTCGCCGCAGGCCCGCCGATGCTGCTTGGCGACGTCGCTGCGCTGCAGCCTGGCTCGCTCGTCGAGTTCGATGCCGAGCAGCTCGAGCGCGTTCGCATCGAGAGCGACGGCGAGGCGATCTTCGAAGGCCAGCTTGGGCAGCAGAAGGGCTTCTTCAGCATCTGCATCGAGGCACCTGTGGCCGCAAAGCCAGACGAGAACAAGGGTCCGCCGACGCGCCGGCGTGGCTGATCCCATGATCAAGGCTGGCGTAAGCTACTTTTCGTTTCCTTGGGCCTCTGATGCGCGGCCATTTCAAGGAGCGGACACATGGATACTGCCCTGATCGTCTTTACAGCAGGAACGGCCGCGAGCTTTCTGCCGCTCTACTGGCTCGCGATTCGCTTTTCCCGGCGATGGAACAAGCCCGCCGTCGCGGCGAAGGCAACGCGCATCGAGCAGCAGCCAGGGCGGCGTGAGTTCCTCGATCTGTTGCGCCGCGAGGCAGCGAGCCGCGCCGTAGCGGTACTGCACGAGGCGCTAGCTGAAATTCGAATCGCGGCGGATCATGGCCACGGCGCCTTGAGCACAGAGATGCGTCGCAGCCTCGCCGAAACGGGTCGGCTTGTCGATTCGCTCTTCACGCGCGAGCTGAGGGAGAAATTCCGGCAGGGTGCCGAGGCCCTTGCCTTTGCCACGTCGAGCACACTCGGAGCGGCGAGCGTCGCCAGTGCCTCGGCGATCGCAGCGTTCGAGCGTGCTCTTGACGGCGAGGCGGAGCGGGCGGTGTCATCGCGCCGCCGCAGTGGTCTCAACGGCCTTCTGAGCAAGGGCCGCGGATGGATCGGCGTCGGAGGGGTTCGGGCTGCCGCCTGAGCGATCCTAACGCTGGTTACAAGCAACGAACGGGCGCTGCGCAAGCCTCATGCGCAGCGCCCGTTCGTGCGTGGAATGCATAAATGCCCCGGCGGGAAAATTACTCTAAAGTTTATTGCCATTACTATTCAGTTTCGTTGCCATTACGGCGCACTGATGCGGGAACGGACTACCCCCCTTTGTAAACCTGTTAGTTCACGTTAATCAATTATTGGGCAATGCACTGATTCGCCGGGGGGCAACGGAATGATCGTCATCGTCGATGACCGCAATCTTGTGACCGATGCGTTTCGATCTTCCTTCGATCGTGAGGGAATTCCCGCCGCTGGATTTTCAGGCGGCGACTTTGAGGGCTGGGTTGAGGCTGCGGCAAATGAAGACGTCATGGCCATCAACGCGTTTCTCATTGGCCAATGTGGGCGGCCCGATCTTCTGGCGCGGGTGATCAAGCGCCGCACTGCTGCTGCCGTCATCGCCATGAAGGATCACAAGACGCTCGCAAGCACGCTTGAGCTGTTTGCGGTCGGCGTCGACGACGTGATCTCCAAGCCGTGTCACGTGCGCGAGATCCTGGCACGGATCGAGGCGATCTCCCGCCGTGCAGGTATCGAGCGCGGCCGTCAGGGAGAGCCTGCGGCGATCCAGATCTATCGCGACGGTCGCGATCCGCTGGTCTGTGACGAGCCGCTGCCGCTGCCGCGCAGGGAGCTTAGAATCCTGGAGTTTCTTGTCGCGAATCAGTCACGGCGGGTGACGAAGTCGCAGATCTTCAACTCGGTCTACGGCCTCTTCGATCAAGAGATCGACGAGAACGTAATAGAGAGCCACATCTCCAAGCTGCGCCGCCGCCTGCGTGGCCGGCTCGGCTATGACCCGATCGACTCCAAGCGGCATCTTGGATACCGCCTCGTGGAGAGCTCCAAGTCGGAAGTGGTTGGCGCGTCGGGCGAGATCGCTGCCGCGATTTGACTGCGCGACAGCCTGGCACAAGGTGAGCGGCCGTATTCTGGCTGTGAAATCCGAGCCGTCTGGGGGATCACATGAGTGTCTATGGGCTGATGCGCACGGGCGCATCGGGAATGAATGCGCAGTCCAATCGGCTGGGCACGATAGCCGATAATATCGCCAACGCATCGACGGTTGGATATAAGCGCGCGGGCACGCAATTCTCGTCCCTTTTGCTAAATGATACGACGTCGTCTTATAACTCCGGCGGCGTTGAAACGAATGTCCGTTATGGGATTTCGCAGCAAGGTGTTTTGACGGGGACGTCGTCGCCTTTTGATATGGCCATCAAGGGTGCCGGCTTCATGCTGGTTTCTGCGCCGGACGGCAGTTTGGCGTTGACGCGTGCCGGTTCTTTCGTGCCCGATGGCGACGGCTTTCTGATCAATTCGGCGGGTTACACCCTTATGGGCTATCCGCTCCCGGAGAATGCATCCGGGCCTCCGGTCATCAATGGTACGGCCGGGCTTGTTCCCGTCAATGTGACTGCGGGTGGCATGCGCTCGGCGCCGACCACAACCGGCGCCATGATAGCCAACCTGCCTTTTCTGTCGGATGTTGTTGTGCCGGCGAATTTGCCTTCGACAAATGCTGCCGGGGCGACATCGACCGCGCGCTCCTCGGTTCTCGTCTATGGGAATCATGGCGAGGAGGTCATGCTCGACGTCCACTTTGCAAAGACTGACGACGACGAGTGGGAGATGGTCGTCTATGACGCGGCCGACCGCGACGCCAACGGCGGGTTCCCATACGCAAACGGGCCGATTGCCCAGGCGACGCTCACATTCGATGGAGTCGGCCAGCTTGATCCGTCGGGCACGACCTCGCTCACGGTACCTGTGCCGGGTGGTCAGCCATTGGAGATGGATCTCTCCTCGATGACGCAGGTGAGCGGCGATTATGCCGTGGACTTGATCAACACCAATGGCAACGCGCCGAGCCGCGTGCAGGGGATCGAGATCGCGCAGGACGGACGGCTCTACGAGGTTTACGAGGACGGCTCGCGCTTCGCCTCCTACCTTATTCCGCTCGCGACGGTGCCAAGTCCCGATCGTCTCGCGCCGAAAGCAGGCAATGTCTATTTGCCGTCCAACGACTCCGGCAATCTTCGCGTGGGCATCGCGGGAACGGCCGGTTTCGGAACCGTCGAATCCGGCAAGCTCGAAAGTTCCACTGTTGATCTCGCGACCGAGCTTGCCGACATGATCGAGGCGCAGCGCAACTACACGGCAAACTCGCGCGTGTTCCAGACCGGCTCCGAGCTCATGGATCTGGTCGTCAACCTGAAGCGGTAGGCCTGGCAGGAAGCGTCGGGTCGGGGGAGGTAGATGTCACTCACGCTTGCTCATGAGATCGCCCGGGGCGGAATGATGGCGAATGCCACTCAGTCCTCCCTGGTGTCGCGCAACATCGCGAACGTTGACAACCCCAACGCCGCCCGAAAGTACGCGCATACGATTTCGTCCGAGATTGGCATAAAGCTCGGCGTGATCAGTAATTCTGTCTCACAGCGGCTGCTCGAGAGCGTGCTCGGCAGTACGGCCAAGAGTGGCGAGCTGTCGAGCATGACCAACGCTCTCGAGCGTCTGTCTGTCTCGATCAGCGATCCCGAGCTTGGTATCAGCCCCGCCGCCATGCTCGCCGACATGCAGGAGGCGCTCTACGCCGCTGCTGCCGATCCGAGCAATGTCTCTCTTCTGAGCAACGTGATCTCGGTCGCGACGAATGTCGCGAATACCTTGCAGGATGCCGCGAACCTCGTGGTTCAGGTGCGCAAGGAAGCCAATTCCGACATCGCCGACGCGACGCGACAGCTCGATACGCTGCTCAAGGATTTCGAGGACGCCAACAATAAGATCGTCTCCGGATCGATTGTCGGCCGTGATGTGACCGACCAAGTCGATCGCCGTAACGGGCTGCTCCGCGAGATCTCGGGCCTCATCGACATCAGCACGACAACGCGTGCCAACAACGACATGGTGTTGTTCACGGCGAGCGGCACTACGCTCTTCGAAAAGGCGCCACGTACGATCGGGTTTGATTTCGCGCCACTCACGCCTGGCCAGCCGGGTGGCCTGCTGACGATCGACGGGGTGCCGTATTCGGGTGCGGCGGCGACGAAGCTTGGTGGCAAGATCGGCGGTCTTCTGCAGATCCGCGATGACGTCGGCATCAGCTATGGTCGGCAGGTCGACGAGATCGCGCGCGGTCTCATCACGACATTTGCCGAAGTTGATCAGTCGGCAACGCCGACGCTTCCGGATATTGCCGGCCTCTTCACCTGGTCCGGTGGTCCGGCCCTACCGCCCGGCGGGGCGGTGCTTGATGGGCTCGCGCTCACGATCCGCGTGAACCCGAATGCTGACCCTAGCCAAGGCGGCAGTCTCGGTCTGCTTCGCGATGGTGGCATCGGCGATCCGGGCGAGCCGGACTATGTCTACAATGCTGCTGGCAGCGCGGGCTTCAGCCAGCGGCTGCGCGATCTTGCAGCCGGTCTCTCCACGGCACAGGCTTTCGATCCGGCGGCTGGGCTCAGTGCTTCCACGAGCCTCCTCTCGCTCGCTTCTGACAGCGCCGGCTGGCTCGAGAGCAGACGCAGCTCGGCGAGCAGTCGTCTGGCGGACATCGAGGTGCTCGGCGAGCGCGCCGTCAACGCCTGGCACGGCCAGGTCGGCGTCAATCTCGACGAGGAAATGACAAGCCTGATGGCCCTTGAGCGCTCCTATCAAGCGAGCGCGAGGCTCATGTCGACGGTCGATCAGATGTTCCAGGCCATCCTGCGCGCGACGGGGGCGATCTAATAGATGAAAGCCGATACCATCTCTTCGCTCGTCAGCCGTGAGATACTGCGTACAGCCAATGCGCGCAATCAGACGACCCTCGCCGATACCCTCAAGGAGTTCAGCACGGGCCGCCATGCCGATGTCGGCAAGGTGCTCGGCGGACGCGTCGGCGGCGTGCTGGATATGCGCTATATCGTCGGCAGTCTGACGGGTCTCTCGAACACGAACTCGGTCGTCAAGCAGCGCATGGATCACATCCAATCGTCGTTTGCGGCCCTGCGGGATCTCGGTGCGGATTTCAGCGAATCGACCATCGGCGTGCACAAGACGGGTTCCGACCGCAGCCTTCTCATCTCGGATGCCAAGGCGCGCATGGGGACGCTCACGGATGTGCTCAGAACCAGCACGAACGGAGTCTATGCCTTCTCGGGCCTCAACATCTCCGCGCCGCCCATCGAGGACTATCTGAGCGAGCCTCCAAGTGCCGCGCGCACCGCGGTCATCGATGCCTTCACCACGGAGTTCGGATTCCCGCCCGACGATCCCCAGGTTGCGACGATCACGCCGGCGGAGATGGAAGCTTACATAGACGGGCCGTTCTCGGCACTTTTTGAGGAGCCCTCGTGGAGCGCCAATTTCTCGCAAGCAACCGACGAGGTTATGCGCGATCGCATTTCCCATCGCGAGGAGATCGACACCTCCGCAACGGTCAATGACACGGGTATTCGACAGGTCTTCTTCGCGCTGACGCTGGCGATCGACGGCGGTGCCGAGCGCCTCAGGACGGACACGTTCGAGGTCATGGCAACGCGAATCGCGGACAGAGCGAGCGAGGGTGGTCACAATATCGCAGCGACCCAGGCGCGCGTCGGCGTCGCCGAGGAACGCCTTGCGCAAGCCAACGAGCGTATTTCTCTCGAGAAGACAACGCTGGAGCAGCGGATCGGTGAGCTGGAAGGCGTCGATTCGTATGAAGTGGCGGATCGGCTCAGCCTGCTGATGACCAGGATCGAGTCGTCCTATTCCGTAACCGCGCGGATGCAGCAGCTCACACTATTGAACTACCTCTGAGACGGCAGCGGCGTCCTTGAGGCGGCATGGAGAAAGTAATGCAGCGCATACAGTACGGTGATCTGCTCGAGGACGATCAGCAGGTGGCCCGCGAGCGCGAGCGTGTCGCACTCGACCAGTCGATCCAGCTTCTGGAGCGGGCCGCCACGTCGGGTGCGCCACTTGCTTCGGCCGCCGAGGCCATTGCATTTACGAGCAAGCTATGGACGCTGCTCATCGAGGATCTCGCAAGCCCGGATAACGGTCTTCCGAAGGAGCTGAAGGCGCAGCTCGTCTCGATAGGCATCTGGATCCTGCGTGAGCTCGAGGCCGCGCGCACGGACGCATCGAAGGGCTTCGCGGATGTGATCGTCGTCTCCAAGGCGATACGGGACGGGCTCACGTGAGCGGACACCTCAAGGTCCATCTGAAGCCGAACGAGCGCGTCTACATCAACGGCGGCGTCCTCAAGGTCGATCGCAAAGTGACGATCGAGTTGATGAATGAAGTTGTGTTCCTGCTCGAGGGCCACATTCTTCAGGAAGATCAGGCGACGACGCCGCTGCGCCAGCTCTATTTCATCGTCCAGTCGATGCTGATGGAGCCGAAGTGCGAGCCGATTGCGCGACAGATGTACGAGCGGTCGCACGAGGCGCTGATCCGGACCTTCAAGAGCCAAGACGTGCTCGACGGCCTCATGGAGGTCAAGTCGCTCATGGAGCGTGGACGCACGTTCGAGACGCTGCGGAGGATCCGGGCGCTATTCCCGCTTGAGGACGAGATCCTCAAAGCCAGGAAGCATACTGCCGTGGAGCCGCCCGCGGAACAGGCCAAGAAATCAGTCGCCTAGCGCGGCCCTAACAGAGGTTGAGCTGCTATGGACGTCTCAGGTGTCCTGAACACGACGCAGAAGACGACAAACGAGACGCAGAAGCCCACGGAATCGACCGTGGCGCCGACGCTCGACTACAACGCCTTTCTTCATCTGCTGATCGCGCAGATGCGCAATCAGGATCCCATGGAGCCGATGAAGTCGAGTGACTACGTCGCCCAGCTCGCGACGTTCTCGCAGGTCGAGAAGACGATCCAGACCAACGAACGCATCGCTTCCCTACTGAATACGAACAACCTGCAGCTAGCAGAGAGCATGATCGGCAAGACCGTCATCTCCGAGGAAAATAATGCGGCCGGCGTTGTTGTGGCGGCCAAAGTGGTCGACAACGGCGTTATGGTGATGCTTGACGACGGTTCCGAGTTCATGGTTGGCGAGGGCTTGATCATCGGTGAGAGCGGTGCCGCGCCTCCAGCTGACGAGAGCACCACGTGAACGAAGCGGATGCCATGGAGCTGGTCCAGGCTGCGATCTGGACCGTGATCATGGTCGCCGGGCCTTGCGTTCTCGCGGCGATGGTGGTCGGTATCATCATCGCGCTCCTGCAGGCCCTGACGCAGGTGCAGGAAATAACACTCACCTTTGTGCCGAAAATCATGGCGATCTTCGTCGTCGCCATGTTCTCCGCGCACTTTATGGGCGCGAACGTGTTCGCCTTTGCCCAATTGACTTTTCTGCACGTGGAAAAAGGCTTCTGAAGCCTCGGCGCGTGTCATTGGTCAGCTCCCGATCAGCATCACTTGCGAGGATGAACGTGCGGCGCCGCGGCTCGGCGTGATTCCGCGCGGACATTGCTTTCGGTGAGGGGGTTCAGGGTGTCGCAATCAACGACAGGCCAGATAGCGCTCAATCGGCTGGGCGGGCTGACGGATATGGGCTTCGCAGCCGGGATCGTGCTGATCCTGGCGGTGCTGTTCCTGCCACTGCCACCGCTGTTGATCGATGCCGGCCTCGCTTTTTCGATCGCGGCTGCAGTGCTGATCCTCATGGTTGCGTTGTGGGTCCAGCGGCCTCTCGAGTTCTCGTCCTTTCCGACCATCCTGCTGATCATCACGATGATGCGCCTCGCCTTCAACGTGGCGACAACGCGAATCATTCTGACCGAAGGCGCCAATGGTGAGCACGCGGCCGGTTACGTCATTGCAGGTTTCTCGAAGCTCGTCATGGGCGGCGACTTCGTCATCGGCGTAGTGGTGTTCGTCATCCTTCTGACGGTGAACTTCATCGTCATAACCAAGGGCGCATCGCGTATCGCCGAAGTCGGCGCCCGATTCGCCCTCGATGGTATTCCCGGCAAGCAGATGGCGATCGACGCTGATCTCTCATCGGGCCTCATCGACGAACGCGAGGCGCAGCGCCGCCGACGCGAGCTCGAGGAGGAAAGCTCCTTCTTCGGCTCCATGGACGGTGCCTCGAAGTTCGTGCGCGGTGATGCCATCGCAGGCCTCATCATTACCGCCGTGAACGTTTTCGGCGGTATTCTTATCGCAACCTTCAGGCACGGTATGCCGCTCGCCGAGGCGGCGGACGTGTTCACCAAGCTCTCGGTTGGCGACGGTCTCGTTACGCAGATTCCGGCGCTGATCATCTCGCTCGCTGCCGGTCTCGTGGTGGCGAAGGGCGGCACGCATGGTTCGGTTGAGAAGACCGTTGTCACTCAGGTCACTACCCACCCCAAGGCGTTGCTCATGACAGCAGCCGCCATGGGGCTCCTGGCGCTCGGGCCGGGGTTGCCGCTTCTGCCCTTCGCAATTCTCGGCGGCATTGCCGCCGCCGCCGGCTTCGCCATCCCGCGAAGATGGGCTCAGGAGAAGAAGGCAGCGGACGCCAAGGTCCAAGAGGCCACGCAGGTGGCCGAGGAAGAAGCGCGCCAGTCGATCAAAGGTGCGCTCAAGATAAGCGAGATCGAAATCGTTTTCGGCCAGCGTCTGTCGGCGGAGTTCATCCGCAAGCACGATGAGCTGGCACAGCGCGTCGCCAAGCTTCGGCGGAAGTTCGCCAAGCAGTATGGCTTCGTCGTGCCCGAGATCAATCTGTCCGATGATTTCTCCCTGCCGGCCCGTGGATATCAGATCCGTATTCATGGGGCGACCGTCGGTAGCCACGAGCTGCCGATCGGCGACGTCCTCGTCATTGTCGGCGACGGCCCCAAGCCGAGCATCACGGGCGTCAACACGATCGAGCCCGCATTCGGCCTCAAGGCCATCTGGATTCCCGAGGCCTATGCGAAAGAGGTAAAGCGTGAGGGCTTCGCAACTGTCGACGTCATGACGGTGCTTCTCACGCACCTGAGCGAGGCCGTCCGCAACAACCTCGCCCAACTCTTCTCCTATCGCGACATGCAGGCACTGATCGACGGGCTACCGCCCGAGTACAAGCGCCTGCTCGATGAGATCCGCCCGGCGCATATCTCGTTTTCCGGCATCCAAGCCGTGCTCAAGATGCTGCTCGGTGAGCGCGTCTCGATCCGCAACATCCAACTCATCCTCGAGGCGGTCGCGGAAATCGCACCGCATACGCGCCGTTCCGAGGCGGTTGCCGAGCATGTCCGCCAGCGTATGGCGCAGCAGATATGCGGCGATCTCTCCAAAGACGGCACGCTATCGGTCCTGCGCCTCGGCAGCCGGTGGGATCTGGCCTTCCACGAGAGTCTGAAACGCGATCAGCGTGGCGAGGTCGTCGAGTTCGACATCGATCCACGGCTCATCGAGGACTTCAGCAAGGACGCCTCGCGCGTCATCGCGAGCCATACCGAGAAGGGCGAGCAGTTCGTCCTCGTGACCTCCGTGGAGGCGCGACCCTTCGTACGCATGGTTATCGAACGGCTCTTCCCGACGCTACCGGTGTTGTCACACGCCGAGATCGCGCGCGGGATCCAGATCAAGGCGCTCGGCAGCATTGCATAATGCTCGAACTGGACGAGTACGCGACCGGTGTCATCCTGATCCTCTGCAGGGTCGGGACGACGCTGATGCTCTCGCCCGGGTTTGGCACCGCGCGCGTGCCAGGGCGCGTCCGCCTCTATCTGGCGCTGGCGCTGGCGCTCGCCGCCGCGCCGCGTGTTCTCGATGGGGCCGACCTCAAGCTCGCGCAGGGCGGGTTGCTGCTCGGCTTTGTCCTGGCGGAGTGTGTCGTTGGCGCCGTGATCGGGCTCGTATGCCGGATCTACATCGCGGCGCTCGAATTTATGATGACAGCCGTCTCGAACTACATTGGTCTGAATGGCCTCGCAGCCGGTATCGACAACGAGGAGGCCGCGCCGACGCTTGCGACGCTTATCGCGCTCTCGGCGACCCTGCTCATCCTGCTCCTCGATTTCCATCATATCCTGATCAAGACGGTGCTCGACTCGTACGGGCGCATTCCGCTCGGCGTGATGTCCGAGCCCGAGTTCGGCCTGCGGCTGTTGACGTCAACGCTCAATGTCGCCTTCACGATCAGCCTGCAGGTGACGGGGCCCTTTATCGTCTATGCCATTCTTGTCAACGTGCTCTTCGGCATTCTCGGCAAGCTCATTCCGCAGGTTCCGTCCTACTTCATATCGATCCCGTTCCTGTTGATGGGTGGTCTGTTCTTCCTCTATCTCATGGTGCCGGAGATGCTGCAGATCTACTTCGATGCTTTCAATACAACGCTGACGAATCTATGAGGGCGCAGCCATGAAGAAGCGCTCCATCGCGCGTCTCAGGAGGCTGGTCCGCCTCACCGAGCATCTCTACGAGAAGGAAGCGCAGGCTGCCCAGCAGCTCATGCGTGCGCGCGATGATACAGCGAAGGCGGCGGCGGTGACGCGGGCTTACCTCGATCAGGAAAATCTCGTCGCCAGCGTGTTCCCGGAGCTTGTCAGCTCCCGCGCCGTGAAGCTCGAGCGGCGGGCCGGCGAACTCGGCGCCGAGGTCGAGCAGCAGATCGGGCAGGCTGCCGCGGCGCGGGGACGTTTGAAGGGCCTCTCGAACAAGCTCAGCCGCGAAATCTTCAACGAGGCGCAGGAGCAGGACGCGCGCCAGCTCGAAGATGCCATCGAGCAGTTCGTCCGCCGCCGGCTCGCAAGCCTGAAATAAGGTCGCCGCGCCACTATGGGGACCGGGAGAGGTGCGGTTGCCGACCGGCAACCGGGCCTCGCGAACGCGGGTAGTCACGGCACAGAATGGCGATTGATCTGCAAGGCATAGCGCGGCTTGTTGGCGCCGCCGACGTTGGGACGTCGAGTGTCGGCGCACCGGTGGGGCAATCGGCCTTCACAACGACCGTGAAGCGTGCGGGCGAGATCGCGCCTTTCGAGACGGTCGTCCGCAAGGCAGCAGAAGAGCAGGCAAAGGCAGCGGCCCCGAGCGTGGATACAGCGCCGGGAGCGGAGGCTGTCAGAGCTAAGAATGCCGCGAAGGCGCGCAAGTCCTTCGAAGCCTTCGCGCTGCAGGCCTTCATCGGCTCGATGCTGCCGAAGGAGAATACGAAGCTCTTCGGCACGGGCTCGGCCGGCAAACTCTGGCAATCGGTGATGGCCGAGAAGCTTGCAGAGCAGATTGCATCGAGCGGGCGGCTGAAACTGCTGCCTGACGAACCGGCAAATACAGCGACAGCGCCGCCGCCGGCCAATGGCGGCAAGACTGAGCCAAATGGAGGTGGACGTTGATGTACGCGCAAGAACAGGGTCGCAAAATCACACGACATGCCGCGGCTGAAGCCCCCGCGCTCGAAAGCACCCGGATCATGGAGGCCATACTTCACCTGGCTGATCTGATCAGCGACGTCGTGCGGGAAGAAAGGGCGCTGATCGCGCGTCCCGAGGGTGCAGACTTCAGTGCGCTGGTCGCACGGAAGAGTCATCTGGCCCTGGAGCTCGGGAAGCTCGTGAAGGTCGCCGAGGGGAAGATGCCGACCGAGCGCGTGCGACAGCGTCTCGCAGCGCTCTCATCGGAACTTGCTGCGAACGAACGTATGCTGCGGCGGCACATGGACGCCGTCTACGAAATCTCCTCGCTGATCGGTGAGGCCATCGAACAGTCGACGGCTGACGGCACCTATTCGAGCGAAATCGCGCGCAAGGGAGCGCGCATATGATTCGGATGCTGCTTCTCGGGTTCGTGGTCGTGATCGCGACGCTCAGTGGCAGCTATGCCGCCATGCAGTTTTCCCACAGCAAGCCGTCCGCCGCCGAGGATCCCGCCGAGAAGACCGAGGTGGTGAGGATCGATCCCATTTCGGTGCCGGTCGTGCGGGCCGGCAAGATCCAAGGCTACGTGATCGGACGCTATGCATTCTCCGCGCCGGCGAGCGCCGTCCGCAAGGACAAGGACACGCTGATCCTCTATGCGAGCGAGGCGATTTTCGGGACGGTCTATCAGGAAGAAGATCTCGACTTTTCAGCGCTGAAGATCATCGATCTCGACAAGCTCATCGAGCGGGCCGTTGCAAAGGCGAATGCGCGCATCGGCCGCCCACTGTTCGGTCAGGTCTTTGTCGAGAGCATGAATTTCCTCGCCCACGACGCGGTACGCTGCCAGCCCGCAAAATAGGAATTGGAAGCCCCTTGGGTACATTCGAATGACGACGTTGATGAAAGGCCCACACGCCCTCTCCTTCGACTCCGTGCAGCGCGTGCTGCCCAAGGCAAGGACAGGCATATTCACCCTCGGCTACGTCGATCGCGAGGGGCGCTTTCGGGTGCAGAGCGTCGGACGGGACGACTATGACGTGCGTGCGCGTCTAAGCGAGCTGATCGGGTCGAGCACGATGTTCAAGTACGCCGTATTGGGAAATGCGCGTGAGGCTTTTCTGGAGGAATGCGCGCTCTTTCACGAGCTCAGGCCACCCTCGACCATCATTCATCCTGCCCGGCAACGTGGGACGGACTGGCAGTGCCCTCACTGTCTTCAGTTCGGTCTTTGAGAAACGAGAGCATGTCGCTGAGACCGCGGTGATAGCCGAGGTGCCAGTAGGCCTGTTCGGGTGTGTGCGGGTCGAGATGCCGCTGATCGGCGAGCGCATACGGTGCCTCCTCCTCGAGCCATATGCCGAGTTGGGCAATGCGCTGCATGATGCGCTCGTATTTCTTCTCGTCGATCATGCCGGCCATAGTGCCGGCCTGACGCTTAGAAACCGCTAAGCACGCGGTAATTGTCGAGCCATGGTTAGCCAGGTGTTAACGGCTGGATCAGGCCGTGCGCTCCTGGCGCTCGGAGCGTGGTTCTGACGACTTCAGCGGGTCGGCGAGCGCGGATCGCATCTGAAGATCGAACATCAGCGAGACGAGCATGGAAAGGTTCTGAGCGGAGCGCGCGTCGTTGCTCTCGACCGTCGCCGTTGCGCCGCTGTCCTCGATAAGTGCCGTCACGGCTCGTTGGGCTGGCTCGAACTGCGGGCTACTGGTCGACGGTGCGTTTACGGCGGCGGACTGAAGGGGAGCGGTAAGAGGCACTGCGGCGGGCGCGGCTGCAACCATGGGATCGGTCGGCTTGGCTGTGGGGATGGCACCACTCGGTGCTGCGCCGCTGCCGATCCAGTCGAACTCGGCGAGCCGTCGCCGCACGAGACCGGGCAGGACCTCGCCGCCGGCCTTCGTGTATTGGAGGAAGCTCTGCTTGACGCCCTCGATATCCTGGTTGCGCACGGCCTCGCCGAGCCCGCTGTTGATCCAGCGGGTGCCGGCATTGAACGTCAGGGAGGTGAGCGCAGCCTTCGTGCCCTCGTCCCAGCCGGCGGCGTGCTTCTCTACGATATTGCGCGCGGCTGCGATCTCCGAGGCGAAGCGCCGCTCCGCCTCCTCCGGCGAGACGGCTTCACCCGGGTAGAGCGCCTTGGTCCCGTAGCCGTTGGTGAACTGCGCATAGTCCCACTGGGCTTTCGGTGTGAAGCCCTCGAAGGTCTTTATGGCATCGAGATAGTTCTGATGCATGTCGGCGCGTCGATATCCCTATAGCGACGCCACACCTCGAATGTGCGCCGCTCGAATCGAGAGTGCCTCGGATGGCTTGCGCGGACCTAGTCCCGCCATCGGCGTATCAATTCTGCAACCGGGCGGCGAGATGTCGCTGGTAATACGACCTCGGTTAGTGTGGGAGAAGAAGGTTTCGTTTTGCTGACATTCATGTTTCTCTCGCCAAGGCGCTCGTTTCCGAAAGCAGGCTTGCGCCAGGCATCTCGGTCTCTTGGCCGATCGCGGTGCTGTGGTTGCCTTCGCAAGAATGGTCGGGCCTTGGGGGGCCGGCTCCGGGATGAAAGAATGAACGACCAAGCGCCTTACGACTTTGGCTCACAGCCGGCGGCGCTGGGAACCAAGATTGCTGAGAAGAAAGCGGAAAGCAGCGCGCTTACGGTCGGTATTCTCTCGCTAACGGCCATCGCATTTGGGGTCTATTGGCTCACGGCCGTTATGCTTGCGTCGCGCTACGCGGCAGGGCACTTCGGTGCCGATGCAAATTTCTATGCCGTCCTGGCAGATCTTGGCATCCATCATCGCGCCGCACGCTTTCATC
Organism: Hyphomicrobiaceae bacterium; assembly: GCA_022844275.1. GTDB lineage: Bacteria > Pseudomonadota > Alphaproteobacteria > Rhizobiales > Hyphomicrobiaceae. The sequence goes on from JALHMB010000004.1 coordinate 577,369, forward strand.
CCGTGACGACGACGCTCGGATACGCGTGGATGAAGCTCTTTTTGCCACTCGCTCCATGGCTCGCGCCGGCAACCATCCTCAAGGCCTTTTTTGCGGCGGTCGGCGCTCTCGGTGTCTGGGCGGCCATGTCAATTTTCACGGTGCTGCTGCCGAGAGGTTATGTGCTTCTCGGCGGCGCCCTTTACGCCAGCTCGCTCGGCGTTTGGTATTTCTCAGGCATCCCGGAGTCCAAGATCGTCACCGCGACGCTATCTGTACTGTACATTGCCGCCTATGTACGATTTCGCCAGCGTCGGAGCCTCGCCGCCGCAGTCATGCTGAGCGTGATGCTTGCGCTCGCTTGCCTCAATGAGATCGTCTCCGCTTGCCTGCTCGCGGTGCCTGTTGTCGATGTGCTGCTGAGGCAAGGCTCCGACTGGCGGCGCCTACGGTGGCTCGCCGCGCACGTGCCTGTGGTTCTCGTCTCGTGGTTCGTGCTGGAAGTCTTCGTCAATGGCTGGCTCATTCCGGAGAGCAAATATGTCGAAGGCCAGTCGCACTTCAATATGCTGCTCTACTACATCGCGAAGAACGACTACGGTCTCGCGAGCCTGCATGGCTTCATCGCGAACTGGTTCTTCTTCAACATCGTGGCGCCGACGCCGCAGGCTTTGCAGTGGGCTCATGTTGGCGGTTACTTCGAGCCGACCCTCTCGGCTTATCTCGCCTCGCCGATCGCGCTCGCCACGCTTCTCCTCATTGCGGTGATAGCGATTGCTGGCCTGCTGCTGCGTCGGGGCGGCGTAGACCCCGGACCCGGAGGTCAGCTCCTGCTGCCCCTTGCGGCTTACGGCTTGGGGCGCGCTGTGTTCTTCTTCATCTTCAATCCGTCAGAGCCACTCCTGTTCAGCCCGGCGGTCACCATCGTGCACTGGCTCATTCTGCTCGTGCCGTACACTGCGTCGCGCTTTCCGGCAAAGCGGGCCCTGCTCGCCGCGCTATGCGTGCTGCTGTTTGCGACCAATGCCGGCTTCATGCTCGGCCCCGGGGGCTGGTCGGGACTTTGGACTCGTCTGGCCGGCGCTTGATCACCACTGCATGGCTTCGGGCGGTGCCTGAACGGCCTCGAAGTGCATGTCGCGGAAGTCGGCGATCCGCTTCGCCGTCCGCAAGTAGTCGGTCGCATCCACATTCCGCCAGTTGGGCAGGCGATAGATGCATCCGTCACAAGCAAAAAGCAGGTCGTTGGGCGGATCAACGTGCACCCACTCGATCCAGGATGCGCCCGCTTCAGTGAGCGCCTGCCAGAAGGGGCCGCTTGCGAGGTTTACGCCCTCCGAGGGACCGTGCGCCGAGGGATTGAGCCCATGTCCCGAGCCGAACCAGCAGCCGATGCGCATTGCTCGTGGGATGGGCACGTTCTCGATCGGCACCATGCGCGATTCCGGCTCCTGCACCAGAATGCTGCGGTCGTCCTGGAAAAGACCGCCGCCGGTCCAATGGCCGAAAGCCGGCCAAAGCGCCAGTGCTGTGAAGTAGGGCGGCGTCGATACTGCTGTCCACGTGCCTTCCATGCGCGCCGGCCTGGCCTGCGGCTGTTGGTAGGATCCCCGCATGTAGCGCGGGATGCGGCGGCCGGGGCGCGGCGGTTTGGCGGCTAGCGCCGTCAGCGCGTCATAAGGCCGGCCCGGCGGGGGCTTTCCGGAAATCCGCCACGGCGCGGACGTGTGATGCTGCGCGGCCCAGTAGATCAGTTTGTTGCCCGATGGCGAGAGATCGCACAGCCTGATGAGGCCGCGCATCCATTGGCCCGGCGTGAAGACATCGCGGCGGAGGTCCCAGGTGATGAGCCGCCAGTATGTGCGCGGCCCGCGACGCAGGATGACAGCCTTCGGTGCTGCCGCCGCGAAAAGCACCTTGAGGCGCGTGCGAAACTGGCCGGCAGGAGCCGCAGGCGGGGCCATTCGCTATCCGATTTCGAGCACGACGCGGCCACGCACCTTGCCGGCGAGAATTTCCGGCGCGAGGGCCACTGCATCGGCGATCGGCCGCGTGATCGTGAGTGCATCAAGCTTCGCGATGTCAAGATCGTGGGCGAGGCGTGTCCAAGCTTCGAGGCGGCGTGCCTTCGGCGCCATCACGCTGTCGATGCCCGCGAGCGTCACGCCGCGCAGAATGAACGGCGCCACGGACGACGGGAAATCCATGCCTTGCGCGAGCCCGCAGGCGGCGACACAGCCGTCGTACTTTGTCATCGAGATGACATTGGCGAGTGTGTTCGAGCCAACGACATCGACAGCGCCGGCCCAACGCTCCTTGCCGAGCGGCCGCGCGCTTCCGGTTAGCTCGGCGCGGTCCATGATCTCGCGTGCGCCGAGACCCTTGAGATAGTCGGTCTCCGATGCGCGGCCCGTCGAGGCGATGACCGTGTAGCCAAGCTTCGCAAGCAGCGCGATGGCGACCGAGCCGACGCCGCCCGCCGCGCCCGTGACGAGGACCGGGCCGCGGTCTGGCGTGATGCCGTTGCGCTCGAGCGCTAGCACGCACAGCATGGCAGTGTAGCCCGCCGTGCCGATCGCCATGGCCTGCGCCGCAGTGAACGCGGCGGGACGCGGCACCAGCCAATCGGCGCGGACGCGCGCGTGCTGCGCATATCCGCCGAGGTGCGTCTCGCCAACGCCCCAGCCATTCAGGATGACTGCGTCGCCGACCTTGAACGCGGGATTGCCCGATGCAATGACGTCGCCGGCGAAATCGATGCCGGGAATCATCGGCCAGCGCCGCACCACGGGTGCCCGGCCAGTGATCGCGAGGCCGTCCTTGTAGTTGATCGTCGAGTGCGAGACCCGCACGGTCACATCGCCGTCCATGAGATCGGCGTCCGTGAGATCCGTCCACGCGGCCTTTGGGCCAGCCTCTCCCTTCGTCAGCAGCAGACCTTTGAATGACGACATGGTTGCCTCCCTGGCACGGAACGCAGTGTACCCCGCCTTTACGCCACGTGCGCGCACCTGTCGAGTTTGGTCGCGCAACTGCCACGATAGGCGGCCGTCGGGGCGGGAATGCGTTATCTACAGCGGCATTACCGCACTTGTCAGGCTGGGCCAGCTCTGGAATCGTCGGAACGGGCTTCGGGGCATCGGGGGCTTGGGCCCAGCGACTACGAGGGTGGGTTTCGTGAGACGAGAGTGGCGGAAGGCGGTACGACTGCGTGGCGCGCTCGCGTGTCTCGCCGTGCTTTTGCTCACCGGCTGCGAAGGCACGAGCATTCTCAAGACGGAAAGCCTGACGGCTGCCATTACCCCAAGTAACTTCTCAGCCAACCACAGCAGTACACACGCCGAAGGCACGAGCGAGATCTACTCGCGTGTTGCCCGCGGCGCTAAGGCCTGTTGGTTCGCCACGGGCAAGCCGCTCGAGAAGACCCATGTCTTCGAGGGCAAGCTCGAACCCGAGAGCGAGGGCGGGGCCGCCGAAGTGGCTGCCCACATTCGTACGCCCGATCAGCCGAGCCCGCGCGGCGGCAAGGTGTTCATCGTCACGATGACGCGCGAAGGCGGGGGCACGAACCTCGTCACCGAGAACCGCCGCATGCCGGATGACGTGGCGCAGACGATGCGTGCCGACGTCGCCCGCTGGGCGAAGACGGGATCGGCAGAGTGCAGTGAGCTGGAAGTCGCGAACCCGATCGCGACGGCTTCGATTGCCCAATCCTTGCCCGAGCGCAAACCCGCCGTGAAGAAGGCAAAGGTCAAGAAGAAGTAGCTACGCCGCCTCGGACTCGGCGCGCGATTTCGCTGCGGTGCCTGCACCAATCCGCATTGTCCGCGGCCGAATACGCTTTCCCGTGGCTTCGCGCTCGGCGGGCGGCAGGATATCGAGACTCGGCCAGAGGCCCGTGATCAGCGTGCGCGCATAGCCGTTTGCATGCCCTGAGCGGCGCATGGCGGCGGCAGCGCTGTGGTGGTCATAGGCGAGGCGGTGTGTCGAGAGCACCATCTCTCCATCGATCTCGCGGATGAGGCCGTACCAGACATCTGCCGTGCCATCATTTGCCGGCATTCCGATCACGCCTGGATTGAACCACACGCGACCGCCGACGCGCCTCAAGTAGGGAATGCCCGAATGGCCGGCGATGGTGATGTCGGCACCGCTCAGCGCGACTTCTTCGGCCAGCACATCGCGCTCGGATTGAAAGACCCAGCGATTGACCACGGCCGTGCCGCCGTGAACGACGCGGAATGTCCGACCCGCGTAGGTGAAGCGGAGTGTCTCGGGGAGGCCGCTCATCCACGCGCGCATGTCGTCGCTCAAGCGGGCGTTGGCATAGGGGTACCAGCCCTTGGCGAGGGCGGCGCACTCGGTGCCGTCCTCGAAATTGCAGGCGCAGTCCTCGGCCGCGACGGCGAGCTGCTGCTCGCAGTTCCCCTGGATGACGTGGCAGCCCCATTCGGCAATGAGCCGGGCCGTTTCCTCGGGGGCCGCGCAGTAGGCCACGATGTCGCCCGTGCAGATCACGTTGACGGCGGGGATGGTGAGCGCCTGGGCGCATCCGCGTAGGGCCTGGGTGGCCTGGAGATTGGAATAAGGGCCGCCAAAGACCAGGAGCGGCTTGGTGATGTCGAAGGCGATCACGCGAGGGGCCTCTCCAGGGAGTAACCGCGCGCAAGCTCGCCCGAGGCGAGGGGCTGCGTCAAGTACCCGCAGAAAGACATAAAGATTTCTTTATATGCTCCTTGCGAGAGCGTGCCTCTGCCGCTATACAACGCCCGTCAATTCAGGGCCCAGTGGCTGCGCTTGCGCTCCCGAAGTGCAGCCGGTGCACCGGGTTCCAGGCCATCCTCAGCCCGAGAAAGGCGCCCCATGAGCACGAAGGACTACATCGTCAAGGACATCAGCCTGGCTGAGTTCGGTCGCAAGGAGCTCTCCATAGCCGAGAGCGAGATGCCGGGCCTCATGGCGACGCGCACGGAGTACGGCCCGAAGCAGCCGCTGAAGGGCGCGCGCATTGCCGGCTCACTGCACATGACCATCCAGACGGGCGTGCTGATTGAAACGCTGAAGGCGCTGGGCGCCGACGTGCGCTGGGTCTCCTGCAACATCTACTCGACGCAGGACCATGCGGCTGCCGCGATTGCAGCCGCTGGAACGCCGGTCTTCGCGGTCAAGGGCGAGACGCTGATCGAGTATTGGGACTATACCGCCAAGCTGTTCGACTGGCACGGCGGCGGCTATCCGAACATGATCCTCGATGACGGCGGCGACGCCACGCTCTTCATCCATCTCGGTGTGCGCGCCGAGAAGGGCGACACGGCGTTCCTGGACAAGGCCGGCTCCGAGGAAGAGGAGATCCTGTTCGCGCTCATCAAGCGCTGCATCAAGGAGAAGCCGAAGTGCTGGTTCGGCGCGATCGCCGCATCCATCAAAGGCGTCTCCGAGGAGACGACGACGGGCGTGCATCGCCTCTACGAGATGCAGAAGGCCGGCACGCTGCTTTGGCCCGCAATCAACGTCAATGACAGCGTGACGAAGTCGAAGTTCGACAATCTCTATGGCTGCCGTGAGTCGCTCGTCGACGGCATTCGCCGTGGAACGGACGTCATGATGTCCGGCAAGGTGGCGTTCGTTGCGGGCTACGGCGACGTCGGCAAGGGCTCGGCGGCCTCGCTGCGTCAGGCCGGTTGCCGCGTGCTCGTCTCCGAGATCGACCCGATCTGCGCCCTGCAGGCGGCGATGGAGGGCTACGAGGTCGTGACGATTGAGGATGCCCTGCCGCGCGCCGACATCTACGTCACCGCGACGGGCAACAAGGACATCATCACCGTCGAGCATATGAAGGGGATGAAGGACCGGGCGATCGTCTGCAACATCGGCCACTTCGACAACGAGATTCAGGTCGCGGGCCTCAAGAACTTCAAGTGGACTAATATCAAGGACCAGGTCGACGAGATCCAGTTCCCCGGTGGCAACCGCATCATCCTGCTGAGCCAGGGTCGTCTCGTGAATCTCGGTAACGCGATGGGCCACCCCTCTTTCGTCATGTCGGCGTCGTTTACCAATCAGACGCTGGCCCAGATCGAGCTCTTCGCCAACAACAAGGACGGCAAGTACAAGAAGGAAGTGTACGTGCTGCCGAAGCATCTCGATGAGAAGGTGGCCATGCTCCACCTCGCCAAGGTGGGCGCGAAGCTGACCAAGCTCAGCCCCGATCAGGCGGCCTATATCGGCGTCAAGCAGGCGGGGCCATACAAGGGCGATCACTACCGCTACTGAGGGGATCACTCAGGCCGAAAGTTCAGAATGGGCGCCCTCGGGCGCCCATTCTCATTGTGTAGCAGGGTAGCCCCATAAAGAGCCGCTGCAATCTCGGTTTTGGCGCCTGCGGCTGTGCGTCCAACGCGCCCGTGACATGCTTCGGTCGCTCTGCCCGGTGCGCTTCATCCGGCGCATATTCGCCGCCCGGCGGCTGGAGGCCAGGGGGGCCGAAGCAGGGAACACGCCCATACGGCTCCCGCTGCCCGGGTTAAATTCGCCACTTGTTTCAGGGCCGTCCGGTCGGCCATAAGACGGCAACACGCCGCGCGCCCAGGTGGCACGGCCAGGCTCACGAGGAAACGTCGAATGTCCACTCGCCAGGACGGAGCCCCCTCAGCGATCGTGCGCTCGCGCGCCGATCTCGTCGATTGGATTGCCGCGGGCTGTAAGCCGGCCGAACAATGGCGCATCGGCACCGAGCACGAGAAGATCGTCTTTCACACCGATGACCTGAGCCCCGTTCCTTATGAAGGACCGCGCGGCATCCGCGCTATCCTGGAAGGGCTGATCACGCGCTATGGCTGGCTGCCGATCATCGAGGGCGAGAACATCATCGCGCTCAAGCGGCCGGATGGCGAGCCGCCGGCCACGGTGTCGCTGGAGCCCGGCGGGCAATTCGAACTATCCGGCGCCCCGCTCGTGACGCTTCATGAAGTCGCCGACGAGACGCAGCAGCATCTCGACCAGGTGAGCGCGATCGGCAAGGACCTCGGCGTCGGCTTCCTCGGACTCGGCTTCTCGCCAACATGGACGCGTGAAGAGACCCCGCGCATGCCGAAGCGGCGCTATGCCGTCATGACACGCTACATGCCGCAAGTCGGCAAGGGCGGTCTCGACATGATGTATCGCACGGCAACGATCCAGGTGAACCTCGACTTCGGTAGCGAAGCCGACATGGTCAAGAAGCTGCGCGTCTCGCTGGCGCTGCAGCCGGTCGCGACCGCGATCTTCGCAGCTTCGCCCTTCACGGAAGGCAAGCCGAACGGCTTTCTGTCCATGCGCAGCGAGGTGTGGCGCGATACTGACAAGCGGCGCACAGGTATGCTGCCGTTTGTCTTCGAGGACGGCATGGGCTTCGAGCGTTACGCGGAGTACGCGCTCGATGTGCCCATGTACTTCGTCTATCGCGATGGCGAATACATCGATGTCGCCGGCGCTTCATTCCGGGATTTCATGAATGGCAAGCTCGCGGCGCTGCCCGGCGAGCGGCCAACCATTGACGACTGGTCCGATCACCTGACCACGCTCTTTCCCGAAGTGCGAATGAAGCGCTTCCTCGAGATGCGCGGCGCCGACGGCGGGCGCTGGCGCCGCATCTGCGCGTTGCCGGCCTTCTGGGTAGGACTGCTCTACGACCAAGCGGCGCTCGATGCGGCGTGGTCGCTGGTCAAGGACTGGACGGCGGAGGAGCGACAGGCCCTGCGCGATGGTGTGCCTGGGCTCGCGCTCAAGACACCTTTCCGCAACGGCAAGGTTTTGGAGATCGCGCGCGAAGCCGTAGCGATTGCGCGCGGCGGGCTTGCTGCACGGGCGCGAAAGAATGCATCCGGGCTCGACGAGCGGGAATACCTGGCGCCCGTCGAGGAGATCGTTGCCTCGGGCCGCACGATCGCCGAGCAATTGCTCGAATCCTACCACGGGCCGTGGAAGGGCGATGTCCGCCGCGTCTTCGAGGAATACGCGTTCTGAGGCTCGCCTCTCCAATTATCCACTCAACGCGTTCCGCACGGCCATGACGGCGGCGCGTGTCGCGCCCATGAGATCGGCGTCCATGGGTGGCGCTTGCGACGAGAACTTCGCCATCACAATCTGATTGGCCGGATCGATGAAAAGGTTCTGGCCGTGGATGCCGTATCCGAAGAGCAGCGGCGCGCTGCCACGCTCGACGTACCACTTCGCGCGATAGTGCATGTCGAGGCCAGGGAAGTACTCGACGAACGAGCTGGCATTCCATGCCGCGGGATCGCCATCCTTCAGGATGTCGGCAATCCAGCTCTCGGGAATGATCTGCCGCGTACCGCGCGCGCCGCGCTCCAGAATGAGCTGACCGACGCGGGCGAGATCGCGCGTCGTCGTACACATGCCGCCGGCACAGCGCGGCGCACCGAGGCGATCGACCGTGATGTAGGCGCTCTCTGCGGCGCCCATGGGCTGCCAGATGAGATCGCTCATGAGATCGGCATAGCGCCTTCCCGCCGCACGCTCGATGATCCAGCCGAGCAGGTCCGTGTTGACGGAGATGTAGTGGAAGCGCCCGCCGTGCGGACGATCCGCCTCGGTGAGATGACGATAGAAACTGCGCAAATCCGATGGCGCTTCGTCCGGCGCCAGCGGGTTCCAGCCCGTCGACTTGCGATACTCGATGATGGGACCTTCGGTGGCGAGATAGTTCTCGTCGAAGACGAGGCCTGTGCGCATGTCGAGCAATTGCCGCACCGTCGCGCCCGCATAGGCTGTCCGCGCGACCTCGGGGACATAGTCCGTCACCAGTCGCTCGACATCAAGCACGCGCTGTCCGGCAAGGACGCCGGCGAGTAGCCCGAGCATGGACTTGCTGACGGACATGAGAATGTGCGGCGAGCGTGCGGTCATGCCGTTGCCGTACTGCTCGAAGAAAAGTGCACTCTTGTGCAGGATGACAATGCCGTCAGTGCTTGAAGCATCGATGAATTGGCTGAAGGGGAGTGTCCTGCCGTCGGGCATCGGCACCGGCAGGTGGCCGAGATCGCGTGGCGCAGGTTTCAGCTCCCGAACGCCGCTCGGATCGTGGGGGATATCGGCGCTCGCTATGATCTCACGTACATGATGGAAGGCCCATTGATTGAACGGCGTCTGTCGCCAGTTCGCGAGCGTTACCTGGGATTGTGGCGCGGGCGGAAAGCCCTCCATGAGGCGTGCGACCATACTTGTTATTCCCGTGCTGCGATTTCGCCCGAAGAGGCCGAGCTTAGGCCAATCGAGTGCCCGCGAATATATTCAGACTTCGCGACAATCGTCGCTGAAAATACGCCGCGCGTCCGAAGGCAAGCCCACCATCGAGGGCTGCCGTTACGCGTACTGAGCCGGCAGGGAACCCAACTCAATGCTGGCGCGTTTAAGTTGGTCGAATGACTGAAGGCATGAGAGGGGAACAATGGACGCCAAGAATGTGATGATTGCCGTGCTGGCCGTGGCAGTGGCTGTTTTGGGCTATCTCTTTTGGGAGAGTCAGCAGCCGGGCGTTGAAATCAACGTGCCGGGCGTGAGCATCAAGGCGAAATGATCTTCGCCGCCGCCAAGCGCAATTATGACGCCGGGCTTCCGGTAGCAAGCGCCCGTAGGCCCCGCGCCACCTCATAGTCCGAGATGATCTTGCTGCAGACCGCAAGCGGTATGCCGTTCCGGCGCGCATACTGCTCGACGGCTTCACGGCCGTCCATTTCGTAGATGACCAGCAGTTTCTCGGCGAGCTTCGACGTGTGCGTCTGCATGGCGCCCACGACACGCGATTCGCGCGGCAAAGGCGGGGCGAGATTTCGTCCGTCTCGCGGCAGAGCTTCTACGCTGAACGCGCAGGCGCATTCGGCGGCAAGCGGTAATCGCGCGTGTCTGCTGTTCAAAGTTGACCGTCATCACCCCAGTTGTCGAGCAACGCGCGATAGTCGGCATCCTGATAGCGCGAGAAATCGAAGGCCGGCGCATAGTCCGGCAGCCGGCAATCGGTGATGTGTCGCGCAATGAGATCGCCGCCAGCGCACGCGGCCATCACGCCAAAGCCCGAATATGCGCCCGACACATAAGCGCCTTCCACCGGCAATGGTCCGATCAGTGGCCGGTTTTCGCGCGTTCTCACATAGTAGCCGCCATCGATGAAGGGGCGGCCCGACTTCTCGATATAGGCCTTGAGCCCCGGCACCATGGTCGCCATGCCGCGCAGCGCGATCTCCGCATAGTAGGGAGGTTCCGGCAATGGGAAGACGACATCACTCGGCCCATGCGTATAGTTGAAGAGCACGAGGAACGACGCGTGCGTGCCGCTCCCTTCCGGACGCCCGTGCGCGCCCCACGGGAATTTCTCGAGCAGCCGACGTGTCTCCTCGTCCTCGGCTAGCGCCGCGCGCTCGTCATCGCTCCAGGGCAAATACTGATCGTCAAGCCAGATGAGCATGGGAGCAGCGCGCATGACGCCCTGCGGATCGGGGAATGAGACCTTGAAATGGCGCTCGGCGAAGATCGGCAGGTCCACACCGATGAGCCCGGCGGCACCTTTCAACATGGGACCGGCCGCGAGCACGAGGTGGCTCGCCTCGAGCGTCTGGCGCGCGCCGTCCTGTTCTAGATGAACCGAGCGAACGCGCCCGCCGGTCGTATCGACGCCGACGACCTCGCCGCGCAGAACTTTCACCCCGCACTCGCGTATGGCCTCGAGCATATGCATGCCGAGTTGTTGCGCGCTCAGCCAGCCGGCGCGCCGCGCGTGCACGACGGCCAAAGTCTCGGGTGCGAGAAAGGGGAACTCACGGCGGATCAGGTTGGCGTTGGTGATGACGTCGGCACCGGTGAGGGGCAAATCGAAGCCGTGCATTGGTGACGGCACATAGGCGCTCGACGCCGTCTCATGATATCGTGCCGGCCCGCCGCCTCGCGTCTCGGCCAGGGATGCGGCTGTCCTCAGAAAGGGAATCCGTGCCGCATCCGCGGTCGCGAAGAGGTAGCCGCGACGGTTCATGTTGATGCGATTGCCCGTCGCCCGCGCGATTCCCTCCATGAGGTCGATGCTGTGGTTCATGTACTGGGTCATGGCGCGATCGGGACCGGGCCACCAGTTGCGGTAGGCTTCCGTCGATTTGTCGGAGGTGAGTGAAAGCGGATTATCACGCTCGATGACGACCACGTTTTGCAGGCCGTGCTCGACAGCGAGATAGTAGGCTGCGGATACGCCGGCCAGGCCTGCGCCGCAAATGACGACCTTGGCCGAGGAAGTGTCGCTCATTTGAAACCACCCGTTAGGCTTGCCGGATGGCATCTCCAAGCCCGTTCACGCGAGTTGGGGCAAGCGGAATGGTGCGGTTGGGGCTGTGGTGCCATCAATTTCGGCTAGGTGCCGGAGATTGGAGCGGGTGAAGGGAATCGAACCCTCGTCATCAGCTTGGAAGGCTGTTGCTCTACCATTGAGCTACACCCGCGATTTCAATAACTTATCCCACTTTTCATCGTACGAAAGGGTCAAAAAAGGGTCAGTATTCGCGTTGGGAACGACTTCTACCGGATGTGGCTGTAGTTGTGAAGGGCGGCGCTTGCCTGCGTTCCTACCCGCAACTGTTTATATTCGCCGATGCGGTCACTCGATCTTCCCGGGTTCTCGCTGGCTCCCCTCCTATGCCCAGCACCAAGACCATCGCGATAGGGTGTTCGAGGATAGTCTAACGTCCCTGTCGCTCCCGCTGTTGACCAGACGTATCACGCTCAAAGACGCGCGCTGCCACCCATTCTTCAACTTCCGAAAGGAGCCATGCTACGCGGTTCGGTCCGACCTGGATCCGACGCGGGAACAGTCCGCGCTTCTCTAGGCGCAAGATGTGTTGGGGGGTGTACGGGACTATAGCGAGCAGCTCTGATCTCGTGATGAGCCGAAGGGATTGCGCGCTTGGCAATGAAGATTGTAGCGGCGAGGCTGTCGTGCCGATGTCTCGGTCAGTGGTCGTTGTCATGATTGATCCTTCCTGATTGTTGGAATCAAAATTGCTGCCTTCGGTGCAGCAGTGCCTGCTCAGCAACTGCGCCAGCATTCTCGTTTGTGTTCGCCTTTGGCCGAGGGAGGTGTGGTGGCGTCGGGCACGTCAAGAGAGGCATTGCAAGCGACCACACGATGGCGGCCATGGTCACGACCGAGAGCAGCGCCGCCGAGCGCCACGCCGATGTCTGGTGTTCTGCGATTCTCTCTCGGGAGCACCAATCCAGGCGCGCTTTAAGATAGGGCGTCGCGTTTGCGCACGGCACGCCAAGTGTCGCGGCGAGCGGATGAATGGGATGGACCTGAAGGCCATTGGCAAAGACCGGACGTCGCCTCGGTCGCACAAACCACAGAAACGAAGCGACCTGCAGAGTGAGATTGATGCCAAACGCGGTCTGATAAGCCACCGGCGGATGCCGCCCGGCCTCCATCGGCCAAATATCCACGACGAAGCCAGTGCCCAGCTGCACCAAGAACGCACAGCCGATATGGAGGAGATTGAGGGCGCCGCTGGCGCGGCCCGATGCCGATTTCGGGAAAAGTTCCGCCACGATGGCATAGCTCAAGACGGTCCCGGCGCCGATACCCGCGATCGCGATCCACGGCAGCCACGTTGGGATGGGCCAGCGCAGGACCAGTGCGAGCTGCGCCAGTAGGGCAAGGCTGGTCGCGATAGCAAAGGTGGTTGATAAGGAAACGCCGCGCCGGCGAAGCCGATCGCCGGCTATACCGATAATGAGCGCGGACGCGCATAGCGCGACTGCCATCCACAGCAGGTGCATCACGACATCGTGGCGTGGCAGCCCCTCGACATCGGCAAGCCACGGTCCGGCCCATAGGCCCTGCAATGCCCACGCCGAACCGATGGTGGTCGCGGAGAGGGGTGCGAGACGCCAAAACCTTGCATCCCGATAGATGGCGCGAATGGTCGTGCCTGCACCGATCGCCTCGTCTGGACCTCGCGCAGGACGCTCCGGCACGAAACGCTGGATCAGCACGGCGGCGATGGCAGCTAGAGCTGCCAGGAGCAGGAACAGTCCACGCCACCCGATCGACGCGATCAGCATCTCGGCCGGCACTGTCGCCGTAACAGCGCCGAGTGCGCCCAAGGTGATGAGCCAGCCGTTGGCTAGAGCGACGCGTTCGGCCGGCCACCATAGAACGATGGCCTTCAAGCCTCCCATCAGTGCGCCGGCGACACCCAGACCGATCAAGGCTCTCCCGAGGATCAACCATAGGAGATTGGGCGCGCAGGCGAAGATTGTGGCGCCAATCGCCGCGATGGAGAGGAGCGCAGCTTGTACTCGTCGCGGTCCGAAGCGATCGAGCCAGGCGCCGAGCGGCAGCTGAACGGCACCGAACGTCAGGAAGAGCACGGCCGTGAGCAAGCCAAGGTCGGCGGCGGAGAGGCCGAACTCGGTAGCAAGTAGGCCGGAGATCAGGGCATTGATGGTGCGAAAGACATAGCTGAGATAGTAGCCGGCAGCGAATGGCAGCAGGACGGTCGCGACAACACGCCAGGCGGGATCGCCATCGGTTGTCTTTGCTCGAACGGCCGCCGGCTTGCTCAGGATGCGCGGCATCGCGCCGTCCTGATGAGCGGCGTGCCCGAAGGAAGGGCACAGGTACGAGGCGCGGGCCGGTGAAACCGCAATGGCCATGCCGACTACTCCTCTTGTCCCGGCCAGTGCGACTGCACCGCCCCATTGCTCTTCGGAGGCGCGCAGAACCCGCGGAGCGCAAGGGTCGTCTCCGGTGGCAGAGGCGCTGCGCGCCGCGTCGCGCGATCCATGAGGACGACCGTCGATCTGGCATTGGAGACACAACGCCCATCGATGAAGAGCGCCTGGGTCATCAGCAGCGAGGAGCGGCCGACATGGTCACATCGCGAGCCGATCACGACTTGGCCCGGCCAATGCATCTCGCCGAGGAAATCGATTTCGAGCCGTGCGATCACGAACTGAGTGTTGATCGGTATTGGTACACGGTGGGGATCGTGCAGGAGTTCCATGCGCGCGTTCTGGCAGCAGACGGCAAACACGGCATTGGAGATGTGTCCGTTGCAGTCGGTGTCGGCGAAGCGCAGTTTCTCCGACGTGTGGAGTGGATAGTCCTCGAGGCGAGGGCGCTGGTGGATGCGCGATCCGTTTGGCGATGACCGGTGAAGGTCGCGCTTAAGCGCATCGGGGGAAGACATTGGCTCAGGTTCCCTATGGTTTATCGCGGCGCCAGATCAGCCGGGCCGTGCCGTCGTCTGCAGCCTCTGTCAGGTTGGCCCATATCGGCTGCGGCCAGCCTGGATCGTCGAGACGCACACGCAGGTAGCTCTGATCGGTGCCCTGCTTGATCCGACGCCATGCCGCTCCGATCTCGGTCGCGCTCAGCATGACGCGGAAGTCTGGTGCGCCTTCCGTCTCCTTGCGGTCATTGGCGACAATCTTCACCCGCGCGTTCATTGTGATCGTCCGGATGGTGCCGGCGTAGCCGTCGTTGACAGCTGAGAAAATTCCGATGACGGCCATGCTTTTCGTTCTCCTTCATCAGTTTGCGGTGAGGGTGGTCGTGCCGCGGTACGGGCGCAGGATGATGTCCTTGTGGACGATGACGCGCAGCGGCCAGCCAGGACGCACGGTGATGGTCGGCTGGACATTGAGATGACGCTCGATGAGGCGCTGGCCAGCACGGTTGGTGGTCGACTGTGTTGAAAGCTGCAGCGCGCGGATGAGATCGCTGTCGCCAGAACCGCCCAGGCCGCCGAAGACCAACTCACTGCCGACGCCGAGCACGGTCGCCAGCGCGACGCCCTTCAGCAATTGCCAGGTGTGAAGGTTGACCTGATCGGCAAGGCCCGCATATCCGCCTGTATCCGTTGCCGGCAGGCTGTCGATGACGATGGAGGAGCCATCCGGCATAATGATGCGCTGCCAGATGACGAGCGCCCGCTCCTGGCCGAACGCGACGACGTTGTCGTACTTGCCGATCAGGCGCGAGCCTTGCGGCAGTAAGAGAAATCGACCGGAGACGGAATCAAAAATATTCTCTGTGACCTGGGCGATGACGAAGCCCGGCAGATCGGAGTTGAGGCCGGTCACGAGGCTCGCCGGAATGACTGTCCCGGCCATCAATTGATACGGCGAGGCCGGCGTCTGTAGGCCGTGCGGATTGTATATCTCCTTCTCGGGACCGGAGCGCAGGAACGTCAGCTTGCGCAGGCTCTCTGTCGCGTCCGTGCCGGTGGGCTCGAGGTTGCCTGCGGCGAGCGCACGGGCCTGGTCCGCCGCGCGCAACCCGGTCAGCGCTCCAGAGTCACCGCCGCTCGGAGCCGACCGCGATTGCAGGCCGGGCTCTGCGCGGGGCGCGTTTTCCTGCAGCGGTGTCTTCAATTGAAGGCGGAAGAAGACCTGGGATTCCCGCGCCTGCCCCGCCATGCGGGCGAGCCGCGTGCGCTCCAACTGTTCGGCCTGGTCGATGGGATCGCCTCCGACCTCGGTCAATTGTGGGATGCCTGATGGCGAACGTACCGGCTCGGATGGGCGCTCCGTGCGCACGCCGTCGTACGACGCCGGCAGCCGGGCAAGGCTCTCGGGCGTAGGCTTGTTCTCGACGTTGATGAGTTCACGCGGCGCGCCGACTTGGAGCTTCGGCGGCTGCAGGGCAACCAGAACCAGGAAGGCGACGAGCATTAGCACGACGGCTGCACCGCCGATCAGCACTTTGCGGTTGATGCGCGTCACCGGCCGCGGCCGTGCGCGCAGCTCGAGCGTCTCCGGCGCGACTTTCTCAGTCTCGGCTTTTTTGGCGGGGTCGGTCTCGCTCATGAACGTGTTTCCCGCCAGACCGCGTCCGTGCGGACAATGCGCACGACCCGCTGTGGGGCCGTGCCGAGGCGAAGCTCGGCGGCGGCAAACAGCCGATCGACGATGTAGGTGGTCCCGCGTACGCGGTAGTTGACGAGCGCGGACTTGCCGTCGGGGCCAATGACGAACAGGGGCGGCGCCTCGCTCTGCGCGAGGCCTGACGGGAACTGGATGTAGACCTTGGCGCCATCATCGAAGACCTGTCGCGGTTTCCAGGGCGCGTCGCCCTCGATGCGATAGCGAAAGCGGAGCTGGTCGATGTTGACGCCGCTGTCGGCGATCGACCCGAGTGGGGCTGCAGCGTCGTCGCGCTGCTTGCGCAGGGATACGAGTTCGGCCGCAGGATACGTCCACGACACCGACGCCATATAGGTCTTGTCGCTCGAGCGCATTTCGAGGTGGTAGGTGCGCCGGTCGGTGGTGATGATAAGATTGGTCTCGAGGTCGGCGCCGACCGGTTTCACCAGGATGTGGACTTGCGCATCCTTCCCGTCGCCACTCGTCGTATCGCCGACCACCCATCGCACGGTGTCGCCGGCCGAGACGGAGACGAGCCTCTCGCCCGCCTCGAGTGCGACATCCGTTACCTGGTTGACGGCGGCATAGAGCTGGTACAGCGCACCCTTGGTGTAGGGATAGACCTGGATGGCATTGATATAGCCATCCTTAACCGGCTCGACGCGTGCTGCGGTATTGGCGCCCGCGACACGTTCCGAAGGCGGGCGGGCGTCCTTCTTCTTGTCGGCCTCCTTGCCGACGGGCTTGAGCTGGCCGGGAAGAGGAAGTGGCGTTGGCACTTCAACATAGCGGATGGGCGGCTTCGGTTCCGGGTCGCGCCGGGCGGCCAGGGCCGGACTGTCGAGGATGGGGATCTCCGGCACCCTGATGCTGGGGGTGCAGGCATTGAATCCACTCGACGCTACGAGAGCAACTGCAACACAACGCAACGTGCTCATTTTGACTCTCCGGTGGTGACGTCCTGAGACCAGTTGAAGGCGTGCACGTAGATGCCGAGCGGGTTCTTGCGCACCGCGTCGACGGTTCGGGGTGGCGTGATGACGATCGAGAAGAGGCCGGTGAGGCGTTTGGTGTCTCTCAGCGCCCCGCCCTCAAAAGATCGTTCCAGCCAGCGCACCTGGAAGGACGTGTCCGAGGCGCGCACGACGCTCGTCACGTCGACGGCGACGGTCTGGCGACCCACCCGGGCGAATGGATCGTTGTCTCGCGCGTACTCGTTCAGCGTGACGGCGGCTTTGTCGGTCACGAAGTCATAGGCCTTGAGCCAGTTCTGCCGCACGACGACGGGATCGATCGACAGCGCGCGCACGTTGTCGACGAAGCGCGCGAGGTGATAGCCGATCTGTGCGTCGTTCGGCGCATACGTCTCGGCCGCCGGGCCGATGGCACGCGCCCCACCGCGCGAGTCCACCTCGACGATGTAGGGAACGATCGCGCTCGTTCGCCCGATCCAGAGGAGGATGGCCGCGAGCAGAAGTGACAGACCAAGGCTGCCGACCGCCACGAGGCGCCAGTTGTGCGCCTGAACGCGCGCACTGCCCATGCGTTCGTCCCAGGCCTGCGCAGCTTTCTGGTAGGGCGTGACCGGTTCCGGCGTTTCGCCATAGCGCAAGGTCGATCGCTTGAAGGCCATGATCTCCACTCCCCTACGTCTTGTTCTTGAGATCGGGGCCGCTGCTGCTGCCAGCGCGGTCGCCATCGCGGAGCGCGTGCGCAGCCATCAACCCCGCCTGGGTCATGCGCTGGCGGCGGGCGAGGCTCTGCGCCCATGGTGGCGGACCCGACGAGGACGTGCTGCCGCCGGAAAGATCGGCGTCGGAGCCTTTGCCGTCGCCCTCTCCTGATGGGGCCGCATCCCGGTATCCCTGCGCAGTGCCGTGGCGATAGGCAGTGCGCACCGGCGCCGCCGACGTTGCCGCCATGCGCGATGCTGGTCCTGAGACGGTTGCTCGCGCGACACCTCCCATGCCACCTGCCTCATAAGCGGCGCCGACACGGCCCGCGAGCGACGCAGCCGATTTGATGGCACCGCCGGTCGTGCGCCCGGCCATGCGGGCCGCGCCGGCCGTTGCGACGCCGCCGGCAACTGCCGTGCCGCCAAGCGCGGCCGTGGTCGCAACCGCGGCGCCGGCGCCGAGTTGAGGCGCGCCGGTGATCAGACCGGCGGCAATGCCAGGAACGAAGATGGCGAGGCCGAACACAGAAATCGCGCCAAGGATGCAGGAGGCCGCCTGCGTCAGCGTCACCTCGCCGGTCGGGCGCATGACCGTGCCGAAGATCGACGAGCCAATACCGACCACGATCGCCAGCACCATGAGCTTGATGCCCGACGCAATGACATTGCCGAGCACCCGCTCGGCCAGGAACGCTGTCTGTCCGAACAGCGCGAACGGCACCAGCACGAAGCCCGCCAGCACTGTCAGCTTGAACTCGATGATGGTGATGAAGAGCTGGACCGACAGCACAAAGAAGGCGAGCAGAACGATCACCCAGGCCAGCATCAGCACGGCGATGGTCACAAAGTTCGAAAAGAAGGTCGTGATGCCAATCAGCTCGCCAGCTTTCTCGAGCAGCGGTTTTGATGCCGTGAACCCTGTCGAGGCGACAAACCCCGGGCGCATCAAATCGGCCGACGTCAGCGAC
This sequence comes from Hyphomicrobiaceae bacterium, assembly GCA_022844275.1. Classification (GTDB taxonomy): domain Bacteria; phylum Pseudomonadota; class Alphaproteobacteria; order Rhizobiales; family Hyphomicrobiaceae. The sequence continues at coordinate 595,894 of JALHMB010000004.1, forward strand.
GTCCCCGTGGCCCTCAGCCCCAACCCAGCAAACGACTGGAAGATAATGTCGGCCAAGCTCTGAAAATTCGACAGCAGCAGCGCAAAGAACCCGACATACAACACCTTGCGGATGAGCTGAGCGACAACGTTGTCCTCGCCCATCAGCGCCCAGAACAATCCAGCGAGCGTGATGTCGATCGCCACCAGAATGCTGGTCAGAAACGCCACATCGCCAGCCAGCAACCCAAATCCGCTGTCGATGTAACGGCTGAACGTCGCCGTCAGGAGTTCACGCGCCACCGACGCGACGACAGGATGTACAACTGGAGTCGTATCCGTACCCTGGTGGTTGGTGGTCAGCATGATCCCGAGCGTTCTACTGATCGAGCGGGCGGGATCAGCAAGGAAAGTCGCGACGCGCGCGAGCGTCTTCTCCTTCTCGGCATAGAGAACGTGGAGGATGGTGCCGACCAGCAGCGCGTGCGCGGTCTTCTCCCAGTGATCGCGCTGTTCGCGCGCGCCGTCCGGATCGACGAGGATGTCGGCGATGTTCTGGACATCGCGGACCTCCATCTCACCCTTGCGCACTTCGAGTAGGGGATTGAAGCGCGCCGACAAGGGATTGGTCGGATCGAAGAGCAGGCAATGGGAGAAGCGTGATCGCCAGCCAGCAGTGAGCGTCCAGTTTTCGCCCTTGATGTCGTGGATGACGGCGGAATGGCCCCAGGTCAGCAGTGTCGGCACGACGAGGCCGACGCCCTTGCCTGATCGGGTCGGTGCCACGGCGATGACATGCTCGGGGCCGTCATGGCGGAGATACTGGCCATTCCAAAGGCCGAGGATCAGTCCCTTGTCGCCGAGAAGTCCTGCGCTTTGCACATCCGCGCCGTCCGCCCAGCGGGCCGAGCCATAGGTTGTTATGAGGTTCTTGCGGCTGGCCCGCCGGGCGGCTCCCCCAACCGCGACGGCGCCGCCGGCAATCCCCCCGAAGGCGGCAACGGCACCGGCGCGTGCAAAGACATCCGGCGCCTGGCTGTCGAAGGCCAGCCACCAGACGAAGAGCTTCCACGGGGCGTAGAGTTTCAATCCGAGCAGTTCGCACCATGCCGGGCCGAGTGCCGGGTGATACCCAAGCATCGCTGCGGTCCACTGCGTCGCCATCATGAGAGAAGCTGTCACCAGCACGAGGGCTATGAGACCGTGGGCGATCGCAGCACGAACCGGAAGCATGAGACGCGAACCTTTCGGGCGAGAACTTCGTCGCCTCGAAAGGATCGCAAGAGGGCACGCACAACTTCAATCCGGTAAATTGCGCACGATTGCGCGCTATCGTGAAAGGCCGTGAATGCTTTGCGGCGGAATATCGGCAGAGCGCTTCGTGCGCGTGAATTGAAATCGAGAATGTTGTCACCGATCGTGCGAGAAATTTGGATGTGCATGCGCGAGCGCAGCGAACTGAAACGAGAGATACGGATGTGCGCCGATGATTGACCCTAGTCACGCGCCGCAGCGCGCGTGCAGCGGAGCTGCCATAGCTCCGATGACAACCATCAATTAGAGAGAGTGAAGCGGCACCTATGCGCCGCCGCGCTTGCGGCAGTCGCACAGCGGAATGCCGCGCACCTTCGCCTTATCGGCGAGGTTGTCGGTCACGCCAGAGCCTGGGAACAGGACGACTCCAATCGGCATGGTATCGAGAAGCTGGTCATTGCGCTTGAAGGGCGCAGCCTTCGCGTGACGTGCCCAATCGGGCTTGAAGACGATCTGCGTGATCTTGCGGTTATCCGCCCAGCAGGCGGCGATCTTCTCGGCGCCACGCGGCGCACCGCCGTGCAGGAGGACCATATCGGGATGCTTCGCCAGTACCTTGTCGAGAATTGCCCAGATACTGTGATGATCATTGCAATCGACGCCGCCGGCGAAGGCAATCCTGGTGCCCCTCGGGAGCAACGTCTCGGCGTCGGCACGGCGACGCGCATTGATGAATTCGCGGCTGTCGATCATCGCGGCGGTCATCGTCGTCCGGTTGACCATCGAACCGGCGCGGGGACGCCAGATTGAGCCCGTATGGATGCCGAACAGCTCAGCCGCGCCATCGCGGATGAATTCGAAGCTGTTGCGACGCTCGATCAGCGTCACACCTTCCCGGATGAGGCATTCGAGCTCGACGGAGCGGACCTCTGAGCCGTCCTGCTCGCGTTGGCAAGTCCGCTGTGCGGCCTCGTTCTTGTCCAGCTCGTGCTCGATGCGGTCGATCCGGCGGTGGAAGACGTTGACAACCGACCACAGTAGGACCTCGAGGTCAGACTCGAGCCGGGTGTCGGACAAGGTCGCGACCAGCGCATCGAAGATGTCAGCAAGAGCACCCTGAAGCTTTTCCGGCTCGGGGAGTGGACGAGGATCGGCTTCATCGTCGAAGGGGCGATGCGCATAGAGTGCCAACTCATCGAGCAGATGGACCGTCGGTGATGCCGTCCGGTCGGGGAGATGATCGAAGGTCATGGAACACGTCTCCTCAGCGAGGCCGCGCCCATCGCGGCCTTCCGGCGACGGACCAGCCGGGACCGGTCGCGGCCAGCACCCAAAGGCGGAGCCTGCAGGGCCGCAGCGCAGCGGAGGACGGCAAGCGCGGCCTCTGGCCGCGCGCCGCCGTTGCGGCCGCGGCCGGTTCTGGCCCGATCGCCCCTCAGGAAGGCCGGGCGCGGCCGGTGAGCTGAGAGATCGGTCCGTGCCGCCCGGCCACCGACGGTGCGGATCACAACCGACCGAATGGCGCTGCGAGATGAAAGCGCTCAACGTCGGCCGGATGAACTTGCGGACGTACGATCGCGCGCAGCTCATCGAGGCCGAAGGCTACGAGATCCTCGTTGAAGTCGCCGAGGTGTGGCGACAGCGTGATAGTTTCGATCCCGGCAGCCGCGGCGCGTTTGGTCAGAGTCGCCACGGCACCATCACCGGCAGGATCGATGTCGCGGGCGATATAGAGCCGTCGCAGCGCATCCGGAAACAGGATGGCCGACAGATGCGCAGCCGACAACGCTGCCATCATCGGCACGCCCGACAACACCACACGCAGGGACAACATCGTCTCGATGCCCTCCCCGGCTGCCATCACCTTAGCCGAGGAGCCAAACCGAACGGCATGACCGCGGAGCGCGCCCATGGCTTTGCGCGGCGTCTCGATCGGCGCCTTGCCGGCGACGGACGGGTCGAGCCATGTGCGATGCGCGCCAGTGATCGCGCCGCCAAGATCGGTCACGCTCGCAATCATCGCCGGCCAATTCTGGCGCGGCGCCTTGTCATCGGCACGGTAGTAGCAGCGCGGGTGAAAGCGCAGCGCTCCGACATCGTGCAGACGATCTATGCAACGATGGCGAAGATAGGTTTCCACCAATGTGCCGAGGATCGGCAGCGACGCGGCGATGAGACGCCGTGCAGCTTCGGGTGAGCCTGTCGGGGCCGGTATCGCGCGGGGCCTGTGCGGTGGCTCGGGCTCTGGACGCGGCAGACTGAGAAAGCGGCGCGCCTCGTCGGCAACATCGCGAAAGTCCATGAGCCCCAAGCTCCCACGGATCACATCGAGCAGATCGCCGTGCTCCCCAGTTGCCGAGTCGGTCCACTTGCCGGCCGCCCCTGCGCCGCTTTCCGGGCCGAGCAGGCGAAGATGCATCGAGCGTCCTGGCGTATTGCGCACGTCGCCGACGATCCAATAGCGCCCCACGCGCCGACCATTGGAGAGGTACTGACGACATACCGCCTCGGCCTCGCGCGCGAGACGGTATGACAGATCGCTGGCGGATGAGCTCATGATCACCTCGATATAGGTGTCACAAGCGCCAGTACGAGACGATCTCCTGCGCCTCGCGATGGAACTCGAGCATTTGCCGATAGAAGCGATGCCGCTCGTTGCGCTTGGCCGGATCGCGGCGTGCTTCCGGCGTGAGCTTCCTGGCAGCGGCGCGGACGACGGCGCGCCAACCGTCGTGCACTGTGATGTCGAGGCGCAGGTAGGTGCCATAGGTCATGGCGGTCCTCCGAAAGAAAAATGCCCGGCACAGGGCCGGGCAAAGGTGGACTGGAATCTGAGCGGTTCTATTCAGCCGCCATCACATGCGGCGCGTGATCGACGTCCTTGGCTGTCGCGCTGCCCATGCCGATCGTCCGTAGAGGCTCGGGAAGCCAACCGGTCCCGGCGAGCAAGCGCTCGGCCTCCTTGGCCATCTCTGCCTTCTTGAGATGAGCCATGCGCTCGACGGCCTTGTCTCCCTTGGCCTCGCGCACGGCGTCGAGAATGCGCGCCTTGGTCACGCGGCCGAGGAACGCGTCGACGGTCGGTTTCCAGCCGGCCGCCGCCATGTCGAGCGTCACCGCGGACGCGAGACGGCCGGCATGACGCAGCGACTTTGGCCGCTGGTCGTAGGGCTGATGCACGGCATTGATCGTAAGACCGATGCAATGGGCGAACAGCGCCTGCCGGCTGTCGCTGTCGAGCGCGGCGAGCATATCCCACAGATCGCCTGCATCCTCGGGCATCTGCCCGTCCCAGGCCTTGTGCCGTGCGTCGATCGCTTTAGCCGCTAGCGTGTCCGCAAGCCCGGACGTGTGGCCGAACAAGACGCTCTTCGCTTCGATCTCTAGGCACGAGTCGAAACCGTAGTGATAGAAGAGTTTTAGGCACAGCGCGTGCAAGGCAGCGCGCAGCGCCACGTCGGGATCATTCGCCACCGCTTCGCGCAGCGCCAGTGTGCGATGCGCCGTCAGCTCGGTCATCAGCCGGTCCGACAAGGGGCGATTGCCGTCTTCCTCCTCGGTCTCATCGACGGATTCGGTTTTATCCGCGTCGAGATCCTCCCCGGATGACCTCATCCGCCGGCGATCGGCTTCATCGCCGTCGGCTTCTTCATCGTCCGCGATCGGCGGCTCGTCCTCGGGTCGAACATAGCCGCGCTCGACGCGCAGCTCGCCCGTACTGTCGATGCTGACGAAGGCACCGGCACGCCCAATGTCGTGCGGCTCATAGACAACGGGACGGTCATCCAGTGCCTCGAGCGCCGTCTCGATTTCACCGAGACGTTGGTCGATTTCCTTCGGCATCTCAGGAGCCTCGGCGTATTCAGCCTCGATCCGGTCGAGCTCGGCCTGGAGCGTATCGCGGGTGGCCGTCTCCTCGTCGGTCATGGGCACCTCGCGACCGCTGAGATGGCGCAGGCCATGGCCGTAGCCGTAAGGGAGCTCGGTCACGGCCTCGATCCACTTCCAGCCCTCGGCACGGACAGTGTCGGCCTCTTGCTCGAGCTTCTCGGCGACAAGCTTCTCGAGCAGGGGCGGTTCCTGCAGCCAGCCGCCGTCATCGGGCTCGAAGAGATCACGCAGGATCGTGCCGCCGGCCTTCTCATAAGCCTCCGCGCCGACGAACTGCGCGCGCTTGTCGGACGCGCGCACAGCGCCCTCGGTCAGCAGACGGCGGATGTGGAAGGGTTCCTTGTTATAGGAATGCTGTAGAGCCTCCCATACCTGCTCCTGGCGCTCATGGTCGGGATTGACCGTGAAACCCATGAGCTGGTCGAGCGTCATACCATCCTCGGCATAAACGTCGAGGAGCCTCGGCGAGACGGCGGCGAGTCGCAGCCGCTGGCGCACGACATTGACCGAGACGAAGAAGGCGGCGGCGATCTCTTCTTCGGGCTGGCCCTTCTCGCGCAGGGCCATGAACGCGCGGAATTGATCGAGCGGATGCAGGGGCGCGCGCTGGATGTTCTCGGCGAGCGAGTCTTCCTCGGCAGAGATATCTGCATTGGCCGCGCGGACAATGCAGGGGATGGGTGCCGTCTTCGGGAGGCGCTTCTGCTTGACGAGCAGCTGCAGGGCGCGATAACGGCGACCGCCGGCCGGGATCTCGTACATCCCGGTCTCATTGCCGTCGCCATCGAGCACGGGACGCACGGTCAGGCTCTGTAGGAGCGTGCGCCGCGCAATGTCCTCGGCCAGCTCCTCGATGGCGACGCCGGCCTTGATGCGCCGCACATTGGACTGGCTTAGTACGAGGTTATTGAAGGGGATGTCACGCGATGCGCTGAGCGCGATCTTCTGAGTGGTCTTGGTCATGATGGTTCTCCACGGCGGGCGGCCGAGAGCCACTCTCTCGACCTTCAGCTCGCCGCAAAGCTCACAACCCCTCTCTCCCTCTGGCCGCGTCTCACTCGCGCTCGCGCAAGGCGGCCGCGGCCTCCCACAGACGACGTTCGTCGAGCACGATGCGGCCGGCTCTACACGCGGCTTCGGCGTACACCGAGAGCGGGAGCGTGCCTTCGAAGTAAAGATCGCGTTCGATCCCCAAGCCAAATGCAAGGCGCACCGACGCCATTTCGATGAGGCTGAAGCTGCCGAGTTCCGGACAACCAAAGCCGAGATCGGCGAGGCCGAACTATGTGGAGTACAAAATTATGTGGGGTAGTTTCGATGAGGCGCCTGAACTCGGCACATCGATAGGACATCGCTCAACATAACCGAGACGCTC
>JALHMB010000005.1 GCA_022844275.1 Hyphomicrobiaceae bacterium
GGAGAAGAGTAGCTTTGGCGGAGAAGAAATGCAAATTGTTTAGCGTTTACAGGGAGATAGGCGGACATCGGCGGCTCCTTGCGCTTATTGGCGGAGCTAGCCATATTCCCTCCGAAGGCGAAGGTCGTAGGTTCGAATCCTACCGGGTGCGCCATTCGCGCAGAACACCGTAATACCAGAATATTCGCAGCCCTACCGTGCCAGTCGGCCGCAATGCCGTTGCACGGCATCTCAGCGATCTCTCGGCATTGAGAACACCGCAATCAGTGCTGCAACCCTGCTCATTTGTGCTCCTGGTCAGGCCGCCCCTCTGACTGGTTGAGGTCTTTTTCGCAAGCTCGCGACGGAGATCGCGGATGTTCTCTTTTTCCTGGCTTGGTTATGTAGGAAGACCCGCGGTCTCACCGGCCAGCGTGGATGTCGTGGGGGCGTGAGCAACAAAGCGGGAGCTGACAGATGCCAGACAGCGACGACAGAGGTCATGCGTGGCGCGTCCCGCCGAGCCGATATCTCGCGACGCGTCCCGCGGTCTACGAGATCCCTCAGCCCAGCTCGCGCTATCTGACAATGCCGGATGGCTGTCGGATTGCGGCCGACATCTATCTCCCGCAAGGCAGCGATGCCCAAGGCCGCAAGTGGCCGACGATCCTAATCTGCACACCCTACTATCGCCGCTTCAAAATAAAGGCCGGAGCGAGCACCGAGCCCTGTCCCAACACCTTCCGATATCGCGATATGTTCGTGCCGCGCGGCTACGCGCTGGTCGTTGTCGATGTCCGCGGCAGTGGGGCGAGCTTCGGCACACGCGACAGCTTTCGCTCTCCCCGTGAACGCGAGGATTGCAGCGTCATCGCTGACTGGATTGTCTCGCAATCCTGGTCCGATGGCCGGATCGGAGCAACGGGCGTTTCATATCTCGGTGCTGCCAGCGACTTTCTCGCAAGCACCGGCCATCCAGCGGTCAAGGCGATCGCACCGCTCTTCGCCGTTTGGGATACGTACGCCGACAACTACTATCCCGGCGGCATCCTGCTCAAGGAATTGGCGAAGGTCTATGATGGTCTGATGGTCGGGCTCGACCATGATCGCCGCGACGTGCTCAGGACCTACAGCTACTACGCGGATCCCAATCTCGAGGGCCCTCACCCTGTCGACGAGGATGAGGATGGCAGCCTGTGCCGTGCCGCCGTGCGCGAGCACATTGCGAACTTCCGAATGCCGGACTTCATCGCCGAGTTCAAATTCAGGGACGATACGCTGCCTTACGATGAGAGCTTCACATCCGCGAAGTTCGGTCCTTACAATTACGCGAGCGGCGTTCGCGAGGATGTGGCCGTCTACGCCGTATCCGGCTGGACTGACGGAGCCGGTTACGCGAACGGTGCCATCAGCCGCTTCCTGACTCTGCCGAACCCGAAGAAGTATCTGCTGCTCGGTCCATGGGATCACGGTGCGCGAGTCAATACATCGCCTTGGCGCGAGGGTATCGCACCGCAGTTCACCGTTCTTGCGGAGATCTTGCGCTTCTTCGACGAGCATCTCGCGGGAATGCCGACGGGCCTCAAGGATGAGTCACCCGTACACTTTTTCACGTATCACGAAGAAGCATGGCGCGAGAGCAAGAGCTGGCCGCCGATTCAGGAAGCAAAGCGCTTCTACGTCGCCGCTACCCACGAACTTACGGGCGCGTCGGCTGCATCCGGCGCGGACACTTACCAAGTTGATTTCGGCCTCGGTACAGGTAACGAGACGCGCTACGAACGGATCGCGGGTATCGATAGCACCCGCTATTATACGGACTGGCAGGGCCGTGCCGACGGCATGCTTTCTTACACCACGGCGCCGATCGACAAGCCCCTCGAGCTGTCGGGGCACGCGCTGGCCTCGCTCTGGATCTCGTCGAGCGAGCCAGACGCGGCGCTGTTTGTCTATCTCACGGAGATCGAAGCCGACGGCACGGCGCGCTATGTCACCGAGGGCCTGCTGCGCGCGCTGCATCGCAAGGAGAGCCCTTGCCCGCCAAACTACAGGACGTCCTGGCCTTATCGCAATTTCACGCGTGCCGATGCGGAACCGATGCCACTCGGGAGACCCCAGCTGCTTCGGATCCCGTTGCTACCGGTGTCCTGGGCCCTCCGGGCTGGAAGTCGTCTGCGTCTATCCATTGCCGGCGCAGATGCCGACCATTGCGGTCAGGTTCCCCATGGTCGTCCGCCGAAGCTTACCGTGCACTGGGGCGGCGAGATGGCCTCGTATATCGAGCTGCCGGCAAAAACACTCGGCTAATTTAGCTCAGTCGCTCTACGGTCAGTCGAAGATGCGCCGGTCGGTGGATTGGGTGTCCGAACGCGGCGGCTTTGTGCTCTGAGCAAGCAGGCGCTTGCGCTGCTCTGAGGGATTGATCCCGTAGGCGAGCTTGAACGTCTTGCTGAGATGCGCCCCGTCAGCGAAGCCCGTGTCGGCAGCGATCGAGGCAAGCGACAGATCCGAATTCAGCATCCAGCGGGCGTGCTTGAGACGCAGCCGAAGGTACGCCGAGTGCGGGGTGCAGCCGACCTTCTCCTTGAACAGCCTCTCGAGCTGACGCGCGCTCGTGTGAACCTGAGCGGCAATCTTCACCACGGCGATCGGGCGGGCGAGATTCTGCTCCATGATGAGAAGCGCGCGCGATACCCGGTCACTGTCCCCCGAAAGGGCCATCGGCGGCGCCGGCTGTGCTGTGGACCCCGGCCGGGCTCGATCGATCTGCAGGAGGTGCAGCGCTTTCTGAGCACTCGCTGGCCCGACATGGCGCTCGACAATCGAAGCCGCGAGATAGGAAACCCCTGTCCCTCCCGAGCAGGTAATGCGATTGCCATCGACGACGAAGAGCCGATCGGCAATCGGCACCAGATCCCGGAACTCCTCGATAAAATCGCGGTAGTGATACCAGCTGATGCAGCACTTTCGCCCTTCGAGCAGTCCTAGCCTGCAGAGAACGAAACTGCCCGTGCAAAGGCCGACGAGCTTGCTGCTGGCACGCGCGGCAGTGAGAAGATATTCCTCCGTCTTGGAATCGAGCTGCGGACCGCCATGAAGGAGGCCACCCACGACGACGATGTAGTCGAGATTGGCTGGGTCGGTGAACCCTGAAGTCGGCCGCACATAGGCACCGCAGCTCGAGCGGATCGCATCCTCCGAATGGGACATGATCTGCCAGTGGCATCGGATCTGCCGGCTCTTGTCGCCCTCATCGCCGGCGAGGCGAAGAACATCGACGAAGTTTGCAAACGCTGTCAGGGTAAAATTGTTGGCCAGAATGAAGCCGACCCGCAGCGGTGTGGGTGCCTTCAACACGTGCCCAAATGCTCCCATGTCCAATACGAATTCGCGTAGTTGGACGGGAATGTGCCTGTGCGCACATATTTTGGCAAGCCGAGACCGGGTATTGGACCTGAACCTGGGTGGTCTGACTGCGGAGCCGGACGGCTGCTATTGGCTATTGAACTCCCGAGCGGTCTCCTCGAGGAAAGCGCGCACATAGGGAGCGAAGGATCGCCAGCACTCCACGCGATAGACGCGATCCGCATCCGGCCTCATCAGCACGATCTCGGCCTTGCCAAGAACCGTTCGCGTCGCCGATCCTGCGGGAAAGGCTGCATCGCCGAGATCTATCGGTACGCCGGCATTCAGCACCATGGATGCCTCGCGCCCCGCAACGGAAATGCCGACATTGCGATGGCTGACATCGACGAGCGAGTGGAAATGCCCGGCGAGGGCCGCCCCGATCTCATCGGAGAGCGCGTTGCTCTGGCCGTCGGGTCCGATCAACAGCCACTCGTCCGGTCCCAGGCGAGCCGCGATCTTCGCGCCGGTGCTTATCGCCGTGTTGATACTTCCGGTGAGGTCGAAGCCAGCTGCTTCCCTGACTGACGCCACAAGCTCGGGCGCGATGCGGAGCGAGTAAGTTGCGCCGGCGCCTAACACCGACACAGAAATAGCAGAGCGCTCAGACATGCTCGAGCCCTCCATGCACGCGCTTTCCTTCCGCATCGAAGAAGACGGGCGTGACCACTTTAACAGCGGCGAATCCGCTTGGCGTTGTCGCGTGCAGTGTCTCGCCCAGCCGCGCCCTTCCGCCAGATACGAGAGCGAGCGCAATCGAGTGGCCGCAGGCATCGCTCCAGTAGCTCGACGTCACATGACCAAGCATCTTCATGGGTATCGGCGCCTTGGTATCAGCGACGACCTGTGCGCCCTCGTCGAGCACGAGCTTCGGATCTGCCGTTGTCAGGCCCACGAGCTGCTTGCGATCTGCGAGTAGCATGTCTGGACGCACCAACGAGCGCTTGCCGACGAAATCCCGCTTGGAGGCGGAGACCATGCCGCCGAGGCCTGCATCGTCCGGCGTCACCGTGCCATCCGTATCCTGCCCGACGATGATGAAACCACGTTCGGCGCGCAGGGCGTGCATCGCCTCAGTGCCATAGGGCGTGATGCCGAACGGAGCGCCTTGCTTGATGATGGCGTCCCACACCGTGCGCATGTGCCCGGTCGGCACATTGATCTCGTAGCCAAGCTCTCCGGTAAACGACACACGGAACAGGCGCGTCGGCACGCTGCAAATCCTGCCCACACGAACGGCCATATGCGGAAACATGCCGGGTGACAGATCTATGCCCTCGACTAGTGGCTCGATCACCTCGCGCGCCTTCGGCCCCTGGACGGCAATCACACCCCATTGCTCGGTCGTCGATGTCAGATAGACCTTCAGATCGCTCCACTCGGTCTGAAGATAGTCCTCCATGTGCACGAGCACGCGGGCAGCACCGCCTGTGGTCGTCGTTACGTGGAAGCGATCCTCGGCAATGCGCGCGACGACGCCATCGTCGAAGATGAAGCCGTCCTCGCGCAGCATGAGTCCGTAACGGCAGCGCCCCGGTGCGAGCTTCAGCCAGGCATTCGTATAAATGCGATTGAGGAACTCGGCCGCATCGGGCCCGACGACCTCGATCTTGCCGAGCGTCGAAGCATCGAAAATTCCAACATTCGAGCGCACGGCTCGACACTCGCGGCTTACCGCAGCGTGCATGCCCTCGCCGGCCTGAGGGAAATAGCGCGCTCTTCGCCAGAGGGCGACCGGCTCGAACACGGCGCCCTGAGCCTCGGCCCAATCGTGCAGCGGCGCCTTGCGGATTGGATCGAACAGCGCATCCCGCGCCTGCCCGACGATGGCCCCAAAGGACACGGGCGTGAACGGCGGCCGGAAAGTCGTCGTACCGACCTCAGGAACGGGCCTCTCGAGCGCTTCAGCAACAATGCCGAGCGCGAGCATGTTCGATGTCTTGCCCTGATCCGTCGCCATGCCCGTCGTCGTATAGCGCTTGACGTGCTCGATGCTCTGAAAGCCCTCGCGGACGGCGAGCTTGATGTCCTTCACCGTCACATCATTCTGAAAATCGAGGAACGCGCGTACACGGTCTGCGTCGCGGTCTGTAGGTAACGAACGCGCGCGGCCGCTGTCCGTCCGCGTCGATGGTGCGACGGCAAAGGATCGGCTCGCTGTGGTGCCGGCGGCCTCGGCACCAGCCCGCCAGCCCTCATCGAGTGTTGCGGCAAGGTCGTACGTGCCGTTGGCGGCTCCTGCCGAGCACTCCGACTGTGCCGATGCTCCCGGGACAAACGCGTCGATGGCGTCCCGATACTGCAGTCGACCACGGGATTGCGAGAACAGGTGCACGGCCGGCGTCCACCCACCCGACATGGCAATAGCATCACAGGGCAATGTTCGATGCGCGCCGACATCTCCCGGCCCATTCACGGGCGCGACGATCAAGCCGGCAACGCGCTTGCGACCAACCGAGCCGATGATCGTGTGCCCCGTCAGAACTTCGACTCCAAGGGCACGGAGCTCTCCCACTTCCTCGCCGCATTGGGTTGGATCGCGAACGTCGACGAATGTCACGGCGAGACCAGCCGACTTGGCGTCCGCCGCTGCCTGGTAGGCGGATCCCGTCACGCCCGCAAAGACGATCTGCCTGCCGGGGGCCACCGCGTAGCGATTGATGTAGGCACGCACGCTCTCGGCAAGCATGATGCCGGGCCGATCATTGTCAGCGAACGCAAGCGGCCGCTCATGCGCCCCAGTCGCCAGAATCACTTTCTTGGCGCGGACCTGCCAGAGCCGCTCGCGTGGAAGACCCGCCGGCGGCGCCTGAAGATGATCGGTCACGCGCTCGACCATCGCGATGTGATTGTGGTTGTAGTAACCGAATACGGTCGTGCGCGGCAGAACGATCACGTCGGGACGCGCTGCGATCGTTGCGAGCGTTTCAGCGCGCCAAGTGTCTGCGGCGCGGCCATCAATCTGCGAGATCCGGTCGTGCAGCAGCGTGCCACCGAGCTCCGCCTGCTCGTCGGCGAGGATCACTCGGGCACCGCTCTCAGAGGCCGCAAGCGCCGCAGCCAATCCCGACGGCCCACCACCCACGACGAGCACGTCGCAATGGGCGTTACGTTGCGTGTAGCGATCCGGATCGCTTTCTGTAGGCGCTACGCCGAGCCCCGCCATCGCACGAATGGCCGGCTCATACAGCCGGTGCCAGAACGTACGCGGCCACTTGAAAGTCTTGTAGTAGAAGCCAGCCGCGAACATTGGTGCGAGGCGATCGTTGATCGCACCAAGATCGAAGTCGAGAGACGGCCAGTGGTTCTGCGAGCGCGCGGCCAAACCATCTAAGGCCTCGACGACGGTCGCCCTGTTGTTCGGATCTCTCCGCCCGGCTCCGCGATCGATGTCGAGGAGCGCATTCGGTTCGTCAGAACCGTGACTGAGGATGCCGCGCGGGCGATGATACTTGAACGACCGTCCAACGAGATGAATGCCATTCGCGAGAAGGGCCGAAGCGATCGTGTCGCCGGCGTAGGCATCGATCGTGCGACCGTTGAATGTGAACCGCACCGGACGCGAGCGATCGATGCGGCCGCCATTCGCGAGGCGGAAGGAATGCGCCGACAAATCCGAAGCCATCAACGGCGCTCCTTCGTCGCGTCAGGACGGGGTTCACCCATGCGGTAGGTCTGCTCGAAGGAGTCGCTGACGGTGTTGCGCACGGCGTTGAACCAACGCCCGCAACCATGGACATGCAGCCAGCGCTCTGCGTGCACGCCCTTAGGATTGCTACGATAGTAGAGGTACTCCGCCCAGCTCTGGTCATCGACCGCGGCTGGATCGGAAGGGCGGGCGATGTGGGCCTCGCCTCCGCCACGGAACTCGATTTCCGGGCGCGCGCCGCAGTAAGGACAGGTGATGAGGAGCATGCGAAATCTCAGTGCGCGACCGCCGCGGCGGCGGCCTCGTCGATCAGACGACCGGTGCGGAAGCGGTCCAGCGTGAAGGGCGCGTTGATCGGGTGTGGCGTGCCCGTCGCCAGCGTATGCGCGAAGACATGCGCGGAACCGGGCGTCGCCTTGAACCCACCAGTGCCCCATCCACAGTTGACATAGAGGCCGTCGATCGGCGTCCGCCCGATGATCGGCGAGCGATCCGGCGTGACATCGACGATACCGCCCCACGAGCGCATCATGCGCATTCGGCGGAACTGCGGGAACAGCTCGCAGATCGCGTCCAGCGTGTGGGAGGTGATGTGCAGGCCGCCCTGCTGCGAGTAGGAAGTGTACTGGTCAGTGCCGGCGCCGATGACCAGCTCGCCCTTGTCCGATTGCGAGATATAGGCGTGCACCGCATTCGACATGACGACGCAGGGAAATACCGGCTTCACCGGCTCGGATACGAGTGCCTGCAAGGGAAAGCTCTCGAGCGGCAGCCGCAGTCCTGCGCGTCCCAGAACAACACTCGTATGACCTGCGGCAACGACACCCACGCGTCGCGTTTGGATCTGCCCGCGCGACGTCTCGACGCCGCTGATGCTGCCGTCTTGCGCGCGGCTAAAGCCCGTGACCTCGCAGTTCTCGATGATATCGACGCCGCGCGAGTCGGCGCCGCGCGCGTAGCCCCATACGATGGCATCATGTCGTGCCGTACCGCCGCGCCGCTGCAGTGCGCCGCCCATCACGGGATAGCGCGCGTCCGGCGAAATACTCAGCGCCGGGCAGAACGCCTTGCACTGCTCAGGCGTCAACCACTCGTTGTCGATGCCGTTCAGGCGATTGGCATAAATATGCCGCTTGAAACTCTGGACGTCATGAACCGAATGCGCGAGCATCAGCACGCCGCGCGCCGAGTACATGGTGTTATAGTTGAGCTGGGTGGAGAGCGTTTCCCAAAGCTTCAGCGCATGCTCATAGAGCGCGGCGCTCTCGTCATAGAGGTAGTTCGATCGGATGATCGTTGTGTTGCGGCCAGAATTCCCGCCGCCGATCCAACCCTTCTCGAGCACGGCGACATTTGTGATGCCGAACTCATTGGCGAGGTAGTACGCCGTGCCGAGCCCGTGGCTCCCTCCGCCGACGATGACCACGTCGTACTTGGGCTTAGGCTCCGGGGATCGCCACTGCCGCGGCCAGCCGCGATGTGCATTGAAAGCCTCCGCGAGAAGGCTGGATATTGAGAAGCGGCGCATAGCGATGGGATCCGGCTCCCGTCCTCTTGAATGAGACCCGGGAACATATGGCTGATGGCCGAGTCTATCTCGGACCAAGGCGACGTGCGGGTGGATAAATCCGACATTATCGTCCTCGATCCGAGAGAGCAATGCGGATGGAAGAAATAGGAATATCCAATATTCCCAAGCACTTGAGTGAAGAAGAAAATCGCCTTGGTATGGCTCCATGCCTAGTTTCGTATAAGTGTCACTGTCCCGCGATCTGATGCCTGCGGGAAGCACATAGCTCCGCAGCCGGAATCGATCATCGTGCCCACACTCGTCTACGCATTCGTTCCCGCCCGGTCCGGCTCCAAGGGCCTGCCGGACAAGAACATTCTGTCGCTCGGCGGCCATCCGCTTCTGTCCTATGCTATTGCCTTCGGTCAGGCGCTCGGCATCGACCGCGTAATCGTATCCACCGACTCCGAGAAATACGCCGACATCGCGCGACACTACGGGGCGGACTGTCCGTATCTCCGTGGCGCTGAGGCGAGCTCCGACACCGCGATGGAAGAGCTCATCCTCGCCGATATGGAAGCAAACCTTCCCAAGCACGGCATTCCTGTCCCGGATATCTGGTTACGCCTCAAGCCGACCAATCCGTTCCGCCGCGTCGACCACGCTCTCCAGGCGATCGACATTCTCAAATCCAGACCCGAAGTCGACTCGGTCCGCCACGTCAGTGCTGCGGAGACCCGGCTGTGCCGGATCAACGAGGAAGGCTATATCGAGCCGCTTCTGTCGGGGTGGCCGAAGGGACGCTCAATCATCCGCCGGACCGAGTTCCCCAAGGCCTACCAGGTCTTCAATCTCGACGTCTTCCGGCATTCAGGCCTAACGCGCTTCGGCTCGGGCTTCATGGGCACGGCCATCGTGCCCATCATCGGCGAAGCCATAACAAGCCTCGATATCAACGACGCTGACGATTTCGAATTGGTCAAGTCGATCATCGAGGCGCGGCCGCGCGCGGCCGTGGTGACCCGTCACTTGGTCGAGCCGAAGGCCGCTCCGTACAGTGGCTGATTGACCGAAAGCGACTAAGCCGCCGTCGCCATCTGGGACGACCAGCGCCGCAGGCCTGTGTCAGCGGAAAACTCTTGCTCGATCGCGAATACCGGAAGCTCTCGCTGGCGCACACGCTCGACGATCACGCGATCACCATCGAGGTGTTTCCGGTCTTGCCAGAGCGAGGTGTAGGACCATCCGCCCGACCGAAACGAAAAGCCGGCCATGGCAACCCTGCTGGCGCCCATGCCGAGACAGAACAGGGCCCCCTGAAGTCCCATCGAAGGACGATATCTCTTCAGTAGAAAATTCATCCGAGTGCCGAGCACGTCGTTATGCACCATGCTTCTTTGCACCGGCGACGTAATCAGCAAATCATCGTAGCGATAATTGATCCGTGACAGGAGTTCCAATTGGCTTTGGCACTTGGGATCTTCCTCGGACATGAGGACAAGTAGGCCGGTTCGCCGGTCACGCATAATTTCGACCTTCGCTGCATCCGAAGGACGCCCCCGTGCCATGTTGGTCCGCATGAACGTGATATGGGGCTTGGCTACGCCGTGCGCTTCGAGCGTGATCTGCGAAGCATTTGCCGTCACGATAGCTGCGCTGCCCAGGATCTCCTTCGGCACGACCGGATTGGGCGCAGCACCGAACATGAAAGCGTCACCCGTGACGCGAGGGAGAATAAGCTCGCTCTCGGACAACGCGCCCCATGACAATCGAAAGCTGTACATGGCTCATCCTTCGCCGCAGGACATGGCCGCACCGATGTAAGCACGTCGTGCTTGGCAGGCTTGTGACAGCGACTGTAAGCTACCTTTGGGATCGCAATAGCTGTCAGCAGGATGCGGGCGATCCTCAGAAGCGAAAGAGCCAAAGGAGCGCAACGCATGTTCTCGCACGTCATGGTCGGAACCGACGACGTCGCCGCGTCCAAGAAATTCTATGATGCCGTCCTCGGCACGCTCGGCATCCCCGAGGGCAAGGCCGATCCAAAGGGGCGCATCTTCTACCGCACCAAGACTGGCGTCTTCGGCATCAGCAAGCCGGTCGATGGCGAGGCAGCCTGCCATGCCAATGGCGGCACGATCGGCTTTGCCTGCGACACCCCCGAAAAGGTGAAGGCCTTTCACGATGCCGGCGTTGCCGCGGGCGGCAAGAGCATCGAGGATCCCCCCGGCTGGCGTGAAGGTCCGGCAAAAATGTATCTTGCCTACCTGCGTGATCCATACGGAAACAAGATCTGTGCGCTGCATCGCGGCGCCTGACGCTCTTTGGCACACTCACTCATGGGCGCACGACCGCGCCCATGAGTGACAGCTGCACAATTTAGCCAACCACCTTGTTCTTGAGCGTGCCGAGGCCGCTCCACGAGATCTCGAGCTCGTCGCCGGCCACCAGGAAACGCTGCGGAATGCGGCTGCCGCCGGCACCGTCGGGCGAGCCGGTGGAGATGATGTCGCCTGGCTGCAGCGACGCGAAGGCCGAGACGTAGGCGATTATGGTCGGGATGTCGAACACCATCTTGGATACCGTCGTCGACTGCACCTGCTCGCCGTTGAGCTTGGTCGTCAACTGCATGGCGCCGATGTCCGTGATCTCGTCGGCGGTCGTGAACCACGGCCCGCAGCCGCCCGAGGCATTGAAGTTCTTGCCGGCGCCAACCGAGTGCTTCTGCCACCCCCGCACAGAGCCATCGTTCATGATCGTGTAGCCGGCAATATGGTCGAACGCCTTCTCCTTCGCGATGTGGCGCCCGGCCTTGCCGATCACGAGAACCAGCTCGCCCTCGTAGTCAAACGTCTTCGCCGGCTCGCCCTTCGGGTACTCCAGCGGCTCGTTGTGGCCGGTCAGCGCGTCGTGCGTCTTGATGAAGAGCGAGATGTCCTTCGGCGGCGGCACGTCACCGTCGACGGGATGGCGCTTTGGATAGTTCACGCCAATGCAGATGATCTTGCCGGCATCGTGCAGCGGCGGCAGATATCGGATTGCGTCGAGCTTGAGGGACGGCTTCTTGCCCGTCGCCCATGAAGCCACCTCCGCGAGAGCACCAGCCGCGAGCACCGCGCGGATCGTCGGATACTTCTGAGCGAGCGATGCGTCCGCCGGGATGATGCCGCCGCCTGCTGCGTCCGGCTCCACAACCACGCCCCAGCTCTTTTTGCCGCCCTGCTCGTAGCTGACCAGTTTCATGTCGTCTCCGCCCTTTTTGGAAGATTTTGCTGTCTATCCATGCACTAAGGCAGCGGGGTCGCGCAAGGCGACATCGGCATCACAGCGGTTTCTCGCCTGCGCGGCGCTCCAGTTCAGGGACGATGGTCGACCGCTCTTTCAGGAATGGGTTGACGGCGAGCGCATCGCGGTAGGCGTCGAGCGCCTCCTTCCAGCGCCCGGCGTGCGCGTGGATCATGCCGCGCCCCGCCAACGCCCCGAAGTGCCGCGGTTCGAGCGCCAGGACCTTCTCGATATCGGAGAGCGAGCGCTCGTGCTCGCTCATCAGGAAAAGTACGGTTGCGCGCTTGTTCCAGGCCTCCGCGAAGTCGGGCGCGGTCTCGATGACCTCGCTGAAGCGATCGTGAGCGACCCCGAACTGTCGGATGGAGAGATAGCCAATGCCCTCCTCCATGATGCGATCGACGTCGGCGCGTCCGGAACGCGTCCACACCTCCCAGATGCGCCCGACCACCTCATCCGCCTCGTCGTCGCCGCGCGCGTCCTTGAGCCCCTTGAAGAGGGCATCGAGCGCGCGGGCGCGCTCCTGGGTTGCAGTTGATGCAGAGGGCGACGGTGGCGTTTGTGCCCACGAAGGCGGGAGCGCGCCGAGTGTCACCAAGACGAGCGCCGCGACTGACAGCCCACGCGGCACCATTCCGCGGCGCCCTCGTACGTGCTTCGACATGATCTGCCTCCTGCCGCGCACAAGTTTCTCGATGACCCCGAAGAAGCTAACGCAGACGGATCAAGTCCGCTAGATTTGACCTCAAAGCATAACAATAGGTTGGAGACGTCCGTCATGGCTATTCCACGCACGGTATTCGGCGAGGAGCATGAGATGTTCCGCGCGACCGTCAAGGATTTCATCGAGCGCGAGATCGCGCCGCACCACGACAGATGGGAGAAGGACGGCATCGTCCCGCGCGAGCTCTGGCGCAAGGCCGGCGAGGCAGGCCTGCTGCTGACGGGCATCCCGGAGGAATACGGCGGCGCCGGCGCCAATTTTCTCATGAGCGCAATTCTTATCGAGGAGATGTCGAAGGGCCTCTATTCCGGTCCGGGCTTCAGACTCCATTCCGATATCGTGGCGCCGTACATCCTCCACTACGCAAGCGAAGAGCAAAAGCGCTCGCTCCTCCCACGCATGGCGCGCGGCGAGATCGTCACCGCGATTGCCATGACCGAGCCTGGAACGGGCAGCGACCTGCAAGGCATCCGCACGACGGCGATCCGCCAAGGCAATGAGCTGCTCGTCAACGGGCAGAAGACGTACATCACCAATGGCCAGCTCGCCGACGTCATCATCGTCGCCTGCAAGACCGATCCCAAGGAAGGTGCGAAGGGTATATCGCTCGTGATCGTCGAAGCCGATCGAGCAGGGTTCGCTCGTGGGCGCAATCTCGAGAAGATCGGCAACAAGGCGCAGGACACCTCGGAGCTGTTCTTCGACAATGTGCGCGTGCCGCCATCCAACATCCTCGGCGCCGAGGGCAAGGGCTTTTCCTACCTTATGCAGGAGCTGCCCCAGGAGCGCCTGATCGTCGGCCTCGCCGCGGTCGCGATCATGGAGGCGGCGCTGGAGTGGACGCTTACCTACACGCGCGACCGCAAGGCTTTCGGACGTCCGATCGCCGATTTCCAGAACTCACGTTTCAAGCTCGCTGAGGTCGCGACGGAAGTTCAGGTCGCGCGCGTGTTCGTCGATAAATGCCTGGAGCTGCACATTGCCGGGCAGCTCGATGTGCCGACGGCAGCCATGCAGAAGTGGTGGCTGACAGAGATCGAAGGCCGCGTGCTCGACATCTGCCTCCAGCTCCATGGCGGTGCCGGCTTCATGTGGGAATACCCGATCGCACGTGCCTACGCCGACGCGCGCGTACACCGCATCTTCGCCGGCACGACCGAAATCATGAAGGAGATCGTCGCGCGGTCGCTGATGGTGGGGAGATAAGAAGTTCCCCTTCTCCCCGTGCGGACAGGGAGAAGGGACATCGTCAAGCAAACTGCACCGCGTAGACAGGTGGCAGTGTGTGCGAGACGCAAGCCCAGCTCTCGCCCTGGTCCTCGCTCACCCAAAGGCCGCCCGTGGTCGAGCCCATGGCGAGACGATCACCGGTCTCGTCGATCGCGAGCGCATGACGATAGACCACATCATAGGCATGCGACTGCGGCAAACCATTGCTCAGCGTCTTGAAAGTCTTGCCGCCGTCGCGCGTGCACGACACGACGAGCTTGCCGTCGACGGGAATGCGCTTCTCGTCCTTGATCTCGGGAACGAACCAAGCCGTGTCCGGCTCTCGCGGATGAACGACGACGGGAAAACCGAAGGCGGACGGCTTGGCGTTCGTGATCTCCGTGAAATTGTGCCCCTCGTCCGACGAAACGAAGATGCCGTTATGATGCTGCACCCACATGCGTTGCGGCGCCTGCCGACACTGCGCGAGACAATGCACGTCCTGGACATTGGGCTCGTGCGCCTGCTCGGCTGGCATGTACTCGGCGCGCATGCCATGTCCGCGCTGCGTCCACGTCTCGCCGGAATCCGACGTGTGCCAGATGCCGCCCGTTGAGACGGCGATGGATACGTGTCGCGAGTTCCTCGGATCGACACAGATTGAATGGATGCCCGGCAGATCGGCGCCACCACCCGACCACATCTTGCGCGAGGGATGATCCCAAAGCGAGCGCACGAACTGCCAGCTCTGGCCATCATCCCTTGAGCGGAACAGGCCGCCAGGTAGGGTGCCGCACCAGAGCACGCCGGGCTCATCGGGGCCTCCCGCGACAAGCGACCATATGCGCACGGTGCTCCAGGGCAGCGGCCGCCCCCACATGTCATTCTCTTCAAGGCCCTCCGGCTTCTCAGGGTATGTAGGCGTGGGTATCTCCTCCCAGCCGTCCGCCGTCGAGCGGTGCACTTTTACGCCGAAGTGGCCGTGGTCGAGTGCCGCATAGCGCTTACCGCTACGCTTGTCACTCAAAGCCAGCGTCACGTTGTCGGCGAGGAAATCGACTTTCGCGATCTCCCAGCCACTGCCGCATCGCTCAATAGTGAACAGGCCCTTGCGCGTGGATACCAGAAGCTCATCACTCATGATCTAGCCTCCCGAGAGTGCTTGGAAAACGTAGATGGTTGCGTTCTCGCCGACGGTATCACCAAGCCCCTTGCGGTCGCGGATCATGACGCCGTCGATGAAGATGGTCATATGCCGGCGCAGCGCCGACTGATCGTCGAGCACATAGCTGCGCGCCAGCGGGTTGCTCGCGAACACCGCATCCAGCACCTCGCGCACCGTCGCGCCGGCGGCCTCGGCCTCGGGGCAGGCGACGTGGCGCTGGATATTGGGCGTGAACACGACGCGTGCCATAGCCGAAGCCTTCTCGGTGACGGTTCTAAATGCCCGCGCAGGCCATTCTGCTCATGATGACATCGAGCTCTGACTAGGCCGTGGGGCAATCAAAACCGTACGATGGGCACGAAGCCACCCCAGAACATGCGCTTGCCATCGAACGGCATATCCGAGGGACTGCCCTTGAGGCGGGGATCCTTCATGACCAGGGCGTTGATGCGGTCGCGCTCGTCGCGCGACTTGTAGGTAATCCACGAGAAGATAACGACCTCTCCCTCCTCGAGCTTCACCGCCTGCGGGAACGACGTATGCACGCCCGGCTTCACGTCCTCGGCGACGCATTCGACGAACGAGAGCGCGCCGTGATCCATCCAGACCTTGCCGGCGAGCGTCGCCATCTCTTTGTAGGCATCCAGATTCTTTTTCGGCACCGGAAGCACATAACCATCGACGTACATAGGTATTCTCCTTTGTATGATCCAAGGACGATCGCGAAGTCCGCGACCCGACATGCCTTGCAAATTATTTTACCTTCTCCTTCTTCCCGCCGCCGGGCTGCGCCGAGCCCGCCAGCCGGTCGAGCTGGAGGCGAATGTGCGCCGCTTCGGCCGGCGTATTCGCCAGCGCGATGGCACGGTCGAACGCGATCTTGGCCTCCTGTGGGCGCTCGAGCTCGAGCAGGAAGGCGCCACGGGCGCCGTGGAAATAGAAGTAGCGATCGAGCTGATCGGCGAGCGGCTCGATCATGGCGAGCGCTGCAGCCGGTCCCTGTGCCTTCGATACGGCAACGGCGCGATTGAGCGTGACCACGGGCGAGGGCTGCATCTGCTCGAGCGCGCCATAGAGCAGCGCGATCTGCGCCCAGTCCGTCTCCTCGGCGCGCTCGGCGCGAGCGTGCAGCGCTGCAATCGCCGCCTGCACCTGATAGGGCCCTGGGCGACGATGGCGAAAAGCCTTGTCGACGAGCGCGAGACCTTCACCAATGAGCTTCGTATTCCAGCGACTGCGGTCCTGGTTCGGCAGAAGTACCGAGTTGCCATCGTCGTCGAAGCGGGCATCGGCGCGAGCGTGCTGGAGCAGCATCAGCGCCAGCAGCGCCATGATCTCGGGCTCGACCGGAAAGAGATGGAGCAGAAGGCGCCCGAGCCGGATGCCTTCCTCGCACAGCATCGCGCGCGCTCCCTGCTCGGCAACATCACTCGTGTAGCCCTCGTTGAAGAGCAGGTAGATAACGCCGGCGACAGCGGCGATACGCTCGCTGCGCTCGACGGCCCCCGGCGCCTCGAAGGGCACATTCGCACCGCCGATCCGCCGCTTGGCGCGCGTAATGCGCTGCTCCATGGCGGCTTCGGTCACGAGAAAGGCGCGCGCGATCTGGGCAACCGACAGGCCGGACACGATGCGCAGTGCCAGTGCGATCTGTTGCGTCGCCGGCAGCTCCGGATGGCAGCACACGAAAAGCAGGCGCAAGATGTCATCGCGATAGTCGGCTGCATCGAGGCGCTCGACGTTTGCGCCTTCGTTATCGGAAAGGTCCGAGATCGCGTCCTCGTCGGGGAGCGCCGTCATGCGGCGCTGGCGCCTTGTCGCATCGATAGCCGCATTGCGGCCAACCATGATCAGCCAGGCGGCGGCATCGCGCGGCGGCCCCTGCGAAGGCCAGAGGCGCAGTGCCCTGAGGCACGCCTCCTGGCAGGCCTCCTCGGCCATGTCCAGATCACGGAAATGGCGGACCAGCGCCGCAACCACGCGGGGACGCGCGGATGTCAGAACGGCGTTGATCCAGCGGGTATCGGTCACGGCGCCTGCTTTCCATCCTTGAAGATGCCGACCGGACGGATCTCATAGGAGCCGCCAGGATTGACCTCGGCGAGTTCGCGCGCGAATGCGAGGGCCTCCTCGAGGTTCTCTGCGTCGTAGATGTAGAAGCCGAGCAGATGCTCTTTGGTCTCCGCAAAGGGGCCGTCGATGATGATCGGCGGCTCGCGATCTTTGCGCAGCGTCGTCGCCGCCGTAGTCGGCAGCAGGCGCGCGACCGGCCCGAGCTTGCCCTGCCGCGCGGCCTTCTCCTGCACGACAGCAAGCTTCGCCATGACAGCATCGTCGTGCTCTTTGGACCAAGCGCAGACGACGTTTTCGTCGTGGTAGCAGAGGATGGCGTACTGCATCAGGAAGCTCCTGTGGTGTGATCACGCTTCAAGGACGAACGAGGACGGAGATCCCCGACAGCTCCCGCCAGATTTTGTCGGGAGTGTGCAAACGGCTGATCTGCCAACCTGTTAACCGGCTGTTTGCCACCTTGTGGCTAGGCTCGTGCATGGCACGTCTTCTCATATTGTTGGTGATCGGCGCGATTACCTACGCGTTCATCCTGCCGGGTCCTCCCGCCGGGACGCTGCCTGCCGATGCCTCCGTCGCGGCAACTGCGCCCGCCGGATCGGGCCTGCCAGGCCTCGACCTCCTGTCCCTCGCCGTCGGACTCGTCGCGGGCTTCGTCATGGGGTGGATGTGGCAATTGCCCTGGCGGACAGTCCCAGAGCTGTTCCGAGAGGTTGCCTTCCGCTCCGTTCGCGGCGTCGGTCTCGTCGGCCTCGCCATGGGCGCAGCAGCGATCCTCCTGTTCTACTGAAACGACGCCTCTCATCCCTGGCCGGTTCCTGTCGCCCAGCGCCTGAGACTGCCCGGTGGAAAGATCCACTCCGGCGTGACAAACGGCTGATCGGACTCCAGACGATACCAGGGCGAGCCATCGGGTGTATCGCGGCCCTTGAGGACGTGCATGTCTTGCGCCGGCATGAAGCTCTGAATGAGCAGGAATCGGCGCTCGCCCGTTGCCGGATGCTCGGCGACATCCGCCACCAATACCGCGTGGCCGGGGAAGCCACCTTTGATGATCACGTCGCCGATCTCGACGCGGCCATCCCTGACCGGGACCAGCTCACGCTCCAGTGAGTGCGTACCGGCCCAGCTGAAGACCGTATCCATGTAACGGCGGAAGGAGGCATAGCTCGCGTCGGCATTCGCCCGCTTTGCCCAAACGAGCGAGCGGCCCTCTGCGCGCGGACGCTCGCCTGCCGCCCAGCGACTGAACGACATAGGCTTGCCGCCACCCGTATCATTGAAGGCAATCAGCCGGACCTCACCGCGCGCGAATTGCCACTCAGCGCGGAGGCGCATGACGGCATCGGCGCACTGTTGGAGATCGCGCGCGCCCGTATCGATGTCGACCACGGCCGCATGGACATCCTGGCGCCACTTCGGCGCACCGCTGTGGAGAAGAACCGAAGCAGCTTCGGGTTTCAACGGCAGACCGCGCAGCCACGCGGCAAAACTCCCGCCCGGCGCCGAGAAGCGCACGAACCCGTCCGGCGGCGCAAACCTCCCCTCGAGTCGGTCAGCCTTAGCAGACAATCCCGGCCGCCATGCATAGGACTCGGCAGCGGCCTCACGAATGCCCGCCAGCAAGGCTATGAGCACTAGTGTTCTGACAACGATGATTCGCATCTCTGGGCTTCTTCTACCGTCACAGGTGTCCTCGACCGGCAACGCAGCCACAGGCCTTGGGCATAGTCATGACAGCAATTGACAGCGTAGCGTCAGGAGCCATTGTCAGAGCGCGAAGAATTTAACGGGGACCGAGGGACCAAGGCGATGTCGTCGCTGCTGACATCGATACAGCGGGAAGCATTCGTGCGTCGCGTGCGCATCGAGATGGCCAAGCGCGGCCTGACGCGGACGGCGCTCGCCGAAATCGCCGGCTGCAAGGAGCGCACTCTCGGCAATCTGCTCGCTGGCCAGCCGGTGCGCGACGCAACCGTCGCGGGTGTCGCGCGCGGGCTCGCCATCGACCTCGACACGCTGCTCGGCACGCCGGCCGCCAATGGCGCCGCTGGAGGAAAGCTCCAGGGCCGCGCGGACGAGAGCTACGGGGGCTATCTGCTCGCGACCTACGAGGACTACCTCGGCCCTTATCTCGCCTATCGGCGCATTTTCTCACGCCGCAACGCGCTCTATCGCTCGGTTTACGAGCTCGATTGGGACGAAGACCTTTCGCGCCTGCGCTTTCTCGAGTTGCAGGGGAGCCCGAAAGGCCGCGGCGCCGACGCGGCGACCCAGCACGCCGGCGGCGTCTACATCAGTCCGCACACGGGGATGCTTCAGCTCCTCACCACCTTCCAGGGTGCGCTGCGTCTCGTCACACTCAATCGCTTTCAGCGGGGCAGCGACAAGCTGCGCGGCGTCATTCTCACGCAGAGCGACCGCGAGCGCTTCTACCAACCCGCCGTGTCCGCGATCTTTCTGCAGAAGCTCTCCGGCCGCCAGCGCCTGTCGGAGCTCGAAAAGCGCATCGGCGTTCTCGAAGAAGACCACACGGATTTCGGCGCGGCCCTGTCCGAGATCGAGGAGATCGAGCGCTCGGCCATCTTCCTCGCTGGTCCGGTCGAGAAGAAATAGCGGGGTTAGTTCTCGCCGACCCGTGTCAGGTGCGCTCGCGCGTCGGGATGCCCTGGCTGAATCTCGATGGCCGCACGGTAGTCGCGGATGGCCGCCTGAAGGTCGCCTTTGCCCTCCCAGGCGCGACCGCGCTCCACGAACGCTTCGGGCGAGCGGCGGAAGATATCGATTGCCTTGTCGGCATCCGTGATGGCCTTGTCGAAGGCACCCGTCTCAACGTGGCTGCGCGCCCTGCGCACGTAGGCGAGCTGGTTACGCGGCTCGAGCCCAGTGATCATGTCGAGATCCTGGATGGCCGCGCGATGATCTCCTTTGCCGGCCAAAAGATCGGCGCGCAGACTGAGCGCTGAAGTCATGCGAGGATTGATCTCGATCGCGCGGTTGGCGTCCTCAATCGCGCGATCGGTCTGACCGCCATCCGCCTGATTGAGCCGCGCCCGATTGAACAGCGCGAGCGCATAGCGCGAATTGATCTCGATGGCTTTGTCAAAGTCCGTACGGGCCGCTGGGTAGTCCTTGTTCATCATTCGCGATAGGCCGCGATTGTTGTATAGCGCAGCGTCGCTCGGGCGCATGCCGATCGCGCTGCTGTAGTCCTCGATGGCCCGCTCGTAGGCGCGCATGGAGTGCAGCGCATAGCCGCGTTGTGCATGGGCGCGCCACTCACTGGGATCGAGTTCGATCGCACGCGACAGATCCGTGATGGCGAGCCCGAACTCCCGCGTCTGATTCCGCGCCCACCCGCGCACGAAATAAGCTTCGGCCGCATCGGGATTGCGTTTGATGACCTCGTCGCAGGCACTGACGACCTGAGCATGGGGCCGGTCGACGCGGCATGAAGTCGAGCTGAGGTCGGTGCGCGATGCGGGCGTGCGGGTCGTTTCGTTCGGCGTTGTTGCGGAAGGTGGCGGCTGGCGGGCCGCGACGTCGGTCTCACCCGACTTGCCCGATAGCTTGTCGAGACGCTTTCGCATTTTCGCGACGATGTCGTCGATGCTTTCGCGACTGGCGTCACGCGGTGCACTCGGCGTGTCAATCGCCTGTGGCGCGGACGACGGCGGCGCAGCGGAAGGCGGTAGCGCATAGGGCTGCTTGCCGGTCGCCTCCTCCATGCTGCGCCGCGCCTGCTCCATGATCTCGTTCGGCTTGAAGGGCTTCGGTTCCGGCTCACGCGAAGGCACGGCGTGCGAGGGCGGTGGCCGATCGGGAAGCGATGGATGGCGCGGCAGGGGCGTGGGCTCCGAAGGTTGCGCAACGGGAGTCTTGCCGGCCGACTCTTGGGAGCGGCGCATGGCCTCGCGCGCAGCCTTGAGCTTCTCTTCCACCATCTTCAGACGGTTAGCCTCCTGATCCGAGGCACGCTTCTCGGCCTCTTTCCGCGAGGTCTCTATCCGCTCCGTAATCTTTCGGGCCTCTGCGCGACGCTGTGCTTCCTCCTGCTCGGCGAGCTTGCGTGCCTCCTCCTGGCGGGCGACTTCGCGCTCGGCAGACTTTCGCTCTTCCTCCTTGCGTTCGACCGCCCTGCGCTGCGCCTCGCGGCGGGCCTCGGACTGCCCTGGCAGCGACCACACCCCCAGGACGTTCGTGGCGCTCAGGACCAGCACGAGCGCAATGCCGAGCGCAATGAGGAAGCGCGCCGGCGACGTGCCGCGATCACCGAGCAGAACCGAACTCTCTTCGAGCGTCGAGCGCGAACGCCGCTCGGGCCGCACGCGCTGACCTGTCGGCTCGCCTGCGTCGACTGTTGTATCCGGCCTTGGATCGCTCTCGGTCATGGCTTCTCACCGAGCCTCGTCAGGTTCTCGCGCGCGGTGGAAAATTTCTGGTCGGCATCGAGCGCGCGCCGGTAATCGGCAATTGCGCGGTCCCGGTTTCCCTGGCGCTCGTAGGCGACACCGCGCGCGTTGAATGCGCGGGCCGAGCGCGGATTGAGCGTGATCGCGCTGTCGAAATCGGCGAGCGCCTTGGCGAGATCCTTCAGTTCAAGATGGCTGAGCCCACGGTTCTCGAGCGCAAGCGCATACTTGGGACTGAGCTCTATGGCGCGATCGAGATCGACGATCGCGCTCGCATGATCGCTCTTGCTCAGTACATACGTGCGCGCGCGATTGTTGTAGGGCACCGCGTACTTTGGATCGAGTTCGATGGCGCGATTGAAGTCCGCGAGCGCGCGTGAATAGTCCTTCAAATCCAGATAGGCAGCGCCGCGATCATTATGAAAGGTCGGGCTCCGAGGGTTCAGCTCTATGGCCTTGTTGTAGTCCACGAAGGCGCGGTCGAAATCGCGCAGCCGCACGTAAGTCAGCGCGCGCTGCGAATAATACGCAGGTTGCTGCGTCGGTCGAAGCTCGATGGCACGCGTGAAATCGGTTAGCGCCCGCTCGGCCTGATTGCGCTCGCGCAGCGCCCAGGCGCGGATGAAATACGCGTCCGCAAAGTCGTTGTGTTTCGCAATGATCTCAGAGCAAGCCGGAACGATGGCGGCTAGGGGCTTGTTCATCTGGCAGTCCGTCTCCGCGAGGTTCGGCAGCGCCGATGCTGGAGGTGGGCGCCGTTCCTGGGCAGCCTTGGTTTTCACGGCCTGATCTTTGGCACGCCGTGCCGCCTCGTCGTCCGCTGCCTTGCGCTGTGCCTCGCGATCGAGGGCAAGCTTCTCGGTTGCACGACGGTCTGCCTCGCGCCGCTCCTGGGCGATGCGCAACTTGTCGGCCGCGTCTTTTAGCGCCCCCGGTCGCTTGCGCTCGGCCTCCTCGCGCGCGACCTGTTGGCCCGGCGACTCCCAGAGGCCCGCATAGTTCGAACCGAACACCAGGATCGAAATGCCGAGAACGGCCGTCACCACGATGCGCCCAAGTCTCGAGTCGCGCTCGGAAGCAACACGGCCGGCGCCACCGCCAAGCGGCCGGGCGTGATATCGCGCGTGCGGCTGGACCACGGAAACGCGCGTCTTCGGCACATGAGGCACATGAGGAGCGCTCGCGGTCTTGGTGGTGGCTTCAGGCTTGGCTCGAGGCTTGGTCTGGCCCTTTTGAACCGCCTGCGACTTTTCGGGTTTTGCGACCAGTGCGCCCGCTGCCTGTGCGATCCCCCACTTGGATGGTCCGGCACCCCACTTGGATGATTTCTGGCTACTCATAGACCAGTCGATCCCCGGCAGAATTCGGCGTGGCGCCCCCCAATGATTCGCCCAGCACATGCAAATTGTTGCACCAGGGGCAGAGCCCGCGCAATGGTGCTGCAACGCGCCAGAACTCAGTGACGGCGGGATTAGAACCGAGGGAGGATGAACAAATGCCATCGCTGGATGGGCGAGTCGCCATTGTCACGGGCTCGGCCCGCAATATCGGCCGTGCGACGGCGCGGATGCTGGCCGGCGAGGGAGCATCGGTCGTCATTCATGCGCGCAAGGACAAGGAAGGCGTCGACGAGGCCGTTGCCCTGCTCGCCGCCGAGGGCGCGACAGCGATCGGCCACATCGCCGATGTCTCGACGGAAGCCGGCGCGCAAAGCCTGATCGAGGCCGCCGTCACCCGCTTCGGACGCGTGGACATTCTGGTCAATAACGCCGCCATCCGCCGCAATACGCCGCTGGTCGAGATGTCCTACGCGGAATGGCGCGAAGTGCTCGCGAACAGTCTCGATTGTGCCTTTCTGTGTACACGCTACGCCGCGCCGCACATGATCAAGGGTGGCTGGGGCCGCATCGTGAATATCGGCGGCATTTCCATGTTCAAGGGTACGCCCGGGCGCACGCACGTCTCCGCCGCCAAGGCCGGCATGATCGGCATGGCACGCTCGCTCGCCTCGGAATTGGGACCGCACAACATCACCGTGAACGTCGTCGCGCCCGGTGCCATCGACACCGTACGCAGTGGGGCGGCCGGCGTCCGGCCCGCCAGCACGACCGCGATGTCCAACCCCGTAGGACGGGACGGACGACCCGAGGAGATCGCCCATATCGTCACCATGCTCTGCCGGCCGGATGCGGCCTACACCACCGGCCAGACCATCGAGGTGAATGGCGGCGCCCACTACTGACTGTGGTCCAGCCAGCGGGTCGCAGTTGAAAGCGCGTCTTGCGGCCGCTAAGACAAGCGGACCATGCTGCTTCGTGCGTTCATATTCCGCCCCGGGCGAATTCGCGTCCCGGTTGCCTCCGGGCACCGGGTCAGGGCACATCTGCGCGTCAGAAGTGCACGTAAAATCAACGCGTAAGGATTGCCGGGCGCTTTGCGGGCCGGCGCCATAACGATCAGAGACGGAGCGCGTCCCCCGCGGGCCGCTTCCCGACCCTCCGAGCCCCCGAGGCTGACCTCATGACCGACACGACGACCGACACACGCGACTGGGGCAAGACGCTCTACCTGCCTGAGACAGCATTTCCGATGCGTGCAGGGCTCCCGCAGATGGAGCCCCGGATGCTCGAGCGGTGGGCGAGGATCCGCCTCTACGACAAGCTCCGCGAGAGCGCCAAGGGGCGGCCCAAGTTCGTCCTGCACGACGGCCCGCCCTACGCCAACGGCAACATCCACATCGGCCACGCGCTCAACAAGATCCTCAAGGACCTCGTGACGCGCTCGCAGCAGATGCTGGGGCATGATTCCAACTACGTGCCGGGCTGGGACTGCCACGGCCTCCCGATCGAATGGAAGATCGAGGAGGAGTACATGGCCAAGGGCAAGGCCAAGCCGAACCTCAAGGACCCGGCAGCCATGAAGGCTTTCCGGGCCGAGTGTCGTGCGTTCGCCGAGCACTGGCTGAATGTGCAGCGCGAGGAGTTCAAGCGGCTCGGCGTCGAAGGCGACTGGGATCATCCCTACACGACGATGACTTTCCCGGCCGAGGCGACGATCGCGCGCGAGCTGATCAAGTTCGCGGAGACGGGGCAGCTCTATCGCGGCTCGAAGCCGGTCATGTGGTCAGTCGTCGAGAAGACCGCGCTCGCCGAGGCGGAGGTCGAGTACCACGACTATCAGTCGGACATGGTGTGGGTGAAGTTTCCGGTTGTTTCTGCGGGGACTAATGCAGCGACGACGCCGGAACTAAAGTCAGCCTGGGAGAAAATCAAGTCCCTGACGTCCGCGTCGGTTGTGATCTGGACGACCACTCCCTGGACGATCCCCGGCAATCGCGCGATCTCGTTCAACTCCAAGATCGAGTACGGCCTCTACGAGGTAACTGCTTCGCCTGACGGCAACTGGGCCAAAATCGGCGACCGGCTCATCCTTGCCGACAAACTCGCCGCCGAGATGATGAAGACGGCGAAGGTGGAAGCGTTCGAGCGCCGCTCAACGGTAACAGATCACGAGCTTTCGATATTGATCTGTGCCCACCCGCTCCGCGGCGCCGGCCTCGGCGGCTATCAGTTCGATGTGCCATTGCTCGACGGCGACCACGTCACGGATGACGCGGGCACGGGCTTCGTGCACACCGCCCCCGGCCACGGTCGTGAGGACTTCGACATATGGACTTCTGTTGAGACCACGAAGCGGTTGCGCGATCTAAATATTGATCCCGCAATCCCCTACACCGTCGACGAGAACGGCGCCTTCACCAAGGACGCGCCGGGCTTCGAGGGCAAGCGCGTCATCACCGACAAGGGCGAGAAGGGCGACGCCAACCAGGCCGTCATCGACGCGCTGGTCAAAGCAGGAATGCTGCTCGCGCGCGGCCGACTGAAGCATCAGTACCCGCACTCGTGGCGCTCAAAGAAGCCGGTGATCTTCCGCAATACGCCCCAGTGGTTCATCCACATGGACAAGGAGATCCCGTACCTGGAGAAGCTCTCGCGCGAGCTGCGGGCGAAGTCGGCTTCGGCCGGCGGCGCGGGCCACAATCAGGCGGTGCCGAAAACGTTGCGCGAGGTCTCGCTGCAGTCGATCCGCGATACCGAGTGGGTGCCGAAGTCCGGCGAGAACCGCATCACGGGCATGATCGAAGCCAAGCCCGACTGGGTCATCTCGCGCCAGCGCGCGTGGGGCGTGCCGATCACCGTGTTCGTGCGCAAGTCCGACGGCGAGGTGCTGGTCGACGCGAAGGTCAACCAGCGCATCTACGACGCCATGTACGCCGAGGGCGCGGATGCGTGGTTCTCGGATACGGACGGCGCGCGCTTCCTCAAGCCCGAGTACAATCCGACCGACTTCGAGAAGGTCAATGACGTCCTCGACGTGTGGTTCGACTCGGGCAGCACGCACAGCTACGTACTCAATGACCCGCACTTCCCGAGCCTCATGGGCATCGAGCGGCAGGTCGATGGCGGGCGCGATCGCGTCATGTATCTCGAAGGCTCGGACCAGCACCGCGGCTGGTTCCATTCCTCGCTGATCGAATCCTCCGGCACGCGCGGGCGTGCGCCGTTCGACGTCGTGCTCACGCACGGCTTCTGCCTCGACGAGAAGGGGCAGAAAATGTCGAAATCCGTCGGCAACGTGACGGCGCCGCAGGACGTGATCAAGACTTCGGGCGCCGACATCCTGCGCCTGTGGGTGGCGGCTTCCGACTATTCGGACGATCTCCGCATTGGGCCGGAGATCCTGAAGAACTTCGTCGAGACCTATCGCAAGATGCGCAACACCATGCGCTGGATGCTCGGCACGCTCGCGCACTACAAGCCCGAGCACGAAGTGAAGATCGCCGACATGCCGGAGCTGGAGCGCTATATGCTGCACCAGCTCGCCACGCTGGAGCCGCTCGTGCGCCGCGCCTACGCGGAGTACGACTACAAGCGTGTCGTCTCGGCGCTCGCGCAGTTCATGAACACGGAGCTGTCGGCTTTCTATTTCGACATCCGCAAGGACGCACTCTATTGCGATGCGCCGTCGAGCGTTCGGCGGCGCGCCGCGTTGACCTGCGTCGAGCATATCTTCCAGTGCGTGACGACGTGGATCGCACCGATCCTCGTGTTCACTGCG
Source organism: Hyphomicrobiaceae bacterium (assembly GCA_022844275.1). GTDB lineage: Bacteria > Pseudomonadota > Alphaproteobacteria > Rhizobiales > Hyphomicrobiaceae. The sequence continues at coordinate 26,527 of JALHMB010000005.1, forward strand.
GAGGAAGCCTGGCTCCAGCGCTATCCGAGCGAGGACGGCTCGGTGCATGTCGAGACGTTCAGGTCGGCCCCGCCTTCGTGGCGCGACGATGCGCTTGCCCAGAAGTGGGAGCGGGTGCGCCGCGTGCGCTCGGTCGTGACGGGCGCACTCGAAGTTGAGCGGGCAGCGAAGCGCATCGGCTCGAGTCTTGAAGCGGCGCCAGTCGTGCATGTGACCAATGGCGATCTCGGCGCGGCTCTCGCAGGCGTCGACATGGCCGAGGTTTGCATCACATCCGCCATCCGGATCGTCGGCAGCCCGGCGCCTGACGGCGCGTTCTCCTTGGCGGACGTGTCTGGCGTTGCGGTCGTCCCGGCTCGCGCCGAGGGCCGGAAATGCGCACGCTCGTGGCGGATCACGACCGACGTCGGCAGCGACCCGGCCTATCCCGATCTCTCCGCCCGCGATGCCGCCGCAATGCGCGAGCTTGATGCAGCATGAGCGACGCCGAGAACGGCATCGTCGTGGAAAATGCGCCGAGCGAGCGACGCGGCTGGCTCTGGGGTGGCCACGCGCGGCTCGGCCTTTCGTTACTGCTCGCGACGCTAGTGATCGACCAAGTCCACAAGTGGTGGATGCTCAACGTCTATGACATCGCCGCGCAGGAGCCCGTGCGGATCACGCCGTTCTTCGATCTCGTGTTCGTCATAAACAAGGGGATCAGCTACGGCCTGCTCGCCCAGGACGGACACGGGGGGCAGTGGACACTCGCCGGATTTGCCGTGCTGACCTCGATCGGGCTCTGGATCTGGCTGGTGCGCGGGAATGTGGGTCCGCTAATGGCCGCCTCGCTCGGGCTGATCATCGGCGGCGGGCTTGCCAATGCGCTCGACCGCGTCATTCTCGGCGGAGTCGCCGACTTCTTCCACCTCTACGCGTATGGCTGGAGCTGGTACGTCTTCAATCTCGCCGACGTCGCCATAGTTGCCGGGGTCGTGGGGCTGCTATATGACTCTTTCTGGCCGAATCGTAATGATGCCGCAAAGGGCTCATAGCTATTAGCATTCTGCCACTCAGCGCACCGGGGGATGGGGCGCCGGTTGGCATAGTTGGGGGTGGCAAGGCATGGCCGCGAAAACAGCACGTATCAGCCGCCGCATCCGCGTGGGAATAGCGACCGTCATTTCAGGCGCCGCTTTGCTCGGTGGCTGCGCGGACGGCATCGAGATCAACAGCCCGCTGCTCAATTCCATCGGTCTCAGCACGGCCGCGCTGTCGAAAAAGGAAGAGCCGAAGCTGCAGCCACGCGCGCCGCTCGTGATGCCACCGAGCACGCAGCGCCTTCCGGAGCCGGGTGCAGCGCCCGCGCCTGCTTCTACGGCAGCAGCCAACCCCGCTTGGCCCAAGGACAGGGATCAGGAACGCGCAGTCGCCGCCGCCCAGAAGAAGTCACAGCAGGCTGAGTACTGCCGCGACGGCAACTGGAAGGAACGGGCCATGGACGGCGGCGAGAGCCATACCGTCGGGCCTAGCAGCGTCTGCGGCTCGATCTTCGGTGTAATTGGGGACATGTTCAGCGGTCCTCAGCCCGATGCTTCGCCAAACCCCTGATCGGCGAGCTGATCTCTCTCGATCTCTGAAAGTTAATATTTAGTTGCGGCCCGAGCAGCCGCAGCGCCGGCTTGTTGCATTGCAAAATAACCATTGCTGCGGCGCAAAAGTCGCACTATATTGTGTGCTGATATCCCAGCACACCGCCGCGAGGCCATCATGATTGCGCGTTCGTTCGAGCTTCCGGCGACGATGGCCCGCTTCTGGGTCGACAGTTCCCTCCAGATGATGCGGTCGACGAGCGATCTCTGGGCCGGCTTCCTGCTGCCGGCTGCCCGCTCACGTTCTGCCTCCTCGACAGCCTCGCCTTGGTGGATGCCGCCCCAGGCGTCGAACGCTCCCGCGAACCCGGCTTTCTGGCCTGCGACCATGACCGCCGGCGCGTGGATGCCGGCGTGGTCAAATGCGCTGTCGATGTCGCCCGGGGCAATGCCAGTCGCCAATCCATTCCTGGCGTGGCTACCCACTGTGGGCGCCGCATCGACAAACAACCCGTTCGCCCTATGGCAGCAGATCTGGCTCAATGGCGCGGCGCCGGCCGTCAATAGTTCTTGGCCGGCAGCTGTCACCCCCGCTGCCGTTGATCCCCTCTGGCAGCCCGTTGCTGCTGCCTACAGGACTGCCAATGGTCATGCCATGGCCGCTGTCCTCCGCACCATGGCCGACGTCGTCGAGCCCAAACCGCAGGTCACAGCGGCGCAGTACTGGCCGAACACGCTCGGCACGCGTCACTGATCGCCTACCCATCTCAGGCTTTCTGCTCCCAGCGTCCGGCATCGCTCTGGCGCCAGTAGGCCGCCTTGCATCCCTGCGCACGAACCCGCTGCCACTGCGCACGCGCGGCAGCCAGGGCATCCCCGTCGCGCCCGTCGAAGATCACGACGATGCGTGTATAGCCCGCGTAAGCTTCCATATCCGCCCCATCGAGCAGGAAGCGAACGCCCGCGCCGTTGTCATTCTCTTCACCGACAGTCAGCAGAATGGGCTGGCGATCGGGGGCGCTCTCCTTTGCCGTGCCATGCGGCAGGAAGCTGTCCTCGGCATAGGTCCACAAGTGCGCGTCGAGCGCCTCGAGGCGTTCTGTACTCCCTACCTGTACGACGGCGCGCCAGCCGCGCTCGAGCGTCCGCTGAAGCAGGCTCGGCAATACCCTTTCGAGCGGCTGGCGCTCGAGGTGATAGAAGAGCACTTCCGTGGCTGCCGTCTCGCTCATGCGCTGGTCCCTGCCGCCTCTCACTCTATGTATCAGAAACCTGCGGCACATCGTGTCGCTTGAAACCGCCGGGCGCGCTCACGTATGCTGCGATCCGCGCGGACCCATGCGAGGGCGGCCCTAGGTGACAGAACAACAGAAGCAGTTTCCCGAGTTCTATGTGACTGCTCCGCAGGCGTGTCCCTACCTGCCAGGACGGGCGGAGCGCAAGCTCTTCACCCACCTCACTCACGACAAGCCGCGCGCCCTCATCGACAACCTGCTGAAGGGCGGCTTCCGGCGCAGCCAGAACATCGCCTACATGCCGTACTGCGAGGGCTGCCAGGCATGCGTCTCGGTGCGCGTGCTCGTGAACGAGTTCGAGCCGAGCCGCAGCTTCCGGCGAATCCGGGAGCGCAACGGCGACCTCAAGGCACGCCGCATTCAGTCCGTCGCGACATCGGAGCACTTCAGTCTCTTCCGCAGCTATATCGATGCCCGTCACGGCGATGGCGGCATGGCCGATATGAGCGTGCTCGACTATGCGATGATGGTCGAGGACTCGATCGTCGATACGTTCCTGACCGAATACCGCGTCGGTCCCGACAAGCCGCATCTCCATCGCGCCGAGAGCGCGCCGCTCAAGGCCGTTGCGCTGTGCGACCAGCTCTCCGACGGCATCTCGATGGTCTACAGCTTCTACGATCCCGACGAGCATATTCGCAGCATCGGCACCTACATGATCCTCGAGCATATCGAGTATGCACGCCGGCTCGGGCTGCCGTACCTCTATCTCGGCTACTGGATCGAGGGCTCGCGCAAGATGAGCTACAAATCGCGGTTCTTGCCGCAGGAGCGCCTCGGCGGCGATGGCTGGACGCGGGCTTGATGGCGGACGCGACACGGCGCATCAAGCTCTGACGAGCACTTCGGCCGCCCGACATCGCGGCAAGACTTACCAGGACAGAGACAAGCATGGTGGGTGGCGACCCCTAGAGGTCGCCGCCGAAGGAAGATAGCGCGGGAACACGCGCGGCAGGGACGAGACGCAGTCGTGCGCGCACCGCCAGAGCAGCGGCGCGCACGAGAGGATGGAATGCAGTGACGGACATCTGGGCCATATTGGCCGACCTGCCGCTGGCAGCACTTGGCGTGAGAATGAGCGCTGTCGCCGTCTTTATCGTGGTCGTGGCGCTCATATCGGAACGGACGGGGCCATTCTTCGGCGCCATGGTGGCCTCGCTGCCGATCTATACTGGGCCGGTCTTCGTGTTCCTCGCGCTCGACCATCCGCCAGCGTTTCTGCAGCGCGTCGCGACAGCATCCGTGGCGGCGTTTGCTGTCATTCCCGTCTACCTGATGATTTACGGAGCGCTGGCCTATGCCGGCAACTCCATGCTTCTGAGCCTTACGGCGGGGCTGGGGGCGTGGCTGGCGTGCGCAGTATTCGTGCAGATCTACGACTGGTCGCTGCCCGAGGCGGTTCTGTTCGCCGTTCCGATATTTGCAGCTTCCTTACTGCTCGCACCGCGCTTCATGGATGCCGTGCCGTTGAAAGCTGGTCCACGTTCGTGGACCGATCTGCTTATTCGCGTGCTGCTCGTGACGCTCGTCGTCGGTATCGTCAATGCCTTGAGCCCGTTCGTGCCGGTTCAGCTCACGGGGATCCTCTCAATTATGCCGATCGTGATGACCAGTCTCATCGTCGTTCTGCATAACCGTATTGGTGGCCCCGCGACGGCAGCACTGCTCGCGCATTCGATCGGCGGCCTCATCGGGATGCTGGCGGCGATCACCCTGGTTGCCGCCACGGTCGTGCCGTGGGGGCCGGCACTATCGCTCTCGGTCGCGCTCGTTATCTGCGTTTCGTGGAACCTGATCCTAATCGCAGCAAAGCGCGGCAACGCACTCTTTCCGCGCCGACGTCGCTGAGCACACTTCTCAGTCGACCACCGCCTGACACTCGATCTCGACCTTCATGCGCGGGTCGACGAGCCCCTTCACCTCGACCAGCGTCGAGGCCGGCCGGTTCTCGCCGAAGTAGGCAATGCGGCGTGGATTGATCGACGCCCGCTCGCTGATGTCGGTCATGAAGACCTGCACCTTCGTCACATGCTCCGGGCCTGCGCCGGCCGCCTTGAGGCACTCATCCATTGTGTCCATGGCAATGTCGAACTGCGCGACTGTATCCGGCGGAATGTGACCGTTAGCCTCCATGCCGACGACGCCCGACACCCACACGAGATTGCCGGCCCGGACGACATGGCAATAGTGGCTGACCGGGGTCATGATGCCCGGAACCATGATGCGCTGGATCATCTCCAATATCTCCCAATGCACTTCGGATCTGCGTCAGCGGACTATAGCGCTCCACACGTGCGTGTCGATCTTTGGCCGGCCACGAATTAGACTCCGAAACTCAGGAGGAAACATCATGATCGAAGAAACGCTCGACATCCAAACCCGCGACGGCGCCATGGAGACCTTCGTCTGCCGACCGGATCGCGGTACGCACCCGGCCGTGCTGTTGCTGATGGACGCCCCCGGAATCCGCGAAGAGCTGCGCGACATGACGCGGCGGCTCACCTCGGTCGGCTACTGCGTGCTACTGCCGAACCTCTACTATCGCGCCGGTCGCGACTCGAAATTCGATCCGGCGACCGTACTTACGAACGGCAGTCCTGAGCACACGCGCATGCGGGCTATCCGCACCAAGATGACTATTCCGCCGATCATGGACGATGTCGCAGCGATGATGTCGTTCCTCGATGGTCGCGAGGGCGTGAAGGCCGGCCCCATCGGCGTGCACGGCTACTGCATGAGCGGGCCATACGCGCTCGCCGCCGCCGCACGCTATCCGGACCGCGTCGCGGCTGCCGCCTCCTTCTATGGAACCTGGCTCGTCAGCGACGCCGTGGAGAGCCCACACCTCACACTCGGCCAAGCCAAGGGCGAACTCTACATCGCCTGCGCCGAGATCGACGAGCTGGCACCACTGCCGATGGTCGCGGAACTCAAGAAGCTCTTCGATGCGTCCGGCAATCCGGGCGAGCTCGAGATCTATCCCGGCGTGCATCACGGCTTTGGCTTCCCGAACCGCAAGATCTACGACAAGCCCGCCGCCGAACGGCATTGGGAGCGGCTCATCGCGCTGTACCGCAGGCGATTGGGGTAGTAGATGCCGACCGACATCCCCAAATGATCTAGCGAATAAAGCCAAAGGGGATGTGAATGGCCAGGAAGCCTGCGACACGCGATCTCGAGAAGGCCTACAGCACGGCGCAGTTCGTCGCGAAATTGCGGCGGTTCGCAGATGCTTTGGAGCAAGGCAAGCCGTTCGTCATCCAGATCGCCGGAGAACGTGTACGCGTGCCCGCGCGCGCTCAATTCAACATCGAGCACGAACGCGGCACGGAAGACGAAGAGATCGAATTTCAAATCAAGTGGAAGACTGAGAGCTGAGGCGCACGTCAGCTGCAAAACTGAATGAGACGCCAGCTCGTGACCTTGCACCTCTCGCGGCCATTTTTGTCGGTAGTGCACGTCCGGTTTGGCTCACGGCGATAGGAGCAGTAGATACCGGGTGCGGGGAAACCTTCGTAGCCCCGCTCAGGGCGCTTGGTCTTGCGCTCCCACTCCTGCGGCTCGATGCGGTATCCGAATTGAGCGGCGGCCGGATTGATCGGAGCCGAAGCGGCAAGAGCAGCGAGCGCTCCAGCGGCGGCAATGCTGCGTGTAAATCTCTTGTACATGAGGCCCTCACCTCGCACAGTTGCCCATGCTCGCGCCGACATAGGCCCGCGCATGTTCGGGAACTCCTCACATATAGGAAGCGTTCCCAGCCCCGCCTAGCAGGCCATCAGCCAATCAGCTTTTGCGCGGTCTCGGCAACGCGCTCCGGCGTCAGACCGAAGTGGGCGAAGAGCTTGGCCGCCGGTGCCGAGGCCCCGAAGTACGATAAGCCGATAAAGGCATCATCCGGCCGCAGCCATTCGCGCCAACCCTGCTCGACGGCCGCCTCGATCGCAACGCGCGGCGCATTGCCGAGCACAGCCTGCTGATAGGCCGCCGACTGTTTGCGGAAAAGCTCGAAGGAGGGCAGCGAAACAACCGCCGCCGCGATGCCCTTTGCTGCCAGCAGATCCGCAGCCTTGACGGCGATGCCGATCTCCGAGCCGGTTGCGATCAGCGTAACCGCGCACTTGCCCTGGGCTTCCCGGAGCACGTAGCCGCCTTTGGCGCTCAGGTTCTCGCCGAGCGGACCCTTGCGCACGTTCGGCACATTCTGCCGGGTGAGCGCGAGCACGGACGGCGTCTCGGTGGATGCCGCGGCGAGCGCCCAGCACTCTGCGGTCTCGACGCCGTCGGCGGGACGGAGCACATTCAGATTGGGGATCGCACGCAGTGCCGCCAGATGCTCGATCGGCTGGTGCGTCGGCCCATCCTCGCCGAGCCCGATCGAATCGTGCGTGAAGACATAGACGACCGGCTGACGCATGAGAGCTGCGAGTCGGATAGAGGGGCGGCAGTAATCGGAGAACACGAGGAACGTGCCGCCGTACGGGATGAGGCCGCCGTAGAGCGCCATGCCGTTCATGGCCGCGGCCATGCCATGCTCGCGAATGCCGTAGTAGAGATAGCTGCCCGAGAAGTCGCCATTCACGATCGGCTTCTGGCTCTTGGCCTTCGTGTTGTTGGAGCCCGTGAGATCTGCCGAGCCGCCGACAAGCGCCGGCTGCGCCGCGACAAGTGCCTCGAGCGCACGCTCGGACCACACGCGCGTCGCGCGCTCGGCGGTTTCAGCTGCCGCCGCCTCGCGTAGGTTTAGGACAGCCGCATTTACATCTGCTGCGCGCGCCGCAGCCGGATGCTCGAAGGCCTCGCGCTCGCGCGCGTCGAGCTTCTTCCAGCTCTGCTCCCAGACCTCGCGCGCCGCACGTCCGCGCGAACCAGCCGCACGCCATGCGCTGAGAACTGCAGCGGGTACCTCGAACGGCGCACTCTTCCAGTCGAGCTTCTCTCTAGCGCCGGCGATCTCTTCCGCACCGAGCGGCGAGCCGTGCGTCGAAGCCGTGCCGGCTTTCTTCGGCGCGCCATAGCCGATCACGGTCTTGCAGGCGATCAGCCACGGCTTGCTGTCGTCGGCGCGCGCGGTGGCAAGCGCCTTGCGCACGGCGTCCATGTCGTGACCATCGATGGCAAGGGTGTTCCAGCCGGCAGCCTTGAAGCGCCCGATCTGATCCTCGCTCGTCGAGAGCGTCGTCGGACCGTCGATCGAAATGCCGTTGTCGTCGAAGAGCACGATGAGGCGCCCGAGACCGAGATGCCCCGCGAGACCGATCGCCTCCTGCGAGATGCCTTCCATGAGGCAGCCGTCGCCGGCAATGACGTATGTGCGATTGTCGAACAGCTCACCATGGCGCGCATTCCAGATGCGCTCGGCAATCGCCATGCCGACGGCATTGCCAAGACCCTGGCCAAGCGGCCCTGTCGTCGTCTCGATGCCCTCGGCGTGGCCGTACTCGGGATGGCCGGCCGTCTTCGATCCGAGCTGACGGAAGTTCTTGATCTCCTCGATGGTCATGCCCGGATAGCCGGTCAGATAGAGGAGGGAATAGAGCAGCATGGAGCCGTGCCCAGCCGATAGCACGAAGCGATCGCGCGCCGGCCAGCGGGGGGCGGCGGCATCGAACTTCAGCACCTCGGTGAACAGCACGGTCGCCACGTCGGCCATGCCCATGGGCATGCCGGGGTGACCGGACTTCGCCGCCTCGACGGCGTCCATTGATAGCGCCCGGATGGCATTCGCCATCTCGCGGGTCGCGAGCGCGGCCCCGTTCGCCTTGTCAGTCATGCGCGCAGTCCCTGCTCGTCGTGGCCCCCAAAAACCGATGGAGACGCGGAAGGATGGCGCACCATTAACGGGGCAAGGCGCGGGCGTCCACCATCCTTGGCCGGCTTATCCCGTTCATGCCGTCGCAGCGGCCACGAGATTACGGAGGCCGATCAGTGAACGCCGTGTCGCCCCGATCGGCTCGTCGTGGACATGCGTTTCGACCGAAAGGGTCAGCGCGCGTCCAGCGGCCGCGGCAAGGCAGTCCTTGATGAAGGCGCCATAGGGAACATCACCCTCGCCCACAGCCACATGCCGGCGCCCGGCGCCGATCGAGAAATCCTTGAAATGCATATGATCGACAAACGGCATCAGGGCCGCCATCCGCGCCGCGTCCGGAACGACGCCCTTGGCGTAGATATTGCCGATGTCAAGCAGGGCCTTGAGGCGCGGATGACGCCGGGCCTGCATGAGCGCCATCAGGTCCGTTTCGTCCTGGATGTTGCACACCGGCTCGTTCTCGACGTGGAGGACGAGATCTTCGCGCTCCGCGAGGGCCAGCAATTCATCCAAAGCCGCATCGAGATCGGCGAGCCTGAATCCCTCATGCGTGAGGAAGCTGAAGATCCGGACATTACGCGTGCCAAGCCGATGCGCGGCATCTGCCGTCATACGAGCGATATCGCCGAGCGATCGTGAGCCGATCTCGAAGCCGAACTGATCGCCCAATCTGGCGGCTGTACGTCCCGGTGCCGCCCATTTGAGTAGGGGCGAGGCCAGCCCGACCACTTTGATCCCGGCATCGGCGACCTGCCGCGCCATGTCCTTCTGTTCACCCGCGGAGAGCGCAAGAAAGTTGCGTCCTTCGATGGACCGCATCTCCAGCGCCTGGACGCCATTTTCGCGCGCGAAAGCAATTGTCTGCGCCAGCGGCGCCTTTAGCTCGTCATTGACGAACGCAAGCGTATGCTGAGCTGCCATGGCCGAACTTTGCTGCATCTTGGACCCGTCCCCTCTCCCTCCGGCATGATACGAAGCAATCTCGCAGCCAAGCAGAATGCGGTAGAGGCGCCATGAGATTAGAGCACGAGCACGATGCCGTGGCCATACGCGCAAGGCTGGCCGCCGGCAGCCGGCCAAACTATCTGCGCGACTGGATCTACGGCGGGATCGACGGCGCCGTCACCACATTCGCAATCATTGCCGGCGTGGTCGGCGCGGGCCTGCAACCATACATCATCGTCATTCTGGGCTTGGCCAACCTGCTGGCCGACGGCTTCTCCATGGCCGCAAGTAATTATCTCGGCACACGCGCAGAGCGCGATGAAGTCGCAAAGCTTACCGAAATGGAGCAGCGCCATATCCAGCTCGCCCCCGAAGGAGAGCGTTCCGAGATCCGCGAAATCCTTCGCAGCAAGGGGCTCGACGGACAGGTTCTCGAAGACGCCGTGAAGGCCATCACCTCGAACACCTCAACCTGGGTCAATATGATGATGGTCGAGGAGCACGGCGTATCGCGTCAGCAAAGATCGCCTCTCGTATCCGGGGCGAGCACATTTACTGCTTTTGCCATCTGTGGCGCGGTCCCTCTCGCCCCCTTCGTCGTCGGCGGCGAGCACGCCTTCTTTTGGGCGTCGGTCCTCGTGGGCCTGACATTCTTCGCTATCGGGGCCGCCAAGAGCCGGTGGTCGCTCGCACCCTGGTGGCGAGCCGGATTGGAGACCCTCGCCGTCGGAGCGAGCGCGGCAGCGCTGGCCTATGTCGTGGGACATGTACTCCAGGGCTTTGCGCCTGGCCTTTCGTGATCCATCATGCGTCGTGTAGGGCGATGAACAGCTCGAGTTCGCTCCGCGTCGGCAGGCCCGCACGGCTGCCGAGTCGCGTACACTTCAGGGCCGCCACGGCCGCGGCCCGGCGGACATTGGCCTCGATCGGCAGCGCTTCCGCCACGCCGAGCGCAAAGGCGCCATGAAAGGCATCGCCGGCACCTGTCGTATCTACGACATCGACCTGGAAAGCCGGCTGATGGCCCGTCCGGCCATCGCGCTCGGCCCAGAGATAGCCGCGCGCGCCGAGCGTGACGCCGGCATGGCGCGGGCCGTGGCGCAGCACCTGCTGGAGGGCATCGGCGTCGCTCATGCCGCGCGCGAACTCGTGCAGCGATGGCGCCGAGAATACCGCATAGTCGACGAGTCCGAGCAGCTCCGGCAGTACCTCGCGGCCGCCGAGATCGGCATCGAGCACGGTCGGCACGCCCTCGAGCCGTGCCCGCGTGAGCACGACCCGCACGGCCTCGAGCCAGCGCAGGTCGCAGAGGACGGCCTTGGCTTCGGAGATGCGCTCGATGGGCAGCCAGCTGGTGCCGGCTGGGATCGAGGTATCACGCTGCGTGATGATCATACGCTCGCCCTGGCTGTCGACGATGACAGCCGAGGTAGAAGAGCGAGCTTCCTCGAAGGCATGGACGTAGCGAACGTCCACCTTGTCGGCTTTGAGACCATTGCGGATGCTGACCCCGGCCTGGTCGTCCCCAACGCGAGACCAAAGCTCCGCCCTGGCCCCGAGGCGAGCCGCCGCAACGGACGCGTTTGCGGCCATGCCGCCGCCGACCTCGATATGTTCGAGCGCCCGGATTTTGGTCGCCTCCGGCGGGAAGCTTTCGATCCGGTAGATCCGGTCGAGCGCCGCATGGCCCACGCAGATGAGTGAAACCGGTACTGCCATGGCATTCCGCAGGATCAAGGCGCGAGGGCCCGATGAGACACAAACGGGATCGAAATTCGCGGCGTGGACGGAATTTCCGAACCAATTCCGGCATTTCGACGATTGTCGGCTCGGATCAGGGTCGTGGCAAATGCGCACGCCACCCGCGATTTCGCAGGGCGCCAGCCACACGTCCGAACCGCCGCACAAACAATCATGATAAGCATAACGCGCGCGGCAAGCCCTGGCCAGCGTGCTTGTTGGCCGACGCGAGGCGATCGCGGGAGCGAATTATACACAGCACCGCGCTCCCATGTCCCAGGACAGGAAGGGCCAAATCGTGCTTCTAGATCGCTATCCATAGCTTCGGGGAAGGGACCAAGGGCCCCGGGGCTAGAAACGCAGAGTTTCAACGTCGAGTTCAGCCACGTCGGGGGACGTCCGTCGCCTTGCCTAGTTCAGAGATGCTTGCGACCGCCACACCGGCGGCGCGCCACGATACAGCAAGTGATGTCGCGGCACTAAAAGCCGAAGCGCGGCGACTGGCGGTCCATTGCGCCAAGTATCGCGGCGCCGACACACGACGCGCGGTCATTCAGATCCTGACGACGACGATCCCGTTCGTTGCGCTTCTGGTGGCCATGTGGATGACCGTCAATCATGCCTATTGGCTGACGGTGCTGCTGGCCGTGCCGGCGTCAGGCCTGTTGGTGCGCTTCTTCATCATCCAGCACGACTGCGGGCATGGCTCGTTCCTGCCATCTGCGCGCGCCAACAACACGCTCGGACGGATGATTAGCGTGATGACCATGACGCCCTACGGGCTCTGGCGCCGCGTTCATGCGAAACACCACGCCACTTCCGGCAATCTCGACCGTCGCGGTTACGGCGACATCGAGACCCTCACGCTTGCCGAGTATCGTGCCAGCACACCTTGGCAGCGCCTGCGCTATCGCCTCTATCGCCATCCGCTGTTCCTGTTCCCAATCGGCGTGCCGTTCTTCTTCGTCGTACTGCAGCGCACGCCGTGGGGACATCCGCTCGAGCCGAGCGAAGGTTGGCGGAGTGTTGTCGGCCTCAACATCGCGATGATCGCGTTCTATGGCGTCATCGGTGCCGCCATCGGCTACGCAACGCTGGCGTGGATTGTCATGCCGATGATCGTGATGGCATCGGCTCTCGGCGGTTGGCTGTTCTTCATTCAGCACCAGTTCGACGACGGTCACTGGGACGCCAGCGACGAGTGGGACTTCCAGGTCGCGGCGATCCGCGGCTCGTCATACTACGTGCTGCCGAAGCCGCTCGAATGGTTCACCGGCAACATCGGTCTCCATCACATTCATCACCTCAATAGCGTCATCCCGAACTACCGCCTGAACGACTGCCTCGCGGCCTCGCCCGAGTTCCAGGCCATGAACCGCGTCACGCTGTGGGAGAGCCTCAAATGCGCGAAGCTCGCCGTCTGGGATGAAGCTGACCGGCGGCTGCTCACGTTCCGCGAAGCGCACGCAGCAATGGCACGCGATGCATCCTTAATTTCTTCCGCTGCTGTGCGATGACGCGCGATCGCCAACCATTTGCAACTACTGGCAAAAACCCACTGACTGATTGATTTCGAGCGCGCTTGCGTGTTCATGGGGCTCAACGCGCGTCCCAGCGCGTAGCGCAACCGTGTCTCCACGAAACACACATGCCCACGATCGAAGCACGCTCCAGCAGAATGGCCATCGCGAGCATCGCGATCGCGTGCGTCGTGCTCGGCATCAAGTATCTGGCCTACTGGACGACCGACAGCGTCGCCCTCTTCTCCGATGCGCTCGAGAGCATCGTCAATGTCGTTACCGCGGTGGTCGCTTTCCTCGCCGTGCGCATCAGCGCGCGGCCAGCCGATCGGCGGCACCAGTTTGGTCATCACAAGGCGGAGTACTTCTCGGCCGTCATCGAGGGTGTGCTTATCATTCTCGCTGCGCTGCTGATCCTGCACGCCGCGTGGCAGGCACTTCGTGAGCCGCGCGTCTTTACAGAGCCGTGGCTCGGTCTCGCCATCAGCGGCGTGGCGACCGCGATCAATGCCGCTTGGTCATGGGCGCTCGTGAGCTATGGCAGGCGCTGGCGCTCACCGGCGCTCGTCGCTGACGGCTGGCATCTCTTCTCGGATGTCGCCACGTCGGTGGGTGTGATCGTTGGGCTGGCGCTCGCCGTGCTAACGGGATGGACGATCCTCGATCCGGCGATGGCGGCGCTGGTTGCGGTCAACATCATTGTCGCCGGTTGGCGTGTCATGAGCTCGTCGATCAGCGGCCTCATGGACGAGGCCGTCGATGGCGACATCGGCCGCCGTATCCGCGCTGTCATTTCAGAGAGTGCCGAAGGCGCAATCGAAGCCCACGATATCCGCACGCGCTCGGCCGGCCGCGCGACCTTCATCGACTTCCACCTCGTGGTGCCGGGCAAGATGAGCGTCGCCGATGCGCATCGCATTTGCGACCGCATCGAGCAGGCGCTCGAAGCCGAGATCGAAGGCGCCGAGGTTGTCATCCACGTCGAGCCGGAGGGCGAAGCCCGCCATCGCGGCGTGCTCGTGGTCTGATCTTCTAAACCGAGGTCGACGTCGCCTCGCCGTGCTCGTTCACGTAGGCAATGCGGACCATGTTGGTCGTACCCGGCGAACCAAGCGGCACGCCTGCCGTGATGATCACACCGCCACCCGCGCGCACAAAGCCTTCCTCGAAGGCAATACGGCAGGCCTTCTTGACCATGTCGGCGAGGTTCTCGGGATCGCTCGTCAGCACGCAGTGCACACCCCAGACGACGGCGAGTCGCCGCGCCGTCGCGACGACCGGCGTCAGGCCGATCACCGGCAATCCAGGCCGCTCACGAGCGACGCGCAGCGCCGTCGAGCCGGTCGCGGTAAAGCAGATGATGGCCGCGAGCTTCAGTGTGTCGGCAACGGCGTGTGTGGCCGCGGCAATGGCATCGGCAGCAGTTGCCTGCGGCGGCGTGCTCGTCGCGTGGACCAGCACGTCGTAGGTCGGGTCCGCCTCAGCCTCGATGGCAATGCGGTCCATCATGCCGATGGCCTCGATCGGATACTTGCCGACCGCGGACTCTGCCGACAGCATGATCGCATCGGCACCATCGAATACCGCCGTCGCGACGTCCGACACCTCGGCACGGGTCGGCACCGGCGCGCTGATCATGCTCTCGAGCATCTGCGTCGCAACCACGACCGGCTTGCCGGCGGCGCGCGCTTTCCGCGTGATCTGCTTCTGCAGACCGGGCACCCGCTCGACGGGCATTTCGACGCCAAGATCGCCGCGCGCGACCATCAGCGCATCCGATTGAGCGATGATCTGGTCGAGATCGGCGATGGCGGAGGGCTTCTCGATCTTCGACATGATCCCGGCGCCCTGCCCGATCATGCGGCGGGCCAGGGCCACGTCCTCGCCCCGCTGCACGAACGAGAGACCCACCCAATCGACGCCGAGCTTGAGCACGAAATCGAGATCGGCCTTGTCCTTGTCGGTCAGCGGATTGATCGGCAGGATCGTGTCGGGCATGGAAATGCCCTTACGGCTCGCGAGCGGTCCACCGACCACCACCTCCGCGGCAATGCGCGATGGCGCAACCTCGACGACGCGCATCCGGATCTTGCCATCGTCGAGCAGCAGAGTATGGCCCGCTTCGACGCCGTCGAAGATCTGGGGATGGGGCAGGAACACCCGCTGGTCGCTACCTTCCTGCTCCTGCGTATCGAAGATGTAGGATTGCCCGGCCTTCAGCTCGACGCGGTCGCCCGCAAGCTTACCGACGCGGAACTTCGGACCTTGCAGGTCCGCGAGAATGCCGATGGGGCGACCGTGCTTCGATTCGGCGGCACGCACTGCGCTGTGCAGGCCGCGCACCATGTCGAAGCTCGAATGGCTCATGTTGATGCGGAAGACATCGACACCGGCCAGGAAATAGCTCTCGATCACTTCGGGCGCTGACGACGCAGGCCCGAGCGTCGCGACGATCTTCACTCTCCGGTTTCTTCTCATCGTGCCTTCCCGCCGCTGTCGCCCGGATCTGTCAGGCGGATGGTCCAATCAGTCGAGTTCTGAGTATCGACCTCGAAGAAACCCGTCCGCTTGAAACCTCGCGGCAGGCAGTTATCAACACCGCGGATCGTGAAGACCTTGTCGGCAGTGCACATCATGTTGGTGCCGCCCCATTCTCCGCCGCGATCGTAATCTATGGCATGCACGTAATAAAAGCGGCTGCCAAGTTTGCCTTTCAACAGTGTCTCACACGTCTGTGACGCGATGTTCCACCAACCCTCGGTGGCCCAACCCTTCGGGTCCTGGTAGCCGATTGCGACGCCGATCCGGCTCGACGTCGCATTGCAGAGCTTGAGATCCGCGCGTGCCGTTTCCGCATTGGCCGACAGACCGAAGCCAGCTACCAGCAAAACCAGCAACAGGCGGAAGTAGTTCAACGAGAACAGACGAGGCGCATCACAAGGCGCTCGGCCGCGGTCGGGCCCATCACGTGTTTCGATCATTTGTGTCAGGCCGGCTCGACGAGGATCACGCGGAAATCATTAACGTTTGTGTGTGTCGGCCCCGTGTGCACGAGGTCGCCCAGTGCCTCGAACAGGGTCGTGGCGTCGTTGTTATCGAGGGCCTTTCGGGCGTCGGCATGGCGTTCCTGGGCTCGGGCGAGTGTATCAGGGCCGATCACGGCGCCCGCGGGGTCCGAAACCTGGCCGTCGCCCCCATCGATGCCATCCGTATCCGCACCAAGTGCCGACACGCCGGTGAGACCATCGAGTGCGCAGGCGAGCGCCAGGGCGTATTCCTGACTGCGCCCGCCCCGTCCGGCCCGATTGCGCACCGTGACCTCGAGCTCACCGCCGCTGATGAGGGCGAGGCGTCGGCCGGCCGCGCGTGCCTTGCGGGCAAGCTCGGCGTGGGCAACCGCAACATCGCGCGCTTCGCCCGTGACCTGATCCCCGAGGTTTTTGACCTCGTAGCCGCGCGCACGAGCGAGCGCAGCAGCCGCTTCGAGTGCCGCAACGGGTGTCGCGATGATCCGATACCGATCGCCGGAAAAGAGCAGGGCACCCGGCTTTGGCGTCTCGTTGGCGGGATCGTCGAGCGCCGACATGACAGCGTCTGGCACGGGCAGCTCCAGCTCGCGCATGCGGTCCGAGCGACGCGCGATCACAGATCGCGCGTCCGCAAGTGTCGTCGGATCGGGCACGGTCGGCCCGGAACCGATCGTCTCGGGATCGTCGCCCGGCACATCCGATATCGCGAGCGTGATGAACGTGCCGGCCTTTGCCGCAGCCGCCCGGAGCCGGCCACCCTTGATGCGTGAGAGGTGACGGCGCACGGCATTCATCTCATGGATGTCGGCGCCGGATTTGAGCAGACCTCGCGTGAGCGCCGTCTTGGCGGCGAGATCGAGACCTTCCGCAGGAGCGGCCCATAGAGCCGACGCCCCGCCCGAAAGCAACACCAGCACCGTATCCTCGGGTCTGGCCGATCCGGCCACGGCAAGCGCCCGCTCGGCGGCTGCCTGCGAGGTCTGATCCGGCACCGGATGCCGACCTTCGAGAATTTGCAGATGTTCCGGCCTCGGTCCGCTGAAGGCTGCTGCATAACCGGCCGGCGCCGTCGCCACGCCCATGAGCCGGTCGCCGATGCCAGCCGCGCGATAATGCGCCTCCGCGACCGAAGCCATCGCGATGGCGGCCTTGCCGGCGCTCAGCACAATGAGGCGTCCCTCGGCCGGCACCGGCGGCAGATGCGGTGCGAGGCAGTTGCGCGGATGCGCGGCGGCCACGGCCGCGTCGAACATCTCGAGCAGGAGCCCGCGCGCGTCAGCCGACATTGTTTAGAAGCCCTCGAGCGATGAATTGCCGACCATTCCACGTGGTCGGCGAAGACCATGCATCAAGCATCTAGGGCCATCAAGCTCAGAAGGCCGGACCAAAGCGGTTGGAGCGCGGGAAGCCTTTCGGGGCCATGCGACCGGCCTGGGCGCGCTGAGCGAGCCACTCCGCCATGTCGCCACCTGCAAGGGTGTAGGTGCGCCCCGCCGCATCGAGCCACGTCAGTCCTGCCTTCCTTACGAACGGCCGGATGTCCGAGAGCCCGCCATCCTTGAAGCGCTGCAGGATGATGCCCTTGCCGCGCGTCATCTCGTTGATCTCGTCGAGGCTGAAGACGAGCATCCGCCGGTTCTCGCCGATCGTCGCGCACATATCGGCGCCGGGCGGCACTGGCACACAGACCCGCGCCTCGGCATCGGCGTCGACGTTGAGCACCTGCTTTCCCTTGCGCGTCGAGGCGACGACCTCGTACTCAGGCACGATGAAGCCATGCCCGGACGTCGCACCGACGATCAACTTGCGCCCAGGCTCGTGGACGAACAGCTCGACAATCTCGTGGCTCTCCTCGAGATCGACCATCAGGCGCACGGGCTCGCCGTGCCCGCGGCCACCCGGAAGCTGGTTACCCTCGAGCGTGAAAAACTTTCCGTTCGTGGCGAAGACGATGAGCTTGTCGGTCGTCGAGGCACGAACGACGCGCTTGAGGCTGTCGCCGTGCTTGAATTCGAGCTTAGAGAGATCGTCGGGATGACCCTTGAGCGCCCGGATCCAGCCTTTCTCGGAGAGAACGACCGTGATCGGCTCCTTCTCGATCAGCGCCTGATCGATATCGACTTCGATCATCGGCGCGTCGGCGAGCTCGGTGCGGCGCCGGCCAAGCTCGGTCTTTTTCGAGTAAGCTTCGCGCGTGGCTTTGATCTCGGTCGCGATACGCTCCCACTGCAGGTCTTCCGACTTCAGCAACGCTTGGATATCGCGCATCTCGCCCGTGAGCTTCGAGTGCTCCGTCCGGATCTCCTGCTCCTCGAGCTTCGACAACGACCGCAAGCGCAGGTTCAGGATGGCTTCGGCCTGCACGTCCGAGAGCTTGAACTTCGCAATCAGCTTGGCCTTTGGCTCATCCTCGAAGCGGATGATGCGAATGACCTCGTCGATATTGAGGTAGGCGATCAGGTAGCCGTCGAGCACTTCGAGACGGTGCCTGATCTTGGCGAGGCGATGCTCCGAGCGCCGGACTAGCACTTCCTGGCGGTGCTCCAGCCAGTGCTTGAGCACATCACGCAGCGAGAGTACGGCCGGGATCTGCCCCGCGGTCAGCACGTTCATGTTTAGGCCGAAGCGGGTCTCCAGCTCCGTGACGCGGAACAGGCTCTCCATGAGCACGAGCGGATCGACGGTCCGGCTCTTGGGCTCGATGACCAAACGCACGACTTCGGCGCTTTCGTCGCGCACGTCGCCCAGCAACGGCAGCTTCTTCGCCTGCAGAAGCTCGGCGATCTTCTCGACGAGACGCGACTTCTGGACCTGATAGGGGATCTCGGTGACGACGATCTGATAGCCGCCGCGGCCCGTGTCCTCCTTCTCCCAGCGCGCGCGCAACCGGAAGCCGCCGCGCCCCGTGCGATAGGCCTCGATGATATTCTCGCGCGGCTCAACGAGCACGCCGCCGGTCGGGAAATCGGGCCCTGGAATGAAGTCGACGAGCTTCTCGACGGTCGCGTTCGGATGCTTGATGAGGTGCAGCAGCGCCGCGCAAAGCTCATCGGCATTGTGCGGCGGGATGTTCGTCGCCATGCCGACAGCGATCCCGGACGAACCGTTGGCGAGCAGGTTCGGGAAATTCGCCGGAAGGACGACAGGTTCCTGGTTGGTGCCGTCGTAGGTCGCGCGGAAATCGATCGTGTTCTCGTCGATGCCGTCCAGCAATGCCTCGGCGACCAGCGTCAGGCGGCTCTCCGTGTAGCGCATTGCCGCCGGGTTATCGCCGTCGATGTTCCCGAAATTTCCCTGGCCATCGACGAGCGGGTAGCGGACGGCAAAATCCTGTGCGAGGCGTACAAGGGCGTCGTAGATCGCCTGATCACCGTGTGGATGGTAGTTGCCCATCACGTCACCGACGATCTTCGCGCACTTCTTGAAGCCGCCGGTGGGGTCGAGCTTCAATTCGCGCATGGCATACAGAATGCGCCGGTGCACGGGCTTGAGGCCGTCGCGCACGTCGGGCAGCGCCCGGTGCATGATCGTCGAGAGCGCGTAGGCGAGATAGCGCTCTTCCAGCGCCTCGCGCAGATTGATGGGTTCAATGGGGCCCGGTCCGGGCAGAATCGGTCTGTCACTCATGGTTCCGGGACTTAGCGCCCCCGCCCGCTTCCCTCAAGTGCCGCGCAGTCACAGCGGTGCCGTGCGCACAATTACCGGCCTCCACTGCGTCTCACGTCTGCAACGCCCGGTGGAAATTTCGCCTTTGCCCGCGGAGATACCGGTTCCTGCCGTCGGCGTGCGCTAGACTCCGGCGCAAATCACCTCGCTTCAAGCCAAGAGACCGCCTTGTCACCCCTAGCGACCGACGCGCCCCTTCATCCGCTGAGCCAGACGGTCTGGGTGCAGCGCGCGGGCGGTGCGGCGGTGCTGGAGGCGGCGCTAGCACAATGTCGCGCCGGGGATGCCGGTTTCGTCTATGCCGCCAGCACCAAGCCCGGCACCTTTCGCATCGAGGCCCGCACGCTCAAGGAGCTCTCGTCACACATCGCGCTCGTGACTGCGGGAGCAGGTTCCCCGCTCGAGACCGGTCCGGTCGAAATTCAGCCCTGTTGGACGCCGGCGCGGCTCGCCGAGGCGGAGCACCGCATAGGCGGCGCCGAAGGCGACAATGGGGACTTCGCCGTCGTGCGGCTGCGGGTCGTCCCGCGGCGCTCGGGCGAGGGAAATGTCTTCGAGAGCGAGTTCGCCGGGCCGCCCGAGATCGACGCCCTGAACGCCGCTGTCGCACGGGGTGTCGCGCGCGCTTCTGCCGATGGCGTGGATGGCGAAGGCCGGATCATCGATACGCGCGTCGTTTTCACGGACGGTGCCTTCCATTCGAAGCGATCTACAGCGGCCGGCTTCGCGCAGGCTGCGCTCGCCGCGATGCATGCTGCGTGCCGGACTGCTGGCCTGAGACGCCTGGAGCCGCTCATGGAAATCGAGATCATGGCGGAACGGGATCTCGTGCTCCCGGTAGTCAATGATCTTGCCCAGCGTGGTGGCAGCGAGTTGCGGCGCAGGCTCGCTCCAAAAGGCGTCGTGATCGCCGCAGAGCTACCGATGCGCGCCTATTTGACGTACGAGAATGATCTCGCCGCGCTCACCAGTTCGCGCGCAAGGATTGTCGGCGAGCCGCAGCTCGCCCGTTGGGCCGAAGTCCGTCGCCGCTAATTGAACGACCGACAGTGCCGCTCGCCTTTTACCATAGAGCGAGCCTTGCGCTCCAAACATGGTTAAGGTCCGCACATCATGAAGACATTGTTCACGAAATTCCTCTTTACACTTGTGCACGCGCCCATTGGTGGCAGTCGATCGGGGCGGAGAGCGAGGGGATCATGAAGCGGAGTGTCATCGCAGTGGCCGCGGCCATTGCCGTTGCCGTGCTTGCAGCGCCAGTCGAAGCCAAGACTTTCCGGTACGCCTTTCAGGGCGATCTGAATGCGCTCGACCCTTATGCTCTCAACGAAACTTTCACGCTCGGCACGCTCAGCAACGTGATGGAGAGCCTCGTCACGCGCGACAAGGACCTTAAAATCGTCCCTTCGCTCGCCGAACGCTGGGAGATCGTCGAACCGACGCGCTGGCGCTTCTATCTCCGCAAGGGCGTGAAGTTCCACAATGGCGAGGACTTGACCGCCGACGACGTGATCTTCTCGTTCGAACGCGCGACCTCAGCTGAGTCCAACATCCGTCCGCGCTTCGCCCCCAAGCTGAAGGCCGAGAAGGTCGACGCCCATACAGTCGACTTCGTGCTCGCCGTGCCGAACCCGATCCTGCACGCGGAATGGGACTCCTGGTTCATCATGTCGAAGTCGTGGGCCGAGGCGAACGGCGCGACCAAGGTCCTGACCAAGAGCAATCAGCTGAGCCCCTTCGCGCTCAAGGCCAACGGCACCGGCCCCTTCATGGTCGAGAACCACGAGCCGGGCGTGCGCACGACCTTCAAGCCCAATCCGAACTGGTGGGGCAAGTCCGAGCACAATCTGACAAATGTCGTCTTCCAGACGATCAAGTCGGACGCGACGCGCGTTGCCGCTCTCCTCTCGGGTGAGGTCGACATGATCGATCCCGTGCCCGTGCAGGACATCCCGCGCGTCAAGGCCAGCGCCGGCGCCGACGTGATGACCGGCCCTGAACTGCGCACGATCTTCTTCAACATGGATCAGGTCCGCGACGAGCTGCTGTACTCCGACGTCAAGGGCAAGAACCCTTTCAAGGATGCGCGCGTCCGCAAGGCCTTCTACATGGCCATCGATATCGACGCGATCCAGAAGCGGATTATGCGCGGTAACGCCACGCCGAACGCCCTCCTGATCTATCCGCCGCTTTTCTCACGCGCGGCCGAGATCAAGCGCCATCCCTATGATCCGGCAGCGGCGAAGAAGCTTCTCGCCGAGGCTGGCTACCCCAATGGCTTCGCCGTCGAGATGGATTGCCCGAACGACCGCTACGTCAATGACGAGGCGATCTGCCAAGCCACGGTCGTCATGCTCGCCCGCATCGGCGTCAACGTGAAGCTCAATGCCATGCCCAAGGCCCGCTACTTCGACAAGGTCGGCGCGCCGCAGAAGTATGACAGCTCCTTCAATCTGCTCGGCTGGACCGCAAGCTCGCTCGACGGCCTCAACATCCTCCGCTCGATCGCAGGCTGCCGCGATGCCGACGGCAAGGGCGCCACGTTCAACTTCGGTGGTTATTGCAGCCCAGTTGTCGACGAGTTGGCGGGCGCCATCTCCGTCGAGAACGATGTCCAGAAGCGCGACGAGATGCTGACCAAGGCCTTCCGCATCATTCATGACGAGGTGGGCCTGATCCCTCTCCATCAGCAGGCGCTGAGCTGGGGTGTATCGAAGAAGGTCAGCATCGTTCAACGGGCCGATAATCGCATTCTCCTTTACTGGGTGCGTATGCAGTAGCCGCCCGGAATGCGGTCGGGGCGCCGGTACTTCCGGCGCCCTTCCGCGCGCGGACCAGCTAGACCGACAGCCCGGGATACGACAGTATCGGGCAATGGCCAGCCAAGGTTGCGCGCCGCGAGCGCCCCCGGCTGGCAGCACACTTTTGGTTATGTCCAGCACCGAGCCGTCGGGAGAAGATTTCCATGAAGCTGCGTATCACGACGTTGGCTGCGGCCCTTGCCGTGGCCGTACTGACTGCACCAGCCGAGGCCAAGACGTTCCGCTATGCCTTCCAGGGCGACCTCAACGCCCTCGACCCCTACACGCTCAATGAGACCTTCACGCTCGGTGCCATGGGCAATGTCATGGAGGGGCTCACCAAGCGCGACAAGGATCTGAAGATCATCCCTGGTCTCGCCGAACGCTGGGAGATCGTCGAGCCGACACGCTGGCGCTTCTATCTCCGCAAGGGTGTGAAGTTCCACGGCGGCGAGCCATTCACCGCCGACGACGTGATTTTCTCCGCCGAGCGCGCGCTCTCGCCCGAGAGCAACATCAAGAGCCGCATCGCAGCCGGTACCAAGGTCGTGAAGGTCGACGATCACACGGTCGAATTCATCACGACCGGCCCCAACCCGATCCTCCACTACGAATGGGACACCTGGTACATCTTCTCGAAGGCGTGGTCCGAGGCCAATGGCGCCACCAAGGTCCAGACCAGCTCAAGCCAGCTCAGCCCCTTCACGCTCAAAGCCAACGGCACCGGCCCCTTCATCATCGAAAGCCACCAGCCGGGCGTAAAGACCGTCTTCAAGCCGAACCCGAATTGGTGGGGCAAGCCTGAGCACAATCTCACCGAGGTCATCTTCCAGACCATCAAATCCGATGCGACCCGTGTCGCCGCTCTCCTCTCTGGCGAGATCGACATGATGGATCCGGTCCCGGTCCAGGACATTGCCCGCGTCAAGGCGAATGCCAGCACCGACGTGCTCACCGGGCCGGAGCTGCGCACGATCTTCCTCAACATGGATTCGCTGCGCGACGAGCTGCTCTACTCGGATGTTAAGGGCAAGAATCCCTTCAAGGATGCCCGAGTGCGCAAGGCCTTCTATCAGGCCATTGACATGGAGGCGATCCACTCGCGCGTCATGCGCGGCAACTCGGCGAACTCCGCAATTCTGATCTCGCCGCTGCTGTTCTCGCGATCCGCCGAATTCAAGCGCCATCCTTATGATCCGGACGCGGCCAAGAAGCTGCTGACTGAGGCCGGATATCCAAACGGCTTTGCCGTCGAGATGGACTGCCCGAACGATCGCTACGTCAACGACGAGGCCATCTGCCAGGCCGTCGTCGCGATGCTGGCGCGCATCGGCATCAAGGCCAAGCTCAATGCCATGCCGAAGGCGAAGTACTTCGAGAAGGCCGGCGCGACCCAGAAGTACGACAGCTCGTTCAACCTACTCGGCTGGACGCCCGGCTCGTTCGACAGTCATAACGTCCTGCTCAATCTCGTCGGTTGTCGTGACGGTAAGGGTTCCGGCGCCTTCAACTATGGCGGTTACTGCAATCCCAAGGTGGACGAGATCGCCGGCAAGGTTCTGACCGAGAACGATCCGACCAAGCGCGACGAGCTGATAGCACAGGCCTACCGCATCGTGCACGATGAAGCCGGCCTCATCCCGCTTCATCAGCAGACGCTGGCCTGGGGCGTGTCGAAGAAGGTCAAGATCGTCCAGCGCGCGGACAATCAGATCCTCTTCTACTGGGCGCAGAAGGAATAGAGCGCCGCGACATCCCGGCGGGGCGGACCAAGGTTCGCCCCGCCCGCATATTAAAAGACCGAACGCGCTTATGCTCGCATTCACTATCCGCCGCCTTTTCGAAGCCGCCATTGTCATGCTGACGGTGGCGCTTATGGCATTCGTGCTCTTCCGCTTCGTCGGCGATCCGATCAACCAGATGGTCGGTCAGGACACGAGCCTCGCCGAGCGCGAGGAGCTGCGCGAGCGCCTCGGCCTCAATGATCCCGTGCTCGTACAGTTTGGTCGCTTCATCTGGAATGCGGCCCGTTACGACTTCGGCATCTCCTATCAGGTCAAGCGCCCTGTCACGTCACTGATTGCCGAGCGCTTCCCGGCGACCTTCGAGCTCGCGCTGACTGCGGCGTTCTTCGCCATCCTTCTCGGCATTCCCATGGGCGTCTACACAGGCATTCATCGAGATAGCTGGCTTTCCAAACTGTTCCTGTCCGTGTCGCTTATCGGCATCTCGCTACCCACTTTCCTCATCGGCATTCTTCTCATCTACGTGTTTGCCGTGCAGCTTGGCGTGCTGCCATCCTTCGGACGCGGCGAGGTCGTGCGGATTGGTGGCTGGACGACGGGCCTTCTCACGGCTTCTGGACTGAAGGCGCTTATCCTGCCGGCGATCACGCTCGGCCTCTTCCAGATGACGCTCGTCACGCGTCTCGTCCGCTCGCAAATGCTCGAGGTCCTGCGTACCGACTACATCAAGTTCGCGCGCGCACGCGGGCTCGGCGATCGCGCCGTCAACTTCGGCCATGCGTTGAAGAACACGCTCATTCCTGTCATCACCATCATCGGCCTCCAGCTCGGCGCCATCATCGCCTTCGCGATCATCACCGAGACCGTCTTTCAATGGCCGGGCATGGGGCTGATGTTCATACAGGCCGTGCAGAACGCCGACATTCCCGTGATGTCCGCTTACCTGCTTCTAGTCGCCTTCCTGTTCGTGCTGATCAATTTGATCGTCGATCTGCTCTACGTATGGATCGATCCGCGCGTACGCATCTACGGGCGTGAAGCATGAGCGCGGAGGATCAGGGCTTGCCCATGGCCGAGACATCCCGCGCCGCAACGGCTGCCCCGCGCGGCATTCTCACACGCATTTTCGACAGCGACCTCTGGTACAGCTTCCGCTCCTCTCGACTTGTCATGGCAGCTGCCACCGTGACGCTGCTCATGGTCGGCGCCGCCCTGCTCGCACCCGTCATCGCACCCCACGATCCTTATGACCTGCGCGCGCTCAATCTTATGGACTCGGACCTCCCACCCGTATGGGTCCAAGGTGGCGATCCGCGCTTCCTGCTCGGCACGGATGACCAGGGGCGCGATATCCTGTCGACCATCCTCTACGGCACACGCAGCTCGATCGCGATCAGCGTGCTCGCGGTGCTCCTGGCCATTGGCATCGGCGTCAGCCTCGGCCTCGTCGCTGGCTACTTCGGCGGCATCGTCGACACCATCATCATGCGCATCGCCGACGTAAAGCTCACGTTTCCCGCGATCCTCGTGGCGCTGCTCATCAACGGCATTGCGCAAACGCTCTTCAAAGGGCGGCTCGGCGGCGCGGAGTTCTGGATTCTCGTTTTGTCGATCGGCCTGTCCTTCTGGGTTCAATACGCGCGCACAGTGCGCGGCATGACGCTCGTCGAGAAGAACAAGGAGTACGTGCAGGCCGCCCGCCTCATTGGCTTGAGCCGCGCTGCCATCATGTTCAAACACGTGCTGCCGAACGTGCTCTCGCCCGTGCTCGTGATCGGCACCATCAATCTCGCCCTCGCGGTCATCACCGAGGCGACGCTCTCCTTCCTCGGTGTCGGGCTGCCGCCGACCGAACCCTCGCTCGGCACGATGATCCAGATCGGCAATAAGTATCTCTTCTCGGGCTCCTGGTGGATGGTTGCCTTTCCCGGCCTCACGCTTGCCATTCTGGTCCTTGCCGTGAATCTGCTCGGCGATTGGCTGCGCGACGCCCTCAATCCGAAACTGCGCTGATGCCGGAGACGCCCGCCCTTTCCGTCCGTAATCTCCGCGTCGAGTTTCCAACGCGACGCGGCACGCTGGTCGCCGTCGACGATGTCTCGTTCGACATCGCACCCGGCGAAGTGCTCGGCATTGTCGGCGAATCCGGTGCAGGAAAATCGCTCACCGGCACGGCCATCATTGGGCTCCTCGAGCCGCCGGGCCGCGTCGCTGGCGGCGAGATCGTCCTGAACGGTCAGCGCATCGACAATCTCCCACGCGAGGCCATGCGCCATATCCGCGGCAAGCGCATCGGCATGGTCTTTCAGGACCCGCTGACGAGCCTCAATCCGCTCTACCGCGTCGGTGAGCAGATCATCGAGACAATCCGCGCCCACCTGCCCATGAGCGAGCGCGAGGCCCGTGCCCGCGCCATCGAGCTCTTAATCGAGGTCGGCATCCAGGGTGCCGAACGGCGCATCGATGGCTATCCGCATGAGTTCTCCGGCGGCATGCGGCAGCGCGTGGTGCTCGCTCTCGCACTCTGCGCGGAACCCGATCTCATCATCGCGGACGAGCCGACAACGGCGCTCGACGTCTCTATCCAGGCGCAAATCATCCAGCTTCTGAAGCGGCTCTGCCAGGAGCGCGGCACTGCCGTCATGCTCATCACACACGACATGGGCGTCATCGCCGAGACGGCGAACCGGGTCGCTGTCATGTACGCTGGCCGTATCGCCGAAATCGGCCCCGTGCGCGAGGTCATCAAATCAGCGCACCATCCCTACACGCGCGGGCTCATGGGCTCGATTCCCTCGATCGAAGGGACAAACGATCGCCTCACGCAGATCCCCGGTTCGATGCCGCGCCTGACGGCGATCCCGAAGGGTTGCGCGTTCAATCCGCGCTGTCCGCACGCTTTTGATCGCTGTCGCAGGGAGCGACCCGATCTCATGCCCGTCGACCATTCCCTCGCGGCCTGCTGGCTCGTCGCGCCGCAGAGTGCAGAGGCGCGCTCATGACGGACAGCCCCTTCGTCGAGGTCAAAGGTCTCTCTCGCGTCTTCGACGTCTCGAAGCCGTGGCTCAATCGCGTACTCGAGCAGGAGGAGCGCAAGCTGCTCCGCGCCGTCACGGATGTCTCGTTCGCCATTGGCAAGCGCGAGACCGTTGCCCTTGTTGGCGAGTCGGGTTCAGGTAAGTCGACCGTCGCGAAAATGGTGGTCGGCCTTCTCCCGCCGACCGGAGGAAGCGTTACCATCGACGGTGTCGACATGTGGTCGATTGCCGATGCTGAGAAGCGCCAGGCCCTTCGGCGGCGCATTCAGATGATTTTCCAGGATCCCTACGCGAGCCTCAATCCGCGCTGGCGCGTCGGCAGTATCATCGCCGATCCGATCCGCACCTTCGGTCTCGCCAAGGATCGCGCCGAGATCGAGCACGAGGTCGGCGAGCTGCTTCGCCTCGTCGGGCTCGATCCCGCGGACGCGAGCAAATACCCGCACGAGTTCTCTGGCGGCCAGCGCCAGCGCATCTGCATCGCGCGCGCGCTTTCGTCGAAGCCGGAATTCCTCGTCGCGGATGAGCCGACAAGCGCGCTCGACGTCTCCGTGCAGGCACAGATCCTCAACCTCATGCGCGAGTTGCAGGACCGCCTCGGGCTTACCTATCTTTTCATCAGCCACAACCTCGCCGTGGTCCGCCACATGGCCGCGCGCATCGGCGTCATGTATCTCGGCCGCGTCGTGGAGATTGCGCCGACGCAGGAGCTGTTCAGTGCGCCGCGCCATCCGTATGCGCGCATGCTGCTCGATGCCGTGCCCGACCTTGCCATGACAGGCCGTCCTCGCAAGATGGTTGAAGGCGAAATCCCGAATCCGATCAGTCCGCCACCGGGCTGCGCCTTCAATCCCCGCTGCCCGGCAGTCATGGATCGCTGCCGGCGCGAGGTGCCCGAACTCGAGGCGGCCCCGAAAGCGTCTGCCACGCAGGCAACCGCCTGCCATGCCGTTGCCGAGGGGCGAATCTGAGCTAGTGTGATGATCGAGAAATTCGCCAGTGTTAGCGGCCCCCGTGAGCGAATTTCCCGATCTGAATCACACTAGGAAATTATGTTTCTAGTGTCCCTTCGATTTCGAAGTTCGCGCGAGAGCCCAGCATCCAAGGCATGGCGAACTTCGAAATCGGGACACTAGACCCGCTTGCCGAACGGCGTTCCGCCACTATGGTTGTGGCCGAGGCCGCGAGCAGGCCACCGGACTTTACGGAGAATACGGATGACCGAGACGATCGCGTACACGGGCCGGATCGAGGACGAGCGCTTGGCCACGGGCCGTGGCCGATACGTGGCCGACTTGCGCCTGCCGCGCCTCGCACACGCTTTCACGGTCCGCTCGGTCTATGCGCACGCCAAGATCCGCGGCATCGACACGGCTGCCGCCAAAGCCGCACCTGGCGTTCTCGCCGTACTGACGGGCGCAGATCTCGCTGCCGACGGCATCGGCGATCTTCCTTGCGGCGTCGAGCTGCTGAAGTCCGACGGCCAGAAGGCGCATCAGGCCAAGCGCCCCGTACTCGCACGTGATCGCGTGCGCTATGTGGGCGAGTGCGTGGTGCTCATTGTCGCCGAGACCGTCGAGCAGGCAGAGGCTGCGGGTGAGCTGGTCGAGATCGACTACGACGCACTCGGTGCGGTCGCGGACGTCACGCCCGCACTCGCGCCCGGCGCGCCCGCCGTCTGGGACGAGGTGCCGGACAATGTCGCCTATGTCTGGAAGAAGGGCGACAACGACGCTTTCGAGAAGGTCGCTGCCGGTGCGGCGCACGTCGCGCGGCTGAACTCGCACGTCTCGCGCGTGACAGCCTGCAGCATGGAACCGCGCGGCGCTCTCGGCCTCATCGACGATGAAGGCCGCTACGTCATTCATGCTTCGACGCAAGGCCCATTCAATATGCGCCCGACGCTGGCGAGCCTCTTCAAGGTCGACCAGTCCAAAGTGCGAATTCTTGCCGGTGACGTCGGCGGCTCGTTCGGCATGAAGAGCGGCGCCTATCCCGAAGACGTGCTCGTGCTCTGGGCGGCCAAGCGCCTCGGCCGTCCCGTGCGCTGGATCTCGGAGCGGCGGGAGGCCTTCCTTTCGGACGACCACGGCCGCGACGTCCACATCGACGCCGAGCTTGCTCTCGACAAGAACGGCAAATTCCTCGGCCTGCGCGGGAAGTTCGACGTCAACATCGGTTGCTACCTCAACGGCCGTTCGCTTTTCATGATCGGAAACCTCGGCGGTATCGCGGGCGTCTACCGCATTCCGCTCATCACGGCGAGCGTGCGCGGCATCTTCACCAACGTCCAGACTTCAGCGCCTTATCGCGGCGCCGGCCGCCCCGAGGCGACATACGCGATCGAGCGACTGATCGATCTCGCCGCGCGCGCGATGAAGATCGACCCTTACGAGCTTCGCCTGCGCAATCTCGTGCCGCCGACAGCCATGCCGTATGACACAGGCTTCACGTTCACCTACGACTGCGGCGAGTTCGAAGGCAACATGACGGGCGCCGCCGAACTCGCGGATCGCGCAGGCTTTGCCGCTCGACGCGCGGAATCCGCCAAGCGCGGCAAGCTGCGCGGGCTCGGTATCTCGAATCCGATCGAGGTCGCAGGCGGCCCGTTCGCCAAACCGGGCAAGGATTTTTCGTCAGTTCGCATTTCGAGCGACGGTACGGTCACGCTCAACACCGGCGTTATGAGCGTCGGCCAGGGCATCGAGACCATGATGTCGTATCTCGTCGCCGAGCGCCTCGGTGTGTCGGTCGACAAGGTGCGCTATGTGCAGGGTGATACGGATCTGCTGCCAGGCGGGCGCGGCAATGGCGGCTCCAGCAGCACCGGCGTCGGCGGTGCGTGCGTTGCCATCACGCTCGACAACGCGATCACCAAGGGCCGCGAGATCGCCGCTGAGATGCTCGAAGCCAAGCCCGAAGACATCGGTTTTGCGGATGGCCATTTTCGTCTCGAAGGCACAAACCGCGCCGTAACGCTCTTCGAAGTCGCGGAGCACGCCGAGAAGGCGAACGATGATGGCTTCTCAGCCGCAGGCGAGTTCCAGCCGCCATCAGTGACCTTCCCGAACGGCTGCCACATGTGCGAGGTCGAGATCGATCCCGATACGGGCGCGCTCGAAATCGTGCGCTACACCATCGTCGAGGACATCGGCACGGTCATCAACCCGACGCTCGCGCGCGGCCAGATCCATGGCGGCGTCGCCCAGGGCATCGCCCAGGCCATCGGCGAGACGATCGTCTATGATGCGGAGACGGCGCAGCTCTCGACCGGCTCGTTCATGGATTACATGATCCCGCGCGCGCACGACCTGCCGAACATCAACATCCGCACGCGTGAAGTGCCGACAAAGGTCAACTCGCTTGGTGCGAAGGGCGTCGGTGAGGCGGGTACGGTCGGCTCGCTCGCGGCAACGATCAATGCTGTCTGCGATGCGCTTGCCCCGCTTGGCATCACACATATCGAGATGCCGGCGACGCCCGCGCGCATCTGGGAAGCGATCGAGAACGCGCGCAAGTCCAAGGCGGCATAAAGGCAGCCGCCACACCATAACACTGACTAAAGCGTCGGACCTTAAATGCGACCCACGCCTGGGCTTATCTCAAAGTCGAATTTAGGGTCCAAAGATGCTTTAGAATATAATGCTCTAAAGCAACTTTGGAATTGAAATTCACTCCCACCCAGCCGCGAATTGAGGTGAATATCAAATCCGTTGCTTTAAGGAGGGCCGCCCATGCTGCTCGGATGCATCGCCGATGACCTGACGGGCGCGACCGATCTCGCGCTCATGCTGACGCGCGCCGGTATGAAGACGGTGCAAGTCATGCAGGTACCTGAGAAAGACGCGGACCTCTCGGGTTACGATGCGGTCGTCGTCGCGCTCAAGACGCGGACATGCCCTGTGGGCGAGGCCGTTTCGCTTTCGCTCGCCGCGGCTGGTGCACTGCTGGCAGGCGGCGCAAAGCAGCTCTTCTTCAAGTATTGCTCGACGTTCGACTCGACGGATGAAGGCAACATCGGTCCTGTCGCGGAGGCGCTGCTCGCTCATCTCGGCGCACGGCAGGCGATCGTGTGCCCGGCGTTCCCGACGAACAAGCGAACCGTATATCAGGGCAATCTCTTTGTCGGCGACGTGCCACTCGCCGAGAGCCCGATGAAGGATCATCCGCTGACACCGATGCGCGACTCGAACCTCGTGCGCGTTCTTCAGCGGCAGACGAAGCTCAAGGTCGGGCTCGTGCCGTTCGCAACCGTCGACGCGGGTGCTGAGGCAATCAAGGCAGCCATGGCCGCCGCCGACCAGCGCGACGAGCGCTGCCTCGTTCTCGATGCCATCACCGACCGCCACCTGATCGACATGGGCACAGCCGCAGCCGGCATGAAGCTGATCACGGGCGGCTCGGGCGTTGCGCTCGGCCTGCCGGCGAACTTCGTGCGGCAGGGCTTGATGAAAGCCGCCGAGGCGCCCGCATCCATGCGCGCACCCAAAGGCCGAGCGCTGATCCTCGCCGGCAGCTGCAGTGCGGCGACGCGCGGACAGGTGCAGGCGGCAGTCGCGGCCGGTCTTCCGACGCTGCGCCTCGATCCGCTCGCGCTCGCTTCGGGCGAGATGAGTGCCGGCCGCATTGTTGCCTGGGCTAAGGACCAATCGGCCGAGCGCCCGCCGCTCATCTATTCGAGCGCCGACCCCGACGCGGTCGCCGCGGCGCAGGCGAAGCTCGGTCGCGACAAGGCCGGAGCCGTCGTCGAGGAAGCACTCGCCACGGCAGCAATCGGTCTCGCCGAGGCCGGCTTCAGCCGCATGATCGTCGCCGGTGGCGAGACGTCGGGCGCCGTCGTCAACGGCCTCGGCGTGACGACGCTGGAGATCGGCCCCGAGATCGATCCCGGCGTGCCATGGACGCGCGCCATAGGCGGCCGCGACATGGTGCTGGCGCTCAAGTCCGGAAACTTCGGCGCGCCGGACTTCTTCCTCAAGGCCTGGAACAAGCTGTCATGAGCGAGAGCCGCCAGCGCGAGGAAATCGTGCGAGCGGGGGCCTCGCTGTTCGATCGCGGGTTGACGCACGGCTCGACGGGCAACATCTCCGTCGCGCTTCCCGACGGCGGCTGGTTGATGACGCCGACCGGATCCTCGCTTGGCACGCTCGACCCCGCGCGCCTCTCCCGGCTCGATGCCTCAGGCAAGCTCATCGATGGCGACAAGCCGACAAAAGAGGCCTTCCTCCACACCACGATGTATGGCGCGCGGCCTGGCAGCGGCGCGGTCGTGCACCTTCACTCGACGCACTCCGTCGCCGTAAGCTGCCTCGACGGCATCGATCACAGCAACTGCCTGCCGCCGATCACGGCTTACTACGCGATGCGCATCGGACGCCTGCCGCTCGTGCCGTACTACCCACCCGGCGACGAGACGCTCGCGAACGCCGTTGGCGCACTCGCCGGCAAGCATCATGCCGTGCTGCTCGCCAATCACGGACCTGTCGTGGCAGGCGCGAGCCTGTCCGCTGCGCAGGATGCCATCGAGGAACTCGAGGAGACGGCCAAGCTCTTTCTCATGCTGCGCGGCGAGCGCCTGCGCCTGCTGACGGACGAGCAGGTCACCGAGCTCGAGCGCCGCTTCCGCTGAACTCATTCAAAAATCAAACCGAGGAAACACCATGGCCAATGCGATCGAT
The DNA here is from genome assembly GCA_022844275.1 of Hyphomicrobiaceae bacterium. GTDB lineage: Bacteria > Pseudomonadota > Alphaproteobacteria > Rhizobiales > Hyphomicrobiaceae. Next base: position 59,364 of record JALHMB010000005.1, read on the forward strand.
CTCAAGGACCGGATTGCCGTCGTCACGGGCGGCGCGCAGGGTATCGGCCGTGCCATCGCCGAACGCTTCATCGCCTCGGGTGCCAAGCTCGCGATCTGGGATATGGACAAGCCGCTTGCGGACAAGACCGCAAAGGCACTCGGACAGGCTTCGAAGGCTTATGCGGTCGACGTGACCAATCCGGAGTCCATCGAGAGCGCCGTAAAAGCGACGCTCACCGACTTCAAGCGGATCGACATTCTCGTCAACAATGCGGGCATCGCGGGCGGCAACGCACCGACATGGGAGCTGCCAGTCGCTGACTGGCAGCGCGTCATCCGCATCAATCTCGATGGACCCTTCTACTGCTGCCGCGCTGTCGTGCCGACCATGATCGCGCAGAAGTACGGGCGCATCATCAATATTGCCTCGATCGCCGGCAAGGAGGGCAATCCCAATGCCGCACACTACTCGGCCTCGAAGGCCGGCGTCATCGGACTGACCAAGAGCCTCGCCAAGGAGCTGGCGCAGTACGACATCGCGGTGAACGCCATCACGCCGGCCGCGGCCAAGACTGCGATCTTCGATCAGATGACGCAGCAGCAGATCGACTACATGCTCTCGAAGATTCCGCGCGCACGCTTCGTCAACGTCGAGGAGATTGCAGCGCTCGCGGCCTTCGCGGCATCCGAGGACTGCTCGTTTACGACCGGCAGCGTCCTCGACATCTCGGGCGGCCGCGCGACGTATTGAGCTAGCGTTTGCCTTTCGGCTTCAGCCGGCGTGGAATGCCGCCAGCGTCGTTGGCAGGAATGACGCGAGCACTCGCCTTCAAGGCCTCCCGCAGGGTTACCGGACGGTGATGCTTCTTGAGGAGATCGCGGAAGGCCTCATCCGCAAGTTCCTGGATGCTTGCCAAGCTGTCGCGCGACAACCCCTCGAGCGCGCGCCAAGTCTCGCCGTCGAACTCGATGAGTTTGCGGACGGAGCCGTCGGTCTTCGTCACCATGGGGCCTCCGCTGTGAAGCGAGGCGGCAATCCGCCCTATTCCGTCGCCACATCGATGACGCGGCCAAGATACGCCAGGCAGCGCTCGAGCTCGCTGATGGCAACGAACTCGTTGGCCTGATGTGCCTGATCGATGCTGCCCGGGCCACATACGACCGACGAGCAGCCGGCCGCCTGGAAATGGCTCGCCTCGGTGCCGTATGCGACGGCGAACGTCTCGTTCTGCCCGACAAGCTTGAGGGCCAGCGACGTCGCCACGGAATTCTCGCCCGACGAGAAGGCGGGCAGCACGCCCGTCGGCGTCGTCACGATCGCGCAATCCTCGCTCACGGCACGCATCGGCGGCAGCACGTGCTTTTGCGCGTAATCGTCGAATTCCTTGACGAGGGCCGGTATGTCCAAGCCCGGCAGCGCACGCACGCCCCAATACATGTCGCAGTGCGGCGGGATGATGTTGTGCGCGACGCCACCCGAGATCGAGCCGACCGAGATCGAGGAATAGGGCGGATCGAAACGAGGATTGATCTGGCTCGCCTTCAACCGCTCCTCGATGCGCCGAAGCTCCATCGCGAGATCGGCCGCCGCGAAGATCGCCGAGGCGCCGAGCTGCGGCTTTGATGAGTGCGCCGCCTGTCCCGTAATCTCAGTGTGGAAGCGATAGCCACCCTTGTGCGCATCGACGACGGTCATCAACGTCGGCTCGCCAACCAGCACGACGCCGGGCGTCGGAAGGCTCTTGCCGAACTCCGCGATCATGGGCTTCACGCCCGTGCAGCCCACTTCCTCATCATAAGAGAACACGATGTTGAGCGGTCGCTTGAGCGCGCGCCGATTCATCTCAGGCACCAGCGCGAGCACGCACGCGAGATAGCCCTTCATGTCGCACGTGCCGCGCCCGTAGAGACGCCCGTCCTTCTCGACCAGCTCGAATGGGTCGGTTTCCCAGGGCTGGCCCGCGACCGGCACAACGTCCATGTGACCCGAAAAGGCTATGCCACCGTCCCCCGGGGGACCGATGGTCGCAAAGAGATTTGCGTGAATGCCGTCGTCCGAGGGGAGCAGCGTGGCCGTCACACCCTGCCTGGCCAGATAGTCGCGGATGAATTCGGCGCAGGGCAGATTGGTCTTCGCGCTCGTCGTGTCGAACGACACCAGCTTCGCGAGCAAAGCCTTGGTGTCGGAAAGTAGGGACGACATTCATACTCCTTGGTTGTAGCGCCTGTCGCTCAATTCAGGCTGCGCCGTGCGAACGGGCTGTCGAGCGAGAACGCGGGGACCGCGATATCGATGAGCGTGCCGTTGGTCTTCTCCATCTGATAGGAGCCGACCATGATCCCCGATGTGGTCTTGAGCGGGCAGCCGGAGGTGTACTCGAAGGACTCGCCCGGGCCGATCACCGGCGTCTGCCCGACGACGCCCGGCCCGCGCACTTCCTCGACATGGCCGTTGGCGTCGGTGATACGCCAGTAGCGCGAGCGGAGCTGGACCGTCTCGCTACCTTCGTTGAGGATCTCGACCGTGTAGGACCAGAAGTACCGCCCTTCGTCGGGCGCGGACTGTGCTTCCAGGTACTCCGGCCGGACACGCACGCGGATCGAGCGCGTGACCTGTTCGTACATGTGATGAGCTCGGTGATTGGCGCGAGCGGCCGCGAAACGCGACGACCATTATAATCTTACGAGGTCGTGCGGGGTCTTGTCTCTGTCGAATCGTGCAGGGAGGGTCGGCAAAACACCTATTGGGCCGCTTTGGTGCCGTAGCGCTTCGCGATATAATCCTCAACGATCGTCTTGAACTCGCCCGCAATATTCGGCCCGCGGAGCGTCATGGCCTTGCGCCCGTCGATGAAAACCGGAGCCGACGGCGTCTCGCCCGTGCCAGGAAGCGATATACCGATATCGGCGTGTTTCGACTCTCCCGGGCCATTCACGATGCAGCCCATGACGGCAAGGTTCAACCCCTCGACGCCCGGGTAGCGCTCGCGCCACTCGGGCATACGCTCGCGGATCATGGTCTGCACGTCCCGCGCCAGCTCCTGGAAGACTGTCGAGGTCGTGCGGCCGCAGCCGGGGCAAGCGGCGACGATCGGCATGAACGTCCTGAGGCCCATGACCTGCAGCAGCTCCTGCGCGGCCTGCACTTCGAGAGTACGGTCGCCGCCGGGCTCGGGCGTCAGCGAATAGCGGATCGTGTCGCCGATGCCGGCCTGCAGCACGATGCCCATGGCGGCCGATGACGCGACGATGCCCTTGGAGCCCATGCCGGCCTCGGTAAGGCCGAGGTGCAAGGCATAGTGGCAGCGCTCGGCCAGCATGGAATAGACCGCGATCAGATCCTGCACGGCCGAGACCTTGGCCGAGATCACGATGCGGTCGCCGCCGAGGCCGAGCTCCTCGGCACGATGCGCCGAGAGCACCGCCGACTGCACGATCGCCTCGTGCATGACAGAGCGTGCTGGCTTGGGCGTGGCGCTCTTCGCGTTCTCGTCCATGAGATGCGTCAGCAGCTCCTGGTCGAGCGAGCCCCAGTTCACGCCGATGCGCACGGGCTTGTTGTGCTTGAGCGCGAGATCGATGATCGCTGAGAACTGCCGGTCCTTCTTGTCCTTGAAGCCGACGTTGCCGGGATTGATGCGGTACTTGTCGAGCGCCTCAGCGCACGCGGGATTCTCGGCGAGCAGGGTGTGGCCGTTGTAGTGGAAATCGCCGACGATCGGAACTCTCACACGCATCTTCGCGAGCTTCTCGCGGATCAGCGGAACGGCCTTCGCAGCTTCGTCGCGGTCAACGGTGATGCGAACGATCTCGGAGCCAGCACGCGCGAGCGCCGCGACCTGCCGTGCTGTGCCCTCAGCGTCCGCTGTGTCGGTGTTGGTCATCGACTGAACGACGATCGGCGCGCCGCCGCCCACGATCACGCCACCAACGTTCACGGCATGGGTCTGGCGGCGTTCAGCGGGACTCGTCAGCATGTCGCGGCCTTTTTCCGATCGGATTGCAGTTCCGGCACCCTTGATTGCCACACCTTCATGACACTTCCAACTACCGTCGCTGCAGCGAGAACGCCGCCGCCAACGAAGCCAGGCAGAAAGCCGAGAGAACCACGACAATAGCGGGGCCCGCCGGTACATCCCAGGCGACCGACAGCGCGAGGCCCCCAGCCGTGCCGACAATCCCCAGCCCAGCGGCTCCCACCACCATGGCCTCCGGCGTCGCGGAGAACGGTCGAGCGGCGGCGGCCGGCATGATCATGAAGGCGACGATCAGCAGAACGCCGACGACCTTCATGGCAACCGCGATGATGAACGCGAGGAGCATGATCAAGGCCGCCTCGGCACGCGCCGTATTGTGCCCTTCGGCCGCGGCCAGCTCCTTATGTACGGCGACGGCGACGAGCGTCTTCCAGAAGAGCGCGATTGCTCCCAGCACGAGTGCGCCACCGAAGTAGACCCAGAGGATGTCCCCCTCGGTAACCGCCAAGATATCTCCGAAGAGATAGCCCATGAGGTCAAGGCGCTGGCCCGAAAGCCGTGCCGCCGCAATGAGCCCGAGCGCCAGGGCCGCGTGCGAAAGAATGCCAAGGAGGCTGTCCACGGGGAGCAGCGGCTGACGCTCCAGCACGACCAGAACGGCGCCGACGGCGAGCGAGACCAGAATCACGCCCAATGTCAGGTCGATGTCAAAGGCAATGCCGAAGGCCACGCCGAGCAGCCCCGCGTGCGCGACCGTCGAGCCGAAATAGGACATGCGCCGCCATACGACGAGGCAGCCGAGCGGCGCCGCCACGAGGGCAATGCCGAGGCCGACAATGAGGGCGCGCAGCAGGAAGGGTTCCATCATGGCCGAGACTTTTGGTCCGCGCCGGGGCGTCTGTAAAGGTCGAATGCAATAATGTTGCATCCGCGCTCTGCGCGGCGCGCGGGGCAGGCGGAAATGTTCACCTTGCGCCGTCGGCATGGCAGGCAGTATTGCGTTCCCTCCCCGTCCTTTCGTTGCCGGAGCCGCACCATGGCCAAGTCCGATGCCGCCGTGTCCCCGTTCGCCCCCAAGGCGCTTCCCGAGGTTCCCGTCATTGACGGCGTGCGCTTTGCGGCGTGCGAGGCCGGCATCAAGTACCGCAACCGAAAGGATCTCATGATCGCGGTCATGGACGAGGGCACGGTCGCCGCCGGCGTGCTGACCCAGTCCAAGACCTGCTCGGCGCCCGTTCTGTGGTGCCGCGAGAGCCTCAAGTCCGGCAAGGCGCGGGCGCTCGTCGTGAACTCGGGCAATTCCAATGCCTTCACGGGCAAGAAGGGCCGTGAGGCCGTCGAGCTGACGGCCGAGTTCGCCATGAAGGCCGTCGGCTGTGCCAAGAGCGACGTGTATCTGGCCTCGACGGGCGTGATCGGCGAGCCGCTGGAAGCAGGCAAGTTCGCGCACCTGCTGGATGGCCTCGCAAGGTCGGCGAAGCCCGATGCCTGGGCCGATACAGCCCGCGCGATCATGACCACAGATACCTTCCCGAAGCTCGTGACGCGAACGGCAAAGATTGGCGGCGTCGAGGTGAAGATCAACGGCTTCTGCAAGGGCGCCGGCATGATCGCGCCGGACATGGCGACCATGCTGTGCTTCATCTTCACGGATGCGGCGATCACGGCACCGGCTCTGCAGAGCCTGCTCGCGGCCGGCGCGCAGAAGAGCTTCAACTGCATGACCGTCGACGGCGATACGTCGACCAGCGACACTATGCTCATGTTCGCGACGGGCAAGGCGGCGGCGCGCGGTCAGAAGACCATAACGAGGGTCGATGATCCGGCCCTCGCCGACTTCACGGACAAGGCGCACGATCTCATGCGCGAGCTGGCCATCATGGTGGCCAAGGACGGCGAAGGGCTGTCGAAGTTCGTGACGGTCGAAGTGCTGGGCGCCGAGAGCGACCGCGCGGCGCGCACGATCGGCCTGTCGATTGCCAATTCGCCGCTCGTGAAGACGGCAATCGCTGGCGAGGATCCGAACTGGGGCCGCGTGGTCATGGCTGTCGGCAAGGCCGGTGAAGCGGCAGATCGCGACAAGCTCGCGATCTGGTTCGGGCCGCATCAGGTGGCGAAGGACGGCGAGCGCTCATCGACCTACGTCGAGGAGACCGTCGCCGCGTACATGAAGAACCTCGAGATCACCATCAAGGTCGATCTGGGCCTCAGCAGCGGCAAGTCCACGATCTGGACGTGCGATCTCACGCACGGCTACATCTCGGTGAATGCGGATTACCGAAGCTGAGGGCCAACACACTTTCCCCTCTCCCCGCGTGCGGGGAGAGGGGAAACTCCTACCTCGCCGTCCAGCCGCCATCGATGGAGTAGTTGGCGCCGGTGATCGATGCCGCGGAGTCGCCCGCGAGGAACACCGCGAGCGCGCCGATCTCGTCGATTTCGACGAACTGCCCGGTCGGCTGAGCTTCGAGGATTTCCTTCTGCGCCTCGGCCTCGGTGATCCCCTTGCTCTTCGCGAGGTCCGGGATCTGCTTGGCGACGAGCGGCGTCTTCACGAATCCCGGCGAGATCGCATTGACCGTAATGCCGGACGTCGCCAGCTCCAACGCGACGGTCTTGGTGAAACCCGCGAGTCCATGCTTCGCCGAGACATAAGCGGACTTGAAGGGTGAGGCGACGAGCGAGTGCGCCGAGGCGAGGTTGATAATACGGCCCCACTTGCGCTTCTTCATGCCGGGCACCGCGGCGCGCGTCGTGTGGAAGGCCGAGGTGAGATTGATCGCGATGATCGCGTCCCACTTCTCGATCGGGAACTCCTCTACCGGTGCCACGTGCTGGATACCGGCGTTGTTGATGAGGATGTCGACCGAGCCGAGCTCACGCTCGCACCGCTCGACCATCTCGGCGATCTGATTGTGCCGCAGCATGTTCGCGGGGTCGTAGAGCACCCGCGTTCCGGCGGCCCCGACTTCTTTCGTCGCCTCCGCGATCTCCGTCTCGCTTCCGAGACCGTTGATCATGACGTTCGCGCCGGCCTTGGCCAGTGCCGTCGCCATGGCGAGACCGATCCCGGACGTGGAGCCGGTCACAATCGCATTCCGACCTTTCAAGCTCATGTTCTCATGCTCCGTTTCTGCAGGCCGCCCTGTCCGGCGAACCTCACTCAAGCGCAACCCGTTCCCTCAGGCCAGCGGCCATGCCGCCGCATGCGTGCCGAGCGCTACCGACGGCCGATCCCAGCGCGGCGGCGTCTCGGAGAGCTGACCGGCGTGCTTGAGCGCCGACATGGTGCCAAAGGCACTCGGCAGGTCGACCATCAGGTCCTGCACGGCAGCGCGATCGATCTTGGCTGCCTTCTGCCCGTCAGGAATCCGGCCGAGGCCCGTCAGCCAGTGGCCAACCTGAGCGAGCGAGAGACGCACGAGCCACGAGCCGCCGATCTCGGCCCGCCGCTTGAGCGCCATCATAGCGCCGGTCGCCATCATGTAACCTGCACCATGGTCTAGGGCCTGACAGGGCAGCTCAACGGGCCGATCGACGCCAGCAACCTCGGCTTCGGCGCGATTGATACCTGTCGCCGTCTGTACGAGCGAGTCGAAACCACGCCTCGATGCCCAAGGACCGACATGGCTCCACGCGCACAGCGAAACATAGACAATGCCGGGACGCAGCTTCGCGGCACGCTCGGGCGAGAAGCCACGATCGGTGATGCCGCCCGGCCGATATCCCTGGACGAAGATGTCGGCGTTCTCGAGCAGCATCGAGAGCACCGCTTTGCCTTCGCTGCTGCGCAGATCGATGTGCGTCGAAAGCTTGCCGCGCCCGGTATCGACATCGAGGCCGGGAATGTCGGGCAAGTGCGGCCCCGTCACGCGCAGGACATCGGCGCCGTGCGCCGCGAGCGTGCGCCCGCAGACGGGGCCTGCAAGCACGCGCGTCAGGTCGAGGACACGCACGCCCGAAAGAGGTCGCGCACCGGGCGGCAGCGGCCGTGCTGGCGCATCGGCGATCTTCACGATCTCGACAAGCGGTAGGCCCGCGACCGCTATCCCTTGCGGATGCGCAGCCCACTCGGCCGGACTGCGCATCATGGTGCCGACGAGACCGCGCCGCGCGACCTCGTCCTCGTAGGCTTGCCCCGTCCAGTCCTTCAGCGCAGCCGCAACCTGCTCGCGCTCGTAGGGAACGCGGAGCATATCGAGAATGCCCTCGCGATGATGCGGGAAATTCGTGTGCAGACGTACCCAGCGGCCGTCGCCCGTCTGATAGGTACCGGCGATCTTGTCCCATGTCGGAGGAGGCGGCTTGCCGTCGATCGTGTAGAGGCGCTCGCTGATGAACTCGGCTGTCGCATGGCGCATGTCGACCGAGACCTGCTGAGCACGGCCATTGCGCGCGCGATCGACTTCGCTCGCTGCCAGCGCCGATGCGGCGATCGTCGCCTGGGCGACGGTCCCGGTCCTGAAAGAAGATGGCAGCGCCGGCTCCGCGCCGGTGAGACGCACGCGCGACAGCGCCGTTTCATCACCACCGATCTCGCGCCAGATATCGGCCAAGGCTTCGCTTGGGTTCATCATGGCATCGGCTCCATCGAGACCTTCGGATCGGTTGCACACAGCCTATGACGTAGAACGGGATCGTCCCCGATGGAAGAGCGCTCGCGCCGCTCTGCGACCCTGTCACGCGAAAGTGGCTGGTCGGCCGGCCTGGTCTACTCGGCAATCGACTGTAGCGCGGCATGGCCCGAATGGCGCAAGCGGTCGATCTCGGCGAGCGCCCACGTGTACGTCGCCTCATAGAGTTCGCGGTGACGGCCCCAGTCCATGACGGACATGCGGTCGAGCATGGGTGGAACCAGCAGCACATCCGTCGGGCGCAGATGCCGCTCGAAACCGTGCCTGTTGGCCATGAGCGCGCGCACGATCACCTGCCGTAAGTTCGGCGCTGGTGGGACCGCATTCCGCCGGAATGGCAGGAGCAAGCGCATGAGAAGCTCCGAGCGCGAGGGGAGCGCATCGTACTTGACTTCAAAGCGCTGGAGCTGCGGCGTCTCGAAAGACACAACGACGTTCGGCCCGCGCTTCAGATCGTGCATGATGCCGATCGGAACATTATCCATGAGGGCGCCATCGACGAGCATCTCGCCATCGGGCGTGTAGTACGGCGGCAGCAAGCCTGGAATAGATCCGGACGAGCGCACTGCGGCCCAGAGCTCGCCCCGCCGATGGCAATGGACCGAATGACGCGAGAGATTGGTCGAGATCGCGAAGTAGGGAATCCAAAGATCCTCGATGTCGATGCCGCCATAATGCGCGTGCAGCTGTCGATCGAAGTGCGTGTGATCGAGCAGGCTGAAACGCGGCCATGTGTAACGGCGCAGCGCCTTGCCGCGCACGAACATCTCGTGCGTCGCCTCGACGATTTCTTCTGGTGATATGCCCATGGCAAAGGCCGCGGCCATGGCGCTGCCGCCGGACGTTCCTCCCATGATATCGAAGCTGATGCCGCGCTCGATCATCGCCTTGTAGAGCCCGGTATGGGCCGCGCAGAACGCGCCACCGCCGCAAGCAACAAAACCCATGGCCGAGCCGCGGATGAAGCGCGCAAGACGCTCTATGTCGTCGTCATCGATGAGTGCGACATGATGATGTGCGCCGACACTACGGCCGTCGAGCCACAGCGCGGCGCCTTTGGCCTGACCGCGCTTTGGGTGGATCAGAACGAGGCGATGCGACTGCGGGCGGAAGTGGCTGTTCGCAAACTGCTCGTGAGCCGTCAGAGGCACCATTTCGGTCGTATCGACGCCAGCCGTCCCGACACTCAGGATGAGATCGGCCTGCCGAATAGCCTTCTCCGACCAAGGTGTCATCTCCTCGTCGGCAACGAGCAACACGAAGTCATGACGCGTCTCGAGGGCATTGAGGGCACTTGTCGCGGCAGGACTGTCGAGATCTCCGCCGGCTTCGACAATGCGAGCCAGATTGCCGGACCTCACCAGCTCGAGTGATCCGTATCGCGCCAGTACGGCCGCCAGACGCTCGATGAAGCGCGAGGGAACCGGACGCGTCCCAGCCTGGATAATCGTGATGATCCGCGGGATATGATCCGTGTGACGCGCGCGGCCCACCGTCTGATCTGCGAGGCGCACGGCGAGCGTCGCGGCCAATCGCGACCAGATCTCCGGATGGCGCGCGCAGAGCGCATCGAACTGCGATCGACTGAGCCGCATGACCACGCTATCGCGCGCGGCAGTTACCGTCGCTGTCCGCGTCCCGCCTGCGAGAAAGGCGATCTCGCCGATGGGGGCGCCGGCTCCGAGTTCCGCGACCGGCACCTCCTCGCCTGCTACCGTCACTTCAAAACGGCCGCTCTCGACGATGAAGAGCGCATCGGCCGGCGCACCCTGATGGACAAGCACATCACCGCGCATCAGGCGAAGCGTCGTAAGCTCGGCGGCGATCGCCGCCCTCTCGGCCGGCAGCAGATCGCCGAAGATATCGATCGAGGCGAGAGGACTGCTCATGCACTGTACCAACCCTGGGGCCTGGTTACCCACAGTATAGGCTGGGTTCGCAATATTGCGCCCGGCGCCTGAGAGATTGGTTCATGCACAAAGAAAAAGGGCGCCGTGGTCCGGCGCCCTCGGTCACACTCCGCCCTGCTTCGGTTCAAATTGCAGGGACGGGGCCTATGTCGAGTTGCTCAGGCATTGCAACGCTTGAGATCAGCCGGAGCGCGCCGCCAAGTCATGGTCTCGCTCAGCATCTTGCTTCCCATGTAACCCATGACCTTCAACCGATCGCCGCCGAGGGTAGTGATCTCGACGCTGTAGCGCGCGTCATCCTCCGGATCGTAGATCCAGCCCTTGTCCCACTTGCCGGCAGCGATGGCTTTCACATTGCCGATGACTTGCGTTCCGCATGTCTTGCTGTTGGCCGCATCCTTGAGCCACACGATGCGGCCGCACAGCGCGCCGCCGCAGTCGGTGATCTCGACGGCGCCGCGTCCTGTGTGATCGTACCAGATGCCGGTCGCTTCGGTGGCGGCGGACGGCGTTGTGGTCGCAACGGTGGCTGCGAAGAGGGCGGCTGCACGAGCGATGCGCTTGAAGTTGACGATCATGACACTCTCCTTGGGTTTATCTGTTGGGTTCCTGGCGTTGCCCAACCCAACAGTTCGGGTCGGTGCGATAGTGAGTATGTTTCTTGAGACGTTGGGGCGCTGTTCCGCCCGAAACAGGAGCGAAGAAATTCACGCCGCCGGCGCAAATTCGTTGTTCACCTCGGACAGCCGACGGCGGGCACGGCTCGCGATGCGGCCATCCTCGATGCGGATCATGCGATCGCCGTACTTGAGCGTGCGGTGATCGTGCGTGACGACGAGGACGGCGCGGCGCGTGTCCTTCGCGACCTCGGCGAGGAGGGCCATCACGGCCTGGCCATTCTCGCTGTCGAGCGCGGCGGTCGGCTCATCCGCGAGGATGACCGAGGGCGCACCCGCGAGTGCACGCGCAATCGACACACGCTGCTTCTCGCCGCCCGAAAGCTTACTCGGCATGACGTGCGCGCGATGACTGAGCCTGACGGCAGCTAGTGCCTCCCAAGCGAGATCCGGCGCCTCGGCGCGTGACGCGCCGCGGAGATCGAGCGCCAGCATGACATTCTCGAGCGCCGTCAGCGTCGGCACGAGATTGTAGGACTGGAACACGAAACCCACGTGCCGGCGGCGGAGATCTGCCATGCCTTCGGCACTCAGACCCGCCGTCGAATATCCAGCGATGCTGAGCGAGCCGCTCGTCGGCGAGAGAATGCAGCCGAGGATCGAGAGCAGCGTAGTCTTGCCGCTGCCCGAAGGTCCCATGAGCAGGGTGAGCTCGCCGGGAGCCAGCTCCACGCTGACGCCCTTGAGGGGCATGATGTCACCAGCTTCCGAGCGGTAGACTTTGGTGATGTCGCGGGCTTCGAGCATGTAGGGAAGGGCGGTCATGATCGTAACTCCTGGCAAAGGGGATCAGCGGCTGAACACGACGGCCGGATCGATGCGGATGACTTTGAAGATGGCGCAGATGGCGGCGAGGACGCACATGCCGACCGTGAGGGCGAGAAGCATGAGCGCGAGATGCGGGGTCATGACGATCAGCAGCGTCGAGTCTTCGGCGGCCCAGATGACGAGCAGGCTCAACGCCATGCCGAGGACGTAGCCGATCACGGCGCTGAGGATCGCCTGGATCAGGATGACCTTGTTGATGTAGCCCGCCGAAGCACCGAGCGCGCGCAGGGTCGCGAACTCATTGAGATGGTCCTTGGTGCTCGCGTAGAGCGTCTGCGCGACGATCACCATGCCAACGATGATCCCGAGCACGGCACCCGCGATCAGCGCGGCGCCTGCGCCAGTCTCGAACAGCCAGTAGTCGAGGCTGCGCTTGCGGAACTCGGCGTGGGTCAAGATCTCGGCATCCGGCAGGCGCTTGGCCAGCGCGGAGCGAAGTTCCTCTACGGCCGTGCCGGGCGCAGCCTTTACGAGCGTGTAGGATGACTGGTCGGCGGATGCGCCGAGGAGCGTGCGCCCCGTCGCAAGTGTCGTGAAGACGTACGGCAGTGTCGTGAACGAGCGGATGCCCTTGGTGACGGCGTGCACCGTCACTTCCATGTTGTTGACCTCGGCGCGGTCACCGAGACCGCCGACGCCAAGCTCCTGGAAGTACGTGCTGTCTACGGCTACGGCCGACGGCGCAGCAAGCGCGCTGGCGCTGCCCTCGGTCACGTTCCACGGCAAGCTTATGCCCTGCGTGACGTCGGAGCCGACGAGCAGGGCAGCGGTCGAGCCACCCTTGGGCTTGCGCCAGTTGACGAAGCCGACGGCGAGTTCCTGCACGCTCGCGACGCCCGGCGTCGACAGCACGCCGTGGCGCTCGCGCCCGGAGAGCATGGCGGGATCGTCGAAGCTCTTGGTGCCGAGCGGCACGACCCAGAGATCGCCTTCCGCATGATCGAACATGGCGGCGATGCGGTTCTCCGAGCCGAGGTAGAGGCCGAACTGCACGGCCACCAGCACGACGGAGAAGACGATGCCCACGACCGTCACGATCAAGCCGAGGCGATCATGAAAGAGATTGCGGTACGCGAGCTTCGGCACCATCGGCAGCCGCATCATCCCCTTCCGGGCCAGCGTGGGCTGGCCCGGAAGTGCGACGGAGGCTGGTTCGGCTGTCGTTTGCATTACACGTCTCCAATTGGCAGAAGCAACAGGTCATCAGGTGCAGGGGACCGAGACGGTCTCACCGAGGCTCGGGAGGTACTTCTTGCAGTCGCTGGCGTTGGCCGTGGCGTCAGGAACCTTCGGCGCATCGGCGACCGGGGCGGGTGCCACGGTGCGAACGGGCGAAGACTGAGCCGCAACCGGCTTCGGAGCTTCGACCGCCGGCTTCGGAGCTTCGGTCACCGGTGCCTCCGAAACCGACGTCGCCGTCTTGGTCTTGGCGGCGAACGCCTTGACGGTCGAGCAATCGACCTGCTCGGGGACCTCACCCGCGGACACGCCCCAGCCATTGCTCGTCTGGACCCAGCGCGCAGTGCCGTAGAACCAGCCGCCGCTGCGATAGGAGAAGCCCTTGCTGCCTTTCCAGCAGGTACCGGTGCCATCGAACCAGGTCTTGCTGGCGCGGTCGTATCTGCGACCCTCGTCGTCCGCGTACTTGACCGGCGCAGGGGCGGGCGTCGCGGCAACGGACCGCTTCACGATCACCCGGGGCGCCCGGTGCACGTACGTCGGTTCGGGCACGGGGACGGGCGGCGAGAAGTGGAAATGATGGAAGCGGAAGTGACCGCGGCCACCGGCATCGGCCGATGTGCTGAGTGCGATGGTGGAAACAGCGGCGAGTGCCAGGGCGGTGAATGCGAAGGGGAGCTTGGTCATTGGGGCGTTCCTTTCGTGTTGAGCTTGAGTGGATGATGCGGGAAGTCCGGGGGCGGGGCTGTTCCGCGCGATACAGGCGCGAAATTTTTGAGGCGCCCCCCAGGCTCAGGCAGCGGCGCGGACAGGCCGAGCGGCCTCGCTCGATCCCCAGGCGCGGGCAATGCCAGCGACGAAGGCCGCGGTGCGCTCCACGACGACGTGGCGCTGACGATCGACGGTCACGATGTGATAGCTGTCGTCGAGCACCACCATGTCGACCAGGCCCTTGAGGTGGCGCTGGAGGTACCAGGCATTGTCGAGGTCGGCGTAGTCATCCTCGCGCGGATGGATGATCAGCGACGGCTGGTGGATGGCGCCAAGCTCCGCGCAGACGGCTTGAACCAGGCGCCGATGCTCCAGGACGGCCCCGCCGGGGGTGCTCGGCAGTCCTGCAATGCTGCTGTCGCCGCTCTGGAGGGCATTGCGGATGAAGGCGCGAATGCGCTCGTCCTTGATGCCGTGGGGTTCCAGATCGGGAAAGCCGATCAGGTTGGCGATGCGCGTGCTGAAGACGAGGCGGAAAAGGCGGGCGTACCAGGGAATGAGCCAGCCGTTCAGCCAGAGCGTCGGGGAAAGCAGGGCCGTTCCCTGGACGTCGGCGGGGCGGCGGGCGGCAAGCAGCAGCGCCAGCACCGCGCCGGTCGAGAGGCCGCCCACGATAACCGTATCGCATTCCTCGCGCAGGAGCTGGAGGGCCGTCTCGGCGCTCGCGTACCAGTCCTGCCAGGTCGTGCCCTTGATGTCCTCTTCGGAGCCGCCGTGGCCGGCCAGCATCGGGCAGTAGACCGTGCACCCTGAACGGGCGAGGCCGTTCGCGACGAAGCGCATTTCGGTCGGGGTGCCGCAAAGGCCGTGGAGGAGCAGGACGCCCGTACGGCCGCCCGAGATGTAGTAGCCCTGATTGTCGATGATCATTTTGCGGTGCCTCGGCTCGAGTGATGTTGCTCGAACCGTAGGCAGCCAGCCGCCTAAGCGCTGTTCCGGCTGGAACAACGCGCGACGAATGCCGGAAACTCAATGAAATCGTGCTTTTCGGGGACGTGCGGCTCTCAGGCCGTATCCATATCGGCGACGGAACTGAGGATCTCGACATCGCACATGTAGGCCGCTCCCGAACGGGTGATCGCCCCCATGTCCTCGAGCGCCGTCAGGGCCAGATTGACCTTCGGCCGGCTGGCACCGATGAGCAGTCCGACCTCGCTCTGCGACAACCCCAGATCGAGCTTTGCCTGGCCATTCTTCGCCACTGCACCCTGCATCTTCAACGCCGACAACATGAGACGGGCGAGCCGCACTTCGATGCGGTGTAGCGCTATGGCCTCGAGCTTCTGGTCCGTATCCCTCAGGCGCTGGCAGAGAAAGCGAATGGCTGCGCTCGCCACCTTGGGGTTGTTCTCGATGAGGTCGTTGAGCGCCCGCTGCGGCAGCGTCATGGCGCTGACAGGGCCGATGGCCGTCGCACCGGCTGTGCGCTCGCCGCCGTCCAAGGTCGCGATCTCGCCGAAAAGCTCTCCAGGCCCCGCATGCGCAAACGACAGCTCACGCCCTTCGGCCGACAGGACGGACAGCCGTATGCGGCCCTCGAGCACCAGATAGATCTCGCGACCGGGGTCGCCGCGCGAGAAAATCATCTGGTTCGTCTCGAATTGTACACGCCGCATACGGCCGACCACCGCCATGCGATCGCCATCGTCGAGGTCGCCAAAGAGTGCCGTCTGCGCCAGAAACGCGGCGATTGCTTTTTGATCCATTGACAGAGATCCAAGAGCGTGTGGCCCGCGGCGAGGTGTCGGGCTAAGAGAGCAGCTAAGAGCCGCGCGCATCCTACCATGGAGCAAGTATGAACCAAGCCTTCTGAACGGGATTGAGACGGCTTGTTGTTGTCCAGATAGTAAAGCCTTCAGGACGGGAGAGGCAGGATGGGGCCATTTCGCCTCCCATTCTCGGACACGAAGATCGTGCGTGGTGCCGGTCGATGGCTCGCCCGACTATCGGCCTATGGCACCGAGCCTTATCCGCCGCACGTGCAGCGCCGCCTCAAGATCATGAATGTCACGGCGTACGTGATCGCGCTGTTCACGCTCGTCTACGGTTTCCAGCAGATGTTCCTGGATTTCGAGACCTGGAAGCCGGTCATCATCATCAACTTTCTGATGGCCGTGGTGGCCCTGTCCGTTCCGTTCCTGCATCGCTACGGCGAACTGGTCGGGCCAATGGCGATCCTGATCTCCGAGCTCGCCGGTATCTTCATCCTCACCTCCTTCGTCGGACGCGACACCGGGATTCATATGCAGTACTTCGCCGCGCCCGCGGCCTTCTTCGTCATCCTGGGCCTCGGGAGGCTGAAACTTATTGCCGTCGCGATTGCCATCTCGATCGCGCTCTATCTCTCAGCCTGGTTTTTCTTCATTGAGAGCGCCGAAGGCCTGATCATCTCTGCTGCCGACGTCAATTCACTGCACATCACGGCCGCCGCCACGACATTCTGCGTGATCTCGATCGTGCTCTACTACGCCTTCCGCCTCGTCGAGCAGGCAGAGGCCCAGACCGACGCGCTCCTGTATAATATCCTTCCTGAAACGATCGTCGATCGGCTCAAAGCGAACCCGGACACGACGATCGCCAACGAGTTCGCGGAAGCGTCGGTTCTCTTCGCGGACATCAAGGGATTCGTGGCATTGGCCAAGGAGCT
The DNA here is from genome assembly GCA_022844275.1 of Hyphomicrobiaceae bacterium. Lineage (GTDB taxonomy): Bacteria > Pseudomonadota > Alphaproteobacteria > Rhizobiales > Hyphomicrobiaceae. Next base: position 75,968 of record JALHMB010000005.1, read on the forward strand.
CGGGCCGGCGCGCACCGTCGCCCTGCTGAACACGATCGTGCGCGCATTCGACGAATTGGCCAACCGCTGGGGCGTCGAAAAGATCAAGACCATCGGCGATGCTTACATGGCTGCCGCCGGGTTGCCCGTACCGGCCGCCGATCATGCGGATCGCATTGCGGGCTTGGCGCTCGATATGATTGCGGCGGCTGAACGTATATCGAGAGAGCAGAATGTCGGGATCGTGCTTCGAGTCGGCATCGCCAGCGGGCCTGTTCTGGCGGGCGTGATCGGCGCCAAGCGCCTGATCTACGATGTGTGGGGGGATACAGTAAACCTCGCCTCGCGCCTCGAGCACCACAGCCAGCCCCAGAGCATTCTCGTGTCGGAGCTGACGCAGACGCGCCTCGGCAATGGCTATCAGCTCGAGCCGCACGGCAGCATCGACGTCAAGGGATACGGCGTCGTGCACACCTGGCTGCTGAAAGGACGTCGAGTGGACGGCCAAAGCGCTCCCATCGCGACAGAGGAGCTGCATCTCGCGCCGCCAAGTGATGCTCTGGCGAGTACTGCAGCGCGGTCGACCGTCTAGCAACACTCACAACAAAAGAGTTGATTGTTCCCACCGGAACAGCCCTGGACCAGTGACATCCTGCAGATTTGCGGCACACTCGCTGATGTGGAGCCGCTCCCATGTTCACGCTGATCAATCCTCGTCGTTTGATACTGGTCGCTGCAGTATTGGCTGGCGGCCTCGCGGGCACCTTAGCTGTAGCATCGCCCACGACACCGGTCGCACAAGGCATATCCAGCACGCGCGAATGCACAAGCACACTCTGCCCGAGCCGAATTTGGCTTCGCGCCCCTGTCCTGCGCACGTACGCCAGGTGATCAACAGTCTTCAGACCCCTTACTCGCGTTGACTTCACGGCCGCCGGCACCCTGCTGGCGGTCTTTTTGCTTTAGCCCGAGTAGCAAACCCACGGCCGGGCGAGTTCAGAAAAGCAATGCGCCCTCCGAACTGTGATCCGGAGGGCGCGCTATGTGCCGTCGCTTATCGGTCATGATCTCATGGGCCACCGGCAATACCGCCGAAGGCTGTCCAAGGCGAGCCCGACATGACGATGATCTCGGCCGGCTGATTGGCGGAAAGTATGAAGTCGACTTCCTGGCCGACCAGATCCGCGGCAGCGCTGACGACCTGCTTCCGCGCAAAGCGATACCGCCGGCCGTCATCCGTCATGATGACCCCGAACCCGAGGTCGTCGCGGTACTTCGTGATCTCACCCTGCATGGCACTCTCCTTTGATGCGGCCTCGTGCTGCTTTGCTGAGGCTCATTGCGATGAGGGAGCATTGCAGGGCGGCCGCGGGGGCGCTGTTCCCGGCATAACAGGGCAGAAAAATTCGCACCCGTACTCGAAGGCGCACGGCGTGTTCCCTGCGAAACAGACCGGCGTTCACGCACTCCCTAGGTTGCCGAGGTCGAACAAGCGCAGGGGGAGCCTCTGTGCAGGCCCCACGGGGCGACCTTGGAGGATTTAGTCATGCAGCCGCACCAGACCACGAGCCCGTCGCAGCCGATGTCCATTGGCACCAATGCACCGAGCCGCGCCCGTCGCCTCGCACTTATGCTGAGCCTCGTTGCGGCCGGCGCGGCGGGCGTACTCATCCCCCTATATGCAGCGCCGAAGCAGATCGCGGCGGCCATCGCTCCTGCGACGGCACCGGCCGCGCAAGCCCAACCCGATCGGCCCCAGTCCACCTGGATTGCCGCTGCGCCGGGTCGTGTGGAGCCGCGCTCCGGCCAAGTTCGCGTCAGCAGCCTCGCACCGGGCCGCATTCTCGAGATCAGCGCCGCCGCCGGCGACCGCGTCACCAAGGGCGACGTGCTGATTCGCCTCGACGACAAGGAAGCACGCGCACGCCTGACCGCGGCGGAGGCCGAGGCCTCAGTGCGCCAGCGCGAACGCGACGCACAGGCCGAAACGGCCGGCCGCGAGGATATCCGCAAGGCCGAGGACGCCTTGTTCGCCGCAGAGCGCGCCGCTGCAAATGCGCGCTTCGCACTCGATGGCGTACTGGCCGCCGATCGCAAGGCGGCCGGCAATCCGCAGAACCTGCTTCAGGCGCGCAATGATCTCGCCAAGGCCGAGGACAAGCTACGCCAGGAGCGCGTCGCGCTGGCGGCGGCCCACGCCAAATCCAAGGTGACGGCGCCGAACCGCCTCGAAGCGGCGCTGATCGCGGCCCGCGCCGAGGTCACGCTCGCTGAGGAAATGGTCGAGAAAATGCGCATTCGCGCGCCGCTCACGGGCTCCGTGCTGCAGATGCACGCGAAGCCCGGCGAGCTCGCCATGCCATCCGCCGAGCAGGTGCTGGTCGTCATGGGCGATCTCAGCCAGATGCGCGTCCGCGCCGAGGTCGACGAGCAGGACGTGGCCAAGATCAAGCGCGGCCAGCAGGTTTTCGTGCGGAGCACGGCCTTCCCCGGCCGCGAGTTCAGCGGCACGGTATCGGAGCTTGCGCCCTCACTCGCCATGCCTCGCATGGGCTCGCGCGGCGCGCGGCGCTCGACGGACGTCGAGGTCATGGAAGTCACGATCGACCTCGAAGGCACCTCGCCGCTGATGCCGGGGATGCGCGCCGACGCCTTCTTCCGCTGATGGCGATCGTGGTGTACGCCACGCGCGCTGTTGTCGAAGGAAGGGCGACGATCTATAGCCCGGATGCCGAAGCCGGGCCCTCGCGCCCGGCTTCGCGCGCGGACGTGGTGGAACTGGTAGACACACAGGACTTAAAATCCTGAGACGGCAACGTCGTGTGGGTTCGATTCCCACCGTCCGCACCATTTTGGCGCTCACGCCAAATTCGCTTCGCTCATTGGCCCCGCGGGGCGGCGCTTGCGCCGGCCTTCAACGTACTCTGCGCGCCGGCACAAGCCCCCTACCTCCACCCTTGCTGCTCATAGGCATCCGCGAGAAAGTCGATGAATGCGCGGACCTTGGGTGAGCTCTGTCGCCCATGCGGCACCACGGCGTGCAATTGCACCGCTTCCGGCACATGGTCAGCCTCGAGAACCGGCACGAGGCGGCCGACCTTGAGCGCCCGCGCAGCCTGCTCGTTCGAGAGACGTATGATGCCAACGCCCGCAAGGCTCGCGAGATAGCAGGCCATGCCATCGTCGAAGGTATAGCGGCAGGTCACCTTGATCCGGCGCGTGCGGCCGCCGCTGTCGCGGAATGGCCAGAGATTGAGATCCGCCGTCGACGTCGCGAACAGGCACTCGTGCATCACGAGATCGTCAGGCGTCTCGAGCCGCGGGGCGCCCGCCAGATAGGCAGGAGAAGCGCAAAGAATCCGGCGGAAGGTCGCCAGCTTGCGCGCGACGAAGGTGCTGTCGGGAAGGCCGCCGAGCCGGATGCCCACATCGATCTGATTCTCGACCAGATCAATGCGGCGGCTCCCGATCGCGAACTCGATGCGAATATCCGGATAGCGCTGTCGAAAGCTCGGTAGGGCGCCGACGATTGTGGCGAAGCCCACACCCGTCGCGCAGGCCACGCGCAGATCGCCGCGCGGTGCAGAACCTTGCGCCATGACGTCGGCCTCGAATTCCTCGATGTCGGCAATGATTTTGCGCGCACGTCCAACGTAGCGCTCGCCTTCGGCTGTCAGCGTCACGCGACGAGTCGTGCGATTAAGCAGCCGCACGCCGAGACGAGTCTCGAGACGCTGCACGAGTTTGGCCACAGCAGATGGTGTCAATCCGACGTCTTCCGCCGCCGCCGTGAAGCCGCCGCGGTCCGCCACGCGCACCATCACCAGCATTTCGTCAGGCTGTCGCATCTCATACCTGCTGGATTGCAACTTCGCAGCACTGCAGGCGCGCATCTCGACGGAGCGCCCGCCGTCTTATTAGGCGGGCACGATCAGCGCCTGTTTATTCCGCACTTGGGATGGGGTTGTTTAGCACGAAGAGGGGCGGATCTGCGAACGATATTCCGCAATGTTTGTCCGCGACTACGGATTATCAAATCGACCCGAACATGGGATTAACCCGACCCGCGCGGAGGGCCTCGACCAGCGCGGATACAATCAGAGGAGATGGTCATGATGAGCAATGAGAACACATTCAACTGCGCCTACCAGCCGGTAGCAAGCGCTCCGAAATCGACGAACGTGGCTATTGCCGATTTTCCGAGCGCGAGCGTAACGCTGCCGAAAATGCGTGCACATGTAGCCGTGAAACAAGTAGCGCTCCGCGACACGCGCGTGCGTCCGAAATTTCTCGGCATGAAAGTGGATGATATCCGACGATTCACGTTCGTCTGATTGCAACTCCTGCCAATACACAATTCCTCGAGATAAGAGACCTAATCCAATGAATGCTCAGAAGTATGAAATCGGGGCGCCCTACGGCGCTACCGAGAGCAAGTTGCCGGCAACATTGACCGGAGTTGCTTCATCCATCGCAGGCTATGTCACGCAGATCGTTGTCGACGTCGTTCGCTACAGGTCGTTCCGCGCCGCGGAGAAGGAACTCCACGCCCTCGACGACCGTATGCTCAAGGACATCGGCATCGACAGAAGCGAGATCAAGTCGGCATTGTCCGACGCCGCCAATCAGCGGCGCCAAGTCTGGCGGATCTAGTTTACGCCGCGAGTAGCCAGCTCAGGTACGAGTTGGGATATGCCGTGGTGCAGCGCCCCGCCGGGCGTTGCGCGGCATTGGCCGTTGCGGCTCAGGCTGTCGCTATGTAGTCGCGCATGGCCATCGCCTCCATCTCGACCTCGGCGATGTGGTGCTTCACGACATCGCCGATCGAGATGATGCCCGTGAGCTTGCGGTCCTCGACGACGGGCAGGTGCCGGCACCGACGCGCGGTCATGCGACTCATAAGTTCGTCGATCGTGTCGTCGGCGGAGCAGGTGAGCACGTCGCGCGTCATGATTTCGGAGACCGGCCAATCGAGGCAGGCTGGACCCTGCTTAGCGAGCGCTTGGACGATATCGCGCTCCGAAACAATGCCGGCAATGGCGCCAGACCGCTCGGTCACGACGACAGCGCCGATACGCTTTGCAGCCAGCCGCTCCGCGACAGCCGTAAGGCTCGCATCCGCCCTGACGGTCTCGACCGCATGACCTTTGACCTTGAGTATTGAGGCAACATGCATGGCAATCCTCCCGTTCACCGGTCGGATGACCTATTACGCGGGTACAGGGCGCCCCGCCCCCCATTAAGCCCTGTCGCTCCACGAATCGGTCATCGTGCCGATGGAACCGTTCGTTGCTGCTCGGGCGCGCGTTTCGCACAATACAAACGGCGCACCTCTATTAGTTAAGGTGGGGCATCGGCCGGAGCCTTGCAAGCAGAAAGGTCCGTCGCCGAACGATCGTTACGTGCAGCGCACAAATCAATCGGGCACGCCAATCTGTTGATCGCTTCTTTCGTCCGTCATAAAGCTGGCAATGACGCGCGACTGCACGCTGATGCAGTGCAACAGACGATCCGGTCGGAGAGCGAGCATGGATGTGGAAAAAGGGCTGAAACATTTCATTAACGGCGTCTGGGTCGCCCCGGTCGGCGGAACGGCGATCGATGTCATCAATCCGGCGACCGAACAGCCCTTCGCCAAAGTAGCGCTCGGAACGAAAGGCGATGTGGACCGGGCCATCGCCGCCGCCCGCTCTGCCTTCCCGTCCTTTGCCGCAAGCTCGCGCGAGGAACGCCTCGCGCTTCTCGAGAATATTGCCGCGATCTACAAGCGGCGCTTCGGCGAGATGGGCGAGACCATCAGCCGCGAGATGGGGGCACCGCTCTCTTTCGCGACGCGTTTCCAGGCCGGCGCCGGCATGGGCCACTTCCGCACCATGCACGGCATTCTCAAGACCTATCCCTTCGAGGAAGCACACGGGGCGACGGAGATTCTCCGCGAGCCGATCGGCGTCATCGGCATGATCACGCCGTGGAACTGGCCGGCGAACCAGATCTCCTGCAAGATCGCCGCCGCGCTTGCAGCAGGCTGCACGATGGTGCTGAAGCCGTCGGAGGTCGCGCCGTTCTCCGCGATCCTGATCGCCGAAATGCTCGAAGAAGCGGGTGTGCCCGCGGGGGTGTTCAATCTCGTGCATGGCGACAAGATCGTCGGCCAGGCCATGGCCGAGCATCCGCAAATCGACTGCATGTCCTTCACGGGCTCGACCGGTGCCGGTATCGACGTCGCGATCCGCGCGGCACCGACCGTCAAGCGCGTCGGCCAGGAACTCGGCGGCAAGTCGGCGAACATCCTGCTCGATGATGTCGATTGGTCTAAGGCGGTGACGGAAGGCGTGAAGCTCTGCTTCCGCAATTCTGGCCAGTCGTGCAACGCGCCGACGCGGATGCTCGTGCCGGCCGCGCGTATGGGCGAGGTTGCGGACATTGCGAAGGCCGCAGCGCTGAGCATCAAAGTCGGCGATCCCTCAGCCGCCGACAGCGACATGGGGCCGGTGGTTTCGGACCTGCAGTGGCGCAAGATCCAGGATCTCATCCAGTCCGGCATCAGCGAAGGCGCAACGCTCGTCACGGGCGGCACCGGCAAGCCTGAAGGCCTCAACCAGGGCTACTACGTGAAGCCCACCGTCTTCGCCGACGTCAATCCGGAGATGCGGATCGCGCGCGAGGAAATCTTCGGGCCTGTGCTCTCCATCCTCCCCTACAAGGACGAGGCCGACGCCGTGCGCATTGCCAACGATCACATGTTCGGCCTCGCGGGCTACGTGCATTCATCCGACCGCGAGCGGGCCAAGCGTATCGCCCGTCAGATCCGCGCCGGCATGGTGACTGTCAACATGGCGCCGGCCGATCCCGCCGCGCCGTTCGGCGGCTACCGCCAGTCGGGCAACGGCCGCGAGTGGGGCCGCCATGGCATCGAGGAGTACCTCGAGACGAAGGCCGTCATGGGCTGGAACGCGGCCTGAACGATCCCGCTAACCTGCATCGCCAGAAGACCTTGACGGGGGGCCTTGTGCCCCCCTTATTGCTGGCTATGTCAGCCGGCCGGACGGTCGCTGCCGGGTGCCGCAAGGCTGCGTACCGGTGGAGGAAAGTCCGGGCTCCATGGATCGACGGTGGCGGCTAACGGCCGCCGGGGGCAACCCCAGGGAAAGTGCCACAGAAAGCAAACCGCCGAAGCGGGTTCGCCCGTGGCAGCAAGGGTGAAAGGGTGCGGTAAGAGCGCACCGCGCCTCTGGCAACAGAGGTGGCAAGGTAAACCCCACCGGGAGCAAAACCGAATAGGGGCGGCATGGCGCAGCGGTTCGCCGTTGCGCCGGGCGTGGTCCACGCCGCAGCCCGGGTTGGTTGCACGAGGTGTCCAGCAATGGGCGCCCCAGATGAATGGCCGTCGCGGAGGTTCGCCTCCAGACAGAACCCGGCTTACAGGCCGGCTGACATGATTTTCTTGCCGCGGGCTGTTGGGAAGAGGTGCTTCGCAACCATCCCGTAGTGCTATAGCCGCGGGGCCGGGGCGACAGCGCGGAGCTTGGTGCAGCGCCTTCTGGGAAGGGGTGCTGTTGCCTACTAGCAGAGGATTTCGCAATGACGATCGTCGTGCGAACCGCGACGGCTGCGGACTTGGATGTGCTCGCTGAACTCAATCAGGTCGTGCAGAACGTCCACGCCGAACTTTATCCGAATGACTTTCGCACGACAGTCGATGCCGAAGGCCTCAAGCCCCAGCTAGCGCCGCAACTAGCTAACGTCGCGATCGCAGAACTGGAAGGCAGGCCCGTCGGTTACATCTGGTTCAACGAACAGACGCGGCCTGCAAATCCGTTCTCGGCGGCGCGCAGATGTCTCTACGTGCATCATCTCTCGGTGCTGCCGGAAACGCGACGCCGCGGCGTCGCTGCCGCGCTGATGCGCCATGCGGAAGCATATGCCGAGAGTGAGGCTCTCGACGAGGTCGCCCTCTCGCATTGGGCAGCGAACACTGGCGCGCAAAGCTTCTTTGCCGCGCAAGGCTTCACGCCATACGTGCTGCTGCTCCGCAAGAAGCTGAGTGACACGACCGAAGGCTGATACCCGCCTAGTTCGGCCGCTTCTGCCCGGCCACCGCAGAACCGTCATCGCGCAGTCGCGAGCGGCGAATGGACCCCGCCCGCTCCAGGATCGGATAGGCCACCGACGCGACGTGCGCCGTGATCCGTTTCAGATCGCGCGTGATGTCGATGTGGAGTGAGCTGGTTTCGATGCTCTGGGTCTTGCCTTCGCGCAGCCGCTTGAGATGATTGTCATTCGCCGCCTGCTCCAGATCGCGCATGCGATCCTTCTCGGCGAGGAGCGTGCGTGCCGACTGAACATCGCCGAGCACGAAGACGCTGGTCGCGAGATGGAGATTGTCGAGCAGGCAACGATGCATGTTGGTGATCTCCTCGAGCCCGTCATCGGAGAACTTGAGCTTGTGCTTGATCTTCTTCGCGGCGAGCTCGCGCAGGTTCTTGTCGAGGATGTCGCCGATATGCTCGAGGTTGATGGTGAAGGCGAGAATGTCCGAGCAGCGCCTCTCATCGACTTCGCTCAAGCCGTCCTGACGGCTGATTTCCATCAGATGAAGCTTGACGGCATTGTGCAGCCGATCGAGATCGTCGTCCTTGTCGGCGAGCGTCGCGAGGAGCTTGCGATCATCGTTCCTAAGGGCCTCGATGAACGTCGTCAGCATGGCCTCCACGATATCGATCATCCGTAGCACCTCGCGTGTCGCATCGGCCAGCGCAAGGCTCGGCGACCGGACGGCGGCAGGCTTCAGATACTGCGGCGCGCCAGGATCGTCGGCCGGCGATCCGGGTGGAATGATCTTGGCACACAGCCGCGCCAGCGGATCGAGAATGCCGATGAAGGCAATCGCTAGTGCTACGTTGAAGAGTGTGTGGAAGTTGGCCACCTGCCGCGCCGGACTGGCCTCCAGGCCCACCATGGCATTGGCGAGCCACGGCAGCAGCGGCAGCGCGATCAGACAGCCCAAGCCCCGCACGATGAGATTGCCGAGTGCGAGCTGCCGTGCGGCCTTGTTCGTGCCGGCAGCGAAGTACTGCGGAATGACATTGCCGAGATTGGCACCCAGCACGAGTGCGATAGCCGCGACCGGCGTGACGACATGATGCTCGGCCAGCGTCATGATCAAAAGCACTGCCGCGATGCTGGAGTAGGCGGCCCAGGTCAGAAGCGCCGCGAGCACAATATCTATGATCGGATCGCCCGATACGAGCGCGAACAGACTGCGCAGCGCCGCGGTTTTCTCGACGGGCTCGATGGTCGAGACGATGAGATGCAAGGCGAGAAGAATGAGCCCGATCCCGATCGACACGCGCCCCAGGTCCCGCGTGCGCGACTTGCCGCCACGATTGAAGGCAATCACGCCCGCCAGCATGAAGAGCGGTGCCACGGCCGATACTTTGAAGCTCAGCACCTGCACGATGAAGGTCGTGCCGACGTTGGCACCGAGCGTGACGGCGAGCGCCGGCACGATCGTCATGAAGCCGGCGGCGATGAAGCTCGTCGACATGAGGGCGGTTGCCGTGCTGCTCTGAAGGAGCGCGGTGATTCCCATTCCAGCGAGGAACGCCTTCCAGCGACTTTTTAGGCCGGTAGCAAGAAACTGGCGCAGGTTGCCGCCAAATGCGCGCACCATACCCGTGTGCACCATGCGCATGCCCCACAGGAGCAGCGCGACGAAGCCGGCAAGCTGGAGCAGAACGAAGGTCGCTGACATTGCGCCCCTCCTCGAACACGGCAGCAATCGGGACCGCGGCAAGTTACGGATCAAGCTGGAGAACTTGGTCCCATCCGCCCGAGGGCGCAAGACTTATATGACAGATTTATGACAAATCTGATGAGCGGAACGCCAGGAGTGGTTCAGCGTTGCATCGGGGGCCGCTGTACGGCCGGCTCAGCCGCGCATGTCACCGCCCGTCGCGCGCTTCACCTCGGCGATGACCTTCTTGGAGACGGCATCGATCTCGGCGTCGGTGAGCGTCTTCTCGCTCGGCGAGAGCGTGACCTCGAGACCGAGCGACTTCTTGCCGGCGCCGAGCGCGTCACCCTCGAAGAGGTCGAATACGCGCACGTTTGAAATAAGCGCCTTATCCGCCGCCGAAGCCGCGCGAACGACATCGCCGGCCGCCACATCACGATCGAGCAGGAAGGCGAAGTCACGCGTGACCGGCAAGAGATCGGCGGACGCCAGCGGCGCACGCGCCCGTGATTTCTTCTTCTCGGCCGGAAGCGCGCTGACGAACACCTCGAAAGCCGCAGCCGGGCCCGTCACGTCGAGGGTCTTGAGCGTTGCCGGATGGATCTCGCCGAAATGCGCGAGCACGACTTTCGGCCCGAGACGCAGTGTGCCCGATCGTCCCGGATGGAACCATCCTGGCGCGTCGCGCGTGATCTGCGCCCGCGCCGGATCAATGCCGAGCGCCGAGAGCAGCGCCGCCGCATCGGCTTTCACATCGAAAACGTCCGCTGGCTTTGCCGCGCCGTCCCAATGGCGGCCGTGACCCATGAGCTGCGCGGCACCGACGCGTACGCCGGACGCCAGCAGGAGCTGATCCTCCGGTTTGTCGCCCTTGTAGGCCTGCCCAACCTCGAAGAGCGCCACATCGGCAAAGCCGCGATTGCGATTGCGCTGTGCCGCCGCCAGCAGCCCCGGCAGCAGGCTCGGCCGCATGGAACTCATCTCGGTCGAGATGGGATTGGCAAGCTCGAGCGCATCGCTGCCGCCACCGAAATGCTCAGCCCACGCGCGCGGCGTGAACGACCACGTGATCGCCTCGACCATGCCCCGCGTCGCGAGAACACGACGTGCCCGGCGGGCGCGCCGCTGCACTTCCGTCAGCACGGACCGCGTCACACCATGCTCGCGCGGCATGGCCGCCGGCGGCACCTTGTCGAGGCCGGCGATGCGCGCGATCTCCTCGACGATATCGGCAGAGCCATGCACGTCAGGTCGCCACGTCGGCACGGTCACTTTGACCGCGTCGCCCGGCCCTTCGACCGCAAAGCCCAGTGCATCGAGCGTCTTCCGCGCCTCGGCTGGCTTGATATCGAGGCCTGCGAGCTTCTTCACGCGCGAGAAGGCGAAGGAGACGACCGTCTTCTTGACGGGCTCCTTGCCTGCGATTTTCGCGCGCGACGGCTCCCCGCCGACGAAGTCCAGCATGAGACGCGTGCCAAGATCGAGACCGCCCCTGATGAAAGCCGGGTCGACACCGCGTTCGAAACGGTAGCGCGCGTCCGTCTGCAGGCCTGCCTTGCGGCCCGTCGCGGCGGTCAGCAGCGGATCGAAATAGGCGCACTCGATAAGCACGTTGGTCGTCTCGTGCGTCGAGCCAGAGTCCTCGCCGCCCATAATACCGCCGAAGCCGAGCACGCGCTGCGTATCGGCGATCACGCACATGCCGTCCTCGACTTCGTGCTCCTTGCCATCGAGGCCGAGAAATCGCTCGCCGTTGCGTCCACTACGAGCGCGGATCGCGCCGACTACCTTGTCGGCGTCATAGACGTGCAGCGGACGGCCACGATCCATGCTCACGTAGTTCGTCACATCGACGACGGCGTTGATGGGCCTGAGACCTATGGCTTTGAGCCGCTGCTGCACCCAGGCTGGCGATGCGCCGTTCTTGATGCCGCGAATATAGCGGCCGGCGAAGACCGGACAGGCGTGCGCGAGCTCCGGCGGGAATTCCAATAGGATGTCGATCGGGCATTCATACTTACCCTCGACGCCGGGCGTCGGTAGCTCCGGCTTGAGCTTGCCGAGACCGCAGGCGGCGATATCGCGAGCAATGCCGCGCACGCCCGTGCAGTCCGGCCGGTTCGGCGTGAGCTTGACCTCGACGACCGGATCATCGAGGCCCATGACATCGACGTAGCGTTTCCCGACGTTCTTCGCGAACGCCTCGCCCAGATCGATGATGCCCTGGTGATCGTCAGAAAGCTCCAGCTCGCGCTCGGAGACGAGCATGCCGTTCGAGACCACGCCGCGCACGGGACGCTTGTCGAGCGTGATGCCCGTGCCAGGAATGTAGCTGCCGAGCGGGGCGAACACGCCGATCATGCCGGCACGCGCGTTCGGTGCACCGCAGACGACCTCGACCACGCCGCTGCCCGTATCGACCTGGCAGACGCGCAGCTTGTCCGCGTTGGGGTGCTGCTTGGCATCGACGACGCGCGCGACCACGAACGGGTTCAGCGCCTTGGCCGGTTCCTCGACGCTCTCGACCTCGAGGCCGATGATCGACAGCCGGTCGACGATCACATCGAGCGATACAGTCGTATCCAGGTGATCCCGGAGCCAATTGAACGTGAATTTCATGAACAGATCTCGCAACGGGTCGCGGCCGCCGGAGGCTGCCGGCGGCGCCACTCATGGAACGATTTCAAGGGAATTTCAACCGCACGGGCACGCGGCGGCCCCATCCAGGTACCGCCCGGCCTGCCACGAGGCTGCCGCCGCGGCCAACCGCCGGCGGCGTCCGGCTATTTTGGCGCCAAGACCATAACCATCTGGCGGCCTTCGAGGCGCGGCTCGGACTCGACCTTGCTGATCTCCTGCACCTCGGCCTTGACCCGCTGAAGCACGGCCATTCCGAGCTGCTGGTGAGCCATCTCGCGACCACGGAACCGCAAGGTCACCTTCACCTTGTCGCCATCCTCGAAGAATCGCTTGATGGCGCGCATTTTCACGTCGTAGTCGTGATCATCGATGCTGGGACGCATCTTGATCTCTTTGATCTCGACGATTTTCTGCTTCTTGCGGGCCTCGGCCTGCTTCTTCTGCTCCTGGAACTTGTACTTTCCAAAGTCCAGGATCTTGGCCACCGGCGGGTCGGCGTCGGGCGACACCTCGACGAGATCGAGCCCGGCTTCCTGGGCCTGCCGCAAGGCTTCAAGTGTTTCGACGACGCCCACGTTCTCGCCGTCCGCATTTATAAGGCGGACCGTTCGCGTGCGGATGCCATCGTTCATTCTGGGGCCGGAAGGCTCGCGCTCCGGGCCTGCGCGCATTGGACGACGTATGTTGCTTCTCCTGCAATTGGCCGATCATTGGAAATTTGATGAACCTGCCCGAGCGGAACGTGTCACCCCGGCCGCAGGCGACAACTCGACGCAGAAACGGCCCTAGAGAAGTGCGATTTTCCGACGCCTGTCAAGCTGAAGCCACAGCTTTGCCGGTGACAGTTGCATGAGCCGCGGGGCAGCTAATCTTTGTGCAGTGCGAAGGCGAGGCACCGCCCCGACGGGGGCCCAAATGCAGTCGTCACTTGTATCCTGCGGGCGGATGACTCACTCTGTCCGGACACCTGCTGCAAGGCCTACGCCTTGACAGGCAACAATATGACGAGCGGCAGACCATGCCGCCGAGCGAGGAAACCGCAAGCCGAGGAGCGCTCCCCCATGAAGCTGATGTGGTTCCACCTCATGCCATACACCGAGCTTCCCGGCGACTTCCGGGAGAAGCACCCCTCGGTTTGGGTCGACATCCATTCCTCGCTGTTCGACCCGAAGCGCGCCCATCACATGTACAACGACTTCATGGACGAGATGGAGTTCGCCGCAGACTGCGGGTTCGATGCCATCTGCTGCAACGAGCACCACTCGAACGGCTACGGCCTCATGCCCTCGCCAAATCTGATCGCGACGGCGCTGGCTCGACGCACGACCGACACGGCGATCTGCGTGATGGGCAACAGCCTCGCGCTTTACAATCCGCCGACGCGCGTCGCCGAAGAATTCGCAATGATCGACTGCATCTCGGGAGGAAGGCTCATCGCCGGCTTCCCGGTCGGCACGCCCATGGACACGACCTTCGCCTATGGCCAGAACCCCTCGATGCTGCGAGAGCGCTATCTCGAAGCGCATGATCTCGTGATGCGCGCCTGGCAGGAGAAGGACACGTTCGCCTTCAACGGCCGCTTCAACCAGCAGCGCTACGTCAATATCTGGCCGCGGCCGATCCAGCAGCCACATCCGCCGGTGTGGATCCCTGGCGGCGGATCGGTCGAGACTTGGCGGTGGTGCGCGGAGATGGACTACGTCTACTGCTATCTCTCCTACTACGGCTACAAGGCGGGGCAGGCGACCATGCAGGGCTTCTGGTCCGAGATGGACCGGCTCGGCAAGGACCGCAATCCTTACCGCGCCGGCTTCCTCCAATTCGTCGGTGTCGCCGAGAGCCGCTCCGAAGCCATGGAGCGCTATGCCGAAGCGGCCGAATATTTCTATGGCCGCTGCCTTCACGTCGACCAGCGCTTTGCCTCACCGCCCGGCTACAACACCGAGGCGACCATGCGCTCCGGTCTCGAAAGCCAGGTCAAACGCGCCGCCGAGGAAGCCACCCGCGCTCAGGCCGAGCAGGCGGCGGCCGGCCACAACAAGCCCAAGGATCAGCTCGCCGGGGTAACGACAGGCACGACGGCGGGCACACGCTTCAGCATGGTTGCGCGCGATATGGAGGAGATCGTCGATCGCGGCTACGTCGTCGTCGGCTCGCCGAAGGACGTCGCCGAACAGCTCGAATATGTCGCACGGACCCTCAATGTCGGGCACTTCATGCTGCTCCTCCAGTATGGCAGTATGTCCAAGGAGCTGACAAAATATAATACCAAGCTCTTCGCCGATCAGGTCATGCCGAAACTGAAGCCGCTCTTCGCCGAGTGGGAGGACAGGTGGTGGCCCAAGCCCTTGGAGAAGTCCGTACGCGCGGCACTGCCGGCCTTCAGGCCGGTCGCAGCCGAGTAGAGGTCGCACGTGGTCGCGTCATGGAGCGCGTGCTCGTTCTGGGCAGTCCCGGCGCGGGGAAGTCGACCTTCGCCAGGCGTCTGGCCGAGCGCTCCGGGCTCCCGCTGATCCATCTGGATAAGCATTTCTGGCGCCCTGGCTGGGTCGAGCCGGCGCCCGAAGAATGGCAGCGGACCGTCGAGAAGCTGGCACAGCAGCCACGCTGGATCATGGACGGAGACTACAGCCGGACGCTTGGCACGCGATTGCGCCGCGCCGACACGACCTTCCTGCTCGATACGCCTCGCTCGATCAACGTGACGCGCGTCCTGCGCCGGGTCGCCACCGGGTATGGGCGCACGCGACCCGATCTCGCGGACGGATGCCCCGAGCGTCTCGACTGGGAGTTCCTGCAGTACGTGTGGAACTACCCCCGCAAGCTCCGCCCGCGGATCGCGGCAATGCTGGAGGAATATGGCGGCGAGGTCATCACGTTCCGAAGCAGCGCGGACATCGAAGAATTCCTCGACGCGCAGGTTCCGGCCTTCAAAACCTGAAGCAAGACCCTCAACTCTGCGCGGCCGCTCGCTCCATCAAGGCGACGAGCCCCTGGAGAAGTGCCGTCGGTGTCGGCGGGCACCCGCGGATGTGCAGATCCACGGGAATGACCTTCTCGACACCACCGACATTGGCATAGCCGCCGAATAGATCGTCGCCACACGCGCAATTGCCCGCCGCCACGACCCATTTCGGATTTGGCGTCGCGTTGTAGGTCCGTTCGAGCGCCTCGCGCATGTTCTTTGTCACCGGGCCTGTCACGAGCAGCACGTCCGCGTGGCGAGGCGACGCGACGAAGCGGAGGCCAAAGCGCTCGAGGTCGTAGTAGACGTTGCTGAGCGCATGGATCTCGAGTTCGCAGGCGTTGCACGAGCCCGCATCGACCTGACGGATCGACAGGCTGTGGCCGAGCGCACGGCGTACCGATTTCTGCAGCCGCTCGGCCAGTTCGGCGAGCATGGCATCGTCGTCGCGAGGCCTCGCCTCGGTAAGCGGCGCCTTAAGCAATCCCTCGATGAGCAATCGGCGCATGAGGCAGCCTCAGAGATCGTGCCCCGAGTAGGAGCAGTTGAACGACTTGTTGCAGAGCGGGAAGTCGGCGACGATGTTGCCCTCGATCGCAGCTTCGAGTAGCGGCCACTGCAGCCAGGACGGGTCGCGGATGTAAGCATTGGCGATCGTTCCGCTTGGCCCCAGCCGCACCCAGGCCAGCACATCGCCGCGGAAACCTTCGACGAGCGTCGTCGCCTCCTGCCCCACGGCTGCGGCCAGCGCCGCATCCATCGCAATTGCGATCGGCCCATTGGGCAGCTTCTCGAGGCACTGCTCGATAATCGAGAGGCTCTGCGTGATCTCGTCAATGCGAACCCACACCCGCGCGTCGACATCACCCGCCGTGCGCGCTGGCACCTCGAAGCGCAGCGTGTCGTAGGGCGGATAGGCGAGCGTACGACGCGCATCGAAAGCGCGGCCCGAAGCGCGACCGACATAACCGCCAGCGCCGTACTGGCGCGCCAACTCAGGCTTTAGGATGCCGGTTGTGACCGTGCGATCCTGGAGCGAGGCCGAGTTATCGTAGACGCGCACGAGGTGGGGCAGATAGCGTCGGATGTGCGCAACGAGCGCGCGGATATTGGCTGCACCTTGCTCGTCGAGATTACGCGCGATACCGCCAGGAATGACACGATCCATCATCAGGCGATGACCGAAGCCGGCGTTCGCGCACCTCAACACCTGCTCGCGCAGCGCCCCACAGTGCGCCAGGATCAGCGAGAACGAAGCGTCATTGCAGATGGCGCCGAAGTCGCCGAGATGATTGGCGACGCGCTCGAGCTCGGCCATGACCGCGCGCAGTATCTGCGCACGCGGCGGCGCCTCGACGCCGGCTGCCGCCTCGACCGCACGGGCGAAGGCGAGCGCGATGGCGACGGTGCTGTCCCCCGAGACGCGACCCGCGAGCAGCGCGGCCCGCGCGATCGGCGCACCGCGCATCAGTCCATCGATGCCCTTGTGCACGTAGCCGAGCCGCTCCTCGAGCCGCACGACCGTCTCGCCATTGGCATGAAAGCGGAAATGGCCGGGTTCGATGATGCCGGCGTGGACAGGCCCGACGGGGATCTGATGCAGCGGCGGCCCCTCGGCCGGCAGAAATGCATAAGGCAAGCCTGCCGCGGCATCCGGCTTGGCGGCTCCAAGCGGATGGCGCACACCCCAACGGCCGTGATCGAGCCAGGGGCGCATATCGGTCGCCTCTTCCGCGACGAGACCATAGAGATCCACGATCGCGCGCTCGAAGCGCACGGCCGGCGGGTGCGTGCGCCCGACGGAGGGAAAGCGTCCGTTCGGACACGCGAGGCTGACGACGCTGACTTCGCCTTCGACCTCGTCGAGCACGGCCATGTGCACATCGCGGCCGTCACTCCACAGCGCCAGCAGCGTGACATTCCCTTGGGCAACCTCCAAAGCCACGCGCCACCAGACCTCGCGATCGACCGCGACGCGCGGGCCGGTCTGATGTGCGTCGATCCGGGCGCCAAGTTCGAGAAGCGTTGTTGCGAAACTCATGTCCAGCGCCTCCCTCAGCCCAGCAGCCGCGCGACATTCTGGAACCAGGCGACAAGTGGCCCCGGCAGGT
This sequence comes from Hyphomicrobiaceae bacterium, assembly GCA_022844275.1. GTDB lineage: Bacteria > Pseudomonadota > Alphaproteobacteria > Rhizobiales > Hyphomicrobiaceae. Next base: position 93,399 of record JALHMB010000005.1, read on the forward strand.
AGATGCCGGCGCCGACCACGAGGGCCAGATGCGAATAGAGCGGCACGTAGGATGCCTCGACGGGTGCCATACCGCCCGAGGGCTCGCCGAAGGCCACTTGCGTCAGCCTCAGCATGAGCGCGCCGAAGCCCACCATCAAACCAAACACCAGCGGCACGGCAAGCAGCGGTTGACGCGCAAATGTCGAGCTGACGACGAGGAACTCACTCATGAAGATGCCGAGCGGCGGCATCCCGGCGATCGCAACGACGCCGATGACGAGACCCCATCCGAGCGCAGGATGGCTCTCGGTAAGGCCGCGGATCTCGGCGAGGCGCTGCGTGCCCTTGACCTGCGCGATATGCCCCACCGCGAAGAAGATCGCCGACTTGGTGAGGCTGTGCATGGTCATATGCAGGAGACCGGCAAAGTTCGCGAGCGGTCCGCCCATGCCGAAGGCGAACGTGATGATGCCCATGTGCTCGATGGAGGAATAGGCGAACATGCGCTTGATGTCGCGACGCCGGTACAGCATGAACGCGGCGAAGATCAGCGACACGAGACCGAGCACGACCATCAGCGGCCCCGGCGCAATGGCATTGGGGTTGGCGCTGAGCAGCATCTTGAAGCGCAGCACCGCATAGAGCGCGACATTGAGCAGGAGACCCGAAAGCACAGCCGAAATGGGCGTCGGGCCTTCGGCGTGCGCGTCCGGCAGCCAGGCATGGAGAGGCGCGAGACCCACTTTGGTTCCGTAGCCGAGCATGAGGAAGACGAATGCGACGTTCAGCAGATCCGGGCTCAGCTCGTGCGCCTTGGCGACGAGCGTCGTCCACACCATGGAGTCGTAGCCCTCGCCGAGCACGGGCTGCGCGGCCATGTACACGAGGATCGTGCCGAAGAGCGCGAGCGCAATGCCGACGCTACCGAGAATGAAATATTTCCAGGCTGCTTCGAGCGCCGCATGCGTGCGGTACATGCCGACCATCAGCACGGTCGTCATGGTTGCAAGCTCGATCGCCACCCACATGAGGCCGATGTTGTTCGCCAGCAGCGCGAGGTTCATCGAGAAGATCAGCGCCTGATACATGGCGTGATAGAAGCGCTGGTTCGTCGGCGTCAGGCGCCCGGTCTCCAGCTCATGGCCGATATAGCTGGCACTGAAAACGCTCGTCGTGACCGCGACGAAGCCGCCAAGCACGATGAACACGATATTGAGGTCATCGACGAACAGATAGCGCCCGAGGGGGGGCCGCTCCACGAGCAGATAGAGCGACGACAGGAATGTGGCGAATGCAAACAGCACATTGAAGCGCGAGCCCAGCTTGTAGGAGGGCAGCCCCACGAGCAACAACACACCGATCGCCGGGATCAGAAGAATGGCAGTCGCTGGATCTATGGGCAGCGGAAAGAGCGGCGGCCAGCTCATCGGCGCTCCCCTCGGAAGTCATCGAGCGCCTGCAGCTCGACTGAATCGAAGCGCTCACGGATGCGGAACAGGAACACGCCGATCACGATGAAGGCGACAAGGACCGAGAACGCCACGCTGATTTCCACCACCAGCGGCATCCCCTTCGCGCCGGCCGCCGCGAGGATGAGGCCGTTCTCGATGGACATGAAGCCGACGATCTGACTTACCGCATTGCGTCGCGTGACCATCATGAGCAGGCCAAGAAGCACTACGGAGAGAGCAAACGCGAGATCCTCCCGCGCGAGAGGGTTGGCAGTGGCCGTCGCCTTCAGCATGACGACCATGGAAAGTGCGACACAACCCATGCCCGCGAGCATGGTGGGACCGATACCGCCGACAGTCTCGATGGAGCGATGAATGCCGAGACTTCTGACGACCCGGCTCAGCGCATAAGGAATGATGATCGCCTTCAGAACCAGCGCGATCCCCGCCGTGATGTAGAGGTGCGGCGCGTTCTGGACGTGCGCCTGCCAGGCGACGGACAACGTCAGCACGACGGCCTGCAGCGCGAACACCGCGAGCAGGCTCGACATGCGCGTCTGATAGAGGAGCATGAAGCTCGTCAGCACCAGTCCGCCCGCCAGAAGATGCGCAACATCGAGGAGGAAGCGTTCCATCAGAAAGTCCTCGAGACGAAGAGCAAGAGCGTGCCGAGCAGGCCGAGCATGAGCGCCGCGCCGAGAAACTCGGGCACGCGGAAGACGCGCATCTTGGCGATGGAGGTCTCCAAGACGACGAGCAGGAAGCCGCCGACTGCGAGTTTCACAAGATAAGTGGCGACGCCGATGGCATAGGCGGTCGGGCCAGCCTCGCCGCTCGCGATTCCCCAGGGAAAGAATATGCAGCCGATGAGCGAGACGTACAGCAGCAGCTTGAGGGCTGCGGCGAGCTCGATCACCGCGAGATGACGGCCCGAATACTCCAGCACCATGGCCTCATGGACCATCGTGAGCTCGAGATGTGTCGCCGGATTGTCGACCGGTATACGGGCATTTTCGGCAAGCGCGACGATGACGAGTGCGACAAGCGCGAGGCCGAGCGATACGCGGAGGCTCGCGTGCTCCTGCATGAAGATCGCGATATGTGAGAGCTGCGTCGAGCCCGCCACCAGCGCCACGACGAAAACGATCATGATCATCGCCGGCTCGGCGAGCGAAGCGAACATCATCTCGCGACTCGAGCCGATACCACCGAAGCTCGTGCCGACATCCATGCCGACGAGCGCGAGGAACACACGCGCCGTCCCGAGCAGGGCGGCGATCGCGATCAGATCGGCCGTCCAGCTGAAGTGCAGGCCCGTGGCGAAAGTCGGCACGAGCGCCGCCGCTACCCACGTCGCGGCAAAGATCATGTAGGGTCCGCTACGGAAGAGCCACGAGGCATTCTCGGCGAGCACGACTTCCTTGCGCGCGAGGCGAACGAGATCGCGATAGGGTTGCAGCAGCGACGGTCCCTGGCGGCGCAGCAGGCGCGCCTTCACCTTGCGCGTGAGGCCAAGCAGGAGCGGCGCCAGTGCAAGTACCAGCACCATCTGCACGCCTTGGACGGCGAGATCGAGGATCAGGCCCATACGGCGACCCCCAACAGCAGAACGATGAGGGCGCCGAAGACGAGGCTCAGGTAGCGCCGGATGCTCAGGAACTGCAGGTGATTGAGCTGCTCCGCGGTGCGCGAGATGAGATTGCTGATTGGTGCGTAGGCCGTCTCCCAAATCACATCGCGCACCGTCACCGTGAGGCGCGACGGCCGCGGGTCGCCAGGCGGCGACATGTCCACCTCGTCGCGCGCCAACAGCACGCTCTCGCCGAACACGCGGCGCACGGGCTGAGCAAAGCTGTCGGCGGTGTACTGGGTCGCGGGATCAGCACTCGGGAACCCGCAATCCCAGGGTGGCGCGCGCCGCAACGCGCTGCTGGCAAAGCGGTGAATGAACTGGATGGTGACGAGCGTCGAGACGGTAATGAAGCCGAAAACGAGCAGGCCATTGTACGAGCTGCGGCTCTCTGCGACGGGCACGATCGACCAGCCGGAGATGGACGCCTGTGGCGGCATGCTCTGGCCGACCAGGCCGGCAGCAACTGGTGCGATCGCATCGATCAGCAGCCCGGGCAGGATACCTGCGGCGAGGCAGAGCCCAAGCAGCGTAAACATGCTGGCACGCGATGCGCTGTCGGTCTCGATGGCGGTGGCGGCTTCAGGCGCACGTGGCCGACCGAGGAACACAATGCCGAAGGCGCGGACGAAGCAGGCCGCGGACAGCGCGGCCGCGAGCGCCAGCATCGCGCCGACGGCCGGCACGGCGAGCTTGAGACCCCACTGCGGCAGATCGGGACTGAGCAGCACGGCCTGGAACATGAGCCATTCCGAAACAAAGCCGTTGAGTGGCGGCAGCGCCGAGATCGCGAGCACGCCGCCGAGGAACACGAACGCCGTCTGTGGCATGCGCAGAATGAGGCCACCGAGCTTCTCGATGTCGCGCGCACCGGTCGCCGTCAGCACCGCGCCGGCGCCGAAAAACAGCAGGCTCTTGAAGAGCGCGTGATTGAAGGCGTGGAAGAGCGCCGCCGTGAACGCCAACGCCGCCGGCGCGGCCATGTTGTTGGCCGTGAAGGCCAGCGCGAGGCCGAGGCCGATGAAGACGATGCCGATATTCTCGACCGTGCTGTAAGCCAGCAGGCGCTTCAGGTCGCGTTGCATGAGCGCGTAGAGCACGCCGATCACGGCCGTCACGCTCGCGAGCCCGAGGATGACGAGGCTCCACCACCAGCGCGGCTGACCAAGCAGATCGAATACGATTCGGATAAAGCCGTAGATCGCGACCTTGGTCATCACGCCGCTCATGAGCGCGGATACGTGGCTCGGCGCCGCCGGATGAGCGAGCGGCAGCCACACATGCAGCGGCACGAGCCCCGCCTTGGAGCCGGCACCGACCAGCGCCAGCACGAGCACGAGCCCTTCGAGCCAGCCCGCGTGCGCCATGTCCCGGATGTCGCCGAAGGCATACTGCCCGCTCGGCCCCGCGAGCAGCCCGAAGGCCAGCAGCAGCGCGAACGTACCGAAGCTCGCCATCAGGATGTAAATGTAGCCTGCCTCGGCATTCTCGCGATCATGATGGTGCGCGAGCACGAGCGCCCAGGATGAGAGCGACATGAACTCCCAGGCAACGAGGAAAGTGAAGGCATCGTCGGCCACCAGCACGAGATTCATGCCGGCGAGAAACACAGGATAGAACGGCAGCACGCGCCCGGGCGCTTCCTCGTGCCGGCCATAGCCGAGCGCATAGAGACTCGCTGCCGCGCCGCCGAGGTTGATGACGACCTGGAAGAAGGCGCTGAGAGCATCGATCCGAAAGCGCGCGCCGAGCCAGGGAAGGCCGATCGGCAGTGTCAGGTGCTGGACAGGACCGCGTTCGATGAGGCTCGTGCCCGCCAGGGCGAGGAGCACGAGGCACACGCCAAGGCATATGCAATAGATCAGCACCGTCGCGAATGGGCGGCGGTGTATGGCAATCGCCAGCGCAGCCGTCCCGAGCAGGACGGCGATGGCCGCAAGAGTGGCCGAAACAGCCATGTATAGTCGCCCCCCTGCACCCACGAAGCGATGCAGAAATGCACTGGCAACGACATCTCCGCCCTCACCGCACAGCCAGCCGGACGCCCGCTCCGCAAGATGCCGGAGCCTCGATCACTGGTGGCTTGGTGGCGCGTTCGGATGACAGCCGGTCTCGCATCCACGACGGAACGCTGCGAGCCGGCATTATTCGTTGCGTCGTCCGAAGTCTGCATACTGGCCCGCATAATGCAACCTTCAAGGCTGCGCTTTATTGCCCTGCTGGTCCGCCGCCGCGGCCGTGCAAACCAGCTATCGCGGGCCGGCGCACCGGCAGGACTTGCGCCGTGCGCGGACTTCCCACAAACTTTCTGCAAGCAATCATAACCAACTCGCGGCGACGCACCGCCAGCAGGGAGCACGCCCAATGAAGATGCTCTGGTTCCACCTGATGCCCTACACGGAGCTGCCGGACGACTTCAAGGAGAAGCATCCGTCGGTGTGGGTCGACATCCATTCCTCGTTGTTCGACCCGAAACGCGCGCATCACATGTACAACGACTTCCTCGACGAGCTCGAGTACGCGGCCGAGTGCGGCTACGACGCGATTTGCTGCAATGAACATCACTCGAACGGCTATGGGCTCATGCCCTCGCCCAATTTGATCGCGACGGCGCTGGCGCGACGCACCACCGACACCGCGATCTGCGTCATGGGCAACAGCCTCGCGCTCTACAATCCACCGACGCGCGTCGCCGAAGAATTCGCGATGATCGACTGCATCTCGGGCGGTCGCCTGATAGCCGGCTTTCCGGTCGGCACACCCATGGACACGACATACGCCTATGGTGCCAACCCGAGCCAGCTCCGCGAGCGCTACAACGAGGCGCATGATCTCGTGATGCGCGCCTGGCAGGAGAAGGACACCTTCGCCTTCAACGGCCGCTTCAACCAGCAGCGCTACGTCAACATCTGGCCGAGACCGATTCAGGAGCCGCATCCGCCGATCTGGATTCCCGGTGCCGGCTCGGTCGAGACATGGCGATGGGCGGCCGAGCGCGATTACGTGTTCTGCTATCTCTCGTACTACGGTTACAAGATGGCTCAGAACGTCATGAAGGGCTTCTGGGCCGAGATGGATCGCCTCGGCAAGGATCGCAATCCCTACCGCGCCGGCTTCGCGCAGGTCGTCGGCGTCGCCGAGAGCCGTCAGCAGGCCATGGACCTCTACACGGAGCCCGCCGAATACTTCTACGGCCGCTGCCTGCACGTCGATCCCCGCTTTGCAGCACCGCCCGGCTACACGACCGAGGCGACACAGCGCGCCGGCCTCGAGAGCCAGGTGAAGATGGCCGCGGATGCCTCCAAGGCCAGCCCGTCCACTCAGGCTCCCTCTGCGATGAAGATGCAGATGCTGGCGCGCGACATGAAGGGCATTGTCGACAACGGCTATGTCATCGTCGGCTCGCCGGATGATGTGACTGACCAGCTCATGGAGCTCGCCAAGACACTCAACATCGGCCAGCTCATGCTGCTCATGCAGTTCGGCAACATGTCCAAGGACCTGACCAAGTACAATACGCGCCTCTTCGCCGAGAAGGTCATGCCGCGCCTGAAGCCGCTGTTTGCTGAGTGGGAGAACAAGTGGTGGCCGAAGCCTCTCAGAGGCGCCGAGCGTGCGTCGCTGCCGGCTTTTGCAGGTTCAGCGCCGGTCGCCGCCGAGTAAACGCGCGTAACTCAAGAAACGACGATCAGGGGAGAGCGTCCATTGAGCGAGCCCACGACCACCACCGTCGACGTCAATGGCCATGCCTGCCGCGTGTGGACCAAAGGCAGCGGGCCGAAGATCGGCTTCCTCGCTGGCTTCGGCGGCCTACCGCGCTGGATACCCTTCCTCGATCGCCTCGCCGAAAGCCGCACGGTGGTCGTGCCGTCCATGCCCGGCTTTCCGGGCGCGACGGGCCACAACATTCTCGATACGCATCTCGATTGGCTGGTGGCTGTGCGGACGCTGCTGGAGGAGGCGGGGCTCGACGGCGCGGATCTCGTGGGGAGCTCAGTCGGCGGCTCATTCGTCGCGGAGATCGCGGCGCTCTGGCCGCAAAGCGTGCGGCGCATCGCGATGATCGCGCCGTTCGGCCTCTTCGATGAGAAGGACCCGGCGGCGGACGTATGGGCGCAGCGCGCCGACGATGTCCCGGGTCTGCTTTGCGCCGACGGCGAGATCTACAAAGAGCTGAAAGCGATGCCGACCGGCGCCAACTCCGTGGAATGGCTCATCGAACAGACGCGCGCGGCGGAAGCGGCTGCCCGCATCTTCTGGCCGCTCGGAAATACCAAGCTCGAGCGGCGCCTGCCTTTCATCAAAGCCCCGACGCTGCTCATCTGGGGCAAAGCGGACCGCGTGATGCCGCGCGGTTACGCCGACAGGATCGCCAAAGCCATTCCCGGCGGTGCGAAGATCACGATGATCGCCGGCGCCGGTCACCTCGCGGAGCTGGATCAGCCCGATGCCGTCGCGAAAGCCGTGCTGGAGCACGTGGGGTAGCTGGCATCAGCTCCGTCATCAACTCTCTGGCCGAATGGCGAGAACATCGCTCGCCAGCGTGTTGAGCAGCACCTCGGCCGTACTGCCGATCATATGCTCGGCAGTGCCGGCACGGCTATACGTGCCGGTAACAACGACGTCGGGCCTATTCTCGTCCACGTAGTCGGAGAGCACCACGCCCGGCAGGCCTTCGAGCAGGACAGTCTGGATCCTGCCTGCGTCCTTGCCGACAAAGCGAGCAATCTCCTCCGTAGCGACGCGCTGGACGCGGGCACGCTCGGCGGCTTCGACCTCGTCGAGTGACTTGTTCGCTGCGCGTCCCGACCAGTCCGGCTGAACTTCGAAAGCGTGCACGAGCGTAAGCTCCGCGGCCGGGAACAGTGCGCGCGTCGTGGCAACGGTGGCGCGAGAAGTCGTCGACAGATCAACACCGATCGCGATCTTGCCGTATGGCCCAGCCGCGCGCCGCCGGACGGCCAGGACGGGCACGTGTGCCTGGCGAAGGATGCGCGCCGCCGTGCTGCCCAAAAGCTTTCCGCCGTAAGCCTTGGCGTGCGCGGGCCCGGTGACGACGAAATCGCTCTTTATCGCGCGTGCGTGCTCGATCACGCGCTCGGCCGGGTCGCCGATCACCACATGCCGGGACACAGCCTGCTTGAGAACAGCGCGCGCACGCTTCTCGAGCTCGGCCATGTCCACATCGACATTGCGGATGCGCCGCTCGATACCTATCGGCCGAACGGAACTCGACTCCACCACGTGGCAAATGGTGAGAGATGCGCCCCACGCCGCGGCGAGCTGGACAGCCCGGTCAAAGGCACGATCACAGGCAGCGGTCAGATCCGTTGCCAAAAGGATGTTCTGGGGGTTCTTGGCGGCAGGGGACTTGGCCATCTGGATGCCTCGACTGCTAGGAGATCAAGGTAGTCCAGCCGATCGCGTCGCCCTCCGCCTTGACCGGCATCAAGCCGGGCAGCCTGAAATCCAGCGGAATAGAGTAGGGATTCCTGCTTTTATTTCTTCTTGTAGACAATGAGCGTCTTGAAATCAGCGACGCGCTCGACGGGCTTTTCCTTCTCCCACACGGGCAGGATCTCGGCCGTACGCTCCTTGCCCATGGAGTTCTTGTAGAAGATCAGATAGCCGCCCGAGCGGGTCTTGTCAGTGAAGAGATCGAGCACGAGGCGGTCCGTCATGCCGCCATACTCGGCGCTCGCGGTGTTCGGGAAGAAGAACTCGCAGAGATGCACCATTGTGACAATGTCGAAATCGGGCAATAGACGCGGGTTGGTGAGATAGATATCGCCGAAATAGGCGATGTAGGATTTCGCGACGGCCGAATTGGTCGAGACGAGTTTGATGTAAGCCTCGTACTCCTCGATCGAGGCAGTGATCGCGAGCACCGAATTGCCCGAGCCGTTGCGCGCCTGTTCAACCCCGACGACATGGTGGGTGCCGGTGCCGAAATGGTAGATGTCCTTGTTCTTCAGGCCCTGATCAGCAATCCACTCGTTGACATGCACGTCGCAGGGACAGACGTCCTCATGCAGATCCCATTTGTCGGTCCAGTAGTTCATTCCAAGCGCGGCGGTCGTACTATTCATCGGATTGTTCTCCCTTCTACTTGATCGCTAACTTATGCCGGCATGGTTGCCAACGGTGCGGCCGAGCCGAGCGGCGTCGGGCCCGCATCCCTGCGGTCGAGCGCGACCAGCCCGGAATGGAAGTCGCGAAGCACCTCACGCCGGTCAATGGTCATGACGATGGCGTCGGGCAGCCTGTCGAGCAGCATCCGATAGAGATCGCGCCCAGAGGCATCGGCCAAGGCCGCCACCGGCTCGTCGAACAGCAGCACGGCAGGCTTTCGGATCAGCGCGCGAGCGATCCCGATCCGCTGCTGCTCACCACCGGACAGAAGCACGCCCCAGTCCGCAGTTTCGTCGAGACGCGCCGAGAGATGCGAGAGCCCGACCTCATTCAGTGCCGCGAGAATGGCCTCCTCCGTCACCTCATCATCGGCGCGCGGATAGGCGATCGCGCGACGTAGCGTACCGAGCGGAAAATATGGCCGCTGCGGCATCGCGAGCACCTCCCCGCCTTCCGGAAACCTCACGCGTCCCGTGCCGGAAGGCCACAAGCCCGTGAGCGCGCGGAACAGCGTCGATTTACCGGCCCCGGAAGGCCCCGTGATGAGCACACGATCACCAGCCCGAAGACTGAGTTGCGGCATGCCCGCAATCAAAGAACCGTCCGGCAGCCGGATGCTCAGGCCGTCGACGCCGAAGCTCGCGTCCGAGTGCTGCGAGATGGCCACGACTCCTTCCGACTGTGCACGACTTTCATCAACCGAATTCATCGCATCCTCGAACTGCGCGAGACGATCGAGCATCGCCTTCCATTCAGCGATCTTGCCGTAGGACGAGATGCAGAAGGCAAAGGCGCCTTCGACCTTGTTGAAGGCGAGCGCGGCCTGGACGAGCGAACCGAGCGGGATCGCGCCGGAGAGATAGGCAGGGCTTACGATCAGCGCCGGCACCACGGTCGATGCCTGGGCATAGCCGCCGATGAAGCCGACCAGCCGGGTCTGCGTCGCAACGAGCCGCGTCCAATTGCCGACCAGATTGGAAAAGCGCTGGCTCAGCTCGGCGCGCTCCACCGGCTCACCCCGGATCAGTGCGATCGGCTCGGAATGATCGGCCGCACGCACGATTGCGAAGCGGAAATCGCTCTCGTAGCGCTGCTGGTTGAAGTTGAGCGGAATGAGCCGCCAGCCGATCCAGTGCGCGATCAGCGTGCCGGCCGTCGCGTAAAGAAGCGCGCCCCAGATCAGCCAACCCGGAATGATGAAGGACGGCAATCCCGGCATCGGCGTCATCGCCGACAGGCCCCACAGGATGTAGGCGAAGGAAGCGAAAGCCACGATCGAGCCAAGCAGGCCGGTCGTGAGCTCATGCGTGCGCTGGATGAAGAGATAGACGTCGTTGGCGATGCGCAGATGGATATTGTCGACATGTGGGGCGACGAAGCGTGCGCGGTAATGTCGGCCGTCGGCCATCCAGCGCGAGACATAGTTCGCAGTCAGCCAGCGCCGCCATCGGATCTGCAGGGTCTGGCCGAAGTAGTACTGCGACGCGCCGGCTGCGACTGCAGAAGCGACAATAAATGCAAAAGTCTCCAGCTCGGAGTAGAAGGCATTCCAGTCCCTTTTCTCCAGTGCGTTATAGAAACGCGCATTCCAGTTGATCACCGAGACCGCGACATAGACCAGCGCCAGCTCCGCCGTGACGATCGCCCCGAGCAGCAGGCAGGCCGTTCGCCGTTCCCCCGAACGGAAGTAGGGCAGCGCCACGCGGAAGAATGTGCGCAACGCCAGCACAATATGTTCCATCGGCAATCCTCAGATCTGGCCCGGCGGCGGGCAGAGGCAAAACGGCGCCCGAAGGCGCCGCACTTACTTTCCGATGTGTATGGCGGAACCTCAATAGATTTCGGGCTCAGGCACAGGCGCGCCGTGGCTCGTCTCGAGGAAGTCGAAGTCGCAACCCTCGTGCGCCTGGCGAACGTGCTTCGTGAACATGAGGCCGAACCCGCGCTCATAGCGGGGCTTCTGCCGAGGCAGCTCGGTACGGCGACGCGCGAGCTCCGCATGCGAGACCTTCATATTGATTGTGCGCGCGGGAACATCGAGCTCGATCAGATCGCCGGTGCGCACGAGCGCCAAGGGCCCACCGATGAAGGACTCCGGGGAAACGTGCAGTACGCAAGCGCCATAGCTGGTGCCGGACATGCGCGCATCCGAGATGCGGATCATGTCGCGCACGCCCTGCTTCACGAGCTTGGTCGGGATGGGCAACATCCCCCACTCGGGCATGCCCGGGCCGCCATGTGGGCCTGCGTTGCGCAGAACCATCACGTGATCCGGCGTCACGTCCAGATCCTCGCAATCGACGGCCTTCTTCATAGAAGGATAGTCGTCGAAGACGATCGCGGGCCCCGTGTGCTTCAAGAGGCGCGGCTCGCAGGCTGAGGGCTTGATCACGCAGCCATCGGGCGCGAGGTTTCCCTTCAGCAGCGCCAGCGCGCCTTCCGCATAGATAGGATTGTCGAGCGGGCGGATGACGTCATCGTCGAAGACCTTGGCGTCGGCGATATTCTCGCCGACCGTCGTGCCACCGACCGTCAGCGCACCGAGGTGGAGGTGCCCCTTGAGTCGGCCCATGAGGCCGAGGATGCCGCCAGCGTAATAGAAGTCCTCCATAAGGTAGGTCTTGCCGCTCGGGCGTACGTTGGCGATGACTGGCACCTTTCGGCTCATGCGGTCGAAATCCTCGAGGCCGACAGCGGCGTTGGCTCGGCGCGCCATGGCAATGACGTGGATGACTGCGTTCGTCGAGCAGCCCATGGCCATGGCGACGGTGATGGCGTTCTCAAAGGCATCATGCGTCTGAATGCGGTCAGGCGTCAGGTCTTCCCATACCATCTCGACGATGCGGCGACCGGACGAGGCGGCCATGCGGTGGTGATTGGCGTCCGGCGCCGGAATCGAGGATGCGCCCGGCAGCGTCATGCCGATGGCCTCGGCGATGGCGGTCATCGTGCTCGCCGTGCCCATGGTCATGCAGGTACCGTGGCTGCGCGCGATGCCGGCCTCGATCTCGAGCCAGTCCTTCTCCGTGATCGTGCCGGCACGCCGCTCGTCCCAGTACTTCCAACTATCTGAGCCCGAGCCGAGGATCTTACCGTGCCAGTTGCCGCGCAGCATGGGACCGGCCGGAACGAAGATCGCCGGCAGTCCAGCGCTCGTCGCCCCCATGAGCAGCCCGGGCGTGGTCTTGTCGCAGCCACCCATGAGCACGACGCCATCGATCGGATGCGAGCGGATGAGCTCCTCCGTCTCCATGGCGAGGAAGTTGCGGTAGAGCATGGTGGTTGGTTTCACGATCGGCTCGGAGAGCGAGATCGCCGGCAGTTCCATCGGAAAGCCGCCCGCCTGCAACACGCCGCGCTTCACGTCCTCGACGCGCTGCTTGAAATGCGCGTGGCACTGGTTGAGGTCGGACCAAGTATTGATGATTGCGATAATCGGCTTGCCGCGCCAATCCTCGGGACCATAGCCCATCTGCATGGCCCGCGAACGATGGCCGAAGGCGCGAAGGTCGTCGGGACCGAACCAGCGGTACGAGCGTAGCTCTTCAGGGCTCTTGCGAGACGTCATTGGATGGATCTCTCCGGCGGGCTTCACGCATGGATCGCACTCCGGTGCAGTAGCAGCCGGAGCCCGAAACTTCAATTCGCCCGAACTCAGGTGGGCGAGCCCGCGCGCTGCGTTGGAGCGGCGCCTGCGGCGGCCGGCACTCCTCCATCGGGCGGCATCACGAACTCGGCAGCCTCTGCCCTCGGTATCAAGAGCTGCGAGGCAACGGTCAGCGCGATCAGACTGGCGCCGATGAGGTCGGTGATCAGGCCTGGCGTGATGAGCACCATTGCAGCACTCAACAACATGATCCGCTCCCACCACTTTGTCGGCCGCAGGAAGTAGGCATGAAGTCCGGCCGCGAGACAGATGACGCCAATCGATGCCGTAAGCGCTGCGAGGATGACGTCCGGCCAGGGCCCGATAAGCATAAGAGCCGTCGAGTACACGCACATGAAGGGCACGATGTAGCCGGTGGCGCCGAGCTTCACGGCAGCCCAGCCAGTGTCCCAGAGGTTGCCTCCGGCAATCCCCTTGGCGGCGAACACCGCAAGGGCGACAGGCGGCGTGATCGTCGAGAGGCAGGAGTAGTAGAACACGAAGAGATGCGCCGCCTCGATCTGCACGCCGAGCTTCACCAACGCGGGAACAAGCAGCGCAACCTGAATGATGTAGGCCGGCGTCGTCGGCAGCCCCATGCCGAGGACGATGCCGGCAATGGCCGTCAGCACCAGCGCAACGACGAGCGTATCCTGCGAGATCCGTACAATGAGAGCCGTGAACTCGATTGCCAGACCGGACAGAAGTACGACGCCGATTACGATACCGGCTGCCGCGCAAGCGAGCGCGATCGTCAGGGTATCCTTGGCTGCCGTAGTCAGCGCATCGATGACGACGCTGAGGCGGACATAGTGGCGCGTCGTCTTGCGGAGCATCGCCGTCGGCAGAACCGAGAAGATACCGCACAGCGCAGCGTAGGGTGCCGAATAGCCGGCAAAGAGGACAGCCGTGATCACGACGAGGGGTAAAAACTGGTGTCCACGCTCCTTGAGCACGGCCGCCATCTGCGGAAGGTCAGGCTTCGGCAAACCCCGCATACCGGTACGCCGGGCCTCGAGATGCACGGCTGCATAGACGGCGAGGTAGTAAAGAAAGGCCGGAAGCGTAGCCATCACAGCGACTGTCAGGTAGCTGACAGCAAGATACTCGGCCATGACGAACGCGGCTGCGCCCATGATCGGCGGCATGATCTGCCCGCCTGTCGACGCAACGGCCTCGACCGCACCTGCGAACGCAGGTCGATAGCCGATCCTCTTCATCATCGGGATCGTGAAGACACCCGTCGTCATGACGTTGGACACGGCGCTGCCGGATATCGTCCCGAACATGCCGGACGTGATGACCGCCACCTTGGCCGGGCCGCCCGGCTTTGCTCCCGCGAGCGCGAGACCGAAATCCATGAAGAGCTTGCCGGTGCCGGTCTTCTCGACGAACGCACCGAAGATGATGAAGAGGACGACGTAGGTCGCCGAGACACTGATCGGAATGCCGAGAATGCCGTCCGTTGTCATGTAGAGCTGGTCGAGCATCATCTGCGCCGACACGTTCGTGAACGCGAGGCAATACGCCATGAACACGATGGCCGTGATCGAGAGCGCGGCGCCGAGGACGCGCCGCGTGCCCTCCAGGATGCACACGATCAGCGTAGTTCCGAGTACCCAGTCCGCGGGTCGGAGATCGTCGACTGTCGCAAACCGCGTGATGAAGTATTCGTACTCATAGAAGATATAACCGATCGAGGCTGCGCTCGCGGCGACAAAGAGCCAGTCGACTATGCCTGGCGGCGCATCGCGCCGGCCCGAGAAGCCCGTGTAGACGAGAAACGCCAGTATCAGCATCCACATGAGATGCGTGCCGCGGAAAATTAGCGGCTCCGGCACCCCGACAAAGGCGACGTAGAGGTGATAGACGGTAAACGCCGTGCCGAGGACGGCCACGAGAATCTGCGTCGCGCGAGCGTACGTCATTGAAGGCTCCCCACAGCCGGGCAAGTCGGACGCTGCGCCGTTGCAGGCGCAGCGTCTGTTGCTGAGGTCGCTAGAGCGCGACTACATCGCGCCCTTCTCTTTGAAGTACTTCTCGGCGCCTGGATGCACTTTGATCGCGACCTTCGCGCCAAAGTCTTTCACGGTCTGGCCCTTGAAGACGGAGTTCACGCTGACGAGATCCGGCAGCGCTTCAGTCATGGATTTCGCCATGTTGTAGACGACGTCATCGGGCAGCTTGCAGCTGACGATGACATGCGCCGGGAACTGCACCGACAGAACGTCCTTGTCCTGCCCGGGGTAAGTGCCTTTCGGGATAGTGAAGCGCGCGAAGCCGGAGTTCTTCGCGACGAGCTGCTTGTAGATGTCGTCCGGGATGTCGAGCATCCGCACCGGCCGGCTGTTGGCCATGTCCATGATGCCGCCCGTCGGGAGCGTGCTGATGATCATCGATACGGAGATCTGGCCATCCTTGAACATGTTGGCCTGATCAGCGATGCTCGCAAAATTGACTTTGCTGAGACCTTTGTAACCGATACCCGAAGCATCCATGATCCACGACGCGACCACCTCCGTCGTGTTCCCGCGCGGCAGTGTGCCGAGGCTCTTGTCCTTGAGATCGGCGAGGGAGTTTATGCCCTGATCGGCCCGAGCGGCGATCTGCTGGACCTGCGGGTAGATATTGGCGAGATGACAGACGTTCACGTAGGGCTTCGTGATGCCTTGGCCGATGCCATTCAATGCATCGACCGTCGAGATCAAGTTCCCCATGCCGATCTCGGCCTTGCCCTCTTCGATCGCTTTCAGATTGATGAGGCCAGCGCCAGGGCGGTTCTCGATCGAAAGACGCTTGTCGGCCTTCTCCCAGATTGACTTGAAAGCGCCCGCGATCGGAATCCACGAGCCACCCGTCGGACCCGTGAAGTAGGTGAGCTTAACGTCCTGCGCATGCACCGGCGCACCTGCAAATGCCGCGATCATAGCGGCCACTGCAATAGTACACGCGCCCCTCTTGGAGCTCCTCATGACAGCTTTCCTCCCTTTGACGGCTTGACGGACAGACAGTTTATTGGGGCTTGTTGTTTCGCCCTTGAATAATTGCGTAACCCCAGACGGGCCGCTTGTAAACCGGAACGGCGATGCGCCTCACGATCGCACGACTTCATCGCGAGCGCTCCACAAGCGCCGCGATATCGTTGGCAATGCGTCCTAGCCCTGCTTGACTTCTGCATGGCTAGACGCCTCAATGTGATCAATGGACCGTAGGCAGTCGCCACCGAGAAGGGCGCTGCACTGCACAAAACAACAAGCGTCCAATCCGGAAGCGACAAAGGGAGGTTCGATCCATGACGATTACGCGTCTGATCGCGTCGTCGGCCGTTGCGGCAATCGTGACGGCTGGCACTTCATTCTCCGTCAATGCGCAAGAGCGCGAGGTCAAGTTGTCCGGCTTCGGCGCCATGTCGGGCGTCGTGCGCTCGTTCGGCATCAACTCGAAGGCTGCACTTGAAGCGGCAGCTGACGAAGTCAACAAGGCGGGCGGCGTCAAGCTCGGCGACGGCACGAAGGGCAAGCTGGTCATCGAGTACTTCGATGACCGCTGCAATGCGGAGGAAGGTATCTCCGTCGCCCGGCGAATGGCTTCGTCCGCGACACTCGTCGGCATTGGTCCGACCTGCTCGAATGTCGCCGAGCCGCTCTTCGGAATTCTGCAGAAGAAAGTTGGCGACGCGGGCGACAGTGGCCTGCAGTTCCCTGTTTTCACTGACGTCGCCATCAAGGTCGGCCTGGCCAAGATCTCCGATTGGGCGTTCCGCAACGTGCCTGACGAAGGCGCGATGTACCGGGCGCTTTTTCAGTGGATCAAGAAGACCCAGCCCGATCTGAAGACAGTATTTGGCGGCGTAGAGGAGGACTTCGCCCACTCGCGCGCGACTTGGTACGCGGTGATGAAGGAAGTCGCTGCGAAAGAAGGCTTCGAGGTTAAGGGTGAGGCGAAGTGGCTGCTGGCCGATACGAACTTCACCAATCAGGCACGTGAAGCCCGTCGGGCCGCTGCCGATATCATCGCTATCTCGGCGCACCCCTTCACGACCTGCGGCATGCTGAAGGAGATGGGCCGCCAAGGCGTGAAGCCGAAGCTGGTGATCGGGCTCACGTCGTCATCCAGCCTCGAGACGCTGCAGGGTTGTTCCGCCGAGGCCGAGGCCATCATCATTCCGACGAGCTTCGCTCCCGTCACACCAGAAGCTCAGGCTGCCGCCGAGCGCGCCGCGAAGTTCAACGGAAGTCTCGATCTCCACTCGGGCGCCGCCTACGAGAACATTGCGATCCTCAAGAGCGTCATCGAAAGCGAAGGCGTGATGGCGAAACCTGACACCGTGCAAGCCGACCGCGCGAAGATCCGCAACGGCCTCGCGAAGCTCACCGAGACCAAGGGCCTCATCGGTGTGTCCAAGCGGACGCCGGATCGCGAGGCCGTGAAGCCGTTCCTCTTCGTGCACGCCAAGAGCGGCAAGTGGGAAGTGCTCCACACCCCGACGAACTGAGCACGTTCATTCGATCGCCGAACCGGTGCCTCGGATGCACGAGGCGCCGGTTTCCCTTTATCGGATATCGCGCTCATCATGCTCATCGTTGATCTCGTCCAATCGATTGTCGACGGACTTCTGTTTGGTGCCACATACGCCTTGATCGGCATCGGCTTCACGCTGGTCTTCGGCGTCATGCACAAGATCAACATGGCCTATGCGGCTGCTTCCGTCGGCGGCGCCTACGCGGCACTGCGCCTCATTACTCTCATCGGCGGCCCGGCGTGGGCGTCACTGCTGATCGCGGCGGCGGTTGGTGGCCTGTTCGGCCTCCTCATCTACTGGCTCTGCTTCCGCTTCATCCCGCTGTCGAATCCACTCGCGACGCTCATGTCGACCGTCGGCATGTTCCTGCTCGCGGAGGAGATCATCGTCCACACGACCGACGGGATGCCGCAGAACTATCCCGTCGTCGTCCGTGGCATCCTCGATCTCGGCGAGTTCATGATCCGCGGCGATCTCGTCTTCGTCTTCGCCTGTGCGCTGCTGGCGATGGTGATCCTGCTTTATCTGCTCTACCGAACCAAGCTCGGCATGGCGACGCGCGCCGTCTCGCAGCAGCCGATCGCCGCCCAGCTCGTCGGCATCCGCCTGAGCCACGTCAATGCCCTGACATTCGTCGTTACCGGAATGCTCGGTGGTTTTGCGGGCGCCCTCATCGGCTCCGCCGTCGGACTGCTGTCGCCATTGCTGGTCGTTCCGTTGACCATCAAGGGGCTGATCGTGACTGTAATCGGCGGGCTCGGCAGCATTCCAGGCGCCATCATAGCGGGCCTGCTGGTCGGCATGGCGGAGAACGTCTTCCAGTACTTCCGCGGCGTCACCGAGCGCGACATCTACGTGATGTTGCTGCTGTTCGTTTTCCTTGTCTTCCGACCGGGCGGCATCTTCTCGTCGACCGTGAAGCGGGATTGAGGAGAGCAAGAGCAAATGGATTTCTACCTTGGCCTCCTTCAGATCATGGGCGTGCACACGCTACTCGGACTCTCGGCCTATGTCGTGCTTCTGACGGGTCAGGTCTCGCTCGCTCAGGCCGGCTTCATGGCGATTGGCGCCTATGTCGCTGCCATGCTGACCGTTCTCTCGGGTTGGCCGTTGATCGCTGCTCTCATCGCCGGCGCGTTGGTCGCGGGCTTCATGGCCTGCCTCGTGGGATTCCCAGCGCTCCGCGTGCACGGCCTCATGCTCGTCGTCGCGACTCTCGCATTCACGGAAATCGTCCGGCTCTTCTTCTTCAATTTCGACTACCAGATCGCGCGCGGGAGCATCCGCGTCGGCCCGCTCGGCGGCGAGGGCTTCAGGCAGATCCGCTATTTCCCGGAGAACGGATGGACGACCTTGCATGTCGCCATCTTCATCTGGTCGGTCGTGGCACTCGTCATGGCGGCACTCTGGTGGATGGACCGCTCGCGGGCCGGGGCCGTGCTCCGTGCCGTCGGCGAAGACGAAATCGCGGCGCAGAGCTGCGGCATCAACCTCACCGCGGTAAAGGTCTCGGCCATGACGGCAGGCGGTGCCATCGCAGGGCTCGCCGGCGGCATCTACGCGCACTACACGACACACATAGAGCAGACCAACTTCACGATCATGGTCGCCACGTTCGCGATCGCCTATCCCATTCTCGGCGGGCTCTCGAGCATCTTCGGGACGGTGGCAGCCGTGGTTTTCATCCAGGGCTTTCTCATCGAAGGACTGCGCTTCCTCGGCGACTGGCGAAACCTGCTGTTCGGCGCGCTCATCGTGCTCGTCATGAACATTCGCCCGAGCGGCCTGCTCGACGCGCGCACCATGGCCACGCTGCGCCGCCTCTTCGGCCGTCGGGAGGGTTGAGAGCCGTGCTCGAGCTCCAGAACCTCTCCAAGTACTTCGGCGGTGTCCGCGCCGTGGACAGTCTCAGCCTCAAAATCGAACCGGGTCAGATCTTCGGTCTCATCGGACCGAACGGCTCAGGCAAGAGCACGACCGTCAATCTCATCACGGGCCTGCTTGGCGTCACCAACGGCAGCATCAGGCTGTCCGGCGAGGAAATCACACGCCTGCCGACGCACGTGCGCCTCAGCTCCGGCATTGCCCGCACATTCCAGAACATCCGCCTTTTCGGCCAGCTCACGGTCTGGCAGAATCTCTGGGTCGCGGAGAATTCGCGTGCGCAGCGTGAGCGAACGAGCTTCCTCGCGCGCTGGCTCGGCGGCGAGAGCGGCGCACGCGCGCGCATCACCAAGGCGCTCGAGTTTTCGGGGCTTTCCCACAAAGCAAACGAACTCGCTGCGAATCTCGCGTTCGGCGAGCAGCGCCGTTTGGAACTCGCACGCGCCATGGCGGCGGAACCGAAGCTCCTGCTGCTCGACGAGCCCGCTGCCGGCATGAACGCCGAGGAGATCGGCGCGCTCGACGAGCGCATTCGCCAGATCCGCGACAGCGGTATCACCGTCCTCCTGATCGAGCACCACATGGAGCTGATCATGGCGATTGCCGATAGGATCGCCGTACTCAACTTCGGCCAGAAGATTGCGGAGGGAACGCCGGCCGAGGTTCAGGCCAATCCCGCGGTCCGCGAGGCCTATCTCGGCACCGCCGAGACATCGACGAGAGGCACGGCCTGATGCTCGACATCCAGGACATCGTCACGGCGTACGGCAAGATCGAGGCGCTGAAAGGCGTCAGCCTCGCTGCCGCCGAGGGACGCATCACCTGCCTGCTCGGCCCCAATGGCGCCGGCAAAACCACGCTCATGTACTCCATTGCCGGGGTCCTTAAGCCACGACGCGGCACCATCAAGCTCGCCGGCGCCGACATAACCGGACAGTCGCCGGCGTCGATCGTTGCGCGCGGGCTCGCGCTCGTGCCGGAGAACCGCCTTGTCTTCCCGCAGATGTCCGTAGCGGAGAACCTGGAAGCCGGCGCCTACCAACGTCGCGACAGCGCGGAGGTTGCCGCTGACATCGAGCGCATGTACGCGCGCTTTCCGCGTCTCAAGGAGCGGCATACGCAGCTTGCTGGCACGCTCTCGGGTGGCGAGCAGCAGATGCTCGCGGTTGCGCGCGCCTTGATGAGCCGCCCCCGCATCCTGCTCATGGACGAACCCTCACTTGGACTCGCGCCGCTCATCGTCGAGGAGATCTTCCGCATTGTCGGCGAGCTCAACAAGGACGGCGTGACGATCTTCCTCGTCGAGCAGAACGTGCATATGGCGCTCAAGGTCGCTCATCACTTCTATCTCATGGAGCAGGGCCGCGTGACCTTCTCAGGCGAGCCCGGCAAGCTTGCCGAGGACGAGGTGATCCAACGCGCCTACCTCGGCACAAGTCGCAAAACGGGTTGACATGACGGCCGTCGATCTCGCCCAAAACACGCTCGACGGGCTGATGGTCGGCGCCTCCTACGCGCTGCTCGCGGTCGGCTTCACTCTTATCTTTGGCGTTATGCGCCGTCTGAATCTCGCCTACGGCCCGACGATCATGGCCGGCGTATATCTCGGCACGGCAGCCTTCATCTCGCTCGGCGCACCGACTCTTGTGGTCCTTGTCGTCGTCATCATCGGCGCGGCGCTTGTTGGCCTCTATGTCGAGAGGCTGTGCTTCCGCCCGTTCGGTGAAGGCGCGCGAGCGGCGTCCATGGTCGCGAGTTTTGCGCTCTGGATGCAGCTCGAGGAAGCCGCGACCCATCTCCTGCCGCAGCATATGAACCCCTTCCCGCCGCTCCTCGCCACACAGCCCCTGGAGATTGGACCGCTGCTGTTGCGCGCTGATCACCTCGTCATGCTCGCGGCGACACTGCTGATCGCCGGCGCGGTGACCTATCTGCTCGCGCGCACCAAGCTTGGTCTCGCCATCCGCGCGGTCATCGACCAACCGCGCGCGGCGGCGATCGTCGGCATTCATGTGGAGCGCGTGATGATGCTGACGTTCGTGCTGGCCTCGGCCATTGGCGGCGTTGCCGGCTTTCTCATTGCGGCGACGGACGGGCAAGTCACGCACATGATCGGTATGTGGGCGACAACCAAGGGCCTCGTCGCGATGATGCTCGGCGGGCTCGGATCGGTGAAGGGCGCCATTGCTGGCGGGCTTTTGCTCGGCATTCTCGAAGCGCACGCCCAGTGGTTCCTCGGCCCGCAGGTGCGCGACATGGTCGCCTGGGGCTTGTTGTTCGTGCTGCTCGCCTTCTGGCCGGGTGGCCTCATGGGCGCGAAAGCGCTCGACCGCACAATGGCCGTCGGCCGACGGGTTTGAGCGGCTGCAGCCCAGCGGAGCAGAGGCTCGCATGGACGGCTATCTGATCACTGTCCTCAGCAACATCGGGATGATTTCGTTTGTCGCGCTTTCGGCGTACATCCTGCTGCTCTCGGGCCAGATCTCCTTCGGTCAGCAGGCCTATTTCGGCATCGGCGCCTACACTGCCGGCATCGCGACCGTCATGTGGCAGTGGCCGCTCGCAGGCGCGCTCGTTCTCGGCGCGCTCGTCGCAAGCGCAGCCGCCGGACTCGTCGGCCTCGCGACGCTGCGCCTCAGCGGCATCTATTTCGCCATGGCGACTCTCGCCTTTGCCGAGATCATGCGCATCGCGGCCGAGCTCTTGGTCTACCGCCGCGAGATCGGCGGCATCGAGACTGGCCCCGACGGCATCGATGGCTTTCGCGACATCCGATATTTCTTCGCCAATGACGTATCGCCGCTTCAGACGTGCCTGATCGTCTACGTCCTGCTCGGGATGGTCGTCGCGGCGCTCTTCATGGCCGAGCGCACGCGCGCGGGTCGGATGCTGCGGCAGGTCGGCGAGGATCCGCTGCTCGCGGAGGTGCATGGCATCGATGTCATGCGTGTGCGCATGGCTGCGGCGCTGGTGGCCGGCGCAGTGGCCGGACTCGGCGGCGGTCTCTACGCGCATCTCATGACGTACGTCGAGCCGAAGAGCTTCGACATCATGCTCGGCGTTCATGCCCTTGCTTATGGACTGATCGGCGGTCTCGGCACCGCGCTCGGCCCGCTGCTCGGCGTGCTCATCGACATCGGGCTTCTCGAGTCGACGCGGATTTTCCGTGGCTATCGCATGATCGTCTTCGGCGGCCTCGTCGCGGTGCTGCTGATCGTGCGCCCGCGCGGGCTGCTCGACGAAAACGCTGTCGGCCGCATCCGGCACTATCTGCGGAGGCGTGGACATGCTGGAGATTGACGACCTTACGGTTCGCTTCGACGGCATCGAGGCGCTTCGCCGCCTCACGCTGGTGGTACCACCGGGTGCGCGCATCGGCGTGATCGGCCCCAATGGCTCGGGCAAGACCACGCTCTTCAACGCCATCTCAGGGTTGGTCGCAATCGCTGGCGGCACGATCCGCCTCAACGGGCGCGCAATTTCGCACCTCGCACCGCACCAGATTGCAGCGAGCGGCGTAGCGCGCACTTTTCAGAGCGTGCGGCTCTTCCAGCGCCTGAGTGTTGTCGACAACGTCCTCCCGGCCGTCGGCACGACACGCGACGCGCGGCAAGCGGCGTTGGCGGCTCTCGACGCGGTCGGCCTCGCCGCGCGGCGCGATACCCTCGCCGGCGATCTCAGTTTCTACGATCAGCGGCGGCTCGAGATTGCGCGCGCCATAGCGCAGAGGCCGCGCCTTCTGCTCGCCGACGAGCCAACGGCAGGCCTCTCGCAGAGCGAGTGCGATCACGTCATCGAGCTGATCGGGAACGCATTCGGCGCGGAAACCGCGATCCTGCTGATCGAGCACAAGATCGCCGCGGTGGAAGCGCTTTGCCCTCGATCAATGCTGCTATCCGAAGGACGTCTCATTGTTGATGCGGCGACCAGCGACATGCGCCGCGATCCGCGCCTCGCAAATGTGTATTTCGGAACACAACTGCCGCTATAGCGCAACATTTGAGGCTCTATGAGAAGTGGTCCTTCTGCAATCGCACAGCTAATTCCGAAATCTGAATAAGTGTTCATGACGAATATTATCGATCGTAACTTGAAACTGATCACAGAACCGACCAATTTCAAAATTACGCCGGGTTAATGTCTGAAAGTCCAAGGAGAGTGCTCAAAATGTTCAGAACTCTCGCAATAACCGCAGTTGCTGCGGCAGGGCTCTTGCTTCTTCCCGGACAAGCCACGACGACCAGCGCCGCGCCGACGATCGCACCCAAGATCGCGACGCCGGAAAGCGCCGTCGAGCAAGTGCGGCGGGGCGGCCGTGGCGGTTTCCGCGGTCATAGCTATCGGGGTGGTCGCAGCTTCCGTGGCGCTCGCTTCTATGGCGGCGGCCGCAGCTATCGTCGCCATGCCTACTACGGTCACCGGCATCGTGGCTGGCGCCGCGGCCTGGTCATCGGCGCCGGAATACCGTTCCTCTACGGCGGTGGCTACTACTACGGCAGCGGTTACTACGGCGGGTGTGGCTATTACTATCGCAAGTGGATGCGCACCGGCAGCCGCTACTGGCGCAATCGCTACTACGATTGCCGCTACTGGTAAGAGGCTTCGAGGCGATCAACGAGAAGGCCAGCCTCGCAGCTGGCCTTTTTCTTTTGCGATTCGCCCAATCAGCGACGCGCACTCATGGGCACGTACGGCCGCGCCTCGGGGCCGGTGTAGAGCGTCAGCGGGCGAATGAGGATGTTGTTGTCGAGCTGCTCGAGGACCTGCACGGTCCAGCCGGGCACACGCCCGACAGCGAAGATCGGCACGAACAGATCTTTTGGGATCTTGTGCAGGTAGTAGATCACGCCCGAGTAGAAGTCGACGTTCACGTTCACACCGTGACGCGCATAAGGCTTCATCTCAGCGACGAGCGCTTCCAAGATCTCGTACCACTTGGGTTCGCCCATTTCCTTCGATAGGCGCTTCACGCCCTCGCGCATGTGCCGCGCGCGGGGATCCTCGGCGCGATAGACGCGATGGCCGAAGCCCGTGATCGCTTCCTTGGCGGCGCGCTTGGCCTTCACATAGGCCGCGGTATTGGCGGGATCGCCGATCTCCTCGGCCATGCGCATGACGTCCTCGGCAGCGCCGCCGTGTGCAGGCCCCGACAGAGCGGCAATTGCTGCTGTGATCGCCGCATGAATGTTGGCGTCGGTGCCGATCACCACCCGCGCCGTAAACGAGGACGCGTTCGAACCATGCTCGGCGTGGAGCACGAGGTCCGTGTCGAGGAGCTTCGCCGCATCCTCGGAAGGCTTCTCTCCTTTGAGCAGCCAGAGGAAGTTGGCCGCGTGGCCGAGTGAGGGATCGGGCGCGAGTGGCGCGAGGCCGTTGCGAATACGCTCATGCGCCGCGACGATCATTGGCACCTGCGAGGAAAGCCGCACGCCCTTGCGGATGGTGGCGGCACGCGAGGTATCCACCGTCTCGGGATCGAAGGCTGCGAGCGCGGAGACAGCCGTGCGTAGTACGTCCATAGGGTGCGCACGCTGCACTAGCCGGATCACGTCGAGAATCTCGTTGGGCAGCACGCGCGCGGCCTTGAGCTCGGCGTCGAAGGCCTTGAGTTCGGCGGCGGTCGGCAGCTCGCCGTGGATGAGTAGGTAAGCCGTCTCCTCGAAGCAGGAATGAGCAGCCAGATCGTGGATCGAGTAGCCGCGATAGCGCAGCTCGCCTGCCTTGCCATCAATGAAGGTCGTACCGGAGCGCTCGAAGTACACATCCTTGAGACCCCGATAGATTCGGGGCTCGTTGCCAGGTTCGGTCATGGTCTGTCTCTCGAGCCGTTTCGTATCAAATTCTGGAACAGTACTTGCACCATTCCCGCCATCGCCTACAACATCATTCGAAGCCCGAGGACACTTGCGCAGGGCCGGTCCGGGAGAGGCGGATGAACATCATTGCGGCGTGCATGGCCGCCGTACGTGGGCGCGGCTTTCGCGTGGTCCTGCCCGAAGGCGAGGACGAGCGCATTCTCAAAGCCGCAGTCGAGATCGCACGCGAGAACATCGCGTGGCCGCTTGTGCTCACGGATGACGTCGAAACCACGCAGAGGACGCTTGCGGCGCTTGGCGCTCCCGAGGAGGCGATCAGCGTTCTCGATCCCGAGAACGATCCCGTCGGCGCCGCGCTCGCGGCCCATGTCACGGCTACGCGGGAACGCATGAACGAGCGCACGGCTGCACGCCTCGTGAAGAAGCCCCTCTATTTCGGCGGCGCACTCGTGGCGGTCGGGCAGGCAGAGGCGCTGGTCGCAGGCGTCGCCAACCCGACGCGGCGCGTCATCGAAGCCGGCCTCATGACGATCGGACCGGCGCCCGGCATCGCGACGCCGTCGAGCTACTTCCTGATGATGATCCCTGGACGCGCAGATGTGCCACCCCGCGCGCTCATTTTCGCAGACTGCGCGGTGAATGCCGAACCAGGCCCGGAGGAGCTTGCCGATATCGCAATCGCTTCGGCGGTGAGTGCCGAAAGCCTGCTCGGCGAGCCGGCGCGCATCGCGCTGCTATCGTTCTCGACGCATGGCAGCGCCGCGCACCCACGCGTCGACAAAGTTCGTGCGGCACTCGGTTTGGTCAGGCAACGCGCGCCCACGCTCACGATCGACGGCGAGCTGCAGGCCGATGCCGCGCTCTCCCTCGCCGTTGCAGCTAAGAAGGTGAAAGATGAAAGCGCCGTCGCCGGTCGCGCAAACGTGCTCGTCTTTCCGGATCTCGACTCCGGTAACATCGGCTACAAGCTGACGCAGGAACTCGCCGGCGCACAGGCCATCGGGCCTTTCCTTCAAGGCTTCGCGAAGCCCGTCTCCGATCTCTCGCGCGGCGCAAGCGTTGCCGACATCGTGGCGACCGTAGCCGTCACGCTCGCGCGGGCAACGCCGCGGAACTAGAATGCCCGTGTCTCAGCGCTTCCAGCCGATCCACTCGCAGATGGCGTCACCCATGATGAGCTTCTTGTCCGCCGCGGGTATCCAGTCGATCTCCTGGAAGTGCGTGACGCACTGCTTCCACGAGCACGGCATCTTCGTAATGTCCGTACCCCAGAAGAGCCGACGCGGGCCGAAGGCATCGTAGAGCGCGCGGTAAGGTGCATGCAGGCTGCGGAATGGATAGGCGTCGTCGGCGTAGAACGGCCCGCCGGTCAGCTTGACGGCGACGTTCGGGTACTTCGCGAGCGCCGTCAGATCCTTCATGCTGGAAAACGCAGCAGCACCGCCCTTGAAGATGCGCTCGGCGCCCATGTGGTCGACGATAAGCTTCAGGCCGGGATGGCGGGCCGCGACTTCGCCCAGTTTCGGTATCCAGTGATCTGCGAGTAGAGCCACGGGCAAGCCCGCCTTTTCGGCGGCAGGCCAGAGCCAGTCTATCGTACCGTCGAGCGGCCAGTTGCGCTTCTCGGGTGCGCTGAAATAGAAGCGCAGGCCGAGCATGCCGGGGCGCTGCTTCCAGGTGGGCACGAGCGCGCGGCTCGCGGGATCGTTCAGCGGAAAGTTGCCGAGGATTGCGAAGCGACCCGGATAGGCTTTGGCCGCCTCGACAGCAAGCTCATTGGAATCGGGATCCCAGTTCGGCGGATGCAGGACGGCGCCGTCAACGCCGGCTTCATCCATGCCGCGAACGGCCTCATCGGCAAGATAGGACCGCTCGAGATGGAGCACGGTCGGCGTGCCCTTCTCCCAGATGTGGACCTGGGCGTCGATGATGGCCATTCCAGGCTCTCCCACTCTTGATGTTCTCGTTTGTTGGGAGTCTATGGCCGCGCACACGAGACTACAAATGCAAATGCGCCCGCCGAGAACTCAGCGGGCGCATTTCACGCATACTAGAAGTTACCCAATAGCTCCTTAGGGATACATCGGCACGCCATAGTGCTCGTGTGTGCGGGTCTCCCAATTGCGATCGCCCCACATATCGTCGCTAAACTCGGGCGCGTCGCGGAGCTGCTGCTCGGTGATGCCGGTCCGATAACCGCCGAGCGAGGGGTCGTATTTCAGTGCGGCCCAGGGCACGGGATAGTGGCTGTGGCCGAGCCCAAGGAAGCCGCCGAAGCTCATGACGGCGTACGTGACCTTGCCCGAGAACTTGTCGATCATAAGATGGTCGATCTCACCGACCTTGCTGTCGCCGGCGCCATACACGTTGGTGCCTTCGACGTCTTCACTTGAGATGAGCTGATGGTTCGGATGCTGTGTTGCCGAGGCCATGAGACGCTCCTTTACTGCTACTGATTGAGAATGCGGGTGACACCACGCAGTTGCGCGTCGCACTACGAACAAGAAGTGCGCCACGCGGCGCACCCCTGTACGTTAGCGTGTCTTAGCGTGTCTGGGTCGCCGGAGGCGTCTGACGCGCTGCCTTGGCCGGCCTTACGTACTCCGGCGCCGCGGTGAGCTGATCCTTGGTGGCATTGACAGTGAAGTACACCTCGCCGTCGCTGTGAACCATGCGCTTCACCTGCTCCGGTGTCATAGAGACTTCCTTCTCGCCGATGCCGAGGAAGCCGCCCACGCCGAGGATGATGGCCGTCACGCGACCGGATTCGTCGACGAGGATGTCATTGACGTCACCGATGCGCTCGCCGTTCATGTTGTAGACTCGGCTGCGCATGAAATCGCGCGCATTCCACGCACCTTTCACTTCTTCGGTCGGAGCCTGCGAGCGTGCGGCTGGCGGCGTGGCAGGTTTGGTCGTGGCAGCCGGCGGCGTCGCCGGAGGCGTCGTGGTTGTCTGCGCGATAGCGGAAGACGACATCAGAAGCGCGGCGCAAGCCGCTAGAGCTGAGGCTTTCATTTGATTTACTCCTCGAAATTTCGTGATGCCCGAAAAACGGTCGGCGCGCGGATTGGTTCCGCGCCATGCCAACTCATCGTGCACCGCAACAGGGGCCGCGACATAAATGGCGCCACTCGCGTCGAAGACGTAGAATGTAACCAGTCAAAGCGGAGACTTATTGCCGGACTGTCGATCATGCTGAGAAGAGTTTTGCCGTGGATTATGGGCACTACCGCCTTTCCCGTCGTGGCGGTACTCGTCGCATTTCAGATCAGCCCATGGCCTTCCGTCATCATCTATCGCTATGTGTTCAGCAAAGGCGGCGCGGCGATGAACCATGCGCTCGCGAAGCATGTGCCGCCCGGCATCACAGCGACGCTTGGCGAGCGCTATGGCTCTGACGATCGCGACGCGACGTTCGATATCTTCCATCCGGCAGCGAGCGGCGGCGACGCGAGCACGCTCCCGACAGTCGTTTGGGTGCACGGTGGTGGCTTCGTCGCTGGCACGAAGGATGAGATAGCGAACTACCTGCGCATCCTCGCCTCGAAGGGCTACACGGTGATCGGCGTGAATTACGCGCTGGCACCGGGACACACGTATCCGACACCCGTGCTGCAAGTGAATGCAGCCCTCGCCTTCATCGTCGGGAACGCCGCACGCTTACGTGTCAACGTGGATAAGCTGTTTCTGGCCGGTGACTCGGCCGGTGCACAGATCGCGGCACAGCTCTCCATCGCCGTCTCCGCTCCCGACTACGCAGCCCAGATCGGCATTGCGCCCGCTATACGGCGTCAACAGCTGATTGGCGCGATCCTGCATTGCGGCTTCCATGATCCCGAAGCGCTCGACGTAACTGGGCGCGGCCTCGCCGGTGGCTTCGTGCGCAACGTCGGTTGGGCGTACTTCGGCAGGAAGGACTTTCTCAACGACCCGCGCGCGCAGCAGTTCTCGATCGTCCGCAACATCACATCCGACTTCCCGCCTATGTTCATCTCCGCGGGCAACGCCGATCCTCTCGAGCCGCAGTCGCGCCGGCTTGCTGAAGCCGCCAGCAGGCTCGGCGTCCCAGTCGACAGCCTCTTCTTCCCGAGGAACTACACGCCACCGCTCTCGCACGAGTACCAGTTCAACCTCGACACCGAGGCAGGACGGCTGGCGCTTGAGCGGAAGGTGGCGTTTCTGCGAGCGCGCGCGAACTGAGCGGATCTGCCCACCGTACTCAGGCAACCAGCCCTTCTTTCCCGTACTTCGCGGCGAGATCGCCGAAGGTCTTCCAGGTCTTCGCGTCGACCTCGATGCCGCTCTTCAGGCGCTCCTGCTCGCGGCGATACTCGACCTCGCCAGGATACATAACCTCCGAATAACCCTCGGCGGGCGGCGTCGCCTTGAGGTAGCGCGCGAAGTCGGCGACCTCAGCCTTGAACTCAGCGAGTGGTCGGAAGGCCTCCACCTTGAACATGGCGAGGAAGCAGCCGTCATTGTGCCGGCCCGTCGGATCGACGCCGAAACCGAGGCCGGGCAATACGGCCGACAGCACCTCGACTACCGCGGAAAGGCCCGAACCTTTGAAACCCTCAGCACCGCCGAGCGGCAGCAGCACACCGCCCTTGTCGTAGTCGAAGGGATCGGTCGTCGGCTTGCCTTCCTTGTTGACGATCCAGCCCTCCGGAATTTTCGTGCCCTTGGCCTGGGCAAGCTTGATCTTGCCGACGGCGACGCCGGACGTGGCCATGTCCAGCACGAAGGGGCCGTCGAGGTCCGAGGGGATAGCAATCGAGATCGGGTTCGTACCGAGGCGCGCCTCCTTGCCGCCGAACGGCGCCACCGCCTTGGGGCTGCGGCCGCTGTCCGCCGTCATGATCGCGATGAAGCCCTCGCGCGCTGCCATGAGCGGATAGGCGCCGAGACGACCGACATGGCTCTGACGCAGGATGGTCGCGGCCGCGACGTTCGACTTTCGCGCCTTCTCCATGGTGAGCTTCGCCGTGCGTTCGGCAACAACGAAACCGAAACCCCAGTTGCCGTCGACAACGGTGGTGGTCGCCGTCTCCTGCTTGATCTCGAAGGGCGCGCCGGGAACGATATGCCCCTTGCCCATGCGATCGATGTAGGTCGGGATTGCGATGACGCCGTGGCTGTCATGGCCGGCGAGATTGGCGGCGACACACCCCTTGGCAACCGTATCACCCTCCTCCTTGGAGGCGCCTGCGCTCTGGAGCAGCGTGCTGGCAATGGCAGTCAGGCGATCGGCGGGGACGATAGGCATGGGTGCTTCCTCGGGTGGCGGCGCGGCGTCACACACGAGGCATGACACAGCCCCATGCGCAATCCGCAGCTTCAATTGCGTGAGCGGCCAGTCTAAGCTCGCGGCGAATACCCTGTCACCTGTCCAGACATGAACATGCGGAGCCCCGAGATGAGCCAGATGCAACGCAGCGCCGAAGAGTTGGAGCTCGCCGAGCGCGCACGCAAGGTCCTGCCGGCCGGCACTTTCGGCAATACGGCCCTCGATATCGTGATCGCGCGGGGCAAGGGCGGGCACGTCTGGGACATGTCCGGCAACGAGTATATCGACTATCTGCTGGGCTCAGGTCCCATGCTCGTCGGCCATTGCCACCCGAAAGTCGAGGCCGCCGTGCTCGAGCAGGTACCGCTTGGCACGACCTTCTTCGTCAACAACGCGCAAGGCATTCGCCTCGCCGAGGAGATCGTGTCGGCAGTGCCGTGTGCTGAGCAGGTGCGGTTCGTCTCGTCCGGCTCGGAAGCGGATCTCTATGCCATGCGCGTGGCGCGCGCGTTCAAACGGCGCGACAAGATCCTGAAGTTCGAGGGCGGCTATCACGGCATGAGCGACTACGGCCTCATGAGCCTTGCGCCGAAGCGCCTCGCGAACTTCCCTGCGGCCGTGCCGGATTCGGCGGGCATTCCGAAGTCCATTCGCGAGGAGATGATCGTCGCGCCGTTCAATGATCTCGCAGCCGTCGAGAGTCTCGTCGCGCAGCACGGCAAGGAGATCGCAGCGATCATCGTCGAGCCCTTCCAGCGCTTGATCCCGCCGAAGCCCGGCTTTCTCGAGGGCCTTCGGAAGATCACCGAGCAGAACGGCATCGTGCTGATCTTCGACGAGGTCGTCACGGGCTTCCGCTTTGCTTACGGCGGCGCGCAGGCCTACTACGGCGTGACGCCGGATCTCGCGACTTTCGGCAAGGTCATCGGCGGCGGCTTCCCGCTGGCAGCCATCGCCGGCAAGGCGGAGATCATGCGCCACTTCGACAAGGCGGCCGTCGGCGAAGAGGATTTCACGGTGCAGATCGGTACGCTTTCGGGCAATCCGGTCGCTTCCGCTGCTGGTCTTGCGACGATGGAAGTTCTCAAGGAGCCCGGCGCCTACGACAAGCTTTTCGCGACCGGCCGCGCGCTCATGGAGGGCATCTCCGAGCGCATTCGTGCCGCGAAGCTTCCCGCGCAGGTCATCGGCGAGCCGCCGCTATTCGATGTGGTCTTCGCCGAGGGCGACATCCGCGACTATCGCGGCACGATCAAGAGCGACGCGAAAATGCAGGGCGCCATCAACCGCT
Organism: Hyphomicrobiaceae bacterium; assembly: GCA_022844275.1. Taxonomy (GTDB): domain Bacteria; phylum Pseudomonadota; class Alphaproteobacteria; order Rhizobiales; family Hyphomicrobiaceae. Next base: position 125,042 of record JALHMB010000005.1, read on the forward strand.
CGCTGCTCGCCTCAGGCATTCTTAAGGGCGAGAGCAAGTACTACATCTCGCTCGCTCATACCGAGGCCGATGTGGCGAAGACACTTGACGCCTGGGATGGTGCGATTCGCGCACTGAAATCCGCGAAGGCGGCGTAACGCGCGTTTGCGGGGCGCCACGTTGTAAAGGCGCCCCGTCGACTTTTCCCACGTTCTCCCCAAGACACACAGCCGCCACTGCCGCGCCTTGCTGGAGGCACGCCTCGCCCCTACCGTTGATGAGACGCACTGAGTCGCTGCGAGGGAGTTGCAGCAGCGTACGTGCGCGCCGGGTCCAATGGTGGGGTAGGATTATGACGTCGCTTCAAGCATCCGCGCAGGCGCAGTTGCGCCAGCTCATCGAGCAACTCGAGCGCCTCGAGGAAGAAAAGAAGGCGCTCGCTTCGGACATTCGCGACAAGTTCGCCGAAGCGAAGGCCATGGGCTTCGACCCGAAGATCATGAAGCAGGTGCTGCGGATCAGGAAGCAGCCCAAGGACGATCGTGAAGAGGAAGAAGCGATCCTCGACGTCTATCTGCACGCGCTCGGCATGCTCGATGCGATGCCCGCCGATCAGCCCATGATGGCGGCGGAATAATCGCCATCACTGCCCCGCGGCAATCCTGGCGCGGGTCTGCTGCAGGCGCGCGATGAGCGGCGCCGAAATACGGCCTGTCGGCGCGAGTCGGTGGGCCGTTTCGAATGCGCGGATCGCAGCAATCGTCGGCGCATCCGGGACACCCGTCGCCTGGCCTCTTAAATAACCGGACGCGATCAGCTGCTGCTGAGTGGCTCGCACGAGGCTCGATGCAGCCTCGGTCGGCTTCTGCCAGCGCGCGCCGCCCGCAACGCGCCTTTCTGGCGCGCGTAATGCAACGAGCAGAGGCTCGCTTGCCTCGGCAGTGGCTGGCAGCCCGTGATCGTGCTCGAAGGCGAGGATCGCCGCGCGCGTCATCGGCCCCGCACTGCCATCCGGGACGCCGGGTTCATAGCCGCGGGCCGCCAGCGCGCTCTGCACGTCTCGCACTAACGTCGCAGCACCAGTCGTGGAGGGCGACGGCGATGCCTGCGGCGGCGCCTCAGCGCTGGCAGGGCGCTCGATCGATTGAGTCGTACTTGGCACGCGCGCCGCAGTCTCGGGAGCTGTCTGCATTTCCTGCGCGCGGGCCTCGCTCTGCTCGATGAGCGCAGCAAGCGACAGGGTCACGGGCCCGGAAGGCCGACGCGCCTCTGCGGCGGTCTGCACATTGGGCAGCGGCACATGCACACCGACGGGAATGGCCGTTCTTCGGCGGTCGCGAGGTCCATCCTGCAGGTAGGCGACATTCCACACGACACCACCGGCAAGCACGACGATGAACACGCCGGCAATCCGTGCATCACGAGGGCTGGTCATGTCACAGTACTCCAACTGAAAGAACGAGACTCATGCGACAAGGGCAATAGGGGCGGCCGGAGCTACTTCTTCAGCGGGCAGCTCCCTCACCTGAGAGTTCTTTTCATCGGCCTCCTGATCTGCGGCGTGCGTCTCGGCATCGAGCGGCAGCAGGAGCCTGAAGCACGAACCTTCGCCCGGTGTGCTCTCGATCTCGAGCCGGCCACCGTGAAGATCGGCGAGACCGCGGACGATCGCGAGTCCAAGCCCGGCGCCTTCGAGCTGGCGCGTCAGCGAGGAGTCGACCTGATAGAAGGGCTCACCGAGCTTCGCAATGTGCTCGGGCGGAATGCCAATGCCGTTGTCGCGCACTGAGAGCAGGACGTTGCCGGCTTCCATCGTGCCAGCGAGTTCAATGCGGCCGCCTTCCGGCGTGAACTTGCAGGCGTTGGACAGCAGGTTCATCAGCATCTGCTTCAACGCGCGCTTGTCGGCATTCATCTCGCCGAGATCGTCGGCAATGGACACGTCAAGCGTGATGGATTTCGCCGCAATGGCGGGACGCAACGTGTCGACGCTGCTCGCGATCACGTCCGGCGCATGGAAGGGCTCCGTGCAGATCGAAAGCCGCCCCGCCTCGATCTTCGAGATGTCGAGCAGGTCTTTGACGAGGCTCATGAGATGCTCGCCGCTCTCGCGGATGATGCGGCTGTAGTCGGCTTGGCGTGCCGAGCCCTCGTTGATGCTGAGGTCCCGATGGAGCATCTCCGAGAAGCCCATGATCGCATTGAGCGGCGTCCGCAGCTCGTGGCTGATCGTGGCGATGAAGGCCGACTTGGCGCGGCTCGCGCTCTCGGCTTCATCGCGGGCCTGGCGCATGGCTATGGCGTGCCAGCGACGCGCCGTGACATCGCGCATCACGCAGACCGTGCCACTGCCGCCCGCGAGCACCTTGCAGCGGAACTCGATCCAGCGCGGCACAGCGCCGACCGCGATCTCGATTTCGACCGAAACGGGCGCGCCGAACTCCAGGCACTGGGCGATCGCGTCCTGGCAGCGTGCCGCATTGCCGGTGCTCATGGCCGCAGTCAGGCCACGCCGCACGAGAAGCGATGGCGAGATGCCGAGTAGAGCCTCCGCCGCCGGCGAGGCGAAATTGATGAGCCCGTTGCGATCGTGACGCGTGACGAGGTCCGTAGCGTTATCGGCAACGAGTTTATGGAGGGCGCGGAGCGTAGCGAGTTCGTCGAGCGTCGCGCGGTGTGCCTTGATGAGCGCCATGGCGGCAATCGCGGCGACAAGGCACGAGGCCAGCAGCGCGGCCGTCAAGAAGTCCCCTGTCAGGGCATAGTGGCCGGCAAAGATGAGGGCGATCAGGAGGCCGGAGGTGGCGAGAGTTGTGGTCGCAACATCTTCCGTGAGGGCCACAGCCTCGGCCCCGTGGCCCGACGGATTTGCCCGCACGGACATGAAATGGCTGAAAGAACGTACCGGCAACCGACGCCAATCAAAGCTCACGCGATACACACCGCTAACGCAGCGCCCCCTTACTCGACTAGGAGCACTGTGAATTATTAAGCTTAATGAACTCTGACCAAGCGTTAGCGGTTTGTATCTTTTGCGCCCATAGCTGAACGTGCAGTGTCAGGACCTGGCCGTCGCCTGCGCGCGCATGCGGGCCCAATCCTCATCCGTCCAGTTCAGAAGCTCGACTGTGCGGCTGCCCGCATCGCTCATGAACTGCTTGCCGCCGTCGATGGCGATGCATTCGCCATTGATATAGGCCGCCATATCCGAAAGTAGAAACGCCGCAAGGTTCGCGAGCTCGATGTGCTCGCCATTGCGCCGTAAGGGAATCTCGCGCTCGACGACATTGTCGCTGCCGCCCGGCGTCAGGCGCTGCGATGCGCCGGCCGTCGGGAACGGCCCCGGCGCGATGGCGGCCGTGCGAATGCCCTTAGGCCCCCACTCGACAGCGAGGCTGCGGATCATAGCGAGCGCGCCGGCTTTCGCCATAGCCGACGGCACGCGGAATGCCGAGCCCTTGAGCGCGGACAGCGTCAGGATCGACAGCACCGTGCAATTGCGCCGCCCCGCCTCGATCCAGCGGCGGCCGGCCGCGACCGTGCAATAGGCTGAGCCGTGCAGCACTGTATTGAGGATCGCGTCGATCGCACGCGGCGAGAGCTTGTGCGTCTCGGCAATGAAATTGCCGGCTGCGTTGTTGACGAGCGCGTCGAGAGGGCCTGTCTCCCAGATACGATCCATCATGGCTTCCACGGCCGTAGCATCGCGCACATCGCAGGAGTGCGCCGTGACCGTGCCGCCGGTCTCATTGCGAAAGCGCGCGGCGGTCTCCTCCAAAACCTCCGCCCGACGGCCACAGATGACAAGATCCGCACCAAGCTCCAAGAAGCGCCGCCCCATGGCCGCGCCGAGACCGGTACCACCGCCTGTCACGAGAATGCGCTTGCCTTCGAGTAATCCATCCTTGAACACGGAACCTCCTAGTGGTCTGAGTATTCTTTCGCCATCAAGGTTCCGCAATCGCAACAGCTTATCAAGGCCGCCGGTGTTGCGGATGAACGGTACATGAATACGGGCAGCAGACTGCATTCATGATCTCGCCGTCACTTTGCCATCGGAGGGAGGCGTGGGCACGCAGGACACGACCGCTCATGGCGCAAGTGGGGCGCCAGTAGCGCAAGCCTGCGACCGCAAGGCAACAGTAGCGACACCAGCACCTTCAGGAGGACCGAGGCAATGAGACTGATCGCCGTGGCGACCGGCGCCATCGCCCTATTGAGCTTAGCGGGAGGCACACCCGCAGGCGCCGCCGACCTTGGATATGGAGTTCCGTCCGATCGCTACAGATCGGCGTACGAGGACCCGCGCTATAGTGATGTCTACGGCCCGCCCCCGGGCCGTGTCTCGCGGCGCTACGTCCAGAAGGAAGAGATCGAGGAGCGCTACGCAGACGTCGATGATGATTACGACGACAAGCGGCTTGCGCCACCGCCCCGCGTCTATGGCTATGCGGACCGTTTTGCTGGGTATGACTGCACGCCGCGCCACGTAATCCGCGATCGCCTGTACCGCCAGGGCTGGAACGACTTCCAGGAGATCGACCTGCGCCCGGGCGTCGCCGTTGTCGAGGCTCGGCGCCCGAATGGACTGCCCTATCGCCTGAAGATCGACCGCTGCTCCGGGAACATCGTTTCGGCGCGTCCTTTGGCGCCGGTTCCGAGTGTCCCGTACGCCTACGGGCCGCGCCGGTATTACGATCCGTATCTCCGCTGAAGTAATCGATTTGAGCATTAGTTATTTGCGGCAGGGGTAACTCCCCTGCCGTTTTGTTTGCAAGCGGGATAGCGCACAAAAGGATCTGCCGCGGCAAACGCCCATTGATATGCTCGCCGATATTCGATTCGTGGCTTTTCTTATCTCTCCCTACACACCAACGGCGGTTTCCATGTCCCTGGTCTCGCTTGCGAAGAACCCGGTCCCGAGCGGCGCAATAAGCGGTGACTTTGCCGGATACGACGGCGCTCCTCTGCGCTTCGCCCGTTGGAGCGCGACGCGCGGTCCGTCGCGTGGCACTGTGTGCGTCTTCACGGGCCGCGGCGAGTACATAGAGAAATATTTCGAAGTCATCGCCGATCTGAGGCGTCGCGGATTTGCGGTCGCCATTCACGACTGGCGCGGACAAGGTGGCTCGACGAGACTGCTGCCCAATCCGCGCAAGGGTCATATCCGGGACTTCCGCGAGTTCGACCGCGACCTCGCGGTCTTCATGCAGAATGTGGTGCTGCCTGAGTGCCCGCCGCCTTACTACGCGCTCGCACACTCCATGGGCGGCAACATCCTGGCCCGGCATTCCATCGCGAGCGACTCGTGGTTCGATCGCATCGTACTCTGCGCGCCTATGCTCGAGATCATCGCCGACAAGGAGCGCCTTCCAGGCAGTCTCGTCCGCGCCTATATCGAGGGCGCGTGCCTTCTCGGTTTCTCGAAGCGCTACGTACCGACCGGGGGCGACCAGCCAGCCGAGACCTTGCCGTCCGAAGGCAATACGCTCACCTCCGATCGGGAGCGCTATTTGCGCAATCGCCAGATCGTCGAGGCGGCGCCTCAACTCGCACTCGGCTATCCGACAATCGGCTGGACGAGAGCCGCCTATCGCTCATGCGCCTATGTGATGGACCCGGCCTTTGCGCGCCGCGTGCAAGTGCCACTGCTGTTGTTCAGCGCCGCGAACGACCGCATCGTGTCATCGCGCGCGATCGAGGATTTCGGGAGCCGGCTAAAAATCGGCGCGCACGTACCCATGCCTCAGGCGCAGCATGAGATCCTGCAGGAGACGGACACGATCCGGCAGCATTTCTGGTCGGTCTTCGATGCCTACCTCGGCATCACCGCCGATGCGGCTTGACTAAGCTTGCGGTCGCTTACCGTCATCCTTGGTCGCAGCCTTCTCCCGCAACTCGCGCAGGCGCGCCTGCGTCTCCGGATTGACCATGCCGGCAGAGATGACGATCTTCGCCGCATCCTCGACGCTCATGCCGATGATCGTAACGCTGGCCCGCGGCACGAAACAGACAAATCCCGTGGGCGGCAGCATTCCGGTCGGCATGAATACGCTGACGAGATCATCCTGCGGTTTCAGCGAGGAAATCTGCCGGGTTGCCTCGCCGGTCACGAACACGATCGACCAGATGCCCGGGGATGGGAACTCCATCAGGCCGACTTTCTGGAAGGCCTGCTCCGGCGCCGATACGCTGACCACACTCTCGAAGATCTGCTTCAGCGCGCGATAGACATTGCGCACGATCGGCGTCCGATCGAGCATCATTTCACCGGCGCTGATCAGCGAGCGGCCGAGCAGGTTCGCTGCGAGCGCGCCGATCATGGTGAGCATGAGGATCGCGAAAACGAGCCCGATGCCCGGCACCGCGAACGGGAGATACGTGTCCGGGTTATAGATGTGTGGGATGTACGGCTTGACCCAGCGGTCGACGATATTGATGACGTACCAGGCGATGTAGATCGTGATGGTTACGGGACCGACGACAACGAGGCCGGTCAGAAAGTAGTTGCGCAGGCGCGCGCCAAGACGCCAGCGATGAACCTCCGGCTCATCCACAGCCGCAGCCAGCACCGGACTTTCGCCGGGCGCGCCGCTTTCAGGCGTCGACCTCGACAGCTTGTCCTGCATCCCTTCCTTCCCGTGCGTCCGCCACGTCCCGCCGGGGACACTTCATCTCTCGTCTCCCGCGCAAGGTATATCTGAGCGCAGGCACCCATGCCACCCGCTTGGACAGCGACTTTCGTCGGCAGTTTGTGCCTGATTGCTGAGCACTCTCGTCCTCATAAACCTTTGCAACGACGATAAGTAACCCGATCGTGAAAGCGATTGACACGAGGGGGCCTCTTTCTCCAGTGTGGCGCCAAACAACGGACATCGGCACCAACCGACGCTAACTCACTCTAGGAGCAGGAAACGTCATGAATCTTTGGAGATCTGCTGCGTGCGCCGCAGCAGCCATTGGGCTTATTTCGAGCGCCAGCCTTCCAGCGGCAGCTCAGAAGGAAATCAAACTCGGCATCATTTATGACTACACCGGACCGTTCGCTGGCGGCGGCTCGCTGCCTGCCGCGATCGCGACCAAGATCGCGGTCGATATGATCAACGAGCGTGGCGGCGTCGAGGGACACAAGATCGTTGCGACCTACGCCGACGCGCAGTCGAAGTCCGACGTGGCAATCAACGAGGCCGAGCGGCTGCTGAACGAGGTCAAGGTGGACGTACTGATGGGTGTGTTCTCGTCAGCTCACTGTGTGCCAATGGCCGCCAAGGTCGACGCCGCAAAGCGCTTCATGTGGGCCAACGTCTGCGTGGCCTCCGCCGTATTCAAGGGCAAGAACCTGCAGTACGTGTTCCGTCCGCAGGTCCATTCGGACCAGTTCGGCGAAGCCTCCTGCAACTTCATCGCCGAGAACGCCAAGACTAAGCTGAAAAAGGATCCGAAGGACGTCAGCGTCGCCATCCTCTATGAGGACGGGCCCTACGGCACGGGCGTTGCCGCCGGCAACGAGGCGAAGTGCAAGGAGCTCGGCATCAAAATCGCGCACAAGGAAGGATACGCCGCGACGTCGACCGATCTTTCGGCGCTCGTCACGAAGCTTCGCCGCGCGCGGCCCGATATCATCCTCCATACCGGCTACAACCCCGACATCACGCTCTTCCTCCGCCAAGCCAAGGAAGCCGGGCTCAAGTTCGACGCGCTGATCGGCCATGGCGCTGGCTACGGCCAGATCGACAAGCTGATAGAGACCTTCAAGGGTGACGTAAACTTCTTCTATAACGTCGACCCGGTTGCCGCTCAGCTCCTCGACCCGAAGACCCTCGCCCCCGGCGTGGGTGACGTCACGGCCGAGATGGTCAAGCGCTACAAGGCGGAAACCAAAGTAAGTGAAGTGCCGCCACACGCCTCGATGGGCTTCAACCAGCAGTGGATCTTCCTGACCGACGTGCTGCCGCGCGCCATCAAGAAGCACGGCGGTTTCGATCCCGAGGCTCTGCGCAAGGCTTCGCTCGAGACCGACATTCCGAACGGCGGCACGATCCAGGGCTACGGTGTGAAGTTCTTCCCGCCAGGGCACCAGATGTCGGGCCAGAACGAGCGTTCGAGCCCGGTCGTGATGCAGTATGTCGATGGCGTGACGAAGATCGCGTGGCCAGCGAACCTGCGCACCATCGATCCCGTGCTGCCTTTCCCCGCAGGTCACGCCTACGCGCGTTGACGCTACGCATGAGTGCCCATCGCTGCCGCTCGATCACAACGAGCGGCAGCGATGCGGCGGATTTTTGCCCGCGATTCACCCGACATCTCGAGTGCCTCACGCATGGCGATGCTTAGAGTTGATGGCCTGACCAAGCAGTTCGGCGGGTTTACTGCCGTGAGCAACGTCTCGTTCGAAGTCGCGGAAGGCGAGATCCTTGGCCTCATCGGGCCGAACGGCTCCGGCAAGAGCACCACCTTCAACTGCGTGGCCGGGATGTATGTTCCGACCGCTGGCTCGATTGCCTTCGAAGGCGGCGAGATCGGCGGCCTCGCCGCCAACCAAGTTTGCCACAAGGGCATTGCCCGCACGTTTCAGATCCCGCGCCCGTTTCGCAATCTCACGCTGCTCGAGAATGTCGCGCTGTCGGCGCACTTCGGCGCGAACGCCAAACTCTCGCGCGCGCAATGCTGGGCCAAGGCGGAAGAGTCGCTCGCCATGGTCGGCCTGCCGACCGACGCGTATACCAGCACTGACGGACTAGGCGCAGCTGCGCTCAAAAAGCTCGAGCTTGCCCGCGCGCTGGCGACCGGCCCCCGCCTTCTGCTCGCAGACGAGAGCCTCAACGGCCTCGATCACAGCGAGATGGACCAGGCCGCAGACATGCTGGAGCGCATCCGCAAGGAGAAGGGCATCACGATCGTCTGGGTCGAGCACATCATGGGTGTGCTCATGCGCGTCGTGGACCGCGTAGTCGTCCTCGATCATGGCGAGAAGATCTTCGACGGCAAGCCCGCAGAGGCGCAGACGGACAAACGCGTCGTCGAGGTCTACCTCGGCGAAACGGATCACTGACTTCAGGGCGGGCTCAGATGCTGGACCTCAAGAACATCGATGCGGGTTACGGAGCCTTCCAGGCCCTGTTCGGCATATCGATGCAGGTCAACGCCGGTGAGGCGGTGGCTGTGATCGGCGCCAACGGTGCCGGCAAAACCACGCTCATGCGCGTCATCTCGGGGATGCTGCCGGCGTCCGCGGGTGCAATGACCATGGAAGGCACGGATTTGCGCGCTACGGCGCCGCACAAGGTCGTCGAGCTCGGCATTGCGCACGTGCCGGAGAGCCGCCGACTCTTCCCCCGTCTTTCAGTCGAGGACAACCTGCGCCTCGGCGCCTTCATTCCATCGGCACGCGCACACTTCTCCGAGCGGCTCGACTATGTCTACGGTCTCTTTCCGCGCCTCAAGGAGCGTCGCAGCCAGTTTGCCGGCACCATGTCCGGCGGCGAGCAGCAGATGTGCGCAATCGCGCGCGCGCTCATGAGCAAGCCGAAGCTGGTGCTGCTCGACGAACCTTCGATGGGCCTTGCGCCGGTCATCGTCCAGCAGGTCTTCGAACTCGTCCGCCGCATACGTGCCGAGGGCTACACTGTGCTGATCGTTGAGCAGAACGTCTCACAGGTGCTCAAGGTCGCCGACCGGGCTTACCTGCTCGAGGTCGGCCGCATGGTGCAGTCGGGAAGCGCCGCCGAGCTCGCTGCCAGCGACGAGATTCGCAAGGCGTATATGGGTATCTGAGCGGGCGCGCCGAAGAGAATTCCAAGGGGTTGACGGCCGGCAGCCGAGCCGGTCGCGAGGGAGAAGATGATGTTCGGGTTTTTCTCAAGTCTCGATTGCTCGCTCGACATCTTCTTTGTCGAGGCGCTGATCAACGGCGTGCTGCTGGCGGGACTGCTCGCTCTCCTGGCACTCGGGCTCAATCTCATCTTCGGCGTGATCGACGTCGTCTGGATCTGCTACGCCGAGCTCGTCATGATCGGCATGTATGCGATCTTCTACTTCGTGCAGGTGTTGGGGCTGCCATTGCCGCTCGCCTTCCTGCTCGCTATCGGGCTCGTCGCGTGCTCGGGCGCCTTGCTCCACTATCTCGTCATCAGACCCGTGCTCGATCAGCCGCCGATCAACCAGCTTCTGGTGACGGGCGGCGTGCTGTTCCTGCTGCAGGCGGCCGCTACGATGGCTTTCGGTATCGAGTTCCGCAACCTCGGCATCCGCCTAGGCTCGGTGAACTTCGGCGACATGAGCTTTGCTTGGAGCCGTATCATTACTTTCGCGGTGGCGCTCGGCGCCATGATCGTGCTCTGGCAGTTCCTGACGCGGACTTACATCGGCACGGCAATCCGCGCGATCTCGCAGGATCGCCAGATCATGCCGCTCATGGGCGTCGATCAGAAGAAGGTCTATCTCGCGACCTCGGCGATCGGTGGCGGTCTTGCCGGGCTCGCCGCCTGCCTGATGGTCCTTCAGTACGACATCTATCCGCAGATCGGTCTTCAGTTCGGCCCGCTCACATTCATGATCTGCGTGCTCGGCGGCCTCGGCAACATGGTCGGCGGTTTCGTCGCCGCTTTCATCATCGCGCAGTTCATCACCATCGGCGGCTCGTGCGTCGCCACCGAATGGGGTTACGCAGTCGCCTTCCTGTTCTTCATGCTCGTCATCTTCGTCCGGCCGCAGGGCCTCTTCGGAGCCAAGTCATGATCACCCAAAAGCACATCGCCGGGGCGATCGGGCTTGTCGTTCTGCTGCTGCTTCCCGTGCTGATCAAGCTGATCTTCCCGGGAACGGATCGCTATTACCTTCACCTCGTCATCCAGATCCTAATCTGGGCGTTCATCTACACCGGCTGGTCCCTGATGGGCCGCTTCGGACTCACCTCGCTCGGCCACGGCGCGTTTACCGGCATCGGCGCGTACGTCACCGTGCTGCTGTGGAACTTCGCCGGTATTACGCCGTGGATCGGCATTCCCGTCGCCATGGTCGTTGCGACCATCGCAGGCGTGCTCGTCGGATATCCGTGCTTTCGGCTGCGGATCACGGGGCACTACTTCGCCCTGCTGACCCTCGCCTTCACGGAGTTCGTCCGGCTGTGCATCGTCGGCTTGCGCGACTGGACGGGTGGTTCACTCGGCACGCAGCCGGCGCGCTACGGCGATGGCCTCTCGCTCTACGCCTTCCAGTTCGAGCCGAACCGCGTGCTCGCCTACTACATCGTTCTCGCCGTCTGGCTCATCGGCCTCGCCATCTGGATCAAAGTCGACCGGAGCATGGATCGCTACGCGCTCGACGCCGCCTCGCAGGACGAGGACGCAGCCGCGTCGGTCGGCATCAACGTGACGCGCGAGAAGCTGAAGATCACGGCACTCTCGTCGGCCATGTGCGCGTTTGGTGGCGCCATCTACGGCCAGTACCAGATGTACATTGGTCCCGACACGATCGCCGGCCTCGGCGTCTCGCTCAACATCGTGTTCGCAGTCATCGCGGGCGGGATCTGGTCGCTGTTCGGGCCAACCTTCGGCGCAGTCTTCACGCAGGTGCTCGCGGAAACGCTGCGCGTCGGCCTGCGCGGCTCCGAGACGCTGAGCAAGATTCTCGGCCAAAGCGCGCTGGCACTCGATACCTTCATCTACGGCCTGCTGCTGGTGCTCTTCATCATCTACATGCCGAAGGGCGTCGTCGGTACGCTCGCCGAGCGCTGGAAGCGCAAGGCAGGATCCTGAACCCACCGCGCGCACCGAAGTCCACAAATAAAAACGGCCGGGGTGCAGCCCCCGGCCGTTTTGCTTTGGTCCGTCGGATCCAGGGATGCTCAGAGCATCCCGCAAACCGTCGCCGCGCTCGACTTGTCGACCGTCGCACCTTCCTCGAGGTTCATGGATTTCACGACGCCGTTCTCGATCACCATCGAGTAGCGCCGCGAACGCACACCGAGACCGCGGGCGGTGAGATCGAACTCGAGGCCGATCTTCTTCGTGAAGTCCGCCGAGCCATCGGCGAGGAAGAGGATCTTGCCCTCGGCGCCCGTCTGCTTCGCCCAGGCGTTGAGAACGAACACGTCATTGACCGAGACGCAAGCGATGGTGTCGATGCCCTTGGACTTCATGTCACCGGCCATCTGGATGAAGCCGGGAAGATGCGTGTTGTGGCACGTCGGCGTGAATGCGCCGGGCACCGCGAAGAGGACGACCTTCTTGCCGTCGAAAACATCGGCCGTCGTCATCGGCTTCGGGCCCTCAGGGCTCATGGTGTTGAAACTCGCGTCCGGCAGCTTGTCACCGACCTTGATGGCCATGATGCGGATCCTTCCCGGTTTGGCTTGAATGCTGGCGCTGGAGGCGCCGTGGAGTGCGGGGCGCACACTGCACGCCACCGTTCCCACAAGCATAGCGGCTCTTGAGAGCGCGGCCAAGCGTTCGACCGAGCGTCGGCTTTACCAGTCGAGTACCGCGCCGTGGCGCAGGACGGCATCGATGGTTGGGACAAAGGCATTGCCATCGCCATGAAGCGCCACGCCGGAAAGAAGGCTCAATGGCGCCCGGCTGCCTTTGCGCCCCTGGACGATCACGCGGTGCGCCGCAACTCCCGTGCGTGGGTAGAGCGGCAGCACGCGTAAGGCCCCGAACCGCCGGCCTAGGCCATCCAAAAGCGCGCCCAGCGCTTCCGCGCGATGGATGACCGTCACGAGGCCATCGCCTGCCGCCGCTGTCGCGAGAAAGCGGCACCACTGGTCGAGCGCGCCATCGCTCATCTGATGCGCCGCGGCTTTCAGGTCAGCAGGCGGCCGCGTCGCGCGCCCTTCGGCGAAGTACGGTGGATTGGCGATGATATGCGAGAATTCGCCCGCGCTCACGCCCGCTGCAGTTTCAAGCGAGCGATTGATGGCGGCGCCGCCCTCGGTGACATCCAACTCGACGACCCGGGCACGCGCTCCAAGCCCATTTCGTGCGATGTTCTCCCGCGCTATATCCGCGAGCGCCGGCTCGCGCTCGACGAGCGTCACGTGCGCATCCTCTGCGCGGCGCGCCACGCAGAGACCGGCAACGCCGACACCGGCGCCCGCATCCAGCAGCCGCGCGCCTTCGCCACTCCTGGCGCCACACGCTGCCGCGAGCAGGACGGCATCGAGACCGGCGCGGTAGCCGTTCGCTGGCTGCAGAATGTCGAGCGCACCGCCGAGAAATGCGTCGGAGGTCAGCGTGCCTGCGCCTTCCATAATCAAGCCCCGCCTTCGGGCCTCTCCTTCAGCCCCTTACCGTCGCGCACGATCCATTGGCCGAGATCCGCATCCTCGAGGATCTTTATCGCGCGCGGCCAGTCCTCCTCGAGCACCATCACGCGCCGCGGGAGCACACCGATCGAGCCTTCCAGAACGCTCATGTGCGTGTCGGCGATATGCAGGGCGATGCCGGCCTCGCGAAACAGGGCCTCTACGAAGCTGATAAGCACGGGATCGTTCGCACGGACGATGAGCTTCATGGGTGCTCCTCGGTCAAGACGATGGACATCACCTGTCGCACGCGTCGCGTCGCCGGTCACGCACCTTGCAACGGCATGGCCGCGGATCGCGATCCATCAAACCGCGCGCGTCGGCGAAACCATTGCTTCACCAATGGAATACACGCAATTGGCAAGCGCGATCAATTAATGCAACCCTAGATTGCAAATGAACTAGGGCGGAGAGCCACCATGTCGACCCTGGAGATGCCGGCCTGCTTTGCGCTGCTCCTCGTGATGGCGAACCTCGCGCTGTGCCTCAGCGCGGACACCTGGCAGCTCCGTCACACGACGAACGTGCCGTCCGTCAGCAGATCGACCGGCATGTTGGCCCCTGATCGCTGCAACGAGAGCGCTGGATCCACGCGGCCGTGCTAACCCTTGGCCAGCGCGCGATCGAGGAACTCGAGCCGATCCTGCCCCCAGAAGAACTCGCCGGAAGGAAGCACGTAGCTCGGCGCCCCGAAGACGCCACGCTCGAGGGCTTCGGCCGTATTCTGGTTGTGGATGCGATCGAGCTCCTCATCCGAGGGACCGGCCTTGCGGATCGCCGCCGCATCGAGACCCGCGCGCTTGGCCGCAGCAGCAACGACCGCTTCCTCACCGAGATTCTCTTCGAGCTCCCAGACGGAACGGCCCAGCTCCTGCGCCAGCCGGCACGCATCCTTGCCCTGCAGCGCCGCGGCAATCACCAAGCGGCTGCCGAGCGTTTCGTCGGAAGGAAAGTGCTTGGGCTCGAGGTTGATCGGCAGGCCACGGAACTCACGCCAGCGCTTCAGCTCCATCATGCGGTAGGCGCGCCGCTCGGGCGCGCGCTTCGGCAGGGGCAGGCCGCCCGTCTTCGGAAAGACCTCGCCGTACTTGGTCGGCTTGATGCGGACAGTGGCCTTGTGCCGCGCCGCGATCTCGCCGAACAGCGCCGAGCCGAGATAGGTCCACGGGCTGTTCAGCGTCATGTAGTAGTCGATCGTCGTCATTGATCATCCTCCCGGTTCGCGCGTTTGGTCGCCGCTATTTGCCGGCGCCGCGGATCATTGTGTAGATGTGCGAGAAATCCTTCTCGTCGTGGCCAGCGAGGGCGTGCAGTGCATAGAGCTGCACGGCGAGCGCGCCTATCGGGCTGGTCGCGCCGACAGAAGCCGCCGCAGCCTGCGCGAGTTTCAGGTCCTTGAGCATGAGTGCAAGCGCGAAGCCCGGCTTGTAGTCGTTGTTGGAAGCGGCGCGCTCCGAGAGTCCCGGCACCGGAGTATACGAGGTCGCCGCGGTCGACTGGCCGGATGATGTCGAGACGACATCGTACAGCGACTGTGCCGAGAGACCGAGGCGCTCAGCGAGCGCAAAACCTTCGGACGCCGCCACCATATTGATGCCGGCCATCATGTTGTTGCAGATCTTGGCGGCTTGACCCAACCCAGCGCCGCCGCAATGCACGACTTTGGCGCCGACCTTTTCGAGTATCGGCCGCGCACGCGAGACCGCACCATCCGTTCCGCCGACCATCAGCGTCAGCGTTGCAGCCTTGGCACCGACCGTGCCGCCTGACACTGGAGCATCGACGACGTCGAGCCCTCGCGCCGCGGCGATCGCATGCGCTTCCTTCGCACTCGCGACATCGATCGTCGAGCAATCGATCATCAGCGCGCCGGCCGGCACAGTCTCGATAATGTCGCGCCAGACGCTCAGCACATGCGCGCCGGCCGGCAGCATCGTGATGACGACCTCGGCGCCTTTCACGGCATCCTGAGCGGACGACGCGATCTGGACACCGTCACGCTCCGCCGCGGCGCGCAGATCCGCGACGAGATCGAAACCACGCACCTTGTGCTGGCCTTTGACCAGGTTGGCCGACATCGGGCCGCCCATGTTACCGAGGCCGATGAATGCGATGTTTGCCATGGCTCAGGCCTTTCCGCGGATCATGTTCATGATGCCGGAGAAGTCATCCCCGCCGTGACCCTGCGAGACGAACAGGTTGTAGAGCTGGCTTGCCGCCGCGCCCATGGGCGTCGAGGCGCCGGCACTGCGCGAAGCCTCCTGCGCGAGCCCGAGATCCTTCTGCATGAGAGCTGCCGCGAAGCCCGGCTTGTAATGGTTGTTGGCGGGCGAGGTCGGCACAGGTCCCGGCACCGGGCAATACGTGGTCACCGCCCAGCTCTGGCCGGACGAGGTCGAGGCCACATCGAAGAGCGCTTCGTGCGAGAGCCCGAGCTTCTCGGCGAGATTGAAGGCCTCGCACGTGCCGAGCATCGTGATGGCCAGCATCATGTTGTTGCAGATCTTGGCCGACTGGCCGGCACCGGGATCACCGCAGTGCACGACCTTCTTGCCAACGCCCGAGAGGATCGGCTGGCCTTTGGCGAAGGCTTCCTTGGTGCCGCCGACCATCAACGTGAGCGTCGCGCCTTCCGCGCCGCCGACGCCACCCGAGACGGGCGCATCAAGCGAGAGCATTCCCGCCTTCGCCGCCATCTCGTGCGCCTTGCGCGCGGACGCCACATCAATCGTCGAGCAGTCGATGAAGATCGTACCGGGCTTGGCCGCAGCGAGCAGCCCGCCGCCCCAGACTTCGAGCACGTGTTTGCCAGCCGGCAGCATCGTGATCACGCAGTCCGCGCCCTTGGCTGCTTCGGCGGCGTCCTTCGCCTTCTCGACTTTACGGGCAACCGCTTTCTCGACGTTCGACGTGACGAGATCGAAGCCCAGGACCTGATGGCCCGCTTTGACGAGATTGCCGGCCATGGGCAAGCCCATGTTGCCGAGGCCAATGAAGCCGATGCGTGCCATACCATTTCCTCCGTTTCTTGGATGCGACGGGCGTTACGATGTGCGCCTCAGGCGCGCAGCACCTTGCCCGGGTTCATGATGTTCTTGGGATCGAGCGCCTTCTTCACGGCCGTCATCATGCCGATCTCGACCGGGCTCTTGTAGCGGTAGTTCTCCTCCATGCGCAGGCGACCGATGCCGTGCTCGGCGCTGATCGAGCCGCCGAGCGACACGACGATGTCGTGCACGATCTTGTTCATGTTCGGATACTCGGCATGGAACCGCTCGTACGTCCAGTCGACCGGACGGATGGGGTTGTAGTGGAGATTGCCATCGCCGACGTGCCCGAAGCAGCAATGGCGCACGCCGGGGTAGGCCTTCTCGACAGCCGCATCGGCCCTTTCGATGAATTCCGGAATGCGCGAGAGCGGCACCGAGATGTCGTGCGCGATCGACCCGCCAGCAGACTTCTGCGCTTCGGCAAGATCCTCGCGCATCTTCCAGAGTTTGCGCGCCTGCTCACCGGAGGTGGTGATCATCGCGTCCTGCACGAGGCCCGCCTCCATGGCGGCGCCGAGCGCATCCGCAAGTGGCGCGTTGAGCGTGCCGGGCTCGCCCTGGCCGGCGACTTCCATGAGCACGTACCACGGATGCACGCCCGCCATGGGGTCGCTGTGTCCGGGCACGCCGGTCAGCAAAAGGTCGATGATCTGGCGACGCAGCAGCTCGAAGGCTGAGATCGATTCGCCGAGCTTGCCGCGCAGCAGCGAGAGAAGTTCGACTGCAGCAGCTGGGCTGGTAATGCCGATGAAGGCGCTGATCGCATCGCTCGGCTTGGGGAAAAGGCGCAGCGTCGCACCGGTGATGATGCCGAGCGTGCCTTCGGCGCCGATGAAGAGCTGCTTCATGTCGTAGCCGGTGTTGTCCTTGCGCAGGCCGCGCAAGCCATTCCAAATCTCGCCGTTCGCCAGCACGACTTCGAGTCCGAGAACGAGCGCGCGCGTATTGCCGTAGCGCAGCACTTGATTGCCACCGGCATTGGTCGAGATGTTGCCGCCGATCTGGCAAGAGCCCTCAGCGCCGAGGCTCAGCGGAAAGAGGCGATTTGCGTCGGACGCCGCCTGTTGGATTTCCTTGAGGATGACACCGGCATCGACCGTCATGGTGTCGTTCGCGGTGTCAATGGCGCGGATGCGGCGCATGCGCTGCGTCGAGATGATCACCTCGCTGCGGTCGTCATGCGGCTGGCTGGCGCCGGTCAGTCCGGTGATCCCGCCCTGAGGCACGATCGCCGTACCCGTCTCGGCGCAGATGCGCACCAGCGCGGCAACCTCCTCCACATTCGAGGGGCGCAGGACAAGTGGCGACTCGCCCACCCAGATGCCGCGCCATGCACGGCAATAGGGTGCAATGTCCGCGGGATCATCAATCGTTCCCGCCGGGCCGACGACGTTCTTGAGGCGCTCAAGGGCATCGCTCGCAACCGGGGCCCGCCGTGCAATCGTCGCCATGCCCGTGCCATCTCCGCTTCCGCCAAAATCAGGCCGGCACATTAGCAGCACGACAGGCAGCGGCAAACGCGACGGACGCTGAAGGCCGCGCGCGCATGGGCCCTAAGCGCGCAGTGCACGCCATCGCGCCTGGCAGTGGAAGCCGCCATCCGCGAAAAAAGGACGACCGGCCGACGGAATGTCGACCGGCCGCCCGTTCAATCAAACTGTAGGCTTAGTAATAGTGGCGACGGTGGTGGTAGCGGTCCGACCAGCGCCAATCGTACGGCCGGACGTGATAGTGGCGACGTACGTAGCGACGGGGCGCGTAGTAGTGTTCGTGCCACCGTACAGCCGGTCGATGCCAGTGGCGCCGATGCCAATGGCGCCGGTAGTGATAGCCCCCACCGGTAGTCTGCACAAGACTTGCGCCGGCCTCGGTGCTCTTCGGCACCGTAATCGGAGCCGCTTGCGTGGTAACCGCGCCGCCCACCAATGTAATAAGGCCGCCCAATACTGCAGCCAGAAGCGTTCGTTTCATTCGTCACTCCTTTGAAGTGATACCATTCTCCCAGCGCTGATAACGAAATTAGTGCGCATCGTCTGAATGCAGGCTGAATTACCTGTTCATCTGCTGGATATCTGCGGCCCTAGACTTGGCGTCGTTTGCCCGCGCTTCCGCCACATTGTTGCCGGCAAATCGACGCTGCTTATGGCCACTTCCGGGAGGGATTCGGTCACCTGACTTTGATTCTTGCCGACAAACGCGGAGGCCGGGGTTCCGTGAGGGCAACGACGGGCACAGGACGTGCGAGATCGAGCACGCGCGGCGATCTCGCCGGCAGTGATTGTTTTTGCGTGCCGCGGCCACGGAAATGACGAACCTCGCCGCACTGCCTGAAGGGACGCGCCTCGCGGAGGACTATCGCGTCGAGCGCGTCCTCGGCGCCGGAGGCTTCGGCATCACCTATCTCGCCGAGGAAGTCCCCCTCGCACGGATGGTCACGATCAAGGAATACTTTCCGGTCGATTTCGCTATCCGCGATTCGAGGCAAGGCGCGCAGCCCCGCTCCGAGGACTGTACCGGCGATTACCAGTGGGGGCTCGACCGCTTCCTCGATGAGGCGCGCACGCTCGCCCGCTTCGACCACCCGAATATCGTCCGCGTCTATCGCTTCTTCCGCGAGGCCAATTCCGGCTTCATCGTTCTGCACTACGAGGACGGCAAGAGCTTCAAGGCCTGGCTCAAGGCGCTCGGCCGGGCGCCGCGCCAGCACGAGCTCGATCGTATCGTCCCGCCGCTGCTCGATGCGCTGTCGCTCATCCATGCATCGGACTTCCTGCATCGCGACATCGCGCCGGACAACATCATCATCCGCAATGACGGCTCGCCCGTTCTGATCGACTTCGGCTCCGCGCGGAACGACATTGCCCAGCACTCGCGCACCGTGTCGGCGCTGGTAAAGCCCGGCTACAGCCCCTACGAGCAGTACGCGACGAACGCGCGCCAGCAGGGCCCGTGGACGGACATCTATTCTCTCGGCGCTACGCTCTATCAGGCCGTGACGGGAAAGCGCCCGCCGGATGCGCCGTCGCGTATGGTCGCCGATGAGCTCGTGCCCGCGCGCGACGCAGCCATCAGCTCCTATCGGCCGGGATTTCTCGCGGCGATCGACACCGCGCTCGCTCTCGACATCACGGCGCGACCACGCTCGATCGATGCTTGGCGCAAGCAGCTTCTGGCCCCGCCCTCAAAGTCGGAAAGCGCAGAAGAGCCTGCTCCCGCAGCGCCCGAGCCAGTAAAAATCCGAACGGCGGACAGCGCGACTCCGAAGCCAAAGGCCAAGGCCGCCGCAAAGTTTAAAGAGAGCGAAGCCGCCGTTCCGAAGATCATCAAGGAAGCCAAGGAAGCTGCCAAAGAGGCCAAAAAGGCTTCGGTGAAAGCCGCTGCCGAGGTCGAAACGGCGGCGTCGATCGACGTTGCAGACCGCCCGGTCTCGGCTGGAAAAGTGGCCGCGCTCTTCAGTGAATGGCGCGCGCGCCGTGCAGAAGCAAAGGCCAAGGAACCGGTCGAAGCGCCGCCTTTGGCAGTGCCGGTGAAAGCCTCCGCCGCGGCACCGGCGGCAGCCGTCGCGGTCGCCGAGCCGCCCAAAGCGAATCTGCCTGTTCTGGTGCCGCGCCGCGCGCCGAAGCCCGAGAAGGCCAAGAAGAAGAGAAGCTGGTGGCGCCGCCCTATTCTGGTGAAGGCCGCGATCGGTTTCGGCGTTGCTTGGCTTGCCGTCGCCTATCAGAACGCGTTGCCGCGCGAGGTACGGCATGGAGCCGGCACGCTCTCGAGCGGCGTGGTCGCATCGACGCCCATCGGCGAGATCAAGGGCCACAAGGGGGGCATAACGGGCGTCGGCCACACGTCCGACGGGCGTTTCATCGTCACGGTGGGCGAGGACGCCACGCTCAAGATCTGGCAGAGCGGCACACGAACGCTCTTTCGCAGCATCGATCTCGACGCCGGCGCGCCGACCTCCCTCGCCGTCGGGACGACACGCATCGTCACCGGCCACAAGGAGGGCCGCGTTGGCCTCTGGGATATCGAGTACGGCCTGCGCGTCGCCTCCTTCAAGCGCAACCAAGCTGACATCTGGTCCGTATCGTTCGCGGGCTCACCGGAGCGCATACTCGCCGCCGGTCACGACTGGAAAATCACGCTGCTGGATGCCCGCACGCCCGTCCTGCCCGTACATGTCTTCGACGGCCACGAGAATGCCGTACAGGCCGTCGCGTTCTCGCCCGCGCGGCAAGTGATCGCCTCCGGCGGTGCCGACCGCACAGTCCGCACATGGAATGCAGAGACGCTCGCCGAGACGCGGACCTATAGCGGGCATCGCGAGTATGTTGTGACGCTCGCCTTCACCCCTGATGGCCGCCGCCTCGCCTCGGGTGACCTTGCCGGCAACGTCCGCATCTGGTCCCTGACGACCCGCCGCCTCGAACGCTCCATCCAGGCCCACCAAGGGGCCGCGTCCGCACTCGCTTTCTCGAGCGATGGGCGGTGGCTCGCCACAGCCGGACGGGATGGGCGCGTACGCCTCTGGGACATGAACCGCCCAAGACCGCCCCGCACGTTCGGCGGCCAATCTGGCGAGGTGCGCGCCCTGAGCTTCGCCCCCGACGGTGCGACGCTCGCATCGGCCGGGGCGGACGGCGTGGTCCGTCTCTGGTCCACGGCGTTCATGGCCCGCAGCGGCTCCTGACCGGGGCGCCTCGCGTCTAAGCACCCTGGGGCAAAGGCGCCGTTCTGCTTGCCAAACGGGCCTGGGAAGTCCAAGTTTGAGCGGCAACGAATCGTGGCGGGCTCGGCATGCAAGTATGTGCGTCGGGGGTTTTGCTGTCTCTGTCCTCTGGCTGCGATTCGATGGCACGACTGTTGGTTTAGGTGGGATTCAATATGCGGTTTGTCATCGAACGTGGCGACCTTCTGCGGGCACTCGGCCATGTCGCGAGCGTCGTCGAGAAGCGCACGACCATTCCGATCCTTTCCAATGTCCTCCTTCGGGCCAACGCCGAGGGTCTCCAACTCAAGGCGACCGACCTCGAGCGCGAGGTGATCGAGAGCGTTTCCGCAAATGTCGCGACACCCGGCGCCGTGACGGTGCCCGCGCACATGCTGCACGACATCGTGCGCAAGCTCCCCGACGGCGTGCAGATCCGCATTGAGCGCGAGCCCGAGCGCGAGCGCGTCACGATCACCGCAGGCCACGCCCGCTTCGCACTCCAGGCGCTGCCGGCCGACGATTTCCCGGACCTTGCCGCCGGGCAGATGTCGCACAGCTTCGAGATCGCTTCCGGCGACCTAAAGCGCCTCATCGAGAAAACGCGCTTCGCCATCTCGACGGAGGAGACGCGCTACTACCTCAACGGCATCTACCTGCATCCCGCGAAGACCGGGGGCAAGCCTAGCCTGCGCGCCGTCGCGACCGACGGCCACCGGCTCGCGCAGTTCGACCTCCCGCCACCATCCGGCGTCGATGGGATGCCGGGCATCATCATCCCGCGCAAGACCGTGCATGAGCTCTACCGCCTCATCGAGGCGAGCGATGCGCCGGTGCGCGTCGAGGTTTCGACGGCCAAGGTGCGTGTCGAGATCGGCCCGATCACCATGACGTCGAAGCTCGTCGACGGCACGTTCCCCGACTACGGCCGCGTCATCCCGCAGTCCAACGACAAGGTGCTCGAGGTCTCCAGCCAGGTATTCATGGGCGCCGTCGATCGCGTCTCCACGATCGCGAGCGAGCGCGTGCGCGCCGTCAAGCTGAACATCGCGCCGGGCAAGCTCGTCCTCTCCGTGAACAACCCGGACGGCGGCAGCGCCACCGAAGAGGTCGAGGCAGAGTTCTCCGCGCCCGCCATGGAGATCGGCTTTAATGCACGCTATCTGCTCGATATTTCGGGCCAGCTGGAGAGCGACTCGCTGAAGTTCCTGCTCTCCGATCCGGGCTCGCCGACCATCCTGAAGGACGTCGGCGACGAGAGCGCCCTGTACGTCCTGATGCCGATGCGAGTGTGACGACACACGAAGGCATGGCCGACGTTTCCACCATGGCGCCAGCACGAGCCGGCGCGCGCGTATGGGTCGAGCGCCTGACGCTCACCGATTTCCGTAATCATGCGCGCCTCTCCCAGACGTTCGACGCCCGCCCCGTCGTTCTGACGGGTCCGAACGGCGCCGGAAAGACCAACCTGATCGAGGCGATCTCACTGCTGGCACCCGGCCAGGGTCTCAGGCGCGCACCCTATCCCGAGATCGCACGTCGCGGCGCCGATGCCTGGGCTGTCGCAGCGCGCGTTCACACACCCATCGGCCCGGTCGACATCGGCACGGGTTTGACGGGCGCCAGCGCGGCGTCCAATCGCACAGGCCGCACCGTCCGGATCGACGGCGAACCACAGAGCGGCTCCGGCGTGCTTGCCGAGCATGTCGA
Organism: Hyphomicrobiaceae bacterium; assembly: GCA_022844275.1. Lineage (GTDB taxonomy): Bacteria > Pseudomonadota > Alphaproteobacteria > Rhizobiales > Hyphomicrobiaceae. The sequence continues at coordinate 147,783 of JALHMB010000005.1, forward strand.
GATGGTCTGGCTCACGCCGGCCATGGACGGCCTCTTCACGGGCGCGGGCGGCGACCGCCGCCGCTTTCTCGACCGCATGATCCTCTGCTTCGATCCAGGCTACCGCACCCGAGTCAACCACTTCGAGCGCGCCATGGCCCAGCGCAATCGTCTGCTCGAAGAAGGCGTGCGCGAGAACGCGCGTCTCGGCGGCCTCGAGATCGTCATGGCGGAGACGGGCGTTGCCATTGCTGCCGCCCGCGCGCAGACGGTGACCGCGCTCGCGACCATGATCGACGCTCGACGCGACCGTGCGACGGCTTCAGCCTTTCCCTGGGCGAAACTGGAGCTCGAAGGTGATCTCGAAGCGGCCCTGGTCGAGCGTCCCGCCGTCGAGGTCGAAGATGCCTATGCCCGCACGCTCGCCGGCGTCCGCGAGCGCGACCGGGCCGCCGGCCGCGCGCTCGATGGCCCCCATCGTAGTGATCTCGTGGTCGGCCATGGACCCAAGGATGCGCCGGCGCGCCAATGCTCGACGGGCGAGCAGAAGGCGCTGCTGGTCGGGCTGATCCTCGCCCACGCCGAGCTCATGGCAGAGCGCCGACAAGGCGCCGCGCCGATCCTGCTGCTCGACGAGATCGCCGCTCATCTCGATGCCGCACGCCGCGCCGCGCTCTTCGACGAAGTCGTCTCAATCGGCACTCAGGCCTGGATGACGGGCACGGATCAGGAGGCCTTTGCGGCGCTCGGCGAACGCGCCCAGAGACTCACTTTGGGCGAGCTTTGAGCACCCCGGTAGGGGTAACTCCGTAGGCGCGCATTGAACCTCGCATAAACATCTGATTTTGCTATCATTTTAGCGCTGGAAATCATGTCGCAGAGCGTACGATTTCGCACCCTTCCCGCACCGCTTCGTGGTATAAGAATTTCCAGCAAATACAGAACCTCCAGGACACCACTGACATGACGGCTACGCCGGCTCCAGAGCGCAACGGCGCTGATGACTATGGCGAGGACGCCATCAAGATGCTCAAGGGGCTCGACGCCGTGCGCAAGCGCCCGGGCATGTACATCGGCGACACGGATGACGGCTCTGGCCTGCACCACATGGTCTACGAGGTCGTCGACAACGCGATCGACGAAATTCTGGCCGGCTTCGGCACGGAATGCCACGTCACGCTGAACGCCGACGGCTCGGTGACGGTACGCGACAACGGCCGCGGTATCCCGGTCGGCATAAAGCAGGACGACGACCAGGACCCCAAACGCTCGGCGGCCGAGATCGTGTTTACCGAGCTGCACGCGGGCGGCAAGTTCGACCAGAACTCCTACAAGGTCTCCGGCGGCCTGCACGGCGTCGGCGTGTCCGTCGTGAACGCGCTCTCGACCTGGCTCAAGGCGCGCATCTGGCGCCACGACAAAGAGCATTTCATCGAGTTCCACGACGGCGTACCCGTGGCCCCCCTCAAGGTGGTCGCCGATGCGCCTGGACAAAAAGGCACTGAAGTCACCTTCCTGCCGAGCCCCAACACGTTCACGATGATCGAGTTCGACTACGGCACGCTCGAGCACCGCCTGCGCGAACTCGCGTTCCTGAACTCCGGGGCCAAGATCGTGCTGACGGATGCGCGCCACGCCGACGTCAAGCAGCAGGTGCTCGTCTATGACGGCGGCACGGCAGCTTTCGTGAAGTTCCTCGACCGCTCCAAGAAGCCGCTCGAAGGCCTCACCGATCCGATCATGGTCAATTCGGAGAAGGACGGCATCACCGTCGAGGTCGCACTCTGGTGGAACGACAGCTACCACGAGAACGTGCTCTGCTTCACGAACAACATCCCGCAGCGCGACGGCGGCACACATCTCGCCGGCTTCCGCGCCGCGATGACGCGCATCATCAACAAGTATGCGGACGAGAGCGGGATCGCGAAAAAGGAAAAGGTCGACCTCACGGGCGAGGATTCGCGCGAGGGCCTGACCTGCGTACTTTCGGTGAAGGTGCCAGATCCGAAGTTCTCGAGCCAGACGAAGGACAAGCTCGTCTCGTCCGAGGTCAAGCCGATCGTCGAGAGCATCGTCGGTGAGCAGCTCGCCGCGTGGTTCGAGGAGCATCCGCGCGAGAGCAAGACGATCATCTACAAAATCGTGCAGGCCGCGCAGGCACGCGAGGCTGCCCGCAAGGCCCGCGAGATCACGCGCAAGGGCGCGCTCAACCTCAATTCTCTCCCCGGCAAGCTCGCGGAGTGCCAGAGCCGCGATCCCGTGGTGACGGAGATGTTCATCGTCGAGGGCGACTCGGCCGGCGGCTCCGCCAAGCAGGGCCGCAATCGCGAATTCCAGGCCGTGCTGCCGATCCGCGGCAAGATCCTGAACGTCGAGCGCGCTCGCATGGACAAGATGCTGTCCAGCCAGGAGATCGGCACGCTCATCACCGCGCTCGGGACCGGCATCGGCCGCGGCGACGATGGCGGCTTCAACCTGGACAAGCTGCGCTACCACAAGATCATCATCATGACGGACGCCGACGTGGACGGCGCCCACATTCGCACGCTTCTGCTGACTTTCTTCTACCGTCAGATGCCGGAGCTCGTGCAGAAGGGCCACCTCTACATCGCCCAGCCGCCGCTCTACAAAGTGGCCAAGGGAAAGAGCGAGACCTATCTCAAGGATCAGCGCGCGCTCGAGGACTATCTCATCGAAACCGGGCTTGAAGGCGCGATCCTTCATCTCGGGTCGGGAGAGCAGCGAACAGGAAACGATCTGCGCGATATCGTCGAGCAGGCCCGGGTTGTATCTCGGGTCATCACCGACTTGCACTCGCGCTACGCGCGCTTCGTCGTCGAGCAGGCGGCGATCGGAGGCGCCTTCGATACCGACCTGTTGCTGTCCGGCGTGGCGGCCACTGCGAAGGCCGAAGAGATCGCCAGGCAGCTCGATGCCAACGCCGAGGAAACCGAGAAGGGCTGGAGCGGCCGTTTCGGCAATGAAGGCTACAACTTCCGTCGCGAGGTGCGTGGCGTCACGGAGAGCCACACGCTCGACCGATCGCTTCTGCAGTCCGTCGAGGCGCGCCGGCTCAATGACCGCCGCGCGCATCTGCAGGAGATCTACGGAAAGCCCGCGTCTCTCAAGCGCAAGGAAGGCGAGACGCCCGTCTCCGGTCCGCGTGCGCTGCTCGAAGCTGTTTACGAGACGGGCCGCAAGGGCCTCTCGCTGCAGCGCTACAAAGGTCTCGGCGAGATGAACCCGGAGCAGCTCTGGGAGACGACGCTCGACAAGGAGGCCCGCACGCTCCTGCAGGTGAAGATCGGCGACCTTGACGAGGCAGATGAGATCTTTTCCAAACTGATGGGCGATGTCGTCGAGCCGCGGCGCGAGTTCATCCAGGAGAATGCGCTGAGCGTCGCCAATCTCGACGTCTGACAGCTCTTTCCGTCCAATCAGACTGTTTTGCTCTCCCGCCTGCCGTCGATCGCGGCTAGAGTGCGTTGGGGGGAGCACGACAACGAGTGACAGGAGGGGCTGTCATGATCATGCGGAGATTGCTGCTTTCTACCGGCAATATCTTTTTCTCGCTTGTGCTCGGAGCCATCGCGTTCGGCTTCGTGTTCCTCAAGTATCCCGACACCATGAACCAGATCCTCGACGCGGCCAGCGGTCTCAAGACCTGGCTGATCACACGAGGGCTATCGCCCGAGTACAACAACTGGATCCGTGTCCTGCTGGAGGAGCGGCAGCTTGCCTTCATGGGCTTCACGATCGTCGCCCGGATCGTCCTATCGATCATAACGGGCATCATGACCTGGACCTGGGATACCGTGCGCGGGAACTGACCTCGCGCACCATCAAAGCGGCGACGTCCAGCCGCCTATGCGATTACTGACGATCCAAGGTACGGTGAGGGCGCTATATTCCCCCCCATGGCCGCTTCCACCTCGCGCCCGACAAACAATCCCAGGGAAGGACACCCCCAATGCGCAAGAATGAGCTGAAGAAGACAATTGCCGCGGGCGGGCGTGCCCTCACTGGTTGGCTCGCGATTCCCAATGCCTACTCCGCCGAAGTCATGGCGCACCAAGGCTGGGACGCGCTGACCATCGACCTCCAGCATGGCCCCGTGGATTTCCAGGCCGCGGTCAGCATGATGCAGGCCATCTCGACCACCAGTACCGTGCCGATGGCGCGCGTGCCGTGGAACGAGGCAGGCATCATCATGAAGATGCTCGATGCCGGGGCGTACGGCATCATCTGCCCGATGATCAACAACAAGGCCGAAGCCGAGCAGTTCGTTTTCAATGGCCGCTATCCGCCGATCGGCGGCAGGTCCATGGGTCCGAACCGGGCCGTGCAGTACGGTGGCGCCGACTACTGGCAGGGCGCCAACGATGAAGTGCTGCTGCTCGCGATGATCGAGACGCGCGACGGTTTGAAGAACCTCGACGAGATCCTGAGCGTGAAGGGCCTGAGCGGCGTCTACGTCGGCCCGTCAGATCTTTCGATGGCCCACGGCAAGCCGCCGACGCTCGATCCGTCGGATCCCGAGATCATCGAGGCCATCAAGTTCATCGCCCGCAAGACCAACGAGAAGGGTCTCATTGCCGGCGTGCATACGGACGGGCCGAAGACTGCCCTCACACGTTTCGAGCAGGGCTATCACTTCTGCGCCGTTCTCAATGACGCGCGCCTGCTGGCCACGGCTGCGGCGCAGGCGATCAAAGATATCCGCGGCGGTGGCAAGGTTGAGCAGGCGAAGACGTACTGAGCCGGACTATTGCGGTCCCGAATGGAATGACGGGCCTCGCGGCCGGTCATTCTGCTTTCGAGGATGGAACGAGGATCAGGCTTCGGACATCAGCCAGCGCTCGAGAGCCTTGAGACCGACGACGGCGCCAGCGACGATCGCTGCGAACGTGATGAAAGAGCCGATCGCGAGTGTCGACACGCCCGTAATGCCCTGCCCGACCGTGCAGCCGAGCGCCATCACGCCGCCGACGCCCATCATTGTCGCGCCGAGCAGACTGCGCACCGTGTCGCCGCGATCGGAGAAGGTCGAAATCCTGAAGCGCCCCATGGCCTTTGCGGCAACGAACGCGCCGAGGATCGCGCCGAATACCGTCGCGACGCCGAAGCCTGGGATGGGCGCGGCCGTGTAGCGTTGCAGCCATTCAAGTGCGTCGCCGCTCGGGCGAACGTAGGTGAGCGAGATGGGCGCCGTCGGGCGGTCGGCCATCTCGTCGAAGGCAAAACCGGTGAGCGCCCAGCCCGCGATGACGCAGAGCCCGACGCCGATGCCCGACAGGACATGTACGGGCGACGAACGAAACTCGGCGTCCTTGAAGCAGTACGCAAGCCCCGCGAGCACGATGATCCACGAGGCGAAAATGCGCCCGAAGCCCGCGGAGAGCGCCAGCGCGCGATCGACAAGGTCGCCGATGCCCTGTGTTGCTGTCGGCAGCGCGATGCTGGTTGCCTGCTCGATGGCCGCGCGGGCCGGGCCGAGAATGCCGCCAATAGTCATGTAGGCGGAGATGCCGATGATCACGAGCGTCAGCAGCGCGCGCAGATCACCGCCGCCAGCGCGCGAGAGATTACGGCTCGGGCAGCCGCCGGCGAAGACCATGCCAAAACCGAAGATGAGACCGCCCGCGATGTGCCCAACCCAGTTGAAAGTCGAGCCGAGGTACATCGATTTCGTGAGATCGACGACGCCGAGCCAGTGGAGGGTCTGTGCACCAGCGAGTGCGGTGACCGCCGCGAGCACCCAGGCGCGGAAGCGACGCCAGTCGCCGATGTTCACGATGTCGGAGACCGAGCCCATGGTGCAGAAGTTCGTCCGGAAGACGAGCGCGCCGAAGAGGAAGCCGATGACGAGGCCGCCGATCGCCAGCCACTGCGGGCCGTTCTCAACGATCGCTTCTCTCATTGCTCACTCCCGGCCCGCACACTGCGGCCGCAGAAGCGGCCGTCAGCGCACCATAATATTCGCACGCGTGAATATAGGAGCGGGTTGGCAGGCGCAAGCGGTGGCAGAGTTCAGGCGGCGCCTACCTGAGCGCCTTCGCCGCCGTTCTCGATGATCCGCTCGGCGGTCGCGAGATCGACGGACACGAGCTGCGAGATGCCGCGCTCAGCCATGGTCACGCCGAACAGGCGATCCATGCGGGCCATGGTCATGGGATGGTGCGTGATGACGAGGAAGCGCGTCTCGGTCTCGCCCGCCATGCTTTCCATCATCGAGCAGAATCGATCGACGTTCGCGTCGTCGAGCGGCGCATCGACCTCGTCGAGCACGCAGATCGGCGACGGGTTGGTCAGGAACACGGCGAAAATGAGCGATAGAGCGGTCAGCGTCTGCTCCCCGCCGGAGAGCAGCGACAGCGTCGCAGGCTTCTTGCCGGGCGGCCGCGCGATGATCTCGAGGCCGCCTTCGAGCGGATCCTCCTCGCTCTCGATCATCTCGAGGCGCGCTTCACCGCCGCCGAACAGCGTGCCGAACAGGCGCTGGAAATGGCCGTTGACCTGATCGAAGGCCTCGCCGAGCCGCTTCTTAGCCTCGCGATTGAGCTGGCCGATGGCACCGCGCAGCTTTTGGATCGCCTGCTCGACGTCGAGCCGTTCGAGGTCCATCGTCGCGAACTGCTCGTTCATCTTCTGCAGCTCGTCATCCGCAGCAAGATTGACGCCGCCGAGCCGCTCGCGATCGGTCTTGAGGCGCTGCAGCGTGCGATCGACGTCGGAGAGCGACGGCAAGTCCGCGCCAGGCTCGACCTCGGCAAGCGCGAGGCAGGCCTCCGGCGCGCAATCCATGGTCTCGCGAATGCGACGAGATTCGTCCGCGCGCTTGTTGCGCGCCGCTTCAAGCTTCGCCTCGAGGCGCGCGCGCTGCTCGCGCTGATCAGATACGGCGGCCTGCGCGGCTTTGAGGGCCTGCTGGCTCTCGCGATGCGCGGATTGAGCCTCAGCCAGACGATCCGCCGCTTCGCTGCGTGCGGTCTCGGCCGCCTGTATCTGGTCGTGCAGCTTCACGCGCTGCTCTTCGATCACGGCCGGAAGCTCCGCCATCTCGGCAAGCTCGCCCTCGGTCTCGCCCATGCGCGCACTCAGCGTCGCGACATGGCTGCCGGCGTCCTCGCAGCGCGCCTGCCAGCGCGTGCGCTCGACCTCGATGGCATTGAGCCGCTCCACGCGGACATGCACGTCGCGCTCTATGCGCGAAAGTTCCTGCCGAATCTCCCCGACCGTCGCGCGATGACCGGCCGTCTCGCGCTCGGCCGCGGCGGCCTCACCTTCGAGCGCATCGTCATTTTCGAGCGCCGCGATAGCGGTCTCGATCTCGGCGAGACGCTCCTTGGCTTCGACCAGGGCCGCCTCGGCTGCCGTCCTGTTCTCCGCGACAGCGGCCAGCCGCTGCTCGGTCTCGCGCGCCTGGCGCTCGATGACCGTGAGCTTCTCGCGTGTGCGGGCAAGCTCGGCCTGCGTCTCGCGCCACGCCTGACGCAGGCGACGCTCCTCGCTCTCCGCGACACGATGCACCTCGCGCGCGGTCCGCGCTGCCGACGTCAGGTCGTCGGACTCGCGCCGCGCCGCATCCTCAAGCACCTCGAGCTCGGCGAGGCGATTGCGCTCGGCAAGCCGCACGGCTGCCGGCGTCGGCGCCGAGGCCGCGACCGTGAAACCATCCCAGCGCCAAAGATCACCTTCAAGCGACACGAGCCGCTGACCCGGGCGCAGATAGGGCTGCAGGAGCCGCCCGTCCTCGCGCGCGACAACACCGATCTGGGCCAGCCGCCGTGCCAGCTCCGGCGGCGCATCGACTTCCGCTGCCAGCTGATGCACGCCGACGGGGAGCGGCGGATCATCCGCAGCGCGCCCCACGCGGCGCCAGTGCACATCCGCCTCGTCCGCCGCTGGCGCGTCGAGATCATCACCCAGCGCCGCGCCGAGTGCCCGCTCATAGCCAGGCGCGACCCGCAGCTCGTCGATCATCGGCGGCAGGCCGTCATCTCGCATCGGCACCAAAAGCTTGGCGAGCGTCTCGACCTCCGTACGGAGCTGGCCGGACGTCAGCAGCGCGGACTGGCTTGCTTCCTCGCGCGCCCTGAGTTCGATGGCGAGTTCGGCAGCGCGCTCCTCGGCCGCAAGCGCTTCCTCCTCGATGGCTGCCGCCTCGCGCATGATGCGCTGGCCGGCCTCCGTGAGCTGCTGCAGGCGCTCCGCATCCGGAGCCCGGCCGGCGATCTCACGCGCCTGCGTCGCGAGCGACACGAGCTGATGCTCGATCCGCTTGACCTGGCCAAGTCGCTCGGCGTGCGTGCTTTCTAGCCCGCGGCGCCGTGTGCGCGCTTCAATGGCACGGGCCGTAACCTCGGCCAGCCGCGCAGAAGCTTCGCCGAGCGCCGATTCGGCATCGGTGAGACGGGTACGGGTTGCCTCCTCCGCGCGCTGGCCATTCGCGACCTCGGCGGTGATCGTCTCTGCTTCGGCGCCCAGCCGGTCGAGGATCGCGCGCGCCTCAGCGAGCTGCTGCTGCTCCCGCTCGATATCGCGGCGCATCTGCTCGGCGCGAGTCTCAAGCTCCTGCTGGCGCTCGGCGAGACGGCGAGCCTCCTTCTCGAAATTCTCCTGCTCGATACGGATGCGCGAGAGGGCCGCGCCGCGCCGCGCTTCCTCCTCGCGAAGCGGATCGATTGCGCCGGCGCGCTCGGCTTCCTCCGCGACGAGACCGGCTTCGCGCTCGGTCGCCGCCGCGAGCGCGCCGAGACCCTGCCAGAGTGCCGCCTCCGTGGCGACGACGTCCGTCTGGGCCGCGGTCCACGAGAGATGCAGCAGCAGCGCCTCGGCCTTGCGGATCTCACCGGAAAGCTCGCGATAGCGCCGTGCCTGACGGGTCTGGCGCTTCAGGGCCTCGATCTGGCTGTTGAGCTGCCCGAGCACGTCGTTGACGCGGGCGAGATTGCCCTCTGCCGCCTTGAGCCGAAGCTCGGCCTCGTGGCGGCGACTGTGGAGGCCGGCAATTCCCGCGGCATCTTCCAGGATGCGCCGGCGCTGCTCGGGCTTGGCATTGACGATCTCGGCGATCTGGCCCTGGCGGACGAGCGACGGCGAGCGCGCACCAGTCGACGCATCCTCGAAGAGCAGCTTGATATCGCGCGCACGGACCTCACCGCCATTGACCCGGTAGGCTGATCCTGCATCGCGCTCGATGCGACGCGTGACTTCCAGCACGTCGGCGTCGTTGAGCTCAGCCGGCGCTGTGCGGGCGGCATTGTCGATCGAGATCGTGACCTCGGCCATGTTGCGGGCCGGCCGGGCGTTTGTCCCGGAGAAGATCACGTCCTCCATGGTCGAGGCGCGCATGGACTTGTAGGACGTCTCGCCCATGACCCAGCGCAGCGCTTCGAGCAGGTTCGACTTGCCGCAGCCGTTGGGCCCGACAACGCCGGTCAATCCCTTCTCGATGACAAGCTCGGTCGGCTCAACGAACGATTTGAAGCCGAGCAGCCTCAGTCGCGTGATCTGCACGTCAGCACCCGCCTTCATAGCGGTGGTCTAGTACTTCTCCGAACGCTCTATACGAAAAGGCGCTCAACGCGGCACGGATGCCGGTGTCGCGGCTACCGCGGGTCCGGCGATCAGGGGATCGATGATCTCGCGCAGCTCGGCGAGATCGAGTGCCTTTTTGACCAGCTTGCCGTTGATGAAGTAGTTCGGCGTCCCGATCACCCCAAGTTCCCGACCGCGGTCCTTGATCTGATTCAGCGCGCTGATCATGCCTTGATTCTGGCGGCAGCTGTCAAACTGTGCGGCTGTCAAGCCAACACCTTGCGCGACCTTGAGGATAGGCTCGATGCGGACCTCCTGGGAGACCCACTGCGCCTGCGTGGAGAGATAGCGGCCATACAGCTCCAGGTAGCGGTCCATGGGCACGCAGCGGAGCGCGATGGTCGCCATCCCACTGGTCTTGCCGATGGGGAATTCGCGGATGATGAAGCGCATCTTGCCGCGATCGATGTAGTCGCGCTTCAGAACCGGGAAGACCTCCGCCTGAAAAGCCCGGCAGTAGGGACAGGTTAGGGAGGCATATTTGACGATCGTGACGGGGGCGTCGGCGCGCCCGATCGAGAATTCCGGCAGCGATCCGGGCTGCATGACCTGGGCGAGCGTCGGTTCCTCGATGACCTGACGCATGGGCACGGCTGTGGACGGGCTGTCGGAGAAGGGATCGAAAGCCGGCGGCTTAGGCTGTGCGGCCACTCCGACGGCGGCCGTCTCAAGGGTCAGGGCCGCCGGGCGCGTGGGATCCAGCGCATTCATGGCATCGCCCGAGCAGCCGGCAAGCACCAGCACCAGGGCGAGCAGGACAAATGGAGGGACGTACGGCGCCCGCTCGCGCCTGGACCTGCCGGTTCCCGAGCGGACGCGCACGGCGTATCAGCCGCCTAGGAAGGGCGCGAGCGCCTGGTCGAAGGACTCGATCGAATCGCTCCGGCCGCGCAGACGCTTTCCGTTGATGAAGAACGTCGGCGTCGCGTTGACCCCGAACTCGTCACTCGCGCGCTGACGGGCGGAGATCATGTGATCGAGCGTCGTGTTGTCCTTCAGGCAGGTATCGAAGCGCTCCTGCGTGAACCCGGCCTGCTGCGCGATCTTGAACAGCTCCGGCACCGGATTGCCTCGCACGAAGGCCCACTTGTCCTGGGTCTTGAAGAGGGCGCTGATCATGGCCTGCGTTGCATCGCCGCCAGCGCAGCGGGCCAGCATCGAAGCGGCCGCGGCAAGATTGTCCAGCGGGAACTCGCGCATGATGAACCGCACCTTGCCCGTGTCGATGTATTTCTCTTTGAGCGCCGGGTAGACGGTGTTGTGGAAGGCGGCGCAGTGGCCGCACGTCATCGACGCATACTCGACGATCGTGACCGGCGCGTCGGCCTTGCCGACGACCAGCTCAGGCAGCGCACCCGGCTTCATCAGCGCGTCGACCGACACCTCGTCCGGCCCGCGGTCGCCGCGGCGCTGCGCGAATGCCGGGTTGAGCCCTGCGGCAGTCGAAAGTGCGGCAATGCTCGCCGCTCCGATCAGGAAGGCGCGGCGGTGAAGGCTGCGCGCAAGGAAAGAATAGGGGGTCGCCGTCACGTCGATCTCCTTCACGGCATCTTACGGGCTCCGGCACTCATCCTGACAGCAGGAGAGACCCGTCTGGCGTCATTTGGCCGAAGCATTAAGGCATTTCGGCGCCGTATGCCAATTGAACTGGTCGTGAGCCATAACCAGAAAGCCGCAGGACGCGCCGCCTTGCGCACGCGCCTCGCGACACAAGAAAGTACGTTCGCTGAGCGACCGAACGGTCCAATTAAATGGCAACGCCGGGTCCAAAGGCCCCGGCTTCGCCGATGCGCTGCTGAGCCGCGATGGCTCGGAGGCTAAATTAGATGCTGGCGCTGATGCCGGCGCCAACCCCATTCGTGGCGGGCTTCTGGACCGCATAGGCCGGTTCCTCGAAGCCCCGGAAGTTGCGATCGAACTCGAAGTAATTGCAGATGAGCTCCTCGCCCGGATGGATATCGGCGATGGCATAGCCGATGTCTGGCCGCGTGAAGTCCGTGTTCGGCTTCAGGCTGTGGTTCATGAACCGGCCGTTGTCGAGCTCCAGCACGACGAAGCCGTCCCGCTCCATGTGCGGGTAGCCGTACCGGTCGAAGTACTCCTGGACGTTCTTCGGGAAGGTCGCGACCTCCTCCTCGGTGAAGACCTTGTCGAAGCGCTCGTCGAGCGCCCAGATCGGCGTCCCCGCGGGAATGAAGTCCACCGCAAATACGCCAACGCCTTCGATCGCGCTGGCACGCACGGACGTAGCGACGAGCATCATGATACTTGTCTCCAGCTATTCAGCATTCTCGAGAGAAAGAGGATGATCGAGGGCAAGGTCCACTTGGCCCCGCAGTGCAAGCATTCTGTCCTGGCGGACATGCGTGGGTCGTCTCCAGTCACCACCCCGCGCATTCCCGCGGATCATGATGATCGTGCAGCGTTGGAGGGATCGCCCGGAGAGGCCGGAGCGCGTCCGCATCAGAGCGGAGAGACGTCCATTCCCCCGAACCCGGCACCAGAACTTGGTTCCGATGCGCGGAGCATGTAGAGCTGTTTGAGCCTATGTCAAATGCCATTTTGTACGCTCTGTGAAACTGTCACCAACTTGCTACAAGCAGGCTTGGTCAAATTGGTTCCGCCGACCGGAACGCCAAGGGACTCGAGAACGCGGGCCGGTGACGATGCGCGAGCCAACGTGGTGGTACGAGACGTCGCCCGGCACCGCGTCCCGGTTGCTCGGACCTGCGGCGGCTCTCTGGGGCGCGCTCACCCGGCGCCGATTCGCACGCACCGCGCCGTACCGCGCGCCATTCCCCGTCATCTGCATCGGGAACTTCACGGCGGGCGGCGCCGGCAAGACGCCGCTCGCGCTTGCCGTTGCTGAGCTTGTCGACGGCTTGGGCCCCGCCAGCGCCTTCCTTTCGCGCGGCTATGGCGGCCGCATCACCGGGCCGCACTGGGTCGATCCTGACCGCGACCGGGCCGAGGACGTAGGCGATGAGCCGCTGCTCCTCGCCGCCTCACGACCGACGCTCATCTGCCGCGACCGCGCTGCAGGCGCACGCGCGATTGCCGCAGGCGCCGGCACTGGTTCGCGTCCCGCCCCTACCGCTGTCGACGTCATCATCATGGACGACGGCCTGCAGAACCCCGGCCTCGCCAAGGACCTGACCTTCGCGATCGTCGATGGCGCGCGTGGCGTCGGCAACGGCCGCGTCATTCCGGCCGGCCCGCTCCGGGCACCGCTCGACTTCCAGCTCGACCTCGTCGATGCGGTGGTGATCAACCGCGGCTCAGCGCCGGATGCAGCCGCAGGCCAGAGCGATTTTGCTGCGCGGCTGCGCCACGACTTCGAGGGTCCGGTGCTCGAAGCGCGCATTGTCCCCGGCGTCGGCCCCAATGCCGTCCATGAGTGGCTCGCCGCGGCACCGGTCGTCGCCTTCGCCGGCATCGGCGTGCCGGATCGCTTTTTCGCGACGCTCGGCACGCTTGGTGCCGATCCGGTCGCGAGGGTCGCCTTCCCGGACCACCACGTCTTCACCCAAGCGGACGCGCGCCGGCTCCTTGAACTCGCCCGCGCTCACGGCGCCACGCTCGTCACCACGGAGAAGGACCGCGCGCGCCTCGCGGGCGCCGCCGGCGCACTCGCTGAGCTTCATGCGCAGGCGAAGGCGCTGCCGATCCGCCTTGCGTTCGAGGCGCGCGACGAAGGGCGCCTGATCGCGCTAATCGAGGGCGCAGTCGGCCGGCGAGGTCAGAAGGCGCGGTAACTTTCCTGTCCCTCTCCCCGCACGCGGGCGAGGGGAAAGAGCTGGCTCAGCTCGTCCGCTCGTAGCCCGGCCGCGGCACCTGCCCCATGAGGATGGTGTTGGCGCCGCCGTCGACGAGCACCTCCGTGCCGTTCACGTAACCGGCCCTGTCCGAAGCGAGGTACGTGATGACCTCTGCAAGGTCGTCGGGCGTCGCGACCCTGCCCAAGGGCACGAGCTTCGAGCGCGCCTCGAGCACACCCGGTACCTGGTAGTAGGCCTCGCTCAGCGCGGTGCGTACGAGCCCGGGGCTCACGACATTCGAGCGCACACCATCGGGCCCCCACTCGTAGGCGAGCTGCCGCGAAAGCATGTGGACGCCGGCCTTGGCCGTGCTGTAGGCACCGGAGAACGGCTGTGGCTCGGTGGCCGCGATCGAGGCGATGTGCACCATCGCGCCGCGCTTGCGCTGGCGCATGCCTTCGCCGAAAGCCTGCGCGGCGAGCAGGTAGCCCGTCAGGTTCACAGCCAGGATCGTGTTCCAGTCGGCGAGTGAGAGCTTGTCGAGACCGCCCGGCCGCAGAATGCCTGCGTTGTTGACGAGGATGTCGGCGCCACCGAGGGCTGCCTCGACCTCCTTGCGCGCTGTGGCGATGCTCGCCTCACTGGTCGTATCGCACGCGACGGCGATCGCCCGGCCGCCTGTCTCCGCGATGGCCTGCGCTGCGGCCTTGGCGCCTTCGATGTTGATGTCGAGAAGAGCGACTGCGGCGCCGACGCCCGAGAGGCTGTTCGCCGTCGCCCGCCCGATTCCGCTCGCCCCGCCCGTCACTACGGCAATGCGGCCACCGAGGCCCAGCCAGTCACCACCTGTCGTGCTCATCGTCGTGTTCCTCCCGATTTGCATGTTGTTTGCGCCAGACTATCCCGCGCTGGCGTGATGATCGAGAAGTTCGCCATCACCCGCCGCGAAGAACCGAGCGAACTTCTCGATCTGAATCACGCCAGCAGGATCCAAACCCTAGTGTCCCCGATGCTTCCCGGGCGCGCTCGCGAGGACGCCGCCAGGGATGGCGCGCCCGGGAAGTGGGACACTAGGCAGGCCTGACCAGCGCCGCTAAGCTCGCACGCAGAGGCGAACATCCACGACAATGAGGTCAAAATGGCCGGCCCGCTTCCCCTCGACGGCTTGCGCGTTCTCGACGTCAGCTCGTTCATCGCTGCACCGGCGGCAGCCGTCGTGCTCGGGGACTACGGTGCCGACGTCATCAAGGTCGAGCCACCCGGCGAGGGTGATCCCCACCGCGGCAACATCAACCTCACGAGCTTCCCGAAGGCCGAAGTGAACTATCCCTGGCATCTCGACGCCCGCAACAAGCGCTCGATCGCGCTCGACCTGAAGCATCCGGACGGCCGCGCCGTCCTCGATCGGCTGATCGACACCTCGGACGTTCTCATCACCAACTACCCTTTCCCCGTACGTGCGCGCCTGCGCCTCGGCTATGAGGAGGTCTCAGCGCGCAATCCGCGGCTCATCTACGCGTCCTTCTCGGGATACGGGGAGGAAGGCCCGGACAAGGATCAGCCCGGCTACGACAGCAATGCCTACTTCGCCCGCTCGGGACTCCTCGATGCGATCCATCACGAGGGCCAGCCACCGGGGTTCGCGCTTCCCGCCCAGGGCGACCGTCCCTCGGCGATGGCATTGCTATCCGCCATCCTGCTCGCACTCATCGATCGAGGGCGGACCGGCAAGGGGACATGGGTCGCGAGCAACCTGCTCGCCAATGGCCTGTGGTCGAACGGCGTCTATGCCCAGGCGGCGCTGGTCGGGTCATATCTGCCGAACCGCCCGCCGCGCGATCGCCCCCGCTCGGCCCTCGCCAATATCTACCTGACGTCCGACGACCGCTGGCTCCAGATCAACGTCACGAACGAAACGCGCGATTGGCCGGCTGTCCTGGAGATGATCGAGCGGCCCGATCTGGCCGCCGACCCGCGCTTCGCCGAGAGGAAAGCGCGCCACGCTCATGCCTCGGCATTGTGCGAGATACTGGAGGGCGCCATCCGCAGGCGGCCCTTCGCTCATTGGAACCGGCTGCTGAAAGCACGCGGCGTTCCCCATGCGCGCATCAACCGGCTCGATGATGTTCCCGAGGACGGGCAGGCGGTCGCCGCACGCGCGGTCGTCGAGACCGACATGCCAGGAATGCCGCGGACACTAGCCGCGCCCTTCCAGATCGGTCATGCTGCTCCTCGCCGGCCGGGCCCAGGCCCAGCGCTCGGCCAACACACAGATGTGATTCTGCGGGAGGCAGGCCTCGGGGAAAATGAGATCGCGGCGCTGAAGGCGAGTGGGGCGGCCGCCTAGTGTGATGCCCTAACAGACCCGGAGGTCGTACATGCGCGTGAGGATATTGCTCCAAGCTGCCAACTCGATCCTCCTTCCGGCAGCGCTGCTGATCCTCGCCGCATCTCAGATCCAGGCACAGACGCCCAGTCCAAACAAACTGGCCCCCGATCTCTGCCTCGCGCTCGCTGAAGCGCCGACACGTCGTGGACCCGGCGGCATCACGATCCCCTCGCTGGTCCAGCGCGCGCAGCTCAAGCTCGGTGAGACTCGGATCAACTACGTCGGCCACTCGACGTTCCTGCTCGAAACCCAGCGCGGCATCCGCATTGCCACCGACTACAACGACTATGTGCGCCCGGCCGTGGTGCCCGAAATCGCGACCATGAACCGGGCCCACACGACCCACTACTCCATGAACCCCGATCCCTCGATCGTTCACGTTCTACGCGGCTGGAATCCGGACGGCGGGCACGCCCACCACGACATCACCATGGAGGACGTGCGCGTCCGCAATGTCCCGACCAACATCCGCAGCTATGGCGGCGGGACCGATACGTGGGGTAACTCGATCTTCGTGTTCGAAACGGGCAACCTCTGCATTGGCCACCTTGGCCATCTCCACCACACGTTGACGACGCAGCAGCTCGCCCAGATCGGCCAGCTCGATGTGGTCCTGGTCCCGGTCGACGGCAGCTTCACCCTCGACGTGCAGGGCATGATGGAGGTCCTGAAGGCGCTCAGGGCGCCGCTCATGATCCCCATGCACTACTTCTCGTCCTATACGCTGGAGCGCTTCCTGCACGAGGCCCGCCCGCACTTCGAGGTCGAGATGAGCGAGGTGCCGACGACCGTCGTCTCGCGGGCAACGCTGCCGAAGACGCCCAAGATCCTGGTGCTCCCCGGGAACTAGCAGCCCTCAGGCAAGCAACAGCCGGCGGATCTCGGCGATGACATCCTCGCTCGGTGCGATGACGAGGCCGCCGGTATTGTCGCCCGGTCGATAGGCGCTGCCGTCGTGCTTCGCGTAGACGAAGCCGAGCTCGCTCGCGAGCGCCAGGCCCGGCAGGTGGTCCCAGGGCTCGGACTTGTTGTAGATCGCGAAATGCGCACCGCCGGACAGCAGCCTCGGATAGTCCATGCCCGCGCACGAGACGTTCTGCAGGGCGCCGAAGGCTTCGGCTTGCGACTTTATCTCAGCGCGGCGTGCGTCGCTCATGTTCCGGCGACCGAGCAGGCCGATCAGCGCCTTCTGCACGATGGGAATGGAAGGGCGCGGCAGCCGCTCCGTCTCGTCATGGTGGACGCGCCAGACACCACTTCCGCGCTCACCCATATGCAGCTCGCCACTTGAGGGCGCAAGGATCCATCCAGCGATGAGCTCCTCGCCGCGTACGAGCGCGACCATCACCGCGAACCCCGACTCGCCCTTCGCGAAGGCGCTCGTGCCGTCGATCGGATCGATGACCCACACCGGATCGCCGCTCGTGAAGTGCTGCATGACCGACGCATCGGCGTGCACGCCTTCCTCGCCGATGACGCGAGAGCCGACGATGAGTTCCGCTAGGCGACGCGAGAGGTGCTCCTCCGCAGCACGATCCGCGACCGTGACGATGTCGTTCGGACCGTTCTTCTCGACGACATCTGTGCCCGCAAGATTGCGCCACCGCGGCATGATTTCTTCCGCCGCAACTTCGCGCATGATTCGCGCGACTCGCTCGATTTCGATCACTTCTCTGCCCTCGACACGGCAATTTGCGCATCACAACGCCCATGCTTGCGCGAAATTTTTGTGGCCGTCCAGATGCATCCGCGATTTTGCGAATGCGGAGAGAATATGACCGGTTTTATTGTGTTACTTGAATTTTTGCAGCGCAGAAAGCAGATCGAATATTATATCCGGATTATCTCCGCGTAGTATCGACATTTAATTCTATTAACTTCCCATTAACTAGCAAATCACCACATTCACCCTTGCAAGTGGACACGATTCGTCTTGACAGGCGAGTGACTTGCTACCGGGAAGAGATAGGAGATATCAACATGGCTAAGGTTGCAAAGAAGACGAAGACGATGAAGAAGGCGCCCGCGAAGAAGGTCGCCAAGAAGACGATGAAGAAGAAGACCACCGCGAAGCGCGCGGTAAAGAAGACCGTCGCGAAGCGGGCCGGCCCCGCCCGCCGCAAGGCCACGAAGGCCCGCCGTCCGGCCGCCAAGAAGGCCGCTGCCCGCAAGCCGGCAGCCCGCAAGAGCGCCTAAGAGCGATTTCCCGTAGTCGCTCGCCGCGTTTCATATGTCCCCGTCGACCGGTGCCGTCTCGATCACGGCGCCGGTCGATGTCTTTTTGGGGACCGCGCGCGTCCCGTCCGAGGCCGCCGATACGCTGAAATAGCATGTATGTCCTCCCGTGAGCGCGGCGCCGAAAGCCGCTCGCGGGGTTTTCATGCTCCCCAAGCTCGGACAAACTGCCGAAAGCCCGGCATCCGGGGCCGATGACGCAGGATCAACCTGCGGACGTAGTGGCGGGGAGGTTCACCGATGAATTTCGGCATCTTCAATCTCATGGGCTATCGCACGCCCGGAACGGCGGCCGCCACGCTCTATGATGGTGCGATCGCGCAGGTGAAGGCGGCCGAAGCGGCCGGTTTCGAGATCGCCTGGTTCGCCGAACATCATTTCTCGAATTATTGCACTTGCCCCTCGCCGCTCATGATGGTCGCGCGACTCGCCGGCGAAACCTCGCGCATCAAGCTCGCGACGGGGGTCGTCGTCGTCCCGCTCTACAATCCCGTGCGGCTGGTTTCTGAAATTGGAATGGTCGATTCGCTCACGCACGGGCGCCTGATTCTCGGCATCGGCAGCGGCTACCAGCCCTATGAGTTCGAGCGTTTCGGCGAGGACCTCGCCGATTCGGCCCCGAAACTCGTCGAGTTCGTCGACATCCTGGAAAAGGCATTCGCAGGCGAAACATTCACGCACGAAGGCCGCTACTGGCAGCTCCCCGAGACCCACATCGCGCCCCGCCCGGTCGGCAAGCTCCCGGATATCTGGATTGCCGGCGATAACCGCACGCTTCAAGGCCTCGCCGCCCGGCGCGGATGGCCGATCATGCTGACACCGCGCCACGCGACGGTAGCCCAGGTTACGGAGGCAAAGGCGAAGATCGCCACCATCTACACCGAGCAGGGACTCGAAGCGCAGAAGGCGGCCATCGCCCCCCTTCGCCATGTCTGCATCACGGACAGCAAGGCGGAAGCGGCGTATTTCGTCGACAACATTCGCCATCAGGTCCGCCTCTCGCAGAGCCTGCGTCGCCGCGAGGAGCTGATCGACGGCGCGATGCTCATCGAGAAGCCTTACGCTGGGGAACCGCCGATCGACACACTCGCCGCGGCAATGCTGGTTGGAGATCCGACGACAGTCGCTGAGCGCATTGCCGGCATCATCCGCGCCGCGGAGCCCGTGCACATGCTGATGCAGTTCCAGGCCGGTGCCTCGCCGCTCGCGCTCGCGCTGAAGTCGATCGAGCGCTTTGCCGGCGAAGTCGTCCCCCTGCTGGAGCGCGAGTTCGGACCGCTGATTAAGATCGGCGCCGCGCGCCGCCACTGAGTTTCAGGAGACCTGCGCCCCATGACCGACGAGCTCATCCGCATGACCGCACGCGAGGCCGTCCGCCGCCTGCGCGCAAAAGAAATCACGCCGCTCGATCTCATCGATGCCGCTGAGAAGCGCATCGCCGCCTGCGAAGTCGCCCTCAATGCCCTGCCGACGCTGTGCCTCGATCGCGCGCGCGACCACGCCCGTGCCCTCATGCGTGGCGAGAGACGTGACGCTGAAAACGAAGCTGGATGGCTTGCCGGCCTGCCCGTCACCATCAAGGATCTGACGGACGTCGCGGGCGTACGCACCACCTACGGCTCGCCGATCTTCAAGGACCATGTGCCGACGGCTTCGCACCCGCTGGTCGAGCGCATCGAGCGCAAGGGCGGCATCGTGATCGCCAAGTCCAACACGCCGGAGTTCGGCTCCGGCGGGTCGACCTTCAACGAGGTCTTCGGGCGCACGACCAATCCGTGGAATACTTCGCTCACCTGCGGCGGCTCGACGGGCGGCGGCGCGGCGTCGCTTGCGGCGGGTGAGGCCTGGCTCGCACACGGCAGCGACCATGCCGGTAGCCTCAGGCGCCCTGCCACCTACTGCAGCGTCGTTGGCCTGAGGCCCTCACCCGGCCGCGTGACACGCGGCACGTCCAACAACCTCTACGCACCGCTCTCCGTGCAGGGCCCCATGGCGCGCAACGTGCCCGATGTGGCGCTCTTCCTCGACAGCATGGCCGGCTTCTGCCCACGCGATCCCCAGACCTTCGATGCGCCCGCGCAGTCCTTCAGTGATGCCGTGGCAGCCCGAAAGCTGCCCCGCCGCGTGGCATGGTCGGCAAACTTCGGCGGCGCAGCCCCCATGGACAGCGAGACGCGCGAGATTTGTGCCAAGGCTGCCCTGCACTTCAAGGAGCTCGGCGCGACAGTCGAGGAAGCGACGCCAGATGTTGGCCAGATCGCCGATGCCTTCATGGTTCTTCGCGCGCAATCGTACGTGGTGGACCGCGAGCTGCAGATCGCCCAATACCCGGACAAGTTCAAACAGGACATCATCTGGAATACGAAGCTCGGCCTCGAGGCGACGCCCTCGCGCATCGGCTGGGCGGAGCGCGAGCGGGCGGCCTTCTACCGTCGCGTCGCCGCGTTCTTCGAGACCTACGACCTGCTGATCACGCCCGGTTCCTCGACGCCCGCCTTCGACGTCACGCGGCGCATGCCCGAGAAGATCGACGGCAAGGTCGTGGAGCATTACCTCGGTGGCTCGCTTATCACGGCGATCCCGACGCTCATGGGCGTCCCTTCACTGGCTGTGCCGTGCGGTTTCGACCAGTACGGGCGTCCAGTCGGGTTGCAGATCATCGCCCCACCACGTGGCGAGGCGGCGCTGCTCGCGGCCGGAGCTGCCTTCGAGGAGCTGACCGGTCTCGACAAGCTCGTCCCCATCGATCCGCGCCCGGGAACACTGCCGCCGGTATAAGATCGGCCGATAGAGCGCTCAACATACGCATCAATTGCCACCAAATTCCTCCGCCCTTGTGGGGGAGGGGGATAGAAGAGATTGCTACGAACCTCGGCTCACATCGCTACTTCAGCCGGATATCCACGCGGTCGCTCTTGCCCTTGGCGTCGATCACGGTGATGCGCGCGAAGCCGCGTCCGTCCGGACGCCATTCGACCTCGCGCCGCTGCGGGTCCGACGAGATCGGCGCCCCATCCGCGAACCATGTCAACGGCAACGCCCCGCCCTCGGCCTTGAGCATCACGGCCGCCTCATCGCCGTCGTCATGCTCAAGTTCCGAGCGATCCGGCGGGAAGGCAATGCGCACCAGTGGCTCAATGAAGGTCGCGGTATCCTGCCCGCGAGCGTCATCTCCGAAGCGCCTCAGCGGCGGCGGCAGCGTCGCACTCGTCGCGCGGATGGCCCCCGCCGGTGCGGTGGGCAAGGGCGTCGTCTTGTCGGCAATGCGCGCGAAAGCATCGAAGAGCAGCGGCGCGGCGGCCGTGTGCCCACTCAAGCCCGGCGTCGCGGTGCCGTCGGCGCGACCGATCCAGACGGC
Source organism: Hyphomicrobiaceae bacterium (assembly GCA_022844275.1). Taxonomy (GTDB): domain Bacteria; phylum Pseudomonadota; class Alphaproteobacteria; order Rhizobiales; family Hyphomicrobiaceae. Next base: position 169,102 of record JALHMB010000005.1, read on the forward strand.
GATCACATGTTTGCCGTCGTAGCCGACGGCCCAGGCATCGCGGTAGCCGTAGGACGTCCCGGTCTTGTACGCGATACGACCGCCGCGCGCGTTGGCCGGCGGCGGCGCATCCTTGAGGATGTCCGTCACGTACCAGGCTGCGACGGGCGACAGGAGCCGCGGCGGCGCCTTGGTAAAGCCTCGCCGCTCGCCTTTGACGTAGTTGAGCTCCATGGCGCGCCCCCCGCTGGCGAGGCCTGCGTAGAGCGTGGCGAGGTCCTGCAGCCGAAGACCGATGCCGCCGAGCGCGATGGCGAGCGTCGGCGCCGACCCAGTCGGCAGCTCGGTCTGAAGACCCGCGCGGCGCAGGCGCCCATTGAGACGTGCCGGGCCGATCTCCGAGAGCACCTGCACGGCCGGAATGTTGAGCGAAAGCCCGAGCGCTTCGCGCATCGTCACGGTGCCGCGAAAGCCCTGGTCGAAGTTCTTCGGATTGTACGTGCCGAAGCGGGTCGGCCGGTCCTCGATCAGTGTTTCGGGATGGGCGCGACCACCCTCGAAGGCGAGGCCATAGATGACAGGCTTCAGCGTCGAGCCCGGCGAGCGGACCGCCTGTACCATGTCGTTGGCGCCGAGCCGGCCGCTGTCGAAGTAGTCGGCCGAGCCCACGTAGGCGAGGATGTCGCCAGTCGTATGATCGAGTGCTAGCACCGCACTGGAGAGCCGTGAGCCAAGCGCTTCCGTATGCTCGCGGGCGAGGCGCTCCAGCGCCGTCTGCGCATCGCGGTCGAGCGTCAGACGGTGGATGCGCTTGTCCGGCAGCCGCGCGACCTCGCTCTCGGCCAGATGCGGCGCGAGCATTCCGAAGGTCCGGCGCGCCGTCGGCACGGTCTCGGCGAGAGCTGCCCGCGCCTCTTCCTCCTTGACGACGCCGGCCTCTACGGCGCGTGCCAGGACGCGATCGCGCGCCCGGCGGGCATTCTCCGGATTGCGGTCCGGACGGCGCGTGGCGGGGCTCTGCGGAAGCGCCACGAGCAATGCCGCCTCACCCGGCGACAGGCGCCGCGGCTCCTTGCCGAAGTAGGCGAGCGCTGCCGCACGCACGCCTTCAATGTTGCCGCCGAAAGGCGCGAGCAGCAGATAGAGGTCGAGGATCTGGTCCTTCGTCAGCATCAGCTCGAGCTGCCGGGCGCGGACCATCTGCGCGAGCTTGCCCGTAAGCGTGCGCGGATGCTCGCCGCTCAACAGGCGCGCCGTCTGCATGGTCAGCGTCGAGGATCCCGAGACAATGCGGCCGTGTAGAACGAATTGCCATCCCGCGCGCAAGGTCGCCAGCGCGTCGACACCGCCATGGGAGCGAAAGCGCCGGTCCTCGAAGGCGAGCAGCATGTCGAGGTAGCGCGCATCGACATCACCGCCGGCAACAGGCAGCCGCCAGATGCCGTCCGGCGTCGTAAAGGCGCGGAGGAGGCGGTCCCTGCGGTCGAGGACGACGGTCGAGGTTTGCCCTGCGCGCTCAAGGCTCGGCGGCACGGACCAGCGCGCCGTCAGTTCGAGAGCCAGAAAGGGTGCGAGTGTGAGGAAAGCCGTCGCAACAACAGCGATCGCAACATACTTGACGATGGCGCCGCGGGATCGCGTCTTCTTGGACGTCTCACCGCGGCGCCAGGGCGCCCGACCCGTGGCTGGCGCCTCCCCCGTCTGGATATGTGCCGCATTTGCCTGTGACGGGCGGCGCCAATGTGGACGTCGGAAGAGGGCGAAAGCGTGGCGCGCCGGGCGATTTACCCAGCTTGCCAACCGCGATCCACGCCCTTCACCGGCGCCGGTTCGCTCGCCGTCCATGCCCGCGTCTCCAATGTTCTCCTCCCGGCATACATGGCACGAATTGCGGCGGAAATCGTCGGCACGGTAAGAGCGTCTGGCCCTCTCGCGGGCCATCTGCTTGCCGATTCTTGCTCTCCGATGCCGGTCAGCCGGCGCGGTTGCCCGATGTGAGCGGGCGCGGCCCGTTAACCGATGCCACGAGCACGAAGCTGATGATCATGAGCAGGAACCAGGAGCCCAGCTTGCCGAGGCCGACCGGCGCCCACGCCTTGAGCTGGTACGGGTAAAGCCAGATGGTCGAGAACGAGCTGATGTTCTCGGCGAACCAGATGAAGAGCGAGACTAGGAAGAAGCCGAGCAGAAGCGGCATCCGGCGCGGGACGGTGTCGATCGTGAAGTGGATGACGGTGCGGCCGAAGATGAGGGCCGCAAAGGCGAAGAGCCCGTAGCGCAGGTCGACGACGTAGTGATGCGTGAAGAAGTTCACGTAGATGAGCGCCGCGAGCAGCCACGTCGTCCAGATAGGCGGGTAGTTCGAGAAGCGGAAATCGAAGAGACGCCAGCAGCGTGCGATGTAACTGCCGACGGCGGAGTACATGAAGCCGGAGAACAGCGGCACACCGGCAATGCGGATGAGGCTTGCCTCCGGGTAGAGCCAGGAGCCCTTGGCCGTCTTGAACAGCTCCATGATCGTCGCAACGATATGGAAGATGAAAATGACCTTGGCTTCCTCAATGCGCTCCATCTTGAACGCCAGCAATGCACCCTGCGTCGCCAGCGCAACCAGGAACAGGAAATCGTAGCGCGCCATGGGCGGACCGATCGGCCAAGCAAACTTCGTTGTGAGGATCGCGAGGAGCAGGATGCCGGCGAAGAGGCACGCCCAGGCCTGCAGAACGCCAAACAGCAGCAGTTCATGCCATAGGCGGCCGAGTGGTAGCGGAAGAATCCAGCGCTCGGAGTGGCGCTTCAAGCCCGCGAGCCACACGTCCCGACGACGCACATCGCTGGCCGCAGCAATGTCAGCGGCCTCGGCGCGCCAAGCTTCCTCGTTCATCGTGATTTCCCTGCAGCGCCGTCTCCCCGACGCATGGAGACTGGGCTGAGGATCGGGGCATCACGAGGGCGCCCGGCTGCACGAACGACAACAGGCGGCGAGTCTTCCTCGCCGCCTGCTCGAATGAAATGCGCGCCTCCCTAAGTGGGGGACGCTCAATGTCACCGTCTCAATTTTTCCCGGGCGAAGCGTCCGGACGGCACGGCTTCGCGGTCAGGCGGCAGCGGTAGAAGACCTGCCCGACCACGGAGCCGACCGACGACCGGCCGCACTCGTACGTGGCATCGTCTGCGTGCTCGCGAGCCATGTAACGCTCGCCCCACTGCCAGCGGGCCGTCTGCATCCAGGCCTTGTCGGCTTCCGATTGAGCGCCGCTCTCGCTTGCGTACTGATCGCCGACGACAGCAAGGTTGGGACGGCACTTGTCCTCGGCGATCGGCGCGGTCCTGATGACGCGAGCGCGCCGAACGTAGCGCTCATCACGCCGCTGTTGTCTCAGCTCGGCCGCCCGCTCATGCTGGCGCATAAGCCGCCGCTGCTGACGCGCCTGAGCGCCGACCGTGTCGCCGGTTGCTTCAGCGGCCCAACGTGACTGCGCCGACGCGCAGCCTGTCATTGCCGATGCGGCTAGCACGAACATGACGCCCGTCAGTGCTGCCGAGAACTTTGCTTTCATCGAGATCAAGAACGCCCCCATTTGCTCCACCCATGCACAGAAACGCCGCAATCTCGTCTAGTCTCGGCCTCAAACGGGGTCAATCGAACGCGCTTCACTCGGTCGTGGGTAACCTGTGCACAGATCGAGGTGTGACATGGAGGGCACCACGCGGCGCGCGCCTTCATTCCGCGCGGAACGGCAATTCGCGGCCTCGCTTGTGTGGGTGCGCTAGCTCGCAAGCTCCCCAAAGAAGGCATGAATTTCGTGGGCGAGGGCTTCGGGTTGCTCGAGCGCGGCGAAGTGGCCGCCTTTCGGCATAACCGTCCAGCGGCGGATATCGGTGTACGTCTTCGCGGCGAGCGAGCGCGGGGGGCGCAATATCTCGCGCGGGAATGCGGTATAGCCTGTCGGCACGTTGATGGTCTCGCCGAGCGGCAAGAACCAAGGACGGTGCAGGCGCGAATAGTAGGGCCAGAACGACGAGCCGATCGCGCCAGTGAACCAGTAGAGCGCGATGTTCGCCAGCATGGCGTCACGGCTCACGGCATCCTCGGGCGCGCCGTTGTTGTCCGTCCAGCGGTAGAACTTCTCGGCGACCCATGCGGCCAATCCAGTCGGAGAGTCCGTCAGGCCGAACGCGAGCGTCTGCGGCCGCGTGCCCTGGATCCACTGATAGCCCGTCTCTTCCTTGAGGAACTCGTTGAGTTCATCGAGGAACCGCTTCTCCTCAGCATTGGGGTTGGCGATCATCGCCGGGTCGCGGCGCACGGCGAGCAGATTCAGATGCAAGCCGATGAGACGGTTTGGATGTCTGTAGCCGATGGCCGAGCCGACGGACGCGCCCCAGTCGCCGCCCTGATAGGCAAACGTCTCGTAGCCGAGCACTTCTGACATTAGCTCCACGTAGAGATCCGCGACCTCCTCGAAACCGAAGCGCTCCTGTCCCGGCTTGAACGAGAGCGTGTAGCCCGGCAGCGATGGCGCGATGACGGTGAAGCGATCGGTCAGGCGATGGATCAGATCGTGGAACTCGAACACCGACCCGGGCCAGCCGTGCGAGATCAAGAGCGGTATGGAATTGGGCCCACGACCCGGCTCATGGATGAAATGGAGATCGATGCCCCGGATCGGCACCGTGAACTGGCGAAAGCCGTTGAGCTTCGCTTCCCAAGCGCGCCAGTCGAAGGTCGTCCGCCAATAGTCGGTGAGATCCTTGACGTACGCGAGACTGGCACCTGTCGACCAGGGCGCCAGCGGCGGCTCGTCGGGCCAGCGCGTGCGTGTGAGACGTTCCTTGAGGTCCGCGATATCCGCGTCCGGAACACTAAGAGTAAACGGCCGCGGCTCGATCTGGCTCACTAACACCTCCCTTGGCATTTTCCTGCCCGACGCGGCCCCGCGCGGCATGCTCTCTGCACTCTATCTGTCACCAAAAGAGAAACCTGAACGCTTTCATCTCATGGCGTTCACGAATGGGACAGTACTGTTATGCGCATGTCACGCCGCGAGGCGATCCGAGCCGGGTTGTGCTTCGCTGGTACACTCTCCGCCCAAAGCTACTTCAGCACCGCTTTCGCGGTAAACCAGGGGGATGCACCGTTGGCCGCCTCGCTCAAGCGGGACGCCGAGATCGCCTGGCAGTACTTTGCGACGAAGACGCCCGGCGCGCCTGTTGGGCTGGTTCCGGCCGCCATGTGGCCAGAGGGAAGCGGCATGGGCCGCTACGGCATCCTCACGATGTGGGACACGGGATCGCTGATCCTTGCCTACCTCTCTGCGCGGTCCATAGGCATCATCGACGAGAAGGAGTTCGACCAGCGCATGCGCACGGTCATGACCTTCCTTCGGAACTCAACGTTCCGCTGGGGTCAGCTCTCGCTGCCGAACTTTCGCACGCAGATCGTCAGCGGCACCGCCGTCGAAGGCGGCTACGACACGACCGACACCGGCCGCCTGCTCATGGCGCTGCACATCCTGGACAAGGTCACGAACGGCACCTACCAGGCCAAACAGCAGGTCGCACGCTGGAACATCGCGGGGACCGTCACCAAGGGCCAGCCCTACGACATCAAGTCGTCGTCGCGATATGAAGCGCGGTGCTTCAATTACATCCACTACATCTCTCGCGCCTACGGGCTTTGGGACATCGAGGTGGATACCGGCTTCAATCGCGAGCTGAAGTCCGACGATGCAGATGCCCGGCAGGCTTTCATCGATCATGTCGCGGCCGTCGGGCCGATTGCCAGCGAGCCGCATACCAACGAGGCCATCGAGCTCGGGCACTCGGCCCGCTCGCGCATCCTCGCTGACGCGCTCAATGCCGCCCAGCAGCAGCGCTATGCCGAAACGGGACATCTCACGAGTGTCTCGGAATCGCCGATCGACAAGCAGCCATGGTTCACCTACCAGGGCTACAATCTGGACTCTTATGCGGGTCCGCGTTGGCCGGTCGATTCGGTCGTTACCGAGCGCAAATGGGCCACGAAAGAGTTCGCCGAAACCTACCGCATGATTTCGAGCAAGGCGGCCTACCTCTGGCTGGCTGAGCGCGGCGACGCGTACACAGGCAAGCTACGCAATTTCATCTCGACGAAGGCGCCGAGCGGACAGTACGGCTTCTATCCGGGTATCTACGAACATTCCGGCAAGCCGCCGCGCATCATCGACGTCAACACCAACGCGACGGTGCTCGAGTCGATTGCCTTCATCCTCGCGGATCGCAAGCCGCTCGTGGAAATGCGCCTCTAGTTTCCTCGCTCACAAGAGCAAGATGCCATACGCGCCGCTCGGCGCGGCATGGTTGCGCACTCGTGTTGACCGGCGCGCGATTGCGCGTGCTCGCACGGCGGCGCACGCCACTTTCAAGCATCGAATGCGCCTAGCTCCTCCCCATTTACGCATTGTTAAGCCTAAGGCCTGATTGCCGCCTGTCTCACCGCGAGCACATCCTAACCGGTCCCTAACTTGCGTTCCGTTCTGACGGGTTCGCAAGACAGTACCAAAACCGTCCGGCCGACCCAGCACAGCAATGAACCGCCGAGCCTCAGCGCTCAAAGGCGGTCTGGGGTCAGACCGGTACCAATGTCAGACAAGAACAAGCAGGTTTTCTTCGATGCCTCCGGGCGCCGATCTCCGGTGGTCTACGGCCTAGTCGGGCTTCTCGTCACCTTCGTCGGCGCACTCTTGACCGTCTTCGCCGTGAGCGTTGCCACGACGCCGGCGCTTCCGTCAGTGAAGCTCAAGTTGGAGCGCGAGTATCTCTCGGTCCTGGCCGTCGCGCACGGCACGTCGTCGCGCAGCGGCCCGGGGATCAACCTTGCCACTGCTCGTTCGCGTGTCGACAAGGCCACGTCCGGAACGGCGCGCTTCGCCTTCTACGTCAACTGGGACAAGAACAGCTTCCTTTCGCTCAGGAGCTCGGCCAAGTACCTCGACGGCCTCATGCCGGAATGGCTCCATCTCACGAACGAGACGGGAGAGATCGAGCTCGATGACGAGCGCGAGCAGCAGAACGTCGATGCATGGCTCACGATCAACGCGCCCAATCTCCGGGTCATGCCGGTCGTCAACAACTACGACCCACGCACGCGCTCCTGGCGCGGCGAGGAGACGGCTCGCGTTCTGAAGTCGCCAGAAGCCCGTGCTCGTCTCATTCGCAATCTCAAGAACTATCTCGCCAAGGGCGATTTCGATGGCACTGTCGTCGACTTCAAGGAAATCAAGCCGGAAGATGAAGACCATCTGGTCGCGTTCCTGCGCGAAATGAAGGCCGTGCTCGCGGCCGACAAGCGCGATGTCTTTGCTGTTGTCCCCGCCTATGCGGATCCCTCGCACTTCCACGACATCATCGAGGCTGTGGATCGCGTGGTCCTTCTCGCCTACGACCAGTACGCGTCACACGAGCGGCCAGGACCTGTCGCTTCGCAGGTGTGGTTCGAGACCATGCTCGACAAGCACTTCGCGACAACGCACGGCAGCAAGCTCATCGTCGCAATTGGTTCCTATGCCATTGACTGGGCTCGCCCGGGCCAAGGCCGCATCGCGTCGATCCGCGAGATGTGGGACGTACTGGACCGTTCGGGCGCGACCCTCTCGTTCGACGGCCACGCGCTCAATCCGACCTTCTCCTACGGCGAGAAGAGCACCGGCGCGACGCACACCGTCTGGATGCTCGACGGCGTGACCATGTACAATCAAGTTGCAGCCGCGCTCGCCATGGAACCGGGCGGACTAGCCCTGTGGCGTCTCGGCACTGAAGACCCCACGATCTGGGCGACGTTCGCGCGCGGCCGCGCGCCCGACGACACCGCGCTTGCAGGCATCGAGAACCTCGATCCCGGTTCGGAAGTGACTTACACCGGCAAGGGCGAGGTCTTGAAGTTCATGAACCAGCCGCGCGTCGGAAAGCGCTCGGTCACGCATCTTCCGAAGTCCAATCTCATCACGAATCAGACGATCGTCTCGGTTCCGAAGCCGATGCTGATCTCCCGCTTCGGCCTCAATCAGGACAAGGTAATCGCGCTGACGTTCGACGATGGCCCCTCGCGCCTCTACACGCCGGCCATCCTGGACGTCCTCAAGAAGAAGGATGTCAAGGCAAGCTTCTTCGTGCTCGGTACGGCCGCCGCCATGGAGCCCGAGGTCCTCAAGCGGATCTATGGCGAAGGCCACGACATCGGCAATCACACCTTTACGCATCCGGACCTGAGCGAGATCCCGAGTGCCCAGCTCGATCTCGAGCTCAATGCCACGCAGCGCGTGCTCGAGTCGAAGCTCGGCATCCGCACCGCGCTCTTCCGTCCGCCGTTCGTGCGGGACATCGAACCTGAAACATCGGAGCAGGCGCGTACGCTGCTCGCATCCGCCGCTCTCGGCTACATTACCATCGGTCAGCGCATCGACCCGCTGGACTGGGGCCGCCCGGGCGTCGACGAGATCGTCCGGCGCACAGTATCGTATGCCAACCAGCGCAGCGGCAACGTCGTGCTGCTGCATGATGGCGGCGGGGACCGTTCTCAGACGATCGCCGCGCTGCCGAAGATCATCGATCAGCTCCGCGCCGAGGGTTATCGGTTCGTCACGATCCACGAGCTGCTAGGGCTTCAGCGCAATGAACTGATGCCAACACTGGACAATGCCAGCACGGTCGTTCCCTACATGAACGGCATCGGCTTCTCGCTGATGCGCGCCTTCAACACTTTCCTGAAATTCCTGTTCGTGACCGGCATCGTGCTCGGCATCGGAAGGCTTGTGATCATCGGCTTCGTCGCCTATCGCCAGTCGCGCATCCGGAAGCCGCTCTCCACCGCGCGTCTCATCCGGAAGCAACCGAGCTTCGCCGTCATTGTGCCTGCGCACAACGAAGAGAAAGTTATCATCGACAGCATCGAGTCGCTCCTCCGCTCGCGGAACCAGGACTTCGAGATCGTCGTGATGGACGACGGCTCGACGGACCGCACGTACGAGGTCGTCAAGCAGATTTTCGGTGCCAATCCGCGCGTGCGGCTTCTCACGAAGCGCAACGGCGGCAAGTCCAGCGCTCTCAATCACGCGATCGATCGGACGGACGCCGAAGTCGTGGTCTGCATCGATGCCGACACGCGCCTCGCGCCTGACGCACTCGACATCCTGCTCGCGCACTTCCACGACGACCGCGTCGGTGCTGTTGCCGGCGTCGTCACCGTCGGCAACCGCTCGACCATGCTGTCGCGCTTCCAGGCACTCGAATACCTCACGGCCCAGAGCATGGATCGCCGTGCCTTCGAGATCGTCAACGGCATTGCCGTGGTTCCAGGCGCGATCGGTGCGTGGCGCCGCAGTGCGGTGATCGCGGCCGGCCTCTACGACAGCGATACCTCGGCCGAGGACGCCGACATGACCTTCAAGGTCGCGCGCGCGGGGTGGCTCGTGCGCAATGAGCCGAACGCACTCGCCGTGACGGAGGCGCCCGAGAAGATCCATGAGTTCAACAAGCAGCGCTTCCGCTGGATGTTCGGCATGATCCAGGTCGCTTTCAAGCACCGCGACGTCTATTTCCAGCGCGGCGCGCACGGGCTCAAGTGGTTCACGATACCCAATATCGTCGTGTTCCAGTTCCTCTTCACGCTGTTCGCACCGGTCATGGACGCGCTGCTCGTCGCAGCCTTCATCTCTGATGCGTGGGCCTACACGCATCACGGCGGCAGCATGATCTCGGGCCGCACCGTCGAGATCCTCGCTTACTGGGGCGTATTCCAGGCACTCGAGCTTGCCTTCGCCGCGGTTGCGCTCTGGCTGCATCGCGAACCCGGCAACTGGCGCCTGTTGCCGCTGACGGTGATCCAGCGCTTCTACTACCGCCAGCTTATTTTCTGGATTTCGCTACGCACGCTGTTCGCCGTGCTGTGCGGACAGTTCACCGGCTGGGGTCGCGCCAAGCGGCTCGGTCTGCCGAGGCTCGTGCACTCCGCGCAACCTTCCACGCCAGGGCCGACGGAGAAGCCGAAGCTGCAGGCTGCCGAATAGCGAACAGGCTCATCCCAAAGCAAACGAGGCGCCCGTCGGGGCGCCTCGCCATATCCAAGCAGTCTTGGCGTATATCAGAACGAGAAGCTGAGATTGAAGCCGCCGTACGCGCCTTCGCCACCAGCTGACGACGCCGAGAAGCTGTCGTCGTCCTCGCTGAGGAACTGGTAGCCGGCATTGAGCGTCAGCTCGGCCGGGTTCCGCGTACCGAAGAAGTCGAGCTTGAACATCACGAAGCCGCCGAGGCGCTGTGCGTCAAAGCCTTCATTGCCGAGCGCACCCGCCTCAGGACCGATGACGAAGCGGCCGACGTTGAGACCGGCACGCGCGCGCGTCCAGTACGTATCGAAGGCGGTCGAATAGTAGCCTTCGAGCGAGAAATAGTGGCCGGGACCGACGATGCGCAGATCGGCGCCGACGCGCAAGCCGACTTCATCGCCGCTCACGTTGTTGAACGGGTCATTAGGCGTCAGATCGTGGTCCGTGTAGTCCGCGCCGACGTAGATGCCGAATGCCGCACCGGGGCGGACCCACAGATAGCCGAGCGAAGCTGCGAGCTGGGAGACGTCGCCATCGATCGTCCCGAGGCTGCTTCCGTATTCATAAGAGCCGTAGCCGGCAAAGCCCTGGAAGACGAAGCCGCTGCGCGACAGATCGCGCTGCAGGGAAACCACCGCGCCCGAGTAGCTGTAGAAGGAGTCCTTGGCGAAATCGGCGCCGGAGTAAGTCGCGATCCAGGTCGGCTGCTCGTAGTATCCGCCATCCTTCATGCCGCCGCCCTTCGGCCCGCCTGCGAGTGAAGGTGTTGCGGTTGCATAAGCCAGCCCGAGCCCAATGGCAGCGATCTTCAGAGCACAGTTTTTCATTTTCCAGTCGCCTTAGTTGGCACAAAGAAGCGATCACGCAGAGAGAATCTCAGCGGAGCGCGCCAATGCGCACTTCCCCTGACGTGACAAGTGACTGATTCGAGTTAATGCACAAGTAACCCATAGGCTTGTGCGCGCCCGTGTCGCCAACGAAGCGCTTCAGCGTGGCATATCGAGAACACCTCCCCTCTCTAGAAGAGGCAACCACACGGCTTCGACCGCAGCAACGAATCGACTCTGAGAGGTACGCGGTTATCCACGCAACCCACTGGCAACCGGATCAGGTCGAGCCTTCGCCGGGACGGAGCACGATGCTAAAATTGCCAGTAGAGGAACTCGCTCGGTCCAGCGAGCTGGAATATGGCGATCATCGCAGCGGCGGCGACCCCGGCGCTCCATAGAAGTGACGGCGACCACGCCACATTGATCCGGCGATTGCGGTCGGGGCCGTGCTTGAAGCCGAGAGCGGGCTCGTGCGCAGCCAGCACTTCCTGTGTGTTCGGAAGGAAGAGTGCGATGGCGAGCAACAAGGGGATGAGGACACCCATTTTCAGGAAGTCCTCACTCTCCCAGACGACAACCGTGACGCCGAGTTGCTGAAGCCATCCTGCACCCAAGCGCTCGTAGATCCCGAGCGGCAAGGCGACACCGTTCAATCCGAAGAGGCCGCGGAAGATATCGAGCGCGCCGGTCATCGTTAGCGCTCTGAAGAATATCATCGATATAGCGACGAGTACGATCGTGAGGACGTGCCCGAGCGGCGTCATCACGCGATCGTACGGCACGGCCTTGGGCCAGATCTTCGGCGCAATGAAGCGCCACGCATGATTGGCAGACAGGAAGAGTCCATGCAGAAGCCCCCACACGATAAACGTGTAGCCCGCACCGTGCCAGATGCCGGACAGGAGCATCGTGAGGATTGTCGGGTAGAGCAGCAAGGTGATGAACGCGCTGAGAGACGTGTTGCGACCGCTCAGCCCGCGCTTGCCGCCGGCGAGCCTGTTCCGCGTCAGGCGCAGCGAAAGGGGATTGTAGACGTAGGCCGTGAGGAATCGTGTCAACGTCATGTGCCAGCGAAGCCAGAAATCGATAATGCTCGATGCCCGGAGCGGAGAATTGAAGTTCTGCGGCAGGCGGAAGCCGAAGATGCGCGCCAGTCCCAGCGCCATATCCGAGTAACCCGAAAAGTCGAAGTATATCTGCAGCGTGAAGCCGAGAGCCGCCATCCACGCCAGAAACAGGGAGATCGGCACGCCGGCTTCAGCCTGCGCGTAGATCGGTGTCACAAGCGGGCCGATGCTGTCCGCAAGCACGACCTTCTTGAAGAGCCCGAAGACGAAAAGCGTCACGCCGACGGCAATGTCGCTCTGGTTCAGTCGGCCAGTTGAAGCCTGGAACTGCGGCACGATCTCCCGATAGTGGACGATCGGACCGGCCACGAGCTGGGGGAAGAACAGCACGAATAGTGCGTAGTCGCGGAACGTAAATCCCTTCACGCGACCGCCGTGGACGTCGAAGAGAAATGCGATCTTCTGGAAAGTGATGAACGAGATCCCGAGCGGCAGCACGACGGTGGTCAGGACGAAGTCCGTGCCGAGGACGTCGTTGAGCGACGTACGAAAGAAATTGATGTACTTGAAGTAGCCGAGGAACAGAATGTTGAACACCAGTCCGAACGCGAGCACGTACTTCGATGCCGGATGAGGGTTGTCTTCGTCTGCAAGACGCTCCAGCACGCGCGCCAGACCGTAGTTGATCAACACCGACGGTGTCATGATCAGAACATTGATCGGGTTCCACCAAGCATAGAAGCCCAGAGAGGCAAGTATGAGCCAGCCCAGCGCCCAATCCCGCGACAGCCGGCCAAATGCGAAGTAGCCGGCAACAGTGACCGGCACGAAAAAGAAGATGAAGGAGTAAGAGTTGAAGAGCATGGGGCAGGGGACTCGTCTGAATGTTCACGCGAGCGGGATTTTAGGATCCTCTTTCAGGGCGTCGATGATTCACTTGCTGGAGTTGCCGCACCTTGAACTTCGCGAATGATCGGTAACATGGCTTCCAACGGGTCGCGAGCGGCGACTGGTGGTATCGTTGCCGTCTGATCGGTCGACAGCCTCGGCAATCGGTGCGCGATTACGCGCACACCGATGTTGGACTGATTGAGATGCGAGCACAGCAGCTCGCCGGCGATCTTGGCCATCGCATACTCGATCATCGTCGGGGGCGGATTATCGGCAAACACGGTCGAAGGATAGAAAGCGGTCAGGGGCCGATCCGATAGGGATGCGAGGTGACGACAGCACTCGTAGAAGCGGGTCACGTAGAACGCTATGAACGTCTCCAGCGCGGCCGGCATGAATGGGCCATCTCTTTGCTGACCGATCGTCGGTGTCGCAAAATAGTAAAGGTGGCTGATGCCGCTCCCGATCGAAGCGAGCTGAAGCGAGGGATCCAGAGCAGCATCATAGTGAATCGCGGTGCACGCTGCGGTACCTGCGTGCCGACGGATCTCCGCCTCTAGCTCCAGGGCATCCGCCTTGCCCTTGGCGTAGGTTATGACAGCTCGCCCGCCGCCCGCTGCGATGACTTTAGCGACGAGCGCACCGAGGCCGCGCGATCCGCCAATGATGAGTGCAGTGCTGCCGGCGAACTCCGTCGGAGAGATCGAGCGCGCGATCTGACCGATATCCTGCTGTGCGACGGCCAAAGGCCGCAGAAAGCTCCGGACTTCACCGCGAATTCCGGCACCGGCCAAATCCAGCCGGACAATACGAAAGCGATCGTCGGTGTAGGTGACACGAAATCTCACGCCATTCGGCGCATTCGGGCTGTCGGCCAAGCGGACGGAGAACGAAGAGAACAGCGAGTGCAGGCCCGGGCATTCCATTCCGACAACCGTCGACAGCAGCGCAATCGCTGCCGTTCGTTCCCGCCCAATCTTCGCCGCGACGTGCGGGAAATGCGCGCTGATGCCATCGACGGAAGCACCCACACCCATCCAGCCCTGCAACTGGGCCACATCCTCCATTCTGGTCCAGTTTGCCGGACGCGTTTTCGGCGATGGAGGACTGACAACCTCGAGAATCGTATCGTCGAGATCGCGCGTTGCACCGAGGCCGACCGTAAGAGACGTCGCCACGATACTTCCGAGCGAAAGCGTGGCAACGATCTCATCGTCCTTGCGGCTCACGATGCGAAGTTCGACGCCTTTGCCCAGGTGGACGAACCTCGGGAAGTTGACGGTCAGCGAAGCGATCTCATCGGGGACGGCGCCCATCGCCAGAAGCGTATCGAGCGCCCAGAGAGCGCCGTGGACACCGTGGACGACGACATCACCGGCCTGCGTGCGCCGCGCCGCTACGGGATCCATATGAATGGGATTGTAGTCACCCGTCAGCCGCGCGAACGCTTGCTGATCATCCTCGCCAAACGTCCGGGATGCGAGCACGGCCGGAGATTGTTGGGGCTCGGATTTCACGCGGTCGGCTACGAGCGAAGGGCTTTAGTCTGCTTGACGATAGCGCCGACATTCTCGAAGGACTCGACGTCGGATACCTTGAACTTGATGCCGTACTCCATCTCGAGAGCCACGATGAAGTTGATGTAGTTGAATGAGTCCCAGGCCGGGACGTCCTCACGTCGCGTATCCATCGCCAGGACAATGGAATCATCCATGAGCAAGTCGCGCAGAATTCGGGTCAGCGTCTGAAGGATCTCATCTTCGGTCATTGTGGTTTCTCGATCCGGGAGATGTGGGTCTTGTGCGCGTCGTAGTTCTTCACGTCGAGGATCCAACGCGATGGCCCATTCGACGGTGTATCCTTATCGGATGGTGCAAAGCCGAGGCTTGGGAAGAGATCCCGGATCACGCCATTCTTCGTCGTCGGAATATAGTCGGCGCTCAACGCGCGCACGCCGCGATCCCGCGCCGCCTCGACCGCGATGTTCATCGCTTCGTGCTCGAGCTCGCGACCGAAGACCCGGCAGCTCATGACCCAGCTTTCAATTTCTAGGACATCCCGCTCGTTGTCGTCGGGCCGCAGGATCATGACGCTCACGATGCCATTGTCGCCAAACTTGTCCAGGAGACGGAACTGGAAGGCGAGACCATCCGAGCTGGTGCTTCGCGCCACGACTTCCTCCGGCGAATAGCGCCGTGTCGTGGTGTTGAACTGATTGGTCTTGTTGATGAGCTGCGTCACGCGATCGATGCTGACCGGCGTGACGGGACCATAGTCGACCGACATGTCCAGGCCCTTGAGAAAATCCTCGATGCTCTGGACAGAGCCACGCAAAAGATCGCGCTCGGTGTTGGCGGCATACTGCTGTGCGCGCTGGCGATCCTCTGCAGTGAAGGCAACGGCTTCGAAATAGCCGGCCTCGGCAACGCGCGGCACATAGTCCGACACATCCTCCGGAAGCTCCGGCACGGCCACCATCGGCAAGCTCTCGCGAATGCGCGCCCGCTCCACCGGGTTGTCGTCGACGAACACGAGGCTGTCGAGACCAATATTGAGCTGCTCGGCGATCACGCGGAGATTTTCCGACTTGTCGTTCCAGTTGGCAACGAACGCCGCGATATCGGAGCGCTTCAGGATCATCTCGGGATGATCGCGAAATGCGGCTTCCGCGACGGCGGCCTCGTTCTTCGAGCATACGGCAAGTATGATGCCGCGCTCGCTGAGCTGCTTTGCGTACCTTTGAAGCGCAAGGTGTGCCTCACCCGCGGCGCTGCCCTCGCCCAGCACGATGCCTTCTATGCCATCGTCGCCGATGACCCCGCCCCACACTGTGTTGTCGAGGTCGAGAACGAGGCACTTGCGCGACATGCCGCGCTGCGCAGCAACGATGCGCACCAGCATCTCGCCGTACATGGGAGCTGCCAGAGGTGCGATCTCGAGCTTTCCTTGCAGCCAGCGCGACCTGTCGTGCCAGAACTGAATTCCCTGACGCGTCGCCGCTCCGGCTATATCGAGCAGCAGCACACCATCAGCCGACGCCGCCTGCGCCATGCGCTCGTTGAGGCGCGCGATAACGCGGCACGGCGCTGCCGGGACGACGCAATCGTAGCTGCCGAACACAGGATCTGCGACGTCGAGAACCGTCTGCTGGATGACGACCGCGCCGAGCGTTTCCCGGGCTGTGCGCCAAAGATGACGGATTTCGTCGATCCGCTGCTCGATCAGCGCCTGCACTTCGCCTTCCGTGGACGAAAGCGGAAGCGCCGAGAGCGTCTCACGGCTCGACAGGGAGAGCAGCACGATCTGCGGGCGGAAGCGGTGCACCTGTGAAGAGGGATTCAGCAGCTCCTGCCGATACTGCCCATAGCTTCCGATATGAATATCGAACAGGATCCGGCGCCGCAGGCCGGCAACTCTTACGGCCGGCGCCAGATGATCCAGAGTGTTGGCCCCGAGCAGCGCCAGTCTGATGGGCGCCGGAGTGGCCTCCGCATCTCGCGGGCATTTTCCAAGAGCACCGTCGAGTTGCAGCGTCTCGATCACGTTCAATCGGTGATGAGCAAGTGCGGCCAGCTTATCGAAGCGACCATTCGAATCCGCCGACGCAAGGATCGACTTGAGCTGGTCGCGAAAGTCCGTCGCGGCGGGTAGCCAGTTCATCATTGCGGGTGGCGCCAAAATCCGTTGTTCTCAATAACTCAGCTTGTCTGCTTCCCGGACGCACATCTCTCGAGTTGCGGGCCCGCCGCCTCGTAGAACTTCTGAGCCCAGAGCTGCGCGCTTGGAGTGTCCAGATGCGTCGGGTCGAACATCTTGAGGCCGTCCAGCTCGGGCGCCACGAAGCTCACGCCGAGGGTGGCGGCCAGGGTCCTCGCGGTCTCGATCTTCGTTTCAGCATACGGGATTATAGTGAGTATGACGCAGTCCCTGCGCACACCGAGCTGGGAAAAGAGCTGCTCGGCGCGCGGTAGGTACTTCTGTACGTTCTGGTGGTTGATGTCGCGACTATACGAGACCGTGGCGCCCTTGATCCGGCGGCCATCAGCATCATAGGCGCCGGCCAATTGGTACGTTCCCGTCGCCTCGGAGCGAAACGCTGCAAAATTGTCGCCGCACAGTGGCGACGCGACAGCGCAGAAATACTTATGCGGGATCTGCCAATAGCTTTTATTCTTGTAGCGCTCACCGGTCGATGGGTCGGCAAAGATGGGCTTTACGGGAATTGTCAGCCATGTCTCGAAGAAATTATCGGCATTGATAACATAAGCGGCTGCCCGAGGCTTGATTTTCTCCAACAACTTACCCGTGAAATTCATATTCTCGCCGGCACCAAAACCAAGCAAGTAATAGGAATTACTAGACCGAGAAAACCAATCCTTTGTTTCGGGCGTGGAGAAAGCCACTTGAAGACGACTGTCGCCGAGAAAGAGAACTCGCGCACGCGCTGCGGCCGCCAGAGCGCGAGGCTCCAGTCCAAACCAAAAGGCGCCGTGTTCATAATTACCGTACTGGCGCGCGCTACACTCGGCGAGAAACGCATCGCCCGCATACCCGCGCGCCTGGCACGCGAAAATGCCATCGTAGCGTAGCTGATAGAGGTATGTGGCAACCGCAGCGAAGATAATAATTAGGATGTACGCAGTCGGCCCAATGGCGGGCAGCCCGGCAAAACCTCGCCTTGATTCCGGCGCCGATGAAAGGCCTCGCGCGCCCGGCAGATCACCATCCATGGTTACATTTCTCAACGTCGGTGGGAGCCAGTACGTCTAAGCTGCAATCGGCGGCACCCTACCATGGGCAACTTATTGACGCTACTAGCCTTGGGCGCTAGCCTGAACCTGCGCTCGAGCATGATTACTCTGTGACAATCCATTGCTGGTCGGAGCCATTGACGCGGCCTCCGTTGCGGCTCCAACGACTTATTTTCTGGATAAGGCTGATGCCCCGGTCACTGAGCTTCGCCAAGATTCCACCCCTCGCCACCGTTGCCTTCTTCATTGCCATCTGGGCCGCACTGTATGCACCCCTGCTGAATTTCTCCGTTTCGGATTTTAATGGCTTCGTTAAACCTTGGCTCGACTACATCAGGTCGCACGGAGGTTTCTCGGCGCTGTCCGATCCGTTCAGTGAGTACGCACCGCCCTATCTTTACTTATTGGCGACCGCAACCTACCTCCACATTCCCGTGAGCGATCAGGTCCTGGTCAAGCTCGTCAATATTCCGTTCGTGCTGCTCATATCTATTTCAATATTCGCCATTTGCCGGCATTTCGGAATGACGGTGAATTCCGCAACGGGCGCGGCCGCTGGTATCCTGATCCTGCCGACCGTTGGTATAAACGCGTTTGTATGGGGACAGGCGGATACGATCTATGCGTCGCTGCTGCTGCTCACGGCATTATTGGTTCTCAAGCAACGGCCTTATTGGGCCATAGCAATTTTTACCCTCGCCATTTCGACGAAACTGCAAGCCATTTTCCTCGGCCCGTTCATTTTGTTCATGATATTCGCGGGCCGTATTCCCTGGCGTTCCGCGATAGTCGCGCCGCCGGTCTATGCCGCAACGCTTCTGCCCGCGGCCCTTATCGGGCGGCCGCTAGGTCAGTTGCTTACGATCTATCTAGTGCAGGGGCGCTATTACAATACGCTCTCGATGAATGCGCCCAACTTCTACTTCTTCTTGGATTTCTTCGGAGGCGCCAGCAGGAACTGGCAGCTGTACAAGAAGATCACGATGGCCGGACTCGCGGTCGCGTCACTCGCTGGCGCACTCATCGCGCTCCTTGGCTGGGGTCGGAGGAATGTCAGTGACCGCGCCATTCTACTTGCTGCAACGGTCTCGATGACTGTGATGCCGTACGTGCTGCCGAAGATGCATGATCGCTTCTTCTTTGGGGCTGACGTTTTCAGTTATGCGCTCGCTTGCGTGGCCCCGCAGTTCGTCTGGGCAGCGGTTGCGATGCAGGTCAGCTCGCTGCTGTCGTATGCCCCCGAATTCTCGCTGTATGTGCTGCCCGGCAGCAGTGAGAGCTGGAAGTGGGCCGTCGTCCTGGGCGCTGTCATCAATACGGTGGTCGTCGTGTACCTCTCGCGCTCGCTCTGGCGCGAGCTGACTCCGATCGGAGCCCCAAGCGATAGCACCCTGGGTCAGCCAGCATCGACGACATAAAGCGCGTCAGCGCCCCGCAAGCCAGGAGATGGTGCCCAGAAGAGGACTCGAACCTCCACGGTGTTACCCGCTAGTACCTGAAACTAGTGCGTCTACCAATTCCGCCATCTGGGCAGGCGGGCATCAGTTAAGGGGGCCGCGGCCGCTTGTCAATCGCGCGCCCCCAGGGACGTTCCCCCGGAAGTCCAGCCGATACCCCCGTCCGCTACACATGCCCCTCGACCATGACCTCCAACAGCTTGGCGCCGGGCGTGGATGTCGCCTTGCGGAGCGCCGGCTCGAGCGCGGCCGGATCCGAAATGCGGTGCGCTTCGAGACCCATGGATTTCGCCAGCGCCGTGAAATCCACTTTCGGCTCGACAAAGTCCATGCCGACGAACTGCTCGTTCTTATGGAAGAGCTTGAGGCGCTGCTTGATGATGCGATAGCCGCCATTGTTGCAGATGATGTAGGTGATCGGCAGCTTGTGGTGCGCCGCTGTCCAGAGCGCCTGGATGGAATACATCGCCGAACCATCGCCGACGATGCACACGACGGGGCGGTCCTTCTGGGCCATGGAAATGCCGACCGAGGCCGGCACGCTCCAGCCGATGCCGCCCGAGGCAAGGCCGTGATAGCCATAGCGGTCGCGATAGGCGAGCAGGCTGTTCAACAGGCGACCGCTCGTGAGCGACTCGTTGACGACGACGGCGTCCTTCGGGATCGACTCGACAATCCGCAGCGTCATGAAATCCGGATTGATCGGCTTGCCCGCGACGTTCTCCTTCGCGTCGATCGTCGCGACGAGCTTCTTGCGCTTGGCCATCCAGTTGTTGGCCTTCAGCGCGGCGAGCGACTTCTCGGCGCGATCCTTGAGCGCCTTGCCGCCTTTCTTGACGAGAACCGGCGTCAGCGCCCGCAGCGTCTCGCGCACGTCGGCACGGACGGCCATCTCCGCCGCGTAGTTCTTGGCGAGATCCCAGTCATTGAGGCCGATCTGGATCATCGCGAGCTCCGGCGGCATCGGATCGATCTCGCTCCACACGGACATACGGATCGGGTCGGCGCCGAGCACGATCATCAGGTCGTAAGTCGCGAGCGCGGCACGGACGTCCGGCTGCTCGCGGTTGAGACCACCAATGTAGCAGGGATGCTCGGAGAGGAAGTGCGCGCCGTATGCCACGCTCTGCTGCAGCACGGGGCAGCCGAAGGCCTCCGCGAAATCCGCAGCCTCCTTGAGCGCATCGCTCTTCACGATCTCGTCGCCGACAATGATGATCGGGCGCTCGGCTTTGAGAATGCGCGCCGCGAGCGAATCGAGCAGCTCATCGGATGGACGCACGCGGCTGTCGACGCGAGTCGACGCGCCGAGATCGATGCCGCCTTCGAGGTTGAGGATGTCGCCCGGAAGCGAAATGAATACGGGGCCGGTCGGCGGCGTCATCGCGACCTTGGCGGCGCGCCGCATGATGCGCGGCAAATCCTCGAGACGCGTCACTTCGATCGCCCATTTGACGAGCGGCTCTGCCATGGGGACGAGGTTGTCGTAGAGCAGTGGCTCGGTGAGGCCGTGGCCCTGCTCCTGCTGCCCGGCAGTGAGGATGATCGGCGTACCCGTGAACTTCGCGTTGTAGAGCGAGCCGAGCGCATTGCCGAGGCCGGGCGCGACGTGGACGTTGCAAGCGGTGAGCTGACCCGAGGCGCGCGAAAAGCCATCCGCCATGGCGACGACGAGGCTCTCCTGCATGGCCATGACGTAAGTGAGGTCCGGATGCTCGGCGAGGGCGTGCATGATGGGCAGCTCGGTCGTGCCCGGATTGCCGAAAAGGTGCGTCACACCCTCGTCCTTGAGGACAGCGAGGAAGGCCGAGCGGCCGGTGATCTGGTTCTTTGCCATTGCAGCTTTTTCCTTCCCCAGGGCCTGCCCCGGTATCGGGACCGATATAGCGAATATTTGAGCGGGCGGGCGATTGTGTCCGGACTAATGATGCGCTACCTGCGCTGGCGACACAATCCGCGAGCCATGCGCGCGGCGCAAGCCGAGCCGCGAGAGAGGGGATCTATGCGCCCGACACGGCGGCGCCTCATCAAGATGCTTTCGGCAACCGGCCTGCTCGGCGCCGGCGGCTATGCTGCGCTCGGCCCCAAGCGCGCCAATGCATACTACCAGGGCCCTGCGAGCGATCACTTCGACGGCACGGTCTTCTTTAATCCCGGCGGTAAGCAGCCGGGCGGCGTTCACCGCGTTGCGCAGCTTTATTTCATGGAGAAATGGGAGAAGTGGCCGGCGAAGGTCGAAAGCCTCGTCACGGACAAACCACCCGCGAAGGTCAATGGTACGCGCGCGCGGATCACCTTCATCGGGCACGCGAGCTGGCTCATTCAGGCGGGCGGCCTCAACATGCTCGTCGATCCGCACTGGTCTGAGCGCGCGAGCCCGTTCGCCAGCTTCGGGCCAAGGCGCTGCTGTGCGCCCGGCATTGCCTTCGAGGATCTGCCGCCGATCCACGCGGTGCTCGTGACGCACAATCACTACGATCATCTCGACCTGCCGACACTGGCGCGTCTGTGGGCACGCGACCGGCCGCGGATCATCACGCCGCTCGGCAATGACACGATCATGCGGCAGGGCATTCCCGATCTCGAAGTGGTGACCGTGGACTGGGGCGACCGCACCGAACTCGACAACGGCATTGTCGTGCACACCGAGCCGACGCAGCACTGGTCCGCACGCGGCACCCGCGACCGCCGGCACGCGCTTTGGGCAAGCTTCGTCATCGAGACTCCCGCCGGCCGCATCTATGCTGTCGGCGACAGCGGCCTCGGCGATGGCCGCACGTTCCGTCACGTCGGCGCGCGGCACCCGGACATCCGCATGGCGCTGCTGCCGATCGGCGCCTATGAGCCCCGATGGTTTATGAAGCATCAGCACATGAACCCCGATGATGCGGTTCAGGCGCTCGAGCTCTGTGGAGCGCAAGCGGCGCTCGGCCACCACTGGGGCACTTTCCAGCTGACGACTGAGGCGCGCGACGCACCGCCCCAGGCGCTCGCCGACGCGCTCAATGCACGCGGCATCCCAGTGGAGCGGTTCCGCGCGGCGCAGCCCGGCGAGGCCGTCGAGATCTGAGCGATCCCTACCGCACCCGGCGCATCGCCGCACTGCATCGGTGAGCCCTCGCAGAGGCGCGCAGGGTGGGCTAACGTGCGCCCAGCCAATTCGGGAGGATCCGCGAGAATGAAGATCAGAGGTGCCGTCCTTTATGAGCAGGGCCTGCCGCGTCCCTATGCCAAGAGTCAGCCACTCAAGATCGAGACACTCGACCTCGAAGGCCCGCGCGCCGGTGAGGTACTGGTCCAGGTGAAGGCGGCGGGACTCTGCCACTCGGATCTATCGACCATTGAGGGCGTACGCCCTCGACCTCTGCCCATGGTGGTCGGCCACGAGGGAGCCGGCATCATCGCCGAGGTCGGTGCCGGCGTCACGGACGTCAAGCCGGGCGACGCCGTCGTATTTATCTTCGCGCCGAGCTGTGGGCACTGCCGTCAGTGCATCTCGCAGCGGCCATTCCTGTGCACGACTTTCAACGCGGCGCGCCAGAAGGGCGATCTCGCGACCGGCGGGCGACGCCTCAGCCTCAATGGTCAATCGATCGCGCACAATTCAGGGCTCTCCTGCTTCGCCGAATACGCGGTTGTGCCACGCAACTCCGTGCAGAAGATTCCCTCTGACGTACCGATGCACGACGCCGCGCTGTTCGGATGCGCGGTCGTGACCGGCGTCGGTGCGGCCGTGAACACGGCGGATGTGAAGCCCGGCGAGACGGTCGCCGTCGTCGGCCTCGGTGGCGTCGGACTGTCGTGCCTGCTTGGCGCGATCGTCGCGGGTGCGGGCCGCATCATCGCGGTCGATGTTTCGGACGAAAAACTTGCTCTCGCACGCCAGCTCGGCGCGACGGACGCGTTCAACGCCAAGGATGCCGATTGCGTCGACCGGATTCTCGCGACAACCGACGGCGGCGTCGATTCATCCTTCGAGATGGCCGGCTCGATCAAGGCGATGGAACTCGCCTACAAGATCACCGTACGCGGCGGACAGACGGTGTCGGCGGGCCTCTCGCCGGCAACAGCACAGTTCCCGATCAATCACTATCAGATGGTACAGGACGGCCGCTCGGTGAAGGGCAGCTACATGGGCGGCTGCGTCATTGCTCGCGACGTGCCGCGCTACATCTCGCTCTACAAGGATCGCAAGCTGCCCGTGGACCGGCTGCGCAGCGCCCTCATCAAGCTCGACGAAGTAAATGAAGGCTTCGATCGTCTTGCCGATGCTGCGGTGGTGCGGCAGATGATCGTCTTCGATTGACGGACGACCATGCGCGCACGCACTAGAAAGCTCGTCGGGACGGTGCTGCTGCTCATCGTCCTCACCATCTACTCACTGCTGGTGATGCTGGCGGCGGCGGCCGTGCTGCCGGCGGGCGGTAAAATCGTGGAGCTGATCTTCTACGCCATTGCCGGCGTCGCGTGGGTGCTGCCGGCCGGCTATCTCATCAAGTGGATGTACGCAGCGCCGCCCGAAGCTTCCTGAGCTGAGGGCGCCGCAAGCGTCTGCTCAGTCTTCGCGCCAGTGTTGAGCAATCCAGGGCGTCGGACGAACGTACTTGTAGACTTTCTTGTACCACGGCGCGGGCCATGCGCCGTCGCGCGCCTCGTCCGGATCGGGCTTGCCGGTGAAGCAAACGACCTTCGTCCGGGGCGGAAGCTTGGCTGTCTGGAAGAAATTCAGCGGCCACGGCGGCATGAGCGTATGCTTGAAGCTGACGCACCACTCAGCGGGCCAGAAGTCCATGTTCCGGGCCGTGCGCGAGATGAATGTCTGACTGTTGGGAAAGCGTTGCGTCACGCCTTCAGGGTCCGCTACCAGGGTGTCGTAGATATACGTGCTTGCGCCGACACGAAACCGATAGACGGACGTATTGCCGATCTTCGATCCCATCTGCGTCCAGTTCTCGATCACGCAGAACGTCGATTCCGGTTTGAAATCGAAGAAATCATCCATCGAACCTGTGATCACGACATCGAGGTCGAGGAACAGGACGTCGCCGGAGATGCCCTCGAGCTTTTCCTGCCAGAGCGCGACCTTGCGCCAGGGATGATTGGCCTTCGACATCGGCAGCGCAACGACGGGCATCGGATAAGTCGCGACATCAGGATGAATGCCAGACGGATCATCCGTGTAGCAGACGAGGCGGGTGTCCCGCTTCGTATTGCGTCGGATCATCGCCAAAAGACAGTTCACATACGCAGCTGGGTATCGGCTTCCCCACTTCGCACATATGACTGTCTGCACCATTCCCCCTCCCATGACCGCGGTCACGAATGCTCTTGGTCAGCATAGCCGACCGGCGACACTTGACATGAACGCTCGAAGCGAACAAGTCGTCCACCAACGACAAAACTGTCGCACGACGTGGAAAACTGCAGTAAACGGAAACTGCCCTCAGACTGATGCCGAGGTCGGCAATCTGCGATGGGCGAGCCGACGGGACAAGGCGAACGGGGCACCCGAAAGCAGGACTTTCACGTAACGTGGCTTCTGGAGGTCGCCATCGAGGGCAATACGCGGCAGCGCGTTTAGGGCCATGCCATGGCGAGCCGTCAGCAGGCCATTGCCTGATGTTACGGCAGTCGCGAGACCGGCCTCGCGGGCGAGTTCGAACTCTCTCGGACCCGCGCCTCCCTCGGGAAAGCTGAAATGGCGACACGGGCGCCCTACCTCACGCGCGACCCGAGCGCAGCTCACATCGATCTCGGCGCGGGCCTCAGCATAGGACAGCTGTCCTAGTGGTATGTGTCGGCGCGTGTGCGCGCCGATGGTGACGAGAGGATCGTGCGCGAGCTGCCGAGTCTCGTCCCAGTCCATGGCCAGCTCACGGCACAACCTGCTCATGTCCACCTCATGCTGAAGGCAGAGATCCGCGACGATCTCACGAGCATCGCACTCGGACAGGTTTCTCAGCCATCCATTGATGGTGCCATAGGCGCGATTCTTCGCGGCGGGCTTCCGGCAGTCAAAGCTCTGCAGAGTTCCGTCGATCCTCAGTTCGACGGCATCGACGTCGCGAATAAGCCTCTCAAGCGCACGCCACCACAGATCCCCGCATCCATCCGCAAAATCGCTCGCGACGTAGACGGCGAAGGGCCGCTCATAGCGCTTGAACACTGGATAGGCGTTATAGAGGACATCGCTATAGCCATCATCGAACGTGAAGCAGACGAACGGATGGTAGAGATCGCCTTCGGCGAGACGAGCACGCGCATCATCGAGCGAAACGATGTCGTAGCCGCGAGCGAGAACAAGCCGGATGGTGCGGTCTAGAAACTCCGGCGCAACCTCGAGGCGCCGGTTCGGCGCAAACGCCATCGGCGTCCCCGGCAGCACATGGTGAAGGGCAAAGATCGCGCCGGTGCCGCGCGTCAGGCGTGAGACGAGGTTGTCGATTCCCGAAAAATGGAGCGCGGAGAGCGACGCCTTCTGAAGGCTGGAAACACGCCCGCTCATGCCTGGCCCCCTCGCGCCGCCGCGCCGTTCCTCACATGATCCAGCACTTAAGCTGTGCAGTCGGTATGGGGATGTAAAGTGGCACGCTGAGGATTACGCGTTGAAACACTTTAGCGGCGAGAGATGGTCATCCGACGTGATGACCCGTCCATGTTGAATCGGCGCGCGCGAGGAAATCCACGATAGCGTCGATGCTCAGCGCGTCGCGCAATAGTGGCGCGTGGCCTTGTCCCGGTACCGTTATAAGCGTCAACCCTGGATGCTCGCGCTGCATGCGTTCGGCGGTCGCTGAACTCAGAATGTCGGAGTGCTCGCCGCGGAGCACCAGCACCGGCACGCGCGAGAGCGCTTTAAACTGTGGCCAGAGCTCGGGGAGCGGTCCATCCAGGATCGAAGCCATGCGGTTCATGGCCTGGTCGTATCCGTGCGCAGGGCGGCCGGCCTCGTCGTTGTACTGCTGGCGCGCGATCTCCTCCCACATTTGATCGGGGACAGCGGGAAAATGACGTTGCGCCGTGGAGCGTACGAGCGCGCCGGCCTCGGCCCAGGTCGCCGGCAGCGGAATGCGCCCGACATAGCTCACGATCCTAAGCAGACCTTCGCGCTCGATATGCGGGCCGATGTCGTTCAGGACCACGGCACCGATATTGCCGGGGCGCACTGCGGCCATGATCATCGCGAGGATGCCACCGCGCGAGGTGCCGACGATCGCCGTGTCGCTCAGACCCTCGATGGTCATGAAATCGAGCACGTCGAGCAGCTCGTTCATGACCTGATAGTTCTGCCAGTCGGGATCGTTGGCGGAGCGCCCGCGGCCACGATAGTCAATCGCATAGACGTGGCGCGGCGCCGGCTGATCCGAATTGGAGAGTGCGCTCGCGAGGTGGTGAAAATCGCGACTGTTACGCGTGAGGCCCGCGAGGCAGAGCACCGGCCGCCGCGTCGAGCCCGGCGCCGGATAGTGACGTGCGTAAAGCCTTAGACCATCGCGAGCCGTGAAGAAGATGTCGCGCCAATTCTGGCGATCGGGTGGCTCCGGCAGCATTGCCGCAGCCGAGCCTACCCCAGACATCTTGAGCAGAGGACGGGACGATGATGACGGCATCAGCTCTCCTTCCCCTTCTCCGAGTTAGCCGATCAGGCGCTCCATCTCGGTGACGATGGCCTTGCCCATCTCCGTCGTGCCGACACTGCGCATGTTCGGCTGCATGATGTCCGCCGTGCGGTAGCCCTGGCCGAGGGTATTGGCGATAGCCTTGTCGATCAGATCCGCTTCCTTGACCATGTTGCAGGAGTAGCGGAGCGCCATGCCGAATGATGCCATCTGCGCGATCGGGTTCGCGATACCCTTGCCGGCAATGTCGGGCGCCGAACCGTGGATCGGCTCGTAGAGCGCCTTGGGAATACCCGTCTTGGGATCGGGCGCACCGAGCGACGCCGAAGGCAGCATCCCGAGCGAACCTGCGAGCATCGCCGCCTCGTCGGAGAGCATGTCGCCAAACAGATTGTCGCACACGATCACGTCGAACTGCTTCGGATTGCGCACGAGCTGCATCGCGCAAGCATCGGCCAGAATGTGCTGCAGCTCGACGTCCTTCGCTTCCGCTGCGTGCACGGCGGTCACGACCTGGTTCCACAGCACGCCCGTCTTCATGACGTTGCGCTTCTCGGCCGAATGCACCTTGTTCTTACGCTTGCGCGCGAGGTCGAAAGCTACGCGGGCAATGCGCTCGATCTCGTACGTCGTGTAGACGGTCGTATCGACGGCGCGCTTCTGGCCGTTCTCGAGCGTGACGATCTCCTTGGGCTCGCCGAAGTACGTGCCGCCCGTCAGCTCGCGCAGGATGAGAATGTCGAGGCCCTCGACCAGCTCGCGCTTGAGGCTCGACGCTTCAGCGAGCGCCGGATAGCAGATGGCCGGGCGCAGGTTCGCGAAGAGATCGAGCTCCTTCCGAAGACGCAGCAGACCCGCCTCGGGACGGATCTCGTAGGCCACCTTGTCCCACTTCGGTCCGCCGACCGAGCCGAAGATGATGGCATCGGCGGCCTTGGCCTTGGCGAGGACTTCCTCAGTGAGCGGCGTTCCGTGCTTGTCGATGGAGCAACCGCCGCAGAGCGCCTGCTCGGTCTTGAACTCGGCCTTGCTCTTCTTCGCGAGGAAGGAGACGAGGCGATCGACCTCGGCCATGACCTCGGGGCCAATGCCGTCGCCGGGGAGCAGGAGCAGATTGTGGGTCGCCATGGGGAACCGCCGTCGGTTGTCAGGATGCGGAAAACGATGGCCGCATTGCTAGACCGACCGACCGCACGATGCAAGGCGCGGTGCCGCATGGCGGCGCAGCACAGGTCGGCCCTCACCCCTTTGGCGGCGGCTCCTCGACGGGGTCCAGCAGACGATGCATGTGCACGATGAAATAGCGCATCTGGGCGTTGTCGACCGTCTTCTGGGCCGACGCTTTCCAGGCCTTGTAAGCTTCGGCGTAGTTCGGATAGATACCGACGATATCGAGCTTCTCGAGGTCGGCGAACTCGTGCGTGTCGAGGCTGGAAAGCTCGCCGCCGAAGACGAGGTGAAGGAGCTGGCGGGGCTTGGAAGTCGTTTCAGGCATGGACGGGCGCCTTCAGCAGGATGATTTCGGCCAGTATCAATGCGCAGGACGCGTGTGGTCGCTCGCCCGACCTTCGATGCGCCGCTCCCGTACAGATGGCTCGTACCGGGACGCTGGTTCGCGGTCCGGCCATCTCTTGTTTAGACCAATTTGAAGCCAGTCGTGAGACACTGCAAGCCTCATGGTCGCGAGGAAACGGCCAATCGAGGGCTGAAGTGCATCGCTTGGAGCGGTCCGGCGTCCCGCCATTGGCGCCGGACCGTTCTATCCGTTGGCGAGCGCCATGTCGGCAACGAAGCCGGCGAAGATCAACCAGCCCAGATCGCGGTTGGATTTGAAGCGCTTCAGGCAGTTGACGGGATCGGAAATATCCAGCGTCGTCACCTGCCAGGCCATGTGCGCGGCTGCACCTGCGAGTGCAATCATGCCAACCGAACCGACGCCTGCCATCCATGCAGCCAGCGCCCACGTCGCAATCGCGAACGCGTAGAAGCCGCTGACCCAAGCCTTTGTCCGCTCGCCGAAGCGGAGCGCTGTCGACCCGAGGCCGAGGGAAAGATCGTCCTCCTTGTCCTGATGCGCGTAGAGGGTGTCGTAACCGATCGTCCACGCGACGCAGCCGGCGTAGAGCAGGATCGCGGGCCACTCGAGCACGCCGCGTGCGGCTGTCCAGCCGACCAGCGCGCCCCACTTGAACGTCAGCCCGAGCACGAGCTGCGGCCAGTTGGTGACGCGCTTCATGAAGGGATAGATCGCCACGAGCAGCAGCGATGAAGCCCCGAGCACGACCGTATACTTGTTGAACTGGAGCAGGACGACGAGCCCGATCAGGCACAGCAGCACCATGAAGGCCGCGGCAGCCTTGGCGCTCACCTCACCCGACGGGATCGGGCGGCCGCGCGTGCGCGCGACGCCGGCATCGATATCGCGGTCGACGATGTCGTTATAGGTGCAGCCAGCACCGCGCATGGCGGTCGCGCCGATCCAGAATAGAATGACGAACCAGATGGACGGATACACTGCGCCATTGGCGTGCTCGGCGAGCGACAGCGACCACCAGCAGGGAAAGACCAGGAGCCACGAGCCAATGGGCCGATCGAAGCGGGCGAGGCGCGCGTAGGGCCGGAACCACGACGGCGCATAGCGATGCACCCAATTGTCGGGCGGCGCATCGGGGACGGTCGGGGCGTTGAGTGTGTTCGGCTGCATGGAGTTCATCATATCCGGAATCGGCCTTGGCGGTGCGACGCCTTTCGCCACGTTCACGTGCCGCGAGGCTTGGCGCGGCTGGTCGGAGGGGCTGTGCGCGGATCCTCAGGCCAGGGGTGCTTCGGATAGCGGCCGCGCATCTCGCTGCGCACATCGGCCCACGAGCCCGACCAGAAGCCCGGCAGATCGCGCGTGATCTGGATGGAGCGATGGGCTGGCGAGAGCAGATGGAGTGTCAGTGGCAAGCGCCCATTGGCGATCGCCGGATGTGCATTGAGACCAAACAGCTCCTGCACGCGGATGGCCAGGATCGGCGCGCCTTCGCCCTCGTAGTCGATCGGATGATGCTTGCCGGTGGGCGCCGTGAAATGGACGGGAGCAAGCGCCTCGAGGTTCTGGCGAACGGCCCACGGAAGCAATACATCGAGTGCCTCGCCGAGCAGTCCGGCATTGATATCCGCGAGCGATGTCGCGTCGGTGAGGAAAGGCACCAGCCATTCGTCGACCGTCTCGGCAAGGACGGCATCCGACAGGTCGGGCCACATCTCCGTTCCTTGCTTGGTCGCTGCACGAACGAAGGCGACTCGAGCGCGCAATTGTTGCTGCGCTTTGCTCCAGGGCAGACGCGCCATCCCGAGCTTGGCAATACCGCGCGCGAGCAGCGAGGCAACCTCGAGGCCGGGCCTCGTCGGGCGAGGCTCGGAACGCAGCGTGATGGCGCCGAGCCGTTCCGTGCGTCGCGTGCGGACAGCTGCACTCGATGGTTCGAACTCAACGCTCTCCGTCGAACTGACACGATCGGCGGCGATGGAGCGGACTTCGGCTTCGTTCGTTGCTGCAGCGAGCAGGATACGCGCACGCGCCGCGCCGCCAGCCACTTCGGCAACGACAAGAAACGGCGCCAGCGCGAGCGGATCGGCAGCGTCGAGCGCGGCAGCGCGACCGTTCGCGAGCAGGAACTGGCCGGGGGCACCGCGCGCCATGGCAATGCGGTCGGGATAGGCGAGGGCGAGAAGCGCGGCGGTTGATGCGGCGGTGTGAGTCGAAGTGGGCGCGCCTTCCTCGGCCTCCCTCGCCCAGTTACGCGCCAGCGATCGCATATCGCTCGCGCGGCGGCTGCGGTCACGCGCGAAAGCGGCGAGGCGCTGATCCAGATCGGTCGAATTACCGCCGATGCCGCGCTCCACCAGCACCGCTGCGATCTCAGCCGAACGGGTCGCCTCCCCCATCTCCGCAGATGCCACGATCATGCGCGCGAGCCGCGGCGGCAAGGGCAGGCGGCGCAAGCGGCGGCCGGCGTCCGTCAGCTTGCCATCCGCATCGAGCGCGCCGATCGCGACAAGCTCTTCGCGCGCCGCCGCCAGAGCGCCCGCCGGCGGCGGATCGAGCCAGGAGAGCGAGAGCGGATCCGTGACGCCCCAGGCCGCGCAATCCAGCAGAAGGCCCGAGAGATCGGCCGCCTTGATCTCCGGCGCGCGGAAGGGAAGCAGGCCCGCCGTCTGCGGCTCGTCCCAGAGGCGCAGACACACACCTGGCTCGGTGCGGCCCGCTCGCCCGCGCCGCTGATCGGCCGAGGCACGCGACACGCGCTGCGTCTCGAGCCGCGTGATCCCGACATCCGGCTCATAGCGCGGCACGCGCTCGAGGCCGCTGTCAATGACGACACGCACGCCGTCGATGGTGATCGAGGTTTCCGCTATGGAAGTCGCAAGCACCACCTTGCGGCGTCCGGGCGGCGCAGGCTCGATGGCGCGAGCCTGTGTGCGGGCATCGAGCGCACCGAAAAGCTGCACCACATCCACGTCCGGTGGCAGAGCGCGCGCATCGAGCCGCTCAGCCGTGCGCACGATTTCGCCTTGTCCGGGTAGGAACGCGAGGATCGAACCCGTTTCAGTTTCAAGTGCCAGCCGCACCGCATCGACCACGCGATCCTCGATGCGCGCGCCAGCATTCTGCCCGAGATAGCGCGTCTCGACGGGATAAGCGCGGCCCTCGCTCGTGATAACCGGTGCGCTCGCATCGAGAAGACGCGCCACGCGGGCGCCATCGAGCGTCGCCGACATGACGAGAATGCGCAGATCCTCGCGCAAGCCAGCACGCGCATCGAGCGCCAGCGCAAGACCGAGATCCGCATCGAGGGAGCGCTCGTGGAACTCGTCGAAAAGGAGCGCGCCGACGCCCGCGAGCTCGGGATCGGCAAGGATCAGTCGCGAGAACACACCTTCCGTAATCACTTCGATGCGCGTCCGAGGACCGACACGCGTATCGAGACGTGCACGCAAGCCGACCCGGTCGCCAACCTTCTCGCCGAGCAAGGAGGCCATGCGCTCGGCGGCGGCGCGCGCCGCGAGACGCCGCGGCTCCAGCACGAGAATCTTGCGCCCGTCGAGCCACGGCGCATCGAGCAGCGAGAGCGGCACACGCGTCGTCTTGCCGGCGCCGGGTGGCGCCACGAGGACGGCAGACGTGCCCGCGGTGAGCGCGACCACGATCTCGGGCAGAACGTCCTCGATCGGCAGATCAGATGCGTGCGGCATTGGCGCTCGTTGGGCGCAAGCCCTACTCGGCAGGCGTCGCGGTAGCTGCAGCCGTTGTCCCGCGACGTGCACGCCGCCCACGCCGCCACTCCGTGATCTTGCGGATCACGATGTAGAACACCGGCGTAAAGACGAGACCGAACAACGTGACGCCGATCATGCCCCAGAACACGGCAATGCCGAGTGCCTGGCGCATCTCGTAGCCGGCGCCCTTCGCGAGATAGAGCGGCACGACGCCGAGCGTGAAAGCCAGCGAGGTCATGATGATGGGCCTCAGACGCATGCGGCACGCTTCGACGGTGGCCTCCACGATGTCCTTGCCCATCTCCTCCTGCTGACGCGCGAACTCGACGATGAGAATCGCGTTCTTCGACGCAAGGCCGATCAGCACGACGAACGAGATCTGGGTGAGGATGTTGATGTCCTTCCCCTCCCACCAGACGCCGAAGGTCGCGGCCAGCAGACACATCGGAACGATCAGGATGATCGAGAACGGGAGCGCCCAGCTCTCGTACTGCGCGGAAAGCGCCAGGAAAACGAACAGCACGGACAGTGCGAAGATCAGGTAGCCCGTGCGGCCCGCCCTCTTCTCCTGGAATGAAAGGTCCGTCCATTCGAAGGTAATGCCCGGCGGCAGGACGTCGGCGGCGATCTTCTGCATAATGTCGAGCGCCTGCCCCGAAGAGACGCCGGTAGCAGCAGAACCGTTCACTTCAACGGTCGGGAAGAGGTTGTAGCGCGGCACGCGCTCGGGGCCGGAAGTCTCGCGGAAAGTCACGAGCGAGCCGAGCGGCACCATCTGGCCATCGGCATTGCGCACACGAATGCGCGAGACATTGGCGGGATCGGCACGGAAGCTCGCATCGGCCTGGACGACCAGCCTGTAGGGGCGCCCGAACATATTGAAGTCGTTGACGTAGGCGGAGCCCATGTAGACGCGCAGGGCCTCGAAGATGGTCCCGATCGGTACGCGCAGCATCTGTGCCTTCACGCGGTCCACGTCCACAAATACCTGCGGAGTCGAGATCTGGAATGTCGTGAAGATGTTCGAAATGCCGGGCGTCTGGCGGGCGCGGTCGATGAGGTCCTGCGATGCCTTGTAGAGAACCGCGGAGCCCAGCGCCTGGCGATCCTGCAAGCGCATCGAGAAACCGCTCGCGTTGCCCATGCCGCGCACGGCCGGCGGCACGAATACGAGCACTTGCGCGTCCTTGATCTCCGACAGCCGCTTGCGGAGGTCGTTCGTCATCGAGTCGATCGTCAGACCGAGGCGATCCCGCTCGTCGTGATCCTCGAGCACGCTGAAGAGCGCCGCCGCATTCGACGCATTCGTGAAGCTGGCGCCC
Organism: Hyphomicrobiaceae bacterium; assembly: GCA_022844275.1. Taxonomy (GTDB): domain Bacteria; phylum Pseudomonadota; class Alphaproteobacteria; order Rhizobiales; family Hyphomicrobiaceae. Next base: position 202,368 of record JALHMB010000005.1, read on the forward strand.
GAGCGTCCAACGAAGCCGGACGTGTGCTTGTAGCCGGGGGTCGAGAGGATAATGTCGTTGGCTTGCTTGAAGACCTCGTTGGTGCGCTCGATCGAAGCGCCCGGCGGAAGCGACAGCGATACGATAACGATGCCGCGATCCGTCGCAGGAATGAACCCAGTGGGCGTCGCCATCACGAGCATGATCGCGCCAGTCATCAAGCCCGCGTAGATCAGGAGCATGATCGGCGCGGTCCACGATAGTCCACGGACAAAATGCCCGTAGCCCCGCTCGATGGCGGCGAAGCCGCGGTTGAAGTAGCCGAAAGCAACGTGCACGGGCCACATGACCATCTCGCCGATCGACTTGCGGCGGCGCTGCGCGGCGTCATGATCCTCGTGCGGCCTGAACAGGCGGGCGCACAGCGACGGCGACAGCGTCAGCGAGACAAAGACAGAGATGATCGTCGCCGTTGCGATGGTGACCGCGAACTGCCGGAAGAAGGCGCCTGTGATGCCGCCGACGAATGCCGAGGGTACGAACACCGCAACGAGCACCAACGCGATTGCGATCAGCGCCGCACCCACTTCGTCCATGGTGACACGGGCCGCCTCCATGGGCGACAGCCCCTCCCGCAGCCGCCGCTCGACGTTCTCGACGACGACGATGGCGTCGTCGACCACGATGCCGACGGAAAGGACCAGACCGAACAGCGTGAGCGAGTTGATCGAGTAGCCGAGCGCCAGCATCACGGCGCAGGTCCCGATCAGCGAGATCGGGATCGCGAGCAACGGGACGAGCGTCGCTCGCCATGTCTGCAGGAATACAATGATCACGAGAACGACCAGCGCGATCGCCTCGAGGATCGTGAGCATCAGCGCCTTGATCGAGACCTCGATGAACTCGGTCGGATTGTAGATGATGCGATACTCGAGCCCCCGCGGGAAGTTCGGCGCGATCTGGGCCATGGTCTGCTTCACCACACCCGCAGTCTTGAGCGCGTCGCTGCCGGGGGCCTGCGTCACCGCAAGCACGGTGGCGGGGACGCTATCCATGTAGCCGTATGTGTTGTACGAGATGGCGCCGAGCTCGACGCGCGCAACATCCTTGAGCTTGACCGTACGCCCGTCGGCGCCGGTCTTGATGACGATCTCCTCGAACTCCCTCGCTTCGATGAGGCGCCCGCGAAGCTGCAGAGACTGCTCGAAGGCTCCCTGGCTCGGCATCGGCGGCTCGCCGAGAGCACCGCCCGCAACCTGTACATTCTGCTGGCGCAACGCAGCGAGGACTTCCTCAGCCGAGAGGTTCAGCGCAGCGATCCGCTCCGGGTCGAGCCAAACGCGCATCGAGTATTCACGCGCGCCGAAGGCATTGACCTCGCCGACGCCGGGGATGCGCGCGAGCACGTCGCGTACGTTCAGCAGAGCGTAGTTGGAGATGTAGACCTGATCGTAGGTTTTGTCGGGCGAAATCATATGCACGACGAGCAGCAGATCAGGCGAGTTCTTGCGAACCTGGACACCCTGACGCCGCACTTCCTCGGGCAGGCGCGTCTCCGCCGCCGCGACGCGGTTCTGGACGAGCACCTGCGCCTTGTCGATGTCGTAGCCGACTTCGAATGTGACGGTAAGCGAAAGCGTGCCCTGCTGCGTCGACTGGGAATACATGTAGATCATGCCGTCGACGCCGTTGATCTCTTGCTCGATCACGGCGGCAACAGTGTCGGCGACGGTCTGCGCGCCGGCACCCGGGTACGTCGTCGACACGGTGATCGTCGGCGGCGAGATCTCGGGGAACTGCGTTACGGGCAGCGCCAGATAGGCAATGCCGCCCACGATGGTGATGAAGAGGGAGATGACCGCGGCAAAGATCGGCCGATCGATGAAGAACCTGCTGATGCGCATTCAGAAGAGCTCCGTCCCTCGACCGGCAGCGGGCAGCCGGTGTCCCTCGTTGGGCGACAATCGGAGAACTGTTATCACGCCGACCCGTAATGCGCATCCGCGCACCTTTGGCGGGCGTGCGAATAATCCAGGCGTAAGGGCCTGTTTCAGTAGCTTCTTTCTTTCCTCTCCACCTCACCAAGCGAGGTGGAGCATGGCGGCCACGGGCCGGGGAGCCGGGGGAGCCAGCAGGCCGGCCAATCGCACAGGGTCGATCGCGCCGTTAGCCATGACCTCGTCGCGGTGCAGGCCACCGACAATGAGCAGCGCATCGACGCCAGCTCCTTGCGCCGCAGCGAGGTCCGTGCGCACGGCGTCGCCAATGGCCAGTACCTCGGACCGATCGACCGGCCGGCCCAAGAGCTCGGTAACACGCGCAAGCGCGGTCCGGTAGGCTATGGGATGCGGCTTGCCGGCCCAGAACACCGGCCCGCCCCGCGCCTCGTAGAGGGCTGCGATGGCGCCGGCGCAGGGCAGCAGATCCTCACCCACGTGAACGGCAAGATCCGGGTTGGCACAAATGAACGGAAGGCGCCGCGCGAGTGCCTCCTCGAGCAGGGGCAAATAGGCTTCGGGTTGCTCCTGACGGTCGCGGTTCAGGCCCGTGCAGACGATCGCGTCGGCACTCTCGATGGGCGTATGCGGCCCGGGCAGGCCCTCGAAAAATGCACTGTCGCGCTGCTCTGGGCCGATGCGATAGAGGCGCTTATAACCGGCCTCCGCGATGTGGCTGAGCGCAATGTCGCCTGAGGTGACGATGGCGTCCCAGGCGTCGCGGACGACCGCCTTCTCGTCGAGTAAGTGCGCGACCGAGGGCCCGGGTCGTGGTGCATTGGAGACGAGCACGACCAGCCCACCGCCCTGCCGAAATCGGGGCAATGCCTCGTTCGCACCAGGATAGGCCTTGATGCCATCGTGGACGACGCCCCAGACGTCGCAAAGCAGGACGCGATAGCGGCCGAGAAGCGGGCCGGCGTGCTCGATGATAGGAATGCTCATGTCTGTTGCGGAATTGTCAGTTCGGTTGTTGCGACTAAACCACGCGGTCCCCGCATAGATTAAGTATTGCGGCCGCAGAGACATACTGACATTGAATTCGGCCGCAAGACATCGCCGAAACCCACCGTCTCGGCACGATGCAGGGTTGACGCAGCCAGCCGCACGGCGCCATTCGGTCCCGACAGGCGATGCAAATCACGCCTGTAAGTCGACGGCCGCCCTGCGGGAACCCGTTACCAATCGCCCGCGCGGTTTGAGAACAACAGAAGAAAAGCGAAGCCGGAGCGTCGGAGCTTCATGGACGCGCTGCTCAGGGATCTTCGCTACCGGCTCGAATATGCGGGTCTGCGCCTGCTCGTGGGGCTTGTGCGCCTGCTCCCCCTCGATACCGCTTCAAGCTTATCGGCCTGGGCGTGGCAGAAGATCGCACCACTCAACCGGCGCCACCAGCGTGCCCTCGCCAATCTCGCAATAGCTTTTCCGGAGAAGAGCGAGGCCGAGCGCGATGCCATTGCCCGCGCCATGTGGGGCAATCTCGGGCGCGTCATGGCCGAGACCATGCAGATCGACCGGCTGATCGCCGAACCGGATCGGATCGAGATCCTGAATCAGCAGGTCTTCCAGCGCTACAAGGACAAGCTGGGACCGGCGATCGGCGTGTCATTGCATATGGGCAACTGGGAGCTGGCGATCTGGCCGCTAACAGTCGCAGGCGCCAACCCGGCCGCGGTCTACCGAAATGTGAACAACCCCTATGTCGACGCCTATCTTAGGCATCAGCGCAAGGACCTTTACCCCGCTGGATTGCTCGGCAAGGGCAGGATCGACGGCAGCCGGGAGGAGGGCCAGAAGACCGCGCGCTTGATCATGGATCTCGTGCGGAAGGGTGGCAGGCTCGGTTTGGTCTGTGATCTCTATGATAAATATGGCATGCCGGTGCCGTTCTTCGGCCGGCCGGCGCCCTCCGTCATCATTCCAGCGATGATCGCGCGGCGTGTGGGCGCGCGGATCTGGCTCGCTCGATGCCTGCGCGTCGGCAATCAGAGCCGCTTCACCATCGAGATCAAAGAGCTCAAGGTGCCGCGCACCGCAAGCCAGGCCGACGACATCAAGTGGATCACGGCGAAAATGCAGAGCGAGTTCGAGGCTTGGATCAGGGAAGCACCCGAGCAGTGGATGTGGTCCAACAGGCGGTGGTCCTAAATTGATGGATCAGGTTGTAAGCCCGCCGCCCGAGGCCCCCGTGACGCAGCCGCCCAAGCCGGTGGCAGGCGGTGTGCGCGACATCAAGCACCGCATCGAATTCGCTTTCCTGTGGGTGGCGATCAAGCTATTTCGCTTGCTTCCCATGCGTGTCGGCGTCGGCTCGGTCGCTGCCATCTGCCGGCTCGTCGGTCCGTGGCTGCGCCAGAACCGGCGCGCCATGCAGAACCTCGCCGTCGCCTTTCCGGACTATGACGACGCACGACGCAAAGCCATTGCCCGCGACATGTGGGCCAACATGGGTCGCGTCTTCGCCGAGACCTTCTACATCGATCGCATCATCGCCGATCCCTCGCTGCTCGAGATCGCGGACGAAGCCCAATGGCACGTGCGGATGCATCAGGCGCGCTCGCAGGTCGGCGTCACGGCACACCTCGGCAACTGGGAGCTCGCCATCTGGCCGATGACCAAGTTCGGCCTCGCGCCCGCAGGTGTGTATCGGCCGCTGGTCAACCCGTATCTCGACCGTCTGCTGCGAGAGCAGCGCGCACCCCTCTATCCTTCAGGCTTGCTCGGTAAGGGTGCGGAGACCGAGGCCGGAAGCGGCCACAAGACTGCGCGCCTCCTCGTCGATCATGTCCGCCACAGTGGCGCGATCGGCTTCGTAAGCGATCATTTCGAGCGCCGCGGAATCGTGGTGCCGTTCCTTGGACGACATACGCGCGTCACCCCCATCCCCGCGATGATCGCGCGCCACCTCGGTGCCAGCGTGTGGATGGGCCGCTGCCTCCGAGTCGGTGCCGAAAGCCGCTTCCGCCTCGACCTCACGGAAGTGCCGCTGCCAAAGACGGCGTCCCGCACGGCAGATACTGCCGCGCTGACTGCTGCGATGTTTGCGGTTTTCGAGTCCTGGATCCGCGAGAACCCCGAGCAGTGGATGTGGTGGAATACACGCTGGGTGAATGAAACCGGCTCAAAACGCGAGGGCTGACAGCGGGCCGCCGTGACAGCTCTTCTGCCCACGCTTTCGGCAAACCGCCCTGATGGCTCGTCTTTCGCAACTGCGAAGGCCACGCTACAAAGAGTCCTGCTAGCGCAGCCTACTCCAGCGAGGACGAGCGACCCATGAGCGTGACCCGCACCCCGGCAAAATTCTTTGCAGCCCTCGCGACAGGCGCGCCCGAACCCTACCGCCAGCTCCCTGTGCGGCTCGAGCGCATGATCCACTTCGTGCCGCCGCACAACGCTAAGATCCGCGCGCGCCTGCCGGAGATCATCACGCAGGTGGACGTGGTGCTCGGCAATCTCGAAGACGCCATTCCGGCCGACCAGAAGGAGAATGCACGCGCCGGCTTCATCGAGATGGTCAATGCCAATGACTTCGGCAGCACGGGCCTGTGGACGCGCATCAACTGCTTGAACTCGCCCTGGGGTCTCGACGACATCATGGCGATCGTGCCCGCCATCGGCCACAAGCTCGACGTGATGATGCTCCCCAAGGTCGAGGGGCCGTGGGACATCCACTATCTGGACCAGCTCCTCGCGCAGCTCGAAGCGAAGAACGGAATCAAGAAGCCCATTCTCATCCATGCCATTCTGGAGACGGCCGAGGGCGTGAAGAATGTCGAGGCGATCGCGACGGCCTCGCCGCGCATGCACGGCATGAGCCTAGGGCCGGCGGACCTTGCTGCTTCGCGCGGCATGAAAACGACGCGCGTCGGCGGCGGCCATCCGGACTATGGCGTCATCGCCGACGCGACCACGGATGGCAGCGCACGCGCCTTCGCGCAGCAGGATCTCTGGCACTACACGGTGCAGAAGATGGTCGATGCCTGCCTGAGCGTCGGCATCAAGCCGTTCTACGGGCCGTTCGGCGACTTCTCGGATCTCGCCGCCTGCGAATCCCAGTTCCGCAACTCGTTCCTGCAAGGCTGCCTCGGCGCCTGGTCGCTGCATCCGACACAGATCGATATTGCCAAGCGCGTTTTCAGCCCCGACCCTGATGAAGTCGCATTTGCGAAGAAGATTCTCGCCGCGATGCCGGACGGCACCGGTGCCGCGATCGTCGATGGCAAGTTCCAGGACGACGCGACATGGAAACAGGCGAAGGTGATCGTCGATCTCGCCAAGCTTGTCGCGACGAAGGATCCGGAGCGGGCTGCGCTCTACGGCTTCTAGGATTGGAATGCGCATGACAGTACCGACCACCGTCGCCTCGGGCATCCCGGCCGTCGATGCCTATCTTGATGAGAACTACGACAAGGTGATCGGCATGTCGTCGCGCTTCGCGGCGGCCATCTGCTGCGGGCTCATGCGCATACAGTCGGAGATGGGCGTCAAGGGGCCGGTCGCCGAGCTCGGCGCATTCGAGGGACGCTTCTTCATTGCGCTCGCCAAGGCGCTGAGGGATGGCGAGCAAGCCCTCGGCATCGACATCTTCGAGTGGCCGAACCCGCAGGTGATCGACCGCTTTGAGGCCAACTGCGTGCGTCAGGGCGTGCCGACGGACAAGCGCATCACCTGGAAAGCCGACAGCAACAAGATGGCGCCCGAGGAGCTGCTCGCGAAACTTGGCGGCGATAAGGTGCGCCTCATCCACATCGATGGCGAGCACACGCAGGCGGCGCTGACCAAGGATCTGGAACTCGCAACGGCAGTGATCGGCGACGGCGGTGTCATCGTGCTCGATGACATGCTGCACCCGGGCTACCCGACGCTGATGCTCGCCGTGCAAGCCTATCTCGACCGACATCCGGACATGACGGTGCTCTGCATCATCGATCGCGAGTCGATTTACGCCGCGACCAAGTTCATTCTCTGCCAGAAGACTTGGTTCAAAAAGTACGAAGCGGGCCTGCTCGAGGTCTATCGCGCCAACGTATGGCCCATGGGCGCGACCTTCGAGCCGCACTGGTGCCTCGTGCTCGCGCTTGACACGCGCCTTGCCCCGCTGGAGTGATCAGCCGTGATCGCGCGTCGCTCGCTTCAGGTTTTCGCCGGTTTCTGACTCGTTTTGTTCGGCGGCCAGCAGTGCACCCGCGCCCTCCATGGGCTCATCCATTTCCAGCTTGCGCGCTTGTTGGTCCTTCTCGGTCTCCTGACGGCGGCGCTCGTCGGCATCAAACGTCTGGTCAGGCAAGATCAATGATTTCAAATAGTCCAGCATTGCTCACATCCTCCATGCTATGGCGGAGACTTACCTACCTAACGTGAGAACTAGCGAAGAGTTCGCCTTGGACTGGCATTGATGAAACCCGCAGACCATTTTGAGATCTTTCTAGCCACCGCACCGGGCCTAGAAGCCGTGCTGTGGGAGGAAGTTAAGTCGCTTCGCTTCAGGGCGGCGAAGCAAGTCCCGGGCGGCGTGACGGTCAACGGCAACTGGCGCGATGCATGGCGCGCGAATTTGAAAGTGCGCGGGGCAAACAAGGTGCTCGCGCGTATCAATGTATTCCGCGTTTCCCATCTCACAGAGCTCGAGAAGCGGGCGCGCCGCGTACCATGGGGCGACGTGATGCGCCGCGATGTGCCGTTCCGCGTCGAGGCGACATGTAGAACCTCGAAGATCTACCACTCCGGTGCCGCCGCGCAGCGCATCGAGAAAGCCATTCGCGAGGAGCTTGGAGCAAGCCCGGCGGAGGATGCGCCGGTCACTGTTATGGCGCGCATCGAAAGTGAACTCTGCACCATCAGCGTCGACACCTCGGGCGAGCTGCTGCATAAGCGCGGCTTTAAGGTCGTGGTCAATAAGGCGCCCATGCGCGAGACCATGGCCGCGCTCTTCCTGCGTCAGTGCGGCTACGTTGGCACGGAACCCGTGGTCGATCCCATGTGCGGATCGGGTACGTTCGTCATCGAAGCGGCGGAGATTGCCGCGGGCCTGCAGCCCGGCCGCGAGCGCCACTTCGCCTTCGAGCAGCTTGCGACTTTCGACCCCGAAGTGTGGAATGAGATGCGCAGCGCACCTGCCGCCGAGCATCCCACCTTCCGATTCTATGGAAGTGACCGCGATGCCGGCACGATCGAGATGAGCCGCGCCAATGCAGCGCGCGCTGGCGTTGCCGATCTTACCGAGTTCCGTCAGCACGCCGTCAGCGATCTCGTGCCGCCGCCAGGACCGCCGGGCCTCGTCATCATGAACCCGCCCTACGGCGACCGTGTCGGCGACAAGAAGCGCCTCGAAGCCCTCTATCGCGCGCTCGGCGAGACGCTGCGGACCCGCTTCTCCGGCTGGCGTGTAGGCCTCATCACGAATGAAGGCTGGCTCGCCAAGGCGACCGGCCTTCCATTCCTTCCCACCACGGCCCCCGTCGCGCATGGCGGCATCCGTGTGACGCTATTCAGGACAGGTGCTCTTCCTTGAGCAGTCCGGACATAAGTCCCGCCTCGACCCGAATGTCCGCCATGCGCCGCTCTGTTGTCAGTTGACGGCCGGGCCGACCCGGATCATTGCTCCCCGGCCATGACAGCCACCCTCGCCAATGCCACATCCCGACCGCTGCTGCCGATCCTGGTCGCGCTCAGCGGTGCGCATCTGCTGAACGACCTCATCCAGTCGATGATCCCGGCCATGTACCCTCTGATCAAAGAGGCGTACCACCTGGACTTCGCCCAGATCGGCCTTATCACGCTGGCCTTCCAGGTAACTTCGTCGCTCCTGCAGCCGATCCTCGGCCACGTGACCGATGCGCGGCCCTGGCCATATGCGATGGTGGCCGGCATGGGCGCGACGCTCACCGGTCTCTTCGGGCTGGCATTCGCGCCGAACTACACGATGATCCTGCTCTCGGCGGCCATGATCGGCCTCGGCTCGGCGGTGTTCCATCCCGAAGCGACACGCATGGCGCGCCACGCCGCCGCCGGCCAGCAGGGCCTCGCCCAGGGCATATTCCAGATCGGCGGCCACGTCGGCTATGCCGCCGGACCGCTGCTCGCGGCCATGATCGTCGTGCCGCGCGGGCAATCGAGCCTCGCCTGGATGTCGGTCGTCGCGCTCGTAGCGATGGTGCTCATGGCGTGGACGGGCACGCGCTATGCTGAGATGCGCCGCTCGCAGGCGGCGGCTGCAACGACCGCGGCGACCGCGACGAAGTCGCCGAGTCATGCGACCAGCGCTTCAGCTGCGCAACTTTCGAGCGGGCAGGTGCTGTTCGCCATGGCGATCCTGATCCTGATCCTGCTCTCGAAGAACGCCTACACCGCAGCCTTCTCGTCCTACTACACGTTCTACCTGATCGAGCGCTTTGGCGTTTCCGTGCAGCTGTCGCAGATCATGCTGTTCCTCTATCTCGTCGTCGGCGCTCTCGGCGTGATCATCGGCGGCATGGTCGGCGACCGGATCGGCCGCCATCGCGTGATCTGGCTCTCGATCCTCGGCGCGCTGCCCTTCGCACTCATCCTGCCTTTTGCGGACCTTTTCTGGACGGGCGTGCTCAGCGTCGTCATCAGTCTCATCATGGCGAGCGCATTCTCGGCCATCCTGATCTACGCGATTGACCTCGTGCCGCATCGCGTGGGCCTCGTCGGCGGGCTGTTCTATGGCCTCGCGTTCGGACTCGGCGGATTGGCGGCAGCGGCACTCGGCGTGCTGGCTGACTGGGTCGGTATCGTCGCGGTGTTCAAGATTGTGGCCTGGGTGCCCGCACTTGGCCTCCTGACGTTCCTGCTGCCGCGGACGTCGTAAGCGCGAAACGATGTGCGCTCCCAGGCTATAACGCCGCTGCAAACTTCAACGCACGCTATCGGCGGGAGGCGGCTGCAGCTCGCAGACCAGACGCGGCACGCTCACGGCGGACGTGACAGGCGTGGACTCGCTCGGCCGCAATGCCTGGAGATTGCCACTGCATGTGGGCGCTTCGATTGCCGCAACCTCCTTCATCTCCGCGAATCCGGAAAGGAGTGCAGCAAATCCGGCAATAGTGAGAATGAATGCGAGCGCAATCGCGCCGCGGTGCTGATAATTGCTCATGACCTATGATCGTTTTGTTGTGAGGGAGAAACGAACCGTTCTCGGTTCGCGGCGTCATATGCGGGCGATCGACAGCTAGATCAAATTCATTGTTTTAATGAACTTGATGAATGACCCTCATAGGCTCAGGACGATGGCATCCAGAGGCGCCGCTACCGCCAGCATCCCGAATAAGGTTGCACGCCACGAGCAATCCGCAGGAGCCCTGGCCTTGACTTCCGACAGCTAAGCGACAATCGATCGCCCGAATGATGCCGCGCAAACGCGCAGCCGATCGGGGAGCAGGAAATGTCTACGACGCCCATACCCATTAGCGCCACGGTGGCCGATCTCAGGCTGCGCGCGCGTACGTGGCGCAGCGAGGGACGGCGCATCGGGCTCGTGCCGACCATGGGCGCACTCCACGAGGGCCACATCTCGCTCGTGCGCATGGCGCTCGAAACGTGCGATCGCGTCGTCACGTCGATCTTCGTCAATCCGACCCAGTTCGCGCCGACCGAGGACTTCTCGACCTACCCGCGCACGTTCGACGATGACGTTGCCCAGCTTGCGCGCGCCGATTGCCATCTGGTCTGGGCGCCGACGGCCGCGGAAATGTACCCCGATGGCTTCGCGACGCGCGTGGTGCCGGGCGGAGCATCGGAGGGTCTCGAAACGGACTTCCGGCCGCACTTCTTCGGCGGGGTAGCGACCGTGTGTACGAAGCTCTTCCAGCAGGTCACGCCGGACGTCGCCGTATTCGGCGAGAAGGACTTTCAGCAACTCGCCGTCATTCGTCAGATCGTTCGCGATCTCGACATGCCGCTCTCGATCGTCGGTGCGCCGACCGTGCGCGAACCGGATGGCCTCGCCATGTCGAGCCGCAACCGCTATCTCTCCGCTGACGAGCGGCGCACCGCACCGATTATCCATCGCGTGATCAGCGAAGTCGCGGCGCGCGTCCTGATGGGCGGAAACGCTGATGAGGCATGTGCCGACGGGGCGGCGAAGCTGACTGCCGCCGGGTTCCAGACAATTGACTACGTTGCCGTGCGGGATGCCGCGACACTCGGTGCGTACGATCCCACCAAAGGGCCGGGTCGCGTGCTGGTTGCTGCCTGGCTCGGCAAGACGCGCCTCATCGACAACATCGCGATCCAATCCTAGCGATCGCGCAGTTGTTCATATGAGTTCTCCGCCGTTCATTGGACAGCGGGGCGGCGAGAGCGCAGACTCGGCCGGATGATCGAGCTGGATATCGCCACGGCAGAGACCATCGGCACGCGGGCCGAGCAGCAGGATGCGGCCACTGTCGTGCGCATCGGCAGGGAAGGCGGCGCGGCGCTACTCGTGCTCGCGGACGGCCTCGGCGGCCACGTTGACGGCGCGAAGGCTGCCCGGATCGTCATCGAGACTTTCCGCGAGCGCGCGGCGGGCAATGCCTTTGGCGGGCTCGAACTCAGCCGCAATGCCCTTGATGAAGCCATCGAAGAGGCCAATGGACGCATTCGCAGCGCGAGCGATCCGATGGACGAGCGCGGCATGGGCAGCACGGCCGTTGCTGCCGTCGTTGCCGAGGGGCGCCTCGTCTGGGTCAGTGTCGGCGATAGCCATCTCTATGTGTGGCGTCGCGGACGGCTGGCAAAATTGAACGCCGACCACTCACGAGCCGGCATGATGATCCGTCACGGCCACGCGCCTAACGAGCCAGAGGTTCTGGAATCTCGGTCGTTGCTGGCTTCCGCCCTCATGGGACGCCCGATCGAGGAAATCGACAAGCCGGCGATCAGCATGGCCCTCGCCGTCGGCGACGTGATCCTGCTGGCGAGCGACGGGCTCGACGTGCTGTGCGATGCCGAGATCGGGCGCACCATCGCGGAGAGCGCCGATCGGGGCGCCGATGCCATCTCGCGCGCGCTCATTGCCGCCGTCCTCGGCCTAGGACTGTCCCGCCAGGACAATGCAACGGTGGTCACGGCGCGGATCCTGGGGAGCGGCGCTCCGGCCGATCCTGATGACGGGCTTCCTCCTTCCGTAGTCCGGCCAGGGCCGTCGGCAGAGGACGAGACGCCATCCGGATGGCCGCTGGCGGTTGGCCTCGTTCTACTCGCGGCAATCCTCGCAAGCGTCATCATGACGCAAATGCAGTAGTGTGATAGCGTAGATTGTAGGTAATACTGGCTTTAAGTAGTCCCTGCCGGTCATTGGCAAGCATTTATGGGCCGCACTGCGCAGGAAGCCGTCTTTGGCTCCCGTTCACTGACTTTGCGCAAGATCAGAATCGTAAGGTACGATTCGTGCACCAATTCTTGGCAAACATGGTCGGCCGACCTATCTTAAGTCCAGCACTTGTGGACCGGGCCTTCCCGAGGCCATGCGGTTCGTGCGGGCCGGAGCAATGCCGCGCACGATCTGGTGCCACCAGGAAGGGGTGCAGATGAACACGCATTTTCGGAACTTCGCGATCTGGGTCATCATCGGCCTTCTTCTGATCGCGTTGTTCAATATGTTCCAAAACCCGTCCCAGACCCGGCGGGGGAACGAGATCAGCTACACGGAGCTGCTGGCGCAGGTTGATGCCGGCAATGTCTCCGAGGTGACCATTCAGGGCAACCGCCTCACCGGTCAGTATTCGGACAAATCGCGCTCCTTCACGAGCTACGCCCCCGAGGATCCGACCCTCGTCGAGCGGCTCAACAAAAAGGGCGTGCGCATCTCGGCGCGTCCGAAGGACGAGGACGTCCCGTCGATCTTTAACGTCCTGCTCTCCTGGTTCCCGATGCTGCTTCTGATCGCGGTGTGGATCTTCTTCATGCGCCAGATGCAGTCGGGCGGCGGCCGGGCCATGGGCTTCGGCAAGTCCAAGGCCAAGCTGCTGACGGAGCGCCATGGCCGCGTGACCTTCGAGGACGTCGCAGGCGTCGACGAGGCCAAGGTCGATCTGCAGGAGATCGTCGAGTTCCTCCGCGACCCGCAGAAGTTCCAGAAGCTCGGCGGACGCATTCCGCGCGGCTGTCTGCTCGTCGGTCCTCCGGGCACCGGTAAGACGCTCATCGCGCGCGCCGTCGCGGGCGAGGCGAACGTGCCGTTCTTCACGATCTCGGGCTCGGACTTCGTCGAGATGTTCGTCGGCGTCGGCGCGAGCCGCGTGCGCGACATGTTCGACCAGGCCAAGAAGAACGCGCCCTGCATCATCTTCATCGACGAAATCGACGCGGTGGGTCGCCACCGCGGTGCCGGTCTCGGCGGTGGCAATGACGAGCGCGAGCAGACGCTGAACCAGCTCCTCGTCGAGATGGACGGCTTCGAGGCCAACGAGGGCATCATCATCCTCGCCGCCACGAACCGCCCGGACGTGCTCGACCCCGCGCTGCTGCGTCCCGGCCGCTTCGACCGCCAGATCACCGTGCCGAACCCGGACGTGGTCGGCCGCGAGAAGATCCTGCGCGTGCATATGCGCAAGGTGCCGCTGGCGCCGGACGTCGATCCGAAAACGATCGCGCGCGGTACGCCGGGCTTCTCGGGTGCCGATCTCGCCAACCTCGTCAACGAGGCGGCACTGCTCGCTGCGCGCCGCTCGAAGCGCATGGTCACGCAGGTCGAGTTCGAGGACGCCAAGGACAAGGTCATGATGGGCGCGGAGCGGCGCTCCATGGCCATGACCGAGGAGGAGAAGCTCGCGACGGCCTACCACGAGGCCGGCCACGCGATCCTGAACCTGCTCGTGCCCGGCAATGATCCGCTGCACAAGGTGACGATCATTCCGCGCGGACGCGCACTCGGCGTCACGATGAGCCTCCCTGAGCGGGACAAGCTCAGCTACTCCAAGCAGTGGTGTGAGGCGCGCCTCGTCATGACGTTCGGAGGCCGCGTTGCCGAGCAGATCATCTATGGCATGGAGCACCTGAACACCGGCGCTTCAAGCGACATAACGCAGGCAACAGGTCTCGCCCGAAGCATGGTTACCGAGTGGGGCATGAGCGACGTGCTCGGGCCGCTGCGCTACACGGATAACCAGCAGGAAGTCTTCCTCGGCCACGCCATCACGCAGCGCCAGAACATGTCCGAGGAGACGGCGCGCCTGATCGACGAGGAGATCCGCCGCATCGTCACCACCGCGCAGGCCAAGGCCTGGGAGGTGCTGGGCAGCAACCGTGACAAGCTCGAAGCTGTGGCGCAGGCCCTTATGGAGCACGAGACCATCTCGGGCGAGGAGTGCCTGACCGTCATGCGCGGCGAGAAGATCGTGCGCCCGACCGATGACGACATCACAAAGGGGCCGACCGGCTCGGCCGTGCCCGTTGCGGGACGCGCGCGTCCACAGCGGCCAGAGACCGATGGTGGCATGGAGCCGCAGCCGACCTGAGAGCGACGCGACACCACAGCACGGAGATTAGATCGGGCCCCTTCGCAGGGCCCGATTTTTTTGGCTAGTGTCACAAGCCAAAACCACGGAAAGCGCCATGAGCCCGAAAGCTGGTCCGCGAACCTACCTGCGTCCGACGGCCATGCTGGCGCCAACGGCAAGTCTTGCCGCGGTGGAGCGTCTGGTTCGCATCGCCGGACGTGAAGATCTGGCCTCGTCTGCCGTGGAGTTAATTGTTCGCGAAGGCGACGTCCGGACATCCGTCGACCTGTTGCAGACGTCGGCTCTGCGGGCAAAGGCAGAGACCGATCCGGTTCTCGCTGATCTACTCGAAATGATCGAGGCGCCGCGGCCGCCGCTCGCCGGGCTCACGCTCGACCGCCCGCGCCTCATGGGCATCGTCAATGTCACGCCGGACAGCTTCTCGGACGGAGGCGCCTTCTCGTCGGCCCAGGCCGCAATCGATCATGCGCTGCAGCTCGAAGCCGGGGGTGCCGACATCCTCGATATCGGCGGGGAGTCTACGCGACCGGGCGCCGAGCCCGTGAGCATCGAGGACGAGCTTCGCCGCGTGCTCCCCGTGATCGAAGGGTTAGCCGGCCGCACGAAGGCGCTCATCTCCATCGATACGCGCAAGGCCGATGTCATGCGGCGCGCACTGGCGGCGGGCGCGCATATGATCAACGACGTCGCCGCGCTGACCTACGAACCGGCATGCATGGAAGTTGCGGCAGTATCGGATGCGCCCGTGATCCTCATGCACGCACAGGGCGATCCGCGCACCATGCAGGCGGCA
Organism: Hyphomicrobiaceae bacterium; assembly: GCA_022844275.1. Taxonomy (GTDB): domain Bacteria; phylum Pseudomonadota; class Alphaproteobacteria; order Rhizobiales; family Hyphomicrobiaceae. The sequence goes on from JALHMB010000005.1 coordinate 217,601, forward strand.
CCGTACTATGACGACTGCCTGCTCGACGTTTGCGACTGGCTCGAAGCGCGCATCACAGCGTGCGAAGCGGCGGGGATCGCGCGGTCGCGGCTCGTGATCGATCCGGGTATCGGCTTCGGCAAGAACCTCGCGCACAATCTCGAATTGCTGACCGGCCTCTCACTGCTGCACGGTCTCGGCGTGCCGCTGCTGCTCGGGGCATCGAGGAAGAGCTTCATCGGGATGCTGAGCGGCGTGAAGACAGCGCGCGAGCGCGTGCCGGGCTCGATCGCCGCGGCCCTACAGGGAGCGGCACAGGGCGTGCAGATCCTTCGCGTGCATGATGTCGCCGAGACGCGACAGGCGCTTACGGTTTGGGAAGCCATGCGACATGGCGCGGCCTAGGCACTTCCCGTGCGGACATGCTCCCGCCAGCACGCGATCCCGAGCGCGGTGCAGTAGGTGCCCGACGCAATATGAAAGAGCACCGACCAGATCCAAGCCGTTGCATGAGCGACGACCAGGGCGTCGACAAAGCAGACGACAGCGCCAAATGCGAGCCACATCGCGAGCGCGCGCCAGTCACGCCATAACGCAAACACGATGATGAGCAGGCCCAGCCAGATATCGCGAAGGGCAATGACGTAGTGCAGATGCGGGGGCTCCGCTGCTGCATCGATCCCGAAAAAGCGCGCCGCCGAGCGCGGCACGAGCCCGAAACGCACGCCAATTACCGTCAGCGCCAGTCCCGCGGCTATCGCAAGCCCCTGCAGCCATCGCTGTCGGATGTGAACTTTCATCGGGGATCGCGCTCGCGTTCGAGAAGTCGCGCATGAGAAAGGGCCGGGGCATTTTCATGCCTCGGCCCTCGGATTTGCCAGAACCAGATCGCAATGGCCAGATCGCCGTAGAAAGCCGCTTACTCCGCGGCTTCCTCCGTCGTCCGCCGGCGACGGCGGACAGGCGAACCGGCGCCTTCCTCAGGACCGGACAGCGCCCGCTCAGCCGCAAGCCGCGTCTTCTCGGCCGCAATCAGCTCGTCGCGCTTCGCCGCAACACGGCGGAGACGGCGCAGCATGCCGCCCGTGCCGGCTGGGATCAGGCGCCCGACGATCACGTTCTCCTTGAGGCCCTCGAGCGTGTCGACCTTGCCGTTGACGGCGGCCTCGGTGAGCACGCGCGTGGTCTCCTGGAAGGAGGCCGCCGAGATGAAGCTGTTCGTCTGCAGCGAGGCCTTGGTGATGCCGAGCAGAACAGGCTTGCCCGAGGCCGGACGCTTGCCCTCCTTGTGGAGACGCAGGTTCTCCTCGTCGAGCTCGGTCTTGTCGACCTGCTCACCCTTGAGGAGATGCAGGCTGTCACCCGGATCCTCGATCTCGATCTTCTGCAGCATCTGGCGAACGATCACCTCGATGTGCTTGTCGTTGATCGTCACGCCCTGCAGACGATAGACGTCCTGGACTTCCTTGATCAGGTAGCGCGCCAGCTCCTCGACGCCCTTGATGGCAAGGATGTCGTGCGGGGCCGGATGGCCGTCGTAGACGAAGTCGCCCTTCTCGACGCGGTCGCCGTGCTGTACGGCAAGGCTCTTCCCACGCGGGATCAGGTACTCGACCGACTGCGCATTCTCGTCATCCGGCTTGATCGTGATGCGCTGCTTGTTCTTGTAGTCCTTGCCAAACTCCACCGTGCCCGAGATCTCGGCGATGATCGCGTGGTCCTTCGGACGACGCGCCTCGAAGAGCTCGGCCACGCGCGGCAGACCGCCCGTGATGTCGGCCGATTTCGCGGACGCCACCGGGATGCGGGCGAGCACGTCGCCAGCCTTGACCTTGGCGTTGCGATCGACGGAGAGCACAGCGTCGACGGGGAGCAGCGAGCGGGCGTCGCCGCCGCGCGCGAGCTTCACGTTCTTGCCGCCCTTGCCTTCCTTGATCACGACCGCAGGCTTGAGATCCTGACCACGCGGGCTGGCGCGCCAGTCCATGATAACTCGGTTGGTCGTGCCCTTCACCTCGTCGGTCTGCTCGTTTACCGAGACGTTATCGACCAGATCCTCGAAGTCGACCGAGCCATCGGTCTCGCTCAGGATCGGACGGGTGTGCGGATCCCACTGCGCGAGGCGCGTACCGCGCTTCACGGTATCACCTTCGTCGACATGCAGGCGCGCACCGTACGGCACCTTGTGCGCAGCAAGCTCCTTGCCACCCTGATCGAAGATCACGATCGCCGTCGCACGCCCCATGGCCACAAGCATGTTCTGGCTGTTGCGAACGACGTTGCGGTTCTTGATCCGCACCGTACCGTTGAAGTTCGACTCGATGAACGACTGGTCGACCGTCTGCGCCACGCCGCCAATGTGGAACGTGCGCATGGTGAGCTGGGTGCCCGGCTCGCCGATCGACTGCGCCGCGATGACGCCCACGGCCTCGCCGATGTTGACCGGCGTGCCACGTGCAAGATCACGCCCGTAGCACTTGCCGCACACACCGATCTCGGACTCGCACGTCAACACGGAGCGGATGCGGATCTCCTGCACCTGCGCCTTGTCGACGAGCTCGATCTCGCGCTCCACCATCAGCGTGCCAGAGGGGATGATGACCTCCTTGGTCGCCGGATCGAGCACATCCTCGGCCGCTGTACGGCCGAGCACGCGCGCCGAGAGCGGCACGATGACCTCGCCCGAGTCGACAACCGCCTGCACGCTGATGCCGTGATCGGTGCCGCAGTCTTCCTCGGTGATGATGCAGTCCTGGGCGACGTCGACGAGGCGGCGTGTCAGATAGCCGGAGTTGGCTGTCTTCAGCGCTGTGTCGGCGAGACCCTTACGCGCGCCGTGCGTCGAGTTGAAGTACTCGAGCACCGAGAGGCCTTCCTTGAAGTTCGAGATGATCGGCGTCTCGATGATCTCGCCCGAGGGCTTGGTCATGAGGCCGCGCATACCTGCGAGCTGCTTCATCTGCGCGGGCGAACCACGCGCACCGGAGTGGCTCATCATGTAGACCGAGTTCACGGGCAGCTGACGACCGGTCTTCTGGTCGACCGGCGCCGCGGAAATGCGGTCCATCATCTCCTTGGCGATGCGGTCCGTGCACTTCGACCACGCATCGACCACCTTGTTGTACTTCTCGAGCTGCGTGATCAGGCCGTCCTGATACTGCTGCTCGAAGTCGCGCACCTCGGCACGAGTCGCCTCGACGATCCCGTGCTTGGTGTTCGGGATCACCATGTCGTCCTTGCCGAACGAGATGCCGGCCTTAAAGGCATGATGGAAGCCGAGACCCATGATGCGGTCGCAGAAGATCACCGTGTCCTTCTGACCGCAGTTACGGTAGACGGCATCGATGAGGCCGGAGATGGCCTTCTTCGTCAGCAGCTGATTGACGAGCGCGAAACGCACGCCCGGCCGCTTCGGCAAAAGCTCGCCCAGCAGCATTCGACCGGGCGTCGTCTCGACGATCTCGGTGACTTCATTGCCCTCGGCATCGTTCGAGATGACGCGGCCGCGAACCTTGGCGTGCAAGGACACGACCCCAGCGTCGAGCGCATGGCGCGCCTCGGCGACGGAGCCCAGCATCATGCCCTCACCCGGCTCCTTCTCGCTCATGATCGAGACGTAGTAGAGCCCGAGCACGATGTCCTGGCTCGGCACGATGATCGGCGACCCGTTGGCGGGATGCAGGATGTTGTTGGTCGACATCATCAGCACGCGCGCCTCGAGCTGCGCTTCGAGCGATAGCGGGACGTGAACGGCCATCTGGTCGCCGTCGAAGTCGGCGTTGAAGGCCGCGCAGACGAGCGGATGCAGCTGGATCGCCTTACCCTCGATCAGCACCGGCTCGAAGGCCTGGATGCCGAGACGGTGAAGCGTCGGCGCGCGGTTGAGCATGACCGGGTGCTCGCGAATGACCTCGTCGAGCACATCCCAGACTTCACCCTTCTCCTTCTCGACGAGCTTCTTCGCCTGCTTCACGGTCGCCGCCTGGCCGAGGGCCTGGAGGCGCGCATAAATGAACGGCTTGAACAGTTCGAGCGCCATCTTCTTCGGCAGGCCGCACTGGTGCAGCTTGAGCTCGGGACCAACGACGATCACAGAGCGGCCGGAGTAGTCGACGCGCTTGCCGAGAAGGTTCTGGCGGAACCGACCCTGCTTGCCCTTGAGCATGTCAGCGAGCGACTTCAGCGGACGCTTGTTGGCGCCCGTGATGACGCGACCACGGCGGCCGTTGTCGAACAGCGCGTCGACGGCCTCCTGCAACATGCGCTTCTCGTTGCGGATGATGATGTCCGGCGCGCGCAACTCGATCAGCCGCTTCAGACGGTTGTTGCGGTTGATGACACGGCGATAGAGATCATTGAGATCGGACGTGGCGAAGCGGCCGCCGTCGAGTGGCACCAGCGGGCGCAGCTCGGGCGGGATCACCGGAACGACCGTCAGGATCATCCACTCCGGGCGATTGCCGCTCTCGATGAAGGCCTCGATGACCTTGAGGCGCTTCGCGAGCTTCTTCGGCTTCAGCTCGGTCGTGGCTTCGGCGATCTCCTGGCGGATCTCGTCCTTGATCTTGAGGAGGTCCATCGCTGAGAGAATTTCGCGGATGGCCTCGGCACCGATGCCGGCGGTGAAGCTGTCCGCGCCATGCTCCTCGATAGCCGCGTGGTACTGGTCCTCGCTCAGGAGCTGCTTCTCCTTGAACGGCGAGACGCCCGGCTCGATCACGATGTAGCTCTCGAAGTAGAGCACGCGCTCGAGATCCTTGAGCGTCATGTCGAGCAGGAGGCCGATGCGCGACGGCAGCGACTTCAGGAACCAGATGTGCGCAACGGGCGCGGCGAGCTCGATGTGGCCCATGCGCTCACGGCGAACCTTCGCGAGCGTCACCTCGACGCCGCACTTTTCGCAGATCAGGCCCTTGTACTTCATGCGCTTGTACTTGCCGCACAAGCACTCGTAGTCCTTGATCGGTCCGAAGATGCGCGCGCAGAAGAGACCGTCACGCTCCGGCTTGAACGTGCGGTAGTTGATCGTCTCGGGCTTCTTGATCTCGCCGAACGACCACGAGTGGATGTCCTTCGGGCTCGCGATCGAGATACGGATCTGGTCGAAGACGGGGAGCTGAACCTGCGGCTTGAAGATGTTCGGAATTTCGTTCATCGCGTCACTCCTCGATCGGGACGTGGGCGGCGTCCCTGATGGTCGGATCCTTATCGTTCAGCGCGCCCGCGATCCGGGCATGGCGCGCGATCTGTTCCGTGTCCTTCAGCCGAGATGTCGCTCATCAGCTGAAGGGACCGCCGCCCGAAATCACGGGCGACGGCGCATTCATCACTCGGCGGCTGACGGGAGCTGCGGCTGGGCGCCGGGCTCGGCCGGAGTTTCGCTCTCGAGCTTCTCCGTCTCGCTGTTGACCAGCTCGACGTTGAGGCCGAGGGCCCGCATTTCCTTGACGAGCACGTTGAAGCTCTCGGGGATGCCGGCCTCGAAGGCGTCGTCGCCACGAACGATCGACTCGTAGGCCTTGGTACGGCCCGCGACGTCGTCCGACTTGACGGTCAGCATCTCCTGCAGCGTGTACGCGGCTCCGTAGGCTTCGAGCGCCCACACCTCCATTTCGCCGAAACGCTGGCCGCCGAACTGCGCCTTGCCACCGAGCGGCTGCTGGGTGACGAGCGAGTAGGGACCGATCGACCGGGCGTGGATCTTGTCGTCGACGAGGTGATGCAGCTTCAGGATGTACTTGTAGCCGACCGTGACCTTGCGATCGAAGGTATCGCCGGTCCGCCCGTCACGCAGCGTCACCTGGCCCGACGTGTCGAAGCCTGCCTTCTTCAGCATTTCGACGATGTCCGGCTCGCGCGCGCCATCGAACACGGGCGTGGCGATCGGTACACCGCGCTTCACCTGCTCGCCGAGCGCGCTTAGCTCCTCATCACTCATCTTCGAGACACCGTTGCCCTCACCATAGGCGGAGGTCAGCTGCTTACGCAGCGCATCCGCCTCGCCGCTGGCATGGAACTGCGCCAGCGCGTCGTCGATGGCACGACCAAGGCCGCGGCAAGCCCAGCCGAGATGCGTCTCTAGGATCTGCCCGACGTTCATGCGCGACGGCACGCCGAGCGGATTCAGCACCACGTCGACATGCGTGCCGTCCTCGAGGAACGGCATGTCTTCGACTGGCACGATCTGCGAGACGACACCCTTGTTGCCATGGCGGCCGGCCATCTTGTCGCCCGGCTGGATCTTCCGCTTCACCGCGACGAAGACCTTGACCATCTTCATCACGCCGGGCGGCAGCTCGTCGCCGCGCTGCAGCTTCTCGACCTTGTCGACGAAGCGTCGCTCGAGGCTCTTCTTGGCGTCCTCGTACTGCTTGCCGATGGCCTCGACGGCGGCCATGGCCTTCTCGTCCTTGAGGCCGATCTCCCACCACTGGCTGCGCGGGATGTCGTCCAGGATCTCGTCGTTGATCTCGGTGCCCTTGCGCGCGCCCTTTGGCCCTTTGGAGACCTCGCGGCCCATGAGCGACTCGCGCAGACGGCCGTAGACGTTACGGTCGAGGATCTGGAGCTCGTCGTCGCGGTCCTTGGCGAGACGCTCGATCTCCTCGCGCTCGATCGACATGGCGCGCTCGTCCTTCTCGACGCCATGGCGATTGAAGACGCGCACCTCGACGACCGTACCCGAGACACCCGGCGGAAGACGCAGCGACGTGTCACGCACGTCGGAGGCCTTCTCGCCGAAGATGGCGCGGAGCAGCTTCTCTTCCGGCGTCATCGGGCTCTCGCCCTTCGGCGTGATCTTGCCGACGAGGATGTCGCCCGGATTGACCTCGGCGCCGATGTAGACGATGCCGGCTTCGTCGAGATTCTTCAGCGCCTCTTCCGAAACGTTCGGAATATCGCGCGTGATTTCCTCGGGACCAAGCTTCGTGTCGCGGGCGCTGAGCTCGAACTCCTCGATGTGGATCGAGGTGAAGACGTCGTCGGCGACGACGCGCTCCGAGAGCAGGATCGAGTCCTCGAAGTTGTAGCCCATCCACGGCATGAACGCGACGAGCACGTTCTTGCCGAGCGCCAGATCGCCGAGATCGGTCGAAGGACCGTCCGCGATGATCTCCCCAGCCTGCACGTTGTCACCGACCGTCACGAGCGGACGCTGGTTGATGCAGGTGTTCTGGTTCGAACGCTGGAACTTGCGCAGGCGATAGATGTCGACGCCCGGCTTCGAAGGATCGGGCTCCTCCGTCGCGCGGATGACGATACGCGTCGCGTCCACCTGGTCGACGATGCCGGTACGGCGGGCGGCGATCGCGGCGCCCGAGTCGCGCGCGACGACCTCCTCCATGCCGGTGCCGACGAGCGGCGCCTCGGCGCGGAGAAGCGGCACGGCCTGACGCTGCATGTTCGAACCCATGAGGGCGCGGTTGGCGTCATCGTTCTCGAGGAACGGGATGAGCGCCGCCGCGACCGACACGAGCTGCTTCGGGCTCACGTCGATGTAGTCGACCTTATCTGCCGTCACCAGCAGCACGTCACCATTGAAGCGGCAGGTGATGAGGTCGCCCGTAAGCTTGCCCTTGCTGTCGAGCTCGGCATTGGCCTGAGCGACGTGGTGGCGCATCTCCTCCATGGCGGAGAGATACACGACCTCGTCGGTCACGCGACCGTCCTTGACCTTGCGGTAGGGACTCTCGATGAAGCCGTACTTGTTCACGCGCGCGAACGTCGCGAGCGAGTTGATGAGGCCGATGTTCGGACCTTCCGGCGTCTCAATCGGGCAGATGCGGCCGTAGTGCGTTGGATGCACGTCGCGGACCTCGAAGCCCGCACGCTCGCGCGTGAGGCCGCCCGGACCCAGCGCCGAGAGACGCCGCTTGTGCGTGATCTCGGAGAGCGGGTTCGTCTGGTCCATGAACTGGCTGAGCTGCGACGAGCCGAAGAACTCGCGCACGGCAGCTGCTGCCGGCTTCGCGTTGATCAGGTCCTGCGGCATGACCGTGTCGATGTCGACCGAGCTCATGCGTTCCTTGATCGCACGCTCCATGCGCAGGAGGCCGATGCGGTACTGGTTCTCCATGAGCTCGCCGACCGAGCGCACGCGCCGGTTGCCGAGATGATCGATGTCATCGATCTCGCCCTTGCCGTCACGAAGATCGACGAGCGTGCGCACGACCGCCAGGATGTCCTGGGGCCTGAGAACGCGCACCGTGTCCTCAGCGGGAACGAAGTCCTTGATGTCGCCGAGGCGCATGTTCATCTTCACGCGGCCGACGGCCGAGAGGTCATAGCGCTCGGAATCGAACATCAGGCCGTGGAAGAGCGTCTCGGCGGCGTCGATCGTCGGCGGCTCGCCGGGGCGCATGACGCGGTAGATGTCGAGCAGCGCTTCGTCGCGGTTGGCGTTCTTGTCGACCTTGAGCGTCAGGCGGATATGATCGCCGACCGTCACGTGGTCGATGTCGAGAACTGCGAACTCGGCAACGCCGGCTTCGGTCAGCTTGTCGAGCAGCTTCTGATCGAGCTCGTTCGCCGCTTCGCCATAGATCTGGCCCGTCGAAAGATCGACGATGTCCTCGGCAAGATACTTGCCGACGAGATCCTCGGGCGCGACCAGCACTTCCTTCACGCCGCTCTCGGCGAGCTCACGCGCACGGCGCACGGAAACCTTTTCGCCAGCCTTGGCGACGACATTGCCGGACTTGGCATCGACGATATCAGCGACCGGCGTCACGCCGCGCATCTTCTCGGGGATGAACGGCATCGTCCATCCCTTCTTGGTGCGGCGGACGAGGATCGAGCCGTAGAACGTGCCGAGGATCTGCTCGTCGTCGAGGCCGAGAGCATAGAGCAGCGTCGTCACCGGCAGCTTGCGACGACGGTCGATGCGCACATACACGACGTCCTTGGCGTCGAACTCGAAGTCGAGCCAGGAGCCGCGATAGGGAATGATGCGGGCAGCGAACAGCAGCTTGCCGGAGGCGTGCGTGCGACCGCGGTCATGGTCGAAGAAGACGCCCGGCGAGCGGTGCATCTGGGAGACGATGACGCGCTCGGTGCCGTTGATCACGAACGTGCCGTTCTGAGTCATGAACGGCATGTCGCCCATATAGACGTCCTGCTCCTTCACGCCCTTGATCGAGCGGGAGCCGGTCTCTTCGTTGATATCGAACACGATCAGACGCAGCTTCACGCGCAGCGGAGCGGCATAGGTCATGTCGCGCTGCTGGCACTCGTCGACGTCGAACTTCGGCGGATCGAAATCATAGCGGACGAACTCGAGCGTCGCCTTGCCCGAGAAGTCCGAGATCGGGAACACGGACTTGAACACCGCCTGCAGGCCGGTCTCGGGGCGGCCGCCGGCCGGTTCCTTGACCATCAGGAAGTCGTCGTAGGAGCTCTTCTGCACCTCGATCAGGTTCGGCATCTCCGCCACTTCGGCGATCGAGCCGAACCGCTTCCTCATCCGCTTGCGGCCGGTGAAATTTTCAGCCATGTGCGCTCCTTTTGCGTCGCAGATGCCGAGACGGGGCTGGCCACCCGTCGTCGCATCTCCTGAATGTCATCTCGCAGGCGCGGGACCGGTTGCTCTCAACCTGCCCTCGCGCAACTCGCCGGAAGGTCCCGTCCGATCGACAAGGATGGCGGGGCCTTCGGGAGAGTTGCCTGGACCGACCCCTGTGAAGAGACCGGCCCAGACACCCGCAATCACTTGATTTCGACAGCCGCGCCCTGGTCCTCGAGCTGCTTCTTGAGCTTTGCAGCCTCGTCCTTGGTCACGCCTTCCTTCACGGCCTTGCCGCCGGCCTCGACGAGATCCTTCGCCTCCTTGAGGCCGAGACCAGTGATGGCGCGAACCTCCTTGATGACGTTGATCTTCTTGTCGCCGGCCGTCTTCAGGATGACGGTGAACTCCGTCTGCTCCTCGACAGCGGCGGCGGCGGCGGCCGGCGCAGCGGCAACGGCGACAGCGGCCGCAGCCGAGACGCCCCACTTCTCCTCGAGGAGCTTCGCAAGCTCAGCGGCCTCGAGAACGGTCAGCTTCGACAGGTCGTCGACGATTTTTGCGAGATCGGTCATGTCAGTTTTTCCTTGAGTTCGGTTCGAACCGCTCGGCGGTCCAGGTTCTGATGTTCATTCGGCTCGCGGCGATCAGCGCCGCACCACTTCTCAAGCAGCTTCGCCTTTGCTTGCCTGCGCCTGGATGACGCGTGCGAGCTTGGCTCCCGGCTCCTTGATCGTGCGGGCGATCTTCGTCGCCGGCGCGTTGAGGAGACCAATGAGCTTCGCCCTCAGCTCGTCCAGCGAGGGAAGGTCGGCGAGCGCTTTGACGCTTGCGGAGTCGAGGATGCTGCTTCCCATCGCACCGCCAAGGATCACGAGCTTCTCGTTCTCCCGGCTGTACTTGACGGCAATCCTCGCGGCCACCATCGGATCGCTCGAGTAGGCAACGACTGTTTGCCCCTTGAACAGATGCGAGATGCCCTGCGAATTCGTCTCCTTGAGCGCCAGAACCGCCAGCGTGTTCTTCGCCACCTTGACCGTTCCACCAGCCTCTTTCATGCGCTTGCGGAAGTCGGTCATCTGGGCGACGGTCATGCCGGCGTAGTGGGCCACAACGATCACGCCCGTGTCCTTGAACACGTCGTGGAGCGTCGTGACGAGCTCTTGCTTGGCAGCTCTATCCACCTGGCTACACTCCATCTTGCGATCACGCCCTTGCGAGCGAAATCGCGGGTTGCACCTTGCCGCCGGGAGCAGGGGACATTTCGGTCCCTAGCTGCGGCGACGCTGCGGTTCCTGTCCGCCCGCGCGTCAAAACCGACGGCACGGCGCTTCCCAAGAGGTTCGATCCGGCCCGCGCCTCGCGACGTGGGAGCGCTCGTTCGAGCGCCGACTTCCGGCCGTCTCCCGTCTCATGCTGGCCCATTTGGCTTAAGGCTGCCGAAGCACCCACCAGCAATCTCGGACAGGTTCGGAGAGGAGACCGAAGTCTTCTCTCCTGCCCCGGATCTTGCGATCCGGAATCTCGTTTCAGCGATTAGGCCGGACCGGCCGTCGCGCCCGTTACGCTCGCGGCATCGACCTTGACGCCAGGGCCCTGAGTCGAGGTCACGGCGACCCGCTTCAGATAAGTGCCCTTGGCCCCCGCGGGGCGCGCCTTCACGACGGCGTCGACGAACGCCTTGATGTTCTCGACCAGCGCCTGCTCGGAGAAGCTCGCCTTGCCGACGCCCGCATGGATGATTCCCGACTTCTCGACGCGGAACTCGACTGCACCACCCTTGGCGCCTGCGACGGCCGCCTTGACGTCCATGGTCACCGTGCCGACACGCGGGTTCGGCATCAGACCGCGCGGGCCGAGCACCTTGCCCAGGCGACCGACGAGACCCATCATGTCCGGCGTCGCAATGCAGCGGTCGAAGTTGATCACGCCCTTGCTGACCTGCTCGACGAGATCCTCAGCACCGACGACATCGGCGCCGGCAGCCTTGGCCTCCTCGGCCTTCGGGCCACGCGCGAACACGGCGACGCGCTGCGTGCGGCCGGAACCGTGCGGCAGATTGCACACGCCGCGCACCATCTGATCGGCGTGACGCGGATCGACGCCGAGGTTCATCGCGAGCTCGACGGTCTCGTCGAACTTCGCCTTGGCATTCGACTTCACGAGCTTCACGGCCTCGTCGATGCCGTAGCTCTTGTTGCGGTCGACGGTGGTCCGCAGAGTGGCGAGACGCTTGCCGCCGGCTTCACGCGTCGCCTTGATCACTTCCTTGGTCGCTTTTGCCATCGCCGTTACTCCGTCACCCGAAGGCCCATCGACCGCGCCGAGCCGGCGATAATCCGCGCAGCGGCCTCGGGGTCGTCGGTGTTGAGGTCCTTCATCTTGACCTTGGCGATGTCACGCACCTGGGCCATCGTCACGCTGCCAGCGACCGAGCGGCCGGGCTCCTTCGATGCCGACTCGACGCCCGCTGCCTTCTTGAGAAAGTGAGACGCCGGCGGCGTCTTCATCTCGAAGGTGAAAGAGCGGTCGGAGAAGACCGTGATCTTGACCGGGATCGGCGTGCCCTGCTCCATGTCCTTCGTCTTGGCATTGAAGGACTTGCAGAATTCCATGATGTTCACGCCGCGCTGACCGAGCGCAGGCCCGATCGGCGGTGCAGGATTGGCCTGGCCGGCCTTCACCTGCAAATTGATGTAACCGTCTATCTTTTTCGCCATCTTTCTACTCTATCCCCTGCTCAACGTTCGGAGGCGAAGCCCCCAGGGTTAGCGGTAATCGGGCCGGCTTCAGCCCTCCCGCACGAGACGCGACGCGGGGTCCTTTGGCTTGCGCCATCCGGATATCCGCGTCGTGCCGATTCAGTCGTCTCTCGCAGCCTCGTACCCGGTATCGAAAGGGCTGGCCGCTTGTTCTCTTTGCCTTCCGGGTGCCACCCGCAGGTGCCGCCGGCAAGTGTTTCATCCCACCTTTTCGACCTGCGTGAACTCCAACTCAACCGGTGTCGGGCGCCCGAAGATCGAGACCGCCACCTTGAGGCGGGACCGCTCCTCGTCGACCTCCTCGACAAGGCCGCTGAAGCTCGCGAACGGTCCGTCCGCAACCTTGACCGACTCGCCGATTTCGAAGGTGACGGTCGGCTTCGGCCGCTCGACGCCTTCCTTGACCTGGTTGAGGATGCGCATGGCCTCCTCTTCCGAGATCGGTACTGCCTTGTTGTCCGCGCCGAGGAAGCCGGTCACCTTCGGCGTATTCTTGATCAGCAGGAACGCCGGATCGGTCATCTCCATCTTCACGAGCACGTAGCTCGGGAAGAGTTTGCGCTCAGCGTGCACCTTGCGGCCGCGGCGCATCTCAATGACGTCCTCGGACGGCACCAGCACCTCCTCGAACAGGTGATCGAGGCTGGCGGCCTTAGCCCGCTCCTTGATGGCCTCCGCGACCTTCTTCTCGAAGTTCGAGTAGGCGTGAACGATGTACCAGCGCTTTGCCATGCTGCCCTGCTGTAACCTAACCCATACGCGCCGGAGCGGCTCGACGGCCGACCGGCCGTCCCGTCAGCGGGACGCGCTCAGCACGAGCTGCACGAGCCATCCAATGCCTTGATCCACAAGCGTAAAAAAGATCGACGCGAGAGTGACCATGACGAGGACCATAGCCGTCGTGATCCAAACTTCCTTCCAGGTCGGCCAAGTGACCTTGGCCGTTTCCTGCCGCACTTGCTGGAGAAATTCGAAGGGGTTCGTTCTCGCCATCAGCTTTCATTCCCTGCCTGTCCGTGGCGAGAGGACCAACGAGGACGCTCACGCTCAAATCCCAGCCGTCGCGAACGCCGCTCTCGCATCGGGGTGGATTGGCAGGGGCGGAGGGTCTCGAACCCCCAACCTTCGGTTTTGGAGACCGACGCTCTACCAATTGAGCTACACCCCTCGAGGTCCACCCCCGAACACGGTCAGGCATGTACGTTCAGGTGGATTGACCTTCGCGAGACCCCGCAGTCCGCGCCGCAACAGACACCTCAAACGAAGTGCAGCCGACAACGCAGTTCCCGGGTTTTCAAGTCCCGCCTGCTGCAATGTCGACTTTCGCTTGGATGTGTTTCGGACGCCTCTTATAGAGGTTACCCGCAGCCGATACAAGCCCGATCGTAACTTTTTTCTTGACTTCGGCGTGAGGGGTCTGGCGCTCGCCAATTGGGGCTATAGCCTACCGAAATTTATATAAGAACGGCATGGTTTTAGTTCAAGAGTACGCAAATGCCAAGCTGGCTAACGATGGCCACGTTGGCGGAGACTGTGACATGATCATGAGCCGGAATCGCGCTCAGCTCCTCCTGATCGATATTCAGGACCGCTTGGCGCCCAACGTCGCTGGCGGCGAGGGGGTAACGGCGAACTGTGCGCGCCTTGCCCGCTACGCCAGACGGCTGGATGTGCCGGTCACCGTGACCGAGCACTACCCCAAGGGTCTAGGCCCGACCGCAGGTCCTGTGCTGGAGGCTCTCGGCAATGACGTGGCGGCTCTACCCAAGATCGCCTTCTCGGCATGGCAGGACGCGGCGATTCGCACCCGCATAGAAACGCTCCGGGCAGCCGGCCGCGCGCAAATCATCATCGCGGGCATGGAGGCGCACGTATGCGTCTGCCAGACGGCGCTCGACCTCCTTGCCAGCGGACTCGACGTGTTTCTGGTTGCAGATGCCGTCGGCTCGCGGGCCGCCGACGTGCGCGACCTCGCTGTCCGACGCCTGGAGCGCGCCGGTGCGCGTGTCGTCGCACACGAGATGGTCGCTTTCGAATGGCTCGGCCGCGGCGATACGAAGGAGTTCAAGGACCTCATTGAAGTGATAAAGTGACGGCCGAACACATTTCGCCACCGACGCCAAACCAGGAATTCGGATCATGCAGGAAACAGCCCCCAAGGCCGCGCGCGCCGCTTTTCAGTGGGACGATCCGTTCCTCATCGAGGAGCAGTTCAGCGAGGACGAGCGGATGATCCGCGATACGGCGCGGGACTACTGCCAGGAGAAGCTCGCCCCTCGCGTGATCTCCGCCTACCTCGATGAGCGCACGGACCGCGAGATCTTCACCGAGATGGGCGCGCTCGGCCTGCTCGGCGTGACCATCCCCGAGAAGTACGGCTGCGCGGGCGCCAACTACGTGTCCTACGGGCTCGTCGCGCGCGAAGTCGAGCGCGTGGACTCCGGCTATCGCTCGATGAATTCAGTGCAGTCCTCTCTCGTCATGTACCCGATCTATGCGTACGGCTCGGAAGAGCAGCGCATGCAGTATCTGCCGAGGCTCGGCTCGGGCGAATACGTCGGCTGCTTCGGCCTGACGGAGCCCGATGCGGGCTCAGATCCCGGCGGCATGAAGACGCGCGCCGAGAAGGTTGCGGACGGCTATCGCCTGACGGGCTCGAAGACGTGGATCTCAAACGCGCCGATCGCGGACGTGTTCGTCGTCTGGGCGAAGTCGGCAGCACACAATGACGAGATCCGCGGCTTCATTCTCGAGAAGGGCATGAAAGGTCTCTCAGCGCCGAAGATCGGCGGCAAGCTGAGCCTCAGATGCTCGATCACGGGTGAAGTCGTCATGGACGGCGTCGTCGTGCCGGAGAGCGCGATGCTTCCGAATGTCTCCGGCCTCAAGGGCCCGTTCGGCTGCCTCAATCGCGCGCGCTACGGCATTGCATGGGGCGCCATGGGCGCAGCAGAGGACTGCTGGCACCGCGCGCGCCAGTACACGCTCGACAGAAAGCAGTTCGGTCGTCCGCTGGCTGCGACGCAGCTCGTGCAGAAGAAGCTCGCCGACATGCAGACGGAGATCTCGCTCGGCCTGCAGGCGGCACTGCGCTGCGGGCGCCTCTTCGACGAGGGACGGCTCGCGCCGGAAGCGATCTCGATCATCAAGCGCAACAACTGCGGCAAGGCGCTCGACATCGCACGCATGGCGCGCGACATGCACGGCGGCAACGGTATTCAGATCGAGTACCACGTGATGCGGCACGCGGCGAACCTCGAAACGGTCAACACCTATGAAGGCGCGCACGACGTGCACGCGCTCATTCTCGGCCGTGCGCAGACCGGGCTGCAGGCTTTCTTCTGACAACGTGAAGCGGGAGGTTCGTGATGCTGGCGCTCAGGCCGAACTGCGAATGCTGCGACAAGGATCTCCCGCCGGACGCGCCGGATGCGGTGATCTGCTCCTTCGAGTGCACGTTCTGCACGGATTGCGCGGAGCATCGTCTGCCGGGTGGGCGCTGCCCGAACTGCGGCGGCGAGCTCGTGCGCCGTCCCGTGCGGCCAACCGATCGGCTGACGAAGTTCCCGCCCTCCGACAAGCGCGTCGTGAAGGCACACGGCTTCTGCGGGAGCGCGTGACGCTGAGGCGTATTCAGAGCCCTCGGCCACCCGCAACATCGATCGTCACGCCAGTCACGTAGGACGCTTCCGGCGAGCAGAGCCAGAGCACGCTCTCGGCGACCTCGCGCGCCGTGCCGCCGCGCCCGATCGGCACACTCGAGGCAATACGCGCAACGCGGCCTGGATCGCCTGCGCTTGCATGAATGTCCGTCTCGATGACGCCAGGCCGCACGCCGTTGACGCGGATGCCCTCCGCCGCGTGCTCCTTCGCGAGACCGATGGTCATCGTGTCGATGGCGCCCTTCGACACCGCGTAATCGAGGCACTCGAAAGCGCCGCCGAGGCGCGCCGCCATCGACGACATGTTGACGATCGCGCCTCCCTTGCCGCCGAGCCGCGTCGACATGCGCCGGATCGCCTGCTGGTTGGCGTGAAAAGCACCGACGAGATTGACTGCGATCGTGCGCGAGAGCTGCTCCGCGCTGATATCGACGAAGCGCGTGTGCGGCCAGAGGATGCCGGCGTTGCTGAAGAACGCATCGAGGCGGCCGAACGTGCGGTCCACAGCCTCGAAGGCAATGCGGATCGCAACATGATCAGCAACATCGCACTGAATTGCGACTGCACGGCGGCCCATGCGCTCGATGTCCGCGACCACACTTTCGGCAGCATCCTTGCGGCCAATGTAGGTGAGCGCGACGTCGTAGCCGCGCTCGGCTGCAAGTCGCGCGGCAGCGGCGCCAATCCCGCGCGAACCGCCCGTGACAAAAAATACACTGCTCATATCAGCACCTGAAGCCTTGGAGGTCCTTGATCAGTATGAAAGCATGGTGCATCGCGCCGCAATGATCGATCGCAAAGTCGGGTCGGAGAAAATGCGCGAGGCCGCCCTTGATCCGGCCGTGTTCGTCACCCACGTCTTAACTATGGCGAGCCGATCAACAGCAATAGAAAGGTTGCCTCAGCATGACGACACCCCTCGAAATCGCGTTCCACGGAGTCGACAAGAGCGAAGCGCTCGAGGCGCGCATCCAGGAAAAATTCGGGCGCCTGCACGGCCACTTCGATCGCATGACGCACGCGCGCGTCGTGATCACGTCGCCGAACCGGACGGACGCACGGGCAAAGATGTTCACGGTCAAGATCGACATCGGGGTGCCCGGACAGCAGCCGATCGTGGTCAACAGTGAGGGGGACTACACCGACGTCTTCATTGCTCTGCGCGACACATTCAACGCGGCACAGCGAAAGCTCGATGCCACCGCAGGCAAAATGACCAACACCGCAAAGCGCGAGCGAGCGCGGCGGAAGCCCGCGCCGAATGGCGCTGCGTAGATTTGGAGCTCTAGCCCCAGCCGATCCCGCGCTCCTGCTCGATGCGCTCGTAGGCACGCTGCACATCGACGGCGTAGTCGCGCACGACGGGAGCTGCGTCGCGCCTTTTCGCAAGCTGCATGTGGAAGACTTCCTGCGATCCCGTGCGGAACATCATCTCTGCGCTGATCAGGTAGAACTCCCACATGCGGCAGAAGCGCTCGTCGTACATCTTCGCAATCGTCGCGCGGTTCGCCTCGAAGCGCTGATGCCAATGGCGCAGCGTCGTCGCGTAGTGCACGCGCAGGAACTCCAAGTCGGTCACCCAGAGGCTATTGTTCTCGGTCGCGGGAAAGACTTCCGAGAGCGCGGGCGAGTAGGCACCGGGGAAGATGTATTTCCTGAGCCAGGGGCTTGCCGTGCCGGGCGGACTCATTTTGCCGATCGAATGCAACAGCATGAGACCATCGTCGGTCATGAGATCGTTCACCTTGGCGAAGAACTCGCCGTAGTGGCCGACACCCACATGCTCGAACATGCCCACTGAAACGATGCGATCGAACTTGGTCTTGAGCTGCCTGTAGTCCTGCAGCGCGAATTTCACGCGACCTTCGAGACCCGCGGCCTTCGTACGCTCGACAGCGAGCGCGTACTGCTCCTTCGAGAGCGTCACGCCCGTCACGTGGACATCCGCGACCTCAGCGAGATAGCGCGCGAGCCCGCCCCAACCCGAGCCGATGTCGAGCACGTTCATGCCGGGTTTCAGATTGAGCTTTGCCGCGATTAGCCGACACTTGTTGCGCTGCGCGGACTCAAGCGTCTCGCTCTCGTCGCGGAAATAGGCGCAGGAATAGAAAAGCTCCTTGTCGAGAAAGAGCTCGTAGAAGGCATTGCCGAGATCGTAGTGGTGCGCGACGTTCTGCTGCGCTTTGCCGATCGGGTTCGCCTGTTGAAAGCGCTTGAGGCTCCGCGAGACGCTTTTCAGCACGCGTTGAAGAGGTTGATTGCCGAGCGAGAGGCGGTTCACCGAGAAGAGCGTGAGGAAGTCGCGCAGCCCCGTGTCGGGGAATGTCATCCGCCCGTCCATGTAGGCTTCGCCGGCGTGCAGCTCCGGATTGAAGAAGAGCTTTCTGTAGAGGCTCGGATCGGTGAGCCGCATGTTCGCAGTCGGCCCCGGCTTCACGCCGCCGAACACATGCGTCTTGCCCTCGGCATCGACGACCGTGAGGGTGCCGACCTTCACGAATGAAGCCAGCATCTTGGACAGTGGGAACATGGCCCCCCCGCTGTTTGGTGCGAATTCTAAGTCAGCGGAACATTGGCCCGCGGTTGCCGCTCAGTCCACCTTTGATGGGCCAGCGTCCAGATGTTTCACCATATGCGCAATGATGCGGTCGCTCAGCGGCTCCGTGCGCTCGATCTCATAGCCATTGCGGCCATACCAGTCGATAAGATGGCGCAGCGTCGCGCCGGTGTAGAGCCGCATGGTTCCGAGACCCAGATCGCGCGCCCGCGTTTCGGCAGCAGCGAGCATGGCATGTCCGAGCCCGCCCTGTTGCGCCTGCGGGTCCGTGGCGATGCTCCAGATGAGCAGATCTGCGGGGCGCGGCTCCAGAATGAGCACGCCCGTGATTGGGCCGTTGGCCGTCACCCAGACCTCGTAGTCGCGGAATATCTCGGCGTAATCTGCAAGCAGCGGCAGCGGCTCGACGCCGAGCAATGTGCGATTGCGCGCATAGGCCGCCCGCTGAATGGCCACGACAGCGTTCAAATCCGCGGGCGCGGCGCGGCGTAGCGCGAGATTGCCAGCCATGAGCATCAGCCATCCTCCTCGGCAGAGGGCCGCACCTTGCACAGGGCCCGCCGAGGGCACAATATCGCTCGAGAACAAAATCCCACGATGAAGGAAACGACCATGACCGCCCTCGCCGAGCCCCAGGCGACCTCCCACGACTATGCGAAACTTGCCGCTGACCTCGAGCGACTGCTGAGACTGCGCTCGTTCCCGTTCGCCATGAAGCTCTTCGAGGATCGCAGCGAGATGGAGGCCATCCCGCGCATTCGCCGGCCCAAGGCCGTGCATACGCTCGATCAGGCGGTCGCGCAGGCCTCGCGCCTCGGCTGGACGGTCGGCATTACATCGGAGGATCTCGTCGGTGCGCAGTGTCGCGCTGTCGTCGGTCTCGGGGGCGCCAAGGACGAGAAGTGGAAGTCCGGCGCGCACATGGTGAACGTGTGGTTCTCGACGCCCGATGACGCGCAGAAGCACCAAGCAGCCATGCACTGCGTCCCAGATGGCCGGTACGACGCGCTGGCCGTTGCGCCACTCGCTGCGGGACGGCTCGATCCGCCAGACATCGCCCTCTTCTACGCGACACCCGGCGCCATGATGTATTTCATCAATGGGCTGCAGTGGGCGGGCTACAAGAAGTTCGACTGGGGCGTGGTGGGCGAGAGCGCCTGCGCCGACAGCTGGGGCCGTGCGCTCACGAAGCGCGAGCCGTCGCTGTCGATCCCCTGCTTTGCCGAGCGGCGCTATGGCGGCGTGCTCGACGACGAGATGCTGATGGCGCTGCCACCCGATCAACTGGCGAAGGCGATCACCGGCATGGAGGCCCTTGCAAAGAACGGGTTCCGCTATCCCTTCGCGCAATACGGAATCCAGAACGACGTTCGCGATGGCATGGCGCGAAGCTATCCGGACCGGGCGAAGAAGTGATCCGATACTGTAAATCCGACCAAGATTGTGGCTCGATGGCCGCGGGTAGCGACGAATGACCGCTATGCGGCTGGATTTTGCAACTCGGTCATGAAATCAGCCCGCGGATAAGGCTAGAGTAAAGTTCGTCGGATATGCTTGCCGCCGTCGAGATTCGAACGGCCGGCTGGCGGCCTGGAGTGCGTGCCGACTTTGACATCGGCTGCGGCCTCGGCCGTCACAACGCGAAACTCAGAGGGAATCAGGCAGAATGGTCGTGCGGAGAATCGCGTTTGCGCTGGCGTTGATGCTCGGCTGGTCGGGCACCGCGCCAGCCGGGCCAGCGATCCTGTTCGATGCAGGCAGCGGGAGGGTGCTCTACGCCGAAGATCAGGACCAGCCCTGGCATCCCGCCTCGCTGACCAAGATCATGACGGCCTATCTCGTCTTCGAGGCCCTCAAGAACAACACGATCACCCTCGACCAGAAGATCCCGGTCAGCGCCAATGCGCACGCACAGCCGCCGAGCAAACTCGGGCTGCCCGTCGGCGCCGAGATCACGGTCAACCTCGCGCTCAAGGCGCTGATCATCAAATCGGCTAACGATGCGGCGGTCATGCTCGCGGAAGCGATCGGCGGCGGCGGCACGGATGAGGCGTTCATTCGCTCCATGAACGCCACCGCGCTGCGCCTCGGCATGACGCAGACGCGCTTCGTCAATCCGCACGGCCTCCCCGCACCCGAGCAGGTGACGACGGCGCGCGATCTTGCCCGCCTGACGAAAGCCGTTCTGGCGGACTTTCCGGGTCAAAGCGAACTGTGGTCGATGGCGGACATGCAGATCGGCCGCCGCCGCCTCAGAACCCACAACGGGCTCCTGCGCACCTACGAAGGCGCCGATGGCCTGAAAACCGGCTTCATCTGCGACTCCGGCTTCAACGTCGTTGCAACGGCGACGCGCGATAACCGGCGGCTCGCGGCCGTCGTGCTCGGCGAGTACACCTCACGCGATCGCAGCCTGCGCGCGGCGAGCCTGCTCGAGCACGGCTTCCGCACCTACGGCTGGAAGGAGATCTTCTCGAGCGCGACCGTCGAAACGGTGCCCGTGAGCGCCGAGACCGCTGAGCCCCGCAGCGTCCGAGAGATGGTGCTGTCCTTCGCATGCAATGGGAAGCGGCAGGCGCGGGCCGTGCCGACCAAACGACAGAAGAAGGCGCGCGTGAAGAAGCGCGACACGGCCGCAGCCGGGAATGCAGCGGCGGCGAAGAGCGAGTGACGCCGAGGCGCAGCCCGCGGGCGCGTCAAACGATCAGATCGAGCTTGTTCTCGCGATATTGGCAGCCAGCCGGCGGCGGCTCGAAACCGTCGTCCGCCCGCGCGGGTGGCGCCGTCTTAGGCTCAGGCGAGGGCTGCGTATTCCTGTGAGCCGGAGGCAACGGCACGGTCCGCACGGACTGATCATTGCGCTCTATGCCACTTTCTGCCGGTCCGGTCGTCTGCGCCGTGGCCGGCAGAATGAGGATGAGACTGAACAATCCCGCCGTAGCGATCGATCGGGCTGGCGTCATGGATGAGCCGCTAACCATTTGTTGACTGGGCAATGTTGCGCCGCAGCGAAATGCACGCTGTGCAGGCCTGCCATGCGGCCTGCCGATCGGGATTTCCGCGGTCAAATTAGTCGCGGAGGACTGATCCGGCAACGCACTTCCGATCTTTCGAAGCGTGATTGTCCCCCATGGCCAATTTACGGCACTTACGGCGCCAAGCGCCCTTTTAATTGCATGATGTGCAGGCGAATTCGCGCCTTAAGGCGAAGTTTCGACCTCGACGGGGCCGGCCGTATGAGGACCTGGCGCGTCGGTCTTCCAAACCGCCGTCAGTATAGCGATCCCGGCCAGAGCGGAGACGACCGTAGCCACCAGCACGTCGCGCGACGAAAGCCACAAACGGCGCCGATAAGCCTCGGAAATACGTGAGTTTCTCGCCATAGCTCCGTGCCCAGTTACATTTATTAATTATGACCCTGGTTGGCGCGCGCGCCAGGGCACGTTTGGCCGCGCGACAGAACATCTCATTGTGTTTCGGAGGCGGATGTCGCCTCTGCTCGAAAGGCGCCGCAAGCCAGCTTATGACGGGGCAGTCACGAACCCGTCACGATCCCACCTCAATCCAAGGCTTGAACACGCGGCCGCCGATGCCAACTTACCAAACTGGAGCAAATAGTCGGCAGAAGTGTGCTGATTTGCGCCTGAAGTCGGGAAATTTTGGGGTCACTGCAACGAGATAGCTGAGATCAATCCGAGCGCAAACTTTGTTTGCTTAAGGAGATCTTTAATACACCGCAACAATCGGTGGGCAGTCGTTAACGAAAACGGCGGCCTTCTCTGCGCGAGATCCCAAAAGGGTTGTAGAAATCTGGTCCATGGGGTAGCAACCCCAAATCATCGGACACAATCAAAGAGTTCCAACGACGTGTCGAGTGGACGTTTGAAGTGCTGCGTGCTCGTCGATTTCGACGGTACCATAGCAACAGTAGATACGACGGACGCGCTTCTGGAGCGTTTCGCCGAGCCCGGTTGGCTGGATATTGAAGCCGACTGGCAGGCGGGCCGCATCGGTTCGCGCGAATGCCTGGTGCGGCAGATCGATTTGATCAAAGCTTCGCCGCAGCAATACGATGATTTCGTGTCTTCCATCGAAATCGACAGCGGCTTTTTGCCTTTCGTCGAAGAATGCAAATCCCGCGATCTGGACGTGATGGTTGTTTCGGACGGTCTCGATCGGACCGTCGGCACCGTTCTCAAGCGCGCCGGCCTCGATCTGCCCTTTCGCGCCAATCGCCTCCAGGCAATCGGAACAGACCGCTGGCGGTTGACGTTCCCTCATGCACGGGGCGACTGCCAGCCGTTGTCCGGAAACTGCAAGTGCCAGTTCGCGGACGCAGCGCGCGGTTCAGTCCGTGTCGTCGTCGGCGACGGGCGAAGCGATTTCTGCGTCGCGGGCCGTGCCGACCTCGTGCTGGCAAAGAGCTCGCTTGTCGAGCACTGCCGCAGGAATGCCCTGCCGCACTTCGCCATCACGAACTTCGATGAAGCGACGGAAATCTTCGTCCGCTGGCTCGACGACCGCGCGAGCCTCGGCGAAGACGCACCGATGATCCTCAGCGAACAAGCAAGAGACGAGTAGCCTCATGGACAAGTCCATCCACTGGAACGATGCCGGCGCCACCACGGCATCGGGTTCTACCACGCCGAGGACCGAGGAAGAGCTCCTCAAGCTCGAGGACATCTACTGCTCGCACGGCGACACGGTGCACTACACCAACCCGCCGAAGATCTTCGACCGTTGTGATGGCTCGTACATGTACGACGCGCAGGGCCGGGAATTCCTCGACCTGCAGATGTGGTATTCGGCCGTGAATTTCGGCTACCGCAATCCGCGCCTCAACGACGCGGCGCATCGCCAGCTCGACCGTCTTCCTCAGGTCGCCTCGCAGTATCTCCATCGCGAGAAGATTGAGCTTGCCTCGATTATCGCTCAGGATGCCGAGAAGAAGTTCGGACTGAAGGGCCGCGTGCACTTCAATGTCGGCGGCGCACAGGCTGTCGAGGACAGCCTCAAGCTCGTGCGCAACTTCAAGAAGGGCAAGAGCCTGATGTTCGCGTTCGAGGGCGGCTACCACGGCCGCACGCTCGGCGCGTCCGCGATCACATCGTCCTATCGCTACCGTCGCCGCTATGGCCACTTTGGCGAGCGCGCACAGTTCATCGAGTTCCCGTATCACTTCCGCGGCCCGAAGGGCATGTCGAAGGAGGAGTACGGCGAGCTGTGCGTGAAGAAGTTCGCTCGCCTGTTCGAGAGCGAGTACAACGGCGTATGGGACGCGAAAGTCGGCGAGGCGGAATACGCGGCCTTCTATGTGGAACCCATTCAGGGCACGGGCGGTTATGTCATCCCGCCGCCGAACTTCTTCAAGGGTCTGAAGAAGGTCCTCGACGACCACGGCATCCTGATGGTCGCCGACGAAATCCAGATGGGCATCTATCGCACCGGCAAGCTCTGGTCGATCGAGCACTTCGGCGTGAAGCCTGACATCATCGTGTTCGGCAAGGCGATCACCAACGGCCTCAATCCGCTGGCTGGCGTGTGGGCACGCGAGGAGCTTATCAATCCGACAATCTTCCCGCCGGGTTCGACGCACTCGACGTTCAACGCCAATCCCATGGGCACCGCGGTAGCGCTCGAGGCCATGCACATGATGGCCGAGACCGACTACGAAGCGATGGTCAAGGAGAAGGGCGCCTACTTCCTCGAGGGCCTCAAGGATCTGCAGAAGCGCCACAAGGTCATCGGCGATGTCGATGGCCTCGGTCTCGCACTCCGCGCCGAGATCTGCGAGCCGCACGACAGCTTCACGCCGTCGAAGCGACTGGTCGATCTGATGGTCGACGAAGGCCTCAAGGGCGACATCGACATCGACGGCCGCAAGTACGGCCTCGTGCTCGATATCGGCGGTTGGTACAAGAACGTCATCACCCTCGCGCCGAGCCTGCATATTTCGAAGAGCGAAATCGACCTCGCGATTCGTCTGCTCGACGCGCTCATCACGCGCGTGACGCGCAACTAAGGAACCATAGGATCGTTTGGCGCATGGGAAGCCCGCTCCGGATCACGGGGCGGGGTCCGGAGCCGGGGTTGCAAGGGTGGCCGGTGCGCCAAGGCGACAACAAAGCAGGACATGATTTCAATCATGCAGGCAGTAGAGAGTACGGGTAAAGTCATCGCGAGCGACCGGTATGTCTATGACCAGCCGGGTTTTGGGGAGAACGGCCGCATCGGCTTTCTTCTGATCCACGGCCTTGGCGGGACGCCGGTCGAGCTGCGCTTTGCTGCGCAGGGCCTGACCCGTGCCGGCTTCACGGTCTACTGTCCGCTCCTCGAGGGGCACGGCGGCACCGAGGCCGAGCTGAATGCCACCACTTGGCAGGACTGGTACGACAGCGTCGTCGCCGCGCATGACGAGCTGCGCACCCGTTGCGACATGGTCATCGTGGGCGGGCTGTCCTCGGGAGCGCTGCTGGCGCTGCGTCTTGCCGCCGATCGACGTGACGAGGTTGCCGCGACCGTACTTTTGGCGCCGACACTCTGGCCGAACGGATGGGCCGTACCGCGCGCGCTGCGCCTTCTCAAGTATGTGCCGGGGAAACAGATTGCGAACCTCTTCAATTTCTCCGAGGCCGCACCGTACGGCATCAAGGACGAGCGCATTCGCCAGTTCGCGCTCGACTCGCTGCAGGGCGAGGGCCGTTCGATGAAGGACGTCTTCGGCCGCAGCGGCTCCATGCTCTGGGAGCTGCGGTCGCTGCGCAACGCCGTGCGCAAGCAGCTCGCCGACGTGAAGCAGCCGACGCTGATCTTCCACCCGCGCAACGACGACCAGGCTGATCTCTCGAATACGACCGAGATCCAGCGTGCGCTCGGCGGCCTCGTGGATGTGGTCGTGCTCGACGACAGCTACCACATGATCACGCTGGACCGTCAGCGTTCGCTCGTCGTTGATCGCGCGATCGACTACGGCCAGCGCCTCACCGCTACTCTTCAGCCGCGCGAGGACGCCACGCCGGCGGTCAATCAGCTCGCCGCCGAGTAGAGCGCCAACCTACTCTTTCAGACACGTCGCGAGGTCTGTTGCGAGATTACGCAGCAGCGTCGGGTAGTGAGCTGCGCCTGCGGGGATCGCCACGCCGAGCGGATCGAGAACGCCGCGACGCGCCTTCGTCTTCTCGGTGATCGTCGCCACGAGTCGCGGCTCGAACTGCGGCTCGGAAAACACGCAGACTGCCTTCAGCTCGCCGATCCTCCGACGTAGCGCGGTGAGCCGTTTCGCGCTCGGCGCGACTTCCGGACTGACCGTGACGGATCCTGCGGCTTCGAGGCCGAAGCGCTTCTCGAAATACTGATACGCATCGTGGAAGACGATGAACGGACGACCGGCGAGCGGTTTCGTCTTGGTTTCCAGTTCCGCTGCGAGTGCGCTCATGTCACGGCCGAAGGCTTCGGCATTGGCCTTGAACCGGTCGGCTTCGGCTGGGTGAACCTTGGCAAGCACTTCCGCCATGCGCGTCGCGATCGTCGCCGCGTTGACGGGGTCCAGGTAGAGGTGGCCGTCGGTAGCATTCGCATCGTGGTCGTGGGCGGCACCGTGCTTATGCCCGTGTTTATGTCCGCGGCTCTTTCCCGAACTGCCGTGGTCATGATCCTCGAACGTGCCGCCCGTACGCATCTTGAGGAGCACGATTTCGGGAGCCTCTTCGAGCGTGACCACGCGGACTGTCGGGGGCAGCGACCGAGCCACCTTGATCATGAACGGCTCTAGTCCGTTGGACACGTGGAACACGACGCGTGCGGCCGCCAGGGCCTTGGCATCCGAAGGCTTGAGCGTGAACGTGTGCGGTGAGGCGACGCCATCGATCAGGAGTCTCGGCTCCGCGACGCCGGCCATGACGGCGGCCGCGATCGAGTGGATCGGCTTAATGGTCGCAACGACATTGAGCTCCTGCGCGCGCGTTGTGCCGCTGCCAAAGGCCAACGTGAGCGCCGCCAGTCCCGCCACCCGTACAATCGACCGCCGCATTGATGTGCTCCGTTCCTGACGTCTCGCGAATTCCTTAGGACGTTATAACATTGCCTGTCCAGAGACCACATCAGAAGAGACCATAAATAGCGCGGCCACTTGGCCGGCGCGGTACTCGCGACACTTGACGTCGAACCGCAAGCTTACATATTAGCATTTCACTCGTGGTGATTTGGCCGGCCGGCTTGCAGCCACGTTAAACAACTCGCTAAAGAGGCCGCGCGCATCCGGAATTCGGTGAGCACGGCATTCTTGGCCGGCCCGAGTCCGGATTTTTTGTGACGGCTTCGGCCGACCGCGCGGAGAAGACGCATGGCGAGCGTAACGATCGAGCCGAGCCGGGGCACGGCGCCCGGCACACAGGCTACGCCATCCCCCGAGGCGCTGAAGCGGACGGCCCTCGAAGAGGCTATCTCCCCGACGAGCCCCTCGGTGACGTTTCCAGCATCTGAGCCGCTCGAGCTCGACTGCGGGAAGTCAATCGGCCCGTTCACCGTGGCCTACGAGACGGCCGGCACGCTCAATGCCACGAAGACGAACGCGATCCTCCTCTGTCACGCGCTGACGATGGATCAGTACTTCTTCCGCACGAACCCGGTGACCGGCAAGCCTGGGTGGTGGATCGACATGATCGGACCCGGCAAGCCGATCGACACGAACCGCTTCTTCGTCATTTGCGCGAACATTCTCGGCGGTTGCATGGGCTCGACAGGGCCGGTCTCGATCAATCCCGCAACTCAGCTACACTACGGTCTCGACTTTCCCGTCATCACCATTCGCGACATGGTGCGCGCGCAAGTCCGCCTCATCGATCACCTCGGCATCGACCGGCTCTTTGCCGTCCTCGGCGGCTCCATGGGCGGAATGCAGGTCCTCGAGTGGGCGGCGCACTTCGGTGACCGCGTGCATTGCGCCGTTCCGATCGCAACCGCCGCGTGGCATTCAGCGCAGAACATCGCCTTCCACGAGGTCGGCCGCCAGGCCGTCATGGCCGATCCGGAGTGGGCTCAGGGCCGCTACCAGGCCGAAGGGCGCGTGCCACGCCGCGGCCTCGCCGTCGCGCGCATGGCCGCGCACATCACGTACCTTTCGGAAGCGGCGCTGCACGCCAAGTTTGGTCGCAACCTGCAGGATCGCGACTCGCGCACGTTTTCCTTTAGCGCCGACTTCCAGGTGGAGAGCTATCTGCGCCACCAGGGCTCGACGTTCGTCGATCGCTTCGATGCCAACAGCTATCTCTACATCACGCGCGCCATGGATTACTTCGACCTTGCCGGCGAGTTCGACGGCGTGCTCGCCAATGCATTCCGCGGCACGAAAACGCGCTTCTGCGTCGTGTCCTTCACGAGCGACTGGCTGTATCCTACTCACGAGAGCCGCAAGATCGTGCAGGCGTTGAATGCCGTCGCCGCCAATGTGAGCTTCGTCGAAGTGGAAAGCGATAAAGGCCACGACGCCTTCTTGCTCGAAGAGCCGGTCTTCTTCCGGACTATCAGCGGCTTCATCAACTCCGCTGCCTCACGTCACGGCATCGCGCCGGCAAGGAGTGCCGCTTGATGCTCGCCCGTCACGAAGATCGCGCGCTCGCCCCGGCGCGCGTCGACCACCTGCTGATCGCCAATCTCATCAAACCAGGTGCTCGCGTGCTTGACGTCGGATGCGGCGACGGCGCGCTGCTCCAGCTTTTGAGCGACCGCAAGGATGTCGACGCCCGCGGCGTGGAGATCGAGCGCGAGCGCGTGAACGCCTGCGTGGCGCGAGGCCTCTCGGTCATCCAGGGCGACGCCGATCAGGATCTCGACGCCTATCCCGATGACGCGTTCGACTACGCGATCCTCTCGCTGACCATCCAGGCGACGCGCAATCCCAGGAAGGTCCTCTCGAACCTGCTGCGGATCGGCCGGCACGCCATCGTCTCGTTTCCGAATTTCGGCCATTGGCGGGTGCGCACGAAGCTCCTCATGACCGGCCGAATGCCTGTCACCGAGCATCTGCCGGACACCTGGTACGACACCCCGAACGCCCATTTGTGCACGATCAAGGACTTTGCCGACCTCTGCCGGCTGGTCGACGCTCGGGTCGAACGGGCGGTGGCGTTCAACGCCTGGGGCCAGCAGCTGGGCACGTGGGTGCGCCTGCCGCTTACGATCCATAACCTGCTCGGGGAGAAGGCCGTCTTCCTGCTCTCCCGGCGCCCGGGCAAGAAGTGACCCCCCGCAGGGCCATCTCTTACTGAATTGTGCGCCGGAGTGGCCCCATGAGGGGGTCGTTTACCAAGCAGTAAGGACACCTCGCCCAGATAGCCCGTCCAGGCTTCCGCCGTCGCGATTTTGGCGGCGAAGATCCTTGACAGAGCGGGCCCTCTATAGCTACCTGCTGCGGCAGTGACTGGCACTCTCGAATTGTGAGTGCTAACAGTCGCCGGCGACCGCACTTTGCGGCTCCCAAACCAGAGCAAAAACCCCATTCGGAGCAGCCCCTCCATGAAGTTCCGCCCCCTCCACGACCGCGTGGTCGTCCGCCGCACCGACAGCGAGACCAAGACCGCTGGCGGCATCATCATCCCCGACACCGCCGCCGAGAAGCCCCAGCAGGGCGAGATCATCGCCGTCGGCCCAGGCGCCCGCGACGAGAGCGGCAAGCTCGTCCCCCTCGACGTCAAGAAGGGCGACAAAGTGTTGTTCGGCAAGTGGTCGGGCACCGAGGTCAAGATCGACGGCAAAGAGCTGCTGATCATGAAGGAGAGCGACATCATGGGCGTGCTCGACAAGTAATCGAGCCGAGCCCCGTCGCCTCATTCAGAGAACGAAATTCCTCCTACCCCATCAGGAACCCTGCACATGGCAGCCAAAGACGTTAAGTTTTCCGCCGATGCTCGCGACCGCATGATGCGCGGCGTCGACATCCTCGCCAATGCCGTCAAGGTGACGCTCGGCCCGAAGGGTCGCAACGTCATCATCGAGAAGTCGTTCGGCGCTCCGCGCACGACCAAGGACGGCGTGACGGTCGCGAAGGAGATCGAGCTCGAGGACAAGTTCGAGAACATGGGCGCGCAGATGGTGCGCGAAGTGGCCTCGAAGACCAACGACGTCGCCGGTGACGGCACCACGACGGCCACCGTCCTCACGCAGGCGATCGTCCGCGAAGGCCTGAAGTCGGTCGCGGCCGGCATGAACCCGATGGATCTGAAGCGCGGCATCGACAAGGCCGTCACCCAGGTCGTCGAGGAGATCAAGAAGCGCTCGAAGAAGGTCAAGAACTCGGACGAGATCGCCCAGGTGGGTACGATCTCGGCGAACGGCGAGAGCGCGATCGGCAAGATGATCGCCGAAGCCATGCAGAAGGTCGGCAACGAGGGCGTGATCACGGTCGAGGAGGCGAAGAGCCTCGAGACCGAGCTGAACGTCGTCGAAGGTATGCAGTTCGATCGCGGCTACCTGTCGCCGTACTTCATCACCAACGCCGACAAGATGATCGCCGAGCTCGACGATCCCTACATCCTCATCCATGAGAAGAAGCTTTCGGGCCTGCAGCCCATGCTGCCGCTGCTCGAGGCCGTCGTTCAGACCGGCAAACCGCTCCTCATCATCGCGGAAGAGGTCGAGGGCGAGGCGCTCGCGACACTCGTCGTCAACAAGCTGCGTGGTGGCCTCAAGATCGCCGCTGTCAAGGCGCCGGGCTTCGGTGACCGCCGCAAGGCCATGCTCGAGGACATCGCCGTCCTGACCAACGGCCAGGTCATCTCCGAGGACCTCGGCATCAAGCTCGAGACTGTGACCCTCGACATGCTCGGCCGCGCCAAGCGCGTCTCGATCGACAAGGAGAACACGACGATCGTCGACGGCGCCGGCAAGAAGAAGGACATCGAGGCCCGCGTCAACCAGATCAAGGCGCAGATCGAGGAGACGACCTCGGACTACGATCGTGAGAAGCTGCAGGAGCGTCTGGCGAAGCTCGCCGGCGGCGTTGCAGTGATCAAAGTCGGTGGTGCGACCGAGGTCGAGGTGAAGGAGCGCAAGGATCGCGTCGACGACGCGCTCAATGCGACCCGCGCCGCGGTCGAGGAAGGCATCGTTGCCGGCGGCGGCGTTGCGCTGCTCAAGGCGACGCAGACGATCACCGTCAAGGGTGACAACGAGGACCAGGAAGCCGGCATCCAGATCGTCCGCCGCGCGCTCCAGGCGCCGATCCGCCAGATCGCCGAGAATGCCGGCGTCGAGGGCTCCATCGTCGTCGGCAAGGTGCTCGAGGCCCGCGGCCAGACTTACGGCTACGACGCTCAGGCCGACGAGTACGGCGACATGATCGAGAAGGGCATCATCGACCCGGCCAAGGTCGTGCGCACCGCGCTGCAGGACGCCGCTTCGATCGCCTCGCTCCTCATCACGACCGAGGCGGGCGTTGCTGAGGCGCCGAAGAAGGACAGCCACGCCGGCCACGATCATGGAGGCATGGGCGGTATGGGTGGCATGGGCATGTAAGCTCGCCGCTCAGGCAGTCACGGGAATAGAAGGCCGCTTCGGAAACCGAGGCGGCCTTTGCTTTTATGCAGAGGGCTAGCACCACTTCCCCTTCTCCCCGTGTGCGGGGAGAAGGCCGGGATGAGGGGCGGCTACAAACGCTAACGTCGCGCAAGCGGCCGCCCCTCACCCTAGCCCTCTCCCAGTAAGGACGGGGAGAGGGGATATTTTAGGCCAACCGCAGCATCACCAGGCCCGCCAGCACTAGCGCGCCGGCGACGATGCGGAGGCGCATCAGCGGCTCGCCGAGAAAAACGACGCCGATCAGCGCGGCAAAGAGGACGCTCGTCTCGCGCATGGCGCCGACGATGGCTATGGGCGCCTTGGTCATGGCCCAAAGCGCGAGCCCGTAGGCGCCGACCGACATGCTGCCACCGAGCAGGAGCTGCCAGGCCGCCCCCCGGAATGCGGAGATCAACCCGCCGCGCCAGCGCTGAAAGCCATAGGCGACAAGCACGACCCCACTCATGACGAAGCTCCAGCCAATGTAGGAGCCAACGTTGCCGGAGCTCCGGACGCCTAGCCCATCCACGATGGTGTAAGCGCCGATCGTAAGTGCCGTGAGTAGCGCAAAGCCCACAGCGCGCACTTCGATGCGCGCTGAAATGCGACCTCCTCTAAGCGAGAGCGCCAGCACGCCGATCGCCAGAGCCGAGACGCCCAGCCAGCCGAGAGGACCGAGCTTCTCCCCGACGAAGAACATGCCGATCCCCGTCAGCAGCGGCGCACTGCCGCGCGCGAGCGGATAGACCTGGCCGAGGTCACCTGTCTCATACGCGAGGCCGAGCGCTTGAAAATAGATGAGGTGAATGACTGCCGACGCCGCAATGAATGGCCACGCGGCTGGATTGGGCAGCGGAAAGAGGAAGCAAAGCGGAAGCGTGACGATACCGCTCGCAATGCCGAGCAACGTGCTGGCGATGCGCGGCTCGACGCGTAGCTTGAGAAGCGCGTTCCAGCCGGCGTGCAGTGCGGCGGCGACCAGCACGATCCCGAAGACAAAACTGTCCATGCGCTTGAACTGTTCAGAGCCGGACGGCTCTGCCCCCTGCGGACAGCGGCGACCGCTCATATCTCAGTGCGCCCTGTACACCTCGCCGATGGCCGCTACCCGCATTGTGACAGCTGATGCCGCGCCGACCAAGGGCGCTCTCTCGCGGTGCGCTGCGGCCAAGTGCGGTCAATACGATCAAGTGTCGATCACGAAAGCTTTAGGCGGCAGCCCCCTGCTCACTCGAATTAGAGTCGTTATAGATACTGCGTCCGTACCGGATTGTGGGTGTGGGCCGAAACGGCGGGAGCATCTGAATGTTGAAATCGAAGGTATTGGGCGCAATCGCCGTGCTGGCGACGGTTGCTGCCGGCGCGACGGCCGTAACCGTCGTGGCGCAGGACACCGTCAGTCAGCGCAAAGCGCTGATGAAAGCGGTCGGCAGCGCCACCAAGACGGGTTCGCAGATGGCCAAGGGCGAAGTGCCGTTCGATGCTGCCAAAGCAGCCGAGGCCATGGGCACGCTCGCCACGAGCTGGCCTGCTTTCGTGAAGCTCTTCCCGAAGGGTACCGAGACCGGCGGCGAGACGACCGCCTCGCCCAAGGTTTGGGAGAGCTTCAAGGACTTCGAGGACAAAGGCGTGAGCTTTGTGAACGCTGCAACGGCCGCTCAGAAGGCCGCGGCCAACGGTGCCGATGCCTTCAAGGCCGCATTCGGCGAAGTCGGCAAGAGTTGCGGGAATTGCCACCAGACCTATCGCATCCAGAAGAAGTGAGATCGCCCGACGCTGGGACGCTCTTTGGACCTCACGGGGCTAACCCGTGAGGTTAATTTTTGCCGCCGAAGCCTGCGGTTAGGCAGGTCGGGAGCGGCTGGACAGTCCTCCGACAGGCGCGGTATCAATGCGCGCGCCGTATGAGCCGGCAGCGCTACATAATTGTTTTGGCCTAGTTTCTGTACCTACCCGATAGTCACCGAAGTCTCGCGTCCATGATCAGACCCGTTCTCCTTGCGCTATTCGCCCTGCTGGCCATCACGCCGGCTGCGAACGCACATCGCATCAAGACCAAGACGCTTCAGATCGATCATCCATGGACCGGCGACATGGCCGAGGCCAAGCCGCCGTTCGACATCGTCGTGCAGATGGTCATCCGCAATACGGGCAAGGCGGCGGACGTACTCACCGGCGCATCCTCTCCGCACGCAGAGCGCATCGAACTCGTTCATGCCGCCACCGGCCCGCAGAAAGCCGTCGAGATCAAGGCAGGCGCGCGCGTCGAGCTGTCGACGAAGAGCGTCTATCTGCGCGTGTTCGGTTTCAACAAGCTGATCGACACGTACGACTACTTCCCGATGACGCTGAACTTCAAGCGGGCGGGCGCAGTGAAGATCGAGGTCATGGTCGAGGACGTGGCCATCGACCTGCCGAAGCTCATCAACTGATCTTGCCGCCGACGAATACGGCGTGGTTGTCCCAGATCCAGGGCGTCGACGCCACGGCCGTGGACGCTTGCGCGCGATCACTCCAGTGCTCGATGCGTCCTGTGCCCGCTGTGGCGAGGAATTCAGCGGGGGCACCTGCTGGCGCAATGCCCGAGACATCGTCGAGCTGATGCGTGTGCACGAGCTTGCCCGAGGCAATGTCGAGCACGAGCGCGTGCGCACCTTTCGAACTCGTCACAGCGACGAACTCTCCCGCCCTGTCGCAGGCAATGGAGCTCACGTATCCGGAGAGTCCCTGCAGGGCCGCAGTAGGTAGTGCAATCGCATCCAGCGGGCGTTGTCGATGGTGTCTATAGACGAGCGCCTCGCTCCCAACCGGACCATCCGCGATCTGCGCGCCGATGATCACCGTCCCGTCGCGCGCGACATCCAGATGGCGGAGCGACAAGGCGCCCGCCGCGTCGAGATCATGGCGCTCGAGCAGATCGCCCGTGCGCAGGTCGACGTAGGCGAGCGACGTCTCGATAGCATCGGGATTTAGAATGCGCCGGCCCTCGCCAAAGTCGGGATGCTCGATGAAGCCGCCATTGGCAATCACGAGCACAGATCCGTCGGCGATGAGCGCGAGATCGTGTGGCCCGATGCCGCCCGATGAAAATTCGCCTATGCGGCGGTAGCCCGCGCTGACGTCGTACATGCCGATGACCCCGCGTGCGCCGTCGAAGTCGTTCTCGGTTGCATAGAGCAGACGTCCGTCGCGCGAGAACACCCCATGGCCGTAGAAGTGCCGATCCGCCGGCGTCGTGAAGACAATCGGCGCGCGCGCACGATCCGCGGAGAAGGCAATCGCGAAGCTTCCTGGCCGCCGCGCGAAAACCACGCATGTGTGGTCCACCGGCGAGACGGTGATGTCGTGCCCACGCCCCGGTAGCGGCACGGCATGGACATCGCGGCCATCCACGGTGAAGAGTGCAGCCGAGTAGTGACCGTCCGCACCGCGCCGCGCCGCCGCATACAGCGCCGGAGAATGCTCGGCGCGCGCGATGCGCACGCCACCGCCGGCGAGAAGTCCGCAAGCTGAACCGATCAGCAGCGTCCTGCGATCAATCGCCATCGCTAGCATTGAACCCCATGGAGACGCCGGCCGTGAGACCCAGCAAAGCTGTGAGCTGCTGGCGCGCATTCTTCAGCGGAAAGCCGACGGCGACGAACGGCTGCATCATGGCATCGGGATCGAAATGCTTGCCCTGGCGCACAAGCCGGCGAATCTGATCGCGCGACG
Organism: Hyphomicrobiaceae bacterium; assembly: GCA_022844275.1. Lineage (GTDB taxonomy): Bacteria > Pseudomonadota > Alphaproteobacteria > Rhizobiales > Hyphomicrobiaceae. The sequence goes on from JALHMB010000005.1 coordinate 252,329, forward strand.
TCTCGATCTCGTTCTGCACGAGCTTGGCATTGAGCGGAACGGTGACTTCCGGGTGCGCGGCACTCGTATCGACGATCGCCTTGTTCATGCCCCCCGCCATGTAGATGTGATGCAGCCCACTGATACCGGCGTCGAAGTAGAGTATCGTGCGCTTGCTCTTGGCGAGCACCGGCGTCATCCGTCGCCGTTGTGGTCCAAGACCCAGGGGTGCGCCGATCCATTCGTCGCGCACACGCTCGAGGCCATTGTCGAGTGCCTTTGCGAGCGCGAGTGTCGTCTCCGACGGTTTCAGGAAATAAGGATTGCCCTCGCCCGGATTGAGCCAGTGGCGGACGAAGCGATCGCGCTCCGTCCATTCGGCGAGTACGGCCGCTGCGAGGTTCCTGATGTTCGCGCTGATGGCCTTGGCATAGCCGCAGCGATACGCCCGCTCCTCGGGATCCTTCGTCGGCGGGTCAAAGAGCGCGGTTTCTAGCGCAGCAAGGCCCTGAATGGCGACGCGCTTCGCCGCGAGCTTCGCCGGATCGAGCGCGTCCTGATCGCGCGCCGCCAAGGTCTGCGCGACTTGCCGTGCGCCAATGCCGCGCCGGTCCGGCCAGAAGAATATGCGCTCGAGGCGGTTCTCTTGCGTGATCGGGCCGAAACGAATGTGCTCGATGCGGCCCCATGCGGTGACAAGTCCGTCGAACGCGCGCTCCATGCTGCGCTGGCGCCCGGGCGTCCGGCGTGAGCAATAGCCGTCGAGCTCCTTAGCGAGCTTGTCACCCGCAGAGACGAGCGCGGCATAGCCGGGCCGGATATGAGCCTCCAGCGCCTTGCGCGCGAGCCCAGCGTGATCGAAACCTGCGGACTCCTGCGCGCGCGCAACGCTTCCCGCCGATATGATCATTGCGATCGTGGCAAACGCTTTGATCATCGTGCCTGCGTGAGACATGTGCTGGCGCCTCACAGCGAGTTGACGAAAGCGAGGAGGCGCGCGCGATCCGCTGGCGCAAGTTGCGCGAAGCCGTCACGCGCACGCTGCGCCTCGCCGCCGTGCCAGAGAATGGCCTCGGTCAGATTGCGCGCGCGGCCATCGTGAAGAAAGAACGTGTGGCCGTTCACGACCTCGGTCAAGCCGATGCCCCAGAGCGGTGCCGTGCGCCATTCGCGGCCATCTGCTCGCGCCTCCGGCCGGCCATCGGCGAGGCCATCGCCCATGTCGTGCAGGAGGAAGTCCGAATAGGGCCAGATCTTCTGTCCGCGCAGGTGCGCATCGGGCGACGCATCGCCCGTCGTGAAGCTCGGCGCGTGGCAAGATGCGCAGCCGATCTGATGAAAGAGCCGCTTGCCAGCGAGCACGTCCGGCGCGTCGGGATCGCGACGCGGCGGCACCGCGAGATTACGCGCGTAGAAAGCGACGAGTTCGAGAAGCTTGGCATTGATCTCGGAGTTCGGAGCGCTCGGCGTACCGCCGTGCGGCGCCTCGCGGCAGAGTGACTGCGTAGCCGTGCAGTCTCCCCACGGATACGGCGCGATCCAACTGCCGATACCGATGTCGCCAGCGAAGGCATCCGCGGTTTGCTGGTGAACGCTCGGCTGCCCCGCCTTCCATCCAAAGCGGCCGAGCATCAGCTTCTTGTCCTCGACCGACCACACCCAGTTGGCGCGCCCCGAAATGCCATCGCCATCACGATCGTCGGGATCCTCGCGCGCGAGAATGCTCTCGACAGGAATGGCCTCGATGAGACCGAGGCCGATCATCTGTGGCGTCAGGCGCGGCGACATCATCGTCTTCGGATGCATCGGACCATAGCCGAGATCCTCGATGCGGTAGGTCGGCCGCCTGAGCGAGACGACTTCGCCGCCGGCGAGAGTGACCGGCTCTTCCTTGTAGTCAATGACCATGCGCCCCTCGCCGACATGGCCCTGGATGCCCAGCTCCTGAAGCTGCGTGCCGTAGGTCGGTTCGGGAATGACCGACACGCGGCCTTCCGCGAGCGCCGCGCGCTGCTCAGCGGTCTCTGGCGGAATGGAAAGGCGCAGGAACATCGAGACGGAGCGGTCTTTGACATCAGGTCCGCGCTGCGGCTCACCGCGGCCGTCCTTTAGATGACAGCTCTGGCAGGCACGCGCGTTGTAGAGCGGCCCGAGGCCGTCCGATGATTTCGTCGAGGCCGGTGCCGAAACCCAGAACTTGCGGAAGATCGCATTGCCGATCTTGAAGTCCATCTCCTTCGCGAGACCCATGTTCGGCGAGAAATGCGAGAAGGCCTCGGTCGAGTCCGTGCGGCGTTGCGACGTCGCCTCGCCGCCGGGATTTTCCTCGCCCGCCTCCAGCGCGGAATACGGCGCACTTTCCGAGAACGCTATGCCAATGGCGAGCACCAGTGCACCCGCGAGCGCAGCGCGCTTCGCCGCGCTGACGATGCCGGAGACGCGTCCCTCGTCGTTCATGCCGACCGTCTACTTCTTGCCTTCGAGTGCCTTCGTCGGGTTGTCTAGGCTGTCCGACCCCTCGAAAGTGATCGCGCGAAGCTCTAGCACGGCGACGGCGCGCTCGAACTCCTTGGTCTGCGCGACCAGCGCCTCGATCGCCGCCTCGATGACGGCATTGCCCGCCTTGTTGCCTTCGCCAAGCATCTGGTCATAGGCCTCGATCGTCTCGGCGCGCGTCTTGAGCGAGGTCATGCGCTTGTTCGTCTCCGACAGTGCCTGACGCACGCGATCATCGATCTCCGTGGACTTGGCACGCACGAGATCGGAGACACTCGCGCCTTTGATCTCCTTGCCGTCGATCCGCTTATAGCGTCCGAGATAGACGTTCTCGATGCCGATGACATCGTAGTAGTGCGAGTTGTGGGTGTTGTCGGAGAAGCAGTCGTGCTCCTCCTCGGGATCGTTCAGCAGCAAGCCGAGCTTCATGCGTTCGCCTGCCATCTCGCCGTAGGAGAGGCTGCCGAGACCGGTGAAGATGATCGTGAGCGAGTCGGCCTCGGGCGCAAAGAGCGCCTTGCGCGCCTCGCCGTCCGGCCGCCACTTCCCGGCCATTTCCTCGAGGTCTTCGATCAGAAGATCGGTGACGACGCGCAGGTAAGCAATGCGGCGGTCGCAGTTGCGGCCCGCGCACTTCTTTTGATCGAAGTCGGTGACAGGGCGATTGCCCGCGCCCGGACCCGTGCCGTTCAGATCCTGCCCCCAAAGTAGGAATTCTATGGCGTGATAGCCGATCGCGACATTCGCCTCGATCCGCTCAGCCTCCTGCAGCGTGTCGGCCAGCAGCTCCTTGGTGATCTTGCTCGCATCGACCTTGCGCCCGGCAACTGTGAGCGAACGGTTGGCGATGACGTTGGCGGCGAAGAGCGGGTTGCTGTCGGACGCTGCGCCATAGCTCTTGTCGACGTAGTCGATGAGGCCCTCGTCGAGCGGCCAGGAATTCACCCGGCCTTCCCAGTCGTCGACGATCTTGTTGCCGAAGCGATAGACCTCGGTCTGCATGTAAGGAACGCGCGCCGCGATCCAGGCCGTGCGTGCCGCCGCGAGATTGTCGGGCGTCGGCGCCGCGATCATGCTGTCGATGGCATTCTTCAGGGCCTTCGCACGGACGACGGAGTCCTCGTAGGCTGCCTGCGCGATATTGGCGTAGGTGTCGGCGACATCCTTGACGGTCGCCGCCGACAGCGGAAGCACCAGTGCCAGCCACACGATCGCGGCAGCCCCGGCAATCCATCCTCGATTCGATCCGCGGCTCACCTGCATGGCCGTCACCCCCTTCGCTGGCATCCATTCGGAGCCAACGACGACAGGCAACGACAAACGCAGCGCGGCGTCGCGGTCAGTCGTCATGGCCCTTGCTGTGATCGGCCGATCCGGATTGGAGCTGGCCGTAGTTCTCAGTCCCGATCGCCGCCATGAGATCCAGCTGCGTCTCGAGGAAATCGATGTGTCCCTCTTCGTCCTTCAGCAGCTCCTCGAAGAGCGCCATCGAGACGTAATCCTCCTCAGAGCGGCAGAGCTCGCGGCCCTTCATATAGAGGTCGCGCGCGATGTACTCGCCCTTGAGATCGCACTCCAGAACCTCCTTGAGGTTCTGCCCGATCATGAGCGGCGCGATGTACTGAAGATTGGGATGCCCTTCGAGGAAGATGATCCGCGTCACCAGCTTGTCGGCGTGCTCCATCTCTTCGATGGATTCAGCGCGCTCCTTCTTGGCAAGCTTCGTAAAGCCCCAGTCGTCGAGCAGCCGGTAGTGCAGCCAATACTGGTTGATCGCCCCGAGCTCCAGTTTCAGCGCCTCGTTCAAAATGTCGATGACCGGCTTCTTGCCTTTCATGTCGTCCTCCGCAGCGGGCAATCTAGAACGACACTAAAGAGCTTAACCGACGCGTGACGTCAATGACTGAACTGCACGCTCGAAAGATGTTGCACCCGCTGATCTCAGCGGCACGAAGGGTTTAGCGAATTTTCGGCATAGAACTTTCGCTCGCAGGCACGCCGAATGGCTCACGCAATCGATCGGGCAGACGACCGCGTCGCAGCCCTCGATCATGCCGTCGATGCGCACCAGCGCATGCTCCTCGCCGCCGTCGTGATGCATCAGCTCGGCGCCCATGCGCGCGGCGACGCGGCGCAGATTTTCGATCGCCCCGCTGCGACCACCGACATAGAGAATTCGCCGCGCAATGGAGGTCTGGACCGTCTCGTCGCAGGCCTCTGCGCCGGGGCAGGCAGGTGCGCCGCTCGCGGACCTCAGACGCTGCTGCCAACGCTGGCGCTCGAGCTGCTGCTGGAGATTGGCGAGCATACGCTCGGCCGCGCGCGCACGCTCGCGGGCAACGGTCAGCGCCCGCTCGCGCCGGGCCGGCGGCTGCTCGCGCCGACGATCGGGTGTTACCGACGGGGCTGTCAGCGGAACCGTAGCAATCGCGCTGTCGCTGAGCCTCGCCCGCGCGGCATCGCGCTCGAGCACAATCTGGCGATGGCGTTCGGCCTGGCGCAGCAGTTTGGACTCGAGATCGTCGAGGCGCGCCTGAAGCTCGCTTGCGCGGCTCGCGTTCTGGTGCGTGACGCGGCCGAGCACGTGACTCAGCATATGGACGTCGCCGAAGATGCGCGTGCTGAGAGCGGCGGGAACATGAGCGCCGCTCATGAAAGCCCAGTAGGCACCGGCCACGCGCCCGCTGTCGAACTCTTCCTCCCACAGCCGCGCCAGCTCGCTTTCACCGCGCACGGCCTGCACACGCCGGATGATGCCCGCATGACGCTGATCGAGCAGCTTCTGCATGGTGCGGGAGATTTTACCGTCCTTGCCGGCCTGCTGAACGAAGTAGCTGTGGATCTCGTATGCGCGTGCGCCTTCGCGCGGTCGCACGCCAACCTTGCGGCCGATCGCGATGAGATCCTCGTGCGAGAGGCAGGTACCCACAATGGAGCACTGCAAGCCGCCTTGGATTTCCCAGATCCTGTTACGAGAGGACACCCGCGCGGCGGGCTCGGGCTCGAGCGGCTCAGCGCGCAGATCGATCGCGGGGCGCTTGGGCCGCGCTAAATCGGCGGACCTTCTGTTTCGGTCCTGCATCGGTGACTTGCTCAGGCGGTTTCGTCAGCACCAACGCGGCGCCCTGTGCGCTCGGCCATGCGGGCGAGCTGCTTCTTCGTCGCGGCAGAACGATAGGGACAGACGAGGCCCTGCTTCTCCAAGCGCTCCATGGCGGCGTAGATCGTCTCGACGGCGACCGGGGCGCAAGAGCAGCAATTGAAGCGGTGATTGAGCGTGCGAAAGACGAGGCCCGGCGTCGGGATCGGCGCCTCAGGCAGATTCAGCAGGTACAGCAGCGCTCTGCTGATGTCCCCGTCGCTGATCACATTGCAGTGGCAGACGATCATGATACCCGCTCCGGACGGTTACGCGCACTCAGTCCGCACATTGCGCGGTTACCGTCGAGCAAGCGCATCGGCCAATCAGCCGATAATTCCAGGCCATTCTCTCTGAGCGTCGCGGCAAGCGCGCACGACTGCCCCATAACGTCTTCGCAATCGCAGTTCTCGAGCAATGCCTTCGTGCAGGCCTGCAGCGCTGGACATACGCCATGTTGCATCGACGCAACCAGCGATACAGCGACGCACTCGTCGCGGCAAAATCCGCGGCATGGCCCCGGAAACACCTCGATTTCACGCCGGCTCGCGGCCGTGATGGCACGCACCCAGCAGGAGAGATCACCGACGATCCGGCGCGCGGCCTTGGCGCCAAGCTCACCTTCGAAGAGGCGCCATGCCTGCTCCCAGCAAGCGATATCGCTCGTTTGGTAGCCGGCGACCCAATGGCGGAACCCGAGCGCGACGAGCCTGTCGGCGCCGGAGAGATCCGGCACGTAGCTGAACCGCGCCGGTCCAGCCACCCCATCGTCCCGATCCTTGACCATCGTCGTCATGACGCCATTGCCGTTCGGAGGCCCCTGGTTCGCTAGGCCGGCTTCAGGTGCCGGGACCCGTGTCGAACTTGACCTTGTCGATCAGCTCAGAGGCCTTCTTGCGTTGCGCCGCGACGTCGGCGAGCGGGATCTTATCTGGCTGCAGCTTGCCCCAGCTCTGCACGAGCTCACTCGGCGACACTTTGGGATCGATCGGATACTCGCTGTTCGCCTCGGCATAGAGCTTCTGGCCCTCGTCGGAGGCGAGGAACGCCATGAGCTTCAGAGCGGCAGCTTTATTCGGCGCAGACTTGATGAGCGAGACGCCGGAGACGTTCACGTGCGTGCCGGCTCCAGCGGCGTCGGGGAAGATGATCCGAACGCTCTCAGCCCATTCCTTCTGCTTCGGATCCTTGAGCATCGCCGCCATGTAGTAGGTGTTGGCGATCGCGATGTCGCAGAGACCGGCCTGCACATCGCGCACCTGCTCGCGGTCACCGCCAGCGGGCTTGCGACCAAGGTTGTCCCTCAAGCCCTTGAGCCAGGTCTCGGTTGCGGCCTCGCCCTTGTGCGCGATCACCGAGGCGACCAGCGACACGTTGTAGACGTGCTGGCCGGAGCGCACGCAGATCTTGCCCTTCCACTTCGGATCAGCGAGCTCCGCGTACGTGATGCTGTCCTGCTTGACGCGCTCCTTGGAGGCATAGACCACGCGCCCGCGCAGGGTGAGGCCGAACCAATGGCCATCAGGATCGCGGAAGTTGGCCGGGATCGCCGCCAGTTCCTTCACTTCGGACACCTTCACGCCCTCGGTGATGCCGCGCTCCTTAGCTTCGGTCAGCCGCCCAATGTCGACGGTGAAGAGCACGTCGGCCGGGCTGTTGGCGCCCTCGGCCTGAATGCGCTCTTCGAGGCCGGCATTGGCGAAGACGATGTTCGTCTCGATGCCGGTCTTGGCCGTGAAGGCCTTGAGCAACGGATCGATCAGCTGGGGCTGGCGATAAGAATAGATGTTGACCTTCTCGGCGGCCGAAACGGCGCTCAGGGTCATCGACGAAAGTGCAACGGCTGCAACCAGCGTGCTCGCGCAGCGGGTAAGTGTCATGACGGGCTCCAGTGTCTCGAGGGTCAAGGCCCCGGGTCTGAGCGATTTAACTGTACTGTACAGGTAGACAAATACCTGTCGCCGAGCCCCTGTCAAGGGTGCGGATCAAACATCTAAGCACTTGGAATTCTTCTAAATATAAACTGCGAAAACGCGCTTCGCCGAGCCCTCGCGGAAGCGTCTTGCAGATCAGGATTTTGGTGGCGATGAGCGTGGCGTACGCGTGCTGCGCACGACGCGCGCGGCGGCGCTCTGCAATGTCTTGCGGGACGATTTGCCGCGAGGTTTCGCCGGCGTACGACTACCGCGCTGCGCGGGCTTCGCCTTGTCGCTCGCAGTCAACGCTTCGCGCGCGACCATATCGGCGAGCGAGTGGCGATCGAGAACGGCGATGAAAGCCTCGAGCGCATCGTCGAGCACGCGCGTGACGCCAGCACCCGTATCCGCTGCCGGTTCGGTCGATTCCATCGCGCGCACGATGTCACCGATGAAGATCGTGTCGGCGGAGCGGCTGAGCCGGATGCCGCCGTGGCGTCCGCGCACGGCAGCAGTCAAACCGCTGCGCGAAAGAATGTGCACGATCTTGAAGACGTTCTGCATGGTGATGTCGAGCGAGGCGGAGAGGTCCACGACCTTCACCAGCTCACCTTCGGCGCGCGCACACGCGATCAGGATCCGGATGGCATCGCCCGTCGATTTATTGAGCCGCATAGAGCCAAACCTCTGAAATGCGCATGCTTGCCAATCCAGACCAAACTCACCTTCAACTCTCGCCCCACACCCCGAGAAAGGACCAGCGGCCGGGAATATCTACCGCATATACAGCCGCTTGGCGAGGCGCACTAGAAGCATGACCCGGCCTCCAAGTCCCGAACTGCCGACACGGTACGGCTACTTGGTCAGGATCAGTTTGCCGTTCGCAGTCACGCGAAGGCGGTAGTCCGCACCGTTGTGGACGATGATCGCCTCGCGCCGCCCGCCGAGAAGCTCGGCAAGCTCGATACGAAGTGGCGCCTCGCCGCGGGGCGGGCCCGCAAGGTTGGTTTGAGCCCGTTCCGGGCCCTTCGAGGTCATTACCACGTACTCTCCAGCTCGCATTGCCGTGCATCCTTCATATACTTGACTCGATTGGTCAAGAAAAATACGTAACTGCAACGCTGAGCCTGGCCGTCGATGGTCATGCTAAGATCGCGGCCGTCCGCTGTCCTTTTTATGGGCGCGAAATCGCCCCAAGGAACTGGCAAGAACATCGCCCGAAGGCGTACGCGCCGGGCCCTTACAGGAGTACGCCATGTACATCGCCATGAACCGCTTCCGCGTCATCAAGGAGCGGGCTCAGGACTTCGAGCAGCTCTGGCTCAATCGCGAGATCTACCTCCACGAGATGCCGGGGTTCGTCGAGTTCCATCTGCTCAAGGGGCCAGAGGCGGAGGATCACCAGCTCTACGCCTCCCACACGGTGTGGCGCACCTACGAGGATTTCGTCGCCTGGACGAAGTCGGAGGCCTTCCGCAAGGCGCATGCCCGCGCCGGAAATGAGACGACGAAGCCGCTCACTATCGCCGGGCCGCATTTCGAGGGCTTTCACGCCCTCCAGGAAGTGAAAGCCGACGGCACGAAACGTGTCCTGAAGGCAGGCTGAAAAGCTCCGTCTATCCGCCTCTCACGACTTACGGATTCCGCCGATGAGCACCGACACGGCCGCTGCCCCCTTAGAGCCGCTGAAAGACCGTCTGGAAAAGAACCCCGACGGCATCATCGAGCGTATCGCGAGCGAATACGGCGTCAGTCCGCTGGAAGTCGTGGAGCTGCTGCCCGATCGTTATCGGGCACTTATCGACGGCACAAAGCATTTCGCCACCGTGATGGACGACATCACGAGCTGGGGCGAGGTGCTTTTCATCGTCCACACGCCGGACATCGTCCTCGAATGTGTCGGCGAGCTTCCGCCGGGCAGCTTCAACCATGGCTACTACAATATCCACGGCAAGAGCCCGATCGGCGGCCACATCCGTGCCGAGAACTGCGCACGGATCGCGTTCTTGTCGCGCCCGTTCATGGGGCGGCCATCCTGCTCAGTGCAATTCTTCAATCGCTCCGGCGAGGCGATGTTCAAGATCTTCGTGCGGCGTGATGAGAAGCGCGACCTTCTAATCGATCAGCTCGCGAAATTCGAAGCCCTCCGCGACCGCCTGTCAGCCGATCACGGCTGAGCTGCATCGCGCTTTTCTCCTCAACTAGCGCGCATCGCCTCACCACGAGAACAAACGATAAACTTCCCGTCGACGAAGACCACGAATCAGCGCATGTTCTTTCTACGTTCTCCGCCACTTCAGAAGGTCACGGACCCCGCCATGCGCACCTTCCTTGTCTCCTACGATCTCGCCAATCCCGCCATGAACCAGCCCTACCTGGCCGATGCGATCATGAGCCTCGGCGAGGCCTGGGCGCGCCCGCTCGCCAATGTCTGGTACCTCCGCACGGACACGGCCCAGGAAGCCATCGAGGGCCGCCTCGCGCGCCTTCTCGACGAGCACGATGGGCTGCTCGTGCAGGGTGTGCGTGAGGAAGCGGCCTTCCGCAATACGGGCCTGCGCTGGTTCCGCCGCCGCCGGCGTGAAGAGACGCAGGACACAAGCAACGTCGTCGCCTTCCCGGCGCAAGCCGAAACCTTCCCACAGGGTGATGCGCTGGACGAGCCGGCGCCGCTCAGGGCCGCCAGCTGAGGAAATTGGCGATCAGCGCGAGACCGAGGCGCTGACTCTTCTCAGGATGGAACTGAGTACCTGCGAGGTTGTCTCGCGCGACCATGGCCGTGACCGGGCCGCCGTAGTCGGTCACGGCGACGAGGTCGGCCGGATCGGCCGGCGTCAGGTGATAGGAGTGCACGAAGTAGGCGTGCAACCCGTCGGGACCGGTCGCTATGCCGTTGAGCAGCGGATGTGACCGACGGACGTTGAGCGTATTCCAGCCCATGTGCGGGATCTTGAGCGTCGGATCCGTCGGCCGGATCGCATCGACCTCGCCATCGATCCAGCCGAGCCCCTCGTGGACACCGTACTCGAGGCCGCGGCTCGCCATGAGCTGCATGCCGACGCAGATGCCGAGAAACGGCCGGCCCTTCTGGCGGACAGCCAGTTCGAGCGCATCGCGCATGCCTTCGACACGATGGAGACCCTGGTAGCAGTCGGCGAAGGCGCCGACGCCGGGCAGCACAACCCTGTCGGCTGAAGCGACGGCATCCGGATCGGACGTGAGCATAATCTCGGCGCCCGAGCCGCCCTCGCGCGCCGCCCGCTCGAACGCCTTGAGCGCCGAGTGCAGGTTTCCCGAGCCGTAGTCGATGATGGTGACGCTCGTCATGACGGCCTTATCTACCGCCGCGCTCCAAAAGGAAAGGCCGAGCGCCAGGCACCGGGCTCGCGCCGAACGCCGCCGAGCGGCATGGTCGCCTCGCCGCTGCCGGTAATCTGAGACACGGATAGAGTTTCGGGGCGCAGCAGCGGCTGGTCCGGCAGCCATGAATCGAAGAAACGCCGCTCGCACTCGACCACGTCGCGGCCGGATACGGTGCCGATCATCTCCCAGCCACGACGCTTCAGCGTCCAGCGCTCGATCGTATCCGCCTCGAAGCCAACCAGGATGTGCAGCGCCAGCATGATAAGGGACTGGATCTGCTCGCTTAGGCCTAACGCGTTGGCACCGAAGCCCAATGCCGCGACGACGACCACATAGATCAGAAAGGCGAGCCAGAAACCCCGCAGAAGCAGCCAGAGTGGTGCGAAGATCGCGGCGCCCCACGAGAAGCCGTCACGCACGAAGCGTAGCGCCTCGGCGCGATCCAGCCGGTCGGACGGCGGGTCCTTGGACTCATGCACGGTATAGACACGCAACGCTCAACTCCTCGCGTGCAGTCCCCGACGAACGGTCGGTGGACTCTCAGACCGAGAGCGTACCCTTGGTCGAGGGAACGCGCTGCTCCTGGCGCGGATCGATCGCGATCGCCGCCCTGAGCGCGCGGGCAAGACCCTTGTAGCACGTCTCGGCAATATGATGGTTGTTCTCGCCGTAGAGATTGGCGACGTGCAGCGTAATACCGGCATTCTGCACAAAGGCCTGAAACCACTCGCGGAAGAGCTCGGTGTCCATCTCGCCTAGTTTCGGTCGCGTGAACGTGACGTCCCACACCAGATACGGCCGGCCCGAGACGTCGATCGCGACCCGCGTCATGGCCTCGTCCATGGGAAGCTCGACGCTCGCGTAGCGCGTGATGCCGCGCTTGTCGCCGAGTGCCTTGGCCAACGCCTGGCCAAGAACGATGCCGCTGTCCTCGACCGTGTGGTGAAAGTCGATGTGCAGGTCGCCCTCGGCCTTGATCTCGATGTCGATCAGGGCGTGGCGGGCCAACTGCTCCAGCATGTGATCGAGGAAGCCGACGCCGGTCGCAATGTCATAAGCGCCCGTTCCGTCGAGGTTGATGCTCGCGGAGATGCGCGTTTCCTTGGTCTGGCGGTCGATCGTGGCCTTGCGGGCCGCTGGCGTCGTCATCGGGGCACCCTGAAGTCCTCGCCGCCCACGGGTTGCTGATCCCACAGGCAGCGGTCATGCCACGCAGATGTGGCAAGCGGGACCCCGCCGTCAAGGGCGGAATCCCGCTTTTTAATTTACTTCCATTAACTTGCTGAAGTGTTGCCTAAAGCGTCGGACCTTCAATGCGACCCGTGCCTGAGCCGATCTCGAAGTCGCATTTAGGGTCCAAAAACGCTTTAGATTTTTAGCTCTCTAAACTCGAAATTCACTCCCGCCTGGCCGCGAACTGAGGTGAATTTCGAGTCCGTTGCTTTAGCCGTTGCCGCCGACCTCGCGGATCGTCGGCCGCTGCTCGTCGTATCCATTCAGAAGATCGCCCACCGCAGCCCAGGACCGATAGGTGTCTCGGTCCTGCTGTTTCAGGTTGCCTTCCAGCGCGCGCATCTGACGCTGCATGAGGTGGTCGGCCTCGCGATGTCCGTTGTCCGGCGCGCCCGCCGCGTCGAGCTCATTGAGGAACTCGCGCAATGTCCGCTCGAGTGCGCCGTCAGGCAGCAGCATCAGCATGGGAAGCGCCTCATAGATCTTGTCGGCTGCCTCCTGAACGACCTCCTCGGCCGATCGATCGTCGCCAGCGGCTTCCTCCAAGAGGCGCTTCGTCTCGCTGTCGAGTTCCTGGCGCAGGTCGTGCTCAAGCTGCTTCATGCGGCGGCCGAGAACCGTCTGACCCTTCATCAGTCCTTCCAGCGCCGCGCCGGCATTCCGCGGACGGTCATCGTGTTCTGTGAGCAGCCAAAAAACCTGCTTGGCGTTGATCTCGAAATCGAGGCGATCGAGAAGCGTGTTCATATGTTCGCCGAGCACGACACCTCGCGGAGGATATTTGCTTTGCGCGAGATCGCTGATCCGGTGTGCGAGGCTCTGGTGCGTGAGGCTCTTCGGCAGATCGTCGCTCGTAAGTTGCGGACGCACTTCCTGCAATGCCCTGCTGCGAACGGAGCGATCGTCTCGGATGGCCGGGGGCTGCGGCCCGCGATGACCGCCGTATTCGCCGGCACGCATCAGCAGCAGAGTGCGGTAGAAGTCGCTGCTAACGAAGTAACGCGCATCATTGCGCTGGTCGCGCTGCACAGCACCAGCGACTGTCGCGCCTGCACCGAGAACACCGCGCACGAGGCGCAGGCGAGAAGGGTCGGCAAGATTGTTCACATTCAGCTCCGCGGCGTAACCGGGGAGGTCCGAAATCGGATGCAGCTCTTCGATGACGGCCTCGGCCGAAGCCCTCGTGTCCGGCAGAAGCGCGACACCGATCACCTTCACCAAGTCACGCCGCGCGGCTTCCTCGCCTCCCTTCGGCCATTTCTTCTTCTGCGCGATTGCGATGTAGCGCGAGAGGCCCGTCCTGACCTGGAACTGCGTGCGGCCATCACCGAACGGACGTACAGCGCCGATCGACGCGCCCGCCGTCAGCACGGCGCGCATGTCGTCGGCGAGCGGGCTTTGATCATCGATCCAGACCTCCGCAGTGTATCCGCCAGTCCCGGCGATCGGCCGCTGCGCCTGAAGCAGCGCCGAGAGCGTACGCGCGGGCTCGGCCGTCTGCATGAGCGTCGCGTCGATTGCCGCTTCGAGCTGCTCGGGCGTGAGGTCGTTGATGCCGTCGAGGTCGGTTAGCGGCGAGCGCACGGCACCGGCGCCAAACAGCGCCGCCATGAGGATCAGCGAGTCCATGCCGATGGCGATGGCGAGCGCGAGGTAGGCGAGGCGGTTGCCGTCGGAGAAGGCGTTGGCGCTGACGACGAACTTGTGCGCCTTGTCGTCACGCGAGAGATCGAGCGCGGAGAAGCGCGCCGCGAGCGGTGCGGCCTCGCGCGAGGCGAGGCCCGAGTCCTGAAGACACTTGCGGCCGAACGACAACAGACCATCCGTGCCGGCCGTCTGCGGCAGGCGATCGCCACCCGAGCAGTTCTGCGCGAATGCTGCAAGGCCGGCGTTAAGCGCGAAGACCGGCGCTGCTGCCTCAGTCGCCTGCTTCGGATCACAGTCGATGGCTGCCGCCTCATTACGGAGCGAGGCGACCTTCATGCTCACGCCCTGCAGAGTGGTGCAGATGGTCTGCAGACCGGCGAGCGTCGCCTGCTCAGGCTTCTGTCGGAAGTTCTGGCGCTCGCGCTCGAGTGCGGCGGCCGTTGCCGAGGGATCGGACATCTCGTGACGGTCGCCGGCACCGGCCGTCTTGGCGACGGCGATCATACGCTGCGCCGTCTCGGCTTCACCGATCAGCTTGGCAAGATCGCCATCGATCTGGGATACCTCCGCCCGAGCGGTTGCAATGCGGCGATCAATGCCATTGAGACGGGTCTCGTGGCCTTTCAGACGCTCGCGCGCGACCTGCATCTCGGCCTGGATCTTGCCCTCTTCCTCGCGCGCGGCACGCCAGAATTGTCCGCGGCCCGACTTGCCGGAGCCCTCGACACCTTTCTCTTCGGCGAGCACCTTGGCGCGCTGCTCGTCGAGACGCTTCTCGATACCGCTGACGACGGCTTTCTGCTCCTGCACGGCGACGGCAACTTCGGGCCGCTCACCTGACAGGCGCGCCAGCTCCTCGGTGAGTGCGGTCTTGCGCTGCGCGAGGCCGGCCTGCCCGCCGGAGGCATTGGCGCGCTGCTCCTCGAGGCGTGCGATACGGCTCTCCTGATCGCGGAGCGTGCGCACCATCTCCTCGCGGATTTTCTCGGGCGCACTCGTGGCGAGCCGCGCCGCCTTGTCGAGCTCGTGCTCGTAGGAGGCCCATGCTTGGGACTTGAAGAGGCTCTCCGCTTCCGTGATGCGGCGCCGGGTCGCCGTCTCGCCGATATCGGCGACGATGCCCGAAACCTGATTGATCGCGCGGATCTCCGCGGCGCGCACGCGCTCGCCGGCCGGGAAGATCGAGTCGAACAGCGAGATATAAGAGAAGAACACGCTCGTACCGGCGCAGGCGAAGAACATCACCCAGAGGATGGCGTTTCCGAGCACGATCCTGAGCCCGTTCGCATAGTCACCGATGATGCCGCCGCTGCGCGCCATGAAGAGCGGTCCGATCAGCATGACGGCCGCGGCAACGAACGCGATCTGGTGGACGAACTTGTCCTGCGCGGCGAAGCCCCAGATGGGACGGCTCGGATCGAGCAGACCGAAGTAGAGCGCAATGAGTAGCGCCGCCGCTCCGAACATGAGCCCGCCGACCACGAGACCGGTAATGCCCCCGGACACGCGACTTATGACGCCGCCATGCGCGGCCTTTGCGCGACCCGAGGCGAGGCCGGCGGCGAAGCTCTCGCCGATCAGCCAGGCGATGATGAGCATGACGCCCTGGATGCCGGCCGTGATCAGCGCCGACATGACGGAGTCGCCTGTGAACTGGCTCATGCCGTCCCAGGTACGGTGACCGGAGGCAATCGAGAGCAAAAGTGCGCTCGTCGCGAGGACCGTTAGTTGCCAGTTGGTCGTAAAGGCCGCCGTGATCGTTTCGGCGAGGCCACCGCGCAGCATCTGGGCGGCCACCCTGAGTGCAACCAGGACACTTATCAGGACTAGGGCGTTCCAGAGGAATTCGGACGACGACAGCCACCGCGTGACCGCGACCAGATCAACGTCCGCCATCCGCTTCTCCGCTCACCCTACCGGCGCACACGCGCACGTTGCCCTCGGGCAGATGTTAACCATGTCTTGGGGCGCTTTCACGCCTAGATTGCGGCCTGCACGTGACCAGAATCGCGGCTCAAACGTGGTTGAGGCGCGACTTCCGTCGCGGCCTCACGGGAAAATTGGCTGCGAGAGCGGAAACGATACGCGATCAGCAGCGCTCGAACAGCGCCGCCAGACCGAGTCCGCCGTTGGCGCCGAGCGCCGCAACGCCGTAGCGAGGGCCGCGTGCGCGTTCCGCGTTGCGGACGAGGCGTGTGAAAAGCCGCGTCACGAGAACCGCGCCCGACGCGCCGAGCGGATGGCCGCGGACGACTGCGCCGCCGTCCGGATTGACCTTCGCCTCTTCGAGGCCGAGCTGCCGACAGAGCGCGATCGCCTGCACGGCCGAAGCCTCGCTCAGCTCGAAGGCCGAGATCGTGCTGCGGTCGAGGCCATTGAGCCGGCCATAGAGCTTCTGCACGGCGGCAATAGGGGCCTCGGCCTCCTGACCCGGCTCCACGCCCAGGGCGGCATTGACCACAGGCCTCAAGGCCGGCGGCTTGCCGCGTCGCTCCCATTCGGCTTCGGAAACAGCGACGATGAACGCCGCACCGTCGTGCAGTGCGCTGATGTTGCCCGTCGTGAGCGTACCTTTGTCGCCACTGATCGGCTCGAGGTCGGCAAGGTCATCGACATCGGGACCGACGGCACTCTGGTCCCGGGCCTCTTCGGTCGTGGACCGCAGCGGCACGATCTCGCCGACGAAGCGCCGGGCCTCGCGCGCCGCATTCGCCTTGGCGTGCGAGGCGAAGGCCCAGGCGTCCTGCGCGGCGCGGCTGATCTCGAGACGCTCCGCCAGCGCCTCGAGCGAAGTGTACGGTACATGCTCGGCCATGGGCGGCGCGCCCATGGGCTCCGGCCGGATGAAGTGCGGCGTCTGAAAGAGGCTTCGCGGCTTGGCAATGCGCCAGGGTGCGGTCGACAGGGACTCGACGCCACCAGCGACGATGATCTCGGCCTCGCCGGCCGCGATCCGCCGAGCGGCCGAGAGGATTGCCTCGAGGCCCGAGGCGCACTGCTGGTCGATGGTCGTCGCCATAGCCGCGACGGGAAGGCCCGACGCAAGCGCGATCAGGCGCGCGGGATTATCGCCGGCCGTGCAGTTGCCGACGATGATCTCGTCGACCTGCTCGGCACTGACGCTCGCGTCCTTGAGGACCGCCTCGACGACCGGCGCTGCCAGGTCCTCGACACGACGGAGCCGGTGCAGCCCGCCGATGCGCCCGATGGCCGTACGGCGTGCCGCGATGATGTAGACGGGTAGGCTGCGCATCTCGGAAACACACTCTCAATATTGACGGCCGCCCCCCTGTGGCCCGGACGGCACCCGTATCCCACGCAATGGACACGTAATAATGAGCATAATCGGGCGTCATCTAGGCAGAACTTGTAGACTTTTTGACCGGCAGGTCTGCGTGTGCCCGGGGCGGCACAGCAAGTGCACAGTCGGATTGCCTGAGGTGTACTTGAGGCGCAGGCCAAAGGGTGCCAAAAGTCGCCCCCGGACCATCGGAAAGCGATGGGGCGCGTAAAAGCGGGAGAGAAACATGGATCGCGAGTTGTGGGAGAAGGGCCTCAAGGCACGCAAGTCGACGCTCGGCGCCGAGTATGTCGAGAAGAGCTTGTCGACGGCGGACGCGTTCAATTCCGACTTTCAGGACATGCTGAATGAGTTCTGCTGGGGCAAGATCTGGGGCGACTCTACGATCCCGCCAAAGATCCGCTCGATGATGAACCTCACCATGCTCGCCTCGCTCGGGCGGATGCACGAGTGGGAGCTTCACCTGAATGGCGCCCTGAACAACGGCGTGACCCAGGACGAGCTGAAGGCGATCCTCCACCAGATCGCGATCTATGCGGGCTTCCCCGCGGGCGTCGAATGCTTCCGCATTGCCCGCAAGGTGCTGGCCGAACGCGCCGCCAAGAAGTAAGCCCTGTGTGCCTATTGTCGATGCGCGCGCAAGCGAAAGCTGCTGCGGTGCGCATCGGCGATTTGCAGTCCGACAACCTCAGCCCGCACCACGAGAGACCGCGATGACCACCGCGAAGACTGGCCGCCTGCCCCAGGACTGCAAGGATCTCTCCGAGGTCCGCGTCGAGATCGACCGCTGCGACACGGCGCTCGTCAGCATGATCGCCGAGCGCTTCGGCTACGTGGAGCGCGCGTGGCAGATCAAGCTCGGCCTCAATCAGGAGGCGAACGTGCCCTGGCGCAACCAGCAGGTATTCGACCGGGTGCGGAAGCTCGCCGAGGAGAAGGGCATCCCGCCCGATATGTGCGAGGCACTTTGGCGTCAGATGGTCGGCTGGTTCATTCAATATGAAGAAGAAAAGCTCAAGGACGAGATCGTAGCCAAAGCTAAAAAGAGCTGACGCACACCGATAGGACCGCTCCGGTGTCCATGCTCAGCAGTATTCCCCCCGACCTGATCGAGATCATCACCCACGCGGTCATGAACCCCGGCACGATCGTTGCCGGCTATCTCATCGGTCGTCGCGCCGACCAGCCCCAGAAAATCATCGTTGGTGCTTTCGCGGCAGGCACCGCAGGCGTGCTGTTCGCCTGGCTCATCATGAAAATCGGGCTCTCGCCCGACCACCCGCGCCTCTTTCCGGGGATCTTCGTTCTCTCGTTCATTATCGGTGCGGGCTGGACGTGGCTCGGCTATTTCGCCGGCAGGTCGCAGCGGGGGGAGTAAGCGGAAGCCGTCACCCCGGCCGTGTGACCGCCGCCTCTTCGAGGACGACGCGGCCGTCATCGATATCCGAGAGTAGCCGCCGCATGATCTTGCCGGAGGACGTGATCGGCACGCTGTCCACGAACTGAACACCGCGCGGAATCTTATAGGCCGCGAGATGCTTTCGGCAGTGATCGGCAAGCTCCTTGCCGCTCGCCGTGGCACCTGGCTTCAGCATGACATAGGCCTTGGCGAGCTCACCCTTGGCCTCGTCCGGCACACCTCGCACCGCCGCGAGCGCGACCGACGCATGGCTGCAGAGAATGCGCTCGAGCTCGGCCGGATAGACGTTGAACCCGGCAGTGAGGATCATGTCCTTCTTGCGATCGACGATCGTGTAATAGCCGTCGTCGTCGACGGTCGCGATGTCGCCGGTGTGCATCCAGCCGTCCGGCCGGAGGGTATCGCGCGTGCTCGCGGCGTTCCCATAATAGCCGTCCATGACCATGAGGCCCTTGACCATCAGCTCGCCGCGCTCACCGGCCGGCATTTCCTTGTCGGCATCGGTGACGTCGACGATCTTGCAGGAAAAGCCCGGGACCGGCACGCCGATCGTGCCCGGCTTGTTGATGCCGTAGAACGGGTTGAACGTCGCCGCACCGGCAAGTTCCGTCATGCCCCAGAGCTCCAGCACCGGCGCGCCTGTGCGCTCGGTCCATTCGAGCGACTTCGCCACGGGAAGGGTCTGTCCGCCGACCGTGCAGCGCGTCAGCGAGGAAAGGTCGTAGCGCTCCATTTTCGGATGCGCGAGCATGTAGTAGTAGGCCGTCGGAACGCTATCGATGATCGTTGCGCGATGCTCCTGGATGGCGGCAAACATGCCCTCCTCGCTGAAGCGCGGCAGGATCACCATTTTCGCGCCGACGAGAAATGCCGCATTATAAACGCAGCTCGAATAGACGTGCGGCGAGGGCAGCGGCGACACCACCGTATCGGCTCCCGTGCGCGTGTTCATCATCGCCGCCGCATACGCTGCAGTGACGATGGAGCGGTGCTGCTGGACCGCGCCCTTGGGGTGGCCCGTGGTGCCCGAGGTATAACAGATGGCCCCGATGTCCTTCCGCGAACGCGGCACCGGATCGAAGCTCGCGGCGCCGAGCTTCAGCCAGAGATCGAAGGGGGTGGCCCCGGTCGGAGGCGCCGCTCCCCAGGCGACGATCTCGGTGAGCTCGCCTTTGCCCTTGAGCTCCATCAGCGGCTCGGCCTTGTCGGCTGAGGCGACAATGACGCGGGCGCCGGAGTCCTGAACGATGAACGCGACTTCCGACGGCGTCAGCATGACGTTGATCGGATTGACCACAGCACCCGTCTTCGCAATCGCGAAGTACGCCACCATCCACTCTATGGCGTTCGGCCCATAGAGCATCACGCGATCACCCGGTCGGACACCCGCGCCGACGAGGCCGTTGGCGAAGGCATTCGAGGTCTGCTCGAGCTGACGGTATGTGAGCTGATCGCCGCCGACGACGAGCGCGGTTCGGTCACCGTAGCGGCAAGCAGCAAAGGGCAGGATTTCGCCGAGTGTCGAAACCATGATGGCGTCCCTCCAAAATGCTTCTTTTGCCAGCTGTCGTCGCTGGTTCTTTCGGCAAATCTAGCGGAGAGAAAGTGCAGTCCACAATATGCTTATGCCTGCGAGGCTCATTGACCGATCCCGGCCAGGCTGATTTGATGGTGGCCAATCAATCAAACCGTCTGCCGAGGCCCTGCCCGGCCCCACGTGCAAGCTGAAAACCTGGAGCTATTCACATGAAAGAGCATGAGTTGCGCGCGCTTATCGGCGAGGTGAAGGGTGGCAAGCTTTCGCGCCGTACCTTCATCCACCGGATGGTCGCGCTCGGGCTGACCGCACCGATGGCCAGCCAGATGCTCGATTTCGTCGGCGTCGCGCGCGCCGACACCGGCTTCAAGTACAAACCGACGAAGCGCGGCGGCGGTGGTGCGCTGCGTATTCTCTATTGGCAGGCGCCGACGCTTCTCAATCCACATTTTGCGACCGGCACCAAGGATCAGGATGCCTCGCGCATCTTCTACGAGCCACTCGCCGGATGGGATTCCGATGGCAATCTCGTCCCGTCGCTCGCCGCGGAAATTCCGAGCCGCGAGAATGGCGGTCTCGCCGCTGACGGCAAGTCGGTTACGTGGAAACTCAAGAAAGGCGTGAAGTGGCACGACGGCAAGCCGTTCACGGCCGACGACGTCGTCTTCACCTGGGAGTATGCGGCGGACCCCGCCACGGCGACCGTGACTAGCGGCACCTACAAAGAGGTCAAAGTCGAAAAGGTCGACGACCTCACGGTCAAGGTGCTTTTCGACAAGCCGACGCCCTTCTGGGCCGATGCTTTTGTCGGCACTGCGGGCATGATCATTCCGAAGCACCTTTTCGCCGACTTCAAGGGTGAGAAGTCACGCGACGCGCCGACCAACTTGAAGCCGGTCGGCACCAGCGCCTTCAAGTTCGTCGACTTCAAGCCCGGCGACATGCTTCGCGCGGAAGCGAATCCTGACTACCACGTTCCGAACCAGCCCTATTTCGACACGCTCGAGGTCAAGGGCGGCGGCGATGCGGTTTCGGCGGCCCGCGCCGTCCTGCAGACGGGCGAATACGATTACGCCTGGAACATGCAGGTCGAGGACGCGATCCTGAAGCGGCTCGAGACGGGCGGCAAGGGTGAGGTGCACGTCGTTCCTGGCGGCAACATCGAGTTCATCCAGCTCAACTCGACGGATCCCTGGACGGAGGTCGATGGCGAGCGCTCGAGCATCAAGACCAAGCATCCGGCATTCTCGGACCCGGCGGTGCGCCAGGCCATGATGCTCCTCGTCGACCGCAAGTCGGTCGAGGACCACATCTACGGGCGCACGGGCGTCGCGACAGCGAACTTCCTCAATAACCCTGAGCGCTTCCGTTCCAAGGCGACGAAGTTCGAGTTCAACGTCGCCAAGGCGACCGAGATCCTCGAAAAGGCGGGCTGGAAGAAGGGCGCCGACGGCGTTCGCGAGAAGGGCGGCGTAAAGCTCAAGTTCGTCTACCAGACGTCGATCAATGCGCCGCGCCAGAAGAACCAGGCCATCGTCAAGCAGGCCGCTCAACAGGCCGGTATCGACCTGGAGCTGAAGTCGGTCGTTGCGTCGGTCTTCTTCTCGTCGGACGTGGCCAACCCGGATACGTATCCGAAGTTCTATGCCGACATGCAGATGTACACCACCACCATGGCGCAGCCGGACCCCGATCGGTTCATGAACCAGTACTGCTCATGGGAACTCGCCACCAAGGACAACAAGTGGCAGGGCCGCAACGCCTCGCGCTTCCGGAACGACGAGTACGACAAGGCCTACAAGGCGGCACAAGGCGAGCTCGACCCGGTGAAGCGCGCGGCGCTCTTTATCAGGATGAACGAGATCGTGGTCGGAGAAGAGAACGGCACGATCATTCCAGTCGTCTACCGCCCCCGTGCCCACTCGCGTTCCAAGACTCTCAAGGCCGACATCAGCGGCTGGGATAGCGACACATGGGCGGTCGCCCGCTGGTATCGGGAGGCCTGATACCTGAGATGAGGGCGCAGTATCGGAAGCAGGTTTAACCGCGAGCATATATGGGATATTACATCCTCCGCCGGCTTCTGATCGCCATACCGAGCTTGCTCGGCATCAGCGTGGTTCTCTTCACGGTTCTCGCGCTGGCGCCGGGCGATCCCTTCGAGGAACTCGCAACCAATCCCGCAGTGCCGCCGGAAGTCCGCATGGCACTGCGGGCGAAATTCGGCCTCGATGATCCGGTCGCGGTGCGTTACGTCCGCTGGATCTCGGCCATGGCCCAGGGTGACTGGGGCTTCTCCTTCGTCAGCCGCGTCAATGTCGACGATCTCATCCTGCAACGTCTTGGCGTGACGCTGTTCGTGATCGGCACGTCGCAGATCCTCTCGCTGCTGATCGCCATTCCCGTCGGGGTCATCGCCGCGACCCGGCCGTACTCTCTCTTCGATCAGATCGCGAACACGCTGGCATTCGTCGGCTTCTCGCTGCCGACATTCTTCACCGGCCTGCTGCTCATTCTCGTTTTCAGTATCTGGCTCGACTGGCTGCCCTTCGTGTACCAGGCCGATATAAAGGCCACCGGGTGGCAATGGTATTGGCAGCACGTCCGCCAGGCGATCATGCCGATCATGGTGCTCGGCCTCTTCCAGGGCGCCTCGCTTGTCCGATACGTGCGCTCGGCCGTGCTCGACGTTATCCGCCTCGACTACGTCACGACGGCGCGTGCCAAGGGCCTCGGCGAGCGCGTCGTCATCGTCAAGCACGTGGTGCGCAATGCACTGATCCCCGTCGTCACACTCGTTGCCCTGCAAATGCCGGCGATCTTCGGCGGCGCCATCGTGACCGAGCAGATCTTCCGCATCCCGGGCATCGGCTCGCTTCTCATCAGCTCCATTCTCGCCAACGACACGCCCGTCATCATGGCTGTGACGTTCGTGTTCGCCTGTCTCGTCGTCCTCTTCAACCTGATCGCTGACATCCTCTATGGCTGGCTCGACCCTCGCATCACCTTCCGCTGAGGCGCCCCTACCCGCGCCACCAGCGACAACGCCGGCACGCACGCCGACGTTCTCGCCGACGCGCGAGGCGTGGCGCCGCTTCCGCCGCCACAAGCTCGCTGTGATCAGCACCTTCGTTCTCGGGCTGATGGTGCTGGCCATTCTGATCGGGCCGATCTTCTGGCGCATTCCTATCAATCAGATCGATTTCGCCGCCACGCTACAGGGGCCGTCCTGGAAGCACCCCTTCGGCACCGACGACCTTGGCCAGGATATACTCTCGCGCATGCTCTACGGTGGCCGCATCTCGCTGGCCGTCGGGCTTGCCGCCATGTTCGTTGCGATCTTCGTCGGCACGATTGTCGGCGCCGTTGCCGGCATGTCGCGCGGCTGGGTTGGCTCGGCGCTCATGTGGCTGACCGATCTCTTCCTCTCGCTTCCGCAGCTCCCGTTGCTGCTGTTGGTCATCTATCTCTTTCGCGACACGCTCAAAGGGGCGTTCGGGCCGGAAGGCGGCACGTTCATTCTTATCGTGATCGTGATCGGCGGGCTCAGATGGATGCCGGTCGCGCGCCTCGTGCGTGCGCAGTTCCTGTCGCTGCGCGAGAAGGAGTTCGTCGAGGCAGCGCGCGCGCTCGGCGCCTCCAGACTCCGCCAGGTCGTCCGCCACATCCTGCCCAATGCGCTCGGCCCGGTGATCGTCGCCGGCACGATCGATGTCGCCGCCGCCATCATCGCCGAGTCGACGCTGTCCTTCCTCGGCCTCGGCTTCCCGCCCGACATTCCGACCTGGGGCCGGCTCCTGTTCGACGCCAAGGACAACCTCGACTTTGCACCGCACTGGGCGCTTTTCCCAGGCGCCGCGATCTTCCTGACCGTGCTGACGATCAACTTCATCGGCGACGGCCTGCGCGATGCGCTCGATCCCCGCCGCGTGCTGTGAGGCTGATGTGACCGTCGCTGATGCATCGCCGGCCAGAACGCGCTCTCTGCTCGGCCATCTCTCGTTTGGCGTCGAGAATCTCGCCCGCTCGGCTGCGTTCTATGATTCTGTGCTCGAACCGCTCGGCTTCGTGCGCGTCTGGGACAGCCCCAAGGGTGTGGGCTACGGATCACCGGGCGGCGGCGACAAGCTCTCGCTTTTCCCGCGACCCGGCGAGGTGCGCGCGCCCGGCGCAGGTTTCCATCTCGCATTCGATGCGCCGAGCCCGGCTGCCGTCGACGCCTTTCACGCCGCGGCACTCCACGCCGGCGGCACTGACTCCGGCCGGCCCGGCCTGCGTGCCCACTATGGTCCCAGCTACTATGCCGCCTTCGTGATCGATCCGGACGGCTACAAGTTGGAGGCCGTGCATCAATAGCGTCAGCGCGCCCGCGCTTCGGGGAGACCGTATGGACCAGCCTTTGCTCGAGATCCGGGGTCTCGAGACGCACTTCAAGACCGACGACGGCATGGTGCGCGCCGTCGACGGCGTCAGCATCTCGATCTCGCGCGGCGAGACGGTCTGCGTCGTCGGCGAGTCCGGTTGCGGCAAGACCGTGACGGCCCTCTCCGTGCTCAAGCTCATCGCGATGCCACCGGGCAGGTTCGTCGGCGGCCAGATTCTCTGGCAGGGCCGCGACCTCATCCCGCTGCAGACGCAGGAGATGGACGACATCCGCTCCAAGGAGATCGCGATTATCTTCCAGGAGCCGATGACGTCGCTCAACCCCGTCTACACCGTCGGCGAGCAGATTGCCGAGGTCGTTCGCCGCCACGAGGGCGTGAGCCGCAAGGCCGCCATCGACCGCACGATCGAGATGCTGAACCTCGTGCGCATTCCCAATCCGCAGCGGCGCGTCCACGACTACCCGCACCAGTTCTCCGGCGGCATGCGCCAGCGCGTGATGATCGCGATGGCACTTTCCTGCAATCCGAAGCTCCTCATCGCGGATGAGCCGACGACCGCGCTCGACGTCACTATCCAGGCGCAGATCCTCGAGCTGCTGCAGGACATGAAAGAGCGCTTCGGCATGGCCATCATGCTGATCACGCACGCCATGGGCGTCGTCGCCGAAACCGCGCAGCGCGTCGTCGTCATGTATGCCGGGAAGGTCGTCGAGGAGGCGGGCGTCGAGCAGCTCTTCGCCAAGCCGAGCCACCCCTACACGCAGGGCCTTATCCGTTCGATCCCGCGCATCGACACGGCGGCGACGCAGAAAGTCCGGCTCGAAGCCATCGGCGGCACGGTGCCGAGCCTGCTCAGGCCGCCGCCTGGCTGCCGCTTTGCCGCGCGCTGCCGCTACGCGCGCGACGAGTGCACCAAGGCCGAGCCACCGCTTCGCGAGATCGAGCCCGGCCATAAGGTGGCGTGCATTCTCTATAATTGAGCGGGCGTCGCCCAGAACCCATCGAGCACGCCCCAAGGAGCCGGAGACCCAATGTCCTCAGATGGAGCCGCGCCGGTGACGACCAAGCCGCTGCTGCAGGTGAGAAACCTCGTCAAGCAATTCCCGATCCGCGGCGGCGTGCTCTCGCGCGTGATCGACCGCGTGCATGCGGTTGACGGCGTGAGCTTCCACATCGAGAAAGGCGAGACGCTCGGGCTCGTCGGCGAGTCGGGCTGCGGCAAGTCGACGACGGGACGCTGCATTCTGCGCCTCATCGAGCCGACCTCGGGCGAGGTGTGGTTCGAGGGCAATGACGTCGCGGCCATGGGCAGGAGCGATCTCCGCGCTGTCGCCCGCGACATGCAAATCATCTTCCAGGATCCGTTCGCGTCACTCAATCCGCGCATGACCGTCGGCGCCATCATCGGCGAGGCGCTCGTGATCCACGGGCTCGCCGACAATCGCAAGGCGCTCGAAGCGCGCGTCGTCGAGCTTCTGGAGCGCGTCGGCCTGCAGCCCGATCACATGCGCCGCTTCCCGCACGAGTTCTCGGGTGGCCAGCGCCAGCGCATCGGCATCGCGCGCGCGCTCGCCGTCGAACCGAAGCTGATCGTGTGCGACGAGCCGGTGTCGGCGCTCGACGTGTCGATCCAGGCCCAGGTCATCAACCTGCTCGAGGATCTTCAGGATCAGTTCGGCCTCACGTACCTTTTCATCGCGCACGACCTCTCCGTGGTCGAGCACATCTCGACGCGTGTCGCGGTCATGTACCTCGGGCGCATCGTCGAGATCGCGACCGCGCACGACCTCTATACGAACCCCAAGCACCCCTACACCGAAGCGCTGCTGTCGGCGGTGCCGATCCCCGATCCGACGGTGAAGCGCAAGCGCGTCATGCTGCAGGGCGATGTGCCGAACCCGATCAACCCGCCGACCGGCTGCCACTTCCACACGCGCTGCCCGATCCGTCAGCTCCCGCTCTGCGCGAACGAGAAGCCGGAGCTCAAGGCCGGCGCCGACGGCCATGCCGTAGCATGCCATCTTCGGAGCGCCTGAGCGCGTTAAAGCATCTTCGCTGGCCTGAGTGTCTGGCCTGAGAGGAGGTGCTTCATGCTAACCGGCCATCTTGCGCTCATCCTCGCCGCAGCCTTCGCCGGCGCGGCCTTCTACATCAATTTCGCCGAGCAGCCGGCACGGCTCGAGCTCGATGACCGCAGCCTGTTGAAGCAATGGAAGCCGAGCTACGCGGCCGGCTTCACCATGCAGAGTAGCCTCGCGGCCATGTCGGGCGTACTAGGCTTGCTCACGGCCCTGCTGGCGGGCGAATGGCTCTGGGCACTCGGCGCCGTCCTCATTCTTGCGAACTGGCCCTATACGCTGATCGGCATCATGCCGACCAACAAGCAGCTCAACGCGACCGAGATCGAAGATGCGAATGCCGAGACGCGTGCGACGATCGAGAAATGGGGGCGGCAGCGCGCAGTGCGGACTGCCCTGGGCATCGGCGCAACGCTTGTTTATCTGTGGGCACTGAACTAAGCGGGGCGATCGCAGCTCAGAACGGAATCTCGTCGTCGAGCTTCTTGTCGAAGCCACCCTTGCTGCCGCCCGAGCCGCCCGAGCCGCCCCCACCCGAGCGTTTGGGAGCGGAGGAACCGCCTCCCCCACCGTAGCCGGCGCCGTCGTCGCTACCGTAGTCGGACTGGGCGCTGTCGCTCATGCCGCCACCGGGACGCCCGTCGAGCATGGTCAGCACGGCATTGAACCCCTGCAGCACGACCTCGGTCGAATAACGCTCCTGGCCCTGCTGGTCCTGCCACTTGCGCGTCTGCAGCGCGCCCTCGATGTAGACCTTGGAGCCCTTCTTCACGTACTGCTCAACGACCTTGCAGAGCGCCTCGTTGAAGATCACGACCGAATGCCACTCGGTCTTCTCGCGGCGCTCGCCCGAGTTCTTGTCGCGCCAGCTCTCGCTTGTCGCGATGCGCAGATTGGCGATCGGCCGCCCGTCCTGGGTACGGCGGATCTCGGGATCCTTGCCGAGATTGCCGATCAGGATCACCTTGTTCACGGAACCGGCCATAGTCTCACTCCTTTGCTTGGCTCCCAGGCCGCGTCTGTGCAGCATCAGGCGCGCGTTCACGCCAGCTTTCGGGAACCCGATTCGTCCATTAGAGAGTACGCGCTATCTAGGCTCTGACCGACCCAGGCCCTGCGGCGAACCGATGCTTATGCACCAGATTCACGACTTCCTCGGAGCGGGCACCACGGCGTCATCTGCGATCGCAGCCCAACAGCGCATGTTCTCTTTCTGTTCACTTTACCGTAGTCAGCTTGCATGAGCAAGCACCTCGAGGAAATCCGCTCATGCGTGACCTGACTGTGGCCTTCGATCTCGACGGAACGCTCGTTGAGACCGCGCCGGATCTGATCGCCGCAACGAACCACGTCCTCGCGAGCGCGGATCTTGCGCCGGTAGCGCCGGAACTCATACGGCCGGCGATCAGCTTCGGTGCGGCCGCGATGATCACTACGGGCTTCAAGCACTACGGCCGGCAGCTGAGTGCAGATGAAACGCGCGCCTACTTCGAGCAGTTCATCGCCTACTATACGGCGAACATTGCCGCGACGAGCCACGCCTATCCCGGCCTCGAGACCTCGCTCGACACTCTAGCGGCCCGTGGCGCCCGGCTCGCCGTGTGCACGAACAAACAGGCCTCTCTCTCGGAGCAGCTTCTGGGCGATCTGAGACTGCGCTCGCGCTTTGCTGCCCTCGCCGGCCGCGACACCTTTCCCGTCTGCAAGCCGCACCCCGATCACCTCCTCGGCGCCATTCGAATGGCCGGCGGCGACCCCAAGCGCGCGATCATGGTCGGCGACAGCAAGACCGACATCGATACGGCCAAGGCAGCAGGCATCCCAGTTGTTGCGGTGACGTTTGGCTATACTGACGTCCACGTGCGCGAACTTGCACCCGACGCCATCATCGAGCACTACGATGAGCTCATTCCCGCGATCGAGCGGCTGATCGGGGGCTGACGCTACCTTTTCAGCCGCGCCTTGAGCACACCGGGCACCTCGTTCGGCGTCGCGCAAACGGTGACGCCGGCTTCCTCCAGTGCCGCCTTCTTGCCCGCATAAGACCCGCGGTTGCCCATCACGATTGCGCCCGCGTGCCCCATCTTCTTGCCGGGCGGCGAAGCGGCGCCAGCAATGAAGGCCGCAACCGGCTTCCTCATGGTCGCGGCGTAGTCCGCCGCCGCTTCCTCCATCGCACCACCGATTTCGCCGACGAGCGCCACGGCTTTCGTCGCCGGGTCCTTGTCGAGCGCAACGAGCGCATCGCGCGTCGTCGTACCGATGATCGGGTCGCCGCCGATACCGATGAATGATGAAATGCCGAGCCCCGCCTGCACGAGGTTGAGGCAGAGCAGCGTGCCAAGCGAGCCCGAACGCGAGATCACGCCGATATCGCCCTTCTGGAAGACACGTGCATTGAAGGCCGGCATGAAACCGACGAAGTTCACGCCGGTCGTCACGAGCCCGGCTGTGTTCGGTCCGATCACCTGAGCGCCGCGCTCGCGCGCCGCCGCGAGAAAGTACATGGTGTCCTGCACGGGCACATGCTCGGTGAGGCAAACGATCTTTCGGACGCCCGCCGCGATGATATCGAGCGCGGCTTCCTTCACGCCGAACGGCGGTACGAACATCACGGCCGCATCGATCTTCTGATCCTTCGCTGCATCCTGCGCCGAGGCCCACACGGGCAGATGGAGATGCCGCTCGCCGGCGCGGCGCGGATTGACGCCGCCGATGACCTTCGTGCCGTAGTCGCGCATGCGCTCCGACCAGAACGTGCCCTGCTTGCCCGTGATCCCCTGCACGAGCACAGTTTCGTTGCCGCCGATGATCATGCGCTCGCCCCCTTTGCCGCGGCGACGGCCACCTTCACGGCATCGTCCATGAGATCGTAAGGCTCGATGCCGAGGCGGTCGCGCACCATGGCGATCGCCTCGTCCTCACCCGTGCCGTGGATCGTGAACACAATCGGGATCTTCGGCTTGAGATGGAGCCAGGCATTTATCACGCCCTCGGCCATGACGTCCGTGCGCGCGAAGGCGCCACAGAAGTTGACGAGCAGCGCCTTCACATTCGGGTTCGCGAGAACGATCTCCAACGCCGGCACGGCCTTCGTGTAGCTGTCGCCGCCGATCTCCATGAAATTCGCGGGCCTCCCGCCGAAATGACGGATCGCGTCCATGGTTGTCATGGTGAGGCCGGCGCCGTTCGCGAGCACACCGACTCCGCCATCAAGCTCGATGTACTTGAGGTGCAGCGCCTTGGCGCGCGCTTCGAGGTCCGTCGTCTTGTCGGGCGTGCCCGTCGAAGCCAGCATCTCCTGGCGGGGGAGTGCGCTGTCATCGATGGTCAGCTTGCAATCGAGTGCCACGAAATGTCCGTCGCGCATCTGCACGAGCGGGTTGATCTCGATGAGTTCGGCATCACTGGCGCGATAGGCCTCGTAGAGCTTGACGAGAATGTCCGTGATGGCGCTCGCGGCGGGCGGATCGTAGCGACGCACGGCAGCTGCCAAAGCCTCTTCATCGAGGCCCTTGGTGATGTCGACCGCGATCTGCAGCAGCGCATCGGGATGCTCGGCGGCGATATCTTCGATGTCCATGCCGCCTTCGGGCGAGAACAGCAGCAGCGGTCCCTCAGTCTCGGGATCGTTCAGCACGGCGGCGTACATCTCGCGCGCGATGTTTACTTGGCGGTCCACCAGGAGGTGATCGACCTGATGCTCGCCGATGGTCATGCCGAGGATCGCGCGGGCGTGGCCGGCGGCCTCATCCGGTGTCGTGGCGAGCTTGATGCCGCCCGCCTTGCCGCGCTTGCCGGTCGGCACCTGGGCCTTGATCACGCACTTGCCGATGCGGCGTGCAGCCTCCGCGGCTTCCTCTGGCGTTCGGGCGACGATGCCTTCGGGCGTCGGAATGCCGGCTGCGCGCAGAACGGCCTTTCCGGCGTGCTCAGTAAAATTCATATGGCGCAGCCTCCCAGCTTCGCTCTGGCTCATCTAGTGTGATGATCGAGAAATTCGCCAGCCCTCGCAGCGCCGGATGGAGCGAATTTCTCGATCTGAATCACACTAGAGAATTTGTGCTTCTAGTGTCCCTTGGATTTCGAAGTTCGCTCGCGAGGCCGGCATTGAGGTCAAGCGAACTTCGAAATCGGGACACTAGCGGAACCTATAGCTCCACTATGGCACTGGAGCGTCGTGAAAGGCCACCCTTCAGCCGCGCCGGTTGCTGACGAAGTCTATGGCCGCCGTCAGATTGCGTGCTTCAGCGCCAAACGTTGCGAGCGCTGCACGTGCTTCAGCATTGAGTTCTGCAAGACGCGCGCGTGCGCCTGCGACGCCGAGCACGGTGACGAACGTTGCCTTGCCAGCCGCAGCATCCTTGCCGACGGCCTTGCCGGTCGCCTGCGCATCGCCCTCGGCATCGAGGAGATCGTCGGCAATCTGGAAGGCGGCGCCGAGCGCCTCCCCGTAGGCGCAAAGTGCGTGGCGCTGCTCGGGGGCTGCACTGGCAAGAATGGCACCGGCTTCGGCCGAGAAGCGGATCAGCGCGCCGGTCTTCATGCGTTGGATGGTCGTCACGCCTGCGAGCGAGTGCAGGTTCGAAGCGCCTTTTTCGGAAGCGAGATCCAGCACCTGACCACCGACCATGCCGCCGCCGCCGCTCGCTTCGGCAAGACCGAGGACCAGGGATGCCCGCACGGCTGCATCTGGATGAGTGGCAGGGCGCGCCAACAGCTCGAAGGCGAAGGTCAGGAGCCCGTCGCCAGCGAGAATGCCGGTTGCCTCGTCGAAGGCTTTCCAGACGGTCGGCTGGCCGCGACGCAACTCGTCGTTGTCCATGGCCGGGAGATCGTCGTGGACGAGCGAATAGCAGTGCAGGCACTCGATCGCACACGCCGCATCGAGGGCCGCCGCATCCGAGAGCCCCAGCACACGCGCACCTTCAATGGCCAGAAACGGCCGGAAGCGCTTGCCGCTGCCCAGCACGGCATGACGCATGGCGGCGCCCAGAACGGGCGGCGTCGCGCCGAGCGCGCTTTCGCCAAGCAGCTCGGCGAGGCGGTTCTCCACAAGCGCCGCGACCTCGCCCAGCCGTTCCTCGAACGCCATACGCTATTCCTTGTGAACCATGCGGCCCCTGGAGAGGTGCGCCGCTCCGGCGCCATTCTTATGATGCTCTTTCCGAGGCGTCACGGGCGTTTCATACGTTAAAAGCAGAGCATGAGCGAGTTCAGAGGCCCCTTCTCCGGACCGGGTGAGCAGCCGCCCGGTGATGTGCCCCGTACGGGTCCGCCGACGGGACCTGTGGCCGTGCCAATGGCCGAGCCAGAAACGGCGCTGATCGCGGCCGAGATCCCCGACGAGGTCGTGACTGAGGTCGTCGGCGTGCCCGTTTCCGAAAACAGTGCAACCCCCGAGGCGCCTGCGCCGGAGCCACCCATTGGGCCGCGGCCCGATGAGGGCGCGGAGCTGCCCGAACCTCAGCCGCCTCCGATCGTGGTTTCGGCGCCGCAGGGGGAAGATCGTGCCAGCGCAGACACTGCAGACATTCGTGAGGCGTTGCCGGCACCGGCCAGAGACATGCTGCTCATTGATCCGACCGCCACAGTGCCGGAACCGATGGCACCACCCATCCCGGGGGTGGCAACTGCCAACGAACCGCTGGTCGAGAGGGCACCTGAGCCGGCGGAAGCTTCGCCAGCACTTTCACGCGATGCCGAAGAAGCGTCGGAGGCACGGGTCGATGAGGCGCTGCCAACCCAAGCCTTCCAGCCTGTAGCACCCGAGCTTCCAGCCGAACCTGCATCCACAGCCGAGAGCACGGTCGAGGCAAGCGAGCCTGCCGCGCTGCCAGTGGTCGAAGAACCACCTGTGGTGCCACCGGGGCCGGATCCCGCGGCCGAAGCCTCGCTTCCGGTGCCACAGCCGCCGCCAATCCCCCCATCGGCACTGACGCCGACCGCTCCCATCAGCACGCTTGGAGCGCCCGTAATCGCTGCTGCTGCGATCGCTTCTGCGCCCGAAGTTCTCGCACCGCCGCCACCACCGCGGCGGCTCGCAACTCCAGCTTCGTCATCGGTATGGCCTCACCGCTTCCGGCGCGCCGCGCTGATCCTCGTAGGTCTCGCCGTCGGCTATGCCGTGCTCGTGTTGGCGCTGATCGTCGCCTACCGCTGGATCGACCCGCCGCGCTCCGCGCTCATGATCACGACGCGCTTGTCGGGCCAGAATGTGCTCTACGCGCCCGTGCCGGTCACCAGCATCTCGTCCTACCTCCAGCGCGCCGTCGTGACGTCCGAGGATGCCCGCTTCTGCCAGCACCGCGGCGTGGATTGGGGCGCGCTTTACGAGGCCATGGAAGAGGCGCGTGGCGGCAGCACGATCACCATGCAGACGGCGAAGAACCTCTTCCTGTGGAATTCGCGCAGCTATGTCCGCAAGGCCATCGAAATCCCGGTCGCGCTGACCATCGACGCGCTCTGGCCCAAGCGGCGCATTCTCGAGGTCTACCTGAATATCGCAGAATGGGGGCCCGGCATCTTCGGCGCCGAAGCGGCGGCCTACTATCATTTCGACAAGCCGGCCTCGCGCCTCACGGTGCACGAGGCGACACTGCTCGCGGCATCGCTACCGAACCCGATCGCGCGCGACGCCGGCGAACCGGGCCGTGTCACCTCGGTGCTTGCCTCACGTTTGCGTGCGCGTATGGCGAACTCGGACTATTTCGTGAGCTGCCTGGGACTGCGACCTACGCCGCGCGCCGAGCCACCGACGCCCGCGCGCCCTACGGCAAAGCCCGCGGCACGGCCGGCCCCGGAGCAGAGACCCGCCGGGAAGGCGGAGCCACAGCTCAAGCCTTGGCAGACGACGACCGAACCCGCCTTCAATCCTTGGCGGAACTGAGGGCACAATCGAGTGCGAGCGCTTCCGCGACGCGAATGCCGTCGACGCCCGCCGAGAGAATCCCGCCGGCGAAGCCCGCTCCCTCGCCCGCCGGATACAGCCCGCGCGTGTTGACGCTCTGATAGTCCTCGCCGCGTGGAATGCGGATCGGCGAGGACGTGCGCGTTTCGACGCCGGTCATGACGGCATCGGCCATGGAGAATCCCGGGATGCGCTTGTCGAAGGCTTGCAGAGCCTCGCGAATGGCGACCACCGCGTACTCGGGAAGGCACTGCGCGAGATCGGTCGGGACCACGCCCGGCTTGTAGCTCGGCACGACCTCGCCGAGTGATGTCGAGACGCGGCCTGCGAGAAAGTCGCCAACTCTTTGCGCCGGCGCAGCGTACGTGCCGCCACCCGCCGCGAAGGCCTTCGCTTCCCAATGTCGCTGGAATGCGATGCCGGCAAGCGGGCCGCCCGGATAGTCCTCATCGGGCGTGATGCCGACGACGATGCCGGCATTGGCATTGCGCTCGGCGCGCGAGTACTGGCTCATGCCGTTCGTGACGACACAGCCGGGCTCCGACGTCGCCGCGACGACTGTGCCACCGGGGCACATGCAGAAACTGTAGACCGAGCGGCCATTACTGGCGTGATGCACGAGGTGATAGTCGGCCGCGCCGAGAATGGGATTGCCGGCCGAGGGGCCGAACATGCATCGGTCGATCAGCGATTGCGGATGCTCGATACGCACGCCGATCGAGAAGGGCTTCGGCACGATCGTGACGCCGCGGGCGTGCAGCATCTCGAAGGTATCGCGTGCGCTGTGACCGACGGCGAGCACGACGTGATCGGTTTCGATCGTGCTGCCGTCCTCCAGAACGACTCCGCGCACGCGCTTCCCGCGGCCCTCGTCCGCGAGATCTAGATCGACGACCTTGGTGCCAAAGCGATACTCGCCACCGAGCGACTCGATCTCGGCGCGCACGTTCTCGACGACCGTGACGAGGCGGAACGTGCCGATGTGGGGCTTGGCGACGTAGAGGATTTCCTCAGGGGCGCCGGCCTTGACGAACTCGGTCAGCACCTTGCGGCCATGATGGCGCGGATCACTGATGCCGCTGTACAGCTTGCCGTCGGAGAAGGTGCCGGCGCCGCCCTCGCCGAATTGCGCGTTGGACGTCGGATCGAGCACGCCGCGCCGCCAGAGGCCCCAGGTGTCCTTGGTGCGCTGGCGCACGACCTTGCCACGCTCCAATACAATGGGACGGAACCCCATCTGCGCGAGCACGAGCGCACACATGAACCCGCACGGCCCCGTGCCGATCACGACCGGGCGCTTCTCTAGCTTCTCCGGTGCGCGCCCGACGAATTTGTAGCTTGTATCGGGTGTCGGATTGACGTGGCGATCGTCCTTCAAGCGGGCGCGCACGGACTTCTCAGCCCGCACGTCCGCGTCGATCGTATAGACAAGCTTGATCGCGGATTTCTTGCGCGCATCCCAGGCGCGCCGGAACACACTGAAGCTCAGGAGATCATCCGACGCGACCCCGAGCCGCGTCGCCACTGCCGTCCGAAGTGCGTCCTCCGGATGGTCAAGTGGCAACCGCAGCTCAGTGATCCGCAGCATCCGCTATTCGGCAGCTTTCGCCGATGTCTGGGCCGCGAGACCGGCGCGGATGTCATCGACGAACTCAGTGATGGACGATGGTACGCGCGTCGCGGCCGCGCGCTCCTTCATGCCGAGATCGGCGCACCACTGCAGGCGTTGCGCCGTCGCCTCCGCCATGGTGGGATCGAGACCGAGCTCGCGCAGCGTTGCAGCGACCTCGCGCATCTCGCCGGCGCGGCGACCGGAGTGCTGCGCGGCGCCACCAAGCTTCTTGCCGATGAAGACCGGCCAGTTGATCTCGGGAATCGTCACTTGCATCGATGAAACAATGCGGTCCGTCACACCCGCCGTCTCGGCCGCGACCATGCACTCCATGAGGATGGCATCGAGCCCCTTCATGAATACGCTGCGGCACATCTTGATCGTCGAGGCGGCGCCGATGTCGTCACCGACCGACTTCATGTCGACGCCATACGGGGTCAACTTGCCGATCAGCTCCTCGGCAT
Organism: Hyphomicrobiaceae bacterium; assembly: GCA_022844275.1. Taxonomy (GTDB): domain Bacteria; phylum Pseudomonadota; class Alphaproteobacteria; order Rhizobiales; family Hyphomicrobiaceae. The sequence goes on from JALHMB010000005.1 coordinate 287,809, forward strand.
CCTTGCCCGCCAGCAGCATCGGCACCTTGTGCTGCGAGCGCGGCACGAGATCCATGACCGCCGCTTCGACCGAACGACCACCGCCAGCCGTGATCACCTTGGCGACATCACGCTTCATGCCGGGCGATGTCGAATTGCAGTCGAGGAAAAGCGTGCCCTTGACGATGTGCGGCGCCATCTGCCCCGCCGCAACGAGGCTCTGATCCGTCGTCACGAGGCTCAGGATGATGTCGCTCGCTTGCGCAAGTTCCGCTGCGCTACCGACCGTGCGGATGCCGATCTGGTCGGCGACAGCCTTGAGCGGCGCGCCCTTCTCGTTGCTCGGCAGCAGGATGTCCCAGGTCGAGATTTCGATCGGATGCTCGGCGGTCGCCGACTTCTTCAATCCCGCGGCCACGCTCTGGCCAGCCTCACCGAACCCCAGAATTCCGACGCGCAGCTTGGCCATATGTGTTTCCTCCGCTGTTTTTCACTTATCGCAGTGCCGCGCAGGCCCGCTGAATGCGCTCACAGGCGCGCGTTATGTCCTCGGTCGAAGCGGCAAAGGACAGGCGGAAGTGCGGCGAGACACCATAAGCCGCCCCATGCACGGCCGCGACCCCCTCTCCGTTCATGAGATACATGACGAAATCGCGGTCGTTCTCGATGACTTTGCCTTCCGGCGTGCGCTTGCCGATGAGGCCGGCGCAGCTCGGGAAGGCATAAAAAGCGCCGGCCGGTTTCACGCACGTGATGCCCTTGGCCTGGTTAAGCATGGCGACGATGAGGTCGCGGCGTTCCTCGAAGGCGGCACGGTACTGCTCGACAGAGTCCTGCGGGCCGGTGAGGGCAGCGAGCGCTGCGGCTTGTCCGACCGATGACGGGCCGGACGTCACTTGCGCCTGGAGCTTGGACATCTGCTTGATCAGATCAGCGGGGCCGGCCGCAAACCCGATCCGCCAGCCGGTCATCGAATACGTCTTGGATACACCATTGATGATGACCGAACGGGCCTTCATATCCGGGCAGATGGCGACGAAACTCTCGCAGGTGTGCCCGTCGAAAACTATGTGCTCGTACATTTCGTCGACCATGACGGCAACGTGCGGGTGGCGACGCAGCACCTCGGCGAGCCCGAGATAGTCCTCGCGCGTGTAGACGGCGCCTGATGGGTTCGACGGCGAGTTCAGCACGAGCCAGCGTGTCGCCGGCGTGATCGCACGTTCCAGCATCTCCGGCGTGATCTTGAATTTCGTCTCGGCAGGGCATGGCACGACGACAGGCTTGGCGCCCGCGTAGAGCACGCAATCGGCGTACGCGATCCAGAAAGGCGCCGGGATGACGGCCTCGTCGCCTGCTTCCATGGTCGCGACAATCGCGTTGAAGATCGCCTGCTTGCCGCCCGTCGAGATCATGACCTCGTCGGTCGTGTAGTCGAGGCCGTTCTCGCGCTTGAGCTTCGCGGCGAGCGCCGTACGTAGCTCGAGCGTACCGGGGATGGCCGTGTACTTGGTCTCGCCGCGCTTGGCGGCGACCATGGCGGCCTCGATGATGTGCGCCGGCGTCGGGAAATCGGGCTCGCCAACCGAGAGCGAGATAATGTCGCGGCCTTGGGCCTTCAGCTCGCGCGCGCGCTGTGCCGCAACGATACTCGGCGAAGGCTCCACGCGCTGGAGGCGCTTGGCGATCTTGAATTCCACGGCATTTCCTCTGCGGTTTCTTTGGGCGGCGCGCACATTACACGAAGCAGCGCGGGGAGACAGGGGAAAGTCAGCCCTTGTCGATGGGGTAGGGATGGAGTCCGCCGGAGACATCCTCGATCAGGCGCGTGGCCTCGGATTCCTTAACGTAATCAGGGCCGATCGGAACTTTGCCGAACCCACCGGGCACATCGAGCACGTAGGTCGGCAGCGCAAGACCGGAGAGGCGGCCCCTGAGTGCGCGCATGATGGCCCGACCCTCGTCGATCGACGTGCGGAAATGGGCCGTTCCGGGCGCGAGATCGGCGTGATGGAGGTAATACGGCTTCACATTAAGGGCGACGAGAGCGCGAAACAGGGCTGCCAGCGTCTCGGCGTCATCATTGATGCCCTTGAGCAGCACGGTCTGGCTAATCAGCGGGAGGCCGGCTGACGCGAGAAGCGCGAGGGCAGCACGCGCGGCATCGGTCAGCTCGCGCGCGTGGTTCGCATGTACGGCGATCCAAACGGCTTTGCCCGGCGCCTTGAGTGCCGAAACAAGGTCATCCGTGATGCGTTCCGGATCGACCACCGGCACACGCGAATGCCACCGGATGACCTGAACATGCGGGATCGCCGCGAGACCACGTGAGATCTCGGCGATGCGCCGTGGCGCCAGCACGAGCGGATCGCCACCCGTCACGATGACCTCGTGGATGGTGGGATTAGTGCGGATGTAGTCGAGCGCCGCCTCGAGCTTGGGACCGGCAAGCGCCTGCTCGCCGCCCGGTCCTACCATTTCGCGGCGGAAGCAGAAACGGCAGTAGACGGGGCAGACGTGCGTCGCCTTGAGCAGCACGCGGTCCGGATATCGATGGACGATACCCGGAACGGGCGAATGGGCGTCGTCGCCGATCGGATCGGCACGTTCCTCGGGGAGGGTATCCAGTTCGCGCGCGTCAGGCACGAACTGCCGTGCGATCGGGTCATTCGGATCGGCGCGATCAATCAGCTCGGCGATGGCCGGCGTGAGCGCGATGGCATAGCGCGCGGCGACTTTCCCGACCGCATTGCGCGCATCTGGATCGATGAGACCCGCGTCGATCAAATCCTGCGGCGTCCGCAGCGTCTTAGTTGCATCTCTGTCGCTCATGACACTGCCACCGGTGTCCAGAGCACTTGCTCGATGGTCCGCGCGCCCGTCGCGAGCATGACGAGCCGGTCAAAGCCGAGCGCGATGCCGGACGCGGGCGGCATCGCGGCCAAGGCCGCGAGAAAATCCTCGTCGATGGGATAGCGCTCGCCGTACACGCGCTGCTTCTCGGTCATCTCGGCCTCGAAACGACGGCGCTGCTCGACTGGATCAGTCAGCTCGCCGAAAGCATTGGCGAGTTCCACGCCGCACGCATAAAGCTCGAAGCGCTCGGCGACGCGCGGGTCGTTCGGCGAGGGTCGCGCGAGGGCCGCTTCGACGGTCGGATACTCCATAAGGATCGTCGCCTGCCCGCGTCCGATGCGCGGCTCGATACAATCGACAATCACGCGACTGAAGATGTCCGACCATGTGTCATCCGACGCGACACGCACGCCGACGGCCAGCGCCTGCTCGGCAAGCCCGTCGCGATCGGGCTCAGGGGTGGAGAGTGTCGCCAGCAGATCGATCCGGGCATGGCGGCGGAAAGCCTCGGCCACGGTCAGCCGCTCAAGCGACGCGGAGGGGTCTACGGGCTCGTCTCGAAAGGTCAGAAGGTCGGTCTCCGCTGCAGCGGCAGCCAGCGCCAGCAGCTCGGCGCAGTCGCGCATCAGGATCTCGTAGGGCTCCCCCGCCCGGTACCATTCGAGCATCGTGAACTCGGGATGGTGCAGCGTCCCGCGCTCGCGATTACGGTAGACGGGGGCGAAGGTAAAGATCCGCCGCTCGCCAGCCGCCAGTAGCTTCTTGCAGGCAAATTCGGGTGAGGTGTGCAGGTACAGGCGGCTGGCGTCGCCTCCCTCGGTCCGCCATTCCGTCGAAAATGCGTGGAGATGCGCCTCGTTGCCAGGCGAGAGCTGGAGGGCGCTCGTCTCGATCTCGACGAACCCCCGGTCCTCGAACCAGCCGCGCAAGGCAGCCTTGATCCGGCCCCGCGCGAGCAGGAATGGCCGCCGGTCAGCGTGCTTGTCCGGATGCCACCACGGGCGTTCCTGGAAAGTGTCGGTCATAAGGTCTGAACGGTCCTCGCCCCGCCATCAGATCCGGGCCTGACTTGGCCTCGCGCCCCGAAACAGCTATGAAGCCCGCCAAACCAAGATTTTCAGCGGCCCCTGCGGGGAAATGGACGGAGAACGGTTTCGTGGTCAAGGTTATCGCAAGCGAGGTCCGCAAAGGCAATGTTCTGGAGATCGACGGCGATCTCTGTACGGTCCTCAAGGCCGAGAGCATCCGCCCTGGCAAGGGCACCCCAACGACCCACATCGACATGCGCCGCATCTCGGACGGCGTGAAGATCGTCAAAAGCTACCGCACGACGGAATCCGTCGAGCGCGCCTTCCTCGACGAGAAGGACTACGACTATCTCTACGAGGACGAAATGGGCTTCAACTTCATGGAGCCCGTAACCTACGATCAGATCGTCGTGCCCAAGGATTTGCTCGGCGATTCAGCGCAGTGGCTGGTCGAGAACATGCGCTGCTCGATCAAGCTATTCGACGGCACGCCCGTCGCCATCGAGCTGCCGCAGCGAGTGATTTTCGAGATCGTCGAGGCAGACCCGGTCGTAAAGGGGCAGACCGCCTCCTCATCCTACAAGCCGGCCAAGCTCTCGAACGGTGCCCGCGTGATGGTGCCGCCTCATATCGAGTCCGGCACGCGGATTGTCGTCATGACCGAGGACGGATCCTACGTCGAGCGGGCCAAGGACTGAACGCTGGAAGTTGCAGGTGTGCTCCATGCCTGCAGCGAATACCGTTGACCGTCACCACCCGGCTGAGTTGACTGCTCAAGACGCAAAGACGGCAATGGCGGCCACCATTTCGCCGCCGACAAGCCGCAACAGAATCATCCTCGAGGAAATGTCTATGCAGCATCGGAGGGCCCGGCGCCCGATGGGCCTAAATCGGCCTCGCGCTGTCTCCTCTATGAATTTCCGTGACTTTCGGCGCGGTGGGATCGCGCCGCTGATAGAGCAATTTTGAACAGCAACCACTACTACAGGATCGTTTCACACATGCTCAAGGATCCCCCTCTCCTGACCGTCCGTCGTATGTGGCAGCGTCCCGATGCCTTCACGCTCGGCCGCCTCAAGGGTGTGCAAACGGGCCAGGCCGCCGATGCGATGCAAGGCCGCGGCGCACTCGATGCGGACATAAAGGCCATCGATCCGGCAAATGCCATGTTCCTCGGGACCGCGCTCCCCTGCGAGACAGGGCCGAACGACAATCTCGCCATCATGGCCGCGATCGCGATCGCCCAGCCGGGTGACGTGATCATGGCCGCTTCCGAGGGCTTCACGCAGTCCGCCGTGGTCGGTGACAACGTCACGATGGTCGCCAAGGGCAAGGGTGCTGCCGCGATCGTCATCGACGGCATGGCGCGCGATATCACGGGCATTGCGCCCGTCGGGCTGCCGGTGTTCGCGCGGGGCATCACGCCCAACTCGTGTGTCAGGACCGGGCCGGGCCGGGTCGGCCTGCCGATCGTGATCGGCGGCGTGCTGGTCGAGGCGGGTGATATCGTGATCGGCGATGCCGACGGCGTTGTCGTGCTGCCGCGGAAACACCTCCACTCCATTTTGCCGTCTGTCGAGGAAGTGCTGGCAGCCGAAGCCGCCACGCAGGGCAAGATCAGGAGCGGCTTCACCAATATCGGCGGGATCGAGGATCTGCTCGCTTCCGATCGCGTCCGCTACGTGGACTGAAAGTAATCCGCTCGCGACACCACCAGGAGGAAATGTATGGCGACCAACAAGAAGAAAGTGCTCTTCACGGATTCGATGGGAAATGCGGGCCGGGAGATCCTGGCTGCGCGCCCCGACGTCGAGGCCATACCTTTCCCCAACATGGCGCAGGACGAGGAATATCGCGCGATCCTGAAGAAGCACGCGCCGGTCCATGCGACCATTCTCGGCGGCACGCGCTTCCGCCCCGCCGAGCTCGATGCCGCGGGCGGCATGGAGTGCGTGGCACGCGTGGGCGTCGGCTACGACGCTATCGACATCCCGGGCATGACGAAGGCAAAGGTACCCGTCATGATCGCCGGCACCGCGAACTCGCCATCGGTCGCCGAGCACGCGATGAGCTTCATGCTCACGCTCGCGCGCAAGGGTCCGGAGCTTTCCGCGCTGGTGAAGGAAGGCCGATGGGGCGATCGCCTCAAGCCCGAGATGATCAGCACTGACATGTTCGAGAAGACCGTGCTGATCATAGGCTTCGGCCGTATCGGCACGCGCACCGCCAAGCGCTGCCTAGCCATGGAAATGACCGTCCTCGTCTATGACCCGTATGTGGCCGCGGAAAAGATCAAGGCTGCGGACTGCGAGCCGGTGACGAACCTCGATGCCGCCCTGCCGCGCGCGGACTACGTCACGATCCACTGCCCGAAGACGCCGGAGACGGTCGGGATGTTCGGCGCGAAGCAGCTCAAGGCCATGAAGCGGACGGCGTACCTCGTCTCGACGGCACGCGGCGGCATCATCGATGAGAAGGCGCTGCACGCTGCACTGACGGACGGCACACTGCCGGCCGCCGCCCTTGACGTGTTCGATCGCGAGCCGCCGGATCCGGCCAATCCGCTCTTCAAGCTTCCGAACCTGCTGGCGTCGCCGCACATCGCCGGCGTGACGGCGGAAGCCATGGAGCGCATGTCCGCCGAAGCCGCCAAGAACGTGCTCTCGGTCTTCGACGGTGCGCCGCGCAAGGAGAACGCAATCAATCCCGAAGTTTTCGGCTGAATGATCCGCTGATAGTCAGCTACGGCCCGCCTGGAGAAAGCTCTGGGCGGGCCGTTTGCTTTATGCGCCGGACTTGCCGAGGAAGGCTTTGGCCGCACCGGTGTCAATAAGCGGATAGACCTCGAAGGTGGCGGGAATGATCTCCGCCCACTCGTTCATCAGGCGGTGCAGCGTCTCGTTGTCCGGCACATCGAACAGGACGACAGCGCCGCGTCCCGTGCGCGCCCACACGCCCTTGCAGAGGCCGCTCGACTGGATCGGCGCCAGCCATTCCCAGTAAGCCTTGCGGCTCGCCACCATCGTCGATGGCTTCTCAGGGCGCGGCGTCGAGATGACCATGAAGAGCATTGGGGCCTCAATCAGATCAGATTGCGTTTGGCGAGATTGCGCATGAGATCGGCAACGCCGAAGGTCCAGGGCGGTGCCTGATCGGAAGTCGCCATGACATTGGTGAGCGCACCGAGCGGATCAGCGTGAATGGTGACGATGTCGCCGACCTTGTGCGTGAAGCCCATACCGGGCGCGCCGCGATCCTCGCTCGGTGCGAACATTGTGCCGAGATAGAGGATCGCGCCATCGGGATACTGATGCGTCTTGCCGATGAGCTGGCCGACGAGGTCGGCCGGATCGCGTGCGATCTCACGCATGGAGGACTTGCCCGTCATGCGGAAGCCTTCAGGGCCATCCACGGTCAGATGCACATCCAGAGCGCGCACCGTGTCGAGCGAGAATGTGGCGTCGAAGAAGCGCACGAATGGCCCAACGGATGCGGACGCATTGTTGTCCTTGGCCTTGGAGAGCAGCAGCGCCGAGCGGCCTTCGACATCGCGCAAGTTCACGTCGTTGCCGAGCGTCGCGCCGACGATCGCGCCCTTCGAGTTGACGACCATCGCCACTTCGGGCTCGGGATTGTTCCACGTCGATTTGGGATGCAGACCCGCCGTCATGCCGTGACCGACAGCCGACATCGGCTGCGCCTTTGTGAAGATCTCGGCATCCTCGCCGATGCCCACTTCCAGATACTGCGACCACGCGCCTGCCGCGATCAGCGTCTGCTTGAGCGCCAACGCCTCTTTCGAGCCGGGCTTCAGCGAGCGCAGATCGCCGCCGAGCTGAGCCTGCACCTGCTTGCGGATGGCTTCGGCCTTCTCAGGTGCGCCCTTCGCCTGCTCCTCGATCACACGCTCCAGCATCGACCGCGGGAACGTCACGCCCGCCGCCTTCACGGCCTGCAGGTCGATCGGCGTCAGCAGCCAGGGCTTCGACACATCGCGATAGACCTCGGGCGTGTTGGCGAGGATCTCGCCGAGCGTGCCGATCCGCTCGCCCGCGCCGCTTTTCACGACAGCCGCCGCGTCGCCGCGTTCGCCAAGATCACGCATGGTCGGCGCATGGCGCGAGATATCGTAGACGCCATCGGCGCGCACAGCCACGACCGAGGGCCCTTCCACATCGGGGCGCCAGACGCGTCCGGCAAGCGCGCCCGCGGTTCCGTCCTGGGGCAGCGTCAGGGCTTCCGTCATTCGCGTGCGCATGGTGCGTTTCCTCTAAGTCCCGTTCGGATCAATCTTGTCGCCGGTCTGCGCCGGTTTCGGTGGGCCGAGCTGGCTGCTCGGCCGGACATCGCGCGCGGTGGCATAGACCATGAGGCCTGCTCCGAGCGCCACTGCAATGGTAGCAAAGATCCATTGATAGGCGACGGGAGAATATCCGGCAGCCGTCTGCGGGAACCAGCTCGGAATGTAACCCGTCAAGACGGGCAGCATCGCACAGCCGAATAGCTGGGCCATGTTGGCCGTGGTCGCGCCGCGCCCGACGAGATGATCCGGGTAATGGGTGCGCGCGTGGGTGACAACGGCGATGCCGTACGAGGACGTTGCGCACAAAAGAATGATTAGGGCGATGGCGAGCGACGTCGGCGGGTTCGATGCCAAGCCCAGTAGGACCAGGATCGTCGCCGTGGCGCCGCTGGTGGCCACCCATTTGCGCGTGTCGAAAATGCGGTCCATGGGTCCGAAGGCCAGGACGCCGAGGAACTGCGCGAGCGCCATGGCAATCAACACATTACCGCGCCCCACAGCATCGAACCCGTGCACGTCGTGGAGATAAGGTCCGGCCCACAGACCCATGATCGTCGCCATGACCGAATAGGCGACCGTCTGCAGGCCGAGCACGCGCCAGAGGCCGGGCAGACGCAGAATGGCGATGAAGCCGGCGAGTGCAGCAGCGAGCGTCTCCGGCGGATTTGGGGCAGCCACCCGGCCCGGCGGATCATCCCGCACGAGCCACACGAAGAGCACGCCGACGGCCGCCGCCAATCCCGCCATGATGACGAACGTCGTCCGCCAGCCGAGCCATCCGGCAGCGAGAGCGAGCGGCGTCCCCGCCAAGCCGACCCCGATCATGCTGAGGCTGAATACCCAGCTCATGGCCGTCGCCCAGCGGTGGCGCGGAAACCACCGCGAGCAGAGAACGACGACCGACATGAAGCTGCCGCCGAACCCGAGGCCCAGCAGAAAGCGCGCGGCGATCAGCTCGCTGCCATCACGCACCACCGCGTGCCAGAGCGCTCCTGCGACGCCGAATGCGGCAAGGCCTCCGACGGTAAAGCGCACGCCGATACGGTCGAATAGGATACCGACGGGCACCTGCGCCGCCAGAAGCGCGAAGAAGAAGATGGCGTTGGCCATCCCGAGCGCCTCGGACGTCAGCTTGAGCTCGACGATGAACTCCGGCGCGAGAACGGTGACGGATGAGCGAAAAAACTGCGAAAGGATCGTCGTCGCCGAGAGCATGACGATGAGGATCGCGGCAGCTCCCGCGGGCGGATTCGAGGTCGACGTTGTCACGCTGGCATTCCAGGAGGGAGCGGCGGTGCTCCGTGTGCCATCGCAGCGGGCGATAGGCAATGCACTTCGCAGTCGGCGAAGCTGTGGGCAGTCATGCATGGCGCCGTGGCGTTGCCGCAATGTTCTGCCAGAGTCTATACTCACACCATGCGTCAAACCGAAGTCGTGTACCAGCCGATGATCGCTTCATCCCTCGCCATGCCAGACATCGCCGCCGCGCCCGCGGTCGCCGTGCTCGAAGGCGTTTCGCGTCCGCTCGGTGAGGCCGAGGCTATCGAGATCTGGATCGCACGCTGGCTGCGCGTCAGGCGCAAGGATCTCATGGCGCGCTATGGCTGCGATCCGCGCCAGCTCTATGCCATCTGGTGGGGGGAGCGGTTCCCTGGCAGTCGCGAGAAAGCCGAGGCCACGTTCCGCACGCGCCACCCCGGCCTCGTCGATCGCGTGAGCTTCGGCTATCGCCGCATTCCGCGCGGGCCCGCCAAGGAGCCCGAGGGGCAGTTGTCGTTGTTTGAGTGATTCAGAGGAACAGCACGTTCCGCGTGGCGATCGGCGTTCCCCAGGTCGTGTTCGAGTTGAGCCCCGCGATCGTCGTCAGCGCATCCACGCGCTTGCCCTTGTCGACGACGAAGGCCGTGTAGCCATACTTCTCGCAGACCTCTCGCGTGATCGCGAGCGGATCCTTGTAGGTGCCCGAGAGCAATTCGAGCAGCAGCGCCGGATGATCGCGAAAGATCGTTTCGCGCGCGCCCTCCAGGACCTCGAGCTCGCTACCTTCCACATCCACCTTGATGAACTGCACGTTCGTCAGCGCGAAGGAATCGAGCGTGCGCAGCTCGACCTTGATCACAGTCTGACGCTCGAACTGACTATGCGAATTCTTCAGGTTGCCAGCGAAGTGCAACTCGCTGCCATCCTCGGCAAGAGGGACGAAGAACGACGCCTTCCCCGTCTCGTTCGATAGCGCATACTTGTGCACGGTCGCGCGCTTGCCGAGCGAGCGCTTTGCGAAGTCCGCGAATGTCGGATTGGCCTCGAAGGCGTGCACGACGGCGCCAAGCTCGCTCAGCGCGAAGGCGTAAATGCCTTCGTTGGCGCCGATGTCTACGGCCACGCCGCCCTTGCCGACAAATGAGCCGAGCATCGCCAGCTCGGGCTCGCCGGCGTCCGTCTCTTCACGAACGCGGCGCGCATAAAATGCATCGGGAGACTCGCTCAAACACGTACCTCATTCTTTCCCCTTCTCCCCGTGCTTACGGGGAGAAGGTCGGGATGAGGGGCGGCGGCAAACGCAATCGTCGCATCTGGGGCCGCCCCTCACCCTGACCCTCTCCCCGCAAGCGGGGAGAGGGGATGCCTAGAGCTCAGCGCTTTTCCACGAGCAGCTTGCCGACGCGGTCGATAGCCTTGCGGATGTTCTCGATCGAGTTGGCATAGGAAAAGCGGATGTAGCCCTCGCCGTGAATGCCGAAGCTCGTGCCGGCAACAGTCGCAACGCCGGCTTCTTCCAGCATTCTATTTTGTAACTCGCGCGCGCTCATGCCAGTGCCTGTGACATTTGGGAATGCATAGAACGCACCACCTGGATTGACGCACGTGAAGCCCGGAAGCTGGTTGAGCATGGGCACGATGGCGCGACGGCGCTCGTCGAACGCCTTCACCATCTTGACCACGTCATCCTGCGGGCCTTCGAGCGCGGCAATACCGGCGAATTGCGTCGGCGCGTTGACGCAGGAATGGTTGTTTACGCACAGCCGCACGACCGTCTCCACGATCGACTTCGGCCACACCGAGAAGCCGAGGCGCCAGCCCGTCATCGCGTACGTTTTCGACCATCCGTCGAGGATGATCAGGCGGTCGCGAATCTCGGGATAGCGCAGGAAGCTCTCGAACTCGCGCCCCTCGTAGAGCATCTGGCCGTAGATCTCGTCGGACATGACCGTGACATGCGGATGCTTCGCGAGACCCTTCACGAGTTTCGCCACTTCCTCCTTCGGCACCGCACCGCCCGTCGGATTGCCGGGGCTGTTGAGAATGATCAGCGAGGTCTTCGGCGTGATCTGCGCGAGCACTTCCTCGGCGCTGAAAGCGAATTCATTCTCTTCCCTGAGCGCGATCGGCACGGCCTTCGCGCCCGAGTACTGGATCATGGAGCGATAAATCGGGAAGCCGGGGTCCGGATACATGATCTCGGCGCCCGGCTGTCCGAACATCAGCACCGCGAAGAACATCGTCGGCTTGCCGCCGGGCACGATGACGATGTTGTCGGGGCTCACCTCGACGCCATGGCGCTTGTGCAGATCCTTCGCCACGGACTCGCGGAGCGGCAGAATGCCCTGCGCCGGCGTGTAGCCATGATGGCCGTCGCGGAGCGCCTTGATGGCCGCCTCGACGATGTGCGCCGGCGTCTGGAAGTCCGGCTGGCCGATACCGAGATTGATGACGTCCTTGCCCTGCCGCTGCAGCTCGGCGGCGCGCGCCAGCACCTCGAAGGCGGTCTCCGTGCCCAGTCTCTTCAGGTCTTCCGCGAGCAGCATGGCTTCCTCCCCAGGGCATCGCATTGGTGAATGGCGCGCACTTATGCACCCCGCGCCAGCAGTTGGAAAGACGTCCACCACGCATCCGCGGCATCGGGACGGCAAAGCCTTATACTTGACTCAGTCAACTAATTGATTGACTGTGGAGGCAGGAGGTGCGCCATGAACCAGACTGCCGTTGCCCCGACTGCCGATGACGTGGCGGCCGTCCGCCGTTTCAGCCGCTTCTACACGCGCCAGCTCGGCCTCCTCGCCGAGAGCATGCTGGCGAGCCCGTTCTCGCTCTCCGAGGCGCGCGTGCTTTACGAACTCGCGCATGGGCGCGACATGACCGCCAGCGATCTCATCCGCGAGTTGGGGCTCGATGCGGGCTACCTCAGCCGGATGCTCAGGAAGTTCGAGGAGCAGGGCCTCATCCGCCGCGCGGCCGCCGAGGACGATGCCCGCCGCGCCGTCATCACGCTGACGCCCAAAGGCGAGGCCGCCTTCGCGCCGCTCGACCGTGGTTCGCACGAGGGTGTCGTCACCATGCTGGAGAAGGTGGCGCCGCCGGACCGGCCGCGCCTCGTCACCGCGACCAAGACCATCGCGCGCCTGCTCGGCGAGCCTTCACCGACGCCGGAGCCGTATATCCTGCGCGGGCTCGAGACCGGCGATGCCGGCTGGATCACGCATCGCCAGGCGGTCATCTACGCGCAGGAGTACGGCTGGACGGATCCGCGCATGGAGGCACTGGTCGCGGAAATCCTGACGGCGTTCGTGCGCAATTTCGATCCAGCCCACGAGCGCGCCTGGATCGCCGAGCGCGATGGCGAGGTCGTGGGATCGGTGTTCGTTTCGCGCGCTTCACCGGAAGTCGCGCAGCTCCGCCTGCTCTACGTGGAGCCGTCCGCGCGTGGGCTCGGCCTCGGCCGCCGCCTCGTCGACGAGTGCATCCGCTTCTCGCGCGCCAGGGGCTACAAGACGTTGATGCTGTGGACGCACGACATTCTTGTGCCGGCTGTGCGGATCTATCAGGCCGCCGGCTTCAAGCTCGTCAAGGAAGAGCGCCACGACGAATTCGGCCACGACGTGAATGGGCAGATTTGGGAGATGGGGTTGTAGGGCGAAGCGGACCGGCTGGTAATACCAGCCGCCGCAGCGACGCCAGCCAGCTTCAAAATGCTGAGTGTTGCAGCCATAGCAACTAGCCCGAATGTAGTATCCTTAGCCGACTTTATCTTGAGTCGGCAGGGGACCGATGTTCAAACTCCTTGATTTAGATTTCTCGCAGCCCGGATCTCTGAAGTACCGTCGAAGCGTTCGCCTCGTCGTACTCTACCTTTGCTTCGCGGCAATCTTGGCGGTGATGTCAGGTGTCACGATCGAGTTCTTTATCGAGTGGGCGAGAGAAGGTGGCCTGTACGAGCGACCCACTGAACGTGTGGGCAAAGCCACGAGCGCGGCCTGGGCGTTGCTGACCAATACCTATGTTTTGGTGCTCTTGGCGTTTATCTCGGGTCTAACGCTAGGTCTCTGGGGCGATATTTTGCTCAGACGAGAAAGTGGGGTCGCGCCGACAATCGAAGAGAGCGCTCCGCCTCAGGTGACATCGTCGCGCGAACGGTTCCGCCTGAACCGACGTAGATTGGAAGAAGCAACAATCGGCGCCTCTGGACTTCCGGCTATTGCTGCATATCAGAAGGGATCGAATCTCGCCGCGCTTAAGATTTCGCATAATGACGTCAACTACAGCATTCCCGTAAGCCCGAGTTCCGGAACTACGGTTTTCATGTACGACCATGACGAGCCGATCAGGAACGTTGTTGCCCTCTTTGATGTCAAGCGCGGCGATCTCATCGACTTGAGGACGCTCAAGGCAGGGCGAGACACAATCGGGCTCAGCATCGGCCAGCGTGCCATTGTTTTTGGTAAGGACGGAACCGCCATCCAGCTATTGCTGACAGGCGTGCTGGATGTAGGCGCGGGCGACGATCGCGATGAAGCCCACTTCCGCTACGTTATCCACTCGAACGACGGCGATTTCTTGGTTCCAGCGTTGTAACGGTACGTCTTCGGTGACCGGCCAAGCGGCAGTACCACCGATAGCAACAATGGAAACAAGGCGCTGCATCGCTAATGCCGCGGAGAAAGAAAAGCGCGGCACCTTTCGGCGCCGCGCTCAATTTTCAATCCTGCTAACTCCGCCTCAACTCACTCCGCCGCCGCGATGGACGCTTCGTGAGGTGCGCGGGCGCTGCGCTCGGTTTTCAGCCTTTCGGCGACCAGGAAAGCGAGCTCCAGCGACTGATCCGCATTGAGACGCGGATCGCAGTGCGTGTGATAGCGGTCCGAGAGATCCGTCTCGCTGATCGCCACCGCGCCGCCCGTGCACTCCGTCACGTTCTGGCCCGTCATCTCGACGTGGATGCCACCCGCGTGCGAGCCCTCGCCGCGATGCACTGCGAAGAAGGTGTCGACCTCCTTCAGAATGCGCTCGAAGGGCCGCGTCTTGTAGCCGTTCGCCGCCGAGATCGTATTGCCGTGCATGGGATCGCACGACCACACGACCTTGCGGCCGGCCTTCTCGACCGCGCGGATCAGCTTTGGCAGGTGGCTTTCCACCTTGTCCGAGCCGAAGCGGCAGATCAGTGTGAGCCGGCCTGCGATGTTGTTCGGGTTCAGGATGTCGATCAGCCTGAGCAGCGTGTCGGGCTCCAGCGAAGGCCCGCACTTCATGCCGATCGGATTCTTGATCCCGCGGAAGTACTCGACGTGCGCATGGTCCGGCTGGCGCGTGCGATCGCCGATCCAGATCATGTGGCCGGACGTCGCGTACCAGTCGCCGCTCGTCGAATCGAGCCGCGTCATCGCCTGCTCGTAGCCGAGCAGCAGCGCCTCGTGGCTCGTGTAGACGGTCGTCGTCCTGAGCTGCGGCGTGTTGTCGGCGGTGATGCCACACGCGCGCATGAACTCGAGCGTCTCCGAGATGCGACCTGCCAGCTCCTCGAAGCGACGGCCCTGCGGACTGTCCTTGATGAAGCCGAGCGTCCACTGGTGTACGCGCTCGAGGTCGGCATAGCCGCCGCCCGCGAAGGCGCGGATCAGGTTCAGCGTCGCAGCCGACTGGCGATATGCCTGGAGCTGGCGCGTCGGGTCCGGAATGCGGGCCTCGGGCGTGAACTCCGGACCATTGACGATATCGCCGCGATAGCTCGGCAGCTCGACGCCGTCCTTCTTCTCGGTCGGAGAGGAGCGCGGCTTGGCGAACTGGCCGGCAATGCGGCCGACCTTCACGACCGGCGAGCCGCCGGCGTACGTCAGCACGACCGCCATCTGCAGGAAGACGCGGAAGAAGTCGCGGATGTTGTCGGCGCGATGCTCGAGGAAGCTCTCGGCGCAGTCCCCACCCTGGAGCAGGAACGAGCGGCCCTCGGCCACCTCGCCGAGCGCCTTCGTGAGCTGGCGGGCTTCACCCGCAAATACGAGCGGCGGAAACGTCGCGAGCTTGCCTTCTACGTCGGCCAGAACGGCCGCGTCCGGAAACGCGGGCACCTGGACGATCGGCTTGGATCTCCAGCTGTCGGGCGACCAGGGGGCAGGCATGATACGTCTCCACTTTCACCAAGGGGTAATGGCCCGAAGCGCCTCCGGCGCCGGGTTTGGTCTGCATCGTCCATAAAGAGGGCTTGCAGTGCCGCCTTATATGTCATTGCCGGCCCGAGGGCTAGGGCCGGCATGTGGCGCTTTGACGACCCGCACGGACATGGTGGCAGGGGCGTATGGCTTCAAGTATAAGGCACCCGTTCGGCCGCCGCCCGAGAGGCGGGGCGGGAACGCCGGCTTAGCTCAGTGGTAGAGCAGCGGTTTTGTAAACCGTTGGTCGGGGGTTCAAATCCCTCAGCCGGCACCATGTTTCCGCTCACGCCGAGTTCGCTTCGCTCGTCGGCTCCGCGAGGGCGGCCCTTGCGCCGACGCGCAGTCGCGTGCTCATGACGGGGGCGAGACAAGACCAGCCGATAGGGGCGGGAGGCGGACATGCAGCTTCGAGCAATTGCCGATACGCTTTTGCCGGGGGTGGTTGCCGAAATCGATACACGCCTTACCGATGTGGAACGCCAGCACGCGGTCACGATTCCCTGGGCCATCGAGAGCGGCAGCCGCGCATGGGGATTTCCCTCACCCGACAGCGACTACGATTGCCGCTTCATCTTCGTCCGGCCCTTGAACGACTACCTTTCGCTCTGGCAGAAGCGCGATGTCATCGAGACGCCGTTGGAGCGTGAACTCGACGTAAACGGATGGGACCTGGGCAAGGCGCTCAAGCTCATGCTGAAAGGCAACGCGGTCGTCATCGAGTGGCTGCGATCCCCCATCATCTACCGTGGCGACGCGCAGTTCCGGGACGAGTTACTCGCCCTCGCCCGCCGCTTCACGAGCCGCTCGCTCGTCGCCCGCCACTATCTGCATTTGGGAGCACGGCAAAGCCGCATCTACCTGGCCGACGAGGCGCAAGTTCCGCTCAAGAAGATCTTCTATGCACTTCGACCCGCCGCCGCTCTGCGCTGGCTGAGGCTACACCCTGGCGAAGTGGTCGTCCCCATGCATTTCCCGACCTTGATGCTGGAGTGCGAGCCGCCACCGACGCTCACAGAGATCATCTCCGACCTTCTTTTGCGGAAGGCCGAGACGAGGGAGCTTGGTGCGGCACCGCTTCCTGAGCCGATTGCCGCTTTCATGGCAAAAGAGTTCGAAGAGGCCGAGGAGGCGTTCAGAGAAGCACCTTCCCCGCTATCGGAGGCGGCAAGCACCGAGGCAGATGCCTTCTTCAGGGAAACAATCCGGAGATTTACCTAGGTCGTGCGTCAATGGCGGCCGTCAGGTGACGGTGGTTCGTCGCGCTGCCGCGCTGCTGGAGTTACAAACTGGCGCGACGCGCACCATCTATCCGGAAAAATCGTGCCCAGGCGCCGCGAGACGCCTCCATCCAGCACGCCCGCAAGAGCATCTCCTAGTGGAATTCATCAGCATGCCCCGAAAGAAAATCGGCTTCCTGTCCTTTGGGCACTGGTCGCCCTCACCCCACTCGCAGACGCGGTCGGCAGCCGACGCCCTACTGCAGTCCATCGACCTCGCCGTCGCGGCCGAAGAGCTCGGCGCTGACGGCGCCTATTTCCGTGTGCACCACTTCGCGCGCCAGCTCGCGTCGCCCTTTCCGCTGCTGGCCGCCGTCGGCGCGAAGACCAGCCGCATCGAGATCGGCACGGCCGTCATCGACATGCGCTACGAGAACCCGATGTACATGGCCGAGGACGCCGGTGCGGCCGATCTCATTGCCGGCGGCCGCCTCCAGCTCGGCATCAGCCGCGGCTCGCCCGAGCAGGTCATCGATGGCTGGCGCTACTTCGGCTATGCGCCCCTGGAAAACGAAACCGAAGACGACATGGCGCGCCGCCATGCGCAGGTTTTCCTCAATGTGCTGAAAGGCGAAGGTTTCGCCCAGCCGAACCCGCGCCCGATGTTCCCGAACCCGCCGGGCCTGCTGCGCGTAGAGCCGCACGCCGAGGGTCTGCGCGAGCGCATCTGGTGGGGCGCTTCGTCCAATGCAACTGCCGAGTGGGCAGCTAAGCTCGGCCTGAACCTGCAGAGCTCGACGCTCAAGACCGATGAGACCGGCGAGCCGTTCCACATTCAGCAGGCCGAACAGATCAGAGCGTACCGCGACGCTTGGAAAGCTGCCGGGCACGCACGCGAGCCGCGCATCTCGGTCAGCCGCAGCATTTTCGCGCTGGTCGATGATCGTGATCGCATGTACTTCGGCGGCGATCAGAGCGACGACCACATCGGCTACATTGATCCCAAGACGCGTGCCATTTTCGGTCGCAGCTACGCCGCGGAGCCCGATGTGCTCGTAAAGCAGCTCGCGGAAGACGAGGCCATTGCCGAAGCCGATACGCTGCTGCTGACGGTGCCGAACCAGCTCGGCGTCGATTACAACGCGCACGTAATCGAGGCGATCCTGAAGCACGTCGCACCGGCTCTCGGCTGGCGTTGAGGCGCATCGCTCTGCGCGGTCCGTGGAAGTCACGGCTCCGAGCAAGGGTTTGACCCGATGGCGATGCCTTGATCGTCGGTCGTTAAATAAGCGCGTGATGTGACTTCTCAGGCACCGCGCGTGGCGCAGGGATGAAAACGATCTCGGTGAAAGAGGCGGCCGCGCTCATTCCCGATGGCGCCAGTCTCATGATCGGCGGCTTCATGGGAGTCGGCACGCCAGAGCGCCTGATCGACGAGATCGTGCGCCAGGGCAGGCGCGATCTGACCGTGATCGCCAACGACACCGCGGCGCCCGGCAGAGGCATCGGAAAGCTCGTCACGGCCGGGTTGGTCCGCAAGACCATCGCGAGTCACATCGGCCTCAATCCGGAAACCCAGCAGCAGATGCTCGCCGGCAAGATGGAGGTCGATCTGGTGCCGCAGGGCACGCTGATCGAGCGCATTCGCGCGGGCGGCTTCGGGCTCGGCGGCATCCTCACGCCAACAGGCGTCGGCACCGTCGTCGAGGAAGGCAAGCGCCGCATCGACGTGGATGGAAAGACCTATCTCATCGAGATCGCATTACGTGCAGACTTTGCCTTGGTGAACGCATTCCTCGCCGACTACCGGGGCAATCTGTACTACGCGCTCACCGCGCGGAACTTCAATCCGGTCATCGCCATGGCGGCCGACACGGTCATTGTCACCGCCGACAATGTCGTGCCCGTTGGCGTGATCGCGCCCGATCATGTCGTCACGCCCGCCGCTTTGATCGACTACCTCGTCACCAACGCGTGAGTGTCCGATGGAAGCGCAGACCATCATTGCCAAGCGCATCGCGCGGGAGCTGCGGCCGGGAATGCTCGTCAATCTCGGCATCGGCATTCCGACGCTGGTGGCCAACTACGTTCCGGATGGCCTCAACGTGTACTTCCAGTCCGAGAATGGATTGATCGGTACCGGGCCGATCCCGGAAGAGGGCATGATGCACCCCACGCTCACCGATGCGGGTGGGCGGCCGGTAAGTGCGCTACCTGGGGCCTGTACTTTCGACAGTGCAATGTCCTTCGGCCTGATCCGCGGCGGCCACGTGGACATGACCGTGCTCGGCGGCCTTCAGGTGGATGCAAAAGGGCTTCTCGCCAACTGGATGATACCCGGCAAGATGGTGCCCGGCATGGGCGGCGCCATGGACCTGGTGACAGGGGCCAAGCGTGTGATCATCGCCATGCAGCACACGGCGAAAGGCAAGCCGAAGATCCTCGAAAAATGCTCGCTGCCACTGACCTCGGTGAGGCCCGTAGACCTGATTGTAACTGAAATGGCAGTGATCAGCTTCCCGGAAGGCCGGGCAACGCTGCTCGAGACCGCCCCTGGCGTGTCCGTTCAGCAGGTAATCGACGCCACTGAGGCCCGCCTCGCAATCCCAGGCACCATTCCGGACATGTGCCTTTGAGCCCGCGCCTGCGTGTTCAGCCGTCACTCCAGTAGCGAACGCATAGGACAAGCAGCATCACCACGCGCTATATGCCAACATACGAGCTCGCTCCTCGCCGCGGCAGCAGCGATCTGCTTTTCCGCGTTCAAACACGCCCCCAGGACATGCGCCACGGCATCCCCCTCAGCAACGCGCCATTGCCTCGTGACTTCGCCAAACTCTTCGAGCAATTGGAGCGCTCCTGCCTGTGGCTCGATGCCGAGTACCGCATCCCGTTCACGCGCATTCGTGTCGGCTGGGACCCCATCATCGGCATGGTCCCCATTGCCGGGGACCTCGCCGGGGCAGCTCTCAGTATCCGTAACATCCACTGGGCATACCAGCTCGGCGCGGAAAGGCGCGTGCTGCGCCAGATGAGCCTCAATGCAGCCATCGATGCGCTGATCGGCGCCATACCCGTGATCGGGACGGTGTTCGATTTCTGGTTTCGCGCGCAATTGCGCAACCTGCAGCTCCTGATCGAGGCCATGGAGAGACAGCGGCAGCACCAATCCAGCGACGGCGTCCCCCTGGCGTGAAGAGTGTCACACGCGCGTCGTGTGTGTCTGGTGACAAGGGTCCTGGACCACCCAACCGCGAGCCAGGAATGTCCGCCGCCGTTGCCGCTGCTGCTCTCTCCTTCGTACTGATCGCCAGCCTCGTCCACCTCGTGTCCGTCGGCCTCGTTGCGTTCCGCTGCAGGCGAACGCCACCGGCGCAGTTCCACGGACCCGGCATCACACTCGTGCGGACGATCCGCGATGTCGGCGCACATGAGGAAGACACGCTGCGCAGCTCCTTCGCGCTCTCCCACCACGACCACGAAGTGCTTTTCTGCGCGGCTTCGGAGGGCGATCCAGCCGTCGGCGTCGTGCGGCGGCTCATGAAGGAGCATCCGCATGTCCGCGCACGCCTGCTGATCGGCGACGATCGCATCAGTGCCAATCCCAAGCTCAACAACATGCTCAAGGGATGGCGCGAGGCGCAGCACGACTGGATCGTCTTCGCGGACAGCAATCTCATGTTGCCACCGGATTATCTCGAGCAGGTTCAGGCGACGTGGCGGGAAGACACCGGCGTCGTTTGCGCGCCACCGATCGGGAGCCGCCCCGCGGGCTTCTGGGCGGAGGTCGAATGCGCGTTCCTCAATACCTACCAGGCGCGCTGGCAGTATGCCGCCGACAGCATTGGTTTCGGCTTCGCGCAGGGCAAGACCATGCTGTTCCGCCGCGATATGCTCGATAGCCAGGGCGGTGTAGCGGCGTTGGCGGGCGAGCTTGCCGAGGATGCCGCCGCGACGAAAATCGTCCGCAATGCGGGCCTGCGTGTCCGCCTCGCGGGACCGCCCTTCTTCCAGCCTCTAGGCCGGCGCTCCGCCAGTCACGTCCTCTCGCGACAGCTTCGCTGGGCGCAGCTTCGCCGGTTAACCTTTCCTCACTGGTTCGCCCTCGAGCTTCTGACCGGCAGCGCGATGCCGCTGCTAGCCACGGCCCTGGCGGCTGAAGCCCTCGATGTTTCGCCGTTGATCGCCGTAGCCGGGCTGGCGGCCCTCTGGTTCGGCGCCGAGGCCTTTCTCGCGAGGATCGGCGGCTGGCACCTTTCCTGGCGCGCCCCCTTTGCTTGGCTACTGAGGGACCTGCTCATTCCTGCCATCTGGCTGCGTGCCTGGACTGCGAATGCCTACCAATGGGGCGGACACAAGGTTGCATGGCAGCCGGGCGGGGCGGCCAGCATGACGAATGAGGGCGCCGTCGGCCTCAGGTGAGGCGCCCTGAAGCGGCGGTAAGGGATTTGTCATCGGACTGAAACGTGAATCTCCTAGGAGCTGGGTCCATGCAAGACGCACTTCCCGCTGAGCACCTTACAGACCCCGCCCTCACGCCCTATCGCGCGGTCTTCATTTCCGACATCCATCTCGGCACCCGAACCTCCCAGGCGACCGCACTCCTGGACTTTCTGCGCATCGTCGAGGCCGACACCTTCTACCTCGTGGGCGACATCGTCGATTTCTGGCGGGTCCGCCGCGGGCCGCACTGGCCGCAGTCACACAACGACGTGCTCCAGAAACTGCTGCGCAAAGTGCGCAAGGGCTCGCGCATCGTCTTCATTCCGGGCAATCACGACGAAGGACTGCGCGACTTCTGCGGCATGCACTTCGGCGGCATCGACATTCACCGCAATTGCGTCCACGAGACCGCGACAGGGCGACGCTATATCGTCATGCACGGCGACGAGTTCGATATCGTCGTGCGCAACGCGCGGTGGCTCGCTTTCCTCGGAGACCGTGGCTACGAAACCGCGCTCTGGCTCAACAATCCGCTGAACTGGGTCCGCCGCCATCTCGGTCTCGGCTATTGGTCCCTCTCGGCCTATCTCAAGAACCGCGTCAAGAAGGCCGTCGCCTTCATCGGCGCTTACGAAGAGGCCGTTGCTGGCGAAGCCCGCCGTCACGGCGCCGATGGCATCATCTGCGGTCACATTCACCACGCGGCCGACCGTCAGATGGGCGATGTTCACTATCTGAATTGTGGCGACTGGGTCGAGAGCTGCACGGCCATTGTCGAATCGCATTCAGGCGAACTGCGTCTTCTTCGATGGAACGCCGACATGGCATGGAGCACGACATCTCCGGTCTCTGAGCCGTCGTATGTGCTCGGCTAAACGTGCCAGGCGCCGTCGAAGCACCTCGCTCCATCCCCCGAACCGAATGCTCCATCTCTGAACGCGCGCATCAAAAAGACCTCACGAAACGGTGATCTTTCATTGACGGCGTGCTGATGAGCCGTTGATGCGCCGGGCGTTTACTGCCGGTCACGCGAACGAGGCATCCCGCCCATCGCGCTACGACTGGAGGAAGCCATGCAGACCCTGAAACACTTGATGATCGCCATTACCGTTCTTGCGGCTTTTGCAGCAGCTCCCGCTTCGGCGAAAACGGTCGCCGACGAGATCTGGGACCAAGTCAACCAGACCATGCCGCATCGGCCTAGCAACGACGAGTTCCGGGACGCGCTCCCCTAACTCCAACAACTGAAAACAGTCAGAGTAGGAACCTGCACAATGATCATCGACGAACGAACGAGCCTCGATGCTGATGCAGGTGAAGCGACCGCAAGGGCGCTTCAGCGCGGCCTAACTTGCGGGATGTTGTCGACGACGAGCCATCATGACGTCACGGCCGCATCCCGCAACTTCGATCGAATTTATGGATGGTCGCGGCTGCGCGGCTGCGCCGTATCGGTCGAGGCGGACGAAGTTTCGATTGCAGATATCCTCTCGCACGAGGCGGCCATAGCGAAGATCGAGCGGCACCTTCGCGGAACGCGCGAGATCAAGGCTCCAGCCGATCCTCTGTGCAAGCGTCAGGCGGAACTGCCTTGACGTCGACGAGGGCGGCGCGCCACACGGAAGTGGGATACGTGCGGCGTGCCATCAGTTGCCCGGCTCAGGAGCAAGACTGCTCCATACGCCAGCTCGTGACCTTGCAGCTCTCGCGACCCTGCCGATCGAACGTGCAGGTGCGAACCGGAAAGCGCCGGTACGAGCAGTAGTAGCCCGGGAACAGAAAACCTTCGTAGCCCTTCAGCGGGCGGTCGCTCTCGTAGGTCCACTGCTCGATGCGGCGGCCTCGGGCTTCCGCGTCTCCTGCCGTCAGCATGGCCGTGCCGCCGACGCCGATGGCAAGAGCGGCGAGCAGAACGCGGCGGATCAGTTTCCTCGACATCGTCGTATCCTCTCGTTTGATCATCCGGATCCGTCAAACCGAAGGATCTCGGGCGACGGCTTACCCTCATGACCTAACCGAGGACGTGCTCGGGCCGCTGTACCGCCGGGAACAGTCGCGGATAACTCATGACGCTAGAGCTGGCGCCTGCGGGGCCGACACCCGGCCGCCGCTCGCCGGCCTATGGCGAATGAACCTTTTCCATCCTCGCGGCGACTGAGGTTGTGCGCGGACGTAATCGCGCGCCCTGAACGCAACCCACGAGGATGACCATGCCTACCCCGACTGCACTCCGCACGACGGCCGGCGCGCTCGCCATTGCCCTTCTCCTCCCGGGCAGCGGCGCGCAGGCGGAAACGGCCGACATCAAGGTTCCCAAGGTCGTGGTTTCGACGGCCTTCAACGCTGCCCTGGCATCGATGAAGATCAAGCTCGACAACTACGGTGCCAAGCACGGCACGAGCTGGCTCGACCAGCAGAGCACCATCGTGATGCCCGGCGGCGGCATCAAGAAGTTCTCGCTCCCCGAGAGCGAGTTCGACATCGGTGATTACCGCAAGCTGAAGCACTACATCGATGACTTGACCACGTCACAGCTGTCGGCGGTCGTCGCCGGCGACCGGATCATGCTCAGCATCGCCTTCGAAAGCCAGGGCGAGGAGGTTAAGGGCAAGTGCGTGCGCCGGCTCTTCGGCAAGTGGGGTGAGTGCTCGCTCGACATGGAGCGCGACGTTCACCTCGACAATTCACGCATCGAGATGTCCGTCGTTCCCGTCGCCTACAAGGGTTCGGTCTCGATCGGCTCGCCGCAGGTGAGCTTCAAGACCGACATCAAGATCGCGAGCAAGCTCTGCCAGGCTTTCTCGGGCATCTGCGGCAAGATCGAGAACCGCATCAAGGGCGAGATCACCAAGGGCATCGAGGGCGCAGCACTTGCGCAGCTCAAGTCCGCGGGCGTGCGTGATGCGGTGGCAAACGGCGTGCGCAGTGCCGTGCCCTTCAAGTCGTTGATCGACCCGAAGTGGACGGTCAAGTCGGTGAAGAGCCAGGGCTCGGATTTCGTCGTGACCGTCGAGCGGCCCGACACGATCGATGAGGACAGCGTCAGCGCGCTCTCCCTGAAGCCCGTCGTGCCGACACAGACCACGGCGTGCCCGGCGAACGTCAAGCTTGCCGCGACGATCAAGATGAAGCACGCCGTGGCCGGCACCGGCCAGCTCTCCTACGAGGACGGCAGCAAGTCGAACGTTTTCAACTGGCAGGCGAAGAAGGGCCAGACCGTGACCTCTGTCGTATCGCGGACGGTCAAGGGCCAGCCGGGCAAGATGACGAAAGGCACTGCCGTGATGAAGCTCTCGTGGAAGGGCACGGACGGCAAGACGTACAGTCGCGCGTCGAACGTCGCGAAGTTCTCTGTGACGTGTTCGAAGGCAGCGGGCGGCGGGATCGCACTGAAGAAGTAGGATCCGCCGACTTGCAGACAAACGCGGCCAGCCACTAATCCGGCTGGCCGCTTCTGCTTTCGCGAAACTAGTTGCTACGGCGCTCGACGCCACCGTCCTCGCTCACGATTGCGAACCGGCCATCGATACGGGCAATACCAAGCGTCGTGAAGCCGATGCCGCCGCGCGTATCCTTGTCGTTGGACACGTCGTATTGATAGCGGAACGTGATCTCCACCGTGTCGTTCGGCCCAGGCTTCGCGCGAAGGCTATCCTCGATCAGCTCGAACTGCCGTCGCGGCCAACGCTTGTAATAATTTGATTTCTCGACCAGCACGGCTTCGCGCGTGAGCACGCCTCTCTTGTAGTAGTTGACGCGCGGTGCAAAGAGATCCGCGCGACCGCGGTGATCGACCATCCCATGACCGAGATATTCGAGCGCGATGAAACGGTAGAGCTGCTCGCGCAGGCGCTCGCCATCGCGGTCCTTGGTGGTCTGGGCAGGCTTCTCCGAGAGCTCGGCAAGGCTGGTCGAGGGCGATAGCAGATACCAGTAGGCAAGCTCGAGCCCGCTTCCGAATTCCTCCTGACTGTCATTGCGGAAGAACCATGCCGAGACTTTGCCATTGTCCATGGTGACGTCGATCGTGCATGTCCCGCCTCTCGGCGCCACGTCGCTCGTGTAGCGAATGCCATTTGGATGCGTCTCGCGACGCGGCGGCGAAAGACCACGGCAGATATCCGGATCGCCGCCAGCGCCATACCGCTCCACCGCGAAGTAGTTCATGTTCACGCAGGCATTGCACATGCCGGGCTCATCGACCGCCACCTCGCGATCGAGCCCATAGAGATGAATACGGAAGCGGATGACCTTGCCGATCGTGTCCACGTTGTAGAAGGCGTCAGGTCCCTGAGCCATCATCTCGGACATCAGCTCCGGCGTGATGCGCTTCACATCGTTGCCGACGCCGAGCCGCATGAACTCCGACATGGAGCGGATGCCTTCGCTGAAGGCGAGGCGAATCTGATCGGCTTCGACGAGGACTTTGCCCTCACCTGTAGTCCCCGGAATATACGGGGCATGAAAGGCGAGGATGCCGCGCACATGCAGGTAGCGGTTGAGCTCGCCTTTCCAAGGAAAGGTTCCACCCATGAAGATGACCGCACAGGCGGAGTAGCATTCGGCATCCTCGGCGACGGCCGTGCCGATGCTCTTTTCCATGAGGTAGCGGGCGACGCGCAGCCCCTCGCGGTAGTCACCGCCGGGAGAATTGAGGCACAGGCGCGGTACGTCATCGAGCCGGCGCCCGCTCTGCTGATCGAGGACACTCTGCAGTCTCTCGAGGTCACCGACCTCGACCACCCCATTCAGCAGCACATTGCATTCGATCGGCGCTTCCTGGCGCAGGTTGTGGCCGACGCCGCTGTCGACGTCGATGCTGCCGTTGTGCTGATTGTCGAAACGCTCGAGCTGGATCACCTCGATGCGCGCGGCGCTGGCTTCGTTCCTGACGTCACAGGCCAACAACAGCAGCGCACCGAACAGAATATTGCGCAAGGACGATGTCACATGCCACTCCGGCTCGTTCATGTGCAATGGACGTACAGCTAATCGATTTGCAGAGAATACAGGAGATGTCGTCTCACGGGGAGCGGTCCGAAATCGCGACGATGGGCGCTCGGCTGTTGAGCGTATCGCGATCGAAACCCGCCAACTGCTTGTAGCCGGCGGCCACATTCTCCAGTTCGGCGGTAGACAACACGTCCTCGATGCGGCCGTACCCCGCCGGCGCGCGCTCTTCAACGAGTTGCATGACTTGCTCGGGACCGTTCCCGCGATTGGCGACCACGATCCGAGCCGTTGCCGGATTGCGCTCCGCCGCGTAGGCGACAAGAGCCTCGGGGACCTCTCCGTGCGTCAGTATCTCGCGCGTGAGAACGCGCGCGTCGAGGATGGCCTGCGACGCGCCATTGGAGCCGATCGGGTACATGGGATGTGCGGCATCCCCAAGGAGTGTGATGCGCCCACCGCCCCAGCTCGCCAGGGGATCGCGATCGACCATCGGGTATTCGTAGCAGGCACTCGCATTGCGGATGAGCCCCGGAACGTCGAGCCAGCCGAACTGCCAGCGCTCGAAGAACGGAAGGAAGTCCTTGAGACGGCCAGGGCGTTTCCAGTCCTCCCGGCGCCACTCATGACTGGCGTCGTAGCGCAGCTCGGCAATCCAGTTCACGAGCGCGCGCCCCTGATCGAACGCCTGACGCGAGATCGGATAGCAGACGAACTTCTGCCGCTCGTGTCCCGCCATGATCATAGTGCGGCCATCGAGTAGGCTCGTGCTTTCAGTCACACCGCGCCAGAGGATAGCGCCGTTCCATTTCGGTGGACCTTCGTCCGGCACGAATTTCGCTCTGAGCGTCGAGTGGATGCCGTCGCAGCCGACAAGGACGGTGCCTTCGGCCACTTCCCGCGGCGCCCCGGTGCGCCTATCGACGAATGATGCCCGCACACCGTCCGCCGTCTCGTCCACAGCAGAGAAATGGCGGTCGGTGCGGATTGCATCGGGGCCAAGGCGCGCGAGCACCGCGCGATACAGGATCATCTGCAGCTCGCCGCGGTGGATCGAGAACTGGGGCCAGTTGTAACCCGCCGCCTGTCCGCGCGGCTCAGACCATATGAGCTGACCCCGTTTCGTGTAGTAGGAGAGCGTCGAAGTCGGAATGGCGATCTCGGCGATCTCATCGGCGAGGCCGAGCTCGGTCAGCTCGCGCATGGCATGCGGCAATAGATTGATGCCGACTCCAAGAGGCTCCAGCTTCTCGACGCTCTCATAGACGCGCGCCGCGATCCCTGCCTGGTGCAGACTCAGAGCAAGCGTAAGCCCACCAATTCCCGCTCCGACAATGACGACCGTCACGACGCAATCCCTCTCGGCTACTCCTGCCCCATACGCAGCACACTTTCCGTTGGCGAGGAAGGGTGTCCGTGTAGAAAGCCCGGTAGACGACCCAACTCGGGCGCTGCATGATGCCGGCTTCCCGATAGTGCGACTGCGAGGCTGGCTAATGCCTGATGCTCTTGGATGGCGGCGCAAGTTCGGCGTGATGGCGCCATCGACCAATACCATCGTCCAGCCGGACTTCGACGATATGCGGCCCATCGGTGTTACGAACCACTACAGCCGCATATTCACGCCCAACGTGAAGACCTTGAGCAACGAATCCTTCCGCGCCGGCGTCGACACGATCGGCAGCAATGTCATGGATGCGATCCGGAGCGTCATGACGTGCGAGCCCGACTATCTCATCATGGGCATCTCGGCGCTCTCATTCTTCGGTGGCGCAAAGGGTGCGGAGACCTTCTCGAAGCGCATCGTCGAGGAAACGGGGCTCAAGATTACCACCGGCAGCCAGGCGACATCGGCTGCCATAGAAGCCATTGGCGGCATCAAGCGCATTGCGGTGCTGACGCCGTACTGGCCGGTCATGAACGCCGAGGTGAAGCGCTATTTCGGAGATGTCGGGCTGACGGTCGTCCGCGATACCGCGCTCCAGTGCAAATCGTGGACGGGTATTGCCGAGGTGACGACGGCCGAATGCCGCAAAGTGATCCGGGCGCTCGACGGCGACGACGTCGATGCGATCATCCAGGTCGGCACGAACCTCTCGATGGTTCGACTCGCGGCGGCGGCGGAACTCTGGCTTGGAAAGCCGGTGATCGCGATCAACACTGCGACCTACTGGCACGCGCTACGCACGAACGGCATCAAAGATCGGAAAGCCGGTTTCGGCCGGCTGCTCGAGGAGTTCTGAGCCCCTTTCGAGCAGCCGGAAATCTGGGCCTACTGTTTTGGCGTCTCCGCAGGCGGAGTGGCAGGTATCGTGGGCGTCGCCGCCGGCGCGGGCGCCGGTTGGGTTGCGGGGGTTGTCGCTGCTGGCGGCGTATCGCCATCGGGCAGAGGCACGACATACCAAGCCACGGCGAGCGCAAGAACGAGGGCTGCAATCACAATTGCGGTTCTGTTCATTATGGGGGTCCTTCCCACTCGTTGGGGCGGCGCCGAGGCGCCGCGTCCTCGATGCCGGAGACGGTCGGCACATGAGCGCCGGACCGCACTGTCCGGACGACCAGCTTTCGCGCGTCATGCGTTCATATCGTGACGCTGAGGTGATCAATACGAGGCGCCCAAATTAGGCAGACGCCGGTCTTTCTCTTTACGCAATATGAATGGACGCGCGCTACTCTCGCCGATTGCACGCTACGCGCAGCTCGTGAGGCGCCGCCATGTTCGACATTTTCATTGTGCTCGCCTTCCTCAGCGCCCTCGCGTGGATTGCCTTGCGCGCCTATCTCAATTCAGACGGCGTCTATCTGAAGAGCCTGATTGGTTTCGGCGCAGCAATTGCCGTTGCCCTGTGCGTCTGGCTTCTCGCTGGTCGGTTCATCGCGAATGAAGCCGGCCTTGGCGCGTTGATCGTATTCCTCATGGCTGTCGCCGTCGCTGGCATCGTGGCTCTGGTCGCCTGCATGTCGGCAACGCTGCGCTATGTCCTGGATACGCTCAGCCGATAGCACCTGCAGTTCACGGCCCGCGCGGAGCGAGCCGCGTCACATGCCCCATCTTGCGGCCCTGGCGCGCTTCACGCTTGCCGTAGAGGTGCAGGCAGAGATCACGATCGGCAGCGAGCGCCGGCCAGGCATCGGCCTCGTGACCGATGAGATTGCGCATCTCCGCATTGCTGTGACGCGCGGTCGTGCCGAGCGGCCAGCCGGCAACGGCACGGATATGATTCTCGAACTGCGAGACGGCGCACGCATCCATCGTCCAATGGCCGGAATTGTGCACGCGCGGCGCGATCTCGTTAACGAGAAGCGGCGTGGTGGACTTGTCGCCGAGGTAGAACATCTCCACGCCGAGCACGCCAACATAGTCGAGCGCTGAAGCGATGCGTCCCGCGACATCGCGCGCGCGCGCGTCGATGGCAGCTGAAAGCCCGGCCGGCACAACGGAGCTCCGCAAGATGCCGCCTTCGTGCGTGTTGCGCGGCACGTCATAGCAGGCAAGGCTGCCATCCTGCGCACGCACGCCGATCACGGAGATCTCGAAGGCGAAATCGATGCGCCGCTCGAGCACCGCAGGCACGCTGCCAAGACCAGCAAATGCAGCGGCGAGATCGCCCGGTACGGCGACACGGGCCTGACCTTTGCCATCATAGCCGAGCCGCGCCGTCTTCAGGATGGCCGGCGACTGCCAGCCAGCCATGGTCGCTGCGGCCGCCGCGACGTCGCTCGCTTCCCGAACGGCAACGAACGGCGCGACGGGAATGCCGAGTCCGGCAATGAAGGCTTTCTCGACACTGCGATCCTGTGCGACGCGGAGCGCCTGCGGACCGGGCCGCACGGCGACCCGACGCGCGAGATGCTCGGCGGCAACCACCGGGACGTTCTCGAACTCGTAGGTTACCACGTCGACGGCGCGAGCAAACTCATCGAGCCGCGCAAGGTTCTCGTAGGGCCCGATGAGATGGCTGCCGGCAACGTCGAGCGCCGGTCCCCAGTCATCGGAGTAGATGGCCGCGCGGAAGCCGAGCTCGGCCGCCGCCTGCACAAGCATCTTGGCGAGCTGCCCGCCACCAAGAATTCCGATTACGCTATGCGGTGCGAGCGGCGCCGGTAACGTCATGGTCCTTCGGGTGCCTCGGGAATGCTCGCGGTCTGCCGCGCACGCCAGGCATCGAGGCGGTCGGCCAGCGCAACATCGGAGATGGCGAGGATCTGTGCAGCGAGTAGGCCGGCATTCGCGGCACCGGGCTCGCCGATCGCCAACGTGCCGACGGGAATGCCTGCGGGCATCTGCACGATCGAAAGCAGACTGTCCTGGCCGGAGAGCGCGCTGGTCTTGATGGGAACGCCGAGAACGGGCAGCGGCGTCATCGACGCGGTCATGCCCGGCAGATGTGCGGCACCGCCGGCACCGGCGATGATGATCTTGAAGCCGGCCTCGCGCGCCTTGGTGGCGAAGTCGTAGAGGCGCTTCGGCGTGCGGTGGGCCGAGATGACCTTGGCCTGATAGCTGACACCCAGCTCGTCGAGAATCTCGGCCGCACGCTTCATGGTCGGCCAGTCCGAACGGCTGCCCATGATGATCGCCACGTCTGCCGCCGCCCCGGCCATTTCCTGCCTCTTCCACTCTCGTTGGGGAAAAAAGAGAAACTATTGATCTGCACCCGCCGCGGCAAGCGCTCCCGCTCGGCATGGTGTGGACGATCTGCCCAACCTCCAGGGATCACGCGATGATGTCCGGCGTGATCTGGTCCTCGAGCGCGGTAATCCGGTCCTTGAGCAGCAGCTTCTGCTTCTTGAGCCGCTTGATCGTAACCTGATCGTTGGACTGCTCGGCCTCGAGCTGCACGATGCGCTCATCGAGATCGCGATGCTCGGCGCGCAGCACGGCCAGCAGCTCGCGCACCTCACGTTCGTCGGGTCGCTGCGTCAATGGGCTCTGCTCCGCTCATCCGTGGCCGAACAGTGCTCCGGCATATCTCCGACGACGACGACGCGCAAGTGAGGCTTTGGGCGACGCCGGATGCGGCCATTGCCCCCTTGCCTCGGCCAAGCTGCCCCGTTCATTCTCAATGCTCATGATGGCGGGGCGATGCCTAAAGGACGAATTGATGAACGCGCGTCGGGCGGGGGCAGGGTTACTTGGCGCGGCGCTGACCCTCGGACTTGGGGCCGAGGCAGCGTGGGCGGCCGAGGACGTCCGAAGGGGGCGCGCCCTTGCCGAACGGCTCTGTGCCCAATGCCACATGATGCCGGGACAGGGCGAGAAGCGGGCGGCCAACGAGATCCCGGGATTCGTCGCGGTTGCCCGACGTCGCAATCAAACGCCTGAAGGCATCGTCGCGTGGCTGCGCAGCGTCCCGCCCATGATGCCGAAC
The DNA here is from genome assembly GCA_022844275.1 of Hyphomicrobiaceae bacterium. Classification (GTDB taxonomy): domain Bacteria; phylum Pseudomonadota; class Alphaproteobacteria; order Rhizobiales; family Hyphomicrobiaceae. Next base: position 319,381 of record JALHMB010000005.1, read on the forward strand.
CATCATCTGAGCCAGGACGAGCTGTATGCGCTCGCGGCCTTCATCATGACGCTCGGCGACACGCCGAAACGGTAGACCGCGCGCCTGCTGACAAGCGCTCGTACCTCTGCAATGCTCGCGACCAACAAGAGCCAATGCCTCCGGGAGGAATCGATCCATGCCGCGCTTCGCTGCCAATCTCTCGTTCATGTTCCTGGAAGTGCCGTTTCTCGATCGCTTCGAAGCGGCGGCCAAGGCCGGCTTCCGTGCCGTCGAGTTTCTCTTTCCCTACGAGAACAAGCCGGAGGAGATCGCTTCGCGGTTGAAGGCGAACGGCTTAACGCAAGCTCTCTTCAACCTGCCGCCGGGTGACTGGACCAAGGGCGAGCGGGGGCTCGCTGCCATCCCGGGCCGTGAAGAGGAGTTCGAGCAGGCCGTCGCAACGGCGCTCCGCTATGCCGACGCGACAGGTTGCCGGCGCATCCACGCCATGCCCGGCCTGCGCCATCACGGTGCCGAGCGGCGGACATACGTCGCCAACCTCAAGCGGGCAGCCCGCCTTGCCGCCAAGGACGACGTCGATGTGATCATCGAGCCGATCAACACGCGCGATATTCCCGGCTTCTTCCTCAACACCACGGGTGAGGCTCGCGCGGTGATCTACGAGGTCGGTGAAGCGAACCTCGGCCTACAGTTCGACCTCTATCACCGTCAGATCCAGGAGGGCGACACGGCGATGGCGATCCGCGAGTTCGGTCATCTCGCGCGCCACTACCAGATTGCGAGCCCGCCCGATCGCGGCGAGCCGGATGATGGGGAAATGAACTACGCTTTCCTCTTCAAGGAGATCGACGCGAGCGGCTTCTCGGGTTATGTCGGCTGCGAATACAAGCCGAGGAGAGGCACGGTCGAGGGGCTCGGGTGGGCCGAAAAGTGCGGGGTCAAACTCGGCTGAACCGATCTCCCCACGAGACTGCGCCCGTCCACCGGCTTCAAACTTTCGACACCTTGGCGTCGCACAGCGTCCAAGGAATCTTCCGGGGACGGGCAAAATAATGTCTGGCACGACGATGAAGCGCACGCTGACGCGGCGGACTGCCCTTCAGATGAGCGCCGCGGCAACGCTTGCACCGGCACTGGGGCCAATCCTGCCGGCGATCGCGCAGCAACCGCCGCCGCGCGGGCCACTCCAGGTCGACGTCGACCAGGCCAACGTGCGTCCGCGGCCGATTGCCATTCCCCCCTTCCTCGGCGACGATCCGAAGTTCGCGGCCGATGTCGCAGCCGTCGTCACGGCGGATCTCGAAAGCTCGGGCCTGTTCCAGCCGCTCGATCCACAGGGCTTCATCGAGCGCATCGGCGACCTCAACGCTGTACCGCGCTTCACGGACTGGCGCAGTGCCGGTGCCGAGGCTCTGGTCGTCGGGCGTGTATCCCAACTCGGCGATGGTCGCGTCAGGGCGGAGTTCCGCCTCTGGGACGTGGTCATCGGCAAGCAGCTCACCGGGCAGCAGTTCACGACGGCGGTCGCGAACTGGCGCCGCGTCGGCCACATCATGGCGGATCAGGTGTGGGAGAAGCTCACGCTCGAGAAGGGCTACTTCGATTCGCGCATCGTGTTCATCGACGAGACCGGACCGAAGCAGAAGCGCGTGAAGCGCCTCGCCATCATGGACCAGGACGGCTTCAACACGCGCCTGTTGAGCCAGGGTGGCGAACTCGTACTCACCCCGCGCTTCAGCCCCGTCTCACAGGACATCACGTACATGTCCTACGGGGCCGGCTCGCAGCCCCGCGTCGTCATGCTCAACATCGAGTCCGGGCAGCGTAGCGTCGTCGGCGATTTTCCCGGCATGACATTCGCGCCGCGCTTCTCGCCCGACGGACAGCGCATTGTCATGAGCCTTCAGCAGGAAGGCGACAGCTCGATCCTCGAGATGGACCTGCGCAGCCGCCAGATCCGCCGCCTCACGCAGGGACGCTCGATCGACACCGGCCCTTGTTATTCACCCGATGGCCGGCAACTCGTGTTCGAATCCGATCGTGAAGGTCACCAGGCGCTCTACGTGATGGGATCGGACGGCAGTGCGCCCCGTCGCATCAGCCTCGGCGAGGGACGCTATTCGACGCCCGTGTGGTCGCCGCGCGCGGACTACATCGCGTTCACGAAGCAGCTCTCGGGGCGCTTCCTGATCGGCGTTATGCACCCCGACGGCTCGGGCGAGCGCGTGCTGACCGACGGCTACCACAACGAAGGACCTACCTGGGCACCGAATGGCCGCTTCCTGATGTTCTTCAGAGAGCAGCAGGGCGCCACCGGCGGGCCTCGCATCTATTCGATCGATCTCACCGCGCGAAACGAGCGGGTGATTCGCACACCATCGTTCGCTTCGGACCCCGCGTGGTCGCCGTTGCTACGCTGAACAGGCGTCGTGAAACCGTATTCGGATCGATTGAGCGGTGCAAATCGGTCGAATGGGGCCACAAGCCCCTAAGCGAGGCGCTTTTCAGTGTCTTTTTCGCATCTCCGGCGGCGCAAAACATCCACAGAAGCCTCTCTGTTCTTGATCTGAACTCCGGTCATAAGTACCCAGAATAGGGCGACTGCCACGTCCTAAGTTTGGGCCGCCAAGAGCCGCCATTCGCGGCGACTCTGGTCCCAGTCTGGGCTTGGCCATTGGGACATGCGCGCACCCTAGCGTCGTATGCGCCAATGAGCGTGGCGCCGTTGCGCCGGTGACGGAGCAGGGTCTGCGTTGAGAGTTGATCCCATCACGGGGCTTTCTAGGGGAGACTGACTATGAAGACTGTTATCGTTCTTGCCACGGTGGTTGCGGCTGTCGCTCTTGGCGCGTGCCGCAAGGAAGTGGCTCATGAATCGTACAAGCTCGGCGCGGGCGACGTTGCTCCCGTGACGCAGCAGGTGCGCTAACTGATCCTATTCCGGGGATGTCCGTCTGACGGACCACTCCGGCTTTCGGACAGCAACGTAGCCGCATTGTTTGCCTGACGGCACGCAGTGCGGCTTCGTTGTATTTGGAGCTAGACGCAGCGACTCAAAGTCCCACGAGCGGACCCAAGCTTGCTGCAGTTCATTCAATGGAAGAAAGCGGGCTCGGCGTCTGTAGCTCAGGCCGTCGCGCCGCCACGAACATAAGGCAGGCGGCCGCGCAGCTTCGCTCCAAAAGCGAGAACCGGCGCCAACAGCTCCAGGCTGCGGAAATCGGGGCGCTGTATGCGCGCAACCACGGCCGGGAGATTTGTGGAGGCGGGTACATCGGCACGACGCGTCGCGAGCTCGCGCTCAACACCGGGTTCGTCATCTGGAGCCGCCATAGCGAACCCAGCAGCCAGAGCAGCGCGATGAAGTCGCTCGATACTCATGTCGCTGACCTCGCTTGACCGGCTACGGATCGATACATGCGATCCACAGCTGACTCTCGATGCCCCGCAGCGGCGTTTACCTCTGCTCGAACATTGTGGATAATGTGCGACACTTTGGCTTCACGTCAAGCAAAAATTGGTAAACAAGCGTGATCTTATAGTGCGGTGCAGCGTCAACCCTCTGACTTCGCGCGGCATCGTCTATCCCAGCACGATACGTGCCAATTATTAATGTTCAGATGCCGGCAGAGCGGCGAATGGCACCACGGCAACATGGGCCGCGGCCAGCACCTTCAACCAGCCCTCACCGGCCAGAAATGCCCGCTCGACGTCGCGCTCCGCGGTCATGGTATCGAGCGCCGCCAGCTCCGCATCGGCATAGCCGGGATGGCACATGACGAGTGGCCTCGCTCCGAGGTCACGGACAAAGCACGCGAAGAGGTCATCCAGCCGCTTTGGCTGAGCACCAAGGTCGTAGATGCCGCCGAAGCCATCGTTCGTCGCAAAGCCGTGCGCTTTGGCTGACTCCGCGAAGCCAGTGCCGAGCGAAGAAATCATCAGCGCCTTCTGCCGCGCGATGCCACGCTTCCAGATGCGAGCGAGCGGCTCGTGGCACGAGCGCAGGTAAGGCCTAGGGCCGCCCTGGCGCCCTAGCACCTTCAGGAGGGCGCTTCGTACACCGGGCAGTTGGTGCACATGATGATGCCCGTCGACATGAGCCGGCGGACGCCTCCAGACCGCGATGAAGGCCGCGAGCTGCCGCTCGATCTCCTGCTCGATCTCCGACGTCGGCAGCCGGCCGAGCAGACTCGCCTTCACTACAGTCCCAATCGGCGGAAGGCGGCCCGCTGGCGCGAACTCGGGCATTGGGCCGAGCGGGGTCTGGTCGGTCAGCGTGAGATGAAGACCGATATCGGCCTCGCCCGTCAGGGTAGCCAGCGCCGGCCCTTCCTCAGCCCAATACGGGCATACGGTCATCACGCTCGTCGCCGAGATCCTACCGGCCGCGATCAGCTCGCGGATGGCGCGGCTGACACCCGGCGTCAGCGCATAGTCGTCCGCGCAGACGACGACTTTCCTTCGGCCTTCCGTAGGCATTCGACGGCACCTCTGCGCCCGATGCTCGGCTTCGCCGCCGGCGCGCCATTGGCAATGGGAGCAGACTGCGATACTCCAAATCCATGTGCGCAGCCAGCGTCGCTGCGCTTGCTACCAGCCCACACGAACGACAGCGGGAGGACGACATGAGCCGCCTCGACGTACATCAGTTCATCGCACGCAGCGACAACTTCGCCGTGCTGCTGCACGATCCCGAAACCGGCTCGACTGCGAGCATCGATGCGCCGGATGCGGCCGCGATCCGGCGCGAGCTGGCCAACAAGGGCTGGCGTCTCACACATATCCTCGTCACGCACCATCACGCCGATCACACCGAAGGCATCCTTCCCTTGAAATCCGAGACCGGCTGCAAGGTCATCGGCCCTACAGCGGAGGCGGCCAAGATCCAGGGCCTCGACCAACTGGTCGCCGAGGGTGATACGTTCAAGTTCGCCGGTCACCAGATCGATGTCATCGACACGCCAGGGCACACGGCCGGCCACATCAGCCTCGTGCTGCCCGATCAGAAGATGGCCTTCGTCGGCGATACGCTGTTCGTCATGGGTTGTGGCCGCATCATCGAGGGCGATCCCGAGATGATGTGGAAGTCGCTGCAGAAAATCACGCGGCTGCCGAAGGACACCGAGCTCTACTGCGGTCACGAGTACACCGTCGCCAATGCGAAGTTCGCGCTCTCGATCGAGCCCGGCAACGAGAAGCTCGTGGAGCGGTCGGCACAGGTGACGGCGATGCGCGCGCGCAATGCACTGACGCAACCAACGCGCGTCGATGTCGAGCTCGAGACGAACCCGTTCCTGCGCCCGCACGTGCCGGCCATCCGCGAACGGCTCGGCATGAAGGACAAAGAGGACTGGGAAGTCTTCGCGGAAATCCGCGAGCGCAAGAACCGCAGCTGAGTTGTAGCATCCCCGCATAGGCAACGAACCATGCAGAGCATCCTCCACGAGAACCCTTCGCCGGGTACGAACACGCACGGCCAGCCCATCGGATTTCCCGTTCCGGGCTGGACCCCGCGGTCGCAACCGCCGCGCACACCCATGAAAGGCACGCGCTGCGACGTCGCCATCCTCGACCCTGCGGCTCACATCGACGACTTGTGGGAGGCATTCTCAGCCGATCCGAGCGGTCGTAGCTGGACGTATCTTTTCGTCGATCTGCCGGCGAGCAAGGAAGCCTTGCGCGCCTATTTAGACGCGCAATCGAAACTGACGGATCCGCTGTGCCATACGATCATCGAGCGCGCGAGCGGCCGCGCCGTCGGCATTGCGAGCTTCATGCGCATCGATCCGAACATGGGCGTGATCGAGGTCGGCAACATCAACTACTCCGAGAAGCTGAAGCGGACGGCGATCGCCACCGAGGCTATGTATCTGATGATGAAGCGCGTATTCGATGAGCTTGGCTATCGCCGCTACGAGTGGAAGTGCGACAGCCTTAATCATCCCTCGCGCAAGGCCGCCGAACGCTATGGCTACATCTACGAGGGGACGTTTCGCCAGGCCGTCGTCTACAAGGGCCGCAACCGCGACACCGCGTGGTTCTCAATCATCGACAAGGAATGGCCGGCCCTTAAGCGCGCGTACGAGGCGTGGCTCGATCCAACCAACTTCGATACCTCCGGCAATCAGCGCCGCGGCCTCTCAGAGTTGATCGCGGAGGCAAAACGCTAATCTACGCGGCGTAGCTGAGCAGGACCGGTGCAGGACATGATGACAGCGCCGACATCTGCCGATGCGACGCACGACACCGTCTTCGCGCTCTCGAGCGGCGCAGGGCGGACGGCACTCGCTGTCGTTCGCGTGTCGGGACCGGCGGCGGGTCTCGTGCTCGATCGGATTGCCGCGCCGCGCCCGAAGCCGCGCTTCGGGGCCTTCCGCAAGCTTCGCCATCCTGACACGGCCGAGGAATTCGACCACGCCCTCGTGCTCTGGTTTCCAGGACCGAACAGCGAAACGGGCGAGGATCTCTGCGAGCTGCACATCCATGGCGGCCGCGCCGTGCTGTCGGCAACGTTCGAGGCCCTCGCCGCCGTCCCGGGCTGCCGACCTGCTACTGCAGGCGAGTTCGCGCGCCGCGCGTTCGAGAATGGCAAACTCGATCTCACGACTGCCGAAGGCATCATCGATCTCATCGATGCCGATACCGACGCCCAACGTCGGCAGGCCCTGCGGCAGGCCTCCGGCGACCTTTCGAAGCTCTACGAAAGCTGGCGGCAGGCGCTGATCGGCACGCGCGCCCTCATGGAGTCGGCGATCGACTTCTCGGACGAAGCGGACGTCTCGGAGAGCGCAGAGAAGCAGGCTCTCGCCGAAGCGATGCGCCTCGCCAACGAAATCAAGAGCCACCTGGAAGACGGCCGCCGCGGCGAGATCGTGCGCGAGGGTTTTCGCATCGTGCTTGCAGGCCCGCCGAATGTCGGCAAATCGAGTCTCATGAATGCGCTCGCTCGACGCGATGTAGCGATTGTCTCAGACGAGCCCGGAACGACACGCGACGTGTTGGAAGTGCGTCTCGACCTCGGCGGCTACATGGCGATCGTCGCGGATACGGCGGGGCTGCGCGACGCCGCAGGCACAATCGAGCAGGAAGGCATCCGCCGAGCGCGGCAACGCGCCGCTGAAGCCGATCTCGTTCTCTGGATCATCGACGCGACGGCGCCCGCGAGAGATGTTCCCACAGAGTTGGGCACGCGAGGTCTGCGCGTCCTCAACAAGATCGACGCGCCCGGCGCTGATGTCCGCGTCCCCGCAGATCACGCGGTTTCCGCCCTGACCGGCGTCGGTCTCCCGGAGTTGGTCGCCATGCTCGCCGGGATCGTCCGCGAGGCCACGAGCGGCGGCGATGCGCCAGCGATCACCCAGGTCCGCCACCGCCAGCAGATCGAGGCATGTCTGGAGGCACTCGAGGCGATCCAATCACCAAACACGCTCGCCCCTGAGATCGCCGCCGAGCAGCTTCGTCTCGCCGCCGACGCGCTCGGTCGCATTGTCGGCCGGATCGACCCCGAGGATGTGCTCGATCAGGTCTTCGCCCGCTTCTGCATCGGAAAGTGAGATTTCGGGACAGATCGTAAGGATTGTTTCACGTGAAACGGTCCGCTAGGCCACGACGAGAGAATGCCATGGAGGCTCGCGCGACTGCCCTCATCCCTTTCGTCCCCTCGGGGCCGGACTTTGAGAAGGCGCTCGCATTCTTCGCCGATCTCGGCTTTGAGACGGCTTGGCGGAACGGAGATATCGCGGGGCTCCGCTTCGGCGGCGCGTATTTCATGCTCCAGAACATCCACGTCCAAGTCTGGCAGGAAAACCAGATGCACGTTGTCGAGGTGGACGATCTGGACCTCTACTGGTCGGAGATCGACGCCCTCGACCTGCCGGCCAAGTATCCCGGTGTGCGCACCAAGGCGCCGACGGAGTTCCCTTGGGGCCGCGATGTTCACATTATCGATCCCGCCGGCGTCTGCTGGCATTTCCGCAAGGCAGGCTGAACCCATGCGCCCGCTCCTCGTTCCCGAGCTCCTCTGTAGCGATTTCGACAAGAGCCTCGCCTTCTACGTTGATCTGCTCGGCTTCCGCATTCTCTACGACCGGCGGGAGGATCGGTTCGCCTATCTGGACCGCAACGGCGCAGAGCTCATGCTGGAGGAATACGCGCCCGGCGCGCGGATGCTGGCGCGAGCGCCTTTCCAGCCGCCCTATGGGCGCGGCATCAATTTCCAGATCCGCGTCGAGGATGCCGATGCCCTACATGCCGCCGTCGTCGCGGCCGGGTTGCCGATCTTCCTGCCTCTGGAGGAGCGCTGGTATCGCCGTGCGGAGCATGAGATCGGCACCCGCCAGTTCATCGTCGAGGATCCGGACGGATACCTGCTCCGCCTGCAGCACGGCATCGGGACGCGGCCGGTGCGCATATAGTCGCGCGAGAACTTCCTCAACCCGCGGGTCTACCTATGCCCAGCTATCGCCTGCACTATTTCCCGGAGTCCGGGAACAGCTTCAAGCTCGCCCTCATGCTCACGCTGTGCGGGGAGCACTTCGAGGGCGTCTGGACGGACTTCGGCGGTGGCGTGACGCGGACGCCGGAATGGCGCGCCGCCGTCAACGAGATGGGCGAAATCCCTGTCCTCGAGGAGGACGGCGTGCGCCTCACCCAGACCGCGCCCATTCTCCTCCGGCTCGCGGACCGCTATGGACGCTTCGGCGGCGAGACCCCCGAAGAGAGGAACGAGATCCTGCGCTGGCTCTTCTGGGACAATCACAAGCTCACGGGCACCATGGCGACCTATCGCTTCCTGCGCACGTTCACGCCGACGCCCGATCCGCAGGTGCTCGCCTTCCTGCGCCGGCGCATCGACGACTATCTCGGCATTCTCGAGCAGAAGGTCGCCGCCGCAGCCTTCGTCACTGGCGACAAGCCCACGATCGCCGACTTCTCCATGCACGCCTATCTGCACTTTCCGAGTGACGAGCATGGCTATGACTTCGCCGCCAGTCATCCGGCGATTCATGCGTGGCTCGGTCGGCTCGCAGCCCTTCCCCGCTACAAGACGGCCTACGAGCTCCTGCCTGGAAAGCGCCTCGTCCACTATACCTGAGGTGTGGGCCTGAGCGCGTCGACGCGCCAGCTTTGACCGCGTGCGCGGATTGCCGTATGGCTCTGCCCTCGCAACAGATCAGGCGTTCTGAGCAGCACGGGACATGACCGAGGCGACCTACGATGTCATCGTCGTTGGTGGCGGCCACGCGGGCGTAGAGGCCGCGGCGGCAGCCGCGCGCATGGGCGCTCGCACGGCCCTCGTCACCCACAGCGCTGCCACCGTCGGGGAGATGTCCTGCAATCCCGCCATTGGGGGGCTGGGCAAGGGGCACCTCGTCCGCGAGGTCGATGCCATGGACGGCCTCATGGGCCGCGTCGCCGACCAGGCCGGCATCCAGTTCCGCCTACTCAACCGCTCCAAAGGGCCCGCCGTCCAGGGCCCCCGCGCCCAGGCGGATCGCAAGCTCTACCGTCAGGCCATGCAGGCTGCGATCGCCGCGACGGAAGGGCTAACGGTTATTGAAGGCGGCGTGGACGATCTTCAGGTGGAAGACGGCCGCGTTGCGGGCGTCGTTCTCGCAGACGGCCGCGCGCTGCGAACAGGCGCCGTCGTCGTTACCACCGGCACCTTCCTGCGTGGCCTCATTCACATGGGCGAGACGCGTATCCCCGCAGGACGTTTCGGCGCTGCTCCGGCGGTCAAGTTTGCGGAACGTTTCGCCACGCTGGATCTCCGCATGGGCCGCCTCAAGACCGGCACGCCCGCCCGCCTCGCCGGCCCGACCATCGACTGGGCGATCCTCGACATGCAGCCTGGCGACGACGATCCCGTGCCCTTTTCTTTCCTGACGGAGCGGATCACTCAGCCCCAGATCTCCTGCGGCATCACCACGACGACCGAGCGCACGCACGAGATCATCCGCGCCAATCTGGCCCGCGCACCCATGTATTCGGGCGCCATCCAGAGCGTCGGTCCGCGCTACTGCCCCTCCATTGAGGACAAGGTCGTCCGCTTCGCCGACCGCGCCGGCCACCAGATCTTCCTCGAGCCCGAGGGCCTCGACGACGACACGATCTACCCGAACGGTGTCTCGACCTCGCTGCCGGCTGAGATCCAGGAGGCCTTTCTGCGCACGATCCCTGGCCTGGAGCGCGTCGAGATCCGCCGTCCCGGCTATGCCATCGAGTATGATTACGTCGATCCGCGCGAGCTGTGGCCGACGCTTGCGGTCAAGCGGCTGCCCGGCCTCTATCTCGCCGGCCAGATCAACGGCACGACTGGATACGAAGAGGCCGCCGCCCAGGGCCTGCTCGCGGGTCTCAATGCGGCGCGCTATGCCGGCGGCGGCGAGAGTGTCACGATCTCCCGTACCGAGGCCTATCTCGGCGTGATGATCGACGATCTCGTGACGCGCGGAGTTTCCGAGCCCTACCGAATGTTCACCTCGAGAGCCGAGTTCCGCCTGCGCCTGCGCGTCGACAATGCCGATCAGCGCCTGACACCCCTCGCGATCAGTCTCGGCTGTGTCGGACCCGATCGCCGCGCCGCCTTCGCCCAGCGCAGCGAAGCCTTGGGAGCCGGCCGCACCCTCCTGGATGGCCTGAGCCTCAGCCCGAACCAGGCTGCGGCCCATGGCCTGGAGATCAACCGCGACGGCCGCCGACGCACGGCCTTCGAGCTGCTGGCCTACCCCGGCATCGATCTCGCGCGCCTGAGTGCCATCTGGCCCGAGATCGGTGGCCTTGACGCCCCGATCACTCGTCAGCTTGAAGTCGATGCGCGCTATGCCTCGTACGTCGCCCGCCAGGCCGAGGACGTGGCGGTCCTCCAGCGCGAGGAAGCGCGCCATATCCCGGCGGATATGGATTTCGGCGGCATCAGCGGTCTTTCCAACGAGATCGTCCACAAGCTGGAACGGCACCGGCCAGCGACCCTCGCTCACGCCGGCCGGATCGACGGCATGACGCCGTCGGCGCTTCTCCTGCTCCTGGCCCATATCCGCAAAACCACGAAGCGGCGGGCCTGATGAACCGCCCGACTGGCCCCCTCCCGAGCCTGATATCCGGGCCTGAGGACTTCGCCCGGGCCTTCATTGTTTCACGTGAAACCATCGATCAACTGAAGATTTACGTCTCGCTGCTGGCTCAATGGCAACCACGGATCAATCTGGTCGCCAATGCAACTCTTGCCGAGGTCTGGCACCGGCACATTGCGGACAGCGCCCAGATCGTCGCCTTGGCGCCCCCGGCGCCCCGGTCTTGGCTCGACCTCGGCAGCGGCGGCGGCTTCCCCGGGCTCGTGGTCGCGATCATGCTCCACGGTGCCGGTACGCGCGTTACTCTGGTCGAGAGCGATCGGCGCAAGTCCGCCTTCCTCGCCGAGGTGGCCCGCCAGACCGGAATCACTGTGGAGATTCAGACGGCCCGCATAGAACAAATCGCGACTCAAGGTATGCTGGTGCCGGTTGACGTGGTGAGCGCGCGTGCGTTGGCGCCTCTGGTGCGCCTGATCTCCCTGAGCCTGCCTTTCTTTGGTGATGATACCATTGGGATATTCCCCAAGGGGCGGGCTGCGGAATCCGAGATCGAGGAAGCGCGCGATACCTGGGCGTTCGATGTCGGGACGGTCCCGAGCCTCACGGATGAGGCCGCCCGGATTGTTCTCGTCCGGCACCCGCGAGCGATAACGGAGGGCTAGGCCCGTGACTGGCAAATACCCTGGGACGCACGGCTTGCGCATCCTGGCCATCACAAACCAGAAGGGCGGCGTCGGCAAAACGACGACAGCCATCAACCTCGGCACGGCGCTCGCCGCTGTCGGCGAGAACGTGCTGATCATCGACCTCGATCCGCAGGGCAACGCCTCGACCGGCGTCGGCATCGCGCCCGAGGCCCGCCATATCACCTCCTACGACGTGATGACTGGCCAAGCCTCGCTCAGTGCCGCCCGACTGCCGACCGCTGTCCCCGGCCTTTCGATCGTCTCGGCGAACTCCGATCTCGTCGGCCTCGAGTCCGAGCTGATGGTGGATGGCGCCAAGCCCTATCGCTTGCGCGATGCTGTTACCGCACTCATCGCCGAGCAGCGTGCGAAGGCTGGCGAGCAGCCTTTCACGTACGTCCTGATCGACTGCCCGCCGTCACTGAACCTGCTGACGCTCAATGCGCTCGTGGCGGCGAACGCGGTGCTGGTGCCCGTGCAGTGCGAATTCTTCGCGCTCGAAGGCATCTCGCAGCTCAAGGATTCGATCGACCAGATCCGATCGACTCTCAATCCGGGCCTCGAGATCCAGGGCGTCGTTCTCACCATGCACGACGCGCGCACCGCTTTCTCGCGCGAGGTCGCGGAGAACGTGCGCGAGTTCTTCGGTCCCAAGGTCTACGACACGATGATCCCGCGTAACATCAAGGTCGCGGAGGCGCCGTCGCACGGCAAGCCGATCCTCCTCTACGACTACGAGTGCGCGGGCAGCCAGGCCTACATCCGGCTCGCCACGGAGATCATCGAGCGCGAGCGCCAATACAAGGCGGCGTGAGATGGCCGGCAAAGGCAAACGAATACAGAGGGAAGCGGGGGAAGTTTCGAGATGAATGCGCCATTGCAGAAAAGCCGGCTCGGTCGCGGATTGGCATCGCTGATCGGCGATGCGCCGGTCACGCAGCCGCGCATACCGCCCGAGGGCGAGCAGCGCATGGTGCCCATCGAGCAGATCCGCGGCGGCAAGCTCAACCCGCGCAAGACCTTCAAGGAAGATGAGCTGTCCGAGCTTGCGGACTCGATTCGCGAGAAGGGCCTCGTACAGCCGATCCTCGTGCGGCCGGAGCCGGGTGCCAGCAACAGCTACGAGATCGTCGCCGGCGAGCGCCGCTGGCGTGCTTCCCAGCGCGCCGGCCTGCATACGGTGCCGGTCATCGTGCGCGATCTCGTAGATCAGGAAGTGCTCGAGCTTGCGATCATCGAGAACGTCCAGCGCGCCGATCTGAACCCGATCGAAGAGGCGGCGGGCTATCAAGAGCTGATCGAGCGGTACGCCTATACGCAGGAGCGTCTCGCCGAGGTGATCGGCAAGAGCCGCAGCCATCTTGCGAACACGCTGCGCCTGCTCAAGCTGCCGATGACCGTGCAGGGCATGGTAGAGGATGGCAAGATCTCAGCAGGTCATGCGCGCGCGCTCGTTGGCCGCGATGATGCCGAGGCGATCGCTAAGAAGATCGTCGATAGCCAGATGAACGTGCGCGATGTCGAAGCGCTCGTGCAGGCCGGCACGGAGACGGTGCAGACGACGCGACGCGTGCGCGACAAGGACGCTGACACGAAGGCTTTCGAGAAGGAGCTTGCGGACATACTCGGCTTGAAGGTCGAGATCCGGCGAGGCTCGGGCGAGAGCGGCGTGCTGCAGATCAAGTACGGCAACTTCGATCAGCTCGACTACATCCGCCTGCGCCTGATGGGTGGTCCGCAAGGTTGAAGCTGCAAGCTCTGACGCATTCGATGCGGCGGCCTCAGCGGGCCGCCGCAAGTCGTTTCAGAGCTTCCGCTGGATCAATGCGGCCATCGTAGAGAGCGCGACCGGAGATGGCGCCGGCGAGGATCGCACACTCCGGTGCGAGCAGCGCATCGATGTCGGCCATGGAGGCCAGTCCACCAGACGCGATGACCGGGATCGAGGTCTCGCGCGCGAGCGCCACCGTCCCCGGCAGGTTCAATCCCTTGAGCACGCCGTCGCGCTCGATGTCCGTGTAGATGATGGCAGCGACGCCTGCGTCCTCGAAGCGCTTTGCCAACTCGATCGCCGTCAGCTCGCTCGTCTCGGCCCAGCCTTCAACCGCGACCTTGCCTCCCTTCGCATCGATGCCGACGGCGACGCGACCGGGGTGCGTCTTGCAGGCTTCCCGCACCAGTGCCGGATTGCGCACGGCCACCGTGCCGAGGATCACGCGCGCGATGCCCTTGCCGAGCCAGGCCTCGATCGTGGCCATATCGCGGATGCCACCGCCGAGTTGAGCCGGAATGCTGATGCTCGCGAGGATGCATTCAACGGCGGCTACGTTCGCGGGCTTCCCCGCAAAGGCACCATCGAGATCGACAATGTGCAGATAGCGGAAGCCTTGCTGCTCGAATGTGCGTGCCTGCGCGCCAGGGTCGTCGTTGAAGATGGTCGCCGAGCTCATCTCGCCGTGTTTGAGGCGGACGCACTGGCCGTCCTTGAGGTCGATCGCCGGGAACAGGATCACGCGAAGCCGTCTTTCATTGAATGCGGTTCATTGAACGCAAGTCACAGACAAGCTTCGATGTGCAAGTCCAAGCGCGTTCGCGCGCTTCTATGAAACGAGCTTCAGCCGTCGCGCAAGGGCGATAGTGGCGCGGGCCTCGCGGAAGAATGGCTCATCGACCATCTGGCCGTCGACAGTGAAGGCACCCTTGCCCACGTTCTCTGGCAGCTCGCCGGCAGCCAGCACCTTCTGTGCCCAGGCAACATCCTTCTCGCTCGGCGAGAAAACGCGATTGGCGATATCGACCTGTGTCGGGTGAATGCAGCTCTTGCCGAGGAAGCCCATGGCGAGGGCATCGCGCGCATCGCGCTCGTAGCCCGCGCGATCGTTCACATCGGTCCACACGGTGTCGTAGGCCGGCACGCCTGCTTCTGCCGCCGCCATCTTCACGGCGAAGCGCACAGGCCCCAACGCTGCCGCGTGCCGCTCGATGCGCAAGGGTGCGAAGAGGTCCGCGAGGCCGACCTGCAACGCAGCGACTCGTTTGTCCGCGCTCGTAATCTCGTAGGCGAGCCTCAAGCCCTTCGGGCTTTCGACTGTCGCGAGAATGCCTATCGCGCGATCAAAGCCTTTGCGCTTCTCGGCCGCCTCTATGACCAGCACGGCGCGCTCGACATCTTCAGCGCTCTCGAGCTTCGGCAGGCTGATGTAGTCGAGGCGCGCGCACAGCACCGCATCGACATCCTCTGAGAAGTCGGCGTGAGTGACGCCGTTCGTGCGCACGATCATGAGCTTCTCTTGCGGACTCCCGAGGCCGCGCAGGAAGTCTCCGATCGCTCGGCGCGCTGCCGGTTTCTGAGCTGGCGCCACACCATCCTCGAGGTCGAACGTCAGCGCATCGGCAGCCGAGCGCATGGCCTTCTCGAAGAACTCCGGCCGACTTCCCGGCACGAACAGCTTGGATCGCATCATGGTGATCAGCCTCCAGCTTTCGGTCCGAACATGGGCTTGCCGGCATAGGGCATGTCGGCCACGAGAATGTGCCCGGTCTCCGACTCCGTCATGAAGAGCTGCTTTCCCTTGAAGGCGATGTTGGTGACGAAGTGCCCGACAGGCGGCTCGATGAAGTGCGTCGGCCGTCCCAGATGATCGAAGCGCCACACGCCGAGACCGATGTGCGCGACCACGAGACCGCCTTCCGCATCGAGCGCGATGCCGTCCGGCCCACCGAGACCACCCGAGAGCTGGATCGCGAGGCCGACCTTGGACACGCCGCCGTCGATCATCAGCGGAATGCGCCAGACAGCATTGGCGCGCGTAACGCCCACGTAGACAACGCGCTCATGCAAGTCGAGCACGATGCCGTTGGGACTAGGGATCGTATTCACGAGGCACGTGAGCTGGCCCGACGCCGTGTAGCGATAGACGCGCCCGGTCGGATCGTGCAGTCCGGTCTGGCCCTGATCAGTGAAATAGAGATCGCCGTTCATCGCGAAGTGCAGATCATTGACGCCCTTGAAGCTCTCCGAGCGGATAGTCTCGATGAGCGGCGTCACCTGTCCGCTCGCCATGTCGAGCGTCATGATTCCGCGCTTGTAGTCCGTGATGAACGCGCGGCCGTCGGCGTGGAACTTGAGGCCGTTCGGCCAGCCGTCGTACTCCGCCACCAGCGACCAGGTGCCCGAAGGCGAGACCTTGAAGATACGCCCGTGCGGAATGTCGGTGACGACCAGATGTCCGTCGGCATCGAAGCTCGGCCCCTCGAGGAAGCAGTCGACCGGCTGACCGGCCTTGTTGAAGTCACCCCATTGCGAGCGTTTGGGGCGTCGCACGGCATCGGGCATCCGCGAGAAGATTTCGGCCCGAATGGTGGCCGGCGGCGCGAACAGGTTCATCCTTGTCCTCCCTCGGGCGCCACATGCGGGCCATGCGTCTCCTGAACCCGCAGGAGACTTGGCGCGCCGAGCGGCCTCATGTTCTATATTCATTGAGTTCCGGGGGCATCAAATGGCCCCGTGCTGCAGGTGTCAAGAAACGCGAGGCGCTGCAGGACAGCTCCGCGCCCAGGGAGATGATCGCCGCCATGCCCGCCAATGATCTGCCGCTCGCGGGTGTCCGCGTGGTCGAGTTCTGCCACGTCATCATGGGCCCGACCTGCGGCCTGATCCTCGGCGATCTCGGGGCCGACGTGATCAAGGTCGAGCCGGCGCCGAACGGCGACAACACGCGGCGCATGGTTGGCTCGGGCGCGGGTTTTTTCGCAACCTACAACCGCAACAAGCGCTCGCTTGCTCTCGATATGAAGACGCCGGAGGGCATGGAGATCGCGAAGAAGCTCATCGCTTCCGCCGACGTGCTCACGGAGAATTTCCGGCCCGGCGCCATGGACGCGCTCGGCCTTGGTTATGAAGCTCTGAAGAAATCACACGAGCGCCTCGTCTACTGCTCGCTCAAGGGCTTTCTCTCCGGCCCCTACGACAAGCGCGCAGCCCTCGACGAGGTCGTGCAGATGATGGCTGGCCTTGCCTACATGACAGGCCCGCTCGGCCAGCCGCTTCGCGCGGGTGCTTCGGTCAACGACGTCATGGGCGGCATGTTCGCCGCGATCGGCATCCTTGCAGCGCTGCGCGAGCGCGATAGTACCGGCAAAGGGCAGCTCGTTCAGAGCGCACTCTATGAAAACTGCGCGTTCCTGGTCGGCCAGCACATGATGCAGTATGTCGTTACAGGCACGCCCGCGGCCCCAATGCCACAGCGTCTCCAGGCCGCCTGGGGAATCTACAACGTGTTCGACTGCGCTGATGGCCAGCTCTTTCTTGCAGTCGTGACCGAAACGCAATGGAAGATCTTCTGCGACGAGTTTGGCTTCGCTCACCTCCTCGCGGACGAGCGGTTGAAGACCAACGCCATGCGGGCGAATAACCGCGAAGTCTTTTTGCCCTTCGTTCGCGAGCAATTCGCGCAATGGAAGCGCGACGACCTCGAAGCGAAGGTCGCCGCCGCGGGTCTCCCCTATGCGCCGATAGCCAAGCCCCATGAGCTGTTCGACGACCCGCACTTGAAGGAGTCCGGCGGGCTGCTACCACTGACACTTCCGGATGGCACCGAGACTGTAACACCAGCGCTGCCGATCGAGCTTGCCGGCCGACGTCTCGGCACGCGCCTCAATCCGCCGAAGATCAGCGAGCACGGTCGCGAGATCCTTATCGAGCTGGGATATGGCGCCACCGCTTCCGATGACCTCATTGCGCGCGGGATCGTGACCCCGGCGGCGAAGTAACCTTGTCGCCTAACTTCGGCTTTACCGATCCGGTGCTGAACTTGCAGAAACTCAGTCCATGGATCGCCGAATGAAACAGCCCGCCGTCGTCGTTTTGCTCGCTGCTCTGTCGGCGACGCCGGCCTTCGCCCAATCCGACCTGCAACCCGGCTTCGACAAGCGACTCCTCCTGCTCGCACCCGCGCAGGACAAGGCCGAAAGCTGCTTTCTTCGTCGCTACGATACGGCTCACCTCAAGGCGCGCCCGAAGCAGCGCGTCGAAGCAATCGCTCTTTGCGTGAACGTCGAGCGCATGGCGCCCGAGGAAAAGGGCGAGATCGTCCGCTACATCTACAACTTCGACTTCTCCGCCAAGCTCAAGGGCAAGCCTGAGATCGCAAAGACCGCCGGCGAGTGTGGTTTCTCGCATATGCCGCCCGGGGAGCAGAAGCGCATTGCCAGCAAGCCCATCTGGTGCGGCATCGACTGCGATGGCGGCGGCGTCACTGTCGAGTCGCGCAAGGATGGCGCAGAGCTGCTCGTGCGGCTCGAACGCATCCGTGTGTCCAGCGAATGCGGTGGTGGCGACGACGAGAGCAAGTCCTTCGACATCACGGGCAGTGACGACGACAAGGTCTTCATCATCCCGCGCACAAGCGTCGAGGACTACCGCGCGTTCGTTGGGAAGTAGCGCCTACCCATGTACGAACGGCTCTAGCCCCGAGAGCCGCATGCGCTGCTCGATCTTCGCGGGCTTGCGCGGCGGATACTTCTCCACGTGCTCGCGGATGTGGCGGATGTGATCCGGCGTCGAACCGCAGCAGCCGCCGACGATGTTCACGAGGCCGTCGCGCGCCCAGGGCTCGAGATGGCAGGACATATCGTGCGGCGTCTCGTCGTACTCGCCCATGGCGTTCGGCAGACCCGCATTGGGATAGGCCGACACGAGCGTTTCCGCGACACCTGCGAGCTCGGCGATGTACTGTCGCATCATCTCGGCACCGAGCGCGCAGTTGAGCCCGATCGAGAACGGCTGGAGGTGCCGCATGGAGTACCAGAAGGCCTCCGCTGTCTGCCCCGAGAGCGTGCGCCCGGAGCGGTCGGTAATCGTGCCTGAGATCATGATCGGCAGCTCGATGCCCTTCTCGTCGTAGACGTCGAGCACCGCGACGCCGGCCGCCTTGGCATTGAGCGTATCGAAGATCGTCTCGATGATGAGGATGTCGGAGCCGCCGTCGATGAGGCCGCGCGCCTGCTCGGAATACGCTTCGTGCAGCTCGTCAAAGGACGTGTTGCGGAACCCCGGATTGTTCACGTCCGGGGAGATCGACGCCGTGCGGTTAGTCGGACCGATCGCGCCAGCCACCCAACGCGGACGCTCCGGTGTCGAATAGCGATCAGCCGCCGCCCGCGCGATCTTCGCGGCCTCGAAATTGATCTCGTAGGCGAGCGGCTCCATGGCGTAGTCGGCGAGCGAGATGCGCTGCGCGTTGAAGGTATTCGTCTCGAGGATATCAGCACCGGCCTCGAGATACTGCTCGTGGATCTTCTGAATGATCGCCGGCTGCGTCAGAACGAGCAGGTCGTTGTTGCCTTTGACGTCCTTCCGATGATTGGCGAAGCGCGTGCCGCGATAACCTGCCTCGTCCAGCTTGTACTGCTGGATCATCGTGCCCATCGCGCCATCGATGATCAGAATGCGCTCGCGCGCGGCGGCGTGCAGTGCCTTGATGCGGGCATTGCGCGCACGGGCATCGACGATGCTGTCGGTTGCGTCGTTCATGCGGCACCTCTTGCGAGCACGTGTGCACCGTTCGGCTGCGGCCGCAGTCCGAGCAAATGACAGATGGCATAGACGAGATCGGCGCGGTTCAGCGTGTAGAAGTGGAACTGGCGGATGCCCTCGTCGACGAGATCGAGCACCTGCTCGGCGGCAACCGCAGCCGCCACGAGATGCGTCGTCGCGGGATCGTCGTCGAGGCCTTCATAGCGGCGCGTGAGCCATGCCGGAACACTCGCGCCGGTGCGCGCCGCGAATCCAGAGACCTGCTTGTAATTGTGGATCGGCACGATCCCCGGCACGATCGGCGCCCAGATGCCGCGCTTGCGGGCAGCTTCGAGGAAGCGCAGGAAATGCGCGTTGTCGAAGAAGAACTGTGTGATCGCGCGATTGGCGCCGGCGTCGATCTTGGATTTCAGCGTATCGAGATCAGCCTCGACGGTCGCGCTCTCCGGATGCTTCTCGGGATAGGCACTGACGGAGACATCGAAATTGCCAATCGATTTGATGCCGCGCACAAGATCGGCGGTGCTCTGGTAGCCGCCCGGATGCGGCTCGTAGCGCGCGCCGACGCCCGCCGCCGGATCACCGCGCAGCGCGACAATACGTCGGACACCGGCATCCCAGTAGCCGCGCACGACCTCGTCGACCTCCTCGCGCGTCGCACCGACGCATGTCAGATGCGCGGCGGGCGCGAGCTTTGTCTCGCTGACGATGCGCGCAACTGTCGAGTGCGTACGCTCGCGCGTCGAACCGCCTGCTCCATACGTCACCGACACGAACTCGGGCGCCAAAGGTTCGAGACGGTGGATCGCCGTCCACAGCGCCTCTTCCATGCGCTCGGTCTTCGGCGGGAAGAACTCGAAGGAAACAGTGATCTCGCCGTCACCGACGAGGCGGCTACGCCGCTCGTGCAATTGCTGGACTGACTTCATCACCCGACAACCTCTGCTTTTGAGATGCGTTCCGTCTGCCGGCTGTGTGCGTGCACGCGCAGGCGCTCCGCCGTCCACAGCATCACAGTGAGCTTGCCTTCCGGATCGCCCGCCTCCGGTGCGAGCTTGTTCATCGACAGCACCTTGAGCCCGGCTTCCTGCAGCCACTGCTCAATCTGTGCGGGCGGAAAGCCGAGCCGCTCGTGTGCCTGCGTCTCGCGCAGGAACTCGAGCTCGTGCGGAGCGAAATCCACGATCAGCAGTCGACCGCCCGGCTCCAGAATGCGCGCCGCCTCGCGGATCGCCTGCCCCGGATCGCTGAGGAAGTGCAGCACCTGATGGATGACCACGGCGTCAGCGCTGCCATCTTCGAGACCGAGGTCATAGAGATCGCCATGTCGCACACGTGCGTGCGCGACACCCGCTGACGTGAGCTTGGCGCGGGCATAGGCGAGCATGGCGTGATTGATGTCGATGCCCGTGCCGCGCTGGAAACGATCGGCGAAGAGCTGCAGGACGCGACCCGTGCCCGTGCCTGCATCGACGAAATGATGGAAGGGCCCCGCGCCGAGCGCAGCCCGCATCGCGGTCTCGACGGCGCTCTCGGTCACGTGCAGCGAACGAATCTCGTCCCACTGCGCGGCGTGATGTTCGAAGTAAGCCTGGGCTGCCGTCTCGCGCTCGCGCTTCACGGCCTCGGCGCGATTGCGGTCGCGCTGGAGCTGCGCGTCGGCGAGATCGACGCTGTCGAGCAGACGTCGCGACAGCGCCCCAGCCGGCCCGGCGACGACGAGCTGGAAGTAGGCCCAACTTCCCTCGCGCGTACGCTCGATGAGGCCCGCCTCGGCGAGCAGCTTGAGATGCCGGCTGATGCGCGGCTGGCTCTGGCCGAGGATGCGCGTCAGATCCTTGACGTTCAGCTCGCTCGCCGCGAGCAGCAGCAGGATGCGCAGCCGCGTCGGCTCGGCAGCAGCCTTGAGGATCGTAACGACGCTCTGCGACGACATCGACATAAGGGATCCTTCTCCAGCTTCGGACCGGATAGGCAGAAATCATATAAAGATATCTTTATGTGTCAAGCGAGCCATCATCGAGGCTGTCGTTTTCGCGCAGACCGGCTCTTCCAGCCCGGCCGTTGACGGCCCCCAAGACCCTGCTCAGTGTGCAATGAGCACGCGCCGGCCCGCGGAAGCACGTCCAGGGCCGCACCCGGCGCAGGAAACCCGCAAATCCAAAGGACCAACTCCTTGCCGATGATCCATTTTCTCGGCTGGGCCACGGGCGCAGTGTTCTTCTTTTATGCCTGGATCCTGCGGGTCGCCCCGAGCGTCATGATCGACGAGATGATGCGCGATCTCGCCGTCGGCGGTGCCGTCATCGGCAATCTCTCGGCCGTCTACTTCTATGGCTATGCCGGCTCGCAGATCCCCGTTGGCATGCTGATTGATCGCTTCGGCCCTCGACGCCTCATGACGGCGGCCGCCCTCATGTGCGGAGTCGGCTGCATCATCTTCGCTCTCAGTCCCGGCATAACAGGCGTCGCCGTCGGCCGATTCGTGATCGGCGCCTCGGCGGCTTTCAGCCTCGTGGGTGCCATGGCGGTGGCGGGCCTGTGGTTTCCCGCCCAGCGCTTCGCCCTTCTCTCCGGGCTCGCGATGATGATGGGTATGCTCGGCGGGGTTTTCGGACAGGCGCCCTTTCGCCTCGTCGTCGAAGCGCTCGACTGGCGCGGCGCGGTGCTTGCGCTTGCCGTCGGCGGTGTTGCGATCGCTATCGCGGCGTGGCTGACAGTACGCGATCGGCCTCACGAGACGCGATCGCGAGCTCCGGTGTTCGCGGGCCTCGGGCGCGTCGCGCGCAACCGTCAGACCTGGCTCATTGCCATTGCCGGTCTCGGCACGACCGGACCGCTGCTTGGCTTCTCGGGTCTCTGGGGCGTGCCGTATTTCGTAGCGACCCTTGGCATCGACCGAACGGCCGCAGCCTCAATAACGTCGATGATGTTTCTCGGCTGGGCCGTGGGTGCGCCGCTGATCGGCTGGGCGTCCGACCACATCGGCCGTCGCCGCGCACCTTTCATGCTCGGCCTCGTCATCTGTGTTGCCACCATGTCGGCCATTCTCTACGTGCCGGGTCTTTCCATCCCGGCGCTGATGGCACTCTGTTTTCTGTG
Organism: Hyphomicrobiaceae bacterium; assembly: GCA_022844275.1. GTDB lineage: Bacteria > Pseudomonadota > Alphaproteobacteria > Rhizobiales > Hyphomicrobiaceae. Next base: position 341,760 of record JALHMB010000005.1, read on the forward strand.
CGGCTTCGGCGGCGCATCACAGATCACCGGCTTCGCGGCAGCGCGCGAGAACAATCCGCAGACGCTCAGCGCCACGGCCATCGGGATCGTCAATGGAACGGTCACCGGCGCCGGTGCACTCTTCCAGCCGCTGCTCGGATGGCTGCTCGACCTGAACTGGAAGGGCCAGATGGCGGCCGGCGCGCGCCTTTACGATCCCGACGCTTATCGTCTTGCGCTCAGCGCCATTATCGTCGCCTGCGTGATCGGCTTCCTCTGCACGCTCGCCATGCGCGAAACGTACTGCCGGCCGCTCGAAGAGGCGCGATCGCCAGCGACCTGATCAGACGGCCAAAGCCTCCCCCTTCAGCAACTTCGGCACATCGCCCGTCAGTCCGGCGGCTTCGCTCACCATTGCACGCTTGAGCCCCGGCAAGCGATCGACGACGCCAAGCCCGGCATCGCGCACCGAGCGCAGCAACGCATTGTCCTGCGAGAAGAGTGCATTCAGCGCACCGAACGCCGCCGCCGAAGCCGCACCATCGAAGCGCCGCCAGCGGGCGTAGCGCTCGAGTGCCGTCGCATCACCGACATCGAGACCGACGCGCACGGCATCGACGAGACACTCGCTGAGCGCCGCAACATCGCGCAAACCGAGATTGAGGCCCTGGCCGGCGATCGGGTGCACGCCGCGCACCGCATCGCCCGCAAGCACGAACCTCGGCGCAATCAGCTCGCGCGCGAGGTGCATGGCAAGTGGCCAGCTCCCACGCGGGCCTGCAAGCTCCAGCGCACCGAGCCGATAGCCGAAGCGCTTCTCGAGCTCACCGAGAAATCCCGCATCGTCGAGTGCCAGAATGCGCGCGGCCTCGCCTTCCGCCTCGGTCCAGGTCACGCACGCGCGGTTTCCGGTCAGCGGCAGAATCGCGAACGGACCTGCCGGGAGAAAATGCTGGACCGCCCGGCCGCCGTGCGGCCGCTCGTGCCGCACTGTCGCGACAATGCCGGTCTGGGCGAATTTCTGCTCGACAATTTTGATTCCGGCGGCAGCGCGCAGCGGCGACGCGCGACCATCGCAGGCGACCACCAACCCGGCGACGCGCGATGATCCGTCGGTCAATCGAACCGTGATCCCGGCCGTATCGGCGGCGAAACCTGCCGCCGTGCCCGATATCCGCGCGATCCCCAAGGTGTTCGCGACGACCGCAAGCGCCGATTTATGGAGCGCATCTGAGGGCACGATCCACATGCCAGGCTCGCCCTCTCCCACGCTCGTGTCGTAGCTCAACAGGATCGGCCGGATGGCATCCGTCAGGCTCGAATCCGTGATGTCGATGCCGCTAACCGGCTGAGCCTCTTCCGAGACGCCTGCCCAGACTCCGATCGTCTCGAGCAGCCGGCGCGAGCCCGCCGAGAGTGCATAGCTCCGCGGGTCGAGACGCTCGCCGCCCCCACCAGCATCCAGGACGGCGATGCGCGCCCCGCCACCGAATACACCGGCGAGCGTCCGCGCCAGGACGAGGCCGGTCAGCCCACCCCCAGCGATTAGAACATCATGATCGCGCATGCCGCGCTCCGACTTTATGCTGTAGAGGGTAGATCGCCCGCCGATCCGCCCGGCCAACCGATCCCAAGGATGCCGCCGTCATGGCCCGAAAGAAAGCGTCCGAGACCAGCGCTGTCGATGATCTTGTTGCCATTCTGGACCTCGAGCGGCTGGAGCAGAACCTGTTTCGTGGTCGCGGGCCGAGCGCGGGCTGGCAGCGGGTCTACGGTGGTCAGGTTCTTGGCCAGGCGCTTGTCGCGGCCGTCAGGACGGTGCCGAAGGAGCGCGTTGCGCACTCCCTCCACGCCTACTTCCTTCTCCCGGGCGATCCGGCCGAGCCGATCATCTACGACGTGGAGCGCAGCCGTGACGGCGGGAGTTTCACGACACGGCACGTGAGGGGCATCCAGCACGGACGTACCATGTTCTCCATGGGCGTTTCCTTCCACAAGCACGAGGAAGGATACGATCACCACGCCCCCATGCCCGAGGCGCCCCCACCCGAGGAACTGCCCAACGAGCACGACCTCAAGGAGCGGATGCTCGATAAGCTCCCCGAGAACATGCGCAAGTACTGGGAGCGGGAGCGCCCGATCGAGATCCGACCAGTGGACGTCTCGCGCTACTTCGGCCGTGACGATCGCGAACCGCGCCAGCTCATATGGATGCGCGCGACCAAGCCGCTTCCGGACTTCTTTCCCCTGCACCAGTGCGTCCTTGCCTATGCCTCGGACTTCACGCTGCTCGATACGGCGTTGATCGCCCATGGCAAGCTGATGTTCGACAAGGATCTGCAACTCGCGAGCCTCGACCATGCCATGTGGTTCCACCGGCCCTTCCGCGCCGACGAATGGCTCCTGTATGCCCAGGATAGCCCCTCGGCATTCGGCGCGCGGGGGTTCTGCCGCGGCAGCGTCTATACGCGCGAGGGACTCCTTGTCGCGTCGACCACGCAAGAAGGCCTGATGCGGCGGCAGCCGACGGGGTTCGTGGTCAGCTAACGTGCAAAACGACGTTTTTGCCTGTTTCTTAGGCAAATATGACTGCCCAAAAGGCCATCGCTCCGTATGGAGCTTCTTTTTCCCGCCATATATATCAATGCATTAGCGAAACATTACGAAATTGGCACGGCCCTTGAGTCTTAACCAAGGACCTGCTTTGCGCAGGTTCTGGAACGCGCACGTCTGCTGCTTCGTCGGACGGGCGCCAAGACGCGAGGTCGAATGGCCATGAAGCTCATCACTGCAATCATCAAACCGTTCAAGCTCGAGGAGGTGCGTTCGGCGCTGACGGACCTCGGGCTGCAGGGTATGACTGTTTCTGAGGTCAAGGGGTATGGCCGTCAGAAGGGACATACCGAAATCTACCGCGGCGCCGAGTACGCCGTGAACTTCCTTCCCAAGATCAAGATCGAGGTCGCCGTGACCGGAGCGGAGGTCGACAAGGCCGTCGCCGCTATCGCCGCTGCTGCCAAGACTGGCCAGATCGGGGACGGCAAGATCTTCGTCTCAGCCATCGAGCATACCCTGCGCATCCGCACGGGTGAGACGGACGACAACGCACTCTGATCAAACCGACGTCGCGCTCGCCACCGGCCGGCCTGCCATTGGCGGACGGGGGACAATGCGGCCGGCGCGTCGCCTTGCTGAAGCTCAAACCTCTAACTGGACTGGTGGCAGGAAATAGACCCATGAAGACATGCATTCGTTCGATAACCAGCGTAGCGGCCCTAGCCGCCGCATGGGCCATGGTCAGCATGACCACCGCGCTGCCCGCGCTGGCACAGGCGGCCGCTCCGCCCGCCACAATGAACAGCGGCGACATGGCTTGGATGCTGACCTCGACGGTCATCGTCCTGATGATGACCATTCCCGGTCTCGCGCTCTTCTACGGCGGCATGGTGCGAAAGAAGAATGCGCTCGCCACGGTCATGCAGTCCTTCGCGGCTGCCTGCCTCCTCACCATCGTATGGATGGTTGTCGGCTACTCGATCGCGTTCGGCGACGGCGGCGAGTTCAACGCCTACTATGGCGGCTTCAGCAAGATGTTCTTCGCCGGCATGACGAAGGACGGTTTGTTTGCTCCGCTGACGATCACGGAGTCGCTTTTCGCCACGTTCCAGATGACGTTCGCCATCATCACGCCGGCTCTCATCGCCGGCGCGGTGGCCGACCGCATGAAGTTCTCGAGCTTCCTGGTCTTCATTACGCTCTGGCTGATCATCGTCTACGCACCGGTCTGCCACTGGGTGTGGGGCGGCGGCTTCCTCGGCACTGCTGGCGTGATGGACTTTGCCGGCGGCACGGTCGTGCACATCAACTCGGGCATCGCAGGCCTCGTGGCAGCCATCGTCCTAGGCCGCCGCAAGGGCTACGGCGCCGAGAATATGGCGCCGCATAACCTTGTTTACACGGTGATTGGTGCGTCGCTCCTGTGGGTTGGCTGGTTCGGCTTCAACGGCGGTTCGGCCGGTGCAGCGAACGACTCGGCTGCCATGGCAATCCTCGTGACGCAGATCTGCGCGGCCGCTGCGGCGCTCGCTTGGATGTTCGCCGAATGGGTTACGCACGGCAAGCCGAGCGTGCTCGGCATTGCTTCGGGTGCCATTGCAGGTCTCGTCGTCATTACGCCGGCAGCCGGTTTCGTCGATCCGAAGGGCGCCCTCATCATGGGCCTCATCGGCGGTGTCGTATGCTTCATCGCCTCGACCGGCATTAAGCGGATGCTCGGCTATGACGACAGCCTCGACGTCTTCGGCATCCACGGCGTCGGCGGCTTCACCGGCGCGATCCTGACCGGCGTGTTCGCCGTTGCCTGGGTCGGCGGTGAGGGCAAGAGCGGCCTTCTCGAAGGCAATCCTGCGCAGGTCTGGACGCAGTTCTACGGCACGATCGCCACGATCGTGTGGTGCGCCGTCGCGACCTTCGTGATCCTGATGGTCATCAAGCTGTTCATGGGCCTTCGCGTCGATGAGCAGACCGAGGTCGAGGGTCTCGATGCCCGTCTCCACGGCGAGACCGTGCCCTGATGAAGATATTTGGGGATGCCTAAGGGCTTCCCCACACTTGAAGTGACATTGATTGGGACTGCTCCGAGAGCGGTCCCAATCGACTCTTAGATACCCCCGGCGAGACGAGCTTTTCCCGGGCGCCGGACGGCACCGCACCCTTGTGGTGCCGGGCCGCGGGATCTGAGACGATTGCTCCCCCAGTGTCGTCGCTCACCCCGCGGCCTCTCAGTTCAACCGACAGCTACACGAGCCCCGCGCCCTACCCTGGCGAGCATCAGAAGCAGATGGCGCTGCATGAGGGCGATGCAACCTTCCGTCGGGCGATATCCCGGCCTCGCCACATGAATGAAGATGGCGCTGCCGGCACCTTGAACCCGAGGCATTCTGTTGTGGTCCAGCACGACGATCACATCGTAAAGAGCATCCTCGCGCCACAGACGTTCGGCACGGGCGGGATAGGGATGGCGCACCCACCGATTATAGTTGCCGTCGCCGACGGCATCGCACCACCCATCGTTCGCTTTGAGGGCGCGCATCGGCAAAGCCGTATGCGGTCTTCGAATGCGATCGGCGCGATAAAGCACCGCCATCATCCGCCAGGTCCCGCTCGGGGTGGCTCCATCACCTTCGCGTTTACGATTGGATCGACCGATCCGGCCCAAGGCGCAGGGCAGAAGCAGCGGCCCCATGTGGAGCCATCCCCGTGTGGCCGAACGCGAGCGCGCATGGACCTGCAACCGCCGGCAATAACGCGGCATGGCGTCGCTGGAATCGCGGGTGCATGGACTCCTGATTGCCATCTTTTCCCCGGTAGCTGTTTCCATTGGGCAACCAGTGATATGCTGCGCCCACAAAATTCGCCAATTGGGAGCGTTGCCACATGAGTACGGCACGTACGGTCTTGCTCGTCGACGACGACGAGGAGCTTCGTGCTTCTCTCAAAGACCAGCTCGCGCTTCACGACGAGTTCGACATCCTGACCGCCGGCACCGCGGGCCAGGGCATCGAGATCGCGCGTGAGACGCGCCTCGATCTCGTGCTGCTGGACGTCGGGCTTCCGGACATGGACGGACGCGAGGCCTGCAAAGTCATGCGCAAAGCCGGATTCAAGAGTCCGATAATCATGCTGACCGGCAATGCCGCCGATTCCGACGTCATTCTCGGGCTCGATGCCGGCGCTAACGATTATGTGACGAAACCCTTCAAGTTCGCTGTGCTGCTGGCGCGCGTGCGCGCCCAGCTTCGCCAGCACGAGCAGAGCGAGGACGCCGTCTTCTCCATCGGGCACTACACGTTCAAACCGGCCTCCAAGGTGCTGATCGACGGCGCTGGCAAGAAGATCCGGCTGACGGAGAAGGAGACATCGATCCTCAAGTATCTCTATCGGGCCGGCGAAAAGGTCATTACGCGCGACGTTCTGCTGCACGAGGTGTGGGGCTACAACGCCGGCGTCACGACGCACACGCTCGAGACGCACATTTACCGGCTGCGCCAGAAGATCGAGAAGGATCCCTCGAGCGCCGAACTACTGATCACCGAAATGGGGGGCTACAAGCTCGTCCCCTGATGAGCTCGGGTCAGGCGCCGGAGGTGGACGCTCCAGGGGTTCCAAACCCAGGAAACAACCGCTGGCCAAGGCCCAGCAAAGGCGCTATAAGCCGGCCCAATCGCGGGGTTGGCCCCTGAGGCACCGCCGATCGCAATAAACCCCAATTTCAAGCCTCGGCCGCTGTTCCCAAGGACCGCGCCAGCTTGAGGCCGCCGCCCGCAGATGCCGAGCGGGGCACTGCGCACAGGAGAGTACGAACATGGCCGTCCCCAGGAAGAAAGTGTCGCGGATGAAGCGCGGCACCCGCCGTTCCGCCGATGCACTTTCGGCCCCGGCGCTCGTCGAGGACAAGAAGACCGGCAACATCCGCCGCCCGCACCATATCGACCTCAAGGCCGGTACCTACCGGGATCGTCAGATCCTACCGGCGAAGAGCGAGGTCTGAGCAGCCGCGGCCATCTCCCGGCCGCCGGCTTCACCGCATAAGACCGCATCGGAATTTCCGATGGCGTCATGGCTTCCAGCGGCCTCATCCGGCCATATTCGCACGGTAGCGCGGTGAGTACGTGTGATGATCGAGTATTCGCCGCACCTCTCGGCTCGGTGAAAAGCGAATTTCTCGACCTGAAGCACACGATCAAAGCTATGACTCTAGTGTCCCTTTTGCTTCCGAAGTTCGCTTGGGACGCCAGCGTCGAAGTGGGGCGAACTTCGGAAGCGGGACACTAGCCGCTGCAGCGGCATAACGAGGGAGAACTCCATGTCGCTCAGGGCTCTGCCGCTGATTGTCATCTCGTTTATTCTCTACAACATCGTCGTGCTGTTCAGCGGCAGCGCTCACGCCGACGATGTGTTGCGCAAGGTGCTCTTCGAGCTGCCCATGGTCGGCGGCGCGCGGTGGCGCTTTTCGATGGGTGATCTCCTCATTCTGATCACCATGTTCCTGCTTTTCTTCGAGCTTATTAAATCCACCTACACTGCGTCGTCCTCGCTGCTCGATCACGGCTTGTCGATGCTCGTGTTCATCGCCTGCCTCGTCGAGTTCCTGCTCGTGGAGCAGGCCGCGACATCCGTGTTCTTTTTCATCATGATCGCCACCTTCATCGACGTTGTAGCGGGCTTCATGATCGGCATCCGCACGGCCCGGCGCGATCTGAATATCGGCGATCACTGAGAGGCCGCCTGACTTCTCCGCCATCACTGAACATAGATCATTTACTGTTCGCCCTGGCCGTAGCGATCGGCCGGGGCGGCTTGATTGCTTGTTAACCTCTTGCCGGTACGGTTTTTCGCCTGAGCGTCCCCGAGTCCCGGCCGGACACGGCCGTAGACCGACGCTCCAAGAACGGATTCTCGTGCCGTGTCATCAGCTCGCGATATCGCCGACGCTAGCGCATCTGTTCGGCGCATAGTGGCTGGAGGCGAGCCATCTGGCAGCAGCCGGCTCCCGGAAGATGCATCGCGTACGGACGCAAGCGCGGCTACACCCAGCTCGGATCTGGACCTCCTCGGCATTCTGTCCGCCGTCCAGGAAACGGCCTACACGTGGCACGTCCTGACTGACCGCATCGATTGGGCCGATAATGCCTGCGAAGTGCTCGGCATCCGCTCGCCCCAGACGATCGGCACAGGCGGTGACTTCCAGTTCCTCATCGCGCCCGAGCATCATCAGCTCCGCGCCGATGCCATCCTGCGTCCGACCGCCAGTTCTGGCGACACCAGCGCCCAGTTTCGCGTCCAGTACCGCTTCACGCCGGGTGGACGGCGCAGTGTCGGATCGCTCTGGCTCGAGGATCACGGTCGATGCACCCTCGATGCGCAGGGCCGGCCGGAGACCGTCCGCGGCGTGATCCGCGTCATCAACGACCGCTACTGGGAGGAGCAGCGCCTGCTCCACCGCTCGGACCATGACGAGCTCAGCGGCCAGCTCAACCGCATTCGCCTGACCGAAGCCCTCGGCGCCATTCTCGCCCGCGCCGAACGCACCAAGCGGACGGGCAGCTTTCTCATGGTGGCCGTCGACAACATGGCGACCATCAACGATAGCTTCGGCTTCGAGGTCGGCGACGAGGTCCTCGCGACCGTCGCGCAGATCATCCGCGCCCATATGCGCATCGGGGATGCCGTGGGACGCTATTCATCCAACAAGTTCGGCATCATTCTGAACGACTGCGGCCCCGGCGCCATGCGGGTCGCTGCCGAGCGTCTGGTCAAGATCGTGCGGGACACGACGATCCGCACGGCCGCCTGCCAGCTCACCGCAACGATCTCGATCGGCGGCGTACTCATTCCCGACCAGGCATCCACGGTCCCTCAAGCACTGGGCCACGCCATGCAGGCGCTGGAGAGAGCCAAGCTGCGCCGGCACGATGGCTTTGCCGCCTATCAGCCCTGCAGCAGCGCTGAGGAAGCACGCCAGCGCAATATCTCGATCGCCGACGAAGTGATCTCGGCGCTCGAGCAGAACCGGATGCTGCTAGCACTGCAGCCGATCGTCGAGACGCGCTCGCGCAAGCCCGCCTTCTACGAATGCCTGCTCAGGATGCAGCGTCCGGATGGCAGCATCGTCGCAGCCGGCGAGTTCATTCCGCTCGCCGAGCAGCTCGGCCTTTCGCGCTTCATCGATCGCCGCGTGCTGGAGCTTGCCGTCGACTTCGCAAAGGCGCACCCAGACATCCACCTGTCGATCAACGTCTCGGGCCACACCTCGAGCGATCACGAATGGCTCGTCGCGCTGCACCGCCTGACCTCAGGCCGCCGCCAGATCACGGAGCGGCTGACCATCGAGATCACGGAGACCGCCGCGATCCACGACCTCGATGTGTCGATCGCGTTCGTCGATACGTTGAAGGAACTCGGCTGCCGCGTTGCCATCGACGATTTTGGCGCCGGCTACACGTCCTTCAAGAACCTCAAGACGCTCAACGTCGACATGGTCAAGATCGACGGCTCCTTCATCAGGAACCTCGCTGCCGAGCCGGACAACCAAGTGTTCATCAAGACGCTCGTTGAGATCGCGGAGACGTTCAATCTCGAGACCGTGGCCGAGTGGGTCGGCGATGAAGAAACGGCGCAGATGATGGCGCGCGCCGGCATTACCCATCAGCAGGGCTTCTATTTCGGCAAGCCCGTGCTCGCTTCGACCTTAGACGGCGAACCCGCCGTCTGAAGCGCGGTCTGCCGCCTGTCTCGCTGCTCACTCCGCCGCGTCGCGCCCGCCGCTGGGAGCCGCTTCGCGGAAGGCCGTGCGGCGTCGATCCCAGTCGGCCGCGCCAACGCGCGCGAAGGTCACGCCGGGGCCACCACCGCTGAACGTCGCCGGCGTCAATCCCGTGGCCTTCAGCTCGGCGAGCAGCTTGTCGCAAAGTCCGATGATCGACGACATCAGCATTCCCGGCACGATTGCCAGCCGATAGCCCATACGCTCGATCTCGGCGTGAGGAATCGGCGGCGTCTTGCCGCTCAGCACGTTATTGAAGAGGCACGGCCCCTTTACTGCCCGCGGCACAGCGGCAACCTCCTCGACCGACTGCGGCGCTTCGAAGAAGGCCATGTCCGCACCGGCATCGATCGCCAGATTGCACCGCGCGATGGCCTCGTCGAAGCCGGCGACTCCGCGGGCATCCGTGCGAGCGATGACGAGGAAGTCGTCGGTCCGGCGGGCAGCCGCCGCAGCGCGGATCTTGGCTGCATAGTCCTCGCGGCTGATCAGCTCCTTGCCGTCGAGATGACCGCAGCGCTTCGGAAACACCTGGTCTTCGATGTGAATCGCGGCGACCCCTGCCCGCTCGAAGGACTGCACGGTGCGGTAGACGTTGAGCTCGTTGCCGTAGCCCGTATCGGCATCGCTGATGAGCGGCACGCCAATCGTGCCCACTATGCGGCCCGCATTGGCGACCATCTCCGTCATGGTCAGAAGGCCGTAGTCGGGGAGGCCGTGCGACACTGATGTGCCGGCACCGGTCATGTACGCCGCGGGAAAACCGGCCTGCTCGATGAGCTTGGCCGTGAGGCAGTCGTAGGCGCCGGGCGCCACGACCATGGAACCCGAGCGAATCATGGATTTGAGACAGGGTGCTGGCGCCATTTTGAAGTCCTCCCGCAAGCGCTGTGTTTGCCCGAGACCTTAGGCACCGACGCCCAGGGCGTCCAGGGACGGCTCGGCAGTGCGGACCTGTGGGTTTCGAGGGGAAAGGGGACTGAACAGCCGCTCTGCCTTGGAGCTGCCTCCCGAATCAGCGGAGCTTGGCTTGGCCGACCAAGGCAAGTGGAGTTGGTCCATGTCTATCAGCGTGCTGGCGCGCCAGCTTATGTCGCAGGAAATCTTCAGAGGGCTCAGTCCGCTGCAGCTCACCGAGATCGTGCGTCAGGCCGATCGCATCGTTTACGGCCCCGGCGACACCATCGTTAGAGCTGGCACGGCAGGCGACGCGGCCGTGCTGATCGTCTCAGGGGATGCTGTGCGCTTTCTCGAGGACGACGAACCCTCGATGGGCCTCAACGCACAGCCAATCGGGACCGGATCGCTGCTCAGCGAGCTCGCCATGCTGGTGGATCATGAGCATGGTACGACTGTCGTTGCGCACACGACCGTACGCGCGCTGCGCATCACCCGAGCGGGCCTTCATGCCCAGATGCTGGACGACCCCGATCTCGCCACCCATTTCGTCGATCGCATCACTGAACGGCTCCATCGCGTCGCCGATGAGCTCAGGCGCATCGACTATGCCTTCGCGGAGACGGAAGGCGTGCCGGCGCCAGCTTGAGCCATCGCGTTAGAGGCGGATTGCGCCAGAATCTGACGTGATCTAGAGAAGATGCTGCTACGAAATAGAAAAGCGCCCAACCCCGGGGGGAGAGGTTGGGCGCTGGAGCGCTTTTTCGGCGCTTCGCACCGGGAGGGAAGCCGGTGCAGCGGATTGATGTCTTCGGCTAGACGGGGGGCACTGCCGAGTATGTGACATCCACCGCTCTATAGACGAATTTAGTTGCCTGTGGCCGAAAATCAAGGTCCGCCCAGCGAGGACTCACGATTCTTTTACTGATTGTTTCAGAGCACCTGCGGGCTGATTCGAGAGCACGCTAGAGCCGGCCGTCAATCATTTGAATCGGCCCTACTTTCTGAGCGTCGGGCTGATAACGCGGAAGAGCTCTAAATCGAGGTCTTGAGGCCGCGCGAGATTGGCGACCTCCACACGCGTATCGCCACCTTGGGCGTCGGTCGTCACCCATTCCCGAAGCTCGAGCTCGGGTGTTTTGGTCATAAAGAGCCGAATCTGGCCGGGCGCGTCCGGACTCTTGTCCTGCAGAGCAAGGATGATCAGATCATCAGCCTCCTGCACGTCGACGATGCTCGCATCGCGGAGCAGATCCACGTCCTTGCGCAGAAGTAGCCGGAAGGGCGTTTGGTCGAGTGCAATCCGGTCGTCCGTGTGAACCTCGAGATCCTGGATCGCCAGCATCTTGCCGTCAGAAACAATGAGCTGGCGGCTCGGGCGATTATACTCGAACCTCAATCGCCCTGGCCGTTTCACATAGAACGTGCCGCGCATCCGCTTGTTGTCGGCCGTCGTCTGAACGAAACTGCCGCGCAGGTTTTCGAGCGTATTGAAGTATTGACTCACCTTGGTCACGGTCGCGATCTGCTGCGGCTCCAACGCGATGCCGGCAATCGTCGATTCCGGTTTGACATCGGTGCTCCACGATGGATTGCCGAGTGGACTGCTGGCAGCCGGCTTCCCCGGATTTTGCGCGGTCGCGACCGACGGCCACACCGCAGCCCACATGACGGCCATGGCCGCGCACAGCATCGTCGCGCCAATCTGCCTTACGTCCAGGCGTACACGCATACGAAGCCCCCTCAGCGAATTCATGCCATCCGCCTCACAACGAATCCGGTTGCGCAACCCATTCTCCCAAGATTGGGACGAGATCGGGGCGCCCGCAGGTTTCCCGGAGGATTGCGACCCGCCGCCGCGCGTGCTACCCGCCACATGTGCTGACCACATGACATCTTCGCTTGTCCAAGTCCACCGTAGAGGCGCTGCATCACCATGCCGAAGAATCCAACTCCCATCCCCGGCAACGGTCCTGCCGCACCTTCCTCCGCAACCCAGCCGCAACAAGTACAAGTCCGCATCGCCGGCCAGTACATCAAGGATCTCTCCTTCGAGAATCCCAACATCGGCAAGCTCATAACGAGCCCTCCCGAGAGTCCGAACCTCGATGTCGAGATCAATGTCGGCGTATCCAATCTCGGCCCCAATCTCTACGAGGCGGCCATCGAGTTCCAGGCGCGCGCCAAAGCCAAGGAAATGGTGATCTACGAGTTCGAGATCGTTTATGCCGGCGCCTTCCAGATCGACAACGCACCGCCGCAGGCCTTGGAGCCCATGCTATTCGTCAACTGTCCGTCGTTGCTTTTTCCATTCCTGCGCCGGATTGTCGCCGATATGACGCGCGAAGGCGGCTTTCCGCCGTTGCTGCTCGATCCCGTGGATTTCGGCGCTCTGTACCTGCGCAAGAAGCAGCTCGGCATGCCGCCACAGACTGGTGGGCCTTCAACCGCTCTTTCCTGAGCCTTACTCGGCGGCTTCCGGCCGCTCGAACCTGATCCAGAGAGCCTCGGGTCCGAGAGTGTCGATGAAAGCGCGATGCGCGGCGATATCGGCTTCGTTCAATCGTGCAGCAAGTGGCCGCGGGCGCACGCGAATCGCCGATGCCGTCGCTGTGCCGACAGCGCGCTGACGGGTCGTCGCTTGCGCAAGGCCGAGCGTCGCCTGCCGCTCCCCGAGCAGTTCGAGATAGACTTCTGCGAGCAGCCAGGAGTCGAGCAGCGCTCCGTGAAACGTGCGCTTGGAGTTGTCGATCTGATAGCGCTTGCACAGCGCGTCAAGGCTGTTCGGCCCACCGGGATATTTGCGCTTCGCCAAGGCCAGCGTATCGACGACGCGCTCCATGAGGATCGCGGGATGGCGCAGGCGCTGCAACTCCGAATTGATGAAGCCGATGTCGAAGGCCGCGTTGTGGATGATGAGGGGCGCGTCGCCGATGAACTCAACGAATTCAGACGCAATCTCGCGGAACTTCGGCTTGTCGCGAAGCATATCCATCGAGATGCCATGGATCGCCTGGGCGTCGGGATGGACGTCGCGATCCTCAGGATGAATGTAGTGATGGAAGGTTTTCTCGGTCGGAATGCGATTGATCAGCTCGATGCATCCGATTTCGATGATGCGGTCACCTTTGCGGGCATCGAGGCCCGTGGTCTCGGTGTCGAGAACGACCTCGCGCAGCATGAAGCGCCTACCCCCTGAGCCTTGGGCATCATGCCCAATATTTGGCGAACGCCGTGCCCGTTCGCCCGCTCAACTGGGACATGATTCGATCGATCTGCGCTTCCGTCTCGGGAATGCTCCGCGACGTATCCACAACGAAGTCTGCGCGGCGGCGTTTCTCTTCGTCTGGCATCTGCCGCGACAGGATCTGGTCGTACTTCTCGGCCGTCATGCCCGCGCGCTCGAGCACGCGACTGCGCTGGATGTCGGCCGGTGCGCTGACGACGATCGTCACGTCGACGCGTTTCTCGCCTCCGGTCTCGAACAGCAGCGGGATTTCCAGCACCACCTTCTCGGCACCCTTGGCGGCCTTCATATGAATGAATTCGCGCTCGGTCTCGAGCACGAGAGGATGAACGATGGCCTCGAGCTTCGTATAGGCGCCCGGATCGGCCAGAAGCGCCGCCGCCAGCTTCTGGCGGTCGATGCAGCCGTCGTCCGCCGCCGTACCGGGAAAAGCAGCTTCGATGGGCCCCACAGCTGCTCCACCGGTTCTATAGAGTTTGTGCACAATGGAGTCGGCATCGCACACCGGAACGCCGAGGGCCCGGATGCGCGCCGCAGCCGTCGATTTCCCCATTCCGATCGAGCCGGTCAGGCCGATGATCAGCATCATTTCCTCTCTATGTCGGCAACGAGGATGTCACGCAGCTCTTGCGTTACCTCCGGCTGGACACCGAACCAACGCGCGAAGCCCGGCACGGCCTGATGAAGCAGCATGCCGAGACCATCCACGGTGCGATTCCCACGTGCACGCGCCGCTGCAAGCAGAGGGGTCTCCAGCGGCACGTAAACGATATCGGCCACGATCGCGTACCGATCGAGCGCAGTCAGGTCGAGATCGAGTGGCGCATTGCCGGCCATGCCGAGCGTCGTCGTATTGACGACCACACCGGCATCGGAAACGGCGCGCCCGCGATCCGCCCATGCCCAGCTCTCTACGCGCGTTCCGAAGTACGCGACGAGTTCTTCAGCACGGGCTGCTGTTCTATTGATGAGCCGGACTTTTGTAATCCCAGCGTCGAGAAAACCGTAAACGACGGCCCGCGCCGCACCGCCGGCACCGAAGATGGCAACAGGTGCATCTTTGCTGTGCCATCCGGGCGCGGACTGGCCGAGATGGGTCACGAAGCCGTACGTGTCGGTATTGGCGACGCACACTTTGGTGCCGTCGCGCCAGACGGTGTTTGCAGCCCCGACGGCCACCGCGGAAGGATCTCGCCAGTCTGCGGCCTCGAAAACAGCTTGCTTATGCGGCGCTGTGACATTGCAGCCTTCAAGACCACGAGATTCGAGTGACCGAACGAAGGCAGCGGCTTCGCCCGGCGGCACCGCCACCCGATCGTAGCTTCCGGCAATGCCATATTTCTTGAGCCAGTGGCCGTGGATGAGCGGCGAGCGCGACTGCTGGATCGGCCAGCCAATTACGCACGCCTTTTTCCCGTCCTGCTTCAGATCAGCCGTCACGTCAACAATACTCCGCGCTCGCGCAGCTCCTCGAGCAGGGGCAGCAGCGGCATGCCCAATATGGTGAAATAGTCGCCGGAAATTTCCTCGAAGAGCTGAACGCCAAGGCCTTCGAGCTGATAGGCTCCCACCGACTCACACACGCGCGTTCCCGCGCGCGCCAGATACTGGCTCAGGAAATCATCCGAGAAATTGCGCATGCTGAGCTCGGCGCTGTCGGTAAATGTCCACTGCACTTCGCCGCCCTGGGCCAGCGCGACCGACGCATGAAGCTGATGCGCGCGCCCGCGCAAACGTGACAAGTGCGCGCGTGCTGCCGCCAGATCTTCCGGTTTCTCGATGATTTCGTAGCTTGCCGCACTCCAGGGCTTGCCCCCGAACTCCATGCGGCGTTCCGTCGCGAGCGCCAGCACCTGGTCGCAGCCGATCACCAGCGCATCCGGTAATCGTACACTCACATCGACCGCTTTGGCCGCGGCCAGCATCTCCGCGACCTCGATTGGATAGTCCTCGTCGAGTGCACGCTCGGGCTCGAAGCTCGCCCGCATGGCGACCTCGTCGACCGTCGAGGGCATGACATCGAAGGCAAGGCCCGCCTGCTCGAGCATGGTTCGCCGCGAACGGCTCTGAGAGGCCAGGACGACGCGCAACCGCTCAGCCATCGGTTGTTTCCTCGTCGCGCGATTCCTCTCGCTCATGCATCAGCTTGATGATCGTCGCCGCCGTCTCCTCGATCGAGCGCCGCGTCACGTCGATCACCGGCCAGCCGTGGCGGGCGCAGAGGCGCCGCGAGTGGGCGATCTCCTCGGCAATGCGCGTGCGGTCCACATAATCGTCGAGATCGCGGTCGGACATCATCATGGCGCGGTGGCGGCGGATCTCCGCGATGCGATCGGGGCTCGCGACCAGCCCGACGACGAAGGCCTTGTGCGGTTCCAGCAGTGCTGGTGCAATGTCGATGCGCGGCACCAGCGGCAGGTTCGTCGTCTTGTAGCCGCGCTGAGCAAGATAGATGCTGGTCGGCGTCTTCGAGGTGCGCGAAACGCCGAGGATGACGATATCGGCTTGGTTGAGGTCGTCGGGCAGCCGCCCGTCATCATGGGCCATGGTGAAGTTGAGCGCATCGATGCGCCGGAAGTAGTCGGCATCGAGAACGTGCTGACCGGCGACGATCGGCGTCTTCGGCGCACCGAGATAGCTCTCGAAGATCTTCATGATGGGCTCGAGCACGTGCAGGCAGGGCACGGCCAGATCGCGGCAGCGCTGCTCGAGCTGAGTCTGCAAGGCTTCGTTCACGACCGTGTAGAGCACGATCCCCGGCGCCGACTCGATCTCCTGGAGGACGCGCTCGAGCTGGCGCTGCGTGCGCACGAGCGGATGCACATGCTCGATAGGCCGGACCTGCGCATACTGCACGGACGCCGCCTTCGCGATCGTCGTGAGCGTTTCGCCGGTTGCATCCGAGATCAGATGCAAATGGAAGTAGCTCGGCTGGGTGTGGGCCATTTGTTGATAGAGTTCCGACTTATCCAGCGCGGCGCCGCGACGAGCGCCGGCACTCTACACCGTCCCCCGATTGACCAACAGGGCGATCAACAGGCGAGCCGATGTGGATCGCATATCGCCTCTCCTGTGCAACGGCCGCGACCGAAGGTGGCGCCGTCCAGCCCTTTTCCAGCCACCTTCCCCAGGCCATTCCTCGTATCGCTCGCAGCAACTCGCCGCGCAAACCCATGGCACGAAAGGCCGTTTCCCGGCTAGTAGTGTCGCTATCGGGGACCTACCAGATGTGCGTGCCGGATTTCCGGCGGCCGGAGGAACCTGTTGAGGCCCTTGTGGCAGCCGACCAATTCCCGCTACCCACAGCGGTAAGAAGAAGAAGAGAAACCTGAAGACTCTCTATTTAGAGATTTAGAGGCAGAGACCCGATCCGTGGAAAAGCCCTCCCCCAAAGACCGCCGGCGCTTCCTAAAGCCCTTTGCCGGCGAGGCCCTCGACCCTCCGCCGATCTGGCTCATGCGGCAGGCTGGTCGCTATCTGCCGGAGTACCGCGAGACGCGTGCCAAGGCGGGTGGATTTCTAGACCTCTGCTATTCGCCGGCACTCGCTGCCGAGGTCACGCTGCAACCGATCCGTCGCTATGGCTTCGACGCGGCCATCCTCTTTGCCGACATCCTGCTCGTTCCCGATGCTCTCGGCCAATCCGTGCGCTTTGCCGAAGGCGAGGGGCCGCTGCTCGAGCCACTCCGCAGCGCACAGGATTTCGCCCGCTTGTCACCGACGGCGACTCGACCCAAGTTCGAGTGCGTCTTCGAAACGGTTCAGCGCCTACGCCAGGATCTGCCGGACGAGACAGCGTTGATCGGTTTCTGCGGGGCACCATGGACGGTCGCGACGTACATGATCGAGGGGCGGGGCTCGAAGGATCAGGCCGCTGCGCGGCTCTTCGCCTATCGCGATCCGGCAGGCTTTCAGAAGCTCATGGACCTGCTCGTCGAGACCTCGATCGAGTACCTGTCCGGCCAGGTGGAGGCCGGCGCCGACGCGCTGCAGATTTTCGATACCTGGGCCGGCAGTCTCCCCGATGACCAGTTCGAGAAATGGGTCATCGAGCCGACCCGGCGCATGGTCGAAGCCATGCACGAGCGCCATCCCGACATCCCCGTCATCGGGTTTCCACGCGGCGCACAGGGCTCCGCCCTCTGGTACGTCGCGGAGACCAAAGTCGACGGCATTGGTTGCGACACGTCCACACCGCCCTACATGATGGGTGAGGCCTTCGACGGCGAGAATGTCGTCGTCCAGGGCAATCTCGATCCGCTCCTGCTGGTCGCTGGCGGCGATGCCCTCAAATCCCGGGTCGCCGACATTCTTGAACTCATGGTCGGCAAGCCCTTCATCTTCAATCTCGGCCACGGAATCGTGCCTGAAACCCCGCCGGAGCATGTCGCCGACCTCGTCCGCTGGGTCCGCGACGGAGTGAGGTCGTGAGCGGCGAAAGTCCGGCCACGCGGGCGGCTCTGGCTCTCGGGTTGACCGCGCTCATCCTCGCTGCGGTGATCCTGGTTCTGGGCGATGCAGCCTATATGTGGATCAAGGCTGCACACGTCGTCGCCATCATCTCGTGGATGGCGGGGATGCTCTATCTGCCCCGCCTGTTCATCTACCATTGCGACGCCAAGCCCGGCTCCGAATTCTCCGAGACTCTCAAGGTCATGGAAGCGCGGCTGCTCCAGGTCATCATCAATCCCGCGATGGTGTTTTCCTGGGTTCTGGGGCTCTGGCTCGCTTGGCACGGCAACTTTCTCTCGGCGGGCTGGTTTCACGCCAAGCTCATGTTCGTCATCCTGCTGTCAGGCTTCCACGGCTATCTTTCAGCTTCCGTCCGCCGGTTCGCCGGGGATGCGAATACGGTTCCGGTCGGCCGCTGGCGGCTCCTCAACGAGGTGCCGGCCTTGCTGATGATCCTCATTGTCGTCCTGGTAATCGTCAAACCGTTCTGAGGTCCGCCCGGCTTTCGTTCGATTTATGCCAAAGCAGTGGGCAGAAACGAAAATTTGAGCATCGCGACAGGTTGCCCCTTTGACTCGGAGGGAACCTCTGGGCTAGAGTTACGTCTATCAGATCGAGTCGCTGTGTCGGCGTGTCACCGCTGAGCCGCCAGCCGACGAGCCCGAAAATTCCAGATCGCATCGGACCCCTGGCGCGGCGCAGCCGACAATGGGTTCCCTTCCGCACATCGCGAACCGGCGCCCCCGTCCCTCGGCGGCCCCTCGCACCCTCCCTCCTAAAGAGTTTCCCATGCAAGACGTCATCAAGAAAGAAGTAAAACTCCAAGACCTCAAGGCGAAGTCCGCCACAGAGCTATTGAGCTTCGCCGAAGAGGCCGGCGTCGAGAACGCCAGCACCATGCGCAAACAGGAGCTGATGTTCGCGACACTGAAGCAGCTCGCTTCGCAGGACATCGAGATCGTCGGCACCGGCGTCGTCGAGGTTCTTCAGGACGGCTTCGGCTTCCTGCGCTCGCCGGATGCCAACTATCTCGCTGGTCCCGACGACATTTATGTCTCGCCCTCTCAGATCCGCCGCTTTGCGCTCCGCACCGGAGACACCGTCGAAGGCCAGATCCGCGGCCCCAACACGAAGGAAGGCGAGCGCTACTTCGCCCTTCTCAAGGTCAACCGGATCAATTTCGAGGATCCCGAGGCGACCAAGCACAAAGTCCATTTCGACAACCTGACGCCGCTCTATCCGACGGCGTGGCTCAAAATGGAGATCGAGGATCCGACCATCAAGGATTACTCGGCCCGCGTCATCGACATCGTGGCACCCATCGGCAAGGGCCAGCGCGCGCTCATCGTGGCGCCGCCCCGCACCGGTAAGACTGTTGTCCTCCAGAACATTGCTCGGTCGATCTCGGTCAATCATCCCGAGTGCTATCTGATCGTCCTGCTCATCGACGAGCGTCCGGAAGAAGTCACGGACATGCAGCGCTCGGTGAACGGCGAGGTTATCTCCTCGACCTTCGACGAGCCGCCCTCACGGCACGTCCAGGTGTCGGAGATGGTCATCGAGAAGGCGAAGCGCCTCGTCGAGCACAAGCGCGACGTGGTCATCCTGCTCGATTCGATCACCCGTCTCGGCCGCGCCTACAATACCGTCGTGCCCTCCTCGGGCAAGGTGCTCACGGGCGGCGTCGACTCGAATGCCCTGCAGCGCCCGAAGCGCTTCTTCGGTGCGGCCCGCAATATCGAGGAGGGCGGCTCGCTGACGATCATCTCGACCGCGCTGATCGAAACCGGCAGCCGCATGGACGAGGTCATCTTCGAAGAGTTCAAGGGTACGGGTAACTCCGAAATCATCCTGGACCGTAAGGTCTCGGACAAGCGCGTCTTCCCGGCGATCGACGTGGCCCGCTCGGGCACGCGCAAGGAAGAGCTCCTCGTGCCGCGCGACCAGCTCAAGAAGGTCTACGTGCTCCGCCGTATTCTGAACCCGATGGGCACGATGGACGCCATCGAGTTCCTCATCGACAAGCTCAAGTCGACGAAGACCAACGGCGAATTCTTCCAGAGCATGAACACCTAATCTTCGGGGAGGACGGGCAATGGCCGCGGTCCACCCCGGTACAGCGACCCTCGACGATGCCGAGGTCGAGCGTTTCGCGGCCCTCGCTGCGGAGTGGTGGGATCCGAACGGCAAGTTCCGCCCGCTGCATAAGCTCGGGCCGGCCCGGCTCGCGTTTATTCGCCAGGAGATTGTCCGACATTTCGAGCGTACGCCCGGCGGGTTCAGGCCATTCGAGGGGCTGGCGGTTCTCGATATCGGTTGTGGTGGCGGTCTCGTCAGCGAGCCGGTAGCGCGGCTCGGCGCTACGGTCACGGGCATCGATCCCGCGCTTGAAAATATCGAGGCTGCGCGCCGCCACGCCACCAGTCAGGACCTCTCGATCGACTATCGCGCGAGCCTGGTCGAGGATCTGGTTGCCGAAGGCCCGACTTTCGACTGCGTCCTCTGCCTCGAGGTCGTCGAGCATGTCCCGGACGTTGCCGCTTTCCTGGCTACCTGCGCGAAGCTCGTGCGGCCCGGCGGACTGATGATCCTCTCCACGATCAACCGGACGCTGAAGGCTTATGCCCTGGCCATCGTTGGCGCGGAGTACATTCTGCGCTGGCTGCCGGTCGGCACGCACCAGTGGGAGCGCTTCGTCACGCCCGACGAGCTGGCGCGCCACGCCGACGCTGCGGGCCTCGTCACGAGCACCAGAGAGGGCCTCGTCTATAATCCCCTGACCGATGCCTGGTCGCTCTCCGCAGACCTCGACGTCAACTACATGGCAAGCGCATCCCGGCCAGCCTAGAGCGCCTCTTGCGCCCGCTAAAGCCCGCACTTAAGACTTTGGGCAACCATCACCTACAAAACACATAAGGAATCGCCGATGCCGGGGCCCCTCTCGCACATTCGTGTTCTGGATCTCACGCGCGTCCTCGCCGGCCCTTGGTGCGCGCAGAACCTCGCCGATCTCGGCGCCGACGTGATCAAGGTGGAGCGCCCGAAAAAGGGCGATGACTCCCGCGCCTTCGGCCCGCCTTGGGTCAAGGACGAGAGCGGCAAGGAAACGACCGAGTCGGCCTACTTCATGTCGGCGAACCGCGGCAAGAAGTCGATCACGATCGATGTGTCGAAGCCTGCTGGTCAGGCGATCGTACGCGAGATCGCCAAGACGGCCGATGTCGTGCTCGAGAATTACAAGACCGGCGACCTGATGCGCTATGGCCTCGGCTACGAGGATCTGAAGAAGATCAATCCCAAGATCATCTACTGCTCGATCACAGGTTTTGGACAGACCGGTCCCTATCGCGAGAAGCCCGGCTACGACTTCATGGTCCAGGGCATGGGCGGCTTTATGAGCGTGACCGGCGAGCGCGACAACAAGCCGGGCGGCGGGCCTCAGCGCGCCGGCATCCCGATCGTCGACATCATGACCGGCATGTACTCGACGATCGCCGTTTGTGCCGCGATCGCTCATCGCGCCGAGACGGGCATCGGCCAGCATATCGATATGGCCCTGCTCGATACGCAGGTCGCGATCCTCGCCAATCAGGGCGGCAACTACCTCGCGACAGGTGAGGCTCCGGGCCGCCTCGGCAATACGCATCCGAACATCGTCCCGTATCAGTCCGTGAAGACGAAAGACGGCGCCATCATTCTCGCTTGTGGCAACGACAACCTGTTCAACAGGCTTTGCCAGGAGGCGGATGCCGTTCATCTCGCCAAGGACCCGCGTTTTGCCACCAACGGTGCCCGCGTCACGAACCGCGATGCGCTCGACGAGCTGCTCGAGCCGATCATGATGAAGCGGACGACGGCCGAATGGGTGAAGGCGTTGGAAGTGGCCGGCGTTCCCTGCGGCCCGATCAACAATCTCAAGGAAGTCTTCGAGGATCCGCAGGTGCAGGCGCGGGGCATGAAGATCGAGATGCCGCACAAGACCGCCGGCAAAGTGCCGCTCATCCGCGGTCCCATGCGTTTCTCCGCGACGCCCGTCGAGCACAAGATCGGGCCTCCCGTTCTCGGCGAGCACACGGACGACGTGCTGAAGTCACTCGGTAAGTCGGCCGAGGAGATCGCGAAGCTCAAATCCGACGGTATTGTCTGAAGCCGTTGGCCATCATCAGCAGGTGTCGACCATGAGCCCTTCTCCGCTCGCCTATCGCCCCTGCGTCGGTATCATGGCGGTGAACCGCTCCGGTCTAGTCTGGGTCGGTCGCCGCGTGATCGGTCGCGCGGGCAAGGAGAGCGGCGGTTCTTTCGAACGCTGGTGGCAGATGCCCCAGGGCGGTATCGACGAGGGTGAGGATGCCGAAGCCGCCGCACTGCGCGAGCTCTGCGAGGAGACCGGCATGTGCACGGTGTCGGTCCTCGGCCGCACGCATGACTGGCTCGCTTACGACCTTCCGAAGGAACTCCAGCCGGTGACGTGGGGTGGCAGATACCGTGGCCAGAAGCAGGTCTGGTTCGCGGTGCGCTTTCATGGCGATGAAAGCGAAATCGACATCATTCCCAAGGCCGGTCACGCGCAGGAATTCGATGACTGGCGCTGGGCGGGGGTCGACGAACTCGTCGATCTGATCGTGCCCTTCAAGCGCGACGTCTACACGCGCGCACTTGCCGAGCTCAGCGTCCACGCCCGGCCGGAATAGCGGCGTCAAGCGGCATTCGACCGGGTGGACAGCCACCATCCTTCGCCAGCGTACCAGCACGATTCGTCGGGAGGCGTGCGTCTGCGCAGGGATTTGACCTGACGCCAGGTGCCGAGCGCGAAAGCTCTGGCGAGCGCATCGCCTTCGCCGCTGTCGCGTGCGCCCTCGCAATAAATGAAAGTCGCGGGCTGCACGAAACGGGCGTCGAAGTCGCTCGCCGTCGTCCGTGTGACGAGAAGCATCCCGCCCAAGCCGACATTAGGCGTCAGCGGAAACAAGAGACGGCCGCCGGTGCGCAAGGCGTCGAGCCAGGCGTCGGGTGGTCGCGTCGCACCGGCACTGACGTAGACGATATCGCAGGCTGGAAGGCTGTCGGCGGTCGCCGACTTGGCCTCGACCGAGACATTAGGCCAAGGCGCGAGATTGGTTGCTGCCTTCGCGGCCAGATCCGGAACGATCTCGTAGGCGATTACGGTGCCGGTCGGGCCGACGAGATGCGCCAGAATTGCCGTGTAGTAGCCGGTGCCACAGCCTATGTGCACCGCAGTCTCGCCGCTCTTGATCTGCAGCACCGCGAGGCAGCGGGCATGGAGTTGTGGCTCGCCATTGTTCAGCCGGCGCTCGGGAATGAGCGCCACGACAACATCCTGATAGAGGTACGCCAGATCGTCGGAAGGCGTGTCGATATAGCCGCCGGTGAAGTCAGTTACCTTCCACGGTCCAGGCCCAACGAAGCGCTCGCGTTCGATTGTCGCGAACGCTTCGATGAGCTTTGGGTCATTTGTACCGGCTTTTCCAGCGACCAGACGGGCGTAATAAGATCTGAGATCCGCTGGAGATACCATCGCGGGACTGTCCTCCGCGTCAGCCTTTCATGCCGAGTAGGAAGCGCACCCTCGTGGACGCAGGGTCCATGTCGCGCTTGTACTTCGGGCCATCCTCGGGCTTCACGCGGAGCAGCACGAAGCACGTGCCGTTGCTCTCACGCAGCATCCGCGCGCCGGCCGCGATCTGGTCCTGGCTCTCGACGGTCATCGTCGACTTGATGCCGGCGCCGATCGCCATCTGCTCGAGATCCACGCCGAGGCTCGTGTGGCTCTTCTGATAGCCCGTCTCGCCGTAGTGGCCGTTGTCGACGCACAGAATGCGCAGGTTCGGCGGGTTCAGGATGCTCGCCGTCGCGAGCGAGCCTACGTTCATCAACAGCTCGCCGTCACCGGTCGCGACAATGACTTTCTTATCGGGACGCGCGAGCGCAAGCCCGAGGCCCATCGATACGGCAGCGCCCATCGCGCCGGCCATGCCGTAGTAGTTGGAGCCGTCCTTAGTGATCGAGGCAAGATCCTTGGCGGTGCCCGCCAGCCCGCCGATGAAGAGGAAGTCCTTCTGCTCGCCGATGAGCTGGGGGACCGCCACGCTGCGGTCCAGGTCGAACTTCGGCGCCGATTTTGCTTCTGATGCTTTGGCCATGATCCGTCCCCTCAGAACTTCTTGGCGCCGATGAGCTTCTGTGTGAGCAGAACCGCGACCGCTTCCCCGGATTGGAAGGCCATCGTGCAGGCCGCGTCGATGGCCCGCTCGACCTCGTCCTTGTGGGTGATCTCGACGGTGACGAAGCCCATGGTGTCGAGGATCGGCCGGACGGCCTTGCCCATGCCCATCTGCCAGGGATTGCCCTCGCCGTAGTCGCCGCGCATCGAAAGGACGGTTAGGAAGGGGAACTTGCCGCCCGTGATCATGGAGAAGAAGTTGATGCAGTTGCCGAGGCCGCTGCTCTGCATCAGCAGTGCCGACTTCGCGCCGCCGAGGTGGGCGCCGGCGGCCAGCGCCACACCCTCCTCTTCGGTCGTCAGTGCGACAGATTGAACGTCGGGATCAGCCAGCGAGAGGTCGATGGCCATGCGGTGGCCCGCGTCCGGCACATAGCTGAATATGGTGACGCCGTTCTTCTTGAGCGTGTCGTAGACCACCTTCTGCCAGCGATCTTCTGTCGTGGCTTCCATCGTTCGTCTCCTCCCGGGGAAATTTCTGACCTGCTTGGGCGAACGGCGTCCGCTGCGAGCCAGCATATGTCCGGACGATGGTAGTGGCCGAAAAGCAAGCTCGCAAGCGTTCGCGCGGCTCGCGCGGAGGCAATGCAGGGTCTATCTGCGGTGCGCGCATGACTCGCGGCTCGATGGCCGAACTGTCGCAGGCGTGCGCGAGGTGGGCGTTCGGACTCACGCGGTGGATGAACTCAGGGGCCTCAACTGGCTGAGATTGAGGATTTATCGCAACACTGAGACCGGAACATCAAATGTATTCACCGATGTTTTGAATTTCCCTGTCAACATTCGGTTTGAAAAACAGCAAAGCTTTTTTTGCGCACGGGTGATTCGTGCGTGGAACTCGACAGACTTATTTTGGGAGACACTGACGATGGCGAAAGCTGCTGCGAAGAAGGCTCCGGCCAAGAAGGCTGTGAAGAAGCCGGCTAAGAAGGCCGCCAAGAAGAAGTGAAGTACTTGCGGGGCTCCATTACGGCAGCTCCGTTCGAAAGATTTCGCTGTTCGAGTTCTAGAGGCCGGAGGTAGCAGACAACTGCCCTCCGGTCCTTGCTTTTTTGAGAGCCCTCGGGCTGCCGGCTATTTCATCGCTACGAGCATGACGCCCGGCACGACCAGAGCGATGGTCGCTACCATCCGCCACGAGAAGCGCTCGCGCCGGAAGACGAACAATCCCAGAAGCATTGTGAAGACGGGCGTCGCCGAAACGACAGGAACGACGGTCACGAGATCGCCGATCTGCAGGGCCTGGTTTAGAAATTGAAGTGAAACCGCAGCCGTCAGACCAGAAACGACGAACCAGCAGTAGGACGTCCTCGTACCACTAAGAGAACGCCCCTCGATTCGGAATGCGGCCGTCGCGATAGCGAGGGACACCGTATTCGACACGAGCACGGCGAAGGACGCGCTCGGCACGTCCTCGAGTCCGAGCTTGGTCACGGCGTGCCCGCCCGCGCGCACGAAGGCGGCGCCGACCGGCAGGGCGATGGCCCAGAGCGGCCAATCCCTGGCGAACCCTTGCCGGCGGTAGCTCGCAACCACGCCCCCGGCGATAACGGCGGCTATGCCAATGCCGGTTTTGAGATCCAGCGTTTCGCCAAGCAGAAGGATGGCGAACAGAGCTCCGAATATGGGCGCCGACGCCGTCAGCGCGCTGGTCAGGGTCGGCCCCAAGACATGAATGCTTTGGATGGCCAGTACTGACGAAAGTGACGGCCGGATTATGCCGACGAGCGCGAAGAGCACCGTCCCCCACGTCAGCCAATACCCGCTTTCCAAATAGAACGGCGCCAACAGCCAGTAGAAGACGGCGCCGGTGCCGATGTTGATCAGCGATCCGATGCGCGAGTCGGAGCCTTGGAGACCGAGGCTCTGGAAGTGGTTCGTCAGCGCAAAAAGAAAAGCCGAGGCGAGCGCGAACAGGACGGCCGCATGAGGAAATGTGCTCATCGCGTCAACGCACCGCCGCCCGGCGCAAGCGATCGTTGATGGCCTCGCCGAGACCCGCTTCCGGAATCGGCATGACGGCAATTGTGGCCGCGCCCGCGGCATCCAGCCGACGCAGGGCGGCGAACAGATTCGCAGCCGCTTCGATCAGGTCTCCCGTAAGGCTCAAGTTGATCGAGGGGCCATCGTGGTCTGCGGCTACCGGGCCGAACGCGAGGAGCGCTTCGCTGGGGCGGGCGCTGGAGGCGTTCAAACGGACAGGCGTCCGCGGCGCGTAGTGGCTCGCGAGCTGTCCGGGCGAGGATGGCCGTTCGGCATCGCCGTAGTGAACCGCCAGGCGGGTGCCCAGCACGGCTTCAATATCCTCCCGCGTCACGCCGCCCGCGCGTAGAAGTGCCGGCTGGCTTCCGGAAACATCGACCACCGTCGACTCGACGCCGATCGGGCTCGGCCCGTCATCCAGAATGATCGCGACCTTCGCTCCCAAATCGGCCTCGACGTGCGCGGCCGTCGTCGGGCTCACATGGCCTGAGCGGTTGGCCGAGGGTGCCGCGATCGGCCGTGCTGCTGCTCGGATAAATGTGCGGGCGATCGGATGTGATGGCACACGCAGCGCCACTGTATCGAGGCCGGCTGTGACAAGGTCCGCGATGGCGCAGTCTGGCTGCTTGTTCAGCACCAGCGTCAACGCGCCCGGCCAGAAGGCCGCCGCGAGCGCCTGCGCTTCAGGACCCAGCACGGCGAAGCGCGATGCATCCTCAGCGTCCGCGACATGGGCGATCAGCGGATTGAATTGTGGGCGGCCCTTGGCCTCGTAGATGGCCGCAACGGCCCGCGCGTTGGTCGCATCGGCGCCGAGCCCGTAGACCGTCTCGGTTGGGAAGGCTACGAGCCTGCCTTCTCTGAGCGCCGCGGCGGCGTCAGCGATCGCGTCTGCGGTGGCGGGGCGGATCGGCATGGAGCTTTCGGGACTAACTGAGAGAACTTCTGCGCGCGGGCTTCTCGACGCAGGGTCTTATGCCTATTGTGCGGGCAAATAGCCAACGTCCCAGCACTGAGGACTGTTCGACATGACCTACCGCGCTCCAGTAGACGACATCGTCTTCGCGCTCAAGACCGCCGCCGGTCTCGATGAGCTCGTGGCAAACGGCACGGTCGAGGTCGACGAGGACACCGTGCGCGCGGTCATCGATGAGGCCGGCCGTTTTGCCAGCGAGGTTCTCGATCCGCTGAATGTGCCCGGCGACCGCACCGGCTCGCGCCTGGTGGATGGCACGGTCGTGACGCCGCCGGGCTGGAAGGAAGCCTACACGGCATTTTCCGAGGGTGGCTGGTCGGCCTTGCCTTGCCCTCCGGAGTTCGGAGGCCAGGGCCTGCCCGAGATGGTCTCCATGGCGGCCTGCGAGATCTGGAATTCGGCCAACCTCTCCTTCGGCCTTTGCCCGCTGCTCACTCAGGGCGCCATCGACGCGCTCTGGCTGCACGGCTCGGAGGAGCTGAAGAAGACCTACCTGCCGAAGATGATCTCCGGCGAATGGACCGGCACGATGAATCTCACCGAGCCCCATGTCGGCTCGGATCTCGGCCATCTGACCACCAAGGCCGTCAAGCAACCGGACGGCACGTACCGCATCTTCGGCACGAAGATCTTCATCACCTACGGCGATCACGAGCTGACCGAGAACATTATCCACATGGTGCTTGCGCGTCTGCCGGATGCGCCGGCCGGCACGCGCGGTATCTCGCTGTTCCTCGTGCCGAAGTATCTTGTGAAGGCGGACGGCTCGCGCGGTGCGCGAAATGACCTCATCGCAGCGAGCCTCGAGCACAAGCTCGGCATTCACGCGAGTCCGACGGCCGTGATGAAGTACGGCGAGAAGGGCGAAGGTGCCGTCGGCTATCTTGTCGGTGAGGAGAACCGCGGCCTCAACACCATGTTCATCATGATGAACGCGGCGCGCCTTGCGGTCGGCGTGCAGGGTGTCGCGATTGCCGAGCGCGCGACGCAGCGAGCCACCGACTACGCCAATGAGCGCAAGCAGGGCCGTGCGCCCGGTGCGCCGGCGAGCGAGATGAGCCCGATCATCGTCCATCCCGACGTCCGCCGGAACCTGCTCACCATGAAGGCGCTGACGCAGGCGGCGCGCGCTATCTGTCTCGTGACCGCCCGCGAGCTCGACGTATCGCATGCAGCAAAGGATGCCGAGACACGCGCTAAAGCCGCTGCACGCGCCGCGCTGCTGACGCCGATTGCGAAGGCCTTCTCGACGGACATCGGCATGGAGGTCGCTTCGATCGGTGTACAGATCCACGGTGGCATGGGCTTCATCGAAGAGACCGGAGCTGCGCAGCACTATCGTGATGCCCGCATCCTGCCGATCTACGAAGGCACGAACGGTATCCAGGCCATCGACCTTCTGATGCGCAAGTTGCCGCTCGAGGGTGGCAAAGTCGCGGAGGCTTACATCGCCGAGCTCGCACAGACAGTCGCCGAGGTGAAAGCGTCCAATCGGCCCGAGTTCGGCCGCATGGGCGAGCGTCTCGGGGCGGCGGTCGAGGCGCTGGCCGTAGCCTCGAAATGGCTCGGCGGTGCGCTGCAGAAGAACCCCGAGGCTGCATTGGCCGGCGCGCAGCCCTATCTCCGGCTGTTCGGCCTCGCCGCGGGTGGCGTCTATCTGGCGCGGGGCGCGTTAAGCATCGTCCGCGAAGGGACGAGCGATGGCGCCGGCCGAATCGCGCTCGCGCGCTTCTTTGCGGAAAATCTCGCGACGGCGGCGCCTGGCCTATCCGATACGGTTACGACGGGCGCGGATACAGTCCTGAGCGCGGCGGTATAACGCCGCTACACAAGACGGCCGCGTGCGGCCACTGGCAGCACGTCCACGATCTCGCCACCGCGCACGGCAATGAGCTGGTCGACCATGTTCACGACCACGCAGACGTGGTTCGGGATGATGCGGACGACCTCGCCGACATCGGGCCGCTCGTTGGTGCGCGAGAGATCGAGGAAGCCGTGCTCCTCGGCAAAGGCGCCGATCCGCGCCTGCGGATATTCCAGAATGTGCCCGAAGCCATCGAGACCGCCGCCCGGATCGGCCGTCAGCGTCTTGGAGCCGGAATCGAGGATGCCGCGCTCCGGGCCAGCCCGGCTCACGACCGTCGCATAGACGTGGAGGGCACAATCATCCTCGGTGGCTCTTCCGCACGCGACCATCATGCGGTCGTTGAATATGTAAGTGCCGGCGCGGTGCTCGGTAGCGCCGGTGAGCTTCCCGATGTTGGGCAGATTCGGCGTACCACCTGTCGAGATGATACCCGGCTCGAGGCCTAGTGATCTGATCCCGGCGACGGTCTCGTCGTGAAAACGCTGAGCGGCATCCCACCCGGACTCCGTCGGATAGAACAGAAGCCCGCGGAATTCGAGGCCCTCGGTATCACGCACGACGCGGGCGAGATCGATCGCCTCCCTCGGCGTCTCGACGCCGGCACGTTTGCGGCCCGTATCGCACTCGATCATGACGCCGATGGGCGCACCCGCAGCCGCCGCGGCCTCGGCATAAGCGGCGAGCGTCACCGGATTGTCCGCGCATATAGTGAGATCGCAGCGCTTCCTGAGCGCGGCCAGCCGGCCCGAGCGCGCGGCACCAATAAGATTGTAGCTGACGAGGACGTTCTCGATCCCGGCGTTGGCCATGATTTCGGCTTCCCCGAGCTTCTGGCAGGTAATGCCCTGGGCGCCGGCCGCGATCTGCATTTTGGCGAGTACCGGGCTCTTGTGCGTCTTGATGTGCGGGCGGTTGGCGACACCGGCGGCTTCGCAAAGCCCCTGCACGCGCTCAATGTTCTTTTCCACCCGATCGAGGTCGATGACGACGGCAGGCGTGCCGAACTCGCGCGAGATCTGCTCTTTGAGAAGATCGAGGCTCATGGGTCCAGATCCTGCTTCAACGAATGGCTTCGCCGGGCGCATAGGTGGCAAGAGCGAGCGCGTGAACACGGCCCTTGAGTTCATCGGCCAGCGCGTCATTCACCATGCGGTGGCGCGCGACGCGGGTCTTGCCGTCGAAAGCCGACGACACGATCAGCACGCGGTAATGGCTCTCGCCTGTGCCGGGTGAGCTGCGATGTCCCGCATGTAGATGTGACTCGTTGATGACATCGAGCCGGGTCGGCTCGAACGCGATCATGAGTTTCTCGCGAATTCTCTGGTCGGCGGACATTCTTTTGGCTGCTGCCCCTCAACGCCTCTAGATCGAGCCTCTCGCCAGAATGCATCAAGCCCTGCATGTCCTGCGAGAACAAATGTTAAGCTGAGATCAAATATAATGAACACGGATAAAATGCGAGGCCTTAGGTCGGGAATGCCGTTGCAAGACAATGCCTGGCGCGCTGTAGTAAGTGTCGCGAGAGCGTTCCGACACTGGTGACCCCTCCTGAACCCCCTGACATGACCCTTCTGAAACCCCTGCTGCTCAATCTCGGCCAGCACGACACCGTGTCTGACGAAGAAGCAGCGCTTTTGGCATCGGTCATCACCAAAGAAGCGACTTTCGCGCCCGGCGAGGACATTGTCGCCGTCGGTTCACGGCCGGCTTATAGCAGCCTGCTGGTCGACGGGTTCGCGGCTCGCTACAAAATGCTCTCCGATGGCGGCCGGCAGATCACCGCGCTTCACGTGGCTGGCGATTTCGTCGATCTCCATGCCTTTCTATTGAAGACCATGGACCATGGCATCGTGGCGCTCTCTCCGTGCCATATGGCCTTTGCCGAGCACGGCGACCTCAAGACGATCAGCGAGCAGGCGCCGCATCTGACACGGCTCCTGTGGCTCGATACGCTCGTGGACGGCGCCATTCACCGCGAATGGATTGTCGCCATGGGACGCCGCTCACGGAAATCGCAGCTCGCACATCTGGTCTGCGAACTCTACGTGCGTCTGCGCGGCGTACAGCGCACGGTCGACTGGAGTTTCCACTTTCCGCTTTCGCAAGCCGAAATGGCCGATGTGCTGGGTTTATCAGTCGTTCACATGAACCGCGTAATCCAGAGCCTTCGGCGCGAGGGCTTGATAAGTTGGACGCACCACACGATTTCAATACTCGACTGGGTACGCCTTCAGGAGGTCGCGGAATTCGATCCGACGTACCTCAGCATGATGCGGGAGCCGCGTTAGGCGGCAACACCCGCCTCTTCGGTGGCATAGCAGCAACTCATTCCTGTGGTGTCCGGGTGACCGCTTGTGCGCCGCGGTCGCGCTGGATCATAATGCTGGCGAGATGAAGCTCGACTCAAAATACTTCGACCAGATCAGGGTCAAATCTTCCGCGCCGCGCGAGGCCGAGGAGCACACGCACGTGTGCCAGTGGAAGGGCTGCACGGCTGCGGGAGAGCACAAGGCGCCCAAGGGTCGTGGCCGCGAGAACGACTACTACCATTTCTGCCTGGATCACGTGCGGCAGTTCAATGCCTCGTACAACTACTTCGCGGGCATGAGCGACGCCGAGGTGGAGGACTTCCGCAAGGGGGCGATCACCGGGCACCGTCCGACGTGGAAGCTTGGCGCCGATAAGGGGGGTACGGACAACCTCTCTAACGCCAATGCCAGCGACGTGAGAGCCCGCCGGTACGCACAGTTTGCGCGCCACGGCACGCAAGATCCCCATCATGTATTGGATGACAGCGATGCGGGAACGCATGGCAACGGCCGCCAAGCCCCCCGCCGATCGCTGAAGCCGCTCGAGCGGAAGGCCTTCGAGACCCTTGATTTAGCGGAAACCGCGCAGGGGCCGGAAATAAAAGGACGGTTCAAGGAGCTGGTAAAGCGGCACCATCCAGACGCCAATGGGGGTGACCGCGGCGCCGAAGACAAGTTGCGCGAGATCATACAAGCCTATAATTACCTGAAACAGGCGGGTCTCGTTTGACCGGCTCATCAGCCAAACTCGATCGTCCCCCAGACATCAGCGATCCGTCACGGGACAGCACGTGGGGGCGATTCCATGGACCTGCGGAACAGCGAAACTATGCGCGCTTCAGCTAACGCCGGCATCCCCGGCCTCCCGGACAAGACCGTCTCGGTGCGCGAGACGTTCAGCATCGACTCCGACATGGAAGTGCCGGCTTACACGAAAGCTGACTCGCACGTCCCGGACCTCGATCCCGACTATCTATTCAACCGTGAGGTCACGCTCGCCATCCTCGCCGGCTTCAAGCACAACCGCCGCGTGATGATCCAGGGCTACCACGGCACCGGCAAGTCGACCCACATCGAGCAGGTCGCCGCCCGCCTCAATTGGCCGTGCGTGCGCGTCAACCTCGACAGCCACGTCTCGCGTATCGATCTCGTCGGCAAGGACGCGATCGTCCTCAAGGACGGCAAGCAGGTCACGGAGTTCCGCGAGGGCATCCTGCCGTGGGCGCTGCAGAACAACGTCGCGCTCGTGTTCGACGAGTACGATGCCGGCCGCCCGGACGTCATGTTCGTCATCCAGCGTGTGCTTGAGGTTTCCGGCAAGCTGACGCTGCTCGACCAGTCGAAGGTCATCCGGCCGCATCCGGCTTTCCGTCTGTTCTCGACGACCAACACGATCGGTCTCGGCGACACATCGGGCCTCTATCACGGCACGCAGCAGATCAACCAGGGCCAGATGGACCGCTGGTCGATCGTCGCGACGCTCAACTATCTGCCGCACGACGACGAGGTCGGCATCGTCCTCTCGAAGGCCAAGGCCTTTCAGAAGAGCGACGCGAAGAAGAAGGTCGTCAACAACATGGTGCGGGTGGCCGATCTCACGCGCCAGGCCTTCATCAACGGCGATCTCTCGACGGTCATGAGCCCGCGTACCGTGTTGACGTGGGCCGAGAACGCCGAGATCTTCGGCAACATCGGTTTCGCGTTCCGCATGACGTTCCTCAACAAGTGCGACGAGCTGGAGCGGCCTCTGGTCGCGGAGTTCTTCCAGCGGTGCTTCGGCGAGGAGCTTCCTGAGAGCGCGGCGAACGTCGCGCTGAGCTGACACTTCGCGGTCAAGCCAAGGTCGATCGGGATATAAGCGGCGTGGCGCCTCCTCCGAAGAAGAAAGAAGCCCCGACCGAGCCGTTCAAGCGCGTGCTCGGTCTTTGCGCGCGCGCCATTGCCGGCGACGACGAGATGCAGGTCACCTACGCGCCGGGCAAGCCCGAGCTCGATGGCAAGGCCATGCAGCTCCCCGAGCCGTCACGCGCACCCTCGAAGAAGGAAATCGCGGTCATCCGCGGCTGGGCCGACAGCCTTGCGCTGACAGCCGCCATGCACGACGAAAAGTTGCACAAGCGCCTCGTTCCCGGAGCGGGTCCCGCCCGCTCGGTGTTCGAGGCTGTCGAACGCGCCCGCGTCGAGGCCATCGGCTGCAACCGTATGCAGGGCATGGCAACGAACCTCACCGCCAAGGTCGAGGACCAGTACGCGCACGGCCGCTTTGCTCACGTGACCGAGCGTGCCGAGGCCCCGATTGAAGAAGCTCTCTCCCTTATCGTGCGCGAGCGTCTGACAGGACTGAAGCCGCCTGCATCGGCGCAGGCGCTCGTCGATGTCTGGCGGCCCTGGGTTGAAGAGCGCGCTGCCACGACGCTCGAGCGCATGGGTGATGCTGCAGGCAGCCAGGCCAAGTTCGGCCGACTGATGCGCGACATGCTGCGCGATCTCGAACTCTCCGAGGAGCTTTCCGACGGCGAGAAGGAAGAGGGCGAGAGCGACGACGAGCAGCAGCCCGACGGCGGCGATTCCGAGACGCAGGACAGCGAGGACAGCGCCGAGTCGGACGAACAGGCCAACGACGAGCAGCAGGCCGAGGGCGAGGAAGGCGAGACGACCGAGGCTTCCGACGCTGGCGAGACCGAGGACTTCGACCTCGACGCGGAAGGCGACGAGAGTGCGGAGACCAACGAGCCCTGGCGCCCGAACACCAACGTTCTCGATGACCCCGAGCGCTTCGGCTACAAGGTCTTCAACAAGACCTTCGACGAGGAGATCGAGGCCGCCGACCTTTCGACGCCCGACGAGCTCGAGCGCCTGCGCGCGTTCCTCGACAAGGAGCTGCGGAATCTTTCCGGCGCGGTCTCGCGTCTCGCGAACCGTCTGCAGCGCAAGCTGCTCGCGCAGCAGAACCGCGCCTGGGACTTCGACCTCGAGGAAGGTGTACTCGATACCGCACGTCTCACCCGTGTCGTCACCGATCCGATGCACGCGCTCTCCTTCAAGCATGAGCGCGACACTGATTTCCGCGACACGGTCGTAACGCTTCTGATCGACAACTCCGGTTCCATGCGCGGACGGCCGATCATGGTCGCGGCCTGCTGCGCGGACATTCTCGCGCGCACGCTCGAGCGGTGCGGCGTGAAGGTCGAGATCCTCGGCTTCACGACACGGGCTTGGAAGGGCGGACAATCGCGCGAAGCGTGGCTCGCGGCCGGTAAGCCAGCCGCGCCGGGTCGCCTCAACGATCTGCGTCATATCGTCTACAAGCGCGCCGACGCGCCGTGGCGTCGCTCCAAGCAGTCGCTCGCGCTCATGATGCGCGAGGGCTTGCTCAAGGAGAACATCGACGGCGAAGCGCTGGCCTGGGCCCACAACCGACTGCTTGGCCGGTCCGAGCACCGCCGCATTCTGATGATGATCTCGGATGGCGCGCCGGTCGATGATTCGACGCTGTCAGTGAACACGGGCTGCTATCTCGAAAGGCACCTGCGTCAGGTGATCGAGGAGATCGAGACCAAGTCGCCGATCGAGCTGATCGCGATCGGCATCGGCCACGATGTGACGAGATACTATCGCCGGGCGGTGACGATCACCGATCCGACCGAGCTCGCCGGTGCGATGACGGACAAGCTCGTCGAGCTGTTCGAGGAGACGACCGGACCGGCTCGAGGCAGTGGGCGCGCTACGGCGGGCGCGCGGCGATAGACTTCCTTGCTGCTGCGGTGTGTATCATGCGTCGGCATTCCGAATGCCGGCGCTTTTTGTCTCCAAGCTGTGCGGCTTTTGTTGGCGGGATCGATTCATGAGGCCAGAGATGTTCCGTTGGCATGCTTCCAGCGCCTTACGTCTTGTATTTGCGGTTCTCGCAGTCGGCGTACTAGTCGGTTCGGCGACATCCGTCGCGGCTCAGCAGAAGAGCCCTGCAGCGAGCGAGAAGACCTCGGCCGTTGAGGTCTCTGCACGCCGAATCGAGAGCTATCAGCGCGGAATTTCAGGGTCGAACCAGTTCGGTCGCCTGCAGTTTCGCGGTGGCCTCGTCATGAC
This sequence comes from Hyphomicrobiaceae bacterium, assembly GCA_022844275.1. GTDB lineage: Bacteria > Pseudomonadota > Alphaproteobacteria > Rhizobiales > Hyphomicrobiaceae. Next base: position 377,122 of record JALHMB010000005.1, read on the forward strand.
CTCGACCGATGAACGCTTCGGCGGTCTCTCCGGCCTCATCATCGCGCCAGACGGACGGCGCTTTCTGGCCGTCACGGACCAGGGAAACTGGCTTTCGGCCGAAATCGCCTATTCGGGCAAGGCGCCGAGCAGCGTCGAGAAGGCGCGCATGGGGCCGATCCTCGGACTCAATGGCCGCCCGCTCAGGCGCAAGCGCGATGCCGACGCGGAAGAGATCGCGCTGCTCTCCGGCACGCTCGCGAATGGAATCGCACTCGTCGCTTTCGAGCGCAATCATCGCCTCGTGCGTCACCCGATCATCGACGGTGCGCTCGGCCGTCCGACGGCGCTTGTCGCGCTACCGCCGGATGCCCGGCGCATGAAGAGCAATAGCGGTCTCGAAGCGGTGACGATCCTGCGCGGCGGACCGAACCAGGGCGCCATCCTCGCTCTTGCGGAGGAGCTACTCGACGCCAACGACAATCACACCGGCTGGTTGCTCGGCAAGGGTGCGCCACAGCGGCTGGCCCTCAAGGATTTCGGCGGATTTGCACTGACAGGTGTGGCGGCGCTGGAAGACGGTTCAGTCCTGATCCTCGAGCGGCGCTTCCGGATGTCCGAGGGGGTCAAGATGCGCCTCCGTCTCGTTAAGGCGGACGAGCTCAAGCCCGGCCGCGTCATCGAGGGCGAGACGCTCATCAGTTCGGATATGGGCTACGAGATCGACAACATGGAGGCCATTGCCGTCCATAAGTCGTCCACTGGCGAGACCGTCATCACGCTTCTGTCGGATGACAACTTCAACAAATTCCTGCAGCGCAACCTGCTGCTGCAGTTCACGCTGCTGCCGCCCGGCGCCAAGTCTACTTCGCGATAGTCGCGCCGCTCAGGCCACGTCGATGCCGTACTCTGCGGCCGACGACTCGAGCCACGACCAGAAGCTCGCGGCCGTACTGCGCGCCGAGATGATCTCGAAGGTCGGAGCCTCATCGATCGGCGCGATTTGCAGGCCGATGTGGGCCGCGCTTGTCTGCGCGGCATCGCCGACCTTGAACACGCCAGCATCGAGATCGATCGCAACGCCCTTCGCGAGCGCATCGCGTGCACGAGGGCCGGTGACCTCGATGATAAGACGGCCATCGCCCTGATCCGTGACTGCAGCAAGTCCCGCGAGTTCGGTACGCAACTCATCAAGTGACGTACCGGGACCACGGCTGATGGCGAGCCACTGCCCGGGCGCGGTGCCCGTGATGGAGACGGCACCAGCTCCCGCGCGCTTTGCCGCGTCGACGACCGGACTTCCCACATGGCGCGAGAGGATGGCGGCCACCTCGGCGGCTCGGCCACGCCGCGCGATGATGCCTATGGCCGCGAAGTCCGTGATCTCGCGGATACGCACGCCAGGAACGCCCTTCGAAACTCCAAGCGCTCCGGATTTTGCTAAGCCCGCGAGTGCCGATCGGCTCGCAATCTTTCGATCAGCCATGGAGCCGCTCTCCTTTGGGATCATAGAACACCGGATCGCAGACCTCGGCCTCGATATCGCTGCCGCGCAGCAGATCGACGAGGCGCACACGCGTGCCGTGCTTCGAGGCACCACCCGAAATCAGTCCGAGGCCGATCCAGCGCTCGAGCGACGGCGAGAACGCGACGGATGTCACATAGCCGAGATCGTTGGCGGTCGTTGTTGCCGCGCCGATCGGGATCAAATGCGCTCCAGCGCGGATCCGTGTGGTCCAGTCGACGGGCTTCAGTCCGACGAGCCCCCAACGATCGGGCGCGGCGAGTGCGGGGCGCTCCGCGAGGACGCGGCCGATGTAGTCCTTCTTTTTCGACATCATCTTGCCGAGGCCGAGATCGCGCGCCGTCGTCTGGCCGTTGATCTCGCTGCCGGCGACATGCCCCTTCTCGATGCGCATGATGCCCATGGCTTCAAGGCCGTAAGGTTGAATGCCGAGATCCGTGCCGGCTTCCATGATCGCCGCAGCGACAGCGTTGCCGACACCAGCCGGCACGGCCAGCTCATAGGCGAGCTCGCCCGAATAGGAGATGCGGAAGAGGCGCGCCCGCGTGCCGCCGAGGATCGTGATCTCGCGCGCCGTCAAATACGGAAAGGCCGCATCGGAGATGTCGTGTTGGCGATCGACGATGCGCGCAAGTGTCTCGCGCGATTTCGGACCGGCAATGGCCATTTGCGCCCACTGCTCGGAAATGCTCGTCATCTGCACGTCGAGACCGGGCCAGAGACCTTGATGGCAGAACTCCAGATGCCTCATGATGCCGACGGCATTGGCCGTCGTCGTGGTCATGACGAAATGATCGGTCGCGAGTCGCGAGGTCGTACCGTCGTCCATGACGAAGCCGTCCTCGCGCAGCATCACGCCGTATCGGGCTTTGCCGACGGCCAGCGTCGAGAACGTATTGCAGTAAACGCGATCCAGCAGTGTCCCCGCATCGGGGCCTTGGATATCGATCTTGCCGAGTGTGGAGACATCCGTCAGGCCGACAGCCGAGCGCACGGCGCGCACCTCGCGCGACGCGCTTTCGAGCCAATCCTTTTCGCCAGGCCGCGGGAACCAGGAGGCGCGCAGCCATGCGCCGGATTCGATGAAGACGGCGCCGTGCGTCTTGGCCCACTCGTGCAGCGGCGACAGCCGCGTCGCGCGGAAATCCTTACCGCGGTGGTGGCCGGCAAGCGCACCTATTGAGACGGGCGTGAAGGGCGGACGGTTCAGCGTCGTGCCAACGGTTGCGATCGGCTGTGCGAGCTCGGACGCTAGGATCGCCAGACCATTGACGTTCGATGTCTTGCCTTGGTCGGTTGCCATGCCGAGCGTCGTGTAGCGCTTCAGCAGCTCGACGGAACGATAGCCCTCGCGGCTCGCGAGCCCGACATCCTTCGCCGTCACGTCATTCTGGAAATCGACAAAGGCGGGACCGCGCCCGCCAGAGACATGCCATAGTGCGCGCACGGTTGCGGGCTCGTCATCGGCTTTGGGAAGCGGGGCGTCCGATGCCGAGCGTCCAAAATCGCGCGCAGCGCTTGCGCCGGCATCGCGACCGCCTGCCAGCGACCTGGCGAGCGCCATTGCGCCGTTTGCGGCACCAACCACGCTCATGCCGGACGGCAGGGTGCCTGGCACGAAGGCGGGGAGCGATTCATTCCACACCGGCCTGCCGCCGAGGTGGCTCGTCAGGTGCGTGATCGGTGACCATCCGCCGGACATGGCGAGCGCGTCGCATAGGATGCTGCTGATGCGTCCGGAAGCATCGCGCACCTCGATGGCTTGCAATCCGCGCGAACCGACGGCGCGGATGACCTCGGCGCCGCGGAATATGCGAACGTCGCGCTTTCCCAACTCGCCGCCAAGTGCCGGCGATGCTTCCGCGCGACTGTCGATCACGGCCTCGATGCTGATGCCGGCTGCCGCTGCATCGATTGCCGCCTGCCAGCCGTCGTCGCAGCATGTGAACACTGCGAGCCGCTGACCCGGCGTCACGGCAAAGCGGTTGATGTAGCTGCGCACGGCGCCTGCGAGCATGACGCCCGGACGATCGTTGTTGGCGAAGACGAGCGGTCGTTCGAGGGCACCTGCTGCAAGGATCGAGCGACGCGCATAGATGCGCCACATGCGCTGGCGCGGCTGAAATGGTGGCGGCACTGCTACGTGATCATTCACGCGCTCGAGTGCGGCGTAGGTGCTGCCATCATAGACGCCGAAAACTGTCGTGCGCCGCATGAGCCGCACGTTCGGCATCGACGACAGCTCCGCTGCTACTGTCGCAGCCCAGATGCTGCCCGCGGCGCCGTCGATCTCTTGTCGTTCGGCATTGAGCCGTCCGCCGGGCAGGAAATCCTCATCCGCCAGGATCACGCGCGCGCCGCTCCGTGCGGCCGTGAGCGCGGCCATGAGTCCCGCCGGTCCGCCGCCGATCACCAGCACATCGCAATGCGCGTGCGACTTCTCGTAGTGGTCGGGGTCCTCGGCGCCGGCACTGCGTCCGAGACCTGCGGCGCGGCGGATGAGTGGCTCGTAGACCTTCTCCCAAAACGCGGCCGGCCACATGAAGGTCTTGTAGTAGAAGCCCGCTGAGAGAAAACCGCCGACAAGGCCGTTCAACGCCAGGATGTCGAAGCCGAGGCTTGGCCAGCGATTCTGGCTTTGCGCTTGGAGGCCATCGAACAGCTCGACGCTTGTCGCGCGCGTGTTGGGCTCGCGCCGCGCGCCGGCTCTCATCTCGACGAGGGCATTGGGCTCTTCGCTGCCGGCTGAGAGAATGCCGCGCGGGCGATGATACTTGAAGGACCGGCCGACGAGGCTGACGCCGTTGGCAATCAGCGCCGAGGCCAGTGTATCGCCGGCGAAGCCGGACATGCTGCGGCCGTCGAAGCTGAATTTTATCGGCCGCGCGCGATCGATCCGACCGCCGGTCGGCAGGCGCCCTGCACTGCTCATGCGGCTTCTCCCTCACCGCGCTTGCTCGCGTAGGTCACGTCCGAAATCTCGTGCGTGCGCGTGTCGCGCGTCACGACGAGCCAGCGCCGGCATCCATTGCTGTGGTACCAAAGCTCGCGATGCAGGCCGGCGAGATTGGTCCGCTGATAGACGTATTCGTGAAACGCCTCGGCATTCTCGCCACTCGGACGAGCCGTCAGTGCATCGGCATCTCCGAGCACATAGAACTCGTCATTGGATCGCTCGCCACAGTACGGGCATCGGATGCGCATGAGAGATAACCTTAGTGCAGATTGGGCTGGGCGCCGGCGCCCTTCTCGTCGATGAGGCGACCGCTCGCGAAGCGGTCGAGGCGGAAGCCGGCGTTCAATGCGTGTGGTGCGTCGCGCGCGATCGTGTGGGCGAAGCACCAGCCCGATGCGGGCGTCGCCTTGAAGCCGCCGTAGCACCAGCCGCAGTTGAGATAGAGGCCATCGATCGGCGACTTGTCGATGATTGGCGAGCCATCCATCGACATGTCCATGATGCCGCCCCAGTGGCGCAGCGTCCTGAGGCGGCCGATGGCCGGCCAGAGCGCCATCCCGGCCTCATGCACATCCTCGATGATGTAGAGATTGCCGCGCTGCGCATAGGAATTGTAGCCGTCGATGTCGCCGCCGAAGACGAGGCCGCCCTTGTCCGACTGGCTGATGTAGAAGTGGCCGGCGCCGAAGGTGATAACCTGATCGATGACCGGCTTGATGCCTTCGCTGACGAAGGCTTGCAGGACGTGACTCTCGATCGGCAGCCTGAGGCCGGCCATGGCCGCGACGCGCGAGGAGTTGCCCGCGCACGCGAGCCCGATCTTGCCGGCGCGAATGAAGCCGCGCGTCGTCTCGACGCCGACCGCGCGCCCGGCTTCGATGCGAATGCCGGTCACCTCGGTGTTCTGCAGAATGTCGACGCCGCGGCTGTCGGCGCCGCGTGCATAGCCCCACGCTACCGCATCGTGCCGCGCGGTGCCGCCGCGCCGCTGGAGCAGGCCGCCGTGTATTGGAAAGCGTGCGTTCTCGAAGTCGAGGAAGGGCGCCATCGCGCGTACGCCGTCGGCGTCGATCAGCTCGGCATCGACGCCGGCGAGCCGCATGGCATTGCCGCGCCGAACATAGGCATCACGCTGCGCGTCCGAGTGGTAGAGATTGAGGACGCCGCGCTGGCTCACCATGGCATTGTAGTTGAAGTCCTGCTCCAGGCCCTCCCAGAGCTTCATCGACCACTCGTAGAAGTGGGTGTTGTAGGGGAGCAGGTAGTTGGAGCGGATGATCGTGGTGTTGCGACCTACATTTCCGGAGCCGATGTAGCCCTTCTCGACCACGGCAACATTCGTCAGGCCGTGCTCCTTGGCGAGGTAGTAGGCCGTCGCCAGCCCATGTCCGCCGCCACCGACGATGACGATATCGTAGTGCGGCTTGGGCTCCGGCTCGCGCCAGGCGGGCGTCCAGCCTTTGCCGCCGCGCAGGCCTTCCCTCAGAACCGAGAAGATCGAATATTTCATGGAGTGTCCCCAGGGACCGGGGCGCGCCCGGCTGCACCGCGGTATTAGAGCGAGATCGCGCGCGAGGGAAGCGGTGCCTCCTGCATATCAGGGCTTGATCCTCGGGCAGCGGCGCCGGATGTTCACGCTTTCATGGAGCTGAGGAGCACCACATGCCTGTCCTGACCTTCGAGAAGCGCTCCGGCGGTCGCCGTACCAGCGCAAGCTTCACGCCGAGCAATCTCGTCGTCGCCGGCTGGACGGGGACGGACGAGAAAGGCCTCCAGCATCATATCGAGGAGCTGGCGGCGCTCGGGGTACCGCCGCCGTCATCCGTTCCGGTTTTCTATCGGAATGCCGTATCGAACGTTATGCAGGTGGACCGCCTGCAGGTGCTCGGTCCGGACACCTCCGGCGAGGTCGAGCCGGTAGTGCTCGCCATGGACGACGGGCTCTGGCTCACGGTCGGTTCCGACCACACGGACCGCAAAGCCGAGGCCATGGGCATCGCGCTCTCGAAGCAGCTTTGCGCCAAGGTCGTGGGCTCGGCCACCTGGCGGCTCGACGATGTGGCCGGCCGCTGGGAGAGCTTGATCGTGCGTGCCCATGCCACCATCGACGGCAAGCGCGTCCTCTACCAGGAGGGGACCCTCAAGAGCCTTCGCCACCCGGCCGATCTGATCGCGCGCTATAGCGGCGGCAAGGGTCTCGCGCCCGGGACTGTGATGATGGGCGGCACCATGTCGGCGATCGGCGGGATCAGACCGGCCACGCGCTTCGAGATGGAACTCGAAGACCCGGCGACGGGCGATCGCATCGCGCACGCCTACGACATCGAGGTGCTGCCGGTCGTTTCGTGATCTGCGACCCCGTCAGCACTCGCGCCGACACTCACGATCGACCTGCTGGATCGGCGAGAAATCGCAGGAATCGTAGCGGAAGCGGCGACGCTCTGTTCGGGAACCTTCGCGTGTCGTCGTCGTGATCGCGTCCGTGCCTTGCCGCGCCTGACGTAGCGCCGGGCGCCGCCGCATGTCGCAGAGAATGCGTTTGGCGCCTTCCACGCCGGCTACAACCCGCGGCGCACACGCGCAGGATTCATGCGAGCTGCGGCGCTGGTTCTGGGCACAGCAGAGCACCGTACGACCCATGGCGAAGGCCATGCCGCCGATCGCGTGCTGGCGAAGTGCCAAGTCCATTTCGTCCAAGTTCTCGCGTCGGCGAGTTCGGATCCATTCGGCGCCGTAGAGCTGATGGCTGCGGTTCCAGCCGAGAAGGGTCGCAGGCGCGCAAAGCGTCTGAGAAAGGATGTCGCGATCCTCGCGGATGTCGACGACTTGGTTGTCCTTGTAGGGCTCGGTGAAGCGGATCTGATTGGTGACGCAGGACGTGTTGAAGACCACGGCCGCGGTGCAGGGGAAGCCGCGCGCGATGTGGACGGCAAGGCCGCCACCCAACGAGTGGCCGGTCACGTGAAAGCGGACGACGCGCCCCTCGGCGCGCGCGAAAGCCTGCTTGCGGATATCTTTGAAGGCATCACGGGCGAGACGGTACTGGTCCCAGGGATTGAACCATTGAGTCACCCAGGAGGCGTTAGCGAGCGCGTCAGTCGGCGTCGGCAGCAATTCCGCCCAGCCGTCGCCGCCGATCTGGTCGGTGCCGCGAAAAGCGACGAGCACGTGGTCCTCGTTGTCGACCGTCCGGGCAAAGACCATGTAGCCGAGGCCGCTCGGGTCGGTCACCGGCTCGCCGACGACCTTCCAGCTCGGCTCGAATTTCACGAGATCACCGCTCTGGCGACCAGTCCCGCCATAGGCATTGAGACTGGCGATGGCGTAGGGGAGAAAGGTCGCGGAGATATATTCCTTGTTCTCGCAGCCTTCCGGGTCATCGCATCCGGCCTCCGGGCCGCTCGAGGCGGCCTGCCGCAGGTCGGGTATGACCGGCGCCTTGCAGACGGCGGCGTTCTCGACCGTAATGCCGAGGGAGGCACGACTGACGGGCCCGCCATGCCACGCCGCGAGACCCACCAGCGGCATGATCAGCACCATGAAAAAGCGACTCATCGGATGTCCCCCCGCAGAATCGGCTCAGAGTATCGGCCAAGCGACTATCTGAAGAATGCGACATTCGGCGGACCGCTGAGACAGTGCACGAGGTGTGGAAAGTGCGCGACAGGACTGGCGTAAAGGATATTGAATGACGCAGAGCGTTTGATCGCTGCCTCGCTCTTGCCCTTCGGGACAATTAGAACTACTCAAAAAGGAGCGGTACGGACTGAGCGCTCATGGCGTCGCACAACGACATCACAATCGAGATCACGCCCCAGGTCCTGCTCAAGGCCTATTCATGCGGCATTTTCCCGATGGCCGAGAGCGCGGACGATCCCGCGTTGTACTGGATCGAGCCGCAGGCGCGGGGCATCCTGCCTCTCGACGCCGTGCATGTGCCGCGCCGGCTCGCGAAAACAGTACGACAGGGTACTTTCAAGGTCCGCATCAACAGCGACTTCGAGGCGGTGATCGATGGCTGCGCCGCATCGAAAGCCGGACGCCGCTCGACCTGGATAAATGCACGCATCCGCAGCCTCTATGGCGCCCTTTTCGCACAGGGGCACTGCCACACCGTCGAGACCTGGCGCGACGGTCGGATCGTCGGTGGCCTCTATGGCGTCGCCCTCGGCGGCGCCTTTTTCGGCGAAAGCATGTTCTCGACGGAGCGCGACGCGAGCAAGGTAGCGCTGGTCTATCTCTGCGCCCGGCTGGCGTATGGCGGCTTTACGTTGCTCGACACGCAGTTCGTCACCGACCATCTCCGGCAGTTCGGAACCATCGAGGTCGAGCGGCAGGAATTCCATCGGCTGCTGGAACCGGCACTGACGCGTGAGGCCGATTTCCGTGCCCTGGCGCCGAATGCATCGCCTGACGAAATCCTGGCGGCCCTGCGCGTGGATGCACTCCGCCACGAAGGCTGACGGACCGCCGGCCTTACATGGGCAGGCGCGCGCCCTGATGGCTGAAGTAGTTATCGATCGCCGAGCGGATTGAGCGGGCGACATTACGCCGCCATTCTTCCGAGCGGAGCTGCGCGGCATCGGCGCTGTTCGTCACATAGGCGAGCTCGATCAGAACCGCCGGCACCTTGGCCGTCAGGAGAACCTGGAACGCAGCATTGCGATCCGGATTCTCGTTCATGTTGGTGCTGCGGCCCATGTTCTCGATTACGGCGCGCGCGAAGAGACCTGTGCGATCACGGGTCGACTCGACCTCGCGACCGGCAAGATCGGCGAGAATGCTCTTTACGGCCGGACCCTGCCGTCCAATGGACTTCAGCGAGGAGAGCTCGCTTTCGGAGAGGGCGTCGTTCGCGCTCTCCCGGCGGGCCGACGCCGCAAGATTGTTGGCGACTGAATCGCGCAGCGAATAGATCGTCGCACCGCGCGCCCGCGCGGTCGCGTAGTCGGCGTGAATGGCGATGAACAGGGCCGCCTTGCGCTCCTCGGCGAATTCGCGGCGCTCCTCGAGGGGTACGAATGTATCGTCCTCACGGGTCATGGCAACGCGGTAGTTGCCGCTCGCGCGAAGCTGATCACGGAGCGTCTTCGCGAAAGCCAGCACCACGTCCTTTTCGACCGTCCCATTGCGCATGGCGCCGGAGTCGTGTCCGCCGTGGCCGGGGTCCAGAACGATCAACGGCTTGTAGGAGTTGGCAGCGCGCTTGTCGGGCCGCTCGGCCGGACGGGGCACCGGCGGCTGTATCCCCCCGGAGATGCTGGCGCGTTGCACCGCCGCCGCCGGGATGGCCACTGCGGCTTGCACGAGCGAGTTCATGTCGGTTGCAGCAGGCGCGATCTCGAGCGACAGAAGTATCGGCCCGTTACTCCCGCCGCCGCCGAGGATCTCCGATTTCTCGACCACAACCGGCTCGGTCACGTCGATCACGACCCGCATCTTGCCTGGGGCGCCGAGCCCGGCGCGAAAACCGCTGACGATGCCGACGGGCTGGCCCGTAAGCGATGGAGGAAGTTGCAGCTTGACGGTCGGCAGATCGACGATCACCCGGTTGGGGTTAGGCAGCGACTGCACCTGATAGTCGACCCGACGCTCGAGCGCGATCACGAAACGGGTCTTCTTGGGGGCTTGGGCCGGCGATGTCGGGACGGGGACCGCTGCGGCGGCGATTTCGGTCTGTGCGGCAGCCAGTGCCGACTGAGCGACGGCTTCCCCTATGCCCGTGCCTCCAGCAACGGCGAGCACAATGGCCTGCAAACGCATGAACGCACGCAACCGGAAAGCCTCCCGGCTACCTGCACCTGCCTGAAACATGACGACTAACCCCCGTCAACGCGACACCCGTTTCAGTGGTGAGCTCGATGAACCTAGACCCGGAACGTGGCCTTTTCCGGGAAAACCCTGGCTCTTGTTATGAAACGGTGAAGGTTAAAATCCCGCAAAGGCGCGTATCGCACCCACGGGCCGGGCAGCTGGTTTCGCGACCGGGGGCCCCGCTACGTTCATCAGGTCGCAATCCCGGCAGCGGTGGCGCTGTTTCAGGCTGCGGTCCATTTGACTTTGTATGTCGAGCCGTCGTCATATCCATGCGTCTAGGGCTGTAACGCCCATCCTAATCGGTTTCGGCGGTCGGCTTGCCGTGCAGCCGGCTGGTGGAAGAAGTATCAACGAAAGGGGAGGCTCATAATGAGCACAATGCGTCGCGCGCTTGCCGTACTGACGGCGGCCGCCACTATTCCTTTGCTTGCGACTGTTGCGAACGCCCAGAAGACACTCCGGTTTGTTCCCCACTCGGATCTCAAGATCCTCGATCCGATCTGGACGACGGCCTACATCGTCCGCAATCACGGCTACATGGTCTACGACACCTTGTTCGGCATGGACGACAAGGGTGAGATCAAGCCGCAGATGGTCGACACGTACACGCTGTCGGACGACAAGCTCACCTGGACCATGACGCTGCGCGACGGCCTCACCTGGCATGATGGCCAGCCGGTCACGACCGCAGACATCATCCCCTCGATCAAGCGCTGGGCGGCGAAAGATTCGATGGGCCAGAAGATGTTCTCCTTCGTCGACTCGATCGACGCCAAGGACGCCAAGACCTTCGTGATCAAGCTGAAGTCGCCGACCGGTCTGGTGCTGCTGGCGCTCGGTAAGCCCTCCTCGAACGTGCCGTTCATGATGCCGAAGCGCGTCGCCGAGACGGATCCTAACAAGCAGATTGAGGAGTTCATCGGCTCGGGCCCCTATGTCTTCAAGCGCGACGAATGGCAGCCGGGCAGCAAGATCGTCTACGTGAAGTTCGAGGGTTACAAGCCGCGCTCGGAGCCGCCGTCAGGGACGACGGGCGGCAAGGTCGTGAAGGTGGACCGCGTCGAATGGCGTCCCATCCGCGACCACCAGCAGGCGGTCAATGCGCTGCTGGCCGGCGAGGTGGACTACATCGAGTCCCCGCCCCACGATCTCGTTCCTCTGATCAAGAAGAGCAAGGACATCTATACTTTCAATTGGAACCCTCTCGGGAACCAATTCACTTTCCGCTTCAATGTCCTGCACAAGCCCTTCGACAATCCGAAGGTACGTGAGGCGCTGTTTTATGCCTTCAATCAGGAGGACTTCCTCAAGGCCGTCGTCGGCACGGAGGAGTTCTACAAGCTCTGTAAGGGCATGTTCATCTGCGGCACGCCGTTTGGCACCGAGGCGGGCTTCGAAGACAAGCTCGAGTCGAACTTCAAGAAGGCGCGCGAGCTGCTCGCCGAGGCCAAGTACGACGGCACGCCGATCGTTCTTATGCACTCGACCGATCTCCAAGTGCTGACCAACCTCGCGCCGGTTGCCAAGTCTCTCATGGAGCGGGCCGGTCTCAAGGTCGACATGCAGTCCATGGACTGGCAGACGGTCGTCGCCCGTCGCTCGAAGAAGGATGCGCCGGAAGCTGGCGGCTGGCACGCGTTCCTCACTTCGTGGGTGGCAGGTGACCTACTCAACCCGGTGATGGCGGGCTTCGTGAACGCGGGCTGCGACAAGGCGATGTTTGGCTGGCCCTGCGACGAGCAGATCGAGAAGCTGCGGGATGATTTCGCGCGTGAGACGGATCCCGCAAAGCAGAAGGCGATCGTCGAGGCCGTCCAGAAGCGTGTGGCCGTGTACCCGACGCACATTCATCTGGGTCAGTGGTACAACCCCGGTGCGCTGCGCAACAATGTGAAGGGTGTCGTCGCCGCCCCGGCGCCGGTGCTCTGGAACATTTCTATCGAGTAACTCATTCGGCGCAACGCCGCGCCGGACCGAGTGCAGCGGCCGAGCGAGACCTCAGTGGTTTTGCTCGGCCGTTTTCTTTTCGCATCGCACACATCACCTTTTGCGCACTAAGTGCCGCTTCTACCAGCATTAATGACCGCAATTTGTGCGGTGCAGCGTTTGACTTCCCATCCAGGGCAACGGGCATAATGCGCGCCATCGGCCTTTTTGCCTGTACGTGGATTTTGATCCGAATCGACCTCGAAGGGAGCCCCTGAATGAGCACTATGCGTCGTACGCTGACCGCAGTTGCGGTGGCGGCCGCAGTTCCATTTTTCATGACGGAGGCGTCCGCGCAGAAGAGCCTGCGGTTCGTCCCCCACTCCGATCTCAAGATCCTCGATCCGATCTGGACCACCGCGTACATCGTTCGCAACCATGGTTACATGGTCTACGACACGCTCTTTGGCATGGACGATAAGGGCGAGATCAAGCCGCAAATGGTCGACAGCTACAAGCTGTCCGACGACAAGCTCACCTGGACCATGACGCTGCGGGACGGCCTGGCCTGGCACGATGGCCAGCCGGTCACGACCGCCGACGTCATTCCCTCGATCAAGCGCTGGGCGGCGAAGGATTCGATGGGCCAGAAGATGATGTCCTTCGTCGCCTCGATCGAGGCGAAGGATGCCAAGACCTTCGAGATCAAGCTCAAGGAGCCGACCGGCCTGGTGCTGCTGGCGCTCGGAAAACCCTCGTCGAACGTGCCGTTCATGATGCCGAAGCGAGTCGCCGAAGGCGATCCGAACAAGCAGATCGAGGAGTTCACCGGCTCGGGTCCGTTCGTCTTCAAGCGCGACGAGTGGGTTCCCGGCAGCAAGATCGTTTACGTGAAGTTCGCGGGCTACAAGCCGCGCTCGGAGCCGCCGTCAGGGACGACGGGCGGCAAAGTCGTGAAGGTGGATCGTGTCGAGTGGCTTCCGATCCGCGACCATCAACAGGCCGTCAACGCGCTCCTCGCCGGCGAGGTCGACTATATCGAGGCACCGCCGCACGACCTCCACCCGCTAATCAAGAAGAGCAAAGATATCTACATGTTCAACTGGAACCCGCTCGGGAGCCAGTACACGTTCCGCTTCAACGTCCTGCATAAGCCCTTCGACAATCCGAAGGTGCGCCAGGCCGTCCTGCATGCGTTCAATCAGGAAGACTTCCTGAAGGCGACTGTCGGCTCGGAGGAATATTACAAGGTCTGCAAGGGCCTGTTTGTCTGCGGTACGCCATTCGGCACCGAGGTCGGCTTCGAGGACATGCTCGAGTCGAACTTCAAGAAGGCGCGCGAGCTGCTCACCGAGGCCAAGTACGACGGCACGCCGATCGTGCTGATGCAGTCGACCGACAATCAGTCGCTGACCAATCTCGCACCCGTCGCCAAGTCGCTCATGGAGCGGGCGGGCTTCAAGGTCGATATGCAGTCCATGGACTGGCAGACGGTCGTTGCACGACGCGTCAAGAAGGATCCGCCAGCGGCGGGCGGCTGGCACGCCTTCCTGACGTCATGGGTCGCCGGCGATCTGCTCAATCCGGTGATGGCGGGCTTCGTGAACGCTGCTTGCGACAAGGCGATGTTCGGCTGGCCCTGCGACGAGCAGATCGAGAAGCTGCGGGATGACTTTGCGAAAGAGGTCGACCCGGCCAAGCAGAAAGCCATCGTCGAGGCCATCCAGAAGCGTGTTGCCGAGTATCCGACGCACGCTCATCTGGGCCAGTTCTACAACCACGGCGCACTGCGGAACAATGTGAAGGGCGTCGTGCCAGCTCCCGCTCCCGTGCTTTGGAATATCACAATTGAATAATGGGGCAGGTCACGTATTGTATTCCCGGCGGGCTCGCCGGGAATACAGCGTTGCTGTCGGTTAACGCCCGTCTCGGCAGTTTGCAGAGCACAGATCAGGAATTCCATGGGCGGCTATATTCTCCGGCGGGTCCTTTCCACATTGCCGGTGCTGGCGATTGTGGCGGTGCTCGTCTTCCTCATGCTGCGGCTCACGCCGTCCGATCCCGCGGCAATCATCGCGGGCGACTACGCGAGCTCCGAGCAGATCGAAGGCATTCGCGAGCGTCTCGGTCTCAACGAGCCGATCCTCAAGCAGTTCATCATCTGGATCGGTGGCGTCTTGCAGGGCGACTTCGGCGAAAGCTTCTTCTACAAGAAACAGGTTGCCGAGCTTATCGGCGAGCGGCTCGAGCCGACACTCTCGCTTTCGCTCATAACGATCCTCCTCGTTGTCCTCATTGCGGTGCCGCTCGGCGTGATCGCCGCGCACAATCATGGGACTTGGATCGACCGTTTCGTCATGGGGTTCTCGGTTCTGGGATTCTCCATTCCCGTGTTCGTCGTCGGGTACATTCTCATCTACATCTTCGCAGTCACGCTCGATTGGCTCCCCGTACAGGGCTATCAGCGCATAAGAGACGGCGTCGGCGGATGGCTTCTCAGGCTGGTGCTGCCCGCGATGACGCTCTCGGTGGTCTTTATCGCCTTCATCGCGCGCATGACGCGGACCAGCGTTCTCGAGGTTCTGAACGAGGACTACATCCGCACGGCGCGCGCCAAGGGCCAGACCGAGATCAAGGTTCTCGTCCGCCACGCGCTCGCGAATGCGGCCGTGCCGATCCTCACCATCATCGGCCTTACCGTCGCCATCCTGATCGGCGGCGTCGTCGTGACCGAGTCGGTGTACACGCTGCCGGGGCTCGGCCTGCTCACGGTCGATGCCGTGCTCGCGCGCGATTATCCGACCATCCAGGCCGTAATCCTTCTCTTCTCGTTCGCCTATGTGCTCATCAACCTGCTGGTTGATGTCGCTTACACGTTCCTCGATCCCAGGATCCGCTATTGATGGCCACCATAGACGCAGCTCCGCCGGTTCGCCGACGCCGTTCCGTCTGGTCGACCGTGCTGCGCAACCCGAGCGTCATCTTCGGCGGCTCCATTGCGTTGTTCATGCTCATCATCGCCATCCTGGCGCCGTTCCTCGGCACACGTGATCCGGCCGAGATCAATCCTTCCGCGCGCAACCAGAAGCCCGGCTATGTCACCACGATGCGCGACGATGAAGGAAAGCGCGTGCAGGTCAGCTACCGCCTGGGCTCGGATAGCCTCGGGCGGGATATCTACAGCCGGGTGGTCTACGGCGCGCGCGTTTCGCTCATCGTCGGCATGACGGTCGCCATCATCGCCGTCTTCATCGGCCTCATTATCGGGATGGTCGCCGGTTACGTTCGCTGGGCGGACGGCATCATCATGCGCTTCATGGATGGCTTGATGGCCATCCCGGAGATCCTGCTCGCGATCGCACTTGTCTCGCTCTCTCGCGCTGGCCTCCCAGCTGTGATCATCGCGATCGTCATTCCGCAGGTGCCTCGCGTCGTCCGTCTCGTTCGTTCGGTCGTCCTTTCGATCCGCGAAGAGCCGTACGTCGAAGCTGCCATCACCGTCGGCACACCGACACCGACCTTGCTGTTCCGCCACGTGCTTCCGAATACAGCGGCGCCCCTGATCGTGCAGGGCACCTTCATCTGTGCCAGCGCCATTCTCGTCGAGGCGATCCTCTCGTTCCTCGGAATCGGCATCCCGCCGGAGGTGCCGACCTGGGGCAATATCATGGCAGAAGGGCGGACCTACTTCCGTATCCTGCCGCACAACATTCTCTATCCCGGCATCGCGCTCGCGCTTGCGGTGCTCGCGATCAACATGCTCGGCGACGGCCTGCGAGACACGCTCGATCCGCGCTTCGCCAAGAGGTTCTGACCGGCCATGCAAGAGGTTCTCACTGGCATGACTGAGCCCGTACTCTCTGTGCGCAATCTCACGGTGCGTCTGCCGCGCGGCGCCGATCGCGAGAATGCGATCGAGGGCATCAGCTTCGACATCGGCCCCCGCGAGATCGTCTGCATCGTCGGCGAGTCGGGCTCGGGCAAGTCCGTCACCGCGCAGGCGGTCATGGGCCTGCTGCCGAAGCGCGATCTTGTCGTGACGGGCGGCGAGACGCTGCTGCAAGGCGAGGACACCACCAAGGCGACGATCCATCGCCTGCGCGCGCTACGCGGCACGCGCATGGGCATGATCTTCCAGGAGCCCATGACGGCCCTCAATCCCGTGCAACGCGTGGGGCAGCAGATCGCCGAGGTGCTCGAGATTCACACAAACCTGTCGGCGGCCGAGCAGCGTCAGCGCGTCCTGGATATCATGCACGCGGTCAAGCTGCCCGATCCGGAGTTGATGATCGACGCGTATCCGCATCAGCTCTCCGGCGGCCAGCGCCAGCGCATCATGATCGCCGCGGCGCTGATCCTCGATCCGGCTCTCCTGATCGCCGACGAGCCGACGACGGCGCTCGATGTGACAACGCAGGCGCAGATCCTGAAGCTCATCAAGGAAATGCAGTCCCGTCGCAATACCGGTGTGATGTTCATCACGCACGACTTCGGCGTCGTGTCCGAGATCGCGGACCGCGTGGTCGTCATGCAGCATGGCCGCGTAGTCGAGCAGGGCACGCGAGACGAGGTGCTGAGGCGCCCACGCGAGGCCTACACGAAGATGCTTGTCGCCGCCGTGCCGAGCCTTGTTCCGCCAAAGCGCTCGCCGGTTGAAGGCAAGCTGGCGCTGGAAGCCAAGCAGCTCTCGAAAATCTATGGCAAGCGCACGTTCTTCAATCGTAAGGCGCGCATCGTCAAAGCTGCGCAGAATGTGAACTTCCATATCCGCAAGGGTGAGACGCTTGGCATTGTCGGCGAGTCCGGCTCAGGTAAGACGACCGTCGCGCGCTGTATCGCGCGCCTGATCGAGCCATCTGAAGGCGAGATCGTTGTCGACGGGGTGAATGTCGCGCATCTCGCCGAGCGCGATCTCAGGCCCTACCGCCGCGATATCCAGATCGTCTTCCAGGATCCCTACCGCTCACTCAATCCGCGCCGGACCGTCGGTCAGTCGATCGTCGAGGGTCCGATCAACTTCGGCATGACGCACGAGAAAGCGCAGCAGAAGGCGCGCGAGCTGATGGGCCTCGTGGGTCTCTCGTCAGACGCGCTCGATCGCTATCCGCACCAGTTCTCCGGCGGTCAGCGCCAGCGCATCTGCATCGCGCGGGCACTCGCCATGGGACCGACGCTGCTCATCGCGGACGAGGCCGTTTCGGCGCTCGACGTGTCTGTTCAGGCGCAAGTGCTCGAGCTGCTCGACAGCATCCGCAAGCAGTTCGACCTCGCCGTGCTGTTCATCACGCACGATCTGCGCGTCGCCGCCCAGATCTGCGACCGCATCGCGGTGATGAAGAACGGTGTTGTCGTGGAGCACGGGACGACGACGGACGTCTTCCGCAATCCGCAGCACGAGTACACGAAGGCGCTCTTCGACGCCGCGCCTGGCCGTGACTTCGGCGCTCAGCAGTCGGTCGCCTGACAGCCATCACGCTCTTGACGCTTGACCCTCGACGCCCGAGCGGCAAACCATGCCTGGGCTGAGTGCATGGGGGGAAGGCATGGAGGAGAGAGTATCGGCTGACGCGGCCGGTCAACGAGCTGCGGCCTCGGCAGGCAGTGCTGGAATCGTAAAGCAGAAGCCACTCGTGATTACGGTGCATGGTACGTTCGCGGCCCACGTCGACGACGACGGCGAGCAATGGTGGCAGAGGGGATCCGCCTTCACGACCGCGCTGGCCGAGCGCCTTTCGACGAAGGGCATACCTGGCATCGAGGTGCAGCCCTTTCATTGGTCAGGCCTCAACTCCGATCAGGCCCGTCTCGGCGCTGCCAGCGTTCTTTCGAGCACTCTCGCTGCTGCCAAGCGGGGAGGCCGACCTGTCGCCGTATTGGCCCACAGCCACGGCGGCAACGTTCTCATGGAGGCGCTCGTTCAGCGGCGCACGCGCAAACCTCTCGCAGCGGTACTCACGCTCGGAACGCCGTTCTTCAGGCGTCGACTAAAGCCGCTGCCGACGCTGATCGCACTGTTCAAGGTCCTGCTAGGTCTCGCCGTGGCCCCGGCCATGCTCATGTACGCCTGGATGGCGCTACCGACGGCGCTGGATGGTAGCCGCATCGAGCTCCTGGTGCTGCCCCTTATGATCTTGGTGGGTGTCGTCTGGGCGTTCATGTCCGGCACGCGCGCGCTTGTGCGCCAGCGATGGGCCAAGCGGCGCGCGCGGATGGTTGTCGATCCGGCGCGGTGGCTCGTCATCCAAAGCCCGCGTGACGAAGCTATGCGCCTGCTCGAGTCGGCGGTAGCGGTCAAACCTGTCTTCGTCTCCCGCGCGTCCGCGCATGGTCAGTGGGTCCGCTTCGGAACGGTGGCCGGCGTCCTCGGCACGATCGCCTTCCTCTTTTTCACCGGGTCCTATTTTCTTGCGCCGATCTTCGAGAAAGTTGCTCAGCGCGACTTCGGCCCCGGTATCATTGCCGACTTCACGTTCATGCTCGTGATACCCGTGGTATTCGCGTTGATCTATGCCGCGATCCGCCTGTTTTCATGGACCATTGGCGCCCGCCTACTCTCGTCTCTGCTCAACGTCTCGATACACGGCGGCATTGTTGGCGCCGCGTATGGCGGTGACGACGTCTACGCACTGACGGGTGTCGCGCGGGTTCCGCCATATCTACCGGGCGTTCGCGAGCAGCGCGTCTCGGCGGCGACGCTCGGCGGGATCGACGACAATGCGATCATCGAAGCGGCGCGCGAGTTCTATTCCGAGATCGTCGCGGAAGAAGTGGCGGAAATGACCTTCGCAGATCCGGACCTTCTCATGAAGCGCATGACCGACGCGCTCTACCACAACGCCTACATGCGCGACCGCGATATCGTCGAGGCTGTCGCCGATCACCTCGCGCGGAATTTTCTGAACTGGCCGCCGCGATAACTCAGCCGCCTGCGATCTGCGGCAGGATGTGGACCTCGGCGTCGTCGCCGATCGGCTCGAGCAGCGCATCCTGGTAGATCTGGCCATCAATGGCGACGGCGAGCCCCTCCTCCAGATGCGGCGCCAACTCGGGGAACATCTCGCCGAGCTTGCGGAAGAGCTGGCGTATCGTGCCGGCCTCGATATGGAGTTCCGTCACGTCGCCCGTGTATTGGCGGAGGTTTCCGATCAGCGTGACGTGGGCCATCCTATCATTCCCATCAGAAGCAATCGGGCCCGCACAATATTTTGTGCAGGCCCGATGTCGTTTCTAGTCCGCTCGCGTCGCGAGGTACATCACGCCTTGCCGGCAGCCTTCATGGCCTTCAGCACCTTCGGCGGCGACATCGGCAGCTCGAAGAAGCGGACGCCAGACGAGCGACGCACCGAAGCGCCGATTGCCGCCATCGGCGGCACGATCGGCGTCTCGCCGATGCCGCGCACACCGTACGGGTGGCGCGGATTCGGGACCTCGATGATGACCGTGTCGATCATCGGCAGGTCGGACGCGACCGGGATGCGATAGTCAAGGAAGCCGGCATTTTGCAGCTTGCCGTCGGCGCCGTAGATGTACTCCTCGTTGAGCGCCCAGCCGATGCCCTGCACGGCGCCACCCTGGTACTGCCCTTCGACATAGGCGGGGTGGATGGCCTTGCCGGCATCCTGGATGGCCGTGTAGCGCGTCACCGTCACCTTGCCCGTGCCGGGATCGACCTCGGTATCGGCAATGTGCACGCCGAAGCTCGGAGCCGCACCCTGTGCGCTGATCGCGGCGTAGCCGACGATGGCGCCGCCGGTCTTGCCCGCGACCTTCGCGATATCACTGAGGTGCATGGGCTTGTGCTTGCCGGCATTCTCGCCGGCCGGGCGGATCATGCCGTCCTCGAACGTCACGGCTTCCTCGGGGATATCCCAGAGCTTCGCCGCGCGACCGCAGGCCTGCTTAACGATCGAGCGCGCCGCCTCGACGGTTGCCATGCCGCTCGAGAAGGTCGAGCGGCTGCCGCCGGTGAGGAAGTTGTAACCGAGCGAGCTCGTGTCCGCGATGATCGGACGGATCTTGCTGACGTCGACCTTCAGCTCTTCCGCCGCCATCATGCACAGCGACGCGCGCAGACCGCCGATGTCCGGCGTGCCCGCCATCAGCGTCAGCGTGCCATCTTCGTTGAGCTGTAGCGACACGGTCGTTTCGCCGCCGATATTGAACCAGAAGCCGGCCGCGACGCCGCGACCCTGGTTTGGACCGAGTGGCGCCTTCCAGTGATCGCTGTCCTTGGCCGCTTCGAGGCACTCGACGAGGCCGACGGGACCGAACTTCGGGCCGTAGGCTGCGCGCGTGCCTTCCTTCGCGGCATTCTTCAGGCGGAGCTCGATCGGGCACATGCCGAGCTTCTCGGCGATCTCGTCGACGACACTTTCAACGCCGTAGGTCGAGATCGGGCCACCCGGCGCGCGATACGCCGCGACCTTCGGTCGGTTCGACACGACGTCGTAGCCCGTGACCTTCACATTCTCCAGATCGTAGTTGGCAAAGGCGCACATGCAGGCCGGTTGGACCGGGCTGCCCTGGAACGCACCTGCCTGCAGCGTGATCTCGCCCTCGGCGGCGGTGATGCGGCCGTCTTTCTTGACGCCCATCTTGACCTTGACCGTGCCGCCGGAAGTCGGGCCGCTGGCCTTGAAGACCTCCTCGCGGCTCATCACCATCTTCACCGGCCGGCGCGACTTCTTCGACAGCAAGAGCGCCAGGGGCTCGAGGTAGACGACAGTCTTTCCGCCGAAACCGCCGCCGATCTCCGAAGAGGTCACGCGGATCTTTCCGATGTCCCAGTTGAGCAGCTTCGCGCAGTAGGCGCGCACGACCCAGTGACCCTGCGTCGTCACCCAGAGTTCTGCCGACCCGTCCTCCGAGGACGACGCGAGGCAGGCGTGCGGCTCGATGTAGCCCTGGTGGACGGCTTTGGTCTTGAACTCGCGCTCGACAATGAGATCCGCTTCGGCGAAGCCCTTCGCCGTGTCGCCAAGGTTGAACTCGACGCGCTTGGCGATGTTCGACGCCTTGGTCGGCGGCGGCGTCATGCCGATCGTGATCATGTCGTCGTGCAGGATCGGCGCGCCCGGCTTGATCGCTTCGATCTCGTCGATGACGTGCGGCAGCACCTCATACTCGACCTTGATCGCATCGAGAGCCGCGATCGCAGTCTTCTCGTTGAGCGCGGCCACGGCAGCCACCGCGTGGCCTTCGTAGAGGACCTTGTCGCGGGCGATCACGTTGTTCGAGATGTCGCGATAGTTGACGACGCCCTCGCCGGCCGGAACGAATTCCGAAGCCTGCTTGGGGAAGTCTCCGGCCGTGACGATGGCCTTCACGCCGGGCATCGCGGCCGCTTTCGACGTGTCGATCGACTTGATGCGGGCATGGGCGTGCGGCGAGCGCAACACCTTGCCGACGAGCTGACCGGCCATCTTGAGGTCGGCGCCGTACTTGGCGCGACCGGTGACCTTGTCGACGCCGTCCGGACGGATCGGGCGGGTGCCGACAACATCGAACTGGGGCTTCTTGACACGCTCTTGCATGATCAGGCTCCTCTCATCTCGGCGGCGGCGTCCATGACGGCGCGTACGATCTTGTCATAACCCGTGCACCGGCAGAGATTGCCGGCAAGCCAATAGCGGACTTGGGTTTCCGTGGGGTCGGGGTTCTTCGCGAGGAGCGCCTTGGCGGCAATGAGCACGCCCGGCGTACAGATCCCGCATTGCAAGGCCGCGTGCTCCAGGAACTTACGCTGCAGTGGATGCAGCTCATCGCCCTGTGCCATGCCCTCGATCGTCTCGACCTTCTTGCCTTCAGCTTCGACGCCGAGGATGAGGCACGAGCACACGAGGCGTCCGTCGATTAGGACGCTGCACGCGCCGCAGTCGCCGGAGGAGCAGCCTTCCTTGGCACCGATCAGGTCGAGCTCGTCGCGCAGGCAATCCAACAGCGTCTGCTCGCTGTCGCAAAGATACTCGACGGGGTCACCATTGACGGTGGTCGTTACATGATGCTTGGCCATCTCAAACCTTTCTTGCACGCTCGAGCGCGATCTTCGCAGTCCTCACGGTGAGGGTGCCCGCGACGTCGACGCGGAATTCCACAGTGCCGCGTTTGTCGTCGATGGGCTTGCACGCCGCACGGGCAGCCGCTTCCAGCTTGGCGAGCGCCGCGTCATCGACCTTGGTGCCGACGAGCGCCTTGCCGGCGTCCTCGACCAACAGGGGACGTGCCGCCACGGCACCGAGCGACACGCGGGCAGCGGTGCAGGTCCCGCTGTCGTCGAGCGCCAGAGCGACGCCGCAGCCGACGACAGCAATGTCCATTTCCGTGCGCGGAATGAAGCGCAGGTAGGCATCGCCGCCGTGCTTCGGACGTGCCGGGATCTTGAAGGAGACGATGAACTCACCTGCCGTCAGCGCCAGCTTGCGCGGCGCAAGCATGATGTCCTCGACGGGCAGCGTGCGCGTGCCCTTGGGGCCGACGATGGTCGCGACGGCGCCTGCAGCAATCAGACCCGGCACGCTGTCGGCAGCAGGAGAGCCATTGCAGAGGTTGCCACCGAGGGAAGCACGGCCCTGAACCTGGGTCGATCCGATCAGGTTCGCGGCTTCGACGAGGCCCGGCCAGTCCTTGGAAAGTGTCGGATGCTCCTTGAGTTCGGCGCCCGTGACTGCGGCACCGATCGTGTAACCGCTGGCGTCCTTGGTGATCTCGCGGGTCGCCTCGATACCTTTGATGTCCACAACCACGTCAGGGTTCAGGACTCGGGCCTTCATCTGCACCAGGAGGTCGGTGCCCCCGGCGAGCACCCGTGCCCCCTGACCGGCCAGAAGGGCTGTCGCCGCTTCGACCGTCGTCGGTTTCTCATATCTCATGCCGTGTTTGCCTCGTGCGTTCGCTCGCCTGAATTGATCCTGAGTTGAATTGGGCCGCCGCGCGAGGGCCAGCCGGCCGCAAAGGAAGCTTTGCCCGGCAGCCGGCGCAGGGTGAGCGCAGGTACACTGCTATTCCAACCCGCCAAGCCCCAGCTTGGCAAGGGCCGATGTCACAACGGAGGCATGCCAAGCCGCTGGTTCTTGGCTGGACGGCCCGATTCGGCCCAGGAAGAGGCAACAAAAGCCCAAATCACGACTTGCCTGGGGTGCTGGGCTCGATGACTGACAAATAGGCTACAGATTATCTGCGACGGTATTACGATCGCGCTCACCCCGTTCGAGGGGAGCGGCTTGCGCGAGCGACAGGCAACCGAGCGATGACATCAGGTACGACCGCGACAAAGACAGGCGCCGGCAATTTTTTCGAGATGTTTCGGGTCGGCCAGGTGGTCGCCCATGCGACGCCGCGCACGATCACCGAGGGTGACGTGGCGGTCTATCTGGGCCTTTATGGCGGCCGGTTTGCGGTGCAGTCCGCGGCGCCCTTTGCGCGTGCGATCGGATACCCGACTGCTCCGGTCGACGATCTGATCGTCTTCCACGTCATCCTGGGCAAGACCGTGCCCGACATCTCGCTCAATGCCATCGCGAACCTCGGCTATGCGGACTGCCGCTTTCTCGCGCCCGTCTATCCCGGCGATACGCTGAGCGCGACCTCGGAGGTATTGGGCCTGCGCGAGAATTCGAGCGGCGATTCGGGCATCGTCTACGTCCGCACGAACGGCGTGAACCAGGACGGCGTGACCGTGCTGACGTACGCCCGCTGGGTCATGGTGCGGAAGCGCGACAAGTCCGCCCCCGCGCCGACGCCCACCGTCCCGAAGCTCCCCGAAGCCGTGACGTCTGACCAGCTCGGCGCGGCCGTACCGGCGTTGCACATTCCCTCATGGGACAAGACGCTCGCGGGCTCGGCGCACTTCTGGAACGACTATTCGGTCGGCGAGAAGATCGACCACGTCGATGGCATGACGATCGAGGAAGCGGAGCACCAGATCGCGACGCGCCTATACCAGAACACCGCGCGCGTTCACTTCAACCAGCACGTCGAGGGCCAGGGCCGTTTTGGCCGGCGGCTGGTCTATGGCGGCGTGGTTATCTCGCTGGCGCGGGCGCTGTCATTCAACGGTCTGGCCAATGCCTTCCATATCGCGGCGATTAACGGCGGGCGGCATGTCGCGCCGGCCTTCGCGGGCGACACTGTCTATGCGTGGTCGGAAGTGCTCGACAAGGCGGAAGTGCCGGGACGCAGCGACGTCGGTGCGCTGCGTCTGCGGCTCGTGGGCGTCAAGGATCAGGCGCCCGGCTCGTTCCCGCTGGAGACCGCGCCCGGCAAGTACGCGCCGGGCGTCATCCTCGATCTCGACTACTGGGCACTGCTGCCGCGGGCGTGATCACGCCCACCAGCGCTCCGGCACGGGGAAGCGGCCTGCGGCGCTCTCGATCACCTGAGCAGCGCGGAACAATGTGCCCTCGTCGAACGGCTTGCCGATGAGCTGCAAGCCCATGGGCGTGCCCTCGCCCGAAAGGCCTGCGGGCACGGAGATACCCGGCAACCCCGCCATATTCACCGTCACCGTGAAGATGTCTTCGAGATACATCGCAATGGGGTCGCCGGCCTTCTCGCCGAAGCCGAAAGCAGGCGAAGGCGTTGTCGGGGTCAGCACGACATCGACATCGCTCCAGGCATTGTCGAAGTCGCGCTTGATCAACGTGCGCACTTTCTGCGCCTTCAGATAGTACGCATCGTAGTAGCCGGCAGATAGGACGTAGGTGCCGATCAGGACGCGGCGCTTGACCTCCTTGCCGAAGCCAGCGGCGCGCGTTGCCTCGTACGTGTCGATGAGATCCTTGCCCGGAACCCGCAGGCCATAGCGCACGCCGTCATAGCGCGCGAGGTTCGACGAGCACTCGGCGGGCGCGACGATGTAGTAGGCCGGCAGCGCGTACTTCGTGTGCGGAAGGGAAATGTCGTGGATGGTCGCGCCGGCGTCCTTGAGCCAAGCAATGCCCTTCTGCCAGAGCGCATCGACCTCCGCCGACATGCCGTCGACGCGATATTCCTTCGGCACGCCGACGCGCAGACCCTTCACGCCGCGCGCAACTTCCGCCTCGTAGTCAGGGACGGGCAGGTCGACACAGGTCGAATCCTTGGCATCAGGCCCTGCCATGTGGCGCAGCATGATCGCGGAATCGCGCACGGTCTTGGCGATCGGGCCGGCCTGATCGAGCGACGAGGCGAACGCGACGATCCCCCAGCGCGAGCAGCGGCCGTAGGTCGGCTTGATGCCGACTGTGCCGGTCAGCGCCGCAGGCTGGCGGATCGAGCCGCCGGTGTCGGTTGCCGTCGCGCCCAGGCAGAGGTTCGCCGAAACCGCCGCCGATGAGCCGCCGGAGGATCCGCCGGGCACGAGCTTCGCGTTGTCCTTCTGGCCGTGCCGTGTACGCCGCCACGGATTCACGACCGGACCGAAGGCGCTCGTCTCGTTCGACGAGCCCATGGCGAACTCGTCGTTGTTGAGCTTGCCGAGCATGACCGCGCCGGCATCCCACAAGTTCTGCCCGACGGTCGACTCGTACGTCGGCTTGAAGTCGTCGAGGATGCGCGAGCAGGCCGTCGTGCGGATGCCCTTCGTGCAGAACAGATCCTTGTTGCCGAGCGGCAGGCCCTCGAGCGGGCGCGCCGTGCCCTTTGCGAGCCGCTCGTCGCTCGCCTTGGCCTGGGCGAGCGCGTGCTCGGGCGTCGGCAGGACGTAGGCATTGAGATGCGGATTGGCGGCGTCGATCGCCTTGATGAAGGCCTGCGTCAGCTCTGTGGCGCTGAACTTCTTGGCGACGAGCCCGTCGCGGGCCTCGGCGAGCGTCAGTTTGGTCAGATCGGTCACGCGCTCACTCCACGACCTTGGGCACGACGAAATAATGGTCCTCGGTCATCGGCGCATTGGCGATGATGTCGTCGGCCTTTTCCCCGTCGGTGACTACATCCTCGCGCTTCCTGAGCTTCATGTCCGCGACACGGGTCATGGGCGGCACGTTGTCCGTATTGACCTCGCCGAGCTGCTCGACCCACGCCAGAATGCCCGACAGCTCGCCTTCGAGCGCCTTGGCTTCCTCGTCGGTGATCCTGATCCGCGCCAGCCGCGCGATCCGGCGGACGGTCGCCTCGTCGACCTGCATGACTTATCCTGCTCAATTGGGGACGGTTTCGTGCCGAACTGATAGCTGTGCGCCCTCGGCAGCGCAACAATGGCGTTAAGCCACGAGATCATGAGGGAATTTGGGATGAGTGAACTCAAGCCGGCACCGCGGCGGGTGCAGCAGGCTGCGGATGGGCTGGGGCTTGCCGTCCGGGTGGTCGAGATGGCGCAGTCGACGCGTACGGCCGAGGAGGCCGCGGCGGCTTGCGGTTGCTCGGTCGGCCAGATCATCAAGTCGCTGGTGTTTCGCGGCAAGCAGAGCGGAAAGCCGATCCTGCTGCTCGTCTCAGGGGCCAACCGCGTCGATCAGAAGGGCGTGGCGGGAGCAATCGGTGAGGCGCTCGATCGACCGGATGCGGTGTTCGTCCGCGAGGTCACGGGTTTTGCCATCGGCGGCATTCCACCCTTCGGCCACGCCCAGCCCCTGCCCACCTGGATCGACAAGGACTTGCTGCAATACGAGACCGTCTGGGCTGCGGCCGGATCACCCGAGGCCGTCTTCGAGGTCGATCCGCGACGGCTGGCGGAGGTGATCGGGGCGAGGGTGATTGGGGTCGTGGGTGGTGGGTAGCGACCAAGTCGAGGGAGCCTTTGACCTTGAGGAGACATCGCAAACTGCATCGAAAGTTCATATGAGATGTCGGCTACTACGACTTCCTGCAGAAAAGAGAACTTATCCTGGCCTAAAGATATTGCCCCTTGCATCTCTAACAACCCATCCATCTGGCTCTACCGTTGCCGTGATCGTTTGACCTTTTTCTCTGAGCGTCCAATGCAGTGGCTTGCCGGTCCAGATAATTTCATCCGCAACGAATGAACTACCAATATCCAATCTATTGATTGATATTTCTCCGGCGTTGGCAGCGGTGATCTCCCATTCCTCGACATAAGTGAGGTCCAGGCAATTAGTGACAATGGTGGGACGTAGTGCCACGCATTCCGGCCTCGCTGGATGAGAAACGGACGGATAGATGATGCAGCCAACGCCCTGTTTGAAAGCATCCCGATCAGGAGCGTCGGACTGCAGCTTTATGCTGAACTCTTTCGCGGTCAATCGGTCGGCGATTGCGGACGTCACCTTGTACTGATTGGAGAACGTCTCGTGGATCGGCTGTGAAAATTTAGTCTCGAAGAACGAGGCCAGCAAATGGAGTCCGCTGTCATCTGAAGTATTTGGCCAATCCGGTGGTATGACCTGCGCGAAGAACTCTGACCTGACCGTCCAGCAGCTCACATATACTATGTCGTTCAATTGTGCTCTAATTTCGTGGCAAGCGGTCGCTTGATGCGTCGCGCCGTAAAACATTGGCTCATTCGGAGGGTTGCATCTCTGGTAATTGGTAATCACTACTGCTGGAGGCGCACCCAGCTCCGCCACATGCAAAAGCTTCGTCCGATTCTTGCGGGCTCTGTATAAGCGCGTGCCTGGCTTTACGACGGTGCAAGCAAGTGGAACGCCGACGATCATCTGGCCCACACGTCGTACGAGATGGCCATAGTCTGCAACGTCTAGGTCTAAACGATTGATCGTAGCAATTTGGGCTCGCAGCTCCAGTGAACTGGGTCTCAACCTGCGATTGGTCATTCTGCGCAACCCGCGAAAGTATGCTAAGCGCACCGTAGCCACGAGAGGCACCTAACCGACGATTGCGGCAGCTCCTGGCCCAATGCGGAAACGGACCGCCCGCAACCATCTCCTACTAGCCATTTC
Organism: Hyphomicrobiaceae bacterium; assembly: GCA_022844275.1. Classification (GTDB taxonomy): domain Bacteria; phylum Pseudomonadota; class Alphaproteobacteria; order Rhizobiales; family Hyphomicrobiaceae. The sequence goes on from JALHMB010000005.1 coordinate 405,158, forward strand.
CCTCGATTGGCTTATCCACACATCCGCCGGGCTGACCCGGCGCATGAGCGCGCCATCTCGTTGCGCTTTATCCCATGCTCGACCGTCGTCGCGCAGAAGGCCTCGCTGCCTTCGCGCTCCGCATTCTCGCCGCCAACCTGCTTCCTTGAAGTTCAACCTTTAATGAGGTGCTCGCGTAGGACCTTATCGACGCCGTCGTGCCCGGTTGGCAGCGACGACTCATTGACCCGGGCGCCCGCGTCGAGCAGCAGGCGGGCGCACTCGCCGTGCCGTTTGGTCGAAAACCCCCAAGGGTGTAGCGCGCCATGGATCAGCCAGCCCATCGCGGTCCCGTCGTGTTGGTGGTCCCCCGCGTGGATCGGCGGATCGTAGCGCAAGACCTCTTCCACCATGTCGGGATTGCCGTGATACGCCGCCCAATGCAGCGGCATGGCACCGTGCTGCGACAGCGCCGTCACCGGAAATCCGCGGCGGAGCATACCGCTCACCACAGCCAGGTTGTTGTTGCGTGCGGCGTCGGCGACTTGCCGCAATACCGTCTCCGGCGCACGCGCCAACAGCTGAGGGTCGGCCGCAAGGACTGCATCGGCACGTGCATCATCGCTGCACCAGAGCGCGTCGAGCAACCGTTCAAGCGGACCCGCGCGCCCGAGTAGAAGATCGAGAACTTCGCCGTGGCGGCGATGGCGCGCGATATCGAATGCCGAGACGTGGAAGCCGAGCGTCCATTGGTAGATATGCCCGCCATTCGCGGCGGTATCGACCATCGGAAACCAGTTCTGATCGACCCGCATGGCAATTGCGCCCGGATTGGCGTCAAGATGCTTCCGCGCGAGCGCGACATCGCCCAGCGCCGCAGCGAGCAGCAGGTCGGATCGCGCGCCCTGCGCGACCAGGAATCGCGCGACTTCTGGATGATCGCCGATCAAGTGCTGAGCCGGGGTCGAATCGTGATCGTCGTCGAGAGCGTCGATCTCGGCGCCGTGGTCCAGCAGAAATCGAGCGATCTCGATCGTACGCGCGAAGTGCAATGGCCGCTTTCCATCGCCGCCCTTGCCATGGACGAGCGATGGATCACCTGCGATCAAGTCCGCGACCTCCGCCATCATGCCGAGATGGGCCGCTGCCCAAATGTCGATCCTGGCGCCGCGGGCAATGAGTGAGACAGCCTCATCGGGGCTCACCTGCTCCAGCAGGCCGAAGCCGCCTCTCGCCCAGCCGCTGCGCGCATTGAGGTCCGCGCCATGGGCGATCAGGAGATCGAGCAGCTCGAGGTTTCTGCAGGCGACATGGACGGCCGGGCGGTCGAAGCTGAATATGTTCGCGTTGATCTTGGCGACGAGATCAGGATGAGTTTTCAGCAACTCTGGCACGCGGGCGACGTCGCCCGCCTCGACTGCCGCCTTGAACAGCTCAGTCGGCGTTTTGGTGAGGGACTCGACTTTCTGCCTCAGCTGCAGCCAGCTCGCGAGGCCATATCCCCGCGCGATCACGAGCTGAGCATCGCTCAAGGCAAAATCTTCCGGTGCCGGCGGGTTCGGGTGCAGCGCGCGCACGCGCTCGATCGCTTCAGGCTTGCCGCGCCAATAGGCTCTTGCAAGCTTCTTGGCGAGCTTTCGCTGCTTGTCGAGATTCGGGTTTGAAGGAAGCGGGCGAACGAAACGCTTGGAATCGCGCCCCGATGGATCAAGGGTCATACATACACCTCTTTCTCGAAGCCCGGCGTCCACGAGACGGGCGGAAAGAGGGTCATCATGCGTCGTCGTGATGAGAGTTCAGGTGGGAGGTTCCCTTCCCGTGGACGGGACGCGCCCTGATCGCGCCCGCCTCAGATAGCACACCGCCCCTGCTCTTTCCAACCCCGCCAACCGAGATGGACCTGAGGAGTGGGTCTCCATCCGGATCCAGAACCCTGCGGCCGTGCTAGCCTTTTCCCCGCCAATGCCCTATCCACACGGTCGCCGGGCTGACCCGGCGTCTGAGCGCGCCATCTCGTTGCGCTTTATAAATCGGAGATACATCCCATGCTCGACCGTCGTCGCGCAGAAGGCCTGATTTTCCTCGCCGCCTTCGCGCTCTGCATCCCCGCCGCCAACTGGCTCATCGGCAATGTCGGCACGAAGTGCGTGCCGAACGGGCCATGCCTCATGCCGGTCGGATTCGGCATCATGGCGCCGACGGGCGTGGCGATGATCGGCCTCGCGCTCGTGCTGCGCGATCTCGTGCAGCGGCGCCTCGGCGTCGGCTGGGCGGCAGGTGCCGTGGTCGCCGGCGCGGCGCTCTCGGCATTTCTGGCGCCGCCGTCGCTGGTGATTGCTTCGGGCGTGGCTTTTCTCCTCGCGGAGATGGCCGATCTTGCCGTCTACACACCGCTTCAGCGCCGTGGGCTCGTCTCGGCCGTCATCGCGAGCAGTTTCGTCGGGCTGGTGATCGACAGCATCGTCTTCCTGCAGCTCGCGTTCGGCAGCCTCGACTATCTGCTTGGGCAGGTGATCGGAAAGTCCTGGATGGTGCTGGCATCGATCCCCTTCATCGCCTGGCTGCGCCGCCGCGATGAGCGGGTCGGGTTAGCACCCGCATGATTGGAGGCGTCGCATGACAACGCCATCTCTCGGCCGGCAGGCCGCGCTTCCACAGAGCCCGGAAGAAGCCGTGCTCGACCGCGTGCCGAACCCGCATCCCGATACGTTGTACGTTGCCCGCTTCACCGCGCCCGAGTTCACCTCGCTGTGCCCCGTGACCGGCCAGCCCGACTTCGCGCACATCGTCATTGACTACGTGCCCGGCGATTGGCTCGTCGAGTCGAAGTCGCTGAAGGTTTACCTCGGCGCTTTCCGCAATCATGGGGCTTTCCACGAGGACTGCACGATCGCCATCGCCAAGCGGCTGGTCGATCTTCTCGCGCCGAAGTACCTGCGCATCGGCGGCTACTGGTATCCCCGTGGCGGTATGCCCATCGATGTCTTCTGGCAGACCGGCACTTGTCCGGACGATGTCTGGCTGCCCGAACAGGGCGTCGCGCCGTATCGTGGGCGCGGATAGCTAGTGCGTTGGCGCAAGGCTCGTTGCGGCCCTGCGCCGCCGGCAATACCCACAGTTCATTCACCAAGTTTCCAGGACGTTTGCCCGCCACCTGCGGCGCAACATTGATATGTCACTCTGCTTGCATGGTGCGTGATAAAAATGGGAACGCTCGGGCGCATCGCCGGTTGACAGGGAACCGGTAATGGCACGCGCTGGCACGGGACGGGCCGTGCGACCAAAGGTCGAGTTGTGAACAGCGAGGGGCTTGCTTAGAGGCGTTCCTTCTGGAAAGCATCAAGCCTTCAGTATCGCAGTCGAACGTGAATTGTAGGCGACACTTCCGCCGTAGCCGTCGTCGTTGATGGCCTCCAGCGGCTCGGCTTTCCGACACGGCGGGCACTCTTACCAGCAGCGATAGCAGAATGAGCAATGAAACTTTTTCTTTGAGTGTTCCTTCAGCCGTCCGCCACAATCGGCCGCTCGTGGAGCTGATCGAGGAGTCCATTCGCCGTGGCGAGGCGCATTTTGCCTCGACCGGCGCGCTCGTCGTCGAGACCGGCGCTCACACCGGGCGTTCCGCGCAGGACAAGTTCACCATCCGCGACGATGCGACGGATCAGGCTGTCTGGTGGGACAACAATAAATCAATCACGCGCAAACAGTTCGACACCCTGCTCGAGGATTTCAAAGCTCATGCATCATCGCGTGAGCTTTTTGTTCAGGATCTCTTTGCCGGCGCCGATGCGAAGCACCGGCTGAATACCCGTGTCTTCACGGAGCTCGCCTGGCACGCGGCCTTTATCCGCCACCTTCTCCGCCGTCCGAGCGCGGCCGAGCTCGCGACATTCAAGCCCGAGTTCACCGTCGTCAATCTCCCGAGCTTCCGCGCCGACCCGAAGCGCCACGGCTGCCGCTCCGAGACCGTCATCGCCTGCGATTTCACGCGCCGTCTCGTGCTGATCGGTGGCTCGTCCTATGCCGGTGAGACGAAGAAGTCCGTCTTCACGTTCCTCAATTACCTGATGCCGGAGCGTGGCGTCATGCCGATGCACTGCTCGGCGAACGTCGGCAAAGGCGGCGACTCCGCCGTGTTTTTCGGCCTTTCGGGTACGGGCAAAACGACGCTTTCCGCCGAGCCGAGCCGCATTCTGCTCGGCGATGACGAGCACGGCTGGTCGCCCGATGGCGTGTTCAACTTCGAGGGTGGCTGCTACGCCAAGACCATTCGCCTCTCGCGGGAAGCCGAGCCGCAGATCTGGGCGGCGTCTAACAGCTTCGGCGCCGTGCTTGAGAATGTGATCCTGAACGAAAGTGGTGTGCCGGATTTCGATGACGGGCGCCTGACCGAGAACACACGTTCGGCCTACCCGCTCGAGTTCATCGCCAATGCGAGCCCGACTGGTACGGCCGGCCATCCGCGCAATATCGTGATGCTGTGCGCCGATGCGTTCGGTGTGATGCCACCGATCGCCAAGCTCACGCCGAGCCAGGCGATGTACCATTTCCTTTCCGGCTACACGGCGAAAGTCGCCGGCACGGAAAAGGGCATGGGCAACGAGCCGCAGGCGACCTTCTCGACGTGCTTCGGCGCGCCGTTCATGCCGCGCCATCCGAGCGTCTACGGCAACATGCTGCGCGAGCTCATCGCGAAGCACAACGTGGACTGCTGGCTGGTCAACACCGGCTGGACGGGCGGCAAGTTCGGCACCGGCAAGCGTATGCCGATCAAGGCGACGCGCGCGCTGCTCAACGCGGCCCTCTCGGGTGAGCTCAAGGGCCAGCCCATGCGTCTCGATCCGGCCTTCGGGTTCGAGGTACCGACGGCGCTCGAGGGCGTCGATCCGAAGATCCTCGACCCGCGGGAGACCTGGGCTGACAAGGCCGCCTACGACCTCCAGGCGCGAGCGCTGGTGAAGATGTTCAGGGACAACTTCGCCAAGTTCGAGCAGCACGTGGACGCGGACGTGAAAGCGGCCGCCCCCGGCCTGCAGGCAGCGGCCGAATAACAGGCTCGAAGTTCGTTCTCACTCTCCGGCGAGGCGTGGCATCTGCACCTTGATGCCCTCGCGCTCCGCGCGTTCGAGCGCGGCTTCATTGTGCGCGATGTAGTCCCGCGTCAGGGGTAGCGCATCGATGCGACGCGTGGCCTGGATCTGGAACACGACGAGGTTCTGGTAGCGGAACGCCGTCTCGGAGCCCGCGAGATAGAACTCCCACATACGGCAGAACCGCTCGTCGCGAATGCGTGCGGCCGTCTCCCAGTTGGCGATGAAGCGCTCGCGCCAAGCGCGCAGCGTCTCCGCATAGTGGAGGCGCAGCACCTCCACATCCGTCGTGATGAGGCCCGAGCGCTCGATCGCTGTCATGACCTCGGAGAGCGCAGGGATATAACCGCCGGGGAAAATGTACTTCGCAATGAAGGGGTTCGTGACGGCAGGCGGCTCGGAGCGTCCGATGAAATGGATGACCGCGACACCATCATCCTTCAGGAGCTCGCGGACTTTACGGAAGTACGTGCCGTAGTGATTGACGCCGACGTGCTCGAACATGCCTACCGAGACGACGCGGTCGTAGGGGCCGACGACCTCGCGATAGTCCTGCAGGCGGAAGTGGACGGCATTGGCGAGGCCGGCACGATTTGCGCGCTCCTCGGCGATCTTGATCTGCTCGACCGAAAGCGTCACGCCATCGACAAAGCAGCCGGCGACCTCCGCGAGATAGATCCCGAGGCCACCCCAGCCGGAGCCGATATCGAGGATATGCTGCCCCTCGGATAGGGCGAGCTTGGCAGCGAGATGCCGCTTCTTGGCGCGTTGAGCGGCCTCGAGCGGCGTTTTTGCGTCAGCGAAGTACGCGCATGAGTACTGCCGGTCGGCATCGAGGAAGAGATCATAGATCGAGCCGTCGATGTCGTAGTGGTGTGCAACATTGCGACGGGAGCGACTGGCGGGATTGAACTGCGCGAGCCGTCGCGTCAGGAAGCGGGCGACATCGAGGCTCTGTGCCCAGCGCGGCGGTGGATGCGCCATGGCATTCTCGAGCACGAGGGCAAGCAGGTCGTAGATGCGGCCCTGCTCCATGATGAGCCGGCCGTCCATATAGGACTCGCCGACGGCCAGATGCGGGTCGAGCGCGAGCTGGCGTTCGAGCTTGCGATCGGCGAGCCGCGCGACCACCGGTGGACCCCGGCCGTCGCCAAACTGATATGTCTTCCCGTTATGGGTAATGAGGGAGAGATTTCCGTGCTCCACGATGCGCCGGAGCAGGACTTCGAGCGGCTTGAACATTGGCACGCCTCGATGCTTGCGCTCGCGTGCGGATACCTCCCCGGTGCCGCAGACACGGGCTTCGACTTTTGGATGACCAAGAATAGCGCCCGGACGACAATTTGTCACATGCTCGACGGTTTTGGGCGCTTCGTCCTTGATCCGCCGATCAGCAAACGTGCCGACTCCCCAATCGTTCCGACAATTATGCCCGCGTGCGGAAAGGCCGCACGGCTTTGCGCCGCGCGGCCTAAGATATTGAAACAGAGGCGTATTTCCGGCGATCAGACGTCGGGCTGCTCGCCGAGACCCGGGGCCACCGCCGCGTCGCCGTCGGCGTCCTCGCTGTAGGTCTCGATTTGCGGCAGCTCGTCGCGGACGACAGTGACGTCCTCGCCGCGCGCCTGGCGCTCGGCCTCGTCGGCGGAGCGGGCGACGTTGATCGACACGTTGACCACCACTTCCGGGTGGAGCGCCACGCGAACCTTATGGAGACCAAGCGCCTTGATCGGCTTGTCCAGCAGCACTTGGCGCCGCTCGACGGAGAAGCCGCCGGCACTCACCGCATCGGCGATGTCGCGGGTCGAGACCGAGCCGTAAAGCTGGCCGGTGTCGCCGGCCTGGCGGATCGAGACGAAAGTCTGCCCGTCGAGGCGGGTAGAGACGCCTTCGGCCTCGGTCTTGAGCTCGAGGTTGCGGGCTTCTAGCTGCACGCGCTGCCCCTCGAAGGTCTTGCGGTTTGCCTCGGTGGCCCTCAGTGCCTTGCCCTGCGGTAGCAGGAAGTTGCGCGCGTAGCCGTCCTTGACCCTGACGACATCGCCCATTTGACCGAGCCGTCCGACCCGCTCCAGCAGAATGACTTCCATGTTCAACTCCTTAGTTTGATCCTTGAGTGTGGTTGTTCGGTTGGCGGGTGTGGACCGCCGTTAGTCGGGGCCGCGCGGCGCCGGAGGGCCGGATGGCGGGCGCGGCCAGCGCTTGAGGGGCGAGATCGGCTCGGCGAGCCCGAGCAGGGCGATGATCGCCGCCATCCAGCTGTTGAATAGGAGCAGCAGGAAGTAGACGCCCCAGAGGATGATCGAGCGGTGCGGCTTGCCGCGTGTTACGTAGTGGATGATGGCGAGGCCAACCAGCAGGTATGCGAACAGGAGCGCGCCAGCAAAGCCCGACGAGATGAGGCCCGGATAGCCCGGCAGGAACGAGAAGGCGATGGCAATGGCCAGGCCCCACGCCATGCCCGGCGGGAAGGTCATTGCAGCAATGTCCGGCCAGGGTCGCACGAGACGGCCCGACATGTTCGTGATCCGCCCGGCGAGCCAGAGGTTCATGCTGAAGCCTGCGAGCCACGAAGTCGCGGATGCAGCCGGCAGCAGGTACAGGCCAAGCTGGGCCAGCGCGTCGATCTCCTCGCGGGTCAGCGGCTTGTCGCGGAGCACCGCGAGATCCTGCGCGAACACCTTCTCGATCATCTCGCGCAGCCCGTTGCGCACCTCATTGAGGTCGCCGCCGAGCATGAACAGGCTCATGACGGAGAGGCTGCCGGCGATGATGGCGCTTGCTGCCACCAGACGGCCGACGGGATACCACTCGACGACAGCTGCGCCGTTCTCGTCAGGCGTGCCCGAGCCGGTTGCGCGGTTGAGCAAGGCCAGATGGCAGAGGATGACGATCGGCAGGCCCTGGCTCAGCAGAAAGACGAAGGCCGGCCAGATGCCGCCAAGAGCGAAGCCGATGCCCGCGGAAGCTGCCAGCGCAGCAACCATGGCCGAAGGCGCACCCCAGCCGAGACCGGCGAGGAAGCTCGGCAATGGCGCAAGAAAATAGAGGAGTACACGCCCGGTCGGCCCGCCGTAGATGGCGGACGTGAACAGCACAGCGGACGCGAAGCCGCCTGCAAGGCCGAAGATGGCGAAATAGGGCATGACTCTAAGCTGTCCCGCGCTGTTGTGATGATCGAGAAGTCCGCACCATCATGCGGGCAGGGTTCGCGAACGGACTTCTCGATCGGAATAACACCAGCACATTAGTTGGCTAGTGCCCTACATATCGCGAAATTCGTTCCGAGCCCGCCGCGCATTCAGACGAAATTCGCGATCCGAGCACTAGTGGCGGTTAGAGGCGGTCGATGATCGGCGCGCCCCAACCCGTGGCTTACAGACAGACCGCTATGGGGTCCGTCCGTCGTAGTGTCGTGCTGCGCCTACTTGATCACGTAGGGCAGGAGGCCGAGGAACCGAGCGCGCTTGATCGCCTTGGCGAGCTCGCGCTGCTTCTTCGCAGAGACTGCAGTGATGCGGCTCGGCACGATCTTGCCGCGCTCGGAAATGTAGCGGCCGAGCAGGCGCGCATCCTTGTAGTCGATCTTCGGCGCACCCTCGCCCGAGAATGGGCAGGTCTTGCGGCGACGATGGAAGGGGCGGCGTGCGCCGCCGCCGGCAGAGTTGCTGGTATCTGACATGGATCAGCTCTCCTGATCGGGACGGGGGGGACGGGGAGCGCGCGGCGCATCGCCATCGGGGCGCGGGCCGCGGGGACCGCGGAAGCCATCACCCTCGCGTGGCGGCCGGTCGCCGCGGGGACCATCGCCATCCCGCGGGGGACGATCGCCGCGATCGGCGCGGAAGCCGCCACCCTCGCGCGGCGGACGATCACCGCGGAAGCCACCACGATCACCACCGCGGTCACCGAAGCGGCCACCGCCGCCACCACGCGGACCACGGTCACCGCGATCACCACGGTCGCCCCGCTCGTCGCGGTCACCCTTGCGCATTGGCGCGGAAGGCTCCGTCTCGTGCGCCTCGACCTTCACGGTGAGGAAGCGGAGGACGTCCGTCGACAGGCTCATGCGCCGCTCCATCTCGGCGACCGCTGCGGGCGGCGCGTCGATGTTGAAGAGGCTGTAGTGAGCCTTGCGGTTCTTCTTGATCTTGAAGTTAAGGGTCTTCAGTCCCCAGTACTCGGACTTGGCGATCTTGCCGCCGCCAGCCTCGATGATATCCGAGAACTCTTTGGTCAATGTCTCGACCTGCTGGTTCGAGACGTCCTGGCGAGCCAGGAACACGTGCTCATAGAGCGCCATGCACAGCCTTTCTCTCGTTTCTGTCCCCTCCGGCGCAAAGCCCCTTATGGGCCGGGAAAGGCCCACCAGGCACCCAAAGAGCGTAGACCCGGAAAGCCGGACCAGTGGTCCTACGGCAAGCGCCGCCTTTCCTCGAGCCTTCGACCGGAGCGGGTGATGGCGCGCTTTATACCTGGAAATGGGCCGGAGGCAAGGGCCGGGACATGGAAAAAGGCCGCCGCGCTAGTGTCCCGATTCCGAAGTTCGCCAAACTTTGATGCTGGCGGTCCGAGCGAACTTCGGAATCAGAAGGGGCACTAGAAGCATAGTCTTACTAGTGTGATTCAGATCGAGAAATTCGCTCCAAACCGTGCCCCGAGAGGCGGCGAATTTCTCGATCATCACACTAGTCGCGCAGCGGCCTCTTGCAGTGCCCGAACTCTTGAAGCTGGCCGGACTTTAGAAGTCCATGCCTCCCATACCTCCCATGCCACCCATTCCGCCCATGCCACCGCCGGGCATTGCCGGAGCAGCCTTCTGCGGCACATCGGCAATCATGGCTTCGGTGGTGATCAGCAGGCCCGAGACCGAGGCTGCGTCCTGAAGGGCCGTGCGCACGACCTTGGCCGGATCGATCACACCCTGAGCGACGAGATCGCCGTACTCGCCGGTTTGGGCGTTGTAGCCAAAGGTGTACTTGCTGTTCTCCAGCACCTTGCCGACGATGACCGAGCCATCGTCACCGGCATTCTGCGCGATCTGGCGGGCCGGCCAGGACAGCGCCTTCTTGATAATGTTGATGCCGACCTTCTGGTCTTCGTTCTCGACCTTGATCTTGTCGAGGGCCGCGATCGCGCGCAGCAGCGCCACGCCGCCGCCTGGGACGATGCCTTCCTCGACTGCGGCGCGGGTTGCATGAAGCGCGTCGTCGACGCGATCCTTACGCTCTTTCACTTCAATCTCGGAACCGCCGCCGACCTTGATCACGGCGACACCGCCGGCGAGCTTCGCGAGCCGCTCTTGCAGCTTCTCACGGTCGTAGTCCGAGGTGGTTTCCTCGATCTGCGCCTTGATCTGCTTCACGCGGCCTTCAATGTCGGACTTTTTGCCGGCGCCATCGACGATCGTCGTGTTCTCTTTGTCGATCGAGACGCGCTTGGCTTTGCCGAGCATGTTGATCGTCACGGTCTCGAGCTTGATGCCGAGATCCTCGGAGATGACCGTACCGCCGGTGAGGATCGCGATGTCCTCGAGCATGGCCTTGCGACGGTCACCGAAGCCCGGTGCCTTCACGGCCGCGACCTTGAGGCCGCCGCGCAGCTTGTTGACGACCAGCGTGGCGAGAGCCTCGCCCTCGACCTCTTCCGCGATGATCAGGAGCGGCTTGCCGGTCTGCACGACTGCTTCGAGTAGCGGCAGCATGGGCTGCAGGCCCGAGAGCTTCTTCTCGTGGATGAGGATGTAGGGGCTCTCGAGCTCCGTCGTCATCTTCTCGGCATTGGTGACGAAGTACGGCGAGATATAGCCGCGGTCGAACTGCATGCCCTCGACGACATCGAGTTCGGTTTCGAGGCTCTTGGCCTCCTCGACCGTGATCACGCCCTCGTTGCCGACCTTCGCCATGGCCTTGGCAATGATCTCGCCGACCTCGGCGTCACCGTTGGCGGAGATGGTGCCGACCTGGGCGATCTCGGCGTTCGACGTGACCTTCTTGGCCTTGGCCTTGAGCTCGGCGACGACGGCCGCTACGGCGAGGTCGACGCCCCGCTTGAGGTCCATCGGGTTGGCGCCGGCTGCGACCGACTTCGCGCCCTCCTTGACGATCGCCTGAGCGAGAACGGTGGCGGTCGTGGTGCCGTCACCGGCGACGTCGCTGGTCTTGCTCGCGACCTCGCGCAGCATCTGCGCGCCCATGTTCTCGAACTTGTCGGCGAGCTCGATCTCCTTGGCGACGGTGACGCCGTCCTTGGTGATCCGGGGAGCGCCGAACGACTTCTCGAGCACGACGTTGCGGCCCTTGGGGCCGAGCGTCACCTTCACTGTGTTGGCGAGTATGTCGACACCGCGCAGCATCCGCTCGCGGGCGTCCTGGGAAAACTTGACTTCTTTGGCTGCCATGTTGGCTCACTCACTATCGTCTGGGGGGATGAGCCCGGACCGAGCCAAGGTGCCTTGGGCCACCTGGCAGTCCGGTGTTCCGGTGTCTGCTCAGGCGGCGGCCTTCACGGAGACCTTGCCTTCAAGAATGCCGAGGATGTCGCTCTCTTTCATGATGAGGAGATCCTCGCCGTTGATCTTCACTTCGGTGCCGGACCACTTGCCGAAGAGGACCTGATCACCGGCTTTTATCTCGAGCGGGACGAGCTTGCCGGCTTCGTCGCGGGCGCCCGGGCCGACGGAGATCACGACGCCCTGCATGGGCTTTTCCTTGGCGGTGTCGGGAATGATGATGCCGCCAGCGGTCTTGGTGTCCTCCTCGACGCGGCGGACAACCACGCGATCATGGAGAGGGCGGAACTTCATGGGTTCATCCTCTTGAATTAGCGATGATTTTCTGACTGCCGGCCGGGTGGTGCCCACCTGGGCGCGGCTGCGGGGCGTGGCCGGGACAGGAGCCCGTTCGGCGCCGTCGGCGGCCCCGCATCGGGTATATGCGGGCGGCGCTTAGCACTGTCAAGGCGAGAGTGCTAAAATTGATCGCCCGCTGGTTAGCGCTGCAAGGCAGGCCAGTTCTGGAGGCGACGGGCTGCCTCGGCCATATCCTCCGTCGATCCGGCATAGGAAAAGCGGATGAACCGGCTGCCCCGACCGGCATCGAAATCGACACCCGGCGTCGCCGCGACGGCGGTCTCGTCGAGCATCCGTTTGGCAAAAGCAAGGCTGTCGTTCGTGTAGGCGCCGACGTCGGCATAGAGGTAGAAGGCCCCGTCCGCAGGCACGATCTCCGTGAGGCCGGCCTTGGGCAGAGCTGCGAGCATAAGGTCGCGGTTCGCCATGTAGACGCGCTTGTTCGCTTCGAGCTCGTCCATGCCATCGAAGGCGCCGAGTGCCGCAACCTGCGAGACGGCCGGCGGAGAGATGTAGAGGTTCTGTGCGAGCCGCTCGACGGGGCGCACCAGTTTCTCCGGCACGACCATCCAGCCGACGCGCCAGCCGGTCATGGAGAAGTATTTCGAGAAGCTGTTGATGATGATCGCGTCGTCCGAATACTGGAGCGCGGTAGCTTGGGGGACTCCATAGGTGAGGCCCTGGTAGATCTCGTCGGAGATGAACCACGTGCCCGTCTGGCGGCACGCGGCAACGATCTCCTGAAGGCGCTGCGGCTCCAGCATCGTACCCGTCGGATTGGACGGGCTCGCGATGAGCAAGCCGGCGAGGCGCTCGCGCGCCGCCGCATCGATTACCTGCTGGGCAGTTGGCATCCAGCGAGTCGAGGGGCCTGTTTCCAGCATGACCGGGCGCTGGCCGAGCGCCGTCAGGATGTGGCGGTAGCAGGGATAGCCGGGCGAGGGCAGGGCCACGGCATCGCCGGCATCGAACACAGCCAGAAACGCGAGCACGAACGCCGCCGACGAGCCGTTCGTCACAACGATCCGCTCCGGCGAAACCTCGACGCCATACCAATCGCGGTAAAGCTGAGCGATCCGTGCCCTGAGCGGCTCCATGCCGAGCGCCAGCGTGTAACCGAGCTTGTCGCTGTCGAGCGCGCGGCGCACGGCATCGCGCGCCGCCTTCGGTGCGGCCGTCGCCGGCTGGCCGACTTCCATATGAATGACATGGGCGCCGGTGGCTTCCTTGGCCGCGGCGGCGCTCATCACGTCCATGACGATGAAGGCGTCGATGCCGCTGCGCTCGGAGGCGGCCAATGCGCGGTGCGCTGCGGCCAATCTGCTCGCGTCGCTCATGTTGTCTCCTGGTCGCAATGCGGGACGCGGCCCTGCTGCCCGCGGGTGGCCATTGTGTTGGGCCACACAAGCTGTGTCATAGTGCACCCGTGCCGCGATGGGAACATGCGGCGCTCAGCTTCAGATGGTCACGATGCCGCCGTGCGGCGCCGACCCAGAAAAACGCATCGAGGAGAGGACCGCCGCCATGGCCGAGCCCATCACTATCGAGTTCACCCGCTTTTCCGCCTTTTACAGCCCGCTGATCGCGACCTTCGCGGGCGGCTTCCTTCAGGACGAAGGCTTCGACGTGAAGCATCGCGTGTCGCCGGCCGGCAAAACGGCCATTGACAGCCTGCTCGACGGTAGTGCGCACGTTGTGCAGTCGGCGCCCTCGCAGGGGCTGCAGTCGCTTGAGCGCGGCGAGAAACCGAAGGCGCTGCACTTTGCGCAGATCAACGAGAAGGACGGCTTCTTTATCGCCGCGCGCAAGCCGGACAACAATTTCACCTGGGACAAGCTCAAGACAGGTGAGATCCTTGTCGACCACGGCGCACAGCCGCTCGCCATGTTCAAGTACGCGTGCCATCGCAAGGGGCTCGACTTCAAGAGCGCGAAAGTCGGGGATGCCGGCATGGGCAAGAACGATGCAGCCTTCCGCGCCGGCCGCGGTGACTACGTGCACCTCCAAGGACCGGGGCCGCAGCAGCTCGAGCACGATGGCGTCGCCCATGTCGTCGCGTCGCTCGCTGATGCGATCGGGCCGTGTGCGTTCTCGAGCCTCGCCGCGACGCCGGCCTGGCTGAAGACCGATGCGGCACACAAGTTCACGCGCGCCTATCGCAAGGCCCGCGCGTGGTTGCTCGCGACGCCCGCTGCCGAGGTCGCGAAGAAGGAGCTGCAGTTCTTCCCCGGCATTGACGAGGGTGTGCTGCGGGACACGATTGCCGTTTATCAGAAGCTCGGGAACTGGACGCCGCACGTCGAGATCACGGACGCGGCAATGGCAGCCACGCAGGACATCTTTCTGCACGCCGGGCTGATAACGAAGAAGTACGACTTCAAGGATGTTGTCGCGCCGCCCCCTGGCGGTTGAACTGCCTGAAGAATGAGCGCTCCGGATTTTGACACAACCGGCGAATCACCCGATCCCTTCGAGGAGGGATCGGGGGATGACATGGCGCTCAAAGCCACTTTCGAGCTTGAGCATAGTGAGCTGCAACTCGGCAATGGCCCGATCGCGGGCGTCGACGAAGCCGGGCGCGGCCCCTGGGCGGGGCCCGTTGTTGCGGCAGCCGTCATTCTCGACCCCGAATGTATTCCTCCAGGGATCGCCGACTCGAAGGCCCTCGACGCGGATACGCGAGAGGCACTTTTCCCGCGCATCATGGCGACTGCCCGTGTTGGCGTCGGCATTGCCGATGTCACCCGCATCGACCAGGACAACATCCTGAATGCCACCATGTGGGCAATGACGGTTGCGGTGAAAGCATTGCCTGGCGCGAAGACGCTCAAGCCGAAGCTGGTGCTCGTCGACGGTAATCGCGCGCCGCGCTTTGCCTGTGCCGCTCGCACGATCGTCAAGGGCGATGCCCGCTCGCTGTCGATTGCCGCAGCGTCGATCATCGCCAAGGTGACGCGCGACCGCTTGATGATTGCGCTCGGCCGTGAATTTCCAGGCTATGGCTTCGAGCGCCACAAGGGCTACGGCACGCCCGAACATGCGGATGCGCTCACGCGGCTCGGCGTGACGGAGCATCACCGCCGCTCGTTCCGCCCCGTGCAGTTGGCACTTGGACTGGTGACGGCCGATCGCGCCGAAGGCCTCAGCCTCGCCGATGCTCCTCAAGGCGCGGCATGATCTCGACGAAGTTGCAGGGCCGGTGACGGTTATCGAGCTGCCACTTCAGGATCTCGTTCCAGCCATCCTTGCAGGCGCCCGGCGAGCCCGGCAGGCAGAAGATGTATGTTCCCCGTGAAACGCCGCCGCAGGCCCGTGACTGTATGGTCGAGGTCGCGATCTTCTGAAACGACATCATGTGGAAGAGGATCGAGAAACCGTCGATCTCTTTCTCGAAAAGCGGCTTCAAGGCTTCGGGCGTAACGTCGCGCCCCGTAAAACCTGTGCCACCCGTCGTGATCACCACGTCGATCGAGGGATCGGCGATCCATTTCTCGACGCGGGCGCGGATGGCCGGAATATCGTCCTTCTCGATGGCGCGGTCGGCCAGCTCATGCCCGTCCGCCTTGAGTAGCCCCGCCAGCGTGTCCCCCGATTTGTCGTCGCCTGCCGTCCGGGTATCGGACACCGTCAGCACAGCGATGCGAACGGGGATGAACGGGCGTGTTTCGTCGAGCCTGGGCATCAGCCGGCGCTCCTCGGTCTCTCTGGCGCAGTATAATTAGCATTCTCCCAGTTTGGCGCCGCAGCGTCATCTGTTGCGCGCGGGCGACGTGGAACTCGTTTCACACAGGATCGTTATCGCACTGCGGGATGCGCTTCACATCCGTGTCACGCCGGACTAGTATCCCGGCGTCGTAAAACAAAATCCGAGTGCGATTCGGACAGGGAACTGTCAGGACTGCCTGCTCGTGAATCTATCGACAGCGCAACCGCATGCCTTTCCGGCTCTTGTCTTGAACGCCGATTTTCGGCCTTTGAGCTATTATCCGCTTTCGCTCTGGAGTTGGCAGGACACGATCAAGGCAGTGTTCCTTGATCGCGTGAACATTGTTTCCGAATATGACCGGGTAGTGCGCAGTCCCTCCTTCGAGGTGAAGCTGCCGAGCGTCGTGTCGCTCAAGGCCTACGTGAAGCCGGCGCTCTATCCCGCCTTCACCCGGTTCAATGTCTTCCTGCGCGACAAATTCACCTGCCAATACTGCGGGACGAAGAAGGAACTGACGTTCGATCACCTGATCCCGCGGTCGCTCGGCGGTCTCACGCGCTGGGACAACGTCGTGACTGCGTGCTCGCCGTGCAATCTCGCCAAGGGCGGCTATCTGCCGGAAAAGATCGGCATGCGGCCCATGCAGTGGCCCTATCGGCCGACGGTCTTCGAGCTGCATCGCAACGGCAGGCTCTTTCCGCCGAACTACCTGCACGAGAGCTGGCTCGACTATCTCTATTGGGATACCGAACTCGAGCCTTAGTTATTTTCGCCGCGGGCTGCTGGGAAGGGGTGCTCCGCCTTCCGACTTGGTGCGTCGCGCCAAAGGCGCGCCAGAACAATGCTCCGAGGCGGCCATGCATTAGCGTGTCTGGACAACGCACGCCCAATTTGCGCGAATGAGCGCTGAAGCGTCGGACTTGAAATTCACCTGAGTTCGCGAGAGGCAGGGAGTGAATTTCAAGTCCGTTGCTTTAGCTGCCTCCCGCGTCCGCGACGAGGCCCACAAGATAAAACCCAGGAGGAAGCCATGGCCGCAGGCAAGTTGACGGTACGCAACCCCGCGCGCGAGCGCCTTCAGAAGGGCGAACTATCGATCGGCATCGGGCTGAGGCAAGCGCGCACGGTCGATATCGCGCCGGTCATGGTGCAGGCGGGCTACGACTGGCTGTTCATCGACCTCGAACACAATTCCATGACGCTCGACATGGCCGTTCAGATCTCGGTCACTGCCAATGCCGCGGGCATCTCGCCCATCGTGCGCGTGCCATTCGGCCAGTATGACATGGCAACGCGTGCGCTCGACGGCGGCGCCTTCGGCATCGTCATCCCGCACGTCGACACCGCCGAAGAGGCGCGCGTCGTTGCTAATCGTCTGAGGTATCCTCCGGTCGGACACCGTTCGGCGGCCGGCGCCATGCCACAGCTCGGCTTTGCTGCCGCGTCTGCTGCCGAGGCGACGAAGCTCGTCAACGACAACCTGCTGGTCGTCGTGATGCTCGAAACGCCAACGGCGATCGAAAATTCCGAGGCCATCGCCGCCGTACCCGGCATCGACGTGCTGCTGATCGGCACCAACGACCTGACAATGGAGATGGGCCTGCCGGGCCAAGTTACGCATCCGGACGTCGCCAAGGCCTATGAGAAGGCTGCCGCGGCCTGCAAGAAGCATGGCAAGTGGCTCGGCATGGGTGGCGTCTACACGGACGAGGGCATGTCGAAATACATCGGCCTCGGCGCTCGCATGATCCTTGGCGGCAACGACCTGCCGTTGCTCGTGCAAGCAGCGACGGCGCGCGCGCAGTTCCTGCGCAAGTACCAGTAGCGAACGTCCGGTGCGGGGGACTGGGCGGGAATATGGAGCCGACTGCCGGTTGCCGATGGCGGCCGGCGTGCTGCCCCGTGCCAGGGTGCACGCATGATCGGCACTGCGGCCGCGGGGATCGTCGGCGCCTCGATCCTCGTCACGTCCTTCATATCCGGTGTGTTCGGCATGGCGGGGGGGCTCATCCTCCTCGGCATCCTGCTCGTCTTCCTCGACGTCGCGCCGGCGATGGTCCTGTTCGGCATCATCCAGCTCGGTGCCAACGGCTGGCGTGCCACGCTGTGGTGGCGGCTCGTCGACTGGAACATCGTCGCCCGCTATCTTATCGGCGCGGGTGCGGCGTTTCTGATTATGCGCTTCGTCGTCGCTTTCGTGCCGGACAAGGCCGTCGTCTATCTGATGCTCGGCTCGATTGTTTTCGCTGCCGATCTTCTTCCGAAGAGCTTGGCGCCCGACATCACCCGCCGATGGGCTCCGCCCATTGCCGGCCTCATCGTGATGACGCTTCAGCTCCTTGCGGGCGCTGCCGGCCATATCCTCGACCTCTTCTTTCAGAAGAGCTTGCTCGACCGCCGCGTAATCGTGGCGACGAAAGCCGTCTGCCAGACGTTCGGCCACGTAGCGCGCATTGCCTACTTCGGGACGTTCGCCGCCGCCTGGGATGACACGATCCCTCTCTGGCAGTACGCGAGCGCGATTGCGCTGGCATTGATCGGCACGTCGATCGCGGCGAAAGTCCTGCTGAGTATGACCAACGAAGGCTTCCGCCGCTGGAGCCGCTGGATCGTCGTCGGCATCAGCATTGTCTATCTGATCCGCGGCGTGTGGCTGCTCGCTACGGGAAACTGAGCGCGCCTACGGTACGATCGTCAGGAACAGGTACGTCGCAAGGATCACGAGATGTAGCGTTCCCTGCAGGACTGTCGTGCGTCCCGTGCCGAGCGTCAGCGTCGCGATGAACAGTGAAAGTGCGAGCAGCGTCAGGCTCTTCGTGTCGATGCCCAGCGAAAGCGGGATGCCGAGCAGGATCGATATGACGGCCACCGTCGGGATGGTCAGTCCGATGGTCGCCAACGCGGAGCCTAGGGCCAGATTGATGCTCGTCTGGATGCGGTTCCGGCGCGCGGCATTGAGCGCCGCCAAGCTTTCGGGCGCCAGTACGACTGCCGCGATCACGATGCCGACAACGGAAAGGGGCAGGCCTGCGCTGGCCACCGCGCCTTCAACTGTCGGGGCAAGGCCCTTGGCCAAAAATACGACCGCCACGAGAGCGACGAGCAGAACGCCGAACGCGATCCAGGTGGCCTTGTCGTCCGGCGGATCGGCGTGGGTATCGTGCGAGGGCGGCTCCTCTTCGGGGAGGAAGTAGTCACGGTGGCGCACCGTCTGCACCATGACGAAGGTGCCTACAGCACTAGCGACATGACCGCGAGGAAGATGAGCTGTGGGGGCGAGTAGTTCGGTCCGGCAGCGCTGGTCGCGTAGTTTGGGAGCACCATAGAGAGGATGGCCATGGCAGCCAGGACGCTGAGGGCAGCGCTCGCTCCTCTGAGCGTGAAGCGCTGCTCGAGATGGCGAACGCCGCCGACCAGCAGGCACAAGCCGACAATGCCGTTCAGAATAATCATGATCGCGGCAAAGACCGTATCGCGCGGCAGAGTCGAAGCGTCCGGGCCACCGGAGAGCATGAGCGAAACGATCAGTGCGACCTCGATCACGGTGACGGCGATGGCCAGCACGAGGGTGCCGAAGGGCTCACCGACCCGGTGTGCAACGACCTCCGCATGATGCACGGCGGCAATGACCGCGCCGATGAGGACGGCTCCAGCAATCGTGGTGCCGAGGAAGCCCATCTTGGCGACGTTGACCAGGACGAGGATCAGTCCGACGAAGGGAAAGGCGATCGACCAGATCGGAAGTGCCGTGCGCCATGACATCGATCCGTGCGTGCGCATACTCTCCCTTTAGAAGGCTCGGGGATTTGGGGAAGCGGCTGCTCATTCGCACTCGATGCGAAGGTCGCGCCGCTAGGTAGACCACGGCCAACGCCTTACTGGCGCCGCCGTCTTGTTATTAACAGTCTTTTAACGTAAATGATTCCTTATGGTGATCAACGTGCGCCCTGGGGCACTGCGTATTGCTTCGATCATCAGGGGGACCATGGCCAAGTACAGCCAAGTGCTGAGCATTGCCGGCGTGGCCGCGCTGTCAGCCGCCTTGTTGGCGGGCTGCGGCGGCGAGATTGCTCCACCACATCTCAGACCTTTGTCCAAGGACGCCATGATGCTCCTTGGCAAGAAGGACATGCGCCCGGAGACGCAGATCTTCGTGCGCATCTTCAAGGAAGAATCCGAGCTCGAGATCTGGAAGGCCCGCGACGACGGGCGCTTCTACCACTTCAAGACGTACCCAATCTGCACGTGGTCGGGTGAGCTCGGACCGAAATTGAAGATGGGCGACAAGCAGGCGCCCGAAGGGTTCTACACGGTCAATAAGCGCCAGATGAACCCGAAGTCGAGCTATCATCTCGCCTTCAATCTCGGCTTTCCCAATGCCTACGACCGCGCACAGGGCCGCACCGGTGAGTTCTTGATGGTGCACGGCAATTGCACGTCGGCGGGCTGCTACGCGATGACCGATGGTCTCGTCGAGGAAATCTATGCCCTGGCACGCGAGCAGTTCGATGCGGGGCACGAGTCCTTCGAGGTGCATGCGTTTCCCTTCCGCATGACCGATGCGAACATGGCGCGCCACCGAGGCAGCCCGCATTACAGCTTCTGGAGAACGCTGAAAGAAGGGTACGACCACTTCGAGATCGTCCGGCAGCCGCCGCGCGTTGCGGTGTGCGAGCGGCGCTACATCGTCAATGCCGATTTCCGCGACGTGCCTGCAGCACGCATCGATCCCCTCGGCCGGTGCCCGACCTATCAGGTTGCCCGGCCGGAGCCGTTCGTGCCACGCCCCGGCGACAAGGTGGCGATGATGCCCCACTTCATCGTGCCCGGCATCAAGAGACGCGATACCATGCTGAGTGCCATGCCCGGCGGCGGCCAGCGTATGGGCCTTGGAATCCCGCCCGAGTTGTTCGAGCTCGAGCCGGCTCCGGCGCAGCACGCGTCTCAGCCGGGAGCACGGTAGACTGTCTTATCCCGACGCGCGAAGTGACGGATCTGCTAGAATATTCCGTATAATCAGCGCACAAAGTCGCTCCATCGGGACTGTGGCCCGTCTGCGATACCCCCCGGTCTTTCCACCCCCTCAGAGGCCGCGCAGGCTTGTATTGACCCCCTAGCCCATGTTTCTTGGCCGTTAAGAATTATGGCGTAACTGCGGCAGGGGTGGCGTGGTGTACGGCTTCAGTTGCCTTACAGATTATTTCAGTCTTTCCCGATTTCCGGGGCTGCCGGGCATCCGTTGTCTGCTCGCGCTTTCGCTTTTCCTCGCGACTTTCGTCGTGCCGGCCTCTGCTCTCGTAATCGAACTCGACGACGTGGCGCCTGACCGGATCGAGCGCCAGCGGGCCTTCGCGCGCGGGACGCTGGCGGCTACGGACGTTCCCGATCTCGATGAACTCAGCGAAAGGTTGGCCGAGAAGGGCCTCGCCGAGGGGGCGCCGATCCTGCTTCGCATTTTCAAGGCGGAGTCGGAGCTCGAGGTCTGGATGCGTAAAGGCAGCACCTACGTCCTCACGGGGACGTATCCGATCTGTCATTGGACCGGCACGCTCGGACCGAAATTGCGCGAGGGCGACAAGCAGAGCCCCGAGGGCTTCTACACCGTCGGGCGCCGCCAGATGCGCCATCTCGGGCGCTGGCGCCACGCCTTCAACATCGGCTACCCCAATCTGCACGACAAGCGCCTGGACCGGACCGGCTCCTACATACTGATGCACGGCGGCTGCTCATCCACCGGCTGCTATGCGATGACCCAGCCAGTTCAGCAGGTGGTCTATCACCTCGCCGCCGCCGCACTCCGCGCACGCCAGGAGAACTTCCAGGTCCACATTTTCCCATTCCGCATGACGGACGCCAACATGGCGGCGCACGCGGAGAGCCCCTGGATGGATTTCTGGCGTGATCTCAAGGTCGGTTACGACGCCTTCGAGGCCACGCGGTTGCCGCCCCGCATTGGCATTTGCGGGCAGCGCTATGTTGTCGCCAGCGCCTCGCCGGGCGCGCGCAGCGATGGACCGCTTACGCGCATCGAGCCCGGAAAGCCCGGTGCAGCAGGCTTCGACACCAGCCGATGCGGCATTCCGGTCGTGCAGCCTGCTGATCCGTCGAATACCGCATCCGCGCCGGCAGCCGATGGCAGCCTGACGTCGCCGGAAGCCAGTTTCACGCCTTCATCGGCGCGGACGGTCGCGCGGATCGAGCGCAAAGAGACAGCCACGCCGCTCCCGTCGTCGCGTGCGGAGCGAACCGACTACGGCTGGCGCGAGCGTGTGCCGCGCCCACCCGAGCTGCCACGTGCCCGCAGGCCCGCGGAGGCGCGGGCGCGGAAGCCGGTCGACGATCAGGCGCAACTGCGCGCCGAGCGCCGCGCCAAACGCGAGGCATTGGGCGAGACATATCGCAGGGCGCTCATCGGGATCTCTGAGTAAGATTTACGAGTGCTGCTCGGGCTTACGATAGACGTCCTTGAGCGCGATCCGGCCGTCCCTGAAGGCATAGAGCTCGACACCGGCGTGGTTGCTGACAGCACCGTCGGCGCGACGTGTCTCCGTCAGCCGGAAGGTCATGAACGAGACCTCGGGGAGGTGCTGATAGACGACATCGCGGAAGCGCTGCTCGCTGTACACCTCACGTTGACGCTCGAAGTGCGCGCGAATCGCTTCTGGGCTTGCCAATAGCCTCGGCGCCCCGGCTTCATCTTGCCCCCGCCATTGGAAGTCCGGCGTCACGACCCGGTAGAGCGCCTCCACGTCCTTCTTGAAGAACGCGCGGCCGAAAGCCTTGAACAGCTCTTCCCGCTCGGCGAGCGCTAAACCCGTGAGTGACATTTTCCAATACCTCCCGTGATCTTATGCGGGCGCACCGCACGCGATTTGTACGAAAGCCGCCCTTTCTTGTGTTCCGGAGTCGGGCTAAAGGAACGAGGAGCCGACGCCAGCACGGGGATACGATGCCATGAACATCCACGAGTACCAAGCCAAGGAGCTCTATCGGCAGTACGGCGTGCCGACGGGCACGGGCTACCCCGCGTTCACGGTCGCGGAAGCAGTCGAGGCCGCGAAGAAGCTCCCCGGCCCGGTGTGGGTGGTCAAATCGCAGATCCATGCCGGCGGTCGCGGCAAGGGCAAGTTCAAGGAGCCCACGGCCGGCACGGGCGGCGGCGTTCGGCTCGCGAAGTCCGTCGAGGAGGTTGAGGCGTTTGCCGGCCAGATGCTCGGTAGTACGCTCGTCACCGTGCAGACAGGCCCCGAAGGCCGCAAGGTGCAGCGACTCTACATCGAGGAAGGCTCGGCGATCGCGCGTGAGCTGTATCTCTCGGCGCTGGTCGATCGTGAAACCAGCCGGGTCGCCTTCATCGTGTCGACCGAAGGCGGCATGGATATCGAGCAAGTCGCCCACGACACGCCGGAAAAGATCCTCACGTTCTCAATCGACCCCGCATCCGGCTACTTCCCCTATCACGGCCGCAAGGTCGCCTTCGCGCTGGGCCTCGAGGGCGATCAGGTGAAGCAGTGCGTCAAGCTCATCGGCGATCTCTACCGGATGGTCGTCGAGAAGGACATGGCGCTTCTCGAGATCAATCCGCTCGTCGTAACCAAGGCCGGCAACCTGCTGGCGCTCGACGGTAAAATGAATTTCGATTCCAACGCGCTCTTCCGTCAGAAGGAAGTTGTCGCGATGCGCGATCTCGCGGAGGAGGATCCCTCGGAGGTCGAGGCGTCGAAGTATGACCTCTCATACGTCAAGCTCGACGGCCAGATCGGCTGCCTCGTCAATGGTGCCGGCCTCGCCATGGCGACCATGGACATCATCAAGCTTCATGGGATGGAGCCGGCGAACTTCCTCGACGTCGGCGGCTCGGCATCGAAGGAGAAAGTCACCGCGGCTTTCAAGATCATCCTCAACGACCCCAACGTGAAGGGCATTCTCGTCAACATCTTCGGCGGCATCATGCGCTGCGATATCATCGCGGAGGGCGTGGTCGCAGCGGCGCGGGAGCTCGGCGTGACGGTGCCGCTCGTCGTGCGCCTCGAAGGCACGAACGTCGATCTCGGCAAGAAGATCATGGCGGAGTCTGGCCTGAAGATTCTCAGTGCCGACAATCTCGCCGACGCGGCCAAGAAGATCACCGACGCCGTGCGCGCCGCGGGCTGAAGCGCCAGCGCCTGCAACTATAGTCTGAAGCCCCGAAGCGGGTTACCGCTCCGGTGGGAAACCTGTGATCTGTCAACGCATTCTGGTCGCCACTCACATAGTGGGCCAACCTGGCGCGCGCTCTGTCCGGGCAGCCATGCCTGGATGCGATTGCCAATGTCGCCATGTTGTTCGAGGATAGTCTCAGCCTGAGCGGAACCGATTGGTGCCGGTCCCTCAAGCTTGCGCCAGCCGCCGCCCGCGCCCCATTCCTCGCCGCCCTGGAGACTGCAACATGGATCTCGGTACGACCAAGATGCTTGCGCGCAAGGAAGGTGGGATCGGTTGGATGGTCTTCAACCAGCCCGAGAAGCGCAACGCCGTGTCCTACGAGATGTGGGTCGCGATCCCGAAGATCATCGCCGACTTCGAAGCCGATCCGGCCGTGCGCGTGATCGTGCTGACGGGGGCCGGCGACAAAGCCTTCGTCTCGGGTGCCGATATCTCCGAGTTCGATAAGAAGCGGGACCGCGAGGAGACCATCAAGGTCTATGACAAGGCCGGCTCCACGGCGCAGGCGGCGATCGCCAACGTGAGCAAGCCGACGATCGCCATGATTCGTGGCCTCTGCGTCGGCGGCGGCGTCGCGATCGCGCTCAATACCGACATTCGCATCTGTGGACACGACAGCTTCTTCGCGGTGCCGGCGGCGCGCCTGGGGCTCGGTTACCGGGCTTCCGGAATCAAACGCCTCGTCGACATCGTGGGCCCGGCTTTTGCCAAGGAGATCTTCTTTACTGCGAACCGCTTCACGGCCGACGACGCGCGCATCATGGGGCTCGTCAATCGCGTGGTGCCGGTCGAAGAGCTCGAAGTCTACGTGCGCAAGTACGCAGCCACGATCGCGGACAACGCACCGCTGACGATCAAAGCTGCCAAGCTCGCCATTCACGCCGCGACGCAGGATGCAGACAAACGCGATACGGCCACGCTCGAGGCCGCCATCGATGCCTGCTTCGCCAGCGAGGACTATGTCGAAGGCCGCCGCGCCTTCATGGAGAAGCGTCGCCCCGCGTTCAAGGGCCGGTAGGTGGACCGGAGGCATGTGGATGCGCATCGAAACGCGACTGACACAGCGGCTCGGGATCAGACATCCCATCATACTGGCGCCCATGGACCCGGTCGCCGGAGGGAAACTCGCGAGCGCCGTCGCGCGTGCCGGCGGACTCGGCTTGGTCGGTGGTGGCTACGGCGATGCCGAGCGGATCGAGCGCGAATTCCGCGAATCCGGCAACGAGCGGGTCGGCGGTGGATTTATCACGTGGTCTTTGGCGAAAGCACCGCATCTCCTAGGATTGATGCTCTCGCACAAGCCGGTAGCCGTGTTTCTCTCATTCGGCGATCCGAGGCCGTTCGCGCCCGAAATCAAGGCCACGGGTGCTCTGCTCCTGTGTCAGATCCAGTCGCGCCAGGACTGCCTGGAGGCCATCGAGGCAGGTGCAGATGTGATTGTCGCGCAAGGGGCGGAAGCAGGAGGCCACGGTGTGCGTCGGGCGACGATGACGCTGGTACCGGAGATCGCGGACCTGCTGGCGCGCGAGGCGCCGGAGACCTTGCTGTGTGCCTCCGGCGGGATCGCGGATGGACGCGGCCTTGCGGCCGCGCTGGCGCTTGGCGCAGACGGCGTCGTTGTCGGCACGCGCTTCTGGGCAGCCGAGGAGGCGGTGGTTCATCCGAGCATGCACGCCGCCGGTTTGGCCGCGACCGGCGACGACACTATACGAACGACGGTGACCGATATCGTGCGGGAGAAGGATTGGCCCGAGCGCTATACGACGCGCATCATGCGCAATGCCTTCACCGAACAGTGGCACGGCCGAGAAGGCGAGCTGTTGGCGCAGAAACCCGCAGAGATGGCGCGCTTCCAGACGGCCGTGGCAGCAGGAGATGCAACGATTGCCGGCCTTGTTGCCGGTGAGGGGTTGGGCCTTATCGATACCGTCGAACCAGCCGAGAAGATCATCTCGCGCATGGTTCACGAGGCCGCAGACATTCTCAAGTCGACGGCGCGCCAGGTAAGATAGCTACGCGGACTTCGCGAAGCGGCCTTCGATCGGATAGCCGGGATCCGTATAGCCCGGCGATGAGGGATGTCCCGGCCGGACGAGGCTGTCGACCAGCGCTTCGTCATCCTTCGTCCACACGTAGTCGAGCGCGCCAGGGTAGTTGGCCCATTGCTCGAAGGTGCGCGGGCCCGCGATCACCGATGACACCGCTGAATTGTTCAGCACCCATGCCACGGCGAAGTGGATGAGGCTCACGCCCTTGGCATCGCAGTGTGCCTTGAGCTTCGCCGCGACGGCGAGCGACTCGGGCCGCCACTCCGTCTCCAGCATGCGCTTGTCGTTGCGGCCGGCGCGCGTATCGGGTGGGGCATTGCTGCCCGGCTGATACTTGCCCGAGAGCACGCCGCGCGCGATCGGGCTGTAGGAGGCAACGCCGAGGCCGTATGCGCGGGCGGCAGGCAACACCTCCACCTCTGGCATCCGATTCATGATGTTATAGTAGGGCTGCAGCACGATCGGTGTCGGTGCTCCGACAGTCTTGCAGGCCGTATCGATAGCCGGAATGTGCCAGGCGCGCACATTGGAGAGGCCCCAGTAGCGGAGCTTGCCGGCGCGGATGAGGTCGCCGAAGGTCTCGGCCACGCTCTCCCACGGCACGCTCGAATCGACGCGATGGATGTACTCGATATCGATATGATCGGTGCCAAGGCGCTTCAGTGAGGCATCTACGGCTTCGACCATGTGCCGACGTGAGAGTCCGCGATCGTTCGGGCCCGGCCCGGTCGGCTGCGCGAGCTTGCTAGCGAGGATCCATTGGCTCCGCTTCGCCTTGATGATGCCGCCCGTCACTTCCTCCGAGCGACCTTTCTCATAGACATTGGCCGTGTCGATGAAATTGACTCCGGAGTCGGCGGCATGATCGGCTATGCGCTGGGCTTCGGGCTCAGTGGTCGGGCCGCCGAACATCATCGTACCGAGGCAGAGCTCGGATACCTTCAGCCCGCTGCGTCCGAGCGTGCGATAGCGCATGGCGGTCATAGTGTGCTCCTGCCTTCCGAGACCTCGTATGCGGCGATCATGGCCGCGGTGTCGAACCGGCGCAAGCGTGCTTCATCCCTTCGGTTTCGCCGTTTCGCCAAAGACATGCTCGGCGCCAGGGAAGCGGCGCTCGCGAACCTCGGTGGCATAGGCGGAGATGGCGGCGTCTGCATTGCGCCCGAGTTCGGCATAGCGCTTGACGAACTTCGGTCGGAAATCGGTGAAGACACCGAGCATGTCATCGATCACGAGGATCTGCCCATCGCATGCTGGTGAGGCTCCGATGCCGATGGTCGGAATGGCGACGGTGTCGGTTATGGTGCGCGCGAGCGGCTCGGTGACCTTCTCGAGTACGACGCTGAAGGCTCCGGCTTCGCTGACGGCCTTGGAGTCCCGGAGGATTTGCTCGGCACCGGCACCGCGACCCTGCACCTTGTAGCCGCCGAAAGTGTTGACCGCCTGCGGTGTCAAGCCGACGTGGGCCATGACGGGAATGCCGCGGCGTGTCAGAAAGCGGATGGTTTCGGCCATGCTCTCGCCGCCCTCGAGCTTGACGGCACCACAGCTCGTTTCGGCCATGACGCGCGCGGCGCTGCGGAAGGCTTGCTCGGTGCTCTCTTCATAAGAGCCGAACGGCAGATCCACGACGACGAGCGCGCGCCCGGCGCCGCGATGCACGGCCTGGCCGTGCATGATCATCATGTCGAGTGTGACGCCGACGGTCGACGGCAGGCCATGCAGGACCATGCCGACGCTGTCGCCGACGAGGATCAGATCGCAGTGGCGATCGACGATCCGTGCGATGGGGGTTGTGTAAGCTGTGAGGCAGGCGATCGGTGCACCGCCCTTGCGCGAAAGGATATCGGGCGGGGTGAGAGCCTTACTGATGGATGTTGCGCTCATGGCTGTCTCATTGTGTTGGGGAGGGGCCAAGAAAGGCCGGTTGGCGCATGTTCTACTCGTTAAGGTCGACGATCGAAACCGGACAGATTTCGGCGCCCTCCTGTACGCGGCGACTATCCGATATGCGGTAAACGCGCGTAGCCTATCGGGGGGGCCTCGGAGACGGGACGGTAGTGGATACATTCGAGCTTTTTCAGCGGCTTTCAGTGGCTCTGGCGGTCGGTCTGCTGATTGGCCTCGAGCGCGGTTGGCGTGAGCGGAAGGAGGGGGAGGGCGGTCGAACGGCCGGCCTCAGGACGTTTGCGCTCAGCGGTCTGCTGGGCGGCGTCTGGGCTGCGATCGCGAAGGCGGCCGGGGATGGTGGCGGTGCGATCGCCTTGGGCCTCGCCTTCGCCGTTCATGCCGCGATCCTCGCCGTTTTCCGCTATCGGGAGAATGTGCGCGACGGGACTTTCGGGGCGACAACGATCGTCGCTGCGATGCTGACGTTCGCGCTTGGCGCTCTGGCTGTATTCGGCCCCATCGAAGCCGCGGCCGCAGGCGGCGTCGCAACGGCTGGTCTGCTCGCCTGGAAATCGGTCCTGCACCAGTGGCTCCAACGCATGACCCGCGAGGAGCTGCGCTCGGGTCTCGTCCTGCTGGCAATGACCTTCATTCTGCTGCCGCTGCTGCCCCAACGGACGGTCGACCCCTGGGATGCGCTGAACCCCTACGAGATCTGGTTGATGACGATCATGATCGCGTTCATCAGCTTCGTTGGTTACGTCGCGGTCAAGCTTACGGGCGACAGACACGGCATAGCGATCACCGGCATCGCCGGGGGACTGGCTTCGTCTACTGCCGTCACGATGACGCTCGCCCAGGTGGCACGCGAGAATCCGGAGCAACGGACACTGTTGACTGCAGGCGTTCTGCTCGCGAGCGCGGTGATGTCGGGACGCGTGCTGGCGATCGCAGGGGTGATCAATCCCAGCCTGCTCACGGCGATCGCGCTGCCGATCGGCGCCATCGGCGCGGTGCTGGCGTGCGGGGCCGTCGTACTGATGTGGCGCAGTGCCGACGGTGAAGTGGGCGACGGGACGGCCATCACGCTCAAGAATCCGTTCGAGCTTGCGACGGTGCTGAAATTCGGCGCTGTTCTCGCGATCGTGCTACTGGCGACAAAGCTCCTCACGGGCGCTGTCGGCGCCGCAGGGGCCTATCTCGTGGCGGCGGTATCGGGAGTAGCCGACGTCGATGCGGTGACACTGTCGATGGCGCGCGGTGCCGGCGGCGATGCGGCCATCGCGGCGATCGCCATCTTCATCGCCGTGGCGGTGAATACGGTGTCCAAGACGATGATGGCGTGGTGGATCGGTGGCGCGGGCATGGGCCGGCTCATGGCCGTGGTTTCGGCGCTTGCCGTGGTTGCGGGCGCTGTCGCTCTTCTTCTAAGTGGCGCCTGAATACCTGATGACCGGTGCGAGGGCCGCGGCGCCGGGCGCGAGAATGCGTGGCAGCGCGACGGGCGCATCATCGAAGGCAATCTCGTCGGCGACGAGCGCGTCGAGGGTCGGATCGGCAAGCAGCGCGAGCGCCTTCTCCATGCGGCGTCGGTAGCTCCAGCGCGGGCGGTGACCCGGTGAGACCTGGCCGACCTGAGTCGATTGCAGACGCAGCCGCTGACTGTGAAAGGCGCCGCCGAGCGGGGCCGGTACATCCTTTTCGCCGTACCAGGAGAGTTCGACGACAGTCGCCTCGAGGCCTGCGCAGGCAATGGCGGTCGCAAGACCCGCCGGCGAGGCGCTGCTGTGGAACACGACATCGGCATTACGCGGCGCATCGACGGGTGCTGAGAAGCGTGCGCCAAGGCTCGTCACGAAGCCGCTTCGATCGGCAACATCAACGACGGTCACGTCGGCGCCGGGAAGGCGCGCTGTCAGATGCGCGACCAGAAGCCCGACAACCCCGGCCCCCACGATCACGATCCGATCGCCGGCACTTGCGCCCGAATCCCAGACCGCATTGAGAGCCGTCTCCATGTTCGCGGCGAGCGTTGCGCGCCGCGGGGGCAAGCTATCCGGCAAAGGCACCAGCATTTCGACAGGCGCGATAAAGAGGTCCTGGTGCGGGTGCAAGCAAAAAACTTTGCGTCCTCTGAGGGCGTCAGGACCTTCTTCCACAGTGCCGGTCGTGCAATAGCCGTATTTGACTGGGAATGGAAACGCGCCCTCTTGCAGGGGCGCGCGCATGCGTTCCCATTCCTGCTGACCGACGGCACCACTGATGACCAGTCGCTCGGTACCGCGGCTGATACCGCTGAATGCCGTCCGCACGAGGGCCTGGCCGGCTCCGACCGGCGGAAGCGCGCATGAGCGTATTTCCACCGCGCCCGGAGCCGTGTACCAGATGGCGCGGGCAGTACGATCAGGATCGGTTGGTCGGAACGAAGAGGCTGACGAGGCGTTCGCCAGAGGCGTGTCTCCCGCGGTATCTCTGGGCTTGTCAGCCATATTCAAATCCGATCTGACGCGTCCCGCCCGTCGACCGGGCACTTCCTCAACATCTCAGCAAGCACAGCAATGACCAACGACGTTGATAATGCGGCACCGCGCGGCGCGAGCCTCGCAAGCGCTCAAAGCCTTAGCGTACCGACGGGCCTCCAGGCAAACGCGGAGCTTTCGCGGCGCCGCCTGATAATGGCGGTCCTCAACATCGTCACCTGGTTCGCCATGTTGTGGCTGGCGGCCAAAGTGCTCGGCGCGGGCGGCTGGACCGTGGTCGATATGATCATGTTCGTCTGCTTCGCGTTCGGCACGCCGTGGACGGTCGTCGGCTTCTGGAACTCTGTCATCGGCCTTTGGCTCCTGCATTTCCACAAGGACCCGATGGGCGCTGTCGCGCCCTATGCCGGTGCTGGCGATGTTCCAACGCCGATCACAATCAAGACGGCAGTGTTCATGACGCTCCGCAACGAGGACCCGGCGCGCGCCATTCGCCGTTTGCGCATCGTGAAAGAGAGTATCGACGCAACGGGCGAGGGTGCGGCCTTCAGCTACTTCGTGCTCTCCGATACCAATCGGCCGGAAGTGGCCGCGGCCGAGGAGGCGGCGATTGCGGCGTGGAAGGCGCAGGATCCAGATGCCGCGCGCATCACGTACCGTCGCCGCGAGGAGAATAAAGGATACAAGGCGGGCAACGTCCGCGACTTCTGCGAGCGTTGGGGCAGGGATTACGAGCTGATGCTGCCTCTGGATGCGGACAGCGTGATGTCCGGTCCGGCGATCGTGCGCCTCGTGCGCATGATGCAGGCGCACCCGCGGATCGGCATCCTGCAGTCGCTGGTCGTCGGCATGCCGTCATCATCGGCGTTCGCCCGCATTTTCCAGTTCGGGATGCGCCACGGCATGCGCTCCTACACCATGGGACAGGCGTGGTGGGTTGGCGACTGCGGTCCCTTCTGGGGCCACAACGCCGTTGTCCGCATCAAGCCGTTCGTCGAGGACTGCGATCTGCCGCTGCTGCCGGGCAAGCCGCCGCTCGGCGGCCACGTGCTCTCACACGATCAGGTCGAGGCGACACTCATGCGCCGCGCTGGTTATGAGGTGCGCGTGCTGCCGGTCGAGAACGGGTCGTGGGAGGAGAATCCGCCGACCATGCTCGACTTCGCGCAGCGCGATGTGCGCTGGTGCCAGGGCAACATGCAGTACATCAAGCTGCTGGATTTGCCGGGGCTCTATGCCATGAGCCGATTCCAGCTCCTGTGGGCGATTCTGATGTTCATCGGCATTCCGGCGTGGACGCTGATGATCGCGCTGTTGCCGATCGCCGCATGGGAAGGGCAGTCGATCGCGAACTATCCAACGAGCTTGGCGATCTTTCTCTATGTCCTGTTCTTCGTCATGTACCTGAGCCCGAAGATCGCAGGCCTCATCGATGCAGTGTTGACCAAGGGAGGCGTCGATCGCTACGGCGGGCCGCTGCGGTTCGCTGTTTCGGCGGTGCTCGAACTCGTATTCTCCTTCCTGCAAGGAGCAATCTCGACGATTCGCACCTCGATCTTCATGATCGGCCTCGCGTTCGGGAAGTCGGTCGTCTGGGGTGGGCAGTCGCGCGACGCCTACGGCATTTCGTGGGCGACGGCTGTGCGCACGCTGTGGCCGCAGACGCTGTTCGGCGTCGTCGTATGCGGCCTGCTTTGGCTAATAAATCCCGCAGTATTCTGGTGGAGTCTGCCGTTGACCGCGGGCTATCTTGTTGCCATTCCATTCGCTGTGCTTACAGCGTCCCCCGCGCTTGGCCGCTGGTTCAAGCGCGTCGGACTCGCCGGCATTCCCGAGGACTTCGATCCACCGCCGGAGATCAGAGCGGTGCAGGAGGCCACATGAAGCTTCAGCCTCTGCTCTCGGCAAGTCCCGCGATCCAGCTTCATGCTTTCGCGGCGATGACGGCATTCTGGCTTGGGCTCGTGCAACTCTTCCGGCCCAAGGGTGACGGGCCTCACCGATTGTTCGGCTACACCTGGGTCGTCCTGATGCTGGTGATCGCCGCCAGCTCGTGTTGGATCCACCATATCGACCAGTGGCGCGGCTTCAGCCTCATTCACCTCCTGTCGATCTGGGTGCTGCTGTACACGCCGTTCGCAGTCATGATGGCGCGGCGTGGAAGTATCTCCGCGCACAAGAAGGGTATGATCGGCCTCTATGTCGGCGCGCTGATCATCGCCGGTTTCTTCACGTTCGTACCGGGCCGGATCATGCACGCCGTGCTATTCGGCGGCTGATGGGTCTTCGGTATCGCCGCCGGCTGCTGGAAAGAGGTTCTCCGCCTCATCCCAGGTGCCATGCCGGCGGGGTAGCCTGCCGTCGGACCTATTCTATGCTGCCTGCCGTGTCGTTGCGTCGATGTGCGCGATGAGCTCGCGATCGAGGCCGAGATCATCCGCAAGACGCACAAGGAAATCGTGCTCTTCGGCATTGTCGAGATCGATCGCGATGCGGGCCGCAGTGAAGACCTGCACGGCTTCGGCATCGCCATGAACGGCGCTCGCCAGACTCTGCGTCGAAGCCGGATTGTTCAGCTCGTTCGCCAGGAACTCCTCCGCGTCGCGGTCGAGTCCCATCTGCTTGAGCCCACCGATGATCTTTTTCATCTCGGTGTCGTCGATGCGACCATCGGCAGCCGCTGCCGCGATCATGGCCCGGATGTAAAGCAACGCGGATTCGTTGGTGACGGCGCGGGCCTCGTAGCCTGAGCCGGATGGCGCCTCGACGAGGGCCTGTGGACTATCGCTGCCGAGCAGCGGCTTGCCGGCCTGATAGTTCTGCACGGCCTTGTAGGCGAGGCCGCCGATCAGCGCGAGCGCACCGAGCTTGAGAGCGCTGCCGGCGAGTGCGCGACCCGTATTCGTGCCGAGCACGACGGCGCCGAGGCCGCCCGCGGCGACGCCGGCGCCCATCTTGTTCTTCTCGACCAGCTCCTTCGCCGAGTTCATCAGCTCTTCGGGCGACTTGCCGGTCGTACGCGTGAGGATATCGCGGAGCTGGCCGGATGCACCGGTCGCATCATCGATGCGTTGCGCACCTTCCTTTACGCCGGACGTTGCCTGCCCCAGAATCTGGCCGAGAATGTCGATGAGGCCTCCACCCGCACCACTGCCGCTTTTCGGTGCGAGACTGCGCAGAAGATCCTCAAGAGGATTGCCGCCACCTTGACCGGGGTTCGGTGCCGCGCCGGGCGTAGGAGCTGCCGCGCGGCTGCCCGCAGGTGCTGCGCCGCTCGTGAACTGCCGCAGTAGATCTTCGAGGCCACCGATGCCGGCAGGGTTGCCGGCCCCGTCACGCGATGGCGCGGTTTGCTGGCCGCCGCCGAGGAGCTGGCCGAGGAGGTCTTCGAGTCCGCCGCGAGACTGGGCTTGCTGGGATTGAGGGGAACTAGAGGCTGCGCCCCGAACCATCATCTCAAGTAGGCTCTTCGCATCGAACATGGTCTCATACTCCCGCTACTGACCCGAGCAGTGTGCGCACCGTGTTACTCCCATCTATCGGGTATTACGGTAGGGTTTTGAAGAAAAACACCTATTCTGCCGCCATGGGGCGCTGGCCCGCATGGCCAGGCACGGGCAGGTCGAGTGAAGGCTGACGGTCATACGGGGACTCAGCCGACGCCGGGGTCCGCGGCTCCTCACCCGGACCGACGAAGCGGCCGAAGGTCCACCACATGAACCGCGAGACATCGTCCATCACTGCGAACACAGCCGGCACGAAGAGCAAGCTGAGCAGTGTCGAGGACAGGAGGCCGCCGATGACCGCGACCGCCATCGGCACGCGGAATTCGCCACCGTCGCCGGAGTTGATTGCCGCCGGGATCATGCCGCCGACCATGGCGATGGTCGTCATGATGATCGGGCGGGCGCGCTTACGCCCGGCATCTACGATGGCTTCGGCGCGACGTACGCCTTTAGCCATTTCCTCGACGGCGAAGTCGACGAGCAGGATCGCGTTCTTGGTTACGATGCCCATGAGCATCAGGATGCCGATGACGACCGGCAGACTGACGGGCTCGCTGGTGAGGTAGAGCGCGAAGATGGCACCGCCGATCGATAGTGGCAGCGAGAACAGGATCGTGATCGGCTGAAGGAAGGAGCCGAAGAGCAGCACGAGCACCGCGTACATCATCATGATGCCGGCGCCCATGGCTTGCGCGAAGCTCTGGAAGACCTCTGCCATGACTTCGGCATCACCGAACTGGCGAACCTCGACGCCGGCCGGCAGGTTCTGCGCCGAAGGCTGTGCGAGCACGGCTTTGAGCGCGTCACCAAGCGGCGTCTCTCCGGCGAGATCGGCGCCGATCACCACCTGGCGTCGGCGGTCATAGCGGCTGATGGCGGTCGGGCCCTGGCTCATATTGATGTCGGCAACGACATTGAGCGGCACGGCGCCACCGGACGCGGTTGGAACCTTGAGGTTCTCGAGCGTGCCGCGTTCGCCGCGTGCGTCTTCCATGAGCTGGACGCGGATCGGGATCTGCCGGTCGTCGATGTTCATCTTCGCGAGGGCAGCCGGAACATCGCCGATGGTGGCGATGCGGACCGCCTCCGAAATGGTCTCGGTCGAGACACCGAGATCGGCTGCAAGCTCGGTGCGCGGCACGACAAGCAGCTCCGGTCGGTCGAGCTCGGCCGTCGAGACGACGTTGAGCAGCATCGCGTTGCCGTCTTTATCGACGACGCGTTTGGCTTCCGACGTCAGGCCTGCGGCAACGCGATCGACCTCGTCGCCTTCGCGCCCCGTCACGACGACGGTGAAAGCGCGCTGCCCGTTGTCGCGCAGGAACCAGTACCGGATGTCGGGAACGTCCGAGAGCTCGGCGCCGAGGGACTCTGTGATGGTGAGCTGTGTGTCCTTGCGCTTGGATTTCGGGACGAGATTGATCGTCAGTGTCGCCTTGCGCACCTCGGCGCCGGAGCCGAGCACCTGACCGCCCGTTACGAGCACGCTGACAACTTCTGGCCGGCGCTTGATGCGCTCGGTGAGTTCATTCGCAAGGCGCCGCGTGTCGTCGAGCCGCGATCCGGGCGGCAGCTCCACGGCAAGCAGTATGCGCCCCGTGTCGTCGGTGGGAAGGAAGGCGGACGGCAGCAGGAAGAAGCTGCCGATTGAGGCCGCAAAGATCCCGAGGCCTGCTATGAGTGTGAGGAAGCGATGGCGCACCGACCAGCGCGCGACACGCGTGTAAGCGCGCAGCCAGCGCGGCTCATGATCATTGTGCGGACGTGGCCGCAGGAAGTACGCGGCAAGCAGTGGTGTCAGCAAGCGGGCGACGATCAGCGAGAAGAACACCGCGATCGAGACCGTGAGGCCGAACTGCTTGAAGTACTGGCCGGCGATCCCGCCCATGAAGCTTACAGGCGTAAAGACCGCAACAATCGTGAATGTTATCGCGATGACCGCGAGGCCGATCTGGTCCGCGGCGTCGAGCGAGGCGCGGTAGGGCGGTTTGCCCATGGCCATGTGACGCTCGATGTTCTCGATCTCGACGATGGCGTCGTCGACGAGGATGCCGGTGGCGATCGTGATGGCAAGCAGGCTGACGAGATTGAGCGAGAACCCGAGCGCGTGCATGACGAAGAACGCGGGCATGATCGACAGCGGTAGGGCGACCGCGGTGATGATCGTTGCACGCCAATTGCGCAGGAACAGGAAGACGACGATGATGGCGAGCAGGGCACCCTCGATCAACGTCTGCATGGTCGAAGTGTAGGCGCCGCGCACCGCGGTCGTGGTCGTGTCGACCAGAGAGATCTGAACGTTCGGATAGAGCTTGTTGAGTTCGCCGATGGCGTTGTGGACATCGGTCGAGACGGTGGTGTCGCTTGCGCCTTTGGCGCGCGTCACCGAGAAGGCGACGACGGGCTCCTTGTCGACTGCGGCGAAGGCGCGTGGCTCCTCGTAGGAGTCTGTGACGGTTCCAAGCTCGTCGAGCCGTACCTTACGATCGCCGGGAAGAGCGATCATCGTGGCGGCGAGCTTCGCCACCGTTGTCTGGCCAGCGAGCGTGCGGATGGCCTGTTCGCGGCCGCCGATCTCGCCCCTTCCGCCGGCAAGATCGACGTTTGTGGCGCGGAGCTGGCGATTGACATCGCCTGCGGTAATGCCGAGCGAGAGCAGGCGGTTCGGATCGAGCCCGACGCGAATCTCGCGCTTCACGCCGCCCACGCGCAGCACCTCGCCAACACCACGCACACCCTGCAGCGTGCGGACGACGACGTCGTCGACGAACCAGGAGACCTCCTCGGCCGTCATTGCGGGAGCGCGAACGGCATAGGTGACGATCGGAAGGCCTTCGACGTCGAGCCGGGCGACGACCGGCTCCTCGATGGTGCGCGGCAGCTCCGAGCGGATGCGCGCGATGGCGTCCTTTACGTCGTTGACAGCGCGGTCTGTATTCGTCTCTAGGCGGAACTCGATGACCGTGAGGGAAATGCCCTCAGTGACGGTCGACGTGATGTGCTTGACGCCGTTGACGCTCGCGATGGCATCCTCGACGCGCTTCGTCACCTGCGTTTCGAGTTCGGCGGGGGCCGAGCCCGTCTGGTAGATGTGGACCCGGACAATCGGGACATCGATGTTCGGAAAGCGCGTGATCGGCAGCGCCTGGAAGGCGAGAACACCGAGCACCATCAGCACGAGGAAGAGGGTGAGTGGCGGAACCGGGTTGCGTATCGACCACGCCGAGATGTTGAAGTTCATCGCCTAGCGCCCCTCAGCAACAGTGCTGGGAAGAATGACAGGACGGACGCGATCGCCGTTGCGCAGGAACGTGCCGGACTTCGCGACGACGAGCATGCCCTCGGCAACGCCATCGCGGATCTCGATCTTGTCGGCCTCGGCAAGGCCGAGTGTGACCGGCCGAGTTGCGACGGTGTCGTTCTCGACGATCTGCACGCTGGCGCCGGATTTGCCGAACAGTACTGCCGAGCGCGGGACTGCGAGCCCCGTGCCGCGGGCGACGATGACCTCGCCGCGGGCGAATGTGCCGATGCGCAAATTCGGGTCCTTGCCGAGCAGGATACGCACGCGGCCAAGCCGCGTCGCAGGGTCTACGGCCGGCGAAATCAGCCGCACGGTGCCTTCGACCTCGCCATTGCCGGGAATGGCGATGCGCGCCTTTTGGCCGACGGCGAGGCGGACGACATGCGCCTGCGGCACCTCGGCATCGAGCTCGATCTCGCCCTTCTCGATCATGCGGAACATTGGCTCCTGCGATACGAGCGCGGCGGTGGCGCCAATGCGGGCGCGACGGTGGCTGATGACGCCGTCGGCAGGTGCGGTGACTTCGGTCTTCGAGCGCCGCCACAGTAGCTCGCGGCGCTGTGCCTCGATGCTCGCGCGATCGGCCTCGGAGGCCTTTAGCCCATCGCGGGCGGCGACGAGCTGTGCCTCGCCGAGCTTGAACGCAGACTCCCGCTGATCGAAGATGGCGTCCGAAACGTGGCCTGCTTCCTTGAGCGTGCGCGCGCGCTCGATGGCGTTCTTGGCTTCCTTCAGTCGCGCTTCAGCTTCAGAGATGGCACTGCGTGCCTGCGCTGTTGCTGCAGCATTGCGGGCGAGGGCAGCTTCATTCTGCGCGAGCTGCGCGTCCAGCGTATCGGGCACGAGCCGCGCGAGGACCTGCCCACGTTTGACCTCGTCGCCCTCATCCACGAGCACGTTGAGCACGCGCAGACCTTCGATCTCCGGCCCGATCAGGATCTCCTCGCGCGGGACGAGCGAGCCGCTGAGCGTGAGCGTCTCGACGAATGCATGCGGTGCGACGCGAGCAACGCTGACGCTGATGTGGACATTGGGAGCCAAGGTCGGTGCGGCTGCCTTCTTGTCGGCGGCTGCCTTGGGGAGGAAGCCAGTTCCGTAGGCGACGGCAGCGAGACCGACGACCATTACGGGAAGCGCCCACAGGACGAATTTCTTTTTCATGACTTGGCCCCGTCGGTGATCGGACGCAGCAGGGCTGCGACGGCGTGCAGCAGCGGCGGCAACACGACATCCGCCTTGAAATTTTCGTCGACCGCGCGGCGCCAGAGCAGTCCGTCTGCGATCGTGAGAAAGGCATCGAGGACAGTCTCGATGTCGAATACAGGGGCGATGCGGCCTTCGTCCTTGAGCTTGGTGAATAGCTCTCGGAATGATGTACGGATGAAGTCATCGACCGACTTCTGGATCTCGCCGACCTTTGGATTGCGGGTGGCTTCGATACCGACCTCGATGCACAGGAGGCGACGGTCGAGAGGCTCCTCCAGGAAATGGCGGCCGAGATCCGCGAGCGCCTCCATGAAATCGCCGCCGAGAGGCATTGCGGCAAAGCGGCTTGCGAACTCGGCCCGATCACGCTCGCAGATGCCGGCGATCAGGGCTTCCTTGCTGTTGAAATAGATGTACAGCGCACCCGGGCTGACCTCGGCCTCGCGGCAGATGTCCTGCATGGTCGTGCGGTGAAAGCCGGCGCGGGCGAAACAGCGTCCCGCGGCGTCGAGAATATGGTCACTGCGCTCTCGCAGTGTCTCGGGACTGAGCTTTGCCATGTTGGCGATACCGTCTCGTCGTTGTGCGGCGCACTAAAAACGAACGATCGTTCTTTTTCATGGCGGAGGCATGGACGTCAAGCGGCATTTTGATGGCTGACGAGACTGTGAGGGGACCGGTACTGGAGCGGGCACCGGGCACCGGGCGGCGGGCTGTCGGGTGAGGCGGGTCGTTGGAGTGGGACAGAAGCCAGAGCGGCGGTCAGCGTGCTGCGAGGTGCTTCGCCACAAAAGTGAAGGGCAGCGGCGGCAGGAGGGCGCCACTGACGGCCTATCCGTGGAGTTTGAAGTGGGCAAGGCCAGTGGCTGTAATTGACGCGCCACGCGGAGATTGCCAGATGGAGGCGGCGCCGGCCGCGCAGCGCAATCGCGTTGGCGGGCTAGGCCCTATCGAGGAAGCACACTATGGCCGCACCTCTTCTGATCGTTGTGCTGGCAGCAGGCCAGGGCACGCGGATGCGCTCCGATATGCCCAAGGTGCTGCACAAGATTGCCGGGCGGTCAATGCTCGGCCATGTGCTCGATGTGGTACGGGCATTGACGCCGGAGCGGCTGGCGCTGGTTGTCGGACCGGAGATGGAGGATGTGGCAGCCGAAGGCCAGGCGGCGGCTCCGGTCGTCGAGACATTCATCCAGGCTGAGCGGCGCGGGACGGCCGATGCTGTTCTAGCGGCCGCGGGGGTACTGGCGGCACACAAGGGCGATGTGCTGGTGCTCTACGGCGATACGCCGCTGATCACGGCGGCGACGCTCAAGCAGATGCACGATGCTTTGGACCAGGGCGCGGGAGTGGCGGTGCTGGGATTCGAGGCCGCAGATCCGACGGGCTACGGCCGATTGCTGACAGACGCGAACGGGGAAGTGGTGGCGATCCGCGAGCACGCCGATGCGAGCGACGCAGAGCGGCAGATACGCTTGTGTAATTCCGGCGTGATGGCCTTCCGGGTGCGGGATCTGGCGGGATTGCTGCGCCGGGTTGGCACCGACAATGCGAAAGGCGAGCTGTATCTGACCGACGCGATAGAGCTAGCGCGAAGTGATGGCTACGCCGCGCGTGTCGTCGTGTGCGATGAGGAAGAGGTGCTGGGCGTCAACGACAGGACGCAATTGGCCGCTGCAGAAGCGATCTGGCAGCGTCGGCGTCGGCATGAGGCCATGCTTGGCGGAGCAACGCTTGTCGCACCCGAGACCGTCTGGCTGAGCTACGATACCGTGATCGGACGCGACGTGCTCATCGAGCCGAATGTGGTCATCGGAGCGGGAGTCACCATTGAGGATGGCGTCACGCTGCACGCGAACTGCTACATGGCCGGCCATGATGAAAAACGGCGCGACACCGTCATCATCCGCAGGGGCGCGGTCGTTGGTCCTTACGCGCGCATGAGACCCGGCGCCGACATCGGACCTGACGTGCACATCGGCAATTTCGTCGAGGTGAAGAACGCGACGATCGAGGCTGGCGCCAAAGCAAATCACTTTGCCTACATGGGTGACGCGCGCGTCGGGCCTGGCGCGAACATCGGCGCGGGTACGATCTTCTGCAACTACGATGGCTTCGAGAAGCACCACACCGACGTGGGAGCCGGTGTTTTCATCGGCTCCAATTCGGCGCTGGTGGCGCCGGTCAAGATCGGCGACGGCGCGTATGTCGCGGCCGGCAGCACCATAACGAAGGACGTGCCGGCGGATGCGCTTGGTCTCGCGCGAGCGCCGCAGGAAACGCGCGAGGGCTGGGCGGCGAAGTATCGGGCGCGCCGCCAGCGGCGCAAGTGATCGTCACTCCTCAGCGCAATCTCGCCTGAAGTAGCGCGGTGGCACGGGCGCGGCCGAAGAGCGCCATGAGCGTGCCGATCAGGCCGCCGACTGCCTGAATGACGAGGATGACGTTCTGGCCGATCTCGTCGGCGAGCTCCGGTGTGATGCTGATGCCAAGGACCACGCCCACGAGCGGGAGCACCGTGGTGATCGCCGTGAGCAGCGTTCCCCAGATTGTCAACGATTGCCACCAGCCTTTGGCATCGGAGGTAGTGTCGGGCTTGGTAACGGGAGCATCGGTTGGGCCTGTCATATAAGGGCTCTACTCGGTTGATGAAGGATCGTTGGCTGGTGGGATGAGGCTGGCGGCGGCGGTGAAGGTGGCGTCAATGCGGCGAAGCCAGCCGCGACCGAAGCGCCAGAAGTGGGGAAGTGCGCGGTAGCGTTTTCGTCGAATGGCGGCGTAGCGTGCGAGCGCCAGGCGTGGATCTGCAGTACGGGCAGCGCCGAGCGTCATGGGGCCGATCTCGCCATCGATCTCGACGCCGAGGGCCTCCTGAAGAAAGCGCGCAGCCGCGCCGACGCCGTGGTTGACGCCGGCATCGAAGTGCATGAGGGCCAAAGAGGGCCTCAGCGCCGGGCAGCGCGCGGGCTGCCAGTAGCGTGTCTCGTAGATGCTGCGTACGAGCGGGTCGGGGATGCCGCGAAGATCCGCTTTCAGCTCGGCGAGATTGGCCGACGTGACCTCGATGCCGCGTTCGCGCGCGTAGACGGCGAGCGTGATGCCCTTGTTCGTCGGGCCGCCAGGATCGTGCGGATCGTCAGTCCAGCCGCCTTCCATCGCGAGCACGTGGTTGAGCGCGAGCTCGAATTTGTGGTCGCCAGCGCGTGTGGTCTGCTGCGCTCCGGGCATTTGGAACCCGAGCACAAATCTGCGTTCGAAAGGTGCGACGGTGACGGCATTGGACTGATTGCCACCAAGAATTAGGACGTGCGTCGTGGTCATGCCGACGAGGAAACCGACATGACCAAGTGCCGGATCGTTGCCGCGGCTGAGCACGGCGATCGCGCCGATCTCGGGTGCATCGGTCGGAGCGCCCCAGTCTAGATAAGAGCGGGCGCGAAGCGATCGCGTGCTGGTGACACCGGCGCGCTCGAGACAGGCGCCGACAAAGGCAGCGCACCACGCGGTTTCGTCGCCTTGATCCGGATGGCCGAGCTCGTCGAACATCGCGACGATGCGCGGATTGTGCGCGGCTCCAGAAAGTTCCGGTTGGCCAAGCTCGCGCCAGGCCTCGGCCATCCAGGATGGCTGCTGCATGAAGAACTCCCTTGCGCAGGCTAGAGAAGCGCGGTGGAAGGCGTACCGCGGCCGTAGATCGCGCCGAGCTGGCAGATGCGGACGGCGATCGCGTCCGGCTGTGTGCCGAAATCGGCGATCTGTTCAGTGGTCGAGTAGAGAACTGAGGGGCTTGATGCGGAGAGCGTGCGTACTGTGGCGTCGCCGTAGAGCACGTCGATTTCGTAATGCTCGCTGGCTTCGCCGAGCGGCACTTCCGCACTCTCCCAACTGTCGCCGCCCATGCGCGTACGGCGTATCCAACTTATATGGAGGCCGTCGTTATCGCGGCGAGCCCGAATGTGAACCGGAGCAAACGGCCGATGGCCGATGCCGCCGAAGGCGTGGGTGATCGTGTCGTAGGATGGTGCGCCGAGATCGCGGTTCGATGGTCCGAAGCGCCAGTTGAGCGGCAAGCCCACCTCGTCGGGTGCGAGATCCAGCTTGGTGAGGGCAGTATCGAGAAGCACGAAGCGTGCGCCTGCGGGCAAGAGTGGGCTGATCATGCCTTCCGTGCCCTGCTGCCCGCGGATGAGGGTCGTGAGTGCGTAGGTGGAAGGCGCGACGAGCGTGGCTTCGCGGAACTGCACGATCTCCCAGCGGCCAGGAGCGTGCTCGATGGCGGCGGCATTGGAGCCGGAGAGAAGCGCGAGATCAGTGACGGAAGTGAGCGCACCGAAATCGAGGCGGACGTGTAGCGTCGCGGCTTTGTCGGAGCGGCTCGACGGACGGGAGGGGAAGTCGTCGAGCGTCACGCCGATGGTGGCTGGCTCAGTAGGAAGCGCGCGCAACGTGAAGCCCGAGGTGTCGGGCGAGGAGTAAAGCGCGATGGCGCCGGGCCACGGCCGCATCATCGCCGCGAAGTAACCCGCATCGGGTGATTCGTTGCCGAGTAGTAACGGCAGATCGAGGAACACGGCCGATGGCTGGCCGGGGAGAGTCACTCGCGGAGGGTCTGCGTCGCGTGGTGCTGCGGCGACGGGCGTATAAACATCCGGCTCGATGCGGATCGCGTCGATCTCGCGCGCGCCGTGGTCGCCGATCTCGGTAATGCGGAAGAGGCGCGGATGGCCTGGGCCATCGATCGTGACGACATCGCCCGGCTCGAGTGCGATGCGGCTCGGTGGCAACGCGAACTGAGCTTTCTCGCGTGCGGCCCACGTCTCGAAGAGCCAGCTCTCGGCAATCTGTGCGGCTTGATCGGCCTCCATGACGATGGCCAACTCGGCGAGTGAGACGCGGCCGCTGGCGCCGACGAGCCGGCGTGCCTCAGCGACGGCGCGGCGATAGTCGCGTTCCGATGAGGCATAGGAAATTCGCGCGCACGCAGGGAGATCTGTCTCTTGCGCGCGGGCGAGACTGATGAGCTCGGCTGCGGCGCCGGCGATCAGCGTGAGCGCGGGCGGATCGATGCCACGATGACGGAAGACGATCCGACCTTCGCTCTCGATCGCGTCGAAGAAATAGGCGAGTTCGAGGGGCTGCAGCGCCTCGCGTGCCGACATGACCTGGTCGATGACGTAGCCGGTGACGACACCTGCCAGCTCGCCGACGTCCAGTCGCTCGAAGCCCTGTGCGCGTAGAATGTCGGTTACGACGGCGCCGAGCGGCTGGCTGGCAATGCGGCCATTGAGCCAATGACCGTACCGCCAATTCTCGCCATCGCCCCAGGCGAGGCGGTTGTTGGGAAATGCGGGATGGGGCCGCGCATCCCAGGCATAGACGTAGATGTGATCGAGGTCGACCATCGGCGCGCCATAGAGGTCGGAGGTCGGATTGGCGTTCTCGATGTAACCGGGGTGCGCGGGATCGAGGCCTTCGATCACCGCCTGGAGATAAAGACGCTGAATGAGATCGTCGCGCGTACCCGTGGAGAAGTAGGGACGCGCACTCTCGTTGCTCTTGGGATCAACGAAGACGTTCGGTTGGTTCGCGCCCTTGTCGATGGCCGGACAGCCGACTTCCGTAAGCCAGAATGGCTTGGATTTGGGAACCCATGCGGTTGGCGTCGGGTTTTCGATCCCGCCGGGGCGGTCGTAATGCGCGTTCTCCCACCAGGTGCGGATGTCCTTGAAGCGGAAGACCCAGGGTTTGCCGGCTTCGCCGTCCGTGATGGGTGTGCGGAGCTG
Source organism: Hyphomicrobiaceae bacterium (assembly GCA_022844275.1). GTDB lineage: Bacteria > Pseudomonadota > Alphaproteobacteria > Rhizobiales > Hyphomicrobiaceae. The sequence goes on from JALHMB010000005.1 coordinate 449,202, forward strand.
GATCTCGCGATCCTCATCGCTGGTGTAGTACCAGTCGTAGCCCTCGCCGCCGCGGAGATTGGATTTCAGATAGCGGAGATCGTGCAGGACAAGCTGGCCGGCCTGCCAGTCGGCGTGATCGCGGCCGTCGCGCCAATCGGCAAGCGGCCAGTAGGTGTCGACGCCGATGGCGTCGATATCGGATGAGGCCCACAACAGATCGAGATGGAAGAACACGTCGCCGCTGCCATCTTGCGGATGATGGCCGAAGTATTCCGACCAGTCGGCGCCGTAGGTGAGCTTCGTTGTCGGACCGAGGATTGCGCGCACATCCGCGGCGAGATCGGCAAGGGCAGCGACGAAGGGATAGCTCGCGGCGGCATCGCGCGATTGGGTGAGACCGCGCAGCTCCGAGCAGAGAATGAAGCCATCGACGCCACCGGCCGCAGCCGCAAGATGCGCGTAGTGCAGGATCATGCGGCGGAAAGACCATTCGGCGGGGCCTGAGTAGTTGATCTGCAGCCCGTTGATGGAGAAGTCATTGGGTTGAGCCGAGCCGACGAATGTCGCGATCTGGCTTGCGGCGGCACCGGACTTGTCCGGAGTGCCCGTGATCATGGGCGCGGGATGAACCGTGATGCGGCCGTTCGTTCGGCGCATGGACAGCAAGGAGGCCGGAGACGCCCTCGATCATGACGCTGCGCACCTGTGCGATGGTGAGGCCGATGAGAGCGATGCGGCGTGCCGGCGCGTCGTCGCCGATGTCCAGACCAAGAGCGCGGGCGCGGACCCATTCGGCACCGGCGCGGGTTTTGCCCGATCCGCGGCCGCCGAGACTGAGCCAAGTCCGACGCTCTTCACACTATACTCAATTTGTACCAAACTATCGTTGCGGTGTCAATAAATAATTCAGTAAAATATTGCGGATTTTTAATATAATTCCGTTAGCATCAAGTAATCCTGCAAGATCAACTTGCCAGTCTCTCATCTCACGCAGCGTGCGGGGATAAATTATTGCAAGGTCTCAGGCGCCAGTTATGAGGCGCTGTTAGTTCATCTTGAGCGCATTCTGTTCACCATTCGGCAATCACTGACGGCGAATTAAGCGATGATTCAACATTCTCGTATTTCATGCGGTGTGATCCTTGAAGGCGTGAATCGTGAGGCGTTCGCCGATGCAGCCACGTACCGACGCATCTCCGGGCCGCCGTTGGTCGCTGCCGCGGCGTTGGCGTCGCGATGAAAGCGGCACGACGGCCATCGAATTCGCGTTCGTGGCCGGGCCCTTCCTGATGCTGCTCTTCGGCATCATGGGCGTGGGCCTCTTCTTCTTCACGACTTTCTCGCTCGAGAATGCGGTCGAGCGCACAGGGCGTCTGATCCGAACAGGCCAGGTTCAGCAAGGCGGCATGAACGGGCAGCAGTTCAAGGAGAAAGTCTGCGAGCTGACGCCAGGGTTCGTCGATTGCGTGAGCAAGCTGCGCGTCAACGTTCTGAACTTTCCGGATTCCGAGGCCATCGGGCCCTCAACGATGGCGCAGTGCCTCGATGCCGACGGCAATCTCAGCGACGTGACCTCGTTCGAGCCGGGTGCGGCTGATCAGGTCGTGCTGATCTGGGTCTGCTACGAGTGGAGCCTCGCCTCGGGGATTCCGTATCTTAATCTCGGCAACATGGGTAATGGCTCGCGCCTGATCCAAGCCGCGACCACGTTCCGGACAGAGCCGTTCAACTGAGAGTGCCGCACCATGAGGAACCTCGTGACACGAATCCGGAGGTGGGGCCGCCCGGGCCTATTGGCCCGGATGCGTCGCGATACGCGCGGCGTCGCGGCAGTCGAGTTCGGCTTCATCGTGCCGATCATGTTCTTCCTGTTCGTCGGCACGATCGAGTTCAGCCAGGCACTGACCGTTGACCGACGCCTTACTCTGGCAGCGAGTTCGACGGCCGATCTCATCGCGCGCGCGCCGAACTCTGGCCTGACGCCTGAGCAGGTGGATCGTGATCTCAGGATCGTCGAGCAGCTCATCGCGCCATACGAGATCCAGCGCCTCTACGTGAAGGTGATGAGCATCATTGCGGCGGGCACGCCCGGCAATCCGAACGTTCTGATCTACACGGTCGACTGGTCGCGCGATAACAATGCCGGCACGCCCCATCCGCGCGGTGAGCAGTATCACGAAATTCCGGAAGGTCTTCTCGTCGCGGGCGAGAGCGTGATCGTGTCCGAGGCGACGTACAACTACACACCGCTGATCTTCAACTACTTCATCGAGTCGGCATTCAATATGACCGAGCGCTTCTTTCTGAAGCCGCGCAACTCGAGCTGCGTGCACTTGCGCCCGATCAACTGCGTCACCGGCGGCACGATGTCTTGACGCCGCGTCCCGGTAGTTCGCCACGAAAACAAAACGGCCCGCCGAACCAATCGGCGGGCCGCTCCATTTCCAATCGTGCGCGCGTTCCGATCAGCGCTTCGAGAACTGGAAGCTGCGGCGGGCCTTGGCTTTGCCGTACTTCTTGCGTTCGACGATGCGGCTGTCGCGGGTCAGGAAGCCACCCTTCTTGAGAACCGTGCGAAGCTCGGGCTCGTAGTAGGTGAGGGCCTTCGAGAGCCCGTGACGGACGGCGCCAGCCTGACCGGAAAGGCCACCGCCGGTCACCGTTGCACGAATGTCGTACTGATCCATGCGCTCGGCGGCGACGAGCGGCTGCCTCAGGATCATCTGCAGGACCGGACGAGCAAAGTATGTCGTCACGTCCTTGTCGTTGATCGTGACCTTGCCGACCCCGCGGGAGATCCACACGCGGGCAATGGCGTTCTTGCGCTTGCCGGTCGCGTAGGCACGGCCCTGGGCGTCGAGCTTCTGGACGTGCAGCGGTGCAGCGGCATCAGCAGTCTGGCCGGTGAGGTTCCCGAGGTCCTCGAGAGACTTGGCATCTGCGGTCATGGCGTCAGACCCTCTTGTTCTTGCGATTGAGCGCGGCGATGTCGATCGTGGTCGGCTGCTGCGCTTCGTGTGGATGGGCCGGGCCGGCATAGACCTTGAGGTTGGTCATGAGACGGCGCTGCAGGGGACCGCGCGCGAGCATTCGCTCAACGGCCTTGAAGACGACGCGCTCGGGGAACTTGCCCTCGATGATCTGGCGCGGCGAGCGCGTCTTGAGACCACCGGGATAGCCCGTGTGCCACTCGTACTTCTTGTCCTCGTACTTGTTGCCGGTGAAGACGACCTTCTCGGCGTTGACGACGATGACGTTGTCACCCATGTCGACATGCGGCGTGTAGGTCGGCTTGTGCTTGCCCTTTAGGCGGGTGGCGATGAGGGCGGCGAGCCGGCCGACGACGAGACCTTCGGCGTCGATGAGCACCCACTTCTTCTCCACCTCGCCGGGCTTGGCGCTGTACGTCTTCATGTGCTTGGCCCTTCGAGTACGGCGCCCGTGCCGATCGGCCGTGTGGCCCAAGGCGTGGTCGCCCAAGTTCTGCTTGGTCGGTTCGGCTTTACGATCCGGGCGTGCGGCGCGGCCTTGAAATCTCAGGGCAATCTGCACGGCTCGAATGAGACACGGCGCGATCCCGACGAGGGATCAAGCGCCGCGCGCACTCTTCTAGGCTGTCGAGAATCCGCGGTCAATGGAATTCACATAGCCGGTCGAGAAATTATTCCAGCAAATTCATGCATTTATTTTCACGGTATTATAATACCGTAGTTGCGGTATCAATTTACCTCACGCTTTTGGGGGCGACAGGACGATCGCGTAAGTGCCGGTCGCGTGGGCGATCATCTCGGTGCCGCCGTCGGAGTAGAGAGCAACTTCTGCGTAGGCGAGGCGACGGCCGACGCGTACGAGACGGGCTTCCGCGATCACATCGCGCGCGGGCGGACGCAAGAGGAATGTGATGTTGAGATTGCTGGTGACGGAGGGGATCGCATCGGAACCAAGTCGGCCGAGGAGCGCTGCATATATTGCCAAGTCCGCAAGCGTGAACATAGCCGGGCCGGAGATCGTTCCGCCTGGGCGCGTGTTGTGCTCGGTGAGATGCATGCGAATGCGAGAAGTGTTGGGGCCGACGGATTCGATTTCCATCACGCGTCCTGATGCGTGGATCTGTGGAAAAGATGCGTCGATCAGCTCGGCGACGGCAGTGACAGAAAGGTGACTCGTCTGTGGGGTATCAGTTGACATCCTTATTGGTGTCCCACTCTGGTGATCTGCTATAGGCACGCCGGCATCGAGGCCCCGCTAGGCGATCCGCACAGGCAAACGACGCAGGCTCGAGATTCGAACGAGGAGAATCCCCCATGTTCAGCAAGTTTGGAACTCTTGCCGCGTTTGTTTCGGCAGTGGCAATAGGCCTGATGTCGCTCATCGGCGCACCGGCCGCCAGCGCGCAGGATGCTTTCAACCAGCTCCAGCTCAGCGAGAAGCATATCCAAGGCTTCATTGCGGCGCAGCCCGACATTACTCAATTCATCGAGCGCAATCCTGCCCAGGAAGGGACGGCGCCGACAGACAAGCAGCAGGCCGAGCTCGACGGGATCGCGAGAAAGCACGGCTTCAAGGACTACACCGAGTATGACGACGTTGCTTACAATATATCGGTGATCCTGAGCGGTATCGATCCGGATACGGGCAAGTACACCGATCCGATCGAGCTGATCAAGAAGGAGATCGCCGAGATCAATGCCGACACGCAGATCAGTGCGGCCGAGAAGAAGCAGATGCTCGATGAGCTGAACGACGCGCTGAAGAACACGCCGCCAGTCAAGTTCCCGGGCAATATCGCGCTCGTCTCGAAGAATCGCGAGGCGCTGGAGAAGGCGCTCGGACAGCAGTAAGCTTGCCGCGAGCGGCGCCAGCCTGGGCGCCACCTTCGCGCGAGGTTTGCAAATGCAGGATGGCGGAACACCGCAGGTCACGACGAAGGACGGCGCCTCGTTGGTGAGCGAGGCGCGCCACGATGCGGTTGCCGTATTGACTTTCATGCGGTCCGAGGCGCGTAACAGCCTGAGCCTCGACATGCTCACCGCGTTGCAGTCGGCTATCGACCGGCTGTCGGGCGAGCGCGATGTCAGCGCCGTGGTGCTGGCGGCAACGGGGCCGGCTTTCTGCGCTGGACATGATCTCAAAGAGCTGACGGCTCATCGGCGGGACGAAGATGGTGGACGCGGCTTCTATGCCCTGACCATGATGCGCTGTGCGTCGGTCATGACGTCGATCATGCGGAGCCCTAAGCCGTTCATCGCTGCTGTCGAGGGTGTTGCGACGGCGGCGGGCTGCCAGCTCGTCGCGACGTGCGATCTCGCGGTGGCGGGTGCGGCGGCGAAGTTCGCAACGCCCGGCGTCGACATCGGGCTCTTCTGCTCGACGCCGATGGTGGCGCTCTCGCGCAATGTGCCGCGCAAGCGCGCGATGGAGATGCTCCTGCTCGGCGAAATGCTCGGTGCAAATGAGGCTGCCGACTATGGCCTCGTCAATCGCGTCGTTGCCGAGGGCGAGGCACTTGGTGCCGCCATCGAGCTCGGCCGCGTGATCGCGAGCAAGTCGCCAGCGACGATCCGGATCGGCAAGGAGGCCTTCTATGCGCAGATCGAGAAGCCGGTCGCCGATGCCTACGCCTATGCGAGCGAGGTCATGGTGCGCAACATGATGCACCGTGATGCCGAAGAGGGCATCGGCGCTTTCATCGACAAGCGGCCGCCTGCCTGGAAAGGCGACTGACTTCGGCACGGGAGTGCAGCTATGTTCCCGCAGAAGCTGACACTTGTGACACTCGGCGTTGCCGACGTGGCGGTGTCGCGTCGCTTCTATGAGGGTCTCGGATTTCGAGCAGCCGACTTCGACAATGAGGGCGTCGCCTTCTTCGACATGAATGGCGTCGTGCTCGCGGTGTTCGGGCACGGGGATCTTGCCGAAGATGCCGATACCGAGCTCGAAGCCGGCGGAAAATACTCGCGCATGTCGCTGGCGATCAATTTGGAGAGCGAGGCGGCAGTCGACGCCGCGATGGCCTTCGCGGCGCGCCAGGGTGGACGCGTTACGCAGCCTGCGCGCAAGGTGTTCTGGGGCGGCTATGCCGGCTACTTCGCAGATCCCGATGGATTTCTGTGGGAGATCGCCTACAACCCGTTCTGGCCAATGGATGCAGATGGCCGGCCGCAGTTGCCGCCGCCGAAGGCTCCCTGAATTCTCATGAACCACGAACGCTATGACGACGCGTACGTCGCCGCGATCCTGAACGAGAGTAAAGTGATCGCGATGGTCGGCGCGTCGGCGAACATCAATCGCCCGAGCTACTTTGCGATGAAATACCTCCTCGGCAAGGGCTATCGGGTCATCCCGGTCAATCCTGGCCTCGCGGGACAGGAGATCCTCGGCCAGAAGGTCGTGGCGAGCCTCGCTGAGATCGATGGCCCCGTCGACATGGTCGATATCTTCCGCAACTCCGAGGCTGCGCTCGGGATCGTGCGCGAGGCGATCGCGCTCAAGGAAAAGCTCGGTCTCAAGGTCATGTGGATGCAGCTGGGGGTGCACAATGACGTGGCGGCCGAGGAGGCGGAGGCTGCGGGGCTCAAGGTCATCATGAACCGCTGCCCCAAGATCGAGTACGGGCGCCTCTCCGGCGAGATCGGCTGGGCGGGCGTCAATGCCGGCATGGTGAGTTCGAAGCGGCCGCAGCTCGGCGCTTCGGGTGTGCAGAACCATGTGATCCGGCCGCGTTAGGCGTAGAGCCGCCTCCATTCTTACGAGTGCATGTTGCGCCATTCACCACCTGATTCTTCATGCATCTTCCCCGAAATGGCCGTTCGCGCACGGCGCATCATCGTAACCTTGGCGACGGTCGGCTAGGCGGGCAAACCCGACGTTTGGATGATCTCACCGGGAGTAGCGATCTAACGCGATATTCTCGATTTCGCATACTCGTTGAACGGCTCTTCTTAGGGACATTTCACGCATGAAGCGCAAAAGATTTGCAAATGATGTCGGTGGTCGCGAAATCTTTTCACACCACAGCGCCAACATGAAAAGGAAGTGATCACAAGCACTGACGGTGTCACCCAGCAAGAATCTCTTTTTGCCAAGCTCTTCATCCAAGAGAGCGAGAATTCCCATCAGTCGAGGGTCTTGTGCAGCCTTGATTCCTTCGACGGCCTTGGAGTCCATCGTGTGCTTTTCGGGATATCTCCAAAGCATGAACTCCGCCTGAAGCGTGTTGTTGAGGTAAGCCAGCCATTGAAAAAATAGTGGGCGGTTGGGGTGGCCGAGAGGTGGAATGAATTGCGAAGCGGCGTCCAGCTCACAGATGTAGACACAAATGGCAGGGCTCTCAAACAGAACGAGGTCACCATGGACAAGCGTCGGAATGCGCCCCGCCGGATTCAGCTTCAGATATTCCTTAGATTTTTGGGCATTTGAGTTGCGATCGACGAGCCTCAGCGCATATTCGACATGCGTTTCGGCCAATAATAAATGAGGCGCAAGGCTCGCATTGTCCGGGAAATAGTAAAGTTGAAGCATGACAACCTCTAAGTTTTTCCATGAGTATGCCGGTAGCCCTTCGCTGACAACAAGAGGAAGCTTGGGGCTCGGAGTGGCTCAGCCGCCTTTCTGATTCTTGCGGTACCAGCGGCCCATCAACTCGATGGCCACCATGGCCATGAGAGAGCTGATGAGAAGGATCGTCACGCCGACCGAGCTGCCCCAGGTGTCGAGAATGAAGGCGTAGACCGTCGGGGCCAGCGCGCTGACGACGAGGATCGGCGTTGCGATCAGGCCGAGTACGCGGCCGTAGCCCTCGGCGCCGAAGAGCGCGAGCGGTACGGCGCCGCGGACGATGGTGATTACACCCTGGGATGCGCCCATCAGTAGCGTGAAGGCGAGGATCGGGGCGAACGCGCCTTCGCTGAAGAGTAGTAGGAGGAGCGAGAAGGGCAGTGCGCCGATGGCGAAGCGTGCGACCGTGAAGGCGTGCAGGTTGCGGCCGAAAACGATCTCTATGACGCGGCCGCTGAACTGCGCGACGCCCTTCAGCGAGGCAATCCACACGGCGGTGGCCGTGGCCATGCCGGCGGTCTCGAACAGCGGCACGAGCTGGACCGAGACGACGCCGAAGACGAAACCGTTGAGCGACATGATAAGGGCGAAGAGCATCATGCCAATGGTCCGCGCTCGGCCTTCGAGCGGGGCGCCGTCGACGGCGCGGGCAGCCATGGTTGCGGCCGGCGCGTTCTCGGGCTTCGACTCGCGGATGGAGAGCCCCCACCAATTCAGCGGCAGGCAGACCACGAGATTGATGAGGGCGAAGACGAGCAGCGCATTGCGCCAGCCCATGACCTCGGAAAGCTGGTGGCCGATGACCCAAAATACCGTCGATGCGAATGCGCCATAGAGGGTCAGGTACGAGATGGCCTTGCGGCCGCGGCTCGGCGCGACCTGCACGGCAGAGGCAAAGGCCGCGTCGTAGAGCGACATGCGCATGGCCACACCGAGAAAGGCCCACACGGCGAGATAGGCGATCCAATTGGTGACCATGGCGAGCGCGGCGAGACCGATGGCAATCAGCACGACGCCAAGGCTCATCACCTGGCGCCCGCCCCAGCGATCGATGAGCTGGCCGATGGGGGTGGAAACCACGCCTTGCATGAGCATGGCGATGGTGAAGCCGAAGAAGACAAAGCTGCGCGTGAAGCCGAGCTCCTCGGCGATTGGGGTTGCCAGGACGCCGAGGCAGTAGAAGGCCGTACCCCATGCCGTGACCTGCGTGATGCCGACCGCATGGACGACGCGGTACATCGGATCCCGCCACCAAGGGAGGCGGACAGAGGCGGGCTCGGAGGGTTTCTGCATATGAAGGCCGGTAGGAGAAGGCTAGTCAGGAGGCCGCGGCCGAATGCGGGGAGCAGCCGAACATTCGATGCTCCGGGCAGGCCTCGACGTGCCCAGATTGTGACAATCCATGTATGTCACGCGGCATGAGATTCTCAAACCGTAACAATTCAGGTCAGGGATGAGGATCGCGCGTGCCTCGGGACGCCGCTTGACAAAGCGATGTCTGAGGTGCTGGACGCTCAGCCCATGAACTACCGCCACGCCTACCACGCCGGGAACTTCGCTGATGTGCTGAAGCACGCCGTGCTGTCGCTGGTGCTCATGCACATGGCGAAGAAGGACGCGGCCTATCGCGTCATCGATACGCACGCCGGCATCGGTATGTACGATCTCGCGGGCGAGGAAGCCGGGAAAACAGGGGAGTGGGAAGGCGGCATAGGACGGCTCATCGGGCCGGGTGCGGCTTCCGTGCCCGAGGCCGCGGCGGCGCTGCTCGCGCCCTATCTCGGGGCCGTGCGCGCATGTAATCCGGATGGACGGCTCCGGTTCTATCCGGGTTCTCCGTGCCTCGCCCTGGCGCTCATGCGGCCGCAAGACCGGCTCGTCGCCAACGAGCTGCATCCCCAGGACGCGGCGAAGCTCGATCAAAATCTTGCCGGGGATCGACGCGCCAAGGTGCTCGGTCTCGATGGCTGGCTCGCGCTCAAGGCGCAGCTGCCACCCAAGGAACGGCGCGGCGTCATCCTGGTGGATCCTCCTTTCGAGGAAGCCGGCGAACTCGATCGGCTGGTTCAGGGGCTCGAGAATGCCATGCGCCGATTTGCGGGCGGGGTGTATCTGCTCTGGTATCCGATCAAGGACCCACGCCCCATCACGCGGTTCCATCAGGCGATAGCCAAGGTCTCGCCGCAGGAGAGTTTGGCAGTCGAGCTTCTCGTCCGCGCGCCGACGGATAGCGATCGGCTCAACGGATCAGGCCTCCTTGTCATCAACCCGCCGTACACGCTCGCGGCTGATCTCGCCGTGCTGCTTCCGGTCCTCGCCGAGCGTCTCGCGGATGGCGCCGGCGCGCATGCGGATGTCACACAGATCGGCTAGTTGACCACCCAGAAAGCAGCGGTTTGCCTGTATTTTCGGCACGTTGCCTTAATGCCAGAGCTTCACGCAATTGTGCTTTGCCCGCATGATTTGACGGTCGGATATTTTTTCGATGCGGGCTGGTGTGCCCGCGCCGACATGCAGCGGAGCGCAGTCCTGCTCGATGGCATGGGAAGCGCGCGGGCATGGGTATGCGAGGGGCGTTTGACGTCTCCCGAGCGGAAGGCACGAGCTGCTCACCACCCTCGTGGAGAAGGATTGCAGGCATGCGGCAGACGGGCGTCGTCAAGTTTTTCAATCAGACCAAAGGTTATGGATTCATTAAGCCCGACGAGGGCGGCGCCGACGTGTTCGTGCACGTGTCCGCCGTCGAGCGTTCGGGAGTTGGCTCGCTGGCGGAGGGCCAGCGCATCTCGTTCGAGACCGAGCCCGACAAGCGCGGCAAAGGTCCCAAAGCCATCAATCTGCAGATCTCGGGCTGAGCTCCCGCTTCTGCGCTGACGTGCGTCAGGCCACGCGATCTGCACGCGTGTGTTCTGTGCGCGCAACACTTTGCGTGCGTCCGATATGTCTGTTTCCAGAAATGTAACCATATCGCTCTAGCTTGGGATCGTTGGTCGCGGTCCTGGGTGAGGCGCTATGGGTATCCTGAATGGCGTAGCAGTCGACGAGATCAGTGCGCGCGGCAGCATTCGTGACGGCGACGTCGCGGCGATGCGCCGTGCATTCAACGAAGACGGCACGATCTCGACCTCGGAAGCGGAAGCGCTTCTGTCGCTCAACAGCGCGTGCCGCGTGACCGACGCCACCTGGGCGCCCTTCTTCATCGAAGCCCTGACCGACTACATCGTCCATCAGTCCGAGCCCGACGGCTACATCGTCGTCGACAAGGCCGACTGGCTCGTCGCTCGCATCAGCCGTGACGGGCACATATCGACGAACACCGAACTCGAGTTGCTGCTCAACGTGATCGACAAGGCGCGCTGGTCGCCGCCGAGCCTTGCAGGGTTCGCCCTCGCGCAGGTGCGCGACGCAGTCATCTCGGGCGTCGGCGTGACCCGCGCCGGCCAGATGCTGCAGCCGGGTATGATCGGCCAAAGCGAGATCGATCTCATCCGACGCATTCTCTACGCCTTCGCCGGCGACGGCGGCATCGCGGTTACGCGCGCCGAGGCCGAGGTCCTGATCGCGATCAACAAGGCGCTTGCACCGGGCAAGAGCTCGCCGGCCTGGACGGAGCTGTTCGTGAAGGCGGTGGGCGCCTCCGTGCTGGCAAGCCTCGGCCATCACATCCCGCCCCGCGAGGAAGCTCTGAGGATCGAGGTCTGGGCCAAAGATGCCGATGCACGTGGCGCCGGCGCCCTGCTGGCGGATTCGATCGGCAGGAGCGAGGAAGGGTCGAGCGCACGTGAGCGCATCGGCAATTTCCTCGGCCGCATGGTTGCAGGTGGCGCCGGCAGCGTGTGGAGCACATTCCGGGTGCAGTCGAGCGAGGAACGCGCGCTGGCGCGCCTCGAACGGCAGCGGCTCGAGATAGTCACGAACGAGCGGATCGACGATGCCGAGTGCCAGTGGCTGATCGAGAACCTTGGCAAGGGCGGCAAGCTCGACGCCAATGAGATCGAGCTGCTGGCGTTCCTACAACGCGAGAGCCCGTTGCCGCATCCTGAGCTTGCCGCGTTCGCAGCCCGACACGGTGTGGCGGCGTAAGCGTGGTGCAACCGCGAGTCCTCAGAACCGTCCCTCGGCGACGAGATCATTCATCGTCGCAACGGCGGTGACGGCATGCGTCACATCAGTCCGCAGGCGCTCGCTGAGTTGGTCCGGGGCGACGCGGGACGACAAGGCGATGCCCTGCTCACTGTCCATGACCTGCTGCGTCAGCATGGCTGTCAGAATGGTGCGATGAGCGTTGATGAGGGCTGCGCCTTCGTGCGCGTCGACATGATTCGAGTTGATCAGGCCCTGCAGCCGCTCTGACGTCGCCTGGGCGCGGATGCCGTGCTTGATCGCCAGAACGCGGGCGCCGGCAACGAGCGGGAAGAGGCCGTGCATCTTGAGGTCGACACGTCCGCTGCTGTCGGTCTTGAGCTTGCGAAAGATCGTCAGTGGTGCGCGGGCACCCCGTGCGCTTTCTGAGAGCAGCTTGATGAACGTTGGCGTGCGCTGCGCGACGTCATAGGCGTGATCGAGAATGTCCTCGGCCAATCCGAGTGTCCCGTGCACAGGGATGGCATCGAAGAAGATGTCGATGTTGAGGAGATCCTCGGGCCGTTGGCGGCGGACCCAACGGTCTATGGTCTCGATCCAGTGCGCGCGGCTCATGCGCCAGGCTGCGTTCTTGCTCATCACGCCGCCCTTGCAGAAAGGGACGCCAACAGCATCGAGAATGTTCGAGATCTCCTCACCAAGGGCCGCGAACCATTGATCCTCCGGTCCGTCCGGCTCTCCTTCGGCATACACGATGGCATGATCCTGGTCGGCCGCGAGGAGGCTCTCGCCGCGTCCGGCCGAGCCGAGAACCATCAGCGCATAGGCAACGGGTGGGCCACCACGACCGGCCTCGGTGAGCCGCTGCTCGCCTATGATCGCGGCGCGGGCCGCCAGCGCGCAGATCTCCGAGCTGATGACCGACGAGACGAGGCGCGCGTCGACCTCTTCCTCGAGAAGCATGCTGGCCATATGCGGTAGCTGCGCCCAGGCCCTTGCCAGGGTCGGGACATCCGGCGCGCTGTCGATCTGGTCGCCCAGCATCATGGCTGTGGAGGCGCGGTGGCGCAGAAGGTTGCGCGTCGTGAGTGCGCCGACGACCGCGCTGTCTCGGTCCACCACCGCGAGATGGCGGATGCCGAGCCGGTCCATGCGGCCGATGGCACGATAGACGAAGGCATCCTCTTCGACGGTTTGAAGCGGGCGCGAGGCGATCTCGTCGATCGGTCGGGACATGGCCGCAGCGTCACCGTTTCCGACGGCTCTGAGCACATCGCGCTCGGTAATGATGCCGACACCATGATTTGCCGAGGGGACGAAAAGCGAGCTCACTCCCTTGTCGAGCAGCAGCGCCATGGCCTCCCTGAGACTCGTCGAACCCGGCACCATGACAGGCGGCGAACTCATGACATCCCGCACGCGATGGCGATAAGGAAAGCTGTCGACCTTGACGAGCGCGCGCGTCCGATCGGCCGCCGACGGCAGCTCTGGTGCGAAAAGGCCGCCCGCTGTCCGCGCATCCTGCTCGGCGCGGACGCGGGCGGCGGCCTCCACCTCGGCGAGCGTGCGGATGCCGCGTGCGCGTAGATGCGGGATGAGAGCAACGAAGGCATGCGCCGCGGCCAGGGCATCGCCAATGGCACTGTGACGACCTTCGATCTCGACGCCGAGGGCACTACAGATGCTTTCGAGATCGTCGTGCGGGCCGGCCTCGGACGTTAGGCGGGCGAGCAAGCGGACGTCGAGCGCGCGCGGTGCTGGCCAGGGCCGGTTGGCGATCTGGTACTCGCGACTGAGGATCGCGATGTCGTAGCTGATCGTGTGGCCAACCAGGATGGCGCCGCCGAGGAAGGCCTCCATGTCCGGTGCAAAGGTCGCGAAATCATGTGCACCGGCGACATCCTGCGCTGTGATGCCATGCACCCGGCTGGCCTGCGCCGGAATGGCGACGCCGGGATCTACGAGCCGGGTGAGCTGCTCGCTCGGCTGCACGGCGCCGGCACGAATGCGGACCGCACCGAACTGGACTAGGCGAGCCGTCTTGAGGTCGAGACCTGTTGTCTCCGTGTCGATAGCGACGGCTTCGAGCGCGACGAGAGGTGTGAATGGTGCGAGCGGCGTCATGGCTGCTGATTCCTCGACGCCGAACGGACGGCGTCGCGAACGAGCCTACTCACCTCGGACCGACGGTGAAAGTAGCCAATGGTGGCGAAGCAGCGCCAAGGGCCACCGCATAGATGTTACGGCCGCTGTGGGATCGTCAGGCCGCGCTGCACGGCGGGGCGGGCGAGGCCGCGCTCGAGCCAGGCCGGTACGTGCTTCAGCTTGTCGTATTCGACGAGTTCGCCGGCGCCATAAAAGCCGATCAGATTGCGCACCCAGCCGAGCATGGAGATGTCCGCGACGGTGTAGTCGTCGCCCATAATCCACGTGCGCCCGTCGAGCCGCGCCTCCATGACGCCGAGCAGGCGCTTCGACTCGTTCTGATAGCGCTCCAGCGGTCGCTTGTCGGCGATCTCCTTGCCGGCGAACTTGTGGAAGTAACCGACCTGCCCGAACATAGGGCCGATAAAGGCCATCTGGAAGAACACCCACTGCAGCGTCTCGTAGCGGCGCGCCGGATCGGTGGGCATGAGCTGCCCGGTCTTGTCGGCGAGATAGACGAGAATAGCGCCCGATTCGAAAAGGGCGAGCGGGCGCCCGCCAGGGCCGTGCGGATCTATGATCGCGGGGATTTTTCCGTTCGGGTTCAGCGACAGGAACTCCGGCGTCCAGCTTTCGTTCTTGCCGATGTCGATGGCGTGCGCCTCGTAGGGTAGGCCCGTTTCCTCGAGCGCGATGGAGACTTTGACGCCGTTGGGCGTCGGCAGTGAATAGAGCTGCAGGCGCTCGGGATGCTTTGCCGGCCACCGAGCTGTGATAGGGAAGTCAGAGAGATCCGACATAAAGGACTCCAAGAAGGGGCTGCTTTCCATAAAGGTGGCGTCAGATCGCGCTATCCTCAAGGCTGGCCATAAGCTCGTGCAGTGCGGACGAAGGAGGCGTCGGGATGAGTTTGCTGTCCATCCGGCGAATGATCCGCGGGCTTGCTGCGGCTGTCGGCTTCGGCCTGCTCGTGCTGCTCGCCGCCTGTCGCACTGAGGCACCGGGGCTGCCTGCGCTGGGCGTGCGCGTCGACGGCACGACGGTGTCGGGTGTCTCGGCAGGCGCCTACATGGCGGGCCAGCTCCACCTTGCGCACAACAGGATCGTGACGGGCGCGGCGCTGATCGCCGGAGGCCCTTATGGCTGCGCGCAGAGCGTCTACGCGCGCGGCATCGTCGGGCCGGGCTCGGCGCTGATCAACGCTTCGAGGGCCATCAACGGCTGCATGGCGAACGACCTTGCGGCCTGGGGCGTGCCGAACCCGCAACAGCTTGCCGATCAAGCGCGGGATTTTGCGGGCGAAGGGCGCATCGATCCCATCGAGGCGACGGCCGGCGATCGCATCTACCTGTTCTCAGGTACGAAGGACGAGACAGTGCTGCCGGACATAGGTCTTGCAGCGTTGAAACTGTACGAACGCCTGGGCGTGCCGGAAGACCACATCAAGCGCGTGGCGGACATGCCGGCGGGTCACGGTTTTATCGCAAAGGGCAAGGGCGTTGCTTGCAGCCTGACCGCGAAGCCGTTCATCAACGATTGCGACTATGACCAGGCCGGAGAATTGCTGAACTTTCTGCTCGGGCCGCTGCAGCCGGCCGACGCAACGGCCAATGTCGAGCGGTTCATCTTCGATCAGCACGCTTTCACGAAGGATCTCGCCGATCACAGTCTTGCGCGCGAGGGCGTGGTGCTTATTCCAGAGCGCTGCCGGAGAGAGGCCGGATGCCGCGTCCATGTCGTCTTCCATGGCTGCCGGCAGTCGCGCGCGGAGCTCGGCGACACATTCATCGAGGATAGCGGCTACGTGCGTTGGGCGGGGCCGAACCGGCTGGTCGTACTGATGCCGCAAGCGGAGGCGAGCACAGCCAATCCGTACGGCTGCTGGGACTGGTGGGGCTACACGGGCTCCGAGTATCTGACGCGCAAGGGACCGCAGATCGTCGCTGTCCGCCGAATGCTCGACCGGCTGGCGTCGGCGAAGTAGGCGGGATAACTGGCCGAGCCATCGCCAAGCGATCCGATTGCGCCCTTCGCGACGGTGGATATAGTGCACGCCGTTGCGGCCCTCGGCGATGCCGGAGCGCGCGCGTTGGGAGGGAATTCCGTATGAGTCTGACACGCATCGTGCTGTGGATGCTGACTGCGGCGCTGCTCGTGCCTCTGCCGGCCTCGGCGCAATACGGCGGCGGCCCTGGCGGCCGCGCTCCCTACGAGAGGCGTGACCAGGAGCGCAATGTTCCAGGCCGCTTCGACTATTACGCGCT
This sequence comes from Hyphomicrobiaceae bacterium, assembly GCA_022844275.1. GTDB lineage: Bacteria > Pseudomonadota > Alphaproteobacteria > Rhizobiales > Hyphomicrobiaceae. Next base: position 465,233 of record JALHMB010000005.1, read on the forward strand.
CGTTCTCTCCTGGAGCCCGACCTTCTGCGCATCGCTGCCACGTGACCGATACGAGCCGCAATGCCACGGCCGCGGCACGCGCCCTTATGCCTTCGTTCTGCACGGGCTGTGGCCTCAGCATGAGCGCGGATGGCCGGAGAATTGCCCGACTCGCGAGCGGCCGTTCGTGCCGCAGCCGCTGATCGACAGCATGCTCGACATCATGCCGAGTTCACGCCTCGTCATCCACGAGTACCGCAAGCACGGGACGTGCTCGGGTCTGACGCCGGAGGGCTACTACGGCCTCTCGCGCAGGCTTTTTAATTCCGTGAAGATCCCGCAGCGCTTCGTGCAGCCGAACGACGACTTTACGGTTTCGCCCGAGGCGGTGGTGCGCGCGTTCGTCGAAGCCAATCCGGACCTCAAGCCGGACATGATGGCCGTGGCGTGCGGCGGATCGGGCAATCGGCTACGCGAGGTGCGCATCTGCTTTAGCCGCGATGGCCAGCCGACGAGGTGCGGCCGCAATGAGGACCAGAGTCGGATGTGCCGCGCCTCGAGCATGTACGTGCCGCCCGTCCGCAGCAGCCCGGCGCCATCGTCAGGCGGCCGCCGCATCTGACCGCGATCGCTTTTGTGACGTTCCGGCCTGTGGATAAGTCTGTGGCCGATTGCCAGTCGGCAGCGCGCCACCTTGTCGACATAATTGAACAAGGCCAACATTGCGTTCCTTCGGCAGGGAAGGTGAGCGTGAGGGAGCGGGCGCGTGCGTGGTGGCGCTCACGGCAGGATGACAGGACAATTGCCTCACCCGCGGACCGGGCGCGGCTGGCGTCCCGGGGCGTCCGCCTCCGTGACCGACGATGCGGCGCCCCGACTGGACGATCTCATGCACGAGGTGGGCGGCCGGGGGATGTTCGGGGCGCGCGCCACGCTGATCGGCTGGGGTTTCTGCGGCTTTCTGATCGGGGCGCTGTTCTGGCATGCCATTGGCTTCTGGGATGTCATCGGTGAGGAAATACTCCAGCGCCCGGAAGCGAAAGTGAGCATCGTCGCGCGGCTGGCGCTCCCTGCGAGACCATCGAACTGCACGACGCTCGTGCTTGATCGCTCGACCGGCAGAACGATCTCGGTCCCCTGTGTCGAGCAGATGCCTCATCTCGAGGAAGCGTCGGTTGGGCGATCGGACTTGACCGTTGCCGAGGCGCGCATTGGCGATGCCGTGCGGTAGGCCGCTGCCGCGGCGAAGTCCCTCGGCGCACCTCCTTACCGACGCGAGAATTAGCCGGTTCTGCTCATGCGACGTTTATTGCGCCCCTGAGTCGAGACGTGAGTGGCAGCCGCCCGAGCGCCGCTGATTCGCCTGCGCGCTGTCGCAATTGAGAGGCTTCATGAAGCCTCTTCAGGAGGGCACTGGACCACTCTTTCCCGGGATCGTGCGGAGACCGGAATCGAGTGGGAAGCGCTCCAGAGGAACAGCGGCGGCTCCGGTGCTGCATTCATTGTCTCGCGTTGCAGCAGAACGGGCCGTCGCCAATGAATTTCGTTCTCGTGCTGACACCCTACCGGGGGGATCGGCCGAGTGGTCCGATGCAGTCCCACAGCCCGCTTGTTGGGACTTGGCATCGGTGCATGGCCCTTGGGACGTGCGCGCACCGAGCCTGCAAAGCGTGCGCGGATCGTCGACGGGCCACTGCCAGAAGGAACTGTCCGGCGCCGCATCGCCACACACCTCCCTCCCCACTGCGGCGTCGGACGGTTTCTTCAGGCTTTTCCTCTCCTGCCGGTCAGGCGATCGTTCCGCGACGCGTCGCGAGGAACAGGTGCCAGGCGGCAATCCCTGTCACGACCGCAGCCACACCTTGATGTGCGAGACCCAAGCTCAGGGGTACGTGCGCGAGCAGCGTCCAAATACCGAGTGCTGCTTGGACCAGCACGCCTGCGGCCAACGCGAAAGCCGACGGCGCAAGGCGGAAGTCATCCGCTCGCATGACGGCTACTGCCTGCCAGAGAACGCCGACGACGATGAGATACGCGACCATGCGATGATTGAACTGCACCGTGGTCGCGTTCTCGAAGGGGTTCAAGTACCAGGGTGACATCACCCAAAGCCCGTCGGGAATGAGCGCGCCGTCCATGAGCGGCCAAGTGTTGTGTGTAAGGCCCGCCTTCATTCCGGCAACGAGCGCGCCGAGCACGACCTGCAGGAAGATCAACGCAAGCAGGAGCCCTGCTACCCGCCGATGGCGGATGGCCGCTGGACGTGTCACGCGAAGGTCCTCGCGCGGCAGTAGCGACCACGCGGCCCACAGCAGCAGCGCGAAGATGAGGAAAGCGACGGTGAGGTGCAGCGCGAGGCGGTAGTGGCTGACGTCGACGCGGTCGATGAGGCCCGAGCTGACCATGTACCAGCCGATCGCGCCCTGCAGTCCACCTAGCGCGAAGAGACCGGCGAGCTTCCACGACATGCCGGCGGGGATCTGTCGCCGGAACGCGAAATAGAGGAATGGAATCGCGAAGACGAAGCCGACCGTGCGGGCGAGGAAGCGATGCGCCCACTCCCACCAGAAGATGAACTTGAAGGCTTCAAGGCTCATGCCGCGATTGACGAGCTTGTACTCGGGGATCAGCCGGTACTTCGCCAGCGCCTCTTGCCACTCCGCTTCGCTGAGCGGCGGGATGATGCCCATGATCGGCCGCCATTCGGTGATCGAAAGGCCCGAGTCTGTCAGCCGCGTGGCGCCTCCGACGATGATCAGCGCGAAGACCAGCGCGGCAACGCCGTAGAGCCACCAGCGCACGGCGCGCATGGGATCGGCGAGCGGTCGTCCTGATCCGTCTGGCACGGCAAAGCCCTGGGTTGAAGCGGCACGGAGCACGTCCTCCTTACACAATTCGGTGCGCGCATTCGATCACCTGGAGCGCGGCGAAGCGTCGTGCGACGGATCGTCCGCGGCTAATGCGTGGGATTTCGGAGGTGAGCCTAGAGAATGGCGAGCAGCACGCCGGCAACAAGGAGCGCGGCAGCGAGACCGCCAAGAAAGGCCGGGACTGCGCTCGGCGGCGTGGCGACGACAGGAATGCGGCGACCGGAGCGCTCCGCCCGCGCCCGCTGGATGATCATCGGCGAGTTCTGCGTCAATTCGGATGCGTTTGGCTCGTCCATGCGTTCACGTGCGGCTCGGGTAGGCGGGGATAGTGTCAGCGTCGGCGGAGCGCGCTCTGGTGCCGGCGACGGCAACGGTGGCGGGGCTTCGCGTGCGGGCTCTGGTTCTGGTGCAGCCGTCTCGGGGGTGGGGGGCGGCGCCAACTGCTCGATGAGCGTTCGTGGTACCGGCGCCTGGTCCTCTGCGTGTTGCGAAGCGTCATACGACGGCGGGAAGCTGTTCAGCTGATCCAGCAAGGTCTGTTGGCGGCGGATCAGATCCACGAGGCGGACATCGGGTTCGGAATGATCCGCCAGCATCAGCGGCTGGTTCACAGCCGCGGTTGCATCCTGCTCGGAAATGGGCTCGACAATCGAAACGACGGCAGTTTCGAGTGCTTCTTCGTCGGTCCCGTCGGCCTCAGCAATTGCGCCATCGACGGGCGCACCGAACTCTTCCCCTGCAAACCGTAGCGGCTCTACTGGGGCCGCGGAAGCAAGCGCGGGCAATGTCGTTGAGGTCGGCGCGACGTCGTTGGCGGCTTCCGGTGCCGGCAGCTGTGCGCTCGAAATGGCGAGGAATGGCACTACGGGTCTTGGGGCCGCATCCGTTTCGATCAGCGAGCTGTCGGGCGTGTCGGGCTGCTGCTCGCGGCCGAGCGCAAGAATGGACGCGAGTGAGACCGGCTCGAACTCGACGTCGGTGCCTTCGAGCGTGCTGTCGTCGTCGTCGGATGTTGGAATTCCGCCTTGCGAGAAGCGCAGAGCCAGTTCGCGCAGGCGCCGGGCGCCGATGTCCTCCGCAGGTTGCGGCTCGGCGTCCATGCTACGGGCGAGCAGCAGCGGCGCAGGAGTCATGGTTTCCGCCGTCGTCTCGTGGCTGAAGCGCTGTCGTGTGCTCATCAAGTTGACCTGGGCCTGGATGCTGGCCGCCCGCTATCGTCCTGGTACTCTGCGGCAATTGTTTGCTCACTTGAAGACAATCCGAACTAAGCCTTCGACAGATTTGAGATCCGGTCGAGCAGACGGGACTTGATGCGCGCGGGCCGGCGGTCCTGGTCCGCCTCCTTTGCCTCGTCGGACGTGCCAGCATCTGCGGTCCCATTCGGGGCCGTAGCACCGTTCTCGGCCTTGGCAGTGGAGGCCGCAGGCTCTGGGGCCGGGGGAGGCTTGAGCTCGTCGCCCTCGGCTGAACCGGCCACGGCTTCATCATCCTCGGTCTCGCGTCGCGATTGAGCCACGCGCTCGGCCAGCGTCAGGCGGGGGATGGCGCGGCGCTCGCGCGGTGGCCCATTGACGGAGATGCCGGCGGTATCAGAGAGGGGCAGCGTTCCGCCGCCGAGGCGGCCAACTGTTGCGGCGTTGTCCGCAGCCTGGCGCGTGAGCTGCTCCTGGAGGGACGCAACCTCGCTCTTGAGAGATTTAATAAGGGTTTCCTGCTCGCCGGCCTTCTCCTCGAGGGCGTTGAGAGAGGCCAAGAGCGCGAGGCGGCTTTGGCCGCCCACGTCCTTGTTCGTCTTCTCATGGATCGCGACGCTTGCCTTGAGCCGTTCGATCTCCTGATCCCGCGCGGCGGCAAGTGCCCTCGCCTCGCGCAGTTGCTTTGCGCTCTCTTCGGCGTCCTTCACTACAGCCGCGCGCGCAGCGATGCCTTTAGTCTCGGCGATGGATTTCTGCAGGCGGTCGATCAGTGCGCTCTGTTCGCGCGAGCGCGTGCGGAGCGCCTGCAGCTCGACACGCATGGCAATGACGGCATCGGTCCCACCGTCCACGGCAGCGGCCCCCGCCTTGGCGCCGGCCGCCTCGATTGCAGTCGTGAGCGTCTGCACTTCGCGCTTCAATTGCTCATTGATCGCGTTGGCCTCGGTCAGGGCACGCGCTTGCCGTTCGGCAGAACGAGTAAGACTCGCGATCTCGTCGTCGCGTCCGGAGAGATGGCGCTTGGCTTCGCTGAGGCGTTCCTCGAGACGCGGGAGCCGATCGGCAACGGTCTGCTCGAGCACGCTACGCGCATTGACCGCACCTTCGAGCGAAGCCTTGAGCGCTTCGACATCGGCCTCCAGGCCATTGATGCGGGCATCGCGGCGATTGAGCTCGATGAGCTGGCGCGCGGCGGAGAGCTTGACCTTGTCGAGCTCGACCTGCTGATGATGGATCTTGAGCGCGTACTCGGCCCGCATCCGGTCCTTGTCGGCGCGGATTTCCGCCTCGGTAAGTGGCATGGACTCGCGCAGCCGCTCGGAAGTCAGCCGCACGGCGCGGGCCCAGAAGCCGGGCGCGGCCAGGAGCCACAGGAGGCTCGCGGCAAGAAAGCCGAGCACCGCGAACATCACTGATTGGATCGTGATCAAGCCCGCATTCCTCGGCCCGAACCCTCGGCTTGTTCCACCGTTCACTCGGGGGTCGGTGCCGGCCCCCCAGGTCCAGCCGTGGTTCCCACCTGGGGTCCCCTGCCCCAGATCCCCCTCAGGGATTACCCCTTCGGGCGGCTCGAATGCCAACGCCGAGGCCCTTGCGGGCACCGGTGCTGCACGTCCCTACCTCTAACCTTCCAATGCCTTGCGACTCAGAAGGGATTCCAGGTCGGGCGACGTGTATACTTCAAATAGCCGATATTGGCGCCCATGCGAAGGCCAATCCCCGAGCGAATCGGGGCGAGAACCATCTCGCCATTCGCCTGGAAGTTGATGCCGACGCCGCCGACGACGTAGGCCGAGCCTTCGACACCGCCGAAGCGCTGGTAGATGTCGTGAGGATCGCGCATCCGATAGACGAGGATCATGGTCTTGGAGCCGTCACCGCCGGCGTCATACCCGATGGAGGGGCCTTGCCAGTAGACGGGATGCTGGCCGGCGTCTCGCGTGTAGAGCGTTCCGCGGCCATACCTCAGACCCGCCACGAAGGCGCCGCCGAGGTCTTCGCCGAGGATGTAGCCGTTCGGGCGTCCCTGCTTGCGGAACGCATACTCGATGACGCTGCCGAGCCCCTGGCTGACGGCGCCGAAGAAGCCGTGGCCGGCGCGCGTGATCTCGTTCATTGAGTACGTGCCGTCGCCGGGATCCTCCTCGTAGTAGCCACGGCCGGGTGGCGGGGGCGGTGCATAGCCGTCGCGATAGGGCGCAGCTTCCCGGTATGGAGGCGGCGCGCCGTAGGCAGGCCCGCTTTCGCGCGGCGGCTGATAGTAGGGCTCCGGTCGCGGTGCTGGCGGCGGGCTGTAGGAATCGCGGGAGCCACCGTAGGACGGAACCTGCCGGCCGGTCTCGTAGGGTGGCCGATATGGCGGAGGATCCTGGAGCGTATCACGCTCGACATACCCGCCCCCTGCCTGGGCGAGTCGGAGCTGCGGCGATGAAGCGCCCGGCAAGGCGGCATCGCCCTCGCCGGCGGGCATGGCATGGACGATCGGAGCCCCATCGCGATCAAGGGCGGTGATCTGGGCCGTAGCCGGTGCAAGCCCGAAACCGAGAGCGAGGCCAAGCGCCAATGCGCCGACCTGCAGTCGCATCGATGTCGTCATGAGCATGTGTCGCCCGCTGAGCACGAGTGCTGGAATCCCTCTTGGCGATTGTCCGCAACGGGCCGGTTTTCGGGACCCACCTTGCAATCAAACGCACTAGCGGCCGCGCCACAGCGGCCGTAAGGTCAATAAAGTCTTGCCGGCAAAGTGTTACCAAACTGTGGCCTCGATGGGCGAAGTGCCCGAGTTCGGCCGCAAATTCACATGTTTCGGTGGCGTTCAGGTCGGCAGGTCATGCCACGAGTGCGCTCGTTGCGCCTGTGGCAGCCCGGCACTAACCTCTGAGGCATTCGGACCGCAAAGTGCCGGTCTCAAAGAAACGTAAACCGCGGGAAGAAACCGGAAGGGGCTCGCAATGGCAAGGAAATACAAGACGCTGGTCATGGGCGCGTCCTACGGGTCGCTGCTCGGTACGAAGCTGGCGATGGCGGGGCACGACACCGTGCTCGTCTGCCTGCCGGCCGAGGTGGAGAAGATCAACGCCGACGGCGCCCTCGTGAAGATCCCCGTTCGGGGCCGCGAGGGGCTCGTCGAGATCAACAGCCGCAAGCTCCCGGGCAAGGTGAGCGCGGCGGGACCGGCGAGCGTCGATCCCAAGGAATTCGACCTCATCGCGCTCGCCATGCAGGAGCCCCAGTACCGCACACCCGGCGCCCGCGAGCTTCTGCAACTCGTAGCCAAATCTGGCCGGCCATGCATGTCGATCATGAACATGCCGCCACTGCCCTATCTCGCGCGCATTCCCGGCCTCGACGTCAGCAAGCTGCGCCATTGCTTCACCGACGCCACAGTGTGGGATGCCTTCGATCCGAAGATGATGACGCTATGCAGCCCCGATCCGCAGGCCTTCCGTCCGCCCGAGGAGCCGGTCAATGTGCTGCAGGTGCGCCTGCCGACCAACTTCAAGTCGGCGCGCTTCGAGAACCCCGAGCACACCGCGATCCTCCAGCAGATGGAGAAGGATATCGAGGCCGCGCGCTTCGACGTCGGCGGCGAGAAGATTGAAATCCCCGTCAAGCTCAAGGTGCACGACTCGGTGTTCGTGCCGCTCGCCAAGTGGGCGATGCTGCTCGCGGGCAACTATCGCTGCGTGCAGCAGGATACCGTGCGGCCGATCAAGGAGGCCGTGCATTCCGATCCTGCGGCGAGCAAGGCGGTCTTCGACTGGGTCGTCGATCTCTGCGTGTCGCTCGGCGCGAACAAGGCCGATCTCGTGCCCTTCGAGAAGTACGCTGCTGCGGCGCAGTCACTGCTGACGCCATCATCGGCAGCGCGTGCGTTGGCCGCCGGCGCACCGAACATCGAACGCGTCGACCTGCTCGTCCAGGGCATCGCGGCATCGAAAGGACGCTCGCATCCAGAGGTCGACAAGACGGTCGCCCTCGTCAATGGATGGCTCGAGAAAAATCGCAAAAAGGCATCCTGAAGGAAACAATCTAGTGTGATGATCGAGAAATTCGCCCTACCAGGCAGCACGGTACTGAGCGAATTTCTCGATCTGGATCACACTAACAAGACTATAATTCTAGTGTCCCTTTTGATTCCGAAGTTCGCTCGGGACACCAGCGTCGAGATCTGGCGAACTTCTGAATCGGGACACTAGACATGCAGAAGGTCGACAATGCACAGGCTGTGAACCGTCTTATGCGGTTCCTGGCCGTGGAAGGCGTGACCGGCAAAGAAGCGGCGATCGGCAAAGAAGTCGTCGCCGCGCTCAAGGAAGTGGGCGTGCCGGCGAAGGCAATCCGCTTCGATGATGCGCACAAGCGCATTCCTGTGCCGTGCGAAACCGGCAACCTGATCGTCGACCTTCCAGGCCGCGGCCGCCTAGGCAATGGTCCGCGGCTCCTCTTCATGACGCATCTGGATACGGTGCCCCTGTGCGCTGGCGCCAAGCCGAAGATTCAGGGACGCAAGATCGTCAACACCGTGCGCACGGCACTCGGTGGTGACAATCGCACGGGTTGCGGCGTGCTCGTCACGCTCGCGGCGGAGCTCGCGGCACAGAAGCTCGATCATCCGCCCCTGACGCTGCTCTTCACGGTCCGCGAGGAGAGCGGGCTCTGGGGCGCGCGCTTCGTCGATCCGAAAGACCTTAACGGCGTGCGCATCGGCTTCAATTACGACGGCCGCTCGGCGTCGCACGTGACCGTCGGCGCAGTCGGCGCCGATCGCTGGGAGGTCGAGATCACCGGTCGCGCCGCCCATGCCGGCGGTGCGCCCGAGCGCGGCATCAGCTCGACTCTTATCCTTGCCGAGGCCCTCTCCGACGTGCGCCGCGGTGGCTGGTTCGGCAAGGTCGTGCACGGCGACAAGGTCGGCACGAGCAATGTCGGTCCCGTCTCGGGTGTCACCGGCGGTCCCGCGGGTGATGCAACCAATGTCGTCACGGACTTCGTGCGCGTGCGTGGCGAGAGCCGCAGCCATGACGCCAAGTTCCACAAGGAGATCACGACGGCCTACAAGGCGGCTTTCGCCAAGGCGGCTGCGGGGGTCACGAACGTCCAGGGCCAATCCGGCAAGGTGAAGTTCGTCTCCCACACGGATTACTACCCTTTCCGCATCAAGGAGAGCGCGCCCGTCGTGCAGAGGTCCATCGAGGCCGTGACTGCGCAGGGCATCAAGCCGGAGGTGCGGGTCGCGAATGGCGGGCTCGATGCTAACTGGCTGGTCCGCCACGGCATTCCGACCGTTACGTTCGGAGCCGGACAGAACGAGCCCCATACCGTGGACGAGTGGATCGACCTCAAGGAGTACGAGGCAGCCTGCGGCCTTGCGGTCCAGCTCGCGACCATGAGTTAACGCTTAGGTTAACTCGTACGCCGTAACGTCGCTCAAGTTCAGCGAAAAAGTGATTCGCCGCGTGGCACGCCGTTCCCTCGCCTCAAAGGGGGCGGCGCCGCCGTGCGCGGCCGCAAATCCGGCGTGGCGGTGGGCCATGCTTCGCGACCGCCATCGCGCACCAAGGTCAGCTTGCAGGAGCATCCATTATGCGCACGTCCACACCGACGACACAGGGACCATCGGGCTCCGGCCGTCCTGGCCTGCCGACTCTCAAGCTCGGGAGCCTCGGGCTCGCGATCATCGCAGCCCTGGCGCTGATCACAGTCTGGCTCGGCATCTACCGCATCGACGCGGGCCACGTCGGTATCGTCAAGCGCTTCGGCAATGTGATCGACGTCGCCGACCCCGGCTTGCACATCAAGCTGCCCTGGGCAGATACCGTCGAGGAAATGGAAGTGCGCGAGCGCGCCTTCAACATGACGCTCGAGGCTGCCTCTCAGGATCCGCTGGAAATCCCCATCCAGGTGACCGTCAACTGGCTCGTGAAGCGCGAGAAGGTCAAGGAGCTCTACGTCCAGTTCGGCAGCCTCGATCAGTTCGAGAAGCGGATCATTCTTCCGCGCTTGAACGACACCGTGAAGGGCATAACGAGCGCCTATACGGTCAACGATCTGCTGCGCAAGCGCACGGAATACCGCGATCGCTCCATGGAGACCTTCGCCAAGCGCATGCCCGATGACGTTGAGATCACCGGCTTCTCGGTGGTGAATATCGGCTTCCCGCCCGAGTACACCAAGGCCATCCGCGACAAGCAGGTCGCGCGTGAGCAGGCGGAGACGGAGAAGTTCGTGCTCGAGCGTCAGCGCCTGACCTCGACGCAAACGACGCAGAGTGCCGAGGCTCAGCGCGATGCCGACAAGGCCCGCGCCGACGGCCGCGCTTATGAGATCAAGGTGCAGGGCGAGGCGCAGGCTGATGCGATCCGCATCATGGGTGCGGCGCTCGCGCAGAATCCCCTCGTCGTCGAGTACCGCAAGGTCGACAAGTGGACGGGTACGTTCCCGACGACGTTCATGGGCGGCGATGCGGGCGCGAACACGCTCTGGAGCATGCCGGGAACGGGTACGCCACCGCCGGCCGGAGGCACGCCACGCGCCGCGAACGCGCAGCAGCCGAGGCAGTGACGCCGCGCGGACTCTGCTAAAGGTGGGCGGCTAAGCCTTGCCGCCCACAACCTCCGCCTTTTCGAGTACGGCGTGCAGCAGCACGTCGGTGCCGGCGGCGGCCCACTCGGGTGTCATGTCCTCGGACTCATTGTGGCTGATGCCGCCAATGCATGGCGTAAAGATCATTGCCGCCGGCGCGACGCGTGCGACATAGACCGCATCGTGCCCGGCGCCGGAGGTGATATCGCGGGTCGTATAGCCGAGCTTTTTCGCGGCATTGCGCACGGCCGTGACGCAGCTCGTCTCGAAGGGCTGCGGCGGGAAGTCGGCGACCATCTTGATTTCGGCACTGACGCCGGTGCGTGCTGCAATCTCCTCGAGCCCCTTGCGCAGGGCCTTGTCCATGGAGATGAGTTTCTCGCCATCGGGATGGCGGAAATCGACCGTGATGAAAACGCGGCCGGGAATGACGTTGCGCGAATTCGGATAGACCTCGACCATGCCACACGTCGCGCAGGCACTCGGGTCATGATCGTGGCCGATCCTGTTGACGAGCTCGACGATGCGCGCCGCGCCGACGAGCGCATCCTTGCGCCGGTTCATGGGCGTCGGACCGGCGTGGCTCTCGACGCCTATCAGCGTGATCTCGTACCACTTCTGTCCGTTCGCGGCCGTGACGATGCCGATGTCGATGCCCTCTTCTTCCAGGATCGGCCCCTGTTCGATATGCAGCTCGAAGAGCGCGTGGACCGGGCGACCGCCGACCTTCTCCGGGCCTGAATAGCCGATCCGATCCAGCTCCTCGCCGAAGACCTTGCCCTCGGGATCGCGGGTGGCGAGCGCGTCCTCGAGCGTGACCACGCCGGCGAAGACACCGGAGGCGATCATCGCGGGAGCGAAGCGCGAGCCCTCCTCATTCGTCCACATGCACACTTCGATCGGGTGGCGCGTCTTGATGTCGAGGTCATTGAGCGAGCGTACGACCTCGAGCGCCGCCATGACGCCGAGAGCGCCGTCGAACTTGCCGCCGGTCGGCTGCGTGTCGAGGTGGCTGCCGATGAGGACCGGCGGCAGACTGTCGTCGGCGCCTGCGCGGCGCGCGAACATCGAGCCCATCTTGTCGATCTTGATCGTGCAGCTCGCCTTGCGGCACCAATCCCCGAAGAGATCGCGCGACTGGCGGTCGAGATCGGTCAGCGTCAGCCGCTTGACGCCACCCTTGGGCGTGCCGCCGATCTTCGCCATTTCCATGAGGCTGTCCCACAGCCGCTTGCCGTCGATCCTGAGGTTGCTGTCCGCGGTCATGACGCACTTTCTTTGATTTCGATCAAGAGAGCCGCGCGATGCGGCCCGGCACCTGGCCAGCCCATATATGTCTCAGCGCATGACGGGCCGGCGCCAATGGACTATTGCCATTCGGGCCTGACAATTGGAAGCTGGAACCCTAGGCAGCCTGCCGCTGGCAGGCTCGCTGAATAAGGCGTCCGGAAGAGGCGAGCCGGGAGCGAACACGACTGAAGAACGAGACCCACCCGCACAGACCTCCACAGATCCATCTGCACCGGACCCATCCCTTATGAGCAATGACGTCATCGTCCTCGGCGCCGGCATGGTCGGCGTGTCCACGGCGCTGCATTTGCAGCAGCGCGGCCGCTCGGTGGCGCTCGTCGACCGACGCGGCGTCGCCGAGGAAACCTCCTACGGCAATGCCGGCCTCATCCAGCGCGAGGGCATTGTGCCCTACCTCTTCCCGCGCGATTGGGGGACCATCCTGCGCCACGCGCGCAACCAGTCGACCGAGGTGGCATTCCAGTGGTCGTCGCTGCCGAGCGTCGCGCCATGGATGCTCAAGTACTGGGCGTGGTCCACTGAGGAAGGAATGCACGCGACGGCGCGCGCCATGGCGCCGATCGTAACGCGCTGCGTCGATGAGCACGAGGCCCTCATGAACGAGGCCGGCGTCATTGGCATGATCCGCAGGACGGGCTATCTGCGCCTCTATCGGACGGAACAAGGCATCGAGAAGGCCATCCGCGAGGACTCCGAGGTCAAATCGAAGTACGGCGTCGTGGCGAAGCCGGTGAGCCGCGCCGAGCTGTCCGAGTATGAGCCGCATCTGAAGCCCGTCTACGTCGGCGGCATATTCCTGCCCGATCCCTGCAGCGTCGCGGACCCGAGTGCGCTCGGCAAGGCGTACGGCGATCTCTTCGTGCGGCGTGGCGGCTCACTAGTCGAGGGTGAAGCACGCTCGCTGACGCGCGATGGTACCGGCTGGAAGGTCGCGACCCGCGATGGCTGGATCTCGGCGCCGGATGTCGTGGTGGCGCTCGGACCGTGGTCGGATACGGTCACGCGCCCGCAGGGGCTGAAGCTGCCGCTGGGCGTGAAGCGCGGCTATCACATGCACTACCGGCCCGAGGGCAACGCCACGCTCAACCGGCCGGTCATCGATACGTCGGTCGGCTATGCGATGGCGCCGATGTCGAAGGGCATTCGCATCACGACCGGCGCCGAGTTCGTGCCGCGCGATGCGCCGCCGAACCCCGTGCAGCTGGAGCGCGTCGAGCCGCTTGCTCGGCTAGCCTTTCCTCTCGCGGAGCGCGTCGAGGCAGAGCCCTGGCTCGGGCGGCGTCCCACCATGCCGGACATGCTGCCGGTGATCGGTCAGGCGGTTGGCAAGAAGGGCTTCTGGATGAACTTCGGCCACCACCATCTCGGCTTCACGCTGGGGCCGGTGACGGGCCGCCTGCTCGCCGAGATGATGACCGGCGAGAAGCCATTCACCGATCCGCACCCCTATCGTGCCGAGCGGTTCTGAGCGCGGTCCGATTCACTTGCGGAATTTATCGCGCCACGCCGGAAGCGCGCCCGGGAAAGGCAGCGCCGTCGCCTCATAGACGCCGCGTGCGATTGCCCGGGCGAGGCAGTCGCCCGCGGCCATGCCGATCTCGGTGAGATCCGGCAGGGGATCGGTCAGCGGCTTTCTCTGTGTCGCCACGGCAAACACCGTGTCGCCATCCATGGGTGCGTGCGCGGGCCGAACGGCGCGGGCAAGACCATCATCGGCCATGATGGCCATGCGTTTGGCCTGCGGTTTCGTCAGTATCGCGTCGGTGGCCACGAGGCCGATCGTCGTGGCCGGCTGGCGGCCGCCTTTCATGCGCAAGTCGAGATCGCTTTCGGTGAGATGCGCGGGGCTGCCGAGACCGCCGAATTCCTTGCCAACCTCGACGGGCGCGGCCCAGAAGTGCGGACCCGTGCCGATCGTCGCCGATCCCACGGCATTGACGACGGCAATCGCGGCGACGGTAAAGCCGCTCCTGGTGAGCATGCTCGCCGAGCCGAGGCCGCCCTTCAGTGCAACGGTTGTCGTGCCGTAGCCGCCGCCAACCGAACCGAGCGCGAAATCTCCGGCCCTCGCGCGCTCGGCAGCCTGCCAGCCGAGATCCCAGTACGGCGGCTTGCGGCCCCACTCCTTGTTGCCGCCATTGAGCAGGTCGAAGGTGATGGCCTGCACGGCGATCGGAATGTTGATCGATCCAATGCGGACGCCGGCACCCTGCTCGCGCAGATGACCGACAACGCCGCCGGCTGCATCGAGCCCGAAAAGCGATCCACCCGATAGGATCACCGCATTGACGCCAGCGGCGCTCATCTCCGGTTCAAGCAATGCCGTGTCGCGCGATCCGGGCGCACCGCCGCGCGTCACGGCCGATGCCACGTTCTCGACGTCGATGATGATGGCCGTGACGCCACTCGCGACGGAGGGGTCTTCGGCGTGGCCGACGCGCAGACCCTCGATATCCGTGATCAGGTTTCTCATATCGCGTTCGTCCTACGAATGGCAGGCTGTGCCGCGTGGGGATCTCAGCTAAACTGCACAGAGGTTAACCGGTTGGCGTCCTAAAGCGTCGGACCTTAAATGCGACCCACGCCTGGTTCCGGTCTCAAAGTCGCATTCGAGGTCCAAGGACGCTTTAGAACAAAGAATACCGGGGCCGGGAGGTTTTCCAATCATGAGAAAACAGGTCGTCATCATCGGCTCTGGGCCGTCCGGTTTGCTGCTCGGTCAGCTTCTGCACGGCATCGGAACCGACGCGCTGATCCTGGAGCGGTCGAGCAAGGAGCACGTACTGGCGCGCGTGCGTGCCGGTGTACTGGAGGAAGGCACGGTCGGCCTCGTGCGGGCGACGGGCCTCGCCGGCCGCCTTGATGCGCAAGGTCTGAAGCACGATGGCTTCGCAATTGCTTTCGACGGCCGGCAGCACCGCATCGATCTACACGCGCTTACTGGCAAGCGGGTGATCGTCTATGGACAGACTGAGCTTACCGCAGATCTGATGGCCGGACGCGAGGCTGTAAGCGCCGAGACGGTCTACGAAGCTGCCGACGTCATGCCGCACGACTTCGACACCGATGCTCCGTACGTCACGTATGTTCATGGCGGGACCACGCATCGCGTCGACTGCGATTTCATCGCGGGCTGCGACGGCTATCACGGCATTTCGCGCCGCTCTGTGCCTGCAGGTGCCATCTCGACGTTCGAGCGTTCCTATCCCTTCGGCTGGCTCGGCATTCTGGCGGACGTTCCACCGGTCAGCGAGGAGCTGATCTACGCGAGCCATCCGCGCGGATTTGCGCTGTGCTCCATGCGCTCTCCGACGCGCAGTCGCTACTACGTCCAGTGCGACGGTGACGACAAGGCCGAGAACTGGTCGGATCAGCGCTTCTGGGACGAGTTGCGCAGCCGCTTGCCCGCGGATGCAGCCGACGCGGTGACGATTGGCCCTTCGTTCGAGAAGTCGATCGCCGTGCTGCGTTCGTCCGTCTCCGAGCCCATGCGCTTCGGCCGTCTTTTTCTCTGCGGGGATGCGGCCCATATCGTGCCGCCGACGGGTGCGAAGGGCCTCAATCTCGCAGCAAGCGACGTCCATTACCTGTTCGGGGCGTTGCGCGACTTCTATGGCGAGCACTCGACGGCTGGACTGGACGCCTATTCGTCGCGCGCGCTGGCCCGTGTCTGGAAGGCCGTTCGATTCTCGTGGTGGATGACGTTGCTCCTCCATCCCTTCCCTGGTGCCGGACCCTTCAGGGAAAAGCTCCGTGCGGCAGAGATCGAGTATGTAACATCCTCACATCACGCCGCCGCTGGCCTTGCCGAGAACTATGTCGGCCTCCCGTACTGAGAATGGCTACTTCGCTTGTTTCGGCCGTCGGGTTCCTGATAAGCTTCAAGAAAAACAACGTGATGAGAAGCAGAGAGGGAGAGGGCCGATGTCAGAGAGCTATGCGCCGCGAGACTGGTCCTCGCAACCGCCCTACCTCCATCCCGACTACAAGTCGACGGTTCTGCGGGCGCCGACGAAACCGCTGATTCCGATCCGTCAGTCGCTTTCCGAAATAACCGGTCCGGTCTATGGCCAGGATCGTCTCGGCGCGCTCGACGCGGATCTTACGCGCAACGCCGTCAAGGGTGCTGAGCCGATCGGCGAGCGCATTATCGTGACCGGTCGCGTGCTCGACGAGAACGGGCGTCCGCAGCCCAATATGCTGATTGAGATCTGGCAGGCTAATGCCGCGGGGCGCTACGTACATGTCGTGGACCAGCACGCTGCGCCGCTCGATCCGAATTTCCTCGGCGGCGGGCGCTGCGTCACTGACGGCGAGGGGCGATATACGTTCACGACGATCAAGCCCGGCGCCTATCCCTGGGGCAATCACGACAACGCCTGGCGGCCGGCGCACATTCACTTTTCGCTCTTCGGGCCGAGCCTGTCGACGCGTCTCGTGACGCAGATGTACTTCCCCGGCGACCCGCTGCTCGCCTTTGATCCGATTTACATGGGGACACCCGCGGATTGCCGCGAGCTGCTCATCTCGCGCTTCATGCTCGAGCACACGCAACCCTTGTTCGCGCTCGGTTACGAGTTCGACTTCGTGCTGCGTGGCCGCCATCAGACGCCGGTCGAGTGAGGTCGGGACACTAGGCATGAGCAAGCTTCGCCAAACGCCATCGCAGACCGTCGGGCCCTTCTTTGCCTATGCACTGACACCCGAGCAGTATGGCTATGACTTCGCCAGCATCGCCGATGGTGCGCTCGTCGAAGGTGACGTGCCGGGTCAACGCATCCGCATCGAGGGCCGTGTGCTCGACGGCAATGGCGATGTGGTGCCCGATGCCATGATCGAGATCTGGCAGGCAGATGAGCAGGGTCGCTATGCCCACCCCGCCGATCCGCGCGGCTCCAATGTGGGCTTCAAGGGTTTCGGTCGCATGGGCACCGGCACGGACCCCGAGCAGCGCTTCATCTTCGACACGATCAAGCCCGGTTCCGTGGATGGCGCGCAGGCACCGCACATCAACGTCATCGTCTTCATGCGCGGGCTGCTGCTGCACGCCTACACCCGCATGTACTTCTCCGACGAGGCCGCAGCGAATGCGCGCGATCCTGTGCTCGCAAGCGTGCCTGCCGAGCGTCGCCACACGCTGATCGCGTTGAAGGACGAGGCTTCAGCAGGGGCTGTCTATCGCCTCGACATCCACATGCAGGGGCCTAACGAGACCGTGTTTTTCGACGTTTGAGCGCTCGCACGATGGGGAGTTGTTCATGTCCACGCCTGTCTATGATCCTGCCGCGCGGCGGCTGACGTTCTCGGATCGCGTTCGCGCGTTCGGCGATGGCAGCGACACGCCGCGCAAGTACCTCGAGCGCTGCCTCGAGACAATCGCAGCGCGCGAATCCGTCGTGCGGGCCTGGGTGTGCACGAACGTCGATGGCGCGCGCGCCGCCGCAGATGAGGCGAGTGCCCGCTACAAGGCGGGCCGTCCGCTTTCGGCGGTCGATGGTTGTCCGATTGGGATCAAGGATCTCATCGCGACCAAGGATATGCCGACGGAAATGGGCACGCCCGCCATGAAGGGGCGCGTGACCAACGAGGATTCGGCGCCCGTGCAAGCGCTCCGACGCGGCGGCGCCGTGATCCTCGGCAAGCTCGTCACGACTGAGATGGGTATGTCGCATCCGGGGCCGACGACCAATCCTTGGGATCCTGCGCGCACGCCGGGCGGTTCGTCCTCGGGCTCGGCCGCGGCTGTAGCAGCGGACATGGTGCCCGTCGCGCTCGGCACGCAGGTTGGCGGGTCGATCATCCGGCCTTCGAGCTACTGCGGCAACATCGCGCTGAAGCCGACACAGGGCGCGCTCAATCGTGGCGAGCGCCAGGGCTACAGCCAGTCGACGGTCGGCCCGCACGCGAACTCGATCGAGGATATGTGGGCGTGTTCTTGGCAGATCGGCGTCGATGCAGGTGGCGATCCGGGTTCACCCGGCCTCTATGGCGATGCCGTGCCCGCCGCATCGCGCAAGCCGCGCCGCCTGATTGCCATCGAGACCGAGGGCTGGTCGGTGGCGGATGCCGCGACGCATCATGCCTTCGAGCGCATTTGCGCGGCGCTGGCGCAGGCCGGCGTAGAAATCATCACGCGAAAGACGTCTGCCAAGATCGAAGCCTATGAGCAGTCGATCTCAGCCGCTGGTGCTGGGACAGCGGTCACGTGCGGTTGGGAAGCACGCTGGTCGTGGCGCAATTTTGCCGAGCGTTATCCTGGCCAGATGTCGGCAAGTTTGGGCGAGCGCCTCAACCGCGCTGAGGGCTACACGCTCGAAACCTATCGCACTGCCATACTGCGGCGCGAGGACATGCGGCGGCGACATGCTGAACTGATGGTCGATGCCGATGCTGTAATCGCGCTGGCATCGCCGGGCGTTGCGCCGCACTCGGGCCCGCCCGGTGGCAACGAAGTGCGCACGACTGGCAATGCCGCCTGCAACTTCTTTACTTCGGCGATCGGCATGCCGGTGATCACGCTGCCGCTCATGGCCGTCGGTGGTTTGCCGGTCGGCGTGCAGCTCTGCGGTGCCTGGCACGGCGATCACGCCCTGACGGGCCTCGCCGCCTGGGTGCTTGCCAGCATCAAGCCGGTATCGGTCTAGTGTGATGATCGAGAAATTCGCCAAGTCTCGCGGCTCGGTATCGAGCGAATTTCTCGATCTGAATCACACTAGCAAATCTACTATTCTAGTGTCCCTTCTGCTTCCGAAGTTCGCTCGGGACACCAGCATAGAGTTTAGGCGAACTTCGGAAGCGGGACACTAGGAGGAAATCACATGAGCGCACTCAAGAGCGGCGAGTTCACCAAGGTGGATGTGGATGGCCACATCCTGACTGTGACGATCAATCGCCCTGACGTGATGAATGCCGTGCATCCCATGGTGAGCCAGGAGATGTCGAGTATATTTGACGCCTTCGCCGCCGATCCGGAGTTGTGGATCGGTATCGTGACCGGCGCCGGCGACCGTGCGTTCTCCGCGGGCAACGATCTCAAGTATCACGCCGAGCTGCGCGCCAAGTCGGGCGCGCGTCCCGCTTCGCCGCCCTCGGGCTTTGGCGGCATTACGAACCGGCATGATCTCGACAAGCCGCTGATCGCGGCGGTGAACGGCGTCGCCATGGGCGGCGGCTTCGAGATCGCGCTCGCCTGCGACATCATCATTGCCTCCGACAAGGCGCGTTTCGCGCTGCCGGAACCGCGCGTTGGTCTCTCGGCAGGTGCCGGCGGCATGCAACGCCTAGCGCGCCAGATTCCACTCAAGAAGGCCATGGGCATGATGCTGACCGGCCGCCATGTGCCCGCAGTGGAGGCCTATGAGCTCGGCTTCGTCACGGCTGTGGTGCCGCACGCCGATCTCATGAAGGAGGCGCGCCGCTGGGCCGACATGATCCTTGAGTGCTCGCCGATGAGCATTCGCGCGACAAAGCAGGTTGTCACGCGCTCGCTCGACAATCCGGTGCTGGAGACGAGCATGAGGAACCCGCGTTATCCGGCCTACGTCGCGCTGCTGAACAGCGAGGACACAATCGAAGGGCCCAAGGCCTTCGCAGAAAAGCGTAAACCCAACTGGAAGGGACGCTGATGGCGTCGTCCTATCTACTGGAATGCTGTTCCCAGTCTGCATAGGTGCAGGGCTTGCGCCTCCGTGGCCTTGCGCGAAAGACCGAAAAGGCGAGAATGACGCTCAAAGCGCCAACACCGAGGAGACTGCCCCATGAGCGTCCCGGCCGACGAGGACTTCGGCTTCGCGCCTGACCACTCCGAGCCTATTCCGTATCGCCGTCGCATTCGCGACTACTACGTGGGCCTCGGTTTCGGCGCGCCCTACAAGTGGGCGCACTACGACGACGTGCCCTTCACGCCGCTGAAGAAACCGTTGAGCCAGTCCAAGGTCACGCTGATCACCACGGCGGCGCTCTATCAGCCGGACAAGGGTGACCAGGGCCCGGGCTCGCCGTACAACTCCGCCGCCAAGTTCTATGTCGTATACTCGCTCGACTCCTCGAAGGATCACGACACGCGCATCTCGCACGTCGGTATCGACCGCGTGCACACCACGCAGGAGGACTCGGGGACCTGGTTCCCGCTGCCGGCGCTGCGCGAGGCTGCTTCCCGCGGGCTGATAGGTAGCGTGACGGCGCACGTGCACGGCTTCCCGACGAACCGCAGCCATCGCACGACGCTCGACGTGGATTGCCCCGAGATCGTTCGCCGCGCGCTCGAGGACAAAACCGATGTCGCGATTCTCTGCGCGAATTGCCCCGTCTGCCACCAGAGCATCAGCCTCGCCGCGCGCGCGCTGGAGGCTGCCGGCATTCCGACGGTGGTCATGGGCTGCGCGAAGGATATCGTGGAGTTCATCGGCGTGCCGCGCTTTGCCTTCAGCGACTTCCCGCTCGGCAATCCAGCTGGCAAGCCCAAGGACAAGGAGTCTCAACGCCGGACGCTCGAGCACGCGCTCCGCGTTCTCGAGTCCGCACCCGGTCCGCGCACGACCGTGCAGAACCCGATCCGCTGGAGCGACAATCCCGACTGGAAGCTCGACTACTCGAATATCGAGCGTCTCTCCGCCGAGGAGATCGCACGTCGCCGCGCCGAGTTCGACCGTCAGAAGCGGATTGCGAAAGAGAAGCTTGCCGAGGACATGAAGCTCAAGGGAGCGGCGGAATGAGCCAGCCGTTCACGGGCGTCCGCGTCCTCGATTTCACGCAAGTGTTTGCGGGGCCGTTCGGCAGCTATCAGCTCGCGCTGCTCGGTGCCGATGTCGTCAAGATCGAGCGCCCCGGCGGCGACGACATGCGCTATGGCCCGCCGAACAAGGAATGGTCCGACCGCGGGCTCGGTACAGGCTGGCTGGCGATCAACGCCAACAAGCGCAACATCGCGCTCGACCTCACCAAGCCCGAGGCGATTGCGATCGTGAAGAAGCTCGCCGAGACGGCCGACGTCGTGATGGAGAACTTCCGTCCCGGCGTCATGGACAAGCTCGGCATCGGCTACGAGGCGCTTTCGAAGGTCAATCCGCGCATCATTTATGCGGCCGTCTCGGGCTTCGGCCACACCGGACCCGAGCGTACGACCGGTGCCTACGATGGCAAGATCCAGGCCATGAGCGGCCTCATGTCGATCACCGGCTCGGAGGAGAGCGGGCCGACGCGCGCGGGCTTCGCCGTGTGCGATGCGATCGGCGGGATGTCGCTCGCGTTCGGCGTGGCGAGCGCGCTTTTCCAGCGCACGCACACGGGCAAGGGCCAGCTCGTCGATGTCGCGATGCTCGACTCGGCGCTGACGTTCATGTCGTCGTTCGTCGTCGACTACACGGTCGGCGGCCACATCCAAGGCCCCTCGGGCAATCGCGCGCAGAGCCGACTGCCAACGGCCGACCTCTTCAAGGTCAAGGACGGCCATCTGCTGCTCGCGGTGAACAATGACAAGCAGTTCATCGCGCTCGCCAAGGCGATCGGCCATCCCGATCTGCCGAAAGATCCGCGTTTCATCGACTGGCCGTCTCGTATCGAGAACGAAGTGGCGTTGCGTGCGATCATCGAGGAGGTGTTTGCATCTGCGGATGCGGCGACCTGGGATGAGCGGCTGACGGCGGCGAACGTGCCGTGCTCGCGCATCTGGTCGATTGCTGAGGTCGTGAAACATCCGCAGCTTCAATCGCGCACGGTCCTTCAGAAGGTGGACTCGCCCTACGGCGAGGTCGAGCTGCTCGCGTCGGGCATCCGCTATGCGCACGGTGGCGCGGAGATCAAGCGCTTTCCGGCCATGCCCGGCGCGGATACGGACGCCGTGCTCGGCGAAGCCGGCTATTCGGCGGAGGAAATCGCCGCGTTCAAGTCGTCGGGCGTCGCGACGAGCGGCATCCGCGCAGGGAGGAAGTCATGAGCGAGAGTTCGGCGGTAACCTATCGCCGTGACGGCATGGTCGCGATCATCACGATGAACAAGCCGGATCGCATGAACCGTCTCGATAACGAGATCGTCGACGGCCTGCATGATCGCTGGGTGCAGTTCATGGCCGACGATGCCGCGCGCGTTGCGGTGTTGACTGGCGCCGGTGAAAAGGCCTTCTCGGCCGGTGCCGATCTCAAGGCCGTGCCGCATCATCTCTATCATGGCATTCCCGGCATCGGATATCCGGTCGACAAGCCGGTGATCGCGGCGGTCGCTGGCTGGTGCATTGGTGGTGGCATGGTGCTGACGACCATGTGCGATCTCATGATCGTCGCGGAGAACGCGAAGTTCTCCTATCCGGAAGTGAAGATCGCCTTCTCCGGCGGGCTGATATCCAATCTCGTCACGCGCATACCGCACAAGATCGCCATGGAGCTGCTGCTCGTCGGCGACACGATCGACGCGCAGCGCGCCTATGAGGTCGGCTACGCCAACAAGATCGTCCCGATCGACCAGCTCATGCCGACGGCCATGGACTACGCACGCCGTATTGCCGAGACGGCGCCCATGCCCTCGCGGATGCTGAAGCGCTTCGCCGACCAGACGCTGCCCAAAGGGCCGACCGAGATTGCGGGCATCGCACGCTCTCAGGTTGACGCGATCAATCGCAGCGAGGACTGGGTCGAGGGCCGCGCCGCCTTCGCCGAGAAGCGCGCGCCGAAATTCAAGGGCAAGTGAGTGGGGCTGGCCCGCTCACGCCGTCTTCAACGGTGCGAGGCCGCACCAGCGCGCGGTGAAGAGCGCGATGGATTTCGTCGCCTCCATCACGGTCTTCAGCTCGAGTGCTTCGTCGATGCTGTGAATGTTACGTCCGCCGGGGCCATACACGAGCGTCGGGATCTTGTCGTAGAGGATCGTAACGCGCGCATCGAGGTAGGCCGGCATGACCTGCCGCTCGAGCGGACTTCCGTGGATGGCCTCATGAGCGCCGGCGAGCGTTTTCTCGGCATCGCTGCCTGACTCGAGAACGAAGCCCTCGCAGGAGAAGCCTGTCCACTTGATTTCGGGCGGGGTGTTGCCGCTGCCGGGCGTGCGGCGTGAGAACTCGCTGATCGTCTGCTCGATGCGCCGCTTGAGATCGGATGCAGGCGTGCCCGGCAGCATCGACAGGCGGCAATGCACGGTGCAGGACGCGGGCACCGTCGAGTTCCAGTCGCCACCTTCAATCTGCCCGATATTGAGATTGATCGGGTGGACGAGATCCTTGAAGAGCGGATGCTGCGCCGCTTCGACGTTGAGTTCTTCTTCCAGGACCCGTAGCGCGCTGATCACTTTGTACGCCGCGTCGATGGCATTCACACCAGCCTGCATTTCGCGCGCGTGAGCCGGGCGGCCATACACGCGCACCGAGAACCAAACAACGCCGACATTGGCGTGCGTAAGCCTGCCATGGGTCGGTTCGGGGCAGATGGCGGCATCGGCGCGATAGCCGCGCACGGACGTCGCGAGCGTGCCGTTGCCGGTGCTCTCTTCCTCGGGAACGGACTGCACGTGGATCGTCGCGGCCGGCTCGAAGCCTGCGCGTTTGATGGCATCGAGCGCAAAGATGTTGGCTGCGAGGCCGGCCTTCATGTCGGCGGCGCCGCGGCCGTACATCCAGCCATCGCGGATGACGGGATCATAGGGGGAATGGGTCCACATATCGGTCGGCCCCGGCGGCACGACGTCGATGTGCGCGTTCATAATGAGCGAGCGGCCCTTGGTGGCCTTCGGGCGATGCGTGCCAACGACGACCCAGGCATTCTCGTAGGACACGGCAATGGGTGAGAAGCCGGGGTGATCCTTGATGTCGGCTTCGGCAACGCACCAGCGGTCCATGTCATAGCCGCGCTTGGCCAGCGCATTGAAGACATAGTCTTGAACCGTGTGCTCGGCGCCGCGCACGGACGGGCAGCGTACGACATCCTGCAGGAAGGCAATTTCCTCGTCGAAACCGCGCTCGACCTCGTCGAGAATGCGCTTTTCGTCCGCCGCGATTGTGCTCATGAAGTCTTTCCTTGCTTCTCTATCTTAGCGAGCGTCTCGTTGAGTGTGCGCTCGAAGATGTCGACCAGCTCGTTGATCTCTTCCGATGTGATGATGAGCGGTGGCGCCAGCATGACGTGATCGCCGACGATGCCGTCCGCGGTGCCGCCCGTTGGATAGCAGAGCATGCCATTGGCGAAGGCGTGCTTCTTGAAGTTCTCGGCAACCTTCTTCGCGCGCGGGAAAGGGGCCTTGGTCGTGCGGTCAGCAACGAGTTCAATGCCGACGAAAAGCCCGCGGCCGCGAATGTCGGCGACATGCGGATGCTGGCCGAGGCGCTGCTGCAGGCGCTCCTTCAATTCGGCACCGCGCGCGCGGCAGTTGGCGAGCAGGCCCTCCTCCTCGATGACCTTCTGGACGGCGAGTGCCGCGGCGCAGGCCATGGGATGTGCGAGGTAGGTGTGCGTCCACGCGAGATTGCCCGAACCCTTGGCGAGGACATCGTAGTGCGCACTGCGCAGCAATACCGCGCCGATCGGCTGATAGCCGCCACCAAGACCCTTGGCGATGGCGATGAGGTCTGGAGAAACGCCATCCTCGGCAATGGCGAAGAGATGCCCCGTGCGACCCATGCCGGCCATGACTTCATCGACGATGAGGAACACGCCGTACTTGTCGCAGATGCGGCGGATTTCCTTGAAATAGCCCGGCGCTGGCGGCACGCAGCCGATCGTCGAGCCACTGACCGTCTCGGCGACGAATCCCGCGACCTTCTCCGGGCCGACGCGGAGGATCTCCTCTTCGAGCGCGCGTGCGGCGCGCAGCCCGTAGTCCGCCTCGCTCTCGTCCTCGCGCTTGTTGCGGAAGGCGTAGCAGGGCGGGATGTGGCTCATGGAAATGCCGTCGCCGAAGACGGGTTCGAAGACGGTGCGCGTCGGCTTCGGGCCGGCCAGCGCGATGAGGCCGATGGTGCCGCCGTGATAGGATTGCTGGCGCGCAATGAAGTGGCTGCGCTGCGGCTCGCCACGCTCGACGTGGACCTGTCGTGTGAGCTTGAGCGCGCCCTCGACGGCCTCCGAGCCGCCAGAGACGAACGCGACGCGGCCGAAACCTTCAGGCGCCCGGGCTATGAGCCAGTCGGCGAGTTCCTCGGCAGGCTTCGAGGTGAAGAAGGACGTGTGCGCGTAGGCGACCTCGTCGGCTTGCTGTTTGATCGCCGCGACGACTTTGGGATGGCCGTGACCTATGGACGAGACCGCGGCGCCACCGGAAGCGTCGAGGTAGCTCTTGCCGTTCGTATCGACGAGCCGGACGCCTTTGCCGCCGGCGACGGTCGGATAGTCGTGGTTGAAGGCGCGGTTGATGAGATGCGTCATGTACGAATTCCTGATCGGCGGGTGTTTCCGTGCGACGTGGCCGCGGCCAATGTGGCAGCCCGTCGATCCCGCGTCGAGAGGTGCTGCGGCATGGCAGATCTCAGCGGTTCCGGAGCGCGCTCAAGGCGCCTTCCAAGGGCCGGAAAGTGAACGTCACGTGGTGGCGCCCCGGCGGCACGGGCACCGCGCGGAACAGGACGTTGGCGCGGACGATGGCTGCGCGTTGACCGCCGATTTCGGCAGTCCACCATTGATGCCAGGCATCATTGAGGACGACATAGCCGCCGTCCGGGCTCTCGACGTCGATCTCGATGCGGGTGTTGGCATAGGAGGCGAGTGCCGCCTTCCCAGGGCGCCTGTCAGGTGCACCGGACGGGGCGTGCTCGAGGAGCACGGTCGTGCGGAAGTCGATCTCCGGCCAAGTGCCGCTCTTCAGGAGGCCCTCGAAGTCTGCTGGAATGACGCGCGTTGCAAAGAGGACGCGGGGCAGCGCAGCCGGGTTCTCGTAGATCCAGGCATCCTTGGTCCGCTGAACGAGCGGCAGTGCGCCGGGCACCAGCAGCTTGTCGATGGTCTCGATGGGGGCGCCGGCGGCGATGTAGCGCAAGCCGAGCAGGTCTGTGAGCGGGCTGCGGTAGGACGGCAGCAGCGGCGCGAACTTGCGCTGATCGGGCAGCGCAGCGTGATCCTCGGCGCCGGTCGCGCGCGTATAGAGACCGAGACGCACGGGATTGTAGCCGAGCGTATTCTCGAGTGCGTGCGGTATGCTCGCGTTCGGCCAATGGAAACCGATGCCGACAAGCTCGACGCGATCGCGATACGTGGTGTCCGTGCGGACGTGCGATTTCAGCCATCGGACAGTGTCGTTGCCGCTCGCGGGATCGAGCACGTCGAACAGGGCCGGCGGCAAGGCAGACGAGCCGTTGTTGCCGTTGTTGAAGCCGAGATCGGTTGCCGTAAAGCCTGCCAGCACGAGCCCGGCGAGCACAGGTTGGAGCGCGAGGCGCGAGCGCGCCCAGGCAATGAGGACTGCGGCGACGAGGAAGACGGCAGCCGCGATCAGCATGGGCTCTGTTAGACGCGGCAGGCGATCAAGTCGCCAGCCGGAGAGCAAAGCGAAGGCGGCAGCAACGACGAGGAGGCCGATGACGATCGCGACAGGCAATAGACCTGGTTTTTTCCATGGTGCCGCGAAAAGCCGGTGCGTGGCGTACCCGGCGAGAATGGCGAAGAGCGCGCCGATCAGAAATACCGCATCGGCCGGCCGGCGGTAGAGGTCGACGCCCGGAAAGAACGCATACATGAGTCGGAAGGCGGGTGTGTACCAGCCGAGTGCGTAAAGCAGAATGAGCGCGACGGCGATCGAGAAGAAGCGGATCTCGCGCGCCCAGAGTTGGCCGCTCAACAGGCCCGTGATGGTGAGCAGCAGTGGCACCGCGCCCACGTACAGAATCCCGACGTTTTGAGCCGTGAAGAGGCCCGTGCCGCGCCATGTCCAGCTCGGCGGCCCCCAATAGTCACTGCCAGCGGCACCGAAGATATCGGGGGAAATGAGCGTGAGCAGCAGCGCGGGGTGCAGCGAGCCGCGCCCTGCCCCGATGAAGTCGATCGAGGGGCGGTTGGACTCGGCAGCAAGGAGTAAGGTCATCAGGATCGGCAAGGCGATGAGTGCCAGACCGACTACGCCTCCGACGACGAGCGGTAGAAGCGCTCGCCTGATTGCGCGTGCATGCTCATCGGCGCTCGCAAGGCACCAAAGCGCATAGCCGGCGGCGACGTAGATGGCGAGCAGGGCGACTTGGTCGCGGCCGAGGACGATGAGCGCGGCGAAGAAGCCGGCGAGCGCGCCATTGAGGAAGGAGCCGCGCGCAATTGTGCGCTCGAGGGAGAGCAGCAGCCACGGCAGATAGGCGAGGCTGAGCACCTGCCCATAGTGCTGCAGGCGCCAAGCCATGGCCGCGCCAAAGCTGAAAGCGAGCGCCGCGATCAGCGCGCCCGCCCAGTGCCAGCCGCGCTCGCGGAAATAGCAGATGAGGCCGACGCCGCCGAACGCCATGGTCGCGAGCACGGTCATGTCGACGGCCCAGAGGCTCGGATTGCCGTTCAGCAGCGCGAGCAGGAGAAACGGTGGCGAGAAGATCATCGACTGCGGATCGGCAATCTGCGGATGACCGGCGAAGACATACGGGTTCCACCAGGGCCAGTCGCCGCGCGCGAGGCTCTGGGCGAGGAACTGCACCTGCGGATGAAAGTGTGCCTTGGCGTCCCAGGGGATCGTCGCCACGCCTGCGACCCACTGCCAGGTCATACCGACGAAAAGAAGCACGTAGGCCACGATAACGGGCGTGCGCGGCCAGTCGCCGGCTTGCCGCATCGACGTCAGATCGACGGGCGTGCTTGTCGAGCGCAAGGTGTGCGTTGGCATGGAGGGGTGCTTGTGCCCGGGCGTGACGGCTTATGCAGGGCAGAAACCTCGCCTGAGGGCATTTGGTCAAGCATGTCTGAGGCCGCATGTGCGCCGCTTGCGCTTAGGCGTGCCCAGTCGCTACCTTGCGGCCGAGGGTACTATCCAGGAAGGAAGCGGAAATGCTGCTGACGGTAGAGGGGCGCGAGGTCTATGCCGGCACCGGCGGGAGACCGTTCACGCCGTCGCGTCCAGCCCTGGTCTTCATCCATGGCGCGGGGCTCGACCATACCTGCTGGCAGCTTCAGAGCCGCTGGTTCGCTTGGCATGGCTGGTCGGTTCTGGCGGTCGATCTGCCGGGGCATGGGCGGTCAGCGGGGCCGCCGCGCGAGTCGATCGCCGACCTCGTCACCTTCATCGAAGCGCTGCTCGCCGCGGCAGGTGTCGAGAAGGCCGCGCTGGTCGGCCACTCCATGGGCGCGATCGTAGCGCTCGAGACGGCTGCGAAGGCACCGGCCAAAGTCTCCCATCTGGCGCTGCTCGGCATTGCCTCCGCGATGCCCGTCCATCCGAACCTGCTGAAGAGCGCGCGCGACAACCCGCCTGCGGCCTATGACATGATGACAGGCTGGTGCTACAGCCCGCCCGCCAAGCTCGGCGGCAATACGGCTCCCGGCCTCTGGATGACGGGCGGTGCGCGGGCACTGCTCGGACAGGGTCAGCAGGGGGCACTCGCGGTCGATCTCGCGGCCTGCAACGAATGGAAGAGCGGTGCGGAGGCGGCTGCGAAAGTGCAGTGCCCGACGCTGTTTCTTTCCGGTGAAAGCGATGTGATGACGCCGGCGCGCAAGTCGGCCGAGCTTGCGAAGTTGGTTCCCGGTGCCAAGAGCATCACGCTCCCGCGCTCGGGGCACATCATGATGTCCGAGCAGCCCGATGCAACGCTCGACGCCCTAATCGCGCACCTCGGCGCCGCCTAGACGAAAGCATACATCCAACCTTCCCGATCCATATTCGCCTTCAGCAAGGACGTCCTACTCATGCCCAAGCCCACGAGTGCGCTGTCGCCCAACTTCTCGCTCAAGCGCACGGTGCGGAAGCCCTCGGCGCGATCACGCGGCGGCATCGTGGTGACGCAGAACCGCATGGCATCCGAAGCCGGCGCGCGCGTCCTGAAGGACGGTGGCCACGCAGTCGATGCGGCGGTCGCAGCTGCGATGACGGTCGGCGTCGCTGAGCCCTGGATGAGCGGCATCGGTGGCGTCGGCGCCATGCTCGTCTATGAGGCGAAGACTGGAAACATCCGCGCGTTCGATGGCGGCGGTCGCAGTCCAAAGACGCTCAACCCCAAGGACTACGAACTGGCCGGCGGTGTCGATGCCGGCAATCTCTTCGGCTGGCCGATGGTGAAAGGCAACATCAACACTGTCGGCCCCAAGGCCGTGATCGCGCCGACCCAGCCGGCACTTCTGGCCCTCGCCCACAAACACTACGGCACGAGGCGGTGGCGCGATCTGCTGAAGCCCGCCATCAAGCTTGCCGAGGAAGGCTTGCCGGTCGACTGGCACACAGCGGTCGTCATCGGAGCGGCGATGAAGGATCTCCAGAAGGATCCCGGCGCCCGCGAGCGCTTTCTGCCCGGCGGTTTTCCGCCGTATGTCGCAGCCGCCATGGATCCGCGGACTATCGGGCGACTGCCGTGCCCGAGCCTCGCGAAGACGCTCAAAGCCATTGCTGCCGACGGCGCGGGCGCTGTGTACAAGGGCGCGCTCGCCAAGAGCATCGCCAACGACGTGCGCGCCATGGGCGGTTATCTCTCGGAGGAAGATCTGGCCGCCGTTGCGCCACCCGAGCGCGAGCCGCTGAAGATTTCTTACTTCGATCGCACGATCCATGTCCTGCCGGAGCTGAACGGTGGGCCGACGCTGGCTGTTGCCTTCCGCGAGCTTTTGAAGCTGCGCAAGAAGCCTGAGGCGAAGCCGAACGCGAAGACATTCCTCGCCTATGCCGCGGCCATGCAGGCTGCTTGGAAGCATCGCTTCAAGGTCATGGGCGATGCCGGCGAGAAGACCGCGCCGACGAGCACGACGCATATCTCGGTCATCGATCGCGACGGCAATATGGTGACGCTGACGCAAACCCTGCTGACGCTTTTCGGCGCGCGCATCGTCCTGCCGCAGTCCGGCATCCTGATGAACAATGGCATCAACTGGTTCGACCCGACGCCGGGCGGACCGAATGCGATTGCGCCCGATGCGCGTGCGCTCGCTAATTACGTACCGGCTGTGATGATCGGAAGTGATGCAACCATTGCGATCGGCGGTTGTGGCGGGCGCCGCATTCTTCCGGCGGTATTCCAGCTCCTGGCCATGTCGGCGGACTTCGGCTTCGATCTCGAAGAGGCCTTTCATGAGCCGCGGCTTGACATCTCGAACGTCTCGCCGATCATCATCGATCGGCGCATGCCGCAGAAGACGATCGACGCTTTGACGGACCAGTTCAAGGCCGTCATCGGCGAGCCCGTCGAGTACCCTTCGAACTTCACGATCGCCGGAGCGGTGCGCCGATCGCGCGGACGCAACGAAGGTGCGACCGAGCCTCATCACGTGTGGAGCGAGGCAGTGTCGGAAGATGAGGTGTAGGCAGTGGTTCAGCCGAGCCGGCCGCAGGTGCAGCGCTCGGGCTCGCGGTCGCGTATCCACTCGCGGAGCACGGTGACTTCTTCCGCCGAGAGAAGACGGCGCGCAGCCGGAATCAGCAGCGCGTTCTCCCACAGCACGTGACGGCGCATCGGCACGAAGTGCGCACGAAGAAGATAGCCAACCATATCAGGGTTCGTCGGCGGTCCGCCACGCGCGAGATCATGGAGCGTATCCACGAGCTCCTGATCGAAGCCGATGTCATTGGCGTGCTCGGAGGCAAGTTGCGCGACGCCGGCCATGAGCTCTGGATGGTTGTGACCATGGCGGTGAATGACGGGAAAGAGTGCTTGCTCCTCGAAGGCTGTGTGATTGGCCCAGCCGCGCTCGATGGCGGCGGAAGCCAACTGCGCGAGTTGAGGGGCGGCATTCGCCGGCAGGCCGTCCGCAATGTGCTCGAGGAGATCGCAGAGATCGAGACGCAGGGCGTTGTCGTCGTCGAGGAGCACGAAGGGGTCCACGATCGAACAGTTCACCTCCGCAAGCACGTGCAATTGAAATCTATCCGCCATGGCACCCGGCCCTTGGTTCGAGCATCCAGTCCCCGCGTGCGCGGGAGCGCCGCTGTGCGGTCGGCGCGGAGGGTCAATGTGGTGCCGTGTGGATGCCGCCGCCTTGATGCGCGTCAAGCCGATGCCGAGGGGCTACTAGCCTGATTTCTCGTCGCGCAGGCGCTGCCAATAGGCGAGACGTTTCCTGATTTCGCGCTCGAATCCGCGCTCCGGCGGGTCGTAGTACTGCTCGCGCTCCATCTCGTCAGGAAAATAGCTTTGGCCGGAGAAACCCTCTTCCGTCGCGTGATCGTACTCATAGCCGGCGCCATAGCCCTGCTCGGCCATGAGGCGGGTTGGCGCGTTCAGAATGTGCTTCGGTGGCGCGAGGCTGCCGTTGTCCTTGGCGGCCCGCATGGCGGCTTTGTAGGCGGTATAAGCCCCGTTCGATTTGGGCGCGGTGGCCATGTAGATCGTGGCCTGCGCAAGCGCCAGTTCTCCCTCGGGGCTGCCGAGGAAGTCGTAGGTATCCTTCGCCGCAAGTGCCTGCGTGATGGCCGCCGGATCGGCGAGACCGATGTCCTCGACGGCCATGCGCACGAGCCGACGCGCGAGGAACAACCGATCCTCGCCGCCATCGAGCATCCGGCAGAGCCAGTAGAGCGCCGCGTCAGGATCGGAGCCGCGCACGGCCTTGTGGAGCGCGCTGATCAGATTGTAATGGCCGTCGCGGCTCTTGTCATAGAGCGGCGCGCGGCGCTGGACGAGTGCGACGAGCGAAGCGGTCGTGAGCTGCGGTTCGCCCGCAGCGGCGGCCGCGAGCACTTCCTCGCAAAGATTGATGAGCGCACGTCCGTCGCCGTCGGCCATGCCGATGAGGGCTGTGCGGGCTTCGTCGTCGAGCGGGAGTTTGCTGCCCGTCTCGCGCTCGACGCGGGCAATGAGCTCGCGCATGTCGTCGTCGTCGAGGCGGTTCAGAACGAGCGTCGTCGCGCGCGACAAAAGTGCGCCGTTGAGCTCGAATGAGGGATTCTCCGTCGTCGCGCCGACGAGCGTGATCGTGCCGTCCTCCATGTGCGGCAGGAAGCCGTCCTGCTGCGCGCGGTTGAAGCGATGGATCTCGTCGATGAAAAGCAGCGTGCCGCGGCCCTGCTCGCGCCGCGCCTTGGCGCGGTCGAAGGCCTTGCGGAGATCCTGCACGCCCGAGAAGATCGCCGAGAGCTGTTCGAATTCGAGTTTGGTCTCCTGCGCGAGCAGGCGCGCGATGGTTGTTTTCCCGACGCCGGGCGGCCCCCAGAGAATGAGGTTCGGCATCCGGCCCGCGCGCAGCATCCGCGTAAGCGAGCCTTCGGGGCCGACGATGTGTGCCTGGCCGATGACCTCGGCGAGCTTCTTCGGGCGCAGCCGGTCGGCAAGCGGACGCGGGGCGCCCTGCTCGAGGCCGGCTGCTTCAAAAAGGTTCGTCATGCTCTGAGCTCCGCCGCGCGCGGCATCAGCGCCACGGGACGAGGACCGTGGCAAGGATGGAGCGGCGCCGTCAAGTGCGGCTCAGGGCGGCCATTCAGCTCAATGGCTCAGGCCATCCGCTTGATCAGAAAGCGATAGACGCCGCTTGCTTCGGAGCTCTCGACCATCTCGTGCTTTGCCTGTTTGCAGAAAGCCGCGAAATCGTCGACTGAGCCAGGGTCGCTGGCCAGCACCTCGAGCGTGCCGCCCACCGGCACTTCACCGATGGCCTTCTTGACCTTCAGGATCGGCAGCGGGCAGTTCTGCCCCTGAGTATCGAGCGTCTTGTCGGCCATGTTCTGCAAGCTCCGTCGTTCGGCGGGCCACGTGCTCGATCCCGTTAGGAGAGCGCCGAGGCAACAGCATATTCAAGCCTGCGTATAAATTAATATGATGGCTACGTCGAGCCCGCCCTCAGCTCGTTAGCGCGCGCTCCATGTAGACGGCGTCGTCGCCGTAATCCCTAAGCTTGAGACGGAGGGCGTCGGTGGTGGCGTCCTTGAAGCCCAGCTTTTCCCAATAACCGTCTGCGCCACTGACGGCTACAAGCATTGCCGTGCGAAATCCCTTGTCTCCGGCCACTGCGAGCGCTCGCTCGCATATCGCGGCGACCACACCACCGCCGCGCGCCGCCTGGTCAACCGCGACATCGTGGACGTACCAACAGTCGGCCTCTGCCGGTATCTCGCCGAGCAGTTGATGGAGGGCAGGCGGCTTCTTGCGCACCCAGGGATGGCTGCAAAAATAGCCGACCATGGTCTCCCCGCGTGTAAGCACGAAGCAGCCCTCCGGCGCCAGCCGAATGCGCTCGGCAAACACCTCCTGGCCCTCGGCATAGGGGCCGAGGTGCGTCTTGGAGAGGCGCGCGATGTCGGCGGTGTCGGCAGGCGTGGCGTGGCGCCATTGATAGCTGGTGCTCATGGCGATCGAGCGTTACATCGCTGTATAGCCGCCATCCACCATCAGTTCGACGCCCGTGATGTAGGACGCTTCGTCAGAGGCGAGGAAGAGATTGGCGTACGCAACCTCGTCGACCTCGCCCGCACGGCGCATTGGTACCGCTCTCACCATTTTCTCGCGCATCGCGGGATCGGCCGTCAGCTTCGATGTGCGCATTGGCGGCAGGATGCCGGGATGCACCGAATTGACGCGGATGCCCTCGGGCGCGTACTGCACCGCTGCGGCTTTCGTCATGGTCCTCACGGCGCCCTTGGCGGCGTTGTAGCCCATGTGCACGTATTCCTGCCCCACGACGCCGCTGATCGACGAGATGTTGACGATCGCACCGGCCTTCTGCTTTTGCATCACCGGGATGACCGCGCGCAGGCCGAGGAAGTTGCCGCGCGCGTTGATCGAGAACTGGCGATCCCACATCTCGATATCGAGCTTGTCGGGAATGGAGCCGCTGATGCCGGCATTGTTGATCAGAATGTCGATGCGGCCGTAGGCGGCGAGCGCGGCGTCGACCACGCGCTGCCAGTCGGCCTCTTTCGAGACATCGTGCTTCTCGAAGCGGGCATCGCCGTTCGTGCGCACGATATCCGCTGCGACGGCCGGGCCGTCCTTGTCGTCGATGTCGGTGAGCAGGAGCTTGGCTCCTTCTCGCGCGAACAGGCGCGCCGTGGCCGCACCCATCCCCGCCGCCGCGCCCGTGATGATCGCGACCTTGTCCTTGAGCCTCATTTGTTTCCTCCGGTTAGCCTGCTTTGCGCAGTGCATCTCCGGGGACAGCATAGAGCGTGTGAGGCTGATCCGCAGCCCAAAGCTCGGCGAGGAGGCGCTTGGCGGCGTCGGCGCCGAGAACGGGACCGGCGAGTTCGAGGAACTTGTCGGAGACATCGGCGTCCGTGAGCGGCGCGTCGGGATCGCCCTTGCGCGTCGGCTGGTAGTGCTCGAGTGTGCGGCCATCCGCGAGCTCGATCGCAACTTTCGCCGAGCGACGCTTGGGAAAGTCGGCGGCGCACTGCTCGTCGAGGTTCAGTTCGACCTTGTCCGAGAGCGTCTGCACGCGCTGATCTGCGAGGCGCTCGGGCTCGTAGGCGTTGAGGCGTACGCTGCCGTGCACGAGTGCGCTCGCGACAAGGAACGGCGTCGAGAACTTGCCCTCGAAGGGCGTTGTCGCCTTGGGCACGCCGGCCACTTCGAGCGTCGCGCGATAGCCGCCGACGCGAATGCGCTTGATGGCCTCGGGCGCGAATCCGTGCTGCGCCTTCAGATGCAGCACGCCGTCGATGGCCGGGAAGGCATGGCCACAGCAGCCGTGGTTCTTGAAGGTCATTTGCGTGATGTTGTAGTGCGCGCCGAGGCCCACGGTTGCCTTCGACCAGTCGACGGTCGTGCTCATGGCGGCGCCGAAGCCGGCTTCGCCTTCGAGCACATCGAGTGTGCCGGTCATGCCGTACTCGGCGCTCAGGGCTGCCATGGCGCCGGCTTCCGCGGCATGGCCCGCGTGTAGCGGCTTCGACATGGAATCCGAACGGAATGCCTGCTGCAGCGCCGCCGCCATCGTCGCGGATGTCGCGAGTGAGTGAGCGAACTGCTCTTCGTTGAGGTTGAGGATGGTTGCGACGGCGGCGGCTGCGCCGAACGTGCCGACGGTGCCGGTTGTGTGCCAGTACTTGTAGTGGGAGGGCTGTACGGAAAGGCCGATGCGCGTCGAGACCTCGTAGCCGACGATGATCGCGGTGATGAGATCTGCGGCGCTGGCGCCCTTGGCCTGGGCGGCGGCGAGCGCGGCGCCGATCGTCGGGCAGCCGGGATGGTAGATGGCATCACGGAAGATGTCGTCGAACTCGATGGTATGCGAGGCCGTGCCGTTGATGAGCGCCGCCGTGCGCAGCGGTCCGAACTTGCCGGAGCCGTAGACGTACGCCTTGCCGTGGCCGAGCTCGTCGGCGAGGCCCTTGATCATGGCCTGGGCAGGATCGATCTGGGTTCCGGGGAGCAACGAGGCGAACCAGTCGATCAGAGCCCGCTTGGCATGATGGCGAACCTCGGCCGGCAGCGCGCGACCGCGTTCTGCAACCCCGTACTCGGCCAGCTTCTCGACGACAGTGCCTGCCATTTCGCGCTCCCTCATGCCTGGTTGTTATGTCCGGACATGGTACGCGACGGTCGAACAGTTGGAAAGCACGCGGGCTAGAGCTTGGTCGCCATCTGGCGCAGATCAACCCGGCGGATCTTGCCGGTCACGGTCATCGGCATCTCGGCAATGAAGTGGACGCGGCGCGGGTATTCGTGGGCCGCCAGCCGCTCTTTGACGAAGGCCTGGATCTCATTGGCGAGATCGGTGTTGCCGGCATACTCGCGCCGGGTCACGATGAAGGCCGTGACCGCCTCGCCGCGCAGTGGATCGGGCGTGCCGATGACGCCCGCCAGCGCCACGGCCGGATGCTTCTGGAGGCATTCCTCGACTTCGCCGGGGCCGATGCGATAGCCGGCCGACTTGATGATGTCGTTATCGCGGCCCTGGAACCAGAAATAGCCGTCCTCATCTTTGGCCGCGATGTCGCCGAGCAGGCACCAATCGCCGCGGAACTTGTCGGCCGTCGCCTCGGGCTGCTTCCAGTATTCGATAAACATGACGGGGTCCGGCCGACGCACGGCGACAATGCCGACTTCGCCTGCCGGAAGCACGTTACCGTCGCGGTCGACGATCTCGACGACATGGCCAGGCACGGGCCGACCCATCGAGCCAGGCTTGGCAGGAAAGACCGGCGGGCAATTGCCGACGACGAGATTGACCTCCGTTTGGCCGTAGAACTCGCTGAGCGTGATGCCGAACGTTTCCTGGCCCCAGGCGATGATGTCGGCGCCCATGGGCTCGCCGCCGGAAGCGAGCGAGCGCAGCTTGTAGTCGTAGTGCGCGCGCGGATTGGGGATCGCCTGCAGCATCCGCAGCGCCGTCGGCGGCATGAAGACATTGCGCACGCCATGCCGCGCCATGAGCGCGAAGGCGGCATCCGGCTCGAACTTGGCGAGGCGCTGCGCGACGACAGGAATGCCGAAGTAGAGCGACGGCAGCAGCACGTCGAAGATGCCGCCGGCCCAGGCCCAGTCGGCCGGTGTCCAGAAACGATCGCCTGCTTGCGGAAAGAGATTGTGCGGCACCATCACGCCGGGCAGATGCCCGAGCAGCACGCGCTGCGCATGGAGCACCCCCTTGGGATTGCCGGTCGTGCCGGACGTGTACATGAGGTAGGCGGGATCATCGACCGAAGTGTCCGTCGCAACGCTGCTGGATGAAGCCGCGGCCGTCAGCTCCCAGAAGCCCTTGGCGCCGAGCGGACCGGGTCCGTCGATAGAAATGATATGCCGGAGCGTCGGAATGTCGGTCAGGCCCTCGGCGACGCGCTCCATGTTGTCGTCGGACGTGACAAGGATGGCCGCGCCGCTGTCCTCGAGGCGGAAGCGCACGGCGTCGGGGCCGAAGAGCGCAAAGAGCGGCATCGCGACGGCGCCGAGTTTGTGCGCTGCCACGTGCGTGATGAGGTTTTCCGGGCACTGCGAAAGATGGATCGCAACGATGGCGCCGCGGGTGACGCCGAGGGCTGCGAGCGCGTGCGCAAGCCGGTCGGCCGCTTCCTTGATCCGCGCGAAACTCCAAATGTTGACACTGCCGTCGCCGGCTTCGTGGATCAGGGCAGGCGCATCGGGCATCGTGCGCGCGTGGCGATCACAGATGGTCTCGGCGATGTTGAAGCGCGCCGGCATCTCCCAGCGGAAGCTGCTGTACAGTTCATCGTAGGATGCGCCGGAGAGTTTCACGTGCGCGCCCTCCCTTTGGATTTGTTTCCTCAGGGGGATGGGAACACATCCGGGAGGGCGAGGGCAAGGCCGGGTGGGGTGGGCCTAAGCCGGTAGCCGCTTGCCAAGCAGCTTCCAGGCATCGACATTGCTCCGCGTCGATCGATCCAAAGGAGCATGATAATGATCAAGCGCTTTACCGGCACCGTGCCGACGCGCAGCAGCGCTGTCGCCCATGATGGCATCGTCTATGCCGTCGCAACGGCCAAGGACAAATCTGGCGATCTCTACGCGCAGACGAAGGACACGCTGGCTCAGATCGATGCCACGCTCGCCAAAGCAGGCTCGGACAAGTCCCAGATCCTGCGCACCACGGTCTACATCACCGACATGAGCAAAAAGCCGGAGATGGATCGCGCCTGGGACGAGTGGGTGGATCGCGCCAATCCCCCGCAGCGCGCGTGCATCGGCGTGACGCTGTGGGACAAGGACTTGGTCGAGATCCTGGTCACGGCCGTGCAGAAATGAAAAAGGCCGGCGCGATGCGACGGCCTTGAAATTCCTCAAGCAGCGGTGCCGGCCTCAGGGCACCACGAGCCGCTCGGCCTGGGTGAGCAGATCATCGAGCACCTTGCGGCTCTCGAGACCCATGACCTCCACGGCGCGCTTCTGCGCGGCCTGCCAGAGCGGGAAAGCTTCCAAGATCACCTGCTTGCCTTTGGGCGTAAGGTGCAGACCGCGGCCACGGCGTCCGGCCGGCGGATCCATGATGATGTGACCGAGCGCGAGGAGGCGCTTCAGGTTGCGCGAAAGCGTCGACTTCTCGATGTCGAGCGTGCTGCCGATCTCGGCGGCGGTAATGCCGTCCTGATTGGCGAGCTGCGTCAGCAGCGTGAACTGGCTCGCGGTAATTTTGTGCGGGCGCATCGCATCGTCATAGACGCGCGTGACGATTCTCGAGAGCTGACGCACCCGCGTAGAGATACACGCCTCGGAGGTTGCATTAGCAATCGCGCCGATGTCGAGAGGAACCTTACCGCCGGCAGGGGTCATGTCGTTCATCGCGTACCTTCCCGCTTGGTTCGCATGATGAGTCTTTTTTCAGTTGCTATGATTCGGGCTGTCTCGGCAACCAATGCCGGCCGTTTCGGCGCCGGAATCGTGCGTGGTCGTACAACTCGTGCGGTGCAGGGCGGCGCAAACGTGTGATTGACGCCCCCTGCGGGTTCGCGCGAACCTTCGCCGGATCTCCAAACAATGACGCCAAGGGAAACGTCCATGACCGTACTCGACCACACCCGCGAAGGGCGGGGCCGCCCGACAATCGTCTTCGTGCATGGCTTCGGCTGCGCCCGCTCCGACTGGAGCCGGCAGGTGGCGCATTTCAGGGACCGCTTCGAGACGGTGGCGGTCGACCTCGGTGGACACGGGACGACGCCGGGCTCGGACGCACATCAGATCATCGACACACACGGCCGGGATGTGGCCGCGCTCCTCGGGGAGCTGGCAATCGAGCGCGCCGTGCTCGTTGGGCACAGCATGGGCTGCCGCATCGTCACGCATGCCATGAGCGAGGCACCGAATCGGGTCGCCGGCCTGATCCTGGTCGATGGCAGCCGCCTCGGCGCAGCCGGCAGCACCGGGTATCTGGATCGGCAGAAGCGGGTCGCCGAGATCGGCTATCGCGCTTTTATCGAGCCGATGTTCCGCCAGATGTTCCGTCCGGGTGCTGACCCCGCGGTCGTCGAGCCCATCGTCAGCCGCGCGGTCGCCATGCCGGAGAAGATAGCGGGCGCTCTGTTTCCCAATATCGGCAAGTGGGACTCGGAGCGCTTCGACGAGATCTTCGCGAAGGTGCGCGTGCCACTCATGGCTATTCAAACCACGTACATGACGCCCGCCGGTCAGCGCGAATCCATGCAGAGCGGCCAGGGATCGGCCTATCTCGACGACGTGCAGCGCCTCGTGCCGGGCGCACGCATCGAGATCATCGAGAAGGCCGGCCACTTCCCGCAGATCGAGCAGCCCGGTGAGATCAATGCGCTCATCGACGACTTCATGGCGAAGCTGAAAGCCTGAAGTGAGGTAGAGCTAAAGGAACGATTTGATATCGGTCGAGGACTCCTCGCCGATGCGGTCGAAGGCGTCGTCGAGCCATTGTGCTGCGCGCTCACGCCCG
The DNA here is from genome assembly GCA_022844275.1 of Hyphomicrobiaceae bacterium. Taxonomy (GTDB): domain Bacteria; phylum Pseudomonadota; class Alphaproteobacteria; order Rhizobiales; family Hyphomicrobiaceae. Next base: position 504,542 of record JALHMB010000005.1, read on the forward strand.
ATGTCGCGAAGCTGCGTGAGGAACTCCCAGCTCGTATTCATCTTCGAGACCGCGCCGAGCATCTGCATGATGTCATCCGCGGCAATGGAGTGAAGCAGCATCCGCTTCATTGCGCCTTCCGGAAGTTTGCCCTCATCGATAAGGCGCGTGGCGAATGCGATGGCGCGCATCTCGCCGATCAGGGATGAATTGAAGCTGATCTCGTTGATGCGGTTCTCGATCTCCAGTGCGCTGTGTGGCACGTCCGGTCGCACGAGCGGATTGACGTGGACGATGATGACGTCCTGCGAGGGGCTGGCGTAGATCAGCGGAAAGATCGCCGGGTTCCCCATGAAACCGCCATCCCAGTAGGCTTCGCCGTCGATCTCGACGGCTTGAAACACTTGCGGAAGGCAGGCCGATGCCATCACCACGTCAGCCGATACGTCTTTCGTACGGAACACATGTACTTTTCCAGAGCGGACATTTGTTGCGGTCAGGAAGAGGTTCGTGCGCGGGCAAGTGCGCAGGCGCTCGAAATCGACGGTCGTCTCGAGGAGCGCGCGCAGTGGATTGATGTTGAGCGGATTGAGCTGATAGGGCGACCAGAACCGCGTCATCATGTTGAACAGCAGGAAGGCGGGCGTGGCCTCGCTGAAATAGGCGATCGGCAGCGCCTGCTGGAAGGGGTGCGGGCCGACGTAGGAACTCGGCTCCCCGACCTTGCGCCAGAAGTCCGCGAGTGCGGCGCGACCACCTTCGCGCCCGCCCGTGCTCACGCCATGTGCGAGCACGACGGCGTTGACTGCACCGGCGCTGGCGCCGGAGATGCCACAGATATCGAGGCGGCCATTCTCGAGCAGATAGTCGAGTACGCCCCAAGCGAAGGCGCCGTGCGCGCCGCCGCCCTGGAGCGCGATATTGACGAGCTTGGTGCCGCTCCGGTGTGGGCGCCGGTCCCGTGGACGCGTCGGATCATCGCTCGGCATAGCAGCTCCGCTGTTGGGGTGAGGACGGCGTATGCTGCACTGCAATGTCGTGTCTCTGCGCGGCGATAGCAAGCGGGCCGCTTGATTAAGGGACACCGCGCCACCATACCAATCGTCAGCATCCGATCAGTCTGGCCATCCGCGCCGGAGGAGATTTCATGGATATCTGGCACGGCACGACGATCCTGACCCTGCGCAAGAAGGGAAAGGTCGTCATCGCGGGCGACGGTCAGGTGAGCCTCGGCGCCACCGTCATCAAGTCCAACGCCCGCAAGGTGCGCACGCTCGGCCGCGGTGACGTGATCGGCGGATTCGCGGGAGCGACGGCCGACGCCTTTACCTTGTTCGAACGCCTCGAGGCAAAGCTCGAGCAATATCCGGGGCAGCTCACGCGAGCTTGCGTCGAGCTTGCCAAGGACTGGCGGACGGACCGCTTCTTGCGCCGGCTCGAAGCCATGATGCTCGTCGCGGACCGCGAGCGTTCGCTCGTCCTCACCGGCACGGGTGACGTGCTCGAGCCCGAGCAGGACGTTATGGGCATCGGGTCCGGCGGGAACTATGCGCTGGCGGCTGCACGGGCGCTCATGGACACGGATCTCGATGCCGAGGCGATCGCGAGGAAGGCCATGGCGATCGCGGCCGAGATCTGCGTTTACACGAACGGTAATCTGGTCGTTGAAACTCTCGAGTCGGCGCGCTGACGCGCCATGACTTTTCCAATCACCGCAAATTAAAAGAGCGAGGCGCCACCGGAGTGGCGCCTCGCTCGCTTTACGTCCTGCTTCAGGTCGCTGGCGCGCGCTTAGAGCGCGTGCGCCATGCGGGCCTTCTTGGTCTCGAGGTAGCGAACGTTGTGGGCATTTGGCGTGCACACGACGGGCAAGCGCTCGATCACATTGATGCCCTCCGCGCGGAGCGCATCGACCTTGGCAGGATTGTTGGTCAGCAACCGGATATCCGGCAGCCCGAGATCAAACAGGATATGCGCAGCCAGATCATAGGTTCGCGCTTCGATCGGCGCGCCGACGGCGACGTTGGCGTCTACAGTGTCATATCCCTGGTCCTGAAGCGCGTAAGCCCGGATCTTGTTCACGATGCCGATACCCCGCCCTTCGTGATAGGGCAGATAGATCAGCACGCCGAGTGGCGATGTCGTGATCGTCTCCAGCGCTGCTTGCAACTGCGGATAGCAGTCGCACTTCAGGGAATGGAAGATGTCGCCGGTTATGCATCCGCTGTGGACGCGAACGACCGGCAGCTCACTGTTTGCCTGGTTCGCCCTGTGAATCAGGACAAACGCTTGATTGTGGGGGTCATGCCCCTGGTAGGCGCGCGCCTCCAGGTGCAACTCCCGCCCACGCAACTCGATCGGCAGGATTGTCTGGGCCGACCAATCGAGTTCAAGCGCGTAGGACTTAACCGCATTCGACTTCATATTTTGCGCCTCCAGACGCATTTCAAGCGCTTACGCCATCGCACCAAACAACGTCCGTAGTCCTGCTACGGTTCCGAAAATCCCTCATGCTCAGGTGGGGTCGTGCCGAGATTTACGCCCACGCACAGTCGATTGCTCTACCGCACGGTCATCCAGCGCGCGCAGCGAGTTCCAACTGCTACAATTTCCTGTAGAGCGATAGCAATAGGGTGCTATCGCGGATGAAAGCTCAGGGAAAGTTTCCTGTCTCGGCATTCGGAGTTTTGCGAACCTCGCGCTTGCCTTTCTTGCGCCTTTTTCAAGAGTTTGCCGCGTCGATTGAGATGCTTTCATGCTCTCCCCCGGAAGACGCGGTAACGCATTCCCATGTATGCGAAAAATGTGGCGAGAATTGACGCGAATACAAGGGCCGTCAGTGGATGCGTTCCAGGAACCACGGTGAGCACTGCAGCAAATACGACGTAGTTGATCGCCGCTGCCGTCCACGCCGTTGCGGAGTATCGGCCGAACTCCGCGAAAGTCGGCGGTACGCTCAAAGAAAAGGTTAATCGCCGATGGGCGAGCCAGCCTGCGACCATGGCGCCCGAGATGGCGATGAGCCGGGCCGTGAGCGGGCTCAGTCCAAACACGAGTATGCCGAGCTGGAGCAGGCTCGCGTCGCAGGCGAGCGCAATCAGTCCCGAGATGAGAAAGCCGCCCCAGTGCCGCAGCGGCGGCAAATCGCGGGCCGGATCGATGACCGACTTCTGCTGGCTCATGGCGACGCGATCCTCCGCTCGGACGCCTGAGGACCGGGGTCGCCGCCGACGCCAATCTCGCGCGCGACGACGAACAGAGGACGTCCTTTGACCTCGTCGTACACGCGACCGAGATACTCGCCGATGACGCCGAGCGAGATGAGTTGCACGCCGGAGAAGAACATCACCGAGATGATCAGGGTCGGAAAGCCTGGCGCATTGATGCCGAAGACAAGCGCCTCCACGAGGATGTAGAGGGCGAATAGGAATGCGCACGCCGACACGAAGAGGCCGAGGTAGGACCAGACCCTGAGCGGGATGGTCGTGAAGGACACGATGCCATCGAGAGCGAAGCGCATGAGCTGACGCCATCGCCAGCGCGAGCGCCCGTCACCGCGCGCCGCCACCTCATAGGGCACGCCGATCGACCGGAACCCAACCCACGCGAAGAGACCCTTGTTGAAGCGCGCGCGCTCGTCCATGCGGTTGAGCACGTCGACGACGCGGCGATCCACCAGCCGGAAGTCTCCGGCACCCTGGGGCAGCTCCGTGCGGCTCATCTTCTTGAAAACACCGTAGAAGACCTGCGCCATGAGGCGATGGAGCGTGGTGTCGGTCTCTCTGTTCGAGCGCTCGCCGTATACGACGTCGTAGCCCTGCTCCCACTGCCGGACGAGTGCTGGGATGGCTTCGGGCGGATGCTGCAGATCGCCGTCCATCACGATTGCCGCGGCGCCCGCGGCATACCGCAGGCCTGCAGCAACGGCGATCTCCTTGCCGAAATTGCGGCTGAGAATGACGGCTTTGAATCGAGGGTCGCGGGCGTTGAGTGCCAGGAGCTGTGCGGCGGTACCGTCACGCGATCCGTCGTCGACGAAGATGACTTCCCAGGGCCTGCCGAGGCCATCCAGGACGGCGACGAGCCGCTCCTGAAGCCGCGTCAGACCACGCTCCTCGTTCAACACGGGTATGGCGATGGAAAGCATTCCAGGCCTGCCGGAGCCGGGCGCGCTCGCATCCTCCGGTCTCGACAGACTCGCCTGCTGCACGGCTCGAGCCCCGCTCAACTGCCACTCCGTCCATGGAGAAGGATCACCACAGCCGTCGTCATCATGCCTCCCGGCCATTTTCATGGCCATTGGTTCCCCCGTCTCGACGCACGCCGACGCGCGTCGCCGGAAAGGTCTGACGCAAGCGTTGGGCGTTGTCGTGTCGGGGGGACGGGTCGTCTCGCGCTCGAGCAGTTACTTTGGCTTCTTCGCGTCGTCCAGTCCGGCGTGCAATATAGCGACAATCGGTGGATTTTGCACGGGGGCAAAGGTATAACCCCGCCGGTCGGCCCTGCGGCGTCCGGACACAGCGCAGGGACGGCACAAGCCGCTTGCCGGCAGCCCTTGGGAAAAGGGCAGCAATAACACAACCTTAGGGGTTTCTCCGCGCGCTCGCATGAACGGGGAGGGGCTCTCGCTATTGGACGCGCGACGGATCATCCATGGCTGGTCACTCCCAATTCAAGAACATCATGCACCGCAAGGGCAAGCAGGATGCTGCCCGCTCGAAGCTCTTCGCCAAACTCGCTCGCGAGATCACCGTGGCGGCGAAGTCGGGCCTGCCCGACCCCGAGATGAACGCGCGCCTTCGTCTCGCGGTCCAGAACGCGCGTGCCGAGAACATGCCCAAGGACAACGTCGAGCGGGCCATCAAGAAAGCGGCCGGCGGCGCAGATGAGAGCTACGAAGAGATTCGCTACGAGGGATATGGCCCGGGCGGCGTCGCCGTCATCGTCGAGGCGCTGACGGACAATCGCAACCGGACGGGCGGCGCCATTCGCGCGGTCTTCACCAAGTATAGCGGCAACCTCGGCTCGACCGGCGCGGTCTCCCATATGTTCGCGCGGGTCGGCGAAATCGTTTATCCGTCGACGGCCGGCTCGGCCGATGCCGTCCTCGAGGCGGCGATCGAGGCCGGCGCCGACGATGTGGTCTCCGACGAGAACGGCCACACCATCACCTGCGCATTCGAGAGCATGGGCGCAGTCGCGTCGGCGCTCGAGGCGACGCTCGGGGCGCCCCAATCGGTGAAGGCCATCTGGAAGCCGATCACGACCACACCACTCGACGGGGACAATGCCGGGACGATCCTGAAGCTGATCGCTGCCCTAGAAGACGATGACGATGTCCAGGCGGTGTTCGCGAACTTCGAGATCGATGACGCAACGATGGCCAGCCTCACGGCCGCCTGATCGACCCTACGGCCACACGACCGCGACCACGGCGAGCACAGCGCCGAGCGCCATCGCAATCATCCCTGCGATCGAGAGCACCTGCGACGCGAAATGGCGTGCCGCGTGGCCGGCAGCGCGGCCTGCGCGTGTCATGTGCGTCGGCGCATACCTGACGTCGCGATACTGCTCCTGCAACTCGTCGCTGATGACGACACGGCGGTTCCACGCCGACTTGATGGCCGAGTCGAGGGCATGACCCTTGAGGTCCCAGCGGCCGGCGACCCGCCACAGCAGGAAGCCGATGAGCGCCAGAACGAGGCCGGAGAAGAACAGTACGGGATGCGTCGTGAAGGCCATGCGTGCTCCTTCACGGAATGCTAGATCGCGGGCGCCGCGATCGGTTCGATCATGACGTTGACACACGCCGGCTTGCCGGAGGCGATGGCGCGCTCGATGGCGGCCGGGAGTGCGGCGGCATCATCGACCATCTCGCCATGTCCGCCGAGAGCCGTAACGACCTGATCGTAACGCGTCGGCAGCAGGCTGCACCCGTGCATGCGCTGGGCGCCGTAGTCGCGGAGCTGGATCTGGCTCTCCGCATTCCACATGGCGTCAGTGCCGACGATCGCGACAAATGGCAGGTTGTGCCGCACGGCGGTATCGAACTCCGACATGTGAAAGCCGAACGTGCCATCGCCGACCACGGTGATGATCGGCGCCTTGCGCTCCCAGGCGCGCGCCGCCACGGCGAACGGAATGCCGGCGCCGATGGAGCCGGCAACACCGTTGACGATACGGCGCGGCGGCTTGATCAGGCTTTGGCCCCATTGCGCGAACTCGCCCCCGTCGCAGATGAGCACGGTGCTCGGGTCCCGCTCGACGATGGGCTTAAGCGCTTTGAAGACCTCGACGGCATGAAGACGGCCGTTCTTGCCTTTCAGCGTCGCCCAGCTCTCCGGACGATGATCGAGCAAGCGGCGTGCTTCGGCGAGCCATTGCCCCGCGCGCGGGGTCGTCTTGCGACCGCGCTCCGTGAGCGTGCGCACGGCGCTGCCCGCATCGGCGAGTGCCGCGAGCGCAAGTCGGCTGCCGAGTTCTTTCTGCGCGCGCGCGATCAGCGCCGGCTCGGGATCGATGCTCATCACGCGGCAGGTCTGCGCAACGACGGGTGGCTGCGCCCACTTGAGCGTGAAGTCGAGCGGCTTGCCGATGAGCACGATCAGGTCGGTCTGCTTGAGCAGGTCCGAGAAGGATCCGAGCGTCGCATCGCGAATGCCGCGCGGGCTCTCCATGATGACGACCGGTGCCTGGACGGCCTTCTCCAGATCGGCGAGCAGTGGCCGGCCGTGCGGCCCCGAAAGATGTGTTGCGGCGATGATCAGCGGTGCGCGCGCGTTGGCGATCGCGTCGAGCACGGCATCGGCCAGGACATCCGGCAGCGATGCTGATGCGGTGGCGGGAAGCCTATTCGGGATCGAGGCGCGCGACGAATCGAGCTCCGCGTCGAGAAGGTCGGATGGCAGGCTCAGATGAACTGGACCCGGCCGGCCGCTCCGCGCGATGTCCAATGCCTTGGCGACATCCTCGCCCAGCGCTGAGGCGGAGGTCGACGTCCACGAGGCCTTGGCGACCGGGCGAGCCATATCGGCCTGGGCGATCTCCTGGAAGCCGCCGCGGCCAAGCTCGTCCGTCGCAGCGTGACCTGAGAGGAGCACCATCGGCGACTCGTTGGCGAGCGCCGTATACAGCGCGCCGACCGCATTCGCGTGGCCCGGGCCGCCGGTCACCATCGCAATACCCGGCTCGCCGGTCAGTCGGCCCCAGGCGTCGGCCATGTGGACGGTCGCCGCCTCGTGGCGGACGTGAATCAGCTCGAGCTTGGTCTCAAGCGCGGCGTCGAAAATCGACATGATGTGATTGCCGGAGAGCGTGAAGACCTTCGTGGTCCCGAGCTTCTCCAGCGTGTGCGCGACGACGTCGGCGCCTCTGATCGTGTCGGCCATGGCCGGCGTTCCTTCTCGTGTGGCGCGCCCCGGTTACCTTGGCGCGAGCAAACAGCCAACACGGGTAGCACGCCCGCCTATGGCTTTGAATGGTGGCGGCCGCGCGTTCTCATACGCGCGATGCATGACGGCGCCGGCACTCCACCTGTCAGGAGAAGCGAACCTCGACCTTGCCGAGCGGGCCGAAATCGGCGACGGCGGTCTGCCCCTTTTGCAAGGGAACGATGCCCGTGCAGGTTCCGGTGGAGAGGATCTCGCCCTTCTTCAGGCCGGCGCCGCTGGCGCGCAGCTTTTCAATCACCCAGTCGAGCACATTGCGCGGGTCGCCGAGGCACTCCGACCCCGTGCCTTCCCCAGTGTCGAGACCATCGATCCGCAGCTGGACGGAGTGTTTGGCGGCATCGATGTCGCGCCAGTCGCTGATCGGCGTGCCGAGGATCATTGCGTAGTTGAGCATGCAGTCCGCCGCGGCCGAAGGGGCATGGTCGAACGGAATCTTCGCGAAGCGGGGGCTGACGATTTCGAAGGCGGGGATCAGTGCATCGATGGCCTCGACGATTTCCGCACGCGAGTACGGTGTGGGCCGGGCAGGCAGGTCGGCGCCGAGGCGATAGGCAAACTCACATTCGATAGCCAGAGGCCGCGCGCCGCTGATGCTCGGAGATGCCGGGCTGGCGTGGACATCTCGTGCGAAGAAGGGGCCATAGATCGGCTCGCTGACGCCGAAGCGCTCCATGGTGACGGGCGAGGTCGCGCCGATCTTCCAGCCCGCGAGGGAATCCGGCCAGATTTCCAGGAGCGCGCTCTGGACTTCGTAGCCTTCCGCGATCGAGCGTGGCCGGCACGCATCCGGAAGTGGCTCGATCAGGCGGCCGTCGCGGCGGGCGGCGGCAAGAATGGCGGCCGCGTCGGCTGCGCGTTGCAATGTCATTTCCGAGGCTCCCCGGCAAATTTATTGAATCATTACCGCCTATCTACGTTCACGGCGGTCTGTGGCGCGGCGGAAGATAGGGCACTTTGAAGCAGAATGCGAAACCGTTCTTCAGACGGAGTCAGCCAGCTGTGTACGGTGACCGTGCCGCAATTGTTCCGCATTGACCGCCTAGTTGTGCACCAGCATTGTGTGCCGAATAGGGGGTGCGGAAGCACCTGTGGACATCATGTGCCGTCTGACTACCTGCCGAGGCCTGTGAATGAGCGGTTGGCGCCATCTGCGCGCGAGGACGATCGCCGGTGTGGTTGCCGCGCTGGCCGTTGCTACGTCTCTAGCTGTGCTCGCGCCTTCCACCACATTCGTGACGTCCGCCCAGGCGCAGAGCGGCTGGTGGCCTTTTGGCGGTGGCGGGGATGACCGTCCGCCGCCGCGCCGCCTCGAGCCTATGGACCCCACGTATCGCCCCCCGCCCCCTTCCAGCTGGGGAGCGCCGCAACAGCGCGAGCCCGGCCCGCCGACGGCGCAAGGCAATATCTGCTTCCAGCTCGAGCAGCGGCTCGTCGCGGAGGGCCAGCGCGGCAACCAGTCGCGCGATGTCCTGCCGAAGATCGAGGCCGAGATGCGCCAGCTCGATCGCGATGTCCGTGCCGTGCAGCTCCAGCTCGACCGGGGTGAGTGCTACGAGACGTGGCTGTTCTCGCGCACGCTGAAGCGCAATCGCCAATGCGTAGACATGGCGCAGAGATCCGAAGACTTGCGGCGCCGGCTGAGCGATCTGGACATTCAGCGCCAGCAGATCATGGGCCAGAGCAGCGGCCGTTCCATGCAGGATGAGATCATTCGCGAGCTGGCGCGCAACAATTGCGGGTCGAACTATCAGCAGGAAGCGCGCCGGCGTGGCGGCTCCAACAACCCATTCGGCTCGTTCTTCTGGCAGGATGAGGAGGTGGGTGCACGCCCGCAGACGCCGACCAATCAGTTCGGGGCACTCCCGTATGCGACCTATCGGACGCTCTGCGTGAGGCTCTGCGACGGCTACTACTTCCCGATCAGTTTCGCGACGTTGCCGAACCATTTTTCGCGCGATGTGGACGCCTGCCAGTCGCGTTGCGCGGCGCCGACCGAGCTCTACTACCATCAAAATCCAGGTGGAGCGGTCGAGGAGATGGTGTCGGTTACCGACAACAAGCCCTACACCAGCATCAAGAATGCCTTCCGACATCGGAAGGAGTACGTCGAGGGCTGCTCATGCAAGCAGGCCGAGTACGTGCCGAGCGCCGGAGAGCCCGCAGAGCGCAAAGCTCAGGCCCCCGAACAGCGTCCGACCCAGGCCAGTCAGCGCCGCTAGAGCGGGGCCAATTCTCGTGCAGCGGGTAACAGGCTCGTTATCTCGTCGATTTGCTAAGCCTGTGGTTCAGACGCACCACTCACCCGTGAATCTTAGTCCCGACAGGCGTTTAGCAATTTGCCCGTATTGCCGTCGGCTCGCTCGGCAGCCTACGCTGCAATAGAAGCGAAAAACGGTTGTCGCAATCCGTGGATTGTAGTCGGCCGATTACCCGTATCTGCGTACAGGTGCTTGTATCATGCGTAGCCTAGCCGGCGCCGACAACATCGAGCCGTACCAGCAAGGGGTCCGAGCAGCCGAGCTCGTGAAGCTCCGACCTATCGGCATCGATGAGTGGTCTGACGTACGCTACGTCCACGGGACATCATTTCGCACATCCATCGCGCCACGCGTCTCCCCTCAATGTGTCGAAGACTTCATGAGATGGCTCGGTGCGCCGGCGTATGCCGATGGGTTGCGCAGCGCCGACCTGACGGGCGCGTGGCTCGACGGTCAGCTCGCGGGGACAGCCGGCTGGCGGCCGCTTGACGGCCGCGGACGCGTTGCACGAATCGAGGGGCTGTTCGTACAGCCCCTTTTCGCATTCATGGGCCTTGGCTCTCTACTGCTCGCCCATGCCGAGGCGCGGGCGCGTCGTGCGGGCTACGCTTGCATCACGGCACTCGCGTCCTCCGTTTCAGCGCCGTTCTTCATGCGCTCGGGCTACGACCTCTATGCGCAGGGGCCTGGCATGTCGGACTTCCCTGGCGATATGCCGGTGTTCGTCATGCGCAAGCAGGAGAATGTTGTTCGCGACGCCGCCATTAGCTCCGGCACACATCTGCTAGAGCCGATCGCGGCCGCAGCGGAAGAGATCCATCCAGCATTGATGCGCCCGGAGATGCCGCGAGTTCCTGCGCTCCCGGTAGAGGAATGATGCTGGATTAAGTGAGCCCGCGGGGGGAGCGGGCGGGGGTGAGGGGCGGCGGTCATGTACCGCGTAGGGCCGCCCCTCACCCTCTCCTGCCTTAGGCAGTTTGCCCCTTGAGTCGAGCTTCGACGCGTGTCCGCCCGATCAGCGGCAGCAAAGCGCGCAGTTCCGGTCCCGCCTCACGTGCCGTGAGTGCAAGTCTGAGCGGGTGAAACAACGCGCGGCCCTTGATGCCTGTCGCGTCGCGCACGGCAGCCGTCCACGCGCCCCACGTCTCCGCGTTCCAAGGCTCGGGCGGAAGCAAGCCCGCAGCCGTTGCGCAGAGATTGGCATCCTCGATGCGGGGCGCGAGCGGACCATTCACGACCTCAAGCCACGCGCGCACTTCGCCGAGCGTCGCGATGTTGCCGCGAACGGCTTCCCAGAATTCGGTCGAAATCGCGAACCCGAGCCCCGCCAGGTGGTCCGCGACGGCGTCCAGTGGCAGCATGTGCAGCAGACGCGCATTGAGCGCGCGCAGCTCCGCGATGTCGAAGCGGCCGGGTGCGCGCGAAAGCTTCGCGAGATCGACGCGCGCGGCCAGCTCGTCGAGGCTCGCATATGGCGCGACAGCTTCCGATGTGCCGAGCAGCGCGGCATGGCAGAGTACGGCGAGCGGCTCCAGGCCTTCCGCGCGCAAGCTTTCGACGGAGAGATCGCCAAGCCGTTTCGACAGCGCCTGTCCATCGGCGCCAATCAGCAGACTGTGATGCGCGAACGTCGGCGCCTCAGCGCCGAGTGCCCCGAAGAGCTGGATCTGCACGGCCGAGTTGGTGACGTGATCCTCGCCGCGGATGATGTGCGTGATCGCGAAGTCTAAGTCGTCGACGACGCTCGTGAATGTGTAGAGCGGCGTACCGTCCGCACGGATCAGGACCGGATCGGAGAGCGAGCCGATGTCCACTGTCTGCTCGCCGCGCACGACATCCTGCCACGTGACGAGCGTCGGCAGTGGCGCGAGGCCGCGCGAGGGATCAGTGTTCGTCAGGAACAGACGCCAGTGCGGCTTCTCGCCGGCGGCGATGCGCTGGGCGATCTCGTCGGGTGTGAGCTTCAGTGCGGCGCGATCATAGATCGGCGGCAGGCCACGCGCGCGCTGACGCGCGCGACGGCGGTCGAGCTCATCCTCGCTTTCAAAGCACGGGTATAGGCGACCTGCCTGCTTGAGCACCGTCGCGGCTGCCTCGTAGCGGGCAAGCCGGTCGGACTGGCGCGCCTCGCGGTCCCATACGAGGCCGAGCCACTTGAGGTCCGCGCGGATGGCCTCGGCAAAGGCTTCTGTCGAGCGCGAGCGATCGGTGTCGTCGAGGCGCAGCATGAAGCTGCCGCCGTTGCGGCGCGCGAACAGCCAGTTCAGCACAGCCGTGCGGATATTTCCGATGTGCAGGCGCCCGGTCGGGCTCGGCGCAAAGCGGACGGAAATGGTCATTGCTATTCCACCTTTAGAGCCGATCGTGGCCCATCACCGCCGACATAGCACCACAGCGGTCGCCGTCGCACTTCTTTCCGGAGGTCGGGTGGTCAAGCACTGTTGACCGCTTGGGTATTCCGCACCGATAGTCCGAAATGGTCTTTCACAATATTACCGCACCCTATTCGGCCGTAGAAGTATATCGCTGTCCATGCTGCAGATACCGCACGCTTCATGAGCGTGGCGGCGAAGAAATCTGCCCGGTTTGCTTTTGGCAGGACGATGGGCAAGACGATCATGATGCAGATGACGTGCGTGGCGGCCCCAATCTCGCGCTATCGCTGAGTAAAGCCCGTTTCAACTTCGCGGAGTTCGGTGCCTTCGATCGAGCTTGGGTGGGGCACGTGCGATCGCCGACAGATGCGGAACGCTGAACGCCCTACGAAACATCACCGCCATCGGCTCGCGGCTGCACGAGTTGCGGCGTGCGCTGGCTCGCGGGTGCTGCTTCCTGCTTCGCGGCCAGATCCTCCCGGAAGCGGTTGGTAATCGGGTAGCGACGATCGCGCCCGAAGCTGCGGCTCGAGATCTTCACGCCCGGCGCCGCCTGCCGGCGCTTGTACTCGGCAAGATAGAGCAGGCGCTCGATGCGCTTCACGGTCTCGGGCGCGTGCCCGCGCGCGATAATTTCGGGGAGCGGCATCTCGTGCTCCACGAGACAGCTAAGGATATCGTCGAGCGCATCGTAGGGCGGCAGGCTGTCCTGGTCGGTCTGGTTCTCGCGCAGCTCCGCGCTCGGCGCCTTCGTGAGAATGCGCTCGGGAATGACGATGCCACCCGGCCCCTTGCCGCCGCGCGGCACGTTGGCATTGCGCCAGGCAGCGAGGCGGTAGACCTCCATCTTGTAGAGGTCCTTGATCGGGTTGAAGCCGCCGTTCATGTCGCCATAGATCGTCGCGTAGCCGACCGACATCTCGCTCTTGTTGCCGGTCGTCAGCAGCATCGAGCCGTTCTTGTTGGAGATGGCCATCAGCGTCGTGCCGCGGGCGCGGCTCTGGATGTTCTCCTCCGTCGTGTCCGGCGCGCGATTGCCGAAGACGGGCGCGAGCATCTGGTAGAAGCCGTCGACCGCTGGCGCGATCGGCACCGTGTCGTAGCGCACGCCGAGTGCATTCGCGCACGCCGCCGCATCAGTGAGGCTGTCGCTCGACGTGTAGCGATAAGGCAGCATCACGCAGTGCACGCGATCGGCGCCGAACGCGTCCGTTGCCATGGCTGCGACGAGCGCGCTGTCGATACCGCCGGAAAGACCGAGCACCACGCTCGGGAAGCGGTTCTTGTCGACGTAGTCGCGCAAGCCCAGCACAGAGGCGTGGTAGCCCGCAGCATCCTGCTCCTCGAGGCGCGCGCGGGGACCGCTCTTGCACTGCCAGCCGCTCTCCGTCCGCTCCCAATGCGTGACGACGAGTGCTTCTTCCCAGTCCGGGAGCTGCACGGCGAGACTCGCATCGGCATTGAGGACGAAGGACGCGCCGTCGAAGACGAGCTCGTCCTGGCCGCCGATCTGATTGAGATAGGCGAGCGGCAGCCCGGTCTCGGTAACGCGCGCCACCGCGATATTCATGCGGACGTCGATCTTCTTCCAGTCGAAGGGCGAGCCGTTCGGCACGATGAGCAGCTCGGCGCCGCACTCGGCGAGACATTCCGTGACCTCGTCGGTCCAGATGTCCTCGCAGATGGGCACGCCGATCTTGACGCCGCGAAAGTTGATCGGTCCCGGCAGCGGGCCCGGATCGAAAACGCGCTTTTCGTCGAACACGCCGTAGTTCGGGAGGTCCACCTTCAGGCGGACGGCAGCGACCTTGCCTTCATCGAGCAGGGCAACGGCGTTGTACACCTTTCCGTCCTCGGGCCAGACGGTGCCGACGAGCACGGCCGGACCGGGTCCGAGATCGGTGGCGAGTTGCTCGACTGCGGCGCGGCACGCCGCGGCAAACGCCGGCTTGCGCACGAGGTCCTCGGGCGGGTAGCCGCACACGTATAGCTCCGGCAGCACCAGGAGGTCCGCCCCCTTGCCGGCGGCATCAGCGCGCACGCGGCGAAGCTTCGCCAGGTTGCCGGCGAGGTCGCCGAGAACGGGGTTGAGCTGCGCAAGCGCAATCGAGAGGGAACGGGCGGGTGCGTTCGACATGGTCGGAAAATAGTGCGAGCCGGGGGCGGGGCGCAACGCAACTCTTGCCCGACGTTGCCAGCCATGCATCGCCGCCACAGCCGCAACGTGCGTGCTAGGGGTGCGTTACCATTCTTTGAGAAGCGCAGCACCGACGATGGCGCCGGCATCGCCGCGCTGCAGAATGATCGCGCAGCCGTCCGCGCCCGATTGCTTCACCGCATGGTGGGCAATCTTGATGGTCGCCGCCGTGCCGTTCCACACGCCCACGGGCATCCATTCGCGTACGACGTTGTGGTAGACGCCGATCTTGCCGACGTTCTCTCCGCGCTTGATCTTAACCTCGACTTCGCGGCGTATCAGGGCGAGCCAGATCGTGGCCTCGCCGGCCTTGGCCGGATCGCGGGCGGCCTCGAGATCGATGATGATGTGCTCTTTTGCACTACGCACGCGGACACCGACCCGCGCGGGATCGATCTTCGGCGTCGTTATGGCAATGGCCTTGTCGATATCCGCCTCGCTGGAGCCGAGGACATGCTTAAGGCCGTTGACCACGACCTGCGGCGTGTAGACTCGTCCGTCGCCGCGGGCCGTGGCGTAGGCGCGCTGGCGGGCGCTAAACTTGGGACTGGCGAGAGTGTCCTTCCAGCCGAGGTAATCCCAGTAGTCCACGGGAAACGTCAGCGCGACGACATTGGGGCGCTCGGCAAACGTCTTGAGGAGCGTGTCCGCCTGTGGGCAGGAGGAGCAGCCCTGGCTGGTGAAGAGCTCGATGACGGTTATCGGGGTCTGCGCCGCACTCGGCAGATTTTCGACCTTTTCAGGGCTCGCTGCCGCGACCGGTCCCGCCAGCATCGCGCCGGCCAATGCCAAAGCGACGTACGTCGGCCATGAAGTCAGCGCGCGCATTTCAGCTCCGTCCGGTCGGGCCAGGGGCTTCAGGCGAGCAATGCTGTAAGGCAGCTCGCCGAACGAACGACGGCTCGGTGCGTGTAAGCGGTATCGGCATGGCCCAGGATATTGCTCTTTGCCACTTCAATTGCGAGTCACGAATGCTTGACAAATTGGTCCTAGCGGCTGCTTCCCCCACTTGCAAATTGAATGTCTTAGGTGCGTAACCAGCTTGGAATGTCGCATCTTTCGGTGACGCGCTCGGGCCACATTGTCGCGGTCGAAGCGTTGCCCCCGAGCCGCTTGCTTGCTCGTCGTTGTCGCAGCGCATCTGGCATTCGTACTGGCTGAAAACGCAACGGCCTGCCGAGGGGCAGGCCGCGCCGTATTCGACTCTTCGCCGCATGGACGATTGATCAGTTGACGGAGGCGTCGTCTTCGGGCGCCGCAGTATTGCTGCTGACTGGCGTCGTCTGCTCCTGCTTCTTCGAAGCGGGATTGACATTGCCGCTGCGGACCGGGCGCTTCTGCTGGGCACGCTGCTTGGTCGGCTCCGCGCGCTCAGGGCGCTGCCGCGGCGCAGGCTCGTCGTCCTGGAACCAGGGGAAGACGAAACCAGTCGAGGCGCCTGTCATCTCGCGCGAGCTCGTGCGGTTCACGACGCCGCCGCTGCCGCCCCACGAAGCTGTCGTCGGCTCCGATGTCGTGTAGCGGTTCCAGGACACAGCGACGCGTGTGCCGACAGGCACGCGATCGTAGAGGTCGATCACGTCCTTATTGTACATGCGGATGCAGCCCTTCGAGACCGCCTGACCGATCGACCACGGCGCGTCCGTGCCGTGGATGCGATACATGGTAGCGCCGAGGTAGAGGGCGCGGGCACCCATCGGGTTCATCGGGTCACCGCCGGGCACGTGCCGCGGTAGCTTGGGGTTCTCACGGAGCATTTCCGCAGTCGGCGTCCACGGTGGATCGACGCGCTTCGAGGACACCTGCAGCGTTCCCTGCCAGCGGCTCTGCTCACGCGGAACCGCGATCGGATAGCTGATCGCCTCGCCGGGCTTGGTGACCAGGTAGAGCTTGCGGTCGCTGAAGCTCACGATGATTTGGCCGGGCCGATGCTGCACGCCGAAACGCACGACTTCCTTGCCGCTGCCGCCGACCTGCTGGCTGCTGCCGCCCCAGAGCCAGCTCAGGCCTTGCGCCGCGGCTGGGGTCGGTGTCATCGGTGCGAAGGTCGCGAAGGCCAGGGCAGCACTAGCGAGCAATGTGCGGGGGAAAGCGTGGCCGATCATTTTCTTCTCCGGTCGTCGTTCTTGTTGCCCCCGCATGAGGGCGCGGGCCTCTAGCTCATTTTCTCATGTGCGAGGGGCGAGCCTCGGCACGCAGTATTCCGTCCCGCAGCGGGCGCAGGATTCTCAACTTTTATGGTGCCCCGTTTTGTTGAACGGACCGTTACGCGTTGTCCGGCTTGTCAGCCTTCCGTAGCCGCGCAGGCGTTCTCACAACGCACCGTCTAGCCGTGTTGTTGCAGGGTCCCCCGCCAGAGCTTTCGGACGTCCCGCCGTCCGTCGACCGGTCGTGCAATTTCTGCTTTCTTGCGCGTGCCTGCGCCGGGAAAGCGTGGCTGCTCGAACAATCTGAATGTGGTGGTGATACTGGCGATGCTTCGAAGCAGATGCAATCGCGCGAGGGCTAATCTGGTCATCACGAAGGCGAGAATGGGCATATTTCAAGGAAAGTGTGGGATTCTCGTCACGTAGCTTCATAGTGATACCCAAATACACGCAGATCGTTTGTGCACTGATTAGCTCTATCGAGCTCTCCCCGCTCCATAATCTGCACGTGTTGGAAACCTGTGGCCGAGCTGGGGAAAGTCTCCCGCTTCGGGAGGCTTGCGGCCCTTTTGATCTCTTTTCGTTCTCATTTTTTATTGACAGAAAAGGCGGTCAGGCTTAGAACAAAAAAAGAACTTGGGCGGCCCGGGAAGAACGGTCCGACCCGCGTAAAGGTGACCATACGCAGTTTTGAAGAGCGTACCCCTTGGACAAGGTGCCCCGAGACCCCCTCTCACCCCAGCCCTTGGCCAAGCGGATCTTCGTGGTTCGTAGCAATACGGACGAAAGTGCCAGTGCGAGTATAAGTGCCAGTAAGCGTACGAGTAAGCGTATGTGTCCCCCTGGCGGCGGTGCGGTTGCCCCCTTTTTCGCACCGCCGCCAGCCCCCCATCCTGACCAGGCGCGGATCGAGCGGCTCAGGACCGTGCTCGCGGGGCTCGAGCGGCGCCAAAGCTTCGGCCGTACGCTGGGGGCTGCAAATTCTGTCGGCTTGGCGGCGCAGGCCGGCTGGACACTCGGTGCCCCGGAGGTGGATGGCTGGCTGCCCGGCTGCCAGCTCGACGCCGAGAGCCTCGGCGAGATCAAGCCCGAGAGCTACGCCGATACTCCGGCTGCTCTTGTCTTTGCCCTTCTGTTGGCTACCCGCCGTCTCGGCATGGGCTGCGCTGACAACCGGTCGTCTTCTTCTATACCGCCGGCGAGGTCGCCTGGCCTTGTGGTGTGGTGCTGGCCTCAGAGATTCGCCCGCGAGAGCGGCGGGCTCTATGGCCCAGGCCTCGCGCATCTCGGCCTCGATCCTGCGCGGCTCTTGCGGGTCGAGACGGCGACGCCAGCCGAAACTCTCTGGGCGATGGAAGAGAGCCTCGCATCGTCGTCGGCGGCCATCGTCATCGGCTGCCTCGACTCGGTCTCCCTTACGCCGGCCCGGCGTCTCGCACTTGCTGCTGCCGCGCACCGCACGCCAGCCCTGATGGTGACCGCGGCCCGTTCCGCTGCCACGGCCGCGACCTCCACTCGCTGGCGCATCGCCACCGCCCCGAGTGCACCGCATCCCTTCGATCCGGAAGCGCCCGGCGATCCGCGCTTCAAACTCACGCTCGAACGCTGCCGCGGCACGGCCGTCGGCGCTGTGTCGCCGTCCTCTGTTGTGGAGTGGAGTAGTCATGACGCGTATCGTTTCCGTGTGGCTGCCGGCATGGCCGATCGAGCGTCTGAGGCGGCATCTCGGGCCTGAGGACGTGCCGGCGGACCGGCCAATGGCACTTGTCGCCCACGGCGCGCATGGGTTGGGAATCACCGCCGCGAACGAGGCGGCGCGTGCGCTCGGTGTGCGGGTCGGCGCTGGGCTTGCAGATGCGCGGGCGGCCCTGCCGGATCTGATCACACGGACTGCCGAGTGCGCAGGAGATCGAGAGGATCTCATACATCTCGCGCGCTGGTGCGGCCGCTATGGGCTGGCCCGCAACGTCGACGGCAAGGACGGGCTCTGGATCGACATCACCGGTGTCGCACATCTCTTTGTCCCGAAGCTTGGTGGGTCGGCGATAGATTGGCCCCAAGCGGAAGACGCAGTCGCCGAGGTGGCGCTGCTCGCCGATCTCGTTCATCGCTTTTCACGTCTATGTCTTAACGTGCGGGTTGCGTGCGCCGATACGCTCGGCGCCGCACACGCGCTCGCCCGGTTCGCGCCGTCGTCGGAAGGCGCCTCCGTGATCGCGCCACCGGGAGGGGCGAGCCAGGCGCTCGCGCCATTACCTGTAGCTGCCTTGCGTATCGACGCCAGTGCCGTGCGCCTGCTCGAGCGGCTCGGTCTCCGGCGCATTGGTCAGCTCTATGGTCTGCCCCGCGCGGCTCTCGAGCGTCGCTTTGGCGCCCTGAACCGCAAGGACAGACCGGGGGCCGAAACCATTGCCACGGTGCTGATGCGTCTCGACCAGACGCTCGGCTACTACGGCGAGCCCCGCGCGCCGCTCGTCGAGACACCGGATTTCACTGCTCGCCTGCCGTTCTCCGACCCGCTGCTCACATCAGCTGGTATCGAGGCAGCACTCGAGCGGCTGTGCAGCGACCTTGCCCGTACGCTGACCGAAGCTGCTGTCGGCGGGCGCCGCTTCCATCTTTCGCTCTACCGTTCGGATGGTACTCTCGGCGAGGTCGCGATCGGCACCAGCACGCCCTGCTGGGATGACGTCCATATCCGCCGGCTGCTGATGGAGAAGATCGCCGCGTTCGATGCCGGCTTCGGCATCGACCTGATGACGCTCGACGCGAGCGAGGTGACGCGTTTCGACGCCGGCCAGCCGGAGCTCGATGCGGACGTCGCCGGTGTGCACGCCCGCGCCGCCGCCCGGCTCGTCGATCGTCTCTCGGGCCGTCTCGGCAGCAGTCGCGTCATGCGCCTTCTCCCCCATGCCAGTCACATCCCGGAGGCCGCGCAGAAACGGGTGTCAGTCATGGGGATAGCCGAGGTGAAAGCGGCAGCCCTATCCGAGAAGCTTGTGTTCGCTTCCGAGAAGCGCCGCCCCGCCTTCCTGCTGGATCCGCCCGAGCCGATCGAGGTTCTCGCAGCCATTCCTGAGGGTGCACCTGCGCTGATCGTCTGGCGACGCGTGCGCCGAAGGATTGTGCGCGCCGAGGGACCCGAGCGGATCGCGCCCGCATGGTGGGCGGCCTATGTTCCGCGCGCGCGAGAAACGGGCGCCCACGCGGCGCTCACCCGCGACTACTACATGATCGAGGAGGCTGACGGCGCCCGCTACTGGGTCTTCCGTGCCGGCCTGTATGACCGGGAGAGAGATGGAGAAGGTGCCGAGGATGATGACGAGACGCCGGCTCGCCTGCCGCGCTGGTTCATGCACGGGTTGGTGCCATGAAGTCCGCCTATGCCGAGCTGCAGGTGACGACCAACTTTTCCTTTCTGCGCGGCGGCTCGCATCCTCAAGAGCTGGTGGCGGCAGCCAAGCTGCAGGGTCTGGCGGCTCTGGCCGTCACGGATCGCAACACGCTCGCTGGTGTCGTGCGTGCGCACGTGGCCGCAAAGCAGGTCGGCCTCAAGCTCATCGTCGGCGCACGTCTCGATCTCGCTGATGCGCCGAGCCTCATCTGCCTGCCGACGGACCGTGCGGCTTATGGCCGTCTCTGCCGTCTACTTTCCAAGGGTCAGATTGCCGCCGACAAAGGCCAATGCATTCTCACGCTCGAGGATATCTCGGCCGAAGCGGATGGACAGATCCTTATCGCGCTTGCTCCGGAAAACCGGAGCTGGCGGGCAGAAGCCGCTCATGCCGCCTTCGAGGCCGAGCTGCGTCGTCTCAAGATGAGCCTCGCACCCGCCGCTCTTTATCTCGCTGCCACGCACAGCTATTGCGGCGATGATCGCGCCCGCATTGCCGCACTCGCCGCACTTGCTCGGCGCTGCCGCGTGCCGCTCGTCGCAACGGGAGACGTGCTCTATCACATGCCCCACCGCCGCCCGCTCCAGGACGTGCTGACTTGCATTCGCGAAGACGTGTGCATCGGCGAGGCGGGGTTGCGGCTCGCACCGAATGCCGAGCGTCACATCAAACCACCGCACGAGATGGCGCGATTGTTCGAGGGGCATGATACCGCGCTCGCCCGCACGCTGGAGATCGCCGAAGCCTGCACGTTCAATCTCGAAGATCTGCAATACGAGTATCCCGACGAGCCCGTACCGCCCGGCAAGACACCGCATGGTCATCTCGCAGATCTCGTCGGGGAAGGTGCGCGTGAGAAATTTCCCGGCGGCGTACCAGAGAAGGTCCGAACGCTTATCGAGAAGGAACTCGCGCTGATCGAGGAACTCAAGTACGCGCCCTACTTCCTCACGGTGCACGACATCGTTGCTTTCGCGAAGAGCCAAGACATTCTCTGCCAGGGGCGCGGCTCGGCGGCCAACTCCGTGGTCTGCTACTGCCTTGGCATTACCGCGGTTAACCCGACGGAGGTCGATCTTCTCTTCGAGCGTTTCATCAGCGCCGACCGCAAGGAGCCACCGGACATCGACGTCGATTTCGAGCACGAGCGGCGCGAGGAGGTCATCCAGCACATCTATGACAAATATGGACGCCACCGCGCTGGGCTTGCTGCCACCGTCATCAGCTATCGCTCGCGTTCGGCCGTGCGCGAGGTCGGCAAGGCCATGGGGCTCAGCGAGGATGTCGTCGCAGCGCTCGCCGGCATGGTTTGGGGGGCGCGCGGAGGTGGTGCCTTGCCTGAACAGCGCGTTCGCGAGGCCGGTCTCGATCCCGATGATCCCTTGCTCCAACGCGTGCTCGAGCTGACCGAGGAGCTGATCGGCTTTCCTCGTCATCTCTCCCAGCATGTCGGCGGCTTCGTGCTGACGCGCGGCCCGCTGGTGGAGATGGTGCCGGTCGGCAACGCCGCCATGGACCACCGCACATTTGTCGAGTGGGACAAGGACGATCTCGCCGCGCTCAATCTACTCAAGGTCGACGTTCTGGGTCTCGGGATGCTCACCTGCATCCGCCGCGCCTTCGACCTGATTGCCATGCACGAAGGCCGTAGATGGACACTTGCGACGCTGCCGCGCGAGGAGCCTGCCGTCTACGATATGCTGTGCCGGGCCGAGGCCATCGGCGTCTTCCAGGTCGAGAGCCGCGCTCAGATGAACATGCTGCCGCGCCTCAAGCCCAGGTGCTTCTACGATCTCGTTATCGAGGTGGCGATCGTGCGCCCTGGCCCCATCCAGGGCGACATGGTGCATCCCTATTTGCGCCGGCGCGATGGAATTGAAGAGCCGGATTACCCGGCCCCGAAGGGCGGCGACCCAGACGAGCTCCGTAACATCCTCAAGAAGACCTTGGGCGTGCCGCTCTTCCAGGAGCAGGCTATGCGCATCGCCATGGTCGCGGCGCGCTTCACCGATGCCGAGGTCAATGAGCTGAGAAAGGCCATGGCTGCCTTCCGGCGCCGCGGAACCATAGAGAAGCTCGAAGAAAAGATGGTGTCCAAAATGGTCGAGCGCGGCTACGCGCGCGACTTCGCGCAGCGGTGCTTCAATCAGATCAAAGGTTTTGGCGAGTACGGCTTTCCCGAGAGCCATGCCGCGAGCTTCGCGCTGCTCGTCTATGTCTCCGCCTGGATAAAGAAGCATTACCCCGCGGCCTTCTGCGCGGCGCTTTTGAATTCTCAGCCCATGGGCTTCTACGCGCCGGCTCAGCTCGTGCGAGATGCCCGCGAGAACGGCGTCGAGGTGCGCCCCGTCGACGTCAATCATTCGGATTGGGACTGCACGCTCGAACCGGGGGGCAGCGACGGCAGGCCGGCATTGCGCCTTGGGTTCCGCCAGGTCGATGGCATGAACGAGAAGGAAACCCGCGAGAAGCTGCTGGCCGCACGGGCTGAGGCACCCTTTGCCGATGCGTACGATCTCTGGCGACGCGGCAGTGTTCGCCTCGAGACGATCGAGCGGCTTGCAGCGGCGGACGCTTTCCGCTCGCTCGGCCTCGATCGGCGTCAGGCTTTATGGGAGGTCAAGGCACTCGACGGCGGAACGCCGCTGCCGCTCTTTGCCTGGAACGAAACCCGCGAGGCTGGACCCGAGCCTGCTGTGGCGCTGCCGCGGATGCCTCTCTCAGAGCATGTCGTCAACGACTATCAGACGCTCCGTCTCTCGCTGAAGGCGCACCCGGTGTCGTTCCTGCGAGGGGGCCTGACGCGCCGGCGCATACTCGCGTGCGCGGATCTGGGTGCGACCCGTCAGGGACAATGGGTCTCGGTTGCCGGTGTGGTGCTCGTGCGGCAGCAGCCTGGCACGGCCAAGGGCGTGATCTTCATGACGGTTGAGGACGAGACAGGTATCGCCAACGTGGTGGTATGGGCGAAAACGATGGCGCGCTATCGGCGCGTCGTCATGGCGTCCCGCCTGATCGTCATCCGCGGACGCATTCAGCGAAAGGACGAAATCATTCACATCGTTGCCGCGCGGCTCGAGGACCGCACGGAATGGCTAAGCCTCTTGAGCGAGAGTGGCCGCGAAACCATGCCGGTGCCGATCGCCCGCGCCGATGAGGTGCTACGTCCCAATCCCGGCTCGGCCCGATCAAAGGAGCATCCGCGCTGGGCCGGCCATCCGCGCAACGAGCGCATCCTGCCGAAGTCGCGCGATTTCCATTGACCGCTCGCGGCAGCGCTGCGAGCGTGCCGACGCGTGCATCCCGTTACCGAGCGCCGAGCGAATGCCTCTCACTGCCATGATGCCCCGTTGCTCCGTTCTGCTCCGCTTCGCGCTTGCCATCTCCTTGACGATACCCACCTTCGCGTCTGCACCAGTCCGTGCCATCGCGCAAACGCCGCCGGCCGCCGGTCCGACGCGTGCAGCGCCCGAGGCCGCCTCCGGCCGCCAGAGCCGCGGCCTCGCCGTCGCCCAACGTCACATGGTTTCGACAGCCAATCCCTACGCGAGTGACGTGGGCCGCATGATCCTGCGTGAAGGGGGCAGCGCGGTCGATGCGGCCATCGCCGTACAGCTCGTACTCAACCTCGTCGAGCCGCAGTCTTCAGGTATCGGCGGCGGCGCCTTTCTCATCCACTTCGATGCCGCGACCCGAACGCTCAAGACTTACGACGGCCGCGAGACAGCACCTGCCGCAGCGCAGCCGAGCCGCTTTCTCGATGCGGATGGCAAGCCGATCCCATTCGCGACAGCGATCGCGTCGGGCGCTGCCGTTGGCGTACCGGGCACGCTCGCAATGCTCGAGCTCGCCCATCGTCAGCAGGGACGCTTGCCTTGGGCGCGGCTCTTCGCGCCGGCGATCACACTCGCGCGCGAAGGCTTCCTCGTGTCGCCGCGGCTTTCCCTGATGCTCGACTGGATGGGTGCCGAGGCTTTCGCGCCAGCGGCGCGGCGCTACTTCTTCGATGCGAGCGGAAAAGCTTGGGATTCTGGGCATAAGCTGCGCAATCCGGAGTTTGCCGAGACGCTGGAGCATATCGCGCGCGATGGAGCGCGAGCGTTGCACGAGGGGCCGACCGCCGATCGCATCGTTGCCGCCGTCGCGGCTGCACCATCGCCTGCCGGCGATATTGCGCTCGCCGACCTTGCGGGCTATCAGCCGCGCGAGCGCGAGGCCGTTTGCGTGCCCTACCGTGATTTCAGAGTGTGCGGCATGGGGCCGCCGTCATCCGGCGCGCATACAGTCGGCCAGACGCTGCGCATGATCGAGCCCTTCGACCTCGGCCGTGGTCCGAGCGCTGCACTCAACACGCGCGCACTGCACATCATCGCGGAGGCGGAGAAGCTCGCCTATGCGGACCGCAATCGCTATCTCGCCGATCCCGATTTCGTGCGGATCCCCTCAGGCCTGCTTGGGGCAAGCTATCTCGAGCGCCGCCGCGCGCTGATTGCACCACTCGGTGCAGCCGGGCGCGTCCAAGCCGGCCAACCTGGCGCCGATGGTGCGCAGATCTTCGGCGAGGACGCTACCGTTGAAGCCACGGGAACAAGCCATGTCTCGATCGTTGACGGCGCCGGCAATGCTGTGGCGATGACGACGACCATCGAGGCGGCGTTCGGCTCGCGAATCTGGGCAGCCGGATTTCTGCTGAACAACCAGCTGACCGATTTCTCATTCCGCCCGGCGGACGCGCAGGGCCGGCCTATTGCCAACCGCGTCGAAGGCGGAAAGCGCCCCCGTAGCTCCATGGCACCAACCATCGTCCTCGACAGCAACGGCGAGCTCAAAGCCGTTCTCGGATCGCCGGGTGGGAGCCGGATCATCCTGTACGTGGTGAAATCGCTGGTGGCGCTGATCGACTGGGAAATGGACGCGCAGGCCGCAGTCACGCTCGCGAACTTCGGTAGTCAAGGCCGCGCCTTCGAGCTGGAGTCGACCACGGCGTCCGCCTACGAAGTCCTGACGCGGCCTTGGGCGTGGGGCTCGACGATCTGGCAGGCGCTGCGACTGAAGCCCTTCGGCCACCGCATCGACTTCGATCTCATGACGTCCGGCACGCAGATTGTCGTGCGCCGCGGGGCTGGCCGCCTGGAAGGTGGTGCCGATCCGCGGCGCGAAGGCGTGGCGCTCGGAGACTGAGCGGCCTCAGGTCTTCATCTTGGGGTCGAGCCAGTCGCGGAGCGAGTCACCGAAGAGATTGAACCCGAATACGGCGAGCGTGATGGCGAGCCCGGGGAAGATCGCGACCCAGGGTGCGCTCTCGGCATATTCCTGCGCGCCGCCGCGAAGCATGAGGCCCCACGCCGGCACCGGCTCCTGCACGCCAAGACCAAGATAGGAGAGCGAAGCCTCAATGAGGATCGCCTGGCCGACCTGCGCGGTCAGAATGATCAGGAACGGCGCCATCACGTTCGGCATCATGTGGCGGAAGATGATACGCGCATGGCTGAAGCCATTGGCGCGCGCGGCGTCCACGTAGGGCATCTCGCGGATGGCGAGAGCGCTCGCGCGCACGATGCGCGCGGCGCGCGGGATCACGGGGATTGTGATCGCGATGATAACGTTGAATACGCCCGTGCCGAAGATGGCGACGACGGCGAGGGCGAGAATGATCAGAGGGAACGCCATGAATACGTCCATGACGCGCTGGAAAAGCAGATCGAAGCGGCCGCCGAAGTAAGCTGAAGTGACGCCGAGGATCAGGCCCAGGAAGCAACCCACGAAGGACGACACGAAACCAACGAGGAGCGCCGTGCGGGCGCCGTAGATGATGCGCGATAGAAGATCGCGGCCGAACTGGTCCGTTCCGAGCCAATGATCCCAGTCGGGCGCAGAGAGCATCGCGCCGAAGTCATTGTCAGTTGGGTCATAGCTCGTGAGCAGCGGCGCGAAAATCGCCATCACGCACATCGTGATAACGATGAAGCCGCCGAAAGCGCCGAGCGGATTGTCCCGGCAGAAGGCGCCGAGCGTGCCCAATACCGTCGGCTTGCGCGGAATGTCTTCGATGACCGTGCTGGGAGAGGCAGTTTCGGTAGCCATAGTGCTCTCCAACTCAGCGAGTGTAGCGGATGCGCGGATCGAGCCACGCATAGCAGATGTCGACCACGAAATTCGTAAATGCGAATATGGCGACCACCATCATCACCAGGAACTGGGTCATTGCGTAGTCGTGATTGAGAACCGACTCGACGAACAGCTTGCCGAGCCCGTTGAGATTGAAGACCTGCTCGGTTACCACGAGACCGCCCATGAGAAATGCGAATTCGATGCCGACCACGGTCACAACGGGCAGCAATGCGTTCCTCAGCGCGTGGCGATTGATGACGAGCTTTTCATAAAGGCCTTTGGCGCGCGCGGTGCGCACGTAGTCCTCGCGCAGAACCTCGAGCAGGGCTGATCGCGTCATGCGTGTTGCCACGGCGGAATAGCGATAGCCTGTGGCCAGCGCCGGCCAGATCAGCATGGAAAGATTGTACCAGGGGTCCTGCCAGATCGGCACGTATCGGATCGGTGGCATCCAAGCTACTCCGAACCATGCCTTGCTGGTCACGAGGATGCCGAGAATGATGAGAATGCCGAGCCAGAAGGACGGCATGGCAATGCCCGCAATCGTGAACGTGCGGACGAAATAATCGATCCACGTATTCTGTTTCACGGCGGCGATGGTGCCGAGTGGTATAGCGATCAGGACCGCCGTCAAAGTCGCCATCAGGGCGACCTGCAGCGAGAGCTGGAAGCGCAGAGCGATCTCTTCGACGATGGGCCGGTTGGTCCACATCGACTTGCCGAAGTCGAACGTTATCAGGCCTTTGATGAAGGCCCAGAATTGGACGAGCATCGGTTCATCGAGGCCAAGCTCGCGACGGCAATTCAGCAGGACATCCTGAGGGATCGAGCCACCGCCCGCTGCCAGACGCAGGTAGCAGATGTCGCCGGGGATCGTGCGCATGAGCAGAAAGATGAGCACCGCCGCGCCAAACAGCGTCGGAATCATCAGCAACAGGCGCTTGATCACATAGCGCAGCATTGTCGTCCTCGGTAGCTCGTGAGCGGATCATTTAGCCAATGGGCCACGGCAGTAAGCCGTGGCCCGTTTCTTGTGGCGTCAGCCAGTACAGATCACTTGTCCAGCCAGACTACGTCGAGCTGATTGTTGATGTAGTGGCTCGAGCTGATCTTCCAGCCCTTCATGTAAGAGCGGTGGGGGATGATGCGGTACCACCACAGCGAGATTGAGTTGTGCGCCTCTTCGTCGAGCACGATCTTCTCGAACTGACGCATAAGCTTCCGCTGCTCCGCAACATCGGCGGTCTTGTTCATCTTGTCGTGGATAGCTTCGATCTTGGCGTTCGTGTAGCGGCCGTATTGGTCGCCGGCCTTCGTACCAAGGAACTTGGTCGTATCGGCAAGCGGGTTCACGACCGACTGGCAGTTGAAGTCGAGTGCGACATCGAAGTTGCCAGAGCGGAGCTGGGCATAGAACGGCCCGGTTGCCTCGGCCTTCTGCGTCACCTCGACGCCAATCTGCTTCCACTGATCGATCAGCCACGTACCGACGATCGTGTACGGCTGGTCGACGGCGCGGTTGGCCAGCGTGAACTTGAGGTTCTCCTGGCCGGCTTCCTTCAGCAGGCGACGGGCTTCGTCGCGCGACTTCTTGATGTCGGGCCCATAGCCGGCCATCTGCTGCAGCTCTTCCTTCGTCGCCGCGAGCGGGTGGTTCGGGAAGACAATGCCGCCGACGGTCTTGACAATGGCGATCTTGGAGAGAGCCGGTGCTCCGCCCCAGCGGTCGACGGCCAGCGTCAGCGCACGGCGCACGCGGGCGTCATCGAAGGGCTTGCGCTCATGGTTGGGCGACGTGATCAGCAGGCAGTTCCAGTCGCTTTCCTGGACAGTGATGTCCTTGCCGAGTGCGGCAACGAGATCGTCGCGGCTCTTGGGCGGAAGACCACGGAACTCGACTGCGGCCTGATCACCGCGGATGGCCTGGACGCGCAGCGTCTGGGTCTTCGCGAAGATGGCCTCGAAGCCGTCGAGGTACGGCTGGCCCTTATGATGATAGTTGGGGTTCTTTTTACCCGTGATGCGGGCGCCGGCTTCGCGGACATCGAAGATGAACGGGCCGGAACCCATCACATTCTGCTCGTACCAGCGCGGATCCGCGTCCAGCTTCGCCTTCGAGTAGATGAAGTGGAACGGTGCGGCGAGCGCCGGGATGAATGCACCCGAGGGATGCTTGAGCTTGAAGACGATGGTCTTGTCGTCGGGCGACGTGACGCTCTCCACCATCGCCAGCTGAGCGACGCGGGCGCTCGAAATGCCTTCCTTCGGGAAGATGATGCGCTGGAACGTAGCCAGGACGTCCTTCGCCGTCAGCGGGGAGCCGTCATGGAACTTGAGGCCGTCGCGGATCTTGAACGTGAATGTCTTGCCGTCGTCCGTCGGCTTCGGCATTTCCGTGCAGATGTCGCACTGGAACTTCTCTGGATTGTCGGGATCCTGCGGATCGGGACGGATGAGCACGCTGTAGAACGGTGCGATCGGATGAATGAGCGCGAACGTCGTTTCGCGATGTCCGTCGAAGCTCGGCGGTTCGTCGGGAACGACGAACTTGAGAATGCCACCACTCTTTGGCGTCTGAGCGACGGCAGGGGCAGCCAGACCGCCAACAGCAAATGCCGCTGCTAGCGGGAGTGCCAGAATGTTTGTCTTCCACTTCATTCCCAGTCCTCCTCGGTAAACCTTTAAGTCAGGCTTCCATTCTTCTGTTTCTTCACTTGCGTCACGCATTTCGTCCGCTTGGGCACGCCGTCACCGGCGAACATCCCATCGCGCACGCACTAGACCTCGCTGCAGGCGACCCAGTGCTTCGGGCCAAGCTCCCGCAGCGCAGGAATTTCCTTGCGGCAGTTCTCGACTGCAATCGGACATCGCGGATTGAACACACAGCCCGGCGGCGGGCGCAGCGGACTCGGCAGCTCACCTGTGATGATGCGGCGCGGGCGCGTGCGCTCGATGACCGGATCAGGAATGGGTGCGGCTGCCAGCAGGGCCTGCGTGTACGGATGCTTGGGATTGGCGAACAGCTCGTCGGCCGGCGCGTACTCGACGATCTTGCCGAGATACATCACCGCGACCTTGTGCGAGATGTGGCGGACGACGGCGAGATCGTGGGCGATGAAGAGATAGCTCAAGCCCAGCTTCAGCTGCAGGCTCTCGAGCAGATTTATCACCTGCCCCTGGATCGAAACGTCGAGCGCGGAGACGGCCTCGTCGCACACGATGAACTTCGGATTGACGGAGAGCGCGCGCGCGATGCCGACGCGCTGGCGCTGGCCGCCGGAGAGCTGGTGCGGATAGCGGTCCGCCATGTAACCGTGCAGCCCCACGAGCGAGAGCAGCTCGGCCACGCGATCGTGGATTTTGTCCTTCGGCAGGATCTGATGCACGCGCATGGGCTCGGCGATGATCTCGCCGACGGTCATGCGCGGATTGAGCGAGGAGAAGGGATCCTGGAAGATGACTTGCATCTTCTTGCGCACGGCCAGCATCTCATCGGAGCTGGCTTTGGCGAGATCGGCGCCCTCGAACAGGATCTTGCCGTCGGTTGGATCGTCGAGGCGCAGCACCACCCGGCCGAGCGTGGACTTGCCGCAGCCCGATTCACCGACGAGGCCCAACGTCTCGCCGGGCGCGATGTCGAGCGTCACCTTGTTGACGGCGCGTACGAGCTTCTTCGGCTGGAACAATCCGCCGCCGATGGGGAAGAACTTCGTCACATCCTGAAGCTGCAGGATCGGACCGCTGGTGCTGCTCGCCACAGCGCTGATGGCCTCATGGCTGCTCGCCGTTGGCCGATCGATCTTCTCCAACTCGTTCGAGCGATGGCAAGCCGCGCGATGGCCCTTCTCGATCTCGACGAGGGGCGGATTGATCTCGCACTTGTCGATCGCAAAGCGGCAACGCGGCCGAAAGCGGCATCCCGCGGGGGGCTTAAGCAGGTTCGGCGGCGCCCCTTCGATGGTCTGTAGCCGCATGGCGCGGCCACGGTCGAGGCGTGGGACGGCCGAGAGGAGGCCGCGCGCGTAGGGATGGCGCGCGTTGCCGAACACTTCTTCCGCCGTGCCACTCTCGACGATGCGCGCGGCATACATGACGTTCACGCGATCGGCGTAGCGCGCCACGATCCCGAGATTGTGCGTGATAATGATGACGGCGATGCCCAGACGCCGCGAGAGATCCTTCATCAGCTCGAGGATCTGCGCCTGGATGGTCACGTCGAGCGCCGTCGTCGGCTCGTCAGCGATCAGCAGCTTGGGATTGCAGGCGAGACCGATCGCGATCATGACGCGCTGCCGCATGCCGCCGGAAAGCTGGTGCGGATACTGCTCGAGCCGGCTCTCGGGGTCGGTGATGCCGACCAGCGTGAGAAGCTCGACGGCGCGGGCCTTCGCCTCGTCGGGCGTCATCTTCAGATGAATGAAAAGCGGCTCCATGATCTGAAGCCCGATCCTGAGGACCGGGTTCAGCGAAGTCATGGGCTCCTGGAAGATCATCGAGACGTGGTGGCCGCGAATGCGGCGCATCTCTTCGTCGGAGAGCTTCAGGAGGTCGCGGCCGTCGAAGACGATGGTGCCGGACGTGATCTCGGCCGTCTGGGCGAGCAGGCGCATAATGGTCAGCGCGGAAACGGACTTGCCAGAGCCGGATTCACCGACAATGGCGACCATCTCGCCCGGGTGTACCGAATACCCGACGTTCTCGACTGCGCGCACGAGCCCGTGCGAGGAGCGGAACTGGACGCTCAGATTCTCGATCTCGAGAACAGGCTTGCCTGTTTTCGCAGCCGTCTGGCCGGATAAGGCTTCACCGCTCAGGGGCCTAACCGCCCCCTCCGCCATAGTCTGCAAACCAACCTCCCTGATACATCCTCGGCAGCTCGCTCGCTGACTGCCGTTTGCGGATGTGGCCTACACATCATCCATTCAGATACATTGAGGTCTTTTCGCAGGGAATGCAACCCGTTGTCCAGACATTTGGCCGGATGGTTTAGACGGTGCAGATACGCTGCAGCGCACCCTCTTTCGGGAGGGTGCGCTGACGAATACTTTGACCGCTTTTTGTGACAGTGCCGGAGACGTCGACGGGCTAGAAAAGTCCCTCGATCTGTCCCGCATCATTGAAACGGATCGTCTCAGAAGCTGGAACCTTCGGCAGCCCGGGCATGGTCATGATCTCACCGCAGATTGCGACGATGAACCCGGCACCGGCGGAGAGCCGCACCTCGCGGATCGGCACGACGTGGTCGACCGGCGCGCCGCGCAGGTTGGGATCTGTCGTGAACGAGTACTGGGTCTTGGCCACGCAGATCGGCAGATTGCCGTAGCCCATGTCTTCCCAGGTCTTGAGCTGATCGCGCACGCTTTTGTCCGCCGAGACGCTGCCGGCGCGGTAGATCTTCTTCGCGATCGTCTCGACCTTCTGGAAAAGGCCCAGCTCGTCCGGATAGAGCGGTGCAAACTTCGAGGAGCCGCTGTCAGCGATCTCGACGACGCGGCGCGCGAGCGCCTCAATGCCCTTTGAGCCCTGCGCCCAGTGCTTGCACAGGAAGGCCTCCGAGCCTTGTGACTTGGCGAACTCCTGCACGACGGCGATCTCGGCGTCCGTATCCGAGATGAAATGATTGATGGCGACGACGGCGGGAACGCCGAAGCTCTTCACGTTCTCGATATGCCGACCGAGATTGGCGAGGCCCTTCTTCACGGCCTCGATGTTCTCGGCGCCGAGATCCTCGCGCTTGACGCCGCCGTTCATCTTGAGCGCGCGGACGGTCGCGACGATCACGGCGGCTGCCGGCGTAAGCCCGGCCTTGCGGCACTTGATGTCGAAGAACTTCTCAGCTCCGAGATCGGCGCCGAAGCCCGCTTCCGTGACGACGTAGTCCGCGAGCTTCAACGCGGTCTTCGTCGCGACGACCGAATTGCAGCCGTGCGCGATGTTGGCGAAGGGACCGCCGTGAATGAACGCCGGGTTGTTCTCGAGCGTCTGCACGAGGTTCGGCTGCATGGCCTGCGCGAGCAGCACCGTCATGGCGCCATTGGCCTTGATGTCGCGTGCGTAGACAGGTGTGCGGTCGCGGCGATAGGCGATGATGATATCGCCGAGGCGCTTCTCGAGATCGGCAAGGTCGCTCGCGAGGCAGAGGATCGCCATGACTTCGGAGGCGACCGTGATATCGAAGCCCGCCTCACGCGGGAAGCCGTTGGCGACGCCGCCGAGCGAGCAGACGATTTCGCGCAGGGCCCGGTCGTTCATATCCATGACGCGGCGCCAGACGACGCGGCGCGTGTCGATGTTCTGGGAATTACCCCAATAGATATGATTGTCGATCAGCGCCGAGAGCAGATTGTGCGCGCTTGTGATCGCGTGGAAGTCGCCAGTGAAGTGGAGGTTGATGTCCTCCATGGGCACGACCTGGGAATAACCACCGCCGGCCGCGCCGCCTTTCATGCCGAAGCAAGGGCCGAGCGATGGTTCGCGCAGGCAGATCGCGGCCTTCTTCCCGATCGCATTGAGGCCATCGCCGAGGCCGACGGTCGTCGTAGTCTTGCCTTCGCCCGCCGGTGTTGGGTTGATCGCGGTGACGAGGATGAGTTTGCCGCTTTTCTTGCTCTCCAGCGACTTGATGAATTCCGCAGACACCTTCGCCTTGTCGTGGCCGAAGGGAAGTAGATGCTCGCTGCCGATGCCTAAGCCAGCGCCGATCTGCTGGATGGGCTTCTTCTTCGCTTCGCGTGCAATTTCGATGTCGGATTTTACGGCCATGGATGGTCTCCAGCGGATGGGCGTTGCGGGCGTGCGCTCAGATCGAGCTCTGTGAGCCGAGGCGCGTCTCTCATGTGTCGCCTAAAGCGTCGGACCTTGAATGCGACCTGCACGTGGGCTGGGCTCGAAGTCGCATTCAAGGTCCAAAGGCGCTTTAGAGTCATTGTGTTCTAAAGCAACTTTGGACTTAAAATTCACTCCCCGCCTAGGCCCGGACTCAGGTGAATTTCAAGTCCGTTGCTTTAGCCGGCGGACGCGAGACTCTGCCGCGGCCGTCGGCGCGCTGTGAACTCAGGCGGGTGCCTTGGGCTGAGGGGGCGCGCAGACATCGCCGACCACGAGGCCGACGGACTTCGCCCACTCGGCAGCGCTGATCTTCTTCGTTTCGGGTGTCTTGATGCGCTTCGCGAGGATCGCGCCGCCGTTGCCGGCGATGGTGATCCCTTCATCGGAGATCGCGAGCACCTCACCGGGCTTGCCGCTGCCACTCGTGCGCGCGGCATCGAATATATCGAGCTTGGCGCCCTTGAGCGTTGTCCAGGCGCCGGGTGCGGGGTTCGCCGCGCGAATGATGTTGTAGTTCTCGGCGACCGGCTTCGACCAATCGAGCTCGGCGATGTCCTTCTTGAACCAGCTCTCGTAGGAGCCGGCGGTGAGGTTCTGCTTGTGCTTGAGGATGACGCCCGCCTTCACGAGATCGAGGCCCTCCATCATGGCGTCGACGCCCATTGGGAAGAGCTTCTTGAAGTACACATCGCCGAGGGTCTCGTCGGGGCCGACCTCGACGGACTTCTGGATCAGGATGGGGCCTTCGTCCAAGCCCTCGTCGGGCCAGAAGATGGTAAGGCCCGTGCGCGTCTTGCCCATGGCGATCGGCCAGTTGATGGACGACGGCCCGCGGTGCGCCGGCAGCAGCGAGGGATGGTACTGAAAAGTGCCAAGCCGCGGCGCGTCGAGCACCGGCTGCGGGATGAACAGCAGGACGTAGGCCATGAGGCAGACGTCCGCATTGAATGACTTCATGAGCTCGAGCGCTTCCGGCGTCTTCCAGCTCTTCGGCTGATGAACGGGAAGGCCCTTCTCCGCGGCGAATACCTTGAGCGGATCCTCAGGGCGGCCGGCCTTGTCCGGCGCGCAGCACACTGCCACGACATTCTCGCCGCGCTCGAGAAGTTTCTCGAGCACGGCCTTACCAAAGGCCTCTTGGCCATGGACAACGATACGCATCGCTTGCTGTCTCTCCCTGGTCCCCGCATTGCCATTGCCTAGCATGCGAGTTTCATTCTCGATTTGAACGCACGCGACAGAAAATGACCCCGTTATTCCGCCGCAACGCGCTTCGGCGGTGGTTCGGTCGCGCCGGATGCCTTGATCGAGGCGACCTCATCCACTGAGTAACCGAGCACGTCACGTAGCACTTCCTCGGTGTGCTCGCCGAGCAGCGGCGAGCGTTTCACGTCGGCCGGCGAGTCCGACAGCTTGATCGGGTTGCCGACCGAGAGATACTTGCCGCGCTTGGGATGATCGACCTCGACGACCGTCCCCGTCGCGCGCAGCGACTGGTCCTCGGCAAGTTCTTTCATCGAGAGGATCGGCCCGCACGGGATGTCGAACTCATTGAGGATGTCCATGGCCTCGAACTTGGTCTTGGTCGATGTCCAGTCCTCGATGCGGCCAAAGATCTGATTGAGCCGCGGCAGTCGCGCCTTCGGCGTCGCGAAGTCCGGATCGGTCTTCCAGCCAGGTTCGCCGATCACATCGCAGATCTTCTCCCAAACCGGCGCCTGCGTGATGAAGTAGATGTAGGCGTCGGGGTCGTTCTCCCAGCCCTTGCACTTGAGGATGCGGCCGGGCTGACCGCCGCCCGAGTCATTGCCGGCGCGCGGCACTGCGGCACCGAAGGGCACGCCTTCGCCGAACTGGCTGTACTCGGTGAGCGGGCCGTGAGCGAGGCGCTGCTGGTCGCGCAGCTTCACGCGGCAGAGATTGAGCACACCGTCCTGCATGGCACAGGTCACGCGCTGCCCCTTGCCCGAATGCGTGCGCTGATAGAGTGCCGTCACGATGCCGAGGGCGAGGTGGAGGCCCGTGCCGCTGTCGCCGATCTGCGCGCCCGTCACGAGCGGCAGGCCTTCGCGGAAGCCGGTCGTCGAGGCGGCGCCGCCCGTGCACTGCGCGACGTTCTCGTAGACCTTGCAGTCCTCATAAGGCCCCGGACCGAAACCCTTGATCGAGGCGACGATCATGCGCGGGTTCAGCTGATGAATGGTCTCCCAGGGGAAGCCCATGCGGTCGAGCACGCCAGGGCCGAAATTCTCGACCAGTACATCGCATGTCTTGATCAGGCGCTCGAGCACTTCCTTGCCCGTCTTGTTCTTGGTGTCGAGCGTGATCGAGCGCTTGTTGTGGTTCAGCATCGTGAAATAGAGGCTGTCCGCGTTCGGCACGTCCATGAGCTGGCCGCGCGTGATGTCGCCGGTGCCGGGACGTTCGACCTTGATCACGTCGGCCCCGAACCACGCGAGAAGCTGGGTGCACGTCGGTCCGGATTGAACGTGCGTGAAGTCGAGAATACGGACGCCTGCGAGCGCTTTCATGAATGCTCTCTCCCTTACTTCTTCTTCAATGCGCTTTGCGGATTCAGATTGCCGATGCGGCCGCTTTCGCTGCCGGCAGCGGGGTCGATAACTGCGTTGATGAGTGTGGGCTTGCCCGAGTCCATCGCGGCATTCACTGCGCGCCTGAGTTCATCCGGCGAGGTTGCGTTAACGCCGACGCCGCCGAAGGCTTCCATCATGCGGTCGTAGCGCGAACCCTTGACGAACACCGTCGTTGCCGGGTCGTCGCCCGCCTTGTTGACGTCGGTGCCGCGATAGATGCCGTCATTGTTGAAGATGACGATGCAGACCGGCAGCTTGTACCGGCAGATGGTCTCGATCTCCATGCCGGAGAAGCCGAAGGCGCTGTCGCCTTCGACGGCCAGCACGGGCTTGCCGGTCTCGATGGCCGCGGCGATGGCATAGCCCATGCCGATGCCCATGACGCCCCAGGTGCCGACGTCGATGCGCTTTCTCGGCTGGTAGATGTCGATGATGCCGCGCGCGAGATCGAGCGTGTTGGCACCCTCGTTCACAAGGATCGCGTCGGGGCGCTCCTTGATGACGGTGCGCAGCACGCCGAGCGCGCCGTGGTAGTCCATCGGCGAGTTGTTGTTCATCAGGCGCGGCGCCATCTTCGCGATGTTCTCGTCGCGCTTTTTGGCGACAGCGCCCGTCCAGTCCGCAGGAGGCACGGGCCACTTCGTATCCATGCCGTCGAGCAGCGCCTGAACGCAGGAGCCGATGTCGCCGACGACCGGTGCGACGATCTCGATGTTCGAGTCCATCTCACGCGGCTCGATATCGATCTGGATGAACTTCTTCGGCGCGTCGCCCCACGTCTTGCCTTTGCCGTGCGAGAGCAGCCAGTTGAGCCGAGCGCCGATCAGCATCACGACATCGCTGTCCTTGAGCACGGTCGAGCGCGCAGCACCCGCGCAGAGCGGATGCGTGTCGGGCAACAGACCCTTACCCATGCTCATGGGCAGGAAGGGAACGCCGCTCTTCTCGACGAACGAGCGGATCGCGTCGTCGGCCTGAGCATAAGCTGCGCCCTTGCCGAGAATGATGAGGGGCTTCTTCGCGCTTTTCAGAACATCGAGCGCACGCTTCACGGCGTCGGGGGCCGGGATCTGCGCCGGTGCCGGGTCGATGACCTTCACGAGCGATTTGCGGCCCGCTTCGGCATTCATGACCTGGCCGAAGAGCTTTGCCGGCAGATCGAGATACACACCGCCGGGGCGGCCCGAGACGGCCGAGCGGATTGCGCGCGCAATACCAATGCCGATGTCTTGCGCGTGTAGCACGCGGTACGCCGCCTTGCAGAGCGGCTTCGCGATCGCAAGCTGATCCATCTCCTCGTAGTCGCCCTGCTGCAGGTCGACGATCTCGCGTTCGGACGAGCCCGAGATCAGGATCATCGGGAAGCAGTTCGTCGTGGCGTGTGCGAGTGCAGTGAGGCCGTTGAGAAAGCCCGGTGCTGACACCGTGAGACAGATGCCCGGCTTCTTCGTGAGGAAGCCGGCGATCGACGCCGCATATCCGGCATTCTGCTCGTGTCGGAACGAGATGACGCGAATGCCCGCGGCCTGCGCCATGCGGCCGAAATCCGTGATCGGGATGCCGGGCACGCCGTAGATCGTGTCGAGGCTGTTTAGCTTCAGCGCATCGATGATGAGGTTGAAGCCGTCAGTGAGCTCCTGCTCGCCGGCTCCCGTCGCCGTCTCAGCGTTCTGGGCTGTTGCTGACATTATGTTTCCCTTCCCACGCAGTTGTGTTCTCGTTGATGTGTCCGGCCGCCTCACCCATCGCCGGCGTCAGTCGATCTTGACGAACCGCTCCACATGATCGCGCAGCTTCAATGTGTGCTCACGTACGAGGCGCTCCGCCCGCTCGGTATCGCGGGCTTCGAGCGCCGCGACGATCTCCTTGTGATCGACGATCGAGCGCCGCGCACGATCATCCTCGAAGATCGTGCGCTGGCGAATGGCCCGGACATGGAAGAACAGAGCTTCCGACATCTCGGCGATCAGACCGCATTTTCCGAGCTTGATGATCGCCTGATGAAAGAGGATGTTGGCGTCGGAATACTCGCCCATCTTTGCCGCGACCTTGTCGGTCGAGAAGGTGTCGACGAGATCGTGCAGACTCGCGAGCTCTTCGTCGCTCGCTTCCTTCGTTGCAAGGCGTGCGGCCATGCTCTCGAGCGCGGCCCACACGGTGATCATCTCGAGGATCTCGGCCTTGGTGCGACGGACGATGAAAATGCCCTTGCGCGGTACGATGCGCA
This sequence comes from Hyphomicrobiaceae bacterium, assembly GCA_022844275.1. Taxonomy (GTDB): domain Bacteria; phylum Pseudomonadota; class Alphaproteobacteria; order Rhizobiales; family Hyphomicrobiaceae. Next base: position 542,104 of record JALHMB010000005.1, read on the forward strand.
CGAGGCCCTCGGAGTCCAGCTGCGCAAGCGCTTCCCTCAGCGGGGTGCGCGAGACGCCGAAGCGAGCGGATAGATCGCGCTCGTCGAGCTTGAGTTCGGCGTTGTCGTCATAGATGTTCATCTGCATGATCGCAGACTTGAGCGCTGTGTACGCCTTGGCCTTGAGGCTCAGGCTCTCGACGATCGGAGCAATTCGGATTTGAGTATCTGACAAGGCTCACCTCGGTGGCGGTTAGGCCGGGCGGCTGTGGTTCTTGGTATACCATAGAGCGGCAAGCGCCGTGAGTTCAAGCCCCTTATGGTGCACGTGCGTACGATTTGCACGACGGCGCGCCGAAATCATGTGTCGACCGAATTGCTGCAGTGCGCAAGAAACGCCGATGGCATCGGCATTAGTTGCTATTCTAAAGTTTGGCTAGCTCGCGTGACGATCTCGTCAGTCGTCGTCTCGCTGCGCCTGCGTAGCAGCTTCTTGTCACGTCGCTTAGAAGGGGTATATGGTATGCCAAACTGATACATCACCGAACTGCAAAACCGGACTTAACCGGCTTCGGCGATGGGCTCGCAACGACGGGCAGGGCGGGGTACGAGGCACGAGGGTCTGAGGCCCAAGCACCTTCTTCCCCGCACCAGGGCGGAACGCTGGCCTGCGGAGGGAATGTGGAAGAGATCGCATCGTTGATGCAGGGGTTCAGTATCGCACTGACCCCTTACAACCTCGCCCTGATGTTTGTCGGCATCGTTCTCGGGGTCGTCATCGGTGTTCTACCGGGATTGGGTGGCGCAAATGGCGTCGCGATCCTGTTGCCCCTCACCTTCTCCATGCCACCGACTTCAGCGATCATCATGCTCTCCTGCATTTACTGGGGAGCGCTGTTCGGCGGGGCCATTACCTCCATCCTGTTCAATATCCCAGGCGAGCCCTGGTCGGTGGCGACGACGTTCGATGGGCACCCCATGGCGCGTCAGGGCCGAGCCGATGAGGCGCTGACGGCGGCCTTCACCTCTTCTTTCGTCGGCGCCTTCGTCGCTGTCGTCGTCATTACCTTCCTGGCGCCGGTTATTGCGCGATTTGCGCTGCAATTCGGCCCTGCAGAGTTCTTCTCGGTATTCTTTCTCACGTTCGCGAGCTTCGTCGGCATGGGCCGAGGCAGCGCCTCGAAAACGCTCGCCGCCATGGCCCTTGGTTTCGCGCTCGCGGCTGTCGGCATGGACGGCGTTACCGGGCAGCTCCGCATGACGTTCGGATACGATGAGCTCCTCGGTGGTTTCGACTTCCTCATCGCTGTGATCGGGCTTTTCGGTATCGGCGAGATCCTCTCGTCGATGGAAGACGGGCTCAAGTTCCAGGGCTCAGAAGCGAAGCTGCGTCTGACCGTCGTGTTGACCACCTGGAAAAAACTCCTTGCCTACTGGGTGACCTCGATCCGGAGCTGCATCATCGGCTGCTGGATGGGCATTACGCCGGGCGGCGCGACGCCCGCGTCGTTCATGAGCTACGGCCTCGCCAAGCGCATGTCACCGCGAGGCGCCAACTTCGGCAAGGGCGAGATGGAGGGCGTTGTGGCGCCGGAGACTGCGGCTCATGCCGCCGGAACCAGTGCCCTCCTTCCGATGCTGACGCTCGGCATTCCGGGTTCGCCGACGGCTGCGGTTCTGCTCGGGGGGCTTCTCATTTGGGGCCTGCAGCCAGGGCCGCTGCTCTTCGTCGAGCAGAAGGAGTTCGTGTGGGGCCTTATCGCGTCCATGTATCTCGGTAACATCGTCGGTCTCATCGTGGTGCTGACGTGCGTGCCGATGTTCGCGGCGATCCTGCGCATTCCCTTTTCCATCATTGCACCGGTCATCCTGGTAATCTGCGCTATCGGCGCCTACACCGTGAACAACAACATGTTCGACGTCTGGATGATGCTGGTGTTCGGCGTCGTCGGTTACGTCTTCAACAAGCTGCGGTATCCGCTGGCGCCACTGGTTCTCGCGATCGTGCTCGGCGATAAAGCCGAGGAAGCCTTCCGCCAGAGCATGCTGCTCTCGCAGGGCAATCTTTCCATCTTCTGGGCCAATCCGCTCGTTGCGACGATTATGTCGCTGGGTCTCGCGATGCTGATTTGGCCGCTCGCAAGCGCGCTCAAGGCCCGCTTCGGGCACGCACGCTCGGCGACAGCCGCATAGGGAGCGCAAATCCGAGCCATCGAGCACAAGCAATTCCGCCTCCGAAATCGGCGGCGGCAAGAAGGCCTCAAAAATGGAGGCAGATGAAAAGGAGGAAACGACAATGGACTTTCGACGCACGATGTTGGGCCGCCGTCTTGCCTGGGCCGTTCTGGCGGGCGCGACGTTGCTCGCGGGCGCCGCCCTACCGGCACAGGCTTGGGAGCCGACCAAGCAAGTGACGTTCATCATTCCCGCCGGCACGGGTGGCGGCGCTGATCAGATGGCGCGGTTCATTCAGGGCGTCGTCGGCAAGCACAATCTGATGAAGCAGCCCATCGTCGTCATCAACAAGGCCGGCGGCGCGGGTGCCGAAGGCTTTCTCGAGGTGAAGAAGAGCAAGGGTGATGCTCACCAGATCATCATCACACTCTCGAATCTCTTCACGACTCCAATGGCGACCGGTGTTCCATTCAATTGGAAGGAGATGACGCCCGTCGCGATGCTGGCGCTGGACCAGTTCGTCCTCTGGGTGAACAGCGATACCCCTTACAAGACAGCCAAGGACTACATCGAGGCTGTAAAGGCCGGCGCCGACAAGCAATTCAAGATGGGCGGCACCGGCTCGAAACAAGAAGACCAGATCATTACCGTGGCGCTGGAAAGCGTGACGGGCGGCAAGAAATTCACGTACGTGCCTTTCGCGGGCGGCGGCGCGGTCGCCGTGCAGCTCGTTGGCAAGCACGTGGACTCGACGGTCAACAATCCCATCGAGGCCGTAGCTCAGTGGCGCGCGGGGGGCCTGAGGCCGCTCTGCATCTTCGACGACAAGCGCAGCAGCTACACCACGAAAGTGACGGACACGATGGCTTGGTCCGACATCCCGACCTGCAAGGAGTCGGGCGTGGACGTCGACTATCAGATGCTGCGTGGCATCTTCATGCCGGCCGGCGTGACCAAGGAGCAGGTCGCCTTCTACGTCGATCTCTTCAAGAAGGTGCGAGAGACACCCGACTGGAAGGAGTTCATGGAGAAGGGCGCCTTCAACAACACCTTTATGACGGGGGACGAGTACGCCAAGTGGGTCGAAGCGGCAGAGAAGCGCCACTATGAGCTGATGAAGTCAGCGGGCTTCCTGGCGGCAGGAAGATAAAGCGTTCTGCCGAAGCCTAGTGGCCTCGGCGGCGGCCTTCGCATCGCAGGGTGGGGCGGACGCGAAGGCCGCCCATAAAGTCGAGGAGCAAGTTATGCGCGAGCAAGAGGATGCGTCGGACGAGCCATCGCTGGTTTCGAACCGTGTGCTCGAGATTGTGGTGGCGCTTCTGCTGCTCGGCATCAGCGCGATCATCATCTACGATAGTGTTCGGCTAGGCATCGGCTGGGCCGAAGGTGAGGGACCGCGCGCGGGTTACTTTCCGTTCTACATCGCTGTGGTACTGGCGACGGCCAGCATCTCCATCCTGCTTAAGGCCGTCATGGGTAAAGGCGACGGCCTGAGCGATTCCTTCGTTTCGCGGTCAGCGATCGGCCGTGTGATCACCGTACTTGTTCCTGCAATCATCTACGTGGGGGCCGTCCAGTTCATTGGACTCTACACCGCGTCGGCGGCGTTCATCTTCTTCTTCATGATCTTCGTTGGTGGCGAGAGCGTGCTCCGTGCGATCGGGGTCGCCCTCGGCGTCCCAATCTTCTTCTTCGTGATGTTCGAGAAGTGGTTCCTCGTTCCGCTGCCCAAGGGACCGATCGAAGCCATGCTCGGCTTCTGACGCGCGCCGCGAGAATCTCGGCATTAAAAAAGCCCCCGCTTCGCGATGAAGCGGGGGCTAGTTTTTGCAGGAGATGTCAGATGAGCGGAGTGAGAGAGTCGGTGATCGAAGTGGGTGTTCAAAAGCTCTGCGCGGAGGTGTTCAGAGGGCTTTGGATATCGGCAACGACCCGGTTCGCCGACATCAGGGAACTCACCAGCAGGGCACAAGCCACCAGAAGGCAGATCATTGCACCGATCCGGGCAGCCCGCCCAAGGCGGCCGACAGCCTCCAGATTTGCGCGATGATCCATGACTTGCGCCCCGCTGTGTCTTATCTCGTGGTGTATATTGAGTAATACATTTGGCGGACTTAGTCGATTGTTAGCAATGTGATTGGTAAACGGGGCGAATATTAAATTAATTGCTTTTTTACATCTTTGGCTCGGATTGCTCAAAATGGCAGCGGCCGCCATGGCACCCGCCCGGCGGCCGCATGATCCGATGCTTTCAGGCCGTTTACTTCTTGCCGCCGGACTGGCGGATCTGGCTCAAGGTCTGGCGCGGCGTGAGCGCCTCCGGATCGAGGCGGCACTCGATGATCGCCGGCTTGCCAGCTTTGAGCGCCCGCTCGAAAGCGGGCTTGAAGTCCTCCGTGCGTTCGACGGTCTCGCCGTGCCCTCCGAATGCGCGTGCATACGCCGCGAAGTCCGGGTTGACGAGTTCGGTGCCGACCACGCGGCTCGGGTAGGTCTTCTCCTGATGCATGCGGATGGTGCCGTACATGCCGTTGTTGGCAATGATCGTGATCACGTTGAGCCCGTACTGCACGGCTGTCGCGAACTCCTGCCCCGTCATCATGAAGCAGCCATCGCCGGCGTAGTTGACGACCGTGCAGGTCGGATCGGCGAGCTTGGCGGCGATCGCTGCCGGCAGGCCGTAGCCCATTGACCCGGAAGTCGGCGCGAGCTGGCTCTTGTAGCCCTTGTATTGCGTGTACTTGTGCACGAAGCCGGCATAGTTGCCGGCGCCATTCGTCACGATGCCGTTCTCGGGCATCATCTCCGAAACCGTCCGCACGACCTCCGCGAACTGCACAGCGCCCGGCGTCGCTAGCGGCTTCAGAGACTCCTCATAGCTCGCACGCAGCTCCTTGCGCAGGCCGCTCCATGGCGTTGCAGCCGGCTTGCCGAGGCCGTCGAGCGCGCGCGCAAAGGTTTCGGCCGTGGCATTGATCGGAATGTCGGCGCGATAGACCGAGCCGAGCTCGTTGCCGGAAGGATGAACGTGCACGAGAAACTGGCTTGGGTTGGGGATGTCGAGCAGCGTGTAGGTAGAGGTCGTCATCTCGCCGAGGCGCGCGCCGATGACGATGAGCACGTCGGCGCCCTTGATCGCGCTCGAAAGCTTGGCATCGAGCCCGATGCCGGCATGCCCGACATAGTTCGGATGCCGGTTGTCCATGTAGTCCTGATAGCGGAAGGCCGCCGCGACCGGCATGTCGTAGCGTTCCGCGAAGGCTTCGACGCTCTTTTGAATGTCGCGGCTCCAGCCGGGCCCGCCGATGATCATCACTGGTCGCTTGGCCTTCGACAGGGCGGCCTTCAGCTCGTCCATGTCTCCCGTGCTCGGTGCGGGTTGTGCAAAGCGCGCGGGCTTCGCATCGGGAGCTTCTCCCGTGCTCGAAAGCATGTCTTCGGGCAGGCCCAGCACCACCGGCCCGGGGCGCCCGTTCTTCGCAGCGTGATAGGCGTGGCTGACGTACTCGGGTATGCGCGCCGTCGAGCGGATCACGGCTGCCCACTTCACGAACGACGAGAAAAGCTGCTTGGTCTCGATCTCCTGAAAGGCCTCGCGGTCCTCGTGTTTCTCGCCCGGTAGGCCGAGGAACATGATCATCGGCGTCGAGTCCTGCTGCGCGACATGCAGGCCGCTCATGGCGTTGGCGGCGCCGGGCCCGCGCGTGACGAAGCAGATACCGGGCTCACCTGTGACCTTGCCCCAGGCCTCCGCCATCATAGCCGCGCCACCCTCCTGGCGGCAGATCACGGTCTTGATGCGGTTCGAGTCGTGAAGGCCGTCGAGGGCGGCAAGAAAGCTCTCGCCCGGCACTGTGAACGCTGCCGTCGCGCCCTGGGATTCAAGCTGGTCGATCAGGATTTTGCCGCCGTGACGCATGTTTCGTCTCACTCCCTCGCCTGTCGCGTGATGTTAGCTGGGCCGCGCCGCAAACTAACGCGAGCACCACGGATCTTTGGGCGGCAATCTAGGATGCTCTGGATGTGCGCGGTAGTCCTTTAGTGCGGGGCTCCCATTGCAGGACACCCGGTAAGCGGAGCCGCCCATTGACAGATCGAAGCCGGATTGGCGATACCTCGCGATATGAGTTCAGCAAAGCCTCCTAAATCACGCCGGGCCGACCGCGGCATGAAGCTGGCCAAGTTCCAGCTTGGACAGGTCGTGCGCCATCGGATCTACCCGTTCCGAGGCATCATCTTCGACGTCGATCCGGTCTTCAACTCGACCGAGGAATGGTGGGAGTCGATCCCCGAGGAGATCCGGCCGAAGAAGGAGCAGCCCTTCTATCACCTGCTCGCCGAGAATGCAGATACCGAGTACGTCGCGTATGTCTCGGAGCAGAACCTGCTGCCGGATACGACCGGCACGCCGCTGCGCCATCCGCAGGTGAAGGAGCTGTTCGTCGCCGGTGCCGACGGTCGCTATCGCGCAAAATTCCTCCAGCCGCACTAATCTGTTTCCGCCGGCTGCCGGAAAGGGGGCTTCCGCCGCTATCGTGGTGCTATGCCGGCAGGAGCGCCTGCTGGATGGACTTGCTTAGGAGCTGGGTCGCTCCTCGCACGTCGCCGCCGCATCGTCGCGCCACATGCGGCCGTTCCAGCTCGCCCCGACCTGCGGACCGGGCGCCGACAGCTCGCCGGGGTTCACGGCGTAGAGCTCGTAACAGTTCGTGCCGATGCGCACGACGCGGAAGCAACCACCGGAAAGCGGCAGGTCATAACGAAAGCAGAAGTTATTGCTGTGAAACCACCAGCTGCCTTCCCGCCGGTTTCCGCCTTCGCGGTAGTCGCTCGAGCCATCGGAGCGGATCAGCTCGCTCCAGGGTGTGCCACTCGGATAGATGCCGGAGAGCTGCTGGTCGACAAAAGCCGCGATGATCTCATCGCGGCTCATGGCATTGCGCTCAACGAAGTCCTGAGCCGTGGCGGCGAACGCGGCGCAGAAGGCCAGGAGCAGCGCGAGCAATGCGGCCGAGGTCCAACGCCTTTCCCGCATCGTACGCAGACCCCCGTTTGAAGTGCCGGCTTACGCGACGGCCTTCTCCTCTTTCTCGCTCCACTTTCCGGCTGAAGCGAGGCCATTCATCTTCGCGCGATGGCTGAATGCGCGCTGGCCGGCGGCGAAATTCTCGGGCTTACCGCTCCACGCTTTGAGCGCGGCGGCCTGCAGCGCGCGACCGTACGAGAACGAGAGCTTCCACGGCAGTCCGCCCATGGCGTTCATGAGATGGAGGTGCGCCGTCGCGTCCTCGTCGGACTGTCCGCCGGAAAGGAAGGCGATGCCCGGCACGGCCGATGGCACGCAGCGTTTCAGCACCTTGATGGTCTTCTCCGCCACTTCCTCCCGGCTCGCCTGGCGCGCCGACTTCTTGCCGGCGATGACCATGTTCGGCTTGAGGATCGTCTGCTCGAGCACCACGCGATTGTAGTAGAGATCCTGGTAGACCTCCTTGAGCACCCACTCGGTGACTTCGGCGCAGCGGTCGATGTCGTGCGCGCCATCCATGAGCACTTCAGGCTCGACGATCGGCACGAGCCCGCCCTCGAGGCAGATCGCGGCATAGCGCGCCAGGAGATGCGTGTTCGCTTTGATGCAGGTGTAGGAGGGCATGCCCTGGCCGATATCGATCACGGCGCGCCACTTGGCGAACTTCGCGCCGAGGCCGACATACTCCTTCACGCGGCCGGGCAGGCCGTCGAGACCTTCGGTGACGACCTCACCGGGGCAAAATTGAAGCGGTTTGGTGCTGCCGTCGACCTTGATGCCGGGCAGCGCGCCCGTGTCGGCGATGATCTTTGCGAGCGGCGTGCCGTCCTTGGCCTTCTGGCGAATGGTCTCGTCGAAGAGAATGACGCCCGAGATGGCAGTCTTCATGGCATCGGTCGAGCGGAACAGCATCTCGCGGTAATCGCGGCGGTTCTCCTCGGTGTTCTCGACCTTGATGCTGTCGAAGCGGCGCTTGATTGTGCCGGTGCTCTCGTCGGCGGCAAGAATGCCCTTGCCAGGCGCGACCATCGCCTCTGCAACCTGTTCAAGCGTCATTGTCATAGGGTTTTCCTCCGCGAAATGGGGTCTGGCCGTTCCGGCACATGAATTGGGCGTCCGTGGATTTACCGCGGATGGTGCTTTGCCGCTAGCCTTACGCGAGGTGCCTATCCCTACGGGGTAAATCGGCCGGCTCGTATTGGTGCAGCCTCCGGGCAGGCCCCAAGTTCCTTGACGGCCATCGGTGTGTCGAGTACCCGTGTCCGCGACCCTTGCTGCCCTTTGGGCCGTCGGGGACCATCAGCCGTCCGATGCCGCAATTTGCTCGGCAGATCAGGCGGCTGGAGGCCTGCGCGGTCCCCCTGGGGACGGGCGGGATTGAAGCGGATCGGAGCGTAGCGCAGCCTGGTTAGCGCACCAGTCTGGGGGACTGGGGGTCGAGAGTTCAAATCTCTCCGCTCCGACCAATTATTTCAACGACTTAAGGTTCTCATGTCTCAGTGACATCATGGGCCATGTCTCACTCATGTCTCAGTCCAACAGGCAATGAAAAAGGCCTGATTGCGGCGAACATTTCCCATGTCTCAGCCATGTCTCAGTGATTTTTTATCCCATGTCTCAATGATCGTGCTTACGGCTGTGCCGGTGGTACAAGCCGCGATGAACTCATGCGTGGGCTTGCATGGGGCATTGGTGGCAGCAATCGGATGCGACTAAGCAGGCCCGCACCGATTTGCCGCCGCACGACGTGAGCGACGCCTGCGCTCTCTCGCGGTTTTCAGATTTCGGGTCCCATTCTGCCGCGCATCCGGAATCCTCGGGAAATGACGACGCACTGCGTCGGGCCTGAGCGCCGGCTCCGCTCGGATCTGGCTCAAGGGATTGAGGCACAGTGCGTCGCTGGATCGGCTCGATCTCGAGCGAGCCGATGATGACTTCGGCAAAGCGGTCGTTACCCGCATGGGCCGAGACCCCGCAGCGGCAGGCGAGGAGGCTCGGTCGAGCTGCGGGCCCGCAGCGCAATAGAGCGCGGCCCCGCATGGCGGGGCGCCCCTTGCCTGTCTGTTCAAATGACTGTCCGATTGAAATCCCTTCCTTTTGCATTCTCCGGAAACCACGGCTGTGACATCGGTGCTGGGATGGGCTATGGTTCCCGGATATTGCTATTTCACTCCATTGATATTGGTGGGCACCCATGTCCGACCGTGTTGAAGCCGGAGGTTTCTCCGTCCGTGCCATTCCCGGCACCCGCACCGTACTCCTCGCCATGGACGCTGAGCGGGAGGCCCGCCGTGGCCTGCTGGGGTTTTCGATCGGGAAGCGCGGCAAAGCAGGCTCGATCGCCTGGCAGCGCGGTTTCAAGTTCTTCGAGCAACTCGTTCCGTCTCCTCAGCCCGGAGAGCGCCGGTCGATGCTCGAGCATCCCTGGCAGAGCTTCCTGTGGGGCGACTATTCGGCGACACCTGGCGGCAGCGTGACCTACGTCGTGCGGCCCATGCGTGGGACACCTGCCGCGCCCGAGTACGGTCCCGATATCGAGATCCCTGTGCGCCTGCAGACTCCAGAGACCGGTGATCAGGGGCTATACTTCAACCGCGGTGCGATACCCAGCCAGGCTTTTGCCGAGCTGTTCGGCAATGTCGGCCCGACCGAGGAGGAGCAGGACGATCCCACCAACGACAAGGTCGAATGGCTGTCGCGCGGCTTGCTCGAAGGGGCACTGGCGTTCATCGGTCAGGCCAATGGCGCCCGTTTTCAATTGCTGGTGGGAGCCTACGAGTTCCAGTATCGGCCGATCCTGGAGGCCTTGAAGATTGCCGCCGGCAGCGGCGCCAAAGTCCACATCGTCTACGACGGCGGCGACCGCCAGCGCGACGAGACGATCAAGCCCACCGATATCAGCTCCGCCAATGCGGCGGCGATCGAGGCCATCGGCCTCCACCGCGCGCGCAACGTCAAACTGTTTGCCCGCACGCGCTATTCATCGATTACGCATAACAAGTTCATCGTGCTGCTCGAGGGCGGCGCCCCGATACAGGTCTGGACAGGATCCACCAACTTCACGCGGTCGGGATTTCTCGGCCAGAGCAACGTCGCCCACGTCGTTAGGGTGCCGGAAGTCGCGAGCGCCTATGCGCGCTATTGGGAGCTGCTGGCGACCGATCCGCCGTCGCGATCGTTCAAGACCGAGGTGATGGCGCTGTCGCCGGCGCCGCCGGCTGGGCCCGGCGCCGACTATACGACGATCTTCTCGCCGCGCCGCGCCGGCATGATGGCGTGGTACGCCGACCGGGTGGGGGAGGCGCGCTCAACGGTCATGTACACGGCCGCCTTTGGCATTGATAAGCAGCTGGCTGCGAAATTCGCCGACGACCGCGATTTCCTGCGCTTTGTGCTGATGGAGCGCCGTGACCGCAATGCCGATGAGCAGGCGCTGCTCGAGCGCGATCGCGATACGGCCATCGCGCTGGGAGAGAAGCTCAACCGCGACACGATCCGCTTAAAGATCGAGGGCCATGCTCTCGACGAGTGGTTCGCGCGCGAGGAGCATTTCCGCACCAGAGGCAACATCTTCTACATCCACACCAAATACATGCTGATCGACGCGCTCGGCAACGACCCGCTGATTTTCACGGGATCGGCCAACTTCTCGGACAACTCGGTCGAATCCAATGACGAGAACATGCTGCTGCTGCAGGGCGAGGCCGCACGTCAGGTGGCGCCGATCTATGTCAATGAGTTCTCGCGCCTGTTCAACCATCTCTACTTCCGCACCATTGCCGTAAAGCTCGCGAAAGCCGGCACGGCGCGAACCGATATCGCCTTTCTCGAGCCGAACGATACCTGGGTGAGAAGTCATTTCCGGAGCGGCTCGCTTCACGACAAGCGCCGGCGCCTGTTTCGCTGACCGGCTGGAGAGTGCTGAATGCACTGGATTCGTGGCTTATACTTTTTGCTGTTCGTGGTGGCCTGTGCGCTGACAGCCTATGTCACCTATCTGGGCGTGCTTATCCGGGAGACCGACGGTCAGCCGCTTAGGGAACTGCTACAGCCGCTCGCAGTGGCGCTGGTTGGCTTGCTCGGCGTTGGCGGCGTGGTGCTGCAGCTGCAATCGGCCGCCATGAGGGAACGGGCACAACATGAGAAGGCGCAAGAGAACGTAACCGCTGCGGTGCGGGCCGAGATGAAGTCGATCATGACCATCATCAGCAAGGCCAGCATCCCCGAGCAGTTTGCGGTGCGCTTCGTTTATCCAGAAGGAAAGTTCCTCTGGGCCGACGCCGCCAGAAAGGAAGACTACCTCACCGTCTACAAGGCGCTCTCCGGGCAATTCGGATTGATCAAGGCATCTGATAAATGTGATGCGGCGGCCACTATTGGCAACGTTGTCGATTTCTATAACTATTTCAAAGCGGCGCGCGACGCGACGGCGCCGCTGCAGGAAACGCCCGACAACGATACGGTGCAACAGGCGAGTAAGGCGGTCGTGCTACTGCTTCAACGCATGTACGCAGCGGCAGAGGCGATTGATGTTTCGGATGTAGATTTCGCCCGCTCGCGCCGGGTAATGGATGCGTTCGTGAAATTGGTCGACGCCAATCCCAACAGCAGAAATAGCGAACTTGCTCAGTTGTGGGCCAGCGATGCGGCCTTTTCGGCAATTCCGAAGCCTCTCTTCCCTGATGGCAAGGGCACTCCGTCGCGGTGACCCGGCGACGTCCGTTGCCGAGTGTGAAGCGGACGCGCGCTGTTGGTGCGCCAGCCGACGCATTTGACCCCTGACCAGCCATCGAGGTCGGCCGGCCGATAAAGCACACGTGAGCGGGTACCGGCGCCGGCCTTGAGATAGCGGGGACCGGTGCCTTCAACGCGCATCCGCTCGAGGGTGCGGATAGAGATGCGCAGGATGTCGGCGGCTTCCTGGCCGTTGAGATAGGGCTTGGGCAGGGCGGGAGAATTGAGCACCGAATCCTGTTGGGTGATGTGAGGTTGATGTGCAAAGGATGGGGCACCGGCGCATCAAAAGGAATTTGAAATACGTTGCTGCAAGCAGTTTCAAACCGGCAACGACACGCCACGCATTGCAAAGCATTGCTCCACGCTTTCAGAGCATCCGGTCGCGGTCGTCACGTTGCTGCAACGTCATTGGAAAGCGGCCAGGGGATTGCCGCGCGTTGCGCCGGTCGCTCCGTAAAAAGGGATCGCGCGGCCGCCCTTTCCCGTCCCTGTCAATGGCGAGAGAGATGTTCAAAGCCCCAGGGTGCATCCGCGTATCCGGGCAGATAAAGGCTCGCGCGCTCGCGGCTTGTGAACCGGCGTGCAATTTTGACCCCTCTGATGGGGTGATCGGCGCGCAATTTTGACCCCCGTATTGCGCGCCGATTGACACGCGGATGTTGCGCGTCACGCCAGCGGCACAGCTTCGCCCATAGTCCGGCGTCCCGGCGCATTGATAGTCATAGAAGTGTGTGGCCTTGATGATGGCAACACCTGCGCCAGATGCCGTCATGAGGCCTCGGGGATCGGGGCTGAAGCAAAAGTCGTCCAGATAGCTCGCAGCGCATCGGAAGCGACGATCCGGCGGGGGATTGTCGCCGTAGCAGTACGCGGAGGGGCGCAGGTTTTCGCGTACCAGTTCACGCCCGAACTCATAGGCATGTTCGATCGTGGCGGCGGTGACGATCACACAAGAGGGAGCCCAAGGAGATGGCAGAGCCAGACGCTGCGTCCTCGCGAACGACACGAGCACGTTGATATCGGCGTAGCTGACGAGGCGTGCGGACATGAGTGACGCTTGCACGGCTGGAGAGCCGAAACTATTGCGGCCGGTCGGCAGGAGTGGGGCCAAACAGAGTCGAGCAGCGGAATGGGCCGACCAGCCGGATGGGGTTCTCAAAAGACCGACAGCGGCCGACGGCGATGTCGTCTTTATTTCCGCAGGCTGGAAGATAGTGCCCAATCGCTTATCAATTTTTCTCGGCCGCTGCGGTCCTATTATTTCGTTGCAGACATCGGGGTCGTCGCATTTCAGGGTTCCCCCGACAGGGACAAATCGATGCCGGGGGATAGGCTGCGGATCGACCTTGCATGTCTTGAGCCGATCTCGATGATCAGAGTTTTTTGGGGGATAGACATGCAACTCATCGAGAAGGGGCCGGACATACCGGAGCGCCTGCTTCAGGCGCATGAGGAAGGCCACGTCGTGTTCTTTTGCGGTGCAGGCATTTCCTATCCCGCCGGTCTGCCGGGATTCCATACGCTGGTGACCCGCATTCGTGACGAGCTGGGGCTGGTGTTCTCAGGTCCTGTCGCCGCGGCCTTCAAACACGGTCAGTACGACGCGACCATTGGATTGATCGAGCGCGACTTGAACAATGGCCGGGAGGTGATCCGCCGCAAGGTGGCGGAAATTCTGACGCCGAATCTCGACTTGCCGAACGCAACCGCCACGCACGAGGCGCTGCTGACTTTGTCGCGAACAGGAGACCAAAGGCAACGTCTCATAACAACCAACTTCGATCGGATGTTCGAGACAGTGAGACATGCGGAAGAACTGGCGTTTCCCACGTTTGAAGCACCGTTGCTGCCAGTGCCGAAAAAAAGATGGGACGGCGTGGTCTATTTGCACGGTTTACTCCCGGAGCGGCCGACGGCGGGAGACCTGAACAAGCTGGTGCTGTCGAGTGGGGATTTCGGGCTTGCCTACCTCACCGAGCGGTGGGCGTCCCGCTTCGTGGGCGAGCTGTTCCGATCGCACGTTGTCTGCTTCGTCGGATACAGCATCAACGATCCGGTGCTGCGCTACATGATGGACGCGCTGGCCGCCGATCGTCTGCTGGGTGAGGCGCCGCCGGAGGTATTTGCGTTCGGCAGTTACATCAAGAGCGAGAATGGGCGAGCCGCGGCAGATGCCGAATGGCGGGCAAAGAGTGTGACGCCAATCCTCTACCGCGAATACAAGCGGCACCACTATCTGCATGAAACGCTCAGAAGGTGGGGCAAGCTCTACCGCGACGGCGTGCTGGGCACAGAGAGCATCGTCAGCAGGTACGCCGCGATCAAACCGGTAAGCAGTACCGAGGAGGATGATTTTGTCGGCCGGATGCTCTGGGCGCTGAGCCACCGGAGCGGGTTGCCCGCAAAACGATTTGCGGAGTTCGAGCCGCTGCCATCGCTCGATTGGCTCGAGCCGATGATGAAGGAACGGTACGGGCATACGGACCTGGATCGCTTCGGCGTCAGGGCAGAGGAGAAGGAAGACAAGGAACTGGCCTTCACTCTCTTGTCGCGGCCATCTCCCTACAGACTCGCCGCGCGCATGAGGCCGGTGGGGCATTCCGGGCAGGCAGAAGGCCGACTGGACCCCTCGATGGAGTGGCTTGGACACTGGCTGGCGCGGCATGCGGACAACCCGGCTTTGCTGCATTGGGTCGTCGGGCATGGCCCGCGGCTGCACAGCGCGTTCGTCTGGCGTATCGAGCGGGCGCTCGAGAGAGGCGGCATTCGGCCGGAGATGGTGCGACTGTGGAGGCTGGTGCTATCCGGCCGTCTTCATGACGGCACGCGGTTTCATGATTTGTTCGGCTGGGCTGAGCGACTCGGCAAAGAGGGCTATTCCGCCGGACTGCGGATGGAGCTGGTCAGGCTCCTGGCTCCGCGCGTTCAGCTGCGGCGACCATTGCGTCTTGGCGCCCAAGCGCCGGACGGAGAAGCAAGGGCAGACGCACGGGTCCGCGACCTTGTGAGTTGGGAGATCATGCTCGGCAATGATTTCAGCCGTGATGCGCTCGAGCGTCTCGCGGAACGGGAAGCCTGGCGGACGACGCTGCGAGAGATGCTGCCCCATTTGACTGGCCTGCTGCGTGACGTGCTGGACCTGATGCGAGAGCTGGACGGCGCCACTGATCTCAGTGACCTGAGTTACGTTGCGCAGCCGTCGATCACACCGCATGAGCAGAACCGAGGGTTTCGGGACTGGACGTATCTGATCGATCTGGCGCGCGATGCTTGGAGCGCGACTGCGGAGGTCTCACCTGCGCTGGCACGGGGGGAGCTGCAGCGCTGGTTGAGCCTGCCCTATCCGCTTTTCAGGCGACTGGCCTTCTTCGCAGCGACGCACCGGAACATCCTCGCGCCATCAGAAGCGCTCGAAATACTGCTCGAAGCGCCGCTGTGGCTGTGGTCAACTGAGACGCAGCGGGAAGCGATCCGGCTACTCGTGTCCATTGCACCGGATCTATCCGAGGCAGAGGCGACGAGGCTCCAGGATGTGATCCTTGAGGGGCCCGACCGCCAGATGTTCCGGGATGACGCGGCGCCCGAGCAAGTCGAGCGGGCGGTCGATCGGGAGATCTGGCTAAGGCTTCTGCGACTTCGCGACGCCGGCGCATCGTTGACGTTGGCCGCGCAGGCCCGACTAGCGCAGAACGAGGCGCGCTATCCGCTGTGGCGCCTGGCGGAAGGCGATCGGAACGACTTCCCCTTCTGGATGGGGGATGGGGCGGATTGGGGAACGTTCACACAAACGCCTGTAGATCTGCGCGAACTCATCGACTGGCTGCGCGCCAATCCGGAAACACGGGACTTCGACAAGGACGACTGGCAGGAGCGCTGCCAGAAAAGCTTTCCTCGCGCCGCGACGGCGCTGCTGGTACTCGCGCGCGAGGGTCATTGGCCACTAGGTCGCTGGCGCACGGCGCTTCAGGTCTGGTCTGAAGCCCCTTTGCTCACTTTGTCTTGGCGATGGTTTGCGAGACTTCTTGCGGAGGCGCCGGACGCGTTCGTGGTGGGCGGTAGCGACCAAATTGCATGGTGGCTTGAGATGCAGGCCAAGTCGTTCGCGGGCCGCGAAGCGGCGTTCCTGCAGCTTGTCGACAGGCTGCTGTGGCTTCACCGCGAAGATGAATCGGAAATGCGCGACGACATCGTTGGCCAGGCCATCAATCATCCGATCGGTCATGCGGTGCAGGCGCTCTTTAGCTGGTGGTATCGCGGCAAGCTTAGGGACGGTCAGGGGTTGGCACCCGAGATCGCAGGTCGAATAGGCCAGATCGGCGATACGGCGGTGCGCAGTTTCCGCCTTGGTCGAGTCCTGCTGGGTGCCAACGTCATCGCCCTGTACCGGGTTGATCCGGATTGGACACGGCGGCACGTGCTGCCGCTGTTCGATTGGAATCGGTCTGCCGAGGAACCACCTGCCATTTGGAAGGGGTTTCTGTGGTCTCCGCGGCTGCACGCGCCGCTAATTGCGGAGATCAAGGCGCAGTTTCTGGCGACGGCGCAGCACGCAACCGCGCTTGCCGTGCACGGGGAGCAATATGCGAGCTTGCTGACCTACGTCGGCCTGGAAGCTGCGGAGATGATGACGCGAATAGAAATGCGGGCAGCTTTGGTCTCCCTTGGGGAGGAAGGTTTGGCCCGGGTGGCGCGTACTCTGGCCGAAGCAACGGAAGGAGCGGGGGAGCAACGGTCTGACTACTGGTCCAACCGCGTGTGGCCGTTCATCGAGAGGAATTGGCCCCGAGATGCGGCATTGCGAACACGGGAGATTTCCGAGCAGTTCGCAAGAATCTGTGTTGCAAGCGGCGCGGCATTTCCCGAGGCGTTTGAGCGATTGCGCGATTGGTTGCAGCCTTCAGCAGGGCAAGACATGCTGCCCTATCGGCTCTCGGAGTCGGGCCTTTGCGCTACTCATCCCGAAACGGCGCTGGCGCTGCTGAGCACTGTCATCAGCGACGATGCGCAGTGGGCTCCTCATAAGCTACGGGACTGTCTCGATCAGATTCGGCAGGCCGATGGCGCGCTACCGGTTGATCCGCGGTATCAGCGGCTGGATCAACTGCTGAGGCGTCACGGAAGGGACTGACGCATCGTCAAAGGCCGGGCAATCGTTGATCCGCTGCATTCATCTCCTGGCTGCCGTAGGTACCGGCGAGCTTCCTGGCTCGCTCGGTGAGAAGATTTACAAGCCGTTCGAGATCCGGCGAAAGCATTCCCTCTCCCTGAAACACGCGCGAAAGTGACAGGGCGGCGTCCGGCAGGCGAGCGATGATGTCTCGAAGATGGGCGAGCGTGCGGTCAGGGCTGAAGCCGGCGGCTCGGGCCTGCGCTTCCCAGTGACGGGGCTCAATTTCGTCAAACCGATAGCGCCGGTCGACGGACATGGCGAGCTTGGCGTCTTTGCGGTTGCTTATATAGGGCAGAATGCTGATGATATCGTACAGAGGGGCCAGACGAAAACGCCCCCGCGCCGCCAGCAGCAAGCCGTAGTTCTTGCCGTGCGCGTCCGATCCGCCGATGACAAAATTGTAAGCTTGCGCGCGCATGAATCGATCGCGATCATCGGACGGGCGGGTCGATCCTGAAAGTAGCGTCATGATGTCTTTGATGCCGGGACCGCCTTCGTTTTGATATTTGCGCTGCGGCATGACTTGCAGGGCTTGACAGCAATCTTCCTGATGGACGCGACGAACCTCGCCGCCCGTGGCATCGATGGCGAGGCGTCGCCTCCCGTCCATGCGCACGCGGTCATAGCGCTCTATAACGACAACCGGCAGATCATCGAAACGCTCGATCCAGATCGGCGGCGCGGGAAGGTCTAGCTCCGGAGCCAGTCGCAGACAGAACGCTTCGTTTTCGACCTGGCCGGCAAGATTGGGAATCGGGGGTTTCAAGATGTGGGTCGATGGCGTCCGGCCACGCGGTTCGTACCAGCGTCCTTTGACGAGGTAGAGCGCTTTTTTGGGCTGGGCTCCCGCGAGACTGAACTGCCCTCCTGTCGGGGTGAACTGGGTCAGACCGGGTTGCCGCATGAGATCACGAAAACGCTCTGCGAGGGTCTTGGTACTGAGGCGGGTGACACCTTCGCGCTGCCGGAGCGAATCCAGGCGTTCGGGTGGGACCATCTGTACGGCTCCCTGCAGATCCTCTCCGACGAAGGTGAGCAGCGCGAAGGGGTTACGAGGGCTGGCGCCGAAGCGTGTACCCCAGGCTGACAGCGTCGCCTCACTGTCGGGCAAGAGGCCCCACATATAGGCCCGGATGGCGCCATCTCCGTGATGTGGATTCGTCAACGGCATGGATAAAGAAAGAGGAATGGCTGACGGATTTGCGAGCCAGGCATCATGATAGTCGAAGGCAAGGCGACCGCTCGCACCCTGTGTGACGCGGCCGACCAGCTGGTCATTGACGAGGACGACGAGTTCCTTGGTCGTCATCGCTTCCTCCGCCGCGTGAGGTTCATGTCGGCGATAGCGTCGATGTCGATCTCATCGGTGGGCTGGGAAGGCGGACGCGGCTCATCGTCCGGTGCCGTCTGTCCGAAAAGGTCGATTCCGAGTTCATTGAGCGCGCGCAGGACGAGACCTAGCTTGGCGTTCGAGTTACCCTGTTCGATCTCATTGACCCATTTGCGTGATACCGTCAGGCGGTCGGCAAGTGCCTGCTGAGAGAGGCCAAGGGCTTCCCGCCGCGCTTTGATAAGACCGGCAATATCGTCGGCACGGCGCAGGTAGGTGGGGTGACCGGGTCTGTAACCTGTAGGTGTCATGCGCGCATTGTAACTCATAGGTTACAAATTGCAAGAGTAACTTGCGCGTTACATAGGCATCGTGGTGGCAAGGCTCCCAACTTTCAACACCGGACGTCTATCGGTGGGCAGGCAAGTATCGCACTGTCCGCCTCTCAAAAGCCGGCAGCATGTTCTGCTACCCCGAGCACATTGATCGGCAGATGATACGCCAATTCGGCAAGCTGAAGGACGAGGTTTCTGCGCGGACTGGAGCCGGATCAGTTTGCATCCGGGGCTGCCCGTTTTCTTTCAGATCTCAATGCAATTCATCCCTTTCGGGAGGGCAACGGGCGGACGCAGAGCACGCTTCTCGCCCTTGTCGCCGATCAGGCGGGACATCCGCTGGATCTCGACCGGCTCAATCCGGGCTCGATGCTTGCGGCGATGATCACGAATTTCAGCACGGACGAAAAGGCACTAACAGTGATGATCGGCCGACTCATCGCATAATCTCCTGCCGACCTCTTCATTGCAGAGCAGGTCATCGGCCCTAGTTCAACTTTCTTGTCACTCCAGTTGTTGACCAGACCTATCCCGCTCGAAAACGCGCGCCGCCACCCATTCTTCAATCTCCGACAAGAGCCATGCAACGCGGTTTGGTCCGACTTGGATCCGGCGCGGGAACAATCCGCGCTTCTCAAGCCGCAAGATATGCTGAGGCGTATACGGCACGATGGCGAGCAGCTCCGACCTCGTGATGAGCCGAAGCGATTGCGCGTATGGCGACGAAGATCTCGGCGGCGAGACAGTGCGGCCCATATTTCGATCAGTTGTCGTTGTCATCATTACTCCTTTCGCAGCGATGGTATAAAAATAGCGGTCTTCGGCGCGGGCTGTGACTGTGCCGCGATTACGCTGTCATTGCCGCTTGAAGTTGCGTGTGACTGAGGCAGATCTGGTAACGCCGATGTCGTAGAGAGCAGCGTAGCAAGCGCCAATCCGATTGCGGCCATGATTACCACCGAAACCAGCGCTGCCGAGCGCCATCCCGATACTTGGCGCTGTGCGATCATCTGTCGGGAGCGCCAGTCCTGGCGCGCCTGAAGATAGGGAACGGCGTCCGCGCACGGCACGCCGAGTGTCACTGCGAGCCCATGAACGGGATGGGCAGAAAGGTCTTTAACAGGGGCTGCCCTTCGCCTCGGTCGCACGAACCATAGGAATGCAGCCACCTGAAGCGCGAGGTTAATGCCGAGTGCGGTCTGATAAGCCAAGGGCGGATGGCGGCCGGACTCGACCGGCCAGAGATCCACGATGAAGCCGATGCCGACCTGCACTGCGAACGCGCTGCCGATATGGAGGAGGTTGAGCGCTCCGTTGGCGCGTCCGGACGCGGATTTCGGGAAGAGCTCGGCGACGATCGCGTAGCTCAAGACGGTGCCGGCGCCGATCCCTGCGACCGCGATCCACGGTAGCCAGGTCGGAACGGGCAAGCGCAGGGCGATTGAAAGTTGCGCCAACAGAGCAAGCCCGGTGGCAAACGCAAATGTCGTCGACAGAGAGATGCCGCGCCTGCGGAGCCGATCGCCTGCGGTTCCGAGAGCAAGCGCGGACGCACTGAGGGCGATTGCCATGACCAGCAGGTGCATGACGACTTCGGGGCGTGGCAGCCCCTCGACTTCGGCGAGCCACGGGCCGGCCCATAGGCCTTGCAGCGCCCATGCCGAGCCGATCGTCATCGCCGAAAGCGGCGCAAGACGCCTGAACCTCGCATCCTGATAGATGGTGCGAATGGTCGTGCCCGCATTGATCGCCTCGTCTGGAACTCGCGAACGAGGTTCCGGCACAAAGCGCAGGATCAGCAGTGCAGCGATGGCCGCTAGAATGGCTAGGAGGAGGAAGAGGTCGCGCCATCCGATCGTCCCGATCAGTATCTCGGCCGGCGCGGTTGCCGTGACGGCGCCAAGTGCGCCCAAGGTGATGAGCCAGCCGTTGGCCATAGCGATGCGTTCGGCCGGCCACCATAGAACAATAGCTTTCAGGCCTCCCATCAGTGCGCCGGCTACACCTATGCCGATCAAGGCTCTCCCGACGATCAGCCAGATGAGACTCGGCGCGCAGGCGAAGATGGTGGAGCCGATCGCCGCGACGGAGAGGAGCACAGCTTGTACCCGCCGCGGCCCGAAGCGATCGAGCCAAGCGCCGAGTGGAACCTGCAAGAGGCCGAATGTCAGGAAGAGAACCGCCGTGAGGACGCCGAGATCGGCGGCTGAGAGGCCGAACTCGGAGATCAGCGTGCCCGAGATCAGTGCATTGATGGAGCGAAAAACATAGCTGAGATAGTAGCCGGCCGCGAACGGCAGCAACACGGTGGCGACGAGACGCCAGGTACGATCGGCATTGATAGTCATTGCTTCTGCGGGTGCCGGATTGCTCAGGATCCGTGGCAACGCGCCGTCCACATCAGGAGCAAGCCCATAGGAGGGATGAAAGTATACGCTGTGCGCCGGAGACACCGCGATTGCCATGCCGGACTACTCTTCTTGTCCTGGCGAGTGCGAATGCACAGCTCCATTCACGTTCGGCAGAGCGCAGAATCCACTGAGCGCAAGAGCCGTCTCCGGGGGCAGAGGCGCCGCCCGCCGCGTCACCCGATCCATGAGCACGACCGTCGATCTGGCATTGGCGGAACAACGCCCATCAACGAATAGCGCCTGGGTCATCAGCAGCGAGGATCGGCCGACATGGTCACATCGCGAGCCGATCACGACTTGGCCCGGCCAGTACATCTCACCGAGAAAATCGATCTCGAGCCGTACGATCACGAACTGCGCGTTGACCGGTATTGGGATCCGCCTCGGATCGTGCAGGAGCTCCATGCGCGCGCTCTGGCAGCAAACGGCAAACACGGCATTGGAGATGTGACCATTGCAGTCGGTGTCGGCGAAGCGCAGCTTCTCCGACGTGTGGAGTGGATAGTCCTCGAGGCGAGGACGCTGGTGGATGCGCGATCCGTCTGGCGATGACCGGTGAAGGTCGCGCTTGAGTGCATCGGAGGAAGACATTGGCTCAGGCCCCCTCCGGTTTATCGCGGCGCCAGATCAGCCGGGCCGTGCCGTCCTCAGCTGCTTCTGTGAGGATGGCCCATATGGGCTGCGGCCAACCTGGATCGTCGAGTCGCACACGCAGGTAGCTCTGGTCCGTGCCCTGCTTGATCCGGCGCCACACCGCGCCGATCTCGGTTGCGCTCAGCATGACGCGGAAGTCTGGTGCGCCTTCCGTCTCCTTGCGGTCATTGGCGACAATCTTCACCCGCGCGTTCATGGTGATCGTGCGGATGGTGCCGGCGTAGCCGTCGTTGACGGCCGAGAAAATTCCGATGACGGCCATTGCGTTGCATTCTCCTTCTTCAGTTGGCGGTGAGGGTGTTCGCGCCGCGGTACGGGCGCAGGATGATGTCCTTGTGGACGATGACGCGCAGCGGCCAGCCGGGACGCACGGTGATGGTCGGCTGGACATTGAGATGACGCTCGATGAGGCGCTGGCCGGCACGGTTGGTGGTCGACTGCGTTGACAGCTGCAGCGCGCGGATGAGATCGCTGTCGCCAGAACCGCCTAGGCCGCCGAAAACCAACTCACTGCCGACGCCGAGCACGGTCGCCAGCGCGACGCCCTTCAGCAGTTGCCAGGTGTGAAGGTCGACCTGATCGGCGAGGCCGGCATATCCGCCGGTATCCGTGGCCGGCAGGCTGTCGATGACGACGGAGGAGCCATCCGGCAGGATGATGCGCTGCCAGATGACGAGCGCCCGCTCCTGGCCGAACGCGACGACGTTGTCGTACTTGCCGATCAGGCGCGAGCCTTGCGGCAGTAAGAGAAATCGACCGGAGACGGAATCAAAAATGTTCTCCGTGACCTGGGCGATGACGAAGCCCGGCAGATCGGAATTGAGGCCGGTCACGAGGCTTGCCGCAATGACGGTCCCGGCCATCAACTGATAGGGCGAGGCCGGTGTCTGCAGGCCGTGCGGATTGTAGATCTCCTTCTCGGGGCCGGAGCGCAGGAACGTCAGCTTGCGCAGGCTCTCCGTCGCGTCCGTGCCGGTGGGTTCGAGGTTGCCTGCGGTGAGCGCGCGGGCTTGGTCCGCCGCGCGCAACGCGGTCAGCGCACCAGTATCGCCGGCGCTTGGAGCCGACCGCAATTGTAGGCCGGACTCGGCACGGGTCGTGTTCTCCTGTGGCGGCGCCTTCAACTGGAGGCGGAAGAAGACCTGGGAGTCCCGTGCCTGCCCCGCCATGCGAGCGAGCCGAGCGCGTTCCATCTGTTCGGTCTGGTCGATGGGATCGCCGCCAACCTCGGTCAATTGTGGGATGCCGGATGGCGGACGTACCGGCTCGGGTGGGCGCTCCGTGCGCACGCCGTCGTACGACGCCGGCAGGCGAGCGAGGCTCTCGGGTGTAGGCTTGTTCTCGACGTTGATAAGTTCACGCGGCGCGCCGACTTGGAGCTTTAGCGGCTGGAGGGCAACCAGCACCAGGAAGGCGACGAGCAGCAGCACGACGGCCGCACCGCCGATCAGCACTTTGCGGTTGATGCGCGTCACTGGCCGCGGCCGCGCGCGCAGCTCGAACGTTTCCGGCGCGACCTTCTCGGTCTCGGACTTCTTGGCGGGGTCGGTCTCGCTCATGAGCGTGTCTCCCGCCAGACCGCGTCCGTGCGGACAATGCGCACGACCCGCTGCGGGGCCGTGCCGAGGCGGAGCTCGGCGGCGGCGAAGAGGCGATCGACGATGTACGTGGTCCCGCGCACCCGGTAGTTGACGAGTGCGGACTTGCCGTCCGGGCCGATGACGAACAGGGGCGGCGCTTCGCTCTGCGCGAGGCCTGACGGGAACTGGATGTACACCTTGGCGCCATCATCGAAGACCTGGCGCGGCTTCCAGGGCGCATCGCCCTCGATGCGGTAGCGGAAGCGCAGCTGGTCAATGTTGACGCCGCTGTCGGCGGTCGACGCGAGTGGGACTGCAGCCTCATCGCGCTGCTTGCGCAGCGACACGAGTTCGGCCGCAGGATACGTCCACGACACCGACGCCATGTAGGTCTTGTCGCTCGAACGCATCTCGAGGTGGTAGGTGCGCCGGTCGGTCGTGATGACGAGGTTGGTCTCGAGGTCAGCGCCGACCGGCTTCACCAGGATGTGGACTTGCGCTTCCTTGCCGTCGCCACTCGTCGTATCGCCGACCACCCATCGCACGGTGTCACCAGCCGAGACGGAGACGAGCCTTTCGCCTGCCTCGAGCGCGACGTCGGTCACCTGATTGACGGCGGCATAGAGCTGGTAGAGTGCACCCTTGGTGTAGGGATAGACCTGGATGGCATTGATATAGCCATCCTTGACCGGCTCGACGCGCGCTGCGGCGTTGGCACCTGTCACGCGCTCTGACGGCGGGCGGGCATCCTTCGTCTTGCCGGCTTCCTTACCGACGGGCTTGAGCTGGCCGGGAAGAGGAAGTGGCGTTGGCACCTCGACATAGCGGACGGGTGGTTTCGGTTCCGGGTCGCGCCGGGCGGCCAGGGCCGGACTGTCGAGGATGGGGATCTCCGGCACCTTGATGCTGGGGGTGCAAGCACCGAGGCCACCCGACACAACAAGAGCAACTGCAATAGAACGCAACGTGCTCATTTGGACTCTCCGGCGGTGACGTCCTGGGACCAGTTGAAGGCGTGCACGTAGATGCCGAGCGGGTTCTTGCGCACCGCGTCGACGGTTCGGGGTGGCGTGATGACGATCGAGAAGAGGCCGGTGAGGCGTTTGGTGTCTCTCACCGCCCCGCCCTCAAAAGTTCGTTCCAGCCAGCGCACCTGGAAGGACCTGTCCGAGGCGCGCACGACGCTCGTCACGTCGACGGCAACGGTTTGGCGGCCGACCCGCGCGAATGGATCGTTGTCGCGCGCGTACTCGTTCAGCGTGACCGCGGCCTTGTCGGTCACGAAGTCATAGGCCTTGAGCCAGTTCTGCCGCACAACGACGGGATCGATCGACAGCGCGCGCACGTTGTCGACGAAGCGGGCGAGGTGATAGCCGATCTGAGCGTCGTTGGGCGCATAGGTCTCGACCGCCGGCCCGACGGCACGCGCGCCACCGCGCGAGTCCACCTCGACGATGTAGGGCACGATCGCGCTCGTTCGTCCGATCCAGAGGAGGATGGCCGCGAGCAGGAGCGACAGCCCAAGGCTGCCGACCGCCACGAGGCGCCAGTTGTGCGCCTGTACGCGCGCACTGCCCATGCGCTCGTCCCAGGCCTGCGCGGCCTTCTGGTAGGGCGTGACCGGTTCCGGCGTCTCGCCGTAGCGCAAGGTCGATCGCTTGAAGGCCATGGCTTCTGTCCCCCCTACGTCTTGTTCTTGAGATCGGGGCCGCCGCTGCTAGCCGCGCGGTCGCCGTCGCGCAGCGCGTGCGCAGCCATCAACCCCGCCTGGGTCACGCGTTGGCGGCGGGCGAGGCTCTGTGCCCATGCCGGCGGGCCAGATGCCGGCGCGCTGCCGCCGGAAAGATCGGCGTCGGGGCCATTGCCGCCGCCCTCTCCCGACGGGGCCGCATCTCGGTATCCCTGTGCGGCGCCGTGGCGATAGGCGTTGCGCAGCGGCGCCGTTGCCGATGCAGCCATGCGCGAGGTCGGCCCGGTAACAGTCGCTCTCGCGACGCCGGCAGCACCACCCGCCTCATAGGCGGCACCGACACGGCCCGAGAGCGACGCCGCCGACTTGATCGCGCCACCGGCCATGCGGGCCGCGCCGGCCGTCGCGATCCCGCCGGCAACTGCCGTGCCGCCCAATGCAGCCGTGGTCGCAACCGCGGCGCCGGCGCCGAGTTGAGGCGCGCCGGTGATCAGGCCTGCAGCAATGCCAGGAACGAAGATGGCGAGGCCGAAGACGGCAATCGCGCCAAGAATGCAGGAGGCCGCCTGCGTCAGCGTCACCTCGCCGGTCGGGCGCATAACCGTGCCGAAGATCGACGAGCCGATGCCAACCACAATGGCCAGCACCATGAGCTTGATGCCGGACGAAATGACATTGCCGAGCACGCGCTCAGCAAGAAACGCCGTCTGTCCAAACAGCGCGAACGGCACCAGCACGAAGCCCGCCAACACTGTCAGCTTGAACTCGATGATGGTGATGAAGAGCTGGACCGACAGAACGAAGAAGGCGAGCAGCACGATCACCCAGGCCAGCATCAGCACGGCGATCGTCACGAAGTTCGAAAAGAACGTCGTGATGCCGATCAGCTCGCCAGCTTTCTCGAGCAGCGGCTTCGACGCCGTGAACCCGGTCGAGGCGACAAACCCCGGCCGCATCAGATCGGCCGACGTCAGCGACGTCCCCGTGGCCTTCAAACCGAGACCCGCGAACGACTGGAAGATGATGTCGGCTAGGTTCTGAAAATTCGACAGCAGCAGCGCGAAGAACCCGACATACAACACCTTGCGGATGAGCTGAGCGACAACATTGTCCTCGCCCATCAGCGCCCAGAATAATCCAGCGAGCGTGATGTCTATCGCAACCAGGATGCTCGTCAGAAACGCCACGTCGCCGGCAAGCAACCCGAAGCCGCTGTCAATGTATCGACTGAACGTCGCTGTGAACTGGTCGATGATTGCGAGATCGTCCATATGCTTCTCAAGCTCCGGGCAAGGCTCCGCGGTCGGCGAAAATCGCGTTCGCCGTTGTTCGTGTCAGGGGTGAATGGTCAGGCTTCGGTTATTGTCGTCGTCGGTGCCCGCGGTGGCGTCGCTGCGCGAGCGGGCTGCCGCCCGCGCCCGCTTGAGGGACGTGTCCCTCAAACTCCCTCCTTCTTTCAAACTTCAAAAGACGGGTGGCCCGGCGGGTGTCCCGCCGGCTGGGGTGCGGGGCCGGCCCCGCTCGCGAAGCGACTGTTTGCGCGAACATCGAGGTTGCTCCCATTCTTATCGACGAGCGGAGTACGCAGACCCCGTGCCGACGAAGGATTTGAAGCGTTGGCGGGCTTCATCCTCGGTCGCGAGGTTGCGGGCGCGGCTGATGGTTTCGGCGCGATGCTGCGCGGCGAGCAGACCTTGCAGTGCGAGGGACTGCTTGACGGCGAGGCCTGTGAGCTCGTTACCGGCTTGCGTGGCATCGAGCGCGCCGGCGGCGTCGCGTGATCGCGTCATGGCGTCGCCGAGGAGGCGTGTGTCGGTTTCGATGCCGTCGGCGATCTGGCCTTGCAGGAGGGCTGCGCGTTTGAGGCCGGCGTATTCCTCGTCCCATCGGGTCTTGGCGTTGCGCAACACGTCATTGGACGAGAGCGCGGCCGAGACTTGGAATGGGAAAAGGCGTTCGTAGGTGGATTGCGTTTGCTGGAGTTTTAGCGCTATGCCCTGGCCGGCGTGGAGTTGGGTTTGAATACCGGTCAGGGTGCGCTGAAGGTCGGGTGACAGGGTGCCACCGAGCCGCGTTAGGTTCTGATCCATGCGCAGGATCATCTGCGCCTGGTTCTGCAGGGCACGGACTTGAGTGTTGATCTGCTCGAGGGCACGGGCTGCCGACAGCAGGTTCTGCTGGTAGTTCGCGGGATCGAAGACGGTCAGCGCGTTCGCACTCGGCGGTAGTGCAGAGCTCGCTAGGAGTGCCAGTGCGAGCGCGGTGGCAACGCCGCGTGACGCGCGCCGTCGTGCGGCGCGATTGGGCTTGGCCGATAAGGGGAATTGCGCCAGATGCTCAAGAAGATCGTCGCGGACTGTTGGTAACGCCGCTGGCTCCGGCGCTGCTTTCGGCATGTCGGTTTGGGACGTGTCGGACGTCGGAGGGGGTGTCGTCGAAACGATGCGGGGCAGCGGTGGCGGCGTGGTCCGCGGGCGCTTGGCGCCGGGAAATGACGCCAGGAGATCTGCCGCCCAGGTGAGGCCTTTGGCACGCAGGACGGCATCGGCGAAGCCGGCCTCTGTTGCTTCGGCGATGGCGCGATCGATGAGCTTCTGGTCGTCGGGCGATGAGGCGGCCGTGAATGCCAGTGCTACTGGACCGAGGCCGAGCTCGAACAGCCGGTTGCCCTGCGCCGACTGCACGTAGTAGTCGCGCTTGGGCGCGGCGAGACCGAGGATCTCGATCTGACGGCCATTGAGGCCGAACCGCTCGTAGACCGCGCGCATCTGCGGCTCGAGGGCGCGGTCATTGGGAAGGAAGATGCGCGTCGGGCAGCTCTCGATCAGGGCAGGCGCGATTGCTGAGCGCTCGATGTCCGCGAGCGATTGCGTGGCGAACAGCACGGCGACGTTCTTCTTGCGCAGGGTCTTGAGCCACTCGCGGATGCGAGCGGCGAACATCGGTTCGTCGAGGAACGTCCAGGCTTCGTCGAGCACGAGCAGCGTCGGTCGGCCGTCGAAGCGAGCCTCGAGGCGGTGGAAGAGATAGGTCAGCACCGGTGGGATCAGCCGCTTGTGCTGCATGAGCGGCTCCATCTCGACGTGCAGTATGTCATTGAGCGCCAGGTTCTCGGTCGCGCCGTCGAGCAGACGACCATAGGGGCCTTCGAGCGTGTACGGCGCCAGTGCCTGGCTGAGCGCTGAGGACTGCACGAGCACGGCGAGGCCGGTTAGCGTGCGCTCGGCCTTCGGTGCCGATGCGAGGCTCTTCAAGGCGGTCCAAAGCGCGTCCTTGATCTCGGGCGTGATCGTCAAGCCCTCATTGAGGATGAGACCGCTCACCCATTCGAGCGCGAAGGCCAATTCGCCGGGCTCGTCGATGCGGGCGAGCGGCTGCAGCGACAGCGTGCCCTCGAGACCGAGCTCGATGCTTTCTCCGCCCATGACGAGGGAAGCCGCGCGTGCCGATCGGCCACGATCGAAGATCGCGACCTGCGCGCCGATGAAGCGACGGAACTGCATTGCCAGCAGGGAGAGCAGGACTGACTTGCCGGAGCCGGTCGGGCCGACCACAAAGGCATGACCGACATCGCCGTTGTGCAGGTCGAGGCGAAAGGGGGTAGCACCGCGCGTCTCCGTCATCATCAGCGGCGGTGCATCGAGATGCCGGTTTTTCTCCGGACCGGCCCACACCGCCGAGACCGGCATCATGTGCGCGAGGTTGAGCGTATGGACGATCGGCTGGCGCACATTGGCATAGGGGTTGCCGGGGAGCGATCCGAGCCACGCTTCGACAGCATTCAGCGTTTCGCGGATCGTTGTGAAGCCGCGGCTGTTGATAATCCGCTCCAGCGCCAGCAGCTTCTCATCGGCGCGCTTAGGATCGGTATCGCCGACGACGAGCGTCGTCGTTAGGTAGCCGAAGGCGACGTCATCGGCGCCAAGCTCCTGCAACGCCTCGTCTGCATCAGCGGCCTTGTTGTCGGCATCGGAGTCGACCAGGGTTGTCTCGCGATTAAACATGACCTCGCGAAGGATTGCTGCAACGGACTTCCTCTTGGCGAACCACTGTCGTCGGAGCTTCGTGAGCTGGCGGTTAGCCTGGATCTTGTCGAGGGCGATCCAGCGTGTCGTCCATCGGTAGGCAAAGCCGAGATCATTGAGCGCGTCGAGCAGACCGGGCGTCGTCGTGTTCGGGAACCCCGTCACAGTCAGCAGGCGCAAATGCTGGCGCCCGAGCTTCGGCTCGACGCCGCCAAGAAATGACGTATCGCAAAGGATGGCATCGAGGTGCGTCGGAACGGCCGGCACCGTCACAGGATGGCGTTTGTCGGAGATCGTTCCGTGCAGATAGGTGAGCGTCTCGACATCATCGACCGCCTCTGCTTCTGGCAGGATAGACGACAAGAGTTCCAGCGCCCGCGTTGTCTCCGTCTCGAACCAGGCGAGCTGGCCCCAGACGTCGGCTTCGTCGCTGTAGCCTTCCTGGCGCTCATACAGAAGCCGCTCGGCGCGGCCCTGATGCTCGGGCGGCGGCAGAAAAAGAAGCGTCAGATAGTACCGGCTCTCATGGTGCGCGCCGTCGGCCGAGAAGGCGGCGTAGCGCTCCTGATCGACGAGCCACGATGCGGCATCGGCGAAACGATGTCCCGGATACTGGTTGGCCGGCACACGCTCGGCCTCGAAGAACAAGGCCCAGCCCTCGCCAAAGCGGCGCAGCACGTTATTCAGACGCGCCGAGACTGCGACGAGCTCAGCATCCGTTGCGCTGTCGAGGTCGGGACCGCGATAGCGGATCGTGCGCTGGAAGGAACCATCCTTGTTGAGGACGATGCCGGGGGCGACCAAACTGGCCCAGGGCAGATAGTCGGCGAGTCCGGTTGCGGTCTTGCGGTATTCGGCGAGATTCAGCATGAGAGCGCTCCTTTGTGACGGGCGTGGCGGGAAAGAACGGTCAAAAACTCCGGGTCCTTGCGCGTGACCCAGACGGCAAAGGCGTGACCAACGAGCCAGATGATGAGACCAGCGATCCACAGCCGCAGACCAAGTCCGATCGCGGCAGCAAGCGTTCCGTTGAGGATCGCGAAGCTGCGCGGCGCACCGGCGAGCAGGATCGGCTCCGTCAACGATCGGTGCAGGGCGACTTCAAAACCAGGAAGCGAGGTCGGTTGTCCGAGCATGGTGATGGCAACTCCGTAACGTCAGTCGATGAGCGCGCCGCCAGCGAACGAAAAAAACGTCAGGAAGAACGACGTGGCGGCAAAAGCGATCGAGAGCCCGAATACGATCTGCAGCAGCCGGCGAAGTCCGCCGCCCATGTCGCCGAACGCAAGGCTCAAGCCGGTGACGATGATGATGACGACCGCGATGACCTTCGCGACCGGGCCCTCGATCGACTCGAGAATGCGCTGCAGCGGCGCCTCCCACGGCATGCCGGAACCGGCGGCCATGGCGGGCGTGCACATCAATGTTGTTATGACGAAGCAGATTATTCGCTTCGCGAACGGGCCGCGGGCCCGTACCCGCTTGGGGGACGTGTCCCCCAAACCCTCTCTTTTTCTCGATTCATAAAAGGCGGGTGGTCCGGCGGGTGCCCCGCCGGGCGGGTCGCAGGGCGGCAGCCCTGCTGCGAAGCATTCATTGGCATCTGCACGCGCGCGCATCGTCATGCTCCGGCTGGTCCGACAGGTCGAAGGATTGGGGTGCCGAGCGGCCTGAGCTGGTAATCGCCGCTGTCATCGAGATCTGTGAGTTCGACGAGCGAGTCGAGCCGGCGGTTGGCGCCGCGGCCTGCGAGGAATGCGATGACGTCGATAGCCTCGAGGATGAGATCGCGGGGGACTGTGACGACGGCCTCCTGCACGAGTTGCTCGAGGCGATAGAGGCCGGCTTCGGCCGAGTTGGCGTGCACGGTGGTGATGCCGCCGGGGTGACCGGTGTTCCAGGCTTTGAGCATGTCGAGCGCTTCCGGTCCGCGCACCTCGCCAATGATGATGCGGTCGGGGCGCAAGCGCAGTGTCGAGCGGACGAGGTCGGCGAGCGAGGCGACGCCGGGCTTGGTGCGCAGCGCCACGCAATCGGCGGCGGCGCATTTGAGCTCGCGCGTATCCTCCAGAATGAGAACCCGCTCTTCGCAATCGGCGACCTCGGCGAGGAGCGCGTTGACGAGCGTGGTTTTGCCGGAGGATGTTCCCCCGACGACGAGGATGTTGCGGCGCTCGCGCACGGCCATCGCCAGTGCGTCGGCCTGCAAGGGCGACATGATGCGAGCCGCGACGTAATCATGGAGCCGGTAGAGGACGTCGGCCGGCTTGCGCACGGAAAAGCACGGAGCGACAGCGACGGGCGGCATGAGGCCTTCGAAACGCTCGCCGGTCTCGGGCAGCTCGGCGGAGACGATCGGGGCGCCGGCGTGCACCTCGCGGTGCACGTGGGCCGCGACGAGGCGGATGATACGTTCGACCTCGGCGCTGCCCATGCGCTCGCCACTGTCTTGACGTCCGACGCTGGCGCGGTCGATCCAGAGACGGCCGTCCGGGTTGACCATCACCTCGATCACTGTCGGATCAACGAGCGCCGCAGCGATGGCTGGCCCGAAGGCCGTGCGCAGCATCTGCCGTCGGCGGCCTTGCGCCTCCTGGCTGGCGTGAAGGGACAGGAGATCAGCCATGGCTCGTATCCTCCTTGGACTCTTCAGTCCTGGCAGCCGCCTCCCGAGGCGTGCCATTCCCACTCCCCGCCGACCGCGTGCGCAGCGGTGTATCGTCGGAAGCGGTGGCAAAGAGGTCCGGATTGTTGCTGGCGATGGTCTCAAGCACCTCCGAGACCAGGCGATGATCGGTGGCGAGGCGACGGCCAACCTGGGCAACGAACACCTGGAAGCGTTCCCGTCCGAGCAGGCGGGCAGGTTCCTGCTCGCTTTGCGGCAGCGGCGGCGTGATGGTTAGGAAATACCGGACGAAGAGCGCCAAGGTCTCGGTGACGATGGCGACGTCGCGATTGACGGTACCGACGACCTTGTGCAGCTGATCAAGGCGCCGGACCAAGACCTCCTCGGCACCCGGCACGCGCTGCGGCTCAAGGCTTAGACGCAGGGCTTCCTCGAGCATGGCGGACTTGGAGCCGTGCCGCTGCTGTGCAACCTGATCAAACTTGTGGGCAAGGGGCCGCGAGATGTAGAGCGCATAGCGTTTCTTGGCCATCACACGCGCACGCCTCCTGGAAATTGGACAATCGTGTCGTCATCGCCGTTGAGCGATCGGCCGACATCAGCTGGCGGCGCGGTATCTGAATCGATTGGGCGATCAGCGAACAGCGGAAGGTCATGGATCTGGGGCTGCGTCTTGGTCTTGGTGCGCGTGATCTGCCGGGTGCGGGGCGGATCCTCTTCGCCCGTCACCATCTCCGACCAGGAGGTGTCGAGCTTCGGATGCGTCGTGCGCGGCTCGCTCGGCCAGTCATGGGGACGGATTGGGGGCGTGTCCGCGTAGCCGCCTGATGCGAGCGTCGGTGGTGGCAGACGTCGCGCGATGAAATTACGGTCCGCGTAGTATTGGAGTTTTGGGGCACGGATGGGTGCCACGCCGGAAACGAGAAGCAATCCCTCGTCCGCGGGCAGCTGCAGGATCTCGCCGGGCGTGAGCAGCGGCCGCGCGGTCTCCTGCTCCGAGACGGTGACGTGCGACAGCCAGGCGGCGAGTCGGCGGCCGGACAGGTTTTTCTGCGTCCTGAGCTCGGTCGCGGTGCCAAGTGCATCGGAAAGACGCCGTGCCGTGCGCTCGTCGTTGGGCGCGAAGGCAACACGGACGTGGCAGTTGTCGAGGATGGCGTGGTTGGGGCCGTAGGCCTTGTCGATCTGGTGCAGGGACTGCGCGACGAGGAAGGCGCGGACGCCATAGCCGGCAAGGAAGGCGAGCGAGGACTCGAAGAAGTCGAGCCGACCAAGAGCCGGGAACTCATCGAGCATGAGCAACAGCCGGCGTTCGTTCGCGGAATCTGTGGGCAATCTTTCTGTCAGCCGGCGACCGATCTGATTGAGGATCAGACGCACGAGTGGGCGTGTGCGGGATATGTCGGAGGGTGGGACGACGAGGTAAAGCGAGACGGGCCGCTCGGCCTGCATGAGATCAGCGATGGACCAGTCGGATGCCGCCGTCGTTGCGGCAATGACGGGGTCGCGGTAGAGCCCGAGCAGGCTCATGGCCGTCGAGACCACGCCGGAGCGCTCGTTGTCGGTCTTGTTCAGGAGCTCGCGTGCCACAGACGCAACGACAGGATGTACAACCGGAGTCGTATCCGTGCCCAGGTGGTTGGTCGTCAGCATGATCCACAGCGTGCGCCGGATCGAGCGGGCGGGATCAGCGAGGAAGGTGGCGACGCGCGCGAGCGTCTTTTCTTTCTCGGCATAGAGAACGTGGAGGATGGTGCCGACCAGGAGCGCGTGCGCGGTCTTCTCCCAGTGATCGCGCTGTTCGCGCGCGCCGTCCGGATCGACGAGTATGTCGGCGATGTTTTGGACATCGCGAACCTCCATCTCACCCTTGCGCACTTCGAGCAGGGGATTGAAGCGCGCCGACAAGGGATTGGTCGGATCGAACAGCAGGCAATGGAAGAAGCGTGATCGCCAGCCGGCGGTCAGCGTCCAGTTTTCGCCCTTGATGTCATGGATGACGGCTGAATGGCGCCAGGTCAGCAGTGTCGGGACGACGAGGCCGACGCCTTTGCCCGATCGGGTCGGTGCCACAGCGATGACATGCTCGGGCCCGTCGTGGCGGAGATACTGGCCGTTCCAAAGGCCGAGGATCAGTCCCTTGTCGCCGAGGAGTCCGGCGCCTTGCACATCCGCGCCGTCCGCCCAGCGGGCCGAGCCGTAGGTTGTTATGAGGTTCTTACGGCGGGCCCGCCGGGCGGCTCCCCCAACAGCGACGGCGCCGCCGGCAATCCCCCCGAAGGCGGCAACGGCGCCGGCGCGTGCAAAGACGTCGGGCGCTTGGTTATCGTAGGCCAGCCACCAGACGAAGAGCTTCCACGGGGCGTAGAGTTTGAGGCCGAAAAGATCGCACCATGCCGTGCCGAGTGCTGGATGATACCCAAGCATCGCGGCGGTCCATTGCGTCGCGACGATGAGAGACGCCGTCACCAGCGCGAGTGCGATAAGGCCTTGAGCGATCGCAGCACGAAGCGGAAGCATGAGACGCGGACCTTTCGGACGGTATGATCGTCGCTACGAAAAGGTCGCAAGAGAATGGGCGCTCATTCAATCCGGTAAATTGCGCACGATTGCGCGCTATCGTGAAAGACCGTGAAGGGTTTGCGGCGGAATGTCGGCAGAGCCCTTCGTGTGCGCGCGAGCGCTGCGAGCTGAAACGAGAGATACGGATGTGACCCGATGATTGGCCTTAGCCCCGCGCAGCAGCGCGCGTGCAGCGGAGCTGCCATAGCTCCGATGAGAATCATCAATGAGGGATAGAGAAGCGGCGCCTATCCGGCGCCGCGGTTGCGATAGTCGCACAGCGGAATGCCGCGCACCCTCGCCTTATCGGCGAGGTTGTCGGTCACGCCCGAGCCTGGGAACAGGACGACTCCAATCGGCATGGTATCGAGAAGCTGGTCATTGCGCTTGAAGGGCGCAGCCTTCGCGTAACGTGCCCAATCGGGCTTTAAGACGATCTGGGTGATCCTGCGATTGTCCGCCCAGCACGCGGCGATCCTCTCGGCGCCACGCGGCGCTCCGCCGTGAAGGAGGACCATGTCAGGATGCTTCGACAATACCTTGTCGAGAATTGCCCAGATGCCCTGATGATCATTGCAATCGACGCCGCCGGCGAAGGCTATTCTGGTGCCTTTCGGGAGCAACGTCTCCGCGTCGGAGCGGCGACGCGCATTGATGAATTCGCGGCTGTCGATCATCGCGGCGGTCATCGTCGTCCGGTTGACCATCGATCCGGCACGGGGACGCCAGATTGAACCCGTATGGATGCCGAACAGCTCGGCGGCGCCATCGCGCATGAATTCGAAGCTGTTGCGACGCTCGACCAGCGTCACGCCCTCCCGGATGAGGCGTTCGAGCTCGACGGAGCGGACTTCCGATCCGTCCTGCTCGCGCTGGCTTGTCTGCTGCGCGGTCTCGTTCTTGTCCAGCTCGTGCTCGATGCGGTCGATGCGGCGGTGGAAGATATTCACGACGGACCACAGCAGGACCTCAAGATCGGGCTCGAGGCGGGTATCGGACAAGGTGGCGACGAGCGCGTCGAAGATGTCCGCGAGAGCACCTTGAATCTTTTCCGGCTCGGGGAGTGGACGCGGATCTGATTCATCTTCGAAGGGGCGATGCGCGTAAAGTGCCAACTCATCGAGCAGATGGGCCGTCGGTGACGCCGTACGGTCAGGGAGATGATCGAAGGTCATGGAACACGTCTCCTCAGCGAGGCCGCGCCCGTCGCGGCCTTCCGGCGACGGACCAGCCGGGACCGGTCGCGGCCAGCACCCAAAGGCGAAGCCTGCAGGGCCGCAGCGCAGCGGAGGACGGCAAGCGCGGCCTCGGGCCGCGCGCCGCCGTTGCGGTCGCGGCCGGTTCTGGCCCGATCGCCCCTCAAGAAGGCCGGGTGCGGCTGGTGAGCTGAGAGGTCGGTCCGTGCCGCCCGACCTCGGACGGTAAGCATCACAACCGGCCGGATGGCGCGAGATGAAAACGCGCAACGTCGGTCGGATGAACTTGCGGACGGACAATCGCGCGCAGCTCATCGAGACCGAAGGCGACGAGATCCTCGTTGAAGTCACCGAGGCGTGGCGACAGCGTGATCGCTTCAATCCCGGAAGTCGCGGCGCGTTCGGTCAGAGTCGCTACGGCACCATCCCCGGCAGGATCGATGTCGCGGGCGATATAGAGCCGTCGCAGCGTATCCGGGAAGAGGATGGCCGACAGATGCGCGGCCGACAACGCCGCCATCATCGGCAAGCCTGACAACACCATGCGCAGGGACAGCATCGTCTCGATACCCTCGCCAGCCGCCATCACCTCAGCCGAGGAGCCGATCCGCACGGCATGGCCGAGGAGCGCGCCCATGGCTTTGCGCGGCGTCTCGATCGGTGCCTTGCCGGTGCCGGATGGGGCGAGCCATGTGCGATGCGCGCCAGTGATTGCGCCGCCAAGATCGGTGACGCTCGCAATCATCGCCGGCCAATTCTGGCGCGGGGCCTCGTTATCGGCACGGTAGTAGCAGCACGGGTGAAAGCGCAGCGCTCCGACATCGTGCAGAACGTCTATGCAGCGATGTCTCAGATAGGTTTCCACCAATGTGCCGTGGATAGACTGCGACGCGGCGATGAGACGCTGTGCCGCCTCGGGCGAGCCGGTTGGAGCCGGCACCGTGTAAGTCGTGTGCGAAGGCTCGGGCTCCGGACGCGGCAGACTAAGAAAGCGGCGCGCCTCGTCGGCAACGTCGCGGAAGTCGATGAGCCCCAAGCTCTCACGGATCAGGTCGAGCAGATCTCCGTGTTCCCCGGTTGCCGAGTCGGTCCACTTGCCGGCCGCGCCCTTGCCGCTTTCCGGGCCGAACAGGCGGACATACAACGAGCGTCCCGGCGTATTGCGGACATCGCCAACGATCCAATAGCGCCCCACGCGCCGACCGTTGGAAAGGTACTGACGGCAAACCGCCTCGGCCTCGCGCGCAAGACGGTATGACAGATCGCTGGCGGATGAGCTCATGATCA
Source organism: Hyphomicrobiaceae bacterium (assembly GCA_022844275.1). Taxonomy (GTDB): domain Bacteria; phylum Pseudomonadota; class Alphaproteobacteria; order Rhizobiales; family Hyphomicrobiaceae. Next base: position 578,887 of record JALHMB010000005.1, read on the forward strand.
CTTCGATATAGGCGTCACAAGCGCCAATACGAGACGATCTCCTGCGCCTCGCGATGGAATTCGAGCATTTGCCGATAGAAGCGATGCCGCACTTCACGCTTGGTCGGATCGCGGCGTGCTTCCGGAGTGAGTTTTTTGGCGGCGGCGCGGACGACGGCGCGCCAACCGTCGTGGACTGTGATGTCGAGACGCAGGTAGGTGCCATAGGTCATGGCGGTCCTCCGAAAGAAAAATGCCCGGCACAGGGTGGGGCAAAAGTGGACTAGGATGTGAGCGGCCTTATTCAGCCGCCATCACATGCGGCGTGTGATCGACATCCTTGGCTGTGGCGCTGCCCACGCCGACCGTGCGCAGAGGCTCGGGAAGCCAACCGGTGCCGTCGAGGAGGCGCTCGGCCTCCTTGGCCATCTCCGCCTTCTTGAGATGCGAAATGCGCTCGACTTCCTTGTCGCCTTTGGCCTCACGCACGGCGTCGAGAATGCGAGCCTTAGTGACGCGTCCTAGGAACCCGTCGACGGTCGGCTTCCAGCCGGCCGCCGTCATGTCGAGCGTCACCGCGGACGCGAGACGGCCGGCATGACGCAGCGCCTTTGGCCGCCGGTCGTAGGGTTGATGCACGGCATTGATCGTGAGGCCGATGCAATGGGCGAAGAGCGCCTGTCGGCTGTCGCTGTCGAGCTCCGCCAGCACGTCCCACAGATCGCTCGGATCCTCGGGCATCTGCTCGTCCCAGGCCTTGTGCCGCGCGTCGATCGCCTTTGCCGCCGGCGTGTCCGCAAGCCCGGACGTGTGTCCGAACAGGACACTCTTCGCTTCGATCTCCAGGCATGTATCGAAGCCGTAGTGATAGAAGAGTTTTAGGCACAGCGCGTGCAAGGCCGCGCGCAGCGCAACGTCTGGATCGTTCGCGACGGCTTCGCGCAGTGCCAGTGTGCGATGCGCCGTCAGCTCCGTCATCAGTCGATCCGACAAGGGGCGATTGCCGTCTTCCTCCTCGGTCTCATCGACGGGTTCGGCTTTATCCGCGTCGAAATCCTCCCCGGATGACAACATCCGTCGGCGATCGGATTGATCGCCTTCGGCTTCGTCGACGTCCGCGAGTGGCGGCTCGTCCTCGGGCCGCACATAGCCGCGCTCGACGCGCAGCGCGCCGGTACTGTCGATGCTGACGAAGGCACCAGCGCGCGCGACGTCGTCCGGTTCGTAGACGACGGGGCGGTCATCAAGTCCCTCGAGCGCCGTCTCGATCTCGCCGAGACGTTGGTCGATTTCCTCTGGCATCTTCGGAGCCTCGGCGTATTCAGCCTCGATCCGGTCGAGCTCGGCCTGGAACGTATCGCGGGTGGCCGTCTCCTCGTCGGTCATGGGCACCTCGCCACCTCTGAGATGGCGCAGGCCATGGCCGAAGCCGTAAGAAAGCTCGGTCACCACCTCGATCCACTTCCAGCCCTCGGCTCGGACAATGTCGGCCTCCCGCTCGAGCTTCTCGGCCAAAAGCTTCTCGAGCAAGGGTGGTTCCTGCAGCCAGCCGCCGTCATCGGGCTCGAAGAGATCGCGCAGGATCGTGCCGCCGGCCTTCTCATAGGCGTCAGTGCCGACGAACTGCGCGCGCTTGTCGGACGCTCGCACGGCGCCCTCGGTCAGCAGGCGGCGGATATGGAAGGGCTCCTTGTTGTAGGAGTGCTGCAGGGCTTCCCACACCTGCACCTGCCGCTCGTGGTCAGGATTGACCGTAAAACCCATCAACTGGTCGAGCGTCATGCCGTCCTCGGCATAGACGTCCAGCAGTTTTGGCGAGACCGCGGCGAGCCGCAGCCGCTGGCGCACGACGTTGACAGAGACAAAGAAGGCGGCGGCGATCTCTTCTTCGGGCTGTCCTTTCTCGCGCAGGGCCATGAACGCGCGGAACTGATCGAGCGGATGCAGCGGCGCCCGCTGGACGTTCTCGGCGAGCGAGTCCTCCTCGGCGGAGATATCTGTATTGGCCGCGCGGACGATGCAGGGAATGGGTGCCGTCTTGGCTAGGCGCTTCTGCCTGACGAGCAGCTGCAGGGCGCGATAGCGGCGACCGCCGGCCGGGATCTCGTACATCCCGGTCTCATTGCCGTCGCTATCGAGTACGGGACGCACGGTGAGGCTCTGCAGGAGCGTGCGCCGCGCGATGTCCTCGGCCAGCTCCTCGATGGCGACGCCCGCTTTGATGCGCCGCACATTGGATTGGCTCAGTACGAGGTTATTGAAGGGGATGTCACGCGATGCGCTGAGCGCGATCTTGGGATGGGTCCTGGTCATGATGGTTCTCCACGGCGGGCGGCCGAGAGCCACTCTCTCGACCTTCAGCCCGCCGCAAAGCTCACGACCCCTCTCTCCCTCTGGCCGCGTCCGACCCGCGCTCGCGCAAGGCGGCCTCCGCCTCCCGTAGACGCCGTTCGTCGAGTACGATACGGCCGGCTCTACGCGCGGCTTCCGCATAGACGGAAAGCGGGAACGTGCCTTCGAAGTAGAGATCGCGTTCGATGCCGAGCCCGAACGCAAGGCGCACCGACGCCATCTCGATGAGGCTGAAGCTGCCGATTTCCGGACACCCAAAGCCGAGATCGGCGAGACCGAACTATGTGGAGTACAAAATTATGTGGGGTAGTTTCGATGAGGCGCCTGAACTCGGCACATCGATAGGACATCGCTCAACATAACCGAGACGCTCCTGACGTCTGACGACGAAAGG
>JALHMB010000006.1:0-210000 GCA_022844275.1 Hyphomicrobiaceae bacterium
GTCGCCGACGCCATCAAGATGCACGAGTCGACGGTGAGCCGCGTCACCTCGTCGAAATACATGGCGACGAACCGCGGCATCTTCGAGATGAAGTATTTCTTCAACTCGGCGATCGCCTCAGTCGACAACGGCCTCGCGCATTCCTCCGTGTCAGTGCGCCATCGCATCAAGCTGCTCATCGATGCGGAGCCTTCGAGCGCCGTGCTCTCCGACGACCAGATCGTCGATATTCTCCAGCGCGAGGGCATCGACATCGCGCGGCGAACCGTTGCCAAGTACCGGGAGGCCATGGGGATCGCGTCGTCCGTCCAGCGCCGCCGCGAGAAGCGCACCCATGCCCAGACCGCACGGGCCGCGGGTTAGGTGCCACCACCATCGCGGCGCGACGGTTTGGGCACCGCTCAGGCGTTGCTATCCCCGCCAAAGCCCTGTAATCACGGCCCCGGAGAGGGCGGGTAGCTCAGTGGTAGAGCATTTGACTTTTAATCAAATGGTCGTGGGTTCGATCCCCACCCCGCTCACCAGGTAAATCGAATGCTTAATTTTCCCAGTTGATCGGGCGCCACTGGTAACGTCACGAGTAGCGGAGACGGCGGCGTAGCATTTCAGCCAGATCCCGGCCGCCATGAGGCCATCCAAAATGACATCGATCCGGCAGTCGACGCTCAACTATGAATCGTGGCTGCGAGAGCAGCTCAAGGGCGATCTGGACAAGGCTGCAATCGCCAAGAAGCACAAGAAAATGGAAGAGAGCGCGTTCGCGTTCCTTCGCGCTACTTACTGGCGCTGGGCCGAGTCGATCCTGGAAGTCTGCCCGGATCTGGCCGGCGCACCCGCGGTGCTTGCAGTGGGCGACATTCATGTCGAGAACTTTGGCACGTGGCGGGATGTCGACGGACGTCTAGTCTGGGGTGTCAACGATTTCGATGAAGCCGCCGAAATGCCCTTCGCTCTCGACCTCGTGCGACTGACAGTCAGCGCTCTGCTAGTTCGCGGCAGGAAGCCAATAACGGATCAGAGCATCGCAGCGGCAATTCTCACCGGATACCGCCGCGGCTTGCAATCTCCGGCTCCTATCGTCTTGGAACGTGACTGGCAGTGGCTTCGACAATCGGTCGAGGTTCCTGAAAAAGATCGAGCCAAGTTCTGGAAGAAGATATCTGCCGCAAGATCGAAGTCCGCTCCGCAGGCCTACGCAAAAGCACTGGAAGCGTCCATGCCTGCTCGTGGCCTGACAATAAAGACCGCTGCAAGGAGCGCGGGCACCGGAAGTCTCGGTCGACCGCGCTGGATTGCTATCGCCGATTGGCGCGGAGCCCCTGTCGTTCGCGAAGCGAAGGCAATTGTTCACTCCGCGTGGTTGTTGGCGAACAATTGCGCCGATACCAGAATTCACGCCGATGCGGTAGCCATGGGGCAATTTCGCGCAATCGACCCTTGGCTCCGCCGCGATGGCAATATCATCGTGCGACGGCTGTCGCCGAACAATCGCAAAATTGAAATCGATGATCGAGTGAACGCCATCTCGCCGGAGATGCTCGAGGCAATGGGCGCTGATCTTGCCAATGTGCACGTGGGCTTAGTCGACCGCCGTACCGCGATAAAGCGCGATTTGGACAAGAGACGAAAAGGCTGGCTAGCCGAGAACGCTCGTCAGGCGGCGGATGCCGTCAACTCAGACTACAAAGCCTGGAAGGCGAGATAGGTATCGCGACGCGCCTGCAAGCTACGGCGAGCTTTCGCAGCGATTGCTACGCCTCGTAGCTCTTCTCGATCGCAAGCGCCTTCTGCACGGCCGGTCGGGCGAGCATTCTCTCGTGATGCGCTTCGAGAGCAGGATACGTCCCGAGAGGCGCATCCATGCCGGGCCGGAAGCGCCAGTAGACCCGGAACAGATGAATGTCAGCGATCGAGTAGCGTCCGATCGCCCATGTGCGGTCACCGAGCCTAATGTTTGCAACCTCCATGGCCTTGGCAACGTGCTCTGGACCCTTCGAGCGCGACGGGTGCATGGTGGAGGCGACGAAGGACATCCACGAGATGACTTGCGCCTCATCCTCGAGATTGCCTTCGGGCCAGAGCCCCGCAGCCGGATACGTGCGCGCGATGTAGTAGAGCGTTGCGGCAACCTCGGTGAGGATGCGGCCGCCCTCGGTGACCAACGCCGGCACTTTGCCATCGGGATTGATGGTCAGGTACGCGGGAGCACGCGTCTCCTGCTTCGACATGAGCGTCGGTATGAGCTCATGAGGCGCGCCGCATTCGATCAGGGCGATGTGGGTCGCGAGAGAGCTGGTCGACGGCGAGAAGTAGAGCTTGAGCATGACTTGACCTCGTGGGGGCGCGTGATGCTGGAGCATCGCCCCTTGCGGTTCCGCGCGCAAGCTCTTGCGCCCTGCCCGCGGCTCACCCATGGCTGCGGCTTTGGGGCCTTTGCGAAGAGGGCTTACGCGTGCAAGGCTGGTTCTATGACCGCGCCGCGCAACCCACGCCCCGTCTCGCTTGCCGATTACGAAGTACTGGCCGCGCAGCAGCTCGCACCAGGTGCATGGGCTTACGTCTCCGGTGGCGCCGCTGACGAGTTGACCGTCCGCTGGAACCGCGAGGCATTCGACAATCTGGCGCTCATCCCGCGCGTACTCAATGGTGGTCCCGGTGGCAGTGCGCGCCTGGATCTCTTCGGACGCTCCTACGCGCATCCCATTTTCGTCGCACCGGTCGCGCATCAGGGCCTCGCGCACCCGGATGGCGAACGCGCCACAGCAATGGCCGCAGCCGCGCAGGGTGCCGGGATGGTGCTGAGCACGCTCGCCAGCATCAGCATGGAGGCTGCGGCAGCAGCCGGCGCGACGTGCCGCTGGTTCCAGCTCTATATGCAGCCCGATCGCGAGGACACTTTGCGGCTCATACGGCGTGCGGAAAGTGCCGGCTACGAAGTTCTCGTCGTCACGGTCGATGCACCCGTGAGCGGCGTACGCAATCGCGAGCATCGCGCAGGATTTCACCTGCCGCCAGAGCTGACGCCCGAGAACCTGCGCGGGCTGGCGCGTCCCACGCCGACACCGAAGCCCGGCCTCGAGAGCGTCATCTTCGAGCACTTCATGGCCATTGCGCCGAGCTGGCGCGATATCGAATGGCTGCGCGGGATCACCGCACTCCCGATCGTTCTCAAGGGAATCATGGCTGCCGACGACGCCGTCCGCGCACTCGATGCCGGCGCCTCGGGAATCGCTATTTCGAACCACGGAGGCCGCACGCTCGACACGCTGCCCGCAACCATCGATGTGCTGCCCAAAATCGCGAAGCAGGTCGCTGGCCGCGTACCACTCCTTGTCGATGGCGGCATACGGCGCGGCACGGATGTTCTGAAAGCGCTCGCCACCGGCGCAACGGCGGTGATGGTCGGGCGCCCGATCGTCTACGGCCTTGCGGTCGACGGTGCCATGGGCGTCGCGCATGTACTGCGACTGCTCCGCGACGAGTTCGAAGCGGCGATGGCGCTGGCGGGCTGCAGGACCTTGAGCGATATCGGGCCGCACTTACTGCGCAGGCGCACGGCGCGTCCTATTTGATCGTGAATTCGATGGGAATGACAAGTTCGACGATCTCGCCGCCCACATCGCTTGGCGGCTGTGGCAGAGGCGATGCACGCTTCAGCATGGCAATCGCCTCCGCGTCGAGATGCGTGCTGCGCGAGGCCTTCGCAACTTGAGCCGCCAATACCTGGCCCTTGCGGTCGATCGTGAAGCGGACTTGGACCGCGCCCTGGTGGCCGGCATCACGTGCCGCGGTCGGGTAGCGACGATGGCGACTGAGATGGTTCATCAGCGCCTTGGACCACGATAAGGTCTCATCAGACTGACGGTCGGTCGTACCCTGGCGGCGCGCTGCGGTCTGCGGCGCCGGTGTCGAAGACGGAGCGGGTGGCCCACCCGCATTGATCATGGCCTCCTGCGGCTTGGCCTCCTCGGTCTCGGGCTTTTCTTCCTTGGTCTCTTCCTTGACCTCGACTTTCTCGACCGGCTTTTCCTCTTCTTCTTTTTCTTCCTTGACCTCTTCGATCGGCTTCTGGATCGGCACCGCGAGCTCGGGCTCATCCGCCACGGGTAGCGGCACCTCCTTCGGCGGCGTGACCTCGGGCGCTTCCTCCGTCGGCTTCTTCTCGTCGACCTGAGACTGCGTGACAGGCGCCGTCGGGCCCGGCATATCGGCCGCATCGGCCGTCACTGCAACCGGCAACGGCGCCAGCTCGAGCATGAAAGCGCCCTCGGCCTCCTCCACCACCTCCTCTTCCGGTGGCATCAGATAGGCATAGGCGACAATCCCGGCGTGGAGGCTCGTGACAATCAAAGCGGCCGCGACCACGCGCGCCCACCACCGCCACCGGGGCTCAAATGCATTGCCGTCCAACGTCATCAGGTAGCTCGGTCCCTCAGGAGCGCCGATGCGCTTCCTAAGAGCGCAAAGGGGCATCCGCGCCCCGTCCATTCCGAGCTATCTTTACTCCCATGGCATAGAAATGCCAACCCGTCAGGCACGCCGCGACTTTTGGGCGCCGGTCAGAGCGTGGGCTACATCTCGGCCCAGTGCCGAAGCAGGTTGTGATAGTGCGCCGTCAGCGTCGTGACGGCTGGATCGTCGTCCGGCAGTCGCGCCCTGGTCTGCATGATGGCCATGTCGAGATCGTAGAGCATGTGCCGGCGCCAATCGTCCCGGACCATGGACTGCGACCAGAAAACCGCGCTCCAGCGGCTGCCGCGCGTCACCGGCGTCACGCTGTGCAGGCTCGTTGCGGGATAGACGACCATATGCCCAGGCGGCAGCTTGACCTTGTGCGCGCCATAGGTGTCGTGCACGACCAGCTCCCCGCCGTCATAGTCCTCGGGCGGTGTCAGGAATAGCGTCGAGGAGACGTCGGTCCTGATGCGCTGGCCCGTGGGCAGCGCGCGGATCGAATTGTCGACGTGCGCGCCGAACGTCATACCGACGTCGTAGCGATTGAACATCGGCGGCATGACGCGCAAGGGCAGCGCGGCTGTGGTGAACGATGGATTGCGCCCGAGTGCGCGCAGAATGATCTGGCCGAGGTCCTGCGCTTCCGGCGCGTCGAGAGGCACCTGCAGGTTCTTCTTCACCGCGGCTGCCTGGTCGCCGGCAGTGGCGCGTCCGTCCTGCCAACGCGTGGTCTCGAGGACGCGGCGGATGTGCGTGACCTCCTCCGCGGTGAGGACGTCTGGAATAGTTACAAGCATCGGCCCTCCGGCGGCGGGATGATTTCGCTGGGCCAAGTAGGATATACTTGACTTTGCGTGTCAAGTTATCATGCCCGCGACCGGAAAGCCTACGGCCCGAAGCCGCACGCCAACCTTTCAGCTCGCCGCGACGAGCTCCGGATTGTCCTGAACGGAGTCCATGTCCTGCGTGGTGACGCGCCTCAGATCGCGGCGATACTTTGCATCATTGTACCGTGTGCCGCGATGGAGCGTGCATCGGTTGTCCCAGAGCACGAGGTCGCCCACCTGCCACTTGTGCGCATGGACAAAGCGCTGTTGCGTCGCGTGCTCCATTAGATCGCGCAGCAGCAAGCGACCTTCCGGTTGTGGCCAGCCGATAATGTGCGAAGCATGAGAGCCCATATAGAGCGTCTTGCGCTTCGAGCCGGAATGCACGCGCACGAGCGGGTGGCGCACCGAGGGCAGTGCCGCGCGCTCGGCATCGGTATAGTCGGTGTGACCGAGCTGGCCGCGCGAGTTGAAGATCGAGTGCTCGGTAATCAGCCCCTCGATCAGTTCCTTCGTCTCGTCGTCGAGTTCGTCGTAAGCGGCGCGAAGGTCGGCGAAGAGCGTGTCGCCGCCCGAAGGTGGCACGACGTGCGCGTGCAGCATCGAGAGCGCGCCAGAGATCGGGCGGAATGAAGCGTCCGAGTGCCAGAGCTGATTGCCGAGCGAGTCGAGCCGGCGACTGTCGTCACGCGCGCGCACCTCGTTCTTGACATTGAGGTTCGAGATGTCGGCGATCTCGGCGTGCTGAAGACGATGCCCGGCGCGGTGATTGCGCGGCGGCGCGACACTACCGAACGTGCGGCCGAGCGCCAGAAGCTGATCGTCGTCAAGGGACTGCCCGTGGAAGACCAGCACGGAATAGCGGTTGATCGCATCATTGAGCGTTTTGATCGTCTCGGCGCCGAGCGGACGCGAAAGATCGACGCCGTCGACCTCGGCAACGAAATGCGGATGTAGCTGACGAATGTTGATGGCCATGGTTGCTTCCTCACCCGTTTGCTTTTTTGAGTATTTTGGAAGCTCGATCTAATCACCTCGCCGGCTATTCCGCCAGCCAGTGACTGTATCGCCATGCGCCATCCAGGTATGGCCCTCAGTCGGCCGTCCAGCCGCCATCGATGATCATGGACGTACCCGTCATGAGCGAGGACGCATCCGAGGCGAGATAGACGATCGCGCCCGTGAGATCACCGACTTGGCCAAGCCGGCCGAACTTGATCTTGGTCAGTACCTCGCTGCGGAATTTCTCGTTCTCCAGCATACGGCGCGCCAGCGGGGTTTCGACGAACGTCGGACAAATCGTGTTCACGCGGATCCCGTGCGGTGCGAGATCGACGGCCATGGCGCGTGTCATACCTTCCATGGCCCACTTCGAGGCACAGTAGACCGTGCGCGTCGCGGCGCCGACGTGCCCCATCTGCGACGACACATTGATGATTGAACCGGATTTGCCAGCCGCGACGAGCCGTTGCGCCACGGCCTGCGCGACGAAGTAGGCCGCGCGCACGTTGAGTGTCATGATCGTGTCGTACTGGGCCTCGGTGACATCGAGAAACGTCACCGGCTGATTGGTGCCGGCATTGTTGAGGAGAACATCGTAGGGGGCACAAGCCGCGATGGCCGATCGCACGCCTGCTGTATCGTTCACGTCGATCTCGAGCGCGTCCGCGCTGCGGCCCACAGCCTTCAGCCGCTCGACGGCCGAATTCAGATCCGCCGAGGGCCGCGCGGCGAGTGTCACGTGCGCGCCGAACGCAGCCAGCGCCTCCGCCGCAGCGAGGCCGATGCCGCGGCTGCCGCCGGTTATCAAGGCACGCTTCCCCGCGAGATCGAAGGATGGAATGGTCGGATTGTTAGTGGCTATCATCGCGGCCTACCTCGACCGCTCGAGCGGCGGCGGCGCGAAGGCCGTGACCTCGCCCGGATCACCCACGAAGCGCTCGATCTCGACGAGTGCCGTATGCGCGATCGGCCCCTGGCCGAGCTTCGACGTGCCCTTGTCGGGCGTGAGCATGTTCGGGTTGCCGTGCTTGTCGAGCGCGCCAATACGGCCAGGCTCCTTGGGGTCGTACCAGGCACCCGTGGAAAGGCGGATCACTCCGGGCATGAGAGCATCGGAGACCACCGCCGTCGCCAGCGTCGCACCGCGCTGATTGAACACGCGCACCATGTCGTGCTCGGCAATGCCGCGCTGCTTGGCATCCTCGGGATTGATCAGCACGGGCTCGCGACCATTGATCTTGAGCGCCAAGCTCTCGCCCGCAAAGTCCATCTGCGAGTGGAGCTTTCCTGCCGGCTGGTTTGAAATCATGTGCAGCGGATAGGTCTTTGCCTTCTCGGAGCCGAGCCATTCGAGCGGCTCCATCCACACGGGATGGCCGGGGCAGTCGTCATAACCGAAGCTCGCAATGCGCTCGCTATAGATCTCGATCTTGCCGGACGGCGTCTTCAGCTTCTTTGCCGTCGGCTCGGCGCGGAAATCCGCGAGCACGGTGTGCGGTTTTACCGGCACGGGACTTTCGGCGTGACCCTGCTCCCAGAAGATATCGAAGTTCGGCAACTCCACGCCGGCACGCGATGCGTCCTGGCGCGCGACCTCGTATATGTGGCGCAGCCAGTCCATTTCCTCGCGACCTTCCGTGAAGGCCTTTTCCACGCCGACCTTGCGCGCGAGCGCGCGGAAGATGTCGAAGTCATTGCGGGCCTCGCCGACGGGATCGACGGCCTTCTTCATGGCGATGATGAAGCGATCGCGCGAGCTTGCACCGATGTCATTGCGCTCGAGAGTCGTCGTCGCCGGCAGCACGATGTCGGCAAAGCGCGCCGTCGACGTCCACCAGGGCTCGTTGACGATGACTGTCTCCGGCCGCCGCCAGGCTTCGATGAGACGATTGAGGTCCTGATGGTGGTGGAAGGGATTGCCGCCGCACCAATAGATCATGCGCGTTTCGGGATAGACGCGATCCTCACCATCGAAGGTGTAGGGCTCGCCGGGCTTGAGCAGCAGGTCCGAAATGCGCGCGACCGGAATGAAGCTGCCCGTCGGGTTGCTGCCTGCCGAGAGCGCCGGCGCGGAATAGACGGTCACCGGATTTCCCTGGCCGTGCATGGAGCCATAGCCGAAGCCGAAACCGCCGCCGGGGAGGCCCACCTGCCCCAGGATGGCGCCGAGCACGGCCGTCATCCAGAAGGTCTGCTCGCCGTGATCGCCGCGCTGGAGGGAGTAGCTGGTCGCGATCATGGTGCGTACGGCGGCCATGCGGCGCGCGAGATTGCGGATGGTATCGGCGTCGATGCCTGTGATCGCGGATGCCCATTCGGCCGACTTGGGCGTGCCGTCATCCGCGCCGACCAGATAGCGCTCGAAGCGCTCGAAACCGACCGAGTAGCGCGCGAGGAAATCCTTGTCGTGCAGGTTCTCGCTCACGAGCGTGTGCGCGAGGCCGATCATCATCGCGACATCGGTGTTCGGGCGGATAGGCAGCCATGTCGCCTTGGCGATGTCGGGCGTATCCTCGCGCACGGGCGTGATCGAGATGATCTCGACGCCCTTCTCCGCGAGGCGTCCGAGCCACGGCCCGGCCGTATGCTCGCCGGAACCGCCCGGCTCGACCTGCGCATTCTTCGTCCCGCAGCCACCGAAGGCAAGGAAGAGCTTCGTGTGCTCGGCAATGCCGTCCCACGAGGAGAGATTTCTCAGCGTGCGGTGATCGCCGAGAATATGCGGCAGGATCGCGAGGCCGGCGGCGAGCGAGTAGCTGTGCTTCTGTCCTGTGAAGCCACCGAAGCAGTTCATGAAGCGCTGGAGCTGCGTCTTGGCATGATGAAAACGACCGGCACTCGCCCAGCCATATGAGCCGGCGAAGATCGCCTCGTTGCCATACGCCGCCTTGATGCGTTTGAGCTCGCCCGTGATGATGTCGATAGCCTCGTCCCAGGGCACTTCGACGAACGGCTCGGCACCGCGGCCATCGCCGCCCGCCTTGTAGCCCTTGGCGAGCCAGCTCTTGCGGATGGACGGCCGCGCGACGCGCACGCCATGATAGAGCGCTTCCGGCATCCCGCGCAGGATCGGGGAGGGGTCCGTATCGCGTGCCGCGGGCTCGACATCGACGAGCCTGCCGTTCTCGACGACGGCAGTAAAGGCGCCCCAGTGCGATCCGTGCGTGATCTTGTTCATTGTACGATGCTCGTGTCCGTCGGCCTGTAGGCCCCTTTGCTCATCAGCTATTGTCGCGATTGCAACGCTTCTGTCGAGGCTCAGCATACGCATAGGCCTCCACGCCAGCGGTGCGGAGGAGGGTCGAGTTGGCCCTGCAGCGATGGTCAGCTCAGGGATTAGATACGGCCGGCCTCACATCATTGTGTTCTGATAGTGAAGCGCTGGCCATACTTGGCGTCATATGATGTTGTTACAGAATTAACTTCCAGGCCGTGCCATTTCACTGGGCCATAGTCGCCCCTAAGTAAGGATGCAGGATCATCGCGCGCATGAGCGGAATGTTCGATCGCAAGTGCTGGCTGCAGACCGTCCTGTGGATGTCGACGTTACTCGCTCTCGCATGGGGCGCGCCTGCCGCGATAGCCCTCGAGAGCGCAGCTACCACCAGTCCCCGCGTTACTGCGACGCTGATCAGCGACGCGGCCACCGTGGCCCCCGGTCAGACCTTCCGTGTCGGACTGCGCCAGAAGCTCGCTCCCAAGTGGCATACATATTGGAAGAACTCCGGCGATGCGGGTGCGCCGCCCGAGATCCGGCTGGGCCTGCCCGCTGGCGCGACGGTCAGCGGCATCATCTGGCCGGGACCTGATCGCATTGCGGCTGCCGGTCCGGTCATGAGCTACGGCTACGAGACCGAGATCGTCTTTCCCATCAACGTGACCGTGCCCCGCGATGCCACGCCGGGACAGAATATGGCCATTACCGCGGACGCCGAATGGATCGTCTGCGAGAGAGAGTGCATTCCCGAACAGGGCAGCTTCCAACTCGACATTCCGATTGCCGAAACCACGGCACCGGCCAGCGATGACGTGAAGGCAGCGTTCGCCATTGCCGATGCGCGCAAACCCATGACGGGGCCGTGGTCGTCACGCCTTGTCAGCGAAGGCGATGCGCTCGCACTGACCGTGGTCGGCGCAGACCTCACGCAGGCCGCGGTGAAAGCTGCGTACTTCTACCCGGCTTCGTGGGGCGTGACGGATCACGCGGCCCCGCAGCAGCTATCCCTTACCGACGGCACGCTCACACTCGCGCTGGCCAAAGGTCAGACGTTCAACCCCGCGGCCAAGGCCGATGGGCTGCTCGCCGTGACCGATGGCGGTGGCGTGACGCGCTGGTTTGAGATCACCCCCACGATCGGTGGAGCCCCCGCCGGCGCGGCGCCGACCGCCTCACTCATCGAGAACCTGCCGCTCTGGCAGACCGCACTCTTCGCATTCCTGGGCGGCCTGATCCTGAACCTCATGCCGTGCGTCTTTCCGGTGCTCGCCATCAAGGCTACGGCCATCGCGAAGCTCTCGGGGGGCGAACTGCGTGAGGTGCGGCTCGCGAGCGCGTTCTATACGCTCGGCGTGCTCGTCGCCTTCACGGCCCTCGCCGCCGCACTGCTTGCCATGCGCGCGGGCGGCACGGCAGTCGGGTGGGGCTTCCAGTTCCAGTCGCCGCTCTTCGTCGCCGGTATGAGCTGGCTGCTGCTCGCCATCGGCCTCAATCTCTCTGGCGTCTTCGAGATCGGCCTTGGCGTCGGCGGCACCGGGCAGTCTCTCGCACAGAAGTCCGGCCATGCCGGCAGCTTCTTCACCGGCCTGCTCGCCGTCGTCGTGGCGACGCCCTGCACGGCGCCTTTCATGGGCGCCGCGATCGGCACCGCGCTGACGGCACCCGTCTATATCTGCCTCCTCATTTTTCTTGCCATGGGGCTCGGCCTTGCCGCGCCCTATGCGCTGCTTGGCATCTTCCCAAGTCTCGCCCGCGCCCTGCCGCGACCGGGCCTGTGGATGGTGCGTCTCCGCCAGGCCATGGCATTCCCGATGTATGCCTCGGCGGCGTGGCTCGTCTGGGTGCTCTCGCAGCAGGCCGGAGACTTCGGCGTGCTCATCGCACTCTCGGGCGCACTGCTCGTGGCGCTCGCCGCATGGATGTACGGCATTGCCCAGCATGACACCGGACGCGGTCTCCTCTCGCGCGGCTTTGCGGCTGCGGCGATCGTCGGCACGCTCGGCCTGCTCATGCAGCTCGATGGCGCGACGACGCCGGGCGCTGCAGCGCGCACGGAGGCGAGCCCAGGTTCGGCCAACTATGAGCCTTTCAGCAATGCGCGCCTCGCGGCCTTGCGCAAGGAAGGCAAGCCCGTGTTCGTGAACATGACGGCGGCGTGGTGCATCACATGCCTCGTCAACGAGCGCACGACGCTTTCGACGGACACCATTCAGCAGGCTTTCCGCGAGCGCGGCATCACATATCTCAAGGGCGACTGGACGAACCGCGATCCCGAGATCGGCGCCTACCTGCGCAGCTTCAATCGCGACGGCCTGCCCTTCTATGCCTACTATCCCGCCGGGGGGCGCGACCCGGTGGTTCTTCCGCCCGTGCTTACCGAAGCCATCGTGGTCGGCGAACTCGAACGCGCCAATACATCAGCTTCAGCATCCCCATCATCCAACTAATGACCAGGAGACCCGAATGACTGACATTCGATCCAAAGTGCTTGCCGATTTGGCCTTCGACCGCCGCACACTGATGCTTGGCACGACAGCCGGCCTGACCGCGGTGGCAGCCGGCGGTCTCACGATGCTCTCGAGCCGCCCGGCATTTGCCTCGCCGCAGATCAACAAGCCCGCGCCGGACTTCTCGGCCATCGACAGCAACGGCAAGACGGTGAGCCTCGCGTCGCTCCGCGGCAAGATCGTCGCGCTCGAGTGGACGAACCATGACTGCCCGTACGTGCGCAAGCACTACAACACCGGCAACATGCAGTCGCTTCAGAAGCAGGCTGCCGATGCAGGCATCGTGTGGCTGAGCGTCATTTCCTCGCCGCCGGGCGAGCAGGGCAATGTCACACCGGAGAAGGCCAACGAGCTCACCCAGACGCGGAAAGCCGCTCCGGCTGCCGTTCTTCTCGATCCGAAGGGCCAGGTCGGCCGCGCCTATGACGCGCGCACGACCCCGCAGATGTTCCTCATCAATGCCGAGGGCACGCTGGTCTATATGGGCGGTATCGACTCCATTCCCTCGACCCGCGCCGATGATATCGAGAAGGCGACGCCTTACTTCAAGGACGCGATCGTTGCCGTAACCAAGGGCGAGCCCGTGCAGAACGCCGTGACGCGTCCTTATGGCTGCACGGTCAAGTACACGACGTCCTAACGCGCCAGATACGCGCCAGACATGGGGGAGCGGGAACCAATCTCCGCTCCCTATACTTCAGAGTGCAAGCACTCGAAGGGCGTCACCATGAGCGCACCGCATCTGAGCCGCCGCCAATTAGCCGCGCTGATTGCCGGAGCTGCGCTTCCCGGTAGTATCTCCATGCCGACCCATGCTCAGACCTCAGAGAGCAGCACGGGCAGCGCGATGCGCCTCGCGGCAAGCGTGCTACTCACAGGTGGTCGCCCGAAAGCACGCGATCAGCTCTCATTCCCCTTCGCCGCCCCCGAGCGTCATCGCTGGACGTATGTGCCGGGACGGCGCAACGGTTTTTCGCTGGATGACATGGAGCCTGACGAGCGCAAGCTCGCCATGAACCTGCTCGCCGTGTCCCTGAGCTCTTCGGGACTTGAGAAGGCCACGGGCGTTATGAAGCTCGCCGCTGTGCTGAAAGAGACGCGCGGCTTTGGCCGCGGCCCCGGCGCCTACTATTTTGCGGTTTACGGAGAGCCCGTTCCGGATGGCCTGTGGGGCTGGCGCGTCGAAGGTCATCATCTCTCGCTCAACTATACGGTATTTCGAGATCGCGTGATCTCTGCGACCCCGCACTGCGTCTGCGCCGATCCCATGGAAGTCGCGACGGGGCTGTACGCCGGTCTCGCGCCGATCCATCGCGAGGACTATATCGGCCGCGATCTCGTGCGCAATCTCGATGCCGGGCAGCTCGCGCGGACCCGTCGCGCCGGCGACGTACCGAACGACGTGCGCGCCGGCCCGCGCCGTGCCGAGGTCGCAACGGAAGCCGGCGGCATCGCTTTTGCTGCGCTCAGCGACGAGACGCAGCGTCACCTGATGCTCGGCATTGCCGAGACCTACATTTCAAACCTGCCGCACGATCTGGCGAAGGCGCAGATGGGTCGTCTCGAGGGCGCAGCGCGCGACACCCTGCACTTCGAGTGGTCTGGCGGCTTCGAGACGAGCGACCTGCACTACTATCGCCTGCATGGCCCGAGGCTCTCGATCGAGTACGCGACGCGCGAGAGTGCGCGCCACGTGCACACGCTTTGGCGGGAGCCGGGGAATGACTTCGGTCGCGCCGCACTGGCGGCTGCCGGTCAGGAGACGCTGCCGCCCGAAAGCGCCTGAGCGCGGACAGCTCAGCTCCGATTGTCGCGTGAGGTGCCGATCTCGATCAAATCGCGCGCAGCCATCTCGGCTTCCACGAGAATGAGATAACGGCGCAGGTCGCGGATGTCGTCCAGCAGGGGCTCCGCGCGGGTGTCGGCGACAATGTGCTGGAAAAGATTGTGCTTCTGTGCACCAGGCATCTCCGACGAAACACGCTGCTCGATGCGATCGAATTTGCGTGCGAGCATCATGAACGCGCCGATCCCGCCGCGCCGCTTCCAACTGCTGCCGTACGCGCGCTCCTTCTCCTCGATGTTCGCGACATCGCCATCAGCGAGCGGCTGAAGCTGATCCAGATAACCACGCCCGCTGTCCTCGACATTACCAGCTTCGCGCGCGGCGATCTCGGCCTCGGCGAGCATGAGGTAGCGGCGCAAGTCGCGCACATCGTCGATGAAACCGTCGCTCTTCGTATCGGCCGCGATGTGCTCGAAGATGTCGTAGGGCGAGGCTCCATCACCCGTCGTCGCGAGGCGCTTCTCGACGCGGTCCCACTTGCGCGCAAGCATGTTGAACGTGTCGACGCCGCCGCGCCGCTTCCAGCTATCTCCGTAGGACTTCTCCGCATTGCGTAAGCCACGCACATCACTGTCGGCAACCGCGCGGAGATGGTCGAGATAGGAGGGACCGCTGTCGGCGCCGCTCTCGCCGGCATCATCGAGCAGCGCCGCGAGCCGCTTCAGCGTCGCCGTATCGCTGGCGGCGAGCCGCTCGAGCAGTGTCTTGCGCTGCGCATCTTCTCCCGTCACGATTGGCCTCTTACTCCGCGGCGACGCTCGCGCGCGGCTGCCAGCGGCGCTCGAACCACTCGAGCGCGGCGCGCCGCCAGTCGGTCGCGGCACAGCGCTCGACCCAGGCCAGGGCCGTCGCACGATCCTTGCGCTTGTAGGCGAACCAGCCGTTGTAGATCGGCGTCGCAACACGCAGGAAATAGGGATTGCGCGCTTCTCCCGACGCAACCGCGGCATCCCACTGGGCGAGGCTCATCTCGTCCGGCGGATTGTCGAGCCAATGGAAGAGATCCGCATCGAAGTTTTCGGGATCGCCGACCAGGGGATAGACGGCTACCTCGTCGAGCGCATAGGGATCGCCCTCAAAGCGGTCGGCAATACCGCTGATCTTGGACCAGGTGTCCTCGTAGGCGTGATAGCTGTCGCTCATCTGGCGGTAGACACCGGCCTCGACGCCAATCCGCGCGGCCATGTACTCGAGCAGGATCGAGAAGTGCACGGCATTAGCGCCGTAGCAGCCCCAGATGATGTCGTTCGAGCGGTTCGAGACGGTCATGTTCAGGCGGCCGTTGCGCACCTTGAACATGGCTTGGGTGTTGCAGGCGAGATCCTTGCTCGCGACGCCGAGATCGGCTTCCGCATCCCAGATCTGGAGGACGGCGCGGCGGCTGTCCGGATCATTGCGCAGGAGATCGACAATAGTCGTGAGCTGATCGCGGAACGGACGGCCGTGCGCCTTGGAGAGATCGAACTGCTGGCGCCAGCGATAGCCGTAGGCGGCATTGAAGACGATGCCGTCATCCGAGTAGGTCGCCATGCGCTGGTTGAAGCGCGCGAGCCAAGCGACGTCGTTGCGGCCGGCGAGCATCCACAGCGCTTCCAGCAGATGGAAGAAGGGATTCGCATCGCGCACGCCGTCGAAAAGCACGCGCTCCAGCGGACGCTCGTAAACCGTGCAGACGGGCTCGGGATATTCGATGGTGCTACCGGCGCGGCTTGCCTGCACGAGCCCACCTTGCTTCATGAGCTCGGCACCCTTGACGACAGCGTCATTTACGTTGCGAGCTTGGACGACCTTCATGCGGCTACACCCTCATATTTGGCCCTGGGGCGGCCCTCTCCGTTGGCGACGCGGAGATACTTGTCCGTCTCGCAGAGCGAATGCTCGACCTCGCGGAGCTCCAGAGGCGGCACGAAATCCGGCAGGCTCGTCTTCGACAGCTCGAGCAGCTCGCGCATTTCCTCGAGCGCCTGCGTCTGCGTCAGTGATTTCTTATATGGGCGCCCGTGCAGGCGGTGCAATCCGCGGATCGCACCCGGCCCTGCCACGGCCCAGGTGTTGATGTCGGGCGCATTGCGCAGATAGCGCGTGTGACGGAGGTCCGTCACGACCTCGTAGGCCATGAAATCACCCCAGCCGCGGAACTGGCGCAGCCACGTGTGCACTTCCTGCATGGTGGGCTGGCGGCCGTTCGCGAACATGGCGTCGAACTCGTGGCGTGCGTCCCAGAGCGCGCCGACGACGACATGCGCCGTATATTCCGGCTTCGCCATGCCGGCGAACTCGCCCGAGGGGGCGCTGATCATGTAGGCGCCCGTGTACACTTTTTCGCCACGCGCCTTGCGCGCTTCGAGCGCGGCGCGGATCGCCTTGGCGTCGTAAGTACGCTCGGGAAACCCGACTTCCTCGAGTGTCTCCGGCCAGTTCACCTGACGCGCGAGACACATGGCAATCCAGAGCTGCGGATTGTCGGCATAGGGCTCCCGCCACTTCTCGCGCACCCACACGGTGACCTTGTCGAGCTCGCGGAAGACATTACAGAAGCTGTACGTCTGCAGGATCTCGTCATTCGTCCAGGGTGCAGGTTCGCCTGCGGCCTTCTTGAGATAAATGCGATGGCGTTCGGTGATCCAATCCCAGAAGGGCTGTGCGTTCAGAGCCACGATGCACTCGCTGTTGAGAGTTGTGGGCGATCACCGCCGACCCCGAACGCAACCATTGGTCAGCGGCAAACAGACTCGCTTGCGTGACCGTAGGCGGTGCTCAGGGCATTGGCCACATGCCTCGGGAGCTTATGCACCTTTAGCATCGAGCACTTACTGAACGGCCGCACGATAGGCGCCTGATATTGTGGGCCAAGTTACGCATTTGGCGTGTCCGCAGCTTCCTCGGCGAGCTCGCGTACACGCCGCAGGTCGACCAGCGCATTGTCCTTCAACCTCGGGCTGCGCAGGATGGCGGCCGGATGGTAGGTCGCGATCGTCGGTATGCCCTTGTACTCCAGAACCTGCCCACGCAGCTTCGCCATGGGCTCCTTGCCCGGCAGCAACCAGCGCGTTGCATGAAGGCCAAGGGCACAGAGAACGCGGGGCTTCAGCACATCGAGCTGCGCGCGGAGGAAGGGTGCGCATGTCACAACTTCCTCGGGGCGCGGATCTCGGTTTTGCGGCGGCCGGCATTTCACGACATTGCAGATATACAGGTCACTGCGCGCAATTCCCGTCTCGGCGAGCAGGCGATCGAGGAGCTGCCCCGAGCGGCCGACGAACGGCAGGCCCTGAACGTCCTCGTTCGCTCCGGGCGCTTCGCCGATGAGGACAATACCCGAGCGCGTGCTACCCGAGCCGAACACCACTTTCGTGCGCGTCTCGGCCAGAACGCAGGCCGTGCACTGTGCGGCCTGCGCCGCATATGGCGACAAGGCAATTTCGACCGCAGCCACGACATCGTCCGAACGGAACGCGGCGAATGGGGGCGGCGGTCGCTCTTGCACGTGGCCTGGCACGTGTCTCGAGCCTAGCGCCGACCCGCGCGCGCACCCTTGCGCGCCGTCGTATCCTCCGGTTCCGGATCCGGCAGCACACCATCGGCATCCGGCACCTCGGTCAGTCCATCCGGATCGGGATCGTCGCTCGGCTCAGCCTGGAGCATCTTGTCGACGATCAGCCCTGCGTTCTGACGGATCGCAGCCTCGATCTCGGCAGCGATCTTGGGATTGTCCTTGAGGAACGTCTTGGCGTTCTCACGGCCCTGGCCGATCCGAGTGCCTTTGAAGGAGATCCAGGCGCCCGACTTCTCAACGATCCCGGCCTTGACGCCGAGGTCGACTAGCTCGCCGGTCTTCGAGATGCCCTCGCCGTACATGATGTCGAATTCGACCTGCTTGAAGGGCGGCGCGACCTTGTTCTTGACGACCTTGACGCGCGTCTGGTTGCCGACCGGCTCGTCGCGTTCCTTGATCTGGCCAATACGGCGGATGTCGAGGCGGACGGACGAGTAGAACTTGAGCGCATTGCCACCCGTCGTCGTCTCGGGATTGCCGAACATGATGCCGATCTTCATGCGGATCTGATTGATGAAGATCACCGTGCAGTGTGACTTGGAGATGGTGCCGGTGAGCTTGCGCAGCGCCTGGCTCATAAGACGCGCTTGCAAGCCGGGGAGGCTATCCCCCATCTCGCCTTCGAGCTCCGCCTTGGGCGTCAACGCCGCAACCGAGTCGACCACCAGCACGTCGACGGCGCCCGAGCGGACCAGCGTGTCGACGATCTCCAGAGCCTGCTCGCCCGAGTCGGGCTGCGAAATAAGCAGATCCTCGACCTTGACGCCGAGCTTCCTCGCATAGACCGGGTCGACGGCGTGCTCGGCATCGACGAAAGCGCAGATGCCACCCTTCTTCTGGGCTTCCGCCACGCACTGAAGGGCGAGCGTGGTCTTGCCCGAGCTTTCCGGGCCGAAGATCTCGACCACGCGCCCGCGCGGCAAGCCACCGATCCCGAGCGCGATATCGAGCCCGAGCGATCCGGTCGAGACCGCCTCGACGTCAATGGTCCGATCATTGGCACCGAGCCGCATGATCGAGCCTTTGCCGAACTGTTTCTCGATGTGCGCAAGCGCTGCATCCAGCGCCTTGTGCTTGTCCATATCGTCCCCCTCGACGACGCGTAGATGCGCAGCAGCCATGATGCGAGTTTCCTTATTCCATGAGTTGCAGATTCTAGCAATTAACCGTTCATGTACCATTTTTGTTCTCATCGCACAAGAGGTGCTCAATATCCTGAAAGGAAAAGCGGAACAGTAGAGTGTTCTAGGAATGTTTTGCACCCGCGGTTTCGTTCACCGTAGTGCAGTTCCGTGCGCTTCGATTCGTCACCAAAGCAACGTGGCCGCAAAACTGACCGAGGGGTTAAGCGCACTTGGAAGATTTGAGACAAATGCGCCGGCTCGCCTTTGCGGTGATTTCGCCTCTGCAAGGTAAACATGGAGGCCTGAGAACAGTGACTGGGACTCGCGGTTGCACCAGCGGCCGAGCCCGAGAGGTTGTGAGCCATGTTTTTGATCCGGATGGCGTTCTGGGTGGGGCTAATCGTGTTTCTGCTCCCCTCGGACAAGGAGCGCCAAGCCCAACTCTACAAGACCGCCACGGAAACCGTGCACCGTGCCATGACTTTCTGCGACCGCAATGCCGCGCTTTGCGAGCAGGGCGCGAAGCACTGGGCGGTCTTCCGTACGAAGCTGGAATTCGGCACCAAGCTCGTGTTCGACATGGCGAGCGAGCGCCTGCTCGGCGTTCAGCCCACAGTTCATAAGCCAAGCGAAGATGCCGCGCCTGGGCAGACTCCGCGCGGCAATGGACGCGTCGGCGCCTGAGCTTGGCGGTAGGCGCCGACCTTAGCGCGGCGCCAGCGGGTCGAAGATCGCTTCCCGATCCATGGGCTTTTGTGAGCCCGGCTCGCCCCACCAGCCATAGGCGTCCGCCGGCTTCCTTGGCGGCGCCCGGAAATCGCCCGCGAGCTGCTTGTTCAGATCGAGGCTGACCTGGCGCGTACGATCGGGAGAGCAATACTCCTCCGGATTGGAGATTTGCTTGCTGACGGTCGTGCGCGTGAAGTCATAGGACTGGGTGAGCTTCGCCATCTGCTCCGGCGACGCTCCGGCTGATGCCTCGTAGGCCAGATAGGAGTCACGCAATTTGTTGGGATTGAAGTTGTAACCGCATTTGCTCGCGCGGACGGAAACCGCAGCAGCATTGAGTGCGCGCTCGGTGGGCTCGTCGACTGGCGGCTTTTCGGCAGGCGTGCCGAGCAAAGATGCCGTCGTCAGTCCGCCGCCGCCCGAGCAGGCGGAAAGTGCTCCGGCCAAAAGCACTGCGCCGAACACGCGAATTCGGATCATGGCGTCTTCCCCCACGGAATCGTCCCGTGCCTGTTTAGCATGGGCCGCCGATGCAGCCAAATCGTGGCATGCCTTAAGTGCCGCGGGGTGCTGCGAAGAGGTGCTGTCGCCTCATTCGGTAGCGCAATGCCCGCAGCGGCCACAGCGACTGGGCAGAGCTTGGGGAAGCGAATTGCTCGGATGAATGCTAGCGCCTCCTTCGAGGCGCAAAGTCAAAAGGCGGGAGGGTTCGGGAGGGTGTACCTCCCGATTGGGGCCGGGGGCGGTCGCGCCGGAGGCGCGCGGCTATCAAGCAGCCCCGTCGCGCCAAAGGCGCGAGCGATTACTCCGCCGCCTCCTTGGCGAGGAATCCGCCGGACTGGCGCGCCCAGAGCTCGGCATAGAGCCCGCCACGCTCGAGCAGCGTCTGATGCGGCCCCTCCTCGACGATCCGCCCCTCGTCCATGATCACGAGCCGGTCCATGGCCGCGATAGTCGAGAGGCGATGCGCGATGGCGATCACCGTTTTGCCCTGCATGAGGTTGTTGAGCTGCTCCTGGATGGCGGCCTCGACCTCGCTGTCGAGCGCGCTCGTCGCCTCGTCGAGGATCAGGATCGGTGCGTTCTTCAGCAGCACGCGCGCGATCGCAACCCGCTGGCGCTGGCCGCCGGAGAGCTTCACGCCCCGCTCGCCCACGTGCGCATCGTACCCCGCCCGCTCGCGCAGATCCCTGAGCTGCGGAATGAATTCATGCGCCGCCGCCATGCGCGCGGCCACGATCGCCGCGTCGCGGCCGGCATCGGGCCGCCCGTAGAGAATGTTGTCGAGCACCGAGCGGTGCAGGAGCGATGTATCCTGCGTCACCATGCCGATGTTGGCGCGCAGACTGTCCTGCGTGACATGTGCGATGTCCTGGCCATCGATGAGAATGCGTCCGCGCTCCAGGTCGTAGAAGCGCAGCAGCAGATTGACGAGCGTCGACTTGCCCGCGCCCGACCGGCCGACAAGTCCGACTTTTTCACCCGGCGCGACGGTGAGCGACAGATCGTCGATGATCCCAGACTTCCTGCCATAGTGGAAACGGATGTGATCGAAGCGGATCTCACCACGCTTGACGACGAGAGGCTTCGCATCCGGCGCATCGACGACCTCCTGATCCCGCGAGATCGTCTCCATGCCTTCCTGCACGACGCCGATGTTCTCGAAGATGCCGGCAACAGTGAACAGCACCCAGCCCGACATGGCGACGATGCGGATCACCAGCCCCGTCACGACGGCGATATCACCGATCGTGACCAGGCCAAGGCTCCACAGCCATATCGCGAGCCCACTGGCACCGACGATGAGAAAGCCGTTCAGCGTGTAGAGCGTGAACTCCATGCTGGTCAGCAGGCGCAGCGACGCCTGCCACTTCGACATCTGCTCGTCGATCGCGGCTTTGGCGTAGGAATCCTCGCGGTCGGCGTGGGCGAACAGCTTGACCGTCAGGATGTTTGTGTAGCTGTCGACGATGCGGCCGGTGAGCATCGAGCGCGCTTCGGCCGCTGCCGTCGATCGCTCACGGATCTTCGGCACGAAGTAGACCATCGCCAAGATGTACGCCGCGAGCCACACGAACAGCGGCACCAGCAGCCATACGTCGGCGCTCGCGAACAGTATGACCGCACCGACCCACTGGATGCCGGCGAACCAGATTGCGTCGATGACCTGAACCACCGACTCGCGCAGCGCCGGCGCGGTCTGCATGATCTTGTTGGCGACGCGGCCGGCAAAGTCATTCTGGTAGAACGACAGGCTCTGGCGCAGCACATAGCGATGTGTCAGCCAGCGTACGCGCGTCGTCACCGGCCCTGCGATCACCTGGTTTTTGATCAGGTCGTGCAGCGTCGAGACGAGCGGCCGCGCGATCAGCGCGACGAATGCCATGAACAACAGCCAGGACGCGTGATCAGACAGGAACGTCTCGGGCGATCCCGACGTCCGCATCAGATCGACGATGCTGCCGATGAAGGCCATCAGCGACACCTCGATCACCGAGCCGATGAACCCGACGACGAGCAGAACGATGAACACTGGCCACACCGGCCGGATGAAATAGAGATAGAATGCCGCAAGCGTCACCGGCGGGCGCTCAGGCGCTCGCTCAGGATAGGGATCGATGCGGGTCTCGAACCAGCGGTACATGACCAGAGCTCTTGGTTACTGCGTGCCATGGGCCGGGCGCGATCATGCTCGGCTACTTGCCGGCAACGCCGCGCTTACGGACAGAATTTCTCACGCCCCTGCACATTCCCGACTTGTCGGGGATTGATTCCGGTCAATGTGACGACCAGCTCCCTTGACGTATCAAAGATAGGGCTGAGAATGCCCCTATACCAAGGGATCGGCTGCGGCGCGGGCGGGGCTCTCTACGTGCCAGTCGTGACGATATCATGTCCAGATATGAAACGCCGTCTGGCCGGCCGGAGGAAACGGCGTTCGCGCCATAACTCAGCGAGTGAATAGCATGGCGCCTGATGAATTGCAGCATCGCAAAGCCACAGCGCGCGCTTGGTTCGAGCAGCTTAGGGACGAAATCTGCGCCACATTTGAACAAGTCGAGGATGAACTACCAGCCAGCGTGCAGTTTGCGGACCGGCCAGCCGGCCGCTTCGCGCGCCAGCAGTGGCGGCGCACGGACCATGCCGGGGGCGACGGCGGCGGCGGGCTGATGAGCCTGATGCGTGGCCGGGTTTTCGAGAAGGTCGGTGTGCACACGTCGACCGTCCACGGCGAGTTTGCGCCCGAGTTCCGGAGCCAGATCCCCGGCGCCACCGAGGACCCTCATTTCTGGGCTTCCGGCATTTCGCTGATCGCGCACCTTCAGAACCCGCATGTGCCGGCCGTGCACATGAACACGCGCTTCGTCGTGACCTCGAAATGGTGGTTCGGCGGCGGCTCTGACCTCACGCCTGTCCTCGGCACGCGCCGCACGCAGGGGGATCCGGACACGCGCGCTTTCCATGCGGCCATGCAGGAAGCCTGCGCACCGCACCCGATCGTGGACTATGCCCGCCTCAAGGCGTGGTGTGACGAATACTTCTACCTGCCGCACCGCAAGGAGCCACGAGGCGTCGGCGGCATCTTCTACGACTACCTGACACCCGACGATGCCGTCGGCGGGTGGGATGCCGCATTCGCTTTCACACAGAGTGTCGGCCGCGCCTTCAAGGCCATCTATCCGGAGCTCGTGCGCAGCAACTTCGCCAAGTCGTGGAGCGACGCCGAGCGTGACGAGCAACTCGTGCGGCGTGGTCGCTACGTCGAGTTCAACCTGCTCCACGATCGCGGTACGGTGTTCGGGCTCAAGACCGGCGGCAACGTGGATTCGATCCTCTCGTCGATGCCGCCCGTGGTGAAGTGGCCCTGAACTGAGAACCGCTGTACTCGCGACGGGCACTATATGTCCCTTCTCCCGTGCTTACGGGGAGAAGGTCAGGATGAGGGGCGGCGGCACACGCTCACGTCGAACAAGCTTCCGCCCCTCACCCTAACCCTCTCCCCGCGAAAAGCGGGGAGAGGGGATTTTCCTCATCACCCGATCGCGTCATCCCGCTCGAAGCGGTAGCTTTTCGAGCAAAACTCGCACTTCACCGTGATCGCGCCATCGGCTTCGCGCAGCGTCTCGCGCTCGGCTTCGGGAAAACCGTCCAGAAATGCGCCAATGCGATCGCGTGAGCAGCGGCACTTGGCTTCGAGCGGCACTATGGGCGCAACACGCACGCCCTCCTCGTGGAACAAGCGCAGCAACAGGCGCTCCGATGCCAGCAGCGGATCGATCAATTCGTGATCCTCGACCGTTGCGGCAAGAATCTCGACGCGATTCCAATCGTCGTCGTGCTCGCCTTCGAGACTTGCGTCGCGCTCCTCGCCGGACATCGTCGGCTTGACTTCGTTCTCGCCGCCGGCTGCCGGTACGTGCTGGACGATGAGCCCGCCCGCCCGCCAATGCCAGCGCGAGGGCGTATCGCCGCTACGGCCAATGAAGTGCCGCACCGCCGTCAGCCGGATGAATGTCGGAAGCTGCTCCGATTGGCGAAAATACGTGATCGCCGCCTCAGCGAGGCTACTGCCGTCGAGCGGCACGACGCCCTGATGGCTCTCCTGCTCGCCGCCCGGATCGATCGTCATAGCGAGCCGACCATGACCGAGCAGCGTGCCATCGCTGAGCTCACCCGACTTCTGCAAGGCCTCCAGGCGCTCGCGGTCGTAGCTCGCATAGCCACGAAGCTTGCCAGGAACCTCGTACTGCACGACGAGAAAGCCCAGCGGACCATCCGTCTTGGTCTGCAGAATGAGGCGTCCACCCTCCTGCAACTGCTGGCCGAGGAGCGCCGTCAGCGCGATGGCCTGACCGAGAACAACGCTGATGGGCTCGGGATAGTCGTGCCCCGAAAGGATCTCGTCGATGACGTGACCGAGGCGGACAATGCGGCCAGCAACGCGCGAGCGTACGGTACCGAACGGCAGTACGACATCATCGCGCACCGGCGGCACGCCGACTTCCGTACGGCCCGCTCTGATCACCATCTTTTCTTCTTCCACTTCAGTCGACGCCCAGGCACCAGGCGAGAATTGCCTTCTGGGCGTGCAGCCGGTTCTCGGCCTCATCGAAGACGACCGATTGCGGCCCGTCGATGACCTCGGCCGATACCTCGTGACCACGGTACGCCGGGAGGCAGTGCATGAAGATCGCGTCCTTGGCCGCGCCCTTCATGAGAGCTCCATCGACGGCATACGCCCCGAGCAACTGCTTGCGGCGCGGCGCATCGCTCTGCCCCATAGAGACCCACGTATCCGTCACGACGCATTCGGCGCCTTTGACGGCTTCGGCTGGATCATCGGTGAGAAGAATGCTGTCGCTCGCACCTTCGGCCTTCACCCAATCGATGACTGCTTGCTCGGGCTTGAGCTGCGCCGGCGTCGCAACGCGCAGCTTGAAGCCGAATTTCACCGCGGCGTGCATCCAGGACGAGGCTACGTTGTTGCCGTCGCCGACCCAAGCCACTGTCTTGCCGCCGATCGTGCCGCGCGTTTCCTCGAAGGTCACGATATCGGCGATGATCTGGCAGGGATGGCTCAGATCCGTCAGACCGTTGATCACCGGTATCGAGGCGTGCTCGGCGAGCTCGACGAGCGTCTGATGTGCATTAGCGCGCACCATGAGCGCGTCCGCATAGCGCGAGAGTACCCTGGCCGTATCGGAGATCGGCTCGCCGCGACCGAGCTGAGTGTCCGTGTGATTGAGGCCGATGGTCTGCCCACCGAGCTGACGCATGGCGACATCGAACGATACGCGCGTACGCGTCGACGGCTTCTCGAAGACCATGACGAGGATCATGTCCTCGACGTCCTTGGGCCTCAGGTGCTTGGGCACAGGCCTGCCCGCCCGTTTCATCTCGTGCGCCATGTCGACGATCCGGCGGAGGACGCGTGCGTCGATCTGGTCGAGATCGAGAAAATGGCGGGGCGGCTTCAAGCCGATGCGGGCATCCATGGCAGTCTCGAGTTCGGAATGAAAGGTCGTCGGCGCCACCGCTTCCACCTTTCCATGGAAGCGGCAACGCCGGCGACGCGGTTTTCTACTTCACCTGCTTCTTCACGCTCGAAAGCGCACGCGAGAGCCGGGCAACGCCCTCGGCAATCTCGTCGTCCGGCGTCGTCAGCGGCGGGATCATGCGGACGACGTTATCGCCAGCGCCGACCGTCAGCAGGTGCTCGGCGAGGCAGGCCTTCACCACGTCGCCAGCCGGGAACTTGTCCTTGATCTTGACGCCGATCAGGAGCCCTTCACCGCGGACACCCTCGACGATATCGGCGTGCTCGTCCTTGAGGCCGGCGAGGAGCTGCTTGAAGCGTAGGGTCTTCCTCTGCACGTCCTCGAGAAAGCCCGGCTCCAGCACGGCCTCGAGCACGGCATTGCCGACCGCCATGGCGAGCGGATTGCCGCCGAAGGTCGAACCATGCGTGCCGGGCACCATGCCCTTCGCGGCTTCGGCCGTCGCGAGGAATGCACCCATCGGGAAGCCGCCGCCGATGCCCTTGGCGATCGCCATGGCATCCGGCTTGATGCCGGCGGACTCGTAGGCGAAGAGCTTGCCCGTGCGACCGACGCCGGTCTGTACTTCGTCGAGAATGAGCAAGAGGCCGTTCTTGTCGGCGAGCGCGCGTAGGCCTTGCATGAATTCCTTCGTGCAGGCGCGGATGCCGCCTTCGCCCTGGATGGGCTCGACCATGATCGCCGCCGTCGCCGGCCCGATGGCCTTCTCGACGAGCGCGAGATCATTGACCGTTTCAAGCACATCGAAGCCGGGCGCCGGCTCGCCGAAACCCTCAAGATACTTCTCATTGCCGGCGGCCGCGATCGTGCCGAGCGTGCGGCCGTGGAAGGAGCCCTTGAAGGTGATGATGCGCCAGCGCTCGGGATGGCCGCTCACGAACTGGTAGCGCCGCGCGAGCTTGATGATGCCCTCGCAAGCCTCCGCACCCGAGTTGCAGAAGAAGACCTTATCGGCGAACGTCGAAGCGACGAGCTTCTCGGCGAGCTTTTCCTGGCCCGCGACGCGATAGAGGTTCGAGGTGTGCCAGAGCTTCTGCGCCTGCTCGGCGAGCGCGGCGGTGAGCTTTGGGTTCGCGTGACCCAGCGCGTTCACGGCAATGCCGGAACCGAAATCGAGATAGCGCTCGCCCTTGGTGTCGATGAGCCAGGAGCCCTCGCCCCGGTCGAAGACGACATCATAACGGCCGTAGGTCCCCATGACCGCGGGAGAGGGTCCCGAGGAGGCGACGACGGCGGGCTTGCCGGAAGATTGGGCGGAGGTTGCAGCGGACATCGGTGGTTCTCTTTCCAATGCTGAAATAGGTCGAGAGTGGCGGCGACTTCAGGAGAGAGAGGGGCTTTGGCAGGCGCGTCAAAACGAAAAAGGCCGCGCGGGTGCGCGGCGCTGGCAACAACGGCTGGTCTCACCAAGCCGTTATCGCTGCCGCGGGCCGCAGCCCCGACGACGTCGCTCACGGATGTTCGCTTCGATCGACATGGGGCCTATATGGGGCAGAGGGGCCGGCAGTGTCAATAATCCTGACTATTGGCCGAGCGCCCGATTAGCCGAGGCTGACCGGGCCCTCCAAGACATCGGGCATTGAGGCCGGAATCAGCTTATGGCCGCCGCCAGCCACCCGGAGGCGGCGGCATGCCTGGCGGTGCCTGATAGCCCGAGCGCCACCAGCCCGGCGTACGCGGCCCCGGGGGTGGCGGACGCCAGCCCGGACGCGGCCGGGGCGCGTGCCGGACCCAGCGATCCCGCTCGCCGTACCAGGGTCGTCCGACGTAGTGCCGGCGCCAGTACGTCGGCGCGTAGAAGGTCACGACGGGCACGCCCGCAACGCCGAGGCCGACGTCGGGTAGCGGCGCGTAACGGCCGCGATAGCTGTAGGCGAGATACTCGCTGAACACCCAGCCGCGGTTGCCCCCCGCGATCACGTCACACCAGGATTCATCCCGGAGGCAGCCGCGAATCTCGATCGGCGTGCTCTCGGGAATGACGCCCATGCTCGGGAATTCCGTATCTGGGCCTGTTCGGTGATTGACGTTTGCCGTCGTATAGCCAGGTGCAGCCTGTGCTGCCATTGTACCGCTCATCGACAGCGCAAGCACGGCCGCGAACAGCTTCAGCATCTTCATGATGTCGTTCCCCGCTAGTGTCCCGATTCCGAAACTCGCTTGACCTCGATGCTTGTGTCCCAAGCAACCTTCGGATTCAAAGGAGACACTAGAATTATGGATTTTCTAGTGTGACTGAGATCAAGAAATTAGCTCGGCCCATGCTGCGAGCTCTGGCGAATTTCTCGATCATCACACTAGGTGAGCCTCACCATGCGCACACCTAGAATGAACGCTGCCTGACCGTAAATCCGTCGTGCGACCGCAGGCGCAGTAGCTTCAATGAATTAGCTGTGAGCGGAGACCAGCAGGAACATCGGTCTCTCGCGTTCCTTGACGAGGTCCGGATTGTCGGCGATCTGGGCGGGTGTAGGTCCAAATTCCTCGACATGCGTGATCGTGAAGCCGGCGCCGATCAGCGCGTTGAGCGTCGTGCCCAACGTGCGGTGATATTTGACGACGCCGGGAGTGAACCACTCGGTCGTACGCGGACCTTCAGCGAGATAGCTATCGACGGGCCATGTCGGCCGTCCATCCGCATCGCTCAACCATCTGGCGTTGTGCGACGCCATGAAAATCGGATGCTCGGTCGAGAAGACGAAATTACCGCCGGGGACGAGCGCGGCGCGCACTTTGGCGAAGAACCGCGTGACATCCTCGAGATAGTGGATGGCAAGCGAGCTGTAGGCGAGATCGAAGCTCCTGGCTGAAAGCTCGAGCGTCGCGAGATCGGCCTGAAGATACGTGATCGCGGTATCCGGCGTGGCCGGTCGAGCGCGTGCGAGCATCTTCTCGGAGAGGTCGATGCCGAGCACTTCGGATGCACCATTCTCGTGCGCCCAGCGGCAGAACCAACCGAAGCCACAGCCGAGATCGACGATCCTGAGCCCTCGCACATCCGGCATCATGGCGCGCAGCACGGGCCACTCCGGCGCCGACGCCAATCCGCCGACTGAACGCGGCAAACGGCTGTAGCCCGCAAAGAACTCGGGATCGTCGTAGATGTTCTGGCTCATCGACCCCGATTATCAGAACGCCAGCCGGTTCGCACGGACCACCTGCGGCAGCGCGCGCACCTGCTCCATGACCGCTTCCGGCATGGGCTCATCGAGGGACACGATGCAGATGGCATCGCCGCCTGGCTTGTCGCGGCCAAGATTGAAAGTCGCGATGTTGAGCCCGGCCTCGCCCATGAGCATACCGAAGCGGCCGATGAAGCCCGGCTTGTCGGCATTGCGCACGAACAGCATGTGCGGTGCCGTCTCGAACTCCATGTTGATGTCGCGCACCTGAATGATACGCGGGCGGCCATCGCCGAAGACCGTGCCAGCGACCGAGCGGTCGTACTTGTCGGTCTTGACCGTCAGACGCATGTAGCCCTCGAACGCGCCGTCCTGTGTGCGCACGACCTCTTCGACGATGATGCCGCGATCCCTAGCCGTGGCTGCAGCCGAAACCATGTTGACGGCATCCGACAGCAGCGGCCGCAGAATGCCCGCGACAGCAGCCGCCGAAAGTGGCTTCACGTTGAGCTCGGCGACGGTGCCCGAGTATTCGAGGCGGATGCCCTTGATGCTCGTCTCGGTGAGCTGACCGGCGAAGAGGCCGAGCTGCTCGGCGAGCTTGACCCATGGTCGCAGACGCGGGGCTTCCTCGGCCGTGATCGATGGGAAGTTCACCGCATTGGAGATGGCGCCCTTGAGCAGGTAGTCAGACATCTGCTCGGCAATCTGTAGTGCGACATTCTCCTGCGCTTCCGAGGTCGCGGCACCGAGATGCGGCGTGCAGATTACGTTCGGCATGCCGAAGAGGATGTTCTCCTTGGCCGGCTCGGTCTCGAAGACGTCGAGCGCCGCGCCGGCGACCTTGCCCGACTTGAGTGCCGCTGCCAGCGCCTTCTCATCAACGAGACCGCCACGCGCGCAGTTGATGATGCGCACGCCGGTCCTCATCTTCTCGAAGGCGGCTGCGTTGAGGACATTGCGCGTGCGGTCGGTCAGCGGCGTGTGCAGTGTGATGAAATCCGCGCGTTCGAGAAGTACCGGCAGCTCGACCTTCTCGACGCCGATTTCGACGGCCCGCTCCTCCGAGAGGAACGGGTCGAATGCAATGACGCGCATCTTGAGTCCGATCGCGCGGTCGGCGACGATCGATCCGATATTGCCGCAGCCGATCACGCCGAGCGTCTTGCCAAAGAGCTCGACGCCCAGGAAGCGCGATTTCTCCCACTTGCCGGCCTGCGTGGAGCGGTCGGCCTCCGGAATCTGGCGGGCGAGGGCCATCATCAGCGAGATGGCATGCTCGGCGGTGGTGATCGAATTGCCGAAGGGCGTGTTCATCACGATGATGCCCTTGGCCGTCGCGGCCTTGATATCGACGTTGTCGACGCCGATGCCGGCGCGGCCGATCACCTTGAGGTTCTTCGCTGCAGCAATGATCTTCTCGGTCGCCTTGGTCGCCGAGCGGACGGCGAGACCGTCGTACTTGCCGATGATTTCGGCGAGCTTCTCCTTGTCCTTGCCGAGTGTCGGCTCGAAGGTCACGTCGATGCCGCGATCCTTAAAAATCTGCACGGCGGTCGGAGAAAGCTCGTCGGAAATGAGGACTTTGGGAGCCATGGCTTCATGATCCTGATGTGCGGGCGCTCGCAAGCCCGTTCGCGTGATCGAGGCACCAGTGAATTCTCGAATGCGGGAGACGAGGGGCAGCGCGTGCCCCTCGGAATGCGGCGCCCTCAGGCGGCCTTGGCAAGGCCCGAGCGCGCTTCTGCGTAGGCCCACTCGATCCAGGGCAGCAGCCGTTCGACGTCGCTCACTTCGACTGTCGAGCCCGTCCAGATCCTGAGACCCGGCGGTGCATCGCGATAGTAGCCGGCATCGAGGCCGACGCCTTCCTTTTCGAGAAGGCCCGAGACGCTCTTCGCGAACGCTGCCTGCGCCTCGATCGGCAGTGCCGTCACGGCCGGATCGACGAACTTGAGACAGACGCTCGTATTCGAGCGCGTATTGGGATCAACCGCGAGGGGCGCGATCCAGGGTGTGCGGTCGACCCAACCGTAGATGGCCTTGGCATTGGCATCGGCCCGCGCCATGAGCGCCTTGGCACCGCCGATCCGCTCGGCCCACGTCAACGCATCGAGGTAGTCCTCCAGCGCCAGCATCGACGGGGTGTTGATCGTCTCGCCCTCGAAGATGCCATTCTGGATCTTGCCGCCCTTGGTCAAACGGAAGATCTTCGGCAGCGGCCAGGGTGGGCTGTACGTCTCCAGCCGCTCGACGGCGCGTGGCGAGAGCACGAGCATGCCATGCGCGGCCTCGCTTCCGAGCACCTTCTGCCAGGAGAACGTGAACACATCGACCTTCGACCAGTCGACGGGCTGCGCGAAGGCAGCCGAGGTCGCGTCGGCGAATGTGAGGCCGGCGCGGTTCGCGGGGATCCAGTCATAGTTCGGCACGCGCACACCGGATGTCGTGCCGTTGGCCGTGAAGAGTATGTCGCGCGCGAAGTCGACCTTCGACAGATCGGGCAACTCGCCATACGGCGCCTTCGTGACGCGGATGTCGGAAAGCTTGAGCTGCTTGGTCACGTCGGTGACCCAGCCCTCGCCGAAGCTCTCCCAGGCGAGTGCTTCCACACCGCGGGCGCCGAGCATCGACCACATGGCGAGCTCGAAGGCGCCTGTATCGGAGGCCGGAACGATGGCGCAGATGTAGTCGGCAGGAAGCCCGAGCAGCGCCTTTGTCTTGTCGATGGCGAGCTTCAGGCGCGCTTTGCCTTCCTTCGCCCGGTGCGACCGGCCGAGGAACGCTTTGCTGAGGTTTTCAGGGGACCAGCCGGGGCGCTTTGCGCAGGGGCCGGAAGAAAAATGCGCGCAGTCTGGCCGCTGCTGCGGCCGCGTCGTCGTCGTCATGAGAGCCTATCCTTCCAGATAGAAGCCCCTCGTTGGGGAGGGGTGTCCCACGGCGGGGAATACGCTCGCTCGCGCGGCGCGTCAATCCCGGCGAGGTCGCAGCCGGTGCGCAGGCTTACTGGAAGGACGAGGACGCGAGGAGCCGCCTAGGCGCGGCTCGCCCGGGACGCGGCCTCCGCATGGTGTTCGACGCGCGCGGCCTTGCTGCGGTCGCGGGCTGCCGATTTTCCTGCCTCGATTTCGGCCGCGACATTGCTCATGAAGGAAACCGTGCGGTCGACGACCACCTGACGCTGCCGGTCGATCGTGATGATGTGATAGCTGTCGTCGAGCACACAGAGCTCCACGCGGCCGCCGAGCGATCTCTGCAGGAACTCGGAGTTGTTGATGTCGGCGTGGTCATCCTCGCGCGGATGGAGGATCAGCGAAGGCTGCGTGACCTTGCCAGCCTCGCGCATGAAAGTCTTGACCATCCAGCGGTGCTCGAGGACGGCACCGCCCGGCGTGTACGGGAGACCCGATACCGAGTTGTCGGTGCTTTTGAGCGCATTGGCGATGAGATCGCGCACGCGCGGGTCCTTGATGCCATGCGGCTCGGCATCCTCGAACTTGAGCTTGTTGGCGAACCACTTGTGGTGCACCAGGCCGAAGAGCCGCGCGTACCACGGCATGACCCAGCCATTGAGCCACATGATGGGAGCGTAGGAGACCGTGCCCTGCACCAGCTTCGGATTGCGGGCGGCGAGCAAAAGCGCCGTGATGGCGCCAACCGAGAGACCGCCGACAAAGACGATATCGCAGTCCTGGCGCATGCGGTGGAGCGCGGCTTCCGCGCTCGCGTACCAGTCCTGCCAGGTGGTGTTCGCGACTTCCTCGACGCCACCGCCATGACCCGCGACGAGCGGGCAATGGACTGTGTAGCCGGCGCGCGCCACGCCATAGGCGACATAGCGCAGCTCCATCGGCGTCCCGCCGAGGCCGTGCAATAGCAACAGTCCAACGCGGTTGCCGGGGATGATGAGGCTCAGATCTTTTTCTTTGTCAGTCATTCTCAAGATACAGGTGCGTGTTGTTCTTAAACGCAGGTTGGCTCATGCCGGTCATACTCTCTTAGGTATGCGGCGTGCTCCTGGTCGGACATTATGGTTAAATTCGGCCAACCGCTTCCCGCTTAAGTCTGGTGTGGGAATACTGGTCGAAAGACGGAGATAGACTTCCCGCAGGCGCGCCCCGCCCACACCGCCAACCCACGCCCTTGAAAGCGCCGACTGCCTTGACCGTCAACGGCGGTACTAAGGTTTGGTTCCCCGAACCCTTGCAGACGAGCCGGACCCCGCTGATATAGGTGCCACGAGGGCAATTGCCTACCTGTCGATCTCGCCGAACACGATGTCAAACGAGCCGAGGATGGCCGAAACGTCCGCCAGGAGGTGCTTCTTGCCGAACGGATCGAGCGCCTGCAGGTGCGGGAAACCCGGCGCGCGGATCTTGCAGCGGTAGGGCTTGTTCGAGCCATCGGCCACGAGATAGACGCCGAATTCGCCCTTAGGCGCCTCGACGGCCGCGTAAACCTCGCCCGGGGGTACGTGGAAGCCCTCAGTGTAGAGCTTGAAGTGATGGATCAGCGCTTCCATGGAGCGCTTCATCTCGGCCCGCTTCGGCGGCACGACCTTCTTGTCGTCCGACACGTGCGGCCCCTGGCCCTCGGCCGAGGCGAGCTTCTCGCAGCACTGCTTCATGATGCGCGCGGACTCGCGCATTTCGATCATGCGCATCACGTAGCGATCGTAGCAATCGCCGTTCTTGCCGATCGGAATGTCGAACTCGAGCTCGGAATAGCACTCGTAGGGTTGGGCGCGGCGCAGGTCCCAGGCAACGCCCGTGCTGCGCAGCATCACGCCCGACATGCCCCAGGCAAAGGCATCCGCCATGCTGAACGTGCCGATGTCGACATTGCGCTGCTTGAAGATGCGGTTATCCGTGAGCAAACCCTCGATGTCGTCACAGACCTTGAGGAAAGGATCGCACCAGGCGTGGATGTCGGCAATCAGCTCGGGCGGCAGGTCCTGATGGACACCGCCCATGCGGAAGTATTTCGCGTGCATGCGCGAGCCCGACGCGCGCTCATAGAAGACCATGAGCTTCTCGCGCTCCTCGAAGCCCCAGAGCGGGGGCGTCAGCGCGCCGACGTCCATGGCCTGCGTCGTGACATTCAGGAGATGGGAGAGGATGCGGCCGATCTCGGAATAGAGCACGCGGATGAGCTGGGCGCGCTTCGGGATCGCAAGTTCCAGGAGCTTCTCCGCCGCCATGCAGAAGGCGTGCTCCTGGTTCATGGGTGCGACGTAATCGAGGCGGTCGAAGTAGCCGATGGCCTGGAGGTAGGACTTCTGCTCGATCAGCTTCTCGGTGCCCCGATGGAGGAGACCGATATGCGGATCGACTCGCTCGACAACCTCGCCATCCAGCTCCAGTACCAGTCGGAGCACACCGTGCGCGGCGGGATGCTGCGGGCCGAAGTTGATGTTGAACGGGCGGATCTCGGTCTCGGGCACGGCGCGTGTCCTCTACGATGCTCTTGGCGCTCGATACCTCAGACCGGACCAATCTGGCAACGCGGCAATTGGCGGATCTGCCCAGCCAGAAACAGAAAAGCCGGGCACTGGACCCGGCTTTTCGATTTCATCGGACAATCACCAGTCAATTGGGCTTCATGCCGTTGGTCGAGACGAGCACCGGGCCCGATCCCTTGGGCCGCGGGTTCTCTGTCAGCACACCGAGGCGCCGCGCGACTTCCTGATAAGCCTCGATCAGGCCGCCGAGATCCTGGCGGAAGCGGTCCTTGTCCATCTTGTCGCCGCTCGAGACATCCCAGAGACGGCAGCAGTCCGGGCTGATCTCGTCGGCCAGCACGATGCGCATATTGTCGTTCTGCTCCCAGAGGCGACCGAACTCGATCTTGAAGTCCACGAGCCGGATGCCGATGCCGAGGAACAGGCCAACGAGGAAGTCGTTGATGCGCAGCGCCATCTGCATGACTTCATCGATCTCGGCGGGCGTGGCCCAGCCAAAGGCCGTGATGTGCTCCTCGGAGACCATGGGATCGTTCAGCTTGTCGTTCTTGTAATAGAACTCGACGATTGAGCGGGGCAGCGCGCTGCCCTCGTCGAGCCCGAGGCGCGTCGACAGCGAGCCCGCCGCCACATTGCGCACGACCACCTCGAGCGGGATGATCTCCACCTCGCGGATGAGCTGCTCGCGCATGTTGAGCCGCTTGATGAAGTGCGTCGGCACGCCGATCTCTCCGAGACGCTGGAAGATGTACTCGGAGATGCGGTTGTTAAGCACACCTTTGCCGTCGATCAACGCGTGCTTCTTGGCGTTGAATGCCGTGGCGTCATCCTTGAAATGCTGGATCAGGGTCCCGGGCTCCGGACCCTCGTAGAGCACCTTTGCCTTGCCCTCGTAGATGCGACGCCGCCTGTTCATTTTCATCAGTCCTTCGTGGTATCGCCTCAGTGTCCCGGGTCTTCGGCAGCGGTGCCGCTGCACTGCCAAATGCCCAAGCCAGTGTGCCTGGCTCGGCTTGGCCTGCGCAATGCGCCGCAGCCTCTTTCGCTCATGTCAGCCCGTAGCCCGGACAGTATCCGAACCGCCCAGCGGAAACAACGACGACCCCGGGCCGCCCACAGTGTACGACGTTCACAAAGGCTACATGGTTGATTTGGTCGGGCGGCTCACGATATTCCTGCTACCAGCAACGCGCGCGTCGGGGTACACGCCGCCAAGCCGGCCCGCCGCGACTATTCCGACTTCAACTGGAGATCTTCATGACGACGTTCGATGAACGGGAAAAGGCGTTCGAGAAGAGATTCGCGCTGGATCAGGATCTCAAGTTCAGGTCTGAGTCTCGGCGCAATAAAATGATAGCAGAATGGGCCGCTGAGAAGCTCGGCCTAAGCGGGACCGCCGTCGAAGATTATATCAAAGCTGTCAGAAAAGCCGATCTTCAGGAGAAGGGCGACGAAGACGTCTTCCGGAAGATCCGCGGAGACTTCGATGCGAAGGGCATCTCGGTAAGCGATACCGAGATCCGCGACGCCATGTTCAAGTTCCTCGGACAGGCTGTGGACCAGATCCAGAAGGAAACGAAGTAAGCCATAGCCTGTTGCGTTGCAGGCGCACCTCGCCACATCCTACTGACCGGCCGGCGCTGTCGTCGGGCGGCTTTTCTATTCGGCGGCCACCAGCGGCTGCGGCCTGACGACGGCAAGCTGTCGCCGAGCTTCCTCGCGAAGCGAATCAATAGGCTTCAGCTTGCCCTCGACCTCGAGGTGCCAGAACGTCCAGCCATTGCAGGCAGCCTTCCCTTGGACGGCGGCCCCGAGGCGGTGGATCGATCCCTGCTGCGCTGCGCCGTCGAGCGCGAGCGTGCCGTCGGCACGCACGTTCGCCCAGATGCGCCCACGCTCATCCGTGAGGCGGGCACCCGCATCCAGAATGCCGAGCTCGATGATGGTGCCGAAAGGAATGCGCGGCTCGGATCGCTTCGAGCGCGTGGTCTCGAGATCGACCGGAGCAAGCGGCCTGACCCGCGCGATGCGCTCGCGCGCGGCCGCGGCATAATCAGTATCGCGCTCAATGCCGATGTAGTGGCGACCGAGACGGCGCGCGACCGCGCCTGTCGTGCCCGTGCCAAAGAAGGGATCGAGAACCACGTCGCCCGGCTTGGTCGACGCCAGCAGCACACGGTGCAGTAGCGCCTCCGGCTTCTGCGTCGGATGAGCCTTGCGGCCACCGTCATCCTTGAGGCGCTCCGGTCCTGAGCAGATCGGAAAGAGCCAGTCCGAGCGCATTTGCAGGTCGTCGTTCCCGGCCTTCATGGCTTCATAGTTGAAGGTCACGCGCGCCTTGCGATCGCGGCCGGCCCAGATGAGCGTCTCGTGCGCGTTGGTGAAGCGCTTGCCGCGGAAGTTCGGCATGGGGTTCGTCTTGCGCCAGATGATGTCGTTCTGAATCCAGAAGCCGAGATCCTGGAGCGCCGTGCCGAGCCGGAAGACATTGTGATAGGAGCCAATCACCCAGATCGCGCCATCCGGCTTCAGAATGCGCCGGCACTCGCCGAGCCATGCGCGCGTGAACCTGTCGTAGCTCTCGAAGGTGTCGAACTTGTCCCAAGCGTGATCGACGCCATCGACGATGGTGTTGTTCGGGCGGAGTAGCTCGCCATCAAGTTGGAGATTGTAGGGAGGGTCGGCAAAGACGAGATCGACGCTCGCATCCGGGAGCTTCTTCAGCTCGGCGAGACAATCCCCGACCAGGATCGCATCGATCTTCGCAATACTACGCGCACGACGAACACTCATGAAACGCCACTCTCGAACTGACAACCGCGCACACGCCCGCAGCACAGGTTGGCCCACGAGCTCGCCGAGGGGCAATGCCCATCGAGCTGCCGAGAGCCTGCCTCTTCAAGGTTAAGGCGCCTTTAACGGACGCCCAGAAGCGCTGCAGAAGGCGCACATACGTCCACGCGATTGGGTCGAACGAATGGCGAACTTAGTTGCATCTCCGACGCGGAATCAATCTCGCGACCGCCGGCTAATCCCGCTTGCCCAGCCCCGAGCCCACAGCTATCAGCCGACATCCAGTCGCGCGGGCAATCGAGCGGATGGGCTCCGCATAGGACGTCATGGATCTCTTCTCCGACATTCTAACCCGGGTCACCCTCCCCATCATCACGCTCGTCGCGCTCGGCTGGGTGCTCCAGGGGCGCCTGAAGCTCGACGTGCCGACGCTCAACCGGATCCAGGTCTACGTCGTCATGCCGGCGTTCCTGATCCACTTTCTTTCGTCGGGTAAGCAGCCGCTCTCGGTCGTCTGGCCAGTCGTCTACTTCGGCCTCGTCCAGTTCCTCATTCTCATTCCGCTCGGCTGGCTGCTGGTGATCCTCTTCCGCCAGCGCGCATCGCTTGGCCCCGTCATGGGCCTTGGCACTGCCTACGCCAATGTCGGCTTCTTCGGCATTCCGGTGACCCAGCTAGCCTTCGGCTCCGAATACCTCATCTATCAGTCGGTGCTAACGGCGCTCATGGCCGTGCTCGTCTGCACGCTCGGTGTCGCGCTGATGGCACCGGCGGGCGGCAGCAAGCTCGCCAAGTTCAAGACGGTCTTCGAAACACCGCTCATACCATCGGTCGTCATCGGACTTGCGCTGCGCGGCTTCCAGATCGAGCTGCCGACCGTCGTCTCGCAGCCCATGCAGTTCCTCGGCTCGATCTTCACGCCGCTCGCGCTCTACACGCTCGGCGCACAGATCGCGGCGGCGAAATCCATCCGTCTGGAGTTCATCCCGCAGACACTGATCGTCTTTCTCAAGTTCATCGCGGCGCCGGTCATCACGTGGTTCATCTGCCAGGCCATGGGATTGCCGCGCGATGTCCAGGATGTGATCGTGGTCGCCGCCGCCACACCCGTCGGCGTGCTGATCGCGATCTTCGCAGCCGAGTACAAGCGCGAGAGCGAGTTCATCTCGACCGCCGTCGTCGTCACGACCGCACTCTCACCGATCTTCGTGACGGGTTGGATTATTGCCACACGCCTGTTCTGACATGGCGGGTGGCGCTGCTCTGACCCGTTGACTTTGACAGAGTCTCGGCGCTGAAGTCCCGCCCCGCCGACCAGATCCAGCGCCGAGTGCACCCCATGAGCGAACCGAAATCACCCGACGCGCCACCCGAGACCCCTTATGTGCAGCCGGAATCACAGAGGATCATCGCCGCCCTCATCTTCGGCTCACGCTGGCTACAGCTCCCGCTCTATGTGGGGCTGATCTTCGCGCAGGGGATCTATGTCGTCGTCTTCCTGAAGGAGCTGTGGCACCTCATGACGCACGCCGGCTCGTTCGGCGAACAGCAGATCATGCTCGGCGTGCTCGCGCTCATAGATGTGGTGATGATCTCGAACCTGCTCGTGATGGTGATCGTCGGCGGCTATGAGACCTTCGTCTCCCGGCTCAGACTAGAAGGGCATCCCGACCAGCCCGAATGGCTCGATCACGTGAATGCCAGCGTGCTCAAGATCAAGCTCGCCATGGCCATCGTCGGCATCTCGTCCATCCACCTCCTGAAGACGTTCATCGAGGCGCGCAGCATCGGCTTGCCCGGCGCCACGGTGACGGCCGACGGCGTGCTTTGGCAGACGATCATCCATGTCGTCTTCATCCTGTCGGCCATCGGCATCGCCTGGGTCGACAAACTCGGACTCTCATCCCATCCGGGGCATTGACGTACTTCCCCTTCTCCCGGTGCTTACGGGGAGAGGGGATGATTAGCTGAGATCCAACGGGAAAATAGGTCGCGGCACGCGTGAGAACGGCAGCTTCGTCAGGTCGTTCGACATGACGCCGCCGCCCTCGTCCACGATGATCACCTCGGAGGCGATCGGCGCGTAGGCGGCACGGAAATGCTGTGAGGACTTCACGGCGAGGTACGCCCGCTCGCTCGGCTCGATACCGCCGGCGCGGAAGAAGTTGCGGTCATAGTTCTGGAAGCGGCGCGAGTTGATCACCACTTCGACGCCACCGATCTTGAAAGTCGCCGTCGGCCCCATGGCCACACCAACACCGCGCAGCATCGGCCCCTCGATGATGAAGTTCCCATCGCTCAGGTGCGTGACCGTGCCCGTTGCCTCGATCGGCTGGCTGAAGCGCTCATCGATCTTGCCGCCGAGCTTCAACGTGATGGTCGCGCCGACGCCGGCCTTGTGGCACGCCGCGGCTGCCGCCGGATCGTAGAAAGCCGCCATGGCGGCATTCTCTAGGCCCGCATCGATCATGCCGCGCAGAAGCCCCGTCGACTCGCCGTATCCGCCGCCGCCAGGATTGTCGGCAGCATCCGAGAGCACGGCCGGCTTGCCGACGCTGGCCACAGCCTTCGCCCGCGCCAACGCGTCCGCCACCGTGAAATACTTGACGGTACGGAAGTCGCGGGTCTCCCAGATATAGTCCGCGAGGCTTTCGACATAGGCCTGGAAGCGCGGATTGCTGCCATCGCCGACGATCACCGCCGTCGGCCCCACCTCCGGAATATCCGCCCAGGCAAAGCCGGCATTGATGGATGCCGACAGAACGCCTTTGTCCTCCGCCCGGATCTTCGCACAACGATCGAGCAGCTCGGTCATGGGACCAGGGCTCGTCGTCCGGCCATGATCGGCACCGTCGATCATCGGACGACGCGCGAGATAGATCTTCGGCTTCACCTCACCATCAAGCGCACGCTTCACAATCTCCACGGCCTCGGCGGCAATGTCGTACATGTCGATGTGAGGATACGTGCGATAGCTGACCAGGACATCAGCGTATTGCGCCATGGCCTTCGTCACATTTGCATGCAGATCGAGCGTTGCCGCGATGATCACGCCCGGACCAACCTTGGCACGAAGACGCTCAAGCAACGTACCCTCGCCGTCGTCCGTGTGCTCGGCGACCATGGCGC
The DNA here is from genome assembly GCA_022844275.1 of Hyphomicrobiaceae bacterium. GTDB lineage: Bacteria > Pseudomonadota > Alphaproteobacteria > Rhizobiales > Hyphomicrobiaceae. The sequence goes on from JALHMB010000006.1 coordinate 39,828, forward strand.
CGTGGAGATTGAGCAGGATGGCATCGAGCTTGCCCGCCTTCTCGATGTCACCGAGGATGGTGCCGACGATGGTTTCGTAGCAATCCCGGGTGAGTTTGCCGGAAGGCGTCGCGTCGGCCGCGAGCGAGAGCACCGGCTCCCAGCCATGCTTCGCGCAACCATCCAGGAAGGCCGCAATCTCCGTGTTCGTCCCCTTGAAGTACGGAACGATGGCCTCGCCCACTTTGAAACCGCGCGCCTCGTAGGACTGCATGGTCGTTGGTTGGATCGAGAACGTGTTGGTCTCGTGCTTGAATCCGGCAATCAACACGCGCTGCGTCATCGAGGATCTCCCAACCTTCGGCCATGATGTGCCCTGCGGATGCATGGTCCCATGAAAAATGCAATGGTGTCACGCGGCGCGAGGACGCGGAAATTCGAACAACCAACAAACCGGCTGGAGGCGCTCATGCGACAGGTCACACTCAGAACCGGCGAGACAATCCCGCAGCTCGGCCTCGGCACGTGGCACATGGGCGAGCAGCGCGCCAATCGCGCCGCGGAAGCCGATGCGCTCAAGCTCGGCCTCGACCTCGGCATGACACTCATTGATACGGCCGAGATGTACGGCGAGGGCGGCGCCGAGGAAGTCGTGGCGGAGGCCGTCAAGGGCCGCCGCGACGAGACATTCATCGTCTCGAAGGTCTACCCGCACAATGCCTCGCGCACGGGCGCGATCGCCGCGTGTGAGCGCAGCCTCAAGCGGCTCAAGACGGACCGCATCGACCTCTACCTGCTGCACTGGCGCGGCTCATATCCGCTCGCGGAGACGGTCGGCGCCTTCGAGCGGCTGAAGGCCGACGGCAAGATCCGCCACTGGGGCGTCTCGAACTTCGATACCGATGACCTCGACGAGCTGGCCGGCGTTCCGAACGGCCGGAACTGCATCTCGAACCAAGTGCTCTATCACCTCGGCTCGCGCGGCATCGACTTCGATCTCATCGAGCAGTGCGCCGACGAGAAGATCGTGGTCATGGCCTATTCGCCGCTCGGGCAGGGCCGCATTCTGCGCAATGCCGCGCTCGCGAAGGTCGCGGGACGTCACGGCGTGAGCCCTGCGGCGATCGCGCTCGCCTGGACCATGCGTCATCCGCACGTCGTCGCAATACCAAAGGCCTCACGGGCCGAGCACGTGCGCGAAAACCTCGTCGCGGCCGACTTGGTGCTGACGGCCGCCGATCTTGCCGATCTCGATGCGGCTTTCCCGCCGCCCAAGCGCTCGACCCCGCTCGGGATGCTGTAGCGCCAAGCGGAACAGGCTGGACGCATTGGCGGTTTCAGCTATGCAGGAGTTGGAGCCCGCGACACGAAGGAGAATGCATGAGCGCCGCCCCCGAAGATCGCCTCAAGGCCGCCATCGTCCATGTGACGCCCTTCGAGCAGAACTGCTCGCTCGTCTGGGACGAGGCGACGAAGCGCGGTGCAGTCATCGATCCGGGCGGAGATGTCGAGCGCATCGAGCAGGCCATCGCGCAGGTCGGGCTCACCGTCGAGAAGATCGTGTTGACGCACGGCCATCTCGATCATGTCGGTGGTGCTGTGGAGCTGAAAGCAAAGCTCGGCGTCCAGATCGAGGGACCGCACATTGCCGACAAGTTCCTCATGGACGGCGTCGAGGATCAGGCAGCACGCTACGGTCTCTCCGGACTTCGCAATGCCACCTCCGACCGCTGGATGGAGGAAGGGCAGACTCTCACCATCGGCGGCCACGACTTCGAGATCTTCCACTGCCCCGGCCACTCGCCGGGCTCGCTCGTGTACGTGAACCGGCCGAACCGCTTCGCGCTCGTCGGCGACGTGATCTTCCGCGGCTCGATCGGGCGTACAGACTTCCCCTACGGCGACCACGACGCGCTGATCAGCTCGATAAGGACCAAGCTCTTCCCACTCGGTGACGAGATCGCCTTCATCTGCGGCCACGGCCCGATGGGCCAGTTCGGCATGGAGCGGCAGAGCAATCCTTTCCTGGTCGAGAAGTCATAAAAGACGGGGGTTCCGGGGGTGTCCCGGGCGGGGGGTGGGCCTGCGGCCCACTCGCGCCGGAGGCGCGAACGCGCTATGCCTTCCTGCTAACGATCAGGAAACGCACCTCACGAGGTTGCCCCATGAATTTCGCCCTGACTGAAGAGCAGCAGGCCATCCAGGAAACGGCGCTGGCCTTTGCCCGCGAGCGGATCGCGCCGGATGCCGCCCAATGGGACGAGACCTCGCACTTTCCCGTCGACGTGATCCGCGAGTCCGCGGCGCTCGGCATGGCCGCAATCTACGTCCCAGAGGATAAGGGCGGCACCGGCCTCTCGCGCCTCGATGGCGCACTGATCATGGAGGCGCTCGCCACGGGCTGCCCCGCCATCTCGGCCTATATCTCCATTCACAACATGGTCGCGTGGATGATCTCGAAGGCCAGCACGCCCGAGCAGATCGAACGCTGGATGCCGAAGCTCGCATCGATGGAATGGCTCGCGAGCTATTGCCTGACGGAGCCCGGCGCCGGCTCCGACGCTGCAGCCCTGCAGACGCGCGCGGAGAAGTCCGGCGACCATTACATTCTGAACGGCACGAAGCAGTTCATCTCCGGCGCCGGCGCGACCGACTTCTATTTCGTCTTCGCGCGTACGGGCGACGGCAGCTCGAACGGCGTCTCGGCGTTTGTGATACTGAAGGATACGCCCGGCCTCTCCTTCGGCGCCAACGAGCGCAAGATGGGCTGGAATGCGCAGCCGACCGCACAGGTCATCATGGAGAATGTGAAAGTGCCGGCGGCGAACCTCGTCGGCGGCGTCGAGGGGCAGGGCTTCCGGCTCGCCATGTCCGGCCTCGATGGCGGACGTATCAACATTGGCGCCTGCTCGCTCGGTGCGGCCTGGACGGCGCTCGATAAGGCCAAGGCGTACGTCTTCGAGCGGCGCGCCTTCGGCAAGCACATCGGCGAGTTCCAGGCCCTCCAGTTCAAAATCGCCGACATGGCGACCGATCTTGAAGCGGCGCGCCTGATGATCTACCGCGCTGCGAACTCGCTCGACCGCGCCGATCCGCAGGCATCCATGCATTCAGCCATGGCCAAGCGCTATGCGACCGACCTCGGCTTCAAAGTGTGCAACGAAGCCCTCCAGCTCCACGGCGGCTATGGCTATCTGAAGGACTACGGTCTCGAGAAACTTGTGCGCGATCTGCGTGTTCACCAGATCCTGGAAGGAACGAACGAGATCATGCGTGTCGTCATTTCGCGAAAAATCCTGGGCGGCAACCGCGCGTAAAGACCCGCAATCGGCGATGTGGCATTCGTGCTGATTGCGTATTTGTTTTGCATTCAGCCCGCGTCCGCGGCTTGCGCGTGCTGATCTCCCCTGTCATCTTTAGATCAATTCCAGGACTTACACCGACGCCACGAGCTCGGCAGAGTCCCGATGTGCCGCGAACCCGGAGGCCGAAAATGGAAGCCGAGCGCAGCTATTCGCCCATCCAACGCACGTTGCATTGGATCATTGCTTTGGGCGTGATCATCATGATCCCGGTCGGCCTCTACATGGTGCAGCGCGGCGCCTGGTCGAACTTCGATGCCCTGACGAATACGCTTTACAGCTGGCACAAGTTGATCGGCTTCTGCATTCTCTGGCTTGTCGTGCTGCGCATCATCGTGCGCCTCGTGCGGGGCGCGCCCCCACCCGAGCCGCTGCATCCACTGCAACAATTCGCAGCCAGCGCCACGCATTTCGGTCTCTATGTGCTGATCCTGGTCGTGCCTCTCCTCGGCTGGGTCGGCCTTTCAGCGTACGGCGCGATGGGCGCCGCACTCGGCATCACGCTGCCGCAGATCATTCCCAAGAACGAAGCGCTCTCAGAGACGATCCTCGCTTACCACGGCTGGGCGGCGATCCTGCTCGGACTTCTCGTGCTCATGCACATCGGCGCGGCGCTCATGCATCGCTTCATCCTGAAGGACGGCGTGTTCGCGCGCATGTGGCCGGGCGCAGGCGGCAAGGGCAAAGCCTAAGCCGGCGGCAGCGCCAGCGTATCCGTGTGGCCGACCACCGAGACTGTCCGGCGCGCGGACAGCCAATTGGCAATGATGTCGGGCGGCACGCGGCCGATCTCTGCGACGGCAGCCGCAAAGCCGTCCGCCAGCATGTCGATGAGCCCCTGCTCCGAGCTGTCGATGCGCCAGGGACTTGGTGCCTCCCGGACGGCATAGCCTTGGCCTCGGAAAGCCAGCGCCAAAGCCTCGGGCGCAGCGGGACCTGCGGCGCTACCAAAGCCCTTGTCGGTGCCCTGATGCGCGTTGAAGGCTGCCGTCATGTCGGCATCGGCCGGATGCGCCGGGCTCCACGTCTGCATGCCGTCATAGGTCAGGACGGTGTAGAACGCAGCACCCTCCGAAGCCACGGCACGAGCCGTGCGCCGGATGAAATCCACCGAACAGAGATCGAAGAGCGCCGACGCGGCTACGAGGTCCGGCCGCCCGCCGACGACGCCCTCGAGGTTCTGCATAAGATCGGCCTGCCGGAAACGGACGCTGATGGCGCGCCCATCCTTCTTGAGCTTGATCGCCTCGCCATTCTCCGAGGCCTCGTCGGCCCAAGTGAAGAGAGCCGCGCGCGCCGCCTCGAGCAGCACCGGATCATAGTCGACGAGCGTCCAGGCCTGCATCGGGCCGAGCGCCGGCGCGGTCGAGCGGATGTTGGAGCCGGTACCGCAACCGAGATCGACAACGTCGATCTCCCCACGTCCATCGAGATGGGTCGCGAGCGCAGCCAGCAGACCCGGATCGCGTGCGCGCACATCCGCTGGCTCGCGTAGCGCCAGCCATTCAGGTGAGAAGCCGCTCATACTCGGGCCTCCTCGATGACCTTGGAAATCGTCGCCGCGGTGTGCGACCAGCGCGGCAGGTTCTGGCCTGCGGACCATGCCGCATCGGCGAGCCTTCCGCGCAGCGCCGCGTCGTCCATGATGCGGCGCAGTGCCTGCTGAAGAATGTGCGGCTCACCGGGCGGCACCTTCAGTGCGGCGGCATCGGGCACGGTCTCGGCGGCCGCACCGCCCGTCGTCGTCACGATCGGCAGACCACGCGCCAGGGCCTCGGCGAGCACCATGCCATATCCTTCGTAGTGTGATGCAAGGACGAAAATATCAGCGCAATCGTAGAATGCGTCCAGCTCCGCGCGCGATTTCGGTCCGGCGATCTCGATGCGCGCATCGAGACCAGCCCGAGCAATCTGAGCGCGCAGTGCCTCGACCGTCGGCGGACTCCGATCAACCGCACCAACGATGGTCAGATGCCAACCCGGATCATGCTCGCCCGCATCGATCTCCAGCGCACGTACCAGAACATCATAGCCTTTGCGCGGCACGATCGAGCCGACAGCCAGCAATGCACCGCCGCCACTGCGTGCGCTGCCCTTTGCGCGCGGTGCGGCATCGGTTCCGGGCTCGGCGACCGTTATACGGCCTGTTGGCACACCGAAGTCAACCGCGAGCGTGCGCGCCGTCATGGGACTCGTCACGATGACACGTCGCGCCATGGACAATGCCCTCGTTTCGAGCGCGCGCAACTCTTCGGCGCGAGCGGGTGCGACACCCGCCTCGAGACACAGCGGATGATGCACGAGCGCGATGATCGGTCGATCGAAGCGCGCGATCAGCTCGGCCGGCATGGCGCCATAGGCGAGGCCGTCGATGAGCAGAACGGCGCCGGGCGGTGTTGCAGCAATCTGCTCAGCTGTACGCGCGAGGTCTTCGGGCGATGGCTCGGGATAGCCGCCGGGCAGCACGAGATGCGCGACGTCGACACCGGCTGCGGGAAGGCGCGCCAGCACTTCCCGATCATAGGCGTAACCGCCGGTCGGCAGCGTGATGTCACCCGGAATCGCGAATACGGCTGTCATAATCTCAGCCGACATCTCAGCCCACTGGGCCTTCGAACCACGCCCGCGCAAGGTCGGTCTCGTGCAGCGTGACGCGAACTTTGGCGAGGCCCTTACCGTCAGCGCCAAGCGCCCCGGATTTCGCCGCTGCGACGATGGCATCGAAGATGTGCCGGCAGAGAAACTCGGTGGTCGTCAGCTTGCCCTTGAAGGCGGCGATTTCATCGAGGTTCTTGTACGCAAGGGGCTTCAGCGTCTTGCCGAGCACGTCGAGCGCCGCACCGATGTCGACGACGACATTCTGCGCCGTGAGCTGCTCACGAAAGAAGGCGACGTCGACGACAAACGTCGCGCCATGCATGTTCTGAGCCGGGCCGAAGAAGGGATCGGGCAGACTGTGGGCGATCATGATGCGATCGCGCACCTCGACGGCATACATCGTGTGGCTCCATTCCATACAGACATTAGACAAATGAACGCGCGGCCTGCGTGCGCCCGTTCAGCGCGCCTGCCCCGCGCGGGCGCCCTCAGCTTTCGCCGACGAAGTGCCGCAACAGGAAATTGGCAATCGCGTGGCGGCCGGGCGCCGTCAGACCCGCAGGATGGCGGTTCTCCAGCATAGACCGCACTTCCTCGCGCGAGAACCAGCGGGCATCGGCAAGCTCGGTCGTATCGACCTTGAGGTCGATCGTCTCGGCGTGAGCAATGCAACCGATCATCAACGAGTGTGGGAAGGGCCACGGCTGGCTCGCGTGGTACTCGACCCGGCCGACGCGGATCCCCGTCTCCTCGCCGACTTCGCGACGCACGGCGTGCTCGATGTCCTCACCGTGCTCGATGAAGCCCGCGAGCGTCGAGTACATGTTGGCGACGTAGCGGTGTTCGTGCGCAAGGATGCAGCGTTCGCCGTCAGTGACGAGCATGATCACGACCGGATCCGTGCGCGGGAACCACTCCGTGCCGCACGCCCAGCACTTGCGGCGCCACCCGCCATCCTTGACTTTGGTCGCTGAGCCGCACTTGCCGCAGCAGCGCGCATTCTCGTGCCATTGCCCAAGCGCCCGCGCCTGCCCCGCAAGGGACTGATCCTCCGGCGTGAGCACACCCTGCATCGCAAGCGTTCTGAGATCCGCTGCAGGACGGAAGTATTGCACGGCCCCGGGCGTGGCGCGGGCAAGATGATCCGTGATTGGAATTGCGAAATGCGCCCTCCCTCCGCCATCGAGCCCGAGGAACAGCGCATCGTCCGTGGAGAGGGCAAGCGCCTCGACCTCGCGCGTGCTGAGCCAGCGTATCTCGCCGCTGTTTCGCTCAGGCCCCGGCGCAATCACCAGCTTCAGATCGACGAGGATCATGAAGCGCGAGGCCTCGCTCGTACGCTGCGCGCGCATCCATTCCACGTCCGCCCTCTTGGCGCTCGCACGGTCGAGAAGCTGCGTCGTCCCGAGCGTCGGCTTCGGCATGGTAAAACCCTCCTGCTCGCGAGATAGAGCATATGCGCACGAGCCGCGCAACGCGACTGCCATGGCGCCAAAACGGGCATAGCGCCCGTGGCCTTACGGCGCTTGACCAACATCAGATTTACACGATTGACGCACCGCACTGTGCCGTGCTCTCTATGGCGCAACAACAGGTTCTAAAACCGTCAAATACCGTCAAGGGAGGAAGTTTAATGCTAAGACTGGACTCGAAGTGCGTCCTAGCCGGCATTGCGCTCGGTGCGGCAGTGGCCCTCAGTGGCCCCGCAACTGCCCAGACCCGGACGCTGAATATGCAGGCCACGTGGCCTGCCTCTCTCACCCTCTACGAAAACTTCACATACTGGGCCGAACGCGTCGACAAGCTCTCCGGCGGCACGCTCAAGGTCAACACCATGCCCGCGGGCCAGGTCGTTCCCGCCTTCGAGGTGCTCGATGCGACGCACAAGAAGGTGCTCGACGGCGCTCACGCCTGGGGTGGCTACTGGACCGGCAAGAACAAGACGGCGGTGCTTTTCACGGGTGGTCCCGGCGGCACCTTCGGCATGGACTACACCGACTTCATGGGCTGGATGTATTTCGGCGGGGGCTGGGAGCTCTATCAGGACTTCTTCCAGAAAGAGCTGAAGATGAACGTCGTGGCCTATTCGGTGCTGCCTTCGGGTCCGCAGGCCTTCGGTTGGTTCAACAAGCCCATCACGTCGGTCGCCGACATGAAGGGCATGAAGTGCCGCCAGACCGGCATCGCGGGTGAGGTCTGGAAAGAGCTCGGCTTCACCGTCGTCAACATGCCCGGCGGCGAAATCATTCCCTCGGCCCAGCGCGGCGTGATCGACTGCGCCGAGTGGGTTGGCGGCGTCGAGGATTTGCGCCTCGGCTTCCACAACGTCTGGAAGTTCCACTACACGCCCGGCGTGCACGAGAATACCACCGTCGGCGAATTGCTTTTCAATAAGGATGTCTACGACTCGCTCAAGCCCCAGGAGCATGAGTGGATCAAGTCGGCGGCCAATGAGGCTTACGTGATCTGGCACGCCAAGTGGCAGCGCCAGAACGCCGATGCGCTGAAGGAGATGCAGGAGAAGCACGGCGTGCAGGTCCTGCAGACACCGCGCGACATCCTGCTCGAGTTCATCAAGGGCTGGGACAAGATCGCGGCGGAAGAATCGGCGAAGAATCCCTTCTTCAAGAAGGTTCTCGAGAGCCAGAAGGCTTACGCCTCGGTCGTCGTGCCTTATAAGCGGTTCTACTTCCCGCCGTATTCCTTCATGGCGAACTACTACTTCCCGCCGAAGGCGAACTGAGCCGGATAACGGCCTAGCGAAAAGCGGGGCGAGCCTCATGACTCGCCCCGCTTTTCATGATCTATCCCACCTGCGCATTGCGCCGACTAAGGTCTGGCCGACGTTAAGCTGCGGGTACCGTGGCCCAAGGATTTCCTTATGTCTGAACCCCCGCAGTCGTTGCTGACGATCATTCGCGTAATCGACCGGTTCACTGATACCACCGGCTTCATCATTTCGCTGCTTGCCTTGCCGCTTGTCGGAGCCGTCGCAATCGAAGTCGTGTCGCGCTACGTGTTCCACGCACCGACAACCTGGGCCTACGATCTGACCTACATGCTCTATGGCACCCTGTTCATGCTCGGTGCCGCCTACGCCCTGCACAAAGGCGCGCACGTCAGGACCGACTTCTTCTGGGAAAAGTTCTCGACGCGCACGAAGGGCGTCATCGACGCCATCTCGTATGTCGTGTTCTTCTTTCCGGCGCTCGCGATCCTCGGCTACATCGGGTTCGGCGAGGCACTTTACTCCTTCAACCTTGGCGAGGAGTCGGATCAGTCGCCATGGCGGCCCATCCTCTGGCCCTTCAAGGCGGTCATTCCGCTGGCCTGCCTGTTGTTGCTGATCCAGGGCATCTCTGAGCTCATCAAAAGCATCTATGCCGCCCGCACGGGGATTGAACTCGAGCAAAAAGAAAAGGTCGAGGTATGACCGGGGAAGCCCTCATTGGCCTGATCATGCTCAGCGTTCTGATCGGCGCCATCTTCATCGGCGTGCCGATCTCGTTCACGCTCCTTTTTCTCGCGCTTACGTTCGGCTATTTCGGAATGGGGCACACGGTCTTTGACCTAGCCTACTTCCAGACCATCGGCATGATGAAGGAGGAGTTGCTCGCCGCGGTACCACTGTTCGTGCTGATGGGGTTCATCACCGAGCAGGCCGGCCTGATGGAACGTCTCTTTACGGCGTTCCGGCTGCTCCTCTCGCGTGTCCGAGGTGCGCTCTTTCTCGTCGTGATCCTGACATCGACCGTCTTCGCGATGGCGACCGGCATTGTCGGCGCTGCGGTCACAGTGCTCGGCATCATGGCATCGCCGATCATGAACAAGTCCGGATACGACGCCGAACTTTCCGCAGGGGCCATCACGGCCGGCGGCACACTCGGCATTCTGATCCCGCCGTCGGTCATGCTGATCGTGATGGGTCCCGTGCTCGGCGTGTCGGTCGCGGATCTCTATGCCGCGGCTTTCGGCCCCGGCTTCATGCTGGCCAGCATTTATCTCCTCTATCTGATGGGCCGGTCGATCATAAATCCGAAACTCGGACCGCCGGTGCCAATTGAGGAGCGCGTGCATTCCTCGGGCGTCATCCTCAAGGAGGTCTTCCTGGGTGTCGTTCCGCTTGTCGCCCTTATCACCGCAACGCTTGGATCGATCCTCGGAGGCCTCGCGACGCCGACAGAAGCCTCGGCCGTGGGTGCCGTCGGTGCGCTCTTTCTATCGATCGTATACGGGAGGTTCACGTTTGCGGGGCTCAAGCGCGCGCTGCTGAGCACGATGGCGACATCGAGCATGGTGCTGCTGTTGGCGGTGACATCCAACGTCTTCGGTGCAGTATTCGCGCGCCTTGGTACGGCGAGCTGGATTACCGAAAACCTGCTTGCCCTTCAGCTTCCCCCAACGATGATGCTGATCGTGATCCTCTTCCTGATCTTCATCCTCGGCTGGCCTTTCGAGTGGCCGGCGATCGTGCTTGTCTTCCTGCCGATCTTCTACCCGGTCGTGAAGGCCATGGGCATCGACCTCATCTGGTTCGGCGCTCTGGTCGCTGTCGTCCTTCAGACGGCATTCCTCTCGCCGCCAGTGGCGATGTCCGCCTATTACTTGAAGCAGGTAGCGGACAGTTGGAGCTTGATAACGATCTATAGGGGCATGTTCCAGTTCATGATGCTCCAGGTGCTGGCTATTGCCCTTCTGGTGGCGTTCCCGTCCATCGCTACCTGGCTGCCAAATACACTCAACGAGGCTGCGCGGACTAGGCCGATGTCGGACGAGCACCAGAAGATCATCGAACAGCAGAGAAAGCAGCAGTCGCTCGAGGACGACGACTACGGGGTGAAGAAGAAGTAAGGGCTCGCCCTAGCCGACACCAGAACTGCGCGGTGCATCTGCTGATGCGCTGCGCAGTTCTCGTTTTGGGGATGGCTTGGGGCTACCTCATCACCACTTCGATCTGCGCCGTCTCGCCGGCCTGGACCGTGAAACCGTGGCGGAACACGCGCCCGGAATGGCGCGCCGTAACAACGTAGCTGCCGGCCGCCAGAACATGCGTCGGCAGCGCGCCGGCGCTCTCTTTGATAACTTCGCCGTCCGGATCGAGGATGGCCCATTGCGCGCCGCTTTGGGCTTCGCCGCCCGGCCGCGTGACGAGCTTGAAGGTCACCGAGGCACCCGGATGCGCGATGGCAACCTCGGTGAGCTTGCCGGCCTCCACCGTCACATCGGCATTGACGACCGCATTGGCATCCCCATAGCGGCTGACGATATGAAAGATGCCTGCATTGAGCCGCATGATGAGCCCGGGCCGCGCGCCGCTCATAATGCGCTGGCGATTGCCGAGCTGATCCGTCTCGCCGGAGAAGATGTCGTAGTTGACGGCCGTCTCGGGGGCAGGCGTGCCATCGCCGAGCTGCGCGCTCACGCGAAGCCCGCCTGCATTGAGCACGAACCGCTCGTTGAGCGCGGCCCCCGCTTCTACCACGATCGTGCGCGTCAGGTTTGCGCGACCAAACGAAACATTCACGAGATAACGCCCAGGCGCCAGCCGGATCATTGGATTTGGATCACGCAGCGTCCGGTGATGGCGCGCGTTCGCACCCTCCCGGTCGCTGTCCTGGAAGATGTGCCAGACAAGACCCTGATCAATGGGCGGCCCATCATCGGTCAGAAAGGCGGTGAGCTGCACTTCCTGCGCGCTGCCAGTTGGCGCCGAGCGCGGCACTACCGTCACGTTCGGAGGCTGCAGGAAGCCGCCGCCGGTGGGAGGGGCTCCCCGCGTGTCCGGCCTCCAGGGGTCCTGCGCTTGCTGCGCAGATGCCGGTACTGACGCCGACGCGGCAAGCGCGAGCATCATAGCGAGCCGTGTGGCGAACGCACGGGCGCGGACAGCGCTACCAGGCGCCCCGGCAGACCCAGTATGGCGGGATCGGCCCCCGTCCACCACGTTTTCCCGCTCCTCGATCAGACTGAACCGGCTGCTTCCGCGAGCGCGCCCACGAATCGGCGACCCCGTAGAGCCCTAATGCCGCTTAGCCCTATGACTTTGGCGTCAGGATGGCCAGTACCTGCCAGCTCAACCCGCCTCAGTTCTCCCCGATGATCAGCACCCGGTCTGCACCGGCCCGGATATCCGCCGAGCGCTCATGACGCGCCTGGCGTGTCTGCACCTCGATCACGTAGCTGCCCTGCTGCAGCAGCCCCACGGGCTCGCTCTCGGTCGAGCTCCACACGATCTGCCCGTTCTGCAGCCTCACTTTCCAGAAGATGTCGCTTACGGGTTCGCCGGGCGCGGATGTGAGCCGCAACCGCACACGGGCCGCCGGCGGGGTGAGGGTCACGGTCTCGCGTGCCCCGGCGCCGACACCAATCTCGCGGCTCGCCTCGGCGTTGAGCGGGCCGAAGCGGCCTTCGATGCGGTACCTGCCAGCGGCCAGCACGACGCGCGCATTCTCCCCATAGGCGCGCAGTGTTTTTCCGTCGCGGCGATCGAGTGGCACGATCCGCCATTGCACCTCATCGGGTGAATTCGCGATGCGTGACACGACTCCCGAGGCGAGATTGAGCTCTGCCGCGTTGAGAAGCAGATCGCGACGCACGACTTCGCCGGCTCCGATCGCGACGCGATCGCGCACTTCGATGGCGCCGTGGCTGGCGATGACGTGATACGTGCCGGCCGGCAGCGCGAACACGGGCCGTGACGCAGCCGAGCGCGCGACCTCGCGGCGTCCCTGCGGCGCGTCGGGATCATCCTCCTGAATGACGTAGGTGACCTGCTCGATCCGATTGCTGCCTTCGTGAGGGATGGCTGCAAGCTCGAGTTCTCCCACGGGTAGGCGCACTTCGACGGCGCGCCGCTCGCCCGCGATGACGGTCGCCTCCTGCACAGTGCGGATGCTGCCGAGCATCGCCACGATCTCGTAGCGCCCCGCCGGCAGCGCGACCTCACTGCGCGGACCACGCGCAATCCAATTTGACGCCGCAGTCCCCGACTTACTCTCCCCAGCTGCGGGAGGAAGCGCGCGGACGATGAAGCGCGTACCGTCGAGTGGCTTGTTCGCGCGGCCGGCGATCGCAGCGATCTGCAGCGTGCCGCCCTGCAGCGCGATCTGCATCCGGCTGGAGGCGACATCCGTCACCTCGATTTCATTGCGGGCCGAGAGCGTGTCCATCTCGGCCGTGACGGCGTAGCGCCCGGCATCGAGCGGCAGTGTCACGGCACCACCTTCCCGGCGCTGTACAGCCGCTGAATTTCCGCTGCCGAGCCGCTCGATGCGCCAGCGCACCGGAAGATCCGGCACGGGCAGGGCAGCACCGAGTGTCGCGACGAGTTGCACGCCGGGGCCGCCCGGCTCAGGAATTTCCGGTGCGCGTGCAGGCCCTCGCGCAATCGGTGAGGCCGGTCGCGGCATGCGCGATGCAATCTCCACCACCTCGGCAATGGCATTGATGATCTGTGGACCTGAGGTGACGAGATAGTGCTGGCCGTTCGTCGGCACGGTCAGGCATTGCATCTGGCGCGCATCGGCATGGCTGAGGCCGATCGACAGCACATGGATGATCAGCCGCGGGTACTGCGCGCGGATCGTATCGATCAGTGCGCAGGGGTTCTGCTGGCAGTTATCGAGATCGTCGTGGACGAGGAGGATGGTGCCGTGGCTATCCTTCGGCACCGTCTCGAGCGCGATCTGGAGCGCCGCCGCTATGGGCCCGCGGCCCTTCGGATTGAAGTCATTCAAAAGGTCGGCAACGCGCGCCGGCTCGCCGGCTTCAGGCGCGCGCAGGACCTCGACGTCCTGGCAGCCCGCGCGGCGATGGCCATAGGCGATGAGCCCGATCCGCGTACTGGCGGGGAACTTCGGCAAAGCCTCGGCCAGACCTTGGCGGACAACCTGGAACTTCGCGAGCTTCTCGACGCCGAGCTTGCCCCACATGGAGCCCGAACCGTCTATCACGACCGTGAGCGCCGGCCCCTCGGCTGCCTGGGCCCGCCCGACGGGCAGCACCAGCGCGAGCCCCGCCAGCGCGACCGCGATCGACCACAAGGCCGCACTCCAGCCGGGGCGGGATCGGGTCGTGCCAAGCACTGGGCCAAGCATTGGGCCATGCATCAAGGCGGGGTTCTCCGCGGGTCGCATTCGCACCATTGTACCCCAAGGTGATATGCATTAGCGAGTTTGCGTGGGCCTGGATGGGGCCGCCCGCGCATCACGCCACTATCCGCACGCTAGTTTGGAAAGAGCATGACCAACCCGACGCTCGAGTTGCTGCTGAAGCGCCGATCGGCCAAGGCCGCGCTGCTGACGGCCCCCGGCCCGACCGCGGCAGAGCTCGAAACCATCCTGACCTGCGCCGCCCGCGTACCCGATCACAAGAAGCTCGTGCCCTGGCGCTTCATCATCTTCGAGGGTGAGGCCCGCGCCAAATTCGGCGAGCTCCTAGCACGCACCGTGGCTGCAGAGGAGAAGGAGGCGCCATCGGCCGTGCGCCTCGATGCCGAGCGCGGCCGTCTCACGCGAGCGCCGACCGTCGTTGCCGTCATCTCCCGGGTCGTTCCCAATCCGGGCGCGCCTGAGATCGAGCAGCTTCTCTCCTGCGGCGCGGCCGCCTTCAATCTCTGCCTCGCTGCCAATGCACTTGGTTACGGCACCTGCTGGATTACCGAGTGGTACAGCTTCAGCGCGACCGTCAGCAAAGCCCTCGGCCTCGCCGCCAACGAACGCGTCGCCGGCTTCGTCTACATCGGTACGGACAGCGCCCCGCAGGAGGACCGCGAGCGCCCCGCCCTTGCCGATATCGTCACGCGCTGGCAGGCCTGATCTGCCCCAACTAGAGAAGACCGGAGAAGAAGCGAATGTTCTATGACGCCCTCGAGAACAAGCACGGCCTTAGGCACGATCCGTTCAAGGCGCTGTTGGCGCCTCGCCCCATCGGCTGGATCGGGACGGTCAGCAACGATGGCATCGCGAACGTCGCGCCCTACAGCTACTTCAATGCCGTCGGCGATCGGCCGCACTACGTCGTGTTCGGCACGGGTGGCGTGAAGGACTCGCTGCGCAACATCCAGGAGAACGGCGAGTTCACCTGCTCGATGTCCACTTGGGACTTGCGCGAGCACATGAACATGTCCTCCGCCGCCGTGCCGCCGAACGTCGACGAGTTCCCGCTCTCGGGCCTCACTGGCGTTCGCGGCAAGATCGTCAAAGCGCCGTACGTGAAGGAAGCCGCCGCCGTCTTCGAGTGCAAGGTCTGGAACACCTTCGAGCTGCCGGCCGTCGCGCCGCAAAAGGGTGGTTACATCATGGTGGTCGGCTACGTTGTCGGCATCCACATCGACGACCGCTACATCAAGGACGGGATCGTCAATACCTCGGCTATGCGCCCGATCGGCCGCATGGGTTACATGGAGTACGCCGTCGTCACACCCGAGACGACCTTCTCCATGAATCGCCCCGAGGTCGACCAGGACGGCAAGGTCATCGGCATCCCCGAAGGCTGGGACGGGAAGTATAGGTAGGGCTCACCACGCTGCCCCGCGCAGCTTCGCTTGGCGGAGTTCCCTTACGGCTTCCGTAATCTCGCGCTCAAGGAACCTGTGTTCGATCCGCTCAAGATGCCGATCATCGAACCAGAGATCAACGTGCGTGGCCGCACGGCCAATCGGTGCGGTCATCTTGGACATGCTCGCGTCGACTCGTTCGAATAGCAGCCGGCGGAGGTGCTCACGCTCTCGATGGACATCAATGATCGGCTCACGATTTCCATCGGAGAACGAGAGAGTAGGTTCGATGCGATCGAAGGTTTGGTCTGCGATTGGGCGCCGCGTGCGCCACGCTTCGATAGACATGTAAACTAGTGTTCCCAGAACGGTCCACGTCCCCGTTGCTGCGAACCGCGCCGCATCTTTTGTGAGGTTGCGGAGATACTCATCCACAAAGAGGTCGATGAGGAAATGTGCTTCCCAGCTACCGTCTCGCTGCCGAATGTCGTGAAGGCGGAAATGGCGGGAGTGGTCATTTATATTTGTGGGTATGCGACCTTCGGTGAGGAAGTAGGCGTGCGCACCTAGAAATTCTTGAGCTCCGGCAACAATCTGCTTTACCGAGCTGGTCGGCATTTGATGCCGGGAAGCGTCCAGACCGTCGTAAACGAGCCTTAGCGTATGCGATGCCATCATGGCGCTCCGCGGCAATATTCTATTGCCAAGCTAGTGAACGCCATAAATGATTCGCTTAGCACTGCAAAGCGCTGAGTGCCAATGCCTTGCGGGGCCCCCTATCCCCTCACCGCCGCTTCCGTCGTGCCGTCGAAGAAGTGCGCGCGCTTCGGGTTGAAGGCGAGGCGGATCTTCTCGCCGGGCTTCACGCGCACCGTCGGATCGACGCTCGCCACCATGCTGTTCGGGCCGCAGCTCACGTCGAGCAGAATCTCGGAGCCGAGCTGCTCGGCGACCTCGACCACGGCCTCGAAGGTCTGCGTCGACGGCTCCGAACCATCTGCAATACGCAGATCCTCAGGCCGGATGCCGAACGTCGCGGGCATGCCGACATGCGCGCCGAGCGGGGCCGTCAGATGCTCGGGCACGCCGATCTTGATTGCATTGTTCGCCGCGACGAGCCCGCTGCCGTTCTGAGCGATGATGACATCTGCGAAATTCATCGCCGGCGAGCCGATGAACCCCGCGACATACTTGTTGGCCGGCGTGTTGTAGAGATCGAGTGGCTCGCCCACTTGCTGGATGAGGCCGTCCTTCATAACAACGACGCGATCGCCGAGCGTCATGGCCTCGACCTGATCGTGCGTGACGTAGATCGCGGTCGTACCGAGGCGCTGGTGGAGCTTCTTGAGCTCGACGCGCATCTGCACGCGCAGTTTGGCGTCGAGGTTCGACAGCGGCTCGTCGAACAGGAAGACCTGTGGATTGCGGACGATCGCGCGGCCGAGCGCGACGCGCTGGCGCTGACCGCCCGAGAGCTGGCGCGGCTTTCTGTGCAGGTGATCCTTGATGCCGAGGATATCCGCAGCGTTATCAACCCGCCGCTTGATCTCCGCCTTGTCGAACTTCCGCATTTTCAGTCCGAAGGCCATGTTGTCGTAGACGCTCATGTGCGGATAGAGCGCGTAGTTCTGGAAGACCATGGCGATGTCACGGTCCATGGGTGGCAGCTCGTTCACGACCGTATCGCCGATCAGGACACGACCCTCGGTGATCGTCTCGAGGCCTGCCACCATCCTAAGCGTCGTCGTCTTGCCGCAGCCCGATGGGCCAACGAGGACCACGAACTCGTGGTCCTTGATTTCGAGACTGACGCCTTTCACCGCATGAAAGTCGTCATAGTGCTTATGAACCTCGCGGATGCTCACCGTTGCCATCGTGCGTCTATCCTTTGACCGAGCCCGTGAGGCCAGAAACGTAGTGTTCGACGAAGAAGGAGTAGGCGATCGCCACCGGGATCGACCCGAGCAGCGCGCCTGCCATCAGCGGTCCCCAGAAGAAGACGTCGCCGCGTATGAGCTCTGAGACGACGCCGACCGGCACCGTCTTCTGCTCGGGACTCGAGAGGAACACGAGCGCGTAGATGAACTCGTTCCACGAGAGCGTGAACGCGAAGATGCCCGCCGAGAGAATGCCCGGAACGGCTACGGGTATGATGATGTAGAGCATCGCCTGCCATCGCGACGCGCCGTCTATTCGGGCGCATTCCTCGAGTTCCTTCGGCACGGCCTTGAAGTAGCCCATCATGAGCCACGTACAGAAGGGTATGAGGAATGTCGGATAGGTCAGGATGAGCGACCACGGCGTGTCGCCGAGCTTGTAGTTGCGGATGATCTCCGAGAGCGGAATGAAGAGCAGCGTCTGCGGCACGAGGTAGGTGATGAAGATGCCGGTACCGAGGCTGCCGGCGAAGGGAAAGTTGAGTCGTGACAGCGCATAGCCGGCGAGCACGCCGCAGAACAGCGAGATCACCGTCGAAGCCAGCGCGATGAACATCGTGTTCCACATCCAGGTGGCGAACATCGTCTCCGAGAAAAGGTACTTGATGTGATCGAGCGTCGGGTTCCACGTCCAGAACGGCGTGTAGTTCACCGCCCGCCAGGGCCGGTACAGCTCGCCGTCGGGCCGGAAGGTCGTGATCACCATCCAGTAGAACGGGAACAGCAGGAAGATCAGGAACAGCGCGAGCGGAATGCGGAAGTACACCCATCGGCGCCAAGCTTCGCCTTCGATCATCAGCGGACCTCCACGCGGCGGATGTAGAGAAGCTGAGCAATCACGATCAGCAGCAGTATCGGAAACATTGCGAGCGACACAGCGGCGCCTTGACTCAGGAGGCCGGTGCCTACCCCGAGCTGGTAGGCGTATGTCGCGAACAAATGAGTCGCGTTGGCCGGGCCGCCACCAGTCATGACGTAGACGATCTGGAAATCGGCGAACGTCTGGATGACGGAAAACAGCACAACGACCATCGTCACGGGCAGCAGCAGCGGCCAGGTAATGTGCCAGAAGCGCTGCCACGGCCGCGCGCCATCGATCGCGGCGGCCTCGTTGAGATCGGGGCTGATGGTTTGCAGGCCGGCGAGCAGCGAGATCGCGAAGAACGGGACGCCGCGCCAGATATTGACGATGATAATCGACAGCATCGCGAGGTCGCCGTCGCCGAGCCAGTTGATGGCCACGCGGATCATGCCCGTCTGATAGAGCATCCAGTTGAGGACGCTGAAGGTCGGGTCGAACATCCATTTCCACGCAAACGTGGAAAGCACCGTCGGGATGATGAATGGGAGCAGGATGAAGGCGCGGGTAAACGCCTTGAACTTGAAGGTGCGATTGAGAAGCAGCGCCAGCCACAAGCCGAGCGCCAGCTTGAATATAGTCGTCACCAGTGTGTACAGGCACGTGTTCCACACCACCGCGTGGAAGATCGGATCCACCGCCAACTTTCGGAAGTTGTCGAGACCAACGAACTCGCCGGGCACGCCGACGCGCGAGTCCGTCACGGACAGCATGAGGCCACGCATGAACGGGTAGGCGATGAACAGCCCCAGCAGGACCATCGTCGGCAGCAGAAGAAGCCAGGCGAGGTTACGTTCACTTTCGAGCGGCCGCCACTTGGGCTTTGGCACGATAACGCGTTCGGGAGTGGCAGTGGACGCCGCAACAGCCATCGGCGATTTGTCCTTTCGGAAGAGTTTGTGAGCCCAGTGGGCAGGCTTTGCCTACCAACACCATCTGTCGCAAATGACCGGAGCGCAGTGCGCCCCGGCCATGTCATTCCGATCAGAACGTCTCAGCTTCCGTAGATCGTTTTGAGCTGTGCCTCGCAGGCCGCGACAGCATCCTCGGCCTTCTGGCCGCGAATGACGCCAGCGAACATGTTACCAATGAGGTACTTCGTGAGCACTTCGGCCGCCTTTGCATTGGGCTCGCCGGGATAGCCTGGCGTAAGGCCGAGCTTTCCGGCGACTGCGTACGGCGCCATCACCGGATCCTTCTTCCACAGGTCGTGGGTTTCCCAGCCGGTCGTGCCGGGCGTGTAGAAGCCGAGACCGGTCGAGAACCACTGGTCGTAGTTTTCCTTTTTGTGGATGAAGCGCAGCAGATCCTTCGTCGCGCTCACGTTCTTCGAATAGCTCGGAACAACGTGTGACGTGAACGTGTGGAACCCGAACTGCCCTGCCGGTCCGGCGGGCAACGGTGCATGAAGGATATCTTCCTTCAACGGATTACCGTTCTGTTGCTTGTACTGCTCTGGCTTACGTGAGGACTCGATATAGATCGAAGCTCCATTGAGCGTCGAACAAATGGTGCCGGCGAGGAACGCACGATTGTTGGATGCGTCATCCCAGGCGAGTCCGCCCTCGTCGAATGCCTCCGTCCAGGCCGAGGCCATCCACTTCGCCGCGTCGATGGTTGCTTTCGAGTTGATGACAACTTTCCCCTTGTCGTCGATCTCGGCGCCACCGAACGACCACAACAGCGGATAGGCAAATGTCGGTGGATCGCCAAAAGACTGGCCGAACGACTGCCCGATCGGGTAGCCCTTCGCCTTCAGCTTCTTGCCGGCGTCACGATACTGGTCCCACGTCTTCGGGAACTCGTTGTAGCCGACCTCGGCGAACCAGGATTTGCGGTACGCGTTCATGGCGCCGATGATCGCCATCGGCATCGAGAAGAACTTGCCGCCCGATGAGCAGTTGGCGCTGGCGAGCTTGTACCAGCCGCCCTGATCCTTGCCGATCTCGCCCGCGACATCGCTGACGTCGACAAGGCTCGCCTGATAGAGGTGCGGGTGGTTGTTGAACAGCATCAGCAGGTCGGGCCCGGCGCCCGACTGGATGCCCGAGGTGATGCGCGGCTGGAGATCGTTGCCGTTCACCGTCTCGTAGCGGACCTTGATGCCGAGTGCCTTCTCCGCCTCGGGCAGCAGCTTCGTGCGGAGGAGCGCGTCGCAAGCGGGAACAAAGTCGTTCCACCTGAGCCAGTGAACAGTCGTCTGCTGTGCGTACGCGGGAGCCCGGCCGGTGGCCAGGATGCCTGCGAGGCCGCCCGAGGATGCGGCGAGTGCGCCGGCTCCCGTTGTCTTGAGGAATCTCCGACGTGATACACCCGTCATTCTAGTAACCTCCCTTGAAAGCACCTTGTTTGTTGATGGCGCTGTTATTGGTTTTTGCTTTGAGCAGGCAGCAGCCTACGCGCACGCTGATATTTCAGCAAGCGTTTGGATGGGTGGACGCGCGCGATAATGCGGCCGAATTTCAGGCACGTCTTCGCAGTGCAGCAAATTACGAGAGAGCGAACTCAACGTCCCTGGAAGTTGGGCTTCCGCTTCTCGAGGAATGCGGACATGCCCTCTTTGAAATCGGCGCTCGTGTAGACCATGCCGATCAAATCGTCGTCATCGACAGCCGGCTGGCGATGGCGGAGGCGGCGGAGCAGCTCCTTGGTCACCCGCATGGTCAGCGGTGCGTGGCCGGCGATCTGTCGGGCGAGCGCAGCAGCGCGCGCGACGACGGCATCATGGTCCTCGACGATCTCGTTGACGAGACCGATCCTGAAGGCCTCATCGGCCTCGATAAGCCGCGACGTATAGATAATATCGATGACCGTCGACTCGCCCATGACCCCGACAAGCCGCGCAAGCGTCGCCGCCGAAAGGCAGTTGCCGAGCGTGCGCGCGATCGGGAAACCGAACTTCAGTGAGCGCGTCGCAATGCGCATATCGCAGCAGGCCGCGATGCCGGCCCCACCGCCGGTGCAGGCCCCGGTGATCGCGGCGATCGTCGGCACGGGGCAGCGCTCGAGTGCGGTGAACACTTTGTCGGCGTTCTTCTCGTAGGCAATGCCCTGCTCGGGCGTCTCGAAACTGCGGAACAGCGAGATATCCGTGCCCGCCGCGAACGCCTTGCCACCAGCACCGCGGAAAACGATGGCCTTAATGGAGCCGTCAGTAGGGATGTTCGAGCATGTCGCCGCGATCTCGTCGTACATGCCAAACGTCAGAGCGTTGTACTTCTCTGGCCGATTCAGCGTGATCGTGAGCACGCCGCTATCGAGATCCTTCAAGATTTCCTGAGACACGCCGACGCTCCTTACGTTCATTCTATCTACGGTCAGGCGACCTGCGCCACATTCTGCACGGCAGCGACGATATCACCAACGATCGCGGCGACGAGCCGCTCGTCCTCGCCTTCGGCCATGACGCGGATCAGCGGTTCCGTGCCCGATGGGCGGATCAGCAGGCGCCCTTTGTCGCCGAGCCTCGCTTTGGCGGCATCGATCGCGGCGATCACGCGCCCGTCCTCCAGCGGCGAACCGTTGGAATAGCGCACGTTGCGCAGGAGCTGCGGAATCTTCTCGAAACGGTTGCAGACCTCGCTCACCGGGCGCCCCGTCGCCACAACCGTGGCGAGGATCTGGAGCGCCGACACGAGACCATCGCCGGTCGTGCCAAAGTCGGACAGGACGATATGGCCCGACTGCTCGCCGCCGACATTGTAGCCATTGCGCCGCATGTGCTCGACCACATGACGGTCGCCGACGGGCGTCCGGATCATGGTGAGCCCGAGCGAGCCGAGATAGCGCTCGAGCCCGAGGTTCGACATGACGGTCGCTACTACGCCGCCGCCCAGCAGGCGCCCGCGCCGCCGCCAGCTCTCCGCGATGACCGCCAGCAACTGATCGCCATCGACGAGCGCGCCCTTCTCGTCGATGACCACGACACGGTCGGCATCGCCATCGAGCGCAATGCCGATGTCGGCCCGGAGCTCGCGCACCTTCGCCTGCAAGGACTCCGGCGCCGTCGAGCCGCACTTCTCGTTGATGTTGAATCCGTTCGGATCGACGCCAATGCGGATGACCTCGGCGCCAAGCTCCCACAAGGCCTGCGGCGCCACCTTGTAGCCGGCGCCATTCGCGCAATCGATCACGATCCTGAGCCCGTCGAGGCGCAGATTCTTCGGCAGCGTGCGCTTGGCGAACTCGATATAGCGCTCCTGGGCGCTTTCGATGCGCGTCGCACGGCCGATCTTCTCGGACGGCACCAGCAGCTCGGCCCCTGGCGTATCGATCAACGCCTCGATCGCGATCTCGGCCTCGTCGGAGAGCTTGAAGCCGTTGGCATCGAAGAGCTTGATGCCGTTGTCCGCAAACTGGTTGTGCGAAGCCGAGATCATGACGCCGATATCGGCCCGGAGTGATCGCGTGAGCATCGCCACGGCCGGCGTCGGCATGGGCCCGAGCTGGAAGACGTCGACGCCCACGGCCGTAAAGCCCGACATCAGCGCATTCTCGATCATGTAGCCGGAAAGCCGCGTGTCCTTGCCGATCACCGCCCGAAGCCGGTGGCCGCCGGCCTGGGCGAGCACCTTGCCGGCCGCCATGCCGACCTTCAGCGCAATTTCGGCCGTCATAGGCGCCGTGTTGGCGAGCCCTCGGATGCCGTCGGTGCCGAAATATTGGCGCACCATCTCTAGTCCCTCCGTTCCGGACGCGGCGCCACGAGGCCCAGGGCCTGCTGACCGCGTCGGGATCATTCCGCACCGGTAGTCGCGCCGCGCTCCGGTCGCAAGCGAGAACTCTCCATCGCAGGACTTCTATACGTCAATCCAGATCGGCAAAGCTGAAATACATTGTGAAAACTCAACAGCTTTCCTTACGCCGGCCGCGACGAGGCTGCCCGTTCAGCTCCTCCGCCGAGTACGA
The DNA here is from genome assembly GCA_022844275.1 of Hyphomicrobiaceae bacterium. Classification (GTDB taxonomy): domain Bacteria; phylum Pseudomonadota; class Alphaproteobacteria; order Rhizobiales; family Hyphomicrobiaceae. The sequence continues at coordinate 62,967 of JALHMB010000006.1, forward strand.
CGTGCATGGCCTAATGCGCAGGCCTGGTGTATGCAGCAGACGCGCCCGCCCGGGCCTTTCGAACCGAATCCACGAGATCCCGCCATGTCCAAGCTTCCCGTGACGATCGAGATGATCCGCGCCGCCGCCGAACGGCTCGCGCCGCACCTCGTCACGACACCCGTTCTCGAGCATCCGGCCCTCAACAAGCAGGTTCGCGGCCGCGTGTTCCTCAAATGCGAGAACCTCCAGCGGGTCGGCGCCTTCAAGTTCCGCGGCGCCTATAACAAGATCTCGCAGGTCGATCCGAAGGCCTATCCAGGGGGCGTCGTCGCTTCGTCCTCGGGCAATCACGCCCAGGGTGTCGCGGCAGCCGCCACGCTCTGCAGGCTCAAGTCCGCGATCGTCATGCCGAAGGACGCACCCCCGATCAAGGTTGCCCGGACCAAGGCCTTCGGCGGCGAAGTCATCCCCTACGACCGCGAGCGCGAGGACCGCGACGCCATTGCCCGCAAACTGTGCGAGGAGCGCAAGGCCATCTTCGTGCCGCCCTTCGACGACCCGGACGTCATCGCGGGGCAGGGTACCGCCGGCCTCGAGATGATGGCCGAGATCGCACACCGCGGCGTCAAGCTCGACGCGGTGCTCATCAACGTCTCGGGCGGCGGCCTCGCGAGCGGCATTGCCGTCGCCGTCAAGGATGCAAGCCCTGCTACGGATGTCTGGACTGTCGAGCCCGCGGGCTTCGACGACTTCGCCCGCTCGCTCGCCAGCGGCAAGCCCGAGCGCAATGACCGCCTCTCCGGCTCGATCTGTGATGCGCTCATGGCCGAGAGCCCCGGCAAGCACACCTTCGCCATCGGCAGTGCGCTCATGAAGGGCGGCGTCTCCGTGACGGACGACGAAGTGCGCGACGCCATGCGCTTTGCCTTCGAGGAATTGAAGCTCGTCGCCGAGCCGGGTGGCGCCGCGAGCCTCGCCGCCATCCTCACGGGCAAGATCCCCGTCGAAGGCCGGGCCGTCGCCGCGCTCATCTCCGGCGGTAACGCGGACCCTGCCCAGTTCGCCAAGATCATCACCCGCGCGGTCTGAGACCGCGCCTCACCGGGCAGCCGCCGAGAGCGAAGAAACGCGCCAATGCTCGCTGCCCGGCTCTCGACCTTCTATTGGGCGATCTTCCTGATCGTCGGGTTGCAGACGCCCTTCCTGCCGCTCTGGCTCGACTCGCGCGGTCTCAGCGTCGCCGAGATCAGTATCGCCGGTGCACTGCCCCTCTTCGTGCGCATCGTCGCGACGCCGATGGTCGCCTATCTCGCCGACCGCTCAGGCGATCATCGCCGCATGGTCATCATTCTCGCGTGGAGTGGCCTCGCCTGCACGGTGCTGCTCTCGCAGAGCACGCACCTCTGGCCGATCATTCTGCTCACGATGCTCATGATGCTCACGACATCGAGCATGATGCCGCTCACCGAGACGCTCGCCATGCGCGCCGTCAGGGCACACGGCCTCGACTACGGCCGCATGCGCCTCTGGGGCTCAATCAGCTTCATCGTCGCAACGCTCATCGGTGGCGCGGCCATCGAACGGTGGACCGGCAGCGCCGTCATCTGGCTCATCGTCGGCGCCGTCGCGATGACCGCGTTTGCCGCGCACGCGCTGCCGCGGCCGGTCGGGATTGCTGCCATGGGGTCGTCGCGACCGCGCATCTCGCGCGCCGATGTGGCGGAGTTGATCACGTCGCCGCTCTTCCTATTGTTTCTCACAGCGGCCGGTCTCGTGCAGGCCGCGCACGCGGTCTTCTACGTCTATGGCGTGCTGCACTGGCGCGGCCTCGGCCTTTCCGCAACGTGGACAGGTATACTCTGGGCCATCGCCGTCATCGCGGAGATCCTGCTCTTCGCCCGCTCGGGCGCGGTGCTGAAAATGCTGAGCCCGCTCGGCCTGATCGCGCTCGGTGCGTGTGCCGCTGTTCTGCGCTGGATCGCCATGGCCTTCGATCCGCCGCTCGCCGCACTCGTCGTGTTGCAGATCCTGCACGCACTGACCTTCGGCGCGACGCACATCGGGACCGTCCACTTCATTGCTCAGAACATTCCCGCCGAACGCGCCGGCACGGCCCAGGCGCTCCAGGCCAGCGTCACCGCCGGCATCGCCATGGGCGGCGCAACGCTGCTCGCAGGCCAGCTCTATGGCCCATTCGGTGCAAAGTCGTATCTCGCGATGGCCGTGCTCGGCGCGCTTGGGCTGGTCGCAACGCTGATGGCGCAGAGACGGTTGCACGTCACGCCTTCGGCGTGAGCGACATCCCCTCTCCCCGCACGCGGGGAGAGGGTTAGGGTGAGGGGCGGCGGCATACGCCGAAGTCCAAACAAGCTGCCGACCCTCATCCTAACCTTCTCCCCGTAAAGGACGGGGAGAAGGGACCTGTTGCGCTCGCAGCAATCGATACCGTCATAAAGGCGGGTGGGTGCGGGAGGGTGTCCCTGCCGCGTGGGGTGCGGGGGTCATGCCGAAGGCATGCCAGAGGCATGCGTCCCCGTTCGCGCGCAAGCGCGAAAGATCACCGCGCCGCCTTCAGCAACCGCGCCACCGCGTCCAGATACACGCGCGCACCCAGCACGATATCGGCATCGGATGTGTTCTCGGTCCAGTGATGCGAGATGCCGCCGATCGAAGGGACGAACAGCATTCCCGCCGGCATATGAGCCGAGAAGACCATCGCGTCGTGGCCGGCACCACTCGGCATGTCCACGTGCTTGCCCGGCACAAGGGCCTCCGCTGCATCACGCACGGCATCCATGAAGTTCTGCGCCATCGCGGCAGGCTCCGTGCGGCGCGTCTGCCGAATGCTGGCGCGGCATGGGCCGCTCTTATCGGCATCCGCAACGATCTCCTTCGCCGCAACTTCGAGACGATCGAGCACGGCGTTCTCGGGATCGCGCATCTGCAGCACCAGCTCGGCGCCGCCAGGAATGACGCTCGGCGCGCCGGGATCGTAGGCCATGCGCCCCATGGTCCAGACCGTGCGCTCGCCGGCTATGCCAGGGAAGTGGTCGGAGATCGCAACGGCGATGCGCGCCGCGGCAACGCCGGCATCCCTACGGATGGCCATGCGCGTCGTGCCGGCATGGTTCTGCATGCCCTCGGTCGTGATCAGATACTGGCGGATGCCGACTATCTTCGTGACAACGCCGATCTTGAGATCGTTCGCCTCGAGCCAATCGCCCTGCTCGATGTGCGCTTCGAGAAAGCCGACATAGCGCTTAGGGTCGAGAACATGGCGCGGCACGCCGGCGAGCCCAGCGGCAGCCAGTGCCCGGCGGAGTGGGGTGCCGGTCGTGCGATCGGCGGCTGAATCGATAGCTGCTTCATCAACATCGCCGATAGATGAACGGCTGCCGAGGAAATTGCCGAAGTGACCTTCCTCGTCGCAGCAGGAGATCACGTCGACACCGCAATCCGCGAAGGCTGGATCGGCAGCGATCGCGCGCGCGGCTTCGAGCGCATAGACGACGCCGAGCGGACCATCCAACCAGCCGGCATGGTTCTGGCTCTCGAGATGCGAGCCACCGAGCAGCTTCGGTCCCTTGGCCTTGGAGATGCCGAACACATTGGCGATGCCATCGAGCTTGGTCTCGTGGCCGATGGCGCCAAGCTCGGCAGCGAGCCACTTTAGCGAAGCGACGTGCTCGGGTGAGAGCGTCGGGCGATGCACGCCGCCCTCATAAGGTGCGAGCGCTTTGAGCGCGCGTAGGTCAGCCAGTACGCGCTCGCCATTGATCTCGGGCATCTCGGATGGAACTCCTCAGTTGTTCTTCTTGATGGTCTCGAACTCGGCCGAGTACTCGGCCGCGCAGAAGGTGCCGCCCTGATAGTGCTCGGCGACGGGGTGCTTGCCGGTCTTGGGCTCGGCCGCGAGGACTTCCTCCGCATAGTCCTCGCCGCGGCTCTCGGGCGCATAGCCAAGCGCGAAGGCGTGGCTGTTATCGTACCAGGAACGCGCGTTGTCCGAGACGCCGTACATGACCTCGTACACGATGTCGGGACGCTCGAGACCAATACGGATGAGGCGCACGAGGTCTTCCGGCGCGAGCCAGATCGCGAGGCGGCGCGCATCGATCGGCGCATCCGCGACATTGCCGATCCGGAGCGAGGTGACGCCGATCCCGTGCTTGTAGGCATAGAGCGCACCGAGACCTTCGCCGAAGACCTTCGACAGGCCATAGCGGCTGTCGGGGCGCGGAATAACGTCCGTGGGGATGGTCGTCGTACGCGGATAGAAGCCGACAGCATGATTGGACGAGGCGAAGATGATGCGCTTCACGCCCGCCTTGCGCGCGCCCTCGAAGAGGTTGTAGGCGCCAATGAGATTCGACTGCAGGATTTCCTCCCACGTGCCTTCGATCGACTTGCCACCGAGGTGCACGATGCCGTCGATGCCACGGCAAAGCCCTTCGACGGCATCGGCATCGGCCAAATCCGTAGCGATGAAATTCTCGTCGGGCTTGAGATCTGCCGGCCTGACGCGATCACTCAGCACGAGCTGGCGGTAGACCGGCTTGAGCAGCACGCGCAGCCGCGACCCGATGTCACCCGCCGCACCCGTGATCAGAACACGTTCCATGCCGAAATCCTCCCATTGCTCTTTTGCTTCAACGTTATCTTTTCAGCGGCTTAAGTACGCTCTCACCTTCGGCTTCAGCCACGCGGTTTCCGCACGTTCAGCCTTCATCCTATTTCCGTAGGCATTGCGCCATACCTGCGCCATTGTTCCGGACGCCTTTACGATCCAACGGGGCACGTCGCGCCAGGGCTGCGAGCGGCGTAATTTTATGTCAGGCAGCAGCAAGAGCATGATAATCAAACTTGATTTTGATCAGCCACGAATTTCCCAAGAGAGGATCTCTGAGAGGAAGCAATGCAACTGACTGCGTGCGAGATTGCCGGATACCGTTCCCTGCGCGCCGTGAGGCTGCCGCTCGGTCCGGTCAGTGTTCTCCTTGGAGAGAACGGCGCCGGCAAAACGAACATTCTCAACGCACTGGAGATGCTGCAGGCCGCGGCAACCGGCTCGATCTGCAGGAAGCTCGTCGATGAGGGTGGACTGGGCCGCGTGCTCTGGGCCGGCCGGTCGCCTCCGGGCGAAGGACCCGCGCCGACAAGCGTGCGCCTCACCGCGCACTTCACCAATCTGCGTTATACGATCGAGGTCGGCCCCGCCGGCAAAGGCGATGCGGCGCTGGCCGGCGAGCCTACCGTGCGGGAGGAAACACTCACCCACACCGGCGTCGGCGCCGGAGGCAGCGGCGAGCGCGTCGTCATGCAGCGCGAGGGTGCGGGCATCAAGCTGCGCAATGCCAAGGGTGAGCGCCAGCATCTCAAGCAGCACCTGCTGCCCAACGAGACCGCGCTCCACGCCATTCGCGATGCGGCAAGCTATCCCGAGCTCGCCTACATTCGCGAGTTGCTCGAAGGCTGGCGGATCTATCACCGTTTCAATCTGGCGGCTGATGCGCCCTCGCGCGCGCCGGCGCTCGCCGCCACGACGCCGGCCCTAGCACCTGACGGGCGCGATCTCGCGGCCGCGCTCGCGACGATAACGGCCGCGCGCCAAGTGCCGGATGCGCTGATCACGCCGCTGCGCGATGCTTTTCCGGGCGCAACGCTCGAAGCCGCCGTCGCCGATGGCAGGGCCAGTTTCCAGCTTCGCCTTTCGGACATGGACCGGTCTCTCCTGGCACGCGAGATGTCCGACGGCACGCTGCAATACATCTGCCTGCTCGCCGTGCTCATGGCCTATCGCAAGCCGGCGCTCATCGCCATCAACGAGCCCGAGGCGAGCCTGCATGAGAGCTTTCTTGCGCCGCTCGCCCGTCTGATCGCGCGGGCCGGACAGAGCACCGAGGGCGGCAGCCAGATCTGCATCGTCACGCAGTCAGGTGCGCTTGCCCGCGAGATCGCCAAGGCCGCCGACATCCGTCCGATGAAGGTGCTGCGCGAGAACGGCCAGACGCGCATCGAGGGTGTATCGGCGCCTACGCAAGTGTCGCGGCCCGAGCCCACCTCGCCGCCGGCTGCCAAGTCGGGCGCAGACGAACCCGAGATCGACGCCCAGATCGAGGAGGTCCGCAGCCTTACGGCAGCGCGTGCTGTTCTCGCCGATATCCGCAAGCTGATCGCACGCCTCAGGGAGCACCCTGAGGAGATCTCGGATATTCATCCCAAGATCGAGATGCGGCTCGCGCGATTGCGCTCGACAGCAGTGACCCTGCCGCCGGAGTTCGCTTCGCTCACCGGACGTCTCGACGAGGAGTTGCGCGCGATCGTTGCCAAGCCACCGGAGGCCAAGCGGCCGGCAACGCTCTCCTGATTATTCAGGCGAAAGCCAGTCCTCGAGGAAGTGACGACCGGCACGATCCTCGACCTCTATGACCCAGATGTCGCGGTCCATGTCGCGCTCGCGTGCGAGCATCGCATCGATGTCGCTCTCGGCCACCGCCGTGCGCACGGGCACCCACTCGCGATCGAGCCTGTCCACGAGACCGGCCGGCGCCGGACCGTAGAGATCCGCGGTTCCATCGAGGCGCGCGATCTTGATGAAGATGACGCCGGCATCCTCGTCACCCCGGTTGACGACGACGGCCGGTGCGCCCTCGACCGCGCACCGCCTGATGTAGGCCTTCACCCAGATCTCGGACTTGAGGCGCACAGGCAAACTCCGCATGGATCAGCACTGGGCTTTCCCGGACAGCATCGCGCGGCGGCGCTGCCAGCGTTCGGCAATTGCGGACGCTATGTCTGCGGCCGCATACAGTGGAACATAGTTCCAGTCGTCGAGCACCGTGACCTCATCTGGAAGAGGCCTCGTCACGCCATGCCGGGCGAGCGCCCCGTGAAAGCGCTGGAATTTGGCACTGCCACCTGAGGGCGTAAACAGGTGGATGGGCTTGCCAGTTGCAGCGGGCTCGCCGCTCATGTTGATGCTGTCGGCTGTCACGACAAAGCGGTCGGCCTGCGCGAGCATCGCCGGATAGGGGTTCTCTCCTGAGCCGTCCCAGAGAAAGCGAGGGAACTCAGCCGTTGCCTCGGCAATGGCGGCGACGAGCGAAGGCGGCGTGCGCCGCGATGGCGTGATGAGCAGGCCGGCACCAAGCTGCGCGATCGATCGCAAGGCGGTCGCGAGCCGCTTCTGGTCGGCTTCCGTGAAGCGATAGCTGCTCCCGTCGCCGCCGACCAGCACGCCAATCCAGGGACGCGGCAACGACTGGAAGGCGGCAGGTGGCGCCGCGTCGCGCAACGCCGCCAGGCGCGCCGGCGAGAAGCCGTGCGGCGCGACGAGCGTCGTGATGATGTTTGCCGCACGCTTCGGATCATGATCCGGCATCCAGAAGAGATCGGCCGTCGTGAGCGGCACCTTCGGATCCTGTAGGATAATCGTATAGGTCGCGCGCCCTGCGAGCGGCTTCAGCGCCCGGATGTAGGGTGCGGTGAGGCGGCCGGCCGCGATGGCGAAGTCGGGCCAAGGTGGCGCAAAGGTCGATCCCGGCTGTCCTAAGCGCTCGGACCGCGCCACGGGTACGTAAGGCGCAAGCGCCTGCTGAAGACGGCCGGGCGCGATGCGCTTCACCTCATAGGCGAGCCCCATGGCTTCGAACACGCCGCGGCACTGACCCTCATGGCCGGCCTTGCCGTCGCTGATGATCCAGCCTGTCCGGCAGCGCACGGCCGACAGTGGCATTTCCTGAGACGGCAACGCGGGTCCGCTCCATTTCGAGCCATGATGCGTCGCATATTCGAGCCGCGGCGCAATATTCTTGCTTCAGAACGCTCTCGCGGACTAGAATTTCCGCCCGGTTCCTCGTCCTCAAGCCGATGGCAGCCCTCATAGCATGCGCGCCGAACTCGACGCCACGGACTGGCGCATTCTCAAAGAATTGCAGGCGGATGGCCGCATCACAAATGTGGCGCTCGCCGCGCGCGTTGGTCTGTCGCCGCCGCCGTGTCTCCGCCGCGTGCGGGCGCTCGAGGAGGCTGGCCTCATCCGCGGCTATCACGCCGAGCTTGACGAGCCGCATCTGGGCTTCGAGGTCACGGCTTTCGCTTCAGTGCGCCTGCACGCCCAGGGCGAGCCCGACCTGCGCGAGTTCGAAAAGCGCATCCTGATGTGGCCGCTCGTACGCGAGGCCTACATGATCTCCGGCGACATGGACTACATGCTGCGCTGTGTGGCGCCTGATCTGCCGGCTTTCCAGGAGTTCGTGCTCGGACAGCTCACGGCACTCCCGAACGTTGCGAGCGTCAAGACTACGCTCGTACTGCGGCGCGCGAAGTACGATCCCGGCGTGCCGATCAGCATTCCCGAGAAGTAGCCACGAGCCGCTGCCGCCACCTCGAATATGGCACGCGCAAGACACAGTGTGTCGCGCGGATTTTATCCACAGATTCCTGATGTTCACTCCGCAGCCCGCATCGATTCGCCTCCCCGAGTCCTCTATTGTCTAGGCATGTTGTGCTCATTGCGCTTGTAAGGGCACGAGGCGCCGATTCAGTCCTAAGCGCCGCCCTTGCCTGTCTGTGGAGTACGAATTTGGCATCCCATGACCTGCAGCCCCTCGGCAGCGATCTGCCGCGCTCGCTGAGCGAGCAGCTTCGGCTTTTAGAGCAGCAGCTCAACCGGATGAACGCCGCGTCCGCGCGACCTGCCCAAACGATGCTCGAGCCCTTCGGCCAGCCGATGAGCCTCGGACGCCCGCTCGGCGTCGCGCCGACACTCGGGGTTCCCGATCCCTATCCCGACGATGAGGACGACACGCCAGCCCCAGCGCGTAGCACCTTCCGCCGGCGGGCCGTCATTGGTGGAACCAGTCTGCTGCTGCTCTCCGCGACAGCGATCGTGCCCTCGGTTTGGCATTTCGCGGCGCCCGGCACCGTGCCTCAGGCAACGTCTCTGACACAGCCATCAATCCAGGTGGCGCTCAGGACCGACCAATTTTCACACGCCGCGCGGGATCTCGCGCAGATGAGCTTGCTCCCTCCGGCAGCGCCCGAAAGCTCGCTGCCTGCGCCAGCATCTCCCGTCGTCTTACCGGTACCCGCGCCATCCGAACCCACTATCCAGGAAAGCCGTGCACCCGCGGGCACGAGCCCGCCGCCGACGAGGCTGACGGTGGCCGAGAGCGACCTCCAGCGCGTCAGCCTGCCGATGCTCGTTTCAGGCGGCGGCCCCTCGTGGGCCGGCAGCGCCGTGATCATCGACGGCCTGCCCTCGGAAGCCCGCGTATCGCATGGCATGAAGATCGCGCCCGATACCTGGACGGTCGGCATCGACGACGTCAACCACGCCGTCCTGTCTCTGCCGCCGACGACTCCTGACCGCCTGGAGCTGGCAGTTCGCGTGCTCGCTCCGAACAGCCACGAGCTGGCGTCGAGCGCGCTTCAGATCCACGTCGTCCGGACCTCGGCTGCGTCCGCGACGGTGGCGCCTGCGGCCATCTTCGAGCCGGCCGCTGCCGAGACGGCCAATGGCCCGTCGATCGAACCGCCGCTTCCAATTTCACGCCAGGCAGTGAAGGTTCAGCGCACGAAGCGCCCTGATGGCCCACCGAAGCCGCCGGTCACGCAGCAAGTCGCGCAGGAGGCCAAGCAGCCCTCCAATCAGTCGGAGCGCCCGCCGGCCGCGGCATCCGCCTGGGTCTCGACCGTGCTGCCACCCGTGCCGCTGCCCACTCCCGCGCCGACGCCAAAGTGGTCGCCCTTCAACGATCAGCGCTGAAGGCAGCCGCGCTCTCACGCCATCGTGAGAGCTAGAGCTGCTTGAGGTAGACGGCGTACGCGACGCCGCGGATGGGCGGTGCGTCTTTGAGCTTCGTGAATCCCATGCGTAGGTACATGGGCAGTGCGACGCTCATGATCGCGCTCGTATGCAGGGCAATGACAGTACTGCCGTCGCGACGCGCGCGGTCGAGACACGCATCAGTCAGCGCGCGTCCGGCACCGAGGCCCCGCGCTCGCGGATCCACGACGAGCATTCTGATGATCGGCCACGCCGGATCGAAGTAGTCGGCCTTCGGCACATGCGGCGGAATGTAAGCAACGGCTCCGATGATCGCGTCATCATGCTCAGCAATGATGATCTCGCCGCTCTCGGCGAGGGCCGCCATATTGCCGATACCAGCCGCCATGGCCGTCCAGTCATCGTAGTGCGAGCAGAATGGCGCGAAGGCGGCGAGCGCCACCTCATTGACCCGCGCTCGGTCCGTTTCCACGTAGTCTCGAATGCGCATGTCTGAGACCACGTTTGCCGCGACTAGAGCGCTTATCAGAACAGCTTGAGGCCCGGCGGCAGCGGCAACCCACCTGCCACCTCCTGCATGCGCTTCTGCATCTCGCCTTCGACCTTGCTCTTGGCATCCTGGAAGGCGGCCAGCACGAGATCCTCGACGATCTCTGCATCATCGGGCTTCAGGAGGCTCGGATCGATCTTCACCGACCGCATCTCGCCCTTACCGTTGAGCGAGATCTGCACGAGGCCGGCGCCGGACTGACCGGAGACTTCGAGCGCCGCCAGCTCCTCCTGCATGCGTTGCATCTGGCCCTGGAGTTCCTGGGCCTTCTTCATCATCCCCATGAGATCTTTCATCACCGTGTCCTCTGTGCGCGACCGCGAGCAATCTACTTATATGGGTACGAAACCCTCTTCAGCCTACCGCGCTGTCCTCGCCGGGCTCATCATTGGTTTCATCCGCAGCCGGAGCCGCAATCGGCTTGACACTCGCGATCTCGGCATCCGGAAATTGCTTGAGCACAGCGCGCACCGAGGGATGCTGCTTCAGCGCCTCGATCTCAGCGGCTTCCTCAGCACGCTTCTGCTCGCCGAGTGGCGGGGCGCCCGGCCGTCGGCTGAGCGCAATGGTCCAGCGGCGCGCGGTCCACTTGTTGAGCTTCTCGCGCAGCTCGTTGGCGATCTCGGGTGGCGCACCGTCGAGCAGATGCAGCTCGATTGCGCCGGCCGCGTCGAACTTCACGAGGCTCACGTGCTCCTCGAGATGCACTTTGAGACGCGCATCGCGCTTGCGACCAACCAGATTGACCGCATCCTCGAAGGTATTGAGCACGATGTCCTCGGGACGCTCCACTGCGGAGGGTCCGAGATCGTCGTCCTCTCCCTCGCTCTCGTCGTAGATGTCCGGCGCCATGGCGGGCTCCGGCACCTCGTCGAGTGGTGGGGCGAAGCGGCCCTCGTCTACGTCTTCATCTTGCAGCTCGGCCGCCTGCGCGGTGAGGGGTAGGGTCGCGACCCGGGCTTCGACCTTGCCGGCGGCCCTGCTTTCTGGTGCCGGTCTTGCCTCGCTCCGCCGCGGGGTTGGCACACCACCGAGCGTGCGGATGATGTCGTCCGGCGACGGCAGGTCGGCCGTGTGCGCAATACGGATGACCACCATCTCTGCCGCCGCCCGCACGTCCGGCGCACGTCCGGCCTCGTCGAGACCCTTGAGAAGCATCTGCCAAACGCGCGCGAGCAGCGGAATGGAGAGCTTTTCGGCCAGCCCCGACGCGCGCCGCAGCTCCTCCACGGAGAGCACCTCGCGCTCAGTAGCCGCTCCTGCGACCTTGATGCGCGTCGCGGCGTGCACGGCTTCCGCGAGATCGCCGAGGACCTCGAGGGGATCGGCGCCGTCCTTGTAGAGACCATCGAGCGCGGCAAGCGCCTCGGCCGTGCGGCCCGAAAGCGTGTGCTCGACGAGATCGTAGATGCGACCGCGATCGGCGAGACCGAGCATGGCGCGGACTGTCGGCCCTGTGACCGCGCCCTCGCCCATGGCGATGGCCTGATCGAGGATCGAGAGGCCGTCGCGCACCGAGCCCTCGGCCGCGCGCGCGATGAGCAGCAGCGCCTCGTCCTCGACAGTTGCGCCCTCTTTCGCCGCGATTCGCCGGAAGTGCTCAGCCAGCACCGGCACCTCAACGCGGCGCAGATCGAAGCGTTGGCAGCGCGAGAGCACCGTCACCGGCACCTTGCGCACTTCCGTCGTCGCAAAGATGAACTTCACATGCGGCGGCGGCTCCTCGAGCGTCTTCAGGAGCGCGTTGAACGCGCCCTTCGACAGCATGTGAACCTCGTCGATGATGAAGACCTTGTAGCGCGCCGCCATGGGCTTGTAGCGTGCGCTCTCGATGATCTCGCGGACGTTGTCGACGCCGGTATTGGACGCCGCGTCAATCTCGATCACGTCCGGGTGACGGCTCTGGACGATGGCTTCGCAATGCGCGCCATAGCCGTCCATCTCGACGGTCGGGCGATCGGGCAGGCCCGGCTTCACGTAGTTGAGCGCACGCGCGAGAATGCGCGCCGTCGTCGTCTTGCCGACGCCGCGAACGCCGGTGAGCATATAGCCCTGGGCAATGCGATCCGCCGCGAAGGCATTGCGCAGCGTCGTGACCATGGCCTCTTGGCCGATCAGGTCATTGAACGTCTCGGGCCGATACTTGCGGGCGAGCACGACATAGCCGCCCTCGGCAGGCTTGCCTGCCGGCGCCATCTCGGCATCGGAGAAGAAGGATGGCCCGTCGTCGGCACCGGCGGGGTTGGGCACGTCGGCAGCCTCGGAGCCGTGCGGCTCCTCGTCGTCGCTGCCGGAACCTTTCCTGCGCGCCATGCCGCCCGACATCCTCGTGGAAAGTGCGCCCCTGGGCTCAACGAGGGGCGCTAAAGGAGACCGGCAGACGACCCGAATCCGAATCGTTAGGGCTGCTTCCTTCCGGACCTGACCCGGTTGGCGAGGGATCCGTCCGCCGCCAGCCTCCCGCGCCGCTTATCACACGATCGGGGGGCGCCCGCAACCCGCCGGGAGGGCCCTGCTGCGCCCGGGAAATACCGCATTCCGAGGTTCCGTCCCGATCCTGCCTACGCTATGCCCTGATCGGGCATCGGACGGGGATCGGCGGAACGGAATGGACGGTATCGACATCGCTTTGCGCGCCATCGGCGCGTTCTACGTCCTTGCCGGCTTTTTTGCCGCCCGCGCAGCGCTCACCTCGAACCTCATAGATCAGGCCATCGCCGCCATATCGATGAAAAAGACCGACCCGGTCGAGACCCATCGCACCATCTGGCTGCTCAGTCTCGCGATCCTCTTCTTCGCCGGTGGCGCCTTCCTCATGCTGCTGCTCGAGCCGGCGGCGTGGCTCTTCGCGATCTGTGCGGTGGTTCAGCTCGCCTTCTATCTCTTCCTCGGCCCCTATTACTTCGATGTGGCGGATCCACCGCCCGCGGCCGAGCGCCAGCGCAGCATCAATGCATCGGTCGTCTATGGCGCCTGCACGCTTTTCATTCTGTGGGCCGCCTACACGGGCCGGCTGACCAAGCTCTCCGAAACGCCGCCACTGCTGTGGGGCTCCGCCCTCGCCGCGATCGCCCTCCATATCGGCTACATCCTGCGCCACACGCTTTTCCCGGTGAAGCGCAAGTCGGGTTTCGCAACGTTCGGCGGTGGCGATGACGAGAGCAGCCCATCGGATGAGACCGATCATACCGGCGCGGACCTATCCGGCTCTCGTCGCATCAAGGTGATGGCCGACTACCAGTGCTATCCCCTTTGGGCCATGGATGAGGGGAAGATCGGCTGCTTCTCGCCCTACCACCTCGGCGTATCAGTGGAACTGGAGAGCGACCTTTGGAACTGGGCGGGGGAGTTCGACGCCTCCCTCAACCTCGACGATCCGGCCAACAGCAAGTGGTCGAAAGAGCGCTACGAACAGCACATCGAGCAAGGCTTGGAGCTTGCACGGCGCATCAAGCAAGAGCTGCCAGAACGCGAGGTCTTTGCGCTCAACGCGGAAGGCGCGCTCGTCGAGATAGAAGGCGCAAACCCTGCGGCCCCACTAAGCTAGGCCGGCTCCTTTGCATCAACCCAGCGCGGCAGCGACACGAGTAGCCGGCCAAGCTCCGCCTCGTGCACCATGTCGGCGGCCTCGATCGCCGGCACCCAGATCAGCTCGCGCTCGGCCTGCTCTGGCCAGCGCACCCGCTGGATCGTAACGAGCAGTGGATAGACGGAGACGCGGCATTCGGCCGACGAAAAGAAATGGAGACGCTTGCGATAGGTGTAGCTGCCGATGGGATCAGCCGCGATCTCGCCGACAAGGCCGGCTTCCTCCTCGGCCTCGCGCGCGGCTTGCTCGTATGGCTGAAAAGGGGGATTCGGCCAGCCTTTGGGTATGATCCAGCGCTTCGTGCCCCGACTCGTGATCAGGCAAACGCGGATCTCGTCGCCGAGCAGCAGATAAGGAAGAGCGGCACATTGTGCGAGCTCGGCCACGTCGCGCATTCTCCCAGTACGTTCGTCGAGCATGATGTTAGTCCGACTTGGCATCGGCGCAACGGGGAATGCCTGGTTACGCTCCCGACGCTTGTCGATCACCGTGGGGTGCCTAAACTGCGAATGCGCCTTTCGTACGATGATTCGCTTACGCCGGAGCCACATCCATGAGACCCCGCATCTATCTTGCCGGCCCGACGGTCTTCCAGGCGGACGCCGACGACGCCGGCGCCCGGCTCGTCGCCCTCTGCGACCAGTATGGCTGTGACGGGCTCTATCCGCTCGACTTCGATCTCGACGGGCCGATGTCGTCGCGCACCATCCAGTCGGCCTGCCTGCGAGAGCTGCGTACGGCGGACGGCGTCGTCGCGGACCTCAGCCCCTTCCGCGGGCCACACGCGGACGACGGCACGGCCTTCGAGCTTGGCTTTGCACACGCGCTCGGCCTGCCCGTCTGGGCCTACACTACCGATCCGCGGCCTCTCATCGAGCGCATTTCGGGTGCCCGCGCCGCCACCGGCCATGTACGCGACGAGGCGGGGCTGCTGATCGAGAACTTTGGCCGCGCCCACAATGCCATGCTTGCCGAAGCGATCCTTCACCTCGCGACATCGCCCGAGGAGAGCATCCGCCTCGCCGCCGCCGCGCTCGTCCGGTGAGACGCGAGGCTGTCACCCACTCAACATAGTTAAGGCGATGGTGCTGCGTCCTGCTCCCGTGCCGGCTGTCAGGTAATGGCCGGAATGTCCGCCGTCTGGCGGACGCTTGTCAGAGGCGAGTATGGACAGTCAGTTTCTATACGAATCTGCATTCGGGATGCGCAGTTGGATCGCTGGACGGCAGCGGTGAACATATCTAGCCTACAATCTCCAGACGCAATCTAATGCGCTACAATCAAAGTAGTCGACGTGGAGGGTGATGGTTTTGGCGAGAAGAGCAACAAATACCTCGCCGACCTCAGGCACCTTGTTGCTGGCTCAGCTGATAGGTACCCCCGCCGTCAGCTATGGTGACATTCCCGTTCAACTATCGAACCGAAAGTCCCGCGCGCTCCTCGCCTACCTCTTTCTGACCGACAAGGGGCGCGAGAAGCGGGAGCGGCTCGTAGGCATGCTTTGGAGCGAAACGGACGACGCGCGTGCCCGAGCCTCACTCCGCCAGGCCCTCTACGAGACCAGAGCGGCGCTCAGCACCACGGGCTATAACGGTTTCGAAGCCGACAAGTTCGACGTGGGCCTAAAAATCGCAACCTTCGAGTCCGACATCGCGAACGTGATTGAGCGAGCCAGGGCGGGCGAGACACATCGTCTGCTGCTCGACCGCGAGCGATTGACTGACCAACTTCTCGACGGTTGCGATGCGATTGATCCTGCCTTCGACGTCTGGCTCACAGCCAAGCGCGAGGCCATCCGACAACGCATTGAGCGCGATCTCGAAGCAGCCCTGAGGGCGACTTCGCCGGGCGATCAAAACATCGAGGATCTGGCGCGGGCTATCTTGAATCTCGATCCAACGCATGAGGAAGCTGCACGCGCACTCATGGGCGCGCGCCAAACAGCGGGCGACACTGCAGGCGCGCTCACAATCTACAAGAAGCTGTGGGACCTTCTAGACACAGAGTACGACACCGAACCATCGAGAGAGACGCAGGATCTCGTCGCCACGATAAAGCTCGGCCAGCCGCTGACTCCGAGAGTCCAGCCGAGCAGAACAGGTGCTCCGCAAGCCGCCGCTGCAAGTTCGTTTTCGTCCGTGCCTCCGACCGGCGCGATGATGCCGCTCGCCGCATTACCCACTGCAAGCCATGCTATGACCGCCGGCGACCGCTGGTCCTCACGCTTCGTGTTGTCGGTTGCACCATTCGAGATCGCTGGCGCGAGGTCCGAACAGCTTCATCTCGTGCACGGATTCCGACGCGAGCTGCTCGCCTGCCTGACGCGCTTCCGCGAGTGGCTTGTTCGAGATCTAGGCCCGGTCAACCGCCAGCCGCTCGCGCCGCTAGATCAATCCGCCGAGGAATATACGATCGAGGCGAGCGCCGTGCAGGCGGGCGAAGCCTTGCGCCTTGTGCTGACACTCAAGGAAACCGCCACGGGCGTGCTTCTTTGGAGCGAACGCCTCGAACTGTCAGCGGCAGAATGGATGAACGCGCAACAGACAGTCATGCGCAGGTTGGCCGCGGCACTCAAGGTGAACGTATCCGCCGAACGGATGTCGAGCATCTCGCCACGGCCTGACGAAGGCCTCAAGGTCTTCGATACGTGGTTGCGCGGACAGGCGCTCATTCTGAGTTTCGACCCCAATGATTGGCATCGCGCCGCCGAGCTATTTCGCACAGCTATCCGGGAGGCACCGAGCTTCGCACCCGCCTATTCCAGCCTCGCCCAGCTCCAGAACACGATCCATTTCGTGCATCCGGGCATCTTCCGCAGCATGGAGCGGGCAACGGACGCCCTGAACTACGCACGCGAAGCAGCGCGCCTCGACCCCGTGGATTCACGTTCCCACCTTGCGCTCGGCTGGGCGCACGCGTTTGCCAGCCAGCACGATCAAGCGGCCGCGCATCATGAGCTGGCCCGCGAACTAAACGACAATGATCCTTGGACGAGCACGTCAGCTGGTCTTGGCTTTGCCTTCGCCGGCGACACCCAGAAGGCGCTCGCGTTCCTACGCGACGCCGCCAGCCACATGGTCGATCCCATGCCCATACACTGGCGCTATCGGACCATCGTTGAGCACATCAGCGGCAACTACGCAGCGTCGCTCGCTGCCGCCGAGCAGGCGACGAGTAGCGTTCCGAACGAGATCGGATGGAAGGTCTCCGCTCTATATCATCTCGGGGAGAAAACCCAGGCGGCGCAGGAGCTCAAGCGCTTCTACGCTTTGGTAGCTCAGCGCTGGTGCGGTTCTTTACAGCCGACCGAGGAAACCATGGCGAAATGGTTCCTGCACCTGTTCCCCATGCGCCGTACGGAGGATTGGGAGCACCTGCGGGAGGGACTGGCGGGCGCAGGTGCTCCCGTTACGGGTCTATCTCCAGCAATTTCACGCCTAACGGCGCACGCGTGAACGACCCGACTCGTGTTGCGCCTCAGGCGCACATGCTAATGCTGTAGTCGCCGATACGCAGCGCGTGAAACTCGAGCTTGGCTTCGAGCGTGTTCGGAACGTCCAGCTCGGCGTGATAGAACTGGTCGTAGAAAGCTGGGATCTTGTATTGCAGTGTGCTTTGAGCGAACTCCTGCTCATTCTCCTCGACAATCTCCTTGGGTGGCAGGCGAATGGTAAGCGCGGCCTTGCTCGGCTGAACGAAGACGATCGCGTGCATCCAATCCGGGAGCTCGAGCCCGAGGCCAAGCTTCTCGTTGCAGAGCGTCTTGAACTCCTCGTACGTATGCGGCAGTGGAATTGGCGGTTGGCCCGGGGCGAGATAGTTCTTGCCGGTTGCCCACGATTTGACCAGTAGTCCCCACTTCAGCTCGCTGCCCGGGGGTACGATACGCTTTGGCATGGGTCGTCTCCACTTAAGTAGGCTTCATTGGTTCTATGCGAGAAATGCCTCATTCTCGGCGAGAAAGAGTATCACGTCCTTCATCTCATTGATGTCGTTGCCGCCGACCGCCACATCCGCAAGTGCGTCGGGAGCCGAGAGTAGTTTCCCGCAGCATTCTTTAATCGACTGAGCAAGACTCGGCGCGTCGTCGAACATAACCTTGTTGCGATCGAGCGCGCCGTAGATCGTCTCGGCCACGATGATCGATCCGAGAGCGCCGAGACGCACGCCGCCACCTTCGCGGCTGGGCGCGCCTCCGCTAATGGAATGTGCCGCCTCGAAGAGAATGAACAACGAGAGCGGAGGATGATCGGCGAGGCGCGTTATGTCGGTAGGAGACAAAGGAATCAGGCCGTTCTTCTCGCCAAGCCAGCCTGATAAACGCGCCCGCCACAAGTCATAGGTGCTGAAAATATTGGCGAGTTTAGAATTCGGTCGTTTCTTGAGCTTTTCTTGAAGGTGGCCGATGAGGTCGGGAACGGACCAGACACCGGCAAATGCCGCGCTCATGTGATCGAGGAATGGAAGCCCACGCCCGCTCTCGGGCGTGAAGATCAGATCTGCAATCAGAGGCTTCGCGTAGTGCGGGCCAATTCGCCGGCTGAAGTTCGGCGCGACCGTCGGGTCGATCTCGAAGAATAGGCGCCAATCAACCATCCATTCGGGGCTGACAGGCAGCTTGTAGGGAAGGCGCGGGGACTGCTCCAACCCGAAGTTCATGAGCTCGGGCTTCGTTGGATCGTTTACTCGGTAGGAGTTCCGCACCATCGCATGGCCGAAGCGGAATGCTCCGTGCGAGAATTCGAGCGGAATGCCTTCCTTGACGTCCTTGCCATCCTCGAGCCGAAAGCCCTTGGCATAAGCCTCGTAGATTTCCGGATGCAGGAGCTTGCGCATCAGATCATTCCGGATGATGCGCCGATAGATGAGCGTGACTACCGTGCGCGCACACACGAACCGACGCCACGCGAACTCCTGCTCGGACCATTCATCGTGCCTCGCGACACGCTTCTCCAGCTTGCCGATCAGCGTGTTGTGCAGGAGATGGAACAACACGGTGAGCTGCGAAAGCAACGCGTGCGAGTCGTTGCGCGTGTCGGCGACCATCGTCTCCGTCGCCCACAGCTTGGCGCGATCGCTTTGCCGTGCACCGTCTTCGACCAGGTTGATCGGACGGTTGGTGGCGTCGACACCAGCCGTGCCGGTACCGCGCCCAAGGTCGCGGTGCGGGCAATGCTTGGTCCCGGCAATTTTTGGGCACAAGGGTCCAACACGAAGGCGCGTGCGCGGGACGAGCCCCCTGCCACGGAGATGCTCGCGGCTGAACTCATAGGGCTCGGGTGTGAGCTCCGGACCATTGCCGTAGATCGTCTCCAGGACAAGTGCATCATCCCGGGCATTCTCGACCTCGGCACGCTCGACGTCGACCGAGAGCGAAACCGTGCTCGCGACGAGGTCGTGTGCCACGAGTTGCAGCAGATAGGTGTAGCCTGAGGGAATGTGCGGGTTTTCCCAGCGCTCGATCGGCTCTGCACCGGGGATCGCGGCCGCACTTCCAGGAGCAGGCTCGATCCGGTCCGGCCAGAATTTGTACTCGCCCGTATTGTCCTGGCCCGCGATTACGCGGCTCGCCAGCCCCTTCATCAGCGCAGTGAGCTTCTCTTCACTGCCCGGCTCGTCCATCAGGCCGCCAGCGCTGAAAATAACAGCCGGCGTGCCGCACAGATTGCGAAAGCCGCGCCGCAAGATTGGGCCGGCCTTTGCTCGCGCCTCGGCGGCAAACTTGCGTGCCCTCAGACCTAGCGGATTGAAACCGTGCATTCCTCTGCCCCTTAGCCAGACGGAATAGCCTCGAAATTTGCCCGTTAGGTCCAGCCTAAGCTGGCTTCCGTCAATTCAGCGTCAAGACCGCGAGAGCGCCCGGCGGTCCGCCGGCGTACGTCAGCTTGACGAACCATTCGTACAACTTTTCCGCAGCCGGATCTCTTGAGGTCCGGCCGGGGTACCCGGGACTGCGGAGGAGAGGTGAATGGACAACGACGCAACTCGAAATGGATCGACGCTTGGCGCGATCTTCGTTCGGCTGAGCGCCACAATAGGCCGCTGGCGTTGCAGCCAGCGGGCTGCGCTCATGGCGGCCGATACCTATGAGGCGACGCGCAGCACCGGCGCCCCGCACGACGTCGCCGCCAACGCGGCTTTCCAGGCTCTGACAGGAGATGAGCGCCCCATGCTCCCCGATGGGGCGGACACCGCACAATCGCTGCAGGCAGCCCCCCTTCATTGCCCGGAAAGCGAAGGCCGTCCCGCGGGATGGGCGGCCCTACAGGGCACATGCTGAGCGGGAAACCCCACCCGCCGGCCGATAGCAACGCCGTGATAGCCCCTGGAACTCGGGCTGCGCTATCCCCATTCAGTAGAAAGCGGGGCCGCGCCGGCCCTCGCCCACGCCAAGGGAGACGAAATCCATGAAGATCAACCGGAAGGGTAGCGCGAGCTGGAGCGGCGGCCTCAAGGACGGCAAAGGCACGATCAGTACGGAAAGCGGGGCGCTCGCCAACCATCACTATGGTTTCGCAATGCGCTTCGAGGGCGTGAAGGGGACGAACCCCGAGGAGCTGATCGGCGCCGCCCATGCCGGCTGTTTCACGATGGCTCTCTCCAATATCCTCGGCCAGGCGAAACTGACCGCGACCAAGATGGATACGACAGCCACGGTGACGCTGGAGCAGAAGGACGGCGGTTTTTCAATTACCGCAATCCACCTCGACCTCAAGGCCCAGATTCCCGGTACGGATCAAGCGCAATTCGCCGAGCTCGCCAAGAAGGCCAAAGAGAATTGTCCCGTCTCGAAGCTCTTCAAGGCCGAGATCACGCTCGACGCGAAGCTCGTCTGAGGACGGCGCAGTCAGACCGACGTTGGGTTTCCTCCCTGTCGACGAGGCGGCCCTTCTCATGCTTGAGCCCCGCGACGGGGCAGCGTAGGAAGGGCAACCAAACATAATGGGGAGGGCACTATGGGCCGCCTGACAGGCAAGGTCGCCTTCATCACCGGCGGTGGTGGTGGGATCGGTCGCGCTACGGCCGAGCGCTTTGCCGAAGAGGGCGCCAAGGTCGTCATCGCCGACATCGATGCCTCATCGGGGGAGGAGTCCGCAGTTTCTGCCCGCAAACATGCGGCGAACAGCGGCGGCGACGCTTGCTTCGTGCGCTGCAACGTGACCGACACGTCGAGCGTTACGGCCGCCATGGCTGAAACGGTCGCTCGTTTCGGCAAGCTCGACATCCTCCACAATAACGCTGGCGGCGCCCAACCCGCCGATGGTCCGGTGACAGAAGTGGCGGACGAGGAGTTCTGGCGCGCCATCAAGCTTGATCTCTACGGCACATTCCTGTGCTCGAAGGTCGGCATCCCGCACATCATCAAGGCGGGTGGCGGCTCGATCATCAATATGTCCTCTATCGTGGCGCTCATGGCTCTGCCGGGGCGTGACTGCTACACCATGGCCAAGGGCGGCATTGCCGCGCTCACGCGCTCCATGGCCGTTGAGTACGCACCGAACAAGATCCGCGTGAACGCGATCGCGCCCTCGGTGACGTTGACTGATCGCGTGAAGAAGATGCTCGACGGCAGCGGAAACGCCACCGAGCGCATTGCCGCCTCGCACCTCTTGGGCCTCGGCCAGCCGATCCATATTGCCAACATGGCCGTCTATCTCGCCTCGGACGAGGCAGCGATTACGACCGGCCAGGTCTTTCCTGTCGATAGCGGCGCGACCATCTGGTAGTCGCTCGGCCTCAGCCTGCTACTATCGCATAAGGGTCGAGTGCGAGCTCCGTCGGCTTGCCGAGCGCGAGCCTGGCGAGTTCCGCACCGCTGAACGGCCCCATGGAGAGACCGCTCGGGCCAAGGCCATTGCCGATGATCAGGTTTTCGATGCCCGGCGCCCGCCCGAGCTTCGGACGGTAGTCGTCGGCCAGCGGGCGGAAGCCGATGCGGATCTCGTGCAGCGTCCAGCTGGCGAGCCCCGGCGCGACGGCAAGCCCCGCATTGAGCACCTCGGCAACACCGTCAGCCGTCAGGCGATAGTCGAAGCCCGAGCCCGTCTCCCGCGATGCGCCGATGACAATGCGCGAGTCTTCGAAGGCGAGCAGATAGTAGCTATTGAGCGGCTGCAGGATCGGCCAGTTCGCTGTATCAGTCCCAGGCAGGCGCAGGTGGATGATCTGGCCGCGCTGCGGCGCCACAGCGAGCTTCACGCCCGCAGGTTCCAGGAGCTTCGGTGCCCAGGCTCCGGCCGCAGCGATAACGACATCAGCTTCGATCAGCTCGCCATCGACACGCACGCCCGCCGCTCGACTGCCGCGCATGACGAGTTCGGCCGAGCCATTCACGAGCCGCGATCCATGCTTGCCCGCAGCCCGCTGCATGGCCGCAGCTATACGCCGACCGTCGACGCGGGCACCACCGGATACGAAGAGCGCCGGCTGATCTGGCCGCAAGGCGGGGAACATGCGCCGTGCATCGGCCGGCGACAGGCGCTCGATGCTGCCGGCTTCCGGTGCATCGACGGCACGCGTCCGCGCCCTGCGTTCGGCTGCATCGAGGTCCGCCGGATCGGAGGGCACGTAGAGACTGCCGACCTTGGCATAGCCGAGATCGTGCTCACCATCCTCGGCGAGCCTCTCGACGAGATGCGGATAGTAGCGCGCGCCATGCGCGAGCAAGGCATAGTACGCTTCGTCGATCGTCGGCGAGCCCCAGGGGCAGACAATGCCCGCGCCGGCGGACGTTGCACGCCCCTCGTCGGCCCGGTCGACGAGCGTGACGGTGCATCCAGCGAGCGAGAGGTTGTATGCCGCGCTTGCGCCGAGAATACCGCCGCCAACCACCACGACTTTCATCAGCCGGCTCCTCCATTGCCAAGTCGCGGCGTCGGCGCATCCTGCCGGATCAAGCCCTCGGCCTTCAGCTCGTCCCAGAGGGCGTCGGGTATCGTCGTGCGCATCCAGGCAAAGTTCATCCGCACTTCCTCGGTCGCGATCGGCCCCGGTATCACCGAGACGATGCTTGGATGACCGAACGGGAACTGCAACGCCGCGGCACCGAGCGGAACGCCATGACGCGCGCAGGCTGCGCCGATACGCTGTGCCTTCGCGATGACATCGGGCTCCGCCGGGTTATAGCGGTAGAGTGCGCCCGGCGCCGGCCCGCGCGCGAGAATGCCCGAGGCGAAGGGTGCGCCGATCACGATCGAGATGCCCCGCTCCGCACACATCTGCAGCTCGCCGTCGAGCGCTTCCTGCTCCATGAGCGTGTACGGCATGGCGACGAGGAAGAAGTCGATATCGAAGCGCTCCAGAAAGCGCGGGATCATGCCGATGTGGTTCACACCGGCACCGATTGCCTTGATCTCGCCGCGCGACCTGAGATCGGCGAGCGCCCTAAAGCCATTCTCCTTATCGAGCTGGTCGAGGCCCCGCCGGACGTTCTCTTCGGTCTGCTGATGGCGCGGATCGAGGTCATGAATGAGAAGAGCATCCACGCGGTTGAGACCGAGGCGGGCAAGGCTCGTCTCGTAACTCCTGAGGATCGCATCGTGCCTGTAGTCGAAACGCGGCTCGAAGGGCAGGCCGCCGAGCCAGCGCGGATGCACATACGTATCCGGCTCTGCGGGACGCGAATACAGGCGGCCGACCTTCGTCGAGATGACGAAGCTCGACCGTGGTTTCGTCCGCAGAACCCGGCCAAAGCGCAGCTCGCTCTTGCCATTGCCGTACCAGGGCGAGGTATCGAAGTAGCCGATGCCGCCCGCGTGCGCGGCATCGAGCGCTGCTTCAGCCTGGGGCTCCGGAATGGATTCGCGGGCGTCGCCGAGGCTCGCGCCACCCATGCCGAGCTGTGTGACTTCGAACGCGGTCCGGCCGACCTTGCGCTTGAGAAATGGATCCATCTTTATGCCTGCTGATCAAATGTTGCGCTGCGAGCCGCCGTCGATCTCGATCGCGGCGCCGTTCATGTAGGCTGCGTGCTCCGACGCGAGGTAGGCGACGAGCTGCGCCACCTCCTGCGGTTTACCGAAGCGTGGCACGCCCATCTTCGAGAGCAGCACATCCGCAGCCTTCTCGATCGGAACCCCGGCCTGCTCGGCGGCGGAGCGCAGGGAATGCTGAAGGCGACCCGTCTCGAAGACGCCGGGATTTATGGCGTTGACGCGCACGCCATCACGCACGCCGATGGTGGAGAGCGCCTTCGTGAAATGCAGGAAGGCAGCATTCACCGATCCGCCGATGGTGAAATCCGCGCTCGGCATGCGGGCACCGACGCCGACAATGTTGATGATCGTGCCTCCGCTTTTCTTGAGGCGCGGCCAGAGGGCGCGGCTCATGCGCATGGCGCCGAAGAACTTGAGTCCGAAGCCGCTGTCCCAATCCGCATCCGTCAGCGAAAAGAAATCTCCGCGCTTGGTCGCGCCTGCGGAATTGACGAGAACATCGACCGTGCCGAGCGCCGATACGGCCGCCGCTGCCGCGCGCTCGATCTCGGGGATGGACGTGAGGTCCGCGGCATGTGGCGTGGCGCGCACACCGAAGCGCGATTGCAGAGACGCGGCATTCTCCTCGAGCGCCTTCTTATCGCGGGCGACAAGCACCACGTTCATACCCTCGCCGGCCAGCACTTCGGCAATGGCCCAACCGAGGCCGCGGCTCGCGCCTGTGACGACCGCATTCTTTCCCTTGAGCCCGAGATCCATCGTTCCTCCTTGGGTACTTCTTTTTCCGTCGCACGCAGCCACGACACGACCAGCTCGGTGGTGGGCGCGAAGCTGCCGATCATCATGGCCGGCACAGAGGCCGGCATCAAGCACGCGCCCGTGCGCGCATGGCGCCCCCGCGTGGATCGCCTGCAAATTGAGCAGCCTGGGCAGCGACCATGCTTGCCCTTGCGCGTGGCGCACTGACACGATAGCCCTTGCGCGCAAAGCCATCCTCGCACGGTCGAATTTTCTCAGGAGCTGCCTGTGGCCGAAACGGTCGCTTCCCTGCTCGCCGGACATCGGTCCGGAAAGATTGCGGTTGCCGATACGGTCAGCCGGACATTCCGCCGGCTTCGCGATGCCGATGATCCGGCCATCTTCATTTCCGTACGCGACGAGGCGGACATTCAAGCCGAGGCGCGCGCCCTCCTAGAACGCGATCCGGATACGTTGCCGCTCTATGGCATCCCTGTGGCCGTCAAAGACAATATTGATGTCGCGGGGATGCCGACCACGGCCGCCTGCCCTGCCTATGCCTACACGCCAAAGACCGACGCCGAAGCCGTCGCACGCCTGCGCCGGGCCGGTGCGCTGATCATCGGCAAGACGAACCTCGACCAGTTCGCGACCGGTCTCGTCGGCGCGCGCTCGCCCTATGGCATGCCGCGCAATCCGCTCCGGGGCGATCTCGTCTCTGGCGGGTCCAGCTCGGGCTCTGCCGTGGCTGTGGCGCGTGGTATCGTTCCGCTGGCGCTCGGCACGGATACTGCAGGCTCAGGCCGCGTACCAGCCGGCCTCAACAACATCGTCGGCCTCAAGCCGAGCCTCGGTCTCATCTCCGCGACAGGCGTTGTGCCAGCCTGCCGCGCGCTCGACACCGTGTCGGTATTCGCCCTCACGACTGAGGATGCCTTTGCGGCCCTCTCGGTCATGGCGGGTCATGACGAGAGCGATGCCTTCTCCCGCCGGCTGCCTCTCGGGTCGATTGCGGCGATCCCTCCGGCGCTGCGGATTGCCGTGCCGCGTCTCGCCGACCGCATTCACTTTGGCGACGTGCAAGCGGAGGCGGCCTTCAACGCTGCCATCGAACTGGTGCGCGGGCTCGGTGCGACACTCGTCGAGGTCGATCTCACACCTCTCTTCGAGACCGCGCGATTGCTCTATGAAGGCCCCTGGGTCGCCGAGCGCACGGCTGCCGTCGGCGACTTCATCGCCAAACATCCCGATGCCGTGCATCCCGTGACCAAGGCGATCATCACCCCCGGCGCCGACAAATCGGCCGTCGACACGTTCCGCGCCTTCTACAAGCTCACGGCCTACCGCGGCGTTGCCGCGAAGCTGTTCGCCGGCGTCGATGCGTTGATGGTGCCGACATTCCCGCGCCCCGTCAGGGCCGCCGAACTCGATGCCGATCCCATCGGACCAAACTCCGGGCTCGGCACGTACACGAACTTCGTCAACCTGCTCGATCTGGCAGGACTCGCCGTTCCCGTCGCACTGACCGCCGACCGCACAGCCTATGGCGTCACGCTCCTGGCGCCATGCGGCCGCGATGCCTTTCTCGCAAGTCTCGGCGGTGCCATCCACAGCCGCACAGGGCTTACACTCGGCGCCCTCGACACTGCGCAGCCGCCTCGGGCGCCACCGGCCAGTGCGCTGGCACGGGGCGAGATCGCGATCGCAGTCGTTGGCGCGCACCTCTCGGGAATGCCGCTCAATCAAGAGCTGACCGCGCTCAACGCCCGCTTCATCGGCGAGGCCAAAACCACGCCGGACTATCGCCTGTTCGCGCTCAAGACTGAGCCACCGAAGCCCGGCCTACTGCGCATTGCGAGCGGCGCAGGAGCCTCAATCGCCGTTGAGATCTGGGCCTTGCCGGCTGAAGGCTTTGCCTGCTTCGTCGATGCCGTCCCGCCACCACTTTCGATCGGCACGCTTCAGCTCGAAGACGGCCGCGCGGTAAAGGGCTTCCTCGTCGAAGCCGAGGCCACCCGCGATGCCCGCGACATTTCAGAATTCGGCGGCTGGCGCGCCTTCATAGGGTCGCGCTGAAGACCCGGGTCAACCCGCGCGATAAGTCGAGTAGGCGTCGTGCACGTAGCCGATGTGCGCCTTCATGGCCGCTGCCGCCCGATCAGCCTTGCCATCGATGATTGCCTTGACGATCGCCTCGTGCTCGGCGTGCGACCGGGCGAGACGGCCAAGTGTGCGGAATTGCGCACGGCTGAAGGGCGCGATACGCGCCCGCGTCTCCAAAGTCAACCGCTCCAGATAGTCGTTGTGGCAGCCCGCATAGATGACCGCATGGAACTGCTCGTTGAGCTCGTGGTAGCGCTGCGGATCACCGGCGCGCACAACCCGTAGCAGCGCCGCGTGCGCGCGCTTCAGCTCCGTCTTCTCGGGAGCTGTCATCCGCTCGGCAGAAAAGCCCGCACAAAGGCACTCGAGCTCGCGCAAGGCCTCGAACATGCCGGCAAGCTGGCTTTCCGTCGCACGCGCAACCACGGCACTGCGATGAGGCCGCGCCTCGACGAGACCGCTCGCGACCAGCAAACGGATGGCTTCCCGAACTGGCGTGCGCGAGACATCGAAGCGCTTCGCGAGTTCCGCCTCCTCGAGCGACACACCCGGCGCCAGCGCACCACGGACGATGTCGTCCGCGAGCTGCTCGCGCAGGCGCGCCGCCAGCGTCTTTGCAACAACTGCTCCCGGCACGCCATCGCTATCCGAAAGCTCCTGCAGCTTGGGCATGCGATTCACCGGGACTATGCGGGTTTGTCGATGATGCTGACGTGGGCGGCAACAATGAACCAGCCGTCCGGAAAGCGGACCCACGTCTGCATCTGCCTGCCGATCTTGCGATCGCCCATGATCTCACGGTGGAACAGCGTCGAGGCCGTGGCACAGTCGCGGCCGTAGGTCGTGATGACCGTACGATCGATCGTGCGTTCGAGATTGACAGCCGGCCGCGCCTGACGAAATGCCAGGATCTCGTCGGAGCCATAGAGATTCTCGCCGATGCCGTAGCGGATCGTCTGCGGCGCCTTGCGGAAGAGCGAAGTCAGCGTCTCGACATCGTTCGTCGTCAACGCCTTCTCGTAACGCTCGAAGAGCGCGCTCACCTCGGCAACGACGTCGGGGAGATTTATTTCCATTCTTTTTGTCCTACAGCGGTGGGCGCGGCGACTTCACGACCTGAGCGGCCTCCAGATGATGCGCGATACGCAGCGCGATATCCTCGCGCCAAGGCGCGGCGATGATCTGTACGCCAATCGGGAGCGGCTGCAAAGGTACGGGCACGCACGCGACCGGCAGGCCGATGAACGAGATCGGCTGGGTGTAGATGCCGATGTTCGCGCGGAGCGGCACCTCGGCCCCTTCGAGCATCATGGTCTGCTGACCGAGGCGAGGTGCGACCATGGGTGTTGCCGGCGCCAGGATCGCGTCATAGCGCTCGAAGAGCTTGAGCACTTCCTCGCGATACCAGCGCCGGAATTTCTGCGCCTTAGTAACAAGAGACGCCGGGATCATCGCGCCCGAGATCAGCCGGTCGCGCGTCGCCGGGTCGAAATCTCCCGCGCGCGTGCGCAAACGATCGAGATGCAGCGCGGCACCTTCGCTGGTCGTGATGATGAAAGCCGCAGCCCGCGCCCGCGCAGCTTCGGGTATCTCGATGCGCTCGTTGGCATCGAGAGCCTTGGCCACCGTCGCGAGTGCCGAAAGCGCCTCGGCGCTCGCCCCACGCTCGAAATAGCCGCCGGCCACCGCGATCCGCAAGCCACCAATGCCTGACCCTAGCGTCGGCACCGCAGGCTCCGGCGCGCGTGTCGTGCAGACGGGATCCTCGGCATCCGGCCCCTGCATGGCATCGTAGGCGAGCGCGAGGTCGCGCGTGCTGCGCGCCAGTGGTCCGAGATGATCGAGGCTCGCCACGAACGGAAATGTGCGCGCGCGCGTCAGGCGGCCGTAAGTCGGCTTCAAGCCGAACAGGCCGCAGAACGACGAGGGCACGCGGATCGAGCCGTTCGTATCCGAGCCGAGCGAAAGTGGCACGAGCCCACCGGCCACCGATCCGCCCGAGCCACCCGAGGATCCACCCGTCATACGCCCGGTGTCATGCGGATTGCGCGATGGGCCATCGTGCACGTTCTCGCCGGTGAAGTCGTAAGCGTATTCGCCCATGTTGAGCGCGCCCAGCAGGATCGCGCCCGCAGCTTCCAAGCGCTCGATCAGTGGCGAGTCCGACGAAGCGGGCGCGCGATCGCGATTGATCTTGGAGCCCGAGAGCGTCGGGACGCCGGCGACGTCGAAGAGGTTCTTCACCGCGAAGGGGACACCGGCAAGCGGGCCGAGAGGTTGTCCCGCCGCACGCACCGCATCGACAGCGCGGGCCTTGGCGCGGGCGCGCTCCTTCGTGACGGTGGTAAAGGCATTGAGCGCGCCATCGTGCTTCTCGATGCGCGCGATCGCAGCTTCCGTCACTGCAATCGCACTCGTGCGCCCTGGCGATACTGCTTCCGCGATCTCCGCGGCTGTCGAGAATGCCTCCATGGCTCAAGCCTCGAACACAGGTGCAGGCTCGGCCTCATCCGGCAGCTCGAATTCGGCAACCGTATTGGCGAGCCGCAGCGAGACGGCGAGATTGGCGCGGATCGACGGCATCCAGGCATCTTCGAGCGAAATGCCGAGCGCCACGGCCGCGCTCCTTATGTAGGCCTCTAAGGCCTTGTCATCGATCTCGCCCACTCCCAACTCCCCTCGACTACAGCGGCGGATGCGGAATGGCCGACAGCAGCTCGCGCGTATAGGCGGCTGCCGGCGCGCCGAGCACCTGCTCGGTCGGCCCTTCCTCGACAATGCGACCCGCCTGCATGACGATCACGCGGTCGCACAGCAACCGCACCACATTAAGGTCGTGCGACACGAAGAGATAGCTCATGCCGAGCTGTTCCTTCAGATCCTGAAGCAGGTTCAGGACCACGGCCTGCACGGAGACATCGAGCGCCGCCGTCGGCTCGTCGAGAATGACGAGATCCGGCTTCAGCGCGATGGCGCGCGCAATGCCGACGCGAGCCTTCTGGCCGCCCGAAAGCTGATGCGGAAAGCGATCCAGAAACTCGAGCGGCAGGCCGACCAGCGTCGCAAGCTCCTCGCAACGCATGCGCAGCTCTTTCGAGCTCATGGATGCCCCCATGCGCAGTATCGGATCGGCGATCGCGCGAGCAGCAGTGAAGCGCGGATTGAGGCTTTCCGTCGGGTCCTGGAAAACCATCTGGATGCGCTTCCTGTGCGGCAGGCGCGCGAACTGTCGCGCGGGTATTGCCCCGATGTCCTCACCGTCGAATAGAATTTTCCCGCCGCTCTTGTCGATGAGCCGCATGACCATCGTCGAGGTCGTCGACTTGCCGCAGCCGGACTCACCGACCAGGCCGACGCTCTCCCCGCGCTGGACCGCAAAGCTGATGCCATCCACCGCGCGGAACACCGGCGGCGGTGCATCTGGTGCAGGCGCCGCACCATTGCGCTTGAAGATGGCCTTGAGGCCACCGCCACCGCTCACGTCTTTGCGCGGGTATTCTTTGACGAGACCCTCCACCACCAGGAGCGGCTTGTCGCTCGAAGTCGTGTGAGACGCACCATTCGCGCCATTCGCACGCGAACTTGTACGGGCGGCCGTGCGGGCGGCACCCTCTTCCTCTGGCAGGAGATCGGAAAGCGTAACGCCGAGGCGCGGCGTCGCCCGTACAAGCTTTCGAGTGTAGGGATGACTAGGTGCTGAAAATATCGCGTGGGAATTGGCCGTTTCGACGACGCGCCCCTTCTCCATGACCACGACACGGTCGCAGTAGGCGGCAGCGAGCCCGAGATCGTGCGTAATGAGGATCGTCGACATGCCTCGCTCTCGCGTCAGCTCGACCACGAGGTCCATCACCGTCTTCTGCGTCGTCACATCGAGGCCGGTTGTCGGCTCGTCGGCGATCAGAAGCTGCGGCCGGCACGCAAGCGCGAGTGCGATCACAACGCGCTGGCACATGCCACCCGACAGCTCGAACGGATAGGCATGGTAGCGCTCGTCGGGCCGAGCAATGCGCACCTGCTCAAGAATGGCGACGGCCTTCGACTTGGCATCGTCCGCGCCGGCCTGGGCGTGCTGGCGCAGCACGTCCTCGATCTGATGCCCGACCTTGCGTATAGGATTGAGCGCGGTACGGGGGTTCTGGAAGATCATGGAGATCTCCCGCCCCCTGAGGTCGCGCATCTCACGCTCGCTGGCCTTGCCCACATCGACGCCACCGAAGGTGATGGTGCCGTCGGCAATCCGCCCGGCGCGATCGAGAATGCGCATGACCGCGTAGGACGTCACGGATTTGCCCGAGCCCGACTCGCCGACGATGGCCACGGTCTCGCCCTTCCCGACCGTCACATCGACATGCTTGACGGCCTCGACGGTTCCACGCCGGGTCGAGAACTCGACTGTGAGGTCGCGCACGTCAAGGAGCGGAATCTCCGCCGGTGCGTTGGGTATTGCTGCTGCCGTTGCTGCTGTCATGGTCAGCCTCACGTGCGCCGCTGCGGGTCGATGATGTCGCGCAGACCATCACCGAGCAGATTGAAGCAGAAGACTGCGAGCATGAGCGCGAGGCCGGGGAAGAAAGCGATCCACCACTCGCCCGACACCATGAACGCGGCGCCCTCGGCAACCATGATGCCCCACTCAGGAGTCGGCGGACGCACACCGAGACCGATGAACGAGAGACCGGCGGCATTGAGGATCGCGTAGCCCATGGTCAGCGACATCTGCACGACCATGATCGGCATGATATTCGGCAGAATGTGCCCGAGCAGGATGCGGAACTCGCCATTGCCGGAGAGGCGCGCTGCCTGCACGAAACCTGCTTCGCGCCGCACGTTCGCCTCTGCGCGCGCAATACGCGCATAGAGCGGGAAGTTCACGATCGCTGTCGCCAGCACGATGTTCTCGACCGTATTGCCGAGCGCCGCGACGATGCCCATGGCGAGCACGAACAGCGGGAAGGCCATGATCGTGTCGGCAATTCGGCTGACAATGCGGTCCGTCCAGCCGCCGAAGAATCCCGCAGCGACGCCGGCGAGCCCGCCCATGAGAAAGACCAGCGCGACAGAGAACACGGCGATGGCAAAATCGAGCCGCGTCGCCACGATCACACGACTGAACACATCGCGGCCGAGCTGATCCGTACCGAACCAGTGTCGCGCCGAGGGGCCCTGCAAAGCCGAAGTCGTATTGCTCGCCAGGGGATCGTAGGGGACGACATACGGCCCGATTAGCGCGGCCAGGACGATGAGCAGGAAAAGCCCGAAAGCGAATCCCGTCACCTTGTTCTCGCCGATGACGTACTGCGCGTGCTTCAGTATGGCCACAATGCCATGCGTCGGCTCGGAGGAGGATGCTGCGGTTTCGCTCATGCCTCGATCCTCACGCGCGGATCGATGAGCCCGTAGAGGATATCGATCAAGAGATTGAGCACCACGTACATCACCGCCATGGTGAGCACAAAGCCCTGCACAGGCGCGAAATCGGACGCGATCAGCGCCTCGACGGCATAGGAGCCGATACCCGGCCAGGCGAACACCTTCTCGACCAGCACGTTGGCGCCGAGCAGGAAGGAGAACACCATGCCGAGCGTCGTGATGACAGGCAGCATGGCATTACGGAAGGCGTAGGTGACGACGACGGTACTCGGCGAGAGCCCGCTCGCTTTAGCCGTGCGCACGAACTCCGATCCGAGAACAGCCAGCATGGAAGCGCGCGTCATGCGTGCGATAGGCGCCAGCGCGAAGATGGCGAGGGTTGCCGCGGGCAGGATGAGCTGCTTCAGGCTCGCGACGAATGTCTCACCATCGCGCGCGATGAGACTGTCGATCAGATAGAAGCCGGTCACCTGCGGCGGCGCACTGAAGTAGACGTCGAGACGCCCGAGCGGCGCCGGCGCGACGCCGAGCAGATAGTAGAAGAAATAGACCAGCAGGAGACCGGTGAAGAATACCGGCAGCGACACACCGGCCGTCGTGACAATGCGGCAGGTATGATCGAGCAATGACCCTGGGTTCGTCGCCGCAAGAATACCCAGCGGCACGGCGATGAGAACCGATACGATCAGCCCCAGCAGAGTGAGTTCCGCCGAGGCCGGCAAGCGAGACATGATCTCCGCGGCAACGGGCTGGCCGGTCGTCAGCGCCACGCCCATGTCGCCGCGCGCGAGATCTTTGACGTACCGTACGAACTGCTGCGGCAGGGGCTGGTCCAGCCCAAGCTGCTTCCTGATCTGGTCAACGGCTTCCTGAGTTGCCGCGGGGCCGGCGAAGTACGCTGCCGGATCCCCCGGAAGCGCACGCGTCAGCAGGAATGTGACGATCACGACGCCGATCAGGCTCGGGATCGCAAGCATGAGACGCTTCAGCACCATTCCCAGCATTGCCGACCTCCTCGTCGAAGCCGTGACGGAATTCTTATCCCTTCACGAGCGAGCGGTAGTCGAGCCGGCGGTGGAACCAGTACTGGTAGCCGGACACGTTCTTCTGCATCGCGACGTTGGAGAGCGGCTGGAAGATCGGGATGCGTGGCACGTCGGCGAAGGCGAGATCGAGGAAGCCTTTCACGTTCGTCTCATAGGCCGCCTTGTTGCCGGAAGTAGCGGCATCACCGGCGCCGTCGATGAACGCGTCCATCTGCTTGGACTGGTAGCTCATCGTGTTGAAGATCGAATTCTTGCCGTGATAGCACCAGATGAAGAAGTACTCCGGATAGTCGAGCCAGCCCGAGAACACGTTGGTGTAGAGCGGCATCGTCTTCTTGTTGAGCTCGGTGCGCCAGTTGGCACCCGTCACCTTGTTGATCTCGGCCTTGATGCCGATCTGCGCGAGGCTCTCCTGCGTGAGCACGCAGAGCGGCTCGTTGATCGTCGCGAAGCCGAGGTCGAACGAGATCGTCGTCTCGAAGCCGTTCGGATAGCCGGCCTCGGCGAGCAGCTGCTTCGCCTTGGCGATGTCGGTGTTGTAGTTGTGCGCGACGGGCCAGACAGCGTCCTTGACCTTGTCGAGACCCGAGCCATAAAGAGGCTTCGCTAGGCCGAAGAGCGCCGCATCCATGATCTTCTGGTAGGGGATCGCATAAGCGACGGCCTGGCGCACCTTGACGTTGTCGAAGGGCGGCTTCGTCACGTTCATGCCGATGTACTGGCAGCCATTCGAGAACGGCGTCGAGACGATGTTGAGCTTGCCGGCCTCGCGCAGCTCGACGAAATCCTTGTTCGGCAGCTCGTAGGAGATATCCGCGTCGCCACGCTCGAGCAGCGCGCGGCGGTTACCGGCGGATGGCACCATGCGCCAGATGATGCGGCGCACCTTCGGCTGTGGCCCGAGTTTCCAGTCATCGTTGCGCTCCAGGATGACTTCGGCGCCCGGCTGCCACTTGGTCATCTTGTAGGCGCCGCTGCCCACCGTATTGAGCTTCGTATACTCGAGGCCCCAGGGGTCTTTCTCCGTGGCGTGCTTCTGCACGAGGCCCGAGTTGATGATGCAGGGGACGATCACCGCCAGATCCGGGATCGTCAGGCGGTCCTTCTTGATGAAGTCAACGCGCACGGTGTGATCGTCGACGACCACGAACTGCTCACGCTTCGTGAGCGAGCCGGCGCCCATCTGGAATGTGGGAAAGCCGCCAACGCTCACCGCGCGATCGAGGGACCACTTCACGTCCTTCGCCGTAACTGGCGTGCCGTCCTGGAACTTTGCATCCTTACGCAGCTTGAACGTCGCCGACATATCGCCGACGTTCATATCTTCCGCGAGTTCCATCTTGAACTTGTCGCGATCGTAGTACTGCGTGCCGTTCGGCAGCGTCTTCATCTCGTGGCTGATGAGCCGGTCGTAACAGTTCCACGATACCTCGTAGCCGGGCACGTTGGTGCCGACGCCATGAATATCGACGTTGTTGGGGCCGCTTTCCGAAACGACCAGCAGCGTTTCCTGTCGCGCTTGCGCCTTGGCACTCGACCAGATCGCCGGCATCGGGAGCGCGGTGGCCGCACCAGCAGCCGACAATGACTTCAGGAACGTGCGACGTTTCATTGAGCAATCCCTTCGTTGCGTAAAGCCCAAGACGCTACTGAAGGGTTAACAGCAACCTTCGTGCCAACTCTGAACACGCCGTCCGATTTTCAAACAATCAACTGTTCCAAAAAGATTATTCCGAGCGCTGTCCGCTCGCCGGCAGGCAAGCTTTCTCCCCTTCCATGTGCAAAGTTGCATACAAAATAGTATGCAAACGCCTGAAAATTAGCCCGTGCGACAGCCCTACAGCGGCTTGCGGTGCCCTGAAGGAAGGGTCGCATGAAGCATCACACCAAGGCACAGGCAGAGTACGCACGGACACGCCGGCGCTTACGAAACCGAGCCTGCCGCTTCAGGCGACGGCATCGGCGGCAATTGCAGGAATACCCCGCTCGGCGAATGCGCGGCGCGCAGCATCGACCGATCCATCGAGATCGATGCCGCGCGTCGCCTCCTCGATGACGACGATGTCGAAACCGCTGCTATGGCCATCTTCGGCCGAGTAGCGCACGCAGAAATCGAGCGCGAGACCGGCCAGGAACACACGGCTGAGTCCGCGCTCGCGCAGATACCCGGTGAGTCCCGTCGGCGTCACCCGGTCATTCTCATAAAATGCCGAATAGGAATCGATCGCTCGTCGATAGCCCTTGCGGACGATCAGCTCCGCCTGAGGGATGTCCAATCCGCGATGAAACTCGGCGCCGATGCTCCCCTGCACGCAATGATCCGGCCATAGAACCTGCGGCCCATAGGGAAAGCTCACGACCTCGAAAGGCTTTCGCCCGGCATTCGCCGAAGCAAATGACCTGTGGCCAGCCGGATGCCAGTCCTGGGTGAGCACAACATGCTGGAAGCGGCGCGCGAGTTGATTGACGAGAGGAACGATCTCATCGCCCGCTGGCACGGCAAGGTTTCCGCCGGGACAGAAGTCGTTCTGAACATCGACTACGATCAGGACATCGCCGTCTGCTAGTGCGTGCATGCGTCGACCAAGTTCGATCTATCCGCAGAGTAATCTATGCGCAGAGTAATAGGGCCCCAGGGCGCCTGATCACAATGCGGGCATGGGGTAGGTTCGGTTCCCCGCTCGTCGTCGCCTACCAGATTGCCTCCAGGTGCGATGGCAGCTCGGCCAGGGGTATCTTTACGAGATCCTTGGCAAGCTCCGCGATCACCAGCGACTTGAGCCTGTCCGAAAAAGCAGCACGCAATTCACCAAGCGTTTCCGGTGCCGCGACGACTGCAAGGCGATTGAATTTGGCATTTCGCGCCGCCGACTCCAGCTTTAGAGCGACCTCTCGCGCGAGTTGCCGCTTCAGCTCTCGGCGGGGGTCCACCCGGCTCTCGATGGCATGCCGAGTGGGGTTCGCGGATTCCTGGCTCCTTCCGGGTCGGTCACTCTCGATCTCCCTATTGGGAGGCAGCTCCATCTTGAAGGCCATTCCTTCCACGGGCGTAAGTTTCGATCGGGGTCCGAGGCTTTCGAAGACGGAGGCGTGGCCACCGTCCGCGATGAGTATCCAAGCAGGCTTCGACTTCATCGCGCATCTCCCTTGCTCCATAAAGTGTGAATCTTATCACGGAGCGGGACCGCGCCCTTGATGCATCTCAATGGTTTAAGAACAGAGCCAACAACGCACGCAAGCTTCCGGGACACCAGTTGAGAAAGCCGCCAGCAATCGGGATAGGCGCGCACGATCACATCGCTAGGGCCGAATGTCATGAGGCGCGCTCGGTGCGGCCGAGATGCGGCCTGCACAATCATCAAGCATGATGCCGGGTCTTGTTGCCTTGACCGTGAGCGATGCTGCAATGCGATATGCCTATCAGGCAGGCACGAGCATTTCGAGCTGGCTTTGCGTCGACCCCGTCGTCCGCGCAGCCACCCTGCCACAGTTTTCGGTCGAAGGGAGTGCCACACGATGGACCGCAGAAGCTTTCTCAAATCCTCACTGAGCGTCGGCGCTCTGGCAGCCTCAGGCGGCATTGCCGCGCCGGCGATTGCCCAAGGTGCCGCCAAGACACTGAAGTTCGTGCCGCAAGCCAATCTTGCGAACTTCGATCCCATCTGGGGTACGCAGTACGTCGTGCGCAATGCGTCGGTGCTCGTGTGGGACACGCTCTACGGCGTCGATAGCAATCTCGAACCTCAGCGCCAGATGGTTGAAGGCGAAGAAGTCTCGAGCGACGGTCTCACCTGGACGTTCAAGCTGCGCTCCGGCCTCAAGTTCCACGATGGCGAACCCGTGCTGGCCAAGGACGTGGTCGCGTCGCTCGCCCGCTGGGCCGTGCGCGATCCGATGGGCCAGATGATCAAGGCCATCGAGAAGGAGCTCGTTGCGGTCGATGACAAGACCGTGAAATGGGTGCTATCGAAACCCTTCCCGAAGATGAAATTCGCACTCGGCAAGAACAACACGCCGATTGCCTTCATCATGCCGGAGCGTATTGCGAAGACCGATCCGTTCAAACAGATCAGCGAATACGTCGGCAGCGGTCCGATGACGTTCGCACAGAAGGAATGGGTTCCCGGCGCCAAGGCGGTATTCGAGAAGTTCGGTGGTTACATGCCGCGCTCGGAGCCGGCGTCGTGGCTGGCCGGCGGCAAAGTCATCGCGATCGATCGCCTCGAATGGGTAATCATGCCCGACCCGGCGACGGCGTCGGCCGCGCTTCAAAGCGGCGAGATCGATTGGTGGGAGACGCCGATCCCGGATCTCATTCCAGTGCTTAAGCGCAATCGCAACATCAAGGTCGATATCGCCGATCCGCTGGGGAATGTCGGGTCGTTCCGGCTCAATCACATGCATCCGCCCTTCGACAACTTGAAGGTGCGGAAGGCTGTGCAGATGGCGCTCAATCAGGAAGACTTCATGCGCGCCGTTGTCGGCAGTGACGACAGCCTCTGGCAGCCGTTGCCGAGCTTCTTCACGCCCGGAACGCCCTACTATACCGAGGTGGGCGGCGATGCCCTCAAGGGCGCGCGCAATCTCGATGCGGCCAAGAAGCTCCTTTCGGAAGCCGGCTATAGCGGCCAGCCCGTAACATGCCTTGTGGCGCAGGATCAGGCGCCGCTGAAGGCTATGGGCGAGGTAACCGCCGACCTGCTCAAGAAGCTCGGCATGACCGTGGACTACGTGGCGACTGACTGGGGCACCGTAGGTCAGCGCCGCGCCTCGAAGTCGCCTCCCGGTCAGGGCGGCTGGGGCATGTTCCACACATGGCACGCCGGCGCCGACTGCGCGACGCCCGCCGCCTACAACGCACTGCGCGGCACCGGCGATAAGGCTTGGTTCGGTTGGCCCAACAGCCCCGATACCGAGAAGGAGATCACGGCCTGGTTCGAGGCCAAGAACGCCGAGGAAGAGAAGGCCGCCATGGGCCGGATCAACAAGGCCGCCATGGACGACGTCATCTACATTCCAACCGGCTTCTACAAGGGCTTCCAGGCCTGGCGCAGTAATATCAGCGGCGTGGTTGGCGGTCCGATTCCGTTCTTCTGGAACGTCAAGAAGGCCTAGGCGGAAAGCCGCAAATGC
Source organism: Hyphomicrobiaceae bacterium (assembly GCA_022844275.1). Classification (GTDB taxonomy): domain Bacteria; phylum Pseudomonadota; class Alphaproteobacteria; order Rhizobiales; family Hyphomicrobiaceae. Next base: position 101,206 of record JALHMB010000006.1, read on the forward strand.
TCGGCTTCATTGCCCGCCGCATCATGTCGACGATCCCCGTCATGGGGTTCGTCGCCCTGTTCGTGTTCAGTCTGCTCTACATCGCGCCGGGGGACCCAGCGGTGGTGATCGCCGGTGATCAGGCGACGCCCGAGGATGTGGAGCGGATCAGGACTGCGCTTGGTCTCGATCGGCCGTTTCTCGAACGTTTCGTCGAGTGGTCATGGCGGATCTTGCACGGCGACCTCGGCACGTCGATGTTTACGGGAATGCCGGTGACGCAGCTCATCGGACAGCGGCTCGAGCCGACGCTCTCGCTCATGGTGCTCACGCTGGTCCTGTCGATTTTCGTCGCTGTGCCGATGGGTGTCGTCGCCGCGTGGAAGGCCGGAAGCTGGATCGATCGCGCGCTCATGGGCTTTGCCGTTTTCGGCTTCTCCGTGCCGGTATTCGTCGTCGGCTACGTGCTTGCCTATGTCTTTGCGCTGGAGCTCGATTGGCTTCCCGTGCAGGGCTACACATCGTTGTCGACCGGCCTGTGGCCCTGGTTCGAGAATCTCATACTCCCTTCGATCGCGCTCGGGTGCGTCTATATCGCGCTGATCGCGCGGATCACGCGCGCCTCGATGCTCGAGGTTCTGCAGCAGGACTATATCCGTACGGCGCGCGCGAAGGGCCTCGGGCAGCGCCCCATCCTGTTCGTGCACGCCCTCAAGAACGCCGCGGTGCCCATCGTGACGGTCATCGGCATAGGTATGGCGCTACTGATCGGCGGCGCCGTCGTGACGGAGAGCGTATTCGCCATTCCAGGTCTTGGCCGCCTGACAATCGATGCCATCCTGCGGCGTGACTATCCGGTCATTCAGGGCATCGTGCTCCTGTTCAGCTTCATCTACGTGCTCGTCAATCTCGTCGTCGATCTTATTTACATGCTGCTCGATCCGAGGATCCGATATTGACCGCAACCGCCTCACCTTTGGTCGATCCGAAAATGCCCGTCGGCGAGCCCGAACTCCCCGACATCCTGCCGCCCGTCAAGCAACGGCATGGCATCAGCGGTTTCGCCTATCGCCATCCCGCGATCGCTGTCGGCGGTACCATGCTGCTGCTTCTCATCCTGATGGCCATCTTCGCGCCTCTCCTCGGCACGACCGATCCGACCGCGCTGGCGCCCTCCAAGCGCACGCGAGCACCCTCCGCAGAGTACTGGTTCGGATCCGACATGATGGGCCGCGATATCTACTCCCGTGTCATCTACGGCGCGCGCGTCTCGCTCATCGTCGGCTTTGCTGTCGCCATCGTCGCATCGATCGCCGGTCTCGTCGTCGGACTGACCTCGGGCTTCGTCAGGTGGGCCGACAGCATCATCATGCGCGTCATGGACGGCATGATGTCCATCCCGCCCATCCTGTTGGCCGTCGCGCTCATGGCGCTGACACGCGGCAGCGTCGGTAACGTCATCGCCGCGATCGCGGTCGCCGAATTCCCTCGTGTTACGCGCCTCGTACGCGGCGTCGTGCTCTCGCTGCGCGAGCAGCCGTACGTGGAGGCAGCCGTCGCGGCCGGCACGCGGACGCCCATGATCATTATCCGCCACATCCTGCCCAACACGATCGCACCACTTACCGTGCAGGCGACGTACATCTGCGCGAGTGCCATGATCACGGAGTCCATTCTGTCGTTCATCGGCGCCGGCACCCCGCCGATCATCCCCTCCTGGGGCAACATCATGGCTGATGGTCGTGCTCTCTGGCAGGTGAAGCCCTTCATTGTCTTCTTCCCCGCGATCTTCCTCTCGATCACGGTGCTCGCGGTCAATCTCCTGGGTGATGGCCTGCGCGATGCCGTCGACCCGCGCATGGCGAAGAGGCTCTGAGGTCTGGGCATGGCAATCCTCGAAGTCGAGAAACTGCAGACGCACTTCCGCACCGAGCATGGCGTAAGCCGTGCCGTGAATGGCGTCTCGTTCCATCTCAATGCCGGCGAAACATTGGCCATCGTCGGCGAGAGCGGATGCGGCAAGTCCGTCACCGCCATGTCCATTCTGCGCCTCATCGCCTCGCCCCCCGGCAAATCGGCCGGCAGTATTCGCTTCCAGGGACGCGATCTGCTCACGCTCCCTGAGCCCGAGATGCGCAAGATCCGCGGCAACGACATCTCGATGATCTTCCAGGAGCCGATGACCTCGCTCAATCCTGTGCTCACCATCGGCCGCCAGATCACCGAGACACTGGCCCTGCACCAGAAGCTCGATAAGGCCGCCGCGACCGCGCGTGCCGTCGAGATGCTGCGCCTTGCCAATATTCCCGAGCCCGAGCGGCGTCTCACGCAGTACCCGCATGAGCTTTCGGGCGGAATGCGCCAGCGCGTCATGATCGCGATGGCACTGGCTTGCGACCCGAAACTTCTGATCGCCGACGAGCCGACCACTGCGCTCGACGTGACGGTGCAGGCGCAGATCCTCGATCTCATGCGCCAGCTCAAGGAAAAGACGGGTACGGCGATCATCCTGATTACGCACGATCTCGGCGTCGTCGCCGAGATGGCTCAGCGCGTGATTGTTATGTATGCGGGCAAGGTCGTCGAGGAGGCGAGTGTCGAGGACCTGTTCGCCCGTCCGCAGCACCCCTATACACGTGCACTACTGGGATCCATGCCGCATCTGAAGGGCGGTACCGGCGAGCACCCGCGGCTCGCCGAAATTCCCGGCGTCGTTCCGGCACTGACCAAGCGCATCGACGGCTGCATCTTCGCGCCGCGCTGCTCGCAGGTTGTCGAGCACTGCCGCACGGCCTATCCGCCGCTCGAGGAGAAGGCCAAGGAGCATCGTGCCGCCTGCTGGCAAGCCGCTCGCATCGCGGAGCATGCCGCATGAAGGCCGATCTCCCACCAGTGCTCGAGGTCAAGGGCCTCACCAAGCACTTTCCCGTCAAGAAGGGCCTGTTCGGCCGCACGAGCGCGCGCGTCCACGCCGTCGACGGCATCAGCTTCTCTATCAGCGAAAGCGAAACACTGGGGCTCGTCGGCGAGTCCGGCTGCGGCAAGTCCACTGCCGGCAAGCTCATTCTCAAGCTCATCCCTCCGACTGCAGGTGAGATCAAACTCGAAGGCCGGCGCATCGACGAGCTGAGCGGCGAGAGCATGCGCGACTGCCGCCGGACCATGCAGGTCGTCTTTCAGGATCCCTATTCCTCGCTCAATCCGCGCATGCGGGCTCGCGATGTTGTCGCTGAGCCGCTGCGCAATTTCGAGGCCTTGAGCGAGAACGAGATCGACAAGCGCGTCAGCGAACTCTTCGACAACGTCGGCCTGCGCAGCGATCAGCTCTCGCGCTTCCCACACGAATTCTCGGGCGGTCAACGCCAGCGGCTCGTCATTGCGCGCGCGCTCGCCGTGCGCCCGAGCCTGATCGTGTGCGACGAGCCCGTCTCGGCGCTCGATGTCTCCGTGCAGGCGCAGGTCATCAATCTGCTGATCGACCTCCAGAAGGAGTTCGGCGTCGCGTATCTGTTCATCGCGCACGATCTCGCGGTCGTCGAGCACATCAGCCATCGCGTCGCCGTCATGTATCTCGGCCGCATCGTAGAGCTCGCCGACAAGGAATCGCTCTTCGCCAATCCGCAGCATCCCTACACTGAGGCACTGCTGTCGGCCGTTCCGGTGCCTGATCCTACCGTCAAGCCGAACCGCATCATCCTGCAGGGCGACGTGCCGAGCCCGATCAAGCCACCGCCCGGCTGTCATTTCCACACGCGCTGCCCCCTTGCTTTCGAGCGCTGCAAGATCGAGCGCCCGCTCATGCGCGAGACGAAGCCCAACCACTTCGCCGCCTGCCACTTGCGCGAGGGCGAGGCCGTCCAGACGGGGTGAGGTCATCCAATGCCGAGAATTGTCACTGTCGGCGCGGCCCAGCTCGGGCCGATCGCCCGCACGGAAAGCCGCCGAGAGGTCGTCACACGGCTCATCGCGCTCATGCGTCAGGCGAAGAGTGCGGGTTGCGATCTCGTCGTCTATCCTGAGCTGGCGCTGACGACGTTCTTCCCGCGCTGGTACATGGAGGATCAGCGCGAGATCGATGCCTATTTCGAGCCCGAAATGCCCTCAGCCGAGACGGCGCCGCTCTTCGCGACTGCACGCGAGCTCGGCATTGGTTTCCATCTTGGCTATGCGGAGCTGATCCAAGAAGGCGGGCGCACGCGCCGCTTCAATACCGCGATCATCGTCGACAAGAGCGGCGCGATCATTGCCAAGTACCGCAAGGTGCATCTGCCGGGCCATGCCGAGCACGAGCCCAATCGCGCATTCCAGCATCTCGAGAAGCGGTACTTCGAGGTCGGCGATCTCGGCTTTCCGGTCTGGCGCGCGTTCGGCGGCATCGTCGGCATGTGCATCTGCAATGACCGCCGCTGGCCGGAAACATATCGCGTCATGGGCCTGCAGGGCGTCGAGATGATCCTGCTCGGCTACAATACGCCGCTGCATAATCCCCCCGCGCCGGAACATGATGCCCTCGGCAACTTCCACAATGCGCTCGTCATGCAATCGGGCGCCTACCAGAACGGAACGTGGGTAGTTGGCGTTGCGAAAGCAGGCGTCGAGGAAGGCGTCATGCACCTCGGCCAGTCGCAGATCATCGCACCTTCCGGCGAGACGGTCGCCATGTGCACGACACTCGGCGACGAGTTGGCGGTCGCACGCTGCGATCTCGATCTCACGCTCTCCTACAAGTCGACGGTCTTCAATTTCGCGCGCCACCGCCGTCCAGAGCACTACAAGCTGATCACCGAACGCACGGGGGCGAGGCCACCGGATTGATGGTGGTCAATCGCGATGAGAACTCCTCATATATAGGCCGGATGGTTTGACAACGAACGCAGGCGATTCACCGGCTTCCTCGCCAGCCCCGCACCAACCAGTTCCGCTCTGGCTTTTGGCAATGTTCACGCTCAGTGGCCCGATTGCCATGCATATGCTGGTGCCGGCCCTTCCGCACGCGGCGCGCGATCTCGGCGCCAGCGTCGGCGCCATGCAGACGACGATTAGCCTCTACATTCTAGGCTTGGCTGTGGGCCAGCTCGGCTATGGGCCGGTTTCCGACCGCTTCGGCCGACGACCCATTCTGATGGTGGGCTTGTCGCTCTACACAGTCGCCGGGCTGGCGGCATTCTTCGCGCCCAATGTCCTTTGGCTCATCGTCGCGCGCGTGCTTCAAGCGCTTGGCGGAGGGGCCGGCATGGCGCTCAGCCGCGCGATCGTGCGGGACATGGGTGGGCAGGATATTGCGCGCCGGCTCGCGCTGATGACGCTCATGGTGACGCTCGGGCCCGGTATCGCGCCGATCATTGGCGGCCTCGTATCGGCCTCATTCGGCTGGCGAGCGATATTTCTTCTGCTCAGCCTGATCGGCGTTCTTCTCCTCGTATTTCTCTGGCGTCTTCTGCCGGAGACACGCCCGATCACTGCCGAGGTCAGCGTGGCCTCGATTGCACGAGACTATCGTCACCTTCTGAAGTCGCCGGCATTTGTCGGATATGCGATTGGTGGCGGCTGCTCGACCACCTCCATGTATGCCTTCATTGCGGCTGCCCCCTTCATTCTCGTCGAGGAGCTTCATCGGCCACCCTTCGAGGTCGGCATTTACCTCGGCCTTCTGGTATTCGGCTTCTCGCTCGGAACGATTGTCGCCGCGCGCCTCATTCCGGGCATGCCGATCGGACGGCTCCTCGCGCGCTCCAGCCTCGTGAGCGCGCTCGCGGCCTTCTTCTTCCTCGGGGCTGTTCTCTTTACACAGTTGAGTGTTGCGCTCGCGGTTCTGCCGCTGTTCGTCTTCACCATTGGCGCCGGCGTATCCTCACCAATGTCCCTGACGCAGGCCCTGAGCATCAATCCGCAAATCGCCGGGTCGGCATCCGGCCTCTATGGCTGCGCGCAGATGGGCACGGGAGCGCTCTGCGTCGGCCTCGTGAGCCTTGGTCGCGATCCTGCGCTGGCTGCTGCGATCGTTCTCGCCTCGGCGAGCGTCATCGGCCAGCTCGCCTTCTTGATGGCCGCACGCAGCCGCCAGGAGATTTGATCAGGCCGATGCGGCGGCTCTGCGCGCGGCCGCGGTCCGCTCGGCATCGACGACCCAGCGCTCATCATCGATAATGACGCCATAGTCCTTCCTGGCTGCTTCGACGCTGACATAGCCCGCGCGAACGTCCGCCAGAACCTTGTCGGGAGATCGCTCGAGCGGAGGACCAAAGCCGCCGCCGCCGGGCATTTCCAATGTGAATACCGTATCGGGCGGGAGCACCACGCTGATCTTCGGCTGCACATCAATGCCGTTGTTCATCGAGAGCTGACCCACGGCGCCATCATGCCCGCCGGCAAGGCCGGGAGCCGGATGCTTGGCGCGGTCATAGAGGCCCGAGAAGAGATAGGGCTCATCCGTCAGCACTTCGACTTCCATGGTCTGCCCGAGCCCGCCACGGCTCGTGCCTGCGCCGCCTGAATCTGCGCGCAGCTCGCGCCGGCGCACAACCACTGGCGCAAGGGCCTCGATCACCTCCACGGGGACACCGGCAATGCCGCTCGGATAGGCCGTGGCCGACAATCCATCCTTTTCATGCAGCGCGCCGGCACCACCCGCCGAGAACCACGTGAAAGAGAAATGCTTGCCACTCGCACGATCAACACCGGCGAGGTGCGTATCCCAGAGCGCGTCGAAACCGGGCGCGATGACTTTTTCCGGCAGGGCACCCGCTAGGGCGCCCATCACCGCAGAGGGCAGGAAATGTCCGACCAGATGGCGGCCGGCGACAGGTGCCGGATAGCTGCAGTTGAGCAGACCGCCTTCCGGCGCCACGACTTTCACAGGACGGAAGCTGCCCTCGTTGTTCGGCACATCGGGCGAGATCGCGCATTTGATGCCATATGTCGTGTAGGCGCGCGTGTAGTTGAGCGTGACGTTGATGCCGATCGGCACGGGACCCGATGAACCGGCGAAATCGACCGTGAGCTCGTCACCCTCGACGATGATCTTCGCTGCAATCACGATCGGCTTGTCGAAACCATCGACGGTCATGGAATAGCTATACTCGCCATCGGGAAGTTCGCGAATGCGCTCGCGCATGGCGCGCTCAGAGCGATCGACGATCTCGTCGGACAGAGCCTCGATGTCGTCGAGATCGAATTCATCGAGGAACGAGAGAAGCTGGCGCGCGCCAACCTCGTTGCCAATGATCTGCGAGTGTATGTCACCGAGAACTTCTTCCGGCGTACGCACGTTGGCCGCCAGAATCTCGAGAATAGGCGAGACGAGTTTGCCCTCCTCGCGCAGCTTCATCACGGGAATGAAGAGGCCTTCCTCGTAGACCGAGCGTGAATCCGCCGAGAGACCGCGTCCGCCAATGTCCAGCGCGTGACAGCAACTCGCGAAGAACGCAACCAGCCGGCCGTTCTTGAACACCGGCGTCGCGATCGTGATGTCATTGAGCTGCGACGCCGTCTTCCAGGGATCGTTGGTGATCAGAACATCGCCCGGCTTGATCGTCTCGATTGGAAAGCGATCGAGAAAATGGATCATACCGGTCGCCATGGAATTGATGTGACCCGGTGTACCCGTGACGGCCTGCGCCACCATGCGCCCGCGACGATCGAAGACGCCTGCCGAGAGATCGCCCGCTTCTCGCACGATCGAGGTGAACGAGGACCGTATCAAAGCCGCGGCCTGCTCGTTCACCGTGGAGATCAGGCGGCTCCAGAGGACGTCGAGCGTGATCTGGTCAATTGACATGCTTGTTGCTCCGATCAGCGCTTGCTCTGGAGGTCGACACTGAGCGTGCCGATCTCGTCGACTGAAACGAGACCTGGTCCATTGATCACGACCGTGGACTCGCGTTCCTCGATCACCACCGGCCCGTTCAACGTGGTGCCAGCGCCGATCTTGTAACGGTCGTAGACGGGGACTTCGCCGAACTGCCGGCTGTCGGCGAGATAGATCTGCCGCTTGCCCTTCAGCGCTGCCTTGAGGTCCGTGCCAGTAGCCGGAAGCGTCGGCAGCGCCAGCTCCGGTCGCGGCCCGAGGGCGACGAGCCGCCAGGACACCGTGTCGACCGATGCGTTCGGAACCGTATGGCCATAGAGCGCGCGGTAGTGCTCCTCAAAATTCTTGCGGAGCGCCGGAATGCTCGTCGCATCGAGCTTGCCGACCGCAAACGGCACGCGGATCTCGTAACCCTGCTTGCGATAGCGCATATCCGCGTAACGCCGGAAGCTGATCTTGTCGGCTGGGACCGTGCGGCTCAGGATCGTCCGCGCCTCAGCCTCCATCTCTTCGTAGAGCTTGTTGACCGCTTGCAGATCGAGCGTATCGAGCGGCGCGGGAAGCGAGCGCACGAAGTCGAAGGCGAGCGGCGCGGTCAGCAGCCCGATGGCCGAGAGCACGCCAGCGGCAACCGGATAGAGCACCTTCGGGCTACGCAGAATGCGCGCGACGCCATAGGCGTGGACCGGACCGGCACCACCGAACGCGAATATGGGGAACTTCTGGACATCCTTACCCCGCTCGATGGCGTGGATGCGCGCTGCCGAGGCCATGCTCTCGTTCGCGAGCTGGTGGACGCCCCACGCCGCCTCCGCGACATCGAGACCAAGAGGCTTCCCAATCTTTTCCGTCAGCGCGCGACTGGCCGCTTCGATGTCCAGCGACATCTTCCCGCCGAGGAAGAACTTTGCATCGAGGTAGCCTAGGACGAGATCCGCGTCCGTAACAGTTGGCTCGGTTCCGCCGAGGCGATAGCTCGCCGGTCCCGGCTTCGAGCCTGCACTCCGCGGCCCGACCTGCAAACGTCGCAGGGCATCAACTTGGGCAATCGAACCGCCGCCCGTGCCGATCTCGATCATCTCGATGGCCGGGACCTTAACGGGTAGTCCGCTGCCCTTCTTGAACTGGTACTGCCGATCGATCTCGAACTCCGGCGCGACCAGCGGCTCGCCGCCAGCGATCACGCAGGCTTTGGCTGTCGTACCCCCCATGTCGAAGGACAGGAGATCGGGATGCCCCAGCATCTGGCCGAAATAAGCCGCTGCCTGCGCACCCGCCGCGGGGCCGGACTCGACGAGGCGGATCGGATACCGCGTCGCCGAGTCGATCTCGCATACGCCGCCATTGGACTGCATGATGAAGAGCGCGCTGTTGATCTTCAGCTCTTCGCGCACCCGGCGGCTGAGCCGACGGAGATAACGTTCCGCAATACCCTTCACATAGACATTAGCGAGCGTCGTCGATGTGCGATCATACTCGCGGATCTCGGGCACCAGATCCGAGGAGATGGTCACTGCGACGGATGGCAACTCGCGTGCCAGCAATTCGCCGACGCGCTGCTCGTGCGCAGGATGCATGTACGAGTGGATGAGACAGACAGCGACGGCTTCGATCTTCTCTGCCTTCAGCCGCTCGATGACCGCGAGGATATCCGCGTCGTCCGGTACCTTGCGGACTGAGCCGTCGGCAAGCACGCGCTCGTCCAGCTCGAAGCGCAGGTGACGTGGTGCCAGCGGGCGTGGCCGCTCCATGCGCAGATCGTACATGTCGTATCGGTGCTCGCGGGCGATCTCGATGGCATCCCGAAAGCCCTTCGTGGTGATCAGGGCCGTGCGCGCGCCCTTCCGCTCGATAAGCGCATTGGTGAAGAGCGTGGTGGCGTGAGCGGCATACGCGATGGCGTTGGCCTGCACTCCGGAAGCCGCCAAGGTCTGTGCGATGCCGGTGACGACCGCCTCATCGGGGCTATCTGGAGTCGTCAGGACCTTCCCGATTTCAAAGGTGGCACCGTCCTCGGATATGATCACGATGTCCGTGAATGTGCCGCCAATATCCGATCCTACGCGGCTCGACATTCCGCCTCCCCTGAAATCTCAGCATTCACTGCACGTTACATCTTCGCGCCCCGCTATGTAGATGCCTGTAGAGCTGCTGGCAACGACCGGCTGACCAGCTGCACAAAGGCCAAGCGGGTTGACTGGAAAAGAAGCTCGCAAGGCGGACCTCCGTGCCATAGCTTGCAGTCCGGACGGGCTTGATAGGCTTGGCATTTTGTCCGAAGCTGGCACACGCCGTGGACAGAGCGTGCGTTCGCGGATGAGGCCACTGTGCATATGGAGTGGGGCAAGATCGTATGGGCCAGCAGATTGCCTATCGTCTTCTCCTCTCGGTACCGGTGCTGCTCGGCGTTCTCGTCTTCGGATTTCTCCTCCTGAAGCTTGCTCCCGGCGATCCGGCCATGGTGGTCGCCGGCCCCTCCGCGACACCTGATGTCGTCGAGCAAATCCGGAAGGAAATGGGTCTCGATCAGCCGACCCTCGTCCAGTTCTGGCGCTACATTTCCCGCGTCGCACAGGGTGACCTCGGCCGATCGATGATCAACAACACGTCGGTAGCGGAAGAGCTGGCGCTGGCGATGGTGGCCACGGCCGAGCTGATGATCGCCTGCCTCGCCTGGGCCGTGCCTGCGGGCATCGCGATGGGGACCATCGCCGCCGTATTCCAGCGCGGCCTCATCGACCGTGTCGTGATGGCGTTCTCCGTCGCCGGCGTATCCATGCCGGTCTTCTTCATCGGCCTGCTGCTCATGCAGTACCTCGGCTACAAGTGGCAACTGTTGCCTTTCCTTGGACGCGGCGGACCGCTTTGGACGCTCGAGGGACTTAGGCACATCACACTCCCCGCCATGACGCTGGGTTTTATATTCGTGGGTCCGGTGGCGCGCATGACGCGCGCGTCGGTGCTCGACGTCCTCAAGGCGGACTTCATCCGTACGGCTCGTGCCAAAGGGCTGCGCGAGAAGACGGTGATCATTCGGCACGCACTCAGAAATGCACTCATACCCGTAGTGACCTTGGTCGGCCTGCAAGCCGGCTACCTGCTGGGAGGGGCTGTCGTCACCGAGAGCATCTACTCGTGGCCCGGCGTCGGGCGGCTGGCGGTTGGGGCCATTCTCGCGAGCGATATGCCGCTCGCACAGGGGGCCATCCTCTCGCTCGCCATCGCCTTTCTCGTCATCAACCTGATTGTAGATCTGCTCTATGGGCTCCTCGATCCGCGGGTGCAGCACCGATGACCTCCACGGATATCGAGAGCTCGACGCCACTGCCCCGGCCCGTGGGTCTCCTGCGACGTTTGGCCAGCGACAGCACTGTCCTTATCGCGGGCGGCATTCTCGTGACTATAGTCGCCGCCTCGCTGCTTGCTCCCTTCATTGCACCGTACGATCCGTACGAAACGGGCTATGCGCCGTTCATCCCTCCAGCCTTCATGGAAGGTGGCACCTCTGAGTTCCTGCTCGGCACGGACCAGCAGGGTCGCGACCTCCTCTCGCGCCTGCTCTATGGAACGCAGGCGACGTTGCTCACAGGCCTGCTAGGCGTATTCTTCGGTGGCGGCGCCGGTGTCGTGCTCGGCATTCTTGCGGCCTACTTCAAGAAGTTCGATCCGCCGATTATGCGGTTTGTCGACGTACTGCTGTCATTTCCGGCCATTCTCTTCGGGCTCGCAATCGCTGCAGTGATCGGTCCCGGCATCGTGCCGATCATCATCGCGCTCTCGATAGCAACCGTGCCGGACGTCGCGCGCGTCACGCGCTCGACGGCAGTGGTGGTCATGAGCCAGGAGTACATGGAGGCGGGTCGCGCCATCGGACTCTCCGATCGCCACCTCATCATTCGTTACCTCGGCCTCAACTGCATCGGCTCAGTATTCGTCTTTCTGACGCTGCGCTTCGGTCAGGTCATCCTGATCGGCGCAGCCTTGAGCTTTCTTGGGCTTGGTGCACGACCGCCCATGGCCGAGCTCGGCATGATGGCCGCTCAGGGCCGAGACGCGCTGTTCTTTGCGCCGCATATCTCGACCATTCCGAGCCTCGCGATCTTCATGATCGTGCTGTGCGCCAACATGCTGGGCGATGCCCTGCGCGACGCGCTCGATCCGAGAATGCGAAATATGTGATCACCACGACAACCGTTGGAGACCCGGAGTGTTCAAAGCCATGAGTCGAACCCGAAGGCATCTGATGCTCGCAGCAGCGGCCATCAGCGCGTCGCTCGCCGCTGCGCCAGCCATTGCACAATCCATTACGGTTGTCCGCGAAGTCGACAGCGACCGCTATGATCCGCACCGCTCCACGGCGCGCGCAGCATCCGAAGTTCTGTTCATGCTGGGCGATACCCTCGTGTCGCTCGATTACGACATGAAGACCATCAAGCCAAGCCTCGCCGACAGTTGGACGGTCTCCCCCGACGGGCTCACGTACACGTTCAACCTGCGCAAGGACGTCAAGTTCTGCGACGGCAAGCCCATGAAGGCCGAGGACGTGGCCTTCTCACTCAAGCGATGGATCAATCCCGAGACCAAGTCGCCTGTCCGCTGGCGCGCCGGCAAAGTCGAGGATGTGATCGCTAAGGACGATTACACCGTCGAGTACAAGCTCACTGCACCATATTCGGAACTGCTCTATCAGCTTACGCAGAGCTTCGCGGTCGTGATCGACAAGGATACTCTCGCCAAGCTCGGCGCTGATTTCGGCGTCAAGGGATTCAATGGCACCGGTCCGTTCTGCTGGGTCGAGTGGACGCCGCGCAACGAAATGAAGATCAAGCGTCATGACGCTTATACCTGGGGGCCACCGATCTACGAGAACAGGGGCCCGGCTCAGGTGCAGGAGATCGTCTGGAAGATCGTGCCCGAGGAGAACACGCGGCTTGCAGCGCTCATGACCGGCCAGAGCCAGGTCACGCAGTACATTCCCTACTCGGGCTTCCGCACGATCCGCAGCAATCCCAACACCAAGCTCATCGAGTCCAAGGAAGCATTTTGGACGTACTTCATGGGCTTCAAGATCGACAAGTCGGAGGTGAACGACGAGACGCTGCGTCGTGCCATGGTCATGGCCGTCGATCAAGGCGCCATCGCGAAGAACCTCTATTTCGGCGAAGTGCAGCCCGCGTACAGCTACATCAGCCAGCAGGCGCTCGACTGGAATCCGAAGGTCGAAGCCGACCTGATCAAGACCAACCTCGCCGAAGCCAACAAGCTGCTGGACGAGGCGGGCTTCAAGAAGGGTCCCGACGGGTTCCGTCAGCGCAATGGCAAGAAGATCGAGCCGACATTCTACGGCTTCACCGGCTCGACCTGGCAGAAGCTTGCGGAGGCCGTCCAAGGCGATCTGCGCAAAGTCGGCATCGATCTCAAGCTTCAGCTCTTCGATGCTACGGTAGTCTGGGGCAAACTCGCCACGCAGGAGTTCGACATGTTCGGCATGAGCTATCCGTACATCTCGGCAGGCGACGCTCTGAACCTGTACTTCCGCTCGGCCAATGTTCCAACGCCCAACCGCATGAACTGGAAGGATGCCAAGACCGACCAGCTGCTCGATCGTGGCATGGCCGCGACGACCGACGATGTCCGCGCTGCCGCCTATGGCGAGGTACTCGAGCAGGTGCACAAGGCCGCCGTATGGATCCCGCTCTATCATGAGCCGATGAAGATCGGCTATTCGGCGAAGCTCGCGCCGATCAAAGCCCACAATATCTACGGCTGCGGACTGTACAAAGGCTTGGACATCAAGTTCGCATCGAAGTGACGGCACTGCCGGAGCCCGCGCGTTTGTCACTTGCGTGCGCGGGCTCCTGATGACCTTCGGCAAAAGCCGCAGGATGAATCGCATAGCATCGGCCGGACATGATGAGCCTAACAGTCGTTCGCAATGCCGACTGGATCGTCGCCTTCGACGGCAAGTCGCACACCTATACGAAGGGCGACGTCGCCTTTGCCGACGGGGCACTGTCTCATGTCGGCGGCACGTTCACCGGAACAGCCGAGCGCGAAATCGACGGCCGCGGCTTCCTTGTAATGCCGGGCCTCGTCAATATTCACTCGCACCCAGCTTACGAGCCCATCAACAAGGGCTGGAACGACGAGATAGGCTCACCGAAGCTCTACAATTCCTCGCTGTACGAGATCATGCCGCTGCTGCGGCCGGACGGACCCGGCCAGAAGGCCGCCCTCAAAGTCGCTCTCAGCGAAGCGCTCATGTCGGGCGTGACCACGCTCGTCGATCTTTCCGTTGCTCATGATGGCTGGATCGAGGCCATGGCCGCGAGCGGCCTGCGCGCGGTGCTGGCGCCCATGTATCGCGACGCGCGCTGGTACACCGACAACGGCTATCTCGTGAAGTACGAGTGGGACGAAGTCGCCGGCCGAAAGGCCATGGACGTGGCGCTGGAGGTTGTAGCGGCTGCCGGCCGGCATCCGAGCGGCAGGCTTTCCGGCATGGTCGCGCCGTCGCAGATCGACACCTGCTCAGCCGAGCTGATCCGCGACAGCTATGCCGAAGCCGTGCGGCTCAAGGTTCCGTTTCAGATCCATGCCGCGCAGTCGGTCGTCGAGTTCCACGAGATCACGCGCCGTCATGGTATGACGCCCATCGAGTGGCTCGACTCGCTCGGCGTTCTTGGCCCGCAAAGCATCATCGGGCACAGCATCTTCCTCGATCATCACACATCCGCGCACTGGCCCAAGCGCGACGATCTCGGCACGATCATTGAGCGCGGTACCTTCGTCGCGCACTGCCCGACCGTGTTCGTCCGGCGCGGCATCACGCTGCAGACGCTCGGGAGCTACTTCCGACGCGGCGTGAAACTCGGCATCGGCACGGATACCTATCCGCACAACATGCTGGAGGAGCTGCGCCACGCGCTCTATGCGTCACGCATCGTCGCGAGCAATCCCTATGACCTTCGGACGAGCGACGTGTTCAATGCCGCGACGCTCGGCGGCGCCAGTGCGCTCGGCCGAAATGACATCGGGCGTCTCGCCGTCGGCGCCAAAGCCGACCTTGTGCTCGTGGACACGACCCACCCGTCCATGCGTCCAGTCCGCGATCCCCTACGCAGCCTGATTTATGTGGCCGCGGATCGCGCGGTCCGGCACGTGTTCGTGGACGGCAAGCAGGTCGTCAAGGATGGCACGGTCACGACCATGGACTATGTCACGGCTGCTGCCGAGCTCGACGAGGCGCAGCAGCGCGGTCTGCCACAGGTCCGCCAGCTCGATTGGGGCAAGCGCTCTCATCTCGATGTATCCCCGCTCGTCTACGGCGGCTCGGAATGAGCGTACTCGTGCAGGAAAAGCCCGACACATCAGTGCAGGCAACGGCGACCCCGCTTCTCTCCGTCGATGGACTTAAGACCTACTTCAAGACCTCGGGCGGACTGTTCAAGGCCGTCGACGGCGTATCCTTCAGCGTTGAGGCCGGCAAGACACTGGCCATCGTCGGCGAGTCCGGATGCGGCAAGAGCGTGACCGCCATGTCAATCATGCGCCTCGTGCCGGAGCCGCCGGGCGAGACGGTAGCAGGCTCCATACGCTATGCCGGCGACGAGCTGATCGGCAAATCGCGACGCGAGATCGAGGATCTGCGCGGCGCCGAGATCTCCATGATCTTCCAGGAGCCGATGACGTCGCTCAATCCTGTGGCGCGCGTCGGCGCTCAGATTGCCGAAGGCCTCAAGCGGCACAAGGGCATGACGGATGCTCAGGCTCGCGAGCGCGCCATCGAGATGCTGCGCCTCGTGCGCATTCCAAGCCCGGAAACGCGTGTCGATGAATTCCCGCACCAGATGTCCGGCGGCATGCGCCAGCGCGTGATGATCGCGATCGCGCTCGCGTGCGACCCGAAGCTGCTCATCGCCGACGAGCCGACGACGGCACTCGACGTGACGATCCAGGCGCAGATCCTGGAGCTGCTGAGAAGCCTGCAGGATAAGCTCAAGACCGCCATCATCCTCATCACCCACGATCTCGGCGTCGTTGCGGAAAACGCGCACCGCGTGGTCGTCATGTACGCGGGGCGCGTGGTGGAAACAGCGCCCGTAGATGCCATCTTCTCCGATGCGCAGCACCCCTATACGCTCGGCCTGCTCGCATCCGTCCCGCGCTTCGACGATGATGCCGAGCGGCTACTGACCATTCCGGGTTCGGTTCCACATCCAGCGCATATGCCTGCCGGTTGCCGTTTTAGTCCGCGCTGCACGCTCGCAACGTCCAAGTGCACTGCCGAGGAACCACCGCTGAGGTCGGTGGCCTCAGGCCATGAAGTTGCGTGCTGGCTGGCGCCCATAGAGAAGCACGGGTCGTGATATGACCGGCAAGCAGCTCCTAGCGGTCGATACGCTCACCAAGCATTTTCCCGTGCGGCGTGGGTTGATCTTTCCACGCGAGATCGGATCTGTCCGCGCCGTCGACGGCATTTCGCTGACGCTGCAGAAAGGCGAGACGCTTGCGGTTGTGGGCGAGTCCGGTTGCGGAAAGTCGACTCTGGGTCGATTGTTGCTGCGCCTGATCGAGCCGACATCGGGCTCCGTTCGCTTCGACGGCATCGACGTGCTGAGCCTCGATCGCGAGACATTGCGAAAGCTTCGGCGGCGCATGCAGATGATCTTTCAGGACCCCTTTGCGTCACTGCATCCGAGGCTCTCGGTCCGCCGCATTCTGTCCGAACCCATTGAATTGCATCTCGGATTATCCCCCAAGGACACTGAGCGGCGCGTCAACGAGCTGCTGTCCGTGGTGGGTTTGGCGCCCTATCACGCGGATCGCTATCCGCACGAATTTTCCGGCGGGCAGAGGCAGCGGATCGGGATCGCGCGCGCTCTGTCGACGCGTCCTGAGCTGATCGTCTGCGACGAGCCGGTCTCGGCGCTCGACGTCTCCATCCAGGCCCACGTCATCAATCTGCTCGTCGATCTCAGGCAGCAGTTCGGCCTCAGCTATATCTTCATTGCACACGATCTTGCCGTCGTGCGTCACATCGCGGATCGCATCGCAGTCATGTACCTCGGCGAGATCGTCGAGATCGGCGACAAGTACGCCGTCACGGCATCGCCGCGTCATCCCTACACGCGTGCGCTGCTTTCGGCCGTGCCGCGCGCCGAAGCGGGTCGGGAAAGGCGCACCATTGCACAGGGCGATGTGCCGAGCCCTCTCAATCCTCCAAGCGGCTGCCGTTTTCATCCGCGATGCCCTTACGCCGAGGCGCGCTGCCGTGCGGAGACGCCGCAAGCCCGCACGCTGGAGGATGGCCGACAGGTTGCGTGCCATCGTCAGGATGAAATCCCACCTTGGCCGGCTGCGGGTGGGGCAGGCATCGATCCGGTTGTTCGAAGGCGGCTCCAGGTACTGGCCACAGCAGCAAAGGCAAAGCCTGCGGCAGCTTAACTGCCTTCAGCTTGAAGATGACTTGATTCGTAAGCTTTTCCTGGTGCACCCGCCGGATTCCAGAGCTCGCTTCCGCTGCGCGAGATAGCAACCGTTCAGTTCACCGAAGCCCAGAACGCGCTTGCGTGCGTCCTCGTCATACCTATTCTGGCCGGCCCGCTGCCCGACCGGTGCAGCACCAGCCGCACGGCGCACGACGTGAACGACACCAACGCAACGCCGCCGTCCCACGATCAAAGCTTAGCGCGGCAGGCGGACGCCTCGTCGCGCGACGCCGCATTAACGCTTTCACTCGCGTTGCCCGGCGACACGCTGCTCTATCTCCTGCTCCCGATCTACGCGACGACGTTCGGCGTGAGCCTCCCCGAGGCGGGCATCCTTCTGGCGGCAAACCGGCTCATTCGCATCGCGGGTTACGGGTGGGTTGGCCGCTTCTATGCCACGCATGGACCGCGCACCGCGTGCCTGGTGGCGTCCGTCGGCGCGATCATCTCGACATTCATCTACGCCATCGCTTCCGGCATCTGGTTACTTCTGATCGCACGGCTCATATGGGGCCTGTCTTATGCCGCCATGAACATCGCCAACCAAGCGCTGCCGACTTCGGTGATCGTCGGTGCGCCGGCACGGGTCGGCCGGTCGCGCGCCATCATTGCGGTCGGACCTACGGTAAGCCTCATCGCCGGCGCGCTGCTCGCGACCGCACTCGGTCCAAGAAGCGTGTTTCTCGTTCTGACAGCCGTTGCCTTGCTTGCACCGCTGTTCGCTTATCGGATCGCCGCACAACGCGAGCCGGCACGGCTGGCCGGCGGACCGCGCTTCGAGAAACCCGGCCCGATCAGCATCTGGTCGTTCTCGATAGGCTTCACGATTGACGGGCTTTTCATCTTCGGCCTCGGGCTTCTTGCGGCCGCCAGCTTTCCGACGGGCGCGGTCCTTGCTGCCGGCCTTGCGATGTCGATGCGCTACGGCACGGAGATCCTCTTCGCACCGGTGGGCGGCGAGCTTGGACGGCGTTTCGGAGCACTCCCCGTGCTCATCACCATGTCGCTTGCGACCGCCGTCGCGCTGCTCTTCCTCGCAGGGTCCGGGCTATGGCTCTGGGTCGGCGCCATGGGGACTATCGTGCTCAGGGCAATTGCGGGCCCGCTCTCGGCACCGGTGGTTGCCGAGATGTTCCCCGGCGCACAGCGCGTGTCGGCGTTGGCGCGTCAGGCGACGTGGCGCGACATCGGTGCGGGTGCTGGGCCGATCGCTGCGGGGCTGATTTTCCCGATCCTCTCGCCGCTCGCCATTTACGGTGGCGGCGCAATGTTGATCGGTGCGGCAAGTCTCTGGCTGCTGCGGCTACGACCCCCAAGCGAGCCAACCTGACGGAGCTGGAATGGCGAGCTGGTGCTCAAACTGCAATCCTGAGGCGGAGTGCATTGCCGGCACACTGCCCGGAACGAGCGCTGCGAAATAGGCATCCTTGAAAACGAATGCGCCGCGCATCCAGTCAAGCCGAGTGCGCGGCGTAAGTGTGTGTGGCCGTCTGTGACAGCCCTACATGGGATGTGGTCCCTCGGGTGCCAGTGGCTTCGCCGTGCGACGGGGCGCGAGGCCGACCACGGCACTGCGAAGACCGATCCAGAACGCGAACTGATTGAGGCGTGAACCTTCCAGTGCTGCGAGGCCGGCTGCCGCGAGGAACGGAAGCGACTGCACGAAGAGGACGCCGGCAAAGAAGTAGATCTCCTGCACGCGCTCCCAGTTCGTCCAGTAGATGAGAACTGCGCTCGCAAACAGTAAGACGCCGATCACGGCCTCCCAGAACGCCGGGAAGTCGCTCGTGCGCCGCGCGGCGCCGCCCTTGGCCGTCACGACGAAGGGAAGCGAGTCCTTGAGCAGACCCGATGCGACCGCGCGCGCGATCGTCCATTGGACCGACATGGCCGCGAATAGTGACCCGATCATCGCGCTTGGCGTGATCTTCACGCGCAATCTGTAAAGCGCAATGAAGTGGGCCAGTGTTACGACGAACCCGCCGATGATCGGCACGGTCAGCACTTTATCCGGCACGATATTGCCGACGAACACGACGAACGGAACCATAAGGAGGTTAAGGATAGCGACCGCGACACCGACGGTCTCGGCTCCCATCCACGTCAGCCAGCCCAGCGCAAAGGCACGCTTCTGCTCGGGTCTCAGCGCACGCGCGCCAGGCTTGAACTGCGCCCAGTGCTTCTTGGCAATCTGCACGCCACCGGAGGCCCAGCGGTTACGCTGCCGCTTGTAGAATGTGAACGTATCCGGCAGCAGGCCGCGACCATAGCGGCGGTTCGTGTAGTGCGTGACCCACCCGCGCTCGAGCATCGAGAGCCCGAGGTCGGTATCCTCGCAAATCGTGTCGCTCGACCAGCCACCCGCACTTTCCATGGCCGAACGGCGCATGATACACATGGTACCGTGCGTGACGATGGCATTGACCTCGTTGCGCTGGACCATGCCGATGTCGAAGAAGCCCGCATACTCGCCGTTCATCACGTGATGCATGACGGTGCGATCGCCATCGCGGTGATCCTGCGGTGCCTGCACCAGACCGACCTTCGGATCGGCAAAGGCCGGGACGAGGTCTCTCAGCCAGTCGGCGTTCACGACGTAGTCGGCATCGAGGATGCCGATAATCTCGGCGTCGCGCGCGGTATGTTCGAGCGCGAGACGCAGCGCGCCCGCCTTGAAGCCCTGAAGCTGGTCCTCCCGCACGAACTTGAAGCGGTCGCCGAGCGTGCGGCAATGCTCCTCGACCGGGCGCCAGAACGCCGGATCGGGCGTATTGTTGATGACCAGAACACATTCGAAGTTCGGATAGTCGAGTGACGCGACGGAATCGAGCGTCGCGTTCAGCATTTCCGGGGGTTCCCGGTACGCCGGAATGTGGATCGAAACTTTCGGCACGAACGAGGCTGGCTGGGCGCCATCGGGCAGGCCGAGCAGGCGCTGCGGCCTGCGGCCGAAGGCAATGGCCGCGATCTCGTCGATGCGGGCAAGGGCGATGATCACCAGCGGCACGAGCAGCAGCGTGCCCACGCCAAAGGCGATGGCCGCGCCGGTCACGAAGTAGTGCCCGCTCCAAAAGCCGAAGACGTAGGACGCCCAGGCGCCGACGATGTGCGCGGACGATGCCAGAAGTCCAACCTGCGCCGCTGTCGCGCCGGCAATCGAGAGAATGGGGACGGATAGGACGATGCCGACCAGGAGCGCGAGAAGACCGAGCTTCCAATGGTCGGGGTCGAAGATCGGCCCGCTCATGGCGAACTTCGGCTGCCGCGAGGTATCGTACATTCCCCAGTACGGACCGACGCCGCCTTCGAAGGTCTTCCAGGGCTGATCGTAGGCCTCGATGATGTTGTACTCGATCCCGAGCTGGTTGGCCGTGCTCAGGAACTCGCGCAGCACTTGGGCCTGGATGAGAGGTCCGGGATTGGCGGCGCGACGGTTGTGGCCAGCGCTCGGCCAGCCGAACTCGGCGATCACGATGCGCTTGCCCGGATAGGCTCGACGAAGCTGGTCATAGATGCGCAGCGTCTGGGCGAGCGTTTCCTTCTCGGAAATTCCTTCCCAATACGGCAGGACGTGCGCGGCAATGAAGTCGACGGCCGAGACAAGCTCGGGGTGCTCCAGCCAGACATTCCAGATCTCGCCCGTGCTGACCGGCACATTGACCGAGCGCTTGACCCGCTGGATCTTCTTGATGAGGTCGCCGACGGTCTGATCGGCACGGTAGATGGTCTCGTTGCCGACGATGACACTGTTGACGTTCCGGTAGGTGCGCGACAGATCGATGACGGCGCGGAGTTCGCGCTCGTTGCGGTCGTCGAACTTGTCGATCCAGGCGCCGACGGAAACCTTGAGGCCGAACTCGGCAGCCGCTTCCGGGATCAGCTCCGACCCGCCGGTCGAGGAGTATGTGCGGACCGCCCGCGTTATCGGGGCGATCGCGGCAAGGTCGGCGCGGACCTGCTCGGTCGTCGTGCGCGTGCCACTGTCGGGATGTGCGGAGCCGTCGAACGGCGTGTACGACACGCTCGCCAGCTGATCGTTGAAATCGGGGGCCGCCAGCTCAGCCCTGGTGAAATACCAGAACCCGGCGTGGACACACGTAACCAGCGCGCAGATCGCAGCTATAGTCCGCATGGACAGTTGATCCCAGAGAGCGAAGGAGCTTCACGCAGTCATACGTTCCCGTCGGAATGACAGGACTCGTCATCAACAAACGCGCATCTGACTATTTGGTCGCTTCGCCCCCGGGCGAATTTGTCGCCGTTGGTTCGGGCGACGTTTTTGGATCAATCCAGCACGCGTGCGCGCGTGCGGCTAGGCTCTCCGGCGCTTTGGCATCAATGGTGCCTTGTCGTATAACGCACCTGAACGCAACCTGAATATGCCCTCCGGGGCATCCGAAACGATCGTAGAAGCTCATATGGCGTGCCGCCGTATCGATATCGTCGCGCCATAGAAGCCCGACAATACGACGACCGAGCCATACGCACTCGGGCTGTCCCGATGGACCGGAAAGCACCTTGGCCGCCTCGGCGAACTCATCCTTGCTGCGTTGTGCGTCCCTTCCTCTATCGGCAGATTGGTCCGTCTTCTCTTTAGTGTCCCCGGATTGCGCCACGGCCGGCTGTGGATTGGGAGCCGACACGAGCACGAGCAGGCCGAGCGTCGACATCAGTAGGCGAAGGGAAAACGGCATGGCATCCGGTATGTTGCATCAGTCGCACCTCTTCAGGTCACGCGACCGTGAGGAGCGATTTGGTCAGTTTTGCGGCGCGAAATCGTTTCTGTCATGGGGGAGACAAATCGTGTCAGAAATGCATCCATTGCAGATCGACTCTAGGTGACAAACGGAGCGGCTCAATGCAAGGCGTGCACGGGGAACACGTAAGGGAACTTGGTTAACGCATGTACAGAGCCGTTGGTTCATTCGTCGCCGTCGCGGCACTCATTGTCGCGTCGTGGTGGTGGCGCGGGGCGGATATTGCCATGCCGGCTTCGCCACTCGCACATGGTGAGCGGCTCCAGTGCGTCTCCTATGCGCCCTTCCGCGGACAGCAGACGCCGCTCGATTTTTCG
This sequence comes from Hyphomicrobiaceae bacterium, assembly GCA_022844275.1. GTDB lineage: Bacteria > Pseudomonadota > Alphaproteobacteria > Rhizobiales > Hyphomicrobiaceae. The sequence continues at coordinate 123,557 of JALHMB010000006.1, forward strand.
ACCTATATCCCCGCCGCCCAAATCGAGGACGACCTCGCGCATCTGGCCAAGCTGACCGATTGCATTCGCATCTACTCGGTCGATGTCGGCCTGGACCAAGTACCCGAGATCGCCAAGCGTCACGGCCTGAAGGTGCTGCTCGGGATCTGGGTCTCGAACCGTCGCGACCGCACCGAGTGGCAGATCAAGACGGGCGTAGCTCTCGCCAAGCGCTTCCCAGAGACGGTCCAGTCTGTGATCGTCGGCAACGAGGTTCTGCTTCGGGGCGAGGTCACGCCGGAGTCATTGGCGGGCTACATTCGCGACGTGAAGGCGGAGGTATCTCAGCCGGTCACCTATGCCGACGTTTGGGAGTTCTGGATGCGTCATTCCTCCCTGGCGCAAGGCGTTGATTTTATTACGATACACATCCTTCCCTATTGGGAGGATCACCCTATCCCCGCGGGCAATGCCGCCGATCACATCGTCTCCATCTACGGACAGGTCGCGGCAGCGTTTCCCGGCCGCGAGATCCTGATCGGCGAGGTTGGCTGGCCAAGCGCCGGCCGTATGCGGGAGGGCGCGCGCGCCTCACCGGCGGCCCAAGCGCAGGTGATGCACGACCTCCTCGCCCGCACCAAGGCCGGCAACATCCGGCTGAATGTCATCGAAGCTTTCGATCAGCCTTGGAAGCGACTGCTCGAAGGTACCGTCGGCGGCCATTGGGGGTTCATCACCGATCCGCCTCGCCGCTTCAAGTTCGTCTGGGGGCAGCCGGTCTCCAATCATCCTCATTGGCCATGGCAGGCTCTCGGCGGTGTGCTGTTCGCCGCGTTGATTTTCGGTGCCGCACGGATGGCGCAGCGACGCAGCAACGCATCCGAGCTGGACGTGCCGTCAAGGATAGTCGTCGCGGTTATTGCCGCGGCCGCCGGCATGACACTCGGATTGACGGTCGAGAACGCACTTTTGGAAAGTCTTGGATGGAGCGGCATCCTGCGATCACTGATGCTGATCGTCATTGCCATAGGAGTGCCCCTCGCTTGCGCAGCAGCCCTCGGCGCCCGAATCAAAACCCCAGCGTTTGCCGATCTGCTCGCCAATGCTTCCGTGAGCGAACTACGACGGCAGCACCCGCTGCAACTCGCGCTTCTCATCTTGTTGATGGCGACGACGATCCTGTCGGTCCAGGCGGCTTTGGGCTTCGCTTTTAACCCGCGCTATCTGGATTTTCCCTTCGCGCCGCTTACGGCGGCGGTCGTGCCCTATCTGTTGCTGTCGCTTCTTTATCCAGCAGCGAGCGCGACAAGCGCCCCCACACGCGCAGTGTCGGAGACGCTGACAGCGGCCACCATCGTGCTGTCCGCGACCTATATTGTCTGGTCAGAGGGGCTCGCGAATTGGCAGTCGCTATGGTTCTGCGCCGCTTTGCTCGGGCTAGCAGTCACTCTGGTTCGGGCGCAGGGCGTGCGAAACTGAGTAACAGCAGGGCGACGGCCAATGCCGACAAGGACGTGTTGTAGATCACGAGACCATGGCCCGCCGCGACGAGTGCAAATCCGAGAAGCACGACCGACGGACGCGCCAGATTGAGTACCGCCGCGATCAGTGCGGCTATCCCCAGCGACGGAGGAATATGAAGTGCCAGCAAGAGCCTCATGCTGGCGCATAGCCATGTCTCGGCGCCGGCCTGACAGGCAAGCGACACGGACGTCTGCTCGATCGCGAAGTATCGCACGATCAAGGCATGACCGAGCGAAGCCAGGGCCAAGACGGCCAGGAAGATGCTCTGGCGCGGCGTCGGCAGAAAGAGCGGACGGCTCACTACGGGTTCATCCACGGCAAGGCTGCGCGACCGTTGCGGCCGCACAAGGTTGGTCCAAAGGTCTGCGGCGAGAACGCCCGCGTCTTTCTTCCATGAGCAAGCCATTGCGCGCAAGAGAGCTTGGCTTTTCCCTGCCAATGCGGCCGTCACCTCAGCCCATGTCTTCGGCAGGAAATGCCGGATTTATCGACACGCTGACACTTGCCGAACGCTCCACCCTCGAACATCGTGGCGGTCGGGTGGTCCTCCAGCCGCCTTGCCGGTGGACATGCGAGCGGCTCTGCGCAAGCTCGCATGTCCATCCGAACCGACTGGGCCCCACCGGAAGGCGCCGCCGAGCGCGAGGCGACTGCGCGCGCCATCGCGATCACGTGGCACCGAACCCGCCATCGACCTGCAAGATGTGACCCGTGACGAAACTCGCTGCGTCCGACGCGAGCCACAGTACAGCGTTCGCAACCTCATCCGGATTGCCGAGCCGCTTCAGGGGTAGCCCCTGCGCGACGGCGCTCATATCGGCGATCTTCGAGGCCAGCATCATGGGCGTCTCGACACGGCCAGGGCTGACGGCATTGATGCGGATGGCGGGACCGTACTCGAGCGCAGCCGACTTGGTCAGCGACACGACGGCAGCCTTCGATGCCGAGTAGAGCGACAAACCGGTGTTGGCATTGCGCAGCCCACTCGCCGATGCGCAGTTGATGATGACGCCGCTTCGCTTGGGCATCATGTGCGCCAACGCATACTTCATGCCGAGCCACGTCGCGCGCGTGTTCGTGTGGAATACCTGATCGAAGACATCCTCACCAGTGTCGGCAATAGCGACGCGGGGTTCCTGATATCCAGCGTTGTTGAACAGGATATCGATGCTGCCCAGCTCCGATGCCGCATGTCCCATCAACTTCTCGATATCGGCCGGCATGCTCACGTCGGTCGACACGAACAGGGCCTTGCCACCCTCGGCCGCGATCTCCGCGACGAGGCTCTCGCCGTCATCGACGCGGCGGTTCGCAGCGACGACGGTCGCACCGGCACGGGCAAATGCAAGCGCTGTGGCGCGGCCGATGCCGCTTCCGGCACCCGTCACAACGGCCACTTTCTGATCGAAGCGCACCATCGGCCCTCCTCTAGTGTCGCAGAACGGTCGCGCGCTCAACGATGCGCTTCAGCTCCGGCGCGCCATCAAGCACGCCGTAGACGTGGCTTCCCTCCCCGTCCAAGCGCGAACGACAGAAGGTCTCGAACACGTGCAGTGGTCCATGTTCGTGCAGCTCGCTCGCCTGGAGCGCATAGGCCATGTCACGGCATAGGCGACGCGCGTGGCCATCGTCATTGCGTGCCCTGCCGATATCGCTACCAAGGCGATCGAGCCATCGGTCCAGATGCTTATCGGCACCTCTGGTGCGCATGACCTCGCCCATGAACGCGTCGGCGGTGGCGGGCTCCCGGCGCAGACTGCGCAGCACGTCCATGCACATCATGTTGCTCGTGCCTTCCCAGATGCCGTTGAGCGGCGCCTCGCGATAGAGACGGGCCATGGGGTTCTCCTCGATGAAGCCGTTGCCTCCATGGCATTCCAGGGCTTCGGCGACGAAGGCCGGCGCGCGCTTGCAGTTCCAGAATTTTGCGAGCGGCGTCGCAATGCGCGCCAGATGACGTTCCTGCTCGTTGCTTTCCATGGCATCCGTCGCGCGCGCGACGCGGAACGCCAGAAGCGTGCACGCCTCCGCATCAATGGCGAGATCGGCGAGGATGTTCGTCATCATTGGCTGGTCGGCAAGCGGCGATCCGAAGCCGCGCCGGGTTTGCGTATGATTGAGCGCCAGCGTCAGCGCCTGCCGCATCAGGCCGGCGGAGCCAACGGCGAAATCGAGCCGGGTCAGATGGGCATGGCTGAGGATCTCGCGGATGCCGTGGCCTTCCTCGCCCACGAGCCAAGCGAGTGCGTTGTGATATTCGACCTCGCTCGAGGCATTGGAGCGGTTGCCGCATTTATCCTTGAGGCGCTGGATCCGCACGGCATTGCGAGCGCCATCTGGAAGAAAGCCCGGCACGAAGAAGCACGTCACGCCCGAGTTCGTCTGCGCCAGCGTGAAGAAGCCATCCGACTGCGGCACCGAGAAGAACCACTTGTGGCCATTTAATAGATAAACGCGGCCGTCTTTGGTGGATTCCAGAAAGCGCGCGGTGGTTTGCGTCTGGCGCAAGTCCGAGCCGCCCTGCTTTTCCGTCATGGCATAGCCGATGGTCGCACCGGTCTTGCGGTGCAGTGGCAACGGACGGTTGTCGTAGAGTCGCGAGATGATCTTCTCGCGCCAGGGCGTGAACTCCGGCTGCGACAAGCCAGGATAGGCCGCGTAGGTCATGCCCATGGGACAGCCGACGCCATTCTCGATCTGATTCCAGATATAGGAGAGTACCGCGCGCGCGGCATGCGCATCCGGCCGGCGCGAGGTCCATGCAATGCCGTGGACCTCGTGATGCATCGCCAGTGCCATCAACTCGTGCCACGCAGGATGTAAGTCGACCCAGTCGATGCGGTTGCCGAAGCGGTCGTGCGTTCTGAGCTCCGGACCATGCTTGTTGGCAAGCCGCGCGAGCTCTTGCGTGTTTGCATTTCCGGCGTGTGCGCCGAGCTCGGCGGCGCGCACTTGAATCCAAGGTGCGAACTTCTGAGCAATCGATGTCAGCAGCGGATCATCCGTGAAAGCGTTCCAGCCTGTTGCGGGCTTGGCCTGATTGATGACGGCAAAGGGAGCTGACGAAGTTTCTGCTTCTCTCATGCGATCCTCCTCAACCGACCGGCGGGGCGAGACAGCGCGACGATCGCCAGACACGTATCCGAGATTTCCCGGATCAGGGCCTGCGCGACCGCGTCGTCGCCCAGATCCTCGGGTGCGAGAGGGCCAACCAGCGCCTCCATAAAAGCGCCCACGACGCAGGTGCCGACGATGCGCGCATCGCAGGCACGGAACGAGCCCTGCTGCTGCCCGATCTCGATAATCCGCACGAACTCCTCGCAGAGAGCACCGCGCCAGACGAGCCTCGCCCGATCGATCTCCGGTTCGCAGGGCTCGGCGATCAACGCATAGGCAAGCCGGCGTCCTTGCAGCGCGCGCTTCGCAAATGCCTCCACCGCACCGCGGAGACGAACGGAAGGCGTGCCTTCGCCATCGACGATGGCCGCTACGACATCTCGCTCACGGCGAGAGACATTCGCTAGCACCTCGGCAAACAACTCAGCTTTGGACGGGAAATAGCGATAGACGGTGCCGGTTGCGACACCCGCCTTCCGAGCGACGCTTGCGACGTGTGCATGTTGCCATCCGCCTTCCGCAACGAGATCGCGCGCAGCGGCCAGGATGCGCGACCGGTTGTCTTCGAGACGCGTGACGACGGCAGGTGTGCGGCGATAGACCATGACGCCCAAAGAATGAACCGTGGTTCATGGCAATGAACCATAGTTCATTTCTTGAGTCAAACGTCGCGTGCGTGGGCATGGAACAGATGCGCGTTCCCGCACGTGCACGCGGAGTGCAACGTTCTCAATTGACAACAGTGGATGCGAACTCAGATCGCCGAAAGCTCGGTGATCACCACTTGCCGAACGTGCCGACGAGGCCGCGCCAGAGCGCGTCGCGCTCGGAGGCAAAGCTCTCCTTTCCGACGCTTGCATTGTGAGCGACGGCGGTGATGACAAGCACGAGCTTCAGCTCCGGATCGACAAAGATCGACTGCCCGTAGACGCCGAGCAAGGCGAAGCGGCGCTTCTCGGCAGGATATGTCCAGAACTGGTAGCCATAGCCGAAGTACGACGTCGCTTTGCGCGGCTGGAAAGCCTCGGGATGACGGCGCCAGTCAGTCGCCTCGATCAGATAGTCCTTCGGCAGGACCTGCTTGCTGCCGACGCGGCCATCGTTGGCGAGCAAGACGCCGAGGCGGCCATAGTCGCGCAAAACGGCGTTGAAACTGCCGCCACCGTTCTCATAGCCATCAGAACGCGTCGTGATCCACGTGGCGTCGGCCTCGGCTCCAATTGGTTGCCAGAGCCGCTCGGCGAGATAGTCGCTGATGGGCCCGCCAATCACCTCCCGCAGAAGGGCAACGAGGACCACAGTCTCCGCCGTCGCGTACTTGAAGCGCGTCCCCTCTGGTGCCTCCCGCTGCTGGAATAATTTGAGCGCGGCGATGGTCCCATCCTTTCCCCGCACCGATGTGAAGCGGGCGAGGTCGTCTTTGCCGTCGTAGCTCTCGCTGAACTTCACCCCCGACGACATGCGCAAGATGTTGCGGATCGTCGTCTCCCCGTAGGCCGATCCTGCGAGCTTCGGCACGTACGTGGCGACCTTGTCGTCGAGCGACTTGATCCTCTTCTCGGCAAGAGCAAAGCCGATGGCGACGCTGGTTATCGATTTCGCCATGGAGTGCGAAACAAGCCGGTGAGACGCATTGCGGTCGTACTGGTAGTGCTCGGCGAGCACCTGCCCATCCTTGATGACCATGAGGCCAGTGACCCGCTGGCGATCGAGGAAGTTCGCAATCGTCAGTGTCTGCTGCTGAAATCGATAGGTGAGAGTCGGCGGGCGTTCTGCACGTTCGAGGCTCGAAGGCGAGGCCGACTTCCTTAGGGTATTGTGAGGCAGAATGCGGTCGAGATGACTGAACGATCCGACACGGGTACTCTCGTCGTAGAACCATGTGCGGCCGGTACCGATGGGGTATCCGGCCGCCTTGCCAAGAAGCAGCTCATCCGGCGCGGCCAGTGCCGCATTCGATAGCACGGCTGCGACGGCGATACTGGAGAGTGATAAGGAAAAGCGCGCCAGCAAAGCCATCTTTTCCTCCAACTCGACTACGTCTGCATGCCCCACCGTTGGACAGTGCTGCGCTCAAGGAGACGGAAGACGACGTTCTCGACCACGAGCCCGAAGATGATCACAGTCAGCAGGCCCGCGAACACGCTCGGAATGTCGAGCTGGTTCTTGTGCTGGAAGATGTACCAGCCAAGCCCGCCATCGCCGCCGCTGGCGCCGAACACAAGCTCCGCCGCGATGAGCGTGCGCCAGGCAAAGGCCCAGCCAATCTTGAGCCCCGTCAGGATGCTCGGGAAGGCACCGGGAATGAGAATGCGCACGACATACCCGATCTTGCTCAGGCCGTAGTTCTGCCCGACCATGCGCCACGTGGGGCTGACCGCGCGAAAGCCGGCATGGGTATTGAGCGCCACCGACCACAGCACGGCGTGAATGAGCACGAATACGATGCTCGGATTGCCTAGGCCGAACCAGATCATGGCGAGCGGCAACAGCGCAATCGAGGGGAGCGGATTGAACATCGAAGTCAGCGTCTCGAGCAGATCGGCGCCGATGCGTGTCGCACTCGCGAAGGCGGTGAAGGCGGCCGCGAGCACGAGGCCGATCACATAGCCCTGCAGCAGCAGCTTGATGCTGAACCAGGCCGAGCGCACGAGCTCGCCGGAGGCGATGCCCGTCACCAGCGCGGAAACGGTGTCGCCGAAGGTCGGGAAGATCAGGCTGTTGCCGAGCCAGCGGGCATAGAACTCCCAGGCGAGCGCGATCAGGACGAGCAGGAACGCTTTGCGCACGGCACCATAGCCGATGATGCGCTCCCAAAGCCCGAGCGGCCGTTGGACGACGCCGATACCTGACGTGGAAACGGTGTTGTAGATCTCGGGCCGCGCGAGCGCCGCGCCAGAGGATGCATCAGACATGGGTGGCGCTCCTCTGGCTGGCCGGCGTGTCGAACAGAAGATCCTCGATCTTATCCTTGAGCAGCTTGCCGCCCTCATCGAGCGTGTCGGCGCCAAAGGAGTTCATCTCAGCCTTTACCTGCCCGGGATGCGCGCTCAGCAGCACAATGCGGCTGCCAACGCGCACGGCTTCGGGAATAGAGTGGGTGACGAAGAGCACCGTGAACTTGGTGTCGTCCCAAAGCTGCAGCAGCTCTTCCTGCATCTTGCCGCGCGTCAGCGCGTCGAGGGCGGCAAAGGGCTCGTCCATGAGCAGGATGTCCGGCTCCATGGCCATACCGCGGGCAATGGCGACGCGCTGCTTCATGCCGCCCGAAAGCGTATGCGGATAGCTGTCGGCGAAGCCCGTCAGGTTGACCTTGCCGATGTAGTGCATGGCCCGATCTTCAGCTTCGCGGTTGCTGAGGCGGCCGCTCGCCGTGAGCGCGAACGTGATGTTCTGCTTGACGGTCTTCCAGGGCAGGAGCTGGTCGAACTCCTGGAACACGAGCACGCGATCCGGGCCCGGCTTGGAGATCGGCGTGCCGTTCAAGCGGATCTCGCCCTCGACGGGCCGGATGTAGCCGCCGACCGCCTTCAGCAGCGTCGACTTCCCGCAGCCGGAGGGCCCGACGATCACGAAGCGATCGGAGCGATGGACGTTGAAGCTCACGCGGTAGGTCGCCGTGACCAGATGATCGCGCGTTCGATACTGCAGGGTGACGCCTTTCACCGCGAGCAGGGGATCGGCATCGGGTTTATCGTGCATGGAATGCATTACTAGGAGGCCCAATGAGAACGGTGAGGGCGGGCGCCGATGGCCCGCCCTGAGATCATGCAGGAGATGCGCGGCGCGCGGATGTCAGCTGCCGCTCTGGTCGTGCATCTCGGGGAAGAACATCTCCTTCCAGTTGGCTGGCTTGTTCTTGAGCGTGCCGATGCTGTTCATGAACTCGGCATACTTCATCAGGTTGTCGGGCGCCGTCGTGTACTTGATGTCCTTGTCGTTGAGGATGGCGACGAGCTCGCTGATCTCCCAGCCCTTGCCGCCCATGGAGTCGAGCAGGACCTTGGCAGCGCCCTGCTTGTCGGCGGCGATCATCTGGTGCGATTCCTTGAGTGCGGCGAGGAAGGCGCCGAACACCTTCGGGTTCGCCTTCTGGAAGCGTTCGGTCGTCGAGATCATCGTGAAGGTGGTCGAGCCGCCCATGATGTCGTCAGTCGTCTGGATGGTCCGGACGCCCTTTTCCTTGATCTCGCGCTGATGGAACGGCGGAGAAGTGTAGTGCGCGGTGATCTGCTTGTTGCCCGAGAGCATGGCGATGACGCCGTCGGGGTGCGTCATGGAGACGGTATTGCGGTCGAAACGGAACACCTCGCCCTTGCCGTACTTCTGCAGCGCGTGCATCTGCATGATGATCGACGGGATCGAGACCTTCACCGCCGTGACGGCGATCTTGTCATCGGCCTTGATGTCGTCGAGCGTCTTGAGGTGCTCGGCAGTGGTGTTCAGGTACATAGGCATGGAGCTCATGCCGGCCACCGCCTTGACCTCGATCGGGGTACCCTTGGTGCGGTCCCAGAGCGTGAGGAAGGCCGGCGGGCCAGCCGAGATGAAGTCCGCCGAGCCCGAGAGCAGGGCCTCGTTCATGACCGAGGGGCCGCCGACGTTGGCCCAGTTCACGGTCACCGGCACGCCGGCGGCGGCCGAGTGCTTCTCGATAAGCTTATGCTCCTTCATCATGTGCAGCGGCAGGAAGCCGAACCCACCAGCGCCCAGCGGTACGCGCAGCTCCTTGGTTTCTGCCTGAACGGTGATGGGAAAAGTCGCGATGGCCGCGCCGAGAACCATACCGAGAATGCGCTTCATTTTTTCGCTCCGTGGGATTCCTTGATTGACACTGCTGCGGTGCACTCTTCGCAGCTTACCCGTCTTATTGCACGTTCTGACAGGCATTCGATACCGCGTTTCTGCATACTGCCGTGCTGATATGGTTACAATCCAAGGGACGGCGCGCGGGGTAGAACCGTGCCAGCCAGATGCGCCTCTCTCGTCTCCCCGCAATACTCATCAGAAGCAAAACAATGTCCCCTCCGACTGACCTTACGAGAACCTTCGGCAACTTCATTGCCAGCACGCAATGGGATCAGCTTCCGGACCGAGTCCGGCACGAGGCCAAGCGCTCGATCCTGAACTTCGTAGCGACGGCATTTTCCGGTTGCCGCGAAGATGCGGTCGAGCAAACGCTTGCCTCGCTTCTGGCATTTTCGCGTGGCGGGCAGGCGACTGTCATTGGTCGGACGGAGCGCTTGGATGCGCTGAGTGCAGCGTTCCTCAACGCGGCGAGCGGCAACGTCTTCGACTTCGACGACACGCATCTCCGCACCGTCATCCATCCGACCGCCCCGGTCGCACCCGCACTCTTCGCCTTGGCCGAGCTTCGTTCTGTTTCCGGCCGCGAGCTTCTCCTCGCCTTCACGCTCGGTGTGGAGATCGAGTGCCGGATCGGCAATGCCATTTCGCCGGAGCACTACGGGCGCGGATGGCATATCACCTCGACCTGTGGCTGCTTCGGTGCGGCAGCGGCCGCGGGCAAGATGCTCTCTCTAGATGCCGAGAGAATGGTCTGGGCGCTCGGCGGCGCGGCCACGCAGACGAGTGGCCTGGTCGAATGCCTGGGCACGGCAACGAAAAGCCTCAGCGTGGGCAATGCCGCACGCAATGGCTTGTGGTCGGCCCTACTCGCCGAAAAAGGCTTCCGCGGGCCTGCAGCGCCACTCGAAGGGCGGCAGGGTTATTTCAACGCGCTTGCTCCATCCGCGCCCAACTGGTCAGCCCTGACACACGGGCTTGGAGACACGTGGGAGCTGCTCGAGAATGCCTACAAGCCCTATCCGGGCGGTATCGTTATCCATCCGGTTATCGATGCCGCGCTGGCGCTACGCGAGAAGCATGCACCCGCGTCGGAGGCCATCGCGCGCATACTCGTGCGGGGGCATCCGCTGCTCGCGGCGCGGACGGACCGCCCTCACGTAACAACAGGACGCGAAGCTCAGGTGAGCGTTCAGCACAGCGTGGCGGCAGCTCTTCTGTTCGGCAAAGCAGGGCTGGATCAATACACGGATGTCTGCGTCCTCGATCCTGCCGTTCTCGCTTTGCGCGCGAAGATCGAAGTCGAACAGGACCCGAGCATTGCTTTGCAGGGTGCCTCAGTGTGCATCGAGATGAAGGCCGGCGAGACGTACACCACTACAGTCGCGGCGGCGCGAGGCAGTCTTCAGCGCCCGCTGACCGATCGCGAAATCGAGGAGAAGCTGCGCGTTCTGGCAGCTGGCTGGCGTGCTGAAGATGTGCAGCCCATCATCGACGCCGTCTGGAACCTGGATCGCAGCGAGGATGCCGGAGCATTCCTTCGCCTGACCGTGCCTAGGGGCAGCCACTAAAGCAACGGCCTTGAAATTCACCTCGTTTCGAGGCTAGGCAGGGAGTGAATTTCAAGTCCAAAGTTGCTTTAGAACGCGATGACTCTAAAGCGTCTTTGGACCTTAGATGCGACTTTGAGATCGGCCCAGGCGTGGGTCGCATTTAAGGTCTGACGCTTTAGTTCCCGAGCAGCAGACGCGGCAGCCAAAGTGTCAGCGCGGGCACGTAGGTGATGAGCATTAGCACCATCAGCATCGGGATATAGAACAACATAATGGAGCGCGACACAGCCTCCATGGTGACCTTGCCGATCGCGCAGCCGACCGCGAGCGTCGGGCCAACGGGTGGCGTCAGCAGACCGATCCCCAGATTGAAGATCATGATAATTCCGAAATGCACGGGATCGATACCGAACTTCTGGATCACCGGTAGGAAGACTGGCGTGCAGATGAGCAGCATCGGCGCCAGATCCATGAACGTGCCGAGCGCGAGCAGAAGGATATTGATGTAGAGAAGGAGCGTGTACTTGTCGGAGGCGATCGCAGTGAAGAACTCGGCGGCATGTGCCGGGATGCGCATCAGCGCCATCATGTAGCCGAAGGCTACCGAGAAACCGATCATGATCATCACCATGCCGACGGTGCGGACCACGCGACCGATCAGCAGCGGCAGCTCGCTCCACTTGTAGCTGCGGTAGATGAACATCGTGACGAACAAGGCCCAGACGCATGCAACTGCCGCGCTCTCGGTTGGCGTGAAGATGCCCGAGAGAATGCCGCCCATGATGATGACGACGGTGATCGCACCCCATACGGCATCAAGCGCAATGCGCAGCGCCTCGCGCAGTGGCACGACCTCACCCTTCGGCAGATCATTGCGATAGGCGTAGATCAGCACGAGCATCATCAGCGACAGGCCGAGCAGCAGGCCTGGGATGATCCCGCCGACGAACAGATGGGCAATGGAGACTGTTCCGCCCGCTGCAAGCGAGTAGATCACCATGTTGTGCGAGGGCGGGATCAGCAGCGGCTGCAAGGAGCCGGAGATGGTGACATTGACCGCGAACAGGCGCGGATAGCCGGCCTTGATCATCTGCGGGATCATCACCGAGCCGATGGAGGCCGTGTCGGCGACCGAAGATCCCGAGATCGCGCCGAACATGGTCGAGGCCAGGAGATTGACGAGGGCCAGTCCGCCGCGAATGAAGCCGACGAACACCTTGGCCAGATTTATGATGCGCTCGGCCATCCCGCCTTCGCCCATGATGGCACCGGCGAGAATAAAGAACGGTATGGCGAGGAGCGGAAAATCGTCCATGCCATCGGACGTTTTGAGCGCGATGGCCTCGAGCGGGATGTCCATCCACAACGCGGCGGCGACCGCGGCGAGGCCGAGCGCATAAGCGACGGGCATGCCGACGAGGCACAAGACGACGAACGTGCCGATAAGTACGAGTGCGTCCATGCTGAGCTCCGCGCGATGCCTGCTACTCGGCCGTTATCGTCTGAGCGACGATGTCATCGGTCTCGGGCGGCGGCGGGAACCAGTCTCCCTTCAGCATTCTCTCGATGCCGAACAGCACCGAGATCGCTCCCCCGATCGGAACCGGCAGGTAGGACACGCCGACGGAGACAACAGGAAACTCGGCGATCGATTGGTACCAGGTCTTCTGGCACAGCTTGATGCCGTACCAGAGCAGGAAAAGATTGGTCGCAAGCATGGTGACGGTAATGAAAACTCCCAATGCTGCACGCGGGGCTCCACGCAATACATCGGGCAGCATGCCGACGGCGATGTGGAGATGCTCGCGGTAGCAGATGACTGCCGAGAGGAACGACAGCACGATCATCAGCAGGATCGCCAAGGGCTCAGGCCAGGAAGATGCCGAGTTCAGGACAAATCTTGTGAATACGCCATAGGGAATGATGATCGTGATCACCACCAGCGCAGTGCCAGCGAGCAGCATGCATAGCGAGTGCAGCTGGTCCATCGCCCGGAAATAGGCGTCACGCATTCACGACCTCACCAATTGCGCAGAAAATGGAGTTGCCCACCGCAGTGGGCAACTCCGGCATTGACGCGAGTGATTAATTCACGGCCGCAATGCGATCGATCAGCGCCTTGTGTGCGGCTCCGTGCTTTTCCCAAACCGGCTTCACGGCGGCCTGGAAGGCTTCTCTGTCGGTGACCTCGTTCACCACCACGCCGGCTTCGAGCATTTTCTTGAGCGACTCCTGCTCGCGCTCGTACCAAAGCTTGCGCTGCTCGAGCTGTGCTTCCTTGGCCGTCTTCAAGATGAGTTCCTGATCGTCCTTCGACATTCCATCGAAGGTCCGCTTCGAGAAGACGAGGATCTCCGGGATCATCAGATGGCCGGTCTTCGAATAGAACTTGGCATAGCGGTAGTGCTGGCCCGACTCGTACGATGGCTCGTTGTTCTCGGCACCATCGACCACGCCGGTCTGCATGGCGTTGATGAGCTGGTCGAAGCCCATGGCGACGCCATTGCCGCCGAGCGAGTTCATCGTGTCGACAAACAGTGGATTGCCCATCATGCGGATCTTGAGGCCCTTAAGGTCCTCGACCTTGGTGATCGGCTTCTTCGAGTTGTAGACGTTGCGAACACCCGCATTCATGTAGCAGAGGCCGACGAGCCCCGCGGTCGGGTGCTTGGTCAGCTTATCGAGCAGCTCGCTGCCGATCGGCCCATCGATGACCTTCTCCATATGAGCGACGTCACGGAACACGAAGGGGAGATTGAAGACATTGAACTCGGGCACCAGCGGCCCCATTGGGCCGACAGAGATACGCGCGATCTGCAGCGCACCGAGCTGCGCCTGTTCGATCATCTCCTTCTCACCGCCGAGCTGCATCGACGGATACATCTGGATCGAAATACGACCCTTGGTGGCTTCCTCGAGCTTCTTGCCCATACGCACGACCGCCTCGACTGTCGGATAGCCGAGTGGATGCACGTCCGTGGCCTTGAGCACGACCTTGGCCTGCGCCGAAGAGATCGTTGCCTTCATGGCAGTCGTCGCCGCAACAGCGCCGGCGCCCAGGCGAAGCAGACTGCGCCTGTCGATGGTGACTTTGGACATCGGAGATCTCCTGGTGACGCGTGCGGCCAATGGTGACCGCTCCTCCCAATTTCCCGCCCGCTCCCGTGATACCCGGCAGGCATGGACCACCGTCCGTCGCCGGCGTTCCGCTTCTAGGACGGAGACTTGCCGGATAGAAGGCAAAGTGATAATTAATTTGTACGATGAGCAGACATATCACGTCAAGCACGCGCGCCGCCTCGTCGACACGATCACTGCTGAAACCGCTCAGCCCGTCCCGCAACCTCGTCGATGAAGTCGTGGAACGAATTGCTGGCGAAATCCGCAGCGGTCGCCTCGTTGCGGGAGCACGGCTGCCAACTGAACTCGAGCTCATGACCGCCATGGGCGTTTCACGCACGGTCGTGCGTGAGGCAGTTGCGGCGCTGCGCGCCGAGGGCCTTGTCCTGACGCGGCAAGGGAGTGGCGCTTATGTCTCGAGAGATGCCAATCGCGCGACCTTCCGGATCGCAGACGGATCGAGGGGCGCCCCCAGCTCTATCGGCGATGTCGTGAGTATCGTGGAGCTTCGCCTCGCCGTAGAGGTCGAGGCTGCAGCGCTTGCCGCCGTGAGGGCCACGTCGTCGGAGCTCCGCCGCATCGAAGCCGCGCTTGCCGCCATCGACAAGGCGATCGCGTCGGGTAGCGCCGCAATTGCGGAGGATTTCGCCTTCCATCGCGCCATTGCCGAGGCGACGCGAAATCCCCACTACGCGAACTTCCTCGACTTTCTAGGGCGGCACGTCATTCCCCGCCAGACGATCCGCGCGGCTCAAGGCTCGCGCAGCGATCAACTCTCCTATCTCAAGCGCATTCAGAGAGATCACGCGCGCATTGCCGAGGCCATACGCAGCCGCAATGGCGGCGAAGCGCGCAAAGCCATGCGCGCGCATTTGACGAAAAGCATGGATCACTATCGCAAGCTGGCCGTCTCCATGACCGGCTGATCGGGGGCGTGCGGCGATTTCATGCGCGCGGCCTGCGAAGGAAGTACAGCCCGGCGACTATAGCGATCACAATGATCGCCAGAGCGATTGGATGCCGAGCGAGGACCGTAATGTCGCCATTACTGATGATGATCGACTGCCTCAGTGACAGCTCGAACTGCGGTCCGATGACAAAGCCGATCAGGAACGTGACGCGCGAGTAGTCGAAGCGATGCATGAGGTAGCCGAGGATGGCGAAGCCGATCGTCATCTGGACGGCGAAGAATGATCGGCTCTCGAGATAGGCGCCGACCAGGCACAACACCGTCACGACCGGGATGATCACCGTCGCCGGAACACGCGTGAGCTGCGCAAACGCAACGAGCCCTATCCGTCCGACGATGAGCATGACCGCGGCCGTCACGAGCATGGTGCCGTAGATCCCGGACACGAGCCGCTCATGCTCGGCGAACATGCGGGGCCCTGGCACCACGCCGTGGATCATCAGAGCCGCAATGAGGATCGCCGCGGAAACGCTACCGGGCAGGCCGAGCGCGAACAGGGGAATGAAACTTGCCGGAACAACTGCGTTGTCGGCCGTTTCCGCCGCCGCCACGCCCTTGATCTCACCCTTGCCGAACTCCTCGCCCGGTCGCGCCAGGCGCTTGGCGGCGGCA
This sequence comes from Hyphomicrobiaceae bacterium, assembly GCA_022844275.1. Classification (GTDB taxonomy): domain Bacteria; phylum Pseudomonadota; class Alphaproteobacteria; order Rhizobiales; family Hyphomicrobiaceae. The sequence goes on from JALHMB010000006.1 coordinate 139,238, forward strand.
TAAGAGGCGAACGACGCGACCGTCGGCCCAAGTCCCGGCAGAATTCCGATGCCCGTCCCGATGACGCTCGATCGCAGGAAGGTCGGCAGGACGTGCAGGAACTCGCGCCAGCTAAAGCTGTGGTCGCCGGTCGTCGGTACGCTCGCCACCACTTCGCCGCGCCTCGCGAGGACATCCTCTGCCTGAATGATCATCTCCGACAGCGCGAGCATGCCGACGGTGACCGCGAGCAAGGGTATGCCGTCGAGTAGCTCGACCTGGCCGAAGGTGAGACGCGGCGTACCGCTCTCAGGGTCCAGTCCGACCGTCGCGAGCAGAATGCCGAAGATGCCCGCTGCAAGACCGCGCAAGAGCGAGTTGCCGGCGAGCGCGGCGATCAGCGCCAGCGCTATCATCATGATCGTGGTCATCTCGATCGGCCCGATGCGCAATGAGAAGACCGCGAGCGGCTTCGCAATCATGATCAGGGCCAGTGTCCCGACGACATCGCCGATGACGGAGCCGTAGAGCGCGACTTTCAGGGCCTTCACGGCTTTGCCCGCCTTAGCCATGGGATAGCCGTCGAGGCATGTCACCGTTGCGTTGGGCTCGCCCGGCGTATTGATGAGAATGGCGGTGGTGGCGCCCCCAGCGCCGCTCGCCTTCGCGATGCCGATGAGGAAGGCAACAGCCGAAAGCGGCGTCATGTAGTAGCTGAGCGGCACCGCGATCGCGAGCGCAGCCGGGCGATTGAGGCCCGGCAGCACCCCGATCACATAGCCCATCAGCACGCCGAGGACGATGAACGCGATATTCAGAGGCTGCAGCGCATCACCGAAGCCGAGCAGCGCATCGCTCATCTTCGATCCTCAGCGCTGGAACAAGAACAGCAGCCCCGCAACCAGAGCCGTCGTCGTAGCGATCAGCATCGGTCGACGCTCGCCGAGAAGCAGCATACCGACAGGCACTGTTACGAGCGCGGCGGCCGCGATCCCTGCGACCTGCAAAACGACGGCGCCAATGACAGCAAGCACGCCAATCCGCACCAGCGCCGCCCAGCCTGCAGAATAGGCCTCCATTTGCGCCCCACGTGCGAGGCGCTGGAGGCCGTCACCCAACACCATGAGACCGATGGCGGCAGCACAGAGGCGCGGCAGAATGCCCGGATCGAGCCCGAAGCCTCCACCGGAGACCTGAGCAGGTATGACCCAAACGAAAGCGACTAGGGCGAGGCTAGCGAGGATCAGAAGCTCCGCCAGCACTGAGCCGCGCGAACGCTGCTCGGTCGAGGGGCTTTCGCCGCTCACTTGGCGGCCTCGATCATCTGTTTGTAGGAAGCCGCGTGCGCACGGATCGTGTTCTCCAGCGTAGCGCCCGTCTCGACGATGTTGTTGAGGCTGCGCTTCTCCATGAGCGCGACCGTCGACGGATCAGCACCGGCCTCGGCGAATGCTGCCGAGAGCTTGGTCGCTATATCAGCGGGTAGGCCCTTCGGCGCCACATAAAGGATCAGGTTGACGCTTGATACGTCATAGCCGAGTTCCTTCAGCGTCGGGACTTCGGGGAGCCCCGCGACACGACGATCGGACAACACGGCCAGAACGGACAGTGCGCCAGCCTTGGCCTGCGGATAGTAGGCGCCGGAGCTGTAGGCGAGATCGACGTGCCCGCCGAGCACCTGCGTGACAGCCTCGGCACCACCTTTGGTCGGCACGGGAACGAGGTTGAGCCCCACCTTCTTGCCCAGCACCTTGGTCATCATGCGATCGAGCGAGGTCGTCGACGCGTAGTTCACGGTGCCCTTCGCCTTGTTCGCGGCGAAGGCATCCGCGAGCGTCTTCCAGCCGTGCGTCGGCAGGGCGATGAAAGCCTCCGGGAAATCGCCGATTGCCGCGATATATGTAAAGTCGTCGATCGAGTAGCCGAGCGACGTCATCTGCGGATCGAGCGCGATGGTCGTCGATGTTATAGCGACCAGGTTGTATCCGTCGGGCGCGGCCTTGGTAAGGGCCGTGGCGGCAACGGCACCACCAGCACCGGGACGGTTCTCGACGACCACAGGCTGGCCGAGTTTCTTCGAGATGAGTTCTCCTACCGCCCGTGCGGCCACGTCCGTCGTGCCGCCCGCGCCGAACCCGACGGTGATGGTGATCGGCTTCTCCGGCCAGGCGGCCTGCGCGGACGAGAGTGCCATAGCGAGCGCAGCAAATGCTGCGGCCGTGCGATAGATCAGTTGCCGTGTCATGTGTATCCCCTAACGCCAATGTCCCTGCTTAGGTAAACCGAACAGTCGCCGGAAGCTTGGCGCTTGGCACGAGTGGATCCCACAATCGTGGAATAGGGTGCGTCGCGTCACCGGTCTGCCCGCCCGGCAGCGTGCAGCGTTGCCGGACACTCCTCGGATGGCCCCTGAGCGAGGCTCTCGGCATTTCCTCCGTTGGAACGGATATTCAGCCAACGGCGGCCCGCTTGGCAATGTTCATCTCCGGGAGTGTGGCGATACGGACTCCAGCCTGCTCGAGCGCCTTGCGCGCGGCGGCGGCGGTTGCCAGAGTCGTCGGCTCGTCGCCGTGCACGCAGAGAGAGTCTATCGTGCAGGGAATGCGCTTGCCCGAGCGCGAGACGATCGTCCTGTCGACGATCATGCGGACGACGTGCGCCGCCGCCACCTCGGGATCGTGGATCATGGCGTCGTCGTTCATGCGCGACCTGAGCGACCCATCGTCCTCATACACGCGATCGATGTAGGCCTCGCGCGCCACGGGGAGGCCGATGGCAAGACCGGCCTTCTCGAGCTCAAGGGTCGCGAGACAGACGAGCACCAAGTTCGGATCGATCGCCTTGATGCCCTTCACGACGGCGCACGCCATGTCCGGGTCGCGGCTCGCCACGTTGTGTAGAGCGCCGTGCGGCTTCACGTGCGTCACGGGCACGCCGACCATGCTGCTGATCCCGGCGAGCGCAGCGATCTGGTAGGCCACGAGGTTTTCTAGGTCGTTGGCCCGCATCTGCATCTCGCGCCGGCCAAAGCCCCAGATATCATTGAAGCCCGGATGAGCGCCGACGCTGACGCCATTCGCCTTGGCGAGTTCCACTGTTCGCCGCATGACCGTCGGATCACCCGCATGCATTCCACACGCGATGTTTGCGGACTTGATGATCTTCAGCAGACTGGCGTCGTCGCCGAGCGTATAGCGCCCGAAGCTCTCTCCCATGTCGGCATTGATGTTGACCGTCGTCGTCACCCTGTTTCCCCTCGGCTGTCTGCAAAAGTGATCGATATTTTCAGTCGAACCACATAGCGATCTGTTGCTCTGTGAGGTTGGCGCCGCAGATTACGGTGGCCACGCGCTGGCCTGCAAAAGCGGCGCGGTTGCTTATCAGGGCCGCAAGTCCGGCGACGCCTGCGGGCTCGGCGCGCCGGCCAATTCGTGCATGGACGAGCAGCATGGCGGCGAGCAGATCGTTATCCGAGACCAGCAGGACATCGTCGATCGTCGTCTTCATGCATTCGAGCGCGAACGGTACCGGCACGCGGACAGCAATGCCATCGCCGATCGTATCGGCGCGCTTGGTCGTCGCGACACGCCCTTCGCGCCAGGAGATGGCCATGCTCGGCGCCCCTTCGGCCGCGACCGCTATGACTTTTGTCGATGGCGAGACGGCCTTCAGCCAGCACCCGACGCCGGTCGCAAGCGCGCCATTGCCTAGCGGCACGAAGAAAGCATCGATGCCGCTGACGACATCGGTCACTTCGGCCGCAATGGTGCCGGCCCCCTCGGCGATCGAAGCGTGCGCACCATCCTCGACGAAGAGGTGACCCAACCGTTCGGCGTGGCGACGCGCCAGCGCCTTGGCTTCATCGAAGTCGGCACCGTCGACGATGACCTCGGCACCGAAACCGCGCATGGCATCGATCTTGGCCGTGTTGGCGCCACAGGCCGCAAAGACCGTCACGTCGTGGCCGCGTCGCTTTGCGTTGTAAGCGAGACCCTGCCCGAAGTTGCCTGCCGATGCCGCGACGACCGGCACGCCCTGCGGCAGTTCGCTCGCAACGAAGAAGCCGGTACCGCGACCTTTGAAGCTGCGGATCGGATTGTCCATTTCGAGCTTGAGGTGCACCTCAGCGCCGAGAGCCCCATCGAGAGCTGCATCGTTCACCAACGGCATGTTCAGGAAGACTGGATCGATCAGGCGCCGGGCTTCTTCGATCCGCGCCGTCGAGAGAGGGGATTGCGATTGCATTCATTCATGCTAGGGATCATTCGCGCGCAAATTTCGCGATAAATAGCAAAGTAACGCTCTTTGTCCGCGCTTTTTCGGCTCTGGCTCGGAGTTTCCTGCGTGGATCAGCTTGACCGTCGCATCCTCGATATCGTGCAGGACAATGCGGACCTGACGAGCGAGGCGCTTTCAGAACTCGTCCATCTCTCGCCTTCGGCCGTGCAGCGACGGCTCGCGCGCTTGAAGAAGGACGGCGTCATTTCGCGGACCGTCGCCATGGTCGATCCGAAGGCGGTCGGCCGGACGCTCACGATACTCGTCGAGATCGAGATCCAGACCGAGCATCGGCAGGGACTCGACCAGTTCCAACGCTGGCTGCAAGCCGCCGACGAGGTGCAGTCCGGCTGGTACGTGACCGGCTCGACGGACTATGTGCTTCTCGTCACCGTCCGCGACCTGGAGGAATACAACCAGTTCATCGAGGTCTTGATGTCGGAGAATCCGATCGTCCGTCGCTACACGAGCTTGGTTGTACTGCGCACAGTTAAATCCGGCTTCAAGATAAAGATAGGTTAGCGCTTTCACGGAACCTGAACGCACTGCCTTCATCGGGCGGCGCGCCAACCGGCGAATGGCGCGTTGCCTCATAAAAGGCTGCGGGCTACAGTGCCTCCAACACAAAAATCGAGGAAAACGAAGAAGGGAGTGCGAGCGTGAAGAAGCTCTTTTCCTGTCTCGGCGCAGTGCTGCTGTCGGCGGGGCTTGCGGCTACAGCCAGCGCGCAGTTTCCGGACCGGCCGGTCAAGATGATCGTGCCGTGGGCTGCGGGCGGCGACACCGACAACATCTTCCGCCCGCTGGCGCCGCTGCTTCAAAAGCAGCTGGGTCAGCCTGTGGTTATCGCCAACGTTGGCGGCGCGTCGGGTACCGTCGGCGCGCGCGAGGCCAAGAACTCGGCAGCCGACGGCTACACCATCTACGCCGTGCACGACTACATCCATCTCGTGCATTACGCCGGCTTGACTGACATCAGCTACAAGGATTTCGAACCGATCTGCCTCGTTTCTGCGACGCCGTCCGTTCTCACAGCCAGCCCGAAAACTCCTTGGAAGGATTGGGCCGGCTTCGTCGCCGACGCCAAGAAGCGTCCAGGCGAGATCACGGTCGGCGCCACGCTCGGCTCGACCAGCCACATCTTCCCGGCGTCGGTCGAGAAGGCAGCCGGCATCAAGCTCAAATACGTCTCCTATGACGGTTTGGCGCCGCGCATGAACGCGATCCTTGGCGGCCATATAGATCTCACGGACTCGAACCTGACGCAGAAAGGCAAGGTGGAGGCTGGGCAGCTCAAGTTCCTCGCCATCGCCAGCGAGAAGCGCGACCCCGACATGCCGAACGTTCCGACCTTGAAGGAACTCGGGCTCAACATCGTCTACGAGGTGGTGCGCGGCCTGATGGTGCCGAAGGGGACGCCCGCCGCCGCGCGCGCGAAACTCGCCGACGCCTGCGCGAAGGCGACAGCCGAGGCCGAGTTCGCGGACTCGATGAAAAAGCAAGGAACGCGGGTCTCATTCCTCAACGAGAAGGACTATGCGGCCTTCCTCGACAAGATCGACGGGGAGAACAAGGCGATCATGGCCGACCTCGGGCTCATGAAGAAGTGAGGGCCTCATGAGGCTCGGCCGGGATGGGATCGCGGGGCTGATCGGCCTCGCGATCAGCCTGTTACTTCTGCCGCAGGCGTTCGGACTGCCGAAATTGCCGATCGTTCCGGTAGGGCCGGGCTTCTACCCAACCATCGTGCTGGTGTTCCTGGGGACGACAAGCGCCATTCTGCTAGTCCAGGATGTACTCGCGCAGCGTCGAGCAGGGCCGGCCGCCGCTGAGACGCCCCCTGCGCCTCCTCGTGCCTATGGCCTCGTAGCGGCCGCGTTCATCGTCGTCGCCGGCTACATCGCGTTGCTGCCGCTTGTCGGCTTTCGTCTTGCAACCGTGTTGTTCGTGGGCGCCTTCCAATATTTGTTGGAGCCCCCGAAGACGACACAGCAGTGGATTCTTCTTACAGCGATCGCGATCGCAACTTCGGTTGTCGCCTACCTGGTGTTTGAGAGGTACCTTTTGGTGCTCCTTCCGCGCGGCGCCTGGACAGGTTGGTGAGCGATGCTGGAGCTACTCGGTAGCGGCGTGTTCACCATCCTGCAGTGGAAATTTTTTCTTCCGCTGTTCCTGGGAACACTAGCGGGGGTCATTGGCGGCGCCGTTCCGGGCGTCACGATCACCATGACGATTATCGTCATCCTGCCGTTCACTTACGGGCTCGAGCCGTTGGCTGGGCTGGCCGCCATGACAGGCGTGTACGTTGGCGGCTCGGCCGGTGGCCTGATAACCGCTTGCCTGCTCGGGATTCCGGGGACGCCGTCGGCCATCGCCACCACTTTCGATGGCTTTCCCATGGCCCGAAATGGCGAGCCAGGCCGGGCGTTATGGCTCGGAGTCTGGGCGTCATTCTTTGGCGGCTTGCTTGGCGGCGCGTTCCTCATTCTGGTGACAGCACCACTCGCAGCAATCGCGCTTGAGTTCGGCCCGTGGGAATATTTCTCGTTGTTCGTGCTGGCAATGGCGATGGTCGCGGGACTTGCCGAGGCCTCGCTCGTGAAAGGCCTTATGGCTACCGCTATCGGCCTCTTGATAACGGTGATCGGTACCGACCCCATCGGCAACGCATTGCGTTTCAACTTCGGCTCAGAGTTCTTGAGCGCCGGTTTCCCGTTCCTTCCCGTACTGATCGGCATCTTCGCCTTCGCCCAGATCATGGCAGATGTGGAGAAGGTTCGAGACCCCCAGCAGACCGAAGGCGTCGCGGCCGTTGGCCAACCGACGCTTAGAATTTCGCACCTCGCGATCATCTGGGAAATACTCTCGCGACCTGTCCTGCTGCTGTGGTCGACGATCGTTGGCATAGTCATAGGCGTCTTGCCGGCGATCGGCGGCAGTGCCGCGAATATGATGGCGTACGATCAGGCGAAGAAGTTTTCGCCTCGTCCCGAGAAGTTCGGCACAGGCGTTCCCGAAGGCATCATTGCCTCGGAGTCCTCAAACAACGCCAACGTGGGTGGCTCCCTCGTCACCATCATGGCGTTCGGCATACCGGGCGATGCAGTCACCGCCGTCATGCTCGGCGCAATGACGATCCATGGCATTCAATCGGGGCCGTTGTTCGTATCGCAGAATGCCGAAATCGCGTATGGCATTTACGCTGCGTACATCCTGGCGCATCCGTTGATGGTGCTGATCATCGGTCTCAGCACGATATTCATCCTCAAAGTCACGGCCGTGAGGCTGGCGGTGCTGGCACCCGTGGTGCTGGTGTTGTGTGTGATCGGCGCCTATGCGCTCAACAACACCATGGGCAGCGTCTACGTGCTGCTGCTCTTTGGCGTGTTCGGCTATGTGCTGGTAAAGGCCGGCTTCCCGCTGGCGCCCTTGATCCTCGGTCTCATCCTGGGCGATCAGATCGAACTCAACCTGATCCGCGCCATCATGACCGACGCCAATCCGTGGCTATTCCTGACCCGGCCAATTTCCGGCGGACTGCTCCTCGCCGCGGCGCTCTCTGTGGTGTTTGCCATCTGGCAGCACCTACGCCATCAGCAGCGCATCAGCGAGGCGGACGCGGACTTTTGAGAAGCGAGGCGTCCGCCTTATAGGCGATCAGCGCGGCGGCTTGATCTCATCGACGCGGCGCTGAATGTCGAGCCTCCGCTGCTCCGTAGCACGCGCCCGCGCTGCCTCGTCCTGCGACTGTCTTATGGACTGCATCTGACGCTGCAGCCGCTGCGCCTCAGCTGCGGCCCGCGCGTCCGCCGCTCCCGGACGCTCGATGCCCGGCCGCTCAGCTGACGACGCGGCGTGCATTGGCAAAGCCGCGCCTGCCGGCGCGGCAAACACTGCAGTGATCACGACTATACGGGGCGATATACGAGATACCATCGGGCACCTCCTCTAAGTTGCCGCCATCACGAATATTGTGCTGGTGGCTGGCAATTTCCAGTTCGCCCAGAACTTCGGCCTACCAATGGCGATGCCGATGGTACCGATGTCCGCCGCCGAAGCTTAACCCGATGAAGGGAAGCCCGACGCCGCCATACACATACGGGCCACCGCCGTAATAGCCGCCGTAGTAATAGTCGGGATAGTGGCGATAGCCGTAGTACCTGCGCGGTCCGGAGTAAACGCGCGGACCACCGTAGTAGCGATAGTGGTGGCGGCGATTGTAGCGCCGGTGAACCTGCTCGGCCTGATTGGCGGCCTCGGCCGGGGCTTTGGGAGGAGTTACAGGAGCCGCAGATGCGCTAATTGAGCCCACGCCGATCATTGCCGCACCAACTGCCGCCATCGAAAGTATGCGCTTCATGACATCCACCTCTCGATAGAGTCGATACCGACTAGTATCTCCCATAACTGCGGAGAAACTGGCTCGGTTCCCGAAATAGCGTCATGCGTTCGGCACCATTCCGCCGCTGCAGATGCCGAAACAGGCTGCTGGGCGGGGTCGGACCACCGCTTGGATAGAACTCCTTTGGGGCGCGCTGACGAGCGCGTCGCGTTCGAGGAGCATAAAACCTCATTCAAATCAGCGTGATGCCCTTGATGATCGTAGCTCGCCATCCGCCTAGCGCGATGCGGATGGCTGGCACGTGAGCTTGATCGATCGCGGCGTCACGAGCTTCGCTGCGAGCGGGCCGAATTCGGATACGAAGGCCCGATAGTCTTTCATCTGGGTGCTTCCGCGTGCGGGCGTGACGAGCGTGGCTGAGCAGGTGGTGCCCTCTTCCGATTGGATCGAGAGCGTCCGCTCCGAAGGGAAATCGAATGTGCTGTAGTACGTGGGATCGTAGACGTCGAAGAGCGCGCCCGCATCCGTCAGCGATATCGGCGTGCTGAGGGCAACATTGAATTCATAGACCGGTCTTGCTGCCTGCATGTCAAATCGCACGAGGATCGGCTCTTTTAGAGGAACCTTGGCGGCGCCGCGCCAAGCGACAGTGAAGCTATCGAAGCGCTTCAGCGTTTCCAGAGCTCGCTGTTGGAATGCAGCCAGCTCGTCCACTTCCAGGAGGCCGTTTTCATTTTTGTCAAACTCGAGAAAGGTCGATCGGCGGAAGTCCTCGTCGAACGTCCAGCGGTGCTTCACAAGTGCGACGACACCCTGCTCGACAACGAATACGACTTCGGCACTGATCCTGACGTGCGGATGAGCGGCAGCAGGTTGACCGAAACCGCAGCCCGCCATTGCCAGAACTATCGACTGTATCAAGCGTCGCCAGGAGGGCCGTGCCACGGCTGCATTGTCCGATCAGCATGAAAGGCACATTTGTGACGGGATAGTCGGGGGCCATTGCAACCCGGCTGTCATCCAGTGGTTAACCGGAATTTGGCGGCCCACTCCCTGCACGGCCGCGTTCGACCACGCCCGCGCGCCCTGTCGCGGAGCCGCACCTCTCTCACCCCGCAAGATGGGATCTGCACATTTGTGGGCACAATCTCGCCGGCTCCGGCTGTTCATTATTGCAAATGATTTGCAATTGCATTATTAAACTAAGGCAGGCCGCCTCTGGATAAAATGCAACTCATTCTTACTTGTATCTATGGGGTGACCAGCATACGCATAGGCAACGGGGCAATCGCTTCAGGAGTGAAAGAATGGTCGACCGCATAACGCGGCGGGCTTTGGCCGGATTGATGGGTGCAGCGGCCGTGGCCGCACTGACAGCTGTGCCGGCGGCGGCGCAGGAGAAGTTCAAGGCCGTAACGACCTTCACGGTCATTGCCGACATTGCCCAGAACGTAGCGGGTGATGCGGCAATCGTGGAATCGATCACCAAGCCAGGCGCCGAGATCCACAACTACCAACCGACGCCCGGCGATATCCAGCGGGCTCAGGGCGCGAAACTGATCCTCTGGAATGGCCTCAACCTCGAACTGTGGTTCGAGAAGTTCTTCCACAACCTTAGGAACGTGCCAGGAGTGGTCGTCTCGAAGGGCGTGGAGCCGATAGGAATTTCGGAAGGCCCTTACAGTGGCAAGCCCAACCCGCACGCCTGGATGTCGCCGACGGCGGCGCTGATCTATGTCGACAACATCCGCGATGCATTCGCAAAGTACGACCCGAAGAATGCCGAGACGTATAAGGCCAATGCCGAGGCCTACAAGGCGAAGATCAAAGCGGTCATCGATCCGATCAAGGCGGAGCTCGCCAAGGTTCCCGAAAACAAGCGCTGGCTTGTCTCCAGCGAAGGGGCCTTCTCGTATCTCACGCGCGATTTCGGCCTGAAGGAACTCTACCTGTGGCCGATCAATGCCGATCAGCAGGGCACGCCCCAGCAGGTCCGCAAGGTGATCGATGCGGTGCGCAAGAACAAAATCGCGGTTGTGTTCTCGGAGAGCACCATTTCCTCTGCCCCCGCAGAGCAGGTGGCGCGCGAGACCGGCGCGAAGTACGGCGGCGTGCTCTATGTCGACTCGCTGACCGAGGCCGATGGGCCGGTTCCCACCTATCTAGACCTCTTGCGCGTTACCTCCGAGACAATTGCCAAAGGTCTCACGCAATGACCGCCCTCGCTCACAACCTTGGCCGCCCCGCATCTTCGGATGCGGGGTCAGGCATTGCAGTCAAGGGCGCAACGGTCACCTACCGCAATGGGCACACCGCTCTGCGGAATGCGAGCTTCAAGATCCCGACCGGCACGATCGCGGCGCTCGTGGGAGTCAACGGCTCCGGTAAATCGACGCTGTTCAAGGCGATCATGGGCTTCGTGCGGCTCGCGAAGGGCGATATCCGCGTGCTCGGCCTGCCCGTCGACGAGGCGCTTAAGAAAAACCTCATCGCTTATGTGCCGCAGGCCGAGGAGGTCGACTGGAACTTCCCGGTTCTGGTCGAGGACGTGGTGATGATGGGCCGCTACGGCCACATGGGCATGATGCGTATTCCCCGGACCGCCGATCACGAGGCGGTGGCCACCGCGCTTGATCGCGTCAACATGAGCGACTTTCGCGAGCGACAGATCGGCGAGCTCTCCGGCGGTCAGAGGAAGCGCGTCTTTCTCGCGCGCGCGCTCGCTCAAGACGGGCGCGTGATCCTTCTCGACGAGCCCTTCACTGGTGTCGACGTCAAGACCGAAGACCAGATCATCACTCTTCTTCGAGAGCTGCGCGACGAGGGTCGCGTCATGCTGGTCTCGACGCACAATCTCGGCTCCGTACCAGAATTCTGCGACCGGACCATTCTGATCAAGAACACGATACTCGCCTACGGCCCGACCGTCGAAACCTTCACGCAGGACAACCTGGAAAAAGCCTTCGGCGGCGTTCTCCGCCACTTCGTCCTTAACGAAGCACAGAATGGCCGGCCAACCTCTGTGGGCGTTTTCACCGATGACGAGCGTCCGCTGATATTGCAGGGTGGCAAGGCGACGGCGCGCGAGCCCGACAAAGGGGATGGGGGCACGGCGTGATGGAGCTCCTCCTCGAGCCCTTCAGCTACAGCTACATGCGGAACGCCATGTGGGTATCGGCCCTGGTTGGCGGCGTCTGCGCGTTTCTCTCCTGCTACCTGATGCTCAAGGGCTGGTCGCTGATCGGCGACGCACTTTCGCATTCGATCGTTCCCGGTGTAGCCGGTGCCTATATGCTCGGACTTCCCTTCTCCATCGGCGCTTTCTTCGCCGGCGCTCTCGCTGCCGCAGCCATGCTCTTCCTCAACCAGCGCACCAAGCTGAAGGAAGACGCCATCATCGGCCTGATCTTCTCGGCCTTCTTCGGCCTCGGCCTGTTCATGGTGTCGATCTCGCCGACCTCCGTGAACATTCAGACCATCGTGCTCGGCAACATTCTCGCCATCACGCCGGGCGACACGCTTCAGCTCGCCCTCATCGGCTTCATCTCGCTGGCCATCCTGCTCGTCAAATGGAAGGACCTGATGGTCACCTTCTTCGACGAGAGCCACGCCCGCTCCATCGGCCTCAATCCGACAGCACTCAAGGTCATGTTCTTCACACTGCTGTCGGCCTCGACAGTTGCCGCGCTGCAGACAGTCGGTGCCTTCCTCGTCATCTGCATGGTGGTGACGCCCGGGGCGACCGCCTACCTGCTCACTGATCGCTTTCCGCGACTGCTCGTCATCGCTGTGGCGATCGGCTCGATCACCAGCTTCGTCGGTGCCTATGCCAGCTATTTCCTCGACGGCGCGACCGGCGGCATCATCGTCGTCCTGCAGACCGTGATCTTCCTCATCGCGTTCATCTTCGCGCCGAAGCACGGCCTGCTCGCCGCTCGCCGGCGTGCTGCCGAGGCGCTGGAGGCAGGGCTATGAGCATCGTCGACACGCTTCTGACGCCCTTCCAGTTCGAGTTCATGGTCAATGCGCTGATCATCTCGGTGCTGGTGGCGATCCCGATGGCACTGCTGTCCTGCTTCCTGGTCCTCAAGGGCTGGTCGCTGATGGGCGATGCGATCTCGCACGCCGTCTTTCCGGGCGTGGTCATCGCCTACATCGTCGGTTTCCCTTATGCGGTCGGCGCCTTCATCGCCGGCATGTTCTGTGCCATTGCGACCGGTTTTCTGAAGGACAACAGCCGGATCAAGCAGGACACGGTCATGGGCGTCGTTTTCTCCGGCATGTTCGGTCTTGGCCTCGTGCTGTATGTCAAGATCCGGGCAGACGTGCATCTTGACCACATTCTTTTCGGTGACATGCTCGGCGTCTCCTGGCGCAACATCGGCGAGTCGGCAATGATCGCAGCCGTCACAGCCGGCATCATCGGCATCAAGTGGCGGGATTTCCTGCTCCACGCTTTCGACCCGGCGCAGGCGCGAGCGGTGGGCTTGCGCGTCAATCTATTGCACTATGGCTTGCTCTGCCTGATCTCGCTGACCATCGTCGGGGCGCTGCAAGCGGTCGGCATCATTCTCGCCATCGCCATGCTGATTGCGCCCGGAGCGATCGCTTTCCTGCTCGCGCGCAAGTTCAGCGTCATGCTCATCATATCCGTGATCGTTGCCATGGTCGGGTCGTTTCTCGGCGTCTATCTGTCGTTCTTCATCGACAGCGCACCGGCGCCCACCATCGTGCTCCTGCTTTCGATCATTTTCGTCCTGGCTTTCATCCACACCACCCGCAAGGCAGCGCGGATCGAAACCCGCGAAGCGATATGAAGCCTGCTGTGAGCGACGCAAGGCACAAACCACCCATGTCGGCACTGGTCCGCCTCATCCTGAACTCGCGCACCCTCCAGCGGCTGATGGAGCGCCTCGATACGCGCGAAGGCGTAAGGCAGGAGGATGCTCCGCGATTCCTAGAGCCGACGCCTTCGCGTCCGAGCGACCGCCTTCTGCCCGAGAAAGGCACGCGTCGGCTCCGAAGCGATGCGAACTGATCGGCTGGAAGTGCTTGTGCGGTTCTAGTGCCTATCGTGGATCGATCCGAGAAGTACTTGGCCTTCTTGCACCAGGACCATGGCTTCAGCGGAAGTGCGCAGCCTAAGCGCATGATCCTTTGCGAGGGTGTAGGCGCGGCCATCGACGTCGACTCGCGAGTCAGCAGTCGGCGTGTACACGACGTGATTACCGGGCCTGCAGAGCATTTCCGCGCCTGCTTCCCCTACGCGCAGATCTATGGCGAAGCGCGAACGGTCGGCGATCAGGTTCACTACTTCGACAGGCCCCTGCTCGAGCATCGTGCGAATTGGCGTGGCGCCGTCGTAGCGCTGGACACGCATCGGCACGCGGAGGTCGATATCGTGGTCGCGCGCTTTGAGCACGAGTCCCGCGCCTCCGGTCACGATCTGCAAGCGCTCGTAGCCTGTGTAGTCCGAAAACGGTCCTTCCTCGACAATGGCCGTACGGCCGAAATGCCAAGCGACGCCCATGTTCTCCCAACTATCCCCACCTTCTCGATCAATTACCACGAGCTCACCGCGGCCGTTCTTCCAAGGAATGCGCCGATAGTCGCTGGGGGAAAGGAGCTCAACAGCCAACATTCAGTGCCTTCTTGATCGGAGGAGACGATCGTCGCAGCAAGCTCGATTTCACTTCGCGAAATTACGTTCCGGTCTTGAGAATGAAGGTCACGATCTCGGGGAAGGCCGTCAGCACGCCCAATGTGACGATGTCGGCGAAGATGAACGGCCAGATGCCGATGAAGATGTCGCGCACGGGAATGTCCGGACGCACACCGTTCACGACGAACACCACCAGCCCCACGGGCGGTGACAACGAGGCGATGCCGGACAGCTTGACCAGCACGATACCGAACCAGATCGGATCGTAACCGAGCGCCATGATCACCGGGAACACCACGGGGAGCGTCAGCAGGAACATGCCGATGCCCTCGAGGACAGTGCCGAGGACGAGGTAGAGCGCATAGATCGCCAGCAGAACCACGATCGGCGCCAGGTCGAGACTGACCACCCAACGCGTAATCTCTTGCGGCAGGCCCGAGAAGCCGAGGAACCGCACGAAAATAAGCACCCCCCAGATCACCGTGAAAATCATCACGGTAAGCTTTGCCGAGTCGAGCAAGCACTGGCGCAGCTCACCGCGATTGATGCCGTTCTTGAGCGCGAACACAAACACGGAGAAGGCGCCGAGCGCACCCGCCTCGGTGGGCGTGGCCCAGCCGAAATACATGCTGAAGAAGATGATCAGGATGACAAGGAAGATCGGCGTGGTACCCGGCAGCGACTGGAAACGTTGCGGCCACGTATAGCCGGTGATGCGAGGGCCGAGTTCCGGCTTGCGCCAGCATCGATAGGTGATGATCAGCGCATAAACGAGCGCCGAGACGATGCCCGGCACGAACCCCGCAATCAGCAGTTTGCCGATCGATTGCTCGGTGATGATGCCGTACACCACGAGCAAGGTGCTGGGCGGTATTAGGGAGTCGAGCGTTGCGCCAGCTGCACAGACGCCGGCAGCCAGGCGCCTGTCGTACTTAGCACGCAGCATCTCCGGGATGGCCACTTTGGCGAAGACAGCAGCGGCAGCGCTGCTCGCCCCTGAGACCGCGGAGAAGCCGGCGACCGCGAACACCGTGCCCGTTGCCATGCCGCCCGGCAGCCAGCCGAACCATCGACGCGCCGCCTCGAACGCGCTCTGGGTAATGCCGGCATAGTAGGCCAGATAGCCGATCAGGATGAACATCGGCAGCACGCTAAGCGTATAGTTGGCGCCCGACGCGTAGGGCGCGAGGCCCGCCGTCCGAATGCCTGTATCCCACCCGAGCAAAATCGACAGGCCGGCAGTGCCGACGATCGCCCCCGCGAATGCGAAGCGCACGCCCAGGAAGCACAGCAGCAGCAACGCCCCCACGCCAAGGCCACCAATGGCCATCGGTCCAAGCTGCATCATCGGGAGTTCCGCTCCATCATCGTGCGTCCTTGTGTCCAAGGGCGTCGGCGATTTCTTCCTCCACCTGCCCCTCGATGGTTACAAGCTTTGGAACGGCGACAGGCTCGGCGTCGGGATATGCGACCATGCGTAGATAGCCGAAGATCTGCAGCACTAGTCTTAGCCACAGTAGACTCAGCGCCAGCGGCACCATCATTTTTGCTGGCCACGTCGGCAGCCGGATATCCATCGTGGAGTCGCCGAGCTGATAGGCACGCAGGAAAAAGTCGAAGGTGGCGTAGATCAGGACGGTGACGATGGCGATGGTCACCAGGACGCCGAACAGTTGCAGCTTCCAACGTATCGATGGGCTCCAGCCCATCGTCAGGTCCATTCCGATATGGCTGCCGTAGCGCTGTACGTAGGCAATGCCAAGGAATGCGAACAGCGACGAGGATTGCTCGATCCAGTCGATGTATCCGTAGATCGCGAAATCGAAGATCGTGCGCCCGACGATCTGTGCCACACCAACGGCCATGAGGAAGAACACGGCAAGAGCCGCGATCAGATTCATGACATCTTCGGCCTGCGATAGGTATTTGTCGGCTCGACGCAATAATGCGACGGCGCTTGAATCGGCCGTCATTTCAGTACCGGCCAGAGCGATTTGCCCGCAGCCCGCCTATATTGGGCGGCAACCGACCATAAATGCAGCGCACCTTTGGCATTGCTCATCTCCAGTTCTCGCGATCTGTTCGCCTCCGGAGTGCCGGAGGCGAACAGAAGACGTCATGTGAGGGAAGTGCAGCCCGCGAGGGCGTGCAGCAGAGCTACTTGCCGAGCGCCTTCTTTGCTTTGTCCGCCTCGGCCAACACGAGATCGAGTAACTCGCGCGCCGGTATGCCCTTGGCCGTCATTTCGGTCACCCAGGCATCCCACACCGGCTTGGCACCGATCTCGGCGAACTTCTTCAGTTCCTCAGGCGGATAGTTGATCTCTATCAGGCCGCGCTTTCTCCAGTCCGCGAGATTCTTGGCGTCGGTCGTCTTTTGCGCGATCTTGAGCGCCTCGTATCCCTTTGGCCTGCCGGACTGCAGCAACTCCTTGTAGGACGCAGGAAGTGCCTCATAGGCCTGAATGCCAACGATGGTCGGACAATTGTTCGCGCCCGGCCCAAGATTGTTCGTGTACCACTTCGAAATCTCTTGCAGCTTGTAAGACGCAAATGCGTAGGTGTACGGGAACGCCGCCGCGCGGAAAACGCCGCGCTCGAGCGCATTGTACACTTCGGGCGCCAGCACGGATGTCGGCACCGCGCCCATGTTCTTCAGTGCGTCACCCGTGCCGCCAAGGGCGCGGACGCGCATTCCCTTGAAGTCCTCCATTTTCGTAGGCGGGTTACCGACGCCCATCAGCTCGGATTGCGGCTGTATCACCGACATGAACGGGATGGCGCCCCACCGCTTGAACTCTTCGACAACGGCCGGGTGCTTGTAGACGACATCGTGCACACGCGAGTGCACGTCGGGATCAACAAGCGGAAGACCGGGAAGATCTAGAACACTGAGGGCTGGATTCTTGCCGGGGTGGTAGCCGGTGCAAATCTGCGCCATAGCGAAGGCGCCGAGCTTGATGTTGTCGAGGTTGTCGGACGCCTTCGAAAGCGAGTCGCCGTAGTGGATCTTGATCTTGAACTTGCCGCCTGATCCGCTTTCGACGTGCTTGGCCAGTTCTTCAATGCCGGCCGTAAAGGCCCGCGGCGGGCCCCAGACGGAAAGGTTCCAGGATACTTCCGGATTGGCCGCTTGCGCTTGCGCTTGCACTTGTGCCGTACCCACAACGCCCACGCCGAGGCACATGACGGCCGACAATGTCAGTCTCGTAGCTCGAAGCATAAGTTTCCTCCGTTGTCCGTTATTGTTTCGTCGGCATTTTAGTTGCCGATCAATTCGCGGAGTCGCTGGTCTACTGCCGGCGTTCTCCAAATCTCTCGATTGTATCCCCTTACTACAATGATGTTGGTCAACAGGGCAGCGTGAGCACCTGCGTCGCCCATGCCTAGTCCAACTTGAGTTCACGACACCATCGCGGCTGATACCTGAACTGTCAAACGGTCTTCATTCCGCGATGCAACCGCTAGGCTTGCCGCGAAGGAAGGATCGTGGACAGACTGGTTTTGACCTCCACCATTGTCAAAGTACGGGCCCTGAATGCCGCCTCGAGGACCGGCGCGATGTCGCCTTCAACGTCGATGGAGAACACGCGGCAACCGAACGACTGGGCCAATAGCTTGAAGTCCGGATTGAAGAGCTCGGTCGCGGTTCGTCGTCCCGGATAGGCGCGGTCCAGATTGAAGCGGATAGCGCCATAGCTCTTGTTGTTGGCCAGGATGATCATCAGTGGCAGTCGCCGCTCGGCAGCAGCCGCAAGCTCCATGCCGCCCATGAGCATTCCCCCATCGCCGATCATGCAAACCACCTGACGATCGGGATACCGCAAAGCCGCCGCGACAGCGCCTGGCATGCCCCATCCCATTGTTCCGGCAATCGGCGTGAGAAGGATCTGCGGCGGCGACCATGGATAGTAGCGATACATCATCCCCGCGGAGATGCCGGCATCCATCGAAACGATCGCGTCGCGTGACAGATGGCGCCCGAGTTCTGCAACGACATTGCCGAACACGACGCCGTCACTGGCGGTCCTCGACTTCCACTTCGTTACCGCGGCAAGCTCTCTCCTGAGATCGGAAACCCATCCTTCACGGTTCGGCGGATGCGCCGGCGCAATCCTGGCGATTTCCGTCAGAAAGGACTGCGAAGAGCACGGCAGTGCAATGTCTGCGACGAAGTTAGTGCCGAGGACGGCCTCGTCGCGATGGACATGAACAAACTGCTGCCGCGGCTTCGGCGACACAGGAAATGTATAGCCATGCGTCGTCAGATCCCCCAGCCGCGTGCCAACGGCAAGGATCAGGTCCGCCGTCGCGAGAAGCGACATCTGATCCGGCGTATTGAAGAAACCAAGCTCTCCGGCGAACAGGCGATCGTTGTTCGGAAAGAGATCGTGGCGACGGAAACTGCACAAAACCGGGATGGACCATTTTCGGGCGGCAGAGAGCAGCGCTGCACGTCCCTCCTCGTTCGCCAGCTCGCCGCCCGCTATGAGGATTGGACGATTGGCATTCTCCAGCAGCGCCTTCACTTCACCAAGCGCGGCACCGTCCGGGCTTGCCAACACGCGTCGGTGAGGCGGCGGGACCGACACGTCGACCAACTCGCCGAGAACGTCTTCGGGCAACGAGATGACGACAGGCCCAGGAGTTCCCGAGGTGGCTATGTGAATGGCCCTCGAGATGATGTCGGCCACGCGCGTCGGCTCGGAAATTTCGGCCGTCCACTTCGCCGTACCGCTGAAGAACTTGCTGTAGTCCACCTCCTGGAAGGCATCACGGCGCAGATGCGCTTTCCCCACCTGCCCCACGAGCAGGATGAACGGGACTGTGTCGTTGAGTGCTGCGTGAACGCCGATGGCCGCATTGGCTGCGCCAGGTCCCCGGCTCACCATGCAGACACCGGGACGGCCGGTCAGCTTCGCGTCGGCGACCGCCATCATGCCTGCACCACCTTCGTGTCGGCAGGTGACGACGTCGATCGACTGGCATTTTTCGAGTTCATCGAGAAATGCCAGATAGCTCTCACCGGAAACACCGAAGACGCGGTCCACGCCCGCGTCGCGCAGCATCTCGACGATAATCGAAGCAACAGTTCTCACCGACTTCTCCGGTCTCTGCGATCAAACGCTCAAGTGCTCACTTACCAAGGATCGCGTTGAGGCTGGTCTTCACCTCAATCATGAATGGCTCATCTGCGGCCAAGCCCTCCTGAAGCACCGCTTTGATGTCGGTGGCTCGGCTCAACACGCGCCCACGCATTCCGAATGCTGCTGCAAGAGCGACGAAATCGGGATTCCTCAGGTTCGTCGCCACCGCGCGGCCAGGGAATTCTCGCTCCTGATGAACGCGGATCGAGCCGTAGCTAGCATTGTTCGCGATGATGAAAAGAATTGGCAGCCGCCGCTCGACGGCGAGAATCATCTCATTGCCCGTCATGAGGAAACCGCCGTCGCCGACCATGCAGACGACTTTCGACTTCGGCAGACGCAATTGCGCCGCAAGCGCGGATGGAACACCGTACCCCATTGCACCCGCAAGCGGACTGAGCATCCTCTGCGGCGGTGTGTACCGCGCGTATCGGTAGATCGGCACTGTGAACGCGCCGCCGTCGACGCATAGGACCAGATTTTCGTTGGCCTGCTCCAGAGTCTCACGAACGACATCGCTGAACTCGATGCCATCAGATGGCTGCCGACGAGGCCAGGCATTGTTCTCCTCATACAGGCGCTGCAACGATTTGGACCATTGCGTAAAGTCGGGAGGACCTTCCGGACCTGTCGCTGCGATCTGGTTTAGAAAACTCGTCGCATCACAGGCGAGCGACATCGCCGGCGAGAAGTTCCAGGCGACCGCCTCGGTATCTGGATAGCAGTGGATGAGCGTTTGATTGGGAACGGGCAGTCGCGGAAAGCTGTAGCCTTGCGTGGTGATATCACCCAAGCGCGTACCGACTGCGAGGATCACGTCGCTGCGTTCGAGCTCCCTGAGGAGCGGAGAGGGATATCCGTGGCCGAGGTGGCCGAGAAACAGCGGATGGTGGTTCGGAAAGAGATCGTGCCGGCGCAGCGACACCGCGACGGGAATGCGCCAAGCCTCGACGAATTTGAGTAGCGCTTGCCTGCCTGCATCCGTTTCCAGTGCGCCGCCGGCAATCAGCAGCGGTCGCTTGGCGGATCTGAGCGCCCGCACGACGGATGCCGTTTCATCGGCGGTAGGAATGACCTTGCCCACCGAATAGACAACCCGACGCGGCATCGTGACAGTCTGCTGCTGCACATCCTCCGGCAGGACGATCACTACAGGCCCCGGCGTACCGCTCGTGGCAAGGCGCATGGCCTTCATGAAGGCCTCGGGGATCTGCGCTGGATCGGCAATCTCGCAGACCCACTTCGCCAGCGCGCCATACATCTGCCGATAGTCGATCTCCTGAAACGCCGCGCGACCGACATCGCCACGCGCAACCTGCCCGATGATCACGAGAAGAGGTACGGCATCCTGCTGTGCGAGGTGCAGCGCAATCGTGGCGTTGCTGGCGCCCGGCCCCCGGCTCACCATGAGCACACCTGGCCGCCCTGTGAGGCGACCGTCGGTGCAGGCCATGAAGCCCGCGCCTGACTCGTGGCGACAGGACACGGCGTCGATCTGCGGAAAATCGTTGAATGCATCCAGCAGCCAGAGAAAACTTTCGCCAGGCACCATGAAGACGCGGTCAACGCCGTTGTCGGCGAGGATCTGCAGGACCGCATGAGAAGCGTTAATTTTGGCGTCCGTTGTCATATTCATTCGACTCTCATTCGGAGCGGAACTGAATTTCCACGGCTCCCAAAGCACCAAAATCAGCTCGCACGCAATCGCCGCTGACGACAGCATCCAACCCGGTACAGGTGCCCGTTGAAACGATGGCCCCATTCCAAAGGCCGAGGCATCGACCTGACAGATGATTTGCAAGCCAGTGCAGCACGTTCAAAGGATCGCCCAGCGCGCGGCTTCCTGTACCACAACCTTTCGCGACACCATTGATGGTCATGCTGACCGGGTGATCGCGCAAATCCTGCCCTTGGAACGGCACCCAGTGGCCGAGCGCGAGGCCGATATTCACGCCTCCGTCTGCCGTCGTCAGAAGCCTGCCCTTACCGCTGAGCCCCCCAGAGAACCGAGTACCGACGACCTCGACGGCGCCCGCAAGTTCGCCGATCGCCGCGACCACTTCGTCGCGCGTGTACGCTTCATCTCGAGGAGGTAGATCGCTCGCCAACCTGAAAGCAAACTCGCCTTCGACGGCAGGCATGTGGCTTGCGACGACCGGGATCTCCACCGGGCTTGCATAAATGTACGGCTGCAAAAGTGCGCCCGCGCCGGGCTCGTTCGTCCCGAGGTGACGCTGCGCTTCCTCGCTCGTCGAACCGACTTTGTAGCCCACGCGTGAGCAGCCGCTGAGCGATACAATTGCCTCTTGCACCGCATAGGCATCTGCATTCGTCTTCGGCGTCTCGATGTCTGAGGCGTTGATCGTGTGGCCGAGATAGCGCGCATCCCAGAGTAGGCGGGCCAATTCCATCGTCATTGCGTTTCTGAACCTCGCGTACCGGATGCCAGAGCACGCTCCAACTTCTCGAGCTCCGCAGCATTGATGCCGTAGCTGTGCTCGGCATCTGGAAACGTACCCGCGACGACCTCCGCGCAATAGCTCTGGAACGCGCCGCTGATCTGAGGTGCAAGGTCGACGTAACGCTTGGCGAAGCGCGGAGTGAACTGCTCGAAGAGGCCGAGAATGTCGGCCGAGACGAGACCTTGTCCATCACAATGGACGCCGGCGCCATAGCTGATGGTCGGAACTCGCAATCGCTCTGTGATCAACCTTGCAACGTCGCGCGGTACGCACTCGAGAATCACCGCAAAAGCACCGGCGGCTTCCAATGCCATTGCATCCTCGACGAGGCGCATCGCGGCGCCAGCATCACCGCCTTGCACCTTTAGGCCGCCGAGTTGTGCCGCACTTTGCGGCGTCAACCCAATATGACCGATCACCGGGATGCCCGCGTTGTAGATAGCGGCGAGTGTCGGCACTATCGTACGGCCACCCTCGACCTTGACGGCATCCGCGCCCGCTTCCTTGAGGAACCGACCGGCGTTCCGTACGGCTTCCTCGATCGAGACCTGATACGACATGAAGGGCATGTCGGCGACGACCATGGCGCGCTTTGCAGCCCGCGACACCGCGCGCGTATGGTGGAGCATCTCGTCCAATGTGACGGCTACCGTGCTGTCGTAACCGAGCGCCGTCATCGCAAGGGAGTCGCCGACCAGGATCGTGTCGAGACCGGCGCGGTCGGCCAAAAGCGCGATGGCATAGTCATAGATGCTGAGCATCGTGATTTTCCGCTTCTCCTCCTTCTGTTTCTGGAGGTGAGCGGGCAAGACCTTCCTGACTGCGTTCATGTGGATCTCCGGAGAGCGTAGAAACGCCCATGTCGCTTGCGGTCAGCTCATGTAGTGCCGAAACAGCTCAGTATGATCGACAATGTCCGACGCGGCCGCGGAGTGGACGATGGCACCGTTTTTGAGGACGTAGGCGTGATCGGCGATTTCGAGCGCCATCGTCTTCTGCTCCACGAGCAGAACCGAGATGCCGCTACGGGCGAGGCCCGCGAGCGCACCAAGGATCCTCTGTACCATCTGCGGCGCCAGTCCCAGTGACGGCTCGTCGAGCATGAGCAGCTTGGGGGCCATCATCAGCCCGCGCGACACGGCCAGCATTTGTTGCTCGCCGCCCGACAGCGAGCCGCCGGCCAGACTGCGGCGCGTCTTGAGCACCGGGAATCGCTCGTATTCGGCTTCGAGCCGGCGCGCGATGGTCTCCTGCGTGATGCCGGGCAGGTGCGATGCGCCGATGACGAGATTTTCCTCGACCGTGAGCGTGGGAATGATCTGCCGCCCTTGCGGTACGTGCACCAAACCCGAGCGGGCAAGCTCATGGGCCGGCTGGCCCGCAATCGATTTTGAATCGAACAGCAGATTTCCGCTCCAAAGGGGTACCAGTCCGGAGATCACCCGCAGCAGCGTCGTCTTACCGGCCCCGTTGGCGCCGAGAACGAGGACGAGCTTGCCCGGCTCGACGCTGATATCCACATCGCGCAGGATCTGCACGCGATCGATGCCGGCGCATACCTTCTCGAGCGCGATCATGACGCCGCCTCCAGCTTGCCCGCGGATTGTTCGAGCGAGCCGCCGAGATAGGCTTCCACGACGCGAGGATCTTTCTGGACCTGCTCGGGTGCACCCTGCGCAATCCTCTCGCCGTAGTCGAGTACCGTCACGCGGTCGGCGAGCTTCATGACGAACTCCATGTTGTGCTCGACCAGCAGGATCGACGTGCCGCTATCGCGGATCCGGCGAATGACGTCGGCAATCTCCTGCGCTTCGCGGTCGTTCAGGCCGGCGACCGGCTCGTCCAGGAGCATCACGGCCGGCTCCTCGGCGATAGCGCGGGCCAGCTCCGCGAGCTTGCGATGACCATATGGCAAGTCCTCGGGGCGAGCCGCCGCCAAGTGGGCCATGCCGAATTGCTGCAGGAGAGCGAGTGCGCGCGCGCGTTCTTCGGCCTCGAACGACGACGACAGCAGCCACGAGGAGAAATCCCCAACGATCGACCGGTTCGAGCGAATGCCGAGCTGGACGTTCTCCATGACCGTCAGGCTGCTCACGAGCTGCAGGTTCTGGAACGTGCGGGCCAATCCCATGTGCGCCCGCGCGTGCGCCGGCAATCCCGTCACGTCGCGGCCATTGAGGAGAATGCAGCCGGAATCCGCCCGATAGAGACCGCTGACGCAGTTGATCAGTGTCGACTTGCCCGCTCCATTGGGGCCGATGAGCGCGTGCACAGTGCCGCGCTCGATCGACAGCGAAACGTCTCTCACGGCGACAACACCGCCATAACGCTTAGTCAGGTTCTCGACGACGAGCGTCGGGCCGTTGGAGGGTGGCGCCGCCGGCAGTGCGACTGGTCGATCCGGCATGGCCGTCGGCGTCTCGGGGCCTGCACCGGTGCGCCCGAACAGGAATTTTCCAGCCTGCTGAACCAATCCGATCGCCCCCTGGGGGAAGAGCAGCAGGACCGTCAGGAGAATGAACCCGTTGATCATGAACGACACGTCGTAGAGCGAGGCGATCAGCTCCGCGATCATGAGCGTGATCAACGTGCCGATCAGCGGGCCATAGGATGTGCCGAGACCGCCGATGACGGTCGCGATCAGCATGGTCAGCGTCAGGTTCAGCGTAAACGCGTCGCTGTTGATGTAGGCATTCTGGTGCGTGAAGAAAGCGCCAGCGGTGCCCGCTGCCAGCGAACTCACGGCGAACACGACCGTACGCCAGGCGGGGACGTTGATGCCCGCAGTGCGCGCGGCGCTCTCGTTTTCCTTCAGCGCCAGCAGATTGCGGCGAATGCGCGAGTTCATCACGTAGTCGCTCGCAATCTGCACGGCGAGATAGACCGCGCCGACCACCCATAGGTAATAGGTCTTGCCCATGGTCGATGAGCCGAAGTCGAGGCCCGGAATGCCGTAGACGCCCATCGTGCCGCCGGTCAGGTCGACCCATCGCTGCGTCGCGATCTCGACCATGAAGCCAAATGCGAGCGTTGCCATCGCGAGATAGAGGCCGCGCGTCCGCAACGCGACCAGCCCCACCAGGCAGCCCGCGACGCCTGCTAGAGCGATGCCGGCGATCATCGCCGCGGCAATGGGCCAGTCGAGCTTTGCCGTCAGCAAGGCTGACCCGTATGCGCCGATTGCATAGAAGCCGGCCTGCCCCATCGACATCTGGCCGGAAAGGCCAAGCAACAGATTGAGGCCGATTACCGCGATCGTCGTGTACAGCAGCGTTTGCGCGAGATGGATGTGGAAGGTATTGCTGATGAGCAGTGGAAAGACAGCGATCGCCACGGCCATAGCCGCATAGGCGCCGTTGCGAAGCCAGGGACTGTTGTGCGTTTCAACGGACATCGGTCTTGGCCTCCCCGAAGAGCCCGCTCGGCTTGATCACGAGGAGTGCCATGACAAGAAGGAGCGGATAGAGGTCGCCGAATGCCGAGTTGACGTAGTTCGAGAAGCTTTCCGCCACGCCGAACAGGATGGCGCCGACCAGCACGCCCAGCGGGTTTGCGAAACCACCGAGCGAGGCCACGGCGAACGCCTTGACCGTGAACACTAGGCCCATGTGCGGCTGAACCGTCACGATGGGCCCGACCAGCACGCCGGAGATCGCAGCGAGAACGGACGCCATGACGAACACCAGCACGACCGTGCGGCGCACGTCTATGCCGAGCAGTGCTGCAGTATCGGGGCTGAAGGCGACCGCATAGATGGCTCGGCCCTGCCTGGTGCGATAGAGCAACGCGTAGAAGAGCAAGATCACAGCCAGCGCCGCGACGATCACCAGCAGCTCCTCGACGAAGACTCCGGCGCCGAAGACCTGCACGACGTTTTGGCGATTGGCGGAGAAGAGCGGTGGAGAATATTGCGATGATTTTCCCCACAGGAGCGTAACGACGTTCTGAATGATGAGCGCGACACCCATCGTCGTCAGCACCCAGGAGTATTGGCCTCCAACCAGCGCCCGCATCCGGTCGAGCGGCCGTATCGCGAACCGCTCTAGGCCCCAACCCATCAACGCCAGGACGACGAGGACCACCACCATCACCAACAGCACCGGAACCCCCGCCAGCAGCAGGGCCATGCTTAGATAGGCGGCGAACATCAGGAAGTCGCCCTGACCGAAATTCAACCGCGTCGTCGCAAGGTGCGCGATGAACAGCCCGGTGGCGGTGAGAGCATAGATTGCCCCCATCGCCAGTCCGCTCAACAAAAGCTGGACGAAATTCGCAGCCGACATGGGCGGGCAATGCTCCGTTAGAGTTCAGCAGCGATGGTGACGCCAGCCGATGCGGATCAGTACTTCAGGCGGACGACCTGCCCGCTCTTCCAGACACCGAGGAACACGTGCTCCCGGTCGAGGCACTCATGGTCCTTCGGTCCGAACGGCTTTTCGGGCGTCGCCGAGATCGCCTTGATGCCGTCGACGCTTTCGAGCGCGTCACGCACGCCTTTGGGATCGATGGTTTTTGCCGTATCGAGCGCTCTCAGCACGACCTGCCCCGCGTCATAGCCGAGCGCAGCAATAACCGGCCAGCGGAAGGCCTTGCCGTATTCCGTCTCCATGCGCGCGACAAAGGCCTTGGAGCCGTCAAGTGCCATGTCGAGCGCCTGCCCCATGACGGTCCCCTCGATCTCCTTCTGACCGACGATCTGGAGAACCTTCATCGATGAAAGCCCCCAGTTGCCGGCAATGGTCGGGCGATAGTCGAGCTTCGACATAGGCCGATAGATCAGCTCGAAGGACTCGTGGAAGTTCAGCACGAGCTCGGCGCCTGCCTCCTTCATCTTCAGCAGCTGAGGCGTGAGGTCGCTGACATTGGGCGCCGCAGATTCAACCGCAACGAGCTGGACATTGCGCGCCTTGAGACCTTCCTGGATCTCCTTGGCCGCGAAGACGGCATAGCCCGTCGTCGAGTGCACTAGGCCGATCTTCTTGAAGGTCTTGGTGCCCCAGTCGAGCATGCTCTCGATCTGGAATTTCTCCACCATCGAGCAGCGGAAGATGTAGCTCGGGCTCTGGTCGATGAATTGCGCTGTGATGTTCGTGGCGATCGACGGGCCGGCCACGAGCGGCACGCCAGCCTTCTGCATGATTGGCGCAAATGCCAGCACGTTGCCGCTCGAGACAGTGCCGATGATCACCGGCACCTTGTCGTTCTGCATTAATCGCTGAACCAGCGACACAGCCTTCTGAGGGTTGGCTTCGTCGTCATAGACGACGAGCTCGATCTTGTGCTTGCCGCCTTTGGCCTCGTAGTCCTTCACGGCGAGCTTGATGCCCTGCAGGTAAGACTCGCCGAAGTCCGTAATCGCCGGCGGACCGCTGAGGCCCTGGACAACACCGATCTTGACGTTCTCCGCCGATGCGCTCCCGATCGAAAGCGCAAGCGTCGTGAGCAGCGCGAGAGCGCCGCTGTGCTTGATAGCCATCTTGTTTCCTCCTGGTTTGGTCGTGTCTTTTTTGCTTCGCACCGTTATAGGCCGGCGCTGAAGTGGTACGTCCTTAGCTTTCTCCACTCACTCCCAGAAACGTGCCTGATCGATCAGTCGTTAGGCGAGGCGGAATATGGGCACGCCGTTTCTATTCTCCGCCAACACCACGCGAGCACCCAATCGGCCACCTGCATCCATTGCATCGAGGCGGCCAGTCACCTTGATGCCGGCGTCAAGCTCGACTACGGCGACCGCATAAGCACCCTCCGCACGGAATGCCGCTGGCGGTCGGCGAATGACGGTCCATGAGAGCAAAGCGCCAGCACCTGACACCTGCTCAGGCGACAGTGCGGATGCATGGCAAGCGGGGCAGATCTCACGCGGTCCCGCGTCCAGTGCGCCGCACGCGCTGCATTTCAAGACATCGACGAAGCCTGCTCTTGCGGACATTTGTTGCTCCAATCCTCAGGCGTCGGGCCGCTTAAGAATACTGACGGTGCAGGCGATGCCGGAGCCGCCAAGATTGTGCGTCATGGCAATACCGGCGTCCTTGACCTGATTGGCGTGAATGCCGCGGAGTTGCAGCACTGCCTCGTAGAGCTGCCCGACGCCGGTCGCGCCGACGGGATGGCCCTTCGCCAGCAAGCCGCCGGACGGATTGATCGGGATGTCGCCGCCGACGCGGGTACGGCCCTCTGCAGCCCACTTCGCGCCCATACCGCGCGGAACCAGTCCCAAGTCCTCGCTGTCGATGATCTCGGCCATCGAGAAGCAGTCGTGCAGCTCCACGAGATCGATGTCCTTGGGGCTGAGGCCTGCCGCCCGGTAGGCGAACTCGGCTGCCTTGACGGTGGCATCGAACGAGACGATGTCGCGGTGGCCGGCGATTCTCGGCGAACCGCGTGTCTGCACACTCGCCAGAACATCGATCGGTAGATCGGGCGCCCCTTTCGCGCGATCCTTCGCGACGACAACGATCGCGGCGGCGCCATCGCTCACCGGGCAGCAGTCGTAGAGCTGGATGGGATCGGCGATCGACTGCGACTGACGAATGGTGTCGAAGCTCAGCTCCGCGCCGAGTTGCGCAAGCGGATTCTTGAGGCCGTTCGCCTTGTTCTTGATGACGACCGACGACACCTCGTCGCGCGTAGTCCCGTACTTCTCAGCGTGAATGCGCCAGGCTAGTCCGAAGAGGCCCGGGAACGTCAGCCCCGAAGGTCCATCCGACCGGTTGTCCATGGCACAATTGAGAGCCTGCGTGACCTGCCCACCCGAGGCATGCGTCATCTTCTCGACGCCGACGACAAGGGCAGCGTCGCACTGGCCGGAGCTGACCGCGAGCACTGCATGACGAAAGGCGATGCCACCGGAAGCGCAAGCGCCTTCGACCTTGGTGCATGGGATGTTTTCGAGGCCGAGCTCGTCGGCAACGATGCCGGCGAGCACCTCCTGCCCGCTGAGCGGCCCGGCGATGAAATTACCGAGGTAGAGCGCCCCGATCTCCTTGCGCGACACGCCGGCATTCCTGAGCGCCGCATTGGCGGCCTCGACAGCCAGGCTTTCGAGACCTCTGCCTTCATGCTTGCCGAACAGAGTTGAGCCGATGCCGGTAATCGCAACGTCACGCATTGCCGCTCTCCTTCAGAAGCTGCCGCAGATCCGTCTTGAGTATCTTGCCGTAGCTGTTCTTCGGCAGGTTATCGACGATATGGTAGTCGCGCGGCCGCTTGTAGCGCGCGATATTCTCAAGGCAGAGCGCGTCGAGATCCTGCGCGCTGACATCCGCATCCGGGCGTGGCACGACGAACGCGACCACTTCCTCGCCCCAATCGGGATGCTCGCGGCCGATGACGGCGCATTCGAGAACCTTCGGGTGCGTAAGCAGAACTTCCTCGATCTCGCGCGGATAGATGTTGGAGCCGCCCGAGATGATCATGTCCTTCGAGCGGTCCTTGAGCGTGAGGAAGCCTTCCGCGTCGGTAAAGCCCAGGTCCCCCGTCCACAGCCAGCCATCGCGCAAGGATTTGGCGTTCGCCTCAGGGTTATTCCAATAGCCGCCCATGACGCAGTCCGACCGCGTGATGACCTCGCCTATCTCGCCCGGGGGCAACTCGCGTCCGGCGTCGTCGACCACCTTCACGTCGACGCCAGTCCGCGCCACGCCGCAGGATGCGAGAATTTCTTCGCGGCGGGGATGGTTCGTCTGTCCGAGCACATGCTTGGCGACGAAGCTGATGGTCATGGGTGACTCGCCCTGACCGTAGATTTGCACGAGCTTCGGCCCGAAGATGTCGAGCGCCTTCTTGAGGTCGCTCACGTACATCGGTGCGCCGCCGAAATAGAGCGTCCGAAGCCCCCGCGTATCGGCGGAGCCAGCACGACGGTGATTGATCAGCCGCGACAACATGGTCGGCGCAGCAAACATCGTGACGCTCTGGTGCTTCGTCAGCACATCAAAGATGCGGTCCGGCTCGAATGATCCAGACAGCACGATGTTGTGCGCGCCCTTGGCGATGTGAGGGATGGCATAGAGGCCCGAGGCATGCGAGAGCGGCGCCGCATGAAGCTTGACGTCGCGCTCATCGAGATTGTCGATGTCGGCGTAGTAGCAATGGGACATGAAGAGGAGATTGCGGAACGAGAGAACCGCGCCTTTTGGCCGGCCGGTTGTCCCGCTGGTGTAGAACAGCCAGGCCTCATCCTCCGGCGCGCTTTCGACCTCGCCGGCAGCCTCGGATCTGAGCAATGCCGCGTAGTCCTTGCTGCCGATCGGCAGTATTCCCGGCATCCCCGGTGCGAAGATCTCCAGGGCGCCGAGCCGGTCGGCCACATCAGGTGTGCAGAAGCACGCCTTGCAGCCCGCATTGACGAGGATGAAGGCGATTTCCTTCTCGTGCAGCTTGGCGTTCATCGGCACCGCAACAAGACCGGCGCGCCAGATGCCGTAAAGAACCTCGAAGTACTCGCCACAATTCTCCATGGCGATCCCGACCCGGGAGCCGCGCGGTAGCGCAAGGCGGCCGAGCAGGCCGCCGGCGATGCGGCCGATGTGGTCCTCGAGTTGTCCGTACGTAATTGCACCGCTGTCCGATGTAACAGCAGGGTGGTGAGGCAGGCGCCGAGCGACGCGGCGCACGGTTTGAGAGAGATTCACATCAACCTCGACACAGTGGTTGCTGGCGACCTTCCCTGACTAGCACGGCGACGTCGCGCAATCTGCCATGGAGGCACAAGCGGCGTTCGGAGAACTGGTTTGAAAGTCTTCTCACTCACTTTCGCTCCCAGCTATGCGCCTCTTCTTTTGCGCCTTTCTTTGTTGTCCGTTCGGGGCCTTTGGCCTTCCGCATTCCAAAAGTGTTGCAGCGCAGCAAGCGCATCGCACACTCGGAACGCAAGAAAGTAGAGGTTGTCCGAACCTTTTGCAGTTGTTGTAGATCTCCTGGGCGTGCTCAACTATCCCGCACTTTGTGGGAGTGGCTGTGCAAAAAGCGAGGGGCCGAGCCAAGCCCTTCAATCGGGACCATCCGTGGTCCCGGATCGCCATCGCGAAGCAGGGGTCGATTTCTGCTGCCGCGCGCGATCTCGGTCGAGCACTCGACGATCAGACGTCACATCGCCGTGCTCGAGGAACGGATCGGATCCAAGCTCTTTGCTGACCGACGCAAATCTGCGTGGCGCGATCGACGAGAAGATCGTCGCTGTCGATGGCGCCGCCCAGAGCAAATAAGAATGTAGGATGTGGCGCCCGTTCCTTATTCGCGCGCGGTGGACGCACGACCGTAGTCCTGCCCAGCGTAGATTCCATAAGTAATTGAAGCCGCTGTATGGCGATCCCGGCAGGATTCGAACCTGCGACCCCCAGATTAGGAATCTGGTGCTCTATCCGGCTGAGCTACGGGACCGGATGCCGGCCCAGCGGATGGGCGGCCAGCGCGGCGCCACACTTGCGCGTTTCAGCGCGCGAGGTCAAGGCGCGGGGCGGCCCTCGGGCAGTGGGCCGCCAGTCCAGTCCTCACCGACGGCAACGACAGCCCGGAATGCGTGCCACGTCGCGTGCCCGATCAGTGGGAAGAGCAGCACGAGCCCGACGAAGAGTGTGGCGCAGCCGATGGCCATGAAGCCGCCGATTAGACCCGCCCAGAGCAGCATGGGCTTCGGATTTCGGCGAACGGCCGCGAGGCTTGTCGCCGCCGCGGAGATCGCATCAATGCGGTGGACGAGCAGAAGCGGCACGGCAACCACCGAGACCGCGTAAACCGTGGCAGCGAGAATCCCACCAACCATCGAACCGACAATCAGCAGTCCGAGGCCGGCGGGCGTGAAGAGCAGGCGCGCGAGGAATTCGGAGGGTGGCGGCAAGCCAGCACCGCCAAGGAACAGCACGAGTAGGATGAAGGCAAGCTCGAGCCAGACGAGAAAGATGATCATGAGGCCGACACCGAAGAAGCCGAGCTGGCCCTTCGCGCGGAGCCCGGCGTCGATGACGTCCCCAAGCCCGATGGGCTCGCCGGTCTCGATCCGCCGGCTTGTCTCATAGAGGCCGACTGCCAGCAACGGGCCGACGATCAGGAAGCCGCCGGCAAGGGCCGGTACCAGCGACTGCCAGCGCGCGAGTGTAAGCCCGAGCCACAAACCGCCGGCCGCAATCGCGAAGAAGGCGCCGTAGACGAGCGAGATATGCGGGACGCGCCACATGTCGTTCCAGCCAGCGGCGAGCCATGCCCATGGCGCATCGAACGGCACACTTCGGATCGCGAGCCCCGATCGAGAGATCGCGGCGGCTCTGGCAGGTCGCTGCAGCAGTGCATCTTCGCTCATCCGAGACAGCTCCCTCCCAATGGACATGGCCTCCCAACGTCTATCCTATGCCCTGGCGACAGCGGCAGCTGCTTGATGAAGATCAATCAGGCCCGTACAGACCGCTCCGCATTGAGCCGCGCCACTGCCGCATGGGCTTGTGCGCGGCCGCGGCTTGCCCCCGGCACCCGATCGCGCAATCCTAGGCAACAAAGGTCACTTTTGACGTCCACCGGTAACGGCCGGCTATTTCTCCTGGGAGAGCGCCCACCCCATGCCCCTCGACCGCAATCACGCTGTTCCCGCCCTCGTCGGCAACCCCTCGGATTTCCTCATGATTGCCGGCCTTGC
The DNA here is from genome assembly GCA_022844275.1 of Hyphomicrobiaceae bacterium. Classification (GTDB taxonomy): domain Bacteria; phylum Pseudomonadota; class Alphaproteobacteria; order Rhizobiales; family Hyphomicrobiaceae. Next base: position 171,734 of record JALHMB010000006.1, read on the forward strand.
TGGTACGGCCTACGAACTTGCCGCAATCTCGAACAACGGCGACAATCTGTTCGGCCTTGGCGGCGCGATGGGCGCTGCTCTCTCCATGGGGCTCGGCCTCGCGCTGGCCCAGCCCAAGCGGCGCGTGCTCGTCGCGACCGGCGATGGCGAGTTGCTGATGAACGTCGGCGCGCTCGCCACCATCGGCGTCATGCAGCCCGCAAATCTCTCCATTCTGTGCGTCGACAACGGCCATTACGGCGAAACCGGCTTCCAGAAGAGCCACACGAGCCTCGGTGTCGATCTCGAGCGCATGGCGATCGGCGCCGGGATCGGCGCGACCATGACCGTGGAGCGCGAGGATCAGCTCGCGGCCGGCGCGCGGATGCTACGCGAGAGCAATGGCACGTCCTTCGTGCTGGTGAAGGTCTCGACGGCCGAGCCCCCAAAGGACAAGCTCTCGCTCGACGGCGCGGCCAACCGCGTGCGCTTCGTGCAAGCCATGCGCGCGGCCGGCTGAGCACCACTGACAAACAAGCCTGCCAAAGAAGAAGAAGACTGGCCAACGCGCCATCCAGGGAGGACTCCAACACATGGCACGCAAACCTCTGCGTCAGCGCGCCCTCGCCGGCGAGACTGTGCTAGGCAGCATGATGTTCGAGTTGTACGGTCCGGGCGTTCCGCAGCTCCTCGTGCATGCCGGCGCCGAATACGTCATCTACGACATGGAGCATACGGGGACGTCGTTCGAGACGATCAAGCAACAGATCGCCTACTGCCGCGGATTGCCGATCGCGCCCATGGCGCGGGTGCCGCGTGGCGAGTACCATTTCCTCGCCCGTGCACTCGACATCGGCTGCCACGGCGTGATGATTCCGATGGTCGAGAGCGAGGCGCAGGCGCGCGCCATCGTCGAGGCGACGCATTATCCGCCACGCGGCAGGCGCGGCGCTGCCTTCGGCTTTGCCCACGACGACTACGCCGCTGGCGATCCCAAAGCGAAGATGAAGACGGCCGATGCGCGTACGCTCGTGATCGCACAGATCGAGACTGAGCGCGGGCTCGATCAGGTGGAAGCCATCGCCGCCGTAGATGGCATCGACGTGCTCTGGGTCGGGCACTTCGATCTCACCAACTTCCTAGGCATCCCCGGCCAGTTCGACAATCCTACCTACGTGAAGGCCGTCGAGCGGATCGTCGCCGCGTGGCGCAAGAACAAGAAGGGCCTGGGTTTCCTGGCCGCGAGCCCTGAGTGGGCGCGCCAGTACAAGAAATTCGGCTTCAACATGCTGGCTGCCGGCCCCGACCATACGTTGCTCGAAGCAGGCGTACGCGGCATTCTCGCGAGCGTGGAGGACAAGCCGCAATGATACTGTTGGCCGCGACGTGAACGACGGCCCTCCAGATCCCCCGGCAACTGTCCCGCGACAGTACGATACGTTGAAGGCATTCAACGTCGCGCTCATCACACTTGTCGGCTCGTCCACGCTGGCGCTGTCGCTCGCCGTGCTGGCGCCGATGATGATGGCAACGGCTCAAATGCCACCGGCGGCATTTGGCTGGATCAGCGGCGCGTCAGGCCTCGGCTCTGTCTGGCTCTACATGGCCAACTCGGCCTTCACGGTGCCGCTTGGACCAGTCAGGGCGCTCATGGTGGCGGCGCTCATCGCAGCGGCCGGCGCCGCGCTGATCATGTCGGGCTGGTATTCGCTGATGATCGTCGGCGCCATCCTGATCGGCTTTGCCTATGCGACGACCACGCCGGCCGGCAGCCAGATCCTCGCCGACAACACGCCGCCCTCGAAGCGCAACCGCATATTCTCGTTGCGGCAGACGGGCGTTCCGCTCGGCGGCGCCATTGCGGGCGTCGCAGGGGCGGCACTCGCGGAATGGTACGGCTGGCGCAGTGCACTCGCTATCTTCGTTGGCTTCTTGCTGGTTGCCAGCAGCATCCTGTTGATGGCGCCGCGGCACTTCAACGAGAGCCGCCCACGCACGGATTTCCGCTTCGGACGCCTGTTCGCGCTCTCGAACCTGCGCCAACCCTTCCTGACGCTCGCCGAAATTCCTGGGCTGCGGCTCATCGCGCTCGCGAGCATCGGCTTTGCGAGCGTGCAAGGCGTGCTCAATGCCTTCTACGTCACCTTCCTCGCCAATGGCCTCGGCTATGATCTCAAGGTTGCAGGGCTGCTGTTTGCGCTGAACCAGGCGCTGAGCGTCGCGGGGCGCGTGGTCTACGGCTTCATTGCCGATGCGGTCGGCTCGCCGCGACCGATGCTGTGCGTGATATCGATCCTCTCGGCGGCTTCGGCATTGGCGATCGCGTCGATGGGAAGTGATTGGTCACTCGTGGCACTCATGGCGGTTGCGTGTTTCTCCGGCATCTCGGTCGCGACTTGGAACGGGCTCTTCATGGCCGAAGTCGCGGGACTGGCGCCAGAGCGCGCCAGTGAAGCCAGTGCAGGCTCGACGTTCTTCGTCTTTGCGACCTACGTCGTCATCCCGCCGATTGCCGGTCTGGTCATCACGCTGTTCGGATATCGCGCGGCTTTCGTCATGGCCGCCATCTGCGTCACCATCGGTGGCGCCGTGCTGGCGTACGGGTGGCGCGGGAAGATGCGCGGCGGCTAACCGTCAGCGATAGCCCTCGTCGACCGAGCGCTGAATGGCGACCTCGAGAGCCGGGCGATCGAGTAGACCCGCAGGATTGTCGCGTGTCGGGCCGAAGCGGCGCGCATGGATGGCGCGCTCGCGCGAGACCAACTCGAGGCGGGCAAGCTCGCTCAGCGGGTCCGTGTGATCGTCGACGCGAATGTCGACCATGGCGGAGTCCTCGCCGTCATGCACGACAAGCGCTGCCGACTGGCGCCCGCGCTTATCGCCACCCGCCTCTTCGCCTGCCTGCATGGCGCGGACGAGCCGCTCGGGCAGCGGGAATTCGGAGCCTGCCTCATAGGCATTCGCCGTCGCCTCGATCACCTGCGGACCAGCGAGCATGTTGCCGGCAACCGAGTGCGTCTCGCGAATGAGATGGCCGCACCAGCCAACGCAAGCCGAACCGGTCGCGGCAGCGAAACGGCCCTCGCGATCCATGACGTGTACCTGGCGGTGGTCGCGGCCCTCATCCGCCATCATGAGCATGCGCACCACGTCCTCGGCCGTGCCGCCGGCCGTCAGCAGCGCGAGGCCCCGCGGACCGAAGAGAGGATTGGTCAATGCCTGCGTGCAAACGGCGCCGATGCCCGTCCTGATGTGCGGCACGCGCGCTCCTACGGCGAAGTTGCACGTCGCCACCGCAATGCCAATCCGGCCGCTCGCAGCGTCCCGCGCGATGATCGACCAGGTCATTCATCCTCCGTGTTTGCTATTCACCCCCGAGGTCGCCCCTCAGACCTTCGCATTCACCACTTCCAGCACCTTCGCCACTGCGGGGCGTGTCTTCATGCGAGCGAAATGATCGGCGACCTTCGGAAATCTTTTGATGTCGACGCCATCACCCTCGAGCCAGTTCGATATCGTGAAGAGATAGGGGTCGGCGATCGTATAGTGGTCGCCCATGACCCAGGGACCGCGGAACATCCTGCTCTCGATAACGCCGAAGTAGTCGCCCATGTTCTGCGCGACCTTTGCCGTCATGGACGCGCGCGCCTCGGCGTCGTCGGCCCAGCGCCCGCCGCGCATCCTGTGCGCGTGGCCAACGTGCACGGTCGAGCAAAGGTAGCTGTTGAAGGCCTGGACTTCGCCGAGGGCAAACGGATCGTCGATCGGTGCCAGCTCCGCCGCGCGATGCGTCTGGGCGATATAGGCGAGAATGGCCGGCGTCTCAGTGAGGATACCGCGCTCCGTGACCAGCGTCGGCACGCGACCTTTGGGATTGAGTGCGAGATACTCGGGCGACTGCTGCTGGCCGCTGCGAATGTCGACGCGGATAGGCTCGTAGTCGGCTCCGGCTTCTTCGAGCGCGATATGCGACGCGAGCGAGCACGTGACCGGCGCGTAGTACAGCTTCATCATGTGGCCACTCCTCAGGTATGAACGACGCGGCCGAAGGCATCCATCACGCTCTCATGCATCATTTCTGAGAGCGTCGGATGCGGGAAGACTGCGTGGATCAGCTCTTCTTCCGTCGTCTCGAGCCCCATTGCGATGACAAATCCCTGGATCAGCTCGGTCACTTCTGCACCGACCATGTGCGCACCGATGAGCTGGCCAGTCTTGGCGTCAAAAATGGTTTTGACGAGACCTTCGGGCTCACCGAGCGCAATGGCCTTGCCGTTGCCGGCGAACGGGAAGCGGCCGACCTTGATCTCGCGCCCTTGCTCCTTCGCCTTGGCTTCGGTGAGGCCGACGCTCGCGACCTGCGGATGGCAGTACGTGCAGCCCGGAATCTGCATCTTGTCCATGGCGTGCGTGTGAAGGCCCTTGATCGTCTCGACGCAGATGACACCCTCGTGCTCGGCCTTGTGGGCAAGCATGGGCGGCCCCGCGACATCGCCGATCGCATAGATGCCAGCGACATTCGTGCGACCGAGGCCGTCGGTGACGATCGTCCCGCGTTCGATCTTCACGCCGAGCTTCTCGAGCCCGAGACCTTCGACATTGCCGACGACACCCACGGCCGAGATCACCTTCTCGAACTCGCCAGTCGTACGCGCGCCCTTGGAGTCTTCTATGGTGGCAATGACCTTGTCGCTCTTCTTGTCGAGTGCGACGACCTTGGCACCGGTCATGATCTTCATGCCCTGACGCTCGAAGCGCTTGCGCGCGTGAGCCGCGATCTCGGCATCCTCCACAGGCAGGATCTGCGGCAGAAGCTCGACCACCGTCACTTCCGTGCCCATGGTCCGGTAGAATGAGGCGAACTCGATACCGATGGCGCCCGAACCTACGACGAGAAGCGACTTCGGCATGGCCTGCGGAAGCATGGCCTCGAAATAGGTCCACACCTGCTTGCCGTCCGGTTCTAGGCCGGGGAGCGCGCGGGGCCGCGCGCCCGTCGCGACGATAATGTGCTTGGCTTCGTAAGTGCCAGCACCGAGCGTGCCCGCCGGCGGCGGGATTTGCGGCTGCATGGGCGGCTTCCTCGTCGCGCTGACCTGAACGCGCCCCGCCTTCTCGATCACGGCCTCGCCCCAGATGACCGAGACCTTGTTCTTTTTCATGAGGAAGCCGATGCCGTTATTCAGGCGCTTCGACACGTCCCGCGAGCGCTGCACGACGCCGGCCGTGTCGACCGTGAGCTTCCCTTCGAGCTTGAGGCCGTAGTCCTTGGCGTGGGTGCCGTAATGATAGATCTCGGCGGAGCGCAGCAGGGCCTTGGCCGGGATGCAGCCCCAGTTGAGGCAGATGCCGCCCATGTGCTCGCGCTCGACGATGGCCACCTTGAAGCCAAGCTGGGCGGCGCGAATGGCTGCCACGTAGCCGCCGGGGCCGGCGCCAATGATGATGATGTCGAAGCTGGTGGCGGTCATGCGAGGCGTTTCCTAGAGCATTCAGGGCATGTTGGAGGGTGTTGGCCGCGAGAGAATTGATCCGCATTGAACCGGATGGCAAGCCCGGCGCCAAGCCCTCAATTGCGCTCGGGAAATGCGCGTTCCGAGCGGGCGTGGCAGAGGGCCGCACGAAGGGTCTAGGGACCGCGCGATTATTGCCGCCAATACTGGGCCATGGCGAATTTGATGTTTGAGACCATTGGGATATAACGCCCCTCATCTCCACCCGCGACGGCCATCTGCCGCAGCGCGCTTGTGCAAAAGTCCGCCGCGGGCGTCGCGGGGCCATGCTAGCCTTGGCGAGAGGCCCCCGAGGGGGCATAGTCATGCATCGTTCAAAAGTCTGGCGCGACCGCCCGCGCCGTCACAATTCGCCCATGCTGAAGCCATAGAGGCTCAAAAGCGTGCGTCCACAGCCAGGATGTCGAGGCCATGAAAGAAAAGAGCACGATCGCGCTCGTTGATGACGAGCGCAATATTCTGACGGCGCTCCGCATGGCGCTCGAGGCCGAGGGATATAAGGTTCGGACTTACCCTGACGGTGCAGCCGCCCTCGAGGCGCTGACCGAGGAGCCTGCTGATCTCGGTGTCTTCGATATCAAGATGCCGCGTATGGACGGCATGGAACTGCTGCGCCGCATCCGCCAACAGTCGGATATGCCGGTGATCTTCCTCACTTCCAAGGACGAGGAGATCGACGAGCTGTTCGGCCTCAAGATGGGCGCCGATGACTACATCGCCAAGCCGTTCTCACAGCGGCTCGTGGTCGAGCGCGTGAAGGCCGTGCTGCGGCGTGCCCAGGCCAAGGACGGCACAGCGCCGCCGACCGAAGCCGCGCGCATTCTCGAGCGGGGCAATCTCCGCCTCGATCCCGAGCGCCATACCTGCCACTGGGACAACCGCCCGGTCACATTGACCGTCACCGAGTTCCTGATCCTCCAGGCGCTGGCGACTCGCCCGGGCGTCGTGAAGACCCGCGACGCGCTGATGGACGCCGCCTACGACGATCAGGTGTATGTGGACGACCGTACGATCGATAGCCACATCAAGCGCCTGCGGAAGAAATTCAAGCAAGTCGACGACGATTTCGATGTAATTGAAACGCTTTACGGGGTGGGTTATCGCTTCAAGGAGACCTGACGGGTCTACTGTCTACAGTGGGTAACGCGATGTTACTGGCATCTGGGGCAGATGCTGTAATATGGCGCGCTGTAGAACGCCTCCGACAGTTGGCGCCGATCCGAGCTGACTGGCGAGAGCGAGGGAACTGAGCATGGCACTCGATGGCGACCGCATGTGGCAGGTCCCGGCGTCGGAAGACGACGCTGGCAGCACCGCCAAGCGGGGCATTCGCGCGCCGTGGCTCGCCGTCGCCTGGCATCGGACGGTCGAGGTCTGGCGATTTCTCGACGCTCACGGACCGCTGCGCAAACTCTTCTCGACGCTCGCGCGGCGCATCGTGCTGGCGAACCTGCTCGGCCTCATCGTGCTCGTCAGCGGCATGGTCTGGCTCAGCCAGCAGCACGCCTGGCTGATCACGGCGAAGTACGAAAGCCTCAAGATCCAGGGCGAGATCATTGCCTCGGCGATCGCATCGAGCGCGCTCGTCGAGCGTGAGGGACGGCTGTCCTTCGACCCCGAGCGTCTGCCGGAGCTCGAAGCGATGCGCGTGCCGTTTCGCGACGACGGCTTCGCTGCCATGGAGCTGTCGCTGCGCCACGAGCGCGTCATCCCCGTTCTGAGGCGCCTCATCCACCCGACGCACAACACGCGCGCGCGCATCTACGACCGAAATGGCAAGCTGATCGTCGACTCGAGCGAACTGCAGGACCTCCAGTTCCCGCTGCAGCTCGAGGGCGACCTGCGTCCTGGCGAGCCCCAGGAGGCTCAGCCCGCCGAGCGCGTCCGGATCAAGAATTTCTGGACGCGCCTCACCGGCTTCTTCGATCGCTCCGATCTGCCGATCTACCGGGAGATCGGCCGCAACGCGAGCGGCACGAGCTATCCGGAAGTGCGGCAGGCGCTCAGGGGCGCGGCGCTGCCTCCAATGCTGCTGCTGACCGACGATCAGGAAAAGATCGTGTCCTTGGCCGTACCGATCCAGCGGCGCAATGCCATTCTCGGCGCACTCCTGCTCTCCACGCGGCCCGGTGAGATCGATGAGATCATCGCCAACGAGCGCTCCGCCATGGCGATGCTCGTGCTGCTGGCGCTGGCGGCATCCGTGCTCGCATCGCTACTCCTGGCGCGCACGATCGCAGGCCCCATGCGCCGTCTCTCCGAGGGCGCCGAGCGCGTGAGCCGCAGCATTCACGCGCATACGGAACTCCCCAATTTCGGCAACCGCCAGGATGAGGTGGGCCAGCTCTCCACGGCCGTGCACAGCATGACGCGCTCGCTTTACCGCCGCATCGAGTCGAGCGAGAAGTTCGCGGCCGACGTCGCGCACGAACTCAAGAACCCGCTGACGGCAGCCCAGGTCATGGCGCAGTCGCTGCACTACGCGCGCACGCCAGAGCAGCGCGAACAGGTCGTCGCTCAGGTGCTCGGCGAATTGAAGCGCCTCAATCGCCTCATAACGGATGTCGCCAATACCTCGCGCCTCGATGCCGAGCTCGCACTGCAGACGACGGCGCCCTTCGATGTCCGGGGTATCCTTCGCACAGTCGTTGCGTCCATCCGCGCGACGATCGAGGATGGCCAGCACCACGTCGCACTCGAGATCCAGGACGTGCCGGCACGCTCCGATGCCTTCATCGTGAATGGCCAGGAGATCAACCTCGGCCGCGTCGTCACGAACCTTCTTGATAATGCCCTGTCGTTCTCCCCGCCGGGCGGCACCGTGACCGTACGCGCTGCCGCGTTGACCGATGGCGTCGAGATATCCGTGAGCGACGAGGGACCTGGCATTCCGCCTGAAAGCATCGACAAGATTTTCGAGCGCTTCTATTCGGACCGCCCGCAGAGCGACCGCACGCGCGGCAAGAACTCTGGCCTCGGCCTCTCGATCTCGCGCGAGATCGTCAGTGTCCATGGCGGGCGGATCTGGGCCGAGAACCTCGTCGAGGGCGGCAAGGTTCTCGGCGCCTGCTTCAGAGTGCGGCTCCCGACCGCCAATGTTCGCGCGGGCGGATGGCGTAACAGAAAAGAGATCACCTGACCACACGCGTGCGCGCCTGGATTACCGCGTATCGAGTTGACCCCGCTCCGAGCCATTCGATCCCGACCTCAGATCGCAAGCCAGGACGATTGAACTGATGGTGGCAATGGCCGCATTCCTGCCGCCTGCGCTCTCGAAGCCGCGCTTCCGGCTCTTCGCAGCCGGCCAGGCCGTTTCGATCATCGGCGGCTGGATCCAGCAGATTGCTCTGTCCTGGCTCATCTACCGGCTTTCGGGCTCCGTCTTCCTGCTCGGCGTTTCCGGCTTCCTGACGCAGATCCCTTTCCTCGTCATTTCGCCGTTTGCGGGCGCGCTCACGGACCGCGTACGTCGCGTGCGCCTGCTGATCACGGTGAACATCGTGCTCGCGATGCTGGCGACCATTCTCGCTACGATGACCGCGCTTGGTGTCAGCGACGTGCGCTTCTACCTCGCGCTGGCGCTTTGCTCGGGCATGGCAACGGCATTCGAGACGCCGGCCCGCCAGACCCTGCTTTCCGTCATCGTCGAGGATCGCAAGCTGCTGCCGAGCGCCATCGGCGTGAACTCCATGCTCTTCAACATGGGCCGCATCATCGGGCCGACGATTGCGGGCATTCTGCTCCTTCACCTCACAGAGGCGTGGTGCTTCGCGATCAATGCCTTGAGCTTCAGCGCCGTCATCACGGCTCTGATCCTCATGCGTCTTCCCGATCCCATGCCGCAGCGCAGGGAGGGAGACAAGGGCATCGCGTTCCGGGAGACCATCGCGTATCTCAAGACGCATCCCGCCGCCCGCTACCTGCTGCCGACGGTGACGGCGGTTGCCATCTTCGCGCTGCCCTATCAGCACATCATGCCGTCGATCGCCGTCTCCTTCTTCGGCGGCAATGCCTCGACCATGGGCTTGCTCATGAGCTCGGTCGGTGCCGGTGCCCTCGTCACCGCGGTCGTGCTCGCCATGCAGTCGAGCACCCGCGTCCAGCTCGTGCTGGTGCGGATCGCACCGTTCGTCGTCGCGGTGACGCTGATTGCGTTCAGCCAGTCACGCTTCCTGCCGCTATCGATGTTCCTGCTGGCGATCCTCGGTGGATCCATCCTGATGACATCCGCGTCCACCAACACGATCATGCAGCAGTCCGTTGAGGACGCCTGGCGCGGCCGGGTGATCGGTGTCTACATCATGTGTTTCATCGGGATGGCACCGCTCGGCAATCTCATGACGGGCGCCATCGCCGAGCACGTAGGCCTCGGGCCGACGCTCGCGTTCAATGGCCTCATGATCATTCTGATCGTGGGCTTCACGCAGTTTCGCTTCGCCAGCGATCCGACGGCCATGGAACGCCTCAAGGAGGCCATGGGAAGCTGATCTCTCTCAGCGCGGTCCCGTGCCGGAGAGTGCGTAGTTCATGATCTTGTAGGCGAGCGCCGCCGCCGTGTAGTCGTAGATGTGGAAGTTCGGGATAGGCGCCAGCTCGACGAGATCCGCGCCGACGATGGTGCCGACCTCCGCCGCCCGCTTCAGGATCGCGAGCGCATGGAGATAGGAGAGCCCGCCCGGCGTCGGCGTGCCTGTCGCCGGCATCACCGCGCCGTCGAGGCCATCTATGTCGAACGAGACATAGATCGGGCGGCCGCGCAGACGAGCGGCAATGGCTTCGATATCCCAGCGCGCCTGATCCTTGCCCCAGTAGATGTGCACGCGGTTCGTGTGGGCGTCGGCAAATTCCGCCTCCTCCTTCGATATCGCACGGATGCCGACCGAGACGAGCTCTACGTGCGAATGATCGAGGACGCGGCGCATGGCGGCAGCGTGGGAATACTTCTCGCCGAGATAGCCGTCGCGCAGATCCGCGTGCGCATCGAACTGCAGGACGACGAGATCCTTGTAGCTTGCCGCGAACGGCCGGATGGCGCCTGCCGTGAGCGAATGCTCTCCGCCGAGCACGATCGGAAAGCGGCCCGCCTCGAGCACCTGCTCGACGAGCCCTGAAAGCTGCGCCAGCGCCGGCTCGATCGGCCTCGCAATTTCCGGCTCGCGGATCGCAGCAACGCCGTAGTCGAGATAGGCCTCACGCCTCAGTTCCTCGTCATAGAGTTCGAGCTGGTGGCTCGCCGCCAGGATCGCCGAGGGGCCGGACGCCGTGCCGCTACCATAACTCACCGAGGCTTCGAGCCCGAAGGGGATGACCACGCACCGCGCCTTATCCGGCTGGTGGGCATCGGCCCGCAATGGGTCATGAAAGCTCTCTTCGGCAGGCAGATAATCAAGCTGAGGGCGTGTGCGGCTCATGCGGAGGTCCTCTGCGGTCCTGAGGTGCGAATAGCTCTTGGCAGAGCGGGCCGCCCGTCGCAACCTGCAAGAAAAGTCGGGAGGAGACGGCCATGCGAGGTTTGACTGGCAAGGCAGCCATCGTGACAGGTGCCGGCAGCGGCATTGGCGCCGCGATCGCGGAGCGCTTGGCTGCCGAAGGCGTGCACGTACTGGTCGCAGATCTCAGGGCCGAGCGTGCCGAAAGCACCGTCAAAACCATTCGTGACGCCGGCGGCCGCGCCGAGCCACACGCCATGGACGTGCGCAAACGTGAGGATGCAGCCGGTGCTGTCCAGCAAGCCGTGTCGCACTTCGGCAAGCTTGACATCCTCGTGTGCAATGCCGGGCTCATGGATCGCGAGCCATTCCTGGAAATGACCGACGATCTTTGGCGCCGCGTGATCGATACCAATCTCTACGGCACGTTTATCTGCGCGCAAGCTACCGCGCGGCAGATGGTTGCCCAAGGAGGAGGCGGCCGCATTGTCACCGTCGCGTCGAATTCCGGCATCTTCGGCGGCAAGGGACGAGCAGCCTACGGCGCGAGCAAAGCCGGCATCATGAACCTGACGCAGTGCATGGCCATGGAGCTTGCTCAGCACGGCATCAACGTCAATGCCGTGGCCCCCGGACCGACGCGAACCGGCGCCAATCCGAGTGGCCGGCCTTCCGACTACATCAGCACGCGCATGCCACTTGCGCGCCTCGGCGAGCCGAGCGAGATCGCTGCGGTTGCGGCCTTTCTGGCTTCGGACGATGCAAGCTTCGTCACGGGACACGTCTATGCAGCCGACGGTGGCTTCACCATCGCCGGCATGATCGATACTTGATCCACCAAGGAGAAGATGAATGAAGGAACGCAATCTCGGGCCCTCGGGCCTGCGTGTGTCCGTCGTCGGCCTCGGCTGCAACAACTTCGGCGCCAAGCTCGACCTCGAAGGTTCGCGCAAGGTCATCCACAAGGCGCTCGATGCCGGCATCACGCTGTTCGACACCGCCGACATGTACGGCAACCGCGGCGGTTCCGAGAGCATCATCGGCGAGGTGCTGGGTGTGCGGCGCAAGGATATCGTGCTCGCCACCAAGTTCGGCTGGGAAATGGACGACGAGGGCCGCAAGCGCGGGGCTTCGCGGCGCTACATCATGAGCGCGGTGGAGGACAGCCTCAAGCGGCTGAAGACCGACTGGATCGACCTCTATCAGTACCACAAGCCCGATCCGCTGACCCCGCTCGAAGAGACGCTGGCGACGCTCGACGACCTCGTGCGCCAGGGCAAAGTGCGTTACGTCGGGTGCTCGAACATGCCGGCGTGGCAGGTCGCGAAATCGCAGGAGATCGCGCGGGCGCGCAACAGCACGACCTTCATCTCGTGCCAGGACGAGTACAGCCTCGTTGTGCGCAACGTCGTCGAGCCGCAGCTCGCGGCGGCCATGGAGCACTACGGCCTCGGCCTGCTGCCGTTCTTCCCGCTCGCGAGTGGACTCTTGAGCGGCAAGTACGCACGCAACAATATGCCGAAGGACGGGCGCCTCTCGCAAGCACAACGGTGGGCGGACAAGTATCTCAACGAAGGCAACTGGACGAAGGTCGAGAAGCTCGAAGCCTTCGCCAAGGCGCGTGGGCACACGCTGCTGGAGCTGGCATTCAGTTGGCTCTCGTGCAAGGCGCCCGTGGCGAGCGTCATCGCAGGGGCGACGACGCCAGCCCAGGTCGAAGCCAACGTGAAGGCGGCCGACTGGCAGCTCACGGCCGAGGACATGGCCGAAGTGGACAAGATCACCGCGGCGTAGACGTTCGCAGGCGCCTCACTTCCCCCTCTCCCCATTGACTTCAATGGGGAGAGGGTCGGGGTGAGGGGCGGCAGCAAACGCCGACGTCAGCACCTGCGGTCGCCCCTCACCCTAACCCTCTCCCCGCAAGCGGGGAGAGGGGATGCGTTGCACTCGCTTTGCCCTCGGCATCCTAGCCAGCTCGCGTCCCCGGTCGCGAATGGCCATGCGAGGTCTTCTCCCAGAGGTGCGGCGCCGTGATGAGCTGCAACAGCGCGCGATAGCTCGCGAACGATATGAGCAGCCAATAGAACGGCATTATCAGGGCCTCGAAGGACAGCCATCGCCAGCCCCGTCGCCATGACGCAATCGCCGCCGCCAGAATGGCGCTGGCGTAGCCCAGCGCGAAATTGGTGAGACCGATCCAGATGAGCGCGCGCTCAATGGTGCTGGCGTTGGGCGCGAGAAGATTTCCATTGAGCGCCTGCCAGCCGATGATGGCGAGTACCGCGGGATGAACCAGAGCCGATAGAAGCATCCCACCGATCAGAACGTGCAGGCCGAACCACGACCATCGACCGGACGCATTCCGGCTGCGCATACCGCGCCGCGTATGCACGAGATAAGTCTGCATCCACCCTTTGAGCCAGCGCGTGCGCTGGCGGACCCAGCTCCCGAGCGCGATCGGCGCTTCCTCCCAGGTCGTCGAGGCGATCGTGAGCGTGCGGTAGCCCCCGCGTGCAAGGCGAAAGCCCAGATCGGCGTCTTCCGTCACGTTGTAGGGATCCCAACCGCCGACTTCCTTGAGCTGGTCGACACGAAAGTGGTTCGAGGTGCCACCGAGCGGAATCGGCAGACCGAGCCGTTGCAGAGAGGGAAGCTGCGCGTCGAAGAGCGATGCATACTCGAGCGCGAACTGGCGCGGCAGCCAGCCCTGGCGCGTGTTGTGAATTCCGAGACGGGCCTGCACGCAGGCGACCTCCGGGCCACCTTGAGCAAACGCAGCGAGTGCTCGGCGAAGCTGATCGGGCTCCGGGATGTCCTCGGCGTCGTAGACGACGGCATAGGGGCTGCGCACCAGCTCCAGCGCATAGTTCAGAGCCTTGGGCTTGGTGCGCGGACCCTTGTCGGGCACGACAACAGGGCGAATGTTGCCGGGCAGATCCAGGTCGGCGAGGGCAGCTAGTGTCTCAGTATCGCTGGCTTCAAGGACCAGCAGCACTTCCAGCTTGGCGGCCGGGTAGTCGAGGGCGGCCATGGCCTCGACGAGGTCGGGCAGGATCGCAGCCTCGCGATAGAGCGGGACGAGGGCGCTGTAGCGCGGCAGGTCGGCATCGGGAACTGTCGGTGCCGCCCTTGCGCTGCTGTGGGGGCGCCTGACGCGGATCATCTCCATGACCGCCGCCGAGCGTAGCAGCACCACGCATAGGAAAGGCAGGGTCAGGATGGCCATGACGAGTGGCACGATCACATCGGGCGCGACAGCGGTGCCACCGACAAAGAGCCCGACGAGCGTGGCCGCGACGAGCGCCTGCCATGTCTCAGCGCCGTACCGTGCCGAGGCCGCGGGGTCGGCGCGCCAGAGCCCCTCGACGGCATGATCGATGAGCGCCGCCTCAGCCCCCGCCATATGGATGGCATCTAGCTCACGGCGGGTGGCGAGGATTGCCTGCTTTCCTTCCGGGATGAGCGAGACGGCCTCGCGAATGACCTGCGGGCGCATGGCATAAGCGCCGATCACGACCTCGCCCGATCCTCGCAGCCGCCCAGGTGTCCGCCCGAGCCAATCGATGCCGAGGGTCGCACCAAGCGCGGCGACGTACTCTCGCTCGTCGACCCATCCAAGCGCGATCATCACCTCGTGGGGCAGGACGGCCCACGCCTGAGCCATGCGTTCGGCCCGCCCGAGAGTCGCCGCATCGATGGCGCGGCCGACCAGAAAGGCGTACTCGCTTTCCGGCGCGTCTACGGTGCCGCCCTGGAAACGGCCGATCCGGTGTCGCACGCTCCGCAACCGCGCTAGAATGCTGCGCTGGCGGGGCGATTCCCGCCACACAGCGCGGCGGCGGGGACGAAGCACGGATTGCCCAGAAATCTGGTCCATGGCAGCAATCGAGCCGAGCTGACGGTGCCGCCGAAGTCGGTGCGCACCTGCGAATACGACTTGCACAGCGTTCTGGAAGATGGGCTAACGCCTACCCTACCGACGCCACAGAATGAGGACGCATTGTGCGCATTGCGATCATAAGTGCCGTGCTGGCGGGCGCAATACTGATTCTTGATCAATTTGTGCCTGGGCCATCGGCATTCGCCCAGGCGCCAGCTGGTGCGCAGACCGAAACACCGAGCATCGCGCCTCCTCCGGCGCCGCCCGGCGCCGGTACGCGCCGCTTCGCCATCCGCTTTCTCACCGACAGCGAATTCCCTCCGTTCCACTACTATGACGAGGACGGCGTGCTGACCGGCTTCGATGTCGATCTTGCCCGCGCCATCTGCCTCGAGCTTGGCACTCAGTGCGATATCCGCGCGGTTCCCTGGAACGAGCTGCTTCCGGCGCTACGGCGCGGCGAAGCCGATGCCATTATCGCCGCCCAGCGCATCACGCCGTCTCTGCTCAAGGAGTTCGACGTCTCGGATCGCTATTTTTACACGACAGCCTGGTTTGCCGGCCTGCGCGGCGGACCTCGCGTGACAATCACGCCCGAGCAGCTCGAGCGCCGACGCATCGCCGTCGCCCGTGGCAGCCCACACGAGGCCTACCTCAGGACCTTCTTCCGCGAGAGCGCCATCGAGACGACGGAGAACATCGAGCAGGCCCGCGAGGCCGTTCGCCAGGGGCGCGCCGACCTCGTCTTTGGCGATGGGATCGGGCTCGTGTTCTGGGTCAACGGCTCGCTGTCACAGGACTGCTGCGAGCTCAAGGGCGGACCGTTCTTCGAGCCGAGGTTCTTTGGCGACGGGCTTGCCATCACGGTGCCACGGCAGGATGTCGAGCTCAAGCGGATGATCAACCGCACGCTGGAACGCTTGCGGCGCACTGGGCGCTACGAGGAGCTGATGCTGCGCTATTTCCCGAACCGGATATTCTGAAGCGTGCGCCCGCCCCGGGTTAGGCGGGGCTAGATACCCTGGCCCTCGACCTCGCGAGCGAGTTCCTCCGCCATACGTGCCCCACCCTCCCAATGCGGGTGCACCTCGAGGAGCTGCTTGACGACGCTCAGTGCCCCTTTGGCATTGCCCGTCTGGCGCCAGATCTGAGCAAGACCATCGAGCGCCCGGAAATGGTTCGGCTCGAGCGCAATGGCCCGCCTCAGATCGCCGACCGCCGACGCCATATCGTTGCGGGAGAAATGAATGTAGGCGCGCCGGTTGAAACCTTCGGCATAGTCCGGAGCGAGCTGGACGACATAGTCCATGAACTTCAGCGCTTGGTCATTGTCCTTGGCGCCGAGGGCCTTCGACGCTCGCTGCATGAGCAGATTGACGGTGTCGCTCCCCGAGAAACCCCACAGGCGCTCGATGGTCGCCTGGATGGTTTTCGCGGCATCGGGCGTGTCGGCCGTCGCCAGGTGTGCATAGAGATCGGCCAGGATCTTCGCCTTATCGTCGGCGGATGTCGGGACACGATCGGTCAGACGACCGGCGGCCGGTGCATCGCCTTCTGCAGCGGGCGGAGGCGTGGCCTCCGGTGCTTCCTGCGGCGGCGGCAGGGCGGGCTGCTGAGCGTGCGCTGTATGGGCGTGGGCGCCCACTGCAAGCGCACAAGCCACCCCTAATGCTGCGGCGGTGCGCATCATGCTTCGGCTGCTCCTCGGATCACCGTTCATCGATTCAAGATACGGCCAACAGAACGGGGCGTCAAAAAGGCCACGCCCATTAAGTCGATCACAAATGGGTTAACGGGACGGCGTGCCAAAATGGCGTGCGATTAGCAGATCATTAAATTACCGCCCTGATAATCGGCCTGGAGTTGCGGGATTGGCGCCTCCGCCAGTTTCGAAGCGGCCCTGCCACCTGCTGAACTCACCCTTGTCATCAAGGCAAAAGGATTTCCATGTCGCTTCAACCCGCGTCCGCCCCAGCCCAGAGCGGCAGCCTGCTTGTCCGCGCGCCGGCCGATCGCCGCCGGCACAAGCGCGTTGCTCTGACGCTGCTCGGTCGGTTCATGCGTGCAAACAAGCAGGAATTTCCCTGCAAGCTGCACGACGTGTCCGCGGGCGGGGCCGCCATCATGGCCCCTGTGGAGGTTGAAGAAGGCGAGCGCATCGTCGCCTATTTCGACCAGCTCGGCGGCCTTGAAGGCACGGTGACGCGCCTGTTCGAAGGCGGGTTCGCGATCCAGCTCATTGCTACCCAGCACAAGCGCGAAAAGCTCGTCGCCCAGCTTACCTGGCTCATCAATCGCAATGAGCTCACAGGCGAAGACGAGCGCAAGCACGAGCGCATCTCTCCGGGCAACACTGAATCCATGATGAAGCTCGACGAGGGGATCGTCATTCCCGTCCGCGTGCTCGACGTGTCCATCTCGGGCGCCTCGATCGGCACCGAGGCACGCCCGCCGATCGGCCAGGACATCCTGCTCGGCAAGCTGCGCGCGGTAGTTGTACGGCACCACACCAAGGGCATTGGCGTCCGGTTCAGGGATATCCAGAACCCGGCAGCGCTGCGCAATCACTTCGACTAAGGGCGCGGGGACAAACAACCGATTGCCGGTGCAACGGCGACGGTATGCGAGACGTTAAGGGGGTTACGTAACTTCGAGGAAATTTTGGGCATTAGTTGCCTCAAATGCCTCGCGTCGACTTGGGGGTCGCCTAACGACTGCCTGTTAAGCTCACTTCGATCGAAGGGGAGTGTCGAAGTCATGTTGCCGGCGTCAAAAGTGTTGTCGAGTGCTGCATTGGGTGTGCTGCTGGCGACCGCTGGCAGCGGTGACGGTTACGCGCACCGTCAGACGCCGGAACCTCGCCCGTCGGCCTTCATGCGCGTCTACGGGCCGACGCTCCCGCCCTTCGGCTTCGTCAGCTTCTGCGACCGCCATCCGAACGAATGCCACCAGGGCGCGTTCGAAGAGACACGCATCGAACTGACCGACGAGCGGCGCGAGCAGCTCGATCACGTGAACCGGGCGATCAACCGGCTGATCGAGCCGGCAACGGACCAGGAGATCTTCGGCATCGCGGAGTACTGGACACTCCCGATGACGCGCGGCGATTGCGAGGATTACGCCCTTCTGAAGCGGCAGGTGCTCATGCAGCGCGGCTGGCCCGCGAGCGCGCTGCTGATCACAGTCGTGCGCGACGAGAAGAATGACGGACACGCCATTCTGACGGCGCGCACGTCCAAGGGGGACTTCATCCTCGACAACAAGTTCGATGACGTGCGCCCCTGGCACGCCGTCTCGTACACCTTCATCATGCGTCAGTCGTACATCAATCCGAAGGTCTGGGTGTCGCTCGATAGCCGCGACAGCCGCACGCCCGATCACCTGGCCGGCGTACGCAAGGACGGCACACGGCGCTAAATCGGCGGACTTTAAATGCGACCCACGCCTGGGCTGGTCTCAAAGTCGCATTCAAGGTCCAAAGGCGCTCTAGCACCAAAATATTCTAAAGCAACTTTGGGCGGCTCGATGCGCGCGCTCAGTCCTGCGGCTTGAAGGTCGCCGCGTAGCGCTTCCAGCGCGCCATGTAATCCGCAACGCCTCCATCGACGCGCTTGCGATCCTCGGCATTCACCTCGCGCGCGACCTTGCCGGGCGTGCCGAAAACGACGCTGTTCGGCGGAATGACCTTGCCTTCCGGAATGAGCGCGCCCGCACCGATCATGGCGCCTTCACCAATACGCGCGCCATTGAGGACGATGGCACCGATACCGATCAGCGCTCCGCGGCCGATGTGACAGCCATGAAGCATGGCCGTATGGCCGATCGTGCACTCCTCCTCGATGACCATCGGATAGCCCGGGTCGACGTGAAGGACGCAGTTCTCCTGGATGTTCGAGCGGGCACCGATGCGGATCGGCTCGTTATCGCCGCGGATGACGGCACCGAACCAGATGCCGACCTCCTCCTCGATCGTCACTTGACCGATCACGACGGCAGTCGGCGCAATCCAGTAGCGGCCGGCCGCGGGCAGCGTGACGGCATGATCGCCCAGCTTGTAGAGAGGCATTGAGGACTCCGACCTCAGGATCCGGCATCTTCCTCGAGATCGTAGTCGAGGATCGACATGCTGACTTCATACGAAGTCTCGCCGTCGTCGAGCACCTTTGAAACCACGCCGAGAAATTCGCCACCGACGTAAAGCTCGGCCGCATCCGCGGCACGCTGGCGCGCACGTACCTCGACAGTCTTGTTAGCTAGAACCTTGCGCAGGTACACCTGCAGCTTGTCGAGTTCAGGCTTCGCCAGCGCATTCGACTTGGATGCGCCGCCCTTCGGTCCCGCCGCCATACATCGCTCCTTCGTGGGCAAGCACCTTCGTGCCCGCACCGCTCGCCAATTTCCGCCCTCAGCAGCCGCAACCGCAGTCGCTCGGCTGGAGACGCTGGTCCATGTTGCGCGCCGGCTCCGGGCATCCTGCCGGCCCGACGATCTTTGCCGGCACGCCAGCAACCGTCGACTGCGGCGGCACGTCCTGGAGCACGACGCTTCCGGCAGCCACACGGCAGCAGTTGCCGACCGAGATATTGCCGAGCACCTTGGCGCCGGCACCGATCATGACGTTGTCGCCGATCTTCGGATGCCGGTCGCCGGTCTCCTTGCCGCTGCCGCCGAGCGTCACGCCATGCAGGAGCGAGCAGTGATCGCCGATGACAGCCGTTTCGCCGACGACGATGGCCGTCGCATGATCGAACATCAGGCCCTTCCCGATCCGCGCCGCCGGATGGATGTCGACGGCGAAGATGCGCGAGCTCTGGCTCTGCAGATAGAGGGCGAAATCCTGCCGCCCCTCCATCCACAAGGCATGCGCAAAGCGGTGTGTGACGAGCGCATGGAAGCCCTTGAAGTAGAGCAGCGGCTCGATATAGCGGTGGCATGCCGGGTCGCGATCGTAGACGGCCGCGAGGTCCGCGCGGAAGCAGTGCCCGATCTCCGGGCGCGCGCGCAGGACGTCCTCGAACGTATGGCGAATGAGCCCTGCGTCGACGTCCGCATGATTGAGGCGCTGCGCGAGGCGATGGCAGACGGCGTCCTCGAGGCGCTCGTGGCTCAGAATGGTCGCATAGATGAAGCCGCCGAGCGCGCGCTCGGCAGACATGACGGCCTCCGCCTCCGTGCGGATGGACTGCCAGATAGGATCGTAAGCCTCGATCCTGCCGCTCGATGCGGCGTGCGATGTGATGGCCATGATCACGGATCTCCTTGGGCCTGCAGGGTCAAGAACCTGAGGCCGACATCCCGGACGCATCCCGAACATTGGGCTGCCCCGAAACCTTACTATGCAGGTAACTACCGGGAATGCGTTAGTCAATCGTTGGGCTCTTGGGCCCGGTAACGTCGTGGCATCATGGTGGAGCAACCCGCACGGCTCACCGACAGATACATATAGCCGCGCGTAAGCCGAGTAGCTCACCCCTTATAATAGTCAATTATATTAAATACTTACTTGTTCGACGCCTCTCTTGGGGCCGCGCGAGTCCGGGCCGAGAGGCATGAGACGTACGCCGGGGCGCAGGCGCTGGTAGGGGTATTTGGCCGAGTCCGCCAGATGGCCACCGGGAGCTATGCAGACCAGGATCTCCTCGGCGATGGGCTGGAAGTCGCCGCGGAAATGCACGGTACTCTTGAGGCCCAGGATCTTCTGATCCTTCGGCTCGATGCCGAGATGGCGGAACGGCGCCTGATCGAGGGCCTGCATTCGCTTCGTCGTTACCGCGACTTTCACGCCGCCGATCGAAAGCAGCGCCATGGGGCCGAGATCGATGTCGCGATTGCCCGAGACCGGCCCTGATGTACGGAACTTGCCATTGCCGAGCGCCTCGACGCCGAATGTGGCTTCGAAGGGCACGACGCCCTCCGGCCCGTTGCGCCCGCCGAGCTTGAGCTTGATCTCTACGCCCTTGCCGGCGGCGTGCGCGGCCTTGGCCGCTTCTGCATCACAGAGATAGCCGAGCACGGCGCCCTCGGCCTTGCCCTCGACCAGCGCGAAGAGCAGGCCTGTGGTGTCGGCGCTGCCGCCCGCACCGGGATTGTCCTGCGTGTCGGCAATGAGGACGGGGCGGCTCGCCTTGGCGGCAATCTGCTTCGCGCGCGCCACAGCTTCCGCCGGCGAAAGCACGGGCACCGCGAACTCCGGCTCCTTCATCGCGATGTAGCGGGCAGCCTCGTCGGCGACACGGTCGGCGATCTCCTGCGATGTCGCATGGACGATGACACACGGCCCGCACTGAAAGAGATCGGACGGCGGGAAGCCTGCGAGATAGGACACGCTGATGACGCCGCCCTGCTTTTCGAGCTGCTGCGTCAGCGCGATGATGCCGCTCGATGGCTCGACCATGGTGCACTGGCTGTGCAGCGGAATGAGGAAGGGCATCTTGCGCAGCGCGCGACCGGGCGTGCGGCCGTGCCTGAGAACATGCTTCATCGTGCGCGCCGCGCGGACGCCCGTCTCCGGCCTATCCACGTGCGGATAGGTCAGATAGCCCGACACGGCGTCGGTGTACGCGGTGATCTCGTGCGTGACATTGGCGTGATAGTCGAGACTGATGACGATCGGCATATCCGGGCCGACGCACGCGCGAATCCGGCGAAGCAGCTCGCCCTCGCCGTCCTCGAAATCCTCGCTCACCATGGCGCCGTGCAGATCGAGGTAGATCGCATCGACCGGCATCTGCTGTGAAAGCTCGGCCACGAGCTCGGCGGCGATGCGCTCGTAGGCATCGCGCGTGACCATGCCGCCGGCACCACCGCTGGTCCACAGCAGCGGCACGATCTCGTGCTCCTTGTCCATGACATCGAGGAAGCCGGAAAGCGCGAAGGATATGCCGCTCAACCACTTCAGAACATCACCGCGGCGGACGAGCGGCGGACGGTCGCGATGGCTGCAGAAATAGGCGTAGTCCGTCGGCGGCGTGACGAACGTGTTCGTTTCGTGGTGAAAGCCGCCGACTGCGATCCGTGCCATGGCCGTTTCCTTGCGCTCTGCTTATGCCGGGGTAGGCGCACCGATCTCATCGAGCCGCACACAGGCGGCCCGATGCTTCTCGCCAACCGAGAGTAGGGGCGGACGCGCCTCGGCGCACTTCGGCGCGGCAAAGGCGCAGCGTGGCCGGAACGTGCAACCCGAGACCAAATTGGTCGGCGAGGGCGGATCACCGGGGAGTGCCGGCGTGTCGTTGAGCGAACCGGGCTCGAGTCGCGGTGCCGCCGCCAGCAGGGCGCGCGTGTAGGGATGCTGAGGCTTTGCGAAGATCTGCTTGGTCGGGCCGGTCTCTACGATGCGGCCGAGATACATGATCGCGACTTCCTCGCACATGCGCTCGACGACAGAGAGGTCGTGGCTGACGAAGAGGTACGTCAAGCCCAAGCGGCGGCGCAACTCATCGATGACGCCGAGTACGGTTGCCTGCACGGAGAGGTCGAGGCCGGACGTGGGCTCGTCGAGAATGACGATGCGCGGTTGCAGGACGAGGATGCGTGCGAGGCCGACGCGGCGCTGCTGACCGCCCGAAAGCTCGTGCGGGTAGCGCGTGCGAAAGCTCGGATCGAGACCGACGGCGTGCAGCATCTCGTCGATGCGCGTCGTGCGCTCACCCTTGTCGCTCACGCCGTGAATGCGCAGCGCCTCGTCGAGGGCATGGCCGATGCTCCACCATGGATCGAGCGCGGCGCCAGGATCCTGGTGCACATATTGGATAGTCGCGCGGGCCTTTCGTGCATCCTTGGGTGCGAGACCCGAGACTACGCGGCCATCGAGACGCATTGTGCCGGACTTCTCGCGCACGAGGCCCAGCGCCGTCTTGGCGATCGTCGTCTTGCCGCAGCCCGACTCGCCGACGAGCCCCAGCGCCTGACCGGGCTTGAGTTGCACGCTCACACCATCCACGGCGCGCACGATCCGCTGCGGCTTGCCGAGGAAGGCTTTGCCGCCACCGAACTCCGTGACGAGGTCCTCGATCTCCAGCAGCGCGGCTCCGCTCGTGCTCATGCCGCCGCCTCATCGAGATGCAGCACGCAGCGCACGGCATGGCCGGGCTGAGGCGCGACGCGCGGCGGCTGGCCGGCGGTGCATTCGGCGCGCGCATGAGGGCAGCGTGGGCTGAAACGGCAGCCCGTTGGCGGACGCAGTGGCGACGGCACGGCGCCCGGAATGCCGGCAAGCTCTTCGGCACGCTCGGGATGACAGGCGAGCAGCATTTGGGTGTAGGGATGGAAAGGTGCCTTCAGCACCTGAGCGACGGGGCCGCTCTCGACGGTCTGGCCCGCATACATCACCGTCACCGTATCGCAGAGCTGCGCAACAACGCCGAAGTCGTGCGTCACGAAGAGCATGGAAAGGTCGCGCTCTATAGCCAGACCGCGCAGCAGCTTCAGGATCTGCAGCTGCGTCGTCACATCGAGCGCCGTTGTCGGCTCGTCAGCGAGAATGATGCCGGGTGCGGCAGCGAGCGCGGCCGCGATCAGGAGGCGCTGACGCTGGCCGCCCGAGAACTGGTGCGGATAGCGGTCGAGCGCGTGCTCGGCGTCAGGAAGCTGAACGGCCTTGAGCAGCGAGATCACGTGCGCCCGTTTGGCCTCGCGCGTCGCTTTGCTGTCACCCGGCGTCCGGACGTTTTCGAGAAGCTGCGTGCCGACGCGGAAGACGGGATTGAGCGCCTGGAACGGATCCTGCGGGATGAAGCCGATGGCGCGCCCGCGCACGTCCTTCTGGAGCGCGTCGGCCGGCAAGCTGAGCAGATTGCGCTCGCCGAGCATGATCGAGCCATGCGTCGCGCGCCCGCGCTTCGGGAGAATGCCGAGGATCGAGCGGATCAGCGTGGACTTGCCGCAACCGGATTCGCCGACGATGCCATGGATCGAGCCCGGCATGAGCGAGAGGCCGACGTTATCGAGAATACGCGCTTCGCCCTCGTCGGTGCCGACCGAGACAGAGAGATCGCGGATCTCCAGAACCGAAGCTGGTTTTTCCAACATCATCGCGAACGCCTCAGCCGCGGATCGACGAGATCGCGTAGACCATCGCCGAACAGATTGAAGCCGAGCACGGTGATCAGAATGGCGAGGCCGGGGAAGGTCACAGCCCACCAGGACTCGGGCAGATATTCGCGGCTCTCGGCAATGGCGAGACCCCAGTCCGGGCTCGGCGGCGCGGCACCGATACCGAGGAAGCCGAGCACGGCGGTCGTCAGGATCGTGAAGCCCATGCCAATAGTGGCGCGTACGATGATCGGCGAGGCGACATTGGGCAGCACATGGACGAAGAGTATGCGCGAGGTGGAGGCGCCGAGGCCCTGCAAGGCCTCGACGAACAGCGCATTGCGCACGCGGCGTACCTCGCCGTAGACCGTTCGGCAGAAGAACGGCCAGTACGTGAGCGCCAGCGCCGCCATGGCACTCTCGAGCCCCCGCCCCATGAGCTGGGCGATGGCGAGCGCCAGAATGAGCTGCGGCACGGCGAGGAAGACATCCGTGACACGCATGATTGCCTCGCTACCCCAGCCGTTCGTGTAGCCGGCATAGAGGCCTGCGGGCACGCCGATGGCGATGGAAAGTGCTACCACGGTCAACGCCACGAGGAGCGCGCCACGCGTGCCCATGATGACACGCGCATAGACGTCACGGCCGAGGTTGTCCGTGCCGAACCAGTATTCCGCGGAGGGCGGCTTCAGGCGGTCGATGATATTGCCGAAGTAGACGGCGTCGGCATCGGGCACGATGAGCGGCGCGAACACGGCGATGAAGCAGACTGCGCTGATGATGATGAGCCCCAGCACCGCCGGGATATCACGCAGGAATTTCTTGAGGATCAGCATCCGCCCGCGCCCTCACAGCGTCTCGGCGACGCGCGGATCGAGCATGGCGTGCACGACATCCACGACGATGTTCACGATCGCATAGATGACGCCGACCACCAGCGTCACGGCCAGCACGGCCTTGTAATCCGAGGTCAGGATGGCGCTGACGGCATAGGAGCCGACGCCCGGCCAGTCGAAGATGGCCTCCACGGCCACGGCACTCGAGATGAGCGTGCCAAACAGGAGGCCGATCTGGGTCGTTGCCGCGACCACCGAGTTGCGCAGAACGTACACCCAGATGATGCGCTTTCGCGCGTAGCCCGCGGCCTCGGCATAGTGCACGAAATCCTTCTGCATGGTCTCGAGCACGCCAGCGCGGGTGAATCGCGCGATGGATGCGAGGCCGCCGAGGGAGAGCGTGAAAGCCGGCATGATGATGTGCTTGAAGGAGAGCCAGAACTGGTCGAAGCGCAGCGTCAGCAGGCTGTCCACCAGATAGAGGCCCGTGATGTTGGTAGGTGGCGGAAGACCATCGGGATATCGGCTTCTGAGCGGTAGCCAGCCGAGGTCCATCGAGAAAACGATCTGCAGGATGATCGCGAACCAAAAGGATGCGATGGCGAGCCCACCGACCGTTACGACGCGCATGACATGGTCGAAGGGCGAGTTGTGCCAGACGGCGGCCATGGTCCCGAGCGGTATGCCAACGAGGGCCGCAAAAAGCAGCGATGCGAACGTGAGCTCGATGGTTGCCGGCAGCCGCCAGGCGATGTCGCTGACGACAGGTCGGTTGGAGATGATGGAATTGCCGAAGTCGGCGCGCGCGACCTGACCGACGTAGATGACGAACTGCTTCCAGAGCGGTTCGTCGAAGCCATAGGCCTTGCGCACGGCTGCGATCTGCTCGGGCGTGGCATTCTCACCCGCAAGCGCCGCCGAGGGATCACTCGGCAGCACGCGCAGCATGATGAACGTGAGCACGAGAAGTCCGAAAAGAGCGGGGAGCGCCAGCAGCAGCCGACGCAGGATGAACCGCGTCATCGCGCTTCTCGTGCTCCGTAGTTTGGTGACATCAGCCGGTGACCGAGATGATGCGGAAGTTGGCGCCCGAGCCGACGGGCGTGAACTGGAAGCCCTTCACGCGGCTCGAGAGGCCTCTCAGCTCGATCGTATTGTAGATCCAGATGTCGGCGGCTTCCGCGACGATGATCCGCGAGGCTTCCTCGTAGAGGGCCGTGCGCTTTGCCTGATCGGATAGGCGGCGCGCCTCGCGGAGCAGGCTGTCCACCTTCTCGTTCTTGTACCAGCAGGAAGCCTTCCACGTGCCGTGGAAGGAACTGTCGTACATCTGGCCGATCCAGTTCTCGGGGTCGACGAAGTACGTCGAAACCCAATGCACCCACATATCGGGCGTCGTGTCAGGCTTCGCGGTCGAGGCCGTAAGCTGCGGCCAGAGGTTCGGCACGATGTTGAGCGTGACGCCGATGCGACGGAGATCCTGCTGCAGGATCTGGGCGGCCTGCGTCGTCTGCGCCAGATGCTGCTGGATATGGATCTCGATCGGGCGCTCGATCGGCGCGCCTTCGGCCTTGGCTTTGGCGAGCAGCTCCTTGGCCTTGTCGAGGTTGTAGTCGTACGGCGGGAGATCCTTCGGCGCGCCCCAGAGGTTCGCCGGAATGGGACCCGCATTGCGCACGGCATAGTCCTTGAGCACGCCGCTGATGAAGCCTTTGTAGTTGAAGGCGTGGCTCAGTGCTTGGCGGTAGCTGACGTTGTCGAAAGGCGCCTTGCGGTTGTTCATGCGCAGGACCATGACGCGCATGGACTCATCCTGCGACACGACTGCCGTCTTCGATTTTATGACGCGTTCGACCTGATCGGTCGGCAGGTAGCTGTCCGTGGCGTCGATCTCGCCCTTGATCAGCGCATTGATGCGCGTTGTCGTCTCGAGAATGTTGCGCCGGCGCACGACCTCGACAGGCTGCGCATTGTGGCTCCAGCCCTTGAAGTGACCGGCAAAGCGCTTGAGATCGAGTTGCTGGACGGGGCGGTAGCTCTCCGGATCGAGAACGTAGACACCGGACCCTGCGGAGTTGGACGAGAGCCACGCCGTGCCCCAGTCGTTTTCCTTGACGTTCGGCTCGATGACCTTGCGGTTGACGATGGCGACGAGTGGAATGGCGGAGAGGAACGGCACGTAGGCGTGCTTGAGCTTGAAGACCACAGTGGTCTTGTCCGGCGCCGTGACATTGGCCGGGTCGAGCACGGGGAGGAAAGCCGAAGCCGCACCGCGCTTGATGCCGAGCAGGCGCTGGAAGCTCCACACGACATCCTCGGCCGTGAGCGGGCTGCCGTCGTGGAACTTGACGTTGTCGTTGAGCTTGAAGGTCCAGGTCAGGCCGTCCTCGCTCACCGTATGCCCGGTCGCGATCCAGGGCACGAGCTTCGGCGGATTGCCTTCGTAGGCGTAGAGCGTGTCGTAGACATTGACCATGTAGCCCTGCATCGGCACGTCGAAGACGGCATGCGGATCGAGGCTGCCCGGGAGCTGGTCGGCCCAGATGAGCTCATTGGGCGCGCGCTGTGCGAGCGCGATGGGTGATCCGATAACTGCAGTCGCGGCGGCGGCGCCGGTCCCGACAAGGAATGTTCTGCGCTTCATGACTTCCCTCCAGCTACGAGTTGCTTATCAACATGCGGACGATCACGAGAGATACGTCTTGTCGGGCGGCGCGGGCCACGCCGTACGAGAGTGCGCCAGCCCGAGATCGAGCAGCGTCTCGGCCGTCTTGAGGGCCGCAAGCACGGGGCTCACGACAGGGGCGGAAAGCCGCCGCGAGAGTTCGCGCTCGACGCCCATGAAAGCCATGCTCATGCAGCCCATGACGAGGACATCGGCGCCATCCTCGTCGATGCAGCGCCGGCCGGTCGCGACGATGCGATCCCAGGCATCATTGCCGCCGCGCGCGAGATCGACCACCGACACGCCTACGCCGCGTACGGAGGCGAGACGTTCGCTCAAGCCCTGCGCGCGCAACCGTGGCGCCGCACGTTTGGCGCCGCTGTCGAGGGGCGAGAGAATGGCGTAACGCTCACCGAGCTGCAGCGCCAGCGTCACGGCCGATTGGCCGGGACCGACGATCGGCATCGTCACCGTCTCGCGAATGGCATCGAGAGCCGGATCGGAGAAGCAACCGACAATGCCGGCGCTGGCACCCTCGGCCTCGGCCCGCTGAAGACCAGCCATGAGATGCGGCGCGACCATCACCACATCGCGCTCGCTCTCGATGGAAGGATAGCCCGCCGGCACGCTCTGCACGGTGATCTCGGTACCGGCAGAGGCATGTCGCTGAAGGTAGTCGCGACGCCGATCGATCTCGGCGACGCCGAGCGTCTTCTCCATGGGCGCAACGAGCTGATAGACGATGCGGCGGGCCATGGTTGGCTCCCTACTTCAACTGCGCCAGCGTATCATCGATCAGGGCTGTAGAGTCCTGCAATGCATCGGCCACGCGATTGCGAGCACGCACCATCTTCGTCTCCAGCATCCAGCGCTGCTCGCCGTCGGGGAGCTTACCGAGCTCGGTGAGGTCGTAGAGGCAGGGGATCATCGTCGTTTGCGGTGTGTAGCCGTACGGATCGTGGCCATACGTACCGATCGCCGTCGACTGCAGCGGCACGAGGATGCGCGACAGGCGCTTCATGGCACGGTTGAGCAGCTGGGCCGCAGCTTCCGAGCCCTTGCCGGCCGCAAACCTCTGCGCTTCGGCGCTAGCCGCAGCATCGATGCGAACAGCCGCATCGTAGAACTCCTTGGCGCGCACGGCCGCACCATCGAGACCGACGCTCTTGCCTGGCTGCTTGAACTCCTCGAGGCGCGCGATGACCTGCTCGGCGACGGGCACGAAGCGGAAGGGTAGCACGGGCGCTGTCGTAAGCTCCCAGAGATAGGCTGCATAGAGCCGGATGTGCTCCTGCATGAGCTTCCAGTCCATCTTGTCGAGCCGGTTCTCGACCGAATGGTGCCACCAGCCGAGCGTCGCATTGGCGGTCGCGGCAAGCTCCTCATCGGTAAAGCCGCCTTCGCCGTGGAACATCGGAATACCGATGCCGAAGAAGCTCGAGTCGCCGGTCTTCACGGCGCGCTTCCACTTGAACTTCTTGGTCAGCAGCTCCTTCTCGATGCCCTGATGGAAGGCTTTGAGCTCGGCGTTGGAGGCCGTGTTCCAGAGCGTCGTATTGATGAACGCTGGCTGATCGATCTGCAGGTAGGCGACGCAATTCTTGCGCAGGTCATCCCAGTTGCGATCGGCAAACCACGCCGAGCCGGCCATGGTGCCGGTCTCGTGCGCAGTCCAGAAGCCGAAGGTGATGCCGCGCCGCAGCTTGTCGCGGTGCTGCATGAAGACGCGGGCGAGCTCCATCTTGCAGGCATTGCCGGCGGCGTTGTCGGTCGCGGCCTCACCCGGCCAGCTGTCCTGGTGGCCGCCGACCAGCACGAAATCGTCGCTCTCCGGCGATGAGGCCGGTGCCGCCATCCGCGCGATGGTCACATGGATGGGCCGCCAGCCATTCTCGATGTGCGTGCGGAACCAGACGCGCACGGGACCCTTCTTGGCCATCTCGCGCAGCTGTAGGCCAGCCGTACGGGCAATGCCGATGCACGGTATGGTCGGCATCTCGGTCTTGACGTTCTCGGGCGTGGGATTGCCCCAGACGGGCTTCACCGAGCCGAAGGGTACGGCCTCGTTCTCGGGGTGGCCCCAGTTCATCATCACGGCGCCGATCGCGCCCTTCATGCCGGCAATGCGCTGCTTCTCGTGGCGCGCGGGGGAATAGGAAAGCTCGGTCAGGATGATCTTGCCGCGTGCGTCCTTGCCCTCGTAGTCCGAGAAGGCGCCGCCGCCGACGTCGATGATCTCAGCTCTGATACCGTCCTCGGTCGTGTTGATGCTGTGGCCCAGTGTATTGGCCTGGATGGCGGTTTCGGTCGGGCTCTCGACGCGGAATTCGGCGTGCTCGGGGAAGGAAACGATCGCCGGCAGCTCGTGCATCACGACGTCCGTCAGGCCATTGGCCTTCATGGCATCGCGGCTGTACTCGGCCATGCGCCGGCCGTTGACGCTGCCCGCAGCACGATGCGGGATATCGGTAACGATCTTCTCGACGTGCGCCCGGATTCGGTCCGCCGAAACTTCATCCAACACCTTCGACATGGGACGACCTCCGGAATGCTTGATGTTCATGCCATTTGCCGTCATCTTGTATGACAGCAGTCAAGATGACACCATAGCGGATGCTAGTATGTCAACTTGAGTTCCGATCATTGTTTTGGCAGTTTGCGGCGCCATTTTGTGCGCCGCGGAATCGCCAACGGCCAAACGGTTGATGACAACGGCAATCGCGGAGCCGCAACTATTGTTCTGGAGGATTTGAATGACTGGGGATGTTTTACGCCTTACGGAGCTTCCGCCGCTGCGACGCGACCAGGTGATCGAGCGGCTCCGCAACGCGATCATCGCGGGGCACTTCAGGCCCGGCGACCGGCTTATCGAGCGTGAACTTTGCGAGCGCATGGGCGTGAGCCGGACCTCCATTCGCGAGGCTCTCCGGCACCTCGAGGCCGAACATCTCATCCAGGTCGAGCCGCGACGCGGACCGGTCGTATCGCGCGTCACGCGCAAGCAGGTGGCCGAGATCTACGAAGTGCGCGCGCTGCTCGAGGCAGCCCTCGTGCGTCGCTTTGCCGAGACGGCGAGCGAGAATGATATCACGGAGCTTCGCCGTATCTATGGGGACCTACGGAGCGCGCGCGCGACCGGCGAGGTGCCGCGCATCGTGGCGCAGACGACGCGTTTCACGGAGCACATGATGGGCGCCATCGAACACGAGCTCATCGGCGACATGCTCCGTAAGCTTGCTGCACGTATCAGCGTGGTCCGGACCCTCGCGATTGCGGTGCCGGGGCGGCTCGAGGAAAGCGGTCGCGAACTGGCAGTTGTCATGGACGCTATCGAGCGCCGCGACGGCGAGTTGGCGGCGCGCTCGCTGACGACCTATGTCCAGAATGCCGGTGAAGCCGCACTGCGGCGCTTCGACGAGAACGAGCAGGCTGAAAGCGGCGGACGGTCGTCCTCGAGATCTGCGCTCCTGTCCACGTCAAAATCAGGTGTCGCCCGGAAGTAGAGCGACGCAGCGCATCGGTTCAATTGCTGAAAATCGACGAGAGCAGGCTCTGGCTCGGTGGCGGCCCCTTGAACGGCGCCATGGCCGAGGCGACCTGCGCATAGAGACCCGGCACCCACTCAGGGTGCGCCGGATTTGCCATCGGCAGGCCATTCCGCCGGAAATCGCTCGGTGCGATCACGACCTTCACATTCTCGACGCCGACATTGGCCGCGAGGACGAACAGCTCCTCCGATGCCTCGTCGCCAACAGCAATGCAGCCAGCCGAAACGGCCTTGCCGTGGAACATGATGTCGCCGCCGAGATCCCGGCGACCATCCTTTGCCGCCATCTGGCGATCAAATGCGTTCGGATAGTTCACCCGCAGCGACACGTGATAGCGGCTCGCGGGATTGAGGTACGCGATGCCGTAGACACCCTCGGGAACCTGCTTGTCGCCCTGCTGGAGCTTGGGGCCAGCCTTGCCGCTCGCCGCGAGCACGGGATAGCGATGGACCAGCTTCCACGGAGCGCCCTCGGATCGCGCGTGCAGCTCGACGGTCTTCTCATCCTTGATGGTGACGAACGCGACCTCGACCGGCGGCCATGCGGCCTTCGCGGCGCGGAACTTCGCATCGAGGCGTCGCATCGCACCCGGTGAAATCTCGGCGAGCTTGCGCGCCAGCCTATAGTCGCGGAGCGGAGCGCTTGCCCGTGGCGGCATCCAAGCCGAGGTCTGAGGCGGCCGGATTGCCAAGCGCGGCAGCTCGAGCAGCGGGATCACGCGCTCGGCGCGCGTCTCTGTCGACCACGGCGCGCTCGTCGCTGTCGTCCAAGGCGTAGGAATATCATCCGCAAGTGTCTTGAGCGGCGCTACCGCCACGATCTCGATATTCGGCGCTGTCCAGCGGAGGGCACCGACATCGGCCGACACATAAGCAAAGCGATCGGCCCCGTCCGGCATTTCCGGACTTGTGATCGGTGCATCTGCCGGCAGCTTCGCGGTGTTCTGGTCAGGCCCCAGTGCTGCACCGAGGAGACCGAGCCGATCGAAAGCGATGGTACCGCCTGCGCCGGCGAACGAAGCCGCCACGCCCAGGGCCATTAGTGAGAGCTTGCTGAAGCGAATCCCCAACTGCGATGCCCACCCGTTTCTTTGTGTGGTTCAAATCATCATCGCCGATTCGGCCTTTCCGGCGAATGGGGCAACGACGAATCATCCTTGAGCGACACTCTAGCCCGCTCTTTGAGACAAAAGACGGGTCTCAATGCGCCCATGATGGGGCGAATCGGCCTTTATCGTTCCACATTCTAGACTTGCGCAGTTTGGCTCGGCTCACTTGGCGCAGCCGGAATGGCATGGGTCGGATACCGCTAAGCTATATTGCCTTGCGCGAAGCCTTTCCGGCAGTATGACGCCGGCCGCGAGTGCGGCATCAGCCCAATCGAGGTCCCAAGCTCAAGATGCAGCCCACAGCATCGCCGCGCCCCGTGCGCATTGCCGTCGACATCGGCGGCACGTTCACCGACATCGAGATCCTGGACGAGACGACCGGCCAGACGTTTGCCGTCAAGACCCCGACCACACCTGATGATCCGTCCGAAGGGCTGATCACGGGCTTGCGTCTCGCTGGCGAGCATGTCGGTTTTCGGTTCAGCGATATCTCAGCCCTCATGCACGGCACGACGATCGCGACGAACGCCGTCCTGCAGCGCCGCCTGCCCAAGGGCGCCCTGATCACGACGGCCGGCTTCGAGGACGTGCTGGAGATCGGTCGCCACTTTCGCAAGCAGGTCTATGCGAGCAAGGCGGAGCCGCGCGTGGTGCTCATTCCCCGCGCCTGGCGCCTCGGCATCAAGGAGCGCACGCTCGCAACGGGCGCGATCGAGACGCCACTCGATGAAAGAGATGTCGCGCGTATTGCTGAGAGGCTAAAGGCCGGCGGCATCCAGTGCGTCGCCGTGTGCCTGCTCCATGCCTATGCCAATGCCGCACACGAACAGCGCATCGCCGAGTTGTTGGCGAAGCACGCGCCCGAGCTCGATGTCTCGCTCTCGCACGAGGTGAGCCCCGAGATAAGGGAGTTCGAGCGCTCCTCGACCACCGTGCTCAATGCGCTGCTCATGCCGGTCGTGCGGCGTTATCTCGAGCGGCTCCGCGCCCGGCTGAAGACCGCCGGCTTCGAGGCGCCCGTCTATCTCGTGCAGTCCAATGGCGGCGTGATGAGCCCTGAGACGGCCGCGCTGCTGCCGGCGCGCCTTCTGCTCTCGGGACCAAGCGGCGGCGCGCTAGCAGCCGAGACGATTGCCCAGCGCCTCGCCATGCCGGATGTCGTCGCCGTCGATATGGGTGGCACGAGCTACGACGTTTCGATCGTCAGCGGCGGACGCACGCGTCTCGTCACGGAAGGCAATGTCGATGGCCTGCCCGTGCGGCTGCCCATGATCGAAATTCGCACGATCGGTTCGGGCGGCGGATCGATCGCGCGCGTCGAGGAGAGCGGACGCCTCCGCGTCGGGCCCGAGAGCGCCGGCGCGAAACCGGGCCCCGCTTGCTACAGCCGCGGCGGCACCGAGCCGACCGTGACCGATGCCAATGTCGTGCTCGGCCGCATTGATCCGCAGTTCTTTCTCGGTGGTGCCATGCGCCTCGATGCGGAAGCAGCGCGCACTGCCGTCACGGGGCGCGTCGCGGAGCCGCTCAAGCTCACGCCCGAGGCCGCGGCCGAAGGCATCCTGCAGGTCGCCGTCTCGCACATGGCCGGCGCCATCCGCCTCTCGCTCTTCGAGAAAGGGCTCGATCCCGAGGACTTCACGCTGCTTTCGTTCGGCGGCGCGAGTGGGCTTCATGCATGCGATACCGCAGATGAGATCGGCATCGGACGCGTCGTCTTCCCGCGTGATCCTGGAACGCTGAGCGCCTGGGGAATGCTCTACTCGGATGTCGTGCACGCGTTGGCGCGAGCGAGGCTCATGAAGGCCGATGGGACTGCTATTCCCAATCTCAAGGACATCTGCGCCGAGCTTCGCCGCGCGGGCGCAGAACGTCTCGAAGCCGATGGCATTGCGCCGCCGGAGCAGCTTCTGCCGATCGCGCTCGATATGCGCTATCCCGGTCAGGCCTACGAGATCCAGGTGCCGTTTGATGGGGCCGCGGGGAACCTCGATGCGGCCCTAAAGGCCTCCATCGCACGCTTCCATGAAGTGCATGAGGCGCAGTACGCACACGCAGAGAAGCACGTGACGCCGGATATTGTTGCCGTGCGCATTGCCGCGACGGGCAAGCTGCGGAAACCCATCGAGCACGCCTTCGCATTCGAAGGATCGGCCGCACCCAAGGGCCGCCGCAAAGTCTATGCTGCCGGCAATTGGCACGACACGGCCGTCTACGAACGCGCGAAGCTCGCCGCTGAGACGAAGATCGCCGGCCCCGCGATCATCGAGGAAGCACACGCGACGCATTTTATTCCACCAGGATGGGAGCTCACCACGGCCCCGACTGGAGACCTTGTCGCCACGAAGCGCGCGGGAGGCGCAGCATGAGCATGAAAGCGCTCGACGTCGTCCAACTGGAAGTTATCCGCAATGCGCTCGTCGCCGCCGCCGAGGAAATGGGCGTCACCATCTGGCGCACGAGCCGCTCGAGCGTCGTGCGCGACCTGCTCGACTACTCCACGTGCGTCTTCGATGCCGAAGGCAAGAGCGTCGCGCAGGCGACATGCATTCCCGTGCATCTGAATTCCATGTCGAGTTGCCTCGACGATATCCTGCGCGACCACATCCCGCTTAAGGAATGGCGCGAAGGTGACATCATCATCACCAACGATCCCTACTCGGGCGGCCAGCATCTCAATGACATTCTGACCTTCAAGCCGGCCTTCGTCGAAGGGCGCCTCGTCGGTATTGCCGGCGTGCTCGTCCACCATCTCGATGTCGGCGGTGGCGCACCGGGCAGCTACTACGCGGGCGCGACGGAGATCTACCAGGAAGGCTTCCGCATTCCGCCCATGCGCCTCGACGATGCAGGACGGCGCAATAAGGAAGTGATCCAGCTCTTGCTGCGCAATACGCGCGAGCCGGCCAATGTCGGCGGCGATTTCGCCTCGCAGCTCGCGGCACTCGACATCGGCGTGAAGGGCCTGCATCGCATTGCGCGGCGGTATGGACCCGACCGGCTCGCCGAAGCCTGCCTCGGCATCCGCCGCCAATCCGAGATGGCCATGCGCGCCATGATCCGCGACATCCCGGACGGGACATACTCGTTCGAGGACTTTACGGACGACGACGGCATCGATCGCGACACAAAAATCAGAATTGCCGTGAAGCTCACCGTGCGCGGCGACACCGTCGAGGTCGACCTCTCGGGATCGTCGCCGCAGGCACAGGGGCCGGTGAACTGCACGCGCAATATGTCGGGTTCCGGCGTATTCTGCGGCATCCTCATGTCGATCGGCAGCGAGATCCCGGCCAATGCGGGTTGCTACGAGCCCGTGCGGATCGTCGCGCCCGATGGGCTCTGCGTGACAGCACGCTCGCCCGCGCCGGTCGCCAATCGCATGGCGATCGCGCACCGCGTCGTCAATGCCGTCATGGGTGCGTTTGCCGAGGCTATTCCCGGTCGCGTGCCGGCCGCCTACTACGGCGTGAGCTACGCCTATGCCACGAATCTCTTCCACGCCGACGGGCGGCGTCAGGTCTACTTCGATCTGACGTGTGGCGGTTGGGGCGGACATCCAGAAGCGGACGGCGCCAACGGCTTCTCATGCGGCCTGCACAACATCGCCAATGCGCCCGTGGAGATGCTGGAGAGCACATATCCGGTGACGTTCGAGGCTTACACACTCGTCCCGGATTCAGGTGGCGCGGGCGAATTGCGCGGCGGCTGCGGTCTTATTCGCGCTTTCCGCATCGACGCGCCGGCGGGAACGCTTGCCTGCAACTTCGATCGCTTCAAGACGCGCCCTTATGGTCTCGCCGGCGGTACGCCCGGTGCCGCTGGCTTCGCCGAGCTGCAGCGCGCGGACGGGACCGTCGAGCGCCTGCCATCGAAGGTCGCTGGCAAAGCAATCGCGAAGGGCGATGTCTTTCGCCTGGTGACGGCGGGCGGCGGCGGTTACGGCGAACCCTCGAAGCGGCGCGAGGAGGC
This sequence comes from Hyphomicrobiaceae bacterium, assembly GCA_022844275.1. Classification (GTDB taxonomy): domain Bacteria; phylum Pseudomonadota; class Alphaproteobacteria; order Rhizobiales; family Hyphomicrobiaceae. Next base: position 207,697 of record JALHMB010000006.1, read on the forward strand.
CATCGCCGATGACATGGCGAACGGCTACCTCACGCGCGAAGCGGCGGCTGCGCAGTACGGCGTGAAGGCCGGATAGCTGGTGCTTCGATAAAGCAGCTGCGATGTCCTCTGAGCACCCGAATGCAAAAAGCCCCGGTGCGCGAAGCACCGGGGCCAATATTTAAGCCTCTGAGAAGTTGGTTGCGGGGATAGGATTTGAACCTATGACCTTCAGGTTATGAGCCTGACGAGCTACCGGGCTGCTCCACCCCGCGTCACCATCCCGATTGCCCAGCGACCATGTCGCCGGGAAGTCCAAGACGCAAAACGGGCCATCGAAACCTCGACGGCCCGTCAGCATGCCTCCGGAAGGAGGAGATCTCGATAGAATAACTTTCATCACATCTTGGCAGACCTGGCAACGACCTACTCTCCCGCGTCTTAAGACGAAGTACCATCGGCGCTGGGGCGTTTCACGGCCGAGTTCGGAATGGGATCGGGTGCAGCCACCCCGCTATAGCCACCAGGTCAGCAAAGATGTGATGAATTCTGGTCTTTCCGTGTTCTCACACTCATCAGGCGACGTTTCTGCCGCCCTGCTTCAAGTGAAGCATTAGATGAGCATTGCTTAATGAGAGCAATCAAGCCGATCGAGCTATTAGTACCGGTAAGCTCAATGCATTGCTGCACTTACACACCCGGCCTATCAACGTGGTGGTCTTCCACGGCTCTCAAGGGAGAACTTGTTTCGAGGTGGGTTTCCCGCTTAGATGCTTTCAGCGGTTATCCCGTCCGCACATAGCTACCCTGCTGTGCCGCTGGCGCGACAACAGGTCCACCAGAGGTGCGTCCAACTCGGTCCTCTCGTACTAGAGTTAGATCCTCTCAATTCTCCGACACCCACGGCAGATAGGGACCGAACTGTCTCACGACGTTCTGAACCCAGCTCACGTACCACTTTAAACGGCGAACAGCCGTACCCTTGGGACCTGCTCCAGCCCCAGGATGTGATGAGCCGACATCGAGGTGCCAAACGACGCCGTCGATATGGACTCTTGGGCGTCATCAGCCTGTTATCCCCGGCGTACCTTTTATCCGTTGAGCGATGGCCCTTCCACGCGGGACCACCGGATCACTATGACCGACTTTCGTCTCTGCTCGACTTGTCAGTCTCGCAGTCAGGCAGGCTTATGCCATTGCACTCGACGGTTGATTTCCGACCAACCTGAGCCCACCATCGCGCGCCTCCGTTACTATTTGGGAGGCGACCGCCCCAGTCAAACTGCCCACCATGCAATGTCCCGGGACCGGATAACGGTCCGCGGTTAGACAACCATGTTCACAAGGGTGGTATTTCACATTGCGGCTCCACAAAAGCTGGCGCCTCTGCTTCATAGCCTACCACCTATTCTACACATGCAAACACGATTGCCAGTGCAAAGTTGCAGTAAAGGTGCACGGGGTCTTTCCGTCTAACCGCAGGTACCCCGCATCTTCACGGGGAATTCAATTTCACTGAGGATGTGCTGGAGACAGTGGGGAAGTCGTTACGCCATTCGTGCAGGTCGGAACTTACCCGACAAGGAATTTCGCTACCTTAGGACCGTTATAGTTACGGCCGCCGTTTACTGGGGCTTCGATTCAAAGCTTGCACTTCTCCTCTTAACCTTCCAGCACCGGGCAGGCGTCAGGCCATATACGTCGTCGTTTGACTTAGCATAGCCCTGTGTTTTTGCTAAACAGTCGCAACCCCCTGGTCTGTGCCCCACCTATCTGGTTGCCCAGAAAGATGGCCTGCTTCTCCCGAAGTTACGCAGGTAATTTGCCGAGTTCCTTCAGCACACTTCGCTCAAGCGCCTTGGTATTCTCTACCAGTCCACCTGTGTCGGTTTCGGGTACGGTCTATGTGGGGGCTATTTCCAGGAACGCCTTCGCTGCAAACGGAATCCAGTAACCGTTTACAACACACAGCATTCGTCACTCACCCACTGGCCCACGAATATTAACGTGGTTCCCATCGACTACGGCTTTCGCCCTCGCCTTAGGGGCCGGCTAACCCTGCGCAGATTAACTTTACGCAGGAACCCTTGGACTTTCGGCGGGAGTGTTTCTCACACTCCTGTCGTTACTCATGTCAGCATTCGCACTTCCGATACCTCCAGGCGTCCTCACGGATCACCCTTCGCAGGCTTACGGAACGCTCCCCTACCACGCACTTACGTGCATCCGCAGCTTCGGTAGACAGCTTGAGCCCCGTTACATCTTCGGCGCAGAAACCCTTGTTTAGACCAGTGAGCTGTTACGCTTTCTTTAAATGATGGCTGC
>JALHMB010000006.1:215000-511555 GCA_022844275.1 Hyphomicrobiaceae bacterium
GCTCGAGCCCGTGCGCTACGCCGTTTTCGATACGCGCGCCGCGCACCGCCTAAGCGTCGAGCGCAGCCCGGCTGGCGAACTCGTCGCGTCAGCCGAGCCGCTGTGGGCCAATGCGCGGCCGAGCCAGCCCCGCGACAATGCGCGACCGTCAACGGCGAGTTTGTACGCTGGCGTCTATCACGCGGCGTTCTCGCAGGGCATCGAGCCCGAAACGATCATGCAGATCCTGCGTCTGCACGCTTATGAGACCGACTTCCGCCGACGGGCGCGCCTCTCCGACGAGCTCGAGCTCTTCTTCGACGTGCGAGAGGAAGGACGGGGCGAGGAGCAGCTCGGCGAATTGCTCTACTCGGCGATCATGAGTGCCGGCGAGAGCCAACGCTTCTTCCGTTTCCGCTCGTCCGACGGTGTCATCGACTTCTACGACGCCGACGGAAACAACTCGCGGAAATTTTTGATCCGTCAGCCCATTCGCGGCGACGAAGCGCGGCTGACTTCAGGCTTCGGCGTGCGCTATCATCCGCTGCTGAATACGCGCAAACTGCACACCGGCGTCGACTGGGCTGCTCCAATCGGAACGCCCATTCTCGCCGCGGGCACCGGCGTCATCGAAGAGGCGGGCCTCAAAGGCCAATACGGCAACTACATCCGCATCCGCCACGCGAACGGCTACCAGACGGCCTACGCACACATGAGCCGCTTCGCGCCCGGCGCCGTCGCCGGCGCCAAAGTGCGCCAGAACCAAGTCATCGGCTACTCCGGCAATTCCGGCTTTTCGACAGGCCCGCATCTGCACTACGAGGTGCTCGTCAACAATCAGTTTGTGGATCCGCTTGCGATCCAGGTGCCGCGCGAGCGCCGGCTCACGGGCCGCCAGCTCGCGGAGTTCCAGAAAGAGCGCGGACGCATCGAGGAGCTCCTGCGGCGCCATCCAGTGCGTGTCGAGCAGATCGCTGGACGCTAAGGCAACGGACTTGAAATTCTCCTCAGCTCGAGGCGAGGTGGGGAGTGAACTTCAAGTCCAAAGGAGCTTTAGCGCGTCACATCTCCGAACGGAAAGGTCGCGAAAGCAGGCCTTCGATGGCCGCATCGACGCTGAGCATACCCTCGATGATGGCGTGGACGGCGGCTGCGATCGGCACCTCGATGCCATGTGCGTCGGCACTGCGAACGGCAGCGGCGGCCGTGTAGACGCCTTCAGCCGTCGAATGGAGTTCGGTGAGAGCTTCGGCGAGCGTGCGTCCCTTCCCGAGCAGGCGACCGAGCCGCATATTGCGCGACTGTGGACTTCCGCACGTCAACAGCAGATCACCGAGGCCTGAAAGACCAACAAGCGTGTCAGGATTGGCGCCGAAGGCCGCTCCGAGGCGGCGCATCTCCGCGAAGCCACGCGTGACGAGGGCTGCGTGCGCACTGGCGCCGAGGCCGCGCCCATCGACAATGCCAGCAGCAATTGCAAGCACGTTCTTCATGGCACCGCCGAAGACGACGCCGGTCGTGTCGTCCGTCCAGTAGAGGCGGAAGTGGCGGCATCCAATCGCGGTGACGAGCGCCATACCGATTGCCTCGTCCGCGCAGGCGAGCGTCAGAGCCGTCGGCAGGCCGCGCACGACGTCCTCGGCAAAACCGGGGCCGGACAGCACGGCCATCGTGCAGGCCGGCAGCGACTCCGCCAGCACGTCGGTCATCAGCTTGCCCGTGCTCGTCTCGAGCCCTTTGGAGCAGATTACGACGGGCGTTCCGGGCGCAATGTGCGGTGCGAGCGCGAGGGCCATCGCACGCTGTGTCTGTGCGGGTGTGGCGAGCAGAATGGCATCGACTTTCGAGAGCCGCGCGAGATCGCTCGTGGCCGTCAGCTCGGCATCGAGCGAGAGTCCCGGAAGATAAGCGGCATTCGTGTGACGGGCATTGATCTCATCCACGACCGAAGGATCGCGTGCCCAGAGCAGCGTCTGCCTGCCGGCGAGACGTGCAGCCTCGGCGAGCGCAGTGCCCCAGGCGCCGCCACCGACAACGCCGATGCTGTCGATAGAAGCGCTCACGTCTTGCGCTCGTTCGTGCCTTTGACCGACGCACTGTGAGACGGTTCTTCGCCTTCGGAGGTGCTGCTCGCGCCGCGCACGGCGCGCGCCTTGGATTTGCGCCTGACAAGGTTCTGGCGCAGCTTCAGGGCGAGACGCGCTTCACGCTTTGCGCGCCTGCTGTCGCCGCCATCGCTTTTGCGCTGTCCAGTCATCGCGTTCACCCCATGAGGCCGGCGGCCGTAAGCCTCGCCCTGAGGTCGGCTTCTGCAGCAGCGAGACGGTCGGCATCTGTCGCACGCAGGACGAGCTCAGTGCCGTAGAGACGACCGTCGCGGACGAAGGGATAGCTGCCCATGGAAACATCGGGAAAGCCCTTTTGCGATGCCTCGAGCGGTGCTGCGACCTCGCCCTCGGGCTTCAGCATCTCGATGTTCAGCGAGAGCATCTTACGCCCTGTCTTAAGCTCCGGCGTCACAGAATCGAGCATGGCCTGCATCACGACGGGGATGCCCGCCATGACAATGACGTTCTCGAGCCGGAAGCCGGGCGCAACCGACAACTTGTTCTTCACGAGGCTCGCCCCATGGGGGATGCGCGCCATACGCAGGCGTGCTGGCGTCGCCTCGACGCCGCGGCGCGCGTAATTCTCGAGCATGAGCGCCTTGACCTCGGGATGATGATCGATCGTCACGCCGAAGGCCTTGGCGATGCTGTCGGCCGTGATGTCGTCGTGGGTTGGACCAATGCCGCCGGTCGTGAAGACGTACGTGTAGCGAGCACGCAGCTCGTTGACGGCCGAGACGATCTCGTCCTCGAAGTCCCCGACGACGCGCACCTCCTTCAGGCGGATGCCGATCATCGTGCAGTGATCGGCAATCGTGCCGATATTCTTGTCCTTCGTACGCCCCGAAAGGATCTCGTCCCCGATCACGAGCAGCGCCGCTGTCACCGTCTCATCGCTTGCGTCGGTCATGGCGCTCTCGTCGCTCCTGGTCGGCTGCGGATCAGCCTGGAATTTGCAGTTGCACGACCTGCCGGCCGCGCTTGATCACAAGACGCCACAAGGAAGGGCGGCGCGCGAGGATCTTCTCGAGTTCGACGACCGACTCGGCTTGCTGTTCATTGACCGAGACAATGATGTCGCCGGTTCTAAGGTTGAGCCGATCGGAGACCGATCCGGGCCGCACACTCAAAACGACAGTGCCGGAGGTCTCGTCGAGATCGAGTTCGTCGGCCACATGCGGCAGCAGGTTGGCAATGCGCGCACCGTCGAGCGGATGCTCGCCCGTGAAATTGCGCACGTCGTCCTGTCCGATCGGTGGCGACGGCTCCAGGGGAAGCCGGAGCGATACCGGGCGTCCCTTGCGGATAACTTCGACCTGCACGACCTGCCCGATGCCGCGCGTGGCGAGGCGATAATTGACGGCTCGGGCATCCGTGACCTCGTGGCTATCGACCGTCGTGATGACGTCACCTGGCTCGAGACCCGCCACCGCGGCGGGGCCGTCCTTGTGCACGCGCGTCACAAGGGCGCCGGACGAGCGGTTGAGGCGCAGGCCCTCGGCGATCTCGCGCGTAATGGAATCGAGGCGCGCACCGAGCCACGGGCGTTGGATCTTCTTGCCCGTCAGCGCGCTGTCGACGTAGAGCCGCACGAGATTAGACGGTATCGCGAAGCCGACACCGTGCGAGCCGCCGGAGCCGGAATAAATCGCCGTATTGATGCCAATCAGTCGGCCGGCCATGTCGACGAGCGCACCGCCGGAGTTGCCCGGATTGATCGCCGCATCAGTCTGGATATAGGACTGGATATCGGCGCGCCCGATCTCGGAGCGGCCGAGCGCTGAAATGATGCCGCTCGTCACGGTCTGGCCGACACCGAAGGGGTTGCCGATGGCGAGGACGAGATCGCCGACCTCGGCAATGTCGGAATCCTCGAATTGAAGCGAGGGGAATTTTCCATCGCCGCCGTCGATCCGCAGAATGGCAATATCCGTCTTCTCGTCCTGGAGGACGATCCGGGCATCGAACTCGCGCCGATCGGCGAGCACGACTCGAATCTCCGCGGTCGCACCGACCTTGACCACATGAGTGTTGGTCACGATGACGCCGTCGGGCGAAACGATCACGCCGGAGCCGAGCGCGCTCTGAACGCGGTCGCGGGACATGCCCATGCGGTCGCGGAAAAAGTCGCGAAAGAGATCGCCGGAGAGACCAGGCGGCTGAGCGGCGACCCGCCCCCGCGCATAGACGTTGACGACGGCCGGGGCCGCGCGCTTGACGATGGGCGCGTAGGAGTACTGCGCGGCCGCACGCGAGGGAGGCGGCTCCTTGCGTTGTGCTTGTGCCGCTGCGGGGCCGAGATGCCCAAGCGCAGGGAGCAGGAGAAGTACCGCGAGGGCGGTCCCCCAAGCATACCTTCGCCTGGACGTACGCGAAATGATCATTGGTGCCTTATGAGCCTCCCCCGGCACCGGAAGCTTCCAGAGCGACCATGCGCGGGTCAAGACTTATAGTGCAGACCGGCGTGTGGTTGAAGCGCCGGACAGTCACACGGCGCCCCGATGCAGTTGCCGAGGTAGTGCCGACGAGCCACTCAGGGGAGTTTGGCGAGAATATCCGCGATCGCGACGGCGACCTCCTCGATCGGCGCCATGCCGTCGACCGCATGAAGGTTACCCTTGCAGAAGTAGTAGCCGATGAGCGGCGAAGTCTCGCGGTAGTAGGCCATCATGCGAGTCGTGACGGTCTCCGCATTGTCGTCCGCGCGTCGCGTGAAATCCGTGCTACCGCAGACATCGCAGACGCCACGCACCTTCGGCCGCTTGAAGCGGTCGTGATAGCCCTCGCCGCAGTTGGCGCAGGCGTAACGGCCTACAATGCGCTCGACGAGCCGGTTGTAGTCGACCTTGAGCTCGATCACAGCGTCCATGCGATCGCCCTTGCTGGCGAGCATCGTGTCGAGCGCAGCGGCCTGCTGCAGCGTGCGGGGGAAACCGTCGAGAATGAAGCCGTTCTTGCAGTCCGGCTTCTCGATGCGCTCTGCGATGATGCCGACGACAACATCGTCCGAGACAAGCTCGCCCTTGTCCATAAGGGCCTTGGCCTTGAGGCCGATCTCGCTGCCCGCCTTGACCGCGGCGCGCAGCATCTCTCCGGTCGAGAGCTGGATTAGATTGCGGTTCTTGGCGAGCTGCTGTGCCTGCGTCCCCTTACCCGCCCCCGGCGGGCCCAACAGGATCAGTTTCATCGCCGGCCACTCCGCGAACTCGCGCCTCTGAGCTTCGCCTTCTTGATGAGTCCTTCGTACTGATGCGCGAGCAGATGGCTCTGCACCTGGGCCACGGTATCCATGGTGACACTGACGGCGATAAGCAGGGAGGTGCCGCCGAAGTAGAAGGGCACGGCTGCGTAGGCGATCAGCAGCTCGGGCAGGACGCAGACGATCGCTAGGTAGATCGCACCAACGAGCGTGATGCGGGTCAGCACGTAGTCGATGTACTCGGCCGTTTTCTGGCCGGGGCGGATGCCCGGCAGATAGCCACCGTACTTGCGCAGATTGTCAGCCGTGTCGTTCGCATTGAACACGACGGCCGTGTAGAAAAACGCGAAGAAGATGATCATCGCCACATAGATGACGATGTGCAGTGGCTGGCCGCGGCCGAGAGCGGCGACGATCGCGGTCAGCCACTCGTTACTGCCGCCTGAGCCCTGGCTGAACTGCGCGGCCGTGATTGGCAGCAGCAGTAGCGACGAAGCAAAAATCGGCGGAATGACGCCGGCGGTGTTGAGCTTCAAGGGCAGGTGCGAGGCCTCACCCTGGAACATGCGGTTGCCGACCTGGCGCTTCGGGTACTGAATGAGCAGGCGGCGCTGCGCGCGTTCCATGAAGACGATCGCCGCAACGACGGCCAGCATCAGCAGGAGAAGCATGAGGAGCAGCGGTGTCGCCAGCGCGCCAGTGCGAGCCAGCTCGAAGAGGCCGATGATAGCGCTCGGTAGGCCGGCGACGATGCCGGCAAAGATGATGAGCGAGATGCCATTGCCGACGCCGCGCGCGGTGATCTGCTCGCCTAGCCACATGAGGAACATGGTGCCGCCGACCAGTGTGATCACGGTCGACATGCGGAAGAACCATCCGGGCTCGATAACCACGGAGCCAGCGGAGCCACTCGAGCCTTCTAGGCCAATAGCGATGCCGTAGGCCTGGAAAGCCGCCAGCACCACGGTCAGGTATCGGGTGTACTGGTTGATCTGCTTGCGGCCCTGCTCGCCCTCCTTCTTGAGGGCTTCGAGCTTGGGCGAGACCGACGACATCAGCTGCATGATGATCGATGCAGAGATGTACGGCATGATGTTGAGCGCGAAGATCGCCATGCGCTCGATCGCACCGCCGGCGAACAGATTGACCATGCCGAGAATGCCGGACGCATTCTGCCGGAAGGTCTCCGCGAACGCGACGGGATCGATGCCGGGCATCGGGATGAACGTGCCGATGCGGTAGACGATAAGCGCCCCCAGCGTGAACCAGATCCGCTTCTTGAGCTCCTCCGCCTTCGAAAAGGCGCCGAAGTTCAGATTGGCAGCAAGTTGCTCGGCGGCCGATACCATGGCGTGTCAGGCTCCCCGGACGGGCTCAGGCCCCGCACCGGAGCGCCGGGCGGAGCCAAGTGATTTTCGCTTCAACATGGGGCTTGGACAGGTTCGGCGCAACTGGCACCAGCGACGCGGCAGCAAGTAACCGCTCCGTACCCGATTCCGCCCCAACCGACTTTGCGGCCTTATTCGACGTCGGACGATTTTTTCCTGCCGCCCGACTTGGCCTTCTTGGCAGCCGTCTTGGCGCGCTTGGCCTCATCGGCCGCGAGCACCTTGCGCTCGATCAGCGTGATCGCGCCGCCGGCCTGCTCGATAGCCGCGCGCGCGGAAGCCGTGGCGTGATTTACCGTCAGCTTGAGCGCAGCCTTGAGCTCGCCGCCGCCGAGAATGCGCACGCCACTCAGTTCGCGGCGCACGAGGCCCGCGGCCTTGAGGGCTGCGACGTCGACGGGCTTACCAGCATCGAGGCGGCCCGTGTCGACAGCGCCCTGCAGGTTGCCGAGCGACACCTCGTTGAACTCATCGCGGCTGCGTGAGCGGAAGCCACGCTTCGGCAAGCGCCGATGGAGCGGCATCTGGCCGCCCTCGAAGCCACCGATCGCAACACCCGTGCGTGCCGTCTGGCCCTTGCCGCCGCGCCCGCCCGTCTTGCCGACGCCCGAGCCGATGCCGCGCCCGATCCGGAGGCGCGATTTGCGCGAACCGGCATTGTCCTTGATGTCGTTGAGCCGCATGGCCCCGCGCTCCTTCTTTGCCCGACGCCGCTATTTCGTCTCTTCGACGATTTTGACGAGGTGCGAGATCCTGTTGATCATGCCGCGCACGTCCGGCGTATCGACGAGCGTGCGCCGGCGGTGCAGCTTGTTGAGACCGAGACCGATGAGGGTCTGGCGCTGGACGTCCGGGCGCCGCGTGGGGCTCGCGATCTGCTCGACGGTAATCGTCTTGCCGCCGCCGCTCTTTCCGTCTGCCATTGTCTTCGTGTCCTCTGGCCCTGGTTCAGGCGGCACGGCTTAGTGCCGACCGGATCGGGGAGATTTGCCTAATCCTGCGCGGCCTCGGTGGCCTCGCCCGCCGTATCGCGCCGGCGTGCCACGATCTCGCTCACCTTCTTGCTGCGACGGGCAGCAACGGCACGCGGGTTCTCCTGCGTCTTCAGCGCGTCGAACGTCGCGCGAACCATGTTGTACGGGTTCGACGAGCCGAGCGACTTTGCGACGACATCACGTACGCCGAGCGCATCGAACACCGCACGCATCGGGCCGCCGGCAATGATGCCGGTGCCTGGAGGCGCCGCGCGCAGAACGACGCGGCCTGCGCCGTGACGACCCTTGCAGTCATGGTGCAGCGTGCGCTTGTCGCGCATCGGCACGCGCAGCATGGCGCGGCGCGCAGCCTCGCCGGCCTTACGGATGGCTTCGGGCACTTCGCGCGCCTTGCCATGGCCGAAGCCTACCTGGCCCTGCTGGTCGCCGACGACCACGAGCGCCGCGAAGCCGAACCGCTTGCCGCCCTTCACAACTTTGGCGACGCGATTGATGTGGACGAGCTTCTCGGTGAAGTCGCCCTTGCGATCGTCGTCGCGGTCGCGGTCGCGTGAGGGATTGCGTGCCACGTCGATAAACCTTTCTTGCTCAGAAGCTCAGGCCGCCTTCGCGGGCCGCATCGGCCAACGACTTGACGCGACCGTGATACAGATAACCGCCACGATCGAAGACGACCTCGGCGACACCCGCCTTGACCGCACGCTCGGCAAGGAGCTTGCCGACTTCGGCAGCAGCAGCCTTGTCGGCACCGGTCTTGAGCTTGCCCTTGAGATCCTTCTCGATGCTCGAGGCAGCCGCAACCGTCACGCCCCTGGCGTCGTCGATCACCTGCGCATAGATGTGCTTGGACGAACGGAAAACCGACAGGCGCGGCTTGCCGTTCGCAACCTTCTTCAAGGTCCGCCGTACGCGCTGGGCGCGGCGTTGGAACTGTTTGTCGTGGGCGCTCATCGGCTCTCTCGCTTACTTCTTCTTGCCTTCCTTGCGCAGGATGAATTCGCCCTGATAGCGAACACCCTTGCCCTGGTACGGCTCCGGCGGACGATAGGCGCGGATCTCCGCGGCCACCTGCCCGACCTTCTGCTTGTCGATCCCCGAGATCAGCAGGTGATCCTGGCGCGGACCACCGAGCTTCACATCGATGTCAGCGGGGACCTTGTAGTTGATCTCGTGGCTGAACCCGAGTTGCAGCGTCAGATCCTTGCCCTTGAGCTGGGCACGGAAACCAACGCCGTGGATCTCGAGCGTCTCGGCATAGCCGGTGACGACACCCTTGATCTGATTGTCGACGAGCGTGCGCGCGAGGCCCCACATGGCGCGTGCGCGCTGCGTGTCCTCGCGCGGCGTCACAGAAACGCCGTCAGCGGTCTTCTCGACCTTGACGTCCTCGGGCAGCGTCACGGAGAGCTCGCCCTTCGGACCCTTGACCTTGACCGTCTGGCCGCTCACGTCCGCCTGTACGTTGGCGGGAATGGGGACCGGCTTCTTACCGATGCGCGACATCGCCTCAGTTCCTCAATTCAAATCATCTGGCTGCAGGCACCCGAGGCGCCCACGCCTTAGAACACGCTGCAAAGCACCTCGCCGCCGACCTGCTCCTCGCGTGCCCGGGTGTCGGACATCACGCCCTTCGGCGTCGAAAGGATCGAAAGGCCGAGTCCGTTGGCAACCGTCGGCAGATCGCGAAGCGGCGAGTACACGCGACGGCCGGGCTTGGAGACGCGAGCGATCTCCTTGATCGCCGGCTGGCCGTTCAAGTACTTGAGCTCGATCTCGAGTTCGGACATGCCGTTCTTGTGATCGACGCGCGTGTAGCCGCGTATATAGCCTTCTTCGGTCAGCACGTCGAGGACGCGCGTCCGGAGATTGGAGGCCGGACTCGTGACCTTCGGCCGCCGCCGCATCTGCGCATTGCGGATGCGGGTCAGCATATCGCCGAGCGGATCGTTCATCGCCATAGGATCTCGTCCTTCTACCAGCTCGACTTGACCATGCCGGGGATCATGCCCTGGCTTGCCAGCTCGCGGAGCTGGTTGCGGCACAGCTTGAGCTTGCGATAGTAGCCGCGCGAGCGGCCGGTGATTTCGCAACGGTTGCGGATACGCGTCTTTGACGAGTTCCGCGGCAGCTCGGCGAGCTTGAGGTTCGCCGCAAAGCGCTCCTCCGTCGGCCGCTTCTGGTCAGCCACGATCTCCTTCAGCGCCTTGCGCCGAGCCGCGTACTGATCCACCAGCTTACGCCGGCGCTGGTTCTTGTTGATCGAGCTCTTCTTCGCCATTAGGTCCTCCAAGACCCATATGCCGGCAGGGATACGACCTGCCTCATCGAATTCTGCTCCAGAGACCTAGCTCCGGAAGGGGAAGTTGAAGGCACGCAGCAGCTCGCGCGCCTCGTCGTCGGTACCAGCGGTCGTGCACACGATCACGTCCATGCCCCAGATCTCGTCGACCTGATCGTAGTCGATCTCGGGGAACACGATGTGCTCCTTGAGACCGAGCGCAAAGTTGCCGCGACCGTCGAAGCTCTTCGGGTTCAGCCCGCGGAAGTCCTTCACGCGCGGCAGCGCGATCGTGACCAAGCGGTCCAGAAACTCATACATGCGGTCGCCGCGTAGCGTGACCTTGGCGCCGAGCGCCATGTTCTCGCGCACCTTGTATGTTGCGATCGACTTGCGCGCCCGCGTCACGACAGGCCGCTGGCCTGCGATCATCGAGAGATCCTTCGAAGCATTCTCGACCTTCTTGCGGTCGTTGACGGCTTCTCCGACGCCCATATTGAGCACAATCTTCTCGAGGCGCGGAATGCGCATCGGGTTCTCGTACTTGAAGTGCTCCGCGAGCTTCTTGCGAATCTCCTGCTCGTAGAGCGTCTTCATGCGCGGCTTGTAGTCCGCGGGACGCGGCTTGCGCGGCGCTGCAGCGGGACCGGCCGCGGGCTTGCCCTTGGCTTCCTTGGCCGGCGGACCCTTGCCCTGCGTGGGCTTGCCGCCTTTGGCGCCAGCGGGGGCGCTACCGCCCTTCTGTTTCGCGTTATCGGCCATGACTTATGCCTTCTCCGGAATGACTTCGCCCGAGCGCTTCGAGAACCGCACCTTGCGGCCATCCTCGAGGAACTTGAAACCGACGCGCGTCGGCTTGCCGTCCTTCGGATCCTCGAGCGCGAGGTTCGACAGATTGATCGTTGCTTCCTTGGAGATGATTCCGCCTTCCGTCGTGGCGCTCTGCTTCTGGTGACGACGCACCATGTTCACGCCACGCACAAGCGCGCGGTTCTCCTTCGGGATCACCTTGATGACCTCGCCGTGCTTGCCCTTGTCGCGGCCCGCGAGCACGATGACGTGGTCGCCCTTCTTGATCTTGAGCGACGGCATCTCAGAGCACCTCCGGCGCCAGCGACATGATCTTCACGTGCTTGCGCGCGCGCAACTCACGCGTGACCGGTCCGAAGATGCGCGTGCCGATCGGATCGCCGTTGGCATTGACGAGCACTGCGGCGTTGCGGTCGAAGCGGATCAGCGAGCCGTCGGCGCGACGCACGCCCTTGGCGGTGCGCACGATCACGGCCTTCATGACCTGGCCCTTCTTCACCTTGCCGCGCGGGATGGCTTCCTTCACCGACACAACGATCGTGTCACCGATCGTCGCGTAACGGCGCTTCGAGCCGCCGAGCACCTTGATGCACTGCACGCGACGGGCGCCGGAGTTGTCGGCGACGTCGAGATTTGATTCCATCTGGATCATGGGGCGATCCTCAATCCTTCCTGCCGCTTCAGACCGACTGCTTCAGTGCGACCCAGCGCTTGTGGCGCGAGATCGGAGCGCTCTCCTGGATGCGCACCTTGTCGCCGACCTTGAACGTGTTCTCCTCGTCATGCGCCTGGTACTTCTTCGACCGGCGCACGGTCTTCTTCAGCAGTGGGTGCGTGAAGCGGCGCTCCACCTCGACCACGATCGTCTTGTTGTTCTTGTCGGAGACAACGACGCCGTTGAGAATGCGCTTTGGCATGATCGTGCTCCTACTTACTTGCTGGCCGACGCCGGGGCATTGCCCCTGAGCGAACGGGCAAATGTCTTCACGCGCGCGATCTCGCGGCGAACCACGCGGATGCGCGCCGTGTTCTCGAGCTGGCCGGACGCCGCCTGGAAGCGCAGGTTGAACTGCTCCTTCTTCAGCTTCACCAGCTCCTCGTCGAGCTGATCGAGCGTCATGCCCTTGAATTTCTCTGTCGCCATGTCAGGCCTCTCAAACTTTCTCAGTCCGTCCGCAGGCGATCATCACAGCAGGCGGGTGACGATGCGCGTCGCGATCGGCAGCTTGGCAGCCCCGAGCGTCAGCGCCTCGCGCGCGACATTGTCCGGCACGCCATCGATCTCGAACATGATGCGGCCCGGCTTGACCCGGCACACCCAGAGCTCCGGGCTGCCCTTGCCCGAGCCCATGCGCACCTCGGCCGGCTTCTTCGTCACCGGCACGTCCGGGAAAATGCGGATCCACACGCGGCCCGCACGCTTCATGTGACGCGTGATGGCACGGCGCGCAGCCTCGATCTGGCGCGCGCTCAAGCGCTCCGGCGCGGCCGCCTTCAGGCCGTGCGAGCCGAAGTTGAGATCGGTTCCGCCCTTGGCAGCGCCGTGAATACGGCCCTTGTGCTGCTTGCGGAACTTCGTCCGTTTTGGTTGCATCATGACAGTCGTTCCTCGAAGGCTTTACTCGCCGCGCGGCCGGCGGTCGCCGCGATCACCCCGATCGCCGCGATCCTCGCGCCGGCGACGATCACCGCCACCACCCTCCTGCGACTCGAGCGCACGACGCTCGGACGCCATCGGGTCATGCTCGATGATCTCGCCCTTATAGATCCACACTTTCACGCCGATGATCCCGTAGGCCGTGCGTGCAATGCCGTAGCCGAAGTCAATGTCGGCACGCAGCGTATGCAGCGGCACGCGGCCCTCGCGATACCACTCGACGCGAGCAATCTCGGCGCCGCCGAGACGGCCCGACACGTTGATACGAATGCCCTGCGCACCGAGCCGCAGTGCCGACTGCACAGCGCGCTTCATGGCGCGGCGGAAAGCCACGCGGCGCTCGAGCTGCTGAGCGATCGTCTCGGCCACGAGAACTGCGTCGATCTCGGGCTTGCGCACCTCGACGATGTTGAGATGCACCTCCGACTGCGTGAGGCGCGCGAGCTCGCCGCGCAGCTTCTCGATGTCGGCGCCCTTCTTGCCGATCAGAATACCGGGGCGTGCCGAGTGGACCGTCACGCGGCACTTCTTGTGCGGGCGCTCGATCACGATCTTCGCAATGCCGGCCTGACGCTGCATCTTCAGGATGTGCTCGCGCATCTTCCTGTCTTCGTGCAGCAGCTTGCCGTACTCGGCCCGGCTCGCGAACCAGCGGCTGTCCCAGGTACGATTGATGCCGACGCGAAGGCCGACGGGATTGACCTTGTGACCCATCAGGCGGCCTCCTCTGCTGTGGCCTCGGGCGCGGACTTGGCCGCAACCTCGCGCACGATCACGGTGAGCTGCGAGAACGGCTTTATGATCCCGCCCGAGCGACCACGCCCGCGGGCATGGAAGCGCTTCATGACGAGGTTCTTGCCGACCCAGGCTTCGGAGACGATCAGATCGTCGACGTCGAGGCCGTGATTGTTCTCGGCGTTGGCAATCGCGCTCATGAGGCACTTGCGCACGTCGACCGCAATGCGCTTCCTCGAGAACTCGAGTTCGGTCAGCGCCGTCTGCACCTTCTTGCCGCGGATCATCGCCGCAACGAGATTGAGCTTCTGGGGCGAGACGCGCAGATTGCGCACCACGGCCTGGACCTCGTTCTCCGGCAGACGCCGTTCGGCTTTGGGCTTGCCCATTTTATCTGCCCTTCGTCGCTTTCTTGTCGCCGCTGTGGCCATGGAAGGTGCGCGTCGGCGCGAACTCGCCGAACTTGTGCCCCACCATGTCCTCGTTGACATTCACGGGAATGTGCTTCTGGCCGTTGTGAACGCCGAACGTGAGCCCGACGAACTGCGGCAGGATCGTCGAACGGCGCGACCAGATCTTGATGATCTCGCTGCGACCGCCCCCGCGCACTTTATCGGCCTTCTTCAAGAGATAGCCGTCGACGAACGGGCCTTTCCAAACAGAACGTGCCACGATCGATGCTCCTACTTGCTCTTGCTGCGCGTGCGGACGATGAACTTGTCTGTCGCCTTGTTCTTGCGAGTCTTGAAGCCCTTGGTTGGCTTGCCCCAGGGGGTCGCCCAGTGCTTGCCGCCCTTGGTGCGACCACCGTTCGGGTGATCGACCGGGTTCATCATGACCGAGCGCACGGTCGGACGAATGCCGAGCCAGCGGGTGCGGCCCGCCTTGCCGATCGACACGTTGCCGTGATCGGGGTTCGAGACCGCGCCGACCGTCGCCATGCACTCCTGGCGCACGCGCCGCGTCTCGCCCGACTTGAGCTTCAGTACGGCCCAGCCGGCATCGCGGCCGACGAGCTGCACGAAGGCGCCTGCGGAGCGCGCAATCTGTCCACCACGACCAGCCTTGAGCTCGACGTTGTGCACGATCGTGCCGATCGGGATCGACGAGAGCGGCATGGCATTGCCGGGCTTCACGTCGACAGCGCTGCCCGCGACGACCTTGTCGCCGACGTTGAGGCGCTGCGGCGCGAGAATGTAGGCGAGCTCGCCGTCCGTGTACTTGACGAGCGCGATAAAGGCAGTCCGGTTCGGATCATACTCGAGCCGCTCGACCGTGCCCTCGACATCGAACTTGCGACGGCGGAAGTCCACGAGGCGATAGGCCTGCTTATGGCCGCCGCCAATGTGGCGCATGGTGATGCGCCCGTGGTTGTTGCGGCCGCCCGTCTTGGACTTGCCCTCGACGAGCATCTTGACCGGCGCGCCCTTCCACAGGTGATCGCGGTCCACGAGCACGAGCTGGCGTCGGCCTGGCGATGTCGGGCGATATGTCTTCAGTGCCATGGTCGTTCTCTATTCCTCAGAGCCCCGTCGTGATGTCGATCGAGTGCCCTTCCTCGAGCGTCACGATGGCTTTCTTGATCTCGCCCTGACGAGCGACGATGCCCTTGAAGGCCTTCAGCTTGCCCTTGCGGACGATGGTATTCACAGCCTTCACCTTGACGTTGAAGAGCTGCTCGACCGCCGCCTTGATCTCCGGCTTGGTCGCTGAGCGCGCGACCTTGAATATCACCTGGTTGGCCTCGGAGGCCATGGTCGCCTTCTCGGTGATGACCGGCGCGCGAATGATGTCGTAGGCCTTGAGTTTGCTCATTTGAAGCGCTCCTCGAGGGCGGCGACGGCGGCCTTGGTCAGCACCAGCTTCTGGCGGCGCAGGATGTCGTAGACGTTGATTCCCTGTACGGGCAGCAGGTCGATGTTCGGAATGTTGCGCACGGCCTGCACGAAGCCGATGTCGAGGTCCGTGCCATCAATGAAGAGCGCGTTCGTGAGCCCGAGCGCAGCGAGCTGCGCCTTGAGGCCCTTCGTCTTGCCGTCCGCAGAGGCAGCCTTCTCGAGCACGACGATCTCGCCGGCCTTGGCCTTGGCGGAGAGCGCGTGACGGAGCGCGAGCGCGCGCACCTTCTTTGGCAGCGCGATCGCATGGCTGCGCGGCTTCGGACCGAAGGCCTTGCCGCCACCGCGCCACTGCGGCACGGACTTGTCGCCGTGACGGGCGCCGCCGGTGCCCTTCTGCTTGTACATCTTCTTGCCCGTGACGGTCACTTCGGACCGGTCCTGGGCATGATGCGTGCCGGCCATGCGCTTCAGCAGCTGCCAGCGCACGGTGCGCTGGATGAGATCCGGGCGCGGCTCCAGGTTGAAGATCGCGTCGGCAAGCTCGACCGTGCCGGCCGAACTCGCATCGAGCGTGGTGACTGGGGTCTGCATCAGGCCTGCTCCGTCGTCGTCTGAGCGGCGGCGCCAGCAGCGCGCGCACGGAAGGCACCAGGCTTCGGCGCATCCTTCGGCGCCTTCTTCACGGCGTCGCGGATCAGCACCCAGCCACCCTTGGAGCCCGGCACCGCGCCGCGCACCAGAATGAGGCCTCGCTCGACATCCGTCTTGACCACCTCGAGGTTGAGCGTCGTGATGCGCTCATCGCCCATGTGGCCGGCCATCTTCTTGCCCTTGAAGACCTTGCCGGGATCCTGGCGCTGACCGGTCGAACCGAGCGAGCGGTGCACGACCGAGACGCCGTGCGTCGCGCGCAGACCGCCGAAGTTCCAGCGCTTCATGCCACCCTGGAACCCCTTGCCCTGGCTCGTGCCCGTCACGTCGACGAGCTGGCCGGTGACGAAGTGGTCGGCCGTGATCTCGGCGCCGACTTCGATCAGGTTTTCCGGGCTCACGCGGAACTCGGCGAGCTTGCGCTTCGGCTCGACCTCGGCGCGCGCGAAACCGCCGCGCTCGGCCTTGGTCACGCGGTTCGGCTTACGCTTACCGGCGCCGAGCTGGAGCGCGGTGTAGCCGTTCTTCTCTTGCGTCAGGTGGGCGACGACCTGGAGGTTGTCGAGCTTCAGCACGGTCACGGGAATATGCTCCCCGGTCTCCGTGAAGAGCCGCGTCATGCCGACCTTCTGTGCAATCACTCCGGAACGCATCCGTTGCATTCCTTTCCTAAAGGACTGAGCCACTGGTTCCTGTCCGATCCGCCGAAGCGCGCCTCACGGCACGCCATCAGCGCCGGACAGCCGTCAGAGCTTGATCTCCACGTCGACGCCGGCCGCGAGGTCCAGCTTCATGAGCGCGTCCACCGTCTGCGGCGTCGGATCGACGATATCGAGGAGCCGCTTGTGGGTCCGCATCTCGAACTGCTCACGGCTCTTCTTGTCGATGTGCGGCGAGCGGTTCACCGTGAACCGCTCGATGCGGGTCGGAAGCGGAATCGGGCCGCGCACCTCGGCGCCGGTTCGCTTCGCCGTGTTCACGATCTCACGGGTCGACGCATCGAGAATTCGATGGTCGAACGCCTTGAGTCGGATCCGGATGTTTTGGCCGTTCATCGTCTCACTCGTCCCGCTGGAAACGTGAGCGCCCGTTGTCTTGCAACACCGGGCGCCCGCCGCATCTCTTGATTACTCGATAATTTTCGTGACCACGCCGGCGCCGACCGTACGGCCACCCTCGCGGATGGCGAAGCGCACGCGCTCCTCCATGGCGATCGGCTGGATCAGGTCGACGAGGAACTCGGCGTTGTCGCCGGGCATGACCATCTCCGTCCCTTCCTTCAGCGTCACGATGCCGGTCACGTCGGTCGTGCGGAAGTAGAACTGCGGACGGTAGTTGTTGAAGAACGGCGTGTGGCGGCCACCCTCTTCCTTCGTGAGGATGTAGGCCTCGGCCATGAACTTCTTGTGCGGCTTCACGGAGCCCGGCTTCGCGAGCACCTGGCCACGCTCCACGGCTTCCTTGTCGATGCCGCGCAGGAGGCAGCCGACGTTGTCGCCAGCCTCGCCAGAGTCGAGGAGCTTGCGGAACATCTCGACGCCGGTGACGACCGTCTTCTGCGTGTCCTTGAGGCCGACGATCTCGGCTTCCTCACCGACCTTGATGGTGCCGCGCTCGATGCGGCCCGTGACGACCGTACCGCGGCCCGAGATCGAGAACACGTCTTCGATCGGGAGCAGGAACGGCTTGTCTTTCGGACGCTCGGGGAGCGGGATGTAGGTGTCGAGCGCCTCGTAGAGCTTGAGGATCGCCTCGTCGGCGAGCGGGCCCTTCTCACCGTTGAGCGCCTTGATCGCGGCGCCACGGATCACGGGAACGTCGTCGCCCGGGAACTGGTACTGCTTGAGGAGCTCACGCACCTCGAGCTCGACGAGGTCGAGGAGCTCTTCGTCATCGACAATGTCGCACTTGTTGAGGAACACAACGATGTAGGGCACACCGACCTGGCGCGCGAGCAGGATGTGCTCGCGGGTCTGCGGCATCGGGCCGTCGACCGCGGACACGACCAGGATAGCGCCGTCCATCTGGGCGGCACCGGTGATCATGTTCTTCACGTAGTCGGCGTGGCCGGGGCAGTCGACGTGGGCGTAGTGCCGATTCGCTGTCGAGTACTCGACGTGGCTCGTCGCGATCGTGAGGATCTTCGTCGGGTCGCGGCGGCCCTGGCTCTCTGAGGCCTTGGCAACTTCGTCGTAGGCGATCGCCGTCTTCGTCCAACCCTTGTCGGCCGAGACCTTCGTCAATGCCGCCGTCAGCGTCGTCTTGCCGTGGTCGACGTGACCAATCGTGCCGACGTTGCAGTGGGGCTTATTGCGATCGAATTTCTCCTTGCCCATCTCAGGCTCTCCTCATGCGTCTGGACGACTGGCGTCCGCTTTGAACTTGGAAGTCGTATTGAATTTCGTCCTCGGGGATCAGGCGTATTTGGCCTTCACCTCCTCGGCAACGTTGCGCGGTACCTCGGCGTAGTGTGCGAACTGCATCGTGTAGGACGCGCGTCCCTGGCTCATCGAGCGCAGCTGGCTCACATAGCCGAACATGTTCGCTAGCGGCACGTGAGCCCGAATGACAGTCGCGTTGCCGCGCATCTCCTGGTTGCGAATCTGGCCGCGCCGGCTGTTGATGTCGCCGATGACGCCGCCGACGAAGTCGCCGGGTGTCACCACCTCGACGTCCATGATCGGCTCCAGGAGCTTGATGCCCGCTTTCTGGCAACCCTCGCGCATTGCCTGACGCGATGCGATTTCGAACGCGATCGCGGAGCTGTCCACCTCGTGGAAGGCACCGTCGAACAACGTCACCTTGGTATCGACCAGCGGGAAGCCGATGAGCACACCGCTTGCCCAGATGCTCTCGACACCCTTCTCCACGCCGGGGATGTATTCCTTCGGCACGGTGCCGCCCACGATCTCGGACTCGAACTCATTGCCCGAACCCGGCTCCCGCGGCTCGAGACGCAGCTTGACGCGGGCGAACTGGCCCGAACCGCCAGACTGCTTCTTGTGCGTGTAGTCGATGTCGGTCGCGCGGGCGAGCGTCTCGCGGTAGGCGACCTGCGGCGCGCCGGTCGCCACCTCGACACCGTGCGTGCGGCGCAGGATGTCGACCTTGATCTCGAGATGCAGCTCGCCCATGCCCTTGATGATGGTCTCGCCGCTCTCCGGATCCGTGTTGACACGGAAGGAAGGATCCTCGGTCGCGAGCTTCGCGAGCGCGGCACCCATCTTCTCCTGGTCACCCTTCGACTTCGGCTCCACCTTCATCTCGATGACGGGCTCGGGGAACTCCATCTTCTCGAGAATGACGCGGTTGGTCGGGTCGGAGAGCGTCTCGCCCGTGCGGGTATCCTTGAGGCCGAGCAGCGCGACGATGTCGCCGGCATAGGCCTCCTTGATCTCCTCGCGGTTGTTGGCGTGCATCAAGAGGATGCGGCCAACGCGCTCGCGGCGATCACGGGTCGTGTTGATGACGTGCATGCCGCTTTCGAGCTTGCCCGAATAAATGCGGGCAAAGGTCAGCACGCCGTAGGGATCGTCCATGATCTTGAAGGCGAGCAGGGACAGCGGATCACTGTCGATCGGCCGACGTACGACCGGCTCGCCGTTCTTCGGATCTATGCCTGTGAAAGCCTCGCGATCGGCCGGCGACGGCAGGAAGTCGACAACGGCATCGAGAAGGGGCTGTACGCCCTTGTTCTTGAAGGCCGAGCCGCACATCATGGGATAGAAGGCGCGCGTGATGGTGGCCTTGCGAATGCACTTCTTCAGCGTCGCGACATCGGGCTCTTTGCCGTCGAAGTAAGCGGCGAGCGCATCATCGTCCATCTCGACCGCGGCTTCGATCATCGCGGCGCGGAATTCGTTCGCCTTGTCGACGAGGTCGGCCGGAATGTCGGTCTCAGCGAACTTCGCACCCTTGTCGTCGCCTTCCCAGATGATCGCTTTCATCTTGAGGAGATCGACAACGCCCGTGAAGCTGCTTTCGGCGCCTATCGGGATCTGCAGCGGCACGGCGCGCGCGCCGAGCTTCTCGCCGATGTCCTCGAGGCACATGTAGAAGTCTGCGCCCGTCTTATCCATCTTGTTGGCAAAGATGATGCGCGGCACGCCGTACTTGTCGCCCTGGCGCCAGACGGTCTCGGTCTGCGGCTCCACACCCTGGTTGCCATCGAGCACGCACACGGCGCCGTCGAGCACGCGCAGCGAACGCTCGACCTCGATCGTGAAGTCGACGTGGCCTGGCGTGTCGATGATGTTCAGCCGCTTGCCGGCCCAGAACGTCGTCGTGGCAGCCGACGTGATCGTGATGCCTTTCTCCTGCTCCTGGACCATGAAATCCATGGTCGCGGCGCCGTCATGCACCTCGCCGATCTTGTGGCTCTTGCCGGTGTAGAAGAGGATCCGCTCAGTCGTCGTCGTCTTCCCAGCATCAATGTGGGCCATGATGCCGAAGTTGCGGTAGTCCTCGATCGCGTATTCGCGGGCCATATTCGTTGCCTCGTCGTCCGGTTACCAGCGGTAGTGCGAGAAGGCGCGGTTGGCTTCCGCCATCTTGTGCGTATCTTCGCGCTTCTTCACCGCCGTGCCGCGGTTGTTGGCGGCGTCCAAAAGCTCGGCCGACAACCGCTCTTCCATCGTATTCTCATTACGGGCGCGCGCCGCCGTGATCAGCCAGCGGATCGCCAGCGCCTGACGGCGCTCGTTACGCACCTCGACCGGGACCTGGTACGTCGCACCGCCTACGCGGCGTGAGCGGACCTCGACCGAGGGCATCACGTTCTCGAGCGCCTGGTGGAACATCGGCAGCGCGTCCGCCTTGGCGCGCTGCTGCATCTTGTCGAGAGCACCGTAGACGATGCGCTCGGCCGTCGACTTCTTGCCCTCGACCATGATCGAGTTCATGAACTTCGAAACCACCAGGTCCCCAAACTTCGGGTCCGGGTTGATTTCCCGCTTCTCGGCACGATGGCGACGCGACATGCGCTCGTTCCTTCTCGTCTCTTGTCTTGTGCCGCCCGCTCGGGGCAAGTCTTCCAAATACGAGAGCGCCGCTCCACATAGGGCGGCGCCCACTTGTCTCTTCGATACTTACTTCGGCCGCTTGGCGCCGTACTTCGAGCGGCGTTGTTTGCGGTTGGCCACACCCTGCGTGTCGAGCACGCCGCGGATGATGTGGTAGCGCACGCCCGGAAGGTCCTTCACGCGGCCGCCACGGATCATCACCACAGAGTGCTCCTGGAGGTTATGACCCTCGCCAGGAATGTAGCCGATGACCTCGAAGCCGTTCGTGAGGCGGATCTTGGCGACCTTGCGGAGCGCCGAGTTCGGCTTCTTCGGCGTCGTCGTATAGACGCGCGTGCAGACGCCGCGCTTCTGCGGGCAGGCCTCCATGGCCGGGACCTTGTTACGCTCCCGGGGCTTCACCCGCGGCTTGCGGATCAGCTGCTGAATAGTCGGCATCGCGCCTCGTCCGTACCTCGAGCACCCTCCCCACACGGGACCGGATGCGCCAAACCTGACGAGCCGAGCTGCCCATTTTCTAGGGCACCCAGCTCGCAACACCAGAGGATCGAACGTCCGCAACCGCGGCGCGCCGATCTTGGTCCGAAATTGTCCTCTGCTTGAGAACGATAGTGTTTAGGGGCGACTAGCAATGAGCCAGAGGCTTTATTCGCAGGCAGCTCATGATTGCCGATGACGGCTTCTGTGCCTGCAAAGCCCCGCCCGATAGCGCCCTACGACCTACCGTGAGAGTGGGCGCAAAATATACACGTCGAATTATAAGGTCAACACCCTTGGCCAACGATTTTGTCGCGGGCCCCAAAAATTACGGAAACCAGCATTTTATCGATACTTTTCACGCTTCAGGGCAGGCCGATCCGGCCCCAGCCCGGGAGCTTCAGGGCCGGCCGGCGCACGTCGATGCCCGCAATAGCCCCCATGAAATTGAACTCGATGCCCTCGACCCAACCCACCGTAAACCCGATCAGCCCCTTGGCGAGAAATTGAACGCCTGTGCGACTTGGCGTCAGGCCGAAGTAGACCGGACCCTCCGTGAAATCCTTGCCGATGGCGGTTGGTAGGAGGCCGGGTGCCAGCGCCGGCACCACGCGAGCGACATAGGCGATGAACGTGTTGGAGTTCGGCCCTGGCCACGCCTTGTAGCTGCCCGCATCCGAGAAGGGGTATTCGGCAACGGCCCGCTCGATATCGGCGATAGCGGCCGTTGCGGTGGACCCCCGGATGGAGGCCACGATCGCGGGAGCGTTGCTGTACCAGTGGCTGTCCGGCGAAAGGTGGTCCGTCCGGACGGGGCGCCCCCAGCCGACAACGTCATACCGCGTATAGCGCGGCGCGCCCGCGGCCTTGGTCACGATCCAGGTGTGGTGCGCGAATATGCCCTTCCACCCGCCCGTGCGGCCGGCCAGAACATACACGACGGGCTCGGGATCTGCCGCGGCAGGCTTCAGGATGCCGGTCGGCGACCAGTTCGCGCTGCGCCAGTTCCAGGCCGTATTGTTCCACGTCCACCATGCAGCATGCGCCGCGAGGGGGATCAGAAAAAGATAAAGAAGAACCTTGCCCATCCGCCTCACCGATCGTCGGATTGAGTGCCGCCTGGATTTACTAGGCGCTTGTGGGACGGCCTCAGTCATGGACACTCCGAACTTGCAAAGGCACGCATTCCAATAGATCGGCCGTCGGACCAACGCGCTGATCTCTCAACGCCGCCGCACAACCTACCCGTCGATCTCCGCTGGGGCGAATCCGGCCGCCCTCGCATCCGCCTCACTGCAGAACCAGCGTTCACCGCGCGCGGAAACGACCCGCAACCTCACATAGGTAGGCGACCACGGCAGGTGGTAAGTCTTGACCGTATCGCCGCGCCGCCCCTCGACCTTGCCCTTGATCGGGCAGCCTTCCGGCGCCTTTGACTTGGCCTCGTTCCAGACCCGCGTGCGCCACTCGGCGGCCCGTTCGGGGGCGGCCGTACTGCTCCAGAGGCCGACCTTGGCCTGCTGCGCCTTGGCCTGAACACTGCGGTAACGCGCCATCATGCCGGCTTCAGCCAGCACGTGGCCGCCTTCGACGAGAGCACTCGCGATATCGGTCGTGCCGGCCGTGCAGATGGCGCGCACGATGCCGACATCATCCTTGCCGGACGGCTCACAGCTCAATTGGCGGCCGGAGACGAGACGCGAGAGCGCGGTTTGGGCCGCCTCACCGCAGCGCCAGCGGCGATTGTCGGACCTCATGCACACCTGATCGCGCTCAGGTGCCTCGATACCATCCAGGCGGATCGTCTGCTGGCCTATGCGGAGCATGTCACCGCCGATCGCAAAAGCGCGACCGACAATCGGCGGATCCGATGCCTTGAAGGGCACGAGGCTCGAGAGCGACATCGAGGGTAGGCTCGGCAAACTCTGGGGCGATGGCGTGAGGCTCGCCGGCCAGAGCCAGACGGTGGCGAGAACGGCGGCGACGATAGCGCCACCGCCGGCAATCGTGTGCCCGACCTGAGTTGGAATGCGGCGCAGGGGCACTGTAATGGCTGCGAGAATTGCGGGACCGGGGCCATAACGCAGACGTGGCGTCAGACCAGCGAGGAGACAGATCGCGCCGACGCTCATGATCAGCATCGCCTCGCCGTCCAAACTTCCGGTCAAGAAGGTCCGCGCGAGGGCCGAGACCAACGCTACGGCACCTGCCAGCATCAGCGGGCCCGAAACGCCCGGCCTGCCGAGGAATTCGATCAGCGGCCGGCTGGCCGTCGCGAGCCCTCCGCCCGCAATGCGGCTGAGGAAAGCAAGATTGCCGCCGGTCCATGCGGCACTTCCGAGCCCGGCGCGACCGAGCCAGCGGCCCGACGCTCCCAGCCGCGCGCCTGCCTTGCGACCACCGTGCATGAGGCCGTGTGCAGACGCGACCGAAGCACGCCGAATGCCATATGCTGATGCGATGGACGCGCGCCGGATACCGTGTGCTGAGATCATCGATGCCTGCCGAATGCCTCGCCCAGACGCCGCAATGAACTGCCGCGAGCCCGCTGCCGATGCGGCCAGCGCTTGCTTCAGTCCTCGACCCGAGGCCGCGAGCCCGTGCCGCGCGCCGCGAACGGAAGCAGCCGAAGCGCGCCGCGCGCCGTCACCGGCAGCCTCCGCGCTCTTGCGACCGAGACGTGCAGCGCTTTCAGCCGCGCGAATTGCGCCGTCCTGCGCCGATCGCTTGATTTCCTCAGCGCGCTCGCGGCGGTGCTCCCGCCGGATCGCGATCGTCGTCTTGACGTACTTGTGCCACTCAAAGCCTTCGCTTTTGCGGCGCCAGGGCCAGAGCTTGGCCATGCGGATGCCCCTCTAGCAGCCTCGTGGGCCGCGTTGTCGCCGGGAACGGCCACGTCTGGCGTGGTCGCTAAGTCACCGGCGCACGAATCGCATGTGCACTTTCGATGCGAGAGAAACATGGCTCGAGCACGGCGCCAAGGCCGGGCGGGAGTGACCTGTGATCAATCTGTGCGTGCGTGGCCATCGCGTCTTCGACGCGAGCATGACTGCCGCCCTCGCAACCCGCCGTGCCGGAGGCGCGTCTTCGACACGACGGGACACCCCGATCCCCCGTCTTTTATGACTTTCAGCGTGCGACCGCCGCTTCGAGCAACGAGCGCAGCGAACCGGTCGGCGCGACCGATTTGCGCGTCTCCATGTCGAAGAACACGTTCACGCACTCCGAGGTCGCAACGCACGCGTCGCCGACGAAGATGCCGTAGCCCGTCGTGACCGAGCGGTTGCCGAGCTTCAGGAAGCGCGAGCCGACCTCCACCGTACCGGGATAGAAAATCTCGCGGCGAAAATCGATCGCCGCCCGCGCCAGCACGAAGTCGATACGCGCGTCCGTGCCAGCATCCTGCAGGAGCTTGTAGTAGAGCTCGCAGCGTCCCGCCTCGATATACGAAGCGATCGATACGTTGTTGACGTGTCCGAGCTTGTCAGTGTCGCAGAAGCGGACCGTCACCGGCGTGAAAAGCTCGAAGGTCGCGCGCCGGGTCAGATCCTTGGCCGTCTCGTGTTGCATGTCTCGCTGATCATCCCAATGTTTTGATTTTTGACGGATCAGGCGCCGGTGGCGCGCACGCTGCCTATCCCATCGATCGTGAAATCGAAAGTCTCGCCCGCGGCGATCGGCAGCGTCGGGATGAGGCTCCCGGTGATGACGACCTGCCCAGCGGCAAGTGGCTTGCCGCGCGACGCCGCAAGGTTCGCGATCCACGCGAGCGCTCCCATGGGATCGTCGGTCTTGCCGCTGTGCTTGCCCGATCCCGTCGTGAGATTGCCCGCGAGGCCGTTGAGCTCGAGGCTTGCGGGCACTTTCACCGGCGCGCCGAGAACGATGCCGGCATTCCACGCGTTGTCACAAATGAGCGTGTGTGCCTTCGAGGTCTTGTAGTCGGCATTGCGGTCCTCGATAAGCTCGAAGGCCGGCATGACCTCGACGATAGCAGCGCGGACTTCCTCCCGCGTGTAGGGCGTGGGTCGCGGCTCAAAGGTCTCGCCGACGCGCACGGCAAGCTCACACTCCATGACGACGTGCATGTGATCGGAGAGCTTGATGGTCGCAGGCGAGGTGTGGATACGCTTGGAATAGATCACGCCGCCGCAGGGATGATCGATGCCCATGAGCGCCTGCATGACCTTCGTCGTCGTCGCGATCTTGAGACCGCCAACCGGGCCGTAGAGAGGAATCCACAGATCGCGGAGAGCTTCCTGCGCCGCATACGCCTCGTCGATGGTCCGCGGCGCAATGTCCTCGGGCAGATTGCGGAAGGGCGCGCGCGTACGGTGTGCATCTGCGATATAGCGGGCAGCCGCGGCAGGATCGAAGGGCATGGCGTTCCTCGAGAGTTCTCTGTGGGCACGATTGGCGGCGTCACCCTAGTGTGATGATCGAGAAATTCGCCAGCCCTCGCGGCACGGTATCCAGCGAATTTCTCGATCTGCATCACACTAGCTAGTTCATGATTCTAGTGTCCCTTTTGATTCCGAGTTCGCTCGGACACTCGCATCTAGGTTAAGCGAACTTCGGAATAGGGACACTAGCGCGGACATGGTGGCCGGCAAACCCGCTTTGCAACCCTGCCCATCTGGACACTGACCACCACGGGGCTTGAACGAGCGCGGTCCCGCGCTTTATCAGAGGCAACCGTTGTGAAGGAAAATAGGAGAACGCAGCGATGAGCACCGACCGCCCGTCGCCCGCGGGAGCGCGCCCCTTTCAGGCCGAGGTGTCGCGCCTGCTGCACCTCATGGTGCATTCGGTCTACACCGAAAAGGACATCTTCCTGCGTGAGCTGATCTCGAATGCGTCCGACGCTTGCGATAAGCTCCGCTATGAGGCGATTGCGCGTCCAGAGCTGATCGGCGACGACGCGCGCCTCGCGATCCGCATCGAGACGGACAAGGAAGCAGGCCGGCTCGTCATCGCCGACAACGGCATCGGCATGAACGAGAGCGAGCTCGCCGAGAATCTTGGCACGATCGCCCGCTCGGGCACGCGCGCCTTCATCGAACGCCTCGGCAAGGACGGCGAGAACTCCGCGCTCATCGGTCAATTCGGCGTTGGCTTCTATTCGGCCTTCATGGTGGCCGATCACATCGAGGTTCTGAGCCGCAAGGCCGGCGAGGATGCGGTCTGGCTTTGGTCGTCCGACGGCGCGAACGGTTTCACGATCGCGCCCGCACCAGAAGGCGACGCGGCCAAGGTGGCGCGCGGCACGCGGATCACGCTGCATCTCAAGGATGACGCGAAGAACTTTCTCGAAGACTACGAGATCGAGCGCATTGTCAAAACCTACTCCGATCACATCCTCTTCCCCGTCGAGCTGATCGGTGCGGACGGCGCAGCAAAGCAGCTCAACTCGGCAAGTGCGCTCTGGCAGCGGTCCAAGAGCGAGGTGAAGCCGGACGAGTACACCGAGGCCTACCGCAGCATTGCCGGACAGCTCGACCAGCCGGCGCTGACCGTCCACTACAAGGCCGAAGGTCGCCAGTCCTACGCGGCGCTCCTGTTCGTGCCGACGCAGCGGCCATTCGATCTCTTCGATGTCGAGCGCAAGGGACGCGTGAAGCTTTACGTTCGTCGCGTGTTCATCACCGAGGACGCGGCACTGCTGCCGGGATATCTCCGCTTCGTCCGCGGTGTGATCGATAGCGAGGACGTGCCACTCAACAT
Organism: Hyphomicrobiaceae bacterium; assembly: GCA_022844275.1. Lineage (GTDB taxonomy): Bacteria > Pseudomonadota > Alphaproteobacteria > Rhizobiales > Hyphomicrobiaceae. The sequence goes on from JALHMB010000006.1 coordinate 241,864, forward strand.
TAGCCGCGAGATGCTGCAGAACAATCCGGCCGTGGCACAGATCCGCCGCGCCGTGACGGCCAAGGTCATAGGTGAGCTGGAGACGCTGGCGAACAAAGAGCCGAAGAATTTCATGCAGATCTGGGAAATCTTCGGGCAGGCGCTCAAAGAAGGTATCTACGAGGATTTCGAGCGCCGCGAGCAGCTCCTGAAGCTCGCGCGCTTTCGCTCTACGGTGGGCGACGACTGGCGTTCGCTCAGCGAGTATGTCGCGGACATGCGCGAAGGCCAAACGGATATCTACTATCTCGTCGGCGAAAGTCTCGATCGCCTCAAAGCGAGCCCGCAGCTCGAGGCCGCGAAAGAACGCGGCGTCGAAGTGCTGCTGCTCCACGATCCCGTGGATGCCTTCTGGACGACATCGGCACCGAAGTTCGACGGCAAGGCGCTGAAGTCGCTCTCGCAGGGCGATGTCGATCTCTCCGCGGTTCCGCTGAAAGAGAATGCGACGCCGAAGGCCGATCCGCCGAAGGATGTCGGTGATCTCATTTCCTCGCTCAAGGCGGCGCTCGGCGAGGAAGTCGACGACGTCAAGGTCTCGCAGCGGCTCGTCAGCTCGCCGGCCTGCCTCGTTGCCAATGCGCACGGCCCCGATCGCACGCTGGAGCGAATGTTGCAGCGCCAGCAGCGTGGCCTCAACGTGAAGCCGGTGCTGGAGATCAATCCCGCTCATCCGCTGATCGCGGCCATCGACCGCGCACGCCTCGCGACCGACCTCATCGCGGTCGATGACCTCGCACATTTGCTGCTCGACCAGGCGCGCATTGTCGAAGGCGAGCTGCCGAGCGATCCCGCCCGCTTCGCCGAGCGACTGAACCGCTACCTGGTTGCCGGCCTCAATGCCCCGAACACAGAAGGCAGACCCGCATGAGCGACAAAAAGGCGAAGGCCAACGGCGCGGCCTCCGCGCGCAATCCCCTGCTCGGTGCGTGGAAGACGCCCTTCGAGCTCCCGCCCTTCGAGAAGATCAAGCCGGCGCACTTCCGTCCGGCCATCGACAAGGCCATCGAGACACATAAGGCCGAAGTCGAGAAAATCCTTTCCAGCACGGCTTCGCCGAACTTCGGCAATACGATCGCTGCCATGGAAAAGGCCGGCGCCCAGCTCACACGTGTGCTTCGCGTCTTCTACAATCTGACGAGCTCCGATACGAACCCGGAGCTGCAGGCTATCGAGCGTGACATCGCGCCGATCCTGTCGCGTCACGGCACCGAGATCTCTCTTGATCCGCGTTTCTTCGCGCGCGTCGACACCATCTTTCAGCGCGGTAAACGTCAGAAGCTCGATGCCGAGCAGCGCCGCGTACTCGAGCGCACGCATTCGAGCCTCATCCGCGCCGGCGCGCAGCTCGATCCTGAGGCCAAGAAGCGCATGGCCGAGATCAATGCGCGGCTTGCGTCACTCGGCACGACGTTCGGCCAGAACGTGCTCGCCGACGAGCAGAGCTATAAGCTCGTTCTGGAAACCGAAGCGGATCTCGCCGGGCTCCCTGACTTCGTGCGCGCGGCGGCAAAGCGTGCCGGTGACGACCTCGGCCATCCCGGCAAGCATGTCATCACGCTCGGGCGTTCGAGCATCGAGAGCTTCCTGCAGTTCTCGACGCGACGTGATCTGCGCGAAGCGGCATTTGCAGCGTGGATCCGGCGCGGCGAGGGCGGCGGAGAGCACGACAATCGCGCTGTCGCGACGGAGATCCTGACGCTCAGGGCCGAGCGTGCGCGGCTTCTCGGCTTCGAGACCTTCGCGAAGTTCCGCCTCGAAGATGCCATGGCGAAAACGCCGGAAGCCGTGCGCGGACTGCTCGACGAAGTGTGGGCTGCGGCCGTCAAGAAAGCAGATGAAGAGCGTGACATGCTTCAGCGCATGATCGATCGCGAGGGCGGCAACTTTCAGGTCGAGGCCTGGGACTGGCGGCACTACGCGGAGAAAGTGCGCAAGGCCGAGTTCGATCTCGACGAGGGCGCGATCAAGCCCTACCTGCAGCTCGACCGCATGATTGAAGCGGCCTTCAATACTGCGACGCGTCTCTTCGGCCTCACCTTCGAGGAACGTACCGATCTGCCGAAGTACCATCCTGACGTCCGCACCTGGGAGGTCAAGCGCACTGACGGCACGCACGTCGGCGTTTTCGTCGGCGACTACTTCGCGCGCCCCTCGAAGCGTTCGGGCGCCTGGATGAGCGCATTCCGCAGCCAGCAGCGCCTCAAGGGCGACATCCATCCCATCATCGTCAACAATCTCAACTTCGCGCGCGGCGCCGACGGCGCGCCGACGTTGCTGAGCTTCGATGACGCGCGCACGCTCTTCCACGAGTTCGGTCACGCCCTGCACGGGCTCCTGTCCGACGTGACCTATACCTCGATCGCAGGAACGGCCGTCTCGACGGACTTCGTCGAGCTGCCCTCACAGCTCTTCGAGCACTGGCTCGAGGAGCGCGATGTCCTGCGGCAGTTCGCCCGCCACTATGAGACCGGCGCGCCAATCCCGGACACGCTCATCGACCGGCTCGACGCGGCCAGCAAGTTCAACCAGGGTTTTGCGACCGTCGAGTATGTCTCCTCCGCACTCGCGGACATGGAGCTGCACGCGCTTGAGAAGTTCGACGGCTTCGATCTTTCGCGCTTCGAAGCCGAGATGCTGCAGCGGATCGGTATGCCGCGCCAGATCGTCATGCGCCATCGCCTGCCACACTTCGCGCACATCTTCTCGGGCGGCGGCTACGCAGCCGGCTACTACAGCTACATGTGGTCCGAGGTCATGGACGCCGATGCCTTCGAGGCCTTCGAGGAAACCGGCAACGCCTTCGATCCGGAGACCGCGAAGAAGCTTGCCGAGTTCATCTACTCGGCCGGCAATCGCCGCGATCCCGCAGAGGCCTACACGCTGTTCCGTGGGCGGCTACCGACGTCGCACGCCATGCTGAAGAACCGCGGGTTGATTGGCTAGTCGCGACGTAACCATCAGGGAAGGTGCGGCCGTCGACGACGAGGGGTGGTCATAGCGGCGAGCATCATTTGCTGGAAGATTACGAAGGTCATCGCCGTGAAGCGGACTTTCGGCTCTTTCGTATCACTCTCGAATTCTGCCAGGACCTCGGGGGCTCTGTCCGGCATTTGGTCGCCTATCCTTAGTCGGCCACATACGGCGCTGACTTCAGGAGTGTCGAAACGTAGGGGCTTCTTGGAATGAGCAATCGCATTTCGGACGTCGCGCATCATACCAATATGTCGTCTAGTCACCTTGCCAATCAGGCCTAGCGCGTAGGCGAACTTTGTTCGGGCAGATAGCGATGCAAGTGGTCCGAACCCGCGAAAAAGCTCTGTCGTCTCCTCGCTATTGAGCGAGATCATACTGCATAGCAGCAATTGTTCGGTGGCTTCTTCGAGCAGAGTGCCGCAAACGAGTGCGATAGCTACGTCATTCTCCTCGTCAATGATGCGATGGACCTCATCCATATCCTCTTGCGTGCGCGGCAATCTGCTTAGCTTTCTAAGAGCGGTAATATCTGTTTCAAGCGTCATGAAATAAATCCATTTATCAAATTCGCCTCAGTGCGCTCATTGCATCTTGTCATGCCTTCGTACCAAGCCGACCCGAGCCGATGACGGGCGTAGCGTCTGCATCGAGGGGCCAGCGAGCCCGGGCGGCGAAGTCGAGTGCGCTCGTGTTGTTGCGCACGAGATGCTCGGCACCAGCCCATGCGACCATCGCAGCATTGTCAGTGCAGAGCGCGATCGGCGGGATCGAGAGGCGCACGCCTTCGCGCGTGGCGAGATCAGCGAGACCTCCGCGCAGCCGCTGGTTAGCCGCAACACCGCCGGCCACCACGAGCACATCAGCCTCCGCTCGCTGTCGGGCTATGCGCAGCGCCGTCCGCGTGCGATCGACGACGGCCTCGACCACGGCCTGCTCGAAGCAGGCGCAGAGATCGGCGATGGCCTGGTCGTCGAGCGGCGCGGCAGATTGCGCGGCGAGGCGCACGGCCGTCTTGAGCCCGGCGAACGAGAAGTGCGGTTCCGCCCGTCCGAGCATGGGCCGCGGCAGGGCAAAGCGATCAGCGCGCCCACCTCGTGCTGCCTTCTCGACGGACGGACCTCCCGGCTGCGGGAGACCCAGGAGCTTCGCCGTCTTGTCGAAAGCCTCGCCGAGTGCGTCGTCGATCGTGGTGCCGAGACGCACGTAGCGACCCACATCCTCGATCAGTAGCAGTTGTGTATGCCCGCCCGAGACCAGCAGCAGCACGTAGGGCGGCTTCAGGCCTTCGGCCAGTCCGGGCGTGAGCGCGTGTGCTTCGAGATGGTTCACTGCGATCAGCGGCAGACCGTGGACGAGCGCGATGGCCTTGGCCTCGATGAGCCCGACGAGCACGCCGCCGATGAGACCTGGCCCGCCAGTTGCCGCAACCGCCGAGAGATCGCCAAACCGGATGCCCGCTTCTGAAAGCGCCGCCCCGATGATCTCGTCGAGACATTCGACGTGCGCCCGCGCCGCAATTTCGGGGACGACGCCCCCATAAGGTCGGTGTTGCTCCCATTGCGATCGAACGACGCTGGAGAGGATCCGGCCCCGCCCATCAACGCCGCGCGCCACAACGGCCGCGGCGGTTTCGTCGCAGCTCGTCTCGATACCGAGAACGAGTTGGGTCCGCCCCGCTCCGGGTCCTGGATGGTCGTTCACACGCGCCTGCTGATGGAAGCGATTGCATCGCGCCCCGCGGGCGGGCATAGACTGCCGGCGCGGCGCTCCTAATTCGCGCTGCGGTAGCATCGACCGAGGACATCTTGCAACAACCGCGGCTTCGCATCGGCACCCGTGGCTCGGCCCTGGCCCTCGCGCAGGCCCATGAAGTGCGGCGCCGGCTCATGGCCGCGCATGGCATGACAGAGGCAGAGATCGAGATCGTCGTCATCCGCACGACGGGCGACCGCATTCAGGACCGGCCGCTGAGCGAGGCCGGCGGCAAGGGCCTGTTCACCAAGGAGATCGAGGAAGGGTTGCTCGACCGTTCGATCGACCTCGCCGTGCATTCCATGAAGGACATGCCGACGGTCCTGCCGGAAGGCCTGGCCATCACAGCCATGCTGCCGCGCGAGGACGTGCGGGATGCCTTCATCAGTTCGAAGTGGCCGTCGATCGAAGCGCTGCCACAGGGCGCGGTGGTGGGGTCGTCTTCGCTCCGGCGTCAGGCGCAGCTTCGGCGCTTTCGGGCGGACCTCAAGGTCGTGATGTATCGCGGCAATGTGGAGACGCGCTTGCGGAAGCTTGGCGAAGGCGCGGTGGACGCGACACTGCTGGCGGTTGCCGGCCTCAAGCGTCTGGGCCTCGCCGATCGCATCACCGCAACAATCGCCGATGACTTCATGCTGCCAGCGGTGGCGCAGGGCGCTATCGGTATCGAATGCCGCTTCGACGACGAGGATACAGCGGCGCTTCTCGATCCGCTCAACGACGTCTCGACTTCGCTCTGTGTGACGGCGGAGCGCGCCTTCCTCGGCCGGCTCGAAGGCTCCTGCCGCACGCCGATCGCAGGCCTCGGAACGCTCGACGATGGTGTGTTTACCTTTCGCGGCGAGATCCTGACGCCGGACGGCAGCGAGAGCCACGCGACGAGCCGCAGCGGGGCACCAGCCGCCGCCGTCCAACTCGCCACGGAGGCCGCCGAGGAGCTGCTGGCAAAGGCCGGCCCCGGCTTCTTCGGAGCGCACGGCTGATGCTATTCCTTGTGACGCGGCCGGAACCCGAGGGCGACAAGCTCAAGGGCCAGATCGAAGCCATCGGCCAGGAGGCCGTGGTCGAGCCGCTCATGGAAGCGGAGCTGCTCCCCGAGGCCATCGATGATCTCAATGGCATCGTGGCGCTGATCGCGACGAGCCGCAATGCGCTCAGGGCGCTGTCACAGTCACCCTATCTGCATGATGCGGTCGCCATTCCGCTGTTCGTGGTCGGGCAGGGCACGGCGGAAGCGGCCCGCGACCTTGGCTTCGAGCGAATTTCCATCGGGCAAGGCTCGGTCAGCGGCTTTGCCGCGGCCATTGCCGGAACGCTCGACCCAGCGGATGGGATGATCGTGCATCTGGCCGGCGATGTGCAGGCCGGCGACCTCGCTGGCGAGCTCGGGGAGCTTGGATTTCGCGTGCTGCAACCCGTCGTCTATCGTATGAAGGCGGCGGAGGCCCTGAGCGAGGGTACGCGGGAGGCGATCGGCGAAGGCGCGATCGACGGTGTGGTGCTGATGTCGCCGCGCACGGCGCGGATCTATGCCGGGCTGATCAAGCGCCACAATCTGACCGATGCCGCCGCGGAGATCGTGCATGTGTGCCTGTCCGACGCGGTCGCCCGTGCGCTCTCAGCCCTCGGCGATGTACCGATCGAGGTCGCGGAGAAACCAACTTTGAACGCTATTCTTGAGCAGATTGAACAAGTTGCAGATCGATTGGACAACTGAAGGTTTAGCCACGAAACTGAGGATCAATTTCCAGCGCATTGACTTGGCGCATGTCTCGCGACGACCGACCGGGTCAAGTATCGCGTAGCGGAAGGATGAGGCAGCGATGACGAACGGCACGCAGGGTTCAGGTCCAAAGCGGCCGCACGCGACGATCGAAGGCAAGGCCACGGAGATCAAGCCGGAGCCGGCGAAGTCCGCGGCATCGAGTTCTGCGTCAGCGGCCGGGCCCCCCACTGGCCCCTCGACGGATCACCGCGCGACGGCAGAGAAGGTGGCGGGCGCTGCCGCGAGCGTCGCTGCCGAGAGCAAAAAGGTCGACCCGCCGAAGACCGCTTCGGCCGCCTCAGCTTCTGCTCCCTCGGCAAGCAAACCGACTGCTGCGCCGCCGCCTGCCAAGTCCAGTGGCTTCGGCTCGATTGTTTCGCACACGGTTGCCGGCGTCGTCGGCGGCGCGCTCGTGCTGCTCGCGGGTCCGCTCCTCGGCATCGGCGGGCCGGATACGACGAAAGTTTCGCCCGAGGTCGGCCAGCGTCTCGCAGCGCTCGAGGATGCCGCGCGCAAAGCTGCGCAACCTGTCCTCTCGCCAGATGTCACCAAGCGCCTCGCCGGCATCGAGCAGGGCGTCGATCAACTGCGGACCGTTACGTCGGCGATCCCGAGCCTAGGCGAAGGTCAGGTGCGCCTCGACAACGAGACAAAGGCGCTCAAGGATCAGCTTGCGAGTCGCACAGGTCCCGGCAGTGATGCCGAGCGCCTCGCGCGCATGGATGAGCGGCTTTCGGCGCTCGCAGCGGCCGCGCTCGCCGACCCGAAAGGCGCCGGTCCCATCCCACAGCTCGCGCAGATCACGGGCCGCATTGCCGATCTCGAGACGGCGCTGACCAACCGCCTCGCGGCGGCCCGCCGCGACATGGCGACGGAGATCGAGAGCAAGCTCGCCACGACGGCCGAAGCCGCCGAGGCCGCACGCTCGGGCACACAGCGCCTCGACCGCGAGGTGACGTCGATGAAGTCGGATCTGACGCGCACGGCTCAGCGCGTCGATCAGACGAAAACGGACACCGATCGCCTTTCCGAAGTCGCGCGATCGGCGCAGGACGAGATCGCGAGTATCAAGTCGGCACTCGATGCGCTCCGTCGCGACACGGCAAAACCCGCCGATGTCAGCGCGGCCGTTGCGCCCGCCACCGCGCGCGTCGCCAAGCTCGAAAGCAGCGTCGATGCCGTGCTCAAGGCGGAAGCTGATCGCCGCAGCAATGCCGAGCGCATCGTGCTCTCGCTCGAGCTCGGTAATCTCAAGCGCGCCATCGATCGCGGTGGCAGCTTTGCGAGCGAACTTGCTGAAGTGCGCAAGGTGGCCGGCAATCGCCTAGATCTCGGTGTCCTCCAGCGCTACCAGGACGAAGGCCTGCCGACCATTGCGGACCTTGCGCGCCAGTTCCGCCCGCTCACCGGCACCATTATCGATGCCGATGCCGAGAAGCAGGACGCTTCTGTCGTGGACCGCTTGATGTCCGGCGCGCGCACCATCGTGCGCGTGCGCAAGCTGACGCCCGACGCCGATGACAACTCCGTCGAAGCGACGGTCGCACGCATGGAAGGCGCACTGAACGACGGCCGCCTCGCCGACGTCATGCGCTACGCCAAGACGCTGCCGCCGAAGAGCATCACCGGACCGACCAGAGCGTGGCTCGACAGGGTCGCGGCACGCCAGTCCGTCGAAGAAGCCATCGTCACCATCGATCGCCAGCTCAAGTCGTCGCTCGGAGCGGCTCCCGCTGCGAAGGATGCCAAGCAATGATCCGCCTCATCCTGTATCTCGTCGGTGTTGGCCTTCTTGCGACAGGCCTTGCATGGCTCGCCGATCGGCCTGGCCAGATGGTCCTCCAGTGGCAGGGCTACGAGATCGAGACCACTGTCTTCCGCGCCGTCGTCATGTTCGCGTTTCTCATCGGCCTCGCGATTTTCCTCTGGTCGCTGGCGCGCCAGTTGTGGAACAGCCCCGCCGCCCTCGGCCGCATCGTCAATCGGCGCCGCCAGGAGCGCGGGCTCGAGGCGCTGTCGAGCGGCATGATCGCCATCGGCGCCGGCGACCGTTCGCAGGCGATGCGCCACGCCATCCAGGCGCGCAAGGCACTTCCTAATGAGCCGCTGACACACCTGCTGCGCGCGCAGGCGGCCCAACTCTCCGGCGACCGCACAACGGCACGCCGCATCTTCGAGGCCATGCTCGGTTCGAAAGAGACCGAGCAGCTCGGTTTGCGCGGATTATTTCTCGAAGCCGAGCGCGAGGGTGAGCACGAAGCCGCGCGCCAGTTCGCGGAACGCGCGCTGCGCCTCAATCCGCAGCTCGGCTGGCCGATCGATGCGCTCTTCGAGCTGCAGTGCCGGGCGTCGGACTGGGTTGGTGCGCTCAACACGCTCGCAGCCGGCAAGCGCAATGGCCATTTCGACAAGGCCGTCGCCGATCGCCGTCGGGGCGTCATTCTTACGGCTCAGGCGCAGATCCTCGAAGACACGAACCCTGAAAGAGCCCTTACGCTCGCCATGGAGGCGCACAGCCTCGCGCCCGATCTCGTCGAGGCAGGGGCCATCGCCGGACGCCTCTTCTCCTCGCGCGGCCAGACGAGCAAGGTCGCCCGCGTCATCGAGCAGACTTGGAGGCGCGCGCCGCACCCCGATCTCGCCATCGCCTATGCCTATGCGCGGCCCGGCGACAGTCCAAAAGATCGTCTCGACCGCGTGAAGAACCTCGCGCGCACGACACCACATTCCGTCGAGGCGCCGATCGCGGTCGCGCACGCAGCCATCGAGGCGCACGACTGGGCGGAAGCGCGCAAAGCACTGGCACCGCTGGTCGACGGTCGCCTCTCGCAGCGCGTGTGCACGCTTATGGCGCGCATCGAGGGTGAGCAGTTCGGCAATGCCGGGCGCGTGCGCGAGTGGCTTGCTCGCGCGACCAATGCGCCGCGTGATCCTGCGTGGACGGCGGACGGCATCGTGGCTGAGCGGTGGGCGGCGATCTCGCCGGTCACGGGAACGCTCGATGCCTTCCAGTGGAAGGTGCCCGTCGAGCAGAAGGGCACACAGGATGAGGAACTCGCGCTTGCCAAGCTCGAAGAGTTGATGGCGCTCGGCGAGGCGAAGAACGAGAAGGTCATCGAAGCCAAGCGCGTCGCCGACGACGACGTGCCTCAGACGGTCGAGGTGCGAACCGTGCCGATCACGGAGGCGAAGCCAGTCACGAGACCGACGAGTGTACCAACGGGTGCCCCTTCGCGCTCGAATGGGGCAGCGTCGGAGCCCTTCGTGCCGACGCGCGCACCGGATGATCCCGGCATCGACGATGACGAGCCGGCACCACGTGCCAAGCCTGCGGCAAAGGCCGGAACGGCGGCTTAAACTCCCGCGCCCCCGCCTTTCATGACTTGGAATACGCTTCAGCGCGCCGAACGATCGCCGCCGAAGACGATGCGAGCACGCACGCCACGGCCTGCCCGGCTCTTGATATCGAGACGCGCGCCGTTCGCCGCGGCAAGCGAGCGCGTCAGTGGCAGTCCGAGGCCGGTCTTGCGCGGTGCGCTGCCGGCCGCATTGCTCTTTTCGGCAGGCGGCATTCCAGGGCCGTTGTCCTCGACCTCGACCCACACCTCGCCATTCAGCTCATAGCCCGTCGTCACCTTGATGCGCACCGACGGGCCACCATGCTTCATGCTGTTGGAGACGAGGTTGATCAACATCTGCCGGACATTCAGGCGGTCCGCCGTCACGCGCGGCAGGCCGCCGCCGAGCGCCGCCTCGAGCCGGGCACCGGATTTCTCGGCCAACGGTTGCAGCGACGTGTTCATGGCCTCGACCTCGGCATTGAGATCGATCTCGGCAAGGACGCGCGCCGAACCCGGCTGGCTCGGTGCATCGCGCAGAATGCCGTCGACGACCTCCAGGCCATGTCGCGCGCTCGCGAGAATGTCGCGGACATAGCCGCGGTAGCGCTCGTTCGGCCACGGTCCGAGGCGCTCCTCGGTGATGACCTCGGCAAGCGAGATGATGGCCGCCAGCGGCGTACGAATCTCGTGCGCGAGATGGGCATGATGCTCGTCCGCGTCACGCGCAGGACTGAGCTTGGGGGCGACGTCGGCCTTGGGCGCAGGCATCGGCGCGGCAACGGGTGGAATTGCTTTGGCCGTGGGGGGGGCCGAATCCTCATTGGCCGGCGCCTCGACCCCGGCCGTTATACGCGCGGAACCCTGTCGTATGCGCCGCGCAATCTCGCGCAGCGTCTCCATGTCGTTGAGCGGCGGACTTGGGATTGTGCTTGCCGGCGACTTGGCACGCTCGGGCGGATCATCCCTCAGGACCGGCGCAACTTTCGCCCGGAGCGCGCTGGCAGGCGCAGGCGCTTCTCGGCGCCGCACATCCTTGCGCTCGACTACCGACTTCCTGAGTGACCCGGCAATCACCATCAGCAGGCCAGGGCCGACGCTTTCATCGAGCGTGCGCACTTCACAGGCGAGTGTGCGTATGCCGCCCGTCGTCCAGAACTTCAGCGGTTCGACCGTGCTGCTTGTCGTTTCGAGGAACGAGCCCTGGGCGAAACGCGTGCGCAGCGCTCTGAGCCCCGGCACAACGCTGTCGAGCACGGGCGACATCGTCGGGGTGCCCCATACCGCGCCGCCCCGCCCGTTGGCCGCAGCAACGGCCCCGCGATCCACATCGATAATCCAAGCGGGCTCGCTGATGCCGGACAGTGTCTCGGCAAGAGCGCTTTCGATCGGATTTTTAGGAACGAAGTTCAATGGACAATCCACTGCTCCGGCCGGCGCGTTCTCCGTTTGTTTACAGCGCCGACTCGCCGCCTGTCCAGCACCGCAGGGTGGCAGGACCCAAGGGAGCGGCAATCATCCACAGTCGTACGGCCGCAGTGCGCGCTACCGGCTACTTCTTTTCGGCTGCTTTGGGACTGCTCGCCTTGGTGCTGGGTGTCGCCTTCGCAGTGGTAGCTTTGGGAGTTGCCTTGATCTTCTTTATATCCTTGCCCCAGCAGACGTTCGCGTGAGCGGTGCACGTGTGCTCGTCGAATACGATAAAATCGAGGAATAGCTCGCACTTCACGTTCTTTTCGCCGACGCGATAGTCCTTGACGTTGCGCTTGGCCATCGTGGCCACGATGTGCTTGTCGAGCAGCGCGAGGGCATCGCGTGTCGGGCCTTCCTTGCCGTAATCGTTGACCTCGAAAGCAAGCACATCGCACTCCGCCATGGCCGGAGATGCCGCGAGCACGAAAGCGAGGCCCGCCGCCGCTGAAAAGAGAGAAAGTGCTCGCATCGCCGTTCCTTTCGCGGATCGCCAGTATGCAGAGACGTGCGCAAACGCAGCGCACGTGCCGCCATTAACCTTGTCTGGCTATAGCGGCCGTGCCAAGCCTTTGCCAGCCCTTGCAGGTGATCCAGCAGTGGACGCGGCAGAAGCGCAACAAGGGGCCCCGCGCGGTCGTTATTCGCGGAACGACCGTCCCCGCATGATTTTGCCGTATTGGCTCGGCTATCAATGCCGTTCATTCCAGCCCTTTTTCCGAGGACATGCATGCGCCGGACTGCCCGCCTTACTGCCTGCGCCGTTTCCATTCTCGCCACCTTCGCGGCCCTCTTGTCTCCCGGCGTCGGCGCGCTCGCTGCTGCACCGCCCGCCAACCCGAGCACGGCGAACTGCCAGAACACCGGCAGCTTCGACGCCTGGCTCAGGAATTTCCGCCGCGAGGCTGCCGCAGCAGGCGTCACGCAGGCAACTCTCTCGGCCGTTCTCGAAGACATGACGCTGGACCAGGGCATCATTCAGCGTGATCGCCGCCAGACATTCTTCGGGCAGAGCTTCGTCGATTTCCGCGGCAAGCTCGTCTCGCGCAACCGCATTACCAATGGGCAGCGCCAGATGGAGCGCTACCGCGACGTCTTTGCGCGGGCCGAGAAGGAATACGGCGTGCCGGCCCCGGTCATCACTGGCTTCTGGGCACTCGAAAGCGACTTCGGCGCCGGCATGGGCAAGCTCTCGGTGCTGCGCTCGCTGGCGACGCTCGCCTATGACTGCCGCCGCGGCGAGATGTTCACGCGCGAATTCATCGCCGCCCTCAAGATCATCGACCGCGGCGACCTCAAACCCAGCGACATGATCGGCTCCTGGGCCGGCGAACTCGGCCAGACGCAGTTCCTGCCGACCCACTATCTTGCCCACGCCGTCGACTACGACGGCGACGGCCGCCGCGATCTCTTCTCGAGCCCTGCCGACGTGATCGGCTCGACGGCTGCCTACCTCAAGCACCTCGGCTGGCGCGCGGGCGAGCCCTGGCTCGAGGAAGTGCGCGCACCACGCAATCTGAACTGGGCCGAAGCAGATCTCACCATCCAGCATCCGCGCAGCCAATGGGCGAAGTGGGGCGTGACGGGCGCCGATGGAAAGCCGATCCCCTCTGATGCGAAGCCCGCATCTCTGCTCGCGCTCATGGGGCGCGACGGGCCGCTGTTCCTCGTCTACGACAACTTCAAGATCTATCTCGAATGGAACCAGTCGCTGAACTACGCGACGACCGTCGGCTATCTTGCCACGCGCTATGCGGGTGCGCCCGAGATGCGCGACGTAGGCAAGGACATTCCCTCGCTGAGCCTCGATCAGGCCAAGGAGCTGCAGACGCTTCTCGCACAGCGGGGCCATGATGTGGGCCGTATCGACGGCATCATCGGCGCCGGCACGCGCGCGGCCGTGAAGAAGGAGCAGCTTCGGCTCGGCATGGTCGCGGATGCCTATCCCACGACCGAGCTGATGGAGAAGCTCAGGAGCAAGCGTTAGCGCTCGTCGGTTCGCGTCTCCACCGGGGCCTTCACCAAAAAGCGCGCCGCGCGCCACGGGCGGCCATCGATCGCCGCGAGGCCGAGAGCGATCATCACCATGCCGACGATGTGCCTCAGTTCGAGCATCTCCCCGAGAAAAATCATGCCGAGGAGAATGGCGCTGACAGGGATCAGCAGCGTCACGAGCGAGGTATTGCTCGCACCTGCCGTCGCAAGTAGTCGGAAGAAGAGAACGTAGGCGAATGCCGTGGAAAGCGTGGCGATGCCAATCAGTGCTACGATGGCATTGAGGCTGGGCGCGGGGAGCGACCACGGACGGTCGAGCACTAGCATCATGGGCAGGAGCAGAATGCTCGACGCAGTAAGCTGACCGGCAGCCGTAGCCATGGGGGCGACCCCCATGGCCCGAAACCGACGCCCGAAAATGCCAGCGAAACCATAGCTGACGGCGGCCGCGACACACGCGAGCTGGGCCACGACATTGGTGCCGAGGGCGCGCGCCGCATCACCCCCGATCATGATAGCAACGCCGGCGAGCCCCGCCAGCACGCCGAGAATGCGCCCGCCGGTCAACTTCTCGTCCGCTGTCAGGACATGCGCCAGCACGACGGTGAAAAGAGGCGTCGAGGCATTCAAGATCGACGCGACACCCGAGGCAATGTGCTGCTGTCCCCAGACAATTAGCGAGAAGGGGATAGCGTTGTTGAGGAGCCCCATGCCGAAGAAGGCGATCCAAACGCGCCGTTCCGAAGGCATTCTGATGCCGGCAACCTTCAGGACAGCGACCAGCACCAGCGCAGCCAGGACAACGCGGGCAACGACGATGGTGAAGACTGGCAGTTCCTTGACGGCAACCGCATTAAAGAAGAATGCGCCTCCCCAGACGGCCGCCAGCGTGATCAGCGTCGCCCATTCGAGCGCGGTCATCGGCCGGTTGACTGCTGGGCTCTGTGACATGAGTTTCTCCGCAGGCCGGACTTGGCCCCGTGGGCTGAGACTGTCGCTTGAGCCCGGAGGCGGCGCGATCCGTTTCTTGCCGTCGAATTGAGTGCCCGAGCGCTTATGAGCGCGGCACCGCGACGAACGCCATGCGCGCGGGGTTGTGCCCGAGGTTCGGCTGGCGGCGGCGCGCATCGAAGCCGGCGGCTGAGAGGATCGCGAGAATGTCCGTCTCGCTGTAGTGCGCGAGCCCGAGCGCGGCCCGCGTCTTGCGGTAGTCCGAGAAGAACGTGCGTGCGAGCCCGACGAAGCTCGCGATGAAAAAGCCGTTCGCAGCTGCGAGCTTCAAGAGCGCCATGACATCGGTGAGCGGTCCCACATCCGGCGGTATGACGTCGGCGATCAGCAGTTGCCCATCGGGTTTGAGCAGTCGGCGCCAGGTCGCCAGCAGACTGTCCAGGTCGGCGCGGCTCAGATACTGCAGGACCGAGTTCACGACGATCAGATCGAGGCTCGCGTCAGGAATCTCGCCGAGTTGCTCAGGCGCCATCACCACGACATTGCCGAGCAAGCCGAACTTCTGCTTGAGGCGCGTGCGCACAAGCTCCGCACCATCACAGAGGTGCAAGACTTGGCATTGCTTTGCAACAAGGTCCGCCGATAGTGCCTCGCCACATCCGAAATCGAGTACGGCTGGACGCCCTTGCGGCAGTGCATCAACGAGTTGGCGTGCGATCAATTCATAGTGCACGGCCTTGTGACGCGCGTTGACGTAGATCGGCGTATCTTGGTTCCAGTACTCGCGCCAGCTCATGTGAGGCCCTGTCTGCTTGCCGTTCCGGCGGCATCTCCCAAGTTCCACCGAGGGACGCGCCGCGCACTGTCATACTCGAAGCTCGATTCCTGGGCATTATGCACTATCTGCCAGCTGCGCACGTTGCGCGATGGCACAGAGCGCCTCTACTGGAGGACGCAACGTCGCATTCGAATCTGAAAGGACCAGCCCATGGCGAACAACGCACTGGCTGAGGCCCCCCGCGCGAACACACACCCGATCAACGCCGTGCTCGACGCGTTGAAATCGAGCGCACCTGACACGCAAGGCCGCCTCGTCCTCGCCCGAGCGCTTCTCGGGTCGTCCGACGAGGCCGCGCTCTCCGACCATCCGACCAAGGAGCTCGCAGCGCTCGTCGACCATGCCATGGCTTTCCTCCAGGAAAAGCCGGCTGGCGCGCCGAAGGTCGGGATTCGTCCCCTCGGCGGCGACCGCGCCGTGATCGAGATTCTCAATCAGGACATGCCCTTCCTGATGGACAGTATCGCGGCCGAGTTGCACGCACGCGGCCTGGCGATCGATCTCGTGTTGCATCCGCTGATCAAGAGCGAGCGCACACCCGATGGCCGCTTGGTGCGCATTCTCGCGAGCGGTGACCAAAGCTGGAATGACGGCCGCCAGGAGAGCTACATCGCGGTCCAAGTCGCAGGTCTCGCGGCAGGTGAAGGCGACACGATCGTCGCGACGCTCAAGGACATCCTCAAAGAAGTCCGCACTGCCGTCGGCGACTGGCAGGCCATGCTGGCGCGCCTGAGGAAGGCCATCGCCGATCTGGAGAGGGCGCCTGCGAGCGTACCTGCGCCCATGCGCAGGGAGGCGGTCGAATTCTTGAAGTGGCTCGAAGCTGGCAACATTACGCTCCTCGGCATGCGCGACTACCGCCTCGACGGTGACATGCAGACCGGCACGCTCTCGGCGGACGACGGTGTCGGCCTCGGGCTGTTGCAGGACCCGAAAGTACTCGTGCTGCGTCGCGGCACCGAGTTCGTGGCGCTGACGCCGGAGATCCGCGAGTTCTATCTCCAGCCGGATCCGCTCATCATCACCAAGGCCAATGTGCGCAGCCGTGTCCACCGGCGCGCCTATATGGACTACATCGGCGTGAAGACCTACCGCGCCGACGGCACACTCGCGGGTGAGCTGCGCATCATCGGGCTCTTCACATCGCAAGCGTACGTGAAGCTGCCGCGCGAGATCCCCATCCTACGCCAGAAGATCGAGGGCGTGCTCGAGCGTTCGAGCTTCCCGCCGGAGAGCCACGCGGGAAAATCGCTGCTCAACGTGCTCGAAACCTTCCCGCGCGACGAGCTGTTCCAAATCAGCACCGAAGAGCTGGCGACGTGGTCTGCGGGCATCCTCGATCTGGAGCTGCGGCCGCGCGTGCGCGTGTTCGCGCGCGTCGATCGCTTCGATCGTTTTGTCTCCGTGCTCGTATTCGTGCCAAGGGACCGCTTCTCGACGCGCGTGCGCGAGGAGATCGGAAGTTATCTCGCGCAGACCTACCGTGGACACGTATCAGCCTTCACGCCCTACTTTGCCGAGGGCCAGCTCACACGCGTGCACTTCATCATTGGTCGCCATGAAGGCACCACGCCGAATGTAACGACGGAGACGCTCGAACAGGGCGTCGCGACGATCGTAAAGACCTGGCAGGATCGCCTTGCCGAAGCGCTCCAAAAGGCGGGGCCGAAGACGGCGGCGTTGGCCAGCAAGTATCGCGAGGCTTTCTCGGCGGGGTACGCGGAGTTCTTTCCGACGGCACGCGCGCTCGAAGATATCCGGCGCATCGAGCGGCTGGGACCGGACCGCCCGCTCGCCATCGACTTCTATGTCGAGAAATCCAGCGGCACCGAGCGGCTGCGCGCCGCCGTCTATCGCTTCGACGATCCAATCCGGCTCTCGGAGCGCGTACCGGTGCTCGAGAACCTCGGCTTCTCGGTCGTAGACGAGCGCACGTACGAGATCGCGCCGCGCTTCGGCGACATGATCCGCAAGGTCGTGCTGCACGACATGGTGCTGGAGCCGATCGACGGCGCCGCTATCGATATCAAGAAGCATGACGAGCGGCTCGAGGATGCCTTCCGCGCGGTGCTCGCAGGTGTCGCGAGCAGCGACACGTTCAACCGGCTGATCATCGCGGCCGGCGCGGACTGGCGCGAAGCGGCGCTCATGCGCTCCTATGCGGCCTACATGCGCCAGCTCGGCCTACCGTTCGGCCCTGCTTACATTGCAGCGACGCTCATCGGTCATGCCGGCATCGCACGGGATCTCATCGAGCTTTTCCATCACCGCTTCAATCCCGATCAGGGCGGCTCGGCCGATGAGCGTCTCGCGAACGAGGCCCCGATCCGCGAGCGCATTGCAGGCGCGCTCTCGACCGTCCAGAGCCTAGATGAAGATCGCATCATCAATCATCTGCTGAGCCTCGTCGGCGCGACCGTGCGCACGAACTTCTACCAGAAGGACAAGAAGGGCCTGCCGCCGGAGACCATCGCCGTTAAGCTCGTGGGCCGTGAAATCGAGTTCATGCCGCGCCCGCGCACATACCGTGAGATCTGGGTCGCAAGCCCGCGCGTCGAGGGCGTACATCTGCGCTTTGCACCGATCGCGCGCGGCGGCATCCGCTGGTCGGATCGCGCGCAGGACTTCCGCACGGAAGTGCTCGGCCTCGTCAAGGCGCAGCAGGTGAAGAACGCGGTGATCGTGCCCGCCGGCTCCAAAGGCGGCTTCCTGCCGAAGCTGATGCCGCGCGGCGGCTCGCGCGAGGCGGTCCAGGCCGAAGGTATCGCGGCCTACCGCATTTTCATCTCGGCCATGCTCGATCTCACCGACAATCTCGTTGACGGGAAGATCGTGCCGCCGGACCGCATCGTGCGCTACGACGGCGATGACCCTTATCTCGTCGTAGCGGCCGACAAGGGCACGGCTACATTCTCAGATCTCGCCAACGAGCTTTCGACGAGCCGCGATTTCTGGCTCGGCGATGCTTTCGCTTCGGGCGGCTCGGCCGGCTACGACCACAAGAAGATGGGTATCACGGCGCGCGGCGCCTGGGAGTGCGTCAAGCGCCACTTCCGCGAGATGGACGTCGATATCCAGACGCAGCCCTTCACCGTTATCGGCGTCGGCGACATGTCGGGCGACGTGTTCGGCAATGGGATGTTGCTCTCGCCCGCCATCTGCCTGCTTGCCGCATTCGATCATCGCGACATCTTCATCGATCCGAGCCCGGATGCGGCCGCGAGCCTCACCGAGCGAGCGCGCCTCTTCGCGCTGCCCCGTTCGAGCTGGCAGGACTACAACAAGGTGCTGATCTCCAAGGGTGGCGGCATCTTCTCGCGATCATCGAAGTCGGTGCCGCTGTCGCCCGAGATCCAGGCCATGCTCGGCGTCAAAGCTCAGCACATGACGCCCGCCGAGTTGATGAACGCGATCCTCAAGACCAAGGCCGACCTACTTTGGTTCGGCGGCATTGGTACGTACATCCGCGCCTCGACGGAAACGGACGCCGATGCCGGCGACCGCGCCAACGATGCCATCCGCATCACGCCACAGGAACTGAAGGCGAAGGTCATCGGCGAAGGCGCCAACCTCGGCGTGACGCAGCGCGCGCGCATGGAGCTCGCGGCTCGCGGCGTGCGCCTCAACACGGACTTCATCGACAATTCGGCGGGCGTGAACTCCTCCGACCAGGAGGTGAACATCAAGATCGCGGTCGTTCCGGTCGTCAAATCCGGCCGCCTCGACATCACGGCGCGCAACAAGCTGCTCGCCAGCATGACCGACGAGGTCGCCGACGCTGTCCTGCGCAACAATTATCAGCAGTCGCTGGCGCTGAGCCTCGCCGAACGCAATGCCGTGGCTGATCTCAGCGGTCACGCACGCCTTATCGAAGCTCTGGAGCAGCGCGGCATTCTCGAGCGCGAGATCGAGTTCCTGCCCTCCCTGCCGGAGATCGCCGTGCGTCAGTCGTCAGGTCGCGGACTTACGCGGCCGGAACTCGCGGTGTTGTTGAGCTACGCCAAGATTGCGCTGCGCAGCGACTTGCTCGCGAGCGCGGTGCCCGATGCGCCGGCACTCGAGCCCCGCCTCATCGAGTACTTTCCGCCGGAGCTGGCGCGCGCCTATCCCGATGATCTGAGGCGCCATCAGCTCCGCCGCGAAATCATTGCGACCACGGTGACCAATGCCATCGTCAACCGGCTCGGCGCGGCAGCACCCCAGCGCATGGCAGACGAAACGGCGCGGCCCGTCCACGAGATCGCCTACGCCTTCACGGTCGCGCGTTCCGTTCTCGGGCTCAACGACATCTGGCCGCGCATCGATGCCCTCGACAATCGCATCGATGGCGCTTCGCAGCTCGATCTCTACGCCCGCACGCAGGAAGCCCTCGCGCACACGACGCGCTGGTTCCTGCGCGACGGCCAGGCGGCGGCCGATCTCGATGGGGCAATCGCGACCCACACCAAAGGCTCAGCCGAGCTCATGGCTCTCA
The DNA here is from genome assembly GCA_022844275.1 of Hyphomicrobiaceae bacterium. Taxonomy (GTDB): domain Bacteria; phylum Pseudomonadota; class Alphaproteobacteria; order Rhizobiales; family Hyphomicrobiaceae. The sequence goes on from JALHMB010000006.1 coordinate 261,462, forward strand.
TTGCGCGGGGCTTCGGAGAGGAAGTCAAAGCCCAGCTCCACGAGAACGCGCAGGCCCTGGTCGACAGCCAGGTGCCTGTCGATTTGGCCAACGATCTCGCGCGTCTGGCTCTGCTCGTCGATGCACCAGCCATTACGGAAGCCGCGGCGCAGGCCAAAGCCCCGTACGCGACGGCAGCGCGCGTGGTGCTCGGTCTCAACAAGCGCTTCCATCTGCGCAATCTCATCGACTCCGGCCGGCGCATTCGCGCCACGGATGCCTACGACATGATGGCCGTAGCGGGAGCCGAGCAGGCTCTGCTCGAAGCGCGCCGCCGGATTGCCCTCGGCATTCTGGCGACGCCCGGCGAGGATGCGCTGACGCGCTGGAACGAGCAGCACGCGAGCGAGATTGCCCGCGTCGCGGCGGCTCTGAACGATCTCGGTACGAGCGGGCCGCTGACGCCGGCGCGCCTCATGGTCGCTGCTACGCGCCTCGGGGATCTGTCGCGCACTTCTGCCTGAATTCTCCAGGCAGTATCGGGGCAGGAGCTTAGATCTTGAGCTTCGGGCCCCCTGCGGGCATCCTGTCATGATGGGTGGCATGCCGCGGGGGCGGGCCTCCGTGGGGAACTGAGGCATGTCCACAAAAGTTGCGGCGACCGGGGCCACGGCGCCGCCTGCTGCCCTTGCTGGCTGGGCGATGTTCGACTGGGCCGGCCAGCCCTTCTACACGCTCGTGCAGACTTTCCTGTTCGCGCCCTACTTCGCCAATGCCGTCGTTTCCGATCCGAGCCAGGGGCAGGCAGCCTGGGGCTATGCCGCAGCCTTCGCCGGCGTCATCGTCGCGATCGGCAGCCCGATCCTTGGCGCCGTCGCCGACAGCGGCGGCCGGCGCAAGCCCTGGATCGCGCTTTTCAGCCTCATGCTGGTCGTCGGGCTTTGCCTGCTGTGGTTCGCGACACCGAAGCTCCAGGGACCGATGTTCTTCCTCGTGCTCGCAGGCTATGCGCTCGCCTTCGCCGGCGCCGAGTTCGCCGCCGTCTTCAACAATTCGATCATGCCGACGCTCGTGCGCAAGGATCAGCTCGGACGGCTCTCGGGCATCGCCTGGGGGCTCGGCTATGCCGGCGGTCTCGTGAGCCTCGCACTCGTCGCTGGATTCATCGTCACCGATCCCTCGAGCGGCAAGACGATGCTCGGCATGGATCCGATCCTCAATCTCGATCAGGCGAGCCGCGAGGGCGATCGCCTCGTCGGACCGCTGTGCGCGGCCTGGTTCATCCTGTTCGTGATCCCCTTCTTCCTGTTCGTGCCGGACAATAGGCAAGCGGGCCGTCCGCATTCGGAGAGCCCGATCCGCGATGCGCTGAAATCTCTTTGGGCCACGGTTCGCAACCTGCCGAACGACCGCAACATCCTCTGGATGCTCATCGCGCGGATGCTCTACGCCGACGGGCTCGCAGCCATCTTCGTGTTCGGCGGCATCTATGGCGCGTCGGTCTTCGGCTGGCGCACGTTCGATCTCGGCCTGTTCGGCATTATCCTCGCGGCGACCGGAGCGGTCGGAGCCGTCATCGGCGGCCTGCTCGATGACCGCGTAGGGGCAAAGACCGTCATCGTCGGCTCGATCGTGATCCTTCTGATTGGCTTCTTAGGCATTCTCTCGGTGGACAAGGGAAGCGTGCTCTTCGGTGTGCCGATCGCGGAAAAACAGCCGGGCTCGGGCGCCTTCTCGTCGCAGGGCGAACAGATCTTCCTAGCCTTCGCGATCCTGATCGGGCTGGTCGCGGCGCCCGTGCAAGCCGCCGGCCGCTCGCTGCTTGCGCGCCTCGCGCCGCCCGAGCGCATGACGCAGTACTTCGGCCTCTTCGCCTTCTCAGGCAAGGCGACGGCCTTTGCCGCGCCATTGGCGATCGCGCTCGTGACGACGCTGAGCGGCAGTCAGCGGTGGGGCATCGCGACGACGGCCCTTTTCCTGATCGGCGGACTCATTTTCATGCTGCCCGTGCAGGAGACGCGGCGGTCCGAATGATTGGACCCCGACGCAGCAGGGGAACTGCGCCGGGGTCTGCGGCAGGACGACAGGGATCGGGGGGAGGATCAGTCGTCGTCGCCGTAGCGGCACTCGTGGAAGCGCTTCCACCAGTAGTTGCTGCCCGTGTTCATCGCCTTGCGATAGAGCCAGTAGCAGGGGCGGTGAGCGTTGTAGTAGCCGTAGCCGCCGTAGACGATCGGCGCGCCGAGCACGATGCCGACACCGAATTTTCCGAAGTGCTTGTGCTTATGGCCGGCTTCGGCCTGGGGTGCGGCAAGGCCGCTGCCGCCGACGATCGCGACAGAAAGGGCGGCGAGCGCAGCGGTCTTGGTGAGGGCAGACTTGAGGGACATTGGTATTCTCCTATCGGCGTGAGCTGTTGAACCGGGTTCAGGTGGCGGGGATCACCGCCACTTGCCCGATCTGTCGCAGCCACTCCGAAATAGGTTCAAAGCCCGTCGAAGATTTTTTCCCCCTCAGTCTCCGGGGGGGGGCGTCGGCAGGGTGAAACCCCAAGCGCATCGACCCCCAGTGGAACGCATGTTAAGAGACGCGGCCGCTAGGCCCCAAGGGCCGGCCTGCACCCGTCAGATCGTCCGTTAACCCATCCGCCGGAATGCGCCATGACCACACGTGATCCCCTCAAGCTCGGCGTTGCCGGCCTCGGAACTGTTGGCGCTGGGCTCATCCAGCTCCTCAAGGCCCATGGGTCCAAGCTCGCCGACCAGCTTCACCGCCCGGTCGAGGTGGTGGCCGTCTCGGCTCGCAGCCGCGGCAAGGATCGCGGCGTATCGCTCGAAGGCGTTCGCTGGGTGGATGACCCTGTAGCGCTTGCGACGGACCCGGCCATCGACTGCTTCGTCGAGCTGATCGGTGGGGAAGACGGCGTCGCCCGGAGCGCGGTGGAAGCTGCGCTCGCTGCCGGCAAGCACGTAGTGACCGCCAACAAGGCACTCCTTGCCCATCACGGTTTCGAGCTTGCCCAGCTCGCCGAGAAGCACAACGTCGCGCTCAATTTCGAGGCCGCCGTCGCGGGCGGCATTCCCGCGATCAAAACCGTGCGCGAGGCGCTGGTCGGTAATCAAGTCCACCGCGTGTCCGGCATCCTCAACGGCACCTGCAATTACATCCTGAGCAAAATGCAGGAGGAGCGCCTGCCGTTCGCGGACGTGTTGCGAGAGGCGCAGGCCAAGGGCTACGCCGAGGCCGATCCGACCTTCGACATCGGTGGTTTCGATGCCGCGCACAAGCTCACGCTGCTGACGAGCCTCGTATTCGGCACGCGCGTCGCCTTCGACCAGATCCACATCGAGGGCATTCAGACCATCACCGACGCGGACATCGATGCGGCAGACGAGCTCGGCTATCGCATCAAACTGCTCGGCGTCGCGACGCTAACCGAGAGCGGCATCGAAAGCCGCGTCACGCCGGTGATGATTCCCGTGGAGGCCGCCATCGCGGGCGTGTCGGGCGTCACCAACGCCGTCGCGCTCGACGCGGATTTCGCAGGCAGCCTGCTGCTCGTGGGTCCTGGTGCCGGCGCTCGCGCCACGGCTTCGGCTGTCGCGAGCGACATCGTGGATATTGCCGCGGGTTTCGTGCTGCCGCCCTTCGGTGTGCCGTCATCGCGGCTCAAAGCGCACAAGCGAGCGGCGCTCGGCCAGCACAAGGGCGACTACTACGTTCGTTTCTCGGCCTTCGACCGGCCGGGCGTGATGGCGGCGATCACCAAGCGCATGGCGGAACAGGAAGTGTCGCTCGACAGCATCGTGCAGCGCGGCCCACGCGGCGCACCCGGCACGCTCGCCAATATCGTGATCATCACGCACGAGACGACGGAAGCCGCGATCCGCAAGGCACTCGACGATATCGAGGCCGACGGCAAGGTCGCCGAGAAGCCGCAGATGATCCGCATCGAGGTGATGTGAGTGCGCTGGCCGAAAAGTGGCATGGATGATTCTTCCATTTTTTCCGCCATCCGAGCTAATTAATATATCTTCTTCAGCAAAAACTGAGACTGTGCAGCCAGAACGCCGACGCACTTAGAGAGCACCTTCCGTCAGCTTCCAGCTACATTTCGCTCCGTCAACAACAGCATCGAGCTGGTCCAGTTCAGGCTCGGCACGCCGCACCCGAGGCAATCCACGCGCATCGTAGCGCGGGCGATGACTCTGGCCGCTGTGTGCTGCCCGTCTCGGACGGCTCGGCAAAAAGGAGCCTGTATCATGGGATTGATGTCATACTCTCTCTTGCTGGCCAGCAGCCTAGTGTTCGCCCTCGCGGCAGCCGTGCCCGCACACGCCGCCCCCATCAAGAACGTCGTGCTCGTGCATGGCGCTTTCGCCGACGGCTCGGGCTGGCGTGGTGTCCACGATGAGCTGACGAAACGCGGCTATCGCGTCACCATCGTCCAAAGCCCGCTGACCTCGCTTGCCGAAGACGTCGCCGCAACGAAGCGGGCACTCGACCGACAGGACGGTCCCGCCATCCTAGTCGGCCACAGCTGGGGTGGCACGGTCATCACCGAAGCCGGTGTCCATTCCAAAGTCGCGGGCCTCGTCTATGTCTCGGCGCTCTCGCCTGACGCCGGGGAGTCGACCGCGCAGCAGTATGCAGGCTTCGTCACGCCGCCCGAATTCGTAATCGACACGCATAGCGATGGCTTCGGCTTCGTCAAGGCAGAGAACTTCAAGGCTGGCTTCGCCGCCGATGCGAGCGATGCCGACGCAGCTTTCATGCGCGTCTCGCAAGTGCCGATCAACATGTCGGTCTTCGAGACCAAGCTCCAGCACGCCGCTTGGCGGACCAAGCCGAGCTGGGCAGTGATCGCGACCGATGACAAGGCCTTCGACCTTCGCATGCTCCGCCATATGGCGAAGCGCATCGACGCGAAGATCACCGAAGTCGCCGCGAGCCACGCGGTTTACATGACGCAGCCGAAGATCGTCGCCGACGTGATCGACCGCGCAGCAAAAGCGGCGTTGAAGTGAAAAGGCTTCCACAAACAACAATGCCCCTGGAGCATTCCGGGGGCATTCTTGTTCAAGCTATAGAGCCGACGCGACGACTGCGCCACGACGTCAGTCGTTGTCCGCTTCCTCTTCCTTCTTATCGCCGCTGCCGAGCTCCTTAAGGCGCTCGAACATGCGCGAGGCCTGCGCCTCCTCCGTCTCCTCGGGCTCAGCCGGCGGCTCGGGGAAGCTCACATCGGGCTGCGGCCCGAGGCCGGGCACCGTCTCTGACGTCGGCAGCAGTGTGCCGGCCTTCGGCTCGACCGGCGCAGCGCCCGCAGGCGCCGGCGGCACGCGCTTGGAAGCCTTCGCCACCTCGTTATCGAGATCGATCTGCGAGCAGAGGCCGAGCGTCACCGGATCCTGCGGTGTCAGGTTCGATGCATTCCAGTGCGTGCGCTCGCGGATCGCGGCAATCGTGGGCTTAGTCGTGCCGACGAGGCGGATGATCTGACTGTCCTTGAGCTCGGGATGATTGCGCAGCAGCCACATCACCGCATTCGGACGATCCTGGCGGCGCGAGACCGGCGTATAGCGGGGGCCGCGCTTGGTCTTGACCGGCGGGATCTCGACCTTCGACTCCTGCAGCCGCAAGCGATAGTCGCCATCCTCCTCGCCGCGCTTGATCTCCTCGCGGCTGAGCTGGCCGGATGCGATCGGGTCCATGCCCTTGATGCCCTGCGCGACATCGCCATCGGCAATGCCCTTGACCTCGAGGTGATGGAGGCCGCAGAACTCCGCGATCTGATCGAAGCTCAGCGAGGTGTTTTCCACCAGCCAGACGGCCGTCGCTTTCGGCATCAGCGGTTTGCGGTTGCTCATGGTGTGGGCTTTCCAGGTAATGGGCTTTTAGGGCCTGCTCGATACGTCGAGCAGCCGGTCTTTTAGGGGGTGAGGGAGGGGTTCAGGCGTGCTTATAGCGCGATGCCCGCTTCGAGGGCAACCGGGAGATGAGTGTCGGCTGACGATTGTGCGATCGCTCCGATCCCTGATGGCTAACGCCCCTATCATACAGGCCAAAGAGCCGGGCTGAACCGAGGAGCTAACCATGCCAAAGCTCGAGTTCTGGTACGACTTCGCGTCGAGCTATTCCTATCTCGCTGCCATGCGGATCGACGCTCTTGCCGAGGCCGCGGGCGTCGACATTGCCTATCGCCCCTTTCTCCTCGGCCCGATTTTCAAGGCACAGGGGCTAACGACGTCACCCTTCGTCGCCAACCCGGCCAAGGGCAACTACATGGCCCGCGACATCGCGCGCATTTCAGCTCTTCGCGGCATGGCATTCCATGTGCCCGAGCCCTTTCCCGCGCACAGCCTCGCAGCGGCGCGCATCGGGATGGTCGCCGAAGAAGAAGGCTGGATCAGCCCATTCACACGCGCTGTGTTCGCCACCGAATTCGCCGATCGCGCTGACATCGCCGCACCCGAGACACTCACCCGGATCGTCAGCCAACTCGGTCATGATCCCGCTCGCGTGATGGCACGCACAGGCGTCGACGAGGTGAAGTCGGCTCTCCGCGCGCGTACGGAAGCTGCTGCAAGCAAAGGCATCTTCGGCGCTCCGACATTCATCACGGAGGACGGTGAACTCTTCTGGGGCGACGATCGTCTGGAGGACGCACTGGCGTGGGCAACAGGAACGTGCAAACGCCCGGCCTGAATGATTGTTCACCACAAATCAGTACTTTAGCGCTGTGTGCAGTGATATGTTGCGCACGGGTTTAACGAGGGAGCCGTGAAGATGAAGCGTTGGGTTTTGGAATTGAGCGCCATGGGGCTGGTGCTTGCGTTGATTGGCGGGGCCGCCTATGCGCAGGCGCCGAAAGCCGAGACGAAAGCCGCGCCGGCAAAGACGGAGAAGAAAACCGTCAAAAAAAGCGCTCCCTCGGCTTGCAAGGGCCTTGATGAGAAAGCCTGCGGGGCGAACACCGGTTGCTCGTGGATCAAGGCGACGAAGACCAAGGCCGGCGTCGAGCGCAAAGCTTATTGCCGGCTGAAGACCACGCCGCCGAAGAAGGCACCAGCCAAGAAGTAGCCTGTCCGTCACAACATAAAACTTACCGCCGCCGGAGCCCTGCCCCGGCGGTTTTCTTTTGCTAGCTTCGGATTGCTCGCCTGCACCGGCTAATCTTGCTTTCCTCCAACGCCCCTCTAACGTGGCACGCGACGGGGTAGGCATGGGGCAGCTCTTCGCGACAGCATTGGGCGCACTGGAGCGCGAGCAGGATCGCTGGTTCCTCTGGGCACCGGTACTGCTCGGCTGTGGCATTGCCACATACTTCGCGCTGACCTTTGAGCCTGCACCTCTCGCGGCGGCTGGAGCCCTCGCCATTGCAGCCATCATCCGCTGGCGCTGGCGCGAGGGAAGCGCGGCAGCCATTGCCGGCGGCGCGATATTCGCTGTCGTGCTCGGTTTTCTCCTGGCGCTGAGCCGAGCGTACTTTGTCGCCGCGCCAGTCATCACGGACGAGCGCAGCACTCATACAGTCATAGGCTGGATCGAGCTGGTCGAGCCGCGCGAGGAACGCGGCGAGCGCCTGACAATTCGCGTGCACGATATCGCCGGTCTCGCGGCGGAGCGACGGCCATCGCGTATACGCGTGCGCACGCTCACAGCCGATCCGACTCTCAGAGCCGGCGACGCTGTGAACATGCGCGCCATGCTCTCGCCGCCGGCAGGCCCCTCGCATCCAGGTGGCTACGACTTTGCCCGGCAGGCGTGGTTCCAGGGCCTCGGCGGCGTCGGCTATACGCTCTCGCAGCCGCAGCGGACCACGATCTCCGCAACCACGCCCTGGGATCTCAAGGCGCGCACGACCTTCAACCGGCTGCGCCAGGCGATCGCCCAGCGCGTTACCACCGTGCTGCCGGACGAGCGCGGCGCCATTGCCGTCGCCCTTATCACAGGTGAGCGCGGCGCCATCAGCGCGGCGACCAATGCCGCCTATCGCGACTCAGGCCTCATCCACATCCTCTCCATCTCCGGCCTGCACATGGCGATCATGGCCGGCGCTATGTTCTTTACCGCGCGCTTCGTGCTCGCGCTCATACCTGCGATCGCGCTGCGCCACGATATCCGCAAATGGGCCGCCATCGCGGGCGCGTTCGGTGCGCTCGGCTATCTCGCCATCTCCGGTGCCTCGCCGCCGGCTGTGCGCTCGTTCCTGATGGTGCTGATCATGTTCATAGCGATCCTGCTCGATCGCCCGGCGCTGGCACTGCGCAATGTCGCGCTCGCCGCACTTGCGATGCTCATCGTCATGCCGGAGAGCCTGATCGATGTAGGCTTTCAGATGTCGTTCGCGGCCGTCGTCGCGCTCGTCGCGGGTTACGAAGCCTGGCGCGACCGCCGCGATCCCGCAGGCACGCCCGAGCGCGGCCGGATCTGGCGCGCGCCGTTCATCTTCCTCGGCGGCATCGTGGCGTCGACGCTGATCGCGAGCCTCGCGGTCGCGCCGTTCGGCCTCTATCATTTCCACCAGAGCCAGCAGTACGCGATGCTGGCGAACCTGCTCGCCGTGCCGGCGGTCAATCTCCTGATTATGCCGGCCGCGCTCGCGACGCTGCTGGCGCTGCCCTTCGGCTTCGAGGCCGCGCCGCTTCAGATCATGGGTCTCGGCATTTCCTTCATGAGCGGGGTCGCTGTCTGGGTGGCCGCACTGCCCGGCTCCGTGATCCGCGTCGCGGCCATTCCGGCAGCAAGCTTCGGGCTCATCATCGTCGGCGGCACTTGGTTGCTGCTCTGGCGGACGCGCCTGCGCATCTGGGGATTGGCGACCATCGCTGCGGGCCTGGCGCTGGCGCCTTTTGAACCGCGACCGGACATTCTCGTCAGCCGCTCCGGTACGCTCGTCGCGGCGCGCGGCGACGATGGTCGCCTCTCGGCCCTCGCGGGACGATCCGACCACTTCGACCTCGGCCGCTGGCTCGAGTGGGATGGTGATGGCCGCCCACCCGCAAGCGTCGCCGATGTCGCCCCGCCCGCCTCGATCTTCTCATGCGACGCCAACGGCTGTATTGCGCGCGTGAAAGGCCGCCGACTGGCCGTGCCGCGACACCCGTCGGCACTCCGCGACGACTGTTCGCGCGCCGAGATCTTGGTGCTGAAGAATGCGCGGCCGCGCACCTGCGAGCCATCTGCGCTGGCGATAGACGCCGCCGCGCTCCGACGTGAGGGCGCGCACGCCCTGCACCTCCGTGGCGCCGAGATTACCGTGACGACGGTTGCCGGAGTGCACGGACGCCGGCTATGGACCCTGGAGCCGGAGGTGCGACCCAAGCAACGTCCACGCACGCCCCAGCGAACGCCACCCCCGACCGAGCGGAGGCTGCCATCGGGACTGCTCGAGGTTGCCGCACCCGAGGGTGCTGGCGCCGGCGACGAATAGGCCGGGTTGACAGTCCGAGCGGTGCCGCATAATTTGCGCCACCTTTTTAATGGGCACCGCTGTTCGTTGCCGCACCGCTCCACCGGGAGCGCTGAGCGCCATGACACATTGCCCCCAACTGAGGCCTTGGTCATGAAAGTCCGCAACTCCTTGAAATCCCTTCGGAGCCGCCATCGCGGCAACCGCCTCGTGCGCCGCAAGGGCCGGGTCTATGTGATCAACAAGTCCAACCCGCGCTTCAAGGCGCGCCAGGGCTAAAACTTGATCCCCTCTCCCCGTATAGAACGGGGAGAAGGAGAAGAAAGCGGCAACGACCTTCTGTTACTCCTCCCAGAAGTCGATCGTGCGCGGCCGCAGTGCGCCGCCCATCTGTAGCGCCTGGGCTTTGATCGCGAGGCCGGTCTTGGGATCGAGCTCCATCGCCAGCCCACACAGTGTCCCGGCCCCAAGCGACGGTTCCATTCGCCCCTTCGGGATGCGCGTCAGAAACCGATTGAGCGGCTCCTCGGGCTGCATGCCGAGCACCGAGTTGTAATCCCCGCACATTCCCGCGTCCGACATGTATGCCGTGCCGCCCGGAAGTATCCGGTCATCGCTGGTCGGCACATGCGTATGCGTGCCGACGACGCATGACACGCGCCCGTCGAGATAGATCCCCAGCGCCTCTTTTTCGCTCGTCGCCTCGGCATGGAAGTCGACCAGAATCGCGTCTGCGCCCGTACCGAGCGGACAGACCTCGAGCTCGGCGTCGATGGCGCGGAAGGGGCAATCGAGCTCCGGCATGAAGATGCGCCCCATGGCATTCATGACCAGCACTTCGGCGCCGTTGCGGGCCTTGTAGAGACCGGCGCCACGCCCCGGCGTGCCCGTTGGATAGTTCAGCGGGCGCAGCAGGCGCGGCTGGCGCTCGATGAACACGAGGGTCTCGCGCTGGTCCCAGCTGTGATTGCCGAGCGTGACCGCATCGGCGCCAGCCGCGAGAAGATCTTCGAAGATGGCCTCGGTAATACCGAAGCCGCCAGCGGAGTTCTCGCCATTGACGACGACGAAGTCGAGCCGATAGCGCTCGATCAGCACCGGCAGATTCCCGATGACCACGTCGCGGCCGCTGCGGCCGACCACATCCCCGAGAAACAGCAGGCGCATTTCAGGTGTCCGGGCGTTGCCGGGCTCCTGACGGCGTCAGGACCCAATCAAGGCGCTCGTCATAGTCGAGATGGGGCACGGCGTCGACCTCCAGCTCATCTAGGCCAAGGCCGATCGCGAGGATTGGTTTCAATGTCCTCAGATGGCGGAGCGTGCGATCATAGTAACCGCCGCCGTAACCAAGGCGGTATCCATGCGTGTCGAACGCGAGCAGCGGCACAAGGAGGATGTCGGGAAGGACGACGGAGCGATCGGGGGCCGGCTGGCGGATTCCCCATACACCGGGGATGAGCGGATCACCGGGTGCCCAAGCGCGAAAAAGCAGCGGCTCGGCTTTGCCCTGCATGACCGGAAGGGCCAGCGAATGCCCCTTGGCCCTGAGCGCCGCCATAAGCGGGAGCGGCCAGATCTCGCCATCCATGGGGTAGTAGCCGGACACAATGCCGGTCGGGCGATCACCGAGCAGCGCCATGCCGCAGCGCACGAGCCCCTCGTTGACGCCTGAGCCGAGCTTGGCGAGCGCATCGGCGCGCCGCGCCTTCTGACGCTCGCGCAAGATGCGCTTGAGGTTGAGGCTCTCCTCAGCCGCGCTGTGCGAAGCGGTCGACATTGTCAGGCCTGATGGGCAGTCGCCTGCGGTGTGGGGTGAAGCTTCCTGAGCGCCGCGAGCGCGAGTGGATCGAGGCCGGCGCCGCCACTGTCGAGATGCTCGAAGATGCCGCGGCGCATGCGCGGATCCCAGAAATCCTTGATGTGCTGGGCGATCTGCGGCACGGCGCGCGCCTCGCCCTGCGGCGCGAAGGCCTTGGCGATCTGGTTCGCCATCATGACGAGTTTGTCATGCTGCTGCATTGCTAGTGTCCCGATTCCGAAGTTCGCAATACCTTGATGCTGGCGTCCCGAGCGAACTTCGGAATCAAAAGGGACACTAGGAACCTAAACTTGCCAGTGTGATTCAGATCTAGAAATTCGCTCGATACCGCTCCGCGAGAGCTGGCGAATTTCTCGATCATCACACTAGCCGGCTTTCCGCTTTTGTCCTGAGCCGCAACGGCCTCAGGAATACGTTCTGGATGTGTGAAAATCTCGAATCCGTCCTGGCGTGCAACGGCGGCAAGCGTGATGCCGACAGCTTCGGCCGTTTCAAGGGCGAGTTTTGTCGGTGCCGAAACCGCGACGATGACCGGCGCGCCCGCTCTTGCCGCCTTCTGTACCATCTCGACGGATACGCGGCTCGTCAGAAGAATGAGGCCGCTACGCAGATCCGTCCCGCGGCGCCTGAGCCCGCCAATGAGCTTGTCGAGCGCGTTGTGCCGGCCGACATCCTCGGCAATGGCGACGAGACCCTGCTCGCGATTCCAGAAACCCGCCCCATGCACGGCGCGCGTGCGCACGTTGAGTTCTTGAGCCGGCGCGAGCGAGGCCATCGCCTTCATGATATCCGCCGCAGTGAAGGTGACGTCGCTCGATACACGTGCCAGCTTGGCGGTAGCGGCCTCGAGGCTCTCGACACCGCACAACCCGCAGCCCGTCGGCCCCGTGATCTGACGGCGGCGCGTAGCAAGCTCGATACCGCGACCTTTGGCGAGCCACATCCTGAGCTCGATCCCCTCAGCATGCTCGACGACATCCAATCCCTCGATGTCCGCGGGCTCTTTGATGATGCCCTCGCTGAGGCTGAAGCCGTATGCGAAATCCTCGAGGTTCGTGGGCGACGCCATCATCACGGCATACGTCGTCCCGTCATAAACGAGCGCCACAGGCACCTCCAACGGCACCTCGCGCTCCATCGCGGTGGCGGCAGAAGCCGTCACCTTGATCGAGCGAACGCGGGCGGTGGCGTCGGTCATTGCATCACGCTATTCCGCAGCCTCGACGGCTGCAATCCGCCGGCTCGCCTGCGCAAAGGCCTCATAGTCCTCCTGGTATTGCGTCGGGCCGTTGGAGAGGCCGACCTGTACGGCCGTCACCTTGTACTCGGGGCAGTTGGTTGCCCAGTCGGAGAATTCGGTCGTGATGACGTTCGCCTGGGTCATGGGATGGTGGAAGGTCGTGTAGACGACGCCAGGCGCCACGCGATCCGTAATGAGCGCGCGCAGGGCCGTCTCGCCTGCCCGCGACTGGATGCGCACCCAATCACCTTCCTTGATGCCACGCTGCTCGGCATCGTGCGGATGGATCTCTAGGCGGTCCTCCTCGTGCCAGACGACGTTCTCCGTCCGCCGCGTCTGTGCGCCGACATTGTACTGCGAGAGAGTGCGCCCCGTGGTCAGCAGCAGCGGGAAGCGCGGTCCCGTGCGCTCGTCCGTCGGCACGTACTCGGTGAGCACGAACTTGCCCTTGCCGCGCGCGAACGTCGTCGCGTGCATGATGGGCGAGCCTTCGGGGTTGGCGTCGTTGCAGGGCCACTGCACGGAGCCCATTTCCTCGATCTTCTTGAAGCTCACGTTTTTGAAGGTCGGCGTCAGCGCCGCGATCTCGTCCATGACCTGGCTTGGATGCGTGTAGTTCCAGTCGAGCCCGACGGCTTTGGCGATAAGCTGCGTGATTTCCCAATCGGCATAGCCGCCGTTGCGTGGCGTCATCACCTTGCGCACGAGCTGGATCCGTCGCTCGGCGTTCGTGAACGTGCCGTCCTTCTCCAGGAAGGTCGAGCCGGGCAGGAAGACGTGCGCGTAGTTCGCCGTCTCATTGAGGAACAGATCCTGCACGACCACGCATTCCATGGCCGCGAGACCCGCCGAGACGTGCGAGGTGTTGGGATCGGACTGCAGAATGTCCTCGCCCTGGATATAGATGGCCTTGAACGTGCCTTCCACGGCCGCGTCGAGCATGTTGGGAATGCGCAGGCCCGGCTCCGGATTGAGCTTCGCGCCCCAGAACTCCTCAAACATCGTGCGCGTCGTGTCGTCGGAGATGTGGCGATAGCCCGAAAGCTCGTGCGGGAAGGAGCCCATGTCGCAGGCACCCTGCACGTTGTTCTGGCCGCGCAGCGGGTTCACGCCGACGCCGCGACGACCGAGGTTGCCGGTCACCATGGCGAGGTTCGCGATGGCCATGACCGTCGTCGAGCCCTGGCTGTGCTCGGTAACGCCAAGACCGTAGTAGATGGCCGCATTGCCGCCCGTCGCGTAAAGGCGCGCAGCAGCGCGCAGCTCGGCCGGATCGACACCCGTGAACTTCGCTGTCGCCTCCGGGGAATGGCGCTCCTCGGCGACGAAGGCCGCCCATTCCTGGAATTCGTCCATCTCGCAACGCTCGCGAACGAACTTCTCGTTGACGAGACCTTCGGTGACAATCACATGCGCCATAGCCGTGAGGACAGCCACGTTCGTGCCCGGCAGAAGCGGCAGATGATGCGCCGCCTCGATGTGGGCCGAGCGCACGAGGTCAATGCGACGCGGATCGACCACAATCAGCTTGGCGCCCTCGCGCAGCCGCTTCTTCATGCGGCTCGCGAACACCGGGTGACCGTCCGTCGGGTTGGCGCCGATGACCATCATGACATCCGAATCTTCGACCGAATCGAAGTCCTGCGTGCCAGCGGAGGTTCCGAACGCGGTCTTGAGCCCGTAGCCGGTCGGCGAATGGCAAACACGCGCGCACGTGTCGACGTTGTTCACGCCGAAGCCGGCGCGGATCAGCTTCTGTATGAGGAAGGTCTCCTCGTTCGTGCAACGCGAGGACGTGATGCCGCCGACCGCATCGCGGCCGTACTGGAACTGAATGCGCTTGAACTCGGAAGCGACGCGACCGATGGCCTCTTCCCACGTCGTCTCGCGCCAAGGATCGGTGATCTTGTCACGCACCATGGGCTTCGTGATGCGCTCCTTGTGGGTCGCATAACCCCAGGCAAAGCGGCCCTTTACGCAAGAGTGCCCGCGGTTGGCCTTGCCATCCTTGTAGGGGACCATGCGCACGACTTCCTCGCCGCGCATCTCCGCCTTGAAGGAGCAGCCGACACCGCAATAGGCGCACGTCGTGACGACCGAGTGCTCGGGCTGGCCGATGTCGATGAGCGACTTCTCGCTGAGCGTCGCCGTCGGGCAAGCCTGGACGCAGGCGCCGCACGAAACGCACTCGCTGTCGAGGAAGTTCTCCGACATGCCGGCCGCGACGCGGCTCTCGAAGCCACGCCCCGCGATCGTCAACGCGAACGTGCCCTGCACTTCCTCGCAGGCGCGCACGCAACGATTGCAGACAATGCACTTCGAGGGATCATACGTGAAGTACGGGTTGCTGGTATCCTTCGGCATCCAGGCGTCGTTCGCCGTGCCGTCCTTGGCCTTCGCGAACACATGGTTGGCGCCGTCATAGCCATAGCGCACGTCGCGCAGGCCGACCGCGCCCGCCATATCCTGCAGCTCGCAGTCGCCATTCGCCGCGCATGTCAGGCAGTCGAGCGGATGGTCGGAAATGTAGAGCTCCATGACGCCGCGACGGAGCTGCTTCAGGCGCGAGTTCTGCGTGTGGACGACGAGGCCGTTCATGGCTGGCGTCGTGCAGGAGGCAGGCGTGCCGGCGCGACCTTCGATCTCGACGAGACAGAGACGGCAGGAGCCGAAAGCCTCGACGCTGTCTGTTGCGCAGAGCTTCGGGATCTTGGTGCCGACCTCCATGGCGGCGCGCATGATCGACGTGCCCTCGGGCACCGTCACCTCGACGCCGTCGATGGTCAGCGTGACCATCTTCTCGGATTTCGAAGCGGGCGTTCCGTAGTCGATCTCGTTAACGAGCGTCATCTGTTCACTCCGCGGCCTGCGGGAATCGGCGAACCCGACGGAAATCATCGGGGAAATGCGTGAGCGCACTCATGACCGGGTACGGTGTAAACCCGCCAAGAGCGCACAAGGATCCGAACTTCATGGTGTTGCAGAGGTCGGTGACGAGCGCGAGATGATCGTCCGCGCTATCGCCGGCCATGATCTTGTCGATCGTCTCGACGCCACGCGTCGAGCCGATGCGGCAGGGCGTGCACTTGCCGCAGCTCTCGATGGCGCAGAACTCGAAGGCGAAACGCGCCTGCTTGGCCATGTCGGCCGTGTCATCGAACACTGTGATGCCGCCGTGACCGATGAGGCCATTCTTCGCGGTGAAAGCCTCGTAGTCGAAGGGTGTGTCGAAGAGTGCACGCGGGAAGTAGGCGCCGAGCGGGCCGCCGACCTGCACGGCCTTGACCGGGCGACCGCTGAACGTCCCGCCGCCGACATCGTCGACAAGCTCGCCGAGCGTCATGCCGAAGGCCGTCTCAAAGAGACCGCCGTGCTTGACGTTGCCCGCGAGCTGAATGGGCATGGTGCCGCGCGAGCGCCCCATGCCGAGATCGGCATAGACCTTGGCGCCTTCCGAAAGAATGAAGGGCACGGCCGCCAGTGACAGCACGTTGTTGATGACCGTCGGGCGGCCGAACAGACCCTTGTGCGCCGGCAGCGGCGGCTTGGCGCGCACGATGCCGCGCTTACCCTCGATGCTGTCGAGAAGTGCCGTCTCCTCGCCGCAGACATAGGCGCCGGCGCCCGTGCGCACATCGAGATCGAAAGCCTGCTTCGATGCCGCGACGCTCGCGCCGAGCAAACCTGCCTTGCGCGCGATGCCAATCGCTTCCTTCAGCGTCGCGATCGCGTGCGGGTATTCCGAGCGGACATAGATGTAGCCCTTGGTCGCGCCGACGGCGAGGCCGGCAATGGTCATGCCTTCGATGAGCAGGAAGGGATCGCCTTCCATGATCATGCGGTCGGCGAAGGTCGCGCTGTCGCCTTCGTCGGCATTACAGACGATGTACTTCTGCTCGCCGGGCGTATCGTGGACCGTCTTCCACTTGATGCCTGTCGGGAAGCCCGCACCGCCACGTCCGCGCAAGCCGGACTTCGCGACGACATCGACGATGCCCGCACCGCCGAGCCCGAGGGCCTGTTCAAGACCGACGTAACCACCGTGCGCACGATAGTCGTCGAGCGAGAGCGGATCGATGATCCCACAGCGGGCGAACGTGAGCCGCGTCTGCCGGGCAAAGAAGCCGATCTGCTCGACGGGACCGAGCGTCCTTGCGTGCAGCCCCATGGTCGCCGGATCGCCATCGAGCAGGCCCGCGGCGACGAGACCCGGCACATCGTCGGCATCGACCGGTCCGAAGCCATGGCGCACACCCTGGCTCTCGACTTCGAGCAGCGGCTCCAGCCACATCATGCCGCGCGAGCCCGTGCGGACAATCTCGATCGCGCGGCCCGCGACCTGCGCCGCCTTGGCAAGTGCCGTTGCTACCTGGTCAGCACCGACCGCGATTGCGGCGGCATCTCTGGGAATGAAGAAGCGAACTGTCATGCCCCGGCCTCCTTCAGCAGAGCATCGAGCCGTTCGGCGGTCATGCGGCCGACGACGCGGCCGTCGATCATGGCCGATGGCGCCGTCGCGCAGAGACCGAGGCAGTAGATCGGCTCAAGCGTCACGCGACCGTCGGCGCTCGTCTCGCCGCAGGACACGCCGAGGCGATGCTCAGCCAGCTCGACAATGGCCTCGCCGCCCATGGACTGGCAGGCCTCGGCCCGGCAGAGCTTCAGCACGTGGCGGCCAGCCGGCTTGGCGCGGAAGTCATGGTAGAAAGTGACGACGCCATGCACCTCGGCGCGGGAGAGGTTCAGCGCCTGGGCCAACACCGGCACCACAGCCTCCGGCACATAGCCGAGTGCGGACTGAACATCGTGCAGGATTTCGATCAGCTCGTCGGGACGGTTGCCGTGTTCGGCGGCAATGGCCCGCGCGGTCTCATCGGCAGTCGTATCAGGCATAAAGGGCACCTTTCCGAGCGGCGCTCATGGCGCCTAAACCTTTCATCCGTCGCATTAATTTCGGATGAAAGCGTACACGATGGCACCCTGGCACCGCGCACCTAAAATGATTCCAGAAAGGCATTCTGGCCCGAACTTGTATGCCAATCCAATTGGTTGTTCCGATGAGTCAATCGGGGGCGCCGATGGTGCAGTGCGGTACAGACCTTAGGTTTCACCGGCCGTTTGCCGAGCGCTCTCGAACACTGCGAGCACAAGCGGGGAGACAGGATCGCGGTCGACGGCTACGAGGCCTACGCTGTGCTCGATCTCGGGACTGACCAGCGGCACGGCGCGAATGTCCGACATGGGCCCGAGTATCTTAAGGAAGTACTCCGGCACGATGCTGGCGAGCCCCATGAGGTGCACGTTCGCATAGAGGTTGATCACCGAGTTGGTTTCCAACCGGATCGTGGGCGAGCTGTTAGCCGTGCGGAAGGCGCGGTCGATGATGCGCCGGTTCTGCATGTTCGGCGTCAGCAGGCAGAGAGGCTGCTTCGCCGCCTCGGCCCAGGTCACGGATGTCTTGTCCGCGAGCGCGTGATCCGCGCGCACAAGCAGACAGTATCGCTCCATGTAGATCGCCTCAGCGCGCATCCCCTCAATCGGCTCGTTGTCGAGGTACGTGAGGCCGACATCAATCGAGAAATCCTCGAGATTGCGCAGAATCTCGACCGAGCTTTGCGAGAGTACCGTCAGCTCGATGCCGGCGTGGCGATCCTGAATGGCCTTTGTGATGAGCGCCGCCATGGGAAGCGCTGAGGGCACGACGCCGAGCGAAAGACGGCCGATGAGGGCACCCTTGGTGCCGCGAAAAGTCGAGATCTCCTGCTGCAGGGATGTCCAGTTGTCGAGAATGGCGTGCGCCCACTTGAGCACGCGCTCGCCCTCGGCTGTCAGACCATGAAAGCGCTGACCGCGCTCGACGATCGGCACCCCGAGTTCCTGCTCAAGCTGGCGGATGCGCCCGGAGAGCGTCGGCTGCGTGACGTTGCAGGCCTTGGCGGCACGCGTGAAATGCTTCTCGCGTGCGAGGGCCGAGAGGTACTGGAGCTGGCGGATATCCATGGGCCCAGTATATCAACCCATTCTAAGGACGACACATCCGACGGCAGCCCTCCTCAGCGGAAGGTAAGCGTTCCTGGCCCTACCTCGGCGCCCCATACCCACCCCCGGCCGGCGTCTCCATGTGGTAGAGATCGCCGGGTTGCATCTCCCGCCGGTCATTGCCTTCGAGATGCTCCCTCGTGCCGTCGGCACGCTCGACGATGTCCACACCGCAGACGCCAGGCTCGCCACCCGCGAGACCGAACGGCGGCACCTTGCGATGCGAGCCGAGCGTCGTGACCGTCATGGCTTCGAGAAAGCGCATCCGCCGAACCGCACCATCGCCGCCGCGCCAGCGTCCGGCACCACCCGAGCCGCGCCGGATGCCGAAGGCTTCGAGCCGCACGGGGAAACGCCATTCGAGGATTTCCGGATCGGTCATGCGCGTGTTCGTCATGTGCGTCTGCACGGCGCTCGCGCCGTCGAAGCCATTTCCCGCACCCGTGCCGCCGCAGATGGTCTCGTAGTTCTGCAAGCGCTCATTGCCCCAGACGAAATTGTTCATGGTCGCCTGCGAGCCCGCCAAGACGCCGAGCGCGCCGAGCAGCGCATTGGTCGCGGCCTGCGAGACCTCGGTATTGCCTGCGATCACCGCCGCCGGATAGCGCGGATTGAGCATCGTGCCTTCGGGCGTGATGATCGTCAGCGGCTTCAGACAGCCCTCGTTCAACGGGATCTCGCTCTCCGAGAGCGTGCGGAACACATACAGCACCACCGCGCGGCACACGGCGAGCGGCGCGTTGTAGTTGAACTCGCTCTGCGCGGACGTGCCCGTGAAGTCGATGATCGCCGCGCGCGTTTTGCGATCGACGCGGACCGCGACGTGGATCGCCGAACCGCTGTCCATGGGATAATGAAACTCACCGTCGCGCAGCGTATCGATCGCCTTACGCACGGCGACTTCGGCATTGTCCTGCACGTGGCGCATGTAAGCATCGACGACGGGCTGACCGAACTGCTCGACCATGCGCAGGATCTCGCGCACGCCTGTCTCGTTCGACGCGATCTGAGCTCGTAGGTCCGCCATGTTCTGGTCGATGTTGCGGCAGGGATAGCGCCCCGAAGCGAGCAGCGCTCGCGTCTCAGCATCCCTGAGACGACCCTGATCGACCATCTTGAAGTTATCGATGAGGACGCCTTCCTCGTCGATATGACGACTGTCCGGCGGCGCCGAGCCCGGCGTCCTGCCACCGATATCCGCGTGATGACCGCGCGAGGCGACGACGAAGAGAATGCTTGCACCATCACGACTAAAGACTGGCGTGATTACGGTCACATCGGGCAGATGCGTGCCACCCCGGTATGGATTGTTCAGCATGATGCTGTCGCCGGGACGCAGACTGCCTGCATTGAGGCGCAGCACCGTACGCACAGCCTCGCTCATGGAGCCGAGATGCACGGGCACGTGCGGCGCGTTGGCGACGAGATTGCCTTCCGGATCGAAGAGCGCGCACGAGAAATCCAGCCGCTCCTTGATGTTCACCGAATAGGCCGTGTTCTCCAGCGTCGCGCCCATCTGCTCGGCAATGGACATGAAGAGATTGTTGAACACCTCCAGCATGATCGGATCGACTGCCGTGCCGAGCTGCTCGCGGCGCGCCTGGGCCGCCGTGCGTGTGAGCACGAGATGGCCGAGGTTGGTGATCGCGGCCGACCAACCTTCCTCCACGACATTCGTACCGGTCGGCTCGATGATGATCGCCGGGCCTTCGATCGCATCGCCAGGGCCGAGCCTCGCTCGATCATAGAGCGGCGTATTCACCCAACCCGTGCGCGTGTGCATGCGTACGTTTGCAATCGGGCGTGCATCGGTGTCAGGTGAGCGCGTAATAGGCCGCTCGACGATCGCGTCGCTGGCGCCGATTGCCTCCAGTGCCACGGCTTCGACGATCAGATCGTCACGCTCCACGGCAAAGCCGAAGCGCGCACGATGCACCTCTGCAAACGTCTGGCGGAGCTCGACCTCATTGCCGTACGCGACGGCCAGCGGCTGATGCGCGCCCTCATAGCGCACGTGCACACGACGCTCGACGGTGGTGCGCTCACGGGCAATATCCTGGCCCAACACTTCCTCGACGGCGCTTGCCTCGAGCTCGGCGAGTGCCTCGGCCAGGGCCGCTGCAGAACCGCTCAGCGGCCGCTCGACCTGACGCTCGCGTAGAGCGCGCACCTCGGCGAGACCCATCCCGTAAGCCGACAGCACGCCCGCATAGGGATGCAGCAGCACGCGCGTAATACCGAGCACATCGGCGATGGCGCAGGCATGCTGCCCGCCGGCACCACCGAAACAATTGAGCGTGTAGCGCGTCACGTCATAGCCGCGCTGGACCGAGATCTTTTTGATCGCATTGGCCATGTTCTCGACGGCAATGCGCAGGAAACCTTCCGCCACTTCCTCGGGTGTGTACGTGGTCCCGCTTGCGGCGTTGATCTCAGCCGTCATGCGCGCGAAGCCCGCGCGCGCGGCTTCGACGTCGAGTGGTTCGTCGCCACCAAGGCCGAACACGCTCGGGAAATGGTCCGGTTGGATCTTGCCGAGCAGGACATTGCAGTCGGTGACGGAGAGCGGTCCGCCGCGCCGGTAGCAGGCAGGTCCCGGATTGGCGCCGGAGCTTTCTGGGCCGACCTGAAAGCGGCCGTCCTCGAACTTCAGGATCGAGCCACCGCCCGCAGCGATCGTGTGGATGCGCATCATGGGCGCACGCATCCGCACGCCGGCGACTTCCGTCTCGAAGGAGCGCTCGTACTGGCCGTCGAAGTGCGTGACGTCCGTCGACGTGCCGCCCATGTCGAAGCCGATGAGCTTGTCGAAGCCGGCCATGGTGCCGGTCCTGACCATCCCCACGACCCCGCCCGCAGGCCCGGACAGGATCGAGTCCTTGCCCTGGAAAAGTGCCGCGTCGATCAGGCCGCCGTTCGACTGCATGAACTGCAGGCGCCGGCAGCCGCCGCGATCGGCGCCGAGCTCGTCGCGCACCTGATCGACATAGCGCCTGAGCACCGGCGAGAGATAGGCGTCGGCGACGGCGGTATCGCCGCGCGAGACGAGCTTGATGAGCGGGCTCGCAAGATGGCTTGGCGAGACTTGCGTAAAGCCGACCTCGCGCGCGATCTCGGCAACGCGCTGCTCGTGCGCGGGATAGCGGTAGGAATGCATGAAAGCGATCGCGACCGCGCGAATGCCGGCGGCATAGGCTTCGTTGAGTGCCGTGCGCGCCGTTGCCTCATCGAGTGGCTGGACGACCTCGCCGCGCGGGCCCATGCGCTCGTCGACCTCCGCGACGCGGGCATAGAGCACTTCAGGCAGCTTGATGTGCAGGTCGAAGAGGCGTGGACGATTCTGGTAGCCGATGCGCAGGAGATCGGCGAAGCCCTTCGTTATGAGGAGAAGCGTCGGATCGCCTTTGCGCTCGAGGAGCGCGTTGGTCGCAACCGTCGTACCCATGCGCACGGTGTCGATGAGACCCGGCGGAATCGCCTCGCCGGGTTTGAGGCCGAGCAGATCGCGGACACCCTGCACGGCGGCGTCGCGATAGCGCTCGGGATTCTCGGAGAGCACCTTGTGGCAGAGAATCTCGCCGTCAGGCCGCCGCGCGACGATGTCCGTGAACGTGCCGCCACGATCGATCCAGAACTGCCACATGTCTCCACCTCGATCGCGACTGCTAAAGCAGCCACGATCGTACATCGTCTCGCGCGATCAGAACAACGGAGCGGTCACTCACCCCATAACCGCTTTCGGCAGCCAGAGCGCCAACTCCGGCCAAGCCATCAGCATTGCGACGAGCCCGAGCATGGCGAACACGAACGGCAGCGCACCCCAGATCACGTCCGACACCGGCCCTCGGTCCCGCATGCCCTGGACGACATAGAGATTGAGCCCCACAGGCGGCGTAATGAGCGCCACCTCGATCATGACCGTGAGCACGATGCCCCACCAGATCGGATCCCAACCCAACGCGAACACGATTGGTGCGATGAACGGCGTTGTCAGGATCATCATGGAGATGGTCTCCATGAAGCAGCCGAGGACGATGTAGAAGGCGATGATGAGTACCATCGTTCCATACTTGCCGAGGCCTAGACTCTCGATCCATTGCCCGAGACCGTCGGTGAGACCGATCGCAGCAAGTACGAAATTCAGGAACTGCGCTGCCAGAATGATCAGCATGATCATCGCGGTGGTGCGCATGGTTCCTTCGGCTACCGCACGCAGCATCGAGAGGTTCAGACGGCGCTCCCAGGCCGCAAGGAAAAGAGCCGCGATCACGCCAAGGGACGCCGCCTCCGTCGGCGTCGCCCAGCCGGCATAGATCGAGCCCACCACTGCCAGGAAGACGAACATCGGCGGCAGCAGGTCCGGCAACACGCGGATTCGGTTGGCCCAGGTCGTCTCCATGGGAGTACCGCCCTTGCGGCGATCCACTAGGCAGAAAATCAGGATGATCAGCATGAACAGCCCGGCCAGTATCGCACCAGGAATGAAGCCTGCGAGATAAAGTCTCGGCACCGAGGTGTTCGTAAGCAGACCGTACAAGATGAAGTTGATGGAGGGCGGAATGAGAATGCCGAGTGTGCCGCCTGCAGCGATACTGCCGAGAAACAGACGCTCGTCATAGCCGCGCTGCCTGATCTGGGGAATGGCGACCGTGCTGATGGTCGCGGCGGTGGCAACGCTCGAGCCCGATGTCGCGGCGAACATAGCCGATGTGCCGATGTTGGCGTGCATGAGCCCGCCGGGCAACCACGAGAGCCACTGCGCGGCGGCGTTGTAGACCCTCTCGGCAATGCCGGCGCGGAGCAGGATCTCGCCGAGCATCACGAAGAGCGGGATCGCAATCAGGATATACTCGCTGGAGGCATTCCAGATGATCTCGCCCATGGCCCGCTGTAGCGGCATGAAGGCGAACATGTCGTTGAGGGCTAGCCCAAGCACGCCCATGACGGCGGCAACAGGCACACTGATGGCCAGCAAGCCCAGCAGGAGAAGCAGCGTCGTCGCGAGCATGGCGCTAGTTCTCCGTCCGCGACGTGCGGTTGCGTACATCGAGCCCCTTGATCTCGGCCTCGATCTCCTCCTCCGTGGTCGAAACGCCTGCAATAGCGTTCACGACGGCAAAATTCCCGCTCAGCAGCGCCGCCGTCGAACGGAAGATTGCCAGTAGAATGACCACGAAGAACAGTCCGATACCGAACGCCCACGGAATCTGCGACCAGGCTAGTGGAATGCGAAGCTGCGTATTCGATCGGATCTGCTCGACATAGCTCGTGGTCGCGACATCAATTGCGCGCTCGAGCATCGCGGCGACAAAGATCGCCAGGACGACAAGCGCGATCATATCCATGGTGGCGCGCGCCTTGGGCCCAAACTGGGCATAGAGAACGTCGATGCGCACGTGGCCTTTCGTCACCATCACATAGGCCATGGAAAGGCTGGTCCCGACGGCGAAGAGATAACCGGAGATCTCGTCCGAGCCGGAAAACATGAAGCTCGTGCCGAGCAGCGCGCCGGTGCCCTTGCGCAGCAATACCTCGGCTGTGACGATGATGGCGGCCGTGAACAGCAGAGTGCCGCCGAGCCAGACGCCGACAAGCGCGACGGCGCTCGTCACGCGCCAGAGCACTTCACGGAACAGCACCATGAGTACGAGCACGATTGCGACCGCCGCGAACTGCCAGAGCGGCATCGCGGACAGGATCGTGCGAAGCATATCGACCATTGCAAACAAAAGGCCCGGGAGATTATCCCGGGCCTCCCCCATCTGTGAGACGTTTTACTCAGCTTTGGCCGTCAAGCCGTAGGTCTTGCCGACAAGCTCATTCCACGTCGAAGCGCACTCGGCTCCGCAGCGCTTCGCCCAGCGCGCCAGCACGACCTCATTGAGGGCTTTGTCGCGCGCCTTGAAGTCTTCCGCAGACGGCTTGACCAGTTTGAGCTTGCCCGTCGGGCCGACCGAGCAGGTGCCGCCGGTGTTGCAGGCGACGCCCTCTTCCGTCTCGGCTTCGATGACCGCCCAGGACTTGTCCTCGAGCTTCTTCATCTCGGCCTGGATGGCATCCTTGGTCGGCTGCGACAGCTTGTTCCATGTATTCAGGTTCACGGCCCAGATGCCGACCGTGTAGCCGACCGGCAGGCGGAACAACGTGTCTACCACCTCGCCCCACTTGGCCTTGTAGCCGGGCATAGTGCCGGTGATACCGCAATCGGTGACGCCCTTCTCGAGCGCCGGCACGACCTCGCCGAACGCGATTGTCACGCCGACGCCACCGAGCGCGGCGACGAAATCGGATTGTGACGTACCTTGAACTCGGACTTTCTTGCCCTTCAGATCGGCGATGCTCTTGATATCGCCCTTGCAGTAGAAGACCTGCTCAGGGAAGGGGAACGTGCCGAGGATCATCGCGCCGTTGCGCGCCATGGCCTTCTGCATCTCGGGAAGCCAGGCGGTGACGACTGCACGGCCCATCTTGAAGTCGCGCGCGACGCCCGCAATGTCCGATGCCTCGATGATTGCGCCGCCGTCCTCGACGTAGATCGGAAGAGCCGCGGCAAAGTCGAACACGCCCTGCTTGAGCAGGCGAATGACCTCGGTGCCCTTCAGGTTCACTTCGGTGATCGACTTGATATTGCCCTTGAGCTTGCCGCCCGTCGCCTTCGGCAGATCTTCCGTCCAGAAAGGCTGCTCCAGTTTCTGCCAGTTGGTCAGGAAGTTCCAGGTACCGACGGCATTGAATGTGCGTGTATCGACGTCCTGTGCCCACACGGGAATGGACACCGCGGCCGCGAGGGTCGCAGCTACGCAGGCAGCAGGCAGTTTGAACTTCATCAGCACTTCCTCCCTTTGGAAAATTGCAATCAGATCGGCAGGTTCCTACAACGCCGCCAGCTTGTTGTTCAGCCGATCTGTTATAAGCATCGATCCCGGCTTGTGGGTGATGCAGAGCGGCGGGCGCGCATTCAGAACGACGGACTGGGGCGTTACACCGCACGCCCAGAATACGGGAAGCATTCCCTTATCGACAACCGGCGGCGGGTCGCCGTAGTCGGGCTTCATGATGTCATTGATGCCGATCGCCTCGGGAATACCGATGTGCACGGGCGCGCCATGCACGGCGGGAAAGCGGGATGTCACCTGTACGGCGCGGATAGCATCGGCCGGCGTCATCATGCGCATCGATACGATCATCTTGCCGCTGAACGGCCCGGCCGGCTCGCAGTCGATCGACGTGCGATACATCGGCACGACCGTGTCACGCCCGATGTGATGGAGCGGGATGCCCTCGTCGAGCAGCGGCTGCTCGAAGGAGAAGGAGCACCCGAGCACGAACGACACGAGATCGTCCGTCCAGTAGGCGCGGATATCGGTCGGCTCGTCGACGCACACGCCATCCTTGAAGACGCGATAGCGCGGCACGTCCGTACGAATGTCGATGTCGCCGAGATCGGGTAGCGACGGATCGCCGACCGCACTCATGCCGATCACTGGGCACGGCTTGGGATTGCGCTGGCAGAAGGCGGCGAAGTCCATCGCATAGGCCTTCGGCAGAATGCAGAGATTGCCCTGCACATAGCCCGGCGCCTGCCCTGCCGTATGCCCCGTGAACTCGCCCGCGCGGCAACGCAGCCGCGCTGCCTCGGACGGCAGCACGCTGGTATCGCCCGCACTTACCGGTCGATCCTGCATCTAAAGGCCTCCCCAGACCTCGTTTGGTCCATGCGTGCCGGCATCAATGACCACACCCGCGCGAACGGGCGCAAGATTGCATTGGTACGGACATACGTCAATTTGAGAATTCCAGATTCGGGAGCCCTGCCAGTGGATTGAGCATGATGGCGCGAGCTTCGTCGCAAACCCCGGCGGTTGCACCGATCGTGCGTATGCCGATCAGGCCGCGCAGTTGACGGGCTGATATCGCCGGATGAAGCTCGCACGAGAGCGCATAACCAAAACCGCGGCGCAAACGGAGCTAAAGTATGAAGGGTTTAAAGCCCGGCTGGCACCTCGGCAGGATGCTAGTTCTCATTGGGACGATCGTCCTACTCGGCGCGGCAACGCGCGCTGACGCCGACGAGCCGATCGAGATCTTCGACGCCCATCTTCACTACAACTGGGAGCCGAAGCCCTACTTCCAGCTCGACGAAGTGCTGGCGCTCTTCCGCAAGCATCGCGTCACCGGTATCCTCGCGACGAGCCGGCCTAATACCGGCACCCACGCCCTGGTCGCCGCGCAGGCAGAGGGCAAAGCCGGCGGCCTTTGGGTCGTCCCGTTCATCCGGCCTTACCGCATTCGCGCCGACATCGGCAGCTGGTTCAACGATCCGTCGATCCAGGACCTCGTGCGCGAAGAGTACAAACGCGGCGGCTATCGCGGGGTCGGCGAGTTCCATCTCACGGGGCGCGCCGCTGCCACCGACTGGGTCCGAAAGACCGTCGACTTCGCCGTGGCGCACGATCTCTATCTGCACGCCCACGCAGATGCCGAGGCCGTCGAGATCCTGTTCGCGCACAACCCCAAGAGCCGCATCATCTGGGCGCACACCGGCTTCTCGCTCGATCCGGCACGCGTTGCGGAGCTGCTCGACAAACACCCGACACTCTGGGGCGAGCTCTCGTACCGCGGCGGCATCACCGAGGGTGGTCGCCTGTCGCCCACGTGGCGCGCCATGTTCGAGCGCTATCCCGACCGCTTCCTGATCGGCTCGGATACCTGGATCAATGAACGCTGGGCAAGCTACGGCGATATCATCGCCGGATATCGGCGCTGGCTCGCGGATCTGTCGCCAGAGATCGCAGCGAAGATCGCGCATGGCAATGCCCGTGCGCTGTTCAAGGACGCGGCACCGCCGGTGAGATAGGGCTCACGGCGCGAAGCTGGAGCGAAGCTGCGCCCCCCACCTGCCATCGATGCGGGTAACGATCCAGATCGAGCGGTAGCTCGCTATCGCCGAACCATCGGCACGGTAGCGCGTGAACTGGACGTCTAGGTGCACCTTCTCTGCCGAGGCCGCAATGAAATTGCGGAAGTCCCAGGCACTGTGGTGCCAGTCACCTCCGGCTCGTTCGCGGAAATCGTCGAAGTACCGATCAGGCGTCCCCCAGATGCGCATGCCGGCCCCCGAGAGCCGGTAATGCGGAAAATGGAGCGTCGCGGCGAGCGCCTCGGCGTCCCGCGCATTGAGAGCGGCCATGTGGCGGTCGAGGACATCGAGCGCAGCGACCGTCGCTTTGTCCAACTCTCCTGCCGCGGGATCGCTCATGGCTGTCTCCACCTCATTGACGCGCGCCGACACTCTGCGGGACAGTCGGCCGAAACTTGACCCTGGAAGGAGCATCCGATGAAGCCCGTCGATCCCCGCACTGCAAGCGCCGAGGTGCGCGCCGTCTTCGACGACATCATGACGACGCGCAAGGTCAAGTCGGTCAACAACTTCTGGCGCTACCTCGCGCACGAGCCGCGCATGCTCAAGCACACCTGGGAAAGCCTCAAGGCGATCATGGGACCGGGGCATCTCGATCCCCTGACCAAGGAGCTCGTCTACGTCGCCATCTCGATCACGAACAACTGCGAGTACTGCATGGCCTCGCACACGGCGGCGGCCCGGGCCAAGGGTGCGACCGACGCTCAGATCAATGAGCTCTATGCGGTCGTCGGCCTCGCCAACATGACCAACCGGCTCGCGAACGCCTACAAAGTCCCCGTTGACGCACAATTCAAGGATGCGACCTGAGGCCTCTGCCACCTGGATGCCGCGGTTGTTGCCTAGCTTGGCTCGAGCGGTCTAATGCGCGCGTCCACTTGGGCGGCGGATGATCGCGCCGGCGCAAAACTTCTGAATTTTGCCGCAATGGGCGACGATGCGTCGTCAGGTGTGGTAATAGAGGCACGCGCGCCGCGTTCGGCCAGCGTTTCCGGCAGCATGCCCGCCGAGTCGGGTATGACCGGCCAACAGCACTTCGAGAACAACGGGACTCATGTCGCAAGCCGATCAAGCCCCTGAATGGTATTTGGCGCGCGACGGGCAGCAGCACGGTCCGATCAGCGCCGCCGAGATGGAGAAGATCATCGAGCTCGGCTACCTGCTGCCGACAGATCTCGTGTGGCGTCAAGGCTTTGACGAGTGGAAGCCGGCAGCTGAGGCATTCCCCAAGAAGGCAGAGACACCAACCCCACCGGCACCTCCACGAGCTCCAGCTCAGTCCCCGGCGACATCCGCTCCAGCGCCGAGTTCTGCGCGCCCGTCAGACAGCACGAGCGCCGCGCCCAGTGCCAAGGATCCTGCAGACACGCCGCGCGATCGCGCGCCAATTGCAAAGGAACCGGCCGGCCGAGAGGGCGGGCTACTGGACAAGACCGACCGGGCAGCGGCGGGCACGCGCGAGGTGGTCGCCGCCGAGGCCGCCCGGCGCGAGGAAGCCGCACGTCGCGCGCGCGACGTTGCCGCACGCCAATCTGGTGCTGCCGCGCCTCTAAGCCGCCAGCCGATCGCCGGCCAACCGAGAACCGAGCCGGGTGCGCCGCGCGCCGAGCCCGCTGACCTCGGACGCACTTCCCAGCAGGCAGGCGGCAATTCCATGCCGCCGCGCGCTGGTGAAGAGGATGACGCCTGGGCTGACGAGCCGCCCCGCCGCCGCTTTCCCAAGATGGCCATTGCCGCGCTCGTCCTGATCATCCTCGTTGGCGGCGTCTATGCGCTGCACGCTACGGGTCAGCTCGATCCGCTCATGAACCGCGTCTCATCGGCGACCGCCCCCGAAACCAAGGGGGGGCCGCCGGTCGTCGCAGCCATTCCCGAGAGCCGCAAGCCGACGGCGGCCGACTATGCGAGCGATCCGAACGAGGTCGATCGCCAGTTCCAGCGGGTCGCGCTCTGGCAGCTTCTCAAGTCCGAGTTCCCCGACTGGTACAAAGAGCGCGTGCGCGACACTGCGCGCCTCAAGGGAGAGGGCAAGGCAGACAAGGCCATCGCCCAGCATCTCGCCGAGCAGCTTGTCGCGCTGCGCCGCAAGCACGTCACCGACGCGCTCGCCGCAAGCCCGCAGCAGCTAAAATCGGTGGCGACGACATTCCTCGACAATCTCGAGCGCCTCTCGCGACACAGCGTCGATGCCTGCTACGGCTTCATCTCGCAGGGCGAGACCGACCCGCTGATCGTCGAGCTGACGCGGTCATCCGAGCACATGCCTGCACTTCAGAAACAGGCCGCCGCCATCTTCTCGGCCATTGCCGAGGGCCGCCGTACTCCGGCACAGCATCGCCAGCCGACGCGCGAGGACTACGACCAGCTCGCGATGCAGCTCGCCAAACGCGGCTGGAGCCCGATGGACCTTCAGCTCTTCTCGGATGCCCGCTCGCTTGCGCGGGCCCCGCCGGAGCGGGTCTGCCGCATGGTGCAGGATTGGTTCGCGGCCCAGCTCGCCGTCGGCGATGAGGGCGTGCAGGTGCGTCTGCTGATCGAGGCGCTGAAGCCCGTCGTCGCGGGCTGACCCCGCGGGTGATATGGGGCCGGGGGGCCCGGGAATGCGCGCGAATGCCGCGACCGCTTGCCGGGTGGTTCAACCGTATCTAAGTGAGCGCCATGCAGACGACCGCCCAAAGTCTCGCAAATCCAACCCGGTTCATGTCGCTGAGCGCGACCCTGCTGCCCTGGGTCGGCGGACTTGCCGCTAGCCTCATTGCGGTGGGGCTCTACCTCGCATTCTTCTCGGCGCCGCCCGACTACCAGCAGGGCCAAACCGTCAAGATCATGTTCATTCACGTGCCCTCGGCGTGGCTCGCCATGGGCATTTATCTTCTGGTCGCGATCTCGAGCTTCGGCCTCCTCGTGTTCCGCCATCCGCTCGCGGACGTCTCGGCGAAGGCAGCGGTGCCGCTCGGCGCAGCGTTCACATTCCTGGCGCTCGTCACGGGCGCGCTCTGGGGCCGGCCCATGTGGGGCGCGTACTGGGTGTGGGATGCGCGACTGACCTCGGTCCTGATCCTCTTCTTTCTCTATCTCGGGCTCATGGCGCTGCGCTCCTCGCTCGATGACGAGACGCTGGCCGGCAAGTTGACCGCGATCCTCGCCCTCGTCGGTGTCGTGCTGCTGCCGATCATCAAGTTCTCGGTGGACTGGTGGAATACGCTGCATCAGCCGGCGAGCGTCCTGCGCATCGGCGGGCCGAGCATTCACTCATCGATCCTGGTGCCGCTGCTCGTCATGGCCGTCGGCTTCATGCTCGCGTTCATCGCCATGCATCTGACGGCCATGCGCAACGAGATCCTCCGCCGACGCGTCAAGGCACTGACGCTCGCCCATGTCAGCCACGCAGGCAGTAGAGTGCCTGCGACCGCGAAAGGCTGAGCATCATGGATCTTGGACCGCACGCCGCTTTCATCATCGCGTCCTATGCCGTCGTCGCAATCGTGATGGCCGGATTGATAACGTGGCTGATCCTCGACGGTCGACGCCATCAGCGCGCCCTCGACGCGCTCGAAGCGCGCGGCGTGCGCCGGCGCTCGCAGGCGGAGGACAGTGCGCGATGACGGATCAAGTCACCGAGGCACCGCCGGCTTCAGGTCGCAAGCGCCCCCTGCTCATCCTGGCGCCGCTTCTCCTGTTCGGCGCTATGGCCGTTTTGTTCGCGTTCGCGTTGACCAAGGGCGACCCGTCGAAACTTCCCTCGGCTCTGATCGGTAGGCCGGCGCCGCCGCTCGCGCTCACCGCGATCGACGGACTGCAGGAAGGGCAACGCACTGTGCCGCTGCTCACCTCCGAGCTTCTCCAGAAGGGCGAGGTGACGGTCGTCAATTTCTGGGCCTCGTGGTGCGGGCCATGCATAGAGGAGCATCCACTGCTCATCGAGCTTGCGCAGAAGACGAAGGTGCCCGTGGTCGGCGTCAACTACAAGGATGCTGCCGCAAATGCGCGCCGCTTCCTCAGCCGCTACGGCAATCCATTCGCCGCCATTGGCGCCGACACGACCGGGCGCACAGCGATCGAGTGGGGTGTCTACGGGATGCCGGAAACCTTCGTCATCGATGGGCAGGGGCGCGTGGCCTACAAGCACGTCGGCCCGATCTCGCGAAGCACGCTCGACCGCAACATCTTGCCGACGATCGCGCGGCTGCGCGCGCAGAAGCCGGGGTCGTAGCCCACTTCCCCTTCTCCCCGTCGTTCACGGGGAGAAGGTCGGGATGAGGGGCCGGAACTTGCGCGACGTTTGCGTTTGCCGCCGCCCCTCACCCTAACCCTCTCCCCGCGCGCTGGGAGAGGGGAACAGTTTCACTTACAGTTCGTCGTGACCGCCTGAAGCGCCTGCGAAATGCCGGCGAGCGAGTAGGTGTCGGTGGTCGTCGTGCCCCGCTCGGACGTGCCGACCACGGTCATCGTCGAGCCCTTGCGCATGATATCGAGCAGCTTCAGCTCGTCGCCCGCGTCGGCGATATAAGCACGATCATTATGCGCGAAGAGCTTGAAGCTCGTGTTGCCGACCGACAGCGTCACCTCGCTGCCGCCTTTCAGCGGATAACCGACGCGCACGCTTACCTCGGCTTTCACGCCGTCCTTCGGCCAGCTCGACACGTAGATGAAGGCGGGGCTGCGCTTGGCGCCAGCCGGCTCCTGCTTGGTGGGCTGCGCCGTCGCGAAGCACAAGAGGCTCGTGCCTTCACCGTGCGTGAAAGCCGTCCAGCTCGAAAACGTGCCGATGGATTTGACGTTCTGCGCGAGTGCGATGCTGCCTGCGAGCGCCACGGCCGCCACCGTAGCGGCGGTTCGCAATACCGCGGCGCGCGTCCATCCCCGATGAGACATGTGCCTGCAAATCTCCATTCTCGTACGGCGTCCCTCGACGCACTACGTCCGCGGTGCGGCTATTGTTCCTCGCGGCGGATCATGCGCCCACCCTGCACGTGCGGCTCAGGGCCGACGATCGGCCCGCCCTCTCCGACCGGCCGCGCCGCGAATCGGCCGAGCGAACGTACGCGATCATACATGACGATGGCCCCCGCCATGGCCACGTTGATACAGAACGTCGTCGGTATTTTGACGGTGTAGTCGCAACGTGCAAGCATCTCGGGCGAGAGCGAGCCCCGCTCCGGCCCCACCACATAAGCCGCGCGCAGCGGATGGCGGAAGCTCGGTAGCTCGATCGCCTCGTCGATCAGCTCGACGCCGACCAACCTGCAGCCCTGCGGCAACACCATGTCCTCGATGCGCGCCCAGTTGTAGTGGGGCAGATGCTGGACGCCCTTGGAGGTATCGGCAGCGGCCTCGCGCGCCTGATACGTTGCCCCGACGGTGAACGTGAAGCTCGCGCCGAACCCGTGCGCCGAGCGCATGAGGTTGCCGATGTTGAGGCTTTTGGATATGCGCTCGGCACCAATGCCGAAGTAGCCGCGGTTGACGGGCTGGGCCGGGACCGTGCTCATAGGGTGGGCGCTCCCGCTCGGTGGGCACTCTATTGTGATGATCGAGAAATTCGCCACGTCTCGCGGCTCGGTACTGAGCGAATTTCTCGATCTGAATCACACTAGGAACAACATGGCTCTAGTGTCCCTTTTGATTCCGAAGTTCGCTCGACGCGTCAATATTGAGGTATGGCGACTTCGGAATCGGGACACTAGATTCGAAGAGGAGGTGTCACATGAAGGCCGCCCTGTGCAAGTCGCTGGACGGACCCGCGGCTATCGTGATCGAGGAGATCGCCGATCCCCAGCCCGGCCCCGACGAGGTCGTGGTACGGGTCCGTGCGGCAGCCCTGAACTTCCTCGATACGCTGATCACGCGCGGGAAATACCAGTTCAAACCGGACCTTCCGTTCTCACCGGCGGCCGAGATCGCGGGCGTGGTCGAGGCCGTGGGCACGGGTGTCGGCGACCTGAAGCCGGGCCAGCGCGTGTGCGGCTACATCGCCTGGGGTGGCGCGCGCGAGAAGGTGGCTGTGCCCGCCAAGCTCATGATCCCGATACCTGATGGCGTCAGCGATGCGACCGCCGCCGGCATCAGCGTCACCTACGGTACGGCCATGCATGGCCTCAAGGATCGAGGCAGCCTCAGGGCTGACGAGAGCGTGGCCGTGCTCGGTGCCTCGGGTGGCGCGGGCCTCGCCGCCGTCGAGATCGCCAAGCTCATGGGCGCGCGCGTGATCGCGGTCGCCTCGAGTGCGGAGAAGCTCGCCGTATGCCGCGATCATGGTGCCGATGAGCTGCTGAACTACGCGACGACGGACCTCAAGAACGGCCTGCGCGAACTCACCAGCGGCAAGGGCGTCGATGTCGTCTATGACTGCGTCGGTGGCGATTATTCCGAGTTGGCACTGCGCTCCATTGCCTGGGGCGGCCGCCTGCTCGTGATCGGCTTTGCGGCAGGCAGCATCCCGAAGATCCCGCTCAATCTCTTCCTGCTCAAGAACGCCGCTGCCGTCGGCGTCTTCTGGGGCGAGATGATCATGCGTGAGCCCGAACAGCACCGCGCGAACATGATCGAGGTTCTCGATTGGTGCGCCAAGGGCCGGCTCAAGCCGCACGTTCATGCCTCCTACCCGCTCGCGCGTATCGGCGAAGCCATCACGGCGCTCGACAAGCGGCAGGTCACGGGCAAGCTGATCGTCGAGATCTGAACTCTGTGGCTGTACAGATGGCTCTCTACGATACGATCGGAAGAAACTATGCTGAGGCGCGGCTGCCGGACCAGCGGATCGCATCCGCTATCCATGCTGCGCTCGGAGACGCAACAAGCGTAGCCAACATTGGTGCCGGTACCGGTTCATACGAGCCGCTGGATCGCGCTGTCATCGCGATCGAGCCGTCCGAAGTGATGATAACGCAACGTCCGGCTGGAGCCCCGCCGTGCATACAGGGGTCGGCCGAGGCGCTGCCGCTGGAGACGGCCTCGGTCGATGCGGCCATGGCGATTCTCACCATCCACCACTGGTCCGACTTGGAGCTCGGCCTCAGCGAGATGGCGCGCGTCGTGAGCAAACGCGCCGTCCTGTTCACATGGGTGCCGGATGCAGCACCATTCTGGCTGACGGAAGACTACTTCCCGGAAATCGCAGCCAACGACCGCAAGATCTTCCCCAGCGCGGACACGCTCACTCGGATACTGGCACGCGGGATCGGGCCTGCGCGCATCCTGCCCGTTCTCATCCCTCATGATTGCACCGACGGGCTGCTCTGCGCCTATTGGCGCAGACCGGAAGCCTATCTGAGCGCCAAAGTACGCAACGCCATGTCTGCCTTCGCGCGGATCGATGCTGAGGCCGGCTTGGCAAAGTTGCAGGCCGACCTTTCGAGCGGCCGCTGGGCACAACGGAACAAACATCTTCTGGAACTCGACAGTGTGGATTGGGGCTATCGCCTCGTTTGCTGCGAAATCGAAGGCAACACCAGGTAAGCCTTCGCATCACCTGCCGGCGCCCTGCCGGTTCCTCCCCGCTCCACGCCGGGCCTAGCCCCGGCTTCAAGCCAAACCAATCGGCTGCCACCTCATGACTGCGGAAATGCTGCTCATCATTGCCGGCGCCTTCGCGGGCGGGCTCGTCAACGGGCTGACCGGCTTCGGTACAGGCATGACGGCGCTCGTGCTCTGGCTGCACGCGCTGCCCGTCACCGTCGCAGCGACGCTCGTCCTCGTCTGCTCCGTCGTCGCGCAGCTTCAGTCGCTGCCCTCGATCTGGCACGCGCTCGACTGGCGCCGCCTCACGCCATTTCTGATCGGCGGCCTCATCGGCATTCCGCTCGGGACATGGCTGCTCGTGGTCGTGTCGGTACAGACGGTGAAGCTCGGCGTCGGGCTCGTGGTCACGACCTATTGCGCGATCATGCTGCTCGGTAGCTTTCGCCCGACCATCCATTGGGGCGGTCGCATCGCGGACGGTATCGTCGGACTCGCAGGCGGCGTTCTCGGTGGACTTGCGGGCCTCTCGGGCGCGCTTCCAACCATCTGGGCGAGCCTCCGCGGTTGGGACAAGGATGCGCGCCGCGCCGTCTTCCAGGGTTTCAATCTGACGATCTTGAGCGTGTCGCTGATGGCGCACGCGGCAGCCGGCCTCGTGACGGCAGAACTCGGCCACGCGGCACTGCTCGCGCTGCCCGGAACGCTCGTCGGCGCTTTCATCGGGCAGCGCATTTACCGCCTACTCGATGATCACCGCTATGACCGGCTCGTCCTCGCGATCCTGCTCGTCGCGGGCCTCACCCTGCTCTGGTCGAGCTTCTAGCGTCGCTCAGCGGCGAGGCGGCACCTGTCGATGGCTCTTCAGTGCGATCCCCGCGCGGATCCAGTTCGAAGACGGCGGGTGTCGTCTTCGGCACGATGACGAACGGCTCTGATCGCTCTGTCGGCGGTTTCGGCCGCATCTGCGCACGCAACAGCATGACGAGTGCAATGCTGGCATGGGCCACCGCGGTGTGAAGGTACAATCCGCCATGCCCGAAGGCTTGCATCATAGCCGAAGCCAACATCGGCCCGAGGATGGCACCTGCCGAGAAGACAAGCAGCAGGCCGCTCGACACCTCGACCGCGCGCTTCCTGTGCACGAGGTCATTCGCGTGCGCGACGCAGAGCGTGTAGACGGTGAACGCCATGCTGCCATAGAGAACGGCAAGGCCGAACAAAGCTGCCACACCGGCGCTCGACATTGCATAGAGGGATGTGCCGGCCAAGGCCGCGACCACACACACGACAATCGCCACGGCCCGTCGTCCCACCTTGTCCGACAGCCGGCCGATCGGCCACTGGCTGACGGCACCCCCGAGCACGGCCAGCGACATGAAGAATGACGTATTGCGTACCGATAGCCCCGCGCCTTGCGCGAACAGCGGCGAGAACGTCCAGAAAGCGGAGTTCACGAGCCCCGCGGCGAAGCAGCCGAACACAGAAGCGGGCGATACCGTAATCAACCATCCGAGCCGCATCTTGGCTCTTGGAGGCGGCTGCGGCGCACTCTGCCGCGTCAGCGCGATAGGAACGGCCGCGAGCGAGTACAGGATGGCGACGAGCGAGAAGAGCTCGAAGCTCGCCGGCTGCCCGGCGGACACGAGCAGCATGCCGACCGTGACGACCGTCAGGTTGGTCATCGCATAAGCGCCGAGGACGCGGCCGCGGTTCTCGGGCTGCGATGCACCGGTCAGCCAGCTTTCGATGATCATGAACAGGCCGGCGAACACGAGGCCGTTGATCGCCCTCAGCCCCCACCACATCCACGGCGCCGTCCACATGGCGTGCATGAGCGGCGTCATCGTCGCCAGTGCCGTCGAGGCGGCAAAGGCACGTATGTGGCCGACCGTGGCAATGACACGCGGCCAGAGCAGGCAGCCGATCATGAGGCCAGCAAAGTGAAACGAGCCCATGAGGCCGATATCGAAAGACGAGAAGTGCTCGATATCGGCACGGATCGGCACGAGTACGCCGAACAGCCCATTGCCCATCATCAGGATCGAGGCACTGAGCAACAACGCCGTAACCGGCCGGAGAATTCCGGTCATCACCTATCCCAGTTCTATTGAAGCACTGTGCGCTCAGGCGCCGGTCGACAGTTTGTCGAGGAGGCGCATGGCATCACGCAGGATGATGTTGTGATCGAACGCCAGATCCACCTTGCGCCAGTCGTCGATCCACTCCACCGCCGCAGCATCGTCCCCAGCCGTCGCCTTCGGCGCACGCACACGCGTCAGATAGGCAACGGCCGCCGAATGAAAGCGCGGGTCGCGTTTGGGATCGGAGTAGACGCCGACGAGGTGGAGCTTGCCGGCCTTGACGCCCGTCTCCTCCATGAGCTCGCGGCGGCAGGCATCATCCACTGTCTCGCCGATATCGACGAAGCCGCCGGGCAGCGCGTAGTGGCCGACGTAAGGCGGATGTCCGCGCTTAATCAGCAGCACGCGCCCTTTGGCATCGACCGCAATGCAGTCCGTGCAAAGGCGCGGTGTAACAGGCTTCGGCATAGTGATCTTCTCCCTCTCCCCATTCCTTCAATGGGGAGAGGGTCGGCGTGAGGGGCGGCGGCAAACGCAAACGTTGCTCAAGTTCCCGCCCCTCACCCTAACCCTCTCCCCGCTTGCGGGGAGAGGGGACTCTCCCGCGCTGGCGTGTGTGCGAATTCTCAGTGACTTTGCGGCTTGGACTTCTCGAAGGCGGCCTTCTGCTCGGAAGAGGCCTCCTTCTGATGCTTGGCCTGCCATTCCTTGTACGGCATCCCGTAGACGATCTCGCGCGCCTCGTCCTTGCTGATGTCCTGCCCCTTTGCGCTGGCTGCCTCCTGATACCAGTTCGAGAGGCAGTTGCGGCAGAAGCCGGCGAGGTTCATCAGGTCGATGTTCTGAACGTCACTGCGCGTGCGCAGGTGCTCGACGAGCCGGCGGAAGGCCGCCGCTTCGAGCTCGGTCGTAGTCGCCTTGTCGAATTTCGCCATGGCTTACTTCTCCTGTGCTCAATGCCGCATCACAGGCGGTCGAGATTGATATACGGCCGCCCTTTCAACGCATGAACCAGCGCAATGATCCGTTCGGCCCACTGCCGCTGACCCTGGGCATCGCGGATCAGATCCTGACGGATCTCGATGAGCGCGTTCGGAAGCCCGCGCGCGGTTGCATGCTGCCATAGACAGTCGCCTTCGAGGCTCCCCTTGTAAGGCTCGTTATCGCCGACGATAAGACCACCATCGGCGTGGAAATAGTCGAGCATGGGGCCTGAAAGCCGCGCATCGCGATCCCAGAGAATGCCGACATGCCACGGCCGCGGCGCGCCCTTCCAGCTCTCGGTGAAACTGTGGATCGAGATGATTGATGGAGGCACGCCTGCGCCAACGCAGCGCTCGATCACGTTCTCAATGTTGTCGTGATAGGGCCGATAGTAGCGCGCCGCGCGCTTCTCCCGCTCGGCCGCATCGAGATGTCGGTTGCCGGGGATCACGGCACCATCCGAGAGCCGCATGATCAGCGTCGGATCATCGGCTCCGCGATTGGGATCGATGAGGAGGCGCGAGAAGCGCGTCAGTACGGCCGGCACGTCGAGCGCCGCGGCGATCGCGCGCGTGACGGCGGCCGCGCCGATGTCATAGGCGATGTGGCGGCGAAGCTGCGACTCCGGCAGGCCGAGCGTGCCGTACTCCGGCGGGAAAGCATTGCCGGCGTGGTCGCATAAGAGGATGAGCCCGGCATCGGCGCGTCCAGGTACGACGATAAAGCTCTCGGCCTCGACGGCCGCGATTCTCGAGCCCGCTTGGGGTGTTTCTCCGGTGGCATCGCGCATGGCGCGGCACTCTACATCCAAGCCGCGGGCATGGCGACCCGGCGCGACGTTCCGTGCACTCAGAGAAGCCATCCGCCGTCATCATGGCTTCACAAGGTCGCATCATCCGGCTGCGAGCCGGCAGGTTCAATGTCCGGACGCGCGCAGTCGCATCGGCGAGCAGTATAACTCGCTGAGCCCTGCGAGCCCGAGCTTGCCACTGACGAACAGCATGAGATGCCGAGTGATCATAGCCGCGAGCGTCAGGCGGTGTCCGGCATCGCGATGATCCGGCTCGAGGGCAATGAGATTGCAGTGATAGACCAACTCGCGGCAGGTCTCGCGACAGGCGTCGAATGACGGCTCACCCCGCGCGCCCTGGCGATGCAGCGCCAACAGACGGAACCCCCCGTTGCTCGCTTCCGTCGGCGCCTCGCCCCGCGCGCGCACCCAGGCTTCGAGCACACGCTCGCCGATGGCGAGCAACTCGGCCGCAGCGCACGCCGGCTCGCTACCGCCATCCATGGCAATAGAGTCGATGCGCTCTTCGATGCCGGCAAATGCCGGATAGGCCACCTCACCGCTCATGCCGCCCTCCGCGCGATCAAACGAACAACCGGCGCCCGGCCCTGATGCCGGGAGCCCTCGTCGAGCGTCACTTCCTCCTCACGAAGCAGCTCGACGTCCGCACCAGCCAGATCATCGCGCAGCATGTCGGCGGTGTACAGCATTTCAGAAGGCGGACCGCCACGACTGCCGGCCTTGCGGTTCTCGACATGCTTCGGCGTGAAGGCTTCGAGCAGCAGAATGCCGCCCGGCTTGAGCGCCGAAAGCATGCGTCGGTGCATAATCGAGCGCACAAGCGGCTCGAAATGCACAAAAATAGACGCAACTCCGTCGAATATGGCTACTGGCCAACCCCAGAAATCGAGATTGGCATTTTGAATATCGAGGTGCGCACCACGTTCGGCTGCGAGTGAGCGCGCCTTGGCGACTCCGACGCTAGATGCCTCGACGGTTGTTACGTCAAAGCCCTGGCCCGCCAGCCAAATTCCATTGCGACCCTCGCCATCACCCGGCACGAGAATACGGCCGCGAGGTGCAAAGCGATGCGCCTCGATGGCCAGAAATGTATTCGGCGCCGTCCCGAAGATGTAGCCCGGCTCGGCGTAGTGACCATCCCACTTCGGACCCGTCACGATATCGCGCGAACCCGTATCGCCGCTCGTCATGTCAGGCGCTTTCTATTGTGGGTCGCCGAGCTTGCTCTCGACGAGTTCTCGGGTCTGCTTCGACGGCACCACGGGCACGATCTCGAAGGAGGCGAGATCACCCCAGTGCAGGATCCATTCCTGCAGCAGCCGCGGGTCGTCGCATTCCATGATCTGGAAACAGCGATCGAAATTCGGCTCGATCCAGCTGTCGATGTACTTGAGGCCATCGGGGAGTCCGCGACCCCTGTCACGCAAGTGACGATAGATTGGCTTGGGATCGCAATCTTTGAAGCGCTCGATGATCATGAACAGCATTGTTCTCTCACTCGCCGAGTTCACTGCGTACCACCGTCATCGGCTTCGACAGTGCCTTGTGCACGGGACAGGCCGTCGCGACGCGCAGCAGCCGCTCGCGAATGTCCGGTCCGAGATTGGTGACGCCAAAGTCGATGTCGTAGTGCAGCACAGGCGCATCGGTGCGCGAAGGATCATACTTCGCCCGCACTATGAGACCCGGTAGCGCCCAGCCGTGGCGATCTGCATACATGCGGATCGTCATCGCCGTGCAGGTCGCAAGCGAAGCTTCGAGCAGCGCGAAGGGCTTGAAGCCAGCCTCGCGTCCACCATCAGCCACGATCGCATCGGAAAGCCCTGTGTGCTTGCCGTCACTGAACTCGACGGCATAGGGCTCTGGCCGACTGTGCGTCACGATCATGTTCAAAGGCTCCGCTGCAGAAAGGCCAGCCTGACGCCAATCAACACGAACAGCCCGCCGAGTGCGCGCTCGATCCACGTGCGCATGACGCTACCCGCGCCGAGCGCTGCAGAAGCGCGCGCCGTGAACCACGCGATCGAGAGGCACACTACAGTACCGGTCGTGCAAAAGATAAGCCCGAGAACGATGAAGGCCAACGGCTTCGATGGCGCCGTCGCCGATATGAACTGCGGCAAGAAGGCGAGGAAGAACAGCGCCACCTTGGGATTGAGCGCGTTGGTGAGAAAACCCTGTAGGAAGATGCCGCGTAGTGAGATCGCGGCCTTTCCGTTGGCGCCATTGGCTGCACTCGCACCCGCGTGGCGCAGCAGCGAGATACCGACCCACACGAGATAGGCCGCACCGACGAGCTTCAGGATGAAGAAGGCTTCAGCCGAAGTCGCGAGGATCGCGGAAAGGCCGAGCGCAGCCGCCGCAATATGCACCGAGCAGCCCGCCGTGATGCCGAGTG
Organism: Hyphomicrobiaceae bacterium; assembly: GCA_022844275.1. Lineage (GTDB taxonomy): Bacteria > Pseudomonadota > Alphaproteobacteria > Rhizobiales > Hyphomicrobiaceae. The sequence goes on from JALHMB010000006.1 coordinate 302,609, forward strand.
CCGCAACGGCCCCAGCCCGCGCGCCGAGCTGCGCACTACGCCCCATGATGTACGCCATGTCCGGACCGGGTGTGATGTTGAGCAGCAGACCCGCGACAACGAACAGCCAGAGATCGGTCAATCCGAGCATTGCATGGGTTCCTGCGGCCGGCCGTCCGTCGGATCAGGCCTTGCTTTTGGCGCGTGGCTTGGGTTTTTGCGCCGGCTTGGGCTTCGGCTTTGCCTGCGGCGCACCGGCCATCATGGCATCGAGACGCTTCTGCATTTTCTTCGGCGAAACATCCTCCATGCGCGTCTGGATCATCCAGACATAACCGAAGGGATCTTCCACCTGTCCGGTGCGGTCGCCGTAGAACTCGTCCTGCACAGGCCGCTTGATCGTGGCGCCGGCCGCGAGCGCGCGCTCGACCACCGCATCCACATCAGCGACGTACAGGCACATGGTCACGGTCGTGCCCCCGAGACTGCGCGGGCCGACGACGCCCATCTCGGGAAACTCGGCTGAGAGCATCACGCAGCTTTCGCCGAACTCGAGCTCGGCATGACCAACGCAATCGCCCATGGTGAGCCGATAGCGTTCCTTGGCATCGAATGCCTTCTCATAGAAGTCGATGGCCGCGGCGGCATCGTGCACGCGCAGATAGGCCATGGCATCGCTGTAGCCTTTCGGCGGCTTGTATTTGACTTTGCCCATAACGCTCACTCGCCTCGATGACGCGCGCTCTCTCTGGATATTCCTACGCCGCCACGCCGCATCCGCATAGCTGCCGAGCTTCGCTTCCGCCACCCCGGAGATCGGCTTGTTGGGACATCTGCAAATCCATATACAGTGGCCGCGCCGGGCGGCAACCGAACATTCGCATGTGTGAATACTGACGGCGCCGCGCAATGGTCGCCGAACAATCGAGCGCGCCTCAGTCCGAGCGCCGTGGGGAGGAAGTCTGGAATGCCCGTCGAGGCCACGGCCCCGCTGGATCATCGCGGGCGCATTGTCTGGGCTGTGATCTGGATGATCGGCGCGATTGTCTCCTTTACCGCGATGGCGGTAGCGGGGCGCGCCGCATCGCGCAGCATGGATGCCGTTCAGATCACAGTATGGCGGACGCTCATCGGCCTCATCATCCTCGCCGTGATCGTGAAGGCGCAGGGCCTGGCCTTCAGCGGCCTCAATTCGAGACGGCCAGGACTTCAGCTCGTGCGCAGCCTCATTCATTTCGCGGCGCAACTCTCGTGGCTCTATGCATTGACCCGCATGACGCTCGCCGAGCTGACCGCGATCGAGTTCACGGCGCCACTGTGGGTGGCGCTCCTCGCCCCTTTTCTGCTGAGCGAGCAAATGACGGTGCGGCGGGCCGGGGCTGCCGCGCTCGGCTTCATCGGCGTGCTCATCGTCGTTCGCCCAGGCGCGATCCCACTCAGCGAAGGCACGCCATTCGGCATGATCGCCGCGGTCGGCTATGCCCTTTCGATGGTGATGACCAAGCGCCTTCTCAGGGGGGACAGCGCCTTTACGATCCTATTCTGGATGCAGGGCTTGCAGCTCTTGATCGGTCTCGCGATCGTCCTCGGCAGTGCCTTGGCCGGGTACGGTCACGGCCTCGTTCTTCCTGATCAGGTAACGTTCGCCTGGCTCGTCGCCCTCGGCATACTCGGCCTCACCGCGCACTATGCGCTCACCAAGGCCTTCACATTCGCCGATGCCACGATCGTCGCGCCCATGGACTTTCTGCGCCTGCCGCTCATCGCGGCCGTCGGGATGATCGTCTATGCCGAACCGCTCGATTTCTGGGTCCTTGGCGGCGGCGCCGTCGTGGTGCTCGCAAACATCTTGAACATTCGCGGCGAGCGCGCTCGCGCGGGCAACATATGATGATCGTGATGCGCGCCGATGAGAACTGAAATCGCACCACCACGAAGCGCCGTGCAATCGGCCGTGCTGGCTGCTTTCTGGATGGCCGGCACGCTCGCCTCGATCTCGCTTCTAGCCGTCGCAGGCCGCGAGACCATGCGTACGCTTCCGACAATGGACATGATCTTCTATCGGAGCTGGACTTCGCTGCCGATCGTCGTGCTCATTGCGCTGGCAACCGGCCACTCGTTGTCGATCTTCAGAACGCAGCGGCTCGGCATGCACGCCTGGCGCAACGCCACGCACTTCGCCGGCCAGTTCACCTGGTTCTGGGCCATCACGCAGATCCCGCTCGCCGAAGTTTTCGCGCTGGAATTCACGACGCCGCTCTGGGTCGCGCTGCTGGCACCCATCATTCTTCGCGAGCACATGACGCTGCCGCGGCTTGCGACCGTCGCGCTCGGCTTTGTCGGCGCGCTCATCGTCATCCGGCCGGTCGGCATGACCATCAGCGCCGGCACGGCCTCGGCCCTCGCCTGCGCGGTCGGCTACGCGTTCTCCTATATAGGGATGAAGCAGCTCACGCAGACCGAACGGCCACTCACCATTCTATTCTGGCTGTGCATCTTCCAGGGTTTCTATGCGACCGTCCTGACGCTCGGGCAGCTGACCTGGCCAACGCCCACCGCCTGGGCATGGCTCGGGCTCGTCTCGCTGAGCGGCCTTGCGGCCCACTACTGCATGGCCCGCGCCTTCGCGCTCGCCGATGCTACGATCGTGACGCCCATGGACTACCTGCGCGTGCCGTTGATCGCCTTCGTGGGCTGGTTCGCCTATGCCGAGGTGCTGGACCCGTTCGTCCTCCTTGGCGGGGCCGTCATCGCGGTCGCCAACATCATCAATTTGCTCGCCGAGCGGCGATCCGCGCGGCCCTGAACCCACCGCGATCCGGGATTCCGCCGGCCCAGGGAGATGCTATAAGCGCTGGATGATTTTCCCGGAGCCCGCGCATGTTCGTCACCTTCTTCCATGAGCTCAAGGCCGCCAAGGTGCCCGTCACCTTGAAGGAATACCTGACGCTGATGGAAGCCCTCCAGGCCGACCTCGCCGACCAGCGCGTCGAGCACTTCTACTATCTTTCGCGGGCGGCCCTCGTGAAGGACGAGCGCCACCTCGACAAATTCGACCAGGTCTTCGGCCACGTCTTCAAGGGCCTCGAGCTCATGAGCGACGCGGCCGAAGCGAACATCCCCGAGGAATGGCTCAAGGCCATCTCGAGCCTCTATCTCTCCGAGGAGGAGAAGAAGAAGATCGAGGCGCTCGGCGGCTGGGACAAGATCATGGAGGAGCTGAAGAAGCGCCTTGCCGAGCAGAAGGGTCGTCACCAGGGCGGCAGCAAGTGGATCGGAACGGGCGGCACCTCGCCTTACGGCGCCGAAGGCTACAATCCTGCCGGCGTGCGCATTGGCCAGAAGGAGAACCGCAACTTCCGTGCCTTGAAGGTGTGGGACAAGCGTGAGTTCAAGGATCTCGACGACAAGGTCGAGCTCGGCACCCGCAACATCAAGGTAGCGCTGAGGCGTCTACGCAAGTTCGCGCGCGAGGGCGCGGCCGACGAACTCGATCTCGACGGCACCATCAAGGGCACCGCGCGCAAGGGCTATCTCGACATCCAGATGCGGCCAGAGCGGCGCAATGCCGTGAAGGTCCTCATGTTCTTCGATATCGGCGGCTCGATGGATTATCACATCAAGCTCGCCGAGGAGCTTTTCTCGGCGGCGCGTGCCGAGATGAAGCACATGGAGTATTTCTACTTCCACAACTGCCTCTATGAGTTTCTGTGGAAGGACAACAAGCGCCGCTGGACGGAACGGACCCCGACCTGGGACGTCCTGCACAAGTATCCATCCGACTACAAGGTTGTCTTCGTCGGTGATGCCTCCATGAGTCCCTACGAGATCAGCGTACCCGGAGGCTCCGTCGAGCACATGAACGAGGAGCCGGGCTCAGCCTGGATCAAGCGTGTGACCGACATCTACGAGCACGCTGTATGGCTCAATCCGGTGCCGGAGCAGCACTGGAGTTGGACGCCCTCGATCAAGCTCATGAGTGATCTCATGGAAGGGCGCATGTTCCCGCTGACGCTCGACGGCCTCGACAAGGCCATGAAGGAGCTGATGCGCTAGTGTCCCGATTCCGAAGTTCGCCATACCTCGATGCTCGTGTCTCGAGCGAACTTTGGAATCAAAAGGGACACTAGAATCATAAGCTTGCTAGTGTGATCCAGATCGAGCAAATTCGCTGGATACCGTGCCGCGAGATTGGGCGAAATTCTCGATCATCACACTAGCGTCCCCCTTGCACGAACGCCCGCTAGACCACACATCCCTGAAATTCCCGCGTCTTCCGATCCGCACCCGATGGACCTGAAAGGGCCCCTCCTCTGATGGATTACCTGCTGACACTCGCCGCCGATCCCGCGGCGTGGGCCGCTCTCGTGACACTCGTGGTGATGGAGGTCGTGCTCGGCATCGACAACCTCATCTTCATCGCCATCCTCACCAACAAGCTCCCCGAAGAGAACCGCGCAATGGCGCGCCGCATCGGCATCGGCGGGGCGCTCATCCTGCGCCTGCTGCTGCTCGGCACGATCGCGATCATCGTCAAGCTCACGGCACCGCTCTTCACGATCTTCGGGCAGGGCTTTTCCTGGCGCGATCTCATCCTCATCGCCGGCGGCCTGTTCCTCGTGTGGAAGGCGACGAAGGAAATTCATCACCGCGTCGATCCCGACCCGAACCCCGATGCCTACGGCAAGGTCGCCGGCCTGACCATCGGCGCCGCGATCGTCCAGATCCTGCTGCTCGATCTCGTGTTCTCGATCGACAGCATCATCACGGCCGTCGGCATGACGGATCATGTGCCGATCATGGTGATCGCGGTCGTCATCGCGGTCATAACCATGCTGGTCGCCGCGACACCGCTGTCGAACTTCATCGGGCGCAACCCGACGATCGTGATGCTCGCTCTCGGCTTCCTTCTCATGATTGGCACGGTGCTGATCGCGGAAGGCTTCGGCGCGCACGTGCCCAAGGGCTACATCTACGCGGCCATGGCCTTCTCGGCGCTCATCGAGGGCCTCAACATGCTCGACCGGCGCGCCCGCCAGCGCCGGAAAGAAGCCGGCATGAAGGACACACACTGAGAGGTGGCGCGGGCCCTCACTTCTTGGAGAGGGCCTGCAGCCCGGCGATCGCGATATCGTGCTGACGCTCGATCTTCAGGGCCGCCTGGAAATCGGCCTTGGCCTTAGCCGGCGCGCCAAGCTGGCGATGGAGATCACCCCGATTGGCGAAGAGATCGGCGCTGTTGCCGTCGAAGGAAATTGCCGTGTCGTAGGCTGCCAGCGCATCCTTGAGCTGACCACGTGCCTTGAAAACCTCGCCCCTGTAGGCATGCGCCGTGGGATCGTGCGGATTGAGCACGATCGACGCCTCGAAGTCGGCCATCGCCAAGTTCACGTGGCCATCGTCGAGCAGAACGATGCCGCGATACACCAAGGCTTCCGCGCGTACGGCGGCGGGAAGCAGGGTATTGCCGACCAACTCCGTGCATATGTGCTGCCGCTCGACAGCCTTGATCTCATCGTCCTTGCAGTCGTCGATTAGGGCCGCCACCTCGTTCGGAACTGCGACGGAGTTCTTGCTCGCCACTGTTCCAGGCGCCGCGCCCTGCGCCGAACTCAGAACTGGGCCGGAGATCAGCAGCACGACTGCCGTCATCCCGGTTACGATTCCAATCTGCCAATCCCTCATGGCTCACCTCTCTGCGCACGCGCCATTTCAAAGGGTTGCCGCAATAGGCAAACCCCATCTTTCCCGGCGAGTTCCAACTGCCGAAACGCAATACTGAATTTGTGATCGGGACTGAGAACCACCGCTGCGCTGCGGTCCGCGAAGCCCACGCTCAAGAGCTAGATCCATGCCCCAATCCGGACAAGCACGATTGCGCACTGCACAGCGTGCACGACCGATGAACTTATCCACAGTGTTGCAGTGGCCACATTCCCGCGCGCGCGTCTATCCGGCATTGTCCCCATTCTGTGGGGGATGCGATGGCGGGCTCGGACGACGGCGTCCGCATTGATATCGACTTAGGCGAAGCCGAGCGCGAGGCGGAGCGCATCCGCACGTGGCTCGCCGCGCTGCGTCGCCGCCATAATCTCGAACGCTTCGAATACACGCGTCATGTTCGCATCGTGCCTGCTGGACCGACCTACAGCCACCCGATCCTGACGCTCGGTACGCGATTTACGGAGACGGAAGATCTTCTGCTCTCCACGTATCTGCACGAGCAGATGCACTGGTATCTCTGGCTGCTCGGTGGGCCAGATCATGATCCAGTCGCGCCCATCTTTGACGAGCTTGTGCGCCGCTATCCGCAAGCGCCTATCTGGCTCCCCGAGGGCGCGCGTAGCTACGAGCAGACGTACGTCCACCTCGTCGTGTGCTGGCTGGAGATCGAGGCCGCGGCTGCCGTGATCGGGCGTGAGCGGGCAAACCGCATGGCCGACACGACGTGGGGCTATCGCTGGATCTATCGCACGGTCGTCATGGATCGCGATCCACTCTGCGCACTGTTCACCGAAAACGGAATCTTTCCGATGATGCCGGCCCCGGAGCTGATCGCGATCGAAGCCGAGCGGCGGCGGGCGGAGCTCGAAGGCGAGGATGGAGAATCTAGCTCTCGCGCAAGCCCGCGAAAAAGCGCTCGAGCAAAGCGCGCGCCTCGCTCTCGCCAAGGCCGGGGTAGATCTCCGGCGCGTGGTGGCAAGTCGCGTGGCTGAAGACGCGCGCGCCGTGCTCGACACCACCACTCTTGGGATCGGCGGCGCCGTAGTAAAGACGGCGCACGCGTGCGAATGAGATGGCAGCGGCGCACATGGGGCAGGGCTCAAGCGATACGTAGAGATCACAGCCGATCAGGCGCTCGGACTGCAGGATCTGCGCGGCCTGCTGAATGGCGAGCATTTCCGCGTGCGCCGTCGGGTCCTTGCGCGTACGCGTGAGATTGTACGCCTCCGCAATAGGGCTGCCATCGGGCGCGACAATAACCGCGCCGACCGGTACCTCGCCGAGATCGGCGGCGGCACGCGCTAGCACAAGTGCGCGATCCATATGGCTTGCGGCGTTCGGTGATGTCATAAGCTGTCGGCCCAGTTCATGAGAGCGGGCGATACAGCCAACAGAAGCGCCCCTCAAGCCCGGAGTTCCTACAATGCGCCCGCCACGATCCTTTTCCCCCCGGTCCGGGGGCCGGGTCGCCGGCCGGAGAGCGGACCACAGGCCCAGCCAAAAAGCGGGCGAGAACCCAGCCGGGGGGCAGGCAGAACGGGACCATAAACCGGGGCCGAGACCGGATCGCAAGCCCGGCCAAGGCGCTGGCCTCAAACCGCGCTCCAGTACTGGCCAGAAATCTGGTGCGCGGTCGGACCGGAAAGCCGATCCTGCCGGCAACGCGTGGCGGCCCGAGCGCCCTGCAGGCCCGGGCGTTAGGAAGTCCGGTCGGCCGTCACTCCAGAAGGCAGAACCAGAACGGGCGCCGCACATCGTCACGTCGCAGCGCCGGCCGCGCTATATGCCGCCGCCCTCCGGTCGCCCGACTGAGGAAATGCGCATCGCCAAGGCGTTGGCCCGTGCCGGGCTTTGCTCACGCCGTGAAGCCGAGCGCTGGATCGAGGAAGGCCGCGTCCGCGTCAATGGCAAGACGATCAAGAGCCCCGCGCTCGATGTCGGACCGAGCGATCGCATCGAGGTGAACGGCAAGCCGCTCCCCGATGCCGAGCCTGTGCGCCTCTGGCGCTATCACAAGCCGCGCGGCCTCGTGACGACGCACCGCGATCCGGAAGGCCGCCCGACGGTCTTCGAGAAGCTGCCGCCCGAAATGCCGCGCGTCATGTCCATTGGCCGCCTTGACCTCAACACCGAGGGCCTGCTGCTGCTGACCAACGATGGCGCCCTCGCCCGCCATCTCGAGCTGCCGGCGACGGGATGGCTGCGCCGCTATCGCGTGCGCGCGTACGGCAAGGTCGATCAGGCGGCGCTCGACAAGCTGAAGAACGGCGTCGAGATCGAAGGCGTGCGCTACGGCCCCGTCGAGGCAACGGTAGACCGCGAGCAGGGTCACAACATCTGGATCACCATGGCGCTCCGCGAAGGCAAGAACCGCGAGGTGCGCAAGATCCTCAACGTGCTCGGGCTCGACGTGAACCGCCTGATCCGCGTGTCATATGGACCTTTCCAGCTTCTCGACCTCGCGCCCGGCGCTGTCGAGACTGTGCGCCGCAAGGTCATTGCTGATCAGCTCGGGCCGGCCGTCGCGCGTGAGCTCGGCCTCACCGATCGTGAGAACGACGCCGAGGCGCGACGCACACGATCGAAGAAGCCCAAGGACGAGACATGAGAGTCGTCGGCGGCAAGCTGCGCGGACGCAATCTCGCAACGCCGAGCGACGATGCCATCCGGCCGACATCGGACCGTGTCCGCGAAGCCGTCTTCAACTGGCTCCTGCACGGCGATCCCGTTGCGCGCATCGACGGCGGGCGCGTGATCGACCTTTTTGCCGGCACCGGCGCCTTGGGGCTAGAAGCCCTCTCGCGCGGCGCGGCCTTCTGCCTGTTCGTCGAGGAAGCGGCCGAAGCGCGCGGGCTCATCCGGCGCAACATCGAAGCCTTCGGACTGACCGGCGTGACCAAGCTCTGGCGGCGCGATGCCACCGATCTCGGGCCGGCCGGCAACATGGCGCCTTATGACGTCGCTTTCCTCGATCCGCCCTATGGCAAGGGCCTTGGCGAGAAGGCGCTCGCGGCGCTGGCGAAGGGTGGGTGGCTGGTACCCGACGCATTGTGTGTGCTCGAAGAGCGCAAGGGCGTGGATGTCGTCGTCCCTGAAGCCTACGACGTCGTCGATCAGCGCACGTGGGGCGACACGCAGGCGGTGCTGCTGCGGTTCAGGGGCAAGTAGCTCGCAACGAGCGCCTCCTTGTCCCTTCTCCCCGTCGTTCACGGGGAGAAGGTTAGGATGAGGGGCGGCGGCATACGTCAACGTCAGCACAAGCGGCCGCCCCTCACCCCGACCCTCTCCCCGCAAGCGGGGAGAGGGGGAGATCAACGCCTGCCGAACAATCGCTCGATGTCGGCGCGGGAGAGCGAGACATATGTCGGGCGGCCGTGATTGCACTGGCCAGCACGCGGCGTCGCCTCCATTTCGCGGAGCAGCGCATTCATCTCAGGCCCCGTAAGGCGGCGCCCGGCGCGGACGCTGCCGTGGCACGAGATCGTGCCCAGAATCGCTTCGAGACGCGCTTCGAGCAGACCGGTCGTGCCTTCGGTCAACACCTCGCGCGCAAGGTCCTTCACAAGTGTCGCGACATCGCATTGGCCGAGCAGCGCCGGCGTCTCGCGCACGAGGATCGCGCTCGCTCCGAACTGTTCGAGCACGAGCCCCAGCTCGGCGAGCTGATCCGCGGCTTCACCGAGAGCTGCGGCCTCGTCCGCATCGAGGTCGACGATCTCGGGGATCAGCAGGCCCTGGCGCTTGACGCCGCCGTTCGCCAGCATGGCCTTCATGCGTTCAAGCACGAGGCGCTCGTGCGCGGCGTGTTGATCGACGATGACGATGCCGTCACTCGTCTCCGTGACGATGTACGTGCCATGGAGCTGCGCGCGGGCCGCACCGAGCGGATGGTCTGCGGTTTCCGCCTCTGAGACGGGCGGGGCGTCGAAATCGTGCGGAGGAACCGGCGCACCTGGCGCCACCACGAAATCCGCGAGCGGCGCCTGCATGGCCTCGCCGAAGCCGGCGGAATAACTCGGCCGCGGCGGCGGCACCCACGATGGAGGCGTTGCGGACGTTTCGTTGCGTCGCGCCAGCACATCGAGCATCCGTGCGCCGCCCTCGGCACTCGCGCGATGACCGGCGCGCTCCAGGACCTCGCGAATGCCACCGACGAGCAGCGATCGCACCGCGCCGGCATCGCGGAAACGCACCTCGGACTTCGCGGGGTGCACATTGACGTCGACATTGCGCGCATCGAGCTCGACGAAGAGCGCGACCAGCGGATGCCGACCCTTCGGGACCATATCGCCATAAGCCCCGCGCAGCGCGCCGAGCAGCAGACGATCCCGCACGGGCCGGCCATTGACGAACAGGAACTGCAGGCCCGCATCGGGGCGGTTCAGCGTCGGCAGGCCAACGAAGCCGTGCAGGCGGACGCCCTCACGCGAGCCATCGAGGGGAAGCGCATCGGCCATGAACTCGCGGCCCATGATGCGACCGAGGCGGTTCAGCAGCCCGTCCGGCCCCGGCGCACACGCTGGAAGGCGCAGGCTTATGCGCTCGCCCGTCGTCAGCGAGAAGCCGATCTCGGGATGCGCCATGGCGAGCCGCTTCACCATCTCGGAGATAGCGAGGTTCTCCGCGCGCTCCGACTTCATGAACTTCAAGCGCGCGGGCGTCGCCGAGAAGAGGTCGCGCACCTCGACGATGGTGCCGGGATTGAGCGCTGCGGGGCGAACCTGGCCCTTGCGCCCACGATCGACGGTGATCGCCATGCCATGCGCGGCCGCGGATTGGCGCGTGCGGATCTCGAGGTGCGCGATGGAGCCGATGGAGGGCAGGGCCTCACCGCGAAAGCCGAGCGTCGTAATGTTGAAGAGATCCTCGTCGCGCAGCTTCGAGGTCGCATGGCGCTCGACGGCAAGCGTCAAATCGCGCTCGTCCATCCCCGAGCCATCGTCGGTGATGCGGATGAGCGAGAGGCCGCTGCCGGCTGTGACGATCTCGATCTCGCGCGCGCCGGCGTCTATGGCGTTCTCGACGAGTTCCTTGACGACGCTCGCCGGACGCTCAACGACCTCGCCGGCCGCGATCCGGTTGATCGTCTCGGGTGTGAGCTGGCGCACGGCCATGAGTCGCGCAATCCCCGTCGCCTGCGCGGGATGCGGCCGACCGTGCCCTACTTGGACAGCCGCTCGCGCGTGAGCACCTTGGCGAGCTCGACGGCCGGCTGATCGAAGGGATCGAGATCCATGAGCCAGCCAGCGAGAATCGTCTCGATCATGAAGTGCATCATCAAGCCGCCGAGCGCTGTCGCGTCAAGCCGCTCGATGTCGATTGTCCGCACTGGCCTGCCGGCGCGGCTCAGCGCCTCGGGCACGGCCTGGGCCTGGGCGGCCACCAGCTCGCCCACCGTGCGCCCAGCCATCACGTCGAGACCGGCGATCTTGGCGAGCTTCGGGTCAATGACGGGACCTGATTCGGCATTCTTCACACGCAGCACGGTGAGCGCGTGCTCGCGCGGGCCGTCCATAAAGAGCTGGAGCTGGCTATGCTGGTCGAGCGGGCCGAGACAGCCGAGCGGCGTCGTGCCCTGCCCGCCCTTGCCGAGGCTCTCCGCCCAAAGCTGCACGTACCAGGCGCCGAGACGCTGCAGGCGGTCGGCATAGGACATAAAGGCTATGACTTTGATGGCCTTCTCGCGCGCGAGGGCGACAGCTAGCGCGGCGCCGACAGCAGGCGCCGATGCCGAGGGATGCGGTGCCGCGAGCGCCTGCTGGAGCACGGCATCGGCTCCGGCGCGCAAGGCCCGCGGATCGAGTCCGCGGGCCATGGCCGGGATGAGCCCGACGACGGTCAGCGCAGAATAGCGGCCGCCAATGGCAGTCGGATGATCGAGCATCGGGATGCCGCGGCTCGAGAATAGATCACGCAAGCCATTGCGTACGCCAGGGCGCGCCGGCTCGGTAATGCCGAGAAAGAGCTCTGCCGAACGGGCGCCGAGCCCCGCCGCATCGATAGCCTGCAGTGCGGCCAGCGCCTGAGTGAGCGTCTCCGAGGTCCCGCCAGATTTGGACGTAACGACAAAACGCGTGCTCGCGAGGTCGATGCCCTCGAAGGCAAGCGCCAGGGTCGAGGCATCGAGATTGTCGTAGAAGCGCGTGCGCGGGCGCTTGCGCTGCTCGGCATCGGCCCCCCCGGGGATGTTCCAGCCACCGAGCTGAGCGAGAGTCTGCCCGCCGAGGCTCGAGCCACCAATGCCGAGGAAGATGATCATCTTCGCGCCGGCCGAGAGCTTCTTCAGCGCGGCCTCTGCAGCAACGATATCGGCATCCTCGCGCGGCAGGCGCAGGAGCGGCAGGCTGCCGTCGGCGTATGCAGTCTTGAGCTTCACGAGTGGTGCAGCGGTCTTGTCGAGCCAGCGGGCCAGCGTCGCGCTGTCTAGTCCGTGCGCGCCGATGCGCCCATCGAGACATCCGGCGATGCTTTGATGATACAGCCGCTGAGGGGCGGAACCTGAACCCGACACGGCACCGGATACATCCAGCTCGACGGGGTCGGTCATCAAATCGCTCCCTCGCAGTCACGCCTCACATGCCAATCGAGAAGCCGGCGCTTTGCGAGCGCATCGACTTCTCGAAGTTGGCATCAAAATCTATAACGTCGTCCGGAACAAACAGGTTCCGAACTTTCGAACGCTACTACTTCGTCATGCCCTGCGGCTTGCCGACAACCGTAACGATCAGCTCGTCAGCCTTCAACAGCCGCTGCGCGACGCGCTTGACGTCCGCCAGCGTCACCGCATTGACGAGCGCATTGCGCTTGTCGATGTAGTCGATGCCATACCCCTCGAAGAGGAAGCCGAGGAGCTGGTTGGCTATCTTGGCGTTGGTATCGAAGCGAAGCGCGAACGAGCCGGTGAGATAATCCTTGGCGTTCTGCATCTCCTCGGGCGTCGGCCCTTCCTCGGCCATGCGGCGCAGCTCGCCCCGGATGACATCGAGCGAACGGCCCACCTCTTCGTTCTTCGTCGCAACGCCGCCCGCGAAGATCGCTGCTCGACGATACGGCTGCAGATAGCTGTAGACCGAGTAGGCGAGCCCGCGCTTCTCGCGCACCTCCTCCGTCAGCCTCGAAGCGAAGCCGCCGCCGCCGAGGATCTGGTTCAGCACGAACGCCGCCATGAAGTCATCGTCGTCACGCGCAATGCCAGGTGAACCGAACTGCACGACCGACTGCGGGACATCCATCGGGATCACCTGCACGCGCTCCTTCGCCGCCGGCGATGTCTGCGCCACAGGTGCGAGGTCCGCCTTGGCCGGCAGATCGCCGAACACGCGATCAAGGAGCGCGCCGAGCTGCTCAGGGGTGATGTCGCCGACAGCGACGACCTTCAGATTGTCGCGCGCGAAGTTGCGCTTACGGAAGCTCTCGAGATCATCGCGCGTGATCTTGGCGATGCTTTGCGGCGTCCCATCCGAGGGGAGGCCGTAGGGGTGCCCCGGGAAGGCTTGCGCGCTCCAGGCCGCGCCAGCAACGCGGTTCGGATTCTTGGCCGCGAAGGCGAGGCCGGAAAGGAGCTGCCGGCGTACGCGCTCCATGGCGTCGGCATCGAAGCGCGGCTGATTGACGGCCAGACGCAGCATCTCGATGGAAGGATCGCGATTGGTCGTGAGCGTCTCGAAGCTGCCGTACAGGCCGTCGCGCGCATCCTCGAAGCTCATGCGGAAGGCAAGCTCCTCCATGCGCTCCTGGAACTTGTGCGAGTCGAGATCGCCGGCACCTTCGTCCATCATGGCGGAGAGGAAATTGGCGACTCCCTCCTTGCCCGCGGGATTCTGCGAGCTGCCGCCCTCGAAGACGAAGCGCAGCGCGATGAGCGGCACAGCGTGCTCCTGGACGAGCCACGCATCGATGCCGCCGGGGCTCTTGATCTGCTGGATCTTCATGGCGTGGGCCTTGGCAGTGAGAACAGGCGCTGCGAGGCAAAGCAGCATGGCTGAAGCGACGACAGGAAGCTTAGCGGGACGGACGAAAAGCCTTCCACGAAGGGGAGCTGAGCTGGACATGATACTGGGCCTCGCTGTGTCGACGCGTTGAAACAAGACGTGTCGGCGCTGGTGCGCCGGATGCTTAGTGTGCCTCTGGTGGTGCTCACCTCATTCCTTTCGGTTCATTTCTCTCCAGGGACGCCTCTCACGAGCGCGAGCCTGGCGGCTGATCGGGTGCCTCCGGCAGCAGCGTGCCGGTGACCGAGCGGAGAATGTCGAGGTGGCGGACGGCCGCCTTCACCTGATCGGCGGTGACCTGGGAGAGCCGCTCGGGCCACTCCTCAATGTCCTTGACCGTCGAGCCGACGGTGAGGGCCCAACCATAGCGACGCGCGAGCGAAGCCTGGTTGTCGGTTTGGTAGATGTACTCGGCGAGATAAGCCTTCTTCGCGCGCTCGAGTTCTTCCTGGGTGACGCCTTTCGCAGCGACTTCGGCGATCACGCCGTCGATGAGTTGCTCGATCTTCGAGAACTCGACGCCGTCGTTCGGCACGGAGAAGAACGCGATCTTGCCGCTGTCGCGACCGGAGCCCGAATACCAGCCACCGGCGCTCGAAGCGACCTTCTCTTCGACGACGAGCTTCCTGTAGACGCGGCTCGTCGGACCAGAGGCGAGGATCTTGAGCAGAAGATCGAGCGCCTCGGCCTCTCCAGGGGCGGCCGTGGTGTAGGATGGCGCGATATACTGGCGGTGCCACGTGCGCCGGCCGGCGCGAGGATCCTTGAGCTCGATGCGGCGCGCAGCGCGGTGCGGCGGCTCGGCAGGACGCTCGACGGTCTTCACATTGGGATTGCGCGGAATCTTGCCGTAGGTCGCTTCGGCGAGTTTACGCACCTCTTCGGGCGTCACGTCGCCGGTCACGACCAGGATCGCGTTGTTGGGTGCATAGAAGCGTTTGTAGAAGGCCATCGCATCGGCGCGCGAGAGCTTGGCCATCTCGTGCTCCCACCCGATTACGGGAATGCGGTAGGGATGCGCGAGGTAGAGCGCAGCGCCCAACTGCTCATCGAGGATGGCACTCGGGTTGTTCTCGACGCGGCTGCGGCGCTCCTCGAGAATGACATCGCGCTCTGTCAGCACCTCCTTCTCATCGAGCTTGAGGTTGACCATGCGGTCCGCCTCCATCTCCATGACCTTCGGGAGGCGATCCTTGGAGACGCGCTGGAAGTAGGCGGTGATGTCCTGCGCCGTGAAGGCATTGTCCTGGCCGCCGAGGCGCGAGACGATCTTGGAGAACTCGCCGGTGCCGATCTTCTCGGTCGCCTTGAACATCAGGTGCTCAAGGAAGTGAGCAATGCCGGATGTCCCCGGCGGCTCGTCGGCCGCGCCGACCCGGTACCACACCATATGCGTGACGACGGGCGCCCGGTTGTCGGGGACGACAACGATATGCAGACCGTTTGGCAGTGTGAACTCGGTGGCGCGCGGACCAGTTTGCGCGAGCGAGGTAACGGGAGAGAGAGAAAGCATGAGCAATCCGATGATCAGGGGCCGAATATGGAAGAGGGCTCGCGTGAGCATGGTCACTTTCCTACGCACAGGGATGCGGCAGGCCGCACCACATTCCGCACATCGCACCCCTCGCCGGCTCGGAACCGTAGTTCCGAGGCCTGCACCACTGGGCGGCCTGCTATCTCGCCACTCTACCGCGTCCGGCACCCGCGACGGCAGTTAACATCCCGTCATGTGGGGCGCCCACATCGGCGCTTGTCGCGCACGGGTAATCCGAGCAGGGCATTGCAGCGCAAGCGTGGCGAGATCACCACAAATTTCGCACGTCTTTGTGATCAGGTTGCACCACGAACATTACGGCGCGCAGTGATCATTGATTTCATTGGATTTTTACGCGAGGTTCTCGCGACCAGCGTTCAGAGAATGAGTGGCATAGCCACCACATCTCCAAGCCGGCGCCCCGAATTTCGGGCGGCTGACCCCTCAAGTCAACTGACAAGAAATTCATGTTGGGAGCAGGTGTGCGCCTAGGACGCACCTGTTTCGGCCGCTTCCAAGGCCGCCGAGGCGGCCAGCCAGCCCTCCTCGGCAGAGGCGAGCTGCCGGCTGACATCGGCGCGGGCAATGGAGAGCTTCTGCGCCTTCGATGCATCCTCGTAAGCGCGCGGATCGGCGAGTGCTGAATCGATCTCGGCCCGCTTCGCCGTCAGCCGCTCGAGCTCTTTCTCCGCGGCCTGCACCGCGCGGCGCAGCGGCGCTGTCTCGGCGCGGCGCGCTGCCGCTTCGCGACGCTGATCGGCGCGCGCCGTCTTCGGAGAAGCAGGCGCGCCTTCCTCGCGTTGTGCCCGCGCGCGCTGACCGCGCTCCGCGAGCAGATCCGCGCGATAGCCATCGAGATCGCCGTCAAAGGCGCGAACGGTGCCGCCCTTCACGAGCCAGAGACGATCGACGCACGCCTCGATGAGATGGCGATCGTGACTGATGAGGATGACAGCACCGGGGAAGTCGTTGAGCGCCTGCACGAGCGCCTCGCGACTGTCGATGTCGAGATGGTTCGTCGGCTCGTCGAGAATGAGCATGTGCGGCGCGTGGAACGCCGTCAACGCCAGCAGCAGGCGCGCCTTTTCGCCGCCCGAGAGGTTCGCGGCCTTGGTATCCGCCTTGTCGTGGGAGAAACCCCATGAACCGAGCCGCGTGCGCTTCTGGGCCTCTGTCGCGTCCGGCATGAGCGCTGCGATCTGGTCGTAGGGCGACCAGTTCGGGTTCAGGTCGTCGAGCTGGTGCTGAGCGAAGTAGCCGACGCTGACGCGCTGCGCGCCAAAGACGTTGCCATCGAGCGGCGCGAGGCGCCCGGCGAGCAACTTAGCGAACGTGCTCTTGCCATTGCCGTTCTGGCCGAGCAGCGCAATGCGGTCGTCCTGGTCGACATTGAGATTGAGCCCGGTCAGGACCGGCTCGCCGGGCGCATAGCCAACCGAGGCGCTCTCTATCTTGAGTAGTGGGCTCGCCAGTAGCTTCTGCGGTGCTGGCAGCCGGATCGGGACGACGCTCTCATCGACCTGCGCGGCAATGGGCTTCATGCGCGCGAGTGCCTTGATGCGACTCTGCGCCTGCGTCGCCTTGGATGCCTTGGCCTTGAAGCGGATAATGAAGGCCTCGATGCGGGCGCGCTCTTCCTCCTGGCGCCTTGCGAGCTTCGATTCGAGCCGCTGCTTCTCGCGGCGTGCCTCCTCGAAATCGTCGTAGCCGCCCGCGTAGAGCGTCAGCTTCCCGCGATCGAGGTGAAGAATGTGGTTCACCGCGCGATTGAGCAGATCGCGGTCATGGCTGATGATGACGACCGTGTGCGGATACGTGCGCAGGTACGTTTCGAGCCACAGCGTGCCTTCGAGGTCGAGATAGTTCGTCGGCTCGTCGAGCAGCAGGATGTCCGGCTCGAGGAAAAGGATGGCGCCAAGCGCCACCCGCATCCGCCAGCCGCCGGAGAATTCCCGGCACGCACGCGCCTGCGCCTCCTCGTCGAAGCCAAGACCGGACAGGATCTGCGCCGCCCGCGACGGGGCCGAATGCGCGTCGATATCGCCGAGGCGCTCGTGGATGGCGGCAATACGGTGTGGATCAGTGGCCGTCTCGGCCTCGGCGAGGAGCGACGCGCGCTCCTTATCCTGCGTCAACACCCACTCGATGAGCGTCTCCGACCCGCCCGGCGCTTCCTGCGCGACATGGCCGACCTTGAGCCCGCGCTGGATCGTAATCGAGCCATCGTCGGGAGCCAGATCGCCGATGATGAGCTTGAAGAGCGTAGTCTTGCCAGCGCCATTGCGCCCGACGAGCCCGACCTTATGGCCTGACGGAATGGCGCAGGTGGCGCCCGACAGGATCGGCCGGCCCTCGATGCGGTAAGTGAGTTCATTGACGTGCAGCATGGCGGGCGAGATAGCCTAAGTGCGCCGCTCCTGTCACCTTCAACCTATCCGAGCTGTGCGCGCAGAGCCGCCGCCGCCGCGATCGGCGCCAGAACGAGCGCGCCGAGCGAGATCGCGCCGAGGATCATCAGCGAAGGCCCAGCACCACCAGGGCCCAACAACGAGGCAATGGCGCCGATGCCGAAGATGAGCGTCGGCACGTAGAGAGGCAGCACGAGCAGCGCGATGAGCAGACTGCCGCGACGGCTGCGCAAGGTAAGCGCGGCGCCGATTGTGCCGATGAAGCTGATGGCCGGCGTGCCGATGAGCATGGTCGCGACGAGCGGGGGGAAGGCAGCGAAATCCAGATTGAGCATCAGCCCGAGCATGGGCGCGAGCAACGTCAGCGGCAGGGCCGTCGAGAGCCAGTGCGCGAGGCCCTTGGCGACGACGACCGCTTCGAGCGGCAAGGTGCCCGTCGCCATCACATCGAGTGAGCCGTCCTCGAGATCGGCCTCGAAGAGGCGCCCGAGGGTCAGCAGTGCCGAGAGCAGCAGGGCGAGCCACAGCAGACCCGGCGCGATGCGCGAAAGGAGCGCCATGTCCGGACCGAGGCCCAGCGGCAGCATGGTGACGACGATGAGATAGAAGCCGAGAGCCGCACCGAGCGCGCTCCCTTCCCGGAAAGCAAGGCGGAGGTCCCGCGCGAGAAGAGCGAGGAAGGCGCTCATGAGACCTCGCCGGAGGCCATGGCCTCGTCGGAGATCGCTGGGGCAAGCTCCAGAATGCGCGCGTCGGCGAGACCGAGCGGCCCATGTGTAGCAGCGACCAACATCCCGCCGCCGTCGAGATGGCGCTGCATGAAACCGGACAGCAGCGCCTGCGAGGCGACATCCAACGCCGCCGTCGGCTCGTCAAGGAGCCACAGCGGTCGCTCGGCCAGCAGCAGGCGCACGAGGCCGAGTCGCCGCTTCTGTCCGGCTGAAAGATAACCCGCTGGCACCTCGGCGATCTCAGCGAGATACAGGTTTTCGAGTACGGCCTCGACGTTCGACACGTCGCCGACCAGGTAGCGCACCCAGAAGCGGGCATTCTCGCGCACGGTGAGGCCGGCTTTCACGCCGTTGGCATGGCCGACGTAGTGCGCGAGTTCGCCGACTGACGCCTCATCCACCGCGCCTTCGAGACGAACAGCGCCCGCGTTGGGCGGGATGAAACCAGCAAGCACCCTGAGCAGCGTCGTCTTGCCGACACCATTGGGCCCGGTCAGCACGAGCGCCTCGCCCGCATCCACCGCAAACGACAGCCCCTGGATCAGCCGCCGCTCGCCGCGCGAGATCGATATGTCGTCGGCCACCAGCCGCATGCGGATGCCATACCCAAAATGGAGAGGGGGCCGGATGGCCCCCTACCGCCCTCAGTCGATGAAGCCCCATCGTCGGGGAAGATAGAAGACCAGCTCAGGATTATAGAGACAAAACGCCAGCGCCAAGATCTGAAGCATGACAAACGGAATGATGCCGCGGTAGATGTCGCCCATGGTGATCGACGGCGGCACGGTGCCCTTCATGTAGAACAGAGCAAAGCCGAACGGTGGCGTCAGGAAGGCGGTTTGCATATTGACCGCCAGCAGGATGGCGAACCACAACAGGACGAGCTGCGGGCCATCCACGAACCCGACGAACGACGCCTTGGCGAGTATGGGCGAGAAGATCGGCAGCACGATCAGGCAGATTTCCAACCAATCGAAGAAGAAGCCCATAAGGAACACCAGCACCATCGTGAAGATGAGAACTTCCCACCCCGTATTGATGCCGGCCAGCTTCAGGATGTCGACCACGACCTCGTCGCCGCCGAGCGCGCGGAAGACGTAGGAAAACAATGTCGCGCCGAAGATGATGAAGAATACGAGCGCGTTGGTAAGCGCCGCACTCTCAATGATCTCCAACATCATTTTCATGTTGAGGCGCCCGCTGTGCCACGCGAGCAGCAAGGCACCCGCAGAACCGACGCCCGCCGCTTCGGTCGGTGTTGCCCATCCTCCGAAGATCGAGCCCAGCACCAGCACGATGAGGAACGCCGGCGGCGCAAAGCTCCAGACCACCATCTTAAGCAGCTCACCGGTATTCTGAGGCCCCTCGAGGGCACTGAGCGGCGGCGCCAGATGGGGCCGCATAAACGCAAGGATCATGATGTAGACGACATAGGTGCCCGACATGACGAGACCGGGAATGATGGCCGCGGCGAACAACGTACCGACTGGGATCTGCATCAGGTCACCCATGATCACGAGCATGATCGAGGGCGGAATCAGTATCCCGAGCGTGCCAGATGCGGCGATCGCACCGACCGAAAGCCGCTTATCGTACCCGCGCTCCAGCATCACCGGCAACGCGATGAGCGTCAGCATGACTACCGAGGCACCGACAATACCCGTCGTCGCCGCCATGATCGTGCCGAGGATCACGACCGAGAGCGCCAACCCACCGGGAATGCCGCGCAGCAGGACCTGCAGGCAGTGCAGCAGCGTTTCGGCAACGCCGCTTTTTTCAAGAATGGTTCCCATGAGAATGAACATGGGAACGGCCACCAGCACCTGATTTTCCACCGCCTGCCCGTAGACCCGCGGCAGCAGGTTGGCGAACTGGACCATTTGGAAGACGCCGAAGTAGACGCCGATGAACCCAAAGATGATGCCGATCGCGCCGAGAACGAACGCGACTGGATAGCCGATGAACATAATGAACGTCAGCACGAGGAACATGAAGATCGCGAGGTGGTCGATCATCCAATCGATCATGGATCGTCCTCCTCAATGTGCCGCGGCGGGGCGCTGTGGCATCGCCCGCTCGGAAACATCGGGATCACCGAACAAGAAAACGATCCGGCGGATGGCCACTGAAATCACCGCGAGCAACACGCTCGCGAAGCCGAAAAAGAGAAACGCCTTGATGACCCACCGCAAAGGGAGGCCGTTGGGCGCGGAAGATGATTCGCCCTGAAAGTATGATGTGAGAAAGAAGCTATAGGCGTATGGCAGCGCGACCAGCAAATATGGCGCTGCAAAGATCAAGCAGCCAATCAGCTCGAGCCATGCCGTCTTTCTTTCGGACAAGCCCGCCGTAAAGACGTCAATGCGGACGTGGGCATTGCGCACGTATGCGTAACCGATCCAGGTCAGAAACAGCATGCCGTGGAGATGCCACTCTATCTCCTGGAGACGCGTCGAGCCGAAATCGATCCCGAAAATACTGAGCTGATAGCCGATCTTTCGTGTGACGACGTCGAAGACGATCACCGCCACAAGCGCGAAGAAGCCCCAACCGAATGTGAAGGCCACCGCCCTCAGCACGCGGTCGATCATGTTGCTGATTTCCAAGAGAGCACGCAATTCAACCTCCGTCGGCAGCAGCCGAGTGCGCGCGGCGATTTTGGAGGGCAGTCAGATACCCACGCCGCTCTGAGCCAAGATTTGGATTGATCGCCAACGGATAAGCCGCTCACCGAGCCGTGGCAGCGGGGCAGAGCCCGCTCTCCCAAGTGGTCAGGACGGCAGCCGCGCTGCGGCTGCCGTCCCCGCGACTATTTCAGATAACCGTGATCCTTCCAGATCTTGTAGTCGGCGCGGAACTTCTGGAAGTGGTCCCAGACCTTCTTGAAATCCGGGCTCTTGTCGGATTGCTCTTTGGCAACCTCGAGCCATTTCGCTTGGAAAGCGTCGAGGAAGGTCTTGTCCCAGAACTTGATCTGGACCCCGTGCTTTTCAGTCAGTTCCTTCATGGCGGAGAACTGGCGGAACTCGCCTTCAGCCAGCTGATTGAGCATCTGAGCATCGCAGGACGACTTGACGATCGCCTTCTGCGTGGCCGAGAACTCGGCCCACTTGCTCTCTGAGACGAACAGATGCGAGAGCGTCGCCATCTGGTGCCAGCCGGGGAAGTAGTAGAACTTGGCGACCTGATGGAAGCCGAGCGTGAGATCCATGGCGGGCATGGAGAACTCGGTCGCATCGATGGTTCCGAGTTGCAGCGCCTGGAATATCTCGCCGGCCTGGAGTAGCTGCGTTGCAACGCCGAGCTTCTGCATGACATTGGCGCCGAGACCGAAGAACCGCATCTTCAGGCCCTTGAGATCATCGAGGGTCTTGATCTCCTTGCGGAACCATCCGGACGCTTCGGGCGGGATCAGGCCGCAGTTTATGATGACGATCTTGTGCGGCTTGTACATCTCCTCCATCAACTGCTCGCCGCCGCCGAAGCGCATCCAGGCCATGTATTCGCCGGCCTCGGGACCAAACGGCACGGTCGAGAAGATGGCGAATGCGATGTTCTTGCCGGTGAAGAAACCAGACACGGTCCATGCCATATCCAATGAGCCATTGGATACGGCGTCGAAGTACTGACCGGCCGGAACCAATGCTCCTGGCTCAAATAGCTTCACATCGATGGAGCCGCCCGACATGCTGCGCATCATGTCGACGGTGCGTTGCTGGGCAGGCCCTAGGATGGCGGTCGATGAGGGGAACGCGCCTCCCATCTGCACACGCACGCGTTTGTCTTGAGCCTCGACGGCAGTCGTGCCGAGAACGGCCACGGACAGAGCCGCAGCCAGCCACTTCGTGACTTTCATTGAGAACCTCCCTTTTGACACTTCTTAGTTTCTTAGCCGGGGTGCGGATTGTTTAACGGACCGCATTTCCCGGAATGGTTCGGACAGCGCGCGTGAAGCGTCATTCTATGATGTCGTCTTCCCGCGTCCGGCAGAACGTGGCACGCAGCGCGAAAGTTGTCAAAAGGGGAAAGAGCTGAAACCCTTGCCCATTCAATATCCCATACCGGATAACACCGCCTTCACGCTGTCTCGTTGAAGATCTCGCGGCCGATGAGCATACGGCGGATCTCGCTCGTGCCAGCGCCGATCTCGTAGAGCTTGGCGTCGCGCAGCAGGCGACCGGTCGGCGACTCGTTAATATAGCCCGTGCCGCCGAGAAGCTGGATGGCATCGAGGGCAATCTTGGTCGCACGCTCGGCCGCGAAAAGGATTGCGCCGGCCGCATCCTTGCGCGTCGTCTGTCCGCGGTCGCACGCCTTGGCAACGGCGTACACATAGGCGCGCGCCGCGTTCATCTCGGTGTACATATCGGCGACCTTGCCTTGCACGAGCTGGAAAGTGCCGATTGGCGCCCCAAACTGCTTGCGCTCGTGAATGTACGGCAGCACCACATCCATGGCCGCCTGCATGATGCCGATCGGCCCACCAGCGAGCACTGAACGCTCGTAGTCGAGCCCGCTCATGAGCACGTTCACACCCTTACCGATGCCGCCGAGCACGTTTTCCGCCGGGATCTCGCAATCCTCGAACACGAGCTCGCCAGTGGAGGAGCCGCGCATGCCGAGCTTGTCGAGCTTCTGCGCCACCTTGAAGCCCGGCGTATTGGTCTCGACGAGGAAAGCCGTGATGCCGCGCGGGCCGGCAGCCGGATCGGTCTTGGCGTAGACGACAATGACCTGCGCGTCCGGCGAATTGGTGATCCACATCTTCGTGCCGTTGAGGATGTAGCGGTCGCCCTTCTTCTCGGCGCGGAGCTGCATCGAGACGACGTCGGAGCCGGCACCTGCCTCGCTCATGGCGAGCGAGCCGACATGCTCACCCGAGATGAGCTTCGGAAGATACTTCCGCTTCTGTACTTCCGAGCCATTGCGACTGATCTGGTTCACGCAGAGATTGGAGTGTGCGCCGTAGGAAAGGCCGACCGAAGCCGATCCGCGCGAGACCTCCTCCATTGCGACGACGTGCTCGAGATAGCCGAGGCCGGAACCGCCGAATTCCTCATCGACCGTGATGCCGTGAAGCCCGAGCGCGCCCATGCGCGGCCACAGCTCGCGGGGGAAGCGGTCCGTGCGGTCGATCTCGGCCGCAATGGGCGCGATCTCGTCGGCGGTGAACGAGCGGACTGTGTCGCGAAGCTGATCCGCCGTCTCGCCGAGGTCGAAGTCGAGCGTCGGGTACTGGTTGGAGATCGACATGATAGGCCTCGTGATGGCTTGGAGCCGGAAGCAATGCGCGGCGCCGCTCAATGTCGGTATCCGGGCACGGCGGTCAGCGCAAGCGGGCGGCAGCTCGGCGGACAGAACTATGCAAGAGCGCACGGCCTGCTGCGGCGCAGCGCCCAGTCACCGCGCAAATCGGCAACACACCCGCGGATAGTGTTGATTGGAGAATAATTCACCCTGGACGCGTGGAAACGCGGTTTTGCATAGTCCGCACCTGCACTTGCGTCCCGACCGCCATCACAGATCTCCAGGAGCCCCGAATGATCAGGCTTTCGCTGTCCGCCATGGTGCTCGGACTCGGCATTGCCCTCGGAAGCCTGATCGCGTCACTGCCATTGTCGGCGCAGCCCGCGTCGGAGGCAGCCGAGACGGCATTCTGGGATAGCGTGAAGGACTCGCGCGATCCGGCGGAGGTCCGCGCCTACCTCGAGAAGTTCCCCAACGGTCTGTTCGCGCCGCTGGCCAAGATCCGGATCAGAAATCTGGAGGCGGCCAAGTCCCCCGCACCGGCGCCGAGCACGGCGTCGAGTACGCCGCCGAGTGCACCGCCGCAGCCGCCAGCTTCGGCGCCGGCGCTAACGAGCGAATCGGTGATCCGCGAGGTTCAGGACCGCCTGTTTAATCTCAACTACCAGATCGCGACGCGCAACGGTCGCATGAATGACCAGACGCGCACCGCCATTCGCGAGTGGCAGGCGAATATAAAGCAGCCGGTGACGGGCGACATGGACATGGCGCAGCTCGCGCTGCTCCGTCGTGCGATCCTTCCGACCACATGGGGCGCGATCGCGTACTACTCAAAGGGAGCGACGGCGACGATATGGAACCGCCCGACGCGCGAGATCGCTGAAAAGGAAGCTCTGGCGGCATGCCGCAAGAATGCCGGGGCCACGTGCAATGTGCTGAGTGTCGCGAACAAGATCTGCGGCGCGCTCGGCTTCTACAATGCCGTCATTAGTGGCCGCCAGCACTGGGGCGCCTATGCGTCGGTCCGCCCGACACTGGGTCAGGCGACGGAGTCCGCTTTGCAAGAATGCCGAAAGCACGCCCGCCAGCCGAATGCCTGCGGCGTGCGCACGACCGTATGTGCGGACGGGAGCCATCAGCGATAGCTCCCGCTCGACAGTATCGGTGCGTGCGTCAGGCCACGCGTTTCATCGGGTGGGCGCACAGGGCATCTGCGATGATCTCGACAGCGCGGCCCCAATCGAGGACGCCTTCTGCCTTGACGCCGAATGCGGCGACGGCATCCGTTGGGCTGCCGCCGTCGCGGAACACGCGCGCGCAGGCCTGGCGGGCATAGCCGACCGACTGGTGCCAGTGCGCAGGGTTCACGCTGCGCGGGGCGCGGGCGGAGAGATCGGCGTTGGTCGTGACGGTCATCGTCATGGCAGTGCCTCCGTAAGCAGGTGACCTCGTCATGAGGCCGGTTACTGAATGGCCCAACGTCGCGGGCAGATACTCGTTGCCGCCCGGAATACGCGGGCTTGTGGAGAAATAAGAGGCCGGCGAGCACACCAGAGCCGTGCGACACAACGCACAACTTTGATACGCGCCGCGCTCATGGACCGCAGGGTCCGCGCTCCAGCGCGCTCGCCGGTATTTTGGAGCCCTTGGGGGGGAGGACGGGGCTCCAAAAGGAATTCAGTTGGGGGCAGAACGCGCGGGGCGGGGCAAACCCGTCTCACCACGCTTCGACTCGACGCTCGACATCACCGCACGAAACACTTCACCGATCGGACGCCACTCGGTACTCGCAGCAGGACCGGGCTTGAGATCGGTAACTCGAAGACGCGTGGACACGACTGTACATCCTTCCCGGACAGTACCCTGCGGGACGAACGCGGAACTAAGCCAACAAGGCGGAGACTAAGACAGAAGACGGGAACGCTGACGCAACGCTACTGGACGCAACTTCACTGGCGCCGGCACCTTCAAGGCGGCGAGCCGCGACGCAATACTGGTGAACAGCTCGTCACGTGCGACTCGCCTTGCCTTGAGGAGCGCGTTAGTGATGACGCTCTTAGGGGTGATCGGCCGACCTGGGGCGGTGGCCTTTGGCTGGACGCTACGCAACTGAGACGCAAACTCGGACGCAACACGACGCGACGCGACTGAACGCGAACTCGAACGCTTACTCTTGGGCGACTTCTGTACGCGGTCCGATACGCTGACCGAACTGGACTGCCCTGACGCAACGCTACGAACGAAAATCACCGAACTGGGCGCAACGCGGGGCTGGGACGCAGACTTGAACTCACTCACACCCATGCTCCTTCCGGCTCACTTACGCTTGACTGAGAACCGTGCTCGGCGAACAAGTGCACTTAACCGTTGTTTTGTGGCGACACCCGGACGCAAAATTGGTGAATCGGAGAAATCGCATTGACATCCATTCATCCTGTTTCGTTCTCCACAGGAAGGTGCCTTTCGGGGCCTTTTTCGGGGGTTTTCGAAGCCTCCCCCTGTGGAAAAGGCGGCCTCTGCAACGGTGCATACCCAATGGAAATTGGCGCTTGCAGCCTCGGCTATGCCGATTCGTGTCACGAGCGCGGCTGCAATAGATCCTCCACGGCATGAATCGACATAAATCCTCAGCTCAGCATCGCGCCTCGCCGCACCGCACGACCGACGATCAGGGGCCCGTGCGGCTCTATGGCATCCACGCCGTCGCGGCGGCGCTGGCCAACCCGGCGCGCGAGATCGGACGGCTCTTGCTGACGGACAATGCCGAGAATCGATTGGCGCCCGCGATCACGGCGCGCAAGGCGAGGCCACAGAAGGTGACGCCGCGCGACCTCGACCGCCTGCTCGGCGCCGATACCGTCCATCAGGGCGCGCTGCTCGAGACGGCCGATCTTGAAGAGCCAACGCTCGAGGATCTCGCAACCGCGTGCGTCGATCGAGGACCGCTGATCGTGCTCGATCAGGTCACCGACCCGCACAACGTGGGTGCGATCCTCCGATCGGCGGCCGTGCTCGGGGCCGGGGGGCTCATCATGACGCGGCGGCACAGCCCACCGCTCTCGGGGGCACTTGCCAAGGCGGCCTCTGGCGGCCTCGAAGTTGTACCGGTCACCTTGGTCGGAAACCTCGCGCGCGCGCTCGAGGAGCTGGGCGAGCTCGGCGTGCGCCGCATCGGCCTCGATGGCGATGGCGACATTACGATTAACGCTGCCGACTTCACGGGGGCCGTCGCCCTGGTGCTCGGTGCCGAAGGCAAGGGTCTGCGCCGCCTCACGCGCGAGAGCTGCGATATTCTCGCGCGCGTCCCGGCAGCGGGCGGCTTCGCGTCGCTCAATGTCTCGAACGCAGCGGCCGTTGCGCTCTATGCCGCCGCCCGCGCGCGCTCTCCGTGAAAGCGATTACGCGCACTCTCTATATATATAGAGAGAGAGGACACTCCACGCTGTGCCGTTCGTGAACGCGCGAAAGAATTGGCACAGCCGCGGCAATCTGCAATGCCGAGCGGCGCCGTAACACTCTAGGAAAGCAGAGATTTTCGGCTACTTCTTAGGTGCCGGGCTCGCCGGAGGGGGAGCGCTTGGCGGTATGGAACCACCGCTGTCTGGTTTGCTGGGATCGTCGGGACCGTCGTAGTAGAGGAACCCATCCTCGATCGCCACGATGTCCTCGGCATCGACCTCGTACTCGTCCTCTTCTCCATCATCGAGACGGACGATGCATCCACTCATGCAAACCTTGTCGAGCACCTCCGACGGTCGGATCGTGTGCTCGGTCGAGGTCTCTCCTTCGGAGATGGTGACCTTGACGTCTTTGGTGTCGCGATTGGTGATGCTGGCGGCATCGGCAGCGATACTTGTGAAGAGCAGCGCTGCCGCGCCAGACATCGAGACGAGCCTCGAAGGCATTCAATCATTCTCCGTTGCACAGGACAACGGAGACACTCTTACCGCTTTGCGGCTTTCTTCGCACGCTTCACGGCAGTCTTTCTTGCCTTCTTCGCCGGCTTCTTGGCCTTCTTCGCAGCGGTCTTCTTCGCTACCTTCTTCGCAGCGCTCTTCTTCTTCGCGCTCTTCGTGGCGACTTTTTTCGCCGCGACCTTCTTCGCTCTCATTGCCATTGCAAGGGTCCTTTCCTGCTATTCATTTGTAGTGTGGTGCCGATGCATCATCTAATGTGTGCAATCCGTAGCCATCGCAAACGCAAAATTTCGCTGTCATCTATCGATTCTTTCGATACATCGCGCGTATCGACATCACTAGAGCGAGATCACGCAGCATGGACATCGCGCTCGCACGCACGTTCCTGATGATCGCAGAAACAGGCAGTTTTATTGAGGCTGCGCGACGTATGAACGTTACGCAATCGACTGTCTCATCGCGCGTTCGCAACCTCGAATCGATGCTCGGAAGACAGCTCTTCGAGCGCTCAAAAGTAGGCGCGCAGATCACGCCAGCCGGTGAACAATTTCAAAAACACGCGCTCGCGATGGTGCGAGTCTGGCAGCAAGCGCAGCTCGATGTGGGCTTCTCGGGGCAGCACGATCAGCACCTCGCAGTGGGTGCGGAGGCGACTCTCTGGCAAGGTTTGCTCATCTCCTGGATCGCCAATCTCAAGGCCGCCTATCCCGAATTGGCGCTCACTGCAGTCACGGAGACCGGCCCCAATCTGACCCAGCGCCTGCTCGACGGCACGCTCGACGTCGCCGTCGTTTACCAGCCGTTGCAGTCGCCGGGACTGCTCATCGAGCATCTCTTCGAGGAGGAACTCGTGCTCGTTTCGGCGGGGCGCGGCGATGCGCGACGCCGGACGGACGACTACATTCTTGTGGATTGGGGCCCTGATTTCCGTGAAGACCACGCCATGGCGTTCCCCAGGCGCTCCGGCGCGCGTCTCACGCTCGATATCGGCCCGATGGCCGTCGATTACCTCCTGAACAACGAAGGATCGGGGTATCTGCCCCACCGTCTCGTGCGCGGCCACCTCTCGCGCGGACGCCTGAAGCTCGTCGCGCGCGCGCGCAAATTCACCGTGCCGGTCGGCGCGCTCTACCCTGAATCACGCGAAGAGTCGGACTTCGGCCCCATCCTCGACAGCCTCCGCGCCCGCGTTGCGCGATATGCGTGAAGATTGCCAGCTCGTCCGCCGTATGGTTCGCTCGCCCTAACAATAGAGATGCGAGGGACGCCCAATGAGCACAACGCTCACACCTGAGAACCGCGAGAGGCTGAAGAAGATCAGCGTCGCCACGATCACGACAGCGCTGTTCAAGCGCAACTTCCGCAATCAGTTCATCCAGGACGTCCGTCCTGTCGGAACCAAGGCGCCGCCAATGGTCGGTGAGGCCTATACGCTGCGCTACATCCCCGCGCGCGAGGATCTCGACCACATCGGCGTCTTCGAGGACCGTTCGCACCCGCAGCGTCGCTCCATCGAGGAATGCCCGCCGGGCCACGTCGTGGTGATCGACAGCCGCAAGGACGCAAAGGCGGCATCTGCGGGCGGCATCCTGATCACGCGCCTTATGATGCGCGGTGCCGCCGGTATCGTCTCCGACGGCGGTTTCCGCGACTGTCCCGAGATCGCGGAGATGGCCTTTCCTGTCTACCAGAACCGCCCGGCACCGCCGACCAACCTTACGCGCCAGCGCGCGATCGACATCAATGTACCGATCGGCTGCGGTGACGCGCCCGTCTTTCCCGGCGACATCATCGTCGGTGATGGCGAGGGCGTGGTGGTGATCCCGGCGCATCTCGCCAACGAGATCGCCGAGGAAGGCCACGAGATGACGGCCTACGAGGACTTCGTCATGGAGAAGGTGCGCGAAGGCCGCGGCATCTTCGGCCTCTATCCCGGCAATGCGGAGACCAAGGCCGAGTTCGCTGCCTGGCGCAAAGCCAACGGACGCTGAGATCGGGGATGCCAGGTATGGCGCAGCCAACCGCCGGAGCCGGCCTCGTGCAGGGTATTCCGCCCAGCGAGAGTGCGCCGCGCGCCGTCGCAGACCTCTATCATGCTTACTTCACCGGCCTGATCCTGACCCTGGTCAGCCGCCGTGGCAGCTCCGATGCCGCGCGCTGGATGCACGCCGTATTCCGCCACCAGCACCACGAGAAGTTCCTCTCGAGCTTCGAGAAGCTCGGCCTCTCCGGGATGCCGCACGCCGTCGCCTGCGCCGCCTATCACTACCTCTCGAACAGCATTGGCGGCGTCGGCGTCGAGTTTATGAAGGAAAGCGACCGCAAGGCCTGGGTGCGCTTCGTGCCGCCGCGCTGGATCTACATGGGCGCCGCCATCTGCGGCGTGCCGAGCGAGGTCTCGCGCGGCTTTCTCACTGGCTGGTACGCCCAGAACGGCGTCTCGCTCAAGAACCCGCGCCTTGGTTTCGTGTGCACGGCGCAGACGGTCGATGGCCAGCATGGTCTCGCGGGCTACTTCAGGGAATACGATCACGATCTCGCGCCCGAGGAGCGGCTCATCTTCCGCCCCGGCGAGTTGCCGCCGCCCTTCGATCCGGATGCCGCGCCGCGATTGCCGGCGGCCGACTGGACACCCGAGCGCCTCGCGCGCGCCTACCGCAACTACGCCATGGAGTATGTCCGCTCAGGTCTGCCGCGCCTGATCGAGCTGTTCGGTGAGACCGAGGGCGCGCACCTCGGCCGCCTCACGGGCCGCCAGATCGGCGCGCAGTTCTACAAAGAGATCGCCAGCGCGGCGGGCGTTCAGCGGGACGATGCCGAAGCGCTGGCGGATCTCCTGGCATGGATCGCGGAAGGTGAGGGCGACAGCGCGACAGTCACCCGCGATGGCGACGCCGTACGGCTCTCGCGCACGGGATGGCGGCTCATGCGCGGGGTAGCCGATCCGTCGCCCGGCGTGATGGAAGCCTGGAATGGCCTCATCGAAGGCCTCGCCATGGTGCACAACCGCTTCCTGACCATCGATATTGTCGCCCGCGTCGATCATGGAGCGCCACAAACCGTCTGGCGCATCCGTGAGCGGTCGCGCGGGGCGATCACGATCGCGTAGGCACCAACGTCATCGCTCTCCCGCTTGTGCGGGGAGAGGAAGAAGAAGAGCCATGCGGCGGCGCCTCGCGCACGAATGCCATTTGGCACTTGTCGCCCCCACCACTGCAGGCTTACTCACTCCAACGACAAAGACAGCAGGAGTAGCCGTCCGCCATGCCGGAGTTCCGCTTCGAGCCGGTGGTCATGCCGCCGGCCGCAACAAGCCTCAGGGCCGAAGTGCGCGCCTTCCTCGACGAGGAGAAAGCCAAGGGCACGTTCGTGCCGACCGTCGGCGCCATGGTCGCCGCCGATCCCGCCTTCAGCGCACGGCTCGGTGCGCGCGGCTATCTCGGCATGACGTGGCCCAAGCAGTATGGTGGCCATGAGCGCTCGGCGCTCGAACGCTACGTCGTCGTCGAGGAGCTGCTGGCGGCCGGTTCGCCGGTCATGGCGCACTGGATTGCCGACCGCCAGAGCGGCCCGCAAATCCTCAAGCACGGCGCCGAGCGCGTGAAGAAGATGATCCTGCCGGAGATCGCCGCGGGTCGCTGCTTCTTCGCCATCGGCATGAGCGAGCCGGATACCGGCTCCGATCTTGCGAGCGTCAAGACGCGCGCCGTGCCGGTCGAGGGCGGCTTCCGCGTGACGGGTCGCAAGGTGTGGACGAGCTACGCGCACATGGCGCACTACGTCATTGCTCTGGTGCGAACGGGCGGGCGCCCCGAGGATCGCCACGTCGGCCTGACACAGCTCATCGTCGACATGAAGTCGCCGGGCATCGAGGTGCGCCCGATCATCAATGTCTACGGGTCGCACGAGTTCAACGAGGTGACCTTTGACGATGTGTTCGTGCCGGAGGACATGAGCGTCGGCGGCATCGGCAATGGCTGGGCCATGGTGACGTCGGAGCTCGCCTTCGAGCGCTCGGGTCCGGATCGCTTCATGTCCACCTATCCCCTGCTCGTCGAAGCCTTCCGCGAGATCGGTGAAAGCCCCAACGCGAGCGAAGCCGCCGAATTGGGCCGCCTCGTCGCGCATCTGGCGACGCTGCGGCGCATGTCGGGCTCCATTGCGGGAATGCTCAACGAGGGCAAATCGCCGGTCACGGAGGCGGCGTTGGTTAAAGACCTTGGCACGACATTCGAGCAGTCGATTCCGGAGATCACGCGGCGCCTGCTGCCGCTCGAGCCGCGCGGCGGTGGCAATGGACAGGTATATGACGGCCTGCAGCAGCTCGCGCAGATGCAGGCGCCCTGCTACTCGATCCGCGGCGGTACGCGCGAGATCCTGCGCGGCATGATTGCACGGGGGCTTGGCCTCAGATGAGTACGAACGAAGAAGCGGACGGCGTGCGCGACCTCATGCTGCGGTCGCTCGACCGCATCGTCGAGGAGAAGGCCGAGAACGCGGCACAGCGCGCCGACGGCAAGCCGGGCTTTCCTGCCGACCTCTGGTCGGCACTGGAGGAAGCGGGCATGACCGCTCTTGGCGAAGAGAACGAAGGCGATCTCGGCCTCGGCAATGCGGCAGCCCTCATCGAGCGCGCCGCCTATCAAACGCTGCCTGTGCCGCTCGCCGAGACGATCCTCGCGCGGCGCCTGCTCGCCAAGGCAGGTATCGATATTCCCGATGGGGCCCTTTCCGTGGCTCCACCATCGGCAAATCGAGACGGCAAGGCGGCGGGCGTACCCTGGGCCAGCTCGGTAGCAGGCGTCGTCGTCGCGAGCGGCCCCGATATGCTCGCCCTGGTGGATGCGCGTGAAGCATCGTCGCCCGGCTTCAACATGGCCGGCGAACCGCGCGAGACCATCGATCTCGGCCGCGCACGGGTCATCGCCTCGGCCAAAGTTGTCGATGCGCCTGGGGTCGCCGAGGCCGAAGGCGCGCTCATCCGGGCCGTGCAGATGTCCGGCGCCATGTCGCGCGTGCTGGAGCATGGGCTGACCTGGGCCAACGACCGCATCCAGTTCGGCCGGCCCATTGCGCGCTTCCAGGCTATTCAACATTTGATGGCCGAGCTGGCCGCCGAGGCTGCTGCGGGCAGCGCCTCCGCGCTCATGGCTGTGGAAGCCGTGGCCGAGCGTTCCGACCGTCTCGCAATCGCCATTGCCAAGGCGCGGACGGGGGAAGCGGCAGGGCGCGTGTGCGCGATCGCACACGAGGTGTTCGGCGCCATGGGCTTCACCCAGGAGCACACGCTTCACTATGCGACGCGGCGCCTCTGGAGCTGGCGCAACGAGTTCGGCTCGGAGGTTCATTGGCAAGCGGAAATCGGCCGGGCGATTGCGGCCGGCGGCGCCGATAACCTATGGGCAACGCTGACCGCGCATGGCTGACGGGCGCCGGTCCAGCCGTCGGCAACCGAGTTAGGCCTTGCGTGGCGGCAGTGCTCTCCGCCACCTTAGAATGATGAATGACGTGGTTCACGCCCCCTAGAGCGCGATCGACCTAGATCGGGGCGCTCTTGCGCCGATCTAGGTCGTGAATCGCGCTCTAAACTTATGCTGTAGGGGCGATCGATGCGCGCGGGAGGAAGGCAATCATGAAAGTTCTCATTATTGGTGGCGCCGGTATGGTCGGGCGCAAGCTCGCGGAGCGGCTGGCCAAGGACGGAACGCTCGGCGGCAAGACCATCACCTCGCTCGCGCTCTATGATGTGGTGCCGCCGCAGAAGCCGGCCGGCGCAACGTTCCCGGTCGAGATCACCACCGGCGATTTCCCGGCACCCGGCGAAAGCGACAAGCTCGTCGCCAACAAGCCCGACGTGATCTTCCATCTGGCGGCGATCGTCTCCGGCGAGGCCGAGCAGGAATTCGACAAGGGCTATCGCATCAACCTTCACGGCACGATGAATCTGCTCGAGAGCGTGCGCCGGGCCGGCAACAAGCCGCGTCTCGTCTTCACGAGTTCGATTGCCGTATTCGGCGCGCCCTTCCCCGAGAAGATCGGTGATGAGTTCTTCCAGACGCCACTGACCTCGTACGGGACGCAGAAGGCCATCGGCGAGCTGCTGATTTCCGACTACACGCGCAAGGGGCTGCTCGACGGCGTCTCGATCCGGCTTCCCACCATTTGCGTGCGCCCAGGCGCACCGAACAAGGCCGCATCCGGCTTCTTCTCGAACATCATGCGCGAGCCGCTCGCCGGCAAGGAAGCCGTGCTCCCCGTCTCCGAGGACGTCATGCACTGGCACGCCTCACCACGCGCCGCCGTCGGCTTCCTGTTGCACGCTGCAACAATCGATGGCGACAAGGTCGGTCCGCGCCGCGCGCTCTCCATGCCGGGCCTCGCCGTAACCGTCGGCGAGCAGATCGCGGCCTTGAAGAAGGTCGCGGGCGACAAGGTCGTGGCGCGCATCAAGCGCGAGCCCGATGCCTTCATTCAGGGCATTGTCGCGGGCTGGCCGCGCAATTTCGACACACGCCGCGCGATCGAGTTGGGCTTCAAGCCGGACGCGAGCTTCGAGGAGATCATCCGCATTCACGTGGAAGATGAGCTTGGCGGAAAGATCGCCTGAGCCACCAGAGAAACGAGCCAAGGACGCCATCATGAGCAACAAACTGCAGGCCCTGCTGTACCTGACCAATGCCAAACCTTATCTCGATCGGTTGGCGGCAGACGGCCTCAACGAGCGCGTGGACTTCAAGGTCGTCGCGACCGGGGAACAGGCAAGCGACGAGGATCTTGCAAAGGCCGAAGTCCTGTTCGCGCCGGGCATGCCGCCGGGCGCGCTCGCGAAGATGCCGCGCCTCAAGGTCATCCAGTCGCTGACGGCAGGCGTCGATCATTGGCTCTCGCGCAAGGATCTGAAGCCCGAGCACACGCTCATTGCAGCGCGCGGCACGCACCGCATTCAGGTGCCCGAGAACATTCTCGGCGCCCTCTTCCACATCACGAAGAAGTTCCACCAGATCGCACTTCAGCAGGCCGAGAGCCGCTGGAGCCGCAGCGTTTCCGAGACGCTCGCCGGCAAGACACTCGGCATTCTGGGCCTCGGCGCCATCGGCCAGCAGCTCGCCATGAAAGCCGCGGCTCTCGAGATGCGCGTGATGGGCACCAAGCGCACGCCGGAGCCCGTCACTGGAGTCGAGAAAGTCTATGGCTTTGATGAAACCGATAAAGTGCTCAGCCAGAGCGACTATGTCGTCGTGCTGCTGCCGGTGACGCCGCTGACCGAGAATTATCTAAACAAGACGCAAATTGCGAAAATGAAGCCGACGGCCTGGCTCATCAACTTCGCGCGCGGCGCCATCATCGTCGACCAGGACCTCATTGCCGCCGTCAAGGCCAAGACGATCGCGGGCGCCGTACTGGATGTGTTCCGCACCGAGCCCCTGCCTGCGGACGATCCCTTCTGGACGACGCCGGGTATCTGGGTTTTGCCCCATATTGGTGGCTTCCATCCCCAGCGAGACAGCTGGGTCGCCGAGCTTCTCTCCGACAATATCCGCCGCTACCTGGACGGCCTGCCGCTGCGCGAGGTCGTGGACCGCGAGAGGGGTTACTGAACACGGCGGCGATCTGTCGCGCGGTCGGGCGGTGATCATGGCGCTCATGGGGCGAAGAGAGCCGAAACGGAAAGTTGATGTGGGCCTGGGGCCGTGCTAGACGAACGCCGTCTTTCCGAGCATGGCGCCGCCGGTCTAAGCCGCGTGGGCACTATGTACTATCCCCACGCATAGGGGCGGCAACGACCCGTTCGGGCCGACCGCGCATGGGCTAGTGTCCCGATTTCGAAGTTCGCCTGACGTCGAACCTGGCGTCCCGAGCGAACTTCGAAATCATAAGGGACACTAGTAACCGTAACTTTGCTGGTGTGATTCAGATTGAGAAATTCGCTCGGCACCGTGCCGCGAGATCAGGCGAATTTCTCGATCATCACACCAGAGCGCCGGTCACGCGGCGCCGATGTTGAGCATTTTGAGAGGGGCTGAGCGCGACCAGTGGCCACGGACGACACCATCACAGGGGGCGTGGCGGGTCGCTACGCATCGGCCCTGTTCGATCTTGCCGAGGAAGCCAATCAGGTCCGGCAGGTCGAGAAGGATCTGATCGCACTTCAGGGCCTGCTCGACGGGAGCGCCGATCTGAAGCGCATGGTACGTAGCCCCGTCTTCTCGAGCGACGAACAGAGCCGCTCCATTGCCGCCGTCGCCGAGAAGGCCGGACTCGCGCCCCTCGTCGTGAACTTCCTCAAGGTGCTGGCTCGCAACCGGCGCCTTTTTGCCGTCAGCGAGATGATCCGCACATTCCTGGCGCTGGCCGCTCGTCAGCGTGGCGAGGTCAATGCCGAAGTTGCGAGCGCCCATCCGCTCAGTGATGAGCAGCTCGTAGCGCTCAAGGATACGCTCCGCGCCTCTGCCGGCAAGGACGTCCAACTGATCACCAAGGTCGAGCCGACGCTGCTCGGTGGGCTCATCGTCAAGATGGGCTCGCGCATGATCGACAGCTCGCTTCGCACCAAGCTCACGTCACTCAAGACCGTCATGAAAGAGGTCCGCTGATGGAAATCAAGGCCGCTGAGATCTCCGCGATCCTTAAGGAGCAGATCAAGAATTTCGGCCAGGAGGCAGAAGTCTCCGAAATCGGTCAGGTGCTGTCGGTCGGCGACGGTATTGCCCGCGTTTATGGCCTCGACAATGTCCAGGCCGGCGAAATGGTCGAGTTCCCGGGCGCCATCCGGGGCATGGCGCTCAACCTCGAGACCGACAACGTCGGTGTCGTTATCTTCGGCGATGACCGTTCGATCAAGGAAGGCGACACCGTCAAGCGGACCGGCGCCATCGTCGAGGTCCCCGTCGGCAAGGGCCTGCTCGGACGCGTCGTCGACGCGCTCGGCAACCCGATCGACGGCAAGGGCCCGATCAAGGGCGATCACATGTCCCGCGTGGACGTGAAGGCGCCGGGCATCATCCCGCGCAAGTCCGTGCACGAGCCGATGGCCACCGGCCTCAAGGCGATCGACGCCCTGATCCCGATCGGCCGCGGTCAGCGCGAGCTGATCATCGGCGACCGCCAGACCGGCAAGACTGCCGTCGCGCTCGACACGATCCTCAATCAGAAAGCGCTGAACGTTGCCGGCGCCCCTGAGGACCAGAAGCTCTACTGCGTCTACGTGGCCATCGGCCAGAAGCGCTCGACGGTCGCCCAGTTCGTGAAGTCCCTGGAAGAGAACGGTGCGCTCGACTACTCGATCGTCGTTGCCGCAACGGCTTCCGACCCGGCGCCGATGCAGTTCCTCGCCCCGTTCGCCGGCTGCGCGATGGGCGAGTACTTCCGCGACAATGGCATGCACGCGGTCATCATCTATGACGACCTCTCCAAGCAGGCCGTCGCCTACCGCCAGATGTCGCTCCTGCTGCGCCGCCCGCCGGGCCGCGAAGCCTATCCGGGTGACGTGTTCTATCTCCACTCGCGCCTGCTCGAGCGCGCGGCGAAGATGGGCGATGCCGCCGGCAAGGGTTCTTTGACGGCGCTCCCGGTCATCGAGACGCAGGCCAACGACGTGTCGGCCTACATTCCGACGAACGTCATCTCGATCACGGACGGCCAGATCTTCCTCGAGACGGACCTCTTCTTCCAGGGCATCCGCCCGGCCGTGAACGTCGGTCTCTCGGTGTCGCGCGTCGGCTCCTCGGCGCAGACCAAGGCCATGAAGAAGGTCGCCGGCAAGATCAAGGGCGAGCTCGCCCAGTACCGCGAGATGGCCGCCTTCGCGCAGTTCGGCTCGGACCTCGATGCCGCGACCCAGCGCCTGCTGAACCGCGGCTCGAAGCTCACCGAGCTCCTCAAGCAGCCGCAGTTCTCGCCGCTCAAGATGGAAGAGCAGGTCTGCGTGATCTATGCCGGCGTGAACGGCTATCTCGATCCCATGCCGCTCGGGCAGGTGAAGCCCTTCGAGGAGGCGCTTCTCGCGTCGCTGCGTGGCTCCAATGCCGCGATCCTCGACGACATCCGTTCGACCAAGGATCTCTCGAAGGACACCGAGGCCAAGCTCAAGGGCGTGGTCGAGCAGGTCGTCAAGCAGTTCGCTTGACGGGTGCCATCAGGCTCAACTGAGACAGGGCCCAACTCGGACAGGACAGCCGCGACGCCATGGCATCACTGAAAGACATGCGCACGCGCATCGCCTCGGTCAAGGCGACGCGCAAGATCACCAAAGCCATGCAGATGGTGGCTGCGGCGAAGCTTCGGCGCGCGCAGGAAGCGGCCCATGCCGCGCGCCCCTACGCCCAGCGCATGGACCAGATCCTGGCCAACCTGAACAGCCGCCTCGCCAGCAAGGAGGGCATGTCGCCACTCCTCGTCGGCACCGGCAAGGAAGACACGCACCTGCTGATCGTGATGACCGCCGAGCGCGGTCTTTGCGGCGGCTTCAACTCGAATATCTCGCGGCGCGCGCGACAGGACATCCGCCGCCTGGTCGCGGCCGGCAAGACGGTCAAGATCCTGACTGTCGGCCGCAAGGGCTTTGACAACCTGCGCCGCGACTACACGAGGCAAATTCTCGATCGGATCGACCTCAAGGGCGTCAAGCAGCTCGGCTTCGTCAATGCCGAGGAGATCGCCGAAAAGGTCATGGCGATGTTCGAGGCCGGCCAGTTCGACGTCGCGACGATGTACTACTCCGAGTTCCAGAACGTCATCACGCAGAAGCCGACGGCACTGCAGCTCATCCCCGCCAAGCTTCCCGAGAAGGCCGAGGGCACGCAGGCTGCCAAAGCTGAGGCCATCTACGAGTACGAGCCCTCCGAGGAAGAGATTCTCGGCCAGCTCCTCAAGCGCAACATCGCGACGCAGATCTTCCGCGGGCTTCTCGAGAACGCGGCTGGCGAGCAGGGCGCGCGCATGACCGCCATGGACAACGCGACGCGCAATGCCGGCGACATGATCAACAAGCTGACCATCAAGTACAATCGCCAGCGTCAGGCGAACATCACCAAGGAGCTGATCGAGATCATCTCCGGTGCCGAGGCGCTGTAGCGCGCGGCGCATACGAAAGAAACCGAACAGGGCGTCGGCCGCGGGCAAGATCCGCGGCCAGCCGACAGAGTAGAGAACGAGGAACGAGCGATGGCATCGAACAAGGTTGGCAAGATCCGGCAGGTGATGGGCGCCGTCGTGGACGTCCAGTTCGAAGGGCATCTCCCGGAGATCCTGAACGCGCTCGAGACGACGAACCAGGGCCAGCGCCTCGTCCTCGAGGTCGCCCAGCACCTCGGCGAGAGCACCGTGCGCACGATCGCCATGGACTCAAGCGAGGGTCTGACGCGCGGTCACGAGGTGACCGACACGGGCAAGCCGATCTCGGTCCCGGTCGGCGACGAGACGCTCGGGCGCATCATGAACGTGATCGGTGAGCCGGTGGATGAGGCCGGGCCGGTGAAAACGTCGACCACCCGCGCCATCCACCAGCCCGCGCCGACTTTTGCCGAGCAGTCGACGGAAGCGGAGTTGCTGGTCACCGGCATCAAGGTCGTCGACCTGCTCGCGCCCTACGCCAAGGGCGGCAAGGTCGGCCTGTTCGGCGGCGCCGGCGTCGGCAAGACCGTGCTGATCATGGAGCTCATCAACAACGTCGCGAAGGCGCACGGCGGCTACTCCGTTTTCGCTGGCGTCGGTGAGCGTACGCGCGAGGGCAACGACCTCTACCACGAGATGATCGAGTCCAAGGTCAACATCGATCCGAAGGAGAACAACGGGTCGACGGCCGGCTCGAAGTGCGCGCTGGTGTACGGCCAGATGAACGAGCCGCCGGGTGCACGTATGCGCGTCGCGCTCTCGGGCCTGACGGTCGCCGAGCACTTCCGCGACCAGGGCCAGGACGTGCTCTTCTTCGTCGACAACATCTTCCGCTTCACGCAGGCGGGTTCGGAAGTGTCGGCGCTCCTCGGCCGTATTCCTTCGGCGGTCGGCTATCAGCCGACGCTCGCCACCGACATGGGGGCCCTGCAGGAGCGAATCACCACGACGCAAAAGGGCTCGATCACCTCGGTGCAGGCCATCTACGTGCCCGCCGACGACCTGACCGACCCGGCGCCTGCGACCTCGTTCGCCCACCTTGACGCGACGACCGTGCTCTCGCGCTCGATCGCCGAGAAGGGCATCTACCCGGCCGTGGACCCGCTAGACTCCACCTCGCGCATTCTCGAGCCGCGCGTCGTCGGCGACGAGCACTACCAGGTGGCCCGCCAGGTCCAGCAAATTCTCCAGAAATACAAGTCCTTGCAGGACATCATCGCCATTCTCGGCATGGACGAGCTCTCCGAGGACGACAAGCTGACGGTCGCCCGCGCCCGCAAGATCGAGCGCTTCCTCTCGCAGCCCTTCCACGTCGCCGAGGTCTTCACCGGCTCGCCCGGCGTCCTCGTCTCGATCGCGGACACCATCAAGGGCTTCAAGGGCCTGTGCAATGGTGACTACGACCATCTCCCCGAGCAGGCCTTCTATATGGTAGGCACGATTGAGGAGGCGATCGCCAAGGCCGAGAAGCTGGCGGAGGCGGCGTGATCCGGAAATTGGGCAGGGGCAGGGGCTGAGCCACGGGCCGCGGGTCGGCGTGTGGTGGGGGGCCCATCAGCAGACGGCCAGGGCCGCGGAGAGGGTACCGCATGAGCGAAGAATTCGGATCATGCTGCGCAACGCTCAAGGAAGTGATCACGTCGAAAGAGTTTTCGACGCTGATCGAGGAAGGTGAAGACGGCGTGCTGTATATGTCGGTCGGCGTCGTCGACAGCGACAACGAAGAAGATGGCATGGTGGACTATCCGGTGTTCTACTGCCCGTTCTGCGGCACTCAGTTGCAAGAGCAGGACGACGAGAAGGCCGCCTCCTGAGGCGAGACACGATACAGAAGACCATGGCGAGCGCTCACCCTTTCGGGGCGCGCTCGCCGCAGTAGCTAGTGTGATGATCGAGAAATTCGCCATATCTCGCGGCACGGTATCGAGCGAATTCCTCGATCTGAATCACACTAGAAAGCATATGATTCCAGTGTCCCTTTTGATTCCGAAGTTCGCTCGGGACGCTAGCATCGACGTTAGGCGAACTTCGGAATCGGGACACTAGAGACCGGGATCAGTCATGGCAGGCACTTTCAAGATCGAACTCGTCAGCCCCGAGCGGGTGCTTCTCTCCGGGGAGGCGACAGAGGTCGTTGTGCCGGGTCTCGAAGGTGATTTCACCGTTCTCGCCGGCCACGCGCCGGTGATCAGCGCGCTGCGCCCCGGCATCCTCGATATCCGTGATGGTTCGAGCCGGCGCCGCATCTACGTCCGCGGCGGCTTTGCCGAGGTCGATCCGACCCAGCTCACCATTCTTGCGCAGAACCTCGTCGACATCGGCGCGGCCGCTCCCGGCCAGATCGCGGCAGAGCTACAGGTCGCGGAGCAGATGCTGGCCTCGGCTACGGACGACGCCGGACGGTTGCTGGCGAACGACGCCCTCGCCGCGCTCAAGTCGATCGACACGCGCGCTGCTGCCTGAGCCCGTTCAGGCTCGGCCGAACCAGCCTCGCACCGCTGTGAGAAGCCGCGCCGCTTCCGCGCGCATTGCCTGCGTGAGCGGCCGCATGAAACGGCGCACGCGCTCCTTCACCACGCGGCCGTAGCGCCAGGGCCAGGAAGTGCGGATCCAGTCGGTCAGCGCGTGCTTCCACGGCATGAGAATGCCGTAAGCGCGCGCGAACCACGGAATGCGCAGGAGTTGCGTTTCCGTGAGCTGAAAGAGGCGGGCGACGATGGCCGTACCGATGATCTTCGCGCCTATGAAAAGCAGTGTCGCTTCGACTTCGCGTCCCGAGGCAATCAGGAAGACGGCAAGCAGCTTCAGCGGCAGGATGAGGATGGAAGGCGCACCGAAGACCAGCAGCGCGCCATAGGGCGGCAGGCGCTGGACCCAGGCCTCGATCCACGCGATTGGCTTGAGGCGCCCAAGCTGCGCCAGCGCAGCAGCGAGCGGCCGCCAGCCCCATTCCTCGAAGACGATGATGATTGCCAGCAGCGCTTGGAGAACTAGCCGCGCTCCCGCCACAAGCGCGCGGAGGCCCTGAAGCGTCAGACGCGTGACTGTCGTATTGGCAAAGCGCGGCCTGCGCTGCGGCGCAGGCGCTTGCGGGCTCGGTGGTGCTGGCTCCGTCGACACGCGGTGTGGGCTCCGGTTGGGCGAGCCAAGCTAACCGAATTCGCGTGCTCGCGCCTCCGGCGCGACGGGGCTTTTGCCCCGAACCCCAACCGGGAGGGACACCCTCCCGGACCCACCCGTTTTTATCATCAGATCGCTCGCGGCGAACGCGCCAGCATCCCTTCTACCTGTCCTTCGTCGCGCCAAAGGCGCGCTTCCAGCGCAATGAGAAGGTTAGGAGGAGAGGCAGCCGCTTGCGCTGGCGTTGGCGTATGCCGCCGCCCCTCACCCCGACCCTCTCCCCATTGAAGACAATGGGGAGAGGGGGGGGAAGAAAGCGCTCGCGGCAAATTCCAAATCACAAAAAGCGGGGGCTCCGGGGGTGTCCCCCGGGCGGAGCGCGAGGCCGCGGCCTCGCTCGTGCCGCAGGCACGACAATCGACGCGCCCAAATGAAAAGGCCCGCGGAATCTCTCCCACGGGCCTTCGGTATTGATTACTTGCTTAAATCCGATCAGGCGCGCTTGCGGGCCTTATCGACGGTCTTCGCGGTGGCCTCGGAGGCCGACTCGAAGGCCTGGGTCGCGAAGCTTGTCGAAAGCTCGAAGAGCTCCTTGGTCTGGGCGCCGGCGACAGAGAACTGACGCTGCATGAACTCCGCCTGGATGCGGAACGCCTCGGGGATGGAACCAGCGCGAGCGATGGCGCGGGCGGCGTCGAAGGCGGCGTCTGCATTGAAGACCGCATTGTCGAGGATCTTCGTGCTGATCGACTTCATGCCGGCCTGCGCCGTCAGAGCGAGCTCCTCAGCGGTCTTGGCGTGATCCTTGGCGGCTACCTTGAAGGTCTCGAAAGCCTCCTGCGAGCGGGCGACGCCCTCCTCGGCCATGACCTGGATGTTCTCGGGGATCTTGGCGGCCTTGGCAGCTTCCATGAACTGCTCGGCCTGGCGCGTGAAATGCTCATTCATCTGACGTCTCCGTTTCTCTGATTTGGCCTTGGTTGCATGAGCACTGGCCTCCGGCTCATGCAGGAATATTGTCCGCAGCAGGTATGTAGGGTGCCATATTGTGCGTTGCAACATGATTGTGCGGCGCACCATTTAGACTTTAGTCGTAAAAGGGGGATGGCGGAGGAATTAAGTGAGGTCGTCGCGATCACCGGGTCCGAGCAGGATCTCGCGCTTGCCGACGTTGTTCGCGGGCCCGACGAGGCCTTCGCGCTCCATGCGGTCCATGAGATCGGCGGCGCGGTTGTAGCCGATGGCGAGACGGCGCTGCAGGAAGCTCGTCGAGGCGCGCTGCTCGCGCACGACCAGCGCCACGGCCCGGTCGAAAAGCTCATCGGCTTCGTCCTCGGGGTCCAGCTCCTCGTCTTCGGGCGCGTGGTCGAGGACGACATCCACGTAGGCCGGCTCGCCCTGAGCGCGGAGATGATCCGCGACCTGCTCGACTTCCTCGTCCGAAACGAACGGCCCGTGCACGCGCATGATGGCGCTGCCGGCACCTGAGAACAGCATGTCGCCGGCGCCAAGGAGCTGCTCGGCACCCTGCTCGTTGAGGATCGTGCGGCTGTCGATCTTGGACGCGACCTTGAAACTGATGCGCGTTGGGAAGTTCGCCTTGATCGTGCCGGTGATGACATCGACGCTCGGGCGTTGCGTCGCCATGATGAGGTGAATGCCGGCCGCGCGCGCCATCTGCGCGAGACGCTGCACGGCGCCTTCGACTTCCTTGCCAGCAACCACCATCAGGTCCGCGAACTCGTCCACCACGACGACGATGAAGGGCATGGGCGTATAGTCGAGTGGCTCGCTCTCGAACATCGGCTTGCCAGTCTCGGGATGGAAACCGGTCTGCACGCGGCGTGCGAGCTTCTCGCCGCGCTCGACGGCAGTGCGCACGCGCGTGTTGAACATCTCGATGTTGCGAACGCCGAGCTTGGACATACGCCGATAGCGCTCTTCCATTTCGCGCACGACCCACTCGAGCGCACCGGCGGCCTGATGCGGATCGGTGACGACGGGCGTCAGCAGATGCGGAATGCCGTTGTAGGCGGAGAGCTCCAGCATCTTCGGGTCGATCATGAGAAAGCGACAGGTGTCCGGCGAATGACGGTAGAGCAGCGAGAGGATTAGCGCGTTCACGCCAACCGACTTGCCGGAGCCCGTGGTGCCCGCGATCAGCAGATGCGGCATACGCGCGAGATCGACGACGATCGGATCACCGGCAATGCTCTTGCCGAGTGTGATTGGCAGGTGCGCCTCGCTCGCGACGAATGGTTCGGCCTCGAGCAGCTCGCGCAGGAAGACGGATTCGCGCCGCGCATTCGGCAGCTCGATGCCAATGGCATTGCGCCCGGGAACAACGGCAATACGTGCAGACGCCGCGCTCATGGAGCGCGCGATGTCGTCGGCGAGCGCAATCACGCGCGCTGATTTCGTGCCGCGTGCCGGCACGAGCTCATAGAGCGTCACGACCGGACCAGGACGGATATCTTTAATCTCGCCCTTAACGCCGAAGTCGGCGAGCACGTCCTCGAGCAGACGCGCGTTGCCACGCATGACGGCGTGATTGATCTCGGCGCCCTGCTTGGAAGGCGGCGGTCGGCGCAGGATGTCGAGCGAGGGATGCTGAAAGCCTTTCGGACGCGGCGCGCGCCGGCGCGGCGGCGGCTCCGGCTGCAACTGAGGCTCCGGTGCGGGCTCCGCACGGCGCGGGGGCTCCGGCGCAAACACGGGCTCGCGCTCCAGGCTCGGCCCGCGCTGAAGACGTGCGCCTGGCGGCGCGAAACGCTCGGCAATAATGCGGCTCTGCTTCTCGGTCGCCGTGTCGAACGTGATCGGCGGCTCGTCGTCATCGGCATGGGTCGGCGCATGATGAACGGGTGCGGCGGGCCGGGCCGACCAGAGATCCGGCGCCTCGACGTAGTTTCTCATCGGGCCTGTCGGCGCAACGAACTCGGGTTCGTGCTGAAAACTATGCCGAGGGCGTGAGCGGCGCCAGTTGCTGCGCCCGGCCTTGAGACGCTGCGTGAGACCGGTCATGGCCTCTCCGAAGACGCTCGGCTCGGCGCGGGGATCGCGCTGCCAGAGGAGGGCGTACTCGCGCTGTGTGAGGCCGAGCGCCGTCGAAAGTGCGCACATACCGCCGGCGAAAAGCATGAGGCCGGCGACGAGCCCAGCCCGCGCCGGATTGATCATGGCGAAGACGCTCGAAGCGAGCT
This sequence comes from Hyphomicrobiaceae bacterium, assembly GCA_022844275.1. Taxonomy (GTDB): domain Bacteria; phylum Pseudomonadota; class Alphaproteobacteria; order Rhizobiales; family Hyphomicrobiaceae. The sequence continues at coordinate 347,575 of JALHMB010000006.1, forward strand.
TCAGGACCATGCCGCCGAATGCGCCGCCGAGACCGTGATGCAGCGGCCAGCTTGCCGGCGGCGGCAGGGAGGACAGAGCACCCGCGAGAACGAGCAGCGCGAAGGGCGCGATCATGATGCGCCAGCGGGCTTCGAGAAGTCGGCGGCGCAGGATCAGCTCCGCGCTCCAGAAGCTCACGATGACCATGCCGAAGATGGCTGCGAGACCGACCGATTGCAGAAGCAGATCGGAGAAGATGGCGCCGAGCGGACCCATCCAGTTGCGCGTTGCGCCACCCGCGGCGTGTGTGAGGCTCGGGTCCGCCGCGGACCAGGAGATCAGGCTTAGCCAGCCGGCAGCCGTCAGCCCCGCGAGCGCCATACCCGCAAGCCGCCAAAAGCTGCCCTTCAGCCGCTCTTCCAGTGGGTGTGGAAGTATCGGCCGCGGCTCATAGCTGGAGCCATGCAACGCCATGATCCCAAGTTGCTGTTACGCCTACAGGGCAACAACACGCTGAAGCGCCTCGCGGATCGTGGCCACATCGTGCACAAGGGCGACACGGATGTATTGCTCGGCCGGATTAATTCCACGCGCGTTCGGTTGCGCCAAATAGGCACCTGGGACAACCTTCACACCGCAGCGTTTCCAAAGAGTTACGGTCGCAGGCAAAGAACCGCCAAGATGGCTCATATCGAGCCACAGAAAGAAGCCGCCGGCGGGGCGCTTGTAGCCGAAACGCGAGCCCAAAACCTCGTCACAAACGTCGAATTTGGCCCTGTAGGCCTGCCGGATGACGGCAACATGCTGCTCCTCGCTCCACACGGCTACAGAGGCGTGCTGAACGACGCCCGGCATCTGCGGCGCCGTGAGATTGCGAATCTCGGCGAAGGTTTCGAGGAAATCAGCGTCGCCAGCCGCGAATCCCGAGCGCAGGCCCGGCAGGTTCGACCGCTTAGAAAGCGAGTTGAAGACGATGATGTTCTTGAAGCCGTCGGACGTGCCCGCCGCCACCTGCAGGCCGCCGATCGGGGGCTCCCGGGTGTAGATCTCCGAGTAGCACTCGTCGAAGAACAGCATGAAGTTGTATTGGCGCGCGAGCGCAAGGGCTTTGCGGATGTAGTCGGGTGACGCAACTGACCCCTGTGGATTAGCCGGCGAGCAGAGGTAGAAGGCGACCGTGCGGGCGAGCGTCTCGGGTTGCTTCTCCAGCTCATCGAGATCGGGGAGGAAGCCCGTCTCGACCGTCGCGTCGAGGAACACGGGTTCGCAGTTCGCGGCGTACGTGGCACCGAGATAGGCGTGGTACATGGGGTTCGGCAGCAGGACGACCGGACGCCCCTCGACGGCTTTGCGGCCGACCGCCGGCAGGATGGCGAAGAACAGTCCCTCTCGCGAGCCGTTGAGCGGATGCACGTGGCGCAACGGATCGATCGTGCCTGCAATGCCATACCGCCGCTCGATCCAGGCGCCGATCGTATTGCGCAGCTCCTCGCTCGCGCGAATGGGCGGATACTTGGCAAGCGTCTCCTTCGCCTCGATCATCTTGTCGGTGACGAAGCCGGGCATGACTTCGCGCGGCTCGCCGACCATCATCTCGATGGTGGGCTTGATGCCGGGCTCGATGCCGTCGAGCAAACGACGAAGGCGGGTGAAGGGCGATAGGATCACGCCCTGAGCGAGCGCGTGCAGTCCGGTCGGGGCGGCAGTCATGTCTGTACGATCCTGCTGACGGCGATGCTCAGTCGACCATGGCCTGGAGGACAAGCGAGCGAATGAGCTGGCGGTAGCGCAGCCGCAGTGGGCCTGGCGCAACGATCATCGATACGACCGTCATGTGCTCGGCCGGGTCATTCCAGAAGTACGTGCCATAGACGCCCGACCAGTAGTAGTCGCCGGGCGTGCCGTTGGCGGCCGAAAGACCCTGCTCCTTGCGCACGGCAAAGCCGAGGCCGAAGCCGTAGCCGTCGAACGCCGGATCCATTGTCGCGGCGATGCGATTGACAATCTTGTCGCCGAGATGATCGGAGGTCATGAGCGCGATGGTCTTGCGGCTCAATATGCGCTGGCCGTTGCCAACGCCGCCGTCGAGCAGCATTTGCGTGAAGCGCAGATAGTCGGCCGCCGTGGAGACGCAGCCACCGCCGCCTGACTCCCACTTCGATTTCTTGCCCGTTGCGTGATGCACGACCAGCGCATCGCCTGTCAGGGGATCTTTTGGAAGCGCGCGGGCATAGCGCTCACGCGTCTGATCGGTGAGCTCGAAACCCGTGTCCGCCATGCCGAGCGGCTGCCACAGGCGCTGCGAGAGGAACTCGCCGAGACGCTGGCCCGAAACGGCTTCGATAATGAAACCGAGGACGTCGGTGGACACGCCGTATTCCCAGGTCGAACCCGGCTGGAAGAGCAGCGGCGCCTTGCCGAGCAGATTCAGGAACTCCTCCTTGTCATGCACGGCGCTGGTGCCATGCACGGGATAGGCGCGATAAGCGGCGCTCGTGCCGCGGCTCTGATAGCTGAGGCCCGAGGTATGTCGCAGAAGATCCTGCACGGTCATCTCGCGCTCGGCAGGCACGGTTTCGAGCGTATCGCTCGTGATTGACTTCGCGACCTTCATGCCGGCGAGCTGCGGCAGGAATTTCGATACGGGGTCGCCGAGAAGGAGACGACCCTCCTCGGCCAGGATCATGATGCCGACGGAGACCATCGGCTTGGTCATGGAGGCGATCGAGAACACGGCATCGGCCCACATGGGCGTGCCGGCGGTCTTGTCGCGGAAGCCATAACCTTCGAGCAGAGCGAGCTTGCCGCGGCGGGCGATACCGACCACGGCGCCGGGGATCAGGCCGGCCGCCACTTCGCGGTCAATGGCCTCGCGGATACGGCCGAGCCGTCCGACGTCGAAACCGAGTTCCGCAGGCGCGGCGCGCTGAAGAACGGCACTGGTGTTCGATGCGGACGGCATGGCTCTTTCTCCAGTTGGCGGCGGGGGCGGGGGAAGCTCCGCCGTTGTCGTTACTCCACGATGGCCTGCAGCGCCAGAGCGTGCATAGCGAGGATAGATCATCTCATTCGGCGGACCAACGCGTGGAGCGCCGGTCAGCCGGTGCATCTGCGCTTTGCTGCAAATGCGAAAGCGAGCGAGCGCCTATTGAACGAGTGCTTCGTTGACGAGCTTCGTCATGAGCTTGCGGTAGTGATAGCGAAGCGTGCCCGGCTGCTGGGACATGAATACGACGGCGAGCCCAGCCTTTGGGTCGTTCCAGAAATAAGTCCCGTAGGCGCCGCCCCAATTGTACTCACCGACATGGCCTGGCGCTGAAGGTGTACCGGGCTCAAGGCGCACCGCAAATCCGAGGCCGAACCCGAAGCCCGCGCGCGTACCTTCCGCGTCGACGCCGAAATCCGCCCCGAGGTGGTTCCGTGTCATGTCCGCGACGGTTTCGCGCTTGAGTATCCGCTTGCCGTTGAAGGTGCCGCCGTTCAGCAGCATCTGGCTGAAGCGGAGATAGTCGGCAGCTGTCGAGACCGCGCATCCGCCGCCGCATTCGTACTTCAGCGGCTTGCCTTCCGCGTGCACCACACGTTGCCGCCTGCCGGTGACCGGGCTGTCTTCATAGGCGCGCGCATAGCGGTTCCACTTACTCTCGGGAACGATGAACGCGGTGTCCTTCATACCGAGCGGCTGCCAAAGGCGCTCCGAGAGGAATTCGCCGAGACGCTGACCCGAGACCCTCTCGATTAGTACGCCGAGCACATCAGTCGAGAGGCCATAGTCCCACGACGTGCCTGGATCATGGAGCAGCGGCAGCTCGGCAATGGTTTTGAGAAGACCATCGCTGTTCGTGCGTACGGCCAAGCGGGCGCCACTGTAAGGCCAGAGCTTGTGCACCGCCGACTTGCCGCGATTGCCGGAGGTCATTCCCGACGTGTGGCGCAGCATATCCTCCACTGTCGGCTGGCGCTTCGCCGGTCGCGTTTCGACGTCGCCGTCGCGTGCCCTCGGGTTCACGGCGACCTTCAGATCGGCGATCTCCGGGAGATGCTTGCCGATCGGATCGGAGAGCGCGATCTTGCCCTCCTCCACCAGCATCATGACGCCGGCCGACGTCATCGGCTTCGTCATGCTCGCGATCGAGAAGATCGCGTCGGTCTTCATCGGCGTGTCTGTCTCGGGATCACGATCGCCGAACGCCTCGAAGTAGCCGATCTTGCCATGCCGGGCGATGAGGAGCACCGCGCCGGGGAGTTGTCCCTTGGCGACGTCGGCTTTGAGGGTGTCGGCAATGCGCTGAAGTCGCTCGGGCACCAGTCCGAGGGATGCGGGATCGGCGCGCGGCAGCGGGTCATCGGCGCGTGCATGAGTGCTCGCCACCGTGAAAACGGCGACTGCGATCGCGCAGCACACCATACTGGAATTGAACGGGGTCATCGCCGGGAGGCTCCCAAACTGGACCGGCCCTCAACGAAGCCGGATCGGCGCAGGGTACTCCCGTATTCTGAACGGCAGCCGAAAGTTACTGGGCGATAGTGTCGCGATTAGCGCATGCGGCGAGGGTTCATGTAGAGGTCGGCTTCCTGCTGATCGATCTTCGGGATGACGCGGCCCCTCCGCACGCCGCGCCAAAGCGACTTCAGATGATGGCGGACATCGCGCCCGAAAACTTCCTTCGCCGCAAAGAGCTTCAGGACATGCAGCAGTCGCGGATCGGCATGCTCGCGCAGAATGCGGCAGCGCCAGTAGCCGCCGAGCGAGAAGACCTTGCCGTCGAGATAGCCGACGACATTGTCAGCCGCATCATAGAGCTTGAAATCACCACCGATGTCGATCAGGTCGCGCCGCAGCCGGTAAAGGATCGGCTGATGACCGTCGAGCACGAAGAAGGAATAGTTCTCCGGCATGAGCGGCCATTTGTTGGCCGACCGCTCGAGGTAGATGTTGTGGACCTGCTCGCCCGTGTTGATCGAGTATGCCGATACGGGAATACCGCGCGCGCCGATCGTGAGCTGGAGCGAGCGCGCCAGCATGAGGTCCATGGTCGCGCGCCAATTGAGCTTCTCGCCGAAGAGGCGCAGCACGAGGCGGCGGTCCATGCCCTGCTGCTTCTTCCAGAGATCCTCGCGGTAGGCGATGAGACCCGTGCGCTCACCGTTCTCGATGACCTCGGCGAACACGTCCATGTCGAGCGTGAACTGGCGCGACTTGGCGCGATTGCGGCTGTGCTTGAAGATGCCGAACTCGACCGAGTTCAGATTGGTGATCCACACGTCGACGGTGAACTCGTGCCACTCGCCCTTTCCGCGACGCACACGCTGATTGCGCTTACCGGAAGGGACGGGAAGCTTGGAGGCTTCCCGCTCGAGCACCTCGGCCTTCGCCTCGCGGGCCGCCTCGGCCGCCGCAGCCTCTGCTTCGATCTCAATCGTCCTGCTGCCATCTGCCATGAACGGCCTCCCTGAAAGGGTGCCCGCACGCAGATACAAAGCATGGGCGAATCGTTGGAAAACAATAGCATCGGGCGCTCGTCACACTGCGCCCGATACTGTGGATAACCCGCGGATAAGAGGCGGGTTCCGAACCCGCTCTCAGAATGCTCTCAGAACATGGCCGGATAGACGCGATCGGGCGGGGCGTGGCCGTCGAGGAAGGTCTTGATGTTGATGATGACCTTCTCGCCCATGTCGACGCGTCCCTCGATCGTCGCCGAGCCCATGTGCGGGAGTGCGACGACGCGCGGCGAGTTCAGCAGCTTCGGGTTGATGGCCGGCTCATTCTCGAAAACGTCGAGACCCGCACCCGCGATTGCACCCGCCTCGATGAGACGCGCGAGCTCGTTCTCGTCGATCACCTCACCGCGCGCGGTGTTTACGAGATAGGCCGTGGGCTTGAGCAGCTTGAGGCGCCGCGCCGAGAGCAGATGAAAAGTCGCGGGCGTGTGCGGGCAGTTCACCGAAATGATGTCCATGCGCGCCAGCATCTGGTCGAGGCTGTCCCAGTACGTGGCCTCGAGCTCCTGCTCGATTTCCTCCGGCAGGCGGCGGCGGTTGTGATAGTGCACCTGGAGGCCGAAAGCGGCTGCCCGCCGAGCTACGGCCTGACCGATGCGGCCCATGCCGATGATGCCGAGACGCTTGCCGAAAATGCGGTGCCCGAGCATCCAGGTCGGCGACCAGCCCGTCCAGCTCGCACGCGGGTCCTTGAGGAGGCTCGCGCCTTCGACAAGGCGGCGCGGCACGGCGAGGATGAGCGCCATGGTCATGTCGGCGGTGTCCTCGGTGAGGACGCCGGGCGTGTTGGTGACGGTGATCCCGCGATTGCGCGCCGTGTCGAGGTCGATGTTGTCGACGCCCGTGCCGAAATTGGCGATCAGCTTGAGTTGCGGCCCGGCCTGCGACAGCACCGCGCGGTCGATGCGGTCCGTGACGGTCGGCACCAGAACCTCGGCAGCCTTAGCGGCCTCGACGAGGGCCGCCTGGGACATGGGCGTATCATCCAGATTGAGGCGCGCGTTGAATAGCTCCCGCATGCGCGTCTCGACGATCTCCGGCAGCTTGCGCGTGACGATGACGAGGGGCTTTTTGGGGGCGTTGGGCATGGGGCATGTCCAATGATTACTTGTGCGGCAGCGTCCTACCACAATCTAGGGTGTCTCTAGCAGATGCTTTCAGGGAACTCAAAGCCAGGTAATCAGCGTGCGTTGCACACTAAATCGGCGCTTTAGGCCCCCGGAGCGGCCCCACGTTGCCTCTCGGGGCGGAAGCCGGTAGAGCAGGGGCGGCCGTTGCGCAAAACGCATATTAGCTCAACAGCCTGTCTGCGTTTAGCGCAACACCCATCGCAAAACCCTGGTCGAGAGCCCGCCCATGCGCCTCACACGCTTCTTCCTGCCGGTCCTGCGCGAGACACCGAAAGAGGCCGAGATCGTCTCTCATCAGCTCATGCTGCGCGCCGGTATGATCAAGCAGGCGAGCGCCGGCATCTACTCCTGGCTTCCGCTCGGCTACCGGGTGCTGAAAAAGATCGAGCAGATCGTGCGCGAGGAGCAGAACCGCTCGGGCGCCATCGAGGTCCTCATGCCGACCATCCAGTCGGCCGACCTCTGGCGCCAGTCGGGTCGTTATGACGCCTATGGCAAGGAGATGCTGCGCATCAAGGACCGGCACGAGCGCGACATGCTCTATGGTCCGACCAACGAGGAGCAGATCACCGAAATTTTCCGCGACAGCGTGAAGTCCTACAAGGATCTGCCGCGCAACCTCTACCATATCCAGTGGAAGTTCCGCGACGAGGTGCGCCCGCGCTTCGGCGTCATGCGCGGTCGCGAATTCCTCATGAAGGACGCCTACTCCTTCGACCTCAGCGCGGAGGCCGCGCGGCACGCCTACAATCGCATGTTCGTCGCCTACCTGCGCACGTTCGCGCGGCTGGGCTTGAAGTCCATTCCCATGGCAGCGGACACGGGGCCCATCGGCGGCGATCTCAGCCACGAGTTCATCATCCTCGCCGAGACGGGCGAGAGTCAGGTCTACTGCCACACGGACCTCATCGAGACGCCCGTGCCGGGCAAGGATGTGAACTTCGACGGCGATCTCTCACCGATCATCAAGCAATGGACCTCGCAGTACGCCGCGACCGACGAAAAGCACGATGCGGCGCGCTTCGCCGCCGAGGTGCCGGCCGACAAGCAGGTTTCCGCACGCGGCATCGAGGTCGGGCACATCTTCTACTTTGGCACGAAATATTCCGAGCCCATGGGCTGCAAGGTGCAGGGTCCGGACGGCAAGCTCGTCGCCGTGCACATGGGCTCGTACGGCGTTGGCGTGTCGCGGCTCGTCGGCGCGATCATCGAGGCCAGCCATGACGAGGCGGGCTGCGTGTGGCCGGTGCCGGTCGCACCCTTCGAGGTCGGCCTCGTCAACCTCAAGTCCGGCGACAAGGATACGGACGCGGCCTCGAATGCCGTCTACGAGAAGCTGACGAATGCCGGCATCGACGTGCTGTACGACGACACGGACGAGCGCGCCGGCGGCAAGTTTGCGACCATGGATGTGATCGGGCTCCCCTATCAGTTCGTGATCGGGCCGAAGGGCGTGAAGGCTGGCGAAGCCGAGATCAAGACGCGCAAGGGCGGCGCCAAGGAGACGATCGGCATCGATGCCGCGGTTGCGAAGGTGATCGACCTCGTCACCAAGGGCCGCGATCTGGCGTAGATGAATGATCACCGACGATCAGATCGACGAGACTATTCTGGCGCTATCAGGGCCGAAGTTTCTGAAGGTCGCAATGGTGATCGTTCGAACGTCAAAGGTCCTGGGCGAGGATAGCGACGAATTCTACGAACGGATTGCCGGTCGCATTAATTGGCTCAGCGCGCGCGGCAAGCTAGAGGTTGTGGGCGACCTCTCTCACTGGCGGAATAGCGAAGTCCGGCTGCCACCCTAGTGACTTGGGCACCGGCAGCGAATCGCGGGATAATAGGTTGCATGAACCAGCCGGATCCCGCGAGCCGTGCCCACATTCGCACCTTCCTCGAGATGCAGGCGGCCGAGAAGGGCGCCGCACGCAATACGCTCGACGCCTACGCGCGCGATCTCGATGACTTGGCGCAGTTCCTCGATGATCTCGGCCGCCCGATTGAAGACGCGACACCCGCCGATCTCTCGGCTTATGTATCGCATCTGACGAACCAGGGCTTCGCCACGGCAACGCGTGCGCGGAAAATCTCTGCCGTCCGCCAGCTCTATCGGTTTCTCATGATCGAAGGATTCGTCGATGAGGACCCGGCCGCCGGTCTGAGCGGCCCCAAGCTCGCCCGCGCGCTGCCAAAGACACTCTCGATTGCCGAAGTCGAGCGCCTGCTCGAAAGCGCGCGGCGGCGCACCGAGACGGCTACGGGCCGCGAGCGCTTCAGGGCCTTGCGCCTGCACGCCATGCTCGAAGTGCTCTATGCCTCGGGGATGCGCGTCTCCGAGCTGGTCGCCCTGCCCCGGCAGGTGCTGAACGGCGACCCGCGCGTGCTCACCATCACCGGCAAGGGTCAGCGCGAGCGCCTCGTGCCCTTGAACAGCGAAGCGCGCATGGCGCTCGATCGCTATCTCGCGGCGCTCGCCGATCCCGAGAACACATCACCGACATTGCGGCCCGCGAAGTGGCTCTTTCCGGCAAAGAGCGCTGAGGGGCACGTCACGCGTCAGCATCTCGGGGTCGAGTTGAAGGAGCTGGCGGGCGAAGCGGGCCTCGATCCCGAACGGGTTAGCCCGCATGTACTACGACACGCCTTTGCGAGCCACCTGCTCGACCGGGGCGCCGATCTGCGCGCGGTGCAGCAGCTTCTCGGCCATGCCGACATATCGACGACGCAGATTTACACGCACGTGCTCGAAGAGCGCCTCAAGAAGATCGTCTACGAGCACCACCCGTTGGCGAAGGCGAAGTCCGAGCCAGCCAAGTAGCCGCCCCGTCCACGCCTCGTGGACCCGTCAGGTCCGGGTCATGCCGCCGGCTTTGCGCTCTTGATTGCGCTGCCAGTAGAGGAACGCCACGGCGACGATCGCCGTCAGAAACATCGTCGAGAGGATGTCAGGGCGCTGGATGAAGGCCCACCACATGTTCCAGCCGGCGCGGAAACTCGGTGCTTTGCCGACGAGGAAGCTATTGCTGACGATGACGATGAGTAGAACACTCGCCGTGAGCCCGACAGTAGCGGCGATCTGAAGCGATCGCTTCAACAGCCGGGGAACCATCGCCTTCTTACCGGCCATCACCAATTGGGTTCGCTCGATCATGGCGTTGCTCCGTGCAAGATTCGCTCTGAATCTAGCTGACTCGCGCGCATTCTTCCACTCCGTACGGATTATCACTTGCGAGGCCGTCAGACGATCCGGCGTTTACCCACGCGTGCACCGACGGCTTGTCTGAATACGCCGCAGCAGCGCCAACGTGGCAGCTCAGCTCGGCTCGACCCAGGGTGCGGGGACGATGAACCGCGACCCGACGGTGTTGAAACCGTTGTGCGTACTGGTGAGCGCGGCGAGGCGAAGCGCGCGAATGAATTGACCGGCAAGCGTCTTGTTCCAAAACCAGCGGTTCACTTGCGCGCTCGATGGCTGCGGTCCGACCGCCTGTACGGCTTCGCTGTAGATGGCCTTGATGTCGTCTGCGATGGTGCGCAGAAGGAGCGCCGAGGACAGACCCTCAACCATCGACACCGGTACCTCGCCGCCGAGGAAGCGCGCCGCAAATGGTGCCCACTGCTCCGGCGGCAAATGCGAAAGGCCGACGGTGGTGCGGCCGAACCGACGTTGCGCGGCCTCCCAATGTGGACGCACCAGCTCGATCTCAGCCGTAAGCGCCGCCGCCCAGCCGTCCGCATCGCCCGGCAGGACGGACGGTAGAACCGGCAGACCAACCTGGGGCGTCCAGCCGACAGTGTCCTTCATGCTCGGGGCATCGTCGGGGAAGTCGACAAGAATAACCGGGCCGTCGCGGCGCTCGAGCAGTCCAAGCGCCGCCATAAGCACGCGGCGCTGAAAGTGCGGATCCTCAGGCTCGCCGAGCGGTCGGCCGAGCGGAAACGGCACCCAGAGACTGCGCGGCGACTTGGTGCTCTCGAGATGCGGACGCACGAGCCCGATCACCACCGTCGCGATGCCTCTCGTCTCGATCATATGGCCTAGCGCGCTCACGGCGCGCGTGCAGAACGGTCAGACAGGGCACAGAAGGACGGCGTCCACCTCCTGCTGCTTCAGGAGGCCCACAATGCCGTCCGCCGTCTCCGACATCGTCGCGGGGTCGGTCGATCCCATAACCGAGTAGTGCATGTCAGCGACGGCGCCAATCGTGCCTTCGGCCGCAAGCTCGCGCAGGCGATCGATTGGATAAGCAACGTTGATGTCGCGCTGAAATCCGGCCCGATCGAAGTTGATCGAGATGTGGCTCATCAGCATATCCGCGGGTGCCAATGATGACGGCAGCTTGCGGAATTCGGCAGTACCTGCCGGAAATGGCATCTGCGAGCGCTCGATCAGCGCCGCGCTTGTCAGGATGGCGATCCGACATTCCGAAAGCGGCTTGGGAACGACCCAAGGCGAGCCAGGAAGTTCGGGACAGGCCAAACCCACAACTGCATCTCGGGTCGGCTGCGGGATATCCTCGATACGGGCCATGGTCCCCCTTGTCGTTCGCTATTGCGTCTGCGCCGCCAAGACACTGGTTAACCAGCCAATGCATAACACGCTCACTGCGTGAAGCGTGCCGGCACGAGCGCGGATCAGCGTACCAGATTTTGCAGCTCGTCAGAGATCGTCAACTCGGCCCCTTGGCTGGGGTCTCGCCTTTGTCACCATGGGCCTCTATCGTGGAATGCCAGCCTTGAAATGAAGCGGAGCACACGGTCCCAATGCGCATTCTCGTGACCAACGACGACGGCATCGACGCGCCAGGTCTGCACGCGCTGCGCCAAATCGCCGAGGAGGTCGCGGGACCGGATGGCGAGATCTGGGTGTTCGCGCCGGAGACGAACCAGTCGGGCACTGGCCACTCGCTCTCGCTCAACGAGCCTCTACGCATGCGTCAGGTGAGCCCGCGCGTCTATGCCGTGCGCGGCACGCCGACCGATAGCGTGATCATGGGCACGCGGCATGTGCTCAAGGATGGCGGGCCGGATCTCGTGCTGAGCGGCGTCAACCGCGGTGCCAACATGGCGGAGGATGTGACCTACTCAGGCACGATCGCCGGGGCCTTCGAGGGCACGATGCTTGGCATCCGATCCATGGCGCTCTCGCTCTCCTATGGCATGCGTTCGCCGGCCGACAATCTGCGCTGGGAGACCCCGCTCGCCCACGCCCCGCGCATCATCCGGAATCTGCTGGCTTACGATTGGCCCGCAGGCGTGCTGATGAATATCAACTTCCCGGATTGCCTGCCCGACGAGGTCGTGTCCCTCGACGTCACGGAACAAGGCCGCCGGGACATCAACCCGCTAGGCGTCGAGGAGCGGCACGACACCTGGGGCACGCCGTACTATTGGCTCGGCTTTGCCCGCCGCCGCTCCCACCCGCAGGAGGGCACCGACCTCTGGTCGGTTTACAACAACCGGATCTCGGTCACCCCGCTGACGCTCAACATGACCGACCGCGCGATGCACCAAAAATTACGGGGCAACCTGGTGCTTTGACCAAGCTGCCCCGCAAGGGTCGGGACGCGGAATCTGAGGGAGGGCGTACGAAACCCGCGCCCCGCTATTCGTTCAACCCAGCCGCAACTTGGGCTGCTTGTAGTTGAAATCCGCGTTTTCGTTCTCGCGCCTCTCCGGCCGGGAGAACAGGCTCTGAAGGATGCTCCACACGGCCTTCGAGCGCTCGACGCGTGCCTTACGCATTGAGTTCTCGATCAGCTCGCTGGTGATCTCAGGATGGTTCCAGATATTGTTGCTCATGTTAGCTCACCTCAACTCTTGTTTTGTTTGTGCATCATATATGCACTATGATTACGTGAGATTCAAACGAGGCTTCCTCACCTCATGATTGAGATAAACTAATAGATCGATGCATAAGCTGCTGCCGCCCCTCAACTCGCTCCGCGCCTTCGAGGCGACCGCCCGGCACCTGAGCTTCTCGCGCGCCGCGGAGGAACTGAACGTGACGCCGGCCGCCCTCAGCCATCAGGTTGCGGGCCTCGAAGCCTTCCTCGGGGAGCGGCTCTTCAACCGCAGTGCCCGTACCATTTCACTCACCCCCGCGGGGGAGTCGCTCTACCCGGGCCTCAGCGCAGCCTTTGCTCAGATTCGTCAGTCGGTTGAACGCGTTATGGAGACGGGCGACGGACAGATCCTGGTCGTCAGCGCTCCGCCCGGCCTTACTGCGAAGTGGCTCGTGCCGCGGCTCTATCGCCTACTGACGGCGCACCCGGAGCTTGATGTCCGCGTTTCGGCAAGCCTCACGCTCGCAAGCTTTTCCGGCGACGGCATCGACGTGGCCGTCCGCAACGGCAGGCCACCCTTTCCGGGCCTGTGGTCGCGCAAATTTCTCGAGATCGAGAGCCTGCCCGTTGTCAGTCCGCGCCTGATGGAGCAGCACGGGCCGCTGGAGACGCCCGACGACCTCGCCCGCTTCCCGATCATCCATGACGACTCGCTCGGCCGCATGTTCGGCTTGCCGACTTGGCTCGACTGGCTGCGGGCTGCTGGTGCCGAACACGTGGACCTCGGCCGCGGCCTCCACTTCTCGAGCGCCGACCACGCCATCGAGGCAGCGTTGGAGGGGGCCGGCGTGCTGCTCGGTGTCCGTTCCCTTGCCTTGGACGACGTGCGCCTCGGCCGCCTCGTGTTTCCTTTCGAGCTGGCGCTGCCCACGGATCGCGCGTTCTACGTGGTGTGCCCGGAGGGGCACGAGACCCGTCCCAAGATTGCCGCCTTCTGCGCCTGGATCCTCGACGAGGTCGCGAGGCTCGGCCTCGCCTGCCCGGATGATGACGCTCTACCAGCGAGCCCCAGACCGCGGCGGGGCCGGAAACCCGTCAGCGCGGCTGAAAGTGATCCCAGCCGGAGCGCTCCGGCGCCAGCGGCTCGCCCCGCGCGTCGAGAACGTGCACCTCGGGCGCGGAAGTGATCTCGCCAATCCGCGCGACCGCGACACCGCTCAGCCGCGCCGCTGCCTCGAAGGCTGAGCATGCCGTCGGCGGGATCGCAGCGAGGATCTCGTAGTCATCGCCGGCAGCGATCACATCCCGGATCCGCGCCGGCTCGGCCGCGAGCGCACGACGCATGGCGGCGGACAACGGCAGCTCAGTCGCCACGGCTTGCGCGCCAACGCCGGACGCCCGGCACATGCGGCCGAGGTCTTTCATGAGGCCATCCGAAAGATCCATGGCGGCGCGCGCATGCGTGCGTAGGGCTTCGGCCAGGGCGATGCGTGGCTGCGGCCTGAGATAGCGTCCGAGCGCATACGCTGCTTCATCCGCACTGAGCCCGAGCCGCGCCGCGAGCGCGCCATCCAATTTGAGCGCGAGCCCCAGTGCGGCATCGCCGAGGGTACCCGAGACATAGAGGACATCGCCCACCTGCGCGGCGGCCCGACGCACCATGCCCCCCATCGGCACTTCGCCGATCACCGTTATTGCGATCGAGAAATGACCGGGCGTTCGATCCGTATCGCCACCAGCGAGATGAATGCCGAACGCACGCTGCGCCGCGCCAAGACCTTCGGCGAAGCGCGCCATCCACGTGCGCTCCGGTGCCTCGGGCAACGACAGCGACATGAGATAGATGCGCGGGGTCGCGCCCTTCGCCGCAAGGTCCGAGAGGTTTACTGCGAGGGCCTTCCAGGCAATGTCGGCCGCATCGTCATCGGCAAAGAAGTGCACGCCTGCGACGACGGGATCCGTCTTCAGAACCAGCTCGCATCCGGGCGTCGGCGCCAGCACGGCGCAATCATCCCTGAGACCGAGCGCGCCGGGAAAGCCTGCCGCCAGCGGCGCCAGGAAAGTGCCGACGAGTTCGTCCTCGCTATGGATGTGCGTATCGCCCAACGCCGCTTCTCCGTCCGTACTTTACCAAACCTACCATGGATTTATCGCCCTGCCGCACGATCCAGGTAGGCACGGACGCGTCCTGTGTGGCACATCTCAGGAATAAACCTCAATAAATCGCAAGCCAGGAAACCGCCCCCCATGACCGCCTTTCCGCGCCTCACGGCCCCGCTCGACCTCGGCTACATCAAGCTGCCGAACCGCGCCATCATGGGCTCCATGCACACCGGTCTCGAGACCATGGACCGGCACATCGAGCGCACGGCGCGCTTCTATGCGGAACGCGCGCGCGGCGAGTCAGCGCTGATCGTGACGGGCGGCTATTCACCGAACGCGGAGGGACTCTTCGGCCCCGATGGCCCGGAAGTGAGCCGCGCGGAGCACATTCCCGACCACCGTCACATAACGAGCGCCGTGCACGCCGAGGGTGGACGCATCGCGCTGCAGATCCTGCACGCGGGCCGCTACGCAAAGCACAAGGGCCTCGTTGGGCCTTCGACGCTGGCCTCGCCCATCAATCCGCTGCAACCCCGGCGCATGACGGCCGCCGACATCGAGCGCACGATCGAGGACTTCGCCATCTCGACGGCACTCGCGCGAGAAGCCGGCTACGATGGCGTCGAGATCATGGCCTCCGAGGGCTATCTCATCAACGAGTTCACGGCGAAGCGCACGAACGATCGCGATGACGAGTGGGGCGGCAGCCTCGAAAACCGCCTGCGCCTGCCCGTCGAGATAATGAAGCGCGTGCGGGAGCGCGTCGGGCATGATTTTCTCATCATCTACCGCATTTCATCGATCGATCTTGTCGAGGGCGGGCTCACGGGCGACGAGATCATCGCCCAGGCGAAGGCGGCCGAGGCGGCCGGCGCGTCGATCCTCAATCAAGGTATTGGCTGGCATGAAGCGCGCGTGCCGACCATCGCGCAAAAGGTGCCGCGCGCAGCATGGCTGTTCGCAGCGCGGCGCCTGAAGGAAGCGGTGAAGATCCCCGTCGTCGCCTCGAACCGCATTAACACGCCGGCGCTGGCAGAGGAGGCCTTGGCTTCGGGCGCTGCCGATCTCGTCTCCATGGCGCGGCCTTGGCTCGCCGATCCGCACTTCATGCGCAAAGCACGCGCCGGCAAGCCTGAAGAGGTCAACGTCTGCATTGCCTGCAATCAAGCGTGTCTCGACTACATCTTCTCAAGCCGGGCGGCGAGCTGCCTCGTCAATCCGATCACGGGGCGCGAGCTCGATTTCGATGCCTTCCCGAAACCCCAGAAGAAGAAGCGTGTCGCCGTGGTCGGTGCGGGACCTGCCGGTCTTGCCTGCGCGACGACGGCCGCCGAGCGCGGGCACGACGTGACACTCTACGAAGCCGCGCCATCGATCGGCGGACAGCTCAACATCGCCCGCAACATCCCCGGCAAGGAAGAGTTCGACGAGACCATCCGCTACTTCCGGACCATGATCGCGAAGCGTGGCGTCGCGCTTGCGACCGGCAAATCTGCCGAAGTCAGCGATCTCGCCGGAAAGTTCGACGAGGTGGTGGTGGCGACCGGCGTTCGCCCGCGCACGCCGGACATTCCCGGCATCGACGATCCGCGCTGCGTTTCCTACATCGACATTCTCATGGGTCGCGTGCAGGCAGGCGGCCGCGTCGCCATCATCGGTGCGGGCGGCATCGGCTTCGACGTCGCGGAATATCTTTCCGGTCCGTCGCAGAAGGAGGCCGCGAGTGTCGCGCACTTCCTGCACGAATGGGGCGTCGATACCGGCATCAGCGTGCCCGGCGCGCTCGCGACACCGGCCGAGCCTGAGATCAAACGCCAGATCGTCATGCTGCAGCGGAAGCCTGGCCGCATGGGCCGCACGCTCGGCCTTTCCACGGGCTGGGTGCTGCGCATCGCGCTCGCCAAGCGTAAGGTCGCGCAGTTGACCGGCGTCACGTATCAGAAAATCGACGCGGACGGCCTGCATATTCTCGTCGGCGAAGAAGCGCGCGTGCTGCCGGTCGATACGATCGTGGTCTGCGCCGGCCAGGAGAGTGAGCGCACGCTCGCCGACAATCTCTTTGCCGCTGGTACGACGCCGCACGTGATCGGCGGCGCCGACGTTGCCGCCGAGCTCGATGCCATGCGCGCCATCGACCAGGGTGTGCGGCTCGCCTATTCGTTCTGAGAAATGGGAGAGATGATCCAATGATCCGTTACGATCTATCCGGCAAAACCGCGCTCGTTACGGGCGGGGCCTCGGGCATTGGCCTCGCGGCCGTCGAGCAGCTCGCGCGATCCGGCGCCAAGGTCGCGATCAACCATCTCGCGGATGATCCGCGCGGCTCGGAGGTCGTGGCGCGGCTCTCGGGCGAGGGCATGGATGTGATCGCGGCGCCGGGCAACGTCGGCGATCCCTTTGATGCCGTGCGGATGGTCGAGAGCGCCGTGCAGGAGCTTGGACGCCTCGATCTGCTCGTCGCGAATGCGGGCACGCCGGGTACGCGCCGCAAGATCCTCCCCGAAGAGCTCGATCTCATCACCGAGGAGCTTTGGCAGACGGTCATTCAGGTGAACCTGCTCGGTGTGTTCCGCTGCGCGAAGGCGGCAGCGCCCGCGCTCAAGGCATCGCACGGCGCCATCGTGAGCACAGCGTCCATTGCTGGCCTCGGCTTTGCCGGCAGCAGCCTCGCCTATGGCGCGACGAAGGCCGGCGTCGTCAGTCTCACGCAGAACCTCGCGCGGGCGCTCGGCCCCGAGGTACGAGTGAATGCCGTTGCGCCGGGCTCGGTCGACAGCCCGTGGATGGTCGAGTGGACGAATGCCCAGGTCGCGGCGATGACCGACAAGGCCCTGCTCAAGCGGCGCTGCACGCCGGATGATATCGCCGAGGTGATCGTGTTCCTCGGCTGCGGCGCTTCGATGGTGACCGGGCAGACGATCACGGTCGATGGTGGGTTGACGCTTTAGAATGCCTGAACCCTACGACTTCCGCAGCCCGCGACTGTACGTCGAGGCCAACCTCGGCGACGGCGCGGCAGTGCCGCTGGAACGCGAGCAGGCGAACTATCTCCTCAACGTCTTGCGGCTCGGCAGCGGCGACAGCGTCCTCGTCTTCAATGGTCGCGATGGCGAATGGCTGACGCGCATCGAAGTGGCGGGCAAGCGGAACGCGCGCCTAACCATCGAGAAACAGACGCGACCACAGTCGAGCGGCCCCGATCTCCACTACCTCTTCGCGCCGCTGAAGCGCGCGCGTCTCGACTACATGGTGCAGAAGGCAACCGAGATGGGCGTCGCGCGCCTGCAGCCTGTCCTGACGCGCCACACGGTCGCCGAACGCGTCAACGGCGAGCGTATGCGGGCGAACGTCATCGAGGCGGCGGAGCAGTGCGGCATCCTGCGCGTGCCCGAGGTCGCGGCGCCGGAACGTCTCGATCGCGTCCTCGCGGCGTGGGACGCAGGCCGCCGCCTTATCTTCTGCGATGAAGGCGCGCCGATCGCCGATCCCGTCGCGGCATTGCGCGAAATCGCACCCGGACCGCTCGCCGTGCTCATCGGCCCCGAGGGCGGCTTTGCGCCGGAGGAGCGCGAGGCGCTGATCGCACTGCCGTTCGTCACGCGCCTTGCCATGGGGCCGCGCATCATGCGCGCGGACACCGCCGCCGTCGCCGCGCTGACACTCGTCAATGCGGTGCTCGGGGATTGGCGCTGAGGACGGCGTTACCGCGCCAGCTCTCTCAACCCGCGGCGGATGAGCTTTGCCGTATCGGCCTCGGCGCCGAGATCGCGTGCCGCGAGCGCTATGGCCTGCGAAGCCTGTGCCGGGTTGTAGCCGAGATTGGTGAGCGCGGAGATGGCCTCGGCAGAAGCATGGCCCTCGCCCGTTGCCGGCGCATCGCGACCGCCGTTGCCAGCGCCATTCACGCTCGCCGGAATATGCAGCCCCGCGACCGCGAGTGCCGGCGCCTTGTCCTTCAGCTCGGCGACAATGCGCTGTGCGAGCTTCTTGCCGACGCCCGGCGCCTGCTCGACGGATGCCCAATCGCCGAGCGCGATCGCATTGGAAAGATCCTGCGTCGAGAGCGTGCCGAGCACGCCGAGCGCCACTTTCGCGCCGACGCCCTGCACGTTCTGCAATGTGCGGAACCAGCTCCGCTCGACCTCGCTCGTAAAGCCGAAGAGGCGGATCGCGTCCTCGCGCACATACGTGTCGATGACGAGTGTCACCGACTGGCCGATCTCCATGTTGCGCAACGCGCGCGCCGAGGCTTGCACCTCGTAGCCGACGCCATTGACGTCAACAATGCAGTGGCTCTCGCCGATCGCATCCACGAGCCCCTTCAACTTGCCGATCATTTCGCGGCCTCCCGTAAGCTCCGTGCCGCGCGTGCAGCCGGGCTCGAGCGATGGTTGGCATGGCAAATAGCAATGGCCAGAGCGTCAGCCTCGTCGGCGCTCTCGAAGCGCGCCTTGGGCAGCAGGAAGCCGATCATGGCCTGGATCTGGCGTTTTTCGGCGTGGCCGGCGCCGACGACCGACTTCTTGATGAGATTGGGCGTGTACTCGGCGATTGCGAGCCCATTCACGGCCGGCGCCAGCAGCGCCATCCCGCGCGCCTGCCCGAGCTTGAGCGTCGCACGCGCATTCTCATTGACGAAGGTTTCCTCGACCGCGGCCTCGTTGGGCTTGAAGGACGCGATGACGCTGGAAAGACCCTCGAAGATCGAGCGCAGGCGATAGGCGAGATCGTCCTCGGCATCGGAGGTCACGTGGCCGCTTGCTACGTAAATGAGCCGCACGCCGTCGCTGTCGACGACACCCCAGCCCGTGCGCCTGAGGCCCGGATCAATGCCGATGATGCGAATCAGTCGCCCCGTCATGGAATTGGCGATAGCACACGGCGGAGCAGAGGTCGTTAGCGTCCGGGCAACGGCCGAACACGGCGTGCGTAGCGCCCCCGGTTGCGCGCCAGATCGGCGGCCGAATCGACGTCATGATGGCGGGACGTGCAGCCCACGCGGACGCCCGAGAGGTTCGCGAGCGTCCGCGCGAGAGTATCCTGCCGCGACCACGGTACGCGCGCCCGGTAGGGGTCGATCACACGCGGCGTACGCCTCAGGCCGACAAGCCAGAAGCCGCCGTCCTCGGCCGGTCCGAAGACCGCATCATGATCCCCGAGTTGCCGGAAGGCGCGGCGCACGTCCGCAGCAGAGATGTCCGGCACATCCGTGCCGATGAGGCAGACAGGCCCCGGCGGCAGCACGCGCATGGGCCGCTGCATTCTGGCGCCGAGATCGCCCCGCCCCTGGCCGGCGCGCGCGGCACCTTGCGGCAGCATCCGGCTCGAAACGGCGCTGTCGGGATCGACGATCAGCAACGTGCGCCAGAAGGGCTGGTGGGCGAGCCGCGCAATCACGCCACGCATGGCATGGCGATAGAACATCGTTGCGCCCACCACGCCGACCTCGCGCGCGAGCCGCGTCTTCACGCGCCCCGCGATAGGTTCCTTGACCATGATCACGAGGCGACACGCGAAAGGCGCCGCCGGTTTCGGCAGCGCCTCTCGCAAAGTTCGTTGTCTCGCGAAGTGGCGCAGTCTCACGCCGTGACCATACTCAGACGCTCACAGGTACAAGGACGTAGCCGCTGCCGTCCTTCCGAATGGTGCCGGCGCCCGGCAGGCCCCAGTGGTAACCGGTGACGACCGACTTGTCGGCGATCGCCTGGTCCATCAGCTTGCGGCGTCCCTCCTCGGCGAGCGCAGGGTTCGCGTCGAAGATGACGTGCCAGCCGGGATTTGAGAGGTTGAGCGGAGGAATGTTCGTCACATCGCCGCTGACGATCAGCGTGTCGCTTCCCGCGGACACGACATAGGACGTATGCCCCGGCGTGTGGCCGTGCGTTGCGATTGAACGCACACCCGAAGTCACTTCAGTGCCAACCGCCGCCGGTCTCAGGTTTTTCCAGGTCGGAAGCGTTGCCTGAATGCGCCGGATATTACCGCGCGCGCCCTCCGGCACCTTCTCCACGAGTTCCGGCGCCGTCCAGTGCTTGTGCTCGGGCTCCGGCACGATGATCTCGGCGTTGGGATAGAGCTGAGCGTTCGTCTCCTTGGCCATAAGCCCCCAGATATGATCCGCGTGATAATGCGTAACGATGATCGTGGAGATGTCTCCGGTCTGAACTCCAGCAGCGGCCAGGTTCTTTGCCACCAAACGACCTGCCGTCGGCGCGAGCTGACCGCCCGTGCTCGAATCGAACATGATCGTACGGCCCCCGATACGCACCAGCGTCACAGTGAACGAGATAGGTACGAAAGCGTCCGTCAGGCCGGCTTTGGTAGTGGCGGCTTTGACATCATCTAGCGACGCATTGCGAATGAAGCCCGGATCGTGCGCTTTCTCCCAGTGGCCGTCATAGACCTGAATGACCTCGATCGAGCCGACCTTGAATTTGGCAAAACCCTGATCGACCAGCGCCTGCGGCGCGCCGATCGGATTGCTACCCTGCGCGTGTGCCGCCGAGCCGAAAATCTCGAGCGGGCCATCGAGGCCAAACGCCGCGCCGGCTGCCGCAGCAGAAATGACGAAGCTGCGACGGGTTAAGTCCTGCATCTCGTATACCTCCCATTAGAACCTGGTGCCCGCTTCCGAGCACACGCAAGCTATGCGGGCTTTCATGCAATTGCATGACCTGCTTGATGGGACTCACGGACAGTTGAACACTTAGCCGTAGAGGCGGGCGATGATCCGCGTCGGCACGCGAAGGAAGTAGAGCGTGAGGCACGAGAGATTGCGTACGCTACGCCGCACATAGCCACCCTGCCGATAGCGCACCGCGCTGGTGACGGCGCGTGTGCGCAGCACCGTCATCCGGCGCCGACCAATGCGGCGGACGATATCGACATCCTCCATGAGCGGCAGACGGCTGTAACCGCCGACCTGCTGGTAGAGCTGTCGGGAGATCAGCAGGCCCTGATCGCCGTAGGGCAGGCGGAAGAGTGCGCATCGCATCGCGACGCCCGCCTCAATCATGCGCGGCCTGAAACCATCGTCGTCGAGCGCGAAGCGGAAAGCCGCAGCCGTCGGGCGACGCCGACCGCTGTCGATGCGCTCGGCGAGCGCGGAAACTTCGCGCTCCCATCCGGGCTCGAGGACAGTGTCGGAGTGCAGGAAGAGCAGCCAGGGCGAATTCGCGTGCGCCGCGCCGGCGCTGAGCTGTTCGCCCCGGCTCGGGCCGGAACGAAGAAGCTCGGCACCCGACTGCTCGATGATCTTGAGCGTGCGATCATTCGACCCGCCATCGACGACGATGACCTCGCGCACAATTCCTTGGATCGCAGCCGGCACGAGCGCCGTCAGACAGGCCGCGAGCCCGTCCTCCGCATTCAATGTTGGTATGACGACCGAGATCATCGCCGCATCTTACGAAGTTGCCGGCAACACTGAACATGGCGGGCGCCGCCGGGCAATGCGGCCCATCCGATGATCCACATATGTTCTTGTTATGTTCGATCTTTGGTGCTATTGGTTGCATGAAGAGGCGAGAGGCCGACATGCCGCCAGAACGCACCCCAGAACGCAAGGTCGAGCCGGACGCACCCGGGTCGGACTGCCGAAGCGAGATCAGGCCGGACGCAGAGCTGCGGCGCGGGCGCGGGGCGCGTTCGAACCGTTCGAGCCGCTATGACGAGGGCAAGCGGGAAGCCTTCGATGACGGCTGGGAGTCGATCGCGACGCTCGACGCCTTCCGCACGGACGTCATGGACGAACGCGCGAAGAGCATCATTGCCACAAACGACAGCCCGGATCTCAGCTTCGACCAGTCGATCAACCCCTATCGCGGCTGCGAGCACGGCTGCATCTATTGCTATGCGAGACCGACCCACGCCTATCTCGGACACTCGCCGGGCCTGGATTTCGAAACCAAGATCTATGCCAAGGTGAACGCGCCGGAGCTGCTCGAGCAGGAACTTGCGCGTCGCAACTACGTACCGAAGACCATTGCGCTCGGCGCCGTTACCGACCCTTATCAACCCATCGAGCGCGACCGCGGGATTTCACGGCGCATTCTGGAAGTGCTGGATCGCGCCTCGCATCCCGTGGGCATCGTCACCAAGTCGGCTGGCATCGTCCGCGACATCGATATTCTCGCGCGCATGGCCGAACGCGGCCTCGCCAAGGTCGCGATCTCGATCACGACACTCGACCGCAGCCTTGCGCGCAGCATGGAGCCCCGCGCCGCGACACCGCCCAAGCGTCTCGAAGCTGTCCAGCGGCTCTCCGAGGCCGGCATTCCCGTTGCCGTCCTGACGGCGCCGATCATTCCGGCGCTCAATGACAGCGAGATCGAGAGTATTCTGGAGGCGGCCTACGCGGCCGGCGCGCGCGAGGCTGGCTTTGTCGTGCTTCGCCTACCGCTGGAGCTGAAAGAGCTGTTTCGCGAGTGGCTGGAGACGGACCATCCGAACCGTGCAGCTCGCGTGATCTCGATCCTGCGCTCCATGCATGGCGGGCGCGACTACGTTGCCGAGTTCGGCCTGCGCCAACGTGGCAGCGGGCCTTATGCTGAGCAGATCGGGATGCGTTTTCGCCTCGCGTGTCAGCGTCTCGGGCTCAACAAGCGCTCGCTCAAGCTCAGGACGGACCTCTTCACGCCGCCCGTTCCCAAAGGCGGACAGATGCGGCTGTTTTGAAATCGAGCTCAAATCACGCCGAAAAGGCGAAGGGCCAGATAGAGGCCACAGGCCAGTACGATGACCTTGAGGACCGGATAGTAGTACGGGTGATTGCGGAAGGGCGGGCGTTCGGGGTGGTTATCGCTCATGTCCGACCTTCCAGTCCGTCGTGTCGTGATCGGGGTGCTGATAGGAGACGATCTGTGCGAACCGCTCTGCGATCGCCGCGTCACCGCTCGGTCGCGGCGGCAGCGCGGCGAGATGATCGCCCCAGGGAATGCGCACCTCGGCGGCAAGCTGGATCTCCGGCGGCACGGCCTCCGGGTGATCGAAGGCGACGATCGAGATATCCGTCGTGCCGCCGCTCTCGAAGGTGAGCGGCGTGCCGCAGTCGCCGCAGAAGCCGCGCCGCGCGAGATTGGAGCTGACGAAATATTTGGGCGCACCGCGCGTCCACGCGAATTCCTTTGCGGTGATGTAGAAGCCCCCGAGGCCTGCCGTCGCTTTCTGGCACATGCGGCAATAACAAACGGACCCGCGTCCGAGTTTCGTCACACTGAAGCGCACCGCGCCGCATTGGCATCCGCCGGTGTGGGCCTCGCGGGACGTCACTGTGCACGCTCCGCCTTGTCGAGATAACGCAACATACCCGCGAGCGCCGTCGCGTCCCCTCTCCCCGCGCGCGGGGAGAGGGCTAGGGTGAGGGGCGGCGGCATTCGCTGACGTCGAACAAGCTCCCGCCCCTCATCCCAACCTTCTCCCCGCAAGCGGGGAGAAGGGGAATGTCGAGCGCGCGGCGAGATCGCTGCACAATAAGAGCGCAGGCATATCATCGCTTGACCTCCCACGTGGTGATCGCCTCGCCGGTCTGCGGGTCCTTGCCGTCCTTGAGCTGGATGCCCATGGCCGCGAGCTCGTCGCGGATGCGGTCGCTCTCTGCCCAATTCTTCGCCTTGCGCGCAGCGAGGCGAGCGTCGACCAGCTGCTTGACGGTGACTACTGCGATCGAGGGCGGAAAGCCCTCGATCTGAAGCTCCCCCGTGCCCGGCGCGACCGAGATAATCCCGAGTTCCTCTAGATTCGTGGAGAAACCCAAGAACTGGAGGGACGCTTTCAGTGCGCCGTGCTCCTTGTTGGAACGGAGACGATGAAGTTCCGCAATCGCCTTTGGCGTGTTTAGATCGTCGCTCAACGCATCCAGAACGGCTTGCGAAATCTCGCCCTCAGGAACGTCAGCTAAGTCCGTGTACCAGTTCTCTAGCGTCTTGCGTGTTTCCTCGAGACCATCTTCCGTCCAATTGATCGGCTGGCGGTAGTGGGTGCGAAGCATAGCGAACCGCACGACCTCGCCCTTATAGGCTTTACGGCCCTGCCGCGGCTGGGCTTCGATTTGCTCCTTGATCGTCACAAAATTCCCGAGGCTCTTGGACATCTTCTCGCCCTCGACCTGCAGAAAGCCGTTGTGCATCCACACGTTCGCCATCACGGGCGTGTTGTGCGCGCAGCGCGATTGCGCGATCTCATTCTCGTGGTGCGGAAACACAAGATCGATGCCGCCGCCGTGAATGTCGAAGACGTTGCCGAGGTGCTTCCCCGCCATGGCCGAGCACTCGATATGCCAGCCCGGCCGCCCCGGCGTCGCGATCCCGGCCGGTGACGGCCATGCGGGCTCACCAGGCTTCGACGGCTTCCACAGCACGAAGTCCATCGGCCCCTTCTTGTAAGGGGCGACATCGACGCGGGCGCCGGCCTCCATCTCCTCGAGCGAGCGCCGCGCCAGCTTGCCATAGTCCGGCATCGAGCCGACCGCGAACAGCACGTGGCCCTCGGCGACATAGGCATGGCCGTTTGCGACCAACGCGTCGCAGAGCACGCGCATTTCCGCGATGTGATCCGTCGCGCGCGGCTCCACCGTTGGCGGCAACACGCCGAGCGCGGCAATGTCCTTGTGGAACTGCGCCGTCGTCTCCTCGGTGAGTTTGCGGATGGCCTCGGTCGGCGGCAGCTTGGGAAAGCGCTCGACGGCGCGGGCGTTGATCTTGTCGTCGACGTCCGTGATGTTGCGCGCGTACGTGACGTGCTTCTCGCCGTAGATGTGGCGGAGCAGCCGGAAGAGCACGTCGAAAACGATGATCGGACGCGCGTTGCCGATGTGCGCGAGGTCGTAGACCGTCGGCCCGCAGACGTACATGCGCACGTTCTTCGGATCGATCGGCTGGAACGGCTCCTTGCGCCGCGTCAGGGTATTGTAGAGCGTGAGCGTCATGCCGCACCTCGGCCCAAAAGGCTGGCGGGAAGGTCTCTGTGCTCGGGATTTCTGGCAGAGAAACGCGGCCGCGCCAGCGAAAGCTAGCCCGTGATGAAAATGATGCCGCAACAGGTGTCGACGGCGGGTTTCTGCACGATGCGTTTCATGAGGCGCACCTTATCGGGGGTTGCGGTTGCCGCGTCAAGCCGCGTTGCGCGGTAGACGGTAAATTGAGCAGATCCGTCCCCTTCCGGCCATATCTCGCAGTACACCATTCCCCGCATGAAACTTAGAACAGCCACTCTCGCCGATGCGCCCACGATCGAAGCCTGGGATCGCGAGCCGCACGTCATTGCCGCGTCGGGCGAGGACCCGATGTACGACTGGCGCACCGAGCTGCCGCGTACCGTTCCGTGGCGCGAGTTCCTGATCGCCGAGGTCGACGGCCGCCCGATCGGGATGATGCAGATCATCGATCCCGAGCAGGAGGAGAGCCACTACTGGGGCGAGATCGCGCCGAACCTGCGCGCCATCGACATCTGGATCGGCGATGCTGCCGACCTCGGGCGCGGCCATGGCACGGAGATGATGCGGCTGGCCATCGAGCGCTCTTTCGCGCCGCCGGACGTGACCGCCATCCTCATCGACCCGCTGGTCTCGAACACGCGCGCGCACCGCTTCTACGAGCGTCTCGGCTTCCGACGCATCGAGCGACGGATGTTCGGGGCGGATGATTGCTACGTGTATCGGCTGGAGCGCGCGGATTGGCGCGCTTACGAGAAAGGATAGACCGCGATC
The DNA here is from genome assembly GCA_022844275.1 of Hyphomicrobiaceae bacterium. Classification (GTDB taxonomy): domain Bacteria; phylum Pseudomonadota; class Alphaproteobacteria; order Rhizobiales; family Hyphomicrobiaceae. The sequence goes on from JALHMB010000006.1 coordinate 373,780, forward strand.
ACGGCCAGGAACACGATGTTTGTCGCCATGTGCGCGATGATGGGCAGCCAGAGGTTCCCCGAACGCCACAGCAGCCACGAAAGATACAATCCGCCAACGAAAACCTCGAGCAGGCCAGCCACCGAGTAACCAAGGTGGAACGTCGTCCAGGCCACATTGACGAGGAGCGCCGCCGGCCAAAACCCGCCGCGCCAGCGGGCGAGAGCGGCGAGCGCGAAGCCACGAAAAAGGATCTCCTCCGAGAGCGGCGCGCCAATGCCTACGGCCAGCGCTGTCACCGGCCAGATTGGCGCCTGCAGCATCGGCAGAAAGGGCGCGACGTCGGCCATGAAGAGGTCTGGCCGGAGCAGGTAGACCAGCAGATTGTAGGTCCCGAGCACGAGGACCAGCCCGGCAAGCGCCGCGGCGACATCGCGGATGCTCGGAAGACCGCGATCGAGATGCAGCACGGCACGCCGCTCGCCACCGAAGAGGCCCGCCGCCCACCATGCGAAGGCGATGACGCCGACCTGAGAAAGCGCTAGGAAGACGATCACGGAGAGCAGAAGCCGTTTGTCCGCCGGCACGCCGATCAGGAAGCCCGGTTCGCCTGCGACCACGGCCGCGCCGATCACGCCGCCGAGAAGCTGCAGGCCCGCCTGCACGATGATCGCCGCCAGCAGGGCGAGCAACGGCGGCCAGGTGCCGCGCGCCTCGTAGCGTGGTGGACCGGCCAGAAGATGGTTTGCCAACGTCCCTGTCTCTCTGTGGTCACGCGGCCGTAAGGTTTACAACCCGAAATTGATCGGCCGACTTTGCCGGTCTTCCACACGTGTGGCGGAGCGTGCTTTCATTTGGCGGAAGGCCATCCTATATTGAGTTTGCCGGATTCGTCCGGCTATGGCGATAAATGGACATCGGAATAAGCCTTTCGGACCCGGGGGCGGTACCCGGCGCCTCCACCATCAGCCCACGAGATCGCACCACGCCGGTGGTGCCCTCAAGGAAAACGAGAGCCAATCGTGGCCTGTTGCTGGGGGCGAAATAGGATCGACGAGGGTGTAAAGGGTGCTCTTTTGCCCGGCATGATACCGCCGTTATCGGGTCACCAGAATAGTTGCCAATGACAACTATGCTGAGGCTCGCCTCGCTGCGTAATGCAGTTCGGTTAGCCTGAACTTGAAGCCCTGGCGTCTAGCAACGTCAGGCGCGGTTCGGAGGGCACCGGGCAACAGAAGCCCTCCACTTTGCTACCATGCGGGCCGCATGGTGGCGCACTGTGTGGGCTGGTGCGAAGACTGAAGCATGACGGCTGAGCACGAGATCGACTACGACGCGCTAGCGCAGGAGGCCATGCGTGGCGTCGTGCGTGCTGTACTGACGCGGGTACAGAAGTCGGGACTTCCCGGCAATCACCATTTCTATATCGCCTTCGACACCCGCCATCCGGGCGTGGTGCTCTCGAAGCGGCTCAAGGGCAAATACGCCGAGGAAATGACGATCGTGCTCCAGCACGTGTTCTGGGAGCTCATCGTCACCGACGTCCGCTTCGAGGTGAAGCTGAGGTTCGACGGCATTCCCGAGCGGCTCGTCATTCCCTTTGCGGCGATCAAGGTCTTCTTCGATCCGAGCGTGCCGTACGGCCTCCAGTTCGACGAAGCCGGTGCCGCACGTGACAGCAGCGGCAGCGTCGTCGGCCTCAACGAGGATTCCGGTATCGGCGGCCAGATTTCCGGCGTGCCGGGCATCGGGCGCGCATCCAATCGTCCGGCTGCCGGCGACCGGAAGCGCCCGGTGCGCCGCACCCGCTCCGACAAGGACGACGAGGCGACTTCCCTCGACGACGAGAATGGGACGGAAGGGGCTGCTAGCCGCCGGATCGAGCCCGCATCGCGTCCGCAAGCTGCACTCGTTCCGGCACCATCCGGCACCGAGAGCGACGCGGATTTTACCGAGACGCCTGCGCAGGATCAGGGGCAGCAGAACGTCATCAGCCTGGATCGATTCCGCAAGAAACCCTGAGCGGGCGATAATCTCTGCCCGCATAGGACATCGAGGCCCGTTCGGCATACGATCCGAGCGGGCTTTTTGTTTTGACTGAGCGGCTTCAGGTGTCGCCAGGGAGGATAGGAATGAAACCAATCGGGCTTTTTACAGGGCAATGCGCGCTCGTGACCGGCTCCGCCTCCAACATCGGCCGCGCCATCGCCGAGGGCATTGCCGCGGAAGGCGCCAAGGTTCTGCTCGCGGATGTCGATCCCGAGCGCAATGCCGCGACGCTGGCGGCCATTACGGCGGCCGGTGGGAAGGCAGAGGCAATCACCACCGATCTCTCGACCTCGGACGGTTGGCGCAGCCTGCTGGCGCGTGTCGGCGACGCGCCAATCGACGTGTTCGTCCATTCGGCCTGCCCGCCTCGCAAGGAGGTCGATGACGCGAGCGCCGTCAGCGAAGCAACGTGGGATGCTTTCCAGAACGTGAATGTGCGCTCGGGCTACTTCCTCGGCCGCGAGTTGGCCGGTCGAATGCAGGCGCGAGGGGCGAAGGGCAGTTTGCTGCTCGTCACGTCGCTCCACGCCGAGACGCCGCGCAATCTTCCGCATTATTCCGCGGCCAAGGCCGGAATGACGATGGTCGTGCGCGAGCTTGCCCGCCATTTCGGCCCCGCCGGCATCCGCGTAAACGCCATCGCGCCCGGTGCCATTCCGGGTGGTGGCTTCAATGCGGCAGCTTATGATTTCGACGGCAAGATCGCGCTCGGCCGGCTTGGCACTGCGGCCGATCTTGCCGGACCGGCGATCGCCCTGCTGTCGGACCGCTTCGCCGGCTACATCACGGGCACGACACTGGTGGTCGACGGCGGCATCGATCTCTTCAACTGGATCAAGCCGGTTTGGGGATAGTTCCGCCGGCTGCTGGGAAGAGGTTTTACTCAATGGGCGTGGTGGTATGCCGGCGGCGGCACCTTTCTACGTCGTAGCCGTGTCACGCCTTCCCGTTCCGCCCATAACTCGCGAAGCGCTCGACGACGCGCGCCATCTCGTCCTGCGCAAGCACGTGCGGTGTCCCGAGCATGAGTACCTTGAGGTACTGCTCCGCCAGGATTTCGACCTCCTCCGCGAGCGCCAGGGCCGCTGGCCCGTTCGCGCCAACTGCGGTCTGCCCGTGATTGGCCATCAGGCAGGCATTGCGGTGCCTGAGACCCTCGGCGACGTTCTGTGCGAGCTCCTCGCTGCCAAACGTGGCATAGGGCACCAGCGGGATGTCGTCGCCGCCAGCCGACGCCACCATATAGTGGAAGGCGGGAATGGCGCGGCGCGCACAGGCAAGCACCGTTGCGTGCATCGAGTGGCAATGGACAATGGCACCGGCATCGGGCCTGGAGCGGTAGACCGCCAAGTGGAACAGCAGCTCGCTCGACGGGGCCAGTTGCCCGACAGGGACATGGCCGTCAATGCGGACGCGCACGATGTCGGCGGGTGTGGTGAGATCATACGCAAGGCCCGACGGCGTGATCAGGATCCCATCCTCGAAACGCACCGAAACATTCCCCGAACGGCCCGGCGACAAGCCTCGGCGGCTCATGGCGAGGGCGGTGTCGACCACACTGCGGCGCGCAACCAACTCGGCCGTTCCGCGCTGAGGCAGCCGCCGGCCAGCTCCTGTCGTCCTCACGATCTCACGCACCATGATCCGACTCCCAATCCTTCGCGCGACTCGATAGCCTGCCCCGCCAGGCAAAAACGAGGGCCGACATGAGCATGACCCCGAACCCCGCGATTCCCATCACCGTCCTTACCGGCTTCCTCGGGTCCGGCAAGACGACGCTGCTGAAGCGCCTACTCGACGACCCCGCAATGGCCGGCACTGCCGTCATCATCAACGAGTTCGGCGAGGTCGGTATCGACGATGCGCTCGTCGAAAAGATCGACGACGATGCCGTCCTGCTCCCCTCGGGGTGCGTGTGCTGCGCCGTGCGCGGCGATCTCGTGCAGGCACTCGAGCGGATGCACACCAAATCGCTCTGGGGCGACATCCCACCGATGCAGCGCGTTGTCCTCGAGACGACCGGTCTCGCCGATCCAACGCCGATCGTTCACACGCTGATGACGGAAGAAAGCCTCTACCGCATCTATCAGCTCGACGCCGTTGTAACGACTGTCGATGCACAGTTGGGCTTACACCAGATCGAAGCGCATTTCGAGCCCGCAAAGCAGATTGCGATCGCGGATCGCCTCATTGTGACTAAAGCCGACCTAACGGAAGCGCAGAACGTCGAAGCACTGGAGCGGCGCCTCAGGGCTCTGAACCCGGCGGGGCAGATCCGCCGCGCAGTCAAGGGCGATATCTCGCCTTCGGAGCTGATCGGCCTCGGCGCCCACGAGCCGGCACTGACGGGTGTCGATCCGGAGCGCTGGCTCGCCGCCGAACGCTACAAGGAGGACGACGGACATCACGCACACGGCGCACATTGCGGCCCCGACTGCGGACACGATCATGAGCACGCGCATTCGCACGATCATGAGCACGCGCATTTGCACGATCACGAGCATGATCACCACGCTCATGACGAAGCCTGCGCCGATCCGCATTGTGATCACCCCGCGCATCAGCATCTGCACGGCATCCGCTCATTCTGCCTGACGTTCGCGGAACCGCTCGACGGGCGCGAGCTGTCCAACGCTATGCAGCTTCTCGCGCAGCTTTATGGCGAGCGGCTCCTGCGCGTGAAGGGCATTCTGAACGTGAAAGATCAGACGAAGCCGTTCGTCGTGCATGGCGTGCAGCACATCTTCTATCCGCCGGAGACGCTCGCAAAGTGGCCGAGCGCGGATCAGCGATCGCGCCTCGTATTCATCACGAAGGATCTGCCGGAAGACAGTATCCGCAAACACTTCCGCCCGTTCGTCGGCGAGGCGGAGGGGGCGATAATCGTGAGCGCGTAGCGCTCGCGGTCTGTCACCGCCGATACTGCAGGAAGGGCGATTTCGTCGCGACCTTGTCGTAGAGTCCGCGCGCGCGATAGTTGAACTCCTGCGTAGCCCAGTACGTGCGCGTTGCGCCGCGCGCATCCGCTTCAGCATAGACCTGCTCGATCAGGCGACGGCCGATGTCCTTGCCGCGCACTCTCGGATCGACGAACAGATCCTCAAGGTAGCAATACCAGGTCGGAGACCACGTCGAGCGATGGAACAGGATATGCGCGATGCCGATCGGCACGTCATCGTCGCTGACCGCCACTAGACCGATGTGAAATCCCTCCTTGCCGCTCAGCAGGCGCTCCCAGGTCATCTCGATGACTTCGTCCGGAACATTCGACTTGTAGAACTCGATGTAGCCCTTGAAGAGCGGCAGCCACGACGACTTGTCCTTGGCCTCGAGGCGGCGAATGCGAATGCTCATGATTGACGGTCCTGTCGTTGACGCGGAAGCGCCAAAGTAGCCGCGGCCGAGCCCAAGGGCCATGCCGAAAACCGGACGCACGATGGCTCCGACCGATGCGCAGGAACTGCGCGCCGATCGAAGCGATCATGCTCCAGGGGAAGAGTAAGCGATGGCGTTTGTCAGCCGCGCAGGCGCGTGCGGACTATGCGCGGGAATTCGTCGCTGGTGAATTCGTCGGCGGTGCGGGGCTGGCCGGGTGCAGAACCGCGCGCCGGATCGCTCACCATACCGCCCTGCGGCGGCACATATTGGGGCGCGGTCTGGGTGTTCGCACGGGAGGTCGTCGCACCTGCCGGGCTGCTGTTGCCGACAAACCAAGCCTCGATGAGATCGAGCTCATCGGCCGACAGCTTCAGACCCTGACCGCGGCAGCGCGCCACGACGAAATTGCGGAAACGCCCCGCAAACAGGTTCGCGGACGCGCCCTGCTCGAACCACGGATCGGCCTCGCTCACCACATCCATCACGAAGCGCACGTCGTCGCGGCGCAGCTCCAGGCCGTACTCCTGCGCTCGCCGTAGGACGTTCTGGATGGTCTGCGCGCCAAGCAGGTTGTTCTCATTGATCTCGAGCGCCATGACCTCGAAGAGCGTTCGATACTCGGGCGGCGCGAGTGGCGGCGCCTGGCAGGCTTCGTGGATGCGCGCGATGGATTGCTGGATCGACGAGCCAGTCTCTTTCGGGCGAGCCGGGGAGGCTGCGGTCGTCGCCATGCCCTGGGACGGCGCAGCCGCGTGCGTCGAAGCAGCGGGCTTTGGCGCCTGGGCCGGTGTCAGCGGTGCGGAGAGCGTTGGCGAGCGCGGCGAGGGCTCACGGGTGGGGACATCACTCTGGCTGTAGCGCGGCGTGCCGGCGAGCGACCGCGGCTCCGGCACCGAAGCGGCAGGCGGGGGCAGCGCGCGCTCGGGGCGAAAGTCCTCGTCGTGATGATCGAACGAAGGCTGCTGCTGTGGGCGACGCTGCAGGCCGCCCTGGCTTCCAAAATGGTCGGCAAGTCCGCGCGTGCTCGCCGCACTACTCGACGGCGGCGCGATCGTGCGGGAAGGGGCCATCTCACGCATCTCGGGCATTTCGGGCAGCGGCACGGCACGCTTCGCCTGCAGGTGACGGCGCGTGTCGATGACAAGATAGGGTGGCTGCTCGGAGAGCCTGAATTCATCCGGCAACGCTTGCGCAAGCAGCTCGCGGAAGCCACCTGCCCCAGCCCACGACGTCGCGACCGTCCGATCATGCCCGATCGAGCGCACGGCACGGTCGGCGAGCACCTCGAGCGGTACCGGCGTCGGCGAGGCCTGAACGGCCTGCACCACATCGGCAATGATTTCCTGGCGAAGCGCCTCACGGTCAACCTCGGGCAGCACCAGGGCCTTCGCTTGCGAGGCGATGAGCGGCGCGGACGCGCTCATGCCGATCTCGCCCTGCTGCTCGAGAAGGAAGGCGATGAGATCGGATTCGCGCACCTCGCCGTCGCTGATCGCAGTGTAGGGGGCCGCGGTGTAGTCGTTGGCGAAGATCACCGTGCGTCGGGCGTGGGCGCGCAGACGATGCAGAACGGGCGTGAAATCCGCATCCCCAGACAGGATCACGAACTCGTCGAAATGCGTACCGTGTGCGAGGTGGTCGACGACATCCATGACCATGCGGATGTCGGAGGAGTTCTTGAGCTGGGCGGTGAGGGGCGGGCAGTCGATGATCTCGAACCCGGCGCGCAGGAAGTGATGGCGCACGAACGGGAAGGAATTCATGTCGGTCGAATTGTCGGACTGGTTCCGGCGCGGCACGGGGTTGCCGTAGCAGCGGTTCATGACGATACGCCGCGGCTCTGCGGCAAACGAGCCGTTGGTGGAGGTGATCAGCGCGCCGGTCTCGATGCCCTTGATCCAGGAGGCGGCATCACGGGCGAACCGCTTGGCAGCTTCTTCGTTTTTGCGTTTCAACGACAAATAGATGTTGTCGTAATCGACGAAAACGGCGCTTAAGAACGCACGCCCAGCTTCACGCCTGATCATTCAACGCCCCCTAGTCATTCCTCGGACTTGCGCCGATACCCCGAGGTTACTCTTCATGAGTCGTCTGGCAGGGGCAAGGTCCGGGCCCCGGACTCCCGAATCAAGTCAGGGGATTAGCTGTTGATTCGGGACATGCGCGGCGCGTGGGCCGCACCTCGACCGTGGCTCTGGCGTCACACGCCGACCGTGCCAGCGGGCGTCCGCATTCCGGACGGCGCTTAGCGCTCCGTTAACCCTGTTCCCCCATAGTGGCCGTCACGTCAGTGACCTGTTGCTTCGTTGCGTGAAAGGCGTTTGCGATGCGTTCCAAGCGTTGTGGCTGCGCGCCACAATTCGTCCGGCAAGGTGCGATCAGCGCCAGCCTGATCGGCGTCCTCGCCATTCTCGCCGGCTGCGCGAGCGATCGCAGCACCACGCACTCATCCGCCGACACTGCGCCCATGCGGATGGCAGGTGCGCGCGGCATGATCGAGGCCGACGACCCGCGCGAGCCCTGGAGCCCCAACTACGGCTCCGTCCGCCCCATGCGCACGAGCGCTACTGGCATGTCCAGCGGTGCCGAAACTGTGTCTGCCGCCGCCACGGCGACGTCACCAGCACGCGCTATTCCGGTGTCATACTCCCCGCCCCTCGATGCCGAGGACATCATCCGTCGCGCCGTCGCTGCGCACGAGATGCGACAGGAGAATTGAGAATGAACGACTACGCACACAAATCCGCCATGCGGGCATCCGCAGCTCTGGCGAAGCCCTCACTGCAGGCTGATGAGGCGCGCCTTGTCGGTGAGCACGTACATGCGGCCGTTGGCGACGACTGGTGCAATGTATACCGCCGCGCCGAGATCGAGCTGCGTCTCCACCTTGCCACCGACCGCATTGACGCCAAGGAGCTTGCCAGTATCGGAAGCAAGCCAAAGGCGGCCGCCGGCTAGGACCGGACCCGCCCAGCTCTTGCCGCCGGCAAGCCGCGTCGTCCACAGCGCCTTGCCGTCGCGGCGGCTCATGGCAATGAGCTGGCCACTCGTGTCGACGACGTAGATGCTGTCGCCCGCGACATAGGGCCTCTGAATACCCGGCACATTCACCGACCACACCCGCTCGCCGGTGCGAACCTCCGTCGCGATCATGCGGCCGCCGTGACCGATGGCGTACACTGTGTTGCCGTCAATGGCAGGGCTTGCCGCATCGCTCATGGAGCCGAGCGAGGAGGCTGCCCGCGAGCGCGAGAGCGAGTCCTGCCAAGCGACGGACCCGTCTGCCACCCTGAGTGCGACAACATCGCCCGTCGGGTATGGGACCACAGCAACATCGCCACTGAGTGCCGGGCTCGCCCCGAGCAGAAGGCTCGCGCGCTCCGGAAGACCGCGATAGGCCCACATTTCCGCGCCGTCATGCCCCGAGAGCGCAACAGTGCGGCCGTCGGTCGTTACGACGACGACTCGTCCGCCACCGATCGTCGGCGCGGAGCGAACCGGCGAGCCGACATTCTTGTCCCACAGCTTCTTGCCGCCCTGCGTATCGAGCGCCGTGACAATGCCATGGCCGGTGGCCACGAACAGGCGCCCGCCTTCCGCCGCGAGACCACCGCCGAAGGCGTTCGTATCGGTGCCCTTCTCGGGCACCAGCGAGATCTTCCAGGCAACCGCGCCTGAACTGTTGAGCGCTGTCACCAGGCCGGCAGCATCGAGCGTGAAGACGCGGCCATCGGCGACGATCGGGGTCGCTGTCAGGCGACCGTACTTGCTCGAGCCTTGGCCGATGTCGGCGCTCCAAACCGTGCGGATCGATGCCGGCAGCGCGAGATGACCCGGCGCGTTGTTCGGAGCACCGCCCGGCAGCGCCCATGTGTCGTTCTGGCGTGGTGGCGGTATAGCGATCGGGCGGTCGGCACTCGCGAGCTCGATGCTGCCCGTGTTGCTTTCCGCGAGCGCGACCGGTACGCGCGTTCCCGGCAACGGCACCTGTTTCTCTGCGAACGGATTGAGGGCAGCCACATCCGTCAGGCTAGGCATCCCCCCCGAGCACCCGGCAAGGCTCAAAAGAGCGAGCGCGCTCGCGATGGCCGCCAGCCGCTCAGTGCGCAAGATCTCCACGATCCGCCCCCCAGTCCTAGTACCTACTTCGTCGCTCCGGCTTCACCCGGCTTTGCCCCGGTCCCCCCGGGCTGAGCGGCTTTGGTAAGCGCCGCCTCCGTCAGAACAGTCATCAAGATCCGCGCCCTCTCGGCCGTCGCCGGCGGCACCGCGGTGTCGGCCAGGATTTGCTCGAATATTTTGCGCGCTTCGTCCTGGTTCCCGGCCTTCATGGCCGCAAGTCCGAGCAGCTCGCGTGCCGGAGCTCGCCAAGCATTACCGTCATTTATGAGATCTTTGAGGCGATTCTGCATCTCGGTCCAGTCAGCCGAATCGACCCTCAACAGCGCCGCCTGGAGCGTCGCGAAGTCCCTCAGCAAAGGATCGGCACCCGAATCCTTGGATACGGCATCGTAGGCCGCGACGGCCTCATCCCGCTTGCCCTCGGCGGCATACGCCCCGGCATTCCTAAGACGCGCCAACGCACCATACGCCGGCGGCGCGGTCTTGATCATCTTGTCGAAGGCCTCATGGGCCTCCTGTGCCTTGCCCTGCGATGCCAGCCGCGCCGCACTCTCGAACTCGATGCCTGCTGCCTCGCGCGTGCTCAGGCTGCGGTATTCGTAAAACTTGTAGCCACCGACGCCGAGGATGAGGAGCGCGGCAGCGGCGATGATGAAGACACCGAATTTGTCCCAAAGCTGGGCGAGGCGCTCCTTGCGCATCTCGTCCTGGACTTCGCGCACAAAATGGTCGGTCTGGTCGGCCATGGTCTTCCTTGGTTCCTGCCCGCCGGTACTCGGGGTAGGGCCACTCTATAACCCGCGGTGCCACTGAGCGAAAGGCTCCTGGCCTAAAGCATGTTCGCTTCAGATGGTATTGCTCCGCGATCCATCTGAAGCGTGAAACATGCTCTACATCACAGATCTAGAGTGCGCTCCTGGCCTCCCTTGAACGTCCGCAGGTCCAAGCAATGTGATAACACTTGGGGCCTCGATGAACGCCGTTTCCGGCTATTTCGTGGCCCGCGGTTTCACGCTCGATGTCGGCATGTTCCGAGGTTGCCGCAGCGCCTTACAGAAGTCCGAGCTCGGCCAGCTCGCGGCGCATCTTGGCGGGCATCTCATCGATATTGCCGCGCCGGTCGCCTGTGATGTCAACGGGGGCATCCTCAACCGCCAGATAGCGCCAGCCCTGGAAAGCGCGACGTGGCACGGGACGCACGTGAACGAGCTTGCGGTCCAGGATCAGGAGCGTGCAGGGCGTGCCGTCCGGCCGCTTTCCTTCCCTCAGGTCGACGAGACGCTGGCGCGCCTGGATCACGCCCTTGATGACCCAGTAGATCGAGCCGCCGTCGAGCAACTCCTCGCGCCGCTTCGGCATCATGAACGTGCGGTGAAACAATTCCGGCTTCTGCTTCTCGGCCTTCATCTGCCTCAGACGCTCGGTCTGCCAGGAGGCGAGATCCTCGACCGAATCCGTACCGACGCTGAGCTTCACGAGATGGATCGTCACGACTCGGCCTCCTCCTCGAGGCTGACGAGCAAGGCGCCCTGGTTGACCTGCTGGCCCTCGCCGACCGCGACACTCGCGACCACGCCGTCGCGCGCGGCTGTGAGCACATGCTCCATCTTCATGGCCTCGACGACCGCGAGCCGATCGCCCTTGGCGACGACATCACCCACCTTTACGAACACGCGTGCGACCTTGCCGTTGATCGGCGCGCGCACTGCATCGGCCGCGTGGCCATCGTCGATATCGTCCGCGTCGTAGGTGGGCCAGCGCACCTCGACCTGCTCACCGTCGAAGATTGCGTAGAGGCCGCCCGGCACGTCGACGCAGGCGTCCGGTGGCTCGGTGATGGTCGCGACATCACCCGCAAGTGCGACGTGCGGTGGCTCGCCGACCCCTGCCCAAGTTGCCTTAATCGTGCGCGCCTCGCCATTGACCACCATTGGCACCGAAATCGTGCGCGCGCCGCCAAGCTGGAATCCGTCGAGTGCATCCCACGGTCCCTTAAGGCCGCCCACCGGCAGAAGCAGGCGCTGTGCCGCAGCGAGCACCTCCGGCGTCCCGATGCGCGAGCGCGTGAGAGCGGAGATTTCGCGACCGATGAGCCCCGTGTCCATGCGAAGGGCACGCACATCGGCGTGTTCGAGGAGTGCGCGCAGGAATGATGCGTTGACGCGCGGCCCCGCCACGATGAGCCAATTGAGGGCCGAGACCATCTGATCGGCCGCCGCATCTCGCGTCGCGCTGTGCGTGATGAGCTTTGCGATCATGCTGTCGTAGAAGGGCGAGATGACGTCGCCGGCACGCACCGCGGTCTCGAGGCGCACGTTACGGCCATCGGGGAGCGCGAAAGCGGCGACCCGTCCGATGCTCGGTAGGAAACCTTGCGCGGGATCCTCGGCGCAGAGCCGCACTTCGATAGCGTGGCCGCTCATGGAGATATCTGCCTGCTTGAGCGGCAACGGCTCGCCGGCAGCGACGCGGAGCTGCCACTCGACGAGATCGAGCCCAGTGATGGCCTCCGTCACCGGATGCTCGACCTGCAGGCGCGTATTCATCTCGATGAAGTACCACGGCGCCTTGGGCCCGAGGCTACCGCCCTCGACGAGGAACTCGACGGTGCCCGCTCCCTCATAACCAACGGCGCGCGCGAGGCTGACGGCCGCCCCGCACATCTTCTCGCGCAGCGCCGCGCTCATGCCCGGTGCCGGCGCTTCCTCGATGACCTTCTGATTGCGCCGCTGCAGGGAGCAATCGCGCTCGAAGATGTGCACCACATTGCCGTGGCGATCGCCGAACACCTGAACCTCGACGTGGCGCGGCTGCTGGACCACTTTCTCGATCAGTACGGCCGCATCGCCAAAGGAGGACAATGCCTCGCGCTGAGCGCTCTCGAGGGCGGCCTGAAACGCTGCGCCACTCTCGACCAAGCGCATGCCGCGCCCACCGCCGCCGGCCACCGCCTTGATCATGACCGGATAGCCAATGCGATCTGCTTCGCGTCTCAGCAGGGCCGGCGTCTGGTCGGCACCATCATATCCAGGCACCACCGGTACACCGGCTGCGCGCGCGACGGCCTTGGCGGCTGCCTTGCCGCCGAGCTGGCGCATGGAGGCACCCGAGGGGCCGACAAACGTGATACCTGCCGCTTTGCAGGCATCGGCGAAATCCGCGTTTTCGGCGAGGAAGCCGTAGCCTGGATGGATGCCCTCGGCGCCTGTCGCCTTGGCGGCCGCAATGATGCGGTCGATGCGCAAATAGCTCTCGGTCGAGGGCGACGGGCCGATGTGGACAGCTTCGTCCGCCGCGGCGACGTGCAACGCTTCACGATCGGCGTCGGAATAGACGGCAACCGTCGCCACGCCGAGGCGGCGCGCCGTGCGGATGATCCGACAGGCGATCTCGCCACGGTTGGCGATCAGGATCTTTTTCAGCATCGGCGCACCCCTTGGCCAAGCAGCGGGTCGCGCGTCGACAGCAATGTCGCGGCTAGCATGTGTCGGATGTTTTCCGGATGCGTTCAAGCCGGAAGCCGCGCATATCACCCATGGATCACGCCATTCGCGCGAAACGGCATACCGCTGGCTCCGGGCTACTGGCCCCGGACTACTGGCCCGTGGTCGGCTGGTTCTCGGCCTCGAGACCACCGATGCTCGGGTTGAGCGCAAACTGGCCGAGATGCTTGAACTCGAGGCGCAGCATGACAGCCCGGTCAGGCTCGATGCCGCGTGTGGGATCCGTGATGAACGACTCCGTATACGAGGCGGTCAGGACGAAGCAGTCGTCGGCATAGCGGAGCTGAATAGTGTCCTGAAGGCGCTCTTGCGTATCGATGTCGTAGCGTATGCCACCGAGGAGGCTCCAGAACTCCGATAGCCTCAACGCACCACCGAACTGGACTTCCTGCTCGCGGCGACGCGGGTCGATCGGATCCTCGGTATCGATGCGCACATATGAGTACTGAACCTGGGCACTGAGCGGTCCGGCCGTAAACGACGTATATGTGTCGTTGCGCCGTAGCGAGAGATCCTTCTCGTCGAAGCGACCCTGCGAGACGATCCGGAAGGTATCGGTCGGCGCGAGATAGGCACCTAAGACATAATCCGAGCGCCTCGTCTCGAGGCCGCTGTCTGGAATCGCGGGGAAGCTGTCAGCCGCCAGAGGTCCGAGCTGATCCGGATTCCGGTCGTTGAAGGCGTTGTCGCCACCAAGCTGATAGCTCTGCCCGACAAGGAAGCGGGCGTAGCCACCACCCGAGGCCTGATACGTGTACTGGAAGCCGACGTTACCGCGCGTGCCCGTCTCAATGCGGTCCCAGCCGGAGAACTTATCGACGTCGAAGAGAAGCGTGTCGTCCCAGACGAGGCTCTTCGCATCCTCGATCGGGATGCGGTTCTGCGAAACGTGAGTAGGACGCGTCACGACCTGGGCGATCGGTTCGACGATGTGGCTGCCGGCCTGCGTGTGCTTGACGAAGGGATAGGCATATGTGAGCGCGGCGACGCCCGTCGCACGTGTCACGGTGCCGTCGTCCGTGAAGGCACCGGTATCGACGTCGAAGGCGTCCTTGAAATTGGTGACATCGGCCCGAACGCCGAGGTACGGCGTCCACACCTGCCCGAAGCCGTCGACGACCTTCGACCGCCAACGACCATCGAACGAGGCGCGGTTCATTTCCTTCGTCGCGGCGTCCGGCCCCGTGGAATCGACATCGGTGCGCGTGAGCGATACGGCATTCATGCTGAAGCTCAGCTCGCCGCCAAGTATCGGCCGATCGACTACGTAGTTGTAGTCGATGACCGGCATGACGCGGCTCTTCGCTTCAGCCGAGTCCTCAACAAGCAAACCACCGAAGTGATAGAAGGTCGCTGCGAAGTAGTTGCGATCGCTCAGGCCCTGCAGGAAGACCGAGTTGATACGGTCTGTCTGGAGTAGCCCGTCGAGACCGTAGAAGCGACGGAAAGCGTCGTCGCTCTCGAATGTGAGATCCCAGCCGAAGCGCCACCAGGACGACAGCGAGAACAAGCCGCGCGTCTGGACACTTCCGCGCCAGCCATCGAGGCTCGGGTCTGAGCCGGCGGCCAGCGTGCTCAGGTCCTGATCGATACCGGCGAGCTTTACGTTGTAGGCGCCACGAATGTCGCCCCAATGCACACGGTGGCGCCACTCACCCTGCCAGAGGACGCCGTGCTCCGTCATGTACCTTGGATTGAAGGTGAAGTCGTAGTTTGGCGCGAGGGCGAAGTAGTAGGGCACTTCGGCATAGGTGCCGAGGCGTTCCGAGTGGCCGTATTCGGGCGAGAGGAAGCCGGAACGCCGCTTCACTGACGGATCGGGATGCTCGAAGTACGGCATGTACAGCACGGGCACACCGAACAGCTCGAAGGCTGCATCCTGGTATGTAACCGTACCGGCGGCCTGATCGTGGATCACGCGCGCAGCGCTGATGCACCACAGCGGTGGGCTCGAACCATCCGTTTTACAGGGCGTGAAACGGCCCTGCTCGAATTCGGTGACATTGCCTTCGCGGCGGACAGCGCGACGTGCCGTGATGCGCGTGTCGTCCTTCGCCGTCACACTCAGCGCCTGCACAAAGGCTTCGCGGAAGTCGTCCGTCGCGGTCAGCTTGTCCGCGCGCACGACGTTGCCGTTCGGCTCCTTGAGCTGCGCGTTACCTTCAGCAGTTAGAGTCTGCGCGCTCTGGTCGTAGACGACGCGATCCGCGGTCAAGACGTAGTTGTTGAACACGATCTCTACGTTGCCGACCGCGATCACGCGATTATTGGCCGTGTCGTAGATGAGCTCGTCGCCCTGCAGATAGAGCGGCGCGGCGCGATCCATTTTCCCCGGCGACTTGCCGAAGATGCCGCCCTTATCCTTCTTGAAGTACTTCTTGTTCGCTGTCAGCTCGCGAACCGGATCCTGGATGCGGATGCCGGTGCCGCGCGTCAGCTGGTCCGCCGGATCGAAGGCGGCGCCCGGCGTCGGCGTCATCAGTACGATTGCGGAACCAGCGAGCCCCAGGAAGGACAAGGCGCACAAGATCAGGCGCACGCGCAGCCGTGACGGCTTACGCGGAGCGATCGCTCCCGCCTGAGACTCATGCCCCGTTACTTCCACCTCAGCCGTCCTCCTGGTGCAGGAGCACCGTCAACGACCCGCACAACGCCACGAGGACCGGGACCCACACCGCCATGATCGATGGCGTCAGTCCGGCCACCCCAACCTGTCGAGAAACTTCGGAGAAAAGGAGAAATCCTAACCCCCCGATCGCCCCCATTCCCACCATAGTCTGTAAGCCACCTGAGCGGAATGACCGCAAAGACACAGAAGCCGCCAAAAGGACCATCACCGCCAGCAACATAGGACGGCTCATGTGGAGGTCGTACTGGACCTGGAATCGGGCCGGGGAAAGGCCCGCCCGCTCCGTTTCGCGAATTACGCCCGGCAGTTGCCAGAAAGACAGAGAAATGGCCGAGCCGAGTGCATCGCCGATGCGGTCGGGCGTGAGATAGGTGCTGACGGCGAAAGTATCGAACTGCTCCGGTTCGCGTCCCGGCCGGGCGACCTTGGCCTGGTCGAACTGCCAATAGCCATCGCGGAGCAGGGCCCGAACCCCCTCGACGCGCTCGATAAAGCGGCCTTCGGCATCGAATTGCAGCAACGTCGGGTTGTAGACCGTCAAGCCATCTCGCGACGCTGCGCTTGCGCTCAAAACGGATGATCCGTCAACGCCTTGCTGTCGCAGCCATGCGCCGCTGGCGCCACCGCCGAGCACGGAAGCCTCGCGTCCGTAAAGCTCGGCGAGCAGGCGATCCGCCTCCGCCCTCGTCAAGGCCGCGATCGGGTTGAAGGCGATCGTCGCCAGCACGCCGAGCAGCAGGGCAACCAGAATTCCGGGGCCTACGAACTGCCAGGCGGACATGCCCGCTGCGCGCATGACCGCGAGTTCAGAACGCCGGTTGAGTTGGATCAGCGCCACGCCACTGCCGACGAGAACGCAGAACGGCAGCAGCACCTCGATGTAGCTCGCGAGGCGAAGCGCGACGATCAGCGCCACCGACATCATCGGGATGCTGCCTGTGCGCCCGGTCATGCGCAGGAGCTCGACGAGGTCGATCATAACGATCAGGGTCGCGCAGACGGCGAGCGTGCCCATCATCGCGATGACGAAGCGCCCGCCGACGTAGCGACTGAGGGTGCCGAAAAGACCTCTCATCGGCCGGACGCCCCCATGCCATGGGTCCGGGCTGCCGGCCGCCGCCGCTCAGGCTCACGCTGGGCACTCCAGCGCTCACGTATCCGATCCGTGATCTCCTCGATCGCACGCCCCAGCCGCGCCCACGGCGTATTCGTCCGGCGCGGACGCATCCCGGCACCGGCGTGCATCGCGGCCATCAGCGCCGCGCCGATCGGGATCGCATAGACCAAGGGAATGGCCGAGGGATTGATGCTGATCATATTGTTCACCGTCAGGCCTGCCACGCGAGCTGCAGTGGCCAGCACGAAGGCCAGGATGAGCGCCTGTCCGCGGCCCTGACGCGTCGTCCGTGCCTGCCCCAGCATAGCGACGGCGATCAGCACGAACGTCAGCGGATAGAGCGGGCTCGAGAGCCGTTCGTGAATTTCCTCGATGATCAGATTGCGGGCGCGCGGGGTCGCGACGTCGGCGGGATCCGGATTGAGCAGCTCACTCAGATAGCGCTCGCGTGGGCGCAGGCCGCGCTGCTCGGCGCGGGCCTCGAAATGAGCGAGATCGACGCCATAGCTCTCGAAAACAATGATCTGAGTTGGCTCGCCCGGTGCTGCGCGGCGCAGAATGTGGCCGTTCTGCATAAGCATGAACGTCTCGCCGCCCTGCTTCACGATACGCGCCCGGTCGGCGAGGAAAGTCGTCGTCTGCTTGGCATCGCGGGCATCGTTCAACACGAGACCGAGCAGCTCGCCCGACGGTGCGCGATCGCGCACGTGGAAGGTGAGCCCTCGCTCGGGACTGGTGAAGCGGCCCGGCTGAATGACCTGCGTGATGAGGTCGGTGCGCACAGCCACGATGGCGTCGCGCAGCTCCCGGTTGGCCCAGGGCATGACGATGAAGTTGAAGAGGAGGACGACGAGGCTGACCAGCACCGCGAGGAAGAGCAGGGGCCGTGCCGGCGCCCACACTTTGGCGCCCGCCGCCGTCATGACGATCAGCTCGCTGTCCGCGCTCAGGCGATTGAGGAGCTGGATCGCGGCGATCAGCAGAGCCACCGGCGCGATCACCGTCATCAGCCCCGGCAGGCCGAGCAGCGTAATCTTGATGAAGGCGAGCGCGTCCTGGCCCTGCGCGGTCACGAGATTGAGCTGGCGGAGCGCGAGCGCGATCCACACGAGCGAAGTCAGGGAGAAGACGATCATCACCGTCGTCACCGCCGCCTGACGGAAAATGTAGCGTGAGAGCGTGCTCATGCCAGACCCGTCACGGCGTCCGGCGCCCGGCCCTGGTCGCAACCCGACGCGGTCAAATTTTCCCCCATCTCATGCCTGCGGCCACCCCCGGAATCGCACACGAATCTATGGCCGCTCGGTTAAAAAAGTTGCGCGAGCAAGGTGGCGGAAATTCGGCCCTTCGCGGATCACGGCTTCAAGTACGACGCTTCAGGAACGCGATCACGCCCTCCTTGTAGCGCCGGTCGCCGACCGCCTTCATATGGTCGCGCCCTTCGATCACCAGCGCTTCGGCGCCGGGAATGAGGGCGGCGAGTTCCTCAGCCGATCCGCCGATGACATCGTCGCTGCCGACCGCGACGAGCACAGGGCATGTGAGCGTCGCTAGCGCCTCCGGCCGGATGGGATCGCGCGCGCCCCGGATGCAGGCGGCCAATGCCTTGAGATCGCTGCGTGTTTGCTCGGCGAAGGCGCGGAACGTGCGGGCCGTCTGGCTCGTCACATCGTCGATGGTCGGGGCCTCGAGGGCGTGCGCAATGGGGCCGGTGCCCGCCATTGGGCGCACCATGTTGACGCCGAGCCCGCCGAAGATCGCCGAGCGCACGCGGTCCGGATGCGCCATGGCGAGAAAGGCGGTGATGCGCGCGCCCATGGAGTAGCCCATGACGTCCGACCTGACGAGGCCAAGATGATCGAGCAAGGCACGGGCGTCCTCCGCCATAGCGGGGGCGGTATAGTCCGCGGGATCGTAGAGCTTCGCGCTCTCGCCGTGCCCGCGGTTGTCGATGGCGATCACGCGGCGGCCGTCGGCTGCTAGCGCCTTGACCCAGCCCGTATCGACCCAGTTGACCGTCCGGTTGGAGGCGAAGCCGTGGATCAGCAAAATCGCTTCGGCGCCCGGGTCCCGGGAGCCCTCGTCGAGATAGGCGATCTCGATACCGTCGTAAGTGAATGTCGCCATGCGCCTTCCCGTATCCTGCTTGGGCATTTACCTCTGACCGGCCTGTTCGTCACCCCCGGACGCGAGCAATTAGTTAGACTATGCTCGATGCCACTTATTGCGCGCCGCTGCCATCGACCGGTTTGAATATTTCACGGAATAGGTCCTGCCACTCCCCTTCCTCCTTCATCTTCACCGCTTGTCGGATAAGCGACATATCCGTTGCAAGCACGCGCGCGTAGATACGGACTCCCTTCTTTTGAACATCGCGTTGTATGCGTTTTAGCATCTCTTGATGATCGCCCTTTTTATAGCTTATCCTACTTAATCGGTCATATTGCTCAGGCGTCATCCTAACTACAAATGGATGAGCGCTCTGAGGTGGACCGGGGGGCTTCATCTCGACGGTGATTCCTTTGAATTCGAAATCGATATGACCGTCTTTATCAAAAGGAACGACCGTCTGGACATGTGCGACTGCATTGGCATTGTAGTGCACATAGGTCGAAGGCGTGCCAATCTTGGCTCCGTCGAGCATCTCTTTCGGGAACTGCATGACAAGGGCTTTCCACAGGATTTGCCCCAAGGTATCGACGACGCTTTCGTGTGGATCAGGTAGACTGCTTTCAATCTCTCTGAGCGTGGCCCCGTGCATAAGGCTGTTTCGCGTCTTGTCGAGCAAATCCACCTTCGCATCATCACACTCCTGGTCCGCTGCCATCATTAGCGCTCGAATGGCCTGTTTTGCGTAAGGTCTATGCTCGGGGTGCTTCTCGCATTTTTCGCAATAGAGAGGAGACTGACAGTGAGGGCATTTGTCATGCACCTTCTCAGTCGGCTTTTGGAATTCGGCCACAATCTCGAGCGCGAACCAAAAGTATGTGAATTGATCATCCGGTGATGCCGCATCAATCCCTAGCCTGTACCAGCGGAGCGCGCGGCGAATGGCTGGCGGGGCATCATGTTCAAGCAAGCGCTCTATCGAACGCGCGTTCTCATCTCTTAGGAACGGCTGTGGGTCGTCGTACTCGACCTTTTCACCCCACATAAGGATATTTCTAATTCCCTTTTCGGGCGCTTCCGCATCCACGATTTTTCGAATTCTATGTTTTCGGAAGCCGGCGCCCGTCGCGAATGCCAGCATATTCAAACAGTTCGCCAGAAGTTCTTCGGCGATTTCTTTTGCTTCTTCCAAGCGTGGCGCTTCAAAGTAGATTTGAAGGGAGAGCAAGAAAGGCGTTGTATATTCCGAACGTGGAATGTTTTTGATCCGCGCTTTGAATCCGCCCCGCGGGTCGTTGATCGTCAACACGAGGTCATCGGTCACGACCGATACCTCAGAACGTACCTCAAAGCTCGCGACACAACGCATAGCCCGCTCCGCAATGCTTTCTATTGCTCATGGTACAGTTGAAGCAAAATGGCCCGGTCGCGCAGATGGAGAACTAGCGCTCCTGGCCCGAAGCCCAAGCTCAAGCCGCGTCACTGCTCGTCGCCGGCTCCCCTACCATTTTGGTAAGTCAGCCGCTATGGTGCGCCCCGCTTCATCCGCAGGCTCGCCACGCGGCGCGCCAGCTTTCAGGGAATATGCCGATGACCGCGAGCACCGTGCCGCATTTTGCCAATGACCTCGGTGTCGAGAAGATCTACATCGGCGCCAAGGAGCTCCAGTGCATGGGCGCGCGCGCGCCGCACGACCATCCTCATGTCTACCTCGACATGGGCGCCGACACCCAGATCCTTTGCCCCTACTGCTCGACGCTCTATGTCTACGATCCTCGCCTCGGCGCCGGCGAATCGGAGCCGAAGGGGTGCCTCGTCGAGGCGGAGGCCGAGGGGGTTTGAGCGCCCCACATGACGCGCGATGAGCCCGTCCTGATCGTCGGCGGCGGCATTGCCGGGCTCGCCACGGCAATGGCGCTCGCGCGGCACGATATTCCTTCCTGCATCCTCGAACAGCGCGAACGTTTCTCCGAGGCGGGCGCCGGCATTCAGCTCGGGCCGAACGGTGTTCGCGTGCTCGAAACGCTCGGCGCCGCCCCGCGTCTCCGCGCTCACGTGAGCGTGCCTGAGGAAATCGTCGTTCATCAGGGGTCGGGCGGCCGCGTACTCACGCGCATGCCGCTCGGCAACTGGATCGCGGAGCGGCACGGCGCGCCTTACTGGGTCGCGCATCGCCGGGATCTGCAGGCAGCACTCCTCGAAACGGCACGCGCGACGCGCGGCATCACGATCGAGACCGGCTTTTCGGTCGCGGAGATTGCGGATCGAGGCGATCACGTCGAGGTGCGCGCGGCCTCGGGTGCTGTCGCTCGCGGGCAGGTGCTGATCGGTGCCGACGGCATCCGCTCGTGCGTTCGCGCAGCACTCGCACCCCAAGCGCGGCTGCGCTTCTCGGGCAAGGCCGCCTCGCGCGCGCTTCTTACCCCGGAGGCCGCGCTTCCTCTCGGCGACCCATCGTCCATGGGGGTCTGGCTCGCGCCCGGCGCCCACGTCGTTCACTATCCAGTCGCGGCCGGCGCGCAGATCGCCGTCGTGGCGATCGTGCCCGACAACCGCATGACCGACGACTGGGCCGCGGCGAACGACTGGAGCGCCCTCGAACCCCATCTGGCTGCGTTCGCCCCTGTATTGCGTGCCGCGCTCGCGACCGCACCGGAATGGCGGCGCTGGGCACTCTTCGAAACCGACCCGCTCGCCCATTTCGCCAAGGGCCGCATCACGATTGCTGGCGATGCCGCACATCCCATGCTGCCCTTCCTCGCCCAGGGCGGGGTCATGGCCCTCGAAGATGCACTTGTCCTTGCCGAGACACTCGCAGCGCGCCGGGATGATCCCACGAACGCGCTGAAGGCCTACGAAAGTGCTCGCCAAGCCCGCGTCAACGCGGTCGTTGCAATGTCCCGCCAGAACGGACGTATCTTCCACCTTGCGGGACCGGCCGCGCTCGCGCGCAACCTGGCGATGACGACGTTGCCTGCGACGCGGCTCATGGCCCGCTACGACTGGGTATACGGCTGGCGGCCGCCTGTTTGATCAGAGGAGTTTCACTGCCATGCGTCTCGATGCCGTGCCGACGGGCAAGAACCCGCCCGAGGACATCAATGTCGTCGTCGAGGTGCCGGTCGGCGGCGAGCCCATCAAATACGAGATGGACAAGGCCTCGGGCACGCTGTTCGTCGATCGCTTCCTCTACACACCGATGCGCTATCCCGGAAATTACGGCTTCGTGCCGCACACGCTTTCGGCTGATGGTGATCCCATCGACGTGCTCGTGTGCAACACGCGCGCGATCGTGCCTGGTGCGGTGATCAATTGCCGGCCGGTTGGCGTGCTGGTGATGGAGGACGACGCCGGCGGCGACGAGAAGGTGATCGCGGTGCCGTCCGTCAAACTCACGCGACGCTACGAGCGCGTGCGCAACTACACCGATCTCCCCGACATCACGCTGCAGCAGATCCAGCACTTCTTCGAGCACTACAAGGACCTCGAACCCAACAAGTGGGTGAAGATCCACCATTGGGGCAATGCCGACGAAGCCAAGCGGCTGATCAGCGAGGCCATTGCACGGGCGGGCGGCGGCTGAGCGTTCAGCCGCTGCACGGCGTGTCGGTCATTTGTCCAACCACACGTTCTCGAAGCGCCAATTATTGTAGATCGAGTTCCGGTGCAGGACGTGGCCTTTCACGTGCGGGTGCCAGCACGTGCCGGCAAAGCCGTGGAAGATGATCGGGCGCGCAGCATCCTCGATCAGGATCTTCTCGATCTGCCAGACCAGCTCCTTGCGCTTGGCGATATCGACCTCGCGCGATTGCACGTCGATCAGGCGATCGACCTCCTTGTTGCAGTACTTCGTGTAATTGCGCTCGGAACCGCACGAGTAGCCTTCGACCATGGTCACATCCGGCTCGTCGACGCCGGAGCCCGTGAGATTGAGCACCACGGCATAGTCGCCACGCGTGACGCGGCCGTAGTAGAGCGTCGACTCGATGATCTCCAGCTCCGCATCGAAGTAGATCTGGTTGAGCTGGTCGACCAGCAGGACAGCCGGATCCTTGAAGGCCTGGAAGTCGCGCGTGCCGACCTTGACCTTGAGCTTCTTGTCGGGTCCGTAGCCAAGCTCCTGCATGATCTTGCGCGCCTTCTCCCGGCGCTCGGCCGGCGTGCCCGCATACTCGGCGAACTTCAGAAGCCTCTCTTTAGGCATACCCCAGTTGCCTTCGGGCTCGGCCATCATGGCGCCGGAAATGCTGGCCTTGCCAGCCGTCACGATCTTGATCATCGCGTCCCGGTCGAGGGCGAGCGTCATTGCCTCGCGAAGCTTGGGATTGTCGAAGGGCGGCTTCTCGCGGTTGACGAGCAGGTTCGTGCTGACGCCCGACGGCACAAGCTCACACTTTGCCTGTGGAGAGCGGCTCATGACATCGCCGACGAGGGGCGCAGTGACATCCGCCACGAAGGTGATGTCGAACTCGTTGGCTGAGAACGCGAGGAGGCGCGTCGAGCGGTTGCCGATGATGCGAATTTCGATGCCGTCGAGGTAGGGACGCCCCTCCCGCCAGTAGTCCTTGTTTCGCTCCATGCGAATGACGTTGTTGGCGTCGAAGGCAACGAACTTGAAGGGCCCCGTGCCGATCGGTTTCGTGCGCATGTCGCGGACCGGTACGTGGCACGGATAGACCGGTGACATGTTCGAGGCGAGCAGGCTCAGGAATGATGCCTGCGGTCGCTCCAGGACGAACGTGAACTCGTGGTCGCCCTTGAGCTCGATGTCGGTGATGGCCTGCCACCAGAGCTTGCGCGGATTCTTGCGGAAGGCGTCCTGATCCTTGCCGAGAATGCGATCCCAGGTGCATTTGACGTCCGCCGAGGTGAAGGGCTTGCCGTCGTGCCACTTCACGCCCTGGCGCAGCTTCATCGTGAGCCGCGTATTGGTGGCATCCCATGACCAGCTTTCGGCGAGTTCCGGCCGGATGACCTCCGGTTTGTTGATCGGCTCAGCCTGATCGTAGATCACGAGATTGTTGAAGATCGGCGCGAACGCGAACGCCGTCGCCACCGTTGCTTCCTCGATGATCGAGGCACTGGGTGGGTTCGAGCTATTGTAGGTTCGGAGAATTCCGCCCGACTTCTGGGCCAGAGCATCAGTTGGCGCCATCATGCACGCCGCAAATGCCAATGCGGCAGCACCGCGCATCACGCGGTTCATCATCATATCCTCCCTTGTATCGTTCTTGCTTTTCCGCGACCGTTCGTTGACGGAGCACAGGTAGTGTTTCACCCATCGGCGGGCGCATCAAGGGCCTTGGACGGGCACAATCGCCGGCTATGCTACCGGCCAATGGAACAGCGGAGGAAACCATGGCAGCCAATGACCGCGACGTGCTCCACGCGCTCAACGAGAACTACGTCCGCTCGGTCGCTGAATCCGATGTGCGCTGGTTCGACGAGAACCTCTCCCAGGACTTCCTGAACACCAACCCCGACTGCTCGATCATCGATCGTGCAGGCTTCCTCGCCCGCATCGCAAATCCAGTCGGCGTCAAAGGCCTGCACCCCGAGGACGTGAACATCAGCCTCTTCGGCGACTTCGCGATCATTCACGCCCGCACCGTCTATACCAGGCCCGACGGCAACCCCAGCGCCGGTCGCTATACTGACATCTGGGCACGTCAGGGCGGACGCTGGCTTTGCGTTGCAGCGCACGTGGCGCGCGGCTGACCTCGCCGCAGGCACTTCCGTGCGGACGCGGCCCGGTGCTATAGGGCCTCAGCATAGTCAAGCAGGACAGATCCAATGAGCGCGATGAAGCTGGCCGTGATGGGCGCCGCGGGCCGAATGGGGCGCGAGCTGATCCGCGCGGTTCATGCGACCGGCGGCGATGCCGTGGTTGCCGGCGCGGTCTTCGCCGGCGCCATCGAGCGGCCCGGCTCGAATGCCATTGGCCAGGATGCGGGCGAGCTTGCCGGCATCGGCAAGATCGGCGTGCCGGTCACCGCTGATCCGCTCGACATCATTGCCAAGGTGGACGGCATTCTCGACTTCACAGTTCCCGAAGTGAGCGTCGAGATCGCAGGCCTCGCCGCCAACGCCCGCATCGTCCACGTGATCGGCACGACCGGCATGACGACCACGCACGAAGCCGCGGTCAAGGCTGCTGCCCGCCATGCGACGATCATCAAGGCTGGCAACATGAGCCTCGGCGTCAATCTGCTGGTCGCCCTTACGCGCAAAGTTGCGGAGGCGCTCGATGCCGACTTCGACATCGAGGTGCTCGAAATGCACCACAAGCACAAGGTCGACGCGCCCTCGGGAACGGCCCTCATGCTCGGCCAAGCTGCTGCAGAGGGCCGCGGTGTCGACCTCGCCGAAACCAGCGTCCGCTCGCGCGATGGCCACACGGGTGCGAGAAAGCGCGGCGATATCGGCTTTGCCACGCTTCGAGGCGGCAATGTCGTCGGCGAGCACAGTGTCATCTTCGCCGCCGATGGCGAGCGCGTGATCTTAAGTCACCTTGCAACCGACCGCGGCATTTTCGCCCGCGGCGCCGTGAAGGCCGCGCTCTGGGGCCGCGGCAAGGGTCCGGGTCTATTCACCATGGCCGACGTTCTCGGGATCTGAGAGCGGCGCCAACCGTTAGAACAGTAAGGCCTCAACAACGGAACGTTACGCGACCATGACCCACCTCCTCGTCCTCGTGCGCCACGGCGAAAGCGAGTGGAACAAGCTCAATCTCTTCACCGGCTGGAAAGATCCCGATCTCACTGAGAAGGGCGTCGAGGAAGCCACGCGTGCCGGCAAGCTGCTGAAAGCAGCGCGATACAAGTTCGACATCGCCTACACGAGCGTGCTCACGCGCGCACAGCATACGCTGAAGATCATGCTCTCGGAGCTCGGCCAGGCCGATCTCGAGACCATCCGCGACCAGCGCCTCAACGAGCGCGACTACGGCGATCTCTCGGGCCTCAACAAGGATGACGCGAGAAAGCGCTGGGGCGAGGAGCAGGTGCTCATCTGGCGGCGCAGCTATGACGTCCCCCCGCCGGGCGGCGAGAGCCTCAAGGACACGGCCGCGCGCGTGCTTCCCTACTACGACGCCGAGATCTGGCCGAAGCTCAAGAGTGGCAGCAACGTGATCGTCGCCGCGCACGGTAACTCGCTGCGCGCGCTCATCATGAACCTCGAAGGGCTGTCCGGCGAAGAGATCATCAAGCGCGAGCTCGCGACCGGCGCGCCGATCGTCTATGAGCTCGACGACGCCGGCAAAGTCGTGAGCCGCAAGGATCTCGTGGCGTAGCGCTCGCTCCAGTCGCCCGGATCGAGGTCGCTGAAAATCCCGGTCTTGATGCCGGCGAGCGTGCGCAGCATCTGCCCCTCGGCAAAGGGGACGATCGACGCAAGCCCGAAAGTTGCATCGCGCACAAAGCCGAGCACGCGGCTATCCGATTGGAAGAACGGCGTCAGCCAACGGCTCGCGAGCTGATAGAAGGCGACGTGACGCCGGCGCTGCGCGTGATAATCGAAAAGGGCTGTCTCGATGCTATCGCCTCTCTCGAGCGCGGCTGCGAGCGTGAGCGCATCGATGAGCGCGAGGTTGGCGCCCTGGCCGAGCTGCGGGCTCGTGCCGTGGGCGCCATCGCCGATAACCGCGAGGCTCAGATCCGGGCAGTAGGGCCGCCCGACCACCACATCCGCGTAAGAGACGAACGAGAGATCGCTCGGCACGCGCACGCCATCGATGATCGGCGCCACCTCCGGCCAGAGCCCGGAAACACGCGCCTTCCAGGCATCGAGCCCCGCCGCCATCCACGCTTCGCGCTGGTCCACGCGCACGCTCCAGAAGAAGGCGCAGCGCGGCGTCGGATCGTCCGGCAAGCGCCCGATCGGCAGCACGCCGATCATGACCGGCGCGCCGTCATAGCGCTGCATAAGTGTCGCACGATGCGGCCAGGCATCCGTGATCGGGAGCGCCGCCCAGATCGCGCCATAGCGGAACTGGCGGTCGCGGATGCGTCCGACGAGGGCGCGGCGCAGCGGCGAGCGCATCCCGCTAGCATCGACAACGAGATCATAGGGGCCGTGATGCCGTCCGAGCCTGTCGATCACGACCGATCGCTGGCGCGCATGGCTCTCGACACGAAGGGCTTCGACGCCGGTCGTGATCGGCACGTCACGGCGCACGACCTCGTCGTGGAGCAGCGCAAAGAGGCTGCCTCGGTGGATGCCGAGCCCGAAGAGATGTGGACGAAGTCGCCGGTAGTCGATGGCGAGCACGCGCCGGCCACCGACTGTGCGTCCTTCGAGATCATGGATGATTGCGCCGAGCGCGAGCGCGCGCTCATCGAGGCCGAGCTGCGCAAGGCAGGCGAGTCCGGTCGGCTGCAGCAGAAGCCCTGCCCCCACGGGCCGAGCCTTGGCGAAACGCTCAAGCAGGTGAACATCATGGCCGTCGCGGGAGAGGAAAGCCGCCGCCGCTAGCCCACCCGTGCCGGCGCCGACGATGCCTATCCGCAGGTTCCGCATGGAGCGCACCAAGCCGGCGAAAGATGAATGTCAGGAAATGCGGCCGCAATGCCGCGTGGAGATGCCCGCCCGCCTAGGTCACGGGGCGGGCTGCGCGCTTTGCGGCGGCGTCCCTGGCCGTTGCGTTGCCGGCGGCCTCCTCTGCTTCAGCTGCGCGACGACGTTCCGACGCGCTCCGTCCGGCAACGAGCCAGTACACCATGCCGGCAACGAAGCCGCCGGTCATGAATGCCGTGAGGGCGTAATCGTTGACGATGGTCGGCGCGCCCTGCAGCTCGCTCACGTACTGCGCCAGGAAGCCGACACCGGCGATCAGCAGCGCCACCAGGGCGTAGTAGATCCAGTCGTCGAGGCCGCGCCACTCCGCCATGGCAATGGCGAACAACGCCAATGGCGCGGCAAAGATCACGACCTGGATGGAACTCGCGAGCAACTGGAAGGCCGCCATGGAAAAGCGGCCGGCACCGGCATCGGCCGTTGCGAGCTCTGCCGGCGTGAAGACAAAAGCGACCAGAACGAACGCAAAGGCAATGCACGCCAGGACATAGCCTGCCAGTATCCAGATTACGCGCAACAGCATGATATCCGCCCGACCCACCGAACCCCGTAGTCCGCCCCGATGATTATAGGGATCGCCCGCATCGCAGCAATTGCTTTCGCCGCCAGCGGTCCGGACCACGCCCGACCATCACTGCGCTGACGGCTAGGCTCCATCGCGCGCCGGCTGCATAGGCCCTTGTCCAGGCCGGGCTTGACGCCGGCCCGCCGAGGCGTAGAGGTTCAGCAGTGTACAACTGAATGAAAATGACGGGAGTTCTGGGAGAGCATGGCCGGATGAGCACCAAGGGCAAAGCGTATATTGTCGGGGCTTACGAGCACCCGACACGAAAGGCGCCGGACAAATCCCTGGCGCAGCTCCACGCCGAAGTCGCCAAAGGGGCGCTCGACGACGCGGGGCTCAGCAAGGACGACATCGACGGCTATTTCTGTGCGGCCGGCGACACTCCCGGCCTCGGCGGCAACTCCTTCGCCGACTACATGGGCCTCCGGCTCAAGCACATAGACACCACGGACACCGGCGGCTCGTCCTACCTCGTGCACGTCGGTCATGCGGCGCAGGCGATCGCGGCGGGCAAGTGCAACATCGCACTTGTGACGCTCGCCGGTCGGCCGCGCTCGGAGGGTGTGCAGACCGGCACCAATCCGCGCATGGGCAATACCAATCAGCCGGATCTCCAGTTCGAGTTCCCCTATGGCCCGGCGACGGCGAACATGTACGCCATGTGCGCTATGCGGCACATGCACCAGTACGGCACGACGAGCGAGCAGCTCGCGTGGGTGAAAGTCGCGGCCTCGCATCATGCGCAGTTTAATCCGCACGCCATGCTGCCGAAGGTCGTGACGGTCGAGGAAGTCGTCAACTCTCCGATGGTCGCCGATCCGCTGCACCGCCTCGACTGCTGCGTCATCTCGGATGGCGGCGGCGCGTTGATCGTCACCAAGCCCGAGATCGCCAAGAGCCTGAAGCGGCCGCTGGTCAAGGTTCTCGGCACGGGCGAGGCCGTAAAGCATCAGATGGGCGGCCAGAACCTCGATCTGACGTTCTCAGCCGGCCGCTGGTCGGGCAAGCGGGCCTTCGACGAGGCCGGCGTGAAGCACAAGGACATCAAGTACGCCTCGATCTACGACAGCTTCACGATCACAGTCGTGATGCAGCTCGAGGATCTCGGCTTTTGCGAGGTCGGCCAGGGCGGCA
This sequence comes from Hyphomicrobiaceae bacterium, assembly GCA_022844275.1. Classification (GTDB taxonomy): domain Bacteria; phylum Pseudomonadota; class Alphaproteobacteria; order Rhizobiales; family Hyphomicrobiaceae. Next base: position 402,942 of record JALHMB010000006.1, read on the forward strand.
AGTTCGTCTCGGACGGCAATCTCATCTCGGGTGTCGGCAAGCTGCCCTTCAACACGGACGGCGGCGGCTTGTGCAACAACCACCCTGGCAACCGCGGCGGCATGACGAAGGTGATCGAGGCGGTGCGCCAGCTGCGCGGCGAAGCGCATCCGAAAGTGCAGGTTCCGAACTGCGACATCGCGCTCGCGCATGGCACGGGCGGCTCGCTCGGAACGCGGCACGTCGGCGCGACGGTCATCATGGAGCGGGAGTAAGCGACGATGGCAGCTGAAGAGAAAGTCTACGCGGTCGTCCCGCCGACACCCGGCTCCGAGCCGTACTGGGAAGCGGCCAACGCCGGCAAGCTGGTGCTGGGGTACTGCAAGGCTTGCGAGAAATCGTACTATTACCCGCGCGGCGTTTGCCCCATGTGCCTTTCGACTGACGTCGAGATGCGGGAATCGAAGGGCACGGGCACGATCTACACGTACTCGGTCATGCGCCCGGCCAAGCCGGTCTACGTCATTGCCTATGTGACACTCGACGAGGGCCCGTCGATGATGACGAACATCGTCGATTGCGATCCGGGCGCTGTGAAGATCGGCCAGAAGGTCAAGGCGGTGTTCAAGCCGCGCGAGGACGGCACGAAGATCGTCTGCTTCGCGCCGGCTTGATCGACAGCGCACCAAGCTACTGGAAGCACGCGGCCCCGATGGAGCGATCCATCGGGGCCGTTTCTTCATTGGCTTCAAAACGTAAAGCGCTTGCCGACCGCGAGCGGCACCAGCTTGCCGTCGCCGAAGGTATTGGCCAGTGCCGTCATGGCGCGCCAGCCCGTGCAGTGCCCCGCAGCGACGACACTCAGATCAAACTCCTTCATTGCCTCGACTGTCTGCGGAATGACGCGCTCGTTCGTACCCGAGAGATGCAGACCGCCCATCGCGCAATAAATCGGCACGCCGGGAAAGCTCGCGCGTGCGTGCTTCAGCACGTTGACGATCCCTGCGTGCGAGCACGCCGAGAGCACGACCAACCCCTTATCCTTCACGTTAACTGCGAGATAGCGCTCATCCATGAGCAACTCGTCGGCTTCCCAACCCTGGCCATCGAGCGTGCGGCGATGCTGTCCGGGGAGACCGGTCTCAAACGGCGTGACCCGTGGTATTTCACCACTGACGAACGCCAGTCCATCGAGAGGAAATTGCGGCTCGGGCGAGTTGATGACGCGGGCACCGTACGCCGTCAGCGTGGCAATGCTCGGCACATCCTGCATGAGCCGCATCGAGCCGTTCGGAAGCAGGGACGCTCGCTGACGGAACATGTCGGGGTGCGCGTAGTACGGCACCTCGCGACCTGCGTTGCGGTCCCGCACGATCTGCAGAGCGCGCAGCATAGCACCGCCATGATCCCAATGTCCGTGCGAGAGCATCATGGCCTCGACGGCGCCGAGATCGGCACCGAGGCGCGAGACATTCTGCTCGAACACGCGATCCTCGGGACCGGCATCAAACAAGAGAGTGCGGCTCAGCCCAGCCTTCCGAACTGTAACGAGGCATGAGAGCCCGTGCGCCGCACAGCAGAGGCAATCTCCGCCCAGCACCCACGCCCCACGCCGGCGTCGGCCTAAAGCTGCGACCTCCGTCTCCACGAACGCGGGTGTCGAGGAAAGATTGTCCGTGACGTTGTCGACGAGAATGAGAATTTCGACTTGGTCGACCGTCTCCAGTGCCATGTGCGCGCTTCCCCGTCTCGTACTGCCCAGAATTGATGGCCCATGATGGGTTTGTGCCCACGAGTTTGGCAATATCCCGACCTGGAAGCCCTGGATTGCCGCCTTACGAAGCAACATCTCGCGCGGCAGATCAAAACGCAGGCAGTCACAATTCGTTGCCTAATAACTAATCAGCGCCACCCACCCGCCACCGGCACCCTCCGCAACCTATCCCAGCCTAATGCCCTGTTCCCTCGTGATATTCCAGATCGATCTCGGATTGGCACACGGCTTGCGACCACTGTTAACCGTCAGTTCACCCGTCACAGGAGGAAAGCAATGCTGAAACGTCGGAACGTGCTCGCGGGACTAGCCGCGACGGCACTGGCGGGAGGCGCACTACTCGCGGGCACTCCGCTCGCGCAAGCTCAAGACACGGTCAAGATCGGTGTGCTGCACTCGCTCTCCGGCACCATGGCGATCAGCGAGACCACGCTGAAGGACACGATCCTCTTTCTGATCGAGGAGCAGAACAAGAAGGGCGGCGTGCTCGGCAAAAAGCTTGAGGCTGTCGTTGTCGACCCGGCATCGAACTGGCCGCTGTTCGCCGAGAAGGCCCGCGAGCTGATCACGCAGCACAAGGTCGCCGCCACGTTCGGCTGCTGGACGAGCGTCAGCCGCAAGTCGGTGCTCCCCGTCTTCAAGGAGCTGAACAACATCCTCTTCTACCCCGTGCAGTACGAGGGCGAGGAGAGCGAGCGGAACGTGTTCTACACGGGCGCAGCGCCGAACCAGCAGGCGATCCCGGCCGTCGACTACCTCATGAGCAAGGACGGCGGCGAGGTGAAGCGCTGGGTGCTCGCGGGAACCGACTACGTGTATCCGCGCACGACCAACAAGATCCTCGAAGCTTATCTCCTCGCGAAAGGCGTCGCGAAGGAGGACATCATGATCAACTACACGCCGTTCGGCCACTCTGACTGGCAGACGATCGTGTCGGAGATCGTGAAGTTCGGCTCGGGCGGCAAGAAGACGGCGGTCGTCTCGACGATCAACGGCGACGCCAACGTGCCGTTCTACAAGGAGCTCGGCAACAAGGGGGTCAAGGCAACCGACATCCCGGTCGTGGCCTTCTCGGTCGGTGAGGAAGAACTCGCCGGCCTCGACACGAAGGACCTCGTCGGCCATCTCGCGGCCTGGAACTACTTCCAGTCAGTCAAGAACCCGGCCAACGAAGAGTTCATCAAGAAGTGGCAGGCCTTCAACAAGAACCCGAAGCGCGTGACCAATGATCCGATGGAAGCGCACGTCATCGGCTTCGCCATGTGGGTGAAGGCCGTCGAGAAGGCAGGCTCGTTCGATGTCGACAAGGTCATCGATGCCCTCCCTGGCATCGAGGCCCCGAACCTGACGGGCGGCACCTCGAAGATGCTGCCGAACCACCACATCACGAAGCCCGTGCTCATCGGTGAGATTCGCGCCGATGGTCAGTTCGACGTCGTGTGGCAGACGAAGGATCTCGTTCCCGGCGACGCCTGGACCGACTTCCTCGACGGCTCGAAGGACCTCGAGGCCGACTGGGTCGGCAAGAAGTGCGGCAACTTCAACATGAAGACCGGTAAGTGCGGCTAATCGTCGAGCAGACGGGCGGCGTGACCTCCTCCCCGCCGCCCACTTGCACGCGTGTGTGCGTACGTCTCCCCGCCACCTCGGCGGGGAGATCGTCTCCAAAGTGCGCACAGATCGACTCGATAAATTGGAGCTGACGGCATGGGCCGCCTCATCCGCCTCCTCCTTCTCATCACCAGCCTTGCGGTCGGAGGCTTCGCTGTGCCTCACCGCGCAGCTGCGGCACCTGAGGACCTGGCGGCCGGCCTGGCGCTGATCGCCAAGGACAGCTTCAACGATACGCTTTCAGGCATCGACGCCATTGCGCGCTCCGGCGTCCCGCATGCCGCGGCCCTCGTCGAAGCGCTGCAGGATCGCCGCATGCTCATCGATACGGCGAACCAGAAGGTCTTCTATCGCGAACCAGCCGGTACCGTCCGCGAGGCGCAGAGCAACGAGGTCGTCGCGAGCCCACCCGCAGGCCTGACAGCCGTCCGCCTGAACAACCGCGTGCGCGGGGCGGCAAGCGCCGCGATCGGCGCGCTGAGCCTCATGAATCCTGATCCGCAGCGCCGCATCCAGGCTGCGCAGGCCGTGATGAAGTCGCGCGATCCAACCGCTCTGGCCGTACTCGACGCAGCACTCGCCGCCGAAAAGTTGCCCAATGTGAAAGCCGAGCTCCAGCTCGCCTGGGCCGCCGTCACATTCAGCAAGTCCGACGCCCCCCTCGACAAACGCCTGGAGGCTGTTGCTCTCCTGAAAGATGCAAGGTCGCGTGAGGCCGTTTCCATTCTCCGCTCGCTTCCTGCCGATGCCGCAGCTCCCTTGCGCGAGTCGACCACGAGCGCCATCAGCTCCATCGAGCAGCGGCTCGCACTCTGGGGCTATGTGCAGAACGTCTGGTACGGCGTGTCGCTCGGCTCCGTGCTGCTGATCGCGGCCATCGGCCTCGCCATCACCTTCGGCGTCATGGGCGTGATCAACATGGCCCATGGCGAGATGGTCATGCTCGGCGCCTACACCACTTTCGTCGTGCAGGAATTCTGCCGCACGAGCGCGCCGTGGCTTTTCGACTACTCGCTGGTCGCCGCTATCCCGCTCGCCTTTCTCGTTGCCGGCGGCGTCGGCGTCGCCATCGAGCGCGGCGTGATCCGCCATCTCTACGGCCGGCCACTCGAGACGCTTCTCGCCACATGGGGCATCAGCCTCATTCTCCAGCAGGCCGTACGTACGGCCTTTGGCCCGACGAACCGCGAGGTCGGCACGCCGCAGTTCATGTCCGGCGCCATGGAGATCGGCGGTCTCGTCATCACCTGGAACCGGCTCTACATCGTCATCTTCGCCGGGCTCATCTTCGTCGGGCTGCTGCTCGCCCTGCGCTATACGTCGCTCGGTCTTCACATGCGCGCCGTTACGCAGAACCGGCGCATGGCCTCCTCGATGGGCATCCGAACCGGCCGTGTGGACGCATTGACGTTCGGCCTCGGATCGGGGATCGCGGGCCTTGCCGGCGTCGCGCTCTCTCAGATCGACAACGTGAGCCCGAACCTCGGCCAGAGCTACATCATCGACAGCTTCCTCGTCGTCGTGTTCGGCGGCGTCGGCAATCTCTGGGGCACGCTCATCGGCGCCCTCTCGATCGGCATGGCCAACAAACTGCTCGAGCCCTATGCCGGCGCTGTGCTGGGTAAGATCCTGTTGCTCGTGGCGATCATCGTGTTCATCCAGAAGCGGCCGCGCGGCCTGTTCGCACTCAAGGGAAGGGCCGTCGAGGCATGATCACGCGCGCACTCCTCGAGAATGACCGCACAGGCAAGTGGTTCCTGGCGATTGTTCTCGGCCTCGCCATCGTCGTACCGATCCTGCATCTCGCGGTGCCGCCGTCGTCCCCCTTCCACGTCTCCACGGCGACGCTGGCGCTGCTCGGCAAATACCTTTGCTTCGCGCTCCTCGCCCTCTCGCTCGATCTCGTGTGGGGCTACTGCGGCATACTTTCGCTCGGCCATGGTGCCTTCTTCGCACTAGGCGGTTACGCCATGGGGATGTACCTCATGCGCCAGATCGGGACGCGGGGTGTGTACGCGCATCCCGTGCTTCCTGACTTCATGGTCTTCCTCAACTGGAAAGAGTTGCCATGGTTCTGGTACGGTTTCGAGAACGCTTGGTTTGCCTTCCTCATGGTGATGGCCGTCCCCGGCCTGCTCGCGTTCGTGTTCGGCTGGTTCGCCTTCAGAAGCCGCGTGACCGGCGTCTATCTCTCGATCATCACGCAGGCGCTGACCTACGCGCTGTTGCTGGCGTTCTTCCGCAACGACATGGGCTTCGGGGGCAACAACGGTCTCACGGACTTCAAGGACATCCTGGGCTTTCCAGTTCAGGCGAACACGACGCGAGCCGCACTCTTCGCAGCCTCGGCGCTGGCGCTGGCTCTCGGATACCTCGCGGCGCGGGCGATCGTCGCGTCCCGGCTCGGTAAGGTCCTCGTCTGCATTCGTGACGCGGAAAGCCGAACCCGCTTCATCGGCTACCGCGTCGAGCACTACAAGACCTTCGTCTTCACCGTCTCGGCCGTCATGGCCGGCATTGCAGGCGCGCTCTATGTGCCGCAGGTCGGCATCATCAATCCGAGCGAGTTCAATCCTGCGAATTCCATCGAGGTCGTGATCTGGGTCGCCGTCGGCGGACGCGGCACGCTTGCGGGCGCGGCCCTCGGCGCCGTGCTCGTGAACTTCGCCAAGACGACCTTCACGACAGGATTCCTCGCGCCCTACTGGCTCTTCGCGCTCGGCGCCCTGTTCGTTATCACCACGATCTGGCTGCCCAAGGGCATTCTCGGCAAGTTCAACGATCTCTGGGAGCGCTGGAGGTCCTCGCGGGTTGCGAAGCCCGAGCAGAAGCCGGCACCCGTCCCTCAGCTTGCGGAGTAGGAGCTAGTGAGATGATCGAGAAATTCGACAAGTCTCGGGGTACGGTGTGGAGCGAATTTCTCGATCTGAATCGCACTAGAAAACATATGATTCTAGTGTCCCTTATGATTCCGAAGTTCGCTCGGGACACCAGCATCCAGGCTAAGCGAACCTCGGAATCGGGACACTAGCCATGACGACGCTAGTTCCCGCCGATGCACCCGCTCCTCTGACGCCGAGCCTCCTCTATCTCGACGGCGTCACCGTCTCGTTCGACGGCTTTCGCGCGCTCAACGCACTTTCACTGCAGATCGCACCGGGTGAGATGCGCGCCATCATCGGCCCCAATGGCGCCGGCAAGACGACGATGATGGACGTGATCACCGGCAAGACGCGCCCCGACACCGGCGAAGTGCTTTTCGATCATGGCATCGACCTCACGCGTCTCGACGAAGCCGCGATCGCCAATCTCGGTATTGGCCGAAAGTTCCAGAAGCCGACCGTTTTCGAGAGCCACACGGTCGAGGACAACATCCTCCTCGCGCTCAAGGGCGATCGACGCGCGCGCAGCGTGTTGATGGCCCGCACGAGCGCGGATGAAGCACGCCGCATCGACGAAATCCTGGAAACTGCCGGTCTCTCCGCCCAGCGCGATCGCCTCGCCGGGTTGCTGAGCCATGGCCAGAAGCAGTGGCTGGAGATCGGGATGCTGCTCGCACAGGATCCCAAGCTCCTGCTCGTCGACGAACCCGTTGCCGGCATGACCGACGCCGAGACGGAAGCTACCGCGGCGTTGCTCAGGCGCATTTCCGCCGCAGATCATTCCGTCGTCGTCGTCGAGCACGACATGGCCTTCGTTCGCGCACTCGGCGTCAAGGTCACCTGCCTGCACGAAGGATCGGTGCTGGCAGAAGGTGCCATCGACACAGTTTCGGAGAATCCTCGCGTCATCGAGGTCTACCTTGGGCGCTGATGGACAGGAGAGCACAACATGCTGAAGGTCGAGGACGTCGACCTGCACTACGGCGCTGCGCAGGTGTTGCGAGGTGTAAACCTCGAAGTGCGCAAGGGTGAGGTGACCTCGCTCATGGGCCGTAACGGTGTCGGCAAGACGACGCTTCTGCGTGCGATTGCGGGTCATCATCCGGTGAGCGCAGGGCTCATCGAGTGGGATGGACAGACGCTCAATGGTCTGCCGCCTTACGAGCGGGCGCGGCGCGGCATCGCACTCGTCCCGCAGGGGCGCGAGATCTTTCCCCTGCTCACCGTCGCCGAGAACCTGCAGACGGGTCTTGCGCCGCTCAAGGGCGAAGATCGCCAGATCGACGATGAAATCTTCACGCTGTTTCCCGTGCTGAAATCCATGCTGCGCCGGCGCGGCGGCGACCTCTCGGGCGGCCAGCAGCAGCAGCTCGCGATCGGCCGCGCGCTCGCCATGCGTCCGAATCTGCTCGTCCTCGATGAGCCGACTGAAGGCATCCAGCCCTCGATCATCAAGGACATCGGCCGCGCCATCGATTACCTGCGCAAGAAGGGCGAGATGGCCATCCTGCTCGTGGAGCAGTATTTCGAGTTTGCGCGCGATCTCGCCGACCGCTATGCGGTCATGGAGCGCGGTCAGGTCGTGCTTTCGGGTACGCGCGCCGAGATGGTCGAAGCCGACGTGCGGCGCAGGCTGTCGGTGTAAGCCTTTCCCGCGCCGATCAGGATGCTATGCTCGGAACCCCAGCAACTGCGGGAGCTCCGAACCATGCGTATCGCGCGTCTTCTTGCCGGTGTTGCCCTCGTTTGTGCCGCCGCCGCGGCCACCGTCCTTGAAAAGGCCTCGGCCCATCCGCCGGCCATCGTCAGCGAGTCGCAGCGCAAGCTGATCAGCGAGGAGGTCGCGGCCTTCCGCAGGGATGTGGCGGCTGCCATCAAGGCGAAGAATGCCAAGCGCCTTCAACGCATGTATGCGCCGTCCTTCGAGCACACGCACACCTCGGGCAAGGTCGACGACAAGGAAGCGCGCATCGCCACGCTGTTAAAGGGCGATCCCGTCATCGAGACTGCGCCCGTACGCGATCTCGTCATCCGCATCCCGAACGACTGGGTCGGCATCGCGACTGGCGTTTCGCAGATCAAATCCGACGACGGCAAGACCTACGATGTTCGCTGGACGTCGGTGTACACGCGCGAGGGCCAAACATGGCATGTCGCCGCAAGCCACGCGACGCGCATCGGCGAGAGCAAGCCGTGACGGCGCCCACGCCGATCCGGGATCAGTAGATCGTCTGCTTGATGCGCTCGGGATAGATGCGGTCGTACTCGGCCGCATCGGCGCCCTTCATGGTCGCAGCGACCAGCTCGCCAACGCTCGGCAGCTCCGTCCGCTTGATCTGAGAAGCTGGATCCCACAGCTTCGAGCGCACGAGTGCCTTCGTGCACTGGAAGTAGACCTTATCGATCTCGACGACGATGAGGCTCTTCGGAACCTGGCGCTGCATTTCGAACGTAGCGCAGAGCTCGGGGTTCGTCGTGATATGAGCGCGCCCGTTGATGCGCAGCGTCTCACCGACGCCGGGAATGAGGAACAGAAGCCCGATCCGACCTGTCTCGACGATATTGCGCAGCGTATCGATGCGATTATTGCCGCGCCGATCCGGGATGAGGAGCGTGCGTTCATCGACGACCCGCACGAAAGACCCGACCGGATCGCCGCGCGGCGTGCAGTCGAGACCTTCCGATCCCGCCGAGGCAATGGCGCAGAACGGCGCCTTCTCGATGAACGCGCGGTAGGGGCCATTGAGGTGGTCGATTTCCTTGGCGACGGCGGCACCGCTCGGCTGGCCGTAGAGCGCTTCAAGCTCGGCAAGCGAGTTGATGCGATGCGTGTCGATGCCCACAGGTGCGTCGTTCATGCCGGATCCGCCTTTCTCAAGGTTCCCGAATTCGCTGGAGGATAAAGGCGACGGCGGCTCAAGTCCATCCACTCAGCCCGCAGCACTCCCCTGCGCCTTGGCCTCGAGGCGGCGCGCGTGCAGGATCGGCTCGGTGTAGCCGTTCGGCTGCTGGCGTCCCTTGAGGACGAGATCGAGCGCCGCCGCAAACGCAATCGAGGCGTCGAAATCGGCGGCCATGGGCCGATACGCAGGATCGCCGGCGTTCTGGCCGTCGACCACCGCCGCCATGCGCTTCATGGCCTCGATGACCTGTGCCTCGCTGACGATGCCATGATGCAGCCAGTTCGCGATGTGCTGGCTCGAAATGCGCAGCGTCGCTCGATCCTCCATGAGCGCAACATTGTCGATATCCGGCACCTTCGAGCAGCCAATGCCCTGGTCGATCCAGCGCACGACATAGCCGAGAATGCCTTGAGCATTGTTCTCGAGCTCGCGCTGAATGTCTTCGACCGACCAGTTCGGGCGATCGGCAATGGGCGGCGTCAGCAGATCATCGAGGCTCGCACGCGGGCGCCCAACGATTGCGGCCTGCCGCGCGCCGACATCAACGAGATGGTAGTGAATGGCGTGCAGCGTTGCGGCGATCGGCGAGGGAACCCAGGCCGTGCTGGCGCCGGCTTCAGGATGGACGATTTTTTCGGCGAGCATGGCCGACATCAGGTCGGGTTTGGCCCACATGCCTTTGCCGATCTGAGCACGCCCCGGAAGGCCGCACGCGATGCCGATATCGACATTGCGGTTCTCGTAGGACTTTATCCAAGGTGTCTTCTGCATCTCGGATTTGCGGATCACGGGCCCAGCCTCCATGCTGGTATGGATCTCGTCACCGGTGCGATCGAGAAAGCCCGTGTTGATGAAGAACACGCGCTCGCGGGCCGCACGGATGCATTCCCTAAGGTTCACGCTGGTGCGGCGCTCCTCGTCCATGAGGCCCATTTTGAGCGTGTTGCGCGGCAAGCCCAGCACATCCTCGGTCATGGCGAACAGCCGATCTGCGAAGGCGACCTCTTCGGGGCCATGCATCTTCGGCTTGACGATGTAGATCGAGCCTTCGCGACTGTTGCGGAGCGTCCCTCTGCCCTTGAGATCGTGCATAGCGATCAAGCTCGTGATGAGCGCATCCAGAATGCCCTCGGGCACGGGGGTGCCGCCGGCATCGAGCACACTCGCGTCGCTCATGAGATGCCCGACATTGCGCACGAGCAGCAGGCTGCGGCCCGGCACCGACGCTTCGCCGCCATCGGGAAGGCTATAGGTGCGGTCCGACGCAAGCCGCCGCGTGGTCGATCCGCGCGCGGTCGCGATGGTCGCTTCGAGCGTCCCTTTCATAAGGCCGAGCCAGTTGAGATAACAGGCCACCTTGTCATCGGGATCGACGGCTGCCGTCGCATCTTCAAAGTCGACGATCGTCGAAAGCGCCGCCTCGACATGCACGTCGGCGAGACCAGCTGGATGCGCTGCGCCCACAGGATTGTTGCGATCGAAGCGCAGTTCGATGCCGAGACCATTGTGCTCGAATAGGATGGCACTCGGACTGAGCGGCTCCCCCTGGTATCCGAGGAATTGCGCACTGTCCGAGAGATAGGCGCGCGGTTCGGTTGCGCCGACATCGAAAAGGAGCGTGCCGACCTCGATGGTGTAGGCGAGCACCTCGCCGTGAGAGCGCGGCCCCTTGAGATTCTCGATCGGGAGGAACGCGTCGAGCCACCCCTGTACCTGCGCCACGACCTTGGCGCCACGGATCGGGTTGTACGAGGCGCCACGCGCAGCGCCGCCATCTTCCGGAATGGCATCCGATACGTAGAGCGCATCGTAGAGCGAGCCCCAGCGCGCGTTGGCGGCGTTGAGCGACATGCGCGCGCTGCTCACCGGCACAACGAGCTGCGGCCCGGCCATGGTGGCGATCTCGGCATCTACGCCGGCAGTATCGATGGTGAAGTCCGGACCCTCAGGCACCAAATAGCCAATGCCTTCGAGAAAGGCCCGGTAGGCAGCCGGATCATGCGACCCGCCGCGATTGGCGCGATGCCACGCATCGATCTCGCCCTGGAGTGTGGCGCGCCTAGCGAGGAGTGCGCGGTTCTCAGGCCCGAGCGTCGCAATCATTCGCTCGAGCCCAGCCCAGAAGGCGGCCGCTTCAACACCAGTTCCGGGCAGTGCTTCCTGATCGACAAAATCGGCGAGGACCTTCGCCACCCTGATCTGGCCCTTCGAAACGTAGTCGATCATGGACGCGGATCACCCTGCATTCGAGGAAAAGTCGGCGGCGCGCACATCCAGCGCGCCGGCTGCAGGGTTTGTTCGCCGAACGAAGCGCAGGGTCAACCCCCGGCGACGACTTTCGGGCACTCCTCGGTGATGAATTTATTGACAGACTTAATCATCCGGCGCTGGAAAACACCAACGGTGTCCTCGAGCTGAGCCGCCGACCACACCACGCCCTTGACGACACCAGGCGCCTTGATCTCGGTGACGTTGATCCAGATCTTCTTTGCCTTGCCGTCCTTGAACTCAATAATGGGCGCGAGCGTGATCTGCGCCTTGTCGACCGAGCTCTCGCGCTCGACCTCGCACTCGACGGTATGGGATGGAATGGTGACCTTGATCTCGGCCGCGGACAGCGCCCCGACGATCATGTCGCGCGGGACTTTGAGATCGACCTCGCACTTGGCGGCACCGAAGCCCCAACGCAGCTTGTTGGCCGAGCCCTCTTTCATGGTCTTACGCGACCAGACCTTGCTCAGCGGGCACTGCAGGTCGCCGCTCGCGGGCTTCTTCGACACGAGCACCTGGCAGAGAGACTTCTCGCATTTCTTGAGCCGCTCTTTCTCGTCGGGGCGCGGCTCGATGGCCGAGGCCTGGCCGATCGGCGCGGCCAAGCCGAGAAGAAACATGATGGCGACCCGGGCCAGCCGGGCACTCCGCATCCCTGTCTGCACGATTATCCCCCTTGCGAGCTGAGCCTGGCGGCGCTCGTAAACTCCACTCGGGCGGCCGCAGTCTCGTTAACCGGTTCGATACGGGATTCCGCCTAGGTGTGGGGAGCGGCCCGTTCGAAGGCTGGTCTCGGGCCGCATTGCGGCATCAACGTGACACCATCAGCGCAAAATTCAGCAATTACTCACAAGATACACAACGTGATTGGTGCTTCGGTGTAAGGTTGCCCGAACCGCTGTGATTCGCCGTCCCGTCAAGGGCTCGGCTAGCCCCGCATGAGGAGAAAAAAATGCGCTGGACGATGTCGCTGCTGGGGCTCGTCGCCGTGGCCGGCTTCTGCGCTGCCCCGATGCAGGAGGCGGCGGCTGACGGCGTGAAAAAGCGCAGCGTAGTCCGCAAGGTCGCCGAGAGACGGCACTACGCGTTCGACGCCGATCCGTACGCCTACCGCTACAGCCCACGCGGCTACTACCCCTATTACAATTCAGCCTATTGGTCGCCCGCCCGCCTCATCCGCGAGCGCAATTACGCACACTACTATGAGTGGATCGAGGTGCGCCCGCCGTACTTCAAGGCCTGGGGCCATCCGCGCAAGAACTGGAACCAGCGCCGCTGGCATGCGGAGCATCACGGCTACATCTGGCGCCATCACTGGTGAGTGGCGGGGCCTCGGCCCCCTTCTCAGTAGGCCGTTATCGGCGGTGAGATGCTGATTGGTCTCGCCGATGTCACACCGGCCGAAATGACCGGCGTGGACGTGCGGCGGATTTCCTTTTCCACCGCCTCGGCCATCAGCTCGGCAAGACAGCGGTAGGACGTGTCGTTGAGGTGGAATTTATCCTTCCACAACAATCCATCGACCGAGTGCTGACCGCTGGCGATCAGGTGCTTCATGATCGCATAGCGGCGAAACACCGGCACGCCCTGCTCGCGAGCGACAGCCCGCATCACGGCCACGTAGTCCTCGTAGCGCGCAACGCCGGCCGAGCGCGGGTAAAACTGCGGATCGACGAGCACGACCTCGATACCGGCCGCCTTGAGGGCAGTAATGCCGCTGATCAGGATCTTGCGGAATGCAACGATATCGAATCCGTTGATCGCGTCATTGACGCCCGTCTGCCATAGGACCAAAGCCGGCCGCGCCGGGATCACGTCATGCATGAGCCGCGCGAGCATGGCATCGGCAAGCTCACCGCCCTTGCCCAGATTGGCGACCTGGAAGTCCTTACCCGGAAAGCGCCGGTCCATTTCCTGGTCAAAGCGCGCGGGATAGGTAGCCTGCGTCGTCGATGCACCGGTCCCCTCGGTCGAGGACGAGCCAAGCGCCACGATACGGATCTCCCTACCGCGCTCGACGGTCCGCGCAAAACTACGCAAGGGCGATTCGAATGCCACCAGCTGGCCCGGTGCACGACAGGGAAGCAGATCAACCGCGAACGCAACCTGGGATTGGTAGAAGAGGGCGGCTAGCCCAGCCACCAACCAGACTGCCCGACCGCACAGACCTGCACCGGCGGGAGCCCAACCCGGCCCCGCCGCACGACGAGTGCGCCACATAGCTTGTCCCTACGCCAGCCCTTCGAAGAGCCGGATACTAATCCAGGCCTTAGGCCGTTGTCGAGTTTTCCTGTGGCGCAGTTACCAACTGTGGCCTCAAGGAAACCCTCACGCAATTCCGCGCGTTACTCACGTGACAGTGATGGCCGAGGTTTGGCCGGGGGAGAGGAAATCAGCTATAGCTCCGCCAAATGATGAACGCGCAACCTTGCTGTTGCCGCAAACCACAACTATGCGGGCTGATGGGGGCCGCGCCGAACGCGTGCAGCGTCCGGCAGGTCGGCCGGCTCAACACCGATCGTGAGCGATTATGAAAAAAGAACGGGGTAGGCGGGATGCCGCCGATGGGACGGTCGCAGAGCGAACCAATCTGACGCGGAGGCAGACCCTCGCCGCGGGCCTCGGGCTCGCCGCGGGCCTCTTCGGCGCCAAGGCCCAAGCACAGGAATGGTGGCAGCAGCTTCCTGGCTTTGCCTCGTATAGCGATCCCGGTCCGCGAGAGCGCCGGCCGCGCGATGCAGCAGCCGATGTACTGGATGACCTGCGAGAGGGCTCGATGCCACTCCGGTCGCAGGAAATGCTCAGCGCCATGGCGGATGCCATCGAGCGCGTCGAGCGGGTCGTCGCCGACGGCGGATGGCCAACTATTCCCGGCACGCGCATGATCCGCCCCGGTGACGAGGACGATCGCGTTCCGGCCGTGCGGCGCATCCTCGTGCTGTGGGGGGATGTCAGGGGGCGGCGCGGTGGCGGCGGCTATAGCTCGCTTGCCCTCGATAGTGAATTGGAAGCCGGCGTCAGGCGCTTCCAGAGCCGTCACGGTCTGCGCGTAAGCGGTCGCGTCGATCGCTCGACGCTGCAGGCGATGAACGTGCCCCCGGCCGCGCGCCTCGCCCAGCTTCGGATGAACTACAATCGCGTCCGCGATCTGCTGCCGCTGAAGCTCGACGATCGCTACGTGCTGGTGAACGTTCCGGGCTTCCAGGCCGAGGCCGTCTCGCGCCATGTCGTTGAGGCACGCCATCGCGTCATTGCCGGCAAGCCGGATCGCCAGACGCCTGTCGTCACCGCGAACATCCGCGCGCTCAACTTCTTCCCGTACTGGCGCGTCCCGGAGAGCATCGCCAATCTGGATGTCATACCGCGTCTCATCAAAGAGCCAGATTATCTTCAGCGCGAGCACATCCGCGTTCTTACCGGCAGCTTCGTCGGCCCCGAAGTCGACGCGACGAACATCGATTGGCGTACGGTCGACGCGAAGAATCTTCGTTTCCGCCAGGATCCCGGCCCGCAGAACGCACTTGGCCTCGTACGCATCGACATGCCGAACGAGCACGGCGTCTATATGCACGACACGCCGATGAAGCCGCTTTTCGAGCAGCGCTCACGCGCGTTCAGCGCCGGCTGCGTGCGTGTGCAGGGCGTGTTCGACCTCGCAGCCTGGATTGCGCGCGACGAGCCCAACATGAGCCGCGAGCGCGTCGAAGGCATCCTCCAGGCTAACCAGCCGGTTGACATCACTCTGTCGCGGCCTCTGCCGGTCGCATTCACCTATGTGACAGCGTGGGTTGAGGAGGATGGCCGCCTGATCTTCCGCCCGGACATCTACGGTAGGGATCAGGTGCGTGAACTCGCCGGTGATCGCCAACGCGAGCACGATCCAGACGCACCGCCGCTGCCGCGCGAGACGCTGGCGCCTTAGTTGTAGCGCCGCGGGCTGCTGGAAAGTGGTGCTTTCGCACCCTATGCCCGCGACCGCCATACGGACACCTCGGAGTTTGACGCTGCGGGCTGCTGGGAAGGGTGCTGCGGCTCCTACTCCTTCCGCGCATTGGCCGTGCCCGGCAGCGTGCCCATGTACTTCGCGAGGATTGTCAGCATAATCTCGTCGGCACCGCCGCCGATCGAGGAGAGCCGCGTGTCGCGATAGGCACGGCTGACGACCGTCTCGTTCATGAAGCCCATGCCACCCCAATATTGCAGGCAGGAATCGCTCACCTCGCGGCTCAGACGTCCGGCTTTCAGTTTCGCCATGGACGCGAGCTTCGTAACATCCTGGCCGGCGAGATAGAGCTCGCAGCAGCGATAGACGTGGCTTCTCAGCATCTCCACCTCCGTCTGCAATTCAGCAAGCCGGAAATGCACGACCTGATTATCGAGAATCGGCCGGCCGAAAGCCGTGCGATTGCGCGTGTACTCGATCGTCGCGTTGATGATGCGCTCGTTGCCCTTGAGCGCACGCGCTGCAGCCCACATGCGCTCTTCCTGGAACTGCAGCATCTGGTAGGTGAAGCCCTTGCCCTCCTCGCCGATGCGGTTCCTCTGCGGCACACGCACGTCATCGAAGAAGATCTGCGCGGTGTCGGAGGAATGCATCCCCAACTTATCTAGCTTGCGCGCTACCTCGACACCCCTCGCCTTCATCGGCACGCAGATGAGCGTCTTGTTGAGGTGGACCGCACGGTCGGACGTATTGGCGAGCAGGCAGATCCAGTCGGCCTGCGTGCCGTTCGTCGTCCACATCTTGCCGCCGTTGATGACGTAGTCGTCACCGTCCTTCCTGGCCGTCGTCTTGATGGACGCAACGTCGGAGCCCGCACCTACCTCCGAGACACCAAGGCAGGCGACATAGTCGCCCGAGATCGACGGCGCGAGAAACTCCTCGCGCACTTCATCGGAGCCGAAGCGGGCGAGCGCCGGTGTCGCCATGTCGGTCTGCACGCCGATCGCCATGGGAATGCCGCCGCAGTTGATGTTGCCGAGCTCCTCCGCCATCACCATCGCATAGGAATAGTCGAGCCCCTGGCCGCCGAACTCGACGGGTTTGTTCAGACCCAGGAGGCCGAGGTCGCCCATCTCCTTGAAGAGCGCGTGCGCGGGGAAGATCTGCTCCTTCTCCCACTGATCGACGTGTGGATTGATCTCGGCGGCGATGAACTTCTGCAGACTGCGCCGCAGCTCCTCATGCTCGTGCGTGAACTGCATGGCCGTACCTCCCAGGCATCCGGCGTCAGCAGCTCTGGACGGCCACCTTTTCCCGTCGGATATCAGCCGACCGATCATTGCGGGAGCTTGGGAACCCGTCAACGCGGTCGATGGGTCGGTGTGTGCCGTTGCGTCCTCGGTCTCGGCGCGCTAGAGCAATTCCAGAGAACGGGCGGGGCAGACGCAATCCCCGCGGCAAGACTGGGACTTGATGATGATCGATCACGCGACGCAGCGCCTCAACATGGTCGAATCCCAGGTCCGCCCGAGCGATGTGACCGACCGCCGGATCACGCGCGCCATGCGCGAGCTTCCCCGGGAAGCCTTTGTGCCCGGACCGCTCAAGTCGATCGCCTATGCCGATGAACAGATCAAGGTCTCCGATACCGGCGGTAAACAGCGCTTCATCCTTGCGCCGCGCCTGCTGGCCAAGCTCGTTCAGCTCCTCGAAATCGAGCCGGACGGACTGGTGCTCGATGTCGGGCCGGCGACCGGTTACTCGACCGCATTGCTCGCCCATCTCGCCCAGACCGTTGTCGCGCTCGAGGAGGATGCCGGCCTCGCCGAGCGCACGCAGGAAGTATTGAGCAAGCTCGGGGTCGACAATGCCGTGGTGATCGCGAATACCATGCGCGGCGGCGCGGCCGACGAGGGGCCGTACGATGCCATACTGATCAACGGCGCGGTGGTCGACGTGCCCCCGGCGATGCTGGATCAGCTCAAGGATGGCGGGCGGTGCGCAGCGGTTCACATAGAGAACGGGGTCGGCCGGGCGACGGTGTGGTGTCGCCATGGTATGAGCTTCGACCGCCGACCGGCATTCGATGCGAGCGCGCCATATCTGCCGGGCTTCGAGCCGGCCGCCGGGTTCGTCTTCTGATCTCCATCGAAGAAAGCCAAACCGCAGTCTAGGGGCGGTTCGCTGGCGTGGCCGGGGCTGTGACGGGCGGCGGGCGATGATGCGCGTCACCGCGGTGCTCGATCTTGATCCAAGGCGACGACCAGGGCCCTTTCAGCACAAGAACGTCGCTGATCGCGGGGCGCAAAGCAGGATCCGTCGTCCCGAGAGAGAGAGCGACGTCCAGCGTCTGCACGGGAAGATCGATGCTGCCACTGCCACCGAACGTATTCGTTCCCGACTTCGCATGAAGGATCGTCGCGTTCACGATGCCCTGCTGCACGTCAAGTCGCAAGCCCAGTCCGTCCAGACCCGTCGTCGATGTGCCTGCCGCTTGCCAGCCGCGCACGTCGCCGCGCTTTGCCGATTGTGCGAGCGTCTTAAGATCCAGGCCAAGCCGGCCGCCCGCCCGCATCTCGATCAGAGCCTTGCCCGCGAGGCTCGACAGAAGCTCCTCCGAGGTATCGCCGACCGTCGAGAGGCTCATGGTGACGTCGGCGCGGCCCTGGAGGGGATTGCGGCCAAGGCTACGCTGCAGCAATCGCCCCGCCTCGACACCTTCGAGCTTGCCGCTCAGCCCGTAGCGCGGATCATTGCCGGCGCGCTCGACGACGAACTGGCCTCTGAAGACGCCTTCCTCGATCGCAAGCTCGGCCACGTCGGCGAGGAGCTTGCCGTTCTTGAGAGTAACGGCAACAGCTCCCTGGCCGGTCTCGATGCCGGGAATGACGAGCGTATCGCAGGATATGCGCAAGTCCGCATCGACGTTGTCGAGCAGAGAGGTAATCGCAGGAGGCCGCGTCGCCGCAAAGATCGGTGCGAGCAGCGTGCGCTCGACCATGGCCGAGACGATGTAGGGCTTCAGATTGAGCTGTTTGAAGGCCAACGTACCCTCGACCGCGGTGCGTTCGCCCGAGCGCGTCACGCTGATGGCGCCCACGCCCTCGTTACCGTCGAGCGTGAGGGCGGCCTGCGAGAACGCCATCGTGCCACCGGTCCAGTCGAGAGCACCGCGCAGGCGCAATGCCTCGAGATTTCCCGCACGTGGCGCCCCGATCCCGAGCCAGAGCGCGATCTCCCTGACGCGTGGGCTACTGATGTCGATCGCGCCGTTGAGCCGCAGCCCCTTTTCCTCGCCGAGCACGCCGTCGAAGCGCGCCTCGAACAGGCCGCCGCTGACCATAGCCTGCACGGGCCAGCGATGCTCGGCCCCATTGACAGCCCGCCGTGCCAATGTCGCCGACAAATTGAGGCGCTGGCCAAGATAGGTGAGCTGACCGGAAACGCTCGCGGAGTTTCGCCGCGGTATCGTGATCTGCAGATCCACATCGGTCAGGGTCTCCGGCTCCCCGGCGCCCGACTGCAGCTTCACCAAACCGCCACGGATACTAAGGCTCTGCAGATCGAGCGATGCGATCCGCGCCGCAAGCGGCTCGAGCGCCGACGCCACGGCGTTTTCCAGTGACGCACCGTTCGATGCGACATCGACCGAGATGATGGGACGATCAAGGATCAGCTTGCGGGATCGCTCGACTGTCTCCGCACCATCGTCGCTAGTACCGGTGTCGGCGCCGTAGATCGCTGCTTTCTCGAGGAGTATGCGAGGTCTTGCCAGAAGCTGCACTGGCGCCGAGATGAAAAGACCGGTGTTCGCCGCAGCCTGAAGGCGGAAAGACGCGAGAATATCGGCGGGCGCGTGCACCCAGGTGACACCGCCATAACCGAGAGACGCTGCGATTACCAAGCCGCCCAAAATAATGGCCAGCCTAGGCGTGCGCCACGTTCTAGCACTCAGCTTCATCACCCCATCGCCCACAAGCCACAGATCGGCGAAGGCGTCAGAACGCCTGCTGCCATATCAGTCCGCTCCCGCTTGCCCCCGTCGCCATGATCGCGGGGGCAGAACCAGCGCGTGGCCTCTCCGAACCGTCTTAGCGGTGCCCCCGGATTGCGGCAAGCTCGGACAAGATTGTGGCAGGGGAGCGTCAGGCAACCACTTGTCGAACAACGACCTTCGGGCTACCCGTCTTTAGGCTAAGGCGAAGGAGCCAAATCATGTCGCAAATGCTGTGGCAGCCGGGCGAGAGCACGATCCGGAGTACCAACCTCGCGCACTTTATGGTCGATGCCGAGCCAGCTTGCGGCCACAAGCTCACGAGTTACGAAGAACTCCAGACCTTCGCCCTGCAGGACCTCGGCGCATTCTGGCGG
Organism: Hyphomicrobiaceae bacterium; assembly: GCA_022844275.1. Classification (GTDB taxonomy): domain Bacteria; phylum Pseudomonadota; class Alphaproteobacteria; order Rhizobiales; family Hyphomicrobiaceae. Next base: position 422,676 of record JALHMB010000006.1, read on the forward strand.
CTCGTCTGGGACCGCTGCGGCATCAAGGGCGATCCTGGCCCGGCTCCCTATCTCGTCGATGGGGACAAAATGCCGGGCGCGCGCTTTTTCCCCAAGGGAACGCTCAATTTCGCCGAGAACCTGCTCGCCGGCGCGACACGATCGAAGTCCGACGATGCCCTCGTCTTTCGCGGTGAGGATAAGGTCAGCCGACGCGTAAGCTGGGATGAACTCCGCCGGCAGACTGCGCAGCTCCAGGGGTTGCTGCGGCGCGCCGGTATCAAGTCGGGCGACCGCGTCGCGGCCATGCTGCCGAACGTGCCCGAGGGCGTCATCGGGATGCTGGGAGCAAGCTCGCTCGGGGCCATCTGGTCATCCTGCTCGCCGGACTTCGGCGTCCAGGGCGTGCTCGACCGCTTCGGCCAAATTGAGCCCCGCATCCTCATCACCTGCGATGGCTACTGGTACGCCAGCAAGCAGATCGACATCGCGGACAAGGTCGTCGAGATCGCAAGCAGGCTGCCGAGCGTCGAGCAGATCATCGTCGCCTCCTATCTCGGGAAGGCCGACGCGCTCGTGCAAAAGCTAAAGGCCGCGGGACACGCTGCTGAAGCGTGGGACACCGCCGTTGTCGACACGCCTGCCGAAGCGATGACGTTCGAGCCCTTTCCGTTCAACCACCCGCTCTACATTCTCTTCTCGTCGGGCACGACCGGCGTGCCGAAGTGCATCGTGCATTCGGCCGGCGGCACGCTCATCAAGCACCTGAGCGAGCAGCAGCTCAATTGCGATGTCCACCCCGGCGACCGCGTGCTGTACTTCACGACGCTCGGCTGGATGATGTGGAACTGGCTGGTCTCAGGGCTGGCGAGCGGCGCCACGCTGCTGCTTTACGACGGCTCGCCCTTCCATCCGTCCTGGAGTGTGCTCTGGGACTACGCCCAGGATGAGCGCTGCACGCATTTCGGCACGTCCGCAAAATACATCGACGCACTCAAGAAGGCCGAGGCGCGCCCCATGGATGCGCATGACCTTTCGTCGATGCGTGTCATTCTCTCAACCGGATCGGTGCTGGTGCCGGAGAGCTTCGACTACGTCTACGAGGCCATCAAGAAGGACGTGCACCTCGCCTCTATGTCGGGCGGCACGGACATCGTCGGCTGCTTCGTCGGCGGCGTTCCCGGAAAGCCCGTGTGGCGCGGCGAGATCCAGGGTCCGCAGATCGGCATGGGCGTCGCGGTAGTCGATGAGCTCGGCAATGTCCTATCGAAGAGCAAGGGCGAGCTCGTGTGCACGGCGCCCTTCCCATCGATGCCCGTCGGCTTCTGGAATGATCCCGATGGCAAGAAGTATCGCGCGGCCTACTTCGAGCGCTTTCCCGGCCTTTGGCATCACGGCGACTTCGCGGAATGGACCGAGCACGGCGGTATGATCATCCATGGCCGTTCGGATGCGACACTCAATCCGGGCGGCGTGCGCATCGGCACGGCCGAGATCTATCGGCAGGTGGAGCAGCTTCCGGAGATCAAGGAAGCTATCGTCATCGGCCAGGACTGGGACAACGACGTCCGTGTCGTGCTGTTCGTGATCACGCAGGACGGCGTCGCACTCGACAAGGATCTGCAGGACCGCATCAAGAAGCAGATCCGCGTCGGTGCCTCGCCGCGGCACGTGCCGGCGCGCATTGTCCAGGTCGCCGACATTCCGCGCACGAAGTCCGGCAAAATCACGGAGCTTGCCGTGCGCGAGATCGTTCATGGCCGCGAGGTGAAGAACAAGGAAGCACTCGCCAATCCGGAAGCGCTCGACCTCTATCGCGGCATTCCGGAATTATCGGAATAATGATGTCCCCTCTCCCCGCGCGCGGGGAGAGGGCCAGGGTGAGGGGCGGCGGCATAAGCCAACGCTAGCGCAAGCGGCCGCCCCCCATCCCGACCTTCTCCCCGTAAAGAACGGGGAGAAGGAGAAGCGGACGCACACAAGTCTACTTATCTCGCTGCGGCAGCAGCATTACCGTCCCCGCGATCACCGCGAGCACGGCAATGGCACCGTAGGCTGCGAGATAGGTGCCGGTCGATGTGATCGCGACGCTGCCGAGCGATGGCATGACGAGCACACCGAAGAACATGGCGGCCGACCCGAGGCCCGTCGCCTCCGTCCGCATCGGACCGCCGAGGCGCGCGAACTCGGCATAGGCAAGCCCTGTGTAGCCGCTGGCCGTGGCCCCCGCGACGGCTGCGACGGCCATGATCGCCCACACGGGCCAACCCGGCGCGAAATGCCCGGCAAGCAATGCTGCCGCAGCCATGACGAAGCCCTGAATGCCGAGCACGATGCGCGCCTCGATGAACCTGTCCGCGATCCAGCCGAAAATGGGTCGGCTGATCACGCCGGCGAGCTGATAGGCGGCGAGCGACCATCCCGCCATCACGAGATCGAGACCCGTGCGGCTCGTCACGTGCACGGTCATGAAGGCGACGAAGCAGAGCTGTGCGCCCGAATACACAAAGCTCACGAACGTGAGCCGTTGAATGGCGCTGTCACCATGGAGGAGGCCAAGTGAGCGCAGGAGCACGCTCCTGGCGTCCGTACTTGCCAGTGACGGTACGCCATCCCAGTCGCGACGCGGGATCTCGAGCAGCAGGATCAGCGCGACGATCGGGACGGCCTGCAGGAGAAGGCTGGCCTTCCACCCGATGGCGAGCGCGAGCGGCGGCATGATGGTCGCAGCGAGAACACCGGCCAGCGGCACCCCGATCTGACGGGTCGAGAGCACCATATTCAGAATCGACGGCGGCGTACGCGGCACGAGCAAGTGCGTGCTGACCGGCGCCGTCAGACCATAGGCGATGCCGAGGATGAGCGCACCGAGCGCTACGCTCGCGGCGGTCCCCTGTGCGCAGACGAGGACAAGACCAAGTGCACACACGAGCACGAACTGCGCGGCCCTGACGGCGCCATACCTAGCGATGATGCCGGCTGCCAGCAGCGATGAGAAGATTCCGACACCATAGACGACCGACACGAACATGCCGATCAACGCACCGTCGACGCCGATGTCACGCGCGATGATCGGCGCGAGCGCGGGCACTGAGTACGCCGCGGCGGTGGCGAGCGTCTGCATCGCCATCGTGGCGAGAAGCGGCCACAACGGGAAGGTGGTCGGCGTGGCCGCCTGCGTCGGAGGCACTGCCATCAGCGGCTCTGTCCTTTTTCGGGGCCGAGCCGCCGACCATTACGTACGCTCATGCCGCCACGTAGCAGCCATCGACGTTGTAGGCGGCGCCGCTGACGTAGCCCGCTCGGTCCGAGCACAGCCACACGACCATCTCGGCAATATCCTCCGGCGTGCCGAGGCGGCCGAACGGAATGCGTCCCATGATTTGGTCGCCCTTGCGCTCCATGGGCTCGCGCGTCATCTCGGTGACGATGTAGCCTGGGCAGACGGCGTTCACGCGAATGCCCTTCTTCGCGTATTCGAGCGCCGCCGTCTTCGTGAGGCCGATGACGCCGTGCTTGGCCGCGACATACGCAGAGGAGGTCTCGAGCCCGACAAGGCCGGCGATCGAAGCCGTGTTGACGATCGCGCCGCCCCTGCCATCGGCCAGCATCGCGTTGATCTCATCGCGCATGCAAAGCCACACACTCTTGAGATTGATCTCGATCATGCGATCGAAGGCCTGCTCCGACCAGTCCGCCGTGAGCTTGCCGTTGGCGCCCACGGCATTGCCGGCGATCCCGGCATTGTTGAACGCACAGTCGATCCGGCCGAATGTCTTCACGACCGTATCGACCCAGGCCTTGACCAGCTCGGACTTGGTCACGTCGCCGCTCACCGACACCGCCTGGCCGCCGCCGGCATTGATCATCGCAACGGTCTCCTGCGCGCCGTCGGCCATCAGGTCCGAGACGACGACGCGGGCACCCTCGCGTGCGAACGCGATAGCCGCCGCCCGGCCGATACCGCGCGCGCCGCCCGTGATCAGTGCCGCTTTGCCTTCAAGCAATCCAGCCATGGCTTCCTCCGCGATTTTCTCTTTCGACTACACTCAGCCCAGCCTACGCCGGAACTCCTCGTAGCCGAAAGACTTGATCACGCGGTAGGTGCCATCCTCGTCGAGCATGGCGAGATCCGGGAGCGGCGTGCCGTTGAAGGTCGTGTTCTTCACGAACGAGTACTGCATCATGTCCGTGAAGATCAGGCGGTCACCCGGTTGCAGCGGCTTGTCGAACGAGTAGTCGCCGATCACATCGCCGGTCATGCAGGTCTTGCCGCCGAGAATGTAGTCGTGCTCCAGCTCGCCGGGCTCGCCGGCACCGATGATCCCGGGGCGATACGGCACTTCCAGCACGTCCGGCATGTGCGTCGACGCGGACGTGTCGAGAATGGCGATATCCTTCTCGTTGTGGTGGATGTCGAGCACGGTCGAGACCAGCCAGCCGGTATCGACGACGAGCCCTGCACCCGGCTCCAGGATGACCTCGACGCCGAACTCCGCACGGAAAGCCTTCAACGCCGCGATCAGCCGATCGACATCGTAGTCCGGCTTGTTGATGAAGTGCCCGCCGCCGAAATTTACGGCCTTCACCTTGCGCACGTAGGTGCCGAGCGTGCGACCGACATGCTCGATGAGCCCAACGGAGCCATCGGCGCGCGATTCGCAGAGCGCGTGTGTGTGCAGGATATCGATGTGCTCCCACGGCAGCTTGTCGATCTCTTCGACGGTCGTGCCGAAGCGCGAGCCCGGCGCGCATGGGTCGTAGAGCGCACCACCGAGCGTCGCGTTCGAGTAGCCGGGGTTGATACGGATGCCGACCTTGCGGCCCGCCGCCTGCACAGTGTCGAGGTAGCGCGCGATCTGACCTGGCGAGTTGAAATAGATGTGGTCCGCAATCTTCGTGAGGCGCTCGACCTCACCAGGACCGTAGGCTGGTGCATAGACGTGCACTTCCTTGCCGAACTCCTCGCGGCCGAGGCGCGCTTCCTGCTCACCGCTCGCGGTCGTACCGTCGAGCGTATCGCGCATGAGCGGGAAGGCCGCCGGCATGGCCCAGGACTTGGTCGCGAGCAGGATCTTAACGCCTGCCTCGCGCTTGATGCGGGCCGCCGTCGAGAGATTGCGCTTGAGCTTCGCCACGTCGAGGACGTAGGCGGGCGTGCTCATGTCGGCAGGAAGGCGGGGCATCATGATGGTATCCTCGGCAGCAGGTCGGCTCCGTCGCCCGACGCTATAGAGCATCCGCGGACGACGTGCGACAGTGCGGTTCGGCGGGGCAGAGCGGCATCATGTGGGGATCGCAAGCGCGCGCTGCAACCCCGTGCAGAATCAGGCTATCTCGCACCACGGATGGGGGGACAGACAGCCGATGGCCAAGGCAACAAAGTCGAGCTTCGTCTGCCAATCGTGCGGGGCCGTGTCTTCCCGCTGGGCGGGCAAGTGCGCGTCCTGCGGCGAGTGGAACACGATTGTCGAGGAGGAAGGCGTCGCGGCGCTGGCAGCAGCGCCCGGCAGCGGCCTCCAGCGCTCAGCGAAAGGCAAGCCGGCGCCACTCGAGACGCTGGCTGGCGGCACCGCCGAGGCGCCGCGTATTCCCACAGGTATGCCCGAACTGGACCGCGTGACGGGCGGCGGCATCGTGCCGGGGTCGGCCTTGCTCATCGGCGGGGAGCCGGGCATCGGCAAATCGACGCTCCTTCTGCAATTGGCGGCACGCTTCGCCACGGCAGGCCGACGCGCCATTTACTTCTCGGGCGAAGAAGCTGCCGCGCAGGTCCGGCTACGTGCGGAGCGGCTCGGCCTTGCAGCGGCGCCCGTCGCGCTCGGCGCCGAGACGAACCTCGCGAACATCCTCGCGACATTGGAGCAGGATCGCCGAGCCGACCTTGTGATCATCGACTCCATCCAGACGCTCTGGGCTGATGGTCTCGACGCGGCGCCCGGCACGGTCTCGCAGGTGCGTGCGGCATCGCAATCGCTCATCCGTTTCGCCAAGCAGTCCGGCGCCGCCATGCTGCTCGTCGGGCATGTCACCAAGGACGGCCAGATCGCCGGCCCGAAGGTGATCGAGCACATGGTCGACACCGTGCTCTACTTCGAGGGCGATCGCGGGCATCCCTATCGCATTCTGCGCGCGGTGAAGAACCGCTTCGGCCCGGCCGACGAGATCGGCGTGTTCGAGATGGTGGAAAGTGGACTGCGCGAGGTCGCGAACCCGTCCGAGCTTTTTCTCGGCGATCGCGACAACAGCGCGCCCGGCACGGCGGTGTTCGCTGGCATCGAAGGCAGCCGGCCGCTGCTCGTCGAGTTCCAGGCGCTTGTGGCGCCCTCGTCGCTCGGCACGCCGCGTCGCGCTACCGTGGGCTGGGATTCCAACCGTCTGTCTATGCTTCTCGCCGTTCTCGACGCGCGCTGTGGGGTGAGCTTCTCTCAGGCCGATGTCTATCTGAATGTTGCGGGCGGCCTGCGCATTTCGGAGCCAGCTGCGGACATCGCAGCAGCGGCAGCACTCGTCTCCTCGTTACTCGCGACGCCGCTCGCACCCGACGACGTTTTTTTCGGCGAGATCAGCCTTTCCGGCGCCGTGCGTCCTGTCTCGCACATGACCACGCGATTGCGCGAAGCCCACAAGCTCGGCTTCAAGCGCGCGATCGTTCCAGCGAAAGGCGATATCGACAAAGGTGGCGACAAGCCGAAAATCCAGCGCCTGACGCACCTGCGCGAGATCATCGACATCGTCGGCGCAGGAAAGAAGGTCGCGACGCGCGCCTAAGCCTCCGCCGACTTCTCCAGATGCGCGAGAATGTGCGGATAGACGTCACTCGCTGCAGACTTGCCGAAGATGCAGTCGATGTGGCCGTAGCCATCGATCACATGGCGCGTATAGAGATCCGCGCCGTTCTTCACCGCAAGCCGCGCCACCGTACGCTCCGTGCTCTCGGGCAGAAAGCAGCGATTGAGCGCCCCGTGGATGAACGTGATCGGGATCGCCATGCGCTCCAGATGCGGCAGGTACGTGTCACTCCCCGCCGCATCGACGATCGTCTGCCGCCGCGCAATGAGCGCGAGTTGCTTGAAGGCATCGATATTCGCCTCGCCGAACATCTCGGGGAGCGCCATCTCGAAGGTCAGATTATTGAGCTGCGATGTCTCGTAGAGCTGGCCATAGAGCGCCGTGATGCGATTTGACGTAGCACTGCGCGTGCGCTCCTCGCGACGGAAGGGAACGAATACGCGGATCAGACCATCCGCAACGCGACCTGCGATACTGTCAGCAATGGTCGCGCGGGCATCCACATGATCGAGACCTAGGCCCGAGAAGAGCGACGGCGCCCTGAGTTGTGCCAGCAGCCGCTGCGGGAAGTACGGCACGATCACATCCGTCGAAATCTGCGAAATGACCGCTGAGCGCACACCCGTGAGCCAACCGCCGAGCATGGCCATGGTGAATGTCGTGGCGCCGAAGCAATGAGCGACGACTTGCACGCTTTTCGCGCCCGTCTCCTTCAGAATGAGATTCACGGCCGGCTGGTAGTCCTCGCGCGCGCAATCATCCGCCGTCCAGAGGTCTCGCGCGTAGGCAAGATCGATCGAGGCGCGATAGTCGAGCAACCAGCAGTCATAGCCGGCAGCCACGAGATATTCGACAAGGTTCGTGTCAATGGTGTCGATTGTGAAAATCAGGCTCGACACGCCGAGCCCGTGCGTGAAAAGCACCGGCCCCTTCTTGCCGCCCGCATAGCGGATCAGGCGCAGGCGCTTGCCGTCAGCGGTCGTGAAATAGTGGACCTCCGGCTCTCCGACGCGCAGGTCACGCTTCTTGCGCACACGCGCTTCGTCGAAGCGCTTGAGCGGCGCAAAGAGGCCGCCGTAGATATCGAAGAGCTGGCTCGCGAAGAGCCCGCCGAACTTGGCAACAGCTTTAGCCCGATCAGCTGGGCCACTGCCGCCGACGCCCTGGATCGTGCGCACCTGTTTGGTGAAATCGCGCAAAGCAATCTTCAGGATGCCGAAGCGCTGGCGCGCATTCGGTTGATTGCCCTCGACGTCGGTGAGCGTGACGAAGAGTGTCGTCGTATCGCGAATGAGGTCACCGGGCAGGCGGTCGTTGTGCACGATCTTGTGGCCGGCAAAGCGGAACTGACGCCCGTTCCGCGCCGTGAGCAGCATGTCGTATTCGAAGCGCCGCGTCTCGACGTTGTTCTGGTCGCGGCGCATGAGGCTGAAACGGCCCTCGGAAATGTCGAGCGACTCCGGCGAGAGATGCGGCGCCTCGACCGTGCCGGTGAGCGTGCCTGCGTGTGCGGGATCCCTTAGGAAAAGATCGACGTCGTCGATGAGCACTGTGACGGTGAAGGCGAAGTGCTGATTGATCGACTCGCCGGCCTTGGCGGCGGCCTCGTAGTTGCCGTCGGCATTGTCGGCGATGAAGCCCGCCATGCGTTCGGTGAAAGTCACGCCGGCCGGACGGCGCTCCTCGGGTGCCGGCGCGAGCGAGATGACCGAGGCATTGGGTATCGGCGCATCGGTGAGCGCGCGGCCGAGATCGCGCGCGAGATGGATCATGGCGCGCTCGGAAAGCGCGGTGATCGTCAGCAGCGGGTTCACACCTAGTGGGCGCGGAATAATCGAGCCATCACAGACATAGAGCCCCTGGTGCACGGCCTGCGGATCGGTCGAGCCGGCATCGAAGACGCGCGCGGTGTCGTCGACCACGCCCCGCGTGCGATCGATACCGATCACGCAGCCGCCGAGAGGGTGGACAGTGATGAGGTTCTTGCCGAGGAATGTATTCTGGATGGGATTGCGGATGTAGGAGGCGCCATTGGCGCCGGCCGCCTTGATGAGATTGGCTTCGATGTCCTTGAACACGCGCTGACCCGCAACGCCCGGCCAGTCGAGCTGGATGTCGTCACCACGCATGACGATGCGGCCCTTGCCATCGTCGTGCGCCATGACGAGGAACGTCTGGGTATTGTGCATGGCGCCGCGCCACGCGCCGAGAAGCACACTGTCGAGACGACGCGCCTGCTCCTGCACGGTGTCGATGAGGCCCGCATCCGTATCCTTGCCGAAAAGGCGCGAAGCAACCGAGAACGTCGCAGGCAGGATCTCTGCGAGGCCCGAAGGCAGCACGCCTTCCTCGATGATCATACCGTCCTCGAGCCGGCGCGAGGACCTGAGGTCGATCGCGCCGGTGATACACGGCCCCGGCGGGGCGGCGCCCGAGCGCGGCGGATGTCCGATGCCCACGGCATTCGCCGGCTGATCGCCGTTGTAGGCAAAGGCGAGCACGTCGCCGTTGCCGGTGAAGCCCTCGCCGAGCTTGTCCGAGAGCGCGAGACCTTCCTGTCGCGAGCGCAGGAGGATCTCCGTCGAGCCGAGCGCGCCGGCGCCGATCACGACGATGCCGGCGGCGACCGAGCGCTCGGGCTGACCGAACTTGTCGCGACGATTGCGAGTCGGCGTGAAGAACACGCGCCAACCATCGCCTTCCTTGCGCACGAAGCTGACGGTCGCCTCGGTAAAGATCTCCGCACCATGGCGCACGGCATCCGGCAGATAGGTCATCTGCACGGTATTCTTGGCGCCGACATTGCAGCCCGAGCAGCAGTCGCCGCACATCGTGCACGCCGGCTGATCGACGCCCGCAGCATTGGGACCCGGCGTGAACGTGACGTTGATCGGCACCGTCGACATTTCCGTGCCGAACGCCCGCGCCGCAGCTTGCAGACGGTCGCGCTTGTCGAGACGCACGGTGTTCGGGAAAGGCACGGGCCGCAGCATGCGCGTCGCGCGTTGGAAACCTTCCTCGAGCGTTCCCTCTGCGAGAATGGACGGCGGCCAGCAGGGATCTTCCCACACGCGCGGATCGGGCGGCAGCGAGACATTCGCGTTGATGAGCGATGTGCCGCCGAGCCCACAACCCGTGAGCACGTGCATGTCGCGCCCGAGATGGAGATCGTAGAGGCCGAGCCTGCGCCCGATGCGCTTGTCGCCGTGCGTGTACTGCAGCTCGGCGGTGGCTTCCTCCATGGTGTCCGGGAACGTGCCGAGCGCGAACTCGCGGCCGCGCTCGAGGACGGCCACCCTCAGGCCAATGCGCGCGAGACGCGACGCCGCAACGCCCGCCCCATAGCCCGAGCCGACGACGATCGCGTCATACTCCGGCTTCAGCTCGTCGAGGCTGGACGACAGGCGCATCGGATTTACCTCAGGCGGATGCGGCGCGGCCGAACAGTCGGCCGAAGCGGGACGTGCCAGTGTCGTTCGTGGTGGGCTCTGCGCGGAAGACGCGCTTCGGCGCATCGGGGCGCGGCGAGACGTCGAGCGCCAAGCCGTGCTCGCGCGCAAAGATCATCATGGCGCGTTCGGCCACGGCCGTGATCGTGAACAGCGGGTGCACACCGAGCGGGCGGGGAATGACTGAGCCGTCGCATATGAAGAGACCATCGTGGACCGCGTCGGCGCGCTTTGTGGGATCGGCGTCGAACACACGTCCCTTGTGATCGACGACGCCGCTGTCGCGATCGCTGCCCATGGCGCAACCGCCGAGCGGATGCACGGTCATGACGTCACCGCCGAGCCACTGGTTGCTCACGGGGTTCGGCACGTATTTGCCGCCGTTGGCCGCGACGCCCTTCCTCAGCACGGCCGAGATATGCGTGAAGACCGGCTCATCGCCGACATGGGGCCAGTGGATCGCCGCCGTATCATCCTCGAAGACGATGCGACCGGCCGCGCCATCGTGGCCGACGGCGAGGAACGCGTGACTGTGATGCACCGGGCCACTGTAGCCGCCAGCAAAGAGGCTCTCGGCGTTGCGTCGTGTATCAGCGAGGAGGCCGGCTAGGCCGCCGCTCGCCTCTTCCGGCGCCAGCGTCGCGCCGGTCGCGAGGAGCATCGGCATGAGCCGTGCCATGGCGCTCGGCACGGTCGCCTCGACGAGCGCCAGCCGGTCGAGCGGATCGCGGCGGCGACGCAGGTCGATGAGGCCGACGACCGCCGGACCCGGCGGCGGCACCTTCGCCTTTGAACCGTGCGGAAGGCCGACGGAGTTGACCGGCTCCTTGTAGTTGTAGCCGAAGGACATGACGTCGGCGTTCGTCGAGAAGCGCCAGCCGAGGCGGTCCGAGACGCGTAGCCCATTCTCGCGCGAGCGCATCATGATCTCGGCCGTGCCGAGCGTGCCGGCCGCGAGCACCACCATGGCGGCCGTGACGGTCCCGACGGGAACGTGGCTGTCCTTGTCGCCAGTCTTGCGGAAGACGACACGCCAGAGATCGCCGCCACTCCGTTCGACGAGCCGCACATTGGCGCCCGTGAAGAGCTCGGCGCCGTGATTGACCGCGTCCGTCAAGTACGTCGAGTGCACAGTCGTCTTGGCGCCGCTGTTGCAGCCGCCCATGCAGTTGCCGCACATGGTGCAAGGCGGCTGGGTCACACCCGCCGCGTTGGTCTTCTCATCGAAGGAAATATGCAGCGGCACGCGCTCGACGTGATGGCCGATCGCCTTGCTGGCGCGCTCGAGCGACGCGAGCTTCATCGGCGTGACGGACAAGGGCAGCGTCTCCGGCGCCAGCATCTGGCGGGCGCGGTGATAGCCGACATTCAGGCGATGATCGACGCGGATTTCCTCGGGCCAGGCCTCGTCCTCGAGCACCATGACATCAGGCGTGAGACACACGGCAGCATTGATCAGCGACGTGCCGCCGAGACCGCAGCCGACGAGCGCGTGCACATCCTTGCCGACGCGCAGATCGAAGAGCGCATCCGGCGGGCCGATCTGCCGTCCCTTGCCATTGATCTGCATGGCCGTGCTGGCGGCGAGCATGGTCTCGGCGAACTCGCCCGGCAGGTACTCGCGACCGCGTTCGAGGACCGCGACCTTGAGACCGATCCGCGACAAGCGCGACGCCGCAACGCCACCGCCATAGCCGGAACCGACGACGACCACGTCATAGGTTGCCTTCGCTTGCGCGACCGGGCGCGCGAGACGCGACATCTGCTTGAACTCCCACCCGTAATGCGAAACCCGCCAACTCCCTGGCGGCAGTATCTAACGGGCCATAATGGCATTTGCGAGAGATGCAAGCGCCCCTTTGTGTCCATTGCGCGCACAAAGCGTGGCGGAACGGCAACAGGGGTTCATGTGCGGTGGCTCAAGCCTTCCGGATGCCCTTGATCGGCTGACCGGTTTTCTTCTCGAGACGGGCGAGCAGGCGGTTCAGCTCGGCCATGTCGATGGCATCGAGCTTCGGGCCTGGCGCCCGGATCGCGGACGAGCGGATGGCCCCACGCTGGCGGAGGATTTCCTTGCGAATGGCGAGGCCGACGCCCGGCTGCAGCTCATGACGCATGAGCGGCAGATAGAGATCGTAGAGGTCCTCGCCCTCCTCGGGATTGCCGGCAGCGAATAGCGCGTGCATGGCGACCATCATGTCCGGGAAGGCAAAGCCGGTCATGGCGCCGTCCGCCCCGCGCAGATACTCCTGCGGCAGGTGGATGCCGCCGTTGCCGCAGAGGATCGGCATGTAGCGCCGGGCCTTGCCGTCGCAAGCCTTGCGGATAGCCGAGAGCTTGGAGAGGCCCGGCATGTCCTCGTGCTTGAACATGGCGATCTGCGGGAAAGCGTCGACGAGGCGGATGAAGCAGTCGGCGCTGAAATAGACGTCCGTGAGCTTGGGATAATCCTGGATGCACACCGGGATGGACGGCCCGAGCGCGGTCAGGATCGAGCGCAGGTAGTTCTCGACGGAGGGCTCCGTGGTGAGGCCGCGCATGGGCATAGCCATGACACCGGCGGCACCCATCTCCATGACGGCGCGCGCCGTCTTCACGAGCTGGTTCGTGCCGGGATTGGAGACGCCGACGATGATCGGCACCCGCCCCCCCGTCCGCTTGAGAAAGCGCTGCGAAACTTCGAGCGTCTCGCTCTCGGAGAGCTTCTGGAACTCACCCATCACACCAAGGATGGTCATGCCCTGCACGCCGCACGCAAGGTAGAAGTCGACCAGGCTGTCGATGCTCTCGAAATCTATGCGGCCGTCGTCGTGGAAGGGCGTCGCGGCGATGACATAAAGGCCTTTGGCGTCGGCAGTGAGCTTGGCGGACATGGCGGCGTTCCCTCGAATGTTCAGCGATAGCCTCTGAGATCAGCATAGCGCCGACGCTGGTGGTCGGATAGCAGCTCTGCCGAGGTCAGGTGATACTTGAGGTGCACCGCTCGCAGGCGGCCGTGTGCCTCGCCGATGCGGCCGGTCAGAGAAGCCAGCATGTCGGGCGTCATCTTGCCTTCGGCGAATGCGCGATCGAGCGCACGTTCGCTGGAAATCAGCACTTCGCCCGCCTCGATAGCTTCGGCCTTCATGCTCTCGAAGAGGTGCTGAAACCGCCGCTGCTGGTCCGCCGTCAGGTGCAACTGATCCTTGAGCTCGAGCACATGCATCGGCCCGGGATAGCCATTCAGCTCGGCCGCGAGCGCCAGCCCCATGCCGCGCCCTTGCTGCAGATCGGCGACCTGCTGCTCGCTGAGGGCCTTGATGTCGCGCTGCTGCTGCCCGGCATAAGGTGAGGGCGCGTGCTGCTGATGGCGATGATGGTGCTGGGCCATGGCCGACCCTGCGACGACTACAGCGAGGAGCATGGCGATTGCGAATTTCATGGGCACTCCTCGAGGGTTGTTGGCGCTTGGCAATGATGCTCAAATAATGCTGTAGCCGACGCCGGGCTGTAAACATGGTTAGTAGGTAAGCAGGCATGTTCTCCAAGGACCTGATCGCCAAGGCCGAAGCCCTGCTCGCGACGCTCCGGGCGAAGAAGCTCATGCTGGCGACGGCGGAGAGCTGCACGGGCGGGCTCATTGCGGGCGTGCTGACCGAGATCGCGGGCTCGTCCGACGTCGTCGAGCGCGGCTTCGTCACGTACTCGAATGAAGCCAAGAACGAACTCATCGGCGTGCCCATGGCCATGATCCGGGAGCACGGCGCCGTCAGCAGGGAGGTGGCACTCGCCATGGCTGCGGGTGCGCTCGCCCATTCGCGCGCGGATATCACTGTCGCGGCGACCGGCGTCGCCGGACCCGGCGGCGGCAGCGCGGCGAAGCCCGTTGGCCTCGTGCATCTCGCGGCCGAGCGGCGCGGCAAGCCGGCGATCCATCGCGAATGCCGGTTCGGCGATATCGGCCGGCACGGCATCCGCATGGCGTCGATTGTAGTGGCCTTCGAGATGGTGGACGAGTTGACGCGTGCGTAGCTGCCTTCAGGCAACGCCAGCGCGGCGGCCATAGATGGTGTGAGCGCGCTCCTCGAATGCTTCGGCAAAGCGCCCGAAAGCCTGCTGGAAAAGGCCACCGACGAGCATCTGCAGCAGCATCGACTTGAACTCGTAGTCGATGAAGAATTTCACCTCGCAGCCGCCGGGCGTCTCGGAAAAATCCCACTTGTTGACGAGGCGCGTGAAGGGACCTTCCACTAGATCCGTGCGCAAAGTCGGGACGGTCTCGTCGAGCGTCACACGGCTGGTGAAGGTTTCCTTGAGGCCCTTGTAGCCGACGTCCATCACGGCAACTAGCGCTTGCTGATCGCCCTCATCATTGCGCGAGAGCACGCGCAGGCCCTCGCAGAGCGGCAGGAACTCGGGATAGCGCTCGACGTCGGCGACGAGAGCAAACATCTCCTGCGGCGTGAATGGCACCTGCCGGCGGGTCTCGAATGAGGGCATGAGGCGCTGCTTACTCTGCCGCAGCGGCACGCGCCGCCTGAAGACGCGCGAAGTCGGCATCCGCGTGATAGCTCGAGCGCGTCAGTGGGCTCGAAGAGACCAGCAGGAAGCCCTTCGACTGGGCCGTGCGCTTGTAGCTCTCGAACTCGTCGGGTGTGACGAAGCGCTTCACCTCGGCGTGCTTGCGCGTCGGCTGGAGGTACTGGCCAATGGTGAGGAAATCGACGTCGGCGGTCCGGAGATCATCCATGAGCTGAAGCACGGCTTCGCGCTCCTCCCCAAGCCCGACCATGATGCCGGACTTCGTGAAGATGGTCGGGTCCAGCTCCTTGGCGCGCTGCAGAATGCGCAGCGAATGGAAGTAGCGCGCACCGGGGCGGATGCGCGGATAGAGGCCGGGCACCGTCTCCAGATTGTGGTTGAACACATCAGGGCGCGCCTTGATGACCACTTCGAGGGCACCATCCTTGCGCAGGAAGTCCGGCGTGAGCACCTCGATGGTCGTTGTCGGCGCGAGCTTGCGGATCCAGCCGATGACCTCGGCGAAATGCTGGGCGCCACCATCGGGCAGGTCATCACGATCGACGGATGTGATGACGACGTGGTTGAGCCCGAGCTTCGCCACGGCCTCGCCGACATTGCGCGGCTCGTCGGGATTGAGGGGATTGGGCTTGCCGGTCGCGACATTGCAGAACGAGCAGGCGCGCGTACAGGTGTCCCCCATTATCATCATGGTGGCGTGGCGCTGGCTCCAGCACTCGCCGATGTTCGGACAGCCGGCTTCTTCGCAGACCGTATGCAGGCCGTGCTGCCGCACGATATTGCGCGTCTCGGTATAGACTGGCGAGCCCGGGGCCTTGACGCGGATCCAATCGGGCTTGCGCAGGACGGGCGTATCCGGCCGCGCAGCCTTTTCTGGGTGGCGGGCGGCACCTGTCCGCTTGCCCCCTGTCATGTCCAGAACCGTAACCATGAGCCCTTACTTGCTCTCTCTGCGCCCACTCAACAAGAGGGGCGGGGCCGACGTCGGCACCCGCCCGGAAATTACACGATCTGTCAGCGCGTTGCTAGCTTATGAGGCGTGCGATCAGGATGACCACGATGGCGCCTATGGCGGCCGTGATGATCTGATTCACGATGGGATTGCCGAGGTTGATGTTGATTTTGGCCGCATTCAACAGCCAGCCGCCCACGACGCTGCCAATGACGCCGGCGATGATGTACCCGAGCAAGCCCCAAGGTCCACCGACGACGAGGCTGGCGAGCCAGCCCGCGATGGCACCCACGATTATCATGACGACAATTGCAGCAGCGTCCATATCCCGATCCTTCCCATTGTGCGCCGCCCGGCGCGCGGGCGGACCATCCGAACGATCTCACGCCAACCTGCGTCGGTGATTCTGACCTGAGTCGCCTGGGTTGTCGATAGGACGTACGTCGAGGCAACTTATTGATGCAGCGCACAATAAATTGAACGGCGGATGCTAATTGTCAGCCTTCGGCCGGTAGACCCAGACGGCGGCAGTCACCGTGAGCGTGATGACAAGAATTCCGAGCGACCAAGCCCCCATACTGCCTTTGAAGATCGGGAACGTGAGGTAGACGAGAACGCCGCCCGTGAGCTGCGAGGCAAAGCCGAAAACAGAGGATGCAAAACCGGCAATCTCCCGGTGCGGGTCGATGATCATGCTGACCGAGTTCGACATCACGACCAGGAAGGCCGCGTTGTAGATCAGCATGAGAGCGGCAAATGAGATGAGCGATAGCGTTCCGGTGTGCGTCAGAACGGCAATCAGCACAGCTACGACCGCCAGGGAGCTGGACGCTAACCGCGTCGCAGCCATGACGCCGAGTCGGGCGATGAGGAGTGCATTCAAATACTGGCCGATAACGATGCCGCTGCCGGTCACGGCGAAGAGAAGCGTGAAGGCAGCGCCCTCGATGCCGAAAGCGCCCCTATAGAGCCGCGGCGCATTCGCGACATACGTGAGAATGGCGAACGTATTGATCCCCGAGAGCAGGATGAAATACCGCGATTGATGGTTGCTGAAGACACGCACGAACGACGCGAGCAAACGCGAGGGCTGTATGGCCGTCGGATCCGGGCTTGTATTCGTCTCGTCGATGCGGATCACGACCATGGCTGCCAGCATGATGCCGTAGAACGCCATGCCGACGAAAATGCCCTGCCAGTCACCCAGCAGGACGAGGCCGTAGCCCACCATCGGCGCCATGATCGGCCCGAGCGAAATGATCGAGGTCGCGAAAGCCATGGTTCGCGCGAGCTCAGTGCCTGAGTGCACGTCCCGCAGAATGGCGCGGGCGATCACCGCGCCGCAGGCACTGCCGAAACCCTGAAGCGCGCGCCCCCAGAGCATCGTCGTAATGCTGCCTGCAAACACCGCAATGACAGCGCCGGTAATGTAGAGCGATACGCCCACCAGGATGACCGGCTTGCGGCCATAAGCATCGGATGCCGGGCCGAAGAAGAGCTGGCCAAAGGCCGAGCAGAATAGAAAGACCGGGATGATCGCCTGCACTTCCTCGATGGGCACACCGAAGCTGCGCTCCATCGACCAGAAGGCGGGAAGGGTGATGTCGTTCGAGAAGGCGTTCAGGGCCAGCAAAAGCCCCGTGAACAACACCAGAAATGCGCGCGACATGCCGGTGGCCCCCGAGCCTACGTCAGCTGTTCATAAATCGCTGGGAGCGTGCACGGACGGCCACCCGCCGCGCCAGTGTATATGTGGCGCAGCAAACGGCGGCCACAGGACGTTTTCGCACAGGGTTGCGGGGCAGTGTGCCTAATCGGGGTATTTGCCACGGCAGCTTTCTGTCCGTGCGAGGGCCGGGTATATTGTCCGTATAAGCGCTCTCAAAGAAGAAGCATGAGGTACACGATGGCCAAGGCCCTTCCCGCCAGGACGGTGAAGACGATGCTATCCGATGGCGAGGAAATCGCGCTCCTCGACGTGCGCGAGACGGGACAGTACGCCGACGGGCATCCGTTCTTCGCCGTGCCCCTGGCCTACAGCCGGCTGGAAATGGAAATCGAACGGCTAGTGCCCCGCCGCAGTGTTCGCGTGGTGCTGATGGATGACGGCGATGGCGTCGCAGAGCGCGCCGCTAAGCGCGCCGAAGGTCTCGGCTTTACCGACGTCGCGATCATGGAAGGTGGTGCACCCGCGTGGAAGGCTGCGGGTTTCACGCTCTTCGATGGGGTGAACCTCCCGTCCAAGACCTTCGGCGAGCTCGTCGAGATCGAGCGGCACACGCCGCGCATCAGCGCCGATGATCTGGTCGCCATGCAGAAGCGCGGCGACGATCTCGTCATCGTCGACGGCCGCACGTGGGCCGAGTACCAGAAGTTCAACATCCCCGGCGGCATAAGCTGCCCGAATGGCGAGCTGCCACTACGCATCGACGCGATCGCGCCGGATCCGAAGACCCGCATCGTCGTCAACTGCGCGGGCCGCACGCGCTCGATCATCGGCGCGCAGACGCTCATCGATCTCGGTGTGCCGAATGAGGTCGTGGCGCTGGAGAACGGCACGCAAGGCTGGTTCCTCGCCGGCTACGAGGTCCAGCGTGGCGCATCGAAGAAGTACCCACAGCCGTCACTCAGTGCGGAGAAGCTCGCCGAGCGCCGCAGACGTGCCGCCACCCACGCGGCCAGATGTGGCGTGCACGCCGTCACCACATCGGACGTACGCGCCTGGCTCGCCGACCCGCGGCGCACGACCTACCTTCTCGACGTACGCACGGCCGAGGAAGTTGCGGCTCAGCCTGTCGCCGGCTTCGTGCATGCGCCGGGCGGTCAGCTTCAGCAGGCGACGGACCAGTGGGTCGGCGTCAAGGGCGGGCGCATCGTGCTGCTCGATGGCGAGGGCATCCGGGCGCCTATGGTGGCGGCTTGGCTGCGACAGCTCGGTCACGAGGCTTGCGTGCTCGAAGACCGCGAGAATGCCGCCGCAATCAGCGCAGCCATTCCCGCGGACCGTTGGCCGCGTGGCCCTGAAATGCTGAAGGCACGAGCTACGGAACTCCATGTCGTCACGCCACAGGGGCTCTCGGCGCTGCTCTGGTCGGGTGGCGGCGTCGCGCTCGATCTGCGCTCGAGCCAGGACTACCGCGACGGACACATTCCAGGCTCGGTGTGGGCCTCGCGCCCAAGGCTCGCGAAGAGCGTGCCGGATGTTGCCCAGCCCGTGATCCTTATCGCGGACAGCCCGGAGATGGCGGCCGCCGCGAGCCTCGACCTTACCGAGCTTGGCGCACGCGAGATCTCCAAACTCGCCGGCGGCGCCAAGGCGTGGCAAGCGGACGGCCAGAAAATGAACACGACGCCCGATAGCCCGCCCGACCAGGACCGGATCGACTTCGTGTTTCATACGCACCAGCGTCATGACGGAAACGTCGAGGCAGCTCGCGCGTATCTGGCGTGGGAGGTCGATCTCGTCGCTCGCCTGGACGACCAGGAGCGCGGCGTCTTCCGCATTGCCGGCCACTGAGACAGACGGGACAGAGCGCGGACGGCACCTTGCAGAGTGGGGGGCGGAAGCGCCACTTGTTCCGCATTCGCGCGTGTGCTGAATTGTTCTTGACGGCCGCGCCTTTGGCCGGCAATGGGCACACAGCACGGGGGACCACGGGACACTGGGGCCAGGAGTTGGACTGTCATGCGCTACGACGAGCAGGATCGCGAGAGCAGCAACGTCGAGGATCGGCGCGGACAGGGCGGAGGTGGTGGTTTCCGTTTCCCCGGCGGCGGCGGACGCGGCATCCAGATCCCGATGGGACGCGGCGGTGGTTTCAGCATCACGACGCTGCTGATCATCGGCGCGATCATGCTGCTGTTCGGACTCAATCCGCTTGATCTGCTGCGCGGCGGCGGTGGTGGCTTCAGCTTCCCTGATATGCCGCAGAACCAGCGCGTCGATCGTCCCGGCGGCGGCTCGAACCCCTTCGACATTCCGGGCCTTCCGGGCAGCCGTGAAGGCAGGCCTCCGCAGCAGCCCGGGCAACCGACGCAGCGGGCGGCAAAGCCCGACGACGAGGCTGCCCGCTTCGTGCGCCGCGTTCTCGCGGACACCGAGGATGTCTGGAACCGCATCTTCCAGTCGTTCGGCCGCAAATACGAAGAGCCGCGGCTCGTCATGTTCTCGGACGGAACCAACTCGGCGTGCGGCCAAGGCGTTGCGCAGATGGGGCCGTTCTATTGCCCGCTCGACAAGAAGGTCTACATCGACCTCTCGTTTTTCAACGAGCTGGACAGGCGGTTCGGCGCGCCGGGTGACTTCGCGCAGGCCTACGTGATCTCGCACGAGGTCGGCCATCACGTGCAGAACCTGCTCGGCATTGCCGGCAAGGTGCAGGAGGCCAAGCAGCGTATCTCTGAGCGGCAGGCCAACGCGCTGCAGGTGCGCATGGAGCTGCAGGCGGACTGCCTCGCGGGCGTGTGGGCCTCGGTGAACGATCAGCTCAAGAAGCGCCTCCAGCCCGGCGATATCGAGGAGGGCCTGCGCGCGGCGGCCGCGATCGGCGACGACATGATCCAGCGCAAGATGCAGGGCCGCGTCGTGCCCGAGGCCTTCACGCACGGCTCGTCCGAGCAGCGCGTGCGCTGGTTCCGTCGCGGCCTGGAGACGGGCCAGATCCAGCAGTGCGATACGTTCAACGCGAGCGATCTCTAGGTTTTGAGACCGAGCCGCTCGCCGCGATAGACGCCCTCGCGCAGAGGGCGCCACCAGCTCTCGTTGTCGAGATACCAACGCACGGTGCGTGCGATACCGCTGTCGAAGCTCTTCTCGGCGCGCCAGCCGAGCTCGACCTCGATCTTCGTCGGATCGATCGCGTAGCGGCGGTCATGACCCGGCCGATCCTGGACGAAAGCCATCAGCTCGCGGCGTGGCCGTGCGGCCGGACGCAGGCCGTCCAGCAGCTCGCACACCTTCTCGACGACAGCGATGTTCGTGCGCGTAGCGCGGCCACCGATCGCGTACGTCTCACCGATCCGGCCGCGTTCGAGTACAATCGCGAGCGCCTTCACGTGGTCGTCCACGAATAGCCAGTCGCGCTCGTGCAGCCCGTCGCCATAAATGGGCAGGGGCTTGCCCTCGAGCGCATTGATGAGCATGTGCGGGATCAGCTTCTCCGGAAACTGGTAGGGCCCGTAGTTGTTCGAGCAGGTCGTGGTGAGTGTGGGGAGGCCATACGTTGTGTGCCACGCACGGACCAGATGATCGGCAGCAGCCTTGCTGGCCGAGTAGGGTGAGCTTGGCGCATAGGGCGTTGCCTCGTTGAATAGGGCATCCGGCGCCGCGCTGCCGAAGGTCTCGTCCGTCGAGATCTGGAGGAAGCGGAAGGCGCTGCGTTTAGTTTCGGGCAGTCCCTGCCAATAGGCGCGTGCGGCATCGAGCAACGTGTATGTGCCGACAATGTTCGTCTCGATGAAACGCGCCGGGCCGTCGATCGAGCGATCCACGTGGCTCTCGGCGGCAAGATGCAGGATCGCATCCGGTGCGGTATCGGCGAGGATGGCGTCGAGAGCCGGGCCATCGCAGATATCGGCCTGGATGAACCGGTAGCCGGGCCGGTTGGCGATCGGGTCGAGCGAGCGCAGGTTGGCCGCATACGTTAGGCAATCGACGTTGACGACTTCGATGCCCCGTTCGACGACGAGATGGCGGCAGAGCGTCGAGCCGATGAAGCCGGCACCCCCGGTGACCAAAACTCTCATGATCTCCGCATCGCATCCCACATTGATGGCGCCGCGCCGGATTACCCTTAATTCCGCCGGCAGGGCTGAATTCCCCTGCTCCGGGCGTTGCGGCCCTCACTCCAAGCCTCTATGTCTGCCGCAACGGTACGGAACCCGCAAACACAATGTCCAAGCCCCGGCCCAGCCCCGAAACTGCCGCATCAGGATCGCCTCCAACCGCGGCGCGCCTCAGCGTCATCGAGAGCGATGGCTTTGCCGACTACCGGCTGATCGACAGCGGCAACGGGCGCAAGCTCGAGCGCTTCGGCAAGATCATCGTCGATCGGCCCGAACCGCAGGCCCTCTGGCAACCGCGCGCGGACGAGAAGATCTGGGCCGACGCGCACGCCGTCTTCTCCGCCAACGACGACGAGGAGAGCGGCCGCTGGCGGACGAACAAGCCGGTACCGGAAAGCTGGCCCGTGCGTCTCGAGAACGCCGTCACGCTCACTTGCCGGCTCAGTGCCTTCCGTCACCTCGGCATCTTCCCCGAACAGCTTCCGCACTGGCGCTGGATGATTGAGGCCCTGAAGCAACCGAGCGGCGTTGACCGTCCGCGCGTGCTCAATCTCTTTGCCTATACGGGCGCGGCGACTCTTCTGGCGGCTCACGCCGGTGCAGAGGTCACCCACGTCGATGCCTCGAAGAAAGCGGTCACATGGGCGCGCGAGAACCAGACGGCTTCTGGTCTCAAGGATGCACCCGTGCGCTGGATGCTGGAGGACGCGCGCAAGTTCGTGCAGCGCGAGGTGCGTCGCGGCAAGCAGTACGACGTGATCCTCGTCGATCCGCCGAAGTTCGGGCGTGGTCCCAACAACGAGACATGGGATCTTTTCATCGACCTCCCCGACATGCTGCGCAATTGCGCAGCGCTTCTCAGCGGTCCGCGGAGCGCGCTCGTCCTCACGGCCTATGCCATCCGCGCTTCGGCGCTCATGCTCGACCAGCTCTGCCGCGAGGCACTGGCCGAAAAGGGCGGCCGTTTCGAGAGCGGCGAACTCGCCATCCGCGAGGAAGACAGCGCGCGCGCCGTGCCGACATCGCTCTTCACGCGCTGGTGCGGCGATGACCTCAAGATCTGATCGCGGCCCGCCGCCGGCTTCGCGCGTCATCACCAGTCTGACGAACGACCGCGTCAAGCTCATCCGCTCGCTCGACATGCGCAAGGCGCGGCGCGAGACGGGTCTGTTCGTCGCCGAGGGCGCGTCGGTGCTCATGACCGCGCGCGAAAATGGCTGGCGGCCGCGGATACTCGCTCATGGTGCGGAAGCGCGCGAGAGCCGCGCGCATCGTGAGCTCATCGACTGGGCGCTTCGTGAGGGCACGGAAGGCCTCGAAGTCTCACACGCCGTGCTGGAGAAGCTCGCCGCGAAGGAGAACCCGCAAAATCTCATGGGCGTCTTCGAGCAGCGCTGGTGCGCGCTGCCGGAGATTGAGTCACTCGCGAAATCGGCGTTGTGGGTGGCCCTCGACGAAATCCGCGACCCGGGCAATCTTGGCACGATTATCCGCACGGTCGATGCCGTAGGCGCTGACGGCATCATCCTCATCGGCAACTGCTGCGACCCCTATCAGCGCGAGGCCGTGCGCGCGACCATGGGTTCGCTGTTCGCCGTGCCGCTGGTGAAAGTCGAGCGAGCGACGTTCGTCGGTTGGGCGAAGGCCTGGCCGGGCGATCGCATCGGCACGCATCTCGACGCGACGGCCGATTTCCGCGACGGGAACTACACGGGTCCGACCTTGCTGGTGATGGGCCGCGAAGGCCCCGGCATGTCCGACGAGGTGGCCGCTGTCTGCAACCGCCTCGTGAAGATCCCGATGGCCGGCAAGCTCGACTCGCTCAATCTCGCCGTCGCGACAGCACTCATGCTCTATGAGATCAAGCGGCCGCAGCTGAAGCTCTAACTTCCCCCTCTCCCCGCTCGCGGGGAGAGGGCTGGGGTTGAGGGGCGGCCCATGTGCCGACGTCAGCATTTGCCGCCGCCCCTCATCCTAACCTTCTCCCCGTAAGGACGGGGAGAAGGGATAAGTGGTGCCTGCCGTGAGCTTCAACGGCTACAACTCACGCCACTTTATCCATCTTCTCCAGCTCGTCGATCATGCCTTCGATGACCGACAGGCCCTTCTTCCAGAAGTTCGGATCGGCGGCATTAAGCCCGAACGGCGCCAGCAGCTCCGTGTGATGCTTCGAGCCGCCGGCCTTGAGCATGTCGAAGTATTTCTCGACGAAGCCGGGATGCGCCTCCTGATAGAGCCCGTAGAGTGAATTCACGAGACAGTCACCGAACGCGTACGCATACACGTAGAACGGCGAATGAATGAAGTGCGGGATGTACGACCAGTAGACCTCATATCCCGGCTTCAGCTCGATCGCAGGGCCGAGGCTCTCACCCTGCACCGACATCCACAACTCGCCGAGCTTGTCCGCGGTCAGCTCGCCTTCGCGGCGTGCTTCGTGCACCTTGCGCTCGAAGGAATAGAACGCGATCTGGCGCACGACCGTATTGATCATGTCCTCGACCTTCTGCGCGATCAGCGCCTTGCGCTCGCGCGGGTTGGTGGTCGCAGCCAGCAACGCGCGGAAGGTCAGCATCTCGCCGAACACAGACGCCGTTTCCGCAAGCGTCAGCGGCGTCGGCGCAAGCAGCGGACCCTGCGGCGCGGCCAGCACCTGATGCACGCCGTGGCCGAGCTCGTGCGCGAGCGTCATTACATCGCGCGGCTTGCCCTGGTAGTTGAGCAGGATGTAGGGGTGCGCCGAGGGCGTCGTCGGATGCGAGAAGGCACCTGAAGCCTTGCCCTCGCGCACCGGGGCGTCGATCCAACCCTTGTTGAAGAACGGTTGCGCGATCTCGGCCATGCGCGGCGAGAAGCCGGCATAGGCATCGAGCACGATCCGCTCCGCATCCTTCCACGCGTAGACCTGATCGGGCTTGTCGGGCAGCGGCGCATTGCGGTCCCAGTGCGCGAGCTTGTCCATGCCGAGCCAGCGCGCCTTCATGGTGTAGTAGCGGTGCGAGATGCGTGGATAGGCCTCGCGCACGGCGCTGACCAGCGCATCGACAACCTCCGCCTCGACGCGGTTCGCGAGATGGCGCGAGTCCGCGACATCCTTGTAGCCGCGCCAGCGGTCCGAGATCTCCTTGTCCTTCGCGAGCGTGTTCGTGATGAGCGTGAAGAGGCGGATGTTGTCCTTGAAGACCTTGGCCAGCGCTTCGGCAGCAGCCTGACGCCGGGCGGTGTCCGGATGCATGAGCAGGTTGAGCGTCGGCTCGATGCTCAGCGGTTTCGGCTCACCTTCGACCTCGAAGCGCAGCGCCGCCATGGTCTCATTGAAGAGCCGGTCCCAGGCAGCCCGCGACGTCGCCGCCTTCTCGACGAAGAGACGCTCGAGCTGCTCCTCGAGCTGATAGGGCTTTTCCTTGCGCAGGTCGGCGAACCACGGGGCATAGCGCGCGAGATCGGGATGCTTCAGCGCGGCGTCGAGGACGGCATCATCGATCTGGTTCATTTCCAGCTCGAAGAAGACAAGCTCGGTCGAGATCGCCGTGATCTTCGTCTGCATGTCGCCGAAGAATTTCGCACGCTCGCCGTCCGAAGTATCGGCGTAATAGAGAAGCCCGGAGTACGAGGCGATGCGGCCGATCACGTCGGCGAGCTTCTCGTAGGCCTTCACGGCCACCGCGAGCGCTGCGCCGTCGCGGCTGAGCGCCGCGAGCTTACCCTGGTAGGTCGTGCGGATGCGTTTGGCCTCGTCGGCAGCCCACGAGAGATCGCGCTTCAGCTCGGCCGAGTCGGTCCCCGGATAGAGGTCGCGCAGGTCCCATTCCGGCATCGGGCCGAGGGCGGCGTCACTGGTGCTCATGAGCGGTCTCCCGAATCTGGTTGCCGTCTTGCTTATCAACATTGTCGCATGGAGCGGCGCTGGCAAGGCATGGCGCTCCCGCGGCATTCTGGCCCGATCGCGGACCTGCGGGATTTGAGTTGTATTTCAAGCGCCTCACCTGATGCCGCACCGCGTGGGATCAGAACGTGACGGAAAAAATTCAAAAGCGAGCGTTTCGCAACGATCCATTTACCCCAGTCGGGCACTCTCGCCCGGTGAGTAAGCCGCTCCTGAGCAACTGTTCGAAAATGGGGCCTGCCCCCGAACGGTGCTTCTGACTGGCCTACGTGTCCCGTATTGTTGCGTGAGTATGCCTCATGACCAAGCGCGTCCTCGTCGTCGATGACGACCCCGCCCAGCGCCGCATCCTTGAAGAGATGATCAAGCGGTTGGGCTATGACGCCCGTACCGCGCAGGGCGGCGAGCACGCCCTCCAGATCCTCGAAGGCCCGGAAGGCCCCTCGATCTCGCTCGTTCTGCTCGACCTCGTGATGCCCGGCACGGACGGCATGACGGTCCTCGAGCGCCTTGGCTCCAAGCCCGGCACACCGCCGATCATCGTGCAGACCGCCAACGGCTCGATCGACGCCGCCATCGGTGCCATGCGCGCCGGCGCCGCCGACTTCGTCGTCAAGCCCGCGAGCCAGGAGCGCCTCGACGTCTCCATTAAGAGCGCGCTCAAGATCGAAGCCCTGCAGGGCGAGATCACGCGCATCAAGAAGAAGGTCGAGGGAACGCTCTCCTTCAACGATCTAGTGATGCGCGGCGACGTCATGAACAAGGTCGTCGCGCTCGGTCGTCGTGCGGCTGCGTCCAATATTCCGGTCCTGATCGAAGGCGAGTCCGGTGTCGGCAAGGAGCTGATCGCCCGCGCCATCCAGGGCGAGAGCGAGCGCGCCGGTAGACCGTTCGTCACCGTCAACTGCGGCGCCATCCCCGAGAACCTCGTCGAGAGCATTCTCTTCGGTCACGAGAGGGGCTCGTTCACCGGCGCCGTCGACAAGCGCATCGGCAAGTTCCAGGAGGCCGACGGCGGCACGCTCTTCCTCGACGAGGTCGGCGAGCTCCCACTCGATGCCCAGGTCAAGCTGCTGCGCGCGCTGCAGGAAGGCGAGATCGACCCCGTCGGTTCGAAGAAGAGCGTCAAGGTCAACTTCCGCCTGATCTCGGCGACGAACCGCGACATGATCCAGCTCGTCAAGGACGGCCGGTTCCGCGAGGATCTCTACTACCGCCTCAATGTCTTTCCCATCGTCGTGCCGCCGCTGCGCGAGCGCATTGGCGACGTGCCGGAGCTCGCGCGCTATTTCCTCGCACGCTTCGCGGCCGAGGAAGGCAAGCGGATTACCGCGATCAGCAGCGACGCCATGAATATGCTGGTGAGCTACGCTTGGCCGGGCAATGTCCGTCAGCTCGAGAACGCGGTCTTCCGCGCTGTCGTGCTCGCCGATAAGAGCGAGCTCACCGTCGATGAGTTCCCGCAGATCGCCGCGCACGTCGAAGGCTTCCGTGCCGAGATGCCGGACGCGCCCGAATACGTGGACCCGCATCCGGCCTACACCGGTCCGGCGCTGCTCGGCGCCGAGGACAGCATCCCGCGCACCATCGAAGTGTCGCGCGAGTCCGGCAAGGGTGCACTCGGCATTCCGGCCATCGACGACAGCGGCGAGATCCGCTCGCTCGAGGCCATGGAAGCGGACATGATCCGCCTCGCGCTCGGCCGCTATCGCGGACATATGACGGAAGTGGCAAAACGCCTGAACATCGGTCGCTCGACGCTCTATCGGAAGATGCGGGACTATGGCCTCGAAGGCCGCATGTGACGCGACGCGCGGAACACTTCTGACTGAAAAATCATCACGGCCGGGCCTCGCGCCCGGCCGTTGCACTATTCGTATGTCTATACTTCCAATTCGTGCCGTCTTGTGTTCGCGCTCCGGGCCGCTAAGGTTCCGGCGGCAGTACTCAATTTGGAGAGCAAGCTATGGCCAAGGGATACTGGATCGCACACGTTAGGGTACGCGACCCCGAGCGCTATAAGGACTACGTCGCCGCAAATGCGGTCGCCTTCAAGAAGTACAATGCACGCTTCATCATTCGCGGCGGAAAATTCGAGCAACGCGCGGGGGCGAATAACGGCGATCGCCACGTCGTCATCGAGTTCGAAAGCTACGATGTCGCCCGTGCCTGTTATGACAGCGCAGAGTATAAGGCCGCCGCAGCAATCCGCGACGAAGCTGCGGACGCCACTGTCGTGATCGTCGAAGGCTACGACGGCTAGTGACAACCCCCTCTCCCCGTCCTCACGGTGAGAGAGGGAAGAGATGCAGGAGCACAGCTTTGATCGAGGACGACGAGCCATATCGCGATGCGGGCCGGGATCTGGGATTGCGCCGGCGCCGACGCCTGCTCTTTCGCGATCGCAAGATCCCGGTGCGGATGCTGGTGCCGAATTTCTTCACGCTGCTGAGCCTCTGTGCCGGCGTGACGGCAATCCGCATGGCCATCGAGCATCGCTTCGAGCTCGCCATCGGCCTCATCGTGATCGCCGCCATCCTCGATGGCGTCGATGGCCGGCTCGCGCGCGCCCTCAAGGCGCAATCGCGTTTTGGCGCCGAGCTCGACAGCCTCGCCGACTTCATCAATTTCGGCGTCGCGCCGGCCATCGTCCTCTTCACATGGGGCCTGACCAGCCTAAAGAACTTCGGGTGGATCGCTGTGCTGCTTTTCGCTTGCGCCATGGGCTTGAGGCTTGCGCGCTTCAATTCCATGCTCGAGGTGGACAAGCCGAAGTGGCAATCGAACTACTTCACCGGAATGCCGGCGCCGGCGGGTGCAATCACCGTCCTGCTGCCTTTCTACCTCAATGGCCTCGGCTTGGTCGAGGTTCGCGACTACCCACAGCTGATCGCGCTCTACACGTTGCTCATGGCATTCCTGCTCGTCTCCACCATACCGACGTTCTCGGGCAAGCTCATGGGCGAGCGTATCCGCGGCGAGCTCATTCTACCGATCATGACGGCGGCGGCCGCGCTGGTAGGCCTGCTGGCGACATACCCCTACGGCACGCTTACGGTGCTCACAATCGCCTATCTCGCAGTGATCCCGCTGGGTTATCGGCGCTACCAGAAGCAACAGCGGGAGTGGGACCGCGCCCATCCGACCGAGGTTGCGAAGGAGGCCACACCGGGCGCCGTGGCTGCACCTTCGGGCGCACCATCATCGGGCGTGCAGACTTCAAACACGCGGACGCCACCGGTCGCGGCGAACGATGCCGATCCAGCAGACGTGAAGCGCGGATCACCCTGAGAGCGGTCGTGTTTCAGCCCAAGGTCCGCTCCGGGCCAACAACGGACGTCCGAAGTGGCCCTATCTTAGTGCGGCGCCGATCACATCAACCAGGTCGTCTTCCGTGAACGGCTTCAAGATAACTCGCAGGTCGTTTAACTCTTCCAGAAGGTCGAGATTACGATGGCCGGTCATGAGAACGACTGGCAAAGTTGGCCGCGTCGCGCGGATCGCTTTCGCAAGTTCACTGCCGCTCATTTCAGGCATGGCGAAGTCCGCGAGGACGAGGTCGATTGCCTGATTTCCTGCGAGCAGCCGGAGCGCCTCAGTGGCGCTCTGCGCCGACGCCGTTGCATATCCGAGAAAATCGAGCATTCTGACCGTGGACTTGAGGACAGCCTTGTCATCATCCACGACCAAAATAAGCAATCTCTTGGAAGTCTGCGGACGGTTGCTCGCATCAACGACGTGCGCTTGGTCATCAGCAACGTCGACCGCAGCGCGCGGCAAGAAGATCGTGACCGCAGTGCCTTGGCCGAGGCGTGTCTCGATACGCACGCCGCCACCGGATTGTTTGGCAAAACCGAAGATTTGCGCCAATCCGAGGCCTGAACCCTTTCCCGGTTCTTTCGTCGTGAAGAAGGGCTCGAACACACGTGGCAGCACCTCGTCTGGGATACCGATGCCGGTATCCTTGACGGCGAGCGCCACGTATTCCCCCGGCGACGGCTCTTCCGGCCGGAAGGACGCGCTTTCGATGATGGTGTTGAACGTCTCGAGAGTGAGCGTGCCGCCCGGCTGCATCGCATCCCTGGCGTTGATGGCAAGGTTGAGGACGATCATCTCGATCTGGTTTGGATCGACCAAAGCAGGCCAGAGATCCGGAGCAAACGTCGTTTTGAGTTGCAACGTGCCGCCCAAGGTGACCCTGAGCATATTGACCATCCCGACGAGCTTGCTGTTGAGATCGACCTCGTGGGGTTCAAGCCGCTGTTGCCGCGAAAAGGCAAGGAGTTGCGCAATGAGCTTCGCGCCGCGCTCAGCAGCGGTCCGGATCAATTCGATGCCTTCCTGATCGTCAGGTCTTTGGGAAAGCAGACGCGCATTGGTGAGCACGACACTGAGCAGGTTGTTGAAATCATGCGCCACGCCTGACGTGATCTGCCCAACCGCTTCGAGCCGCTGCAACTGCTGGACCTCGGCTTCGGCGATCTGCCGTTTCTCGATCTGAGAGCGCAGCGCGTTATTGGCGTCTTCCAGCTCCCGCGTTCGGTCTTCGACGCGGCGCTCGAGCCTTTTCTCAATACGTTTTCGGTCGGTGACATCGATCATGACGCCATAAGACCAAACGGGCTTGCCATTTTCGAACAGCGTCTGGCTACGGGTCGCGATCCAACGCTCTTTGCCGTCGTATCCGAGCACCCGATATTCCACGTCGTAAAGACCGTCACCCTGCGGTTCGATGCTCCGTTGAACGGCAGCCTCGACGGCACCCAGATCGTCCGGATGCACTGCAGCCCGCCAGGTGTCGTAATCCACGGTCGTATCCGCCGGAAGACCCCACATCGCCCGGCACTTTTCGTCCCATTTCTTCTCATTCGTTTGAGGGTTCCAGGAATAGCGGCCCAATTCCACCAAATCGACCGCAGCCTTTAGCCGCGCTTCGCTCTCGCGCAAGGCCGCTTCGGTTTGCGCCCGCTCGAACAGGTCGGCCACTTCCCGGGCCAGCACATCGAAGCGGCTGAAATCATCCTTGCTGGGCTCGCGCGGCTCCCGCCAATGGGTCGAGACCATGCCGAGCGCGCGGCCGCTGCGAGACCGCAACGGCGTCGACTGGACGGCGCGCAAGTTGGAGAGGCGGTAGGCCTCCAGGTCCTCGGTCCCCGAGATGAAGGCGCAGGTCTCGGTGTCGCTGACGAAAATGCGCCGTCCTGTCTTCAGCGCCTCGCCGCACGTGCTCGCCGAGTTGCAGTCGACGCGATCCCAGAACGCGGCCGCGTCCGGATGAAAGCCGCGCCAGGCCAGCAGCTTCAAAATCCCCGTATCCGGCTCTAGTATCTGCATGCTCGCAGCCTGTGAGCGCATCACCACGATGGCCGCATCGAGAATTTGCTCGTAGAAAACCTCAGGGCAGTTGGAGAGCAGCTCCAAGCTGACCTGCTGGAGCTGACGGGCGCCTTCGAGCTCTTGTCCGAGTCTGGCCTCGCTCTCGCGCAGCGTCCGTTCTGCATACAATCGCTCGGTGATGTCTCGCGCGATTATTGACGCGCCGATGACCTTGTCCTCCGTATTCTTCGAGAGCGACACTGTGACTAAAATATCTACTGGACTTCCGTCTTTACGCCGGCGAACGGTTTCGTAGGAACCAGTGCGCTCGCCTCTGCGGAGGCGCTCAAGCATTGCGGTTTCTTCGTTGTGGCGATCCGGGGGAATCAGAATCGTAGTCGGCTGGCCGATGACTTCCTCGGCCATGTAGCCTAAGATTCGCTCCGCGCCCCCGTTCCAACTGATGATTATGCCATTCAAGTCTTCGCCGAAGATTGCGTCGTGACTGGACTCGACGATGGAAGCGACTCGCCGCACCGCGTTCAGGTTGAGCCAAGTCTGATAGGCGGTCGCTGCGAAGGCGCCCAAGCTGGTCATCACGCGCAAGTCTTCCGCATCGAAGCGGCGACTGGTGTCATGCGCGACGACCCAGATTGTGCCGACTGCTTCAGTCTTGATGTAGAAGGGAATCAGGAGCGCTTCCTCAAGAACGGGCCTGATGGGCTCCCAATAGGGGAAATCGACTTCGGGATGTGAGCATATCATCGCGGCGTCTTGGTCAAGAACCGTGCCGCATGGACCAAAGTTGCGCGGTGTTCCACCGTTCAAGTGAGGAGCCCACTGCCCGGCGATGGCGCGCCAATGAAAATTACTCTTCCCGTCCTCCTCCTCCAGGAGGCTGAGCCCGGCGGAGTGCGCGCGACATAGACCTAACGCGGTATCGGCGAGCTTCTGCAAGATGCCTTCGGGCGAGCTCGCCAATTCCTGCGCCAAAGCGATCAGAGCTTGGTTCTCTGTCGCGTAATCGGCCGGACGCGACGGACGCCGCCGCAACTCCTCCGCCGAGAGCATGGAACGGACATTAGGTTTGAGCTTGCGGCCAGTAGCTGTGGTGCGCTGCTTCACTTGCTTGGCTTGCACGTGAACCACCTAACACTGGGACCGCGGCCCCGAGCAGTCACATGTATCTCGGGCGGATCGCCCAACGTAACTTCAGATCATACGCGCTCTTCGTTGCATACGCAATTCGCGTGTGGACCCTGCGCGGCAGGGCGCACCAGGTCCGTGCACAGGTTGAAGGAAGACCCAGGCACCGCGCACGTCTGTTGCAGGTCAGCGGCGTAAGAATTTCAAACTGAGGCGCGCCGCACCCCTCCCCCTCACCGCGTCTCGTCAGCTGCGCGGTGATAGATGTCGTCGGTCCGCTCGATGTCGTCCTCGCCGAGATAGCTGCCAATCTGCACCTCGATGATCTCGACCGGCACCTTGCCCGGGTTCTCGAGCCGATGCCACTGCGTCGCTATGATGTAAGCGCTCTCGTTCTCGCGCACGAGCTGCTCGTTCTCGCCGATCACCACCTTGGCCGTACCTTGCACCACCACCCAGTGCTCGGAGCGGTGATGATGGCGCTGCATGGAGAGCTTGGCGCCCGGCTTCACGTGCAGCAGCTTGACCTGAAATCGCGGCCCGATGCTCAGCGTCTCGAAGAAACCCCAGGGCCGGTAATTGCGCAGGTGCTGCTCGTGCTCACGGCGTCCCTCGCGCTTGAGCCGCGCCACGATCTTGGACACGTCCTGTGCGCGCTCCTTGTCGGCAACGAGCAGCGCATCGGGCGTGTCGACGATGACGAGGTTCTTGACGCCGATCGCAGCGACGAGCGAGCGCTCGCTGTGCACGTAGAGGCCAGTCGAATCCTCCAGAATCGCCGTACCGCGGGCATAGTTGCCATCGGCATCCTGTTTGGCGATCTCCCAGAGCGACGACCACGAGCCGACATCATTCCAGCCGACATCGATCGGCAGCACCGCAGCCTTCTGCGTGCGCTCCATCACCGCATAGTCGATCGAGATGGCGGGCGCCGCGGCGAAAGCATTGCCGTCGAGGCGCAGGAAGCCCAGATCCTCGCGCGCGTTCGCAAGCGCACCCCTCGCCGCAGCGAGGATATCGGGCGCGAGGCGCTGCATCTCATCAATGAATGTGCGCGCGTGCAGCACGAAAATGCCGCTGTTCCATAGGTACGTGCCCGCGGCGACGTAGCCTTCGGCCGTCGCCTGGTCCGGCTTCTCGACGAAGGCGTCGACAGCGAGGGCGCCTGCACTGCCCTCGGCCAGCGGCGCGCCAGACCGGATGTAGCCGTAGCCCGTGTGCGGCGATGACGGCTTGATGCCGAACAGAACGAGGCGGCCCGCCGCAGCAACCGAGCCGCCGCGCCTCACGGCATCAGCAAATGCCGCAGGGTCGTCGATCACGTGGTCGGAGGGCATGATGACGAGAATGCCCTCGGCGTCGCGCGCGGCAACGGCAAGAGCGGCAACGGCAATGGCCGGCGCGGTATTGCGGGCGACCGGCTCGAGATAGATCGCCGCGGGCTTGATGCCGGCGCGCTCCAGTTCCTCCCGCACCAGGAAGCGATGGTCGTTGTTGCAGAGCAGGACCGGCGGCGCGAAGCCATCGGCCGGCGGCAGGCGGCGCAGCGTCGCGCCGAGAAAGCTCGGGTCGCCGTCGTCGAAGAAGCGGATGAACTGCTTCGGGTACATGGCGCGCGAAAGTGGCCAGAGGCGCGTGCCGGAACCGCCGGATAGAATGACCGGATAAAGCATTGCCACCGCAAGTCCCTCCAGAGTTCCGACGGAATGTCGTCAATAGCGGATTCTATATACTCGGAAATGTATCAGCAAAAAGGGCGCGTGACCGCGCCCTTCTGTCCTCCTGAAAATCGAGCCGACCTCGACTAGCTGAGGCTGGCGCAGAAGCGCTGGATGCGCTGGCAAGCGTCCTCAAGCACGTCCATAGAGCTTGCATAGGAAATGCGGAAGAACGGGCTCAGCGCGAACGCTGCGCCATGCACGGTGGCTGCGCCCGTATCTTCGAGCAGCGCGGTGACGAAATCCTCGTCGTTGTTGATCTTCTTGCCCTTGGGCGTCGTCTTGCCGATCGCTCCCTCGCAGCTCGGGTAGACGTAGAACGCACCCTGAGGCGTTGCGCACTTCAAGCCCTTGGCCTGGTTCAGCATGGACACGACAAGATCGCGGCGCTGCTGGAAAGCCTTGTTGTTCGTCGGGATGAAGTCCTGCGGGCCATTGAGCGCCTCGATCCCCGCCCACTGCGTGATGGACGAGGGATTCGAGGTCGACTGCGACTGCAGCTTGCGCATCGCATCGATGAGCGGCTTCGGACCGCCACCATAGCCGAGCCGCCAGCCGGTCATGCAGTAGGCCTTGGAGAAGCCGTTCACCGTGAGCGTGCGCTCATAGAGCCCGGGCTCGACCTGGGCCATGGTGTAGAATTTCAGATCGTCGAAGATCAGGTGCTCGTACATGTCGTCGGTCAGCACCCACACGTGCGGATGGCGCATGAGAACGTCGGTCAGCGCCTTCAGCTCGTCGCGCGTATAGGCCGCACCCGTGGGATTGCACGGGGCGTTGAACATGAACCACTTGGTCTTCGGCGTGATCGCCTTCTCGAGCACCTCGGGCTGCAGCTTGAAGCCATGCGCTTGCGTGCAGGGGGCCTCGACCGGCTTGCCGCCGCCAAGCAGCACGATGTCGGCATAGGACACCCAGTAGGGCGCCGGCATGATGACCTCGTCGCCGGGATTGAGCGTGGCGAGCAGGGCGTTATAGAGCACCTGCTTGCCGCCCGTGCCGACCGAGATCTGGCTGCGATTGTATTCGAGGCCGTTCTCGCGCTTGAACTTGCCGCAGATGGCGTCCTTGAGCTCGGGCATCCCGTCGATGTCCGTATAGCGCGTCTTGTTCTCGTGCAGCGCGCGGATGGCGGCTTCCTTGATGTTCTCCGGCGTATTGAAGTCCGGCTCGCCCTGGCTCAGAACGATAATGTCTCGACCCTCGGCGGCCAGCGCGCGCGCTTTGGCCGAGATCCCCATGGTCTGGGAAAGCTGGATCCGGTTCAAGCTGTCGGCAAAAAAGCCCATGGCTGGAGGTCTCTCGGTTGTTTCGGGCGCCCCGGCCTCATGCCGGTCCCGCAAGGCGGCGCGGACACTAGGCGCCACGATCCAGCGGTGCAAGCGGCGATTGGCCCAAATCAGGTGAAAATGCCCCCAAAGGCCCTTGCGAATTGCTTTTGACACCGCCCGGCACCCGTGGCAATGAGCAGGCCCAAAAAAACCCCGAAAGTTCTGCCGCCGAAGGCGTGAGGCCATGCCATGTCGATGAAAACCGAGCGCGGCACCAAGCGGACGTGCCAGAGCGCGTCCTGCGGTGCTCGATTCTACGATCTCAACCGCGATCCGATCGCTTGCCCGATCTGTGGCACGATCTACGAGATGATGACCTCGACCGCTGTCGGCGCAGTTGCTGCCGCCGCGGCAGAGAAGACGCGCCGCCCAGCACCCGCGGCCAAGAAGCCCGAATTCGAGGGCGCAGCGCCCGCCGAGGCGCCGGATGTCGAGGCCGACGAGGCACTTGTCGACATCGATGCGGATGACGAGGCCATCACCGACGACGACGACGAGACATTCCTCGAGGCCGAGGAAGAGGACGGCGGCGACGTCAGCGGCATAATCGGTGGTACTGTGCCGGAAGGCGAAGAGGAAGCCTGAGGCCAAGGGGCACCACGCCGCGGATCGGCGGCGCGGCACTCCATGAGCGGCGGGGCACCTGACAGGAGCTGAGCCGATCGTGAGTGCGCGCGCCCCCTTCGAGATCGGCGGCCAACAGGTGCCGGCAGGCACGCGCACGCTCGTCGATCTTCCGGTCTCCAAGCTCTCGAACCACACGCAGGTCACGCTGCCGGTCCACGTCATCCATGGACGCGAGGGCGGCCAGACCATGTTCGTCTCGGCTGCCGTTCACGGCGACGAGCTGAACGGCGTCGAAATCATTCGGCGCGTGCTGCGCTTCGTCGATCCTGCGACCCTGCGCGGCACGCTGCTCTGTGTGCCTGTGGTCAACGCGTACGGCTTCATCGGCCGCTCGCGCTATCTCCCCGACCGGCGCGATCTCAATCGCTCGTTTCCGGGCTCGGCAACGGGCTCCCTTGCCGCCCGGCTTGCCAACATCATGCTTGCCGAGGTGATCCGCCGTTCGCACTTCGGCGTCGATCTCCACACGGCCGCCGTCCATCGCGTGAACCTGCCGCAGATCCGCGCCGATTTTGCCGCGCGTCCGAAATGCCGCGAGCTTGCCGAGATCTTCGGCGTGCAGGTCGTGCTCGCCTCGCCCGAACGGGACGGGTCGCTACGCGCAGCAGCGACGCAGGCCGGCGTCGACGTGCTCGTCTACGAAGGCGGCGAGGGCCTGCGCTTCGACGAATTCGCCATCAAAGCCGGCGTCGAGGGCATCGGACGCATCATGGCGGCGCGCGGTCTCGTCGAGCTGCCGGGTGGCGACATTGAACCACCTGTCAAAGAGCTGCAGCGCGGCCCGGTCTTCGCCAATGCGTCGAAGTGGGTGCGGGCGCCGGACGGTGGCGTTTTCCGGAGCGCGCGACGGATCGGACAGGCGGTGAGCGAAGGCGATCTTCTCGGCTGCGTCGCAAACCCCTACGACGACAGCGAGATGGAAGTGCGCTCGCCGGTCCGCGGCATCGTCATCGGCGCGACCACGCTGCCGATCGTCAACATGGGCGACGCCCTATTCTACATTGCCTGGGCGCGCGAGCATCAGCGAATGCCCCAACGGCAGCATCAGCACCTGCGCCAACGGGCCGAGCGTCCAGTGGATACCGCTGCCGAGCCCGTCATGGACGAGGACGAGATCATCTAGCGACGCGCCCCCCATCGAGGTGGCGGAAAGTGTAGCTGTGGCCGAAGGGTTTCACTGACGCTGAGCTTAAATAATTGATCCCCAGCAACCTTTGACCGGCCGATTGCCGAGTGCTCAATTCCGGGCGGATAGTCCGGCCACGCCCGC
The DNA here is from genome assembly GCA_022844275.1 of Hyphomicrobiaceae bacterium. GTDB lineage: Bacteria > Pseudomonadota > Alphaproteobacteria > Rhizobiales > Hyphomicrobiaceae. The sequence continues at coordinate 459,447 of JALHMB010000006.1, forward strand.
ACACGTTCCGAGTCGCGGGACCAATTCAGATCAAGTTCAGCGGTTCGGGAGATGGCTATGCTTTTGAGGTCATTGGCGGTTGGTGCGTGCCTTGCGCTTGCAGCCTGCTCGTCAACGGAAATGGGTGCGGATGCCTTCTCGACGAGTGCGACAGATACGGAAGGGGCTCCGAGGAAGAAAGTTGCCCAGCTGCCGCGGTGCGAGCAACCGCTCGGCACCGTCGCGCTGGTCGACAAGGATATCCCGGTGCTTGCCAGCACGGGGCTCACTGCGCCGTCCTCGGTGCTGCGCCTCATGATTACCCAGTCGAACTGCTTCCAGATCGTCGACCGTGGCGAAGCCATGGATAGCATCATGGCGGAGCGCAGCGTTACCAAGAAGGGCAAGCGCTCGCAGCTTGTGCGTGCCGACTACTTCCTGACCCCCGACATTCTCTCCGCGAATGAGAACGCAGGCGGCGTCGACGCAGGCGTCGGTCGGTTTCTGCCCGGTTACGCCGGCACGGTTGCCGGTTCTCTTTCTGTGAAGGTGCAGGAGGCGCAGGTCGCTATCTACCTCACCAGCGGCAAGACGGGCGTACAGGTCGCGGCTGCGACCGGCAAGGCATCGACGGCTGACGCTGGCTTCGACTTCTCGCGCGCGAGTTGGGGTGGGGCCGGTGGTGGTGGCGTCTACTCGAACACTGAGATCGGCAAGACCGTCTCGGCGGCCTTCTTCGATGCCTATACGAACCTCGTGCGCCAGGTGAGTGCGCAGCCCCAGCAGGTCGCGAAAGCGCCGACTCCCGTGAAGAAGACGGTGAAGCAGTAGCGCTCCGCCTCTCAGCGGCGAGTAGGAAAATCCGGACGGGCCGCCTAACTGGCGGCCCGTTCGTATGTGTGGAGTGTTGCAACCGCGCTATCGCGAGGATCCGGCTGAAGGGGCGTTCGCGAAACCTCGCGCCAGACATTCGGATCTAGCTCGGGGAAGTGCGTGTCGCCGTCGGGGCGTGCATGAATGCGCGTGAGGCAGATGCGGCCGGCGATCGGCAACATCGCCGCGAAGATCTCGGCACCACCAATCACTGTAATCTCGTCGACACCGCGCGCGGCAGCGCGCGTGCGCGCGATGTCCAGCGCTTCATTGATGCTGCTCGTGCACTCGATGCCATCGGCAGAGAAGTCGACCTTGCGCGTGACCACGATGTTGTCGCGACCTGCGAGAGGCTTGCCGATCGAGTCATAGGTCTTGCGGCCCATGATCACGGGCTTGCCCATGGTGAGGCGGCGGAAGGTCTTCAGATCGGATGGCACGTGCCAAGGGATAGCGCCGTCGCGGCCGATCACGCCGTTCTCGGCCACGGCAACGACGAACGTGATGATTGGGTCAGTCCGACCAGGGTCGTGGTTCTTCGCGCCGAGGTCTGCGCTCGGTCGATGCTGTTTGGACAGGGGCCTGGCGTCTGAAGTCAAAGCCACACTTCTTTTGAATAGCGACCTGCTCGATGGTCTCGAACTCACCTTTGAGGCGGGCGAGCTCGGCCGAGTTCTGGTCGTTGCCGCCGACAAGGAATGCTGCCGGCCAGAAAATCACAACAGCAACGCCTGTGGCGATCGCATCGTTCGTCGCCTTCTGATCCTGTACGCCGGATAAGTGGGCGACGCGCGAGGAAATGCGCTGAGCCTCCAGCGATAGCTGGCTGCAATCATATTGGCTGTACTGCAGCGGCGAAACGTACTGAGGGCCGATCTTGTCCGACGTCGACGCGCAACCTGCGGACACACTCAATATTGCAGCCAATAATGCTGCTTTCCCGAAACGATCCATACGCGTACTCCCCCAGCGTCCCGCGCCAAATCGAGCACCAACGTGGAATGTCAGCAACTGCCCGTGGCGCACCAGCATCGCAAAGCCGCTGAGTCTGGGACGGAATTGCCACACTTTGATCGGGGGCAATCTGTGCGATCTGCCTCAGCCGGGGATCGCGGCTGCCTTGAAGGGTGCAAGCGCCTCGCAGCGTGCCGTGAAGCGCGCGACGTTCGGCGCCTTCTCGGCGAGGCCCAGGTTCGGCCGCACCAACTGAGCGAACGTGAAGCCGACAGCAGTCGTGATATCGGCCTGGCTCATGCGCTCCGTGCCGGCGATCCAATCGTCCGGGCCGAGCTTGGCGATTATGCCATCGAGATACTCGAAGCCGGCGACGACCTGCGCATCATTGTGCCGGACCCAAGGCTTGTGGACTTTCTCCTCCGGGCGGAAGCGGTATTCGTAGGCAGACCACACGGCCTTGTCGACCGAGCCGAGCGCGACAGTGGTGAGCTTCAGAACGTGGCGACGCTCGGCACCGCCCTCGGGCACGAGGCGCCTCTCCGGTCCGGCCAGCTCGTCGAGGTAGTCGAGGATGATGGCGCTGTCGATCACGGCTTCGCCATCTTCGAGTACGAGCGCTGGAACGCGCGTCAGCGGATTGTGCGGCGTTACGAGCTCCGGCTTGTCGAAGACCGGCACAGCATCGAGCATGAAGGGAATGTCCATGGCGTTGAGGCTGACTGCCGTGCGGCGCACGTACGGGGATCTCAGGATGCCGATCAGTCGCATGGATGTCCTCGCGGGTTGGACGTGGGTACGGACCACGCCTCGTTGCCGTCCTCCCTATCTGGCGGCATCGGGCACGAAGCATCAAGCCCCCACATTCCTGGCCCTTGCCTGCGGCGAGCGATACAGTCGGCCGCGAAGCCCCCAAAGTGGGGCGACCAATCAGTTCCGGGAGGAGCGCACGCATGCCCATCCGCACCCTGCTGCTGACCGGCGCCATCCTGGCGACCATGCCGGCGGACGCGCTCGCGGCCGACCGCGCCAAGGCGACGCTCGACTGCAAGGCCGCCAAGAGCCCTGAATTCGCCTATGACTGCACGCTGGACCTCGCCAACGCACGGACGGGCGCGCCGCTCGATGGGGCGACCATCGTCCTCGGCGCCGACATGCCATCCATGCCCATGGTGCACAATGTGCCGCCCTTCGAGTTCAAGCCGACGGGCCAGCCGGGCCGCTATCAGGCGCGCATCCAGCTCGATATGTACGGCCCTTGGGCCATCAAGCTGCGCGTCACCGGGCCGCTGCGGGACGAGGTGGTGGCCGTCTACCAGTTCGGCACCGAGGGCTCGGAGCTGCGCAAGCGCGGAGCCGGCAGCAAGCCTGCGGCCAAGCCGGAGCCCAAGCCCGGCCAGCACCGCCATTAATCCGATCCAGGAAATTCCGACTTGAGAGGTCGCGGATGCAGTCCGGTGCTTGAGGTGATATCAACGCGCCGGAAGCAGGAGTGAGATGCAAATCTCGGATGGACACCAATGAATGCCCATCTAAGACAATCACACTCCAGGAAGCGCAGGCACTCACTTGACCATACCCAATCTGATCACGCTCGGCCGTGTCATCATCATTCCCATCATTTTCTGGCTGCTCGTGAGCGGGCAGACGCGCAGCGCATTTCTGTTGTTCGTGCTCGCAGGCGTCACCGACGCCGTCGACGGCTGGCTCGCCAAGCGCTGGAACATGCAGACCGAGCTCGGCGCCTACCTTGACCCGATGGCCGACAAGCTGTTGATCGTCTCGATCTACGTGGCCCTCGGTGTTGCCGCGCAGCTCCCCTCCTGGCTGGTGATCGCCGTCGTCTCGCGCGACATCCTCATCGTGCTCGGAGTACTATTGTGTTGGATCATCGGCCAGCCGGTCGCAATTCAGCCGCACGCCGTGAGCAAGGCCAACACAGTTAGTCAGCTCATGCTCGCAGCGCTCGTGCTGGCGGACGAAGGTTTCAATCTCGGGCTCGGCGGCTTGAGAACGACGCTGATCTGGCTGACGGCCGTGCTGACGGCGTCCTCGCTCGCGGTCTACGTGCGCACATTCGTGTCGCATCTGGCCGGAAACGGCCGCTGAGACGACCGGATCGACGACGCCCATCGGCGCGTTGGCCTAGAGGGGAATTCAGGTGCCGAACGACGACGACAGCACGCCGCGTGCCGCCCTTCACACCAACCGGCACCTCACCTTCTGGCTTGTTACTGCCGTGCTCGCATTGGGGCTCGTGTGGCTCCTCAGCGATATCCTGCTGCCGTTCGTTGTCGGCGCTGCCATTGCCTTCTTTCTGAACCCGCTGGCCGACAGACTCGCTCAAATGGGTCTCGGTCGCACGGGGGCCTCTGCCCTGATCATCATCGTTTGGGCGCTGGTATTGGTGTTCTTATTGATCCTTCTTGGTCCGTTGATTGGCGATCAGTTCCGTCAGCTCGCCGAGTCGCTGCCGGGGGACATGAAGCGGTTGATGGGGTTGCTCCAGAATGCCGCGCGCAATTTGCTCGGCGCCCGCTATGAGGAAATCTACGCAGGCCTCGAGCGCGGATTGGCCGGCATGACTCAAAGCTGGACGACCAGCGTCGGCTGGGCTGTGCAGCGGCTCTGGGATCGCGGGCTCGCGTTGGTCAATCTGCTCTCACTTATATTGATCACGCCTGTGGTTGCTTTCTATCTGCTCGCCGACTGGCCGCGCGTTGTCGCGCGTATAGACGAGGCTCTGCCGCGCGAGCACGCTCCGACCATTCGCTTGCTCGCCGGCGAGATCAACGATGCCATCGCTGCATTCGTTCGTGGTCAAGGCACGATCTGCCTGATCCTCGCCGTACTCTACTCTGTCGGCCTCTCGCTGATCGGATTGCGCTATGGTCTGCTGATCGGGCTGGCAGCCGGACTCATGAGTTTCGTTCCGGTGATCGGCGGTGCCTTTGGATTTATTCTAGCCAGCGGCGTCGCCATTGCGCAGGGCTGGCCGGATTTGACGCTCTTGTTCAAGGTGGCCGCGGTTTTCGCCGTGATCTCCGTCGTGGATAGCGGGATCCTATCGCCGCGCATTGTCGGACCACGCGTCGGCCTGCACCCGGTGTGGCTGATCTTCTCGGTGCTTGCTTTCGGCTCGCTACTCGGCCTCGTCGGCGTTCTCATCGCCGTGCCCGTAGCAGCAGCCATTGCGGTACTGGTCCGTTTTGCGGTTCGCCTCTATCTCGAAAGCGAAATCTATCGCGGTCCGCCGTCCCCACCGAGCACGGGAGAGGCCGCACCATGAGCCGCGCCAGCGAGCAGTTCGTCTTCGACTGGGGCACGCGCCCGGCGCTCGAGGCCGAGGACTTCCTCGTCGGCCCGTCGAATGCCGCCGCGGTGGCGCTGGTCGACCGATGGCCGGACTGGGCGATGGCCTCGGCGCTCGTCGTCGGCCCGGCGCAGAGCGGCAAGAGCCATCTCGCTCACGTCTGGCAGCTCCGGTCCGAGGCCACGATGCTCGCCGCCGCCGAACTCGATGAGATGCATATCCCTGAGCTGATGGGTCGCCCCGCCGTCGTGGTGGAGGACATCGACCGCGGCATCGCCTCCGAGCAGGCGCTTTTCCACCTGCTCAATCTGGCACGCGAGCAACGTGCATCCCTGCTGCTGACGTCGCGGGCGCCCGCAGGGGAACTTACGATTGCCCTCCCGGATTTACGATCCAGGCTCAGGGCCCTGGCCATGACCGCGATCGGCGCACCGGACCAGACGCTGCTGACCGCCCTCCTCGTGAAGCTCCTGACCGACCGCCAGATCACCGCTGCCCCGGCTGTCGTGCACTATCTGGCTCGGGAGCTGGATCGCTCCTTCGCGGCGGCGGCCCGCCTCGTCGAGGTGCTCGACCGCCTTTCGCTGGCCCAGCGGCGGCCCGTGACCCGGACCCTCGCAAGCGAGGCCCTGGCCGAACTCCGGGAGGCGGAAATGAGCGAAAAAGGCGGCTGAACATCGCTCAATATGGGCGACATTTGAATGTCGTGAATTTATTGCAGGTATATTCGCTTTTGGGCCGCGCTCTGCAGAGCGAGCGGTAATGCGGCAAGGAGAGTGAGCTGTGTCGGGCAGCAGAGTGCGTGCGCGCGCGAAAATCGAGGTGAACAATCCGGCGCCGGTGGAGGCACCGCAGGGTCCCGCGCGCTATTACAACCGCGAGCTATCCTGGTTGCAATTCAACACGCGCGTGCTCGACGAGGCGCGCAATCGCCGCCATCCCGTCCTCGAACGGCTGCGCTTCCTGTCCATCTCGGCCTCGAACCTCGACGAGTTCTACATGGTTCGCGTCGCCGGGTTGCATGGGCAGGTCAAAGCCAAGGTCTCGAACCTCAGCAACGACGGCCTGACGCCCGCCCAGCAGCTCGATGCGATCAACAAGTTCGTCGCCAATCTGTCGGCCGAGCAGCAGGCCTGCTGGAGCGAACTCAGCCGCGAGATGTCCGAGGTCGGCATCTCCATCGTCTCGCCGGACCAGCTCACCGAGGGCGAGCGGGCTTGGCTCGAGAGCTATTTCATGAAGCACCTATTCCCGGTGCTGACACCCATCGCCGTCGATCCAGCGCACCCATTTCCCTTCATTCACAATCGCGGTTTCACCCTCGGCCTCGAACTCGCCAAGAAAAAGGGCGGCGAGGCCATGCACGCGCTGATGCCGATCCCGGCGCCGGTCGATCGCTTCCTGAAGCTGCCCGCGGGCGAGGAGACGGGCGCGATCCGCTTCATGCGCATCGAGACGCTGATCGGTCACTTCGCCTCGCTGCTCTTTCCCGGCTATGTCGTCAAACGGCAGGGCGCCTTCCGCATCCTGCGCGACAGCGACATCGAGGTCGAGGAAGAGGCAGAAGATCTCGTTCGCTCGTTCGAGAGCGCGCTCAAGCGACGTCGCCGCGGCTCCGTGATCCGGCTCGAGATCGACGCATACATGCCGCAGGAGCTGCGGACGTTCGTCGTCGATCAGCTCAGGGTCAGCGAGGCGGATACGTATGTGCAGGAGGGCCTGCTCGGCCTCGGCGATACGTCACAGCTCATCGTCAATGATCGCCCCGATCTCGTGTTCCCGCCTTTCACCATTCGCTTTCCCGAGCGCATCCGCGAGCACAACGGCGACTGCTTCGCCGCGATCAAGGCCAAGGACATCGTCGTCCATCACCCCTATGAAGCGTTCGACGTGGTCGTGCAGTTCCTGCGTCAGGCAGGCGCCGATCCCGACGTGCTCGCCATCAAGTGGACGCTCTACCGAACGTCCAAGGACAGCCCGATCGTCCGCGCCCTCAAGGAGGCCGCCGATCTCGGCAAGTCAGTGACGGCGGTGATCGAGCTCAAGGCCCGCTTCGACGAAGCTGCGAACATTCGCCTCGCACGCGATCTCGAAAGCTCGGGCGTGCACGTGGTCTATGGCTTCATCGAACTCAAGACGCACGCCAAGCTCGGCATGATCGTGCGCAAGGAAGGCGCCGAGCTCGTCTCCTACTGCCACATCGGCACGGGCAACTATCACCCGCAGACGGCGCGCATCTACACCGACCTCTCGTTCTTTACGGCCGATGCCGCAATCGCGCGCGACGTGAATCGCATTCTCAACTTCGTGACAGGCTATGGCGAGCAGGCCGAGCTCGAAACGATGGCCGCGAGCCCCTTCGGCATCCGCCGGCGCATCCTGGAAAGCATTAGGGCCGAGACCGAGCACGCCCGTGCCGGCCGCCCTGCCGCCATCTGGATGAAGATGAACTCCCTCGTCGACACGCAGGTCATCGAGGCCTTGTACGAGGCCTCGAATGCCGGTGTCGAAATCGACCTCGTCGTGCGCGGCATTTGCTGCCTGAGGCCTGGCGTTCCCGGCATGTCCGAGAACATTCGCGTCAAAAGCATCATCGGGCGCTTTCTCGAGCACGGCCGCATTTATTGCTTCGGCAATGGACATGGGCTCCCCCATCCGAAGGCGATCGTGTATATCAGCTCGGCGGACATGATGCCGCGCAACCTCGACCGGCGCGTTGAGGCTATGGTGCCGGTGACTAACCCAACGGTACACGCGCAGATCCTCGATCAGATCATGACGGCGAACTTGAAAGACAATCAGCAGAGCTGGCTCGTGCAGCCCGACGGATCGAGCCGACGGATCGCGCCTGACGAGAGCGAGAAGCCGTTCAACGCGCACGAGTACTTCATGTTCAATCCGAGCCTGTCGGGACGCGGCCAGTCGCTGAAGAGCCATTCGCCGCCGCGCTTCAAGCTCGAGGACCGGGACGAGAGCAGTAAGCAGTGAAGTTTGCCGAGGGCAGAGGCGACCGACCGATAGGGCTCGACGAGCTCGAGCCGATCTCGGTGGTCGACATCGGATCCAACTCGGTGCGTCTCGTGGTGTACGAGGGCGCCATTCGCAGCCCGGCGCCGCTCTTCAACGAGAAGGTCTTGTGCGGGCTCGGGCGCACCGTTGCCTCGACCGGCCGGCTCGATGCCGACGCTGTCGAGCGCGCCATCGAGGCGCTGCGCCGCTTCCATGCCATCAATCGCGTACTCGGCGTGAAGAACGTACGCGTCATCGCGACGGCCGCCGTGCGCGAAGCCGCGAACGGGCAAGAGTTCATCGCGCGTGGCGAGCAGGCGATCGGCGCGAAAATCGCGGTCCTCTCCGGCGCGCGTGAAGCGGAGCTTGCGGCAAACGGCACGTTCATGGGCATTCCCCATGCCAATGGTATCGCGGGCGATCTCGGCGGCGGCAGCCTCGAGCTGATCGATATCGCCGGAGCCAAATCGACTGCGGCCGCGACCTTGCCGCTCGGCGGTCTCAGGCTCATCGATACGTCGGGCAACAAGCTCGACAAGGCCATCGAGATCGTCGATGCGAGCCTCGCCGAGCTGCCGTGGCTCACAGCCGGCGAGGGTCGCACGTTCTATGCGGTTGGAGGCACATGGCGCGCGCTTGCCAAGCTCCACATGGACCTGCGCGAGTATCCGCTGCGCGTCATGCACGGCTACAGCATCGAGAGCCGTGCGTGCATCGACTTCTGCGAAAGCATTCGCCGCGCCAAGAAGATCGCCGACATCCGCGGCATCGAGGATGTCGCGCGGGCTCGTCGCGAAGTACTGCCCTATGGCGCGCTGGTGCTCGAGCGTGTGCTCCGTCGCATGAAGCCGAAGGAAGTGGTGTTCTCCGTCTATGGCGTGCGCGAGGGCTTGGTGTTCAGCCTGCTCTCGCCGGCCGAGCGCGACCGCGACCCGCTGATCGCCTTCTGCGAGGATCATGCGCGCCTGCACTCGCGCTCGCTGACGCACGCGCGCGAGCTTTGCGCGTGGACGGACACGCTCTTTGCGGAACCGGGACCGCGCGAGACGTCGGAGGAAATGCGTCTGCGTCATGCCGCGTGCCTCATCTCGGATGTCGGCTGGCGAGCGCATCCTGACCACCGCGGCGAGCAGAGCCTCAACACAGTCGCCCATGCCGGCCTCGGCGGGATCGACCACGAGGGCCGCATCTTTCTCGCGCTTACCGTCTATTTCCGCCACGTCGGTACCGGACGCGTGTTCGGCGCCGAGGACGAGCTGCCGTCGGCGCTCAAGACGCTGGTCTCGCGCCGGACACTGAAGCGCGCGCGCATTCTCGGCGCTGCAATCCGCGCCGCTCACATGCTCTCGATCGGCCGGCCGGGAATCATCGACGAGACGCCGCTCAGCTACGAGCCGGGTAAACTCGTGCTGAGTCTGCCGGCCACACATCGCGATCTCGATGGCGAGCGGTTGCGTCGCCGCTTCGAGGTGTTGGCCGAGCTGGTCGACCACAAGCCAGAAATTCGTTATTCTTAACAGACGCTTAATCGCTTCCGCCGATGTCCGCCGATCACCGCACGATTGACGGTATATCGATGTGGATTGGCGCGAAGTTGCCGGAATCCCCCGCTAGATCATAATCGTTGCAGATGGGAGGATGCGACAGTTCCATCGGCGGCAAGAATCGCGCTCACTGTCCTGAACGGCGGTGAGCCTTCGTCTCCAGTGCCGAATAAATTCTAGCGGGCTGACACGCGGTGCTCATGTCTGATGACCTTTACACGGTACTGGGCGTTGCTAAAGGCGCGCAGGACGACGAGATCAGGCGCGCCTATCGAAAGCTCGCCAAAGAGCTCCATCCCGACGTGCGCCCGGACGATCCTGCAGCCAGCGATCGCTTCAAGCGCATCACGGCCGCTTACGACATCCTGGGCGACGCGATTAAGCGGCGGCGTTACGACGACGGCGAGATCGACGGTCAGGGCGAACCCGTGCGCACCTATGCGCGCAGCGGTGCCGGCTGGCCCAACGGCTTCAACGGCGGCGTCAATGGCTTCCGGGATACGGGCGTCAGCGATATCTTCTCGGACCTCTTCGGCGGGCGCGGCGCACGCGGACCGGGTCTCAGCATGCGTGGGCAGGACGTCCGTTACACACTCGAAGTGGATTTCCTGGAGGCGGTCGGCGGGGCGAAGAAGCGCGTCAGCCTGCCGGACGGCGGCACACTCGATCTCACGGTGCCGGAGGGCGTAGCGGACGGTCAGGTGCTGCGGCTCAAGGGCAAAGGCACGCCCGGTCTGCGCGGCGGCGAGAATGGCGATGCGCTCGTCGAGATCCACGTACGCCCGCACGCGAAGTTCAAGCGCATCGGCAATGACATCCTGCTCGAGGTGCCGATCACGATCGACGAGGCCGTGCTCGGCGGCAAGATCGAGGTCGCGACGATTTCCGGCCGCGTTTCGCTACAAATCCCCAAGGGCACGAGTTCCGGGCGCATCTTCCGCCTCAAAGGCAAGGGCGTGCGCACCACCACCGATGTCACCCCGGGCGATCAGCTCGTGACCATCCGGATCGTCATGCCGGAGAATGTGGACGAGTCGCTCTCCTACTTCATGGCCGAGTGGCGACAGCGCAATCGCTACGATCCAGGGCGCGACTAAAGCGTCGGACCTTGAACGCGACCCACGGCTGGGCTGATCTCAAAGTCGCATTTGAGGTCCAAAGACGCTTTAGAATCATACTGTTCTAAAGCAACTTTGGACTCGAAATTCACTCCCTTCGAGGCTGGGCGGGGAGTGAATTTCAAGTCCGTTGCTTTAGCTTATCGCGCGATGCGCTCGGCGATGCGCGCGAGCCTCGCAAACGTCTCCACGTCGAGCTGCTCGGCTCTCAACTCCGGTGCGACACCGGCCGCTTCGAGTAGTGGCAGCGGATCGGCAACTAGCGTTCTCAAACTTTGACGCAGCATCTTGCGCCGCTGGCCGAAAGCCGCTGCCGTGACGCGACCGAGCCATTGCACCGAGCATTCCGGCATCGGTTCACGGCGGGGCAGGAACGTGACGACAGCTGAGGCCACTTTCGGCGGCGGCGTGAAAGCTTCTGGACCGAGCGTTAGCGCGATGCGCGGTGTCGCGCGCCACTGCGAAATCACGGCAAGGCGGCCATAGGCCTTGCTACCGGGCTGAGCGACGATGCGCTCCGCCACCTCCTTCTGGAACATCAGTGCCATCTGCGACCACCACGGCGGCCAAGGCTCGGTTTCCAGCCAGCCGATGAGCAGACGCGTCGCGACGTTGTAGGGAAGGTTTGCGACGATCACGGTGCGGCAGGAATCGGACGACAGCACGGCCGGCCAGTCCACATCGAGCGCGTCGCCGAGATGCACGGAAAGCCGCCCGGGATAGGCTTCCGCAATCTGCGCGAGGGCTGGCGCGCAACGCTGGTCGCGCTCGACGACAATGACACGGCGCGCCCCTTCCATGAGCAACCCGCGCGTCAAACCGCCGGGACCGGGGCCGACCTCGACGACCGTCGTCGTATCCAGCGGGGCGGCGAGACGCGCGATCCGCCGCGTCAAGTTGAGATCCAGAATGAAGTTCTGACCGAGGCTCTTCTTCGCGTCGATCTCGAGCGCGGCAATCACTTCGCGCAGCGGCGGCAAGCCGTCAGGAGGCGGCTGTCGCACCTCAGGCATGGTGCGTGGCCGCGGCGCGGCGATCAGCCATGTTCGCGCCGAGCTTGAGCGCCGCAACGAGGCTCGTCGGCGATGCGGCACCCGTCCCCGCAATATCGAAGGCCGTACCGTGATCAGGCGAGGTCCGCACGAAGGGCAAACCCAGCGTGACGTTCACCGCCGTATCGAAGGCCAGCGTCTTGATCGGGATGAGCGCCTGGTCGTGATACATCGTGACGACGGCATCGTAGCGCTTGCGCGCCTCGCTATGGAAAAGCGAGTCCGCCGAATGCGGTCCGGTAACGACCACTCCTTCGGATTGCAGAGCGGCGATGGCGGGGCCGATCGTCGTCACCTCCTCGCGGCCGATGGTGCCGGCTTCGCCCGCGTGCGGATTGAGCCCCGTGACGGCAATGCGCGGCCGGGCGATGCCGAAATCGGCGGCCATGGCTTCGGCCACGATCCGCACCGTCTCGACGACGCGCGGCACGCTCAGTAGCTCTGGCACGCGCGAAATGGGAACATGAACCGTGAGCGGCACGACGCGGAGGACGTCCGACGCAAGCATCATCACCGGCACCCAGCGCCGTCCCGGATGATGGCGCTCAGCTAGCTCCGCGAGGTATTCCGTATGACCAGGATGGCGGAAGCCCGCGCGCAGCAGCGTGCTCTTGGCAATGGGGTTCGTCGCGACTGCGGACACGCGACCGGCGACGGCATCCGCAACGGCGAGGTCGATAGCGGCGATGATGCCGCCGGCATTGAGCATCTCGGTGCGGCCGGCGACAGTGCTCACGGCAACGGGAACCGGGCGCACGGGCAGGCGCCGGGCGAAAGCTTCGGCCCCCTTCTCCGGATCCTCTGAGACGGCGAGTTCAGCATCGATGCCGAGCACACGCGCCCGTTCGGCGACGGCGACCGGATCGGCATAGAGAATGAAAGGGGGGACGCTGCTACTGTCCCGATCGCGCCACGCCATAAGCGTGATGTCGAGACCGATACCGGCCGGGTCGCCCATCGTGAGCGCCAGCGGGCGGCGCGAGGCCGCCGCACGCCCAACTTCGCTTGCCAAGGCTAACTCCCGACCTCTCGATCAACGCTTCTCGATCAAGGCCTCGGCACGGAGATCCCTCAGATGGCGCCGCGAGACGACTTCGAACTCGCGCGTCGTCAGCTCCTGCTGAGCCTTGAGGCGCTTCTCCTCGTCTCCCTTGACGGTCTTGCGCCCGCACACGGCATATAGCTCGACGCCCGTGCTGGCAAGCGCGGGAGGCACCATCTCGCCGTCCTTGGCATTGAGGAGGAGGCTCCTCGTCGGCTCGCCGAGCGCGGAAGCCGCCTGATTAGCGAGACTCTCGAAACGGGCGTCGGGAACGCCCTTAACCAAATCCTGCGTGTTGCGGCAGCCACGGAACTGCTTGCGCAGCCCCTCGGCCTCCGCGAGCCGGCGCGCCAGGGCGGCCTGATCGATGCGGCCGGGCACGGCGAGCGTGATCCGATGGAGCTGCATTTCCACCTTGGTAGCGCTACCGATGTCTTCGGTCGACTGCTCGACAAAGCGGTCGATGTCGCGATCGTTGATATTGATCTGCGCGCCGTACTTGCGACGGAGAACATCACGCCAGACGAGGGCAGCTTTCGTGCGCGCCTTGATCGTCATTGGATCGATGCCCTGCGACTTGAGCTGGGCTGCAAATTGCTCCTCGGTGATCTTGTTGCGGGCAGCCATCTCCTTGAAGGTCTTGTCCGCCTCTGCATCAGTGATCACGATGCTGAGGCGCTTGCCCTCCTGGAGCTTCAGCTTCTCATCGATCAGCTCCTCGCGTGCTTGCGCGCGGAACTTCTGAATATTGCCTATCCGCGCCTCGTTGCGGAGCTGGTCCAGCATGTTCCTCTGCAGCTCGCCGACGAACTGCTTCTGCATCGCGGTTGCTTCGTCACGGCTCTTCGGCTGCTTCTCGCGAAGATACTGCTGAAAGCGCTCGTTGGTTTTGGGATCCTGGATGATCTGCTTCCAGCGCGCTTCGGCGCGTGCACGCATATCTCCGCCGCCACCTGAGCCCGCAGCCATGAGCGTCGCACGCTGCTCGATCTCGTAGCTCGTCACCGGCTCGTCGTTGACAAGCAGCACAATACCGGTGCCGCGACCGCTACCGCCTGAGCTGCCGCTGCTCGCAGGCGCAGAACTCGCCTCGCGTCTCGGTGCCGGTTTCGGCTTCGGTTTGGCTTCGGCTTTCGGAGGCGCGGCCTCCTGGCGCAATGGCGCCACGGGCTCGCGCTGCTGCGGCGGTGGTGTCGTCGTGACAATGAGGCCGGGAATAGTCGGCGTCTGCTGTGCGAATGCTGCTCCCGCGGTCGCCATCACGGCGCCAGCGAAAATCCACGACGCCACGCGAAGGACGCCACACTTGCCGCGCGGTGCACGCGCGCTGTTCATTCCAAAGTCCGCCATCATTCCCCAAGCTGGCTGCGATTCGCCTGTACGATCCTAGTAGTTATCGCAGGAAGTGGTCGGGAATATCCACACCAAGGATGGCGCTGGCATGGCACTCGACGTGCGCCGCAGCAAGGCCGGAAGGCCTTTATCCCCGTGACACACCCGCCCCCTTCAGGTAGCCAGGAAAAAAAAGCCGTTTCCGGGAGCCCGACATGCCTGCGAGCAACCTCGCCCAGATGAACGCTGCCGAAGTCACCATCCGTACTATGGCGGCGAACGGTCTCGATACGCTTTATTGCCTGCCAGGGGTCCAGAACGACGATTTCTTCGATGCCCTCGTCCGGTCCGGGAACCCTCTGAAGCCCATTCACACCCGCCATGAACAGGCGACAGCCTACATGGCCCTCGGCGCCGCGCTGGCGAGCGGCAAGCCTCAGGCCTATTGCGTGGTGCCGGGGCCGGGCTTTCTCAACACGACGACGCCTCTTGCCACGGCTCAATCGCTCTGCGCACCCGTGCTCGCCATCTCCGGCCAGATCTACGAGCAGTACATCGGCAAGGGCGTTGGCTTCCTGCACGAGATTCCCGACCAGATCGGCATCATGCGCACGCTCACCAAGTGGGCGGGGCACATCGAGGGTCCGCAGGATGCCGCGGCGAAGAGCCGCGCTGCTTTCGATGAGCTTCTGAGCGGCGTACCCGGCCCTGTCGGCCTCGAATGCGGCTGGAACATGTGGCGCTCCACGGCCGAGGTCGCGTTCGACGACACGCCGGCAGTCCGCCGGACACCGCCGCTGGATCTCGACGCGATCAAGGCTGCGGCCAAGCTGATGGCAGGCGCCAAACGGCCGATCATCCTCGTCGGCGGCGGCGCCCAGGACGCGAGCGCCGAGGTCACACGTCTTTCCGCGCGCATCCAGGCGCCGGTTATTGCGTACCGCACGGGCCAGGGCGTCATCGACTCGCGCAATCCTTTCAGCCACCGCTTCCCCGCAGGGCATACGCTGTGGAAGGACGTCGATGTCGTGATCGGGATCGGCACGCGCCTCCAGCACATGATGGACTGGGGCCGCGACGACGCGATGAAGGTCATCCATCTCGATATCAATCCCTCACGCATCGGGCGCACGTGCACACCAGACGTTGCGATCATCGCCGATGCGGCCGAGGGCGTGGCCGCGCTCTTGAATGCGCTGGAGCGCGTCGGCGACAAGCCGGCTGACCGCACGGATGAAATGCTGGGGCTGCGCGCGCAGATGGACGGCGAGTTCGCCCGCCTCGCGCCTCAGAAAGCGTGGATAGATGCGATCCGAGCGGAGCTGCCGGAGGACGGCATTCTCATTGAGGAGCTGACCCAGATCAGCTACGCGAGCCGCCTGCTCTATCCCGTGTACAAGCCGCGCACGTATCTCTCGACGGGCTACCAGGGCACACTCGGCTGGGGTTATTCGACGGCGCTCGGCGCCAAGTGCGCCATGCCGGATCGTGCGGTCGTCGCCGTGCACGGCGATGGCGGCTTCATGTTCAACGTGCAGGAGATGGCGACGGCCGTCGCGCACAACATCGGCATCGTGGCGCTCGTATTCAACGACAATGCCTATGGCAACGTGAAGCGCATCCAGCAGAGCAACTATGAGGGCCGCACGGTCGTCTCCGATCTCGTGAACCCGGACTTCGTGCGACTTGCTGAGAGCTTCGGGATGCGCGCCGAGCGTGTCACGACGCCGGAAGCGCTCCGGCCCGCACTCAAGGCGGCCATCAAGGCGAACGCGCCAGCGCTGATCGAGATTCCCGTCGGCGAGTTCCCCGATCCCTGGTCCTACTTCTTCCGCAAGAAGGCGCGCGGCGCGGCGCCGAGCTGGTCCATGAAAGGGCCGGATTGAAGCCTGGCGAGACTGAAAATGGACGCGACCATCAGGCCTGCCACGCTGGCCGATCTGCCGGCGCTGACGGATCTCTACCATCAACTCCATCCGGACGAACCACCGTGGCCATCGGAGACTGCGGCAGCTGAAGTGCTAGCGAAAGTCCTCGCGCACCCCGGCACGACCATCTTCGTCGGCACCATAGACGGCCGCGTCGTAAGCACCTGCGTACTGATGGTGACGCCGAACTTCTCCCGCTGCGGCCGTCCGTTCGCGATGATCGAGAACGTCGTGACCGACAATGAGCGCCGTCAGCGCGGCTACGGCCGCCAGATCGTCCAGCACGCGATCGAATGTGCCCGCGCCGAGGGCTGCTATCGCGTGACGTTGATGACGGGCTCCAGGCGCGAGGAAACGCTCCGCTTCTACGAAGCCACGGGCATGCGCCGAAACGCCAAGACGACTTTCGAGGCGCGCTTCATCTAGCTCCGCTGCGCAAAACTCCATCCCTGGCACCCTTCGGTCGGACCGAAAGGCGCCATCGGGAGCTGCATCCGCCCCTAAGCAGTGCGCTACTTCACTTTGCCGAGGATCTCGGACATTTCCTTGGCAGGGAAGGCGCGCAGGGTCTGAGTGCGCACATTCCCGGCTTTGGCCAGGGTGAGCCCGAGAGCCGTGACCGCCATCTCATTATGAGCCTCGGCAGTGACGACGATGTCGTACTCACCGAGCGTCCAATAGACGTCATTGATGGTGACACCGGCCGCTTTGGCCGTCTCCTTGAAGGCTTCGGCGCGTTTGACCGTGTCCTTCACGTCGCGGATGCCTTGTTCGGTAAAGTTTGCAAGCATGACATATGCAGCCATGACCAACCTCCGTGTTACGCATCGCGCAGAGACCATACTCCTGTCGCGGGGCGGGCAAAAATCACAACTGAGGTGCATCCTTCGCGGTCGCCCCCGCTCCGGGTGCATTCTGCCTTGCAAAGCAAGGTGCTGGCGCCCACGGACTGGCTGCGGCATAAATCGGGCAATCCGCCGTCTGAGCGGACCATATCGAACCCTAGGGAACGCCCCCGCCCATGTACCCGCTGCTCGCCGGCATCCGCATCATCGACATCACCACGATCGTGCTCGGGCCGTTCGCCACCCAGTTCCTAGGCGATCTCGGCGCGGAGGTGATCAAGATCGAGACGGTCGACGGCGACATGAACCGCTATACGCCGCCGACCACAGGACCTGGCCTCGGCGCGGTGTTCGTGAACAACAATCGCAACAAGCGCTCGCTCGCCCTTGACCTCAAGAACGAGCAGGGCAAGGAGGTGCTGCGCCGCCTCATCAAGACGGGCGATGTGCTCGTGCATAACATGCGCCAGGACGCACTCGACCGCCTCGGCTTCGGTTGGGAGAACGTGCACGCGCTCAACACGAAGCTCATCTATTGCGCAGCGCTCGGCTATGGCAGCGACGGTCCCTATTCCGGCAAGCCCGCCTACGACGACATCATTCAGGCGAGCTCCGGGCTCGCCGGCCTCACGCATCGCCGCGACGGCACACCCGCCTATCATCCGACCGTGACCGCCGACAAAGCCGGCGGCCTCCACGTTGTCTATGCCGTGCTCGCCGCGCTCTTCCATCGCGAGCGCCACAGCGGTGAAGGCCAGCTCGTCGAGATGCCGATGTTCGAGGCCATGGCTGCCTTCTCGCTCAACGAGCACCTCATGGGCGCGAGCTTCGAGGACAAGGGTCCGACGGGCTATCACCGCACGCTCTCGCAGAACCGCAAACCCTTTCCGACGAGCGATGGCTGGATCGCGCTGCTGCCATATACGCAGGTGCAGTGGGCCAAGGTCCTCGCTCTCCTCGGGCGCGAGGACCTCACCAAGGAACCCTGGTTCTCGAACAACGCCGAACGCTCCAAGCGCTCGGATCAGCTCTACGCCGTGATCGCGGGCGCGCTTGGCGGGCGCACCAGTGCCGAGTGGCTGGCGGACTTCGAGAAGGCCGACGTGCCCTGCGGCGTGGTTCACACGCCCGACAGCCTCCTCGATGATCCGCATCTCAAGGCCGTCGGTTTCTTCGAGCCGAACTTCGCCGACGATATCGGCATCGTGCGCACGCTCCGCCAGCCCGTGATCTTCCGCGGCATGGAAGCCGAGCCCGACCGCGCGCCGCCGCCGCTCGGCGCGGATACGCGCGCTCTGCTCTCGGACCTCGGGTACAGCGACGCGGAGATCGGCTCGCTGCTCGACAAGCGGATTGCTGCAGGGCAGTGATCGGGTTTTAGAGGGCTGCTAGCCGCTGATCGACGATCTCTGCCGCGTCCGCCCAGCTCGGAAAGTGCTCCGCCGCGCGCAGTGCTGCTGCTCGTAGCTCCGATCTCAGTGACAGTTCCGCGAGAACACGCGCCAACGCGGCTCGAAGGGCCTCGGGCGAACGCTCGGACACGATGAGCGCGGCATTCGGTTCGAGCCAGCCGCGCACAGCGTCCGCACCCGTGGTCACGGTCGGCAGCCCCCGCGCGATCGCCTCCGCGACCGCCATGCCATAGCCCTCGTGCAACGAAGCGGCGGCGTAAACATGTGCCGAGCGCCACGTCGCATCGAGTTCCGCCGCTGTGATGCCGCCCCTGAGCACGACCCGGTTGGTCAAACCGGCAGCCGCGATCCGAGCTTGCAGTCGATCCACGTAGCCGGGCGCCCGATCGAGGTCGCCAACGATGTCGAGGTGCCAGGGCAGATGCGCGAGCCCAGCCAAAGCGTCGACCAGAATGTGATAGCCCTTCCGCTCGATGATCGCGCCGACAGACAACAGCCGCATTACACCCCCCTGCGGGGCTTCCACGACAGCGACGTGCTCGATCCCCGGTAGGGCGACCGCAATCCGGGCCTCGGGTACGTCGTAATCGGCCATCAGCGTCGCCGCAGTCGTCTCGGACGTCGTAATGACGAGACGACAGGCCGCGAGCGCCGTTCGCTCTGCCGCCTTGAAGCGCGCCTGCTCATCCGGCGGCAGCCCCTCCTCTCTGGCAATCGGATGATGAAAGACCATCACGGCTCGCAGACGCGAGGCCTCGCGCGCGAGCACATCCGCCAGCGGTGAGAAGCAGATCTGATCCGCAACGACCAGCGCGCCGTCCGGAAGCGCGGCCAGCAGTGCCGCCGAGCGCACTCGCGCCGCGGCATCGGGGCGTGGGAAGCCCGCCGGCAGATCGAGCGTCGCCACGTCCCATCCCCGCGCGCCGAGCGCCTGCATGAGCCGCGTGTTGTAGACGAACCCGCCCGTCAACGGCGCGTAGTCGATCGAGTTCGCGAAGACCAGGCGGCGCGGCTGCGGCATTGTTCGTCCTCTATCAACCTGCGCTATGGCATGAAGGAGCACCATGCTATGCGCTCGAACTGAAGACCACCACTGAGCGAACAAGTCGGAGCGTCAATGAGCCAGGAAGCGCCGGAGATCGAACCTGCCGAGGACCAGGAGGCGATGAACCGCCGCCGCCTCGAGGCCCTTCGACTGGCGCTCGAGCAGAACCAGGCCGCGAACGTGCGTGTGCTCACGCACGGCCTGCGCGCGCCCGACCTCGCCGATATCATCGAGCTTCTCGAACCAGATGAGCGCGTTCGACTCATCCAGATGCTGGGCGATGACTTCGATCCCGAAGTCATGTCGGAGCTTGAGGAAGGCGTTCGCGACCAGCTCGCCGAGGCCCTGCCGAACGACGTTCTCGCGCGCGTCCTGACCGAGCTCGACACCGACGACGCCGCCTACGTTCTCGAAAGCCTCGACAAGGAGGACCAGCAGGAAGTCCTCTCACAGATGCCCTCGAGCGACCGCGCGGCGCTCGAACGGAACCTCGAATATCCGGAAGAGACGGCCGGCCGTCTCATGCAGACGGACTTCGTCGCCGTGCCGCCCTTCTGGACGGTTGGCCGCGTCATCGACCACATGCGCGAGTCCCAAGACCTGCCCGAGACCTTCACGGATATCTTCGTTGTCGATCCGAGCTACCGGGTGATCGGAACGATCGACCTTTCCCGCCTTCTGCGCACGAAGCGTGAGGTGCTCGTGCAGGACATCATGGAAGCCGACCAGCACACGGTTTCCGCAACCCTCGACCAGGAAGAAATGGCGCGCCAGTTCGAGCGCTACGATCTGAAATCGGCGCCCGTTGTCGACGCCAACAAGCGCCTCGTCGGCGTCGTCACCGTCGACGACATCGTCGAGGTCATCGAGGAGGAGACGGATGAAGACCTCCGTCGCCTCGCCGGCGTTGGCGACGAGGGCATTGGCGACAGCGTCATCAGCACGGTGAGGAGCCGAATTATCTGGCTCGCGATCAACCTATGCACCGCCGGGCTCGCCGCCTTGGTCATCAAGCAGTTCGACGCTTCCATCCAGCAGATGGTGGCACTTGCCGTGCTCATGCCGATCGTCGCCTCCATGGGCGGCAATGCGGGCACGCAGACCATGGCGGTCACCGTGCGCGCGCTGGCGACGCGGGAGCTTGGCCCGGCGAATCGGACGCGCATCATCCTGCGCGAGGCCGCCGTCGGCCTGATCAACGGCCTCGTCCTCGGCGCGCTCATCGGGCCGATCGTTTTCTTGTGGTTCGGGATCGGCCAGCTCGGCATGGTCATCGCGACGGCGCTGCTGATCAATCTCTTCTCGGCCGCGGTCGCCGGCATTCTCGTGCCGATCACGCTCGATCGCCTCGGCTTCGATCCGGCCGTCGCCTCCACAACATTCGTGACGACCATCACCGACGTGATCGGCTTCGTCGCCTTCCTCGGACTGGCGACGTTGGTGCTGCTGTAGTCGCGCGCGCTCAGCGGCTTCTCTCTCCCCGCGTGCGGGGAAAAGGGGAATGTTACATCCCCACTTCCAGCACGTAAGAGACCTCGACGCGGACGGTGAGCGTCTCGGTGCCCAACTCGACGGGCACGCTTTCCGCGTACGATGAGCTACGTGCCGCCATCGGCCGCGGCGGACGCGGGCCTGTGACCTCCTCGGTGATACTCATCACCGGTCCGAGCCGCGCACCTGCGGCTTCCGCCAGCACGCGCGCACGCTGCTTGGCGTTGTCCATGGCCTTCTTGCGCGCCTCGTCCTTGCGCTTCTCGGCATCCGAGACGATGAAATTGATGCCGCTCGCCTGGTTGGCGCCGAGCGTCACGACCTGGTCCAGAATCTCGCCGAGCCTGGCGATCGCGCGCACCTTCACCGTCACCTGATTGCGCACGGTGTAGCCCTCGACCTGCTGGCGGTCTTTCACCGTGCGATAGCGCGGATGGATCTGGAACTGCTGCGTCTGGATGTCCTTGGCGTCGATACCGGCGGCCTTGAGACCATCGACGACCTTGCGCATGGCGGCGTTGTTGGCGGTGAGCGCTTCGCGCGCGGTCTGCCCGTCGGTGACGACGCCGGTCGTTATTTCGGCGCTGTCGGGCGTCGCTTCGACGCTGCCGTGTCCAGCGACCGCCACGAAGCGCTCGGCGCGTCTTTCCTGGGCTTGGGCGCTGCTCATGCTCGCGGCTCCGAGGATTGGGACGAGCGCGAACAAGGCCGCGATCGACAGTGAGGTGAGAGGTTTCATATGTCTGTCCGTTCGTTTCCCGGCTGGGATGCTCTGTGGCCGTCCAATACGGCAAAAGCGTGCTGGGAAACGCGGCGGCGAGCGTTTTCCGTTGGACCGAGCACCAGCTTCGAGCCGTGGGGTGCAAAGAGCGTCGCGAACCTGTTATAGAGGCGCGCTTTCCGCGGGGCCCCTCAAGGCAGCCGAGCATCGCGGGGCCCGTAGCTCAATGGTTAGAGCCGGCGGCTCATAACCGTCTGGTTGCAGGTTCGAGTCCTGCCGGGCCCACCATTTTTCGCTCACGCCGAGCTCACTTCGTTCGCCGGCTCCGCGGGGGCGGGCCAAAGGCCCGGGCCGCGGTCGCGGCCTCAAGCTGGATGCTCCTCCTACCAACGGCTCCGAGGCCTATTCCGGCTCGGGATGCTCCATCCCAGCAAATCCCTCGAAAATTGTCTGGATAACGTTCAGTAAATAGTTAGGCGGCTGCGACACTATGGCTGTCGCGGTTGCCTCACGCTCCCGGTGGCACCGTGGACACCGAGGTCGCCATGACCTCTGAAAGTACAGGACAATGATCGTTCTTGCAGGGCCATCACACCCCGGACGCTTACTCAAGGATCTCTACCTCGATCCCCTCGACATGAGCGCGGCTGCGCTCGCGGCCCGCATCGAGGTGTCGGGCGCCTCGCTTGTGCACCTCGTCAAGGGCGAGACTGCCATGACGGCCGACATGGCCGTGCGCCTGGGGCGCTTCTTCGGAAATTCCGCCGAGTACTGGATGAACCTCCAGCGCGACTACGACCTGAGCAAGGCTCGGCGGCGGGTGAACGTCCATCGCATCGTGCCACTGAAGGGTGAGTAGGGAGCCGGGCACTTCTCCCCTCCAGCCCTGCACAGCGCCCACCCCTGGTGCGCGGCCATTCCTGCTGGCACGTCCGGGCAATTCCCCGTAATCAGGACCCGTGGAGCATCGGTGCGCCAAGGCTGCCTTCGCGGCCTTCCACGGACGCGCGGACTGCCACGTGAAGCGCCCTGAGACGCCCGAGACCCGCCATGAACGAGATGTCCCCGACCCGCGCTCGCCCGCTTTCGCCCGAGATCATCGAGCGCTTCGCCGCGATCGTGGGCAAAGCGCACGCCCTCGTCGATCCCGATCAGCAGCTCCCCTACCTCAAGGAGCTGCGCGACAAGTACGTCGGCCGCTCGGCGCTCGTGCTGCGTCCAGCCACGACCGATGAGGTGAGCCGCATCATGGCGCTCGCCCATGAGCTGAACCTCGCCGTGGTCCCGCAGGCGGGCAACACGGGTCTCGTCGGCGGGCAGATCCCGCAGCATGGCGAGATCGTCGTGTCGGTCGCGCGCCTCAACAAAGTGCGCCACGTCGATCCGGCCGGCACGAGCATGACCGTCGAGGCCGGCTTGACGCTGCAGGAATGCCAGGACGTCGCGGAGAAGGCAGGCCGCCTCTTTCCGCTGGCGCTGCCCTCGCAGGGAAGCTGCCGCATCGGCGGCAATCTCGGCACGAACGCGGGCGGCGTCGGCGTGCTTGCGTACGGCAATGCGCGCCAGCAGGTGCTGGGGCTCGAGGTCGTGCTCGCGGACGGGCGCGTGTGGAATGGGCTGCGCGCGCTCAAGAAGGACAACACGGGTTACGACCTGCGCGATCTCTTCATCGGGTCGGAGGGCACGCTCGGCATCATCACGGCGGCGGTGCTGCGCCTGCTGCCGCGCCCGGCCGAGATGGCGACGGCCATGGTCACGCTGCCCTCGATCGACAATGCGCTGAAGCTGCTCTCGGAAGCGCAGGGACGCGCGGGTGGCACCCTCACGGCATTCGAATTCATTCCGCGGCTCATGGTCGAAATCGTGCTGAAGCACATCAAGGGCACGCGCGATCCCTTCGCGACGCCCTATCCCTGGTACGTGCTGCTCGAGATCTCCGGCCCCAAGGCCGACGGCACGGCACAGGCACAGATGGAGGACATTCTCGTCGCCGCGAGCGAGAGCGGTCTCATTCTCGATGCGGCGATCGCGCAGTCGCCCAACCAGGCGCGCGATCTTTGGCTCATCCGCGAGTCCATCTCGGAGGCGCAGCGGCCCGAGGGCGGCAACGTCAAGCACGACATCTCGGTCGCGGTCGCGCGCATTCCGGAGTTCCTGGAGCGCGCCGCGGCGGCCGTCCAGAAGGTCTGCCCCGGCGCGCGCCCTCTGCCGATCGGCCACTTCGGCGATGGCAACATTCACTACAACATCGCCAAGCCCGTCGGCGCGGACGACAAGGTCTTTCTTGCCCAGTGGGACGCGATCATGGGCGCGGTTCACGATGTGGTCGCGGCCATGGACGGCTCGATATCGGCCGAGCACGGCATTGGCGTCATGAAGCGTGGCGAGCTGGCGCGCCTCAAGGACCCGATCGAGCTCGATCTCATGCGCCGCATCAAGGACGCGCTCGATCCAAAAGGCTTGCTCAATCCCGGCAAGGTGCTCTGACGCCAAAAGAAAAAGAGCCGCGCTCGCGCGGCTCAGGCGTCCACTAGGGAGGCATCAAAAACGGAGTGACGCACCTGTCACTCGAGCATCCGGTGCGTGGCGGTGCCGGATGTGATGCTCAACTAAGGAGCCGGGCTAAAGGTTCCTTTAAGGGCCGCTCTCCAAAGCGGTTCATATTTGCCTCATAAGATCGGGGTTTACAGCGCCCGCCTCGGGAAGCTAGAGGGTGCACAAGTCGGGGGCGGTTAGCTCAGCGGTAGAGCGCTTCGTTTACACCGAAGATGTCGGGGGTTCGATCCCCTCACCGCCCACCATTTCCAGTTGGCCTTACGCAACTTGAGCCGGCTTGATCCTGGCGAGATCGGCTGCAATCGCGCGCTCTGCGTGCCAAAGGTCGTAGGCCTCCTGCATCCTGATCCACAGGCGGGGGCCATTGCCGCAGAACTTGCCGAGCCGCAAGGCCATCTCCGGTGTGACGGAGGTCGTCCCCGCCAGGATTCGATGCAAGGTCTGACGCGTGACATTCAGCGCCTTCGCAACCTGAGTTACGCTCAGCCCAAGCGCCGGCAGAACATCCTCGCGCAGCAGCGCGCCGGGATGGGTTGGGCAGCGATCCTGTCCTCTCTTGGCCGCATATTCGGGCATGGCTCAGCCTCCTAGTGGTACTGCTCGAGGTCGACCCTCATCGCGTCGCCATCCTCAAACTCGAATGTAATGCACCAAGGTCCGTTCACATGAACCGTGTAGCGCACAGGGTCGTAGCCTCTGAGGGCATGAAAATCGAAACCCGGCACGTTCATATCCTCTGGGCGTTCCGCGCTATCCAGAGCGTCGAGCCGCCGCAGTATGCGCTGATGTAGCGATGCGTTGATCTTTCTCGACGTGCCTGTCTTCCATAGCTCGCCCAGACCTTTGCTTTTGAACGAGCGGATCATGGGCGCGTAACATACAATGTTACACTCCGCCGGTCAATCGGCAGATCGGGCCCAAGTGTGCTGCCCCTCAGACCGTCCGTTGCCCCTGGTCGAAAAGCGGCACGCCGGGTCGGCGCATGATCACGATCAGGAAGGCACCGGCAAGTATGCCGCCAATGTGCGCCCACCAGGCGACCGGGCTGCCGTCGGGTATGGCCAGCATCACGAACTGCGTCGCGATCCAGGCGCCGAGCGCCCAGGCGGCCGTGATCCGCAATGGAATGAAGCGGAAGGCCAACACCCATACGCGCACCTTCGGATGCAGGATGAGGTAGGCCGAAATGACGCCGGCCACCGCGCCGGATGCACCGATCAGCGGGACGTCGGAAGAGGGCGTCATCACCGCGTGAGCGAGACCGCCGGCGACGCCGCAGAGGAGATAGAAGGCGAGGAAACGCACATGGCCCATGGAGTCTTCGACGTTGTCGCCGAAGACCCACAGGAACAGCATATTCCCGATGAGATGCATCGGGCTCCCGTGCAGGAACTGATAAGTGATGAGCGTCAGCGGCTCGGGCACGGCGTAGAAGGCGCTCGGCTTGCGCAGGACACCGCCGCCTGTACCGAGCAGCTCCGAGGGAATGGCCGCGAAGTCCGCGATGTATCCCTGGTCAGGGGTCGCAAGCTGCAGGCCGAAGATGATGACGTTGAGGGCGATGATGCCGACCGTCACCCACTGCCATTGGATCACGCGCAGCGGATTCTCGTCTCTCAGGGGCACGAACACGCGACGATACTCCTCGGAGCGGCGACAGGATGCCAATGGACGCGCGGATAATAGCGGAATTCAGGAGACCGGTATCAGCGATCTGCGGAAAGCATCGCCGACCTCCCTGCGCCGGCACTAGGACGCCCCGCTCTCGCGGTTCTGGCCGGGCACCCACAGCACGTCGCGGTCTCCCTGATCGTTGACGTAGCGGCTCGCCACAAACAGGAGATCGGAGAGGCGATTGAGATAGCGGATGGCTGCCTCGCTCACGGGCTCATCGGGCTCGGCCGCAAGCTCGACTAGCAGGCGCTCGGCGCGCCGGCATACGGTGCGGGCGACGTGAAGCGCCGCGGCGCCGGCCGAGCCGCCCGGCAGGACGAACGAGCGCAGGGGCTTGAGGGCTGCATTCATCTCGTCGATCTCGTGCTCGAGGCGCTGCACCTGTGCCGGCACGACGCGGAGCGGCTCATACGGAAGCGGCTTGCCGCGGTCGGGCAGGCAGAGGTCCGCACCGAGATCGAAGAGATCGTTCTGGATGCGGCCGAGGATCGCATCGACGTCGATCGGGAAGCCGATGCCAGCAAGATGCACCCGCGCCATGCCGACCGCCGCATTCGTCTCGTCGACGGTGCCGTAGGCCGACACGCGCAGGCTGTCCTTGCGGACGCGCTCGCCGCTGCCGAGAGCGGTCGTCCCGTTGTCGCCGGTGCGGGTGTAGATCTTGTTCAAAACAACCATGGTCGCGCGCCCTCCATCAGCGGGTGAGCAGGAAGAAGGCCATAATAATCAGGATCGCAAGGAACTGCAGACCGACCCGCCAGCGCATGAGCTTCTGGCTCGTACTGGGGCTCGTCCCGCGCATCATGTTCCAGAGGCCGAGAAGCAGCACCACGAACACCGCCAGCACGGCCAGAGTCGAGAGATGGAACAGAGCCGTGCTCATGTGAACTCCATAGGGCGTGATCGCAGCAGATTGGGACGGGCACCGAGCCTGTGTACAAGCGGGCCAAGCCGGGCAGAACATTAACGGCAATTGCGCCATTGCATGGCAAAACAATTGCCGCAATCATCATGGCAAGACAGCTGTTGCTCCTGCTCCGGCAGGAGGCCTGCCATCCGAAAGGCCCGCGTTTGGCGACGAACGAGCATACTGCACAACCGCCGGGACATCCACGCGCGCACCTTGCGACGGGATCGCGCTTTCTCGGTGGTGGCGGTGGGGCGCGGAAGCATGGCCTCACCTGTGCAGGCATGACCACAGCGGTGCTCATCGCGCTGACCGGCGCCACCCCGATCGCCCTCGCTCAACAGACGCCCGGACAGGCCCGCGAGACCCTCGAGAAATCGCGCAAGGAGCTGGATCAGACCCGTCAGCGCACGAAGGCCCTCGAGAAAAGCGTGGCCGAGATCCAGGCCGAGCGCGAGCGCCTGAGCGACAGCCTGCGCGAGACTGCCCGCATCATCCACGACAGCGAGGCACGGCTCAGCGAGATCGAGCGCCAACAGGCCGCGCTCGGAGAGCAGGAGCGCAAGATCCGCGACCAGCTTTCCCAACGGCACGGCAAGATCGCTGTCCTGCTCGCCGCCATGCAGCGCATGGGACGCAATCCGCCGCCGGTCATGATCACGCGGCGCGAGGATGCCCTGCAGATGGTGCGCAGCGCCATGATCCTGGCGCGGGCCTTCCCCGAGCTTGCCGAGCAGGCGACGATCCTGGGCAGCCGCCTCAGTGAGCTCGTGAAGATCATGGAGGCGAGCAAGGCCCAAAGCACGATCCTGCGCGCCGAGACCGCCCGCCATGAGATCGAGCGCACGCGCATCGCTCAACTTATCGAGAGCAGGCGCCAGTCCCTTGCTGAGCATCAGCCCGCGCTCGATATAGCACGCAAGCACGCCGCGGAGACCGCCAAGAGGATCGAAGACCTGACGACATTGATCGCGAGCCTCGATGCGCGGCCAGGTGGCCCTGCCCCAGTGCCGATCCAGCCCGGGCCGCCGCCGCTTTCGGCTGAACGGCCTCCGGCTGCCCGGCCCTCCTCTCCCGGTGCGCACGAAGCCCCGGTCGAGGCCAAAGCTGGGCCTGCCATGGCGCAGCTCGTCCCAAATGCGAGCCAACTGGCGGCTCTGAACGCCGTGCCGATGCGCCCGGCCATCCCGTTCTTGCAGACGAAGGGATCGCTGCCGCTCCCGGCCCAGGGTAAGAGGGTGCTTGGCTATGGCGACAAGACACAGTTCGGCACCCAGTCCATGGGTATCGTCCTGGAGACACGACACTCCGCCCAGGTCAGATCGCCAAGCGACGGCTCAGTCCTCTGGGCGGGACCATTTCGCACATGGGGCCAGCTCTTGATAATTAATGCAGAGGACGGCTATCATATCCTGCTGGCGGGCTTATCTCAGATCGATGTTCAGGTCGGTCAATTCGTTCTCGCCGGCGAGCCAATCGGGCTCATGAGCGCCGCGCCCCGGTCGCAGTCGGCGAAGTCGGAAGGCAATGCTCCAGTACTCTACGTAGAGTTCCGGAAGGACAATCGACCTATCGACCCCGATCCCTGGTGGGCCGTACGCTCTTAGAGGGTGCAAAGAATGAAGACAAAAGCGGACTACGCATTCTGGACGTTTGTCACGTTGTCGGCAGTGGCCGGCCTGACGACCGTGGTTAACGTCACGCGCACCTACTCCGCGACGTCCAGCAACAGCGAGATCTACAAGCAGCTCGACCTGTTCGGCGACGTGCTCGAGCGCGTGCGCACCGACTACGTCGAGAAGCCGGACGACTCGAAACTCATCGAGAGTGCCATCAACGGCATGCTTAGCTCGCTCGATCCGCACTCGGCCTTCCTCAACCGCAAGCACTTCAATGACATGCAAGTGCAGACGCGGGGTGAGTTCGGTGGCCTCGGTATCGAGGTCACGATGGAGAACAACATCGTCAAAGTTGTCGCTCCGATCGACGACACGCCAGCCGCCCGCGCCGGCGTCATGGCCAATGACCTGATTACCCATCTCGACGGTGATCAGATCGTCGGCCTGACGCTCGAGCAGGCCGTCGAGAAGATGCGCGGCAAGGTCGGCACGCCGATTACGCTTACCATCCAGCGGAAAGGTAACGACGAGCCGATCGAGCTGCGCATCGTGCGCGACCGTATCCGGATCAATGCCGTGCGGGCTCGCGCGGAGGGTGATGTCGCCTATATCCGTATCACCACGTTCAACGAGCAGACGCACGCCAATCTCGTCTCCTCGGTCGAGCGCCTCAAGAAAGAGATCGGCCCGAACCTGAAGGGTTACGTGATCGATCTCAGGAACAATCCCGGCGGCCTGCTCGACCAGGCGATCGCCGTGACCGACGACTTCCTCGAGCGCGGCGCCATCGTGCTGACCAAGGGCCGCAACCTCGAGGAGACGCAACGCTCGAATGCGCGCTCCGGCGACATCACCGACGGCAAGCGGATTCTGGTGCTGATCAACGGCGGCTCGGCATCAGCTTCCGAGATCGTGGCCGGTGCGCTGCAGGATCATAGCCGTGCCCTCGTGATCGGCAGCCGCTCGTTCGGCAAGGGATCGGTGCAGACCATCATCCCGCTCGGCCAGAACGGCGCCATCCGCCTGACGACGGCGCGCTACTACACGCCGTCCGGCCGCTCGATCCAGGCGAAGGGTATCGACCCCGATGTCGTCGTCGAGCAGGAGCTGCCCGAGGAGCTCAAGGCGCGCGCGAGCAAGGAGAAGCCGCGTGGCGAGGCGAGCCTGCGCGGGCATCTCAAGGGCGATGCGGCGAAGGAGGGCAAGGAGGAGTCGGGCTCGAACTCCTTCGTACCGCCCGAGGCGGACAAGGACACTCAGCTCCAGTATGCGCTGAAGCTCATGCGCGGCGAGATTCCTGAGCCGCCGCCGCGGCCGGCCGAGTCGACCACGACGGAAGCCCCGGCGGGCACGACCAAGAACTAATCAAGGCGCTAAGCCGCACAGAAGAATAAGACGTCAACGCCCAGGCCTTCGGTCTGGGCGTTGACGTATGAGGGAGGAAACAAATGAATGCGCCGCGCCTGCAGACGATCATCGTCGACAGCGTGACCCACCTCGCGCCCGCGCATCACGGCGCGGTCGTCTACGCGGCCTCGCACGGCGGCACCTATGCCGCTGCGTATGCCGCTGGAAAGGGCATCGCCGCCGTCATCCTCAATGATGCCGGCATCGGCCGCGAGCGCGCCGGCGTCGCCGGCCTCGACCTGCTCGCGGATCTTGGCGTACCGGCCGGCGCGATCGCCCACACCAGCGCGCGTATCGGCGATGGCAATGACGGCGTGGCGCGCGGCGTTCTCTCGACGGTCAATGCACCCGCCTCAGGCTATGGCCTCGCCCCCGGCATGAGCTGCCGCGAGGCCCTCGAACGGCTCGCGGCGGTCGCCCTTGTGCCCGCACCCAAGCCGTCGCCTGCCGATGAAGCGCGCCACGAGATCGCTTCCGCAGTTCTTCCCGGCGCGAAAGTGATCGTGATCGATTCAGCAAGCCTCGTGTCGCCGGCCGATGCCGGCGCGGTGGTCGTGACGGCCTCGCATGGCGGTCTGCTCGGCGGCAAACCGGAGACGGCGATTAAGATCCCTGTGTTCTCGGCCGTTTACAACGACGCTGCGATTGGCATGGACCGCGCAGGTATCTGCCGCCTGCCCGCGCTCGATGCACGCGGGATCGCAGGGGCTTGCGTCTCGGCCTTCTCGGCCCGCATCGGCGATGGCATTTCAACCTACCGCGACGGCTTCATCAGCACGCTTAACGAGACGGCTCAGCGCCACGGCGGCAAGATCGGCCAGTCGGCTGCCGCGTTCTGCGATCTCATGCTGATCGCAGCGCGCAGCAGGGCCGCTTAGGCGCGCTTCGCACTGCAAAACAGCTCGCGGTCGACAAGGCGTGCCCGCGTCTGCGATCTTCCGCCACTCACCTCATTGCGAAAGGCATTCCCATGAATACCCCGACGCCCAACTCGACGCGCCGCATGACCGGCGGCCAAGCGCTCGCCGAGATGCTGAAGCTCTCGGGCATCGGGCCGATGTTCGGCATGGGCGGCTTCCAGCTCCTTCCCTTCTACGAAGCCTGCCGCGCGCTCGGCCTCAAGCACGCGCTCATCAATGACGAGCGCGCGGGCGCCTTCGCTGCCGATGCCTACGCGAAGGTCACGAACCGTCCCGGCGTTTGCGACGGCACGCTCGGACCCGGCGCAACGAACCTCGTCACGGGTCTCATCGAGAGCCTCAACGCGGGCCTGCCCATGATCGTCATCACGGGCGACGCCAATCGCGAGCACGCGACGAAGAACATGACGCAGGAGGCGCGCCAGATCGAGATCCTGCGCCCGGCCGTCAAAGAGGTCATCCGCGTCGAAGTCATCAAGCGCCTGCCCGAGCATGTGCGCCGCGCTTTCGCCGTCGCGACGAGCGGGCGACCCGGTCCCGTGCTCATCAACGTGCCGGAGGATGTCGCGCACGCCGAGCACGACTTCGATGCGAGCGACTTCTGGGTGGATGACACGACGCTGAAAGCCCAGGCACGGCGCACGCGTCCGGACGGCAGCGAGGTCGAGAAAGCGGCCGCGATGCTTGCACGCGCCGAACGGCCGCTGATCCTCGCCGGCGGCGGTATCCACATCTCGGAAGCCTATGCGGCCCTTCAGAGCTTCTCCGAGGCGTACGGTATTCCTGTAGCACACACAATGTCGGGCAAGGGCGCGATCGCGTGCACACATCCGAACTCGGCGGGCCTCTTCGGCCGCTATGACCGCATTGCCAACGAGCTGATCGCAGCTTCGGATTGCCTGCTCGTCGTCGGCTGCAAGCTCGGCGAGATCGCGACCAAGCGCTTCGCGCTCATTCCGCCGGGCAAGCCGGTCATCCACGTCGAGATCAACCCGGAGGAGATCGGCCGCACGACGCGGACCTCCGTCGCGCTTGCGGGCGATGCGCGCCTGACGCTGCTCGATCTCGCCGCAGCACTCGGATCGGGGACAGCAGCGGCTGCAAAGCGTGCTGGCTATCTCGCCGAGTTGCCGAAGCGCATGGCCGAGTGGCGCCGCGGTGCAGCCGATCGGCTCGAGTCCAAGGAAGTGCCGATCAACGTCGGCCGCCTCATGCACGAGATCAACGGCATAATTCCCGCCGACGGCATTCTCGTTGCGGATGGCGGCTTCGCCGGCCACTGGGGTGGACTCATGTTCGACACGAAGGCTGCGGGGCGGCACTTCCTGCCCGATCGCGGCTTTGCGTCGATCGGTTACGGTGTGCCGGGCGGCATCGGCGCGCAGATCGGTGCCGGCCCCAAGCGCCGCGTGATCGCACTCACAGGCGACGGCGGCTTCAACATGAGCCTCGGCGAATTGGAGACCGCGCGACGCCTCGGCGCGAGCTTCGTCGCGATCGTCTTCAACAATGCGGCTTCGGGTTATGTGAAGGCACTCCAGCACGCCGTCTACGGTCCGGGTAACTACCAGTCCTCGGATCTCATCGAGATGGACTATGCCGCGATCGCGCGCGGCTTTGGCTGCCACGGCGTGCGCGTTACTGATCCGGAGAATCTGTCGTCCGCGATCCGCGAGGGTTTGGAGAACACATCGACGCCGACCGTGCTCGACTGCATCGTCACGCGCGATCCGGCGCGGATGCTGCCCGCGGCCGACAACCGCACGCTCAAGGTTCAGAAGGGCGATCGACCGGTTTGAATACCGCCAAGTTTCGGCGTCGGTGTTTGTAGCTGCCCCTCATCCCGACGTTCTCCCCGCACGCGGGGAGAAGGGGAAAGTCTTTCACGCCAGCCGCCCTGCAGCGTGGGCGAGGAAGAGGTAAACGCGCCCGCCGTCCGATACGACGTAGGACTGCGTGAGGCGACCGCTACCATCCTGCTGGTCGGCCTCGCGTAGCACGTGCTCGAAGTCGAGAAGATAGCGGTCGACAGTCCCCTTGAAGGGGGCCTCGGAACGATAGCGACGCTGCACGTCATCGAAGATCGAGCGGCCTTCGTTCGAGTAGATGCTGCGGACCATGATGCCACGCTGTCCCGTACGGAAGCGCGACCAGATTGCGGCCGCCGTCGTCGCATCGAGCGAACGCGCAATCCCCGGCACATTGATGCCGGGATCGGGCGGTGGCGCCTGGGCGGCGGCGGTGGCGCGCTCGGCCTCTTCCTCAGAGGCGCGCGCGAGGAGATCGCCAAGCTTCCAGCCCTCGCGGCCCGCGCTTCCAGCGCTGCGCGACGGCGCTTCAATTGGTGCAGCCGGACGTGCCGTCTGCTGATGGCCGTGGTTAGCTGCCGCGTGCGCACTCTGATGGCTCGAGGGCGGCGGGAGCTGCGCGGGCGGAGAAATATCGCGGCGCCCACTCTCGCGGATGGTCAGGCTTGAAAGCTGCTGCAGCGCGCGGAGCTGCTCCTGCAGCACCCGCTTCATGCCGTCGGTGCTGGCGCGCGTCGTATCGGGCAGACGCTCGAGCTGATCGCGCAGGCGGCCCTGTTCTGCTTCGAGATCCGAAAGCGCCGCGCGGGCGCGCACGCGCATGTCCTCTGAGGTTGCATTGAAGCGGCTCGACAGCGTGCCGATATGCTCGTTGACCTCGCGCGAGACATTCGAGAACTTGGCGCGCAGCTCCTCGAGCGCGCGATCGGTCTCGGTGCCGGCCGACGTGCGCAGGCGATCCATCTCGGTCAGCGCGAGGCGTGCCTGCTCCTTTGCGCCGCGCGTGAGCTGCTCGCCCACTTGCTTCGCCCGCGTCTCCGCTTCGGCGAAGGAGCCTTCGAGCTGCGTCGAGTACCCGCGCATGACGCGATCGATGTCGCCGGTCTTCCCGGCGAGCGACTCAAGCGTGGTCGAAAGATCCTCCTGGCGCGCCTGGAGCGTGCGGTCGATGCGCGTGTTGGCGGACTCAAGCGCGTGCGCCGCCGTCATGATCACCTTGCCCTGGGCTTCGAAGCGGCCGGTGACGCTGTTGATCTGGCTGAGCAGGCCTTCCGACACGTGCTTCAGCATGTCGGCCTGGTTGGCGAGCCCCTCGATGGCGGACATTGACTGGCGGGTCACGGCCTCGCTCGCACGGCGCACGGCCTGCACACCTTCAAGCACCTGGCCGTCGAAGGCCTCGGCCTGGCTGCCGAGTACATTGCCGATCTGGGCGGCGTGGCCTTCGAGGGCTTCGGTGAGAGCGAGCGCCTTGTCGGCCACAGCGCCGTCGATTGCGAGCGTCGAGCGCAGGATGCTCTCGTCGAAAAGCTTGAGGCGATCGGAAAAGGCGTCGTCGAGAACCTTCGTGCGCTCGATGAGCTGGCGGTCGATCGCTTCCTGGCGGCTCGCCATGGTCGCCTCGAGCGCACCCGCGAACTGCTCGAAGACGGACTGCAGGTTCTCGGTGCGAAGCGCGATACCCTCATCGATCTTCTGTGCGCGCTCGTCGAACGTGAGCGCGAGGCGCTCGGCATGGCCGTCCAGAGCGGACTCGATCCGTTTCGAGCCGTCGGCCATCTCGACCGACATGCGCTCGAATGAGAGACGCAGATTCTCGGTCCGCTGTTCGAGCGCCACGGCGAGCGTCGACGTGAAGTCCTCGAAGACGTGCTCGATCTTGGCGGTCTGGCTGCCGAGCTTGCTGGAGACGCTCTCGGCCGTGGAAGCGAGCGAGGTCTCGAGCGCGACGAGATTCTGCCCGGCCCCCTCGATGAAGCCCGCGAGCTTCTGCTGCTGCTGGCCGAGCTTGTCGACCAGCGAGGGGATC
The DNA here is from genome assembly GCA_022844275.1 of Hyphomicrobiaceae bacterium. GTDB lineage: Bacteria > Pseudomonadota > Alphaproteobacteria > Rhizobiales > Hyphomicrobiaceae. The sequence goes on from JALHMB010000006.1 coordinate 494,025, forward strand.
TCGGTGCCGATTTCCTTCAGCGCGCGATTGACGCGCTCGCTGGTCTGCAGCAGCGCCGTGCGCTCGCCGGAAAGCTCGCCGAGCAGGCCACGGATGCGATGCTCGTTCTCGCTGTAGGCGCGTTCGAGCGCGGCCACCTCGCTGTGCACGAGCGCTTCGAGCTCGCCGGCGCGTCCCAGCGCGCGCGAGACCGCCTCGTTCATGAACGAGACCTGCCGACGCACGGCCTGTCCGACCGAGGCGATCTGCTGCTCGGCCATGCGGTCGGGCTCGGCGAGGCGGATCGCCACCTCGGTCATGGCCGAGGACATGAGGCGCAGCTCCTGGGCGCGCCAGATGAGGTAGGCGAGGAACCAGAAGAGCGTGATCGGGATGAGGATCGTCGCGGCGAGCGTGATCGCCGTCGGCCGCGACAGCATCTCCATGAAGGTCGGCGCGCGCGCGAACTCGGGCGCCAGCATGGCCCAGCCGAGCAGAAGGCTGAGTAGGCCCCACACGCCGCTCGCGATTGCCGCGATGGTCATCGGCCGCTGCGAGGGCTTCTGCTGCAGGGCATAGATCAGGCCGCCGATCGACGGCACATCGTCGTTGGCGGCAACGGTCGTGCGTGAGGGCCCGGCAGCGCGCCGGCGCGGATTGCGGCTGGAGCTGCCATTGCCGGAGCCGCGGCCGGCTTCGCTTGCCGGCTCAGGTGGCGGCGCGGGAACGGCAGGTGGCGCCTTTGGATGCCCGTCGGACTTGAGATCCGGTTTGGCGTCCGACTTGGGCTCTGCTTTCGCGATGGGCGGCAGCTTGGGTGGTGCCTGCGATGGACCACCTGAGGCCACCTTGGGAGCTGGCTTCGACGATGCGCCACCAAGCGTGGGCGGCTGAGGTGCGGGCGAGTTTGGAGCTTTAGGAGAAGACCCCGAGACGATGCGGGGCAATCCGCCGACGTCGCCGGATGGCTTGAGCGCAGGCGGCGCTTCGGGCTGGCTCTTTGGCGCGGATGATGCCGTGGCTGCTGGTGCTACGTTGTCGGCAGACGCTGCTTTGGGCAGCGGCGGCGGCGCAACGCGCGCAGCGGCAGCCCCTGATGTGCCCGTCGCTTCGACGCGCGATTGAGGCAGTTGGTCAGTAGAAGTCGGTGTGTCGTCCTTCTTAGGACCCTGACTCATCAGCCGTCACGCTGCAGCAACAGTTGCCTGTTCGCCGCAGCCCCCCCTCCAAATAGGTAAATACCCCAGCTTTTTTATCTTATTGTCGGCTGATCTCCCAGTCTGAATCGAGTTCTTCCACTCGATACGACCAGAATTCTGCCGTTGTCCCCACAACGCGCGCTCGGCCCGCTCCCTGATTCGGGCGACGCTCTCCGTCACGAGGACGGTCGCAGCTCAATAGGGCTGCTTTGCGGCGCAGGTTGCATCGGCCGCCACCGGTCCACCGCATTTGCTGCACATTTGCCGCCCGGCGCTTACGCTCGCTTAGTGCCTTTCGTCCATACTTCGTTCATCCCAAGGGGACCGGTCACGGCGCCCTCAGGCGGAGATGGCAATGTCGGTACATATTCACGAGGGGCAGGAGCGCGGTCGACTCGGCACACGGCGACAGCGCGAGTGCGAGCGCCGTCACGACACACCGATCGACTGGGCACACCTGTCGCGCTTTACGATGGACGACAAGGCGCTCCAGCAGGAGGTGCTCGGCCTCTTCGCCAAGGAAGCTCCCCGCTACCTCGCGCGCCTGCAGATCGCCGCCAACCGCAAGGATTGGATCGAAGCCGCGCACACCTTGAAGGGATCGGCGCGCGCCGTCGGCGCGTGGGCCATCGCGGAATGCGCCCAGGCCGCTGAGGCTCTTCAACTCAGTGCTCAGCACGAGCTTGGCGCCGAGGCACGTTGCCTGCCCGGCGCCCGCCAAGCCCTGGAACAGCTCAACCTCGCCGTCCAGCGGACCCTCGCCTACATCGAGGAAACCGGGGCACAGCTGGCTGTCAGGCTCGAGGCTCATCCCGCCTGATTTCGATCGACGCCTTCAGCAGCCTGCCGATCTCGCACTAGCGACTTCCGACGCTTGCAGCGATAACGCAATCTATAGTCGCAGTCGCAGATCTTCCAAGCTGCTTACCAGCCAGCCGATAACTTATTGCCGGTCTGGCGGACTTGGCGCACAGAATCTCACCCATGCTCCTGAAGAAGCTCACGCGAAGGCTGTTTCAGCACTATTGGCGCTGGAGCCGCGGCCTCACGCTTGGCGTCCGCGCCATTGTCATCGATGACGAGGGGCGCATTCTGCTTGTGCGCCACACCTATACGGAGGGGTGGAATCTCCCGGGCGGCGGCGTCGAGTTCGGTGAGAGCCTCGACGAGAGCCTAGCGCGGGAGCTGGATGAAGAAGGCGGCATCATCCTCGAAGGTCCTGCGGAGCTCGTCGGCATCTTCGACAATCGCGCGCTCTTTCCCGGCGATCACGTGGCGATATATGTCGTTCGAAACTGGCGCCGCCCGCGCGTGCCGGCGCCGAACATGGAAATCGCCGAGACCAGCTTCTTTTCGCCCGATGCGCTTCCCCAAACGATCGTACCCGGCGCTCGGCGGCGCATTGAGGAGTTGCGCGGCACGCGTGCGCCTCAGGCTGTTTGGTAGTTCGACGCCCGCACGAGCGCGTACGACGCCACGGAATGTCCTTGCGGGATCCCGCGCACGTTGCAAGCGGTCGATTGAATGAAGGCTTCTGCTGTCGCAGCCGTCGCGCAGGCGCGCTCGCTCAACGCTTGCCGCCGCGGAACTGCGGACGCCGCGGTGCTGCGGACGGTCCAGGCGCGCGCGTATCCTTGTGGCGGAAGTTGATGCGCCCCTTGGTCAGATCGTAAGGCGTCATCTCGACCGTCACCCGGTCGCCCGCAAGAATGCGGATCCGGTTCTTCTTCATGCGTCCTGAGGTGTAGGCGATCACCTCATGCCCGTTCTCGAGCTGGACGCGGCAACGCGCGTCCGGCAGCACTTCGGCAACCACACCCTCGAACTCGAGCACTTCTTCCTTCGCCATTCGTCGTCCCTTTTTTCCGGCCTCGCCGCGGCGCGCACGGTACCCCCGCGCCGGAACGGTCCTACTAGCTTATTCCGAGGCCCAAGCAAAAGGGGGCGGGCTGAGCCCGCCCCCAAGCCCCCGATGGGGTAAATCTTCAGTCGACCCGCAGGTTCACCGCTGACGATTTGCCGTTGCGACCGCGCTCGATCTCGTAGGAAATCTTCTGGCCCTCGCGAAGATTGCTGAGACCCGCACGCTCGACGGCTGAGATGTGCACGAACACGTCGTTGCCACCCTCGTCGGGCTGGATAAAACCATAGCCCTTCTGAGAGTTGAACCATTTGACGGTGCCGGTAGCCATTCGTAGTTCTCCAAGGATGTCTTGAGTCGCGCGCGGAATTGCCGCGACCATCAAAGCACGCATTGGAGTGTTAACCGAAATCAGCGCGGGAACGCTGCCGTGTAGAGTGCACCAAAGCGAGTTCGACGCGCTGTATATGCGCTTTTTCTGACAATTAGGCAAGATGCCGCGTTACTGTGCAACGCAATAACAGTGCCTTAGCGCGAGCTAGAAGCTGCGCAGCACCGAATGCCCATAGTCAGTCACATATAATAAGTGTCCCTCAGGCCTCAATAAAAAAGGCTTGAGACACTCTCTTCGCGCGCTGTTCTTCCGATCGCCTCGGAAAGCAACGGCGCCAGTGACAGCACCCGCATGTTGGATGCCGCTTTTACCGCCTCGGTCGGCTGGATCGTATCAGTGATCACCAGCGACTTGATCCGTGAGTTGGTGATCTTGGATACCGCACCGCCGGACAGAACGCCATGCGTCAGATAGGCCACAACCTCGAGGGCACCTGCTTCGAGAAGGGCGTTGGCGGCGTTGATCAGCGTTCCGCCTGAGTCGACGATATCATCGACGAGCAGGCAGCACTTGCCCCTGACGTCGCCGATGACGTTCATCACCTCGGACTCGCCGGGCCGCTCGCGGCGCTTGTCGCAGATCGCAATCGGAACATTGATGCGCTTTGCCAGCGCGCGTGCGCGCACGACGCCGCCGACGTCCGGCGATACGACCATCAGCTTCGAGACGTCGTGGCGCTCGAGAATGTCGCGCGTCATCACCGGCGCCGCGAAAAGATTGTCGGTCGGGATGTCGAAGAAGCCCTGGATTTGCCCGGCGTGAAGGTCGACCGCCATGACTCGATCAACACCAGCGCGCTCGATCAGGTTCGCGACGAGCCTCGCCGAGATCGGCGTGCGGGGACCAGGCCGGCGATCCTGACGAGCATAGCCGAAATAGGGCATCACGGCTGTGATCCGCCGCGCCATCGAGCGCTTCAGCGCATCGACGAGGATCAGCAGCTCCATCAGATTGTCGTTGGCCGGAAACGACGTCGATTGAATGACATAGACGTCCTCGCCGCGCATGTTCTCCTGGATCTCGACGAAGACCTCCATGTCCGCAAAGCGCCTGACGACGCTGCGGGCGAGGGGCACCTTCAGGTTGGACGAGATTGCGTCGGCGAGGGGATGGTTCGAGTTGCCGGCAACGAGCTTGATCCGCGGCGGCTCGTGTCCGCCGGCGTTCTGGCGCGCGTCGAGGGGCATGGCCCGATGCTCCTTGCTGGCTGCTGCATCGGGCTTCTAGCAGTCGGTCCGGCCTGTGTAAACGCTACCACACAGCCAGATGACAGATTCGTTGCTAATAGATTACAAGAGGTTCCCGCGTCAGGCGCGCAAAGCAGCGGCCGCGCAACTTCGGGGTGTCGTTTCTAGAGAAGGCCCGTCAGCGCTGGCGCTTGGGCCGATAGACCTGCTGCACCTCGTCCCACTCGAGCGCGCCCAGATCTTTTTCCTTGATGCGCACCTCGGCGGTCCGGCGATTCAGCTCCGCGTCAGCGCGCGCCATCTGCTCGGAAACCTGCTGTGCGATACGGCCAACGGCCTTGTAGGCGGCATAGAGCCCTGCGCCCACGACCATCAATCCAACGAGTTGCGGCATATCCAGCCCTCCTGGCCGGTAGAGTAGCACACTTAGAGGCCGAAACGTGACCATAGCGCCCGGGCTTCCAGGGCTGAAATCACGTCCGCGGGAAGTGTTGCAGACCATGTGGATGGCGCGGCTGCGGCAAATCCATCGAGGTTAAAACTCGGCATCCGACGGAAGCGGGCCAAGAGACCGCCGCCACCCATGGGAATGACGCGTAGGCGCACCTTGTCGCCGTGCAGCTCGCGCATCCGCGTCCTGACATCGGCAATGCCGTCGATGAGGCCATACTCCATTGCCTTTCGGCCAGTCCAGAAGGCTCCGGAGAAAAGCTCGTCCTCCGCGACTCCGGCAAGGCGGGCGCCCCGGCGCTCCTTCACGAGCCCGATGAATGTGTCGTGGATATCCTTCTGAAGCTCGCGCAGGCGCGCGATGTCCTCGGCCTTCTCGGGCTTGAAGGGATCGAGGATCGCCTTCGACCTGCCGGCCGTGTAGACGCGGCGGTCGATACCGAGTTTCTCGATAGCCTTGTCGAAACCGAAGCCCGCCGAGACGACGCCAATCGAGCCGACGATCGATGAGGGATCGGCATAAATCTCGTCACCAGCTATGGCGAGGAAATAGCCGCCAGAAGCCGCAACATCCTCGCAGAAGACATAGACGCGCTTGCCGTGCTCGCCGGCGAGTTGGCGTATGCGCTTGTAGATGAGATGCGACTGCACGGGGCTGCCGCCGGGCGAGTTTATCAGCACTGCAACGCTCGGCAGCTTCGAGGCCTTGAAGGCTTTCTCGATGGCGCCTGCAGCACTTGCAAGCGAGAGGCCGGGGCGCAGCGGCGTTGCCATGCCGATGGGACCGGTAAAGCGCAGAACCGGCACCGTGGGGGGCCGCGAAAAGAGGGAGAACACCAACAGGACCTCGACTGTCGTAGGATCCGGCAGACGCCGGACGATGCCGCTAGATATGGTCGCGGAGTAGGGACTTACAAGCGGGTCAATTATTGGGCCGCTTGAGTTTCTCGAGCGCTGCAAAGGGGTTGTCGCGCGCGGGAGTCTGCTCTTCCTTCCACTCGAAGGTGGCGTCGTCGCTGCGCGGGAAGGGATCAATGGTGCTCGCCAGCTCCTCGTAGATGATGCGGCCCACATCCAGGCGGCCGTCCTCGATCGGCTCGGGATCATCGGCAAGACTGTCGATGTCCGCTCCTGGTCCGTTGCCCAACAGCTCCGCCGGCCAGTACGCCACGTCGAGCCGCACGCGATAGATCCGCGTGAGCGGCTCGAGCGTGATGACACACGCCTGTTGAGCCTCCATCTCCGCTGTTCCATGCAGCTCGAAGCGGCCGGACTCGAAAGGTTTAATCGTGTAATGCGCGACGAGACGCGTGCAGGCATCGATGCCGAGCGCCTCGGCGAGCGCGACACGGGTATCATTGTTGGCTTCGCGCGCTACATCGAGCCCAGCTTCAGGAACCGCGCGCGTCTCGTGCGTCCAATCGATGATCGCGTTCATGCTCAAGCTCCTTCGCGCACCGGCGGCTCGGGAAAGCCGACCGCACCGGCAACGAGGCTTGCACCATCCTGCATTTCGAGAGACGCGACGGCGCGACGCACGTACGCCGCGAGCGCGCGCGCGCCATCCGCGGCAGCATCGGGCGCTTGCCAGATCTCAGCGGACAGCACACCCGCAAGCGCGCTGCCATCGCTGTCAGCTGCAATGGCCGCGCGATAGGCATTGCCACGCTCGAGCACGGCCACGGCTGCCTTCTTCACATGGCGGGGCACGCCCATATCGCCAATACCGAGACGGCGGCAGGCATCATCCATGTCCGAAACGAAGGCCTCGAGCATGGCGCGCCCCGTCTGCTGCCCTGCATCGCCTTCGCGACCCAGGCGCCCAACCACAAGCGCCACGTGCAGCACGATCATCTCGAAGCGCCCATGCACCGTATCGGGCACGCCGTGATCGCGGTAGAAGGGCTCGGAGCGCGCTTGTGCCACAATTCCCTCGTACAGCCTCTGACCTGCACGATGCTGCGGCGCCCGCCGGGTCAGAGACGAGAAGCTCGACCAGAAAGATTTCGCGGGTGACGGGGCAGAGGGCATTGCTTTCAAAGGGCTCCGAAGACGTGCTGAATGTGCCTTTGAGGGGGTTTGAACATACCCGGCCCGGATTGGCCAGCCCGGCAATCAGTCGGGGAAACGGCGACGCCGCCGCATTGCCAGTGTAAGATGCCCACGCTAGGCGGATGTCAAGGTCGGCACGGGGGCGATTCGGCAATGCAGTGCCGGCGCTCACGAGATACACACCGGGGCACGGCCAGCAGGCGGGGAGCAGCTCGGGGGAGCATGGGGTTATGACGAGCCAACGCGTTTCTCGCCTTTCTGTCCGTTCAGGTTTGCGGCTGCCGGCAATCGGCGCGCTCATTGCAGCACTTGCGGTCGGTGCCGGCGCCTGCTCGCCGACGACCATGACGCACGGCCATCATTTCCAGGAGAGCGACCTTCAGCAGGTCCAGCCCGGCATGAGCCAGGATGCCGTGCGCCTCGCGCTCGGCACGCCCGATACGACGTCGAGCATCTCCGGCGGCATGGCGTATTACTACATCTCCAGCACCACCCAGCAGATGGCGTTCATGAAGCCGACCGAGACGGACCGGAAGGTGCTCGCGGTTTACTTCAATCCCGTCGGCACAGTCGATCGCGTCGCTCAGTACGGGCGCAAGGACGGCAAGATCTTCGATTACGTGAAGCGCGAGACGCCGAGCCAATCGCGTGATCAGGGCCTCATCGGCCAGATCCTGCGCGGCATCGGCCCGGTAAATCCGCTCGGCAACTACTGATCGCCGAAGCGAGGACCGCCTTACAGCGCCCAAAGCATGCCGAGGCCTGCCAGCATGATCACGTTGAGCAGGCTGGACAGATTGATGTCGCCAAACTCCTTGACGCGCACAATGCGCACCTGAGGCACGCCCGCGCCGCTCTCATAAGCAGGGCGTGGCTCGCGTGATGTGATCCAGCGCCAGAGCCAGCCTCCCACGGGTCGCACACGCAGCACCATCTCCAGCGGCGCACGACGCCAGCCGTACTTGAAGGCGAAGACCAGGAAAACGATCACGAGGATCTGCAGGAGCGTCGAGACCCAGCCGCCGATGAGCAGCCAGGCGATGGACCAGATCCAGCCCGCCAGTGCTGCCGCGAGCCAACCGATCCAGCTCACGATTTCCATCAGTTGGCCTTCCCTCCCGCTCACCTCGCCGCCAGGCGTCGAAATCCCAGGCCGAATGCTTAATGACGTGAAGCCCGGAATGCGTATATTGCGCCCAGACCGATAGCCCCTGACTTAGTGAAATCCGTGGCCATGCCTCAGTCGACTGTGAAAAGGTCGCCCTCCGAAACCGCGACCGCATTGCCGGGTGCGCTTGATCCGCGCCATTCGTTTCAGGACCTCATCCTGACGCTTCAGCAATTCTGGGGCGCGCAGGGCTGCGTCGTCCTACAGCCCTATGACATGGAAGTTGGCGCCGGCACGTTCCATCCCGCAACGACGTTGCGCGCACTCGGCCCCAAGGCCTGGAATGCCGCCTACGTGCAGCCCTCGCGCCGGCCGAAGGATGGCCGCTACGGCGAGAATCCGAACCGGATGCAGCACTACTACCAGTTCCAGGTGATCATGAAGCCGTCACCGCCGGACATCCTGGATCTGTATCTCAAGAGCCTCGACGCCATCGGCATCGACACCTCGGTCAACGACATCCGCTTCGTCGAGGACGACTGGGAGAGCCCGACGCTCGGCGCCTGGGGTCTCGGCTGGGAGGTGTGGTGCAACGGCATGGAGGTGACGCAGTTCACCTACTTCCAGCAGGTCGGTGGCTTCGACTGCAATCCCGTCTCCGGCGAAATCACTTACGGCCTCGAGCGCCTCGCTATGTACGTGCAGGGCGTCGATCGGGTGTACGATCTCAATTTCAACGGCCGCAATGACGCGCGCAAGCTCACGTACGGCGATATCTTCCTGCAGGCCGAGCAGGAGTACTCACGCTTCAATTTCGAGTACGCCGATACCGAGCTGCTGCTCCGTCACTTCAAGGATGCCGAGGGCGAATGCCAGTCGCTGCTGGCAAAGGGCGCGCCAACGAACACAAGCGGCGGCCGCCACCTGCTGGCGCTGCCGGCCTATGATCAGTGCATCAAGGCTTCGCACATTTTCAACCTGCTCGATGCACGCGGCGTGATCTCCGTAACGGAGCGACAGAGCTACATCCTGCGCGTGCGCGAGCTGGCGAAGGCGTGCTGTGGCGCCTGGCTGCAGACCGAGGGAGGCAGCGCATGAGGACGATGAAGGCGCGGCAAGCCGCACGCAAGGAGGCCAAGGCAAAGCAGCCGCGCGCTCCCAAGATGCCGCCGCTCTGGATGCGCGTTTTCTCCACGGTCAGCCTGCTCGGCATTGTCGGACTTGCGGCAATGGGCGCGTGGTTCGGCTTTCAGACGGGTGGGCTCGGCGTCGGCTTTGCCGGCTTGATCGGCGGCGGCGCGCTCGGCTGGTTCATCAGCTACGTGATCGGCAACATGCTCCAGGAAATGCTGCCGCTGATCCGCGTGCTTCTGGTGCTCGGCATCATCGGCGCGACCATATATGTGCTGCATCTGCTCGGCGTGCAGCTCGGCATCAACCCGCAGTAACGCGGTCCATATCATGTCTGAACTATTGCTCGAGCTGTTCTCCGAAGAAATTCCGGCGCGCATGCAGGTGCGTGCGGCGGAGGATTTGAAGCGCCTCGTCCTCGAAGGTCTCGCCGCCACCGGCCTCGCCGTGGGCGCAGCCATGAGCTTCTCGACGCCGCGTCGCCTGACGCTCGTCGTGAAGGACGTTGCTGCGCGCTCGCCGGCGATCTCGGATGAGCGCAAGGGCCCACGCGTCGGTGCGCCCGAAGCGGCAATCGCCGGCTTCCTGAAGTCTGCAGGTCTCGCTTCGATCGGCGAGGCGGAAGTCGTCAGCGACAAGAAGGGCGACTACTACGTCGCCAAGATCGAGAAGCCGGGCCGCGCCGCCGCCGACATTATCGCCAATGTCGTGCCGGCCGTGCTCGAAAAATTCCCGTGGCCGAAGTCACAGCGCTGGGGCAGCCGCCCGGAGACGTGGGTGCGGCCGCTACACGGCATTCTCTGCCTGCTCGGCAGCAAGGTCGTGCCATTCGCATGGGCCGGCGTCGAAGCCTCGAACACCACGCGCGGCCACCGCTTCCACGGCAATTCGCCTTTCACGGTCACGAGCTTCGAGGACTACGGCACGAAGCTCAAGGAGGCGAAGGTGCTGCTGCCCGCTTCCGAGCGCGCGGAAATGATCCGCGAGCAGGCCGAGGCGCTGGCGAAAAAGCACAAGCTGGAGCTGGTCGCCGACGACGCGCTGCTCGCCGAGAACGCTGGGCTCACGGAATGGCCGACCGTGCTCATGGGCCACTTCGACGAAGCCTTCCTCGAAGTACCGGCCGAATGCCTCATCACGTCCATGAAGGCGCACCAGAAGTGCTTCTCGCTGCGTGATCCGAAGACGGGCAAGCTCGCCAACCGCTTTCTCGCCGTGTCGAACCTCATTGCAGCAGATGGCGGCAAGCAGATCGTCTCCGGCAACGAGAAGGTCATCCGCGCGCGATTGAGCGATGCCCGCTTCTTCTGGGAGCAGGACCTCAAGCGCCCGCTCGACGAGATGGCGCTCGCGCTCGAAGGCATTACCTTCCACGAGAAGCTCGGCAGCCAGAAGGATCGCGTCGAGCGCATCGCCGAGCTGGCTTTCCAGATTGCCGGCGCAGTCGATGCGGTGCCGGAGGACGCGCGGCGTGCGGCGCAGCTCGCGAAGGCCGATCTCGTGTCGGGCATGGTCGGCGAGTTCCCTGAGTTGCAGGGCCTCATGGGCCGGTACTACGCGGAGAAGGCGGGCACCAAGCCCGAAATCGCGCGCGCCATCGAGCTGCACTACAAGCCCAAGGGGCCGTCCGACACGGTGCCGCTGGAGAGCGAGGGCGATGCGACGGCAATTGCCGTGGCGCTCGCCGACAAGCTCGACACGCTCGTCGGATTCTGGGCTATCGGCGAGAAGCCGACCGGCTCGGGGGATCCGTATCAGCTGAGGCGCGCAGCCCTCGGCGTGATCCGCATCGTTCTGGAGAATGATTTGCGGTTGCCCATCCTCAAATGGGTTCAGACTGCCTTGAGATTTCTCGTACTTCAGCAAGCAACCAATGAGTTGGACGCGGCTGACGCCGGTAGAATCCAACACGGGTTGCTCGCAGATCTCTTCAATCAGGAGATCGAGCGGAAACTCCAGGCCATCAAATCTAAATGGCTGGATGTAAGTAGGCGCATTTCACAGGATTCCTCTGACCTCCTCTCCTTCTTCGCCGATCGCCTGAAGGTTCACCTCCGCGAGAAGGGCGCGCGGCATGATCTGATCGACGCCGTGTTCGCGCTCGGCGGACAGGACGATCTCGCGCTGATCGTGAAGCGCGTCGAGGCGCTCGATGCCTTCCTCAAGACCGACGACGGCGCGAACCTGCTCGCGGGCGTGAAGCGCGCCTCGAACATCCTCACCATCGAGGAGAAGAAGGACAAGACGACCTACACCGGCGAGTACGAGATCAAGCTACTCGAAGCCAAGGCCGAGACCGCGCTCGCCGCGGCCATCGAGAGCGTGAAGCAGGATACCGTCGCCGCCATCGCCGTCGAGAATTTCACCGGCGCCATGAACGCGCTCGCCGAGTTGCGCAAGCCCGTTGACGACTTCTTCGATCAGGTGACCGTCAACGCGGACAACAAGGATCTGCGCGTCAATCGCCTGCGCCTGCTCTCGCAGATCCGCGCCGCCACGCTCGGCGTCGCCGACTTCTCAAAGATCGCGGGATAGCACCACCGCTCCAGCCCTCAAAACCAGACCGGAGCGGCAATGCTCGCGATCTTCATGCTCGTCGCGCCCGTGTTCGGGTTGATCGCCATCGGCTGGTGCGCGAACCGCGTCCGCTACATACCGGACGAAGCCGGCCCGCTGCTGAGCCAATTCGCCTTCAAGATCCTTATTCCCGCGCTGCTCTTCCGCGCCATGGCGACGATGGCGCCACCCGCGCAATCGCCATGGCTGCTCGCGGGCGCTTACGCTGCGGGCGTCATCATCATCTGGATCGCGGCAAGTCTCGCGACACTGCTCGCGCTGAGCCGACCTGCCGCCGACGCGCCGGCCGTCGCCTTTGCCAGCGTGTTCGGAAACGGGCTTCTGCTCGGCATTCCCGTGATCCTCTCGGCTTTCGGGCCCGAAGCCGCAACGCCGATCGCCATTCTCGTCACGTGCGACTCGATCCTGCTCTGGATGCTCGGCACGCTGCACATGGAGTTGGCGTTGCGCGGCGTGGGCATCGGGTCGCTCGCCTCGACCGCGCGCACCGTGCTCGATCTCTTGCGCAATCCGATCATCGCGGCAGTCATTATCGGTACGCTCTGGCGCTGGAGCGGTTTCGGCTTGCCGGAAGTTCTCGACAAGCTGATCCTGCTGCTCGGAGGTGCCGCCATTCCCGTATCGCTGACGGCACTCGGCATGACGCTCGCGCGCTACAAGCTCATCGGCCAGACGCCGACGCTGCTGCTGATCGTGTTGCTGAAGCTGATCGCATTTCCCGCTGTGGCGCTGTGGCTCGGCATCACAGTGTTCGGTCTCACGCCGGTTTGGGCCGGCGTTCTTGCCGTCTTCACCAGCATGCCGGTCGGCGCCAACGCCTTCATCTTCGCCTCGCGATACGAGCGTGCCGTCGGGTCCGTCTCCGCAGCCGTTGCCGTCAGCACCGTCATTGCCGTGATGACCGTTACTGCGACCCTAGCAGTTCTGCAGACGTTGGGATTGCCGGTGCGGGTCTAGTCGCGTCTTCGACGTGAGAAGAAACATCCCCTCTCCCCGGGCCACGCCAGAGGCGTGCTTTCAGCACGACGTAAGGGGCAGCGGCACACGCAAACGTCGCGCAAGTTCCCGCCCCTCACCCCGACCTTCTCCCCGCGAGCGGGGAGAAGGGGAAGAATGGCGCTTGCGGCGCACTCCAAGTTGATAGAAGGCGGGGGCTCCGGGGGTGTCCCCCGGTTGGGGTGTGGGGCGAAAGCCCCACTCGCGAAGCGACCGACGTTACGCCGCCAGAGCGTGCGAGCGGCTGGCGGCGCGCACCGGCACGAGGTCCGCACTGCGCGTGACCGAGGGAAGGGTCATCACAGCGGCCAGCTCGCGACGCAGGTTCTCGAGCGAGTAGTCGAGCGAGTCGAGCTCGAGGCGAATGGCTGCTTGATCGCGTGCGACGGCGATGGCGCGCTCTGTGCCGGAACTGACGAGGCACGAGACGGCCTGCCACTGCTCGGCAGCCGAGAGGCGCGTCGCGGCGGGCACGACGGCGACAACCTCCCGGGGCTCCTCCGGAATGCGGCGCGGAGCAACAGCGAGGCGAATGACGCCGACTTTATCGGAGGTATTGCGCGCGGCGGCCTTGATCAGACGCTGGCGCCGGCTGTCGTCGAGTTGCACCACCGGCGCGACGAGCAGTGCGATCATGAGCCCCCATGCCACGAGATCCGCGAGCGGCACGCCGAGGTGCGTCGCAGTCATCCCCAGGACAAGGCCGGTCTCGAGCATTCGCCGAACTCCATATACGGCGCAAATTTACAGCAATTTTTGAATGATTTGTTTGAGCATTACTCACCTTCATTAATACTTGATTAAAACCCGGGACCACTTGGTGACGCCGGGCAGACCAATGAATTAAATCAATGAAATATATATATATTTTTCGTCGACGAAAGGTCAAAAAAGCCCGCCCGACTTTCGCCGGGCGGGCCAGTTGAGACTTGAATTCGGTTAATACCCGAAACGCTTCAGGCCTTCTTCGGCGGCACACGGCCATCGCGCGTGTAGGGGTACATGTGCGTGATATCGGCGTTGGGCCAGTCCTTCTCGAACTTGCTCCACACGTCCAGGACCGTCGTCGCGACCTGGCTCGGGATTTCGCTCTTCTTTGCGTTCTCTAGATAGAGGCGAACGTCCTTCGCCTGCAGCGCCGCTGTGAAACCGGCATCATAGGCCTCATTGATGATCCGGCGCGGGAACTTGTCGTCGGTCGCCGTATTGCGTCCGGTCGAGACGTTCACGACCTCGAGGATCTTGGCCATGGGGACGCCCTGCTTGACGCCGAAGGCGATCGCCTCGCAGCTGGCGGACTGCGCCGCCGCCGAGAGGAAGTTGTTGAGGAGCTTCACGGTCTGCCCCTGACCCGGCCTCGGGCCAATGTGGAAGGGCTTGCCCATGTGCGCCATGAGCGGCTGGAAGCGCTCATAGGCTTCGGGCGCGCAGGCCATCATGACCGAGAGCGTGGCCTTGTCGGCGCCGGCAATGCCGCCCGAGACGGGCGCATCGATGTACGTAACGCCGGCGGCGGCGAGAATGCCGGCGGCTTCCTCCGCAGCGTCGATGCCGATAGTCGAGGTGTCGATCACCGTCTTGGCCTTGCGGCCCGGTGCGCCGGCGATTTCCTTGGCGACGAGGACGCTGATCTTGCCATCGGGCAGCGAGAGGATGATGGTCTCGGCGCTGGCGGCGACCTCGGCGTTCGACTTGGCGATCTTGCTGCCTTCCGGCGCGCGTGCGGTGCTGCCGGCATCCGCCACGACCAGCGCGTACCCGGCCTTGGCCAGATGCTTCGCCATGCGGTGGCCGATGCTGCCGACGCCGATCCAGCCGATTGTCTCACCCATAGTGACCACTCCTTCTGAGGAATTCTCCATGGCGGCATAGCGAACTCAGGCCCTGACGGCAACGCCCGGCGCGGATTATGGTAGGGAGGCATAATCAAAACGCGGGTCTTGCGACGAATGCGCAGGAAATCCGCCCACTGATATGGAGAGAGAGACCTATGGCCTACACACTCGCGATCGCCGGCCTCGGCGCCATCGGTCTCAAAGTCGCCAAAATGGTCGATGGCGGTGCCGTGCCGGGCATCTCCCTCGCCGCCGTCAGTGCGAAGGATGAGGCGCGAGGCCGGGCGCGGGTTGCCGAGCTGAAGTCGCCGCCTGCTGTCGTGGGGCTCGCCGAGCTTGCCGAGCGCGCGGACATCATCATCGAATGTGTGCCGGCTGCGGTCTTCCGCGAGGTTGCGGACGCAGCGATCGCGCGCGGGCGCTGGTTCCTGCCGCTGTCGGTCGGCGCGCTGATCGGCAACATGGATCTCGTCGAGAAGGCGAAGACGACGGGTGCGCGCATCGTCGTGCCGACGGGCGCCCTGCTTGGTCTCGACACAGTGCGCGCCATGGCCGTCGGAAAGATCCACGAAGTCCGCCTCGAAACCAGAAAGCCGCCGAACGGCCTCGCCGGCGCGCCCTATCTCGTCGAGAACAATATTAGCGTCGACAACCTTACAGCGCCGCTTTGCGTGTTTCGCGGCACTGCGCGAGCGGCGGCGAAGGCATTCCCGGCGAACGTCAATGTCGCCGCAGCGCTCGGGCTTGCAGGCGTCGGGCCGGATGCGACGCAGGTCGAAGTGTGGGCGGATCCAGGTGTGGACCGCAACACGCACACGGTGACGGTCAGCTCGGACTCGGGAAGCGTGAAGATGACGGTCGCCAATATCCCGTCGCCCGAGAACCCGCGGACCGGTCTCACCGTCGCGAACAGCGTGATCGCGACCCTGCAGCGCTTCACGGCACCGCTGACGGTCGGGACCTAGTCGATCGATTTCGGCAGCGCGTCCGCCAGCAACTTGCCGACGACGACCAGCTCGGGACTCGTACGCCGGTACGTCTGGCCGACATTGAAGAAGTCCGCGAGATCAGCACCCGAGGGACGCGGCCGCGACGACGAGACAGGCGGCAGGCTCGCGAGCACCTCGGGCACAGCCGTATCGATGCGTCGGCGCAGCTCGTCGAACGCAGACGTTACCGGTCCACTCGTGAGACGCGGGCCGAGTGCCGTCGCGAGATGGGCCATGAGCCCCGGCCAGTGCGCCAGCATCCGATAGAGCCCGGGCACGAACGGCTTCCCGCCCATTTCCGAAGCGAGCAGCATCGTCGCCGCGCGTGCCGACGGATCGAGTAGGCCGAGATCCACCATCTCCGGCGGGGCCGGCAACGGGGCCGGCGCCGGCAATGCTCTTCGCGAGGCAGCGCCCGCCGGCACAGCGCCTTCGAGTAGCTGCTTCAGCAGGCCGGCGAAGACCATATTGACCGGCGCGACGCGGACAAATCCCTCGGCCGCCGTGCGCACGGCCGCGAGTGCCGTCGCGTCGATGCCCCACACGCGCAAGGCCGCTGCTGGAATGGGATCGAGCGGGGGCACGGAGAGGTCCGCCGCTGCGCGCCAAGCCGCCTCCTGCCCACTGCCATCTCGGAAGACGGGCGCGACCGCATCCCAGGACCATTCGAGAAAGCCGGGCTTTGCCGCGAGATATCGATGGATGGCGGACACGTAGGGCACGCCCCAGAGTGTCCGCAGCTCCGCGAAGATCGTCGCGATCTCGCCCGTGGCTTCCGCCTCGCTGATCTCGCCGGCCATATGCCGCTACCGATCAAGTCTTGATGTGGCGGAACATGTTGCGGCGCGCTTCCTCGTCGTTCTCCGTCTTGAAGGTGAAGCGCTCCTTGAGCTTGAGCGCACTCTGCGCCGCGGGCCGCGCCTCAATCTCGTCGACGAGCCGCTTCAGATTCGGGAACTTCGCCCAGGCTTCCTTCGAGAGCACCATGGGAATGAGGCGCGCCCAGCCCCAGACATCCATGTCGACGATCGTATACGTGTCGCCGACCATGTACCGGTTCGATGCGAGGCGGTCATTGAGAATTCCGAAATGGCGCTCGGCCTCGAAGACATAGCGCGTAATCGCGTACTGTAGCTTCTCCGGCGCGTAGTGCTGGAAGTGCACGGCCTGGCCCGAATAAGGGCCAACGCCCGAGGCGACGAACATCAGCCAGGAGAGCAGCTCGCCGCGATTGGCAGGGGTATTGGGCGGAAGGAACTTCCCGGTCTTTTCGGCGAGATAAAGAAGGATCGCATTCGAGTCGAACACTCTCGCATCGCCGTCGACGATGGCCGGCACCTTGGAGTTCGGATTGATGGCAATGAACTCAGGCGAGAACTGCTGCCCTTTGCGCGTATCGATCGGGATGGGCTCGTAGGGAAGACCCGACTCTTCGAGAAAGAGCGCGATCTTGGTCGGGTTCGGAGCGCCGGAGAAGTAGAACTTCAGCATCGCGAGTTTCCTCCTGATTGACACGGTGCACGGTCGACGTGCGCCGCACATTCTCGGGCTCGCGTGGCGGATGCCGCCGCGGGCCGGCAACGATCAAAGCCGTTCTGGAAGTCAGCGCATATGCTAGGCCTTCCGGCCGATGCCGACAATGGTGAAGCCATGCCGGCTCACTTCTTCGGGCCGGTAGACATTGCGCAGGTCGACCAGAAGCGGAACAGCAACGGCCTTCTTCAGCCGCTTGAAATCGAGAGCGCGGAACTGGTCCCATTCGGTGATCAAGGC
>JALHMB010000006.1:511655-531778 GCA_022844275.1 Hyphomicrobiaceae bacterium
CGGCTCACTTCTTCGGGCCGGTAGACATTGCGCAGGTCGACCAGAAGCGGAACAGCAACGGCCTTCTTCAGCCGCTTGAAATCGAGAGCGCGGAACTGGTCCCATTCGGTGATCAAGGCGATCGCAGATGCGTCCTTCGCCGCCTCATAGGCATTCTTGCAGTAGGCGACGTCCGTCATAAACTGCTTGGCCTGCTCCATGCCTTCTGGGTCGTAAGCGCGGATGATCGCGCCTGCGTCCTGCAAGGCCTGTACGATCGAGAGCGCCGGCGACTCTCGCATATCGTCGGTATTAGGCTTGAAGGTGAGGCCGAGGATCGCGATGGTCTTGCCGCGCACGTCGCCGCCCATGGCAGAGATGATCTTGCGCGCCATGGCCCGCTTGCGCGAGTCGTTCACCGCGACCGTCGCCTCGATGAGTCGCAGCGGCGCATCATTGTCCTGCGCCGTCTTGACCAGCGCCACCGTGTCCTTCGGGAAGCACGAGCCGCCGTAACCTGGCCCGGCGTGCAGGAACTTGCTGCCGATGCGGTTGTCCGCGCCGATGCCGCGCGCCACTTCCTGCACGTTGGCACCGACCTTCTCGCAGAGATCGGCAATTTCGTTGATGAAGGTGATCTTCATCGCGAGGAAGGCATTGCCCGCGTACTTGATGAGCTCGGCCGTGCGACGCGAGGTGAACATCATCGGCGACGCATTGATGAACAGCGGCCGATAGACCTCATTCATCACTTTGCGCGCGCGGTCATCGTCGGTGCCGACGACAATGCGGTCGGGGCGCTTGAAGTCGGAGATGGCGGCGCCTTCGCGCAGGAACTCGGGATTGGAGGCGACGGCGACGTCGGCCTCGTTGTTCGTCTCGCCGATAATGCGCTCGACGTCGTCGCCCGTTCCGACGGGCACCGTAGACTTCGTTACGACCACGGTGAAGCCTTTCACGGCCCGAGCGATCTCGCGCGCCGCTTCGTGCACGTAGGAGAGATCCGCGTGGCCGTCGCCGCGACGCGATGGTGTGCCGACTGCAATGAAGACGGCATCGGCCGTCGATACGGGCTCGGCAAGCTCGGTCGTGAAGCTGAGCTGGCCACTCCTCATGTTCTTGGCAACAAGCTCGGCGAGACCCGGCTCATAGATCGGGATGCGGCCTTCGTTGAGGGCCTCGATCTTGCGCGCGTCCTTGTCGACGCAGGTCACGTTGTGCCCGAAGTCGGCAAAGCAGGCTCCCGATACGAGCCCGACATACCCCGAACCGACCATCACGATATTCATGAACCCCACCCGATAGTTGAGCTGCGCTCGGCCATCCCGCCGTGCCGCAGCAGAGCGGTTACGAACATGTCAGCTCATTGTCGCAATTGCACGACAGCATTCACCGCTCCCCGGGCAGGGTCAAGCGGCGGGACGCCACATGCCAAGAGCCTGGATTGATAGCGCAATCATGGTGGACGCGGCGGGATTAAACCTGGGGCCCGCCCTGTGAAGGGTCGGAACGATCTACTCCGACCCTTTGGGCGACGGCGAAAGGCTTAGTACGTGCTCGCGGGCTTCTTTTCGGGAGAGGCTGGACTCGAGCCCCCCAGCATGCCGCGGATGCCCGCACCGTTGGCCTGCCACCAGTTGTAGAGAATGCGGACGTCCCACCCGATGCAGAAGTGCTTTACGCCCATCTCGATGTACGGCGCCGCCAGCTTGATGTCGGCGAGTTCCACGCGCGGATGCAGGCCCATCTTCAATGCCGTCTCGATGGTCTTCCGTTCCGCCTTCACGACGTCGGGATGCGTCCGCTGACCGGTAAGGCCGAGGCTCATGGAATAGTCGGAGCTTCCGAACTGCACCATGTCGATGCCTTTGACAGACAGGATCGCATCGAGATCTTCGACGCACTCCCGCTTTTCGACCATGATGGCGATCACGACGTCGTTGAGCGCCTCGACATAGGCCGGCGAGCCGCCTTCGCGCACGGTGCCGACGTCGCGCCGCATGCCGACGCCCAGACGTCCGCCGGTGCCAGGCGTTTCCGCGCGCACGGCCGCGATGCAGGCTTCCGCGTCGGCAACGGTGCGCACATCCGCGAACAGGATGCTCTGGAAGCCCGAGCCGATCGCCCGCATGGACTGATGCGTCCACTGCGTCTGCTCGACCTTGATCATGCCGCCGAGATTTTTGAGCTCCAGCGCCCGGCCGAGATTGTCCAAGTCGTGCATGGTGAATGGCGCGTACTCGGCCGTGAACTCGACGTAGTCGTAGTTGCCGGCATCGCCGATCAGCTCGACGAGCGTCGGCCAACTCGACAGCAGATGTGTGCCGATGGTCGGCTGGTTCGCATTCAGGAGGGCGCGAAGGCGGTTGGGGCGCATGATGGACGTTTCCTTATTGCGTGGGACAGTCACGATGACGCGAAGGTCGTCCAATATCGGCTTTTGAGCAACGAAGAATGGCAGTGTGCGGTGCGCTCATGCATTTTGGGCACCGGATGGATATCAGCTGCTGGAGGGTGTTCTGGAAGCCCATGGTGGGCGCGACAGGGATTGAACCTGTGACCCCACCCGTGTGAAGGGTGTGCTCTACCGCTGAGCTACGCGCCCGAAGCTTTCCACTGCGCCGGAAGGCCGGGCGCGAAAAGGCCACAGCTCTTTATCCCAGGCCGCTCGGCTGCGCAACCTCGGTTGCCCGGCTCAGTTGCCAGCTCAATTGCTTTGCGTCTCGCGCCCGTCCTGGAGGGCCAGAACGTGCCCGGCCAGGTAGAGCGAGCCGCAGATGAGAATGCGCAGCGGGCCGTCCGTAGTGCGCGCGGCAATATCGAGCGCCTGTTCCACGCCCTCGGCAGCCACGGCATTGTGGCCGACCCGGCGCGCCACATCGGCCAGCACCTCGGGCTTCACGGGCGGCATATGCGCGCCGGGCACCGGCACGGTCACGACCTGCCGCGCGAGACCGGCGAACGGCTGCAGGAAGCCGGCGGCGTCTTTCTGGCCCATCATGCCGACCACCAGTGCGAGGGGACGCGGCGAGCGCTCCTCGAGATCGGCAAGCGTGCGCGCGATCACCTCGCCGGCAGCAGGATTGTGCCCGCCGTCGAGCCAGACCTCGATCTCGGGCCGCAGATCGCGCGTGAGCGCACCGCGGCCGAGAAGCTGCATGCGCGCCGGCCAGCGCGCTCCCGTCAGGCCCGCGGCAATGGCGCGCTCGTCGATGCCGAGCTCCAGCGCCGCCGCCACCGACGTGCCGGCATTGACAATCTGATGCGGGCCAATGAGCGCCGGCATCGGCAGATCGAGTAGCTGGTCTTCGCGCTGGAAGACGAGGCGACCGCGCTGCGCGAAGGCATCGAATTGCTCGCCCCAGCGGATGAGCCGTGCGCCACGTCGGCGCGCCTCGATGTTGAGCACGTCATCGACCTCGGGCGTCTGGCGCGCAACGACGCAAGCCGCGCCGCGCTTCATGATGCCTGCCTTTTCGGCCGCGATCTTCTCGACGGTATCGCCGAGCTTATCGGCGTGATCCATGGAGATCGGCGTAATGACAGTGAGCGCCGGCTTTGCGACCACATTTGTCGTATCGAGCCGGCCGCCGAGGCCGACTTCAAGCAGCACGAAATCCGCGGGGGTCTCCGCGAAGGCTAGGAAAGCGGCCGCCGTCGTGATCTCGAAGAAGGTGATCGGCTGGCCCGCGTTAATTTTCTCGACGCGGCTCAGCAGGGTGGCGAGCGCGGCCTCGTCGATCGGCTGCGCGCCATTGGGTCCGCCGAGCGCGATACGCTCGCTGAAACGCACGAGATGCGGCGAGGTATAGACGTGTACGCGCTTACCTGCCGCTTCGAGCATTGCTTTGAGGAAGGCCGTCGTGGAGCCTTTGCCGTTGGTGCCGGCGATGTGCACAACAGGTGGCAATTGCTCATGCGGGCTGCCGAGCTCCGCGAGCAGTCGCTCGACGCGATCGAGGGAGAGGTCGATGAGCAGCGGATGGAGCTGCTTCATGCGCGCGAGAAGATCATCGAGGCTGGTCATGGGGAAGACTGTCCGACCTCGCTGAACATGCGCAGGAGCCCGCCGCCACAGCCATGGAGCGCCGACTCCGCGTAGTGAGCGTCAGGGAGTATTGGGGGAACCCTTCACCGGCGGCTTCGGCGCTGCGTCACCACCGCGTATCGGACCCTTCTTGGACTGCGTGACGAAACGCTCGTCGTCCGACACCGGCTCGACGTCGACCGTCTCCGCATCGCGCGGGCTAGGGCCGAGCAGCTTGGCGTCGACCGGCTTACCGTTGACGTATCCGTTGACGTGCTTCAATGGATCCGAACTCTTGGCCGTCGCCACGATCTTCGCACGGCCCGCCATGAGGATGCCGACGATGCGCGCGAGCGTTTCCGTCAGCTTGTGGCGGTGCACGACCATGTCGATCATGCCGTGTGCGAGCAGATACTCGGCGCGCTGAAAACCTTCCGGCAGCTGCTCGCGGATGGTCTGCTGGATCACGCGCGGGCCAGCAAAGCAGATCAGCGCACCGGGCTCGGCAATCTGAATGTCGCCGAGCATGGCATAGGACGCCGTCACGCCGCCTGTCGTCGGATCGGTGAGCACGACGATGTAGGGAAGATGAGCCTCGCGCAGCTTCTGCACGGCAATCGTCGTGCGCGGCATCTGCATGAGCGAGAGAATACCCTCCTGCATGCGTGCGCCGCCCGAGGCCGCGAAGAGGATGAAGGGGTAGCCCTTGGCCACGGCGTGCATCATGCCGGTGATGATGGCCTCGCCGGCGGCCATGCCGAGGGATCCGCCCATGAAGCGGAAGTCTTGCGCGGCGATCGTTACGGACTGACCGCCGATCTTGCCGTCGGCCAGCAGCACCGCATCATCGAGGCCGGTCGCGGCCTTGCTGTCCTTGAGGCGGTCCGTATAGCGGCGCCCGTCGCGGAATTTGAGCGGATCGACCGGAACGCTCGGCGAGGGCAGGCGCGTATAGCTGCCGCCGTCGAAGATATGCTTCGCGCGCTGGTCCGCCGACATGCGGTCGTGATGGCCGCAGCACGGGAAAACGAGCTGGGCTTCCTCGAGCGTCCGCCGGTCGGACATCTGCCCGCAACCCGGACACTTTTTCCAGAAGTCATCCGGCGGCTCACGACGGGTCGTGAGCAGGCTCCGAATCTTCGGGCGGACGACGTTGTTGATCCAGTTCACGCTACTGCAGCTCCTTGGAGCAGTCTCTATCCCGGGCCGGCCGCTTCGCCTACTACGCCCGCGCGCTCGGCGCTACCCTGGGCCCTATTCGCGGTAATCGCGGATCACACGCAGCACAGCGATCAATCGGCGCCGAATTATGGCTAACCTGTGGCGCCAGGGACCGCCGCTCTCGTGATCCTTAACGACGTGACCGATTCGTCTTCGTCGATGTGCACATCAAACACGCGCCGCAGCGCTACGCAATCCCGACGCCAGATTGTGAACGATCCTGTGCACGGAGGAAACGGTATCCGGCCCCGCTTTGCCATCAGACCCAAGCGTCGTCCGGATCGTCTCGACCAGAGCCGAGCCCACCACCACGCCGTCGGCGCAGTCCGCGAGCGTCCGCGCCTGTTCCGGCGTGCGAACGCCAAAACCTACGACCACAGGTAGCGGCGTCGAGCGCTTGATGCGCGCCACCTGAGCGCGCACATCCGATACCACCGGCGCGGCCGCCCCTGTAATCCCTGTGATGGAAACATAGTAGACAAAGCCCGAAGTGTTCGCGAGAACGGCCGGCAGACGGGCATCGTCCGTGGTCGGCGTAGCCAGGCGGATGAAGCTCAATCCTCGCTGCATAGCCGGCAGGCAGAGCTCCTCGTCGGCCTCGGGCGGTACGTCGACGACAATCATTCCATCGACGCCCGAATCCCGGGCTTCGTCGAGGAAGGCGGCGCTCGGGTAGACATAGATCGGGTTGTAGTACCCCATCAGGATGATCGGCGTGAGATTGTCCTTGGTGCGGAATTCGCGCACGAGCTGGAGCGTGCGCTTCATTGTCTGGCCGGCCTTGAGCGCGCGCAGCGACGACGCCTGCACGGCCGGGCCGTCGGCCATGGGATCGGAGAACGGCATGCCAATCTCGATGACATCGGCACCCGCCTCGGGAAGACCGAGCAGGATGGTCTTGGACGTCTCGTAGTCGGGATCGCCGGCCGTGACGAAGGCCACGAACGCGGGGCGTCCCTCACGCTTCAGCGCGGCAAAGCAGCGGTCGATACGGGTCTCGGGGCGCATTGAGTGATCAGCCTTCTTCCTTGGCTTCGTATTCGTCGAGCTTGGCTACGAGTGCCGCGTGGAGAGCGTGCCTGAGCATCTCCTCGGCTTCGGGCATGTCCGCCGGCGTGACAATGTCGTCGATGTCCCGGCGCAGTGCCGCGATCAACTCGCCCGTTGCTAGTCCGGAGGGCGCACGCTGCGTCGCCGTATCGTCGTTGTCGGCCTTGACCTCGCGAACATCGCGCGTGCCTTGCGCACCCGCCTTCGCGAGCGGCGCTGTCGGTCCGGCCGCCGAATTGCGCCCCTGGAACACCTTCTTGTGCAGGCCTTCGATGTAGCGTGCGTCTTCAGGATCGAGCTTGCCGGCCTTGTGCTCGGCAAGAAGCTCACGCAGCGTCTCCTTGGTCTCGTCCCACACGCCCGTGTGCTTAAGAAGATCCTCGACGCGCTGCTCGATATCCACGGCCATTCCCTCCATTCCCCCTCAGCGGCTAGTGTCCCGATTCCGAAGTTCGCCATGCCTCGATGCTAGCACCTGGAGCGAACTTCGGAATCAAAAGGGCCACTAGCATCATGATCTTGCTAGTGTAATTCAGATCGAGAAATTCGCTCGATACCGTGCCGCGAGATGGGGCGAATATCTCGATCATCACACTAGATCTTCATGCCGAGGTAGCCGGCGACGGCGAACACGTCCTTGTCGCCGCGTCCGCACATGTTCATGACAAGGAGATCGTCCTTCGGCAGCGTGGGCGCGAGCTTCATCACGTAGGCGAGCGCGTGCGAGGGCTCGAGCGCCGGGATGATGCCTTCGAGCTTAGCGCAGAGCTGGAAGGCCGTGAGCGCCTCCTTGTCGGTGATCGGCACGTAGCTGACGCGGCCCGTATCCTTGAGCCAGGAATGCTCAGGGCCGACGCCCGGATAGTCGAGACCCGCAGAGATCGAATGACCTTCGAGGATCTGGCCGTCTTCGTCCTGGATCAGGTACGTGCGGTTGCCATGCAGGACACCGGGGCGACCGCCGGTCATCGACGCGTTATGGCCGTTGTGCACGTCGAGGCCATGCCCCGCGGCTTCGACGCCGAAGATCTTGACCGACTTGTCGTCGAGGAAGGGATGGAAGAGACCGATGGCATTCGAACCGCCACCGATCGCCGCGACGAGCGTGTCCGGAAGGCGCCCCTCGCGCTCCATCATCTGTGCACGCACCTCGTTCCCGATCACGGACTGGAAGTCGCGCACCATCTCGGGATAGGGGTGCGGGCCGGCCGCCGTGCCGATGATGTAGTAGGTATCGCGGACGTTGGTCACCCAGTCGCGTAAGGCTTCGTTCATGGAGTCCTTGAGCGTACCCGCGCCGGACGTCACGGAATTCACCTTGGCGCCGAGCATGTGCATGCGCGCGACGTTCGGAGACTGCCGCGCGACGTCGGTGGCGCCCATGTAGATCTCGCACGGTAGGCCGAAGCGCGCGCACACCGTCGCGACTGCGACGCCATGCTGGCCGGCGCCTGTCTCAGCGATGATGCGCGTCTTGCCCATGCGGCGTGCGAGCTGGATCTGGCCGAGGCAGTTATTGATCTTGTGGCTGCCCGTGTGATTGAGCTCATCGCGCTTAAAGTAAATCTTGGCGCCTTTCAGATGCTCCGTCAGGCGCTCGGCAAAATAGAGCGGGCTGGGCCTGCCGCCGTAGTGCTCCAGGAGATCGCGCAGCTCGGCCTGGAAGCCTGCGTCGTTCTTCGCGGCTTCGTAGGCCTGCTCCAACTCCAGAATGAGCGGCATGAGCGTTTCGGCGACGAAGCGGCCGCCATAGAGGCCGAAGAAGCCGTGATCATCGGGACCGGCGCGGTAGCTGTTCGGCGCCTGCGTCTCGGTTTTGGTCGGGGAAGCCATGATCTCTGCGTATCCAGTTCGGGCGCATGTTGCGCGTATCAGACAGGGGCGTGTACCGCGCGGGCGGCGTTGATGAAGCGGCGGATCAGGTCGGGGCTCTTGATGCCAGGCGCCGTCTCGACACCGGAGGAGACATCCACCATCGTGGCGCCGGTCGCCGTGATCGCGGCACCGACATTCTCCGGCGTGAGCCCACCCGAAAGAAGATACGGCACGCGGTCCTTCACGCCGTCGAGCAGGTGCCAGTCGAAGGCGAGGCCGTTGCCGCCCGGCAGTGCGCCGGCAAGATCCTTCGGCGCCTTGGCATCGAACAGGATGAAGCGCGCGACATCAGCATAGGCGAGTGCCTCGGCAGCGTCGGCCGCCGTCTCGACCTTGATGGCCTTGATCACCGGCTTGCCCCAGCGCCGCGTAATCTCGGCGACACGTTGGGGCTTCTCGGAGCCGTGGAGCTGGAGGAAATCGGGCTCGACCTTGCGCACGATTTCATCGATGAAGGCGTCTTCGCCATCCACGACAAGCGCCACGATCGCGGTACGGTCGCGCATCAGTTCGGCAAGCTCCGCGGCCATGTCGGGCGAGAGGCTACGGGGGCTCGGCGAATAGAAATTGAGCCCGACAAAATCCGCGCGCGCGGCAAGCGCTGCATGGAGCGCCTCCGGCGTCTTGATCCCGCAGATTTTGACCTTCACCGACATTCGCCCGTCCGAGCATAATGGTTAAGCGGCAGAAGCCGCGGATGCCGGCATCCTATGCCGGTTTTCGGAGCCCGGATCAACGCCTGCTGCCATCCTGCGGGCGCCCGGGCCGCGCCCGATAGGGCGGCAGCGACCAGCCGAACCAGAGCGCGAGGCCACGCACGGCGAGGCAGGTCAGAAATCCCGCCAGCAGCGCGTTGGGCTCAGAGAGACCTGCCGCCTGTCCACCGACGTAGACCGCCGCGCCCGCCAGCGCCGCCGTGACGTAGATTTCCTTCCGCAGCAGCACCGGTACCTCGCCGCCGAGAATATCGCGGATGATGCCGCCGAAGGTCGCCGTCACGACACCCATCACGACGGCAATGATTGGGCTCGGAATCACGTCGAGGGCACGATCCGCGCCCACCACCGCGAACAACGAGAGCCCGATCGCGTCGAACCAGAGCAGCAGGCGATAGCGCGAGTCCGGCAGGTGCGCCGTGAAGAACAAAATAACCGCCACGATCACGCAGACGAGGATGTAGGCCGGCTCCTGCACCCAGAAGACCGGCAGCCGCCCGAGCAGCAGGTCGCGCACCGTGCCGCCGCCGACGCCCGTCACGATCGCCAGCAGCGCAAAGCCGAAAACGTCCATCTCCTTGCGCGAAGCGACAAGCGCACCGGTCGCCGCAAACACGGCGATGCCGAACCAGTCGAGCGCGATGAGAAGGTGGGCGTGCATGACTTGTGTGTTGGCCGCGGGCTGCTGGGAAGAGGTGCTTCGCTTTCGATAGGTGGTGCTATGCCCACGGCGGCCATGTCGACAAGTCGAATTCGTGGCCGCGGGCTGGAGGGAGAAACTTCCCCTTCCCCCCGTCCTTCACGGGGAGAAGGTCGGGATGAGGGGCGGCAACAAATGCCTAGGTCAGCGTATGCCGCCGCCCCTCACCCTAACCATCTCCCCGCAACGGCGGGGAGAGGGGATTTATCGGAGTTTGTTGGAACGGTGCGCCTAGCGCCCAGCAACCGCGAGCGCCTTGCCTGCGCCCTGTTCGCGCCGCTGAGCCGCGAGAGTTTGATCCCGCTCACGCGCCAGGCGATCGGCCTCGGCCTGCCAGCGCAGTGCCTCCTGCGCGCGGCGCCGTGCGGTGCGACGCCATCGGGCCTGGGTCATCCACATCGACGTGCCACCGAGAGCAACGCCGATCACGAGAGCGATGAGCAGGTAAGCGTAGAATGGCAGGTCGATCCAGAGAACCGGCGTCTCGGGCCGAAATGGATCGAGCACCAGCCGCGCCGGATGACGGTTGGCGACGGCGAGCGTGACAAGGATGGCGGCAGCAGGAAATGCGACCAGCAACCAGACGATACGCCTCAGCACGACTTCAGCCTCCAACCCCTACGGGGGAGAGGTCTCCACCCGGCATCAGCTTGCGCCGCTGCCCTCCGCCCGGGCCTCGCGCACCGTTTTGTCCCAGCCTAGCCGGCGTCGCCGTTAAGACGCTCGCGCAGCTCCTTGCCCGTCTTGAAGAACGGGACGAACTTCTGACCGACCGAGACTGTCGCCCCAGTACGCGGATTGCGGCCCGTGCGCGGGGGGCGATGCTTGACGGTAAAGGCGCCAAAGCCCCTGAGCTCGACCCGGTCCCCCTTGGCGAGGGCCTCGACGATCTCATCGAAAATCACATTCACAATGCGCTCGATGTCACGATGAAACAAATGCGGATTCGCCGCAGCGATCTTCTGTATAAGTTCGGATTTGATCACAGCTGCCTCGCTCCCCAGTGAACTTTCTTGAAATTCATCGATTTTCTAAAGGCTGCCAAACTGCAACAAGACCGTCAAGCTGCAACGTCGCGAGCACCCGTGCATTCATTAGTCTAGTCGCCACCTCGCCGAGCGGGCCGCCGACCCACAGTGCAACGGCCATAGCCGTATCGCCGAGCAGGCCCCAGGCGGGATCCCGCTTGGGTTTCCAGTCCACGATCCTCAAGTCTTTCGTGACACCGCGGGTGTCTTCGAGCCAGCGCCGCACCTCGTCCTCGCCGCCAATGCGGTCGACGAGCTTGTAGCCGAGCGCCTCGCGTCCCGAGTAGATGCGGCCCTGCATGAGGCCGGGCACGGCGGCAGTATCGATGCCGCGCCGCTCAGACACGAGCCCAACGAACCAGCCGAGCGATTCCTGTATCATTTCCTGCGCCACGGCCTTGCTTGCCTCGTCCGTCGGCTGGAAGGGCGAGGGCGTGGCCTTGAGTGGCCCGCTCTTCACCTCGTGCATCTTGATACCGAGCTTGGCCATGAGGTCCGTCACCTCGGCCCATTGGAAGATCACGCCGACCGAGCCCGTGATCGAGTTGCCGCGCGCGACGATCTGGTCGGTGGCGAGGCCCGCGATGTAGGCGGCCGACGTCGCGACCGTGCCGAACTGCGCGACCACTGGCTTCTTCTCGGCCACCTTGCGGATGGCTTCGTACACGGCTTCGCCACCGGTCGTCGTACCGCCGGGGCTGTTGATGAAGAGGATGAGCGCCTCGACATTGCGGGCATCGGCGACGCGCTTCAGCAGCTCGAGCTGCTTGCGATCCTCGGTGATCACGCCCTCGATCGTCACGCGCGCGATCTGCTTGGTGCCGATGGTCGAGCTCTGATTGGCACTGAGGCCGATGGCGGCACCGATGGCAAGGACGACGGCGAGGATCGCGAGCCCGCGCCAGAACGAGGCGCGCCGACGCAGCCTCCTGCGGTCGAGTACGGCTTCGGTTTCAAGCGACATGGGCAAGATCTCTTCCGTTTGGCTGGGTTTCGCAACCTCACCCATCTGGGCACGGACTGCGGGATTATCCAAGTGCCTCAATGTACTACCGGGCTTGCAACAAGAGCAAGCAACGCCGGTCGGCGGTGGATAACGACTGATTGAGCTTTTATCAACCGTTCACGCCGGGGCCTACGATCCGCCGCCAAAAGGCCCCTGCCGATCCGCAATGCCTCCGAAATACGGCCCGGAACAAAGACTAGTTGCATGTGGACTGCGTCCTTCGCACCGATTTTCAGGGAGTGACACTCGATGCATTTCCGCTTTGCCGCCCCGATCGCCCTCGCTGCCGCCGGAATCGGCATGGCGGCCGTCGCCACTGCAGCACCCGATCCGGCGATGAAGATCGCTGCGCCGCTCACCCATGAGAACCTCGCCGTGTATCTCGTGCGCGGCAGCTCGATTGCCGGCCCCACGCCCGCAACGCTCGAGGAAGCGCTCGCCAAAGGCAGCGTCGTCGTCCACGAGACGGGCAACGTGCGCGAGCTCAAAATCGAGAACACCAGCAGCGAGCCGGTCTTCATCCAGTTCGGCGACCTCGTCAAAGGCGGCCAGCAGGACCGCGTGCTCACGACGAGCCTGCTGATCCCTCCGAACTCCGGCCAAATTGCCATCGGCGCGTACTGCGTGGAACAGGGGCGCTGGAGTAGCCGCGGCACCGAGGACGTAAAGAAGTTCTCGGCCTCGAATGCGCAGCTCTTCTCGCGCACGGCCAAGATCGCGATCGCCCGCGCGCCCGTTGCAGCGGCGGAGTCGCGTCCGACGCAGCGTGCCGCGCCACCGCCGGAGCGTGGCGCATGGCGCGATGGGTTGAGCGCCCAACCGCTCATCAATCAGGTCCGGCCTTCCGTGGAGCCGCCCGCGCGCGATCCCCAGCGCATCATCCAGGAGGCCCACCCGCGTGGAGCGAGCGGCCAGGGTGAGGTGTGGAGCAGCGTCGCTGCAGCCCAGCAGCAGCTCGGCACGCGCCTCGCATCATCCATGGCCTCGGAGAAGTCCAAGACCAGCCTCCAGCTCACGCTCGAGAACGAACGTCTCCAGAAGGCGCAGGCGGCGTTCGTCACCGCGCTCGAAGCCAAGGCGCTCAACGACAATGACGTCATCGGCGTGGTGATCGCGATCAATGGCACCGTCACGGGCGCTGACATCTACCCGTCGAACGGACTCTTCCGGAAGATGTGGCCGAAGCTCGTGCGTGCTGCCGCGACCGAGGCACTCGCAAACCCAGCCAAGGATGTCGCCGCCGCACTTGCAGCCGCACCGGCCATCGCCGACGTCGAGAAATTCCTCTCGGCTGCAGAGGACGGCAAGGCAAGCACGCGCGCACTCGCCGACATTGCCCAGCACGAGACCAAGGAGAGCGCCGACGTGCTGAAGGTCGAGGCACGCACGACCGATGGCCGCTGGATCCACCGCAACTTCCTCGCTGCGAAATAGCGCGTTCCTGCACCGCGTCCCCGCGCATGGTGCAGGCTAGGGTGAGGGGCGGCGGCCAAAGCCATCGCCGGCCAAGGCCCCTCACCCCACTTTGGGCGATATGCGCGAAGCCCGCGCAGCGCACTTCAGGTCAGTGGAATAACGTTACTTTGCTTATCGGATCCGCGAACGCGAGCGAGGAATTGGCGCCGCTTCCACCAGGAGATGCTCAGAATCGCGATGCAGCACACTGCATTGCCAGCAAAGCAGGCCGCGAGCCACAAGTCCTTGAGATTGATGAGCGCGTGAGCGATCGTCGACAAGTGAGCCACCAGGAAGAGCAGCCAAGTCGTACTCGAGATGGCTGAGGCACCGGTGGTATCAATAGCTGCTTTGTGGATTTGTGGCAGATAAGCAAGGATTCGCGCGCTGTTGCAGGCGGCAAACAGCGCTAGCGTAGCTTCTTCCAAACTCATGCACGAAATCTCCGTCGGCCTTGCCGTCGAGCGGCGGAGTACGTTCAGGGAGAACTGCCCGTTTGCTTCCTCGATGCTGACATGGTGCAGTGCGGCTGACATCATCCCAAAGGGTGAAGATGCTCACGGCCGCACAGGCGACGATCGCTCACCATCGCGGACCTTCAACGCCCGACAAGGGCCTCGCGACGTCCTTCCGAAGAAATTGGTGCACTGGTCTCTAGGCGGCTGCCGGCCGCGCCGCCGCCGTGGCGGCTTTGTGTTTATGCGGGTTCTTCATGAAGAGCAGCGCCGGCATGCACACGAGAATGACGACCGTGATGAGCTGGTAGTCGGCAATGTAAGCGAGCAGCTTCGCCTGCTGCGCGACGGTCCGCTCGATCGCCGCGAGGCCGACGGGATCGGTCAGGCTCCAGGGCGCCGGCAGGATGATGTGCTGCATTACATCGTTGTCCGGCCGGATATGCTCTGCGAGCGTCTCGTGGTAGCTCTGGGTCGAGCGCACGAGATAGCTCGAGAAGAGCGCGACGCCGAGACTGCGGCCGATGTTGTTTACGAGCGAGTAGAACGACGTGCCGGCATCGCGCAGCTCGGGCTTCAGCGTGACGAAGGCGACCGAATTCAGCGGCACCATGAAAGCGCCGAAGGCCAGCCCCTGAATGAAATTGTTGATGACGAAAGCCGTCATATCGATGTCTTCGGTATAGGTCGAGAGCTGCCACATCGTGGCGGCCATGACAATCATCGCCGTCGCGATCACCTTGCGTGGATCCATGTACGGTAGCAGATAACCGACCAGGAACGAGGCGATCATGGTGCCGGCCCCGCGCGGCGCCATGGCATAACCGCTGAGCAGCGGTGGATAGCCGCCGATGTCCTGCAGGAACGGCGGCATAATGACGAGGCTGCCGAAAATGAGCACGCCGAACAGTGTCCTGAGGACGGTGCCGGCGAGATAGTCGCGATCCTTGAACAGCGACGGCTCGATGAAGGGCGTGCTGGTCGTGAAGACGTTCACGATGAACAGCCAGAACGCCGCGAAGCCCACGAGCGCAAGCGCCACCATCATCGGCGATTCGAACCAGTCGTAGCGCTCGCCGCGATCGAGAATGAACTGCAGGCACGCGATGCCGACGCCGAGCGTGACGAAGCCGTAGTAGTTGAACTTCCGAAATGTGCGCAGGCCCGTTCGCGGCACGAGGAATGCCGTCATCAGGAAGGCGACGATGCCGATCGGGAGATTGATGTAGAAGGCCCATCGCCATGTCAGATACTCGGTGACATAGCCGCCGATCGTCGGACCGAAGACCGGCCCGAACATCATGCCGACGCCCCACCACGCCATGGCAATGCCGAGCTTCTCGCGCGGGTATATCGTGAGCAGGGACGACATCCCGAGCGGCAGCAGCGCCGAGCCGAAGAAGCCCTGCACGGCGCGCCAGATCAGGATTTCCGTCAGCGACGTCGACATGCCAGAGAGCATGGCGCTGCTCGTAAAGCCGGCGATCGAGATGAGAATGAGTCGCTTGCGGCCAAACATGCCGCCGAGCACGCCCCAAATCGGCGTGAAAACCGTTAGCGTGATCAAATAGGATGTGATCACCCAGGCAATCTGATCCTGGGTCGCGGAAAGCTCACCCTGCATGTGGCGCAGAGCGATCGATACGGTCGCCGTATCGAACACCTGCACGAGTGGCCCGAGAATGAGTGCGATGGTGATCAGCAGGAGACGCGTGCCGCTATAGGTGGGCGGAACACCTGCCGGCGACGCCGTCGTCGTCATGGCTGTGTGCCAGGCCGTGCGCCGGGCTTCCTTTCGGGCAGCGACGACGCTTGGGCATCGGGCATCGTATCGAACCAGCCGACCACGCTCTGCACCCATCCGGGCATGGACCGGCGATGCTGCGTATCGATCTGCACCACGACGCTCATGCCGGCGCGCAGAGCCGGTGCGTCCGCCGCATCAATGCGCAGGCGCACAGGCAGGCGCTGGACGACCTTGACCCAGTTGCCAGTCGCGTTCTGCGGCGGCAGCAAGGCGAACTCGGATCCCGTTGCCGGACTGATGCTGCTGACGAGGGCGCTCAGCGGCTTGCCCGGATACATGTCGACTTGGATGGTCGCGCGCTGGCCTGCCTTGACGTTGGTGAGATCGGTTTCCTTGAAGTTCGCCTGCACCCACACGTTCTCGGTGCCGACGAGACTGAACACGACATGGCCCGCATTCACATACTCGCCGGGCTGCAGGTCGAAGTTCGTCACGATGCCCGACACCGGCGCCTTGACCTCTGTGCGTGCAAGATCGAGCGCGGCACGGTCACGCGCGGCACGCGCCTCACGAACTGCCGGCAAGTCGTCGATGGGCTGCTCCCGATCGCCGCCGAGACGCGCACGCACTTCCGCGATCTCCTGCTCGGAGATCAAGATCTGGTCGCGCGCATTGCGCAGCGCCCGCTCGGCCAGATCCATGCCCGAGCGCGATACGACGCCGCTCTTGATCAGCGATTCCTGGCGGTCGAAGTGCTGCTGATGGTACGTCAGGTCGCCCTCGGCGAGCTTCAGGCGCGCCACCTTCTGATCGTAAAGTGCGCGCACCGAGCGCGCCTCCTGCATGGCGGCGCCAAGCTGCGCCTCGGTACGGTCGAGCGCAATTTTGAATGGCTGCGGGTCGATGCGGAAGAGGAGCGTGCCGCGCGTGACGGGCTGGTCGCTGTCGACGAACACCTCGACGACGCGGCCATCGATATCGGCGCTGACCGTGATCTTGTCCGCCTTGACGTAGGCATTGTCGGTCGAAACGTAGCGACCGCTGGCGAGATAGAGATACCCGCCGATCAGAAGCGCGACGAGCGGCCCGATCAGCGCGATGGCGAGAACCGACAGCGAGCGACGGGACGCCGACCTCATCCGGGCGCGGAGTGCGCGCAGGAAGGTGCCTACACCGCCGCCGGCCTTGCTCGGCGCACTACGATCCGGCTCTGTCGCGCTCTTCTGCATGGGCGCGCCTCATTCCTCATTCTTGGAGCCGGCTTCGTCGTCGGAGGCGGGGCTGGCTGGATCGGTGGCATCGAGGGCGGTCAGGTTGCTCTTGATCTTGAGCAGCGTGTCGATGAGAGCCTCGGATTCCGCGAACGGAATGCCCTGCAGGACTTCCTTGCGGTTGGCATTCGAGAGCGCGCGGAGCTTGTCGAGGACGGGCTGCACCTCGGGCTTCAGGTAGAGGCGCCAGGCGCGCCGGTCGCGCGGATCAGGCCGGCGCTCGACAAAATCCTTCTCGACGAGCCGATCGATGTGACGGCCGAGCGAGATCGGCTCGATTTCCATGATTTCCGCGAGCGCCGTCTGATTGATGCCCTCGCGGCGGCGAAGCTGGGTCAGGACCCGCCATTGAGCGCGCGTCAGGCCAAGCTCCCGGGCTCGCGCATCGAACCGCCGTCGCATGAGGCGCGATACATCCGCCAGCAGGAAGCCGAGGGCTCGGGTAAGAAATGGGTCTGCCGTCATAAAACCGCAAAATATATACGTGGCTTATTATAAGCCAGCATATACTTCGCTATCTGGGGGTGCGGTTAACGCATAGCCGACAGAGCCTCGGTGCCGCTGGCCGACCTCAGCCATCCTCGAACTCGGCCTCGTTGTTGGCCGGCGCCAGCGCTCCCCGCGTCCAGGTCGAGGGCCGCTTGAGGAAGTCATGGAGCGTCTTGCCACGCTCGGACTTGAAGGGCTCCTGCGTGATCGAGAAGCCCTCCATCCGGTCGAGACGGAAGGTGCGGAAGTCAGCCCGAAGCTCGCACCAGGCGGCCATTACCCAGACCGGTCCGAAGAAGGCCAGCGACAGCGGCCGCACCGTGCGCTCGCTCCCCTGACGCAGCACGTCCGTGTAGCGGAAGCGGATCTTGAGACGGCTCCTGACAGCCCGCCTCAGCTCGGCAAGATCGAATGAAATCGGCGCCATGTAGTGGGCGCAGGGCGCCATAAGCGCCGTATTCGCCATGTAAACCTTGAGCTGATCAGGAATGACGGCTTCGATCTTGGCGATCGCATCCGTCGCGGCGGCGGCGAGCTCCGCATCTGCCCAGCTCTCGACAATGCGGGCGCCGAGCACCAACGCCTCGATTTCCTGCTCCTTGAACATCAGTGGCGGCAGGTCGAAACCCGCCTTGAGGACATAGCCGACGCCGGCCTCGCCCTCGATCGGGACCCCGCTCGAAATGAGATCGCGCACGTCGCGGTAGATCGTGCGTTCGGAGACCTCGAGCGATTCGCTGAGCTCGCGCGCCTTCACGGTCGGCTTGCGCCGCATGTGCTGGATGATCTCGAACAGGCGGTCGGCTCGGCGCATGAAGCGTCTCCCGGGCGGCGCTGGATGGGGCAAATTTCTGCTCCACCCCTCCTACCCTAAGCCTCCTGACAGCACCCTGTCAGGAGCCTCCAGACCTCCTGACAGCAGGCTGTCAGGGGGACTCTGGCATTGTCCGGTTGTCGCCAGGGCAAAAGCCCGGCGGCAATCCATGAGCGTCACTAGAAAACAAAGATAGCCCAGGAGATCGATCATGTTGCAAGTCGTACTGACGGAGGCCCCCAACAGGGAAAATTACCGGACACCAAGCATCGAGGTGGAAGAGCTTCGGCCATCCCTCGCGATCCGGCTGGCCTGGTGGGCAAACCAGCGGTTGCACGCCTACTTGGTGGCGCGCCGCTATCGCAAGACGGTGCGGACGCTGGCCGGGCTCGACGACCGGACACTCCACGATATCGGCATCGATCGCAGTGAGATCACGTCCTACGCTTCGCGGGGCGGAGACGATCGCCACCCCTCCCGCCGGCAAGCACCTCTGTACGTCTCACCGTACTGAGGCAGAGCCCCGGCCGCACGCCAGCCTTTGGCCCTTTCCCTGGCGTGCGGCCGGGACGACCCGAACGGGTGCCATTTCAAACAAGCTTAGCTCTGAGGGAGCAATACGATGATCAATCACATTTCGATCGGCAGCGCCGACCTCGCCAAAGCCCGCAAGTTCTACGACGCCGCACTGAAGCCGCTCGGATACGCCTGCCGGAGCAAGGACGAGACGAGCGCCGGCTATGGCAGCGACGAATCTCGCTTCTGGATCCTTAAATCGGCTCGGCCAGCGGCGCAGAATGCCGAATCG
This sequence comes from Hyphomicrobiaceae bacterium, assembly GCA_022844275.1. GTDB lineage: Bacteria > Pseudomonadota > Alphaproteobacteria > Rhizobiales > Hyphomicrobiaceae. The sequence continues at coordinate 530,297 of JALHMB010000006.1, forward strand.
GGACTGCATCTGTGCTTCGACGCACCGACGCGCAAGAGCGTGGATGCCTTCTATAAGGCCGCGCTCGCGGCCGGCGGCAAGGACAACGGCAAGCCCGGCCTGCGTGCGAACTACGGGGCAAACTATTACGCCGCCTTCGTGATCGACCCGGACGGCCACCGGCTCGAAGCCTACTGCGGCGCCGCGGAGTAAGCAGAATGTCGGAGCACGTGGCGCGCACCCTATTCGACCGTTGGGAGCGGGTTTGGCACGAGGATCAGCATGACCTCATCGATGAGTGCCTCGCACCGCAGTATGTCCGCCACGAGGAAGCGGGCACGCGCCGCGTCACGCCGGTGGAATACGCCGAGGAAATCCTTGCGACGAAACGCGATCGGCCGAACATCCGATTCACTGTCTATGATCACGGGATCACGACGGATCGCGCTTGGTTCCGCTTCAGCATGACCTGGAACGATTCGGGCTCCGGCGAGGTACGCTCTCGCGCTGGATTTCAGGTCTACCGGATCGAACACGGCAAGCTGGCGGAAACATGGGTGATGTTCTTCGGGCCCGGTTCATCATGGCCCGATGAAGCCGGACAGACAAGATGGACGAGGCCGCGCACACACTAGCGCGCCTCGGTTTTCTGGAGTTGAGAACATGAGCCGCGATACGAATGAAGCCGGCGAGCGCTATCTTCTTTTCCCGACAGCGTTTGGAACCTGCGGTATCGCGTGGCGAGACGGTGGCCTGACACGTTTGCAGCTTCCCGAGCGCGACGTGTCGGCCACCGAGCGCCGACTGGCCGACCGGGCGACACCCGCGCAGGCAGAAGAAGAGCCGCCGTGGGTGCAGTGGGCCATCGTGGCACTGCAGCGCTACTTCGCCGGACGCGCCATCGACTTCTCGTCGATCCTCATCGATCTCGATCGATGCAGCCCCTTCCACCAGCGCATCTACGCTGCGCTCCGCGAGATCGGCTACGGCAAGACCACGACGTACGGCGCACTTGCGGCCGAGGTCGGTAGCCCCGATGCCGCCCGCGCCATCGGCCAGGCCATGGGCCGCAATCCCGTGCCGATCATCATTCCCTGCCATCGCGTGCTCGCGAGCGGCGGTCGCACTGGCGGTTTCTCCGCGCCCGGCGGCGCCACGACCAAGGAGCGGCTGCTGGAGCTGGAGGGCGTGCGCCGCTCGACGACACCGCCGCTGTTGGCACTTCTCGAGCAACCGCGTAGTTAAGCGCGGACGCAGCTCGATCGCGTCTGCTTCCGCGACCGCCACCACGGGTATTTAGAAGGGCCTCTCGGGAAACCCAATGACTGAAGTATTTGTCCTTAACACCGTTGTATCCATCGCGGCAGTGCTCGGTCTCATCGCGGGGCGCGCCATTGCGGCAGAAGGCGAGACCTGGCTCAGGTCTGTTCTGGCCGCCGCATACATCGGTGCCGGCGTCGGCCTGATGTTTTCCGTCCTGGTTGGCCCGCCGCTCAGTCTCGT
>JALHMB010000007.1 GCA_022844275.1 Hyphomicrobiaceae bacterium
CCGCTCACCACACTCGCGCTGCTGTTCGGGCCTGCCGACTACTTCGCGCTCATGGTGCTCGGGCTCATGTTCGCCGTGGTGCTTGCGCGCGGATCGGTGCCGAAAGCCATTGCGATGATACTGTTCGGTATCCTGCTGTCGACGGTCGGCACCGATATCGAGACCGGCGAGGAGCGTCTGACATTCGGCTGGATGGAGATCGCCGACGGCATCGACTTCGCAGTCATCGCCATGGGCATGTTCGGGTTCGCAGAGATCCTGCGCAACCTCGAGCACAAGGAGGCCCGCGCAGTCGTCAGCGACAGGATCGGCCGGTTGCTTCCCAACATGGAAGATTTCAAAACCTCACTCGCGCCGATCCTGCGCGGCACGGGAATTGGCTCGCTGCTCGGCTTCCTGCCGGGAAATGGCGCCGTGCTCGGCCCCTTCGCGTCCTACTCCATCGAGAAGAAGCTCGCCAAGGATCCTTCCCGTTTCGGCGAAGGCGCGATCGAGGGCGTTGCAGGTCCGGAATCGGCCAACAACGCGGGTGCCCAGACGGCGTTCATACCCCTGCTCACGCTCGGCATTCCGCCGAATGCAGTGATGGCGCTCATGATCGGCGCCATGACCATCCACGGCATCGTGCCAGGCCCGCAGATCATCACGAAGCAGCCTGAGCTCTTCTGGGGCATGATCGCCTCGATGTGGATCGGCAATCTCATGCTGCTGATCATCAATCTGCCACTGATCGGAATCTGGGTGCGGCTGCTCCGCGTGCCCTACCGGCTGATGTTCCCCGCGATCATCATCTTCTGCTGCATCGGCATCTACTCGATCAACAACTCGCCGACGGAAGTCGTCCTGACGGCTGCCTTCGCGCTCTTCGGATACCTGCTGATCAAGCTCGGCTTCGAGCAGGCGCCACTGCTTCTCGGCTTCGTTCTCGGCAGGCTGATGGAAGAAAAGCTTCGCCAGGCCATGGTCATCTCGCGCGGCAGCCTCTGGACGTTCGTCGATCGTCCGGTCTCGCTGACCCTGCTGGTGATCACCCTGATCATCCTGGTGGTGTCGGCGTTGCCGGCCATCAGCAAGAGGCGCGACACTGTCTTCACGGAGTGAATGCGCCCGATACGACGGCAAGTTTCAAAGTAACCCCATCACAAGCACTACTGGAGGAGACAACGATGAAGATTACACGCCGCGCCGCGATCGCCGCGATCGCAGCTCTCGGCGTGACGGCCGCCCCGGCCGTCGCGCAACAGTATCCATCGAAGCCAATCACGGTAATCGTGCCGTTCGCTGCCGGCGGCCCGACCGACGTCGTCACGCGCCTCATCGCCGAGCACATGTCGCGTACGCTCGGCCAGCAGCTGGTCGTTGAAAACATTGGCGGCGCCGGCGGCACCATCGGCATGACGCGCGCGGCGACGGCAGCACCCGACGGCTATACGATCGCCGTCGGCAACATGGGCACGCAGTCAGCGGCACCCGCCCTCTATCCGAACCTCAAGTATGATCCCGCGACGAGCTTCACGCAGATCAGCGTCGTCAACTACACGCCGCAGACAATCGTCTCGAAGAAAGCTCTCGAGCCGAAGGATCTCAAGGAACTGCTCACCTACTTGAAGGCCAACAGCGAGAAGCTCAACTACGGGCACGCCGGCGTCGGCTCGATCTCCTACGTGTCGGGCTTCGTGTTCAACGGGCAGTTCGGCTTCAAGCCTGCGCTGGTCGCCTACAAGGGTACGGGCCCGGCGCTCAACGATCTCGTCGGCGGGCAGATCGACTACATGGTCGACCAGTCGCTCAACGTCATTCCGCAGATCACGGCCGGAACGATCAAAGCCTATGCCGTCGCGCATCCCGAGCGGATCGCCGCCCTTCCCGACGTGCCGACGACGAAAGAGCTCGGCGTGGACTTCATCTTCAGCGCCTGGAACGCGATGGTTGGGCCGAAGGGCCTGCCGCAGGACATCCAGAACACGCTGCTCGCCGCCCTGGGCAAAGCTCTCGACGACCCGGCGATCATCAAGCGCTACGAGGAGCTCGGCTCGACCGCGCCGAAGGGCGCCGATCGCGGCCCCGCAGGCCTGCAGAAGCTCGTCGAGGCTGAGGTGGCGCGCATCACGCCGGTGCTGAAGGCAGCGGCAAAGTAGCATCGACGCCGCAGAACTTTCAGTATCAGTAAGAATTATCGGACTAAAATGGGGGTGCGGTTCCGGCCGCGCCCCCACTTGTATTGAATTGGTAGCCGTTGCTGCCAAATGCGTCGCACGCGAGCGCCCGAGGGCGTATAAGACGGGCCATACGAGGCCCCGGCGTGCGGACAAGGACAAGTGCTGTCTGCGCGCCTGTGAACCGGGCGCGGCATTTTGCACGCGGCGGTGGTGAGACCGGATCGGAAGGCAACCTGCCCTGAGAGCAGGAGTTGTCGGGTTCGAGGAGGTGGGCACGATGGTAGCGCTGATATTCGTGGTGGCTTGTGTAATCGCGATGTTCGTCCTGTCCATGCGGCAGGCCACGATCGCGGCGTGGGCGCTCACGGCGGCGGCCGCCGCATTCATCTGGCAGAGCGGCCTCATCGACGGCACGTTGCACATGCCGGCGTTCGGCTGGCTCGGCCTCATCGGATGGCTGCCCGCCATCGTCCTCGGCTTGCTTTCCGTCCCATCGATCCGCCGCTCGTGGCTGACTGGCCCTGTCTACGAACAGATCCGCAAGGTTCTGCCCCGCGTCTCCGATACCGAGCAGCAGGCGCTCGAAGCAGGCACCGTCGGCTTCGATGCGGAGATTTTTTCCGGCCGCCCGAACTGGGAGCGGCTCAGTGCTGTCCCTGCGATAGAGCTAACGGCCGAAGAGCGGGCCTTCCTCGATGGTCCGACGACCGAGCTCTGCCGCATGGTCAACGATTGGCAGGTGCGCCACAACGAGCGCGAGATCCCGCAAGACATCTGGGACTTCGTCAAACGCCACGGCTTTCTCGGGATGCTGATCTCCAAGGAGCACGGCGGCCTCGGCTTCTCGCCGCAGGCGCAGTCGCTCATCCTCGGCAAGATCGCCTCGCGCTCGCCGGATGTCGTGACCATCGTCATGGTGCCGAACTCGCTCGGCCCTGGAGAGCTCATCGAGAAATACGGCACGCCCGAGCAGAAGCATCATTATCTCCCGCGCCTCGCGCAGGGCCTCGAAGTCCCCTGTTTCTCGCTCACCGGTCCCACTTCGGGCTCAGATGCGGCGACCATGCGCGATATCGGCTATGTGACGCGCGGCGTGCACCAGGGCAAGGAAGTGCTCGGCATCCGCCTCTCCTGGGATAAGCGCTACATCACGCTCGGGCCCGTCGCGACACTGGTTGGCCTGGCTTTCCGCCTGTTCGATCCCGAGAATCACCTCGGCAAGGGCGAGGACATCGGCATCACCGTCGCCCTCATTCCGGCTGATCATCCGGGTGTGAACATCGGACGGCGGCACCTGCCCTCGGGGGCCGCTTTCCCGAATGGTCCGAACTGGGGCAAGGACGTCTTCATTCCCATGGACTGGATCATCGGCGGCGAGCGCATGGTCGGCAATGGCTGGCGGATGCTCATGGAGTGCCTCGCTGCCGGCCGCGCGATCTCGCTGCCTTCTTCCGGCACCGCGGGCGCCAAGATGATGCTGCGCGTGACGACGGCCTATGGCCGCATCCGCAAGCAGTTCGGCCTGCCGGTCGCCAAGATGGAAGGCCTCGAGGAACCGCTCACGCGCATGATCGAGACGGCCTACGTCAACGAGGCGGGGCGCGCCGTCACTGCGGCCATGGTCTCGGCTGGCGAGAAGCCGTCGGTGATCTCCGCAATCATGAAGTACCAGTCGACGGAGAAGCTGCGCCAGGCCGTCAACGACGCTATGGACCTGCACGGCGGGCGCGGCATCTGCGATGGCCCCGCGAACTACCTCCAGTCGGCTTATCAGATGGTGCCCGTCGGGATCACCGTCGAGGGCGCAAATATCCTGACGCGCTCGCTGATCACCTTCGCGCAGGGCGCGCTGCGCTCGCATCCCTATCTTTACGAAGAGATCAAGGCCGCGCAGAACCCAGACCCGCGCCGCGGCGTTCTTGCCTTCGACAAGGCATTCGGCGGCCATATCGCCTTCTCGCTGTCGAACGCATTCGGCGCCTTCTTCCACAACATCACGGGTGGCCTCTTCGCGACCGTGCCGGAAAAGGCCTATGGCACGGCGGAATGGTACCGCCAGCTCGGCCGCGCCTCGCGCAACTTTGCGCTCGTCGCCGACGTGACGGTTGCCGTCCTCGGTGGCGGCCTCAAGACCAAGCAGAAGATCACCGGCCGTCTCGCCGACGCGCTGTCCGAGATCTACCTGCTCTCGTGCGTGCTCAAGCGCTACAAGGATGACGGCAAGCCTGCGGGTGACCGTCTCATCGTCGAGCTCTGCGCCCGCAACGCGCTCTATCGCTTCCAGCAGGCCATTGCCGGCACCATCGAGAACTTTCCGAATGGCTTCGTGCGCTTGATGCTGGGTGCGCTCGTGTTCCCATTCGGCCGTCCCTACAAGCCCGCGAGCGACCGGCTTGGCCATCAGGTCGTCGGCCTCGCCATCGAACCCGGCGAGGTCCGCGATCGCCTCACGCGCGACATCTACGTCTCGCGCGACGTCAACGATCCAACCGGCCTTCTCGAAGTGACGCTCGAGAAAGTCATCGCGTCGGAGGAAGCCGAGCGCAAGCTCGAGCGGGCCATCCGCGCCGGTACCGTTCGCCGCTATCACGGCATCGACTGGCTCGGCGATGCGGAAAAGGCCGGTGTTCTGACTAAGGACGAGACAGCTCTTCTTCGGGAGGTCGAGACGCTCACCGCGCGCGTGATCGCCGTCGATCATTTCGATCCGGCCGAGGTGAAGCCGCATTACATGAAGCCTGGCCACAACGCTGCTGCCGTAGAGCGCAGTGCCGCTGCCGAGTAACCAGAGTGAGAGGTCGACCATGACCGATATAAGCAGCCTCCGAGACTGGCGCTTTTCGATCGACGAGCAGCAGATCGCCTGGGCCATCTTCGACCGCGAGGGCGAGAGCCAGAACGCGCTCGGCCGTCGACCGCTCGAAGAACTCGGCTCGATCATCGAGCGCGTCGAGGCCGGCGCGCGCGACCGCACGATTGCTGGTCTTGCGATCCTCTCCGGCAAGGAGAAGGGGTTCATCGTCGGCGCCGACGTGCGCGAATTCGAGCAGTTCACGAGCGAGAGCGAGGTCATCGAGGGCATCCGCCCCGTACTCGCGATGCTCGACCGCATCGAGAAGATGCCAGTGCCCGTCGTGTGCGGCATTCACGGCTTCTGCCTCGGCGGCGGGCTCGAGCTGGCGCTCGCGTGCCACTATCGCATCGCCACGCGCGACGACAGCACGCGCATTGGCTTTCCGGAAGTCCGCCTCGGGATCTTCCCGGGCTTCAACGGCACGGCGCGCTCGATCCGTCAAGCGGGCGCCCTCGCCGCCATGCCCACTATGCTTTCTGGTTCCATGGTCCGAGCCAGTGCCGCCCGCGCCATGGGCCTCATCGACGAGCTGGTCGCGAGCCCCGCGAACCTATCGTGGTCGGCCCGCAAGGCGATCACGCAGAAGCGCCGCTCCAAGCCCATGGGTGGCTGGCGCAATCTCGCACGGCTCTGGCCGGCGCGGAATCTGCTGGTCTCAAAGATGCGCGCCGAGACCGCGAAGAAAGTGCGCGAGGACCACTATCCCGCACCCTTCCGCCTGATCGATCTCTTCGAGCAGCACGGTGGCGACCTCGATGCGATGAAGGCTGCCGAGACGCGCGCCTTTGCGCCGCTCATGGTCTCCGATACTTCGCGCAATCTGCGTCGCGTGTTCAAGCTCTCGGAAATGCTGAAGGCGCAGGCGCCGAAAGACATCACCTTCAAGCCGCTGCGCGTGCACGTCATCGGCGCTGGCGTCATGGGCGCCGACATCGCCGGCTGGTGCGTCGCGCAGGGCATGGAAGTGACGCTGCAGGATCTCTCGGCCGATGCGATCGCCAAGGGCATTGCCGCGCAGGGCAAGCTGTTCTCGCGCCGCTTCCGCACGAAGGCGCTCAAGGATGCCGCCAAAGCCCGCTTCATCGCCGATCCGAACGGCGACGGCATATCGCGTGCCGATGTAGTGATCGAGGCAATCGTCGAGAAGGTCGAGGTCAAGCAGAACCTCTTCAAGAGCCTCGAAGGCAAGATGAAGCTCGGCGCCGTGATGGCAACCAACACCTCCTCGATCATGATCGAGGACATTGCCGCGGGATTGAACGACCCAGGTCGCCTCATCGGCATTCACTTCTTCAATCCCGTCGCGCAGATGCCTCTCGTCGAGGTAATCCGCGGCAAGCAATCGCGCGAGGACGAAGTGCGCAAGGGCTGCGCCTTCGTCACTGCGATCGACAAGTTCCCGCTCATCGTGAAGAGCAATCCCGGCTTCCTCGTTAACCGCGTGCTCGCGCCCTACATGATGAATGCCATGCAGCGCCTCGAACGCGGCGAGGCACCCGAGCTGCTGGATGAGGCGGCGCGCACCTTCGGCATGCCCATGGGGCCGATCGAGCTTGCCGACACCGTCGGCCTCGATATCTGCGCTCACGTCGGTCGCATTCTCGGCTTCTCGGCCGAGGGCTCGCGTCTGGAGCGCCTGGTCGCTGCGGGCAAGCTCGGAAAGAAGACGGGCGAAGGTTTCTACGTCTGGAAGGACGGCAAGCCCGTGAAGACCGAAAAGCCCTACGACAAGCGCGAGCTCGAGCGTCTCGGGCGCGAGCTGGTTGAGCCCTTGATCAGTGAATGCGAGAAGTGCCTTGCCGAGGGCATCGTCGAGAATGCGGATCTGGTCGATGCCGGCGTGATCTTCGGCACGGGCTTCGCGCCCTTCCGCGGTGGCCCGTTGCACTACAGAGCTTCTACAAGCGGGCAGCCTGCCTCGGCACGGGTGGCAGCCGAATAGCTAACTTCGATTTGTACCCGACGCGGGATGTGGCAACGTTGCGTGTGGCTTACAGCTCGGCTATTGCTGCGCTGCATTTTTACCCGAGCGGGGGTTCGCGCCTGCTCGACACTTGGGGCCCCGTAGCTCAGCTGGATAGAGCATCCGCCTTCTAAGCGGATGGTCGCAGGTTCGAGTCCTGCCGGGGTCGCCATTTAAATCAACGACTTACGTTGGTTTCCGGCGACCACCAGAACCCTCCTTTCATCCTTGGGTAACATCCAGGGTAACATGACAAGGAGGCTGCACCATGAACTTCGATTTCATCACGAGTATCTGGCAGGGCGCCCAGCGCGACCCGGCAAGTATGCCGCCGCAGCTGCTTCCGGTGGACGCGTCTGACTTGCCGCAATCGTTGCCGCAGCCGTCCACGGACCGTTGCGCAAGGGTGTCCGGAAAGTCGGCAAGCAAGAGCCCTCAGAAGCGGAAAACGTCAGCCAGCGGACACGGCAACCTCGTCCTCGCTCTTATGCATGCGAGGCGTTGGGTGACCGTGACTGAGCTTGCTGGGCTGATGGGCTGCTCGGTCGGCGAGTCCTCGAAGAGGATAAAAGCCGCTGGGCGCCTTGTCCGCACGAAGCGTGAGGGCCGCTTCAAGCTCGTCCGCATCACAACGATGTCGATGTCCGAATGGACGCGACTGGCAGCAGAAGCTGAGACTTGTGTGTCTGCGTAGCGTGAAGTGAAAGCAGCCCAGCCGAGCGCTGAACACGCTCAGCAGGGCCTGACCCCCAACGTATGGAGATAGACCATGACGTCGAAGGCTAACGAGGCCAATAAGGCAAGCCGTCGCCAATTTCTAGTGGCGGCACCGTCAGCGGCGATCGTCGCCAGCGTACCCGCAATTGCAAGCGCGTCCTCAGACGTATCGCCCGATCTTCTCGCGCTGCTCGATCGCTATGCAGCGCTTAAGACGGAGGCAGAGCGTCTTGATGTCGCGTACAAGGAATACTCCGAGCGGTACAAGGCCATGCGCCCTGTACTCCCTGATGAACTGCCGACGTTCAAGCACAATCGAGGCACCGTCGATTGGGACTTGTACTCCCGTGTTCCGGCGGATGACGGACCCACCGAGCGCCTGATGCACACGGAGGCTTATTGGCGCCGCTGTGGTGACCTTGAACGAGCCGAGATCGCGAAGGCATACTTTGCAGCCGACGCCCGAGCGCAAGAGGAAAGCGGCGTTGCTGCGGCGGGGCGAGCCTGCGACGATCAGATGGACGAGGTCATCGCGGCCGATGGCGACGTTGTTAGGTTCCCATGTCGTACGCTCGGCGACGCCATCTCTTTGGCTCGCTTCGCCTGGGAGCAGTTAACGGCACAAGAGCAAGTGCTCGACGATCTCGTCAATTATCTGATCGCTGCCGTCCTGCGCCTCGATCACGCAACCAATCAGACAGCGCTCGACGAGTGGCTGTCCGACGTTGCTACCGGGGAGGCTTGACCGATGCAGAACTCCCCCACGGACGAGATGCTGCGCACGGACAGCTTTCTCGTTGGAATGCTAGTTGGCGTTCTGACCAGTGTCGTAGTGATCCTCATGTTCGGCACCATGTACGGATGACATTTGCAAGGCGGCCGCTATCAGGCGCCGCCGCTTCTACGACAGCAACACTTTGAGGGGGCTTGCTTGTCGCGCAAAGTCGGAGAGATCGATAGGTCGACGTTGAATTCATACGTCTCGCCGCAGGTGCGCGAGAGGTCGGCGGGCACGCCCACACCAGAGCGGCGGGCAAAAGAGCCGGACGGCTTTGAGCCGACACTCGTAACTTCTGGGAACGTCTACAGAGAGCCGGAGATCTCGCACAAGACGCGTGAGCCGGTCCATGTCTATCGCGAGCACATCACCGAGGAGGAGGAAGCCGCCGCGCTGATGTTCCTTAAAGATTGCAACATCAGATTCTCCCAATCGATCACGCCTCGCTATGACGGAATGCCTCGTGGCAATGCCGGACCTCGGCACGGCGGCGTGCCAGACCACTATCGAGAAGCGCACGAGCGGCTTGAGTTTGTACTCGGCCGGATCACCCAAGGAGATAGGTCGGTGCTCGTGCCGCTCGTCGTCGGCGTACGCAACGAGCAGACCGGCCAACGGACCCAGATCCAGGATGTCGCTCGAGACCGTGGCGTCGCCTACCGAGACAAGGCCGATCTCTCCAAAGTTGGGCTCGGACTGCTGAAGGCGGCGCTTGATCACGTTCACAAGGCGTATCGCGACTATCAGCTACGCACTCGCAAGACAGCCAACAACCGCGCGCTGACCTCAAGACGGAGCGGCTCGAATGACTGACAACTCCTTGACCATCATCGACCACGAGCCGCACGAGATCGCGCTGCCCGAGTCCATCGCCACGGCGGCGAAGGCCTACCGCAGCGAGTCGCGAGCGCGTAACACGCGCGCAGCCTACGCCACAGCGCTCCGCCTCTTCGAGGACTGGTGCGATGCGAATGGCCATAGAGCGGAGCCGGCCACGCCAGCGACGCTGACGAAGTGGCTGACCGTACTCGCGCTTGGTGCCGACGGCCGCAAGCCACGCGCCCGCGGTACGATTAGCGTCTATCGCTCGGCTATCATCGTCACCACGCGGGCGAAGGGCTACGCGTTCGACGAGAAGGACGCCGAGCTGACTGAGACGTGGCGCGGTATTTCGCGCACGAAGGCGCGCACCGAGGTCAAACGCAAGGCAAAGCCGCTCATGGGTCGGGATCTCCAGCGCTTGCTCGAGCAGCTCGACCCGATGAACCTGCTGGATGCACGCGACGGCGCACTGATCAGCCTCGGCTGGGCAGGAGCGCTGCGCAGGAGCGAGCTCGTCGGCTTAGATTGGGAGGTAGTCGGGGAAGGGACCGGCTGCCTTCGCATCGAGGAGCGCGAGGTTCAGCGGGGTGGCGAGCGCGTGACAGTGCGAGGTCTCGTGATCAATCTCGCGCAGTCGAAGGCGAGCCAAGAGGATGCAGTCGCGGTCGTAGTCCCGGGCGATGACATGCCAACGGCGATGGCCTGGGTAGAGAACTGGATCGCGCTGTCGAAGGTGCAGCCGGGACAGCCGATCTTCCGCTCGATCGCGCGCGTGAAGGGCGGGCGGCACCGCATCATCGACAAGCGCCTCGGTGGCAAGTCAGTCGCGAACGTGGTGCAGAAGCGCGTTTATCAGCTCGCGATCCATAGCGGGAAAAGCAAGGGGGAGGCCGAGGCTTTTGTGAAGCGCTACACGGCCCACGCGCTGCGCGCAGGCTTCATCACGAGCGCGACCGACAATAACGCCCAGCTTCCGCATCTGGCGCCTCACACGCGGCACAAGAGCTTAGAAACGCTGCAGGGCTACGTTCGGTCGAGCGAGCAGTGGGCAAAATCGCCGCTGAAGGGCATCGGCTTCTAGTGGTTCGGAACTTCCGCCTAGCGATCTGGCGGTTCTGCGCAGCGCTATTTCATGAATCCTAAGTTGATGCACATGTTCGCAATTGGGATGTTCGGGTTGTTTACTGCGCACGCTTGCACTAGGCCGGTATCGTCGACAAACCAGACGACAGGAAACTCAACCCTCGCAGGCGACCCTACAGGATATACTGTGCCAGTCCCGCCGACGACAGTGTCGGGCTTTAGCGTGAGACCAGGGGGAGCGTAGCGAATACAGGATGAGACGTTTGGCGCCTTTCTCTTAAAGGCAGCTAGGCAAAGATAAAGAATGTTACTTCTTCTATCTACGATTATTGCCCTGTGGAATATCTCATTGAGCCCAGTCATAAATGCGGCTGATAGGGGGACGATCGCGTAGTTCGGTCCACCTTGCGCGAGTGCGCCGGAAGACGTCAAAAGCAATGCAATCAGACAAGCAGCAATGCGGTTCATAAATCCAAATCCTCCTGAAAAAAGTGCTTTCACCGTAGAGGCTATCGCCTGACCGCACCACGTCCCCTCCGCAATGTCGGTTAACACCGATAAAGGGAAGTGAAGACCCGCTATCGACGGGACTCTACCGCCGGATTGTGCAGATGGAAGTAGCCCGCCGGGAGACCGCACTTCGAGCAGACTAGTCGCATGGCTAGAACGATGACGGGCGTCTCCATTTGCACGCCCGTCCAGACAGCAACCTCTCGCGGCGTCATTACCCCGCCCCTGTGCCAGCAGCTACGGCAGCAGGGCTCAAGCCCAAAGTGCTCTCGCTCCAAGAACGCAAGGGTGCAACCCTTCCAGCCGTCATCCGTCGGGAACTGATGCCAGAAGGCGCGCGTGCGCCGGCCCGCCGGATCGATGACCGCCATGGCTGCACTCCTCACGGACTGTGGCTCTGGAACTCTTGACGGGCGCCATTGTTCCCTCTTTGTTCCACGCACAATTATGGGAGTCAATGAGGGGCGAGGAATGGTTCGGTTTCGCGACTACTATCCGCCGCCGTGGTTCTACGAAGAGCACCACGACCGCATCCTTGTGCGCGATGGCTATATGGCATGAAGCTGCTGACCATTCACTTCACGGACCTCGTGCATCCCGGCAAACGCGCCTCCAAATTCCCGCACCTCTCCAGGGCACAGGCGCGGTCGCTCGCGCTCGCCATCGTTGAGCTCGGCAACAAATCAACGTGACCGGCTACTTTCTGCCAGACCAACATTTGTTAGCCGCGGTTCGCGTCGCTCGCATTATCCCTCGTCACCCGTGCCGCGCCCGCAGTACCCCGCTGGCAATGGCGCGGAGGGCGGGCGCGCTGTGGACGGGGGAAGCGCGTCCGTCCGGGCACTGCTGGAAGTTCAGGCTTGCCGTCGCAGCCGAACCTCGCCACGTTCGCAGCTACTCCATAAGGCAGACGAGCTTGCAGAGACGCGGCGCACACCCCCAGTGGCGTCGCGTTTTCTCTGGCTGCCGGCCGACGCACTCGCGCTGGCCCTCTCCGCCAGAGACCTAGCCGAGAAGATCATAGGGCTAGAGGGGAAGGACTCCCGAGACCGCGCCTTGCGCAATGACATGGTCAAGCGCGTAGGGAAGGCGCTGAAGCTGCTACGGCAACAAGGGGTGGCAGTCAGCAGAGGCCGGAATGGGGATTTGGCTTGGACGCTGGCCTAAGAAATTGATTTGAGACTATCTGCGACCTCGACTCGCTGGCTTTTGGGGAGCGCCGTCGATGTTCGAACGAATGCCTCTAGCTGGCCCGCAAGCGCGGCATCAATCGTTCCGAGCTTCTTAGCCTTGAATAGCGTCAGCTGAGCAGCGTTGTATCGCAGGACGAGGGAACAACTCACCACGCTATTCCCCGTTGGCGATGGCGGAAGGCATTTTATTGTACCGTCAGGCATAACGAAATCAGCGGCGTATCCCTGCCCAGAATTGAGAAACAGATACTTAGTAATGCCGACGGCATTGGCCGGGCAGACGCACAAATGGTACTTCTTCTTGCCAGCGACGGGAGAATTCATCTCAATTACGTCGCCGACGCTAAACATCAGGCAAACTTCGAGGCGTGTTCCAGATCTTCGGCTTGATCGTAATCTGGCGCTTCAAATAGAAGCCCGTAGCTCATGGGATACGCCTTCTTCGGCCCCTCATCTTCCCACGCATCCACATATGCTGGATCTTCGTGAGTTAGCTTCCTCAACTGTGAGAAGGTGAGGCTGGACACTACGGTTAGGCCGCTGTCCAGTGCATCCAAATCGGATTCCGATAGTTCGTCTAATTCGGATTTCATCGGCTTTGAGAACTCAAAGGCCTTTGCGTGCTGCTCCGACTTGGATTTCGTCCAAGGGGCCGACTTCAACCCGAACTCTTTCTTCATGTCTATTTTATCGCACAGTAGATTGTACGCAAACGTGGGTACAGGCCCATGCGTCATAGCGAAGTAATTATCGAACGTCACGGGGCGTCCGTAGGAATTTAAGTGGCGCTTATCCGCTAAGAAAAGCGCCTTGACTATCATGTACTGTGTAATGGGCAGCTTTTTCTTGCCGGCCTCTGCGATCAGATATAAAATAGCCTGCAAGATCCGCGTCTTATGCGGCTCCAGCTCAAAAATCGGCGCCTTATGTCTCACACTCATCTTAGCCATCGCCTCCGCAAGGCTGATTCTGGCTATAGAATCAACACGCACTCAAGGCGCGCGGGTGACCCACCAGCGCGCCAATCCTCGATTTCCCTATCAATGTAGCTGATTTGACTCTTGACTTCAAGGTATGTTCCAGATTCGTTCCACACCCCGGTCTAACCTATCCGCGCCCGCTGCCAGTAGCCCTTCAGTCCCGGCTGACAGGTTGACCGAGCGCTAGGCCGACGATGCGCTTGGCGGTCGCGCGTAGAGAATGTTCCAGGCGATGGGAAAGATTCAGGTGGGAGGATCCAGGTGGGCTTCGCTAGGTAAACGTACCACGTTGGTATCTCCGGCCAGGGCACCGGCCACCGCTACCGCGAAGCACAGCGCGAAGCAGGCCACTAATCGAAGAGCGGAAGCCATCTAGCCGTTGCCTCTCCATACAGCGTGCCGAAGCATACCTGCCGTCGTGATTGACCGATATTCGACATCTGCCTTCACGCGTGGCTGCACCCACAGCGCCTTGGGCGGCCTGCCTGGTATTGAAACCGAAGGGCGATCCACTTCGATCGCCTCGAGCCGCTGCCGCAGCTGAGCGCTCTGTTTCATGCTCCAGCCCGTGCCCACCTTGCCGACATAGACAAGGTCTCGAGCTTCCTTGCGTGCCAGATGCAGGGCGGCCACGAGACCATTCCCTTCAGGCGTATAGCCGACCACCGTGAGCGTTTCGCGAGTTACGCACTTGACCTTTATCCAGTTCTCGGTGCGGCCCGATCGGTAATGCGCATCGGCGCGCTTCGAGATGATTCCTTCGAGCCCCATATCGCAGGCGTGCTCGAGCATTTTCTGCCCGTTGTCCTCCATGTGAACGGAGTAGAGGATCGGAGCTCTGACGCCGCTGAGCAGTTCCTTGAGGATGCGCTTTCGCTCGACAAGCGGCGCCGATCGTAGATCAAATCCGTCGAGGTAGAGGAGGTCGAATAGATAGAGCAGCATGTCGGCGGATCGACCGCGTGGGCCCATGGCGATCTCGAGGGCATCGAAGTCACTGGCTCCTTTGACGTCCGGCACGATGACCTCACCATCGACGACGAGATTGTTCGCGGGCAAATCCTCGAGCGCCGCCGCGAGCGACTTCATGCGACCGGTCCAGTTGTGCCCGTTGCGGGTGATCAGCGATGGGCGGCCTTCGATAAGATGCCCCTGGACCCGATAGCCGTCGAACTGATCTCGTGGAGCCAGTCTTTGTCCTCCGGGACTAGGCTCCTGAGGGTGGCGAGCTGAGGCTTGATGAAGCCCGGGAAAGGGGCCGGCTTCGCTCCCTGCAGCATCCGGGCATGAAAGCGTGCCGGCGAGCGATGCGTGGATGTGCGCTTGGCTGCCGCTTTGGGCATTTATTGTGATGTGCCGCGGGGATTGGAGCCTTCGCGCCAGATGAAATAGCCTTGCGCATCCAAGCCCCGCAGAACAGGCTCCGGTGCAATGTGGACGGGCATGGCTTCGCGCACGCCGAGGGCAAACTTTCCCTCGCGTTGCCAAGTTAGCGCTCCACCGTCGCTCGGTAGGTTCGCCCCTTGCGGATCGCGGGTGACGGCATAGATGGATGGATCACCGCGGCTAACAAAAAGGAACGCGGTCGTCGCGTCGTCCTCACCAGCCGATAGGACCGTACGGGCAGCGTCTTTCATGGCTGGCTCCCTGGGCAGCTAGCGCTTGCGATCGCCCTTGTCGCCCTGGCCGGGCTTAGCGACCGTCTTCGCCTTCTTGCGCCGATCCGCGGCTAGTGAGCGCCCGACATCGTCGCTCTCTTTAAATTGGCCCTTCGGGTCGCGGCGGACGTAGCGCTTGTCACCTTTAGGTACGATCAGCTCGCGTTTGACGGCCATGGTCGGTCTCCTCCTAGTCGATGGCTAGGGCGAGTAGACCAACGATCGCGGCCACTGCGGCACCCAGCGCGATCACGATTTGCCGCGCAGTCCCGAATCTGAGCTTGCGCCGCTCGCGCGGGGTCGGTGATGGTGTGTGGTCGCCGATGGTCATCGTCTCCCTTGCTAGGTGACGAACGGGTAAGTGGCGGCGTTCGTTCCCTTTTCGAGCTGATGTAACCGAAAGCCATGTGCAATCTCTACTCCCAGACCCGAGCAGTCGAAGCCGTCCGCCGGCTCTTTCGGGTCTCCTCGAACCGTGCTGTCGCGTTAGAGCCTAAGGACGCGATCTTCCCCGGCCACATGGCACCGGTGGTGCGGCGTGCTCAGGATGGCGAGCGGGAGCTTGTCGAACTCTCGTGGGGCTTCGTACTGCCCCAACCGGGCAAGGCACCACGCCGCGTCACCAACACCCGCGATGACAAGATGGATTCGCGCTTTTGGCGCGACAGCCTTGTCGAGAGGCGTTGCCTCGTGCCGGTGACGAGCTTCTGCGAGCCAAATGCCGACGTGAAGCCTGCGACGTGGAACTGGTTTGCCCTCGCCGACGAGGAAAGCCCCCGACCGTTATTCGCGTTCGCTGGGATCTGGCGAGTGTGGAATGGCCCGGTGAAAAAGGACGGGCCGCCGGTCGCGCTCGACGTGTTCTCCTTCATGACAACGACCCCGAATGCACTCGTTGAAACCGTCAATCACGAGCGGATGCCGGTGCTGCTGGCAGGTGAGGAGGCGCAGGCGCAGTGGATGGACGGCTCATATGCTGAGGCGAGAGCACTGCTTAGGCCCTATCCCCCGGAGAACATGCGGCTGGTGCAGACCGGGTACGAGAAGAAGGATCTCCTGGCATGACCGATGACCGATCCGAACGGCGCGCCGAGGCGGGCGAGTTTGTCATTCCCGGTGGCACGCAGTTCGTCATCGTCGATCTCCATCATGAGAATGGGAATGAGCGCGTGCTGGTCGAGCATTTAGTCGACGGCAAGTTGATTCGTGCGTGGGTTTCGCGTGGTAGTCGCCCAACTTTTCGGGGTTCTACCCGAGGTGTCGTCCCCGATTTTGATGGCACTCCGAATTGCTCAATCACGAAGGAGAACCATCGTGCGCAAATCGCTGAAATGGGGAGTAGCAGTCGTAGGCGGGTTCTGCGCCTGCACCTCACTGAGCGCTTCGGCCTCGGCAGGTGACTATTGCGGCACCCGATACTACGACGGTGCACGATACGCCCCTCGAGCTGACAGTTATCGGTTTTATCGGCCGGCCGGCCGCGTCGGGTACTATGGGGGAGACTATTACCGCCCGCGCGTTTTGGCTTGGCGCACATGGGGCGATCCTCGCTGGGGACCGCGTAGTGACTGGAGTTGGCAGCGTCAATGGCGCAGAGAATACGGCTGGTCGCGCTGGTAGATGAAGGTATTGACGGTACGAGCGCAGAGGTCACCTGGAAAGAGGACGCGCCGATGAGCGTCCCTTTGCATTCCTAAGAGTGCTGTTCGGCGCAGCCCTTAGCAACTCCAACGCTATCTGAGCGTTGCCGGACTGCAGCTCAAGTCATCAGGAGAGCACCATGGCAGACAAGGCATCATTCTCCGCAGATGAATGGCCCAAGATCGTAGGTAGCCCGATCCTGGCTGGCATGGCCGTGACGCTCGCCGATCCGAGCGGGCTCTGGGGCACCCTGAAAGAGGGAATGGCGAGCGCCTACGCCCTCATGGATGCCAAGAAGGATGCTGGCGCGGCCAGCCTCGTCAAAGCCATCGTAGCTGAGCTTGAAACCTCGGAAGGTCGGACCATGGCGCGCGAGGCCTTCAAGGCTCAGTTGACGGCCAAAACCCCAGCGGAACTAAAGGCGCAGGCCATAACGGCTTTGAGCTCTGTAGCTCAGCTTGTCGATGCCAAAGCCGGCTCCGACTCTCAGGCCTTCAAGATCTGGCTGAATGGGATTGCAGAGCGCGTCGCCACAGCATCGAAGGAAGGTGGCTTCCTCGGCTTTGGCGGGGTCGCAGTCAGTGATGCCGAGAAGGCGACCTTGGCAGAAGTGTCAGGTGCACTTCGAGTTACCTGACAACCGAACGGGGCAATTTCAACGTAACGGCATCTCACTTACTTGCCGATCGCCAAGCGGTCGTTCGTTTTCCGGACCAGGCAGGCTGATGGTCGTGTAGCTAATGAAACCGACGGTAGCCACAAGAAGGACGACGGAAATATAGAATGCCCAATCCCACCGCACTTGCTGCCGCTTGAGCGGTCGATCAAACTCCTGGATCGCCATCGTCATACCTCCGAGCCTATGATGGCTGGCAATCGTATCCGGGCGTCCGGCGTTCCATGTCCCCGAGGCGAGCACCGTCTACCAATAGCCAAGGTTGATAGTGGTCGCCGGTTCCGCTGTGCACGTAGGTCACGCCACCGACGTCAGTGCGGGTAGGCAGCAGGCGCTACGGGCGCGGAGGCAGTGTCATGAGCGATGACTACACGAAGCGATCGGAGGACGTAGACGGGATCGTCATCCCCGACGGCACGCAGCTGGCCGTCGTGGGTCTAGACATTGAGAACGAGAGCGTGCAGGTCGAGTTTTCAGTTGACGGTAGGGTGATGCGTGCGTGGGTGCCTGCAGCAATGTTTGAGAAGATCTTAATGAACTAGCTGACTTAAGGCCCTTAAAGGGCACCGTAGTCAGTCATGCAGAGACTACGGGAGATCGCGCAGCTAAACAGGGATACCGCGACGTGTTGCTCGGCACCACGAGCCAATGTTGCCAACGAAATCCCAAACATCGCCA
The DNA here is from genome assembly GCA_022844275.1 of Hyphomicrobiaceae bacterium. GTDB lineage: Bacteria > Pseudomonadota > Alphaproteobacteria > Rhizobiales > Hyphomicrobiaceae. The sequence goes on from JALHMB010000007.1 coordinate 17,713, forward strand.
CTGGATGGTTTGACGTACGCATCGTCATTAGGATCGCTGCCCATTGCGCCAAAAATTGTAGCACGCCAGCTTTGCGACCCCTGTTTTTTGCGGGGCACGTCGAGCGCTGGCAACCAGCGTTCAACTTCGCCAATCTTCACAATGAAATACCCGTACTGTGCGAGTGCGTCGCAAAAATTTTCTGCGCTCTCTAACTCTTGCTCTGACAAAAGTGACAGCCCCCCGTGGCGCTTGAAATACTCCCGTGGGTTCTCACCTTCGGGCGCCGCCTTCTCCAGGCTTGCCAGCACCTTGAGCCTATGATTTTGGCTCGCGTCGAGCTGATCTGATGGATAAAAGGAGGCCCGGAGGTGACGGGTGTACACTTCACCGCCGTCCTTGACCAAATCCACATCCACGATCGCCGCAGTCGGGATGCCCAACTTTCGCAAAGGCTCAACAATCTTAGGTATCGTTGCCTTTCCGTCCGCATTGAGGAACAACGCGTGAGAGATGCCACGCGCGTCGCCAGCAACAATCAATCGATGATTGATCTCTTCATAGAAGGCTCGGTCCGCGTCCGCCTCCGTGACGATGACATTCTGAAAGAAGAGGGCATTGATCACGCCCACGGACCGGAGTAACGGGTCCATCATCAGGCGCGAAAGATCAACGCTGCTGAGCAACCTCGCGGTACCCTCCACTCCATCATAGGCGAGCCGGACTATGTTGACGCTCGCACCCGATTGGATGGCGCCCATAACAAATTGCGCGCTGTGAGTGGCGGCGAAGATATGCTTCCTCTCTCTAACGGCTGCACTGGCGAGCTCACGACCCAATTGATGAGAGAGTGACGGATGAAGAAAAGCTTCCGGCTCATCGACGATGATGATTTTCGGATCTCCTGCATATACCTGGAGCATGATGCCCGTGAATGCTTTAACTCCATCGCTAACTTGATCGAGCTTGCGGGCAGATCGTACCCAGTCTAGGGCAGCATCATTGTAACTCCTCTCATCAACCGGAGGCGTGTCACCAAAGTGAATTTGCACTTGGTCTGCCGAGAAGGCGTCAATACCGATATGCAGACCGATTGCATTGTGAACGATGCGACGGAGGTTCGTCCGCTTCGCGTCACTCACATAGAGCCGAGCGAGCGGCAACTTTGGATTAGTTAGATCTCCACGAGCCTGGGGCTGCAGCAATCGCACTCGCTCCGCCCCATCTAAGCTGAGCGTCCACCCGTCGACATGCCAACTCGCGGCATTACGGGGATGTGCGTTTGGCTGTGTTCGCGCGGCAATATATTGCTCTCTGCTGAGTCGGGTACGACCGTGTCGACTGTTCTCACACAAGAACATTCCTGCGGATAGCTGCTCACCGGGAAACGGAGGCAAGGACAGGCGCTCAATATCGGTGTGCGCCACCTCTGCGTCGTCAGCGGCGAACATCAATCTTCCAAGGATGGAGTTACCAGAGGCGTCTCCTTCCCTGCAAAATCTGTGAATCTCCCTTAAGAGCAGGCTCTTGCCGGAATTGTTGGCGCCCACAAAAATCGTAACTGACGGCGGGAGTTCAAGCGCGAGGGGCGGCTGTTCCTGAGCCGATCCGAACTTAAGCTCGATGCGCGTTAGCATTGCATTCCTTTGGCTACAAACTTGGCACAACCCCGCAGGGCGCACTGTTCAGAGCAATGTCAACATCCAGCAACGCGCCAAATGATCGAGCCCTTCGCGGGCTATTTCACTTTGAGAGCTCGTCACCTTGGGCCGCCTGCGGTCGCTGGCAGGCGCTCGAGTTGCTGGCGCCCCTTCAATGCCCCCTACATGCACACATAAGCATAGAGCGGATGACCTGGAGCGCAGAAGCCGGGACAAAGATTGACCCTCACCTGATTACTCGTGCAGCGCGGCTCGAATGCTGTAGGCATCGGATTTGGTCCCCAACACCCGCATACACGCATGCCAAATCCTGAAGGCAGACCCGATTGCGTGGGGCTGGGTATCTGATTCATGTCAGGGACCAATGAGCCCATAGCTTGCCCGACCACGGTGTTGCACCAGCATGAGGTACCTACGGGCGCCGATCCATTCACATGGCATATTCCCGCGTTACTGCTGCATTGGCTGGACATCCCTGCAGCGCCAAATGGTACGACCGGGCGGTTAAACACTGCCGGATTCGGCGGGGAGCCGGATGAAAACTGCCCCTGGTTTCTCACCGCGGTCCAAGCGCCATATCGAGTCTCTGCTTGGTAGGCTTCGTTCTCCACTTCCCCGTGGCTGCGAAGATATCGGATCGCGAAATCGCGTATCCCCCACCGTTGGTACTGCGCAACGTGCGTAAGCTCGTGTACCCACAGACTCAGATTGTACAAGGCGTCATTCTCGAACTTGAACACGATTACATAGTCGAGAACTATCGCAGAAGCCTCGCCGTATCGAATTGCGTTGACCTGCAGAGTAAGATCGCCCCCGCCTTGAACACGATATCTCGCGACATTCATAATCGCATCGGGAATGAAGCCTGACAAATTCTGCCGTATCTCATCCGGGATCGGCTGGACACCGATCCGTAGCGCGTCATCTCGTGAGCGCGCAATCAGCTCTTGAAGTGCCGGAGCACCAGCCTGCACGAAGGTCTCGTTGACAGCTCGGCTCGCCCCTTCTTCAATCGCCTTATAGGGTGGTACCGCATCCTTGAGTTGACGATGCGCGTCGTCTAACGCAGTTCCGGCCCCGGGAGCGATGATGTTGATTGCATCCCCGAGCAATCCACCAGCAAAAGCCGCGCCAACAGATGGTAAGAGAGCAAGGGAAAGGCTGATCAAGGGAATAAGACAACGCAATATCGACATGGAGTTCTCCGATCGTTGAAATGATAAGACCGTAAAATTTAGTCATAGCAGATTAGCTGAATTAGCTCAGTTGTCGACAGCGGGCGATCAAGCTGCCCCCCGAGGGGCAGGGGCATCCGGCACGCGCGCGCCACGTGCGCTTTCTCGGCGATGCCGCGCTCGTCGAGATGGCCATGCAGGGGCTACGATGCGCCGATCAAGGCTCTCGTGCACGAGAGCGAGGTGCCCGCACGCGGCCGAGATATCGGTGTGGAGATCTCCCCCCAGCGCGTGCTCGTCTTCGCTGCAGAGACATAGACCTTTCGCCCTGGCGGTTGATCTTCTATTCGCTGGGAGAAGGTCTTCTGTTTGCGAAACAGTCAGCTCTGTCTTGTGCGGATATAATTCCCGCGCGGCGCAGGTTTTACTCTGCAAGAGCGTAGTCGATTCGACGGCCTCTAGTGGCAGCTCGAGCGCAGCCACGGCGGCCGAAGAACTGGCTCACGGACATCTTGTTGAGGGTTGAGAAGTCGGCGACTTGCGTCGAGATGTATGCCTCCAAAAGAAAGACGTCCGCGGAAGCGACCTTGCGGTTGATGAGAGTGGGTCCGTTAAGCCTGTTAAAGGGCATCGATCACAACCGACAGAAACTACGTCGTGTGCGCGATCTATCTGGCATCAATGCCGAGGCCACCACTTGCGCGCACACGGGCACTGGCACCTGGAACGGCTTACGACCCATCGAGCCTCTCCGAGCAAAGTCGATTGTTCGTAGCCAGCAGTTAGCCAGCTACCGAGGCCGCCGAGTCCATCCGCGCGCAAATCGCTTAACCCGCTTACCCCATCCGCGATACCACTTCTTTCTACCGCGGAACGGGAAGATGCGAGCGAGCGCGGCTTCGCTCTTAGCGCAGATGCAGTGGTTCATGCCGGCACTGGTCGTATCCAATCGCTCTGACAGACGACGGCTCGCCGGATCATTGGATGACATCCACACATTGAGGGGCGCTATGAACTCAACGTGGGCGAGCCCGCAGTGCTGCAGCACTTCAATTAGGAGCGCGCGTGGGTAAGGGCGCTCCAGTGTGTGGAATTCGCGCATTACGTCCATGTACTCGGGGCGAATGCCACCCGTTCTGTTTTCGCCCTCGATAATGACCATTACGCCGGTGTCAGATAGAAGCGGTGCGAGATGAGACAGGGCGGCCAACGGATCGTAGAAGTGATGCAGGCAGGACTCGAGCATGACGGCCGAGAACTGTCCGTTCAAGAGACTGGGGGCAGGCGACTGCTCGATATTGAGGAGATTGAAGCGCTCTCGAGCCACTTCTGCTGAAATCCCGAGCTGGGGGTCTTCCATGAGCCGCCGCCGCGCAAGCACAATGAAGTCCTCGGAGATATCAAATCCATGCGCCTCATAGCCCATGCGCGTCATAAAATGACTAAGCCATCCGGCCCCGCACGCAACGTCCAATATCTTGGACCCGCCCGGTAGACGAAGGGTAGCAAGCGCATTGGTGAAATTGTACTGATACGCAACCGCTTCCTCCAAGCCTCTCTCCCAGCCATCGCCGTTGCCGAGCGCATTCAGAGGTTTTGTCAGAGCATAGCGTTCGATGCCGGCCCTAGTGTGCTTCTGAAAATTGCGCTCGACGTAAGTCATTGCCCCGCGGTGCCAGTCGACGCCCTCAGGTACTTCAGAATTAATTTGGTGCAGAATTTCAGCTCTGCTTCTCATTCCTCGGCTCCCTCGCTGCCTCGCGCCGATCTCGGTCGCACGTGCACCTCGCGGATGACGCCTGGCTCGACGAGTCAGGCATCGGCGAACGTCAGGACTATGTACTCATCGGCAACATCCCGTGACTGAGGCAGTTGCCAAAGGAGTTTTCAACCCAAAAGTGCGTTGGAGCCCTCGGCGGCGTTCGCGTTCCCAGGTTAGGTGGGATTCTGAGTAGTACAGCGACCGGGGGCTAAAGATGCACACGACATCCGCTCGAGCCGATGAGCGAATCGAGTTTGCAAACACGCTTCGCGGCATCGCGGCGCTTCTGGTTCTGATCTCGCACTACTTTGGAGTGTTCTGGCTAAATAACCCCGTGGCATCCGAGCTTGCGGGCGCGCCCGCGATCAGCGCGCTACAGGTGCCAGGGTTCATCCGGAGAATGGATATATCGCCGTTGAACTGGGGCGCCATTGGTGTCTCCCTGTTCTTTCTTATCAGCGGATTTGTTATCCCGTTCTCATTCGATCGCTATGCAGTGCGCGGTTTCCTTGTCGGTCGAGTGCTGCGAATCTATCCGACGTACTTCGTTGGATTTGCTGTCTCGATCGTGTCTCTCGTCAGCGCAACCCAATATTTCGGTGTGCCGTTCCCATACGCGCTCAAGCAGGTCCTGCTCCACATTCCTGGCTTGAGAGAACTTGTCGGGCCCCCCTCGATCGACGGCATCGTTTGGACGCTCGAGGTCGAAATCAAGTTCTATCTCATATGCGCACTGATCGCGCCGTGGCTGCGAAGAGGTTCCCTGCTCGTATTTCTTGTACCGGCGGCAATATTTGCAATCGCCTTAGCGACAGTGCCGATCCTATCGCATTTGCTTCCGAGCACTCGACTGTATGGCATGGTTGTCGCCGTAATGGTGACCGGTCAATACATCGTCTACATGTTCATTGGCGTGGCGTTGCATTTTGCGTTTCGCCGTGTGCATGGCGAGATGCTGATGGCAACGATTGCCGCGTCTTTGTTCTTCGCGATGACGTTCCTGTGGACGTACGGTGTCACGCCAAATGTCACTGGCTTTGCTTGGAGCTACGGCTTCTCATGCATCGTGTTCGTCGCCTCGATGATTCTTGCGCACCACTTCCAACGCAATATGGTGACAGGGTTTCTAGCTGACATCAGCTATCCGTTGTACGTTTCTCATCCGGTGTTAGGCTACGCCATGCTCCGCATATCGGTCGGAGAGGGCTTGCCGCCTTGGATCTGCGTGACGGTCACAACCGCGGCGGCGATTGCTCTCGCGTATGCCATACACGTGTTGGTGGAGCGGCCATCACAGTTGATCGGGCGGAAGTTAGCGAGTGCATCTTCGCAATCGAGGCCAGAGCGCTCTGTGCGGATTGAAGCGCACGCCAGCTAGAATTCGGCCGATGCAGGCGTCCCAATACGTTGGGACTGAGTGGCGCGCCGATGCCACCGCGCGCGATATTCGAACTACGAAACCGGGCCGCTGCCGGTGACTGAACAGCTGCAGCTCCGCGGTTGTAGCGTGCCCTTTTATGACGGGCCGTCGGTTTACTGCTGTTTATCGAATGGCACTCACGCTGTTAAGCCGTTCCGCCGTCATGGACCATTCCCCCGTTCCGTGCTACTTTTGGCGATACTTTACGGAGGGGCCGATGTTTGAAGTTGCTGGGATTAACATTCTACTGATTGTCGCTGCGCTCTGCTTTTTGCTTTTTTCTTCTGGTAGAATCGCGCGCTTGCACGTGCGTCAGCCCGGACCTGATTTGGACTTACCGGAGTCCAAGCGGGAACCCTGGTCCATAGTCGAGCGCGTTTCCGCCGTCCTAGGCATTCTTTCGTTCGTCCTGTACGCTGTCGAGAAAGTCTGGGTCGTTATCAAGTAGATCCGACTTCGCGCCTACCCCGATCCGTCAGCTCGGAACCTTCCCGATTTCCTGGAATGTGAGGGTTCCATTTACTGTGAGGGCATCATTCGGTGCGCCCATGCGCACTACAGCCTTCTGACCTGGCTCGAGCACAATGCGCTCGCACTCCGCCGGGAGGTATTTCCAGCCCGCCGCGACGTTCATGGCGTCGGCCAGCATGAGCACTGCGGACGCGGTAGATGACAACGTAGTGGACGGTGCCGAGACTGCGGTTCCCGCCGTCGGCGCTCCCGTATGCCGGAGCACGTTACGTGGCGTGATGGTTGAACCCACCGCGACCGACGTCGTGCCCACCAGAATAGACATGGACAGCATCTCGGCTTCGGCGTCGCCGGCATCGCTGTACTGGGCGATGCCGATTTCTCGGATCACCACGCGAGAACTCGAGTTTGCCGTTACGAAGAACATATCCTGCGCATTGGTCGTCAAAGCCACGGCACTGAAGGGTGCAGTGAAGACTGGTCCGCTCATCAAAGCCCCCTCGGTTCCATTAAATTGCAAAATGCGCAGCGTTCGCGCGCTTCGCTTCAGCTCGCCGTCGATTGCTCTCGGCAATGCGCGCGCGTCCCTCAGGCGTGCGAGGCCCAGTGCTCAAGCCCCCATGCCACTTACATCGGCCACTGCGCAGGGCGACGCCTCGGCAAGGCTGACCGCCATGCTTTTTCCTCGCCCCGCACAGCTTCTTGCCAGCCGGCGGCTGGTAGGGCCGCTCCCGGAGCTGCGCAGCTAGCTGCTGCGCAACCTCGCGGGCTCGAGCCTCGGCCGTGATTTCATTGCGCGTGGGCGTGGCCGGTACGCGCAGCGTGCTTGACCGCCTCAGCTTCCTCATATGCCTTTGCCTCCGAGACGATCTCCTCCGGCGACGGCATCACCATGCGGAGACTTTTGAGGTAACCGTCCATGACATGGATCGCGTCCTCTTCGAGCTTGATGTCTCGCGCGATCATCGAGCCATCGAGGCCGATGACGCGCCAGAGCGTGCCAGGCTGGAAATCGACGCGGATCGCAGGCTTACCCTTCACGAACGGAACGACCTTGAGGCGGCTGCTATCGGCGAGCTCGCCATCGTCCTCGTACTCCTGCGGGAGACGTGGCCAGAGATCGACGACAGCGCCACCGCGCTGCGCCGTGATGACCGTCACGTAGCAGTCGACTAGGTTGTCATGGGTGCGCACGCGGATGAGATCGCCGCTGGCCAGCCTATCGCCAAAGTTGGCCCAAAAGGCTTGATCGAACACCACGCCGAACTCGATGCCCGGGTCCAGGGTGATCGAAAATTCTCGATAGATCTGAGAGGCGAGCTTCAGGGCGCCTTCGGCGAGCCGCTTCTTGCCGTTCATGCTGATGACATTCATTGGGTAGTCCTTTCGCTGTGACCTAGTGGCTGCCCATCTCTTCACGAACTCGACGCCTGATCTCGGCCTCACGGGCTGCGGTCTTTCGGTCGCGCTCAGCCTCGGCTGCGCGCTCCTTCGCCCATTCCGCGTTGCGCTCGACAACCCGGTCATCCGTGGCTTGCTGGCGCGCCTGGCGCTTCTGCTTCTCGCGCTTCTCGGCCAAGTCGGCCATCTGCCGCTTGACGGCATCAGGCATCTTGACGGGCGGGCGCTCGATCGAGACGCGCCGAAGCTCGTTGGGGAATATCTCGCTCGCTGACCACGTCGGGCGGATCCAGATCTCGACGGGCTTATCGAGGCTGTTTAACAATCTTAAGAGAGGCGAGTGCGGGTCGATGTGCTCGGAAGTCACACGCCGATCGTTGAAGAACGAGGCGACGGCCCACTTCAGCGCAGCGCGGCGAAACCGCGTGTCTTTCGCATCCAAGCTGAACACCCCGTCGTAGCGCGTGGCCCAGCCCCAGACATCGTGGTAGCCCTCGCCGAGCGGCATGGTCAGGTTGACATTGCCGTCACCGATGCAATCGATGCCGACCGGGGTAAAGGGCAAGGCGATGCCGATTCCTGGTCCGACCGGGCGCGAGGTGATTGTCAGATGCGCCGCGTCGTTCGCCTCGTCGTAGAGCCTAAGCGCATCGGTCACCATGTTGCCGAGGGTCTGATTGCCAGACGAGAGATCACCCCAGACTGGTGCCGCCTCCGTCGATGTCGTGACCTCTCGAATGATCCAGAGAGGCCGCGGACGAAGCTCGCCCTTCACCTCGCGGACCTGCGGGCAGACGTAGAGCTGGCGGTTCGTCGTCATAGCGTGGCGTCCAATCTGCCGGGTCTGCCGGCGAAGAACTCCATCTTGACCCCGCCTGAAGCGCGCATCGCTGCGACCAGCATGACGTCATAACTGCCATCGACCGCACGGCAGCGGACAATGTCATGCGTCGATATCTTCGGGCATCGCGCCCACGTCGCCGGCAGGAATAGCGAGGCGTACGATCGGGAAGCCGGGACGATGACGAACCACGTGCGGGCCTTCGCGCCATCTGCCGAGAGCAAGGCCTCGTCGATGCAATGGGTGGGGTTAAGCGGCTTTGTGTCGGCCATCACGAGCCGCCTCTGACCATCTCGGCCAAGCGCATGTACTCGTCGCTGAGGCCTTCATTCCAGTATCGGCGGATGTCTGTGCTGCGGATCTCGTCGATCTCCTTCATCCTCGCTTGAGGCGTCTTAGGGGGCGGCTGCCGATGTGCCTCGGAAGCTTGCCCCTTCGCCCACTTCCAGAAGCGCGGATCATTGACGAGCTTGCGTCCGTCCGGCAGCCGAGCGGCCTTGATCTCTTTGGACAGGCCATCGGGCATCGACTTGAGCAGGCCGCTGATGCGCGCCTTGTCCGCCATGAAGGCTTCCTCGCCAACGTCGGCGATGATCGTCTCTTGGAGATGGGCTGTCGTGTCCTGATCCAGCTTGAGCTGAGCGGCGAGCAGGTCGGTGACCACGGCGCCGACGGCATCAACAGCGCCCTGTGGCGCGCCGACCTTGTGAAGCCTCTCAGTGAGGGCGCCCCATCGGGCTTTGCCGGCATCGTTCCACTCGACGCCCTTAACGTGCGGGATGACGTAGTCAGCCGCCGACTTCGGCACGGCCTTTAACTTCGCTTCTGGGCTAACGGCCCCCGCTGCTGCAGGGGCGTCCTCGTCGTCGTCGAGAAGGTCGGTGCGTGGGTGTGCCGCTTCGACCTCTTCGCCATCGCCCTCGTCAATGCCTTCGTCGAACTCGTCGGCCCCGACCGGGGGCGCCTTGTCGGGCGTCACCTTGTCGACCGGGGCAGCCGGCGCGGGCCTCGCTGGTGCCGCTGGAGCGGCGGCGCCTGGTGCTGCTGGTGTTTGCTCGATCACTTCTCCAGCCATTGGGCTCCTCGTGTCCTACAGCCGCCGAGACGGCTATTCCTCGTCCTCCGCATCGGTGCAGACTTTGCCAGTTAACGGCACCGACGCTTTCGCTCTCGACCGGATGTAGCTGGTTCGCGAGTGCCTGACTCCGGACAAGAGCGGACATTTGCGGACATCAACCCATGACGCACGCGCGCGCGCGTACTTCGGCGAGAATGGATGCGCCGGGCTTTTATGGAGTCGGGAAAATCCAGACTTCATTCATGCGCGGGCGTGCGCGCGCAGAGACCCCGGACAAATCGGTGACGAGCTTCGTGCCCTTGGTAAAACCTTGGCATTTCTTAACAGCGCCGAGGCCCAGACTTCATGCTTGCGCGTGTACGATCGCGCGTACTGGGTGACAAATGGTCAGCCACCTTGCTGCGATCTTGCTGCAGAAACCCGCCAGACTCCATTCATAGGCGCGCGCGCGTGCGAACCGACTGCCGAAACTCGATGTGGACCTTTGGGTAACCTTGGGGTGCTCGATGGCGCAAAATTCGCCAGAGGCCATGGAACACGTGCGTGCGCGTTAAGGCGTCGCATAATTCGGCGTCAGCATTTTCCAGCAGACTTCCAGCATTCAATTGCGTTCAGCCGCCTTGCCGTGATCTTGCCGTTCCGCCTCACCGTAAACTTACCGTAGCTGGTCCCCGTGATGTCCCCGTCAGAATGGGATCTCGTCGTCGAGCTTTGAGCGCTCGAAGGTGCGGGGTGAAGTGTCCTCGGCTGGCGCCTGGTGATCCGGCTTGCCGGCTTTCGGGGTGTACTCCTGCCGCTCCTCGGGCTCGCTGATCAGGACGTTCCAGATTGGCTGTCCTCTGTCGCTGACTTGATCGCTTTTCAGGATGACGATGCTGGCAAAGCCGAGACGGCCGCGGAGGTAGGTCTTGCCGCTCTTCGATGTCGTTTCGAACAGGCGAGTCAGTTTGACACTTGGGTTGTAGCTCATGGGATCACTCGGCGTTGAGGATGCGGCGGATCGTGCGGCTGCAAGGCAGGGCGCGGACGCCTCGAGCTGAGAGCCAATCGAGGATCGCTGCGTCTCGCTCCTTGACGCTAAGCCAGGGCGGCGGACCGTCAGGCCATATGGTGACGTACGCCACCATGATGCCGGCCGCTCTGCTGGCTCTGTGAGGGCGTTGACGTGGTGCGGGCTCGGGCTGGTCCGCTTCGCTATCGGTTCTCTTAAGTGGGCTAATGGGCAGCATTGACGAGCCCTCCGTCGGCCGGCTCCAAGAGCCTGATGAGCGTCGGTAGTATGGTGAGGCCGATCTGCGGTCTGCCGTCCTTCTCATAGCTCGACAGTTCGAGGTGGCCCTCCACGCGAACGCGGTCACCGACTTGAAGGTAGAGCCACTGCTCGCCTTGCGCGCCCGGCACGGACACGGCAACCCACATGGAGCGGCCGATGTTTGTCTCCTCGTCGCGGACCCGCACATCGCACTTCAGACGCGTCCAGGGCACGTTGTTGCGGCTGAGCGTGCGCACGGGCGGCTTTGCGATGGTGCCTTCGAACATGCAATAGAGGCCTTTCATGCCGCGAGCTCCTTCGGGATCTTGGCGAGGCGGCGATCGACACCGGCCTTCAGGGGGATGACGTCGCCAGCGTGGATGCGCTTATGGTGGCTTCGGCAGGCCCACAAAACGTCGAGCGGCTGGCGATAGTCGGGGTGGTGCCCTTCGACCTTGTGCTTGGCGCACCCCTTTGCTTGGCATCGGGTCGGCTTCTTCACGTCGCCGCGCTTCAATGCGTTGTTGAGGGTCTTGCGGGCTCGGCAAGCTTGCGGGTTTCGACGGGTCCAGTTGGCGACCGCGATCCGGTTCTTGGCCTGAATGGCGGGGTTCTTCTTTCGCGCGCGCCGCTGGCTTCTCGTCCGCTGAGCGCTCGGGCGCGCATCCTTCTTGATGCGGCCTGCCTTCACGCAGCATTTGCAATCCCGTCGGTGGCCATCATGGGAAAGCGGATGTGCGGCGAAGGCGGTGAGCGACTTGTGCTTCTTGCAGGTCCGGCATCGCTTCTCCGGGATCGTCTCTGGCTCAGGAGCGCGCGCATAGCGTCGCGGCCCGGCCACATGGGTCAGGTGCAGTTCCATCGTTCAGGTTCCGGAATCAAAAAGGCCCCTTCCGAGGGGCCTGTCAGGCTTCTCAACTCTCAAGCGAGCAGTGCAGGCCTTCGTGGGCAGCCTATTGGAGGAGCACTTCTATTGCTGGTCACCGTTGTGCGGCTGAAGGTGCGTGCGATCTCATACCTATCCAAGGCGCGCGCTTCTCGAGCACCTCGATCTGTTTCAACACCGCGTCGACGTCGCAGTGCCAACCTTTGGTAAGGAAAGCCTGCCCATCATCTGGGAAGAAATCAATGCAGTGGGAGCACCCAGCAATTCGGCTCATCGACGCCGAGGTGATAGCGGCGTAACTCGCCTGCAAAAGCTCGTATACCGTGGCTGACGGCGAAGCGAACAGCACGTTAGTTAGAGCCGCTCCGTGGGGCGCTACTATCATATCGGCGTTCGCGAAGAGTGCTACCTGCTCCTCTACCTCGAGCGAGCCGCAATTGACCACGGTATAGCCGCGCTCGATAAGGCGACGCTCGAGTTCTGACTCGTTGAGTAGCTGCCGCTTCTTCGTATCAGAGCGAGATGCGTAGATTTTTGAGGGCGCTTGGACTTCGCGCCATGGAACTGACCGCAGAAAGGCATCCCTGATCGACGCTCGCAAACTGGAGGCGCGCATCCACCCCTTATGCGCCAGAGCGGTCGAGTAAATCGCGGTCTCCATCTCACAGGCTTGGAACCGGTTGATCTCTACTCGTGGCAAGTGTGCCAACCCGAGGATCTCTAGAGTGCGCACGTGCCATCGCGACAGAGGCTGTACCACTAGCCCAATTCGATCCGCTCCCCTTTCATGTGCAAGCACGAGACCTTGCAAGATGGCAGGTAGTGACTGGGCAACCCAGTGCCAGTAATTGTTTTCCGGATATAGGTTGCCGCCCAGAATTCACATAGTCTCGGCATCAAGCGATCGGGGGCTCTCCTGAAGGGACTGCCTGATCGAGTCAGTCACATCGAGCGAGTAGAGGGTACGGCACTCGTTCACGACGTGATCATTCGCAATGACTTGCTGGCCAGCTCCAAGCACGACAACTTTGGGCAATTCATATGCCCTGACTGGGGCAGTGGCAGCGTGCAGCAACAAGTCGAAGGCGGCTATTGCCTTCTCGGCTGCCTCTCCGGATGCATAGCCTCGGGTGCACCGGAACGTCTCTGCAATAGCTAGGCGATCGGGAGCCGAGCTTGTAACGCAGAGATCTTCCGTCGATACCCACGGCCGCTCCGCCGCGCGGACTAGTTTTTCAACATCCAATTTCGCAGCCAATTTCGAGAGTTCTCCGACCTCAGTAGCACGGTTCGAGTGCGCGCTTGGCGATCTCCTTGACGGACGTGCTAGGCTGCCTGCATTAAGAACGGGGGTTGCCATGAGACTTCCTAAGGTGCTGGGATATTTGCCTATGTTCGCAGCGATCTCTGGCTGCATGACAGCTGGCGATATCAATGACTCCTTCCGTCGAGTCGATCGCGTCTGGCAATTGGAGTATCAGAAGTCCGAAGACGAGATTCGTCATCGGGCTGTCGATGCTCCTTACGACGTCGTGTGGCTGGCCGTCAGACGGACGTTCGTTGACCTAGGAATGCCTGTCCAAGGCGCCAGTCTTGATCGAGGCGTCCTGGTCGCTGAGAACACCGCTCCAGCACCACTTTCCGCCGACGAATGGCGGCACGTTGCCAAGGCCGAGAACCCACGCCTGCAGCAGATCGGTGGCGCACTATTTTATCTCGCCGATGATCCGAAGGATTACGTCGTAACCGTCAAGGCCAGTGTCAGATCGATGAAGGGCAAGACATTGGTGCTGCTCGACTACGCTCTAGATAATCCCAAGCTCCGGCGTGCCGGCCTCATTCCATCGCAGCACGCCCCAGCGCTCGCAGTCCAATTGGCTTCAGCAAAGTTTTGGATCGCTCTGGAGAAGCGGTTGAGTCGAGCGAAGGCACCTTCCCCACGTCGTCGAGCGAAGGATGAGATTGACGCTTAGTTCTCACCCCACGCCGCTGCAGGAGCCGCGGGCTGGGCAATCGCTAGAGCGGTGCGCCGGATGTCTTTGGGGAGACTGAATTGAACAAGCCCAACCTAGGAAGCGAACAAGATATGGATCGAGCCATCGGTTACGCGTTGGCTTGGTGGAACGATGCTGAAGACTCGCTTGGAGACGTATTTTGCGCAGTGCTCGGCACCGTGAATAATCTGGCTGCCCGCGGCGCATATCTCGCAATAATCAACTTCAACTCTCGACTTCAGATGGTAGATGCAGCAGCGAGTGCTATCAGGCTCGATGACGACCTGCTCGCGCAGTGGAATACGCTCCGAAAGCAGGCTGGCAAAAAATCGGCGATCCGAAATAGGCTTACCCATTTCTCCAGATCTAGCGCGACGAATGATGATGGCGAACAGATTGCCTACCTTACGCCGAACATGTGGGAGGGGAAGCCGTACTTCGACGCGATTACGGGCAAGGGGACACGCTACACTTGGCCGGAGGTGATGAAGTTCGGCCAGAGCTTCGGTCAGCTCTCGGCCAAGCTTCACGTCCTCTCTCGAGAGATTGAACTTCGAATTCAGGCGCGGCCGCCACAGTTTCCGCCGTCGACGCGTGCACCCCGACCACCGGACGACGCTCCACCGGCTTAAGAAGTTACGATCACAACTGGCTTGCCAAATTTGCGTTCCTGCGCCGGTCAATACCCGTGATCGCGGCGTGACGAATTCCAGCTAACGTGTTGTCAACGAAGGCGAGCGACACACCGTAGCGCGCGGCGACGTCCTTGCGCTTCTCGCCTCTGTGGCATCGCTTCACAATGTCAAGGATATCCGCTGCATGAAGCCGATGCGTTCCGCCGGCTGTCGTCAGCGAGTAGTGCAGCGTATTGACACAACCAAATGTGCGGCAGGTGCGCTCAAGCCGGTAGCAGTGGGGAACTGGATTTTCGCCCATCTGCTCGAGTAGCCATCGAACTGCGTGCCGCCGATCGGTGCCAATAGTGTGCATTGGCGTTCCGGACCTGCTGTAGGGCCCTCGCCAAATGATACAATCGTCATCTGAAGGGCCAGTCTGCGAGAGTAGTAGCTCGATAGGCGTGTCGTCACGAATTCGAATGCTTGGGACGCGGGACAGCTTCAGTGCTTGGCGACCGAACGGCGCCTCTCGATTGCTGTTTGCTTCGATGTCCATGGAGGTCTCCTGGCTCGTAGCGCATGGCAAGACGCCGTATGGCTGAAAAGCCTACGGGCGGCAGTTGCGACGGGGATTTAAGGGTGTGGTTGGCCGGCTAGGCGCAGTTCCAACCATCACGAATGTAGGTGATTTGCACGCGGCTGCAAAACATCGAGTGTAGGTGCCCAAACTCTTTATTCTGGCAACCACCCATGGCCGTACAATGCGTTAAGCTCGAGAGCCCGATATGCCATTCGTAATGACCGCGGCAGATAACGATCCCGTCCTTGCCATAGCGCTTGGACGCTTCTCCCAAGCTTGCAATTATTTGGAGAGGCAAATCGAGACTTCGCTGTACCGTTTGCTTCCGATCACCGACGAGATCGGAAGGGTGCTGTTTGCAGGGAATCAGATGCGCCGCAACATCGAAATCATGCGCGCCCTTGCGCGCCTTCCAGACGTTCCACTAGCGCCGGAGAAGCGAGAGCGGGTAGCCGAGCTGTGTTCGAGGGCGTTAGCAATCAATGATGATAGGAGCCGTCTCCTGCACAATCCCATCATTGGAGATCCTAGCGCCTATCACCTCGTCCAGCATAAGAACGATGGAAAGAACTCCGCAGCGATGAGTGTCACCGCCGAATTCATAAATTCAAGGGTGGAGGAGGCGCGAAAGCTCAGTTTTGACCTGTTGGAGGTGCCTCGTCTGGACTACGACTTCAAGTCGTGGAAGTTAGCCGCCCCAGAATATCCTGTGAGGTCGTACCCTCAGCCTCAATCGCAGGGCGGTGCTGGCAATAAGCCGCGCAAACCCGACCCTTCCGTGCAGTAGTTGCCGATCGCGCCAACCGTAGCTTTGCGCGACGATGGGTGGTGGGCACGGGCTCCCAGGTGCTCTGTCAAAACTGCCCAAACAGTCAAAAGATCATGTCAGCACTTTCGCCACGCGACGGAATGATATTTCCGGCGATTTTGACAGATTTGACAGCCCCTAGCCGGGTGCGTAGATGCGCGGGTTCACCCTGAAGTCCTTCCGGGGACGCCCCGGGCTCTCCGTCGGCGTCGGCGTCAGCCAGCTCGCTTCGACGAGCGCCTCAAGAGCCGCATCAAGCCGCTTGGGATCCTTCGGGCCATCGAAACCGGGCTGCCGCCGGAGCTCGCGCGCATTGACCACCGTCGGCTTCTTCTTGAGGAGCCAGAGCCCGACCGCCATCACCTCCTTGCTCGACTCGGTTTGCGAAGCTTCACCGAATACGCGCGCCAGGTTGGGGCGCACCCACTCATCGATGATGGTCAAAGCGCCCTGTACGCTCGCGAGACTGACCTGCTGCGGTTCTTGGATGTTCCTCTGCTCCCATGCCCAAGCCAACATCTCAAGAATGTAAGCGAGCCGGAGCGCGATGCCATTGAGCTTGCCCACGGCACCTGCGAGCTTCCCCGTCGCTGATTGCGCAGCATCCCATTGCTTGTGCTCCCACCAAGGCGAGAATTCGTCTGCGGCTTCAGGCGCGAGCATGACAATGCGTGGCTGCAGATCTCCAGCCTCATCCACATCGAACCGTATTTCCGAGAGTCTTCGCAGCGCTGCCGCCAGCCTTGAGTTGTCTCGGCGAACGATCGGCTTTTTGGGCCTAACCGGATCCGGCCACGCGTAGAGCGGGCGAGAGGCCAGCCCGTCATCATCGCCATCTAGCAGCATACTCTGAAGCCGGTCAGGCTGGATGCCGCCGATCAGTGATATCGCGTTGAACCGAATATCGATCGGGCCGTTCTTCAGGCTCACGCGATCAATGCGAGATGGACGTGCGCCAAAACTCTCTAGCCAGAAAGCGCGATCAACGCCCGAGCCGCCATATCTGTCAAAACTGCCGAAAAAGCCGCTCAGCTCGTCGCGCCAGCAGATGAGGCCGCCGGGATTGTTGGCGAGGAGCCGGCCGATCTCTTCGATCGAAGTATCGGCGAACCAAAGACGACGCATTGCGGGCTCCTCCGGTCTATCGAGATCGGGCATACGCGGGAGTTCGCTGGGCTGCTTCTTACTCTTGAGCGCTTTGGTGAGATCCTGCTCCCAGTCGGCCTGCCGAGCCTCAGCCACCTTCTTCTTCTCGTCGTATTCGGCCCGCCTCGACTTCCAATCGCGGTTGAGATCTCTCTCAATGTCTTGGACAGCTCCGCGCACATCGTCGACGGCGGGGCTCTTGTTGGTGCTCGGCTCACCAACAAGAGCACACCACAAGATGCTTGGCTCGGTCCAATCATCCCAGGGCGAAACAAATCTCTTCGGGCCGATCATTCCGGCAATGGCAGCGAGAAGCCCGAGAATTACGAAATCAACGGGGGCGTTCTTGACTGCCGCCGTGTTCTCCACCCATTCCCGAGCTGAGCCCAGCACCTGCAATGGAAATCTTGGGGCTGAAATGCGGTTACGTCGGACAACCGACATGTCTGGCAGATCGGTGGAGACTCTGTCAGAACTGTCAAAACTGCCGAAACGATTGCTATGTGTATGTGAGCTTCTCCACCCCAGCGCGGTCGGCTCCATGCCCATCTGTCGGCAGAGCCAGAAAGCAGCGTCAACGGCGTCTATCGCGCTCCCCCACTTGAGCACCGCCTGAATGGGAGTTAGGCCGTGCTCCTCTCCAAAATCCTGTATTCCTGTCGGATGGTACGCCAGATCCTCCTCGAGGCTGCGGCCGAGAGACTTGGGCGACACGCGCCATCCACCTGTAGCCTGCGGTTTTGCGGACGGGTGAAGTATCGGAACCCAAGCGTTGAGATTCTCGAGCGCCGCGATGTTCACGTGATCCCAGAAGTTCGCGCCCTTGGGTTGGGCGTGGCCGTTCGGGTAAGATCGGTGCGCCCCCATGCCATTCTTCATCGGCTTCGGCGTCTCGGCATCGAGTTTGACGAGACGCTCGATCACATGCGGTGCAGCCGCGATCGTGTCAGGGACACCATCAACCTTGGCGCCAGTGACCGTGAAGAAGCGACCGTGGTGGTAGACCTCGATCTTGAGATCATCGCGCTTGATAGTCGTCTCCGTATAGTGCGCGAGAAAGTGAACGCCCTCACCGCTCGGGCTCACCTCCGCGTAAGTCTCTGCGTAGCCGAGTGTCTCGGCGGCCAGCGGCGTGTACGAGCCGGAGTCGTTGATGCACTTGTCGAGGTCGATGCCGGTGAGCTTCGCATGCTGGAGTGACAATCCGATGCCTGCCAGCTTGTACCGGCGCATCGTCGCGAGTGCTTGACCGAACGTGCCGAGAAAGCCGCTTGCGTTGATCCAGTCGCCCTGCATGCGCCCCGTGGTGGCGCTGTGCGGTGGCTTCGTCCACTTCCCACCATCAGTGCTCTCTCTGTAGACGAAGTTCCACGTCAGCCACACAGGCTCGTCGCGCAGGTGCGCGAGCGCCGCAGGCGGCTCGGAGGCTGTGAAGCGGTAGGACGGTTTACGCGGTCGGCTGGTGACGCCTTCGCTTTCGGCAGTCGGGGAAGTATGCATGTTCATCGCCATCATCCTGTGTAGGGACGGCGATCGCGATCTTGAAAAAGTCGCGTTCACGCGCTACATTCAGCGCCGTCATCAAGTTTCGAGATTGCCAATAGCGCCCGGCGGGATCCGACTCCCGACCGGGCGTTTTTTCTGATTGGTTCATTGCTCGGGCTGCGCCTGCCGTGGCCTGTCATGCAAGTTCGCGACGATCGAATAATCAACGCCCGCCTCTTCACGAGCACGCACCCACTCTGCGAGTTTAGAGCGCCACGTGTACGGACTCTGACCTAAACGGAAGTGGGGACCTGGGAGGCCGAGCTTCGCTCGATGGCGCGCTAGCGTCATCTTGCTGAAGCCGAAGATGGCGCAGATTTCTTTATCTGTGAGTGCGCGGTCGCCCTCAAGCTCTCGCCTCGCTTCATTGTTCGTTTGGCTCATGCTGCCCTCCTCGACAGTTGTATCTCCGATGTTTGGTTGTCCGGCTCTGCGTCGATGATAAAGATCCAGGCCCGCGCCGGCGGGGAAAGCCTCCGCACCAGATGGCGCCATCGAAGCCGGTCGTAAGCCTGGTCAGAAAGCAGTCGACGGTTCTGGAATCGGACGCCGCTGCAACGCTTCATCGCTGTCCGAATTGCGGTGAACGTCAGGGCGCCGAGCTCAAGTTGGCGCTCGCCGCAGTAGGCTGCAATCCATTCATCGATCTCAGGAATTGTCAGCGGCCCTTCGCACTCGTGCGCCCGGATCTCAGCAACAGTCCCCGCCGCGATGATGCGCGCCGCCCGCAGCTTGTTCCACGGCTTGGTCCGGCTCGGCTTTATCTGGACCGGCTCAATCTCAATGCTAGCCTCACGTCGAACCGGCCAGCGCAGGGCACGCTCTGCAACCTTCTCCAGGCCGCCAGCCGCCATAGCACGCATCGGTGCGGACGCCGTGAGGCACGCACTCCTCGGTGGGCCAGGCAGCGGTGTTTTTAACCAGCGTAGTAGGAACAGCATCAAAGCTCACAGCGCTTCGTGTTTGCACGATGAGCCTGTGTCGCTGATTTTTCGAGGGATGCAGAGCTGAGATTTTGAAAAAGGGGCGCGGTTTTCGCGCCTCCATTTTTCCTTTCAAGAACTAGCTCTTAGCACGTCGTTCCGAGCGCCGCCGTTTTTGAAGGCCAACTATCTGACCGTCAGCAGTCGTGTTCTCATCGAATCCCAAAATGTTGAACAAGTCTGTGAGGACGTCCCGGAACGGCTCTACGTTTCCATGCGAGGCGGGTCGACTATTTCTTGTTCGTGAAATGGGCAGCCCGCTAAGTCGCTCGTACGCTTCGGCAGCTGCACATGTAACTGCAGCAGCCATCTCCTTACGAGGGCCGTCTTGCTCAGTCGGGTTCTGATCTAGATGTTGTATTGCTCTTTCAATCGCTGTCGCGAGACGAGGCAATGTTTCACTGGCGAGTTCCACGACCCAGGGAATCTCACGCGCAGCAATCACAGCGTCTTCGGAATTTCGTACGTCGTCATAGGAGGCGAAACGGCTCCGGAGGCATAGAGCCAGGATATCGAGATCTAGCTGATGTCGTTGTTCGGGTGTCAAATGTATCTGGCCACCAAAGATCGCGATGCTATCTCGATCGTTTAAAGTTGAGACCTCCCTTAGCGCATCGAGCGCATCTTTAGGCAGCTCACCTATATGACGCCGTATGCCCTCAATCATCGCCGCGAGACCGACGAGCGAATTCTGGGCGCCCTTTGTGCCGGCTTTTCGATGGAACGGCGTGTCTAAGCTTGAAGCTCCCCAAGCGCATCCCACCAAAAAACCAGCGCGCTCCTGCAGGCTCTGATCGTCTTCCTTTTTCGCGATGCGCTTAAGCACTTTAGCTACACGATCCACGATCTCTTGCACCTCATGGGGCAGATCACCTTGATCTAGGACGCGGGCCAACGCCGCCTTGAAATCCTTGGATGCGGTATTTCCCTGGCTCAAGGCGTCACCTCTTGATCAGGATCGACGATCTTCTCGATGTACTTTGCCCAGCGCTCGAGAGCGTCCCGACGTTCGGCATCGAGAGCGCTTCGATCATAGATCCCGGCTACCGATCCGCGCGTCCCGCTCACGTGATTCAGTATTCGTTCTATGATGTGTGGCGGCGTGCCGAGCGAGGCCATGTTGGTTGCCGCCGTTCGCCTCAAATCGTGCAGTGTCCACGCCTCTATACCCGCAAGCTCGTCGAGATTGCGCTTGGCGCGAGAATATCCAGAGAACGGCGTCTTACCTGCCATGCCGAACAGGAAGTCGCCGCCGGTGAAGCGAGGCAGTCCCTTGAGTAAGCGGAGCATCGCGCCGCTAAGCTGCACGTGGTGTGGTTTCTTGTTCTTCACGCGGGACGCGGGGAGTCGCCATAGAGCCGCGGGAAGATCGAACTCTTTCCACGAGGCCGCTGCGACTTCGTCGCGCCGCTGTGCGGTCAGCAGCAGCATCTGGACAAGCGGGCCGAACGGAAAACCCATCTCATCGGCCGCTTTCCAGAGTTCGACTATCTCCGCATCGGACAGCACCCGATCGCGAGATCGCTCGACGCTTGGCTTCTTCACTCCTGCGGTCGGGGCGACTTTCAGAACGTCACGAGCAGCCAGCCAGTTGAAAAATCGCTGCAAGATGCCGAGCTGACGATTGGCGCCGATTGGTGCGCCTCGATCGACAGCTTCGTCTATGAACTCAATAACCATACGGCGCGTGATGGCATGCACCGGAAGTGCCGCCCAACGCGCAGCGAGTCCATCCGGAATATCTATGAACTTGCCTGGCTCATCGGGATCCGGTCGGAGACCCAGATTGCGAGCGATCTCCTTCCAGGTTCGCGCGTGCGGCACAGCATGGCGACTGATATAGAGACGGGCCTGCACACCAAAAGCATCTGGATCGAGCCCAGGAGCGTGTTGGCGACGCTTGGCGGCGATCTGCTCGATCCCGGGGTCTCGGCCGAGGTCCAGAGCGTCCAGAGCGTCTTTGGCGCGCTGGCGAGCGACCTTGAGCTCGATCCGCGGCCAAGCGCCAAGAGTGAGCTTCCGGGTCTTACCGGCGAACCGATATCGAACGCAAAAACTCTTCGTCCCCGACGGCTGGACGACGAGGCGGAGCCCCGGCATTCCGGCATCGGCGATCTCCAGGCGCTTAGCGCGATGAGGCGCGATTCTCTTGATCGCGGCGTCCGTGAGCAGTCGACGCATGAGTTGCTTTGGGGTAACTTTCGGGTATCAATATTGGGTGATTTGCCACGTTAGACGGTGTTGGACGTTGACGCTAGTGGAAACTAGTTTATATTGGGTTTGTTGATGTTTTCTCGACGCGTATCGCTCAAGGATGAACTAGGTTGTGAGGGTAAGCTATCCGCCTTCTAAGCGGATGGTCGCAGGTTCAAGTCCTGCCGGGGTCGCCATTCGTTATTTCGGCTGCTGATGCTGCTCAGCTTTTTCTCCACTTTTCCCAAACTCGTCGGGTAGGTTTGGGAAACCGGGCTCGGTCGTCGCGACGCCGAGACGGACAATTGCAGCTTCGGCGAACTACTTTTTCTCGGCCACCATCGTATATCCCGACACCTCAGCAAGCGTGGCATGGTTCATGATGGCGGCAATCTCGTTGGCTGAGCATCCAGATCTGGCCAAGTGTAGTGCAAGAGCCTCCGCTATCCCCCTAAATGCCAATTTCTTGGCGGCATGTCGCAGAGGAGCTGTGCGAGACGCTTTGATACAATTTTGTCCAGCGGGCCTAGGCAGCTAAGTATAGGAGATATCTTACAAGAGAGAGATATGGAAACCGCCCCCCACATCGCCATCGTCGACGATCATCGGGATATCCGCGACCTCGTCGGCAAGTATCTTTCGCGGCACGGATATCGGACGAGTTTGGCCGAGAGCGCCGCGGCGTGCCGCCGCCTTATCGATCGTCACGGCATCGATCTTGTGGTCCTTGATGTGATGATGCCGGGCGAGGACGGTCTGTCGCTGTGCCGCTACATTCGCGAAAGCACGGATGTGCCAGTCATCATGCTCACGGCCATGGCCGAGGATACGGATCGCATTGTGGGGCTCGAGCTTGGTGCCGATGACTATCTTTCCAAGCCATTCAATCCGCGCGAGCTTTTGGCGCGCATAAAGGCGGTCCTTCGTCGCGTGCAGAGCCTTCCGCCTCAGCGTGGCGTGATAAAGGCCAAGGAAATCCGCTTCGACCGCTGGCTGTTGAACGTGGGACGCCGCGAGCTGATCGATCAGGACGGTCTGGTCGTGCCACTGAGCACGGTGGAGTTCCGGCTTCTGAGCGTCTTTCTCGATCACGCAGGACTGGTCCTCAGCCGAGATCAGCTATTGGATTTGACGGCCGGCAAGGCAGCCGAGCCGTTCGATCGCAGCATCGACAATCAGGTGAGCCGCCTGCGCAAGAAGATCGAGGCTGATCCGAAGTCGCCGGCGCTGATCATCACGCATTGGGGAGGGGGGTACAGTTTCGCCGCAGAGATCGCCTCGAAATGAATGCGCTCTGGAACAGAAGCCTGGCGGCGCGGTTTGTTGCGGTTATGCTGCTCGCGCTGGCGCTTTCCCAGGGCGTCAGCGTGCTCCTGTTCAGCACCGAGCGCGACGAAGCGCTCATGCGGTCTGCCAAGGCTGAGTTTCTGAGCCGCTGCGCGTCCGTTGCGAAAGTACTCGAATCGACGCCCTCCGCCGTTCATCGCGATATTCTGTCTGCTAGCGACACACCGTACTCTCGCTCTTGGATTTCACAGGAGTTGATCACGGATACGGCAGCTTGGCGGCACATTGCGAAGGCTCGCCTGGCTCAGCCACTTCCGACGATCCAGAAAGTCGCAAGCTCCAATCCGCGCGACGAAGGCGAGGAAGCTGCCAGCGCGGCGATACTGAACGGTGCCCCGCACGAGACGACAACTGTCCAACCGTGGTTCGACTTACCGCCGCACGCCTGGCCACTGGCACGATCGGCCAAGTTTCTCTATCTCGATCAACCAAACACTGTGGGCATGGCCGTCACCGTCCAGTTGCCGGACGGCACGTGGCTCAATACCGTCTTCAGCAAAAAGCTGGCGAACGGCCTCTGGACCTCGCGGTCGATGATCTCACTCGCCTTGACGGCCGCGTTCATCTCGCTCTGCGCGGCATGGATTGCGCAAGCTATGACGCGGCCGATGCGCCATCTGGCTGCTGCCGCCGAGGCTCTCGGTCGTGGCGAGACTGTACCGCCCCTGGCGGAGAACGGTCCTGCCGATATCCGCAATACCGCGGAGGCGTTCAATCGCATGCAGGCGCGGCTGCAGCGCTTCGTCGAGGATCGCACGCGAATGCTGGCAGCTATCGGTCATGACCTGCGCACGCCCCTGACGTCCCTGCGCCTGCGCGCCGAATTCGTATCCGACGAAGAAACGCGCGAGAAAATGCTGGCGACACTTGATGAGCTGCGCCAGATGACCGAGGCGACTTTGGCATTCTCGCGCGATCAGGCCGTCGCGGAGCCGACGCGCAACGTCAATCTGACGGCACTCGTCGAGAGCCTTTGCGATGATCTGGCCGAAATCGGGCTCAATGTTTCATTCGCTGGAGGAGCGAACCTCAGCTATCGCTGTCGCGCAGATGCACTGAAGCGCGCATTGAGGAACCTAATCGAGAATGGCGTCCGATACGGCGAGCGTGCCAGCGTTCATATCGAAAGCTCCTCAGCCGGGGTCAGCATTATCGTCGAAGACAATGGGCCCGGCATTCCCGAGCAGGAAATTGGTCGGGTATTCGCGCCGTTCTTCCGTCTCGAGGATTCACGCAACCGGGAGACGGGAGGCATCGGTCTCGGCCTGTCCATCGCACGCGACATCGTCCGTCATCACGGCGGGGACATCTCGCTCCGAAATACCGGAAGTGGCTTGCGAGCAACCATCGTCCTTCCACACGCAGCGGCAGCCGTCGAGGATCGATGGAACACGCCTCACGAAGCGGGAGCTCGCGAACCTGGCGCGCCGGCAGCATCGCCAGCAGAGTGACGGGCCCCACCGGCTTGTATCAAAGTCTGTCAGCGCGCCGTTCTGCGACACGCCGCGACAGCTCGCGATAGCATCGACAAATTTCTGGAGCACGTTACGTGCAAACTCCCGGCGTCAGAACGGAGTAGCAGCACGCAATGAGCTTCAAGTACCTATTGGCCGCGGTGACATCGACCTTCTCGATGATCATGGCTCCAGCGAATGCGCAGGGCCCGCCGGACGGCGAGCGCCTTTACCAGCAGCGTTGCGGTTCCTGCCATAGCATCGAGCCCGGGCAGAACCGCCTGGGACCGCACCTATCGGGTGTGGTGGGCAGGACGGCCGGTACCGTCGAGGGCGCTCGATATTCACCCGACATGCAAAAGTCCGGCATCGTCTGGGATGACAAGACGCTCGACACCTATCTCGACAATCCCCGCGCGATTGTTCCCCGAACGACGATGACCATCGCCCTGCGCGATGCAGCGCAGCGGGGCGCCATCATCGACTATCTGCGCAAGCTATCGCCACGATCCTAGCATCCATCCATCCATCCCAATTCGAGGTGACACCGAGCATGCCTAAGCTGAATATCAATGGCACGGAACGCGACGTCGACGTCGATGAGAATACGCCCCTGCTGTGGGTGCTACGTGAGCAACTCGGTCTCACCGGCGCAAAGTACGGCTGCGGTGTCGCGCAGTGTGGCGCGTGCACGGTCCATATCGACGGGGTCGCGACGCGCTCTTGTGTCATGCCGGTCAGCGGCGTCGCGCCCGACCAGAAGATCGTAACGATCGAGGGGCTCTCGCCCGACGGTTCGCACCCTGTGCAGCGCGCCTGGCTGGCGCACGAGGTCGCACAGTGCGGTTACTGTCAGACGGGCATGATCATGGCAGCCGCAAGCCTGTTGCAGCAGAAGCCAAATCCGACCGACGACGACATCAAGGCGGAAATCACCAATATTTGTCGATGCGGTACCTACCCACGCGTGCTTGCCGCCATCAAAGACGCAAGCAAGAACGCCGGTTGAGGGAGGATGCCATGATCGCTGTCAAAGCTTCGCGCCGCTCCTTCCTGGTCGGATCGGCTGCCGCCGCGGGCGGCCTCGCACTCGGCTTCCATGTGCCGCTCGCGCAAAAGGCACGCGCCAGCAGTGCAGGCGTTCCGGAAGTGAATGCCTGGGTGCTGATCAAGCCGGACGAGACTGTCGTCATCCGCATTGCCCGCTCGGAAATGGGACAGGGCACGCTGACAGGCCTCGCTCAGCTCGTAGCTGAAGAGCTCGAGTGCGACTGGTCCAAAGTCACGACCGAGTACCCGACCCCGGGCCAGAATGTTGCCCGCAATCGTGTGTGGCGCAATTTCTCCACGGGCGGCAGCCGTGGCATCCGCGAGTCCCACGACTACGTGCGTCAGGGCGGTGCCGCTGCACGCGAGATGCTGATCGCGGCCGCCGCCGCGCAATGGGGCGTGCCGGCCTCGCAGTGCACAGTCGCGAAGGGTGTGATCACGCACTCTGCGAGCGGCCGGACGACGACCTATGGCAAGGTGGCAGAAGCGGCATCGAAGCAAAAGCCGCCCGAGAAGATCGTCCTCAAGGATACCAAGGATTGGAAGATCGCGGGGCAACCGCTCGCGCGCCTCGACACCATCGACAAGCTCACGGGCAAGCAAATCTACGGTGCGGATCTCGCATTCCCGGGAATGCTGAATGCGGCGATCAAAGCGTGCCCGCACTTCGGCGGCAAAATCGCGAGCTACGATGCCGAGGCGGTATCCTCCATGCCAGGCGTTCGGAAGGTTGTCCGCGTCGATGACGCAACCGTAGCCGTCATTGCAACGACGTGGTGGCAAGCAAAGACTGCGCTGGATGCGCTTCCGATCACTTGGGAAGAAGGTCCGAACAAGACCATCACCAGCGCGTGGATCGCCGAGATGCTGAAGGGCGGGCTCGATTCGGAGGATGCATTCATCCTCACGAACACGGGCGACACGAAGGCGGCGTTGTCGAGCAGCGACAAGGTCGTGAGTGCCGTCTACTCCTTCCCATACCAGAACCACGCCACCATGGAGCCCATGAACGCGACGGCGCGCTACACACCGGAGCGTTGCGAAGTATGGGCGCCGACGCAGAATGGCGAGGCCAGCCTCGCAGCGGCAGCCGAGGCCGCGGGTCTGCCTGTCCAGCAATGTGAAATGTACAAACTGCATCTCGGCGGCGGCTTTGGCCGACGGGGAATGCAGGACTACGTCCGCCAGGCCGTGCTGCTGGCAAAGGAGGTTCCGGGTACGCACGTCAAGCTACTTTGGAGCCGTGAAGAGGACATGCTGCACGGGTTCTACCACCCGACGACGCAGTGCAAGATGACCGGCGCGCTCGACAAGGATGGCAACCTGACGGCGCTGCATATGCGAATCTCGGGCCAGTCGATCCTCGCGTCCGTGCGCCCCGAAGCCATGGTCGGCGGTATGGATCCAATCGTGTTCCAGGGTCTCACGGCCAACAGTCCGGAAGGACATCTCGGCTACACCATACCGAACCTGCGCATTGACCACGCCATGCGCAATCCGCCCGTTCCACCTGGCTTCTGGCGCGGCGTCAACCTCAACCAGAACGCCATCTACATGGAATGCTTCATGGACGAGCTGGCTCGTGCGGCCGGCATCGATCCCTTGGCCTTCCGCCGCAAGCTGATGGCCAAGCATCCGAAGCATCTTGCGGTGCTGGACGCTGTCGCCGAAAGAATCGGATGGAGCAACGCACCTGCCAAGGGTGTTTTCCGTGGTCTCGGTCAGATCATGGGATTTGGCAGCTACGTGGCGGCAGCTGCCGAGATATCGATCGAGAAGGGCCAATTGAAGATGCACCGCATCGTGGCGGCGACGGACCCTGGCCACATGGTCAATCCGGCGCAGATCGAGCGGCAGGTCGAGGGATCATTCGTCTATGGCCTTTCTGCCGCGCTCTACGGCGAGTGCACGATCAAGGATGGCCGCGTCGAGCAGGAGAACTTCGACACTTACGAGGTGCTGCGGCTCGCCGAAATGCCGGCCGTGGAGACGATCATCATTCCTTCTGGTGGCTTCTGGGGCGGTGTCGGCGAGCCGACCATCGCAGTGGCGGCACCCGCTGTTTTGAATGCGATCTACGCGGCGACGGGCAAGACCATTCGCACTCTGCCGCTGAAGAACCACAAGCTCGCGTAGCAGCCGGATGCTAGGTTCAATCCTGAAGGTCGAGCGCTACGCACTGCTTCTCGGTGCGGCACTCGGTATCATGAGTATCCCGCCGGCGTCCTCTGGGGCGCCGGCGGGAGCAACATCTTGCTTCGGCTGTCATGCGCCCTTGGTGGCGGGCACTCTCGCTGTTCCGAGCCTGGAAGGCCGAACAGCCGCTTCGATCATCGCTGACATGAAGTCCTTTCGCTCCGGCGAGCGCCCGTCGACCGTGATGGGTCGAATCGCCAAGGGCTTCTCCGAGGACGAGACGCGTGCCGTGGCGGAATGGCTGGCGGAATACGCTTATGAAACTTCAAAGCCGTAGACGAGTATTGCAGGGCCTCGGCGCCGGAGGCGTTGCCGCGCTCTTCGGGACGTCGCCCGCCGTCGGTCAAAGTGCGCCGCCACGCGTCGTTGTCATCGGTGGGGGCATCGCTGGCGCGAGTGTTTCGCGCGCACTCCGGCGCGAAGATCCGACAATCAGTGTGACGCTTGTCGAGCCATCGACGCGCTATACGACCTGCCCGTTCAGCAATCTCGTCGTCGCCGGGCTGCGCGAGATTGCTACGCTGCAGTTCGGCTATGATGGTTTGCGCCGGGCGGGCATCGATGTGGTGCACGAATCCGCCGTCGCCGTTGATTCCGACGCACGACGGGTGCGCCTTCGCGATGGCGTGGAGTTCACCTACGACCGCCTTGTCGTCGCGCCGGGCGTGGATTTGCGATGGGACGCCATTCCCGGCTATTCGGAATCTGCAGCGAGCACCATGCCGCACGCCTGGAAGGCCGGCGAGCAGACGATCCTGCTGCGCCGCCAGCTTGAAGCCATGGATGACGGCGGTGTGGTGATCATGTCAGTGCCAGCCAATCCATTCCGTTGTCCGCCGGGACCCTACGAGCGCGCGAGCCTGATCGCGCACTATCTGAAGACGCGGAAGCCACGCTCGAAGCTCATTGTTCTCGATGCGAAAGATCAGTTCTCCAAGCAGCGTCTGTTTACTGCCGCCTGGAAGACGCTCTATCCGGAAACCATCGAATGGATTTCGCTGTCCGACGGCGGACGCGTTCGCGAGATCGATCCCTCGACCAAGACACTCGTGACCGAATTTAGCAGCCACCGAGCGGATGTTGCGAATATCATACCGCCTCAGCGCGCAGGATCGATCGCCGGCGTGATCGGCATTGCGGACCAGACCGGCTGGTGTCCGATTGATCCAGTCACATTCGAGTCGCGCCTCGTACCCAACATTCATGTCATTGGCGATGCCGCGATTGGCGGCGCAATGCCGAAGTCAGCGTTCACGGCGAATGCCCAGGCCAAAGCCTGTGCGAGCGCGATCGTGCAGTTGCTACGCGGGGCAGATCCCGCGGCGCCGAAGCTCATCAATACTTGCTACAGCCTGGTTGCGCCCGACTACGCGATTTCCATTGCTGGCGTCTACACACCTAGGAACGGCCTCCTCGCGGAGGTCGACGGCGCCGGTGGCACGAGCCCGATCGACGCACCAGCCGCCACACGCGCGGCCGAAGCCACCTACGCCGAGAGCTGGTATCAGGCCATGACCCGCGAGGTGTTCGTACGATGATCGTGGTCTTCCTCGCCATGTTCATGGGGCTGGGAGTTGCGCCGGCTTGTGCGCAGGCGACCATCGCATTTCAGGTACGCGGCGATACCATCCCTGAGCCTCTGGTGGCCCGCGCGGCCGACGCGTCGAACGGCGCCAGGCTCATGGCGGACAGACATCGATCGCTTTGCGTTCTCTGCCACGCAGGTCCATTCTCGGAGCCACATATGCAAGGCAACATCGCACCGAATCTGAAGGGCCTAGGTAGTCGCCTGTCGGCCGCTCAGATCCGACTCCGCGTGGCCAACATCAAGGCCATCAATCCCGACAGCCTCATGCCCGCGTATTTAGCGATTGCGGACGGGATCGATATTGCCGAGGCTTGGCGCGGGAAAACCATTCTTGATCCGGGAGAGGTCGAGGATATCGTAGCCTATCTCGCGACGCTGAAGGAGTAGTGCCATGGCACCCCGCGAGATGACCGCGACACTGCCTGCTGTCCGCATCAGTCGCCGTAGCTTCGTTGCCGGCAGCGCGGCAGGACTTTTCATCATGTCATTGCCACGGATTGCCGTGGCCCGCCCAAGCCTTGATGAAGCGCTCGTGGGTTTCTCAGGTGGCAAGCCGATCAACGACGGCCGCGTGAAACTCGATATCCCGCCGCTTCTCGAGAACGGAAATGCGGTGAGCGTAACCGTGGATGTCGAAAGCCCGATGACGATAAGCGATCATGTCCGGCGGATCGCGATCTTCAACGAGCATAATCCGCAGGCCGACGTCATCGTCTTCAACCTTGGTCCACGAACCGGCCGTGCCCGCGTAGCAACACGCATTCGCCTCGCGACATCGCAGACCGTTGTTGCGATCGCGGAATTGACCGACGGCACTTTCTGGTCGAGCCGGGCGAGTGTCATCGTGACGCTCGCAGCGTGTATAGAGGAGTAGTGAGATGGCTGCCCGCGCGCTCATTCATGTGCCGAAGACGGCGAAGAAGGGTGAAGTCATCGAGCTTCGCGCCATGATCTCCCATCGCATGGAGACGGGACAGCGGCAGGGCGTGAACGGCGAAGCTATCCCGCGCGACATCATCAACCGCTTGACCTGTACCTACGAGGGAGTGGAGGTCTTCTCAGCAGAGCTGTTTCCCGCGGTATCGGCCAATCCGTTCGTTTCGTTTTATACCGTTGCAGTCCAGAGCGGGGTCATCGTTTTCACCTGGATCGACGATGCGGGCGCCAAGCAAGTCGCGACGGCCGAGATAACGGTGAGCTGATGCGCAGCGCAGGCCTCGGCGCTGCTCTATTGTGTGTGCTGATCGGCACTGCCCGCGCAGCCGAGATCCCCGCGGCGCAGAGGCAGTCGGGCAGTGCGTTCATGTCTGAAGCGACGCGCGCAATGCAGGCCGATGACACGAGCAATCCAGGCATGCTCAGCGTGCTTGAAGGAAGCGCTCTCTGGAACGCGCCAGCAGGTAAGGCCGCGAAAAGTTGCGCCTCTTGTCATGGTGAAGCGACGGCAAGTATGCGCGGCGTTGCGGCCAGTTATCCGGCGTACGATGAACGCACGGCCAGCCCCATCGATCTTGCCGGGCGGATCAATGCCTGTCGGCAGGAACATCAGGGACTAGAACCCTTCCGACGCGAAAGCGCAGAACTACTGGCGCTGACCGCCTTCGTCGGCAATCAATCTCGCGGATTGCCGATACTGCCGCCGAACGATCCACGTCTGGCGCCGCACCTTGCACTCGGCAAGGAAATATTCGATCGGCGCAGGGGGCAGCTCGATCTCTCGTGCGCGTCCTGCCACAATGACAATTGGAGCGGGCGTCTCGGCGGCAGTCCGATCACGCAGGCTCATCCGACGGGATATCCGCTCTACAGGCTGGAGTGGCAAGCGCTCGGTTCGCTCCAGCGGCGCGTACGCAACTGCATGGTCGGCGTCCGTGCCAAGCCTTTTGAATACGGCGCCCAGGAACTTATCGCGGTCGAGATCTATCTCAACCAGCGGGCTGCGGGAATGAACTTGGAGACGCCTGCCGTGAGGCCGTGACCGAGGTCAGCGGATGCGTTAGCTACGGGGGCATCATCACGAGCGGCTCGTTCACAATCGATCGGACAGCTCGATGCCACTTAAGCGATCAATCGTGCTTTCTGCGCAGCCTTGACGCCATCAAGCGCATGACATTGAGCGCAAAGTAGGGGGCTTCGTCGACCATAAGGCCGAACATTCGCTGATCGATAGGTGCCAGTTCGCACGCCGTCGTGGCTCTGGCCGTTGCGCTGCGCGGGCCACCATCGATGAGAGCCATTTCCCCGAAGATACCGTTGGGGCCAATGGTCTCGACGACTCGACCATCGATCAGGATTTCTACGGAGCCCGAACGCACGATGTACGCGTGAACTCCGTGCTCAGTCTCTGCAAAAATCGTCTGCCCAGCCGCGAAGTGGCTCGGCTTGCCACCGACGGAGCGGCTCCACAGCTCGAAGTTATTGTCGTCCATTTGGCGCCCCCGATGAATTCGATCGCTGGGGAGACTGCGACAATTGCGCGACAGTTTGGTGACAGGCGCCTTGCCACCATCCGAAGGAATGGGCTTCTCTAATTGCCTTCAGTCGATCTCCACGAGCGCATCGCGCGCGAGCCCGGTCCCCCCGACGCACGTCCGAGCAGGACGTCGGTCGGCAGGAGAATAAGACGCTCGAGGCTCTGGGCGTGCACCTCGGCGGCACCATCGTGGCGGGCGCATGAACGGCCGGGCTCGTAATTCACGTGCAACAAGAGTTCGCAGGCCGGGATCAAGACCTCAGATCGTCGATCGAAGCTGCCGCTTGAGCAGCGGGATCGCTGAGCCAGAACTCAGGTCCGTTGTAGAGAAACGACCGCGTCAGGATGACGACGTCGCGGCCCGTCACCGTCACCAGGGCATAGTCCGGCAGTTCGTGCGAGCCGGGGATGGTCTCCTTCGTGTGCAGGTCGAAAGCTACCTGATGGGCGAGCGCCCGTTGAATGTGGAACGGCACGCCGTGCCAAACGCCGCCGATCGGGCGGTGCACGTGTCCCATGAACATGAAATCCGGGCGACGAATGCGATCAAAACGCTCGGCCTCCTCGGCACCATTGCGCAGCATGATCCGGTCCATATGCGGCAGGCCAGTCACGAACGGCGGATGGTGCTGAAAGAGCAGCAGCGGACGGTCCTCCGGCGCCTCGCCGAGCGCCCGCTCGAGGAAAGAAAGGCGCTTCGGGCAAAGCACGCCAGCGTGACTCGGCCCGTCCTCGTCGAGAGTGTCGAGCGTCACGACGGTCGCACCTTCAAAGACGCGCAGCGATTGGACGAAGCCATCGCCGTCGAAGTCCGCATCGGGAAATACCTCGCGAAACGGCATTCGCCGATCGTGATTGCCCATCATGAGGAGCAGCGGCGCATTCAATGATGCCAGCATCGATTTCAAATGCGCATAGGCTTCGAGCTGACCCCAATGGGCGAGATCGCCCGTGATGATCACGAAATCGATGTCGGCGTGCTCGCGATTGATCGTCTTGATCGCTGCTTCCAGACGCGCCGCCGGATCGATAGCGTAGTTGGTGCGACCTCGCTCGAGAAAGTGCGTGTCGGTCAGGATGACGAATTTCATCGCTTCATGGTTTCCCTATTCCAGTCAGCGTAGTCCGGTGTGCCTTCGATGTCGATCGGCCCATCGTAGCCGAACTCGACCATGTGCACGGTCACATAATCAGGGCCGACGAACACGACACCATAAGATTCCGGTAACAGCGAGCGCGCGAGCAGGCGTGCTTCCGAAAAGACCGCGATGGAGGCATGGTTCGTGCCGCGGAGCGATGTCGTCGGCACGCCGGCAGTCGATCCAGCGAGCGGCAGATGGCAGTGCCCGAAGAAAATATGCCGGATCTTGTGCGCATGCCGCGCGACAATGCGGCGGAACGCCGTGTCGTCGAGCAGACGAATTTGATCCATCGGCGCGAGGTGCGTCGGGATCGGATTGTGGTGCATGAAAATCAGGAACGGGCCATCGTGACCGGCGAGCTGCCGCTCGAGCCAGGCCTGACGGGCTTCGCAGTAGTGCCCGGCGTGTGTCTTCGGACCCCACGTGTCGAGAAGAAGGCAACGTCCCATGCTGGTATCAACGACGGTTTGTGCGAAGCCTGCGTCGTCGCGGCACTCGGGGAAGAATTCGAGGAAAGTCGCCCGGTCGTCGTGATTGCCAATGCACACGTGCGCGGGCATGGGCAGATCGGCGAGGCGCGCCTTCAGCCGCACATAGTCATCGGGGTCGGCCCAGTCGGAGAGATCCCCGGTAATGACAAGAAGCTCCGCATCGCTGTGATCGCGGAGGACGTGAGCGAGCGCCTTTTCGAAGTTGACGTTGGGATCGCGACTGCCAATCGAGCTACCGGGCGTGGTGAGGTGAATGTCGCTCATATGAATGAGTTTCATCGCGGCACTCTCTGTGGTGAAAGGCAATAGCGACAGGCGGCAGCGGATCTCGCTGCCGCCTGCTGACAACCAGGACCGTAAGCTATTTCTTCGGCAGGAGCTTCTGCACGTCGGCCGTCATATCCGCCAGCACTTTGTCTGGCTCGCCGGCGCGCTTGCCGGTGACGATCGAGTTCATGTGGTCCTTGATCACATCGGTGATCTTGAGGCCGTTCTCGCCCGGAAACGCGTACCACTTGGTCAGCAGATCGAGCTGGCTGACGGCGGTATAGTGGTTCGGGCTCTGGATGTAGAAGTCCTTGAGGTGAACCTCGTTGGCCTTCTTGTTGGGCGGCATATAGCCCGTTGTCTTGGCCATGATCGCGGCGCCTTCCGGGCCGTGCCAGAACTTCATGACCTTCCAGGCGGCCTCGCGCTTCTTGGGATCGCTGGCGAGAACGACACCGAGATTACCGCCAGCCGGCAGGCGGCCCTTGCCGGCAGCGACGCTCGGCCACTTGTGCGTCTTCAGCTGGAACTTCCCACCAATCATCTCAGTGACCTTGCTGAGGTCGGAGGTTGAAGTGAAGTGGATGCCCGTCTTGCCGGCGGCGAAGGCGGCGCGCATGTCCGGCTGGTTCATGTTCGGCATGCCGGCCTCGTTAACGAGGCTTGCCAGCATCCGAACGGCGAACTGACCTTCCGGTCCGCCGAAAGCGACCTTCGACTCGTCCTCGGTCAGCATCGCACCGCCCTGCGAGAACACCGGACCCTGCCAGAGCCAGTTACCGGTGATGTCCCAGACATAGGTGAGGCCATTGATATCGGGGCCGAGCGCCTTGATCTTCTTGGCGAGCGCGATCACCTCTTCCCAGGTGTTGGGGAGGTTGTTGGGGTCGCCGCCGGCCTTCTTCACGAGGTCGAGGTTGTAGTAGCTGATCGGCAGCGAGATCGCGAACGGCAGTGCGTAGACTTTGCCGTTGAGTGTGCCGATGTCGAACATCGCGGCATGGAAGCCCTCGGCCTCCAACTCCTTGTCGGCCTTGATGTACTCGTCGAGCGGCTGCGCGAGACCACGATCGACCAGCGCCCGGAGGCGATTGAGGCCTTGGAAGGTGATGTCCGGCATCTGCTTGGTGATGGCCTCGCGCAGCACCTTCTGCGTCGCCTCCTCGTAGGAGTCGTAAGCCGCGCGGAACGTGATCTTGATGTCGGGGTTCTGTTTGTTGAAGGCGGCCGCGATCTGCTTGTGCGTCTCGTTGAAGAGTTCGCCGTAGGGATACTGGATAACCACTTCGGTCTGTGCCATTGCCGGAACGGTGGCGAGCACCATCGCGGCCGAAAGCAGGGTCTGCTTTAGCATTTTCGATCTCCTGATCTACGCTTGCATCTCGCGGACGCGGAACCGTCCGTTCTTGCGGTTATTTCATCCCCGTGAACGTGATGCCCTCGATGAACCGCCGCTGCGCGAGCAGGAAGGCGATGATGAGCGGCGCAATGATGATCGTCGCGGCGGCCATGAGGGGACCGTAGTCGGTGCCGGCCTCCTCGTTGCGGAACGTCGCAACGCCGACCGGCGGCGTGAACAGCTCCTTGCTGTTCACGGCGATCAGCGGCCAGAAGTAGTCATTCCAATGGGCGACAATGGAGAAGATGCCGAATGCCGTCAGCGCGGGAAGCGCGGTCGGCAGCATCACGCGCCAGACGATCCCGATCTCGGAAATGCCATCCATACGCGCCGCGTCGACGAGATCGTCGGGCACCGTCATGAAGAACTGCCGCATCAGGAAAATGCCGAAGGCAGAGATCGTGAAGGGAACGATCAGAGCAGCGTATGTGTCGAGAATGCCGAGGTGATGGAAGAGCAGGAACACCGGGATCGCCGTCGCCTGAGGCGGGATCAGGATACAGAACAGGACGAGCGCGAACACCGCCTCGCGCCCCCAGAAGCGCAGTTTGGCCAGCGCATAAGCGGCTGGCAGTGCGATCAGCACTTGAAGCATGAAGATCGTAACGGTGACGATGGCGCCATTGAGCAAAAAGCGCATGAGCGGCGCGCGATCGAAGGCCTTCGTGTAGTTCTCGACGGCATGGAGACGCTCGGGCCACCAGCGGATTTCCGACAGGAAGATCTCGGACTGTGGCTTCAGCGACGTCACTATCATCCACACGAAGGGCAACAGGACGATCGCCGCTGCGATCAACAGCAGCACATGCCGTAGCAGGCCCCATAGCGATATGCCGCGCGCGGTGCTCATGCGTAGTGCACCTTCTTCTCGATGACGCGTACCTTGAGGATGGTGAGCAGCAGCACGAATGCGAGGAAGACTACGGCGATCGCCGCCGCATGCCCCGACCGGAAGAACTCGAAGCCTTCGGAATACATGCTGTAGAGGAGCACCTCGGTGGCCTTGCTCGGCCCGCCCTTGGTCAGCACGTGGACGGTGTCGAATACCTGGAAGGAGCGAATCGCCGAGATGATCGCGACGAACATCGTCACCGGACCGAGCATCGGCCAGGTCACGAGCCAGAAGCGCGACCACGCTGAGCGCGCGCCGTCCATCACAGCGGCCTCATAGAGATGCGGCGGGATAGACACGAGGCCGGCCAGAAACAGCACCATATTGAAGCCGAAGAGCTGCCACACGCCGATTGCCGCGATCGTTGGAAGCGCGAGCTCCGGATTGGTAAGCCACGCCTGTGCCGGAAGGCCGAGTGATTTCAGCGTCAGGTTGATCAGGCCGAACTGCGGATGCAGCATGTACTCCCACGAGATCGCCATGGCGATCAGCGTGGCCATAACCGGGATGAAGAAGATCGAGCGGTAGAAAGCGCGCAGCGACGTGCCAGATTCGATCAGCAGCGCAATGCCAAGGCCGAGCGCCATGGATGCCGGCACGACAATCGCGACGTAGACGAGCGTATTGAGAAGCGATGTCCAGAAGACGCGGTCGCCGTAAAGCTCAAGATAATTATCAAACCCGACGAACGACCAGGAGGGAGCGCCGAGCTGATAGTCGGTGAGCGACATCGCCAACACCGCGACGACCGGACCGATCAGCAGCAGGGTCATCAAAGTCATTGCGGGCAGTAGAAGGGTGAGAGCCGCTAAGGGGCGGCGCAGCTTGGCGAGGAGACGTGGACGGCCACGACGGGCCGGCTCCGCGGTCTCTTGGCTCAGAGTTGTGGCAATGGCGACATCAGCCATATGCCAGCTCTTTCTGCGCAGCCTTAGCGCCGACACGCCGCCCTGCCTTATCGAAGAGTCGGAGGTCCTCCATTGCGAACGTCAGGTCGATCATCTCACCGATTCGAATGCTGCGGGCGCCGCCATGGTCGAGCCGGACGATCACCGGTGCGCTCTGCCCGTCGACATCGACATGGAGCAGCACCTCGGCGCCGAGGTTCTCCTTGTGCGCAAGGCGTCCGGAAACCAGCGCGCCCTCGGAACTCGCGAGCCGCATCGCCTCGGGGCGTATGCCGACGCTGATCGAACGCCCCGCTTGCTCGGACACTGAGATCGGAATGCGATGCCCGGCGAGCACGAGGGCGCGATCTTCGCCGACCGTGGCGCCCTCCAGAATGTTGATCTTAGGGCTGCCGATGAACTCGGCGACGCGCAGGTCCTGTGGGTCGTCGTAGACGTCGTCGGGCGAGCCGATCTGGATGATGTTCCCGTCCATCATGACGGCAATACGGTCCGACATGGTCATCGCCTCGGCTTGGTCGTGCGTGACGTATATGAACGTCGCAGCGAGCCGGCGGTGAAGCTGAGCGATCTCGGTGCGCATGTGGACGCGCAGCTTGGCGTCTAGATTCGAAAGCGGCTCGTCGAGGAGAAAGCCGCGCGGCTCGCGGACAATCGCGCGCCCGACGGCGACACGCTGGCGCTGACCACCGGAAAGCTGCGCCGGCTTGCGGTGCAGCAGATCCCTCATACCAAGCAGTTCCGCAACTTTCTCGACGTCGGCGTGAATACCGCACTCAGCACTGCGCGTGCCCGGGACGAGCCAGCGCACGAGCGGAAGGCGCTGCAGTGCCGACAGGCGTCGCATACGCAGTGGCACTGCGATGTTGTTGAAAACAGTCAGGTGCGGGTAGAGCGCATAGGACTGGAAGACCATTGCAAGATTGCGATCTGCAGGCCGGATGCCATCCACGACGTCGCCACCGATGCGAACGCTGCCGTCCGTCTGATCCTCGAGTCCGGCAATGATCCGCAGCAACGTGGATTTGCCGCATCCCGAGGGCCCGACCAGAGAGATGAATTCGCCGTCGGCGATGTCGAGGTCGACCCCCTTCAGCACCTCGGTCCGCTCGAAACTCTTGCGAACGCCTGTCAGCTCGAACATTGCCATCTGAAGCCTTGCTGCTTTTCAACCGGCGACGGCTTGGTGCTAAAGGCAAACTTTGACAGTCACATTACGGTTAGAAGTTTAGCTTATAGGGTGCCCAGCTGAGGCTTTTCCCGAGCGGGATGGAAGGTGACGGATCGATGTCGCTTACGTCGGCGCGTATCCGCACCATCAATGCGGTCTTCGAGGCCGGCACGTTCTCCGCCGCCGCGCGCCGTCTCGGTATCTCGCAGCCGGCCGTGACGCAACAGGTCCGCGAGGTCGAGGCAGAGTTCGGCGTGAAGCTATTCGACCGTCGCGGCAACGGGCTCGTGCCGACGGCGATCTGCCGCCAGCTTGCTACCGTTACGATGCGCATCCAGTCTGCAGAGAGCGAAGCAGTCTCGATTCTGCGTCAGCACGAGATGCTGTCGGGCGGCGAGCTTCGTATTGGGCTGGGGAACTCGATGCCCGGCATGACCCTCGTCGCAGCATTCATACGGGCGTACCCGAATATTTCGATCCAGGTCGAGATGGGGAGCTGGGCTTCCATCATCGACGCCATCGTCGATCAGCGCGTGGACGTTGCGGTGCTACCGGAAGTGCCGGATGACGGCCGCTTCCGGCGCGAGGTCTGTCTGCGCCAGAGAGTGGTCGCGATCGTTCACACGCAGCATGTTCTCGCTCGTGCCGGGAGCGTCACCTGTGCCGAGCTTGCGCACGAGCGGCTCATCTTTCGGACCCGGCAATCGTCAACCCAGCGAGTTGTCGATCATGCCTTTCGGGCGGTGGGCATCGCCGTGTCGCCGGTCATTACGCTCGATACGCGTGAGGGCGTGTTGGAGGCCGTGGCGAACCGCATTGGCGTGGGTTTTACGTGGGAGCATGGCTCCAGCCGGACGGACACCATCACCAAGCTCGACGTTGCCGAGCTTTCACGCGAGTCACCGGAGCACATTTTCTGCCTGTCCGACAATCGCAGCAAGCTTGTGGAGCTGTTCTTCCGGTCGCCCCTGTCGCAGGGCTTCCGCTGATGGAGGAACTGAGGTGCTGCGACCCGCGCATCCGCTCTCCGGTCGCCAAACCTCCAGGTGCCAGACCTCAGACCTGGGGCTCGATCCATAAGCGAGTGTCATACGACAGCGGCGCGTAGTCGTTCCATTCCGCCAGCTTTTCGAGATAGCGCCGGCGGTAGGCGCTGTCGTCCTCGCACTCGATACCCTCGAGAACGATGCTGGCGCCGATGTCATAATAAAGATCGAGATTGCGCAGATCGGGCACCGGCGTCTCACCGCGTTCGGCTTCGCCCTGCATCTGCCAGAACAGCCGCTCGAGACGGCGCACGAACGCCGACGTGTCATGCAGCGTGCTCGTCGGCAGCTGTCGCTGGAGACCGGCCTTGAGTGCCGCGAGCTGATCGCGATTGTGCGCAAAGGCAATGGCGCGGCCGACGTACTCCTCCGGACTACTGCAGATCAGCTCCGGTGCGCCAGCAGCCGCCACGATGCTGGCGCAGACGCGAGACGCAAAGCTCTTTCCCGGAAATGTCAGGACCGGCAATCCCGCGGTGAGCGCGTCGGTCGCCGTTGCGTGCGCACCGTAGGGGAACGTGTCGAGGAAAAGATCGGCTACGCCCATGCGTGAAATATGGTTCGGATGGCCCGCCACCGAAGGCGCAAAGATGAGACGCTCCGGCGCGATGCCATTCTGTTGCGCCAGCTGGAGCAGGCGCTGGTTGGCGCCATCGTTGCCCGTGCGCAGCCAAAGCACGCTGCCGGGCGTCGCCGCTAGGATCGTCATGAATCGAGCGAAGGCGTTCGCCGTAATCTTCTGCGCTCCGCTGAGGCATGCATAGACGAAAGCCTCCTCAGGTAGCCCAGCCTCCGCGCGGCTCGGGCGCGGCGGGATCTGCTGCTTGCGATCACAAGGCAGATAGCAAGCGAGCCGCAGCACCTTCTCGGTGAAATAGATCTCGTTCCCCGGCGGTACGATCCAATCGTCCGCGATAAGGTATTGATGAAACGGGCTGCCCATGGAACCGGGAAAGCCGCAGAAATTCACGATGACCGGCGCCGGCCGATAGGCGAAGATCTTCGTCCGCGCCTGCTTGGTGTAACCATTGAGATCCACGAGGATGTCGATTTCGTCGGCCGCGATTTGCGCAGCAGCTTCGGCGTCACCGACCGTGCTGATATCACGCCAGCAATCAGCGGCATTCTTGATGCGCGTATGCGTGGCGTCATTCGAGCGCGGCTCGCCGCAGTAATAGCCGAAGATCTCGATGCTGGTCTTGTCGTGCAGCTCCAGGGCCTCGCAGAGGGCAAAGCCGACGGCGTGCTCGCGCAGGTCAGACGAAACGTACCCGACGCGCAGACGCTTGCCGGTCCCCGACTTACGTCGCGGCGCGACACGCTGGAGCTTACCGGCCTCGACTCGACCAACAGCGGATTTGCTGTAGCGATAGGCCTTGGCGAGTTGGAAAAGGGGATCGTCCGCATAGCAGGCGAGCGTCATGGACGACATCGCATCGAGCATCTGACGCGACGACACATGCGCCGTTGGCGCCAGTACCGGCCACTTGCATTGACGTTGCCGCATGGAGGACCAATGCTGGCCCGCCTCGACCTTCTCCGGACTGAGTTGTATGGCCTGCAACAGCGCCGCCTCGGCTTCCTCCAACAATCCGGCGCCCTCGAGGACGCGGCCGATCTGCTGCAGCGTGATGAGCCGGTGATTCAGCCGATCCGGGGTGATATCCGCGCTGGCATTGGCGTAGCTGCGCCATTGCTCGACGGCCTCGCTGACAAGACCGCACTCTTCCAGAGCCCGGCCGAGATTGATGTGCGCAGGCCCGAAACTCGGATCGAGCTTCAGGGCATGACGCAGCGCTTGAATGGCACCGGAAATATCGCCGACTTGCCTACAGGCGACGGAATAGTTGAAGCAGGCAAGATGCAACAGTGGATTGCCATCATTGAAAGCAATCCAGGTCTTGTAGAGGTCGGCAGCCAGCGCTGGATGACCAGCAGCCACCAGACTTTCGGCGAT
This sequence comes from Hyphomicrobiaceae bacterium, assembly GCA_022844275.1. Taxonomy (GTDB): domain Bacteria; phylum Pseudomonadota; class Alphaproteobacteria; order Rhizobiales; family Hyphomicrobiaceae. The sequence continues at coordinate 58,886 of JALHMB010000007.1, forward strand.
CTGCACCAGCTCACCGAGCGTCAGTTGTTGGCGGCGGGCCCGTTCCAGAATGCCGGCGAGCGGCGATGTCTGCCCGGAGGCAATGGCGTTGTTGATTGTCACGAGCGTCCCGCGGCAAAGAAGCCTGACAATGAGGCCTACGACGACAGACAAAGGATCGTCGTAGCGCTATCAGCGCAGGCTTGCGTCGGGCTTGTCGCAGCAGTGTGGCATTCGCAAACGAAATTCGCCCGCACGTCCCACGTGCGGGCGAAAATCATGTGCGTAGTGGCGCGGCCGAAGCCGCGCCCGATGACATCACACGTCGTTGTAGGCGGCGAGCACCGCCTCGACCTGTGCCGTGGTCATCGCCTGGATCTGCGGCGTCGTAAAGGCTCCAGCCTGCGTACTGGTCAGCGCGGCGATGTCGTCAGTGGAGAGGCCCGCCAAGGCCCTTACGCTGAGCGCAGCGATCTCATCGGTCGAGAAGGTTGCGATCTCGGTCGTCGACATGGCGTCGATGGCCTCCGAACCCAACGCCGCGATCTGCGTGCTGTTGAGCGCCTGGATCTGGGTGCTCGTCAGTGCCACGATCTGGTCGGTGCTGAAGCTTGCGACCTGCGTGGCCTTCAGAGCCCCGACCTGCGTCGTGGTGAGGGCTGCGACCTGCGAGGTCGTCATTCCTCCGAGGTGCTTGACCGTCAAGGCGCCGACCTGATCGGTCGTGAGCGCCGCGACCTGCGTCGTCGTCATTCCGGCGACTTGCTCACTGGTCAATCCCGCAATCTGCTTGACGTCCAGCGCGGCGACCTTGTCCGTGCTCAGCGAGGCCACCTGTGTGGTGGTCAGGCCGGCGAGGGACCGGACATTGATGGCAGCGATCTCATCCGTCGTGAAGGTTGCCAGCTCGGCGGTCGTCATGGTGCCGAGAGCAGACGAGCCGAGCGCGGCAATCTGCGTGCTGCCGAGCGCCTGAACCTGGGTCGAGTTGAGCGCTTGGACCTGATCACTGCTGAGCGCCGCGACCTGCGTTGCCTTCAGCGATCCGACCTGGGTCGTGGTCATAGCGGCGACCTGCGAAGTCGTCATCGCCAGGAGCTGCTTGGCACTCAGGGCACCAATCTGGTCGGACGTCATCGCGGCAACCTGCGATGTCGTCATTCCCGCGACCTGCTCGGTGCTCAGCGCGGCAATCTGCTTGACGCTGAGGGCTGCGACCTTGTCGGTCGACAGCGAGGCGACCTGCGTGCTGGACAAGCCCGCCAGAGAGCGCGTGTTCACCGCGGCGATCTCATCGGTGGTGAAGGTTGAAAGCTCGGCCGTCGTCATCGTGCCGAGGGCCGCCGAGCCCAGAGACGCGATCTGCGTGCTTGAAAGGGCTCCTACCTGCGTAGACGAGAGCGCTTCCACCTGACTGCTGCTCAGTCCAGCGATCTGCGTCGCTTTCAGGGCGCCAATCTGGGTCGTGGTGAGCGCAGCAACCTGCGAGGTCGTCAGTGCCGAGAGATGCTTGACGCTCAGCGCACCAATCTGGTCCGTCGTCAGGGCCGCGATCTGCGAGGTCGTCATCGCACCGACTTGGCCACTGCTCAGCGCGGCAACCTGCTTGGCGCTCAAAGCCGCGACTTTGTCAGTCGTGAGTGCGGCCACCTGTGTGGTCGACAGGCCGGTGAGCGACCTGGCGTTGATTGCGGCGATCTCGTCGGTCGTGAAAGTGCCGAGCTCAGCGGTCGTCATGCTGCCGAGGGCCGCCGAGCCCAGAGACGCGATCTGCGTGCTCGAAAGGGCCCCAACCTGCGTCGACGAGAGCGCTTCCACCTGACTGCTGCTCATCGCCGCGACCTGCGTCGCCTTGAGAGCGCCGATCTGCGTCGTGGTAAGGGCCGCGACCTGTGAAGTCGACAGCGCCGACAGGTGCTTGGCGCTCAGGGCGCCGACCTGATCCGTGGTGAGGGCCGCGATCTGCGAGGTCGTCATCGCGCCAACCTGATCACTGCTCAGCGCGGCAATCTGCTTGGCACTCAGCGCAACCACCTTGTCCGTCGTCAGAGATGCGACCTGTGTGGTCGAAAGGCCGGACAGCGCTTTGACATTGATCGCCGCCATTTCGTCAGTGGTAAAGGTGCCAAGCTCAGCCGTCGTCATCGTGCCGAGATCCGCAGAGCTCAACGCGGCGATCTGTGTGCTACCGAGAGCCCCGACCTGGGTTGACGAGAACGCCTGGATCTGGTCGCTGCTCAGCGCCGCAACCTGCGTTGCCTTGAGAGCACCGACCTGCGTGGTCGTAAGGGCTGCAACCTGCGATGTCGTCATCCCCGCGAGGTGCTTGGCGCTGAGTGCGCCGATCTGGTCGGTCGTCATCGCCGCAATCTGCGATGTCGTCATTCCGGCCACCTGGTCGCTGGTCAGTGCCGCGACCTGCTTGACCGTCAGGGCGGCGACCTTATCGGTCGTCAGCGAAGCCACCTGCGTGGTCGAGAGTCCGGCCAGCGACCTGACGCTGATCGCAGCGATCTCGTCGGTCGTGAAGGTGCCGAGCTCAGCCGTCGTCATCGTGCCGAGCGACGCCGAGCCGAGAGCCGCTATCTGCGTGCTCGAAAGGGCCCCGACCTGCGTCGACGAGAGCGCTTCCACCTGACTGCTGCTCAGCGAGCTCACCTGTGTCGCCTTCAGAGCCCCGAGCTGCGTCGTGGTGAGCGCCGCAACCTGCGAGGTCGACATGGCCTGCAGCTGCTTAGCGTTTAGGACACCGATCTGATCGGTGCTGAGGGCCGCAACCTGCGACGTGGTCAACCCGGCCACCTGGTCGCTGGTCAGCGCCGCGATCTGCTTGACGCTCATGGCGGCAAGCTTGTCGGTCGACAGCGAAGCTACCTGCGCGGTGGAGAGGCCAGCGAGGGACCGAACATTGATGGCGGCGATTTCATCGGTCGTGAAGGTCGCAAGCTCGGCCGTCGTCATGGAGCCGAGAGCTTCGGAACCGAGTGCAGCAATCTGCGTGCTGTTGAGGGCCTGGACTTGGGTGGAATCCAACGCCTGCACCTGGTCGGAATAGAGTGCTGCAACCTGAGATGCGGTAAGCCCGGTGACCTGGTTGGTGGTCAGGGCGTCGATCTGGGCGAGCGTCAGGCCGGTGAGCGCTTTCGGGGCGATGGCGCTCAACTGATCGGAGCTCAGGGCCACGAGATCCGTGGTCTCCAAGGCAGCAACCTGCGCCGAGCTGAGTGCCGCGAGCTGCTTGGCGCTCAGAGCGGCCATATCATCGGTCGTCAGGTCGGCAATCGCGGTGGTCGAGAGTGACTTGATCTGATTGACGGTCAGAGAAGAAACGATGGAAGTCATCGATGCGCCCTTTGTTTTTCGATCACCAACTACATTCGCCTGCCGTCGATCGCGCGATAGGGTCAGCAAAGCCGCGATGCGCGCGAGCGCGATCGGCACTTGCTGGCAGCCTCTCCCGCTCGGCCGAACGTCGCGAAGGACGTCGGTGAACGGGCACCCTGTCGGCTAAATCAATGTTGGGATGTCATGGCTCGAAAGAGCCGGAGCGCAGGAAGGGCATCATGCATCCGGAGCCGCGATGCGGCACCGACCCCTGCGCCAATGGCAACGAACGTCTCGTGTCAGGATCAAAATCGTTGCGAGCCATCGTGATGTGCTCGCAAACTGCCCCCGCCCCAAGGACCCCCGCGTCCTTACGAACTTATGTTCAACAATGGTTAATAATCTGTTAACGCGCGGCTCAAAACGACCCGAATGGACGATCGACGCGACGAGTGTGGCGGCGGTGCTGCGCGCAGTAACAAGATTCGATGCTCGCGAGCAAGCCGACGTGTGTGAACTTCACTTCCGTTCGAGCACATGGACATGAGACCAGTCAGCGGCCGGAGCTGACTGGATGAGCGCTCTGCAGCGCTCCATGAAGAAGCGAGCAGGCGGATCAATGGTCGATATCTGCTCGAAGCTACGGAGGGCCCCGGCGAAATCTTTCGACCGCCAGCGATCGAGCCCTTCCGCGTATGTCTCGATCGTCGCGACACTATCTTTCGAAGCCTCGCCGACAAGTCCGATCGGCTCATATATCCGAACCGGGCTCGATCTTCCGACGACCCTGATGGTGTCGATCTCTCGCCAAGTGATGGCTGGTCCAGCGAGTTGCACCGTGGCTTCGGAGGCCAGAATTGCCGTTCCGTAGTATTTGTTCGCCCCCTCGATGCGCGAGGCGAGGTTCGCGCTATCGCCGACGACCGTGTAGTTGAAACGCCGCTTGGAGCCAATATTGCCGACGATGCCGACGCCAGAATGCAGGCCGATGCGCTGCTCGAGCGTGCGGCCTCGAATAGCGAGGCCTGCCGCGTTCATCTCGCTGAGCCGCGTGCGCGCCGCCAAGGCAGACTTCACGGCATTGAGGGCGTGCTGCGCATCGTCAGCGGGTGCGCCGAATACGCCGTCGATGGCGTCACCGATGTACTTATCGATGAAGCCCTCGTGTTCCATGACAATGTCGGTCATGGCGGTCAGGTACTCGTTCATTACCGCCACCAGCTCGTGCGGCTCGAGATCTTCGGAGAGCTTGCTGAAGCCAGCAAGATCGGACCTGTACAGCGTGACCGTGCGTCGCTCGCCGCCAAGCCGCAACTTCTCGGGCTGGCGTGCAAGTTCCTCCACGATGCTTGGCGCCATGTAGTGGCTGAAAGCCTGCCGCACGCGATTGCGCTCACGCGTCGTCTGAAAATAGAAGAAGCCGGTGCAGAAGATGTAGAGTCCCGTCAGCGTCAGCGCGGGAAATGATGGATCGAGAAGCGAGCCATACGTGCGCGCCAGCCACGCGGCCGTCAGCACCGTCATCATGGTAACAGCGCCCATGACGGCACCGAGCACAGGCCCAGACTGGAGCACGAAGACGGCCAGGAGCAGACCCGCCAGCGTCGTGAACACGACCTCCAGTCCCGTGGAGAGGTCCGGCCGATGGAGCATGTTCCCGGCAATGATCTGCTCGATGGCCTGGGCATGAATTTCTACGCCGGCCACCACCGCATCAAGCGGCGTCGCCCGCATGTCGAACAAGCCGGGCGCGCTCGTACCGATCAGCACAATGCGACCGGCGATATCCTCGCGCGCGACGCGGCCTTGGAGCAGGTCGACCGCCGGACGGAAGCGGTTCGCATCATGAGGTGTGAAGGACAGCCACATCTGGCCGGTGTAATCCGTCGGCACGAGAAAGCTGCCGATGCGCACCGAGGTAATGCCCGTCTCGCCGACGAAAGGCGTCTCTCCACTCGCCGTGGACGAACGCACGGCAATTGTCGTCGCTCCCGTCGCGAGCCGCATCGTCTCCGAAGCCAGCGAGGGTGCGAGATCATTTCCGATCCGCACCAGCATCGGCACCTTGCGGACCACCTGATCATGCTCGGGAAACCAATTCAGGAGACCTAGCCCCGACGCGGCCGCCTGCAGAGCTGGCGCGTTGACCGTTGCTGCAGGCAGATAGGGAACATGGCGCGCTGGATCGGTGCCGAGCAGCGCAAAGCCAGCCTTCGACACATCCGCGGGCTCGGAAATGCCCCGCCGGCCGATCAGGCCGAGCACGACCGGCGCTCCAGTGATGGACTGAGCCAGCCGACGCTCCCCGGATGGTAGCGCCTCCAGCTTCTCAATGAGCGGCTGCATGTCCGGCGCAAGCCTGATCGACGGCGGCAGTGCTGCCAGAAAATCGGGTTCGGCACTTGCGAGCACGATATCGAAGGCAACGACCTTGGCCCCGCGCGCCAACAGCGCCTCGACCACTTCCGCCAGTATCTCGCGGCGCCAGGGCCAGGCGCCAATCGCGGTGAGCGAGCGCTCGTCGATATCGATGATGCGTACGGGATAGGCAGGGTCGGCCTGGCGCGGCTGGAGTTGCTGGAGCGTGTCGAAGGCGATGAGCCTCAGTCTCGCGAGAAACTGAGGGTCGATCCAGCGTACGATTGCCGCCGCGCCGAGCACCAGCATTACCGCCAGCCAGTACATCGTGCGGGTACGCAAGAAACCCCCAAAGAAATGAAAGGCCTGCGCCCCACTTCGCCGGCCACTCCTCCTGTACGCTCAGAGAGGCGCATGGTACCTTCCTCACTGTCGAAAAATCTATGCCGAAATGGGGGGAAGGCGTGGCTCGCCCGCGCCTGGGGTTGAATGTCGAAAATCAGATGGGCGTGCGGGGTTGGTGCGCTGCTGCTCGGCTTGGCGGGGGGCGCGGCTGTAATGAATGCGCACGCGACCGAGCCTGAGGTCGGCACGATCGTACTCGCCAAACCGACGGTGCTCGGCATCCGCGGCATCGAGGAGCGCCAGCTCAAGGCGGGCTTGCGCGTTCATCGCAACGAGTTGGTACGCACAGGCCCGCAGGCGCAAGCCGAGCTCAAGCTCGACGACAATACCAAGCTCGCCCTCGGTCCGGATGCCGAGCTGCGTCTCGATGAGTTCGCCGTATCACCCGGCAGCGGCGCGAGCTCGATCGCCGTCCAGCTCCTCAAGGGCACGCTGCGCTTCCTTACGGGACGGCAGACGAGCGAGAGCTACAAGATCGAAACGCCATCGGCGACCATCGGCGTTCGCGGCACCGTTTTCGACATCTATATCGGCCCGGAGGGAGATACGTTCGTCCTGCTGCACCAGGGCGAGGTGCAGATCTGCTCGCGCTCACGCTCATGCCGCGCCCATCGAAGTGTCGGGCGCCTCATCCGCACGACGCCTCTCGGCGTCGTGTCCGAGCCCATGAAGTGGACGGCTAGTCTGGTTCGTGGCGTGAATGTGCGACAGGCATTTCCATTCGTGGGGCGCACGCTTTCCGTCGATCCTGTGCGGCGCCTATCTCATAAGAGCATCAGCAGCGGTGTTCGTGTGCTCGACGATGGCGGCAAGGCGATAGATCGAACGCTGAGAAAGATCTCGCCATTCTGACGGGTTGGCGTGATCGTCCCCGGACTGTCGGGCTGCACAGCGCGGCCGCTCTGGAGCCCGGCGGGACGGCACCCAGCCCGGTCCTCGACGCGCGAAGATCACGAAATACTTCGCAAGACCTCCCCCGCTCTGTCGAAGAGCGAGGGAGTGCGCGTCGCACTTAGTCGTTCAGGATGAGTACGATCTCGTCAGTAGATGGGTCTACGACCGCTATGTCATCCTCGTAGACGAAGTAGCGATAGTCGCGGAGGTCCGGATAACGTTCGACCACCACTTCGGGCATGGGCAGAAGCGCGACGCCCTGCGGGAGCGCCATCCCGATGCTGAGACCGCCGATGCCGAGTCTGATGGACGCGCTGCGGTCAATATGCTGACGCACAAATGCACGATCCGGAGGGGCGAGTGTCAAACTGCGTCCACGAACGCCCGCCGCGCGACTGCCGCCATCCGTCGTGACGACAGCCACCACCTCATAGCTACCTGGATCCACGATGACGATCTCGTCGCGAACGTAGACATAGCGGTAGTTACGATAGGCGGGCACCACCTCGATAACGTCTGCAGGCAGGGCGTGCAGTGTTACGCTGCGCGGTACGCTAGCACCGACCCGAATATTGAAGTTCATATTCGTCTCACGATTTCGCTGGACGCCGGCGCGGCTAAAGCGCTCGCGAACAGTCGTACGCTGCTGCTCGGAAAGCTGTGTTGCGCCGCCGCGACTCTCGCGGGCACCTTGGCGCTGCCTATCCGCATCCTTACCGCGATCACGTTCGGCCTGCCCGGAAGGCGTGCGATCACCACGCTCTCCTCGATCCTGACCGGTCCTCTGCGCGCGATCCTTGTCCTGGCTGCCCTGTTCCTGACCCGTCCGCGTACGATCCTGCTCCTTGCTGCTGCGATCGGTTGCTCGCTTGCCGTCGTCCTTGCTTTCGCCGGACGCGCGCGGCGAGCGCTTCTGCTCGTCACGGGTGTCAGTGCGATCCTGTTTGCGTGGCGCGGCGCGATCCTCATCACGCTGAGCCGATCCAGGCTGGCGGCTCGATGGGGTTTCGGTGGCGCCGCCCTTCGGCTGAACAGTGTCGCCGCTCGAACGACCCTTGCTCGGCGGCGCAGCATCGCGACCGGAGCTACCGGAACCCGCATCGGGAGTTCTCTCCTGTGTCTGCGACGGCGATCCGCCGCCTCCTGGGCTCGATCCACCACCCGCGCCCCCGGTTTGCGCGAAGGCAGCGCCGCCCATGGCGACTACGAGGGCGCACGTAGACACCGTGCGTAAAAGCTGCTGCTTCATAACGATCTCCTTCTGCTCAGGCTTGCGTATCGCCGACCAATGCCATGAGCAGTGAATAGTTCCGCAGTTGCGCCGCCTAACGCGCCGTTACGCCTGGAGAAACAGCATTACCAATCGCGCAGACGGACAAACACCACACCGACTTTCTGCACGCGATTGCACATGGGGTGCGGCGTGCTAACTTCCCGGCAATTAGGGAGGATCACGTGCCGACATTCGACGATCTCAAGCAAAGTTGCGCGGACGACTGGCGCGCGTACTGCCAGCATGAGTTCATTCGCGATCTCGGTGCCGACACGCTCGCGAAAGACGCCTTCCGGCACTATCTCGAGCAGGACTACCTCTTCCTCGTCCATTTCGCGCGCGCCTACGGCCTCGCCGTCTACAAGAGCCGCAACATCACGGACCTCAGACGCGCGCTTGCCAGCCTCAAGGCGATCGTCGATGTCGAGATGGGCCTGCACATTGAATACTGCGCCGGCTGGGGGATCAGCGAGAGCGATCTCAAGACGTTGCCCGAGGCACGCGCGACCATGGCCTACACGCGCTATGTTCTCGATGCAGGCAACCGCGGCGATCTGCTCGACCTGCACGTTGCGCTCGCGCCGTGCTTGATCGGCTATGCGGAAATCGCAACTTGGCTCAATGCGCAACCCTTTGTTGCGCATGAGGGCAATCCATACGCGAGCTGGATTGCCATGTATGCGAGTGATGAGTTCCAGGCCGCGGCCGCCGGTGAAAAGGCTTGGCTTGACGAGCACCTCGCTGCGGTCACGGCATCGCGCTTCGCCGAGCTGTCGACAACCTTCAGGGATGCGACGCGCCTCGAGATCGACTTCTGGCAGATGGGCCTCGACCGCCGCTTTTGATCGCAGCTCTCGCTCATTCGAGCCTGTTGAGAGCAACCTCGAAGGCGTCGAAGTTGCGGAGTGGAACCTGCAGCGGCGTAGCAAGACGCCGGTTCGCGATCATGGGCACGCGCTGCTCGGAAAGCCCACCGTGCGAGCGCAAGGGCTCATCGAGGCCCGAGAGGTCGTGCCGCTCGGGTGCCGTGCCGAGCACCTTGTGGCGCTCCGAGATCACGACGATATCGCCGATGCGGTCGGGCGGCAGGGCAAACTGCTTGCAGGCAATGTCCTTCGCGCACGCCATCTCGATGCCATCGATCTCCCAGAGCTTTTCGAGCAGGCCGGGCACCGCGGCAACATCGGAAACATGAACGGTTGCAAAGCCGCCGAGCGCGCCGTGATGGGCGACATAAGGGTCCGTAATGGGCAGGATCACACGCGCGACGCCAGCACCGAGCCACTCATCGAACAGGGTCTGGAGGTAGATGACATCCGGCGCGCCATCGGGCGTGTGCTTGTCGTTCATGCCGTGATCGGCCGTTGCGAGGATGGTGCAGCCGAGACGATCGAGCGCGGCGAGATAGCCGTCGATCATGCCATAGAAGCTGTTTGCGATCGCCGTGCCGGGACCGACCTTGTGCTGAATGTAGTCGGTCGTCGAGAGATACATGAGGTCGGGGCGGTAGCGCTCGACCAGCTTGACGCCGGCGGCGAACACGAACTCCGAAAGATCGGCGGAATAGACCTCGGGCACAGGCTTGCCGACCATTTCGAGCACGCCATCGATGCCGTTCGCGGCGCGCGTCGCCTGATCCGCCCGCTCCGATGAGAAGGCAATCGCGCGACCGCTCGCATAGTCGAGGCCGTTCGAGAGCAGCAGGCGCAGCTTGTCCTTCGCGGTCACCATGGCGACCTTGGCGCCCGCATCGTGGAAGGCGGCGAGGATAGTCGGTGCGCGCATGAACTTGGGGTCATTCATCATCACTTCGGTGCCGGTGGCAGCATCGTAGAAGAAATTGCCCGCAATGCCGTGCACGGCCGGCGGACGCCCCGTGATGATCGAGAGATTGTTCGGGTTCGTGAAGCTCGGGATGACGCTCTCGGCGTGCGTATGCAGCCCTTCGCGCATGAAGCGGGCGAACGTCGGCGCAACGCCAGCTTCAATGGCCGCTTCGATATAGCCGGGCTCGGAACCGTCGAGGCAGATCACGACCGTCGGCCGCTTGGGAAGGCGATAGCTCCGCCCGTTGCAGGTCACTTCCGCCATGGTCCGCTTCCCCCTTGCTACGCGATGCGAGAACGGAAATTCGCCTCGAAGCGCTTCAGATTATCGGTGTTCTTGCCCCAGTCGAAGATGACGGTGCGAAGTACGCTATGGCTCGATGCTTCGACGAGCGTGCGCCCCGCGCCCGCATCGCTGAGCCGCACGGTCATGACCTCGCCGATGCTGCGCCAATTGATGGTCGTGCGCGCCGTTACAATGTAGCCGTCGCGACCGAACTTGTAGCAGCGCATGTCGTTGAGCGCGTGCACCATCGGCGCGAGCAGATCGTCAGGCGTGCCTGCGACCTCGAATGATACCTGCTTGCTGACCGCCATCTCGCCTCCGAACTACGCGACACGACGATCACTTGAAGCCGGATTCCTTCGCCTTCAGCAATGCGACCACAACCGAGTTCACCGGCGTCGCGATCCCGACTTTCGCACCCTCGCGCGGAATGGCACCGTTGATATTGTCGACCTCGGCGCACCGTCCGGCCAGGTGATCGAGCAGCATGGAAGGCCGCGCGCCCGGGATCTTCTGCCCGAACTCGCGCACATATCGAACGGGATCGTCGAAGTCGAGCGTGATGCCCTTGGCCCGAGCCACCTGATAAGCCTCGTGCGCACAGGCCGCTGCAATGCTCCAAGCACTCGGATTGGCCTGCACCTCGCCGACGCGGAGGCCTGTGATCGCGCATGGTCCCGAGTATGTGCAGTTGCAGATGAGCTTTTCCCAGACCATCTTGTGAATGTCGTCGAAGGTCAGAACCTTGAATCCGCCGGCGCGCCAGGCTTCCGCGACCGTTTCTAGGCGCGGCGTCTTACCCCCGTCCATCTCGCCGAGGCGCAGGAATTCCATGCCGTTGTGATGCGCGTGGCCTGGTCCTTTCATCGAGGCACCGAAGCCGCCGACCACGCCGAGCATGATGCGCTTCGAGCCAACCACGTCGGCAACGATGTCGGCACTGCCGAGACCGTTCTGGATCGCGAGAATCGGCGCGTCAGGCTTGCCCACCTGAAGGGCCGCCTTGGCACCCGCACCAACACCATCGTACTTGGTCGCGACGATGACGAGATCGGCATCCTTGACGTCGGCGGGATTGGTCGTCGCATTCATGCGCACGGTGCGGTCACCGGAGGCGCCCTCGACGCGCAAACCCTTCTCGCGGATGGCATCGACGTGCTCTTTCCACGTGTCGATAGCCCAGACATCATGCTTGCCCTGGTCGGCGAGAAGCGCGGCATAGACCGAGCCCATGGCACCGACACCGATGATCGCGATTTTCATGGGTGTTCCGTCCCTGGATACTTATTTGTTTAGTAGCTGCGCGGCATTCCGAGCACGTTCTGGCCGATGAAGGCGAGGACCATATTCGTGGAGATCGGTGCCGTCTGATATAGGCGCGCCTCGCGCCACTTACGTTCGATGCCGTATTCGCGCGCATAGCCGAAGCCGCCGAACGTCTGCAGGCAGGCCTCGCCGGCTTTCCACGCTGCGTCCGCCGCTAACATCTTGCCGATGTTGGCTTCGGTGCCGCACTCGCGGCCCGCTTCGAACAGCGTCGTGCCGCGACGCACGACCAGCTCGGCCGCCATCAGCTCGGCATAGGCGCGCGCGATCGGGAACTGCACACCCTGGTTCTTGCCGATCGGATTGCCGAACACGACGCGCTCGTTGGCGTACTCGGTCGCGCGCTTGATGAAATACTTCGCATCGCCGAGGCATTCCGACGAGATCAGCAGGCGCTCCGCATTCATGCTGGAGAGGATGTAGCGGAAGCCTATGCCCTCCTCGCCGATCAGCGCGTCCGGTGGCACCTCGAGATTGTCGAAGAACACCTCGCAGGTGTTGTGATTGATCATGGCGTCGATCTTCTTGATCTCGACGCCGCGGCCTTTCGCTTCGCGCAGATCGACGAGGAAAACGGAGAGGCCGTCCGTGCGCCGCTTGACCTGATCGACGGGCGTCGTTCGCGCGAGCAGCAGCATGAGGTCCGAGTGCAGAACGCGGCTCGTCCAGACCTTCTGACCGTTCACGATGTATTTGTTGCCACGCTTCTCGGCCTTCGTCTTGAGCTGCGTCGTATCCGATCCCGTCGTCGGCTCGGTGACGCCGAAGGCCTGGAGGCGCAGCTTGCCTGAGGCGATGTCCGGCAGATATCTGCGCTTCTGCTCCTCCGAGCCGTGCTTGAGCACGGTGCCCATGGTGTACATCTGGGCGTGGCAAGCGGCAGCATTACAGCCGGACTCGTGGATGGTCTCGAGCACGGCGCAGCCAGCCGAGAGCGGCAGCCCCGAACCGCCGTACTCCTCGGGAATGAGACAGCCAAGATAGCCGCCGTCCGTCAGGGCCTGGACGAATTCCTTTGGATACTCGGAAGCCGCGTCGAGCTTCATCCAGTATTCGTTCGGGAACTGCTCGCAGATGGCGTGGACACCCTCGCGGATTTCCGACCACTGCGGGTCGATCGGCATTGTCAGCTCATCGGTACTCGTCATCGATCAGAGCGTCCTTGTTATTCAGCTGCCATGCGCCGCGTCGGCGGGTTGAAGCCCTTGGGCAGGCCGGCGCGCAGGATGGTCCCGTAGAACTTCTCGTCGGGCAGCGCCTCTTCTGCAATGCGCCGCGCCTCGCGGTAGAGCTCAAGGTCGACGCCTGTACGCACGCCCTGCTTCTCGAGCATGAAGACGAGGTCTTCCATGACGATGTTGCCCGATGCACCGGGCGCGAACGGGCAGCCGCCGAGTCCACCCGTCGAGGCATCGAAACCGGTGACGCCCGCTTCGAGTGCTGCGTAGGCATTGGCGAGGCCGAGCCCGCGCGTGTCGTGGAAATGGCAGTAAACGGGTACGCCGGATGCGAGCTTCACGGTATCGAGGAACAGGCTCTTGATCTCACCCGGACCGGCATAGCCGACCGTATCGGCGAGCGTGATCTCATCGGCACCAAGCGATAGATATCGCTCGGCGAAGCTCAGCACGCGCTTGGGATCGACGCGACCCTCGATCGTGCAGCCGAACGAGGTCGCGAGACAGCCCTGGATGATGACGTCCTTGTATTCGGGCTTTTCCTTCTTGAGTGCGACGACGCTCTCGAACTCGGCAAAGGACTGGTCGGGCGTCTTGCGGACGTTCGCGAGATTGTGCCCCACGGAAACCGACAACACGAAATTAATGTTGCGGATGCCGGCCGCGAGCATGTTCTCCGCGCCTCTGCGGTTCGGCGCGAGCGCAGACATGCGCGGGCCGGGAATATCGCGAGCAGCGCGCGCGACGTCCGCAGCATCGGCAAACTGCGGGATGACCTTGGCGGGAACGAAGCTCGTCGCCTCGACCGCCGGCACGCCGGCAGCCGCGACGGCCTTCAGCCACTTGATCTTGGTCTCGGTCGGGACGAAGGACTTCACGAGCTGCAGGCCATCCCTCAGCCCCACCTCGCGGACGATGACGTTAACACTCATGGGCGTCTGCCTCCTCGTATCTCACTGACCTTTGTAGACCGGCTTGCGCTTCTCGTTGAAGGCATTGATGCCTTCCTGGCGATCCTCGGTGACCACTGTACGGTTGTAGGCCTCGATCTCGAAAGCATAGCCGTCAGCGCGACCGAGGTCGCTCGCGCGGTCCATGGACTTCTTGGCCTGGCGCACGCTGACCGGCGCATTGCTCGCGATCTTGCGCGCGACGGCCAGCACCTCCTCCATGAGCTTCGGGCCAGGCACGACCCTGTTGATCATACCCCAAGCGAGACCATCGATCGCCGTGAAGGGTGCGCCAGTGAGGATGATCTCCTTGGCACGGCGCACGCCGACGGCACGTGGCAGGTTCTGCGTGCCCATGAGGCCCGGCATGATGCCGAGCGTTACCTCGGTCAGCGCGAAGCGGGCGTGCTCGGCGGCATAGACGAAGTCGCAGGCGAGCGCGATTTCGAGACCGCCCGCATAGGCGTGCCCGTTGACCGCCGCGATGACCGGCACCGGACAGTCCATCATAGCGCGCCCGATCTGCTCGACGACGGCGTGCTGCTGGCGCCACGTCTCGTCGGTCATCCCTTTGCGCTCTTTGAGATCGGCGCCGGTGCAGAAGCCGCGCTCGCCGGAACCAGTAATAACGAGGCAGGCTGCCTGATTGGGGTCGATGTAGAACTGCATGAAGCAGTCGCGCAGCTCCCGCATCATCTGGGTCGTCATCGCGTTGAGCGCCTCGGGGCGGTTCATCGTGATGATGCCGACCTTGTCCGGGCCGATCTCCAGCCTGATGGTTTCGTAGGCGGGATGTGCTGCCATTCGTGTTCCTATAGGTCCGCGGTCGGCGCTTGGGCGCGCAGGGTAAAATTGCTGCGCCCGGAATATCGCGCCCAGCCCGGTTTGGCCAGTCGGATGGCGCCGTAGGGGTATGCGCGAGGGACGCTAGAGCCGGGCGAAATAGTGGGCACGCTCCAAATGAGCGTGGCTGAGGCGCCATTCGATGCGGCGCCCGCTCAAATCGTAGGTCACGCGGTCGATGGCGAGGAGCGGCGTGCCGGGTTTCACGTCCAGCCGCTCGGCGAGGCGCGCCGTAGCGGCGACCGCCGTCACCTGCTCCTCGGTCCGGGCGACATGGATGCCGTAGCGCTTCTGGAAGAGGTCGTAGAGCGTGTTCGGAACCTCGGCTTCCTGGTCGAGCCCTGGAAAGAGCGCCTCCGGCAGCACAATGCGATCGTCCATGAAGGCGCGGCCGGCGCGGGTACGGATGCGCGAGATGCGGATGACTCTTGCGCCCGCCTCCAGTTCCAGCCGCCGGCGCTCGGTAGCGGTCGCCTCACCGGTCGAGACGCGGGCCGGCTCGCTGTCCGGGAGCACCTGGGCGCCGCTCTCGTCGTAAATATTGAAGAAGCGGAACAGCATGTGCGCAGGCGTGTGCTCCGCAACATAAGTGCCGCTGCCCTGGCGGCGGACGACCACCTGCTCAGCCGTGAGCGCGTCGAGTGCCTTGCGCACGGTCCCCTGGCTGACGCCCAGCTCCCGCGCCAGCTCCATCTCCGCCGGCAGTGCCGTGCCGGGGGGCCAGTCCCCACCGGTGATCCGTGCCAGCACGTTAGCCTTGACCCGCGCGTAGAGCGGGGCCCCATTCTCGTCTGGCGCCAAACGAAGCTTGCGCACGAACCTGATCCCGGCTAGGTCATTGCAGCCCGCCAAGTCTTATATAAGACTTTGTCGGACGCGTCATGTGCGGAAAGCACGCCGCACGCCACTGAGGGAGAAAGGGCCCGTGTCCAAGTCCAACATTCCGCAGTTCCTGGTCCATAGTCCCGAGGACAACGTCGGCGTCGTCGTTGTCGAGGACCTCAAGGCCGGAACCAAGATGCTCGGCGTCATCACCGAGAACGACACCACGATCCACGTCACTGCCAAGCACGACATCCCGATCGGCCACAAAATCGCGCTAAAGGATCTGAAAGAGGGCGACACCGTCATCAAGTACGGTGAGGACGTCGGTCGCATGACGGGCGGCGCCAAGACGGGCGAGCACGTCCACGTCCACAATCATCGGACCAAGCGCTGGTAGGAGACAGGCACATGGCAACCAAGACTTCGGCAACGAAGAAGAGCAAGTCATCGGCCGACGGCTCCAACCTCTCGTTCTGGGGCTGGCGCCGCGAGAATGGCCGCGTCGGCGTGCGCAATCACGTCATTATCCTGCCGCTCGACGACCTGTCGAACGCCGCCTGCGAGGCGGTCGCGAACAACATCAAAGGCACGATGGCGCTGCCGCATCACTACGGCCGCCTGCAGTTCGGCGAGGACCTCGAGCTGCACTTCCGCACGCTTATCGGCGCGGGCTCGAACCCGAACGTCGCCGCGGTCGTCGTGATCGGCATCGAGGACGGCTGGACGGACCGCGTCGTGAAGGGCATTGCCAAGACCGGCAAGCCCGTCATCGGCTTCGGCATCGAGGGCCACGGCGACATCGCAACGATCGCCAAGGCTTCATACAAAGCCAAGGAGTTCGTGCAGTGGGCCTCCGAGCTCAAGCGCGAGGAGTGCGACATCTCCGAGCTCTGGGTCTCGACCAAGTGCGGCGAGAGCGACACGACGACGGGCCTCGGCTCGTGTCCGACGGTCGGTAACATGTACGACAAGCTCATCCCGAAGGGCATTTACGGCGTCTTCGGCGAGACGAGCGAGATCACGGGCGCCGAGCACATCTGCGTCAAGCGTGCCGCGACGCCGGAAATCGGCGAGAAGTGGATGAAGACCTTCCAGGCCTATCAGGCCGAGGTCATCGAGGCGAACAAGGTCGACGATCTCTCTGAGAGCCAGCCGACCAAGGGCAACATCGCCGGCGGTCTCTCGTCGATTGAGGAGAAGGCGCTCGGCAACCTCGAGAAGATCGGTCGCAAGTGCACGTTTATCGATGTGCTGAAGCCTGCCGAGACGCCGGCCAAGGGCGCGGGCCTCTACTACATGGACACGTCTTCGGCCGCTGCCGAGTGCGTAACGCTCATGGCAGCCGGCGGCTATGTCGTGCACACCTTCCCGACGGGTCAGGGCAACATCATCGGCAATCCGATCGTGCCAGTGATCAAGATCTCGGCCAACCCAAAGACGCTGCGCACCATGCCCGAACACATCGACGTCGACGTGACCGGCATCCTGCGCCGCGAGATGACGCTCGACACGGCGGGTGATGCTCTGATCGACATGATCGTGCGCACCTCGAACGGGCGGCTGACGGCAGCGGAGGCACTCGGTCACCGCGAATTCGTCATGACGAAACTGTACCGGAGCGCTTGACGGCCGGCATCCGCACTGATCATTCAGCGCTCGATCCGGCCACCCGGATCGAGCGCTTTTCTTTTGGAAGCGACATAGAGACCATGCAGCTCGTCGTGCCATCCATGGATCACCTCTCCTCCTACGTTGCGGCGTTGGAGACGGGCTGGTCGCCTAACAATGTCCGAAACGTCTCGGCGGAGCAGCTCGCGGACATCCGCGAGAATCCAGTGGCGTTCATCGTCGGCCTCTCCATGCAGGGTGGCACGATCACGTTGCCGGACGGCACGATGCGCCCAAAACTTCCTTTCCTCGCGCGATGGATATGGGATGGCGAGTTCTGCGGCAGCATTTCCCTGCGCTGGCAGGAGGGCACGGACACGTTGCCGCCGTACGTACTCGGGCATATCGGCTATGCCGTCGTGCCGTGGAAGCGCGGGCGCGGCTACGCAACGGAGGCATTGCGGCGGATGCTGATCGAGGCGCGATCGGTCGGCCTAAAGCGTCTCGAGATCACGACCGATCCCGACAATCTCGCCTCCCAGCGCGTCATCGAGCGCAATGGGGGCAGATATGTCGATACATTCGTCAATGAACACTTTGGCCCGGAGCCGCACCTTCGCTATGTTGTCGAGCTGAGCCCAGCCGAGAGAGGGAACAAGAAGCCATGAAGATCACCCGAATTCGTGACGCCGTCGCGAAGATCCCCTCTCCTATGCGCAATGCCGTCATCTCCTTCGGCAAGATGACGATCAGCCTCGTTGCCGTCGAGACGGACGTGATCCGCGATGGGAAGCCCGTGATCGGTTACGGCTTCTGCTCGAATGGGCGCTACGCGCAGTCGGGCGTCATCCGCGAGCGACTCGCGCCGCGCATTCTCGAAGCCGATCCGGCGAAGCTCCGCGATGAAGCGGCCGGCACTTTCAATCCGCACGCCATTTGGGCGGCGATGATGAGCAATGAGAAGCCGGGTGGCCACGGCGAGCGCGCCTTCGCTGCGGGCGGCATCGACATGGCTGTGTGGGACGCGACGGCGAAGATCCTCGGCCAGCCGCTCTGGAAGCTTCTTGCGGACCGCTACAACGGCGGCAAGTCCGACGAGCGCGTGTTGGTCTACTCTGGCGGCGGCTATTATTACCCGGGCAAGGAAAAGCAAGGCCTGCAGGACGAGATGCGCCAGTGCCGCGCGCTCGGCTACAAGCTCATGAAGATGAAGATCGGCGGCGCTCCGCTCGCCGAGGACCTGCAACGCATCGAGTGGGCGCTGGAAATTGCCGGTGATGGCCAAGACCTCGCTGTCGATGCCAATGGCCGCTTCGATCTCGAGACCGCACTCGCGTATGCGCGCGCCATGGAGAAATACAATCTCTGCTGGTTCGAGGAGCCGGTCGAGCCGCTGGACTATCAGGCGCACGCCGTGCTTTGCGAGTCGACGAGCTTGCCGATCGCGACGGGCGAGAACCTCTTCTCGGTGCAGGACTTCCGCAATCTCGTGCGCCACGGCGGCATGCGCACCCACATCGACTGGCTGCAGCCCGATCCTTCGCTCTGCTATGGACTGACGGAAACGCTGCGCATTCTCGACATGGCGGAGCACGCCGGCTGGGCGCGGCGGCGCACGGTGCCCCATGGCGGGCACCAGCTCGGCCTGAACATGGCAGCCGGCCTCGGGCTCGGCGGGACCGAGAGCTATCCCGGCGTCTTCAAGCCCTACGGTGGTTTTGCCGACGATATCCCCGTCGTCGATGGCTATACGAAGCCGCACAACACGCCCGGCATCGGCATGGAGCTCAAACGCGAGATGTTCTCGGAAATGCGCCGCCTGATGGAGTTCACCTAAATTCCGGGAATACGCACATGGCCCGCTGGGTCGTCATTTTTGAAGATCATCCGCGCGAGATCGGCGATCCGATCCGCAAGAACCACAACCAGGCCCACTTCGACTATCTCGCCGAACACAGCGATCGCGTTCTGATTGGCGGCGGCCTGCGCCCCAGTCCGGAAGAGTGGTACTGTGGCGGCCTGTGGGTCATCGAGGTGGAAAAGCGCGACGAGGCGGTCGCGCTCATCGAGAACGATCCATACTTCACACTCGGGCTGAGGAAGAGCTATCGTCTCATGATCTGGGGCAAGGCGCCAAATTATGGTCCAGTGACGTTGTAGAGGCGGTCCATGAGCACTGTATTCGTACTCTCAGCGGATCTCGAAGCGCTCATCGCGCGGGCGCTCGAAGCCTCCAATACGAGTGCAGCCAA
This sequence comes from Hyphomicrobiaceae bacterium, assembly GCA_022844275.1. Classification (GTDB taxonomy): domain Bacteria; phylum Pseudomonadota; class Alphaproteobacteria; order Rhizobiales; family Hyphomicrobiaceae. The sequence goes on from JALHMB010000007.1 coordinate 78,213, forward strand.
CGCCGCATCTGTCGCGCGTGCGCTGACACAGGCCGAAGTCGACGGCCAGAAAGGCCATGGCCTCTCGCGCGCACCGAGCTACGCGGCGCAGGCGCGCGCCGGCAAGGTCGACGGTCACGCGACGCCGAAGTTCACGCGCACACGCGCCGCAACACTCATGATCGACGTGGCGAACGGCTTCGCATACCCCGCCCTCGATCTTGCGATCTCCGAGCTACCGAAGATCGCGGCGGAGACGGGAATCGCGGCCGCTGGATTCGTACGCTCGCACCACTTCGGCGTTGCAGGCCGACACGTCGAGCGCCTGGCCGAAGATGGCCTCGTCGCGCTCACGGTCTCGAACACACCGCAGGCCATGGCCGCCTGGGGCGGCAAGCGCGCCGTTTTCGGCACGAACCCGATTGCGTTCGCGGCACCACGGCGGGACGCACCGCCGCTCGTCATCGATATGGCGCTGTCGGAGGTCGCGCGCGGCAAGATCGTCACCGCAGCGCAGAAGGGCGAGCCGATCCCGCTCGGCTGGGCCGTCGACAAGAACGGGAAGCCGACGACGGATGCGAAGGCCGCACTTGCCGGCACGCTCGTCCCCGCCGGCGGCGCCAAGGGTGCTGCGCTCGCGTTGATGGTCGAGACGCTCGCCGTTGCACTGACAGGCGCCAACTTCGCCTTCGAGGCAAGCTCGTTCCTCGATGCCGAGGGACCGCCGCCGGGTGCCGGGCAGCTTCTCATCGCCATTGATCCTGCGGGCTTCGCAGGTGCAGCGCGCTTCGCCGATCGTCTCGCGGTACTCGCCGATGCGATTGCTGGCGACGAAGGCACAAGACTGCCAGGATTGCGACGCGTAGCGCTACGCGGCAAGGCGGCCACGACCGGCGTCGCCGTGGATGCGAAACTGCTCGCCGAAGTCGAAGCGCTCGTGGCCGCTAGATAAATTCGTTGATCGCGCCAGGAACGCGCCAAGCGAGACCCTGCCCATCGCGGACGAGGATTTACTTGGCCGCGTATTCGCTCTTGAGATGAGTCAGCCGGCACGTGCCGGCAGGCAGGGAGAGCGACGTTGAATGACGCACCGCACGGCCGGCCCGACGATCGAGAGGCCAGCCGCACGCTTCTGGCGATGATCGTCATTCTCACGTTCGCCATGAACATGATTGGGCGCGGCGTGACGGAGACGTTCGCCGTGTTCCTGCTGCCGGTACAGGAGGGCCTCGCCGTCTCGCGCTCCGAGATCACGCTCACCTATTCGATCTACATGCTCGCGAATGGCGCCACAGGTCCGTTCGCCGGCCAGCTCATCGATAGGCTCGGCGCGCGCGTCACCTACGGCCTCGGCATTCTCTCGCTCGGGATCGGCTACTTTCTCGCCGGCTATGCGACGCACATCGTACATTACTACATCTGTGTCGGTCTGCTCGGCGGTATCGGGGCTGCATCGCTCGGGATGGTTGCGGCATCGAGCCTGTTGAGCCGCTGGTTCGTCAACCGCATAGGCTCGGTCATGTCGCTTCCGTATGCAGCGGTCGGCGCGGGCATGATCGCGCTACCGCCGCTCGCGCAGCTTCTCGTCGGATGGTACGGCTGGCGCGCGAGCCATCAGTTCATCGGCGCCGGTGTGCTCGCACTCTTTCCCTTGCTCATGATGTTGCCGCTCGGCCGGATCACCGCCGGCTCGTTCGCATGGCAGGAGCGGCGTGCGGTTCAGACCGGCACTGCCAGCCGCAATCCCTGGCCAGTCTCGGTTGCCATTCGCACTCGTGCCTTCTGGGGGCTGTTTTCAGCCTACTGCTTCACGTCGATCTCAGCATATGCAGTGCTGCCGCAGTCTGTGGCGGCGCTCATCGAGAGTGGCTTCGCACCGATGCTCGCCGCAAGCGCGTTCGGCATGATGGGTCTTCTCTCGACGCTCGGTATTGTCGCAATCGGGTGGATGTCCGATCGCTTCGGTCGCCTCATCACGGTGACGATCTCCTATCTCGTCACGATCCTCGGCGTGCTCGCACTCATCGCGACCGTTCATGCCCCGTCGCTGTTCCTGATGTACGCCTTCGTCGTCTGCTTCGGGCTCATGCAGGGCGCGCGCGGCCCGATCCTGGTCGCGCTCGTCTCGGTGCTTTATCCGGGTGGCGGCGTCGGCAGCATCTTCGGCGCGCTCTCACTCGGCCTCGGTATTGGCGCGGCATTCGGCTCATGGGCCTCTGGCCTGCTATATCAGGTCGCCGGTGGCTATACGGCGTCGTTCGGCCTCGCAGTGCTGAGTTCCACGGCCGGGATGCTGATCTTTCTTCTCGTGCCGAGCCTCCGCCACGAACGATTGTATGGACAGGCGGCCAGCAGGCATTCTGGCGACGGCCGCTGATAGATCGGCAAGAGACGCCGCCAGCCCCTTGCAATCTGGTACATGGCACACCAGCTCATGGACAGCGATGTTCGCGGGCTGACCGCGAGCTTCGTGGTGCCCTTCGGGCATTTCCTCCCTGGACTTGGGCCGCCCTTCTTGAGCGGCCCTCTTTTTTGTATTGCTGGCAGTTGAGTAAAATTGCGCTTGGCGCGCGATCTGGAGCATCTTTCACGCCTCTGATGGATCACGCAGCAATTCCATCGCAGGCGATCGTGTCCTAGCGGAAGATCGAACCGCTGGTAGCGAAGAAATCATTGATCGCGGCCGTGATGGACGCCGCAACCTTGCGCTGCCATTCCTGCGACAGCATCTGCTTTTCCTCTTCGGTATTACTGATGTAGCCGAGCTCGATGAGCACCGCTGGTGTCTCCGACTGGCGGAGAACGAGGAAGTTGGCAGAGCGCTGCGGATCCCGACTGAGCTGGATGCTGCCGCGCAGGCGTTTGGCGGCGATCTGTCGGAAGTTGAGCGCGAGGCCGTTCGTCTCGCGCGCCATGAGATCGAACAGGATGCTCTTCACGTCGTCCTGGGAGACCTCAGTCGGCAAATGCGCGCCGGCGAGCAGATCAGCGGCATTCTCCTTGTCGGCGAGCTTGCGAGCGCGCTCGTCGGAGGCGCTCTGTGAAAGCGTATAGATCGTAGCGCCCCGGATCGCGTGCGCGAGTTCGCGAGCCTCGAGCGAGTCGGCGTGTAGCGAAATGAAGAGCTGCGCTTCGTGCTCCCGCGAGAGCCGGATACGCTGTTCAAGCGGAACGAAGGCGTCGCTCGAGCGTGTCATGAGCACGCGATATTTTCCGCTCGCAAGCAGCGCACGCTCGAGTTCGCGTCCCACGGCGAGGACAATATCCTTCTCGACGCCGATTGCCCCCCGAGCGCCGCTATCGACGCCGCCGTGTCCCGGATCGATCATGATCAGCGGCAAGCGTGGTGCATCCGGCGCGGGTTTGGCCGCCGGCGGCGGGGATGGTGGCGTCGCATCGCTCAATCGCAGACGCGCCGCGCTTTCTCGGGCAGCCGCAATTTCGCTCTCGCTTAACCCGGCCGTGCTGGCGGGAATAAAGTCGAGCTCCAGCCGGTGGCGGCCGCGGGATCCCTCGCGTATGAGCCGGGTCGCTTCGACCTGCACCGATCCGTCCGTCTCGATCACCACGCGCGCCCTGCCGGGTGCGAAGGCGCCGAAGCGAAAGCTCGTGACCAGTCCGATGCCGTTACGACCGGTCGCGGGCGGGATCGTGAATTCCACGTTGCTGATGTCAATAACGACGCGATCGGGCGCCTGGAGGCGGAAGACCTGATACTCGACCGGCCCCGTCAGCTCGACCGCCATGCGCGTCAGCGAGCGATCGCCGCTCACCGATGCCCCATCTGCGACAACTGGTCCCACTGGAGCCGGCGGCGCGGGGCTCTTCGTTTCTGAACGCGGCTTAGGTGCAGGCGCTGGCGGAGGCGTGGTCGGCATGGTTTTGACGTGCGTCGATCCCTGCGCCCAGGCCGGCGCAGGGCCAAGTACGCGCCAAGGTAAGGCCGCCAAACCGCCGCCCACGAAGGCGATCGCGCTCGCAATGATCAGACTCGACGTCAGTAAACGCATCGTCCCCCTGCTGTCCGCGGCCGCTCCCCCGTACCGCAGACCGAAGTTAACGCAATCTTGGGCGAATCAATGCCCACATGTATCTGCGGGCACATGCAAAGTGATCACCCGTGCCGGCATATGCCTTCTACGGGCCTTGCCTCGCCAGTGGCTTGGCCGTAGATGTACCAGAGTGTGTCGTTCTTGCCGCGACGAGTTGCTGCTGGGACCTGTTTGTTTCCCGCCAAGCCGTTGAGCGCGAGCTGCCTGAAGCGTCCTGCATCGCATGCGGGAAAGGCCTCAGGAGGACTTGCGATCCGAATTGGGGTCGCATCGCAAAGCTCACAGCTGAGTGTGGGGCCCCTCAGGCCGCAGTTTCGTTGTCGCTCCAGCTCGTTATGCCGCCATTCCTGTTTCGGCGACATGACCCGTCCAGGGGCGAGGCCGACGGCTTGATCGCGCTGGCGCTTGCGACACACGGTGTGCCGGAGCTTCGTTTTCCGGCTGAATTGCGGCTCCGCAGCCTTCAGGCCTCAGGACGCCGGTTATGAGCAGGTCCGAGCCCGAGCGCCTCGCAAGAGAGCGAAGGTCGGAACGTATTAAGAACAAAGGGGTGCCCAACCCCTTCGAGGACCAATGAAACACGGAAGTCCCACCCATCATACCCCGACCGTTCCCGGCCTCCGGGCACGGCAAGGCGCTGCACACGCCGGATCGGCTGCCGTTGACGCGGCTGTATCCTGCGCATCGGGCGCAAAGGGGTGGCTGGCTCCGTTTGGGATCACGCTATCAGCCAACCCGCGCCCAAGCCCCGCGCACTCGCTGAGCCCCCATCGCACACGCGACAGGACGACGAGCCCCGGGCGGCGCGCCCAGGATCAAAGACTATGGAAAAGAACAAAATGCTTATCGATGCCACCCATCCGGAGGAGACCCGGGTGGTGGTACTCAGAGGCGGTCGGGTAGAGGAGTTCGATTACGAATCTGCATCACGCAAACCACTGCGCGGCAACATCTATCTGGCCAAGGTAACGCGCGTCGAGCCATCGCTGCAGGCGGCGTTCGTGGAGTACGGCGGCAATCGCCACGGCTTCCTCGCCTTCAGCGAAATCCATCCCGACTACTATCAGATCCCGTTCGCGGACCGGCAGGCGCTCATCGACGAGGAAGTCGAGGAGGAAGCCCGCGCCGAGCGCGAAGCCGACGCACGTGCCGAGCGGCGCGAACGCGGTGACCGGGGTGACCGCGGTGGCGAACGCCGCGGCCGTGGCCGCAATCGCCGGGGCGGACGGCCCTCGGCTGGCGTGGACACCGACGGAGGCGACGGCGCCGAGACGCCGGAGAGCATCGATGACGTCGCCCATCTCGATGGGCCGGAAGGAGACGATCTAGACGACGCCGGCCAGTATGCTGGCGATGGCGAGCCGGAACCCTACGTGGCCGAGGACGAGGCCACCGAAGCACCAGCCGCAGTCCCGCTGGCTCACACCCGAGAGGAGACGCTGAGTGCGCCGGTGGAAGAAGTGGCAATCGAGACGATTGACGTCGGCCACGCCCAGGCACACGAGTCTGTAGCGGAACCTGCGTCCGACGAGGCCGTATCCGACGAAGATGCACCAAAGCCGATCGGCTTGGTCGAAGAAGTCGGCGTGACAGAGGTCGACAGCAACGGCGCGACAGCCGAAGCCGTCGAGCAGGTCGGCGCCGAGGACGCACTCGAGGAGCTGCCCGAACGGCCGCAACGCCGCCGCGCACGCCAGTACAAGATCCAGGAAGTCATCAAGCGCCGCCAGATCATCCTGGTGCAGGTCGTCAAGGAGGAGCGCGGTAACAAAGGCGCGGCCCTGACCACGTATCTCTCGCTCGCTGGCCGCTACACCGTCCTCATGCCGAATACGGGCCGGGGCGGCGGCATCTCGCGCAAGATCACCAACGCCCAGGACCGCAAGCGCCTCAAGGCCATTGCCGAGGAGCTCGAGGTGCCGGAGGGCATGGGCCTCATCGTCCGCACGGCCGGCGCCGCGCGCACGAAGCAGGAGATCCGCCGCGACTTCGAGTATCTGCTGCGCCTCTGGGAGAGCGTGCGCGATTTAACTTTGCGCTCGACAGCGCCCTGCCTCGTCTACGAGGAAGGCAATCTCATCAAGCGCTCGCTACGCGACCTCTATTCCAAGGACATCGACCAGGTTCTGGTGGCCGGCGAGGAAGCCTACGAGGAGGCGCACGGCTTCCTCAGCATGCTCATGCCCGGCCACGCCGACAGCGTCATTTCCTACCGCGAGCCGGAGCCGCTGTTCTCGCGCTTCCAGATCGAGCGCCAGCTCAACGCGATGTTCAGCCCTTACGTGACACTGCGCTCGGGCGGTTACCTCGTCATCAACCAGACCGAGGCACTGGTCGCCATCGACGTGAACTCCGGCAAGTCGACGCGCGAGTTCTCGATCGAGGAAACGGCACTCAGCACGAACCTCGAAGCTGCGGACGAGATCGCCCGCCAGCTCAAGCTGCGCGACCTTGCCGGCCTCATCGTCGTCGACTTCATCGACATGGAGGAGAAGCGCAACAATCGCAACGTGGAGCGCCGCATCAAGGACGCGCTGCGCCATGACCGCGCCCGCATCCAGGTTGGCCACATCTCGCATTTCGGTCTACTCGAGATGTCACGGCAGCGCCTCAGGACTGGTGTGCTCGAGGGCTCGACCTCGCAGTGCCCGCACTGTCAGGGCACAGGCATCATCCGCTCGACGGAGTCGGTTTCGCTTGCCGTGCTGCGCGGCATCGAGGACCACCTCATGAAGGGGCCTGTGACCTCGATCGCAGTTCTCACCACAGCGAGCGTCGCGCTCTACATCCTCAATCACAAGCGTGGTTTCATCACCGAGATCGAGCAGCGCTACGGCATCTTCGTGAGCGTCCAGGCGAGCGAGCGCATGCAGGGCGCCAATTTCGCCATCGAGCGCACGAGCGAGCCGACGGCTGCCCCCGCGCGCGCCCAGCGCAATGTCGTCAGTATGGACTGGGGCTTCGACGGTAGCGAAGCCGAAGAGGAAACCGAAGAACAGCCCGAGGCGGCCGGTAGCGAACCTCGCGAAGCCCGCGAGCCTCGCGAAAGCGGCACCGGTGAGGAAGAGAGTGGCGAACAGCGCTCGCGTCGGCGTCGCCGTCGCGGCCGCGGTCGCCGCGACCGCCAGGACGCTGCCGGCGAGCCAAACACACAGCGCGCGCCGGAGGACGAGAGTGCTCCACACGAGGACGCGGAATCAGAAGGCGCCGAGGCGCGCGCCGTCGATGCCGACGAGACCGAAGAAGTGCGTGCAGAAGGCCCGCGGGAAGGTGGCCGGAGACCCGAGGCAGGTGCCAGGTCCGAGGAAGGTGATGGCCGTGGCCGTCGGAGGCGGCGCGGACGCAGGGGTGGCCGCGCGCGTCAACGCGAGGGGACTGCGCCCGATGGCAGCGTCATCGCCGGATCACCTGCGGACCCGTCAGCGGATCAGCCTTATGTCGATCCAGGCTTCAAGCCGCACGGCCGTTGGGGCGACCTGCCCGTACGCCGGCGTGACGAAGCGCCAATCGAGACACCCGATCATGGCGTAACCTCCCAGGGCATCACTTGGGAGATCGTCGGCGCCGCCCAGGAACCCGAGGTGGTGCCCGAACCTACGCCAGAAGCACCGCCAATCGCGCCCGCCAAGCCCGAACCGGCCAGTTCGGAGCCCGAGCCCATCGCGGCGAGCCCATCGTTGCCTGCCGAGACTTCCCCCGCTCGCGAACCGGTGCTCGCCAACGGCTCCATGTCCCATGCGGAAGCCACTCCGCAGGATGCGCCTCTGCCAGAGACCACCGAACCGGAAGGCCCACCACGCCGCGGCTGGTGGCAGCGCCGTTTCGGCGGCGCCTGAACGCTTACTGAAGCGACGCCCGTTGTCCCCTCTTTCCACAGATGGAAAGGGGGCGCGGGCTAATGCGTCCGCGGGTACCGTGAAAGCGTGGCACCCATAACGCAGGAACGGCCATAAATCCTCGCCAGTTGCTTGCAAGCTTGACGTCAGTCGGGCGGCTGGAAGACGGTGTTGGCGGTTTTTCGCGTGGCCTGCGTGGCGCGCGAAGGATGCGCGTAGATCCAAGGGGGGTGGCGCATGTCCGCAGTCGAAGTGCTCACACCGCGGGATCAGGGGACGCCTCCTTCCGCTGCGGCGACGGCCGAGGCGCCGATCGCCGGAACCGCGCCCGCAGCAGCGCCTGCCCCTGCACGCAATGAGCCGCGCGACGACATTATCGAGGATATCCTTGCGGAGGCCGACGCGCGCGAGAAGTTCATTCCGGTAACGCGCGCGGCGTTGATGGAGCGATTGACCCGGTCGCAATCCTGGCGCGGGAACGAAGCCAAAGACGCGCGCCGCTTCTTCCGCTATCTCGACTACTGGCGACAGGCCTCCTACTCCGCGCACCTGCTCGAGATGGGCCAGACGTACGAGCCCTTCAATCCCGACAGCGACCTTCTCGTTACGCGTCGATACACCGAGTCAGAAAGGTCGGTGCTCCAGCAGCGCCTGATGGAACAGACGCAGCTCCTGCTCGAACGGGCCAACTACACGCGGATCGATCCCGCCGACGTCAAGCTCATCCTGACGGCCGACAGCCACTACGGGCTCGACCTTCACGTCGATATGCAAGCGTTCGACGAGCTGATGATCTACTACCGCGGCGCGACCAAGCGTCGGCACCATCGCCGCGACGCGCGCAAACTGTACCTCTTCAAGGAAGAGTACGATGTGCCGATCTTCCAGCGGCTCTTCGTGCTGTTCAAGCTCAAGCCCATCGAGCAGCGCATCGATGAGGTCATGAAGCAGGAGGAATGCGACCGAACAACCGCCGAGAAGGTCGTGCGCAAGCTGCGCGGGTCGCTCGCGGCTGAGATCAAGTCCGACTGCGTCTACATGAAGCTCTTCAAGAACATCCCGCGCTCCGACATCGAGATGTGCTTCCCGAACACGACCGTTCGATTCCGTCTCTTCGACAAGTTGCGGCTCGGTGTGACGGCGGGCGGCGGTCTCGGCATGGGCGTCGTCGGCACAGCGACGAAGCTCATGGTTGCCGCCAATCCGATCGCGCTTGCCGGTGCCGCCGTGACGCTTGGCGGCCTAGCCTTCAGGCAGGGCATGAAGTTCATTCACAAGCGCAACGAGTACATGGTCACGATGGCGCAGAACCTCTACTTCCACGCCCTCGCTGACAATCGCGGCGTCATGACCGTGCTCGCGGACCGCGCCGCCGAAGAGGACATCAAGGAGGAAATGCTGCTCTATAACGTGCTCGCCAAGGATGCGGTGCACGTCAACGAGCTTGCCGATGTCGATGCAGCCATCGAGCAGCAGCTCTTCAATACCTTCGGGCTGAACCTCAACTTCGATCTCCACGATGCGCTCGACCGTCTGGTCAACGACGGCGTCGTACAGATCGGACAGGACGGCTGGATCAGAACACTACCGCCGGCCGACGCCGCTCGGCATATCGACAAGCTTTGGGACAGCTACCTCGACGAGCTCCCCGATCCCACGCGCGGCGAAGGCGTCGAATTCGAGGACGAGCCGCTGACTTGACGCAAGGCGAAGATGCCAATCAGGCAGTCCACCACACCTACTTCATCTCAGGCGGCCCGCCCCACTTCATGGTGAGACCCACCGAGAAGACGTCCACGCTTGAGCTTGTGTCCGCAAAGAGCGTGGGCGGTGTGCCGGTCGTCAGATTGCGCTGAAGCGACGCGTCCTCCACGAACACGTGGCTGTAGCCGAAGTTGAACGCCATCGTCTCGCTGAACTGATACGTGCCGCCGATGCTCAGCCAGACGCGGTCGGCATCGGGGATCTGCACCAGCCGCTCCGTCGCATTCTGCACGGGCGAAATCTCGTAGGCGGCGCCAGCGCGCAGCGCGAGCTTCGGACTGACATTCCATTCGCCGCCGAGCGCGAACAGCCAGCCGTCGTGCCACTGGAAATCCAACCTGAGGCCGACCGGGTAGATGGGGACCACACCAAGCGCGCTCCAGCGCGTCCATTCGACCGTGCCCAGCAAGCGGAACGCGGGGTTCAACTCCTGAGAGAAGCTGAGCGTGACCTTGTCGGGCGTGGTGACGTTAGCCGAGATCGGCACCGAACCGCCGCCAACCACCGGGCCTTCGAGGCTACCGTCGAGATCGTGCTTGATCGACGAGCGATAGCCGAGGCCGACCGACGTGCCGGGGTTGGGCCTCCAGTTGATGCCGGCGGTGAACCCGACCCCGATATCATCGCCGGAAATCGTATTACTCACGTCCGGACCAACCAAGCTGGAAGCCGACCGCAGATGCGTCAGGTCGAGGAACTGCACCTGGGCGCCCACGCCGACGGAGAGGCCGGGCGCGACCTCGTAGGACAGCGACGGATTGACATTGAGACTGAACAGCTTTGCCGAGCGCGCGTGGAGCTGGCCGATCCATTCCCGATTGTCGGGCTTAGTCGAGGTACCGTACTGGGAGTTCATGGCGAGTGCGAAAACGGTACGGCTGTCCAGGCGGTAAGCCGCGTAGCTGGCAGGTACGAGCGCGGCGCCACCGATGTCGACCGAGCAGTCGAAGGTGCCACAATTTACGCCGGGCGGTACTCCCGAGAGCTCAGTCGCGTTGACCTGCGATTTCACGTTGAGGAGCGAATAGCTCGAGTCGGTAACCAGCCCGTAGCCCACATATGCGGATGCTGCCGGGTTCCAGAAGATGGACGAGAGGTTGTTGCCGCCTGCGGCGGCGCCAGCGAACGACGTGCCCTGGAAGTAGGCGGACTGCTCGCGGACCTCAAAGCCCCCGGCCATGGCCGGTCCACTTGCGCAGAAGATCGCTGTAGCTGTGGCCGTCGCGCGCAGCACGGCCGAGAATCCATCGACGCGATACATGTACTACCCCCCAACTCACCAACTCCGGTTTGCCCGGTATTATCGATGCAACGGGTGGACCGAGGGACATACGGCCTCAATCCACGCACGTAACATATCTCGCCGCGCGAGAGTGAACGCACAGAACCATCAGCCCGCGGATTCTTAGAGATCTCGCCGTCACATTTGCGCAACAAACGCGCTCACGAGCGCACCACGATGTCGTCAGCGCACGAGCCGCTGACCTGATACCTCCACCGCGCCCCTTCAGACTCGTCATGCATACTGCATGAGTTTGCAGCTCGGTTGACTCACCTCGGGGGCTTAAATAGCCTTCCTCGAACTTGGATCTGCTTTCCGAACCAATGGCCGACGAACGAGCCATCGACGCAGTTCCGGGAACGACTCGCCAAAGGGAGGAAAATCGAATGCTCAATCAGGCATTTCGTCTGCCGTTCATTATGGCTCCGGCGCTTATGCTGGGGTCCACGATCGCAGTAGCCCAGGCCCAACACAAGCTCGAGATCTCGCTAGAAACTGGCCCCAATCACATCCGCAACATTGGTGTTACGGAATGGGCCGAAGAGCTTGAGAAGAAATCCGGCGGCAAGCTGGAGGTTAAAGTCTTCCATGGAGCGGCCAAGTACAAGGACACCGATGTCCCGAAGGCATTGAACCAGGGTGCCTTGGACATGGGCTTCCCGGGCACGTGGCAGCTTGGGAAGTTCATCCCGGATTTCGATGCGGCCGATTTGCCGATCTTCTTCGGCATGTCCCAGGAGGACAACTACAAAGTCTGGGACGGCGCGGCGGGCAAGTCGCTGGCCGAAAAGTTCGAGAAGAAGCTTGGTGTGAAGGTCATTGGCAAATGGCTCGACCTCGGCTTCCAAAACACCTTCTCGACGGCCAAGGCGATCAATGTGCATACGGATATGCAGGGAATGAAAATCCGCATTCCCGGCGGCGCCGCCAATATTGCCCGCTATGATATTCTTGGCGGAGCCGGCGTTAAGATCGCGTGGCCGGATGTGCCGCAAGCTATGCAGCGCGGCACCGTTGACGGGCTCGCGACGACGTTTGAATCCGTCCGCAGTGCCAAATTGTGGGACAGCGGCGTCAAGAACGCCTACGTCAGCCAGCACTCATTTAGCCAATACCTGCCAACCATAAGTGCGAAGTCCTGGGCGAAGTATCCAAAAGACATTCAGGACCTGATCACGACCACCTGGGCGGCGAAAGTCGACTCGCTGCGTTCGCGAGCCAAAGCGCGCCAGGAGAGCGCCAAGGAAGATGCCAAGAAGAATGGCATCGTCGTCGTCGAGCCATCGGCTGAGGACTTGGCCGGTGCCCGCAAGAAGCTCATGGCCCAACAGGATGGGCTCATCAAAGAGCTCGACATCGACCCGGGCTTCATCCAGCTCATCGAAGCGAGCCTCAAGCAGTAGAGCAGCTCGGCCGTTACGATGTTCGTTCTAGAGAACGGCGCACCAACCGGTGCGCCGTCCCCACTATCACTATCAATCATCGGTTTCCCAAATGATGATGGTCGTGCTCCGCCGTATCGAGAACGTGCTCATGGCTGTGCTGGTGACACTGGCGCTGGCCATGGTCACGATCGAAGTCGTCCTGCGCTATTTCTTTCCACGCTACCTGACGGACTACGGACTGGAGCTGACGGTCTACTTCACCGTGTGGGCCATCTTCATTGCCGGCGCGCCACTGATACGGGAGGGACGGCATGTGCGGGCCGATATCCTGATGCATATGTTGCCGCCCGGCGCCCAGCGCCTCCTTGAGATTCTGGGCCTCGTCGTGGGCCTGATCTTCGTCAGCGTTCTCTGTTACTTCGGCTGGCTGATGGTGCAGAACTCGATCGAGCTCGGCGAAAAGAGCGAGAGCTCGCTCAAGATGCCGCTCGTTATCTACTACGCGGCGCTGCCGGTCGGAATGACGCTCATGATCCCGCCATTCCTGGTCCGACTCTACCTGCTCATCTTTCGGTACGACCCCGCGACGATGCAGGTAACCGAGGAACATGTCGCGCGCGACAAGTGACCGTCCGCTAGCCAGGAGCGACCATGTCGCCGTTTGTTGTTCTCGGACTTCTATTCCTCTTCCTGTTCCTCGGCTTCCCGATCTACCTGTCATTGGGATTCCTGGCGCTCCTGCTCTTCTGGCACGAAGGGACGCCACTCGTTTCCTTGCCGCAGCTTCTGGTTGATCACCTGAACTCCGAAACGCTGCTCGCGGTGCCCCTATTCGTTATTGCCGCAACATTCATGCAACGTGGGGGCGTAGCGGGGGCGCTGATCGACTGTGCCCAGGCATGGGTCGGGCGCGCTCGTGGCGGTCTCGCGCTGGTTTGTGTCGTGGCTTGCTCAATCTTTGCCGCGATTTGCGGATCATCCGTCGCGACCGCCGTGGCCATCGGCTCGATCCTCATTCCAGCGATGGTGAAACGAAACTACGAGGCACATTTCGCCCTCGGAACCGTCGCGGCAGCCGGCACGCTTGGAATTCTCATTCCGCCCAGTCTGGCCATGATCGTCTATGCGGTGATCGCGGAAGAGTCAGTGCCAAGGCTCTTTCTTGCCGGCGTCGTCCCTGGCCTCATGCAGGCCCTCATCTTCATTATCTATATCGTTTTCTATGCGCGTTGGCGGGGTTATCCCATAGAGCCCGCCATCGGCCGCGACAAGTTCCTCGCCGACAACATTCGAGCTTTGCCTGCGTTGTCCATTCCCGTGATCGTGCTCGGCGGGATCTACGGTGGCATCATGACAGTGACGGAAGCGGCCGGAGTCGCGGCCCTCGTCGCGATCGTTCAGGGGCTACTGATCTATCGGGGCGTCAGGGCCCGCGACATCGTTGGGACGCTGTCGGAGTCCGTGAAGCTCACAGCCAGCATCGTCTTCATCATCATCGGTGCGCTGGCCTTCGGCCACTGGATCACTAGCGCCGGTGTCGCTGATCAGCTTGTGAAGTACGTGAAGGAGGCCGAGCTTCAGGCGTGGCAGTTCCTGCTCTTCATCAACGTGGTCATGTTGATCCTCGGAATGTTCCTCGAGGTCTTTGCGATCATCCTTATCGTAATGCCATTAATCCTGCCGATCCTCAAAGCCCTCGACATCAATCTCGTGCACTTCGGTATTATCCTTACGATAAATATGGAGATCGCACTTATCTCGCCGCCGATCGGGCTCAACCTCTTCGTGCTATCGTCCATCTCGAAGCAGCCTCTCGGTACAGCGGTACGCGGTGTGCTGCCCTTTCTTCTCCTGATGTTAGCTCTGTTGTTCTTTGTCACGTACGTTCCGATTATCTCCTTGTGGCTTCCCGATCTTGTCTACGGCGCACCCAAGTAGGGTGGGCCGCAGCGAACCTTGCGGTTCTCTCCTGCTCATTTTCCCCCGCCCGGTGAGACATCCAGGAACACCGACTATGGCGCGGGCCTGATGTGCCGCTCCCCAAAAACGAAAGCGCGCCTCCCGTTCCCGGGAAGCGCGCGATCTGTCTGCTGGTCGCTTAGGCCGGCTTGATCAAGCCGCCTGACGCTGTCGCCGACGTGCAGCCTTTGCCTGGCCGAACGAAACCGGCTGACGGGCGGCTGCCTGCCAGCGGCGCGGCTCCAGGGCCTCGCCGCGTCGATGCTCCTTCACCTGCACATCGGCAGCGTCGAAAGCTGCCTTGAGCATGGGCACGACGAGGTGCGGCTTGGTATCGCCGCACATGAACACGTCCAGAGCCGCATAGCCGGCCTCGGGCCAGCTATGGATAGTGATGTGCGACTCTGCCAGCACCGCCACCCCAGCGACCCCGCCCTTCGGCGAAGTCGGGTGAAGATGCACGTTGAGCAGCGTCGCTCCAGCCGCTCGGGCACAGCGCTCGAGCGTCGTTTTGATGTAGGGCAAGTCGTCCAGACGCTTGCCGCCAAACACGTCGATGATGAGGTGCGAACCCGCAAACCTCACGCCGTCTCGCTCGACAAAAAAATCCTTACGATCGTCGTTCGCGACGGGTGCAGCGTAGATAAGGTCTTCCTTTTGGGCGGGGCTTGAACGAGTCAAGTCCATCCCCAATTGGAAGAGGGTGTCATCAAAGGCCATATGACCCTCCCCAACCAGCAGACAGATGTGACCCGTCCGCTCCTTACCTTAGGGGTTTCAGGAGATCCTTGACCTTTGGGGCAGGTGGACGAACGGAGGAGGGTCATATGAGGCCAATCGCCCCCCCACGCAAGACCTTTTGCCCCCCCGGGGCAAAAAAGTTTGGGCTGTCGCCAGCGGCGGCGAAATTTGACCGAAAACAGCGATTCGAAACGCGACTTCTTAAGCGTCAGTTATCAAGGAAACGCTTCAGCAGATCCTTGGCGCGCTTGGCGCCCTTCTCAGCTTCGGGCGAGTCGCCGAGCAGGCGTTTCGCCGCCTTGTCGATGTCCTCGTCCTTGATGCCGCGCGCCTGCTCGCGCACGCCGTCGATCACCTTTTGCGAGCTCTTCAGGATGCTCTGATAGTCGCCGCGCAGGCGCGGGCGATGCCACGGCCCCGCGAGCTGCAGCGGGACCGTCAGCCCGGCAAGGCTCTTGGCACTGCCTGTCGCCGCGCCGTCGGCGAGGCGCGGATTGAGCGTCAGATCGAGCGTACGGGCAGGCAAGTTGATCGTGCCGGCACTGTCGAGGCTGATCGGCGAAGCGGCGATGCGCATGTCCTTGCCTGTCGCGATGCCGTCCTTGATGGTCAGGGCTGCCGAAAGCCGTGAGAACGGCGTGCGCGCACGCGGATTGCGGTCGAGATTGGGAAGCTCCAGGCGCCGCGCGCTGGCGATGATGTCTGCGACGCTCCAGCCGAGAATGGCGCCCTCGACAATGTCGACGGAAGCCGTACCGGCCAGCGTGCCGACAATCTCCTGCTCACTCGCGCCCTGACCGGCAACCGCGAGGCGGATCCGAGCCGGGCCGTCCAGGACCTCGAAGCGGCCGGCATTGCTGAAAGTTTCGAGTGCACTCACACCCTCGAGCGCGAGGTCGATGGCGATATGGCCCGCCGCCGAAGCCGTGATCACACCCTTCGCCGTGCCCCCGTGCATGGCGCCTTCGCGGATGTCGATCTTCAGCGCGCCATCGGAGAGCGAGAGACCGCCGACAGCGTCCGTCAGCACCGCGCCGCGCCAGACGACGCGGGTGGCGCGCAGCCGCGCGTCGCCGTCGGCACCGGTCAGATTTGCGAAGGCAATGGGATCCGTGCGCCATTCGCGCGGGCCCCGGCCCTCGCGTTCCTGGGCTTGCTGCCCTTCCTGGCCGGATTCGTCGGAAGACGCACTACCCTCGGTCTTGGGCACAGACGCATCCGGTGCGCGTGACGGCTCGACCCGCCGAACACTGCGACTGCGCTCCTCGCTGCGGCGCGGGCGGCCAACATCCTTGCTCTCGCGCAGGCGGTCGAAATCGAGTTCCGCAAGCACAAGATCGGCCGCGAAGCGGGGACGTCCGCCGAGCGCCACTTCGACCCCGCCGCGCGCATCGATGCCGGTCGACTTGAATTCCATGTCCTCGATGCGCGCGCGACCCTCCTGCGCATCGATCCGCCCCTTGAGCGCTACAGCGCCGCTGAGACCAGAGCCGTCGCGCAGGCGCATGCCGAGCCAGCGCCCAGCCTCGATAACGGAGGGCGTGCTGACGTCGAGTGTGCCGTTGAGCGAGAGCTGACCCGGGGAGCCGACTGTGCCGTCGTAACTCGCCGTGCCGTGGCGTCCAGTGAGCTTGAGCGCCAGCTTCTCGACGACGCGGCCCGCGCTATCACCGGGTTCGGCGCCGACATCGAACTTCACTGTCTCGCCATTGTAGGCGACGCTACCACGCCCGCGGAGCGGTGCCCCCTTGCGAGCTTCACGTCTCGAAAGCCGGAGCTGAAGCTGGTCCGCCTGCGTGAGGCTGCCGGTGCGCAGGTCGCGATAACGCACGATACCGTCGGAGACCAGGATCGTGAGGTCGCCTTTCTGGCGACTTTCACTGCTCTCCCCGCCTTCCCGACGCTTGCGTCCGCGCTTCTCCTCAGGCGGTGGCGCCGAGCTATCCGGCAGCAGCGCTTCCTTCGGCGATGGCTCTTGCACTGCCGGCATGGAGAAGCGGCCCGCATTCCCCTCCTGCGCCGCTCCCTCGCGCGCCACTTGGGCAACGCGCACGGTTCGTTCCCCGCTCTGCTCGGCCTTGAGCCACTGGCGGCGGCCATCCTGCGCCACGACCAGGTCGAGCTGCGGACGCCTCACGTAAACACGCTCGGGCAGCACACGGCCCCAGAGCAGCGGCAATATCTGAGCTTCGACCTCGACAGCCTCGGCTCTGAGCACCGGCGCACCACCCTCCTCGGCGGTCGCGACGACAACATCGCGAAACTCGATCGATGGTGTCGGAAGCAGGTTGAGAGACGTCGTGCCGTTGAGCTCGAGCACGTAGCCCGTGCGGGCGCGGAACTCGGCCGTCACACGTTCACGCGTGATATCGACCGGCGGCGCCACCAGGAGGAAAGTCGCAGCCGCGATGACGACGAACACGACGCCGAGCACGACGTAGATGGCCGTAGTCAACATCAGCGACCACCAGCTTCGCGGTGGCGGGCGGCGCGGCGCGCGTGGCGGCCGGGGCGCTGCCGATGGCGGCGGCGCGTGGCCTTGGGTGGGTGTCGCCTGCGCAGTCATGACGTGCCATCCCTTGCATCGGGATTGTGGCGGGTGTCGGAACGAATGGCTGCACTTTCGTGCAGCTTCGGCGCAATCCTCACCTTAGCCCTGGGCGGGCCGGAAACTGAACCGGTGATCCGGAAGCGCCCTTAAATATCCAGATCCTTGGCGAAGGCCGCCCGCTCCTGGATGAAACGGAAACGCAGCTCCGGCTTCGATCCCATAAGTGCGTTCACGGCATCCGTAACGGCCATCTTGTCGTCCTCGACGACCTCGACCCGCAGCAGCAGGCGCCGGGCAGGATCCATGGTCGTGACCTTCAGGTCCTTGAAATCCATCTCGCCAAGGCCCTTGAAGCGGGTGATGTCGACCTTGCCCCGTCCCTTGAACTCGCTCTCCATGAGCTGGTCCTTATGGAGATCGTTGCGGGCATACATGATCTTGCCGCCCTGCGTGAGGCGATAAAGCGGCGGCACGGCCAGATGGAGGTGGCCGTTCGCTACAAGCTCCGGCATCTCCTGATAGAAGAACGTGATCAGCAGCGAGGCGATATGGGCACCGTCGACATCGGCGTCCGTCATCACGATCACGCGGTCGTAGCGCAGGTCCTCGTCGCGGTACTTCGTGCCCGTGCCGACGCCCAGCGCAGTCACGAGGTCGGTGAGAAGCTGGTTCTGTGACAGCTTCGCCGACGTCGCATTTGCGACGTTCAGGATCTTGCCACGTAGCGGCAGAACGGCTTGCGTCTTCGGATTGCGCGCCTGCTTGGCCGAGCCTCCGGCCGAGTCGCCCTCGACGAGGAAGATTTCGGTATCGCCGCTCGTGCTGGAGCAATCGATGAGCTTGCCGGGAAGGCGCAGCTTGCGCGTCGCGTTCTGGCGGCCGATCTCCTTCTCGCGGCGACGCTTGAGGCGATCCTCGGCCTGATCGACGGTCCATTCGAGGAGGCGCGTCGCCTGCTGCGGGCTATCGGCAAGCCAGTGATCGAACGCATCGCGCACGGCACTCTCGACGATGCGCGCCGCTTCCTGCGTCGCGAGGCGGTCCTTAGTCTGGCCCTGGAATTCGGGTTCGCGAATGAAGACCGAAAGCATCCCGGACGACGTGCCAATAATATCCTCGGCCGTGATCTGGCCCGACTTTTTGTTGCCGGTGAGCTCGCCATAGGCGCGCAGGCCCTTTGTCAGCGCATTGCGCAAGCCCTGCTCGTGCGTACCGCCATCGGGGGTCGGCACGGTGTTGCAGTAGGAGTGAAGGAATCCGTCCTCGTCGCTGACCCAGCACATGGCCCATTCAACGGAGCCGTGTCCTTCTTTCTTCTCGACACGGCCCGCGAAGATGTCCTTCGTCACGCGTGTCTGTCCATCGATCGAGGCGGTCAAATAGTCCTTGAGCCCGCCCGGAAAGTGGAATGTCGCCTCGGCCGGAGTATCGTCCTTGATGAGCGAGGGATCGCACGACCAGCGAATCTCGACGCCGCCGAATAGATAGGCCTTGGAGCGCGCCATCTTGAGAAGACGCGCCGGCTTGAACGTCGCACCCTTGCCGAAAATCTGCTCGTCCGGGTGGAAGCGGACCTTTGTCCCTCGCCGGTTCATGATCGAGCCGAGCTTTTCCAGCTTGGTCTGCGGAATGCCGCGGTTGAAGATCATGCGATAGAGTTGCTGGCCGCGCGCGACCTCTACTTCGAGATGATCGGAAAGCGCATTCACGACGGACACGCCGACGCCGTGCAGACCGCCTGAGGTCTGATAGGCCTTGCTGTCAAACTTGCCACCGGCGTGCAGCGTGCACATGACCACTTCGAGCGCCGACTTGTTCTTGAACTTCGGATGCGGGTCGATCGGGATGCCGCGGCCGTTGTCGGCGACGCTCAGGAAACCATCGGCATCGAGGCGCACCTCGATCCATGTCGCGTGTCCTGCAACCGCCTCATCCATGGAGTTGTCGATCACCTCGGCGAAGAGATGATGCAGGGCCTTCTCGTCCGTGCCGCCGATGTACATGCCGGGGCGGCGGCGAACGGGCTCGAGGCCTTCGAGAACTTCGATGAGATCGGCGCCATAGTCATCGGACGCATCGCCGTTCTTGCGGGCGCGCAGGGGTTTTTCGGTCAACTCGGCCTCGAGCTTGGCAAACAGGTCACGGGAGGACGCCATTGCGTATGGCTCCGATCATTCTGTGGACGGGATATGTGACGCATCACATGCGATGAGCGGCTCGGAATCAGGCCGAATCTCGGGTCGCGCCCGTGGACAGGGTGGTCGCATGGGGGATGCCCCATTGGCAAGACCTGGCACTGAAATCCACCGCCGGGAACCTGCCAGGTGGCTGATGCGCCACGAAAGTTGTCCATCCACCGCTCAAAAATCCAGATCCGCGTAGTGCGCGGGTGGCGGCAGCGCGGAGAGCCGATCGGCGAGCAGCGGACGGAATGCGGGCCGTGACTTCACCCGCGCGTACCAGACCTTGGCACTGGGGGCACCCTCCCAGGGAACTTCCGAGAGGTAGTCCAGTACGGAGAGGTGCGCTGCCGCTGCAAGGTCGGCAAAACTCGGCGCGTCGCCGGCAAGCCAGCGTCGCGTGTCCGCCAGATAGCCGACATAGTCGAGATGCTGGCGCAGCTTGGCGTGCGCTGCCCTGAGCGCGGCGGAACTCGGTGCGCCGGCGGGTGCGCTGGAGAGCAGTCGCGGCCAGGCTTTGGCCGCCAGGAGCTGTTGCGTTACCTCTCGGTCGAGCCTCCGATGGAACCAGTCGACGAGGCGGCGCGCCTCGGCACGGTCCTCGCCCGAGCCCGGAAAGGGCCGGGGCCCGCGTGCATCGATCACGCCGCGCCCGACAAGCTCGTCGAGATACTCACTGATGGCATAGGCACCTGCGACGACGCCGCCCTCCTCCAGCTCGAGGAGCGGCAGATCAGCCGGAAGAGCCAGCCCCTGGGCGCCCGGCACCGCTGCATCAGCGCCCTCGGCGACGAGCTCATGCGCGAGATTGAGCTCCTGCAGCACAAGGCGGATCGAGCGCGAAAACGGACACAGCGCGAAGTGTCTCAGACGCAGCATGATGATGCGTGCCCCCGAGCAGGCCGTTCCGATAGAGCGATCAGAGAACCTTGTCCGTGGCCGGTGCTGAGACCGGCACCACCTTTGCGGGGGCTGTCTCGCGGCCAGCGTCGCGAACGGCGAAGATCAGCCGGAGCGTCTCGGGCCGGCGGCGATCCAGCGAACGCGCGGTCACCAGTTGCAGCCGCATACCCGGCATGCCGACGACCGGTGCAGCCACATCGGTGACCTCACGCACTTCCACCGACCGCATCTCGGCCTGGGCATTGCTGAATTGCACGTGATCGCCGGCGGCCAGCGGCTCGTTCAGAATGCCCGAGGGGACCGCCTCGCCATCCACGACGAGCTGCGGCAGTGGCGCAGGCGTGGCAGCGGTCACTTTCGCGGGGGTCACCGTGATCGCCGAAGTGTCGGCACCGGCATCATCGAGGAAGATCGTACCCTGCGGCGCAACCCGCGCATAACTGCGCTCCAGCAGACGATCCGGGCTCGCGGAACTCCATGCCCAAGCGCCGAGAATGACAGCAAAACCACATCCGAGCGCGGCGGTGGTCATCCGGCCTCGCCCAATCATCAGTCTGCTGCTTGCCATGGTGACGCCCCTATCCTGCTCGCGCATCGGCCTGCATCCCACTCGAACGGCTTTTCCCAATCATATGGGGCATCCGGACCGATTCGCCAACTTGTAGTCCGACCCTGACCCGCGGTCGTGGCCGAAGCGTGGCATACGCAACGGGGCACAGCGCCTCAGGGCTTGTAGGGCTCGCGTCGCTCCGCGAGAATCTGCCCGCGGATATTGAAGACGATCTCGCCTCGCTGGTTCCGCGCCTGCGAGTCTGTCTGGAGAATACCACGATCCGGGCGGGACTTGAGATCGATCTTAGCCGCCGTCCGGCCACGGAACGTCAAAGTATCGCCAGGGTAAACAGGTTTCAGCCAGCGCAGGTTGCGAAAGCCGGGTGAAGGGCCATAGCGGGCGACGGGCGCCCCTGCCTCGCGAATCTGGCGCTCGATCTTTTGGCGGTAGGCCACGAACTGCCGGATCCAAATCGCCGCCGTATGCCAGCCCGAGGCGCTGAGACCGCCAAACAGCGATTTGCGTCCCGCCTCCTCATCGAGGTGAAAAGGCTGCGGATCGAACTGCTTCGCGAATGTAATGATCTCGTCCTTGGTGAACGTGTGCGAGCCTAGCTCGTAGATCTCGCCGATCTGGCGATCCTCGAAGAAGTTGCGCGTCGGATCCGGTGGCGGGCCTTCGGGGCCGTCCCACACGCTCTCGAGCGGCGGCCGCGTCTCGCCCTTGCCGCCTGTCTTGGGACCGGGATTGCGCACCTTGATGAGATGATTGCTGTCCCAGGTCATGATGACCTCGCCAGCCTGGTTCAGCATCTCGAACTTGACCTTGAGGAGGCCGACCTCGGGCCGCGAGGCAAGCGCGCGCTTCTCCGAGCAGATGACACGTCCGGTTAGCACCTGGTCCGGAAACAGCGGCTTCAGCCACTTGCACTCATCGACGCCGGGCGAGCCGAGCGACGTCCAGCCCTTGCTGAGCAGACCGTCGGCGAGCATGCGCATCATGATTGCGCATGAGTGGAAGCCGGAAGCGCACAAGCGGCCGACGATACTGGCTTTGGCTGCTTCCTCGTCGATGTGCATGGGCTGGGGATCGTAGGCGCGCGCGAAGGCGATGATGTCTTGCTTGCTCACGCTGATGCGGCCGAACTCAATGGTTCGGCCAACCTCGATATCCTCGAGGTGAACGCCGTCGGGCGGCGTGGAAGGCTTGTCCTGCATGGCAATTGCTCACGATCTTTCCGCTCTCATTGCGCTGCAATACAGCACGCACCCGCCTGCCGGAGCAAGCGGGCCGGGAGAGAAGCAGCCATCCCGTCGAGGGTAGAAAGCCCGATCAGGCCGCGACGACGTGCGCGCCGCGGGCGAGTTCGCACTCCGTCCAGAGAGTGCCGAGGGCCGCAACCAGCCCGTCGATATCGGCATCGCTATGCGCCGGCGTCGGCGTAATGCGCAGGCGCTCCGTGCCGCGGGGCACGGTTGGGTAGTTGATCGGCTGCACGTAGATCGCAAAGCGATCGAGCAGCGTGTCGCTGACGGCCTTGCAGTGTACCGGACTGCCGACCAGCACCGGCACGATATGGCTGGGATTGTCCATGACCGGCAGTCCCGCCGCCTTGAGCCGGCGGTTGACCGTGCGGGCGCGCTCCTGATGGCGCGTGCGCTCGACGTTCGAGGTCTTGAGATGGCGGATGCTGGCCGTGGCCCCTGCAGCAATGGCCGGCGCCAGCGACGTCGTGAAAATGAAGCCCGGCGCGTACGAGCGGATCGCGTCGCAGATGTCTGCCGACGCGGCGACGTAGCCGCCCATCACGCCGAAGCCCTTGGCGAGCGTGCCGTTGATGATGTCGACGCGATCCATGACGCCGTCGCGCTCGGCAATGCCGCCGCCGCGCGGCCCATACAGGCCGACAGCGTGGACCTCATCGAGATAAGTGAGGGCTTTGTACTTCTCGGCGAGATCACAGATGGCACCGATCGGCGCGATCAAGCCGTCCATGGAGTAGACGGACTCGAAAGCAATGATCTTCGGCGTCTCGCGCGGCAGCGCGGCGAGCTTGGCTTCGAGATCGGCGAGATCGTTGTTCTTCCAGATGAGTTTCGGTCCGCCACCATTGCGGATGCCTGCAATCATCGATGCGTGATTCTTCTCATCCGAGAGGATCACACAGCCAAGCAGCAGCTTCTGCAGGATCGAGAGCGCGGCCTCGTTGGCGACGAAAGCCGAGGTGAAGAGCAAAGCCGCAGCCTTGCCATGGAGGTCCGCGATCTCGGCCTCGAGCTCGACGTGGTAATGCGTGGTGCCGGAAATGTTCCGCGTGCCGCCCGAGCCGGCCCCTGCCGTATCTAGGGCCTCGTGCATAGCGGCAATGACGGCGGGATGCTGGCCCATGCCGAGGTAATCGTTGGAGCACCAGACCTTGATCTCGCGCGTACCCTCGACCCCAAAGCGCTCGGCAGCAGGGAATGCGCCTCGGCGGCGCCGGATATCGGCAAACACGCGGTAGCGGCCTTCATCCCGGAGCTGGACCAAGGCCTTCGAGAATTGCGCGCTGTAGTCCATTGGGATCCCGCTTCCCTTTATCATTCCGGCGGACGGCCGTCGGGTACCGCCGCCGATGAGGGCTCCATCCTGGAGCGGTTATAAACTGCCCGCCGGTCCAGACAAACCAAAAGGCCGGCGCGGACTGTCGCACCAATGATCGCGCGACCGCCTTGATGCGGCGCAAGGGTGGTGGCGCGGCTTCTCGGCGCTCCCTACCCGCGCAGGTACGCGCTAAAAGGGAGGCATGGCATCTATTTCAAATTGCACCTGCGACGTACTTGTGGTCGGGACCGGCCCGGCAGGGCTCGTTGCGGCCCTTGCCATGGCTCAGGCTGGGCTCGATACGATTGCAGTCGGCCCGTACGTGGATCCGGCGCGCGATACACGCACCACCGCGCTATTCACCGGCAGCGTCGCGTTGCTACGCAACCTCGGCCTCGGCGCGCGGCTCGAACCAGCCTTGGTACCGATGACCGGCCTGCGCCTGATCGAGGATACCGGCGGCATCTGGCGGGCGCCGGAGGTACTCTTTCGCGCCGACGAGCTGGGGCTCCGCGAATTCGGCATCAACATCGACAATGCTGCACTCAATACTGCGCTGCTGGCGGCGACGCGCGGGCAGGCAGGCCTCCGACTGATCGAGGGTACCGTCACACCAGACTTTCAATCTGACAATAACGGCAGCACATTGCGTCTCGGCTCCGGTGCGACAATCTCCGCCCGCCTGATCGTCGGCGCCGATGGCCGCGGCTCCCTCTGCCGCCGCGAGGCCGGCATAGATGCACACACGAGCTCCTATCCGCAAAGCGCCGTCGCCACCCGCTTCCGTCACACGCGTCCGCACACAAATATCTCGAGCGAGTTTCACCGCCCCGCAGGGCCGGTGACGACGGTGCCGCTCACCGGCCTGGAGTCGAGCCTTGTGTGGGTCGAGACACCGGACGAAGCGCGTCGCCTGATGGGCCTCGACGACAACGCCTTCATCCGCACGCTCGACGATCGCCTGCAAGGTCTGCTCGGCACCGTCACCGCGATCGGCCCGCGCGCGAGCTTCCCGCTGACCCGCATGAGCGCGGACCGCCTCGGTGCCCGCCGCATCGCGCTTATCGGCGAGGCCGCTCACGTCATCCCACCGATCGGTGCCCAGGGTCTGAACCTCGGCCTCCGGGACATCGCCACCCTTGTCGAGCTGGTTACGCGCGCACGCAGCCTTGGCGCGGATATCGGCGCAGAGACTGTGCTCACGGCCTATGATGCGGAACGCCGCGGAGATATCACGATCCGAAGCGCTATGGTCGACACGCTCAACCGCTCGCTGATTTCCGACTTCCTGCCGCTGCATCTCGTGCGCGGTGCCGGCCTGCACGCCCTCAACACACTGCCTTGGCTCCGGCGCCTCGTCATGCGCGAAGGACTGCATCCTTCAGGCCGCGTGCCGGCACTCATGCGCACCTGAGAGCGATCCAGTGCATGACCGTCGCGCAACAGCACGGCTTGACGTCTGCGCCCCCAGCAGCACGAAATGCGCCACGACACCGGGAGAGGAAACACCCAATGGCTCTGAAACGCATGGTGCTCGAAATCGGCATGGGCACGGATATCCGTGGCGCCGACAGCACGAAGGCCGCCGAACGCGCCGTTCGCGATGCGCTGTGGCGCAACACGCTCAGCATCGCGACGCTCATGGGCAAGGAGCGCTCGGACATGCACCTCGAGATCAACATCGGCGTGCCGAACCCCGAGACCGTGAACAAGGAAGCCGTGCTCGCGGTTGCGCCCTACGGCCGGGGCACCGTCAAGGCCATCGAGGGCGGACTCAGAATTCCCAATGACGATGGAACCGACAGCACGATCCTGGCGCACGCGCTGGTTGTCGTGTCGCTCGACGTTTGAGGGAGATCACACATGAAACCGAAGCGCATCATCCTCGAACTCGGCGCCGGTGCCTCGCTCCATGGCGGCGACTACACGAAGGCTGCCGTCCGCGCGGTCGAAGACGCGATCCACCACAGCTCGCTGTCGTTCGTGCGCAATCTCGGCCTCGACGCGAAGAGAATGGAGGTGACGGTCACGATCGGCGTGCAGAAGCCGGACCTCGTCGACAAGGCGAAAGTGGCGGCGAAGCTCCCGCACGGGCAGGTGACGGTCAATGTCGTAAAAGGCGGTCTCGACGTGCCCGACCCTGAGGCCAACGATATCACCGTGCTGGCGAGCGCGGCCGTGGCTGTGCGGATGGAGCTGCCGAAGCGCTGATAAGCGCGCAGCTCAGCC
Source organism: Hyphomicrobiaceae bacterium (assembly GCA_022844275.1). Classification (GTDB taxonomy): domain Bacteria; phylum Pseudomonadota; class Alphaproteobacteria; order Rhizobiales; family Hyphomicrobiaceae. The sequence goes on from JALHMB010000007.1 coordinate 104,210, forward strand.
ACCACTCGCCCAGATGATTCGGGCGATCCAGTCGACGTGCGAGCGGTCCATCTCGACGGTGTCGCCATCGCCGCGGATGGAGACGAGTTCCACGCGGCGCGTGGTCTTGCCAACAAGGAGGCGCGGCACGGCCAGCGCACCTTGCGGTTTGATGAGAATGCGGTCGCCCGCATTCGCAACCGCATTCGATGCTGCGACGAGCGTCAGCCCACAGCGATAGACCGGCTCGAGGCTCGTATCCGCTACCTCGACCGCAAAGGGGCCGCCGCCGCCGACCACCAGCTTCGCGTGCGCGTCGAGCTCCTGGTCAGACGATCCGCCATAGGGATGCCAGCTGCCGACCGTCGCATTGGTAATTTGCCCGATGAGCGGGACGTTGGCGGGTACGGGGGCCTGCCGCGCGCGCTCGGTTTCGGCCGCAAGGGCCGTGAACTCATCGAGCGTAAAGCTCGTTGCGGCGAGGATCTTGGAGATGCTTTCCGTGCTCGGCCAGCGCGGCCGGCCTTCGGGAGTAAAGCGCTTGGAAGGATTGAAAGCCGTGGGGTCGAGACCGGCGAGGCGCGCGAGACCAGAGGGCGACAGCTCCTTATGGCGCGCCAGCGCGTCGATCGCGTTCCAGATCCACGCGTGGGTCAGGATCGATGTCGTCGGGCTCATTCAAACACGCCTAGAAGACTCCCACTGGGGGAACATGCTCTCGATTGGAACAGCGACGACGCGCACGGCAGTAAGCTGCTGTAAGATCGGTAAGAGCAAATCCCGTGCCGCCAAACCTGCACCACGTAGGGCATGCAGGCGTTAAGAGGTGGAGAACTTTGAGCCCATGGTTGACGCTTCCACAATGGTGCACAAAATCTGTACTGAGAATGAATGGCAGCAACTACAGGAAAATGGAAGATTTTTCGGCTCTCGGGACGACCTTCGCGACGGTTTCGTCCATTTCAGCGCGCCCAATCAAGTCGCACGCACGGCGGCCAAATTCTTTGCCGGCCGCACCGACCTCGTGCTGATCACCGTTAACCCTGTTCGGCTAGGAAACGCGCTGCGTTGGGAGGCATCTTCGAGCGGCACGCTGTATCCACATCTCTACGCTGCCCTCCCGCTCGATGCCGTCGTGGCTGCCACGCCGCTAACGCTCGGGCCCGACGGCCTTCACGTCCTTCCCCCGGAGCTTGGCTGATGCTCAGTGCCCTTACTCAGCTTGCGCTGCCGGCGCTCCTCGCGCTCGATCCCGAGACCGCCCACGAGGCGACGCTCAAGGCACTTGAGAACGGCCTCTATCCTGCCGATCGCGCGACGGACCCGCCGACCCTTGCGACAAGCCTCGGCGGCCTCACGCTCACGAATCCCATCGCCATTGCCGCGGGGTTCGACAAGGATGCGCGCGTCCCCGATGCCGTGCTGGGTCTCGGCTGCGGCTTTGCCGAGATCGGCACGGTGACGCCACTCGCTCAGTCTGGCAACCCCAAGCCGCGAATCTTCCGTCTGGTCAGCGAGCGCGGCGTGATCAACCGGCTCGGCTTTAACAATGGCGGCCACGAGGCTGCCCTTGCACGCCTCAGGGCACGCGCACGCCGGGGCGGCATCGTCGGCGTGAACATCGGGGCTAACAAAGATACGGCTGATCGTACGGGCGACTACGTCAAAGGCATCGTGACCTTCTACGACGTCGCGAGCTACTTCACCGTCAACATCTCTTCGCCCAACACGCCGGGCCTGCGCGACCTGCAGGCGCCCGCAGCGCTCGACGATCTGCTGGGGCGCGTGATGGAGGCACGTGCGCAGCAGATGTCCGCTGGCAAGCCGCGCCGGCCGATCGTCGTCAAGATCGCACCGGACGTCGCCGAGGAAGACGTTCCGGCCATCTGCGAGCGGCTCATGACGCACAAGGTCAATGCCATTGCCATATCGAACACGACGCTCGCTCGCCCCGGTGTCGGCCACAACGCAACGTCAAAGGAAGCAGGCGGCCTCTCCGGCCGGCCGCTGTTCCACCGCTCGACGGCCATGCTGGCGCGCGTCCATCAGGCGACCAACGGCGCCGTGCCGCTCGTCGGCATCGGCGGCATCGACAGCCCCGAGAGAGCGCTTCAAAAGATGGAAGCGGGCGCCTCGCTGCTTCAGCTCTATACCGGACTCATCTACGAGGGTCCCAGCCTGATCGGTCGCATCAAGCAGCACCTCGACGCCACGTGCCGCGCGCGCGGCCTCGCGAACATCTCCGCGCTCGTTGGTATGCATGCCGCGGAATGGGCGGCTAAGCCGCTCGACGGCTGAGGCATTTATCGACGATCGCCATCCGTCTTGTTTGAAAACATGCCGAAAAGCCGGACGATGAGCCAGATCGGGATCACCACCACCGCCCCGACGAGGAACCATCGGAACACCGATACCACCCAATCCAAGCCGAGTTCTGACAGCCGCTCGATCAGGCGACTAATATGATAGAGGATCTCGTCAGGCCGTATATTGAGCGCCGAAAGGACGATCCCGACGATGATCGAGATCACGACCAGCCGGATGATCACGGCCATCGGATTGCCCCCAAAGAGGCGATTGCTGTCCATTCGGCTCTCCCGTACCTCAAATCAACGGTCCGCAGCCTGAACGGCGGCTGGCGGACACATCTAGCGTGCTCGGCCGTGCGGGCAAGCGCAATGTCGTCTCCGAGCGGCCCAACGGCGCCCGGCGCCCCATGTAATCGGTCTCCGTGGCGCATACAGCCCTCGCCCTCCGGAACAGCGGAAAACCTCGAAAAAAGGCGTGCTGCGACAGTAATTTCCTTGTTCTGGACAATCGTTTGTGGCAGGGAACAGCCTGTCGGGCGCAGGGGATCGCATTCATTGATCCCTTTTCTCGACCCAGGTGCCGTTTGTTTCACTCGTTGAACGAGTAGCCCCGCTTCCCCCTGCGCTCATGTGGACTCACCGCCGTCTCTGCGGAGATCGCGGCGTGACCGAACGCAGTGACGGAGGTTCTTGTTGCACCCCACGACCTTTGCTGAGCTCGGGCTCAGCAGCAAAGTGCTCGCCGCCTTAGAGGCCGCGGGTTACGCGTCTCCGACGCCAATTCAAGCTCAGGCTATTCCTGTCGCAGCGACAGGTCGGGATGTGCTCGGGATCGCACAAACCGGCACCGGCAAGACGGCCTCGTTCGTACTACCGATGATCACGCGCCTCGAGACGGGACGAGCGCGAGCGCGCATGCCGCGTTCGCTCATTCTCGCACCGACGCGCGAGCTGGCCGCCCAGGTAGCGCACAGCTTCGAGAAGTACGGCATCAATCACAAGCTCACCGTCGCGCTGCTGATCGGCGGCGTCTCGATGGATGATCAGGTGCGCAAACTCGACCGCGGTGTCGACGTGCTCATCGCGACGCCCGGGCGTCTCCTCGATCATTTCTCACGCGGCCGCGTCATGCTCATGGGCGTCGAGATCCTCGTGATCGACGAAGCCGACCGGATGCTCGACATGGGCTTCATTCCGGACATCGAGAAGATCTGCAAGTTGCTGCCGCCGCGCCGGCAGACGCTCTTCTTCTCCGCGACGATGCCGCCCGAGATCACGCGCCTGGTCGATCAGTTCCTGAAGGATCCAGTGCGCATCGAGGTCGCGCGCCCCGCCACGACGGCGAAGACGATCACGCAGTCTTTCAAGTTCTGCGCTTCCATGGATGACCGCGACAAGCGCGCCATCCTGCGCGAGCTGCTCCAATCGCTCGATGTCAAGAACGCGATCATCTTCTGCAATCGCAAGCGCGACGTTGCGATCCTGCTGAAGTCGCTCGTGAAGCATGGCTTCAGCGCTGGCGCCATCCACGGCGATCTCGAACAGTCGACCCGCACGGCGACGCTCGACGCTTTCCGCGAAGGCCGCATACAGCTCCTGGCCGCTTCCGACGTCGCCGCGCGCGGCCTGGACATTCCTGACGTCAGTCACGTCTTCAACTACGACGTACCCTGGCAGGCCGACGACTACGTGCACCGTATCGGCCGCACCGGACGCGCCGGAAAGCACGGCAGTTCGGTTACTATCGTGACGCCGGACGACATCAAGGCCATATCGGCGATCATCAAACTTTCCGACGAGGAGCCGCAGTGGATCGGCGAAGCCCCGGATGAAGCAACGATGGCCGATGGGATGAAGCGCCGCGGCCGCGGCCGTCGCGGCGCCAGCACCGATCGTGGCGCGCGCGATGCGCGCGGATCAGGCGATAAAGCGCGCGGTCGCGGAGGCCGTGATCGCGAGCGCGGACCGCGCCCACAGCGTGAAGCACAACCCCGTCGCAGCAGCGGTACCAATGCCGAGACCACGGCGGTGCCGCAGCAAGCTCCATCTGAACCGCAGCGTGCCCAGGCCGAAGAGCGTAGCCGCGCGCGCCGCGACGAGGCACCGCGTGAAGGGCGGCGCGAGGATCGTCACGACGGACGCCGGCAGGACAGCCGCGGCGAACGTGATGCGAAGCGAGAAGCGCCGCAGCAGAGGGCGCAGGCCCAGAGCCGTCCTCGCCACGATGCGCGGCCCCACACGGATCACACTAACAAAGATGAGGCTGCGCCACGCAAGAGCGAGCCGCGTGAGCGGGAGCCCGTGCCGTTCGGCCTCGACGAGAATGTGCCGGCCTTTCTGCGGCGCCCGGTGCGGATCGCAGGGCGGTAACATTTTGCGGGGTCGCGGCTGCCGCGGCCTTACACGCGACCAACAAAAAAAGCCGCGTCACCGCGGCTTTTTTCGTGTGCCTGCTCTCGCGGGCGCGAAGGATTCAGATCGATTCCTTCAGTTCCTTGGCCGCGCGGAAGGCAACCTTCTTGCTGGCCTTGATCTTGATCGCTTCGCCGGTCGCGGGATTGCGGCCCATGCGGGCGGGGCGCTTGCGAACCTGAAGAATGCCGAGGCCGGCAAGACGAACGCGCGAGCCCTTCTTGAGGTGCTTGGTGATCATCTCCACCGTCTGCGTCAGCAGCTCGAGTCCCTGCTTCTTCGGCAGCTCGTGCGTCTCAGCCAGCGCCGTGCCGAGATCGCGCATCGTCACCGTCACAACCTTCGCAGGCGCGGATTTCGCCGCTGCCTTGCTCGCCGCTTTCGCCATGTATGCCTCCTGAGTTCCACTAAGATTTGGTGTGCAACGCTAAACACGGTCAACCGGGCGTCGGTCGCTCGCCTACCCCGCTGCAGGATGGCCGCATTACCGGCCGAAGCAACGTCCGCGAACTCCACCGGCTGGCCTTCCGTCCAGCTTTCTTCGTCGCCGAGAGCCGTCGAAGTGAGAGCACTTCCTACCCCGCCCGTTCGGCTCCAGACTGCGCGGCGTCGGATTGCTTGACGCTCCACGACTCACGCGCAAGCTGCCGGATAACTCATGTTAGGGACGATGGGAAAGCAAAAACAGCACAAAAATAGGGGTTTTCGGCACTTCTTGGTCGATTTGCCGCGCTGGAACAGGCATTGGCCGCGCTTGCGCGCACGGAGTGCGATGCAGCGCGACGCTGACGAGCGCGCTGAATTGCGAGCAATCACGAGGTCGCGCTGGCTCTCTCGGCTCGGCCGGCGAGCTATCGCCGATGCTTCCAGCGGACGGCAATTCGAGTGGCCGGGGAACGCTCAGCTTGTTGACACGTCCAGCAGCTGTCTCTAAACCAGCCGCGATCCGCATCGTCGGGTTTGGGGCCGTAGCTCAGCTGGGAGAGCGCTGCAATCGCACTGCAGAGGTCAGGAGTTCGATCCTCCTCGGCTCCACCAATGGCACTAACGAACTGCCATCTCTCACATTTTCCGCTTCTCTCCAGGAGCGCACAGTGCGTTGGACGAGTCGCGGCTTCAGATCACCGTTCAGGCAGCCGCGCTCGGCGAAGTCCTTCCGCGAACACTGAGAGATCCTCCGATCGCCTGATGGGCAACCAATCCTTGAGGTTCGAAATGCGGAGCGTGGGATCGAGCTCCCGGAGTTGATCCATGGCACGCTGAGCCTCCCGTGATCGACCGGCCAGTACATGGCTGGCAGCACCGATGGCCGTTGCCATCAGGAAACTCGGCAGGTTCCTGCAGGCCTGCTCCGCCAATGCCGACGCAGCATCGAAGCGGCCTGCGAAGAGGTGCGCCATCGCAATGCCTGCCTGCATCCGATACGATTCTGGATCGAGGGGACCCAAGGGCATGGCGCGCGTGCCTTCGCCGGCAACAATGCCGCCGCGGAGCTGCTTGGAGTGCCGACGAAGCCATATCACCAGAAGGCCTACGTCACTTGCTAGATCTCGGAGAGGCCGGCGCGCTCTGTACGGCCGCTAACGAACCCCTCGAACCTATATCGCGGCATGCGCGGCCGAGGCGGGCAGCGTGGCGCGGAACAGAGCACCCTGTGGCGCCGCCGGCAGAAGTACGATGGTGCCGCCGTGGGACTCGACGATGGACTTGCAGATCGAGAGTCCCATGCCCATGCCGTCGGCTTTCGTCGTGAAGAAGGCATTGAAGAGGCGTGCGGCGTGCTCCGGCGCGACACCCGGCCCATTGTCCTCGATGTCGAGCATGACGCGATCCATCTCTGGCAACAGGCGCACCGTGAGCGCACGTCGCGTGTCTTCGATCTGACCGAGCGCCTGAATGGCGTTGACCATGAGGTTGATGACAACCTGCTGAAGCTGGACTCTGTCGCCCTCGATGTCGGGGAGGCTGTTGCCGAGGATCACGCGAAGCCGCACCTGATGATCGGCGAGTTCACGGCGCAGGATCGCCACGGCATCGTCCACAAGGCCGCGGCACGGGAAGCGTGTTTTCTCGGGCGCTCGATTTGTCGACATGGCGCGAATGCGGGCGATAATATCGGAAGCACGCTTGGCCTGAGAAATCATGCGGCCGATAGCGGCCTTGGCTTCGTCGATGTCGGGCTCGGCGCGGTTGAGCCAACGCAAGCTCGCTTCGGCATTGGTCACGGCGGCGGTGAGTGGCTGGTTCACCTCATGCGCAATGGAGGCCGAGAGCTCGCCGAGCGTCGAAATGCGTGCGGCGTGCGCCAGCTGTGACTGGGCGCGCGTCAGCTCGTTGTGGGCACGCACGCGCTCTGTGATGTCGAGAATGCCGATGAGGCCGTGGCCTGCGCTGTCTCCCCGCTGCGGGTAGCAGCAGGTGAAATGCACGTCGAGTTCCTTGCCGTCGAGCGTAAGGAGGCGCGTGTCCGCTTCATAGTGCGGTTTACCCTCGATCGAAGCGAATACACTTTCCGCGAATATGGGTTCGCTGGCGACCGGCCAGTAGCGCGAGACGTTCCCAAGCAGCTGCTCGCGCGATGCTCCCCCTCCCAAGAGCTGCAACGACTTCTCGTTGACGTCGACGACCTCGGTCAGCTCCATGACCGTACGGATAAGCCCGGGGTTAGCAGCAAAGTGCGCCCGGAAATCCGTAACACCACTTTCTTTAAGCCCCTTCAGCATCGCACGGACGCCGGAAAAATCGAGTTCCCAGAACGACACGGCCATGGCCTGAAAGACATTGCGATATCGGTACTCGCTTCGCTGAAGGTCCGCCTCGGCTCGACGGCTGGCGGTGATATCGCGGCCCATCTCCAGGACTTCGACGGGATTTCCCGCGTAATCCTTGCGGAGCGACCAGCGCGCATCAATGACGTGCTCCGTGCCGTCGCGGTGCGTACGAATGATTTCACCGTCCCAATGATTCTCCTCCAGCAGCCGGCGCTCCAGCTCTTCGAGAGGGATCGGAAACCGGCATTGCGTGAGCGCGCCGATCTGCTGGCCCACGGCTTCTTCTCTCGTCCAACCGTATGCCTCCTCACATCCCGCGTTCCAGAAAATCACGGTGCCGTCGAGCTTATGGAGACAAATGGCATCGTGAGCGAGATCCAGCATCCCCACCATTTCCTGCTTGCGGCGGGTCATGTCGAAGACGAGGACATAGAATCCTTCAAAGCCGCTCGCCCCCATGCGAGGAATGTAAGAGATTGCCGCGTAGCGCCACTCACCGCTGGGGATAGGCACTTTGGCGTCGAAAGAGACAGTCTCGCCGGCGGATACGCGCGCGAGATAGGGCGCCCGGCTGGCAAAGGCCTCGGGACCGAGGAACTCCCGCATATGGAGGCCGATCAGACTCTGAGGTGAGCGACCAAACCATTCATTGTGGAAGTCGTTGGCAAATCGACATACATAGCCGGCGTCGAAAAACGAGATGAGCGCAGGGACGGCATTGGTTACCGCCCTGAGTTCGGCCTCCACCGATGATCGCGTGCTGGTGGCTCCATTCTCGGCAGCGGACATGGTCAACCTCTCCGTCAACAGTCGATTGACAGATAGATGCAGTGCGGGCGAGCATATTGCAATGCGGGAGGCAACGTGAGCTACCGGCGGATCGATGGCTAAAAAGGCACAAAGTGCGACCGGTCGCTCGGAAGGAGGCGCGAGTGAAGCGCCGGCCGTCCATGTCGTTGATGATGACGCGGACGTGCGCGTTGCCCTTGACAGCCTCTTTCGCTCCGTGGGCTTGCCGACCCGGCTATATGGATCGGCTCAGGAATTCCTTCAATCCGGCCAGACTCAATCAGCGGGCTGCCTGGTGCTCGATATTCGCCTGCCGGGTTTGAGCGGCCTCGACTTCCAGGAGCGGCTTGCAGCGGCCGGCGTGCGCATGCCGGTCATCCTCATGACCGGGCACGGCGACATCCCCATGACCGTGCGCGGCATGAAGGCCGGTGCCGTCGATTTTCTCGCCAAGCCCTTCCGCGACCAGGACATGCTCGATGCCGTCACCCTCGCGCTCGAGCGGGACACCGCCTTGCGGGGCGAGCAGGCCGGCCTCGACGAGATCAAGGCGCGATACGCCGAGCTCAGCCCCCGCGAGAAGGAGATCATGGAGCACGTCGCTAAGGGGCTGATGAACAAGCAGATTGCCTACGAGCTCGGGCTCAGCGAGATAACGGTCAAGATCCACCGCGCCAACGCTATGCGCAAAATGGCCGCTAAGTCCGTGGTAGAATTCGTTAAAATGGCCGAGCGACTAAAGGGTTAAGCCGGCCTACCCGGGCATCACCAGCACAAACCCGAGTATGATGTAACTCAAAGCGAACCTGGCGCATTTATAGTTACAAGAAGGTCCGGCGACCGAGCCGAGCCACCGCAGCCAGGAAATGTGTCGTGTCCACCGCCGCCCCATTGGTCGCTGTCGTCGATGACGATCCCGACATCTGCGCCTCGCTCCTGGGGTTGCTGCGATCCTGCGGCTACCGTGTGGAGGTCTTCACATCCGCGGAGGCCTTCCTTGCGAACGCGGAAGCCTGCAGCGCGGCTTGCGTGGTCAGTGATGTTCAGATGCCGGGTGGCATGAGCGGCTTTGAGTTGGCAATGCGCCTGAGCAAGGCGGATAAGCGGTTGCCAATCATTCTTGTCTCCGCCTTCGCCGACGAGAACGCCCAGACCGCCGCGCGACTTGCTGGCGCAAAGGCGTTGCTCAAGAAGCCGTTCGACGGATGCGCCTTGATGGATCTGATCGACGAGGCCGTAGCTCCCGTCGAATAGGCCGTTAGCCTTCAACGTCCCCACAGCCGTTGTGAGGGCTCTTCCAGCTTGCTACCGTCCGTTCGGAAGTTTCCACGAAGCGGACCAGGTCGCGCGCATGTCTCTGTCTCCAGCCGTGAGAGAGCTGATCAGCAACGTCAGCGAACCTTTCGAGCAGGCGCGCGCCATGCCACCGAGCGTCTACACGAGCCCCGAGTTCCTGGAGCGCGAACTCAAGGACGTGTTCGCCAAGGAGTGGATCACCGTCGGTCGCGCCGACGCACTCAAGAAGCCAGGCGACTACGTCACGTACGAGCTTGCGGGCCAGCCGATCTTCGTCATCCGCGACAACAGCGGCCAACTGCGTGCGATGTCGAACGTGTGCCTGCACCGCATGTCGACACTGCTCGAAGGCTCAGGCAACAAGCGCGCGATCGTTTGTCCCTATCATGCCTGGACGTACAATCTCGATGGCACGCTCAGAGCGGCACCCGCCATGCACCTCAACCGCGAGTTCTGCGCCGAGCACTATCGGCTGCCGCCCGTGCGATGCGAAGAATGGCTCGGCTGGATCATGGTCACGCTCAATCCAGAGCTTCCTCCCGTTGCCGAGCATCTCGCCGAGGTCCAGGGGCTCATCGACGACTTCGGTATGGAGAACTACGTCGAGACCTTCCGCGAGACGCACATCTGGGACACCAACTGGAAGATCCTCGCGGAGAATTTCATGGAGAGTTATCACCTGCCGATGTGCCACGCCGGCACGATCGGCGGCCTCTCCAAGCTCGACGAGATGGATTGCCCACCGGGCCTGCCGACGTTCAACTATCACACCATTCTGAAGGACGGGACGCTCAAGATCGCGCTTGCGCATCCGAACAACACGCGCATGACGGGCGACCGTCGCCGCACGACATTCCTCCTCGCCGTGTATCCGAGCATGCTCGTGACGCTCACACCCGGCTACTTCTGGTATCTTTCACTCCATCCGCACGGCGTGGGCCAGGTGCACATGATCTTCGGCGGCGGCATGTCGCCGGATTTCGTCAACTCGCCTGATGCGCAGGAGAGCTTCGCCAAGCTCAAGACCCTGCTCGACAAGGTCAACGTCGAAGATCGCGGCTGCACAGAGCGGGTCTATCGCGGCGTGTCGGCAGGCGCAGCACGCGCGGGGCATCTGAGCCACCTCGAGCGCCCGAATTACGACTTCGCGCAGTATCTCGCGGAGAAAACCGGTGGCTTCAGACGACGGTTCGATGCCCTGGTCGCAGCGAAATAGCGGCAAATCCGATCTTAGCCACTGAGCTTCAATAGTGCGTCGGCATTCCCATGCGTGAGCTTCGCCAAGTCGGCGGGTGCCAAAGAAAGACGATCGAGAAAAGCGCGGCCCTTGGCATTGGATGCATAGGGGTAGTCGACCGAGAACATGATGCGGTCGATGCCGAACGTGAGCAGCGCGGCGAGGAATGGCGGCTCCGTGAATATGCCGCTCGTCGTCAGCCAAACTTGATCGAGGATCGTGCGGCTGATCGGCCGTTTCAGATGCTCTATATCGAGGGCAAACACCTCGTCGGCGCGTGCCATCATGACAGGCAGCATTTCGCCCATGTGGCCGATGATCAGCCTCAATTTCGGGTGCCGGTCGAGCGTACCGGCAAGCACGAGGCGCAGAATGTGGATCGCCGTCTCCGAGTGCCAACCCCATCCGGCCGCCTCCAGGACCCGGCTCGCACCAGGATCGAGGCCCGCGTAGTAGGCTTGTCGCACGGCTTCGGGCGCGAGATGCGGATGAACATAAATCGGCACATCGAGATCGACCGCGGCCGCGAGCAGGCCGTCGTAGCTCGGATCGTCGAGGAAGCGACCCTCGGTCGTGCCATTGATGAGAGCACCCACGAAGCCGAGGTCCTTGACCGAGCGCACGAGCTCGACAGCAGCCGCGTCTGGGCTTTGCATGGGCAGGACGGCGAAGCCCGCATAACGCTGAGGGTAGCGGGAGATCGCCGCTGCTAGATGTTCGTTCATCTCCCGCGCGAGAGCGATACCGTCTGATCCTGGTACGAGGTCCGGCCCAGGTCCGGTGTTCGACAGCACCTGCACGGTGATGCCAGCCTCGTCCATGAGCTGCAGGCGCTGCTCACCGATCTCGGGCGCGAGCTGGAGAGGATTGAACCCACTCGGCGACAGGCGCCGCTGACGAAAGCCGCGTCTTGCGATCAGGCTCGGATCAATGCGGCTGACGAGCCCAGGGACCGTGAAGTGCTCCTCGAGCGCAACCACGCGCATTTGAAATCCTCCATGCTCAGCGCCAACAGTTGCCAAACTTCGCACCGGATGTGACCTTGTCAACGCATTCCATCCATGGAGCCGATCCATGCCCATGACGACCATCGACCACGCCAGCCAACCGAAGGACGAGTGGCGCCCGGGTGTACTCACGCGCATGGTCGCGTCGGCAGCCACCGGCACGTCGCAGCTCGCCGTCTTCGAGCAGTGGTGCGATCCGGGCCTTGGCGCGCCCGCGCACCTGCACGCCGTCGAGGAGATCCTGACCGTCCTCGAAGGCGAGGCGGAGGTATGGGTCGAGGAGGAGCGCCGGCAGCTCACGACCGGGCAATCCGCCGTCATTCCCGCAGGCCGCAAGCACGGCTTTCACAATACCGGCACAGGCATTCTGCGCGTCCAGGCCATTCTCGCCTCGCCCGTGTTCGAGGCGGCCTACGACGATGCCCGCGAAACACCACGGCGATGGTTGCCGACACAGGATTGAGTTGCGCTGCACCCGCGCGGCTGGCCGGTTGCCAAGCTTCTGGCGGTACTATTCAATGCGCGGAACGGAGGCCTCGAGCACTCCGAAGTTCGGCGTCAGTCCGAACAACCACGAATAATGATCCGGGAGGAATTCAACAATGTCGCCAATACGATACCTGTTCGCGTGCGCAACTGCGCTGTCGATGACCATCGCGGTCGGCCCCGCGCACGCGCAGATCTCCGGAGATGTCGTCAGGATCGGCGTGCTCACGGACATGAACAGCATCTATGCCGACATCAATGGCATGGGCGCTGTCGAAGCGGCGCGCATGGCCGTCGAGGACTTCGGCGGATCCGTGCTTGGCAAGAAGATCGATCTCGTCTTCGCCGACACCCAGAACAAAGCCGACATCGGCGTCGCAGTCGGCGGCCGCTGGTTCGACGTCGATGGCGTCGACATGATCGCCGGCGCGTCATCCTCGGCGGTGAGCCTTGCGATCCAGACGCTCGTCGGCAGCAAGAACAAGGTCTTCCTCGCTTCCGACCCAGCGTCGTCCGACATCACGGGCAAGCTCTGCAACGCCAATACGATCCACTGGGTCTACGATACGTACGCGCTCGCCAATGGCACCGGCTCCGCCGTGGTGCAGTCAGGCGGCGACACCTGGTTCTTTCTCACCGCCGACTATGCCTTCGGTTATGCCCTCGAACGCGACGTCAGTTCCGTGGTGACGAAATCCGGCGGCAAGGTACTCGGCAGCGTCCGCCATCCGATCAATACGTCGGACCTCTCGTCTTTCATTCTACAGGCTCAAGCGTCGAAGTCGAAGATCGTGGGTCTCGCCAATGCTGGTGGCGATACGATCAACTCGATCAAGCAGGCGTCGGAGTTCGGCGTCGTGAAAGGCGGCCAGAAACTCGCCGGCCTTCTGGTCTTCATCTCGGACATCCACAGCCTCGGGCTCGATACGGCGCAGGGACTTCAACTAACGAGCGCCTTTTACTGGGATCGCACGGACGAGACTCGCGCATGGTCGAAGCGGTGGGGCGATCGCTTCAAGAATCGTCGCCCGACCATGGCGCAAGCCGGCTTCTACTCGAGCATCATTCACTATCTCAAAGCCGTGCAAGCACTCGGAACGGATGATCCTGGCGACAAAGTCGTGGCCAAGATGAAGGAGCTTCCGACCGACGATCCGTTGTTCGGCAAGGGCAGCGTCCGCATCGACGGGCGCAAGATGCACGACATGTATCTCTTCGAGGTCAAGAAGCCCTCGGAGTCGAAGTATCCCTGGGATTACTACAAGCTGATCCGCACGATCCCCGCGGATCAGGCTTTCCGCCCGCTCGATCAGGGCGGCTGCAAACTGGTCAAGAGCTGACACCGAACATACGAAGGCGCCGCGTTATGAACGCGGCGCCTTCGCTTGCGTCGAACCGATCGCTATTGCGGGAGCTTCACGACCTCGCACGGCGAGCACCGGAGCGGAATCGAACCGCTGACAGGATCGGCGCGATCCGTTGCAACGGCGTTGTTCACATTGGCCGCGAGAGGATGCGTGGCGTCGTAAGGCGTGCCCGCGGCGCCGGCCTCCCACCAACCATGCTGGCCGAACACGGCGCCGGGCGCCAAACTGTCGACGATGGCGGCCTTCGCGACCGATGTTCCTTTTCCGGTTCTGACCTCGACCCAATCACCATGCCCGATGGCCCGGGCGTCAGCATCGGCACGCGCCATCTCGAGGACTGGATCGGGCATGAGGCGCCTCAGTGTCCCGAGATTGCGGTGCTGACTGTGGCAGAAGGCGATCGTCTTGGCACTGCCGAGAAGCAGCGGAAATGCGGCGTCGCGCGGCCGCGCAGCGCCAGGAGACAGACGCGGCACAGCGGGTTGACCAATCTCCAGAAGCCGCTCGGAATAGAGCTCTATCAATCCGCTCGGTGTCGGAAAGCCTCTGCGATTTCCATCGACCATCACTTCGTGCGCATCGAGCGGCACTGTCCTGTCGAGGACGATGCCTTCGGGATGCGCGCGCAGCATCTCGACGCTCAGGCCGGCCGGCGCGAGTACCGTATTGTGGCCAGCATCCGCGTCGAGGCCGAACATCTTATGACCGAGGCCCAACCTGTCTGCGAGCGCGAGAACGATGTCCGTATCGGAGCGCGCTTCACCGCGCGGGGCGATAGCAGGCGGGCGCAACTGCACGAGCCGCTGGCCATCGAGGCTCACATCGAAGCCCGTGCGCAAGCCTTCCCGTTCCCAGGACGTCGACGCGGGGAGGATGATATCGGCATAGGCCGCCGATGGATTGACGAAGAAATCGGCGTGAACGTGAAAATCGAGGGCCGCAAGTGCCCGGCGACCGAGCGGAGCATCAGGCTGCGAGACAAGCGCGTTCGTGCCGAAGGAGACGAGCGCGCGCACAGGGTAAGGAGTGCGATCGAGAACTGCGCGATACACGTCCCGCGCGGTGACCCAACCATTGAGACCTGGACCGAGCGGCCGTTCGGCAAGGCCGATCGCCTTCGCGCGCTGCTTTTCCGACATCAGATCGCGACCTGAGATATCGCCGAACGCTGCTGCGCCACCCGGCACATTGCCGCCCGCGCGGCCATGGCTGCCCGTCAGAGCGTAGAGGATCGATATGGCGCGATCTGTCTGCGTGGCTGTGAGGCTCTGGCCGACCCCATTCCATGCATAGTAGGCGACGGACTTGGCGCCAGCGATAACGTCGGCGGCTTTCGCGAGATCGCGAGGCGCGACGCCGCTCAGCTCGGCGACACGCTCCGGCGTCATCTCTGATGCAGTCTCGGTAAGAATCTCGAGGGCTGAGCGGCACGTGACGCGGCCCTGCACAGTCTGGATTGCGCCATGCCATCTGAGTGCCGGCGTGCCCGCTGTCTCGTCCCAAGTCTTGCGCGCCGTGTCGTAAGCAACAAGCGCGCTGCCGTCGGCCGTGCGCGCGAGGAATACATTCTCACGCCCGCCGGCGAGCACATCGCTCTCCCGCAGGATGCGCCCGGTATCGTCGCGCACGAGGAGCGCACCGTTCGTCCAACGCGCCGCGTAGGCGATGTCGAAGCGCGCGTCCTGAAGTAACAGATTCATCAGACCGAGTGCCACTGCCTGATCGGAACCAGGGCGCACCTGAAGCCACTGCGTCGCGCGCCGGGCAAAGATGGTCGGCTTGGGATCGATCACGACCATGCGCGCGCCGCGCTTCAGGCCCTTCTGGATTTCGGCCGTGCGCGCGAGCCACGTGGCGGCCGGATTGTTGCCCCACAGCACGATGCAGTCAGAGTTGGCGAAGTCCGGCGTCCCGATGTCGTGGCCGTAGGTAAAGCGGCTCGCATAGTCCTTGTGCCAGTTGCAGATCTCGGTGGCGTAGATCGTGTTCGGGCTGCCATAGGCGCGGATGAAGCGCTCGATCCATGAAATGCAGTCCGATATATGCGAGCCGCTCGGCGTCGTGACCGAGAACGCAACCTGCTCCGGCCCGTGCTCACGCGCGATCGTGCTCAGTCTCGCCGCGATCTCATCGAGCGCCTCGCCCCAACTTATGGGCTGCCATCCCGGATCGGCTGAGCCCTTGGGATTCGTGCGCCGCATGGGGCGCAGGACGCGGTCAGGATGATAGACGAGCTCGGGCGCAGCCTTTCCCTTAGGACAGAGCTTGTCGCCGCTCGGATGGCCCTCCAGCGGCTCTATACCGAGAAGCTTGCCGTCCTCCACCAACGCGGTGCATCCGCATCGTGAGCGGCATTGCGTGCAGAAGGCCGGTATTCTCTGCTGCATCGTGATGTCGGCTCCAGAGTGCGGGACCAGTCATCTATAGCGCACATTTGGACCGAGCCGACATCGTAGATCGAGGCATGCCGACAATGCAAAAAGATTGTGCCGGCAGCCGATGACTGCCGGCACATCAGGCATCGCCCCGACAAATTCAGCCCGCCGCGCGCTTGTTCTGGCGGTTGGCGACGAGGTCTTCGACCACCGCCGGCTCGGCAAGCGTCGAGGTATCGCCGAGGTTGGAGAAGTCGTCCTCGGCGATCTTGCGCAGGATGCGGCGCATGATCTTGCCCGAGCGCGTCTTCGGCAGACCCGGCGAGAACTGGATCCAGTCCGGCGAAGCCGTCGGGCCGATGATCCGGCGGACCGTCGCGACAAGCTCCTTCTTCAGCTCGTCGGAGGGCTGATTGCCCTGGATGAGCGTCACGTAGCAATAGATGCCTTGCCCCTTGAGATCGTGCGGTGCGCCGACGACAGCGGCCTCGGCGACCTTAGGATGCGCGACCAGCGCGCTCTCGACCTCTGCCGTGCCAAGGCGGTGGCCCGAGACGTTGATGACGTCGTCAACGCGGCCGGTGATCCAGTAGTAGCCATCCTCGTCACGGCGGCAGCCGTCTCCCGTGAAGTACGTGCCGGGATACGTCGAGAAGTACGTCTGCACGAAGCGCTCGTGATCGCCGTAGACCGTGCGCATCTGCCCCGGCCAGCTATCCAGGATGACAAGATTACCCGCGCCCGCACCTTCGATAGTCGTGCCCTTTTCGTCGACGAGCGCGGGGCGGATGCCGAAGAAGGGTCGCGTCGCGGAGCCGGGCTTGGTCTTGGTCGCGCCGGGGAGCGGCGTGATGAGAATGCCGCCGGTCTCGGTCTGCCACCACGTGTCCACGATCGGGCAGCGGCTCTCGCCGACGACCTTGTTGTACCACTCCCAGGCTTCTGGATTGATCGGCTCGCCGACCGAGCCAAGCAACCGCAGCGAGGCGCGGTTCGTGCGTTTCACGAAGTCGTCGCCGGCGCCCATGAGTGCGCGAATGGCAGTCGGCGCTGTGTAGAACGTGTTCACGCTCCACTTGTCGACAACGTGCCAGAAACGCGAAGCCGTCGGGTAATTCGGCACGCCCTCGAACATGAGCGTCGTCGCGCCATTGGCGAGCGGTCCGTACAGGATGTAGCTGTGGCCCGTGACCCAGCCGACGTCGGCCGTGCACCAGTAGATGTCACCGTCGTGATAGTCGAAGACGTACTGGTGCGTCATCGAGGCATAGACGAGATAACCGCCGCTCGTGTGCAGCACGCCCTTGGGCTTGCCCGTCGAACCCGAGGTATAAAGAATGAACAGCGGATCTTCCGCGCTCATCTCCTCCGGCGGGCATTCGGCGCTGACCTTCTCCTGCGCCTCGTGCAGCCAGATATCGCGCTCCGGCTTCCAGCCGACTTGACCGCCTGTGTGCTTGACGACCAACACCTTCTCGTCGCCCTTGCCGACCTTGGCGAGTGCTTCATCGGTGTTCTTCTTGAGCGGAATGGGACGGCCACCGCGCACGCCTTCGTCGGCCGTGATGACGAATTTCGAGTCCGCATCCTCGATGCGCCCGGCAAGGCTGTCCGGCGAGAAGCCACCGAAGACCACCGAATGGATGGCGCCGATGCGTGCGCAGGCGAGCATGGCATAGGCCGCCTCGGGGATCATCGGCAGGTAGATGGTGACGCGGTCGCCCTTCTTGACGCCGCTCGCCTTCAGCACGTTGGCGAACTTGCAGACCTTCTCGTAGAGCTGGCGGTAGGTGATCTGCTGGTCGACGGTTGGATCATCGCCCTCCCAGATGATGGCGACCTGATCGCCGCGCGTCTTGAGGTGCCGGTCGACACAATTCGCGCACACATTGAGCGTGCCGTCCTCGTACCATTTGATCGAGACGTCGCCCGGTCCGTACGAGACGTTCTTCACCTTGGTGTACGGCTTGATCCAGTCGACCCGCTTGCCGACGTCGCCCCAGAAGCCCGTGGGATCCTCGACAGAGCGCTTGTACATGGACTGATATTTCTGCTCGTCGACCCAGGCGCGGCTCGCCCATTCGGCCGGTACGGCGTAAACCTTCTCGGACATCTGTTTCGCTCCCACTTCGAGGCCCCGCTGCGAGGCTCATCTTGGGCTGCATTATCGGGAGGCTGCGCGACCGGGGCAACCGCCTCGTTCGTCGAATGCTGAACGGCCGCACCGCGGTGCCCCCAGGAATCCCACCGCCCTCAACGGGGTTCCGGCGGTGCCGCGAATGCACTACAAACCCCGAATTGGCACATTTCTGGGGGGCGCCGGCATTCCGCTCGCGTTGCAGAGGGCATCTATGAGTGGTCTTGCATGAGTTTGGCCGGCTTTCTCGCGCAGCTCCTCAATGGCGTGCAGTACGGGCTCCTGCTGTTCCTGATCGCCAGCGGCCTGACGCTGATTTTCGGCGTCATGGGCATCATCAACCTTGCCCATGGCTCGCTGTTCATGGTCGGCGCCTATGTTGCCTTCCTCGTGACCCGAGCGGTCGGCTCGGCGTGGCTCGCGCTGCCGCTGGCGTTGCTCGGTGGCGCGGCCTTCGGGTCACTGCTCGAGCGCGGACTGTTCCGCCACTTCTACCGGCGCGATCACCTAGACCAGGTACTGCTGACGTTCGCACTCATCCTGCTCTTCGAGGAAGCCCGCTCGATCCTCGTCGGCAATGACTTCCATTCGGTTGCGGTGCCGGCCATCTTCGACTTCTCGGTGCCGATCACGGCGGGCTTCTCCTATTCGGCCTATCGATTCGTCGTGATCGGCGTGTGCCTGGCGCTCGCCGTCGCGCTCTTCTTCTGGATCGAGCGCACGCGCATGGGCGCCATCATCCGTGCTGCCGCGGAGAAACCCGAAATGGTCGACGTCATCGGCATCGACGCGCGGCGGGTGCACATGACCGTCTTCGCCGTCGGCACTGCGCTTGCGCTCACGGCAGGCGCGCTCGCAGCCCCCCTCTACTCAGTCTATCCGGGCATGGGCGATGGTTTCCTCATCATCTCGTTTGTCGTTGTCGTGATTGGTGGTCTCGGCTCGATCTCGGGCGCCTTCTGGGGCGCGCTGCTGATCGGCCTCGTCGACACGCTCGGCAAGGCCTATGTCCCGGCCGTCGCCGGCCTTGCGATCTACGTGCTCATGGCCGCGGTCCTGCTCTGGCGCCCGACCGGCCTCTTCGGTCAGCGCGGCTGAGGAGGACGGCTCCATGCTGCCGACGCCGAAGGGAGCTTTTGCACTGGCCGCGGGCGCTGTGCTGCTGGCGGTACTGCCGATCTTCGCCCAGACCTACTACGTGGAGCTCGCGACGACTGCGCTCGTCGCAGCCATGCTCGCGTTGAGCCTCCAGCTTCTCGTCGGCTGTACGGGCCTCGTCAGTCTCGGCCACGGTGCCTTCTACGGGCTCGCTGCCTACACGGTCTATCTCGTGACGCCCGAGGATGCGTCGCTTTCCATCATGATCACCCTGCCGCTCGCGGTGCTTGCGGCTGGCGCGGCGGCGCTCGTCGTCGGCGCGCTCTCGCTCAGGGCGCGCGGCTTTTTCTTTCTCATGGTCACGCTCGCCTTCGGGCAGATGATCTTCTTCGTCTTCCACGATACCAAGCTCGGCGGCGGCACGGACGGCGCCTACCTCGCGCGCCCGGCCCTCTCCTTCCTTGGCCTAGAATTGACCTACACGGGCCGCCAGCGCCCATACTTCCTCTACTATGTCGCGCTCGTGCAGCTTGTCGCGATGTATGTCTTCCTCGCCTTCCTGCTGCGCTCGCTGTTCGGTCGCGTGCTCGACGGCATACGCGTCAACGAGCACCGCATGCGCGCGCTCGGCTATGACACGTACCGCTACAAGCTGGCGGCATTCGTGATCGGGGGCGCCCTTGCCGGCGTCGCGGGCCACATGTGGGCTATGCACCGTGCCTTCGTGAACCCCGAGATCGTCGGCTGGCACCGCTCGGCCGAGGCTCTGCTCATGATCCTGCTCGGCGGGCTCCAATCGTTGCATGGTCCCATTCTCGGCGCGCTGGCTTTCACCGGCCTCGGCGAGCTGCCGCAGCTTGTAGGTGACGCCAAGCCCTTTGCGCGCTTCTTCGCCACCATCGGCCTCGATGACTTCGGACTGAGAGTCCAGGCGCTCGCGGAGCGCAAGCTGCTACTCGAAGGCCTCGTCATACTCGCCGTCGTGCTGGCCTTGCCGCGCGGGCTCGCCAGTTTGCGCTGGCCGCGCTTCATCCGGCCGGCGTATGGCAGTGGTCCCGATCGGAAAGCGCAGGTGCGCTCATGAGTGCAGATGCTGCTCCGGTTCTCGAGACTTCAGCGCTGAGCAAGTCCTTCGGCGGCCTCGCGGCCGTGCGCGACGTCTCGATCGCGCTGCGGCGCGGCGAGTTGCACGCGGTCATCGGCCCCAATGGCGCGGGGAAATCCACGCTCGTAAATCTGCTCTCTGGCGAGCTGAAGCCCACATCGGGTGAGATCCGCCTCGACGGACGTCCGGTCGAGAGCACATCCGCGCCGCGCATGGCGCAGGCAGGCGTCGCTCGCTCGTTCCAACGGACGAACATCTTCCCGCCGCTCACTGTTCACGAGAACGTCCGCCTCGCCGCGCAAGCCATCCACACGCCGACGCGCGAGCTGCTGCGCCCGCGTGCCACGGCTCGTGACCTCGACGCGCGTGTTGCGGCCGTACTCGAGCGGATCGGCCTCCATGAGGCGCCGCACCGCATTGCCGGTACGCTGTCCCACGGCGAGCAGCGGCTGATCGAGATCGCCATGACGCTCGCCGGTAATCCCCGCGTGCTGCTGCTCGACGAACCGCTTGCCGGCATGGGCAACGAGGAATCCTTGGGCCTGGCGCGCCTACTGAAGGATCTCGCGCGCGATCACGCCGTCCTGCTCATCGAGCACGACATGGATTTCGTCTTCTCGGTTGCCGACCGCATGACGGTGATGGTCGAGGGCGCTCTGCTCGCGAGTGGCGCGCCGCAAGAAATTCGCGCTGATGCCGCGGTACAGCGGGCCTATCTCGGAGCGGCACCATGACCGGCCATGTCGAGCTCCTTTCCGCCGCGGACCTGCACGCCTCCTACGGAACGAGCCATATCCTGCGCGGCGTGACGATCGAAGTTAGCCGCGGCGAGACGGTCGCGCTCATGGGCCGCAATGGCATGGGCAAGAGCACGCTCATTCGCACGATCATGGGTCTCGTGCCGGCGGCTCGCGGCCGTGTCACGCTGGCTGGTGTCGACGCCACGCGCTTGCCGACATTCGCGCGATCGCAACTCGGCATTGCTTACGTGCCCGAAGGACGCGGCATATTCGGCACGCTTTCCGTCGCCGAGAACCTCGACATCGCGGCGCGCCCCGGTCCTGATGGCGAGAACGCGTGGACCATCAACCGCGTGCTGGAACTTTTCCCCCGCCTCGCCGAGCGGCGCACGAACCGGGGCGATCAGCTTTCCGGCGGCGAGCAGCAGATGCTCGCGATCGCCCGCGCGCTGCTGACGAACCCGCGCCTCATCATCCTGGATGAAGCAACGGAGGGTCTTGCCCCGCTCATCCGCGAGGAAATCTGGTCCACGATCCGGCTCGTGCGCGAGACCGGGCTCGCCGCTCTTATCGTGGACAAATCCGTGAGCGAGCTTGCGCGCATCTCCGATCGCGTCGTGGTATTGGTCAAGGGCGAGGTCGTGCACGAGGGGCCGCCAGCAACGCTGCTCGCCGATCAAGCCCTCATGCACCGCCATCTCGGAGTGTGATGCCCATGCTGTCCATGGACATCGGCGGCCGCGCCATCGAGTACCGCGTCATTCCAGGCGCCGTCTCGGATCGTCCACCGCTCGTATTCCTGCACGAGGGCCTCGGCTGCGCGGCGCTGTGGCGCGATTTTCCCGACAAGGTTGCCCGCGAGCTTGGAGCGCCCGCGCTCGTCTACTCGCGGTTTGGCTATGGGCAATCTGCCGGGCTCAAAGGGCCGCGCACGACACGCTTCATGCACGAGGAAGCGCTCGACGTCCTGCCCGTGCTGCTCGATCGGGCAAGCATCACGCGGCCGCTGCTCATCGGACACTCGGACGGCGCCTCGATCGCTCTCATTCATGCCGCTTCCGCGGGGCGCGCTGTCGCCGGGCTCGTGCTCATGGCGCCGCACATCATGGTAGAGCCAATCTCGGTCGAGAGCATTGCTCGCATATCAGCGACCTACGCCAAAGGCCCGCTGCGCGCACGGCTGGCCCGCTATCATGCCCATGTCGATGATGCTTTCCGCGGCTGGGCGGATACCTGGCTCGATCCGGCCTTCTTCGACTGGTCGCTGGAGCCTGAAGCGCGCGCGTTAAGCATACCCACACTTCTCATTCAGGGTCGCGACGACGAATACGGCACCCTGGCGCAGATCGACCGCATCGCCGAGCTGGCTCAAGGCTCGGTCGAGCGGCTGGTGCTCGAGAAGTGCGGACATTCGCCTCATCGCGATCAGGAGGCCGCAGTGATCGCGGCCATCGCAGACTTCGCGGCGCGGCACTTCCCGAGCGGCAAGACATAGGACGGATCAGGAACGGCGTCATGGCCAGGAAAGCGAAGACCAAGGCTGCGGATAAATCCGGCGGCACGAAGACGAAGATGGCCTTCAATCTCGATGATCCCGTGCTCCCCAAGGCCATCGAGGAAGCGTCGCTCGGCAGCGGCGGCTACCCCTATGACGCCAAGATGAAGCGCGACGAGTTCGAACAGCAGCTCTATGCGCTGCATGTCGAGCTGGCCAAGCTGCAGGACACGATGCGCAAAGGCGGAGATCGCATCGTCATCCTGTTCGAAGGCCGCGACTCAGCCGGCAAGGGCACGTGCATCAACCACTTCGTGCGCCACCTCAACCCGCGCCACGCTCGCGTCGTCGCTCTCACCAAGCCGACCGAAACCGAAAGCGGCCAATGGTACTTCCAGCGTTACGTGCCGCACCTGCCGCCGGCCGGCGGCATGTCGCTGTTCGATCGCTCCTGGTACAACCGCGCCGGCGTCGAGCACGTCATGGGCTTCTGCACGGAGGAGCAGCACGCCATTTTCCTGCGCGAGGCGCCGGAGTTTGAAGGCATGCTCGTGCGCGACGGCATCCGCCTCTTCAAGTTCTATCTCGAGATCGGCCGGGAGATGCAGCTCGTGCGCTTCCACGAGCGCCGGCACGATCCGCTGAAGCAATGGAAGATCAGCGATATCGATCTCGCTGCCATGGCCCGCTACGACGATTACTCCGCAGCCAAGGAGGAAATGTTCCGCTTCACGCACACGTCGACGGCGCCCTGGACGGTGATCCTCGCGAACGATCAGCGTCGCGCCCGCCTCGAGGCCATCCGGACGGTTCTCCACGCAGTCGAATACGAAGGGAAGGATGCCGCAGCTGTCGGAAAACCCGACACCAACATCGTCGGCGCCGGGCCCAAGTTCTTCGCGACACGGTAGCGGACCGGCCGGACACCCGGCCGAGCTCGATGATGATCAGGCGCTCTCGTTCGACAGAATATTGCCGAACATCTCGAAGCTCTCACCCTTGACGCGGGCCATCTGCACGGACTGCAGCGGGTAGAAGTCCGTCGCGCTCGTGCTGATCTTGATGCCGGGCAGCAGCAGCGGTGCTTCATAGCCCTTGAGGCTCGCAGCCTGCTTCATAACATTTTCGCGCGTCAGGTTATCGCCGCACATCTTCAGCGTCTCGATCAGCGTGTGCGTGACCGAGTAGCCGTAGTTGTGCGTGTCGTCCTTGATGTCGGCGTTGGGCATGTACTTGGCCATGAAGGCCTTGAACGCCACGACATCCGGCGAGCTCGCGAACTGGGCATCGTTGGCATCCTTGCGATAGAGCGCGAGCATTACGCCCTGCGACGCGGGGATGCCTGCGGGCTTGAATACCGAGCCGAATGACGAGGACACGTTGTTGAGGTAGTGCGCCGGCTTCCACTCGATCTCGAAGGCCTTCTTGATCGCCTGCGCTGCGAACTTGGGCGTCGTGATATTGAAGAACACGTTCGCGCCCGTGTTCTTGAGCTGGATCATCTGGCTGTCGACTGTCGGATCGGTCACCTCGTAGGTCGCAAGCTGCGCGACGAGGCCCTTCTTGTCGCCGAGGCCCTGGATGAAGCCGTTGTAATAGTCCTTACCGTAGTCGTCATTCTGCATGAGAATGCCGATCTTGGGCTCCTTGATCGTCGCCAGGACGTGCTTGGCGTAGATCGCGCCCTCGGTCACGTAGTCGGGCTGCCAGCCCATGGTCCACGGGAATTCCTTGGGCTGTCCCCACTTCGATGCACCCGTCGCGACAAAGAGCTGCGGGACTTTCTTCTGGTTCATATAGCGATGGATCGCGGTATTGGGCGGCGTGCCGAGCGTATTGAACAGGAAGAGCACCTTGTCCTGCTCGACGAGCTTGCGCACCATCTCGACGGTCTTCGGCGGGCTATAGCCATCGTCGTAGGTGATGAACTCGATCTTGCGACCGTTGATGCCACCAGCGTCGTTGACCATCTTGAACACGGCCTCGATCGTGCGGCCGATGTTGCCGTAGGCCGACGCATTACCCGAATAGGGATTCGTGTGGCCGATCTTGATCGTGCCGTCACTCGCGCCGTCGTCGTACTTCTTTCCTTGGGCAATCGCCGGAAGTCCGATCACCTGGGCGGCCGCAATCGCGGAGCCGCCGACTAGAACATCTCTGCGGGTTCTTTTCGTCATGTGCTTCCTCCTTTGAACGGCCTTCTTGTCTAGGCTCTGTCTTGGCGCGCGTGCGCCTAGTTGGGTGGTCGTATTTTACGCCACAATGAGGCAAATCCACCGGCGACGCCCATTGGCATCGTGTACATGAGCAAGATGAGTACGATGCCGTAGATTGTCCACGGCTCGAGCTCGATCGGCAGATGCACGATCTGCGTCACCCATTTGGTGGCAGCGTCGGCGTACTTCTCTATGAATTGGACGAAGAAGCCGCCGATCACGGCGCCGGAGAGGGTGGCGATGCCGCCAATCACCGCGCCGACGAGGATCGCTATCGACAGTTCGAAGCGGAAACTGTCTGGTGAAACAAACTCGAAGATGATCGCATGAAGCGCACCGGCGAGCCCGACGTAGAGAGCGCTGATGCCGAATGTGATCGACTTCGTCCGCGCCGAGTTGATGCCCATGGTGTCGGCGGCGAGTGGCTGATCGCGAATGGCCATCATCGCCCGGCCCATTCGACTGTGGACGATGTTGCGAGCGACGATGAACATGACGACCGCGCAAGCCAACACCACGAGATAAAGCCATTGATCGGGGCTGAGCGGCATTCCGAACGGCGGATCCGGCTTGAAGATATTGATCCCCTGAACACCATGGGTATAGGGCTCGAAGTGCCGATACTTGAGGAATTGCGGGACGGCGATGGCAAGCGCGAATGTCGCGAGCGCCAGATAGTGGCCTTCGAGGCGTAGTGCCGGTCGCCCAAACAGATAGCCGACCACGAAGCAGGCCAGCATGGCAATCGGCAGCGTCGCCAGATAGTACATCTCATAGCGGTCGATCAGGATCGCGGTGACGTAGGCGCCGACAGCGAAGAACGCCCCGTGGCCGAGCGAGATCTGACCATTGAACCCTGTCAGGAGATTGAGCCCCAGCACGGCGATCGAATAGACGATCATCAGAGAGAGCTGCAGGAAATAGAAGTTCGAGATGAGGCCCGTGCGCCCGCCGATCAATGGCAGCAGCGCCGCGAAGGCAATTCCAAGCCAGATCCACCAAGGTGTGCCACGCCGCGCGTCGATGCGCGCGGAGACCGCTCTGTCCACCGTGTCTGTCCCTGTCGTCATCGTCGTGGCCATACTCAGACCCTCTTCACTGTAACGTGCCCGAAGAGGCCAGATGGCTTCAGTGTGAGCACCGTGATGACCATGAGAAGCGCCACAGTCAGCTTTTCGCCATTGCCGATGAGGTAGAAACCGGTTGCGCGCTCCAGCATGTAGCCGAGATAGGCCACCATGTTCTCGAGCACCCCGACGATGAATCCTCCGGCAACGGCGCCACCGGGGCTCGAGATGCCGCCGACAAGCGCGCCAGCGAAGCCATAGAGGAGAATGCCGGCCATCATGTTGGGTTCAAGATAGACGACCGGCGCCACCAGCACGCCGGCGACCGACCCGACCGTCGCGGCGAGCCCCCAGCCGAGCGCCAGCATCCAGTCGACATTGATGCCGACAAGTCGTGCCGAAGTCGGATTGAGGGCTGCCGCCCGCATGGCAAGTCCGAGTGGCGTGAAGCGAAAAAAGCAGAAGAGAAGGGCGAGTATCAACACGGCAACCAGGATCATGCCGATCTGATGCGGACCGATGATGCCGGAGCCGGCGAACGAGAAGTTCGGAAAAGGGGAAGGAAACGGCTTGACGGTGTGCGTCCAGATAGCGCCCGCAAGCGAATGGAATATCGCCAGAAGGCCGATGAAGACCACAACGACCGACAACAAGGGCGCCGTGTGCAATGGTCGCAAGATTATCCGTTCTATCAGTACGCCTATCACGAACGAGAAAAGCATCGTGGCAGGAAGCGCGATCCAGAATGGATAACCCCAATGGATGAGCTGCCAGCAGATGAAGGCGCTGAACATCGCCATCTCGCCCTGGGCGAAATTGATGTGGTTCGTCGAGACGAAGATCATGACCAGCGCGAGAGCGACCAGCGCGTAGATCGCGCCATTCGCCAGTCCCGATGCGACCTGCTGAAGAAGTTGCTCCATGGCGATCCGCTGTTCCGGTTGGCGAACTCAGTACCCGAGATACGATTTCCTGATCTGCTCGTCCGACTTCACGACCGCGGACGTCCCCGACATGACAACGCGTCCCGTTTCGAGCACATAGGCGTGGTCGGCGAGATCGAGCGCGAGAGCTGCGTTCTGCTCGACGAGGAGCATGGAGACCTTCGCCTCCTCGTTGATGCGCCGCATGATGCGGAAGATTTCCTGCACGATGAGCGGCGCCAATCCGAATGACGGCTCGTCGAGGAGCATGAGGCGCGGGCCGAGCATGAGAGCGCGTGAAATCGCGAGCATCTGCTGCTCGCCACCCGATAGCGTACCCGCCTGCTGCGCCATGCGCTCCTTGAGGCGTGGGAAGTACGTGAAGACCATCTCCAGGTCGCGCGCGACTGCGGCCTTGTCGCGGCGCGTGTAGGCGGCGACGCGCAGGTTCTCCTCGACGCTGAGCTCGGTGAAGGTGCCGCGTCCCTCGGGCACATGCCCGACGCCGAGACGAACGACCGCCTCGGTGGCCTTGCCGGTCACCGGCTCCCCATCGATGGCGACGAAGCCTTCCGCGCGTACCATCCCGCAGATCGCGCGGAGCGTTGTGGTCTTGCCGGCGCCATTTGCGCCGAGCAGCGTGGTGATGCCGCCCTTGACGAGTGAGAAGGTAATGCCGTGTAGCGCCTGCGAGGCTCCGTAGTAGGCCTTGAGATTCTCGACCTCGAGGATGTTGCTCATGCCTCGGCCCCCGTGCCGAGATAGGCCTTGATCACCTCGGGATTGCGCTGGACCTCGGCCGGCGTGCCCTCGGCGATCTTGCGGCCGAAATCGATTGCGACGACCTTGTCCGAGACCGCCATGACGAGACTCATGTGATGCTCGACCAGGAGCACGGTCACCTTCTGAAGATCGCGCACGCGGCGGATCTGCGCTTCAAGTACGTCGATCTCGTCGTGATTGAGACCGGCCGCGGGTTCGTCGAGAAGCAGGAGCTTGGGACTTGCCGCCAGAGCGCGTGCCAGCTCGACTCGCTTGCGGATCGGGAACGGCAGCGGCCCGGCCAGCATGGTGGCGAAGGGCTTCAGATCCATGAACTCGATCAGCTCCCAGGCGCGCTCGGTAATGCGCTGCTCCTCAGCCGCAACACCGGGCAGCCGCAGCGCTGTGGCGAGGAAGCCGGCACTACTCTGACTGTGACAACCGATCTTCACGTTATCGAGGACGCTCAGGCGGTCGAACAGCGCGACGTTCTGGAAAGTCCGGCCAAGGCCTATCGAAGGGATCGCATGGCGCGGCGATTTCAGGATGCAGCGCCCCTCGAAATCGATATTTCCCTCGTTGGGTACGTAGAGGCGGGAGAGGCAGTTGAAGAGCGTGGTCTTCCCGGCACCATTCGGCCCGATCAAGCCGGCGATCTCGCCGCCGCGAATGTCGAAGGTGATGCCATCGAGCGCGACGATGCCGCCGAACCGAACGCAAACGTTCCGGACACTCAGCAGTGATGGCGCGGACGGCACAGCCTCGCGCCTCGCCGAGGCGGGGTCGATAACAGCTACCACACATTCCCTCCCGCAACAGGCAGCACGTGCTCGCTGACCGATCGCATATTTTGGCCTCGTTGTACGTCCGCATTGCGCGGGCGCCTGCAGCCTTGGCTGGGAGCTTGCCGCGTTTCCGCAAGAACGTCCAGAGCCTTGTTCCGCCCGCTGACGAGGCTGGCATAGCCTCGCTGCCACAGTTCAGACACGAAAGCGGATCCGCGCGCCGCCCCGCGTCGGGTGCGCACCCGGCGCCCGGTTCGGACGCTTGACCATGCCCCCCGGAGGGGCTAGCTGAACACTCAATCGACCCTACCGACGCGGGCATTCTGCCGCCGAAGGCTGGAATCCGAGATCGTACGAAGTCCCAACGGTCCCGCCCGCACGTTGAGATCATGAGCGCGAGCCCCCTTGCACGATACAACGCGCGCGTCGAAGCCGGCGAGGCGACCTATGACAGCGCCCAGGCCGCCGTCGCCGCCCGCTTGGATGCGCTTGCCGACGAGCTGAAGGACTGGCGACCCGCCAATGGCGGTTGGAAGCTCTCCAATCTGTTTGCCGCCAAGCGGCCGACGCCGAACGGGCTCTACATTCACGGCAAGGTCGGCCGCGGCAAGACCATGCTGATGGACATCTTCTTCGACACAGTTCAGTTTGCGCCCAAGCGCCGTATTCATTTCCACGAGTTCATGGCGGAGACGCACGATCGCATCGGCACGGCGCGGAAGGCGGTCAGCGGCGATCCCCTGCCCCATGTTGCCAACGCGATCGCCGACGAGGCGCAGCTCCTGTGCTTCGACGAGCTGCATGTGACCGACATTGCCGATGCCATGATCCTCGGGCGCCTGTTCAAGGGATTGTTCGAACGCCAGGTGGTGATGGTCGCGACGTCGAACCAGCCGCCGCGCGGCCTCTACCTGAACGGTCTCAACCGTCAGCTCTTCCTGCCGTCGATCGATCTCATCGAGCAGCACATGGAGGTGATCGAGCTCGGCGCCGCCAAGGACTTCCGGCTCGAGAAGCTCGCCGGTCAGCCGCTCTATTTTACGCCGGCCAATTCCGATCCGCGCCGCGCGCTCAGGGCCACATTCACGCGCCTCACAGGTGTTTGGAAGGGCAAGCCCATGACGCTCGACGTCAAGGGCCGTGCGCTTACTGTTCCCGAGGCGGCGCGTGGCGTCGCCTTCTTCAGCTTCGACGATCTGTGCAACAAGCCGCTCGGCTCGCTCGACTACCTCCACATTGCCCATGCCTTCCATACGGTGATCATCGAAGGCATTCCCAAGCTGCCGCCCGAGAAGCGCAACGAGGCGCGTCGCTTCATCAACCTGATCGATACGCTTTATGACAACCGCATCGGGCTCATCGCCTCGGCCGAGGCCGAGCCGCAGGAGCTATACCCGGCAGGCGACGCGGCAGTTCTATTCGAGCGCACGGTAAGCCGGCTCATCGAGATGCGCAGCGAGGCTTATCTCGAGAGCCGCACAGAGCGTGTGACAGCGGCCGATGTGGCGGCAGAGCCTCCAGTAGCGGCCGCCCAGCAGGCATAGGCAACAGCTTTGGCGGCAACGGGTTGACCGTATGGCGCCGTTGCGTTTTTCTCCGGGGCGCTTCGGGCGCGGGCGGGCGTACGCCGAGTTGGCGAGGAGTGAAGTGGCATGGCATTCTGGAAATCACAGCCCTCCAAACCCGACAAGGCCGACAAAACCGAACCGGGCAAGCCAGCACCTGCCACGGTGGCCAATGGCGCGGGCACGCCGTCGGCCGAAGGGCACACGCCGCTCGCCATCGCCGAGCTTCGTCGCGCTGTCGACCCTGACGCGCTCGGCTTCAAGACGACCTCCGAGCTTGAGCCGGCGCGCGGTCTCATCGGCCAGGATCGTGCGCTCAAAGCCATCCAGTTCGGCGCCAACATGGCGAGCCACGACTTCAATATCTTCGTGCTCGGACCTGCGGCCTCGGGCAAGACGACGGCTGTCCACCAGCACCTCGAGCGCAAGCTCAAGGATCTGCCGATCCCGCCCGACTGGGTCTACGTCAACAACTTCGAGACGCCGAACCGCCCGCGCGCGCTGAAGCTGCCGCCGGGCCGTGCGCGCGCGCTCGTCAAAGGTATGATCGGTGCCATTGACGAATTGCGGAACACGCTCCCTGCTATGTTCGAGGGCGAGGATTATCAGGCGCGGCGGCGCGCCATCGAGGAGGAGTTCCGCTCGGGCCAGGAGCAGGCCTTCGAGGCCCTCAACGCCAAGGCAAACAGCCAGAACATCACCATCCTGCGGACGCCCAATGGCTTCGCGATGGCGCCGATGCACGAAGGCAAGATCGTCAAGCCGGAGGTGTTCAACACGCTGCCCGAAGCCATGCGCAAGCAGATCGAACAGCGCATCGAAGCTTTGCAGAAAGAACTCGCGGAGATCATCGAGAAGCTGCCGAAGACCGACAAGCAGCGCCGCGCGAAGCTGAGCGAGCTCAACGAGGAAATTGCCGCGCTCGGCGTGCATGAAGCGCTCGACGATCTTGCTGCCGCCTTTGCCGATCAGCAGGACGTGCTGACCTACCTCGATGCGGTCGGTCGCGATCTCATTCGCAATGTCGGTCTCTTTCTCGTGCCCGCCGGCGAGGACAACGAGATCGTCAAGCAGCCGGCCGATACGGCGCGCGATGCCCGTTTCCGGCGCTACATGGTCAATTCCATGGTGTCCCATGGCGGCGATGATGCGCCGATGGCGCCACTCGTCGAGGAGCTGAATCCGACCTACGGCAATCTCATCGGCCGGATCGAGCATATCGCCCAGATGGGCGCGCTCGTGACGGACTTTCTGCTGATCAAGCCGGGCACCTTGCACAAGGCGAACGGCGGCTACCTGATGATCGATGCGCGCAAGCTGCTCATGTCGCCCTTCGCCTGGGAGGCACTCAAGCGCTCCATCAAGGCGCGCGAGATCCGCATCGAGCAGCCCTCCGAGATGTCGGGGCTGATGTCGACGCAGTCGCTCGATCCCGAGCCCATTCCTTTCGAGACCAAGGTCGTCCTGCTCGGCGATCGCGAGCTTTATTACCTGCTGGCCGCGGCCGATCCGGACTTCTCGCGCTTTTTCAAGGTCCAGGCCGACTTCGACGACTCGATCGCCCGCTCTGCCGAGAACGATCAGGCCTATGCCCGCCTGATCGCGTCCATCGTCGTTGAGCACAAGCTTAAGCCCCTCGATGCACCGGCCGTCGCCCGCATCATCGAGGAGGGCGCCCGGCTCGCCTCCGACCGCGAGAAACTCTCGATCGAGATCGGCCGCATCGCCGACCTGGTGCGCGAAGCCGACTACTGGGCCGCCCAGGCGGGCCGATCCACGACCACACGTGCGGACGTCGCCCAGGCAATCAACGAGGCTACCCAGCGATCGGATCGCCTGCGCGATCGAGCCCAGGAGACGATCGAGCGCCAGATCGTGCTCGTCGATACGACCGGCACCAAGGTCGGGCAGATCAACGGCCTCGCTGTCCTCCAGCTCGGCGACTTTGCCTTCGGACGTCCAAGCCGCATTACGGCGCGCGTGCGCATGGGGTCAGGGCGCGTCACCGACATCGAGCGCGAAGCCAATCTCGGCGGCGCGCTCCACACCAAGGGCGTGATGATCCTCTGGGGCTTCCTCGCCGGTCGCTATGCGCTCGACGTCCCGCTCGCGCTCGCGGCAACGCTGGTCTTCGAGCAGTCCTATGGCGGCGTCGATGGCGACAGCGCGTCCTCAACCGAGCTCTATGCGCTCCTTTCGGCGCTGTCGGAGGTGCCGATCAAGCAGTCGTTCGCGGTGACAGGATCGGTCAACCAGTGGGGCGAGGTGCAGGCCATCGGCGGCGTGAACGAAAAGATCGAAGGCTTCTATGATGTCTGCAAGGCGCGTGGGCTCACGGGCGAGCAGGGCGTGCTGATCCCGAAGGCAAATGTGCAGCATCTCATGCTGCGCGAAGACGTTGTCGAGGCGGTGAAGGCGGGCAAGTTTGCGGTTCATGCCGTCGAAACGATCGATCAGGGCATCGAGATCTTGACCGGGATCAAAGCCGGCACACGCGGCGATGACGGACACTTCGAGGCCGGCAGCATCAACCGCAAGGTCGAGGAGAAGCTGCGCGATTTCGCCGAGCGGGGCCGCGCCTTCGCACGCCGCTCAGAGAGCGAAAGCGGCGACAGCGCCTCGGGCAGCAGCAACGGAAAGCCGTCGTCATGATCATGCACGTAGCGGAAGCCGGCGAGCAGCGCGGACGGGTCGTACTGCACATCACCTCAGGACATCCGAACAATGTGGCCATCGAGGCCGCCGTCCGTATTGCCCAGGCCTTCCACTCGGAGATCGAGAGCCTGTTCGTCGAGGACATGCAGCTCTACGACATGGCGAGCTATCCTTTCGCACGCGAAATCTCGCTCAGGGGCACGAACCGCGCCCTCTCCCGCGAGGACATCGAGCGCGATCTGCGCCTGACGGGCAGGGCCCTGTGCCGCCGCGTCGAGAGACTGGCGCACGCTGCCAATGTGCCGCTCAGATCGCGGATCGTGCGCGATGACCCTGTGCAGGCGCTTGCCAAGGCCTGTGCCGAGGATGGGCCGTGGAATGTCGTCGCGCTGGCGGATGTCCTGGCGCCTGGTCAGGGCGTGCGGGTCTGTGATCTGTTCGCCAATGTCGGCGGCTATACGGGTCTCATGCTGGTCGGGCCGAAGGCACGCCGGACGCGCGGCCCCATCATCGCCGTCGTCGAAAGCGCAGATCATCTCCAGCCTATGCTGCGCGCTGCGGAGCGCATGGCCGGCGTCACCAACGGCGAGGTCATGGTCATGCTGCTCGCCGACGGACCGAGCGGTGGCCAGCATCTCGAGGAGCAGGTCCGCCTTGCGCTAGGTGATCAGACCAAGATTCAACTGCTGCGCTGTCAGATCGATCAGGGCGCGCCGGCCGCACTGGCTGAAATTATCCGGCGCCTTCATGGCGGCTTCCTGATCGCGCACTTCGGCGGCATTCTCGTACCGGCGCACGGCGATCTCCGAGACCTCGTCTCGGCGCTGGAATGCCCACTGTTTCTGATGCGGTGAATTTTCTGCGCATACGCGAAGCCGCAAGTTCACCAAGTGCCCTCTCCCCGCGTGCGGGAAGAGGGCTAGGGTGAGGGCGGCGACATACCTCAACGTTGGCACATGTGGCCGCCCCTCATCCCGACCTTCTCCCCGTAAGGACGGGGAGAAGGGGAAGTTGGCTTGCGACATCGCAGCCGTCGGCTTACTCAATCAGGCCGCCGCCTCTTTCTGCGCCGCAAGCACCTGATCGGCCAGGCGTCCGGTCAGCTCGGCAAGGTGATCGAACTTCGCTGCGAAAGTGCCGACGCCGGCCGTCGCCGAGCGCAGCTCGACGATCAGATCCTGGATCTCCGTTTCCGGCACACGCGCCTGCACGACATCCCATCCCGGCCAATCCGGCCGCGCATCGAAGCCGAGGATCTGACCGCGCCGCTGTGAGATCATCGCGTTGACGCGCGATGTCGCCTCGGTCGGAACCACGATCTCAACCGCCATCACAGGCTCGAGCAATACGGGGCCGCACTTCGGCATGCCTTCCGACATCGCAAGCCGTCCAGCCTGACGGAAGGCCATGTCCGAGCTGTCGACGCTATGATACGAGCCATCGGTCAGCGTCACCGCAACATCGACCACCGGAAAACCAAGCGGACCGTGCTGGAGATAGTCGCGCACGCCGATCTCGACCGAGGGGATGAACTGCTTCGGCACCACGCCGCCGGTGATCGTGTCGTCGAACTGGAAGCCCTCGC
Organism: Hyphomicrobiaceae bacterium; assembly: GCA_022844275.1. Classification (GTDB taxonomy): domain Bacteria; phylum Pseudomonadota; class Alphaproteobacteria; order Rhizobiales; family Hyphomicrobiaceae. The sequence goes on from JALHMB010000007.1 coordinate 138,371, forward strand.
CACGGCGCATCGGCTTGATCTCGACGACGACGTCACCGAACTGGCCGTGCCCGCCGGACTGCTTCTTGTGCCTACCGCGGATCGAGACGCTGCCTTTAATCGTCTCCTTGTACGGTATCTGACGCCGCCGCGTGCTCGCGTCGATACCGTACTTCCGCTTCAGCCGCTCCATGGCCACGCGGAGATGCATCTCACCCTGCCCCCAGAGCACCATCTGGTGCGTCTCGGCCGCGTGATCGAGTCGGACGGAAGGATCCTCCTCGATCAGCTTCGAGAGGGCGGCACTGAGCTTCACCTCGTCCTTTCGGTCCTTGAGCTCGATGGCGACGCCGTACACGGGTGCTGCCTGCTCGGGCAGCTTGATCTGCGCGACGCCGTTCTTCTCCAAAGAAAGAGTGTCACCAGTGCGCGCTCGCTCGAGCCGTCCGAGAGCAACGGTATCGCCGCGCTTGGCAGCCGTAAGCTTGCGCGCTTCCTGGCCCAGCATGGAGAAGATGCCGGCAACGCGATCGTCTCCGCGCGGGCCGTAGAGCGTCGCGCCGTCGGCGAGGTCGCCGGCGAGCACGCGCGCAATGGACAGCTTGCCGCCATGCGCCGTGTACATGGTCTTGAGGATCTGCACCGCCGACTTGGCATCGCCAATCCCGAGACGCTCGGCGGTATACGAGACGAACGGCGCTTCGTGACGCAGAGCTTTCAGGAGCCGCACGATACCATTGCCGTTCTCGGCCGAGCCCAGCAGGACCGGACAGATCAGACCCTCGCGCATTTCCTTGGCGAGATCCTCGAATACCCTGTCGCGCGGCGGCTGCATGTCAGTCAGAAGCTGCTCCATGAGCTCGTCGTCGTAGTCGGCGAGTTGCTCGAGCATGTGGAAGCGCGCCTCCTGCTTGCGGGGCTCAAGCGCTTCCGGCATCGGAATAACCTCGGAGGGGGCGTGCTCGCGGTAAACGAAGGCGCGCTCAAGCGCGAGATCAACGAAACCCGTCGCGATGCCGTTCTCCCACACGGGGATCTGCCGTAGCACCAGCGGCTTGGCACTCGCCGGCTGCAGCATCGGCAGGATCTCGCGCACCGGGGTCTCGAAACTGTCGATCTTGTTCAGGAAGAGGAAATGGGGAATGCCGCGATTCTCGAGCTGCTTGAGAATGAGCTGGAGCGCGGGTACGCGCTTGGGATCGGGCTCGCAGACGACGACCGCGGCATCGCAGCCGGCAAGTACGGCGTTCGCTTCGGCCTGAAATTCGATCGAGCCGGGGCAATCGATGAAAGTGAAGCGGTCTCCCAGGAATTCAACGTCGGCGACGTTGACCTCGACGCTCATGCCGTGATCGCGGGCTTCGGGCACGCCGTCGCCGACCGTATTCTTGTCCGCGATGGCGCCCTGGCGCGTTACAGCGTTGGTGCGGGCGAGGATGGCTTCGAGAAGTGTCGTCTTGCCGGAAAGGTACGGACCGAGGATCGCGATGGCGCGGGCGCCGCGCGTTGCACTGCCGTTGGGTTCAAGCCCCATGGTTTCCTCCTTGTCGCTCAGGCGCAAGGACGTGTGCCGCGCCCCGCGCCTGAGTTGAGGCCGCGCGGCATGGAGAATGTTCGTTTCAGATGGGATCGTGCAGCCGTATCATCCGAAACGTGCATCCCACTCCAAACTTGGATGCAGGGTGCGTTTCACGGCCCACAAGGAAGCTTCGTCGCTTCCAGGAGAGGCGATCGCGCTTATGCATGTTGGACCGGCATTTTGCCGCGCGCAAGAGCCGTTCGCGTACTGCCCATCGGTGCAATGCAGCACATCTCAACACGGCGCTTTAACCTGCGGACATCGCGCAGTAGAACGCTAGCGAACACACGGGCCGGCGTAAGTCGGTCAAACACCGGGAGGAACCATGCCTGCTACCATCGCTTTTGTCGGCCTTGGCGCCATGGGCGCGGAGATGGCTGAGACCCTGGTATCCAAACAGTGGCGCGTCGTTGGCTACGACATTCGCCGGGAAGCCATCGACCGCCTCGTGAAGAATGGTGGACATGCCGCAGCGAGCGCTGCGGAAGCGGCGAAGGGTGCCGAAGCCCTGGTGCTGATGGTTGTCAACGCCGATCAGGCAGAGATGATCCTCTTCAAGGATGGCGCACTCGAGGCGCTGCCTGCGGGCGGAACGGTCGTCCTCATGGCGACATGCGCGCCCGCACGCGTCGAGGACATTGCCAAACGCGTGGAGGCAAGCGGGCGCAAATTCGTCGACGCGCCCGTGTCGGGCGGCGTCACCGGCGCCAAGGGCGGCACGCTCACCATCATGGCGGCAGCACCGCAGGCAACGTTCGACGCCGCGCGCCCGATGCTCGAAGCCATGGGATCCAACCTCTTCTATCTCGGCCAGAAGCCGGGGCAGGGTTCCGCGATGAAGATCGTCAATCAGCTCATGGCGGGCGCCAATCTCGCAGTCGCGGCGGAGGCGATCGCGTTTGCAGAGCGCGCCGGCGTCGATACGAAAGTTGCTTATGAGCTGCTGACGGGCTCGGCCGCCGGAAGCTGGATGCTCAAGGCGCGCGGACCGCGCATGATCGACTACGACAATGTCGTCACCAGTGCTGTGGAAATCTTCGTAAAGGATCTCGGCCTCGTGCTCGACTCCGGCCGCGCGTTGCGGATCGGCTTGCCCATCGCGGCCGCTGCGCATCAGCAGTTTCTGTCCGCTGCTGGCATGGGTCTCGGTTCGCAGGACGACAGCCAAGTCGTCCAGGTCTACCGCACGCTCAGCGGCAAGGCCAAGACCTGAGCCTTCGACGCCACCCGTCCACGAGCCCATAAAGAACAGAGCAAACATATGCCCTCGACCGTCTTCGATTCCGCCATCTACCGCGATTTCTTCGGCACGCCGGCCATGCGCGCCGTATGGAGTGACGAGGCGCTGGTTGCCCGCTATGTCGAGGTCGAGGTGGCGCTCGCCAGGGCCGAGGCGCGCGTCGGCCTCATCCCGGCTGATGCTGCCAAGGAGATCGCGGCGAAGGCAGATGCGAGCAAACTCGACCTCGGCAAGCTGAAGGCCGAGACCGATATCGTCGGCTATCCCATCATCGGTATCGTCCATCAGCTGGCGAAGCAGTGTGGCGAAGCCGGCCGCTACGTGCATTGGGGCGCGACGACACAGGACATCATGGACAGTGCGACGGTGCTCCAGCTCCGCGCAGCGCTCGACATCATCGACGACGAGCTCCATGCGGTTGCGCGTGCTTTGGAGAGCCTCGCCGCCAAGCATCGCGACACAGTGATGGCCGGTCGCACACACATGCAGCACGCGCTGCCTGTGACGTTTGGCTACAAGGCCGCTGTGTGGCTGTCGAGCGTGCGGCGCGACAAGCAGCGGCTCGCCGAGCTACGCAAGCGCCTGCTTGTCGTGCAGTTCTCCGGCGCGGCGGGCACGCTCGCCTCGCTCGGCGGCGATGGCCTGAAGGTGCAGGCTGCTCTCGCGGAGGAGCTGGGCCTCGCTCGGCCCGACATCACATGGCACGCGGCGCGCGACGCGATCGCAGAAGTCGGCAGTGCGCTGGCAATCCTTGCCGGCGGCCTCGCCAAAATCGCCACCGACGTGATGCTGATGATGCAGACGGAGGTGGCCGAAGCTTTCGAGCCGTTCGTGAAGGGACGCGGTGGCTCATCGACCATGCCGCAAAAGCGCAATCCCATATCCTGCGAGATGATCCTCGCGATTGCCAAAGCCGTGCGCTCGGATGCGGGCCTGCTGCTCGATGCTATGGCCGCGGACCACGAGCGCGCTACAGGGCCGTGGCATCTCGAATGGATCGCATTGCCGCGCGCGTTCATCGGCACGGCCGGCGCACTCTATCAGGCGCGCTTCATGCTCGAAGGGCTCATCGTCGACGGCGATCGCATGCGCCGCAACCTCGACATCACCGGCGGCCTGATCGTCGCGGAGGCGGCGATGATGGCGCTGGCGCCGCATACCGGCCGCGGCGCGGCACACGACATCGTCTATGACTGCTGCCGCGAAGCGCTGAGCAACGGTACGACGCTACTCACGCAGTTGGATAAGCGCGCCGATGTCACGCAGCATCTGGATCGGGCGGCGCTCGCCCGGGTCGTCGATCCAGCGCAGTACCTCGGCACGGCCCGCGAGATGGTCGACCGGATGCTGAAGACGTAGACCTCAATCGCGTTCACGCGGCGGAAATGGACCCGGCGGGTAGTCCACGCGCACGAGATAGAGCCCACTCGACGGCGCCAGCGCGCCGCAGCGGCTGCGGTCTTTGGCTTCGAGCGCTGCCGCCATCTCGCTGATGGGCCACTTTCCTTCGCCGACATACTTCAAGCTGCCGACGATCGAGCGCACTTGATGATGCAGGAACGAGCGCGCCGAGGCCTCGATGCGGATCTCGTCGCCTGCGACCGTCACATCCAGCCGATCGAGTGTCTTGACCGGCGACCGCGCCTGGCAGCCCGCCGCGCGGAAGGTCGTGAAATCGTGCTTTCCCAGCAAAGCCGGCGCCGCCGCGGCCATCGCATTCGCATCGAGCGCGCGCGGCACCCACCACACGCGATCGCGATCGAGAGCAGGCGGCGCCCGACGCGCGAGGATACGATAGAGATAGTGCCGTGCCATGGCGCTGAAGCGCGCGTCGAAGCCGGTAACGATCTCGACGCAGTCGAGGATCGTTATGGGCGCCGGCTTGAGGTGAAAATTCACTGCGTCGCGGACCGTGTCGGCCGGCCACTCCTTCGAGAGATCGAAGTGGGCGACTTGCCCTAGCGCGTGCACGCCGGCATCAGTACGGCCCGCGCCGCGCACCTCGACGCGCTCACCGCCGAGCTTGTGGATCGCATCCGTGAGGGAGCCCTGAACGGATGCCCCATCGGCCTGGATCTGCCAGCCGAGAAAAGGCGTGCCGTCGTACTCGATGGTGATGCGGTAGCGGGGCATTGATCCTCGTGTGTCAGGCCGGATCGGCGATGATGCCGGCGCCACGATAGCCGCCATCGACGGCAACGATCTCGCCAGTCACGAAGCTCGCCTGGCTTTCGTCGAGCAGGAAATGAATCACGCTCGCGATCTCGCGCGGTTCGGCGTAGCGCCGCATCGGCGTATGGCGCGCATAGAGCTCGCGATCGGCCGCCGTGTGGATGCTTTTGACCATGGGTGTCTCGACGGGCCCCGGCGCGACGGCATTCACGCGGATGGCATACGGTGCAAGGTCATTGGCCATGACCTGCGTGAGATTGACCACCGCGCCCTTCGAGGCGCCATAGGCCGAGCGCCCCTTGGAGCCCCTGAGGCCCGAAACCGAGGCGACGTTCACAATCGCCCCGCGATGCGCCTTGGCCATGTGCCGAGCCGCTTCGCGCCCGACCACAAACGTGCCGACCACGTTCACGTCGAGAATCTTGCGGAACAGGTCAGCCGATGTATCGAAGACATGCTTGTCCGCGGCAATCCCCGCCGAATTCACGACGCCGTCGATGCGGCCGAACTTCGCGGCAACTGCTGCAACGAAATCTACGACTTGCGCCTCGTTCGTCACGTCGAGCTCACGGACCAGCACGCGACCGTCGGCCTGACCGATTTCGATCTCCGCCAACCCCTTGGCATGAAGATCGACGGCCGCGACGCACCATCCGCGCTCGAGTAGGAGCGTGGCAGTGGCCTGTCCGATGCCGGAGCCCGCACCTGTGATGATAGCGACCCGCCTGTCGCCTGTTTCCTGCCCTGCCATTTTTGAAGCCTCATCAGCTCGATGTGAAACGCACGCCTTAAATCAGGCAACGAGTTGGAGCGCAAATCAAGCGCGGCTACATGGATTGACTAAGAACACCGCCTACGGGATCCCCGCAACCTCACGAGCGACATGCCCTATTGAGCATGAGCACGGCGATGAAGCCGGTGAGAGATGCGGCGCCCGCCAGCCAGAGAGCGCCGATTGGTTCGAAACGCGAGATGATTGTCGCGAAAATGATCGGCGCCATGGCATTGACGATGTTCTGCGGCAGCATCATGCGGCCGAGATAGGTTCCATACTCGCGCACGCCGAACAGCGTCAGCGGCAACGTATTGCGCGCGATCGCGTAGAACCCATGACCAAGCCCGAGACAGATCGAGAAAGCTGCGGCAGTCGTGAAGGAACCCCCAAAGGGCAGGATGAGGAAAAAGCTCGTGCAGCTGAGGCCAGCCGACACGATAGCCGTCGAGAGAATGGAGTGGCGCCCCTTGAGCATGAGTTCACCGAAGCGCGCCAAGGCTTGCGATGGCCCGACCATTGCCCAGATACCGACTGCCGCCACCGCGCTGAGGCCCATGCTCTTGAAGACATCGACGACCTGGATATAGAGACCCCAGACGATGAGGCCTTCCGTGCACGACCAGACGGTCAGCATGACGAAGGCCATGAACCGCTTGTCCGGCGGCAACAGCCCGTCAATGCTGCGATCGCTCGAGGAACTCGGTGCACGGGTATGGTCGGGTGCATCCCGACGCAAAATGAGCGCGTGAAGCGGCACGCACACGATCAAATGCAGCAGTGCATGAACCAGGTAGGCATTGCGCCAGCCAATGCTGCCGATCAGAAACGCATTGAGCGGCAGGAAGACCGTACCGGTAAGTCCGTTGATCAGCATGAGACCAGTGATCGCCTGACGCGCATTGCTGCCGACGATTTGAACGAGCCCGACGAGCGCGGTATTCGCGAGCATCATGGGCATCGCGAGGCCGACGAGCACCCAGGCCAGCAGATAACTGACGGCGCCTTGAGCGTGTGCGATGGCGATCATCGAGAGCGCGGCCACCAGCGAACCGACGATCATCACCGACCGGGCGCCATTCCGATCGGCGTAGCGGCCGACGCGCGTCGCGATGACACCGCTCGCCAGCAGCATGACGGTGATGCCGCCGAACACCACTTCGCGCGAGAGCTTCAACTCCTCGCCGATAGACGTGCCGAAGATGGTGAGCGTGGAGAACGTCGTTCCCCAGCCGATGATCTGCGTGACGCCCAGCCCTGCAATGGCAGTGAGGACACGGCGCTTCTCGACGGGCGCAAGTTGCGTTGCTTCGGACGTCAAGACGAGGTGTGCCCCAGGGAAAAATGCGGTACCAGACGACGGCCTCAGCGCCACGATCACGTTCGATCGCGGCTCAATAGGCCGGCATTTGTGAACTTGGCGAATTTCTCGATCATCACACTAGTGAAGACCGACGCAGCGATTGGCCACCAGCGCGCAAACTAGTGGATTCTCGCGAGACTGTCTCCGAGCAGGCGGTCATGCCCGCCATGCGTGCTCAAAGTTGTACTTCTGCCATTTCTGGAGCGCGTTCAGGACGAGCGGCGGACCGCGGTGGGCTCGTCACCGACTTCTGCGCGTGGCGCCGAACGCGCGGCTTCCCGCGCGGCATTCCACAGCGAGCGCACGCGGGCGCCAAGCTGATCCGATTTCTCGGAAAAAAGGATCTGGGCCTTAGGCAAGGCTTCCGACCGCAGTGCGCCATGGCGTACCGCGCAGTGCCGTGAGAGCGCCCGGCGATCGGCCACCGTGAGCGTCTGCCCCTCCGCACCGGCCAGCACACTCTCGAGGAGCGCGATATCATGATCGTGGCCGAGTAGATCGGCGACGAGCTTTGCCGCGGCGGCGCGGGCGAGACACGCTTCGGGCCACGCCTGCTGGATGAGGATCATCTGCCGCCAATATGCCTGCGCCGCCTTGCGCAGATCGTGCAGCGCCTCAGCGTCGTCCGGAAGCTCGAGCGCACGTGAGAGCGCTTTGCGGCCCGCCCGGTGGCTTTTCGTCAGGCCAGCCACGATCGTTTCAAAGCTTGCGGGATGGAGAGCGATCTCGGCGATTTCGTGCCGCATATCCGCGATTTCGCGAAGCGCCTCCGCGATATTGTGCCGGGGATCCCCGGAGCCATTCGCCCCAACGGGCGTCGCATCGATGATCGCGAGCAGGCGCCCCGCGGCCTTGGCCAGCGGCGGTTTCGCATCCGAAAGACCATTCAACAGGCGGCGCACGACATCGCGGTCGCGGGCCGCCGACAAACCTCGGGCAATATCCCGCAGTCGCGCATTGGCCTCGCGGAAATTCGCGTCGCCAAGGCCTGGACGAACAAGGCGAAGCAGCGCACGCGTCCGCTTCAGGCTTTTGCGGGCCTCGTGCACGCTGGTCTCAAGATCGGACCCGCCTTCGAGCCGGGCAGCCGCATTGCCGAGCTGCTCGCCCGCAATACGACGCACGCCCTTCGCGAGCGGCTCCTTCAACTTCAATCGATACGCCATGGAGGCCCTTAATGAGACGCTTAACCAATTTCGGCGCTTGGCTTGTCACAAACAAGTCATATGAGCACCGAAATCTGCCTCTCAGGGCATAACGGCGTTGGCGGATTTTCGTTCGGCTGCTTAGGTACGGCGGACCTGATCGGCCCAGCTAAGCCACTGACTTACCCGAATTTCCGGCTCCGGATGGGCAAAAAAATCAGTAATGACCGCAACACTATCGGCGCCTGCAGCCAGCACGCGGGGCGCGCGATCCGGCGTAATCCCCCCAATGGCACACAGTGGTAGGTGACCGACTTTCTGCTTCCACGCGCGCACGCGGTCGAGGCCCTGCGGCGCCCACTTCATGACCTTTAGCTTCGTCTCCCAGATGGGCCCCAGCGCCACGTAGTCGGGCTCCGCCGCGAGCGCGATCGCAAGCTCCGCCTCGTCGTGTGTCGAGATGCCAAGCCGTGCGCCCGCAGCCTTGATCGTCGCCACGTCGGCGGCGGCGAGATCCTCTTGTCCAAGGTGGATGAAATCCGCGCCGACATCGATCGCCGCCTGCCAGTGATCGTTCACGATGAGCTGGCATCCATGCGCGATGCAGAGCTCGAGGCTTTCGGCGATCTCGCGCCGGATCTCGCGCGGATTCTCGCCCTTGTAGCGAAGCTGCAAGGTCCTGACACCAAGCGGAACCAGCCGGCGCGCCCAAGCGGTATCGGGAACGATCGGGTAGAACACGTCCAGTACTGCAGACGCAGACATATGCCGCTCACTCATTTGAGATCGAAGAACGGCGTTCCCGCCACCGGCGTCGATGGCGCAGCCATGTCGCGCACTTCCATCATGCCGGCGACAAACGCCGTGCGGCCCGCACGGATAGCCGCGCCGAAGGCCTCGGCCATGGCGACGGGATCGCCGGCTTTGGCAACGGCCGTGTTGAGCAACACCGCGTCGAAGCCCATTTCCATAGCCTGCGCGGCGTGGCTCGGCGCGCCAATACCGGCATCGACCACCAGCGGCACGCCGGGGAAATAATTGCGCAGCGTCCGCAGTGCATAAGGGTTCGCGAGACCGCGGCCCGTACCGATCGGCGCACCCCACGGCATCAGAAGCTCGCAACCCGCAGCCAGCAGGCGCTCCGCGGCGCCGAGATCCTCGGTCGTGTAGGGAAAGACCTTGAAGCCCTCACGCACGAGCACGCCCGCCGCCTCGACAAGGCCGAAGAGGTCCGGCTGCAGCGTGTCATCGTTGGCGATGACTTCGAGCTTGACCCAGTCCGTATCGAAGAGCTCGCGCGCCATCTCGGCCGTAGCAATGGCCTCGCGCACGGTACGGCAGCCCGCCGTGTTGGGCAGCACGCGCACGCCGAGACCCGCGATCATTTCCCAGAAGCGCTGTCCACCCTTGTCGCGTGCGCCTTCACGCCGGACCGATACGGTGACGACATCGACGCCGGCAGCCTTGACGGCGCGCTCGAGAACCTGCGGCGAGGGATATTGGGCCGTGCCGAGAAAAAGGCGCGAGTCGAGCCGCGTGCCATAGACCTCCAGGCCGTCGGGCGTCCCGACCTGCCGCGCAGCACCTGGTTTCGTGTTGCTCATCGTATCCGTCATTACCCGCCCTGCCTCGGCGAGACGATTTCGATGGTATCGCCGCCTGTCAGCTCGACCGTATCGCGTTTGCGGAGTGGAACGAAGTCGCCGTTGCGTGCCGTCGCAACCTTGGCATCGCCGTAGCCAAGCTCGACCAGCAGCTCAGCGAGCGTCCGAGCCCGAGTCCGAGCCGGCTCGCCGTTCACGATCACTTCAAGAACCGCATTCGTTCCGAGCATCAGTTTCTGCCTGCACTCGCCCATCTGGGCGCTCAATGCCGGTACCGAGAATACACGTTCGCCCTATCAGGGGAAAACGGACCTCACAGTTAATATAGGGTCAACGCCTGCCCGAGAGCGCCGAGGCTGCGATGCGTTGAACGCATGTCGCTGGTGCAGCAACGCGACGGTTAGCCAAACCCTTCCCGGCAGGGTCACATTTTATTCAAACGCGCTCCAGGCGCGGTCCGGTTTCTTGACGCCTTTATGGGAAAATCGATCCACGGTTCGGGGAGGCCTCCCGTCGGCACGCAAAAGTGCGTCCGACCAGGCGCGCGAAAGCGTTCCGGGGCCGGAACTGGAGAGATGACAATGCGCATGCCGAGTACGACGGTAATTCTGCTCAATGGTGCCGTGGCCCTGATCGCCGTGGCCTCCGTCGCGACCATGGGTCGTTCGATGCTCGGCACCGATGCCGAGTCGTGCCCTGTGCGCTACGACAATACCGTGCAGTGGACCCTCCTGCGCGACGATGGTCAGCTCCTGACCACTTCGGACCTCCAGGCCCGTCTCGGCGCCACCGACTGGGGCCTCATGGACCGCGTGAGCGTGGTGAAGGTCGACCGCGGCAGCGCTCTTGCCGTGGACCTTGCGGGCGGCCGCCCGGCGGCGCAATCGCATGGTGCCGGCTTCGAGTGGGGACCCCAATCGGCCGAGCGCGTTGTGGCGGCTTGCGCGTCCTACGCCTTCAAGCTCGACCCGAAATTCGACTTCGCCGCGGGTGGGCGACTGCCCGGTCTACTCGGCGGTCCAACGGGCAGCGACCGTAAGGCGCCCGAAGCCTTCTCGGCCCGTCTCGGCTGGAACGACAAGGGTCAACTCGACGTTCATGCTCAATTAATGGGCTCATGGTCACCCGTCGCAGGAAAAAAGGAGCCGTTCGAATTGCCGCGCGGCCACTGGGTCACCGTCGATCAGGAAGTCGTCCTCAACACGCCCGGCCAGAACAACGGCGTGCTTCGGGTCTGGCTTGACGGCAAGTTGCGCTTCGAGAGCCAGAACGTCGCCTTCCGCACGGATGCAGGATCCACCGTCCGCGGCGTTCTCGCCGAGGTTGCCTACACGCGCCAGCCGAGCGCACGCGAGGCCACTAGCCCTGTGCTGGTGACGCCCTTCGAATTCCGCTGGTAGCCGACTGCGATCTCAGCGCTTCGGCTTGCCACCAGCGACGAAATTCAGAAGGTGCAATTCGCGCTTCGTGATCAGGTCGGGGATGACCTTGCCCGTCTCGGCCATATGAGGGCTTGCGCGGTGCGCATCGACGGCCGCCTGATCCTTGTAGATCTCGTAAACGGCAAACAGGGCCGGATTCTTCGGATCCTGCACCACATCGAACTGCAGACAACCCGGCTCCCGCTCGAGGCATCGCGTGGCGTGGCCGACAATCGCCTCCTTGAACGCGTCGATCTTGTCCGCCTTGGCTTCGAAATGGACGATGATTGCGAGCATGGTGCTTCCTCCGGCTCTTGCTTATGTTTTGAATGCGTCGCTCAAGCGACCGTCAGCTTCTGCAGCGAGATGAGCTCGCCGATGCCCTTTCGTGCCAGCCCCATGAGCTGGTCGAATGCTTCCTGATTGAAGGGCGTCGTCTCCGCGGTGCCCTGAATCTCGACGATACCGCCACTGCCCGTCATGACAAAGTTCGCATCGGCATCGGCCTCGGAGTCCTCGGCGTAATCGAGATCCAGAACCGGCGAGCCGGCATAGAGCCCCGCCGAGACCGCCGCGACCTGATCACGCAATACGCCATCCTTGACCATGTCGCGCGCGCGCATCCAGGCAATGCAGTCATGCAGCGCCACCCAGGCGCCGGTGATCGCCGCCGTGCGCGTCCCACCATCGGCCTGGATCACGTCGCAGTCGACGGAGATCTGCTTCTCGCCGAGCTTCGGGAGATCAATGACGGCGCGCAGCGAGCGCCCGATCAGTCGCTGGATCTCTTGCGTACGGCCGGAAGGATGTCCGGTCGTAACCTCGCGACGCGTGCGCTCGCGCGTCGCGCGTGGCAGCATCCCGTATTCGGCCGTCACCCAGCCGCGCCCCTGCCCTTTGAGCCACGGCGGCACGCGCTCTTCGAGGCTCGCCATGCACAGCACCTGGGTATTGCCGAACTTGATGAGGCACGAGCCTTCCGCGTGCACCGATACTGCGCGCTCGATCGAGACACGCCTCAATTCATCGGGCTTTCGCTTGGAAGGGCGCATGGGGCTCCTGAAGGTGGCAAGATGGTGGGTGCGGACGGCTTTCCGAAAAGTGCGCCAAGCTACGCAACACTCCACGGCAGATCAACAGACTATTGCAGTGCTGGACGCAGCCGCCACGCCCCGTCGCGAAAACGCATGGGGGAACTGAGTATCGTGCAGTGCACAGGTAGCCGAATAAGGACCTGCACAGTCGGGACCGCGCGGCTATGATGAGCCGACGTTCCGTTCGTCCGCGGATTGATAAGGCCTGGAATTGCAAGGGATAGCTTCGAGGCGATGCAGCCCGATATTCTCGAACTGCGCGATTTCTACGATTGCCCGCTCGGCTCTCTGGTCCGCAGGGTTCTCTCGCAGCGCATCCGCGCGCGCTGGCCGCGGCTGCCCGGCGCCACACTGATCGGCGTCGGGTACGCCGCGCCGTACCTCGGCTCCTTCCGCAACGAGGTCGGACGCATCGGCGCTCTCATGCCGGCAACGCAGGGTGCCATCATGTGGCCGTCGAGCGGCGGTGTCTGCACGGCCCTCTACGAGGAGGAGCTGCTGCCGCTTCCTGACGCGAGCGTCGACAATCTTCTCGTCGTGCACTGTCTCGAAGGAAGCGGCCAGGTCAGGAAGCTGTTGCGCGAGTTCTGGCGCGTGCTCAAACCCGAGGGCCGCCTCCTCATTGTGGTGCCGAACCGGCGCGGCGTGTGGGCGCGCGTGGATGCGACGCCTTTCGGACACGGCCAGCCTTACAGCCCGCGGCAGCTCGAGCGCGCGCTGAAGGAGGCGCTCCTCTTGCCCGTCGACTGGAGCAACGCGCTGTTCATGCCGCCCGTCGACCGCGCCTTCGTGCGGCGCACGGGCCTCGCCATGGAGCGGATCGGCTCGCGTGCATGGCCCGTCTTTGCCGGCGTCATCATCGTCGAGGCGCGCAAGGAGCTCACGTCGCCTGTCGGCACTGGCGCCGTGGCGCGCCGCTTGCCACAGCTCGTTCCGCTGCGCGGTGCGACGCGATCGAGCACCGAAGTGCTCGACCACAAGCTTGACGGACGCTTAAACGCTCAGACGGTGATGCGCTGAGCGTTCTGCTCGACCCAGCGAGCAATGCGCAGAAGGCGCGCTTCGTCGCGGCGCAGACCAATGAGCTGCACGCCGCAAGGGAGGCCCCCGATCGTCATCAGCGGCAGGCTGATGCAGGGCACGCCGAGCAGCGTCCACATGCCATTGTAGATCGCATTGCCTGTCGAGCCGAGGCCCTTTGGCGCAGGTCCCGGCGACGAGAGCGTGAGAATCGCGGAGTGTCGCGAAAGCAAATCTTCGACTGCTGCATACGCGCGATCGCGCGCACGCAATCCTTCGATGTACGCTCGACCAAGCACGGTTTCGCCATAGCGAATGCGCTCGGCAAGGCTCGGCGAAATTCCATCCGGAGAGGCCGCGAGTAGAGGGCCGTAGTAAACAGCCTTCTCCGCTTCCATCACATTACTGTGGTGCTTAACGATGCCATCGAACTCGGACATCTCGACAGAGGTCACGCGGTCACCGAGCGCTTTGGCGAAACGCTCGATCCCCTCCTTCGCTGCTGGCTCTGCGACTTCCCAAGCCGGTGAGCGGAAGAAGGCGAGGCTCGGAGTTGCAAATGGCCCCTCGGCAAGCGCACTCGCAAGATTGGCACGGGGGCGATCGTAGCTCACCTCGTCGGCAGAGTCGTACGCGCCGACGGCGTCCACGCCGAGCGCCAGATCCTCGAGACTGCGGCCATAAACGCCGACCGTATCGAGCGTATGCGACTGCATGGTCACGCCCACGCGCGAGATGAGCCCGAGCGTCGGCTTGATGCCGTAGATGCCGCAGTAGGAAGCCGGGCGGATCACGGAGCCGCCTGTCTGCGTGCCGAGCGCAAGCGGCACCATCCCACAGGCGACGGCCGCAGCCGAACCTGAGGACGAGCCGCCGGGCGTGTGCTCCAGGTTGTGCGGGTTGTGCGTCTTGTTGGGAACGTGCGTCGCAAGCTCCGTCGTGACAGTCTTGCCCATGATGATGGCGCCGGCGCCACGGAGCTGGGCGATGCAGCTGGCATCGCGCTCAGGCTGGTGGTCCTTGTAGTACGCACAGCCGTTCTGCGTCGGCATGTCGGCCGTGGCAATGATGTCCTTGATGCCGACCGGAATGCCGTTGAGCGGCCCCGGCGCACGGCCTTCGCGGCGGCGCTCGTCGGCAGCACGCGCTGCAGCAAGTACATGCTCGGGATCGAGATGCACCCACGCCTTTACGTCCGCCTCACGCTCGGCAACGCGCGCGATGAAAGCTTCGGCATAGGCGAGCGCGGTCAACTCGCCAGCTTTCATGCGGGTAGAGGCTTCGGCGGCAGTGAGGTCGGCGAGCTTGGTCATCAGTCCGGCTCCGTTTGCGCTGCTGATTTGCGCATGGCTTCAGCAAGAATACGTGCGACGTGGCGGGCGGTCCGGCCCGTGCCGTCGTGGATCTGGTGACGGCAGGAGAAACCGTCGGCGGCGATAGTCGTCTCGGGCGCTGCCTTGCGCACCGCAGGGAGTAGCGACAGCTCGCCCATGGCCATGGATGTCTCGTAGGTCTCAGTGCGATAGCCGAATGCACCTGCCATGCCGCAGCAGCTCGACTCGACCGTCTCGACTTTCAGGCCATCAACGAGCTTCAGCGCCTTGCTCACGGGATCGAATTCACCAAACGATTTCTGATGGCAGTGGCCGTGCAGGAGAACAGCGCCATCAGATTTCGCAATCGGTCCGGCAATGCGTCCTGCGGCAACTTCTTCCGCGAGGAACGTCTCAAAAAGCCGCGCTTGTTCGCCGATCAGCGCGGCTTCCGCACCGAGTCCCATGCCTTGCATCTCATCCTTGAGCGTGAGCAGGCACGACGGCTCGAGGCCGACGATGGGCACGCCGCGTCTTGCGATCGGCAGCAAGGCCTTGATCAGGCGCCGCGCCTCGGCCTTCGCTTCATCAACGAGACCAGCCGCTAGGAACGTGCGCCCACAACAGAGCGGTCTCGGCTTCACACTCCCCATCATGAGCACGGAGGCGTAGTGCCATTTCGGACCTTCGTCGGCCCCGGGCACGATCACGCGATAGCCGAGACGGGACAGGACCTCAGCGGCATCGCGGAGGTTGTCAGGCTCGAAGGTGGTATTGAACGTATCCGCAAATAGCGCGACCTCGCGGCCATCGGCCGGCCCGACGGGCGCGTCCTGGCGGAAGACATCGCGACGCCAGCGCGGCAAAGGCCGCTTCGCAGAGAATCCGGCGAGCCACTCGCCGAAGAGTGCAGCGCCTGGAATGACCTCGCGCAGATTAAGTAAGAATGAGACTTTCGACGCCATGCCCGCATAACGCGGCAAGAAAGCCACCAGCCGGTCGTGCAGCGAGAGACCGTGCTTCTTGTTGCGCGCCGCCAGAACCTCGATCTTCATGCGCGCCATGTCGACGCCGGTCGGACACTCGCGACGACAGCCTTTGCATGAAACGCAGAGTTTCAGCGTCTCCATCATCTCGTCGCTGGCGAAAGCATCCGGCCCGAGTTGACCCGAAATGGCGAGTCGCAGCGTATTCGCACGACCACGCGTGACGTGCTGCTCCTCCATGGTCACGCGATAGCTCGGGCACATGACGGCGCCGGCGAGCTTGCGGCACTCGCCGTTGTTGTTGCACATCTCGACGGCGCCCTGGAAACCGCCGCCGGCTCCGGGCCATGCCGACCAGTCGAGCGCCGGCTTGAAATCGGCGACCGTGTAGTCCGGCTTGTAGCGGAAAAGCGTGCGGTCGTTCATGCGCGGCGGGCGCACGATCTTACCGGGATTCATGAGGCCCGCCGGATCGAAGCGATCCTTGACTTCCTCGAAAATCTCGACGGTCTTGCGGCCGTACATCATTTCGTGGAACTCAGAGCGCACGAGGCCATCGCCGTGCTCGCCCGAGTGCGCGCCCTTGTATTCCTTGACCATGGCGAACGCTTCTTCGGCGATCGCGCGCATGGTTGCGGCGTCCTTCTCGAGCTTGAGATTGAGCACGGGGCGCACGTGCAGGCAGCCGACCGAGGCGTGCGCGTACCACGTGCCCTTCGTACCGTGCTTCTCGAAGACGGCGGTGAGGCGCTCCGTATAGTCCGCGAGATGCTCGAGCGGGACCGCGCAATCCTCGATGAACGAGACGGGCTTTCCCTCCGTCTTCATGCTCATCATGATGTTGAGGCCGGCCGCGCGCACGCTCCACACCGCCGCCTGCTCGGCCGGGCTCGTGATCTTTACGACAGCGCCCGGAAAACCGAGATCACCCATCAGCTCGTCGAGGCGGTCGAGACGACGCAGGTTCTCGCCTTGATCGTCCTCCGCGAACTCGACGAGCAGCAAAGCATCGGGCTTGCCGCGGACGTGAGCTTCCATGACGGGACGGAACATCGCGATGTCGCGCGCGAGCTCGATCAGGGTGCGATCGACGACCTCGACCGCCACGGGCCCGAGCTTCACAATGTGCTGCGGGGCCTCCATCGCAGCGCGGAAGGTCGGGAAATGGCAGATACCGAGCGCCTTGTTCTTGGGCTGTGGCCAGAGCTTGAGCTTCACACGCTCGCTGAGCGCCAGCGTGCCCTCAGAGCCGCAGAGCAGCGTCGCGAGATTGATCGGCGCGTTCCTCGGCAGCAGTGCGTCGATGAGATAGCCGCCGACGCGACGCGACACGCTCGGGAAGGCGCCACGAATATGATCCTGCTCACGAGCCCCGAGCGTCACCAGATCGCGCGCGAGCGCGCCGAAGCTGCCGTTCGCCTTGTCGAAAGTCGCGGCATCGATCTCACCAAAGCGCGCGGGCGTACCGTCAGGCAGCAGCGCATCGATCTCCAGCACGTTGTCGCGCATGATGCCGTAGCGGATCGAGCGCGTCCCGCAGGAGTTGTTGCCGGTCATGCCGCCGATCGTGGCGCGCGCCGAGGTTGAGACATCCACCGGGAAAAAGAGACCCGTAGCCTTGAGCTGGCGGTTCAGCTCATCGAGCGCGATGCCCGGCTCGACGATACAGGTTGCGGCCGCGCGATCGACCTCCAGCACGCGCGTCAGATACTTGGCGAAGTCCACGACCAGGGCGCGCCCGACCGTCTGGCCGGACTGCGAGGTGGCGCCGCCGCGCGGCAGCAACGGCACGCCAGCCTCGCGCGCGATCTCGGCCGCGATGCGCACGCCCTGAATGCTCTTTGGAACGACCACACCGACGGGCTCGATCTGGTAGATCGAGGCATCGGTTGCATAGCGGCCGCGAGAAAAGCGGTCGAACAGGACCTCCCCCTCGATCTCGCGAGCGAGTCGGTCCGCGAGGGCGCGGTTGGCGGGGACGTGCTGGTTCATGTTGGCTCGGGCGCTTCGGGTGGCCTTCTTGGGTGGGCTCGCGGACGGCAGGCACAGGCAGGAAGCGCTGCTTTTGCTTGACGCCCCTTCTGTGATGCCTCTATCGCGTGGCATACTGTGGACAAGGCCGCAAGTGCCGCCGAGCTGCCCATGGGCCAAACCATCAGGGAGAAACCGTCCGATGTCCAATGAGCCGCGCCGCGCTGGCCGTCATTTCCTCCAGATTCCTGGCCCCTCGCCTGTCCCGGACCGCATCCTGCGCGCCATGGACATGCCGGTCATCGATCACCGCGGGCCGGAGTTCCAGAAACTCGGCCGGCGCGTCCTCGACGGCATCAAGGGCATCTTCAAGACCAAGGGCCCGGTCGTGATCTTCCCGGCCTCGGGGACCGGCGCTTGGGAAGCCGCGCTCGTCAATGCACTCTCGCCCGGCGACAAGGTGCTCATGTACGAGACCGGCCACTTCGCCACGCTGTGGAAGAACATGGCGCTCAAGCTCGGCATTGTCCCGGAGTTCATTGAGACGGACTGGCGCGCGGGCGTCGACGCCAACCTCATCGAGAAGCGCCTCAAGGAGGACAAGGCGCACGAGATCAAGGCCGTCTGCGTGGTCCACAACGAGACGTCGACCGGCGCAACCTCGCTCATCGGCGAAGTGCGCAAGGCCATTGACGCCGCCGGCCATCCGGCGCTGCTCATGGTAGATACGATCTCGGGCCTCGCCTCGGCCGACTACCGCCATGACGAGTGGGGCGTCGACATCACCGTCTCGGGCTCGCAGAAGGGCCTGATGCTGCCGCCCGGCATATCGTTCAACGCCGTCTCGGACAAGGCCCTCGCCGCCGCCAAGGCCTCGAAGACGCCCAAGCTCTTCTGGTCCTGGGAGGAAATGCTCCCGCACAACAAGAACGGCTACTTCCCCTACACGCCGGCGACGAATCTGCTCTACGGCCTCGCCGAGGCCATCGATATGCTCAACGAGGAGGGGCTCGACAACGTCTTTACCCGGCACAAGCGTCACGGCGAGGCGACCCGGCGCGCCGTAGCTGCGTGGGGGCTCGAGAACCTCATTCTCGATGAGCGTCACTTCTCGCCGGTGCTGACGGCCGTCGTCATGCCGGACGGACACAACGCGGATACGTTCCGCAAAGTCGCGCTCGACCACTTCGACATCTCGCTCGGCACCGGTCTCTCGAAGGTTGCGGGTAAGGTCTTCCGCATCGGTCATCTCGGCGACATCAACGACCTCACGCTCATCGGCACACTGGCCGGCGTGGAGATGGCATTCGGCATTGCCAAGGTGCCGCACAAGACCGGCGGCGTAGCGGCCGCAATGCAATATCTCGCCGAGACCGCGAAGCCGTTTCCGTCCTCCTGACTTGAACTTGCCGTGTTCGGATGCGGTAACGGGGCCTTGAAAGGTTGACTTGGCGTCGCGGAAATCGCGATAGTCGATTCGACAGCATGGCCCTCTGTGGGATGGAGACATGAAGGCAATCTTCGGGATCTCCGGGCTCAGCTTTCGGCAATCCGTCGCCGCGTTCTCGATGCTGATCCTGGCAGCGGTCGTTATGGCCGGATCCGCGCTCGCGCAGCAGGGCGCGGCGCCGGCCGAAATGACGACGCGCGCCAAGCAGGCGATCCTGATGGACGCCAGTACGGGCGCGGTGCTCTTCCAACACAATGCCGACGAGCTGGCGCCGCCCGCGAGCATGAGCAAGCTGATGACGCTCGCCGTCATCTTCCGCGCGCTCAAGGAAGGCCGCATCAAGCCCGAGGACGAGATTCTCTTCAGCGTCAATGCATGGCGCACGGGCGGCGCACCATCCGGTACGTCAGCGATGTTCGTGCCGGTGAATACCCGCGAGCGTCTCGATGAGGTCCTGAAAGGCATCGTCATCCAGTCGGGTAACGATGCCTGCATTGCCGTCGCCGAGGCCATGGCCGGCAGCGAGGCTGCCTTCGCGAAGATGATGACGGACGAGGCGCGGCGGCTCGGCCTCAGCAAATCGACCTTCCGCAACTCTACGGGACTGCACGATCCCGAGCACCTGATGACCGCGCGCGAGCTGGCACTTCTGGCTCGCCATCTCATGCAAAACTATCCGGAGCATTACACGCTCTTCGCCGAAAAGGAGTACCGCTACCGCAAGCACCGCTTCTTCAACCGCAATCCGCTGCTCGGGCTTGATCTCGGCGTGGACGGTCTCAAGACCGGATTTATCAAAGAGGCCGGCTACGGCATCGTCGCTTCCGCCAAGCAGGACGGCCGCCGCGTGATCCTCGTGATCAACGGCATGGAAGACGCCCAGGCCCGCCGCAACGAGGCCGTGCGCCTCATCGAGTGGGGCTTCAAGGGCTTTGCGGATTTCAAACTGTTCGACGCGGAGGAAGTGGTCGGCCGTGCGCGCGTGTGGGGCGGCGATCGCATGTACGTGCCGCTCATCGGCACGGGCGAGATCACGGTGCTCCTACCCAAGGCGCAGTCGGCACAGCGCCTGCAGGCCCAGATCATCTACAAGAGCCCTATCAAGGCACCGATCAAGAAGGGCGATGCGATCGCCAAGCTGCGCGTCACGACGGCCTCGCAATCGGTCAACGAAGTGCCGCTCGCCGCTGGCGAGGACGTGCCTGCGGCCGGCACCATGCGGCGCGGCCTTGACACGCTCGTGCATATGGCATTCGGCTGGGTGCTCAGGTAGCTCCTACAGCACGGCCATGAGCACGCTTCCGAGGAGGGCGCCCTTCATCACCTTCGAAGGTGGCGAAGGCGCCGGTAAAACGACCCAGACACGCCTGCTCGCCAACCGCCTCACGGCGGCTGGTATCGCGTGCTTGCTGACGCGCGAGCCCGGCGGCGCACCCTTCGCCGAGGAGATCCGCGCCCTGCTGCTGCGCACCGATTTGCCACCACGCAGCGCCATGGCCGAGGCGCTGCTGTTTCTGGCTGCGCGCGCCGATCATGTAGCCGAGACGATCATGCCGGCGCTCGACGCGGGGAAGTGGGTGATCAGCGATCGTTTCGCGGATTCGACCTTCGCCTATCAGGGCGCAGCAGGCGGCGTACCGCCCGCGATGCTCACCGAGCTGCATCGCCTCGTGCTCGGCGACTTCCGGCCGGATCTCACGCTCATCCTCGATCTGCCGCCCGAGATCGGCCTCGCCCGTGCCGGTGCACGGCTCCAGGGCGTGCACACGACAGACGGCTTCGAGAGCCGTGCGCTCGCCTACCATGAAGCCCTCCGCCAGGGCTTCCGTGCCATCGCCGCGAACGATCCGGAGCGCTGCGTTCTCATCGATGCCAGTGGCTCGACCGATGATGTCGCAGCGCAGATTTGGGCGGTCATCGAGACTCGCTATCGAGTAAGATGGGCCGATGGCCCGTAGAGCGACAGCAGTATCGGAGACCGAAGCCCTGCCGGAGGTCGACCGGCTGGAAGGCTTTCCGCATCCGCGTGATACCGCCGAACTCTTTGGTCACGAGACCGCCGAGCGTGAGCTTGCCGCAACCTTCGCGAGCGGGCGGATGCACCATGCCTGGATGCTCAGCGGACCGGCCGGCATCGGCAAGGCAACGCTCGCCTACCGGGTGGCGCGATTCGCGCTCGCGCCGGCCGACGAGCGCGCTGCTGCGAAGGGCCTCGTCATCCCAGAGAAGAGCATCACGGCCGGACAGGTCCGCGCGCTCTCGCATCCGGGACTTGCCGTCGTCCGACGCGCCTATGATCCGCGCACGAAGCGCTTTCCCGCGTCGATCCCGGTTGACGCAGTGCGCGACCTCAAGACCTTCCTCGGTCACACCGCCGACGAGGGCACCTGGCGCATCGTCATCGTCGACAGCGCCGACGAGCTTAACCTCAACGCAGCCAATGCGCTGTTGAAGGCGCTCGAGGAGCCACCCCGGCGCACGCTCTTCCTGCTCGTCGTGGCCCAGCCTCAGCGGCTGCTCAGAACCATCCGCTCGCGCTGCCGGACGCTCGAGCTCAGCGCCCTCGACGCCTCGAACCTGCGCCGCGCTGCTACCGCCGCACTCGCCGCCGCCGAAACGGCGCCACCCGCCGAAACTGACTGGCGGACTCTCGAAGCACTCGCCGAGGGGAGTGTCCGCCGACTGCTCGAATTATCGGCTACGGACGGCCTCAGTCTCTATCGTCGGATCGAAACGCTCATCCAGGGACTGCCGCGGATCGACTGGCAGCTCGCGCATACCCTCGGCGAAGAGCTCGGCAGCACCGCCGCCGACGCCCGTTTCACGCTTTTCTTCGATCTTCTTCTGGGGCTTATCGGGCGCCTCGTCAGGGCCGGGGCAGCCGGGACTGGCAATGCGGACGATATGGCACTGTCCCGTAAGCTTATTCCCGCAGGCAGGCTTGCCTCATGGGCCGAGCTGTGGGAAACCATCGTCCGCGACAAGGCCGAGACGCTGGCGCTCAACCTCGACCGCAGGATGCTGATCCTCGATACGCTGGCCCGCCTGCAGCGGACCGCCGAGGCGGCCTGAAGCATTCATACCAGCGCCCGATCGCAAGAAATTCGCCCTCCGCAGGACGCCTGATGCCCGCGGCAAGGCCCACGGAGCATTGATCACATGAGCGGGCGCACGTCCTTCTACATTACGACGCCGATCTACTACCCCAATGGCGAGCCACACTTCGGCCACGCCTATACGTCGATCGCGTGCGACGTGATGGCCCGCTTCGCCCGCCTCGACGGCCGCCAGGTCTTCTTCCTGACAGGCACGGACGAGCACGGCCTCAAGATGAAGCAGAGCGCCCTCAAGGAGGGGATCACGCCGCAGGCGCTGGCCGACCGCAACTCGGCGCGCTTCAAGGAGCTGTTCGCCGCGCTCAACATCTCGAACGACGATTTCATCCGCACGACGGAGCCCCGCCACTACGCCGCCTGCCAGGCGCTGTGGAGCCGCATGGCCGATGCCGGCGATATCTATCTCGACAGCTATGGCGGCTGGTACTCCGTGCGCCAGGAGGCATTCTTCAAGGAGAGCGAGACGACCGTCGGGCCCGATGGCGTGCGCCGCGAGCCGCTCGGCTCGCCCGTCGAGTGGACGGAGGAGAAGACCTATCGCTTCCGGCTCTCGGCCTATGGCGACAAGTTGCTCGCGCACTACGAGGCCAATCCGGAGTTCATACTGCCGCTCGAGCGGCGCAACGAGGTCATCAGCTTCGTCAAGAGCGGGCTCGAAGACCTCTCCGTCTCGCGCGCCACGCTCGACTGGGGCGTTCCGGTGCCAGGCGATCCAACGCACGTCATGTACGTGTGGATCGATGCGCTGACGAACTACATTACTGCCGCCGGCTATCCGGATGTGGGCTCGCCGCGCTTTACGACTTTCTGGCCGGCCGACGTGCACGTCGTCGGAAAGGACATCCTGCGCTTTCATGCCATCTACTGGCCGGCCTTCCTCATGTCGGCGGGCGTGGCGGTGCCGCAGCGCGTGTTCGCGCACGGCCTGCTGCTCAGCCGCGGCGAGAAGATGTCGAAGTCGGTCGGCAATGTGATCGACCCCTTCGAGATGGCGCGCGAGTTCGGCGTCGACCAGATGCGCTATTTCGCCATGCGCGAAGTGGCCTTCGGCAACGACGGCAACTACACGCGCGAGTCGATCATCAATCGCATCAACGCCGATCTCGCCAACGATCTCGGCAACCTCGCGCAGCGCTCGCTGTCGATGATCGCCAAGAACTGCGATGGCAAGGTGCCGGAGCCGGGCGCCTTCACGCCGGAGGACAATGAGCTGCTCGCCGCCGCCGACGATATGGTCGTCAAGGCGCGCGAGGCTTTACGCGTTCAGGCCGTGAACCGCTATCTCGATGCGGTGTGGACCGTAGTCGGCGATGCGAACCGCTATTTCGCTGCGGAGGAGCCTTGGGCCAAGCGCAAGACCGATCCGGCGCGCATGGCGACGATTCTCTATGTCACCGCGGAAGTCGTGCGGCAGGTTGCGATCCTCGCCCAGCCGACGACGCCCACGGCGGCGAGCCTCCTGCTCGACCTGCTCGCACAGCCGGCAGAGGGTCGCCTGTTCACGGCATTGGGCGCGCAGTCGCGTCTCGCACCCGGCCTCGCGCTCCCCGCCCCGACCGGCGCATTCCCGCGTTATGTCGATCCGGCAGAGGCTGCCGAAGCGCCTAAGCCGAAGGGCAAAGCAAAGGGCTGAGGGCCGAAGGCACCGACACGATGCTCGTCGATCACCACTGCCATCTCGACTATCCCGATCTCGCGCGCAATCGCGAGGACGTGCTGGCGCGCGCCAGGGCGGCGGGCATCGGACGGATGGTCACGATCTCGACGCTCATTCGCAACTACGACGTCTATCGCGAGATCGCCGAGGCGCATCCGGAGATCTTCTTCACGGTCGGAACGCACCCGCACCGCGCGCACGAAGAGCTCGACATTCCCGTCGCCGAGATCGTGCGCCTCGCGCACCATCCGAAGTGCGTCGGTATCGGCGAAGCTGGTCTCGACTACTTCTATGACAAGTCGCCGCGTCCGGCACAGCGCGAAGGTTTCCTCAAGCACATTGAGGCGGCACGCGAGAGCGGTCTACCGCTCGTCATTCATTCGCGCGATGCGGACGACGACACCGCTGCCATCCTCGAGGAAGAAATGCAGCGCGGCGCCTTCACAGCCGTCCTGCACTGCTTCACGGGCGGCGCCGATCTCGCGCGGCGCGCGGTGGCCATCGGCCTCTATGTGTCGCTCTCGGGCGTCATCACGTTCAAGAAGAACGATGCACTGCGCGCCATAGCCGCCGACGTGCCGATGGACCGCGTCCTCGTCGAGACGGACGCGCCGTTCCTCGCGCCGGAACCCTTCCGGGGAAAGCGGAACGAACCAGCCTATGTGGTGCACACGGCCGCAGCGCTGGCGCGCGTCAAAGGCGTGACGGAAGCGGAGATCGCCGCCGTGACGACCGAGAACTTCTTTCGTCTGTACGAGAAGACGCCCCGCATCCTCGCGGAAGGCGTCGCTGCATGAGCGGAAAGCTGACGCTCCTCGGCACCGGTTCGTCCGGCGGCGTGCCCCGGCTCGGCAACAACTGGGGCGCCTGTGACCCATCGAACCCGAAGAACCGACGCCGGCGGTGCGCCGCTCTGATCGAGCGCATTGCCGGCCGCGGTCGGACGCGGGTGCTCGTGGACACACCACCGGATCTGCGCGAGCAGTTACTGGATGTCAACGTCGACACCATCGACGGCGTGCTCTTCACGCACGACCATGCCGATCACACGCACGGCATCGATGATCTCAGAATGCTCGCCTATAACGCCAAGCGGCGCGTCGACGTTCATTTCGACGTAGCGACGCGCACCTCACTCTACGAGCGCTTCGGCTACTGCTTCGAGAGCCCGCCCGGTAGCATGTATGCGCCGATCCTCAACGCACACGTGATCGACCCGCCCAATGTTGTGCGGATCAATGGCAGTGCCGGACCGGTCGATGGCGTTCCTGTCCTTCAGGCGCATGGCGATGCCTTCTCGCTCGGCTTTCGCTTCGGCGATATCGCCTACTCGCCAGACATCAGCGGACTTTCAACGGAGGCGCAGGAGCAGTTACGCGGCCTGGATCTCTGGGTCGTGGATGCACTTCGCTACATTCCACATCCGAGCCATTTCACCGTCGCGCAGGCGCTCGAATGGATCGAGATCCTGAAGCCGAAGCGCGCCATTCTCACGCACCTCCACGTCGATCTCGACTATGCGACCTTGAAGCGTGAACTGCCGCCCCACGTCGAGCCAGCCTATGACGGCATGAGCGTGCATTTCGACTGGTAGCAGTCCTGAACCGCCGTCGCCGTCTGCCTCAGCCCTTGCCCCGCGTCTCGGTATTGTGCGGGCGCGCGTGCTCCTCGAGATACTCGATCATGGCACCCGCCACATCGACACCCGTGGCCTGCTCCATGCCCTCGATACCCGGCGAGGAGTTCACCTCCAGTACGAGCGGGCCGCGCTTCGAGCGCAGCATATCCACGGCCGCTACATTGAGGCCGAGTGCCTCCGTCGACTTCAGAGCCGTCTGAATCTCCTCGGGCGAGAGCGTAACGACCTCCGCCTTCCCGCCGCGATGCAGGTTCGATCGGAAATCGCCCTTGCGACCGACACGTCGCATGGCCGCCACGACGCGCTTGCCGACGACGAGCGCGCGCACGTCCGTGCCCATGGCCTCCTGGATGAACTCCTGCACCAGGATGTCGACATTGGCCGCGCTGAAAGCCTCGATGGTCGACTTGGCGGATGCTTCCGTCTCGGCAAGGATCACGCCCATGCCCTGCGTGCCCTCAAGGAGCTTGATGACGACGGGAACGCCGCCGACCTCCGCCAGGACATCACCCGCCTTGCGGGGACCATGGGCGAACGCCGTCGAGGGAAGCCCGACGCCGGCGCGCGCGAGGAGCTGCAGCGCGCGAAGCTTGTCCCGCGACCGGCCTATCGCCACGCTCTCGTTGAGCGAGAACACGCCTTGCACCTCGAACTGGCGTACGACCGCCAATCCATAGTGCGTAATGGAAGCGCCGATGCGCGGAATGACGGCGTCGTAGATCGGGAGCGTCTTGCCGCCGAAGCGCAGCAGCGCATGGTTCGACGTGATGTTCATGTGCACGTGGAGCGTATTGATGACGTCGATATCGTGCCCGCGTGTGCGCGCCGCCTCGACGATTCGCCGATGCGAGTAGAGGCCGGGATTGCGCGCCAACATGACGAGCTTCATCAAAAGCGCTCCAAGGGAATCAGGCCGCGACGGCAAGCCCATGCGGCGTCGGACACTGCTGGCCGAGCGTGCCAGTGAACTGATCTGTGCTCAGGGTGAGACATACCACGCGAGCGCCGGGCGTAAAGCGCACCGAGCGCTGGTGCGCGTTCGCGGGCCGCATGGGACCGAATTTGGGGAGCGTTAGCGGGTCTGTGCGGGCGTCGCGACGAGTGATCCCGCACCCTCGGCCTCGTCGGCGGCAGGATCGATGGCGGCGTGCATGAGCATGGCTCCGCCGAAGCTTAGGGCGGCGACGGTGACAAGGCAGATGAGCAGACGCAACAGTAAGGACCGCCCCGAGATAACACTGCGGGACTGGCCGTCGACGACGGTATCGTTCATGAGCGTTCCCACGAAGCGCACAAAGTTGAGGATGGCGCTTTCGGCTTTCCATTCGCACTTCGAATCAGGCTTGATCAAGGCATCTTTGCATCGCGAATCACGACGCTCATCCGACGTAGCGTTGAAGCCACATTCGGCCTCGCTACCGTCTGGTTAGACGCGGGCCGAGGATCAGAATCGCCAACAGCGGCACGACCAGTCCGAGGCCGAAAACAACGGCAACGAGGGCCGTCAGCTCGCCGTACTGACCCCGGTCGACCTGAAAGATCAGGTTCAGATATTTGGTCTGGAGCGAGCCGGCCACGAGCGCGAGATTCATCAGCGAAGCCATGAGAGCGAACCACGTGGCGCGATGGCCAGGGGGCGCATTTACAGCCACCAGCGTCAGCAGAGGGATCATGCTCACCTGGGCGAGCGGCGACTGAGCGGCCGCGTCGATGAGCGCGATCGAGCGCGCGCCCATGCCGAGGACGCGCTCGGTCCATTCGTAGGCGCCGGTCACGAGGATCAGATTGGGAATGGCAAGAAGCCCGCCGATGATTGTCAGCCAGAGCAGGACGCGCACGACGGGCTGGCGCGTCACGGCATCGGCTAGCAGCCAGGCCGCGGCGAGGCCGATCGCTGCACCGATCTGCTGGAGGACGCCGAAGAACGCCTGGTCGAAGCCCAGCACGTCGATGGTGAACCAAGTGTAGCCCTGCCCGACCGATGGCGTCGCGCGGAAGACGAAGATGATGATCGCGGCGATGGCGATATGCCGCCGGGCCTCGGCCGGTACATGCGTGATCACGCGCTTCAGCATCGCGACGATGATCGCGATCGAAATGAGAAAGACGATCTCCTGCGCCGCCGGCACTCCGACAAAGGCGATTGCCGTCACGGTCACGCCGAACGCGAGCCCGCCGCCGAGAATGCGCCAGTCGATGTCGCGGGTCTCGCTCGTCTCGAGGCGGACGAGCAGCGCGCCGGTGGTCGAGATCACAGGAATGACGAGGCCGATGAGAAAGACCGTGGCGTAGCCAAGGTGCTGCGCGAGGAAGCCCGAAAGACCCGCCACGGCGAAGATCCCGAGCGACAGGGCGAGACGGCCGAGCACCTGCACCATGCCGAGATCGCGCGTGATGTCCTGCTCTGGCCGCGGCGTACCGTCCGCCTCGACCCGGCTCACGACCTCGGTGCTCATGGCATCCGCCACCACGTCCTGAAGGACGACACCAGTGACGATGATGAGCTGAGACGCAACGTAGATCGTGTTCGGATGGATGGTTGGGAACGTGCCGGCAGCCGCGCCGGCGAGCAGCAGAAGCCCCAGGCCAATGAGGCCAGCACCGATGAACACGTAGATGCGGCGCTGCGAGCCCAAAAGCGGCACGGCATCGACGAGCTCGCCGAAGACCATTTTCACGGCCCATGGCAATCCGAGCCAGACGGCGAGCGAAGCGAGATCGGCTGGCGTGAGCGTCAGCGCGGACTTCACCCAAAAGTCCTGCGCCACCGCCGTGATCCCGAGCGCTCCATAGGCGAAGTAGATCATCAGCAGCGGCAGATACTGCCAGCGCATGGCGCGGATCGGCGTCAGCAACGCGGCTTCGAACTGTGCGCGCACATAGCTCTTCGGCGCCGGCTCGGCCTTGTCTGCTGGAGTGACTGTCTCCTGCGTCATGTTACGAGGTGCCGCCTTCGAGCAGTGCCAGCCACTCGTCTTCGCTCAGCACCGTGACCCCAAGTTCGCGCGCCTTATCGAGCTTCGAACCGGCCTCGGTGCCGGCAACGACATAGTCTGTCTTGTTGGAGACGGAACTCGCTACCTTCGCACCCAAGCGTTCGGCCTGTGCTTTGGCCTCGCTGCGCGACATTTTCTCCAGCGTGCCTGTAAACACGACGGTCTTGCCGGTAACGGCGGAGGCGACGGTCGCCTGTCGCACATAGGGCTGTACGTCGATCTCGGCGAGCAGGTCCTTGACGACCTTCCGGTTGTGCGGCTCGTCGAAGAAGTCGATCAACGAGTCCGCAACCACTTCGCCGATGCCGTTCAGGCCCGCGAACGCGCGGTAGTCGTCGCCCGGCATTTCGCGAGCAGCCGCGCGCGCGGTCTCGATGAATGTAGGAACATCAACGAAAGCGCGCGCCAACGCCTCGGCAACGCCCGTCCGCACGCCTTTGATGCCCGCAAGGGCCTCCTCGAACGACGCCGGCTCGCCATCGAACAAATCCTTGCGACCGCGCGCCGCGATGGCCTGCATGAGCGTCTCGGCCGTTTTCGGACCTATGCCCTTTGCCGTCACGAGCCGGCGGTAGGCGGGGCGGGGACGTGCCTTGGAGGCAAGGTCGAGCTGGTCGCGGAACGCATCATACGTGCCGAACGCGCGCGCGATATCCCGCGCCGTGGTCTCGCCGACGTGGCGGATGCCGAGCGCAAAGAGAAAGCGTTCGAGACCGATTCGGCGGCGCGCCTCGATGGCACGGAATAAGTTCTGAGTGGACTTCTCACCGAAGCCCTCGCGCTCGGAGAGCGGACTGTCGCTCTTGGCGTCGCGCTTGGCGAGCGTGAAGATATCGGCGGGCGCGCGGATGAGGCCCTCTTCATAGAAGAGCTCGATACGTTCGCGGCCCAGGCCCTCAATGTCAAAAGCCAGGCGGGACACGAAATGCCTCAGCCGCTCCTTGGCCTGCGCGGGACAGATGAGCCCACCAGTGCAGCGCCGCACCGCCTCGGCGTCGCCACCCTCCTCGCCTTCATCGCGCGCGGCATGACTGCCGCAGACGGGACAGGTGTGCGGGAACTTGTAGGGCTTGGTGTGCGGCGGGCGCTGATCGAGGACGACGCTGACCACTTGCGGGATGACGTCGCCCGCTCGCTGCACGACGACGGTATCCCCGACGCGAATGTCCTTGCGCTTGATCTCGTCCTCGTTGTGCAGCGTCGCGTTCGAGACGACGACACCGCCGACTGTGACCGGCTGCAGCTTGGCGACTGGCGTCAGCGCGCCCGTGCGCCCGACCTGGATCTCGATGTCGTGCAGCACGGTCGTCGCCTGCTCGGCGGCGAACTTGTGCGCGGTCGCCCAGCGCGGGCTGCGCGAGACGAAACCGAGGCGCTCCTGATAGTCGAGGCGGTCGACCTTGTAGACGACGCCGTCGATGTCGTAGCCGAGGCGCGCACGATCGATGTTGATGGCTTCGTAGAAGGCGATGAGCGCGTCCACGCTCGTGCAGCGCTCCATGCGCGGATTGACCGGCAGCCCCCATTTCGCGAACGCCTGCACGACATCGTACTGCGTCCTGGCGGGCAGCGACGAAGCCGCTCCCCAAGTATAGGCAAAAAAGCGGAGCGGCCGCTTGGCGGTGATCCCTGCATCGAGTTGGCGCAGCGAGCCCGCAGCCGCATTGCGCGGGTTGGCGAATACCTTGGCCCCAGCTTCCGCCTGCGCTGCATTGAGCTGTCGGAAATCCTCGGTGCCGAGATAGATCTCGCCGCGCACTTCGATCACATCCGGCACGCCGGCGCCTTTGAGTGCGTGAGGGATCTCGCGAACCGTGCGGATATTCGCGGTGACATCCTCGCCTTCGATGCCATCTCCGCGGGTTGCCGCGCGCACGAGCTGGCCGCCCTCGTAGCGGATGGAGATGGAGAGGCCGTCGATCTTGGGCTCGGCCGTGAAGACGATCGGATCTTTGGCAGGGAGCGCGAGGAAACGGCGCACGCGCTCGACGAACTCGGCGACATCCTCGCGGGCGAAGGAATTGCCGAGCGAGAGCATAGGTACGTCGTGGCGCACCTTCCCGAACGCCTCGACCGGCGCCGCACCGACGCGCTGAGTGGGACTGTCGGCTCCCACAAGATCCGGAAATTGCGTCTCGATCGCGGACAGGCGGACGCGCAGTGCGTCGTACTCTGCGTCGGAGATCGTCGGCGCATCCTGCTGGTAATAGAGCTGATCGTGGTGCGCGATCTCGGCCGCGATCTTCTTATGCTCCGCCGCGGCCTGGCGTTGCGACAGCTTCTCTGTGGGAAGCGGCTTGGCGGATTTCTTGCTCATGGCGCCAAAATAGCCGCATAGGTGCCAGTCTCGCCAGCCTCACGACTGACCGACACAAGTCCGTTACTGCGAGACTTACTGGAGTCCGGCGCCCATCGGCCGCGCAATGCTGCCCGTCGGCGTCTCATTGGGCGGCGTGCGCCGCACAATCGGAACGTCCTTAGCTGGCGGCTTGGCTGCTGGCGGCTTCGCCGGAGGTGCGTTCTTCGGCGTCGTATTTACCGGCTGCGCGGGCTGGCCGACCGGCTTGACAGTGACCTGCTTCCACTGCTGGCTCACCCAGCTTCCATCGGTCGCCTCAGGTTTCAGGCCGTGCTTCTGCAGGAGCGCGTACGCGTCCTTGTACCATTGGGACTGCGGGAAGTTGTGGCCGAGGACGGCGGCGGAGGCCTGGGCCTCGTGCTGGATGCCGAGCGCCATGTACGTCTCCGTGAGACGCATGAGCGCCTCCTCGACGTGGGCCGTGGTCTGATGCTCGGCGACGACTGTCTTGAAGCGGTTGATGGCGGCGACATAGTTGGCGCGCTGGAGATAGTAGCGGCCGACCGTCATCTCATTGCCAGCGAGCGCGTCCTCGCCGATGCGGATGCGGTTCTCGGCCTGACGCGCGTAAGGGCTTTCCGGATAACGCGTCATAAGCGTCTTGAGCTCGGCGATCGCCTTACGGGTTGCCACCTGATCGCGCTGTGGATCCTTGATCTCGTCGAAGTGCGACGAGGCGATGATGTGATGTGCGAGCGCCGCGTCCTTCGTGCCTGGATGCATGACGACGTACCGCTGCGCAGCCGCGACAGCCTCGGGATACTTGCCGGACTTGTAGTAGGCGTAGGCTGCGAGCACCATCGAGCGACGCGCTTCCTGCGCGTACGGGTGATGGCGGTCGATCTCTTCGAATTTCTTCGCCGCGGATTCGTTGCGTCCGTTGGCGAGCATCGCGTCGGCCTCGGCGTACATCTTGCCGGGCGGATCGGGATTCAACGCTTTGAGCGCTTCGGTGTTGGACGACGAGCAGCCGGCAAGCGACAGTCCAATCAGCAACGCGAGAGTGCCGATCTTGCGGCCGTGCCCCCCGGCGATCTGCGGCTTTTGCATTCCATCGTCCTCACGGTGTCGGTTCGCATCATATTCCGATGCGATCCGCGCCCGCCCCACTCATCCCATCCAAACGACACCGCAAACGTGCCGTACCGACTCACCTAGCATGGCGCACCGTCTGTGGGCCACTCATGCTGATAGGCGCTAAAGCCTAGTCCACCGATATGGCGCTGATGCGGCAGCGCGCTCGTAAAGTGCCGGGCGCGCTTCGATTTCAGTTCCTGTTGGCAGCGAACTGGACAGCCGCCAAGCCGAGCGAAGCATCGTAGCCGGCGACGTGTGGCGTCTCGCGCACCATCGGAGCGTGGACCACCGTCCAGGCGTCTGCGTCGGCGAACAGCGCCTTGAGAACCGTCGCGTTGAGGCGATGGCCGCCGCGCACGGACCGGTAGGAAGCCAAGAGCGGCGCACCGGCCAGCGCGAGATCGCCGACCGCATCCAGCATCTTGTGACGCACGAACTCCTGCGGATAGCGCAGGCCTTCCGGATTCATAATCCGGTCCTCGCCGATCGCCACAGTGTTTTCGAGTGAAGCGCCGAGCGCGAGGCCGGACTTCCAGAGCATTTCCACGTCGCGCATGAAGCCGAACGTGCGGGCGCGGCACAGTTCCTGGCGGAAAGCGCCGGGGCTCAGATCCAGCGACATGCGCTGGCGGCCAATGACGGGGCTGTCGAAGTTGATCTCGACATCGAGATGGAAGCTCGAGTGCGGCGTCAGCTCGCCCCAGCAGTCGCCCTCCTGAACCCGTATCGGCTTCAGGACTTTAATGAACTTACGTGGCGTCGCGAGCCCGCGGACGCCGACCTCATCGATCGCATCGACGAAAGCGGCAGCGCTTCCGTCCATGATCGGCACTTCTTTGTTGTCGATTTCGATGAAGCAGTTGTCGACACAAAGACCACGAAGCGCCGAGAGGAGGTGTTCCACGGTCCCGACGGTGACCCCCCGGTCATCCCCGATTACCGTGCAGAGGGTCAGGTTGCGCACTGCCCTCACGTCGGCCTCGATCTGGGAGATGATTCGCCCCCGTTTCGAGACAATGAAACAAATTCCAGTGTCGGCCGGAGCCGGATGTATCACCACTGAAACCGGCGCCCCGCTATGCACCCCCGTGCCGGACACCTCGATCTCGCGCGCAACCGTTGTCTGGCGTGCACCGATGAATCGCTTCGACATGTAGCGCCGTCCCTCGATCCCCTTTCGGCTCTCAAATCGTAGTCAGCCCCATCGGAGCTAAACTGCAGGAAGAGAGAGCCCCCCAAGATCGTATCCAGTCGCTTGCCTACGCCACCACTTCCCGGGTGAGGCTGTTTTCTTAATTGCCCCGCAAGCGTTCCGGAACCCGTCTTAATCACGACGATAACGTGATGCGCGTCGCGTTAACAAGTCACGCTTTCTTACCAAATGTTGCCGAGACGCCTCACCCTCTTACGCGTTGAAATATAACAGCTTTACGACTTCGCTGCGGTGGGTTTCTCGGAGTTTTCCACAAACACTGAGCAAGGAACAGCTTGGTGGCTTGAGTGTGTCGCTTTTGTGATTCGCGCTGCGAGGCCTACGCGAAGCTGCCCAATTCGATCGCAGCACTTTGTATATGCCAGGATTCCAGACGTGATGGCCGGCGCACCTCCGTGCACCTCAGCCCCTTCTGCCTTTGCCGCCGCCAACCAAGCGATGCAGGAGACCGCCACGCGGCGGCTCCGGCGGCGATGTCGGGGGCTCGAAAGGTTGCGCACGCGACTGCTGCCCGGAGTACACCGGCGCCTTCGCGGCGTACTCGCGCTGCCCGACCGGCGGAAACTCGTCCACAGACGGCATACGCCGATAGTCGACATCCTCGGCGTGACGCGGCGGCGGCGCCGGCGCCTCCCTGCGATTTGCGGACACAGTTGAACTGCCGTGCCCCGGTCCGCCACTTTCCTCGATCACCACGCCGCCCGGCGCGCGCCACAACTCGCGCGGCGCAACTGGCGGCGCTGTGCGCTCTTGCGGCTCATAGTAGCCCGTGTGCGGGTTCAAATCCTCGGGATTGAAGCGGCGTCGAGAGTGATCACCTGCCGGCGGCACCGCCGATGCGGCGGGCGCTGCAGGCGCGTGCATCGTCGAAGAAGAGTTCGCTGGAGATTGCGTTGAAGAGTGCTTCGACTGCGCTGCCTGCCGCGCCTCAGCAGCCGACATGCCGGATGCGACGATCGCGATTCGCATCGTGTTGGTCATGTTGTCGTCGAACGAGGCACCGACAATGATGTTCGCGTCCTCGTCGACTTCCTCACGCACGCGGGTTGCGGCCTCGTCGACCTCGAAGAGCGTCATGTCGCGACCGCCGATGATCGACAGAAGCACGCCCCTGGCTCCGCTCAGCGAGAGATCATCGATCAGCGGATTGGCGAGCGCCATCTCAGCCGCCTTGCGCGCGCGTCCCTCGCCCTTAGCTTCGCCCGTCCCCATCATCGCCGTGCCCATGCCGCGCATGATCACCTGCACGTCGGCGAAATCGAGATTGATCAGGCCGTCCTTCATGATCAGGTCGACGATGCACGCGACACCGGCGTGCAGCACCTTGTCGGCGAGCACAAAGGCCTCGGCGAACGTCGTCTTCTCGTTCGCAATACGGAAGAGGTTTTGATTCGGAATCACGATGAGCGTGTCGACCGAGGTCTTGAGCTCGGCGATGCCGGCCTCCGCGACGCGCATCCGCCGCGCGCCCTCGAAGTGGAAGGGCTTAGTGACGATCGCGACCGTGAGAAGCCCCATGTCACGGGCCGTGCGCGCGATCACCGCCGCAGCGCCGGTCCCGGTGCCGCCGCCCATACCGGCGGCGATGAAGGCCATGTGGGCGCCCTTGAGCGACTTGGTGATCTCTTCCTTGGCTTCCTCGGCCGCGGCGAGGCCGATCTCGGGCCGCGATCCCGCACCGAGCCCCTGCGTTAGGTTCACACCGAGCTGGATACGATGCTCCGCGCCCGACGAGGCGAGCGCCTGCGCGTCGGTATTGGCAACAATGTATTCGACGTCCTGAAGCCCGGACGCGATCATGTTGTTGATGGCATTGCCGCCCGCACCGCCGACCCCGATCACCTTGATGATGGGGCGCAATTCGCTGAAAGCCGGTGCTTGCGGACCTGTGCTCATCGATGCCTCGTGTCCGTCCTGACCTCGTTCGCCTCGCGCGGCTCAACCCTTGGCGCGACCCAACCAGCTGCCGATCCAGCTCACGTAGCCGCTTCCACGCCAACCGCGCAGACCACCCGTCCTCGCAGCAAAATGCTGCTGCAGCGAATCACCGATCAACCCGCTCACTGTAGCGAACGCGGGGCCAAGCATGTCGGCGGACATTCCTTCGATCGGACTCGGTCGGCCTACGCGCACCGTACTCCCACGAGCCGCAGCCGCCATGCCCCCCGAAACTTCCCCCATACTGCCCCAAACGCTGTCGATCCCCTCGAGGCCGGCCCCGCCGCCGGTCAGCACGACGCGCTCCAGGATGCTCCTGTCGAGCTTCGCCGCAAGCACCCGCTCCTGGACCAGCGCCGCGATGCCGTGGATCCGCGGCTCGATCAGCGAACGCAACTCTGCCCGAGAGATCCGAGCCGTCGCCTCGTCCGTGCCATCGCTGACGGAGAACGAGAACGACTCATGATCGTTCGAGCGCGCCGGCAGCAGTGTGCCATAAAGCGTTTTGATTCGCTCGGCTTCCGTCACCGGGGTGCCCAGACGGCGGGCGATATCAAAAGTCACGAGCTGCGCGCCGACCGGCAGAACCTCGGCCATGGCGAGGCGGCCGCCGGCAAAGGCCGCGATCGACGTGACACCAGCGCCGATATCGACGACGAGCACGCCGAGCTGGCGCTCCTCCTCCGTGCTCACAGCCATGGCGCTCGCATAAGGTGTAGCCGCAAGCTGGTGCGGCTCCAGATAGCAGCGCTCGACGACGGCGAGCAGGTTCTGCAGCGGGCCGTCATCAGCCGTGACCGCGACGAGATCGGCGCTGAGCTCGCTGCCGGCCATGCCACGCGGATCGGATACGCCCTCGGCGCCATCGACGTGCCAGGCCTCATTGTGGAACTGAACGAGCGTACGGCCGCCACGCGCGGCAAAGGCCTCGCCGCCGGAAAGGGCGCGCGTGACATCGCCGTCGCCGACAAAGCCGCTCTCAGTGCTGACGCGGGCCGCGAAGCGCTGCGACTTGAGGCGCCCGCAGGCCACTGCGACGCTCACCTGCTCCATTGTGACGCCGGCCATGCGCTCAGCCTGGCCGACGGCCGCGCGCGTCGCCTGCTCGGCCGCATCGGGGTCGATCACCATGCCGGCCTTGATGCCGCCGCTGCGCTGATGACCAATCCCGAGAAGGCGCGTGCGGCCACCTTTGTCGCCCGTCGCGATCAGGCACACGACTTTGCTCGTGCCGATATCTAGCGCAGCAATGATCGGCGCGCCGCGCGGAAGTGGTGGTGGCTTGGTGGTGGTGCGGTCCATGCTGTTCATACGTACGCCCCCTACAAGGCCGAAGCCGATTTGCGTGGTACGGCGGGGCTCGCTGGAGCCGCTGCCGCTGATGAGGCTGGAGCTGCCTGACGAGGCGCCACCGCGATGCGATCCTCGATGCGGAGATCGACGACGCGCCCGGGCTCGTTGAGGAGCCGGGCGCTGTCGGCGAGCTTCATGAGACGCGCGAGAGCTGCCGTCTCGCCCTCGGCGGGGAGATGAATGCGGCTGCCATTGTCGAGATTGAGAGACCAACGGCGCTGACCGAAGCGCTCGGAAACGAGCACACGCGCAGCTAGTGACGGATGCTCACGGAGTGCCGCAATGAGCGCGCTCGCGGCTTCCGGCGCACCAGCACCCGAGATGCGCGGCAACGCCTGCTGCGTCGACGGCGCGACACGCGCCAGCTCGCGGCCCTCGGCATCGACAAGACTCGCGCTGTTACCGCGCAGCCAGACCGCGATCGGCGTGCGCTCGGCGATGCGCACCTCGACGGCGTTCGGCAATACGCGTGCGACCGTCGCGCGACGAACCCAGGAAAGGGCCTCGACGCGGCGGCGCGCAGCTTCCGGATTGTAGCGCAGCAACGAGGTCGGACGTCCAAGCTCGAGCGCAGCGAAGATCTCGCGGTCGTCGGTATAGGCGTGTCCGGCGATGTGAACCTCCTCGACGCCGAGACCGGCCATGATCATCAGCTCGTCGATGTGCGCGCTGACCGGCGCCGACGCCGGCAGCGTGCCGAATCGGCTCACGGCAAGGAAGGCCGCGCCGCCGAGCAGCAGGGCCGCCGCGAACGAGGACGCCATCCAGAAACGCCGATGGCGAGGCGTGGAAGTCTGCGGAGCGATTTCCTCCGGCAGAGCGGCGAGATCCGAGGCCGAAAAGGCCGGACGCGTCGGGGCGCGCACAGGCACACGCGGACGCTCACGCTCCGCAGCGCGCCACCAGAACCTCTGCTTGTCGAGCCGCTCCCGCACGCCTTCCATCCGCTGGTGTGTGCCCTGGCCTCGACCGTCGCGATCGGCGTCGACATAGGCCGACGCGCAAGCACGACCGCCCCGCAAGAGCTGGTGCACCATCGTTAACTATTTCGGCGATTTGGTTAATTTTCAGTGAAGGTTGCGCCGGCCACTCAGGCCGATGACACGCTTCAGCGCGCGATCGAGGCGTCCTCGACAAGCCAGGCAACGAGCTGGCCGAAGGTGAGGCCCATGTGCTGGCCGAGCTCGGGCACCAACGATGTCGGCGTCATCCCCGGCTGCGTGTTGAGTTCAAGGAAGGCGAGTTCGCCCGTCGCCTCGTCCCAGCGGAAATCCGAGCGCGAGACGCCTTTGCAGCCGAGGCCTTGATGCGCGACCAGAGTATGCGCCTTGATGGCATCACGCACCTTGTCGGGTATGCGCGCCGGGAGAATGTGCTTCGAGCCGCCGGGCGCGTACTTGGCCTCGTAGTCGTAGAACTCCAGATGATCGGCCGCGACGATATCGATGATGTCAGTCACCCGATCGCCGATGACCGCGCAGGTGAGCTCACGCCCGGCGACAAACTTCTCGACCATGATCTCGCCATCTCGACTCACGGGAACCTTGCGAATGGCTTCGGGAGGCCGATTGGCGCCGAGCTTCACGATGACGACGCCAACGCTCGATCCCTCAGCTATGGGCTTTGCCACGTAGGGCGGCGGCATCACATGATCTGCAAGGGCGACATCGGGCGTCACCAGCACGCCCCTCGCGACCGGCACGCCGAGCGCGCTCACGATCTTCTTCGTGCGCTCCTTGTCCATGGCAATGGCGGACGCCAGCACGCCGGAGTGGGTGTAGGGGATCTCGAGCACTTCGAGCAGGCCCTGCACACAGCCGTCCTCGCCCCAGCGTCCGTGCAGAGCGTTGAAGCAGACATCGGGCTTGATCTCCACAAGCTGTGCCGCGAGATCATGGCCGACGTCCACGCGTGTCACGTTGAAGCCTTCGCCTTCGAGCGCGTTCGCGCACTCGCGGCCTGAGGACAGGCTCACCTCGCGCTCGGCGGACCAGCCGCCCATGAGCATGGCCACATGCGGCTTGCCTTGCGTGTTTTCCGTGGCGCTCATCGCGCGTGCTCCTCGACCAGGGCGACGCCCGTGGCATGGCCCGGCAGGGCCTCGCCGACGCGCACGATCTCCCACTGCAGCTCGATGCCGCTCGATGCAAACACACGCGCCCGCACCGTCTCGCCGAGCCGCTCGATGTCCTCAGCGGATGCCTGGCGGTCGTTGATGAGAAAGTTGCAGTGCATCTCGGAGACCATGGCGCCACCGACGCGCAAGCCGCGGCAGCCGGCCGCGTCGATAAGCTTCCAGGCACTGTTGCCGGGCGGGTTCTTGAACGTCGAGCCGCCCGTGCGCTCCTTGATCGGCTGATGCTTCTCACGATAGGCCGCAACCTCGTCCATCGCGCGCACGATCTCCTCGGGCTCACCGGGCGTCCCCTCGAACGTGGCGCTCGTAAAAATCCAATCGCGCGGCACGGAGCTGCGGCGGTACGTGAAACCCATGTCGGCGTTCGACAGCTCGTGAATGCGCCCGTCGCGATCGACGGCGCGCGCCGACAGCAGTACGTCCTTGGTCTCACTCCCGTGGGCGCCCGCGTTCATGCGCAGCGCGCCACCGATGCCGCCGGGTATTCCGCGATAGAACGAGAGGCCGGCAATGCCCGCATCTGCCGCCGCGCGCGCAATCTTCACGTCGGGGACCGCTGTGCCCGCACGCAGGTGCGTCCGGTCGAGGATTTCGATCTCGCCGAAGCCGCGCCCGAGGCGCACGACCACACCGCGGACGCCGCCATCGCGCACGAGCAGGTTCGAGCAGAGCCCTATGATGAACACGGGCACCTCGGCCGGCGCGTGTGCCATGAAATAGGCGAGGTCGGCCTCATCGGCCGGCGTGTAGAGCACCTCGGCATTGCCGCCCGCGCGGAACCAGGTGACGTCCTTGATCGGCGCGTCGGCGACCAGACGACCGCGCAGATCGGGCAGCAGAATCTTCAGCTCCTCAGCTAAGCTCGACACGGTCAGACGGCGCTCCCGACGCGCAGCGGGATCGCAGCGAGCCAATCCGGCAGCGCGTGCGCCCATTCAGTTGAGTTGCCGGCCCCCATGCAGATCACCATGTCGCCGGGACCAGCAAGATTGCGCAGCACGGGCACGAGATCCTGCGGCGTATCGACGGCGACGACGCTCCCATGTCCGGCACGAGTGATGCCAGCAGCAAGGCTCTTCGCGCTGATGCCATCGATCGGCGCCTCGCCCGCGGTGTAGAGGGGCGCCACGATCACGTGGTCGGCATCCTTGAAGCAGGTGGCGAACTCGTCGAACAGCGACTTCACGCGCGTGTAACGGTGCGGCTCGACGACGGCGATCACTTGCCGCTTCGCCCCCGCCCGCGCCGCCGCCAGCACGGCCGCGATCTCGACCGGGTGGTGGCCGTAGTCGTCGTAGATTTGCGCGCCGTTCCACGTGCCCGTTGGCTGGAAGCGCCGCTTGACGCCGGAGAAATTCGCCATGGCGCCGCGGATCACCTCGTCCTTGATGCCAGCTTCCGCGGCAACGCCGATCGCGGCCAGGGCATTGAGGGCATTGTGTGCGCCGGGCACCGGCACGACCCATTCAGTGATCTCGCGCGCACCGCCGGCGACGCGTTCGCCGAGCTTGGAGTCGAAGATCGTCACGGCCCCCTCGACGCGCACATTCGTCAACACGAGATCGGCGGTCGGATCGAGGCCGTAAGTCAGCAGGCGACGACCATCGCGCCGCAAATTCAGCTCCTCGACCATGGCCCTCGCGACCGGATGATCGATGCAGGTCATGGCGAGGCCGTAGAAGGGAATATTGCGGTAGAAGGCGCGGTAGGCTTGGTGCATCTCCTCGACAGTGCCGAAGTAGTCGAGATGCTCTGGATCGATGTTCGTGACCACGCCGATCTGCGATGGGATCTTTATGAATGTGCCGTCGGACTCGTCGGCCTCGACGACCATCCATGGTCCCGCGCCGAGGCGTGCGTTCGAGCCCCAGTTGTTGATGATGCCGCCGGTGATCACGGTCGGCTCGAGGCCAGCCTCGACGAAGATGTGAGCGACGAGCGAGGTCGTCGTCGTCTTGCCGTGCGTGCCGGTGATCGAGACCGTCGAATAGAGACGCATGAGCTCGGCGAGCATCTCGGCACGGCGGATGATCGTCAGACCTTTTTCGCGCGCCGCCTTCAGCTCTGGGTTCGTGTCCTTCACCGCGGTCGAGATCACGACATAGCGCGCGCCGACGAGGTTGATCGCATCATGCCCGACGAATACGCGGATGCCCTTCGCGCGCAGCCGCTTGACGTTGGCGCTGTCCTTCTGGTCGCTGCCCTGGACGGTGTGGCCCTTCGCGCGCAGGATCTCCGCGATCGCGCTCATGCCAATGCCGCCGATGCCGATGATGTGGAAAGTGCCCGGTTCGCTCGGTATCTGCATGCTCGCGTTGCCTTCTTCTCATCCCCGTCGCGCGATGCACGCCAATCACGCGCGATTCGCCGTCCGCACACCAATCAACTCTTCCGCGAGGTCGGCGAGTCGCACAACGGCATCCGGCCGGCCAAGCTGCTTCGCCGCGCCCGCAGCAGCCGACAGTACCGTCGGCTGCTCCATGAGCGAAGAAATTGTTTCAGATAGCTTTTCGGCTGTCAGCGCCTTCTGCTCAAGACACCAGCCGGCGCCCGCATCCGAGATGCGGCTGGCATTGCGGAGCTGATCGTTGTCCACGGCGTGCGGCAGCGGCACGAGCACAGCAGGACGGCCGAGCACGGTCAGCTCGGCGATACTCGATGCCCCGGCGCGTCCGATGACGAGGTGGGCGTTGGCCATGCGTTCGGGGAGGTCCCTGAAGAAGGTCTGAAGCTCGGCGGTAACGCCGGCGGCGGCATAGGCGTTGCGTACCTCGGCCAGATCTTCCTCGCGGCACTGCTGGACGATGCGCAGTCGCGCCCGCTGATCGGGAGGCAGCCGATCGATCACCGGAGGGACGGCCTCGGAGAAATATCGCGCGCCTTGGCTACCGCCGAAGACCAGCAGGTTGAACGGCTCATTGGCTTCCGCCGGACGATAAGGTTGCGAGCTCGCGGCGATCACGGCATCGCGGACGGGATTGCCCGTGAAGCGCACACGAGGTGCTAGCTTGTCGGCCAAGAGCGCGGTCTGCTCGAAGGAGGTGGCAATGCGCGACACACGCGACGCCATCATCCGGTTCGCGCGACCGAGCACGGCGTTCGCTTCGTGAATGGCGGTCGGAATCCGCCGGAGCTTGGCTGCGACGAGCGGCGGAAATGTCGGATAGCCTCCGAAGCCGATAACGGCACCCGGCCGTACGCGACCGAGCAGCGCATAGGCCGCGCGCACTCCGCTCGCAAGAGACAGAGCGGTCTTTGCAGCAGCCATGGGCGAACGGCCGGCGAGCGTCGCCGAAGGAACCGTATAGATCGCACGCGCGGGAAATCCGGTGCCATATCGGTCGCCGCGCTCGTCCGTCACGAGGTCGACTGCGACCCCGCGCCGCCCAAGCTCCTGTGCCAGAGCAAAGGCCGGAAACAAATGTCCACCTGTGCCCCCGGCGGCCAGCATGACCGACTTTTCCCCCACGTCTTCTCCTTCCCCTAGGATTCGACCTTAGCGCGCATTGCGGCCAATCGGCGGCAGCGAGCTTGCGACTTTCGGGCGCCCGACGGCGCGCGGATCGGCCCTCCGCCTGACCAACGCAAGGAGCATCCCGACCGTCAGAGAGGCCGCGATCATGGACGAGCCACCAGCCGAGATGAACGGAAGGGTCATCCCCTTGGCCGGCACGAGACCGACATTGACGGCCATGTTGATCGCCGCCTGCATGGCGATCAGCAGCGCGAGGCCGTTGACGGCGAGATGCGTGAACGGATCGCGCCGATGGCGATAGCGCATGAGAGCGCGCCCAACGACGAACGCGAAGAGTGCGATTAGGGCCAAGCAGGCGAGCGCACCGTATTCTTCCGCAACGACGGCGAAGATGAAGTCCGTGTGCGCGTCGGGCAGAACGGACTTGATCGTCCCCTCGCCAGGGCCGCGCCCGAAGAAGCCACCTTCGGCGAACGACTGGATGGCCCGGTCCGTCTGGAAGGTGTCGCCGGAAGCGGGATCGAGAAAGCGGGCGATGCGCCCGCGCACATGGGGAAAAGCGAAGTAGGCGGTCGTCAGCAGTCCGATGCCCACGCTGCCGAACGCGACAGCCCATAAAATCGGCTGGCCAGAAATGAAGAACAACGCGCCGAACACGACGGTCAGAAGCATCAACTGCCCGACGTCGGGCTGAAGCAGCAGCAGCCCGGCCGTCACTGCATAGAGCCCAACTGCGACGAGGAGCAGGCCATGGCCGGATCGCGCGCGCGCCTCGGCAAAGAGCCACGAAACGACGACGGCGAACGCGGGCTTCGCCAGCTCGGAAGGTTGCAGCGAGAAGCCAGCGAACCTGATCCATCGCCGGGCGCCATTGACCTCGACGCCATAAAGCACCGCGACCGTCATGAGTAGGAGCATTGCGCCGAGCAGCCCCACGGCCACAGTGAGAACGCCGCGTTGATCCAGCAGCGAGGCGGCGAGCATCAGGGCGATGCCGGCTGTCGCGAACACGAGCTGGCGCTCGACGAAATAGAAGGTCGGCAGCCCCTTGCGCGTCGCTACGGCCGGACTTGCCGCGAGCGACAGCACGATGCCGATGCCAATCAGTGCGAGCACGGCGATCAGCAGGGCGCGGTCGACCGAGAACCACCACTCGGTGGCGAGGCTGCGGTCATCGCGAGCGAGCCTCATCCGCCCTCCCCGCTCTTGATCAGATCGGCGACGAGCGCGCGGAAAACGTCGCCGCGATGCACGTAGCTCTTGAACTGATCGTAGGAAGCACACGCCGGGGAGAGCAGCACCACAGGCTCGGACGCGCCGCTGGCGTCGGCATCGCGAGCGGCGGCGGCCAGTGCCTTGTCGATCGTTCCGGCGTGTTCGTAGGGCACATGGCCATCGAGCGTGCGCGCGAAGTCGTCAGCGGACTTGCCGATGAGATAGGCCTTGGCAATGCGCGGGAAGCACGGGGCAAGCGGTGTGATGCCGCCCTCCTTGGGCGTGCCGCCGAGGATCCAGTAGATATCGCGCGGCCAGGAGGTGAGCGCCTTCTCGGTCGAGTCGGCATTGGTCGCCTTGCTGTCGTTGATGAAGAGGACCTTGCCCTTACGGCCGACGTCCTCCATCCGATGCGGCAGACCGGGGAACGAGCGGAAAGCGGCGACGTGGTCGGCCAGTTCCCTTTCGGGTAACGCAAGTCGAGCGACAGCCAGCGCGGCAAGGGCATTCTGCATATTGTGGCGGCCGCGTAGCGACCCGATGCCCGCAAGGCTGCCGACATCGACGTCCAGTGCGTCAACCGCTGCAAAGTGCAGATGGTCGTCCTCGCCATAGAAGAGCGGGACATCACTGGCGCGCACCCCGAGACTGCTGATCGCCGTAACCGGCACGCCGTCGTCTGCGGCGCGATCCGCGATGGCGGAACTCAGGGGATCATCGATCCCGATCACGGCAGCGGCGGAGCGCTCAATCAGGCTCTCTTTGATCGCAACGTAGCGCGACATGGTGCCGTGCCGGTCGAGATGATCCGCCGAGAGGTTCAAATGCACACCGACGGTCGGCGCGAGCGACGGCGTCAGATCGATCTGGAAGGTGCTCATCTCGAGCACATGGATGCGCCGGACGTCCGGCGGCGCGAGTTCGAGGACCGGCACGCCGATATTGCCACCCATCTGCACGTCCGCGCCGGCTGCTGCGAGCGTGTGCGCGATCAGCGCCGTCGTCGTGGACTTGCCGTTCGTGCCGGTGATGCAAATGACCTGCGACGTCGGCGCGAGACGCGCGCGCTCGCGGAAGAAAAGCTCGATGTCGCCAATGACCTCTATGCCTACCTCGCGGGCGCGCTTCACCGTCCAGTGCGGCTCGGGATGGGTCAGCGGCACGCCCGGCGCGAGGATCAGGACAGCGAACTTGCTCCAATCGGCGTTCGCGAGATCGACAATGTGAATGCCTTCCGCGGTCGCGGCCGCACGGGCGGCCTCACCGTCATCCCAGGCAGCGAGGCGCGCGCCGCCCGCGAGCAGAGCCTGGCAGCTCGAACGGCCGGAGGCT
Organism: Hyphomicrobiaceae bacterium; assembly: GCA_022844275.1. Lineage (GTDB taxonomy): Bacteria > Pseudomonadota > Alphaproteobacteria > Rhizobiales > Hyphomicrobiaceae. The sequence continues at coordinate 182,987 of JALHMB010000007.1, forward strand.
CCGAGCCCGAACACGGCCACCTCGTGGCCCGCGAATGAGGTAACGGGAATCATAAGTTGCATAGTACCTGAATCGGCGGCCGAATGGCGGCAGCCATCTCACCGCAGGCGGCTCATATCCACCCGGAAGACCACTGGAAAGAACGTCGCCCAGGATAGCCAGCGCTTGGAGCCGGCCTCGCTCACCGTCCACAGATGCCCTTTGCTGTCGAATCCGATGTCCTCTGTGCCCGCGGGCAAGGCATGGCGGGCCAGGACATCGCCAGTCTTCTGATCGAGGCGGACCAGCTCGCCGAAACTGCCGCTGCTCCGTGTCACCCAGAGCTCACCTTTCGCGTCGAAGGCCGCGCCTTGGGAGCGCAGCGGCACCACCAGCGAGGCATCTGCATCCTGTTCGTTGATCTCGTCCTTCAGCTTCGAAAGTGGGAAGCGGTAGAGCCGCGGCTCACCGAATGTCTCGTACGTGCCAAGCCAAAGGGCGTCGCCGACACCGGCCGCGAAGGAGCCTTTCACCTGCCCCGTAAGGTGGATGTGCCGCACGACCTTGCCGATACCGGGACTGGCCGGTGCGTCGAGCTGCACCTCGAAGATATCGCGCGTATCGGCGACCCAGACGCGCCCCGGCGCGCCCCGCGCCATGCCGCCCGCGTGACCGCATTGCGTCGGCAGATCGAGCGCGCCCGTGGTGTGGCCATTTCCCGTGTCGAGCCTGTAGAGACGACAGAGACCACGCCCGGCGCCCTCCACGCTCTTATAGGCGGCAACGTAGACCGCATCTTCGACGACCGTCAGGCCTTGGGGCACGAAGCCCTCATCGAGGCCGGGCATCCAGATGCGGCGAAGGATCGCCTCCTCATTGGGCACAGGACCTGCCGGCTGCATACCGAGCTTCTTGTCCGTGTAGATCGGCCGCGTACCGAGAGGCTCCTCGGCAAACGACGGAGGTGTCATGAGCATCACCACGAGCAGTGGCCAGGACAATCGGCGAAACATGGCACTTTCCGCCTTCTCACGCCTCAGCGCAGCTTGAGGGTCGCCAGGCCGAGCAGCGCGAGCACGACCGAGATGATCCAGAAGCGTACGACCACAGTCGCCTCGTGCCATCCCTTCTGCTCGAAGTGATGGTGCAGCGGCGCCATTTTGAACACACGCTTGCCAGTCATCTTGAACGACGCGACCTGGATCAGCACCGACAGCGTTTCGAGAACGAAGAGGCCGCCGACGATCGCCAGCACGATCTCGTGCTTGGTCGCAACCGCGATCGCGCCGAGCGCGCCGCCGAGAGCCAGCGAGCCGGTATCGCCCATGAAGATCATGGCCGGCGGCGCGTTGAACCACAGAAAGCCGAGCCCGGCACCGAGCAGTGCGCCGCAGATAACGGCAAGTTCGCCGACGCCGGCGACATAGTGGATCTGGAGGTATTGCGAGAATCGCACGTTACCGACGAGGTAGGCAATGAGCCCGAAGGTCGCCGCCGCGATCATCACCGGCACGATCGCGAGACCATCGAGACCGTCGGTCAGATTGACGGAATTGCCCGCGCCGGCGATCACGAACATGCCGACGATCACGAACAGGTAGCCGAGTGGAATGACGAGGTTCTTGAAGAACGGAATCGTGAGCGCATCGGCGAAACCCGGCGCGCCAAGCCGCATCACAGCATAGGTTGCGACGCCCGCGATGGCGAACTCGAGCCCGAGACGGCCCTTGCCGCCGAAGCCTCTGGTCGTCTGCTTGGTGACCTTGAGATAGTCATCGTAGAAGCCGATGGCGCCGAACGAGAGCGTCACGCCGAGCACGATCCAGACGTAGGGGTTCGACCAGTTCGCCCAGAGCAGCGTCGAGACCGTGACACCGGCGAGGATCATGAGCCCGCCCATGGTCGGCGTGCCCTTCTTGGAGAAGTGGCTTTTCGGGCCGTCCTCGCGAATGGGCTGGCCCTTGCCCTGCTTGAGCCGCAAGAGGTCGATGATCGCGGGACCGAAGAGGAAGACGAACAGCAGCGCCGTCATGATCGCCCCGCCGGTACGGAACGTGATGTAGCGAAACACGTTCAACGGGCTGAACTGGTCGCTGAACGTGACGAGCTCGTAGAGCATTCCGATCCCCTCTTCCTGCCGCGCGCACCCACTAATCCTGCGCGCGCCGCCTCGGCGTGCCGGGCACGGCGCTTGCCCTTAGCACTTCCACCGGCAAAAATTGAGATGGTTTCTGCGCGCACACTTCTGTCGTGCAGCGCCCACGTCGCGAGTCTCATCAGCGCCGAATTTGTGATTGTCGGTCAATTCCTTGCCTGATTTGCAGGCGCACTCCGCCATGGTCTGCTCAGAAGCCCCGCGTGCGCAAATTGTCCACGGCCGGAATACTATCGGATGCAGAACCGGTCCTCAGGCGCAGCGCTTGCGCCGGCACCGGGATCGCGCGACCTTGAATGGCATCCCGGGAGGGGCCGGGGCGGAAAACGGCTGAGAGCTCATGAGCACATACGATCTTATTCTCAAAGGCGGGCGGGTCATCGATCCCTCGCAGAAACTCGACGGCATTGCGGACGTCGCCTTTGCCGAGGGCAAGGTCGCGGCGGTCGGGAAGGATCTGAAAGGTGGCGCCGGCACGGAAGTGCGCGACGTGAAAGGCACTATTGTCTCACCCGGTCTCATCGACATGCACACGCACGTCTACTGGGGCGGGACTTCACTCGGCATCGATGCCGAGGTGTTCTGCCGAACGTCGGGCGTGACCACAGCGATCGACACGGGCAGCGCTGGTCCGGGCAATTTCGCCGGCTTCCGCAAGCACGTGATCGAGCCCTCGGCAGTACGCATTCTCGCCTATCTGCACGTGTCCTTTGCCGGCATTTTCGGCTTCTCCAAGACCATCATGGTCGGCGAGAGTGAGAACATGAAGCTCATGGCGCCTCGCGAGGCCGCCGAGGTCGCCGACAAGAACCGCGACGTGATCGTCGGCATCAAAGTGCGCGTCGGCGCCCACGCTTCGGGCGAGCAGGGCGCGGCGCCGCTCAACATCGCACTGCAGGTGGCCGAGGAAGTGGGCATGCCGGTCATGTGCCACATCGATCATCCGCCGCCTTCCTATGAGGAAGTGATCGGCATGCTGCGGTCGGGTGACGTGCTCACGCACGCCTTCCGCCCATTCCCGAACGCGCCGTGCACATCCCAGGGCACGGTCAAGGCGGCCGTTCTCGAAGCGCGCGCACGCGGCGTGAAGTTCGACATAGGGCATGGCAAGGGCTCGTTCGCCTTCAAGACGGCGCGCGCCATGCTGGCAAATGGCTTCTATCCTGACACCATCTCCTCCGACGTGCACCAGCTCTGCATCGATGGTCCGGCCTACGACCAGGTCACGACTATGTCGAAGTTCCTCTGTCTCGGCGTGCCGCTCAACGACGTGATCGCGCAGTCGACGATCAACGCGGCGCACGCGCTGAAGCGGCCGGAGCTCGGCAGCCTGAAGCCCGGCTCGGCCGGCGATGCGACGCTTCTGACCGTCAAGGAAGGCAAGTTCGAATACGAGGACGTAACGGGCGAGAAGATGATCGGCGACAAGCGCATTCTCTCCGAAGGCGCGGTCATCGGCGGGAGCTGGTTTCATCCCAAGCGCTCGCAGAAGTTCGCCAAACTCAAAAGCGCTTAAGGGAGGACGCCATGACGCCGGAAGAAAAGCTCAAGTCCCTCGGCCTCGAACTGCCGAAGGTGCCGACGCCTGTTGCCAACTACGTGCCCTTCAAGGTCGACGGTCGCACGATCTATCTTTCGGGCCAGGGGCCGCGCAAGCCCGACGGCACGCTCTTCACCGGACGCGTCGGCGAGGATATTTCGATCGAGAAGGGGTATGAGTACGCGCGCCTCATCGGGCTCGGGCTGCTGGCGGCGGCAAAGCTCGCAGCCGGCGATCTCGGCAAGGTCGAAGTGCTGAAAGTGCTCGGCATGGTCAATGCGGTGCCGGGTTTCGGCGATCAGCCCAAAGTCATCAACGGCTGCTCCGACCTCTTCGTCGAAGTACTTGGTGAGCGTGGCCGTCACGCGCGCTCGGCGGTCGGCATGGGCTCGCTCCCGAGCAACATGCCCGTCGAGATCGAAGCGATCATGCGGATCGTGGATTGAGTCGCTGGCGCTGGTGCGAGCTACCGCATCAGCGCAACGCTCTTGATCTGCGCGAAGACGGGTGTGCCAGGCGCGAGGCCGAGCGCAGCTTGTGACTTGCGCGTGATCCGTGCGGCAATGCGCGCACCGGAACCATCCGCGCCGAGCGCGGCGATAATATTCACCTGCGCCTCGTTGGCCGCACCGTCGATGGAGACGATGCGTGCCGGCAGGCAATTGAGGATCGTCGTGTCGCTCGCGGCCGTCAGCGTGAAACTCACGTCGCTCGCCGCGATCCGGAGGCGACGCTCAGCACCCGGCGCGCCCTGCCGACCCGGCATGACGAGTGCGCCACCCGCGACCGAAAATGTGGTGAGCGCGTACGTCTCGTCGATGCTCTCGACGCGACCTTCGAGCATGACGGCGGCATCGGGCGCCGCGATCAGCGGCAGGCTTGGATCGGTCTGCAACACCTCCAGAGGTCCCGAAGCCATCACGCGCCCCTTCGAGAGCAGCACGAGTGTGTCCGCGAGGCGCGCGACCTCGCCGATGTCGTGGCTGACGTAGACGACCGGCAGCGCGAGGCTCTGATGCAGGCGCTCGAAATAGGGAAGTATCTCCTCCTTGGTCATGCGGTCGAGTGCCGAGAGCGGCTCGTCCATGAGCAGTATGCGCGGGCGCGAGAGCAGCGCGCGCCCCACAGAGACGCGCTGACGCTCACCGCCGGAAAGCGCGACAGGCGAACGCTCGAGCAGTTGACCGATCCCAAGCAACTCGACGATCGCATCGAAGTCGAGGGCATCTGATGTGGGTGCGTTGCCAGCCCGCTTAGCGCCGTAGAGAAGATTCTGGCGCACGTTGAGGTGCTGGAAGATGCTGGCTTCTTGGAAGACATAGCCGAGCGGGCGCTCGTGCGTTCTGACGAACACGCTCCTCGCACTGTCCTGCCAAACTTGATCGCCGACGATAAAGTGACCAGGAAGGTGCTGCAGGCCCGCCATGCAGCGCAGGATCGTCGTCTTGCCACAACCGGAGGGACCGAACAGCGCCGTAATGCCGCGCATGGGCATCTTGAAGGCCACATCGAGCGAGAAGCTGCCGAGTGTGCCCGCGAAGGCGGTCGAGATTTGCGGCACGCTCTCTCTCATCGACCGTGCTGCCCGTAGCGACGGCCGAGCATCATGGTCGTGAGAATGACGGCGAATGAGAAGACGACCATGCCGCCCGCGAGGATGTGTGCTTCGGTCCAGTACTGTGTCTCGACGAAATCGTAGATCGCAACGGATAGGACCTTGGTCTGACCGGGGATGTTGCCACCAATCATGAGGATGACGCCGAACTCGCCGATCGTGTGGGCAAAGCCGAGAATGGCGCCGGTCAGAAATCCCGGCCGGGCGAGCGGCACCGCGACCGACCAGAAAGCATCCCACGGCGAAGCTCTGAGCGTCGCGGCCACTTCGAGCGGTCGATCGCCGAATGCCTCGAAGGCATTGCGGATGGGCTGCACGACGAACGGCATGGAATAGAGCACCGAGCCGATCACAAGGCCGGTGAACGTGAAGGCGAGCGTACGCGCGCCATAGAGGCCGGCGATCCAGCCGCCAGGCCCGTTCGGCCCGAGCAGGAGCAGGAGATAGAAGCCGAGCACGGTCGGCGGCAGCACGAGCGGCATGGCAACGACCGTCGCAACGGCCTCTTTCCAGCGCGCCTTGGAGCGCGCCAGCCACCACGCGACAGGCGTGCCGAAGACCAGCAGAAGAATGGTGGTGATGAAGGCAAGCTCGATCGTCAGCCGGATCGGCGACCAGAGCTGCGCGAGATTGAGCTCACCCACACATCACCCGTGCTCTAGTCCACAAAGCCGTAGCCGTATTTCTCGATGACCTTGCGCGCCTCGGGGCCTTTGAGGAAGGCAAGGAAAGCCTTCGCGGCCTCATTGTTCGCGCCAGTCTTCAGCAGCACCGCATCCTGCGCAATGGTCTTGTGGAGGTTAGCGGGCACGACCCAGCGCGAACCGCTGGGCTTCAACGCGACCTGCGAGAACGCAACGAAACCGACTTCGGCATTGCCCGTATCCACGAACTGGAAGGCCTGCGCGATATTGTTGCCCTCGACGATCTTGCTCTTGAGCGCGTCATACACGCCAAACTTCTGCATGGTCTCGACTGCGGCGGTGCCATAGGGCGCGGTCTTGGGATTGGCGATAGCAAGCTTCTGGAACTTCCCATCCTTCAGTGCCTGCTCACCGAGCTTCAGGCCTTCCGTCTTGCTGAAGAGCACAAGCTTTCCGGTGGCGTATGTGTAAGACGTGCCCTCGACACCAAAGCCCTCCTTGAGGGCCTTCGCCGGCGTGGTGTCGTCAGCCGAGAGAAAAACCTCGAACGGCGCGGCCTGTGTGATCTGATTGTAGAGGCCGCCGGTAGGGCCGAAGCTGAAGACCGCTTTGTGGCCGCTCGCCTTCTCGAAGAGAGCACCGATCTCCTTCACCGCATCCGTGAAGTTCGCGGCGGCTGCGACCTTTACCTCCGCCGCGCGGACGCCTGCCGACAGGACGGCGAGGATCATGACCGAGGCCAAGGAGGCCATCGGCAGCTTGAGCCACGAAGGACGTCTACGCATGGGTTCATGCTCCGCCGTTCGAAATATTCTTGCGAAATATTCTTGTCGATATAGCGCTCTTAAAAGCCCGGCGCGGAGGTGGCAAGCAATATTTCTCCAGGGATACGTCGCAACGAGCAAGACGTGATATCGAGGGGAGATTGTCGATCGGAGAAGAATGGCTTATCGGGACGCAGATTTGGCCACGGGGCTCAGTCGCCGCTCGAGATCGGCAATCTGTTTTCCGAACGACTTGAGCGCCTGCGCTTCGATGGCCCGATAGTGCCCGACAAGCGCGTGCCCGAAGGACGTGAGCCGCGCATGGCCGCCGCCGGCACCGCCATGCTGTGTCTCGAGAACCGGCTCGCTGAACATGCGATTTACCTCATCCGCCAGCAGCCATGCACGCCTGTATGACATCTTCATTTGCCGCGCGGCGCCGCTGATCGAACCATGCTCGCCAATCAGTTCGAGAAGGCGGATTTTCCCGTGACCGACCTGGCGGCCACCATCAAAGTCGATGCGGATCGTAAGGCGCGTCATGTCACGTTCCGGCTGGGTGCTGTGCGCTCGGCGCAATGCCTGGCTATCGCCTCAGCCATAACACAGGATGCGCTCCGCCGTGCACGAGATATGTTCGGGGCAACCGATCCTGATTTCGGCGCCGCCATCACGGGTTGCTCCGTGGAGGGGCGTCCTGACGACCAAATATATTCTGATGAATACGTCGCGAAGGCGCTACTTCCAGACGCTCAGCAGATCCGCGGGTGCGTCCTCACGCGGGCGTGGCTCCTTCGCGGGCGTGCCCAGCATCAGGAAAGCCGCCAGCTCCTCCTCATTCGGAAGACCAAGCGCAAGGCGGACACGGCGCGACGTCGCCGAGTTGCCGCTGCGCAGGCAGCCCGCATAGCCGAGCGCGGAAGCCGCGAGCAGCATGTTTTCGAGCGCGGCGCCCGCGGAAAGCATCTGATCGCTAACCGAGACGCGCGGATGATCGCGGACAATGCGCAGGACGACGGCCAGAAGCATGGCACCGCGGTAGGCCTTCTCGCCCGCCCGCTCGATCTCGGCGGCAGGCGCGCCGGGGTCGCGCTCGGCCTTGGCGTCGCGGAAGGCGGCCGCGAGATCGCCGCGGCGCTCGGGCGGTATGAGAATGAAACGATAGGGCTTGAGGTTCTTGTGGTCTGGCGCCGCAGCGGCCGCTCGCAGGATCAGGGCGAGTTCGTCCGGTGTCGGCGTCGGCGCGACCAGAAAGCGTGGCGAAACCGACCGTCGCGAGAGGACGAGATCGAGCGCGTGAGCCTTGTCCGTCATTACATTCATTCCTCCGCGCGCCAGTCTAACGCACTTCCAACCAATCCGAAGCCTCAGGAATCGAAGCGGTCCCACTCAGGGCAAGTGCCGAACCGGGCGACCAGGAAGTCGATGAACACGCGGGTCTTGGCAGCGAGATAACGGTTCGGGGTGTAGAGCGCGTAGATGCCGAGTTCGGGACGCTGAAAGCCGGGCAGCACGAGCGTCAGCTTGCCGGCGGCCAGATCGCACCCCACGAGGAATGTCGGGAGCTCGGCAATACCCTGCCCGGCGAGCGCCGCATCGCGCAGGATATGGCCGTTGTTGGCATTCAGCGCGATCTTGAGCGGTACCGTTGCCGTACTCCCATCCGCCTTCGTGTACGACCAACGCTGCAGACCCGTGGCGCCGTAGCCGAGCCAGCGATGATGGGCGAGATCATCCGGCGTTGCCGGTGCGCCGTGTGTCGCGAGGTAAGCCGGCGAAGCTACCAGAACGCGTCGGGCAGGTGCGAGCTTGCGCGCGATCAGGCTCGAATCCGCGAGCGCCGCAATGCGGATCGTGACGTCAACACCTTCCTCGACCGGATCGATGAAGCGGTCATTCAGCGTCATCTCGACACCGAGGTCCGGATAGGCGGCCATGAAAGCCGCGATCGCATCGCCGAGATACAGCATCCCGAAAGACATGGGCGCGTTGATCCGCAGCACACCCCTCGGCTCGTCGTGGAGCCGCGAGACCTGGAGCTCCGTCTCCTCGATGCGCGAGAGAATGTCGAGGCAGCGCTCGTAGTAGGAGAGGCCGGCTTCGGTCGGGCTGACGCGCCGGGTCGTCCGGTCCAGGAGCCGGGCGCCGAGGACCTGCTCGAGCTCCATCACGGCCTTGCTGACAGCCGAGCGGGTCAGGCCGAGCGCGCGACCCGCCTCGGCATAGCTGCCAAGGGCCACCACCCTGGCGAATGCGTTCATGGCCTCGAGCTTGTCCATGCCCAATTGTATCCAAATTGGATGCAGTGTGGCCGCAAGATAATGGATTGATGCCAGATCAGCCAGACCCTAAACAACCGCAATCGACGGCACCGACCGTCCGGCTCGGCCCAGTAGGCGACGTGGCATTCACCGTTCGCAAGCCCGAAGCCAGGAGCGAGGCCGCAAACGAACAATCTCGCAACTCGCGAGCCATGGAGACGTCGTCATGAGCAAGGTTCTGGTTCTCTACTATTCGAGCTACGGCCACATCGAGAAGATGGCGCAGGCCGTCGCCGAAGGTGCGCGCGAAGCCGGCGCCCAGGTCGACATCAAGCGCGTGCCCGAGCTGGTGCCCGAGGAAGTCGCCAAGAAGTCGGGCTTCAAGCTCGATCAAGCGGCGCCGATCGCAGCAGTGGATGATCTGCCGAACTATGATGCCATCATCCTCGGCGTGCCGACGCGCTACGGCGGGATGCCCGCGCAGATGAAGAACTTCCTCGACCAGACGGGCGGCCTGTGGATGAAAGGCGCGCTGATCGGCAAGGTCGGCAGCGTGTTCGCTTCGAGCGCAACCCAGCACGGCGGGCAGGAGAGCACGATCCTCTCGACGCACACCGTTCTCCTCCATCAAGGCATGGTCATTGTCGGATTGCCCTATTCCTTCCAGGGGCAGATGGGCGTGAAAGAGGTGACGGGCGGCTCACCTTACGGCGCCACTACGATTGCCGACGGTGACGGCTCGCGTCAGCCCTCTGAGAACGAGCTTGCCGGCGCCCGCTTCCAGGGCCGGCACGTCGCCGATATCGCCGCCAAGCTGGCTGCGAAATAACGATAAGAAGGGCGGCTGGCTACTCTGGTCGACCGCCCTGCACCGTCAAAGAATGTTTGCGGCGTCAGCCAATACGCGCTGAACTTGCCCCGCGATCCTTCGACCGGAGACACGACATGGCCGACATCAAGATCGAGCGCGAGCTGACGCCGACCAAAGGGCGCTATGTAGCCCGCATCGACGGCGTCGAGGGTGAAGGCGAGCTGACGTTCTCGCGCGCGAGCCCTACGCTCGTCATCGCGGACCACACGCTGGCACCGGACTCCATGCGCGGCATGGGGGTCGCCAAAGCCATGGTCGATCGTCTGATCGCCGATGCGCGTAGCGAGGGCTTCAAGATCTTCGCGCTCTGCCCGTACGTGAAATCGCAGTTCGACCGCCATCCCGAATGGGCCGACGTCAAGTCGAGCTGAGCAGAAGCTGGGCGGCTACTTCTTCGTCGTGTCCTCGGCCTTCGCCTTCACGCCGTCCGCGTCACTCTTCTCGGGAGCGATATACTTGCTCCAGGTTTGCGAGCGCCGCTCCGCCGAGCGCGGCTGCTCATCCTGGGGGCGCTGCAGATCCCGCGAGTTGGCAACCATGCCGGCGAGATTACGCTGCGTCGCGCAACCGAACTCGGGGTAGTTGATCCGTTCCGGATCGCGCCCGACATCCCGATGCCAGTGGCCGCATTCTGGCGCGACCGCCTGGGGCGTCGCGTAGCTGAGGCGCACGACCGGGCGCAGACGCGGCCCATCGCTGTGACGCGTCCGCACGACCCGCGTCGGCGCGATATCGGCATCGCGCAGAATGCGTCCCAGCTCGGCGAGCACCTGCGATGTGCTGGCGTCGCCCTGTCGGGGAACGGAAACGGACAGCCGCCCGACGCCCTCCGCCTTATAGCGCTCGACAAAGCGGTGCATGTCCGCAGCCTGATTGTGGCTGACGTCGCGGGCCCGCGGCGGTGCATCGACGCTCAAGACCTTGTGCCCATCGACGAAGCCGATAGGATGACGCGCATCCACATCGTTGAGTGCGACGCCCATGTAATCCGGCAGGCGCGGCTCGCGATCTTCGCACGCGGCGAGCGCAAGGCTCGTCACAATGGCTGCGGTCGCAACGGCAACGCTCATGGCACGGAGGGTAGGTGCAGCAATGGACATCGTGATCAGCCTTTCGTGCCCGCATCGGGATAGGCGATGATGAAGCCGAACTCGCCCTCGAGCGGGCCGCCGATGGGGCCATAGAGGCGATGCATATGACCGAAGAAGATGCTCTTGAGGTCGCTCGCGGGCGCGAAGTTCTTGTCGGGCTTTGCGGCCTGCGCCTTCGTCATGTGCGTGGCGATATACGGCGTCACGAGAATGACGAGCTCTGTCTCGCGGCGGCGGTAATCGTTCGATCGAAAGAGCTGGCCGAGCACTGGAATGTTCTTGAGTCCCGGCACACCATCGACATTCTGGCGCGTGTCGTCGGAGAGCATACCTGCCATCGCGAGCGTCCCTCCGCTTGGCATTTCGAGCGTCGTTTCGGCACGGCGAACCTTGAGAGCAGGGATCGAAATACCATTCGTAACTACGGCACCCTCACTCGTCAGCTCACTCACCTCCGCTCCAATCGAAAGACTGATGCGGCCGTCGCTCAGAACGACCGGTTTGAACGTCGTTGAGACGCCAAATTGTTTGAACTCGACGCTGAGCTCCCCATCCTTGCCCGATAGCGGAATGGGAAACTCACCACCAGCGAGAAACTTGGCGGTCTCGCCCGAGAGCGCCGTCAGATTCGGTTCGGCCAGCGTGCGCATGAGATTGGTGCGTTCGAGCGCTTCGATAATGGCCGCAACCGACTGGTTCCCGGACTGCCAGCCAACCACACCCAAGGACCCAGCCGCCCCCGGAATGCCCGATGCGATGGTCGGCGCAACTGCACCCGTTACCGGAAATGCATTGGTGATGATCTTCTGAAAAGTGAAGTTGCCCGAGGTCAGAACAGCATTCGGTATGTCCACCCCCAGACGCCGCAATGCATCGCGCTGCATCTCCGCGACGGTGACCTTGAGCAACACCTGCTCTTTGGCAGGCTCCGCCACGGTCAGGAGATTGACGACGCTCTCCTTGTCCTTCTTCTTCGTTGCACGTTGCGCAAGCTCGGCGGCGCGGTTGGCGTCCACCGGCGTCATCACGCTGCCGCTCAGAACGATGTTGTCGCCCATCGTGTCGACGGTGATCTTCGAGCCAGGCAGCAGGCGATGAAGCGTGTCGCTCAAGGAGGTGAGATCGCGCGTCACGACGATCTCGAGCAGCAACACCTTCTGTCCATTAGGCCCCATGAAGAAGGCATTGGCCTCACCCTGGTCCTTGGCGAGCAGGTAAACTTGGCGCTGCGACTTGACGACAGCGTTGACGACTTCGGGATTGGAGACGAGCACGTTCTCCAGATCGACCGGCAGCTCGATCAGCATCGACTTGTCCATGCCGATCGTAATCCGGCGCGTCGCCGGTAGCGGTGCATTCGCTGGCACCCGGAGATAGGAACGGTGCGCAGGCTCGACGCCGAAGTCCACGGCGTGCTGGCTCTGCGCAACGGAACCGCCCCCGCCGATGCCAACGGCGAGAGCCACGAAGAAGAGCGCACTCAACCGGCGCAGGCCGGTCCAAGGATTGAAGGTACTTTCGAACACAGTCACATGCCCCCGCTGAAACGGAGGACCCACGCGACGCAATACATCTGGCCCCCTGCCGGGGCAGGCACTTCACGCGCCGGCCGTGTCGCGTCTCGATTCGCAGGGCCCCGCCACGCTGGGAGCCACACTCGAGACAAGTCGAACACTGTCGTACGTCACGACCCCGCTTCAATACCAACCCGGCGGCGCCAGCTGCCATGAAGGCGCCCCAGGCGGGCATCGACCACAAGGTCCCTGCCTACCCCATGCCGGCAAGTGATCACGAAACCTTGTCGAGTAACCAGCCTCCAGCACGCGAGCCGTGTGACCTTTGAGGGTCCAATCCACAGATTGTCCAAGCCATGGTGGCACGCGCCGCCCGCTCAAAATTCCTGGCTCGGCCCGGGGGCTCAAGGCCCAATATCGCGGCTTCAGAAGGCATCCTGGAGCAAAAGTCTTTCAGTGCGTCGAGAGCTGCTGCTCCCTGATCGCCGCAAGTGACGCAAACTGTGAATAAGCCTGCTGTAGCCGGACAAATGCCGGATGGGCGGTGGTCGGCATTTCGAAATGCCGACCATTCGCGGCGTCTGATCAGCCGGCTACGCGTAGATTCGAGATCTCGCGGCCGATGGCCTGGAAGACCTGATACAGCGCATCACCGTTGCTCGCCGCGAAAGCCTTGCTGCCATCGGATGCGCAGTCGGACAACAGTGCACGCGTCGAGGTGTCGTTCTCGAGCCTGAAGGCGATCGTGTAGATAATGATGCCGCTGGTCTTCGCGTTTGCGCAGGCGGCGCGCGTTTTGGCGTTCATCGCGCTCGTGAGCGCCGATGACGTATTGGTCGCCCCGAGCCGTCCCTTCACGCCGTAGCCGAAGGCGCCGTAAGCCGTCCAGTTGTGATTGGTGCTGTAGCGCGTGTAGGTGTTCTGGCCGTCCGTCATGAGGACGATGACCTTTTGATTCTTGTTTTCGCTCCAGGAGCGGCCGGTCGTGAACGGTGCTTCGGGCGAGAGCAGGCGCCAGCCCCACATCAGACCCTCGCCGATGTTGGTGAGCCCATTGGCGACCATGGCATCGATTGCTGCCGTCACGTCCCCCTTGTAGGAGGTGAGCTCGGTCAACGCCGTCGTCGTGCAACCGTAGTTCGGACCGAGGCCGGACGGGGTCAAGGCGCCTTCATATTTGCACATGCGCGACTGTGCCTCCGCCGGCGTCAGCGGTTTCGGGCCGTACTGGCGGCAGATGGTCTTGTCCTTGTTCCAGTCGACGCAAATCTGCTCGGGCGTCGGGCAGCTCCCGCCGAAATCATTGAGATAGTTGTTCGGATAGGAGCCGCCGCTGGCATTGCCGCTGTCCGGCTCGTCGGGCGAGAACATGGGCACGAAGAGCGTCGCCGGCGTGTTGGACGTTGGCGGCGTATCGTTGACATCATAGGGAGCCGGGCGCGCCTCCACACAACCGCGCCACGACGTGCTGAGCTGATCGAAGAGCTGGAAGCGCGTTCGCGGCTCCGCGAAGTTCTCACTATGGACGGGTGAATGACCGCCGGCATCCATCCAACCCTCGTCGCGCCGGTGAGCGCCAACATTCACGGAACCCGCAAACGGCACGACGCCGACGTGGACCTTGTCGTTGCCCATGGCACCCGCGAAGACCACGTCGACAAGATTGCGCGCGGCGTCCTTGAGCTCCTCGAGCGGGCCTCCGGCCATGGAGCCCGAATTGTCGAGCACGAGCGCGACCTCGACGGTGCCATCGCCGCGCACGACCCGCGTGCCAGCAGCGAGCCCCACGTCCCTGACACCGAAGGCGTTCATGAGCGTCGTGGGATGACGGCCACCTGATGAGATCGTCACTGTGCCGGCGGCGGGATCCATCTTCAGATCGGTAATGGCGAGTTTCGTTCCGCTCGGCACGTTCGCCTTGAAAAAGGCCTCTGCAGCCGCCGGACCCGACTCCTCCTGATCGTCCCTGCCGAGCCGGTGTGCCGCCGCGAGCGCCGCGGCATCGATCGCCCGTTGCATGCGCAAGCGCTCGAGTTCGACCCGTCCGTAGTCGATCGCAATTGCTGCAGCGAGTCCGAAGACGGAAAAGCCAAGAGCGAAGATGATAATGGTGACGCCGCTCTGGTCGGCCCCAAACCGCCGGGCGAAGGCGCGCACGCCCTCCCATGGCGCCTGACGGCACCGTGTCCCGTTAGCATCCCGCATTGTTTTCCGCCTCCTCGACCCGATGAGGCGAGCCTAGGCGGAGGATGGCTGCGGCCGCGTAAAGCCTTTTCTAACAACTTTACGCAGTTTCATATTGCTTGCAGGAAGGTAAATTCCTCTCGGGGAGTACAACTCGGCATCAAGCATTGCGAGCCTTCAGCTTAGTGTGGTCGCGACAGTCCACCAGGCCGGATTGAGTGCGCTTATCCGTCGGGATGCCGCCTCGGCGGCAGCGGGTGTCTCGAAGAGGCCGAAGCACGTCGCGCCGCTCCCCGACATGCGGGCCAGGACAGCGCCGTGCTCGGCGCTGAGAGCGGCCAGCACCGCGCCAATGGCTGGGCAGAGCCCGCCCGCGACCGGTTCGAGGTCGTTGCCGGAGGCGCGGAGGTATGCCGCAATCGAGCTCATGTCCGGGAATGGGCTAGGCACGTCCGGGGGCCGCATAGTCTCGGGTGCTGGTGGCGCGCCCAGGCCCCCGAAAACAGCGACGGTCGCAAGTGGTACCCCCGGATTGACGAGCACCGCGGGAAGGGGTGGCAGGGATGGGACCGGTGCCATCTCTCGCCCAATGCCCCACATGAGGTGGGCCGTGTTGGCGAGACAAACAGGGACATCGGCCCCGAGTGAGGCGGCCGCCCCCAGCCAGTCGACCTCCGAAGCGAGCCCCGGATTGGCGCGTCGGACTGCACGCAGAACCGCCGCGGCGTCGGCCGACCCGCCGCCGATGCCTGCCGCGACCGGCAGCCGCTTCTCGATGTGCACGCCGCCGAGCACGAGGGCTGGCGCGGTCTCCGCAAGGCGCCGCAGGGCGCGGACCGCGATGTTCTCGCCGTCGATCGCGCTGGCATAGGGGCCGCTGGCCGTTACACCGCGCGGCGCGCCCACGCGCAGGGTGACCTCATCGCCAATGTCGGCGAATGCGACCAGGCTCTGAAGTTCGTGATATCCGTCCGACCGACGGCCCAACACGCGAAGGGTCAGATTAACTTTCGCGCGCGCGGCTTCGGTGAGTATCTCGGACATCTACCGAAGCTGTGGCGAGGCCGGCGATACCTCGGTGCGCTTCTTGCGCTGCACGTCGCCACGCGCCTGCTGGTTAGGACGCTTCACCGTGCGCGGCTGCGCACGCACAGGAAGACCATCAGCCAGCTTCGACTTGATCTTGTCGGCATCCTCCGGCTCGGGATTGAGCGTCAGGGACTGGTTCCATTGAAAGCGGGCCTCGCGCCGACGGCCAACGCGCCAGTAGGCGTCGCCGAGATGATCGTTGAGTATCGGATCCTGCGGCATCAGCTCGACGGCCCGCTCGAGATAGCGAACGGCCTCCCGGTAGTTGCCGAGGCGATAGTGCGCCCAGCCGAGGCTGTCGACGATATGGCCGTCATCGGGACGCAGTCGCACGGCCTTGCGGATGTGCTCCATGCCCAGCTTCAGGTTCTTGTTCTGATCGACCCAGGAATAGCCGAGATAGTTCAGCACCGACGGCTGGTCGGGCGACAGCTTCAGCGCCCGCTGAAGATCGGTTTCTGCCTTGGGCCAGTTCTTGGTTCGCTCGTAGGACGTACCCCGGGCGAAAAAGAGCCCCCAATGCTGCTTCTGCGGCGGGCCGATCCGCTCGATGACGCGGTCGTAGTAGGTAATGGCTTCGTCGTAGCGCTTGCGCGAGCGCATGATATTGCCGAGAGCGTCGAGCGCGCGGATGTCCGAACTGTCTTCGTCGGCCATACGCTCGAGCAGCATACGCGATTCATCGACGCGCTCGAGTTGATTGAGCAGCAGCGCCTTGCGGACCCTGATGGAGGCCTGCATGGGCGTGCCTTCGGGAATGCGCTCGTAGATCCGGATCGCACTCTCATAGCGCTTCGTCGTCTCGTAGACCGAGGCCAATGCGGCGAGCGCAAACGGGGATGATGGGTCGAGATGCAGCGCGAGTTGCAGATAGACCGTGCCGAAGCCGATGCCGCCTTCACTCGATAGCGCCTCGCCGAGACCGAAGAAGACCTCAGACAGACCCTGCTTAGGGTCCGTGATCAGAAGCGGGATCTTGTCGTTCCCTTCGAGCGCCTCACCGAGAGCGATGATGTAGGGATGGACGTTCCCGGTCGTGCGCCGCATATGCTCGGCAACGATCGAGCGCGCGAGCTTGCGGTCACCACGCGCCGCTGCGTGCTGGGCATAGGCCAGCGTCAGGCGGACGAGGCGCTGCTCGCTGCGGAAGATGCGCTCATAGAGGCGGCCTGCTTCCTGGTGGCGCCCGGCGAGATCGCTGATCAGGGCCTTGTGATAGCGGAGATAGAACTGCGCCCAGTCAGCCTGCTTGAGACCATCGAGCTGGGCGAGCGCGCCATCGACGTCACCACGTCCGTATCGGGCCCAGGCACCTGCAAGCGTGCTCGTGACCTCGCCGACGAGGCTCACCGCCGAGCGCTTGAATTTCTCGTTGGCGTCGGCGTAGTTCGAATTCTTGGCCGCGTCGACGCCGAGCACGAGACCGGCGACACGGTGCGCGGAATGAACCTCGAGCAAGCGCTGCGCCAGATCGACGGATTCCGCGATCTCTCCCTCGGTCAGATCCATGAGGAGCGACTGCTCTAAGAGCGTCTCGTTCGTTGGATCCCGCGAGAGGGCCCGCTTGAAGAATTGCGACGCCGATTCCGTATCGTGCTGGCCGCGCGCTACGCGGCCCGCGAGATATCCACCAAGGGACGGGTTGACCTCGGCCTGAGTCTCGTCACCGCGCGCGTTGGCGGGCTGGCAGAGCGGGCAGGCCAAAAGTGCGGCGATCAGCGCAGTACGCGCAAAGTGCATCTCGTCTCTCCACAGGCCGTACATCTCGCACTGCGCGAATTCAGAAACGACCCAGTCGAATGTAAGACCCTGCTCGGGCAACTAGCCTTACAAGTGCGGCACGATCTTGGCCAGCCAATCACTACTGAAATCAACTCAATTCTACGTTTGCGGAAGCCGATTGCAACCTGCTGGCCAGCGCAAATATCCTGCAATCTCGAACCTAGCGCGCCCCGCTCGGGCGGCGGGTCTCCAGATGACGGCGAAGCGAGGCTTCTGCCGTGGCATAGGGCTCCTGCAGCTCGACGCTCCAGTAGCGCAGTTCCGCAAGGGGGATCGGCTCTCCCGTAACGGCGCAGAGGACATAGTCCCCTGGCGAGACGACCTGAAACTCGCCGTCGAGATATTTCACCTTGGCCTCGCCCCGGAAGCCGAACAGGCGTTCAAAACGATTCATCGCGCGGATCGCGGCCTTTCTTTCTCCGCCGAGGCACCGGGGCTGACCCGCGTCGGCGGCCGTACGTTACATAAACGGCCCCGCCGGCGCCAGCCATCTCGCGCGCGACACCTTGTGCAGCCTCACCGGTCAGGTGCCTTATTCTCAGGCGCGCTTGCCTTGACACTGGCCCCGCACAGCTGCCAAAAGCCCCATCCGCAAGACATCCGTCTTACCTGCGTGGTTGGCAGAGAGTGAGAGGAGCTGGATACCATGGCCGAGATCACCCTGACATTTCCGGACGGCGCCAAGCGCCAAGTCCCCGCCGGTACCACCGGCCTCGATGTGGCGAAATCGATCGCTCCATCGCTGGCGAAGCGTACCGTTGCGATGGTCCTCAATGGCGCGCTCAGCGACGCCGCAGATCCAATCAATGCCGATGCTCAGATCCGGTTCGTCTCGCGGACCGACCCGGAAGCGCTGGAGCTCATCCGGCATGACACCGCACACGTTCTCGCCGAGGCCGTGCAGGCCATCTGGCCCGGCACGCAGGTGACCATCGGCCCGGTCATCGAGAACGGCTTCTTCTACGACTTCGCGAAGGAGGAGCCCTTCAAGCCCGAGGACCTCCCGGTCATCGAGAAGAAGATGCACGAGATCATCGCGCGCAACGCCCCCTTCAAGAAGGAGGTGTGGAGCCGCGACAAGGCTAAGGATTACTTCCGCTCCAAGGGCGAGCTCTTCAAGGTCGAGCTGGTCGACGCCATTCCCCAGGGCGAGGACGTCAAGATCTACAGCCAGGGCGAATGGCTGGATCTGTGCCGCGGCCCGCACATGACCTCGACCGGGCAGATCGGCAAGGCGTTCAAGCTTACGCGCTTCTCAGGAAGCTACTGGCGCGGCGACGCGCAGGGGCCGCAGCTCCAGCGCATCTACGGCATTGCTTTTGCCGACGAGAAGGAGCTTGCGGATTACCTGAAGCAGCAGGAGGAAGCGGAGAAGCGAGACCACCGCAAGCTCGGCCGCGAGATGGATCTCTTCCATTTCCAGGACGACGCGCCGGGGACCGTTTTCTGGCATCCGAAGGGCTGGACGCTATTCCAAGGCCTCATTGGGTACATGCGCCGGCGCCAGGTTGCAGAGGGCTATGTCGAGGTGAACTCGCCGCAGCTTCTCGAGCGTTCGCTCTGGGAGACTTCCGGCCACTGGGAAACCTACCACGCGAACATGTTCGTCACCGAGACGGAGGACGAGCGCGTCTTCGCTCTGAAGCCGATGAACTGCCCGGGTCACGTGCAAATCTTCAAGCATGGCCTCAAGAGCTATCGCGAGCTGCCGATAAAGATCGCGGAGTTCGGCTGTGTGCATCGCTACGAGCCTTCGGGCGCGTTGCACGGCTTGATGCGCGTGCGCGCCTTCACGCAGGATGACGCGCACATTTTCTGCTCGGAAGACCAGATCGCCGAGCAGTGCCTCGACATCAATCAGTTCATGCTGTCGATCTACAAGGACTTCGATTTCGAAGACGTCCACATCAAGCTCGCCACACGTCCTGAGAAGCGCGTCGGCGCAGACGAGCTCTGGGACAAGGCCGAGACCGCGATGATGAGCGTGCTCGACGAGATCAAGCGCCAATCGAACGATCGCATCAGGACGTCGATCGCGGAAGGCGAAGGCGCATTCTATGGCCCGAAGTTCGAGTATCACCTGCGCGATGCGATCGGCCGCACATGGCAGTGCGGGACAACTCAGGTCGACTTCAATCTGCCTGCACGCTTCGGCGCCTTCTATATCGACGCCAATAGCGAGAAGCGCACGCCGGTCATGATCCACCGGGCCATGTTCGGCTCGCTCGAGCGCTTCATGGGCATCCTCACGGAGAACACGGCGGGACACTTCCCGCTGTGGCTCGCACCCGTGCAGGCCGTCATCGCGACCATTGTCTCGGATGCCGACGAGTATGCGCTGAAAGTTGCGGCCGAGCTGCGCCGCGCTGGCCTGCGCATCGAGACGGATCTTCGCAACGAGAAGATCAATTACAAGGTGCGTGAGCACTCCCTCGCCAAGACACCCGTCATCCTCGTCGTCGGCAAACGCGAAGCCGAGGAAGGCAAGGTTGCCATGCGGCGCCTCGGCAGCAACGAGAGCAAGACGCTGACACTCGCCGAGGTTAAGGCGCAGCTCGTCGACGAGGGCGAGGCGCCCGATCTCAAGCGGGCGCGCACCTAGAAGGTCAGGGATTGCCGGCCGGTGGCGCTGCAGGAGCCGCCGGTGCTGCCGGCGCGCCGAACTCTGGTGGCCGCACGGCTTCGAGGGCCACAAGACCAACCTTGAGGTAACCTGCCGCGCGAAGCTGATCGAGCACGGCGATCAGCTCGCCATAGGGCACCGTCTTGTCCGCGCGAAGGAACAGGCGCGTATCGCGATTGCCGTTGGTCACGCGCGCAACCGTCGACAGGAACATCGCCTTTCCAACTGTATCCTCACCGATCGCGATCTCGAGGTTCGCCTTGATCGTCACGTAGATCGGCTTCTCCGGACGCGGCTGCGGCTTGGCCGTCGCGGCCGGCAATTGCACTGCGATATCGACCGTCGAGAGCGGCGCTGCCACCATGAAGACGATAAGCAGCACGAGGATCACGTCGATGAACGGCGTGACGTTGATCTCGCTCATCTCATCGTCGTCACCGTCGTCGCTGTCGCGGATGCCGCCAGCCATGACGCTCAGCCCCGCCTGACGAGGGCAGCCGGCGGCCTGTTCGCGGCGCGGCGATCGAGGTCGCGGGAAACGAGCCGCTGGACCTCATCGTTCGTCTCGCGCACGAGCGCGCGGTACGTCGCGATCGAGCGGTTAAGCTGATTGTAGAGGATGACTGCGGGGATTGCCGCGACGAGGCCGATGCCAGTGGCGAGCAGCGCTTCGGCAATACCCGGCGCGACGACGGCAAGGCTCGTCGTCTGCGACTTCGAGATGCCGATGAAGCTGTTCATGATGCCCCAGACCGTGCCGAACAGCCCGACGAATGGTCCGATCGCACCGACGGTCGCGAGCAGGCTCATGCCGCGCCGCATCCGCCGCGTGAGCGCGGCATCGAGACCCTGGAGCCGCGAGGCGACGCGCTCCTTGAGGCCGGCGCCGTTGAGCACATCGTCGGAGAGGTCGATCTCGGCCTGCGCAAGCTGGACCATGCCCTTCGCGACGAACGTCCGGCGAGTCAGATGCGCGGCTGCCGAATCGAGCGATGGCTCTTGCGCGAGAGCCCTGAGCCCGCGGTGCAGGCCGAAGCGTGCCGCAATCAGCTCCATGATCTTGGCGAGCCAGACTGTCCAGACCGCGAAGGATGCGACTGCGAGGCCGATCATCACGCCCTTCACGACGATGTCAGCCGCCATGAACATGCCCCAGGGCGAGAGGTCATGCGGCAGATGAGATCGATCGGCGCTTGCGGGAGCCGGCATTACCGGAACGCCGCCGGGCAGCGCGATTGTGCCCTGTGGGGCCTCGCCGGATACGGGCGCCTGCGGTGCTGTCGTCGGAAGGTCTACGGCGGGTCCGGGAGAGGGCGCGGCCGGCGAGGGCGCCTCCTGCGGCGCCGCTTGCGGTGCCACTTGGGCCATGGCCGGCATCTGCGCGAGGTTCATCGCCCAAAAGAGGCCCACGACAACGCATATCGAAAGTTGGCGCCCGCGCCGACCAGCCGTGACGATCGTGCCAGCCCCGGTCTGTTGAGCGCTGAAAACGGTGGTCCTCACGCAGCTTTTCCCTTGTGCGGCATTGCGGGCGACGTACCGCCCTCGTCCATCGGCCGAACGCTCTTAAGCGCTCCGGCGCGGGGCTGGCGCGCGCCACCCAAGGGGCCTTGCTACATTTGATGACTCCGGTAGTCTAGTTTTAGTTTGCCGCACTGCATAATGGGCCGCCACGCCGTGCATGGCGGTTGGATACAATTATACTTGACTAGAATAGTATAGATTAGTTTCCTGGCCGGGCGCTTGCCGGGTCCCGGCAGCACGCGGATCCGAAGGCTTATGTGGAGCAACACCGGATCCGAAATGGAACCGCCATCGAGGGGGATGGCGGCTCCTGTAAGGAAGCCGGTCTTGCGGCCGCTGTGGCCTGCGCCTGATCTCCGAAGGGTCCCTTGCCTCCCTTGCTGGAGATTTGCTCTGGTGCCGCTCGGCTTTGACTGGCTGCCCCGCGGGTGTCCGGGCATGTGACATGATCCCCCGATCATGTGCCGGGCATCCGCGGGCGAGGCCTGCATGTCTCCTGCCTGACCTCTGCACCGCCATGACTTGCGGCGTCACCGGATCGTGACAGTATGCGCTGACGCGACAGTCGATGCTCCGCGCGAAGAATCAAACAAGAAACATCACAGGAGAAACGCTCATGGCCGCCATCGAGAAGATTGAAGCCGGGTTCTATCGCGTGCCGCTGCCAGTCCCGCTTTCGGACTCGACGCACGGCACGATGACATCCTTCGAGCTGATCACCGCCCGCGTGCGCGATGCCGATGGCGCGGAAGGCGTCGGCTATACCTACACCACCGGCCACAATGGCGGCGCCGTGGCACGCCTCCTCGCGCGCGACATCCCCGAGATCGTCGGGCACGAGGACGCCGACCGCATCGAGCGGCTCTGGCAGAAAGTGTGGTGGGGCCTGCACTATGGCGGACGCGGGGGGCCGAGCGTGCTCGCGCAGTCGGCCTTCGACATGGCGCTCTGGGATCTCAAGGCGCGCCGCGCCAACCTGCCGCTATGGCGCCTGCTCGGCGGCCACGATCCGGCCGTGCCCTGCTATGCCGGCGGCATCGACCTTCATCTCACGGTCGACGATCTCATCAAGGAGCACGATGCCAACCTCGCCAAGGGCTTCCGCGCCATCAAGATGAAGGCTGGGCGCCCGCGCATGTCGGAGGATGTGGAGCGCATCAAGGGTCTTAGAGGTTATCTCGGCGAGGGATTTCCGCTCATGGCCGATGCCAACATGGCCTGGACGGCCGACGAGGCCATTCGTCGCGCGCGGGCCTTCGAGCCGTACGGCCTCGTCTGGCTCGAGGAGCCGATCATCCCCGATGACGTCGCGGGCCACGCACGGGTCGTCGCCCACGGCGGCGTGCCCATCGCAACGGGAGAAAACCTGCGCTCGCTCTACGAGTTCAAGGCCCTCATTGCCGCCGGCGGCGTGAGCTTCCCCGAGCCGGATGTCACGAACTGCGGCGGCCCGACGGTTTTCATGAAGGTCGCGCACCTCGCCGAGGCCTTCAACCTGCCGGTCACGTCGCATGGCGCGCACGATGTGTCCGTGCACCTGCTCGCGGCTTGCCCCAATCGCAGCTTCCTCGAAATCCACGGCTTCGGGCTCGACCGCTATATCGGTGAATCACTGCCGCTGCGGGAGGGCAATGCCATTGCACCGGACCGCCCTGGCCACGGCGTCAGCTTCGACTGGGCCGGCCTCAGCAAACACGCAGCGGCATAGCCTTGCGTGCACTCATTTCTTGGCGACGCGCTCGGGCTTACCCTTGCGCTTCGTCTTGGCCATCTTCTTGAGCTCGGTCTCGCTCATGCTCTCGACCATCCCGCGAGAGGCGCCCCTGAGCTTGCTCTTCTTGACCTCGCCGCGCTTGGCCGCGAGTGCCGCGCCGGCTGCCTTCTGCTGTGCCTTTGATTTGGCTGGCATGGCCGTTCTCCGCTAAAGTTTATTTTACGCGCAACGCGCGCGCCTGCGAATCGTTCAGGTGGGGAGCAATTCATCACTGTAACGGTTCGCCAAGATCAACATTCGGGAGGTTCGACATGATGAGGCCACTACTCGCCTGCACTGCCGCCATTGCCCTCGCCGCAACGGCTGCCGTCGCTCAGGATACGACGAGCGCCACGGCGACGTTCATCAGCAAGGCAGGTAAGGAGGCCGGTACCGCGAAGCTGACCGGCACCGACAAGGGCGTTCTCATCGAACTCAACGTGAGTGGACTACCTGCAGGCCAGTGGGTTGGCTTCCATGTGCACGAGACCGGCAATTGTGATCACTCGGGCGGTCATATGTCCGCCGGCGGGCACTTCAATCCGGCCAAAGCGGCACACGGCTTCAACGACGCCAAGGGACCACACGCCGGCGACATGCCGAACCAGTTCATTGCCGCCGACGGCACACTGAAGGCGCAGGTATTCAATTCGTTCGTAACGCTCGACAAGGGCGACAACGCCATTCGCGGCAAGGCGCTGATGATCCACGGCAAGGCCGATGACTACAAGACCCAGCCGACCGGCGATGCGGGCGATCGTCAAGCCTGCGGCGTGATTAAGTAGGATTCGCACACCACTCCGCGCGCGAGGGGCTTCTATTTCAGCGCTTCGCGCGCACGAGACGATCGGCAACGATGCCCACCGCGACAAGGCCGATGCCGGCGAATTGTACGGCCGTCAATTGCTCGCCGAGGAGCAGGACGCCGACAATAACGACCGTCACCAGCTCCAGACTGACGATGATCGAGTAGCGCCCCGCGCTGAGGCGCGGCAACGCATAGGCGAACGAGGCGATCTGGATCGCGCCACCGATGAGGCCGATGGCAAATAGGCTCGGCCACGCGGACGCTTTCGGGATCAACGAGGCGCCGAACAGCAACGCCGCAACCGTATACCCGCACCCAAGCCCTAGATAGATTGAGCTGGCGCCAGCGAATGGTGATGCCTGCCGCGTGTAGCGGTACGCGATTGCAACGTACGCGCTGAAGATGATCGGTGTCGCCAGCACACAGGCGAGACCAACTGGATCGGCATTGCCGAGGCCAAGCGTGGGCCACCCGGCGAGCAGGGCTCCAAAGAAAATAAGCGTTACAGCAGCGATCGATTGCCACCGAATATGCAGCGCATGGACATAGCGATCGAGAACGAGGGTGATCATCGGGTAGACGAAGAATACCGTGACGACGACGCTGGACGGCACGGTCTGCACGGCGCGGAAGTAGGTGTAGGTTTGCGCGACACCGAGCGTAATACCGTTGAGAAAAAGACCGCGTCCCGCGCCGAACCATTCCGCGCGGAGATTTTGGCTCGTCCACCAGGCGAGAGGAATGAGCACTCCCAGCGCGATCCAATAGCGCCAGAAGAGCACGGACGAGACTTCCATGCCACTCTGGTAGAGACCGATCGCGAAATACGGCACGGTGCCGACGAGCGAAGATCCGAGCGCGGCAGCGGCCACGGCGCGCGCTTCTCCGCCAGGGGCGGCCTGGGTTTGCCCAACCGGGGACTGACCAGCTTTGGTCTGAGCGGACATGAGACGAGCCAATTTCGGTTGTGGCGGCGGATAAGCCTCGAAGCAGCAGACCGCCGCTTATAACCTTAGTCCTGGAGCAGAGCGATGCAGCTTGCTCGCAACCGCAGCAATGGCAGCAGCCGGCGTCTCAAGCCGCAACCAGATCCGCGACCTCGCGCATCGGCGCCGGATTGCTGCCGAGCAGGAGATCGGCGATCCGATCCTCGCCGCGGCCGGCTTCGAGCGCGAAGGGATCGCGCGCCGCGAGCCGATGATCGAGCACCAGCCGCGCGAGCAGCAAGCGGCGGGCATCCCCACGCTGCTTCTGGATGCGGTCAGCTTCCCAGGCGAGATAGACCGCGCTCGCGACGTGATAGAGCACACTCGTCGCGCGGCGCGCATCGGCTTCGTTGCTGGCCTCGCGGGCAACACGCTGCGCGAAGCCGATGGCGGCATCGACATTGCGGCGCAGGCGGTCGCGGAAGGCCACGGGCACGCCAGGGCTCTCATCGAGACGCACAGCGAGATCAGCGGAGAGCGCCGCCTCGGCGCTATGCCGGCCCACAGCACGGGTCAGGGCATCGAGAGCGACGATGTTGCCTGTTCCTTCCCAGATCGAACCGAGGTGAGCATCGCGCAATAGGCGCGCGCAGGCGAACTCCTCTACATAGCCAATGCCGCCGCGGAACTCGAGCGCATCGCCGGTCATCTTCCGTGCATCACGCGTCGAGCGGTACTTGAGAACGGGCGTCAGCATCCGAACGAGCGCCGCCGCTTCCTGGCTGCCACCGAGCTCGGCGCGGTCGAGCGCGTCTGCGGTCACGAAGCACATGGAAAGCGCCTGCTCGAGCGGCAGGATGAGCTTCAGAAGCTGGCGGCGCGCGAGTGGCAGCTCGATGATCCGGCGACCGAAGGCGCTGCGGCCGTGCGCCACGGTCAGCGCATCGTGCAGTGCGCGACGCATGAGCGCCGTCGACTTGACGCCGTTCGAGAGCCGCGACCAGTTGACCATCTCCGCCATCTGCACGAAGCCGCGGTCGAGCTTACCCACGGCATAGGCAACGGCGCCTTCGAGCTTGATCTCACCCGAGGCCATGGAGCGCGTGCCGAGCTTGTCCTTGAGCCGCACGATCCGATAGCTGTTCACGCTGCCATCATCGAGATGGCGCGGCATGAGGAAGAGCCCGACGCCGCGCGTGCCGCCGACGGCACCTTCGGGACGCGCCAGCAGCATGGCGATCTCGGCATCCGCGTTCGAGCAGAACCACTTGTCGCCATAGAGCCGCCAGTGGTCGCCTTCCGGCTTGGCGACCGTCGTCAGGCTGCCGACATCCGAACCGCCCTCCTTCTCAGTCATGAACTGCGCGCCCTGCGTGAGGCGGCTCATATCCGTTTCGGTGAGACGATCGAGGTACTTCGACTTGAGCACCTCATCACCGTAACGCGAGAGCAGCATCGCTGCGCCGTCCGTTACGTTCAGCGGACAGCCCATGCCAAACTCGGCCTGGTTGAAGAGATAGGTGAAGGCGTGCTTTGCCGCGGCTGGGTACGTGCCGGACCAACCGAGAATGCCCTTCCGATGTGACATGGCATGAATGCCGAACTCACCAAAGCCGACGCGCTCGAGCTCGCGGTAGGCGGGGTGATATTCGATGTGCTGAACATCATTGCCGAAGCGGTCGCGGGCATGGAGTATCGGCGGATGGCGATCGGCGAGACGGGCGCAACTGTCGAGATGATCCCCGGCGAGCGCACCGAGGCGGTCGAGATGCGGCTCGATGTGCGCGAGAATAGTCTGCGGCAGATGGATGCGCAGCAGATCCATGAGCGAGGGATCGGCTCGGAAGAAGTTGAGCCCCGTCGTATCGGGCGCGATCGCGCCGGTACGGGAAGGCGAAGCCGTCGCTGCCATATGCGCGCTCCTCAAAACAAAAACGGTGCGCGGCGCTCGTGCACCGGCACCGCTTTCACCCCTTAGTGTATCGCGCTCAGCCTGACGGCGCCTCATATTCACCGCTGCCTACCTCGTCGGCGAGCGAGCGCACGAGATCGAGCACGGACTTGCGCACCTTCGGATCCGTGATGCGCGAGAAAGCCCGGTTGAGCTCCAGCCCCTCGCGGCTGCTCAGGAACTCGAAGACGTGACTGTCGGATGAGCGCTCGGCGAAGCCCGGAGCTGCGCTCTGAGCGCCGCTGACCGGCGCGTCCTCGTAGAAAAATTGAACGGGCACGCCGAGCACCCGTGAAAGCTCGAACAGGCGGCTCGCGCCGATGCGGTTTATGCCCTTTTCGTACTTCTGTACCTGCTGGAACGTCAGGCCGAGGCGTTCGCCAAGCTTCTCCTGGCTGATGCCGATCAGCATGCGCTGAAGCCGCACACGGTTACCCACATGAATATCGACCGGGTTCGGCCGGCGGGTGCCCCGCTCCAACGCCTCGCCGTCGTCCGACGGATCAACCATGGCATCCCCCTGAAAAAACCAACTCGAACCCCAGTCATCCGCATCATGCCTATGCAGACGTGCGCAATTCCTAGGTGTGGGTTGTGGCTTCGTCAACCACATGATGCGGCTCGGCTGTTAGTGCC
Organism: Hyphomicrobiaceae bacterium; assembly: GCA_022844275.1. Lineage (GTDB taxonomy): Bacteria > Pseudomonadota > Alphaproteobacteria > Rhizobiales > Hyphomicrobiaceae. The sequence continues at coordinate 210,697 of JALHMB010000007.1, forward strand.
GCACCCGTCTCACAGCGGTTCAGGAGGGAATTCCTAATTGGGAGCGGAAAGCGAGCCTTGCCGATGCCCGGCCTGCCTCGTAGTTAAAATAGCGCAAGAGCAATAAGACGTTCGGCGCTCGGTCGTCGAGGAAGGGCAGGACGCTCATGGCGAGGCTGAAAACAGCGATCAACACCGCCTCGGAAGACTATGCGGCTAACCGCGCGGAAATGGCGGCTCTCGTCGCGGACCTCTCGGAGAAGCGCTGCGCCGCCACGGTAGGCGGCCCCGAGCGCCTGCGTGAACGCCACCTAGCCCGCGGCAAGCTCCTGCCGCGCGACCGCGTGCTAGGGCTGATCGACCCCGGCTCGCCGTTCCTCGAGCTCTCACAGCTCGCTGCCTATGACATGTACGGCGGCGATATTCACGGCGCGGGTGTCATCACCGGCATTGGCCGCATCGCCGGGCGGCTCTGCATGATCGTTTGCAATGACGCGACCATCAAAGGCGGCACGTACTATCCCCTGACGGTAAAGAAGCACCTCCGCGCGCAGGAGATCGCGTGGGAGAACGGCCTCCCCTGTCTCTATCTCGTCGATTCCGGGGGCGCAAACCTGCCGCACTGGACGGATGTCTTCCCTGATCGCGATCACTTCGGCCGTATCTTCTACAATCAGGCGCGCATGTCGGCGGATGGCATTCCTCAAATCGCCGTGGTCATGGGCTCGTGCACGGCGGGCGGCGCCTACGTGCCGGCCATGTCCGACGAAACCATCATCGTGCGCCGCCAGGGCACGATCTTTCTTGGCGGACCGCCACTGGTGAAAGCGGCAACGGGCGAGGACGTTTCGGCAGAGGATCTCGGTGGCGCCGATGTGCACACGCGCCTCTCTGGCGTTGCGGATCACTATGCGCTCAACGATCGCCATGCACTCGATATTGCGCGCGGCATCATCGGCACGCTTCCGGCGCGCGCGGGCGCCACGACGCCGGCGCGCGCTTCCGTGCCTCCAGCCTATGATCCGGCAGAGCTTGATGGTGTCGTACCCGCCTCGCTGATGACGCAGTACGACACCCGCGAGATCATCGCGCGCATCGTCGACGGCTCGGAGATGCACGAGTTCAAGAAGAACTACGGCACGACGCTGGTCACGGGTTTTGCCCACATCGAGGGCCAGCCTGTCGCGATCCTCGCCAACAACGGCATTCTCTACTCGGAGACCGCGCAAAAGGCCGCGCACTTCATCGAACTCGCCTGCCAGCGCAGATCGCCGCTGCTCTTTCTGCAGAACATCACGGGCTTCATGGTCGGCCGCGACGCCGAGGTCGGCGGCATTGCACGGCACGGCGCCAAGATGGTGATGGCCGTCGCCAATGCCGATGTCCCGAAGCTCACGCTGGTCATCGGCGGCAGTTACGGCGCCGGCAACTACGCCATGTGCGGGCGCGCCTACGGTCCACGCTTCCTTTTCACTTGGCCCAATGCACGCGTCTCGGTAATGGGCGGGCAGCAGGCAGCAAGCGTGCTAGCGACCGTGCGACGCGACAACATGAAGGCTGAGGGAAAGGACTGGTCGCAGGCCGAAGAGGAAGCCTTCAAGCAGCCCATGCTCGACGCCTACGAACACCAAGGGCAGCCTTACTATGGCACTGCCCGGCTCTGGGATGACGGCATCATCGCACCCTCGGAAACGCGGCGCGTCCTCGGCCTTGCGCTCGCCGTATGCTTCGAGCGACCTATCGCCGAAACGAAGTTCGGCGTGTTCAGGATGTAGTGGCGGTTCGCCTACTGCCAGAGCCCCAGTCGGTCCCAATCGGGCAGATGGGAACGCGGGACGCACGCGCGCGCAGGGCGCATGGTCTTTGCGCTTTTACGCAGCGGCCTTGGCGAAGATCTCAGCGACCCGACGTCCACGTTCTGCCGGATCGAGTGATTGCGGCTTCGCCATGCGCGCGGCGATCAGCAATGCATTGCGCGTCGCGCCGAGATTGGCGATGCCCTTGCCCGCGATGTCATACGCCGTGCCGTGCGCGGGCGTGCACACCGGAAAGGCATAGCCGCCGATGAGCGTGATGCCGCTCTCGAAGCCCATGAGCTTCATCGCGATCTGACCCTGGTCGTGATACATGGTCTGCACGGCATCGAAATCTCCGCGCTTGGCGCGCAGGAAGACCGTGTCCGAAGGAAATGGTCCCTCGCATAGGATGCCCTGCGCCTTCGCTGCGGCGACAGCAGGCTCGATGATGTCGATCTCCTCGCGACCGAAGTTACCACCGTCGCCGGCATGGGGATTCAGTCCGGCTACGGCAATGCGCGGGCGGGCTATACCGACATCGCGCATGCAGCGATCCGTGAGCACAAGCCCGTTGATAATCGCTTCCTTCGTTATGTAGTGCGCTACGTCCTTCAGTGGCACGTGGCTCGTGATACGGGCGTTCCACAGGCCATCGAGAATATTGAACTCGCGGCCAGGACGCGCCGCGCCGCTCTCCTCGGTGATAACCGCGATCTCGTCCTCGTAGGAGCCATCCGCGAGCTTCATGGCATACTTGTTGAAGGGCGTGAACGTCACGGCATCCGCACCGCCGGCTGCACCGAGGCGAAGTGCGGCGCGGAAGTTCGCCAAAGCGAACGTCCCGCCCATACGCGACGCCGTTCCACGCGTCACGCGCGCCGGATCGAGATGACCGAGATCGACGAACACCGGCGCCCCATCGAACATGACCGGCGCGCCGGGCTTCCACGTGCGACAGTCGCAGGCGAGGCCCGCCACGGACTCGCCCTCGGCAAGTACGCGGCGGTCGCCGATCACGATCACGTCGGCTGCAGCGCGGACCTCGGCATCCATGATGATCTTCGCGGTGAGCTCAGGGCTGATACCGCAAGGATCTCCCATCGCAAGCGCGAGCACGGGACGGCTTTTGTCCGTTGTCATGGCGTTTCCCTCCATTTCCCCCCTAGTTCGCCCCGGCAAAACGCTTGGCGCGGACGGTCGCAGTGATCTCGTGTGCGAGCATGCCCTCTTCGTGGCAGACGCGCGCGATGATCGGGGCGGCTTCGAGGGACGCGCGACGCGTGAGGCGCTGGTAGGTGACGGTCTTGATGAACTTGCCGACCCAGAGCCCGCCCGTGTAGCGCGCAGCACCAGACGTCGGGAGCGTGTGGTTCGTGCCGATGCCTTTATCACCATAGGCAACGGTCGACTCCTCGCCAATGAAAAGCGAGCCGTAGTTCTTGAGTTTCTCGAGATAGTAGTCGTCGCGTCCGGTCTGGATTTCGAGGTGCTCCGGCGCGTACTCGTCGGAGACCGCGATGGCCTCGTCGTCGCTTCCGACGACAACGATCTCACCCCAGTCGGCCCATGAGCGCGACGCGACCTCTCGGGTCGGCAGCGTCTTGAGCTGCAGCTCGACCTCGGCAAGCACGGCGCGGCCCATCTTCTCCGAGGGCGTGACGAACCACGCAGGGCTGTCCGGCCCGTGCTCGGCCTGGCCGAGAAGATCGGTCGCGACGAGCGCCGGATCGGCGGTGTCATCGGCGATGACGAGGATCTCGGTCGGGCCTGCCGGAAGGTCGATGCCGACCATGCCGAAGAGCTGGCGCTTGGCCTCCGCGACGAAAGCATTGCCGGGACCGGTGATCATATCGACGCGGGGCATGCCCACGCAGCCATGCGCCATCGACGCCATGGCCTGCACGCCACCGACGCAATAGATCTCGTCGGCGCCTGAATGATGGAGCGCATAGAGCGTCTGCGGGTAGATGCCATCGGGCCCGCGCGGCGGTGCGGCGGCGACGATGCGTCCGACGCCGGCGACCTTGGCCGTGCCGACACTCATGATTGCCGCGGAGATGAGCGGATACTTGCCGCCGGGGATGTAGCAGCCCACGGTCGAGACCGGGATCAGCTTCTGGCCGAGCAGGACGCCGGGCGTAAGTTCCGTCTCGAACTCTTGCAGGCTTTCTCTCTGTCGCTTGGCGAACTCGGTCACTTGCGCCTGGCAGTAGGCGAAGTCCTCCTTGAAGGTCGTCGGCAGCGTGCGCGATACCTCGTCGATGCGCGCCTGCGGCACGCGGAACTCGCCCGTCCACTTGTCGAGATCGCGGGCATAGCGGCGGACAGCCTCGTCGCGGTTCTCGGCGATGTCCGCGATCATGCAGCGGACCGTGTTCTCGACTTCGACGGCGCGCGGCCCTGCCTGCAGCGCGGCACGTTTCAGATAGTTGCGAGCCACGGCATCCTCCCGATTGTTGAGATGTTTTCGACCTTGGAATGAGACGCTAGGTGGCTGGCAAGAGCCGGTCAAGATGGCCGGCGGGGCCGAGCTGCGGCCGCAAAACGAAACATCCCGGCGCGAGGGCCGGGATGCTTCTCAAATCGTTCTGTAAGTGGGCGTTGCAGAGCCAGCTAGCCTCGCGAGGCAGAGGCGGCAGTCTGCGGCAGCAGCTTCAGGATGCCCTGCGCGGCAGCGCCGGCGGCAGCGTCGGCCGTGTTCCCCCAAGTGCCATCGAGCGAACCTTCGGGGATTTCGTTCTTCTGCGAGACGGTTCCGAGCGAACGACCCTGGGGATCACGAACCAGCCAGTCGATCTGAATCGTCTGCTTGCCGCCCTGGCCCGCAGCCAGCACCACCTTGCCCTCGATGCGATAGGACGCGCCAGGCCGGTTGGCCATGGTCACGCCTTGGCGAGAGAGCTCGCGCTGGAGCGCGCTCGAGAGTGCCGTGTTGCCATCGCCGGGCGCGCCGGCAACGGTCGGAACGATCGCAGCGACATCGCCGCTCGACGGAAGGCTAGCGGTCGTCGTGCGTGCGGCAGCCTGCTCAGGCGCAGGCGCAGCAGCTGAGGACGCGACGGGCTGCGGCGCGTCAGACGGCTGAACCGAGCCGGCCACAGGCGGCGCGCCCGCGGGACGGTGGGCCGCGATCCACGTGGCGAGCTGCGCCGCCGTCTTGTCGGCGATGATCTGCGTCACCGCACCCGTAACGGCGGACCAGGGATCCTTCGCGGTTCCAGCTGGCGCCATCTCCTCGCCGGTTACCCGATGAACGCGCTTCCCGGTCGGATCCGTGAGATCCCAGATGTACGAGACCTTGGTCTGGGAACGATCCTTCGATGCGACGATGTAGCCGCGCAGCGTGTAGTCACCCTTGGCATCGCGATCGTTGATCAGCGTGATGCGCTGGCGCTCCGCCGACTGCACGATCTGCTCGCCGATCTGCCGCGATACGGCATCCGGCGCTCCGATCACGGGCGCGAGTGCGACTCGTGCGAGCGTTGCCTGCTGCGCTGGCTTCGCCGGGGTCGGCGAAGCCTCGGGCGTAGATGTCAGGCTGCTGAATAGCGACGATCCGCTCGACTCGCACCCGGCGAGACCCAAAGCGATGATGGCAATGACTGCCGGTGCGACGGAGCGAAGCCGGCTCCGTGATGTCCTCTCAGCGTCGGATTTGGTCACGGTGACGCCCCCTTCAATGTGATTCCGCTGACACCCGGTGACCGACTTACGGACATGGCGGTCTCGAGGTTGTGCCTCGACTCGGTACCCTTTTTCGAATCCTGTATCTGCTGGCTCCCTAACCGTCCAGATGGACGCGCCAGCTTTCCTGTTTCTGAATCAGAAGTTAGCAGACACTTGATCGGTAAACTGTGGAAAAACTACAGCAGGACGATGGCGGAGATTTGGCGGCCGTAGTCCGGCTCGCGCCGATGGGTCGTGCGACGATAGCTGAAAAAATGCTCCGCGCACGAATACGTGCACCGTGTCTGGCTCTCGACAGTGCCGAGCCGCATGGCCCCGAGGCGCGCGAGCACAAAGGCAGGCAAATCGAAGTATGGCCGCGCGTCCGCTGAGGACCTTTTGAAAAATCCAGCATAATCGGCTGATTTGGTGATGAAATTTGCCTCGAACTCGGGACCGACCTCATAGGCCGTTGGACCGATGCACGGGCCGAGCGTCGCGGAAATGCTCGCCCGGCGCGCGCCGAGCCTCTCCATGGTTGCGACGGTCGACTCGAGGACGCCGCCGAGCGCACCCTTCCAGCCAGCATGGGCGGCAGCGACAATGCCCGCTTCCGCGTCCGCAAAAAGTACCGGTGCACAATCGGCGGCGAGCGCACCTACGGCGATGCCCGGCGTCGCCGTGACGAGTGCATCCGCCTTCGGCATGGTCTCGAACGTCCAGGGCTCGGTAACCACGATCGCGTCGGCGCTGTGATGCTGGTAGGCGGTGAGCAGGCCATCCGGTGTCGCGCCGAGTTGGTGCGCGACCCGCCGGCGGTTCTCGCCCACAACATCGCGCGCATCCTTCGACCCGAGCCCGCAGTTGAGCGAAGCATAGATGCCTTCGGAGACGCCGCCCTGCCGACCGAAGAAACCGTGCGCTACGCGAGCGTGCCGCGAGAGCGCTTCCGACTGGATCGGCTTGAGCATTTCCATCCCACTGGAGATCTTGATCCGACGGCCTACCCGATATCAGCCGGCGAGCAGCGGGTCGAGCCTCCCCGCGTGGTCAAGGGCATAAAGCTCGTCACATCCGCCGACATGCATGTCATCGATGAAGATCTGCGGCACGGTAGTCTGCCCGCCGGCCATCTCAACGAGCTCCTCGCGCTCTGCCGGCTTGCCGGTCAGATTGATCTCTTGAAAGGGCACATTCTTGGACGAGAGCAGCCGGCGCGCGGCATCGCAGTATCCGCACCAATCTCTCGTGTAGATGACCACCTTGGGCATGAGCGAGCGGGCCTCTCGGGAATCGGACGTATTGCAGCACAAATGTAATGCCTCCCGCACCCGAGGACGAGGGATGCCACACGCTGTCCTGCATAACGGTGCGCGCAAGGCTCGCCTCTTGAAATCAGCTAGAGATCGACCCTGCGCGGATCGGCGACCATGGCGGCCGCCAGCACATCGACGCGCGCCGCACCAGCCGCCCTCAACGCCCTCGCGCACGCGCCGACCGTGGCGCCCGTCGTGATCACATCATCAACGACGATGACGTTCCGTCCCGCGACCCGGTCTCGCGCAGCAGCCGTCACCGCAAAGGCCCCGGCGACATTCGTAGCCCGCTGCGCCGCGCTCGAACCGACCTGAGTCGGCGTTGTTTTGATCTTGGCGAGGACAAAGGGATCGAACGCGACGCCGCTCAACTGCGAGACCTCGCGCGACAGCAGCGCTGCCTGGTTGAACTGCCGGCGCATGAGCCGCCAGCGAGTCATGGGCACAGGCACGAGAAGCTCGGCATCGGTCAGGATCTCATTTCCTGCCCGCATCATCCACCGTGCCAACAGCCGGCGCGCCTCATGGCGATCGGCATATTTAAAGCCGTGAATGAGTTCGCGGACCACACCTCCGAAGACAGCCGCGGCGCGTGCGCGGTCATAGGGCGGCGGATCGGCCGCCGCCGCGGCCGAAATCTGCGGGCCGTCACTGCCGAAAGGGAGCGGCAGGCCAAGCCGGTGGCACAGCGGCGGCGTGATGAAAGTCACCTGCTGCCAACAGCCGGCGCAAAGCGCGTCATGGGCGGCCGTGCGATCATGACAGGCGAGGCACAGCGACGGCGCGATCGCATTGCCAAGATCGGCAAAGGCCGCCCCCAGATGCCAGCGCACTTCGGCCAGCCAGCGACGTGCGCCGCGCTCGCCTTCCTCCCCAGTCTCGCCGATTCCGCTCACTTGCCGTTCAGCCCCGGTTTTTCATCCCGGCCTGATCATAGCCTGCCGAACTGGAGGTTGTGCAACAGATCACGCACCCGGCGCTTTGCCGCGACTGGCGGTCTTGCCAAATCCAATATTGCGGAAGATGTTGCGCCGCCTTTGCCAGAACCCCGAGAGGATGACTGTGACAGCGAGCAATATCGAGGGCGATGCACCCTGGCGCGCCCGGATCCGCAGTATTGTAGAATCCGATGGCTTTCAGCGTTTCATCATCATTGTCATCACGCTCAACGCGATCGGCCTGGGCCTCGAGACGGTCCCATTCATCAATGAGGAAATCGGCACGCTGCTTTGGCTCATCGATCATGCGGCGCTGCTCATCTTCGTTCTCGAGATATCCGCGAAGCTGCTTGCTTATAGGCTCAGCTATTTCCGCGATGCCTGGAATATCTTCGACTTCACGATCGTCGCCATTGCCGTGCTGCCGATGAGCGGCGGCCTCTCGGTATTGCGTGCGCTGCGCATACTTCGCGCCGCACGCATCATCTCGGTCGTGCCCGCCATGCGCCGAGTCGTCGAGGGACTGCTCTACGCTATTCCATCTCTCGGCGCCGTCATGGCGCTCCTAGCGATCATCTTCTACATATGCGCCGTGATGGCGACGAAGCTCTTCGGCAACGATTTTGACGAGCTGTTCGGAAACCTCGGCCGCTCGCTCTTCACGCTGTTCCAGATCATGACGCTCGAAGGCTGGACCGACGGCGTCGTGCGGCCAATCATGAAGGTCTATCCCTACGCTTGGCTCTTCTTCATTCCGTTCATACTCACGGTGACCTTCGCGGTGCTCAATCTCTTCATCGCGATCATCGTCGGTGCCATGGAGGAGGCCGCCAAGAACGACACCGAGATGCTGCACCAGGACGCCGAGAAGTTGCACGCCGATGCTCAACTGCAAAGCCGCCAGCACGAAGTGCTCATGGGCGAGATCCGCTCGCTCAAGGAGGAGATCGTGGCACTCCGAGGCATGGTAAAGCCGGGCAGCTAGGCTGCGCCCTTGCCATCGAAACGCAAGGGCTTAGAGTAATTCTATTGCTGCCAGCCGAAGAGTGAGCGTGCGCGATGCGGATTCCCGAGAAGATCAAAGCCTACCATAACGATCTCACCGCCTGGCGGCGCGATCTGCACGCCCATCCCGAGCTTGGCTTCGACGAGCACCGCACGAGCGACTTCGTGGCGAAAAAGCTCGGCGAGTTCGGCGTCACCGTGCATCGCAACGTCGGCAAGACGGGCGTCGTCGGCGTGCTCCAGACGGGCAACGGGCCGACAATTGGCCTGCGCTGCGACATGGATGCTCTGCCGATCGACGAGATTGCCGAAGTACCCTTCAAGTCGACCCGCCCCGGCGTCATGCACGCGTGCGGGCACGACGGGCACACGACCATGCTGCTCGGGGCGGCGCGCTATCTCGCCGAGACGAAGAACTTCGACGGCACGGTCTATTTCATCTTCCAGCCGGCCGAGGAAGGCATCGGCGGCGCACTGGCCATGCTCGAAGACAAGCTATTCGAGCGCTTTCCCTGCGACAGCGTTTTTGGGATGCACAACAATCCCGGGCTCGAAGTCGGCAAGTTCGCGATCCGTCCGGGTGCGATGATGGCCGGCGGTGCCTTCTTCGACATCGACATTATGGGCCGCGGCTCGCACGGCGCGCGGCCGGAGGAATCCGTCGATCCCGTGCTCGTCGCGAGCCACATCGTCACTTCACTGCAGGCCATTGTCTCGCGCAACGTCACGCCGACCGCGACCGCCGTCGTGAGCTGCACGGCGATCCATGCCGGCGATGCCTACAACGTCATCCCACAGACGGCGACCATCCGCGGGACCGTGCGCACATTCAGCCACGATGTCATGTCGCAGGTCGAGAAAGCCATGAAGCGGACGGCGGCCAATACGGCAGCGGCCTTCGGCGCCACGGCAGATGTGAAATTCGACGTGAAGTTTGCGCCGCTCGTCAATGATGAGAAGGAAACGGCTTTCATGGCGGATCGAGCCGTGGAGCTCGTTGGCGCGGCCCACGTCGACCGCAACCGCGGCCTGATCATGGCGTCTGAGGACTTCTCATTCATGCTGGAGAAGTGCAAAGGCGCCTACATCAACATCGGCAATGGCGGGCTCGGCACGCCGACGAGCGTGCCCGTTCACAATCCCGCCTACCAGTTCAACGACGAGATCCTCCCGCTCGGCTCGGCGCTCTACGCACGCCTAGTCGAAGCCAAGCTCGGCCGCCTCGGCGCCGGCTGACCGCTCACTTCCTCAAGAACGACAAACGGAAACGCTCCCATGGCCAAGGCATCTCGCAAAGTCATCATCACGTGCGCCGTTACCGGCTCGATCCATACGCCCTCGATGTCGCCACATCTGCCGATCACGGCGGAGGAGATCGCGGATGCCGCGATCGGTGCCGCGGAGGCCGGCGCCGCCGTCGTGCATCTGCACGCGCGCGATCCCAAGACCGGCAAGCCGGATCAATCGACCGAGGCCTTCGCGCCATTCCTGAAGGTGATCAAGCAGCGCTCGAACTGCGTGGTGAACATCACCACAGGCGGCGCCATGACCATGACCATCGAGGAGCGCGTTCGTCCGGCCGCGACCTTCAAGCCCGAGGTCGCCTCGCTCAACATGGGCACGATGAACTTCGGCCTCTACCCGATGCTCGAGCGCCAGAAGGAGTTCAAGCACGACTGGGAGAGGCCCTATCTCGAGGGCTCGCGCGCCGGCTTCTTCAAGAACACGTTCGCCGACATCGAGTACATCCTGACGACCTGCGCCGCCAACGGATCGCGCTTCGAGGTCGAGTGCTACGACATCGGCCATCTCTATACGCTGCGCCACTTCGCCGACCGCGGCATCATCAAGCCGCCCTTCTTCATCCAGTCGGTCTTCGGCATCCTCGGCGGCATTGGCCCGCACTATGAGGATGTGGTCATGATGAAGCGTACGGCGGATCGCCTGTTCGGCGACCAGTACCGCTGGAGCGTGCTCGGCGCCGGGCGCAACCAGCTCGCCATCGCGGCCATGGCTGCCGCCATGGGCGGCAACGTCCGCGTCGGCATGGAGGACAGCCTCTGGATCGGCCCCGGCCAGCTCGCCAAGTCCAATGCGGAGCAGGTGACGAAGGTGCGCCAGATCATCGAGGGCCTCGGGCTCACGATCGCATCGGCCGACGAAGCCCGCGAGATCCTTGCCCTCAAGGGCGGCGACAAGGTCGATTTCTAAAAGACCTCAAAAGGTATTGCCTGATGGTCACCCCGGCAGCCAAGGCCGGGGCGTTCCATCGGCACTTAATCCTCGCTCCCGCCATTCGGGCAACCCTTCCGCTCGAATCCGTTCGAAGCGACGCCGCCGGCGATATATGTGCTGAGCGCAACCATCTGTCTCAAGCTCGCGCAAATGCTGGTGCTCAATCCAGAGCGCTATCCGCCAGCTCTCTTCTGTTGGCCATCTACTCTGCACGTTATCAGTCCACTGGTTCGCGCAAGGCCCTCCAAAAAGATGGCCAACTATGTAAATTGAAGTCATCCAGTCAAATTTCGAACTGCCCACTACCGGAAAGCCCTCGCCGCATTGATGGCGGTCGGCGCTTCTGTTAAGCCTGCGCCTTAACTCGCTAAATCCGGAAGGTCGACCGATGATCCCGCGCTACTCCCGCCCCGAGATGAGGGCGATCTGGGAGCCCGAGACCCGCTTCCGCATCTGGTTCGAGATCGAGGCGCACGCGGCCTCCGCCATGGCCGAACTCGGCATCGTCCCCAAGGAGGCCGCCAAGGTCATCTGGGACAAGGGCAGCAAGGCCAAGTTCGACGTCGCACGCATCGACGAGATCGAGGCCGTAACGAAGCATGACGTCATTGCCTTCCTGACGCACCTCGCCGAGCACGTCGGGCCGGAAGCGCGCTTCGTCCACCAGGGGATGACCTCGTCGGACGTGCTCGACACCTGCCTCAATGTGCAGCTCGTGCGCGCGAGCGACATCCTGCTGGCGGATATGGACCGCGTGCTGGCCGCGCTCAAGAAGCGCGCTTTCGAGCACAAGACGACGATCACGATCGGTCGCAGCCACGGCATTCACGCCGAGCCGACCACCTTCGGCATCAAGCTCGCCTATGCCTATGCGGAGTTTGCGCGCGGACGCGAACGGCTGGCGGCGGCGCGCAAGGAAGTAGCTACCTGCGCGATCTCCGGCGCCATCGGCACGTTCGCGAACATTGATCCGTCCATCGAGGAATATGTCGCGAAGGCCATGGGTCTCACGCCCGAGCCCGTCTCGACGCAGATCATCCCGCGCGACCGGCACGCCATGTACTTCGCAACGCTCGCCGTGATCGCCTCGTCCATCGAGCGGCTGTCGACGGAAATCCGCCACCTTCAGCGCACCGAGGTGCTCGAAGCCGAGGAATTCTTCTCGCCAGGGCAGAAGGGCTCCTCAGCCATGCCGCATAAGCGCAATCCCGTGCTGACGGAAAATCTCACCGGCCTCGCCCGCATGGTGCGCTCGTTCGCGACGCCGGCACTGGAGAACGTCGCGCTCTGGCACGAGCGCGATATCTCGCATTCTTCCGTCGAGCGCTTCATCGGCCCGGACGCGACCATCACGCTCGACTTCGCGCTGAACCGCCTTGCGGGTGTGGTCGAGAAGCTCGTCGTCTATCCCGAGAACATGCGCAAGAACCTCGACAAGCTTGGCGGCTTGCACAATTCCCAGCGCGTGCTGCTGGCGCTCACGCAGGCCGGCGCCTCGCGCGAGGACAGCTATACCCTCGTGCAGCGCAATGCCATGAAGACCTGGGAGACGGGTGCCGACTTCCTCGCGAGCCTCAAGGCCGACAAGGACGTGACGGGCTACCTTACTGCCGCACAGCTCGAAGCCATGTTCGACGATGCCTATCATCTGAAACACGTCGATACGATCTTCAAGCGCGTGTTCGGCGCGGCATAAGGGGCGGCCATGGCACAGTATGTCGCCGTCATCGCGGGCGCGACGGGCGCCGCGGCCAAGCAACTCGTCGAGGTGCTGCTGGCCGATCCGGCATGGGAGATCGTCGGTCTTTCCCGTCGCTCACCGACTTCAAAGCGCGAGCGGCTGAGTTACATCGCTTGCGACCTCACTGACGCAGCGAGCACAAAGGCCGCACTCGCCCGCTGCCCGCAGGCGACGCACCTCTTCTACACGGCGCGCGCGCAATTCTCGGATGCATCCGTCGGCGTCGAGGACGTCGCGGGCAATCGCGCCATGCTCCAGCATCTGCTGGATGGCGCCGAAGCCGCGTGCCCCGGTCTGGAACACGTCCATCTCGTCGAAGGCACGAAATGGTACGGCATGCACATCGGCGCCATGCGCCTGCCGGCGCACGAGGACGATCCGCGCCATATGCCGCCGAACTTCTATTACGATCAGCAGGATCTGCTCAGCACACGGGCCGAAGGCAAGCGCTGGACATGGTCCGCTTCGCGACCGGGTTTCCTCTATGACTTCGCACCCGAACGGCCCCGCAACCTCGTGCCCCTGATCGGCGCCTGGGCAGGGATGTGCGCCGAGCTTGGCCTGCCGCTCGACTTTCCCGGAAAGCCCGCATGCTTCGACGCCCTGATGGAAGCGACGGACGCGACCCAGCTCGCCCGGGGCATGAAATGGATGGCGACGTCGCCGACGGCCCGCAACGAGGCCTTCAATGTGACGGACGGCGGACTTTTCCGCTGGTCGCGCCTCTGGCCGCAGATCGCGCGGCTCTACGGTCTGCCGTGCGGCGTCCCACGCCCGCTCAATCTCGGACGCTGGATGGCCGACAAGGGGCCGCTGTGGGACGCGATGGTGAAGAAGCACGGCCTCGTCGCACAGCCGATGGAGGCGGTGGTTACCTGGAACTTCGGCGATTTCCTGTGGGGCCTCGAACACGATGTCGTTTCGAGCATGACTAAGATCCGTCTCGCCGGCTTTCATGAGACGATCGACACGGAAGCCCGGATCCTTGCCCATCTGCGGCGTTATCGCGAGGCGCGGCTCCTTCCATGACAAGTTCGTAATCCCGCAATCGCGCGAACCCTGCTCGAACGTCCGACACTGCGGCGTTTTAGCGGCGGATTCGGTTGCAAACGGGGTTGATCACACTATAGTCCGGCCCGAAATCAAGGCAGACGGTCGAGGCGGCGGGCGCGACCGACGGATGCCAATCCTCGCCCCGTTCAGCATCCAAGACCCCTGGGAATAGCGCGCATGTCCACTTCACTGGTCTACGCTCAAGCTGGCGGCAGCGACTTTATGATTCAGTTGCTGCCGATCCTGCTGATGTTCGTGATCTTCTACTTCCTCCTGCTCCGTCCGCAGCAGCAGCGTGTGAAGCAGCACCGCGAGATGGTCGCGAACGTCCGGCGGGGTGACGTGGTCGTGACCGGCGGTGGCATTATCGGCAAGGTTACGCGCGTGAAGGAAGGGGACGCCGAGATCGAAGTCGAGATCGCCGAGAACACCCGCGTCCGCCTCATGCGCGGCACCATCTCCGAGGTGCGGGTCAAGGGCGAGGTTGCGAAGGCCGGCTGAGGCGCCGCGCGCGACGGCTCGCCGCCCTCCTGAATTCAGAGGTCCGGGAACGAGATGCTCCACTTTTCGCGCTTCAAGATGATCGCGATTCTGCTCACATGCGTGGTGAGCATTATCTTCGCGCTGCCAAACCTGTTCACCAAGGAGCAGCTCGCGTCCTGGCCGCGATTCCTGCCGACGAAGCAGATGCCGCTCGGCCTCGACCTCCAGGGCGGCGCACATCTGCTGCTGGCTATGGATACCGAGGAGCTGCGGAAGGAATGGTTGCAGACGCTGCGCGATGACGCGCGCCGCACGCTCCGTGACGCCAAGATCTTCCCCACGGGCGTCGGCATCGTCGGCAATCAGGTGCAGGTGCGGCTCGCCAAGCCCGAGGAAGCGGACGCGGCGATGCGCGAATTGCGCAAGCTCGTCCAGCCGCTCGGCAGTGCCGTGCTCGGCACGAGCGGCGAGGACCTGACGATTACGAAGGGCGGCGACGGGACGATCCTGATCGCGCCCTCCGCGGCGGGTCTTCAGCAGCGTGTCATCAACGCCGCCGGCGCCGCCATCGAGACGGTAAATCGGCGCATCAACGCGCTCGGCACGGCTGAATCGACGGTCGTGCGCCAGGGCGCCGATCGCATTCTCGTCCAGTATCCGGGCCTGACCGACACCAAGGTGCTGAAGGATCTGCTCGGCCAGACCGCCAAGCTCTCCTTTCACGAAGTCCATCCGACGATGACCGCCGAAGAGGCGCGGCAGGGCCGCACGCCCCCCGGTTACCGCATTTATTCCGCCAGCGATCGCGGAGATGAGCAGGGTGGCGCCTACCTCCTGCGCGAGACTCCGGTGGTTCCTGGTGAGAACCTCGTCGATGCCCAGCCGGGCTTCGACCAGCGCACGAACGAGCCCATCATCTCCTTCCGCTTCGATCAGGCGGGCGCCCGCCGGTTCGGGCGCTTCACGCAGGAGAATGTGAACCGCCCGTTCGCCATCGTGCTCGATGACAAGGTGCTCTCGGCGCCGGTTATCCGCGAGCCCATTCTTGGCGGCACGGGTCAGATATCGGGAAGCTTCACGGTCGAGAGCGCCAACACGCTGGCCGTTCAGCTCCGCTCGGGCGCCTTGCCCGTCAAGCTGACCATTGCTGAAGAGCGCACGGTCGGCCCATCGCTCGGCGCCGACTCGATTGCAGCCGGCAAGCTGGCATCGATCGTCGGTGGCGTGATCAGTATGGTCATGGTGATCGTTGCCTACGGGACTTTCGGCGTCTTTGCGGTCATCGGCCTCCTCATGAACGGCACGATGGTGATCGCGCTCATGTCCGCGGCCGGGACGACGCTGACGTTGCCTGGCATCGCAGGCCTCGTGCTGACGGTCGGCATGGCCGTCGACTCGAACGTGATCATCTACGAACGTATCCGAGAGGAATTACGCGCCGGTAAATCGGCGGTGAGCGCCATCGATGCCGGCTTTACGCGCGCCATCACGACCATTCTCGACAGCCAGCTCACGACGCTCGCCGCCGCGATCATCATGTTCTGGCTCGGCTCAGGCCCGATCCGCGGCTTCGCTGTCACGCTCTCGATCGGTATCTTCACCTCGATCTTCACTGCCGTCACGGTAACACGCCTGCTCGTCGCGCTCTGGCTGCGCTCCGAGCGCGCCAAGCCCGGCAGGATCGCCGTTCCGATCTGAGGACGGCGCGACAAGATCTCGAAAGGCCCGTAAGACCATGCGCTTCATTCCGAACTTCAAGGGTTACGACTTCTTCCCGCACGGGACGCATATCGACTTCATGCGCTTCCGCGACATTTGCTTCTGGGGTTCAATCGTCGCAATCGTCCTGTCGCTTGGCTTGTTCCTTACCGCGGGCCTTAATTACGGCGTCGATTTCAAGGGCGGCACCATGGTCGAGGTGCAGACGAAATCTGGAGCGCCTGCGGACATACAGGCTATGCGAACCCAACTTGGCGGGCTCGGGCTCGGTGACGTGCAGATCCAGGCATTCGGTACGTCGAACGACGTGCTGATCCGCATCGAGTCGCAGCCCGGTGGCGAGGAAGCTCAGCAGGCCGCCCTGCAGAAGGTGGTATCGGCTCTGGGCGACGGCTACGTCCAGCGCCGCGTCGAAGTGGTTGGGCCGGCAGTTTCAGCCGAGCTTAGACGTACAGGCATCATCTCGGTCGTGGCAGCAATGCTGGCTATCATGGCCTATGTATGGTTCCGTTTTGAATGGCAGTTTGCCGTGGGAACGCTTGTGTCCTCCCTTCATGATGTGCTCGTTGTGGTAGGGGTATTTTCGCTTTTCCAGTTCGAGTTCGATCTCGGCATCGTCGCCGCGTTGCTCACGATTCTGGGCTACTCAATCAACGACACGGTTGTCGTCTCCGATCGCATCCGCGAGAACCTGCGCAAGTATAAGCGCATGGAGCTGCGTGAATTGCTCAATCTCTCCATCAACGAGACGCTCTCGCGCACGATCCTGACGGGCGTGACGACCATCGTCGTACTGATCGCGCTGTTCATCTTCGGCGGCTCGGTAATGCGCTACTTCACGTTCGCCATGCTGCTCGGCGTGCTCGTCGGCACGTACTCTTCGATCTTCATCGCGGCGCCGATTCTTGAATATCTCGGCGTCAAGCGGGAGACGGTCACCGGCGAGAAGGCGACGGCCGGCGCGCGCGGCTGATCGAAAGCTATCTATTCCGCAGGAGCGTGACCATGCAGCCTGCGACGCCCCGCTATCCCGGCCGAGCGCCGATAGAGGCCTACGGCAATGGCGGCTTTCGCTTTGCCGGAATGAGCCATCGCGGCTCCCTCCTTTGCCTCGGCGAAGCGATCGTCGGCTGGCCGGTAACCACTGCCGAGGGCCTCACGCTCGACGATTTCGCGCTGTTGCTGTCGGAACCATCGAGCATCGAGTTGCTTCTGCTCGGTACGGGGCGCGATTTCATGCTTCCTTCGACATCGTTGCGGAATGGCCTGCGTGATGCCGGTATTCGGATCGAGCCCATGGACACGGGAGCGGCCTGCCGGACGTACAATGTCTTGCTCGGCGAGGGCCGGCCCGTGGGTGCGGCCCTGATCGCCGTCGACTGAGGTAGTCTCCCAACCGGCGCTTCCGCGAGGGCTCTGAATCGTGCTCTATCTGTTGCCAATGTTCGTGCCAGCCCGGTGATGCCGATGCCAGCCATGCTCTCGAGTGCCCGCAATGCGCTTGTCGCGGGGATCGCACTATCGATCGCAGCGGTCCTGGCAGCGATCGTCGCAAGCGGTACTGACTGGCTCGGCTTCACGTCGTTCGTTCTGCGCGCGATCCATGTCGTTTCCGCGATCATCTGGGTCGGCATGATCTGGTTCGTCAATTTCGTGCAGCATCCGGCGGTGGTCGGGGCCGATGACGCCGGGCGCGGAACGCTCTTCCGTCTCGTTGTGCCGAAGGTCGCGACGATATTCCGGCACACCTCGCATCTCGTCATCCTGTCGGGGGTGCTGCTCCTGCTGCCGACCGGCTATCTGCTGTCATCATGGATGTATGGCGCGCCATTTTACATGCCGCTCGCCAAAGTGTTGCTGCTGTGGGGCGCGGCTGCCGGCGCCGTTGCCATGTGGGCCTTCGTGCACATGATGATCTGGCCGAACCTGCAGATCGTGCTCGGCGAGAAGCCTAGCAATGCAGAGGCCAAGGCAGCCGCGCGCGCCAAGGTCGCGCTCTATGCGCGCGCCAATCTTCTGCTGGCGATACCGGTGACTGTGCTGATGGTTGCCGCCGCGCACCTCCTCTGACGATGAGCGAAGCGCCGCTCGATGCGCTGAGGGAAGCCGCCATCTCGCGCGAGCCGGACCGCTATTTTGCCGCGACGCTAGCGCCACAGACCATCCGCCTCGACTTGATCGCGTTGGCGGCATTCGCGGCAGAGCTTGCCAATATCCCGACGCAGGTGCGCGAGCCGCTCGCGGGCGAGATACGGCTCCAGTGGTGGCGCGATGCACTTGCCCCCAAAGGCGGCGAGGCTGCAGCAGGGCATCCTGTTGCAGATGCCATGCGCACCACGATCGCGCGTCATGGCCTGCCCACGGAGATCATAGAGGGCGTCATCGCCTCGTTCGCCGACGCGCTCCACGGCGACAGGCCGGCGGACGAAAATGCCCTGATCACTCATATGGCAGCCGGCGAGGGTGGACTATTCCGGCTTGCCGCTCGCATTTGCGCCGCGCACGAGATCGGCGATATCTGGCACATCACACGCGCCGCGGGTCTAGCGTACGGCCTCTCTCGCGCGCTTCTTCGCCTTCCTGAAGAGCGTGCCGCAAGCCTTGTGATCCCGCGCACGCTGCTCTCGGATGAGGATCTGGGACAACTCGATGCGGGCGGCACGCCCGCACGTCTCGCCCCAGCCACCGCTACGCTCAGCGACCTCGCGCGGACGGCGATGTCGGAAATTGCCCCACAGCTCGCAAATATGTCACGGGCAAAGCGCCTACCCTTCCTGCCTCTGGCCATGGTTAGGCCCAACTTGCGCGCCTTACAAACAGGAGCGAAACGGCGCGGCGCGGCATTGATCGAGCCGCTGCCGATCAGCCGCCTGCTGCGCATTACATGGGCGCACGCACGCGGGCGCCTTTGAACCGGTGAGGCCATGATCCGAGGCCCATACTCGAGCACGCGTAGAAGCCCCGCACTTGCGCTGCGGTTGCTTGGCGCGCTCGTCGTGGCCGTGGGCCTGCTCGCGATGCTGCCCGATCGCGCCGCCGCCGAGCCGCGGATCAGCTGGCGCGTCGAGAACCCGTTCCGTCTCTTCACCCGCCCTTCCGACAGCGAGGTGCATCGCGCAACCTACAACGACCTCGGCGAGAGCGAGCGCACGACGCCCGTGCTCTCGGCCGAGCGGGCGCTCGCGCGCCGCCATCCGGGAGATGGCTGGGCAGCGGGCATGATGGACAATCTCTGCTGGTCGGCGGAGCGCAACCGCTATGGCTGTCGGGAATCGCCCGACTATCTGCACCCGCGCGCTCACCGCATCCAGTTCGCACTGCGAGACGTGCCCGATGCCGATCGCATCAACTGCACCTGGCTCACGACGCCGCTCGCGCGCTCGGGTCTCGGCGGCTCAGTCACGGCACGCTGCGACCAGACCGTCACACTACCGATCCCCTACCCCGTAGGCGCGCGCGTGAGCGTCGAGGTCGGAGGGCGCGAAATCGCGACGGATATCGCCAAGGTAACGGATCTGTTCGTCGTGGCCATGGGCGACAGTTTCGCGTCGGGCGAAGGCAATCCGGACGTTCCCGTCCGGTTTTCGCGCGAGCGCCGCGCCGACTATGGCTTCGGTCCCGGCAACGAGCCGCTCAGTGGATATCCGGCCCGAGTCGGTCCGTGGCAGGCGATTGGCGACACCGCGTTCATCAAGAGCAATGCGCGCTGGATCGACCAGGCCTGCCACCGCTCGCTTTACTCGCACCAGCTTCGCGCCGCGTTGCAACTCGCCGTCGAGGATCCGCACCGGGCTGTGACGTTCGTCGGCTATGCGTGCTCGGGCGCGGAGATCGTGGACGGGCTCTTCCGCCGCTACAAGGGCCACGAGTGGGTGCCCAATCCACCCGACATCTCGCAGCTTTCCGCGATCGCGCAGGCGCAGTGCGGGCCGAAGCGCGCCGAGGAGCAGGAAATGCCCGAGGCCTACCACATGCGCGGGCGCATTGCGGAGCTCCGGGGCGGCCTCATCCTTCGGCGCTGCGACGCCGACGACGCGCGCAAGATCGACCTCGTGCTCGTCTCGGTCGGCGGCAACGACATCGGTTTCGCTCGTCTGCTCGCCAATGCCATTCTGGCCGACGAGTCCTCACTGCGCCGTCTCAGCGGCTGGTTCGGTCAGGTCCACGGATTTCTCGCCGCATCGGAGCTTCTCGACGGCCTCGAGGCGCGTCTGCTCTCCTTGAAGCGCGCCATTCACGGCCAATTGCACGTGCCTTGGGCCGAACAAGACAGAATCATGTTGGTCGCCTATCCGAGCCTCGCGCTGCTCCCGGACGGGCGCCAGATCTGTCCCGACGGGCGCGCCGGAATGACGGTCACACCCGACTTCCTGCTGAGCGAGAACCGTGCGCGCGAGTCCATGGCCGCCGGCGAGCGCCTGGACGCCGTCATGGAAGACACGAGCAAGCAGAACGGCTGGACCTACGTCGCCAGTCACCGCCAGCAGTTCCGCGGCCGCGGGATCTGCGCGGGATATACCGACAACGCTTTCACGATCGCCGACGATTTGCGCATGCCGCGCTGGACTGGCCGCAGGTGGGAGCCGTTCAATCCCGCGGACTGGCAGGCATATGCGCCGCGCCAGCGCTGGTTCCGTACGCCCAATGATGCTTTCATGACCGGCAACTTCCACGTGAGCGAGTCGCTCATGCAGAAAGTGCTCAAGCTGCAGGGCTTCTCCTCGTTCCAGCTTCTGCTCGCGAGCATCTACTCCGGCGCCTTCCATCCGACGGCCGAAGGTCAAGCTGCCATGGCGGATGCTGTGGTCGTCGAAGCGCGCCGGGTGCTGGCAAAATACGCGGCGCAGTAGAGCGCACCTCAATCGCAGCGTACGCCGAGTGTCTCGTGAAAGGCGCGCTGGCCTTTTGGCGTGACGCTCACCGCGCGCGTGCCTTCCACACGGCGGATCCAGCCCTTCTCGAAGCTGAATTCGCAGAGTGCGGCACCGAGCTTGCCTGCGAGATGCGGTCGGCGTTCGCTCCAGTCGAGGCAGGGACGACAGAGAAGCCGGCGGTTTTTGGTTATGGGCGCGGTTCTAAGGTGCTCCACGTCCAGACCAATACGATCGAAGATTGCGAGGCCTGACGGCGTGACGATGCCGGCATCGCTATCGAGTTCGACATGGCCCGCCAACACGAGCGCATCGGCGATCGCTACACCAAGGCGTCCGGCAAGATGGTCGTAGCACGTGCGCGCTGTTCGAAGCGCCGCGTCGCGCGGGCCCGTGACCACCGTTCGCCTCGGCGTCTCGATCTCGGAAGCCACATGCATGAGGCTCTCGAGAAGGCGCGCCATGGCCGGCGTGGCGAGACGGTGATAGCGATGGCGCCCCTGCTTTTCCATGGCAAGCAGACCCGCGCTGGTGAGGCGCGCGAGGTGGCTGCTTGCCGTCTGGGGCGTTATGCCAGCGACACCGGCAAGCTCGGAGGCTGTCAACGCGCGACCGTCCATCATGGCCTGAAGCATGGCCGCACGCGCGGGATCACCGACCAGGGCAGCGACGGAGGCGAGTTTGCCGGTGCTGGGCATGGATAGGTTCCTCGTTTGCCTTATGCGCAGCGTGCACCGCGGCGGCGCCGGGATGCTTCGATGAGGATCGTAGCAACGGACCGCGCATCAAGGCAAAGTGCGGCCGCAAACGCACCATGAGCACGGACAGTCCCGGCAATGCGCGCATCCACGACATCGAGCGGCACGTTCTTCGGATGGCGGGTGACCGGCGGCGCGTTCGTGCTTGCCGTGTTCGGCTGGGGTCTAGGATTCTATGGGCCTCCCGTCTTCCTCGGCGTGCTACATGCAACGCGCGGATGGTCCCTCGGGCTGATCTCCGCCGCGATCACGCTCCACTATCTCATGGGCGCAGCTCTCGCGGCGCGACTGCCGATCCTGCACGCCCGCTTTGGCCTCGCGCGCTTCACGCAGATTGGCGCGCTCGCGCTGGCACTCGGCCTCGTCGGCTGGGCACTGGCCGCCGAGCCGTGGCAGCTCTTCCTCGCCGCCGCCGTCAGCGGTGCCGGCTGGAGCGCGACCAGTGCCGCCGCCATCAACGCGATTATCGCGCCGTGGTTCGTGCGAGCGCGGCCCGCAGCACTCGGCATGGCCTACAATGGTGGGAGCGTCGGCGGCATTCTCTTCTCGCCGCTGTGGGTGGCGGCGATCGGCTTCCTGGGCTTTCCCCTCGCTGCTGCCACCATCGGACTGACGGCGATACTGACCGTATGGATCATCTCCGCGACGCTTTTCGCACGCACGCCGCAGCAGATGGGCCTCGCGCCCGACGGCGATGTGCAGGGAACCACGCCCACCAACATCACCTCGCCGCACGCACGTCCCCTGCCCGGTGCGCTGCTCTGGCGCGACCGCGCGTTCCTTACGCTCGCCGCCGGCATGGCACTCGGGTTGTTTGCGCAGCTCGGGTTGATCACGCACCTATTCTCATTGCTGCTGCCGGCACTCGGCCCTCAACGTGCCGGCTTCGCGATGGCGCTCGTCACGGTGATGGCGGTCGGCGGACGTACGCTCATCGGCTGGTTCATGCCGATCGGCGCGGACCGACGGATCGTTGGTTGCATCGGATATGGATTGCAGCTTGCGGGATCGCTGGCCTTCTTTGCTGCCGGCGGATCGAGCATTCCACTGCTACTCACTGGGATCGTGCTGTTCGGGATTGGCTTCGGCAACGCGACGTCCATGCCGCCGCTCATCGCGCAGGTCGAGTTCGTCAAGGAAGAGGTGATCCGCGTCGTTGCCCTGATCGTCGCCGTGGGACAGGCGACGTACGCTTTTGCGCCAGCGGCGTTCGGGCTCATTCGCGAACTGATGCCGCCGACTGAAGGCGCGAGCGCCGGCGCTGCCCCTTGGGTCTTTATTGCCGCTGCGGTATTTCAGGGCCTCGCCATTGCGGCCATGCTCGCGGGGCGCAAGGCCGGATCTAGATGATCTTCTTGCCCTTCATACTGAAATAGCCGGTACGACCGACGATGATGTGGTCGTGAACCTGCACACCGAGTGGGCGCGCGGCATCAACAATCTGCCGCGTCATGTCGATATCCGCTGCTGACGGCGTCGGGTCGCCCGAGGGATGATTGTGCACGAGGATGAGCGCGGAGGCCGAGAGCTCGAGCGCCCGCTTCACGACCTCGCGGATATAGACGGGCGTGTGATCGACCGTGCCGGTCTGCTGGACTTCGTCGCCGAGTAGCTGGTTGCGCTTGTCGAGGAAGAGGATGCGGAACTGCTCCTTCTCGTCGAAACCCTGGGCGGCGCGGCAGTAGTCGAGCACCGCCTGCCACGAGCCGAGAACCTTGCGTCCGACGATCTGGCTCTGCATGAGGCGGAGCGCGGCGGCCCTGACGAGCTTCAATTCATCGACGACGCGCTCACCGACGCCGGGCACTTCGCGCAATCGGGCTTCTTGCGCATTGATGACCTCGGGGAACGAGCCGAACCGCTGCAGAAGCGCCTTGGCGAGCGGCTTGGTGTCCCCCTGCGGCAGCGCGCGGAAGAGGATCATCTCGATCAGCTCATAGTCCGGAAGGGCGTCCGCACCGCCCTTGCGGAAGCGGTCGCGAAGACGCTTGCGGTGCCCAACATGGTGGGGCGGTGGCTCGGCGACGGCCGCCACCTCCCAGAGCAGGCCCTGGGGCGTTGCGGCATGGTCTTCCGCGTCCGAACCTGAAGGCGGCGCGGGCCTGCTGCGACGTGCCATCGGCGAGCCCCGCCCCTCCCGATTAAATATTGACTAAGCGACTTTGTAGGGCGGGCAGTGGAGGCCCTGAGGGGAATACGTGAACACCTCGCAGCCATCCTCGGTGACGCCAACCGTATGCTCGAACTGCGCCGAGAGTTCACGGTCGCGGGTGACGGCGGTCCAGCCATCCGGAAGGATCTTCACCGTGGACTTGCCGAGGTTGATCATTGGCTCAATGGTGAAGAGCATTCCGGGCTTCAGCACGGGGCCTTCGCCCTTGGTGCCGTAGTGAAGGATGTTCGGACGATCGTGGAAGACGCGGCCGAGGCCGTGGCCGCAGAAATCGCGCACAACGCTGCAGCGCTCGCCTTCCGCATAGGCCTGGATGGCCGCGCCGATGTGGCCGGTCGTGTGCCCGGGCTTCACGGCCGCGACGCCGCGCATGAGCGCTTCGTACGTCACCTCGATGAGACGCTCCGCCTTGCGCGGAATTTCGCCAACGCCGTACATGCGGCTCGTATCGCCATGCCAGCCGTCAAAGATCAGCGTCACGTCGATATTGAGGATGTCACCCTCACGAAGCGGCTTGGGGCCGGGAATGCCGTGACAGACGACATGGTTGACCGACGTGCAGATCGACCTGGTAAAGCCGCGGTAATTGAGCGGCGCCGGGATCGCGCCATGGTCCATGGCGAACTCGAAGGCGAGATCGTCGAGGCGCTCGGTCGTCACGCCGGGGCTGACGAATGCCGTCAGCATATCCAATGCTTCGGCGGCGAGCTGGCCCGCCCGGCGCATGCCGGCAAAGGCCTCTGGCCCATGCAGGGGTATCTGGCCGTCGCGCCGCGCCTGGGTGCGCGCGTATTCGAGATTGGACATTCTGTGATCCGTGAAAGTGTTTCGCGCCGGAATCGAGCCCATTGTTCGGGCCACAACAGGCGCGCGCATCTATCTCCTGACAATCTAATCGATTACCGCCGGAGTGCAATGCGCGCGACTAAGCTATCAGCCGTGCGTGGCTGTTGCGTAAATGTGGCCCGTCATGGCATGCGGAGGCCTAATGCGCGCCCTTTTTCATCGGCGTAACCTTCGGCGGCGCGGATAGGAAAATCATGCAACTGGACAAACTGAAAACCACGAATGGGCTCGACGTGGCCGGCAAGCGCGTGCTGGTCCGGGCGGATCTCAATGTGCCGGTTGCCGATGGTCGGGTCACGGACGCGACGCGGCTGACGCGACTCGTGCCCGGACTGCTGGATCTCGCACAACGGGGCGCAAAGGTGATCGTCCTCTCCCATTTCGGCCGGCCGAAGGGCGCCCGCGTGCCGGATATGTCGCTGAAGCCGGTGGCCGAGGCACTCGGCACGGCGTTGGGCCGCCCGGTTGCCTTTGCCGACGACTGTGTGGGCGACGTTGCCGCCAAGGCCGTCGCGGCCCTCCCCAATGGCAGCATACTGGTGCTCGAGAACTTGCGCTTTCACAAGGGCGAGGAGAAGAACGATCCCGAGCTCGCGGCCGCCCTCGCCAAGCTCGGCGACATTTTCGTCGGCGATGCCTTCTCGTGCGCCCATCGCGCGCATGCCTCGACGGACGCCATCACGCACCTGCTGCCCTCGTATGCCGGGCCTCTCCTCATGGAGGAGATCAATGCACTGAGAACGGCGCTCGAACGGCCTCAGCGCCCAACTGCGGCAGTCGTCGGCGGTGCCAAGGTCTCGACCAAGATCCCCGTGCTCACAAACCTCATGGCCAAAGTCGATCATCTGATCATCGGCGGCGGCATGGCCAATACGTTCCTGCTCGCGCAGGGCCACGCGATCGGGAAATCACTGGCCGAGCCCGATCTCGTCGGCACCGCACGCGAGATCATGGACGCAGCCGCCGCCAAGGGCTGCACGATCGCGCTTCCCGTCGATGGCGTTGTTGCGGCGGAGTTCAAAGCGGGCGCGGCGAGCCGGGTCGTTGATGTCACGGCCATCCCAGCGGACCAGATGGTCCTCGATGTCGGGCCGAAATCGATCGCGCACCTCTCCAAGGTCATCGAAGGCTGCCGGACGTTGCTCTGGAACGGCCCGCTGGGCGCCTTCGAGATCGCCCCCTTCGGCGAAGGGACGTTTGCACTCGCCCGCCAGGCGGCGGCCATGACCAAGGCCGGTAAGCTCGTCTCGGTTGCCGGCGGCGGCGATACCGTTGCAGCCCTCAATGCGGCAGGCGTCACCGACGACTTCACCTATGTCTCGACGGCGGGCGGTGCCTTCCTCGAGTGGCTGGAGGGGCGGGAGCTCCCGGGCATCGCGGCGCTCGCCCGATGAGCCATAGCGGGGGGAAGTTTCGGCCGAAGGCCATTGTCTTCGACCTCGACGGCACGCTCGTCGATAGCGCACCGGAGATTGCAAGCGCGCTCAATGCCGCGATGGCCGAGATCGGACAGCCGCCATTTCCCCTGACGGACGTACAGTCGTTCATCGGCGGCGGTGCCAAGGTCGCGCTTCAGCGCGCGCTCGCGGCACGCGGATCCCAAATCGAGGCTGCCATCTTCGATGGGATGATGGCATCCTTCTACGGGGTCTATGCCGAGGTCTCGCGGAAAGGCAACGGCCTCTATCCCGGTGTCATCGAGACGCTGACGGCGCTCCGCGCGCACGATCTCCCGCTCGGCATTTGCACGAACAAGGCCGACCACATCACTGCGATCGCACTCGAAGCGCTCGGCATCAGGCAATTTTTCTCGACCGTTGTCGGCGCACGCGACGACATCCCGCGCAAACCCGCGCCCGACATGCTGCTCAAGGCGCTCTCCGCCCTCGGCGCTACCCCCGCAGAAGGGCTCGTCGTCGGGGACAGCAAATCCGATGTCGGCTCTGCGCGCGCTGCTGGCTGCCCCGTAATCGCGGTCAGCTATGGCTACCCACACGGCCCCGTGGCCAACCTCGGCGCCGACCTCGTGATCGACCAGATGACTGACCTGCTGGGCCACCTAGAGCTGGGGAAGACCGTACGCTGATCGGAACCAGCGTGGCGCTGCGGCGAATTGTGCTCAATTTTTGCGGTTTTCGTGTCAGATTTATGCTGCTAGACCAGCAACCTCTGATGCCAAAGGATCGTGCGCGCAGCGCACGCGCGAGGGGAGGATACGGATGGGGGCATTGGCCAGCTACATCCGCTTTGCCGAATGGGTCAACGAGAAGGTCGGACAGGTCGTGGGCTGGCTGAGCCTCGTGACCGTCTTGGTCTGCTTCACCGTGGTCGTCAACCGGTACGTGTTCCGTTCGGGCTTCGTGTGGATGCAGGAACTGTACGTGTGGACGTTCGGCCTCTCCTTCATGCTCGGCTCCGGTTATGCCTTCCTCGCCGGCCGGCACGTAAGTGTCGATATATTCTCAGCGCGCTGGTCTCCGAAGTTGAAGGCCAAGATGGAGATTTTCTGCTCGCTCGTATTTCTGTTCCCGTGGCTGGCGGTCATTGGCTACTACACCTGGGGCTATTTCCTCGCATCCGTGCGGCTTGGCGAGACTTCGCAGCAGGTCGGCGGCATGCCCGGGCTCTATGTCCTGAAGGGCGCCATTATGGCGTTCGTCGTGCTGATGGGCATGCAGGGCCTCGCGAACTGCGCGCGCGCGATACTCGTGCTGAACGATGCAGAACATCTGGCGCCCAAGCGTGAAGTCGCCGGTCTCGGCGCTGCCACGACCACCTAGTACTCACCGGAAAAGGTCCGTCCTCCATGCTGAGCGCCCTTTCGACCGGCGACATTCTCTCCATCATGCTGTTCATCGGCATCTGCGTCACGCTGATGTTCGGCTATCCGATCGCTCTGACGCTCGCGGGGACGTCGCTCTTCATCGCCTTTCTCGGCCATGCGTTCGGCGCCTTCGACTACTCGATCCTGAATGGCATTCCGTCGCGTTATCTCGGAAGCATGACGAACGACGTGCTCGTAGCCGTCCCCCTCTTCATATTCATGGGATTGATTCTCGAGAAATCCGGGATCGCCGAGCAGCTTCTGACAACCATGGGGCAGCTCTTCGGCAAGCTGCGCGGCGGCCTCGGCTATTCGGTCGTGATCGTGGGGGCGCTTCTCGCGGCATCGACGGGCGTCGTTGGCGCAACGGTCATCACAATGGGGCTGATCGCGCTGCCGACCATGCTGCGCGCCGGATACAGCCCGCGGATTTCGACGGGTGTCATCTGCGGCTCCGCCACACTTGCCCAGATCATTCCGCCCTCCACAGTCCTCATCTTCGTCGGCGATCTTCTTGCCGGCATCAATCAGGAAGCTCAGCTTCGCCGCGGCAACTTCACCCCGGATCCGATTTCGGTGGGCGATCTCTTCGCCGGCGCGCTGATCCCCGGCTTCATCATGGTCTGCCTCTATCTCCTATGGATCATCTACAAGGCCGTGTTCCAGCCGAATGAAGTGCCGGCCATGAAGATGACCGAGGAAGAGCGCGCCGGCCTTTCGTGGCGGGTCATCTCGGCACTTGTCCCGCCGTTGCTCCTCGTGCTCGCGGTGCTCGGCAGCATTCTGCTCGGCTTTGCCACGCCTTCTGAGTCCGCCTCCGTCGGCGCCATCGGAGCCATGATCCTTGCCGCAATGAACCGCCGCATGTCCTTCGCGACGCTGCGGTACGCCTCAGTGAATACGATGATGACGACCTGCGTCATCTTCGTGATCGTGATCGCGGCTTCACTCTTTTCGCTCGTGTTCCGTGGTCTGGGCGGCGAGCACATGGTCGAGACCGCATTGAGAAACGTCCCAGGTGGCGTCAGCGGCGCACTGTTCGTCGTGATGTTCATCATGTTCATTCTGGGATTCTTCCTCGATACCTTCGAGATCATTCTTATCATGCTGCCGGTGTGCGGCCCCGCGCTCCTCACGATGGGTGTTGATCCGGTGTGGCTCGGCATTCTCATCGGCGTGAACCTGCAGACGAGTTTCCTCACGCCACCTTTCGGCTTCACGCTGTTCTATATGCGCAGCATTGCACCACCGAGCATCACGACCGGCGAGATCTGGATCGGCTCGATCTCATGGACGTGGCTGCAGATGTTCGCGCTCGGCATCGTTTGGGGATTTCCCGGGACCGCAACCTGGCTGCCCAAATACCTGTTCGGTGGTCCGACGCCGGCGGCCATTCATGGACCGGCGACGGCCGGCGAGAAGCCCGGCACCGCTCCACCGCGGAGCCTGGATTCGATCCTCGGCACAACCAAGTTCGATAAGGACGGAATGCCTGTCGAAGAAGACAATCCGTTCTCTCCGAAGAAATAGGACACCGACAAAGTCATGAATCTACTCGAGCTCGAAGTTGGCGTAGTATTGCTGGCCATCTGGGTTGCGACGTTCTTTGTCCTCTGGAAGATTATCGATCGGCCTGGGCGCCCGGGGATCATCAAAGGTCAGCTCGTGATTGAGCATTTCATGCTCGCCCACATCCTCCTGCTTATCTTTGCGGTGAGCGAACTTGTGAAGGGCTCCGGCTTCTTCAACTAGGTATCCGGCACTCAGTCCCACAACGCAAAAGCCCCGCGGCAGGATCTGCCGCGGGGCTTTTCATTTCGAGCGTGATGTTCGTTCAGCTCGGGAACTTGTAGTCGAGCAGGCGGGCATTGAGGAAACCCTGCTCGGCAATGCGGTTCCAGCTCGACTGCTCGCGACGCGCCTTGAGGAAGGACTCGATGACCTCTTTGGTCACAGCGTCACCGCCATCGCGCAGCTCCTGGATGACCTCGCCGCAGGCCGTGCCGTACGCCTGGAGGAAGTCGTTCGGGAAGCGGCGAAGCTGGACGTTGTGCGTGCCGATGAGTGTCTGCAGCGAAGCGCCGTTGCGTGCGTTGAACTCGGAGGTGAACTTCAGGTTCTCCTGGTAGACGCAGGCAGCGAAGATCGCCTGAATGTCCTTCGGCAGCGACGTCAGCTTCTTCTTGTCGACGGTCACCTCGATCTGGGTGCCGGGCTCGTGCATGCCGGGCCAATAATAGTACTTGGCGACCTTGAAGAACCCGAACGTGAGGTCGTTCCAGGGCCCGACCCATTCGGTAGCATCAATGGCGCCCGACTGAAGCGCCGCGAAGATTTCACCGCCCGGCAGGTTGACGACTGTGAGCCCCATCTTCTTCAGCGCCTCGCCACCGAGGCCCGGGATGCGCATCTTCATGCCGCTGACACTTGCGGCACTGGTGATCTCTTTGTTGAACCAGCCACCCATCTGCACGCCGGTCGAGCCCGCGTGGTAGCCCTTGAGGCCGAATGGATCGAGGACCTTGTCCCAGAGCTCCTGGCCACCGCCGTACTGCATCCACGCTTCCTGCTCGCCGGTCGTGAGGCCGAACGGCACGGTGGAGTAGAACATGAGCGCCTTGCTCTTGTTCGGCCAGTAGTAGGGAGTCGCGTGCATGAGGTCGGCGGCACCGCGCGTCACGGCGTCAAAGCTCTCGAACGGCGGTACGAGTTCGCCGGCGGCATAGACGTTGATCTTCAGGCGGCCTTCCGTGGCGGCTTCGACGGAGTTCGCGAAGCGCACGGCGCCCGTACCCTGGCCGGGGAAGTTCTTGGGCCAAGTCGTTACCATCTTCCATTCGGTGCGCGCTTGCGCGATTGCTGGCGTGACGATCGCAGAGGTTCCGGCAGCGGCGCCAGCGACAGCCGCTCCTTTAAGGAACTGTCGCCTCTTCATCGTCTTCGGTGCGTCAGACATTTATCTGTTTCTCCCTGGACTTGAGCGGACGTGTGCGGATGAAATCCGTTACCGCCTGGATTAGGCGGTGTCCGTCGCGAGTATTGGATGCTCAAGGGGATTTTTGCAATCCGGACTTAAGACGCGCCCAAAAGTTCAGCAGCGTTCAGCGCGCACAGGTCGGAAAGGTGCGGGGCGAAACGCGAATGTCTTGACTTCGGGCGGTATCGGCTTCCCCATTCACCATAGTCCGCCTCGCACTCAGGAAATGAACCATGCTGCCACTTGCCGCCTATGCCGACCGGATGTCCGTCCGGCCTGGAGAGACCATCGCATTCAAGGTCTCGAGCATGGACGACACACCTTACACGGCGAAGCTGGTCCGCGTGATTTGTGCGGATGCGAACCCGGCTGGTCCCGGACTTGTGGAGGAGCCCGTCGCAGCGGACTTTGCCGGCGCACACAAGGGTCGCTTCCAGACCGTCCACGCGGGATCGCACGGCATCGTCGAGCAAGGCATCGACCTCGGCACGATGGGCAGTCTCAGCCTCGTCGCCACGATCTGGCCGACGCGCCTGGGCATCGGACGGCGTCAGGGCATGCTTTCGATCTATGATCCCGCCGTGCGACGTGGCATCGCCGTCGCCATCGGCGAGGATGGCAGCGTCGAGGCGCTGCTCGGCGCAACCCGGGTGAAGACCCGCGTGCCGCTCGAGGAGCGGCACTGGTATCGCGTTTTTGCGTCTTACGATGCCGCGACGGCGACGCTGACCGTCGGGCAAGTGCGCCTCGAAAATGGCCGGCCGTTCGGTCAGCCGCGTACGGCGAGCACAAAGCTCGAGGCCGGCGCCGCAGCGCTTCCCGTCGCGGGCATGCCGTGGATCATCGGCGCGCTCGGCGGTACGCCCGTGAAAGGCCACTTCAACGGCAAGATCGAGCGGCCCGTCATTGCGGCGACGGCCGCCGATGCTGCCATGGTCGAAAAGCTCGCGGCCGATCCGGCCATCCCAGGCGTGATCGCGAGCTGGGATTTCTCGCAGGAGATGTCATCGACGCGCATCGTCGACGCGGGATCGGGCGCGCACCATGGGCGCCTGGTCAATCTCCCTGCCCGCGCGATGACCGGCTCGACGTGGACAGGCCGCGAGATGTGCTTTCGCCATTCGCCCGCGCAATACGGCGCCATTCACTTTCACGACGACGACGTCTCGGACTGCGGCTGGGAGACGGATTTCACGTGGACCGTGCCGGCGAGCACGCGTTCGGGCGCCTACGCCATCCGGCTTTCGAGCGAGAAGGGAGAAGAGAATGTTCCCTTCTTCGTCGTGCCGCCCAAGGGTACAAAGACGGCCGACCTCGCTGTGCTGGTCTCGACCTACACCTACACCGTCTATCACAACCACGCGCGGCCTGAGTCCGCCGATGCGAAATGGCTCGCCACGTGGAAGCAACTGGCCGGGGAATGGGGTGGTTATCCCTACAATCCGGGCGAGCACCGCGAGTATGGTCTTTCCACCTATAACTTCCATACCGACGGCAGCGGCATCTGCCACGCCTCGTGGCTGAGGCCGATGCTGAATGTGCGCATCGGCTACACCACGTATCCCCATCCTTCGATCCGCGCCTCGGGCCTGCGCCACTACCCCGCGGACTCGCATCTCATTGCTTGGCTCGAGAAGCAGAGCATTGCCTACGACATCATCACCGACGCCGAGCTCGACGCCGAGGGCATCGAGTTGCTCAAGCCCTATCGCGCGGTGACGACCGGCAGCCATCCCGAGTACCACACCGGCGCCATGCTCGATGCGCTCGAAGCCTATCGCGACGGCGGTGGGCGCTTCATGTACCTCGGCGGGAACGGCTTCTATTGGAAGGTTGCACGTCACAGCGAGGTGCCTGCTGCAATCGAAATTCGCCGCGGTGAAGGTGGCATTCGTGCCTGGGCCGCCGAGGCAGGCGAGTACTACAATGCCTTCGACGGTGAGTATGGTGGCCTGTGGCGGCGTAACGGACGCCCGCCGCAGCGGCTTGCGGGCGTCGGCTTCACGGCGCAGGGCAACTTCGTCGGCTCGCACTATCGCCAGAAGCCAAACGCACGCGCGTCGCGGGCGGCGTGGATACTGGATGGCATCGGCGCGGACGAGCTAATCGGTGGGTTCGGCTTGTCTGGGCACGGGGCCGCGGGCTTCGAGCTCGATCGCGCCGACAAACGGCTCGGCACGCCGTCGCACGCCATCGTGCTCGCCTCATCCGAAGGCCACGAGCCGGATGCGCCATGGGTGCTCGTGCCCGAGGAGCAGCTGACGCACATCACGACATGGGCGGGCAAGCCCGCGGACGAGCTTATCCGCGCCGATCTCACGTTCTTCGAGACGCCCAACAACGGCGCCGTTTTCTCGACAGGGTCGATCACGTTCTGCGGCTCGCTGCTGCACAACAACAGCGAGAACAACGTCTCGCGGCTGATCCGCAACGTGCTCGACCGCTTTCTCGATCCGAACGCGAAATTCCCGATGCCGAACGCGTGAATCCCCCTCCCCCTTGTGGGGAGGGGTTAGGGGTGGGGGGGAATCCCAACAACTATCGTTCTGCAATCCCCCCTCCTAACCTCTCCCACAAGGGGGGAGGAATCTGTGGGGGGCAAGCAGCGGACGCACCTGCGCTACGGCCGCATGCCGAAAGTGCGCGGACCGGGCGTGCGCAGAGGCTCGGCCAGATTGGCGAACTCGCAAAGCAGACGCCGCGTATCGCGCGGATCGATGATCTCGTCCACGGCGAAAGTCTCGGCCGTACGGAACGGCGAGCGCAGCGCATTGAGCCGTGTCTCGATCTCGGCGAGCTTGGCCCTGGGATCCTCGGCCGTATCGATCTCGGCGCGATAGGCCGCCTCGATGCCGCCCTCGAGCGGTAGCGAGCCCCACCACGCCGAAAGCCACGCATAGCGCATGGCGTAGCGCCCTGCCGGCACGTGCGCGGCGCCGGCGACACCGAATACATTGCGGATGATGATCGAGCACCACGGCACGGTCGTCTGGTTGATCGCCGCCATGGCGCGTACGCCGAGTCGTATCGTTGCCGCCCGCTCGGCCTCGAGACCGATCATGAAACCGGGACAATCCACGAGATGCACGATCGGAATATGGAACGTCTCGGCGAGATCGACGAAGCGAATGACCTTGCTGCAGGCATCCGCCGTCCACGCGCCGCTCACATGGAAGGGATCGCTCGCCAGAACCGCGACGGGCAGACCGTCGAGGCGCGCCAAGCCGGTGATCACCGGGCGGCCGAACATCCG
The DNA here is from genome assembly GCA_022844275.1 of Hyphomicrobiaceae bacterium. Lineage (GTDB taxonomy): Bacteria > Pseudomonadota > Alphaproteobacteria > Rhizobiales > Hyphomicrobiaceae. The sequence goes on from JALHMB010000007.1 coordinate 244,330, forward strand.
TCCCATCTCGAAGAACGAGCCGCGATCAACCAGTGCCTCGATGATCGGTCGCATTTTGTAGGGCTGATAGCGCTCGCGCGGGATGGCGTTGAACAGCCAGTCCTCGCGCCGGCCCGGCTGATCGAGGCGGGGACCGCGCGGCGCCACTTCGTAGCAGGATGAGGGCAGATAGGAGAGGAAGCGTCGCGCGCGATCGAAGGCCTCTTCCTCGCTGTCCACGGCATCGTCGACAGCGCCCGCCGCGCACTGGATCTCCCAGCCACCAAGCTCGAACTTCGAGAGGTCCTGCTTGTCGCCGATGCGCGCGACGACCGGCGGACCCGCAACGAACATCGCCGAGGTCTTCTTCGTCATCAGCGAGTAGTGACTTGCCGAAACCTGCGCCGCACCGAGACCCGCGACCGATCCGAGCCCGAGCGCCACGACCGGCACGAGCCCCAGATTGTCGGCGAGATACTTGTAGCGCATGGACGAGCCTCCAAGCCCGCCCGGCAGGTTGGCGCGCCCCGTCGTTTCGATCGTCTTGACCGAGCCGCCGCCGCCCGAACCCTCGATGATGCGGATGATCGGTAAGCGCAGCTCATTGGCCATGCGCTCGCCGATCACGGTTTTCTCGGGGATCGTCGCATCGGCCGAGCCGCCACGCACCGTGAAATCATCGCCGCTGACGATCACGGGGCGGCCATTGATCATGGCACGGCCGGTGATGCGGTTGGCCGGCGTCACGCGAACGAGATTGCCGGCGTCGTCGTATTCCGCGAGGCCCGTGAGCGTGCCGACTTCATTGAAGGTGCCGGGATCAACAAGCCGGCCAACGCGCTCGCGAATGGTCAGCTTGCCTTCGCGATGCTGGCGATCGACCTTCTCGGTGCCGCCCATTTCCTTGGCGAAGTGCTCGCGCTGTCTCAGCTCGTCGAGCTCGCTCTGCCATCCCTGCTGCGGCGGCGCACCGCCGGCGTCGTCCTTGGGCATTCGCGTCTCTCCCTGCCGCGGCTCTAGTGTCCCGATTCCGAAGTTCGCCAAACCTAAATGCTCGCGTCACCAGCGAACTTTGGAATCAAAAGGGACACTAGAATCATAGTCTTGCTAGTGTGATTCAGATCGAGAAATTCGCTCGATACCCCGCCGCGAGAGGTGGCGAATTTCTCGATCATCACACTAGCGGCCGGGCACATGATTGTTCTGTTGGCGGCAAGATTAGCGAGGCATGGCACATCGGGCCAGTCGCAATCGGGGCGCAGGGTTTCCGCGCCGGCACGGCTCATATGCCGAAGTCTCGCCGGAAGTCGGCTTTTTCGCGCCGGTAGATAGCCAGCAATTCTCGATGCCGCGCCAGCTCGTAGGCCCAATGCCCCGCGAGACCGCGTCTGCGCTCAGCCGCGAGAACGCGTGCGAGCTTGGCGATCAGGGCCGACCGGCCATAAAATGAGCGATCCGCGAGTTCGGACGGCGCCGCGGCCATGAGCCAAGGCAGCGAGCGAAGATGACGCGGCGGCTCGTCCATGGCCCGATGGTGCGCCCTCCGGCGCGGGCGGGGACAACCAAGCTGCCGACGCTACGGCAGGAGAGGATGCGGCCATGGCAATGGATTGGGACGAAGCGCGACAGAAAATGGTCAAAGGTGCGCAGGTCGGCGAGAGCCTCGACACGCTGTCGATCGCCGATCTCGAAGCGCGCATCACGGCCTTCGAGGCGGAGATCGTCCGCGTCCGCGCCGAGATCACGCGCAAGAAGGCGCACGAGGCCGCAGCGGCGAGCCTGTTCAAGCGATAGGAAGACGCTTGCTGCGCCTCACCATCCCTTGAAGGGCGTGTCCGGGGTCGGCGTCAGCGGTGCGCGGCGCTCCTTGTAGGCGAGCAGATTGTCGACCACGAGCTGGCCCATCTTGTCGCGCGTGTGCTGCGATCCCGAGCCGACGTGCGGCAGCAGCGTCACGTTGTCGAGCTCGAGGAAGGCCGGATCGATGTTCGGCTCGCCGACGTAAACATCGAGACCTGCACTGTGGATCGTGCGGTTCTTGAGCGCCGCGATCAAATCGGCCTCGTTGACGACCGAACCGCGTGCGACGTTGATGACGATACCGCGCGGCCCGAGCGCTTCCAGCACCGCCTTGTTGATGAGCCCCTGCGTCGCCGGGCCGCCAGGCAAGATCGCGATCAGCGTATCCACGTCCCGCGCCATGGCGACGAGATCGTCATAGAAGGGGTAGGGGACATCCGGTTGCTTCGTTCGGCCGAAATAGCTGATCGGCACGCCGAAGCCTTCGAGCCGTCGTCCGATGGCCTTGCCGATGCGGCCAAAGCCGATCATGCCGACATGGCGATCGCGCAGCGAAGCCGTGTAGCGGAACTCGCCCTTCTGCGCCCACTCACCCGAACGCAGATAAGCCTCGGCATGGTTGAACTCGCGCACGGTGGAGATGAGCAGGCCGACCGCCATGTCGGCGACCTCCTCGTTGAGCACCTCCGGTGTATGCGTGATCACGACACCCTGGGACTTCGCCGCCGGCACGTCGATGCTGTCGTAACCAACTCCATAATTGCTGATAATTTTGAGGTTCGGCATCTTCTTGATCATGTCGGCGGTGGTCGCGACATTGGTCAGCGCCCCGGTGCAGACACCCTCGATGCGTGGCCCCACTTCGGCAAAGAGCTTGTCCCAATCGGAAACCTTGTTCAGCCAGTGGACCTCAAAGGCCTCGTCGATTTGGCGGGTGACCAGCGGCATCATCCAACCGGTTGAAATGATAGCGGGCTTGGACATGGGGAGAGGTTGGCTCCTGGGGCATAGGCCCGGATCGGGCATGAAGGTGAAACCTAAGCATCGCATCGACACCAAGGGGTGACAACCCTTGGGCAGTTTCGTCGCACGCCACTTTATCCGGCAGAGATGACACCCGCTGCCGACCTGCTCGCGGTAGTTGCGTCCGTCGTCACAATTATGGTTAATTGAGCATATCGACCGCTGCGTGAGGGCCCGATGGGCACTTGGTGCGGGGCCGAGTGCGTGGCGAGTCGGGCAGGAAGGTCCTTCCGTAACTGGGAGGACCTTGTTGTTTATGGGCGCGATTTCTGCTGTCACTCCGGTGGGAGAAGCACGCGCACATGACCGATCGAAGCTACGACGTCGCCATCATCGGCGGAGGCCACAACGGATTGACCTGCGCCGCCTATCTGGCCCGCGCCGGGCTCAAGGTCGTCGTGCTGGAGGCGCACGAGGTTGTCGGCGGCGCGGCTGTCACGGAGAGCTTCGCGCCGGGTTTCCGCAATTCCGTCGCCTCCTACACCGTCAGCCTGCTCAATCCGAAGGTCATCACCGACCTGGAACTCCCCCGCCATGGGCTCAGGATCGTCGAGCGCCCGGTCGCGAACTTCTGGCCCATCGACGCCGAGCGCGGGCTGCTCATGCCCTACGGCCTCGCCAAGCGGCAGCAGGCCATTGCGCAGTTTTCCCCCCGCGATGCCGAGCGCCTGCCGGCCTATGACGCCGCGCTCGAGCGCGCCGCGGACCTTTTGCGCGACCTCGTGTTACGCACACCGCCGAATGTCGGTGGCGGCATCGTGGAACTGGCGCGAGGCGCTGGACTCGCGCGACGGCTACGTGGCCTCGATGTGGACGGTTGGCGTCTCGTCACCGACCTCTTCACAAAAGGCGCCGCTGACTTCCTCGACCAGTGGTTCGAGAGCGAGCATGTGAAGGCCGCGTTTGCATTCGACGGCATTGTCGGCGCCTATGCCTCTCCGCACACGCCCGGTACGGCCTACGTTCTGCTGCACCACTGCTTCGGCGAGGTGAACGGCAAGTCCGGTGTGTGGGGTCATGCCGTCGGCGGCATGGGCGCGATCTCGGAGGCGATCGCTGCGTCGGCGCAATCAGCAGGCGCCGAGATCCGTACGAAAGCACGCGTCGCCAAACTGCGCATGGCCGGCGGCTATGTTGCGGGTGTCGTGTTGGACAACGGCGAGGAGATCCGCGCGCGCGCCGTGGCATCGGGCATCGGTCCGAAGCTGCTCTTCCGCTCGATCGTGCCCGATGAGGCGGTATCGCCGGAGCTGCGCAACCGCTTCCTGAAGATCAAGACCGGCTCCGGCACCTTCCGCATGAACGTCGCCCTGTCGGAGCTGCCGGATTTTCTCTGCCGGCCGGGCACGAACAGGCAGGACCATCATGGCGCCGGCATCGTCATCGGCCCGACGATCGACTATCTCGACCGCGCCTATCTCGACGCACGCCGCGAAGGATGGTCACGCGAGCCGGTCGTCGAGATGCTGATTTCATCCACGCTCGACGACAGCCTCGCGCCGCCGGGACAGCACGTTGCGAGCCTCTTCGTGCAGCACGTCGCGCCACATTTGCCCACGCCGCGCACGTGGGCGAACGCGCATGAGAAGGAGCAGTTCGCCGATCTCGTCATCGAGACGGTCACGAAGCACGCTCCGAACTTCAAGGCGTCCGTAGTCGCGCGGCAGGTGCTCTCACCGCTCGATCTCGAAACCCGCTTCGGTCTCGTGGATGGCGACATCTTCCACGGCCAGCTTTCGTTGGATCAGCTTTTCTCCGCGCGACCCGTGCTCGGCCATGCCGACTATCGCCTGCCGGTGCCGGGCTTGTATCTGTGCGGTTCGGGCGCGCATCCGGGCGGCGGCGTTACAGGCGTTCCCGGCCACAACGCAGCGCGCGAGATTGTTCGCGACCTCAAGTCGAAATGGCGGTGGAAGTAGCGCCGATCACATGTGAATAGGGCGCTTGTCGACAGCGAGCGCCGCTTCCTTGATGGCCTCGGAGAGCGTCGGATGCGCGTGGCAGGTGCGCGCGAGATCCTCGGCCGAACCGCCGAACTCCATGATCACTGTCGCTTCGCCGATCAGCTCGCCGGCATTGGCACCGACGATGTGCACGCCGAGGATGCGGTCCGTAGCGGCATCGGCGAGCACCTTCACGAAGCCGTCGCTCGTGCTGTTCACCTTCGCGCGTGCATTGGCCGTGAAGGGGAATTTGCCGACCTTGTAGGCAATGCCCGCAGCCTTCAGGTCTTCCTCACCCTTGCCGACGGAAGCAACTTCGGGCGAGGTGTAGATCACGCTTGGAATGGCGCCGTAGTTCACGTGCCCCGCCTGGCCCGCGAGCATTTCCGCGACGGCCACGCCCTCTTCCTCGGCCTTGTGCGCGAGCATTGGGCCAACGATCACGTCGCCGATCGCGTAGATGCCGGGAACGCTCGTCTCGTAGTGCTCGTCGACGGCGACGCGCTTCCTCTCGTCAAGCTTCACGCCCGCTTCCTCGAGGCCGAGCCCCGTCGTGTAGGGCACGCGCCCGATGGCGACGAGGACAACATCCGCTTCGATCTGCTCGGCGTCGCCGCCCTTGGCGGGCTCGACCGTAATCGTGCAGCCGCTCTTTGCCGTCTTGATGCCCGTGACCTTTGAGCTGAGCTTGAAGGCAAAGCCTTGCTTCGCGAGCAGGCGCTGGAAACTCTTGGCCACATCGAGGTCCATGCCCGGCAGGATGCGGTCGAGGAACTCGATGACCGTGACTTCCGAGCCGAGCCGGCGGTACACGCTGCCGAGTTCGAGGCCGATCACGCCCGCGCCGACGACGAGGAGCTTCTCCGGCACCTTGTCGAGCACCAACGCACCCGTCGAGGATATGACCTGCTTCTCGTCGATCTCGATGCCGGGGAGCTTCGCGACATCCGAGCCGGTCGCGATCACGATACTCTTCGCTTCCAGCGTCTCGGTGCCGCCAGCCGTCAGCACAACGTCGACCTTGCCCGCGCCGGTGATGCGCCCGAGGCCGTGATAGGCCGTGACCTTGTTCTTCTTGAAGAGGAACTCGATGCCGTTCGTGTTCCCTTTGACGCCCTCGTCCTTGTAGGCCTGCATCCGCGCGAGATCGAATGTCGGCTTCACATCGATGCCCATGGCGGCAAAGCCGTGCCCCGCCTCGTGATAGAACTCGCTCGCGTGCAGCAGCGCTTTCGAGGGAATGCAGCCGACATTGAGGCACGTGCCGCCGTGGGTCGCGCGCTTCTCGACGACGGCGACCTTCATGCCTAGCTGGGCGGCGCGGATCGCGCACACATAGCCGCCGGGGCCGGTGCCGATGACGATCAGGTCGTAGGAAGCGCTCATGGTGGGCTCACATATTCAGATGAAGCGCGCACGCGCCGCCTGTTGGCGTTGCGCGTGCTCAGGAATGGGAATTGCTGTGTCCGATCACAGCTCAAGCACGAAGCGCTGTGGGTCCTCGAGGCATTCCTTGACGCGCACGAGGAAGGTGACGGCCTCGCGTCCATCGACAATGCGGTGATCGTAGCTGAGCGCGAGATACATCATCGGGCGGATGACGATCTGGCCGTTCCGCACGACCGCGCGATCCTCGATCTTGTGCATGCCGAGAATGCCGGACTGCGGCGCATTGAGGATCGGCGTCGACATGAGCGAGCCGTAGACGCCGCCGTTCGAGATCGTGAACGTGCCGCCCTGCATCTCGTCGATGGCGAGCTTGCCGTCGCGCGCGCGGCGGCCGAAGTCGGCGATCTTCGCCTCGATCTCGGCGAGGTTCATGCGGTCGGCCTCGCGCACGACGGGCACGACGAGGCCCTTCTCCGTGCCGACGGCGACGCCGATGTGATAGTAGTTCTTGTAGATCACGTCGGCGCCATCGATCTCGGCGTTCACGGCCGGGATCTCCTTCAACGCCTGAATGCACGCCTTCACGAAGAAGCCCATGAAGCCGAGCTTCACGCCGTGGCGCTTCTCGAAGAGCTCCTTGTACTGGCTGCGCATGGCCATGACCGCGCTCATGTCCACGTCGTTGAACGTGGTAAGCATGGCCGCATTGTTCTGCGCATCCTTGAGACGGCGCGCGATCGTCTGGCGCAGACGCGTCATGCGCACGCGTTCCTCGCGCGCCTCGTCGTTGGCGCCAGAGGGAAGCCGCATCTGCTGCGGCGCGACGGCCGGCACCGACGGAGCATAGGCGACCGTTGTCGTGGCCGCAGGGGCGGGCGCCGACTCGGTCTTGGGCTTGGCCTCGGCGACGAGCACGTCCTCCTTGAGGATCTGCCCGCGCTTGCCCGAGCCGGCGACGTCACCCTCGGAGAGACCCTTCTCCTTCATGAGCTTGCCCGCAGCCGGCGATGGCGGCATGGCGGGACCCGATGAAGCAGGGGCGGCCTTGGGCGGAGCCTTGGCTTCGGCTGCTTTGGGAGCCTCGGCCTTCGGCGCTGGAGCGGGGGCGGCTGCCTTGGCAGCACCACCTTCGTTGAGGCGACCGATCACCGTGCCGACGGCGACAGTTGCGCCCTCGTCCACAGCGAGCTCCGAGAGCACGCCATTGGCCGGGGCCGAAACCTCGACCGTGACCTTGTCCGTCTCGAGCTCGCATAGCGGCTCGTCGACGGCGACCGCCTCGCCAGCCTTCTTGAACCACTTGGCAAGCGTCGCCTCGGTCACGGATTCGCCGAGCGTCGGCACCTTGATATCGATCGCCATCTCATTTGCCTCTTGTTGCGCGCACCGCGGATCGTCTACGCGCACATCATTCCTGCTTCACGGGCCCTGTTACGCCAGGAGCGCCTGGTCAACCAATGCCTTCTGCTCCTCGGCGTGCTTCTTGGCGAGGCCCGTCGCCGTCGCCGCCGATGCCGGACGTCCGGCATAGCGCACGCGCGAGTGCTCCGCGCCAACCTGCTCGAGCGTCCACTCGAGATTCGGCTCCATGAACGACCATGCGCCCATGTTCTTCGGCTCTTCCTGCGCCCAGACCATCTCGGCCTTCGGGAAGCGGGAGAGCTCAGTGATGAGTGCCTTTGCCGGGAACGGGTAGAACTGCTCGACACGCAGCAGATATACGTCGTTGATGCCAGCTGCTTCGCGCGCCTCGTAGAGGTCATAATAGACCTTGCCCGAGCACATCACGACACGGCGGATCTTCTCGTCGGCGACAAGCTTGATCTTCTCGCCCTCGCGGCACTGCGCATCGTCCCAGAGCACGCGATGGAACGTCGTGCCCGGCCCCATCTCGTCGAGACGCGAGGTGACGCGCTTGTGCCTCAGTAGCGACTTCGGCGTCATCAGGATCAGCGGCTTGCGGAACTTGCGCTTCATCTGGCGGCGCAGGATGTGGAAGTAGTTGGCCGGCGTCGAGCAGTTCGCAACCTGCCAGTTGTCCTCGGCGCACATCTGCAGATAGCGCTCCAGGCGGGCCGACGAATGCTCCGGCCCCTGCCCCTCATAACCGTGCGGCAGGAGGCAAACCAGACCCGACATGCGAAGCCACTTCCTCTCGCCCGAGGAGAGGAACTGGTCGAAGATGACCTGTGCGCCATTGGCGAAATCGCCGAACTGTCCTTCCCACATGACGAGCGCCATGGGCTCGGCGAGCGTGTAGCCGTACTCGAAACCGAGAACAGCTTCCTCCGAGAGCATCGAGTTGATGACCTCGAAGCGGGCCTGGTCCGGCGAGACGTACTTGAGCGGCGTGTAGCGGCGCTCGCTCTCCTGGTCGATCAGCACGGAATGGCGCTGCGAAAAGGTGCCGCGCTCGACGTCCTGGCCCGACAGGCGGACCGGGAAGCCTTCCTTGAGCAGCGTACCGAACGCGAGGTGCTCGGCCATCGCCCAGTCGAGACCTTCGCCGCTGTCGACCATCTCGCGGCGGCGGTCGAGCAGGCGCTGGATGGTCTTATGAGCATTGAAGTCCTGAGGGACGCTCGTCAGGCGGCGGCCGACATCGCGGAGCACGTCGAGGTCGACGCCCGTGTTGCCGCGGCGCGCCTCGTCATCGGCGAAACCGATGTCAGCCCAACGCCCGTCGAGCCAGTCGGCCTTGTTCGGCTTGTAGGACTCGGCCGCGGACATTTCCTCGTCGAGACGATCGCGGTTCTGCTTGCGCAGCGCAGCCACTTCCTCGGCGGTGACGACGCCTTCCTCGATAAGCTGCTTGGCGTAGATCTGCGAGGTCGTCGCGTGCGCGCGGATCTTGCGGTACATCAGCGGCTGTGTGAACGCCGGCTCGTCCGACTCGTTGTGCCCGTAGCGGCGGTAGCAGACCATGTCGATGACGACCGGCTTCTGGAACCGCTGGCGGAACTCGGTCGCGATCTTGGCGACGTGCACGACGGCTTCGGGATCGTCGCCGTTGACGTGGAAGATCGGCGCCTCGACCATCTTGGCGACGTCTGTGCAGTAGGGCGATGAACGCGAGTAGCGCGGGTTCGTCGTGAAACCGATCTGGTTGTTGATGACGAAGTGGATCGAGCCGCCGGTCCGATGACCCTTGAGGCCTGAGAGGCCGAAGCATTCCGCCACCACGCCCTGGCCCGCGAACGCGGCGTCGCCATGAATGAGCAGCGGCATCACAGCTTGACGCTCGCCTGGCTTGCAGCCGTGCTGATCCTGCTTGGCGCGCACCTTGCCGAGCACGACCGGGTCGACGATCTCGAGGTGCGACGGGTTCGCCGTCAGCGACAGGTGCACTTTATTCTGGTCGAATTCACGGTCCGAGGAAGCACCGAGGTGGTACTTCACGTCGCCCGAACCTTCGACGTCGTCGGGCTTGAAGGAGCCGCCCTTGAACTCGTTGAAGATCGCGCGCAGAGGCTTGCTCAGCACGCTGGCGAGCACGTTGAGGCGGCCGCGATGGGCCATGCCGAAGACGATCTCCTTCACACCAAGCTGACCACCGCGCTTGATGATCTGCTCGAGGGCAGGAATCATGGCTTCGCCGCCATTCAGGCCGAAGCGCTTGGTGCCCGTGTACTTGACGTCGGCGAAGGTCTCGAAGGACTCGGACTCGATCAGCTTGTTGAGGATCGCGCGCTTGCCTTCGTTCGTGAAGGTGATGTCCTTATCTTGGCCCTCGATACGCTCCTGCAGCCATGCTTTCTGCTGCGGGCTCGTGATGTGCATGAACTCGACGCCGATGTGCCGGCAGTAGGTCCGCCTCAGGATGCGCAGGATCTGGCGCATGGTCGCGGTTTCGAGGCCGAGCACCTTATCAATGAAGATGGGGCGGTCGAGATCGGCCTCGGTGAAGCCGTACGTTTCAGGGCGCAGCTCCTTGTGGATCTTGCGCTCGGTAATGCCGAGGGGATCGAGATCGGCGGCCAGGTGGCCCATCACGCGATAAGCGCGGATGAGCATCAGCGCGCGGAGGCTATCCTGTGTCGCGCGGTAGGAGGCCACCGGTGAAAGTTCATAGCCGAGGGACTGCGCCCGCTGGCCGATCTTGGCGCCCACCTCGCGCTCGGCTGCGCCGTAGTCGGCCGTCAGCGCTGCGACCAGATCGCCCGATGCACCGGTGGACGGCGCCTGCAGCTCGTCCAGAGTTCGGCCCCAGGAAGGCCCGCCATTGCCGTTGCCCTCGCCGTTGCGCGCCTGCTCCTCCTGAAGGCTCTGGAAGAAGAGCCGCCACTGGTCGCTAACCGAGCCGGGATTGCGCTCGTACTGGGCCTGCATCTCTTCGATGTAGGCGGCATTCACGCCATTCAAAAAGGAAGTGAGGGCAAAGGCTTGATTGGATTCCTGACGAGACATCTGCGTTTTCGTCCTGTTGTGGCCTTGTGTGCCGGACGCGCGAACAGCGCCGGTCCGCGGCGCATCCGGCTGAAGATTGCGGCGTTCCTTAGACCATATCCGACCACGTGAGTAGTCATTACATCGGTTCACCCAACGCGAGATGCAATGGGCGGGCGTGCCGCGATTCCATCAAAGACACCAGAGATTACTGATCAGGCGTGACGTTTTGGTGCACGTTCTTCAGGCGCCGGCTTCATGCGTCGACAACGACATTGATGTGCCGGCGAGTGGAGCAGAAACGAAACGCAGAAACGCTGACAAATCGTCAAGCGCGCCGGGCAACTGCCCGGCGACGCTCAGCCTTTGGCCGCTGCCAGCAGCGTCGTCCCGAGGCTCGCCGGGCTGTCGGCGACAGCTATGCCGGCCGCGCGCATAGCCTCGAACTTGTCTTCCGCCTTGCCCTTGCCGCCCGAGATGATGGCACCAGCGTGCCCCATGCGGCGGCCTGGAGGCGCCGTCGAGCCGGCAATGAAGCCCGCCATTGGCTTCGAGCGCCCTTTGGCGGCCTCGCGGCGGATGAATTCGCAGGCATCCTCCTCCGATGAGCCGCCGATCTCGCCGATCATGATGATCGCTTCGGTCTCGGCATCGGAGAGGAACATGTCGAGCACATCGATGAAGTCCGTGCCCTTGACAGGATCGCCGCCGATTCCGACGGCCGTCGACTGGCCGAGCCCGGCATCGCTCGTCTGCTTGACGGCCTCGTATGTCAGCGTGCCGGAGCGCGACACGATGCCGACGTTGCCCTTCTTGAAGATATTGCCGGGCATGATGCCGATCTTGCACTGGTTCGGCGTCAGCACGCCGGGGCAATTCGGTCCGATGAGACGCGACCAGCTCCCCGTGAGCGCGCGCTTCACCTTGATCATGTCCATCACCGGAATGCCCTCGGTGATGCAGATGATGAGCGGAAATTCGGCGTCGATGGCCTCCAGAATGGCATCGGCGGCAAAAGGCGGTGGAACGTAGATCGAGGTTGCTGTGGCCCCCGTCGCCTCGCGGGCTGCCTTGACCGTATCGAAGAGTGGCACCTCGGCGAGTTCAGGATCGGGATGCTTTGTGCCGCCGCGGCCGGGCGTAACGCCGCCGACGACCTGCGTCCCGTAGGACTTCGCCGCCTTGGTGTGGAAGGTGCCCTGGCTACCCGTAATGCCCTGACAAATGACTTTGGTGCTCTTGTCGACGAGGATGGCCATAAGCAGTTCCCTGGTTGCTAGCCCCCTTCTCCGACAGATCGCGGGCGCGATCAAGTGCCGCAATGAGCGCAGGAATGCTGCTTTGGGCCTAGGGCAGGCCGCCGATACGCGGCGAGGGTTGCATGACTGGCCTGTAGAAAACGGCGCGCCCCTACCAGGACGAACGGGCTTTCGCCATCTTGTAGCATTACTCGTCCCACGATTGGCGGATGGGCCTGTGGTTCGTCCAGAACGCGAGCGGAGGCAAGCGGGCATGGTCTTGCGTTGCACCGAGGTGCACGCACCCGGCGCCAACAGCGGCGGCGGGTCGCCGGACGAGCACCGGCAGATTTTCCCTGCCCCTTATCGCGCCCAGATCGCGACGCTCGCAGAGGGCGGCCGCAATCTCGAGGACCTCGCCGCCTCCTTCCCGGCACTTCTATTCGCGCTGGCGACCGACTATGCGACCCCCGAGCGCCGTAGCGACGCGCTCGATGCGATCCTCGCCGGCAAGAAACTCAAGACTGCCGCGCAGATGCTCGGCCTGCCGTTGTGGCTTCGGCGTCTTCCCCCTGCAGCCCTCACCGGGCCGCTTCCGCCCCTGCCGGACGATCCGGAGTTCGCGCTCGCCGTCGTGCCGGCACTGCCTCGACAGCCCGAGGCCATCCTGCCGTGGCTCGACTTCATCAGCTTCTCCGACCGCCTTGCCGGCCGCGACGTCGCCCTGTGGTTCGCCAAGCACCCGCGACTGGTGCCACCCGCGGCACCAACGACGGAGGCGCTGTGGATGTTCGCATGGGCATTCTATGCCAAGCGCCCCGACACGATCGCCGGGCGCATCCAGCGTCATGCCTGGACGGCGCGCGCCGGCCCGCGCTCGGCGCGCGACGAGACCGCCAATTGGAGAAAGCGCATAGAGGGTCTTCTAGCACTCGGCACCGGCTTCCCGAACACCTGGTTCGCCGATGGCACGGCCATGGGATATGAATTCGTCGCGCTGAAGGGCCCCGAGGACCTGTTCGCCGAGTGCGCTTCCATGCGCAACTGTCTCGATCTCTACGCACTACGTCTCGGCCACATGCGCTCACGCCTCTTCAGCGTGCGCAGTCGCGGCAAGCCTATCGCGACGCTGGAACTTGGCCTGCGTAATGACGAGGTCGGCGTTCCCTTCATCGTCCAGCTCAGAGGCATCAGCAATCGGCGCGCGTCGCCTGCGGTCTGGCAGGCGGTTCATGCCTGGATGGGCAGCCAGTCGTTCGCGCATCTCGACCGCACGCCGCGACCCAAGCGCATGTCGCTCGTGCTCAGGCGCAAGCTATGGGCCCCGCTGACGGAGGCAGCGGCCAGCATCGGCATGGCCGACCGCATCGAGCCCCTTACGATCGGTCGCGCGCCGGTACGCCGGAAGTCGACCTCGTCGCCGCGTTGACACGGAAGCCGATCACTTGCCGAGGCCGAATGCTGTTGCGAGCTGGCGCAGCGTTCGCGTGCGGATCTCGTAGGACGGCGCGATCGCGACCACGATCACCTCCTCGGCCTTGAACTCGGCTCTGAGGTCGGTGATCCGCGTCGCCACCTCGTCAACCGAACCGATAGTTGCGCGCGGGCGCTCGCGGGCTGCGATTGCCGTCTCGCGCTCGGACATCTGGTAGGTGGCCGCTTGCTCGAGCGTCAGGATCGGCTTGTTGATGCCCATGGCCGCCCAGGCCCATCGGATTAGCATGGCCTTCTCGATGAGCTGTGCTTCCTCGGCGCTCTCGGCACACAGCGCAATCATGGCGAGCGCGAGACGCGGCTCCTGGTCGTGACCTTTGCGGAAGTGCTCACGGTAGGCGTGTGCGACCTCGGCGCCCGAATAGGCATTGATGAAATGCGCGAAGGCGAAGTGCATGCCGAGATGAGCTGCGAACGAAGCGCCGCCTGTCGACGAGCCGAGCACCCACATCTCGGGCGCCGTCGGCCCGACGGGATTGGCGATCTCGCCGTGTAATGGATGGCCGTCCGGCACCGTACCCTTGAAGATCGCAGACAGCTCCATGAGCTGGCGTACGAAACCTTCCTCGCTGTCGATGGGCTTGCCGTCGAACAGCACGCGGGCCGTCCGCGGGTGGCCACCCGGCGCACGCCCGAGCCCGAGATCGATGCGGCCGGGATAGAGTGCCTCGAGCATCTTGAACTGCTCGGCGACTTTGAAGCTCGCATAGTAGGGTAGCATGATGCCGCCCGTGCCGATGCGAATGCGCTCGGTCTCGGCGCCAAGCCGTGCGAGCAGGATCTCTGGGCTCGCGTCCGCAAGGCCGAGGAGGCCGTGATGCTCCGCGAGCCAGTAGCGATGATAGCCGAGCTGGTCCGCAAGACGCGCCAGCTCGATCGTCGACTTGATGGCCTCGGCAGGAGTCGCACCGCCGATGATCGGCGACTGATCGAGAACGGAGATCGGGAAATCAGCCATCAGGCTTTAGCCGGCTTCTTGGTATACTCCTCGACGGGGCCACCCGCTTCCTTCCACCCCTTGAAGCCGCCGAGAATATGCGCGACCGGTTTCAGGCCCATGTCCTGCGCGGTCTTGGCGGCGAGTGCGGAGCGCATGGCACCCGCACAGAAGAAGACGAACTTCTTGTCCTCGCCGAAGGTCGGCTTGAAGTAGGGGCTCGCGGGATCGATCCAGAACTCGAGCATACCACGCGTCACGTGAAAGGCGCCGGGTACCTTGCCGTCCCGCTCGAGTTCGCGCGGATCGCGGATATCGACGAGAACGATATCCGGATTGCCGTGCAGCTTGATGGCCTCCTCGGGAGGGATCTCCTCGATCTGCTTCTTGGCCTCTTTGACCATAGTCATGACGCTGTTGGTGATGTTCTGGGCCATCTCGCGGCTCCTCAATGAAAGCATTCACGCGTGTGTTGAATAGACGATGGCACCGCCTGTTGACGACGGCAAGTGCGCTGTCCTGCGCGTGCAGCCGCTCACCCATGCCCTTGACGTCGTGTTGCATGAAGGCTTAACACGCGAAGTGGTTGATGGAGATGCCGGATGAGCACCGCCTACGACAGCAGCAACATCTTCGCCAAGATCCTTCGCGGCGAACTGCCCGCGCACACGGTCTACGAGGACGCCGACACGGTCGCGTTCATGGACATCATGCCTCGTTCGCGGGGTCATACGCTGGTGATCCCGAAGACGCCGGCACGCAACATCCTCGATGCGAGCCCGGCTCAGCTCGCAGCGTGCATCGCAACGGCGCAGAAGGTCGGCCGTGCATCGATCAAAGCCTTCGATGCAGATGGTATTACTGTCCAGCAATTCAATGAGCAGGCGGGCGGCCAGGTCGTGTTCCATCTGCACTTTCACGTGCTGCCGCGCTGGAACAGCCAGAAGCTGCAGCCGCATACGGGCCAGATGGAAAAGACGGAAGTACTCGCCGCCAACGCCGAGAAGCTGCGTCAGGTGCTGGCTGCCGGTTAGTTGCATGAACGCGCGAAACGCGCGTTCAGCCGATCGAGAAATGGCCCACCAGAAGCGCAAGCGTGCCGAATACGACGCCGGCGCCAAGATTCTTGCGGAAGGCAAAGAAGGTCGCGATCCCGATAGCGGCGGCACCGAAGCGTGTTGGCGAGCTGAGCATCGCCATCGCGCCGGTCGGGAACACGACGATGCGAGCAACGAGCCCCGCGACGATCGCCGAAGATACGGCGCGCACCCAGATGAACACCTCGCTCTGCGGATCGAGATCGCGCCCGATCAGCGCGCCGGCCCAGCGCCAGGGTTCGCTCGCGAGGAAGCCCGCAATGAAGAACGGCAGATAGCCGCCCCACATATTCCAGACACCGGGAAGGCCGCTCATGCCCGTCCCCATCGTCCGAGCAGCCATGCGATCGTGCCGCCGGCAAGGCCCGTGACGAGCAGATCGAATCCCGGCACCCAAAGGTAGGCAAATGGCGCGATGACGACGCCGGCAACGATCGCGAACAGATCAGTGCGAGCGCGCGCGGTTTCGATCATAGCCAGGAGAAAGGTCAACGGCATCGTGAAGAGCAGCGCGGCAGCCATCCATTGCGGCACCATACCGGCTGCCAGATAGCCGAGCGCCGTCGATATGAGCGTGCCCGTAAGGATGCCGATGCCAATGCCCAGGTAATAAACGAGCCGCATCTCCGTTTGAATGTTCGGCAATCGGCGCAATCCTTCGATCCACACCGTCACCGCGACGAAATGTACGACCAGCAGCTCGTGCCAGCGCGGTCCGCCATGCCCCTTGATCCACGGCATCAGGACGACGGTCATCGGTAGAAACCGCACGGCCGTGAGACTGACCGCGAGCGCTGCCGCGGCGAGCGAAGCGCCACGCGCCGCATGATCGGCAAGCACGACCTGCGCAGGCAAAGCCTGAAGGAAGATCGGTAGCGCGAGTGTCTGCCCGAGTGTCAATCCAGCTTCTCGCGCGAAGGCGCCATAGCCGAGAATGCCGGCATAGAGCACGAGCGCCGGCACGCCGAACATGGCAAGCGCTCCACACCAGAAGGCGCGCATCCGCGTCATGGGCTCGCGCGTGTCTAAGGGTTCGGTCATCGCAGTCCGACTGAATGGCGCGTTAGCCCTGAGCCCAAACATGAAAATGCCCGCCTCATCGGCGGGCATTTTCTTCATGACGTCGCTAGACGCGACGCCTCAATCGTCCTTGCGCCGCCGCGGTACGCTCGGCACTGCGCCCGAGGGCTTCTTCGGGCCAGAGAGCGAGCGCTTCGGCCCAGCCCCGACCAGTGCATCGGCCGGCGGATCGTCGTCGACGACGTCATCGTCGTCATCATCCTCGTCGGCCTTTGCCTTGGCCTGCTTGGCAGCAGGATCCGCCGGCAGGTACTCGAAGGCGAGCTTCGCGTCCTCGCCCGTGCCCTCGGTGGTGATCTTGACGATCCCGCCGTGCTCGAGCTTGCCGAACAGAAGCTCCTCGGCGAGCGGCTTCTTGATATACTCCTGGATGACGCGCGACATGGGCCGGGCACCGAACTTCTCATCGTAGCCCTTGGTGACCAGCCACTTGGTGGCGCCTTCGCCGAGCTCGATCGTCACGCCGCGGTCGGCAAGCTGCGCTTCGAGCTGGAAGACGAACTTCTCGACGACCTTCGTGATGACGTCCTCGGGCAGCCCGCTGAACGCCACGACGGCATCGAGCCGATTGCGGAACTCCGGCGTGAACAGCCGGTTGATCGCTTCCGTATCGTCACCTTCTCGCTTCGAGCGGTTGAAGCCGATCGCCGCCTTGGCCATGTCGGACGCGCCCGCATTCGTCGTCATGATGAGTATGACGTTGCGGAAATCGACCTGCTTGCCGTTGTGGTCGGTCAGCTTGCCGTGGTCCATAACCTGCAGAAGGATGTTGAACAGATCCGGATGCGCCTTCTCGATCTCGTCGAGCAGGAGCACGCTGTGCGGATGCTGGTCGATCCCGTCGGTCAGCAGGCCGCCCTGATCGAATCCGACATAGCCCGGAGGCGCACCGATGAGGCGCGATACCGTGTGCTTCTCCATGTACTCGGACATGTCGAAGCGCAGGAGCTCGATGCCCATGAGGTTTGCGAGCTGCTTGGCGACCTCGGTCTTGCCGACGCCAGTCGGGCCCGAGAACAGGTAGGAGCCGATCGGCTTCTCCGGTTCGCGCAGACCCGCGCGGGCGAGCTTGATCGCGCTCGAAAGCGCCTCGATAGCCTTGTCCTGACCGAAGACGACGCGCTTCAGGTCCTTCTCGAGGTTCGACATGACCTCGGCGTCGGACTTGGAGACAGTCTTCGGCGGGATGCGCGCCATCGTGGCAATCGTCGCCTCGATCTCCTGAACGCCAATCTTCTTCTTGCGCTTGCCTTCCTCGACCAGCATCTGGCTGGCGCCGGTCTCATCGATGACGTCGATGGCCTTGTCCGGCAGCTTGCGGTCATGGATGTACTTCGCCGACAGCTCCACGGCGGCCTTGATCGCGCCGCGCGTGTACTTGAGCTTGTGGAAGTTCTCGAAGTACGGCTTCAGGCCCTTGAGGATCTCGATCGTATCCTCGACCGTCGGCTCCTTGACGTCGATCTTCTGGAAGCGGCGGACGAGCGCACGATCCTTCTCGAAATGCTGGCGGTATTCCTTGTAGGTCGTCGAGCCGATGCAGCGCACCGCTCCTGACTGAAGCGCGGGCTTCAGCAGGTTCGACGCATCCATCGCGCCGCCCGACGTTGCGCCGGCGCCGATCACGGTGTGGATCTCGTCGATGAAGAGGATCGCGCCCGGATAGGCCTCAACCTCCTTCATAACGGCCTTGAGCCGCTCCTCGAAGTCGCCGCGATAGCGCGTGCCGGCGAGCAGTGCGCCCATGTCGAGCGAGAAGATCGTGGCGTCGCGCAGAACCTCAGGCACCTCACCGCGAATGATCTTGCGCGCTAGGCCTTCCGCAATAGCGGTCTTACCGACGCCGGGATCGCCGACGAACAGCGGGTTATTCTTCTGGCGGCGGCACAGCACCTGAATCGTGCGCAGCACCTCGGGCAGGCGCCCGATCAGCGGGTCGATCTTGCCGTCGCGTGCCTTCTTGTTGAGGTTCACGCAGTAGGTGTTGAGCGCGTCGGCACCGGGCTTCTTGTCGCCGGTCGCGCCGCCTTCCGTGCCGCCCTCCTCATCGACGCCGCGCACCTGACGCGGCTCGTTCATACCCGGCCGCTTGGCAATGCCGTGGCTGATGTACTGGACGGCGTCGAAGCGCGTCATCTCCTGCTCCTGCAGGAAGAACGCGGCATGGCTCTCGCGCTCAGCGAAGAGCGCGACCAGCACTTGCGCGCCCGTCACTTCCTCGCGGCTCGAGGACTGGACGTGCACGACCGCGCGATGAATGACGCGCTGGAAGGCCGTTGTCGGCGCCGCCTCGACAGTATTCTTCGACACGTGCATGTCGAGCTCCTCGTCGAGGAACTCGGTCACGCGACGGCGAATCTTCTCGATATCGACGTTGCACGCGCGCATCACGCCGGCAGCGTCGCTGTCGTCCAGCAGCGCGAGCAGCAGGTGCTCGAGGGTTGCATACTCATGCGACCGCTCGTTGGCATATTCGAGCGCGCGGTGGAGTGCCTGTTCCAGGCTTTGCGAGAAGGATGGCAAGGGAGTCCTATTCCTTTTCCATAGTGCACTGCAACGGATGCTGGTGCTGGCGTGCGAAGTCCATCACCTGGGCAACCTTCGTCTCAGCGATCTCGTACGTGTACACCCCACATATGCCGACACCTTTATGGTGAACGTGCAGCATGATCCGGGTGGCATCTTCCCGCCCCTTGTTGAAGAAACGCTCAAGCACATGCACGACGAACTCCATCGGCGTGTAGTCGTCGTTCAGCAGCAGCACCTTGTAGAGGCTCGGCCGCTTCGTCTTGGGGCGGGTCTTGGTGACGAGGCCGGTCTTGCCTTCTCCGTCGCCGCCTTCGCCGTCCGCTCCGTTTCCGTTCTTGCCCGCCATAGTGAGTTCAGATCGATCCAGCATTCCCGAGCCCCAGCGCGTCTCGGCTCGAAAGCCCCAACCGGCTGCATCGCGGCTCAAGCCGCACACTTCCTGCTGAGCGCATTCTAAAGGCAGCGCGCGCAGGACTGCAATTCGTTCGATGGTGAAGGCCTGCCTGTGCATCACGTCTTCGCGATCTGGCAGGTGGCGCGGGACCCCGGCCTCGTTCGCCCAAGCATATCTGGTGTCGCCACCCGCCAAAATAAAGGCCACCCTGCCGTGCACCGCGCGCACCACTCACTGAACGGGAAAACGCGCCTGCCCGAGCCGAAAATCCGGTCAACTCGAATGGCAACGGGCATTAGGTTCTCCTAGTGATGCGATTCGCCTGCCTGAAGGTGACGCTCTTGACCAGCGCGTCCGGATGGCATTCTGATCGAGACAGAGCATCTCTGACTGCCCTTCCAACCCCGGAACCATTCCAATGAAATACGTAATCGATCCGCCGCGCCAGGCGGCGCTTCCCATCCGCGGCTCCTCCGAACTCTTTCCCGTGCACCGCATTTACTGCATCGGCCGCAACTATGCCGAACACGCGCGCGAGATGGGTCATGACCCGAACAAGGAGCCGCCATTCTTCTTTCAGAAGAACCCCGACAACCTGAGGACGGACGGCAAGTTCCCCTATCCGCCAGGAACTTCGGACGTTCACTTCGAGATCGAGATGATCGTAGCACTTAAGTCCGGCGGCAAGGATATCAAGGTCGAGGATGCGATGTCCCACGTCTGGGGCTACGGCATCGGCCTCGACATGACGCGGCGCGATCTCCAGGGCGAAGCCAAGAAATTGGGGCGTCCCTGGGAGATCGGCAAGGCCTTCGAGCATTCCGCCCCGGCCACGGCGCTGATCCCGGCCTCCGAGATCGGCCATCCGACTTCCGGCGCCATCTGGCTCGACGTGAACGGCAAGCGCCGCCAGGCAGGCGATCTGAACCAGATGATCTGGGATATTCCCGGCCAGATCGCCTACATTTCGACGCTCTTCGAGCTGAAGGCCGGCGACATCATCATGACCGGCACGCCCTCCGGCGTCGGCGCGATCGTCAAAGGTGACAAGCTGCACGGGCACGTGGACGGCGTCGGCGATCTACTGGTCGAGGTCGTCTAAGACTCCGCTAGGAGCACTAGTTCCCCGAGACGTTTCATCCTCCGGCGCGCACCTGCTACAAGGGGCGCAGCCCAAAATTAGCGCCTGCGACGGCGCCGGAGGAATTTGCACATGACTGCTATACCCAAGACCCAACGCCGCGTCGTCCTCGCGAACCGCCCTGCCGGCGAGCCCTCGGGTCAGGATTTCCGCGTCGAGGAAGCGCCCGTGCCGGAGCCCGGTCCCGGCCAGATCCTCGTCCGCGCCATCTATCTTTCACTCGATCCCTACATGCGCGGGCGTATGCGCGACGTGGTCTCGTATGCCCCGGTCGTCCAGATCGGCGAGGTCATGCCGGGCGGCGTCGTCGGCGAGGTCGTAAAGTCGAACAGCCCGAACTACAAGGTCGGCGATATCGTCGAGGAGCGTCTCGGCTGGCAGGAGTACGGCGTCAGCAGCGGCGGCGCGCGCAAGATCGATCCGTCGGTTGCGCCGATCTCGACGGCGAACGGCATTCTCGGGATGCCCGGGCTCACAGCCTATTTCGGTCTCTTCGAGGTCGGCCAGCCGAAGCCCGGCGACACGGTGGTCGTGTCAGCGGCTTCCGGTGCTGTCGGACAGGTCGTCGGCCAACTTGCGAAGCTAGCGGGCTGTCGTGCGGTCGGCATTGCCGGTGGGGCAAAGAAGTGCGCCTTCGTCACGAACGAGCTCGGTTTCGACGCCTGCGTCGACTACAAGGCCGGCGGCGACCTGACGGCTGCGGTCAACGCCGCCTGCCCGGATGGCGTGGACGTTTATTTCGACAACGTCGGTGGCCCCGTAACTGACGCGGTTATCGCCAACATCAATTTCTGGGCGCGCGTCGCCATCTGCGGCTCTATTTCGCAGTACAATTCGGATGCCGTCGAGACAGGCCCCCGCACGCCAGGCTTCTTCGTGGGGCGTCGCGTGACTTCGCGCGGTTTCATCGTTTCGGATTTCCTGACGCGCTTTCCGTTTGCGATGGCACGCCTTGGAAAATGGGTGCGCGCCGGCAAGCTCAAATACCGCGAGGACATCGTCGACGGCGGGATTGCCAAGGCCCCCGAGGCCTTCATCGGCCTGCTCAGAGGCGACAACTTCGGCAAGCTCCAGGTGCGCGTCGGACCTGAGCCCGCGGGACTGCCAAAGCACTGAATTGCAAGGGTAGCAGGGGGGGGCGGCAGCATGATTGCTCTGCAAAAGCCTGAGATTCTCGCGATCGGCGAGCCCATGGTCGAATTCAACCAGTCGGGCGGCGCGAGATCGCGCAACTACCTGCAAGGCTTTGGCGGCGACACCTCCAATTTCGCCATCGCCGCCGCTCGGCAAGGCGCCCGGAGTGCCTACTTCACGCGTCTCGGCGACGACATGTATGGTCAGCTGCTGCGCGATCTCTGGGCGCGCGAGGGCGTCGATGCGAGCGCTGTCGAGAGCGATCCCGATGCCTTCACCGGCATATACTTCGTGACGCACGGCGAGAGCGGTCACCAGTTCTCGTTCTTCCGCACGGGCTCGGCCGCGAGCCGTATGCACCCCGCCCACTTGCCGCTCGCCATGATCCGCGGCGCCCGCGTGGTACACGTCTCAGGCATCTCGTTCGCCATCTCGGCAAGTGCTGCCGACACCTGTTATGCGGCCATCGAGGCGGCGCGGGCCGCCGGCGTGATGGTCTCTTTCGATACGAACTTGCGCCTGCGCCTCTGGTCGAAGGATCGCGCGCGCGGCGTCATGAGCGACGTGATCGGCCTCGCCGATATCTGCCTGCCGAGCTACGACGACGTCGTCGTCATCACCGGTCTCACCGATCCAGAGAAGCTCGTCGACTTCTGCCTCGAACGCGGCGCTCGTATCGTCGCCCTCAAGCTCGGCGCGGACGGTGCGATCATTGCGGACCACACGCAGCGCATCCGTATCGGTCCGCATCGCTGCAATTCGGTCGATGCTACCGGCGCCGGCGATGTCTTCGGCGGTGCCTTCATCGCCCGCCTTCTCGCCGGCGATGATCTCGCGGCGGCCGGCCTCTATGCCTCGGTTGCCGCCGCCCTCTCGACGGAAGGATATGGCGCCGTCGAGCCGATACCGACGGCCGAGAAAGTCCGTCGTGCTCTGATGGGGGCTTCGTTATGACCGCACTCAAACCCGACGCACCTGGCTGGCGCGAGCAGGCCATCATTCCGGTGCTGACAGTGCGCAAGGCCGCGAACGCCGCGCGCACGGCCGCGGTGCTCGCGGAAGCAGGCCTCAATTTCATCGAGGTGACATTGCGCACGCCCGAGTCGCTCGCGGCGATCCGTGCCATGGCGGCAGCCAATACGGGCGCGATCATTGGCGCGGGCAGCATCCGCTCGCCTCGCGACATCGACGACGCGGTTGCCGCAGGCGCCCAATTCCTGGTCTCGCCCGGACAGACCGATGCCTTGCTAAAGGCAGGTCTTGCGGCACCCGTTCCCTTCATTCCGGCCGCGGCGACGCCTGCGGAGATGATGCGCGCCATGGAGACGGGCTTCCCCGTCGTAAAGTTCTTCCCTGCCGAGGCCTCGGGCGGCATCATGGCGCTGAGTGCGATCCTGGCGCCGCTGCATGATCTGGCCGTCATGCCGACAGGCGGCATCACACCCACCAATGCGCCAGAATATCTGAAGATCCCCAACGTGCTCGCCGTCGGCGGTTCTTGGATGGTCAAGACCGATGATCTCGATGCGGGCCGCTTCGATGAGATCGCCGCGCTCGCTCGTGTGGCCGCTGCCATCGGCGGGCAGCGTGGCTAGTGTCCCGATTCCGAAGTTCGCCATACCTCGATGCTCGTGTCTCGAGCTAACTTCGGAATCAAAAGAGGCACTAGAATCATTACTTTGCTGGTGTGATCAGATCGAGAAGTTCGCTCTCCACCTGCCGCGAGATCTGGCGAATTTCTCGATCATCACACTAGAGGCTTATTCAGCGATTGATCCATCGCAACGCCGCCGGCTCGCTCAACCTTTAATCGATTGCATCAGGCGGCAGGCTATGCGCCCCGCCGCGTGCTGCGTATTTCGCCCTGGCGCCTCCCATGCTTGGCTCAGCGGAGGTGCGAGATCAGCCCCAATTCTGGCATCATCCTGGGAGCCCGAATGCCGGACCAACATGATCCTGCTTTGCCCGACAAGCCCTGGCACGCCCTTCCTATCGATTCCGCTATCGCCGACCTCGCCAGCACGCGCGAGGGTCTCGCCACCGCGGATGCCGCCGCCCGCCTTGCGCGCTACGGACCTAATGCCCTGCCGGCCGGCAAGGGAAAGTCGCTGCTGAAGCGCTTCCTCCTGCAGTTCGACAACCTGCTGATCTACGTGATGATCGCCGGCGCGGCGATCACGCTGCTGCTCGGACACTACGTGGATACGGCCGTCATCCTCGTCGTCATCATTATCAATGCCATCATCGGTGTCGTCCAGGAGAACAAGGCCGAGTCCGCCCTTGAGGCCATCCGCGACATGATCAGCCCGCGCGCCTCGGTGCTGCGCGAGGGGCATCGCGTGACGGTCGACGCCGCGCACCTCGTGCCCGGCGATATCCTGCTGCTCGAAGCCGGCGATCGCGTCACAGCCGATGTCCGACTGATCAAAGCGCGCAATCTGCGCATCGACGAGGCCATCCTGACGGGCGAGTCCATTGCCGTGGACAAGGGAACGGATCCTGCCGCGGCAGCGGCTGCCCTCGGCGACCGCCGATCCATGGCCTACTCGGGAACGCTCGTGACGTCCGGCCAGGGCGCCGGCATCGTCGTCGCGACGGGACCGCACTCGGAGATCGGCCGCATCAGCGCGCTTCTGAGCCACGTCGAGCAACTTGAGACCCCGCTAATCCGGCAGATGAACCAGTTTGCACGCCAGCTCACGATTGCCATTCTGACGCTCTGCGCGATGACATTCCTGTTTGCCGTGTACGTGCGCGATTATCCCGTCGAGCTGGCTTTCCTCGCCGTCGTCAGCCTAACTATCAGCGCCGTGCCCGAGGGCCTGCCGGCCGTAATGACCATCACGCTCGCCATCGGCGTTCAGCGCATGGCCGCACGCAATGCCATCATCCGCCATCTGCCGGCGGTCGAGACGCTCGGCTCGGTCTCGACCATCTGCTCCGATAAGACCGGCACGCTCACGCGCAACGAGATGACCGTCACGCGCGTTGTGCTGGCGGATCGTGCCTATGACGTCAGCGGCGTCGGCTATGCACCCAAGGGCGGCTTCAGTCTTGGTGGCAGCGAAGCCGACATCGCAGCCGATGCCGCGCTCATGAGTGCGGCACGCACAGCCATTCTGTGTAACGACGCGTCGTTGCGCAAGCGCGATGGACACTGGTCGGTCGACGGCGATCCCATGGAAGGTGCGCTCATGGCGTTCGGCCTCAAGGCCGGCTACGAGCGCGAACCGCTCACCAAGTCCCTGCCGCGCCTCGACGAGATCCCCTTCGACGCGGCTCATCGCTACATGGCGACGCTGCATCACAGCCACGACGGCGCTGTCTTCGCCTGCGTCAAGGGCGCGCCTGAGCGGATACTCGACATGTGCGGGACGCAGGCGAGCGATGGCGGCGAAGAACCGCTCGACAAGGCCTACTGGCTCCAGGCTGTCGACAAACTCGCCCGCAACGGACAGCGCGTCCTCGCGCTCGCCTCGCTCTCCTTGCCACATGACAAGCGCACGCTCGACTTCGGCGATGTCGCTTCGGGCCTGAGGCTCGACGCCCTCGTCGGCCTGATCGACCCGCCGCGCCCGGAAGCGATTGCCGCCGTCGCCGAGTGCCGCAGTGCCGGCATTGCAGTCAAGATGATCACCGGCGATCACGCGGCCACGGCTGGCGCTATCGCCGGCGAGCTCGGTCTCGCGGCCAGTGCCAGGGCCGTCACGGGACATGATCTCGACACCGTGGGCGACGTGGCGCTGCGCAAGCTCGCGGCCGAGACGAGCGTCTTCGCGCGCACGAACCCCGAGCACAAACTGCGCCTTGTCGAGGCCCTGCAGGCCGATGGCGACGTGATCGCCATGACCGGAGATGGCGTGAACGATGCGCCGGCACTCAAGCGCGCCGATGTCGGCGTGGCCATGGGCCGCAGCGGCACCGAAGCAGCCAAGGAAGCCGCCGACATGGTGCTCGCGGACGACAATTTCGCCTCCATCGTCGCGGCGGTGCGTGAGGGGAGAACGGTTTACGACAACCTGACCAAGGTGATCGGCTGGACGCTGCCGACCAACGGCGGCGAGTTCCTTCTCGTCGTCGCGGCCATCGCCGCCGGTATCACGCTGCCGATGACGCCGGTCCAGATCCTCTGGATCAACATGGTGACGACGGTCGGCCTCGGCCTCGTGCTCGCCTTCGAACCAGCCGAACCGGACATCATGCAGCGCCCGCCCCGGGCGCCTGATGCGCCGATCCTGTCACCCTTCCTGCTCTGGCGCGTCGCTTTCGTTTCGGTCCTCTTCGCCGCCGGTGCACTCGGCATTTTCGCCTGGGCGCTCGCCCGCGGCCTCGGCATCGATACGGCGCGCACCATGGTGGTAAACACGGTGATGGTGCTCGAACTTTTCTATCTGTTCTCAGTCAGATACCTGTACGGCGCCTCACTCACCTGGCGCGGCATCCTCGGAACCCCGGCGGTCCTGATCGGTATTGCCATCATGGTCAGCCTGCAATTCGCCTTCACCTACCTCCCCTGGATGCAGTACCTGTTCCAGACCACAACCATCGGTTTCCTCGACGGTCTCGCAATCATCGGGACGGGCATCGCCCTGTTCGTGATCCTCGAGATCGAGAAGCATATCGGCCGGGCGCTCTTCCCGACGCTCAGACCCGGCGCCACGAGACTGGAAGTCCGGGCCGCGTGAGCGAACGCTTCGCCGCCCGGGACGCATCGACCGAACGCAGAAGCAAGAAAGGGATTTCGACAATGGCCTACAAGTCCATCCTGGTGCACCTCAACAACGAGGGCCGTGTGGCGCGCCTGATGAGCGCGGCGATGCAGCTCGCGTTGCCCTCGAACTCCCACCTGACGGGGCTCTTCGTCGTTCCTGCCGCGCCGGCCAAGTCGCCGCTACTGCCTATGATCTCGGGCAGCGCGATCGCCAGCGCGATCGATGCCTACCGCAAGACCGGTGAAAGCATCCACACCGCCTTCGAGCAGGCCATCAGCGCACAGCCGGTCGTCGGCGAGTGGCGGCTCCATCAAGCCAAGAAGCCGGGCTACATCGAAGCCGTGCTCGATCATGCGCGCTCGGCTGACATCGTGGTGGCGGCCCAGAAGGAAAGCGACTGGGACTACGCCGAAATGTTCGACGTACCCGATTGGCTGGCCATGGACAGCGGCCGTCCCGTGCTCATCGTGCCCAAAGCCGGCGAACTCGCCTCGATCGGCGAGCGCATCGTGGTGGCCTGGAACAACAGCCGCGAGTCGGCACGCGCCGTCTTCGATGCGCTGCCCCTCCTGCAAAAGGCTGGCGAAGTCACTGTGCTGTCCGTCGAGGAGGCCGGCAAGCCGGAGGTGACAAGCGAGATCGCCGGGTCCGAAATCGGCGCAACGCTCGCCCGTCACGGAGTCAAGGTGAATGTCCAGCAGGTGAAGCCGGGTGCGCGTGGCGACGCGGGCGCGGAGCTGCTCGCGCAAGTTGCCGCACATCGGGCGGATCTCCTGGTCATGGGCTGCTTCGGCCGCTCGCGTCTCAGGGAATTCGTTCTCGGCGGTGCCTCCCGTCACGTCCTCCAGAACACCACCGTCCCGGTGCTCATGGGGCACTGATCGAGAGGATTCGATCGCACGTGAGTTGCAGAAGGACGGGTCGTGCACCCGTCCTTCTTGCTTTTCGAGCGGTCGTGGCGCGGCAGCGAGTGCCGACCACCTCCGCACGAAGTCGAAGACGCGTAAATCTATTACTCAATCGTAATCGCATCTGGCTTGAAGAACGATCCTTGAAATGGTTCAAGGGGCGCACGAAATCGCGTTGCCTGAACCGGGACGGAAACGGGGCATGGATCTCACGAGGAGGGCCTATCTCGGCGGCATGGGCGCGGCGCTCGGTGCCAGCCTGATGCCGGCCACGGCGAGCGCGCAGGTCAAGCCGCTCCCGAGCCTTCCCTCCACGATGATTTGGAGCGTCGGCGACGACGACGGCCCCCGCTACAGGGAAGCGCTGGCGATTGCTGACGCGATCAGCAAGGCGCACGGCACGCGAATTCGCCTGCAGCCGTCGGAGAACTCGTTCGGGCGCATGGAGCAGCTCAAGGAGCGCCAGGTCACGCACGGCTTTCTCGGGATGGAAGCCTACTTCGCGGCCGAGGGGCTCTTTTCCTATGTCGCGCCCACCTGGGGTCCGCAGGACCTGCGCGGCCTGCTCGGTCGTATAAGTTCCATGTCGATCGTTGCGAGCGAGGCGAGTGGCATCAAGAAGCTCCAGGACATCAAGGGCAAGCGACTTGCGCGCACACCGCGCAATGCAGCTCTCTCCTACCGGACCGATGCGCTCCTCGAGGCTGCCGGCCTCACGGCCAAGGATCTGACCGTCGTCGAGTTCGACGGCAATGCCGCCGCTCTGGCCGCGCTCGCCAGGGGCGAAGTCGACTGCGCGGCAGCCGCACCGACGGCAGCGTCCTCTCAGGCCCTCGAAGCGATCGCCGACCGATTCGTCTGGATCGAGCTGCCGGCCACCGACAAGGACCTCTGGGGAAGGTTGCTGCGCGCGCTCCCCATCGCGCTACCGTTCGTCGAGGATACGGGACCCGGCATCAGCAAGACCGCACCGAAATCGCTCATGGGCTATCGCGATCCGGTCGTCACCGTTTATGCAGACGCTGGCGAGCTCGAGGTCTATGCGGTGACCAAAGCGATCGCCGATAATTTCGAGCTCTATCGAGGTGCCCTGCAGATCCTTGAGCGTTGGGGGCTGCCGCAATCCGCGGGCTTTCCATCGCCACTGCCCTTCCACGACGGCACGATCCGCTTCCTCAAGGAAAAGGGCGTCTGGTCGGCCGATCATCAGCGCTGGCAGGACGGCATTATGCGCCGGCAGACGCGCCTTCGTCAGGGTTGGGCAGAAATGATGGCCAAAGACCCGGCAAAAGGCGCCACCACCCCCGAGGCACTCGCAGAGCTTTGGACGCCTCGCCGGGCCGAAATCCTGAAGTCGCTCTAAAGCAACTTCCTCGATCCTCGCAAATGTCCGTACAGGAATACCCCCGGTCCGCGCTCCGGGCTTACCCTGCGTCCCGCTCAGGGAAGTACATCTATGCGTGTTCTCCGATGTGCCCTCAATGTTTTCATATTGTTGCCATTTGATGCGTCATCTTGACACTCACTTAATGATGCAACTCCCTGTTCTCGCCAGATTTTGACGGCTAAAGCGCCAAGGCGTCCGCGTCCAATGCGGGTGTCACGAGTGCCCGCGGCCGCTCGGCCCGGGCAAACGAGTGCATAGACAACGGGGGAGTTTCTCATGTCTTGCGTATCAGCCGCGTTCCGGCTTGTTGCCGGCGCGTTCGCCCTGACGGTCGTCCTCTTCATCGGCGCGACGCCGTCCTCGGCACAGACATCGACGTCCTGCCTGCCATCATCGGTCAAAGCGACGCTCAACCAGATCCGCGCGAAGTTCGGTCCGGTTCAGATCGTCTCGACCTACCGTCGCGGTGCCGTCATCGCCGGTACGGGTCGCCGCAGCCTCCACGCTTCCTGCCGCGCGGTCGACTTTAACGCGCCGGCCGGCAAGCGCTCGCAGGTGATCGCTTGGCTCCGCACCAACCACAAGGGCGGCCTCGGCATCTACAGCTGCGGCATGAGCCACCTTCACATCGACAACGGTGGTCACTACACGTGGAACAAGTGCGTCGGCGGTGGCCGTCGCCGCGTCGCCCGCGCGAACTGACCGCGACTTCGCTTCTGGCCATGGTCGCGGAAGAAGCCGCGGCCATGGCTCGAGGCGCTCCTCGGGAACTGCCGAGGGATTGCTCTCGTTGACCCTTCATACTGGCGCCGCGCTCGTCTCATAGGCAGTGTGCAACGTCAGTTGGCCGGCCCGGAGCAATTCGAATGCGCACCCTTCTTCTCGCGGCAGCCCATGCCTTGATCCTGCAGGGGCTCACGCCTGGACACTCAGCCTTCGCCGCGCAAACCGACGCTCCCGCAGCGCCGCGGACGGCCGTCAAGGTCGAGACCGTGGCCAAGGGTCTCACTCATCCCTGGGGCCTGCAGTTCCTGCCCGACGGGCGGATGCTCGTCACTGAACGGCCAGGGCGCCTGCGCATCGTGGCCCGCGACGGCACGCTTTCGCCAGTTGTTCCAGGCGTGCCCAAAGTCCATTCCTCAGGCCAGGGTGGGTTGCTCGATGTCGCGCTCGCACCGGACTTTGCGACCTCGCAGGAAATCTTCCTCACGTTTGCCGAACCACGCGAGGGAGGCGCGAACGGTACTAGCGTCGCGAGCGGCCGCCTGGAACTCTCTGGCAGTGGTGGCAGCCTCGCCAATGTGCGCGTGATCTTCCGCCAGCAGCCCTCGTTCGCCACCAATCTCCATTTCGGGTCGCGCATCGTCTTCGCCGAGGACGGCACGTTCTATCTGACCGTCGGCGATCGCTACACGCAGAAGCAGGAAGCGCAGAT
This sequence comes from Hyphomicrobiaceae bacterium, assembly GCA_022844275.1. Taxonomy (GTDB): domain Bacteria; phylum Pseudomonadota; class Alphaproteobacteria; order Rhizobiales; family Hyphomicrobiaceae. The sequence continues at coordinate 274,336 of JALHMB010000007.1, forward strand.
CCCATCCAACCACATTGGCAAGATCATGCGCCTCAATCGCGATGGCACGCCCTTTGCCGGCAACCCCAAACTCCCCGGATGGGATGCAGCGATCTGGTCGATCGGCCACCGCAATGTCCAGGCTGCCGCGCGCCATCCCGAAACGGGCGAGCTGTGGACGGCTGAGCATGGCGCACGCGGCGGCGATGAGGTGAATCGCGTCCGCAAGGGCCTCAACTATGGCTGGCCCGTCATCACCTATGGCATCGACTATTCGGGTGCCAAGATAGGCGAGGGCACGACGAAGGCCGGCATGGAGCAGCCGCTCTACTACTGGGATCCCTCGATCGCACCGTCCGGCGCCGCCTTCTACACGGGCACGCTGTTCCCTGCGTGGCGCGGCAACCTCTTCGTCGGCGGACTCGCAGCTCAGCAGCTCTCACGCCTCGTTCTGGAGGGAGAGCGGATCGTCGCGGAGGAAAGGTTGCTGGTCGATCTCGGAGCGCGAATCCGTGATGTCCGGATGGGACCCGACGGCGCAGTCTGGGTCCTGACCGACCACACGGATGGTCGGATCCTGCGTCTCGTGCCGGGCTGACCTGCATGTCCTGCCGCGAAAACGGCCCTATTGGGTATACACTTTCAACATCAGGTTTGAACAGGGCGGCATGGAAAAGCTTCACTGTTCGCATATAGTCACGGGATCGCCCGATACTTCGCGCATCGACTTCAACGAAGCGCGCCTCACTAAACCGAAATCGGAGAAAGCAACGGCCCCGCCGAGCGACGGCCTGCGACTTGATCCGGAACGATCATCGACTAGAGTGCGGCCGACGTTGCCACAGCAGCACATTACAAGGACTTGGTTCGATGCTTGGCCCTCTGACCTACCTCGACGCGGCCGTGGTTGCGATCGCCCTCATCTCCGGGCTGCTCGCCATGTACCGCGGCTTCACGCGTGAGCTGCTGTCGATAAGTTCGTGGATCGCGGCGCTCGCGGCGGCCGTGTATTTCGTTTTCTACCAGAAGAGCACCGCCGAGCAGATCGCCCAGCAGTTCCAGGCCCCGGTCGCCGTCGCGCAGATCGTAGTCGGTGGCATCATCTTCCTGATCGTGCTGATCATCGTCCATCTCGTCACGTCGCGCCTCTCCGACACGATCCTCGACAGCCGCGTCGGCATGATCGACCGCATTCTCGGCCTTGCCTTCGGGGCAGCCCGCGGCTTCATCATCTTCGTCATTCTGTACATGTTCTACGTGAAGTTCTTCGCGCCCGACCCCAACACGCAGGCCGCATGGATCCGCGAGTCGACGTCCCTGCCGTACCTTCAGGCCGTCGGGCAGACACTCGAGGAATTTCTCCTCCGAATCCTGCCGGAAGACGGGAGCCTGCCGACGCGTGGCGGACAGCAGGGCTAGCCCTTTTACGATCCCGAGACGTAGATCCGCTGGAAGCGCGGACCGAGGCGCGTGAGCACCTCGTAGCCGATCGTGCCAGAGCTGTCGGCAAGGTCGTCGATCTGCACGTGACGACCGATGAGTTCCGCCCAGGCACCGCGCTGTGCAAGTGCCGCCGGAATATCCGTAACGTCAATCGTCACCACATCCATGGAAACACGACCGACGATCGGCGCAGGATAGCCGGCAACGTAAGCCGGTGGCGGCGGCCGGCCGATTGGACCGCTGATCGAGCGCAGGAAACCGTCAGCGTAGCCCGCCGCAATGGTCGCGAGGCGCGATGGCCGCGTCAGAGCGTACGTGGCGCCGTAACCGACCGTGTCGCCGGCGGCCGCCATGCGGATCTGGAGAATGCGCGCCTCGACGCGCACGACCTTCGCCGCGGGATTGGGCCGGCCCTCGACCGCGCGCCCCCCGTAAAGCGCGATCCCAGGGCGGACGAGGTCATAGCGATAGTCGGCACCGAGCAATGTCCCCGCGGAGTTGGCGAGGCTCGCCGGGGCTGCCGGCAGTTTTGCGCGCAATGCATCGAACAACACCTTCTGCCGCGCATTCATCGGCGAGCCAGGTGTGTCTCCGCAGGCGAGGTGGCTCATGACCAGCGCCACCGGAAAGGCCTCGAACGGCGCCGCATTGGCTGCAAGTGCCTCGACCTCGGCCGCCGTCAGACCCAGCCGGTTCATACCCGTATCGATATGCACGGCCGCAGGAAGACGGGCGCCGACACTGCGTGTGTAGGCCGCCCACTCCTCGATCTCGGCGAGGCTGCCGAGGACCGGGCGCAAGCCATACGTCGGATAGAGCGGTGCCGTACCCGGCATGAGCCCGTCGAGCACGTAAGCTGTCGCCGCGGGCAGGGCGACCTTGAGCCGACGCCCCTCGGTCAGCGTCGCGACGAAGAACGTGCGGCAGCCGGCCTCCCAGAGCGCCTTCACCACCGGCTCGATGCCCATGCCATAGGCGTCGGCCTTGACGACGCCGGCGCACTCCGCGCCCCGCGCCACGGCCGCTAGCCAGCGCCAGTTCGCCTGGATGCCGGCGAGATCCACGGTCAGCAGGCCGCGCGCCGCAGAGCTGATGGCGCCTTGCTCAGTCGCGGGAGGGGCAGCAGGGAAGGACAACAGACAACTCTCGCTTACTCGTGCCGCTCGGGCAGATACTGATCATGCGCCAGATTCGAGAACCGCGTGTACTGGCCCTCGAAGGCCAGCGTCACCGTGCCGACCGGACCGTGGCGCTGCTTTCCGATGATAGCCTCGGCTTTGCCGCTGACCATCTGCATTTTTTCCATCCAGGTCTGGAACTCGGCCGTGCCCTCGCTCGGCTTGGTGCGCTCGACGTAGTATTCCTCACGATAAACGAACATGACGACGTCCGCGTCCTGCTCGATCGAGCCCGATTCGCGCAGATCCGAGAGCTGCGGCCGTTTGTCCTCGCGTTGCTCCACCTGTCGCGAGAGCTGGGAGAGGGCGATGATCGGCACGTTCAACTCCTTGGCGAGCGCCTTGAGGCCGGTCGTGATCTCCGTCACTTCCTGCACGCGGCCTTCCGACGAGCGCTTCGCCGACCCGGTCAGAAGCTGAAGGTAGTCCACGATCAGCAGGCCGAGACCACGCTGACGCTTGAGCTTGCGCGCCCGCGCCGCGAGCTGCGCGATGGAAATACCGCCCGTCTGGTCGATGAACAGTGGCAGTGTGGACATCTGCTGAGAGACCTGAACGAGACGCTTGAACTCGGCCTCGTTGATCATGCCGCGGCGGATCTTCTCCGAGGAGATCTCGGCCTGCTCGGCGAGAATTCGCGTCGCGAGCTGCTCGGCCGACATTTCGAGTGAAAAGAAGCCGACGATAGCGCCGTCGAGCACTTTCTCGGTGCCGTCCGGCTGCTTCTCGGCCTTGTAGTTCTTGGCCACGTTGAAGGCGATGTTCGTCGCCAGCGCCGTCTTGCCCATGGACGGACGGCCGGCGAGGATGATCAGGTCGGAGGACTGCAGACCGCCCATCTTCCCATCGAGGTCCCGAAGACCCGTCGAGATGCCGGAGAGGCCGCCCTCGCGCTGGTAGGCGTTGTTCGCCATCTCGATGGCGTGCGTGAGCGCCGAGCCGAAGCCGACAAAGCCCTGGCCATACTTTCCCGTCTCCGCGAGACTGAAGAGGCGTCCCTCGGCATCCTCGATCTGCTCTTCGGGCGGGAAGTCGATCGGCGCATCATAGGCCGAGTTGACCATGTCTTCGCCGATGAGAATGAGCTGGCGTCGAATCGCGAGGTCGTAGACCGTGCGGCCGTACTCGTAGGCATTGATGATCGACGTCGCGTTCGCCGCGAGGCGCCCGAGATACTGCGGCACGGTGAGGCCGGGCTCGATTGGCGGTGCCGTCTCGAAATACGTGCGCAGCGTCACGGGGGTCGCCGGCCGGCCGGCGGCTATGAGCTTGCCCGCCGTCTCGAAGATCTGCTGGTGCAGCGGATCGAAGAAATGGTGCGCATCGAGAAAGCTCGACACGCGCTCGTGGGCATCGTTGTTAACGAGAATGGCACCGAGCAGAGCCTGCTCGGCATCGAGATTGTGCGGGGCCGCACGCAGCGGCATGGCCTCGGCATCGGCCTTGGTGGCGCCGGTGGCGAGGCTGAGGAGATCTGGGGCAGTACGGGCGTTGTTCATGCGCGCGAAGATCGCCGATTCGGGGCTCGCCGGGGTCTGGCAATGGCCTTTGGCCAGGGAGACTCCACGCTTTGCACAGACGTGCATAGGCTAGGCGAAGCGCCGCTTGCCGTGCGACCGAATCGCCGACACACGAATTGTAGTGGCATGCTATGGCAGGGGCGAGGCGCCGCCGGTTGTAGCTGCTGCGCCTATCCCGTTCATCGAGGACCGACGCCATGACTGCCGCCAACCCACGCATTGCCCGCGCGCTGATCTCGGTGAGCGACAAGCGCGGCGTGGTCGAGCTGGCCGAGCGCCTCGCGGCTACGGGCGTCGAGATCCTGTCCACCGGCGGCACCGCGAGGGCGCTCAAGGCCGCCGGCATCCGCGTCAAGGACGTGGCCGATCACACGGGCTTCCCCGAGATGATGGACGGGCGCCTCAAGACGTTACACCCGAAAGTGCACGGTGGCCTGCTTGCGATCCGCGGCGATGCCGCGCACGAGGCGGCCGCCAAGACGCACGGCATCGCGCCGATCGACCTGCTCGTCGTCAATCTCTATCCCTTCGAGGCGACGGTAGCGAAAGGGGCCTCACTCGAGGATTGCATCGAGAATATCGACATCGGCGGGCCAGCCATGATCCGCGCCGCGGCCAAGAATCATGCGGGCGTCACTGTCGTCGTGGATCCCGATGACTATGATCGCCTGCTCAACGAGATGAGCGCCAACGGCTGCGCGACCACGCTCGCTTTCCGACGTCTCCTCGCCGCCAAGGCATTCGCGCGCACAGCCGCCTATGACGGTGCGATCTCGAATCACCTCGGCGCATTGTTCGAGGGCGGAGAGAGCGCCGCAACCGGCTTTGGCCCGACCTTCACGATCCAGGGCCGCAAGGCGCAGAACCTGCGCTATGGCGAGAATGCCCACCAACGCGCAGCTTTCTACGTCATCCCGCCCGTCGAAGCGGGCACGATCTCCTCGGCCCGCCAGCTCCAAGGTAAGGAGCTTTCCTACAACAACATCGCGGATACGGATGCCGCGCTCGAATGCGTGAAGCAGTTCGTGGATCCGGCCTGCGTCATCGTCAAGCACGCCAATCCCTGCGGCGTCTCGGAGGCTGCCAATATCTCGGACGCCTATGATCGCGCCTTCGAGACGGACACCGAGTCTGCCTTCGGCGGCATCATCGCGTTCAATCGGGAACTCGATGCCTCAACGGCATCGCGCATCGTCGAGCGCCAGTTTGTGGAAGTCATCATCGCGCCGAGCGTGGCGTCTGGCGTCGAGGCGATCATTGCCCCCAAGAAGAATGTCCGCTTGCTCGTGTGCGGCGAATGGCCGGCGACCACGCCGTCGCGCCTCGATCTCAAGAAGGTCGCCGGCGGCCTGCTCGTGCAGGATGCGGATCTCGCACTCCTCGACAGAACGCACGTTGCGAGCAAACGTCAACCGACCGCGCAAGAAATGGCCGACCTGCTCTTCACCTGGAAGGTTGCGAAGTTCGTGAAGTCGAATGCCATTGTCTACGGCCGTGACCGACGCACGATCGGCGTCGGTGCCGGCCAGATGAGCCGCGTGAATTCGGCGCGTATTGCCGTCATCAAGGCCGAACAGGCAGGTCTCGACATGAAGGGCTCTGTCGTTGCGTCGGATGCCTTTTTCCCCTTTGCCGACGGCCTTATCGCGGCGGCGGAAGCGGGCGTCACCGCGGTCATCCAGCCCGGCGGCTCGATGCGCGATCGCGAGGTCATTGCCGCCGCTGACGAACGCGGGCTCGCCATGGTCTTTACGGGTCTTCGTCACTTCCGCCACTGAGGCGCCCGTGAGCAAAATTGCGCTCGGACCACTGCACGCGCCGGACTGGGACAAAGTGCGCGCGTGGCTGCAGCAGGCCGAGATCCAGGCCTGGTGGGGCGGACTCGCGGCTGCCGAAGCCGAGATCGCGATCGCGGCTGATAGTCCCTCGGCCATCTGCCGTCTGATCCTCGCGGACGCCACGCCGATCGGCTATGGCCATGCGCTCGACGCGGATATCGTGCGCAGTGGCCGCTCCGACGGACTGCCGGCGGGCGCCTACATGATCTCGCTCTTCATCGCTGATCCTGCGTACCGCAAGCGTGGCGCTGGCGAGATGGCACTCGCGGCACTGACGCGCGAGGTGTTCGCGTCGACGCTTGCACCTGCCACGGCGACGCTCGTCCCCGTGCGTTATGAGGCGGCCGTGCGCGCCGCCGAACGCGCCGGCTATGGATGGGTCGGCGTGCGCGATGAGGGGGCGAGCGGCCAGAGCTGGCTCATGATGCGTGAACGGCCTTAGCTCACGACGCGCCCGACGAATGGCAGCTCGCGGAAGCGGCTCGCGAGATCCATGCCATAGCCGACCACGAAATACGGCGGACAATCGAACGCGACATAGTCCGCCTGGATGGCCACGGACCGGCGCACCTTCTTGTCCAAGAGGACGCAGGTGATCACGCGCTTGGCGCCCCGCGCCGCGATGAGGTCCTTGGCGAAGGCAAGCGTGCGGCCCGTATCGAGAATGTCATCGACGAGCAGCACGTCGCGCCCGGAGACATCGAGTTTCAGGTCGCGCAGGATATCGACCTGCCCAACGGACTTCGTGCCGTCGCGGTAGCTGGAAACGGCAAGAAAATCCACCTCGGGCGCGAGGCCCGCGTGGTGCAGGCCGCGCAGCAGGTCGCTCGCGAACACAAAGCTGCCCGTGAGGATCGGCACGACGAGCAGCCGGTCGAGGTTCAGCCCTGCTATGGTCCCGGCCAGCTCGGCAATGCGGCCGGCAATGGCGTCGGCCGTGTAGATAACCTCGATGGCTTCGGCTCCTGGGGCACTGTCAGGCATGTATTTCGCTCACACTATGCAAACTCATGGTTGCAGTCGGACCGCCGCGAGGTATAGCAGGCTCATGACGCCAATGCGATGCGCGGCGCGGGGGCGCTGCGGCGCGCGACCGCATCAGACTGGGAGGGGGCCCCATTACCGTGCCACATTCCTTGTTGATTGATCCCGTCACAGGGCCGCCCCGCGCGGCCGACAGTACGCGCGGCAACGCAGACATGAGCGGCCGCATGGGGAATTCGGGGTGATCAGGCTCCAGAACGTCGGATTGAGATACGGACGCGGCGAGAATGTGCTGCGCGATGTCTCGTTCCATCTCGAACCCGGCTCGTTCCACTTCCTCACCGGGCCATCGGGCGCCGGTAAGACCTCGCTGCTGCGCCTCCTGTTTCTCTCACTACGGCCAACGAGCGGCACATTGGAACTCTTCAATCAGAATGCCAGCCGCGCCGACACAGCACGTCGCTCGGAGCTTCGGCGCCGCATCGGCATCGTGTTCCAGGACTTCCGCCTGCTCGATCATCTCTCGACCTGGGAGAACGTCGCGCTGCCACTCCGCGTCGTCGGCCGGCGTCTCGACGAATACCGCGAGGACGTGACCGATCTCCTGCAGTGGGTCGGCCTCGGCGAGCGAATGCACGCCAACCCCTCGGTGCTTTCGGGCGGCGAGAAGCAGCGCGCGGCGATTGCGCGCGCCGTGATCGGCAAGCCGGAGCTGCTGCTTGCCGACGAACCGACCGGCAACGTCGATCCGCAGATGGCGCGCCGCCTCTTGCGCCTGTTCGTGGAGTTGAACCGCCTCGGCACGTCCGTCGTCATCGCCACCCACGATCATCAACTCATGCGGCAGTACAGAGCGCCGCGCCTGGAGCTGAACGAAGGCCATGTCCGGATCGTATGACAAGCCGACGTGGCCACGTGGAAGACCACAAGCCCCGCCGCGCCAGTACGATGATGTCGACGATTATGCGACGCCGACCGGCCCGCCGCAGCCGGATGACTTCACGCAACCGCTGGAGTTCGGCACGCCGGCGCACGAGCGTGCCGGGGCGACCGCCTTTCCCCCCGTCGATATGGCTTCGATCCAGATCAACTCCTCGATCGTGCCCGCCGGCACCGTGACCGGAACGTCGCTGACGCTCGTCGTCACGATCATGTGCTTTTTGGCCTGCCTCACGGCAGGCGCCGTCTACATGATCAACCAGTCGGCCTCGGCCTGGCTGCGCAATGTCTCGAGCGAGGTCACGATCCAGATCGAGCCGCGCGAGAATGTCGACACCGAACGCGTGCTGCGCGATCTCACAGTCTATCTCGCCGGGCAGCCTGGCGTGCGCGGCGTCAGGCCGCTCAGTCTCGAGAGCGCAGCGGAGCTGCTCGAGCCGTGGCTCGGCAAATCCGAGGCCTTGAAGGAGCTGCCGGTACCGCGCCTGATCGCGCTGGAGCTCGACCGCAATGCGCCGCCCGATCTCGACCGGCTCCGCAGCGGCCTCGGCGAGCAATTCAAGAACGTGACCCTTGATGATCATCGCCACTGGCAGCAGCAGATTCGCGCCGTGACCCGATCGCTCGCTTTGGGCGGCATCGCCATCCTCGTCCTCGTCGGCGCCGCCACCATGGCCATTATCATCTCCGCGACGCGCAGCGCCATGGCCTCGAACCGCGAGATCGTCGAGGTGCTCCACTTCGTTGGCGCTACCGATCGCTTCATTGCCCGCGAATTCGAGACGCAGTTCCTGCGCCTCGGCATCCGCGCGGGCTTCGTCGGCGCCGCGTGCGCCATGACGATCTTCTTTACGATGCCGTGGATCACCGATCTTCTCGGCGGGGGCGCGCTGACCGTGGCGGAGTTCCGGCGCCTGATCGGCGCCGGTACGCTCGACGTTCTCGGCTATCTCGTGCTGGTGCTGGTCGTGCTCATTATTGCCGTGCTGTGCATGTTCACCTCGCGCCTCAGCGTCAAGCGCATCCTGCACAGCCAGCACTGAGATTGTGCCGAGACAACCACTGATTGCCGCATCCGACGCCCGCGCGTTGACAGGCGCCTGTATGTGGGCACAAATCCGCTTCGCGCGCGGCACCCGGCGCCCGCGCCTGGAGCATGAAGCGCTCATCGTGCTTCGCACCCGCACTCCAGAGGGAGCATCCGGAATCGGCCGATGAAGCGGCTCGTCTATGCCTTGCTGAGCCTTGTCGTTGCCGGCCTCGTCGGCGGCTTTATTGCGTTTGCCGTCAGCACAACCCGCGTGGATGAGCCGACAGGGCAGCGCGCCGATGCCATCGTCGTGGTGACAGGCGGCGAGGATCGCATCAGTGCCGCTCTCGGCTTGTTGCGCCAGGGGAGTGGTCGCCGCTTGCTCATCTCGGGCGTCAATCCGCGCACGAGCACCGCCGCCATCCGCGACCAGACCGGCGAACGTCGCCAGCTTTTCGAGTGTTGCGTCGACATCGGGCGCGAGGCGAGCGATACGATCGGCAATGCCGAAGAGACACGCGACTGGGCGGCGACACACGGCTATCGTTCGCTGATCGTGGTCACGTCGAGCTATCACATGCCGCGCACCCTCGCGGAGTTCGCGCGAGCCATGCCAAGTCTGGATTTCGTCGCCCACCCGGTCGTCTCGCGCCACCTGCGCGACAGACCCTGGTGGCAGAATGCGGGCTCGTTGCGCCTGCTGGCCAGCGAGTACGTGAAGTACATCGCAGCGATCACCCGTCTTAGCTGGGCGCGCGCCCTGACCGTCTTCAACACGAGCCGGAACCCATCGACATTGGCGCGCGGTGAGGCTAGCAGCGTTATCCAAAGCTCACGATGATCCGACCGCGGCCTGTGGACGCCGCGATGCGGCTGACCTATAAGGCCACTAACGCGCGTCGCGGCCTATTTGATGCCGGAGCCGACGGGCCGGACCGCGCGCGGCAATGCACTGCGGCGCAACATCGGCAGCGTCCAAATCTGAAAGGTGGGTATGACCGAACAGGTCCGTGAACCGGCCAGCAGAATCGAAAAGCTTTGCGCCGAGCACGGCTTGCGCATGACGGCGCCGCGGCGCGTGATCGCCCGCGTGCTGTCGGAAGCATCCGATCACCCGGACGTCGACGAGGTGTATCGGCGCGTGAACGCCGTCGATCCACGCATCTCGCTCTCGACCGTCTATCGCACGGTGGGCCTTCTGACCCGCAAAGGTATCATTGCGCGGCACGACTTCGGCGCCGGTCGGATGCGCTTCGAGGAAGCCTCGAGCGCGCACCACGACCATCTCATCAACGTCGAGACCGGCGACGTGATCGAGTTCAACAACGAGGAAATCGAGCGCTTGCAGGAGCGCGTCGCCAAAGAGCTCGGCTTCGAGCTCGTCGGCCATCGACTGCAGCTCTTCGGCGTGCCGATCAAGAAGCGGCGTGGCTAAGCCGGCACACTCGCGGCGTGTCCTTCGGCTACTTGCACCGAGCCGAACAGCCCATGGCAGCCGTCATTGCAGCAGAGCTCTTCGCCATACAGCGATCGAAGCACCTCGGGCCTTTTCCCTTGCCCTTTCCTTTGGCCATTCCCTTGCCTTTGCCCTTGCCGCCCATCTTCCACTTGCCCGCCCACTTCTTCTGTTGAACCGGGACGAGCGACTGCTCGGGCATGACTTTGTGGTAGCCAATCGGCGCTGAGTTGATGGCTGGGACACTGCCCAGGGCGAAGAGCAGAATGCTCGCGATAAGGAGCCAAGTCCGCATGGACGCCTCCTAGAATAATCCTCAATGAAAATAGTGCCTGCGCGCCGATACTGCGCGCCTGTCCGGCGAAGCGTCAATGATAATAGCGCGATAGAGGCCTATCGGCTCGATCGCTCAGGACGAAATGGCCAACCCATCGCCGACGGCCAGCGATCCACCGCCCACGATCTTCACGTACACGCCGAGATCGCTATGGCCCCATGTCCGCAGCAGCTGCTCCGGAAGTGCCGTGTCGCGCACGCCGGTTTGCGGATCGACATTCGTCGCGGCACAACGCACCGTATTCTTCACGACCTCGCCGCGCACGCCCCCAAGAGTGACCTCCCGGCCGACCCAAGTACGCTCGACCCAGGGCTCTGCTCCATCGACGTACACATTCGCGCGAAAGCGCATCGGATCGATGGGTCGGCCCATGACACGCTCGAGATCGCGAACGGTCGCAAGATTGACGACATGTAGGCACTTCATCGCAACGTCAGAGAAGCTGTGTTCCGGCGCAAAGACGACCTTCGGCGGTCCGCGCAGCTCGTCCATCATGTACGCCGCGAAGAACTGCTCGATCAGCTTGCGGCCTAGCGGCGTCGTAAGCTGGCCGCGCGCAACCTGCTTGCCACCCCGCGTTACCGTCAGAGTTTCGGTGGCATCGTTGAAGGTCGTGACGAGCGTCGCGAGCCGCTCGTCACGCATCAGCATCAGGAACGTGATCTTGGGGAGATGGCGCGGATTGTCGGGATCGAACCGCCCAGGCCCATTCTCGATCGCATAGGCGCGATCGAAGGGCATGGTGCCGCCCGGCTCGAGCGTCACATTCGAGAGCGCCTCCGGGCTCAGTCCTTTCACGGCGTAGCGATAGAGGGCCGTTACCGTTGCGATCGTCGACGCGGTCATCGTGTTCGAACTCCGGCGCGCTATTCGGCCTCGCGCTTTGCCTTCTCGATTTCAACCATGCGACGATCGACGTAGTCGCCGACGATCTGGCTCAGCTCCTCGTTCTTGTCCTCGAAGAAGTGGCCGGCGCCTGCGATCGTCGTATGTTCGATCTTGATGCCCTTCTGGGTCTTGGTCTTGCGCGACATCTCCTCGACGGCGGCCGGCGGTACGACCTTGTCGCGCTCACCCGAGATCACCAGGCCCGATGACGGGCAGGGTGCGAGGAAGGAGTAGTCATAGAGGTTCGCCGGCGGCGCCACGCAGATGAAGCCGTCGATCTCCGGCCGGCGCATGAGAAGCTGCATGGCAATCCACGTGCCGAACGAGACGCCGGCGATCCAGCACGAGCGACTGTCGGCATTCTGCAACTGCAACCAGTCGAGGGCGGAGGCCGCGTCGGCAAGCTCGCCCGGCCCGTTGTCGAAGTAGCCCTGGCTGCGCCCGACGCCGCGGAAATTGAACCGCAGCACCGAGAAGCCCCGCTCCTGGAACGTGTAGTAAAGGTGGTAGACGATCTGGTTGTTCATCGTCCCGCCGAACTGCGGGTGCGGGTGCAGTATCAGGGCGATCGGGTTCTCACTGCGCCCTTCATGGTGATAGCGGGCTTCGAGACGGCCGGCCGGGCCGTTGATCATGATTTCGGGCATGGGACCTTTCGGGCTTTCTGCGCTCGGGGCGGACTGTAGTCGAGGGTGGGAAACAGGGCTGCGCTGCAGAGTCCGTAAGCACACGATGCAGCCCAGACGGGCGTCTTGAGGCCCTGCATCGAAAATACTTGACTTGCTCGCTCGGAATTTTCATATACAGGCTAGGATTTAGAAGCGCTCCAAACTGAGCGTTGCCGTACCGGGCCTGTGTCGCGCGTCTCTTAGCACGTAACCATGCCTCGAATGCAAGGTCGTTGTGGCCGCGCGGCACCGCTCCCTGGGCGGTCGAGCAGGCGCCGGAAAGCGACTGAGCGGTGCGTCACGAAGCTTGGGTCACGTTGCGTGAGACGGGTCGGATCATGGAACTGAACACCAAAGGCCGGTATGCCGTGATGGCCATGGCGGACCTCGCCAGCCAGGGCGCCACCGAGGCAATCCCCCTCCCGGCGATCGCCGAGCGTCAGCAGATCTCGGTCGCCTATCTCGAGCAGATTTTCATCCGCCTGCGCCGCGCCGGTCTCGTGGAGAGCGCCCGCGGCCGCGCCGGCGGCTACCGGCTCGCCCGGTCGGCTTCAGCAATCGCGGTCGCCGACATCATGTCCGCCGTCGAGGAGGACACGCGCATGACGCGGTGCCGCGGCGAGGACGGCGCGCCTTGCCTCCCTGGTCACCGCTGCCTGACGCACAATCTTTGGGAGGCCCTTGGCGCCCAGATTTCCGGCTTCCTGGCGACTGTAACGCTCCAGGACGTGCTCGACGGCGTGCCCACGCATCGCAAGCAGGCGGCCATCGAAACCTTCATCAGCCCTGTCGAGGTGCGGACGGCGCGATGATCACCGAGCGCACATATCTCGATTGGAACGCAACCGCTCCGCTATTTCCCGAAGCGCGGGCGGCGATCCAGCGGGCGCTCGACGTCGAAGGCAATCCCTCATCCGTGCATGCCGAGGGCCGCCGCGCTCGGGCCATTGTCGAGACCGCGCGTGAGCAGGTCGCAGCCCTCGTTGGTGCCATACCCTCCGAGGTCGTCTTCACGAGCGGTGCGACGGAAGCCTGCGCTACAATTCTCGGGGCTCCCTGGTCGGCGATCCTCATGGCTGGCATCGAGCACGATGCCGTGCTGCGGCCCGCAGAGGCCGCACCTGGCCAGCGCATTGCGCTCGACGTCGGCGCGGATGGCCGTGTTGCTACCGCCGACGTTGCGGAGAAGCTTGGCTCGACCGTTGCTTCGAGCGGGATCGGTCGTGCGCTCGTCGCGATCCAGCTCGCCAACAACGAGACCGGCGTGCTGCAGTCCGTCGCCGAGGTCGCCGCGACGGCGCACGAGGCCAGGGCACTTGTCTTCACCGATGCCGCCCAGGCCGCGGGCCGTATCCCCGTTGATTTCGCCGCGCTCGGCGTGGATTTCATGGCCCTTTCGGCGCACAAGCTCGGCGGGCCGAAGGGCGTCGGCGCGCTGATCATCCGCGATGGCCTGGAGATCCCCGCGCTCATTCGTGGCGGCGGCCAGGAGCGCCGTCGACGTGGTGGCACCGAGAACATCGCGGGCATTGCGGGCTTCGGCGCCGCTGCCGAGGCCGCACGCGCATCGATCGCCACCCGCGACCGGATCACGCACCTACGCGATCGCCTCGAAGCAGGCCTTCTGGAACTGACGCCGGATGCCCACATCGTAGGTGCGGGTACCGAGCGGCTGCCGAATACCACGTGCGTCGCTCTCCCCGGCCAGTCCGCCGAGACGCTGGTTATCCGCTTCGATCTCGCCGGCATTGCCGTGAGCGCGGGCGCTGCCTGCTCCGCCGGAAAGATCGGTGCGAGCCATGTGCTGATGGCCATGGGCCTCGACGAGGCGACGGCCCGGTCCGCTATTCGCATCAGCATCGGCCCGACGACGACTGAACACGATATCGACCGCTGCCTCGCAGCTTGGCGCGAGATCGCAGCCCGCCCACGGGCGCGGACTGCCGCGTAAGCGAGCCTCAACAGAAACAATAAGATCAAGAGCACGGAGAAGAACAAGATGGCCGCCGTTCAAGAGACCATCGAACAGGTCAAGTCGATCGACGTCGACAAGTACAAGTATGGCTTCGAGACCGAGATCGAGTCCGAGAAGGCCCCTCGCGGGCTCAGCGAGGACATCGTCCGCTTCATCTCCGAAAAGAAGGGCGAGCCCGCTTGGATGTTGGAATGGCGCCTCGATGCCTATCGGCGCTGGCGCGCGCTCAAGGAGCCGACCTGGGCGAAGCTTCACTATCCGAAGATCGATTTCGAGGACCTCTACTACTATTCCGCGCCGAAGGGGACGACGGGCCCGAAGAGCCTCGACGAGGTCGATCCGCAGCTTCTGGAGACCTATGCCAAGCTCGGCATCCCTTTGAAGGAGCAGGAGATACTTGCCGGCGTCCGCAAGGCCGGCGAGCCGAGCCCCAGTGACGCTCCGAGCGAGGGCGCTGACGGCTATGCCAGCATGAAGGGCAAGGTCGCGATCGACGCGGTGTTCGACTCCGTCTCCGTCGTCACGACCTTCAAGAAGGAGCTGGCCAAGGCCGGCGTGATCTTCTGCTCGATCTCGGAAGCGCTGCGCGAGCACCCCGAACTCGTGAAGAAGTATCTCGGCACGGTCGTCCCGCAGTCCGACAACTTCTACGCCGCGCTCAATTCCGCAGTGTTTTCCGATGGCTCGTTCGTCTATGTGCCGGAGGGCGTCCGCTGCCCGATGGAGCTATCGACCTATTTCCGCATCAACGAGAAGGACACCGGCCAGTTCGAGCGCACGCTCATCATCGCCGACAAGGGCTCGTACGTTTCGTATCTGGAGGGCTGCACGGCCCCCATGCGGGACGAGAACCAGCTCCACGCCGCCGTGGTCGAGCTGATCGCCCTCGACGATGCCGAGATCAAGTACTCGACCGTCCAGAACTGGTACCCCGGCGACAAGGACGGCAAGGGCGGCATTTTTAACTTCGTGACCAAGCGCGGCGACTGCCGCGGCAAGAACTCGAAGATCTCATGGACGCAGGTCGAGACCGGCTCTGCCATCACCTGGAAGTATCCGAGCTGCATTCTGCGCGGCGATAACAGTCGCGGCGAATTCTACTCGATCGCCATCTCCAACGGCTACCAACAGGTCGACAGCGGCACCAAAATGATCCACCTCGGTCGCAATACGACGAGCCGGATCATCTCGAAGGGTATTGCCGCCGGGAAGTCGCAGAATACCTACCGCGGCCTCGTCTCGGCCCACCGCAAGGCGACCGGCGCCCGCAATTTCACGAACTGCGACAGCCTCCTGATTGGCGACAAGTGCGGGGCGCATACCGTGCCCTACCTCGAGGCGCGCAATTCCTCGGCCCAGTTCGAGCACGAGGCAACGACTTCGAAGATCTCGGACAACATGCTCTTCTACTGCACGCAGCGCGGGCTTTCGCCCGAGGAGGCGATAGCACTGGTGGTCAACGGCTTCGTCCGGGACGTGTTGCAGCATCTCCCCATGGAGTTCATGGCCGAGACCCAGAAACTGATCGGCATCAGCCTGGAAGGCAGCGTGGGCTGATCGAGCGGTATTGAACATCGTTTTCATGAAGTGCGCAGGCAAAATTGATGTGTGAAAGCCTGCCAAATGAGACCGGAATGTGTAGGATGGCGACATTCGGCCACAGGTCGGATCGAAAAAGATGGTGGGGACGAGGGGCCCGCACCACGTCGTGCTGGGAGCGAAACGCGGGGGCGCCAATGCGGTGGTTGCCCAATCTGAGGAGTGAGCAATGAGTGACGCAGCTGGTTTCGGTCAGGTGATGATGAGGGCGCGGCTCACGCGCGAGATCGGAGAGAGCGAGGCGAAACAACGCAATGCCTTGTCGATCAAGCGGCCCGGCCTCAAGCTTCACCAGGGCACCCAGGTGACGGTCCTCGAGACCTTGGAGCAAGGTAAGGCCTTCCTGGTGGAGTTCGGGCACAAGTCGCCGGACGCCTGTGATTGGCTCGGCGTGCTCTATCCCTCGGAGATCGAGCTGGAGGGGGCAAGCCCGCAGCAGGCGGCCTGAGCCGCCTCAGACCTGAGCGAGCTGACGACACGGGGGTGCCGCGGCAGCGGCGCTGATGGATGACTATTTGCGGCTCGACCAAGCCGCGCGTTGAGAAGATGGGCTTCCTGACGCCATCGAGCGCTGGAAGCTGAGCCAAGAAGAACTAGGAGACCCGTACGGTCATGCTCGAGATCAAGAACCTGCACGCCCGCATTGCCGACGACGGCACCGAAATCCTGCGCGGCATCGACCTCGTCGTCCCCCGCGGCGAAGTGCACGCCATCATGGGCCCGAACGGATCGGGCAAGTCGACGCTCGCCTACGTCCTCGCCGGCCGCGACGACTACGAGATCACCGAGGGCGACATCCTCTGGAATGGCGAGTCGATCATCGAGATGGAGCCTGACGAGCGCGCCGCGAAGGGCGTGTTCCTCGCCTTCCAGTACCCGATGGAGATTCCCGGCGTCGCCACCATGACGTTCCTGCGCGCAGCCCTGAACTCGGTCCGCAAGAAGCGCGAACTGAAGGAGCTGACGACGCCCGAGTTCCTGAAGCTCGTGCGCGCGAAGGCCGCTGAGCTCGGCGTCAGCGACGAGATGCTGAAGCGCCCGCTCAATGTCGGCTTTTCCGGCGGCGAGAAGAAGCGCATGGAGATCCTCCAGATGGCGGTGCTGGAGCCGACGCTCTGCGTGCTCGACGAGACCGACTCGGGCCTCGACATCGACGCCATCCGCATCGTCTCGGAAGGCACGACCAAGCTGCGCGGCCCCGATCGCGCGATGCTGGTTATCACCCACTACCAGCGCCTGCTGAACTACATCGTGCCCGACAAGGTGCACGTGCTCGCCAAGGGCCGCATCCAGAAGACCGGCGGCAAGGAGCTGGCGCTCGAGCTCGAGAAGTCCGGCTATGCCGACTTCACCGGCAAGGCCGCGTGAGATGAACGTCACCACGCTTAGAACCAAGGCCGAGAGCCAGATCCGCGAGCAGTTCGACGCGGCATCGGCGAGCCTGCCGGGCACCGGCTGGGTCAGCGCGCTGCGCGCCCGCGCCATGGACACCTTCGCGGCCGAAGGCTTGCCGAGCCGTCGCGTCGAGGAGTGGAAGTACACCGACCTGCGCGATCGCCTTCGCGAAGTGCCGGCGCCGGCAGCGGCGTCGCCCGGTTCCGTTACCGTCGCCGATATCGACGCCGCATTGGGGCCCGTCGGGGCCATTGATGCCGAGCGCATTGTCCTCGTCGATGGCGTGTACCGCGCCGATCTCTCGAAGGTCACGGCCGAAGCTACGGTCATCGAGCTGATGTCGCTCGCCGCCATGCTCACGAAGGCGCCGGCCTGGCTCGAAGGCAAGTTCGCCTCCGACGGTGGCCCGGTCGTCTCGCTCAACACGGCCTTCATGAGCGACGGCGTGATGCTCAAAGTGCGCAAGGGCCAGGATCCCGGCCGGCCGGTGCTCCTCGTGCACGCGCGCACCTCGGCTGAGCCAAGCGCGATCGCTGTCCGCAATGTCATCAGTGTCGAGGTCGGCGGCAAGCTCACGCTCGTCGAAGCGCACGTTGCGCTCGATGGCGCGGCACGCGGCGCGCTCGCCAATGTCGTCACCGACGTCACGCTCGCCGACGGTGCCGCCTGCGATCACATCAAGTGCCTCGTCGATACGACCAGCTCGACGCATCTCGCGACCTGGAACACGAAGCTCGGCAAGGACGCGAGCTATAGCGGCTTCCAGCTCACGGCGAGCCCTGCGCTCGCGCGCAACGACATCAACATCATGTTCGCCGGCGAGGGCAGCAAGCTCGACCTCTCCGGCGTCTTCCTCGCGCGCGGCAGCGAGCACATCGACACAACTCTCGTCGTCGATCATGCCGTGCCTCATTGCGAGAGCCGCGAGCTCTTCAAGGGCGTGCTCGCCGATCGCGCGCATGGCATCTTCCAGGGCAAAATCATCGTCCGCCCCGATGCCCAGAAGACGGACGGCAAGCAGATGTCGCAGGCGCTCATGCTGTCGCCGGACGCGCAGTTCTCGTCGAAGCCCGAGCTCGAGATCTATGCCGACGACGTAGTCTGCGGCCACGGCGCCACCTGTACGGAGATCGATGCGGACCTCCTCTTCTACTGTCGCTCGCGGGGCATTCCGTCAGACGTGGCACGCGCCATGCTGACCGAGAGTTTCATCGGCGAGGCCGTGGAGAAGATCGAGAACGAGGACGTGCGCGAGGCGATCGGAACGCTGGCTATTGGGTGGCTGCGCGACGAATAGCCAGTCGGACAACCGGGCAACCGATTACGCTCGGAGCTAGGATCAGATCATGGCAAGCACGGAAATGACCGCAAAGACGCCATCAGGCGCAGCGGCTTTCGACGTCGAGCGCATCCGGGCCGATTTCCCGATCCTCTTTCGCGAGGTCTACGGGAAGCCGCTCGTCTATCTCGACAATGGCGCCTCCGCGCAGAAGCCGCGCGCGGTCCTCGACACGATCGACCACACCTACAAGATGGAGTACGCGAACGTCCATCGCGGTCTCCACTATCTCTCCAATACGGCAACGGCAAAGTTCGAGGAGGCGCGCGAGATCGCGCGTCGCTTCATCAATGCGCCGAACGTCGATCAGGTGATCTTCACGAAAAGCATCACCGAGGCGGTCAATCTTCTCTCCTACAGCTTCGGCGCGGACTTCAAGGAGGGCGACGAGATCGTCCTCTCCATCATGGAGCACCACTCCAACATCGTACCGTGGCACTTCCTGCGCGAGCGCAAGGGGTGCGTGCTGAAGTGGGCGCCGATCAGCGACGACGGCGTGCTCGATCTCGAAGCCCTTGAGAAGCTTATTACTCCGCGCACGCGCCTCGTCGCTGTTACGCACATGTCGAACGTGCTCGGCACGGTCGTTCCCATCAAGGAGGTCGTGCGGATCGCGCGCTCGCGCGGCGTTCCCGTGTTCGTCGATGGCGCCCAGGCCGCCGTACACATGCCCGTCGACGTGCAAAGCCTCGACTGCGATTTCTATGCCTTCACCGGCCACAAGGTGTACGGCCCGACCGGCATCGGCGTGCTCTACGCCAAGAAGAAGCACCTCGATGCCATGCCGCCCTTCCTCGGCGGCGGCGAGATGATCGAGACCGTGACGACTGCCAACGTCACGTACGGCGTCACGCCGCACAAGTTCGAGGCCGGCACGCCGCCGATCGTCCAGGCCATCGGCCTCGGCGCGGCACTCAACTACATGATGCAGATCGGCCGAGAGAATATCGCCGCGCACGAGGCGGATCTTCGTGCCTACGCCCATCAGCGCCTCGCCGAGCTGAACTGGCTGAAGATCTATGGCCGCGCGCCGGGCAAGGGCGCCATCGTCGCCTTCAACATCGACGGCATGCACCCGCACGACATCTCGACGATCATCGACCGCTCGGGAGTCGCAGTACGGGCCGGCCATCACTGCGCGCAGCCGCTCATGGAGCGCCTCGGCGTCACCGCGACGTGCCGCGCATCGTTCGCCATGTACAATACGCGCGCTGAAGTGGACGCCCTCGTCGAGGCGCTCATTAAAGCGCACGACTTCTTCGCGTAATGGAGTGAGCCCCATGGACGGAAAGCCAGTGGAGCGCGATACGTTGACAATCGGCGCGGAGCCTCAGCAGACGGAGACGGCGCCTCCTCGCAACACGGCGCCGACGGTCGCCGAGGGTGGCACGCCCGTCGAAGGCTCGAAGCTCTCGGCCGAGCAGCTCGAGCAGATGACGGCCGACATCGTCGCCGCTTTGAAGACCGTCTATGACCCCGAGATCCCCGCCGACATCTACGAGCTCGGCCTCATCTACAAGATCGACATCGACGACGATCGCAATGTCGGCGTCGACATGACCTTGACGGCGCCGGGCTGCCCGGTCGCAGGGGAGATGCCCATCTGGGTTGAGAACGCCGTCGCCAGCGTCGATGGCGTCGGACAGGTGACGGTCAATCTGACCTTCGATCCCCCTTGGGATCAGAGCCGCATGTCCGACGAGGCTCGTCTCGCACTCAACATGTTCTGAGCGGCCGCTACTTGCCTTTGAGCGCTATCGTCGCGATCACGCCTATGTGGTCCGACGCCGGCCAGTGCGTGCGATCTAGCAAACGCACCTCGCGGACTTCAAGAAACTTCGTATCGACAAAAATGTAGTCGATGCGCGCCCCGCGGGCGGGTTGCGCCTCGCGCATAAAGGTCGCGTGTCGCGCGGCATCATCCGCGCCCTTGGCTGTCGAGATTTCCGTGACATCGGTCAGACGCAATCGCATCGGCGCGATCCGCTCCGACTTCGGACGCGCATTGAAGTCACCGAGCGCAATGAGCGGCCCTTTCACCACCGACAGACGCTCAACCGTCCGCTTGATGGGCGCACCGTCCTTCAGATCCTTGTCGGTGTGTACATTGACAATGGTCACATCGCGATCGCCGATCCGGATGACCGCCATCAGATCGCTCCGCGTGTTGCCGCGGCCAGTACTCGTGCCATCAGCGCGATGGCTCTCGATCGGATAGCGAGAAAGAACGGCAAGGCCCCACCAGTTGCCGTTCGTCGCACCGTGGCGCGCATAGACGTGCTTCAGACCGAGTGCGGTCGCGATTTCCCGCGCCTGGACCTCACCGACTACCTCCTGCAGCGCGATCACATCCGCATTCGCCGATCGAATCGCCCCAATGACAGGCCTTAGGTCCATCGCATGACCGCGCCCGCGCACTTCGATTGGATTGCGGTCGGGCTCGCAATAGCCGAGACCCGCGCGAATGTTGTAGGTCATCACCGTGAACAACGCGGGCTCCGCGGTCGTCGGACCGACAGAGCCCAGGATCAGCGCAACTATCAACAGGACGCGCAACATCGGCATTCCCTCTCAGTGGCGAGAGGCTGGCAGCTCGACTTAGCAGTCAAGCGTGGTCTGGCGCTCCCAGTCGGTCAGATGGCGCGCGTAATCATTCCAGTCGGCGTGGCGCAGCTTGGCGTAGGAGGCAACCGTCGCCTCGCCGAAGGCCGCCTTCAGCATGTCGCTGGTCTCGAAGTTGCGCAGCGCATCGAGCAGATTGAGCGGCAGCTTCTTCACGTCCTTCACCGTGTGCCCTTCGGTGTACATGTTGATGTCGAGGCGCTTGCCCGGATCACGCTTGTTGCGCAGACCATCGAGACCAGCGGCAAGGATTGCCGCCTGCAGCAGATAGGGATTGGCGGCGCCGTCAGCGAGACGGATCTCGAAGCGCCCGGCATCCGGAATGCGGATCATATGCGTGCGGTTGTTGCCCGCGTAGGAGATCGAGCTCGGCGACCACGTGGCACCTGATGTGGTGGGCGGCGCGTTGATGCGCTTGTATGAGTTCACAGTCGGATTGGTGATCGCTGCCAGCGATGCCGCCGAATGCATGAGGCCGCCGATGAAGTGATAGGCCTGCTGCGAGAGGCCAAGCTCGCCTGCGGCATCATCGAACACGCACTTGCCCGTATTCGTCGACCACAGCGAAACGTGTGCGTGGCAGCCATTGCCCGTGAGATTTGCGAAGGGCTTAGGCATGAATGTCGCGCGCAGCCCGTGCTTCTCGGCAATCGACTTCACCATGAACTTGAAGAAGGCGTGCTTGTCGGCTGTCTTGAGGGACGTGTCGTACTCCCAGTTCATCTCGAACTGGCCGTTCGCGTCCTCATGATCGTTCTGGTAGGGCTCCCAGCCGAGCGCGATCATGGAGTCGCAGATCTCCTTGATCACTTCATAGCGCCGCATGAGGGCCTGCTGGTCATAGCAGGGCTTGGCCTGGAAATCGGCGGCATCCGAGATCGCCGTACCATCGGGCGAAATGAGAAAGTATTCGCACTCGACGCCCGTCTTCATTTCTAGGCCATCAGCAGCAGCCGAAGCGATGACTCGCTTCAGCACCTGCCGCGGATTCTGGTCGACCGGCTTGCCATCCATCATGAGATCGCCCGTCACCCAGGCAACCTCAGGCTTCCATGGAAGCTGGACGACCGTATCGGGATCAGGAGTGACGAGCACGTCGGGATGCGCGGGCGTCATGTCGAACCAGGCCGCGAAGCCGGCGAAACCGGCGCCGGACTTCGCAACGCTGTCTATGGCCGTCGCCGGAACGATCTTGGCGCGCATGGTGCCGAAGAGATCCACGAAGGAGATCAGGAAATACTTGACCCCCTTGATCTCCGCGTACTCTGACAGTGACATGCGACCCACCCCTCCGGCGATTGACGAAACTATTGCAGACTTCCCCTACTTCCCGTCCGCGACTTTCTGCACGAAAGCCTTGAACCCTTCGTCCGTGACGGGCGCGCCGATCTGCTCGGCCTTCTGGAACACCGCGTCCGCCGGCTTGCCCTTAGCATCGGCGAGCAGCGCGTGCGTCACGGCACGGCCACCGGCCGCGCAGTGCACATAGACGGGGCCGTCCGCTTCTTCGATCTCCTTGATCACGGCTGCAGCGGACGAGGGATGCAGGTTCTTCGGATCGACAGGAATGTGCGCGTAGGCCATGCCAAGACCGGTGACGACCACGCCTTGAGCCTGTGGATCGAGCGGCTGGTTCGGTTCACCCGGACGGCGCAGATTGATGATCTTGCGATAGCCGGCTGCCTTGAGCGCAGCAATGTCGTCTTCGCTCGGCTGTCCGCCGGCGCTGATTTTGTCGCTGACTTTGGTCGGTTCTTTCATCGAATGCACTCCCTGAGCGTTGTCGCTGCTCTCAGTCTTGCAGACTGCGCCCGGGAATCCAACTCGTTCCGGCGAGCGGCACGCCGGCCATCGCCGCCGCCTCGACCGTCAGCGCAACGAGATCCTCGGGCTCGAGATTGTGCACGTGGCTCTTGCCGTTCGCACGCGCAATGGTCTGGCACTCGAGCGTCAACACCGAGAGATAGTTGGCGAGGCGCTTGCCCGCAGCGACAGGATCGAGGCGCTTGGTGAGCTCCGGGTCCTGCGTCGTGATGCCGGCGGGATCGCGGCCTTCATGCCAGTCATCATAGCAGCCGGCGGTCGTGCCGAGCTTGCGGTAGTCCTCTTCCCAGCGCGGATGATTGTCGCCGAGCGCGATGAGCGCCGCCGTGCCGATCGAGACGGCGTCGGCACCGAGCGCCAGCGCCTTCGCCACGTCCGCACCCGAGCGAATGCCACCGGAGACGACGAGCTGCACCTTGCGGTGCATGTCGAGTTCGGTCAGCGCCTTCACGGCGGGCCGGATCGCGGCGAGGGTCGGCAGGCCGCAGTGCTCGATGAACACATCCTGCGTCGCCGCCGTGCCGCCCTGCATGCCATCGAGCACGACCACGTCGGCGCCGGACTTTACGGCCAGCGCTGTGTCGTAGTACGGCCGCGCAGCACCGACTTTCACATAGATCGGCTTTTCCCAGCCCGTGATCTCGCGCAGCTCGAGGATCTTGATCTCGAGATCATCGGGGCCTGTCCAATCGGGATGACGGCAGGCCGAGCGCTGATCGATCCCTGCCGGAAGCGTGCGCATCTTCGCGACGCGATCGGAAATCTTCTGGCCGAGCAGCATCCCGCCGCCGCCGGGCTTGGCCCCTTGGCCGATGACGATCTCTATGGCATCGGCCTTGCGGATCTGATCGGGCTCCATGCCATAGCGCGAGGGCAGATACTGATAGACGAGCAGGCTCGACGCCGCGCGCTCCTCGGCCGTCATGCCGCCATCGCCCGTGGTCGTCGACGTGCCGACGGCCGAGGCGCCGCGCCCCAGCGCTTCTTTCGCAGGCGCCGAGAGCGAGCCGAAGCTCATGCCTGCGATGGTGATCGGGATCTTGATCTCGATGGGATTCTTCGCGAAGCGCGTGCCGAGCACGACGTTGGTCCCGCACTTCTCGCGGTAGCCTTCAAGCGGATAGCGGCTGATCGAGGCCCCGAGAAACAACAGATCGTCGAAATGCGGCAGCTTCCGCTTAGCGCCAAAGCCACGAATGTCATAGATGCCCGTCGCGGCCGCGCGATGGATCTCGGCGATGGTGGCGCGGTCGAACGTCGCCGACTCGCGGGGCGGGGTGTGGATCCAACGGTCGTGATCGTCGGCCATCAGTAGGACCCCAGATTCTCGATGTGGAACTGATAAAGCGTACGCGCCGAGCCGTAGCGTGTGAACTCCGCGACATCGATCTCGTGACCTATGCCGGCGGCGTCGAGCAGCCCCCTAAGCAATGTTCGGTGCTCCTCGCGCATTTCCTTCGCGATGCAGTCGGTGCCGAGGCTCTTGACCTTGCCGCGCACGAAGAGGCGCGCTTCGTAAATGCTGTCGCCGAGCGCGTCGCCGGCATCGCCGAGGACGACGATATTGCCCGCCTGCGCCATGAACGCGGCCATGTGACCGATCGAGCCTTTCACGACGATATCCAGCCCGCGCAACGAAATGCCAAGCCGTGACGAGGCATTGCCGTCGATGACGAGAAGCCCGCCACAACCGGTCGCACCGGCCGATTGCGAGGCGTCACCCTTCACATGCACGCGACCGGACATCATGTTTTCGGCGACGCCGGTGCCGGCATTGCCGTTGACGATGATGCTGGCCTTCTGATTCATGCCACCGCAGTAGTAGCCCACATGGCCGTCGATCGTGACATCGATTGGACCCGTGAGGCCGGCGGCAAGTGCGTGCGCGCCGCGCGGATTCGATACCACGAACGCGCCGGCCTCGGCCTTCTGCAGGGTCTCGTTGACCTGCCGGAGCAACAGGCTGGCCATATCGAGGCTGGTGTTGCGCGCGTCAAACGCTGTCTTAATTCCCATCCGCACTGACGGCATGGCTCAGCTCCGGCTCCATGCGTAGACCGTGGCCGGCGCCGGCTCCCAAATGCGCGCACCATCGATTCCGGGAAGCGCGGCGAGTGCGCGGAACTCGGAGCCGAAAGCCACCCAGGCATCCGTCTCCGCCATCACCGCCGGCTTGCAAGCGATCGGATCGCGCAGCACGGCAAAGCCATCGCGCGTGCCGACGACGAACGTATAGAAGCCGTCGAGATCGTCGAGCGCATGCTCCAGCGCCTGCTGGAGGCTGTCGCCTTCCTTCATGCGCCAGGAGAGATAGCCGGCGGCAACCTCGGTGTCGTTCTCGGTCTGGAAGCGCTCGCCGTGGCGGCGCAGTGTCTCGCGGAGCCGATTGTGATTGGAGAGCGAGCCATTGTGCACGAGGCACGTATCACGCCCCGTCGAGAAGGGATGCGAACCCGCGATCGTCACGGCGCTCTCGGTCGCCATGCGTGTGTGGCCGATCGCGTGCGTGCCGCTGAAGGACGAAAGGCGCAGGCGCTCGCTGATCGCGTCCGGATCGCCGATACCCTTGTAGATCTCGATGGCCTCGCCTTCGCTCAGCACCGTCGCCTCGGGCACGTTCTCGATCAGCCAGGCGCGCGCGGCGGTGCCATCGCCGTCGATGCGGATAACGGCATGGTCCTCGATCGTGTCGTACGTGACCTTGCTGCCGGTCGCTGCCGCAAGCCGCTTTGCCACATCCGCCCAGTCGAGCGTCGAGGCCCGGCGCACGGCGCAGATCTTCGACACGCCGCCGGCCGCACCGCCATAGATGGCGAAACCGGCACTGTCCGGCCCCCGCCCGCACATCTCATGCAGCATCACCGCAGTGAGGCGACCGAGCTGCGGCTCCAGCGCCTTATCCTTGAGGAAGAGGCCAACAATCCCGCACATAGAAGGGGCTCTTTAACTGAAGACGAAATGGTTTCCGGGGAGAAGCACATAAACAAGATCGCGTGTCAACCGGAACGAAATCAAATTTCCCAACAGGAAATATCACTCGCGCGTATAGACGATGATCGAGAGGTAGGTCATCGGCAGGCGGGTGAGCTCCTCCGGGCCGTGCGGCGCAGCCGAGTCGAACATGAGCGAATCCCCGGGCTTCAGGGCGTAGGTCTTGTCGGCGTGGCGGTAAACGACCGATCCGGTCAGCATGTGGATGAACTCGATGCCTTCATGCTGGAAGATTGGGTAGGGCTCGGCTTCGCCGCTCAGCGTGATGAGATAGGGCTCGACCACGAGGTTGCCGGCAATGGAGTGGCCGAGGAGCTGATACTGATGGCCCGCCTTCGTGCCGCGCCGCTCGATCGTTACGCCTTGCCCTGATGGCACGTAGGAACAGTCGCGCCGGCCTTCATAGCTCGCGAAGAAGCTGGTCAGCGGCACATTGAGCGCCCGAGCAAGTGCCTCCAGGCTTTCGAGCGACGCGGAAACGCTGCCGTTCTCGATCTTCGAGAGCATGCCGGCGGAAAGGCCTGCCTGATGCGCCAATTCGGCCGCCGTGATGTCTAGTCTCTTCCTCAGGCCTCGAATCTGGACGCCGATCGCCGCAGCGATCGACATCGGCGCCTGTACGGGGGGCGCAGTAGAGCCTGTCGCCAGGTCGCCCTTGCGTGGGCGAGCCCCAACCGTCACATCTCCGCGGCGCTTGGCTCCTGACTTCGTGGCGCTCTTCATATGAGTGTCCTGATCAGACTTTTCGCTGCGAAGAACCGAGCGTCCGCTGTGGCGGCAGCGCGATTTCTTTACAGGAAGTATACTTTCGCAAGAAGCAAATAAAGCCGGCCCCAATCAGCCATCTTCCTCGCGAACGTGCTCGATCATGCCGAGCAGCATGTGCCGGATGTGATCGTCGGCCGCCTCGTAGAATATCTGTCGCGTCTTGCGGGTTCCGCGCACGAGCCGCGCGGCCCTCAGCAAGCGAAGGTGATGACTGACCAGCGACGGGCTCGCGTCGACCGCCTTTGCGATATCGCCAACCGCGATCGGACCCCCGAGGCAGGCAAGCAGGACACGCAGCCGCGTCGGATCGCCGAGCAGGCGGAACGTTTCAGCAATGACGCTGATCTGGTCGGCAGTGGGATGGCTCAATGCCTGTGCCCTCCCGAGCCCGAGGGCTTCGCCTCTAACGGGCAAGCTGCCTCGTCGCCCCAGACGATCTCGACCGTGCTGTGACCGATCCCGAAGCGCTCCGACAGCTCTCGCTTGATGGCGCGGGTCACGGCGCGTGAGTCCGCGCCCGGCTCGATGGCCGCCTCCAGCGTCGCCGAGGGCATTCCCGAGGTGATCGACCAGACGTGCACGTGATCCACGCAGCTCACGCCCTCGACCCTCTCTAGCAAGTGCCGACGCAGGGCCTCGATATCTATATTCGCCGGTGTTCCTTCGAGCAGGATATGGAGCGAATTCTTCAGGAGCGCCCAGGCGCTGCGCAGTATCAGCAGCAGGATGAGCACCGACAGGATCGGATCTATCGGCGTCCAGCCAGTGAAATAGATTGCTGCCGCCGCGACGATCGCTGCTACTGAGCCAAGCAGATCGCCCAGCACGTGCAGCATGGCACCCTGAATATTGACGTGCTCGGTATCGGCTCGGCGCAGTATCAGGAACACGCCGATATTCACGATGAGGCCGAGGATCGCGACGACCAGCATCGGTCCGGCCAGCACAGGCGAGGGATCTAGCAGCCGTCCCACAGCCTCCCAAGCGATCCACGCAACAAGCAGGAGCAGAGTCACCGCATTGACGAATCCCGCGAGCACTTCGAGCCGCAGGTAGCCGAAGGTCTTGCTCGAGGTCGCCGCCCGCTTGCCGAAGTAGAAACCGGCCCAGGCAAGCCCGAGCGCCACGGCGTCCGTCAGCATGTGACCGGCATCGGCGATCAGGGCGAGCGATCCCGAGAGCAGGCCGCCGATCACTTCCGCGATCATGAACCCAGCCGTGAGGACGAGCGCGAGCAGGACGGTGCGCTCGTTGCTCGCGGTTATCGTCGGCGCGTGACTGTGATCGTGGCCATGGTCCGAGCCGCGCTCATGCGCTCCGTGATCGTGTGCGGCATGATCATGTCCGGACGCGTCTCTGCTCATCAAAACGCTCTCTCGTAGTCGCATACGATTATTGAATACATATTCATATATTTAATTGGTGTTTGCAAGGAGGGATGGCCGGACAGATCGAAGAATGCGGCGACGCGGCATTGCTAGCCGCCAGTTCGCGGCTCGACGGCCCATGGGATACGCATGGCGCCCACACTGCGGAGCCGCTGCCGCATCCCCCCATCTCGCGCTAGGCTCAGCCAAAGAAAAACGGCGGAGTAGGGTGGGAATCATGACGCGGCAGCTCCATCTCAACCTCTTCATCAACAGCCGCGGCCACCACGAGGCTTCCTGGCGACATCCGAAGTCGTCGCCACGAGCCATGACCGACATCCGATATTTCCAGGAGCTCGCCCAGAAGGCCGAAGCCGGGCTCTTCGATTCGATCTTCCTCGCCGATCAGCTCGCACTCGCGGACGACATCGCGAGCGCGCCCCGCACATGGCTCGAGCCCATCACGGCACTCGGCGCGCTCGCGGTTTCGACGTCGCGCATCGGCCTCATTGCCACGGCTTCGACGACCTATACCGAGCCCTTCAACCTCGCGCGCCAGCTCGCATCGCTCGATCATATGAGTGGTGGCCGCATCGGCTGGAACATTGTCACCTCGTGGATGGCTGCATCCGCCCGCAACTTCGGCAGTGCCGGCCAAGTCTCGCACGCCGATCGCTACGAGCGCGGCGAGGAATTCATGCAGGTCGTCCGCGCGCTGTGGGACAGCTGGGCTGACGATGCGATCCTCGATGACCGCGTCAGCGGTCGCTATGCGCGCGCTGAGAGCGTTCGCGCCATCAACCACACGGGCGAGCACTATCAGGTTGCCGGACCACTCAATGTGCCACGCTCGCCGCAGGGCCGGCCCGTGCTCGTTCAGGCAGGCTCATCCGATACCGGACGCGCATTCGCCGCCAGGCACGCCGAAGCTGTGTTCACAGCGCACATGGAGAAGGCGACCGCACAAGAGTTCTACGCCGATCTCAAGGCCCGCGTCGTCGCCGAGGGACGGCGCGCCGATCAGGCACTCATCCTGCCGGGTCTGAGCCCGATGATCGGATCCACGGAAGCGGAAGCGCAACGCCTCGAACGCGAGCTCAACGAGCTGAGCGATCCGGAAGTCGGGCGCAAGCGTCTGTCGGCGCGCTTCGGCGGGCACGACTTTTCGCATCTGCCGCTCGACAAGCCGCTGCGGACCGAAGACTTCCCGGCTTCGGACGCGCACGAAGCTGCACGTAGCCGCACGGAAGTGATCATCGGACTCGTGCGACGCGAGCAGCCGACGCTACGCCAACTGCTTGCTCGCCTCGCCGGTGCGCGCGGACATTTCACGTTCGCCGGTACGCCTGAGCAGGTTGCGAGTCTGATGATCGACTGGTTCGAGAGTGGCGCCGCCGACGGTTTCAATCTCATGCCGCCGATCCTGCCGTGGATGCTCGATGTTTTTATCGCCGAGGTCGTACCGCTGCTGCAGAAGCGCCATCTCTTCCGCACGGCATATGAGGGCACGACGCTGCGTGCGCACTACGGTCTCGAAAGGCCCGCGGTGAACGCAAGACAACGCGGGTAAGCAATCTCAAGCAGTTAGCCGCGTCAAAGCGATGATGAATGTTCATTCAGATGAATGCCCGTTAAGCTACTGAAAAAATTATAAAAATCGCGACGGAAGAATATTTACCAAGGCGTTCTCCTCATGCACGCCGCACTGGATCGCCGACAAATAGGACGGTGGTTACCGCGGCCCGAAACAGAGGAGATGCCATCATGAAATCCGTTCTGCTCGCCGCTGCCGCCGCTGTTGCTGCTATCTCGGCCTCGTCTGGCGTCGCGCTCGCCGACAAGAGCTACACCCCCAACTGGAGGCCGCACGGAATGGACACCAAGCGGGTCTATCGCCCCGCGCCGCGCGTCCACTATCACCGCTACGAGTATCGCCCGGTCTATCGTCCGACCCCGATCCAGAACAGCCGTGCTGACCTTGCCGAAAGGCGGCGTGACGCGTTTGCCGACGGCCGCATCACGTTCATCGAGAAGCTCAAGCTGAATGCTGCCCAGCGCCGTCACGAGTCTCTGGTGCGCTCGTACCGCTAATTGGGATATCCGCCGACTTGCATCCCCCGGTGCTTCGTCGCGGATCAGGAGGGCCGTCCCCTGCGGCCCTCCACCCTCAGCTGGCCGACACGCCTGGTGTCGGCCAGCCATTTTCGACCTTCGTTGCGAGCCATCTCGCGAGCGCCGCGTTCACCGCAACGGGTTGCTCCTGTGCCATCCAATGACCTGATGGAATGACGACCTCGCTGAGATCGTCGCACGCGGCCCGCATCGGATCGGCGAGCCGCGATATCGTCGTTTCGCACACGGCGTCGTAGTCGCCATGCAGGAACAGCACCGGCAATGACAACCGACCGCCATTCGGCGCACGGTGCGCGTACTCCGCATTGCGCCGATGGTTCATGTACCAGCTATCGGGCCCGAAGAACCCGTTGCGCTCGAGCGCCTCGACGTAGACGGCGAGCTCCTCCTCGCTCAGCACTCGCGTATCGAGCGGCAGTGGTGGCGCCTGCTTCAATGGCGCGAACCATCCGCCTCTCCGACGAACATCCGACGTGCGCGCGGGCTTGCACTTGCTGGCGGCTGATCCGGCGCGAAAGAGCGCCTTGACCGTGCTCGCCACGTCCGCTTCGAAATCGCTGCGCGCCTTCTCGAAGCTCTCCTCGTAGAAGAGCTGGTAGTCCCATTGCCCGACGGGATACTGCGCTTCTGGATAAGTTTTGCGATCGACGTATGGCACGAGATTTTCCGGCAGAAAGCCGCCGGGAAAATATGGCACGCAGAGACTGGCCACCGCCCGGCAGCAGTCGGCGTGATGGCTCGCGAGACTCCAGACAACCGGGCTACCCCAGTCGTGCCCGACCCAGATTGCGCTGTCGTGGCCAAGTGCGGACAAAAGCTCCAGCATGTCCTCGACGATGACCTCGAGCGCATAGTCCTCATGGCGGGCGTAGACAGCAGAGCGTCCATAGCCGCGCATGTCCGGTGCAATGGCACGGAAGCCAAGACTGGCGAAACACGGAAGCTGGTGCCGCCAACTCAGCGACAACTCCGGCCAGCCGTGCACGAAGACGATCGGCGGCGCATCGTGCACTCCGCAGGCGAGAAAGAACGTCTTGTGTCTTCCCGTCGCGATCGTGTGCTCGGTCACCGGAAAGAGCGACTTCATGACACCCCCCCATTCTCGCGTACGGATCTGCTCATGCCGCATGTGCATTTATGCGTCATTTCCTGACGGGCGCCATCCGAAACAGGTATAAGCCGCCCGAAGCAGTAGAGATCGCAAAACCAACGTCGGAAGAGGGACTCCGGGCGCCATGCAGCGCGAGGGGGCAAGCGAAGCAGCCCAGGCCGGAAGCAGCGTGCTCAGGGGCATCGGCCTCATGTGCGTGGCGCTGGTGCTGTTTTCCGCACTCGATGCGACAGCCAAATATATCGCGACACGAAGCGGGCTTCCCGTCTCACAGGTGACGTGGCTGCGCTTCGTGAGCCAGTGCGCGTTGGTTGTACTCACGTTCGGCGTTCTCGCTCTCCCACATCTGCTCTACAGCCGGAAGTGGACGCATCAGGTCGCGCGCTCGTTCCTTATGCTCGGCTCGACCATGTTCAACTTCATGGCGCTGAAGACGCTCCGTCTGGATCAGACATTGACGATCGGTTTCCTGGCGCCGTTCGTCGTCGCACTGCTCGCAGGTCCGTTCCTCGGCGAGTGGATCCGCTGGCGGCGATTGCTCGCCATCATCGTCGGCTTCTGCGGCATCCTGGTCGTCGTCCGGCCCGGCTATGCCAACTTCGAAACAGGCATGCTCTTCGCCGCGCTCGGCACGCTCTGCTATGCGGTGTTCATGCTCCTGACGCGCTATCTCTCGCGCTTCGACCCGCCCGAGGTGACGATCTTCTATTCGATGCTGGCCGGCGTCTTCGTGATGGCGCCGTTTGCGATTGCCGAGTGGGTCTGGCCGCGCGACGCGTTCACATGGGCGCTGCTTCTTTCGACGGGCTTATGGGGTGGGCTCGGTCACTACATTTTCATTCTCGCCTATCGCCACGCGCCCGCCACGACGCTGGCGCCGTTCATCTACTTCGGCCTCATCACGCACACCGCACTCGGCTATCTCGTCTTCGATCAGCTTCCCGATGAATGGACGATCGCCGGCGCGATGATCGTCATCGCATCGGGCATCTATCTCGTGCACCGCGAACACGTGACCGCCATGGAGCGGCGAAAGACGGAAGAGGCGGCGAAGAGCACTAGCTCTTAGCGATCCGCGCCTTGGTATCGGCAGCCCAGGCAGCGAAGCGGCGCTCGCGGATAGCTGCGCGCATCGCTGCCATCAGCTCCTGATAGAAGACCGTATTGACCCACGACAGCAGCATCGCGCCGAGCAACTCGCCCGACTTAACAAGATGATGCAGATAGGCGCGCGAGTAGTCGCGCGCGGCCGGGCACGTACTCTCGGGATCGAGTGGCGCGTTGTCCTCGGCGTGCTTCGCGTTGCGCAGGTTCACGCGGCCATTCCACGTGAAAGCGAGGCCATGGCGCCCGTTGCGCGTCGGCAGCACGCAGTCGAACATGTCGACGCCGCGCGCCACCGCCTCGATGAGATCTTCTGGCGTGCCGACGCCCATGAGATAGCGCGGCTTTGTCGTCGGCAGAAAGGGCAGCGTTGCTTCGAGCGTGCGCAGCATCACCTCATGTCCTTCGCCTACTGCTAGGCCGCCAACGGCATAGCCGGGGAAATTCATGCCGACGAGCGCCTCCGCCGAGCGCCGCCTCAGATCATGCTCGATGCCGCCCTGCACGATGCCGAACAGCGCCTGCCCCGGCTGCGCGAGACCGCTTTCCAGGTTGCTCGCGAAGGCGCGTTTGCATCGCTCTGCCCAGCGTAGCGACAGCTCCATGGCACGCGCGGTCTCGGCGTGCGTTGCCGGTAGCTCGATGCACTGGTCGAGCTGCATCTGGATGTCGGAGCCGAGCAGGCACTGGATCTCGATTGCACGCTCGGGACTCAGCACGTGCCGCGAGCCATCTAGATGCGATTGGAAGAGCGCGGCCTCCTCGGTCACCTTGCGGATCTTGGATAGGCTCATCACCTGGAAGCCGCCCGAGTCGGTCAGGATCGGCCCGTCCCAGCGCATGAACTTGTGCAACCCGCCGAGACGATGAATGCGCTCCGCCGTCGGCCGCAGCATGAGGTGATAAGTATTGGCGAGCAGGATATCCGCGCCGGCCTCCTTCACCTGCTCGGTATAGAGCGCCTTCACCGTCGCCACGGTCCCGACCGGCATGAATGCGGGCGTGCGAATGATGCCGCGCGGCGTTGAGATCTCGCCGACGCGCGCCAGCCCGTCCTCGCCAAGGAGGCTGTAGCGGAATTCCGGAGCCGGTGCGGGTGTGTTGAGCATGCGAGCCCTATAGCGCGGCGCGCGCGCTTTCGCACGCCCACTTTGTCTTATGCTGAATGATCAGGCCGGCGCGGGGTGCAACAGGCAGGCATCGCCATAGGAGTAGAAGCGGTAGCCGTGCCCGATCGCGTGCGTATAGGCGGCCCTCATGGCATCCAGTCCGGAAAATGCTGCGACGAGCATGAACAGCGTCGAGCGCGGCAGATGGAAATTAGTCATCAGCACATCGACGGCGCGGAAACGATAACCCGGCGTGATGAAGATGCCGGTCTCACCGCGGAAAGGACGAATGGTGCCGTCCGCGTCTGCCGCCGACTCGAGGAGCCTCAGCGCTGTCGTCCCGACCGCAACAATGCGGCGACCCGCAAGGCGCGCTGCCATCAGCCGGTCCGCCGTCTCGGGTGTGACTTCGCCCCACTCGAAATGCATGAGGTGGTCATCTGTATCCTCGACCTTCACCGGCAGGAAAGTGCCGGCGCCGACATGCAGTGTAACGAGCTCGGTCGTGAGGCCCCTGGCTTGCAGCCGCTCGAGCAGCGCTGGCGTGAAGTGGAGCGCAGCGGTGGGCGCGGCCACGGCCCCTTCGCGCTTCGCGAACATGGTCTGGTAGCTATCTCGATCCTCGGGGCCAGGCGGTCGCCGCGAGGCGATATAGGGCGGCAGCGGCATACGGCCGAGCGCCTCGATGGCTTCGTCGAGAAAGGCACTGTGGAAGGAGAAGGCGAGTTCCACCTCACCATTCTCGTGCTTCGCGACAACCGTCGCATCGAGCGTGCCGAGCAGGCATACCCGGCCATCCGTCTCGGCGCCGAAGCGGATGAGATCGCCCACCTTGAGCCGCTTCGCCGGCTGCGCGAAGGCACGCCAGCGACTCTCGTCGACGCGCTTTGTCAGGTTGAACGAAACCGGCGTCTCGTGCGGTCCGCGCACGCGCACGCCTTCTAGTGCCGCCGGGATCACGCGCGTATCATTGAAGACGAGGACATCGTCATGCCGCAGGAGGCCTGGTAGATCGCCGACCACATGGTCCGCGAGCGGTGCATCGCTGCCGGGCCGCACAACGAGAAGGCGCGCGGCATCGCGCGGCACGGCCGGATGAAGGGCAATGCGGTCCTCAGGCAAGTTGAAATCGAAGTCGGCCGTGCGCATGGGCTTCCATTCAGGTCCGGTCGGACACGCCGGGCGTGCCTGCCGCTCCGGTCTGTACATCGTTCTGCCCCATAGGTACTAGACGTTCAGGGCAAACAAGAGCTGCGCCACCGGCCCAGCCGACCTTGCCAGCCGCCCGTGAAGGAGGACCGCGCATGAAATCGACCGTCAACGGCATCGCCATGAATTACGAGCTTTCCGGCGCCGCCGACGGGCCTGCCGTGGTCCTCCACCATCCGCTCGCGACCAATCTCACATGCTGGGATGAGCTGACGGCCGCCCTCGAGCCCAAGTGCCGTGTGCTGCGCCTCGATGCGCGCGGCCACGGCAAAAGTGATGCCCCCGCGGGCGTCTATCCCTTCGAGACGCTCGCCAAGGACGTGGTCGATCTGATGACGGCTTGCGGCATCGACAAGGCGAGCTTTCTCGGCCTCTCCATGGGCGGCATGGTCGGCCAGTACCTCGGCCTGCTCCATCCCGAACGCTTCAACTGCCTCCTCCTGGTTTCGACGTCGAGCCGCATTCCCGATGAGGCAAAATCAATCTGGGACCAGCGCGTTGTCGCCGCAAAGAAGGATGGCATGGCCTCGCAGGTCGATGGCGCCATGCAGCGATGGGTCTCACCTCGCGCCCTCAAAGAGGACGCCGCACTCGTCGAGCGGCTGCGCAAGATGATCCTGGCGACGCCGGTCGACGGCTATCTCGGATGGGCCCAGGCCATCCGCAATCTCAATGTTACAAGCCGTCTCGGCGCCATCAAGCTGCCGACGCGCGTCATCGTCGGCGAGCTCGATCCGGCGACTCCCGTTGCGGCTTCGCAGGCTATTCACGACGCTATCCCGGGCTCCGATCTCGTGATCGTACCGGGCGTATCGCACATGTTGCACAATGAGGAGCCGGAGCTGTTCCACTCCCATGTATTGCCCTTCCTCGATACTCACGCGGGAAAATAGCCGCGCGAAATATCTCAGTGTCGGATGGCTGGTGCTGGCGCTTCTCATGAGTGCGTCGGCCTTGCCCGCACGCGCCAACGATGCACTGGCTGCGCGTGCGCGGGACGTTCTCGCAGCGCATTGCGCGCCCTGCCGTGATGTCGGCGACATCGCTGCCGCGCCCGACCTCGCCGCGATCACGCGTGACCCGATGCTCGTGCGTCCCGGTAATCCGGACGGATCGCCTGCATACACCGAGCTGCTGCGCCGGTTCGGCGGCAGCGGCCCCAATGCAAGCGCAGATGATCTCGGCGCGTTGCGTGGCTGGATCGAGAGCCTGCCTGACGAAGCCGCGACGTGCCCAGCCGCGACCTTCGTGCCACGCGAGCGCATCGAGGCTGAGCTTGCGCACGTCGCCGCGACCGTGAAGAAACCCGTCGCGGCTTTCCGCATTCTGAGCCTTGCGCACCTCGATCTCGGCTGTGCGACCCCCGCCCTGCTCGCCGAATGGCGGCAGATGCTCCAGCTTGTCCTTGCAGCCGTCGCGGGCATCACGCATCCGGTGCCAACTCACGCGCTGGATGCTCAAGGCCACAACCTCGCCTTCGACATCCAGGATCTCGGCTGGGACGCCGCACGCTGGCGCGCCATCATCGGGATAAAGACGCAGATCCGGCGCATTCCGGGACCGCTCATCGTCCGCGCAGATCAGCTTGTCGCGCAGATCCTGCGCGGCGAGTTCGGCACGGCCTTAGCCGGACCCAGCGGACCGGTGCCCACGCATCTCGCCGACAGCCACATCATGCAGGAGAACGACCGCGAGATCGCGCGCGCCATCCTTGCGCCAATAACGCCGCCGGACAAAGTCGAGCGCAATGCCGAGCTGATACTTCAGCTGACGCGCACGCATCTCGCACCGGTCAATCTGCCGCGCGTCGCGGCCGAACTCGGCATGGACCCAGTCGTGCTGGCCAATGCCCTCGAACCCAGCGCGAGCGGCGAACGCCATCTGTTGCGGCGGTTGATCTACGGGACGGTACTGCGCAACGATCTCGAGGACGCCTGGCCTCTTCTGGCGCGCCTTCTCAAGGTTACACCTCCGGAGCGAGCCATACCGCTGATCCCTTTGGATGCGGCCCGTCCCCCCGTCACCGCGACAACGCCGATTGATCTCACGCTCTATCCGGACCTTCCGCGCTACTCGAGCGGCGATGCGATCGAGATCACTGTCCGCTCGAACGTCGATTGCAATCTGACGGTCATCAGCATCGATGCGGGCGGCTACGGCACAGTGATCTTCCCCAATGACTTCGTGCCCAGCAATCGCATCGGCGCGCATCTCAGCGTCACACTGCCGGGACCAGGCGCGCGCTATCGCTTCCGCGTAAAGGACAGGGGTCGCGAGCGGTTCGTCGCGCTTTGCACGCGTGGAGAGGGCCTCGTGGATGGCATCCGCCACGACTTCGAGCGCCAGCGTTTCCAGGAACTCGGCCCTTATGCGGCCTTCCTCGACGCGAGCCTGCGCCGCCCACCACATGTGCCCGACCCCGAGCGCAAAGAGGACACGCCGCCGGCTCCGACGTACGTGCCGCAGAGCCAGATCTGGCGGACGGGCATCGTCATCGAGGTGCGGTAGTGGAAGAACGCAATCGACCTGGAGTTCTTTAGAGAGACCGAATGACGGACACGCCCAGCGTCGAAGCCTGGAACAACTTTGTTATGAACATCGAGCCCAGCAACTTCGAAGCTGGGAGCGGCTATAGAGCCGGGGCCATCGCGAACCTCTACATGGGCCTCGCTACCAATGGCGGCATAAACTCCTTCCTGACATGCAGCCACGAGTTCGATGCAAGAGAGGTATTGGAGGCACTGATCTCGGTTGGCGCATTGACGGCGGCCAAGGAGTTCAACTTGGTGCTTCGAGGCTTGAAGGTACCAGTGCCGGCGTCGTCTCAAGAGGCCAGATGGAACTTGTTGGAGCAGCACTGGCCCAGCTCCCTGGACAACTACGATGTCCTAACTGAGCAGGCTTACAGCGACCTTCAGCAGGCATTAGAGCAGCACGTGAAATCGAACGAAGCTTTCTATCTGTCGCTCAAATAGCGCTTCCCCTCGTCAAGCTCTCGCGAGAAAACTCTCGATCACGCGCTTCCGGTCGCCGTTGTCGAAGTCGATGGTGAGCTTGTTGCCATCGACCATCGATACAGTGCCGAGCCCGAACTTCTGGTGGCGCACGCGATCACCCTCGACGAATTCCGAGACATGATCCGACGAGGCGACGAGCGTCCCCTCGATCGTCTGCGGCGGTGGCCGCGCGGGACGTGCCGCCTTCCACTGCTCCTGTGCACGCTGCCAACCCGGCGTCGTGTAGCTCGTCGCGAATGGCGACGGCGCATCGTCGAAGCGGCTCTTGCCATAGGGGTTGGCGCGGCCATATCGGGGGTCGCTGCCCATGGTTGCGTAGACGCCGCCAAAGGGACTGCGCGACTCGAGCACCTCGAGGTGCGCCTCGGGCAGTTCGTCGACGAACCGCGAAGGACTCGCCGACTGATAAAGACCACGGGTGCGTCGATTCTGCGCGAAGCTCACCTGCACGCGCCGCTTGCCGCGCGTCAGACCGACATAGGCGAGGCGGCGCTCCTCTTCGAGACCGGCAAGTCCGCTCTCGTCGAGCGAACGCTGATGCGGGAAAAGCCCCTCTTCCCAGCCCGGCAGGAAGACCGTCTCGAACTCGAGGCCCTTGGCGGCGTGCAGCGTCATGAGCGACACGCGATCGCCGTCGTTACCCTGCTCGACATCCATGACCAGCGCCACGTGCTCGAGGAACCCACCAAGGGTCTCGAACTGATGCATGAAGCGGATCAACTCTTTCAGGTTTTCCAGCCGCGACTGCGCCTGCGGGCTCTTGTCCGCCTGCCACATGGCCGTGTAGCCGCTCTCGTCGAGGATCAGCTCGGCAAGCTCGGTGTGCTTCACGCCTTCGGCCTGCCCGCGCCAGCGCAGGAAGGCCGCAACGAGATCGCCGAGCGCGCGACGCGCCTTGGGCTTCAGCTCGTCGCTCTCCGCGAGCTGGCGTGCGGCCTCGAACATCGGGATGCCGCCGGCGCGCGCGAGATCGTGGATCTGCTTGATCGTGGCATCGCCGAGACCGCGCTTCGGCACGTTGACGATGCGCTCGAACTTGAGATCGTTCGACGGATTGTGCGTGATTTCCAGGTACGCGATGGCGTCCTTGATTTCCTGGCGCTCGTAGAAGCGCGGGCCGCCGATCACGCGATAGGGCAGGCCGAGCGTGATGAAGCGATCTTCGAAGACGCGCATCTGGAAAGAAGCACGCACCAGAATCGCCATCTCGTTCAACCGATGTCCACCCTTGGCGAGACGTTCAATTTCCTCGCCGATCGCGCGCGCTTCCTCCTCGTCGTCCCATACGCCGAGAACGGATACCTTCTTGCCGAGCTCGTCATCCGTGAAGAGCGTCTTGCCGAGGCGGCCGGTATTGTTCGCGATGAGCCCGGCAGCAGCGCCGAGAATGTGGCCGGTCGAGCGATAATTGCGCTCGAGGCGGATCACGACGGCGCCGGGAAAATCCTTCTCGAAGCGCAGGATGTTGTCGACCTCGGCGCCGCGCCAGCCATAGATCGACTGATCGTCATCGCCGACGCAGCAGAGGTTCGGCTGCCCGCCCGGCGCCTGCGCGATGAGCCGCAGCCACTGGTATTGGACGACGTTGGTGTCCTGGTATTCGTCGACGAGGATGTAGCGGAAACGGCGCTGATAATCGGCCAGCACGTCCGGATGCTCGCGAAACAGCCTCAGCGTTTCGAGCAGGAGATCACCGAAGTCGACGGCGTTGAGCTCCTTCAGGCGCTGCTGGTAGGCCGCATAGAGCCGGGCCCCGATGCCGGCGAACACCTGCGAGTCGCCGGTGCTCACCTTATCCGGTGTCAGGCCCTTGTTCTTCCAGTTGTCGATCATCGCGGCGAGTTGGCGCGCGGGCCAGCGGTCCTTGTCGAGCCCCTCGGCCTCGATGACCTGCTTGATGAGCCGGAGCTGGTCGTCCACGTCGAGGATCGTGAAGCCGTTCTTGAGATCGACCAGCTCGGCGTGGCGACGCAGGATCTTCACGCCAATCGCGTGGAACGTGCCGAGCCACGGCATGCCCTCGACAGCACCCCCGATGAGAGCGCCGATGCGCTCCTTCATCTCGCGCGCGGCCCTATTCGTGAAGGTGACGGCGAGCACCTGCGAGGGGAATGCTTTCCGGCTCGCGAGGATGTGGGCAATGCGCGTCGTCAGCACGCGGGTCTTGCCGACCCCGGCACCTGCGAGCACGAGGACCGGCCCGTCGGTCGTCTCGACGGCCCGGCGCTGCTCCGGATTGAGGCCCTGGAGATATGGCGCGGGCGCCTGGGCGATCGCGCGCTCTGATATCGAGGGCCGCGATGCAGACTGGCTCATCGCCGACGCCCCCCCGGGTGCCTCCGGAAGGTCGAACGGAGGATCGTCGTCCTCGTCGGCGGGCAACTGGCCCATTTTCACCTGATTCGCTGACATGACAGGGCCTTATAGCACGCCTTGGGCGGCAGCAATTCGGCGTCCATACCTCCTATTTGGTCCCCCGTTCCGGGGTGACAAGCCGGCTTCCTTTGCCCGTCGGGCCGGCGTAGTGTTCCGGCCCAGATTATACGTTTGGTGGGGAGAAAATGCCGTGCAGCTTCAAATGAGTGGGCGCAATGCGCTCGTTACGGGCGCGAGCAAAGGAATCGGGCTCGCCATTTCCAAAGCATTCCTCGGGGCGGGCGCCAATGTGGCCATCGTCGCGCGGAGCCAGGAGGGCCTCGACGACGCCAAGAAGGAGCTGGCCAAAGCTGGCAGCGGCAAGATCGTTACAATCACAGGTGATGTGGGCAAGGCTGAAGACTGCGCCCGGGTATTCGCGGCGGCGGAGAAGGCGCTCGGCCACCTCGATGTCCTCGTCAACAATGCCGGCACCTCCAAGACTGGCCAGTTCGAGACCATCACTGACGAGGTCTGGCAGGCCGATCTCGACCTCAAGCTCTTCGCTGCCATTCGCCTCTGCCGCCTCGCATTTCCTGGCATGAAGGACCGCGGCCATGGCCGCGTGATCAACGTGCTCAACACGAGCGCCAAGGCACCCGCCGCCGGTCGCGCACCGACGGCCGTCTCCCGTGCAGCCGGCATGGCCTTGACCAAGGTCCTCGCTGGCGAGGGCGCGCCTCACAATGTGCTCGTCAATGCCGTCCTCGTTGGGCGCATCGAGAGCGATCAGTGGGTGCAGCGGCATGCCCAGGAGAACAAGGGCCGCAGCCTCGCTGCGTATTACGAGGACATGGGTAAGGACATTCCCATGAAGCGAGTCGGCACGGCCGAAGAGTTCGCCAATATGGTGCTGTTCCTCGCGTCCGACGCGGGCTCCTACATCACCGGCACGGCCATCAACATCGACGGCGGCGCCTGCCCTGTCGTCTGAGTCGTCCCAGCCCGACATCTGCATATCGGAGCACTTGTAATGCGTATCGACGTTCGGTGGATGGCGTGGATGGCGGCCGTCACCGCCATGACGGCGACACCACTGGCTGCGGCCGAAATCGCTGGAACCTCCGCGATCTCGGCCGTGACCATCTTCTCGCGCGGCGCCGAGATTACGCGCTCCGCTCAGCTCAAGATCGCCCAGGGCGAGCACGTCATTGTGTTCAAGGATCTGCCGGCGCAAGCCATCGATGGCTCCATCCGGATCGAAGGGCGCAGCACCGGCCGGCTCGACATCGGCTCCGTGGACACGCGCCGTGTCGAAATCCCTCGCCTCGATCCGGCTGTCAGCCAGAGCGAGCGGCGCAAACTCGAGGAAGCCATCGAGAAACTGCAGGACGAGCGCGCGATCGTCGCTGCGGAAGTCGAGGCCGCCGAGGCGCAGAAACGGTTCGTCGAAGGCCTGGTCACGCTCCCGACGCGACCGGCTGCCAAATCCGGTGAAACCGCAGAAAAGATCGAACCGTGGAGCGATATCTTCGCGTTGATCGGCAGCCGGCTCGCTGATGCGGAGAAGACGCGGCTTGCAGCCAGCCTCAAGGTGCGCGAGCTCGACCGCCGCATCGCCGATCTCGAGAGAGCGCTCTCCGATCTCGCGCCCGTGGAGGATGCGCGCACCGAGGTTCGCGTCAAAATCACGACCGCTGCCGCGCTCGAGGCGAATCTGCTGCTGCGCTATCAGGTCCCTTCGGCCTCCTGGCAGTCCCTTTACGACGCCCGACTGATGACCGGCGCGCGCAACGTTGCGCCGAGCCTCGTGCTCGTGCGGCGCGCGGCCGTGCAGCAGCGTACAGGCGAGGACTGGCGCGACGTCGCCCTCACGCTATCGACGGCGCGGCCGGCGAACGGCGCGTCAGCACCGACGCTTGAGTCGGCAGTCGTCGACTTCATGCCCGAAACCCCGCCCCCGCGCCCCGTGGCAAGCGCACCAGCGGCACAGGCGGATAGGGCCCGTCGCGCCGCCGAGGAGCGTGCCGGTGAGGCCTCCGTCGCCGCCGATAAGCGGCAGGACGAGGAATTTGCAGTCGGCGAGCAGCAGGCCAGTGTCGAGGCTTCCGCCTATCAGGCTCGCTTCGATATTCCCGGTAAAACGACGGTCCTCGCGACTGCCGAGGTCAAGCGCGTGCTGATCGACCAGGCAACAATCGAACCGAGCCTCGTCGTGCGCGCGGTACCACGCCTGCGGACGCAGGCATATCTCTATGCCAAGCTCGCCGCTCCGAAGACGACCGCCTATCTCCCCGGCGTGATCTCCCTCTTCCGCGACGGCACGTACGTCGGGAGCGGCAAGTTGCCGTTACTGTCACCCGGCCAGGAGCACGAGATTGGTTTCGGCGCCGACGACTCGGTCCGCGTCCGCTATGCGACGGTCGAGGACAAGCGCGGCGAGAGCGGCCTCATCTCCTCCCAGCAGACCGACACACGCGCCTTCCGCATGTCTTTGAAGAACATGCACGAGCGCGCGATCAACGTCTCAGTGCAGGATAACATCCCGACCTCCCGCCAGCAGGACATCAAGGTCGAATTGACCGGCAAGACGCCGCCCACCCGACGTGACGTCGACGACAAGCGCGGGGTTCTGGCGTGGGATGCGTTGCTCCAGCCCGACGAGGAACGGCAAATCGACTTCGGTTATCGGGTGTCGTGGCCGACGGGGAAGCGCATCATATATGGGCGCTGAGCCACTGTTGCAGATTTGGCAGAATAAAGGGGCCGCTCAGCTAATGAACGGCCCAAGTCTAGGGAGGAAACGCCCGAAGTGGGCAATAGCGACGATAGATCGTCATCGCAGCTACAATTTTGAGCATGCCTACGCACTGCCGATTCGGCAATCGTCAAGGGCGCATCGGTTGCGGATAGCAGGATGTTGGCAATCTCCATGCGTCAAAAGTGTCACATATCTTCAGACTGAGCATTGATCAAAAAACCACAACGCTCCCCATACGCCCCAGCATCTCACCGTGAGACCATCCGTGACGCCGTCTAGCAAGCCGACAGCCGCATCGTTCGCCTCCCTCCTAGAGACCGCACACACGCTCGCCGACCTATCCGCCGAGGTCATCATGCGTCGCTTCCGCCGCCCGATCCCTATCGACGATAAGGGCGGCCCGCTCGGCTTCGACCCCGTCACGGCCGCCGATCGCGATGCTGAACGCGTGATCAGTCGCCACTTGGCGCGCCATCACCCATCGCACTCGATCATCGGCGAGGAGCACGGCAGCCGTGTCGGCGACGGCACGAGCACGCTGCGCTGGTTCGTCGATCCGATCGACGGCACGAAAGCCTTCATCATGGGGAGTCCGCTCTGGGGCACGCTCATCGGCCTGCTCGACGGCGAGACGCCGGTGCTCGGCATGATGAACCAGCCCTTTACCGGCGAGCGCGTGTG
Source organism: Hyphomicrobiaceae bacterium (assembly GCA_022844275.1). Classification (GTDB taxonomy): domain Bacteria; phylum Pseudomonadota; class Alphaproteobacteria; order Rhizobiales; family Hyphomicrobiaceae. The sequence goes on from JALHMB010000007.1 coordinate 317,956, forward strand.
GACGACCCGCACCGCCACCCAATGGCGCACGGCCGACCGCAAAACCCGACGCGCCCGTACGCGCGCGTGCACTAAGCTCGAGCACGCCATCCTCACGACCACAGGCCCCAATCTCTTCGGCGATCGCGACCGCAAGAAATTCTTCGAGGTCTCCGCGCGTGCGCGCCTCACGCGCTACGGCGGTGATTGTTACGGCTACTGCCTGCTCGCCGGTGGCTACACCGATCTCGTCATCGAGGTCGGCCTCAAGCCACACGATGTCGCCGCTCTCATTCCGATCATCGAGCGGGCCGGTGGGCGTATCACGACGTGGGATGGCGGCATCGCCACAAACGGTGGCCGGATCGTCGCTGCAGGCGATCCGGCACTCCATGCGCAAGCGGTCAAGATATTGAGCGCATGAGTGCGCGAAGAAGCGCACCCCAGACCCAAAAAGCAACGGGGCGCCTCGTGAGGCGCCCCGAATTCATTCCAAAGCCCACGCGGGTTGGCTGAAGCTCAGTTGAGCTTGCCCTTGAGATCACGGATCGAACGATTGACGAGATCGGCGCCGCCAGCACCCTGGAGTTTGTCGCCAATAATCCGCTCCGCCGCCGACATCGCGACGTCGACAGCCGCCGCCCGCACTTCGCTCACGGCCTGAGCCTCAGCCCGAGCGATCTTGTCCTCGGCGAGGCGCGTGCGCCGCTCGAGCTGCTCCTTGAGGCTCTTCTCGCTCTCGGCCTTCATCGTCTCCGCCTCGCGGCGCGCCTGATCGATGATGGCCTTGGCCTCATCCTCGGCGGCGCGCTGCTTGCGCTGGTAGTCCGCGAGCAGATCCTGCGCTTCCTCGCGCAGGCGGCGGGCCTGATCGAGTTCCTTGCGCACGGCATCGGCACGATCGTCCAGCGCCTTCGTGATCAAGGTCGGCACGCCCATCTTGATGAGCACGCCAACGAAGATGAAGAACGATACGGCGACCCAGAACTCAGGATTGAAGAACATCGCTGTCGCTTCCTTCGTGCCTTTCGGCTTCAGCTCGCCTTGGCCTTGGCGAGCGCCTGGCGCACTTCATCGGCCGAGACGCCCTTGCCCGTCAGCATCGACACGATGTCCGACGCCGTGCTCGCGGCAATCTCGTCGACGCTTGCGAGCGCCCGCGACTTCGTCTCCGCGATCCGCTTCTCGGTCTCGGCGAGCTTCGCGTTGAGCTCCGCCTCGACGCGGTGGCGCTCGGCCTCGGTCTCGGCCGTAAGCTTGTCGCGCGTGTCCTTGGCGAGCCCCTGCGCCTTGCCGCGGGCATCCGCCAGCGACTGCTCGTAGGCTTTCAGAGCCGCGTCCGTCTCCGACTTCAGCCGCGCCGCCTCGTCGAGATCGCGCTGGATGCGATCGCGGCGCTCCTCGATAACCTCGCCGATTCGCGGCAGTGCGATCCGCGCCATCAGGAAGTAGAGCGCGCCGAAGCTCAGCGCGAGCCAGAAGAGCTGTTTTGGAAACGTCGTCGGATCGAACGGCGGGAACGTAGCCGGCGCAGACGCGCTCGGTAAGAACTCGCCGGTCGTCACCGCGACCGCCCCAAGAAGCAACATGGACATTGCGCCCTGCCGTCAGTTTCGCATCGGCGTGCGCCGATGCCGGACTACGCGGTGCGGCGGCCCGTTACAGGAACGGCCGCCGCGTCTCAATCCGTGGGCCTTGGCCGTCCGGATCAGACCACGAAGAGGAGCAGCAGCGCGATGAGCAGCGAGAAGATGCCGAGCGCTTCCGTCAGCGCGAAGCCGAGGAGCAGCGTGCCGCGCTGGCCGTCAGCCGCCGACGGGTTGCGGAGCGCACCCGACAGGAACTGGCCGAACAGGTTGCCGAGACCGATACCGGCGCCGGCCATGCCGAGGCACGCGATACCTGCGCCGATGAACTTTGCTGCCACTGGATCCATGATGATCTCCCTGGGTTGATCGTGTGTGTGAGTGGATGAGGTTGATGCGATGAGCCGCTTACCGCTTAGTGATGGGCTCCATGCACCGCATCATTTAGATAGACGCAGGTCAGGACCGCGAAGACATAGGCCTGCAGCACCGCGACCAGCACCTCGAGCGCGGTCAGCGCGATGGTGAGGAAGAGCGGCAGCGGCGAGAGGATGCCCCACACTCCCGCGGCGAGCAGCGATCCGACGAAGCCTGCGAAGATCTTGAGCGCGATATGTCCTGCCAGCATGTTGGCGAAGAGACGCACGGACAGGCTCAGCGGCCGCGAGAGGAACGAGATGACCTCGATCGGCACCATCAGCGGCAGGAGGGCCGGCGGAACGTCCGGCACGAACAGCTTGAGGAAGTGCGTGCCCTGGGTCGCGACGCCATAGACGATCACGATTCCGATCACCAGCAGCGCGAGCGCCGCCGTGACGATGATATGGCTCGTCACCGTGAAGGTGCCCGGCACCATGCCGATCAGGTTGACGACCAGGACGAAGATGAAGAGCGAGAAGACCAGCGGGAAGAACTTCATCCCTTCATGGCCGACATTCTCGCGCACCGTATTGGCGACGAACTCGTAGAGCACTTCCGCGATCGACTGCATCCGGGTCGGGACCAGCGAGCGCCCGCGCATGGACATGATCAGGAAAGCCGAAATCAGGCCCACCGCGATGACCATGAACAGTGCGGAGTTCGTAAAGGAGGTATCGAAACCGAAGAGCCGCAAAGGAACGAGATTCTTGATCTCGAACTGAGCGATTGGACTATGTACCCCGTCAGCGCCAGCAGCCACGTGCCCGTGCCCCTTACCTGTTCTCGTCCTCGTCGTCGTCCGGAACGGACAGCGCCGGCGGCGTCTTCTCGCGCATCGCGACCCTGATCACGTTCAGGATGCCCGCGGCAGCGCCCAGCAAAAAGAACAGGACAAACATGACCGGCTTTTCAGTGCCGAGCCACTTGTCCAGATACCAACCGATCAGACCGCCGGCCACGATGCCACCGATCAGCTCAGCAGAAGCCCGCATCGCGCGCCCTGCGGTCGACGGTCCTTGTGGCCGACGTGCCGCGTCGCGTGTCTGCTTGACCTTGTCGAGCTGCTGGCCGATCGCCTCCGATCGCCGCCTCAGAGCCTCGCGTTCCTCGGGCGTGATCTCGCCTCTCGGATCGGGTTGCTTGCTGCCGTCGACCGACATGATGGCTGCCTCGACACGCCCCGAGGACCGGGGCGCGGCCGCTTCCAACTGCGCGGGGGGACCATAGTTAGGCCCCCTGGGGGTGTCAAGAAAGCGTGATGGCCCTCTGAACACTGCAAAGGCGGCGAAAGCGCGCAGGGCCGTGCCAATCCAGCGGATGGCGGCCAGATCGGGAGATTTCGGCGGCTAGACCGAGCGCGTGATGCCACCGTCCACGCGAATGTTTTGCCCGGTGATGTAGCCCGCACCCTCGGAGGCGAGGAACGAGATCGTCGCCGCGATCTCGGAGCTGTGCCCGTAGCGGCCCATAGGGATGCGCTTGCGGAACTCCTCCTTCTCCGGAAGGCTGTCGATGAAGCCCGGCAGGACGTTATTCATGCGCACGTTGTCGGCGGCATATTTGTCGGCAAACAGCTTCGTGTAGGCCGCAAGACCGGAGCGGAATACGCCCGATGTCGGGAAAACTGGATCGGGCTCGAAGGTCGCGAACGTCGAGATATTGATGATCGAGCCCGCACGCTGCTTCTGCATGATCGGCGCCACCAGCCGCGTCGGGCGGATGACGTTCATCAGATAGACATCGAGACCGCGGTGCCAGTCCTCGTCCGTCAGATCGAGGATCGGGCCGCGCGGACCGTGGCCGCCGCTATTCACCAACACGTCGATGCGGCCCCAGCGCGCTATCACGGCATCGACCAGACGCTTGAGATCGTCGTTCGACTGGTTCGAGCCGGTGATGCCGATGCCGCCGAGCTCCTTCGCCAGCGCCTCGCCCTTTCCCGAGGACGAGAGAATGGCGATCTGGAGGCCATCCGCCGCAAGCCGGCGCGCCGCGTCCGCGCCCATGCCGCTGCCACCCGCAGTAACCACCGCCACTTTCGTCTCAGACATGGATTTTCCTTCGCGTGATTGAGAGCGGCGCTACTTCGCAGCGTCGTAGTCGCCGGAGAGAAAGAGCCGATAGGCCGGATTGTCGGTCTCATCCCAGTAGGGATAGCCGAGCGCGTCGAGCCGCTCCTTGAGCTGGTCGCGCGCGCCGGGCGCCACCTGGATGCCGGCGAGAATGCGCCCGTAGTCAGCGCCGTGATTGCGGTAGTGGAAGAGCGAGATGTTCCACTCCGGCGCCAGGCTTTCGAGGAACTTCAGAAGCGCGCCCGGCCGCTCGGGGAACTGGAAGCGATAGATCAGCTCATCCGTCAGCCCCGGCGCGCGTCCGCCCACCATGTAGCGCACGTGCTCCTTGGCCATTTCATTCTCGCTCATGTCGAGAACGGGAAAGCCTTCCTCCCGCAAGTGCACGATGACCTCGTTCTTCTCCTCCTCGCCGCGACGGAGCGCGATGCCGGCAAAGATCTGCGCAGGAGAGCCTGCGTCCGCATAGCGGTAGTTGAACTCGGTGATGGCGCGGCCCTGCAGCGTTCGGATGAAGCCGCGGTAGCTGCCGGGCTTCTCCGGCAGCGTCACCGCCAGCAGCGCCTCGCGATGCTCGCCCACTTCGGCGCGATCGGCGATCGTGCGCAGACGATCGAAGTTCAGGTTGGCGCCGCTGTTCACCGCAATGAGGCTGCCGCGATCCGCGCCCCCGCGCTCCGCGTAGATCTTGAGGCCGGCGAGGCTCAGCGCGCCCGAAGGCTCGGCGACCGCGCGCGTATCATCGAAGATATCCTTGATGGCCGCGCACATACCGTCGATGTCGACCGTGATGATCTCGTCGAGCAGCGTGCTGCACAGGCGATAGGTCTCCTCGCCCGCGCGCCGCACGGCGACGCCATCGGCGAACAGGTCCACCTGATCGAGCGTCACGATCTGCTTTTCGCGTAGTGCCGCCGCCATGCACGCTGCGTCCACGGGCTCGACGCCGATGACCTTGGTCGCGGGGCTCAGGAACTTCACGAAGGCCGCGACACCCGATGCGAGCCCGCCGCCGCCGATCGGCACGAAGATGGCTTCGATGGGATCGGGATGCTGGCGCAGGATTTCGAGGCCGATCGTGCCCTGGCCCGCGATCACGTCCGGATCGTCGAAGGGATGCACGAACGTCAGGCCTTCGGTTTTCTCCAGCTCACGTGCGCGGGCATAGGCCTCGTCGAAGGCATCGCCGTGCAAAACCGCATTGCCGCCGAGCCGCCGCACGGCCTCGACCTTGATGCCGGGTGTCGTCATCGGCATGACGATGGTCGCCTTGATGCCGAGCTTCTTTGCCGCCAGCGCCACGCCCTGCGCGTGATTGCCGGCCGAGGCGCAGATCACGCCGCGTTTGCGCGCGTCTTCGGGCATCCGCACGATCTTGTTGTAGGCGCCGCGCAGCTTGAAGCTGAACACGGGCTGCAGATCCTCGCGCTTCAGCAGGACGCTGCGGCCGAGCCGCTCGGAGAGGCGCGGCAGCGGATCGATCGGCGTTTCCTCGGCGACGTCATAGACGCGCGCGGTGAGGATAGCTTGCGCGTAGTCGCTCAGCGATCGGGGTGCGGACATGGTGGTACGGCTCGGTTCGGTGGGCGGATACCCAGGTCATGACGCGAGCTTATAGGGCAATTGCCGCTGCAGGGCGAGATTGACGCAGTGAAGCTTCAGTGAGCCACCTTAAGCCGCACATATTGCGTTAGCCTCTCGTTCATAGACTGCGCGACTTTTAAAGCCCTCGCACGTCCTCCGTTTTCGGACTGTCGCGCCTTAACCTCTGCATTCCAAGCTTCCGCATTTTCTTTAAGTTTGACGTCCGACGAATATGCCTCGAGGTCAAAAACGAGAGCGTCTAGATCCTCAAGATTGCTCAAGATAAGCTGGCGGGCCGTTATCTCGTTGGCATCTTTTGATTTCTGCTTCCATTTCTCAGAATAACGCAAGGTGGCTCGAAGGTCTTGATATCTACGAGCGCGTGACTTGAGGATGATGACATATGTGCTCGCGAGCTGGCTGGTCCGCGCATCCAACGCACTATTAGCTACGAATACAAGCGCTTCGAATTGAGAGAATGACGCAGCGCATCCCGCCGCCTTCTCCTCACCAGAAACAATTATCTTTTCGAGATCTTCCTTGCCAAAGTTACGCCATATAACCGACGCGGCCATGCTGTCGAAGCACATTTGAGCCTCATATCCAGCTTTCATCAAACTCAAGGCGAATTCCGCATTCCGCTTGGCCGCCTCCTGCGACGCCCATGTGTTATAGGCGTAGATGCCAAAGATTAGCGCGATCGCGGCGCAGATGGCTTGAATAGCGCTCGATGTCTCCGTGCTCATGGTCGCTCCGCGACGTCAACACGGGCGGGCAAATGCTGCCGCCACTTAAATATATTTGTTCCCTACGAGAAGGGGTGGCTGCACTTTAGCAACCACCCCATGCTCTGCCTTCAATACCTACCAGTCCCCCTCAACTGCACCCACTCGTGCTGCCGCACGTGTCGCACTTGAGGCAGGTGCCGTTGCGGACGAGCGTGAAGTTTCCGCACTCGCGGCAGTCCTCACCTTCGTAACCGCGCAAGCGCGCCTCGGTTCGGAGATCCGCCGTCGAGATGACCTCCGTCTTCAGCGCGAGCGAGCCTTCCGTGACGTGCGTCACCGTCTCGACCGTGCGCTGCTGATAGAGCGCCGTCGCGCCACCGCTGGCAAAGGCCGTCGCCACGTCCTTCTGCAGGGAGCCGACCGCCGTCGCCGGCGCGCTGCTGCGCACGATGGTCGTGACGTTCGGCACCGGCACGCCGCGCAGCAGACCCTTGCTGACGAACTGAGCAGGCGGCGGAGCTGCGGGCGCCGCGTCGTCCTCCAGCGCCTCATCCGAGGCGCCGAGGCCCGTCGCGCCGATGATCTGCGTCGGATCGACGTGCGCGAGGTCATGCCGCTCGAGGTAGGACACGGCCAGCTCACGGAAGATGTAGTCGAGGATCGAGGTCGCGTTCTTGATGGCCTCGTTGCCCTGCACGAGACCAGCCGGCTCGAAGCGCGTGAATGTGAAGGCATCCACGTACTCGTCCAGCGGCACGCCGTACTGCAGGCCGAGCGAGATCGCGATCGCGAAGTTGTTCATCAAGCTGCGGAAAGCGGCGCCTTCCTTGTGCATGTCGATGAAGATCTCGCCGAGGCGGCCATCATTGTACTCACCCGTGCGGAGGTACACCTTGTGCCCGCCGACCGAGGCTTTCTGCGTGTAGCCCTTGCGGCGACCGGGAAGCTTCTCGCGGTCGCGCGCCCGCTCGATGATCCGCTCGACAATGCGCTCGGCCGCAACGGCCGCACGCTGCTGCGCGGGCTTGTCCGACGCCATCTCGGCTGCGATCTCCTCGGCCTCGTCGGGATCATCGGCGAGGATCTGCGAGTTCAGCGGCTGCGAGAGCTTCGAACCGTCGCGATAGAGCGCGTTGGCCTTGAGCGCCAGCTTCCACGACAGCTTGTAGGACTCCTTGCAGTCCTCGACCGTCGCGTCGTTCGGCATGTTGATGGTCTTCGAGATCGCGCCGGATATGAAGGGCTGGCTCGCCGCCATCATGCGGATGTGGCTCTCGACCGAGAGAAAGCGTTTGCCGATGCGGCCGCACGGATTGGCGCAGTCGAACACCGCCAGGTGCTTGTCCTTCAGGTACGGCGCGCCCTCGACCGTCATGGTGCCGCAGACGTGGTTGTTCGCGGCCTCGATATCCTTCTTCGTGAAGCCGAGGAAGGTGAGCAGGTCGAAAGTCGGGTCGAGCAGCTTCTCGGCTGGCACTTTCAGCGACGTCTTGAGGAAGTCCTCGCCGAGCGTGAAGCGATTGAAGACGAACTTGATGTCGAAGGCCGTCTTGATCACGCTTTCGAGCGTCGCCAGCGCTTCGTCCGTGAAGCCCTTCGTGCGCAGCGTCGTGTGGTTGATTCCCGGCGCCTGCTTCAGCGAGCCATGACCGACGGCATAAGCCTCGATCTCGGCAATCTGCGACTCGGGATAGCCGAGCGTGCGCAGAGCCTCGGGCACGGCCTGATTGATGATCTTGAAGTATCCGCCGCCGGCGAGCTTCTTGAACTTCACGAGCGCGAAGTCCGGCTCGATGCCCGTCGTGTCGCAATCCATGACGAGGCCGATCGTGCCGGTCGGCGCAACCACCGTCGCCTGCGCATTGCGATAGCCGTGCTGCTCACCAAGCTCGAGCGCGCGATCCCAGGCGCGGCGCGCGGCCGCCGAAAGCGCCGGCTCCTTGAGCGCGGCATGATCGAGCGGCACGGGATCCGTGCTGAGCTGCTCGTAACCGCCCGCCGCACCATGAGCCGCACGGCGATGATTGCGGATAACGCGCAGCATATCGCCCGCATTCGGCCCGAAGCCGGGGAAGGGCCCAAGCTCCGACGCCATCTCGGCACTCGTCGCATAGGCGACGCCGGTCATTATCGAGGAGATCGCACCGCAGATCGCGCGGCCCTCGGCGCTGTCATAGGGGATGCCCGAGGCCATGAGCAGGCCGCCGATGTTGGCGAAGCCGAGGCCTAGCGTGCGGTAGCGGTAGGAGAGCTCCGCGATCTGGCGCGAGGGGAACTGCGCCATCATGACGGAAATCTCGAGCACGACCGTCCAGAGGCGGCAGCAATGCTCGTACGCCGCGACGTCGAACGTGCCGTCCGCCTTGCGGAAGCGCATGAGGTTCAGCGAGGCGAGATTGCACGCCGTGTCGTCGAGGAACATGTATTCGGAGCACGGGTTCGACGCGCGGATCGGGCCGGACTTCGGGCACGTGTGCCAGTCGTTGATGGTCGTGTGGTACTGGATGCCAGGATCGGCAGAAGCCCACGCGGCATAGCCGATCTTGTCCCAGAGATCGCGGGCCTTGATCGTCTTCATAGTCTTCTTGGAGAGGCGCGCGGTAAGCGCCCAATCCTTGTCCTCGTCCACGGCCCGCAGGAAGTCGTCGGTCACGCGCACCGAGTTGTTCGAATTCTGGCCGGAAACCGTGAGGTACGCCTCGGAATCCCAGTCGGTGTCGTAGGTCGCGAAATCGAGATCCTTGTAGCCCTGCCGCGCAAATTGGATGACGCGCAGGATGTAGTTCTGCGGCACGGAATCGCGCTTGGCGTCGCGGATCGCGCGCTTCAGAGCCGGGTTCTTCAGCGGATCGAAGCAGGCATCACCATCAGCTTCGCAGTTCACGCAGGCGACCATGACGGCCTTCAAGCGCTTCTGGCAGATCTTGGAGCCGGTCACGAGCGCCGCGACCTTCTGCTCTTCCTGCACCTTCCAGTCGATGTACGCTTCGATGTCGGGATGATCGACGTCGACGACGACCATCTTCGCCGCGCGACGCGTCGTGCCGCCCGACTTGATGGCGCCCGCCGCGCGATCACCGATCTTGAGGAAGCTCATGAGGCCCGAAGACTTGCCACCGCCCGAAAGGCGCTCGTTCTCGGCGCGCAGCAGCGAGAAGTTCGAGCCGGTGCCTGAGCCGTACTTGAAGAGGCGCGCCTCGCGCACCCAGAGGTCCATGATTCCGTTCTCGTTGACGAGATCGTCCTCGACGGACTGGATGAAGCAGGCGTGCGGTTGCGGGTGCTCATAGGCCGAGGTCGACTGCGTGAGCTTGCCCGTCTGCCAGTCGACATAGAAGTGGCCCTGGCCGGGGCCATCAATGCCATATGCCCAGTGCAGGCCGGTGTTGAACCACTGCGGGCTGTTCGGCGCACCCATCTGGTTCGCCAGCATAAAGCAATGCTCGTCGAAGAAGGCGCGCGCGTCCTCCTCGGTCGAGAAGTAGCCGCCCTTCCAGCCCCAATAGGTCCAGGTGCCGGCAAGACGCTCGAATACCTGGCGAGCATCGGCCTCGCCCGTCGTGCGCTCGTTGTCGGGGAGATCGGCAAGTGCGCGCTCATCGGGGACGGAGCGCCACAGCCACGAGGGGACGCTGTTCTCTTCGACCTTGCGCAGCTTCTTCGGCACGCCGGCCTTGCGGAAATACTTCTGCGCCAGGATGTCGGCGGCAACCTGGCTCCAATGCTCGGGCACGCTGAATTCTTCAAGCCGGAAGACGACTGAACCGTCGGGGTTCTTGATCTCGGAAGTGGCCTTGCGGAAGGCAATGCGGTCGTAGGGTGATTTTCCGGCTTCCGTAAAGGCGCGTGCGATTTTCATGTGCCCTGCTGCTCGTTTTTGGGCACTGCGGAGCCGACAAAGGTACGCGCCACACAACCTGGTAGCGTCACGTCAGTGCGATTGTTTCTGATGACCCTCTAGATCCGGCTGTGCCCCCACGACCGGACCACTTCACGCAACCAACAAAACGCACGCAGATTCTCACTGCCGCGAATCCCTCGACTCGCGCGCATTTCACGCCCACTGTTTGGAAACTCGTCGCGACACCCCGCGGAACGCGAGGCCCCTCATTTCCCCGGCCGAAGAGGCCCGCATCCGGGCGCCGCATCAGCTGTCATCAATGTCGGTGATTCGAGGACATTCGTCACGATCTATTGGGGTTGCGGGTGCGACCCGCCACTACATCTAGTGTGTCTGTACATCCGGTGGAGAACCTGTGTGAACGTCAAATGACGGCCGTTCGGGCAGGGCCGAAACTCACGTGAATTGAACGCCACGAGCAATGCCCAGCCCCTTTAATTTGCGGCAGTTTTGGGGCGGCAGTATCTTCGGCTGATCCCACTCGGAACGCCGTCGGACGACCTGTCAAGCCTGTTCAGCAGCCCGCGTGGCGCCTCCAAGAAAGGCTGGTTTCGACCTACTAGAGTCAAACCCGCCATGCGCATCTGCAGGCTGCCCTGTTGCGATGCTGCATCAGCGTCGCTCGGACGTATGCCGTCCGTCGCGCAACCTGCGCACGGCATCCGATCGCGTATCTCAACCCGCGATACTAGCGACCAGCATCCGCACGATGCGAATCGCGTTTCGCCTGAGCGTCACGGACAAATTGCGACACCCGCCCGATCTCCATGGGGTGGAGCAGTCGCCCGGGCTTCGCGTTCTCGATGTTGCGCATTCCTTTGGAAGCCGTGCGGTAGGTCGGCCCGCTGTGGCCCTTGCCGGCGGCGCGCTTCAGTTGCAGGGCCTTCTTGGCAATCTGAACTTGATCGGGAGCATCCGTCCGCCGCTCTCGGCGCTCTTTCTCGTTATTGAGCCGCTTCAGGGCACCGGCCAGTACAGCTGCCTTGTGTTTGGTTCCGGCATTCTCCCGCGCCGGAGCCGCGCCCGGCCGCTCGGCTTTACCGCGCATCTCGCGCCGCTGGCGGTTGGCAATATCGCGCGCCCGCTTCCGCCTCTCGCGGACCTGCTTGATCAAGTCCGCGAGCTCGCTATCTGAAAGGTCCAGAACCAGCGGGATGTGGGTCTTCACGACCAGTTCGAGCTCGTCATCGCTGAGGGCCCGAACCTCGTCACGCATGCGGATCGCCATTGCTTTTTTCCTCCCTGAACTCCCTTGCGCGGGTAGTCGTTTGCTCCATCTCAAATGGGCGATGCGCCCGAGGGTGTATGTGAGGCCCAAACTCAGTGCTTTCAACCGCTGCAGGGGCACTGGGATCGCCGCTGAACGGGCTACAACTCTTTCGCTGCACGCCCCTTTTCCGCCGGCCGATTAACCCCATATGAACAGTGCGGCGCCAAACCTGGGTCGCAAAAAGTTACCCATTCTTTCGATGACGGTGCCTTAGTCCGGGCCTCTAGGGGGCGGCGAGGCGCGCCGAGGAGGAGGACTAATGAACTTCGACATCTACACCGACCGCGCCAAGGGATTTGTGCAAGCCGCACAGTCACTTGCCCTGCGCGAGAACCATCAGCAATTCAGCGCCGAGCACCTTCTGAAGGTGCTGCTCGACGACGACCAGGGCCTGGCATCCGGGCTGATCGAGCAGGCGGGCGGCAATCCCAAGGCTGCGCTCCACGCGGTCGAGCGCGCCATTGCTCAGCGGCCAAAGGTTTCGGGCGGCAGTGGGCAGCTCTATCTGCAGCCCGAGCTCGCCCGCGTCTTCGACCAGGCCGAGAAGATCGCCGAGAAGGCCGGCGACAAGTACGTGACCGCCGAGCGGCTGCTCCTCGCCATCCTGGTGGAGGGCACGAGCCCGGCTGCCAAGATCCTCAAAGATGCGGGCGTGAGCGCCCAGTCGCTCAATGCCGCGATCAACACCGTCCGCAAGGGCCGCACGGCCGACACCGCCTCGGCCGAGGAAAGCTATGACGCCCTCAAGCGCTATGCCCGTGACCTCACGGCCGCAGCCGCCGAGGGCAAGATCGATCCGGTCATCGGCCGCGACGAGGAAATCCGCCGCACCATCCAGGTGCTCTCGCGCCGGACCAAGAACAACCCCGTGCTCATCGGCGAGCCGGGCGTCGGCAAGACCGCGATCGCTGAGGGCCTCGCCCAGCGCATTATCAAAGGCGACGTGCCCGAGAGCCTAAAGGACAAGAAGCTGCTCGCGCTCGACATGGGCGCGCTCATTGCGGGCGCCAAGTACCGCGGCGAGTTCGAGGAGCGGCTGAAGTCCGTGCTGCAGGAGGTCACGGCCTCCGACGGCGGCATCATCCTGTTCATCGACGAGCTGCACACCATCGTCGGCGCCGGCAAGACCGAGGGCTCGATGGATGCCGGCAACCTGCTGAAGCCGGCGCTTGCGCGCGGCGAGCTGCACTGCGTCGGCGCGACCACGCTCGACGAGTACAGGAAGCACATCGAAAAGGATGCGGCGCTGGCGCGGCGCTTCCAGCCCGTCTTCATCAGCGAGCCCACCGTCGAGGACACGATCTCGATTCTGCGCGGGCTCAAAGAGAAGTACGAGATGCACCACGGCGTGCGCATCACGGATAGCGCGATCGTCGCGGCGGCGACCCTGTCGAACCGCTACATCACCGACCGGTTCCTGCCCGACAAGGCCATCGACCTCGTCGACGAGGCGAGCTCACGCCTGAAGATGGAGATCGACTCGAAGCCCGAGGAGCTCGACGCCATCGATCGCGATCTCATGCAGATGAAGATCGAGCGCGAAGCACTGCGCAAAGAGACCGACGACGCCTCCAAGGACCGGCTCTCCAAGCTCGATAAATCCATCGCCGATCTCGAGGCGCAGTCGGCCGAGCTGACTCGCCGCTGGGAGAACGAGAAGGCGAAGCTCGGCTCAGCCCAGAAGGTCAAGGAAGAGCTGGAGCAGCGCCGCGTCGAATTGGAGCAGGCCATCCGCCGGAGCGACTACGCTCGCGCGGGTGAGCTGCAGCACGCCGTCATTCCGAAGCTCGCCCAGCAGCTCAAGGAGCTGGAGAGCAAGGACGGCGCGCAGACAGGCCAGGTCATGGTCGAGGAGGCCGTCACGCCGGACCACATCGCGGGCGTCGTCTCGCGCTGGACGGGTGTGCCTGTCGACAAGATGCTCGAAGGCGAGAAGGACAAGCTGCTCCGCATGGAGGAGGCGATCGCCAAGCGCGTCATCGGCCAGGAAGAAGCCGTTGCCGCCGTTTCGACCGCCGTCCGCCGTGCGCGCGCAGGCCTGCAGGATCCGAACCGGCCGATCGGCTCGTTCATGTTCCTCGGTCCGACCGGCGTCGGCAAGACCGAGCTGACGAAAGCGCTCGCGTCGTACCTGTTCGACGACGAGCACGCGATGGTGCGCATGGACATGTCGGAGTACATGGAGAAGCACTCCGTGGCTCGCCTCATCGGCGCGCCTCCGGGCTATGTCGGCTATGACGAAGGCGGCGCGCTCACGGAGGCTGTCCGACGGCGTCCGTATCAGGTCATCCTGTTCGATGAGATCGAGAAAGCACATCCGGATGTGTTCAACGTGCTCCTGCAGGTGCTCGATGACGGCCGCCTGACTGATGGTCAGGGCCGCACCGTGGACTTCAAGAACACGCTCATCATCATGACGTCGAACATCGGCGCGGAGTATCTCGTCTCCCAGAAGGAGGGCGAGGACACCGACACGGTGCGCGAGTACGTGCTTGCCGAAGTGAAGCTCAAGTTCCGGCCGGAGTTCCTGAACCGGATCGACGAGATCATCCTCTTCCATCGCCTGAAGCGCGAGCAGATGGGACAGATCGTCGATATCCAGCTCGGTCGTCTGGCGAAACTGCTGGCCGATCGCAACATCACGATCGACCTCGACGACTCCGCTCGGACGTGGCTCGCCAACCGCGGCTACGAACCGGCCTACGGTGCGCGGCCTCTGAAGCGGGTGATCCAGAAGTTCGTGCAGGATCCGCTCGCCGAGGCGATCCTCAGCGGCCGCGTCAAGGACGGCGAGATCGTCTCGCTCACCGTCCGCAACGGCGATCTCGTGCTGATCGACGCCGCACAGAGGAAGGCGGCGTAACTAGGCGCTGCTATCCAATGCTTGATTCCTATCCCTCCCGCGCGGAGGGGTAGGGATGCGTTGAAAACATCCCCTTTGGATCATAGACGACCCCGGAGAGAATCAGGATCAGGTCGCCGACTGCCGGCAGCTCCGATTGTAGAAGCTCGCACGTAGATTCGTCACCAATCACTCGATCAGGTGCGGCCTATCATAAACTGTCGGCTCTGCCGGTGTGCCGTCGACGTTTGCCGCATGTTCGCGAAAGGTATCGTAGCCAGCAGGGACCACGGTTCCGGTCTGAGCAAAATTCAGGAAGATGTGCCGTGACTTCTCAGGTGGCCGCGAAAACCAGTTTGGATCATCGAATGTTCCGCCGTAGACACCATAAATTTCAGGAAATCTTTCTATGTCCAGATACAGCTTGGTGCCACAATTCTCGCAAAAATTCATCGTGATGCGCTTCCCACTGCCAGCCGAAGCTTGCGAATAGGTCCGCGTCGCTCCTTGCACTATTCTTAGGTCCGATTTCTTGAATATGGGCTCAACCAGATAGGCGCTGCCTGTTGCTCGTTGGCAGAATCGACAATGACAGAACGTCACTCTGATCGGATCAGCTGAGACTTCGTATCTAACGTTCCCGCACAGGCAACCACCTTGTTGTCTCAACGGCATAAAACAATCTCCTCTATTCCGAACGGCGCAGGGACTCTCACCCTCCCTTCGACACATGCAGCTCGGGCACGCGCTTGGCCCAGGGCATGGCCTTTTCCAGCGCGCCGCCGAGCGCGATCAGCACGTGCTCCTCGGCCGGACGACCGGCGAGCTGCACACCGATCGGCACTCCCGTCGAGTGCATGGCGAGCGGCAGCGAGAGCCCCGGCGTGCCCATGATGTTGTGTGGCACCGTATACTGGCACGGCTCCTTGAAGAGCTTCTCGACGAGGCTCGATGAATCCACACCTGCCCTGCTCAAATGATACTTGCCCCAGGGCTCGGATACCCGCGCATTGGTCGGCGAGAGCCAGACGTCGTGATCGGCGTAGAAGCGCGCGAGCTTGCGACGTGCGACATTGACCTCACTCAGCGCCGAGAAGAAGCGCGCCGGCGTGATCCCTTTCGCGAACTCGTAGACCGACAGGATCACCGGCTCGAGCGTATCGGGCCCGACCTTCTGACCAGTGCGCGCGGCATAGCCGTCGAGCCGGCCATCGAAGCCGAAGAAGAAGAGGTCATTGATCTTGTGCAGCGTCGCGATGCCGCCGAAGTCGACCTCGGCAACATCGACATGGTGCCCCATGCCTTCGAGGACCTTGGCCGTATCTTTCACGGCCTGCGCGACTTCAGGATCGACCGGAACCCCGAAAATCTCGGTCAGCACGATGCCGATCTTGAGGCGCGGGCTCGGCGCGTTGACGAACGACGCATAGGACTGCGTCGGGCGCGGGATCACGAACGGGTCGCCGATCTGCGGCTTCGAGACCCAGTCGAGCATGGTCGCGGAATCGCGCACCGTCTTGGCCTGGATGTGGTTGCAGGAAAATCCGAGCCCGCCCTCGTCCACAACCGGTCCGATCGACGCGCGGCCGCGCGAGGGCTTCAAGCCCACGCCGCCGCACCAGCTCGCCGGAATGCGGATCGAGCCGCCGATGTCCGAGCCGTGCGCGATCGGCACCATGCCGCTCATCACCGCGGCCTGCGCGCCGCCCGATGAACCGCCCGCCGAATAGCCTTTCTTGAAGGGGTTCGACGTGTTGCCGAACATCACGCTCTCGGTCGTCGCCGACATGGAGTACTCAGGCGCCGCCGAGCGCCCGAGGATGTTGACGCCCGCCGCTTTGAGCTGGTCGGTGAAATAGGTGTTCGCCGTCACGGTCATGCCGCGGCAGAGGCGCGAGCCGAACTCGATGAGCCGCCCCTTCTCGTGGCCGAACACATCCTTCATGAGGAAGGGCACGCCCCGGAACGGTCCATTGCCGAGCGTGCTCTCGTCGAGGCCGTCGATGCGGTCGGTATACGTTTCGATGACGGCTTTGATCTCGCCGTTGACCGCCTCGATGGCCGATGCCGCTGTGCGCGCCAGCTCCTTGGGCGTCACCTCGCCTTTGGCAACGAGCTCGCCAAGGCCAAGGCCATCGTAAGATGCATATTCGTCGAGCTTCATGGTCACACGCTCCGCAAGCAAGGTGAATCCTTGCCGACAAAGCTATGCCCATCAAGCTGGGTTGTAAAAGTGAAAGCCTCGGGCAGCTCGCCTTACGATCGGGCGCTCAGGATGATATCGGCGCCATCGCGGAGCACCTCGAGGCGCATCCGGCACTGCTGTGCGAGTCGGCACGTGTAATACGTCTGCACCGTCAGCGCGTCGATCGGCGGCATGTTCTGGCCGGTCAGGAACTCGATGAGGTGCGTCGGCGGCCGCGCGCCCTGGCCGCGGCAGCGCACGGCAACCGCCGGATGATCCGGCCGCTGGTCGATCATCACGGTGAGCTCACCGCCCCTCAGTAGCGCCGAAAGGCCGAGCGAGACGAGATTAAGTACGAGCTTGACCTTGTCCTTGGCCATGTAGCCGACAGGGCCCTGCCACACGAGTGCGTGCTTGCCGCCCTTGGTCGCGTACTCGCGTGAGATTTCCTCGGCCATGCGCAGGTCGATGGCATCGCCCGCCGAGCCCGCCGCGCCGTAAGCAAAGCGGGCGAACTTGAGCCGCGCCGTCGCCTGGCTCGTGACATTGCGGATCATATCGAGGGCGTAGTCCCGCGACTCGGGATCATCTTCCTCGTCCAGCATCTCGAGGCCGTTATTGATGGCCCCCACTGGATTGATGACGTCGTGGCAGACTTTGCTGGCGATCAGCGCCGCAAGCTCCATGTCGTTAGGAAATGCGGGCTGGCTCATAGTCTCCGGCTCGGTGAGAGGGTCGCTCGCGCCCTGGCTCAAGCGAATGCTACGCGAGCAACGGTGGGACGACGGCTTGCGAATTCGATCCTTATCCTGATACACGCCCATGAGATTCGCGCCAAGGGTGCACGAACAATGCTCGGCAATTGACAGAACTCTGGTGCAATATCGCCGCATCTCCAGGCGAATCACTCAAGTCCGGGCCGCAACGCATCGAATCGCCGCAATTATCCGGGGCGCGCCCTGCAGAGGAAGCAATGCCGGCCATCGACCATAAGCAGTTCGCCTCAGCCCTGCTGCCAGCCGTACTGGCCGCCGGCGCCATCGAGATGCGCCATTACCGCGCGGGATGTCCTGTCGAGACCAAGGCCGACGCCAGCCCGGTGACGCTGGCAGACCGAGAGGCCGAGGCCGTGCTCGTCGCGGCGATCGCGTCTGCTGCGCCCGGCGTGCCGATCATCGCCGAAGAGGCGGTGGCTGCGGGCCGGCTTCCGACCTGTGGCACCGAATTCTTCCTGGTCGATCCGCTGGACGGCACGCGCGAGTTCATCGCGCAGCGCGGCGAGTTCACGGTCAACATCGCGCTCGTTCGCAACGGCGCTCCGGTGTTCGGCATCGTCTACGCACCTTGCTGCGACGAACTCTATGTCACGCTCGCTACCGATGTCGCGGCCATGGCCAGCATTGCGCCGCGCGAGGGCCCGATTGCGCTCGACGACATCGGTCTCGCGACGATCCACACGCGGACACCCGATGCGAGCGCGCTCGTCGCACTCGTCAGCCGTTCCCACGCGACACCCGAGACGGAAGACTTCCTCGCGCGTTACGCCATCGCATCGCGGACGAACGCCGGCTCGTCACTCAAATTCTGCTCGATCGCGCGTGGCGCTGCCGACATCTACCCGCGGCTCAGCCGCACCATGGCGTGGGACACCGCAGCGGGCCATGCCGTTCTCGTCGCGGCCGGCGGCAGCGTCACCACGCTCGACGGCGAGCCTCTACGCTACGGCAACACTGCGGACACGCTAAGAAATTCCAGCTTCGTCGCCTGGGGCTCGCCGCATCCGATCGTGCCACACGCCTAATCCCACTTCCGCTTCCAGCCGAGCCAATCTGCTATGCCGCGCCCCATGATCAGCGGCAGGTCTGCGGCCGGAATCCATGTCTGGTGTTCGGTGAATGCCGTCACGCACTCGCGCCACGAGCACGGCATCCGCGTGATATCCGTGCCCCAGAACATGCGACGTGGTCCGAAGGCGTCGTAGAGCGCCTTGTAGCGCGGCGTCAGGCTTTTGAACGGGTAACCGTCGCTCACGTACTGCGGCCCGCCTGTAACCTTGACCGCAACGTTCGGGCACCGCGCCAACGCGACGACCTCCGGCAATGTCACGAACGCGGCATCGTCGACGTTCAACCGCCGTACGCCGAAGTGGTCGACGATGAGCTTGAGGCCGGGATGGCGCTCCGCGATACTCCCAAGCTGCGGCAGGAAATCGCCTGCGAGCAAAGCAATGGGAATGCCGAGACGCTCGGCTGCCGGCCACAGCCAATCCATTGTGCCGTCGTGCGGCCAGGACGCCATGTGCGGCTTCAGGAACGTGTACCGCAAGCCGACCATGCCCGGCTGCTCGAGCCATGTCTCGATCAGCGGGCGTTGGTCCGGCGCGTCGAGCGGAATGCGCCCGAGGATCGCGAAACGATCGGGGTGCGCCTTCGCGGCCGCAATGGCGAGCTCATTGGAATGCGGATCCCAGCTCGGCGGATGGATGATGGCTCCGGTCACACCGGCGACGTCCATGTCACCCAGCGCCTCGTCCACCAGATAGGGCGTCGAGCGATGCGGTGGCACGACCGTGCCCTCGCCCCAGAGATGGATCTGCGCGTCGATGATCTGCATGCGGCGTCCTCCGGCAGGCTCCCTCACTATAACCCCTCCCGCAGGCCACGATTGGTGAAACGATCCTCCGGCAGGGTTGAGTAATCAGAAAATGGAATATACTTAGCAGTTAGAAAGATAACGGCAGTCGCTGCCGGAGCGGAGGACAGGCACGACGTGCAGGAACAAACAAAAGCGAAGATTGCCAGCACAATAGAGCAATCCTCACGCAGCGAGCCCGACGCCCACGGCGTCATCCTCAGCGAGAATCCCGCCGACAGGATCGAGAAGACGACCTGTTACATGTGCGCCTGCCGCTGTGGGATCAACGTCTATCTCAAGGACGACAAGGTCCGTTACATCGAGGGCAATCGCGATCACCCCGTGAACAAGGGCGTGCTGTGCGGCAAGGGATCCGCCGGCATCATGCAACACTACTCACCGGCGCGGCTCAAGGCGCCGCTCAAGCGTGTCGGCCCCCGCGGCTCCGGCGAATTCAAGGAAATCTCCTGGGATGAGGCGCTCGAGACGGCGACCGGCTGGCTCGCCAAGGTCCGCGCCGACGATCCAAAGAAGCTCGCCTTCTTCACGGGGCGCGATCAGTCGCAGTCGCTGACCGGCTGGTGGGCCATCAAGTACGGCACGCCCAACTACGCCGCGCACGGCGGCTTCTGCTCGGTGAACATGGCGGCTGCCGGCCTCTACACGTTCGGCGGCTCGTTCTGGGAGTTCGGCGAGCCGGACTGGGACCACGCGAAATACTTCATGCTCTTCGGCGTCGCCGAGGACCACAGCTCGAACCCGATCAAGATCGGGCTCGGCAAGCTCAAGGCGCGCGGCGCCAAGGTCGTCTCCATCAATCCCGTGCGCACGGGCTACAACGCCATTGCCGACGAATGGGTGGGCATCCGACCCGGCACGGACGGCGCGTTCGTCGGCGCGATGATCCACGAGTTGCTGCGCACGCAGCGCATCGATATCGACTATCTCGTGCGCTACACGAATGCGCCCTGGCTGGTCATCGAAGCCCCCGGCGCTGCCGATCACGGCCTCTTCGTCCGCGACGAGAAAGGCAATGCGCTCGCCTTCGACAAGCGCGCCGGCGCACTTGTTCCGGCGGAAGGTCCGGATGTAGTGCCGCAGCTCTCGGGGCCGGTAACGCTTCCCGACGGCCGCACCGCTATCCCCGTCTTCCAGAAGATCGCCGAGCGGTATCTCACGGACGAGTACTCGCCCGAAACCGCTGAAAAGCAGTGTGGCGTCCCGGCCGACACGATCCGCCGTTACGCGGACGAGATGGCCAAGGTCGCCTTCGAGCAGACCATCACGCTCGATGTTCCATGGACGGACATCCACGGCCGCCGTCACGAGAAGATGGTCGGTCGTCCCGTGGCGATGCACGCCATGCGCGGTATCTCGGCGCACTCAAATGGCTTCCAGACCTGCCGGCTCATTCACATCCTGCAGATCCTGCTCGGCTCGATCGATTGCCCCGGCGGCTTCCGCTACAAGCCGCCCTACCCGAAGGAGATCGCACCGCGCATCAAGCCGACCGGCAAGCCCGGTCAGGTAAGAGCCGGCCAACCGCTGCCTGGTCCCCACCTCGGCTTCCCGACGGGCCCCGGCGATCTGCTGATCGATGCCGTCGGCCATCCGCAGCGCATAGACAAGGCCTATAGCTGGGATGCGCCGATGGCCGCCCATGGCCTCATGCACATGGTCATCACCAACGCGGCGCTCAGCGATCCGTACCCGATCGACACCCTGTTCATGTACATGGCGAACATGAGCTGGAACTCGTCGATGAACATCCGCGATACGCTCAAGTATCTGACGGACAAGAATCCCGAGACCGGCGAGTACAAGATCCCGCGCATCATCTACTCGGATGCCTACTACTCCGAGATGGTGCCCTATGCCGACCTCATCCTGCCCGACACGACCTATCTCGAGCGGTGGGACTGCATCTCGATGCTCGACCGGCCGATCTCCGAGCCCGATTCCGCCTGTGACGCCATCCGCCACCCGATCGTCGAGCCGGACCGCGACGTGCGGGGCTTCCAGTCCGTGCTGCTCGATCTCGGCGCGCGTCTCAAGCTGCCCGGCCTCGTGAAGGAGGACGGCTCACCGCAGTTCCCTGGTGGCTACGCCGACTATCTCGTCAATCACGAGCGCGCGCCCGGGATCGGACCGCTCGCCGGCTGGCGCGGCAATGGCGACAGCTTCGGCAAGGGCGCGCCAAACCCCGATCAGCTCAACCGCTACATCGCCAATGGCGGCTTCCACGCGCACCACATTCCGCCGAGCCAGCGCTACTTCAAGCACGCCAACAAGGAGTATCTCGACTGGGCGGCATCGGTCGGCTTCCGCGCCGCCGATGCTAAGATGACCTTCCAGCTCTACTGCGAGCCGCTGCAGGCCTTCCGTCTCGCGGCCCAAGGCCACGGCGCCGTGCAACCGCCGGAGAGTCATCGCGAACGCATCGCGAAATACTTCGATCCGCTACCCTTCTGGTATCAGCCCTTCGAGGGCACCATCGTCGATACTGAGAAATTCCCGATGCACGCTATCACGCAGCGCCCCATGCACATGTACCATTCATGGGGCTCGCAGAATGCGTGGTTGCGCCAAATCACCGGCCAGAACCGGCTCTACATGAGCCGCGCACGCGGAAAGAAGCTTGGCGTGGCAGACGATGACTGGGTGTGGATCAGCAGCCATCTCGGCCGCGTGCGCTGTCAGGTGCGCCTCATGGATGGCGTGAACGATGAGACGGCCTGGACCTGGAACGCGATCGGCAAGCGCAAGGGCGCCTGGGGCCTCTCGAATGATGCGCCGGAAGCGGAACGCGGCTTCCTGCTGAACCATCTCATCTCCGAGCTGCTCCCGGCCAAGGGCGGCGGCTACCGCTATTCGAATTCCGATCCGATCACCGGCCAGGCGGCGTGGTACGACCTGCGCGTCCACATCGAGAAGGCCACGCCCGAGGAAGTGGAGCACAGCGAGCCGCGCTTCGAGCCCTTCGACAATCCACTCGGACGACCTCAGCCGGATTCCATTTCCTACGGTGCCGAGTTCAAGAGGGCGCGCCCATGACGTGCCTTCCCACACATACGGAGCGCAAGCTCGGTCTCGTCATCGACCTGGACACGTGCGTCGGCTGCCACGGCTGCGCAACGAGCTGCAAGGAATGGAATACCGGCGGCTACTCCGCGCCACTCTCCGACATCGATCCCTACGGCGCCGACCCGGACGGGGCCTGGCTCAACCGCATTCACAGCTATGAAGTCGGCGACGGCACGGAAAGTCGGACGGTCCACTTCCCACGCTCCTGTCTCCACTGCGAGACACCAGACTGCGTCACCGTCTGTCCCACCGGCGCGTCCTTCAAGCGCGCCGAGGATGGCATCGTGCTCGTCGACCCCGATCTCTGCATCGGCTGCAAGCTCTGCTCGTGGGCCTGTGCCTATGGCGCGCGCGAGTACGACCCAACCCACGGCGTCATGAAGAAGTGCACGCTGTGCGTCGACCGCATCTATAACGAACATCTCGCGCCGGAGGACCGGACGCCGGCGTGCGTGCGGGCCTGTCCGACGGGCGCGCGCCACTTCGGCGATCTCGGCGATCCCGACAGTGCCGTCTCGAAGCTCGTCGCCGAGCGCGATGGCTTCGATCTGCTCGGTGCCTTCGGCTACAAGCCCGTGAACAAGTACCTGCCGCCACGCCAGCGGCGCGATGCGCGCACCGTCTCGGTGGACGCGGCCGACAGGGCAGCGAAACCAAAAGTCGGGCCCCCGACGAACGCGATTGAAAATCTCTTCTCCTGGGTCGATCGCGCGCTTTCGCGATAGATCGCTCACGCTCTCGACACGGCTTCCCATGCATCCCGCCTATTCGGTCATCCTGTTCACTACCGCGTCCGGCGCCGGCTACGGCCTGCTCGTCTGGCTCGCGGTGCTCTCCGCCTTCGGTGTGATTCCGGCCGATCGCTGGCTCGGCTTCACGGGCCTCGCCCTGTCCCTCGGGCTGATCTCCGTCGGGCTACTCGCCTCGACATTCCACCTCGGCCATCCGGAACGCGCGTGGCGCGCCTTCTCGCAGTGGCGCAGCTCGTGGCTCTCGCGGGAGGGCGTCGCGGCGGTCGCGACCTACGTTCCCGCAGGCCTCTTCGGTATCGGATGGGTCTTTCTGGAGCGGACAGATGGCATCTTCGCGCTCTTAGGCCTGCTGGCCGCGGCGCTCGCGATCGTCACGGTCTACTGCACCGGCATGATCTATGCCTCACTGAGAACGATCAGACAGTGGAACCAACCACTGGTGCCGTGGATCTATATCGTCCTCGCGCTCGCGACGGGTGCAATGCTCATGCTTGCGCTCATTCACGTCTATGGCATGAAGAGCCCGTGGTTTTCACTCGTCACGGCGGTGCTGATCGGCCTCGCGCTCTTCCTGAAGCAGCGCTACTGGGCGACGATCGACTGCGAGAAGAAGACCTGGACGATCGGCGATGCGACGGGCCTCGGCAAGCACGGGCAGGTGCGCGTGCTCGACCCGCCGCACACACAGGCCAACTTCGTCATGCGCGAGATGGGTTACACCGTCGCCCGCAATCACGCCGAAAAGCTACGGGGCTACGTGCGGCTGCTGGCATTTCTCATGCCCGGCGCGCTTAGCCTGATCACCCTCGCGCCGAGTACGCTGCTCGCGACGCTGGCGGCCATACTGGCCGTCGCCGTAGCGGGCGTCGGCGTCTCGGTCGAGCGCTGGCTGTTCTTCGCCGAAGCCGAGCATGTTTCCATGCTCTACTACGGGCGCCCGGCGGCCTAACGCTCGACTACCGCGCGTTCGTCTGCGCGGACATCAGCCGATCGAAATATTCGATCGTATGCTTGAGGCCTTCGCGCAGCGGCACTTTGGGCTGCCAGCCGAGCTTGCCTTGGGCGAGGGAGATGTCGGGTTGGCGCTGCTTGGGATCGTCCTGCGGCAGAGGCATGAACGTCAGCGTCGACTTGGAGCCCGTCATCTCGATGGTCTGCTCGGCAAGCTCGCGGATCGAGAATTCGCCGGGATTGCCGAGGTTGACAGGCCCCGTGACGTCGGCCGGACTCCCCATGAGCCGAACGAAGCCTTCGATCAGGTCATCCACATAGCAGAACGAGCGGGTCTGGCTGCCGTCTCCATAGATCGTGATCGGCGAGCCGCGGAGCGCCTGGACGATGAAGTTCGAGACAACGCGGCCGTCATTGGGATGCATGCGCGGCCCATAGGTATTGAAGATGCGGGCCACCTTGATCTCCAGACGGTGCTGGCGGTAGTAGTCGAAGAAGAGCGTCTCGGCGCAGCGCTTGCCTTCATCGTAGCATGAGCGCGGTCCGATCGGATTGACGTTGCCCCAATACGCCTCGGTCTGCGGATGGACCGCGGGATCGCCGTAGACTTCCGAGGTCGAGGCCTGGAAGACGCGGCACTTGAGGCGCTTTGCCAACCCCAGCATGTTGATTGCGCCGTGCACGCTCGTCTTCGTCGTCTGCACGGGGTCGTGCTGGTAGTGGATCGGCGAGGCGGGACAGGCCAGATTGTAGATCTCGTCGACTTCGACATAGAGCGGGAACGTCACGTCATGGCGCATCAACTCGAATCGAGGATGCGAAATAAGATGCTCGATGTTCTGCTTGGCGCCGGTGAAGAAGTTGTCGAGGCAGATCACATCGTGGCCGTCGGCGATCAGCCGATCGCAGAGATGCGAGCCAAGGAAGCCTGCACCACCCGTTACCAGTACCGTCTTTCGCGAAGCAGAGGTTTCTCGGTCACCGTCAGTCCGTACGCTGGTGCGTGCCTGCAAAATCTTTCTCCGTCAGCCCAATATCGTGCGCAGGCAAAGCTACAGCACATCAGATGAACGCCGCACAACCCTCTGTGGACGCGATACCATAGGCGCCGGCCGCGCGCCACAACGCGCCGAACGAGGGCTCTAGCAAGATGCGTGATTATGATATATCACTCATCTATTAGTCAGCGGGCGGGGGCTGCAACAGCGGCAAAGCCGGCGACTGGAGGCGCGGACTTGCCGTCGGCACCGGCGGCCAGACGGACGAGAGGAGGAAAAAATGATCACGGAACGCCAGAAGCAATTCCGGGCACAGTACCGCGACCGCATCATGGGCTTCTACGACGGCTACCTGCACATCGCGATCATCTATGCGATGGGTGCCGCGGCCTTCTACATCTACCTCCAGCACATCAATGCGCCGACGTGGCTCGAGCTGCTCACCATCCCAGTCACGTTCCTGTTCACGAACGCCTTCGAATGGTTCGTGCACAAGTACGTCATGCACCGGCCGATCAACATCAAGGGCCTGCGCGCGGTCTACGAGCGTCACACCCTCAACCACCACCAGTTCTTCACCGACGAAGAGATGCGCTTCCGCGACCACAAGGACTGGCGCGTCACCGTGTTTCCGCCCTATGCGCTTGTCGTCTTCATTCTGATGTCGATCCCGGGCGGGCTCATTCTCGGACAGCTCTTCTCGCCGAACGTCGGCTGGCTCTTCATGTGCACGACGACGGGCATGTATCTCATCTACGAGTTCATGCACTTCTGCTGCCATGTCGACGAGAACTGGTTCGTGCGCACCTGCCCGTTCGTCAACACGCTGCGCCGCCATCACACCGCCCACCACAACGCGCGGCTGATGATGGAGGTGAACATGAACCTCACGTTCCCGATTGCGGACTGGTTCTTCGGAACATCGGACCTGAAGCGCGGACTTCTTGGCCACATCTTCAACGGCTACGATACCAGCCATCTCAAGAAGGATTTGAGGGGTACGCCGAAGAGGCCGGACGAAGCAGCAGCAGCGACCATGGGCAACTACTGAGGCACCCATGCCGAACGATGTCAAAGCGATCGTCTCTGTCATAACGCTGCTCGCCGCGCTTGCTTTCGCCTACTGGGAGGCGACCATCGGCCGAGCCGTGCCGGCATGGTTCGTGATCGGCTTCGCGATATTCGCCGTCGTCGCGATGTGGATCTTCCCCGAAGCCGGCGTGAAGAAGGGGGACATGCCCCCGAAGCGGCCGCGTTGAGGTGCATGGAGGCCTGAGCTCGCAGCATGACGATCACCTTGCCGACGAAGATGCCGGATCAGCTTGCGGCGGCGAAGTCCGAAACCCTGACCGAGCAAGCCTACAACCGGCTCGAGGAGATGATCGTCACCTTGCGGCTCGCGCCCGGCGCTGTCCTCTCCGAACAGGCGCTCGCCACGGAGCTCACCATCGGCCGCACGCCGGTCCGCGAAGCTTTACAGCGTCTCTCACACGAAGGGCTGGTGCTGGTGCTGCCGCGCAAGGCGATCATCGTCACCGATACGGACCCGCGGCGGCAGCTCCTCGTTCTGGAGGTCCGACGCGAGCTCGAACGGCTCCTCGCGCGCGCCAGCTCAGAGCGTGCCACCGACGCCGAACGGGCACGTTTCCTGGCCATTGCCGACGGCATGAGCGCTGCCGCTGCAGCCAACGACGACATCGCCTTCATGCGCCTCGATCGCGAGATGAACGGGCTGCTCATTCAGGCAGCCCACAACGACTACGCCGCTCGCTCGATGCGCTTCCTCAATGGGCATTCGCGGCGCTTCTGGTACCAGCACTACAAGGAAGCTGCCGACCTGCCGAAGTGCGCCCGCCTCCATGCGGACGAGGCCCGCATGATCGCCAAAGGCAACGGCCCGCGGGCCATGGCCGCCTCCGACAAGCTGCTCGATTATGTCGAGAGCTTTACCCGCGCCACCGTCGGCGTCCGCCGCTGACGCTGAGGGTTCGCCGGACATTATAACTTCATATAATTAATGCGATTTATGGAATCGGAATGACCCCATAACGTCGCGCCGTGCGCTGATCGTCATGTTAACGTGACTTGACGGATGATAGCATCTCGAATAATTACCGTCCGGACGGATATAAATACGGACCGCTTAATGGCACGCACACGAACCATCGACCGGACTGCGATGTTGGACGCCGCTGAGCGCGTGGTCGCGCGCGACGGTGCCACCCGGCTGACGCTCGACGCGGTCGCGGCGGAGGCGGGCATCAGCAAGGCCAGCGTCCTCTACGACTACAAGACCAAGCAGGCGCTTATAAAGGCCGTGATCGAGCACCGCATGGCGACCGAGGTTGCTCGCATGCGTTCGTTCATCGATCGGGAAGGCGACAAGCCGAACGCGGATATCCTCGGACTGATTGCGGCCGTGGAAAAGGACGACGGCGCGTTCGATCGCAACGTCGCCCTCGACCTTGCGGTGTCTCTCAACCAGCACGATGATCTGCGCATCTCGATCCGCGAGAACTTCGGCGCATTTTTAGATGGCATTGAGCGGACGGCCGCCGACCCACGTCGGGCCAAGATCGCGTTTCTGGCCATCGAAGGGCTCAAGCTCATCGAGTCCTTCGGCTTCTACGAGTGGGAGCAGAGCGAGCGCAATCAGATCATCGAAGATGTTCGCGCGCTGCTGCGCGCCGACGCACCGGGCAATGCATCAAGCAAAGAAACGACCGAGCGACCCTGATCGAGGGGCGCAGGCCATAGGCAACCCACATCGCAGGACTTCCAACATGCCGAGCAACATGTTCACGAACGCAGTCGCCGCGGTGAGCGCCGCGATCATGATGGCCAGTGGCCCAGCCAACACACCAGCCTCCGCGCAGATGCCGCCGAACATGCCGGTGCCGGTCAGCGTGCTCACGGTGGCGCCAGAGGATGTGCCGATCATGAACGAGCTGCCGGGGCGCATTGCACCGACACGGATCGCGGAAGTGCGTCCGCGCATCTCCGGTATCGTTGTCGAGCGCGTGTTCGAGCAAGGCAGCGTCGTCAAGCAGGGGGACGTCCTCTATCGGATCGACTCTGCACCGTTCAAGGTTCAGGTCGACAGCGCACGCGCCACACTTCAGCGCGCGGAGGCGACGCAGCTGCAGGCGCGACAGAATGCCGATCGACAGACCGCACTGCGTCAGCGCGATATTTCAAGCGCCCAACAGTACGAGACCGCCGCAGCAGTCCTTGCGCAGGCCGATGCCGATGTGGCTCAAGCAAAAGCCGGCCTCGCGGCAGCGGAGCTGAACCTGCAGTACACCGATGTCAAGGCGCCGATCAGCGGCCGCATCGGTCGCGCGCTTATCACCGAAGGCGCGCTGGTTGGAACGGGTGCGGCCGATATCCTGGCCACCATCCAGCAGCTCGACCCCGTCTATGCCGACTTCACGCAGTCGGCGAACGAGCTCCTTTATCTGCGGAAAGCGATGAAGGCCGGCGACCTCGGGAGCAACAAGTCGGGCGAGGCCATGGTGCGACTTCACTTCGACGACGGCTCTCCCTATCAGCACGCCGGTCGACTGCTGTTCTCGGAAGCCGCTGTCGATGCCATGACAGGCCAGGTCACGTTGCGCGGCGAGTTCCCCAATCCGGACGGCGATCTCCTGCCCGGCATGTATGTCCGCGTCGTTATCCAGCAAGGCATCCAGCGCGGCGTCGTCGCGGTCCCACAGCAGGCCGTGCAGCGCGACGGCGGCGGCCGCTCTCAGATCTATGTGGTCAAGGACGGCAAGACGGCTGAGCTCCGCATGGTGATGACGGGGCGGATCTTCGAGAACCGCTGGGTCATCGAAAACGGCCTGCAGGCCGGCGATCAAGTCATCGTCGAGGGTTTCCAGAAGCTTCGGCCGGGCGCTCCCGTAGCGGCTCAGCCATGGAAAGGTGCTTCGGGCAAAGGCGCCGCCAAGCAATAGGCAATACCTGCACGCCGCACCTCAGCAGCCGAGAAGATCAGAACCATGCCAAGCTTTTTCATCAGCCGCCCCATCTTCGCTTGGGTGGTCGCCATCTTCATCATGATCGCCGGTGCGATCGCTATACCGCTGCTGCCGATCGCCCAGTACCCGAACGTGGCGCCACCTCAGATATCGGTGCAGACGAACTATCCCGGTGCCTCGCCGGAGGACATGTACCAGAGCGTGACACGGCCGATCGAGGAGGAGCTCAACGGCGTTCCCGGTCTCATCTATTTCGAGTCGACCTCCGACTCTTCGGGCCGCATCCAGCTCACGGTGACCTTTGCCCCCGGCACGCCCGTCGGCGAGGCGCAGGTCGAGGTGCAGAACCGCATTCGCCGCGTCGAGCCACGTCTACCGCAATCCGTCACGCAGCAAGGACTACGCGTCGAGCAGGCAGGCACGGGCTTTCTCCTCGTGGTCACGCTGCGCTCGCCGGACGGAAGTCTCGATGCCGTCGGCCTCGGCGACTACATGAATCGGAACATCATCGGCGAGCTGCGCCGCATTCCCGGCGTTGGCAGCGCGACGCTCTTCGCAACCCAGCGGTCCATGCGCATCTGGATGGATCCCGACAAGATGCTCGGCCTGAGGCTTACGGCTGGCGATATCCTGACCGCCATCCGCGCGCAGAATGCACAGGTCGCTGCCGGTGCTATCGGCGCCCAGCCCAATCCGCTTACACAGCAGATCTCTGCGACCGTTCTCGTCCAAGGGCAGCTTACCTCGACGGAGGAGTTCGGATCGATCGTCCTTCGCGCCAACCCCGATGGCTCGTCCGTACGGCTGCGCGATGTCGCGCAGGTCGAGATCGGTGGCGAGAGTTATGCCTTCTCCTCACGCCTCGACCGCCAGCCAGCCGGCGCGATCGGTGTGCAGCTCTCGCCCACGGGCAATGCGCTCGCAACCTCCACCGCCATTCACGCGAAGATGCAGGAACTGGCGCGCTTCTTTCCGCCGGGAATTGAGTACGCGATCCCCTACGATACTTCGCCCTTCGTGAAGGTCTCGATCCAGAAGGTGCTCGAAACACTCGCGGAAGCGATGGTGCTCGTCTTTCTCGTGATGTTTCTGTTCCTGCAGAGCTTTCGCTACACGATCATCCCGACGATTGTCGTGCCGATCGCGCTGCTCGGTACCTGCGCGGTTATGTTTGCCGCCGGCTTCTCGATCAACGTGCTGACGATGTTCGCGATGGTGCTCGCCATCGGCATCCTCGTCGATGACGCAATCGTCGTCATCGAGAACGTCGAGCGCATCATGGCCGAGGAGGGATTGTCGCCACGCGAAGCCACGGTCAAGGCCATGGGCCAGATCACCGGCGCGATTGTCGGCATTACACTCGTGCTGACTGCCGTGTTCGTGCCCATGGCATTCTTCCCGGGCGCGGTCGGCATCATCTATCAGCAGTTCAGCCTCACCATGGTCGTCTCGATCCTGTTTTCGGGCTTCCTGGCGCTCTCTCTCACGCCGGCACTGTGCGCGACCTTCCTGAAGCCCATTCAGCCGGGCCACCATGAGAAGGGCGGTTTTTTCGGTTGGTTCAACCGCGGCTTCAATCGCGCCTCGCATGGCTACAGCGGCGTCGTCAGCCGCATAGTGCGCCGCACCGGGCGCTTCATGATCATCTATCTCGCCCTGGCCGCGGCCCTTGGCTGGGCCTACATGCGGCTGCCGACGGGGTTTCTGCCAAACGAAGACCAAGGCTACTTGATCGTCGACATTCAGACGCCACCGGAAGCCAGCGCCAACCGCACAACCGAGGTCATCCGTCAGGTCGAGGATGCCTTCCTCGCAGAGAAGGGCGTCGCCCGCATCTTCGGCATCTCCGGCTTCAGCTTCTCAGGCGCAGGGCAGAACGCCGGTCTGGCGTTCGTGCCACTCAAGGACTGGAGCGAGCGTGGACCGGAGGATTCCGCGCAAGCGATTGCCGCTCGCGTCAACGGCAAGCTCATGCAGATCCGCGACGCGCTGACTTTCGCGCTCTCGCCGCCCGCCATCCAGGGTCTCGGCACGACGTCCGGTTTCTCGTTCCGCCTTCAGGACCGCGGTGGCCTCGGGCAGACCCAGCTCGCTGCAGCGCGCGACCAGCTTCTTGCCGCTGCGCGCGCGAGCCCCGTACTTGCCGGTGTGCGCGTGGAGGGTTTGCCGGACGCGGCCCAGGTCATGCTGATCATCGATCGTGAGAAGGCAAATACCTTCGGCGTCACCTTCGCCGACATCAACTCGACGATCACCGCAAACCTCGGATCCAGCTACGTCAACGACTTCCCGAATGCGGGACGCATGCAACGCGTCACCGTGCAGGCCGGGGAAGGTCAGCGCATGCAAACCGCAGACCTCCTCAAGCTGAATGTGCGCAACGCCGCGGGCGGCATGGTACCTCTATCGGCCTTCTCACGCATCGAATGGGCGAAGGGACCCTCACAGGTCGTAGGCTACAACGGCTATCCTGCCATTCGCATTAGCGGCCAGACGACACCGGGCCACTCGTCAGGCGATGCCATCCAGGAGATGCAGCGCCTCGTCGCCGCCTTGCCGCCGGGCTTCGGCTATGAATGGACGGGACAGTCGCTTCAGGAAATCCAATCCGGATCGCAGGCGCCGTATCTGATCGGGCTGAGCATCCTCTTCGTATTCCTGCTGCTCGCGGCACTCTATGAGAGCTGGTCGATCCCGCTCTCGGTCATGCTCGTCGTGCCGCTCGGCGTGATCGGCTCGGTCCTCGCCGTGACGATGCGCGGCCTGCCAAATGACGTCTACTTCATGGTGGGTCTGATCACCATCATCGGTCTCTCCGCCAAGAATGCCATTCTCATCGTCGAGTTCGCCAAGGATCTGCACGCCGAGGGCAAGTCGGTCATGGAGGCGACGATCGAGGCTGCACATCTGCGCTTCCGACCCATTCTCATGACGTCGCTCGCCTTCACACTCGGTGTCGTGCCGCTCGCGCGGGCGACCGGCGCCAGTGCGGCGAGCCAAAACGCGATCGGCACGGGCGTCCTCGGTGGCATGATCGCCGCCACGATATTCTCGATCTTCTTCGTGCCGGTGTTCTACGTGTTCGTCATGCGCTGGCTTGGGCCACGCGAGGAGACGGCGACAGCCGTGGAGACGACCGCCGCAGGCGACGCACCGCCCTCGTCGCCACAGCCGTAGAGCTGATCATGAGGCGGCGCGTGCCCTTTACAGCACGCCCCGCTGCGCGATGCGATCGCGGTCAGATGCCATCGATGTTGCGCGCGACGGCCTCTGCCACCTCGGCGGCATGGGTTGCGATCATGAAATGGGCCGCTCGCTCGATCATCTTCCGCCGCGCACCTGGAACTTGATCGGCCAGTAGCTCATTGGCGCGTTGCACGGCGCGCGGACTCGCCCCGCCATATAGAACGAGCGTCGGGATATCGATGGCTGCCAGCTCTCCCGCAATCTCGGGAAAGGCATACCCGCACGACCAATCGAGGATGTTCACGTGCGTTGTCTCGATGGCATAGGCGCGCAGTCGCGGTGGCCAGGAGGCGAACGTTCCTGCACCTCCATAGAAGTCGATCATCTCGGCAACCGCTTCCGGCTCGCCGCGATCGAACGCCGCGAAGTAGATATCGGTCATGCGGCGGAAGCAGGCGTAATGCTCATTCTCTCCGAGGTGGCGCAGCAGAGGCGCCATTGGCGCTTCGACAATGCTGAGGCTGGCGACAGGAACCCGATTGCGCAAAGCCGTGGCAATCGCCACCGAACCGCCGAAAGAATGGCCGACCAGATGTACAGGACCACCCGCGCGGCGGATAACGGCCTCGATCACGTCGATCTCTGGCTCGATGACGGGCGCCTTCGGATCGCGCCGCTCGGCGGTGCCGCCGTAACCGAGCAGACTGGTCGTGACGCAGCGGAAGCGGCCGTTCCAGGCCGCCATCATCGGTCGCCACGCCGCACCTGTGCTGCACGACCCCGGCACCAGCACCACCGTGGGGCCAGTGCCGATCTCTTCATAGTCGACGCACCCGCGAGGATCCTCGATCATTGTCGTTTCTCCGCGCGGGCATCGTTCTGCTCAGGTCGCCGGGAACTGCACGCTCGGCGTCGAGCGCGAGATCTCAATCTCTTCCGGCGTCATATCGGCAGGCACATTGCCGAACAGCGGCGTGCTGAGATAGCGCTCGCCTGTATCCGGCAACATGCACAGGATGGTCGAGCCCTTCGGCGCCTCGGCTGCGACACGCAGCGCGCCCGCGAATGACGCGCCCGCCGTGATGCCGACGAAGATGCCCTCCTTCTGCGCCAGCTCCATGCTCATCTTCAGAGAATCCGGCCCGGGAATGCGGATGATCTGGTCGATCACCTTCATGTCGACGACATCACCCGTGAGCTTCGGTATGAAATCCGGCGTCCAGCCCTGCATGGGATGCGGCTTGAAGGCAGGATGAGGAGCGGCGGCGGAGCCATCCGAATTACGTTCTTGCGCGACACCGCTCGTCAGCAGGGAGGCATCCTCAGGCTCGCACACGATGATCTTCGTGTTCGGCATCTCCTTCTTGAGCACGCGCGAGACACCCTTGAGCGTGCCACCGGTGCCATAGCCGGTCACCCAATAGTCGAGCTTGTCGCCCTTGAAATCGTCGACGATCTCGCGCGCGGTCGTGCGCGAGTGCATGTCGGCGTTGGCTTCGTTCTCGAACTGGCGCGTGAGAAACCAGCCGTGCGTCTTCGCGAGTTCGACGGCCTTGGTTACCATCGCGACCGCGCGCCCGGCGGCCGGCGTCAGCACGACCTTGGCACCGAGGAAGCGCATGAGCTTGCGCCGCTCGATGCTGAACTGCTCGGCCATGGTCACGACCAGAGGATAGCCCTTCTGCGCGCACACCATGGCGAGACCGATACCGGTGTTGCCACTCGTTGCCTCGATCACGGTCTGGCCGGGCTTGAGCTCCCCGGACTTTTCCGCCGCTTCGATCACGCCGAGTGCGAGGCGATCCTTCACCGACCCGAGCGGATTGAAGGCTTCGATCTTCACATAGAGGTTCACGCCGGCAGGCGCGAGGCGATTGAT
Source organism: Hyphomicrobiaceae bacterium (assembly GCA_022844275.1). Lineage (GTDB taxonomy): Bacteria > Pseudomonadota > Alphaproteobacteria > Rhizobiales > Hyphomicrobiaceae. Next base: position 351,987 of record JALHMB010000007.1, read on the forward strand.
GCGCACAACCGGCGTATTGCCGACCGTTCCGAGGATGCTTTCAAAGCGGGCCATCGGTGTCTCCTCTTATTGTTCAAAGCGATTGGATTTACGTGTTGGATGAGCAGCCGTGACGCCAAGCTATCATTGCCGCGGTGTTTCCGACATGGCGGAAAGCAGAGCTGATTGGACACCGGCCTGCTCCCGGTATCAACCGGAGGCAGGCCGGTGTTGCTCATGACCCCTCATTTTTTGCGTGGGTCATCTGCCGGGTTCACGTAGGTTACACCCCACGGCCCGACGCTATGGATCTGGACGATCGTTTCCTCGGCGGTCCAAGCGAAGTGCCTGGTCCCGACCTGCATGATGGCGAAATCACCGACTTTCAGCGGCGTAGTCTTCTCCATGTCGAGCTTGTCGCCGGTCCCCATGTGGAACGTGCCGGAGAGGACGGTGACATGCTCGATGGCCGGGTGCGTGTGTGCCGGCAAGCGATAGTTCGCCGGGAACTTGATGCGTGCCGTGATCGGCCCCGCCCTGTCGAGCGGGCCTTCGATCACAGTGATCTGAGCTCCGGCGGGGAGAGAGGGAACGGGTCCCCATTTCATCTCGGCGGACGAGACCATGATGTGATCGGCATGGTGCTGGGCCAAGGCTGCCAGGACGACCGTCGCTGACATCAGCCCAACCAGCCCAATCAAGCGCACTACGTATTTCATGAGTATTTTCCTCCCATAGTTCAGGTTGGCGTGTGTCGAGCTGTCATCTTCACCGCTTGGTGACGACGATCTCGAGATACTCGCTCGGCGCGACCATTGTGACGTCGCCGGAGCGGTTGAAGCGCGCGATCAAGTCCATTACGTCAGCATGGAGCGCGGCCTGCTTCGGACCCTCGAGCGCATCGAATGCCTTGAGCAGCGGCCCGTAGTACGTGCGGAAGACATCGACGAAGTGCATGGGCGAGCGATACCGGAAGGTGAAATGGCGCGGCTCGGCCACGATCGCGCTCGCGCCCGCGCCGAAGAGCTCGGCCATGCGCTCGCGCTTGCCCCAGAGTGCCGGCGACTTCACCCCTGCCGGCGGGGGCAGGTGCCCGCCAAGCGTCTTGAAGAGCTGGCCGATGAAGCCGTCGGGCGTCCAGTTGGCGAGACCGATCTTGCCGCCGGGGCGGCACACCCGCATAAGCTCGGACGCGGCCTTCTCCTGGTCCGGCGTGAACATGACGCCGAATGTAGAGACGACAGCATCAAAAGTGTTGTCGGCGAACGGGAGAGCCTCGGCGTCGGCTTCCTGGAACTTGATCGTGAGCCGATCGGCGGCGGCGCGCTGGCGGCCCCGCTCGAGCAGCGCCGGCACGTAATCCGTCGAGGTCACGTCACACCAGCGGCGAGCGGCGGCGAGCGATACATTGCCGTTGCCGGCGGCAACATCGAGCACCATCTGTCCGGCGCGGAGATCCATCGCCTCGCAGAGGTCTTCGCCGACGATCTGCAAAGTTGTGCCAACAACGGCGTAATCGCCCGAGGACCAGGCGCCCTGCTGACGAGCCTTCACGGCGGTCAGATCAGGCTTGGCCGATTGGGTATTTTGACTGATGGCTGAGGGGGATATAACCATGGCAGTACCCTTTTCGATTGACTGGATCGCTCGTTCGACTGTTCATCTCCGCCGCGCCCGCCCCGGGTCATTTCGGGCGGCCGGCGGCTGATTGCAGAATTAGAGGCCTGCCATGGGTGCGGGCGTGGGAAGCAGCGTGGAAAAGCGCGTGGAAACGCATGAGGTGGCCGCCGCCGGCACTGCCGGCGGGCTCGATGTGCGCCTCCTCGGCCGCATGTCCGTTCGCCGGGACGGCGTGGAAGTAGCGCTGCCCTCCTCCCGAAAGGTCCGTGCGCTCCTCGCCTATCTTGCTATCGCGCGCCTGGCCGTACCACGCAGCCGCCTCTGCGAGCTGCTATGGGACGTACCCAATGATCCGCGCGGCGAGCTGCGCTGGTGTCTCAGCAAACTCCGGCGTCTCGTCGACACGCCCGAGCGCCGCCGCGTCGAAACTGCGGGCGATACCATCCGGCTCGATCTCAGCGACTGCTTCGTCGATGTTCTGGAAATCGCCAGCGCCACCCAGAACGGAATCGAGGCGCTCGATGCCTCGCGTCTCGCGTCCCTTTCGGCACTATTCGTCGGCGACCTCATCGACGGCCTCGATGTCGACCGGAGCCCGCATTTCAATGCGTGGCTGACGGCAGAGCGCCGCCGCTTGCGGGCCCGGCAGACCGCCGTGCTCGAGCATCTCGCCCGACGCGCGCCAGAGGAAGATGTGCTCGGCTACCTCGACAAGTGGCTCGAGCTTGCGCCCTTCGATCAAAGTGTCCACGAGCTCATGTTGCGCGCGCTCGTTCGCCGTGGCCGCATTCCCGATGGCGAGACGCATCTTGCGACGACAGTGCGGCTCTTCGAGTCCGAAGGCCTCGACGTAACGCCGCTGCGCAATGCATGGCGCGCCGCCCGAGCGCAATCTGTAGTTCCCCCCAAAGCCACGTCGTCGATTCCGGCAGCACCGGTAACTGCGCAATCCACCGCCAGCGAGCCAGCCGCACTGTCACAGCCGACCGCGCTGCGCCGCGCCTCGGTCGCGGTCATGCCCTTCGTCGATCGAACGCAGGGACAAGGCGCTTATGCAGGCGGCCTCGTTCACGACATCATCACGCGCCTCGCTCGGCTGCGCAGCCTTTTCGTCATTGCCCAAGGCACTGTCTTTGCGCTGCAGGAGCGCCGCGTCGACCCGGATGCGGCGGCGCGCGCGCTCAACGTCGATTACATCGTAACCGGATCGGTGCAGCTCGAAGGCACCAACATCGCCGTCGCGGCGGAGCTTGCGGAGACGCGCACCGCGCGAATCGTGTGGGCCGAGGTTTTCGTCCGCAAACTCGGCGAGGCGATCGCCGCGTTCGACGAGGTCGGAAATCGCATCGTCAGTTCGATTGCAAGCGAGGTCGAAACCGCGGAACGCAATCGGGCCATTCTCCGGCCGCCCAACTCGCTCGATGCCTGGGAGGCGCACCATCGCGGCCTCTGGCACATGTACCGTTTCAACAAGGCCGACAACGAGCAGGCGCGGCATTTCTTCGAAATGGCCGTGCGCCTCGACCCGACGTTTGCTCGTGCGTACGCGGGCCTCTCGTTCACGCACTGGCAAAATGGATTCCAGGGTTGGAAGCCGCGGGATCACGAGGCCGACCTGGCATTCGAAGCGGCTGGCCGAAGTCTGATGGCCGATGATCGCGATCCTGCCGCGCATTGGGCAATGGGCCGCGCCATGTGGCTTCGGAACCTACATGATCAGTCGGTGGCCGAACTTGGAACGGCGGTGGACCTCAGCCCGAACTTCGCACCTGCCCACTACGCGCTTGCCTTCGTGCAATCTCAGGCCGGTGATGCGAGTGCGGCAGTTGGCGCTTCGGAACACTCTCGCCAGCTGAGCCCCTTCGACCCGATGCTCTTCGCTATATTTGGCGCCCGCGCCATGGCGCTCGTTCGGCTTGGAGATTTCGATGCTGCCGCCGACTGGGGCGCCAAGGCAGCGACCCGACCCAATGCACACCCCCATGTGGTGGCCATCGGCGCCTACACTCAGGCACTGGCCGGCCAAATGGATGCCGCCCGCATGAACGCGGCTGCGATCCGCAAGGTACTGCCCAATTATTCCGTCGAAGATTTCTTCCGCGCCTTTCGCTTCGACGAATCCGGAATGAAGCTATTCCGCAAGGGTGCCAAGCGCCTCGATATGGCCTGATACGTCCGATCGGGCAGTAAAGCGGTGGCCGCAGGGCCCGAGTGGGAGCTATAGTTGAGATATAACCACCGGGCGGCCGCGCGACCGTACCGGGGCATAGAATTCAGGACGCGCTGTCAGGAGGTTCGCCCATGGCTGTTGCCGAAGCCGAAATCAAGAAGCCGATCCCGTTCGATACCAAGCATCTCGACAAGCTGATGGATGACGCCGGCATCGACGTGCTGGTCGCAACCTCGAAGCACAATGTCCAGTACATGCTGGGCGGCTATCGCTTCTTCTTCTTCGACACCATGGAGGCCGCCGGCACCACGCGCTACCTGCCCGCGATCGTCTATCAGAAGGGCAAGCCCGAGAACGCCGCGTACGTCGGCTGCTCGATGGAGAACTTCGAGCGCGAGCTCGGCAAGTTCTGGCAGCCGACCCTGAAGCTCGGTACCACCGGCACGCAGGCGACCATGAGCGAGGTCGTGAGCCACATCAAAAAGCTCGGCCCCGTGCGCCGCATTGGCGTCGAGGCCGCCTTCCTGCCGGCCGACGGCGAAGCCGTTCTGCGCCGCGGCATCGCCAACGCCGACGTGGTGGATGCGGTGTTTCCGCTCGAGCGGCTGCGCGCGAAGAAGACGCCGGAGGAGATCGGCTATCTGCGCGAGGCGTCGGAGCGCGTCGTCGATTCCATGATGACGACCTTCCGCAAACACTGCATGCCGGGCGCGACCAAGCTCGAGATCGTCGAGGCCCTGCGCCGCGAGGAAGTCAGCCGCGGGCTCGTCTTCGACTACTGCCTGATGACCGCCGGCACGAGCCTCAACCGCGCCCCCTCGGAGCAGAAGCTCGCCAAGGGCGACATCATCTCGCTCGACTCCGGCGGCAACTACAAGGGCTACATCGGCGATCTCTGCCGCATGGGCGTCGTTGGCGGAAAAGTGGATTCCGAATACGCGGATCTGCTCGCGTTCGTCGATGAGGTGCAGCAAGCCGTGCGCAAGCCGATCCGTGCGGGCGCGCGCGGCGGTGAGATCGCGGCCATTGCCGATAAGATGCTCGACGCGTCGCCACACCGCAAATACTCGCACTTCATGGCGCACGGCATGGGCCTCGTCACGCACGAGGCGCCACGTCTGCAGGACCATCCGCGCATGTCCTACGAGGGCTATGACAAGGAGCGTCCGCTGGAAGCCGGCTATGTCATCTCCATCGAGACGACGATCGGCCATCCGACGCGCGGCTTCGTCAAGCTAGAGGACACGATCCTCGTCACCGACAACGGTTACGAAGCGCTCGGCGATGGCCACCGCGGCTACAACGCCGCAGGTGGCGGCGACTCAGGCGGCTGATCCGTCAGCCGAACACAACCAGCGTGTCGGGCGGTAGCCCCATCAGCAACCGCCCGATGGTGATGAAGTTCGCCGGCCGTCCCTGGATCTGCTGTGATGCGGAGTATGCGTCGCGCAGGCGCCGCTCGAACGGGTTCGTCGGGAAAATCGCAGTCTGCCCTGCCGCGCGATAGGCATCGGCTGCGATCTCGACGCCCTGATTGATCACATAGGTCGTCGCCAGCTTGATATTCGCCCGATCGATGACCGGCAGCTGGCGCGTCGCGTGCGTCTTCTCCCAGATATCATCGAGTGTCGTGTGCAGATAGGCACGCGCAGCCCGCAGACGCGCTTCCAGCAGTGCGTACTGCGACTGGAACACCTGGCTCTCGATGAGAGACGAGGGCGCGCCGCGAGGTGTCTTCGTCTTGGCCAGCGCGGCGAGATCGTCGACCATGCTTTGGGCAATGCCGAGCATCAACGCGCTGAACGATGCCGCATACGCAAACGTACTGGGAAAAATGAAGAGCGTGCCGCGCTCCATCAACTCGGATGACTGGTCGCGATCGATCGTCTCCTCCTCGGGCACGAACAGATCCTGCACCTCGTAGGTATAGCTCGCCGTGCCGCGCAGGCCGAGCGTTTGCCACATGTCGTGGATACGTGCCTTCGACACGTCGAACAGAACCGTGCGGTCGAGCTGCCGGCCATCGGCACGCCGACGTGGCGCGCCGTCCGCCTCGAAGACATAGCTGTGGCCACCGAGCAGCGTCGCATTCGCACAGCCACTGGCGAATGCCCACTTGCCCGAAATCCGATAGCCCCCATCCACGGCGACCGCCTTGCCCTGAATGCCGGCGCCCCACGCGAGCACGGCATCGGCGGGGCCGAAGAAGCGGCGCGCAACCTCCGGCTTGAGGTATGCCGCTGACATGGCGCATCCCGCCGCCTGCCCGAGGCACCACGCCGTGCTGGCGTCGACACGCGCGATGGCCTCGATCACCTCGGCAAGCGTCTTCAGGTGCAGTTCGTCGCCACCGATCGACTTCGGCAGAAGAAGCCTGAACAGGCGCGCTTCGTGCAGCGCCGCGACGATGTCGGTTGGGAGCGCACGAGCTTCCTCGATTTGATCGGCCGCCGTACGCAGCGTCTCGGCAAGGCCGCGCGCACGCGCAACGGCATCCGACGAGGGCGCCCCCGATGTCGTCAGCCCCTCGCTCCACTCCCTGCGACTTGCCATTGCCGACAGTCCTCCCGGGCTTTGATCGTTTTCTTTTTTCTACTGCACCCTGGCAGCCTTGTCTTGTTGCGGTTCGCCGCCGCAAATGAGACCCGCGAAACTCTCAGCCGTCTGAATCCGCTTGCGTTTCGGGCACCGTGCCTGGACTATGAGCCTATCTCGGCATATGCGCGCCGCCTATACTTTCGGCACCAATAGAAGTGCTTGGCTCGCGCGCACTGAGATGTCCGTCACGTCAAGTCGCATACAAAGGGAGAGTACCATGAATAGGCGAGTTCTGACGGGGCGCCGCCTCGTCGCGCTGACGAGCGCCGCTTGGCTCGGCGCGGCCGCAGGTGTAGCTCCAGCCATGGCGCAGGGAACGCTCAGGATCGCCATGACGGCGACCGACGTACCGACGACGACGGGCGTGCCGAACAACGGCTTCGAGGGCGTGCGCTTCATGGGCTATACCGCCTTCGACGCGCTCGTGAACTGGGATCTGAGCAGCGCCGACAAACCAGCCGACATCAAGCCGGGGCTTGCCGAGAGTTGGGCCCAGGACAAGAGCGATCCCAAGAAGTGGGTCTTCAAGCTGCGGCAAGGCGTGAAGTTCCACGACGGCACGCCATTCAATGCGGACGCCGCTGTCTGGAATCTCGATCGCAGCTTCAACAAGGACTCGAAGCAGTTCGATACGCAGGGGTCAGCGATCAACCGCGGCCGCCCGACCTACATTGCCGACGGCGGCTACAAGAAGATCGACGACAACACGATCGAGTTCACGACGACGCGCCCGATCTCCTACTTCCCTTATGTGCTGACGACGATCTTCTACGTGAGCCCCACAGCCTTCGAAAAGGCCGGGAACTGGGCCGAATTCGCGAAGGCGCCGATCGGCACGGGCCCCTTCATCGCACGCAACTTCAAGCCGCGCATCAGCATCGATCTCGACAAGAACAAGGACTACTGGGACAAGGATCGCATTCCCAAGGTCGACAAGGTCGTGCTCTTTCCCATGCCTGAGGCGAACACGCGCCTTGCGGCGCTCCGTTCAGGCCAGGTCGACTGGGTCGAGGTGCCGCCGCCAGACTCCATCGCAGGCCTCAAGGGCGCCGGCTTCAGCGTCGTCACCAACAGCTATCCGCACGTCTGGCCATGGGTGCTCAACACAGCCCGGGCCGACTCGCCCTTCCGCGACGTCAAGGTCCGTCAGGCCATCAACTATTGCGTCGATCGCGATGGCCTCGTGACGCTGCTCAACGGAACGGCCGAACCCTCGGTCGGCTTCTTCAAGAAGACCGACGCGCGCTTCGGCAATCCCAAGAACGCCTATAAGTTCGATCCTGCAATGGCCAAGAAGCTGCTGGCCGAAGCAGGCTACGGCCCCGACAAGCCGGCCAAAGGCAAGATCATGATCTCGACCTCCGGCTCGGGTCAGATGCTGCCACTGCCCATGAACGAGTTCCTGCAGCAGTCCATGAAGCAGTGCGGCTTCGACATCAGCTTCGAGGTCGTCGAGTGGGGCACGATGCTCGTCGCCTTCCGCAACGAGCCGACGGCATCGCAGGCGGCCAACTCGGATGCTCTCAACATCAGCCTCGTCTCATCAGACGTCTCGATGGTCGTGCGCTGGTTCTACGGCGACAACAGCACGCCCAAGGGTTCGAACTGGGGTCACTGGAAGAACCCCGCCTTCGACGGCCTCCTCGCCAAGATGGAGAGCGCCCCCAACGCGGACGAGTTCAACAAGGCCGTCACGGCTATGCATGAAATCCTCGTCGACGATGCGCCGTGGGTCTGGATCGTCCACGACGGCAATCCGCGCGCCATGACGAAGCGCGTGCAGGGCTTCGTCAGCGCTCAGAGCTGGTTCCAGGATCTGACGCGCGTTTCAATCAAGTAATCCGCGCGCCGTTCAGCGACAAGGCATAGTCCCTTTCCGCCCACCCGAGGCGGAGAGGGGCGCCCCATCCCTTGCTATGCGAGGCTCTCGGGCTCATGTGGTTCTTTATCGTTCGCAGAGTTCTCTACGCCGTTCCGATCCTGCTCGGCGTGTCGATGGTTGTGTTCGTTCTCATGAAAATGGTGCCGGGCGATGCGGCGGACATCATGATCCCGCCCGAGGCGCCGAAGGAAGTCGCGGACATGATCCGCGCCCGCTTCGGTCTCGATCAGCCCGCTCACATCCAGTACCTGCGCTGGCTCCAGGCCATGGCCAGCGGCGATCTCGGCACGTCGATCTTCACGAACCAGCCCGTCGCGGAGGAGCTTTTCGGCGCTCTGGCCAACACGATGAAGATCGCGCTCCCCGCCGTCTTCCTCGGCTTCTCGCTCGGCGTGCTGCTCGGCGCGCTCGCCGCCTACTACAACGGCTCCTGGCTCGACAAGCTCTTCTCGGGCGTTGCCATCGCCGGCGTGAGCCTGCCGCACTACTGGGTCGGCATGGTCCTTGTCGCGATCTTCGCCGTGTCCCTCAATATTCTGCCTGGTCAGGGCATGGGACCGGAGGGGTTCCCAACGACGTGGGAGCACATCCAGCATCTCATTCTTCCCGTGGTCACGCTCTCCCTCATCCCGATGGGCGTCATCAGCCGCCTCGTGCGCGCCAATGTGCTCGAGATCCGTTCCATGGAGTTCGTGTCGGCACTGCAGGCTAAAGGCCTCAGAGGTCCGCGCGTTCTGCTTCACATCATGAAAAACGCCGCGCCCTCGGCGCTGGCACTTATGGGCCTACAATTCGGCTACCTGCTCGGCGGTTCCATTCTCGTCGAGACCGTCTTCAACTGGCCTGGCTCAGGCAGCCTACTCAATCTCGCGATCTTCCGGCGCGATATTCCCGTCCTCTCCGCCACGATCCTGGTGCTCGCCACCATCTTCGTCGTCATCAACATCCTGGTCGACGTGCTGCAAGCACTGATCGACCCGCGCATCCGACGCTAGGCCCCGACTCATGGCCACGCAGGACACCATCGTCGTTCCCACACCCGACGCGGTACGCCGCGCCGAAGCGGGCAAGGGCTACTGGACGCGGGTGCGCGAACGTCTGCTCGCCGACCGCGTCACCCTCGCCGTCATGATCCTGCTCGCATGCATTGTACTCATGGCCGTCGCGGCGCCGCTGTTCGCGACACACGACCCCTTGGCGAGCTCCGTCCTCGCACGTCTCAAGTCCCCGGGCTACAACGGACACTGGCTCGGCACCGACGAGGTCGGCCGCGATCTCTACAGCCGCATTCTCTACGGCGGGCGCCTCTCGCTGCTCTGTGGTGTCGCACCCGTTGCCTTCGCACTTCTTATTGGTGGCAGCCTCGGTCTGCTCGCGGGCTACAGCGGCGGCATGATCAACAGCCTGATCATGCGCAGCATGGATATTCTCTATGCCTTCCCCTCGATCCTGCTGGCGATTGCCATTTGCGGCATGCTCGGCTCAGGGCTCGGCAATACCATCCTCGCGCTCACCATCACGTTCATCCCACCGATCGTACGCATCTCTGAGACCGTGACGACGCAAGTGCGCTCGGCCGAGTTTGTCGAGGCTGCTCGCGCAAGCGGCGCGCGTCCCGCGTCGATCATCCGCTTCCACATCCTCAACAACGTGCTCGGACCGATCCTCGTCTATGCGACATCCCTGATCTCGATCTCGATCATCCTCGCGGCGGGCCTGAGCTTCCTCGGCCTCGGCGTCACACCGCCGGATGCCGAGTGGGGCCTGATGCTGAACAATCTCCGTCAAGCCATCTGGGTCAACCCGCTCGTCGCGGCACTTCCCGGCGCGATGATCTTCATAACGTCCATGTGCTTCAACCTGACGAGCGACGGACTGCGCACGGCCATGGACGTACGCATATGAGGTCATTTCTATGAGCGCGGATGTCCTCCTCGAAGTGTATGCGCTGCGCCGCTACTTCCCGATCCGCGGCGGGTTGCTCCAGCGCCAGGTGGCGACCGTCCAGGCCGTTGACGACATCTCGTTCGCCGTGCGCCGGGGCGAAACGCTCGGCATTGTCGGCGAATCCGGTTGCGGCAAGTCGACAACCGCACGCCTGCTGATCCACCTTCTCGAGGCGGATGCGGGCACCATCACACTTGAAGGCCGCGCAATCGGCGATGCGAGTGGCCTCACGGCACGCGAGTTCCGCCGCCAAGTCCAGATGGTGTTTCAGGACAGCTATTCCTCGCTCAATCCGCGTTGCACGATCGAGGATACCATTGCCTACGGCCCGACCGTGCATGGCCTCTCCTGGTCGGCGGCCCGCACGCGTGCGCGCAGTCTCCTCGGCAAGGTGGGGCTCGATCCGGAACTGTTCGCGACGCGATACCCGCACGAGCTCTCCGGCGGGCAACGCCAGCGCGTGAACATCGCTCGCGCGCTCGCGCTCGAGCCTCGCGTCATCGTCCTGGATGAACCCGTTTCGGCGCTCGACAAGTCCGTCGAGGCGCAAGTATTGAACCTACTCGTCGACCTCAAGAATGAACTCGGCTTGACCTACGTCTTCATCTCGCACGATCTCAATGTCGTGCAATACATCAGCGACCGCGTGCTCGTGATGTACCTCGGCAAGATCGTCGAAGTTGGCCCCGTCGACAGCATCTACGGAAATCCGCGCCACCCCTACACGCGTGCGCTGCTCGGTGCGATGCCATCCATGGACCCGGACAACCGCGGCAAGCAGGCGACACTCACGGGTGATCCGCCGAACCCGATCAATCCGCCCCCCGGTTGCCGCTTCCACACACGCTGCGCACACGCCGAGATGTGCTGCTCCACGCGCGAACCGAAGCTCGCCGCCAATACGGGCACGGGAAATCCCACCGGCGATCATCTCGCCGCGTGCCATATGCTGATCCCAGGGTCTGGCCACAGCGCCGCGCCGGCAGCTGCGGCTTGAGGGAGAAGGCCGGTATGAGCGTCGCCACCATCCCCAAAGAATGCACTGCCGCCAACGAAGGCGCGAAGCCGCTCGTGCGCGTCAACAACCTGACCGTCCGCTTCATCACACGCGATCGAACGATCGACGCGGTGAACGGCGTGAGCTTCACGGTCGATGCCGGCGAAGTACTCTGCATTCTCGGCGAGTCGGGCTCCGGCAAGAGCGTTACCTTGCGCGCGATGATGCGGCTCCTGCCACCGCATCTCACGAAGATATCGGGCGAGATCACAGTCGACGACGAGGACATCCTGAGCCTCGGTGCTCCCGCGCTCAGCGACCTGCGCGGCGGCGAGGTCGCCATGATCTTCCAGGAGCCGATGACCTCGTTCGATCCGGTCTTCACCATCGGAAACCAGATCATCGAGACGGTGAAGCGTCACGACGGCCTCTCGGAGAGCGATGCCAGGAAGCGCGCCCTCGAACTGCTCGAAATGGTGCAGATCCCCTCGCCCGCGCGACGGCTCGACAACTATCCGCACGAGATGTCAGGCGGTATGCGCCAGCGCGCCATGATTGCGCTCGCGCTCTCCTGCCGGCCGCGCCTCCTACTTGCCGACGAGCCGACGACCGCGCTCGACGCGACCGTGCAGATCCAGATCCTGCAGCTCTTGCACCGCCTCCAGCGCGAGCTCGGCATGGCCGTCCTCTTCGTCACGCACGACGTCGGCGTGGCCGTCGAGATATCGGACCGTATTGCCGTGATGTATGCCGGCCGCTTCGTCGAGACGGGGCCAGTGCGCGCGGTTATCCGCGAGCCTCAGCATCCCTACACGCAGGGCCTGCTGGCCTCGACGGTCAACGGCGCCATGCGCGGCAAGCGCCTCGAAGCGATCCCGGGTTCTCCGGTAAATCTAGCTGCACTGCCGCCTGGATGCGCCTTCGCGCCGCGCTGCCGCCATGCCGAACCGGCCTGCGCCGTGCCGCCACCCGAGACGTGGATCGAGCCGACGCGCATGGTCCGCTGCATCAGAGCGACGCCGAAATAGCTTCGCGTAGCCTACGCTGCGATCGACGGCCGACGCCGGTGCCAGTCCGTATCGCTCTGATAAGCGTCGGCAATCTTCAGAATTCGACCTTCGCCGAACGGGCGGCCCTGGATCTGGAAGCCGATCGGCAGACCGTCGCTGTCGAAGCCGCACGGCACACTGACACCCGGGAGCCCCATGTAGTTAATCGGGCGCGTGTTCGCGGCAATCGCGCCAAAGGCATCTAGGGCCCCGGGCACGCCAGCGTCGACATCTGTCGCGGCAAGCGTCGGAACTTTCATGCGAATTGTCGGCACTGCGAAGGCATCGACCTTGTCGAACACCTCGCGGCCAAGCGCGCGCAGGATCGGACCGCGGCGCGAAAGAGCTTCGAGATAGTAGGCCGCCGGAAGCGAGAGGCTCGAATAGTGGCGCGCGGCGAGCGCGACCGAGTAGGCCTGGGAGCGCTCGCGCAGCCATTGCGCGTGAATAGTCGATCCCTCGACGCGCGACACGATGGCGCCGTACGTGCTGATCGCATCCATATGCGGGATCGTGAGCCTAACGAGCGTCGCGCCTCGCGCCTTCAGCACCTCCATCGCCCCATCGAATGCGGCTACGACCTCAGGATCGGCACCGTCGAAGAAGAAGTTCGTGGGAATGCCGATGCGCAGGCCGCGGATGTCGCCGTCGAGTCCTGCCTCGTAGTCGGGCACGGGCTCCTTCGAGGAAGTTGGATCGGCGGGGTCGTGCCCAGCGATGATCTTGAGCAGACGCGCACAGTCCCGCGCCGTACGCGCCAGCGGCCCGACGTTGTCGCACGTGAACGACAGTGGCATGGCGCCATAGCGCGAGACGCGCGTCTGCGTTCCCTTGATGCCCGTGATGCCGCACATGGTCGCCGGCAAGCGGATCGAGCCACCAGTATCGGAGCCGAGCGCGCCGTAGATGAAGCGGGCGGCGACGGCCGCTCCCGAGCCGGACGAAGAACCGCCGGGGCAATAGTCGGCGTTCCATGGATTGCGGCAGTGACCGAAATGCGCGTTGTGGCCGGTCGGGTTCTGCGCGAACTCGGCCATGTTGAGCGTGCCGATCGTGAACGAGCCGGCGGCTTCGAGCCGTGAGATCGCCGTCGATGTGTACGCCGGGACGAATGAGCGGCGAATTTCCGAGCCCGCCGTGCAGACCTTGCCGGCGCGGTAGTACATGTCCTTGTGCGCGAGTGGCACACCGTGCAGCGGACCGCGGATCTGGCCGCCCTTGCGTTCCTTGTCGAGAACGGCGGCAGCTTCGAGCGCTTCCGTTTCCTCGAGTGAGATGACCGAGTTGAGTGCCTTGTCGCCGGCCTTGAAAGCCTTGAAGGCTGCGGTCGCGAGATCGACAGCGCTGAATTCGCCACTGCTGATGCCGTCGGCGGCCTCGACGAGCGTCAGGCTGGCAAGCGAAGTGCCCGGTGCGTCAAAAGCATTCATGGCGCGCGCTCCTTGGTCTCCAGAAGTGCCGCCTCGAAACTCGACGGCTCATCCTCGAACCGTAGCTCCCCGCGCAGCTTCTCGAAGCTCTCGATCAGGCCGGCCATGGCCTTGGCTGCCTCTTCGGCAGAAGGATTCGGCGGTGTGACGCCATGCCATTGCGCTACCTGCGCCTTGACCAGATCCTCGATCGGCTTTTCCATTGCTGCGTACCTGCTTCCATTGATGCCGCAGCGAATGTGCACTCCCACCGGCACAGGTGACAAGCCCGGGCGCTGGACGAATTTCATGCGTGACGCACAGGAAGCAGCAGGGGAATCGCGCGGAAGGTGAGGACCTCAAGCGTTCAGGATGCCGGCGGCAATCGCTCGCTTTTGGCCAGCATCAGGCCACGCATCGTTCCGATCCCGAGTTCCAGACTCTCGGCGATCATTCGCGCCCGCTCGACAAAATAGGCCGCGGCCGCCGGAGGGCAAACTTCGTTGGCGATCTCAGCGAAGAGCGCGAGCCAGCGGTCGAAGTGCGAAGCATCGACCGGCAACGGGGCATGGGCCTGCATCGGCCGGCCATGATAGCGCCCCGTCACGAGCGTCACGGACGACCAGAAGGCGCACATGCGCTCAAGGTGAGGCGTCCAATCGGAAATGCGTGCCGCGAATATCGGCCCGAGCACTTCGTCCGCCCGGATGCGATCATAGAACGTGTGCACGAGCCGCCGGATCATGTCCTCGTCAATGCCGGTGCGGGCCTGCACCTCGGCCGCGGCAACAGCGCGGCGCGCCTGGATATCCCGAATGTCGTGCGGATCCGTGCTCATGCCTTCCTTGAACACGACACCGGGCGGCGATCAATTGATCTGGATCATAGCGGCGCGCTCATTTTGTCGCGCCTGGGATTGGCGCCTAAATCCGGCGGCTCTGCGCGGCCCAATTGCGCTCGAGATTGGCGATGAGAGCGGGGCTGTAATGGCAGAAGGCCTGCTCGCGGGTGTAGAGGGCCATGTAGCGCCGGAACAGGTCGATGGGTTCCTGCCCGAGGCGCAGCGCACGGCGGTTCCCGATCGCTCCGACGGCCCCGGCGCCCGTCAAGTCAGCCACGACCCCTTCGATACTGGCCACCATGTCCTGGGGCGGGACGATCTCGTCGCAGATGAGCCGTCCCTCGGGCGAGTCGCACAGAAGGCGCCGCTCGAGCTGAATGGCCTGGCGCGCAAGCCGATCGCCGACGAAACGCGGCAGACGCAGATTGGCGAGGCCCGGAATGATCCCCTCCTTGCGCGCCGGCAGCGTCATGAAGGCGTCGGATGCGGCAATGACATAGTCCATGACGAGCAGAAGCTGGCAATGGCCGCCGATGGCGAACGCGTCGACGGCGGCGACCCAAGGCTTCTCGATGCCGCAGCCGTTGGCATCGTCGGGGAACACATCGGGCCGCGCGACGCCGCGGTAGATCTTGTGCACGAATCCGAGATCGCGGCGTAGAAACCACAGGTAAGGAATGGCGCCGCGGTAGAGGTGCGTCAGGTTGATCCCCGCGCCGAAGATCCGGCGATCGCGGTACTTCGGGTGCTCGACAGGTCCACCGCGCATGACCACTATATCGCTTGCCGGATCGAGGATCGCGACATCGGTCGCAATCTCTGCGGCATCGAGCGTCGTATCGTCCTCGGCATTGAGGAAGCGCGGGTTGGTGGCAATGAAATGGATAATTCGTCCCTGCCGCTCCAGCCGAGCGGCGCCGAGATCGAGGCTGCCGTCGGCGGCGAACCGCGATGCGGCCTCCACACTTTCGGCGCGCGGCAGCAGCATGGCGTGACAGAGATGAGAACCGGCAAGCTCGTCCGCGAGAACGCGCGCGACGAACAGGCCTTGGTCGATCTCGACGCCATCCTTGTCGCCCTGATTGAGGGCGGCCTCAATGGCAACCTCTTGCCGGGAGGGCACAAGCCCCGGCACCGCATCGGCCGCCAGAAAGACCAGTTCCTCGATACGCACGAAGCGCGTGCGGCCTGCAGTCAGCGCGTCGTATAGCGCGCGTGTATGCGCTGCAAGAAAGCGGTCGCGCGCACCACGCGTGACCGAGAGAATGGCTTCCGCGGCGGCGCGCTCGGCGGCGCTCCGTGAGGGTTTCTTCGGTAGGGCGGAGATGAAGCGCGCGCCCTCGTTCCAAAATGCGCCATAGGCACGCTGGTCGGACGAAAAATCGACGGTTCCCTTGGGCTCAGTTGCCAGCCAGTCCGCAACCACCTGCGCAGGAAGACCGGCAGAAGCAAGGATACCTATCGCACTCGGATTGCTCATGAGCGCTCCTTCGACCGCTTGTCGATGATGCGACGCGCTTTGCCTTGCGATCGCTCGACGGCGCCCGGTTGAGCAACACGCACGTTGCTCGTCACGCCGACGAGGGCCTTGATCAGATGCTCGGCACGGCGCGCGAGAGCTGCTTCGGCATCTGCCCCCAATACCAATCGCGTCTCGACGATGACCTCGAGCTCATCGAGCTGAGCAGGACGCGAGACTTCGAGAATGTAGTGAGGCGCCAATTCTGGGATGGTCGCGAGAACGCCTTCGATCTGCGAGGGAAAGACGTTGACGCCGCGAATGATGAGCATGTCGTCGCTGCGGCCTTTGATGCGCTCGATGCGGCGCATGGCGCGCCCGTTGCCCGGCAGCAATCGGGTCAAATCGCGCGTGCGATAGCGGACAATGGGCATAGCCTCCTTGGTGAGCGACGTGAAGACCAGCTCACCCTCCTCTCCGTCGGGCAGCACCGCACCCGTCTCGGGATCGATGATCTCGGGCAGGAAGTGATCCTCCCAGATGGTCAGGCCGCCCTTGCTCGCGGCATACTCCTGAGCAACGCCAGGACCGATGACCTCGGAAAGTCCATAGAGGTTGACGGCCTGCAAGCCCATGCGCCGCTCGATTTCATCGCGCATGCCTTCCGTCCAGGGTTCGGCGCCGCAGATCGCAATGCGCAGGCTCGTGTCGCGCGCATTGATGCCCCGGCGATCGAACTCGTCGGCGATGGCGAGAAGGTACGATGGCGTCACCGCGATGATGTCCGGTTTGAAATCCCTGATGAGCTGCACCTGACGCTCGGTGAAGCCGCCGCCGACAGGGATAACGGTGCAGCCGAGCTGTTCGGCCCCGTAGTGCAGACCCAAGCCGCCGGTGAAAAGACCGTAGCCGTACGCGACATGAATACGATCTCCCGGCTTGCCGCCGGCCGCACGGATCGAGCGCGCGATGAGCCGGGCCCATGTCCCCACATCGCCTTGCGTATATCCGACGACCGTTGGCTGTCCCGTTGTGCCGCTCGAAGCATGAACGCGCGAGACCTTGTCCATGGGCACGGCAAACATGCCGAATGGATAGTTCTGGCGCAGGTCCTCTTTCGTCGTGAACGGGAAGTTCGCGAGATCCGCGAGTGAGTTCAGGTCGCGCGGATGAACGCCTCCCGCATCGAACTTCGCGCGATAATGCGGTACGCGCTCATAGGTGCGCGAGAGCGTGTCCCTAAGGCGCGCGAGCTGCAGCGCGCGCAGTTCCTCGATGCTGGCAGTCTCTGCGGAATCGAATGGCTTGGCGTCGGCACGCAGCGACATGGCATCGTCTCCATCCCGAGAAAACGATTGGCCTGTTCTCGATGCCGTAGAGCGCGGCTGGTCACAACCCAGCTCCATCGGCAAGGTCGGCTTAGCGTGCTGAGGCTAGACGAAACGAAAGAGCCACGCGATGGGATTCGCGCGAGTGTGCGCCTATGATGGCCAGGAGGTGAGCGCCATCTCAGCGACATCGAGCAACTGCTCGCGCGTCGCACCGTTGGCAGCCTGCACGGACATGCCCTGCAGAAGCGCCGCCACATACCGGGCAAGTGCCGCCGGGTTGCTGGGCGCCGGAAGGTCGCCCTCGGCCTTGGCGCGCTCGAAGCGATCCGTGAGCTCGGCCTCGCCTGTGCAGCGAAGTGTCGACAGCTCCTCCTTGATGGATTGCTCGGCCTCGCTGCACGAGAACGCGCCCCGCACGACCATGCAACCTGCCGGATGGCAGGGGTCGGTCATGGCCTCGGCCGCCCGGCGCAGAAGACGCTCGACGACCCCGCGCGCCGTCGGCGCTGCGAGGGCCGCACGATATTCCGCCGCAGGGCCTGTTTCCACGTACCGCTCGAGGGCGCGTCGGAACAGCTCCTGCTTATTGCCGAAAGCGGCATAAAGACTCGGCCGGCTGATGCCCATGGCATCAGTCAGCTCGGTCAGCGAGGCGCCCTCGAAGCCCTGCTGCCAGAACACCATCATGGCTTTGTCCAGCGCGTCGTTGGCGTCGAATTCTCTGGGGCGGCCTTTGGCCATGGCGCGCTCTCCTTCACATCTCTGCGAGCGTCATTTTATTTCCGTACTCGACGGTACAAATAAGCGTTGACAGGGGCTTTGTCACCTATTATCTACCGATCGGTACAGAATAGCTGACAACAGGGGGCGGCATGGCTCCGATACCCAATTGCCTAGAACGCTGTCCGGAGCGCGATCCGTTGCACCAAGTTCGAGGCCTCGCTCCGGGAACGGGACTGGGAAGGCTCGGCCGGGCGATGACGCGACGCGTAATTGAGCGTGCGCTGAGGGCAGCAGAAAAGGCAATCGGCGAGTAGGCGCAACCAAACGGTGCGCCATACAAACCTGCGTATGATTTCGTGTGACGGCCGCAGCTGGCACGGTGAAAGCAAGAAGCGAGAGCGAAAAGTCGTCGAGCCAGTGTCGGCTTCGGAAGTTCGCGAACGTCCTCGAAATGGGGTGCAGCAAGTCCACACAGAGTTGAGAAGCGAAATGGAAGTCGGGAGCGGAACCGCCTGAGCAACGGCCGCTCCATCAAGCAAGACCGAAAACAAGTACAAAGACCTGAGACAAAAGAAGAAAGAGATGATCATGAGCACCGACATCAACACCGTGCCTCAGGAGCCCGAGCGGCCAAAGAAGGCGAGCCGCACCGGCCTCTGGGTCTTGGCGACCGTTCTGGCAGCAAGCGCCGCCACGGGCGCCGCTCTCTACACGTCGGCACCCAGCCACTCCGAAAGCCCCGCCGCGAAGGCCGCCCCCCCGCCGCCATCCGTCTCGGTCGCAACCATCGAGCCGCGGCAGGTGATGGTTTGGGACGAGTTTTCGGGCCGCCTCGAGGCCGTCGACAGGGTCGACGTGCGTTCGCGCGTAGCCGGCACTGTCCAGGAAGTGCATTTCCGTGAAGGCGCCCTCGTCGAAAAAGGTGCACGGCTCTTCACCATCGATCCCGCCCCGTACGCCGCCGAGGTCGAGCGCCTCGAAGCGCAGGTAGCCTCGGCCGAGGCGCGCGTCGTGTTCACCCGCACCGAGGCCGAGCGCGCACGCCGACTGCTCGGCAGCCCGGCGCATTCCGAGCGCGATGTTGATCAGCGCGCCAACGCCTACAACGAGGCCGAAGCTGCGCTCCGCGCCGCCAAGGCAGCGCTCCAGGCGGCTCGCCTCAATCTTGAGTACACGGAAGTCAAGGCGCCGGTTGCCGGTCGCGTCGGCCGTCTTGAGGTCACGATCGGCAATCTCGTTGCCGCCGGCCCCAGCGCTCCCGTGCTGACCAATCTCGTCTCGATCAACCCGATCTACGCGAGCTTCAACGCCGATGAGGCAACGGTGTCGCGCGTTCTGTCGGCGCTGAGCCCCGAGGCGAATGCTGCCGCCGAAGTTGGCGCCGTCGTGGTCGAGATCTCGAATCCGGCAGCCAATGGTGCGTGGGTAAATGGTCGCCTTCAGCTCATCGACAATCAGGTCGATGCGACCAGTGGCACGGTGCGTCTGCGCGCGATCTTTGATAACGCCGACGGGCGGCTGATACCCGGCCAATTCGTGCGCGTGCGCATGGCCCAGCCGCGGAATGCACCGGTCGTGGCCGTCAGCGAGCGCGCCATCGGCACAGACCAAAGCAAGCGGTTCGTGATCGTGGTCGGCGGTGACAATAAGGCGGCCTACCGCGAAATCACGCTCGGTTCCATGGCCGACGGCCTGCGTATCGTGACGAGCGGCCTCGATGCCGGCGAGCGTATCGTCGTCAGCGGCCTCCAGCGTGTGCGGCCTGGCGCTGTCGTCTCTCCCGAGCCGGCGAGCATGGAGCGTATGACGTCCAACGACGTGCATACGGGCACAATCCAGACCAAGTCCACGCAGCAGTAGTGCCTCACATCGTGAGATCCACTTTGAGCAACTTCATCTGACCGGTCCTGCGGGGAGCGGTCCAACCCTCCCTGCGAGCCCGTCATGAACATTTCCCGATTTTTCATCGATCGCCCGATCTTTGCCGGCGTGCTGTCGGTACTGATCTTCCTCTCCGGCCTGCTGGCACTTCGCGTCATGCCGATCTCCGAGTACCCGGAGGTCGCGCCACCCTCGATCGTGGTGCGCGCACAGTATCCTGGCGCCAACCCGAAGGTCATTGCCGAGACAGTTGCGACGCCGCTCGAAGAGCAGATCAACGGCGTCGAGAACATGCTCTACATGAGCAGCCAGGCGACCACCGATGGCGTCATGACGCTGACTGTGACCTTCCGTCTCGGCACCGATGTCGACAAGGCGCAGCAGCTCGTGCAGAACCGCGTCGGTCAGGCAGAGCCCCGCCTTCCCGAAGAAGTGCGCCGCCTCGGCATCACGACGGTGAAGAGCGCACCAGATCTCACCATGGTGGTGCATCTCCTCTCGCCGAACGATCGCTACGACATCAACTATCTGCGCAACTATGCAGTGCTCAACGTCAAGGATCGCCTCGCCCGCATCGAGGGCGTGGGGCAGGTCAATATGTTCGGTGGCGGCGAGTACTCCATGCGCATCTGGCTCGATCCGGCCAAGACGGCCGAAGTCGGTCTGTCCGCCGCCGATGTCGTCAACGAGATTCGCGCACAGAACGTGCAGGCCGCCGTCGGTACAATTGGCGCCTCGCCGGCGCCCATGCACATCGACCTCCAGCTTCCCGTGAACGCGCTCGGCCGCCTCCAAAGTGAGGAGGAGTTTGGCGAGATCGTCGTGAAGGCTGGTGCGAACGGCCAGATCGTGCGCCTGCGTGACATCGCTCGGCTGGAGCTTGGTGCGGCCGAGTACGCACTGCGCTCTCTGCTCAACAACAAGCAGGCGGTCGGCATTGGTATTTTCCAGGCTCCGGGCTCCAACGCCCTGCAGATCTCCCAGCAGGTGCGCGCCACCATGGCGGAGCTGAAGCTGAACATGCCCGATGGCGTGGACTACGGCATCGTCTACGATCCGACGCAGTTCGTGCGCGCCTCGATCGAAGCGGTTGTGATGACGCTACTCGAGGCCATCGTTCTCGTCGTCATCGTCGTCGTGCTCTTCCTGCAGACGTGGCGCGCATCGATCATCCCCCTCGCTGCCGTTCCTGTATCCATTGTCGGCACCTTTGCCGTGATGTACCTGCTGGGCTTCTCGATCAATGCGCTCACGCTGTTCGGTCTCGTGCTCGCCATCGGCATCGTGGTCGATGACGCCATTGTCGTCGTGGAGAACGTCGAGCGGAATATCGAGGAAGGTCTTCAACCTCGCGAGGCCACTTACAAGGCCATGCAGGAGGTCTCAGGGCCGATCATTGCGATCGGTCTCGTGCTTGTCGCCGTGTTCGTGCCGCTCGCGTTCATAACCGGCCTGACGGGGCAGTTCTACCGTCAGTTCGCCTTGACGATCGCCATTTCGACCGTGATCTCGACGATCAACTCGCTGACGCTCTCGCCGGCGCTCGCTGCCTTGCTTCTCAAGGGCCACGACGCTCCCAAGGATCGGTTGACACGCTTCCTCGATTTCACACTCGGCTGGCTCTTCCGCGGATTCAACGCGGTATTCCACCGCGGGACTAATGCCTACTCGGGTGGCGTCAGAGGTGTTCTCTCGCACAAGGCCGCCGGCTTCGGCGTCTACCTGATGCTGATCGCCGCAGCCTTCGGCGTGATGAAGATCGTGCCTTCGGGTTTCGTCCCGGCACAGGATAAGCAATACCTCGTCGGCTTTGCTCAGCTCCCGAACGGCGCCACGCTCGATCGCACGGAGGATGTGATCCGTCGTATGGGTGAGATCGCGCTGAAGCAGCCGGGCGTCGAGAACGCGATTGCCTTTCCCGGTCTCTCAATCGCCGGTTTCACCAACAGCGCGAGCGCCGGTATCGTCTTCGTCAGCCTGAAGCCCTTCGCGGAGCGTCACGCGCCTGAGCTCTCGGGTCCAGCGATCGCCATGGCTCTGAACCAGAAGTTCGCGGGCATCCAGGATGCATTCATTGCCATGTTCCCGCCGCCGCCGGTTGCGGGCCTCGGCACAGTAGGTGGCTTCAAGCTGCAGATCGAGGACCGCATGGGTCTCGGCTACGAGGCACTCAGCGCGGCAAGCAACGCCTTCCTCGCACGCGCCGCCCAGACGCCTGAGATCGCGGGTCTCTTCACGAGCTACCAGGTGAACGTGCCGCAACTCTATGCCCAGATCGATCGTACGCGTGCCCGTCAGCTCGGCGTTGCCGTCACCGACGTCTTCGAGACCATGCAGATCTACCTGGGCTCGCTGTACGTCAATGACTTCAACCGCTTCGGACGTACCTACTCGGTGCGCGTGCAGGCGGATGCGCAGTTCCGCGCCCGCACGGACGACATCGGCCAGCTCAAGGTGCGCTCGCGGACGGGTGACATGATCCCGCTCTCGGCACTCCTCAAAGTCGAGCAGGCCTCGGGGCCCGAGCGTGCGATGCGTTACAACGGCTTCCTGTCGGCTGACATCACCGGCGGTCCGGCCCCCGGCTACTCGTCCGGTCAGGCCCAGGCAGCAGTGGAGCGCATCGCCGCCGAGACACTACCGCGAGGCATCGCCTTTGAGTGGACGGAGCTGACCTACCAGGAGATTCTCGCGGGCAACTCGGCGATCCTGGTCTTCCCGCTCTCTGTCCTGCTCGTGTTCCTCGTGCTCGCCGCGCTGTACGAGAGCCTGACGCTGCCGCTGTCGATCATCATGATCGTACCCATGGGACTGCTGGCCGCGCTCACCGGCGTGTGGCTCAGCGGCGGAGACAACAACGTCTTCACGCAGATCGGACTCGTGGTGCTGGTCGGCCTCTCGGCGAAGAATGCGATCCTCATGGTGGAGTTCGCGCGCGAACTCGAGTTCGCCGGTCGGACACCGCTTCAGGCCGCGATCGAGGCAAGCCGCCTGAGGCTACGGCCGATCCTCATGACGTCGTTCGCCTTCATCATGGGTGTAGTCCCGCTTGTGTATTCGGAAGGGGCCGGCTCCGAGATGCGGCAGGCCATGGGTATCGCGGTATTCTCGGGCATGATCGGCGTCACGTTCTTCGGCATCTTCCTGACGCCGCTCTTCTACGTGATGCTCCGCGCGCTCACTGGAAATCGCCCGCTGAAGCAGACTGGCGCACCGGTGGCCATCGCGGCATCACACACGCCGCCGTCGCACCACGCCCCGGCTGAGTGATAACCTGACAATTGCGAAGGGCCGCTCCGAAGAATATCGGAGCGGCCCTTTTATATACGAACTCGTTATTGTACTCAGGATCGCTTGGGGTCGCCGGCTGCCAGTGGATCGCGCTCCAGCACCCCTTTGATCCGCTCGGGGTCTACGGCGATTTCGACGCCGGCGCGTTCGTTCTGGAGCTTCATCGCAACGCGTGAATCCTGCCCCTCCCAGCCGCGTCCCATTGCCTCGACCATGTCGGCATAAGCCAGATTCGAGACACGCATGGGCACACCCAGCTCGCGCCCAAGATCCGTCGCGAGCGTCATGTCCTTCAAGGCAAGCTTGAGCGCGAAAGAAGGCGGCTCATACTTGTTGGGCAGGAACTGGTCGACGACACGATCGAATGTGCGGCTGCGGCCGGACGCACCCGTTCGCACGGCGTCCCATAGCGCAAGCGGCTCGACGCCGCCCTTGACGCCCATGGTGAAGACCTCGGCGAGCGCCGTCTGAATGGCATAGCCGGCGCAGTTGTGCACCAACTTCGCAACCGAGCCAGCTCCGATCGCACCGATATGGCGCGCCTGATCCGCGAAGGCATCCAGCAGAACCTTGTACTCGTCGAAGCTTGCCTTGTTGCCACCGATCCAGATAGCGAGCCGGCCCGAGCGGGCGCCCGACGGGCCGCCGCTCACCGGTGCATCGAGGAAGTGGCAGCCCTTATCGGCATAGAGCGCAGCGATCTTCCGCACCATGCTCGGTGCATTCGTGGAAAGATCGAACACTGCCGCGCCTGGCTTCAGGCCACCGAGCAGTCCAGTGTCGGGCGCGGTCGTAACGGCTTCGACTTCCTTTGGGCCTGGAAGCGAGAGAAAGACCACGTCGCACGCCTCGGCAACCGCGCGTGGGCTCGCCGCCCATTGTGCGCCTTTAGCGATGAACGGATTGGCGATCTCGCGCCGGACATCGTGGACGACGAGACCATGATTGGAGGCCTCGAGATATTTCGAGAGATTGGCGGCCATATAGGCACCCATGGTGCCGAGGCCGATGAAACCGACTTTCATTTGAGTGTCCTCCCCGATCTGCTGCCGGCTGGATGTTACCAGCTAAGCACGTCCACGGCGTCCAGGCGACAGGCGAGGCGCATGGCGACACCGCGCGGATCGCGGGGCCTTTAGGAAGGAGTGCGCCACAATTCCTAGAAGGCGAGACGAAGCGCGCCCCCGTCCACGGGAATAGTCGTTCCGGTGATGTAGGCGGCCTGCGGCGAGGCAAGAAATGCGATCAACGGCGCCACCTCCTCGGGTTCGCCGAAGCGGCCGGCGGGGATATTGCGCTCGATGAACGTACGGCGCGAGTCCTCTGTCGGATGGAGGCGATTGAGGATCTGCACACTGTTGATGCGGCCGGGCGCTATGCAGTTGACTGTAATGCCGTGCGGCGCGAGGTCGGCGGCGAGCGCCTTCGACCAGCTTTCGAGCGCCGCCTTGGCCGGCGAGGCCGCGTTGAGCGCCTTGGCGACGATCGCGCCCGTGACGTTGACGATGCGACCCCACTTCGCGGCTTTCATGCCGGGCACGAGCGCCTCGGTGAGCTTGCGCGCCGAGCGGAAGTTCAGCGCAAAGGATTCCTCCCAGATGTCGTCTCCGGCATCGGGCGGAAGCGGGCGCGAACCACCAGCATTGTTAATCAGCACGTCGATACCACCCAGCGCGGAAAGCGCGGCCGCCGCGAGCGCCTTCGGACCGTCGGGCGCGGCTAGGTCGGCCGTGAAGATTGCCGGCGCCTCGCCGCCCTTGCCCACGATCTCATGCGACAAGGTTTCGAGTGCGCTCGCATCACGGGCAGCGATGGCGACGAAAGCGCCTTCCGCGGCCAGTGCTGCCGCCACCGCGCGACCGATCCCGGAACTGGCGCCCGTTACGAGGCAGCGGCGGCCTGAGAGTTGCAGGTCCATGATGCGAGAAACTCCGGACGAAGCTTGATCTTCGTCCGGAGTTATCCTGATACCGGCATCCGACACAAGCCGGTGACGACCACTCGGCCGATCAAAGCCACCAAGGAGAAAGCACGAGGCGGGCGCGTTCTTCTTCCCAAACCTCACGATCCGCCTCGTTGTCCACCTCTCGGTTACCCGGGTTCGATAGGTCCCGCTCCAGCAAGGCATGTGCGTTCGCGGCCACCAGGCCTTCACGCCACCACGCCGCAAAGCTACGGAGCGCATCGAGCAAGCTGCTCATGCGACCGCCCCCGTTCTGCCTTCGACCGTACCTGTTACGGCTCGCCATCCGCGTTTGCCGACCCCCTCGATATCGCGGGCTGCGCGCTGCGCCGCTTCGGCACTCGCGAAGATGTGGCCATCGAGCGCATCGAACGCGCGCGTTGAGGAGAAGAAGCGGAACCCGCGCCCGCTCTCCTTGCGCACGACGATGCCTATGGTTTCACCCTGCGTGTCTTCCACTGTGTAGCCTTCAGACATAGCTCTACCGTTCGCCGCGATAGCGGCGCCTCTGCTGTTCGGACTGTCGAATTGGATGTTGCGGATCATGCCCCGCACGATGGGCGGGGCAGCACTTGCCTCAGCAACAACAGCAGCGGTCGCAGCACACGCTGCGTACGGCAGTCTTGTGTGCGCTCATTGCACTCGGCAGTTTGATCATCTCAGAGCTCCTTCTGATCAGGAGTTCGCAAGCGCCGCTCGCGAAACCTTAGCGTTTGATGACGCGGCGCAAGTCTCTTGGCCCCAAATCACCGCGGCCGGCCCCTGCAGGGGGCCGACACTGCCAATGTAGGGAGTTTCCGTCCTCAGCCAACGAAGTGTTTCTCAGATGCTTATTCAATCCGAGAAATACTTGTTCGGCGGGCGCGGCAGGCCGAGGTTTTCGCGCAACGTGCGCCCCTCGTACTCGCGACGGAAGATGCCGCGCCGCTGCAGCTCCGGAACAACCCGATCGACGAAGTCGTCGATCCCGGCCGGCAGATAGGGGAACATGATGTTGAAACCGTCGCTGCCGTCCTCGACGAGCCACTGCTCCATTTCATCGGCAATGGTCTTGGGCGTCCCCACGAACGACAGGCCCGCATAGCCGCCAAAGCGCTGCGCAAGCTGTCGAACAGTGAGGTTCTCGCGCCGTGCCAACGCAATAGCGCGCTCGCGGCCACTCTTGCTCTGATTCGTTTCCGGAATGTCCGGCAGAGGGCCGTCGGGATCGAACGTCGAGGCATCGTACCCGAGCGAAATGGAAAGTGAGGCGATCGCGCTCTCGTAGTGCACGAGGCTGTCGAGGTGGGCCCGCTTGGCCCGCGCCTCCTCGACCGTCTCCCCGACGACGACCAGCGCGCCGGGGAGTATCTTCAGGTGATCGCGTGACCGTCCGAGCTTATCCATGCGACCTTTGACATCGGCATAGAAACTCTTGCCGCCCGCGAGATTACCCGGCGCCGCGAATATGACTTCGGCCGTCTCGGCAGCGAGCTGACGGCCGGCCTCGGACGCGCCAGCCTGCACGATCACCGGCCAACCCTGGATCGGGCGTGCCACATTGAGCGGCCCGCGCACAGAGAAGTGCGGCCCCTTGTGATTGAGCACGTGCATTTTCTCGGGATCGAAATAAATGCCGCTTTCGACGTCGCGGATGAAGGCGTCGTCCGCCCAGCTATCCCAGAGCCCGGTCACCACGTCAACGAACTCGCGCCCGCGATCGTAGCGCTCGCCGTGCTCGACGTGCTCCTCGAGCCCGAAATTCAGTGCCGCGTCCGGGTTCGAGGTCGTGACGACATTCCAGCCGGCGCGTCCTCCGCTCAGGTGATCGAGCGCCGCGAAGCGCCGTGCGACGTGATACGGCTGATCGAAGGTGGTGGACGCGGTCGCGATGAGTCCGAGCCGCTCGGTGACGACGGCGAGCGCCGGCAGTAGCGTCGGAGGATCGAACGATGTGACCGTCGCGCTGCGCTTCAGTGCCTCCATCGGCATGTTGAGCACAGCCAGGTGATCGGCCATGAAGAAGGCGTCGAACTTCCCCTGCTCGAGCTTCTGGGCGAAGCGCTTCAGGTGCGTGAAGTTGAAATTCGCATCGGGCGAGCCGCCGGGATAGCGCCAGGCTGCCGTATGGATGCTGACCGGTCTCATGAACGCACCGAGTCGCATCTGTCGCAAACTGCTCATGTTCGCCTCATAGTTTGCATTGATTTTGGGCCGCATTGCCTGCGCGGCCGCACTTGTTCATTCCAACTATCTGCCGCACATTCACCGAAGCAAATCACAAAAATAGGAAGTTAAAACTGAGCGCTGCGACCCACGAGTAGACTTTCCCAATAGCCGACTATTCATTGGAAATGCATTCAAACGCTTCGCGCCGCCGCAGAATGCCGAACTCGTTTCAACCGCTTTGACGAGCAGATCACGTTGCATTGATGCTGACGCGCTTCGATGCGCGAACATTAAGCCGTCGCAACGGGCAAAAAGGAGCAGCCCCTATGCGCTCAATACCATTTAACGCTTTCATTGCTTCATCGCTGATCTGCGCCGCGATGGCCTTTTTGCCAGTCCCGACGATTGCACGCGATACATGCATCGCCGCCGACATCGATATCGAGGTCTCGGCGGCGACACGGCGCGAGCGCGAGCTCGTCTGTGCCGGCGCACAGCAAGCGCTGGATCTCCTCGCGCTCTGCGGAATTCGGCCGCGTGAGACCATCGACGTTAGGATCCGCCCCGAGGTTCGCCACCCGCTCGCCGGGCTGATCTTCGGCTACTACGATCTCGGAGAGAGGCGCATCACCATTGCATCACTCGATGGCCTTCCCGGCCTGATGGACGGCACGCCTTATGCCGGGCTACCGCCCACCGACTTCTACAAAAGCCTTGTCGTGCATGAGGTCGTCCACAGCGTCATGCATCAGAACTTGGGCGCCGGTGTGCATACCCAAGCCTCCTACGAGTACCCAGCATACGCGCTTCAGATCGCGTCCCTGCCAGGCGCTGCCCGTGAGCAGTTCATGAAATCGTTCGACAGTGAGCGCCTCGAACGACCGATCCCGTTGAACGACACTATTCTCTCGTTCGCTCCCTATTTATTCGCAGCCCGCGCCTACAATCATTTCATCACGTCAGCGGATGGTTGCCTCCTCCTGCGCGAGGCACTGCAAGGTGAAATCGATATTCCGTCAGACGCCGCTCGCTGAGCGCGCGCGACCGCCGTCAATCTCAGTCGACATAGACTTTAGTAGTGCGCAGCAGTTTCACTGCACCGCACAATTTCTCCGTCGTTTTAATTGCGGGTGAGTTCTCCTCAGGCGCGGCCTCCGAGCCTTGCATGTGGCATACCAGCGTGCCATGCTTTCCCCAACAACGAGCGTCGGCAATGACCGACCCATTTCTGGAGGAAGCCCATGACGAAGACTACGGAGTCAACGCGCGTCAATCGACGCCGCTTTCTAAAAGGCGGCGCGCTCGCCGCTGCGGCTGCGGCCGGCACGGTGTCCATGCCGAACGTCTCGCGCGCTCAGACCGCGACCCTGAAGATGCAGGGCTCTTGGGGAGCAAAAGACGTCTTCAATGAGATGGCGCAGGATTATGTGGAGCGCGTCAACAAGATGGCCGGTGGCCGTCTCAAGATCGACTATCTCGTCGGCGGCGCGGTGGTGCATCCTTTCCAGGTGTTCGACGGCGTGCACGGCGGCCAGATCGACGCCGCTCACACGGTGCCCGTCTACTGGTACGGAAAGCACAAGGCAGCCTCGCTGTTCGGCACCGGCCCGGTGTTCGGCTTCAATGCCAACGAAGGTCTCGGCTGGATCTATAACGGCGGCGGCAAGGAGCTTTACGAGGAGTTGCAGACGCAGATCCTCAAGGTCAACATCAAGAGCTTCTTCGCGATGCCGATGCCGACCCAGCCGCTCGGCTGGTTCAAGAAGCCGATCACCTCTGTGAGCCAGCTCAAGGGCCTCAAGTATCGCACCGTCGGCCTCGCCGCGGACCTATTCCAGGCACTGGGCTCGTCGGTCGCGCAGCTTCCCGGCGGCGAGATCGTACCGGCTATGGAGCGCGGCGTTATTGAAGGCTTCGAGTTCAACAACCCGACCTCGGACCGTCGCTTCGGCGCGCAGGACGTCGCCAAGAACTATATGCTCGGCAGCCACCACCAGGCGACCGAGTACTTCGAGATCATGATCAACCGCGGCAAGTTCAATGCGCTGCCGGATGAGCAGAAGGCGATCCTGCAGTACGCCGCCGAGGCTGTTTCCTCCGCCAACGAGTGGAAGGCGATGGACTACTACTCGAAGGATCTGCAGGAGCTCATCAGCAAAGACAAGGTCAACGTCATTCGCACGCCGAAGGACGTCTTCGAGGCGCAGATCAAGGCCTGGGACGGCCTCGCCGCGCAGCTCGCGCAGGACCCCTTCATGAAGAAGGTGATGGATTCGCAGAAGGAATGGGTGCGTCGCGTGGTCTACTACAACATGACCAACGCAACGGATTTCAAGGGCGCCTTCGAGCACCACTTCCCGGGCGTGCTGAAGATCTAAATCTCATCGGCACTCGATGCCTGGAAGTATCGGGCGGCGCATATTCACGCCGCCCGATGTTTTGACCGGAGCAGGTCATGCGAAGCTCGTCGCGGATGAATCCGACATGAAAAACTTTCTCTTCTTCATCGACTCACTGAGCACCTGGGTCGGAAAGTCCTTCGCATGGCTGATCATGGTCCTCACGCTCGGCGTGAGCTACGAGGTGCTTGTGCGCTACGCATTCCGCGCCCCGACGACGTGGGCCTTCGATTTCAGCTACATCAACTACGGCGCCATGTTCCTGATGGCCGGCGCCTACACGCTCTCGCGCGGCGGACATGTGCGCGCCGACGTCCTCTACAGATTTTTCTCGCCGCGCAAACAGGCGAGCTTGGATCTCGTGCTTTACATCATCTTCTTCCTGCCGGCGGTTATCGCACTGATCTACTCGGGCTGGAACTACGCCGCCACGTCGATCCGCTTCAAGGAGGTCAGCATCTTCAGCCCCGCCGGCATCCCGATCTTTCCGCTAAAGGCGCTGATCCCGGCTACGGGCGTCTTCCTGCTTCTGCAGGGCATCGCCGAGATCATTCGCTGCATCATCTGCATTCGAGAGGGAAGCTGGCCGCAACGTCTGCATGACGTGGAAGAGACGGAGAGCATTGTCATCCGCGAGCTTCAGCACCAGGAACAACAGGGGCAAACGCCTCAAAACTCGGGCAGGGGAGCCTGAGCATGACCGACCCGCAAATTGGCATGATGATGCTGGGATTGTTCATCTTCATCATCATGCTTGGTTTCCCGATCGCCTTCACCCTGATCGCCATGGGCGTTGGCTTCGGCTACTACGCTTACTTCGTGCCGGGACAGGCGTTCTTCGAGAATCGAGTGTTCACGCTGCTCGTGCAGAAGACGTTTGAAGTGACATCGAACGATACGCTGATCGCCGTCCCTCTATTCCTGTTCATGGGGTATCTCGTCGAACGGGCCAACATTCTCGATCGACTGTTCCACGCGCTGCAGATCTCGATGTCGCGCGTGCCCGGGGCGCTTGCCGTGGCGACGATGATCACCTGCGCGATGTTCGCGACGGCAACCGGCATCGTCGGCGCCGTGGTCACGCTGATGGGGCTGCTCGCCCTCCCAGCCATGCTACGCGCGGGGTACGACGTGAAGCTCTCCTCGGGCGTCGTCTGCGCTGGCGGCTGCCTCGGCATCCTCATCCCGCCGAGCATCCTGCTCATCGTTTACGCAGCGACCGCGGGTGTGTCGGCGGTCAAGCTGTACGCTGCCGCATTCATACCTGGATTCCTGCTTGCCGGATTTTACATCGCCTACATCATCATCCGAGCGATCATAAATCCCGCGCTCGCACCCAAGCTGCCGAGAGAGCAAACCGATATCCCAATCGGTGAGGTCGTGAAGGCGCTCGCCACCTCTTTCCTGCCGCTCGCAGCACTCATCGTCTGCGTCCTCGGCGCCATTTTGTTCGGCCTTGCCACACCCTCGGAGGCAGCGGCTGCCGGCGCGCTGGCCAGTCTCGTGCTCGCGGCCGTTTATCGCGCGCTCAATTACGAGATGTTGAAGGAATCCGTCTATCTGACGGCCCGCGCCTCGGCGATGGTGTGCTATCTGTTCATCGGCTCGTGGACGTTCTCGTCGGTCTTCGCGCTGCTGGGTGGCCAGCAGGTGATCGAGAGCTTCATCCTCGGCCTCAACCTCAGCCCGACGATGTTCCTCATTCTTACTCAGGTGATCATCTTCCTTCTCGGATGGCCGCTCGAGTGGACGGAAATCATCGTGATTTTTGTGCCGATCTTCCTGCCGCTACTGGATGACTTCGGCATCAACCCTATCTTCTTCGGCATCCTGGTGGCGCTCAATACTCAGACGGCTTTCAATACGCCGCCTGTTGCGATGGCTGCCTTCTATCTCAAAGGAGTTGCGCCACCACAGGTTCAGCTCACGCATATCTTCCGAGGCGCGCTGCCATTCGTTTACATGGTGTTCCTGACCATGATCCTGGTCTACATCTTCCCCGGCATCGCGCTCTGGCTGCCTGAATATCTCTATGGCTCACGCTAACTGGTGACCATGACGCGAGGACATGACACATGAGGCACTCGGAACTTGGCGTGGCGGATGCGGCAGCGGCGATCCGCGATGGCCGCATCTCGTCTGTCGAGCTCGTCGAGGACAGCCTCAGCCGCGTGCAAGAGGTCGATAGCCCCATTCAGGCGTGGGCCTTTCTCGATCCCGAGCACGCGCGGCGCCAGGCGCAGATGGCCGATCATCGGCGGATGGCCGGCCTGACACTCGGGCCTCTGCACGGCGTGCCCGTGGGTATCAAGGACATCTTCGATACGGCCGACTACCCGACGGAGTTTGGCTCGGCGCTCTGGCGTGGCCGGACGCCGCGTACGGATGCGGCTGCCGTCGCGCGTCTGCGCGCTGCCGGCGCGGTTATCCTCGGCAAGACCGTGACGACCGAGTATGCGTACTTCCATCCTGGCAAGACGCGAAACCCTCATGATCCCACCCGCACACCCGGCGGATCGTCGAGCGGATCGGCAGCCGCCGTCGCAGCCGGAATGGTGCCAGCCGCCATCGGCTCGCAGACGAACGGCTCCGTCATCCGCCCGGCGGCATTCTGCGGTGTGGTCGGCTTCAAGCCCACTCATGGGCTGATTCCACGCACGGGTGCGATGCTGCTTTCACGCGCCCTCGATCATGTCGGCGTCTTCGCGCGCTCAGTCGTCGACGCGGCACTGGTCGCGGATGTGCTCGCGGGCTACGACGGGGAAGACCCTGACACGCGCCCGATCGCAGCCCCCCAACTCGCGACGACTGCTGCTAGCGAGCCACCGTTGCCGCCTCGCCTCGCCTTTGTGAAAGGGCCGGCGTGGAAGGCCGCCGAACCTGTACTTGAGGAGGCGTTCTCGGAGCTCGTCGACGCGCTCGGCGATATTGTCCAGCCGGTTGATATCGGCGCCTCATTCGATCGCGGGATCGATTTTCACGGTATCGTCATGGGCAGCGACATGGCGCACAACTTCCGCCGTGATCTCGGCAAGGGCGGCGACGCGCTAAGCCAGCAGCTTCGCGATCTCCTCAGGCGAGGCCAGCAGTACACGGCGCACGACTATCTCGAGGCGATCGCTGCCGCCGAGACCTACAATCGGATGCTCGACGACCTGTTCAACGAGTACGATGCCATTCTGACAGCTTCGGCGCCAGGAGAGGCACCTGTCGGCACCGCCACCGGCAATCCGATTTTCTGCTCGCTCTGGACATACCTCGGCACGCCGGCCGTCTCGCTGCCGCTGCTCGAAGGTCCGAACGGAATGCCGATCGGCGTCCAGCTCATCGGCCGGCGCGGCAACGATGCTCGCCTGCTCAGGACTGCGCGCTGGCTGTCTCGTCACCTCGCGGGAGGCGCCAAGCGTCCGAAATCGCCGTCGTCAGCGAAAGGCTCTAGCCGCCGCAGCGGCCAAAGGAGGCCAAAGTGACCAACTTCATCACGGGGATCATCGGCATTGCGATGGTCATCGGATTTCTGAGTTTCATGCTCATCTGGGTGCCCGCCCCGCCCCTGATCATTATCGTCGTCTTTGTCATGGGGCTGCTGATCTACGATTTCTCGAAATCACTGCGATCGGGTGGCAACGGCGGCTGAATGACCGCGCGGAAATGTGAAGGGAGCCCGCGGCATAGCCGGGGCTCCCTTTATTGCGTCTGCGTCAATCAATCTAGCGGTCGCGGAACTCGCCGAGCAACGGCGTGATGCGACGGAAGGCGACGCGACGGTTCAGTCGCTCAGGCGCCTCCGTCTGGACCTTCAGGTACTGCTCGCCGTAACCTTGCGTGACTAGGTTCTCGATCGGAATGCCGAATTCGTAGACGAGAATGTCGGCAACGGCCTCGGCGCGGCGGTCGGACAGCGTGAGGTTGTCCTCATCCGATCCGACCGCGTCCGTATGGCCTTCGACCATGAACACCTCGGCCTCATTGCGCTCCAGCATCCGCTGAACGATTCGCGCGAGGCGCTCGAGCTTCGGATACTGGTCTTGCGCGACCTCGAACGAGCCGAACTCGAAGCTCACCGTATCAAGGTCGATGCGGCGCATGTAGTCGCGCAGTGATGCGCTGTAGCGGATCTCGTCTAGCGAATAGCCGCGCTCGAGACGGCCGACCGGCGGCGCCGACAGCGCCTCGTAGAGATCATCGTCCGACGCATCCTCGTAATCGACGATATAGCGGTCGCGCGGGATCGAGATGTGCGGCGGCGCGAGCGCCAGACCTACGCCAACTCCCAGCGCTCCGACGCCAATGCCGATGCCGACATTGCGATAGAAGCGACGGTTGTCGATGAAGACGACCTCACGCCCGCCACGATCGCGGCGCCAGCGGCGCAGGATGCGACCGTTGCGGTCCACCTCGGTATAGACCCGCGAACCGTCAGGACGCTCGAACCATGTCTCGCGGCGACCTTCGCCAAGATCTCGCGACCGCGCATTCGGACTGAAGCGCTCGAAGGCGCGGCCCTCGTCGCGGCGGATGACCATCCGGCCCTGGTCGCGAATGATGACGCGGTTGCCCGGCTCCTCGATCACGCGGCGGCCACCTTCGACTCGCTCGACACGGCCGCGTTTCACGTCATCCAGACGCTCGGGGCCGACGCGCGCCGGCCGCTGCCCGCGGCCCTCTCTCTGTCCATCGCCGCCGCCGAAGCGCGGCGGCCCGTCGCCTGGACGTCCGTCACGCAGAGCCCCGCGCTCACGCTCCGGCTGCTGCCCGAAGCGATCACGATCGGGACTACCGCGGTCGGGGCCAGCGTCGCGGCGCTCGCGTGATTGATCCGGCTGATCGGGACGGGCCTGCTCGGGACCGCGTCCGCGTCGACCATCATCACCACCTGGGGGCGGCGCGCGTCCGAAATCAGGACGTTGCGGTTGTTGCTGTGGCTGAATTTGCTGCTGCTGAGGCGCAGCGCGACGCGGCTGCTCAGGCGGCGGTATTGGCGCCGCGCGCTCACGTCTCTCCTCGCGCCGTTCGTCGCCGCGATCCTGACGTCCGGGCTGTATTCCACGCTGATCTTGCTGCGGCGGCGCCGACCGTTCGCCGGAACGTCCACGCTCTTGGCCGCGGTCTTGGCCACGCTCCTGAGGTCGTTCCTGGGGACGCTCTTGAGGGCGCTCCTGCCGCTGACGATCACCACCGCGCTGGCGACGCTCCTGCTCCTCCTTTTCCTTATCTCTCTCCTGCCCCCGCTGAGCCTGCGCCTTTGGCGCGGCCGGTCCGCCGGCTAGCCCGACCCAACTTGTTCCCGCGAGGGCGACTGTCATCGCCAGCGGCAGCAACTTCGAACCCTTGGTACGTCGTGTCATTGCGATTTTGCCTTTGAATTTACCGGCTGTCGCGACACGGAACGTCCCACGTCGCCAGCATCCGTCGCATCGCGGCTACGAGGAAAAAGTGTCCGCCACATGTCTTTTCGAAGATTGGATCCCGAACCCGTCATCGCTCGCGGAAAAACTCCTTCGACGGGCGAAGCGTTCCCTCGCTATGCGGACACGGCAGGCCGCTGCTGAACGATTATCGTTTGACGCCTGTGTTCCCGCGTCACACGATCGCATCTGAACAAACATTCAGGGGAAACGCCGCAATGGGCAAAACGAAGTTCGGCATCTTCAGTCTCAGCCAGGTTCCCGACCTCACGCGCGTCGTCGAGGCCTTCGATGAGGATCTCGGCTACTTCGAGCGCGCCGAGGCATTGGGCTTCGACAGTGTCTGGATCGCTGAGCACCTTTTCTCGACGTACGGCCTCGTCACTTCAACTCAGGTGTATGCCGCTGCAATAGCCCAGCGCACGAAGCGCATTCGCATCGGCATGGCCGTATGTGCGATCCCGTTCAATCATCCGCTCCGGACCGCCTCGGACTACGCACTGGTCGATGTGCTGTCGCACGGGCGGCTCGACTTCGGTGTCGGCCGTGCCTATCAGCCGCACGAGTTCGTCGGCCTCGGCCTGCCAATGGACCAGAGCCGCGCCATGCTCACCGAGGGCGTGGACATCGTGCTCAAGTCGTGGACGCAGGAAAAGATTACCTACAAGGGTAAGTTCTGGAACATTCCAGAACCCGTCGAAGTGCTGCCGAAGCCCGTACAGAAGCCGCATCCGCCGATCTATCAGGCCACCATCAGTCCGGAGAGTTTCGAGCAGGCGGCCCGCGGCGGCTTCAATCTTCAGATGGCCTCGCCCTTCACGTATCGCACCTACCGCGAGACCTGGATGGACGAGCTCGAGAAGAGCTGCCGGCACTACGACGCCGTCTGCCGCGAGCTCGGAAAGGACCCGTCGAAGGCCGAGCGCATGATCCTGCTGCCGTTCTTCGTGCACGAGAACGCTGCGAAGGCGCGCGAGATCTACAGGCCGCATGTCGAATGGTTCTACGCGAAGGTCACAGCAAACCAGCTCGCCGGCGCGCCTCAGTCGGGGGAGATCAAGGGCTACGAACTAACCATGCG
Organism: Hyphomicrobiaceae bacterium; assembly: GCA_022844275.1. Lineage (GTDB taxonomy): Bacteria > Pseudomonadota > Alphaproteobacteria > Rhizobiales > Hyphomicrobiaceae. The sequence goes on from JALHMB010000007.1 coordinate 388,163, forward strand.
CGAGGGCAAGCGCACGCGCGAGATGGGTTATCTCTCCTTCGACAAGCTCGTGGAGTATGGTGCGTGCATTGCCGATGATCCAGCGGGCTGCATCGCGAAGCTGAAAGACATGAAACGCCGCTTCGGTATCACCGAGTTCGCGCTCTGGCTCAACATCGGCGGCATCGACAAGGCGCATGTCGATCGCGCCATGAAGCTCCTCGCAGATGAGGTCATGCCGCACGTTTAGATGCGGCTGCGCGCCTACTGCCCGACGATGCTCATGCCGTAGACGTAGTAGGCGGCGACGACGACGAGCGCTGGCACGATCGCGACGTGCAGGAACTCCAGCACAGTCACCAGCCAACGCTGAGCCGCTATTACGGAATTCACTCTGAGGACCGTGATCGCGATCATCAGGCTCACCATCATGTAGTCGAATACGAAGATGCGGTCCGAGAGCGTCGCAGTGTCGGAATCGAGCTTCGGCAATGAGATATAGAGCGCGACCGCGGAGAGCAATGCCGTCACCTGGATTGCCACGATGGAATCGAAACGAGACATGGGAATGAAAATCGAGAGGTAGGCGATCCCGAGGATGAAGCCCAGTGGCACCACCACGCGGAGGAAATAGTCGGTCGTCTCGCGCCGCATTTGCCAGACGAAGCTCGCCTTGTAGAAGGGCGCAACGCTCGCCTCGTGCGTGAAGGAATCGACGACCGGCACGAAGTCCTCGTCATAGCCAACGTAATGCGCAATGGGGGCCCAGTTCTCCGTGAGCACGCGGGCATCGCGCAACGACACTGGCGGCGGCTGGACGATGAAGGCGGCATCGCTGCGGCGCGGCTGTACTTCGATCGAGAAGCTTTGCGTGTCGAAAGGAAATGTTTCGAGCCGCGGCTCGAACAGGAAGCGTCCAACGACCTTGTAGACCTTCATGGATGCGGGATAGATCCGCTCGGTGGCGCCGCCATGAAGTGGCTCGGCCGTGATCTGGCGCCCGTGCGTGCGCGGGTCGATATAGGCGTTTGCAAACTCGATCTCGCCGATGTCGATCGACTGATTGTCGTGAAACGACAGATAGAATTCCGCAAAGAACGTCTTCTCGTTGTCATCGACGTGGTGCGCCTTGACGAGGTCGATGTCCATGTAGAGCGTTTCGATCCGCCGGAATGTGCCGTCACGCGCGCGGCGGAACTGGATGGGCGCGAGTTGCAGCCGGCCGAGGCCGCGCGGCAGGATAATGATGAACGGCGTGCGCGTTGCAGTGCGCGTCGAGGGATCGAAGGACCAGTTCTCGAACGTGCCGCGGAAGGCGCCGCGACCGACTGCGTAAGCAGTCGTTATCCGCGCCACGGCGCCTGCCCGTAGCGTTTCGACGCTGGCACTGCGATCGGCATTTCGCAGGACGCCAGCCAGCAGTGAGATCATGTCCGCATACCGGGCGCCATTCGCGATGGCGCGCATGTTGTTCGGCTCGAAGGGATCGCGTATGCCGCGAATATCCGGCCGTTCCTCGCACTCGCCCTTTGCCCAGCCCGGCGCACGCGCGTTCTTGCGCCCCTCGAAGATCCAGGGATTGGTGGGCGACAGCACGGCCAGCTTGCGCAGACGACCGTTGTAGAGCTCAGGCAAGTTGTCCCAGGCGAGCTGATAGAGCGGGCTCGGATAGGACATCGCTACCGCCGGTGGCAGAGCATCGATGCGGCCGCTGACAAACAACGCCGGCGTAACACCGGCAGTCTTGAGGGCGGCGATGACGTCCGCACCCGCCCGCGAACCAACCGCGAGATAGATGATGTCAGGCTGACGCTGGCTAAGGTCGGCGACAACCGCGGAGAGTTCTGCCGCGTTGGGCTTGCCATCGGTCAGGCGGATGCGGTGGTCGCCGTTGAGATTGCCGTCGCCAATCAGACTTACGAGACTTTCGCGCAGTGCTTCGCTGAAGACGGTGTCGGCGGTGCCGATGAAAGCCGGTCGCTTGAAGCCCATGCTGCGCGTGAAGGCTGCCATTACCGGCGCCCGCTCCTCGTCCTGAGAGGGACGCGTCGTGAACACGTTCGAATGGCCCGTGAAGATGCCACTCACCGAGATATCGGAGAGAAATGGGAGGTTGCTGCGGCGGATGTCCTCGCCGAGAGCATCGAACACGGCCTTGGCCCGCGTAGAATTCCCGAGCCCAATCATCCCGATCATGTTGCGATCCGCGAGCACGGCGCGCATGTTGGCGATCGCCTTGGCATCATTCCGCTGGTCGTCGAATATCTTGATCGCGATCGGCCGGCCAGCGACGCCGCCGCGCTGGTTGATGCGGGCCTGCTCTTCCGCTGCCAGCCGTCGCACGGCAGCGATGTCGCCCGGATCGTGGCAAAGATCCTCGCGTGGCGGGCTCACGAAAAGCGCGACATGATACGGGGGCCCCTGGGCGGCCTCGGCCTCCTTGATCGCCGCCGCCGGATCAGCCGAACAGGCGACGCAAGCGAAGACCACGAGCGCCGACAGCGCCCAACACCACCCTTGCCCCCAACGCCGTGCGGCTCGGGCTCGAAAGCCGGCAGCAGCCACGCTCATTTCGCTACTCGCTTCCCGCGGGCGCATCTCGTGGCCGTTGCATTGCTGCCACCGCCCAAGACGTCAGCCCGTACAAGACCCGAAATTCAGTTCGTTTCGAAACCCCTCCGCCCGCCGGATGGCAGACGGCCGTCATTCTACTCCAGGAAATTGGGGCGAACACAGGTCAGTTCTGCGAAGAATCGGCCGGATGTAGCCCTTATGCGAACGCGCACCAGCTCTGGTTTGAACCGCCCCCTGCTTCAGAATACAGTCACCAGCCTTGCCCGTCGGCCGAGCGAGTTGACGGGCTGACGCATATGTCATGGGAGCGGATTGGGCCGATGTCGAGCGAGATGAACGGGGCTGAAAGCCTGGTGCGGACACTGATTGCAGGCGACGTGACAGTCTGCTTCACCAATCCGGGTACGTCCGAAATGCACTTCGTCGCGGCGCTCGATAAAGTGCCGGGGATGCGATGCGTGCTTGGGCTCTTCGAAGGGGTCGTGACTGGCGCAGCCGACGGCTACTACCGGATGCTGGACAAACCGGCGTCGACATTGCTCCACCTCGGGCCGGGTCTCGCAAACGGCCTTGCCAACCTCCACAACGCCAAGAAGGCGAGCTCCGGCATCGTCAATATCGTCGGCGAGCACGCGACCTATCACATCACCTACGATGCACCTCTCACGTCCGACATCGAGGGCGTGGCGCGACCTATGTCGCACTGGGTGAAGACCTCGCCGACCTCAGCCGGGATCGCTGCCGACGGCGCCCTTGCCATCGAGGCAGCGCGCCAGACGCCGGGGCAGATCGCAACGCTGATCCTGCCGGCCGACACGGCTTGGGGCCCCGCGAACGGCATCGCAGAGACTAAGCCGCGCACAGCGCCACCCAAAGTGTCGAGTGAGGCCGTCAAGGCCGCTGCCGAGATGCTTCGCAAGAGCCCGAAGGCGACGCTGCTCATGGGCGGCGCCGCATTGCGCGCGCGTCCGCTGGAACTCGCCGGCCGGATCGCCGCGAAGACCGGCTGCGGCATTCTCACGGAAGGTGCCAACACGCGCCTCGAGCGCGGTGCCGGCCGCGTGCAGGTCAACCGCATTCCCTACGTGGTCGATCAGGCGCTGAAGGTGATGGAAGGCGCGGGCAATCTCGTCCTCGTCGGTGCGCGCGAGCCGGTCGCGTTCTTCGCCTATCCGAACAAGCCGAGTCTGCTGAAGCATAAGGACACGCGCTCGACCAAGCTTGCCGACATCGAAGACGACATGGAGGCGGCACTCGAAGCCCTCGCCATCGAGCTCGATGCGCTGAACACACAGCCGGCCGGCGTTGCGGCACTACGCCGACCCGCCCTGCCGACGGGGCCAATTGGTCCGGCGGGCATTGCCTCGATCCTGGGCGCGAAGATTCCAGAGAACGCCATCGTGGTCGACGAGAGCGTAACGACCGGTCGCGAGTTCTTCCCCGAAACTGCAGGCGCGCCGCCCCATAGCTGGATCAACAATCGCGGCGGCTCGATTGGTTATGCTTTGCCTGTCGCCATTGGCGCCGCCATTGCCTGCCCTGACCGCAAGGTGATGGCGCTCGTCGGTGACGGCAGCGCCATGTACACGATACAGGCGCTATGGACGATGGCACGCGAAGGCCTCGATGTGACAGTGCTCATTTTTGCGAATGGCACCTACAATATCCTGCGCGGCGAGCTGACGAACGTCGGCGTCCGCAATCCCGGCCCGCGCGCCGTGAACATGCTGACGATCGGCAATCCCACCATCGACTGGGTCCACATGGCGCGCAGTATGGGCGTCGAGGCCTCGCGCGCGACGGACTGCACGCAGCTTGCGAAGTCCCTAGACGCCGGCCTCGCGTCGCAGGGGCCGTACCTTATCGAGGTGGCGCTCTAAAAACGAAGCGAGCCGCGATAAGAAACGCGGCTCGCATGACCTGTTTCATCGAAGTTCGGAAAGAGCCGACCCTCAACGGGCCAGTTCATTTGTTTCCTACTTGCGATAGGTTGCGACGACGGCCTTGCCTTCGTCAGAGGCCTTCTTGAGCCAATCCTCGGTAAGCTGGTCCCCGATCTTCTTGAGGCCGTCCTTCAGAGCAGCACCGGGAGGGAGGACCTTCATGCCGTTCTTGGCAAGCTGCTCATTGTACCAAGTGGCTTTCTCGGGCGCGAGTTTCCAGCCGCGCGCCTCGGCCTCCTTGGCGAGCTTCATGATCGCATCCTGCTGATCCTTCGGTAGACCGTTGAACGCCGCCTTGTTGACGAAAGTTACGTTCTTCGGGATCCAGCCCTGTGCGTCGTAGAAGTGGGACATGGTCTCCCATGCCTTGCTGTCGTAGCCCGTCGAACCCGAGGTCATGAAGATGTTGACGGTGCCGGTGGCCAACGCCTGCGGCAGCTCAGCCGCCTGAACCGTGACGGGCTGCGCGCCGACGAGCTCCGAGATGCGAGTCGTGCCTACGTTGTAGGCGCGCATCTTGAGGCCCTTCATGTCGGCAATCGCGTTGATTTCCTTCTTGGCATAGATGCCCTGCGGACCCCATGGCACAGCGAACAAGAGAATGATGTTCTGGCTGTCGAGCTTCTTGGCAACCGCGGCCCGTTGAGCTTCCCAAAGCTTCATCGCTTCTGGATAGCTAGAGGCCAGGAAGGGAATCGTGTCGAGGCCGAAGATGCTGTCCTCGTTCTCGTGGATCGAGATCAGCACTTCGCCCATCTGCGCCTGGCCGGTCGCGACCGCGCGCTTGATATCCGGCGCCTTGAACAGCGACGCGCCCGGATGAACCGTGATCTCGAGCTTTCCGCCAGTGGCCTTCTTCACCTCCTCGGCGAACCACGCAAGATTCTCCGTGTGGTAGTTCGATGCCGGGTACGCAGCAGGGAGATTCCACTTGGTCTGCGCTGCGGCTGTGGTGGCCGTTGCTGCTACGACAGCAGCAGCCGTTAGCATCGTTCTGAATTTCGTCATCCACTAACTCCGTTTAGATCTTCAGTTGGCTCAGGCACGCCATCAAGCCGGGAATACCAATCTCGGCAAGAATAGCGCAATTTGCGGGAATGCATAGATGATCGCCACGGCGACAATCAGAAGGATAAAGAAGGGCAGGGCCGAATACGCGACTGTCCAGCTATCCCTGCCGCTCATCGATTGCAGAACGAAGAGATTGAAGCCGACAGGCGGCGATACCTGCGCCATCTCGACGACGAGTACGACGAAGATGCCGAACCAGATGAGATCGAAGCCGGCCTTCTGCACCAACGGCAGAACAATTGCCATCGTCAGGACGATCATCGAAATGCCATCGAGAAACATGCCGAGGATGATGTAGAACAGCGTCAGGCAGGCGATCAGCATGGCCGGGCTGAGATTCAAACTGACCACGCCGTCGGCGATCGCAGCAGGTATCTGCGTGTAGGCCATCGCCGCCGACATAAACGCTGCACCGCCGAGAATAAGCATGATCATGGCCGTCGTGCGGGTCGCGCCCATCACGCTCGCCCAGAATGATTGCACCGATAGCGAACCCTGCCACCACGCGATGATCAGCGCACCAGCTACGCCCCATGCGGCGCATTCGGTTGCAGTCGCCGAGCCGGATACGAGCGCTCCAAACACAAATAGAATGAGGAGTAGCGTTGGAAGGAGGTTTGCCGTCTCGCTAACAGCACGCCGGAAACCGAGCCAGGGCTCTGCCGGAGGCTGCTTGGCGGGATTGAGCAGAGACCAGGCAGCGATGTAGCCGCAGTAGAGAATCATAACAACGGCACCGGGAAGGAATCCCGCGAGGAACATCTGGAGGAGCGATACCTCCGCTTGCACTGCGTAGACGATCATAATGATCGATGGAGGGATCAGAAGGCCGAGCGTGCCCGAGCCGGCGAGCGATCCTATCGATATCTTCTCGTCATAGCCTCGCTTCGTAAGCTCCGGCAGCGCGATCTTTCCGATTGTCGCGCACGTTGCAGCCGACGACCCGGACACCATTCCGAAGATACCGCACGCAAGGACGTTGACATGCACGAGGCCACCGGGGAGCCGGCCCACCCAGGGGGCAAGTCCCCGGAATAGTTCCTCGGACAGGCGCGTCCGAAACAGGATCTCGCCCATCCACACGAATAGAGGCAGTGCCGCAAGTGTCCACGATGCACTCGCGCTCCAGATAGTCGTCGCCATTACGGCGGTCATCGGCACATTGGAGACAAAGAACATCGCCGCGATGCCACTGAGAATGAGCGCGAGGCCCACCCAGACACCCAGCACGAGAGCCACGCCCATGACGGCGAGCAGCGCAACCGCGACTTCGATTAGCTGAAGCTGCATCATGGTCACAGATTCCCCGACGCGGCCCGCTCGACAATCTCCTCTTTCGTTGTCGGCGGCGGCTTCGAATAGCGCGGATAGCCGCCCGTAGCGACGTTGAAAAACTCATCGATGAAAGCGGTCAGGAGAATGGATGTGCCGGCTGAGAACCCAAGCTGGGGAATCCACAACGGCACGGAGATGACACCGCTGGAGAGGTCGTTCAGGAGCCAGCTATCATAGGTCATCGTTATCGCCGCCCAGGCGAGCGTGGCGACAATAGCCCCGCCGATGCTCAGCGCAGTTAGCTCCATTACCTGCCGAGCCTTGCCGCTGAGGCGCTCGATGACAAGCCCCATTCTGATCAGCTCGGACGACTTGAACGTGTGGGCGAGCGCAAGAAAAGACATGGCCACCAGAGACCACGCCGTGAAGTCGTCACCCGATTGCACATTCACGCCGATCTGCCGGCCTAGCGACAGCGCCATCATCAGGAGGAAGATCGCGATCAGGAAGAGGCCGGCCAGATAGCCGGCGGCGAGATAGAGACAGTCGAGGGCACGCCGCAACATAGCCTACCCCGTTACCGCGCCCGGTCGCGGAGACCCGGCGCGCATCCATGCGCAATGAAACAACGTCTGCTCCCCACCTTTCGCACTGCAGCATGCACGCTTAGTCGCCGACGCGCCAAAAGTCGCGCACAAATTGGCATCGACCTGCCTAAGTGTCTATCAGCTTGAAAGAGGCCAAGGTTCATGGGGAGTAAGGAGCGGTCTGTGACAGGCGTCGGTGAGAGCGGCAACGCCCTGCCATCCCGAGGGACGGTAGAACTTTTTCCAATCCGCGCTTTCTGAGGCGATCAGAATTCTCCATGTACGCCTATGCGAAACAAACACCGTTCCATTCGCGTTAATGAGAATGATTTTCTATTCTTATTTCCACCATAGGCTATCCTTAGTATTATTTTCCACTACGTTTCATCGCACGACTTACGGAGCGTGTGATGCAAACAAGCGCAGCGGCCCGCATGGAGCCGACACCCGTCGATGACGACGATAAGATCCTGAATATCAACATCTATCTGGCGGACGGCAGCCATTTCCGGCGCGAAGCCATCGCCGGCCTGCGGCTTCTCGACTTGCTGCGCATGTACGGCTTTCCCGTGAAGGCCGAGTGCGGCGGCGCCTGCGTGTGCGGCACGTGCCACATCCGCATTCCCGAACGCTGGCATAACGTCCTCCCGCCCCCAACGGATGAGGAGCTCGCCAAGCTCGACGACATCCCGACGGCGGACGAGAGCTCGCGCCTCGCCTGCCAGATCGAAACCACGGACGAGATGGACGGGTTCGAATTCGTGATCCAGCCCGACAGCCTCGTGCCGCAAACCTACTGGGTGGCGGGGTGAGGCTATGGCGACATTTCCGATCTTTGTGGAGGTCGGCGGAGCCGCACCTCTCGTCGTCGGCGGCGGCCATCTGGCTCTGAGCAAGGTGCGCCTGCTGCTCAAGCGTGCTGATCGCGTCGAGGTCGCCGCGGAAGCGCTGGCTGAGGGTTTCCGCCCGCTGATCGAGGAGGGACGCGTCGAGCGGATCGACCCGGCGAGGCTGTGGGAAACACTTCCCGGCCGCCCTCTCATGATCTCAGCGACCGAGGATGATGCCGAGGACGCGCGCTTAGCGGAGCTGGCGCGCTCCTACGGCGTGCAGGTCAATGTGCCGGACCGCCCGCATCTCTCGACGTTCGCACTCGGCGCCATCGTCGATCGCGGCACGGTCACCGTCGCCATCGGCACTGAAGGTGCTGCGCCGGTTCTCGCGACTCGCCTGCGGAGTGCCATCGAGAAGGAGCTACATCCGCGCCTCGGCCGTCTGGCCGACATCGCGCGCGAGTACCGTGACGACGTCGCTGCAGCGATCGAGCCCGGCGTCGGACGGCGCGCGTTCTGGGATCAGGTTTTTGGCGGCGAGGCCGCGCGGGCGATCCTCGATGGGGACGAGGTTGCCGGTCGCACGGCTATCGAGGCGGGCCTATCAAATGCGACTGCCAACACGCCGGCGGTTGGCCGCGTCATTCTGGTCGGCGCAGGCCCTGGCGATCCCGACCTGCTCACCTTGAAGGCCGTGCGCGCGCTCAAGTCCGCCGACGTCATCGTGCACGACGGGCTCATGGGCGATGGCGTGCTCGACCACGCACGACGTGAGGCGCACCTCATCTCCGTCGCCAAGGCCAAGGGCCGCCACTCGAAAACGCAAGCCGAGATCAACGCGCTTCTCGTTGCTCTTGCGCGCGAAGGTAAGACGGTCGTGCGCCTCAAAGGCGGCGATCCCTCGATTTTCGGCCGCGGTGGCGAGGAGATCGAAACGCTGCGCGCGTCCGGCATTGCCGTCGAGGTTGTTCCTGGGATTACAGCAGCGACGGCGGCAGCGGCATCGTTGCAGGTTCCGCTCACGCATCGCGATCTCTCGCGCTCGGTGACATTTATCTCCGGTCATGCAGCCGGCGATGGCGCGCCCGAGTTCGATCAGGTCGACCTTTCGGCGCTCGCGCACCAGGGAGCGACACTTGTCGTGTACATGGGTCTTTCCACATCAGGCGCGCTCGCGCGAGCGCTTCTCGATGCCGGCTGGTCACCGGCTGTGCCTGTGATCATCGCTTCCCGAATCTCTCAGCCGGGCGAGCGGCGCATGGCAACCACGATCAATGTGCTCGCAGAGCCTTCGACCAAGATCGGCCTGACCGGCCCCGCGCTACTCATCATTGGCGAGGTTGCGAGCCTCGATGCCGCAGGCGTCATCGAGCGCATCGAGCAGCTCGTGCCGCTCTCCGATCTCAACGAGGTTGCTTATGCCTAGCGTCATCACCGCCAATATCCTGCGCACAGGCGCGATCGCCTATCTCAAGGGCGACGGCTCGTGGGTTAAGGCACTCGCAGATGCCACGCCTGCCCCCGACGCAGATACGCGCGCCGCCCTGGAAAAGCTCGCACTCGCCGCCGTCGAGCGAAACGAAGTAACCGCCGTCTATGCCTTCGATATCGCGATAGTCGACGGCCGTCCGTCGCCGCTTTCCGTGCGCGAAAAGATCCGCGCCACCGGCGCGCTCATAGCTTGAAGGACTTCTCGCCATGTATCGCTACGACGACTTCGACCACGGCTTCGTCAAAGAACGTGCAAAGCAGTTCCGCGGGCAGGTGGAACGTCGCCTCGCCGGCGATCTGACCGAAGAGCAGTTCAAGCCGCTGAGGCTGCAGAACGGCCTCTACCTGCAGCTTCATGCCTACATGCTGCGCATCGCGATCCCCTATGGCGTGCTTTCATCGCGCCAGCTTCGGCAGCTCGCGATGATCGCGCGGCGGTGGGATCGCGGTCTCGGGCATTTCACGACAAGGCAGAATATCCAGTTCAACTGGATCAAGCTCGAAGACACCGCCGACATCCTCGACGCGCTCGCAGAAGTCGAAATGCACGCCATCCAGACCAGCGGCAACTGCATCCGCAATGTCACGGCCGATCCCTATGCCGGCGTCGCGATCGACGAGATCGAGGATCCGCGGGTGTGGGCCGAGGCACTGCGGCAATGGTCGACGATCCATCCGGAGTTCACCTTCCTGCCGCGGAAATTCAAGGTTGCGATCACGGGCGCAGCCGAAGATCGCGCCGCAATTCTCTTCCACGACATCGGACTCAAGATCGTAAAGGGACCGGACGGCGCGACAGGCTTCCGCGTGTATGTCGGCGGCGGCCAAGGCCGCACGCCCTATGTCGCGCAAGAGATTGCCCGCTTCGTGCCGCGCGAGCGCCTGCTCTCCTATCTCGAGGCCGTCATGCGCGTCTACAATCTGCATGGCCGCCGCGACAACATCTACAAGGCGCGCATCAAGATTCTCGTCAATGCGCTCGGCATCGACGAGTTCCGCCGGCAGGTCGAGGCCGAGTGGGCAACGCTCGATGCGCCGTCGATCGATCTTCCGGAGGCGGAATTCGCGCGCATTGCCGCCCACTTCGCACCATCCAAGCTGAAACCGCGACCGCAGAAGGACGCTGGCATCGAAGCGCGCCGCACGACCGACCCGGCATTCGCGCGCTGGCTGCGCACGAACGTCCTGCCGCATCGCGTGCCGGGCTATGCGATCGTCAACGTCTCCTTCAAGGAGCCGGGCAAGGTCCCCGGCGATGCCACAGCCGAGCAGATGGAGGCCGTCGCGAGCCTTGCCGAGCGCTTTGGCCATGACGAAGTCCGCGTCAGCTACCAGCAGAACCTCGTTCTGCCGACCGCTGCCGTGGCCGACCTAGCACGCATCTACGATGCCTTGATCTCGGAGCACCTTGCCACGGCCAACACCGAGCTGATCACCGACATCATTGCCTGCCCCGGCCTCGACTATTGCAATCTCGCCAACGCACGCTCGATCCCGATCGCACAGGAGATAGCCAAGCGCTTCGCCGATCCTGCGCGTACCGAGGTCATAGGGCCACTGCGCCTCAACATCTCGGGCTGCATTAATGCCTGCGGGCACCATCATGCCGGCAACATCGGCATTCTCGGCGTAGACAAGAAGGGCACCGAGCACTACCAAATCACGCTCGGCGGCAGCCCCAAGGACGATGCCGAAGTGGGCGACATCATCGGCCCGAGCTTTACGGCCGATGCCGTGCCAGACGCCATCGAGAAGGTCGTGGATACGTATCTGTCGTTGCGCCGGGACACGTCGGAGACGTTCGTCGCTGCTTACCGCCGCCTCGGCAAGACGCCATTCCGCACGGCTCTCTACGGGCCTGAACCCGCGCGACGTGGCAGCGGCGACAAGGAGGCTGCTCATGTCTGAGCCTGCACCGCTGTTCAGTCCGCTCAAACCGGCGACGATCGAGCCGCGCCTTTGGACAGGCAAAGAGTTCGCTGCCGATGCGTGGCGGCTCATCGGCGACGATGTGGACTTTCCGATGGCCGGCTACGCCATTGTCTCGCTCGCGCGCTGGCGGGCCGAGCAGCCGGCGCTCGCTGCGCCCGGCGTGCCGGTCGGTGTCTTCGTGCAGTCGTCCGAAGCACTCGATTTCAAGACCGATGATATTGCGCGACTGACCTTGATCGCTCTCAATTTCCCGAAGTTCAGCGACGGCCGCGCCTACTCGACCGCACGGCGGCTCCGCGAAGCGGGCTACGGCGGCGAAATCCGGGCCACAGGTGACGTGTTGCTCGACCAGCTTCCGCTCATGCTGCGCGCAGGCTTCTCGACGTTCGAGATCACCAACGCAGCAACTGTGCGCGCGCTGGAGTCTGCACCGTTGCCGGCCGTGTCGCGCGTTTACCAGGCAGGGACCGAGGCCACGGATCGAGGATGGCGCTCGCGTCGCAAGGCCGCCGCCGCGGCCGGCTGATGAACATGCCGATCAGATTGCACGCGAGAGAGCTGCTCTGACATGAACTTCCAGCAACTGCGCATCATCCGCGAGACTGTTCGGCAGAACTACAATCTGACCGAGGTCGCTGGCGCGCTCTACACTTCGCAGTCCGGCGTCAGCAAGCATATCCGCGATCTCGAAGGCGAGCTCGGAGTCGAGCTGTTCATTCGCCGTGGCAAGCGGCTGCTAGGCCTCACCGAGCCCGGCAAGGAGCTTGCCTTGATCGTCGATCGCATGCTCGTCGATGCGGCCAACATCAAGAAGCTCAGCCAGCAGTACTCGGACCAGGACGAGGGCAAGCTGACGATCGCCACGACCCATACGCAGGCGCGCTACGCGCTGACCGGCGTCGTCCAGGAGTTCGTCAAAGCCTTCCCCAAGGTGCATCTTGCCTTGCATCAGGGCAGCCCGCCAGAAATCGCCGACATGTTGCTCAGCGGCCAAGCCGAGATCGGCATCGCGACAGAGACGCTCGCGATCACGCCCAAGCTCGCGGCCTTCCCATATTACACCTGGCATCATGGTGTGGTTGTGCCCAAGGGGCACGAACTCGAGCGGGGCGGCCCGCTCACGCTCGAAGCCCTCGCCGAGTATCCGATCATCACCTATCACGAAGGCTTCACCGGCAGGGGCAACATAGACAAGGCCTTCCACGAAGCCGGCCTGTCTCCCGACGTCGTCATGTCGGCCATGGACACCGACGTCCTGAAGACCTACGTCGGCCTCGGTCTCGGCGTCGGGATCATCGCCTCCGTGGCTTTCGACGCCAAGCGCGATGCCCCTCTTCGACTGTTGCCGGCGGACAATCTCTTTCCGCCCAATACGACCTGGATCGCGGTGCGCCGCGGCAGCTATCTCCGCCGCTATGCCTATCGCTTCATCGAACTCTGCTCGCCGACGCTGACCGAAGCGACGATCCGCAAGGGCTCGACGCCGCCGACCGAAGTCGTTACCGCGAAGTGAACAAGCGGATCAGATGGGCGCGAGCTCGAATGCATCTTCACGTCACGGCGTGAATGCATAAAATTCCCCGTCACTAACTGGCAAATAATCGCAAGTTTTTATTCAATCTTAGCATCTAGCCCCCTAGCCTCGATCCTCGAGCTATAGCGATCCCGAAGGGTGGGAGAGCGCTCGTTCGCGTTGGGGCACCTAGTATGCGCGTTATCTCCTGCATACTCACAGAGCACGACCTGCGTCTCGTGCTTCTGGCTGCATTTGTCGCCGCCAGCGGCGGTTGGGTAGCGTTCGGCCTCTTCCGCCGCGCGGGCGAGAAACTCGGCACGCAGCGCCTCGGATGGACGTTCCTTGCTGCCGTCGCCGCCGGGGCAACCGTTTGGTGCACACATTTCATCGCCATGCTGGCCTTCGAAGTCGGCGCGCCGATCACGTTCGCCCCACTGCTGACCATGGTTTCGTTCGTGATTGCCATCGCTGGCTTCGGCGCGGGATTTCATGTCGCGCTTCATGACCGTAAAGCGCCCTTCCCTGAGGCGGGCGGGGCGATCATCGGCCTCGCGGTCGCAGCGATGCACTACGTCGGCATCATGGCCTATCGCGTCGACGGCATCGTCGAGTGGAGCGGCGGCTATATCGTGGCTTCCGTCGTCATGGCAATCGCCTTCGGTGCAATGGCGCTTCATCAGGCCGTGCGCCGCCCTTGGACGTTCTCGCATCACCTCGCACTCGGGCTCTTTGTCCTCGCCGTCATCTCGCTGCACTTCACGGGCATGACGGGGCTCTCCGTCACGCCGCTCGTGACGGGCGCGCAACTCGCGGATCCCGAGATCCTCGTCACGATGGCTGTTGCTGTTGCTGGCGTCAGTCTCATCATCGCCGGCACTGGTGTGGCCACATACATCATCGATTCCAAAGCGACCGAGGAATTGGCGGACCTGTCCGAGCGTCTCGCGCACATGGCCTATAACGATGCGCTAACCGGCCTTCCGAACCGCGCCGGCTTCTCGGAGCATCTCGGCCGGGAACTCGCACTCGCTAAAGCGCACGGCAGCAAGCTTGCCGTCGTCAGCATCGATCTCGATCGCTTCAAGGAGATCAACGACCTGCGGGGCCTGGAGGCGGGCGACGCCGCCTTGAGGCTGATCGGGCAAAGGCTGCGCCAGCTCCTCCAGGAGGGAGAGTTCGTCGCCCGTGCCGGCGGCGACGAATTCGCGACCGTCAAGCGCTTCACTGAGCAGAGTGATCTCCTCGACTTCGTCGCGCGCCTGGAAGGCGCCGTTTTCACGCCGATCAACATCGGCGACTTCCAGACGGTGACAGGTGCGAGCCTTGGCGTCGCTGTCTACCCGGAGGACGGCGATACCGAAGAGCGTCTCATCAGCAATTCCGAGCTTGCGTTGTATCGCGCCATCGCGGACGTCACGCGCGCAACCTGCTTCTACGAAGCGCACATGGATGAAGCCTCGCGCGCACGCCACACTCTGGCACAGGATCTTCGCCACGCCATCGAGCGCAATGAGCTCGAGCTCTACTACCAGGTGCAGACCTCGATCGCGACAGGCGACATCTGCGGTTACGAGGCGCTGCTGCGTTGGCGCCACCCCGTGCGCGGCATGGTATCGCCGGCCGAATTCATCCCCATTGCCGAAGAGACCGGCGCGATCATCCCGATCGGCGAGTGGGTGCTGCGCACCGCGTGCCGCGAGGCTGCCACCTGGAGTGTCCCGCACAAGGTCGCGGTCAATCTCTCGCCGGTGCAGTTCGCCAATGCCGATCTCGCACGGCTCGTACACGAGGTGCTGCTTCAGACGGACCTGTCGCCGAATCGGCTCGAACTCGAACTGACCGAATCGACCATCATCGGCGACAAGGCGAGAACGTTGCACATCCTGCGTCAGCTGAAGTCACTCGGCGTGACGATCGCGATCGACGATTTCGGCACGGGCTACTCTTCGCTCTCGACGCTCCGCGAGTTTCCATTCGACAAGATCAAGCTCGATCGCTCGTTCATGACCGAAGTCGAGCACAGCCAGCAGGCCAAAGCCGTCGTCCGCGCCGTGCTCAGCCTCGGTAAGACGCTCGAGATCAAGGTCCTCGCCGAAGGCGTTGAGACCTCCGATCAGCTTGCCATCCTGCGGATGGAAGGTTGCGACGAGGCGCAGGGATACCTGCTCGGCAAGCCACAGCCGATCGCGCAGATACTTCTCGCGCTTACCAAATTCGGCAATAGCAAGGTTATCGCCGCGCCCCACAAGAGCGTAGCGGCTTCGAGACAGAAGAAGCGGCGGCAGGCTGCTGGCTGAACAGCCAGTGGCGGTCGAGAGAACACTCTCAGTCGCCTTCACCACTCACATATGGCTCGAGCGGGGCGACGATCTCGCCCCTGATCATAGGCACGCAGCTCGCCGGGAATTCCTGGCGAAAGCTGGCACCGCGGTCGCGCGCCGAGCCGATGAAGCGATCGAGATGATCCATCGCGCCTGTCGGAAGATCGTGGAGGACGATCAGCGTCTCGTCCTGCGCGAAGCACTGTTCGAGCGCGCGCGCCATCCAACCCTCGGGATCGCGCCAGTCTTCTGGAATGGCATTCCATAATACGATCGTGTAGCCGTGCTGCGCCAGATGATCGCGCGACTCGCGATTTAGCAAGCTCTTACTGAGCACGCCGCCGCCGCCATATGGGCGAAAGAAGCGGCGCTCGTGAGCGAGATCGCCGATCAGCGCTTCCGTGCGCGCGATCTCGCTGGATGCTGCACCCGCTTCCGTCATGAGCCCCAGCGGCACCTCGTGATGGAACGTATGGTTACCGATCCAGTGGCCTTCGACGTGCGCGCGCACAGCCAGATCGCGATGTTCAATGAGCTTTCTACCGAGTACGAAGAACGTCGCCTTGAGTTCATGGCGGCGCAGGGTGTCGAGAACGCGCAGCGTCACGTCGGGCTCTGGCCCATTGTCGAATGACAGCGTGATCGTCGCCAATGCGCGCCTCCTATGCTGTGCGGGTTAGATCCGGCATAACACAGGCATCGAGCCTATAGGAGGCCGATTGCGCGATAGGACCTATGTTGCGCGCGGCGTGACGCCAGCGAATGGCTGGTCAAGCGCAAGCGTCAGGCCGACAGCGAGACTCTGCACGAGACACATCGGCGCGACCATCGTGCGCAGCGCGGCCTCCGGCATATCCGGGATCTCGAACACCACATCGGCGCCGCTCACAATCGGGCTGATGAGACTGTCGGTCACTGCAATGCTTGGCACGCCGCGCGCCAGGAACTCCGGCACGAGCTGGACGGTCTCGCGATTGTAGGGCCTGAAGCTGATGGCGATCAGCACATCCCTCCGGCTCGCCGTCAGGACGTGATCCGCAAGGACGTTGCCGAGCCCGTCGAGCAGGATCGCACGTCGCCCGAGCCGGCGCAGGACGTAGGTCAGGTGGGCGGCGACAGGAAATGAGCCGCCGAGCCCGAGCACGTAGATCGTGTGCGCATGAGCCATGAGCGCAATGGCGCGCGAGAGATCGGCTTCGCGGACGCTCTCCTGCAAATTCTCGAGCGACACCGTGCCCTCCGAGGCGAAGCGCGAGAGCAGCTCATGTGGACTGTTGCTGTCGCGAAAGCGACCATCGCGCCGCAACCCATCAATGCGCTCGCGATAACTCGGCACGGCACCCGCGACGAGGCGCGAGCGAAATATCTGCTGCAGCTCCGTGAAACCGCCATAACCCATGGCATGCGCAAAGCGCACGATCGCGGACGGCTGGACCTTGGCCCTTGTCGCAACCTCGGCGACGGTGCCGAGCGCCATGTCGGTCGGGTGATCGAGCGCGAACTCCGCGATCAGCCGAAGGCGGTCGGAAAGTTCCGGATAGCGCCGCGCAATCTCTCCACGCAACGCGTCATAGGCGCTGAGCGACGCCGATTTTCCCCGCAGTCCCGTGGTCTTGGGCACCTTCCTCACAACCGCTCCCAGATTCTCGTCGAAGGCACGCTTATTTCACTTCACAAGATTAATAGAATGATTATTCTATGCCTGAAGCAAGAGCTGCCGTCAAACATGAGAGCAGCCACATTCCACTGGAGGAAACGATGAAAAAGCACGGCAAACCCGCGCTTGGCGTGCCCAGGCGCACTATCCTGAAGGGCAGTTTGATGACGGCGTCCCTGGCGGGCGTCGGCGCATTCTACGGCCCCTGGCATCACAACCGCGCCTTTGCGCAAGGCAAGAAGCCGATCAAGCTCGGCCTCACGAACGACTCGAGCGGGCAGTTCGGCAACAGCGGTCAGGACGAGCACCGCGCCATCCGTATGGTCATCGACGAGTGGAACGCCAAGGGCGGCGTGCTGGGCCGCAAGATCGAGTGGGTCACTGCCGATACGGAATCGAGCCCCGCCGCCGGCACACGCGTTGCCGAGCGGTTCATCACGCGCGAAGACTGCCCGATCCTGATTGGCGCGCTTCACTCGGGTGTCGCTAACGCCATCACTCAGGTCGCCAACAAGTACGGCACGATCTTCCTCAATACGAACTCATCGGCGCCGAGTGAAGCTGGCGAGAACTGCAGCCGCATCAAGTTCGTCTGGGATGGCAACGGCACCAACTTCTCAAAGGCCGCCGTTGCCAACGCCGTGAAGACGATCGGCAAGAACTGGCTCCTGCTCACGAACGATTACGTGTGGGGCCACTCGACTGCAGCGGCGACCAAGGCGCTGATCGAGGCCAACGGCGGCAAGATCATCGACAATCTTCTGGTGCCGCAAAACACGCGCGACTTCACGTCGTATCTGCTGAAGATCCAGCAGATCAAGCCGCAGGTCATAGGCACCGCGATCGCCGGCGACGACAACAAGGCCCTGCGCGAGCAGATCACGCAGCTCAAGCTCGATCGGCCGGGTGGGCCGGCATGGATCAACAATCAGCAGGACTGGCCGGATGTGTGGGGCTCGCCGCAGAGCCTGTTCGGCGTGTTCGGCACGAGCTGGTACCACAAGCTCAATCTGCCGGGCGTCCCCGAGTTCGTAAAGAAGTGGCAGGACGCCAACAAGGACGGACCGATTCCGGTGCCAGGCAACGTCTCGTACAACGGCTACATGGCGACCCAGGAACTGTTCCGCGCCATCGAGCGGGCGGGCTCGACCAACAACATCGCCATCATCAAGGCGCTCGAAGGCCACAAGATGTCGGCCAAGGATCGCATGCAGCACTTCGATGCCTATATCGATCCCGACACGCATCAGGTGCAGCAGACGATCTATCTCGCACGCAAGAACGAGAAGCCGGTCGACAATACGGATCACTTCGAGATCCTGAGCTGGACCGAGCCGAAGGACGTCATGGACGACGCGGCACCGACCAAGTGCAAGCTCGTCCCACATGACAAGGTGCCGTCGGTCGACGCCTGAGCCGAAGCACGCCGTGGCGGAGGGGCTCAACCACTCCGCCACTTTATATCGACGGCATCGCGCGACGCGCACGACAACGACTGGTGCATACCGCGCGTGATCCGCCGGGCATGGCACTGACGACAACAATAGAAGCGGCCGCCGCGTGTTCGATCTTCTTCCTCATCTCCTCAACGGCCTCGTGCTGGGGCTGCTTCTCGCGCTGATTGCTCTCGGCTTCATGCTGATCATCGGCCTGATGGAGCAGATCAATCTGGCGCACGGCTCGCTGTTCGCGCTCGGCGCCTACTTCGCGCTGATGTTGACCGGCCCAAAGCCGCCACTGCCGCCAGACGCGGCCGCCTTCTGGCTCCAAATCCCGCTCGGATGGCGCTACGCGCTCGCGCTTGTTATCGCGCCATGCCTCGCCGGCATCGTCGGCATTGCGGTCGAGGTGTGCATGCGGCGCACGTACGGCAAGGATCCTCTCTACGGCCTGCTGCTGACGTTCGGTGTCGCGCTCGTTCTCGAGGAGCTTATCCGCCTCACGTGGGGGACGCGCGATCATGTCCTGCCGGTGCCCTCCGGCATGTCCGGCGCTTTCATTTTCCAGGATCTGATTTGGTCCACGTATCGCTTCTATGCCGCCGGCATGGCCGCCATCGTCATCGGCCTCGTCTGGCTACTCATCGAGAAGACGCCGTATGGCGCCATGATCAAGGCGGGTGCGCACGACAGCGAGATGGTGCGCGCGCTCGGCGTGAATCTTTCGAAGCTGCGCCTCGGCGTGTTCGTGCTCGGCACCATGCTGGCGGCGTTCGCCGGCATCATCGTGGCGCCGATCTGGGGAATCCGACCGCATATGGGAGTCGATGCGGTCGTGCCAGCCTTTCTCATCATCGTGCTCGGCGGCGTCGGAAGCTTCTGGGGCGCGGTGATCGCAAGCTTGCTGGTCGGCCTCGCGGTCGGCGTCTCCGGTGCCTATGCCTCGGAGTGGTCCCTGCTCTCGATGTATCTGCTGCTGGTCGCCATCGTGTCCTTCCGGGCTCGTGGTCTCTTCGGCAAGAAGAGCATGCTGGAGGTTTAAGCGAATCATGACCGGCACGGCTAGCGACGCGCGACTGATCACACCCACCATGCTCGGTGCATGGCTGGTGCTGGCAACCGTGCCCCTCTGGATCAGCACGATCGGGCTCTATCCCTATATCGGCGTCGAGATCTTGATCTGGTCGATCTATGCGCTCGCCTTCAATCTACTGCTTGGCACGTCAGGCCTGCCGTCGTTCGGTCACGGCGCCTTCTTCGGGATCGGAGCCTACGCTTTCGGGCTTACGCAATTCAACGTGGCCGCCAATCTCTGGGTCGCGCTTGCGGGCGCGATGCTCGCTGGTGCACTCGCCGGCCTTCTCGTCGGCCTCTTTATTGCGCATCGACGCGGCATCTACTTCGCGCTGCTGACCATCGCATTCGGCCAGATCTTCTGGACGATCTCAGTCAAGTGGCACAGCGTCACCGGGGGCGAGGACGGCCTGCTCAATATCGTCCGCTTGCCGGTCAATCTCGGCATCGCGAGCTTCGATATCACCGACAACGAGAGACTCTACTATTTCGTGCTCGCAGCCTTTGCCGTCGTCGTCGTGCTGATGTGGCGGCTCGTGAACTCCCCCTATGGCCGCATTCTCTCCGCGATCCGCCAAAGCGAGGTCCGCACGGCGCATCTCGGCTACAATGTGTGGGCTTACAAGCTCAGTGCCATCGTCATCTCCGCCGCCTTCTCGGGCCTCGCGGGAGGCCTGTTCGCGATGGCTCAGCGCTCGGCCTTCCCGGACGTGATGAACCTCGCACAATCGGGCCTCGTGGTGATGATGACGCTCGTCGGCGGCGGGCTCGTAAGCTTCTGGGGCCCTGTGATCGGCGTCATCGTCTTCCTCATTGCACGCGACGTGATCGGCGCAATGACAACTGGCTGGATGCTGTACTTCGGCACGATGTTCGTGTTGCTGGTTCTCTTCCGGCCGGAGGGCATTGCTGGTGGCTTCAAGCTGCTCGTCGAGCGCTGGAAGGCGCGGGGCACGGCGCCCGAAGCCCTCAGCTCCGAACCGAGGAGCGGCTGATGGCACTCGTCGAAGCCGAAGGCGTGCATGTGCGGTTCGGGGATCGCGTCGTCCTCGAAGAGATCAATCTGTCCGTCAACGAGGGCGAGTTGCACGGCATCATGGGGCCGAACGGCGCCGGCAAGACCACGTTCTTCAACACGCTCACAGGGCGCGTGAAGCCGAACCGCGGCCGCATTCGCCTCGATGGCGCAGACGTGGCCGGCCTGGAGCCGCACGCCATTGCCCGCAAGGGTGTGGCGCGCTCCTTCCAGATCATGACGCTCTTCAATGATTTCACCGCGC
The DNA here is from genome assembly GCA_022844275.1 of Hyphomicrobiaceae bacterium. Classification (GTDB taxonomy): domain Bacteria; phylum Pseudomonadota; class Alphaproteobacteria; order Rhizobiales; family Hyphomicrobiaceae. The sequence continues at coordinate 409,135 of JALHMB010000007.1, forward strand.
AGGAAAACGTCATGGTCGCCCTGCCGGCCTTCCGCGCCCGCGGCTTCGACATGCTTCGCGCGGTTGCAGGTGATTCAGGCCTTGCAGACGAAGCCAACGAGGTGCTCGCCTCGGTCGGCCTCGGCGCGAAGTCCGCCATCTCGGCCAAGCTTCTCTCCTACGGCGAGCGCCGTGCGCTCGAGATTGCCGTCGCACTCGCACAGCGCCCGCGCGTGCTGTGTCTCGACGAGCCGACCTCCGGACTCGGCACGGATGGCACGCTGCGCCTCGCCGAGCTGATCCGCAGCCTCAAGGGAAAGCTCACCATCGTCGCGGTGGAGCACGACATGCGCTTCCTGTTTTCGCTCGCCGACCGCATCTCCGTCATTCATTGGGGACAAGTCGTCGCGCGCGGCACACCGCGCGAGCTTCAGGAGAATCCGTGGGTGAAGCGCTCGAACCTCGGGAGCTTCGAATGATCCTCGAGATTCAGGGCATCGATACCTTTTACGGCGAGACGCAGGCGCTCTACGGCGTGTCGCTTGGCGTCGGGAAAGGCGAGGTGCTGGCGCTGCTCGGTGCCAATGGTGCCGGCAAGACGACGACCATCCGCTCCATTCTCGGTCTGACGCGCCCGCGCCGCGGCAGCATCCACTTCAACGGCACGGATGTCACGCGCGCGCCAACGCACGAGATCGCGCGCGCCGGCGTCTGCTGGGTGCCGGACGACCGGCGTCTGTGCCCGACGCTGACCGTCGCCAAGAACCTCCGCATCGCCATCAAGAAGACGCCCTTCCGCGCCTGGACGATCAACGAGACTTTCTCGATCTTCTCGCCGCTCGAATATCTCATGCATCGCGAGGCCGAGAACCTCTCGGGCGGCGAGATGCAGATGGTGTCGATCGCACGCGCACTGCTCGGCTCGCCGGGCCTCGTGCTCTTTGATGAACCGAGCCAGGGCCTTGCCCCGAAGATCGTCTCGGATGTGCTTGCGACCGTGCGGCGCCTGAAGTCCGAAGGCATTGCCGCAGTCGTCGTCGAGCAGAATGCCGAGATCGCGCTGTCGGTCGCCGATCGCGCGGTCGTGCTCGATCGCGGCACGGTCGCCTGGTCAGGAGAGGCCGCAACGCTGCGTGATGACAGCGCCCTTCGCCAACGCCTGCTGGGAGTCTGACGATGGCCGCTACTCCAGGCGTTCCGCTGATCTCGCTCCAGAACCTGCGCAAGGTCTACACGCGCGGACTCATCGCACGCCAGCAAACCTTTAAGCTCGAAGCCGATCTTACGATCGACGGCCCCGGGATCGTCGGTGTCGTTGGCCCCAACGGCGCTGGCAAGACGACGCTGTTCGAGATGATGACGGGCTCGAATGCGCCGACGAGCGGCCGCGTGCTGGTCGCCGGCACCGACATTCACCGCGTCAAGTATGCCGAGCGCGACCGCCTCGCCATCCACTACCATCAGTCCTATCAGGTGCGGCGTTTCCGCAAGCTCGTGCCCTCAGCCTTCCTTGCGCCCTCACCGGTCGAGCGTCCGGTCGTGCATCTCTTCGACGAGCCGCAGTTCAACACGCAGGACGGCTACATCGGCTTCATGCTCGATTTCTTCCGCAAGCTGCGCGCGGAAGGCCGCCTCGTCTTCCTGTGCCTGCATCCGACCGCGAGCTATCACCTGGAGATACTGAACGAGATCGCCGAGCGCTTTCTGTTCGTGGCCGGCGGAACCGTCACGAAGGTGCCGAACTTCGGATCTCTGATCGCGGAGGAGCGCATGCGCGCCTACCTCGGCCCGGAGATGACCCGCGCCGCAGAGGCACTCGCCTGAGATTGCTCGCGGCTTGCTCGCCCTCAGAACCGGCCGCCGCGATTGTAGCTACCAACGAGCTGATTGTAGTCGCGCGAGAGCCTTGCCGGCGAGCCTTCGACCATCCACCCGCCGCCGGCATCCAGCATCATCTTGTCGCCTTGGCTGTACGGCACCTTGTCGCGAACGCGGCGCATGAGCTGCTTCGCCGTCGTCAGGAATGACTTCGCCGAGCTGACGAAGCTCGAACCGATCTTGCTATCCTTGTTGGCCTCGGCATAGGCATCGGTCGCCTTGAGAATCTCCTCGTAGTCCTCGAGCGCCTTGGTAATGGCGACAATATCGGACTTGGCCGCCGACTGGACGCGCATGAGGCGCTTGGCACTCAGCATGACGGCCTCGACGTGATAGCGATCCTTGATGCCTTCCGTGCGCTCGATCTCGGCGATGCGCTGCGCCGTCATCGCATCCTGAAGCTCGTCGATACCCGTACGCAGCTTCTGGTCGGCAGCAGCGAACGCATCCCAGGCCGCGACGAGACGCGGATGCATAGCCCGACCCTTAGCCATCTTGTCGTCCTTGTAATTCTCCTGCGTGTAGTAGTCGTCGGCTTCCTTCAGCAGGCCCTCGAGAATACCTACGGCCTCCGCATAGTTGGAGGCTGACGTCTCGAGAGCGGCATCGCGCGGCTCTAGCGCATTCGCCTTCTCGACATTCCTCTTGCAGTCGGTCGTGTCGTAGATGGTGTAGAGCCCGTAGATGATGCGCTCTTTGCCGGTCGGTCCGCTCTGGGCAGCCCAGCTGAAATAGCGTCTGCGCGAATCGTACGAGCGCTCCGAGAGGCGATTGATGCATCCGATGTAGGCGTTGATCTTCTCGTTGAGAGAATCGGCCTGAGCCCTTGCCGGGCCGGCACCCGTCAGCACAAGCAGCGCAGCTGCACTCATGGCCAAAACGAGCGCGCAAGCAGATCTCATGGTCGCTCTCCTCATGCCGGCCCTCATTACGAATAAGGCGTGAATTCCAAGCCCTCCTTACCGCCACCGCAGTGGCATTCCTAGTTCCTGAGACCTGTATAGTTCAGGGGATTTCATCGCGCTGATGCAGCTAAGGCACACATGCAGCGCAACAATCACACTGACCATCTTGTCTCCTCAAAGTGCCGCTTAGCTGTGCACGTGCGATTCGCTTTCTATCGCCACCAGATCTGAACCGTTCGGGAGAGGTGCTCCATGAGGACTACATCATTGCTTCGCACGGCGCTGATCGCGCTGGTCGCCATCGTCGGCATGTCGCGCGCCACCTACGCCGACAGCGGCGCCGTCACGCTCACGATCTACAAGGCCGGATGGATCATCGGCGGCTCCGGCGGCGGCGGATCCCTCTACTTCCGCGGCAGGCACTATCCGCTCTCCGTCGGCGGCATCGACTACGGCTTGGTGTTCGGTGGCTCGAAGACCGTGCTGCGCGGCCGCGTGAGCAACATCGGGCGTCCCTCGGACGTCGCCGGAGTTTATGGTGCGGCCGGCGCCGGCCTCGCCGTCGGTCGCGGCGCGCGCGCCATCATCCTGACCAACCAGAAGGGCGCCGTCCTCGAGCTGTCCGGTCGACAGGTCGGGCTATTGGCGAATGTGGACCTGAGCGGCCTCGCAATTACGTTGAGGTAGCGTTGCTTGCTATTCCAGATGGGCGCAGGCTGTCGCGCCCATCTGGTGTTTCGCGTCATGTTCGACGCGCGCTGCGATCGCCACAGAAGCGCCTGCTCCGGCCGCTTCTGAGACATGGCCCGATTCGCCACTGAGATATCGGAGTCTTAACTGTCTGAATTAATTGGTCGGAGCGGCGAGATTCGAACTCGCGACCCCCAGTCCCCCAGACCTACGATTGGCCCTTTTTAGGTTCTTCCAGGTTCCATCGTCTTCCCACGATGAGGCCTCAATATGCTGTTATTATTACATAATTATCGAAACCTCCCGG
>JALHMB010000008.1 GCA_022844275.1 Hyphomicrobiaceae bacterium
GCCATGCCGACTCCGGCCGCAGTGACGAGGCGAAAGGGCGACGCGCGCGAGCGCATTCTCGATTGCGCCGAGGCCTCTGTGCTCGAAAAGGGCTTCGACGCCACGTCCATCGACGAGCTTATCGCCGCCGTCGGTATCACGAAGAGCGGCTTCTTCTATCATTTCCGGGACAAGACCGAGCTCGCCCGCGTCCTGCTCGTGCGCTACATCGAGCGCGAAAGCGCGATGTTCGACGAGCTCTTCGCGCGTGCCGACGAGTTGAACGAGGACCCGCTGCACGGCTTCCTGGTCGGTCTCAAGATGCTGGCCGAGCTGCTGGCCGATCTGCCGAACGGACACCCCGGCTGCCTGATCGCGGCCTACTGCTACCAGGACCGCCTGTTCGACCAGCAGGTGCGCGATCTCAACGCCGCGTCCGTCCTCGCGTGGCGCAAACGCTTCCGCACGCGCCTCGACCTGATCGCCGCCCGCTATCCCCCGCGCATCGAGGTCGATCTCGATGATCTCGCCGACATGCTCTCTGCGGTCGCCGACGGCGGCATCATCCTCTCCAAGGTGCTCAAGGACCCCCGCGCCCTGTCGCGCCAGATGCTGCTCTACCGCGAGTTCGTAAAGAGCGTATTTGTCGGGGCCTGACCCGCGCACACCCGCCGCCCATCCCACCAGTCTTGACGCCTAAGCGCTGTCCGCGTAAGCAAAATCCCATGCTCCTGCTCATCGATAACTACGACAGTTTCACGTACAATCTCGTCCACTTCCTGGGCGAGCTCGGCGCTGAGTGCGAGGTCGTCCGCAACGACAAGATCACGGTCGACGCGGCCATCAAAATGGCCCCGCAGGCGATTGTGCTGTCGCCCGGTCCCTGCACGCCGAACGAGGCCGGTATCTGCCTCGAGCTGATCGAGAAAGCGGGGCCGAAGATCCCGCTGCTCGGCGTTTGCCTCGGCCATCAGGCTATCGGGCAGGTCTACGGCGGCAAGGTCGTGCGCGCACCGACACTCATGCATGGCAAGCTCTCGACCATCGAGACCACGGGTAAGGGCCTCTTTGCCGGCGTACCGAAGCGCTTCGAGGTCACACGCTATCATTCACTGATCGTCGATCGCGCGAGCCTCCCGGCCGATCTCGAGATCACGGCCGAGACTGCGGACGGCATCATCATGGGTATGCAGCATCGATCGCTCCCGGTCCACGGCGTGCAGTTCCATCCCGAGAGCATTGCATCCGAGCACGGCCACGACATTCTCGCGAACTTCCTGCGCCTCGCCGGCCTCACGCCGCGCACCCGCAACACCAAGGCACCGCGCGTCGCCGCCTAGCTCACCTCGCCACTCCGGAACCACGCGCCATGCCCGCCGCCGAGCTCACACGCCTCATCCAGAAGGTCTCGACGGGCGCGGTGCTATCGACCGATGAGATCCGCACCGCACTGGAGATCATGACCGACGGTCATGCATCACCCGCCCAGATGGGCGCGTTCCTCATGGCGCTCCGCGTGCGCGGCGAAACCGTCGAGGAGATTACCGGCGCTGCTCAGATGATGCGGGCGAAAATGAACCGCATCACAGCCCCACCGGGTGCAGTCGACATCGTCGGAACCGGCGGCGACAGCCATGGCACCTTCAACGTCTCGACGGCGTCGTCCATTGTTGCCGCCGGCGCCGGTCTCAAGATCGCCAAGCATGGCAATCGCCGAGTCTCGTCGCTTTCCGGCGCTTCGGATGTGCTCACCGAGCTTGGCGTCAAGGTCGATGCCAGCCCAGATACTGTCGCGAAGGCGATCAGCGAAGCCGGCGTCGGTTTCCTTTGGGCGCCGATGTACCATCCGTCGATGAAGCACTGGGCACCAATCCGCGCAGAGCTTGGCATCCGCACGATATTCAATTTGCTCGGACCAATTTCCAATCCCGCCGGCGTCAAGCGGCAGGTGCTTGGCGTGTTCGCGCTTGAGTGGGTAGAGCCGATCGCGCACGTGCTGAAGAATCTCGGCGCCGAACACGTCTGGGTCGTGCACGGCCATGACGGCCTCGACGAGCTGACGACGACCGGGGCAACAACCGTCGCCGAGTTGAAGGATGGTAAGGTCACCGTGTTCGAGGTGACGCCTGCCGATGCGGGCCTCGCGCCGGCAAAACTCGTCGATCTCAAGGGCGGTGATGCAGCAACGAATGCGGCCGCCATCCGCGATCTGCTCGCAGGCGTCAAAGGCCCCTTCCGCGATATCGTGCTGCTGAATACGGCGGCGGCACTCATCGTCGGCGGCAAGGCGACGAGCCTGACAGACGGCGTCGCGCTTGCCGTTCATGCGATCGAGTCCGGCGCCGCCCGCGCCGCACTGGACAAGCTGATCCAAATCACCAACGCGGGCTGAGTGCTCACCCCTTCTGCAAGCCGAGCAGCTCGATATTGCCGCCCGTCGCGGTGATGTCCGTCGAGCGCACGCGCTCCGTCGCAAAGCGCGCGAGATAGTGCGGCCCGCCGGCCTTCGGTCCCGTGCCCGAGAGCCCTTCGCCGCCAAAGGGCTGCACGCCGACCACCGCGCCGATCTGATTGCGATTGACGTAGAGATTGCCGACGCGGGCGTGCTCGGCCACGTAGTCCGCGACAGCACCAATGCGGCTATGCAGGCCGAGCGTCAGACCATAGCCTTGCGCATTGATCGAGTTGATCACGCGATCGAGGTGGCCACCAGCAAAACGTACAACATGAAGGATCGGGCCGAACACTTCGCGCTCGACTATTTCCAAGCGATCGATCGCGTAGGCGGCTGGCGTCACGAATGTGCCCGCGCGGCAATCGCTCGGCAGAGGCGGATCGATCAGCTCGCGCGCACCGCGCCGCATGGCGAGCTTGTGCGCTTCGAGCATGGTCTGCGCATCCTCGTCGATCACGGGGCCGACGTCCGTCGCATAGTCGAGCGGATCGCCAACCTTGAGCTCGGCAATGGCACCCGTCAGCATCTCTGTGACAGCGTCGGCGATCTCCTCCTGCAGGAAAAGCACGCGCGCCGCCGAGCAGCGTTGGCCAGCTGAGTCGAATGCCGAGCGCACAGCATCGCGCACGACCTGCTCGGCAAGAGCACTGCTGTCTGCGATCATGGCGTTGATGCCACCCGTCTCCGCTATGAACGGCACGATGGCGCCGCGGCGATCGGTTAGTGTCCGCTGGATAGTCCAGGCCGTCTCGTTCGAGCCCGTGAAGGCGATGCCGGCAACGCGCGGATCCTTCGAGAGCGCCGCACCGACCGAGCCATCACCCGGCAAGAGATGCAGCACGTCGCCCGGAATGCCGGCCGCGTGCATCAGCTCGACAGCAAGGAAGGCGGTGACGGGTGTCTGCTCGGCCGGCTTGGCCACGACCGTATTGCCCGCTGCCAGCGCAGCCGCGATCTGGCCCGTGAAGATCGCGAGCGGGAAGTTCCATGGCGAGATGCACGCGAACACGCCGCGCCCGCAAAGCTCGATCGTATTGCGCTCGCCCGTCGGTCCCGGCAGCACCGTCGGCCCGGTGAACTGGCGGCGTGCCTCGCCAGCGTAGTAGCGGAGGAAGTCAACGGCCTCGCGCACTTCTGAAAGGGCGGCTTCCAGCGTCTTTCCGGCTTCGCGCACGAGCACGCCCATGAGGCGCGCACGATCGCGCTCCAGGAGGTCGGCAGCCTTCTCGAGCAGGGCAGCGCGCGCGGCGCCACCGCGACGGTCCCAGGCGTGCATGGCCTTGCTGGCACTGGCAATGGCGCGCCCGACTTGATCGGGCGTGGCATCGAGCACGGTGCCGATGCGACGGCGGCGATCATGCGGACAGAGTACGAGTCGCGCCGCATCACCGCCTCGGATGGCCTTGCCGTCGATGATCGGGCCCGCCGTGAAGTCGATCGCGATCGCCGCATTGATGTCGGCCAGCAGTGCTGCGCGCGTCGCAGGCTCGGGAATGGAGAGGCCAGCGCTGTTCCGCCGGTTCGGCCCGAGGATCGCGGCCGGCAGCGGAATTGTCAGGTTCTCGCCGATCTTACCCGCCTGCCAGAGTTGCTCTGTCGCTTCCACCGGATCGCGCACGATCTCCGCGGCCGGCATGTCGTCATCGGCAAGGCGATTGACGAATGACGTGTTGGCGCCGTTTTCCAAAAGTCGCCGGACGAGATAGGCCAGCAGATCCTCGTGCGCACCGACCGGCGCATAGATGCGGCAGCGGCGCGCGAGGCCGGTCTTGCTCACGACCTCCTCGTAGAGGGCCTCGCCCATGCCGTGCAGGCGCTGCATCTCGAAGGGCAAGTTGCCACCGGCGACATGCGCAGCGGCAATCGTGTGCGCATTGTGGGTGGCAAACTGCGGGTAGAAGGTGCGCGTTTCGCTCAGCAGGAAACGCATGCACGCGAGATACGACACGTCGGTGTGCGTCTTGGCGGTGAAAACAGGATAACCGGGTAGGCCGCGCTCCTGAGCGAGCTTGATCTCGCTGTCCCAGTAGGCGCCTTTGACGAGGCGCACCGGAATCGTGCGCCGCGTCGTCTCGCCGAGTCGCTTCAGCCAGCGCAGCACCGGGATCGCGCGCTTGCCATAGGCCTGCACGACCATGCCGAGCCCCGGCCATCCTGCGAGCTCAGGCGCATGGAGCAACCGCTCGAAGATCATCAGCGACGGATCAAGACGATCCTGCTCCTCGGCATCGATGGTGATGCCGAGCCCGCGCGCACGGGCGAGACGGGCAAGTTCCAGGAGCGCCGGCAGCAGCTCGACTTCGAGACGTGCTTCCTTGCCGGGCTCGAAGCGCGGATGCAGCGCGGAGAGCTTGATAGAGATGCTCGGACGCCGCATGAGCGTCTCGATGTTCTCAGATTCCGCCGCACCAGCAGACTTGCCGACAGCCTCGATCGCGCTCGCATAGCGCGCATGATAACGCGCAGCGTCCTTCTCGGTGCGCGCCGCCTCGCCGAGCATGTCGTAGGACGCGACATAGCCCTGCTTCTCGTATTCCCAGGCATTCGAGATCGCATTTTCGATGTTTCGCCCGAGCACGAACTGGTCGCCGAGAATGCGCACGGCTTGCCGCATGGCCTGCCGGATGACCAGTTCGCCCGAGCGCGCTACGAGGCGCTTCAGAACGGCACCCGGACCCGAGCCCGGCGCGCGACCGAGGCGGACAATGCGGCCGGTCAGCATGAGGCCGAAGGTCGAGGCATTGACGAGCAGTGAGTCCGAATGACCGAGATGACGCTCCCAATCGCCGCTGCCCACGCGCTCGTCGATAAGTGCATCGGCGGTATCGGCATCGGGAATGCGCAGCAGCGCCTCGGCGAGACAGAGCAACGTGACGCCCTCTTCGGACGTCAGGCCATATTCGTGCATGAAGGCATCGAGGCCGCCGTGCTTCCCGCGCCCGGCCCGTGCTCCATCGACGAGACGTTGAGCAAGCACGGCAATGCGCTGGCGCTCGTCGGCCGTGTAGACCGCGCGTTCGATAAGACCGCCGACGAGGCGCGCTTCATCGCGCAGATGGAAGTCGGATATCTCGTCACGCGGTATCAGCGTCGCAGGCGGTGGCTCGCCGGCTGCCGACCACGTTTCACGCGCGCCTTTGGCCGCCATCACACCGTCCTCCATGCCCGAAGCCGAGGATGCCTGTCAGCAGGCTGCGACGCGAATCACGTCATGGCCAGCCCGAATATCCGGTGATTGAGCACAAAGTACCGACAGCGGCAAATGCCGGCGCCGAACTCTCCCCATCCTCATGAATCTGAATGCGATTGAAGCGTCGCCGTAGGTCAGTGCGGCGGCCTGAAAGCGAAATTGATGTGCTCCCAGCCACCTTCGTACATGTCCGGCGGCAGCTGATAGGGCGCGCAGGCAATCATGGCGCGGACCGCGCTGTCGGCAACGTGCGCAAAGACGGGCGAGCCGTCGGAGTTCGTCACCTTGGGGGGACCGACGAGCGTCCCATCCCGGTTGAGCCGAACCTCCATCCGGACGACGACGTTCTCGGTTCCGGCGACGCCTGAAATAACGTTCCAGCATCGGCTGACGGCACGGCTCAGGAGGCCCGCGAGCATACCGGCCTCACTCGACGAGAGCACGCTATCGCGCCCCTCGGCGGCGCCGAGTACGGGCCCTTTCGCCTTCGTGTCTTTGCTCGGTTGCGGCGCAGCCGGCGCCTGCGCGCGCGGATCGGGCGACTTGTCGAGCAAGGCCGAGAGCCGATCCGCACTGAACTGCGCCTTGGCCTTCTCCTCGGCAAGCTTCTTCTTACGCGCCTCTTCCTGCTTGCGCTTTTGCTCTGCTAGCCGCTTGGCCTCGTCCGCCTTGCGCTTTTCGTCGACCTTACGCTTGGCTTCAGCTTCAGCTTTGGCCTTTGCTTCGGCCTCGGCTTCTGCGCGCGCCTTCGCTTCCGCATCAGCTTTTGCCTTGGCCTCTGCTTCCGCCTTGGCTTTTGCATCAGCTTCGGCCTTGGCTTTGGCCTGCGCCTCGCGCTTGGATTCCTCGGCCTGCTGGAGGGCCAGATCGGCGAGCTTCTGCTCAAGCGCCGCACGATCCGGCTCCGGTGCCGCGGCAGGTGCGGGTGGCGGTGGTGGTGGAGGCGGTGGGGCCTCGGCGGGCTTCTGCTGGGCGGGCTCAGGTGGCGCTGGTGACGGCGGCTCTGGTGGCGGCGGCGGAGGTGGTGGTTGGGAGATCGGCGGGCGCGGTTTGGACGTCTCCTTAGGCGTCGCTTCCGTCGTATCGCTTTCCTTGGCGCGAGCTTCCCGCAGCGTCGCTGTGCGGCTGCCTCTGGTGAGACGCGTCAGCTCGGTGGGCGAAATCATCTCGACCGCGATCGGCTCGATCGTCGGCGTCCTCAGCTCCGGCGTCGACTGAAAGGATACAACCGACCAGCCGAGCAGCGTCGCGTGCAGCACTACCGAGACGAGGAGCCCAAAATACACGGCTTCAGCCCCCGCCCTCCACCTCCGTCACGAGGGAAATCTTGCGAAAGCCGGCGTCGCGGATGCGCCCCATGACGCGAGCGATGTCGCCATAACTGACCGCCTTGTCGCCGCGCACGAACACCGGCTCGTCGGTACCGCCCCTGTTCTGTGCAATCGACTTGAGCCGCGTCCCGATCTCATCGAGCCGCATGGTCGTCTTCTCTTCCTGGCCGAGATAGACCTCTCCGCGCGAGTTCACAGACACCACGATGGGCTCTTTGTTCGCTTCGAGCTGCTTGCCCTTGGCCTGGGGCAACTCGAGCGGCACGCCGACCGTCAGCAGCGGCGCGGCAACCATGAAGATGATGAGCAGCACGAGCATCACGTCGACGAACGGCGTGACGTTGATCTCGCTCATCGGCGCATGTCGGCGCGCGCGGCTGCGCCGTCCGGCCTTGCCTGCTCCACCGGTGTTCAGGCTGGCGCCCATTTTGTTCTCCCCGCTCGCGGGTTCTTCAGGACCGGGTATCGATCTGGCGCGAAACGATCGCGGCGAACTCGTCGGCGAAGGCTTCGAGACGCTGCGAAAGCCGCGCCGAATCTGCCGAGAACTTATTATACGCCATGACCGCCGGAATTGCGGCCAGGAGGCCGAGTGCCGTCGCGAAAAGCGCTTCCGCAATGCCGGGCGCGACGACGGCGAGGCTGGTGTTCTTCGAGGCTGCGATTGCCTGGAAGCTCGACATGATGCCCCAGACCGTACCGAAGAGGCCGATGAAGGGCGCCGTCGAGCCGACCGTCGCGAGGAACAGAAGGCGGCGATCGAGCCGCTCCATCTCGCGGCTGATAGTGACATCCATCACCTTCTCGACGCGCAGTTGGATGCCCCCCAGCGCGCGGATGTTGCCTTCGACTGATCGCTTCCACTCGCGCATGGCTGCAACGAAGAGCGCCGCCATGGTCTGCGTGCGGTCGCGGGCGAGGGTTGCGTATAGCTCCTCGAGGCTCTGGCCCGACCAGAAGAGCTGCTCGAAGCGGTCCGCCTCGCGGCGCGCGCGGCGGAAGGCGAAGATCTTCTCGATGATGATGGCCCAGGACCAGACCGAGGCGAGCAGCAGCCCGACCATGACAATCTGAACGACGAGATGGGCCTGGATGAAGAGTTCCAGAAACGAGGTACCCGGGCCGTGCGCGACCGTGCCGATCTTGTCCTTGAGGATATCCGTCGGGTTCATGCTTTGCTCGCTGGCGCGGGATGTCTCGGATCGAAGCGGAAGAGGCCAAACGACACCAGCCCTCCGGCCCGCAATCCGCGCCTCGGAGCGCGCTGCCGGCCGTTCGGGCTCGACCTGAGATCAACAGACCTGCCTGTCCCCGTGCCGCTTCTTACGCTCCATTGTGACTAAACTACGATATAGGGCTCGATACGTGCCCGGATTCGGCCACATGTGTCCATGTGCCGCCGGGTCTCATGAACGATAAACGGAAGCGCCCATGCTGCGGGCCAATTCGTCGCTGTTCAGCTGCCTGAAAGTCCGGCACGTAGGCGCTGGCTCAAGCGCTGTGGCTTGCCCGAGACCGAGACGACCACGACCAGCACTTCCGCCTCGAAGAGAACTGTCTCACCGCGGACAAGACGCTGCGCGAGACTCAGCGCCGCACCCTTGACCTCGGCGACCCGCGTTTCGACTTCGAGCACGTCATCGATGCGCGCCGGCTTCAGGTACTCGAGATGCATACGGCGGACCACAAACGCCGAGGGCTCCGCGCCATCGCCACCCTCGATCAGGGCACGATGCTCGTTCCCGACGAGGCGGAGATAGTCGGAGCGCCCGCGTTCGCACCAGCGCAGATAAGTTGCGTGATATACGAGACCCGAGAAGTCCGTATCCTCGAAGTAGACCCGCACGGGCAGCACATGGTGACGGCTTCCGTCAGCACCGCTCACCATGCGCCCGGCGAGATCGGGCCAAGCATGCGGCTCAGGCATTCGCGCCTCCAAGTTCCACGAGCGCTATCTCCGGCGGCACGCCGAAACGAATGGGCGCGCCGCTGCACCCGAGCCCCGCCGACACGATGAGGTGGCGATCGCCCTCGACGATGTGGCCGCGAGCGTAGCGGCTGCCGAACCGCGAGGGCACGATGGGCGTGAAGCCGGCCACCGCGACCTGACCTCCGTGCGTATGCCCGGCAACGGTCAGCGCGACACGCTTCGATACGCGCGGGAAAATATCCGGCTCATGCGCCATGAGCAGTAGCGGTGCGTCGTCGTGGATCTGAGCCATGGTACCGGACAAGTCGTCAACGCCGCGGATACGTGTGCGGTGACGCGGCCAGGCACCCTCTCGCACGCGCAAGGCGAGCTGATCGCCTAGTCCGGCGAGCCAGAATGAGCGGCCATCCTTGCGGAGGCGCTTTGCGTCGTTCTCGTAAACTGGAATGCCCGCCGCCTCGAGCGCACGCCGCGCCCGCACGGGACCCTTGCCCCGGATCATCGCGTCCTGATCGTCCCACCAGTCGTGGTTGCCGAGAATGGCGTGCACGCCGAGTGGCGCCTTCAAACGTGCTAGCGCATTTGCCCATTCGGGCGCTGGTATGGAGCGGCTCACAAAGCGATGATGGGCCATGTAGTCGCCGAGGAGCAGGACCAGATCCGGCCTGAGCTTGTTCGTGTCAGCGACGATCTGATCGATGCGTTCGAGATCCATCCATGGCTCACAAGCATGGACGTCGGCAACGAGCGCAATCTTGAGGTTCAGGTCCTGTGGCCAGGCGGGGAGGCGCGGCCGGTAGCGGACAATGCGATGGGTCCACGGCTCAACGCCCAGGGCATAGCCTGTGAAACCAAATGTCGCCAGTCCAAAACCCGCTGCGGCCTTGAGCAATGCGCGACGCGTCAACATTCAGCAGCAGCCCCATGCGAAATACCTGTGCCGTGCAATGATCATGCCGTAAGCGGTACGTCCTCAGCCGCGACCCGAAGCGGCCGCATCATCGTCGTCGCCTGAGATCTCAAAAAGACCGATCTGTGCGGCGGATGCGCGCGCCGGCCCGGTGAGGCCGAGGTGGCGGTAGGCGCGTAGCGTCAGAACGCGGCCCCGTGGTGTCCGCCCGATGAACCCCTGCTGAAGGAGGAAGGGCTCGACCACCTCTTCTAGGGCATCGCGCGCTTCCGAGAGCGCCGCGGCGATGGTCTCGATTCCGACCGGACCGCCATCGTAGTTCTTGGCGATGCAGTTGAGATAGCGATGGTCGAGGGCATCGAGCCCCTCGTTGTCGACCTCGAGCAGATTGAGCGCGCGGTCGGCAGCGGCCGCATCGATGATTGCGACACCGTCGACAGTGGCGAAATCGCGCACGCGCCTGAGCAGTCGACCCGCGATGCGCGGCGTTCCCCGCGAGCGCCGCGCGATCTCGCGCGCGCCATCGCTCGACATGCGCGCACCAAGCACGCGCGCACCGCGGCTCACGACCTTCTCCAGCTCATCGATCGTGTAGAAATTGAGTCGGATGGGAATGCCGAAGCGGTCGCGCAACGGGTTGGTCAGCAGTCCCGCGCGAGTCGTCGCGCCGACCAGCGTGAACTTGGCGAGATCGATCTTCACCGAGCGCGCCGCGGGGCCTTCGCCTATGATCAGGTCGAGTTGGTAATCCTCCATAGCAGGGTAGAGGATTTCCTCCACCGCCGGGCTCAGACGATGGATCTCGTCGATGAAGAGGACGTCCCGATCCTCGAGATTGGTGAGCAGGGCCGCGAGGTCGCCGGCTTTGGCAATTACCGGACCGGACGTCGAACGGAAGCCGACGCCCATTTCCTTGGCCATGATCTGCGCGAGCGTCGTCTTGCCGAGACCCGGCGGGCCGGCAAAGAGCACATGATCGAGCGCATCGCCGCGCCCCCTGGCGGCCTGGATGAAAACGCGGAGATTGCTGCGCGCGGCTTCCTGGCCGACGAACTCGTCGAGCGACTGCGGGCGGATCGACGCCTCGAAGGCATCGACCTCTTTCCTGACGCTCGAGACCAGTCGGTCCCGCTCGGCGTCGCTCATCGAACCCACCCCGTTCGCAAGGCGCTCGCGTGTGCCGCGTTTCGCATTCGTTCCGCGCTCTTAGCATGATTTGCCGCACCAACGCGAGCAGCGATCGCGCGCCGCCGCCGTGTTCCCCGACTCAGTTGCCACACGGACGGTCGATGTTCGAGTTTGCAGCAAAATCAGTTGTGCCGCCCTCGCAAAGCGCTATGTTCGGGCGGTTTTGACGGCCCGAGCATGATGGCTCCCAACGGTAGCAGCGCGCGATCCGTCGGAAGCGATCATGCTCTATTTTACATGAATAGGAGTGCGATTCGCATGTCACGTGGACGTCGGATGGCGTCCAAGTGAGATGCCAATCGCACTCTGGGCGGCCTTGGGGGAATCAGGGACACGTCGCCGCGTAGCAGCTTCGCCGTCTTCCTTAACGAACAGTACGAACCATATGCCAGAGCCTCGCATTATCGCCATCGATGCGATGGGGGGCGACCATGGAGTCCCGGTGATCGTGCCGGGCGCTGCCATGGCCCTCGAATCGCATCCGGCGATCGGCTTCATCCTGTGCGGCAATAGCGTTTCGATCGAAGCGGAGCTGAAGGCCTTCCCACGCCTCGCCGCGGCATCGCGCGTCGTTCACACCGCCACCGCCATCTCCATGCAGGACAAGCCGAGCCAGGCTGTCCGGCGCGGCAAGGGCACGAGTATGTGGCTCGCGCTCGAGCAGGTAAGGGAGGGCACGGCTCACGCCGCCATTTCGGCCGGCAACACCGGCGCCCTGATGGCCATGTCGAAGTTGGTGCTGCGTCCCATGGCGGGCATTGAGCGGCCCGCGATCGCGGCCTTCTGGCCGACGGTGAAGGGCGTTTGCATCGTGCTCGACGTCGGCGCCAATATCGGCGCTTCGGCGCGTCAGCTCGCCGAGTATGCCCTCATGGGTGCCGCCATGGCGCGCGCCTACCTAAAGATCGAACGGCCGAGCGTCGGCCTGCTGAATGTGGGTGTGGAGGAGATCAAGGGCGCGGATGAGGTCAAGCAGGCGCACGCCTGGCTGAAGCTCCCGGAGCTCGGTCTGCCGATCGACTACCGTGGTTTCGTCGAGGGCGACCAGATCGGCCAGGGCGCCGTGGACGTGGTCGTGGTCGAGGGCTTTGCCGGCAATATCGCCCTCAAGACGGCGGAGGGTACTGCGCGCCAGATCGGGGTCTATCTCCGTGAAGCCATGGCACAATCTCTGGTAACCAAGATCGGCGCGCTGCTCGCCCGACCCGGTTTCCGTACGCTCCGGCACAAAATGGACCCGCGCCGCGTTAACGGCGGTGTGTTCCTCGGGCTCGAGGGAATCGCGGTCAAAAGCCACGGCGGCACGGACGCTTTCGGCTTTGCGAGCGCAATCAATGTCGGCTACGAGATGGCCGCGGGCGACCTCAAGGGACGGATCGCATCGGATCTCGACGCCTTCAACGGCAAGCTGGCCGCGATCCCAGAGAACTGAGGCATAGGGAACGCACGTCCGTGGCATCGGCCGGGACACGAAGACTTCTCGCAAGGAACAGCAAAGTGGCCGTCAACAGATCGGTAATTCGTGGCGTGGGCGCCTATCTTCCGAAGCGCATCATGACCAATGATGACTTCGCGAAAGTCCTCGACACGTCCGACGAATGGATCACGCAACGCTCCGGCATCAGACAGCGCCATTTCGCGGCAGATGACGAGCTGACGTCGGATCTTGGAATTGCAGCAGCCAGACAGGCGCTCATACGCTCGGGCATTGCAGCTCAAGACATCGATCTGATCATCTGCGCGACGGCCACGCCCGATCGAACGTTCCCCGCTACGGCCGTGCGCATTCAAGCAGGCCTCGGCATCACGAACGGCGCAGCCTTCGACGTCCAGGCCGTCTGCTCGGGCTTCGTCTATGCCATGACGACCGCCGACAACTTCCTCAAGACCGGCCTCTTCAAGCGCGCCATCGTCGTCGGCGCGGAGACCTTCTCGCGCATTCTCGACTTCACCGACCGTACGACCTGCGTGCTTTTCGGCGATGGTGCCGGCGCCGTCGTGCTCGAAGCTCAGCCGCAGAAGGGCACCAGGGAAGATCGTGGCATCCTCGCCACCCGGATCCGCTCCGACGGCCGCTATGAGGATCTTCTCTACGTCGACGGCGGTCCCGGCTCGACCAAGACCACCGGGCATCTGCGCATGAACGGCCGCGAGGTGTTCCGCCACGCAGTACAGAAAATCTCGGGCGTGATCGAAGAAACGCTCGTAGAAACGGGTTACGCGGCCGAGGAGATCGACCTTTTCGTCCCGCATCAGGCCAATCAGCGCATTCTCGACGGCATCGCCAAACGGCTCAACGTCAACCCCGGCAAGATCATGACAACGCTGGCGAAACACGGAAATACGTCAGCCGCGTCGATCCCGCTGGCCCTAAATCAGGCATTCGAGGAGCA
This sequence comes from Hyphomicrobiaceae bacterium, assembly GCA_022844275.1. GTDB lineage: Bacteria > Pseudomonadota > Alphaproteobacteria > Rhizobiales > Hyphomicrobiaceae. The sequence goes on from JALHMB010000008.1 coordinate 13,377, forward strand.
CCGCTTGAAAGAGGGTAGCCTGGTCCTGATGGAGGCCATGGGCGGGGGTTTCACCTGGGGCGCTGTCCTCGCCCGTTGGTGAACGCCGATAAGATAATACGTGCGCTGTCGCATCGCGTGCATATGATTGTTGCAATCGAACAATTTTGATTGCGATATCAGCCGGTTGTTGTTCAGAGGCATTGACCGACCCGCACACTGCCGGTAGCTTCTGTACAATCAAGCACCGGGGAGGCGTTTACCAATGGGCAGCAAGACATTGACCCGCGCGGATCTGGCGGACGCTTTAGTCCGCAAAGTCGGTCTGCCGCGGAACGAGTCGCAGGAGCTCGTCGAGCGCGTGCTCAGTGAGATATCAGAGACGCTTTCGCAGGGCGAAGGCGTGAAGCTTTCCTCGTTTGGTTCGTTCGGCGTGCGCGCGAAGGCGCAGCGCATGGGCCGCAATCCGAAGACCGGCGAGGAAGTACCGATCACGCCGCGCCGCGTGCTGGTCTTCCGGCCGAGCAATATCATGAAGGAGCGCATCAATACGCGCCTCAATCGCCGCAAGGCTGCGGAGTAAATTGAAATCCGCGTGATGATCGGAAAAGCGCCCGCGATCACGGCGCGATAGTAAGCGAAATTCCGATCCAAATCACGCGACCAGGACTATAGTCCTAGCGTACCACGTGATTCCGAAGTTCGTTCGGGACGCTAGTACCGACGCATCTGGAACTTCGGAAATTGAACACGAAGATTGGCCTTGCACCGTTGGGCGACGGTTTGCGGCCATGAACACGGCGGGGCACTAACATGGCAAAGTCGGCGGATGCATTCCGCACGATCAGCGAGGTATCCACCGAGCTGGACGTGCCGAAGCACGTACTGCGATTCTGGGAGCAGCGCTTCAAGCAGCTCAAGCCGCTGAAGCGTGGCGGTGGAAGGCGTTTCTACCGGCCCGAGGACGTGGAATTGATCAAGGGCATTCAAACTCTGCTCAATCGCGATGCCTACACCATCAGGGGCGTCCAACGCATTCTCAAGGAGCAGGGCGTCGAGACAGTCAAGCAGCTCGCGGCAAACGCCGCTGCGGCATCGATAGTGACGGCGCCGCCGACGGGAGAGGCCGCTGCCTCCGAGGCGACCTCGAACACGCGCCGCAATGCTGGCACGCGCAAGCCGCGCGCAACCGGCGAAGTACCGTCCGTCCGTCGGGATGTGGTTGCTGCTGCGATCTCCGAGCTCAGCGCCTGCCGGGCACTACTTGCTGGCGAGACGTTGCGCGTTAAGGCGCCGCTCGGGGCAAGCGCGGCCAGCAGTCGGCGGTAGTTCCGTGACCGGGAACGCCCGTGCAGCACTGGCGTTCTCGGGCGACACCGATGTGTGGATCGTCGATCTCGCGGCCTCGGCGGCGGCGCTTCTTGCCATCGAGAAGACGCGTGGCCTCCTGACAGAGGCCGAGCACGCGCGTGCAGAGCGCATGATGAACGCGCAGCTGCGCGAGCGCTGGATTGCCGCGCATTCGGCGCTCCACATTGTGCTCAGAGATCGCATAGGGCGCGCCGTACACTTCGCAGAGGCGGCTGCCACGGCAAAGCCGCGCGTGATCGGCTGGAGCGGTGACTTCAGCCTCAGTCACACCGGCGATCTCGTGCTCATCGCCGTTCGCGATGAGGGGCAGATCGGCATCGACGCCGAGCTGCGCCGCCGGGTACGCATTGGCGACGAACGCCGCGATCTGATCGAGATCGCCGGCGCTGCGATGCTTCCCGACGTGCCGCTTCCCGTCGGCGATCCCGAGATGAGCATCCTCGCAGCCTGGACCCGGCTCGAAGCCATGGCCAAGATGCGTGCGACAGGCATTGGCGCGTTTCTGGAGACGCTCGGCATCATTGCTAACGGCCCAGGTGCCGACGCCGTAGCGGCGCGCGCGCATCAGCTCATTGCCGATGAGGCCAAGCCCGCTGAACTTGCTGTCATCGATGTCGGGGACTTCGATGCCGTCGCCACGCTCGCGACTTCGCCGCCGGCAGGGTCGCCGCGTCTTCACCATCTTTCCACGGCGCACGGCCTCCTCGCGAATTGAAGCGAGGCCTGCCGGCTGCGCATGGGGGCATGGCATCCGTGATTGCGGCTTGGAGCCGGATGGGTGTGCCTGCTATCTCCAACGCAGATCAGGATAGAACGCAGAGGCGAGAGCACGATGAACGATGCCAGCGGCAGCACCGGGGAACGCTCAATCACCGTTGAGGAAGCAATCCGCGGCCGCAAATCGACGCGCGCTTTCCTCAAGAAGCCGGCCCCGCGCGAGCTGATCGCGCGCATCCTGACGACAGCGGGGCGGGCACCCTCGGGCTCCAACATCCAGCCCTGGAAAGTCTTCGTCTTCGACGGCAAGCAGCGTGACGAGATCGCCGCCGACCTCCTACAACGCTACGACACTGTCGGCGAAGGCGCGCGCGAATACGAGTACTATCCCACGAAGTGGTACGAGCCCTATCTCACGCGGCGGCGCGCCTGCGGCTGGGGCCTCTACACCACCATGGGCATCACGCGTGACGACAAAGCGGGGATGCACGCCCAACGCCGGCAGAACTACGAATTCTTCGGCGCGCCAACCGCGATGATTTTCACCCTCGATCGCCAGCTTGAAAAGGGCTCGTGGCTCGACACCGGCATGTTCATTCAGTCAATCATGATCGCGGCGCGCCAGTTCGGTCTCGAGACCATTCCGCAGGCGGCGCTTGCCAACTACCACGAGGTCTTACGCGCGCGGCTCAACATTCCGGATGGCGAGATCGTCATCTGCGGCATGGGGATCGGCTATCCCGACACGAATGCCAAGGTGAATTCCTTCACCACGGAGCGTGAGCCGCTCGAGAACTTCGTCACTTGGGTTGACGCACTGAAGCCCGCGAAGGACTGACGAGCCTATTTCCTCGCCTCAATGCGATCGATCGCGCGCTGAACCTCGTCGCTCGTTAGCGTCCAATCGTTGTCGAGGTCGGCGACCACCTCGCGCATGAACGGTTCCGAGAGCGCAATCGCGCGCGGCCCATCGGCCAGGTGGTCGTAGAGGATGGCGAGCGCGAGCTGCTGCGGACTCTCGCCCTCATAGGTCCACTCGAAACCCCAGGTCGTGAACCGCTTGACCTCGTAGTGCTCGGGGAGCGGCGCCCCGTCGACCTCAACCACCAGCCCGTCGAATGCGCGTTCTCCGCTGTATGTCTTCATCACCCTGCTCCCCTTGAATTCCGCCACCGTGTGATATGTCACAATTCTATCAGAGCGCAACCTTAGCCTCGAGACGCGCCATCTTTCGAGGATGAGCGAAAGCGCTCAATCCTCGTAGCGCTTGTCGCCGCAGCCCTGTCTGCCGTAGCTTCTGGCAGCGCTTGGGGGATCGCGGGGCTCGGCCGGGCGTAGAGCATTCCAGGGGAAGGGTCACGGACATGGCCGAAACACGGGACGCAGGTGGCGACGCCGCCGCCATGAGAGCTGCGAGAATGCACGCCCAAGCCCAAAAGACTGCTCCGCCACGCGAGGTTCGCCTCGTTGCGCACTCCAACATCCTCTACTGGTGGGTCGTCTGGTTCTACGGCTACATGTGCGCGCTCGCGACATACCTCAATCACGTCGTGGTGCCCTTCGCCGGCAAGCAGATCAAGTTCTTCCCCGAAGCCTGGCTCGGCATTTCCTACGTCGCGGTGCTGCTGTTCGTGATCCTCTTCACGAATGTTCGCGCGCGCGTGCTGCACACCTTCATCATCGCCGCCGTCGTGGCGCTCGCGCTGGTCGGCATGGAATGGCGGTGGGGCCTCGGCTCGGTCTTCAGTTTCGTGCCCGAGATCCGCGTGGAAATGAACCTCGCTTTCTATATGATGATGTCGACCGGCCTCTTGCTCATCTGGATCGTCGTCGTCTTCTTCATCGACCAGCTCACGTATTGGCGCTTTGGCGGCGGCCAGGTGATCGAGCGCCATCGGCTCGGGAATGCCACCGGCCATGTCTACGACACACGCGGCATGCTCATGCGGCGCAACCCAGACGACCTCTTCCGCCACAAGTTGCTGGGGCTGGGCTTTCTCGGTCTTGGTACCGGCGACTTGGTCTTCAAGGCGGCGATACCCGGCTCCGAGCCTTTCCTGATCGAGAACGTCTGGTGCAGCACCGCACAGCAGCGGAAGATCGAGCGCCTGCTCACGGGGATGGGCGGCACAGGAACACCGTGAGCCCGCGCATAGCGGCGCCCAGCGACAAGCAAGACCGTCAGCACAGGTAGCGTTCCGCCCAAAGTTTGGTGCGGACGATACCTCCCCCGTGGACAATGCGGACAGGCACAACTAAGGAGTGAGAACATAGCTCATTGCAGCCTCCGAGCTGCTCACGAATGGAGATGGGCCCGGCGTGCAAAGTCCGCCGCAAAGCATGTTCCGACATAGGCGCGCCGCCCGATGGGCGGTCGTCGTCGCGCCGCGACCGCTGAGCCCCGCCATTTCCGAGCCACGACGCATTACCCGCCCGCTGCACGGGCGACGCACTTGATGACGTTCCTGCCCAATCCATTGATCATTCCAGCCGGCATCATGATCGGCATACTGCTCGCTATGCCCTTCGGCCCGGTCAATCTGCTCTGCCTTCAGCGCGCGCTCGAGCGCGGCTTTTGGGGCGGCATCGCGGCCGGCGTCGGCGTCGTCATCGGTGACGGCCTGATCGCCCTGTTCGCCGCACTCGGCGTCGGCGCGGTCACCGGCGTAATTCGGCACTACCGCATGAGCGTGCAGACGATCGGCGGCCTCGCCCTTGTGATCTTCGGCTTCCGTCTCTACTTCACGCGACCGCAGCTCCTGCGCGACGAGCTGCCCGGAGGCCAGCGTCCATCGCTGGCTGCTTTCGCGTGGGACATTCCGCAAACCTTCTTCCTCACGATCACCAATCCCGGCGCGGTGCTCGGCCTCTTCGCCATCTTCGGCGGCATCAGCTCGTTCGTCGAAGTGGAGAGCTACATCGACGCCTTCACGATGGTCGCTGCAGTCATGGGCGGCAGCCTCCTGTGGTGGGTCGTGCTCTCACACACGATCAGCCGCTTTCGCCACCGCATCGATGTCGACATGCTGCGGCTGCTGAACCGCCTGGCCAGCATCATTCTGCTCGGCTTCGGCGGCTTGCTGCTCAGTGAGGTCGTGCTGAAGTTCGTTTCGGGCCGCGTCGTCTGACGGTGACTACTGCTGAACCTTGGCGAGCTCGTTCGCAAGCTCCGCACCCTCGGCGAGGAAGCGCGTAACCGCCGTCTGGGCGGAAGGCGTGCAGGACTGATACGTGCGGCTGTAACTGCGATAGCCGTTGTTAAAGCGGGTCGTGAGCTGGGCCTTGCGCAGTGAGGCATTTCCCTCACCCTCGATCAGCTCCTCCATGCGCTTACGCCAAGTCTGCCCTTCGTTGGCGCCACAGAGCTCGCGCAGGTAGTGCACGGCGCCGAGGATCTCGGCAAGACGCATGAGCTTGGTGTCATAGGGCCGCGCATCTCCGCTCGAGCCCTGCGCCACAAGAGGCGGGGCCGACAGAGCAGCCAGCAACGCCATCACCGGCAGCATGGCCGCAAGCGTCGCGATGGCAGCGCGATGGCGCATGGTGCGTCTCATTCCCCTTGTCCGATCATCTGAGCCCGCATCGGCTCCCGGACGATGGCAATTGTACGACTCCTAGGCGATTCGCGCATCTCGAAGCCAAATGTACCGCCGTCGCATGACTGATGGACCTTTACGAGGCCGCGTCCGACGGCTCATTCTGGATCCAGTCAAAAATATGGGCCAGCGCTAGGGAGGACCCAATGAGTGCCGACGGAACCACCCAATATGCCTTCGACGAAGCGCGCTCCGCCGATCTCGTCGTCGCCGCGATCGCAGGCGCCAAGGACGAGCGCCTGCGCCAGGTCATGGAAAGCGTAATCCGCCACCTCCACGCCGTCGTGAAGGAAGTCGAACCGACGGAAGAAGAATGGCTGACGGCCATCAAGTTCCTGACCGAAACCGGTCATTGGTGCACCGACTGGCGGCAGGAATTCATCCTGTTCTCGGACACGTTTGGCGTCTCCATGCTGGTCGACGCGATCAATCATCGCAAACCCTCGGGCGCGACGGAAACCACGGTGCTGGGACCGTTCCACGTCGCCGACGCACCGATCTACAAGATGGGCGACACGATCAACCTCGAAGGCAAGGGCGAGCCGCTGCTCGTCTCAGGCCGCGTCGTCGATGAGACCGGCAAGCCGATCGAAGGCGCGGTGCTCGATGTCTGGCAGGCCAACAGCGAGGGCTACTACGATGTCCAGCAGAAGGACGTCCAGCCGGACAACAATCTACGCGGGCGCTTGATCACCGGCGCCGATGGCCGGTACTGGTTCCGCTCGTCGAAGCCGCTCTTCTACCCGATCCCGCACGACGGACCGGTCGGCGAACTGCTCCGCAATCTCGGCCGTCATCCATATCGGCCGGCGCACATCCACTTCATCGTCTCGGCGCCGGGCCATCAGGCGGTCGCGACGCACCTCTTCGTCAAAGGCGATCCCTATCTGGAGACGGACGTCGTCTTCGGCGTGAAGGACAGCCTCATCTGCGAATTCACGCAGCACGATAATCCGAAGAAGGCGTCGGAGATCGGATTGCAGAACCCGTTCTGGACCGTGGAACACGAGTTCAAGCTGGTGCGGGAGAAGAGCTAAGCCGCGCACACCGCGCCATCACCGGCGCCGGCGTGGATCGAGAGATCCTTGATCGTCGCGTTCCTGCCGCTGAGCGCGTTCTCCGGATCCCACGCGACTTTCACCTGCTCGAAGCGGCTGCCGAGCGCGTCGTAGATCATGAGACGGCCGGCGAGCGTCTCGCCGATACCGAGGATTTCCTTCAGCGCCTCGGTCGCGAGCAGCGTGCCGACGACACCTGCGACCGCGCCGAGAATGCCGATCTCGGCACAGTTCGCGACCGTGCCCGGCGGCGGCGCCTCTGGGAATATGCAGCGGTATGTCGGCCACGGCGTGCCGTCCGACTTTTTCTCGTGCGGCTTGAAGGTGGTGATGTAGCCGTCGAAGGCGCCGAGTGCGCCGAACACAAGCGTGCGCTGCGCGAGATAGCAGGCATCCGAGACAAGGTAGCGTGTCGCGAAATTGTCCGAGCCGTCGATCACGAGATCGTACTTGCCGATCAGCTCGATCGCATTCTCGGCCGTGATGCGCGTGGCGTGCGTATCGACGCTCACATGCGGATTGATGCGCCCGAGGGTCTCGCGCGCACTTTCAACCTTGGGAGCGCCGATGCTTGCCGTCTCGTGGACGATCTGGCGCTGGAGATTGTCGAGCGACACCGTGTCGTCATCGACGATACCGAGCGTGCCGATACCGGCAGCGGCGAGATACATGGCAACGGGCGAGCCGAGGCCGCCCGCGCCGATGATCAGCACGCGCGCCGCCTTGAGCTTCTGCTGGCCTTGCCCGCCGACGTCCCTCAGCACGAGGTGGCGCTTGTAGCGGGCGATCTCCTCAGGTGTCAGGGTCATGCCGGGTATATAGTCGCTGCGCTCCTGCGTGGCCAGCATAGACCAACTTCTTGCTTTTTGGCGCCCACTGCCCGATCCTCCGCCAAGGGAAACGCCCGCAAAAATGGAGCCCGAACGTGGCCACCGCAGGAGGGATGCCGGCCGTCGCCGAGGCCGCACTCGCATGAGCGTCTTCCAGCATCATGTGCTCGCGATCCCGCCGAAACAGCACGGCGCCATCGCCCATCAGATCATGGATGCCGGAGCCTCTGCGATCGCCCAGCATGGCGGCCGCCTTTTCGGTATCTGGAAGCCGCTTTTGGGCCTAAGCCTCAATCACCTCATCGTCCTCGCGGAGTGGCCGAACGGCGAGGCTGCCATCGCCCTCGGTGCCGAAATCCTCGGCGACATCGAAGGCGCGACGGTGGAACTTTGCGACCTCTGGCTGCCGACACTGCGGCCCGCTCCCGGTGCTCGCCTGCCCGAACTCGCCGGCGGCTATTATTCGCATCGCCACTACGACATTGCCGCTGACACGCTGCCCACATTCCTCGAGCACTCGGCCGCCGCGTGGGGCAGCTTCGAAGACACACACCCATCGCAAGTCATCGGTCTCTGGCGATCGAGCTACGTACCCGCGCCCGGCCTCATCCGAATGCGCCTGATGGCGTGGTATCAGGACATGGCCACGTGGGAGCGCTCGCGCTACTGGAAGGGCACTTCCGGCGCAGAAGCGGCCAACACCCGGCTCGGCGCGCGCTATGCCATGACACTCGACAGTGCGGTGTCGATCGTCGAACTCGTCCATCGTGGTTGATCACAAAAACCAAACTAAATCGAAACAAGAGGAGCCTCACATGCCCCGCGCCCAACGTACCGCGCTCATCAGCGGATCGAACAAGAACATCGGCCGAGCGTGCGCGCTCGCGCTTGCAAAGGGCGGGTTCAACATCGTCGTCAACGGCGCCAAGGACCGTGCGGCAGCGGAATCGGTTGCGCGTGAGGTCGAAGCTCTCGGCGTCGAGGCGCTGGTGGCCATGGGCGATGTCGGCAAGCGCGAGGACTGCGCGCGCATCGCCAAAGAAGCGCTCGCCCGCTTCGGCGTCGTCGATGCCCTGCTCAACAACGCCGCCATGCGCCCCGATGGCAAGTTTCTCGAAATGAGCGAAGCGGACTTCGATCGCGTCGTCGATACGGACTACAAGGCCGCCTATTGGCTCGCCCGTGCGACCCTTCCGGGGATGGTGCAAAAAGGCTGGGGCCGCATCATCAACTTCGCCGGCATGAACGCGATCCACGGCTACAACGGCCGCGCCGCCGTCTCGGTCGCCAAGCACGCATCCTGGGGGCTGACCAAGGCACTCGCCAAGGAATTCGGCCCCAAGGGCATTACGGTGAACATCATCTCGCCGGGGCCGATCATGGGCGAGGCGCAGGACCCGCACATGGCCGATCACATCAAGCCGATGGTAGCCCGTGTACCCGTCGGCCGCCTGGGAACACCCGACGAGGTTGCGGCCATGGCGGCGCTCCTCGCATCGGACGCCGGCGCGTTCATCAACGGTCAGCTCCTGCAGGTGAACGGCGGCGCAGAGACCTGACCCTGCTGCGGGGGGCTAGACGCTTACCCCCCGCGCGAACCTGTGCTAAGGGGGCGCCAAACCTCAACGCTCACTCGTGAGAGCCCCCGCCTCATGACCGCATCTGACCGCAAGGTCGTCACGCGCTTTGCCCCCTCGCCGACGGGTATGCTGCACATTGGTGGCGCCCGCACAGCGCTGTTCAATTGGCTCTACGCCAAGCACACGGGTGGCATCTTCCTGCTGCGCATCGAGGATACGGACCGCGAGCGCTCCAAACCCGAGCACGTCGATGCCATCACCAACGGCCTCAAGTGGCTGGAGCTCGACTGGGACGGCGATCCGGTCTTCCAGTTCGCACGCGTCGAGCGGCATCGCGAGGTCGCGCTCGGCCTGCTCGCGGCAGGCGGCGCCTATAACTGCTACCTGACGGCCGAAGAGCTGACGGCCATGCGCGAGAAGGCCAAGGCCGAGGGCCGCCCGCAGGTCATCGAAAGCCCATGGCGCGACCGCGATCCCAAGGAAGCGCCGCCCGGCGTGAAACCCTCGGTGCGCCTTAGAACGCGGCGTGATGGCGAGACCGTCGTCGATGACAAAGTGCAAGGCCGCGTCGTGATCCCGAACAAGGATCTCGACGACATGATCATCCTGCGCTCGGATGGCACGCCCACCTATAACTTCGCGGTCGTGGTCGACGATCACGACATGGGCATCACTCATGTCATTCGCGGCGTCGATCACCTGACCAATGCTGCGCGCCAAACGCAGGTCTACGTTGCGTGCGGATGGGATGTGCCGATATTCGCCCATGTACCGCTGATCCATGGCCCGGATGGCGCCAAGCTCTCCAAGCGCCACGGTGCCGAGGCAACAGATGCGTACAGGGCCATGGGCTATCTCCCCGAGGCCATGCGCAACTACCTCGTGCGCCTCGGCTGGAGTCATGGCGACGACGAGATCATCTCGACAGAGCAGCTTATCGAATGGTTCGACCTAGATGCGGTCGGCCGCTCGCCGGCGCGTTTCGATTTCGCCAAGCTCGCGGACCTCAATGGCCACTACATCCGCAAGGCCAGCGACGACGAGTTGGTCCGGCGCCTCACGGAGCTGCTGGCGGTCATCGATGGTGGATCTGAGAAGCTTTCTAAGCTCGATCGCGACGGCGGCTGGGACAAGCTCCGCATTGCCCTTCCAGGGCTTAAGGAGCGCGCCAAGACGCTGCTGGAGCTCGTGGATGGGGCTGCCTTCCTTTTTGCCGAGCGCCCACTGAACCTCGACGAGAAGGCCGCCAAGCTCATCGACAGCGATGCCAAGGCGATCCTGGCTGCCCTGATCCCGAAGTTCGAAGCCGCGCCGGGATGGACTGCCGCAGCTCTGGAAGCGGAGGTCCGCAGCTTCGCCGAGACGAGCGGCGCCAAGCTCGGGAAGATCGCGCAGCCGCTCCGGGCAGCGCTCACGGGTCGGAGCATTTCACCGCCGGTCTTCGACGTGATGCACGCACTCGGCCGACAAGAAACAATCGCCCGGCTGAAGGACCAGGCACGTTGACCATTCTCGACTATTTGATGCATCGCCTAGCGACCGCTGCTGCTTTATTAAACAGTGGCATGCTGCTATGGTGCATTGCGGCAACGGCGCTGCAGCGCCAGTGGATTGGCTCGCTGTTCAAAAGGACGTCGACATGAACGCACACGATGGGTCCAAAGCGCCCGATGGCGACCGTACGGCATCGCTACTGATCGCCAATAAGCAGGTCAAAATGCCGGTGCGATCGGGCTCGATTGGCCCGGACGTGATCGACGTCGGCCGCCTCTATCGCGAGTCGGGCTGCTTCACCTACGACCCGGGCTTCACGTCGACCGCCAACTGCTCGTCGAAGATCACGTACATCGACGGCGAGGAAGGCATCCTCCTCTATCGCGGCTATCCGATCGAGCAACTCGCCAAGACGTCGAACTTCGTCGAGGTCTGCTACCTCCTCCTTCATGGCGAGCTGCCGACGGCGGCGGAGTTCAAGGAATTCGACAACCACATCACGCGCCACACGATGGTGCACGAGCAGATGACCCGCTTCTACACGGGCTTCCGCCGTGACGCGCATCCGATGGCCATCATGTGCGGTGTCGTCGGCGCTCTCTCGGCCTTCTATCACGACAGCACCGACATCCACGATCCCAAGCATCGCATCATCGCCAGCCACCGCATGATCGCGAAGATGCCGACGATCGCGTCCATGGCCTTCAAGTACTCGATCGGCCAGCCCTTCATCTATCCGCGCAACGAGCTCGATTTCGCATCGAACTTCCTGCAGATGTGCTTCGCCGTTCCGTGCGAGCCCTATGTGGTCGATCCGGTCGTCGCCAAGGCGCTCGACCGCATCATGATCCTGCACGCCGATCACGAGCAGAACGCCTCTACCTCGACCGTGCGCCTTGCTGGCTCATCCGGCGCCAATCCCTTCGCGTGCATTGCGGCGGGCATCGCCTGTCTCTGGGGCCCTGCGCACGGCGGCGCCAACGAGGCCGCGCTCAAGATGCTCGAGGAGATCGGCCACGTCAGAAATATCCCCGAGTTCATCAAGCGGGTGAAAGACAAGAACGAAGGCGTGCGCTTGATGGGCTTCGGCCACCGGGTCTACAAGAACTACGATCCGCGCGCGAAGGTCATGCAGGAGACTTGCCACGAGGTGCTCGCCAAGCTCGGCATCAAGGATGATCTCCTCGACGTCGCCATGGAGCTCGAGCGCATCGCGCTGCACGACGACTACTTCATCGAGAAGAAGCTCTATCCGAACGTCGACTTCTACTCGGGCATTGTGCTCCGCGCGATCGGTTTCCCCGTCGCGATGTTCACGCCGCTCTTCGCCGTCTCGCGCACGGTCGGCTGGATCGCGCAGTGGAAGGAAATGATCGAGGATCCGGAGCAGAAGATCGGCCGTCCGCGTCAGCTTTACGTCGGTCCGACGCAGCGCGACTACGTGGCTGTCGATAAGCGCTGAGCGCAGTCGATCGTAACAAACAGGCCATCGACCTCGCGGTTGGTGGCCTTTTGCTTGCCTGCGTCAGCGCTCGGCGTGTGCGAGCACGCGCATCGCTGCAGCTATGGCCGGTGACGTGCCGGTCGTTATCGCGTCGGGAACGCGCGCTAGAGCGGCGAGTTGGCGAGCACGCTCCGGCGTGTCGGAGAGCAGGGAGGCGAGCGCCGGCGCCAGTTGCTCGGGCACGCAGGATTCCTGCATCAGCTCAGGAAATGCACGCTCACCGAGCACGAGATTGGCAAGCGCGAAGTGCGGTGGCCTGACGAGCCTGCGGAAAACCAGCGCCAGGCGATCGACGCGGTAGGCGACAACCATCGGACAGCCCGCAAGGGCGAGTTCGAGCGTCACCGTACCGGAAGCCGCCAGCGCCGCGTGCGCGAGCTTGAAGGCGCGGAACTTGTCGGCCTCGTCCTCGATGATGTGCGTCGGGAAGGGCCATTGCTTCACGCGCTCGGTAACGAGATCGCGCACGTTCTCGACGGTCGGCACGATCACATCGAGACGATGGCCCGTCGCACGCAGCGCACGCAGCGTCGCCGTGAATGGGTTCCACAGCCGCGTGATTTCACTGCGCCGACTGCCCGGCAACACGAGCAGGGTCGGGTGTGCGTCCGTGAGCCCAAGGCGTTCTTTGAGACCTTGCGGATCGAGCGCATCGATCCAGTGCCGGCGCTCGATCAGCGGATGACCGACATACGTGCAGGGTGGGCCGCCAAGCCGTGCGTGCACGTCCGGTTCGAAAGGCAGCAGCGCCAGCACCTCGTCGACATAGGCGCGCATACGCGGCGCACGCCAGGAGCGCCATGCCCATACGCTTGGCGAGACGTAGTCGACGATCGGCAGGTCGGGCCGCGCCTTGCGGATGCGGCGCGCGACGCGATGTGTGAACTCCGGTGCATCGATGATCACAACGACGTCGGAGGCGCTTGCGACAGCGGCTTCCGCGGTCTCGCGAATGCGGCGCAGAAGCTGCGGCAGGTGCTCGATGATCGCGGCCGGCCCCATGACAGCGATATCGCTCATCGGAAAGAGCGATTGGAGGCCCGCAGTAGCCATCTTCGGCCCACCGACGCCACTGAAAGTAACACCCGGCCGCAACGCCGTAAGCGCCATCATGAGACGCGCGCCGAGTGCGTCGCCCGAATGCTCGCCGGCAACAACGAAGATGCGCAGCGGGCGGGCGGGCGCGGGGCTCATGTCGTCCCTCCGCCATTGGCGTCCGGCACGAGGACGAACAGCCGATGCCGATCGGCAGCTTGGACCAGGAGTCTCGTGAGCGGATGCTCCGCGTCCACACAGCCAGCAATGACAATGCCCGCAAGAGCGGCGCGCGCAGTCAGTGCCAGCACGGCGTCGATGCTGTCGGCATCCGCGCCGATGTCCTCTAACGCACTGACGACCAGAACACCCATGCGCCGCTTGAAAGTCCTGAGACCCCAATGGCTCGGTCGCCTCCCGCCCAGCATGCGATGAATGCCGAGCGCGCCGTCGACGCGCTGAACATGCTCGCCGAGCACGACGACAGCATGACCGGCGTCGTGCGCCGCCAGCACGGCGAGCGCCTGAGCGCCGAGAAGCGCGTCGCGCCGCTCGGACGCTCCGGCGCGCTTGCTGCCGATATGGCGGAAAGCGGGCGATGCGGCGACAGGCGCGGCGACCATTCCATCCGCGCTGTCGATACCGGCAACGAACAGGCCGAGCTCGTCGGCAAGCGCGATCGTGCGCGCCCGCTCGATGACCAGCGCGCGGCCGGCAGCGATAACGATGCCCGCGAGCCCACACGCATGCGCGCGCTCGATCGTGCGCGGGCCGATCGCGGGCAGATCCACGCGCAGCTCCTGGCCCGGCTTCGGCATTTTCACGAGCACGGCGCCGGCGCTCGATATGCCCGCAGCCTCAATCTGCTCGAGCATCTCGTCTGTCCCGCGCACACCCTCGACGGCAATGATGCGCTCGTCCGTCGCGACCGCCCCCTGCCCCACATCGAACGCGCCGAGCGCCCTTAGAAGTGCTGCAGCGCGCGACAGCGCGCGAATGCTCGCGTCGCTCGGCGCGATGCGGCCCAGGGGCCCGACGGGGGCCAGCAGATGCGGCGCTATGCTGTCGACACCGACGACCTCGAAGCCCTCGCGCTCGAAGAAGCGCACGACACGCCGCAGGACGCTGTCATCGCCACCGCGCGTCAAGCTGAGTGCGGTTCTGATCGCACGGAAGAAGCCGTGATCGACGCGGATCTTGAGAAGGTTGGGACGGCGGAGCGCGCCGGCGATCACCAGCTCGCGACAACCGGCCTGCCTCAGGCTCGCGAGCATGCCGCCAACCTGACCGATATTGACGATCCTGTGCGAGTAGGCAGCGATTTCAGGCTCCGCGAAACCTTCGATGCCGACGATATGCACGGAGCGCCCCGCCCCCCGCGCAGCCTCCGCGATCTCGATCGGCAGGCTGCCGGCGCAAGCCAGAATGCCTAGGGGAACCTGATCCATACCGGTCCCCACCCGCGTCTCACTCGCGTCCTGCTTCCGAAGTTCGCCGCGCATCGATGCTGGGGTCCCGAGCGAACTTCGGCATCAAAAGAACACTAGTCCGCGATGTCGCGGGGCGTGCAGAGCGACTTCTTCCGATCGGCCCGGATATAGGCGACGATCTCCTGGACGATCGGATTGTCCTCGAAGCTCGCGGCCACATCGTCGACGCGCTCCTTGAGCGTGCCTTCGTCGGCGAAGAGCAGGCGATAGGCGCGCCTGAGCGCGTGGATCTGATCGCGCGAGAACCCGCGGCGCTGCAGGCCGACGATGTTGAGGCCGCTGAGCCGTGCACGATTGCCGACCGCCATGCCGTATGGAATGAGGTCGTTCTCGAGGCCCGACATGCCACCGACGAAAGCGTGCGTGCCGACGTGCGTATATTGGATGACCGCCGCACCACCGCCGATAATCACGTAATCGTCGACCCTGCAGTGCCCGGCAAGCATGACGTTGTTGGAGAAGATAACGTTGTTGCCGACGTGGCTGTCATGCCCCACGTGCGAATTGGCGAGGAAGGCGCACTTGTTGCCGACCGTCGTCGCCATGCCGCCGCCGCTGGTGCCGGGGTTCATGGTCACGCCCTCGCGGATCAGGCAGTCGGTGCCGATCGAGAGCGTCGATGGTTCTCCGGAGTACTTGAGATCCTGAGGCTGATGACCGAGCGAGGCAAAGGGAAAGATGCGCGTGCGGGCACCAATCGTGGTGCGCCCCGCTATCGCCACGTGGCTCAACAGCTCGCAGCTCTCCCCGAGGCTGACATGGCCCCCGATCGAGCAGTGCGGCCCGATGCGAACACCCTTCGCGATCTGCGCCCCTGCCTCGATGATCGTGAACGGTCCGACCTCGACTCCAGGCGCCAGTTCGGCTTCGCTCGAGACGATGGCAGCTGGGTGAATTCCCGCGTCAGGCATTCTTTTGTGCCACGAAGGCGCGCGCTTCAGCCGAGTCCGCGATCATCGCGCTGACCTCCGCCTCCGCCACGATATGACCATTTACTCGCGCCTCGCCGTAGAACCGCCACACGCGGCCGCGACTGCGGAGCTTGCGGACATGATAGTGGAGTTGATCCCCCGGCACCACCGGCCGGCGGAACTTGGCCTTGTCGATCCCCATGAAATACACGACCTGCGGATTGTAGTCCTCGCCGAGGCTCGCGACGCAAAGCGCGCCCGCCGTCTGTGCGAGGCCCTCGATGATGAGCACGCCGGGCATGACCGGGAACTTCGGGAAATGGCCCTGGAAGAACGGCTCGTTGATCGTGACGTTCTTGATGCCGACGCAGCTTTCGTCGCCGTCCATCTCCGTGAGGCGATCGAGCATCAGAAAGGGATAGCGATGCGGCAGCAGCTTCATCACTCGCGCAATGTCTGCAGAGCCCAGCTTCTTCCCGGTGTCGATCGTCTCTTGCATGACCACTCACCACGTCCTTAAAATTGATCCTGATAGCGCCGCGCCTCAGGCCTCGTCGCCGCCTTCCGTCTCCGTGTCGGCCGCCCGCCCCTTGGCGAGGCGACGCAGCGCCATCCTCTCGCGCGTCCATTCGCGGATCGGTATCGCAGGCGTGCCGACCATCCGCGAGCGGGGCGGGATATTCTCTGTAACGTGCGAGGCGCCCGCGATCTGAGTGCCGGCGCCCACCCTCAGATGGCCGGCAATGCCAGACTGCCCACCCATGACCACGAAATCCTCGAGCGTCGCGGAGCCCGCAATCCCGGTCTGGGCAACGATCACGCACCGCCGTCCGATGACGACGTTGTGCCCGATCTGAACCAGATTATCAATTTTCGTGCCTTCTCCGATGACGGTATCCTTAAGAGCGCCCCGGTCGACGCAGGAATTGGCCCCGATTTCAACGTCATCCTGAATAATGACGCGGCCGATCTGGGGAACCTTAAGGTGCCCCCCCGCCCCCATGGCGAAGCCGAACCCGTCCTGTCCGATGCGCACGCCCGCGTGCAGGATGACCCGATCGCCGACGAGGGCGTGGCTGAGCGTCACCCCGGGGCCGATAAAACAATCGCGGCCGACCGTCACGCGGTAGCCGACCAGCGCCCCAGCCGCAACCGTCGTGCCCTTGCCGATCCAAGCCTCCCGGCCAATCACCGCGCCGGGCTCGATGATGGCGCCCGGCTCGATGCGCGCCGTCGGATGGATGGGGTTGGCTGCCGGGTCGCGGGCATCGAATTCAGCCGTCTTGGGCTTCAGGGAGGTCGGATAGAAGGCCTGAAGGGCCAGTGCGAAACCCCGATAGGGCGCAGCCATCAGGAGCGCCACGACGCCGGCTGGCAGGCGCTCGGCGAATGCCGGTGCCACGATACAGGCGGCGGCACGGGTCCCCGCGAGTTGCTCGAGGTACTTGCGGTTGTCGACGAACGTCAAATGCGCCGGGCCGGCCTCGCCGAGCGGGCGCAGGTCGCTCAGGCCCCGCGTGCCATCGTCGCCGGGGCGGAGCGACGCGCCGATGCGTCCCGCGAGCTCGGCCGCTGTGAACGGGCCGGCGCGCTCGAAGAAACCTGGATGCTCCATAGTCCGGAGGGCCCTCCATGGGGGGCTTCTGTCATAGGGCGGCGACGGCCAGCGGCCGGATCACTGGCCCCATATAGCAAACGCGTGCCCGGAAGGCACGCGTTGCTGAAATTTCGCGATATGCGCTGTGAACCCAGATCAGAACTTCGTGCTCGCACCGAAGCGGAAGATCTGCTCCTTGTCGAAGTCTTCCTTGATCAGCGCCCAGCCCAAGTCGCCACGGAGCGGACCAAGCGGCGAGTTCCAGAGCAGTCCGAAGCCGGCGGAGACGCGGACGTTCGATGAATCCTGTAGGTCGGCACCAAGCGAGTTCTTCACCGAATTCGACACGCCGAACACCGAACCAGCATCGACGAAGACCGCGCCTGAGATACCAAGCTCATCCGGAACGAATGGGATCGGGAAGCGCACCTCGGCCGTGCCCACGTAGAAGGTGTCGCCGCCAAGGGAGTCATCGGTAAGCGCGTCACGCGCTCCAAGCCCGAGCCTGTCGAAGCCGCGAATGGTCTCGCCACCCTTGTAGAACTGGTCGAGAAGACGAACCTCATCCCCACCCCAACCCATGATGTGGCCACCGGCGACGCGGCCTACGAACGTGATCCGCTCGGTTATCGGATAGTAGTACCTGACCTCACCCAGGAAACGCGCGTACTGAACGTCGCCGCCAAGACCCGCGAAGTCGACGCCGCCATTGATGTAGTAGCCGGACGTCGGCGTCTTGGGATGATTGCGCCGGTCGTAGGTCAGCGAAGTGCCGATCGACGACGTCCAGTAATCGAAGCTGTCAGCCCCTTTCGCCTCATCTTTGATGGCGCGAGAGGCGTTGTCGTCGATATTGCTCATCTCGTCGTAGCTGAGCGTGTAGTTCGTGTTCAGCCAGAGATACTCGGAGAGCGGCGCACCCAGGCGAACAGTCCCGCCAGCCCGCGTATGATCAAAGGGCTGGAAGTCGGACTCCGTCGTAATGCGATAGAAGAGATCGAAGCCTGCCGAGAGATTGCGGTCCAGGAACCGCGGCTCGGTGAAGCTCAGATCGACCTGCAGGCGCTCCAGCGAACCACCGAGCTTCAGGCGCAGGAACTGCCCCTTGCCCAAGAAGTTGCGCTCGGTGAAGCCAATATCGCCGATGACACCTTCCTGCGTCGAGTAACCGGCGCCGAAAGAAATCTCACCCGTCGGCTGTTCGACGACGTTGACATCAAGGACAACACGATCCTCGGAGGAACCGGGACGCCGCTTAATATCAACAGCCTTGAAAAGCCCGAGCTGCTGAAGGCGCTTCTTCGCGGTCTCGACCAGAAGCGGATTATACGCGTCACCCTCCGCGAGCCGGAACTCGCGCCGGATCACGTAGTCACGCGTGCGCAGATTGCCGATGACATTGATGCGCTCGACATAGACGCGCGGGCCTTCGTCGATCACGTACGTCAGCGTAATGACGCGGCTGACCGCATCACGATCGGCGCGCGGGCGGACGCGGGCGAACGTGTGACCGCGCTCCGTCAGCGCGAGGGTCATGGCCTCGACGGACTTGTCGATCTCGCCGGCATTGAAGATGCTGCCGCTCTTCGTAAGCGCGTAGCTCTGCAGCCCAGCGGTATCGACGCCTGGGATCTTGCTCTCGACCCGCACGTCACCGAACACATAGGGCTCGCCCTCCTCCACCACGAACGTGATGAAGAAGCCCGAGCCGTCGCGATCGAGATGCACGTCAGCCGCGACCACGCGAATATCGGCATGGCCGTTCTTGAGATAGTACTGACGCAGAAGCTCGCGATCGAGGTTCAAGCGGTCGGGATCATAGAACGCCGTACCCTTGAGGAAGTCGAACCAGCTCTCCTGCGTCGTCGTGACGATGTCGCGGAGCTGCGAGTCCTGGAAGTAGCGGTTGCCGACGAATTGGATGCTCTTGACCTTCGTCGCGCCGCCCTCGTTGATCTCGAAGACGAGATTCACGCGGCCGTGGTCGAGCTCGATGATCTTCGGCTCGACAGTCGCGGAGAAGCGACCCTGGCGACGATAGACGTCGAGGATGCGCTGAACGTCCGCCTGCACTTTGGCGCGGGTGAAGACCGAGCGCGGCTTGAGCTGCACTTCGGTTTCGAGCGTGGTCTTCTCGACCTGCTTGTTACCCTCGAAAGCGATCTGGTTGATGACCGGGTTCTCGGCCACGGTCACGGTCACCGTGCCGCCGCTGCGCTCGATACGCACATCGGAGAAGAGACCGGTGGTGAAGAGCGCAGAGATGGATTGATTGACGCGCGCTTCACTGTAGGTGTCGCCGACCGAGAAGCGCAGGTAAGAGCGCACAGTCTCGGGTTCCACGCGCCGATTGCCGGCGACCTGGATTTCACGAACGCGGAGATCCTGCGCCTGAACCACACTGGCGATCAGCCCGAAGCCCCCCGCAACAGTCATCGCGAGGGGGGCCAAAAGCGCCAGCATCAGCGCGAATGAAGATCCCCCAATCCCCAACTTCCCAAACTTCGGCATCCGTACTGTCTGCCTTTTCTTGCCGTTCCCCCATGAGCGGCGCAGCGCCCGGCTTTAGTCGTGCTGCGCCTTTCGAGTGCGTGGCCACGATCAGGTATCCACGTCGACCGGTCCCCACCGGCACTTTCGGCGCCATGGTTTCTTGACCCACGAACGCCGACACCCGACTGAACTTAATTAACGATTCACCCTCCATGATGGAAGTGGCAAGAATAGCGCACCGACCCTAATTCACCCCAGTCCGATCCATTTTCTGACGATCGGCAGGTCGTTGAAAGTGGCGTAAATCATCAGCATAAGCACCAAGCTCAATCCAATCCTGAACCCAATCTCTTGTGTGCGCTCGCTGAGAGGCTTACGGCGGATCGCCTCCATCGCATAGAACAGCAGGTGGCCACCATCGAGGAGCGGGATCGGGAACAGGTTGAGCAGGCCGATGCTCACCGAGAGAACCGCGGTCAGGTTGAGCAGGGGAATGAAGCCGCTGCTGGCCACCTGACCTGAGACCTCGGCGATCCGGATCGGGCCGCCGAGCTGATCGGCTGCTTCACGCCCGAGGACCACGTCCTTGAGGTAGCCGAGCGTCCGGCTGATCACGAAGTGGGTCTCGCGCACGCCGAGCGCGATCGACTCGAGCACGCCATGCCGCTGGAACTCCATGTCCTGCGCCTGCATGGTGCGGCGGATGCCGATCACGCCGACGCGGATCTTGTTGCCGAAACGGTCCTCATGCTCGCGCCGATCGGGCGTTGCCGCCAGGCGCACCCTAAGCCCCCCACGATCGACCTCGAAGTTCAGCAGCTGGTCGGCACTGGTCGACACAACCCGCTGCATGTCCTGGAAGCTTTTGATCGGCTGCCCATCGATGGCGACGATGACATCGCCGGCCTGGAAGCCGGCACGCGCGGCGGGGCCGTCGGCGATCACCTCGTCGATCTTCGCGATCGTGATCTGCTGGCCGACGATGGCGAAGATCCCGGCGAAAATTGCTATCGCGAGCAGGAAGTTAGCGATCGGGCCGGCGGCGACGATAGCGGCGCGCTGACCGAGCGACTTGGATTGGAACGCACCCTGGCGCTCCTCGCGGCTCATGCGCGCCAGAGCGTCCCGGGACGGAACACTGGCGCCGTTCTCGTCGTCCACGAACTTGACGTAGCCGCCGAGCGGGATCCAGGCGAGCCGCCAGCGCGTACCGTGACGGTCGTTGAAGCCCCAGATCTCTCGGCCGAAACCAATTGAAAACGCTTGTACTTTCACGCCGCACCAGCGGGCCACGATGAAGTGGCCGAGCTCGTGGATGAAGACCACGACCGTCAGAACAAAGAGAAACGGCAGCAGGACGGACAGAAAACTCCAGATAATGTCCAAGGGTAGGACTCCCGATTATCTTTCTGGATCAGGCCCTTGCAGGCTGGGCCGTGACGGCTGACGGGGGACTTGCGGGCCCGGTCAGGTTAACTCTCAGCTAACTATACCGTCGGAGCAAGCCGCGTGCCAGCGCGCGGCCTTCCTCATCCGCCGCGATCACGTCGTCGAGGCAGGCCGGCTCATCGACCCGCCCCCTGCGCGCGGCTTCCTCGAGGGCTTCCGCGGCGAGCGCTGCGATGGCCGGGAAGGGGATCTGCCGCGCCAGGAACGCCTCGACCGCCACTTCGTTTGCCGCATTCAACACCGCCCCGGCCGTACCGCCGAGTTCGAACGTGCGTCGCGCGAGCCCGAGAGCGGGGAAACGCTTCTCGTCGGGTGCCTCGAAGGTCAACGCGCCGAGCCTGACGAGATCGAGCCGCGCCGCAGGCGCTGCCATCCGCGCCGGCCAGGCGAGGCTGGAGGCGATAGGCGTGCGCATGTCCGGCGTCCCCATCTGCGCGATGACGGAGCCGTCCGTGAACTCGACGAAGCCATGCACGATCTGTTGCGGATGCACGACCACCGCGAGCTGGTCCGCAGCGACCGGGAAAAGGTGATAGGCCTCGATCAGCTCGAGGCACTTGTTCATCAGCGTCGCCGAGTCGACGGTGATCTTGCGGCCCATGGAGAAATTCGGATGACGGGCGGCCTGCTCCGGTGTTGCCGCAGCAATCTCGGCGTCGGTCGCCGTGCGGAACGGGCCGCCGGAGGCAGTGAGCACGATCCGCTCGATGAACTTCGGATCGTGGCCACCGATGGACTGATGAACGGCGGAGTGCTCGGAATCCACGGGAAGCAGCTCGCAACCGGCGTCCTTGATCGCCGACATGAAGACGGCACCCGCCGAGACGAGGCACTCCTTGTTGGCGAGCGCAACCCGGCGTGCGGCGCGTGCGGCAGCGAAAGTCGGCCTCAAGCCCGCCGCGCCGACGATCGCGGCCATCACGCAATCAACTGGCCGCGATGCGGCCTCGATCAGCGCTGCCGGCCCCGCCGCGACCTCGATACCGCTGCCGACGAGGCGCGATTTCAGCTCGGGGTAGGCCCGCTCATCGCCGATGACGGCAAGGCGGGCGTGATGCTTCAAAGCGAGGTCGGCAAGGGCGCCGGCATTCGTCTGCGCGGTCAGAACCTCGATCTCGAAGGCTTCGCCATGTCGCGCGACGAGGTCGAGCGTGCTGGTGCCGACAGAGCCTGTAGCGCCGAGCACGCTCAGGCGACGCGCGCGCCCCTCGTGCGCGACGGCAGCGCGCGTCACTCCAGAATCGATGTCCATTACCTTCTGCATGGCGCTCAATTCAATCCGAGCAGAGCGCGGGCCGGCGCCTGAATATCGATAGCCATGGCGAAGATCGCCGCAGCGACCACTGCCGCAGACAGGCCATCGATCCGGTCCATGAAGCCGCCATGGCCCGGGATCAGCGCGCTCGCGTCCTTGACCCCATACTCGCGTTTCAGCGCCGACTCCAGCAAATCACCGACCTGCGACACCGCGCCGAGCAGCGCGCCGGCGAACATCATATACCCCAAAGAGAGCTCCGAGCGCACGAGGGCGAACGCGAGGCCGATCAGGCTGCCGGCAACGATCCCGCCCGCGAGGCCGCTCCAGGTCTTGTTTGGAGAGACCAAGGGAATGAGCTTAGGCCCGCCGATCAGGCGGCCGGCGAAGTAGGCTCCAGTATCCGTGCCCCAAACCGTCAGTAGCACGAAGAGCACGGCCAGGAAGCCCGCCGCACCATCATGGTGCAGCCATACCAGCGACACGGCGGGAAGCCCGGCATAGAGGGCCCCGAACGCCGCCATGTGTCCGCGCTCGCCGAACGCCAGAAGGGCCGAGATGATTGCCGCGACGATCACTAGGATGAACCCGAGACCTGCAAGTCCCCAGGCTGCGAGCAACGCTGCGGCCGCAACCGCTGCAGCCTGGATGACCAGGATGGCATCCACGCCGGCCGAGCGGACGATACGGCCCCACTCCCACGTGACCACGACACCGACGGCGCCGACCACGATCGCGAAGGGCAGAACGCCTGCCCACAATGCGCCGAGCACCACGAGCGCCAGTGTCACGCCCGAGGCAATGCGTTGGCCGAGGTCCCGCATGGGAGCTGCGGCAGACTTAGGCCTCTCGCCTTCCGTCACACCGGCATCCTTCGCGCACTCTGAGGCGCCCGCGCGTTCCCGATCATGAGCCCAGCACCTCCTTTGCGAGGCCACCGAAACGGCGGTCACGCGCCTGGAAGATCGAGATCGCCTCGAGAAGCTGCTCGCGCCCGAAGTCCGGCCATTTCACGTCCATGAACACGAGCTCCGCATAAGCGGCCTGCCAGAGCAGGAAGTTCGAAAGACGCTGCTCACCGCTCGTTCGGATAACGACATCCGGATCGGGAACGCCCGTCGTATCCAGCTCCTGCGCCAGCGCGGCCTCGGTAATGGCTCCCGGCTCGATCTCGCCGCGGCAGACTCTGTCGGCGAGCCGCCGCGCAGCCGCCACGATCTCTGCCCGTGCACCATAGTTGAAGGCGATGACCAGCGTTAGCGCCTGATTGTTGCGGGTCGTCACCTGAGCTTCGTCCATTAGCCGCAGCAGCTCACCGTCCACGCGCCCGCGCTCGCCAATCACCCGTATCGCGACGCCGGCCCGATGAAGTTCCTCTAGATCGCGCCGAATAAAGCGCTTGAGCAGCCCCATGAGATCGTCGATCTCGCTCGCCGGGCGGGCCCAGTTCTCGGAAGAGAAGCTGAAAAGCGTCAGGTAGGGAATCTTCAGCTCGATTGCAGCGCGGACGGTGCGTCGGACGGCCTCCACGCCCATGCGGTGGCCGAGGCGT
The DNA here is from genome assembly GCA_022844275.1 of Hyphomicrobiaceae bacterium. Lineage (GTDB taxonomy): Bacteria > Pseudomonadota > Alphaproteobacteria > Rhizobiales > Hyphomicrobiaceae. The sequence goes on from JALHMB010000008.1 coordinate 37,288, forward strand.
CGCGGCAAGCCGCGTCCACTCGCCCAGCGCCCGTTGCCATCCATGATGATGGCGACGTGCCGCGGCAGCGCTGGGCCGCTACCTACAAGGCCAAGCTGTTGGCTGCGCTGGCTCACTCGCCTTGACTGCGCCCCCGTCCTGAACTGGCGCGGCATCGGCGAAACTGTTGCCGAGCGCGGGAAAATCGTTTGTGCGCGAACCCGTGGGGCCCGGTCAAGGACGTTGATCTCGCCCCTTGGTATGAGCCCGAAGCCCCTATTGTGACACGCTTGGGAAGGAATTCACAGCGTCCGGGCCAAGCGCGCGGCCAGGACACTTCAGTCACGATCCTCAAACCTGTTTGATTTCAGTTTCCTTGCCCACGAGCATCTGATCAATGTCTTTGATGAGCCGGTCAGTCAGCTCCTGTACTTTGGCCGAGCTCTTGCGCTGCTCGTCCTCGCTGATCTTGTGATCTTTTTCGAGTTTTTTCAGGACATCCATGCCATCGCGGCGGACATTACGGACGCCGACACGGGCGTGCTCGGCATATTTGTGGGCGAGCTTGACCAGCTCCTGCCGCCGCTCGGCATTGAGCGCCGGCACAGGGAGCCTCAGCAGGGTGCCGTCGACGATAGGATTGAGGCCGAGATTGGCTTCGCGGATCGCCTTGTCGACCGCGCCGACCTGGCTCTTGTCCCAGACCTGAACCGAGATCGTGCGGGCATCCGAAACCGAGACGGTCGCCACCTGGTTGAGCGGCATCTTGGCGCCGTAGACCGTGACGACGACGGGATCGAGCAGATTGGCGGACGCGCGCCCAGTGCGCAGGCCGCCAAACTCCCGTTTCAAGCTATCGATAACGCCACGCATCCGGCGTTCGAGATCGTTCACGTCGAAGCTCGCCGCTGCCATTGTATCAGCCTCCAAGACTGCTGCGCCGCCCGGGCCTCATTGGCCGACAGGCTGCCGTGACGCGACCCTTCCGTCTCACGGCGACGCGGTGATCAGAGTCGAGCGGGCCTCGCCTTTCAGCATCTTGAGCAGGTTGCCGCTCTCCTCGATTGAGAAGACAATTACCGGAAGATGATTGTCGCGGGCAAGGGCAATGGCAGCACCGTCCATGACCTTGAGATTGCGCGTCAGGACCTCGTCGTAGGTGAGCCGGTCGTAGCGCTTGGCGCTCGTATCCTTCTTCGGATCGGCTGAGTACACGCCGTCAACCTGCGTTGCCTTCGCGAGAATCTCGCATTCGGTCTCGATGGCACGCAGCGCGGCTGTGGTGTCGGTCGTGAAGAACGGGTTGCCGGTGCCGGCAGCGAAAATGACCACGCGCCCTTCCCCGAGATGATGCAAAGCCTTGCTGCGCACGTAGGATTCGCACACCGTCGGCATCGGGATCGCCGACATGACCCGCGAGTCCACGTTCGCCTGCTCGAGCGCATTCTGGAAGGCCAGCGCGTTCATCACCGTGGCCAGCATCCCCATGTAATCGGCGGCCGCGCGGTCCATCCCCTTCGCCGCGCCTGCGAGGCCGCGGAAGATATTGCCGCCCCCGATCACCACGGCGACCTCCACGCCAAGGTCGATCGCCTGCTTGATATCCGCGGCGAGCGCCTGGCACACGCCGATGTCGATCCCATAGGCGCCCTTACCCATGAGGGCCTCGCCGGACAGCTTCAGGAGGATGCGCTTGTAGCGTGGTCCGGTTCTGGTTCCGCTCACTGCCATCCTCCTGTGTCGGCCGACGTTGCGCATCGAATGCCGCTGCCCGGCGGGATCGTCAAGACACGATCATCAGGCACCGCGGATATCCCGCTTTGGGCCGGCCTCAGCCGGGCTCGAGGTCGCGCTTGGCCATCATCGCCTTGAAGGCGGGACGGGACTGCACCTTGGCCAGCCAAGCCTTCACGTTCGGATTGGCCTCGAAGAGTTCGGGCGCGGCCATGGCATAGCGCACGCACTCGGCGATGTTGATGTCGGCGACCGTGAAACGGCCGTCAACCAAATAGCCCGTGTCAGCCAGAGCCTTGTCGAGAACGGCAAAAGGCGCCTTCAGCGCTTCGACTGCGGCATCTGCGATCTTGGGGTCGCGCTGTTCCACCGGCTTTGCGACGCGGTGGTAGAGAACGAGGATCGAGCGCGGCTCGACTTCGGTCAGCGCCCAGGCTGTCCAGGTCGACATGAGACCGTCCTCGGCAATGTTCGCCGGCCCGAGCGTGCCACCGTGCTTCTTCGCCAGATAGAGATTGATGCCGAGCGACTCGTGTAGGATCAGCCCGTCATCGTCGATCGACGGAATGTGGCCGTTCGGATTGATCTTCAGGAACTCGGGAGATCGCGTAGTCAACGGGAACGCGGCTTTGGCAGCGCCGGCGCGATCGGCCTGGACGACCGGAACGAGCTCGAATGGAACGCCAAGCTCGTCACAGAGCCAGATGTTGCGCGTCGCGCGTGAGCGGTAAAGCCCGTAGATTTTGAGCATGGGGTTTCCTCGATTTGGAGAAAGTCCCCATGCTTTTGGCACGCCGCGCGACTACGGTGAAGCGGTCGCGCCAGCTATTTTGGAATGCCCTTCCCTATTCGGCGGCAACACGCGCCGGCTTCGGGTCGCGCAGCATGGCGAGCAGCGATGCTTCCTTGCGCTTGGCCTTCTCGTAGTTCGCGTGCTTGACGTGACCGAAGCCGCGGATCTCCTCGGGCAGCCGCGCGAGGGCCATCGCCACCGCGTGCGTATCCTTCGAGAGCCGCCGCTCGATCTCGCCGAGCACGACCTCGTAATCGAGGATCATCTGCCGTTCGAGCTTGCGCTCCGCCGTCATGCCGAAGACATCCCAGCGCGTGCCGCGCAGCTTCTTGCCTTTCGCCAGGAAGCCGAAGACCGGCATCATCCACGCACCAAGGCTGATCTTCCTCGGATGGCCCGTGACCTTGTCGCGGAAGAACGAGGAGAGCAGTGGCGGCGCCAAGTGGAACTCGAGCTTGTGGTTGCCGTCGAAGGCGGTCTTGATTGCCTCGGCGAGCCGCCCGTCCGACTGGAGACGCGCGACCTCGTACTCGTCCTTATAGGAAAGCAGCTTGTAGTAGCCCGTGGCCACCGCCTCGGCGAGGCCGGTCGAGCCCGGCGCCTTCTCCATCTCGAGCCTCTTGAAGCGCTCGACCATGTCGGTGAAGCGCTTGGCATAAGCGGCGTCCTGGTAGTCCGTGAGGTATTTCACGCGCGTCGCGACGATATCGTCGAGCGTCGGCGACATCTTAGCCGCACGCGGCTTCACGATGCGCTCGATGGCCTTCATGTCGTGCGCCGCAAGCCGGCCGAAACGGAAGGCCGAGCGGTTCATCTCGATGGCGGCACCGTTTAGCTCGATGGCCTTCTCGATGGCCTCGGCTCCGACCGGCACCTTGCCGAGCTGGTAGGCATAGCCGAGCATGAACATGTTCGAGGCGATCGAGTCGGCGAAGAGCTTCACGGCAAGATCATTCGCATCGAGCGTGTGGAGGTCGCCCTTGCGCACCCGCTCCTCGATCGCGCGCAGCAGCGCCTGGCCCGGCACCTTCAGATCCGGCTGGCGCGTGAAATCAGCCACCGGCATCTCGTACGTCGATACCATCACTGCCGTATGATCCGGCCGGATGGTCTCGAGCACCTTGTTCGATGCCGTCACGACGAGGTCGCAGCCGATGACGAGGTCGCTCGACGCCGTGCCGATGCGGATGGCGTGGATATCGTCCGCCGACTTCGCGATGCGGATATGGCACGCAACAGCGCCACCCTTCTGCGCGAGGCCCGTCATGTCGATCGAGCCGAAGCCCTTGCCGTCAATATGGGCCGCCTGCCCGAGCACGGCGGAGATGGTGACGACGCCCGTGCCGCCGACGCCGGTGACGATGATCGTGTAGGGCTTGTCGAGGCCCGGCTGCGTCGGCTCGGGCAGGCTCGCGAGCATAGTCGTAAGGCCGCCATCGCCCGCCGCGCCCTTGGGCTTGCGCGGCACGGCGCCGTGGACGGTCACGAAGCTCGGGCAGAAGCCGTTGACGCAGGAGAAATCCTTGTTGCAGGTCGACTGGTCAATGGCGCGCTTCGTACCGAGCTCGGTCTCGAGCGGCACGATCGCGACGCAGTTCGATTTCACGCCGCAGTCGCCGCAGCCTTCGCACACGGCTGGATTGATGAAAGCGCGCTTCACCGGATCGGGGAATGCGCCGCGCTTGCGGCGGCGCCGCTTCTCGGCGGCACAGGTCTGGTCGTAGATGAGCGCGGTAACGCCGTCGATCTCCGCCAGCTCCTTCTGCACCTTCATGAGATCGCGGCGGTGGTAGACGGGTGTGCTCGCTGGCAGGAAACCGGACGGATACTTGTGTGGCTCATCCGTGACGACGACGAGCTTCTTCACGCCCTCGGCGAGCACCTGCGCGGCGATGCGGCCGACGGTCGTGCCGCTTTCCAGAGACTGGCCGCCGGTCATGGCGACAGCGTCGTTGTAGAGGATCTTGTAGGTAATATTGGTGTTCGTCGCCACGGCCGCGCGGATCGCGAGGCTGCCCGAGTGCAGGTATGTGCCGTCACCGAGGTTCTGGAAGACGTGCTTGCGCTTGGAGAACGGCGCCTCGCCCACCCAGTTCGCACCCTCGCCACCCATGTGCGTCCACCCTTCGGTGGAGCGGTCCATCCATTGCGCCATGTAATGGCAGCCGATGCCAGCGTAAGCGCGTGAGCCTTCCGGCACGACGGTAGATGAGTTGTGCGGACATCCCGGGCAGAAGTATGGGACGCGTGTTGCGGCCTCGGCGCCGAGCGCCTTGTTGCCGCGCAGCTTCTTCAGCTCGTCGACGCGCGCTCGAACGCCCTCGTCGCAGCGCCCGGCGCGGATCATGCGTTCACCGAGCGCCAGCGCGATCTGCGTTGACTCGAGCGCACCCTTCGCCGGGAAGAGCCACTGCTCGTTCTCGTCCTTCTTGCCGAGGACCTGCGGCCGGTTCGGCAGATCGTAGAGCTGCTCCTTGACCTGCGTCTCGATGAGCGAGCGCTTCTCCTCGACGACGAGAATGAGATCGAGCCCTTCGGCGAACCGCTTCACGCCTTCTGATTCGAGCGGCCAGGGCATGCCCACCTTGTACAGGCGCAAGCCAAATTGGTTCGCCTTGATCTCATCGATGCCGAGCTCTTCCATGGCCGCTCGGACATCGAGATAGCTCTTTCCAGTCGTGATGATGCCGATCTTGGCATCCGGACCACCGCTCGTGACGATACGGTCGAGCTTGTTGGCGCGGGCAAAGGCGAGGATCGCGCCCTTCTTGTAGTCGTGGAGGCGTGCCTCCTTGTCGAGCGCCTGATCACCGACTCGAATGTTGAGCCCGCCCGGCGGCATGGTGAAGTCTTCGGGAATCTTGACCTGCACGCGGTCGATACGGCCATCGACCGTCGCCGTCGACTCGATGTTGTCCTTGACGCACTTTATGCCGACCCAGACACCGGCAAAGCGCGAGAGCGCGATGCCGAGCAGGCCATAGTCGAGGATCTCCTGCACGCCTGCCGGATTGAGCACCGGGATCATCGCATCGACCATCGCGAACTCGGACTGATGCGCCGAGGTCGAGCTTTCGCAGGTGTGGTCGTCGCCGAGCAGCGCCAGCACGCCGCCATGCTTCGAGGAGCCGGCATGATTGGCGTGGCGGAAGACGTCGCCGGTGCGGTCGACGCCAGGCCCCTTGCCGTACCAGATGCCGAATACGCCGTCGTACTTCCCGTCGCCACGGATCTCGGCCTGCTGGCTGCCCCAAATGGCGGTCGCGGCGATGTCCTCGTTCAGGCCGGGATTGAAGACGATGTTGTACTTCGAGAGCAGCTTGCGCGTACGCAGCATCGCACCCTCGAGGCCCGCGATCGGCGACCCTCGATAACCGCTGACGTACCCACCAGTATTGAGCCCCGCCTGCTTGTCGCGGACCTGCTGCATCATGACAAGGCGGACGATCGCCTGAGCGCCCGTCAGCAGCTGATGGCTATCGTTCAGATCGAACTTGTCATCGAGTGTCGGGCTGCTCTTGACCATGAAGATCACCTTTTGGGCAGCGGCCCCGCACCATCAAAGCGCGGGTGCATCGGCACGGATCGTCCCCAATGGCGGGGGCAATGCATTGGTCAGTAATGCTGACATAGTTTTTGATATCAATCAAACATCGCAATGGAGCGCCTTGCATTCAAGGCCGAACAGCCGACCGCCAATGCATTCCTGGCGAATATACTAACAGCAGCCATCTCCTTGAGCGGCGTCAAACGAAGAAAGCCGCCGAACTCCCGGCGGCTTCCCTATGCGCGTTCGCCAAGCGGTGAGAGCGCTACTTCTTGCCCGGACGCTGCGTCAGGGTCGAGGCCGCCGCCGACTTGGCTTCCTTACTGGCCTTGGGGTCTTTCATGACCTTGGATGCCGCCGCTGCCGCTTTGGCGCTGGTAGCTTCCTTGCTCTTGCTCTGGGTGAGGGCCGAGGCCGCCGCCGTCTTGGCGTTCTTGCTGGCCTTGGGATCCTTCAGAACCTTGGAAGCGGCTGCGGCCGCCTTCGTGCCGGTGCTCTCGCTCTTCTTCGCTGCCATTTCGGTTCCCTCCGAGGGTGGGCGAACGGATTGGTTACAGCTTATCAGTAGTCGGATTCGACAGAGCGCGTAATGGTATCGCGTACGCCGCATTGTGGATTGTGTTTCAAGGAAGCGCAATGCAGCGCGCCACTCCAGCAGCACGCGAACTGCAAAAATTTCCAGGTCCCGAGACGCGTGTCACTGCGTGCCTTCATGCGCGCATCTTCGCTCGAAGCGATTGACAGTCGCTGCAGCCCCGCGCCAAAAGCGGCCGACCCCGTCAATGGCTTTCCGAGGAGCACCCGCCATGTCGACCGCCGACCTGCAATCCACGATCGATGCGGCCTGGGAGGCGCGCGACGGCATCAACGCCCAAACCAAGGGCGCGGTTCGGGATGCAGTCGATACCGCCATCGACATGCTGGACAAGGGCACGGCGCGCACGGCCGAGAAGAAGGGCGACACCTGGGTCGTCAACCAATGGCTCAAGAAAGCCGTGCTGCTGTCCTTCCGCCTGAACGACATGGGGCTCATCTCGGGCGCCCCCGGAGGCGCGAGCTGGTGGGACAAGGTCCCCTCCAAGTTCGCCGGCATGGGACCCGATGACTTCAAGAAGGCCGCCTTCCGCGCCGTCCCAGGCGCCGTCGTGCGCAGGGGCGCCTACATAGCACCGAACGTCGTGCTGATGCCCTCGTTCGTGAACCTCGGCGCCTATGTCGGCGAGCGCACCATGGTCGATACCTGGGCGACCGTCGGCTCGTGTGCGCAGATCGGCCGCGATGTGCATCTCTCGGGCGGCGTAGGCATCGGCGGCGTGCTCGAGCCGCTTCAGGCGAACCCGGTCATCATCGAGGACAACTGCTTTGTCGGTGCGCGGTCCGAGGTCGTGGAAGGCGTGATCGTCGGCGAGGGCTCGGTGCTCTCGATGGGCGTGTTCATCTCGGCGACGACAAAAATCGTCGACCGCAGCACCGGCCAGATTCACATCGGCAAGGTGCCGCCCTATTCCGTGGTCGTTCCCGGCACGCTTCCCGGTCTGCCGCTGCCGAACGGCATGACCGGCCCCGGGCTCTACTGCGCGGTGATCGTGAAGACAGTGGACGCGCAAACCCGCTCGAAGACGAGCATCAACGATCTGCTCAGGGACTGAAGTCGACCACCTGAAGCGTCACTTCTTCTTCGTCGGGGCGGCGGGCGGCGGGGCTTTGCTCTCGGCCGCCGCTTCTTTGGCTGCAGCAGCGTCTTGCGCCACATTGGCCTGGATCGCCTCCCGAATCTTGGCCTTCTGCTCGTCGGTGCACTTGACGTCACCGGGCTTGATCGGCTCGAGGAAGACCTTCAGCTCGCCTTCCTTCTCCTCGACCTTGAGCTTGCCGGCGATGGCATGGATGGTCATGCGGTGCAGTGTGGTGATGTAGAGCAGCTGCTGGTCGGTCCACTTCTTCTTGCGAAGCTCCCGCCGCATCAGCGTGTCGTAATTGGCCTGCTGCTCTTCCCACAGCTCGCAGACCTGCGCCTGCGCGGAGCTGTAGCTAATCCTGATGATGTCGCGCCCGTTCTCCATGGGCACGATATTTCCTTCCCGCTTCGACTTGTCGACCTCGATGACCTTGCCGTCGGGTGTCGTGAACTTGCTCGGCAGGATCTGCCAAGCATATTCCATGAGCGTGTTCACGGACTTGTCGCTGAGCTTACCCTGCGACTGGGCCTCGGCGCCGGCGCTGGCTGCCAGCGCCGCGCAGGCGAACACGCCGGCAATCGCACGTTTCAACGTCGTCGAAGCCATTATCATTACCTCAGCCCCTCGATTGCCACAGCTCGCTCGTACGCAGCGACGCCCGCCTCGCGGATACGGCAACGCTGTTCGTCATCCCGGGCACCGCAGCGCCGGGACCAGCCCCCACTGGCGAAGCGCATCGCTCGGCTGCAAGTTGGGCAAACTTATGGCGCCTTTCGCGCGCGCCCTTTGCCCTGTGCCAAAGCGGCTACAATCCCCCTCAGCGTCCGCACTTCTTGCTCGGTCGCTTCCATGCGGGCAAGCAAGGATCTGATGTTACGCACCATTGTCTGGCGCTTCTCCGGCGGATTGAAAAATCCAAGCCTTTCAAGCTCCCGCTCGAGGTGCTCATAGAGCCCGAGCATCTCTTCCTTGGTCGCCGGCCGGCTCGCGCCGACGTTCAGTCCCGGCGCCAGCGGCGTCTCATAGGTCGTGACGCGCCCGAGGCTCGCCCGCTCGTGCTGGCGCATCCATTCGTAGCCAATGAGCAAAACTGCCTGGGCGAGGTTGAGCGAGGCGAATCGCGCATTCACCGGGATCATGACAACGGCGTCGCAGACGGCCACTTCGTCCGTCTCCAGACCATTGCGCTCGCGGCCGAACAAGATCCCGCAGCGCTGGCCGGCCGCAGCCCGCCGGCGCATCTCGGCCACGACCTGTTCCGGCGTCAGCACGGGCTTTCTCAGGTCGCGCTGGCGCGCCGTCGTCGCGGCCACCCAGTTGAGATCGCTGATGGCCTCCGCGAGCGTGCCGTGAGCGACGCCGTCGTCGACCACGTAATTCGCCCCCGAGGCGGCAATCCGCGCCTTCTCGTTCGGCCAGCCGTCCCGCGGCGCGATCAGGCGCAACTCGTCGAGGCCGGTGTTCGCCATGGCGCGCGCCACCATGCCGATGTTGTCGGCGAGCTGCGGCTCCATCAGCAGCACCGCCGGCGCCTCGCCACCCGAGAACGCCGTACCCCGGATGTGCGCACGGCGAATGCCATGACGGAGCTTACGGATGACGCGGCGGGCCCAGAACCAGATGCTCTCGCCAGCCCAGTCACGCGCGAGGGTTTCGAGCGAAGCCGCTTCGCTCACCGCCTCCCCAGGCCCCTCGAGCCGCACTGCTCCATCGCCAATGACGATCTCGCGGTGGCGCCGAACCAGCGCATCGAGCGATCCGATGCCATCCACGTCCGTCCGCCGTTTGCAGCCGGGACAGGTTGCATCGTCCGCCTCGCACTTCAGCTCCGCGCAGTAGACGAGCACGGTTTCGAGACTCTCACGATCCAGGCCATCGATGGCGAGCGCTGCGAGCCCTTGGTCGACGGTGTGCTCGTGGACAGCCGCGACGATCTCGGCGACCGGCCGCCCGGACGGCGCGAGCACCGGCACCGGCCTGCCACCACGCTCCTCGATCACAACACCAACAGACAAAGGGCACCTTCTCCACGCGATCCGCCGCCGGCGCGGCAATAACCCGGCATTCCGGTCGCGTTTATAGCCGCTTGCCCGCGCGCCGTCCCGCGAACACGCTGGCGTCCCTTCCTGCCAGAACGGCCTTGATTGCGGACCCTGTCTCCCCTATAGGAGGCGGCGAGCGCTGCCCCGTTCGTCTAGCGGTTAGGACGTCAGCCTCTCACGTTGAAAACAGGGGTTCGATTCCCCTACGGGGCGCCATTTGCGAACAAAACTGCGAACCCCAGGAATGGGACCGCCTTTTGCCAGAACTGCCTGTTTCAGCACGTCTTTTCGGCCGACGATGCGAACGGCGTGATCATCCACCTCGACCCGATCGACAAGTGAGCCGAGATAGGCTTTCCGGAAGGGGACCTCGCCGGTGGTCAGGTTCTCTCGCATGGTCGCGCCGAACTGCTCCACGACGATCGGGCTGACCTCGACCGAGGGGCGAGCGCCGACTCTGGCGCGCGCCAAAGCTTCCTGAAGGCGGTCTCGATCCAGCTTCAATGCCGTGATGCGGTCCTTGAGGATATCGTCCATTTCGGCGACGCCGTCCTCGATCGCCTGGTAGAGGCGGCGCAGCCGTTCGCCGGCCTCATGAGCCTCGCGCTCCAGCGCGACGATCCGTGTATTGACGGCTTTCTCCTTGGCGGCCAGCTCGCTGCCGAGCGAGGACAGCATGGCCGTGAGGCGGGGCGGATCGAGCAGCCGATCGACCAACTGGTCGACCACGATGGTGTCTAGCTTGTCCATGCGGATCGAGCGCCCCTTGCACACCGACTTGCCGTGCCGGGCGCAGGTCGAGCAGGAATAGTAGCGGTACACATTGCCGATCTTTGACGTGCCGGTGCGCAGGGTCATGGCGCCCTGGCAACTGGCGCACACGGCAAGGCCCGTGAGCAGGATGGGACCGCTCACCATCCGCGGAGGGGTGACGCGGGGATTACGCTCCTTGAGGAAGCCCTGAACCTTTTCAAATACCTGCGGTTCGATGATGGCCGGCACCTCGGCAAATACCTGCTCGGCTTCGCTCTTGCGCCGGCCGCTGCGTGCCTCGTGCCGATTGAACCGCATTCGCCCGCTGTAGACGGGATTGCTTAGCAGGGCGTGCACCGGGCCAATCGCCCAGGTGGAGCCGCCCCGCGTGCGATAGCCATGCTCATTGAGCCAGACGGCGATGGACTTGACGCCCATCGGGCCACAATCCTCGTCGCCCACCAAGAAGAGGCGGAAGATCAATCGCACCGTCTCGGCTTCGACGGGATCGATGGAGAGCTTCTTCTTGACCCGGTTTCCGCGCCGTTCGACCTCGACGGCCGTGTAGCCGAATGGCGGACGGTTGCCATTCCAATAGCCCTGGCGCGCGTTCTCCTTCATGGAACGCAGCACGTGCTTGGCATTTTCCTTTGACTGATACTCGTCGAACAAGGCGATGACCTGCCGCATCATCACCTGAGCTGGGTCGTCACCGAGCTCCTGGGTGATCGAGACCAGCCTGACGCCGTGCTTGGCAAGCTTGCGCACGTAGAACTCGAGCCCGAAGGCGTCGCGGAAGAAGCGCGAGAACGAGTGTACGACAATGACGTCGAAGGCGTTCTCGCCATCGCATGCCCGCTCGACCATTCGCTGGAACTCGGGTCGCTTGTCGTCGGTGGCCGAGGCACCCGGCTCGACGTACTCGGCAACGACGGTCCAACTGCGCGCCTTGCACCACGCCTCGGTCTGGGCTTTCTGATCGGGGATAGAGAGATCGTTCTCAGCTTGCCGGCCAGTCGAGACGCGCAGATAGATGGCGGCGCGCGGCGTCGATGGCAGGGTTGCGGACCAGTCAAATTGACCGGCGCCGAGCCGCCGCACATCGCGCTTTCCTGCAGGATCGAACATGCTTCTTCACTCCCTTGCGCTCGTCGGACCGGGGGAGCAAATGCTAACCGTGAATGCTGGCAGAACAAGGGTGCTATGACACAACCAGTTGGTGATTGTGTCTAAACATCCTCATGGCGTTCATCCGGCTTTTTCGGCGAGAATAGCTTGCGCAGCACCGATCCGAGATAGGTTTGGATGGCATCCAGCTCGCCCTGGGTGATTGGAATCTCTGGACCAAAATCATCGCTGACCACGGGATCGTTCGGACCTCGAGGGCCGCTCGTGTCCGCGTCGTTCGACGGTTTGTGACCGTCCTCTGGTTCGGCGTCCTCTGGCGTGTCCGGACTCATGGAGGCCCCTGGCGGTTCCAAGAGTGGCGGCTGGACTGTGAATCGATGGGCAGCAGATGTGCGATTAGGTTTACCGGCGGGATATGCGCCGCGACCACTGTGCGACTTTCGTAAGATGTGAGCTGTGCGTCCGAGGTCGTCGTTGCGGTCGATGCCGGGAACAGAAGTGTCGATCCGATCGCAGCCATGATCACGACCGACATCAGTGCCGTCGAACGCCACGCCGATACCTGGCGCTGTGCGACCACTTGTCGGGACCGCCAATCCTGACGTGCCCGAAGATAGGGAACAGCTTCCGCGCACGGTACGCCGAGCGTCGCGGCGAGCGCATGTATCGGATGGGCTGGCAGGTTTTTGGCAAAGACCGCACGCCGCCGCGGTCGCAGGAACCATAGGAACGCGGCAGCTTGCAGCGCGAGGTTGATGCCGAGTGCGATCTGATACGCCATGGACGGATGGCGGCCGGCTTCGACGGGCCAGAGCTCGACTATGAAGCCGACGGCCACCTGCACTGCGAACGCACTGCCGATGTGCAGAAGGTTGAGCGCGCCGTTGGCACGACCGGATGCTGATTTCGGGAAGAACTCCGTCACGATAGCGTAGCTCAAGACAGTGCCGGCCCCCATGCCAGCGATCGCGATCCAGGGAAGCCAGGCCGGAATTGGCCAGCGCAGGATCAGGGCGAGCTGCGCCAGCATGGCGAGGCCGGTCGCAAACCCGAAGGTTGCAGTAAGAGAAACGCCGCGCCGGCGAAGCCGATCGCCAGCAGTCCCGAGAATGAGCGCGGACGCACTCAGCGCGATCGCCATTAGCAGGAGGTGCATGACGACGTCGTGGCGCGGTAACCCTTCGACCTCAGCGAGCCACGGCCCGGCCCACAGGCTCTGTAGTGCCCAGGCTGAGCCAATCGTGGTCGCCGAGAGTGGTGCGATGCGCCAGAACCGAGCATCCCGATAGATCGCTCGGATGCTCATTCCGGAAGAAATCGCTTCACCTCGTCCTCGTGCGGGACGTTCCGGCACGAACCGCAGGATCAGAAGTGCCGCGATTGCGGATAGGATCGCCAGGAGCAGGAACAGGCCGCGCCATCCGATCGACGCGATCAGCATCTCGGCCGGCGCTGTCGCCGTGACGGCGCCGAGCGCGCCCAGCGTAATGAGCCAGCCGTTCGCGAGTGCGATCCGTTCGGCAGGGAACCACAGCACGAGAGCCTTGAGGCCAGCCATGAGTGCGCCGGCGACGCCGAGACCGATCAACGCTCTCCCGACGATCAGTCCGGCAAGGGTGTCCGCATGGGCAAAGACGGCAGCGCCGATTGCCGCGATGGTAAGCAGAACGGCTTGCACGCGGCGCGGTCCGAAGCGATCGAGCCATGCGCCGAGCGGAAGTTGAATGGCGCCGAAGGTCAGGAACAGGGCGGCTGTGAGAACGCCAAGATCGGCGGCGGATAGCCCGAACTCGCTGACGAGCGCGCCGGAGATCAGCGCATTGATGGTGCGAAAGAGATAACCGAGATAGTAGCCGGTCGCGAACGGCAGCAGTACCGTGGCGATGAGATACCACGTGCGCGAGCCATGGTTTGCTTCATCGTCCTGATCCTTTGGCCTGCTCAGGATGCGCGGCAGCTCGTCGTCCGGATCGACGGTGAAGCCATAGGAGACATGGAAATACGGATCGCGGGACAGTCCCATTGCAGTTGCCATGCGGACTACTCCTCTCGCCCGTACCAGCAGGTTTGCAGGATTCCGTTCTGTGCAGCACAAAAGCCCTCGAGCGCGGAGATTGTTTCGGGAGGCAGTGGAGTCGCTCGCCGCGTCGCGCGATCCATGAGCGCGACTGTCGATCTGGCGCTGGCGGCGCAGCTCCCGTCGGCAAACAACACCTGCGCCACGGTGAGCGAGGTGCGACCGATATGCTCGCAGCGCGTTCCGATTACGACCGTGCCCGGCCAGTGCATCTCGCCGAGGAAATCGATCTCGAACCGCACGATGACGAACTGGGCGTCGATCGGCAGCGGCACGCGGCGCGGGTCGTGAAGCAGCTCCATGCGCGCGTTCTGGCAGCAGACGGCGAAGACCGCATTGGAGATGTGCCCATTGCAGTCGGTGTCGGCGAAACGGAGCTTCTCCGCCGAGCGGATCGGAAAGTCCATGAGGTGTGGCTGCTGCCTGACTGGTGCTGACCATGCCATGTCGGTGTTCAGCGGATCGGACGTGCTCATGGGCTCAGGCTCCCTCCGCCTTGTCGCGACGCCAGACCAGCCGGACGACGCCGTCATCCGTTGCTTCCAAAAGGATCGCCCATATGGGTTGCGGCCAGGCGGGATCGTCGATCCGCACGCGCAGATAGCTCTGCTCGGTTCCTTGCTTGGTTCTGCGCCAGGCGGCGCCGATCTCGGTGGCGCCGAGTGAGACCCGGAAGTCCGGTGAGCCTTCCGTCTCCTTGCGGTCATTGGCGAAGATCTTCACGCGCGCGTTTATGCTGAGCGTGCGAATGGTGCCGGCGTAGCCGTCGTTGACGGCTGAGAAGGTTCCGATGACGGCCATGTCTTGTGGTCTCCTTGGTCAGTTGGCGGTGATGGGGGCGGCGCCGCGGTAGGGGCGCAGGATGATGTCTTTGTGGACAATGACCCGAAGCGGCCAGCCGGGCTGCACGGTGATGGTCGGCTGGACGTTGAGATGCCGCTCGATGAGGCGCTGGCCGGCGCGATTGGTCGTCGATTGCGTCGAAAGCTGCAGCGCGCGGATGAGATCGCTGTCGCCAGAACCGCCGAACACGAGCTCACTGCCGACACCGAGCACGGTCGCGAGCGCGACCCCCTTCAGGAGTTGCCAGGTGTGGAGATCGACCACATCGGCGAGGCCGGCATAGCCGCCGGTGTCGGTTGCCGGTAGATTGTCGATGACGACGGAGGATCCGTCCGGCAAGATGATGCGCTGCCAGACGACGAGCGCACGCTCCTGGCCGAACGCGACGACGTTGTCATACTTGCCTATGAGCCTCGAGCCCTGCGGCAGTAAAAGGAACCGGCCTGAGAGGGAATCAAAAATGTTCTCCGTCACCTGGGCGATGACGAATCCTGGCAGATCGGAGTTGAGGCCGGTGACGAGGCTCGCGGCGATGACCGTGCCGGCCATGAGCTGATACGGCGAGGCCGGCGTTTGCAAGCCATGCGGATTGTAGATTTCCTTCTCGGGGCCGGATCGGAGGAACGTCAGCTTGCGTAGGCTCTCTGTCGCGTCCGTGCCGGTGGCCTCAAGGCCACCCGCGGCGAGCGCACGGGCCTGGTCCGTCGTTCGCAACGCGGTCAGCGCAGCAGAGTCACCGGCGGTTGCCAGCGATCTTGATTGAGAGCTTGGCTCGGTTCGGGCCGCGCTCTCCTGCGGCGGTGCCTTCAATTGAAGACGGAAGAAGACCTGGGATTCCCGCGCCTGTCCCGCCATGCGTGCGAGCCGAGCGCGCTCTACCTGTTCCGTCTGGTCGATCGGTTCTCCGCCGGCCTCGGTGAGTTGCGGGATTCCCGATGGCGGACGTACCGGCTCGGGCGGGCGCTCCGTGCGCACGCCGTCGTACGTCGCCGGCAACCGGGCGAGGCTTTCGGCGATCGGTTTGTGCTCGACGTTGATGAGCACGCGCGGTGCGCCGACCTGGAGCTTCGGCGGCTGCAGGGCGACCAACACCAGAAAGGAGACGAGCAGCAGAACCGCCGCCGCGCCGCCGAACACGACCTTGCGGTTGATGCGCGTGACAGGCTGTGGCCGCGCACGCAATTCCAGCGTTTCCGGCGCGACCTTCTCCGTCTCGGCCTTCTTGGCGGGATCGGGCTTCTTGTCCGGTTCAGTCTCTCTCATGAGCGCATCTCCCGCCAGACGGCATCCGTGCGGACAATGCGCACGACACGCTGCGGCGCGGTGCCGAGGCGGAGCTCCGCGGCGGCAAACAAACGATCGACGATGTAGGTCGTGCCGCGCACGCGATAGTTGACCAGCGCGGACTTGCCGTCCGGGCCGATGACGAACAACGGCGGTGCTTCGCTCTGCGCGAGACCCGAGGGGAACTGGATGTAGACCTTGGCGCCGTCGTCGAAGACCTGGCGCGGCTTCCATGGCGCGTCGCCCTCGATGCGATAGCGGAAGCGCAACTGGTCGATGTTGACGCCGGCATCCGCTATCGAGGCCAGCGAGGCCGCCGCTTCGTCGCGCTGCTTGCGCAATGAGACGAGCTCGGCCGCGGGATAGGTCCACGAGACCGAGGCCATATAGGTTTTGTCGCTCGAGCGCATCTCAAGGTGGTAGGTGCGGCGATCGGTGGTGATGACGAGGTTCGTCTCCAGGTCGGCGCCGACCGGCTTCACCAGGATGTGGACTTGCGCATCCTTGCCTTCGCCACTCGTCGTGTCGCCGACGACCCATCGCACGGTGTCACCGGCCGAGACGGAGACGAGCTTCTCGCCCGCCTCGAGCGCGACATCCGTCACCTGATTGACGGCAGCATAAAGCTGGTAGAGCGCACCCTTGGTGTAGGGATAGACCTGGATGGCATTGATGTAGCCGTCCTTGACCGGCTCGAAACGCGCCGCGGCATTGGCGTCCGTAACGCGCTCCGACGGCGGACGCGTGTCCTTCTTCCTGGCCGCCTCTTTCTCTTTGCCGACGGGCTTGAGCTGGCCGGGAAGAGGAAGTGGCGTTGGCACCTCGACATATCGGACGGGCAGCGGCGGGTCGGGCTCGCGCCGTGCGGCCAGGGCCGGGCTGTCGAAGATCGGGATCTCCGGCACCTTGATGCTGCTGGCGCAGGCGCCGAGGCTGCCCGACGTCACCAGAACAAACAACACACTATGCAGCTTGCTCATTTGGACTCTCCGGTGGTGACGTCCTGCGACCAGTTGAAGGCGTGCACGTAGATGCCGAGCGGGTTCTTGCGCACGGCGTCGACGGTTCGCGGTGGAGTGATGACGATCGAGAAGAGACCCGTGAGGCGCTTGGTGTCCCTCAGCGCGCCGCCCTCGAAGGTGCGCTCCAGCCAGCGCACCTGGAATGAGGTATCCGAGGCGCGCACGACGCTCGTGACCTCCACGGCAACGGTCTGCCGGCCGACGCGCGTGAACGGATCGTTGTCGCGGGCGTATTCGTTGAGCGTGACCGCAGCTCGGTCTGTGACGAAGTCGTAGGCCTTCAGCCAGTTTTGGCGCACAACGACGGGATCGATCGACAGCGCACGTACGTTGTCGACGAAGCGCGATAGGTGATAGGCGACCTGCGCGTCGCTCGGTGTGTAGGTCTCTGCAGCCGGGCCGACGGCGCGCGTCCCGCCGCGCGAGTCCACCTCGACGATGTAGGGGACGACCGCGCCGGTTCGCCCGACCCAGAGCAGGACGGCAGCAAGCAGAAGCGACAAGCCGAGGCTGCCGACCGCCACGAGGCGCCAGTTGTGCGCCTGCACGCGCGCACTGCCGATCCGTTCGTCCCAGGCCTGCGCGGCCTTCTGGTACGGCGTCACGGGCTCGGGTGTCTCGCCGTAACGCAAGGTCGATCGCTTGAACGACATGATGTCTCGCTCCCCCTACGACTTGTTCTTGAGATCCGGACCGCCCCCGCTACCGGCGCGGTCGCCATCGCGCAGCGCGTGCGCGGCCATCAATCCGGCTTGGGTCATGCGCTGCCGGCGTGCCATGGTCTGAGCCCATGCCGGCGGTCCGGATGCCGGCGCGCTGCCGCCTGGAAGATCGCCATCGGGGCCTTTGCCGCCGGACTCTCCCGACGGGGTTGCATCGCGGTATCCCTGCGCGGCGCCGTGGCGATAGGCATTGCGCACGGGCGCCGTTGCCGTTGACGCCATGCGCGAGGCCGGCCCGGAGACGGTCGCGCGCGCGACGCCGGCTGCTCCACCAGCTTCATAGGCCGCACCGACACGGCCCGACAGCGACGCGGCCGACTTGATCGCACCACCGGCCGTGCGTCCGGCCATCCGTGCCGCTCCGGCGGTGGCGATGCTGCCGGCAACCGCCGTGCCGCCGAGTGCGGCCGTCGTCGCAATGGCTGCACCGGCACCGAGCTGCGGTGCGCCACTGATCAGTCCGGCGGCGAGGGCTGGTACAAAGATGGCGAGGCCGAACACGGCAATGGCGCCGAGAATGCAGGAGGCCGCCTGCGTCAGCGACACCTCGCCGGTCGGACGCATCACGGTGCCGAAGATCGATGAGCCGATCCCGACCACGATCGCGAGCACCATCAGCTTGATGCCCGACGAGATGACATTGCCGAGCACACGCTCCGCCAGAAACGCCGTCTGGCCGAACAAGGCGAAGGGGACGAGAACGAAGCCCGCCAGCACCGTCAGCTTGAACTCGATGATGGTAATGAAGAGCTGCACCGACAGCACGAAGAAGGCGAGCAGTACGATCACCCACGCCAGCATCAGCACCGCAATCGTCACGAAGTTGGAAAAGAACGTCGTGAAGCCGATCAGCTCGCCAGCTTTCTCGAGCAGCGGCTTCGATGCGGTGAACCCGGTCGAGGCAACAAACCCCGGCCGCATGAGATCGGCAGAGGTCAACGACGTCCCCGTCGCCTTCAATCCCAGTCCCGCGAATGACTGGAAAATGATGTCGGCCAGGCTCTGGAAGTTCGACAGTAGAAGGGCAAAGAAACCGACGTACAGCACCTTGCGGATGAGCTGCGCGATGACATTGTCCTCGCCCATCAGCGCCCAGAACAATCCGGCCAGCGTGATGTCGATCGCAATCAGAATGCTCGTCAGGAACGCCACGTCGCCGGCGAGCAATCCAAAACCGCTGTCGATGTAACGGCTGAACGTTGCCGTGATCTGGTCAATGATTGCTAAGTCGTCCATCTGCTTCTCGAACTCCGGGCAAGGCTTCGCCGTCGGCGGAAATCGCGTTCGCCGTTGTTGGTCGTGTCAGGGGTGAAGTGTCAGGCCAAGACTATTGTCGTCGGCGGCCGCGGTGGCGTCGCTGCGCGAGCGAGCTGCCGCCCGCGCCCGCTTGAGGGACGTGTCCCTCAAACTCCCTCCTTTTCTGATGTTGCAAAAGACGGGTGGTCCGGCCCGTGCGCGTACGCACCCAAAACTGGGGAGTGCCCTGCCGACTGAGGTGCGGGACTGGTCCCGCTTGCGAAGCGAACATTTGTGCCGACATAGAGGCCCCTCTCGTCATCATCGACTTGCCGAATATCCAGATCCCGTGCCGACGAAGGACTTGAAGCGCCGGCGGGCTTCGTCCTCGGTCGCAAGATCGCGAGCACGGCTGACGGTCTCTGCGCGATGTTGCGCGGCGAGCAGTCCTTGCAGAGAGAGGGATTGTTTGACGGCGAGGCTGGTGAGCTCGTTGCCAGCCTGGGCGGCTTCGAGCGCACCGACGGCGGTGCGTGATCGTGCCATGGCATCGCCGAGCAGGCGTGTGTCGGTTTCGATGCCATCGGCGATCTGGCCTTGCAGGAGGGCGGCGCGCTTGAGGCCGGCGTATTCCTCCTCCCATCGTGTCTTGGCATTGCGCACCACGTCGTCGGAGGTGAGCGCGGCCGAGACCTGTGCTGGAAAGAGGCGTTCGTAGGTGCTTTGCGTTTCCTGGAGTTTCAGTGCGATGCCCTGGCCGGCACGGAGCTGGGATTGGATGTCGGTCAGGGTGCGCTGAAGATCGGGAGATAGCGTACTTCCAAGCCGCATGAGATTCTGATCCATCCGCAGGATCATCTGTGCCTGGTTCTGCAGGGCGCGCACCTGATTGTTGATCTGCTCAAGGGCACGGACGGCCGATAGCAGGTTCTCCTGGTAGTTCATTGGATCGAAGACAGTCAGCGCGTGCGCACCGGGTGGGATGGCAGTGCTGGTCAGAAGTGCCAACGCGATCGCTGTGAGGACGCCACGGGCTGCACGCCGGCGGGCGGCACGGTTGGGCTTGGCCGTTAAGGGAAAGAGCGCCAACCGCTGCCGGAATTTGTCGTCGCTTGATGCGTCGGAGGGCGGTTGGGGCGGCTGTACCGTTGCCGGCACGTCGGATTGCGGTGGCGGCGCCGTCGCCAGGATGCGTGGCAGCGGTGGTGGTGTGGTCAGCGGGCGTTGTGCGCCGGGGAACGATAGAAGCAGATTGGCTGCCCAATCGAGACCTTTGGCGCGCAGGAAGGCATCGGCAAAGTTCGCGTCCGGCGATTCTGCAATGACGCGATCGATGAGCTTCTGGTCATCGGGCGACGAGGCGGCGGTGAGTGCGAGCGCGACAGGACCGAGGCCAAGCTCGAATAGCCGGTTGCCCTGAGCTGACTGCACATAGTAATCGCGTTTGGGTGTGGCGAGACCGAGGATCTCGATCTGGCGGCCGTTGAGTCCGAAGCGTTCATAGACGGTACGCATTTGCGGCTCAAGCGCGCGGTCGTTGGGCAGAAAGATGCGCGTTGGGCAGCTTTCGATGAGAGCCGGTGAGATAACCGAGCGCTCGATGTCGGCGAGCGATTGCGTGGCGAACAGAACCGCGACGTTCTTCTTGCGCAAGGTCTTGAGCCATTCGCGGATGCGGGCGGCGAAGATCGGCTCGTCGAGGAAGGTCCAGGCCTCGTCGAGCACGAGCAGCGTCGGCCGTCCATCGAAACGGGCTTCGAGGCGGTGGAAGAGATAGGTGAGCACCGGCGGGATCAGCCGCTTGTGCTGCATGAGAGGCTCCATCTCCACATGCAGAACGTCGGTGAGTGCCAGGTTCTCGGTCGCGCCGTCGAGCAGACGGCCGTAGGGGCCTTCGAGCGTGTACGGCGCCAGTGCCTGGCTCAAGGCGCTCGACTGCACGAGCACGGCAAGGCCCGTCAGCGTGCGTTCCGCTTTCGGGGCCGAGGCGAGGCTCTTCAGGGCTGTCCATAATGCGTCCTTGATTTCGGGCGTGATGGTCACGCCCTCGTTGGTGATAAGACCGCCCACCCATTCGAGCGCGAAGGCCAACTCGCCGGGCCCGTCTATCCGCGAGAGCGGCTGCAAGGACAGCGTTCCCTCGAGGCCGAGCTCGATGCTCTCACCACCCATGGCGAGAGAGGCCGCGCGCGCCGAGCGGCCACGATCGAAGATCGCCACCTGGGCGCCGATGAAGCGGCGGAACTGAAGGGCCAGCAGCGACAAGAGCACGGATTTGCCGGAGCCGGTCGGGCCGACGACGAAGGCATGGCCGACGTCGCCACTGTGCAGATCGAGCCGGAAGGGTGTGGCGCCCCGCGTCTCCGTCATCATGAGCGGCGGGGCATCGAGATGGCGATTCCGTTCCGGCCCTGCCCACACGGCCGAGACCGGCATCATGTGTGCTAGGTTCAAGGTGTGCACGATCGGCTGGCGTACGTTGGCATAGGGATTGCCGGGCAAGGATCCGAGCCAGGCCTCGACGGCATTGAGCGTCTCGCGGATGGTCGTGAAGCCGCGACCATTGATGATGCGCTCCAACGCCAGCAGCTTCTCGTCGGCGCGCTTGGGATCGACATCGCCAACGATCAGTGTCGTCGTCAGATAGCCGAAGGCGACGTCATCGGCGCCGAGCTCCTGCAGGGCTTCGTCCGCATCGGCGGCCTTGTTGTCGGCATCGGAGTCGACCAGGGTCGTCTCGCGATTGAACATGACCTCGCGCAGGACGGCGGCGACGGATTTCCTTTTGGCGAACCACTGGCGCCTTAGCCTGGTGAGCTGGCGGTTGGCCTGGATCTTGTCGAGGGCAATCCAGCGCGTTGTCCATCGGTACGCGAACCCAAGATCATTGAGCGCATCGAGCAGGCCCGGCGTCGTGGTGTTCGGGAAACCCGTCACAGTCAGCAGGCGCAGGTGCTGGCGGCCGAGCTTCGGCTCGACGCCGCCAAGGAATGGCGTATCGCACAGGATGGCATCGAGGTGCGTCGGGACGGTGGGTACCGCAACGGGATGACGCTTGTCCGAGATCGTGCCGTGCAGGTAGGCGAGCGTCCCGGCATCATCGAGCGCTTCCGCCTCGGGAAGGATTGACGCCAAAAGCTCAAGGGCCCGCGTTGTCTCGGTCCCAAACCAGGCGAGTTGGCCCCAGACGTCCGCTTCGTCGCAGTACCCTTCCTGACGCTCATAGAGCAGTCGCTCCACGCGGCCCTGGTGCTCAGGCGGCGGCAGATAGAGAAGGGTCAGATAGTAACGGCTCTCATGATGAGCCCCGTCGGCCGAGAAGGACGCATAGCGCTCCTGATCGACGAGCCACGAGGCGGCATCCGCAAAGCGATGGCCAGGATACTGATTGGCCGGCACACGCTCGGCCTCGAAGAACAAGGCCCAGCCTTCGCCGAAGCGGCGCAGCACGTTGTTGAGTCGTGCTGAGACCGCGACGAGCTCGGCATCGGTTGCGCTGTCGAGATCAGGACCCCGATAGCGGATTGTCCGCTGGAAGGATCCGTCCTTGTTCAGCACGATGCCGGGGGCGACGAGGCAGGCCCAGGGCAGATAATCGGCAAGGCCGGTCGTCGTCTTCCGATACTCGGCGAGGTTCAGCATGCGAGCACTCCTTTGTGGCGGGCGTGGCGGGACAGAACGGTGAGAAACTCTGGATCCTTGCGTGTGACCCAGACGGCGAAGGCATGACCGACGAACCAGATGATGATCCCGGCGATCCACAGCCGCAGGCCGAGGCCGATGGCGGCAGCGAGCGTGCCGTTGAGGATCGCGAAGCTGCGCGGAGCGCCCGCGAGCAGGATCGGCTCCGTCAACGAGCGGTGCAGCGCGACTTCGAAGCCGGGAAGCGAGGTCGGTTGTCCAAGCATGGTGCGTATAGCTCCGCGAATGTCAGTCGATGAGCGCGCCGCCGGCGAAGGAGAAGAACGTCAGGAAGAACGACGTGGCGGCGAAGGCGATGGAGAGCCCGAACACGATTTGGAGCAGCCGGCGCAGACCGCCGCCTATGTCCCCGAATGCGAGGCTCAAGCCGGTGACGATGATGATGACGACCGCAATCACCTTGGCGACCGGACCCTCGATCGACTCGAGAATGCGCGTGAGCGGCGCTTCCCACGGCATGCCGGAGCCGGCGGCCATAGCGGGCGTGGTGATCAGCATGAAGGCGAATGCCAATAATCGCTGCGCGAACGGGCTACCGCCCGCACCCGTTCGGGAAGACCCTAAACCCCCTTCTTTTTTTGACTTGCTGAAGACGGGTGGTCTGGCCCGTGCGCGCAGGCGCACAGAAGTGCAGAGCGTCCCGCTAGGCGGGTTGCAGGGCGGCAGCCCTGTTGCGTAGCAAGCTGCTCCGGTACGTGCGTGCATCATCATGCTCCGGTTGGTCCGACGGGTCGAAGGATGGGGGTGCCGAGCGGCTTGAGCTGGTAGTCGCCGCCATCATCAAGGCCGGTGAGCTCGACGAGCGCATCGAGGCGGCGGTTGCCGCTACGGCCTGAGAGGAAGGCGATCACGTCGATGGCCTCGAGGATGAGATCGCGCGGAACTGTGACGACGGATTCCTGCACGAGCTGCTCGAGGCGATAGATGCCGGCCTCGGCGGAGTTGGCGTGCACGGTGGTGATGCCGCCCGGATGCCCGGTGTTCCAGGCTTTGAGCATGTCGAGCGCTTCAGGCCCACGTACCTCGCCGACGATGATGCGGTCGGGTCTGAGCCGCAGCGTCGAGCGGACCAGATCGGCGAGCGACGCAACCCCCGGCTTGGTGCGGAGTGCAACGCAATCCGTGGCAGCGCATTTGAGCTCGCGGGTGTCCTCCAGAATCAGGACGCGCTCGTCGCAATCGGCGACCTCGGCGAGCAGTGCGTTGACGAGCGTGGTTTTGCCGGAGGATGTCCCACCGACAACGAGGATGTTGCGGCGCTCGCGGACGGCGATCGCCAGGGCACCTGCCTGCAAGGGAGACATGATGCGGGCCGCCACGTAGTCGGCGAGCCGGTAGACGACGTCGGCCGGCTTGCGGACAGAAAAGCACGGCGCCATGGCGACGGGCGGCATGATGCCTTCGAATCGCTCACCGGTCTCGGGCAGTTCCGCCGAGACGATCGGCGCGCCGGCGTGCACTTCGCGGTGCACGTGGGCGGCGACGAGGCGGATGATGCGCTCGACCTCGGCACTGCCGATGCGTTCGCCGCTGTCCTGGCGGCCGACGCTGGCGCGATCGATCCACAACCGTCCGTCTGGGTTGACCATCACCTCGATCACGGTCGGGTCGGTCAAGGCGGCGGCGATTGCCGGACCAAAGGCCGTGCGCAGCATCTGGCGGCGGCGGCCTTGCGCCTCCTGGCTTGCGTGTATCGACAAGAGGTCAGCCATGGTCGGTGTCCTTCTTGGGTTCCTCGGTTCCAGAAGCCACCTCGCGATGCGCACCATTCCCGCCTCCGGCTGCTCGCCCACGCAATGGCGCGTCGTCCGCGGTGGTGGCGAAGAGATCGGGATTGTTGCTGGCGATTGTTTCGAGCACCTCGGAGACGAGGCGATGATCGGTGGCAAGACGGCGGCCGACCTGGGCGACGAACACCTGGAAGCGTTCCCGCCCTAGAAGGCGGGCCGGCTCCTGCTCGCTTTGCGGCAATGGCGGCGTGATCGTCAGGAAGTAACGGACGAATAGCGCCAGGGTCTCGGTGACGATCGCGACATCGCGATTGACGATGCCGACGACCTTGTGCACCTCGTCAAGGCGCCGGACGAGGACCTCTTCTGCGCCGGGCACCCTCTGCGGCTCGAGGCTCAGCCTCAGTGCTTCTTCCAGCATGGCCGACTTCGAGCCGTGCCGCTGCTGCGCAACAAGATCGAACTTGCTGGCGAGCGGGCGCGAGATGTAGAGCGCGTAGCGTTTCTTGGCCATCAGACCCGCACGCCTCCTGGAAATTGAACGATGGTGTCGTCATCGTCGCCGAGTGACGGGCCAACATCGGTTTGCGGCGCAGCTTTCACCTCGGTCGCGAGATCGGCGAACAAGGGCAGGTCGTGAACCTGGCTCACCTTGCTCTTGGTGCGCGCGATCTGTCGGGTGCGCGGCGGATCTTCCTCGCCCGTCACCATATCCGACCACGGCTTGTCGAGTTTCGGATGCGTGGTCCGCGCTTCACTCGGCCAGTCGCGGGCACGGATTGGGGGCGTGTCCGCATAGCCGCCTGATGCGAGCGGCGGCGGCGGCAGGCGGCGCGCGAGGAAATTGCGGTCGGCATAGTATTGGAGCTTCTGCCCACGGATCGGCGCCACGCCGGAAACGAGGACGAGACCCTCATCCGCGGGCAACTGCAGGATCTCGCCCGGCGTCAGCAGCGGCCGTGCCGTCTCCTGCTCCGACACGGTGACGTGCGACAGCCAGGCGGCGAGACGCCGGCCGGAGAGGTTCTTCTGTGCGCGCAGCTCCGTCGCGGTGCCAAGCGCATCTGAGAGTCGCCGGGCTGTGCGCTCGTCGTTGGGCGCGAAGGCAACGCGGACGTGGCAGTTGTCGAGAATGGCATGATTGGGACCATACGCCTTGTCGATCTGGTGTAGCGACTGCGCGACGAGGAAGGCGCGCACGCCATAGCCGGCAAGGAAAGCGAGCGAGGACTCGAAGAAATCGAGCCGGCCGAGCGCGGGAAACTCGTCGAGCATCAGAAGGAGACGGCGCTCGTTCGCGGCACCTTCTGGTAGAGTCTCGGTCAGGCGGCGACCGATCTGGTTCAGGATCAGGCGCACAAGCGGCCGCGTGCGGGAGATGTCAGACGGTGGCACGACGAGGTAGAGCGAGACCGGACGCTCGGCCTGCATCAGATCGGCGATCGACCAGTCCGAGGCCGATGTCGTCGCGGCGATGATCGGATCGCGATAGAGGCCGAGCAGGCTCATAGCGGTCGAGACCACGCCGGATCGTTCATTGTCGGCCTTGTTCATGAGCTCGCGTGCAATCGAGGCGACGACGGGATGCACGACTGGAGTCGTTTCCGTGCCCAGGTGATTGGTGGTCAGCATGATCGAGAGCGTGCGCCCGATCGAGCGTGTGGGATCGGAGAGGAAGGTGGCGACGCGGGACAGCGTCTTTTCCTTCTCGGCATAGAGAACGTGCAGGATGGTGCCGACCAGCAGCGCGTGGGCGGTCTTTTCCCAATGGTCGCGCTGTTCCCGCGCGCCTTCCGGATCGACGAGGATGTCGGCGATGTTCTGCACATCGCGCACCTCCATCGCTCCCTTGCGCACCTCGAGCAGCGGGTTGAAGCGCGCCGACAAGGGATTGGTCGGATCGAACAGCAGGCAATGAGAGAAGCGCGAGCGCCAGCCGGCAGTGAGCGTCCAGTTCTCGCCCTTGATGTCGTGGATGACGGCGGAGTGGGGCCAGGTCAGAAGTGTCGGCACGACGAGGCCGACGCCTTTGCCGGAGCGTGTCGGCGCCACGGCGATAGCGTGCTCGGGGCCGTCGTGGCGCAGGTACTGGCCATCCCAGAGGCCAAGCACGATGCCCTTCTCACTGAGCAGCCCCGCGTTGCGCACATCATTCCCGTCCGCCCAGCGGGCCGAGCCATAGGTTGTTATCGTGTTCTTACGGCTGGCCCGCCGGGCGGCTCCCCCAACAGCGACGGCGCCGCCGGCAATCCCCCCGAGGGCGGCAACGGCACCGGCGCGTGCGAAGACGTCGGGCGCCTGGCTGTCGAAGGCCAGCCACCAGACGAAGAGCTTCCATGGCGCGTAGAGTTTGAGACCGAAGAGCTCGCACCATGCTGCGCCGAGCGCTGGTTGAGATCCAAGCATCGCAGCTGCCCACTGCGTGGCAACAACGAGCGATATCGTGATGAGCGCGGTAGCGATGAGACCTTGAATGATCGCAGAGCGTAGCGAGAGCATGATCGGCGAGCCTTTCGGACGGAATGATCGTCGCAACGAAAGGGTCGCAAGAGAGCGTGCGGTTATTCAATCTACTAAATCGCGCACGATTGTTGGGAAGCATGAAAGTTCATGAAGGCAATGCGGCCGAATGTCGGCAGCGCCGCATGTCCGTTGATCTCAGCCAAGCGCAGCAGCGCGCGTCCAGCGGAGCTGGACTCGCTCCGATGAAACTCATCGATGATGTCGAGAGTGAAGCGGCGCCTATGCGCCGCCACGGTTGCGGTGGTCGCTCCGCGGGATGCCGCGCACCTTCGCCTTATCGGCGAGGTTGTCCGTCACGCCGGAGCCTGGGAACAGGACGACACCAATCGGCATGGCATCGAGAAGCTGATCATTGCGCTTGAAGGGCGCAGCCTTCGCATGACGTGCCCAATCGGGCTTGAAGACGATCTGCGTTACCTTGCGCGCTTCCGCCCAGCAGGCGGCGATCTTCTCGGCGCCCCGCGGCGCACCGCCGTGGAGAAGTACCATGTCGGAGTGCTTGGCATGTACCTTGTCGAGGACGGCCCAGATGCCATGATGATCATTGCAATCGACGCCACCGGCGAAGGCAATTCTGGTGCCCTTCGGGAGGTACGTCTCGGTGTCGGCACGGCGTCGTGCATTGATGAACTCGCGGCTGTCGATCATCGCGGCGGTCATCGTCGTCCGGTTGACCATCGATCCCGAACGGGGACGCCATGCCGATCCGGTATGGATGCTGAACAGCTCGGCAGCGCCATCGCGCATGAATTCCATGCTGTTGCGACGCTCGATCAGCGTCACACCTTCGCTAATCAGTCGCTCGAGCTCGACGGAGCGGACCTCGGAGCCGTCCTGCTCTCGCTGGCTTGTCCGCTGCGCGGTCTCGTTCTTGTCCAGCTCCTGCTCTATGCGGTCGATCCGGCGATGGAAGACATTCACGATTGACCACAGCATCGTCTCGAGATCGGGTTCCAGACGGGTGTCCGACAAGGTCGCGACCAGCGCATCGAAGATGTCGACCAGAGCGCCTTGAAGCTTTTCCGGCTCGGGCAACGGACGTGGATCGGCTTCATCGTCGAAGGGGCGGTGAGCGTAGAGTGCCAGTTCTTCGAGCAGATGGGCCGTCGGTGATGCCGTGGCGTCAGTGTGGGAAGCGAAAATCATGGAACACGTCTCCTCAGCGAGGCCGCGCCCATCGCGGCCTTCCGGCGACGGATCAGCCGGGACCGGATGGGGCCAGCACCCAAGGGCGAAGCCCGCAGGGCCGGAGCGCAGCGGAGGAGGGCAAGCGCGGCCTCCGGCCGCGCGCCGCCCTTGCGGCCGCGGCCGGTTCTGGCCCGATCGCCTCTTAGGAAGGCCGGGTGCGGCTCCGTCTGCGTGGAGGTCGGTCCGTGCCGCTCAACCACGGACGGCGCAAATCACAACCGGCCGGACGGCCCTGCGAGAAGGAAACGGTCAATATCCTGCGGCATGACTTGCGGGCGTACGAGCGCGCGCAGATCATCCACGCCGAAGCCAACGAGATCCTCGTTGAAGTCGCCGAGGCGTGGCGACAGTGGGATTGCCTCGATCCCGGCTGCCCCGGCGCGCGCGGTCAGAGTCGCCACGGCACCATCGCCGGCGGGATCGATATCGCGGGCGATGTAGAGCCGCCGGATCGTGTCCGGGAACAGGATGGCGGCGAGATGCGCCGCCGACAGCGCCGCCATCAGCGACAGGCCCGGCAACACCATGCGCAAGGACAACATGGTCTCGATCCCTTCGCCGGCCGCCATCACCTCACACGCGGGACCGAATCGCACGGCATGGCCGAGGAGCGCGCCCATGGCTTTGCGCGGTGTCTCGATCGGGGCCTTGCCGATGCCGGAAGGGTCGAGCCATGTGCGATGCGCGCCGGTGATGAGGCCGCCGAGATCCGTGACACTGGCAATCATCGCGGGCCAAATCTGCGTCGGGCCGCCATCGTCCGGGCGATGGTAGCAACGCGGATGAAAACGCAGCGCTCCGACATCGTGCAGATCATCAATGCAGCGATGCCGCAGATAGGTCTCCACCACTGTGCCGCGGATCGGCTGCGACGCTGCGAACAGACGTCGCGCAGCCTCGGGCGAGCCGGTCGGCGCTGGTGCCGTGTAGGTCTTGTACTGCGGATCGGGCTCCGGACGCGGCACACTGAGGAAGCGCCGTGCCTCGTCAGCCACATCGCGGAAGTCGATGAGCCCCAGGCTCTCGCGGATCACGTCGAGCAGATCGCCGTGTTCGGCCGTCGCCGAGTCGGTCCACTTACCAGCAGACCCCTTGCCGCTTTCCGGGCCGAACAACCGGACATACATGGAGCGTCCTGGTGTATTGCGCACGTCGCCGACGATCCAATAGCGCCCAACGCGCCGACCGTTGGAGAGGTACTGACGGCACACCGCCTCGGCCTCGCGTGCGAGGCGATGTGCAAGCTCGGATGCATCAAGCCGGGCCATCAGGCAGCCTCCCGCTCGCCAATGCGTTCGACGGGGTAACGCTCCATCAGTTTGGCGATGATCGAAGGACCACTGACGTCGGTCGGCACGAACATCCTGAGCTTCCACGAGATGATCTCATGAAAGAGGCCATAGGCAGACAGACGGTTCCGCATGGCGTCGGAGAAGCCCAGCAATTCTATGCGATAGACGCCCATGGCGCGAACACGGCGGAGTTGGAGGCCTTCGGCCAGATCAAGAACCGTCCTTCCGTCCATCAGAGCCGAGAAGGCGCCCTCCGGCGTCAGCGTGGCGCGATCGGTCGCAAGCGAGCCTGAGACCCAGGCTGGTGAGACGCGCCGTCCAATCACGCGCTCGCCGTCGTTGGTCTGAAGCCGATAGACCCGCGTCGACTCACCCGGCAGACGCTTCCAGATGGGCAGCAGCAGACCGGCGACGATATGCAGCCTGCTTTCCGAAAACTCCGGAACCTGTGCGAGCTCGGTGGCCCAGCATTGCCGGAACGGAGTGTGATCCGCCTCGATCCAATGGCTCTCCGCCATGGCACTGAGTGGGACCGAGACCGTCTCCATCGGCCGGATGAGACGCACGCGGCGTTCCATCTCGCCGTCATCGAGCATGATGCTCGGTGCGGAGACCTGCACGGCCGCACGGCCTGATCGCTCGTTGACGAGCAGCCTGCCGCCGCGGTCGGAAAGATGCGCGAGTGCCTCGTCGAGCGTCACGGGCCGGTTGCGCTGGCGTTGCAGGATCGTCAGGAGCCGCGTCTCGGCACCTGTGCCGGGATGCACGTGGATCGTGCGCCGGTCGGTGATCTCAAAACTCTCCGCCCGCAACGTCTCGAGGCCGACATCATACGTGCCGGATGCGATGGCCCCCTCGACACGCGCGTTCAGCAATTGCTCGAAGGCCGTGAACAACACGCCTTGGAGCTCGATGGTCAAGGCCAGGAGCCTATTGAGGAAGGTGGTGATGGGCGGCAGTCCGTCCTTCATGCCGTTGGAGTCCATCAGCGAGAGGCCCGTTGCCTGCTCGAAAGTCTGAAGCGAGCAGCCCTCGACCTTGCCGCGCACGATCAACGTGTAGAGCTGGCGCAACGCATCGCGCGCATAGGGGCTCTCGAGATTGTCCTCCGGACGGAACAGCCCCTGGCCGCCCGTCTGACGCTGACCACGGGTGATCGCGCCGAGCGTATCGAGCCGGCGCGCGATGGTGCTGAGAAAGCGCTTCTCCGCCTTCACATCCGTCGAGATTGGACGGAACAGGGGCGGTTGTGCCTGGTTGGTCCGGTTCGTGCGGCCGAGGCCCTGAATGGCCGCATCGGCCTTCCAGCCCGGCTCGAGGAGATAGTGAATGCGCAGGCGCTGGTTCCGCGCCGAGAGCTCGGCGTGATAGCTCCTGCCCGTGCCGCCCGCGTCACTGAAGACGAGAATGCGCTTCTCATCGTCCATGAACGCGGCGGTCTCGGCGAGGTTGGCCGATCCCACCCGGCTTTCGACGACGAGCCGTTGGCCTTTGCGGATGATGCGGCGGGAACGCCCCGTCACCTCGGCCACGATGTCCGTGCCGAAACGCTGCACGATCTGGTCGAGTGCGCCCGGCACTGGCGGCAAGGATGCAAGCCGCTCGATCAGTTCATCGCGGCGGGCAACGGCCTCGCGGCTCTCGACGGGTTGACCATCCCGGAGAACGGGGCGCGTCGACAGATTGCCCTCGCTATCCGTGTAAGGCTCGTAGAGCTGCACCGGGAAGGAGTGGAGCAGATAATCGAGCACGTACTCGCGCGGGGTGATGTCGACCTGGATGTCGTTCCATTCCTCGGTCGGGATCTCGGCCAGCCGGCGTTCCATCAGGGCTTCGCCGGTCGAGACGATCTGGATGACGGCGGCATGGCCCTTCTCGAGATCGCGCTCGATCGATCTGACCAGCGTCGGCGTCTTCATCGACGTCAGCAGATGGCCGAAGAAGCGCTGCTTGGCGCTCTCGAAGGCCGAACGCGCGGCAGACTTGGCCTGAGCATTGAGCGTGCCCATCTCTCCCGTGATGTTCGTCGCGCGCAACGCCGCGTCGAGGTTGTTGTGAATGACGGCGAAAGCTCCGGCATAGGCATCGTAGATGCGCGTCTGCTCAGTCGTGAGCTGGTGCTCGATGAGCTCGTATTCAACCCCGTCGTAGCTGAGCGAGCGCGACGTATAGAGGCCGAGGGCCTTGAGATCCCGCGCGAGCACCTCCATGGCCGCGACGCCGCCGGCCTCGATGGCTTGGACGAACTCGGCGCGATTGGCGAACGGGAAGTCCTCCCCGCCCCAGAGACCGAGACGTTGCGCGTAAGCCAGATTGTGGACGGTCGTCGCGCCGGTGGCCGAGACATAGACCACGCGGGCATTGGGCAAGGCGTGCTGCAACCTGAGACCGGCACGCCCTTGCTGCGAGGCGTCCTGCTCGCCGCGTTCACTCTTCGCCGCGGCCGCGTTCTGCATGGCGTGCGATTCATCGAAGATGATCGCGCCGTCGAAGTCGGCCCCCAGCCAGTCGACGATCTGGCGGACGCGGGACTGCTTCTCGCCACGATCGTCCGTGCGCAGGGTCGCATAGGTGAGGAACAAGATGCCCTCGTGGAGGCGGATAGCCTTGCCCTGCGCGAAACGCGAGAGCGGCGTAACGAGCAGACGCTCCATGCCGAGCGCGGACCAGTCGCGCTGTGCATCTTCGAGCAGCTTATCGGACTTGCTGACCCAGATGGCGCGGCGCCGTCCCTGCAGCCAGTTGTCGAGGAGAATGCCGGAGGC
Organism: Hyphomicrobiaceae bacterium; assembly: GCA_022844275.1. GTDB lineage: Bacteria > Pseudomonadota > Alphaproteobacteria > Rhizobiales > Hyphomicrobiaceae. The sequence goes on from JALHMB010000008.1 coordinate 69,327, forward strand.
TTGGCGACCTTTGCCGGCGCCCGTGCCATCGCCGAGCATGAAGCCGCGACGGAATCGGACCGCATTCGGCGTATCGTCCGCGGCTGCGGCGACGACGTCGAACGTCGCGTCGACCGTCCAGGCACCGGCGAGATGCTCGGCGTGTGCTTCGCCGGCATAGACCACGGTTTCGAGCTGGGCGTCTGAAAGGAGCCCGTCTGCGATCACCTTCGCCGGCAAACGTGGCCGATAGCTCGCCTTCGGCGGGGCGACTGACGCCATAGCCGCCGACTGGACGAGTTTGGTCGGATGCTTCAGCGCTCCGGTTATCCGGATCGATTGCAGTGCATAGTCCTCATAGATCTCGTCCGAGAGGCGCGCGCCTTCAGGCGGTGTCCAATCGAGCGTCTCGTAGGCGAGCTCGACGCCGTCGGGGGCAGCGCCGGCAACAGGAGCGGCGCGTGTCGCCACCCGCGTCGTGGTGGCACGCCGCGTCCGCGGAACTGCCGCGGGCACCGTTCTCGCGGCAGGTTGAAGCGCCAAGCATGGAGGCCGCGGCGGGACGTGCGTGCCGATCCAGCCGAGAAGCGTGGCAACGTCGGGGGCCATGCCGGGCGATGTCGGGAACTGCGTCGGATCGTCGGCTGGCACCTTGTCGATGACGGTGAGGCGCGTTTCGATGCTCGTGCCATGCTTGGCATAGACAGAGCCGTCGATCGCTGCGGTGAAGACCACACGGCCTCGGGCTTGCAGCCGCTCGAAGGTTTCGCGCCACGACGGGGCATCAGGCGCAAAGCCGGCGCCAGTGATGGCGACGAGCCGGCCGCCATCGCCGAGGCGGACCAGAGCGGAGGAGAGATGACGGCAGGCGGCATCGGCGACGCGGCCGCTGACGTTGGCGAGCACCGAGAACGGCGGGTTCATCAGAACGACTGTCGGCACGCTCGCGCCATCGAGATGATCGTCGATTTGCGCCGCGTCGAAGCGTGTGATGGGAAAATCCGGAAAGAGGTTGGTGAGCAGTCCGGCGCGGGTGTCCGCAAGCTCGTTCAGGATGAGGGTGCTGCCGGAGATGTCGGCGAGGACGGCGAGCAGTCCGGTGCCCGCGGACGGCTCGAGCACGAGGTCGCCCGGCACGATCGAAGCCGCGGTGAGCGCGGCAAGGCCGAGCGGCAACGGGGTCGAGAACTGCTGAAGGGCCTGGGATTCTTCCGAGCGTCGCGTATGGGTGGGAAGAAGATTGGCGATCTTCGCGAATGTCGGCAGCGCAGCGCCGGGTGTTCCTGCCTTGCGCAGGATCGCCTCGCCATACTTGCGCAGGAACATCACGGCCGCGACTTCGCAGGCATCGTAAGCCGTCTTCCAGGTCCAGGCGCCTGAACTGTCGGACGCGCCGAAGGCCTGCTCCATGGCCGCGCGCAGCATCGCGGCATCGACGCGGCGGCCATGTTCGAGATGGGCGAGGAGAAGACGGGCGGCCTCGGTAAGGCGCGGGGCGGTGTCGTCGTTGGACGGACGTGCGAGCGGCGCGCTCGCACGGTTGGCATGGGATGTCATGGGAATGAGCCTCAAGGAGAGCGATGGCTGGGCGAGCCGGCCGGCGCTCTCTCTCAAACCCGCCGGCTCAACCCATCTCCAGCCAGCCTCTCCCTCACCGCACGCCCGCGCCGCCCGCCATCAGCCGAACCGATGGCCGTTCTCCGTGAAGGTGTACTCGTTGGCGAGGATCGCTTCATCGACGACGGTATCGGAGGTCAGATACTCGTATTCACGTTCGAGCTGGCGATAGAGCCAGCAGGCGAGATCGCGCAACGCCTCGATGACGGCATCTTCGGCGTCGCTGGTCATCTCCTGCGAGACGGGGCTGTCGCGTTCGACCGAGATCGCCATGCTGAGCTCATGGTGGCCGCGACCGCGGTGGGTCACGACGGCGTGGAGTTGATAGAAGTTCCGGCGCTGGATCGCCTGAAGCGCATCGGCGATGCGGTAGAGCTCCTCATCCTTGGGCGCATGCTCGCGGATCTTCCGAGGTGCCGCCTTGGCATGGCTATAGCGCCCTTCATAGCAGGCGCCGTCGCCCTGGCTCCAGAATCCCGAGAACCAGATGCAGGGTTTGCCTCGCGTGCCGCCGCCGTAGAGGCGAACGGCGCGCGTGTCGAGGCGGATGCCGAGGATTGTGCAGATGCACTCGAAGTCCTTATGGACGCGCTCGTACCAGTCGTGGCCCAACGCGCCTTCGCGATACCAGGCGCGGGCCTTCTCCTTCGCCTCGTCCGGAAGCTCGTCGAGGCGATAGACGGCGGCTTCGATGATCTCAGACATCTCGATCACCTTCCCCCAGCACAATGGCGAGCCAGGTGATGGCCGCGCTGGTGGTCAAGGCGAGAAGAGCGTCAAAGCAATCCGCCTTGCGCTGCACGAGTTCGTCGAACTCCGAGGGGATCGCCGGCATCGGCAGGTCGTAGGGTTCAATGTGCTCCGGCCAGACGCCCGTCACATAGGTATCTCCCGAGCTGTCGATGTCCTCCTTCTGCTCGGACCAGTTGTCGTCCTCGATGGCGAGGCGGCAGGCTTCAGCGAGCGTGTCGGCTTCGTAGCGGCGGCGTCGATAGACGGGGAGACGGAAGGTTGTTTCGATGATGAAGATCGGCATGGGAACACTCCAAAGATTGGCGCGCGCCGAGGCCGGAGGGGCGCGAAAGCAGTCTGATGGGAATAGGGCGGAGCGGCGCGATGGCCGCTCCGCTGTCGTGGCTCACTCGGCCGCAAGCGAGGTCGATTGCGAGTCAGGCTCGTCCGGATCGTCCTCGTCGTCGCTGAGGAAGGCGGGTAGAGCGCCGGCTTCGTCTGTTCCGTCGCCACCGGCGTCGAGATCGAGGCCGCGCAGGGGCTCGGGAAGCCAATCGCTATCGGCGAGAAGCCGCTCGGCCTCCTTGGCCATGTCCGGCTTCTTCAGGTGATCGATCAGTTGGACCGCCTGCTCGCCCTTGGCCTCGCGCACGGATTCGAGAATGCGCGCTTTGGTGATGCGTCCGAAGTAGTTGGCGACCGTCGGCCGCCAGCCCACTTCGGCCATGTCGAGACCGAGCGCATGGGCAAGGCGATGGGCCTCGGCAATGCGCTGCCGAACACCATGCGGCGAGAGTGCGCCGCCGCCATAGCGGTCGCCGCGCTCGTAGAGGGCATTGACGCCATAGCTGACGCAATGGGCCAGCAGCGCCATGCGGCTTGCTTCATCAAGAGCGTTCAGCCAGTCCCAGAGCGCGTCATCATCATCGGGAAGATCGCGCTTCCAGCCCGCATGGCGTTCTTCGACGGCCTTTGCCGAGGCGCTGTCGTTGAGCCCATCGGGCTGTGCGGGGAAGTGCACCTCGCGGACGGATGCGTCGAGGCACGAGATCACGGTGAAAGCGCGGAATGTGTCGCGTACCAGCTTGTGGAGGAGCACCGTTATGGCGATGTGCGGATTGCCGGCGACGGCATCGCGCAATGCCAGTGTGCGGGAGACGGTCAGCTCCGTCACGAGCCGTTCGGGCAGCGGCTTGATGCCATCCTCCTCGTCGTCTTCGTCCGCTTCGGCGGGCTTGCCGCCAAGCGTGATGACCGTGCGCTGGATTGATGGCATCGAGGTGGGATCGCCATCGTCATCACCATGATGATCACCTTCCTCACCAGTCTCGATCGGCTCCGGTGGCTCGTCCTCCGGTCGGACGTAGCCGCGCTCGACGCGCAGCCGCCCGTCGGAACCGATGCTGATGAAGGCGCCGGCACGCTTGACCCCGTCCGGATCAAAGGTCAGCGGCCGCTCTTCGAGTGCCTCGATGGCCTCCTGGATCTCGCCGAGCCGCCGGTCGACCTCGTCCGGCACTTCCTCGGCATCCTGGTATTCGGCCTCGAGCTTGGCCTGCTCCGTGTTCAGGGCTTTGAGCGTCTTCTTCTCCTTGGCCGTCATCTCCTTCTCGACACCATCGAGCTCGCGCAGAGCGCGCGTGTGGCCGTAGGGGAAATCGACGGCGACCTCGATCCACTTCCAGCCTTCGGCGGCGATGGTCTCGGCTTCTGCCTTGAGCCTGTCGGCTACGAGGCGGTCAAGAAGCGCCGCGTCTTGCAGCCAGCCGCCATCGTCGGCTTCGAACAGATCGCGCATGACGATGCCGCCGGCCGTCTCGTAGGCCTCGAGGCCGACAAAGCGTGCACGCTTGTCCGAGGCGCGCACAGTCTGCTCGGTGAGCATCCGGCGGATGTGATGGGGCGCGTCGTTATAGGAGTCGCCAAGTGTCGCCCACACCAACTCCTGCCGTGCATGATCGGTGCTCACGGCGAACGCCATGAGCTGCTCCAAGGACATGCCATCGTCGGCGTAGACCTCGAGCAGCCTCTCCGACACGGCAGCCAGGCGCAGGCGTTGGCGCACGACATTGACGCCAATGAAGAAGGTGGCGGAGATCTCCTCTTCGCCGAGCCCCTTGTCGCGCAGCGTCTGGAAGGCTCGGAACTGATCGAGCGGATGTAGCGGCGCGCGCTGCACATTTTCGGCGAGCGAGTCTTCTTCCGCCAGCGTCGCGGCGCCGGCGTCACGGATCACGCAGGGAACGGACGCGGTCTTCGCTATGCGCTTCTGTTTGACGAGAAGCTGCAAGGCACGATAGCGGCGCCCTCCGGCCGGCACCTCGTACATGCCGGTCTCGTTGCCGTCGTCGTCGAGCTGCGGACGGACGGTGAGCCCCTGGAGCAGCGAGCGTCGCGCGATGTCCTCGGCGAGCTCCTCGACTGAGATGCCGGCTTTCACGCGGCGGACATTCGCTTGGCTCAGAACGAGCTTGTTGAAGGGGATGTCGCACGATGACGACAAAGTGATCTTTGATTCGGCTTTGGCCACGGCAGTATCTCCGCGACGGGCCGGCGAGAGACCTTCTCTCACCCCTTCCACCCGTCACGACAACCGCCACCCCCCTCTAACTCTTTCCACGGCAACCGGCCGATGGCCGGCCCCCGGACGCGCTGTGTTCGCGGCTTGCCGGGCTGGTCAACGACATGGATTGATGCGCATCGTGACGTCGTGGTCCCGCGCCAGTTGGACCGTCACCCGCATGGGCCGAGACCCGCCGTGCGGGGCTCGGGCGCGCGGCCGCAGGCCGCGCGCTAGGGCCCGGTCCCGGCCGCTTGCGGCCGGGAGGCGCCCAAATGCATTCCTGCCCGCGATCACCGACGAAAACAGAGCCATGCCCGGCGATAGGGAGTGACGCCTGCGGACGTTGATCGTTTGTAACAACAAACAAACTAACTAACTCGCAGCGGCGGCTCTGGCGGAGAGACGTTGCGGAGGGCGTCTTGATGCAACGCTTGTGCGAGTGCCGCGCGGCGACAGGTCGATTGAACCGTCCTCTCTCTCCAGAGACCGCTGCAGGGATTGATCTTCTGGCGAGCGGGCCATGAGAGTGAGGAGGCTGGGAGAGCCCTTGTCCGCGGCGGCTACTCGACGATGGTGGAAAATCGCAACGTGTTGCTCCGCGGCTGTTTGTGCTCCTCGAGCGGGCGGACACGAAGCTTGAGGGGCATTTGGCCGGCAACGCCGCTGAAGATGCAGGTACCGATAGGCAATGTTGGGATCGATGCCTCCGACACCTTATCGATGTAGGAGACCGCGCTGGAGATGGTGGCGAGATCCCTCTGATTCACCAAGCGGTGGATGAAGTAGTTGTGGGCCTGGGACGTGATCGTTGGCGAAATGTCGTTGGGCCTTTGGCTCGAGATGGTGACGAACACGCCGAACTTGCGGCCCTCCTTGATAATCTCCTCAAAGGTCTCCAGCCGATAGTCCTTCCAGCTTTCCGACTCGCGGAAAGATTCGGTGGAGAGGATGTTGTGCGCTTCATCGATGATGATGGTTAGCGACTTCGTGTTCCGATGCTGCTTGTGATCCTGGTACAGCTTCTTGGCAAGAAGCAGCGGAATTGTCTTGCGCATGTCGAGGTTCACCTTGTCGAGGCTCACGACCACAAAGTTCTTCTTCCAGAACTCAGCCTGCGCGCTCGTATCAAAGATCTTGGCAATATCCCCGCGACGGCCGACAAGGCGGTTGATGACGGGTGCGATGTGCTCATTCTGCGCGCGATTGGTCAACACGTCGGCGATGAGCTGGACGTACATGAAGACGATGATCCGCGACAGCAGGTCGGTGTCGAACGCGAAGGTGCCGCACAACTGATGGACGGTCGTGTTGGGGATCAAATCGGCGCGCTGCTGAAAATAGTGGTTGGTGGCGGGCACGTAGAATCCGGCTACCTGATTATGCCATTCAAGGCCTTCGTGCACATCGGCAGCGTCGCCGTTCGCTTTCGTCTTCGGTAGAATGGTCCTGAAGTAGTCGAGCAGTTGAAACGCCCTTGGTTTGTCCGATAAGCGCAACGTCTGCTCGACCTGATTTTGCAAAATCGCTCTGAAATAGGTCGTGGGATCGGCAATGCCACCGCCAAAAACGCGTTCATAGAACTGGAGGGCGCGGCGAAGGAAGGGCTTTTGCGTCTTGTCCGTTGCGTCCGAAAGAATGGAGAGCATCTCGATGTCGGAAAGGATGCCCTCCGATACGGGCAGGCGATCGGCCGCCTCTGCAGTCGAGAGCTGGTAGACCTGCTTATCGGGTGTGATGCACTCCTTGCCGACGTACTCACCGTTGAAATCGAGTAGGAGAATGCGGACGTTATCCCGGTACCCCTTCAAATTCTTGTCGGAGAGCTCTTTGACAAACGCGCTGTAGAGGCCGGCCAGAGTATTGGACTTTCCGCTGCCGGTATTGCCGAAGATAGCGATGTGACTGTTGAAGAGCCCGTCAATCGGAAAGGCTATGTCGAAGCCTTCATTGTCCGTCACCGCAAATCTTATGGAAGGACGCCCATCGTCGACGAGGTTATGGACGGTCTCCATCTTGTTTTTCGTGACGATGAAGACCTCGTTGCCGATGAGCGGCAACTCTCGCAGCCCGCCCTTGAAGCGGCCGGACGCATCGATGTAGCCGGCCAATGAGACCTGCAGGAAGCGCCGGTTCCTATCCGTTTTCTGTAAGGGGCTCGGTGGCGTGCGCGTCGTCACGTCGTCGAGCCGCTCGCCGTCGACTTTGCCGATGAGGCTGACAAAGCCTTTGCGTATTTCGACATAGCTGTTGACGGAGATGTTGCGCAGCACATCACCGTCGAACAGCAGGTCGGAGGCATTCTTGTTGCGGTCGACGCGCACGACGACGCTTTGCCCACTCACCTCCGTGACTTCGCCGACACGAAGCACTGCCTCTCTCTTGAGCCGCTCGATGGTCATGTCGGCACCTTTGGCGGCCCGACGGCGCGCAACAAGCTATTCAGCCGTGGGAAGTCCAGCTGGCCGGTCGTCTCCGGAATCAACAAGCCGACGTTGTTGTAGCTGGCGAACTTCTGCTGCAGCTCCTCGACCTCGTCGGTGGCATAGCAACAGATGATGAGCTTCAGTGTGGGATTGCGCAGGGCACGTTTGACGATCTCCAGGATGTGCTCGTCGCGAAAGGAGAACCCGAAGGCGATCAGCAGGGAATTCTCACGCTCCATCACGTTGGCGAAGATGCGCAGGAGATCGTAGTAGGTTCGCTCGATGATGGTCTGTTGGAACTTGCGCTGCGTGGGGAGCACGATGGCGACAGATTGCAGCGTTGTTGCCACCGCCTTGGCATCGTCTTCCTTCGTCGCGGATACCTTATCAAAATCCATGACGCGATAGACGACATCGTTGCCCTGGCGCTCCCAGGTCATGGAGCCGTGCAGCTTGATCAGGTTGATGCTGGGGAGCTCCGCCGTGTAGTCGTAGTGATTGCCCGTGTGATGGGTCGCATCGAAGAGCCGTTCCGGCGCGAATTTGTGCAGATTATTGAGGCTCGGCACGCGGTTGAAGCCGTCATTGAGCAATATGGACGGGCATTGCTCGGATGCGCATTCTATGAACAGGTCGTAGTTGGTCGTGAAGATACTCGCCTGTCTCGGCAGGAGGTTGGTCTTGCGCTCGGAAAGGAGGATATCGATCGTCTGGACGAAATCGACGTAGTGACTGAGGCTCTTGCCGACGTTGTCCGACCGGTCCTCTCCCAGGAGTTCGGACATCGGTTGTTTGAACTGCTTCAGGAACTGGATGGTCTTCTTGTCGGCCTCGCGGACTTTTTCGGCTTTGAGGAGCTCGAGAATATCGCTCTCGACCTGACCTGCCGGCGCGACGCCCGGGCAGGAGGCGCCAGCACCCAGAAGGAAATTGAGGTGCGACGATTGGATGGCCCGGAACAGCGTTTCTTGAAAGGCTTCGAGCTCGTCCTTGTTTCCTAGTCTGGTGTCCCTCGCCATTGTCCCCGCCGACAGAAAAAAATGGGTCAATCTACGACTGCAAAATCAGTCTGCTGCCTATGGTAGCATCGATTGCCGTTACGGCGTTGGTCAAGGCCGCATGGTCCTCGGCGAGGTTTTGAACGGATCGAGGGTTGCCACGCCACGATCGGCAACATGCTTGATGTTTCTGGTCACGAGCACCAGTCCATGTATTCGCGCCGTCGCCGCCAGTCCCGCATCGTCGATGTTCTTCTCGCTCTGCCCCAGGAGCTCTCCCCAAAGATCGGCGATCTCGGAGGTGACCGGAAGCACGCGTTCGCCAAAAGCCGCGAGGATGTCGGCAACCCGCGTGTCGATGGCATTAGCGGCTGCGGGCTTCTGCGCCCGCAGCTTGACAATACCCTTTCGCACTTCCCGTACGGTCAGGACGCTGATCGCGAGATCGATGTCATCGACTTTGTCGAGCCAGTCCGCAACATTAGCGTTGGGCGCCGTCCTGCCGATCTCGCGAAAGACATTGGTGTCGAGCAGGAATTTCATGCCTCTTCGTCAAGCACTTCGTCGAGCGCTTCGAGGCCGGCCCCCTTGACCGCGCGCTTGACCGTTTTGGCCGGATAGGGGCGCCCCGACTTCGGGTATGCCTCGGCATATGCTTTGGCCGTGGCAATCTGCTTATCGGTCAGTGATGGATAGTCCCGGCGAACGTCGCTGGCGGCCATGCCGCCAGCAAGAAGGGCCGCGATGCGGTGAGCCTCGATGGTCGTGCCCCTGAGGATGGCCTCGCCATCTTTGCGGAACTCAACCTTCTCAGCCAGCTCCGAGAGCTGACGCGCTCGCTGCTCGAGCTCGGCTTTGAGATCGTCTATGGCGACGCTCAGCCGACCGAACCGGACCTCTCGAGCGCGATCCACCCGCGCACTCTTCAGCGCATGATAGAATTCCAGTCTCGCCTTCGGCGTCAGCTCATCGCGCAGCGATTGGACGGCGAACAGGTAAATGAGATCCGCCCATGCCACCTCCCGTACTGGTCGCGCGCCGCCGGGCTTGCGGACCAGCTTGGCTTCGACCGGTCCCTCATCGAGGGCTTTCCGGACGGCCTTAATGGGCTCGCGCAACACGAAGGCGACCTCGGCCGTCGTGTAGGCCAGTGCTTTGTCCATAGCTCACCTCCTAAGTCAACCCTAAATATGGGGTAGACTTGCGGGGTGTCAAGGCGTGAGGCCGGATTCATATGTCTCGATTTGAAATCATGCCGCCGTGTTTGGATCTTTGTCCGTTGGCAACGCTATCTTGAACTGATGCACCCCAGACGGTGCGCAAGGCTGCTACCCGAGATGGGAAGACTTCTGGCAGGCGCGCGTGAGCGCAGGCGCATGGCGCAAAGGATACGAGGCGTTCAATGTCGACGTCAGAAGACGAGAATGAGGATATCGATGCGCCCATTTTGCGTGAGGCAGACGGCGCCCGCTCGGGGCTCAATCCCATGTTCGGCGACTGGCAGCATAGGTTTGATTTCGCACCGGTGCCCTACGGCGATGGGGGGCGAAGCAAGCGCGAGTTTGAGGCCCGGATTCGTGCCGAGCTGACGCACATCAAGTGGATGTACTCAAGCGAGGTGCAGCTCGACATCGTACTGCATCTCGATGTGCAAACGATCTTGGAGACCTCGGAGACGGCCGACCTGGACAATTACGCGAAATCCATTCTGGACGGCCTCAAAGGACCTCAGGGCATCATGTTCGACGACACGCAGGTTCAAGGTCTCTGCATCTCGTGGCTTGATACATATGACACACCGCACTTCCTCGTCAGAGCCAAGGGGCTAGCCGATGACTTCCTATTAAAGCCGGTGGCGTTCTACGAGATGCCAGACGGTCTCTGGTATCCACAGTCTCGCCTGTTGTGGTCGGACGGCGAGGCCGAGCCTGCCGGAGACCTGAACCACTTTGTTGGTCTGGCGATCTCCGAACTCAACAGCGCAGCCACTAAACGCGTGCGTCATGAATTGCGAAGACGCGGGAGAAGCCGCCTTGATGCGTACAGGGCCAGCAAGTACGTTGCGACGAGCTTGCGCGGCTATCATCGTAGTCGCATCGATGGCGGCTTTCCTCTGCATTCACGTCAAACGTGGCAGCGGGCACGACAGGAATGGCAATCGGAGAGCCCGCACGAAAGCGCAAAGGTCGAGGAGATCCGCGCCGGTATTCGACAAGTTTATGACGACATGGCGCTAGCACTCACGCCGCAATAACGCCGCCGCTAAGACATCCGTCAACTCCGATCCGGCTCTGTTGCATCCGATGCGCGAATCAGGACCGAGTCCTTAGAGAGAGGTGACGCGGTCGTCCAATCCCTTGTCGCGCCGCGCAGGTGCGAAGCCTGATGCCGACGCGTCAGACGAATGGGGTATTGCCTTGACTACGGCTGACCTGGAAGAGATGGCGAAGCGCCTTGAGGCGAGTGGCGCCTATCGGGTCCTCAAGAGACTGACGATCCCGGCTGCATTCAATGAACCCGACGGTACGGCGACAAAGCTCGGCATCGTGCTTGATGTCGAGACTACGGGGCTCAACCTGGCCACCGACCAGATCATCGAGCTTGGCATAATCAAGTTCGAGTTCTCGGCGGACGGCCGCGTCTTTCGAGTCGTCGACCGCTTCAGCGGACTTCGTGAGCCGACAGTTCCAATGCCTGCCGAGATCGTTGCGTTAACGGGCATCACGCCTGAGCTCCTGCACGGGCGCGAGATCAGCTCGCAAGAGGTCTCCACCTTTATAGCGGACGCGGTCATTGTCATCGCGCACAACGCCGCCTTTGACAGACCCTTCTGTGAGCGGGAATGGCCGGACTTCGCGGCTAAGCACTGGGCCTGCTCGAGCTCGGAGGTCGCTTGGCATCGACACGGATATGCTGGCTCCAGATTGGCTTATCTGCTGAACGAGCATGGCTATTTCGCCGATGGGCATCGTGCCATGACTGATTGCGAGGCGGTCCTCACGTTCCTCAGCCGCAGCCCAAACTCTGGCGGCACCTATCTCGGCGAGCTGCTGGCGAGCGCGCGGCGTTCGACGGTACGACTATTTGCGGAAGGCGCGCCCTTCGAAAGCAAGGACACGCTGAAGGCCCGTGGCTACCGATGGTTCGAGGGGAATGGCGACAGACCCAAATCCTGGAGAAAGGACCTCTACGAGGACGAGCTCGATGCCGAGCTGGCGTTTCTGAAAGCAAACATATTTGGCGGCAAGGACGCGCAGCTCCCGACTGAAAGGTTCTCGGCCATCGACCGCTACAGCGCACGCGCAGGATAAGCCGCCCAGTTTCGAATTCCTAAGGGGGTAGGTTGTCTGCCGCACTGGATAGAAGGTGAGCATGAGCCCGACCGCCCTGTCGGTCGGTGTGAAAAGCTTCGTGCACAGATCGAGCCGACCCGATTCCGTTTGTCCACAAAGATTCAGCAAAGCGCAAAATTGGCGGGTACCGACTATGAATGGCAGAATGCTTTGAGCTGTCTTCAATCATCGTCCGCTATACGCTCTTGCACCTCCGCGACGAACGGTGAAGGCCTTATTCCCGTATATAGTAAGTGTAGCTCTTCTTTCGGGCGCGTGAACCCGACATAGAACAAGCGACGCGCCTCTCGCCGCTCTGCCTGCAGTGCGTTCGGCCGCGGAATGCGGCCGTCGTCCATCGCAAACAGCACCACGACCCGAAACTCTCGGCCTTTTGCGCTGTGCATGGTGGATAGGTTGATGCGGTCGCGGCCATCGCCGTCGCCAGCAAATTGCCCGAGCGTCATCGCCGAAGCGTCGCCATCATCGGCGGTCCTCTCGACGAACGCTCGGAGCGTCGCTGCTTCGTCGGTTACCATCCGGCAGCAGGCAATCAATTCGTTCACCAACCCTTCGAGGATGTCGCGAAACCAAGTGTTCAGCCTCAAGGTCCCGTCTCTGCGGGACCAAAGTAGGCCCATCAGTGATCTTTGAAAGTTAAGCCGCTGTTCATCGGAGCCTATGGCCTCGCTGAAAATCCGGCGGCCGTCGTTCACGAGGCGGGCGAAGCGCGGATCGCCGGTCCGCCAACCTCCGCAACACCAGACCGCGCAAAGCTCAAGCCACCTGATTAGCTTGCTCGATCTGGGGAACAGAGCATTGGTATCGGCGCGAACGACTGCAAACGCATGTCTTTGCGCTGAGGTGGCCACGTGATCCCCGATCCATGCCGCCGGATATAGGATCCCTATGTCTCCGAGCGAGAGACCGGGAATGCGCTCAAAAATCTGAGGCAATACGGTTGCGAAGAGATAGTCCGCCTGCAGGCCATAGTTTCCAGCACGTGGGTGAAAGAAGATGGTGCCTTGCGCAGCGCCGTCAGGGGCTCGGTAGCCTCTGGCTTCCCCTAATGCATATTCCGAGGCTGTTACGATTCGTGAGCCGCAACGATAGTTGAATCGAAGCCGTACGGTCTGCACGTCTTCCCGTTCGGCGACTTGCTGAAGCAGTTCAGGATGCGCGCCGGCAAATCCATAAATCGACTGATCGACGTCTCCGACAGCAAATAACCTCATACCCGTGCTGAAGCAGAGCCCCAGCACCATACGGTGAAGGGCCTCGCCCAGATCCTGATATTCATCCACCGCGAGGACGGGATACTTGGCGAGGATAGCGCGCTGAAGCCATTCGTTGTCGCGGAGCGCCCTCACTGCGAGCAGGGGCATGTCGTCGAAATCGATGAGGCCGACTTTGCGCAATTCCGCTTCGAAGGCCTCGACCAGCCGCGCGAGATCTGGGTCTTGGTTCCGCCACTGCTCCGTATTCCGGTTGAGGATCGAACGTCGATAGTGGCCCATCCGGAAGTCCCAGGTCTGGGGATTGTCGGGGCCTCCTATGGTGCGCCTGAAAGCCCTTTCGAGGGCCAGCCGGCGCTGCTGCTGTGTGGCAACCTCGAAATTATCCGGCAACTCGAGGCCAGCGGATTTGGCGTACGGCATTACAATCTGGGTCAGGGAAAAGGAATGCACCGTGCCGATGAACACACGGCCACCCGGCTCAACGCCGAGAGCGTCAAGCCGCGTCTCCAGTTCCCGAGCGCATTCGTTATTATAGGTAATGCAGGCCAGTCCCCGCGGCTCCTCGATGTCTTCGGATAGGATGCGTGCGAGCTTGATGGTGAGGGTTTTTGTCTTGCCGCTTCCGGGGCCGGCCAGCACCGCGCAGTGCCCCTGCGAATTGTAAGCCTGCCATTGAGCTGCGTTCCCGCGCAACTCCTCCGCGGCACGCAGGTATAGAGCGCGGTCAGACACGGTCGACCACAAATTCGATGGCACTACGGATATAGGCGGGCGGTTTGAGGCTACCCATGCGCGATGCAAGCCTCTGCGCAAAGCGGCCCTTTCCGATTGCCTCTATCAACGAAAGAAACTTGCCGATGTCGAGCTGCTTCGGATCCGCCTCCCATGCGTCGATCCAACCCCTGCGTATTTTGCCGAAATTTCCTTCGCGCAGCGTCTCAATTATTACTGGCCCGAACTTACCATTGAACAAGTCAACTTCCAGCGTATGCGTGTTCGTGAAAACGCCAAACTCCTCACACTTGTCGGCAAATTTTTTGCCGTTCTCGAGTTTCTCAAGTTCCTTAATCAGAGCAGCTGGAACCTTGCCTGTTCTGGTGGCTTCGATGGTGGACACGAGTTCAAGCGATCGCCGGTATCCGAGGGGGCTGCCCCCCTCGCGAGGGTCCCAGTCCGTGACAATGGCGACGGGAATTCGCAGGCCGCCGAGCAGCTTGACGTAAGGTTCGAAGTTCGTACCGGCTACGGAGCAGACGGTGATACCGAAATCATCCAGAGGCTTACCGATCGTTTCTGCGAATGTAGGCACGAGAAATCGTTCGGCATCGCCTTCGACAAGTATGACACCTCTCGCGAAGAGCATCTCGGCGCGCGTTACATCGACGTAGCGCCCAAGATCATCTGTCTCGGCGTCAGTCAGTTTTATGGATGCGACCGATCTAGCGAGCGTGCCGTTGTCTTTGGTGTCCTTGAGCAGGACAATAGACCGGAGCGGGGCGACACTTGCGATGTGAGGCGAATGCGTCGTCAGGAATACGGACAGGGCGCTGTCCCCATCCTCTTCGCCGTCGTCGATACTCTCGAACAAATGCCGGTAGACTGATCTTTGCAGATGAGGGTGGAGATGCGCTTCGGGTTCCTCGATTGCAAGGAACGTGTGATCGCGTTTATTCTCTTCTAGCATTCGTCTCAATTCGAGTGCTTTGAGGCCGAGAAACACAATGTTGGCTGAGCCGAGGCTCGCATCGTGGATGCCGCGCTTTCCCTCGTCTATGAGGAGCTGGATGTTCCGGGAGAGTCTGGTTGGATCAGTTGGGCTGAAGCCGAGGCGTGGCTTAACATCCTGCCGGGTGCCGCTCATCTTGGCCAGCAGGGCGCCGATGTTGTCCTCCAGCGTCTTCACTTCTTCAAACTCGACGACCTTCCCCGTTGCCTCCTCGATCGCTTCGCTGATCTCCTCCAGTTTGGTCCGGTCCACATCCTTGAACGCGTTCTCGATGAGGGGCCGCAGCGGCGAGCGCCTCCAAGCCGCTAAGTCTCCTTCGGCGTCGCGCAGCGCCGGAAGGACATCGAGCGCTATTCTGCGCCGCAGGTCATATCCAAAACGCTTAGCCTCGTCCCCACCACCGTAACAAACAAATTCGTAATCATTATCGGTCGCCGGATCGTCCTCAAGATCGGCCCGCGGACGGAACTCATAGGTCAGCCGTACTGTCTTCGGGTCCTTGTCCAGACGGAAGTCTGTGAGTAGCGCGAGTACATCAAGATCTTCTTCGAAGTCCGCTATCTCGACGGAGATTAGGATCCTGTCCTCTGCGCCGGGCGTATCCAGCCCATCCCAAAAGTCAGCCATACGGAGTTCGCGTGCGCTGTCAGGGAGCATCGGATCGAACACAAGACGCAGGGCGTAAAGCAGGTTGCTTTTTCCAACGCGGTTCTCGCCGACCACGACAACATTGCCGTCCAAAGCGATATCAAGCTCGTAGAAGTTTCGGAAATTTTCGATGATTATGCGGGAAAGATGCACGACACCACCTATCCCCTCAGCCATGCTACCGGAACCAGCGCAATGCCGTCGCGCCATCGTTCCGAGATCGAATCCCGGAACCATTGCTCCAGGAGTTCGACATGATCCGCCACGATGATCTGCATGTCTGCGCCGGGCGCGCTGCAGTATCTCCACATCACCTCGAAGAGCCGTTTGACGGCTGCTTGATCTTCGTCGTTCAGATCATCGAGTTTCCCTTCGTTGTCGCGTTCCGGCGGATAGTGCACTTGAGAAGGCTGATCCAGCATCAGGAAGCCGGGTACGGGACGGTTCCGCTGCCGGAATAACGTGTGCAGCCCAAGGTGGGCCGCTACGTGATATCCAACCCAGTTTTCGCCGCTGCCCATCTGCGCGAGTGTGATCGGCCCATCGACTGTGTCTGCGACCACCGTGAGGGCCTTCCGATCAAGCCGCAGCGGATTGTTGGCATGTTCGAGGCCGAGAGTCCTCGCGTGCTTCGTAAGATCGAGGTTCACAAGATTGAGGGCAGTGTCGAGCCGCTGCTGGAGCTCATCGTCGTCCAACGCCTTTTCCAGTTCGGCTATCTCTGCCAGCAGCGTTTCGATAGCCCGCTGCAGGCTGCTTCCGACCGCGGTCGTCCTGACATTTTCGAGGTAGTATGCGATGCGGCCTGCCACCCGCGCCTGTTCAGCCAGATCATTCTGCTGAATGCGGAGGCGCTCGTTCTCCTGGATGCGTTCTGCAATCTGCCCCTGCGCATTGCGCAACTGGTCTTCGGTATCCGCCCTTCGCGTCTCCAAGGCGGCAAGGCGTTCCTGAAGGCGCGGAGCGTCGCGGCGCACCAGAGCAAGCTGAACCTCCAGGCCGGTGAGGGACTCCCGCATCTCCGTGACGGAAGGCACGGGCACCTCCAGATGGCTTTCGCAGAACGGGCAAACGTCCGAAGCGCCGGAAGCAGTCAGAAGTCCGATTGATGCAAGACGCGCATCCTGTTCGCGAACTTCGCTCTCAAACTCCGACGCTTCGCGACCTATGCGCTGGGCTTCTGATATTTCCTCGCGCACATCCTGCAGCTGATCGCGCAGCTCCCGCCTTGTATTTTCGAGCCGGTCCAGATCATTGCCGGGATCGTCGATCGCCGTCACGTTGAGCGGGCGCGGTGCCGCGGCCTGCCGAAGCAAGCCGACTGCGCTTTCGGTGTCTGCCGCAGCAGCGTCGGACGGCAGGAGTCCAGCCCGCCGCGCCTCCGAGAGAAGCGACTGCACCGTGCTCGAAGATTGATCCGACAGCGCTCTGGACTCTGCCAGCTCACGTTCCATTTTGCGGAGCCGGGCACGCGCATCCTGATAGCGCTTTAACGTCAGTACATGACGTTCATCGACGGCGCCTAGAAAGTAGGGAAGGCCGTCCCGGATCGCGGCGGGCATAAACTGCTCACCTTGACGATGAAAGAGGAAGCGCCGGTTCGCTATCTCATCCTGCGCCTGCAGGCAGAACAGGATCGCGTGGCGCGATGACGCCTCCAAAGGCAGCCGTGTCGAGCCTTCCTGCGGGATATGGATGTTCTCCGATATGCCCAAGACCGCGGACAATTGCGCTTTCAGTCCGTCAGATGTGACGTTCTTGTAGAACCCCGAAGCGTCTGCGGGCATTTCTTCGACGCCGCGGGCGAAGAATATCTTGTCGCTCGCCCTGCCAGCGGGGCCCGGATTTTCGCGCGCGAGCAGGATGCGCTCGCCATTGTTATCTATGTGCAGAGCGAACCATGAGACGCTCTTGCGAATCTCTCCCTCGGGAATCGTGCACTCGTCGCGGCCCCAGCAATAATCTACTATGTCGAGTAGCGCGGATTTGCCGGTCTTTGAAGCTCCGGTGACGATGTTCAGCGCGCCGAGCTTGAATTCGACGTCGCGGCGCTCGCCTTCGTGCGAGTATACGGAAACGCAGCGAAGTTGAAGGCTCATGGCTTGACCCCCAGAGCCTGCATGACAAGGCCCGGCTGCCCTTGACGCGCAAACCATCGTCCGACCAATTCGGCGGCGCTTCGCGCCTCGTCCGTATCCTCGGTCGTGCGGGCAGCGATCGCGGCGGCTTTGAACCGCTTGCCACCCGGGGCAATTCCGTCGCCTTGAGCGACGAGGAACCCTTGCTGCATCATGAGAAGCAAAGCCTCGCGCGTGAATGGCGCAAGGCGGAGCGCCCGATCCGGCAGTCCCGCAAGCAAGGGGCCGCGGCCACTAACCCATCCGACGAAGGCGGTGTCGGCCTTTTGCGGCAGCTCATCGCGTGTCTGCTTGTGAAGGACGAGCGGCAGTACGAGGAAGGACAGCGGCAATCCCATCGACCTCTTGGCAGCTTTCTCGTACTGCCGAACGGCTCGGAAGATCAGCTCTCCGCAGAAGGCAGGATTGAAATTGATAGCCTCCTCAACCGGACGGCGCTTCCATGGAAGATCCCAGTGACCTTTACCCGTCATCGCCGCCCCCTTCGTCAGGCTTGTGCATCTTGACGTAGTCGCGATGCCAGCCCACCCGGAAGTCGTTGGCGAGGATGTGATAGGATCCGACGCTAATGAAGCGCGCGGTAACGGTGCGGAACGGGAAGCGCGCCTCTGTTTCGACCCAGTAGTAGAGTTCCTGCCCTGCGTTCCTCACGGCGCCCGGCTTCGGCTTCGCTGCCAAGCTATCGCACATCCTGTGGAAGCGTGGCTCCCACTCCTCGACGAGCATGCGCTCGAAACGGCTAACTTCTCCATCGACGAGCAAGCTCAATCTCGCCCACTTTGAGCGTTGCGTCGAAGCGCGATAGTAGTCGCGCTTTGCGAATTCGACGCGGTTGTCGCCGGTGCCCACCGCCTGAAGCTGACGGACAAAGTTCATCTCATCCAGCGCCTGCAATTCGGCAGCCGGAGGTTCTGCATCCTCCATGTCGAGCGGAAGGGCGTCGCGCCTCATCAACTCGCGGATGTCATCGAGTTTTGTTTCCAGTTCGAGAATGGGTATCGTACCGTTTCCCGCGTCCAGCGCTCTGAAGACTCTCGGAAACCACCATCCCTCAAGTTGCTCGCGCGCCGACGCGATCTGCCCACGTGGCCCAAGAAATCGCAGGGCATCCTCCAGTGAAGCATCCAAAGTCGCTAGAGTTGGCGATTGATCCAGGACCTCGACCGTGTCGAGAATTGATCGGCGGATGGCAGGGGCAAGAGACAGGAACGCGGCGAAGGCAGGGCCAAGCGCCTTGTTCTTGGAGTCTATCGCAACCTTCTCCAACGCAGCAGCGGCAGCCTCCGGGTTACGCACCCCCGGCGCTGCAGCCTCGGGCCGAAGTTGCGACGCGGCGCTACCTTCCGGTGCAAGACCCGTCGTGATGAGTGCAAGCCGCGTCCGCGACGGAAGTGAGGGGTCGTTCTTTGTTGCTTCCGACCATATTCGCAAAGTCTTCCAGAGATCGGGACTTGTATCTGTGAGACTGCCTTTGCGGTTTATGTGGTGCTTCGTCTGGAGTCGCTCGATCGGCGTGCCGGCATTCTCGAAGGACACGTCGTCGAAGCGCTCGATGGCGATCTCGATGCCGCTTTCCCGATAGACAAACCGAAGGCCCTCAAGCAGCGCAAAGCGCGCCTGAAAATAATATCCAGCTGCCGAGCCCGGCGTGTCGAACTTTGTGTTCGCGGCGGTCAAACGTCTTTGACACCTCAGGTGGCGGGTCCATCTTCAGCATAATCAGCGGGATGATTCACATCGCTCTGTCAACGGCCGCCAATTCCCTAGGTTGTCCAATATGCAGATATCCCCAAGAAGTCCTGTCAGGCCGATTGTGGTCAATCGGTACACATTCGTTAACCGCGTCGGCTTCACGGCCGAAGTGAAACTTAGGTAGCCGCCGTCTTCATGTCCGCAAGTCGCGATCAACGCGCAGTTCCTGCGCTTCTACAGGCGGCGGAAGTAGGGGCTTACGGGAGCGCGTGGCGTCCTCCTCGATCTCATGGGCACGGAGATGCAGACGCGTGATGGACGTTCCGAGATCGTGCGCAATACCGTACGCGTTCCTCGTCTGGCTTCTCAGTTCGCGTTGAACATCAGGCGCGGCCTGGCAGGCCCCTTCCACGAGCGTGCATCCAGGTCATGCGGGCGGAACCGACGATCCCGGCGACGGCCTGGCCGCGGAAGGGCTCGAGCGACGGCTGCCACGGCGCCAGCGTGAAGGTGTCCTCTCGGCGGATAACCGCGATCTTACCGGTCGGCGTCGTGATGGCGTGATCGTAGGTGCCGGTGATCCGGACGCCGGGCATGGGTGGCGCGAAGGCGGCGTTGAGACGCCGCGAGACATCGGCTGCGAGCTGCTGCGTCTCGGCCTGACGCAGCGCCTTCATCATGTCGGCGCGCGGCACCTGCTTGCCGTCCTGCGTCTGCTCGATGAGTTGCCTGCCGACCAGCCAATCGGTGCGCGCCTTGAGGGCTTTGTCCGCCTCGGCCGTGAAGCCCGTGGTCCGGATCTCCGGCTGCCATCTGGTCACGATGGCCTGGTCCAGCCAGGTCGGTCCCTCGTAGGTCGTCTGCCGGTCGAGATCGGTTGCGGACAGCAGATGCAGGCGAGGCACCGATGATGGCTTCTCGTTGAGGCCGCCACCGGCAAGGGCGACGATGTTGCCGCGGACGGGCACCGTCTCTGGCTTCAGGCGGCCGAGGTCGGCATAGTGCACGCGCCCGTCGACGGCATCGATGATGACCCAAGTGCGATCGGTGATCTCGTCGACCATGCCGACGCCGACGACCTTCCCGACGAGTGGCACCCTGCGCGGCCCGCGCTCGAACAGCGCCATGGCGGCCGCGCCGCGCTCGATGCCGGCCTCCCTCAAGGCGCGCTGCATCATCTTGAACTTGTCGGCGCGATCGCCGAGCTGACGCAGCTTGGTCTCGGCGTTGGTGTCGAGAGACCAGACGCCCGGTTGCCGTTCTGATGCGAGCCCCAACCGCTGCAATGTCCGCAGGCGCCCGATCCGCAACGTCCGCTGCGTCGGATCATTCTCCTCGCTGGCCGTGATGACGAGGATGTTGTCTTTCGCGCGTGCCATGAGCTGGCGATCGAGCCGTGTCAACCGCTCCTGGCCGACTTCGTTGAAGAGCTTCTGGATGCGCTCGAGCTGTGTCTCGGGGCCGAGCTCCAATGTCACCAAGGCTTGGGCACGGGCACGCACGCCATGGCCGATGTAGTCCCGAGCCATGACGAGATCGCGACCCTGCTCGTCACGTCCGCGGATGACGACGTGCGTGTGCGGATGTCCGGTATTGAAGTGATCGACCGCCACCCAGTCGAGCTTAGTATCGAGATCGCGCTCCATCTGCGCGAGGAGATCGCGGATGAACGGCTTCAGGTCCGGCAGGCGCGCGCTATCCTCGGCGGAGACGATGAAACGAAACTGATGCGGGTCGTGCCCGGAGCGCTCGAGGAAGCCGGCGCCATCGACATCGTCGCGCTGTGCATCGTAGAGGTGACCGGGGGCGCCCTCGCGGTTGACACCATCGCGCTGGATGTACTTCAGGTGCGCGCGCGCGGCGCCCATATCGCCGGCAGCGATGCGCGTGTAGCGCGCCTTGACGATGACGCGGCGGCTGCCTGGCGCGATGAGACCGGCAGCCGCGCGCACACCGGCGCCCATCCCCCGTTTCGGCATCGCCGATGTGATGTGGCCGCGTTGCCGCACGGCGCGTGCGCCGGCGCGTCCGGTCTCTCTGAGCATCTGCGTGTTGGTGCGCAGTTGCGCGTTGCTAGCGGTGTCGCGGATGCGTCCGAGCTTTGGCTTGAACTCGTCTTGGGCCATGGTGATCCCCCAACGGTGTGTTGTGCCGGGGGAGATGTTGCGAGATCCGATTTCGTCAAGACGGAGTCGTACAAAGTGCCTGGTTTACAAGGCGTATTTCGCGCGCTGACTCTACGATCGTGAAAGCAGAGTCGCGTGAAGTCCAGTAACGACGGGATATCTGAGCGCCAACGACTCCATCTTTTTATCTTGATGTCCTCCCCAGCCATCTCACACCGCACAAACTCTCCGAAATCGCGCCTGCAGAACGCACGCGAGATCACGATCCGCTAGGTCATCGCGGCGAGTCGAGGCCGCACCGGAAAGGGAAAAAGAGCGGCCGCAAATGCAGCGAGCACGACGGCAATGAGGGCGAGAAAGACAGGCTTCAGCCTGTTGCTCGCGCTCATCAGTGGCTGTCGCACATGCGCATGTCCGGGTGGGCGGGTGGGCCTCTTCGCGGAACGCGAAGGAGCCCTCGCGCCGGTGTCGGCGCGAGGGCTTTGAGCCGCAGGCTCAATCCTGCGGGTTCCAGATGAGAGCGAAGACGTTGGGATCGGACCGGCCGGCGGCACGGCCGAGGTTGGCGTAGAGCTTGCCGAGCTCAGGCGCCGAGATCGAGAGCGAGATGTACTCGACGCCGGAGGTCTTACCGATCCGCAGCCAACCGGCGCCGATCTCGGTTCCGTTAGCGAGGACGCGGAAGTCCGGATGGTGCTCGGAGGGCTTGTCAGCGACCGGGACGATGCTGATTTGCGCCCGCCGCGAGAGGGTCCGGAGCTCGCCGTCGTAGCGGCCGTCCTCGCGCTTGGTGACGTATCCGATCGTAGCCATGGTGTCGTTCCTCACGTTATCCCGGCGGAGACCTATTCCCTGCCGGCGACGTGCAGATCGTGGCAGGCTGGAGCTGGTGGCACCCGACGGAGAGGAGCTCTGCTCCGCGGAGGAGGGCCGGAACGAAGTGGAGGACCCGCGCGGCACGCGCGGGTTGCCGCCGAGGCGACGCCTGCCACATCGTCGCACAAAGCTATGCGGGGATAGGACTCTCCCCCGCGGCCAGAGGAGCGGAGGCGTGGCGTCTGGGACGGCACAGGGCAGGACACGAGCGAAGTGGGCGACGGGGCAACGAGCTTCCGCCGGGCCAATCGCGCGGACGCCGGAGGTGACACGCGATCGCTGACGCTCCGGCGCGCAACGAGCGAAGGCGCTGAGACGTCGCCGGCGCGGTGAGGACAGAGCCGCAGGTGAGACGCTCGTCGTGGAGGGCGAGAGTGTGGCACGGCGACCGCGGGAGGATCGTGACGCGAATGCGCCGAGACGCCGTCTTTACGGCGGCTCGGTCGAACGAGCTCGCAGAGCCGTGAGATAGAGCCGTACTGAACGAGATCGTAAGATCGAGAGAAGGACCGCCCAGACTCACCTGCTGCCGAGGCAACGAGACTTGGGCATGGTTATGCTGCACCAGGGTGAATTGCAGACGTGTCGGCGACGTCGTTTGCCGATGTCCTGAAGCGTGCGCATGGGACTGACTCCAATAGCCGATCACGAACAGCAACCCAAAGCGTCGGATGTTGCAGTCCCACTTCCGGGCGCGCCACAGCGACGAGCATTTATCTTGAGCTAGAGAAGAAATTTAGTGCGAATGCGACACCAATACGACACTACGGGGAAAGATTGGGATATGGTAAAGGATGCACCTAAGCGTTCGGGCGAAAACTGCGCAGGTACGCTCGATGGTTTGGATCGAAGAGTGCAAGGATGGCCAGCTAAGAGGCTTCGCCGTCAATGCTCTTGATGAGCTGGCGCATGGCAGCGACAGGCTCGAGACCGAGCGCGCGCACGACATCGACGAACTCGATCGCGCTCAGACGACGCTCCCCTCCTTCGTATTTGGCGACGAAGGATTGGGGCTTATCGAGACGCATAGCGACATCAGCCTGGGTCAGGCCGCGCTGTTCCCGAAGGTCACGCAGCAGCTTGCGGAGCTTAATTTGGTGCGGCGAGCGCAGCGTGTCGCGCATTGCAGGAAGCCGGGATCAACTTTGACGGCTTCACCGCTTAATCCTGTTTTCGGATTATCCCATATTGGGATATTTTTGTAGTTGGCTGGGTTGGCTGTGCGGAGTAGAGCGCGATGACCGGAGTAGAAGGAATGCCTTTCTTCGAGCGTGACGAAGGCGATATGTACTCCTTGCCGGCGGAATGCTACGTCGCCGGTTTCCGGCTGTCGGGAGATGATGTTCCCGCGGCCAGAATGACGTTGCCGGCCGAGCTCGTCGACCGGGCCGTGCTCACGGGGGCACAGCTGTCAGTGTGGCTGACCGCGCGCACCGGCCGGCTGATCCTCGACGGCGACGGCGTTGACGACGACACGCTGGAAGCCGCGCTTGCTGCTGGTCCCATGCGTGACCAGACACTTCTGACGTTGATCGACCGATGTCTCGATCCGGATCATCTTTCGATGGAAGATGATCCGGTCGGCGACCTGATGTCACTGCGGGCGCAGCTCGCCCAGGCGCTAGCCAAAGTCGACGATGCCTTGGCGCGTCTGCAGCGCGGCTAGCGAGTCCATACGGGGATGGCCGTCCCTATGACGTTCCCATGTTCGACCGGCCCGAAATAGCGGCTGTCGAAGCTGCCGGGCTCGGTCGAAAGCACGAAAACCTCGGCTGCCGTCAAATGGCGGCATCCGTGCCAACGTGGCAGAAGACGTTGTCGCGTATCCCTCCTGTGGGCCAGTGCGCGTAGCCGGCCGCTGATCCTGATGATCTGGCCATGCCGGCAGACGGTGTCGCCGGAAACGGCGACCACCGGCTTGATCAGCCAACCACTTGCCGGCAAATAGCCGCGGGCGCTCGCTAACAACTTCGTCGCATTAGGCAGCCGGACGACTGCCAGTTGGCCCTTTGCCGCTATCCCGTTTGTCAACGCGTAGAGGCCAATTGGAATGCTGGAGCTGCCATTCCAAAGCAGGCTGGGTACGTATGCCTTCGGCCATGTCAGCATCAGGAGGCCGAAGACCATTGTCGCCAGTAGAGTCCGGCGGCGTCTTCGCGCTTTTCCTTCGTGCCGCCCGCTGCTCGGACCACCGAAGCAAGTCACCGAGGCGATAGACAACACGGCCGCCGTGATATCGGCACTCAGGTCCGGTCTTCTTTGATCGGTGATTGTCCAGCGTGCCTTTGGCCATGCGCAGAAATCTGGCAGCTTCCTCAACGGTCAGGAATATCTCGTCGGGATTGTCGGACATCGGTTTGCTCCTCCACCTTCTTGGGATTGCAGTGTCCTGCATTTTGATCTGTGTGGGGAGCGACTGTTTCGCTCCCCTTCAAACAGTCGGGAGTCATTTGAGGAACGTTCGCCATCCGCCTGAAATGAACCGCTGGGCGCGTAGCCAGTTGCGACGCATTCGTGCGGGCAGGATTCCGGTCGACCAATCTCTCTCGACGATTTCAATGCCGTGCAGGAAGATTGCTGCGTCGTAGTACCGTCGGCCGGCCGTTCTGAAGTCGTGCACGGCAATGGCGTCGCGCAAATTGACTTTCCGTGTGGTCCACGCGGCCAGCGAGGCGATTGTGACATCGTTGGACAGAATGCGTTCGAGATCGCAGAGGTGGGAGCCTATCAGGCCGATCATATCAATGCTGTGCGCCTTGAAGGCCAATCGCACTGGCCCCTTCTCAACGTCAGCACCTTCGATCTCGAGTTGAAGCACGGCGCCATTGCCTCGTAGCAGGAGATGTTGGTGTCCCGCCGGGTCAACGAGAATGTGCTCGAGCGCCGGTAGGGCGGGGACAAATATCCCCCCATCGTCTGCCCGATTTGAGGCTGTGGCGATTGCAGAGAGGACGCCCTGAGTCGCCAGAGGCGAGTAGATCGGATGCGCGTTCTGCGCCGTCAGTGACGGATCAACGAAAGGATCGGAGCGCCCACACTTCAGCATGAGGCGATGCCTCGTGCATCCGTGTGAAAAGCGCTCCGCTCTCCAATCGAGTGGTATCTTGAATGACTTTCAAGTGTGCGCGGGCCTCGTCCTGATAGACAGGGTCGCGGCGAAGGCCTTCCCAGGCCCAATCACGCCGTGTCAGCGTGCGCATATAGTCATAGGCTGCCAGAGTCGGCGGCCAGGGCGGGCCGACGTAATGCCGTACGCGATACATTGGCATTTTCTCCTGTGAGCGCTCTTCGATGATCTAAGAGTGGCTTCCTTTCTTCTCATGTCGTAAGGGCCATCGGCGTCCTCACTTCCAAGCTCGGTTGTCGGCGATCGTCGCACGCACATCTGGAGAGACACACGGAAATAGTGAACGCGACAGCGCCGCCGGCGACATTGGCGGGCGGCGAGGAAATTGGTCTGGCGCGGCGCACGAGCGCAATCGACTATTGATCGAGTACGGCATTGTCTGATGAGCGGATGATATGGGCGCACAGGTCAATGGTAAAGCTAACCGACGAGGTTCCTCCTGCTGGCCGGATGGCGTTTCTGGCGGTTGAAATGCGCCATAACCTAGTCGCGCCAAGTGGCGATCGATATCGAGACGCTGGCGTTCGGCGTGGCATTGACTGCAAGCTTTTGCAGGCGGTATCGCAAGTTCGATCGTCTCCATATCGACCACCAAGCAACATCCAAAGCTATGTACGAGCCAGGTATTGAAGTCACGCAGTTTGCCGCGACCGCCGCCACGCCTGCTTGAGGCGAGAAATACAGACGCCTTGACGGCCGACATGCGGGTGGAAACGCTCACTCGGCAGCAACGTTCGATAGCGCTGTTGGTCCCGAGTCGCACGCTGCGAGGTTCGCTGAACGCATACCGATGTAGTCCCGGGTGAGTGGTACGGCATTCTGGTGCTTGGCCAGTTGGATTTGAAACACCACAAGCCCGCAATGACGAAAGCCCGCCTCACAGGCGGAGAGATAGAACTCCCACAACCGACAAAAGCGCTCATCATAGATTTGCGCCGCATCAGCCCATCGCGCGAGAAAGCGATCCCGCCACGCCCTGAGTGTCTCCGCATAGTGCAGACGCAGAATTTCAATGTCCGTAACGATCAGACCTGAGCGCTCGATAGCCGGGCTCATTTCGGACAGGGCGGGAACGTAACCGCCGGGAAATATATACTTGGCAATCCAAGCATTGCTGCTGCCGGGTCCATCCGAGCGACCGATAGTGTGCAGCAGCATGACACCGTCGTCCGTCAGAAGGTCTCGAGCTCTTTCAAAAAAGCTGTTGTAGTAGGCGGCACCGACGTGCTCGAACATGCCAACGGAAACGATCCGGTCATAGTGTTCGCTCACTGAGCGATAGTCTTGCAGCCGGAATTCCACGCGCGATGCCAGTTGCTCGCTTTGGCTCCGCTGACAGGCGAGTTCTAGCTGCTCTTCCGACAAGGTAATGCCCGTTACGTTGGCACCACACTGCTGGGCGAGATACAGTGCGAGCCCGCCCCAGCCGCTGCCGATATCGAGAACCCGGTGACTCGGTTCTATCAGGAGTTTCGCCGCAATATGCCGTTTCTTGGCAAGCTGTGCTTCTTCAAGGTTTTGCCCTACCCGCTCGAAGTAGGCGCACGAATACTGCCAGTCCCCATCGAGAAACAGCGCATAAAGTCGACTGTCCAGATCATAGTGATGCGCTACATTCCGCTTGGCTCTATGGACACTATTGCGACGATATAGGACATCCGGAGTGCTCCTCAGCCACTCGCGGATCTGCGTGAGGCGAGAGGGGTAGGCCGTCCTGATATTGCGTGCGACGAGTTCCAGAAGGTCATAGATTCTGCCGCGCACCATGACCATCCGGCCATCGGTAAAGAGCTCTCCGAGCGCAAGCGTTGGATCGAGTACAAGCTGCCACTCGGCGGCTCGGTCGGTCAACCGCACGGCAACCGCTTGGCCCGTGCCATCGCCTACCGAGAACTTTGCTCCGGAGGATCGTTCCACCTCGAGGCGACCCTGCCGGACAACGCGCGTAAGAAACAACCGGAGAAGAGAGGCCACGTCATTCTCCGAAAATTGTGCGGAACGTCCGTTCTGTCCCCGCGTCTCGAAGCCTGCGAGCCGCCTCCCAGAAACTCGAGACTTGAGCGATGAGCTGACGCTCCAACGCAATCAATGGCACATCCTCTGCGAGGGCATGGCGGTTCTTGGAGACGGTATCAGCCAAAACCGCGAAGACGCCCATCCATGGAAAGAAGCGCTCTGACCACAAATAGCGGCTGGTGCGCATCGGATGCAGCCATTGCATCGACGCGGATAGCCACGGATTGGCCACCGCGCGCACCCAAGGGCTCACGGCGGCTCTATAGAGTTGCTCGTTCGTCTCCGACATAAGTCGGACGCGCTCGAACGCCTTGGTTGGACAAGTGAAGCGCACATCCTCGATTTGACGCGGATCGAAGCGCACCGAGTACTGGTTGCGCTCGCAATTGGGATCGCCCGTCGGATTGTCCACGATCATCTCGTAGAGACCAGGATCGAGCGCCTCGATCGCTTCGAGGTTCTCCAGGATGGCGCGGTGCTCAAACCGTGCAACGCTGGCAGATACGAATATACCAAGGTGCCCGACGTGCGGATTTGTCAGGTAGACGATCCTCTGTCCTGCCTGCTTGAGAGCGTCTGTGGTTTCGTAGACTGCTGGAAGCCATCCCAACGCCTGATGGGGTGGCGTGATGTTGTCGCCATAGGACGCGAAGATGATGAGCGGGTTGCGAATGCGCTTCAGATCGGCAACGCAGTGGTCGTCAATCCGAACCTGCCCTTGCTCGAGCTTATTGCCGATGAAGAGATCCTCGACAATGGAGACGATCTCTTCACCACTCAGCCGATAGAAACCGTTCCACCATCTCTCGAACTCGAGAAAACGATCGTGCTCGGTATCAATTTTGGTGAAGAGGTTTGCATATTTGTCCCAGATGGCATTGCCAGGTTTGAGATTTTCAAAGTTCTGCACCAACCAGGCCCCATCGAACCGGTCAAGATTGAGATCCGACAGAAAGTGATTGAGCCACACGCCGCCAACAAAACCGCCCATCAGTCGCAGCGGATTGATGCCGGGCTCGCCCTCCCAGTATGACAAAGGGGAGCCGTTGAGCACCACAGGCCCCATCGGAGTATCGCAGTGGGCTGAGACGAGCGTTGCAGCCCAGCCAGCTTGGCAGTTTCCATACAGGATCGGCTTGGTGCCACGATGCCGCGCCGCGACATGGGCTACAAAGTGCTCAAGTGCAGCCAGAACGTCACTCAGCGTCTGGTGTGGACATGGTTCGGGAAAGAAAATGACGAAGTAGACGGGATGTCCAACGTGGAGTGCGATGCCAACCTCTGAATCTCGCTTGAAGCCGCCGATGCCAGGCCCGTGGCCGGCGCGCGGATCCAGTACAATAACCGGTGGTTTCTCAGGATCTACGCAATCGTCCCAGCACGCATCGCCAACCTCGGTAATTCTCAGCAGTGCATAGTTTGCGGGCCGTTGAAACTCTCGAGCATCAAGGAGTGTCTCGTATTTGAAATTGAGCAGCGGCGGGAGCCCGGCCTGCTCATGCTCGAGCATGGCGTTAGCGCGCTTGCGCAGGGTGTCGAAGAACAGGATTGACCGCTCCAGAACGTCGCGCTGATAGGCCAGCCCCCCCAATGGTGTGGGCCAGGGGATCGGCCTTTGTTCGGTCTCTGAACTCTTTGGCGGGTTGACACCCTGATTGGTCAATTTGGACGATGACGGCGCAGATACTGTTTTGGATCTGGCGTCGACTAACGGTTTTGATCGCGCTGCATCCCGTGCGCTCGCTGTCCTCTCTCTCATCCGTGTCTCCTGTCGGCACAAGCGGCTTCGCAGCGGGCTGGCCGCTCGGGTGACAATTGTGACAGCGCCATCCCAGCCAATCAGAGTTTCAGCAGCTGCACGAGCACATTAGGCGGTGCGAGCGAGAGAAAGTTTGATCTGGATTAAAGAAAGCAGAGCGTCGAACGCCCATAGAAGCAAATGATGAAGCCGCCTCGTTTTGCGAGGGGAGAGTTCACGGCACGATGACAAATTCCGGCAAACAGAATCCCGGCCCTGAGCCATCAAAGGACGAATCGAAGACTGACGCTGCGAAGCCCGACGACGCTGCCGTACAGCGCGCGCTGGTCGAGGCCCGCGAGGAGATTCTGGCGTTTCTTCTTCAGCGTCTTCGGAGCCCCGACGAGGCCGAAGAGGTTCTTCAGCGCTTTTGTCTCCGTGCACTCGAGCGTGCGTCTCAGTTGCGGGACGTTCGGACGGTGCGCGGTTGGCTAGGCCGTGTCCTCGCCACCACGCTTGTCGATCACCAGCGCAGCGCCATCCGCAAACGTCGTCGTGAGATCCAGATCGACGATGGGGATCTTGTGAATGTACCGGCCGATGTCGACCCTGAGCTTGACGCTGCAGTCTGCAATTGTCTCTACCGGTTGCTGCCGACGCTCAAGCCTGAATACGCCGACGTTGTCTGGCGGGCCGACATCCTGGGCGAGCCGCGCGATCGGCTCGCCGCGAGCTTGGGAACTTCGCTCAACAACGTCACGGTCCGCCTTCATCGAGGTCGACAGGCTTTGCGGAAGAGGTTGGAGGAGATGTGCCGTACATGCCCTACCCACGGGTTCCTTGATTGCCGTTGCGAGGATGCAGAACAACTTAACCCGGTGCGCAAAAGGGCCTCAGGTTAGAGACCGTGGCCCGCGATCGAGACATACGCCTTCCCAGCCGACGCCCTAGCCAGGCGATGAGGATCTCCCATGAGCACACCAAACGTAGTCCTGTGCAGCCCTGTCAGAACCGCCATCGGCACATATGGAGGTTCGCTGAAGGACATTCCGACTCCGACCCTCGGTAGCGTTGTCATCAAGGAAACTGTAGCGCGCGCGAAAATTGATGGAAGCGCCATAGACTCGGTTGTCCTCGGGCAGGTCGTTCAGGCCGGCACCAAGATGAATCCAGCTAGGCAGGCGGCGGTAGAAGCCGGCGTCCCAGTGACGGTGCCTGCGCTTACCATCAACCGAGTGTGCGGTTCCGGTGCCCAAGCAATCGCGAGTGCAGCGCAGGAGATACTGTCGGGCCAAGCGGACAGTGTCATCGCCGGCGGCATGGAGAATATGGATCAGTCACCCTATCTGGCGACGAGAGGCCGGTGGGGCTACCGGATGGGTGACGCAGCTCTCTATGACAGTATGCTGCGGGACGGTCTCAACGATGCATTCACCGATCAGCATTCCGGCTGGGTCACTGAGGATCTTGTCAGCAAGTTCCAGATCACGCGGGAAGACCAGGATCGTTGGGCGCAGCGAACGCAGCATCGCTTTGGTGTTGCTCAAACTGCAGGCAGGTTCGATGCGGAGATCGCTCCGATAGAGATCAGTGCGAGAAAAGGTTCCGTAACGTTCAGTCGGGATGAACACAACCGTCCTGACGTTACTCTCGAGAGCCTCTCTGCGCTCAAGCCTGCTTTTCGAAAAGACGGCACGATCACCGCGGGAAACGCTCCCGGGCTCAACAGCGGAGCCTCGGCAATGATCGTTGCCAGCGAGCGCTGGGCTGACAGAAGCGGTGTGCAGCCAGCGGCGCGGCTTGTCTCCATCGGCGTCGGTGCCGTTGAACCCGGATTGTTCGGGCTCGGTCCGATTCCCGCCGTGCGCCAGGCTCTAGCGCGGGCAGGTTGGAAGGTTTCTGATGTCGAACGCGCAGAGATCAATGAGGCATTCGCTGCCATCGCGATCGTTCTCTCTCAGCAGCTTGGCCTGCCGGAGGACATCGTCAACGTCGAAGGCGGTGCGATCGCGCACGGCCATCCGATTGGGGCGACAGGGGCGGTGCTGGCGACCCGTTTGATACATTCGATGCGACGCGACGGGCTTCGCCGAGGGGTGGTGACTCTGTGCATCGGTGGTGGCCAAGGGATCGCCCTTACGATCGAAATTCCTCACTAGTTTCCGGCGCCCTGGCCGTCGGGGCTTCCTCGACGGCTTGTGAGAACCAGCGCCTCGCGGAAGTAGGCCGAACCACAGGAGCTAGGCATGCCAAAAATGAAGGCAGCCATTTTCGTCGAGCCCGGACGTATCGTTCTGGACGAGAAGCCGATCCCAGATCCCGGCCCTCTCGACGCCGTGATACGTATCACGACGACCACGATCTGTGGCACGGACGTTCATATCTTGAAGGGTGAGTATCCGGTAGCGAAGGGCCTGACCATCGGTCATGAGCCCGTCGGCATCATCGAGAAACTGGGCTCGCAGGTACGAGGCTTTGAGGAGGGCCAACGAGTCATTGCGGGCGCTATCACGCCGTCGGGTACGTCAAATGCCTGCTTGTGCGGCGTCCACTCGCAGGACGGAGCCGAGACAAGACACGGCTGGAAGGCAATGGGGGGCTGGAAGTTCGGCAACACCATCGATGGCGCGCAAGCAGAGTATCTGCTGGTTCCGGACGCGACAGCCAATCTAGCGCCGGTTCCGGACGACCTTTCCGACGAGCAGGTGCTGATGTGCCCGGACATCCTGTCGACGGGGTTCTCGGGCGCAGAACGCGGCAATATCCGCATCGGCGATACCGTAGCCGTCTTCGCGCAAGGGCCGATCGGACTTTGTGCGACGGCAGGCGCGAAGCTCATGGGCGCTACGACAATCATCGCCGTGGAGAGCATACCCGCGCGCATCGATATGGCCCGGCGTATGGGCGCTGATCACGTCGTCGACTTCAAGAAGACGGACGTGGTTTCGGAAGTCATGCGGCTGACGGACGGGCGCGGTGTGGACGTCGCCGTCGAGGCTCTTGGCCGGCAAGAGACATTCGAGTGGGGGCTGCGGGTGTTGCGACCGGGCGGAACCCTCTCCTCTCTCGGTGTTTACTCGGCAGATCTGAGGATCCCGCTCGACGCGTTCGCGGCAGGGCTTGGCGACCATACAATCGTCACCACCCTCTGCCCTGGCGGCAAGGAGCGTATGCGCCGCCTGATGCGCGTCGTCGCATCGAACAAAGTCGACACGCGCCCACTCGTCACGCATCGCTTCAAGCTCGAGCACATTGTGGAAGCTTACGACCTCTTTGCGCATCAGCGTGATGGCGTCCTCAAGGTCGCGATCACACCTTGACCACGGCCGTGACTAAGACCGTCGTCGCCGACGAGCGTCACGCGGCACCCTACAACGCATCAGGTCGTAAACGATCGAGCCCATTGATCTCACTCAAGGACCAAGTCTGCGTAACGCTTCAGACTTTGGGCGTCCATGACCGGAGGAGTACCTCATGACCGCTGCACGACAAGTTGAACCGAGCAGCGCCTCGGGGTCCTCATTCAAAGACAATTGGGCCATCAAGTATTGGGGCCTTCTCCTTGGTGTGGCTGCGCTGATTGCAATCATGCTGTTGCCGACGCCGGAGGGACTGCCCGTCGCGGGACACCGCATGCTGGCGATCCTGGCATTTGCCGTCATCGTCTGGATGACCGAGTCTCTCGACTATGCCGTCTCAGCCGTCGTGATCGCCGCCTTGATGGCATTTCTGCTGGGACTGGCACCTGACGTCGCAAACCCGAAGGTCCTGCTTGGCACCAGCCGAGGGCTCGGGATCGCCTTCAGCGGCTTCGCCAATACAGCGCTCGCCCTTGTCGCCGCCGCCCTTTTCCTTGCCGCCGCCATGACCGCTACCGGTCTCGACAAGCGCATTGCCCTGGTCATCCTCTCACGGGTCGGTACGCAGACCCGCCAAGTGGTGCTCGGCGCGATCCTAGTCGGCTTCGTCATGGCATTCCTGGTGCCGTCCACCACCGCGCGCGTCGCCTGCCTTGTCCCGATCATGCTGGGCATCATCGCGGCATTCGGAGTCGACAAGAAAGGCGCCTTCGCCGGGATGCTGATGATTACGACGGTGCAGACCGCGAGCATCTGGAACGTGGGCATCAAGACCGCGGCGGCGCAGAACATGGTGGCAGTCGGCTTCATAGAGCGAACGCTGAATTATACGATCACATGGCTCGAATGGTTCATTGCCGCCGCACCGTTCGCCATTCTCATGACCATCGCCCTCTATTTCGTCATGACCTGGATGATGCCACCGGAGGTCGACGAGGTGCCCGGTGGCCGCGAGTCGATTCGCAACTCGCTCGCCGATCTCGGTCCGATGAAGACGTCCGAAAAGAAGCTGCTCGCCATATCATTGACCCTTCTGGCGTTCTGGTCGACCGAAGGCGTGCTGCACCGCTTTGATACCTCCACGACGACGATTGCGGCTGTGGCGCTGATGTTCCTCCCCGGCATCGGCATCATGACCTGGAAGGAGGCGCAGCCGAGGATCCCGTGGGGAACGATCGTGCTGTTCGGCATCGGCATCAGTCTCGGGACCGCGCTTCTGCAGACGAAGGCCGCGACGTGGCTGGCGGATATCGCCGTGATCCAATTCGGCCTCGCTAACGCAACCGCGCTTTTCATCCTCGGCGCGATGAGTCTGTTTCTCGTCGTCATTCATCTTGGTTTTGCCAGCGCGACCGCGCTTGCGTCGGCCATGATCCCGATCATCATTGCCGTTCTGCAAGGCGTGGCGACGCCCGGCATCAACATTGTCGGCATGACCATGCTGCTGCAGTTCGTCGTCAGCTTCGGCTTCATCCTGGTGGTGAACGCGCCGCAGAACATGGTCGCGTATGGGACTGAAACCTTCGAGGCGAAGGATTTCGTGCGCACCGGTCTGGTGCTTACGGTCATCGCCTTGGCTCTGGTGATGCTCCTCGGCGCCACCTACTGGCACTGGCTCGGGTATGCGTGAGCACCATTTCGCGAGGAGACTGCGATGAAGCGCACCGATCTCTCCACGCCGGACCACTTTCACAAGGTGGTGGACTGCCAATGGGCCTGCCCCGCGCACACGCCCGTCCCGCAGTACATTCGGCTGATCGCAGAGGGCCGATACGCCGACGCCTACATGGTCAACTGGAGAGCCAACGTCTTTCCAGGCATCCTCGGGCGCACCTGTGATCGGCCCTGCGAGCCGGCGTGCCGCCGGGGGCGTGTCGAGAAGGAGCCGGTGGCGATCTGCCGCCTCAAGCGCGCGGCTGCGGACTACAAGGGCAATATCCGGGCGCTCCTGCCTGAGCCTGCCAGCCGCACGAATGGCAAACGGATAGCACTTGTCGGGGCCGGTCCGGCTTCGCTGACGGTTGCGCGGGACCTCGCCCCGCTCGGCTATCGCTGCGTTATCCTCGATCAGGATCCCAAAGCCGGCGGGATGATGCGCACGCGCATTCCGCGGTTCCGCGTGCCGGAGGGCGTGATCGACGAGGAGACCGGCTATGTCCTCGATCTCGGTGTGGAACTGCGCAGCGGCACGCGGGTGAACAGCCTCAAGGCGCTGCTCGACGAAGGCTGGGACTCAGTTTTCATCGGTGCTGGGGCGCCACGCGGGCTGGATCTTGAGCTTCCCGGACGCGCTGAAGCAAGCGCCCATGTCCATGTCGGCGTGGAATGGCTGGCAAACATCTGGTTCCAGCACATCCGCCAGGTCGGCAAGCGCGTCGTCGTGATTGGCGGCGGGAACACGGCAATGGATTGTGGTCGCTCGGCGCGCCGCCTCGGTGGCGAGCACGTGAGCGTGATCGTGCGCGAAGACGATGAAGACATGACGGCCGCAAGCTGCGAGAAGGAAGCGCTGCTCCGTGAAGGCGTCACCATCTCCAACAATCTGGCGCCTAAAGCTTTCACCCATGAGAACGGGCGCCTGACCGGCGTGCTCTTCGAGCCGGTGAAAGCCATCAACGAGGACGGGCGCTGGATCGTATCGCCGACAGGCGGTCCCACGCAGCACGTCCCTTGCGACGACGTCGTGGTCGCGATCGGCCAGGAGCCGGCGTTCTCTTGGATCGAGCGCGACCTCGGCATCGCGTTCGATGCGCGGGACATGCCCAAGGTCGACCCCAACACCCTCCAGTCGACGCGCCCCGGCGTCTTCTTCGGCGGCGACGCGGCATTTGGGCCGAAGAACATCATCACGGCGGTCGCGCAGGGTCACGAAGCCGCCATTTCCATGGATCACTTCCTGAGCGGCGGGAATATCGAGGAACGACTGGCACCAACCACCACGTTGGTCACCCAGTACGTGCCGACGGTGCTTCGTCCCTTGCCGGAGGTCTCGGTTGATGCACGGCATCCCGTGCCGCTGCGTCCCGAGGCGGCAGCGCTTGCCGACATTCATGCCGAGGTCGAGCTCGGCTTCGATATCGACGAGGCGCTCGCGGAAGCCGGACGCTGTCTCCACTGCGATATCGAGACCGTCTTCATCCCGCCGCTGTGCGTGGAATGCAAGGCCTGCGAGACCATCTGCCCGACGGACTGCATTACTTTCACCAAGGACGGCGAAGAGGCCGAGCTGCGCGGTCGGCTCAAGAGGCCGGCGACAAATCTCGGCCAGGACCTCTACGTCGCGAACGGTCTCGTCAGCGGCCGCATCATGGTGAAGGACGAGGATGTCTGCCTGCACTGCGGCCTGTGTGTCGAGCACTGTCCCACCGGGGCATGGCAGATGCGGGCCTTTGGCCTGCAGATGACACATGCCGGCGAAGCTTATCCGGCAACGACTTCGGGAGGCGCGGCACATGGCTAGATCCTCGCTCTCGGTGGTGTTCTCGGGTAGAGGCGGCGCCGGCGCCATGAGCGCTGGCGAGCTGCTTCTCCGTGCGGCCGCCGACCTCGGCTACTACGGGCTGATGAGCCGGTTGTTCGGAGCGCAGGTGCGCGGCGGCGAAGCGGCGGCGCTGGTGCAGATCTCCACCGAGCCCGTCACCTGCCAGCCCGACCGCTTCGATCTGTTCGTGGCGCTCGACTGGGAGAAGGTGGATCAGTTCGCATCCGAGATTCCTTTGGATGAAAACACGGTCATCATTGCAGATCCGCAGTCCGGACCGACGCCGCAGAGCATCGCCAGATCCAAGGCGAAGACCATTCCTTTCAGCATGAGCAATGCTGATGCCACGCCGCTGGAGCGTGCGCTGCAAAGCAAGTACACGAATGTCTTCGCCGCCGGTGCTGTGGCAGCGCTTACCGGCCTGCCCGCGGACGCGCTGCAATCGGCGCTTTCGGCGGTGCTCGGCGGAAAAAGCGCCACGGTGACGCGTGCGAACGCCGACACACTTGCCGCAGGTATCGCGGCTGCCGACACGCTCGACCTCGACCTGAGGCTAGCTCCACCGCATACAGCGCCGCGCTGGCTGCTGACCGGCAACCAGGCCATCGCCATCGGTGCGTTGCGTGGCGGTGTGCGCTTTGTCGGCTGTTACCCGATCACGCCGGCGACGGACCTCGTCGAATGGCTGTCGCCGGAACTCCAGAATCTCGGTGGTCGGCTGGTGCTCGCGGAGGACGAGCTTGCCTCCATAAATATGGTGCTCGGCGCCTCCTATGGCGGCGCGCCGGCGATGACGGTGACGTCCGGCCCCGGCCTTTCTCTGATGGTCGAGAGCATCGGCCTCGGCATCGCCGCCGAGATCCCAGCGGTCATTGTCAACGTGATGCGCGGTGGCCCGTCGACGGGCATTCCCTCAAAGACCGAGCAGAGCGATATCAACATCGCGATCTATGGCGGCCACGGAGACGCGCCGCGTCTCGTGCTGGCACCGACCTCGGTGCGCGACTGCATGTTCACCGGCGAATGGGCGGTCTATCTGGCCGAGTCATTGCAGACACCCGTCATCGTTCTGTCGGACCAGACGCTCGGACAGGCTTTTACGGTCATCGATCCCAAGCCTGATCGTCCCACGCCGCTAGCGCGACGGACGACGGTGCCGGACGGCCCGTTCAAGCGCTACGCGATCGCATCCGATCCCGTGACGCCGATGCCTCGACCGGGAACGCCGCGCGGCCAGTGGGTGGGAGAGGGTCTCACGCACAACGAAATCGGTATTCCCGTGGGCGGCGCGGCCGCGCACGTTGCACAGCTCGACAAGCGAGCAAGGAAATTTGCGCAGTTCGATCCCGGCCCACTGTGGGGCGACGTCTGGGGAGAAGGCGAGACGGTCATCCTGACCTTCGGCTCGGGCATCGGCCCCGCTCAGGAAGCGGCGCGCCGGGTCGCTGCTGCCGGGCAGCCAGTCCGCATCGTCAGCCTGCGCGTGCTCTCGCCTCTGCCGGTCGCGGCACTCGCACATGCACTCGAGGGCGCCCGCCGGATCGTGGTGATGGAGCAGAATCACAGCGCGCAGCTCTACCATCACCTCCTCGCGCACAAGGCCATTCCGCCGAGCGCTGAATCGTTCGCCCGGCCCGGTCCGCTCCCCTTCCGGCCGGCCGAGATCGTGGCACATCTTGGGTGATGGAGAGTAGAGACATGAGCAACGCAGCCATCATCGACGCCGCAAGTGCAGAAGCGCTCGATCCCGCCGACTTTCATTCGGGTGCAACGCCGATTTGGTGCCCCGGCTGCGGCGACTATGGCGTGCTCTCGGCGCTGGAGCATGCCCTGGCGATCAACGGCCGCCCGCCACACGAAGTCGTCCTTGTCTCGGGGATCGGCTGCTCCTCGCGCCTGCCTGCCTACACGTCCTGCTACGGATTTCATGGCGTGCACGGTCGGGCACTGCCGTTCGCGGCCGGCGTCAAGCTTGCGCGGCCCGATCTCGAGGTCATTGCGGTCGGAGGCGACGGCGACGGCTATTCGATCGGCGGCAATCACTTCATCCATGCCTGCCGACGCAATCTGGACATGCTGTATCTCGTCATGGACAACCGCGTCTACGGCATGACCAAGGGCCAGCCCTCGCCGACGACGGAAGCCGACTGGGACAGCGACATCGCGCCAGGTGGGCTGGGCCTGCGCCCGTTCGACCCACTGGCACTGGCGATCGCGGGCGGCGCCAACTTCGTTGCGCGCGGCTTCTCCGGACGACCGCAAGAGCTGAAGGATCTGATCGTCGAGGGGCTCCGCTGGCCCGGCTTCGCCTTCATCGATGTCCTCAGCCCATGCATGGCCTTCCGATCGGAGGAGTTCGGCTGGAAGGAGAGCGTGCACCCGGTTGCCCGCACGATCGAGGATGATCGCGCCGCGGCGCATGCGGCCGTGCTCGCAGAGGACGGCTACAGTCTCGGTGTGCTCTTCAAGGATCACCGGCCGTCGCTTCCTGCTCGATACGTAGCCCAGTCATCGCTTTCGGAAATCGAGCAGCAGTTCGCAGTGTGCCGATGAACCCGCACTGTGTGGTCGTCGAAGGCAGGGGGAATTCCGCCCGGCCACCGACGGCGATGCGCCAAGCTTCCGGATATCGCGACTATTCTGACAACGATGTCCATACGCTGCGCTTCATCCGGAAGGCCTGCGATCTCGGTTTCTGCGTCGAACAGATGAACGAGCTTCTAGCGCTATGGCGCGATCGCTGCCGCAGCAGTGCTGAGGTTAAGGCGATTGCTCTCCAGCACGTCCGCGATCTTCAGGGCAAGGTGCGGATGATCGAAGAGATGATCGCGACCCTCAGCGATCTCGCTCAACATTGTTACGGTGACGACCGGCCGGATTGCCCCATCATCGCCGAGCCGGCAGACGCGTATGCGAAGCCTGCGCCATCCAACGCTCCGGTTCGTCGAGCGCAACTGCCATCGACGCACAAGCGCGCATTAGGCTCGCTTGTGCAACGTCAGACCAGAATCAGATCTTCTGGGATCCGCGGTAGCGTGCGAATACGTGGTGGCTATCGGGTGCGAAGAGAACGACGTCATAGGTCTCAGGTGGTGTTCCAGGCATCTCCATACCGGGCGAGCCGGTCGGCATGCCTGCAACGGCCAAGCCGATCGCTTTCGGACGTTCGATCAGCAACCGCTTGATCGCGTCCGCTGGCACATGCCCTTCGATGACGTATCCGCCGATCTGGGCCGTGTGACAGCTAGCGAGGATCTTTGGCACGCCCAAGCCGGTCTTGAGAGGCGCAAGCTTGGCGGTTCTGACCACCTCGACCGGGAAGCCGGCTGCCTTCACGTGGGCGATCCAGACGCCGCAGCAGCCGCAACTGGGGTCGTGAGTCACAACCATTTTTGGCAGGGTCTCTGCGGACTGCGACGGCCACGACAGCGTGATCGCAACGCCTGCTTGTGCCGCGCCAATCATCAACGCGCGACGTGTCGTGATCAGTTCGGTTGTCATCATGACTTTCCTTCAGCGCAGTTCGACGTGATTCCAGCGCCGACCTCTTTCGACGAATGGCACATACGAATGCGCCTTGTGGTCGGAAGTATCCCACGAATGAGGCGATTGGCAGCGCTGGAACAAGGTTGCCGGACAAGTCCAGGACAAGACCCGTCCGGCTTTCTCCCACTCGTCGTGTTGCCGTTCTATTCGGTGATCTGCCTCACTAGGCCTGGATAGCGGTTGAAGGCCAGCTTCTGAACCAGCGAACCATCGACAGTTACAATCTCTGCCGTGATGCTTCCGTCGGCCGCAGTGGCGATTTCACCGATTTTGAGACGCCGATTGCCATGCTGGGTCAGCCTCTGATCCAGGAATGTGCGAACACGCTCCGGTGTCATCTCTTTCTGGGCGCCGCGCGGCACGCCATAGAGCATGGCTGCTCCATCCGTCATGCCCTGCATTCCTGCGGCTGCCCGATCGCCCATCATCGGGCATGTCATCATGCCGCTCTCCATCGGCATCCCACCTTGCCCCATCATGCCGGGCATCCCGCCGCGGCCCGGCATCATGCGCTGCATCATCTCGGGGGGCATGGTTCCCATCATCCCTGGCATCTTTTCTTTCGCGCCCGCGGGTGGCGCTTTGTCGGATGTCGCCGATTGCGGTGCGGATTGCGTCTCACCAGGATGGTGGGCGTCATGATCTTGCGTAGCCGTCTGAGCAACGGCTGAGATTGTGATCCCGATCGACAATAGTCCCGCGAGCAGGACGACAGGCAGTGAACGCGCTTTCATAGTTCTCACTCCTT
Organism: Hyphomicrobiaceae bacterium; assembly: GCA_022844275.1. Taxonomy (GTDB): domain Bacteria; phylum Pseudomonadota; class Alphaproteobacteria; order Rhizobiales; family Hyphomicrobiaceae. Next base: position 109,430 of record JALHMB010000008.1, read on the forward strand.
TGTTGACGTGGAAACATCTCGGCAAGGTGTGGGCATTGCGCACCCTCTCCGAGCAATGAGCCGCTTCGAGGAGAGAAGGACCGGCAGCATTAGATCCGTCACCTGAGTCGGCTGTTGCCGGCTCCCCGTCTTTTCCTCGCTGTTTTGGAGTAGTTTGGTGTTCAAGGTCTCCTCCGTCGAATTGGGCTCTGTCGCCGCTCGGACACCAGAGCCCAGGCGACGATGAGCGGGCAAGCGGCCAGCAGGAGGAAGCCGACGACGCTCCACAGCGTGAGCCCAAAGAGCCAGAGGATGGCTGCTCCGGCGATCAACCCGATGATCGGGCAAAGCCAGAGCAGACGGCCACCGAGCCAACTCCGATTCTTGTGATCATCCGGAGTGTTTCGGGTGTGAGTATGATCCGTCGACATGATTGCATCCTCTCTCCGAACCCACTGCTCTCCGTCGTAGTGCGGCCGCTAGTGTTGGGCCCCAACTGGTTGCGACGGTCGTCTCCAAATTCGCTCACAGCCGATACTCAACGGTCGTCATCATGCCGGCCGCCATATGATAGAGGTGGTGGCAGTGCAGAGCCCACTTGCCGGGATTGACGGCGTCAAAGGCGACCGTCACGCGGCCTCCTGCCGGCACCAGCACAGTGTCGCGCATGGCGCCGCTCAATCGTTCGCCGTTAACTCCAACGACCTGGAAGTGGTGTCCGTGGAGATGCATCGGATGCGCCATAGAGGTCCGGTCGACGAAGGTCAGCTCAACGCGTTCGCCCTCCCGGACTTCCAGCGGGACGTGCGCCCCGTGCACCGCACCGTTGAGCATCCAGACGTAGCCCGGCGCTTCGGTGATAGTGATCGTGTGCCTGCGATCAGCTCGGCGGTCCGGTAACGGGTGCGAAGCCTTGAGGCGTCTTTCGAGCGCAAGGCCGACCGGAGCGGCCGGCTCGCCGACCTCAGGCGAGATCTTGCTGATCGTACCGCCCCTCGTGGCCAGGAAAAAGCCGGTGCGTGCGCGATCGCCCTCGCGTATAGCGAAGACGGGCCAGGCACCTTCGCCTCGGGGCAGGTCCAGTACAATGTCAAGCCGCTGCGCAATGGCGAACTCGAAGCGGCGGCCGATAAGTGGCTCGATCGGCATGCCGTCGACCGCGACGAGACGACCCTCCAGGCCGGAGAGATCAATCCAGAAGTTGGTCGCCGTTGCGCCGTTGATCAGGCGCAGACGTACCCGTCCCGCCCGCTCCACGCGGAAGACTTGCGGGTCGCGCAGTGTTCGATCGTTGGCAAGGAAGGCGTCGTACTCGACATCGCGAAGATGGGCAGCACTCGCGGCGATGGCGGCAGATCCTTGTCCTGTCGCACCAGGTCTCATTGCGCCGTGATCCGCGGTACCGTGCTCCATGCTCCCTTGTCCAACGGAGCCTTGTGGCATCGCGCCGTGTGCGCTGCCCTGCAGACCGGCGAGAATCTCCGCAGGGTCGCGGAAGGTGAAGTCGTGGAACAACACCACGACCTCCTGCACGTCAGCGCTTGCCTCAGCTGAATCGCGGATGATTAGAGGCGCCGCCATCAGGCGCTGTTCCTGCAGACCGTGGTGAGAATGCATCCAGTTCGTGCCTGACCGCTCGAGCGGGAAGTCGTAGTCGTGGCTGCTCCCCGACCCGATCGATGGTTCTGAAAGATTGGGCACGCCGTCCTGCTGCCAGGGCGGTGTCAGGCCATGCCAGTGGATCAGCGTCTCTTGGTCGAGCTGGTTTTCCAGCTTCACTCGGAAGCGTTGGCCGGCCTGCGCGGACAGGCCGTGGCTGCCGCCCGGCTGTGTCAGTCCGAAGACGGTGGCCGGCCGGCCATTCACTTCTATGGTCCGTGTGCCGACACTGACGGTTGTGATTGCTGCTGCTAAGGTCGGTCGGCCCGGAACCAGCAAAGAGGGGACCAGGGCAGCGGTGCCCGCAGCAGCGGTGGATGCCAGAAACTGGCGGCGTGACAGATTTCGCATGACTAAAGCTCTTCAGAACGTGACCGGATTGGACCAGCCCAATCGGACGGATGGAATCATTTTGATGCGCCGCCCGTAGCGGCGCGCCGGTTCAGACGCTCCGGATGAACTTCGGAGGACGCAACTGAGGCGGAGGTGCACGGCCGAGATGAATAGACTCCGGTCGGATCTTTACGGAGTCTGCGTTCCGCAGAGCCGGGATCGCCGACGCCACTACGGGCGCACAAAGAGGACAGCAACTCGTCGCGCCGCAGTCCATTGTGCTGCCTGGTTTGCTATCGTGCTCTGGACAACACGGCGCGACGCCCGTGTCATGGTCGGTTAAGGTAAGTTCATGGGAGTTCACAGCGGCATGGGCGACATGACCGTTGCCTGCAACGGACACTAGCCCCGACACCGCAACGACGAGCACGAGTACAAGCCAACGCTGCAGAACGTGCGTCGCTCGCCGTAGGCTATATCTGCGCTGCTGTGCTCCAGCGTTTTGCATGAGCTGCCTTCCTGCCTATGAACAATATTGGCAAAGGCTGTGCGTCGTGCCATTGACCTCGATCAATCAATGGCGGTAGCGGTGCAATTTGCCATAGGTGGCATCACATTGGTCGCCCGTCCGAACGACGCGCAGATTGTGCAGTTGGGCGGCATCGAAGCGCTTCCTGTCACCGGCCTCCTTGCCGGCGATCAGTGCGGGGCTCGTCGAATGTGGAAAGGCGGGCGCCACGCGCGGTTGCACACGGCGCCCGTTGGCGGAGCGGTTACTTCTTTTTCTCGATTTTCATGACAGTGAACTGGCCGTTGACTTTGTCGGGTTCGAAACGGACCTTGTCGCCCGGCTTCACCTGCTTGAGCATGGCCGGATCACTTGCCCGGAAGACCATCGTCATGGCGTCCATGTCGAACTTTTTCAGGGGCCCATGCCTGATGGTCATCTTGCCGGCGGCTTCGTCCACCTTGGTGATCTCACCGTCTACCATCTGGGCGACGGCAACGGTTGCTAGGCCCGTGACCCAAACCGCTGCGATAAGCGTGATCATCGACTTACGCATCGTGCTTCTCCTCACTTGCTCTTGGCGTTAGCTCTCCGTTAGCCGGCGACGCTCGGCCTATTTGACGACAACAACGCCCTTCATGCCGGCCTCGTAGTGGCCCGGAATGAGGCAGGCGAACTCGAATGTGCCGGCTTTTGTAAAGCGCCAGAGAATATCGCTGGATGCCTTAGGTTCGAGCTTCTTGCCATTCGGCTCGTCATGCTCCATGTCCGGGTGCTTCTCCATTTCAATCTTGTGCTTTGCATTGTTCTCAATGGAATCGAGTAGGAACTCGTGCGCGAGATATCCAGTGTTCTTGAGCACAAACTTGATCTGCTCTCCCTTGCGCACCTCTATGCTGCCCGAACTGTAAGACATCGTGCCGGGGCCCTCTGTCATAGTAATTTCTATCGTCCGGAAGGGTTTCTTCGGATCGCCGGGTTCACCTGCTGCGAACACGTGCTCAGTGTGTGCGAGTGCGCGACTTGGGACGAAGTCGGCGAGGAATGGGCCTGCGATAACAGCGATCGCCGAAAGAGAGATCGCAGCGGCAGACAACCTTACAGACATGCTCTTTTCTCCTTTGCTAAGTGCCATTTGCTCGGTGATTGGTGTGCTCAGTGGTGACCGTGCCCTTTCTTTGCCCCGGGCTTTACAGCCTTGAACTGGGCGTCCCCGGGCTTGGCGCCTGAAGAGGAGCCGGGTGCTCGTGGCGCTTCGGAGCTTCGATTGCCTACGTCCTTCACCTCGTAGGCAACGGTGCCAGGCGGATGTTTGAACCAACCGGGGTCCTTGTAGTCGTTGGTCGCCAAGCCTTCGCGAACCTTCACGACCGAGAACATTCCGCCCATTTCGATCGCGCCGAACTGACCGAACCCGGTCATCATCGGTAATGTGTTGTCGGGCGCCGCCATCTCCATCTCGCCCATCTCCGCCATGCCTTGCGCACCCATCGGCATGTAGCCACCGCCGATGAGACGAGAGATCGTCTGCTTGATGTCACTCTGGTCGACGCCGATGTACGTCTTCACGTCGTGACCCATCGCGTTCATGGTGTGGTGAGATTTGTGGCAATGGATCGCCCAATCGCCTTCGTAGACCGCATCGAACTCGAAGGCGCGCATCTGACCAACGGCAACGTCGATCGAAACCTCAGGCCACCGCGCCTCCGGACGTACCCAACCGCCATCCGTGCACGTCACCTCGAAATCGTAGCCGTGCATGTGGATGGGGTGATTGGTCATCGTGAGGTTGCCGAAGCGGATGCGCACACGATCGTTCTTGGCCACGACGAAATGGTCGATGCCAGGGAATACTCGGCTGTTCCAGCACCACATGTTGAAGTCCAACATCGTGTTGATCTTCGGTACGTAGGTGCCGGGTTCTATGTCGAAGGCGTTCAGAAGAAAGACGAAGTCCCGATCAACGCGGTGCAGCTTCGGGTCTCGTGGATGGACGACGAAGAAGCCCATCATACCCATTGCCATCTGCACCATCTCGTCGCCGTGAGGGTGGTACATGAAGGTCCCGCTCTTCTTGAGCTGGAACTCATAGACGAACGTTTTGCCCGGCTTGATAGGAGGTTGCGTCAAGCCGGTGACGCCATCCATGCCGCACGGGAGAAGCTGGCCGTGCCAGTGGATCGTGGTGTGCTCTGGCAGTTTGTTTGTGACGAAGATGCGAACTTTATCGCCTTCGACAGCCTCAATGGTCGGGCCTGGTGATTGGCCGTTATAGCCCCACAGATGCGCCTTCATGCCGGGGGATATTTCACGGACTACTGGTTCGGCGACGAGATGGAACTCCTTCCAGTCACCGTTCATGCGCCAGGGAAGTGTCCAGCCGTTAAGCGTGACTACAGGCTGATAGTCAGGTCCCGAGGATGGAAACAATGGTGGCTGCATCAGAGGCGACGATTGGATCGGTGCTTCTGGAATGCCGGCCTTAACGGCGGTGGCCCCTATGAGTGCGAGTCCTGAGCTCGCAAGGAACGATCTGCGTGACACAGTCATGTGTTTGCTCCTCTTGAGTTCAATGGCCAGCAGCTTCACCACCACCAGCGGCCGCTGCCCGCGGTGCTGGTGACGGCTCTCCGCCGCCGCGTCCGCCGACGATGGCAGCCTGGAGATCGACGCTTGCGAGCCAAAAGTCGCGGCGCGCTTCGATGGCCTGCACGTTGGCGAGAATGCGGGCCCGGGCATCAGCGAGAAGTTCGAACAGATCGCGGATCATCGCGTTGTAATTCAGCAGTGTCTCGTCAGAGATGATCTGCCGCAACGGAAGAACCTCCCGATCGTAGTGTCGAGCTATGTCGTAGGAGCCACGGTAGTTCTGGTACGCCTCGCGTGCCTCCGAGCGAACGTTCACGGCGTGCTCTACAAGGCGGTTCACGGCGCGCATGTAGGTCTCTTCGGCGAGGCGCACGCGAGATTCGCCAAAGTCGTAGATTGGGATCTGGAAATCGATATCGAAGCCGCGTTTCCTGGTCTTTTCGATCTCAGCGACACCGCCTTCGATCTTCCTTTCCTTCTCATAGGTACTGATGCCGGTGACTTCGAGTGCGTTGATGAACCTGGTTTTGCGCGTGAGACCGAGCTCCTTCGCAAGGATGTCGATTTCCATGCGGGCAATGGCGAGATCGACGCGCCTTGCCACGGCTTCTCTCTCGACCCAGGTCAACGTTTTTGGATTGGCTGGCAAAGAGCCGAGCTTGTCGGGCACGCGCAGCGCCGTAGCCGCACCCCACACGCCGAGCGCCCTAACTAAGCGTTCCCGATTCACTCGCTGCTGCAGGCGTGCGCCAGCGAGCTGGCTCGAGATGTCGGCATAGAACACATGCTCTCGCGCCTGGTTGAGCTTTGACATCGCGCCCGTCTCGCCGAGTCTCTTCGCTAGCTCGGAGACGGTTTTGGCAGAAGTCTGAGCTTCTGCGAGGAACTTCGCTGCATCGTTCGACGCCACAGCACGGTAGTAGGCCCTGCTCGCTTCGGCGGCAGTGCGCAGCGTGGCCTCCACTGCTCGAACCTGGGCCTGCCGGAAGCGCACTTCGGCGATTTCGCGCCGCCTGGGAAGCGTCAGTAGGCTCAACACATTCTGAATAATTTGGCGTTCGATCTCGAACGCGCCGGTCCACACTAGCCGACCGACTGCAAGTGTAGGAGCCGGCGGGAGGCTGGCCTCGACCATCTGAGCCTCGGAGATACCGAGTTCGTTGTAAGCGGCTTGAAGCCCTTTGTTGTTGAGGAGAGCAATCTGAACGGCGCTTGCTACCGTCAGCCGTTGCTTAGTCAGCTGCGCTACACGCTCCGCTGCATCCGCCTCCTTGACCGCATCGTCGATCTTGACGACATCTTTGCCGAGTTCCGCGGCTGCGGCAGCTTCGACGATGCCCATCCCTGCGTCGGGAGAAAAGCGAGCACACCCGGTATTGAGGAGCGCAGTGGTCAGCAGAGCCAGGGGCGCTAGAGATTTGAGAAACGCTCGATTGGAAAGCGGATACGAGCCTGCCGCCCTTGGATCTGCCTGATGCTTGCGGCGGAGCCACCGGCGCACTGATCGGCCGAAGCTAGTGTTTGCCATGTGCTCCCCCCCTTTCCTTGTTCTCCTTGCGATCAAGCGCCTTTCCATGTGGAGCTTGGTCCTGAGCTTCAGGCGGCGTTACCCGTCGATTGACATCACCCCACGGCAATGGCTCGACGGGGCGGTAGCTCTGTGCGCCTGACAGCACCGGGCTGTAGCGCGCGGGTGGCGTGGGGGCGTCTGGGTTTGCAGGATCATGGGCTGTTGCGCCGGATATGGAAAACCATCCCAGCAAGAGCCCTGACAGGGTCCTGATAAGCATTTCGAGGCGTGCCTCTCTAGGTTGGCACTCTTACGAGATTGATAGTTGTCCCGTCAGCCGAGCGAGGTACTTGAGCTTCACCAGCCAGCTAGCGTCGCCCCCGTCGCATCGGAGTCCGAAACGACGATTGGCTAAACGGGATTGCTTTGCACGCAACCGCCGGCGTGCTGCCGGCGCTATGCAGGTGTTAGGCTCTGGGGGGACGTTCCGGGCCGGACGACCAGCGCCGCGGGTGGCCATACGGCGGCTCAGCCTTCAGCCGTGTCCCTGACAAGACAGGACCGCCAAACACATCAACTGCTGTGGCTACGCCAGCATGGCACAGGATACCGTCACAACAGCAGGTCGAAGTACTCTTTTCACCACGAGGCGTGAGTGCTCCCAACTCGCTCGCGTCAGCAGTGGTCTTTTCCAGCGAGTTGAAAGGAACCGCTTGATCTGACGCCAAGGTGGCGCCCCTAGCGCCCTCATCCCCTACAGCTACACCATGCCGATGCCCCCCATGGGCGCTCGCCGAACTTGCGCCTACGCTGAAGGCAAGGACTGCCAACAGCAGTGTCGCGAGTACGACGACCGATTTTGGGAGGCTGCGCAGAGTGTGCTCCTTTTGAGAACTCACGATGATTCCATATGAGCGATTAGGATTGGGGCAATTCATCGTCAACCGTCGAATAGCGCCGCAACAAAAATTGATACCCCGGTGTGCTCAGTGCGCCGCGATTCTGGCGTGCTCGGTCACTCATCGCGCGTCCTGTGTCGATAACGGCAGAGTGACTCTTGCGGCGAGTCCGCCCTGACCGACGTTCGACAACGCGATTTCACCCCCCATTGCAGTGATGATGCTACGCGCGATGCTCAGGCCCAACCCCGTACCGTCAACACGAACTTCAGCGTGGTCTTGGTTAATGCGGCGGAATGGTTTGAACGCTTCATCCAGCATGTCTGGCGGTATTCCCGGGCCATCATCATAAATGGTGATGCGTGCTACGCTATCGGTGGTGACAAGCGAGACGCGGGCACGCAATCCATACTTCAGAGCGTTGTCGAGCAGGTTCGCCAGCGCGCGGCGCAACGATGTAGGCTTGGCCAAGATTGTAGTCGCTCTCAGTTCTTCCACAGCAACGTCTTCACCTAGATCGGCATAGTCGTCGCATAGGGTTTGCACCAGAGAAGCAAGGTCAATCTTTTCGGTTGGCTCGGCGGCAAACTCGAGGCGAGCAAACTCCAGCGTGGCGGTGATCATACGCCGCATTTGATCTAGATCGGCCAGTAGCCGCGAGCGCGTTGCTACCTCTTCGATCTCATGTGCGCGGAGATGAAGACGAGTAATCGGTGTTCCCAGATCGTGAGCTATCGCGGCGGCAAACGCCGTCCGATCGTCGACGAGTCGTTGAATGCGCTCCTGCATCAGATTGAGCGTCCGGGCAGCAGTGCGGACCTCGGACGGTCCTTTGTCGGAGAGCGCCGGTGAATAAATGTTGGTGCCCAATTGCTCGGCGGCGGCCACGAACCGTTCAAGGGGCTGCGTCAGCCTGTGTAGTACCCAAACGGCTATGAGGAGAATCGATAGGATCATAATTATCAATGGTACGCCCAGCTTGAGCGGCGAAAATGGGCTGACTGCTAACAAAGGGGCGGTAAACCGGACCCACGATCCATCTGCAAGAGCTACTTCGCCGCTTACTGCACCGATGGCATGAATCTCGGTCAATGGTCTCTGGGGTAGGTGATCCCACTCAGCGTGCTGTGATGAACGTACCTTCAGGAGAAGTGATTCGAGGCCCTCTATGTCATTGCCGGGGGAATACGCTAGCCGAATGCCTTCCTGGGTTTTCCGATCTAGAAAGACACCAAGCAGGTGCTCGAAGGTATGAGCGCGGGTTCCTTCGGGGAGCGGCCATCGAACCGTATCAGGCGATGTCAAGCCGACGCGCACTGCCGGGCCACTCAAGGCGAGCAGCATTGTCGAGCGTTCCGCAGATGGCAGACGCTCAGTCAAACTTACGATCAATGCGATCTGTTCAGCCAGAAGCGCATCATGGAGGAGCGTCGCGGCTTCCTCACTCTTCTTGGCATAAAGCCAGAGTCCAAGTATGTGCGAGCCAGAAAGGAACAGCACGAGCACAACGATGACGCGGCCCTTTATTGTGTCGAAGAGCCATTTCATTCTGCGGCACCTGTGACCTCGGATGTAAAGACATAGCCCTTGTTTCGTACCGTCTTAATGATCTCTGGCTGTTCGGGATCTGCTTCGATTTTGCGTCGAAGGCGAGTTATTTGCATGTCGATGCTGCGGTCGAAAGCGGCGGCGCTTCGACCTCGCGAGAGGTCGAGGAGTTGCTCGCGCGACAGGATCACTTGAGGGCGTTCGGCAAACGCGAGCAAGAGATCGAACTCGCCATCTGTCAAACTCACGAGCACGCCGACTGGCGATTCCAGGTACCGGCGACTGCGGTCCAATTTCCACCCACCAAAGCTCAAGACCGGAGACTTCTGGAGACTGCTCTGAAGGGGGAGGTCGCTGACTCTCCGGAGGACTGACTTGATGCGTGCAAGTAGCTCGTGGGGGTTGAATGGCTTGGCCAAATAATCGTCGGCTCCTATCTCAAGCCCGATGATGCGGTCAGTGTCTCCTCCAAGCAAGGTCAGCAGAATGACGGGTGTTCGGCTTGTTGCCCGTAGCTCCCGGCATAGTGACAGCCCATCGCTTCCCGGCATGACTCGGTCGAGTACGATCAGGTCAATGCGCGCCGTCTCCAGAATGTGCTTCATCTCATTTCCATCTGCGGCGGCAGATATGCGGTAGCCGTTCTTGCGCAAGAAGCGCGAGAGAAGATCGCGAATGTCGCGATCATCATCGACGATGAGAATATGGGCGTCGGTGCTCATCCGAATCTTGTGTCCCTGCGTCTGCGAGTGAGACGATACATGCTGTGCGAAAGTGGTCCGGGAAGAATTTTGTAACAGCACGTAACATTGCCCGCTCCAGTTACACCCCGTTGCCGCGCATCGATCGCAGCAGTTCACGAACCCAGGTACAGACATTGGCAGCGGCGGAGGATCTGGAAGCTAGGAGTTCGAGCTAGCCGCTACATCACTCAGCATGAAGGAGAATGTGATGAAGAAGCTGATGATCGCGGCGATTGTTGCAACGGGGCTTGCTGGTGTTGGTTTTGCCGCACAAGCGCATCGTCCGGAACCGAAGCCAACTCCTCCAGGGTGCGAGCAGAGCGATGACTGGCGAACATGCTTCTGGAAGCAGATGCAGCAAATGGGCGGCGGCGAATAGAGGCTCGACTTCGCCGGCAGGTCCGAGCTCTTCAAGGTTCGGACCTGCCGGCAAATCGAAGTCTCGGTTGGTCGCCGCAGGTCTCAACCATAGGCTCTGCTTTCCAGCTGCGCTCTGTGCACGCGACTTGGTATTGATGAGGGCTTCACGCAGATGCTGAAGAGCGCGACTGGCCTGATGATTCTGTGGTTCAGCATCGTCGGTGCAGCGATCACGCTCTTCGCGAACTTATTTGCCCCTCTCGATCTGGCGGATTGGGCTTGGTGGCTCGTCGGAAGCTGGCAGGAGATGACCCATTCGGTATGGGACCATTTCGCATGGCTGCTTGGCATGGAGGTGCCAGCTGAACTCGTGTCGCCGCTCACTCTCTCTACACTCTTGCTATCGACTGGCATCGGGGTTGGTGTAGTCGAGCGAAAACATCAGAGACGTGATCTCATAAGCTGCCCGAGCCTTCAGCTGTTAGGAGCCATGACGGCCATCCTTATCATGGGATACGTGCTGTTCAATCCGGCTATGCCGGTCCCACCATCGGGTCTGCCAAGAGATGCTTCGGTTACGATTTTCCTCGTTGGCTCAGCCATCAGTTTCTCTCCGATAGCTGCAGGTACTGGAAATCTCGTGAAACGACTTTGGTTTGTGTTGATTGGCACCAGCGTCCTGATCGTTGGGAACGAATTGACCAAGCTCGCTCTTTAGCTGCTCACGACGCGAGCACTGGATTGACAATGCTGGCCTGCGCCAAAAAGTATCAGTATCTCCTACTGCGCGAGCATCGAGGGCAAGGTCCATGGATCGTCCACGGGCAGGCTGGTTGCCTGCATTCGGCATATTCCTCGGCGTCGTTGGTTGCCTAAACTTGGCGTGGGAGATCCTCCACCTACCGCTGTATACGATCTGGACCACCGACACTGTGAGCAGACAGGCATTTGCCGTTCTTCATTGCACCGGCGGCGATCTCTTGATTGCCCTCTCTTCGCTCATGGGTGCGCTGCTCATCACTTGGTCGGTTGGCTGGCCGCATCAAGGATTTTGGAGCGTCATGATCGCGACGATCACGCTAGGCCTCAGCTATACGGTCTTCAGTGAGTGGCTCAACGTTTACGTGCGGCAGTCTTGGGCCTATTCGGACTGGATGCCGATCGTGACCGTGGGAACCGTGCGTATCGGCCTCTCGCCTCTCTTGCAGTGGCTCATCGTTCCGACCCTCGCTTTCTTCGTTGTCGATTCAATCGTCCGTCGTCGCGTGCGTTGAATGAGGATCGACCTCGGCCGGCTGACAGATGTTAAGGATTGCTAATGTGTGCCTTGTGCGGACGGCAACAGGCACGCGCTCTTCACGGGTTCGCAATCAGAAACGTAGAATTGAACCCGCACCGAGAACGGACGGCTTGACCCGCTCCCCCAGTCGTGGGGATAGTGCGACCGGAGGTTGCCTTGGTCGTACACCGTTTTCTGCTCGCATTGCTGATTGCGCTCGCGGTGACGCTCGCGCCGATCAGTGCCGCTATGGCGGCAGCGGCAACGCATGCGAATTCTGCCCAGATGGCGGACATGCCCGATTGCCCGAGCAAGGCGAAGCAGACCACGAAAGACTGCGGCTGTTGCGATACCAAGGCGCCGTGCCAAGGCGATCTTTGCCTAGCCAAATGCTTCAAGCTCAACGGTGAGATCGCCAACAGCGTGGTGTTGATCGACCAGCCGGACGTGGCCTTCTTCAAGGCGCCTCCCGGTAAACCGCCGGACAGTTGGTCGGAACCACTGCCACGACCACCTAGCATCTGACTTCTCGAAAGGTCCCAACGAGCCGCGCTTTCGCGGCGCCGTCTGGGACGGATTTATCGTGCGCGAAGCCTCGCGCAGACAATCTCGAGAAGGAAATTCTGCAATGGCTATCCGATCACGCTTTTTGGTGCTGCTCGCCGTCTTGGCTGTCGGCTTGGGCGCGCGCATCGCGTATGCCGCGCCTGCCGACTATGTGTTCGAGCCCGTATCGGCCGACGTCCGCAACGGCAAGGACAGCGAATTCGCGGTGCGGCTTCGTAACAAGGCGACCGGCAAGCCGGTAGAAGGGGCCGTACTGTTTCGCACGCGTCTCGACATGTCGCCGGACAGCATGGGTGAGATGACGGCCAAGCACACGGCTATGCCGTCCGCCGAGCCGGGCATCTACAAATTCAAGGCCGACTTCACGATGGCCGGCAGCTGGGCCTTCAAGCTGATGGCCAAGGTGCCGGGCGAAGCCGAAACCGTGCAAGGCACGGTCGTCTTCAAGACGAAGTAGGCCAGCCATGTTTCGAACCGTGATAGCGGGGATCGCCTTGCTGGCGATCCTTGCAGGCGGCGTCGCCGGCTACCGATTAGGAGCCGGTGCGTGGCCAGCGTTGTCCGCCCGTGAGCCGGTGGAGACGGCGTACGGCACCGATGCCAAGGGCGCGGGGCCTGAAGTCGCGCGCACCGTGCTGTATTGGAAGCACCCTGATGGTAGCGCCGATTTCTCGGCTGAGCCTAAGAAGACGCCGGACGGCCGTGACTTTGTCCCCGTCTACGAGGACCAGGAAGGCGATTTTAAAGAAAGCAAGCCCCAGCCGGCAGCCAAGGACAAAGGCGGCAGCCGCAAGCTCCTCTACTACCGCAACCCGATGGGGCTCGCCGACACCTCGCTGGTGCCGAAGAAGGACTGGATGGGGATGGACTACATTCCCGTCTATGAAGGCGAGGACGACGCCAGCACCGTCACTGTAAGCCTCGACAAGGTGCAGCGGTCCGGCGTGCGCACGGCCCTCGTGGAGCGCCGCAACCTTGTGCAGGCAGTTCGTTCACCCGGTACCGCAAAGCCGGATGAACGCAGCTTGCGCATCGTTTCGCTGCGCGCCGACGGCTTCATCGAGAAGCTCTACGTCAACGAGACAGGCAAGCAGGTCCGGGCAGGAGACAAACTGTTCCGCCTCTACAGCCCGCAAATCGTTAGCGCGCAAATTGATTATCGCACGAGCGCCGGAGCTGATGGGGGATCACGCAATGAGAGCGGAGCTCTTCAGAAGCTCAGGAACCTTGACATACCCGCCTCGGTGATCGAGGCCCTGCGCAAAGACCTCAACCCGCAGATGTCGATCGACTGGCCGGCACCGACAGCCGGGGTCGTGATGCAGAAGCGCGTCATCGAAGGTCAGATGGCCAAGGCCGGCGAGGAGCTGTACCGCATCGCCGACCTGACCAACATTTGGGTGATCGCTGACGTTGCGGAGCAGGACCTGGGCCTCGTGCAAATGGGGGCTCTGGCGATGGTCAGCTTCCGTGCGTTTCCCGGCAAGAGTTTCGAAGGACGGGTGACATTCGTGCTTCACGAGCTCGATATGAGCACGCGCACCGCCAAAGTGCGCATCGAAGTGCACAACCCCGATCATCTCATCAAGCATGAAATGTATGCCGACGTTGAAATCGGCGCACGTACCGGTGAAGCCGCGCGGCTGGCGGTGCCCGCCTCAGCGGTGATCGACAGCGGCAACCGGCAGGTGGTGATCGTTGCCAAAGGCGAGGGGCGGTTTCAGCCGCGGCCCGTGAAGCTGGGCATGCGTGCCGACGACCATATCGAAATCCTCGACGGCGTGACGGAAGGTGAGGAGGTCGTCACGGCTGCCAACTTCCTGATCGATGCCGAAAGCAATCTCAAGGCGGCCTTGCAAGCCTTCACCCAGCCCGCGGCAGCGGAGGCCAAGCCATGATTTCCGCCCTGATCCGGTGGTCGAGCCGGAATCTATTTTTGATCCTGATCGGCTCGGTCCTGGCGACTGGCGCAGGCATCTATGCCGTGCGGAACGTGCCGCTCGATGCCTTGCCCGACCTGTCCGACACGCAGGTGATCATCTACACGGAATACTCCGGTCAGGCGCCACAGGTGATCGAGGACCAGGTCACATATCCGCTGTCGACCTCCATGCTCTCGGTGCCTCGCTCGAAGATCGTGCGCGGATTCTCGTTTTTCGGCGTGTCTTTCGTCTATGTCATCTTCGAGGACGGCACTGACATATACTGGGCGCGCACGCGCGTGCTCGAATACCTGTCCGGTGCGGCACGCAACCTGCCGGCGGGTGTAACGCCGACGCTGGGTCCCGATGCAACCGGCGTGGGGTGGGTCTATCAATACGCCGTCATGGCGGCGAACCGCACGCTCGCCGAAACCCGCGCGACGCAGGATTGGCAGCTGCGCTTTGCGCTTGCGAAGGCTGAGGGCGTCGCGGAGGTGGCCAGCGTCGGCGGCTTCGTGCGGCAGTATTCCGTCATCGTCGACCCCCGCAGGCTCAAAGGGTTCGACCTGACATTGTCGAAGCTTCGTGATGCGATCCGCGCGTCCAACATGGACGTCGGCGGTCGGGTAATCGAGCTTGCTGAGACGGAATACATGGTGCGGGGGCGCGGATACCTGCGCGGCGTTCGGGACCTCGAGCAGATCGTTCTCAAGTCGGAAGGCGGCGCACCTGTCCTATTGCGCGATGTGGCCCGTGTGGAGCTGGCCCCCGATGAACGGAGGGGCGTGACCGAGCTCAATGGTGAGGGCGAGGTTGCCTCCGGCATCGCGATCCAGCGTTACGGACAGAATGCCTTGTCTGTAATCGAGAACGTCAAGGCGCGCCTTGACGACATCAAGTCAAGCCTGCCTGCCGGCACGGAGATTGTTCCTGTCTATGATCGTTCCGAGCTCATCCACCGCGCCATCGCCACGCTCAAGACCACGCTGATCGAGGAGAGCATCATTGTCGCGCTCGTGTGCATGATCTTCCTGCTGCATGCACGCAGCGCTCTTGTCGCCATCATTACCCTGCCGCTCGGCGTGCTCATTGCCTACATCTGCATGTACGCGCTCGGACTGTCCTCCAACATCATGAGCCTCGGCGGTATCGCGATTGCCATCGGTGCGATGGTCGATGCAGCCATCGTGATGATCGAGAACGCTCACAAGCATCTCGAGCGCGCCCCACCCGACAAACCGCGCAGCGAGGTGCTGATCGAAGCGGCCAGTGAGGTCGGGCCAGCGCTGTTCTTCTCTCTGCTCATCATCACGGTGTCATTCCTGCCGATCTTCACCCTTGAGGCGCAAGAGGGGCGGCTTTTCAAGCCGCTGGCCTTTACCAAGACATTTGCAATGGCCGCGGCTGCCATTCTGTCCATAACACTCGTACCGGCGCTGATGATGCTGTTCGTGCGCGGACGAATCATTCCCGAGCGCCGCAATCCCGTGAACCGGTTCCTGATCTGGATCTATAGGCCGGTCATCAGTCTCGTGCTGAGGGCGAAGATGTTGACCATCGCTATGGCTTTGGCGCTGCTCGCCGTCACGGCCTATCCGGCGACGCGCATCGGCTCCGAGTTCATGCCGAACCTGAATGAAGGCACGCTCCTTTATATGCCGACGACGCTGCCCGGAATCTCGATCACCAAGGCCGCGGAACTGCTTCAGATCATGAACAGGATCATCAAGAGCTTCCCAGAAGTGAAATCGGTGTTCGGCAAGGTGGGCCGCGCCGGCACGGCGACCGATCCCGCACCGACGGAAATGTTCGAGACAATCATCAACCTGAAGGACCCGAGTGAGTGGCGGGAAGGCATGACACTCGAGAAGCTTATCAACGAGATGGATCGCGCTCTGCAGTTCCCGGGCGTGTCGAATGCCTGGACGATGCCGATCAAGGCGCGCATCGACATGCTGGCGACGGGTATCCGCACACCGCTGGGCATCAAGGTCCTGGGGCAGGACCTGAAGGTGATCGAACGGCTTGCGCGTGACATCGAAGGGGCGATCAAGGGCGTGGCCGGCACGGCGAGTGCCTATGCCGAGCGCATCATCGCCGGCTACTACCTGGAGATCGAGCCGGACCGGACGCAGCTGGCACGCTACGGATTAATGGTCGGCGACGTGCAGCAGGTGATTGCCACGGCTCTGGGTGCCGAGACTGTGACGACCACGGTCGAGGGCCGCGAACGGTACGGGGTCAGCCTGCGCTATTCGCGCGATGTCAGGTCCGATCCGCAGGCGATCGCCCGCGAGACGCTCGTGCCGCTCGCCAACGGCTCTTCCATCCCGCTGGGCCAAGTCGCCAATGTGCGGATCACGCAGGGGCCGGCCTCGATTCGCACTGAGAACGCGCAACTCGCTGCGTACATTTATATCGACGTGCGTGACCGCGATCTTGGCGGATATGTCAGCGAGGCGCGCAAGGCCGTGGCCGAGAAAGTGACGTTTCCGCCGGGATATCACGCGGTCTGGAGTGGCCAGTACGAATACTACGAGCGCGCCAAGCAGCGCCTCGCCATCGTGGTTCCATTGACGCTCATCATCATTCTTCTGCTTCTCTACCTCAACTTCCGGCGCATTGCCGAAACGCTGATCGTGATGCTGTCGCTCCCCTTTGCTTTGATCGGCGGCCTTTGGATGATGTGGTGGCTCGGCTTCAACATGTCTGTCGCGGTTGCTGTGGGGTTCATCGCCCTTGCAGGCGTCGCAGCGGAAACCGGAGTGATCATGCTGATCTATCTCGACCACGCGCTCAGCGAGCACAGAGTGCGCGCCGAACGAGAAGGTCGTACGTTCTCACATCACGATCTGAACGCGGCGATCATGGAGGGCGCGGTGGAGCGCGTGCGCCCCAAGATGATGACCGTGTGCGCGATCGTTGCTGGTCTGCTCCCAATCCTGTGGAGCACCGGGACGGGCTCGGAAGTAATGCAACGCATCGCGGTGCCGATGATCGGTGGCATGCTGTCGTCGACGGTTCTGACGCTTGTCGTGATTCCTGCCATCTACGCCGTCGTTAAAGGTCATGGTGTGCGTCGGCGGGAGAAAGATTGGCCAATGTTGTCGTCGGCAGTGGTGCGCGATGTGTGAGCGTCCGATGACATTGATCTTGCTGCTGTCTGAGCAGCTGGGTATCTCGTTGCATTGACGTTCTCAGGGAGCGCCAAGAATGGAGTGACTCTATGTGCTTTTCCGCTGAGGCGAGTTTCACGGCAGCGGCAGTCCTCGTACCAGCGGGTGTGCTCGGCCTTCGGCGAGCCTACCAAACGGACCGGCGCTACTTGGCGTTTGCAGCGCTGCCGGTCTACTTCGGCCTGCAGCAGCTGTTCGAGGGTCTTGTCTGGACGGGCGGTCTGCTTGGCAATGCGGCATCGATCGAAGCGTTTGCCATGGGCTACATGTTCTTTGCTTGGCTGGCGTGGCCGGTGTGGGTGCCGTTTTCGGCATACTTCCTGGAGCCGTGCAAGCGGCGGCACGTCTATTTGCTTTTCTCAATCGTCGGCGCAGTCATCGGCGCGATGCAGTTTTTTCCGTATTTTGCGCATGAGAACTGGTTGGTTGTGCGATTCTTGAGACATGCGATCAGCTACGAGGGAACAGTCTTGTTTGATTTCATCATGCGTCGGGAAGCAACCTATGCCCTCTATCTCTTCGTCGTGATTGCACCGCTTGTCTCGTCCTCTAATCCGAGCGCCAGGATCTTTGGATTTCTGATTATTGGTGTTGTCGTCATCGTGTTCCTGTTTGTTCAATTCGCATACATCTCCGCGTTCTGTTTCGGAGGTGCGCTCATGTCGGCCTACATACTATACACTGTGTACCGGCCGCCCGCGCTTCTGACCCAGCCCGCCTAGGCGGCGCACTGCGAGGCTGTCTCCGCGACTGACAGCGACCGGCGCCACAATCCAGGAGAAAATAGCCAAGCTAGGGTCGGCCATAGGAAACAAGGCCGTATCGGCCCGGCTGTCCGAGCCAGCTCCAGGATGATAGGTCATTTTAGCGAGTGTCTCGCGTAGAAGGCGGCTTGATGACTGCTGGTCTCCGCATTGCTCGAAAATGTGGCCCTAATCCCGGCAAACCCTGAAACGAAGATGTGCTCCGACTCCAAGTCAGCGCACAAGCAGTCTTTGATTGGAGTTAAAGAAGTAAGGCCAAGCTCGCATAGACTGTTTGTCGGTGGAAGTGGAACGCGGAGCCAGCCATGAAGTACTTGGTCATTAGAGCCATGATCGCCTTAATCTGTTTGATCGGACCCATTACCGCTCAGGCCAGTGCGAATGATGCGCACCACCCGGAAAAGTCGCTAAAGAGCAAGAAGCCCGTCAGCAAAGCGCCCAAACAACAGAAAAAAAAGCCGGCCGCGAAAACTGGCAAATCCAACTCAGACAGGCTGGTGCGTTAGGTCGGATGACGCGATGAGATGGGTTGGCATGGTCTCTGTTGTGCTGTCGCACCGCAGCCGATATTTTAGTTTCTTCAGCGTCACCAGCGTGATCGCGATGCGGGAGATGAGGTCCTGCAGCGCTTCTGGCACCGCGCGCTCGAGCGGTCGTCGCAGCTCCAGGATGTTCGTATGGTGCGTGGTTGGCCCGGGCGTATCCTAGCGACGACAATCGTTGACCATCTGCGAGAAGTGGAGCGACGGCATCGCCGCGAAATCGTTTTCGACGGGGCGGAGAACGAGAGTGACCCTGTTGATGCTGGTCTTGATGCGGCGGTCTGCAACTGCCTCTACTGAATCTTGCCAACCCTCAAACCTGAGTACGCTAATATTGTCTGGGGCGCGGACATTCTTGGCGAACCACGTGACCGCCTCGCAGCCAGTCTCAGCAAATCGTTGATAACGTGACGGTCCGGTTGCATCGTGGCCGGCCGGAACTGCGAAAGCGCCTGGAGAAGCTATGCCGAACATGCCCGGTCATGGATTCTTGAATTGCTATTGCGAGAAGGGCGAGCTATTCCGCAAGGCACTCGCCAATGCCAAGCCTAGTCCCTGTAGGCACAATCTACTCGCAGCTATTAGGCCGTAAGGTTCTACCGGGAAAGCCCACCGCACAATCTACCTAGGAGCCTGGCGGATGTTTCATGAACGGCCAGAGCTAAGTCCACGGGCGTCGCGCTAGCCAGCCCAACGCTGTTTCCGGATCCACGCCGGCAACCTCGATCAGTCTATCGGGGTCCAATATTCGCAGGCGACGATAATGGAACTGAACAATCCCCTCCTTGCGCATCGCGCTCAAGACGCGGTTGACGTGAACAAAAGTCAGGCCGGTGGCATCACCGATCTGTTCCTGCGTCAGCGGCAGCGTCATTTCTTCAATCCGATTGCCTGGCCACTGCGCGCGATAGCGCGTGAACAGCTCTAGGAGCAGATGCGCCACCCGCTCGCGCGCCGAACGCCGCCCGATGCTCGTCAGATGATCGAACGCCAGATTGCAATCGCGGGCCAGTGACCGCACGAGCCGCAAGCAGATCTCCGGTTCGGTGCGCGCATGCGTGGCCAGGACAGACGCCGGGATGACAGAAACCGTAACATCCGTCAGGGCTTGGGCGCCGACAGTGGACGAGCCACGCCTCGACGGCAGGACCCCGAGGATTGCGCCCGGCAGCGCGAATTGGACGATCTGCCGCCGGCCATCTTCGAGAAGCGTGTAGACGGCTACCCAGCCGTGGAGCAGGTTGAAAATCGATTTTCCTGCCCAGCCTATGCTGAACAGGTCTCGGCCGGCCTCGATTTCGCGGTCGCCTGAGTGGTAGCGGGCGATCAGCCTATGCTGCTCAGTCGATATAGCCGCGCCTTCCGCCACGCTTGCTGGCGCGGTGTCCTGCGGCTCTTGTCGGCGCCCCCGGCGCCGGCTCACTTCATCGCCTCGTGCCTGGGCTCCGCCGCCCGCGTCAACCAACAACGATTCACGTAACACCAGTCCATTCCGCTCGCGCTCGACGGTTCCCCAATCGTCGCGGCGGAGCGACCGGGCTGCCTTTTCTGTTAAAGACGCTCGATCCAAGCCCACATTACACCTCCCGGGCGCTAGGCCCGTTCCGGCGGCTGCTCGCGCAGCCAATCAATCCTCTGATGTGAAAGGTGCCTGATGCCTCTGGGCACTAGCGCGCCATGGCACTCAGTGGGCACAGCCGAGCTCAGCGATCCCCGGATGAAATAGGGGACTACGGAATGCTGCGTGGCCCTTAAAGACCGCAAGGTCGTGGTATTGGGGGGTCTCCGCCCGGCAAGATTAGCGGGGTGAGGTCATCGCGCGAAGGCAGCACCGTTGATGATGCGAGCCGAATGTCGGTGACGCCTTGCTGCTGGGGCGGCATCGGCAAATAACAGGAGGCGCACATACTTTTGCAGCAGCGGCCGTGATGGAATGAGCAGTTTCCTCCGTCCAACGGAGAGGTTCGCAGTTCCGCGTGGTTTGTGCGATTTTGCGACTTAGCTTGCTGCGCATGATTCGGATGGGCTAGCGCCGGCGCCCCTTGAGCCAGCAAGGAGACCAAGCAGAAGATCAGCAATGCCAGGACCCTGAGCATGCGCTCGCCTTACAGGCCTTCATCGGTTGGTGTCCGCATCCGCACACGCCGAATGATCTATATCCGACATGCCGCGAAAGAAGCCGACCCTTCAAGCGGATCATACTCCGGTCCAATGCGTATTGACTGAGATCAACCAAGTGAGCCACCGCAGGCAGCGGCATTAGCCCAGCCACACCATCCCCTGGTGCAGGTTCATGGCTCTTATGGCTGCTCACACCTATGTTTGATCGAGATTAAAGTGCGGATGACTAGAGTGTGATCACTAAATCAGTTGAGGACGTGTCCTGCGGATCGGAAATGCCAACGATAGCCCCGACGCCGGCAGATCGAATGCGGTGCGTCGCGCTGCTTGTCTCGCGCAGCCGGCAGAAGACCATGCTCAGTCCCTTCTTTGCGAAATGTGACGGCTTGCTCTTGATCGACCAGAAGGCGTCGGCTCGGGAATTTCGCCCGAACCGGGAGCGAACCAGCCAGTCGACTTGCGACCTTATCCTCTCAAGTGGCGCCACTAGGCTCGTCTGTGGATTTATTGCCGGCGCTGAGCGAGAGCGGCTTGCCGCGTCTGGCATCGACGTCCGCGTCGGCTCGTGCGCACGGTCGGTAGCAAGCTTGGTCCGCAAGTTTGACGCCTTGCCATCCGCCTCCACGTTTCAGGGTGACGACGATCTCCTCCGGCCCGGCGCCTTTTCCCGCAGCGCGAGGCGACCGCGACACGTAGCACCGGACAAAGGCTCCCGGCCGCGACGAACAGACAAGCACTAGCCCCGTCCGGGCGCAATTTGTGCGCAGTTCGCTCGAAGCTGTGCCGACAGCACTTTAACCGAGATTAAAGACTCCAGCGCTGCTGGCGCACTACGTTCGCGCGTGAGCTGAGCGCTCTTTGCCAACTGTCTCACAGCGGTGGCCCTTCGACCTCGCGGAATAGACAATTCGCGATGTCCCTATCAGGGCGAGCCAGTCACGAAACCGGACACCGATCACATGAATAACCAGCAACAACGACCGAGCCGCTTTAGCGCCGCGAACATTGCGCTCTACGGCTTCCTGGCGATCGGCGCCTTCTACCTGATCGCGGAACATCGTGCCCATCTTCTGGGCTGGCTACCCTGGCTTATCATCCTTGCTTGCCCTCTGCTGCACGTGTTCATGCATGGAGGGCACGGAGGGCGTGGTGGCGATGGAAATTCATCCGCATCACCGCCTGGTCGATCACCGCACCAGCATTGATGGTTCAAGCAGAGCGCCCCCATGCAGGACAATATTCCCGCCTACGGTCTTTGGTCTCTCGTTTTTCTGAATTCCATCATCTTCATCTTCTTTGCGTTCAGCTTCTTTAAGCCGACAACACCTCGGGACTGGCGGTCCTTCGGTGCTTTCAGCGCTTTCATCATCGCGCTCTTCACCGAGATGTACGGCTTTCCCTTGACGATCTACCTGCTCTCCGGCTGGCTGCAGTCGCGCTATCCTGGCGTTGACTGGTTCTCGCATGACGCCGGCCACCTGCTCGAAGAACTGTTCGGTTGGCGCGGCAATCCACATTTTGGGCCGTTCCACATTCTCAGCTTTGTTTTCATCGGTGGCGGCTTCATCCTGATTTCCGCTGGATGGAAGGCGCTCTATGAGGCCCAGCGGCAGCATAAGCTCGCAATTACGGGTGTCTATGCGCGCGTCCGGCACCCGCAATATGTCGGTTTTGTCCTCGTCATGTTTGGGTTTCTACTGCAGTGGCCAACCTTGCTAACGCTCGCGATGTTCCCCATCCTGGTCTTCATGTATTGGCGGCTTTCCAAGCATGAGGAACGAGAGGCGCTTGCCGAATTTGGCGATGCCTATGCGCGCTATATGCGAGAAGTGCCAGCGTTCATCCCGCGGCTGTCGGCGCAGCGCACCAAGCCGGCGGGTGATTGAACTTGCCGAAGCCACTTTTCGACTCTCATCGGTCAAGGTCTCGGCGGGCCATCTATTCAGTCATAGAGAGCGGCGGGTCGCGGACGGGGCTCCTGGGAAGGGCCGGATTTTCGGCCCACACAGGACTTTCTGCCGACCGGCGCTGGCCGCTCCCACGCTCGAGGTCTGATCATGCGTGTCGTTGTTGCGCTTGGCGGTAACGCGCTGCTGAAGCGCGGAGAGCCCATGAGTGCCGACGCTCAGCGCGCCAATGTGCGCAAGGCGGCCGTGGCTCTGGCTGACCTTGCCAAGGGCCATGACATCATCGTGGCCCATGGAAGCGGTCCACAAGTGGGACTGCTCGCCCTCCAGGCCGCGGCGCTCAAGGAGGTCCCGCCTTACCCGCTCGACGTCATCAGCGCCGAGAGCATCGGTATGATCGGCTACATGATCGAGCAGGAATTGGCCAATGTGCTTCCTCCGAGCACACGGCTGGCCACCTTGCTGACCCACATCGAGGTGGATCTCCGCGATCCCGCATTCGGCCGCCCCGAGAAGCCGATCGGTCCGGTTTATCAAGCGCAGGAAGCTGAGAAAGCGCGCACCGCTCATGGCTGGCCTATGGTCGAGGAGGCGTCGGGCCGCTGGCGCCGGGTGGTCTCGTCCCCCTTGCCGAAGCGGATCGTCCAGATCGAAGTGATCCGTATGCTCGTCGCCGCCAAGGTTGTGACCATTTGCGCCGGCGGCGGCGGAATTCCCGTCGTGCGCGACGCGTCTGGCAATCTTCAGGGCGTTGAGGCTGTCATCGACAAGGATCGCGCTGCCGGACTGCTCGCTGCGGACCTGGCCGCCGATGCATTGCTGATGCTAACGGATGTGGATGCCGTCTATCTCGGCTGGGGGACTTCCCAACAACGCCCCATTCGGGTGGCTCACCCTACAGAACTGTCGGCTCATCAATTTCCACCTGGGTCCATGGGGCCAAAGGTGGAGGCGGCATGCCAGTTCGCTGAGACGCCCGGTAGGATAGCGGGCATCGGACGCTTGGAAGACGCACGCGCGATCCTGGAGGGCAACGCCGGGACGGTCGTCAAGTTAGCATAAGCTTCGTTGGTGCCTTTACTCTGCTACCTTGCCCAGGGCTCTGACGAGTGCGCTGAGGCGACGTGTAGCCTGAACTTGATCTGGATTAAAGATCCCAAGGTGCGTCGGGGCGAGGTTCACCACGAGGATGTTGTCGCTTCCCATCTATCATCAGTGCGGCAGAAACCCTGTGGCGCGCCGTGACGAAACTGGCTGGGCCACCTGACGGACGAAAAAGAATGAGCTCACCGCACTCCCATCACGGCCATCATGATCATCACCAGCATGGAGGTCGCGAGTTGCCCCATGACGGCCATCACGGCGCAGCCAAGATCGTAGCGGCGGCCGGGTCCAGCCATTCCGAGCACGCCGGTCACGACCACGGTGCCATGGTCGCTGACTTCCGTCGTCGGTTCTGGGTTACCCTGATCCTGACGCCTCCGGTACTGTTGCTCTCGCCGATGATCCGGCACTGGCTCGGGCTCACGGAGCTCCTGTCCTTTCCGGGGGACGGCCTGGTCCTCTTCGTGCTCTCAACCGTCGCCTATCTGTACGGCGGATGGCCATTCCTGACCGGCTTCTTCTCCGAGTTGCGCAAGGGGCAGCCCGGCATGATGACCCTGATCGCGCTGGCGATCTCGGCGGCCTACTTCTTCTCTGCGGCGGTCACGTTCGGCTTTCCAGGCGAAGCGTTCTACTGGGAACTGGTCACCCTCATTGCCATTATGCTGCTCGGCCACTGGGTCGAGATGCGCTCGGTGATGGGCGCGTCACGCGCGCTGGAAGAGCTCGTTCGTCTCTTGCCGGACAGCGCGACGCGGATCGACGCCAACGGTACGACACACGAGGTACCGATCTCCGATCTCAAGCCGGGCGACCGCGTGATTGTTCGCCCAGGCGCCAAGGTGCCGGTGGATGGCGAGATCGTCGAGGGGGCGTCAGGCTTCAACGAAGCAATGTTGACGGGCGAGTCACGCCCCGTCACCAAGGCGGTCGGCGCGACAGCTATCGGCGGGGCGATCAACGGCGCCAACGCCGTCACCATCAAAGTAACGGCAACGGGCGATTCGACCTATCTCGCTCAGGTCATCGATCTCGTGAAGAAGGCGCAGGCGACACGCTCGCGCACCCAGGACATTGCCAACAGGGCGGCCGCTTGGCTGACCTACATTGCCCTCGTCGTTGGCTTCGGGACGCTTTTTGTCTGGTGGCTTTGGCTTGGCGCGCCGCTCGAATTCGCTCTTGAGCGCATGGTGACGGTGATGGTGGTGGCCTGCCCGCATGCCCTCGGCCTCGCTGTTCCGCTCGTGGTCGCCGTCAGCACATCGCTCAGCGCCAGCAACGGTCTTCTGATCCGCGACCGCGCCGCTTTCGAGCGTGCGCGGAATCTACAAGCAGTGGTGTTGGACAAGACCGGCACATTGACGGAAGGCCGCTTCGGCGTCAGCGACATCGTCCTGCTCTCAGGCGGCGACCAGAACACAGAACTGAGCTTCGCAGCCGCCGCAGAGAACCAGTCCGAGCACCCGATCGCACACGGGATCGTCGCCGAAGCGAAGCGCCGAAACCTGACCATTCCGAAAGCCAGCGAGGTGAGCAATATCACCGGCGAAGGTATCGTGGCGAAAGTTGACGGACAAGATATTCGCATCGTCAGTCCCGGCCATCTCGCCCGGCAGGGCAAGCCCATCACTCACGAGAAGCTGAAGCAGCTGGAGGGGCAGGGCAAGACGGTGGTGGCGCTTGTGCGCAGCGGCAAACCGCGTGCGCTATTCGCGCTCGCCGACATCGTTCGCCCGGAATCCAAAGATGCGATCGCCGAACTGACGCGGCTCGGCATCAGATCCGTCATGCTGACGGGCGATGCGAAAGGCGTCGCCGAGAGCGTGTCGAAGGAGCTAGGGATCGCAGAATATTTCGCCGAGGTACTTCCCGACCAGAAGTCCGACAAGATCAAAGAGCTTCAGGCCCGTGGCCTTTCGGTGGCGATGGTTGGCGACGGCGTCAACGACGCACCGGCGCTCGTCCAGGCAGATCTGGGCGTCGCCATTGGCGCCGGTACCGATGTGGCTGTTGAGTCGGCTGACGTTGTTCTTGTTAAAAGCGATCCCCGCGACGTCGCCGCGATCCTCGGTCTGTCACGCGCTACCTATCGTAAGATGGTGCAGAACCTCATCTGGGCTACGGCTTATAACACCGTAGCCATCCCGATGGCTGCCGGCATCACCTTCGGCACAGGCTTCATGATGACGCCGGCCGTGGCCGCAGTGTTCATGTCGGCGAGCACGATCATCGTTGCGATTAATGCGCAATTTCTGCGCCTCTACCGAAGGCATCCCTGATGGCAGCCAGCAGCTTCGTGCTGTTGTGACACCCGCCCGCGCCGTTGTGAATGATTTGCTCCGATCCACCTCGGCTGGGCGGGAAGGAAGATTTCGCCATGAAAGTGTATTTCGCCTCGGACCATGCCGGATTTGAAGCCAAGAATAAGCTTGTCGAATATGTCCGCGATCAACTCAAATGCGTGGTCGAAGACTGCGGTGCCCTAGCAAACGATCCGCAGGACGACTATCCGGCAATCATTGCCGTTGCGGCCAAAAAACTTTCGGAAGACGTTGCTGCGGGAAAAGACAGTCGTGCCATCGTTGCCGGGGCTTCCGGACAAGGCGAAGCAATCGTAGCGAACAGGTTCAAAGGCGTTCGCTGTGCGCTTTACTATGGTGACCCCGGAAACGAGCAAGTGGATGCTTCCGGAAAGCATCTGGATATTCTCATGTCGACGCGCGAACACAACAATGCGAATGCACTCTCCCTCGGCCTTCGGTTTCTCACTCTCGATCAAGCCAAAGAGGCCGTCACGCGCTGGCTCGCAGCACCGTTTCCAGGAGAGGCGCGCCATGCACGCAGGGTCACCCAGATAGATCACATTTCGTAGTATTTCTTGGAACAAATAACCTGAAGTCCGGTTGTCCGATCTTGTCGGTTGAGGGCATCGGTTTGGTCGTGGGGCAACTATCTCGCGTTCGTCAAGTTTGAATCAATCCGCATTTGGTTACGTGCTCATGGGGCCGCGCTCTAGCGAAGTTTCTTACGACTGGCGTGAGAGCATTGCCTTGAAGCGAAAAAGCGCAATCGCAACGAACGCCGCGCCGAGTCCGGCCATGATCAATAGGTCGCGCCAAACTACGTCGATGCCTGCGTCACGGTACAGCACCGCTTGCGCAAAGCGCACAAAATGCGTGGACGGCGAGAGGTCCATGATCACCTGAAGTGCTCGCGGCATGCTCTCGAATGGCGTGAAGGAGCCGGACAGCAGGAACATCAAGACGAAGACCGGGATGGAGAGCAGCGCAAATTGCGGCATGGAATTCGCGACCGTGGCGAGCAGAATGCCGAGCGACGTGACAGCGAAGAGGTAGATGGCCGTGCCTACGAGAAATAGTTCGATCGAGCCGACGATCGATGTGCGCAGAACGACTTCAACCACGACATGAAGCGAGAACGCGGCTGCCAAAAGGATGACCAGCCCGTTCGCCCAGATCTTGCCGGCTATGATCTCACTCGCGCTGACTGGCATCACGAGAAGATGCTCGATCGTACCATGCTCTCTTTCACGCATCACGGCGGCGCCGACCAGAATGATGGCGAGGATGGTGACATTGTTGATGACGCCCATACTTGCCGTAAACGTGATCGCTTCGAGATTAGGGTTGAACATGGCGCGGATCACGGCGTTGACCGGAGCGAGTGTCTCGGCACGGTCGTGCTTGAGAAAGCTCCTAGTTTCCTGCGCGATGATCTCCTGAATATAGGCCGTGCCGACGCCCGCCTGGGAGATGGTGGTGGCGTCGACATTGACTTGAATGGCCGGGTTGCGACCGGCCAGGAAGTCGGCTTCCAGCCCATGCGGGATGTCGAGAATGAAAATGAAGACGCCCTTGTCCATCAAGCCGTCGAGGCTCGAGCGATCGATTTCGACCGGAGGGCGAAAGTATGGTGACCGCAGCGCGTCTTTGATCCGACCCGAGAGGGTAGAGCGGTCATCGTCGATGACGGCCACCTTGGCATCGTTGACATCCGTGCGCATCGCCGTCGCCTCGGAATAGACCGCAAAGGTGAAGACATAAGCGATGAGAACGACCATCACGACGTCGCGCGAAAGGCTCGCGAATTCCTTAATGCCAAGACGGAAGGCGTTGCTCATCCACCGTCGCATCGCTAGGCCCCCTGCTTGCGTATCAACAACCTGGCAAGCAGCAGGAACGCTACCGCGAAGCCTGCGAGCACAATGAGTTCCTGAGTGAAGGCTGCGATATCAAGCCCCTTGGCGAAAACGCCGAGGCTGATCGTCTGGAACCAGAGCGCGGGGAACGACAGACCCATGACGCGCGCCGGCCCTTCGAGCGACGAAGCTGGGATCAGGAACCCCGAGTAGTGGGCTGCTGTCATCGCCGTCAGGATGGCGGTTCCGAAAATCGCGGCTACCTGCGTCGAGACGAATGCCGATACCAGTAGGCCGAAGGCCGTGGCGGCAGAGACATAGACGAGGGCCGCCACTGAAAGGGCGAGCATCGAGCCTTTTGGCACGACGCCCAGGACACCGCTGGCAAAGACAAGCAGGCTGAGATAGCTCAAGAGCCCGATCGCGACATAGGGGAGTTGCTTGCCTAACAGGTATTCACCCACGGTCGCGGGCGATGCGTAGACATTTGCGATCGAGCCCATTTCCTTCTCCCGGACGACGCCGAGCGCTGTCAGCATGGCAGGAAAGATGATCAGCAGCAGCATGATCGATCCGGGAGTGATCGCGAAGACGCTGCGAAAATCCTGGTTGTAGCGAAACCGGGGTTCGACTCGCAGCGTCTGCACCGCGAGACTATTGGCGTTACGCGAGGCGCGGGCGAGTTCGCCGGCATAAGTTTGAACGGTCCCCAGGATGTATGCTCGCGCGGTCTCCGCGGGGAAGGTGTTGCCGCCGTCGAGCCAGAAGCCGATTTCCGGTCGGCGCCCCTGCAACAGATCGCGGCCGAAGCCGGGCGGGATGTCGATGGCAAATTTCAGCTCGCCGGCGCGTAAGCGCCGATCGATCTGGATCTCGTCGTCAAGCCTTGCGTGCTCGACGAAATACCGGGAGCTTGAGAACTGGTCGAGAAATGCTCGACTTTCCAGCGATTGGTCGCGGTCGAGCACTGCGTAGCGCAGGCCTTCGATGTCGAAGGAAATGCCATATCCGAAGGCTGCCATGAGCAGGAGTGGGCCGATCAGAGCGAAGGCAAGCCGAATGCGGTCCCGGCTGAGCTCCAGCGCCTCGCGTCGCGCAAACGTCCAAGTCCGCCTTACAGAGGCCAAGCGCGGCCTATGGGGCTCAGTGGGGCCGTCTTCGCGGGGAGACGACGCGGACTCGACGAATGAGATCGCGCCATTGACAGCTTGTTCTTCCGATCCTGTCGCGGTCGCGTCCTCCAGATAGGCGATGAAGGCGTCTTCGAGGCTCTCCGCGCCGCGCGCGACCTGAAGCTCCTGCGGCGCACCAACGGCCAGCACCCGACCCGCATGCATGAGAGAGACGCGGTCGCAGCGTTCGGCTTCGTTCATGAAGTGCGTTGAGATGAAGATTGTGACACCGTCGCGCCGCGACATCTCCAGCAGAAGGCTCCAGAAGCGATCGCGGGCCGCTGGATCAACGCCCGAGGTCGGCTCGTCCAGGATGAGGACGTCCGGCCTATGCAAACATGCCGCCGCCAGCTGAAGCCGCTGGCGCATGCCCAACGGCAATGCGTCCGGCAGGGTTTCCGCGATGTCAGTAAGCTCGAACCGCGCCAGTGCTTCCTCGACGCGTTCGACAAGCTCCTTACCGCTGATTCCACAGAGCCGCCCGTGCAGCTCGAGATTGCCTCGCACCGACAGCTCTTCGTAAAGCGAAAACGATTGAGACACATAGCCTATCCGCGTCCTGGTCATGATGTCGCGCGCGTCGACCGGCTTTCCCAGGAGCTCGGCGTGTCCTTCCGTCGCCGGCAGCAGGCCGGTCAGCATCTTCATCGTGGTCGTCTTGCCGCAACCATTGGAGCCGAGGAAGCCGAAGATCTCACCCCGTTCGATCCGGAAGCTCACATGGTCGACCGCAGTGAAATCAGCGAAACGCATCGTCAGCCCTTCGGCCACGATGGCCGGCGGCCCACCAACCCGCTCGAGACGTGGAGCTGACGAAGCCGCGCGTGCCCCGCGCCGCTCGGGGCGCTGCAGTTCGATATAGGCCTGCTCGAGCGTAGTTGATCCGGTACGGGCAAGAAGCTCCGCCCGGCTGCCATCGGCGATGATGGCGCCGTCATCCATCGCCACGATACGACGGAATTCGCCCGCCTCCTCCATGTAAGCTGTTGCCACGATCACTGTCATGGCAGGTCGCTCGCCCTGCAAGCGCGCAATCAGCGTCCAGAACTGGCGGCGCGACAGCGGATCAATCCCCGTCGTCGGCTCATCGAGGATGAGAAGATCGGGATCATGCACGAGCGCGCAGCACAATCCGAGCTTTTGCTTCATCCCGCCGGACAGCTTACCCGCCGGTCGGTCGGCAAAGGGAAAAAGTCCGGTGACCTGCAAGAGCTGATCGATGCGCCGATGTTGGCGTCCCTCCGGCTGATTGTACAGCCGGGCGAAAAAGTCGATGTTCTCGATCACCGAGAGGGTCGGATAGAGATTGCGTCCGAGGCCTTGTGGCATATAGGCAATTCTGGGCGCGGCCTCGCTCCGGTGCGAGGTCGACGCCATGTCGCCACCGAGGACGCTGACCGAGCCACGCTGGATGCGGCGCACACCCGCGATTAGCCCGAGCAGCGTCGACTTGCCGACCCCATCAGGGCCGACGAGAGCAAGTTTGGAGCCAGACGGGATTGAAAGATCGAGACCGCGAAGCGCGATCACCTTTCCGTAGGCATGATGGACACCCGTCAGGCTGACGGCCGCTGCGGGATCAGCGTCCATCGGGGAGCCTCGGCGCAAGCTCGGACGGCCAGCTGGCATCGCCTGCGATCTGGACATAAGCATTGCCGGTCATTCCCGCCTTCACATATCCACGCTCGGATGCGACCAAGGCAGGGTCGATGTGTAGCTTGACGCGATACATTAGCTTCTCGCGCTCGCTCGCCGTCTCGACGAATTTCGGTGTGAACTGTGCGTCGGCGGAAACGAACGACACGGTCGCGGGCAGGACATAGCCTCCCGCGCCGTCGAGCACGAGGCGCGCTTGCGCACCGACTGCGACGCGGCCGGCGGTCGACGTGGGCAGGTAGATCGTCATGTGAGCATCCGAGAGATCGAAGACGGTCAGCACCCGCCCTCCGGCGCCGACAACCTCACCGGCTTGCGCCAAGCGATATTCGACGCGTCCCGACACTGGAGCCTTCAACGTCATATCGGCAATGGCGGCTTCGATTTGGCTAACCTGCGCCTCGGCGACTTGCACCGAGGCTTTGGCGTCCTCAACGGCCGCTTTCGCCGTCCGAAGCGATGCCCTTGAAATGTCACGCTGTGCCGTTCGGCGGTCCTGCTCGGCCTGCGTCGAAGTGTTCGATCGCATAAGATCGACGACGCGCTGAAGCTCGATCTGCGCGAGATTTAGTTCGGCCTCGCGTAGGGCAACACTCGCCTCCGCGCTGGCTACGCTCTGGTGGCTGCGGTGGATGGCGGCTCTTGCGGCCGTTAACTGGGCCTGTATCTCGCTCGTATCGAGGCGGGCGAGAACATCGCCCTTCCTGACGTTGGCCCCCTCATTCACCGCCACTTCAGCTAAGCGGCCGGCGTACTTTCTGGTAATGTCGACGCGCTCGACCTCGATCCTTCCATTCACCCGCGCCAATCCCGCCGGCACGCGATTTTGCGTTCCGAGCCAATACACATAGGCGCCGGCCGCAGCGGTGGCGACCAATACGATGATGACGACAACCGTAGATCTGCGCACCTTACGTCCTCTTGAGCAGCGAGCGCCCGCCGAGCAGGCTGATGTGGCAATTTCCGATCCGCATCACTTGACCAAAGCGAGGCCTGGCTGACGCGGCGCCTCGCGCTCGAGACCAAGGGTCAACTTCGCAAGATCGTCGGGACCAAGCGTTTCTCGGGCAAGAAGCTCTCGCGCGCTCGTGTCGAGCACAGAACGGTTGCGTTCGAGGACAGAGTGGGCTTTTTGGAAGGCGTGCTCGATGAGATCTTTCACCATGTGGTCGATGGCTTTGGCCGTCTCATCGCTATAGGTTCGGGGGCGCCAGACCGGGGTTTGGCCGACCAGGAAGCCGCCTGCCTCCGACTCGTAGGCGACCTGTCCGAGCTCCTTCGACATTCCGAATCGAACGACCATGTTGCGCGCGATGTCTGTCGCCTTGACGAGATCGTCCGCCGCGCCTGTCGAGATCTCGTCGAACACCAAGCTTTCGGCAGCGCGTCCGCCGAGCAGCACCGCCATACGATCCTGTAATTCGGATTGGCTCATGAGGAACCGATCCTCCGTCGGCCGCTGAAGTGTGTACCCAAGCGCAGCGATGCCGCGCGGGATGATCGAGACCTTCTGCACCACGTCGGTCTGCGGCAGCGCCATGGCAACAAGGGCGTGTCCCATCTCGTGATGGGCGACAATTTCGCGCTCGCGAGGGATCAAGATGCGACTCTTCTTTTCGAGTCCGGCAACGATGCGCTCAACAGCCTGTGTGAAATCGTCGAGGGTGGTGGCCGTCGCGTCTCGGCGCGTTGCGACAAGCGCGGCCTCGTTGACGAGATTCGCGAGATCGGCGCCGGTGAAGCCTGGGGTGAGCGCGGCAATTGCCGCGACCTCGAGATCGGGCGCCGCACTTATCTTCTTCAGGTGCACATTGAGAATGTCGATCCTGCCCTGACGATCAGGACGGTCGACGAGAACCTGGCGATCGAAGCGTCCGGCACGCAGCAGCGCCGGGTCAAGGATCTCGGGTCGGTTGGTCGCCGCCAGAACGACAATGCCGATGCTCGGATCGAAACCGTCCATCTCGGCGAGCAGCTGATTGAGCGTTTGCTCCTTCTCATCATGCCCGCCCCCGGGCGCATCGATGCCTCGCGCCCGGCCGAGTGCATCCAACTCATCGATGAACACGATGGCGGGTGCCTGCTCGCGTGCCTGTTGGAAAAGGTCGCGCACGCGCGAGGCTCCAACGCCAACAAACATCTCGACGAATTCGGAGCCGGTGATCGAGAAGAACCGAACGCCCGATTCCCCGGCGACGGCACGCGCGAGAAGCGTCTTGCCCGTTCCGGGCGGTCCGACGAGCAGCAGACCCTTGGGAATGCGGCCGCCGAGTCGGCCATAGGTCGTGGGGTCTTTCAGGAACCCTACGACTTCGGCGAGTTCCTGCTTGGCTTCATCGACGCCCGCGACATCGGCGAATGTAACCTTCACGTCGTTCTCAGCATAGACCTTGGCGCGGCTGCGGCCGATGCTCATCAGACCGCCATGCTGCCCGGCCATCATCGGGCGCAGCAGAAACATCCAAATCAGCACGAACATCGCGGCCGGCATCAGCCACGACAGCAGGTTTTCGAAGAGGCCCGGCGCGGGCTGCCCGGAGAAGGAAATATTACGGCGCGTCAAGGCATCGGCGATCTGAGGATCGACGCGAACGGTGGAGAAATGCGCGGGGGCGCCTTTGTCGACCGGCTGTTTGTAGGCTCCGGTGATCTGGGTCGGTCCGACAACCAGGTCGGTGACGCCGTCCTTTTCGACCAGGCTCTGGAATTCGCTATAGGGGATGACCTTCACGTGGCTCTGGCCGACCAGCAGATCTCGAATGAGGAGTACGGCGAAGACAACGGCGATGAAGTATACGATATCGAATTTGAGCACCTGTTTGGCGGGAGCCTTGTTCTTATTTTCCATCAGGCGCCTTCCGTACTTTAACTCTCGCCCGTCACGGCCCGATCCGATTGAACAGGCGCGTAACCGACCGGCCCTTCTTTGAGCGCTAAAGCCGATCTAGCTCTCGCCAACAATGGTCCATTCAAGCGCTCGGCGGCGACGATGCGCTTCCGTAACGGCTCAAACTTTAACTCAAATCAAGTTTGCGTTCGGAAGCTCCCTTTGCCGCAACACCCAGAACTTGATCTCGATTAAAGAATTGGCTTTCCGTGCGGCGTTATCAGGAACGTCTCTTCCCGTGGCGGACGAAATGACCAAACCGACGATGCGTGCAGCCACCACCGAGACGAGATCGAGAAAGACAAAGCAATGGCCCGCGTCTCTCCCCCCAACGATCGTCCTAAGCCAATCATTCTGGCGCTGCCGGGGAACGACGCTTTTGCACGAAGTCTTGCGGACGCGGGCGTAGGGGAACTGGGCGCCATCGAAACCCGCTATTTCCCGGACGGCGAAAGCTATGTGCGCCTTGTCTCTGATGTGACTGGCAAGGCGGTTCTTCTGATTTCTACCCTCGCTCGGCCTGATGAGGGCTTCCTGCGCCTTGTCTTCGTCGCCGATGCGGCGCGGTCGCTAGGCGCCTCCGAGGTCGCGCTGATTGCTCCCTATCTCGCCTATATGCGGCAAGATCGGCGCTTCCGGCCGGGCGAGGCCATCACCTCACGAACCTTCGCACGCCTGGTATCATCGAGTTTCGATCGCCTTGTCACAGTCGATCCGCACTTGCACCGCTATCCGGCGCTGTCTGCGCTCTACGACATCCCGGCGCTCACGGTGCATGCGGCCTCGCTCCTAGCGAACTGGATCGACGCGTCGATTGCCAGGCCGCTCGTCATCGGTCCCGACGAGGAAAGCGAGCAGTGGGTGTCGGCGATTGCGGCGCGAATCGGCGCGCCGCACACGGTGCTGCGCAAGGTTCGCCATGGCGATCGCGATGTAGACATCGAGCTGCCGGACCTTTCGCAATGGAATAGCCTCCAGCCTGTTCTGGTCGACGATATTGCCTCGTCTGGCAACACGCTCATCGAAGCGGCGCGTAAGCTGCCGTTGCAGGGCTTCTCCCGCCCGGACGTCGCCGTTGTGCATGGCATTTTCGCCGGCGACTCCTTTGAGCGGCTGACGCCTCTCTGCGGCAGGATCGTCTCGACCGATGCCGTCATTCACCCGAGCAACGTGATCGGGCTTGCCCCACTGATCGCCGATGCGATAGCAGCCGCGGACACTTCCGACTTAGAACTGATCCGCCATCGGCGCCCACCCGAACCGCTCGACGATGTCGAGCGCGCCGGTATCGACTCCTTTCCCGCGAGCGATCCACCGCCCTGGACCGGCGGGGTCGCATAGCGCAGCTGATACAAAGAGCTCCACGAATCCAAGATAGGCAGCAGCGCATGGCCGCTACGACGTCTTCAGCCTTCGAACACTGGCGGGCCGGCTACGGGCCGATCAATCATGGCGATGAGACGATCGAGCGTATCCGGGCCTTCGCGCAGTCGGCCAGACTGGATCAGGATGAGCTTTACCGCCGTCTCGCCGCCGCTGACCGGCTGACCTGCGCGGGAATGTGGACGGTCGTTCATATGACCTATGCGAAGCGTGTCGACCTTTCTGGAGCATCGCTGCCTGTCGAAGCCTTTAAGGCTATCCCGGAAGGGCATACCGGCGGATCATTGAACATGGTGCCCGCCTTTGTCGGGTATCTCACTGCCAACGCGATCTCAGCCAC
The DNA here is from genome assembly GCA_022844275.1 of Hyphomicrobiaceae bacterium. GTDB lineage: Bacteria > Pseudomonadota > Alphaproteobacteria > Rhizobiales > Hyphomicrobiaceae. The sequence continues at coordinate 144,537 of JALHMB010000008.1, forward strand.
AACCCGCTCCTGGTTGATGGGACAAGGCCATTGCGTCGCCGCTATTGAAGCGATCAACGCGCTCACCGGCGATGTCTCCGATGCGCAGAAAGGGCGATACGACTGCAGCGAGAAGGGGCTGTCCCAGCTTGCCGCCGATTTCTACTCCTACGCGATCGGCGCCGACGGCCGGCCGGCGGTCCCGCTCGGCAGCCATGCCGGTCCGAATACCGCTGGTGCGATCTCGGAGGGCGGCTATCTCGGCTTTGCCGAAGTTCAATACGTTCATGCGCCGTTGCCGGGAGAGAGCCTGATCGCCTTTCTGAGTGATGGGGCGTTTGAGGAACAGCGTGGTTCGGACTGGACGGTGCGCTGGTGGCGGGCAGAGGATAGTGGCCTCGTTGTTCCGATCATGATTCTCAACGGCCGACGCATCGAGGAGCGCGCTCAGATCGCGCAGCAGGGCGGTGCGGACTGGCTGGCCGATCATCTCCGGCTTAACGGCTTTGATCCCTTCATCATCGACGGCCGCGACCCTGCCGACTTCGTTTGGGCTATCCTGACGGCGGAAGAGCGCCTGGGCCGTTTTGCCGACGATCCAGCCCGCCGCTATCCCGCCCCGATGCCCTATGCCATCGCCGAAACCTTAAAAGGCTTCGGCTTCCCTGGCGCGGGCACCAATGCGGCGCACAACCTGCCGCTCATCACTAACCCCTCCCGCGACGAAGCTGCGCGCAATGCGTTCAACGATGCGGCCCGCGCTCTGTTCGTCGCACCGGTCGACATCGAGGCAGCCGTGGCCGCCATCGCCATTCATCAGGAGCAGAAACGGCCGGCGGAAAGCCGACACCCACTCGCTTCGCGCCGTCCGTTGGCACCAAACCTGCCGCAGCCGCAATGGACCGGAATAAACACGCCACCGGATTGTGCCATGCATGCCCTCGACCGTTGGTTCGTGCGCCTTGTCGACGCCAATCCGGCGTTGCGGGTCCGGGTCGGCAACCCGGACGAACTCAGCTCCAACCATATGGGCGCGACCCTCGAGCGGCTATGCCATCGCGTCAACGCGCCGGAGACAGGTGTGGCCGAGGCTCGCGATGGCAGCGTGATAACGGCGCTGAACGAGGAGGCGGTCGCCGCAGCGGCTCTTGCCAACAAGGGCGGGATCAACCTCATCGTCAGTTACGAGGCCTTCGCGATGAAGATGCTCGGCGGCCTGCGTCAGGAGATTGTGTTCGCCCGCCGGCAACGCGAGGATGGAAAGGAGCCGGGCTGGATCTCGGTGCCGCTGGTCGTCACCTCGCACACCTGGGAGAATTCGAAGAACGAGCAGTCGCACCAGGATTCTACTGTCGGCGAGGCGCTCCTGGGCGAGATGTCCGACACGGCGCGCGTCCTGTTTCCGGTCGACGCCAACAGCGCCGTCGCCACAATGGCTTCGGTGTTCGAGGGACGTGGGCAAGTCGCCTGCGTGATCGTCTCGAAGCGCGACATGCCGCATCGCTTCGATGGCGACGCCGCCGTCCGTTTCGTCACCGACGGCGCCGCTCACATAGACGGCCAGGTAGACGCCGCGGAGCTGCAGATCGTCGCGATCGGTGCCTATCAACTAGAGGAGGCGCTCAAGGCCGCCCGTCGTCTCAAGAAGCGCGGACGCCGCGTGCTGGTGACCGCGCTGACCGAGCCCGGGCGTTTCCGCGTTCCGCGTGACCCGATCGAGGCGCGCTTCGTGGTGGCAGACGACACGCTCGCGGGTCTGTTCCCACTCAATGTTCCGCGCTTGATCGTTTCGCACACGCGTCCTGAGCCGATGCTCGGTCTGCTGCGACGGCTCGACGGCGGGCCGAAGCAAACTGCAGCGCGCGGCTACATCAGCCGGGGCGGGACTCTCGACGTCGCCGGCATGCTGTTCGCCAACCGTTGCTCGTGGGCGCATCTGATCGACTCAGCCGTCCCACTGGCCGGCTGGTCGCGCGAAGATCTGCTCACGGCCGCCGAATGCAATGCCATCGATGGGAAAGGCACTCCCGCCGATCTTTCGACTCCCACGCATTGAAGGACGACATGCTCACACTCACCTCCCTCGGCGGCGCTGGTACCGTCACCGGCTCGAAGCATCTCCTCTCCAACGGGGACAAGCGCATCCTCATCGACTCCGGCCTGTTTCAGGGCCTCAAAAACCTGCGCGACCTGAACTGGGCGCCATTACCGGTCGCGCCGTCGAGCATCGACGCGGTCATCCTGACGCATGCCCATCTCGACCATTCGGGCTATCTTCCAAAGCTCGTGCGGGACGGCTTCCGGGGGAGGATCTACGCGACGGAGGCGACGCGCGATGTAGCGGAGCTCATTCTCAAGGACAGCGGGCACCTTCAAGAAAAGGATGCGGAATACGCGAACCGGAAGGGATTTTCTAAGCATAAGCCGGCGCTTGCGCTTTACGGCATTCGCGATGCCGAACGCAGCCTCGAATTTTTCTCGCCGCTTCCTTTCGACAAGCCGGTTCAGCTGCCGTTCGGCGCGACGCTGACGTTCCGCCATGCCGGTCACATCTTGGGCGCCGCGACTGCCGAGATCGAATGGGGTGGACGCCGCGTCGCTTTCTCTGGCGATCTTGGCCGCTACGACGATCCGATTCTCCCCGATCCAGCTGCGGTGCCGGAGGCCGACTATGTCGTTATCGAGTCGACCTATGGCAACCGCCTGCACGACGCGGCGGACCCAACAGAAGCGCTTGGCGGCATCGTCGAGCGCACGGTCGCGCGCGGAGGGACGGTGGTTGTCCCCGCCTTCGCCGTCGGTCGCGCCCAGTCCCTGCTCTACCATCTCTGGAAACTCAAGACGGCGGGACGGTTGGCTCAGGTGCCTGTCTATCTAGACAGCCCGATGGCGATCGATGCCACCGACCTCTTGCACGCTCACCGCCACGATCATCGGCTGACGCCGGAGCAATGCAAGGAGGTCTGCGCGATCGCGACCTACACCCGCGACGTTGAAGGTTCGAAGACCATTACCGCTAGCGTCTACCCGAAGGTGGTGATCTCGGCGAGCGGCATGGCGACCGGCGGTCGAGTGCTTCATCACCTGAAGACTTTCGCCCCCGATTTGCGCAACACGATCTTGTTCTCCGGGTTTCAGGCGGCGGGCACGCGCGGCCGTGCCATGCTGCAGGGCGCACAAGAGACCAAGATTCACGGTTTTTGGATTCCGGTCCGAGCCGCCGTTGAGGAGCTGTCAATGCTGTCGGCCCATGCTGACGCCAATGAGCTGATCCGATGGCTATCCGGTTTCCGGCGTCCGCCTTCCCGCGTGTTCATTGTGCACGGCGAAGATGAAGCTTCCGAAGCCTTGCGCGTTCGTATTGACCGCGAGCTCGGATGGGACGCGGTGGTCTCGCGTCAAGACCAGGCATTTGAGCTATGACGCAAGACGACCTCACCATCCCGGCGCAGCCGACGCTTCGGGTCCGACGCATTCGACTGCACACGCAGCATCAGGCGGTGGTCGTGATGCGCACCGACTGCCACGTCTGTCGTTCGGAGGGCCTGTCTGCCCGCTCGCAGGTGCTCGTCTCGAACGGTAGCGCAGACGTTCAGGCCACCTTGTTTCAGGTTGACGGCGATGGGCTGATCGCCATCGACGAGGTTGGTCTTTCCGAGACGGCCTGGCAACGACTCGGCCTGAGCGACGGCGACGCGATCCGGGTGAGCCATGCCCCCGCAATCGATTCTCTCGCCAGTGTGCGCCAGCGCATCTACGGCAATCGCCTTGACGCTCGGGCCTTTGGCGAAATCCTGCGCGACGTGGTCGCCGGGCGCTATACCGAAGTCCATCTTGCCGCGTTCCTCACCGCGAGCGCCGCGCTGCCCCTTGATGAGAATGAAACCGCCGACCTGACTGGCGCCATGATCGATGTCGGCGAGAGGATGCGGTGGAACGCACCGACTGTCATCGACAAGCACTGTGTAGGTGGCCTCCCTGGTAACAGGACTACGCCGATCGTCGTCGCGATTGTGGCCGCGAACGGGCTGGTCATGCCCAAGACTTCCTCGCGCGCCATCACCTCGCCGGCCGGCACCGCCGATACCATGGAAACGTTGGCACCAGTCGAGCTCGACACCGCGACTCTGAGGCGTGTCGTAGAGAACGAGGGAGGCTGCATTGCCTGGGGTGGTGCCGTTCATTTGAGTCCCGCTGACGACATCTTCGTGCGGATCGAGCGCGAACTCGATGTCGACACCGAGGGCCAGCTCGTCGCTTCGGTCCTGTCCAAGAAGATCGCGGCGGGGGCGACCCATGTCGTCATCGACATCCCGGTCGGTCCGACGGTCAAGGTGCGCGGCGAGGATGCCGCAAATCGCCTTGCCTCTCGCCTCGCCGGCGTGGCCACGCGCTTCGGCCTTGCGACGACCTGCGTCCAGACCGACGGCGCTCAACCTGCGGGTCGCGGCATCGGACCGGCACTGGAGGCGTGGGACGTGCTCGCCGTCCTGAAGAACACGTCGGGTGCACCCGACGATCTGCGTCGACGAGCGGCGGCGCTGGCCGGAGCGGCGCTAGAGATTGGTGGCAAGGCCGCGATCGGAGAAGGCGTCAACCTGGCACTCGAAACGCTTTCGAGCGCTCGGGCGTGGTCAAAGTTCGAGGCGATATGCGAAGCGCAGGGAGGGCTCCGCACGCCGCCCAAGGCGTCATATGTCCATCCCCTGAGCGCGGGGCGCGCCGGGCGTGTCGCACATATCAACAACCGCAAGCTCTCCCGGCTCGCCAAGCTTGCCGGAGCTCCGGAAGCAAAGGCGGCAGGCATTCAAATGGCCGTTCGAATTGGCGACGAAATCGATCGCGGCCAGCCGCTACTCCATGTGCACGCCGAGACGAGGGGCGAACTCGCCTACGCGCTCGACTATGCTGCCCGGGCCGGGACCATTATCGAGGTCGAGGCTTGACGTCGTTCTGGCCAGGATCGATGCTCCGCGCGCATCCGAAAGATGGATTCCGTCTCGCTCATGGCCGGCGGCCATCGGGAGATTGGCGATGGAATCGTTGATCGCCAAGCTCGGCCTGGCGCTTGCCATTGGGTTGCTGGTTGGCCTGGAGCGAGGCTGGCGCGAGCGTGACGCACCGGACGGCGCACGGACAGCCGGCATTCGCACCTACGCTATCACGGGACTGCTGGGTGGCCTGTTCGCCGCGCTCGCTCGCAGCCTCGAGGCGCCCTCGCTGCTGATCGCAGGCCTCATCGCCTTCACTGCGGTGTTCGCCTGGTACAAGAGTCGCGAAGCCATCCACGATGCAGACTTTAGTGTGACTGGCGTCGTCGCCGGGATAGGTGTCTTCGTGCTCGGCGCGCTGGCTGTTGTCGGCGATCAGCGCGCCGCCGCCGCAAGCGGCACGGCGCTCGCGGTCCTTCTCGCCAGCCGCGATCTTCTTCACGGGCTGCTGAGACGTATCTCCTGGTTGGAGCTGCGTGCCTCGCTGGTGCTCGCGGTGATGACGGCGATCGTCCTTCCGCTCCTTCCGTCGCAGGCGATTGATCCCTGGGGCGGCTTCAACCCGCGGCAGGTCTGGATCTTCACAGTTCTTACCGCCGCGATCTCGTTTCTCGGCTACATCGCCGTACGTGTCCTCGGCACTACGCGTGGCGCCCTGCTCGGCGGATTGGCGGGCGCAGTCGTCTCGTCCACCGCTGTCACCCTTGCGCTGGCGCGCACGGCGGCCGCAGGCGGCAATCCATGGCCCCTTGCAGGAGCCGCTACGCTCGCTGCCGCCGTCTCCGTGCTACGCGTCACCGGCATTGTCGCCATTGTCGCACCCTCGGTTCTAGGAGTCGTGGGCCTTGCCATTCTGTCTGCAGTCGCCGGCTTGGCGGTTTGTGGCGGCCTTTACCTCACGCGCGGTCGCTTGGCTGGCGACGGTGACAGCTCCCTTCGAAATCCTTTCGAGCTCGGGGCGCTGCTGATCTTCGCGATGCTGTTCGCCACAGTCTCGACCATCAGCGCGGCGGCCGCCTCGGGCCAATCGGCAGGGATGGTAGTGACCTCGGCGGTGTCCGGCATCTTCGATATTGACGTTGCGGTTCTGAGCGCCCTGCGGCTTCTCGGATCGTCAGCCGATACGGAGGCGGTGGGCCATGCCGTCTTGATCGCGCTCGCGACCAACGCTGCAGGCCGTCTCATTGTCGCCGCCACTGCCGGGCCCGTCCGTTTTTTACTTCCGCTCGCGGGGGCCTCCGTCGTAGCGGGCGCTGCCGGATTTACAGCCTTTTTTGCACTGCCTCACTTCACATGGCCAGGGGCGACACTGATCCTCGGTTGATGCTCTAGCGGCACTGAACGTTCCCGCGCGATCACGTCAGGGCGGGTAGGGTCTGCTTGCGCCGCATCAGCGCCAACAGAAGACGGACATCACTGCGCCGCGGCGGCGTTGTAGACATTGTGCGCTCTGACAAAAGCGTTGGTCTGCAGCTCACTGTGGCGCTTCATCGATGGCGCCGCGCGTGCGTCGCGGCTTCGCGACCTCCCCTTGCTCAAGATCCGCGAGTATTGGGCAGTCGGGCCGATGGTCTCCCGAGCAGCTCGAAGCCAGATGCTGCAGCGTCGCCGCCATTTCCTCCATCGCATGGATCCGGCGGCGCAGGTCGGCGATGCGTGCGAGCGCGATTCGCTTTACATCGGCGCTCTGTCGACTGCGGTCTCGCCAGAGCTGCAGCAGCTCCTCGATCTCTACTATCGAGAAGCCGAGATCGCGCGCGCGTCGCACGAAACGAAGCATGTGGACATCATTCGCCGAATAGTCGCGATAGCCCCCCGCCGTCCTGCCCGCCTTGGGGATCAGGCCACTCTGCTCATAGTACCGGATCATCTTGGCGCTCACGCCTGAAGCGCGCGCCGCGTCGCCGATGTTCACGCCGCGCTCCTTTCGAAGCTCACAGATGAGAGTGGCGCTCGTACTGCATCACAGTCGCCGACACATGCGCACCAGTAGCGGTCCGTGGCCGAAAGCGCCGGAGTCGCAATGCGTTGCCTAACACAAAGACGCTCGAAAGTGCCATCGCGCCCGCGGCGAGCACCGGCGACAGTAGGATGCCGGCCACCGGATAGAGCACACCGGCCGCGATCGGAATGAGCAGGACATTATAGGCGAACGCCCAGAACAGATTCTGGCGAATATTGTCTATGGTGGCTTTAGATAGCGCGAAGGCGTCCGCGACGCCCTTGATGCTGCCGGACATCAACACCACGTCGGCCGCCTCGATCGCGATATCGGTGCCGGTGCCGACCGCGAGGCCGACATCCGCCTCCGCCAGCGCCGGCGCATCATTGATGCCATCGCCAACGAAGGCCAACCGACCATAGGCTTGCTTGAGGCGACGGACCGCTTCGACCTTGCCTTCCGGCGGCACTTCCGCGACGACCTCGTCGATGCCGAGCTGGCGGGCGATGGCGCCGGCGGTGCGAGCATTGTCGCCGGTGATCATTGCGACCTTCAGCCCGAGACCATGCAAGGCTGCGATCGCATCGGAGCTCGAGGCTTTGATGGGATCGGCAACCGCGATGATCGCGGCCAGTTTGCCATCGATCGCGGCATAGAGCGGTGACTTGCCCTCGTCGGCGAGTCGGCTGGCGGTCGCCGCAAACGGTGCGACATCGAGGCCCAGCGATCGCATATAGCGGTCGGCGCCGATCTCGACAGGCGTGCCACCCGCCTCCGCCGAGACGCCAAAGCCGGTGATCGACTCGAACCGGCTGACCTCCGGCAGGCAAAGCCCCTCATTCGTTGCCGCGTCCACGATCGCCCGCGCGATCGGATGCTCGGACTTCGCCTCCACGGCGGCGACGAGCGCCAACGCGTTGCCGCGATCGAATCCCTCGGTGACGCCGAGATCGGTGAGAACGGGGCGGCCCTCCGTCACCGTTCCGGTCTTGTCGATCGCTACTACCCGGGCGTCCTTCAGCAATTGCAACGCTTCGCCCTTACGGAAGAGCACACCCATCTCGGCGCCGCGGCCGGTGGCGACCATGATCGAGGTCGGTGTGGCGAGCCCCATGGCGCAGGGGCAAGCGATGATGAGCACGGCGACCGCGTTGACGACGGCGAAGGTGAGCGCGGGATCCGGCCCGAAGATGAGCCAGATCGCGAATGTCGCGGCCGCCACGGCCATGACCGCCGGCACGAACCACATCGTCACCCGGTCCACCAAAGCCTGGATGGGCAGCTTCGAGCCTTGCGCCTCTTCGACCATGCGGATGATCTGCGCGAGCACGGTCGCGTTGCCGATGGCGGTCGCCCGAACGCTCAGCGCGCCTTTCTGGTTGACGGTTCCGCCAACGACGGCGCTCCACGCTTCCTTGGCCACCGGGATCGGCTCGCCGGTGATCATCGATTCATCGATGTAGCTCTCGCCCTGCAGCACTTCGCCGTCGATCGGCACGCGCTCGCCGGGCCGGATTTCGACGACGTCACCCGCCACCAACTCGTCAATGTCGAGGTCGAGAACGCTGTCGCCGCGCCGGACATGCGCGATCCTCGGCTGCAAGCCAACCAGGCGCTTGATCGCCTCGGACGTCCGTCCCTTGGCGCGTGCCTCAAGAAAGCGACCGAGCAGGATCAAGGTAACGATCACCGCGGCGGCCTCGTAATAGACGTTGACGGTGCCAGGCGGCAGGAGCTGCGGCGCAAAGGTGGCGACGAGCGAATAGAGATAGGCCGCAAGCGTGCCGACGGCGACGAGCGAGCTCATATCGGGGGCCAGCCGCAGCAGCGCCGGCAGGCCCCTCGTGTAGAACCGGCGTCCGGGGACGAACAGAACTAGCGTGGTCAGTGCGAACTGGATGTACCAACTCGCCTGCAGGCCGACGGTCCGCATGATCAGATCGTGGATCACCGGAACGAGGTGCGAGCCCATCTCCAGTACGACAATGGGCGAGCTGAGCAGCGCTGCGACGGCGAGATCGCGCTTCAAGCCGGCGGTCTCCGCCTCCTTGTGAGCGGCCGTCGCTGCATCGGGCGCTCCGGCGCTCACCACTCGCGCGTCGTAGCCGGCATTCTCAACGGCCTTGACGAGCAGAGCCGCGTCAATCGATCCCTCGACGGTCGCGCGCTCGGTGGCAAGGTTCACCCGTGCCGCAACGACGCCGGGAATAGATGCAAGCGCACGCTCGACCCGCGCAACGCAGGATGCACAGGTCATGCCTTCGATGGCCAGCTTCGCCCGGGTCGCCTGAACGAAGTAGCCGGCATCATTGACAGCGGCGACCAAGTCCCCATACGCGATCGGGCCGGAGCCCGTCACCTCCGCCTGCTCCGCCGCGAGGTTGACGCTGGCGCTTTTGACGCCTGGCACCGATTTCAGCGCCTTCTCCACGCGTCCCACACAGGACGCGCAGTTCATACCTGCGACCGGCAGGATGACCGCGTTTCGGGCGCCAGAGCTGTTTCTGATCGGCGCGTTCATGGCGATATTCTTTCGCAACTGATGTTCATCTAGAGTGAAAGGTGGGGCTTCCAGCCGTGGGAAGGTCAAGGCCCCCCCAAAAAAAGATCTCACTGCCTCTTGACCTTCCCACGCTGGAAACCGCCATCTGGATGGGCATGAGAGACAAAAGGAGATCCTCATGCAGTTCGACATCAAGAACATGGCCTGCGGCGGCTGCGCCCGAAGCGTCACCAAGGCGATCCAGAGCGTGGACGCCCAGGCAAAGGTGACCATCGATACGAAGGCCCGGAAGGTAGACGTGGCCTCTCAGCGCCCGCGCGCCGACTTCGAAGCGGCGTTGCAGCGCGCCGGCTACCCTGCGGCGGCCGCTGCCTAAGTTCGAATGGCGCAGGCCAAGTTACAGTTGGGCCTGCGCCATTCTTCCGTCTGCCATCTGTCTGTCGGCCGCAGCTCTGGTCTCGGGGTTGAGAGAGGCTTTCTCGGAACCTTATGACTAGCTGCTGGTGCCGTGACGGCGCGAGGCGGCCGCATGGACGAAACATTCGCGGGTGCTGCGCGTTCTTTCTCTTGCTCCGGCAGGACCTAGTAGAACTCGACGGAGAGGTAGTGGCTCGATGAATGAAGCATCTCATAAACAACAGAGCCATTCCCGCGGGTACGCATATGCAATGCTCGGCTTGAACATGCTGCTTAGCCTGATGGTCATGTACCTCGTGATGTACACTATGATCGATGGCTGGGGCGACTATCGTAATAACCTGAACATGCTCTACATGGCGCTCACCATGTGGGCACCGATGGGTATCTTGATGATGGCGACAATGGCCGGAATGTATCGTGATGCCCGCACCAATATGGCCCTCTACTTTGTCTTCGCCGTAGTTACCCTCGGCTCGTTCTGGGCGACTCGGAGTCAAGCGCTGATCGATGACCGCCAGTTCATCCAATCTATGATACCGCACCATTCGGGTGCGATCTTGATGTGCCGTGAAGCCAAACTTCGGGATCCAGAGTTGGTCAAACTCTGTCAGGAAATCTCGCAGGGGCAGCGGCGTGAGATCGAGCAGATGAACACGATCGCTGCACGCCTCCGCTAGCGAGCGGCCGGTTCTCCGGGTCCGTCAAGATGTTCCTGTCGGTCAGACAGCTACCGTACAAGGTCAGCTCGAATCGTCGCCTGCTTGTGTCGTGCTCAGTGCGGATCTGCATTCCCTGCAGCTAAGAAATTGCCGGCGAGAAACTTTTAACGGGGCGTAACGCTGCTGGGTTCGGTTACATCCGGTTGCCGAGCATTGATCGCCGTGCCGACCGAACCCGGGTACAGAGGTTTGCCCAGGTACAGAGGTTTAACGGCACGTGAGCGATAACTTCGCTCTCGCGCATTGCCACTGCCGCGTCACTTAATGGCAGTGGTACTTGGAACGGACCTCAATGTGCGTTTGCGGTCCAAACGAAAATAGCCCTTAGATCGTCGCGGATAATGGCCCGACTATCGACACCATGCAGTAGAGAAAGTAGACATTCGAAGCGAATGCTTGAAGGGTCAAGCATTTCTCTTGGAGGCGTCCGCAATGCCTCTCGAAGCCGACGTGCCATGGTTTTGCTGTTGCCAATCCATCAATGCCCATGAGTATGATGCATGTCGGGAACGTGCGGGTGAGTATGGCTGAGCCGTTTGTGACGGTGCGGGTGAGAGTGCGGCTCGCCCGGTAGATCGTCAGCGGAGTGCTCGTGCTGATGGTGCTCGTCGTGAACATGCAGATGCTCGTGCTCCATCGGCTGATGCTCGTGCTCATGCTCGTGCACCTCCGTGACATGCAGCCAGACACCGACTGCCATGAGCGCGCCCGCAGCCGCAAGCTGGAGCGTCAGAGGTTCACTTAAGAACATGACGGACACGACTGCGCCGAGGAACGGAGCAGTCGAGAAGTATGCGCCTGTGCGCGCCGTTCCCAGATACCTTAGAGCTCGGACGAATAGCGCCAAGCTGATGCCGTAACCGATGAATCCGACGATGCCGGCGATGACCGAGGCACTGAGTGTGGTAAGGCTGCTGCCGATCACCAATCCGAGTAGCAGGTTGACCGGGCCAGCCACGAGCCCCTTGATTTGGACAATCTGCAGCGGATCCGCGAGCGACACTTTTCGCGTGAGGTTATTGTCGATACCCCACGCCAGACATGCTCCCACGATGAGAAGCGGCCCGAGCAGGCTGGAAGCCGAGGGCCCACCCGACCACGCCAGGACGATGGCTCCGCTGACAAGGAACGCCATGCCAACGGCGATGCGCCGATCGAAGCTCTCGCGAAACACAAACCAAGCCAGCAGCGCCGTCGCAACCCCTTCGAGGGTCAAGAGAAGTGAGGCGGTCGACGCGTCTGTTCGTGAAAGCCCTGCCATCAGGAGCACTGGCCCGGCTACACCGCCAGCTGCGATCGCTCCGGCAAGCCACGGTAAATCGTGTCTCTGCAATGGCGCTTCCGCAAGACCGGCATTAGGGAACGCATAACGGGTGACGTGCCGCAACAGACCGACGCCGATACCGGCGCCGCAGTAAAGCAACCCGGCGAGAACGGCAGGATCGATCGTTCCGAGAAGCAGCTTCGCAGCAGGTGTTGACACGCCGAAGAGGGCAGCCGAGATCAGAGCAAGGACGACAGCATGATGGTTCATAGGGTAAGGCTAACCACTCTTTGCGGCATCGACCAGCCGCATAGGATGGAGGCAATCGAAACGCACATATGCCGGACTGGCTCATTGTTCTGCTAGCCCAAGCACAGGGCGGTATCATGCGCGGCTTAGCCAACGAGGTGCGTGCAGGCGGCGTTGGCGGCTTGGGCTTAGCATTTGCTCTTGGAGCACTTCACGCGCTCACGCCAGGGCATGGGAAGGCGGCGTTGGTTGCATATTTTCTCGGCCGCGAGGGCAGCCTTGCGACCGGCTTGCGCGTCGCCTTATCGGCTTCCTTGCTCCATGTCGTGTCCGGCTTCCTTGCTTTTCTGGCGCTGACGTTTGTCATCGGGCAGAGCGTGTCGCTGTCGGGACGCGGTTCGCCGTGGTTCACAATCTTCGGCTATGGCCTGATCGTATTTGCCGGGCTGATTATGCTGTGGCAGAGCCTCCGACAAAGTCACGAGCATCACCATCACCAAACCGGCGCCATCACCCTTGGCATTGGCCTCCTCCCGTGCCCGCTAACCATTTCCGTTCTCGGGTTTGCCTGGATCCAGGGAACTCCGGTGATGGTGGTGCTGGTTCTCATCTCGCTTACGCTTGGTATCGCAACCACAATCGGCCTCGTTGCCGTAGCTGCGATCACATCGAGGCGGTTGGCCGGCGCGGCTGTAGCTAAGCGCGTTTACGGCCTCGAACGGTGGACGCGCGTGCTTCAGGGGCTTGCCGGAGCGGCCATCGTCTTCATCGGATTTTACACATTGATCAACGCTTTAGCTTGAAATATCAGCAGCATCCCGTCTTGTCTTGGACGCTTTTGGGAGCCCACCCCCTCATCCGCATGATTTGACGATGGCCACGGGCTCTGCCATTTACACGCAGATGGAGGCAAAGAGTTTGCTCGCTGCGCCACGATACAAGGGTTGGCAATTTCTCACCACGCTGCGGCCGGTGATCGCAATCCTTTTGGTCGCGCTCATGGCCGGCAATGCCATCGCAGGCTCATTTTCCGGGATCGTGCATAGCCATGCGGTGGAGGATGGCGGTCTGCACCATCTTCACGACAGCAGCTACCACCATCATGATCACAATGGAGGTGCACGTCCGGCCGCCGATATGAATGGCGACGGTGCGTCAAATGCAGACGCAAGCGGAGATCAGGGCAAACTCCACGAGCATGGACCGATTATTGCGCTCGGACTGACCTCTACCCCTGCGTTTAATGTCCCGGCTTCGCGAGCCACTTGGGCACTGCCAAGTCCGGATTCTCTCATAACGGATCGACGTTTGGCTTCCGATCGGCCTCCCAGAGCGGCGTGAACAGGCGCGTAAGCGCCAATTCACGTTTTTTCCGCCACTCTGAGCAGGTCTACGGCCATGTCTCCTATCGCGAGGCCCGTTCTCGGGCCATCGGAGCGCACCCTGCGCGCACCTGTTCTGACACTATTGCTAACTCTGACGCCTGCTTCGGCAGCCCTCGCTGGATCGAACCGCGAATCGGTCTGGATTGCAGCAAACGAGCCGTTATGGGCGCTGCTCAACTTCAACGCTGCAATCGCGCTCTCACCGGAACCAAGCTTCTACTTTAACCGTGGGATCGCGCGCGAACGGCCTGGCACCCGCCAGCGCGCCATGGACGACTATACGGAAGCCATTCGCCTAGGGTCGGACTTCGCCTTTGCCTATCACAACCGCGGCGTCGAGCTCGAGCAGCAGGGCAGTCGCGCGGAAGCAACAGCCGACTTTGAGCACGCGCTGAAGACAGATCCGCGCCTGGCGCCATCGCGACAGGCGCTCCAACGCCTCAATCCCCCCTAATCAACACACCCCGGCGACGGCGCGGCACCCTTCCTCGCGTGCCGACATCCGCCCGCGCTCAGAGCTCACACTTCACAGTACGCGTAGCTGAAAGGCCAACAATGCCGACTCTTCATCCACTACTGACCAAAGTGTTCCAAGGTCCACTCGATCTCAACGGCCCCGTGCTCGGTCGACTGTTTTATTTATTCGAGTATGCACGATCCTATGTTGAAGAGCGCTGGGAGGCCTTCGATGCCCGCTTCGGCACCGATACGTCGGCGCCGACCTTTGAGCGCAATCAAAAGACTTCGGTACACTTTTACGTCCCGACGACGGCATCCGTGATCTACGAGATTCTCAATTCCCTTGCGCTGCAGCCGGGCAAGTTCACGTTCGTCGACATGGGATCGGGCAAGGGCCGAGCAGTACTGATCGCGTCGGAATTTCCTTTCAAGAAGGTCGTCGGCATCGAGCTTTCAGAGCAGCTCCACCGCACAGCAGAGCAGAATGTTGAGCGCTTCAGACCGGCGTCTCAGAGGTGCACCGCATTCGACCTAAGGTGCATGGATGCACTTGAATATTCGTACGGGGACGAACCGCTCGTCCTTTTTCTCTTCGATCCGTTCGGGCGCGAGATCCTGAGGGAAGTTATCGCCAATCTTGAAGCGTCGCTGAGATCGACACCCCGGGAGGCCTTCCTCGTCTACGTGTATCCGCAGTACGAGGACGTATTGAAGAGCTCTCCGCTTCTTCGCAAGATGAAAGTTGGCGGACCAAAGTGGCAGCCGTGGAGCCAGTACGTCGTCTATGTCGCATCTGCAGCTGATCGCACAAACGAACTTCGTCGCGAGGAGGAGGCGATTGTGTGACTATGTGGGGAGGTGGGCGTGGTCGGAGTCAACACCGCGATTGCTGCTATGGCGTTCTCTCGGCGCCCACTTCCTGTGTCCGGTTCTAATGAACGCGAGGGTTGCGGAGACCAGAGGTTTCCATGGCCCAGCCGGAAAAAGGATAAACCGAACTCGCGTTGATCTCGCAAAACACATAGCGTCATCCGCAACGCCTTCGATCGTATCGCTATCGGTGTGGCGCGGCTTACTCAGCGGCAGTCTTCCGGCGTTCTGACCGTCAGCACGTCACCAGACTTCGCAGTAAAATGGCGGATTCACCGCCTTGGTCGATTCGCGGAAGGCATCCTGGAATCGATCTGCGCATATCGGAAATGAAGCATCATGTCGATCTTGCACAGGACGATTTTGACATCGCTGCTCGTCACGGGGGCGGTGAGGCAGTCGGCAAGGCCTCGCAGGCGAGCGGCTTGCGACCGAAATACTCTTTGCTGTCTGCAGCCCGACGCTGTTGCCCAAGAAATTGAAGAAGCTGACGCCCGCTACTTCATTTGGACGATCACAGCGGCTGTTAACGCTGGTTTGAGGTCGCAGACGCTATGCCGGCAGCACCGCAGAAAGCGCGCCGGGGTCGGGGACATATTGTTCGAGCAGCAAGATCATGACACTGGATGAGTACCTGCGACAGCAGGCAACCTACGCGGAATTTGCCGCAACGGTGGTCCGCATCATCGACGCAGGCCTGGACACACGCCCGGATGTGGCGCGGCCTCTGACGACGCAGTCGCGCGCAAAGGACCCCGTATCGCTGCGATCGAAGCTTAGCCAGCGAGGATTGCTTGATGCTGACAGTATCGAGGCGGAGATCAAGGACTTGGCCGGGTGCCGGCTAATTTTCTACACCAATAGCGACGCCGACCGGTTCCTGCGGTCGCGTATCGTGTTCGACAACTTCGTCGTCGACTGGGACAACACCAAGATCCACCATGCGGTCGGCGCAGAGCCGTCAGTGGAAGAACTCTACCGCGCCCGGCACTACATCATATCGATGAAGCCCGAACGCCTGGCGCTGCCGGAGTATGCACGGTTTGGAGGGATGCGCGCTGAGCTGCAGATCCAGACGCTGCTCAACCACGCCTGGTCAGAGACGGCGCACGACATCGTCTACAAGAATTTCCTGCCGGCTGGCTTTGGCGGTCAGGAGCTGGCGGCGATCAAGCGTCGCATGGCTCGCATTATGACCAAGTATCTTGTCCCTGCCGGCTATGAAATTCAGAAGGTGCAGCAAGACGCCGAGCGGCTGCAGCAGGGCAAGGCGATCTTCGAGCGCGGTCCGATCGAGCAACTCGAGAAGGCGCCAGATAACAACGCGCGCTGTGACATCCTCGAACGCCTCACCCAGCAGGTGCTTCCGCTCTATGACGACGTTCCTGCCATTCATGGCGAGCTTCTGCGGGTCATCCCGGCGGCGATCCTTGCCGCGCGAATGACAGCGACGATGAGTATCGAGACGGGATTTGCATCGTTGCGTGGGCGGGAGCCCAGAGACGTCTCGGACGCCGGGATCGAGATCCTGACCGCCTACCGCCATCTTGATGTCGAAGGCACGTTGCGAGCGCTGTGCCGGATTTGGGACGGGCACGGGGAAGCGGAGCAAAGATCGATCCTGGCGGCCGTGGAGCGGCTCGCCGAGCACAACATCGAGGCGTGGCGGCAGGTTGGCTGTGGCGTACAGGCCGAGTTGATGCGGGTCGTCAGCGGCCTGTCTGCAGGACAGCTGCAGGCGTGGCGGCCGATCATTGCCAGCGTTTGCCAGCATGTGCTCGAACCGACTATCAGGGGCGTGACGTCATCCTATAACGCTGCGACCTTTCATGCGCGCCCTATCCTCGTCAACGACGTTCTGAAGCGCGTGCGCGGCGAGGCCCTTGGTGTGCTCGAGATCCTATTCAAGGAGGCGGGCACAGACGACGAACGTCGCACCGCATTCTCGGCGATGATGACGGCGACCACGCATCCATCCGCCGGCAGCTACGGCGAGGACGCGATCAGCCTTGCCAACAGTGACAGCAGCCGGATTGTGCGCTTTGCCACTGCGCACCACGCCGGGCTGTCATTCGAGCTGCTCCAGCACGTCGAGCATTCCTTTCTCCTCCTCTACCGGCATTCGCCGGCTTGGTTCCAGGGTTGCCGGGAGGAGATCAAGGCTGAGGGTGAGGCACTGAAAGGCGAGATCCGGCAGTTCCGCGACGCCATCAACCGGGACCAAGCCTTTGTCACGTACAAGACCCTCGTCGGGTTCGAGTCAGTCTTCCCGCACGACTGGGAGCGCGATGACCTCGATGTGGCAGAGGCAGAGGCCTGGCGACTGCAGCAGGTCGATAAGCTCGTTGGCGAGATTGATCCCGAAACGGCTTCGGATTGGCTTGCGATCATCCAGCGGTGTGCTGCGACACACTCGAATGATGGCGCCACCTTCCTGACCTTCGTCGAGTTCCTGAAGCGGCTGGCGCGGGCGCAGCCGGCGATCGTGCTCGGTTACTTGCAGAGCGTTCCCGCGGAGCTAGAAGCCTTCCTGAACAACCTCCTCGCCGGTCTCGACGACGGCGCCTCGGCCGCCGATGCGCGGGCGCTGATGCGGTCATGGATCGAGGCCGGCACCTACCTGCCGCAGATCGGGCGGCATTTGCGGCTGGCGCCCGCCGTGGATGAGGAATTGGTTCGCGGGCTCGCGGCAAAGGCGACGGCGATCGAGAATCGGGAGGCGATTATAGAGGCCTTGGTCGTCGTGGTGGCGCACAAAGAACTCGCGGCAAGCGCGCTGGTCGAAGACGTCTTCCTCCCTGCCGTGCGTGTCTTGACACAATGCAAGGACATCCGCTGGCTGTATCAAGCGCGCTTCCAGCGGGCAGCGCCGGCCTTCTTCGCCGCACTGCGGCCCGACCAGGTGTCTGTGGTCCTGGACAGTCTCCTCGCGATGCCGAAGATCGATGCGCAAACCGAGCGGGTGATCGCGGCGCTGGCGAAGGCTGACTGCGAGGGGGTCTGGCAATTCTTCGGCCGGCGGCTCGAACGCAAGGCGGATAAGTCCGCTCCGGACGTAGGGTACGATCCGATCCCGCATCAGTTCTTCCAGGCCCATACGGCGCTCGGCCAAAACGCCGACCGCGCGGTCGACATCGTGCGTGGCTGGTACAGAGCCGATGATCTGCTCTTCCAGTTTCGTGGTGGCCGGCTGGTAGCGATCGCCTTTCCCGATTGTCCGCCTGCACTCTCCGATAAGCTGATCGCAGTCATCACGGCCGAGGGCGAGGCAAGTCTCTCCTTCATCGGCGGTATCCTGACCCACTACCATGGCGGTGTGGCCACGCATCCCGTCTGTCAGGCGATGGTAGAGTGCCTGCCGGAAAACGACGAGCGGTTGCAGGAGGTGCGCCATCTGCTGCAAGGCACCGGTGTTGTTCGCGGCGAGTTCGGCATGGCGGAGGCCTACCAGCGCAAGGTCGCCGAGATCGAACCATGGCAGAGAGACACACGATCCAAGGTTCGAGACTTTGCGCTCGCCTACACGAAAGCGATGCAGCAGAGCATCGCGGCCGAACACAGCCGGTCAGAGCAGGATGTCGCCCTGCGCAAGTTGGAGTGGGGCAAGGATCTCGATGACGGCGTTGCTTGATTTCGAGAAATTGCTGGAAAGTCTAAGGTGGCTGCTTCACCCCGCAACCGGCCGTGGTCGGCGGCAGCCCTCATGCGCTCTCTCCCGGGCTCATTCCTGCGCAGAATTTGGTGGAGCCGAGGTCCACACTGGATCAGTTGCTTTCTGCGCGATTAAGCGCGCCCTACAATGAACTTCGAATCACGCGGCAACCTGAGCCGATAGCGAAGTTCGTCGGGCCGCATAGCATCGATGAACGATAGAGCTGGAACGTCCAAAGATCAGGGCACAATTGAACCGGAGGCTATCGTCGGCTTGCCGAGCGAGCCGTCAAAAATGTTTATCGGACTGCGACGACGCGTCTTTCGGCAAGTACCATGGCTGTTCCCAGATCCCGACTTACCTGACTTTCTAACCTACCATCACGCGAGGGACCCTGAGAACAACGCGAAATCAAGTCCTCCCGACGACGAACAGATCGGGATGCATTGCCTTTGGACGCTGGAATACTACACCCCCTCACGCATCGAAGGCCTATTCAAAGGACTGGCTAGATTCGGCTGGGATCGCGAAGAACTAGGGTTTCCCCGAAGCGCCTGCTGGGGAAGTGTGACAGAAGTACCCAAGCCATTCACGGTACCGCGCAAATTCTGGGGATGACCGACAAATCGCGACACGTGTGCCAAATGCTCGCTGTTATCTAAACGCTCGAAAGAACGGCGATACTGCTTCAGTAGGGTCCTATGGCGCGATTGTCGGCAGTCGAATGGGACATTATCGATGCGCGGGTGCGCAAGGCGGTAGCGTCGCGGCATCTACCGAATCTTTCGCGCGGCTTCTTGTGCGTGGTCCTGGAGCAGTTCTTTCCTGGTCGGGCAGGTGATCATGCCGACATGGTCACGGATGGTGGCAATGACCGGGGTATCGACGCCATAGAGATCATCGAGAAGGACGCGCAGGCAGAGGTTTATCTCTTCCAAGGCAAGTACCGGGAGAGTCAGGCTACGACTGACAAGACGATTAATGATGCCGAGATACTGAAGATTTCGGCATTCTTGCATGAGCTATTTGACAAGTCGGAAGACCTTCTCAGAACAGGCAACCTGCCGCTGACCGAAGCTGTGCGGCGCATCTGGGTCTTGCATGAGCGTGGGGTCGTATGTCGCTATCGCGTCGTACTGTGCTCGAACGACCAGGGACTGTCAGGCTCGGCAAAGACGTTACTCGAGGGCGCGATCCGGAGCCTTCCCGGGGTCGACTATGAGACGTACGGGGCTTCCGATCTGATTCGGGATATAGGGGGCGAAGGACGAGCGCGCGAGAGCGGGTTGTTGCAGGTTGTCGGCAAGGAAGCGTTCGAGCGGGCCGATGGTGATATCCGGGGAGTGATTGCCTCGGTCGATGCGCGCTCATTCGTCAAGCTGATCCAGACAGAGGACGGGCGATCGATCAAACGGCATTTGTTCGATGACAACCTACGGGTCTTCCTGGGAGCCAATGGCGGGTACAACAGCGAAATCATTGCGACGGCGACATCTAATGACAGCCATCTGTTCTGGTATCTCAACAACGGAATCACCATCACGTGCCGGACCTACTCCTACAATAAGGGGCACACAAATCCCGTCATCAGGATCGATGACTTTCAGATCGTAAACGGAGCACAGACGTCACACTCGCTCCTGGAGGCGGCGAGGGGTTCGCCGGATGCCCTGGAGAATGTGGTGTTGACGGTTCGCGTGTATGCGACAGATCGCACAGATATCGCCGAACGCGTAGCCGTCGCGACGAACAGTCAAGCGCGCATCCAGTCGCGGGACCTGCGGGCCAACCATCCCATTCTCAAGAAGCTCGAGATCGCGCTGCTCGAACGCGGCTTCTATTTCGAGCGCAAGCGCAACATGCATGCCGGCCGCGACGATAAACAGCGGCTTGATGCGCTCAAGCTTGGCCAAATCATCATGTCATACTACCTGAGGGAGCCGGACAAAGCCCGCACTGAATCGGACTCGATATTCGCAGACCGATTCTCGGCGGTCTTCCACGAACATCATAAAATCGAGGAGCTGTGTCGCGTCGTAGAGCTATACCGGGTGGTCGAAGAGATGAAAGACGCCTATGTCGCTAAGCACGGGGATGGCGTGGAAGGCGGCGGCGATCACCAATACCTGATCTACGGCCATTGGTTCGTTCTTTTCGCAGCGCGCACACTTCTTAGCCACAATGGAAAGCCGATTCCGCAGAATTCCGACGATGTCAGAGCGCTGGCACAGGAGAGCATCGCACTCATCGCGAGGGCGTGCAGTCAGGGGAAGGCGGTCGCGCACTACCAACTGTTCCGCAGTCCCCGCACGCGAGACAGGATTTTGGCCGAGTTCAACGGCAAGCAGATGAGCCTTCTCGATCTGTTGGAGACGCTTCCGTAATCTTCATGGCGGTTGCGCTCGTTCGGGTAGGAAGCAAAGCTATGGGCGGTTACTATTGGCCGTAGCGCTGGCGACGACGGATTCATCAAAAGTGGGCGCAGGCGGCTCCGGCTTGTTCTCGTCGATTGGTTCCTGATGATACCAGTATCGGTCTTCCCCGATTGTCACGTCGTCAGGGTGTCTCGGCTCGCGGGGCGGCAGCGCAAAGGGTGCAACGCGGTGTTCGGCTTTCTTCTTGTTCCAATAGCCGCGAGGTGGAACTGGTATCGAGGCGTTGCGGCAAGTTTTGGCAAGGCCGACATCCGATATCTCGAACCGCTCAGCGATGTCGCGCATCGCGGCTCAGACCAAACAAAATTGTAGAGTTCGAGACGAGTAAAGCTGTGCGCCACGGCGACCCGCATAGATACCGAAATGGCACTCCTGGAGGTCTCCAACCATCCGAGCGCCGACCATCGCTACAATGGGACCGTTTAACGGTAGCAAGTGGCCTAGAGGCGGCCAATTCCGTGCCGATCTCATGCTTGCTCCGAAGAATTATAGCGCTACTTCAATGACATAGGTGTTCGCAGTTTCATCCTGTACGGCGCGCCATATATTTTTCAGTGATTTCAGCTACTTACAAAACCTAGACCGTGCAGGATTCGAACCCGAAACTTATCGTGATTTTTCAAAGCCTAATAATCCGGCCAGCGAGCGCACTGGACCTCCGATGGCAGCAATAATCTTTCTTCATGGAACAGCGACGGGTGCCAATGCCGAGTTGAGGGAGAGCGTCCAGTCCAGGACGCAGCTGTGTCACTCACGAGCAGGCCTTTCGGTGGTGGTCGGTCCTCGCGGCAAGCATTGTTGCCTGCCATGAATGTTCATTATATGTTCCGAAGCGCTAATTTCGTTATGGGCCGATCATTTGAAAGGCCGCTCCATGGACTTTCAGACGCTTGAGACCCTTCGATCCGGTCATCCTGCTTGGCGGTTACTCCGTGCTGATCTCGCCCCACTGGTCGCGAGTTTCCTTCACCGCGTGTTCTTGAAGCCAAATGTCCGGCAGATGCTGGAATCGGACCTGGCTCGTCATCTCGAGGATGATCTTTTCAGGCTACGCCGCGAGCTGGGAGAGGATCGCTTTCCGCGCGACGCACGTGCCTATCTCGATGAGTGGGCTTCCGAGAAGCATGGCTGGTTGCGCAAGCGCTACGTTGCCGGCAGCGACGAGGCCCAGTTCGATATCACGCCGGCTGCGGAAGCTGCGTTGACGTGGTTGTCGAGCCTCGGCACGCGCACATTCATCAGCACCGAGTCCCGTCTACGGACCGTCTTCGATCTCTTGCGCGGCCTGATCAGTGACACCGAGCCGGATCGTGAGGCCCGCACGGCAGGCTTGCGGCGTCGGAGAGCGGAGATCGACGCCGAAATCGCTCGTCTGGCGGCCGGCCATGTGCCCGTGCTGGACGATGCGTCCATTCGTGATCGTTTCCATCTGATCGTCGAGACCGCCCAAAGCTTGCTGTCCGACTTCCGTGCCGTGGAGTACAACTTCCGCACCCTTGATCGAGATGCTCGCATCAAGATCTCCGCCTGGGAGGGAAGCAAGGGCGAGCTTCTCGAGCGTATTCTTGGGGATCGAGATGCCATTGCGGACAGCGATCAGGGGCGCAGCTTCCGGGCATTCTACGATCTGCTGATGTCGACAGACCGGCAGGATGAGCTTACGCAGCTTCTGGAGCGCATGTTGGTGCTCGATCCGGTCAAGGTCTTGAAGCCAGACCGGCGCATCAAGCGAGTGCATTTCGATTGGCTGACAGCGGCGGAAGCGACACAACGCACAGTTGCCAAGCTCTCTGGTGAGCTGCGCCGCTATCTAGATGACAAGGCGTGGCTCGAGAACCGCCGCATCATCCGGCTCTTACGCGATATCGAAGCACGCGCGGTCGAGATCAGCGATTGCCCTCCAACCGGGGATTTCATGGAGATCGACGACGTGGCGCCGGAGATTGCATTGCCGATGGACCGGCCTTTGTTCTCGCCGCCGCTCAGGCCGGATCTTGATGACGTCATTCCGGCGGCAGAGGATGACATCTCGGCGGATGCTCTGTTCGACCTGGTTCACGTCGACAAGAGCCGGCTTCAGGCCCAGATCTGGCGCTCGCTACAGCGGCATGACCAGATCTCGCTCTCGGACATCATTGCCGAGCATCCGCTGGAGCTCGGACTGTCCGAACTTGTCGCCTACCTGTCGATCGCTTCGGAGGATCCCAACAGCATCATCGACGACCAATCGAAAACGTACATCGACTGGGTCGACAACGAAGGATCAGCGCGGCGCGCGACCATGCCGCGTGTCATATTCGTAAGAGCCGGCGAGGCCAGCTACGACCAGCGGGAGGTGCGCGGATGAGCGATAGTGACACCAGGGGGCCGCGGGATGCGTTGCCGATCGCGCTGATTGCACTGATGAGAGGTGTGGTCGAGCGTGAGGCGTCGCCAGCCGTGTGGCAGGCCCTAATGCAATCCACCTCGAGGATCCGCGACCATGTTGCCGTCATCGGGCTAGAGCTCATGCTCGATGAGGCCGAGGGCTTTGCGTATCTTCGGCAGCGCCCCGAGATTGAGGGCGAGGATCCCCTTCCGCGTCTCGTGCCACGCCGGCAGCTCAGCTACTCGGTGAGCCTGCTGCTGGCACTCCTGCGCCGTCGCCTCGCGGAGACGGACGCCAGCAACGGCGACACCCAGCTCGTTCTGACGCGCGATGAGATCCACGATCTCGTTCGCCATTTCTCGCGACAGACGAGCAATGAGGCGAAACAGGCCGACAAGCTCGATCGAGATATCGACAGGATCGTCCAGCTCGGTTTTTTGCGTGCGATCAAGCGCGGCGGGGACACGTTCGAGATTCGCCGCGTGCTGGCGGCTTTCGTCAATGCCCAATGGCTGAGCGAGTTTGACCAGCGGCTGGCCGCCTACGCCGTTGACACCAGATCGAAACAGGAATTGGCGGAGGACGCATGAACGAACTGCATGACCTGTTAGCGCCCGAACCGCCGATCGACATCGGCCCGAGCGGGAAGACGGCGCAGCAGCAACAGCCGTTGGCGCATCCAGGTGTGCGGTTGATGTCCGTCGAGGTATTGAATTGGGGTACATTCCACAAGCACGTATGGCGGCTTGATCTCATGGGGGGCAACGGGCTCCTCACTGGCCAGAATGGCGCCGGTAAATCGACACTGATTGATGCGATCACGACGTTGCTCGTACCGGCACACCGCATCAACTACAACAAGGCTGGCCAGGCCGATCGCGACGAGCGTGATCTGCGCTCGTATGTGCTCGGCACCTATAAGAGCGAGCGCGCCGCGACCGGCGGCGCCAAGCCGGTCTCATTGCGCACAACCGGCTCGACCTATGCCGTTATTCTCGGGCGGTTCCACAACGCGGGCTTTGGCGAGACGACGACGCTTGCCCAGGTGTTCTGGTTCAGGGAGCAGCACGGACAGCCGGCGCGCTTCTACGTGGTCGCGGAGGGTGCGCTTTCCATTCAGGAGCACTTCAGCGGGTTCGGCCGGGATATCGGCGCGCTCAGGAAGCGTTTGCGGAAACGGCCGGGCACCGAAGTTTACGAGAGCTACCCGTCCTACGGCGCCGACTTTCGCCGCCGCTTCGGCATTGCCGGAGAGCAGGCGATCGATTTGTTTCTGCAGACCGTCTCAATGAAGACGGTCGGCGACCTTACCGGCTTCGTGCGCAGTCACATGCTGGAGCCGTTTCCGGTCGACGTCCGCATCAAGGATATGATCCGCCATTTCGATGATTTGACGCGCGCGCACAGCGAGGTCGTGAAGGCGCGTGATCAGATCGAGCGGCTCACCCCCATAGTCGCCGATTGCGATCGGCATGCCGAGATCGCGCAGCATGTTACACGAATGACCGACGCCCGGCACGCGCTGAAGGCTTATATGGCTGCGGATTTGTGCGCCCTGATCGACGAGCGCGCTGCCTCGCTCGATAGCGATCTGGCGCGTCTGGCGCAGCGTATTGCCGGCCTTCGCGTCAAGGAAGGCGAGAACGAGCAGGCGCGGCTTGCATTGGAACGCGATATCAATGCCAATGGTGGGGAACGCCTCGGCCAGATCGAGCTTGAGATCAGGCAGAGGATGGTCACCCGCGACGACCGCAGGCGTCGCGCAAACGCGTACGGTGAGCTTGCTGCAGCGTGCGGCATCGTCGTTCCAGAATCGCCGGAACAGTTCGCGGATAGTCTCGCGGATGCTCGTAGGCAGCTTCTGGCCATACGCGAGGAGGAGAGCGAGCTGCAAAACCGCCGTGTCGAGCAAGGCATGGCACTGAGGGACAAGCGCGAGCTTCACGACAAGCACATCGCCGAGATCGCTTCACTCAAGCAAAGGCGCTCCAATTTGCCGGCGCCAATGATCGCGCTGCGCGAACGGTTGTGCCAGGAGGTCGGCGTCGCGTCGGACACTATGCCTTTCGCCGGCGAGCTGATCGAGGTGCGCAAGGAGGCGGCCGACTGGGAGGGTGCCGCCGAGCGATTGCTGCACAGCTTCGCCAACACGTTGCTGGTGCCGGAGCGGCTCTACGATACGGTCGCCGCCTGGGTCGACCGCACGCACATCGCCGCGCGGCTCGTATACTTTCGTGTCCTGGAGGATGTGCCGGCCCAAAGACCACGGCGAGACCCCAAGGCACTGTCAGAGAAGCTGCGGCTCAGGGATGATACGCCGCTCTACCAGTGGCTGCAGCGCGAGGTCGACCGCCGCTTCAACCACATCTGCTGCAACAGCATCGAGGAGTTTCGCCGGGAGTCGACAGCCGTCACGCGCAGTGGGCAGATCAAGATGGGCGGGTACCGGCACGAGAAGGACGATCGTCATCGCATAGATGATCGTACGCGTTACGTCCTCGGATGGTCGAACACGGCGAAAATCGCGGCGCTCGAAGCCGAGGTAAGGGTCATGCAGTCATCGATCCAAGCCCTCGCGGACGAGGTCGCAGGAGTGTTAGCCAGAATCAGGGCGCTGACGGACCAGACTGGGCAATTTGAGAAGTTGAGCGCTTATGAGAGTTTTTCCGACATCGACTGGGCTTCCGTAGCGCTCGATATCGACGCTCTCGAAGAGGAGCGGCGCGCTTTGACCGAAGGATCGGACATTCTTAAGGCGCTCCGTGCCCGTCAGCAGGATGCCGCAGCTGAAAGTCGCGATCTCAGATCGAAGCTTGAAGCCGCGACGAGTGAGGAGGCCAAGCTGTCGGAGCGGCGCGACGAGCTGCAGCGACGGCGCGCCGCGGCCGAGGAAGACATTTCGAATGTGTCCGACGAGCAGCTGGCGCAGGCTCGCCCCACCCTCGATCCGTTGCGCGCCGAGGTCCTTGGCCAGCAGAAGCTCACCATAGAGAACTGCAACAGCCGGGAAAGCGATGTCCGCAAGGCGCTTCAGGACCGCATCGATACGCGGCAGGCGAGCTTGCGTGCGCTTGGAGAACGCCTGGTGCGGACCATGCGCGACTATGGCAATCAGTATCAGGAAGAGACACGCGACGTCGATGCGTCGGTGGATGCTGCAGACGAGTACCGCAGGATGCTGACATCGTTGTGTGAGGAAGGGCTGCCACGCTTCGAGGAGCGCTTCAAGGCGCTGCTCAACGAGAATGCGATTCGTGAGGTTGCCGGCTTTCAGTCGAAGCTGAGGGAGGAGGAACGCACCATCCGCGATCGGATCGAGACAATCAATGCCTCGCTGCGCGACATTGACTATCACGACGGCACCTATATCTCCGTCGAGCCGACGTCTAACCCTGATGCGGAGATCCGTGAGTTCCAGCAGGACTTGCGGAAGTGCACAGAGAACACTCTGACGGGCAGTGAGGACAACGCCTATGCCGAGGCAAAATTTCTGGAGGTGAAGCGCGTCATTGAGCGGTTCCGCGGGCGTGACACGCTGACGGAGCTCGATCAAAGATGGACCCGGAAGGTCACGGACGTTCGCAACTGGTTCGAGTTCTCGGCATCCGAGCGTTGGCGTAGCGATAACAGTGAGCGGGAGCACTACTCCGACTCCAGCGGCAAGTCAGGCGGCCAGAAGGAGAAGCTTGCCTACACGATCCTGGCGGCGAGCCTTACCTATCAGTTTGGGCTCGACAAGGGCGCCGAGCGGTCACGCGCGTTCCATTTCGTCATGATCGACGAGGCGTTTGGCCGGGGCTCCGATGAAGCCGCCGAATTCGGCCTCATTCTGTTTCAGAAGATGGGCTTGCAGCTGCTCATTGCGACGCCCCTGCAGAAGATCCATGTCATCGAGCCGCATGTGGCGGCGGTCGGTTTCGTGCACAACGAGGACAGCAAGCACTCGTTACTGCGTAACATGACGATCGAGGAGTATCGCGAGGAGAAGAGGAGCAGGACTGCGTCTGTCAAGCACTCCTCCTCAGCGTGACGGCGCGATGATGACTTGGACCACATCGGCAGATATTCGCGCCGAGATCGAGCGCCTGTGGAGTCGCGGGCTGCTGTTGGGGTGCATCCTGCAGGAGCTTGCGGGGGCAACTGCCGCTTCCCCTTCCGCCCCTCCAGACGATGCCTCGATACCTGTTTCACCGCCCGTTGTATTTCCTTACCGGTTGCGGCTGCGTGCTCCCTCGGCCGGCGAGCTTGGATCGAGGTTCGAGGCGGTCCGTGACTGGGTCAGATCACTCGATGCGGCATCGAGGACCGCGACTGGATCAGGCTTCGAGATCCGGTGGCAGGACATCAACACCCGCGCACTGGGCCGCAATCGATTGCCGTCAGATCTGATCCTGCCGTCGCTCGATGACGCACTTTCCTTTGTCGGGCGAGAGATGGATGCCGACCGTTTTGCGGAGCTTGCAAAAACCACGCTCGCCCGTTTTCCGATGCTTTTAGGGTGGATGGCGCGCAAACCGCTGACGCTCCTGGCGCACGATGCAGAGTGGGCACGGATCCTCGATGTGGTCGCCTGGTTCGTCGCCCATCCGAGAGCCGGGCTTTACGTCCGGCAGATCGATGTCCCCGGCGTTGACACCAAGTTCATTGAGGGACGCAAAGCCCTTCTCGGCGAGCTACTCGATATCGTTCTGCCGAACAATGCCATCGAGCGGTCGGCCACTGGTGCTCATCAGTTCGAGCTGCGCTATGGGCTGGCGGCTAAACCTGCACTGATCCGGTTCCGCCTACTTGATCCTAATTTGGCGATTGCCGGCCTTACGGATGTGTCCGTGCCAGTATCTGAATTCGCGAGCTCAGACATCGCCGTGCGCCGCGTTTTCATCGTCGAGAACGAGGTGACGGCGCTCGCCTTTCCCCAGGTCCCGGAAAGCCTCGTCATCTTCGGCGGAGGCTATGGGGTGGAGCGGCTTGCGGCGGCCCGATGGCTCGGCTCCCGGACCGTGATCTATTGGGGCGATATCGACACCCACGGCTTTGCCATCCTCGACCGCTTGCGCGCACTCATTCCGCAGGCCCGATCGCTGCTGATGGATCGAGAGACTTTGTTGGCGTATCGCGCGCTGTGGACGTTCGAGAGTGCGTCGCATCACGCCGACCTACGCCACCTCGATAGCAGCGAGCGTGCCACTTACGACGACATCCGACTCAATCGCTTCGGGACTGGTGTTCGGCTGGAGCAGGAGCGCATTCCATATGGTCGGATCTGCTCTGCCCTCAGCCAGTATCGATGATCCTTGATTGATTGCATTTCTCCAAACGATGCAGGCCATATCGTTACTGCGTAACGCGCCCATCCGACGATGCACAGCTGCTTGATTGTTCCCCTGCTATGGAACGTCGGTCGGACGCTTGCTGGCGCACTCGGTCGAGAGTAACTATCGTTACGCAGTAACGTGACGGGTAGATATATGCGTTCGAAGGCGAACAAAGGTAGGCGACGTGCGAGAGCGGCAAGCGGAGCAGAGCGACAGGCCGCGTACCGGCGGAGACACCTCGACGAGATTGACACGCTCGACAGTGCGCGCTTGAACATGATCGTCTCGACCGCGACCAAGCGTGCGCTGGAGCGGTTAGCACTGCGTTACGCAGTAACGCAACGCGAGATGCTGCAGAGGATCGTCGAGGAGGCGGAGCGGACAGCCACCGGCGATCTCTCGAGTTCCGAACTGCGCCGCTACTATGGGGCGACAGGTTGAGAGCTTTCTGTACTAGCTCTCGCACATTCCCGCTGCTGTATCACTTAATGGCAGTGGTGTCTGGCGCCGACTGCAAAGAACGTGTGCGGTCCGACCGAAGATAGGCTTTAGATCGTCGCGGAGACGGCCTCCCATCGAACCCATGCAGAGAACGAGGTCATCGTCGTCCTAGCGGCATCCGGTCATAGAGTTCGAGCCATCTTGAGTGCTTGAGTCTGACAAGCGACGCTGCGTAGATGCCTGCGCTAGATTTGGCCGCAACGGCTAGATAGCTAAGCTACGCGTTGACAAATATGCACAGCTGCTCATTCCAGCCTACGAGCGCCTTGCTGGCAAAGCGCTGAAGCCCTCTGGATCGATAATTTTTGCCATCTCGAGGTAACGGCAGAAGGCATTGGCCAGCTGGATCTGCCGTGGAGTCTTGCATTCCACTTCGAACACCGCTGGTGAGCTCACCAATACCGGGACGCACTTGGCCCGGGACGTCGCGACGTTGAAGCGGTTGAGACTGTACAGGAACTCCATGCCGCGTGGTGCATCCGTATTGCTCGATGTGGCTGTTGAGTAGATTGCGATCGCGGCCTGCTGGCCCTGGAACTTGTCGACCGTGCCGACATGAGCGCCGGGCAGCCGCTGTTGGATCTCGAACACCTGCGCATTGTAGGGCGTGATGATGATGATGTCGGCAAGCGTTAGCGGCCGTTCCTTCCCGTCTTTGTCGATCCAGGTCGGTGCATCCGCCAGCACGTGATCGACCAGCAACTTGACGGCGTCGGCCTCTTCAGGCGAGCAATTCTGGTTCCCTGTATGAACAACCGGCAGATAGAAAAGCCCGGCACCGGTGAGCGGTGCGCCGCCTTTGACGCACATCTTCTTGAGCTCATCGCGCGACCTGAGCTTGCCCTCATAGAATAGCTCGGATGTGAATGCGCAGATGTCCGGGTGCAGCCGCCAGGTCTCTGCCAGGAACAGACCTTTGCCCTCCGGAATGGTCTGCAATCCGCCGAGCAGATGATTGAGCGCCGACACATCCGTTCCTTCCGGATGGCTGCCCTGCATGGGCTGATCGAGTTGCTGAGGATCGCCGATCAGGACAACAGTCTTCGCGCACGGCGACACTGCTAGCACATTGGCCAGCGACATCTGCGCTGCCTCATCAACGAACAGCACGTCCAGGGTATCGGCGGCATCCGGCCTTGCCCAAACCCACGCTGTCGCGCCACCCACCTGCACCGCTCCGCCCAATGCGCCCAGCAAGTTCTCGTTCTTCTTGGGGAAAGAGAGCTTGTGTTGCGGTTCTTCAGACTCGGCTGCCTTGTGCGCACATTGCAGCGCGACCTCGCGCTCCTCTGAGATCTTGATCGTCTCATCGATGAGATTGCGAATGACCTTGTGACTGTTCGCGGTGATGCCAACGGTCTGACCGCGCCGCACACACTCGACAATCATGTTGGCGCCAACATAGGTTTTGCCCGCACCGGGCGGTCCCTGGATCGGCAGAATGCCACCATCGAGATGCGCACATAGCCGCAAGGCCGCATCGAGTGGCGTCTCGCCGTCCATCTTCAATGCTTCCCCGCCGATACGCGGCGCCGCCTTGAGGAGCAGATCGCGGGCCGCTTGGTATGGCCCGCTCCCAGTCAGCCCGTGCTGCACGACGTATTCGCCGATGCGCACTAGGGCCTCGGCCATCACCTTGGTATCGACCACATCATGGGCATACACGGCACCGGCGTGCGTGGCTGCAGTGTCCTGGCGCTTCTTGATGTCGATAGTGCGGTCTTCGAACGAGATGGCCTCGACAGAGCCGTACTTGTTGCCGCCTGTTTGGTGTAATGGCTCTCCGCCGCGCAGATCCGTTTCTTGCGCCAAGAAACCGTAACGGTGGATCGGCGCTTTGGCGGTTCCGCCCACAGCGCCGATGAAGGTTAGGCCGGAAAGCCCGGACTTCTCATCGAAGAGATCATCCTGCGAAAGGGATCCGAGCCG
This sequence comes from Hyphomicrobiaceae bacterium, assembly GCA_022844275.1. Classification (GTDB taxonomy): domain Bacteria; phylum Pseudomonadota; class Alphaproteobacteria; order Rhizobiales; family Hyphomicrobiaceae. The sequence goes on from JALHMB010000008.1 coordinate 175,518, forward strand.
GAAGTACTCCCACCACACCGCCTTCTGCTCCCGCCGATGCCAATCGAGAATATGCGCCAGCAGCCATTTGCCGCTCTGCTCTTGGCTCTGCTCGCTGCTATCGGCCGGAATATCGGCTGTGAGCGCGGTTACGATCTTCTCGACTTTGAGCAGCCAATCAGTGATTTTCTCGTTCGGTGCACCGTCCCCTGGCGCGGGACGAGGAATGTCGGAGCCTGCGGCCAGCTGCTTGGCCCGTAGCTCCTCGAGCCAGTTGCGCAGCGCCAGTGCCGATCGGCAGTCCTCGCCGTTGTAGGCGAGCACGACCGCCTTCGTCTCCTCGGTGATGGCCGGCGCGTCTCCAAGCTCTAGATGCGCTTGCAGTCGTGCGAGCGCAGCGTTCGCATCCGCAAGCGGGGTTTGCCTCTCGAACCCGAAGAAGTATTCGAGCCGCTTGATAGAATAGCTCTCTACGCTCGCTCGCAACGCATGCCGCACGACCTGATAGAGGTCCACGAACAGCCCAGCCCGCAACATGCGGTCGATCTCCTCCTCGCGCGTGGCATAGCGGCCCATGACCCGTTTGAGCGCGCCAGGCTCGTACGGCGCGTAGTGATAGACGTGAAGATGGGGATGACGCTGCCATCGCTTTATCACGAAATCGACGAGGCGCTCGAACGCCTGCTTCTCGTCGGTGCGCGTCAGCGCCCAGTCATGATGGTGAAGAAGCTGACCTCCCTCCACGGTCACGTAGCCGAAAAGGTACTCAAGACCATGCTCGCCGACAAAGGGATCGCCTTCCAGATCAAGAAAGATGTCGCCGGCTGAAGGCTCCGGCAGCCGCGTCAAGCCGAAACGCGGCTCGATAGCCATTAGCTCGAGTGACCTCGTACCGCTCTTGCGCGCCTCCACCTGGATGCGGGCCTGCTCGCGCACGCGTGTATAGGCCTGGGCCGAGCCGCGGTCTGGCTTCCAGGGCCACGGAAGTGGAACTGACGCCAGCTTTTCCGCCGTATCGGTACCACGCGCCTTCAGCTCGTTGATCTGCAGCTTGCTGATGCCGGCCACGAGACAGAGGTGATCGTCATCTCGGCGCCGCTTGTCGCACGTCTCCCACCACCGGCAGATATCGCAATGTTCCTTTGGATCTGGATAGTTTACGACGGACGGCTGCTCCAGCAGGGAGGCCTCGAGTCCTCGCTGCACACGCCGGAAGTAGGCGGCGTAGTCCGTGTGGCGGTAGTGGAACGGCTTGAAGTCGGTCCAGGGAGCGACGACGTGCACGTATTCCGGTGTGCTGCCCTGCGCCTGCGTCAGCAGATCAGCATAGACACAGAGCTGCAGGATAGCGCCGGCCTTGGTCTCGCGCGCCAGCTTGGTATCAATCGGCTCATAGGACCAATCGCCAAACCGACTTTGTCCCACCACGCGCCTCAGTATATCGGCGCGGCCGCTCCACTTGCCATTCGCCAGCGCCCCCTGCACGATCACCGGCACGCCGTGCTGCATGGCCTCGATAGTCGCCGCGACGGCCTCAGGGTCTACATCGACGCCCTCGATGCGGATCACATCGAGTTCACTTGCCTTCAGGTGCTCGACGTAGTTCTGCTCATGAATTGCACCACGCTCCCACAACACTTCCAGCAGCGGATTCCAGGATTTGGGCTTTGGACGCGCGCCTTCCGCCACGGCCCGATCGAGGTCCGACAAATGCCGGCAGTTGAGATAGCTGACCAGATCGGTCGCGCTCAGGACGAATCCGTCTTCGAAAACCCGCATGGCTGTATCCCTTCGCGAAGAACCGATTTGTGCTCCTAATCGTTAGTGCAGTTGCTAAACGTGGTTCGTGTGAGCGGGGGACTCGTTAGTTGTTATGAGATAGGTTGCGGAAGCAAATTTTGGGCTTTCAGAATGTTTTCGTCGACGCGTGTGCGGGCAAATGCGTCCCGAAGCATCTCATCAGGCAAGTGAGCATCGTACTTCTGGCGCCGGAGTGGTTCGGCGAACGCAGCGATGGCATGGGCGGTAGGCGGACGCTGGAAAATGCTATTCAATGCGCTCTTGAATTTGTCTAGCTCGCAGTACTTGGCATGAAGCCCGATGCTGTAGGCTTCGGTGCGGATGTCCTGTGAAGCCAAAGCCAACCGCAGGGTCTCGGTTGCCTTGGTCCCCCGCCAAACGAAAAGATAAATATCGTCCCCGACATTCAATAGCTGTCGGCTGTGAAGATCAAGCTGGCGATACGCGTCACGCGCTTCCTGTAGCAACGTCTTTCCAACCAGGTCAAGGAACGGGTAGTTCTCGCCGCTTTCATAAACCGCCCGCATCTCATGCACGAGCTTGTCGTGCAGTGGCACACCCTCTTGGGCAGGGAACTGGGGTACTCGCCCGGCCGGCGCCGCCCTGACCATGACCACCTTTGCCCGGTCGTCGATGCTCAAAACTATCCAGCGACGCCCAGCGAACGTGAGGAAATCGCCCTCGCGCAGTGGATTGAATACGGGCACAGTACCAAGCGTCCGCTGGTCGGTGACGATGCGGTACTCGTCGTCAGTCATAAAGACCGCATAGAAATCGAACCTGTTTGCAATCGACTCTCCGACCTGCCCGAGCATCAGGATCCCATCCGGGGATTGCTCGATGAGTTTTGCCTCGTTCATGGCCCTGAGTAGTGCGGCATAGTCGTGATCCGATACCTGCGCGAATGGCCCGGGGCCGCAGATCAGCTCGAACATCTCTCTGGCGCGTGCCCCGCCTCGCTCGCAAATATAGGCCAAGGTCTGATGCAATAGCGTTGACAGGTGCAGACCGTGGCTCCCGCCTGGCTCAACCCACTTCGAGACGAGAAGATTGACTGCCGCGACTGCTTGGACGAGTTCGAGCCGCAGAAGTTCAAATGGATCGTCCTCGGCAGGTCGATCGGGTTCTCGGACGTAGATGCGCAAGACAGACGGTTCACCTTCGCGGCGGCCACTGCGCCCGAGTCGCTGGCGTAGGCCTGCGATCGAAGCCGGAGGTCCAACCTGCGCGACAGAGGCGACGGACCCGATGTCAATACCGAGCTCGAGTGTCGTCGTGGCAACGGCCGTGGTCGGCAGTTCGCCGGACTTGAGACGCTCCTCCAATTCCTCTCTCAAAGTCTTCGAGAGGCTCCCGTGATGAGGGAAGAACTCATTCGGTACGCGCTTGTCTTCGCTAAGGCGACCCAGCGCGTCGGCGACGCTTTCAACGTCTTGCCGCCGCGATGCGAAAATGAGGTTGTTGCGACCGCGTAGCGCTTGATAAACGTGCCCAACGATCGCGGTCTGTGCCGGAACTAGCCGTTCTTGCTCGGGCTTTCGGCCCTCCCGCTCCGGATCGGGCTCTCGATAGCCTCTCACCTGGAGGCGGAGCTCGGGCTGGCCGAGCGAGCTTTCGATCAACCGGACGGTCTGTGGCCCATTCGGATTGAGAAAATACTGCGCGAGCGCGAAATCGCCTATCGTCGCTGACAAACCAACCTTCCGGATGCGTCTGCCGGCGGTCGCGTCGAGACGCTTTAGAAGTGACGCGAGGTGAACGCCGCGTTCGCCGGATAGAAATGCGTGCAGTTCGTCGATGACGATGAAGCGAAGATCGTGGACCATGCGTCTCACGTCTGGCCCCCGCCGCACCAACAAGGACTCCAACGATTCCGGCGTGATGAGGACGACGCCTCTGGGCTTTTGCATCGCCTTGGCCTTCGCCGCGGCCGAGGCATCCCCATGCCACTTGATGACGGGAAGCTCCAGCCGCTCGCACAGGTCCTCCAGCCGGCGGAACTGGTCGTTGATGAGAGCCTTGAGGGGACTTAGGTAAAGAACGGCAAAACTGTCGATCTTCTCTGAAGCAGTCGTACTCAGTATCGGCAGGAACGCAGCCTCTGTCTTGCCTGCGGCCGTCGTCGCCGCAAGGATCACATCATCCTCGCTATCCAGGATGCCTCCAATCGCCTTCGCCTGGATGTCGCGGAGCTCGCTCCACCCTTTGTCCCAGATCCAATGCTGGACCCTATCGCTGAGACGATCGAAGGGAGACGGCTCAGAGTTTGAAGGTTGTGAGCTCATCGTCTCCGTCTCCCGCTGGTTCGGTATCCCTTTCCAGCGAAGTCCTGACAATAAGGTCGGACCATGCGGTGGATGGGTTTTGCTCTAGCGTCGACAGCATCTGGACGAACGCACGCACCGAATTGCGCGGCGTCTGGAAGTATGCATCTCCGATGTGCTTGTTGCAGTGGGCCATGAAGGCTTCAATGGCCTCATCGGGAACGAGGTTCTTGGAGTCGTCACCGGACGCAAAAACACGGCGCACGTTCTCAAGCAGAACATGCAGGTCTTCTGGAGTCAGATTGGCAAGCCGTAACACGGGGCCGGAAAAGTCGACACGGCCATCGCTGCTGAACGGGTTTTCCGCGAGCCGGGATTGCAACGCGGCGTAGCTGTAAAGGCCGCGACGGGTGTCCATAAGGAACTCGGGCGTCCCGCCCAGATAGAACCCAAGCCCTTTCACGTCGCCTTGTAGGACGTCATTGAGGATCCGCAAGACTTGTTCGTAATTCTGTTGGCGCGAGACGCTGTGCTGCATTTTGTAGAGGTTGACCATCTCGTCGAGAATGACCAGCAGGCCCGCATAGCCGGCCGCCTGGACAAACACAGAGAGCAGCTTCAGGTGATCGTAGACGGTATCGTCATCGACGAAGGTTCTGACGCCCAACGCCCTTTGGGCGTCGGTTTTGGTCGTAAACTCGCCGCGCAGCCAGCGTACGGCATCGGACTTGAGCTGATCGTTACCCTCGGCATGACCTCGGCAGAACGCACTGACCACGGCGACAAAATCGAATCCACCATTGTAGTCTCGAAGTGGCGCCAGACGTTCTTGGATAATCGCATCTGTGGATTTGCTTGCGTGGGCTGCGGCCTGGTTGGCGTCCCCAATCAACCGTTCGACGACGCTTTGCAGAGCGCCACCGTCCGGCTTGGCTCGCGTCGACATCGTGCGCACGGCTTCCTGGTATAAGTTGCGCGCTTGACCACCAGAAGCGTGAAGCCTGCGGTCTGGAGCCAGATCGACGTGCATGGTCACCAGACGCTTCTCGAGGGCAAGTGATCGAATAAGGTTCAGGTAGAATGTCTTGCCCGCTCCGTAGGGACCGATCACGACACGGAACGCACCTCCTTTGTCGGCGATGCGGTCGATATCCTGGATGGCCGCCTTGACCTCGCTGACGCGTCCGACCTGGATGTGCTGCAAGCCCACGCGAGGCACTACGCCTGCGCTTAGGGCCTGGATGATGGTGTCGCGGTCACGCGGTCGGATGGGCGCGGTCATGATGGCAATGTCATCTCTTTGAGTTGCTTCAATAAGCGTGGCGGTATCATCATCGGGTCGCCGTCTTCAACGAGCGCTTCTTCAAAGTGGCCGAATGACCAGTCGTTGATAGTCTCCAACGCACCGTCGGTGAACAACCCGAGACGTTTGGCCTGGTTCTCGAAATCAAACCTATCGACTTGGCCGTCGCGCTCCAGGAAGAGGACGACCAGCTCCTCGTGACCGCGGTCGAGACCGTGAAATCGGCGTGGTACTTCACATTCAATGCTCACAGTTGAGGCGCTTGCGGTCTCGACATCGTCAGCCGCGTAGATCTCATTCAGGATGTCGCGCACTAGGGCCGTCTCGTGACGGGTCCGGTGCAGGCGCTTCTTGTTGACAATCACCTGTTGCGAACCTGGCGAACGCGACGCCGGAGCAACGGCCGTGGGCGGCTCAGGCGAGGCCGCCGGTAGATGTTTGTCGTCAGTCGGGATGGGTAGAGCGTGCCCATTGCTGCGCGCCGGCCGCGTCTCGGATACGCTACTCGGACGCGCGGGTATGATGACGCCCCCGCCATCCAAGTCCGCCGGAGAGACCGTTCTCGGCTCGTCGCTGATTTGCTTATGCAGGTCTGCGTAGAGCCGTTGCGAAGGGATTCCGAGAGCGCTGTAGAGACGTTCAGCGAACTTGATCTCAGACGCCTCGATGCGCCCGTCTGCCGTCAAAGCGCCCACGGCCACTTGGGCAATACGCTCGCGTTCATCTAACGATCGACCCGCCAGCCGCTGCCATCCCGATGCCTTGGTGTGCTCCTGTCGGCTCAGGTGGTACACGTACGCGAACAATCGCAATCGCTCTGCCGGTGTCAGGTTGGGCAGCTTCTCGATATCAACCAGTACGGAACGCAGTCCTGCCTTTTCGTCATTCCCTTCAGCCGAGGCCGCGAGTACCGCGACCTCCACGACGACGCGGGCTGTTGGAAGCTCAGCTCGCGCAGGATCGATTTTGGCGCCACCCGGCGCATTGAAGATTGTTACGGCTGAATTCGCAGCGGGCAACTTTCCCCCAAAACGAACGTCCGGCTCCATCCCGACGTCGAGACTTGCCAATGCATCGGAGAGGCGCGCCCCGATCGCTGGTGGGATCCTTTTGTCCGGCTCCGCCGGCAGCGATGTGAGCTTAAGAAGCTCAAATAATGGCACCTGTGCGATGTCTTGTACGAGCAGTCGTGCCAGAGACTGCTTGACGCCCTGTAAGCCTGGGTCTGCGGTTAAAGATTGCCGCAGCTCGCTGGGGAGCAGCATGCGTGCGCCAATACTTCCGGCCGAATCGGGGTTGCGGCCGATATGCCTGCTGTAGGCGCCCAATGCGTCACAGCATTCGAGCGCAAGCTCGACGGCAACCTTCATAGGAGCAGTGGTCGACAGCGGATCAGAAAGCCCACGTGCCCACTCCGACAAATCTTTCGTGAAGGCTCCGCTTGCCGATTGATACTGGAGGTCAAGGCAACGCGAGGATTGCCTGACGTGAAGTCCCTTGGGGTATTGCGCGGCAAACCTCGCCAGAAACAGAGTCTTGAACTCCTCAAAGCATCGGGTGGCCGGCGTTCTGAGCGATTTTTCAGGATGTCTCAGATACCAAGCCAGAAGCCATTGTCCATCTAGCGGGCCTTCGTTGAGCCTCTTTGCCAAGGCCACGCGAAAATCCAAGCCCATATGCGAGCTGGCTGCACTGTCGAGGGTCAGATCCGGCGTCGACATCACTCGCTGTGACATGATCCGGATTGCGGCAAGAAGATTGCCAGCATAGCCCGAGAAGGAGTTGTTGGCGCTGTAGAACCTGAGAAGTTCCGTGACCTCGGTCTCGATGGCGGGCAGCTCGGCGAGGGCTTTATCGACGAAAATCCGGTACTCCAGGCCATAGAAGAACAGAAAGACGTGACCAATGCCGAATTTCGGATCACGTCGACCGGTTGACTGCCACTCCAGCTGAGCGAGGCGAGCTGAGGGACTTATCTCCCCAAAGTGCGGCCAATAAAACATGGTCGCGCCCTCCACATCGGGCCGGGATGCGCTAATAGAACGAGACGGGTCGAGGATGTGGGCAGTGTTTCGATTGCCATCTTGTCGACGGCTGGGCGTACCGACATAGACGAGGCCGTTGGGTATTTTAAACCCAAGGACTTCTGCTGGGCGACCTGCGGGTACCCATTCAACGCGCTGAGGCCTAGGGGAGACTTGCGGAGGGCGATTTCGCCTGGATTGAGGCACCAGCGACGGAGGTGGATTGGCTCGCACGAAAGGCTCAGCAGAGGGCAGCGATGGCGTGTTGAGCGGTTGCTTCCGGCGGCCGAAGAGGCGCCAGATCAGGTAACCGACGCCCAGTATGACAAGCCATCCCTCCATCAAGCCCCCTGGATTTGGCCTGATTATAACGCAATCCTACAGCCGCAAGGCGAGCCCTATGTGCAGGATCTGTGTATTGGCGCAAATTTCCGTTGCTCGATGGCCATCCCGATCAGTTTCCAGGATCCGACGTATGTTTGGCGGCTCGTGGCTTTTCCGATTGAAGGCAGCCGTATCCTGTACAAAAAGCGCACGCCAGGCCTCAGAAACGCTGCCCGCCCCGTTTCGCGACGCACTATGCAAAATCGCGGCCTCGAACTCAAAGCCATCCTTCGCAAGCCAGCGCGCCTAGCCAAGCAAAGCAACCGATCACGCAAGCTACGCACGCGGCTGAATTCGTCCGTGTTGGCGGTCACAAGGGCGGCACCAGCCGCACGGCGTGGGCGGCTATCAGCAGATCATTCTTGCCATATCGTCTGCTCGGCCAATACGCTACCCTGAGGAAAATTTATATCGAAACTTCAATGACATAGGTGTTCGCAGTTTCGTCCTGCATGGCGCGCCACTTCCGTATATAGCCGCGAACCCCGGGGCTCTTCGGCGCTGGTTGCTCTAACGGCCTGTTCCAGAACCTCTTTTCGCCAGACGATGTGTACTGGCCATCGGGCTAGTCTCGATGAGTTGCCGCGCCCCTTCCTCGCGCGCACAACGGCTGTTTCTGTCGATTGTGCGGTGTTCAAAGCGCGAGGTCGAGGTGCTATTCTTCTTGGATGACCCTGGAAGATATCCAACAGGCTATCGCGAAGCTTTCGCCCGAGGACCGCGTCAAACTGCGCCTATGGTTGGCGGAGTTCGAAGCTGGACAGGTGGAGCTCGAGCCCGAGACTAAGGCGTCGAAGTTCGGCAGGCTCGCTGGGCGCGCTGTGGCGGATCTCCGCAAGCGCATGCGCGAGCCCTAACTGCGGTTCCGAGCTCGACCGGGTTCGGCGACAACGCCGGCTGACAAAGTCGCCAATCCAGCTCGTCCAGCCAATATCCGATGGCATGGTCGTCCACGCCATCGGATGGATCGTGCGGCAACACGTGAAAATCAGCCGCGTCGCGCTGCCTTGATTGCAGCGACGTCGATCTTCTTCATGGTCATCATCGCTTCGAACGCGCGCTTGGCTTCAGCGCCGCCGGCCGCCATGGCGTCTGTCAGCTCGCGCGGCGTGATCTGCCAGGAGATGCCCCACTTGTCCTTGCACCAGCCGCAGGCGCTCTCCTGGCCGCCGTTGCCGACGATGGCGTTCCAGTAGCGATCGGTCTCTTCCTGATCGTCGGTGGCGATCTGGAACGAGAAGGCCTCGTTGTGCTTGAAGGCCGGTCCACCGTTGAGGCCGAGGCAGGGAATGCCGGCGACCGTGAATAGAACCGTCAGCACGTCACCTGCCTTCCCGGATGGATAGTCGCTCGGCGCGCGGTGAATGGCACCCACCTTGCTGTCGGGGAAAGTCGCGGCGTAGAAGCGCGCTGCTGCTTCGGCATCCTTGTCGTACCAAACGCAAATCGTGTTTTTGGCCATGGACTGTCCTTTCGTTTTGAAGCTTAGTTTTGGATCTGGAGGGTCGCCGTCTCGGACGACTCTTGCGTCACGGGAAACAGAGCCCTGAAGCGCGGATCGCGAAGCCACAGCCCACCCCACATGAACAGCCCGAGATACACGCTGAACAGGATGTGGCTGAAGAGCGGGCTACCGGCGCGGATCTGAGTGGCCATTGCGCCCCCGAGCAGACCCATCATCAGCATGCCGCCGAGCACGCTCGTGCGCGGGAACAGGTACAGTGCGAGGCAGGCCAGCTCGATGAAGCCAATCATGAGCGCGTAGCCGGCCGGCCAGCCGAGCTGAGCCATTGTCTCCTCGGCTATGGGCATCTGGAGCAGCTTGGGCGTGACTGAAGCGCCGAGCATGAACAGAGCAAAAAGGCCGGTCAGCACACGACCGGTCCAGAGCATTTGGGGCGTGTTCATTGCGGGTCTCCTCGAACAAAGCTTGGGCGCCTCTGTCCTAGGACGAAGCGGCCCAAACCAATCCGACAGCCGCAACGAATTATTTTGGCAACGGCGCTAAGGGCGCCGAAGCTGCCGCACCTGCGCTAGAGCTGAAGTGAGCATTTTCCCTAACCTAGCCGGGTCGCTCATCGAAATGGAACAGGACACCGCCCGTTCCCTTGGGATGTACGAAGCCGATAAGTCCCGCACGAGAACCCGGCCGCCCTTTCTTGTCGATGACGGGCACACCCGCCTCATCGAGGCCGCGCAGCACCGCATTGATATCAGGAGTCTTCATCGCGACGTGATGCAAGCCGGGCCCACGCGCGGCAACGAACTTGGCAATGGCCCCTTGGTCCTGGCGCGTCGTGCCTGAGCTGCCGTGATCGACGGCCCCCCTCTGGCGTGGATCGAAGTTCTGCAGGAACTCGAGATCGGTGTCGCCAACCGTGATGAAAGCGACGCGCAGGCCACCGACCGGGATCGGCTCGCGCGAGTGATAAACGACGCCGTGCTTGTCGGACGTGAAGCTCTCGACCGGGATCATCACCTCCATGTCTGTCTGCTGGCTCTCGATCGGACAGCCGAGCCGATGCGTCCACGCTGAAATCCCGACCTGATTGTCGGCGCTGGCGACACCGAGATGATCGAGCCGTTCGATCAGCGGCGCGTTCGCACGGTCGATCGCAACGCGCTCGGTGAGCCAGGTTTTGATGCCGGCAGTCCGCTCGGGAGCGAGCGCGACGCGCCGGCGAGTACCGAGTCCCGTTTCGGGCTTGCCGATTGCCGAAACCCCCGCCTTGTCAGCGATCGCAAGGCCATCATCGATATGGTCGACGCCGAGCGCGATGTGATGCACGCCGGGACGTGTCTCGCCACCGACAGCCGGATGACCCTGCGGAAATAGCGCCAGCGTACTCTCGCCAATCGCAAAGACCGGCACGCGCTGCCCTGCACCATCGTCGATATCGTTGCGCTTGAGGCCGAGATGCTGGCCGAGCACGCCCGCCGTGGCATCGCTGTCGTTCACCACCAGCGCAACGTATGCGAGATCTCGTCCCAAAGTCATGTCGTCGCCTCCCCTGTCTGGATGATGGCCGGGCCGCTCTCAGCGCCTGCGATACGCAGCAAGAAACGCGCGCACGGCCATGCCGACGACGTGAGCGACGCGCTCGTCGGACGGCGGGCCGGCATGGTTGAATAGCATCGGCTTGAAGGTCGTCGATACACAGGCGTCGATGAACTGCGCTGCGGCGACCTCGCAGTCATGCGGCTCGAGCGTGCCGTCGGCGACCTTGTCCTCGAGATACTTCCGCAAGCTCTCGATGCCAAGCGCGGGGCCTGCCAGGAAAAATCTGACACCCAGCTCCGGCATCCGGTCCGCGATTGCTATGACGGTTCTTAGCTCGGAAACGCCGCCCGGCCGCGACATGAACTTCGAGAATGCGCGGCCCAACCGGCTTAGCTCGCTTTCGATGTCGGCATCGCGGTCGAGGTTGAAGATCTGCTGGCCCTGCTCCCGGCTCTGCGCCTCGACGATGGCCTCGAACAGCTCTTCCTTGCTCTTGAAGTATACGTAGAGAGTTCCCTTGGAGACCCCGGCCTCCCGAGCGATCTCGTTCATGCTCGCCGCATCGAATCCGTTGGCAAGGAACGTCCGACGGGCCCCTTCGAGGATTTGCCGCCGCTTGGCACTGTCTTCGGGTGCTTCTTGGGCAGGCTTTACCTGCAACGGCATCGACATGGTGTCCTCTCCGCTTGTCCCGGCTTCCAGATCACAAGATCTTTAACCGAACCGTTCGGTCATTGACATAAGCCTCGTTCCCGCCTACGTCAAGCACGCCATGACCGAACCGTTCGGTCAATTTCAACGGCGATCGTGCTTTGGGAGAAACGGGTTATGTCTGAAGATCAACAGCTTACAGAGGGCAGGGGAAAGCCTGAAGCCATTGAGGGCAGCCAGATTGGAGCGTCGTCCCCGATCGGAGCCAAGCTGGCCAACCCTCAAAAGCCGGGTGAGACGACACCTCCCGCGGCGCACCGTGGCAGGCCCCTCGTCCGCGGCTTGGCTGCCTTGGGTCTCTTGGCGGCCATCGGCGGCGGCGCCTACTATGGCCACTACTGGTGGACGGCCGGTCGCTATCTCGTCAGCACCGACGACGCCTATGTCGGCGCCAAGAGCGCGACCCTGTCACCGAAAGTCTCCGGCTACGTCTCCGACATCATCGTGGCGGATAACACCCGCGTTGCCTCCGGCGACGTGATCGCGCGCATCGACGACGGCGATTACCAGCTCGCGGTCCAGACCGCGCGCGACCAGATCGCCGTGCAGCACGCGACGATCGAGCGCCTCGGCCAGCAGACGGCAGCACAGGAGGCTGCGGTCGATCAAGCCAAGGCGCAGCTCGCCTCGGCAAAGGCTGGCGCGACCCGGGCCGACCTCGAACTCAAGCGTCAGCAGGATCTGGCGGCGCGCCAGGTCAGCAGCCAGCAGTTGCTGGAGCAGGCGCGGGCTGGCTACGACCAGGCCGTCGCTTCCGTGAAAGCGTCGGAGGCAGCGATCGAAGCGGCAACGGCAAATGTCGGCGTCCTCAAGTCGCAGCAGGAAGAGGCGCGGCGGACGCTGAAGCAGTTCGAGACCTCGCTCGCCAAGGCGGAGCGCGATCTTTCCTTCACGTTGATCCGTGCGCCGTTCGACGGCGTCATCGGCAATCGCGCAGTTCAGGTCGGCGACTACGTTCAGCCGACGCAGAGGCTTGCGAGCCTCGTGCCGCTCGATGCGGTTTACATCGACGCCAACTTTAAGGAGACGCAGCTCGCGAAGGTGCATCCCGGCCAGCCGGTCAGCATCTCAGTTGACGCGTTCCCCGATCGCAAGATCGAGGGTCGGGTGGCAAGCGTTGCGCCAGCATCGGGTTCAGTGTTCTCGCTGCTGCCGCCGGATAACGCGACGGGCAACTTCACGAAAATCGTGCAGCGGCTTCCCGTTCGCATTCTGGTGCCTGCGGCCGTCGCCGAGCAGTCCCTTCTGCGGCCAGGCATGTCGGTCGTGGTGAGCGTGAACACTAAGCCTGGTGCACCCGTTACCGAGCAGAAGTTGTCGAGCGCCAGCGTGCGGCCCAACGCCAACTGATCGCGAGCCGAGGAGTACGTCGCCATGGCCGACAGTCCCACCGCCGCGGCAACGCCGTTCCAGTCATCGACGCCCCGCGCGGCGGCTGAGGATCGCATCGATCCGCGCCGTCTCCTTGCCTTCCTGGCCATGACGTTCGGCATGTTCATGGCGATCCTGGACATCCAGATCGTCTCGGCCTCACTGACCGAGATCCAGGCCGGCCTCTCGGCCTCGGCGAACGAGATCACGTGGGTGCAGACCTCGTATCTCATCGCCGAAGTGGTGATGATCCCGCTCTCCGGATTTCTGTCACGGGCACTCGGCACGCGGATCCTGTTTGCGGCTTCAGCCGGCGGCTTCACGGCTGCGAGCTTGATGTGCGGCCTCTCCACCGGCATCAACGAGATGATCTTCTGGCGCGCCGTTCAGGGCTTCATTGGCGGCGGCATGATCCCGACCGTCTTCGCCACTGCCTACCTGATTTTCCCGCGCTCGAAGATGGTCATGGTCGGCCCCATGATCGGTCTCGTAGCGACGCTCGCCCCGACCATAGGCCCGACGGTTGGCGGCTATCTGACCGACGCCCTGTCATGGCATTGGCTGTTCTTCGTCAACATCATTCCCGGCATTGCCGTCACGGCAGCTGCTCTGATCCTCATCGATTTCGACACGCCGGACTGGTCGCTGCTCCGCAACTTCGACTTGGTCGGTCTGTTGGCGATGGCAGGGTTCCTCGGCGCGCTCGAGTATGTCCTGGAAGAGGGACCGCGCAACGACTGGTTCGGCGACGATAGCGTGCTGCTCATGGCCTGGGTGTCGGGGCTTTCGGCAATCGCCTTCTTCACACGCGTGCTGACCGCCAAACATCCGATCGTCGATCTGCGTGCCTTTACGGATCGCAATTTCGCGCTCGGGAGTCTCTTCTCTTTCGTGCTCGGCATCGGCCTCTATGGCCTGACCTATCTCTATCCGCTTTTTCTCGGTCAGGTGCGTGGCTACGACGCGCTGATGATCGGTGAGACCGTATTCGTCTCGGGCGTCGCCATGTTTCTCACGGCACCCTTGGCCGGCCGCCTCTCGGCCAGGGTCGATCCGCGCTACATGCTGATCACCGGCTTCCTGCTCTTCGCGCTCGGCACCTTCTGGCTGACCTACCTGACCAAGGACTGGGATTTCTGGGAACTATTCTGGCCGCAGGTCTTCCGCGGCATGGGCCTGATGCTGGCGATCGTGCCAATCAACAACATCGCGCTCGGTACGCTGCCTGCAGATCGGCTGAAGAACGCATCAGGTCTTTACAATCTGATGCGCAACCTCGGCGGCGCGGTGGGGCTGGCTGGCTTGACCACGATCCTCAATGACCGCACCGACCTGCATCTGGCTCGGCTGCACGAGGCCATCACCTGGTCGCGCCAGCCGGCTCTCGAGACGCTAAACAGCCTGACGCAGCGCTTCTCGTCCTTCGGCAGCGATGCCCAGGCCATGGCGTTGAAGCAGCTCAATCAAATCGTGCACCGTCAGGGCGTCGTTATGGGCTTCGCCGACGTCTTCCTGCTGCTGACGTTCCTGTTCATGGGACTGGCCGTGCTGGCGCTGGTTATGAGGCGTCCTCCCCCAGTTGGCGGCGCATCCGGCGGCCACTAGAGCATCATCGGACCGCACGGAATCGCTTCGTGTTTCAGCGGTCCGATAAGGATACTCTAGGATCGAGAGCGATCGGATGGAAGTGCTCTAGTGCTCCGCATTTTGCAGCTGCCGCGAACCAAATCAGAGATGGAGATCGTCGATGCGGAATGAATACCTGGGCGGCTTGGCCGGAAACCGGCTCGTCAGCCCTTCTGCTGAACGCAACAAGGAGCCCATCGCCCAACTGCTCAAGGAGCTATTGCCTGAGCATGGCGTCGTGCTCGAGGTTAGCAGCGGTACGGGGCAACATGCTGTCCATTTCGCCCAACGCATGCCCTATCTCACGTGGCAGCCAAGCGAGCGCGACGAAGGTTGCCTGCTATCGATCGCGCGTTGGGTGAAGGACCAGGGCCTCACGAACGTTCGAGCACCTCTGCACCTCAATGTGATGGATCGGCCGTGGCCAATCAGATCAGCCGTAGCCGTCGTGTGCCTCAACATGATCCACATCGCCCCTTGGCCGGCGGCGGAGGGGCTCGTCAGCGGGGCGAGCGAAATCCTCAATCCGGGCGGGCTGCTTTACCTCTACGGCCCATTCCGCCGCGACGGCCACCACACCGCCGCGAGCAATGAAGCATTTGATCGTCAGCTCCGCACGCAGAACCCGGAGTGGGGCGTGCGCAATCTGGAAGACGTTGCCAACTACGCACGTTCTCATGGCTTCGGGACGCCCGAGGTCCACGAGATGCCGGCAAACAACCTATCAGTCGTCCTTCGCAGGCAGTAAGCCCCTACCCGTCGCCGCTCCCCCACTACGATCACGCTATTGGGCGGCCGCTGGCGGAGGCGGTGCATTAATAGGTTCGACTACACCCTCCAAAAAAGCAACGCTCAATGAACCGCCGCTCGGATATACGGATGCCGTGCGGAGCACCAGCGAGTCCGCTGCAGAACGAACGAATACGGGAGGTGTGAGACGATGCGACCCAACAAGATCAAGCAGATGTGGCGGGACGGCAAATACGTGACTCTGGGCTGGCTCTCCGTGTCCCACGGGTTCACGGCCGAGGTCATGGCGCGTCAGGGCTTCGATGCCCTCTGCGTCGACTTGCAGCACGGCACCTCCGAGATGAATGACGTTGGGCCGTTGTTGCAAGCGATCTCGCAGACCGACACGGCCCCAGTCGTTCGCGTCGCATGGAACGAGCCGGCGACCATCATGAAGGCCTTGGACCTCGGCGCCTATGGCATCATCGTGCCGCTGGTCAATACGGCGCAGGAAGCGGCGAAGGCGGTGGCTGCGTGCCGCTATCCGCCGGTCGGCATTCGCTCATCAGGGCCCGTGCGCGCCATCCACTACGGCGGCGCCGACTACGTCGCCAAGGCCAACGACGAGATCGTCGTCATGGCCATGATCGAGACGAAGGAGGGGCTCGAAAACCTCGACGCCATCTGCGCCACGCCCGGTCTCGACGCCGTCTACATCGGGCCGGCTGACCTGTCGTTCGCATTGGGCCTGACGCCGCGTGGCGATAATCCCGATCCGCTTCACCTCGCGACTTGCGACAAGATCCTGAAGTCCGCGCACAAGCACGGGATTAAATGCGTCATGCATTGTGCCAGCGCCGCGTTTGCGGCAGGTGCCGTCAAGCGCGGCTTCGACATGGTGATGCTGACCTCCGACCTCTCCTGCATGATCGCCGGCGCGCGCCAGCAGCTCGACGAGCTCAAGGCCAAGACGTCCTGAGTGCGATGGGCGCACTGAGCTCCTTCTGCGCTGCAAGCCGCGCAGAAGGCAGCGCCGGCAATGCCTCAACAATATTGACCATTTGGTCAGATTTTGATGAACTGCCACTCGTTGCCAGAACGAGGCGCAGGCCTAATCGCTTGCGCTGTTGGCAAGACAGGGCGGGCGGCTGCGAGAGCCGACAGGACTGGCTATCAGGCACGATCCGCAATGGGACGAGTGATCATCGTGGGCGGCGGGGCAGCGGGCGTGTGGCTCGCGGCGCTCCTCGCGGATCGCGGCATCTCGGAAATCGACATCATCGAACCGAGCATGCTTCTAGGACGCGGCGCGGCCTACGCGACGAACAATCCCGATCATCTCCTCAATGTGACCCCGGACAAGTTGGACCCACACCCAGTAAACGGATACGAAACTTTCTCTTCCTGGCTCGCGCGGCACCGGCCGGAACTCGTCTCAGGCTATTGTCCGCGCGGTGTTTTCGGCGCGTACATGGACGACGTCGTGCGCGAGCTTCGCTCTCGCGCCGCCATACGGCATCACTGCTCCACCGCCACGGAGATTTCTGCCCAACCGAGCGGACTCGCCGTCATTCTGGAAGACGGCACATCGCTGGTCGCTGATCATGTCGTCCTGGCCATCGGGAATCTGCCACCGCGCCGGATCGCGCCGCAGCTCAAGCATCGGCGCGTCATCGAAGATCCCTGGCGACTGGATGCCGAGACGATCAAGGGCGCGCACAAAGTCGTCATCGCCGGAAGTGGCCTAACTGCCGCGGATGTCGCGATCTCAGTCAACGAAGCCGCGCCTGATGCAGAGATTGTATTGTCGGCCAATCGCCCCTTCATGCCCCCTGCCGATGCCACGGTCGTCAATTGGACAGGGGCCGGCGACATACCCGCCGCGCGGCCATCGCGCGTTTGGCAGTATGTCGTGCGCGAGATCCGATCAGGCGATGCCACGGATCACTGGATCTCGGTCATCGAGGCCACCAAGTCGCACGCACCGCGTCTCTGGGAGGCGTGGATCCCGCGAGATAGAGCGACATTCGCGCGGCATGGACTTCGGCACTGGCTGCATCATCGCCACCGGATGCCGGCGCCGTCATTCGCCCTCATGCAAAAGCTGATCGCGACAGGCCGGCTCAGCATCGCGCGCGGCCGCGTCGGCGATGTCGAGATTGCCGGAGATGAAGTCCACCTCACGATCGGCGGGCGGCCGGTCACCGCCGATGTGCTCATAAATGCGACTGGGCCGAGCGTGGACATCATCGATGAGCCACTTCTCAAGGCGGCAGCAGATCGCGGACTGATTTCACCGGATGCCTATGGCTTGGGGCTTGCTGCTAGCCAATCAGGTCAGGCTCTCGGCCCCGATGGGCGCCGAACGCGAGGTCTGTGGATCCTGGGCGCCTGGACACGCGGCACGCACTTCGAGGTCGTCGCCGTCCCGCTGCTGCGAAAGCACGCCGGCTTGATCGTCGATGCCATTACCGCTGATCTCAACTGAACTGCGCTTTCTTGTTCAGCGCGCGCATCTGACGTACACAGACCGGAGGTGCAACCGGGAAAACTGGAGCCGACGGTGACCAAACACGCCCGGGTGAGCGAGACTAGTCGGCATGGCGACGCCCACAGCGTCAGAATGCGAAACAATATCAAGATCCTGAGCGCCGCGGAGGAGGTCTTCGCCGAAAAGGGGTTCGATGGCGCGACGACACAGGAGATTGCGGATCGCGCGGGCCTGCCGAAAGCCAACGTGCACTACTACTTCCGCACCAAGAAGGACATTTACCTCGCGGTTATGAGCTCCATCATGGCGCCATGGCTCGAGGCATTCCAAGCCATCAGCGCCGAAGACGATCCGACGGAAGCGCTCGGCAATTACATCCGCCGGAAGGTAATGCTCTCCAAGGAGCGGCCACTCGCATCCCGGATCTTCGCCAATGAAATGATCCGCGGTGCCCCAGTCCTTTCGGAGTTTCTCAACAGCGATCTCAACGATTGGGTCGACGAGAAGGTGGGCATCCTCAGGCAGTGGGCCAAGCGCGGAAAAATGGATCCCATCCCGCCGCATCACCTCTTCTTCGTCATCTGGGCGGCAACCCAGACTTACGCCGACTTCGAGGTGCAGGTGTGCAGCATTCTTCGGCGCGATCGCCTCACGAGCGGCGACTTCGATACCGCCGCTGACTTCATCACTACACTCGTTCTCAAGGGCTGCGGCGTGCGCCCATCTGATCAGAAAACAGGCAGGCGGAGTGCGAAGCGCACTACTTGACCACTTGGTCAAGTCACCATACGATCCTCGCGTTCTCACAGCAGACTTGTGCGTTGGGGAAGTACGCCTGCTGCTTCCGGAATGTCACGTCGAGTGCGCGGACGACGCGTGCGACGTGACACTTTCGAGCAAGCAGCCTGCACCGCCCGGGTGGTCCTTGCAGTGGGGGCGTCCTAAGAAACTTCAATCACGACGTGTTCGGGAGAACGTCAACCCAGAGGAGCTTCAAACGAGGGAGCTCTCACCATGTCGGATCACAGCCTAGACCGCCGCAGATTTCTTGGTACCGCCGCTTCGGGCGCGATGCTCGCTGCGCTGCCGTTTCGATCGGCAATTGCAGCAAGCGAGAACGTCAAGATCGCCTACGGCAGCGACGGTTATACATGGTCGGTGCCGTACGTCGCCGATGGTATCGAGTCCTGGAAGAAGCACGGCCTCAATCCCTCGATGGCAACTTTCCCTTCCGGCCGCGAGTCGCTCGAATCCGCTCTCACGAAGGACTCGGATTTCGGTACGACGACGGATTCGCCGTATCTGTTTGCGGCGATGCGCGGCTTGAAGCCGGTCATCTTTGCGAACTATCAGCGCTACTCGAACGATATGAAGATCGTTGCGCGGACCGGCCGGGGTATCAGCGGAAACGATCCTGCATCCCTCAAGGGCAAGCGCGTCGCAACGCGCATCGGCACCAGCGGTCACTACGCGCTCCATCGCTATCTCGAGATGGCGAAGCTCAAGAAGTCGGACGTGACGATCGTCAACATGACTCCCGGCGATGCGATCAACGCCATGGTGCGCGGTGACGTGGATGGTCTGTCCTGGACGAGCCGTGCGGCTTTCGTCGTCCAGAACGCGCTCAAGGAAGAAGCTTTCATCATGACCCAGGAGGGTTATTCCAAGTTCTTCGCCAGCCATCAGCTCATGTGCACGAACGAGACTGTCGTGGCCGAGCGGCCGGGCATCCTGAAGGCGGGCGTCCAGGCGCTCATGGACGCCGAGGCCTTCATAGCGAAGGACAAGTCGTGGATGGATATCGTCGCCAAGCGCACGAAGACAACGCCTGACGCTGTCGCAAAGGAAACCGCGGATTTCGAATTCCAGCTTCGTTTCGATGACCGGTTCGTGCAGGATCTGATCGAAGCTGCAGAATGGGCGATCGACGAAAAGCTGGCCAAGCGTCCCGACGGGGATATGCGCAAACTCTTCGTTAGCACGATCTACACGAAAGCGCTCACCGAGATCGCGCCCGACCGCGTGAAGCTCAGCTAGGGTTGAGCCGAGCATCCATGAGTGCCCTGATCGATATTCAGAACGTCTCGAAGATTTATGCGAGCGCAGACGACAGTACGGCATGGGCGCTACAGGACGTCTCGGTTCAGCTTCACAAAGGAGAGTTCGTGTGTGCCATAGGCCCCTCGGGCTGTGGCAAAACAACTCTCCTCAATATCATCGGCGGCTTCACGCAACCGACAGAGGGCAAGGCATTGCAGGACGGTGAGCCGATCACCGCACCAGGCCCCGATCGCGGCGTCGTGTTCCAGGAGTACGCTCTCTTTTCCTGGTTGACGTCGCGCGAGAATATCGAGTTCAGCCTTCGCGTGAAGGGCGTACCCAAGAAGGAGCGCCGTGAGCGCGCCGAGCACTATCTCGATCTGATCGGGCTGCGGCGCGCGGCGGATCGCTATCCCGGCGAGCTGTCCGGCGGCATGCGTCAGCGCGTTGCCGTCGCACGCGCGCTCATCAATGAACCCGAAATACTGCTGATGGACGAGCCGTTCGCGGCCGTCGACGCCATGACGCGCGCGACGCTCCAGGAGGAACTGCTGCGCTTGTGGCAGACGCTCGGCCTCAGCATTCTCTTCATCACGCACAACATCGAAGAAGCTGCGTTTCTTGCGAGTCGCATCATTATCATGTCGCCGCATCCGGGACGCATCAAGGATATCGTCAGCGTGGATCTGCCTTATCCGCGCGATCGCGGATCGCCGGAATTCGCTGCTGTATACGGGCGCGTGGATAGGGCATTCCACACATGAGCCAGTCACCCCAAAGCAACGGCGCGAGCGCGGATACAGCAGCTCAGTCTGAATCGCGTGACGCTCATCTGCGCGTCAGGGAAGAGCAGTTTCTGCGCGATCTGAAGGCCGATCGACGGCGCCAATCCATTCGCCAACTCTCCCTCAACATTCTTGGCATCGTCCTGTTTCTCGCGGCCTGGGAAGCGACGCCCCACGTCATCCCCTGGATGAACCGCCTGCTGTTTCCGCCGCCTTCCGATGTCGTTGGGACATTGCGGGAGCTCATCGAATCCGGCGAGCTCATCGAGAACATCAGGGTCAGCCTCCTACGCGTGCTCAATGGCTTCATCATCGCGACCATTCTCGGCACGCTCGCCGGTTTGCTGACCGGGCGCCTTCAGCTTCTTCAGTTCCTGAGCGACCCCATTCTTCATGGCATGCGCTCCATTCCGGCCATTGCGCTCGTGCCTCTGTCGCTGCTGTGGTTCGGCATCGGCGAGCCGTCGAAAGTCGCGCTGATAGCCTGGGGAGCGTTCTTCCCGATCTGGCTC
Source organism: Hyphomicrobiaceae bacterium (assembly GCA_022844275.1). Classification (GTDB taxonomy): domain Bacteria; phylum Pseudomonadota; class Alphaproteobacteria; order Rhizobiales; family Hyphomicrobiaceae. The sequence continues at coordinate 196,538 of JALHMB010000008.1, forward strand.
AACACCTACACCGGCGTGCGCGATGTGCCGCCCGTGCTTCTTCGCTCGGCGATGAGCCTTGGCGCGGGGCGCGTGCAGACGATGTTCCTCGTCATTCTTCCCGCGGCACTCCCCTTCATCCTGGTCGGCCTCAGGCAAGGGATCGGCATCGCGCTCATCGTGCTTGTAGCGGCTGAACTCGCCGGTGCCAGTTCGGGTATCGGCTACATGATCGCCACCTCACATCAGCTCTTCCGCGTGGACATCATGTTCATCGGGATCGCGACGCTCGGCTTCCTTGGCTATGTGGTCGATCGTCTGTTCACCCTGCTCCAGAGTTACCTGTTTCCCTGGTACTCCTCTGGAAAGTGATCTCAACCGCGTGGGGGATGTCTAGTGCCGCTCGATGTGTATGGCAGCGCCGACTTCATCCTCACAGGCGGGCGCGTGCGGACTTTCGATCCTGACCACAGTGAGTGTGAAGCCATTGCGATCTCGGGAAACCGCATTCTCGCAATCGGCAGCGCCGCGGACATCCGCGGTCTAGCTGGCCCCCACACCGAATTGATCGATATTGCTGGCGCCACGGTCATCCCCGGTTTCAACGACACACACGCTCACTTGGATCGTGAAGGGCTGAAACTGCGCCGCCTTTCGCTTGCCGGCGCACGAAGTATCGCCGAGGTTCTCACACGTATCTCCACCGCTGCCGCGATGACACCCGCCGGACGCTGGATCGTGACCATGCCAGTTGGCGAGCCGCCATACTACTTCGGCGGCCCCGCCTATCTTGCCGAAGGAAGGATGCCCACGCGCGACGAGCTGGATCGCGCAGCCCCGGATAATCCGGTGTGCATCTCAGCGGCATTCGGCAACTGGGGAAAACCGCCCTGCTTCACTGCGCTCAACACGGCGGCACTCCATCTCAACGGCATTGACCGTCATTCCAGTCCTGCCTGTGCGGGCGTCGAGATCATGAAGGATGAGGCAGGCGAGCCGACGGGCGTGATCATCGAGCACAATCCGCGCCCCACGATCGACAATGACCTCCTCACGGCCGTACCGCGCTTCTCGTTCGAGGATCGTCGCGATTCGCTCGTCGATGCCATGCGGCTCTACAATGCAGTCGGCACGACGAGCATTTATGAAGGCCATGGCTTCGCGCCGCGCACCATCGCCGCATTTCGCGAGTTGTGGGAGAAGGGGAAGCTCACGACGCGCGTCGGCCTCGTAATGAGCCCGACGTGGAAGAGCATTGCGGAAGCCCGCGCTGAGATCGATGACTGGAAAGCCACGGCCCAGGGGCGCGGCCTCGAAGATCCATGGTTCAAGATCTGCGGCCTGCATGTGGCATTCGGCGGTGATCCCAAGACGGCAGCGCTCTCCCGACGCTCTTTGCCCGATACTGGATGGGCCGGCTTTGTGGAGCAGGCGAATGACGAAGCGACCTTCCTCGAATACGCGATGCTTTGTGCGGAGTTCGACATTCGCCTCAATACGATCGTCGCCGACAACTTGCATCGCGTCGTGCCGTTGCTTCAGAAGGTCGCCGCAAACTACGATCTCACGGGCCGCCGCTGGGTCATCCAGCATATCGCGCGCTGCCGCGGCGAAGATCTCACTGCGCTCAAGCGGCTCGGCGTGCTCGTAACGACAATACCTGTCTACTATCTATGGAAGGGCGGCGCGGCTTATCTCTCTGACGCCGACGGCGGCGAAAGCGTCGTGCCGCATCGTGCGATGCTGGGCGCCGGTATTCCCGTCTCGTCGGGAACAGACAATATTCCCTACGATCCGGCGTTCACGCTCTGGACGATGATGTGTCGCCAGGAACGCACGACCGGGCGCGTACTTGGTAGATCGCAATGCCTCACCGGTGAAGACGCCCTGCGCCTGCTCACCGTGAACGGCGCCCATCTCACGTTCGATGAAAGCGACAAAGGACCACTGAGCCGCGGCTTTCTGGCGGATCTGACTGTGTTGGATGGAGATCCGACCACGCTTGCTGCCGAGCACGTGCGGAAGCTGAAGTGCCTGCTGACAATGGTCGACGGAAAGATCGTCCATCGCGCGCTCTGACCGGCTCAACTCCCAACTATGGGATAGGATGGCGGGTTCATTTGATCGGCTGTGCGGTTGAGCGGATCCCAATCCTGCAGCGACGCCCAGACACCATCGGCCATCTTCTGCGCCGATGCCCGGAGAGCGGACACATCGACGCCGGTGACTGCGCGATCCTGCATTCTCATTACACCATCGACCATCACGGAGCGAACATCGTCAGCCGTTCCGCACTCGATAAGGCTCCGGATTGGATCGCGGACGGGGCCGATTCTCAATCCCGTACCACCCTTGAGATCTATGAGGCTGATGTCCGCCTTGGAGCCGACACTTATGCGCCCGATGTCCTCCCGGCCGAGTGATTTCGCAGGACCGAGGGTTGCGGCATCGAACATCTCGGACGCGGTCGCAGAGTGGAGATCACGCGCGAGCACCTTTCCAAAATAGGAAGCCGTACGCATCTGCATCATCATATCGCGCGGATAGGTGTCAGTTCCGAGGGCCATATTTACGCCGGCGGCACGATATCGCTTCCAGTTGTCCAGGCTTCGTGCGCGGCGCACGAGATTGACGGGACAATGAGAGACCGTGCAGCCATGATGGCCGATCAAGCCGATGTCATTCCCGCCGGAGAAGTGCAGCGGCGCAGCCTCGCCGACAAAGTTGCAGTGACCGAGATTGAGCAGCGGCCCGAGATCCAGCAGGCCCTGTGCCGCGGCAAAGGCAATGGGCGTCATGCCTTCCCGCGTGACGATCTGATAGAATTCGTGGACATTGTAAGCCGTATGCATCGCGACGGGCACGCCGCTTTTGCGGGCGACGCCGAGGCACGCGCGAAGGAGTTCGCGACTGCATGTCTCGCTGAAGCGCGGCACGATCGCACCACGGATACGATCCTCGGCGGTCCCCGAGACCTGCTCCAGGAACGCAAGGCCAGCATCGAGCTCGGCAATACCAGCAGCCTCGTCCCAATTGAAGATCGGCCGGCCCGCAACATCACACGACCAGTGGCCGGACTCGCAGCCGGCAGCAAGATAAGCCCGCGCGCCAATGCGCTCGGTCGCGCGAGCAAGCGCCTGCTGCATGGGAAGTTTGGCGCCGAACTCCAGGAACGTCGTGATCCCGCTCTGCATCAGCTCGACAACAGTGAAATCCGCTTCGAGCTGCGCACGCTCCGCCGCAGACATGCCAGTGCGGCTATCCACATTAGGACCGCCAGAATGCATGGTACCGGGACGCGCGATGGCCACTTCGAGAAAGGGCTGTCCAAACAGGTCTGGACGGCCGCTGTCGGAGAAAAGGCGATGCAGTGCCCGGCTTCCCGCGTGAACGTGCACGTCAATAAAGCCGGGCGCTACGAGCATTCCGGTGCCGTCGATCGAATGTTCTACCGTCCCGTCATATGATCGGCCGACATGAACGACGCGGCTTCCTTCGACCACCACTACGCCATCGGGAATGAGGACATGCCCGCGGCCATCGTAAGCCACCACCCAATCGCCGCGAAGCAATGTCGCCACTATTTCCGCCCCTTTCGTCCAATCAATCGGCACAGAAGCCGACATTGCCGAGGCTACACTACGATCCAACCAGCCCGTGAGACAGCCGATCGCTGTCCAGGCAACTATTGCGGAACTGAATTTGACCATTTGGTCAACTTTTGTCTATACTTGAGTTCTCACAGAGCTGACTTTCGGTTCCCTCACCTCAACAGAGGAACACCCGATGTCGCGGTCACGTCACATCGTACTGACATCGCACGCTCCACGTGGTCCGAATTGGCGCCCGCCAATCCAGTGGGGCGAACCTGATCCTCTCAAGCGCGGACCGATCATTGGTACGGTAACGAATCCGATGGCGCGCAACGCCATCGGCACGCATTCGGGAAGCTATTCCGTTTATTTGGCTGTGTCGGTCGCTATCGGGCGACTGGCCAATGGCCACGTGCCTGACCTGACCAACACGGCTCCCTTGCTTCCGATCGGCCCGTTTCCTCAGTGGAGCGATCCAGCCAGGATCGTCTCTCTGGATCCATGGGGCCATCTCGTCACCGAGGTCTTCAAGGATCAGATCGCGCAGGGCATCGATATACGCCCCACGATTGCGGTCACGCAGGCTCGTATGAGTGTTCCAGAAGTACGCTCGGCGATTGAAGCAGGCCGGCTCCGGCCCGACGGTAAAATACTCCTCGCCAACGGCGACATACAGGCGACGAAAATCGCGATTGATCCGGTCTGGCATTTGCCGGGCATCGCGAAGAGATTCGGTGTCGAAGAAGGACCGTTCCGTCACGCGCTCTTCCAGCAGACTGGCGGCATGTACCCCGAGCTGGTCACGCGCACCGACCTTGAAGTGTTTCTTCCGCCAATAGGCGGCACCACCGTCTACATCTTCGGAGATCTTCGGGATCTTGCAGACCGTTCCAAGCCGCTCGCTTGCCGTGTCCATGACGAATGCAATGGCTCTGACGTGTTCGGCTCGGATATCTGCACCTGCCGACCCTATCTCACGCATGGCATCGAGGTCTGTGTGAAAATGGCGCAAGAGGGCGGCAGCGGCCTTGTCGTGTACAATCGCAAGGAAGGGCGCGCACTCGGCGAAGTGACGAAATTCCTCGTCTATAACGCGCGGAAGCGGCAGCTCGGCGGAGACACCGCGGCAAACTACTTCATCCGCACGGAGTGTGTTGCCGGCGTGCAGGACGCGCGCTTTCAGGAACTCATGCCGGATGTCCTGAATTGGCTTGGCATCACGCGCATCGATCGCCTGGCATCCATGAGCAACATGAAGCACGACGCGCTGGTCGCGCATGGCATCGAGATCGTCGAGCGGATCGATATTCCGCCCGAGCTCATACCCGACGATGCGATGGTCGAGATCGAGGCGAAGAAGGCCGCAGGTTATTTCACGACTAAGGATGTCCTCGATGCCGAGGCTCTCATGGACGTCAAGGGACGCGATATTACGTGAGAACACATGCTGATCCCGCAGCAGCGCTGCTCACGCCGGAGGCTGTGCGCGAGCGGTGCGGAAAGGTCTTCGATCTTGCACTGTCCGGCCGGACAAAGCATTTCGATGTCGACCTTGCTCGGCTCGACGTCGCCGCCGGACTGGTCGTCTCGGAGATCCGTCGCAACTACCCAAGAGGCAATGTACCGTTGCACAGTCGGTGGCGGCACTTCGAGCTGAATGGTCGTGACCTGTGGGCCGAAATTCTGGCACACCATCAACCAATGGCCCCGGACGCTCTCGCAAGAGCGCGCATAGATCTCGCCGTCATATCCGTTCTTCTGGATGCCGGAGCCGGTGCGGACTGGCACTATAACGACGCACCAACCGAGCTGGCCATCGGTAGATCAGAGGGTCTTGCGCTCGCCAGCCTTCGTATGTTCGAAGCCGGCTTGCTGAGCAGTACGCCCAATGAAGACCCGCTCCGTGTCGATCAAGAGAAGCTCGAAAATCTGAAGCCCGAGGCCCTGGCGCACGCCTTCCAGGCGACACCTCAGAACGCTCTGCCCGGCATCGATCTCCGCACGCGACTTCTCAATAACCTCGGGCGCGCGTTGGCCGCTGCTCCATCCGTATTCGCCGGCAACGGTTCTGTGCGACCGGGCCATATCTACGACTATCTGAAATCGCGCTCGGATGCGGGTGGCACTGTTCCCGCGCGGCTCATCCTCATCACCCTGCTCGAGCACTTAGGAGCGGCGTGGCCCGGCGCGCGGCGTTTCGGCGATGTGGTGATCGCGGATGCAGGTGACTTCCCCCTGCTCGAGCTGGCGGGCGCTGCTGATGGCATCGTTCCGTTTCACAAGCTTTCGCAGTGGCTTTCGTATTCGCTGATCGAGCCACTTCAAGAAGCCGGCCTGACGATCAGCAATCTGGACGACCTGACAGGCCTCGCCGAATATCGGAATGGCGGGCTCTTCATCGACACACGCGTGCTCGTTCTCAAGGATCGGTCAGCACTCGATCGCGCCCACGATGCCACGAGTGAGCTCATCGTCGAGTGGCGCGCACTCACTGTTGCGCTGCTGGATCGTCTCGCAGTCCGGGTGCGCGAAATGACGGGCACCGATGCGACTTCACTTCCACTCGGTGCCGTTCTTCAAGGTGGCACGTGGTCAGCAGGCCGCCGCATTGCTGCAGACCTGCGCCCTGGCGGTCCCCCGCCGCTGACCATTACCACCGACGGTACTCTCTTCTAGTGATGGAGCAGAACTCTATGCCGGCATCCAATGTCACTGTCGTCACCCATCCGCTGGTACAGCACAAACTGACACTTATGCGGGACGCCGGCACGGCATCATCCAAGTTCAGAATTCTTCTGCGCGAGATCGGCCTGCTGCTCACGTACGAGATCTGCCGCGATCTCGAAACAGAACTGGTCGAAATAACCACGCCACTCGAGACCTACATGGCACCGCGGCTCGAGGGCAAGAAACTCTGCTTCATCTCCATTCTTCGCGCCGGAAACGGCCTGGTCGATGGAATGCTCGATCTCGTGCCCTCTGCCCGCGTGGGGCATATCGGCCTCTACCGCGATCCGCGCTCGCTGGTGCCTATCGAGTACTACATGAAGCTGCCCGATCAGATCGAGGAGCGGCTGTGCATCTGCGTGGACCCGATGCTTGCAACGGGCAACTCCGCCGTCGCTGCAGTACATCGCCTGAAGGACGCAGGAGCCAAGCGCATCAAGTTCGTCTGTCTGCTTGCAGCACCCGCTGGCATCGAGAACTTCTCGGCAGCCCATCCGGATGTGCCGATCCTCACGGCCTCTATCGACCGCGGGCTCAACGATCATGCCTACATCGTCCCTGGGCTCGGCGACGCCGGCGATCGAATGTACGGCACGAAATAAGGGGCGGCGGCAATTCAGGCATCTGCGCGTGTCAGTGGCATCCGACTCATATAAAGTCTGGAGCGTACAATCGGCCCGCGCCTTGCAATGGCGGCTTTTTTCCCTAAGCGAGCCGTTTCTGCGCCAAGCGCTGATAGTTCATCAATCCGTGATTGAAGGTCCGGCTTGCGCTTTGCATGGTACAATTCCTGATCAATCGATCATCCGAGACACTGCCTCGCCATGAAGGACGTATTTCAAGCCCTTATCGATAGTCTCCAGTCACTCGCATTACTGAAGCCGCGACCGGATGCCTTCTCGGTTCCCTTGACGACGCACGTAACCATCTACGGGATTTACATCCTGTCATTGGCAGGCCTCGAGCGTGCGTGGACCGAGGGACCTCGTACATTTGATGCCAGCGGCATTGCGTCAGCCCTGGCAGCGCTCTGTATATCTCTGGCGCTGTTGTCTCTGCTGCCGCTGAGAAGTCGCGGCGCGGCACCCGAGCGGATCGTGCTTGGCTCGGTCGCGGTAAGCATCCCCATGCTCGCGCTCGCGGCCGTCTACGGCTACCTGCTCCGACGTTTGGCCGGCATTAGCCCGGCGAACATCGACATTGAAGACTCCCTATTGCCACTAGCCGCCTTCCTGGTCCTGGTGGTGTGGGGATGTCTCGTGCTATTCCGGCTCATCTACGGCATGGTGAGCCGGCAGCGGGCGCTGCTCGCTTTCGCCGGTATGTTCCTGGTGCTCATATCGCCGTTCATCCTGCCCAATACCGGCATCATCAAGGGACGGGACGACGAAGATACACAGTTCTCGCTGCTGCAGGTGGTAGTGGATGCGCTTCGGCGCGCGCCCGAGGTATCAGTTGCTTCGCAGGCGCCCGCGGGCCCACCCATCGACGGCGAGGCTCTGATGATGCGACAGCACGCGCTCGTCGCGAAGTCGATTTCGGACTTGCAGCCGGCGCGCCAAGGCCAGGCAGAACTCTACTTCGTGGGGTTCGCGTCCTACAGTCAGCAGGACGTCTTCAGGCGCGAAGTCGCCGCCGTCAAAGAACTCTTCGACGAGCGATTTGGAACTTCCGGCCGCTCGATCATTCTGCAGAATCATCGCGAAAGCATCGACGATGTACCGCTCGCCAGCGTCTCGAATCTGGAAACGGTGCTCCGCGAGATCGGTGGCCGAATGAATGTCGAGCGCGATGTCCTGGTGCTGTTCGTGACCTCCCACGGCTTCGGGGACGTCATCTCGGTATCCATGGAGGGTGTGCGCCTCAACAACCTTACGCCGCCCCGGCTCGTCAATGCGCTCGCGCAGTCCGGCATCAAGAACCGCGTGCTCGTGCTCTCGGCCTGCTACTCCGGCAGCTTCGTTTCTGACTTGAGCGATGACAACACGCTGATCCTCACTGCGGCCCGCTCGGATCGAACCTCGTTCGGATGTAGCAACGAGCGCGAATGGACGTTCTTCGGTGATGCCTACTTCAATCATGCACTGCGGAAAGAGCGCTCGTTCATAAGGGCCTATGAGCGCGCACGCGTATTGATCGAGTCTTGGGAAAAGGCGCAAGGGCTGACCGCCTCGGAACCGCAGATGTTTGTCGGGGCGGCCATCCGCGACAAGATCGACGCAATTCTTGCGGCGCGCGTTACGACCGTAAATTGACTACGCCCCAAGCCTAACCTGGATCAGCGCCGCACACCGCGGCCTCAAGAGTGCCTTGCCATAAGCCGCAGCGCATTGCCGGACCGAATCTTCTCACGATCGGCAATCGGGAGAGTGTCCAGCATCGGCAGCGCGAGCGAACCTTCCGCATCGCCGATCTCATAGGGAAAGTCCGTGCCGAAGAGCACGTGATCGGCACCGTACGTCTTGATGATGAGCGCGAGGACGTCGGGGCTGGCGACGACCGTGTCGTAGTAGAGGCTCTTGAGATAGGTGCTGGGAGGGCGCGTGATATTCGCTCTGCAGGCTACGTTCGCCTCGTACTGTGGTGCGCTCCAGCCGAGATCGAGCCGACCGGCGAGGTTCGCCAATGTCCCGCCACCATGAGAAAGAACGAGCTTCAGGCGCGGATGACGCTCGAAAGTTCCGGCGAATATGAGACGCGTCACGGCGATCGCCGTCTCTGTCGGCCAGGCGACGAGCGTCCGCAAGGTATACTCCGTCTGCGTGGCGCTCAGCGCCGACGAGGTCGAGTGCATGAAGACCATGAGATCGAGCTTCTCGATGGCCGCAAACAGCGGCGCGAACACCGGATGGTCGAGAGGGCGCGGCCCTGCGGATGTGCTGAGGACCACCCCCACGAGCCCATGCTGCTCAACGCTCCGGCGAAGTTCGTCGGCGGCAATGGTGGGATCGCCCAGTGCCGGCACTGCAAGTCCGGCAATGCGGCCTTCACCGTTCGCGACCATCCATGCCGTGGATGCATTCAGCTGCCGCGTCTCCTCGAGGCTGACGACCTTTGGGCCGTTCGAGATGATGCTCGGTGAAGGAGAGATGAGCTGCAGTGTCACGCCTCTGCGCTTCAAGCTCTCCAGCCGGGCATCGAGATCGTAGAGAAGCGGATCGAACGTGCCGTAGCCGGGGAGATGATAGCTGCGCGGCCCCGTCGCCTGCAGCGGAAACCCGAGGCCCGGCGTATCGGCCATCCGACGCACGAACTCTTCGCTGAACCCGTGCGCGTGGACATCAACCAGCATTCCTGCGACCTCCCCGAGCCATCTCCGACGCGAGCTTATTCCCGCTCCCGGCCGCTTTCACCGCCCGACGATCGATCACCGCCATGCAGATTTCAAGCATTGCCGGTACTGGCCTCGGGCCCGACCATGCCCTACTCTCCCTCGCGCACTCCAGGGGGCATGGCACTGCAGATGAAGCAACTTCCCACTTTCCGGCTCGACGGCCGCACAGCGCTGGTGACCGGCGCGGGCCGTGGCCTCGGCGCCGGTATGGCGCACGGCTTGGCACAGGCTGGCGCGCACGTCGTACTCGCAGCGCGGACATCCGCCGAGATCGAGCGCGTCGCCGGCGAGATCGTCGCCGATGGCGGGAACGCGACCACGATAACACTGGATGTAACCAATGAAGCCGAGGTGCGCCGGACGTTCGCCGAGCTGCCGTCCCTGGACATCCTCGTCAACAACGCGGGTACCAACATCCCGCAGCCCTTCGTCGACGTCGAAACGCGCGCCCTCGACACGCTGCTCGGCTTGAACGTGCGGGCTGCCTTCATCGTGGCGCAGGCCGCCGTCCAGCGCATGCGAGCCGACAAGGATCGCCGCGAGCGCGGCGGCGCAGTCGTCAACATCACCTCGCAACTCGGCCGCGTCGCCATGAAGGGACGCAGCGTCTACACCATGACGAAGCACGCGCTCGAGGGCCTCACCAAGGCCATGGCCATCGAGCTTGCCGCCGACAATATCCGCGTCAATGCTGTCGGACCGACCTGGGTCGACACGCCCATGACGCGTCCTGCACTTGCCGATCCGGCACTGCGCAATGACGTGCTTGGCAGCATTCCCATGGGGCACATGGCACAGATCGAGGATGTGGTCGGTGCCGTGGTGTTTCTGGCATCGCCGGCAGCTGGCATGATCACCGGCGCGAGCCTCGTCGTCGACGGCGGCTGGACAGCACGGTGATCGCATGAAGGCGCCGGACTTTCGCTATCTTAAGCCCAAGACGCTGCCCGAATGCCTCTCGCTGCTCGCCGAGCACGGCGATCTCGCTCAGGTGCTCGCCGGTGGCCAAAGCCTCATGCCGCTCCTGAACCTGCGGCTTGCGGCGCCAGCAGTGCTGATCGACATCAACGGGCTTTCCGAGCTGAGCGGCATCCGCGAGGCCGATGGCAGCATCACCATCGGAGCCCTGGAGCGGCACGAGGAGATCGCGCAATCGGCGATCGTCCGTCAGCGTCTCCCGCTCCTAGCCGATGCGGCACCGCATATTGCGCACATCGCGATCCGCGCGCGCGGCACGATCGGCGGCAGCGTCGCGCTCGCCGACCCGGCCGCGGAGTGGCCCGCCTGCTGCCTCGCGCTTGGCGCCGAGATCGAGCTCGCGAGCACGCGCGGCCGTCGCCGAGTTGCCGCCGCAGACTATTTCCAAGGGCTCTACACAACCGCGCGTCAGGCCGATGAGCTCGTGGCCGCGATCCACTTCCCGCCGGCCGCACCCAATGCCGTTCATGCCTTCCGCGAGATATCGCGGCGGCGCGGTGATTTCGCAATAGCGGGGCTCGCGCTTGCCGCGCTGCGAACGGGCGAGACCTTGCACAATGTCCGCCTCGCTTTCTTCGGCGTTTCCGATCGGCCTATTCTCGCATCGAACGCCATGGCGGCACTCGAAGGCAGGCCGCTCGGCGCGAGCATGATCGAGGCCGCCTGCAAAGCACTCGGCGCGGAGCTGTCGCCGCCCGAGGATCCTGCCTATCCCGCAGCCTACAAGCGCCAGGTCGCGACTACCTTGCTGGCGCGCATTCTCGGTGATCTCCAAGCGGAACTTCTCGATGCTTGATGACAACAACACGCGCATCGCGCTCACCGTGAATGGCGAGACGGTCACGGCGAACGTGCCGGCGCGGCTGAACCTCGCGGACTTCTTTCGTCACGATCTTGGCCTCACGGGCACGCATGTCGGCTGCGAGCATGGTGTATGTGGCGCCTGCACGGTGCTCGTCGACGGCAAGCTCGCGCGGAGCTGCCTCATGCTGGCGGTCCAATCCGATGGTGCGCGCGTCGAGACGATCGAAGGCGCCGACGCAAGCGGACGCATCACGAAGCTCCAGCAGGCCTTTCATCGCCGCAACGCCTTGCAATGCGGCTTCTGCACGCCCGCCATGCTCCTCACAGTAGGCGAGCTGCTGCGCGTCAATCCCAAGCCGAGCCGCGACGAGGTGCGCGACTGGATCTCCGGCAATCTCTGCCGCTGCACGGGCTACCAGGCCATTGTCGATGCGGTCATGGAGGTCTCTGCTTGAGCACCGATCTCAAAGAACCTATCGGCGCCGAGGTTCCGCGCGATCGCGCCAAGCGCCTGCTTGCCGGACGTGGCCGCTTCGTCGACGACATCAGCCTGCCGCGCATGGTGCATATGGCGTTCCTGCGCTCGCCCTATCCTCACGCACGCATCCGCGGCATCGACACATCCGCCGCTGCGGACATGCCCGGCGTCGTGCGCGTCGTCACCGCGGCCGATCTCGCCGATGTCGTGTCCACGTGGCGGCCGCTGCACAACCGCTTTCCGACCATGGCCGCCCCAGAGCAAGGCGTGCTCGCAACCGATACAGCCCGCTTTCAGGGCGAGGCGGTTGCCGCCGTCCTTGCCGCGACGCGAGCACAGGCGGAAGATGCTTGCGAAGCCATTGTCATCGACTGGCAGGCGCTCGCGCAGGTCGGCGATGTCGCGACCGCGCTAACGCCCGGCGCCCCGCGCATTCATGAGGAAATGTCGAGCAATCTCGCTTTCGAGGCCGAGGTCGTCGCCGGGGATGCCGAGGCCGCGCTCGCGAACGCGGATCACGTCGTCGAACGGACGTTCCGCTTTCATCGCCATACGGGCGTGAGCCTGGAGACGCGCGGCATCCTCGCCGAATACGATCCGACCGAGCGTCGCCTCACGGTGTATCAGTCCCATCAGACCCCGCACCAACAGCAAGACCTCTACGCGCGGCTGCTTGGGCTGCCCGAGCACAAAGTCCGTGTCATCTGCCCAGATGTCGGCGGCGCATTCGGGGTCAAGCACCACCTCTATCCTGATGAGCTGGCCGCCTGTGCCGCTGCCGTGCTGCTTGGCCGACCGGTGAAGTTCATCGCCGATCGCGTCGAGTCTTTCATGACGGACGTGCACTGCCGTGACCACGAAGTGCACGCGCGCATGGGCTTTGCGGCGGACGGCCAGATCGTTGGACTTGCCATCGAGGATCGCTTCAATGCAGGCGCCTATGGCCAGCATCCGCGATCGAGCGTCGCCGAAGGCAATCAGATCACGCGGCTCACAGGCGCGCCTTATCGACTGGAGAACTATGCTGCCAAACTCAAGATGGCCTTTCTCAATCGCGGCATTCTCGGGCATATCCGCGCGGTCGGTCATCCCATTGCCGCCGCCGTCTCAGAAGCGCTGATCGAGCTCGGCGCAAAGGAGCTCGGTCGCGATGCGCTGGATCTGCGCCGTCAGAACTACCTTAGGGATAGCGACTTCCCGTTGACGTCAGCCGGCGGCGTCGCCTTCGAGCGACTGTCCTTCACGCAGTGCCTCGACAAGGCGCTGAGCCTCGCCGATGTCGGAGCCTTTCGGCAGGAGCAGGCAGCGCTGCGCGCGAAAGGCATTCATCGCGGCATTGGCTTCAACACGTTCGTCGAGCTGACCGCGATCGGACCCGAGTATTACGGCGAGGGCGGCCAGCACATCAGCGCGCAAGAAACGTGCCTTCTGCGCATGGAGGCTTCAGGTCAGGTCCGCATTCACATCGGCACCACCGACCAGGGCCAGGGCATCGATACGGGCATTCAGCAGGTTGTCGCGGGCGTGCTCGGCATTCCGCTCGACGATATTGAAGTGATCAGCGGCGACAGTGCGCTTTCGCCGATGGGGGGCGGCTCCTGGGGTTCGCGCGGTGCGGCGCTCGGCGGTGAGGTCGCCATGCGCGCCGCCCGCACGCTGCGCTTGAACCTGCTGTCGATGGCCGGCTTCCTGTTGCAGAAGAGCGCGGATGATCTCGATCTTGTCGACGGCATTGTCGTCGACAGGCAGCACGGCACGGCACACATGAGCACCGCCGACCTCGCGAAGATCGGGCACTTCAGGCCTTACACCCTGCCGTCGGATCTACCCTCTGACCTCACTGTGACGGCACGCTACGCGAGCCGCGACCGCATGTTCATTGCGGGTAACGGCATTCAGGTCGCCATCGTCGAGGTCGATACGGGGACCGGCCTCGTTCGGCCGCTGCGTCATCTCGTCGTGCACGACTGCGGGCGCGTGCTCAATCCGCTGCTCGTGCGCGAGCAGATCCGCGGCGGTGTCGTGCAGGGGCTCGGCTCGGCGCTCTACGAGGAGTTCCGCTATGCCGAGAACGGCGCCCTGCTGAACGCGAGCTTCGCGGATTACCTGGTGCCCATGGCGGCCGAGATGCCAGACATCGAAGTCGCACACGTCACGACGCCGACTGAGACGTCGGAGCTTGGCGCCAAGGGAGCGGGTGAAGCCGGCCTCGCCGGCGCTGTAGGCGCCATTCTCAACGCGGTGAACGATGCGATCTCGCCGACCGGCGCGTTCCTCACCGAGGTGCCGCTGACGCCGCCGCGCATTCTCGAGGCCATCAACCGCGTCGCTCAAATTGAATAGCCCGTGCACCTCAGAAGGTCGCACGGGCCAATCCCGACCTTCGTGTTTCTTACTTGCCGACCGCGTCGGAGACGCACTTCTTCGCGAAGCTCGTCTTGGCGGCACCGGCGAGCTTCTTGTCGGCGGCGGACTTATCGCAGCTCGCCGACGCATCCTTCTCGCACTTGGTCATGAACGACTTCAGTGCCGCACCGGCCAGCTTCTTCGACGTGGCTTGTGCCTGACACGATGGCGCCATGCCCTGCGCATGGGCGATGGACGCGCCGGTAACGAGAACAAGAGCGACGACAAGAGTCCTCATGGGACACTCCCTAGGCTGTTGAGGCGCGCATTCATGGCTAGTCGCGATGAACGCCGCGTGAATCCCTCAACGCGCATCTCGGTCCGTCGTTCACTTTCCGCTCCTGAACAAAATTCAGCTGTTATCGCCCGCGCACCATCTCACGCAGCTTGCCGACGATGCCATTCGGGAAGAAGTAGACGCTGAGAATGAAGAGCACGCCGAGCCAGAGCAGCCAGCGATCGGGATGCAGCAGGTGCGGGATGAGCGGCAGCGCCGATGTCGCCTCGCTGGCGACGCCCATAAGCTTCTGCAGGTAGTTCTGGGCGAGAATGAAGAGCGTCGCACCGATCACGGCGCCGTAGAGCGTGCCCATACCGCCGATCACCACCATGAGCAGGATGTCGAGCATGATCGCGAACGAGAGCGTCGTGTCTGGCCCCGTGTAGCGCACCCATATGGCGCTCATCGCACCTGCGAGCATGGCCATGCCGGCAGCAAGGCAGTTCGCGACCGTACGGTAGTACACAACATTGTAGCCGAGAGACTCGGCGCGGAAGTCGTTCTCGCGGATGGCCTGCAGCACACGGCCGAAGGGCGAATTCACGATGCGGAATGCGGCGAGCAGCAATAGCAATGCCGAGACGAACACGAGGTAGTAGCTGAGTACGCGCCCGTCGACGCGCAATCCGATCGCGGGGATGTCGAAGAGTACAGAGCCGGGCCTCAGCAGAGGCGGTACACGGAACGAGCGCCCATCCTCGCCGCCCGTGTACTCGGAGAGCTGGCTCGCGAGGATCGCGAACGCCGACGCGACTGCGAGCGTGATCATGGCATAGAAGATCGCGCGCACGCGCAGCGACAGGAGCCCGATCACGAAGGCGAGCACGGTGCCGACGACGAGAGCAATGACAAGGCCAAGTCCCGCTGATGTCCACGTCGGCCCCCAGCCGTAGAGTGCGAGGCCGACGCCATAGCCGCCGATGCCGAAGAACATGGTGTGCGCGAACGAGACGATGCCCGTATAGCCGAGCAGCAGGTCGTAGCTCGCTACGAGCACGATGAAGATGCAGATCTTGGCCGCCGTGTTGATCGGCTGCGAGCCGCTGAAGAGAAAGGGCGTGAAGGCGAGCACGAGGAATATCGCGGCCAGCAGAAAGCTCAGGACGCGGCTGCGCGGCAGATCGCCTGAAAGCGCGGACTGGATCATGGGGCTAGCGCCTCGCAACCGGATAAAGGCCCTGCGGTCGCCACATGAGGATTGCGACCATGAGCAGGATGTTCGAGGCAACGGCGATCTTCGGCACGAGATAGCCGGTGTAGTTCGCCATGAGCGCGACGAGAATGGCACCGAGGAAGCAGCCGCCGACCGAGCCGAGCCCGCCAATAATGATAACAATGAAGACGAGCACCATGACATCGCCGCCGATCGCGGCTGTGAGCGTCTCACGATAGAGCGCCCACATCGTGCCGCCGAGGCCCGCGAGCGCCGATCCCACGACGAACACACCGACGAAGAGCTGGCGGATGCGATAGCCGAGCGCCTCCACCATCTCGCGGTTCTCGACACCGGCGCGGATGAGCAGGCCGACCTTCGTGCGGTTCAGCACGAGTTGCATGGCAATGAAGACCGTGAGACCGACGGCTACCGCGAGCAGGCGAAACTTCTCAAGCGCGAAATCGCCGATCGTGATCGCGCCGCGTAGCCCGCCCGGCAGCGGCATGGGCTTCTGATCGCCGCCCCAGACGACGTGGATGAGCTGCTCGGCGACGATGAGCCCACCCATGGTGATGAGGATCTGCTTGAGGTGCTGGCCATACACGGGGCGCACGATGACACGCTCGAATGCCCAGCCGAGAACACCTGTGCCGATCATAGCTGCGAGGACGGCAAGAAACAGCGCAGCAAGATTGAGCGTCAGCGCATCCGACTGCACCCAGCCCGAGAGCGGCGCGAGCACCGTCATGGCCATGTAGGCGCCGATCGCGATGAAGGCACCATGGCCGAAGTTGAGCACGTCCATGAGGCCAAAGATCAGCGTGAGCCCGCTCGCGATGACAAAGATCATCATACCCATGGCGAGCGCCGCGACGGTCAGCGTCACCCAGGTCGTCGGACTCCCGACAAGCGGCAGCGCGGCGAGCGCGATGATCGGCGCGATGAAGACCGGCAGCAGATCGCGCGGTGTCTTCGGCAGATCGTCGGAGGCGGGGCGGGATGTCGTCGTCGCCATGGATACTTCCTACTGGTGCGCCGCGAGCGAGAGGCCGAGCAGGCGCGTCTGCAGATCGGCGTCGCCGGCAAGCTCCTGCATGGTGCCGCGATGGACGATGCGACCGTCGTCCATGACGGCGACGCTGTCGCCGAGACTCGCGGCAAAGCGGAAGTTCTGCTCGACGAGGAGAATGGTCGTCTCGGCGCGCTTTAGTTCCTTGAAGGCCGCGATCATGCCCTCGATGATGGCGGGCGCGATGCCCTTCGTCGGCTCGTCGATGAGAATGAGTGCCTTGGGCTCGACGATCGCGCGCGCAATCGACAGCATCTGCTTCTGCCCTCCGCTCAGCAGCCCCGCAGGCAACTGCCAGAAGCGCTTCAGCGCCGGAAAGAGGCCGAAGATCCAGTCGAGCCGCGCTGTATCTGGTGCCCCAAGGCGCGCGGCGAGACGCATGTTCTCTGCGACGGTCAGATCGGCGAAAACGCCCATGCTCTCGGGCACGTAGCCGATACCCAGGCGCGCGATATCCGGCGTCGCGCGCCCACCGATGGATTGGCCGTCGAACGTAATGACGCCGTTACTCGGCGGCCAGAGACCCATGATCGTGCGCAACGTCGTCGTCTTGCCGGCGCCGTTGCGGCCGAGCAGCACCGTCAGCTCGCCGCGCGGCACGACGAGATCCACACCCTGCAGAATGTGATACTGGCCAATGTGCGTGTGGACGCCTTCGAGCTTCAGCAGCGGTTCGCTCATGACACGGCCGCTCCTTTGCTCTCCGCAGCCGGCATCGAGCCGAGATAGGCCTCCTGCACGATCGGCGAGGCAATAACCGTCTCGGGATCGCCGTCGGCGACGAGCTGGCCGTTGTGGAGCACGACGATACGATCGGCGAGCGAGCGCACGACGTCCATCTTGTGCTCGACGAGCAGGATGGTCTTGTCGCCCGCCGCCTTCAGCCGCTTAATGAGATCGAGCACCACGGGCACCTCGTCGACGGACATGCCCGCCGTCGGCTCGTCGAACATGTAGACGTGCGGCTCGAGCGCCATCATGAGCGCCACTTCAAGTTTACGTTTGTCGCCGTGCGGCAGCGCGGCAGCGGCAGAGGCGCGCTTGTCCTGCAGGTTCACTTCCTCGAGGAAATGCTCCGCCCGCTTGATCCACTCGACGTGATGATCCCAGCGGCTCCAGAGGCTCGCTGCCGCCCGCGCCTTGGCCTGCACGGCGAGTCGGACGTTCTCGGCAACAGTGAGGTTCGGGAAGAGGTTGGTGATCTGAAACGCGCGCCCGATGCCGCGTTTCGCCCGCTCGGCGGCGCTGAGGCGCGTGACGTCCTCGCCGTCGAGTTGGACGCTGCCCGAAGTCGCGGGAAGCTGGCCCGACATGAGATTGAAGTACGTCGTCTTGCCCGCGCCGTTCGGGCCGACGATCGCCGTGAGGCTGCCCGCATGAAAGGCGCAGCTCACATTGTCGACGGCCGCATGGCCACCGAAGCGGATCGTCAGGCCCTGGGTTTCGAGAACGGGTCGAGACATGCGGCCTCAAGAACGCCGAAGCCAGCGGGCGCTCACGAGGCGCCCGCCAGCATCAGTCGTTGCAGCTTCTCACTTCGGAACGGTGACCGGTAGCGGCATCTTGCTTGCAGGAATGGTCGCCACAAGCTCCAGGACGTCGTTGTCCTTGGCGTCCTTCTTGATGCGGAAGTGATACATGTCCTGCATGGCCTGATGATCCTCCTTGCGAAAGGTCATCGTGCCTTTGGGCGTCTCGAAGGTCAGGCCCTCCATGGCGGCGATCAGCTTCTCCGCATCCGTCGAGCCCGCCTTCGTCAGGCCGGCAACGACAGCCGCCGCAGCCGAGAAGCCACCGGCAACGAAGAAGTCCGGCGGCGCGTTGTAGCGCTTCGTGTACTCGGCCTTGAGCCAGTCGTTCTGCGGGTTCTTCGGGAAGTCGTAGTAGTAGTAAATGCCGCCCTCGGTGCCGGCGAACTGCTTCCACGCATTCATCACGGGCAGGATGTTGCCGCCCGGCGCGAGCGCGATGTTGAAGCGCTCCGGCTTCATGTCGGCGAATTTCGCGAGCGGATGCGGGCCGGCCCAGATGAACCCGATGATGCGCTTGCCGGGCTGGTCCTTCAGCGCATTGAAGAGCCGCTCGGCGAAGGGCGCGAAGTCGGCGGTGTTGCCCGCCGCATATTCCTCAGCGACGATCTTCGCGCGCGGGCGCAGTGAGGTGAGCGCTTCCTTGTACGCCTTCACGCCGTCACGTCCGAAGGCCGTATCGAGGCCGAGCATGCCGATGGCGACATCCTCGTTCTCCGGGACGGTCGCGGCGTTCGCGAGCGCATCCTGATACGACGAGCGGCCCGTGCGGAAGATGTAGCGGTTCCACTTGACGCCGGTAATCGAGTCGGCAACGGCCGGCTCGACGATCAGCACCTTCTTCAGCTCCTCGGCGACCGGCAACATGGCAAGCGCCACCGGCGAGCCCGTCGTGCCGACGGCGATGTCGACCTTGTCGTCTCCATAGCATTCCTCGAGCAGCGTCTTGCCGCGATCGGGCTTCAGCTGGTCGTCCTTGACGATGACCGACAGCTTGTCGGCGCCGACCTGCATCGTGCCTTTGGTCAGATACTCGAGGCCCATCATGAAGCCGGCCTCGGTCTGCTTGGCATAGGCCTCGAGCGGACCCGTCTTGCCCGCAATGAGGCAGATCTTGATGTCCTTGGCCACGGCCGCCGGCGCCGTCAGCGCGAGCGCGGGAACAGCCAGCAGCGCCGCCAGACCACTCCCCATCCGCCACGACTTGTTTGTCGTCCTCAGCATGATCTCCTCCCTTACGTCCGAACATGACACTTGAGTCAGGTCTCATGTTACGCTAGCTATCCCTGGGTAAGCCGTCAAGACACGTCGGTGCCTACCTCGTCACGAGATCACCAAGCCGCTGATGTCAGAGCCCGATCAATCCCCGACACTGCCCGCACCCAAGACAAAGCGCGGCGAGCGCACGCGCGAGCGCATTCTCGATGCGGCGGAGATCGAGATCGGGGGGCGCGGCTTTGCCGAAGCCTCGATAAGCACGATCACGGCGCAAGCCAAGGTCGGGCAAGGCACGTTCTACCTCTACTTCCGCACGAAAGAGGACGTGATGCGCGAGTTGGTCCTGCGCATGGGCCGGCGACTTAGGCGCCATCTCACGCTCTCGATCGCCGATGCGCCCGACCGGCTCGAGGCCGAGCGCCGCGGCATACGCGCATTCCTCGAGTTCGTGCGCGCCAATCCGAACCTCTATCGCGTCGTGGCTGAAGCTCAGTTCGTCGATCCCGAAGTCTACCGCCGCTACTATGACGAGTTCGCGAAAAGCTACAGCAGTGCACTCAAATCGGCGGTGCGGCGTGGCGAGATCTCGAAGGGCGATGCGGAGGTACGTGCCTGGGCGCTCATGGGTCTCAGCGACATGGTCGGAATGCGCTATGCGCTCTGGGACAGCAAAGTTAAACTCGACCAGGTGTCCGCCGCCGCATTCGAGCTCATCGCAAAGGGCCTCGAGCCGCGCCGGCGGGTGTGAGACGCGCGCTTTTTTTTGCGTGGCGCACTGGCGGAGACGATGATGCGCACGATCCCCGATTTCGCACGCCAGCGCGCGCTGCTGACGCCGGGCGCTACAGCCTTCCGCGAAGTCGCGAGCGGTCGCACGTGGACATTCGAGGATGTGGATCAATTTGCCGAACGACTTGCCGCAACGCTCGAAGCCCGCGGGATCGCGGAAGGCGAGCGCGTCGCCGTGCTCTGCCACAACACGCCGATGTTCTTCGCGCTCCTCTTCGCGTGCGCCAAGGCGAGGATCATTCTCGTACCACTCAACTGGCGTCAGACGGCGAGCGAGTTGAGGCCGGTCCTTGCGGACTGCGGCGCACAGCTCCTGCTGCACGACAACGCAACGTCATCACTTGCCGCGATCCTTGCGAGCGAGACAGGGATCGAGCGCCTCACCTTGGATGAATGCGAGACGCTCACCGCCCGCGTCAGCCCGCGCACGGACCGCGAGACGACATGGCCGAGCGATCGTGTCTGGTACTTGCTGTACACATCAGGCACTACGGGCAAGCCGAAGGCCGTGGTCCAGACGCCCGGCATGGCACTCGCGAACTACATCAATGTCCGGCAAGCGACAGGGATCAGCCCCGAGGACGGCACGATCAACTACCTGCCGCTCTTCCACACGGCCGGCATCAATCTGCACGCACTTCCAGTGTTCATTGCGGGCGGCACGAGCCACGTGATCGAAAGATTCGATATCGATGCCGTCATCCAGCTTATCGAAGCCGACGCGATCAGCGCCTTCTTCGGCGTGCCGGCGATCTATCAGGCCATCAGCCTGCATCCGCGTTTCGCCTCGCTGGACCTCGGCCGCATCCGCCATTGGGGTTCGGGCGGCGCCGCGCTTCCGGACAATCTCATCCGGGCATTCCTCGCGAAGGGCGCCGTCATCTGCAATGGCATGGGCATGACCGAGACGGGACCGTGCGCTTTTCTCATGGACCGCGCCCGTGCGAGCGAGAAGATTGGCTCGATCGGCAAACCGCAGGTCATGACCGAAGTCCGCCTCGTCGATGCCTCGGGCAAGATCGTGGCCGATGGCGCACCCGGTGAGATCCAATTCCGCGGGGCCAATATCACGCCCGGCTACTTCAACAACCCACAGGCGACCGCTGCTGCCTTCGACGGCGACTGGCTCAAATCCGGCGATGTCGGTCGGCGCGATGCGGACGGCTACTACTACATCGTCGATCGCATCAAGGACATGTACATATCAGGCGGCGAAAACGTCTATCCGGCCGAGGTAGAGGCTGTGCTGCACGCGCATCCGGCCATTCTTGAAGCGGCCGTCATCGGCGTGAGCGACGCGAAATGGGGCGAAGTGGGTCACGCGCACATTCTGATGCGGCCCGATCACGCGCTCGATGAGGCGGAGGTGCGCGCCTGGGCACGCGCCCGGCTGGCCGCATACAAGGTTCCGCAGCACGTCAGTTTCGTCGGCGAGTTCCCGCGCACGGCTGCCGGCAAGATCCAGAAGCATGTGCTGAGGCGCACGACTACAGCGTAGTGCAGACGGCCGCAGCTACGACTGCGGTGCGATCGTCAGAACGTGCTCCGCCTTGCCGGGCAGGAACGGCGTCGGCGACCCCTTCACCCAGGCATCGTGCCCGGCGCGCCAGAACGGCGAGAGGAAATGGCCGCTCTGGCCGGCGGGCTGATGAATGAAGCCATCCTTCTCGTAGCCCGGCGATACGGCCATGCGTTGCGAAGCACCGAAGGCCGGACGCTGCACGCGCGGCATGTCGTCGTCGCCGGGAAGCGGCTCGTCCGGCATACACAAGATGCGCTTTGCTGCATCGGGCAGTGCGCGTGCCAGTGGATGGCAGATCGACGATCCACGATTGAAATCGCCCCATGAACCGAAGGTGCCGTTCGCCCTGACGATCGCAGGATCGCGAGCGACATCACGCGCAGCCGCAGCGAGCAACTCATCCCAAGAGTTATGACCTGCAGTCAGCAGATGCGCGGGTTTCGTCGTGACGAGCGACCAGAGCCAGCCATCGGTCTGACCAAGTCGAATCTGTCCGGCGCCATGTGCAGTCGCCTCGGGGAATACGCTGAGCAGCATCGAAGTCACGCGACGCTCGACGGTATCGCGGAACCGGCGCGTTGCGAAAAAGCTGACGGAATCGACGGACGCGCGCCCTTCCCATTTCTGCGTCGCCGTCTCGAGCCGCGCGAGAAGCGGATCCCCACCCGTTCCCGCGAGCACCGTGCGCAAAAGCTTCCACCAGCGCTCGAGATAGATCGCGCGGTCGTCGAGTTCGATCGCAAGAATGTCACTCTCGGTGAATTGCTGGCGCGCCATGAGCGCATCACGGATCTGCTGCGCCCGCGCGCTTTGATCGCGGCCGATATAGCCGAAGCTAAGTCCTCGCGGGCTTGCATCCACGCGGTTGTTGGCCGTCCACATGCGCCCCGACTGCGGATCGCGCAACTCAGGCAGGCCCGCTGTCTTCAGCGGCCAGGGCGGACATGCGCCTGCGGGAACGACCACGCGCTCGATGCCTTCACGATTGCACGGCGCCTGCCAGTCCGGCAGCGAGCCGAGCAGACGCCAGCCGATGCGGCCGGCGCTGTCCCCACCGACGAGGTTCTGCACCGGCGTACCCGCGCGATCGGCGATTGAGAAAAGTTCATCGAGATTGCACGCCCATCCGAATTCCGCAAGGCCGCTGCCGATGGCCCCCGAAAGGTGCGCTGCCCACCGCAGTGCCAGCAAGCTTCCATCCGGCTGCTGGCGCAGAATTGGTCCCCAGTCTGTCTCTCGGACGACGAGCACCTCGGGCGCCGCGCCCGCGACTTCGATCGTCTCGCGGTGTTCGGTGATCCCGCACTGCGTCGGCGCGCCGGTACATGGAGGCATGAGTGCCCACTGCGAGGCATCGGCATAGCCGTTGGTTACGGCCCAGGCCACGTGGCCCGTACTGCCTGCGATTACGCCGGGAATGCCGGGAAAGGTGAAGCCCGTCACGTCGATCCGCCCGCCAGGCGCGCGCTCGTCGCGATAGATCAGCCGCGCGCGGAACCAGACGCCGGGTGAACGGAGCCCGAGGTGCATGTCACCGCCGACAATGGCTCGGCCGTCCTTGGTCAGCGCGCCGGCCACAGCGAGGTTGTTGCTGCCAGGTGCGCTTTCATTTGCTGTGACTGCACCTGATTTGTTGATGGGTGGCAGACGGCTGAGATCGATCGCATCCGCACCGGGCAGAGGCGCATCGCCGAGGCCTTCGCCGACGAGAGGGGCATCCCACGACGTGCCGCCATGATTCAGCATGGCGAAGAGCGGCGCCGGCAATGACAGACTGAGCCGCCACAAGGCCAAGCGCGCAAACGGATGATACCCCTGCAAATCGAAGTAGAGCGCGTGGGCAGCAAGCACCGTATCCTCGGCTGTCCATTCCGCGGGCCGCTTGCGCAGGAGCAGATAGGGCCAGGGCCGCACCGACAGTGCATTCAGCCCGGCATTGGCACCAGCTGCGTAAGCCTCCAGTAGCGGGCGCCGCCTGCCGAGCAGGTCGGCCTCGCTGGTGTGCTTCGAGACGCGGGCGCGCATCCGGTGCACGCGGCGCTCGCGATCCATGGGAAGTGCTGCGGGCCCGAGGAGCGCCGACATCTCGCCGGCAGAGCTGCGCCGGGCAAGGTCCATTTCGAAGTAGCGCTCCTGCGCATGAACGAAGCCGAGTGCGCGCACGGCATCGGCTTCGGTTCCCGCCTCGATGGTGACGACGCCGAGCGCGTCACGCGAGATCGTCACGGGGTAATTGTAGTCCGGCAGCTTCACCTCGCCGTCGAGCTGAGCAAGGCTGCCGCGCAAGCCTTGCCAGACCGACAGAGCGCCGATCAGCGCGAGCGCGACGAGCCCCAGCACAGCACGTTTCAGCCACTTCGCCCATCGTCGCGGCGCTGGCCGTACGGGCACATGCAGGTCGGGACCGGGACGCGGTGGGCTGTCGGACGTCATTGGCGACGGGCTCGCTAGGGCGACTGCAGAGTGGGTCAGATAGGGCTCGTGTGCCTTCGATTCAGCCCTATGTCACGCGCCACCCCCTGGCCAATCGGGCTGACCCCTCAAATCCTTCGCAGAACGCATCTTTCTACCTTCTTCTATCACGGACTCGTGAATATTTCATTCGGTTGACTAATTCAATCGAATGAAATAAGCCACCCACATGAAAGAACCGATCAAAACAGCTTCTGACCCCAACGCCTCCGCCGGCGAGCGCGGCGATGCCACGCGCCAGAAGCTTCTGAACGCTGCGATCGACGTGTTCGGCCAATACGGCTTCGACGGTACGACAACGCGGGCTCTTGCCTCGGCAGCGGGCGTCAACCTCCAGGCCATCCCGTACTATTTCGGCGGCAAGGAAGGCCTCTATCTAGCCGCGGCCGAGCATCTCGCGAGCCTGATTTCGAGTCACGTCGGCGCCCGGCGCCAGCAGGTCCAGGCCCGCCTCGCCGAGATCCAGAGCGAGGGGCGGCCCCCCACGCGCGATGAGGCTCGCGAACTGCTGACAACCCTCCTGCACACGCTCGCGGAGGTCATGGTCAGCGAGAGGTCGCGCCCCTGGGCCCGCTTTCTCATCCGCGAGCAGATGGAGCCGACCCAGGCCTTTGACAAAGTCTACGAGGCCGTCATGCGGCCCATGCTCGAGGCCGTCCGCCGGCTCGTCGGCGTACTTCTGGAAGACGCGCCGACATCCGAGCGCGTGCGTCTCAGATCTCTCTCGCTCATCGGCAGTTTGATGATCTTCCGCGTCGCGAATGCGGCTGCGCTCCGTCAGCTCGAATGGAACGAGATGGGGCCCAGGGAACTCGATGCCATCCGTGGGAACATCACTGACATCGTGCGCTCGCTCCATGGTGGAGGCGTAAAATGAACAGGAAGGCCTTACCGATTGTCGCGCTCGCGCTCGCAGCCGTTGGCGCCATCGCATGGTGGAGCGGTCTCCTCGGCTCCGGCGGCCGCGATCGCGGGGCCAATCTCACGCTCTACGGCAATGTCGACATCCGACAGGTGCAGCTCGGCTTCCGTGTCAGCGGCCGGCTAGGGGCGGCTCTTGTCGATGAGGGCGATGCGATCAAGGCCGGCGATCGGCTCGCGAGCCTCGACGCCCAGCCCTACCAGGACCAGATCCGCTTCGCCGAAGCACAACTTGCCTCCGCACACGCCACACTGCAGAAGCTCGAAGCCGGGCCGCGCGAAGCGGAGATCGATCAGGCGCGCGCCGTACACCAGGAACGCGTTGCCGATCAGCAGAACGCCCAGCTCGTCTACGAACGCTCTGCGCGGCTGAGGCCCACCGGCGCGGTATCAGAGGCAGCTCTCGACCAAGCCAAGGCCACGCGAGATATGGCGGTGGCGCGCACACAATCGTCTCTCGAAGCACTGCGTCTTCTCGAGCAGGGCACACGGGCCGAGGACATCGCCGCTGCACGCGCCAACGTCCAGGCGGCCGAAGCAAGCCTCGCTTCGGCACAAACATCGCTTCGGGATGCGGTTTTGATCGCACCCGCGGACGGCGTGATCCTATCGCGCGTGCGCGAGCCCGGCGCCATCGTCTCGCCGAGCGATATCGTCTATGTGTTGTCACTATCCAAGCCGGTCTGGGTACGCGCCTACATCGCTGAACCGAACCTCAGCCGCATTCACACCGGCATGAAGGTTGACGTTTTCTCCGACAGCTCGCCGGGTAAGCCCTACAGCGGCACGATCGGCTTCATTTCGCCCGTCGCCGAATTCACGCCGAAGTCCGTCGAGACGCCGGAGCTGCGAACCGACCTCGTCTATCGCCTGCGCGTCGTCGTTGATCCCGGCAGCAACGGCCTGCGCCAGGGCATGCCGGTGACCGTGCGGGTCCCCCTGGCCAAGGACAGCGCAGGTGGATCATGACAATCGCATCCGAAAGCGGTGCGGCGAAGCCTGACGCCATCCGCATCGCCGGCATCACCAAGGCATTTGGCGACGCGACGCCAGCACTGGACGGCATCACCGCGAATATCCGCGCGGGCGAGATCACAGGCCTCGTCGGTCCGGACGGCGCCGGCAAGACCACCCTCATCCGGCTCATGACAGGCCTCATGCTGCCCGATGCAGGAACCATCGAGGTGCTCGGCTACGACACGCGCACCGATGCCGCGCGCATTCATTCAGCCATCGGCTACATGCCGCAACGATTCGGCCTCTACGAGGATCTCTCGGTGCAGGAGAACCTCGATCTCTATGCCGATCTGCGCGGCCTCCCGAAGTCGGAGCGCCCGGCCGTATTCGACGAGCTGCTGACCTTCACCGATCTCAAGCGCTTCACGACGCGGCTTTCCGGCAAGCTATCCGGCGGCATGAAACAGAAGCTCGGCCTCGCCTGTGCGCTGCTCAGGAAGCCGCGCGTGTTGCTGCTCGACGAGCCGGGCGTCGGTGTCGACCCGATCTCGCGGCGCGATCTGTGGAAGATGGTCGAGGCCTTGACGCAAGAAGGCATCGGCGTGCTCTGGTCGACGGCCTATCTCGACGAGGCGGAAGCCTGCGATCGCGTGCTTCTGCTCAACCAGGGCAAGCTCCTGTTCGTCGGTCCCCCTTCCGAGCTTACGTCGCGTGTCGAGGGCCGCACATTCAAGCTGTCGGGTGTTGCTGGACGACGGCGCGCCGTGCTCGCGCGCGCGCTCGAGGATGATAGCGTCGTCGATGGCGTCATTCAGGGCGAGGCGATCCGCCTAGTCGTCGAGAACGCAGGCGATCCTCTCACGCAAGTCCTCGAGCAAGCAGGTCCGGACGCGCACATTGCGCCAACGCCTCCCCGCTTCGAGGATGCTTTCGTGGACATGCTCGGCGGCGGCCCCGGCGGCCGCTCCAAACTCGCCGAGGAGACACGCGCGCGCCCTGCCGATAGCGATCGCCCCGTCATCGTGGCCAAGGGCCTCACCAAGCAGTTCGGAGACTTCACAGCCGCCTCGAACATCACCTTCGATGTGCCGCGTGGTGAGATCTTCGGTCTGCTCGGGCCTAACGGCGCCGGCAAGTCGACCACCTTCAAGATGCTGTGCGGCCTCCTGAAGCCCACCGCTGGTGAGGGCCGCGTCGCGGGCTTCGACCTCCGGCGCGACGGCGCCGAAGCGCGCAATCGGCTCGGTTACATGGCGCAGAAGTTCTCGCTCTACGGCGATCTCAGTGTCGCCCAGAACCTCGATTTCTTCGCCGGCGTCTACGGTCTCTCCGGAGCGCGCAAGCGTGAACGCGTCGCGCTGATGACCGAGATATTCGACTTCGGACCGCACACAGCTCTCAATTCCAAGGATCTGCCGCTCGGTCTCAAGCAGCGCCTCGCACTCGCCTGCGCCGTGTTGCATGAGCCGGAAGCCCTCTTCCTCGACGAACCGACCTCCGGCGTCGATCCGATCACGCGGCGCGAGTTCTGGACGCACATCAATGGCCTCGTCGAGAAGGGCGTGACCGTACTCGTCACCACGCATTTCATGGACGAAGCCGAGTACTGCGACCGCATCACGCTGATCAATCGCGGCCAGGCGATTGCGCTCGGCACGCCCGACGAGCTCAAAGCGCGTGTCGCGACGCCCGAGATGCCCGATCCGACCATGGAAGATGCCTTCATCGCGCTCGTGCAGGGCTCGGCCGAAAGAGCTGCAGCATGACGGACACGGCACACGGAGCCGCCGAGGCAGCACACAGCGGCACAGTCCGGCGTCTTGCATCGCTCGTGCGTAAGGAGAGCCTCCAGATTCTGCGCGACCCGAGCAGCATCCTGATCGCCTTCGTGCTTCCCGCCGTTCTGCTCTTCCTGTTCGGCTATGGTGTTTCGCTCGATATCCAGCGCACGCGCGTCGGCCTCGCCGTCGAAGTACAGACGCCGCTGACGCAGGATCTCGCCGCGAGCTTCCAGGCCTCGCGCTACTTCGATGTGTCGACGGGCCGCGACCGGCGCGCTTTCGAGGAGGATCTCGTCCTCGGTCGCATCCGCGGCATCATCGTCATCCCGGCGACCTTCACGTCCGATTTCGCGGCGCATACGAAGCCGACGGTTCAGGTGATCGTCGACGGCTCCGAGCCCAATACTGCGAACTTCGTCCAGAATTACACCCAGGGCGTCGTTGCCAATTGGGCAGCTCTGCGCAGCGCCGAGACTATGGCGCAGCAGCCGGCCATCATCCCGGAGCCACGCTACTGGTTCAACGCTGAGCTCGAGAGCCGCAACTTCCTCGTGCCTGGATCGATCGCCATCGTCATGGCGCTCGTTGGCACGCTGCTGACCTCGCTCGTTGTCGCCCGTGAATGGGAGCGGGGCACCATGGAGGCGATCATGGCGACGCCGGTGACCGCTGCCGAACTCGTTGCCGGCAAAATCCTCCCCTACTTCGTGCTTGGACTCGTCTCGATGACGCTCTGCGTCGCGGTCGCGGTTTTCCTGTTCGGCGTACCCTTCCGCGGCTCTCTGCTCGCTCTCTATGCTTTGAGCGCCAGCTTTCTCGTACCGGCGCTCGGACAGGGGCTTCTCATCTCCGCCGCGACAAAGAATCAGTTCCTCGCTTCACAGGTCGCACTGCTCTCGGCCTTCATGCCGGCCTTTCTGCTCTCCGGCTTCCTCTTCGAGATCAATTCCATGCCGACTGTGATCCAGTGGATCACGATCATCGTGCCCGCGCGCTACCTGATCCCGAGCCTGCAGACCGTATTTCTCGCCGGCGACATCTGGCCGATGTTCCTCGAAGCCATCGCGGTCATGCTGGCAATGGGCGCGATCATGTTCCTTCTCGCGGCGCGCAGCACCAGGAAGAGGATCGCGTGACATGTGGATCCGGCTCAAAGCCCTGATCATCAAGGAGCTGCTGGCGATTCTGCGCGACCCCAGAAGCCGCATGATCCTGATAGGTCCACCGATCGTCCAGCTTCTCGTGTTCTCCTACGCGGCGACGCTCGAAGTGCGCAATGTCGACGTCATCGTGCTGAACCGCGACTCCGGCCGCTGGGGTCACGAGCTCGTCCAGCGGATCGATGGCGCACCGACCTTCCGCCGCATCTTCCATGCGCAGTTGCCTGCAGCATTGCAGGACTCGATCGATCTTCAGAGCGCCATCGCCGCCATCCACATCGGCCCGACCTTCTCGCGCGATATCGAGGCCGGTCGCTCGGCGGACGTGCAGATCATCCTCGATGGACGCCGCTCGAACGCCTCGCAGATTGTCGGCGGCTATCTCAATCAGATCGTCGCTAGCCTTGCCGCCGACACGCCGGCGGGCCGTCGAGTAACCGATGCCGGCGTCAACGTCGTGCCGCGCAACTGGTTCAACCCGAACCTCATCTTCCAATGGTTCATGGTGCCTAATCTGATCGCGAGCATCGCCCTGATCATCGGGCTTGTCGTGACCGCGCTGTCGATTGCGCGCGAGCGCGAGCTTGGCACATTCGACCAGCTCATGGTCTCGCCCCTCCGTACGCACGAGATCCTGATCGGCAAACTGACACCTCCGATGATCATCGGGGTCTTCCACATCACGATCTATATTCTGGCGGCGATTTTCGTCTTCGGCATCCCACTGCGCGGATCTCTCGTGCTGCTCTATGGCAGCGCGATATTCTATCTCGCCTCGGTCGTCGGGCTCGGCCTCTTCATTTCCGCTCTCTCGATGACACAGCAGCAGGCCATTCTCGGCGCCTTCCTGGTCATGGTACCGGCGATGCTGCTCTCGGGCTTCGCGACGCCAATCGAAAATATGCCCGGGTGGCTGCAGCACGTGACGATCGTCAATCCGCTGCGCTATTTCCTCGTCGTCGTGAAGGGCGTATTTCTCAAGGACATCCCCCTGAGCGAAGTCGCGCGCAATACGCTACCGTTGGCAATCATCGCGCTATTTACGCTGAGTGCCGCCGCTTGGCTCTTCCGCCGCCGACTTGAATAGTGCTTCTCGGGGTCGCAAGGTCAGACGTCGTCTTCGCCCGGATGGCCGCCCTCGCCCTCCCACTTGCCGAGCGCGCGCACCTCGCGGCTGTTGAACCTCAACCGCACACCAACGCCGCCGCCATTCTCAGGGATGAATACGGCGCCACCCTCCTCCATCGCCGCCTGCAGCTTGTGCAGCACGTCATCGGCTGGGATCTCGCGGCCGATCTCTAGAGCGGCGATCGTCGCGACGCTGACCCCGCTATCCCTCGCCAGTTCCTCGCGCGACCACTGGATCAACGCGCGGGCGGCGCGGCATAGCGGACCGGTTAAAGGCATCCTCACGTCTCCGGCTCAGGCAACTGCCGGCAAGCATAACCCGAGGCGCTCAGGCTCGACACTATACGACAGGATTACTCAGGGAATGGGTATACGAGCGCGTATAGCGCCGCGAGAAGAACGATGGCGATGAGCAGGGAGATTAGCAACACGCGCAGATTCATCCGCCGCTGGTCACCCTGCCGCGCTTCCACCGTCGTTTTCACTTTCGGCCGTTCTATCGTTTCGTGTTTTTCCATGGCAGCCTCCTGCATCTGTCTGTAACGCGGGCGCACACGTCAGGTTCCGGCACCACGGGGTCCGGCAGGCCTCACATGCGGGGGAAGAGGTTGACGGGGGCCAGGGTTCACCCGCAATGTTGCGACCGCGAACATCAATCTCCGATACGGAAGTCGTCCGCTGCCGCTCGAGCGTGCAATGGCGCGGAATCCGATGCCCGACCAAGGACAGCGCAGTCCCATGGAAAGCTCGCCGAACAGTACCCTGCAGTCCCCCGGCCCGACGTCGCGCGTGTTCTTCTCGCAGCGCCTGCGTCTGCACTATGTGGACTGGGGTAACAGCTCGGCGCCGCCGCTCATTCTGCTGCACGGCGGGCGCGATCACTGCCGCAATTGGGACTGGGTGGCCGAGCGCCTGCGCCGCGACTGGCATGTCATCGCCCCGGATCTGCGCGGGCATGGTGACAGTGAATGGTCGCGCACCGGCACGTACAGCATGATCGGCTACATCTACGATCTCGCGCAGCTCATTCATCAGCTCAAGCTGGCGCCGGTGACGGTCGTCGCGCATTCGCTCGGCGGCAACATCGCGATCCGTTACGCCGGCATATATCCCGAAAACACCGCGCGACTCGTCGCCATCGAGGGGCTCGGCCCCTCGCCAAAGAAGCACGCCGAGCGCTACGGCAAGCCGATCGACCAGCGCATGGCCAGCTGGATCGAGGACCAGCGCAAGCTCGCCGGCCGTCTGCCGCGCCGCTACCCGACCATCGAGGACGCCTATGCCCGCATGCATGAAGAGAACAAGCACCTTTCGCCCGAGCAGGCGCGCCATCTGACGGTGCACGGCATCAACCAGAACGAGGACGGCACCTATAGCTGGAAGTTCGACAACTACGTGCGCTCGTGGCCGCCCGATGACATCGATATGACGGATCTCGAGCGCCTGTGGTCGCGCATCACCTGCCCGACGCTCCTCGTCTACGGCAAGGAGAGCTGGGCATCCGACCCGCGCGAGGACGGCCGCATCCAGCATTTCAAGAGCGCGACGGTCGCCCGCTTCGAGCACGCCGGCCACTGGGTCCACCACGACCGCCTCAGCGACTTCATGACCCTCATCGAGCCCTTCATCAAAGGCAAACCGCTGCCACAGGGCATCGCAGGCGTGACCTGATCCGACAAACGAACAAGCACAACGCCAACCGGAGCCTCATGAGCACGACCGAATCCGCAACCGAGCGCACTTCGCCCCTCGACGACCCGATTGCCACGCTTGCCCGCAGCGGCAAGGATCCAGCCGACATCGTCGCAGCCATCGCCGCTGATGCGGAGGTCACCACCACGCCCTGCGGTGATGGACAGCTCGTCTGGCGCCGCTGGGGGCGCGGCCGTCCCGTCGTGCTCGCGCATGGCGGCTCAGGCTCATGGACGCACTGGATCAAGCAGATTCCCGTGCTCAAGAGGCACTACGAAGTGTGGGCCATCGACCTGCCGGGCCTTGGCGATAGCGCCATGCCTCATGCGCCCCACACGCCCGAGAGTAGCGGCGCGGCCGTTGCCGACGGGCTCAAGTCTCTCATTCCTCGCGAGCGGCGCGCGCATGTGGTCGCCTTCTCCTTCGGCGCGCATGTGTCCACACACGCCATGGTGCGCCTCGGCGATTGGGTCTCGGACTTCACGATCACGGGCTGCGCGGCACTCGGATTTCCGCAGGGCCCCGGCATCGAATTCCCGAAAGAGCGGGTCGACATGAGCGAGCAGGAGCGCATGGGCGTCCATCGCCAGCTCCTCGAGATCCTCATGTTCAAGGAGAACGACCGCATCGATCCGCTGGCCGTCTACCTGCAGTCGGAGAACATCCGCCGAGCCCGTTTCCGCTCGCGCCCCTTCGCGCGCACGGACGAAATCCGCGTAAAGCTGCGGGAGGTGGTGGTGCCCGTCCGCGCCATCTGGGGGGCCGACGATCAGACGGCATGGCCATCGGTCGATGCTCGTTATGATGCGCTCCGGGAAAGCCATCCTGAGCTGGTTACACGCACGATCCCGGATGCCGGCCACTGGGTCATGTACGAACAGCCGGCGGCCTACACAGCGGCCCTGCTCGAGGTACTGGACCTCGATTGAGAACGGGCACTTTGCGGCCCACGGCGTCCGGGACTTGCAAACCCTGGGGCGGTCTGATACCCACCTGCGGCGAACGAGGAGGGTGACCGCCGCGCGAGAGCCGGGCCGGCCATTTTTATCCGTAGTTCCTGTGCGGTCGTGGCGGAATTGGTAGACGCACTACCTTGAGGTGGTAGCGCTCACAAGGCGTGGAGGTTCGAGTCCTCTCGACCGCACCATTTCTGAATTCTCTGAAGAATAGAGTTTCAGAGGGAGGCGCCGATGTTGCCGCACCGCCCGGTACGTCACGTCCGTGTCTCAACCGCGCTCGCATGGATGTTCAGCGCCTGCAAATGGCGGTTGCAGTTGGCCGAAGTCAGCACCTCTGGGCTGTTCATGGCCAATAGTTCTCTTTTGAAAGCTATGCTCTGCGATCCAGTAAATTGTCTGGTGATCAGCGGACAGATGACCTTGACCATAGTGGCCTAGCGGCTAGTGTTGCGACTCGGAATGCTGGCATGGGGTGGACCAGATGCGACTGCGATCAGCACTCGAAGGGGGAGTGGTGCAAGGCCGCTTTGATAAACGGCTACATCTTTTCGGCACCGAGAGAAGAAGAGCGAAGCGAACATTTTCTACCCGACTCAAAGGTTCCGTGCGCAAGCGAATAAATGCGCTTCGTGAGCTGGCAAGGCACCTGTTGAGAAGGGATACGCCCACGGGCAGCCTCATCTTAAGGG
Organism: Hyphomicrobiaceae bacterium; assembly: GCA_022844275.1. Classification (GTDB taxonomy): domain Bacteria; phylum Pseudomonadota; class Alphaproteobacteria; order Rhizobiales; family Hyphomicrobiaceae. The sequence goes on from JALHMB010000008.1 coordinate 230,159, forward strand.
GGAAAGCTTCCTCAGTTCACAGCACAGGTCTCCCGACGGCTCTTGATCAGCAACTCCGAGAAATCAGATCAATTGCACTTACGAGCGTCGATATCGCACAGCGAGCATTGGACAGATCAGAATTCGCTCTTCGTGCGCGTGTTGTTCCGCTGGGTGAGCGGGTCCTTTGTCGGACCTCCGACGGCTGGTTGTTGGCTCCCTCAGAAGATTTGCGCCTTATTGCCGCAATGGCGGAGACAGGCGGTCCCCTCGAACCTGGTACTTCCCTCTTATGTCGGGCGATACTTGCCCCCGGCGATGCCGCAGTGGATGTCGGAGCACATATAGGCACATTGACGCTGACGATGGGCCGCGCAGTCGGGGCAGAAGGCAAGGTATGGGCGTTTGAACCCACTCCTCGAACAGCTCAGCTCCTGCGGACCAGCATGACGTTTAATGGCCTCGACGGGATCGTCTCGGTAGTTGAGAGTGCTGTAGCCGAGCAGGCGGGCACCGCAGAGCTTCGCATTGGCCTGACTTCGGGCCACAATAGCATCCTGGCGCTCGACGAGGCCACCGAGATGGTGTCGGTAAATCAATCCACTTTAGATGAACTCCTTCCATCAAGCGTCTTTCCTAAACTTATCAAACTGGATGTTGAAGGCGCCGAGCTCAACGCCTTGTCCGGCATGCGGCGCGTGCTCGACAGATCGTCGGATGTGTCCATGATCGTCGAGTTTGCGCCATCGCATCTGGCCCGAACAAACATCAGCGTCGATGAATGGCTAGGGAAATTTTCGTCGCATGGCTTCACGCCCTGGCTCATCGGTGAGGCGGATGGAAGCATCCGTGCTGTAACGAGACACGACTTAGCAAGTGTGTTCTCGGTGAACTTGCTTTTTCTCAAGCATCATCCGGGACGCTGGCCCAAGTTGGTAGTTCGAAACTGACGGACATCGTTCTATGACGCCCATTGTAGTTCTAGGGGCCGGCGGACACGGTCGCGTCGTACAGGAGCTCATTCGAGCTCTTGGCACTTTCGAGATCATCGGCTTTCTGGATCAAACTGCTCATGCCCCCCATGGGGATCTCGTGGCTCCCATTTTAGGGACCGATCAACTGCTACCCGAACTTCGCAAATCGGGTCTTCAGCACGCCTTTGCTGCAATAGGATCTAATCGAGTGCGAGAGCTGCTCGGGGGCAAGTTGCGCGAGCTGGAGTTCATCCAGCCTCCTCTCGTGCATCCTTCAGCTTTTCTTGCGCCAAGCGCAAAGGTGCAAGAGGGTGCCTTGGTCATGGCCCGGGGCATTGTGGGAACTAATGTATTGCTCAAGGCGCATGCCATACTGAATACGTCAGCTGTAATCGACCATGATGGGGTCCTTGAGAGTGCCAGTCACGTAGCGCCTGGTTGTGCGCTTGCCGGTGATGTCGTTGTCGGCCCCAGGACGCTTGTCGGGGTCGGGACGTCGATCAGACCGGGCATTCGTATCGGCGCCGATGTCATCGTCGGCGCTGGCTCTGCTGTCGTCGACGACATCGAAGATGGGGCTTGCGTAGGGGGAGCTCCGGCAAGACATTTGCGAACAAAGAATGGCTAATAAACCTGAGCAAATAGGCTTGATCTCGTCGGCAGTACCTCTCGTTTTTGGAGGAGCTCGCTTCATTGTCGATTGGCTCGCGCAAAAACTTAGAGCGCAAGGCCATGAAGTTGATGTGATCTATTTGCCTTCGTCTGATGAACCCGACGAACTGCTCGAGCAAATGCTCGCATTTCAATTGATAGACTTTGATAGTCGGTTCGATCGAATTATCACATTTCGCCCGCCTGCTCATATGGCCCGGCATCGCCGAAAAGTGTGCTGGTTCATCCATCACGTACGCTCTTTCTACGACCTCTGGGACAACCCAGAATTTAGCGGGATTCCGAGAAATGCCCACTATTCAGCTTTACGTGATGCCGTACACCGCGCAGATACGATCGCCCTATCGGAAAGTCATCGACTGTTCACGAACAGCAAGATCGTCTCGCACAGGCTGGCGGAATTCAATGGCCTAGACAGCGAGGTTCTGTATCCGCCGATTGCAGATCCTGAACGGTTTATCAGCGGCGACCTAGGTGACGAAGTGGTCTGCATCTGTCGCATGGAGCCACATAAGCGACAGCATCTGCTTGTTGAAGCAATGCGCTACACCCGCTCTCGGGTACGCCTAAGACTTTGCGGACTGAGCAGCAGCGAGAAGTACGTCAGATCTCTGCAGGAAGTGGTGCGCCGACACGATCTGCAAGGAAAAGTCACGCTTGAGTATCGCTGGATTAGCGAGGAGGAAAAGGCTGCCTTCCTGGCTGGCTGCTTAGCCGCGGCATACGTGCCGTTCGACGAAGACTCCTACGGATATCCGACGCTTGAGGCTGCGCACGCTCAACGCTGTACGCTCACGCTCGATGACAGCGGTGGCGTATCTGAACTAGTCGAGCATCAATATACGGGACTGGTCGCATCGGCGTCACCTCAGGCGGTAGCAGAGTCACTCGATAAGCTCTTCGATGATCGGGTAGCCACGGCAACGATGGGCAAAGCCGCAAGGGCCCGGATTGAGACACTGGGCATCAGTTGGAATAGAGTCATTGATCGGCTTCTGTCATGAAAGTACTCGTCCTCAACAATCACGTACCTTTCGTTAGCGGAGGCGCGGAAGAGCTTTCGAGGCAACTAGTGCGCCAGCTCCGTATTGCTGGACATGAAGCGGAGGAAATGGGCATCCCTTTCTCATGGAGCCCTCCCGAGCGCCTAATCGATGAGATCGTGATAGGCCGCAGTCTGCGCGTAGTAAATGTAGATCGGATCATCGCACTTAAATTTCCAGCATACCTTGTCGAGCATGAGAGAAAAGTTATTTGGCTTCTTCATCAGTTTCGGCAGGCATATGATTTGTTCGACGCGGGGATGACAGAGATAACCAGCGATGAGAGCGGCGACCGACTGCGATCAGCCCTTCGATCAGCTGACGAAGCAGCATTTAGAGGAGCTTATAAGCTTTTTGCGATCCCCGGAGCGGCCAGCAGACTCTCCCGCTATCACCGCATAACATCCGAGGTGCTATCTTCCCCATTGAATGATCCAGAACTGTTTTTTAATGCAGGCGCTGGCGATTACATATTTGCCGGAGGCCGAGTTAACAGCGCAAAGCGCCAGGCCTTATTAATCGAAGCGTTGAAATTCGCCCCCGACGTGAAGCTCATCGTAGCTGGACCCGCGGAATCTGAGGGAACCGAAGCCGAGTTGAGAGCACTCGCCATAAGACACGGAGTGGCCGACCGAGTAAAACTCGATATCAGATTTCTGCCCCGCAGCGAGGTTGCTTCTCTTGTGAACCACTGCAAGGCCGCAGCCTATCTCCCATTCGATGAGGATAGCGTTGGATATGTCACTATGGAGGCATTTCAAGCTTCCAAACCTGTGATATCCACCACGGACGCTGGCGGGGTACTCGATATCGTGAGCAACGGTGTTACAGGACTAGTAACGTCACCCACCCCTAAGGCTCTCGGAGACGCAATGACCACTCTATGGTCTAACCCAGAGCTCACCCTCAAAATGGGAGAGGCAGCACGACAGCGGCTTGACGATTTGGACTTGAGCTGGCCGAAGACGCTCAAGAAGCTGTTGGCATGATTAGGAAGATTGCCTGGCTCACCCCTTGGAATGATCAATCCGCGATCGCTAAATTCAGCGACTACATAATTCGCGAATTACAAAGCCGTGAGCTCGATGTGAAGGTGTTCCGCACGGAAACCGGCCCCGCCCTCGCATCTTCTAATCTGTCCGACGCGGTTCCGGTTTCGTGTTTGAAGGGCACCCAGCCTAAGAAGCTCGTTATGGAATTCGATGCTATCGTGGCCAATATTGGTGACCATTATCCCTTTCACGGCGCGCTTCCGCGTCTTTTGGATGCGGTGCCAAGCTTTGGTATTTTTCATGACGGATTTCTTGTAAATCTTGCAGCACCGTGGGCAGACGCGGAGGCAAACGGAAGCAATGGCTCAGTATCGCTGACCGAGGCGCTATATGGTGCTAATTTTGAGCGCACCACTAATTCGTTGGCCGAATTGGCCACGACGTATCCAATGCTCGAATGGCTCGCGCCTAAGGTCTCCGGTGCCATATTGCATTCTCACCATTGGGCAGATCGTCTGAAAACATCGTGCTCGGGCAACGTCACAGTACAGCCGCTCGCGATGCCGGATGAGGCTGTCCCCGATCCTCCTCAGAACGCTTCGTCAAACATTGTTGTGGCGACAATAGGAGACGTTAACCGGAATAAGCAACCAGATCAGGTTTTACGGGCGATCGCCAGCCAGCCAGTTCTCCGCGAGCGCTGTTCTTATAAGCTAATCGGGCGCGTCGATCCGGTCGAAAGAAAGTGGCTTGAGGAGTTGGCGAGTAATCTTGATATCCCGGCGCCGACGTTCACCGGCTGGGTGACGGACAAACAGCTTATCGCCGAGCTCTCGAGTGTCGATGTTATTAGCTGCCTACGGTACCCGATCTTGGAGGGCGGTTCGGCGTCTCTCATAACTGCAATGCGATCCCATCGTCCTGTGATGGTGTCTCACCACGGTGTTTACGCCGAAGTGCCCTCAGATCTTGTGCTGCGTTGCACTCCGGGAGCCGAGGCAGAGGACATCGCATCGCACCTAAGCGCGCTTATTGCGGATCGGTCTGCGGCAGGCCGAATGGCACAAAGAGCGCGAACCTACGCCTTAGATGCGTTCTCATCGTCCCGTTATGTTGATGGTCTTCTACCCGCGCTAAGTGAGGCTGTACGTCAGTCGCCAGCCATCGAGCTTGCAAAGCGCACAGGCTATTTGCTCGGCAGCCTTGGTGTTTGTCGGAACTCCGCTGTTGGCCAACGGTTGGCAGACCACATCTGGCACAATTTTGGAGAGGGAGGGTACAAATGAAGACGCACGACCCTTCGCGCAGAAAGGTAATCCCGGTCTACGAGCCAGACTTGTCCGGCAATGAGAAATCATACGTCATGGACTGCCTCGATAGCTCGTGGATCTCTTCAATCGGCTCCTACATCGACCGATTTGAGCGATCACTCGCTTCCGTCGTGGGCGTCCCGCACGCAATAAGTGTTAGCAACGGTACCGTGGCTCTCCATTTAGCGCTCCACTGCCTCGATATTGGCCCCGGTGACGAGGTTATTGTCCCCTCGTTTACATATATCGCTTCAGTCAATGCCATCGCTCAAACTGGAGCTCGCCCCGTATTCGCAGACAGCCAGCTTCATGATTGGCAACTCGATCCGCATGCTATTGAGCCTCTTATCACCTCTCGTACGCGAGCAATTTTACCCGTCCATCTCTACGGCGCAGTTTGTGATATGCCCGCAATCATGCAATTCGCGAGGCGACACAACCTGTATGTAGTCGAGGATTGTGCAGAATGCCTCGGAGCCTCGCGCGGCGGTATACATCCAGGCGCATTTGGCGATATCGGTACGTTCTCATTTTTCGGGAACAAGACGATTACGACGGGAGAAGGTGGCGCTGTTGTAGCACGAGACAATGATCTAGCTCGCCGGTTGAGACGCGTGAAGGGACAGGGGCAGAGCCTTACACGTCGGTATTGGCATGAAGAGCTCGGTTTTAATTATCGAATGACCAACGTTGCGGCTGCCATTGGGCTGGCGCAATTAGAGCGTCTGGAAGACATTCTGCGCCGGAAGAGGGCGATCGCTCAGGCATACCGCCGGCTCCTCTCCAAGATCCCAGTAGATTTTCAGCTGCCTGACAGCTCGGTGAATAGCACGAATTGGCTGGTTTCGATCCTATTGCCCCGTGAATGCGATAGAGCAAGGATTATGGCTGAAATGATGGAGGACGGCGTAGAGACGCGCCCCGTATTTTATGGCGCACATCAAATGCCTATGTACGCGAACTTACCTCGGGGCGACTTAAAAAGGGCCAGCGAAATATCTGCCCGTGGCATGTCACTACCTTCGTTTCCCACATTGTCGCCTTTGGAAATAGATCAGGTCGTGGCCAGTCTCTGCTCTGCACTGGCGCGCCAAGGCATTGCTTCAATTGGCGAAAAGAAAACCGGATAGATGTTCTCTTGCGCGCTCGACGGGCAAGTCCGCTTAAGACCGCAACAACTTATGCCTTCTCAACCAGTGCCCCCCGCGCAATACTCTCCTCACCGCGCGGGGCCCCTGCTCCACCCACCTGAGAAGCAAATCCCAACGCCATACTGAGTTCCTTGGCGACGCTGTGCCAAGTGAGGTTGACAATGCTTGCCCTACCGGCGGCTCCCATACGACCGGCAAGCGACACGTCACCTGCCAGCCGCAGCACATATTCGGCCATAGAGTGTGCGTTCGGCGCGGCAACGAAACCCGATATCCCATGCTGTACAATGCGGGCGGGCTCTCCACTATCTATACACGTAATCACGGGCTTTCCAGCTAGGAACGCCTCGAAAGTGATGAGACCCAAGTCTTCAGATAGTGGGGGAAATACTACAGCCGAGGCATTAGCATATAGGTCGAGCAGACGGCCTTCGCTTACCCTTCCCACAAAATCGATGCGGGCATCGCCTTTTGCACGGCGACGCAAGTAGTCCTCATCTTCACCCTCGCCCGCAATCACGAGGCGTAACGGCAGATCTGTGGACTGTATTGCATCTATGGCAAGATGAACGCGCTTCCAGCGGTGAAGCCTGCCGGGAATGAAAATGTAGTCGAACGAGCCCTCTCGCAGGCCCGTAAGCGTCGTTGGGCAGCGCAAAAAAGGAGCATAGCGGTCATTGTAGACCCTCAGCCGCTCGGATACTTCAGCGCCAATCGAGAGTAAGGCCTTAAGTCGCTTCGGGGAAAGTAGTCTCGAATCCAGCTGCTGAACAAATCGGCGCTGAAGTAGCTGCTCTTCGGATGGACGCAAACGCTCCCAGTCAAACATATCATAGAATATGCGCATTGTGTGCACTAGGTAGCAAACATGATTGCGGTGGCGTACAGCATACGTTGGTGCCTTCGTGCTTATCACGCCATCGAAATCGTCCAAGTTGAGGTCGTGGAACGTAAGGTAGGAGCGAAGTACCTGGTTGAAATCTCCACTCCCGATTGGTCGGCTCACCACTTCGCTCGCGAAACCAAAATCCGTAAGCGCTTTACACACTCCTGCGAACAAGCGTTCTGCACCTCCTGTTTCTCCTGAAGGCGACGACGGCGCGACGATTGCGATTCTTGGCACACTCCGCTGTGACACGCGCTTAACTCCGCTTTGAGGGTCCAAGCTCCGCGCGGATCTGTTCCATCAACTGCTGAACGTCCGCGTCGCCACACGCATCCACATTGATCTGAGCGTGCCAAACCGGGCGGGCCCGCTGATCTTGCTCCGCGCGCCACCCATTGGTCACTTCGACAGCTCCTTGCAACGCCAGATAGTCCGGACTGCTCATCCATTGGCGAAAAGCCGTGCGAGGACGTCCATAAGTGTCTAGGACCATGCCGTGAAAGAGTGATCTTGGTCTACCGCCGTCGCCAAACAGCACGCGCCGGAGCAACTTCACTGGTCGTCCGTCGGATCGGAAAAGAAGCTGCTGCCATATTGAGCGCTTCGTTAGGTAAGCGAATTGGCGGACTAGTTCGTCACGACTTGCCGTGACCTGACGCAGTGCGGCCTCAGCTGTGGCCAACGTAGCAAGAGCGTCGCGAAGCGTAGTTTCACTGCTACTCGGCTCCAGCTGATTCCTGGCGAGTTTGAGCTGGTAACAATCACGATCGATTGGCGCTTCGTGGGGCATGTCTCTCAGTTTGCGTGTAGGATTGGATGCCAGATAGCTTCGAGTCATGCATGAATCGACGAACTCCTCAACAATGAAGGAGGATCAGGCGAAGTTCTCTGAACTCTTGACGTGCACGCATGTCGCTGAGGATCGAATTGGAAGTCGCGCAACGCGCGGGCGCATGTCGCTAGCTTAGAGGCCCGTGCTGAGCATCCAGGCCTACCGTGAGTTGATTAACTCCTAGGGCCACATGACCACAAGGGCAGAGGGGTGCCGCAAATGAAGCGGAAGGCTTTGATCACCGGGATAACGGGACAAGACGGCAGCTATCTGGCAGCGCTACTGCTTGAGAAGGGATACGAGGTCTATGGCCTTGCTAGAAGGTCCTCACACGGGGGCGTAGCCGACCACCGAATGCGATGGCTCGGCATCGAGGGCAAGCTCAAGGTAGTCGAAGGCAATTTGATAGATCTCTCGAGCCTTATGCGAGTTGTCGGCGAAACAAAGCCGGACGAAGTCTACAACCTTGCTGCGCAATCATTCGTCGCCACATCATGGCACCAGCCGATACTGACGAGCAATGTCACCGGCCTCGGCACCATGAACCTATTGGAGACGATCCGCATTCTCGCCCCCAAGGCTCGCTTCTACCAAGCATCATCGTCAGAAATGTACGGCAAGATCCAAGCCGAGAAGCAAACCGAAACCACTCCCTTCTATCCGCGCTCACCATATGCGGTCGCCAAGGTTTTTGCTCACCTGACGACTGTGAACTACCGGGAAAGCTTCGGGCTGCATACTAATTCCGGCATTCTGTTCAATCATGAGAGCCCGCTCCGCGGCCTCGAGTTTATTTCCCGCAAGGTGACGGACGGCGTGGCCCGGATCAAGCTCGGCCTCGCAAAGGAACTGCGATTGGGCAATATCGACGCGAAGCGGGATTGGGGCCACGCTCGTGATTATGTGCGGGCGATGTGGCTCATGCTGCAGCAGGACAACCCAGGCGATTATGTCGTGGCTTCAGGTCGGAGCACGTCTGTGCGCGACATGTGCCGTATTGCCTTCGAATACGTGGGGCTGAACCCCGACAACCATATCATCATCGATCCAGCACTCTTTCGTCCGGCAGAAGTGGATGTTCTTCTTGGCGATCCATCAAAGGCCAAAAGAATGCTGGGCTGGACGGCCGAAACAACGCTGGAGGAGATGATCCGTGAGATGGTTGACGCCGACTTGGCCCGATTGAAGGGCTGACGCTGACTTTGTCGTCAAATTGAGGCGGGAGCGGCTTGGAAAGTGCGTCGTCGCGCATCGTTGGCTATTGCGTCAACCTCAAGTCGCCTAGCAGCTCGCTCATCGATTTTTGGAATGCGTGGAAGCTGAACAACGAGCGATACAGCTGTCTGCTTGCTTCCTGAAATGGCACCGGGTCTTCGAGAGCTGACAGAGCGGCCTGGGCAAATGCCTTTGGCTCGTCATATGCGCTGAGGCCTGCAGCTTCGACTTCCTCCCTGGGAAGGCCGCGGTACGCAAAGGATGTTCCCACGATGGGCAGCCCAAATGCACACGCCTCGATCGTCTTGATCGAGACGCCGCGCCCAGTGACCATGGGGGCCAGGACACATCGCGAGCCCCGATAGCATTGCGAAACATCCGGCACGCTACCAGTGAAGATCTCATCGAACTTGGCATGGAGCGCCGGGTTCCGCCTATGAACGAGGTCCGTCACTGACCCCACGATCTTCATCGTCCGTGCTTGATCCATCAAAGGCCAGACATCGTCGAGCAGCCACTTCACAGCGTGATAGTTCGCAATGTGCCGGGCGCCGACAAAAATGAAGTCGGAGAAGAAGTCCCTTTCACTATGCTCGTTCCCCTCAAAGCGGTTATCGATCGTGGGGAGCACAAGCTTGTGGGGTACGCTGGGCAGACGGTCGCGAAAGAACTGTTCGTCATCTTGCGATACATGGACCACGTAGTCGGCGCCGGCGAGAGCCTGCAACTCGGTCTCCAACAGCACCTCGATGGTATCCGACTTCCCGGTGAACGGATTGATCTCCAAGTTGTCGAGTAAGACGTGGCTCTGGATATCGTGCGTCACGAGCGCAATGGGCACTGCGCTGGACAAGCTTGCGCGCAACTTTTGGGCCACCGGCAACGTATAAATGTGGTTCGCGAGAATGAATCTGACATCGAATTCTCTCGAGCGAACGAGCTTCAGAATGCCTTCAGGAAGTTTGGCCGCGTGGCCGGGCTCGAGAGCCCAATGCATGGCATTCTGCCCTCGCCAGTGGCCACGTAGCTTGCGCACTATGCTTGGCTTTGAGACGCGCCGCCTGAAGGAAGCTATTTCAGTGAAATCTGCATTGAGATCGACCTTCTCTTCGTCGAACCGCTTCCAGATCTTCCGAGAATAGGCATCAGTCCGCTTGAAGGGGCAGGCAACGAATATAGTCGCCCAACCTAACGATCTGAAATAATTTATCTGGGCCTGCATGACTTTGCCCGTCCCGCTCCGTATCCATGGCAGGCCGGTGATGAGTACTGCAGGCCGACTATTCATATGATGATGCCTGCCCGGGGCGTCGCGATGTCAGTATTCCCGGCGGACCAGAGTGAAACTCGGGTATCAAACAAAATCGAGACAAACATCTCCGCCCCCTCGGAAACGACACGCCGCGAAGATCATGAGTGAGCGGCCATGTCCCCGAACTGCAAGCGGTGCAATTTCGCATAGAGACCATCGCGCCGCAGCAACTCTGCTTGCGTGCCGCTTTCAACCATACTGCCGTGGCTCAATACGTGAATCACGTCGGCCTTAGCTACTGTGGCCAAGCGATGCGCGATGACAATTGTCGTGCGCCCGCCTGTCAGCGACTGAAGCGCAGCTTGGATGATCTGCTCGGCCTCGCTGTCCAGAGCTGATGTTGGCTCATCCAGCAATATGATGGGAGCATCCTTCAGAAAGGCCCGGGCGATTGACAAACGTTGCCGCTGGCCTCCGGACAGGCGCCCGCCAAGTTCGCCGACCGGCGTGTCGTAGCCGTGAGGAAGAGACCTGATGAACTCATCGGCGTGCGCGGCCCGCGCCGCGGCGATGATGGCATCCTCCGAGTGGTCCTTGCGGCCGCCCACCAAATTCTCTCGAACCGTACCCTCGAAGAGAAAAACATCCTGGCTGACCAGAGCGACCTGACTACGAAGGGAAGCAAGGGAGACCTTGGCGATCATCTCCCCGTCAATCGTGATGGAGCCGCTCGAGGGCTCCCAGAGGCGCTGAATAAGATTGAAGACGGTCGTCTTCCCGCTTCCGGACAGACCTACAAGAGCCGTCGTCTTGCCAGGCGGTGCGGTGAAGCTCAAAGCTTTCAGCACCGGCACATTGTCCGCGTACGCAAACGAAACCTTGTCGAATCGGAGTTCGCCCCGCCTCACGACAAGCGATGGCTTCGCCGGCACCTCTGTCTCCGGCGAGGGTGTATCGAGCAAGTCATAGAGCATCTTGACTTGCACGGCCGACGTAACGAGCTGCAGCTGAAGCCTCGACAAGCGGCGAAGCGGCTCTCCCGCCATGAGCAGCGCGGCAATAAAGGCGAAGAACTCGCCTGGCGTCTGCCCGTGCGATATCGTTCGCCAACCAGCGTATGCGACCGCGGCAGCGATCGCGAGACCTGCTGCCGTCTCCAGAAGCGGATTAACGCGGGCCTTGACCGCCACCATTCTATTGTTGAGCCGTTGCACGGCCTCAATGGCGACACCCATTTGCTGCCGCATCTTGTCCTCGAGCTGAAAGGACTTGATGATGCGAATTCCCTGCGTCGTCTCGCGCATGTTGGAGACGACTTGCACCACTGAATGGACTTCGCTCCCCGCAACCTTCTTCACTCGTCTGCTCAGCTGCCTCATGCCATAGGCTGCACCTGGCCCAACGAGGATCAACACGCACGACAGCACGGGATCTTGAAGCACCATGACAAGCAAGAGGCTGCACACCGTCATCAGATCGCGGCCTAGTCCCACGGCGAGAAGATTCATCATCTCGCGAGCGGCCTGAGCATTCGTGGAAATGCGTGTAATCAGTTCTGCCGAGCTGTGGTCTTGGAAGAACTTCGCATCCATCCTCAGTATGTGATCGTAGAGCCGCCTCTGCATATGGGCGACTATCTGGTTGCCGATCCGGCTCAGCAGGATTTCCTGGATATAAGCAGCAACGCCTTTCGCAACGAAAAGGGCAGTAATGACCAATGGAAGCCAGACGAGCGCCTGCTGATCCCGATTGACGAAAACGTCATTGATGACGTCGCGCATCAGCCATGCGGTAAGCGCCGTGGATCCGGCGACTATCGCCATGAATACAAAGGCGACCGCATAGCGGGGGGCATATTCCCAGGCGTGCTCGCCGAACAGCCGCCTGACAATGGGCCAGATAGCTTCATTGCTTTTCATCGTCGCTGGCTTCCAGAGTCGTCAAGCAGAATGAATCGCTCCATGCGAGAGCCAATCTCCTACCATACGCACTCGCCCTCAAGCCACCATGCGCAATGGTCGCGGTGTGCAGCACCACTCTCTCCCGGGTTAGACGGCAATCAAAAAAGCGGCAGAAATACAACAATGGAGGAGGAGGGTGCGCGAGGGCGCGGTTTACTGTGGATGGTCCCTCCCTTTCCGTTGCAATGCCGCGTTCTTGCCTCGAATCAATCTCGCACCGCCAGCAGATTTAGTGAGCCTTACGATTGAGATTTGAGATTGACAATGTGTGGAGGCGGGTATGATGCATGGGACTATGTGGAACGTGCCAGCTGCATCAATCGTGCGAACCGCTACGGTGGATAATCCGACCGTGAGCGTCGTCCTGCCGACGTACAATCGCGGTGCGATTGTCCTGCAGTCCGTCCAGAGCGTGCTGGACCTCGAGGAACAGAATTTTGAGATCATTGCCGTCGATGACGGCTCCCAGGATGACACGGTAGGCATCCTCGCGAAGCTCGACCATCCGCGGCTGACAGTCATAAGCCTTGCGGGAAATCGCGGCGCAGGCTTTGCACGCAATGCCGGGATTACGTTATCCCGAGCTCCGTATGTCGCATTTCTCGACTCGGACGACCTGTGGCTTCCGGGCCGCTTGGAGCAACCGGTATCGGTGCTTAGACGCCACCCAAACGTCGGAGTTGTGCTCTCCGCATTCACTACCGAAAAGAAGAGAAAACTGACGCACCACCAGATGCCGAGCCGCCTGTATGAGGGGGACGAGTTCGAGCGCCTCGTCGCTCGTCACGTGCTCCAGCCCACGACCTCAGGGCTGACGGTTCGAAAAGACCTGCTTATGACCGTCGGCGGCTTCAATGCAGCCCTTCGATGGATGGAAGATCGTGATCTTGTCATGCGAACGGCCCGTCACGCTGGTGGCGCGACGATAGATAAGCCCCTGTGGCACAAGCGATGGCAGTCCGATAGCATCTCTTCCAACCACAACACCTACTTTCCCTCGCTGCTGACTTTCCTTTCCAACCACTTGATCTACAAGGATCAAGAGCTCGAATTCCGGAACTACCTCATTGCGAGGCATTTGGCGAAGACGACCTACCATTCGGGCATTCTGGCCGCGATGAGAGACTACAGCGAGGCGCGTGACCGGCTCTCCCCCCGTTTGCCGCCAGCGTCGATTCTTTTGATGAAGTACTTCAGCGCCCGCAGGTCCCGACGCGCCCAGCAACAGGAGCTTCTCATGCAGGACGGCAAACGCCGGCACATCGTGGAGCCCTACTCTGTGCTATCTTAGTTGCAACGATCATCGCGAGCATTTTGTCGCAGCTCCAAGCTCCTCTCGTAGCTGCATGTCTGGATTGAGCTTTTACTTTCTGAGCACGCGCCCGTGAAGGTTGTAGTCGCGCTTTGCACTCGCAACCGACCGAATATGCTTCGCGACTGCCTGGCATCTCTCTTTGCGCAGGAGGTGCCAGCAGGCATCAAGCCGATCGCTCTGGTTGTCGAGAACAACCATGACCCCACCTGCAGCGCGCAGGTGGCAGCGGCCAGCGCGATTGCGCCACCCGATTGGCGTGTTCTCTACGTGCTCGAGCCTCAGTTGGGCATTTCAATGGCGCGCAATCGCGCCCTGGAAGCAGCGCTCGAGCTCGACCCGGACTGGATAGCCTTCATCGACGATGACGAGGTAGCTGCGCCCAATTGGCTATCTGCTTTGCTCGCTTGCGCAGGCCGCTTCGATGCTGATGTGGTCCAAGGTCCCGTTCATTACGAGTACACGTCCGCCGCACCGGCTTGGCTCTCTAAGCGGGCTGCCAAAAGCAGGAAATCTGGCACTCGACTGCTCACAGCCTTCACGAACAACGTCATGCTGCGTACGGCGATCGTGCGGAGCGGCCTCAGATTCGATGAGGCCATGCGCTATTCTGGCGGCGAGGACTCCGATTTCTTCTATCGAGTGGCGGAGGCCGGCTGGACCATATGCTGGGCTGACGATGCGGTTGTCCACGAGGCCGTCATTCCTGCGCGCCTGACTATGCGCTGGCAATTGGACCGGGCCATGCGCGTGGCCTCCAACGCGAGTGTCAGTCACGTCAAGCGCCGTGGCCTGCCATCCGCGGTGATGACGCACGGAAGTAAAGGCCTGCGGCGGATCGTGCGAGGTGCTGTCATCGCAGGAGCGGGGAGCATTGTCATCCCACTCGCTCCCAAGCGCGGCAAACCGCTCGCCTTCAGAGGCCTCCAAGACATCTGGTCCGGGTTCGGCAGCCTTTCGGCCTTTGTGCTGAAGCCACCGCAGCCCTACACAAAAGTCGATGGCGACTGATATTGCAGTCTGTCTGACACACGCCCCACACGGCAACTTAAGCCACCTTCTGCGATGGCACCATAATTGACGTCCCCGCCTGACTGCGAACTTGACCAGGCGACGACACCATTCTTAAGGTAGTGATTGAGCTACAATCGTATGATTCGCGTGCGTCGCCACCGGTGAGGGACGGTTCGCAAATTTCAAGTTCTGAGACTCGAGCTAAGCAGAAGTCATATTCTACTAATCTTGTATAGGGGGCGTAGTTCGTGCTTCCGCGCATCGCCATCTGTGGGACGGCGCGCGACGCGAGCGAGAGTCTGATAGCGACTCTCGCCGCAATCGAGCGCCTGCAAGCAGCCTCGGAAAAGAGCTGCGTCGTCATCGTCACCAACGATAACTACGATGATACTGCACATGTGCTCGCGGCGTGGGCAGGTGAGCGACAGAACATAACTATTATCGTCTGCGATGGTCTCGAAGACGTTTATCCAGATAGGTACGACCGCCTTGCTGCCGCGCGAAATCTGTACCTCGCTGCACTGCGCGATCAGCGAGAAAGCTACGATCTCCTGGTCGCATTGGATATGGATGGCCCAAACATCGCGCTTACCCCGTTGAAGTTTGGTAGTGCTATTGCTGGTGCGCCCGATGGATGGGTGGGGCTATTCGCGAACCAGAAGATGGGATACTATGATATTACCGCGTTGAGGCATCCAACGTGGGCAAGCGAAGACGTTTGGGTTGAAGTAGAGGCAGCTTCCCGATGGCTCAACACGCCATTTTTTCAGTGCATTGACCGCGCGTCGAGCGGGGTGCTTGGTAGGCGGTTACGTCGGCAGATCGCGCAGAAGTATATTTATGAGCGGCAATACTACATCGATCCGGATGCCCCCCCAATAAGAGTTGTTAGTGCATTCGGCGGATTGGGTGTCTACCGCTATCAGACTGCCCTCGAGTGCCAATATGACGCGCGAACTCCGGCAGGAAGGAGAGTTTGCGAGCACGTCGACTTCAACAGGCTAGCATCAACGCGCGGCGGAGGCCTCTACATCTGCCCCAGCCTATTGAATATAGCACCGCCACAATATCTTGGTCCTGGCAGCGGCGCACCCTTTCCGCAGCACCTGAGGCAATTGTAGTTCGCCAGTGGATCTGTGCCCTAACGAGCCGCCTCGCCGACCACCGCGAAAAAGATCGTTTGTGCGACGTCAGCGCGACGAGGCACCGCACCCGCCGACGTGCGTCACGAGAGCGGTCTACCGCAGAAATAGGGCTCGACGAAATTGTGCAGCCGCACAATAATGCGGTCGGGCTCTGTCACGCGATGGCCATATGAGCAGCATTCTCGATAAGTGCGCCGGCCTCGCGGAGGTCGAGCTGGCGCCCGGCGCCGTCCTCCTCAGCGAGGGCGAAAAATCGGGCAAGCTCTACATACTCATCGACGGCGAGGTCGAGGTCGCGCACGGCGGCGTCCAGATCGCCAACATTTCCACTCCCGGCTCTCTGTTCGGCGAGATGTCCTTCCTGCTCGATGCCCCACACACCGCATCGGTGAAATCGATGCGTCCGACCCGCGCCTACCTGATCGAGAACGTCGGCACCTTCCTGCAGTCCAGACCCGATATGTTCCATCACATCGCGGCCCTCCTGGCCCTGCGGCTGCAATGCGTCACCGGCTATCTCGCCGACATGAAGCGTCAGTTCGCCGAGCACAACAACCACCTCTGCATGGTCGACGAGGTGCTGGGGACCCTGCTGCATCAGCAGCGGCAGGAGATCATTGTGGGACCTGAGACAGGATCCGATCCGCGGCTGTAAACCACGTCGGCACTTCGCTGATTTTCTCGACTTTGTGTGGCTCGAGCCCCGCGAGAGGCGCCGCCTGGAGGCTCGTTGCCGAGAACCAGAGTATGGCCTCTTCGTCGGTGTCGATGACGACATAGGCGGGGACGGGACCAAGCTGGTATCCGGCATTGAAGACCGTCGTCGTGCCGATCCAGTCGATCCACGAGCCACCGGGACTCATGGGCGCATAGTGGACATGCCCGCAGAAGACCAGATCGGGCCTGTACGCCGAGATCCATTTCGTGAGTTCCTGATCTCCATAGGAGCGCTTCCCGTCCCAACTCGTCGGCGAGCCGGCAGGGGGTGCGTGATACACCCAGATCCAGCGCTTCCTCCCCTTTGCCGCGTCGCGGGCGAGTTGCTCGGCGACCGCTCCCCTGGTCGCGGGTCCATCCCACCAGGGGCAGATCGTGAAGAGCGTGTCGTCTAGCGAGAACGAATCGCCATCCGCAGGAATGCCGAGGTTCCGGATTTCGGCAAACCAGCGCGCTGTCTTCTCGCCATCGGCGGTCAAGGCATCGAGATCGTGATTGCCGGAGCACGTCACGAGCCTGGTCAGGCTGGCGAGGCGCTGCAGATACTTGAGAACGACGACGATCTGTGCCGGCCTCGGAACATGGGACGAGAGATCGAGAAGATCACCGGCTATGATGACAACGTCGAACTCAGGCGCGGCACGCAGCAGCCAGTCATATTGCTTGAGTGCATAATGAATATCGGCCACGAGCAGGCACTTCATTGTCAATCCACCTTGGGCCGCCAGCGGGCAGCCACTGATCTGCAGGAATAGGTTACCGGGAGAATGCATGAAGCATTCGCAATCTCGATGACTAACATTCTATCATGTTGGAAGCTCGGCCTGAGAACGGAGTGGCAGCTTGCTGACACAGAGGGACAACTGGGGCGCTGAGGCCCGCATCGGCATGTTCATCGTCGGCAATGAAGCCGTGCCCGAGGCCGAGTGGTGGGCCATGCTGCCGCCGAATGTGTCGGTACACGCCGCCCGCGTGATGGCACGCGCACCGTGGGCACAATGGCGCGAGGGACGGGCAGGCGTCGCACTTGCGGACGATCTGGTGCGTGGGGCGCAGCAGTTCGGGGCCATGCGCCTTTCCGCGATCACCATCGGGCACACATCGAGCAGCGTTCTCGGCGGCAAAGGGTGGGACGAGGCCGTCGTCGCGACATTGTCCGACGTGCTCGGATCGAGCGCTCACGTCACGACCAATGGCCTCGACACCTTGGCTGCCCTCCGCGCGTCCGACATTCGCCGACCCTTCCTCGTCCTGCCGCCGTGGTTCGGCGATGGGACCGTCAGCGCCGGCGTGCGCTATTACGCCGATCAGGGATACGAGCCGGCGGCGCACATGCGGTACGATCCAGGCACGAAGTGGCGAGGCGTACCCCCAAATGAGATGTATCCGCGCGGCATGGGCTTCGAGCAGGAGATCGAACCGCTCTATGCGCAGATCAAGGCTGCTTGCCCGACTACCGCCGATGGCATCCTGATTGGTGGTACCGGCTTCCGCTGTGTCGCCATCATCGATGCGCTCGAGCGGGAGCTGAAGCGCCCGGTCCTTTCTGCGAACCAGATGAGCCTCTGGCACTGCCTGCGCCTGTCCGGCGTTCAAACGAAGATCTCGGGATACGGACGCCTGTTGAGCCTCTGATGATGAACCTTTCTGCTGACGCCATCAAAGCTGCCGTCGCAGCCCAGCGGTCGCGCGCCGAGGGGCTGTTCGATGAACTGGCCCGTTGCAGCCAGCGTCCGCGCGGCATCACACGCGACACCTACGGCGCAGGGGAGAATGCGGCGCACGAGGTCTTCGGTGCTCAAGCCGCCAGTCTCGGCCTGGAAATCCGCCGCGATGCAGCTGCGAATACCTACGCGACGTGGCCCGGTGGCGATCGCAGCCTGCCGGCCATTGTCGCCGGCTCGCACCTCGACAGCGTTCCGCATGGGGGGAACTTCGACGGAGCCGCCGGCGTGATTGCCGGCCTCGTCGCGGTGGCCGCGCTGAAAGGTCTCGGCGTCATGCCGCGCCGTGACATCACCGTCATGGGCATCCGCGCCGAGGAGAGCGTGTGGTTCCAGGTGTCCTATATCGGCAGCAGATCAGCCCTCGGCACACTGCCGCCTGGGGCACTCGATGCAAGGCGCATCGATACCGGACGGACACTCGCAGAACATATGACGGCCAGCGGCGGCGATCCGGCAGCCATTCGCGCAGGGCGAAATGAACTTGCAACCTCCGCGATCCACGCTTTTCTCGAGGTCCATATCGAACAGGCGCCGAGCCTCGTCGAGCTGGGCAAGCCGATCGCCATCTGCACCGGCATTCCCGGCAACTTCCGCTATCCCGACGCACGGATCATTGGCCGTTACGACCACGTCGGTACGCCACGGCGCTTTCGTCACGATGCCGCGACGGCCGCGGCCGACTTCGCGGTCGCGCTGGATAAGCTGTGGGAGGAGCACGAGGCCGCCGGCCTCCCCATGGCTGCCACGCTCGGCCGCTTCCACACCGACGCCGCGGCGCATGGACTGACGAGCGTCGCGGGCGAGTTCCACTTCAGCCTCGACGTCAGAGCCTATGATGCGGACGTCCTCGCCAATCTGGAGGCCAGACTCAAGGGGATCGTCAGCGAAATCGAGGCCAGACGCGGCGTGCGCTTTGAACTCGGGCCGCGCGCCTCAGCCGCGGTCGGCATCGTCTCGCCGGTCATCCGCTCTGAATTGGAGCAAGCGGCCGTGTTGCTCAAAATTCCGGCAGCGACGATCGGTAGCCCCGCCTCGCACGACGCCGCAGCCTTTGCGGCGGCCGGCGTTCCCGCAGCCATGATCTTCGTGCGCAACGAGAACGGCAGCCACAATCCCGACGAAGCCATGAAGATCGACGATTTCCTACAAGCCTGCGGCGTGCTGACCGCGTGGATCGCCGCGAATTGCAGGGCCTAAATCGACCGGTCGCGTTGAATGCGCATTCGTTTACCCCGCAGCCATACGCCTATTGAAGATCGCCCATCTTTGCATATTGCCCATCACGCGGCATTACACTGTTGCAACGGAGGCTGCATGTCTCCATAGAAGCGAACGAGCAGAAGCAAGACCCCACCCCGTGCAGCATTCCGTCCGCACGGACAAAGGCTTGGCCGCAAACGTGGCCCGCTGCCGGTTGGATGGAAACTCTAGTCCCCTGGGAGGATTAAGCATGCGGTTTTCTCGCGCGGCTGCGGTCGCGATGATCTTCACATTTGGTTCCGGCACCGCTGCCTTTGCCGCGGAAGTCCGCTTGATGACGGGCCCGCAGGCCGGTTTCTGGGTGCCGCTCGGTGGACAGCTCAAAGATGCCTGGGAGAAGGCCGTCCCCGATCTGAAGATCCAGTCGCTGCCAGGCGCCGGCATCGCCAACATCCGCGCCATCCAGGAAGGCAAGGCCGAGGTCGGGTTCGGCAATACGATCACCACCGCGGATGCGGTTGCTGGAACGGGCGAAGCACCGCTCGACAAAAAGCACGACAAGGTCTGCAACATCGCGACGCTCTATCCGCAGTACTTCCAGCTCGCCGTGAACGCCGACGCCGGCATCAACACGCTCAAGGATATCAAGGGCAAAGGCTTCGCCACGCAGGTCAAGGGCAACACCGGCGAGCTGATCTCGCGGCATGTGCTCCGCGTGACCGGCCTCACTTACAATGACGTCAAGGCGAGCTTCACCAACAGCTACACCGACAGCGTCGAGCAGATGAAGGATAACCGGATGCACGCCTTCGGGCTCGGCACAGGTATCCCGGCCAGCTCGCTTATGGACCTCGCTTCGGCGCGCGATATAAAGCTGATCGATATGGCCGAGATCTATGAGCCCATGCGCAAGATCAACCCGGCTTATAAGCTCGTGACGATCCCCAAGGGCACGTACCCGAAGCAGGACAAGGACGTCCAGGTGATCGGCTACTACACCCACGTGGTCGCCGCCTGCTCGCTGCCCGAGGACACCGTCTACAAGATGACGGCAGCTACTTTCGGCGCCAAGGACGGCATGACCGCAATCTACAAGGAGATCGCCAAGCTGACGCCTCAGATCATGGGCGAGGACATTGGCGTGCCGTTCCACCCCGGCGCCGCCAAGTGGTACAAGGAAAAGGGCATCACGGTTAAATAAGCTCGTTGCTGAAAGAAGTCTCCGGGGCGGCCGCAGGTCGCCCCGGACGCGTAAACACACACGAAGAAGACCCTCGGGCGGGAACTACCAAATGACTTCGAGCACGGCCGTGCGAAACATGCCGCGCCAGCTGGCGGCTGCCGTCGCCCTCGCGATGGCGCTGTACCACCTCTATGTCATCATCCCACCGATGGACTTCATCTCGCCGTCGCTGCGTGAAGTGTTCCGAGGGCCGCCGACGGACTACATTTTCCGTGGCATCCATCTGATGTTCGCGCTCGTCCTGACATTTCTCTACTACCGGCTTCGCTCGCCGACGGACGACGAACTGGCGATGCTGCTGCCGGAGCAACGTGAGGAGTTGGAGCGAAAGGCAAAGGCGCCGTCGCTCCTGGACCTGGCTCTGGTCGCCGCGACCGTGATCTCGATCGGCTATATTTTCGTCTACTACGACTACATCATCGACCGCATCATCTATGTCGATGACATGACCTGGACGGATATCGTCCTTAGCATCACGCTCATCCTGCTGGTCATGGAGGGCACACGGCGCGTGCTCGGGCCGGCATTGCCGCTCACCTGCATCGCTTTCTTCGTCTACGCGTTTTTCTTTACCCGCGTCGAACCGATCCGCCTCATCGACCAACTCTATCTGTCGACCGAAGGCATATTCGGACAGCCGCTTGCCGTCTCCGCATCCTACGTGATGATCTTCGTGCTTTTCGGCGCGTTCATGGAGCGCACCGGCACTGGTCAGTTGTTCATGGATTTTGCCATGGGCATCACGGGCCATACGGCAGGCGGCCCCGGCAAAGTGTCGGTGGTGTCGTCGTCATTGTTCGGCACGATTTCCGGCTCGGCCGTCGCCAACGTGATGGTGGATGGACCGATTTCCATTCCGCTCATGAAGCGCACTGGCTTCAAGCCGCACTTCGCCGCGGCTGTCGAAGCCGTCGCATCGACGGGCGGCCAGATCATGCCGCCGATCATGGGCGCCGCCGCATTCGTCATGGCCGAATTTCAGGGCGTCAGCTATGCGCAGGTCGTGATCTGGGCGGCGATCCCGGCGATCCTCTACTACGTGTCTTGCTTTGCCGCCGTGCATTTCGAAGCCAAGCGCCAAGGCCTGCTCGGCGTCCCGCGCTCAGAGCTGCCGATCCTGCGGCAAGTGTTGACGGCACGCGGCCATCTGTTCATTCCGGTGTGCTCGATCCTGTTCGTCATGTACTCGGGCTACAGCGCCCCGCTGGCCGCATTCAGCGGAACGCTGCTGTGCTTCCCGGTCGCTTGGTTCGGCCCGGTCGTGCTCCTCGTGCTGCCTGCGCTCATGGTCCTCTCCTACCTCGTACCGAGCGTCCCGACGATCATTCCGGAGGTGTTCGGTCTCAATCCGCTGGCCGAAGCGGCGCTGTTCACCGGCCTCATCTTCCTCTGGATGCGAGCGGTGCGCGGCAAGATCATCCTGCTCGAGATCGAGAGCCGACCCATCATCGACGCCTTGATCGATGGCGCGCGCAATACGCTGCCCGTGGCTCTCGCCTGCGCGGCAGCCGGCATCATCATCGGCATCGTGATCCTGACGGGGCTCGGCATCACCTTCACGCAGTGGGTCGTGAGCATCTCGCAGAACATCCTGATACTGGCGCTGGTCCTCACTGCGATGGCTGGCATCATCCTCGGCATGGGCATGCCGACCACGCCGGCATACATCATCATGGTCGCCCTGATGGTCCCGGCACTGGTGAAGCTCGGCGTCGTCACCCCGGCTGCCCATATGTTCGCGTTCTACTTCGCGATCCTTTCGGCCATCACGCCGCCGGTGGCACTCGCCGTGTTTGCAGCGTCAGGCCTCGCAAGATCCAACCTCTGGACTACGGGTTGGGCTGCAGTGAAGATCGGCGCCGCCGGTTTCATCGTGCCCTTCATGTTCGTCTATGAGCCGGCATTGCTGATGATCGGCGACTGGCCAACCATCGTCTGGCGCGTCGTCATCTCGTGCATCGGGATTGCGATGCTTGCAGCCGGCCTTCACGGCTTCCTGCTGAGAGCAATGCCCATGTGGCAGCGCGTCACGGCTGTGGTTGCTGCTTTCGCGCTCGTCGTTCCGCACATGCTGAGCGACATTGTCGGCCTCGGACTGGGGGGCGCGCTTCTCGCCTTTCAGCATTTCACGACGCAACCCGAAGGTCGGCCAGCGAGCGTCGGCGCGGCCGCGGTGCCGGATAGCTCGCAGAAGAAGTGACCGAGAACGAGTGCCTTAGATCTGCCCGCTGAATTCCGCCGTGATCGCCGGCGCATCGAGCCGCTTGGTCAGCTCGTCGTGCACGTTGCAGAGCGTTATTCTGAGATAGTTCTTGAGCGTCGGAAAATCCTGACCGCGCAAGCTCTCGTGAATCGGCATCAGCGCGAAGTAGGCCTCGGCGAACGTCTCAGGAATGTCCATGGCACGCTTGGGTGGATGCAAGCTGATGCGGTCGAGCCGTTCGCTCAGGCTGGCGCGCAGTCCCCGCCACTCTTGCTCGCCGAGCACAGCCGGTACTTCAAAACCATCAAACCCAGCCAAGACGAGATCTGAAACCGCACGCACCACGGTCTCTCGCGGGAGAGACGTCGCCTGCTGGAGAACGGCGGTTGCCACCTCGCCGACCATCGCGAGACCGAGCGGATAGGCCCGCCAGCGGGACTCTTCGACGGCCCTCTGGAACCCTGGCTCGGAGAAGAGAACCTTCGCGTAGTGCCCTGCGCGCGCGCGCGCATACTCATAAATGCCCTTCTGCACGACGAAGGCCGCATTCGCCGTGATGAACTCGGTGAGCGCGGACGTATTGCGAATGGGTTCGGGCCGCTTGAAGAGCTTGGTGAGGAAGTTCATCCGGTTGTCGACTCGCTCGATCCACAGCCCTTGGACGAAAGTATAATAAAGGCGTCCAATCCCAAGATGTTAGCCTCTGCACAGCGATCACTCAATTGGTGATCACCGATTCGGCAAAAAAGACCGAACGGACAGATGGGTATGGGGAGGTGCCGACATGGGCAATCGACGATTCCTCCTCACGCAGTCCTGCGCGCCCTTATCGCTAGGAGGAGACCGACGCCATGCAAACGTCAAGTAATGACGAAGCCCATTGGAACAAGACCCGAAGATTGATGTTCACGCATCTCGTGATCTGGTTCTTCTTCGGCTACATCATCCACATGTTCGTCAAGCCGTTGAATAACATCGTTATCCCTATTCTGGGCTTTCCGCTCGGCTTCTACATGGCCGCTCAGGGATCTCTGATCGCCTTCGTCGTGATGCTGTTCATCTTTGCGCGGCAGCAGGACCGGATCGATCGCGAGTTTGGCGTGGCGGAAGACGATTGAGGGGGCACACATGGCGACGCAAACTTCATCATCTTCGGATTTCATAAAGAACCTCGGCCGCATCTACGGCATCTACACGGGAACGTTCCTCGGGTTCGTGGTGCTGATCGCGATCCTCGAGCAGATGGGCGTACCCAACAAGGTCCTCGGCTATCTGTTCGTGTTCTTCACGCTCGCTGTCTACGCCTTGATCGGCATCATGACGCGCACAGCCGAGGTTTCGGAGTACTACGTAGCCGGCCGGCGCGTTCCCGCCTTCTACAACGGCATGGCGACGGGCGCCGACTGGATGTCTGCCGCCTCGTTCGTCGGCATGGCAGGCACGCTGTTCCTTCTGGGCTATGACGGCCTTGCCTGGGTGCTCGGCTGGACAGGCGGCTACGTGCTTGTCTCGATCCTCGTCGGGCCATATCTGCGCAAGTTCGGCGCCTACACCGTGCCGGACTTCATGGCCTTCCGGTTTGGCGGTAACTTCACGCGCTTCCTCGCGGTGATCGTGCTGGTCTGCTGCTCCTTCACTTACGTGACGGCGCAGGTGTTCGGCACGGGCATCATTGCCTCGCGCTTTCTCGGCATGGATTTCACGGTCGCGGTCTACGTCGGCCTCGCCGGTATTCTGCTGTGCTCAATGCTGGGCGGTATGCGCGCGGTGACGTGGACACAGATCGCGCAGTACATCGTTCTGATCGTCGCATACCTAACGCCGATCGTCATTCTCTCGACGCAGAAGTACGGCTTGCCGTTACCGCAGCTCACGTACGGGCAGGCTCTTACCGACATTACGGCGCGTGAGCAGCAGATGATCCAGACGGGTCTGGCCACGGCTGCGGGCCTGAAGCCGCACATCGAGCCGTTCCTCAACTACTCACCACTTAACTTCTTCGGCATCATCTTCTGCATGATGTGCGGGACGGCGTCTCTCCCACACATCCTCATGCGCTACTTCACGACGCCGAGCGTTCGTGAGGCGCGCCAGTCGGTCGCGTGGTCGCTGTTCTTCATCTTCCTCCTGTACTTCTCGGCGCCGGCCTACGCGGCGTTCTCGAAGCTCGAGGTCTACACCAACATCATCGGCCGCGACGTGACTGCGCTGCGGCCGTGGCTATTCACCTGGGGCGAGCTTGGTCTTATCCAGGTCTGCGGCAAGAACGCCGTGAACCTCGATGCCGTGATCGCTGCCTGTAAGGCTATCGCCGGCCATCCAGGCGTCGTCCGGTTGCAGGACTTCGTGATCAATACGGACGTGATCGTGCTCTCCACGCCGGAGATCGCGGGCCTTCCGTACGTTATCTCGGGTCTCGTTGCTGCCGGCGGTCTTGCGGCCGCACTCTCGACCGCTGACGGGCTTCTGCTCGCCATCGCCAACGCACTGTCGCACGACGTCTACTACAAGATGCTCGATCCCAATGCCCCGACGGTTCGACGCCTGCTCGTTGCGCGCGTCCTGCTGCTCATCGTTGCAGTGGCGGCTGCTTACACAGCCTCGCAGCGACCTGGGGATATTCTAGCCATGGTGGGATGGGCCTTCTCGCTCGCCATGGCCGGAAACTTTCCGGCCCTTGTGTTGGGAATCTGGTGGAAGCGTGCGACGACTGCCGGCGCGATTTGCGGCATCATCGCCGGCTTCGGGTTATGCCTCTTCTATCTGGTGACCACGCGATACTTCCCGGGCATGGGCGTGAAGTACTTCGGCATGACGTCGCTGCTCAATCCCGTGACAGGCGCGCCGATCGTCGACATCGCAAAGGCCATGGCGTTGCCGAATGCCATGGAGTCCTGGCCGACGCTCGCCCATCCGCTGGCCAACAAGGTCGGGTGGTTCAACCTCAACAACATCAATTGCGGCCTGCTTGGAATGCCTCTCGGCTTCCTCGTGATCTGGATCGTCAGCTTGATGACACCTGCGCCTTCGAAGGAGATGCAGGCTTACATCGACGAAATCCGCAAACCTCGCGGCGCCACGATCCTGCAGGAAAAGACTTGATCCTGCAGCACATCCCATCAATCGAGCGGGGCCCCGTCGGGCCCCGCTTTCTTTTGGCTTGTCGCCTGAATCGACGACCGTCAATATGCGCCGTCAACAAGAGGTGAGGTACACGTGAGCGGCGGGTCGCTATACACTTACTGGTATTTTCACCTGCCGAACTTCGTTCTGGCGGCGCTTATGTACACGCTGATCGGCCGCGTGCTGCTGGGGCTCATGGTGCAACCAGCGTCGACGAATTACATCTGGCGCTTCTTCTGTCGCATCACCGATCCGATTGTCGCGGCCGTGGGTGCCGTTACGCCGAGGGATGCTGCGCCCGTCGTTGTCTGGTTGTTCGGCGTCGTGTGGCTCTTCTGGCTGCGCGTTCTGCTGCTCCATGCATTCCTCTATTTCGGCGCCCTGCCGCGCGTCAGCTGAGCACCGCACACATGGATCGCCAATACTACTACATCGCCATTGCCTTCTTCGGCATGATCAACGGTCTCTTCAACCAGGTCGCCCTTCTGTTCGCGATCCTGCACATGCAAATCCTCGCCCCGGCACTATTGTTCGGCAGTACAGGCCTGACGCTGATGTTTTCCTCATTGATGGTCTCGACGGCTACCATCATCCTCGGCGGCATCCCTGCGGCGATCTACGAACGTGTCATGGGAGCGCGCGACGAATCGAGCGAAGCTTCGCTTTGGATCTGGCTTGCAGGCACCGCGTTACTTACGCTGCCGGCGGTCGGGAATTTTTTCGCGATCGGTCTCTGAGAGATGCGTTGTACACGCGTTCGTGAACGCGAATGGATTGTGAGCCCGGAGTGCCGGCGCTAGCTTTGTTGCGCCGCACAATCGGGTCGTACCATGGACGAGATTCGAAACATTGCGTTTGAAACGGTCATGCGCGCTTGCGGATTTGGTTCGCTGGCAATCTTCTGCATCATGGTCGGCCTATCTTTCGAACCCCGGCTGTCATTCCAGACTGGCGGCCTTCTGATGCTGGTGATGGTTGGGATCCTCGCCTTCAAAGCGCGCGAAGCGACGACCAAGCCCTACCGCCGGACCGAGATGTGGCTCTACCTGCCCAAGGAGCTGCGCCCGCCCGAGCGCTCCGCTCAGCAGATGATCTCCAAGCTGATGCGCGAGACGTATCTGACATTCGCGTACTGGTCCGCCTTCATCGCCGTTGGTATGTTGGTAATTGCGCTTACATTCGCATTTCTCGGCATTTAGCCGACTATCCGGCGTTGGTCGGAGGTCACCATGCATCTGTTCTCTATGGTGGTAGTCTTCTGCACCGCGCTGCTCGTGACGACCGCGCACGCACAAACTGTTCGTCGGCCGACAGAGCTGCCGCAGGGTCCGACGGGAATTCCTGGCGGCGGCCCAGGCTCGAACGGCCAACAGCTCGGGACGACGAACCAGCCAATCGATCTTAAGGGATCTGTTGCGGTTCTTACGCCGGCGCCGCAGGTGCAGATGCAGGTGGTCCCACCGCCGGCCGCTCGTGCCGGCCCTCCTGATGCTGGCGATGCGAGCGCTTGCGAGTGCTACCGAATGGAGTTCATCGATACGATGGGCCGCGACGGCCGCATGACACGCCAGCAGTTCTGGCGCGCGACGGGGACGAAGTCGCTCGCTTGCTGTCGCAGATAGCGCGCGACAAGCTCCTGCCTACGCGCGCTGTGCGCGCACGCTGGCGTAGAACCAGTCCGCTCCGCGCTGCTCGAGCCAGAGGACATCTTCGAGCGAACTCAGCGGCATCTCGAAGCGGATGCCAATCGCGCCACGATCAGCCCACACGACGTTCCCCGCGAGATGACGCCCATCGACAAGCCGCAGCGTCATGTCATCGCCCTCGACGGGGACGAGGCCATTGGCGAGGCGCACCTGCGCTCCAGACGTCGAGAGATCCATGAGGCTGCCGGCCTGTGCGCCCCACTGGGTCGTGATCGTGACCCGCTCGGCATGGGCATGGCGATCTGCGCCCCGCCGGCTCGCTTGCCTTGGCGCTGCATGGCGGAGGTTCTCTGTGCCGTTCTGGTACACGTCTTTGCTGGGCCTTCAGATACATTAAGCGATCGTAAACTCCAGCTCGCTCATGCACGAAGCCTGCCAGATCGGACCCCGAGTAGAGATGGACGTTACCGGCAGGCGCCGGCAGCCTTAACAAGTGGCGCCAGATGCGCGGCGAACAGAGCGTGTCCTTGCGCGCTGTAGTGCTGTCCATCGGGCAGACGATGCGCGCGGGCGATCTGGCCGAGGCCGTCGAGCATCACGACCTTGATGCCCCGCGCGGCGGCATGCTGTCTGATCTCGGCGATATTTGCGGATCGATCACCGCCCTCTCCGCGCCGCTGGTCGTTGCCTCCCGGCTGCAGGATCAGCACGCGCGTATCCTTGCCGAGCACACCACCAAGACGGGCCAACATCTGTCCGGTGGTGTTGCCGGCGATACCTGCGTTCTGGACACGGACGCGACATCCCTGGGACTGCAGCAGCCGCTCGAGCTGGGCCGGATAGGCCTGGCCCGGGCTGACACCGTCAGGCGTGCTTCCACGACCGCGACCGAACGTATTGCTGGCGCCGAGGGCAACGACTTCCGCCGCCTGAGCAGCGGAACTCGAGATGGCGCAAAGCAGGACAGCTGAAAAGCCCAACCGTCTCATTCGTTTCCTCCGCGATCAGCGAAAGCACGTTGGCATCGATCGATGACCGTACCACGACCGCGAACGCCTGCTTAGCCCGAGCGTCCCGCGCGTATCGCAGTCGAAGAAAGATCGGAGAGTGGCGCCGTCAGAAATGTCCACACTGGGGGGGCGAGAAAGGGCAGAATTGCCGCCTCCGTTTCGGGAATGCGGTGAGCGCCAAATGCTTGCGCCCCAATTGACGACATCGACTTCAGTCGCCATCCGGGTCGATCGACAACCGCGATCGGCATCAGCGACATGATCTCGCGCCACTGCCGCCAGCGGTGAAACTCGGCGAGGCAGTCTGCACCCATGACCCACACGAAGCGCGCCTGCGGCCGGCGCCGGCGCAGAAACGAGAGTGTCGCGATCGTGTAGGGATTGCGGAGATCACGCTCGAAACCAGTCACGGTAATCGGCCGCGATCCGACGAGCTTGCGGGCAGCCGTGATGCGCTCATCGAGCGGCGGCGCCGTGCTGGACACCTTGAGCGGATTGCCGGGCGTCACGATCCACCACACGCGCGAGAGCCCAAGGCGTCGGATTGCCGTCTCGCTGATCTGGACGTGCGCGTCGTGCGCCGGATTGAACGACCCACCGAGAAGCCCGATGGCAGCGTCGCCCGTGTCGGGAGGAAGACGGGCGGCGAGCGTGCCGAAGCCGGCGCCGGGCAGCAGGCGACGGGAGGCGGCGGCGGTGCTCATCTCTCGTGCGACGCGGCGCTTGCGCCGCGGCTCCCTGCGCTAAGTACGCGCCTCGTTATGTCGTCTCGAAGATGTCGGCGGCACGCTTGCCGATCTGATCAGCCTTCCACTTCGGGATCTTGAATTCCCATCCGGACGCCTTGGAATTGATCTGGTCCGCAGCCTTCTTCGCTTCGCCCTCGCCGGTCGCGGTGAAGGACAGCCACGCGTCGTCCGGCGCACTATCGCGACGCAAGCGGAAAGTCACCGTCAGGCCATTGCTGCTCTCGGCGGTGATGGTGCTCACGGCATCGCCGACAGGCGTCGCATCGAGCTTGCGCACGTCCTCGAGTTCGACGGAGCCGAGGCTCAGCGCAATTTGCTCGATGCCGGCGCTCTCCTTGACCTTGAGACCTTCCGGCACGGACTTCAGTACGAACTTGCCGCCCTTGCCCGCCTCGCCTTCGCGCTCGACGATGATCGGCGCCTCTTTGGGATGCGCGACGGTCACGCGATTCAGCTTCTCGGTATCGCCCTTGAAGATCGCGGGATCGACCCAGTCTTTGACGTCGAGCGTCACGTTCGGCTCACCACTCGCGAGCCACGTCTGTGCCTCGCTCGGACGGCGAACGTAGACGCCGTTACGGCCGGCGCCGAACGCACTCGGTCGTGACTTGCCGATGACCATCTCGGCCATGGGTTTGCCGCCCGCATCGAGCAGCCGCACGAGACCGGACTTGGCGTCCTTGCCCGCGGGATCCTCGAGATCGAGCAGAGCCCAGCGGTCCTTCGCGGCGGTCTTCGGTTCGGTGAGCTCGGCGTTGGTCAGCTGCACGAGGAGCGCGCGGACCTTATCGCCCTGCACGGGATATGACGCCCGTTCCTTGATGCTCCACTGTTCGCCATTGCGCACGAGGGTGAGCGTCTGCCCGCGTTTTGAAAGCTCGATGCCCGCGAGACCGTTCGCCTGACGGCGAAGCTCCGGGAGCATGGGGCGACCGTCCGCCGTCCCGGGGCCCCGCTGCGTCGAGGATGCATGAATCACGGCGGCGAGGACGAGCGCGACGAGCGTGGTCGCGCCGAGGATCACGAAATGCTGCGGCTTGATCATGGCCTCAACCCTTCCTCTCGCTGCCCGGCGCCTGACGGCGCCGACGCGACAGCCCGACCGCGATTCCGCCGAGACCGATCAGCAGCGGCACGGCCGCGATGTTGAAGAACTTGAGCCAGCCATCGAGCCGATCGATATCGCGCCTGAGATCTGCCTGCACGCCACGCAACTCGCGCCGCACCTCGATCATCTCGCCGCGGAAGCGATCGATGGTTTGTCGGTCCTTGTCGGAGAGCAAGATCTGGCCACCTTCGCCGCTCTTCGTCTCCATCTGCTGCAGCTTGCCTTGCAGATCCTTGAGCTTAGCGTTGAGCGCCTGCTCCTTCTCGCGATAGCGACGTTCTGCTTCGCGCCGGATGTTCGAGACCCGTTCGAAGGGACGATCGTTGACGCCGCGCCCACGCAGCGTGGCGAGTGCTTCGCCACCGGAGAGATTCTCGAGCGCATTGATGACGAACGCCGCGTTGTGTGCCTGCGGCATCGCTAGGCGCTGGCCGAGCATCTCCTGGATGGTGACCCAGAACTGGTCGTTCAGGAAATCGCTGTCGGCAACGACGATGACGTTCACAGGCCCGCTCGCGAAATGCGGGACGACAGTCTCGGCCTTGGTGGCCTCGGCCGGCTTGTCCTTCTGAGCTGCGGCTTCCGGCTTGTCGCCCGGCTTGCCATCACCCTTTGCCGCCTCTGCCGGCTTTGGGCGGCCATCCGGATAAGCGGACTTGGCCTCACCCGTGATGCGCGCCGCGAGCACCAGTGGCTTGCCGCCGCTCTTGAACTCGCGCGTCAGTGCCAGCGGGTCCGGCATCATACGCAAGCTCATCGCACCCATCTCGCCAGCACCCGGCGAGGTCTGAACGATCGGCTGCACGTTCGTCGTCGCGCCATCGACCTTGCTGATGAAGCCTGCCGAGGCGAGATTGAGGCGCTCGATGCCGGCCGCAAGCGGATCGGCCTGGTTGATGTGCTGCTGGTCCACCTGGAGCCAGGCCAGATAGTCGGTCACGACTGGTCGGCCGCCCGGGCCGCCGCCGAACTGCACGCGCCGCGCCATGCTCGGGTCGCCAGCCAGCTTCTCGGTATCGATTGAGACGCCCCACGCCTTCAGCAGATCGAGGATGTCTCCAGCCGGCGGCATCGGCGGCATGGGCATGCCCATCTGAGCCGTCGGCGGTGTCGTCTCCGAGACCGGATCGATGAGCGCCAGCACGCGACCGCCGCGTAGCACGTACTGGTCGATGGCGTAGACGGCTTCCTTGCTGAGATTGGTCGGCTGCGCGAGCATCAGGACGTCGATGTCGCCCGGAATTTCCGTGATCGTCTGCTCGAGCGGACGAACCTCGAAGAATTCGCGGATCTGCTCCATGACCGTCCACGGCGGTGCCGGCTGACGCATGGGCTGCATCGGGTTCATGGCACCGCCATCGACGGGGATGCTCGCCATGAGCCCGACGACGCGCTTCTTGGGATTGGCGAGGCCATTGATGAGCTTGATGAGGTCGTATTCGAGGAAGCGCTCGCGATCGGGCGCGAAGAACTCGACTGCCGCGTCGTTGTCGGTCGTGTTGGAGGCGACGAGGCCGAAGTAGCCGGTCTCGCCATCCTGGTTGAGACGAACACCGCGAAGTCCGCCGGCAACGGCTCGATCCTCGGCATCGGAGAACGGCTCGGGCTCGATCACCGTGAGCTGGACCTTGCCGCCCGAGAGGTCGCGATACTGCTCGAGGAGCGCCTTCACGCGCTCGAAGTGCTTCCCGAAGAGCGGCGCCACTTCGCCGAGCTTGCGCGAATAGTAGAGGCGAACGTTGATCGGCTCATCGATGCGCTGAAGTACGCGCTTGGTGCCGTCCGAGATCGTATAGAGGCGCTCGGCCGTGAGGTCAGCCTTTGCATTCTTCGCTATGGCGCTGAAGATCAGATTCGCGGAGAGCGTGAGCAGGACGGCAAGCACCAGCGCGCCCCACGCAAGTGTCGAGCGATCGAGGCGCGCCGCCCAGCGCACGACCTCTCCGGGCGCGAGCAGGAGCTGGCCCGAGATCTTCTGCATGGCTGCGGCGAAGGGCGAGGGCTTGGGTGATTGAATGGACATATCCGGGTCTCCCTCAGGCAGCTTTGCGCTGTTCGACGACGATGACGTTCGCGAACAGGAAGAGGGCGATGATGGAGAAGTAGAAGAACAAGCTCGGCAGCGTGATGACGCCGCGGCTGATCAGCTCGAAGTGATTGAGGAAGCTCATCGAGGCGACAGCATCGACGATGAACGACGGCGCCCAGCCCCGGAAGAAGCCAAGAACCAGCTCGAGCCCGCTCATCACCATGAGGAAGCAGATCGTCGCCGCGACGATGAAGGCGATGACTTGGTTCTTGGTGAGCGCCGATATGCACGAGCCGATCGCGAGAAAGGCGCCGGCCATCAGGAAGCTGCCGATGTAGCTCGCGAGGATCACGCCGTTGTCGGGCTTGCCGAGAATATTGACGGTGATCCACATCGGGAAGGTCAGCGCGAGCGCGATGCCGATGAAGATCCAGGCTGCGAGGAATTTGCCGATGATGGCTTCGCTGGTGGAGATCGGCAGGGTCATCAGTAGCTCGATGGTGCCGGACTTGCGCTCCTCAGCCCAGAGCCGCATGGCGATCGCCGGCACGAGTAGCAGATAGAGCCACGGGTGATAGTTGAAGAATGGCTGGAGGTCCGCCTGTCCGCGCTCGAAGAAGTTGCCAATGAAGAACGCGAAGGCGCCGGTCAGTGCGACGAAGATGACAGCGAAGACGTAGGCGAGCGGCGTGCCGAAGTAGGCGCCAAGCTCGCGCTTGGTGATGATCCAGATATTACGCATGACGGGCGTCCTCGTTGCTCGTCGTGATCTCGCGGAAGACGTCATCGAGCTTGCCGCGCTCGACGATCAGCTCTTCGACGGCGATCGACTGGTCGCGCAGAAGCGCACCGACATCGGCCGCGATGCTTGCGCCGGGCTTCGGAAGTGCGCGGAGGCGAATATGGCCGTTCGCGGCCGCCACGCGCTCAACTGTGGCGACGCCCGTGAGCACCGCGAGTGCGGCGGCAACGCGATCGGCCTCACTGGCCGCGATCTGAATAGCAACCGCATTATGATAGGGCATCCGCCGCTGCAGGGCCTCGGCCGTGCCGTCGGCAACAATGCGGCCGCGATCGATGACGACCGCGCGCGTGCAGACCGCTTCCACTTCCTCGAGAATATGCGTCGAGACGATGATGGCTTTGTCTTTGGCCATCTCGGTGATCAGCTCGCGCACATGATGCTTTTGATTGGGGTCGAGGCCGTCGGTCGGCTCGTCCATGATCAGGACTTCGGGATTATGAAGAATGGCCTGGGCGAGACCGACGCGACGCTTGTAGCCCTTGGAGAGCGTCTCGATGCGCTGCGTCGCGACGCTCTCGAGCCCGGTGCGCGCGAGTGCGATATCGACGTGCGCGAACTTGTTCGCACCGTCGAAGCCGCGTATCTCGGCAATGAAGTTCAGGAAAGAGCGGGCCGTCATGTCGCCATAGGCCGGCGCGCCCTCGGGGAGATAGCCGAGCTTGGACTTGGCTTCCTTGGGGCGGTCGGCAACGCTAATCCCGCAGATGCGCGCCCGCCCTGCGTCCGGCTCGAGAAAGCCGGTCAGCATCTTCATGGTGGTCGACTTGCCGGCACCGTTGGGCCCGAGAAAGCCGAGCACCTCACCTTTCTCGACCTTGAGCGAGATATCCTCGACTGCCAGGATCGGCCCGAACGACTTCCTAAGTCGATCCGCCTCGACGAGTACTGCCATTCAACTCCCCTCCATCGCGCCGCAAATCTCGAGCAGCGCCACTCGCGACCGAGTGTGCGGCGGGCCCGCGGCGGTCTCATTGGTTTTGTCGCGGAGTTAGGCGCTCTTTTTGGCACTGTCAAGAAACGACTGCTAAACGTTTCGTAAGGTTCGGAGGCCTGCCGGCGGTGCGTGAGAGCAAGTCACTAGTTGCAGAGGCGCCAACAACGCCCATCGGTAAACATTAGAGTTTTCCGCGCACATACAGAGAACGTGATTCGA
Source organism: Hyphomicrobiaceae bacterium (assembly GCA_022844275.1). Classification (GTDB taxonomy): domain Bacteria; phylum Pseudomonadota; class Alphaproteobacteria; order Rhizobiales; family Hyphomicrobiaceae. The sequence goes on from JALHMB010000008.1 coordinate 264,610, forward strand.
TTTGTGGCGGACGGGTCACGCACTGTTGTCAATAGCCATCGTGCCGTCCGAGCACGCTTGAGGGCGGCGCCATAGCTGTTGTACGTTTCCTCTCGATCGGCACGAGATGTTGGGCAGGAATGCAGCCAACCCCTTAGCCGGACGGAGCGCCCTCGTATCGCGGCGGCCGTCAGTAGCGTGGATGCCCGAGTTTCCAGAGTCCGGCGGGCATCGCCGTATAGCGTTTCCCAAGTTCCTGAGTTCGTAACCGCCCAGGCTTTTCCGTGGCGCCGTACGCATTTGCGTCCGTTTGCCGCCCGGAGTTCGCCAGGGCCGATGTGGCATCGCGTGCCTGCACGACGGCACCTTGCTGCGATTCTGCGCAGGAGAGATGACGATTATGGTCTGGAACGATGAGAGGGTCGAGCAGCTCAAGAAGCTCTGGGCAGACGGGCTGAGCGCAAGCCAGATCGCCGCCCAACTCGGCGAAGTTACCCGTAACGCGGTCATTGGAAAGGTGCACCGTCTCGGACTCGCCACACGGGCCTCGAGCAACCGCACAAGCAGCAGCCGCTTGCGCATGCGTCAGGCGCAGCCACGACGCGCCGTACAACAGCGCCAGCGACCCACAAATGTCGGCAATACCGCCTTCCGTCAGATGCTGGAGTCAGATCTTTCTCAAGGCTCGGTTCCCACCGTCGAGGAAATCGAGATCCCGCTCGGCGAGCGCAAGACGCTCCAGCAGCTCACCGAAGGCATGTGCCGGTGGCCGATCGGCGACCCCCAGCTGGCCGACTTCCACTTCTGCGGCCGCAACAAGGTGACCGGCCTTCCCTACTGCGAGCATCACGCTCGCCGCGCCTACCAGCCGCCGCAGCCGCGCCGTCGCGATCGCGAGGTCAACATTCCGGCGCTGCCGTCGGTGCTGTCCACGACCAAGGAACCGGCCGGAACCTGAGTCCGGACCGCGTCGAGAGACTTGAAGAAATAGAACCGCAGCCGCACTGTGCCGGCTGCGGTTTTTCTTTGGCGGCCAGAAAAACACTGAGCGAGGCATCCGCGGCCGCGGTGATCAAGCCGGAGATCATCCATGACCGAGACCATCCTCGCCCTGGACCAGGGCACGACCTCTAGCCGCGCCCTGCTGTTCGACCGTGCGCTCAAGGTCATCGGCCTCGGACAGGAGGAGTTGCCCCAGCACTATCCGGCCTCGGGATGGGTGGAGCACGACGCCGAAGACATCTGGCGCGGTACGATCGAAACGGCGCGCACGGCGTTGAAGAAGGCCAATGTTACCGCGGCACGCGTCGCAGCCATCGGCATCACCAATCAGCGCGAGACGACGATTGTCTGGGATCGGCGTACGGGGAAGCCCATCCACAAGGCGATCGTCTGGCAGGACCGGCGCACGGCGGACATCTGCGCACGCATCAAGACCGAAAGCGTCGAGGCCATGATCAGCGAGCGCACGGGCCTCGTGCTCGATCCCTACTTCTCCGCAACAAAGATCGCTTGGCTCCTCGACAATGTCGACGGCGCGCGCGCAGCCGCCGAGGCTGGCCACCTCCTCGCCGGGACGGTCGACAGCTTCCTCATCTGGCGGCTGACCGGTGGCAAATCCCACCTCACTGACGCGACGAATGCTTCGCGCACCTCGCTGTTCGACATCCGCCGGCATCGCTGGGACGATGATCTCTGCCGCATGTTCCGCGTGCCGGCGGTCATGCTTCCCGAAGTGCGCGATTGCGCCGCCGACTTCGGCACGACGGATGCTGCCCTGCTCGGTGCGGCGATCACGATCCGCGGTGTCGCCGGCGACCAGCAGTCCGCGCTGATCGGCCAGGGCTGCTTCACGCCCGGCATGATGAAGTCGACATACGGCACGGGTTGTTTCGCCGTGCTCAATACCGGCGCCGAGCTTGTGCGCTCCAAGAACCGTCTGCTCTCAACCATCGGATTTCGCCTCGACGGCGAGACCGCATACGCGCTCGAAGGCTCGATCTTCGTTGCCGGCGCGGCTGTGCAGTGGCTGCGCGACGGACTCAAAGTGCTCAAGTCCGCCGCCGAGACAGGGCCGCTCGCTGCCGCCGCCGATCCCGAGCAGGATGTGTACATGGTGCCGGGTTTCGTCGGCCTCGGTGCGCCACACTGGGAGCCGAGCGCGCGCGGCGCGCTTTTCGGCCTCACTCGTGCAACAGGCCCCGCCGAGCTTGCCCGCGCCGCGCTCGAGTCCGTCTGCTACCAGACGCGCGACCTGCTCGAAGCCATGCGCGGCGATTGGCCGGCCTGCACCGATGTGGTCCTGCGCGTCGATGGCGGCATGGTCGCGAGCGACTGGACCATGCAGTTCCTCGCTGATGTGCTCGCCGCACGCGTCGATCGCCCGACCATGCTGGAGACGACCGCACTCGGCGCCGCTTGGCTCGCAGGGCACAAAGCTGGCGTACTGCCCGATCGTGAGGGCTTCCAGAAGTCCTGGCAGCTGGACCGCAGTTTCCTGCCCGCGATGGCGGCCAATGAGCGCACACGCCGTTACGCCGGATGGCGCAGCGCGGTAGCGGCAACGCTCGCGCACGCTGCAAGCTAGTTACCGACGGTTCGGGCCTAGTCTCGGCGTTCACATCGCCTGACGTGCGTTCACGTGTGCTTGACCACCGCTGTGCAATAGACACCCCCGGCCCTATCTTGGGGACCTTGCGGCCGGCGCGGAGATGGTTGTGCGTCGCGTCAGGGCCGCTGAATCATGCCCAAGCTTTGGATGAGTTGGGATTCGCGCTTCGGCAGACGGCGCAGGAATGCCACAAGAAAGAACTGCCGCCGCACCGCAGAGCAACTGGAATGTCAGGCCCGCAGCAAAAGCAGGAAGAGCCCAGCGGAGTGTGCGCCTGTAGCGCGACATCCAAGCGGGGCTCGTGTAATTGGCTGCCATTGGCGACGCTCGTTGCGATCGGTTGCGTCGTGTTCGCCATGGGCTGGCATGATCACCTGACGATCAAGTCGATAGGACTCAACTATCAGCTACTGCGCGGCTTCATCGCGACGCATCTTCCAGTTGCCATTGCGCTCTATTTCGTCGCCTACGTCGCCGTGGTCGCGCTCTCCTTGCCGTGCGCACTGGCACTGACGCTTGCCGGCGGCCTGCTGTTCGGATGGAAGATCGCAGCGCCCGTGACCGTACTTGCGGCGACCAGCGGCGCGACGATCATCTTCCTGGTCGCCCGCTCCTCGCTCGGCACGGTGATGGCTTCACGCGTCGGACCGTGGCTTGCGCGCCTGCGCGAGGGCTTCTCCGAGAATGCGCTGAGCTACTTGTTGTTTCTTCGTCTCGTCCCGGCCTTCCCCTTCGTCATCGTCAATCTGGCTGCCGCCGTGCTCGGCGTGCCGTTACGCACCTATGTGCTCGGCACATTTCTCGGTATCATTCCCGGCACCACCGCGATCACGGTTGCCGGGGCGGGGCTCGGTAGCGTGATCAAGGCGCAGAACCGCAGCCATCACGCGTGCCTCGCCACCCAGCCGGTCAACCCGGACGTGGCGTGCCCGTACAGGATCGATACCAGCGCTCTTTTGACCAAGGAGCTGATCCTGGCCTTCGTGCTGCTCGGCATCGTGGCGCTGATCCCGGTGGTGCTGAAGAAGTGGAGGGCAAGGGATGCAGCGGCCTAATGCAGAAGCGGGTGACAGTGCACGCGCACTTGGCCAGGGCGGTACGATCAACGCGGATATCTGCATAATCGGGGCGGGCTCGGGCGGGCTCTCAGTTGCGGCGTCAACCGTACTTCTCGGCATGAAGGTCGTCCTCATCGAGAAGCATCTCATGGGCGGCGACTGCCTCAATACCGGCTGCGTCCCCTCCAAGTCGCTGATCGCGGCAGCGCGGCGCGCGCATGAAATGCGGACCGCTGGTAAGTTCGGCATTCGGGCCGTCGAGCCTGAGGTCGACGCTGCGGCCCTCAACGATCACATCAAGTCCGTCATTGCCGGCATCGCGCGCAACGACTCCATCGAGCGCTTCACGGGCATGGGCGTCGAGGTCATCCAGGCACCGGCCCGCTTTCGCGACAAGCATACTGTCGAGGCCGGCGACACGCTCATCAAGGCCTGGCGCTTCGTGATCGCTACCGGCTCATCGCCAGCCGTGCCGCCGATCCCCGGCCTCGACAAGGTCCCGTACCTGACGAACGAGACGTTGTTCGATCTTCGCGAGCCGATCGGTCATCTCGTGGTCGTCGGCGGCGGCGCCGTCGGCATGGAGATGGCGCAGGCTTACCTTCGCCTCGGCGCTAAGGTCACGGTGCTCGAAGGCCTCAAGGCACTCGGCCGCGACGATCCGGAACTATCGGATGTCGTGCTCAAGTACGCGCGCGCCGAAGGCATGGTCATCCGTGAGGGCGCGCGGGTAGAGCGGGTTTCGGGGTGGCCGGGCGTCGTCCAGGTGACGATCGCGACGTCCGAGGGCTCCGAGGTCGTCGAGGGCACGCACCTCCTCGTTGCCGCCGGTCGCAAGCCCAATGTCCATGGCCTCAATCTGGAGGCCGCCGGCATCAAATATGACAACCGCGGCATCATGGTGAGCGACGGCCTCATTACCTCGAACCGAAGGATCTTCGCCATCGGCGACGTCATTGCCGGCGGCCAGGCGTTCACACACGTCGCCAACTATCACGCCGGCATCGTCTTCCGCCGTGCGCTGTTCAGACTACCCGCCAAGGTGCAGAGGGAACTCATCCCGTGGGTCACGTTCACCGATCCTGAGCTCGCCCAGGTCGGATTGACCGAGGATCAGGCACGCCAGAAGCACGGCGCCATCCAGGTTTTCCGCTGGCCCTACCACGAGAACGACCGCGCCCAGGCCGAACGCGCGACCGAAGGCTTCGTCAAGGTCGTGACGGACCGCAAGGGCCGAATTCTCGGCGCGGGCATCGTCGGCCGCGAGGCTGGTGAGCTCATCCAGATCTGGTCGCTGGCCATCTCCCAGGGGCTCAAAATCACCGCCATGACCCGGTGGATTGCTCCCTATCCGACGCTTGGCGAGATTAGCAAGCGGGCGGCTATGGGCACCTATGCGCTTTCGGCCGGCAAGCCCCTGGTGCGTAAGGCTGTTGGGCTCTTGCGCAAGCTAGGGTAGAATGTTCCGGGATTTCCTGCCTTTGAAGGAGGGAATTCGGACCTGGAAGCCGCGGCGGTGCGGCTTCGCAGGCGGCTCAGCCGTGGGCGATCACGGCGTACGATAACACCCGAGGTGGGCGGACGGATCGCGCCGGCTCGTTCGAGCGATCAGCGCAGGCCGACTTGGCTAGCGTGCCGGCGTGCGACACCGCGGGCCTGCTAAAAGCCCACGAGAAGGGACGCGACGTTTGGATCAGAAGGTCGAGCAGCCGGCAGAAATCGACATCGCGGCCCCGAGCCGGCTGCGTGGCACTGCCGCGCGCGTCAAGGCTGGCCTCGTAAAGATCGGTCTGCCCGGCAAGTTGCTCCTCCTCACCCTCCTCTTCGTGATGCTGGCCGAAGTCCTGATCTTCGTGCCGTCGGTCGCAAACTATCGCGTCAACTGGCTGACAGAGCGCCTCCGCTCCGCGCAGCTCGCCTCGCTCGCCGCGGAAGCGTCCCCACAAGGTGCTGTGCCCCAGGGTCTGCGCGACGAACTCCTCCGCACCGCGCAGGTGCGCGCCGTCGCGCTCAAGCGCAATGATCAGCGCCAGCTCATTCTTGCCGCCGACCCTATGCCGGCGATCGATGCGACGTACGATCTCTCACCGCCAAGCCCCGACGAGATGATCTCGCCTGTGAGCCGGCGCGTGACGCAGGTGTGGGACGCGCTCGCTGTGTTCTTTTCGAACGGAGATCGCACGCTGCGCGTTGTCGGCCTGCCGCACGAAGGCGCGGGCGCACTTATTGAGGTCGTGCTTCCTGAGGCGCCGCTCAGGAAGGCCATGCTCAAGTTCGGCCTGAATATCCTCGTGCTTTCCGTCATTATCTCCGTCTTCACGGCGGCCCTCGTCTATTTCGCTCTGAGCTCCCTGCTGGTGCGTCCGATGTTGCGGCTAGCTTCGAACATGCAGCGTTTCAGCGAGCGCCCCGAGGACGCGAGCCGCATCATCTCGCCGTCCGAGCGCAAGGACGAGATCGGCACGGCAGAGCGCGAGCTGGCGCACATGCAATCCGAGTTGCACCATCTGCTCAATCAGAGGAGCCGCCTCGCCGCCCTCGGCCTCGCCGTGAGCAAGATCAATCACGATCTGCGAAACCTGCTCGCCAACACGCAGCTCCTGTCCGATCGCTTGGTGTCGAGCCCGGATCCGACCGTGCAGAGCTTTGCGCCGAAGCTCATCGCCTCGCTCGACCGCGCGATCGCCTTCTGCAATGACACGCTCCGCTTCGGCCGTGCCGAGGAGCCGGCGCCGCGCCGCGAGCTCATTCCACTGCGCTCGCTTGCGGAGGAGGTCGGCGATGGCCTCGGGCTCTCGCCTTCGACGCGGGTCGTGCTTGCCATTGCCGTCGACGATAGTCTCATCGTCGATGCCGACCGTGATCAGCTCTATCGGGTGCTGTCGAATCTCGTTCGCAATTCACTGCAGGCCATCGAGGCACAGCGCAGCCAGGGCACGATCACCATTGCGGCGCGCCGCGGCGTTGGCACGACGCATATCCGCCTCAGCGACACCGGACCGGGCGTACCCGCGCGGGCTCGCGCCCATCTCTTCCAGGCCTTCCAGGGCTCGGCCCGCAAAGGCGGGACGGGTCTCGGCCTCACCATCGCACGCGAGCTCGTCGTGGCGCATGGAGGTGATCTCCGCCTGGTCGAAAGCGCCGTTGATCAGGGTGCCGTCTTCGAAATCGACATTCCGGATCGCAGCGCTTCCGGCTGACGGACCCGGGCGAACGTTAGGCGCCTCACACCGCGGCGACCGTACCCAGAATGGGTGCCTCGCTTCCGCCACCCGCGCCGGCTAGCATTATCATTGTACTGCGGACAGGCGGGGCGGCGCCCCTGTCCAGCGCATTACGGTGGGAAACAGGGAGCAGGCCGTGGCCGACAAACGCCGTGAAGCCCTTATTCAGGGCGACACCATCGTCAAGGGTACCATCCTCAATGCCGGCGTCATCGACGTGTACGGCTACGTGGAAGGCAATGTCGCCGCGCAGGAACTGCGCCTCCACGAAGGCGGCCGGCTCGCCGGCAAGCTCAGGGCCGATACGGCTGAAGTTCATGGCACGCTTCAGGGTGAGGCGGTCGTCAAGCGGCTGATCCGGATCTCCAGCACTGGCGTTGTGGAGGGCGACATCCGCTACGGCAGCCTCGCGCTCGAAGCCGGCGGGGATCTCTCGGCGGAACTGCGCAATATTCCCCCCGAAATCGCTGGCGATCTGGAGCTTGTCGTCGCGCGCGGGAAATCCGTCACGGTGACGGTGATGGACCTCATGGCGGTCGACCCCGACCACGGCGCCGACGCCCTCACATTCACGGTGTCGAACCCGACGGGCGGTTGGGTTGCTCTCACCGACGCGCCACGCGATGCCGTGACGTCCTTCAAGCAAGCTGACATCGATGCTGCTCGCGTCGAGTTCGTGCACGATGGCTCGGAGGGCCGCTGGGCGGGCTTCGACGTGGTGGTCGTGGACGGCGCTGGCGCCGCGTCGGGGGCCGCGCAGACGGTTAAGGTCGCAGTGCTGGCGAAGTAGCTTCCGGGATGCTGGACAGCGCCCTGCTCAGCACCTATAAGGTCGCGGCTTGCGTGGGGCTTCGAGGGCTGCCGCGTTACGCCCAGGTAGCTCAGTTGGTAGAGCATGCGACTGAAAATCGCAGTGTCGGTGGTTCGATTCCGCCCCTGGGCACCATTCAAAATCACCAACAATTTGGACTTTGAAGCGCGACGCCGGGCTCGCGCGCCGACAGGTTAAAACAGCCGATCCAGAACGAAGCTAATGGTGTGGCGCGCGAAGGCTCGTCGCAGTGATTATTCTGTTACGTCGGCAACGAGCATTGGGACCTGCTCTTTAGACACACCCGCGTTAAGGCTTCGTGTGGACGTTGATCAAATTGTTGATTTAAAACGCGTAATATCAAAATAACAGAACTGTGGAAAATCGAGCTTAGGCCATATTCCGCGCTGTGCATCGCCACCCACCCTCCCTATGCTGATATTAGGAAATTAGTCCTGCAAGCGACGCATACCTCAAGCTTCGCTCCAGCGCAGTCTGCTTAGATGAAGCAAGCTGCAGGCCAATGTCATGGGACGATATGAAAATCCGCTAGAGCGAAGGGTCACGGAAGGCGAGGCTGCGGCTTCTGCCACACCAGCGATCAGTGTCGTGCTGCCCACGTTCAATAGAGCGAGGCTCCTTCGGCAGGCGATCGACAGTGTCCTGGCGCTGGACGAGACTCACTTCGAGCTAATTGTCGTTGACGACGGTTCAACCGACGCGACTCACAGCGAGCTGAAAGCTCTGCGTGATCCACGCGTGTCGGTTATCGTGCTTTCGACGAACTCAGGTGCAAACGCCGCACGCAATGCCGGTATCGTCGCAGCACGCGCACCCTATGTCGCTTTCCTCGACTCTGACGACACCTACCTGCCGGGGCGGCTTCGTTGGCCCCTGAAGATTCTCGAGCGCAATGCTCACATCGGCATGGTGCTGTCGGCCTTCACAACCGAAAAGGCCGCAAAGACGACCGTTTTCTCAATGCCGCAGCGCCTTTATGCAGGCCATGAGATGATGCGGCTCGTCGCCCGGCGCGTCATCCAGCCGACCACGTCGGGACTGACGATCCGCCGGGATATTCTGCTCGCCGCCGGCGGATTCGACCCGACCCTCATGCGCATGCAGGACAGCGATCTCGCCATGCGCATCGCGCAGCGAACCATGGCGGCGACAATCGCTGAACCCCTCTGGCACAAGCGTTGGCAGAGCGACGGCATCTCATCGAGGCGGGATACGTACTTCCCCGCGCTGCTCGCATTGATCGCGCGCCACGATATCTATCAGCGCGAGGAGCTCGATACCCGCGACTATCTTCTAGCCCGTCACCTCCTGGTGCTCGCGAAAGTCATGCGCTTCGGTCAGCTCCGGCATGATTACAACATGGCGCTCGAGCAGCTCACGCCTCCACCGCCGCCCCTTCGCAAGCTCATTTCGAAGTATCGGAGTGTCCGGAGCAATCGCCACCAGCTCCGCGAACGCCTTCTGCTAGCAGACCCGATACCGGAGATCGGCGAGGCGCCGTCCCTCGAGGTCGCGCCCTAAAGCGTCGGACCTTAAATGCGATCCACGCCTGGGCCGGTCTCAAAGTCGAATTTAAGGTCCAAAGATGCTTTAGAGGCATAGTGTTCTAAAGCAACTTTGGACTTGAAATTCACCCCCCGCCCGGCCGCGAATTGAGGTGAATTTCAAGTCCGTTGCTTTAGGATCGGGAGCCGTCCGCCTCCCAAGTCGAGGACGCCGCAATGGCGCCTTCAATCGGGAATCTGGTACCCACGTTTCGGGCCGCAGGATCGTTCTGTCTTGGTCGCGGCGTTTACCCCCCATCCTCGGCGGGTGATATATTGCCGGCATCAAGCCAGACAGCCCCATCGCCGATCCGATCCTGGTGCCCAGGATTTTGGTGGCCACGTGGGGCGTGAAGCAGAGTTCCTGATTGGCGGTACGAGAATGGCCCGTCGCATAGCGGTCACGCCTGGTCAGCTCTGCCTGCTGACATCGCTGTTCATCGTCGCCGGCCTCAACAGCGCATTCTGGATGCGCGTCCTGACCGACGTCCATCCCGCAACGATGGCCGAGTGGCTCTTCATCGCGGCTTTCGCGGCGACTCTCGTCGCAGCGTTCAACGCTGCCCTCTCGATCGCGGCCCTGCCCTACGTACTGAAACCGCTCGCTACGGCGCTCGTGCTCCTGTCGGCACTTGCTGCGTACTTTGTCCAGGAGTTCGGCACCGCCATCGACGCCAATATGGTGCGCAACGTACTCGAGACGAACGCAGGCGAATCGGCAGAGTTCCTGACCGCTCAGTTTCTCGGCTCCATCATCCTGTCGGGGTTCGTTCCCGCGGCGATCATTTTGCTGGCGCCGATACGTTGGCGGCCGCTCCCGCAAACGCTCTCGTCCAACGTCGTTCGCGCCCTGCTTTCGAGCGCGATCGCAATGGTCCTGATCCTTTCCTTCTACGCGAACTTCGCAAGTACCATACGCACGAACCGCGGCCTTCTACTCACGCTGGTACCCTCGAATGTCATTGTTGCTCTCGGCAAGTACCAGACCAGCAGGGAATTCCACGTTCAGAAGACGCCGACGTCATTTGGCGATGATGCCCGTCGCGACGAGGCCTCTCTTGCGTCGGCTCGCCCGCTCGTCAACGTTCTGGTCGTCGGCGAGACAGCACGATCGGCCAATTTCTCGCTCAACGGCTATGCCCGAGAAACGAACCCGCGCCTATCCAGCATTGACGGTATCCTGAGCCTCAAACATGCGTCTTCGTGCGGCACGGATACGGCCCACTCCGTTCCGTGCATGTTTTCGGGGATCGGTCAGGACAAGTTCACCGTGCCGGCTGCGGCACAACAGGAGAATCTCCTGCACATTCTCGAGCGCACAGGGCTCGACGTCCTGTGGCGTGACAATCAATCGGGCTGCAAGGGCGTCTGCAGGGGCATCCTGTCGGAGCAGCTGAACAAGAGGCGAGGCAGGCTCTTCGAGGAAGTTGCGACGTACGACGAGGCGCTGCTGGATGGGCTCGAGGACAAAATTCTTGCCATGCAACACGGCGGCATGATCGTGCTGCACATGATCGGCAGTCACGGGCCGGCCTACTTCAAGCGCACGCCGCCGGCGTTCGCCAGATTTCAGCCGACGTGCGAGTCCAGCCAGCTGAGCCGGTGCACCACCGAACAGATCGTCAACAGCTACGACAATACGATCCTCTATACGGACCACGTGCTGTCAGAGCTGATCGAGATACTTCGGAGCGCCGACACGAAGGGCGTCGATGTCGCCATGATCTACGCCTCGGATCATGGCGAATCGCTCGGCGAAAAAGGTCTCTACCTCCATGGGATGCCGCGGGCTCTGGCGCCCAAGGAGCAGACTCACATCCCCATGATCCTATGGGCCTCGCACGCGGCGCAGGCCCGCCTCGGGGTGGACATGGAGTGCCTGCAGGAACTCGCCGCAACGAAGACCGCGAGCCACGACAACCTGTTCCATACCGTGCTCGGCGTCTTCGCCATTCGTACGCGGCTGTATGATCCGCGGCTCGATCTTCTGCATCGATGCCGCGCTGGTCATGTGAGCCCCCAAAAAAGTCCCATGTGAGTGCCATGCAGGAGCATGTCGATTCACCACAGGGCAGCACTGGCGCCCATAGCGCCATCGAGACGACGGCGACCGGCACCGCCGCACGGAAGCGCTTTCTGATCATCCACAATCCGATTGCCGGACGAAACCGCATTGGTCTCGTCCAGCAAGTCGTGCGGCGTCTCGAGCAGGCTGGCGCAGTCGCGGATCTGCACCTCGTATCGGATACAGTGAGCAGCGATTGCTCCACTCTGCCCATCGACTCGTATGACGTTCTTGTCGCTTCGGGCGGCGACGGGACGGCGCGCAGCATGGCGTCGCTGCTGCATGGACGTGACATGCCGTTCGGTCTCATTCCGGTCGGAACCGGCAATGTTCTAGCGGAGGAGCTGCAGCTTCCGCGCACCGCCGACGCTATCGCGGAGATGCTGCTTCATGGACCGGTCGTCAGCCTCTCGACGGCGAGCGTCAACGGCGCGCCCTGCTTGCTGATGCTCGGTGCCGGTTTCGACGGCGAGGTGATCGCACGCCTGCCCATCGAGCTGAAACGCCGTATCGGCAAGCCGTCCTACGGCTGGCCGGTCCTCGCCGCGCTCGCACGCAAGCCGCGGACCTTCACGGCCGTGATCGACGATAGGGAGTGCGCAGCCTCGTGGATCGTCGTCGCCAACGCAGCACGATACGGCGGCCGATTTCTCCTATCGTCGAGGACAAACGTATTGTCGGCCGGCTTCAATGTCGTGATCTCGCGCGCGACGAACCGCCGGCAAAGACTGTGGGAGCTTTTCCATCTCGCTGCCGGCCGCCTGGAGAGAGCTAGCACCATCGAGATGATGCCGGCGCAAGCGGTCGACATTCCCCACGCCGAGAACCTTGCTGTCCAGATTGACGGCGAGACGATCGCGTCGCCGTCCTTCAGGATTGTAGCGGACGTCGCTCGGATGCCGATGATCGTGCCAGCGCGGCGCGCCGAGCCTGTTCGCTGAGTTTCTCGAGATTCTCTGCGTCGCTGCGTGAGCAGCTATCGCATGAGCCGCGCCACCGAGATTGCGGTGCGCATGTGTGTTCACTTTAGACTGCTAAGTATTTCTATCTTGGCGTGTTATCGTTTTAACCGCATTCAATGAACCGATATTCAACCGACAAAGCCGACGTTCAGGTCCGGATAGGAACCATCCTCACAAGCTCGCGTTCTGCAAACTTCTCACGGAAGGAGTATGAGCATGAACGCTTTTGGCAAGGGACTTTTGATTGCGGCAGGCGCTCTGACGCTTGCTGGCGGCGTTACGACGATGACGGCAAGCGAAGCATCGGCGGCCGTGGTCTGTAACCGCGACGGCGACTGCTGGAAGGTTCGCGGAAGGCCGGCGTATAAGCCGGAGTTCGGCCTGCGCATCTACGGTGATGACTGGCGCTGGCGCCGCGGCGAGAACTATCGCTGGCGCAAGGTGGGTCGTGGGCACGGCTACTACCGCAATGGCGTCTGGATCACCATCCGCTAGATCATCAATTGTTTGATCGATGGAAAGCCGCCTTCTCGGGCGGCCTTCTTCGATTCTGCAGACGATGCTGCGGGCGAATGGGACCGAACCGACGCGCGCGCACGAAGTACAGCACCGATGATAGGGCGAGTGCTCAGCGTTTATCTAGGCCGGAATCCGGCGGTGTTTGATTCCATCCCGCAACTCGGTAAGCGCTGCCTTCAACTCCTGGTCCGTCGTTGTAGCAATCTGCTGCGTGAGCTTTTGGACCAGACCCTGCCTATCCTCATTCGTGAAGACCGGCAGGTAAGACGGCAGCCTTTCGAGAGCTCCCCTGGTCATCGCAAGGAGATCAGGTTTGGAGTAAGTACCCGTGGCAATCGCGCTCCCTACCAGACGGGAGTAGAGCTGACGGGCATCGCTTTTCATCTGTTCGAGAATATTGATGTTGGCTTGGTATCGCTTGTCCCTTGGAAGCGCCGAAACATAAGACTCGTGCAGGTCCAGAAGCGCGCCAGAGACCTTGACCTCATAGATCATAAGCGTGGCGAGCTCCGTAGTGTACGGCTTCCCCTTTTCTGTCTCGCTCGCGTAAAGGGCGACAAGCCGATGAAGTGCCGGCAAGGCACTGTCCAACTTCTGAAAGCGGATTGTAACGGCGAGCTTCGGATCCAGCCCCGCGCGCAGGGGAATGTTATCAGAACGGACCATTCGCTCGAAAACCGGCTTCGTCGCTGCATCTGCCAGTGTGGGAAGTGCTAAACCATCAGTCTCGACCCGCTGTATCAGAGCCCTGTAGTCCGTCCCATCCCACGCTTCCTCGATGGAGGGATAGCGCTTTTGAGCGTTCGCGGATGAGGCCGCCACAATCATCAGGAAGAGGAGCCAAGCCGTTGGCGTCAGTATCTTGGGCAATAGTCTCATGGGACCTCCGTCCGAGGTGGGCCTTTCGACGCCAGTAGGACGGCACGATAAGGTGATTTATGTGGCGGCAGTCGGAGGAGAGGCCGGGAACCAAGCTGCAGAAGCACTGAGCGTGTATGGCGCTCAGCTTCCTACGGGCGACCGGAGCGGTTTCGGAGTGCAAGGTCAGCGCAGAGGGGCGGTGTGTCCGAGCTGCATTCGACGTCCCTTCCAGATGGAAGGAGTCGGCCATCAGTGTTCCTAAATGGAGCGGGCGATCGGGATCGAACCGACGACATTCAGCTTGGGAATTTCGTTTCTCAATGCGTCAGGGGCCGCCAGAACTACCTAAATGCTTGATTCTCCACAAACAGGTCCGCCGCTATTTCGCCGCATTTCGACCTGGAAAGCCATATAATGTGACCCCGGCGTGACCCCGAAATTCATCTCATCTCCCATTTCAAAGAGCTTCCATGGCCAAATTTCTGCGCGCAAAAATCACCAAGTCGCTCATCGATGGACTGTCCCCGGATCAGCAGGTGCGTGACACCGAGATCAAGGGCTTCGGCGCTCGTCGCCGGCAAAAGACAGTCACCTACTTCCTCTTTACGCGGGTGGCCGGGCGACAGAGGCGTATCACCATCGGCGCCCACGGCAGCCCCTGGACCGCCGACACTGCGCGCAAGGAAGCCAGTCGGCTCCTTCTAAGCGTACGCACCGGCAACAACCCCATTCTCGAGCGCCAGGCCGCCCGCGCCAAGCAGATGACCTTTCAGGAACTCACCGAACAGTTCTTGGAGATTCACGGCCCAACGCTCAAACCGTCGACACTTGTCACCTACACGGACTGCATCGAGTTGCGGCTACGCCCGAAGTTCGGCAGCAAGCCCATCAATGAAATCACCCACCAGGACGTGGCCAAGGCCCACATCTCCTGGCGGGAACACAAGACGGCGGCCAACAATGCGCTGACCTGCCTCTCATCCATCTTCGGCTGGGCCGAAGACCAGAAACTGCTGCCCAAGCACACCAACCCGTGCCCGGACATCAAGCGCTACAAGACCTCGAAGAAGGAACGCTACCTTACGCGCGAGGAACTGAGACGGCTTGGCGATACGCTCGACGACTGGGAAGCGAACGGCAAGATCAACATCTATGCGGCCTTTGCCATCCGCCTGCTTATCGTCACCGGCGCGCGCTTCCGCGAAATCCTCACCTTGCAGTGGGCCAACATCCACTGGGAGCACAGGGTGCTCCAACTTCCGGACAGCAAGACCGGCTTCAAGTACATCTTCCTCAATGACTATGCACTGGCCGTCCTCAGGAGCATTCCGCGTCTCTCAAAGAACCCTTACGTCATCGCCGGCAAGAAAGAGGGGAGGCACTTCGTCGGACTGACCAAATGCTGGTACGGACTGCGCGCTGCCGCTGACCTCAACGACGTACGCATCCACGATCTGAGGCACTCGTTCGCGTCATTCGCCATCACCCTTGGCGGATCGAACATCCCGGTGCTCGGCCGTGTGCTTGGTCATTCCAACCCGGAAACCACGGCGCGCTATACCCACATCGCCAAAGACCCAGCGGCGGCCATCGCTGACGCCACTGGCAAAGAGCTTGCGCTCATCATGAACCGCGACTTCCGTCTTCCTCGCGCGCGGCCAGTCTACGTTGCGCGCTATACCGTCGCTCAACGCATTGCGAAGGCGCGACGAATGCGGAGAGACCGCAGAGTTCTTACTTTGACGTAGCGCCGTGAGCGGCGAGCAGGATCTTCTCCTAAGTCCACATGTAGGCTGCTCCTAGCGAGATGCCGGCGATGGCCAAACCCCAATCGCTGTACGCCAAAAGATAACCCGCGAGCACGAAGCATCCGGCGGCGATGAAACGCATGGAGATGTGCAACATAAAGATCCCTCCACCTCGGCAATGAATGAAGGGTGCCGGCAGGTCTGGCGAGAGTATGGCGCTCGGGTTCGTTGACCACAGGCTGGGCAATCACGAGGTGCCGCAGTCAATGATGCAGGCACCTTGACGACATTCACGAATTGATTTCTCTTCAATGTGCATACCTAGAACGGTGCAGGCTTCGGCCGAGATACCATCGCCACGGAGCAGCTTCTGCCCGCAGGGGATGCTGCGATCGTGCAGCGCGACCGCCTTTACTGGCGTCAGCACTAAACGGACGACTGATCAAGACCCATCTTGTTGAGCTCAGCTAAGTGTGACATCAATACTGCTCCATATTGAAGACGCGTTGACTGCGAAAACCTTTGTGCTTCAACCTCGACCATTGTCAGGGAGTTGTTATGTCAAAGAGTTCGCTTCCCAGCATCGAAGACCTGAGCAATCAGCTTCTGAACGTATTGCCATCCGCCACGGACTTTGCGCGGGCAGTGCAAAGGATCAATGAGAATAAGGCGGCGATACACGGCCTTAAGCCGGATCGCATGATCGTGACCGGCTCATCAATGGAGAAATAGGTACCGTATTCGGGTCACGGGCTCTTGGATTGCTTGCTGAGTGGCGGAGCGGGCCATGCATGAAGATTTGCTAAGTTTCCAACGAAGGGCAATTGTTGCAACGCTCGGCAACGCGTTGAAGCACCCGCTGTATAGGGAAAAGTGGCAAGGCTCGTTGGACAAGTTCGGTTCCCTTCTGGGTGATGCTGACCCGTTCGATATTCTCGCCGACCTGCCGTTGACAACAAAGTCGGATCTTCAGTTCAGATTGCCGCCGGCTCTGGAAGCTTCCGATCAGCTGGCATCAATCATCTTCACCACAGGCTCGACCGGTCCCGTCACATACCGCTATCGCAGCGCGAAGGAGCTGCGAGAGATCCGGCGTTACGGGATGGAGGTTGTGCAAACCGTAAGGCCTCGGCAACGACGTCCTTTAGCATTCCTGTTGTACGGTCCCTATCATGGGCAAGCCGTGATCAATGGTGTCGCCGACTTCGCCCCGTACTATTTTGCCGGAGCAATCTGGGAGGACATCTTTATCAGGCAGGGCGTTGAGTTGCTTCAAAAGACCTTCGATATCCCACATCTGGAGTCCCGCGTGACCCAGATTCATGGTGCGGTAAGGCTGCTGAGGATCTTCACTCAGGCGCTGATTGATATGCGCGTCAACCCTTCGGAAATGGCCGTAGAGTCACTCGTCAGTTTCGCGGGTTTTCTGCCCAGCGAGACCAAGAGTTTTCTCAAGGCGTATTGGAACGTTGAGCCTGTCGATATCTTCTCAATGTCCGAGATGTTAGGAGGTGCCACAAAGTGCCCGTCTTGCGGGTCTCTCAGCTTCGACGCGCAGCTCGTGCCCCACGTTTGTGCCCTCGACGGACAGACAGAGGTCGAGGAAGGGATTGGCCGCCTCGTTTTGACAGAACTCCTGCCGTTCGGATTGTGTCAGCCATTGGTGCGATACTACAATGGTGACTTGATCCGGGTGGAGAACGGGCCGTGCAGTGGATGCGGGCAGACGCGACGCATGATCCATGTAGGAAGGGACAATGAAAGTCCCATCATTCCCCACAAGGAACGGCAATTCGTTGCGTTGGCATCTAGCGATCTCAGGGAGGCTGTCTACTGCGAAGCGGTGGCCCGAACCGTCGAATTCCCCCATCTCAAGCTGCTGAAAGATCGAGAGAGCCATTTGGGCGTCCCCCTTGTCGGAATGAGTGTGGATCGCTCGGCATCCCCTCCCAAAATCGTTGTCACATTCAAGCCTAATGAACAGTATCTCGATACGTCCGCAGCGCGCGTCGAATATCTGCACGAGAGATTGATGAGCACCTCGCCTGAACTGACGTACGCTGTGCGCAACAATCGCGTCGCGCTTTCCGTGGTGAGCGACAACAGCTTTTCCAAGCCACTCTGGAAATAGCGCACAAGCAAGAGGACTTTGCGAATGATTGACAGCTCGATCTTCAGTCGCCGTCACGAGTGACAGTCCACTCTTTCAGGCGAACGGTGCCAGGGCTCGCCTGAACAATACTTTCGATTTCGGAATTCGTGTAACCGGCGCGCTTCATTGCCTGTTTGTCTACGGGATACTTCCGCGCCCCTGTGATCGCCTCTGGCGCAATCCGGAACCATGTCTCCAACGCATCCTGGACCACAGCCTCCACTGCGGCATCGTTCTGTGAACATAGGACTCGAAGCCACCGATTTCCGATTTCAACATGCGAAATCTCTTCGACGTAAATGATCCGCTCGACGTCAGCGAGTTCGTGTTGCCCGGCTTCGTCATAATAATGAATGCGCCATGAGGCCGAATTCACGCCGAGCGTCTCGCCGATGCGTTGATGGATCGCCAGTCGCAATGGGAGTTCCTTGTCGTGCGTTAAGGCCCACATCGCACTTCTATCGGAGAATGAGCCAATGTCGAAGTGCCGATCCCGGAGAATTCGAATGCACGCTTGGGCGTGCCTCGACTCGTCAGCCGCCTGGCGCGCCATGTCAGCGATGAATGCGAAAGGCATCCCTGAGGAGCAGGCAATGTTGTGCGCGCAAGCTTCTATCGTTGGGACTTCCGTGCTGATGAGTATGCGATGGTAGCGCTTCGCAATTTCGTATTCGGGGTCGTTGGGCCCGTCCTCGTCGTCTTGCAACTGCCTTCGCTTGGATAGCCTGAAATCCTCAGAAAGTACGCTGGGAGTTTCATGCCAGACCCACTCCTTGTGGGGGAGCTCACGATCGAGAGCGTCTCTCAGGCGCTCATCCGCGCAGAGGGCCTTCAGTGCGCTCGTGAGATCAACGAGCATCCGTTGCGCGTTCTCTATGACTCTGAAGGACGGCGAATCGAGGCAGTACCTGACCTGACTGACAGCTGACTGACCCGATGATTCGATGAAATTGCACACAGCGGAAAGTTCCGCAGATATGAAGTCCAAGCATTGGCGACACGTGACAATATTCTGTGGGAAGCGTTCATAATCGTGGCGCAGCGGGGATATGATCGGTGTCGCCGTGCCGGTCCTGATCCTTGCTATGCGGTCACTGACCGCGCATATGGCGTCCGCCAAGTCTGCAAGATGCTCTCCAAGGCACAGTTTTACTTCAATGACTGGCACCTGAACGCTGAGCGAAGCACACATCAATAGCGTTTTGCTTAATCCCTCGGAGAGCCGTTCCAGTCGCGGCACCGAGTGTTCGAACCAGTAGCCGGCATGTGACATACGCAAGCCCCACAATGTCTGCTAGTCCCCATACGTCAGGGCGGCTGATCGCTGAACCTGTCGCCGCGACCAACCGAGCCATGCGTAGAGGGCTTCGGCCAGGTCGTCGATGTTGTCCCTTGCTCTCTTGAAGCACATCGCCGTGCCCCCGGTCTCGCGAAAAGCGGCGCAATTGTCCTCGCGGTCATCGATCAGGACGGCTTCTGCGAAATCCAGTCCGAAATGGCGAAGCGTTGCGCCGAAAAATTTCTCGGGATTCTCGGCTTTCAGCACGCCAACATCACTTGAGCACACCAACCCATCGCAGAACTGCGCCCACTCGCGCAGCCGCAGCGCCCTCTGATTAGGAGCAGGCCTTCGCCGACGGGCCAGCGATGCTTGAAAGGCAGTTGCGAAACAATCCATGTTGTCAGTCGCCAAGATGACCGGGGCCAGCCATCGGACATCGTGCAAAACACTGACGAGCTCGGCATCGACGCTCATCGTGGCGCAGTCATCCACCAGGCGTCGGGCGACGAAGTCCTGACCATAACGCCCTGCGTTTGAGAACCCCATTCGGGCTATGACGTCAGCTGATGTGTCGCCGCCCCGCATCCAGCGTTCCAGCGCGTGCTGCTCGGAGAACATATTCTCGACTGCATTGCCCAGGCGGGGTTTAAGAGGATGGGAAGCCGCGCTCAATATCGAAGACCAGAATGGTTCGTTGGACAGCACTCCATGCCAGTCCACAAAGACAATCCGCCTGAACAAAGGGATTTGAGCATCGGTCACTTCGGACTCTCCCCAACAGAGCTTCCGAAACGCGACCTCTCGACAAATGCCTGGATTGCGGTGCGCGCGGCGGTTTGAACATCATTGGGCGAAAGAGTGCCGTCAAGCCATTCGAGAGCTGGAACGCCCGACGCCCTGACGTCCTTGAAATAATTTTTGAACCCGCCATTGTATACTGCATCCATAAAAAGGCTTCCCGTTGGGAATTTCCCCCTGTTCCGCAGGGTCATAATATCGAGAGGAATATCCAAGTATAATATCAGATGCGGCCAGAACGACAAGTTGGCGTTCCGCAGAAGCGTTAGTGCGAGGCCGGCACAGCGGTAATTGACGAGGGGTTCGATGCCCGCGCAGTGGGCGATCAACGTGTGTAAGCTACGATCGACGATGACTATCTGAGACGGATGTGAAGCGGCGTCCCGCGTTCGCGCGTGCTCGATCTTGACGAAAAACTCAAGGGCTGCCTGTTCCGCTGCTTCCGTGCTGGGCATGGGGTCCGGTAGGTATTTTCCACCGCCGACGAAGTCAGAGTAATCACGCACGTGTGCCATGCCGTTTTCCGCAGCGCGGATCAAGCTTCCAGTCAGGGTCGTTTTGCCGGCGCAGCAGGGCCCCTCGATCGCAATGACGAGCTTATCTGTGGATATGGCCAATTTTGCTGAATCCATGACAAATGAGGATCTTCCAGGCGAACGGATGGATCAAGCTGCCGGAGTGTCTCAGGACGCCGGTTGTCCACATTGCACACAGGCACATCCGCAAGTGCGGCTGATCACCCCTGACGCTCGGTCTTGGCCTGGAAACTGCCGCCTACCAGGAGCTTCAAGGCCCCTACCCACCCTGCAATGCCGAATAGCGTCACTACAATCGGAAACACAACAAGCTTGCCGAGACGGTGTCCAGGGGAGCTACTGCTCCCTAGTACCAACTCGGTAACGAGCAACTGGAACAGGAACAGACCCAGAATTGCGGTGGCGAGCAGCTGTGCCGTTGAAGTTCCGAACATTGCAACGCCGAAAAGAAGCGCAGGCATGAAGGCGCAACTCAACCACTCCAACGAGATCGCCGCCGCCGTAAGAGCGAGGGACCATGCGCGGGGGCCGCTTCTGATCGCGTCGTCGGAAAAGTATTGCGCGAACCGGGCTGGGCCCTGGAACCAGGACGCAGCCTGCTCGAACTGAGCCTGCAGGGAGGGAGGGACTTCTGCTGAATCCAAGGATGGGATCGGCACCATTGCAATATTGTGCGATCCAAGGATGAAGCTGTAGTGCATGTCTTCGAGCGGCGAACGGGCTGGAAACGGTAAGCATTTTAGCAGCGAAGCCCGAATACAGAGGCCGTGGCCGGTAACGTGCGTATAAACGTACGACGTGATAGTACGCCGCAACGGCCCCCGAAGCGCTGCGCGAGAAAGTAGTCTGGGCAGTTCGTAGGCCAATACGAACCTGTTCGCGCGAAGGGCGCCACTTTCGACGAGCATCCGACGCAGGTATGCGGGCCCTGTCTTGTCCGCAATTTTCTTGTCACCCCGCACCTCGAAGACAGAAGATTGGTGGAAGACATCCACAGTGGGATTGTTGCAAATCGCCCGGGAGAATTCGCTCAAGGATCGCGTGGGCGGCCGAGAATCCGCATCGTACACTAGCACAAATGCGTCCTCGAAACTTTCCTGCAGCAGCTCTCTGCAGCGGGCCACGGCAAAATTCAGCTGATCGCCCTTGACGCCCAGCGGATCGTCGTAATGGAGATGAATCACTCTGCCTTCGCGGGCAAGCGTACGCGCTACTTCAAGGGTATCCGCCGCATCAGGATGGCTGGCGGCTTCGGCAACTTCTCGCTGCGTTGTGACCACGACAATGTGCGCCAGGTGTGTCCGTCTCAGAAGGTCCAAATGATCGATTGCTGACCGAAGGATGCTGCCCTCCCGGAGAACGGGAACCATTATGATGAACTGTGGAGCGGCACGATGGCCCTGCGAGTGTTGCGTGCGTGCTGACCGCAAAAATCTCACCGCGCGCTGCACACTTAGTGACACCAAAAAGTGCCGCAGCAGCATCAAAAGTAGGGCTACATTCAACACGAGTTGCATCGCAACTGAGCTCGGAACACCGTCCTTGCTACCTTACTTCGTGCGGATCCCAGCTCGGTTGTTTAACGAGCCATCAAACTGCGTGGCAGTCAATCGGGACATGCTTAAGTGGGTGGCCCGGAGGTCTTCTGCTCCTGCGGCGTAGCGATGCTTTTCCTGATGCTGCGTGAAATGGCAAGGGTCTGATAGCTGAGCGCCGCTCACCGGTCGCAATTCGGAGTCGCCCCAGCGAGAAAAGTACTGCGAATGCACCCCGTCACAAATGCTCCTGGCCGCGCAGGCGGTGCACGCGGAAGGGTGCACATAGTTATGCCGCCGCCTCTGGTGCTCGGATGCGATTGAATACCATTCCCGTATGGGGACCGCCTCTGCTTTCTGGTCGTACCAGCTGTTGTAGTCCCACTCGTGCGGGTCGTACGGAAGCTGAAATCCCGTGTAAACATTCTTTTCGTATCCGGGCAACATGCAGATCGGGAAGTATCGAACGTTTACTTCAACGCCCAGTGACTCTCCGAGCTTAATCGCGGCTGAAAGATGAGGAGCCGCGCTGGAATGAGACACCTGAAACTCGACGTGGCCCTCCTTCGCCCATTCGAAATAGGGATTGAATGTCAGGAAGTTCACAACCCGGGCCCCCGTCTGGGCTGCGAGTGCCACGACATCGATGAGCTGATCTAAATTGTCTTTTATTGGAACGCAGTTGAAACGGAATGGTATTCCCGCTTCTTTGAGAGCCCTTAGCGCAGTCATCTGCTTTTCGAAGTTGTCCGTGCCCCACATATGGATCTGCCGCGCAGTCGCTCCAATGCCATGGATGGAGACCAGGAAATCTCCGATGCCGGCCTGCTTGTATTTTTGGACGAGGGCGGGGTCCGCCAGATGCATGCCATGGGTTATTATCGTGGGTCGAAGGCCTATGCTTGAAGCATGGTGCACGATCTCCAGCATTCGGGGATGCAGCGTGGGCTCTCCGCCCATGAAGTCGACGAACTCATTCTTGTAGAAATATCGAAACTTGTTAAGCGCCTCAATGGCCTGCTCAAGTGGCAGCCATATCTTGTCGCGCGGGTGGATGCGGTCATCGTAGCAAAACTTGCATCGGACGTCGCACTTGAGCCCGACCCACAAGACGCCACGACGCGTCACCTGGAGCTGCGCAGCCCCTCCGTATTCAGTCATGGCATGCATGGCTCAGAGCCCTTCAATTGAGATCATTAGACATATAACTCGCGAAACCGGATCGAGCCTTGGATTGATCCAGTCCAAATTGCAATGGCCTCGGTCGCCTGCAGCAGAGCTTGGCAAGCATCCGCTGCGTCGCCTTTCGTCAGGTTGGCAAGCGCTGAAGGCGCCTTGCCGAAGGCCCCAATGAAGCGCTTGTAGGGGTAAGGATTGAGAACGTAGCGCAGACGTGTGATGTGCTTGTATTTTTTGAAAAGGAGGACCTGGTAGACCGCGTACTTGCGGAATCTGTTAAAATGAGCGGACAGCCCGGCGCGGTCCTCATGGTAGACAAGGGCGTCGGGCGCGATGCCGATCGTAGCCCCTCTCAGGCCGATCTTGTAGCAGATGTCGACATCGCTGCCAGATTCAAGATCCTCGTCGAACCCGCCAACCAATCGGATCGTATCAGAGTGGTAGCCGCAGTTTGCGCCCGCGACGTACGGGAGGTCGAGCGCCGGCAGATAAGAGACGGCGCGCTGACCGTCACATATCGTAATGGCGTGCTTTTGCACCAGCGTCTCGGGTTGGAACTTCTCTATGGCGCCCCCAACCGCGCCGTACCTGCCAGTTTCGAGAGCGCTGAGCATCCTCCCGACCCACTGGGGCGAGGCTACGACATCTGCGTCGGTTGAAAGAACGTAAAGACCGGAGGCACGTGAGACGCCCAGGTTTCGCGCTCTTGCCATATTGCTAACTTCGAGCTGAAAGTACCTTATGGTGAGCGTAGGGTGTACCGCCACATCTGCGTGCTTCTTGCTTCCGTTCTCGACGACGATCACCTCAAAGTCTTCTTTGGCAACGTCCTGGCACGCCAAGGAGTCTAATAGTCGATAGATGCGGTCGTCGTCCTTCACCGCAATTACCACAGTAGCCCTCATGGCTTACTCGTTGAATTGGCGACACATGCTGGGTGTCAACCCGAGCGTCTTGTGTCTCGGAGCGGAGCATTTCGTGCAGAAGGGTATCCGGGCCTGATCGAACTGCTGGTATGCGGCACTGTTCCAGACATCACGCATCGAAGAGGTCGCAACAGAGCCGACCTCGCCTTCATGAGCGATTTCAATGAGACAGCAGGGAAGCACGCGACCGTCGGGCTCAACCAGCGCATATTGGCTGGGAGACGTGCAAGCTGATTTCGCATCTGCCAGGGAAGACCAGTAAATCCCCTGGGCATAATTTTCATCTGTGTTGTCACTGGAAAAAAAGGACGCCATCACGGCCTTGGCATTCTGAGCCACAACTTCCGGAACATTGTGCTGTGCTATGACGCCATGCACAGCTGGGACGATCACATCCCTGAACTCGACAATGTCGGAGACCGTGAGCAACTCCTGGCCTGTTTCGTCGCCGTAGACGTTCATGAGGTAGATGGCGGAGACGCCAGTATTCAGGCAATGGTCAACCAGAGCAGGAAGTTCTCGAAAATTCTGCTTCGTGATGACGGTCATGTAGTTGATGCAAAACGCAGCTTTGTGGGCCGAGGCCGACCTGACGGTTTCGATGGCGTCAAATATGGTAGCAAGAGCGTTTTTTACGCCACGGATCTTGGCGTAGAGTACCGGATCCAAGGTGTCGATTGAGAAATTCCAGCACCCGAGCCCCGCATCGATGAGCTCTTGGGCTCGGTCGAATGTGATGCGGGTTCCGACGGAGTTGATGAGTACAAAGACCCCAGGATGCTTCGATCCGGCTTTAATGAGATCCAGTATGTGCGGATAGAGAAGGGGGTCTCCGCCACTAAGTTGAAGCGTTTGCATTCCCAAGGCGGCCGCTTCATCAATGAGCCGCAGCGCTAAGTCAAGTGGCATGTGGCCAGCATTATTCTTGCGGCTTCCTGGCATCTGGACGTTGATGGCGCGGCGCCGCTCCGCCATCAAATCAGAATAGTAGTCCTGCCGCAGGCTGCAGTACGAGCACTTGTGATAGCAGTATAGGGTTGGCTTCAGGACGAACTGCTTCAATTGGCGGGAGGCGGGTGAGATCTGCATGAAGCTGCCTCGAACCCTACTTGCAATTCAAAAATCGAGGTCGATTACTGACGGCCAGTTCAGTAGCAACGCATGCACCTTGCCGCTCAACTGTGCTTAGCTCGTTAAGAGTATCATCATTTGAGTTTGATGCCAACTAATAGGCGGACCCCGCTGCCATTCTCTGCCGTTGATTTTCGGATCGACCTGCTGCGAAGTAGCGATGGCGGTCCCGCGTGCAACGTGATGACTGACGTGAGCCCCTGCAAATCCTCCAGGAATGGGTAGAGTCCGCATCTCCAGGAAGCAGACGGGATGAAGAAGAGCTGGTTCAAGGCGACGACGCGGCTATCGTCGCGGACTTCCAAGGTTTAGCTAGCGGTCTGAGAGCGTTGAGATCCACACAAGACGCGTGGCTTGAGTAGGCTTAGACGGCGTCCACACCACCCAGCAATAGCGCTGATTGGCAATCGTTGGCGTCGCCTGGGACGGGTCACCATTGGGCCAGCAGATGCATTCGTCGAGCGCGTAGATGGCGGTTGGCGGATGTGCGACGTAGAACCGATGTCGTCGTGGATGGCACAGACTGGTGATGTTCAACAGCATCGCCACTTTGCCGCCCGTGGAGGCAACCAGCTGCAGCGCATGCTTTGCGAACGCATCAGCAAGCCCACGCCCATAAGGCGGATTGGTCACGATATGACGGGCGAGGGGAATACGCTCGGCCAGGAAATCCCGGCCACCTTCACCGAACCCATAGTCAACGAGATCGGTGGAGATCACATCGTGACCAGCGGCTGCCAGAACCTTGGCAATGTGACCTTCGCCACAAGCGGGCTCCCAGATGGACCCATCGAAGGATTCAACAGAGAGCAGGGCTCGGGTTGCTTCGGGCGGCGTCGGATAGAACTCGTACGGCGCTCGTCCAGGCGCCACACGCGGACCGAACCGGAAGGCTTTTGCGGTTGCCGACGCGATGGCACTTACCCGAACCTCATCCGGATGCAGCAAACGCATCCTGGTGGTCTCTGAAGCCACTTTGCGGGCCGAAAGCTCGATAGGAGAGAGAAGCCGTCGCGTCATGACGCCAGCTTCCGTTGGCCATCGATGCGGATATCAACGCGGGGCAGGGGATCAATGCTGTTTTCGTCTGCCTGCTCGAGATGCCAATGGCCGATGCCCACAGCAACGATGCCAAGGTAATCCAGCCCTAACGCATCAGCATAGTGCCCGAGATTGCCGATCAAGTCGGCAATGGCGTCTTCAACGGTATCCACGCCGGTCGCCTCAGCGAACGACCGGATACATTCCTCGGCGCAGAGGGCGCGTTCGATATTGCTCGTCATGACGCCAGCACCTCATCTTCCGGCAGCTTGCTATCGAGCAACGCCACAATCTCCGGCGGGAGGTACTTGCGTGGATCGTCATAGCCACATTTGGCACTGGGCGGGATGAGAGGCATGCCATCCTTGGCAATCGCGATGATGATTTCATTGTGGATGCCCCATTGCCAGCTACGTACGTCATAGCCGGCGTTTTCAAGCACCTTCACGACCTCCTGGGTCATGACCTGGCTTTCGCCGTCGTTGAAGCCGAATTTGTCAAAGGCTTCCTCCCAGATCCACTCGTGGATGTTGCCACAGGTCAGGCATTCGGACTTAGGCATCGAGGTCGCTTTCATGGGTTGTACGGACCCGGACATCGATGATCTCGTAGCTGCCCTGGTCGAGGAGCTCGATCTGCGCACCGGACTTGAAGCCCTGCTGCAGATAAACCGCGCGTGCTTGATCCCTGGCTTCGGTGGAATTCCTAGCCGTGACGTAGATGGCATGGACGCGGGTCTCGCGAATGCGGACCTGGAAGGCTTGCGTGCGGCTCATGCTTTGAGGCTTTCATCGACGGTATAGGCGGGGTTGCCGTCATAGTGGTCCTGCGCGAACCAGGCATCGAGGATGTCATCCAGCTCCGCGTCGGGAATGCCCTGAATAGGGAAGGGGAAGAGGTCACCAATCACGGCGCGCTCTTTGGCAGTGAGACTCATCGCTGGGCCTCCCCTTGCGCAGGCTTGTCCTTGCGAATGCGGACAACGAGGCGTCCGTCACCGTTCACCGGCACGAATTCGAGCGCGAGGTTCAGCCCCTGGCCGTCCTCGTGCAGCCAGGCGGCGCCGACCTTGGTCCAGTAAGCGGCTTTGCCTTCGCCCCGGACGTGCAACACGTCATGCGTCGGCTTGCGGTTGGTGGTTTGTTGAGTTGCCATTGCGGCTGTCTCCTTTGGTTCGAGGCCACACCCGTTGCGGCCTGTCGGGGCCCAAGGGAGCCCACGGCTGTGAGGAGACAGGACAGAGGGGAGGGGCGTCACCCGCCTGCACAAGCGCACGCGCGGAAGGCGGGGATACCCCTTGGACAGGCTCCGCCGGGGCTTACCTTCCCCCGACGGATTGGACGCACGGCGTGCTGCCTCGGCCAATCAGACAAAAATGGCTACGACAAACGGCATGCCCATCAGACGACGCCGTAGCGGCAAGCAACTGGCGTCTCATACTTGAGCTGGATGCTGTCCGTACGCGTCGCGGCCAATCTGAAAGATACTAGCATTTGCCGCCGGTGTTTGAGCCCAGCCCCACACTTGGAAATGGTAGCGTAGATGAAAGCTTCCACATCATCAGCCCGTCTGGCTGATATGCCCAATAGCGTCCCTCATACTTAGAACTCCATAGTGCATTGCTGTAAGGAAGCGCGAAATCTGCGCTCAGGTATCCCATGTTGACCAGCCTTTTTGCGATGCATGGTTCAACCTTTGACAGCTGAGTGGGAAACGTCGCCAGCGTGAGCAGATCAGCGGAGAGCTTCTCCCGCTCTGTATTTAGGTACTTTTCCGGTGTCAGCACATCGGGCTTGTGGGTTGGGAGCTGCTTGATTGTCCAGTAGATGCCATTCGGAAAGCGGCGCTTGAACTCTTCCAACAGCTCATTGACTTGATTTCTTCTAAGGTGTTGTTGTGCAATGTCTACCACGTGCTCAACTTGATCCAACCAGCTGACTGGCGCTGAGAATAGCACTGGAGGCATGCCAGCATCACTCGCGAACACCACGGTCTTATTCTCGATGGAAGTCAGGCCAAGGTTATCGATCACTCCACCATCTGTGAGTAATATTTGCTTCCGCGCATTGGCAATCTTGTCAGCGTATGATCGAGTCTGCAAACCATCGACCCAGCTGACATCACCTGGCTCAATTTTCAACGGTGACAGGAACGGGGGAAATGCGCTTGAGCCAGCGATAGCTGTGGCAATGTCTACGTTTGGATTCTCGATATAGCCCAGAATATCATCTCCCATTCGCTCTCGAGCGAACGTCCAGATGGCGCGGGTTCCATAATTAACAGCATTGAAGTGGAAGCTAGGCTTGACGGGCAACGCTGCCAAATTACCGGATCCAACCAGCTGCCTATACGCTCCTTTGAGTATCTCCGGTCCTTTTCGGTATGCGCGTAAGACGCTTGACCAGGTTTGGTCGATGACCGTTGTGTTGGAGAAGTTCAGGATTGGTTCCGAAATCAGTTTGTCAAAGTTAGTCGCAATGCCCGTTCCCTCATCGAACTGAAGTTGCTTCCAGCGGATAGCAAGTAGCCCAGCGATGATGGAGCCACCCGAGACGCTCGAAACGCTACGTGCGCAAGGCAGTAACCCAAGCTCATTGAGGCGCTTGAGTGACCCCAGATGAAAGAGCATAGCGCGATAGCCGCCTCCAGAGAGAGCAAGAGCATATTCTTCGGTGGGCCAACGGTCGCTTGTGCAATGAGGGGGCTTGGCCTGGGCGCTCGATGCTGAAGGCGCCATTAGCAAAACAATCATTACGCCGGCGAGGAATGCGAATAATCGTTGCCGCATATGATCCTCCTGGCACTTCGAGATCTTCGACTGACATTATGGTTTGCTGTTTACGGCTTTGTGCAGTGAGACGACGGTAACAATATCGCTGCAATCTGTAACGACGTCCAATCACCTCCCGGTCCGGACCACGTCCGCCAGGGCTCACCTTCAAGGAAGGATTGGACCAACGGCGTGGTGGTACCGCAAATGGAAAGCTCGATGCGGGCCACAAGCCGTCACGCCTGACACCCCACTCTGTGAAGCGATTGGCCTAGTGTGGCTGGCTCTCTCGTCAGAATTGTGCAGCGCCATGGGCAGGTTTTGAACACAGACGCTTCCGACCTCTCTGAGCACACCGGTGAACGCGTCCATGAACTCGTAGGTCTGCGGGGCTTCCTGCTCAAGAACCTGCAGACAGATGGGCTTGAACTCCTCATCTGTGAAAAACGAGACGGACCCAGCGTTTGGCGAATGCCGATGCTCGGAGCGATGCGCCGAGGTGGCAAGCGAGCCTCGAAGACCCGCCACGCGCAGGCGCAATCACGCGGATCGATGAGGCCACCCTTCGCGCAGGCCGCGACGAAGGAATGCTCGAGCGTGCGGGAGAGCGTGACTTCGGGATTGGCTGCATGACGCAAGGATATGAAGGCAAGGAATGGCTAGCCTGGACATGCGGTTCATCACTGCACCTCCTTCGCGCTTGCCAGGAATGTTGGCGGTGGCGGCTGCGAAGGCGTCGGCGGCAAATTCGGCTGGCAAACCTCCGCGTAAGGCGAGAGCACATTGCAGCGCCCGACATGTTGCAACGCCGGTTGATGGATGAGCGTCGCGTAGTCGCAGAAATTGCTGCCGCCGATACGCACGAGCTGCGGCTGGTCGATGACCTTCGTGTGATCGCAGAAGTTCGAGCCACCAATGGCCACCAGGCTTGGCATCATGAGGGTTGGCGCGTGCTGCGCTAACAGGTGACCACCAATGAACGACAGCCGGTCAACACGAACGGGCTGCTTACCAAAGACAAGCGTACCCTCGACGCGGGCGACGCGCTTCAGCAGCCGCACCGGAACCTGTTCAAGGTTCAAGCGGATGTATGGAACACTGCAGAGGAAATGAAGTTCGGGGAACGTGATGGTTGGCGGAACCACAATGTACCCGGAGAAGATCCGATGTGCGTTGGTTTCAGAGAGGATTTCATACGTCCCGTCCGTCGTCAGGCAGGCGCGAGGATGAGTCCCTTGAGGCAAGCCTCGGACACTAACGAGGTCACCCGGCGAGCGCAGATGCTGAAGGGCGCGACAAAGCGGCGGTAGGAGCCGGTCGCCGACGGTGAGCGGCGACCGCGCTTGCAGGTGCGTGATGTTTCCGGACATGCAGCCGTATTGCAGCGTGACGCGAGGTCTCTCGTCCTCCATGAGCGTGAAGAAGCGCGACGTCCCGTTCTTGATCTTCTGCCAGTAGGCAAGGGCAAAAAGTGCTTCGCGCGCCGTTGGCCTTCGCTCAAGGCTGCTGAGAACAGAATGGTCGTAGCAACTCCCCGTGCAGTGGCGCAGCGCAATCCCGTCTTCACGCAAATGACGTGGGTGCGTCATTTCCGTAAGGCTGAAGGGCGGATCCTCCCAGAGAATGCGCCGAGGCGTGACCGGCCTGTTTGCGGCCTCGGTGAGCGCACAACGATGTCTTGCCAAGCCCGTCGCCACCAGCGAGGCGAAGCCCACCTTGCTGCCCATCAGCTGCGGCTTGTCCTTGAGCGCGTTGGCAACGACACTTACGGGATAGTCAGCCCCGACGAGAGGATAACCCTGCCGGGTCTTTGCGAGGTGGGCGAGAAGCTTGCTTGCGAGCCAGGTCAGATGCTGCGGGTGATAGACGCCGCCGAGCCGCTCGATGAGATCCATAAGAATAAGAGCGGCACGGGCGTGATTGCGCCGAACGGCACTCGGGAAGGGGATGCGCGTCTGGATGTCCGCGTTCCCAGACGCTTCGCGACCGGTTAGGACATTCTCTATGGCGTAGAGGGCTTTCTCCGGCGTGATGCTTGACTGCTGAACCATGGCGCTACGCGTCCGTACGTTGATGGGTTGCCCTGATGGGCGGGGCACGCGTGAAGGCGTGCCCCGCTTACGCGGCACAAGGCGGCTGGCCTTCGGGGGAAAGGCGCGTTCCGCTCTTTGCAGCGAAGGAGAAGCGCGCCGCTCGCAATCTGAGCGGCGCGGTGCTGGCTGCAGGCGTCCCCGCAGCTGCCAGGCGTTCGGCAGACCCCTCCTGGCTATGGGCGTAGTGCACCCCGGCCCGAAGGCCGGAGCCGCTGCCTTTTCGAGCGGTGCAGCCCCATGCACCGCCACAGCACATGATGGTTTTGTCGCTCAATTCAGGCCCGTCAACGGCGCTGCGCGCGCTTTGCTTCCTCCGTGATGCCACCCGCATTTCCCGCAAGAAACGGCATCATCTGCGCTTCCCACTGTCGCGCGAATGAGCCTGCAAATGCTGCGTTTTCAGCGCGTCCAGCTGCGCGTTCGTCAGAGGGGCAACGACCTCTTCGACCTTGTGCTCAGGCGGCAACAAATCGGTCACAAACAGGACAAACGCCTGCGGTCCCGAAGCGATGTTGAGGGCGGATGCGAGCTTTGACGCGGGCTCATACGCGAGCACGCGACCGCTTTGGTTTTCATCGAACGCTTGGGTCAGGTTCTGATAGCGCAGGTCCATGATTGCGGCGGCGAGCCGCGCACTGACGCCAGCCAACTCCCAACACGCTCTGGCCCGCCGCCAGACGTAGCTGCGGTGTCGCGCACTGATCCGATAGAATTCCCAACGTGCAGCCTCGTCCGCCGTGAGCTGGCGCAGCAGTTGGCGTGGCGACAATCCAAGTTGCCTGGCGAGTTTCGCGACATCGCCAGCGCTGATTGCGAGCCGCCCCTGCGACAGTGCCTGCAGATGCGGTCGACTGAGGAAACGCGAGGCGGCAAGCCGTGCGCCCACACAGCCCGTCCGGTGCAAATGAAAGGCGACCCGCGCTTCAAGACTGTTCGGGTCTTGCCCCTCGACGAGAAGGGGCCATGGGCGCGCGCGCGGTGCCGCCTTCGGCCCACGCGTTGGAGCCTCCCGCGTGCGGGATTCATTATCGCCCGCACCCCGCGCCTTTTCGTCGTGGATGCTGGATACATGCATGCAAATCCTCCCCTCGTGACACACGGCAACAAAAAAGCCCCAGTGAAAACCAACTGGAGCTCGGCTACGGGCGCTATTCGCCCGGACTGATTTTAAAAGAGTTTCTCTTCAACTACGTCATCGGCGCATACCTCCGGCCCGGTTGATCTCTAGATTCAATTCGAAATCCGAAGCGTGGCGGATCTTGGGCAGCCACCTACGACTTTCTGAGGAGTTCTGCGGCGCTTTTCAGGGCAGGAGTTCCCGAACGCCACGCACCACAAGGCCAATCTCGCATTTGAGGCCGTGTCAAAGCGGGCACATATGGTGGCGCAATTAAATGCAGCCGAGTGGAGGCCAAAACAATCCGCGATTAGAATTCTGAAAAAGCGAGAATATGCGTCATTTCTGGTTTGCTCTCGTTGCCGCAGCCGGAGATAATCCAGCCTGCTGCGCGATCATCCAGCTAAGCGCCTCCTGCGCACGGGCGGCAGCGACAAAGATCGCCTTCCTGTCGGCCTTCAACACATTCAGCCATGCGCAATATACCGCGCATGATCGAGGCGCGGCTGCGCGCTCAGGCCGAGATGCGCCATCACCATCGCACTGGTGAGCTCGGCCACCAGCTCTTCCATGCAATAGGCCTCATCGCCGAAGCGCTTGCCCATCTGGCGGTCAAGGCGCTTCTGGACGCCGGTCGCATGACCAGCCTCATGGAACGCGACGCTGTACCAGTCCCCCGTGCGGGAAAGCTCGGTCGCCGCATCGAACAGCCGCTCTTCGGGCATGTGAATGGTATCGGTGCCAGGCCGGTAGAACGCCTGATCGCCACCGATCACAATGGGAACGCCAAGACCAGCAAGAAAGGCCTCCGCAGCCGTACGTTTTTCAATCAACGGCCGCTCCGGCATACCCGGCACATTGAAACCATCGACCTGAGCGACATTAAACACCCACGACGCCTTGGCGACGCGGCGCTTGCCGTCGTCATCGTCTTCGCTCGGCTCGACCCCGTAGCTCTTGTAGAAGACGACGAGGGACGCCTTCTCGCCCTTGCGCACTTGGGCGCCAAGCTCGAGCCATTGGCGATAGGTCGCCCACAGCGAGACTTGATGCGATGCGTGCTGCGCCTCAGCCCACAGGCTCACGATGTTGATGCCGTTGTAGGCGTTGCCGGTGAGAGCATTCTTCGGAATCATGGCCGAAAGGCCCGGCCGATGCCACGGCATACGGGCTTCGGCGACGCCGGCGTCGATGGCGGCGACAATCTTGTCGGTCACGACCTGATGGAGATCGAGGGCTGGACGCGTGGTCATGATGGGCTCCTTGGCTCACGACCGGCCCCAATGGCCGGCTCGTGCGCCGTCAGAACCCGAGGGCGGGAAGGGCGCCCGCACCCGCAGGGCGCGCCAACGGCGCGAGGGCTTGTCCCTTGCGGGCATCCCGCTCCGGGTTAGGCGCACTCACACGAGCCGGCGCCGGGCGTCGCCAAAGAGACGCCGACACACGCCTATGCCCTCGACGTCAGCCGCAGACAGAAATGATAGCGATCAAGGGGAGGCAGATGGTTGCCGCCGCCGAATGCAGGGAAGCACAGGGAACAACGAGCTTCGATGCATTCTCAGGCAACACGCAACAGCTCATTCCAATCGGTCGTATAGCGCAGCGAACGCTTTTCAGCGCGCAATGCCCACGCCACCTTACGACCGGAGGACGCGAGGGAGAGGGTCTCGCGGCCATAGACAGCATTGAGCTTGTCCATGGCCTGCATGAGACGCAAGCTGCGCGGCAAGTCGGGAGAGGTCCACAAATCAGCCTGGACCGTCCGCGCATCGACGAGATCCAGAAGTACCACGCCGGCCTTCTTGTAGCGGACACCATCGCGCCAGAGCCGCGCCAGAGCCGTTGTGGCAGCTTTCACGAGCTTGGTGCTGTTAGCGGTCGCCACCGGCAGCGTAATGGTCGTGGAGGCCGTGTATTGCGTCTCCTGTGCTTTGAACGGGTTGGTCGTCACAAACACCTGGATGGTGCTTGTCGCCAAATCCTGGCGCCGCATTTTGGCGGCGGCGCGCTCTGCGTAGGTGCTCAGGGCCTCCTCTAGCTCGCGGCGCGCCGTGACGGCACGCCCGAAGCTGCGTGAGCACATGATGCTCTTCGCCTGCGGCACAAGTTCCAGCAAACCCGCACAGGAAATGCCGCGTAACTCAAGGGCCATACGCTCGATGACGACACCGGCATGCTGCCGCAAGACATGAACGTCCGCATCGCGCAACTGCAGCGGCGATGTGATGTCTATGGCGGCGAGGCGCTTCTCCATGCGACCGGCGACGCCCCACAAGTCCGTCAGCTTGAGTTGTGCCAGCGCCTCGCTCTGCGCGTCGGTCGTCATTAACAAGCTCACACCATTGCCTCGCTTGGCCAAACGGTTCGCAGCTTTGGCCAGCGTCTTGGTCGGCGCGATGCCAATGCTCACGGGAATGCCCGTCCATTGCAGTACAGTGCGGCGGATGTCGCGCGCATGGCCCTCGATGCGGTCACCGAACCCTTCCAGGCCAAGAAAGGCCTCGTCGATGGAGTAGATTTCGAGATGAGGAGTGAATGTGCTCAGGATGCGCATCACGCGGCGGCTGATGTCGCCGTAGAGCGTGTAGTTCGATGAGCGGACGATGACACCATGGCGCTTGAACGTCTCTTTGCTCAAGTGCCAGGGCGCGCCCATGGCAATGCCGATTGCCTTGGCCTCGTTGCTGCGGGCGATAACGCAGCCGTCGTTGTTGCTCAAGACCACGACAGGCTTGCCACGAAGGCGCGGCTGGAACAGCCGCTCGCAGCTGGCATAGAAGTTGTTGCAGTCAACGAGTGCCACCGGACGCATCAGAGCACACGGATGCTGTTTCGGATGCAGCCCCACACCTCGAAGGGTCTGTGCTCGTCCAGCTCTATGGGCTTGTAAGCTTTGTTCTCCGGCTCGAGCCAGCGGCGATCGCCGCGCTGCCGGTAGCGCTTGATGGTGAATTCGCCATCGAGGATCGCAAGGATGATGGTGCGGTCGCTGGCGGACTGGCTGCGGTCAACGATGGCAATATCGCCAGGAAAGATCCCGGCCTCGATCATACTGTCGCCCACGACGCGCACTGCAAACGTCGCATCGGGATTCGCAACCAGCAGCTCGTTGAAATCGAGCGGTCGATCCAGGTAGTCATCGGCAGGAGAGGGGAAGCCTGCGGGTACAGAGCACAGGACAAGCGGCACTGACGCGGCCCGCCGCGCCACGACCACTGAAATGGCTGATGCTCCACGCATGTTGCCCCCCCCTCGATTACCGCACGATAATCAGGCGAACGGCCGACCCCGTCAAGCATTTGTTCACTATATGTTCTTGCCAAGCTATGTGAAGCGGTATATTGAATCCGCCTATGCACCAACATTTTGCGAATGGATTCTTTATTGAGGAGGAGCCAAAGGCGGAAGCGCGGCTCTCCAGGACAATTCGGAGTGTAATTGTCTTGCTGACGCTTATTCTTTTTCCTGTGGTCCTGGCTATTCTCGTTTGGGAGCGCGTCAGGGTCGGATGAATGGGATGGAAGAAGTGGATCGGGCCCCTCGCTTACCTGGCTGATGATCTGCAGGCCGAATTCGATGCACGGGGAAACGAGTTTTCCAAGCTTTACGTCGTGCTCTTTCACACCGGCTTTCACCTCGTCGTTCTTGTGCGCCTTCAATCGGCACTGCGGCTTATCCCGGTGATAGGGCCGGGGCTCGCCCGCGTGGTTTTCGTGTTCACGTCTATCATACGGGGATGCGAGGTTTCGCCGGCGGCGTCGATCGGCCCAGGATTTCGCGTCGGCCATCCGCTGGGAATAGTCATCGGATCTCATGTTCGAGCCGGCCGCAACCTGACGGTGATGCATCACGTAACAGTTGGCGGGCGACGGAATGTTGGGAGTCCTCGCCCGGCCGTGCAGATGATCGGTGACGACGTGGTCATCGGCACGGGTGCCGTGCTGCTGGGCGACATCGAGATCGGCTCTAATGTCGTGATCGGGGCCCAGGCACTGGTTGTGGAGAGCGTATCCGATCGTGGCGTCGTGTTTGGCCATAAGGGCCGCGTTATCGAGAAGAAGCAACGCAGCGGCGATTGAGGACGATGGCGAGGGCAAAGATTGATGCCATCATGTTCGCCCACGCCATGCCGATAAGTCCGTGGGTAGGCACGAGTATCAAGGCGGCTAAGGGAATTGTCGCAGCAGCACAACATGACGCCATGAGGCGGACGCCATCCCGGCGGCGCGCGTAGAGGCCCATACCCGCGAGGGTCAGCGCCATTTGCAGCCAGCTTGCGGCGAGGATCCAGCATCCGGCGGCAAACTGCGCTGCAACGGATACAGGCAGCGCAAATTGCC
Organism: Hyphomicrobiaceae bacterium; assembly: GCA_022844275.1. Classification (GTDB taxonomy): domain Bacteria; phylum Pseudomonadota; class Alphaproteobacteria; order Rhizobiales; family Hyphomicrobiaceae. Next base: position 300,913 of record JALHMB010000008.1, read on the forward strand.
CTACGATAACGAAGGCGACGATCGCTAAGCCGAGTTGCATGGCCATGAGCGCAAGCGCCTTAAGGCAAAGAGCGTTGAAGGCGATCGTAAACGCTTGGACACTTTCGTGGGCGGCCGCGATCAGGGACGAACGGGCGGGGAAGACGAATGCTGAGTTGACGAGCGTGGACGCCGCATTGGCAAACTGCAGGAAGAACACGTAGACACCTGTCGCTTCGATACCCATCAGAAGGGTGATCAGATATCGGTCGCTATGGTCCCTGGCCGTGTTTAAGAGCTCATGCAGATAGATGGCGCGACTTTCGATGAGCAGGCGTCGGGCCCATCCGATGGTTTGTTTGACCGAGGGTGGTTGCAAGCGCTCTGCCGCTGACCAATTTAGTACCGCAACTGTAAGTGTCGCTGCGGCACTCCACGAGAGAAGCAGGCCATCTAGGCTTCGCCACGACGGCTCGAGGGTCGAGATGATCATGAACAACGCGGCCGAGCCAATGGTGTATCCAAGCGTAAGCCAAGCAGCGGCGCGGGGCTTGCGCAAAGCGAAGAGGATTTGGGTGGCATCGGCTATGCGCTGCTCGCAGTAGATGATCCACACCACGCAAAGGGTGATAACTGGCGTTACTCCGGCAAAGAAGGCCGCGCAGATGATGGGGATGGTGAGCAAGCAATAGCCGAGCGCAACGAAGCTGCGATAGAGGCTCAGCTCCTTGCGAGTCGACGCTGCATCAAGAAGAGCGAGCTCCCGAAGCAGTGCATTGAAAACGCCGCCCCGCAGCAGAATTGGCCCCGCCAAGCTCGCACTGACAATGAGGCCATACCAGCCAAGGACGTCCAGTCCGACTACGCGGGCAAGATAGATTGTTAGTGCGAATTTGGTGGCGAGCGCACAGCCGCGCGTAAGAAGCAGCTCCGTGACGCGCCAGTATCTCTTGCTTAGGCGCACTTGATTGGCCCCTCTTGAGGGCGAACATGACGGTGAGGGGGCCCGGTCGCAAGGGAGGTGGGAAAGAAATGGGCAACGTCGAGCGAGAGGCCAACGGGCCATAGCGCAGCGCCCTGCGCGAGCGCGCAACGCGATGTCATCCATGAGCACGTCAAGGCACGAGCGCAGCGAATAGGTGGGCTAATACTTGCGACCCTGAGAAACAGCGGGAGGAGGTCAGCCAGCTAGGCCTTGACTGCTGCAAGCATCCTCTTGATTGCTCCCTGCAAGGGGATGAGGTGCACGGTTGCCACGTCCCAGATGATGTCCGGATCCACGCGATGGTATTCGTGGCGCAGGCGATCCCCGATTGATTTTATGTTGGGCCAGGGGATGGTTGGCTCGGTGGCCTTGAGGTCAGCAGGCAAATGGTGGACCGCTTCGGCGATAATCAGAATCGCGTACTGCAGGGCATAGCGAAAGGCATAGTCGGCCGCGAGGTGCTTCAGTGTTCGACCACGAATGAGATCAAGCGCGATGGCGATGTTCTCGTCGATGTCATGAAGGCGCGGGCGGACGGAGCGGATCACAGGACGCGGATGGCGCTCTTCTCGATTTCTTCGCGGAGCACCGGATGCAGTGAGGTCCGCGTTGTCAGGTCGACCTCGGTGCCAAGAATCTCCTCGAGCAGGAATTCGAGCTCAGTAAGCTGCATCATACCGAAAGGCTTTGAGGCATCGGGATCGATGTAAATGTCCACGTCGGATTCGGGGCCGGCCTCGTTGCGGGATGTTGAGCCGAAGAGGTACAGCGCTGACGCGCCGAGGGAACGAATGGCGGGCTCCGACGCCTTAATGCGGGATATGGCGTGCTCGCGCTCCATAGCCTGATTATGGGCAATAAATTCCGCTGCCGCAATATCATTGGAGTTATTTATCGGGGGAGCCGATTAGATGCACGCGCCATTTAACGGCAATTGACATTCTAACTCAATTGCGCAACCATTCGATGGTTCTAATAGATTGCGCATCGCTCCATAGGAGCCGCTTGCGTTTTACATAAACGACATTATGCGAACCAATACATACGCAATACTGCATTGAAATTCGAGTGTCACGCGTAAGCAATTTCTAGCGTCGGTACGCAGGAGATCAATCATAGGAAACTGCAGGTTACCTGGGCCTGACGGGCAGCCTGCCAGGTCCACGGCAGGAGCTCGTCGAGGCGCTTTGCCGGATGCCCCAGCAATGCGCCCGAGCACATCGGCAAGCCAGATCGACCGGTTGTCCGCTACCGACCACCGCAATTAAGTGATCTAGATGCGTAAAATTGTGTCACCTCACCTCTCTCTTAGGGCGGCAGCTAAGGCGATGTAAGAAAGCTACACACGTTCTCAAAGGGCCACACCGGCCTTACCAGGCGCTGGACACACCCGTGGCCAAAAATCCATGACTCAGCTAACGTTCCGCCGCTCGACTGTGTGGGAGATCACCACGAATGCAAGCGCCGTTCGAGATGACAAACGGGCTGGATAAGTTAAGGTCCATCATAACCAGTTTTCCTATTGATAGCCCCCACTGGAATGAAGCGCAGAATAGGTTTCAGTTTATTGATAGGTTGCTCTGCGAATGTTTGGGGTGGCAGAAGCCCGATATGCGAGTTGAGGTCAAGGACGAAGCGGGGGGTAAGTCGGACTACATCCTGGCTAATAAGGCGGTACTGGAAGCCAAGCGCGAGGCTCGTCTTTGGGAGACACTGCCTACTGGCCAAGCTTCTACTGTTAGGAAGCTGCGGCCCCTGGTGACCACCTCAAAGTCGTTCGAAGACGCTGTACTCCAAGTCATCCCTTACTGCACGATGCAAGGCGCTCCGATTGCGGTGGTGTGCAACGGACCGCAGCTAGCAATATTCCAAGCGATAATTATCGGGCAGTCGCCCCTCGAAGGCGAGTGCTTCTTTTTCAATGGCTTCCAGCAGTATCTCGATAATTTTCCGCTTCTTTGGACTCTCCTTTCGCCGGAAGGGATCGCCGAGAATCGTGCCTTTCGAGACCTCGGTAGGCACCGGACGCCACGTATCCCGCTTAAGGCATCAACTAACATTCCAGAGCCCCACAGCTATCGTTATCGGGATACCGTTCAGGAGGAGTTAAGGCAACTCGGCGCCCTTCTCCTAGAGGAAATTGAGGACAACCCTGAGCTGAAGCAGCAGTTCTTCTCAGACTGCTACGTGCCGCTGGAAGCAAATAACCGACACCTTCTTCTCAGCAAGAAAATCATCAATGCGAGATACAAGCGAGTAAGTGACGATGGAATTGCGCCGTCGGCCCTGGGCTCCGCAATGCCTGGCGGACAATTGGGCATTCAGCTTACGGCAAATGCTGGCTCTCGACCGATAGTCGTGGTCGGTGACGTGGGAGTTGGGAAAACATCCTTCTTTGAAAATTTGGCTTTAAGCATTGCTTCCAATAGCAGGTCAGAAGCATACATAGTACACATAAACTTAGGCATCAAAGCTAACCTCACCGCTGATCTTCGTACCTATATTTTGGATGCCATACCGGCCGACCTATTGAAGCATCATGGATTAGATATATTCGCCGCGAGCTTTGTTGAGGCCGTGTATAAGAACGAGTTGGAGCAATTTGATCGAGGCATTGAGGGGCGGTTGAAGGCAATTGATGCCCGCCAATATGAGGAGGCAAGGATTACTTTCTTGAAGAAGAAAGTTGACCGCGCGGACTCTCATCTCCTCGCCTCGCTCTCGCACCTTTCGCGTACGCGAAGAAAGAAGCTGGTGCTTGTGTTAGACAATTCTGACCAGCGAAAGTTCGAATTTCAGCAAGAAGCGTTCCTGATTGCGCAGGAGCTAGCCGCCTCTCGTAGCTTGCTCGTATTCGTTGCTCTACGGCCGAGCACCTTCTACGCATCCAAGCTGACAGGAGCCCTCTCCGGTTACCAGAATAAGCTGCTTACTATTGCTCCCCCGCCTGCCGATGAGGTTCTCGAGCGGCGAATTACCTTCGCTTTGCGTCTGGCGGAAGGCCAGGTCGCGCCCGCGAACTTAGAGGGAATTCGTCTGAATTTGCATCGAATCGCACATTTTTTGCGAGCCACCTTGCGATCCATTAGTACCAATGAAGAAATCAGGCAATTCCTAGGCAATATAACCGGGGGGAATACGAGGCTGGTTATCGAGCTGATCACTTCATTTTGCGGCAGTCCCAACGTCGACGCAAAAAAGATTGTGGAAATTGAGGCCGAGTATGGGAACTATAAAGTACCACTTCATGAATTTACGAAGCACGCCCTTTTGGGGGAATACTCATATTACAATCCTCACTCGTCCTTAGTCGCCTGCAATGTCTTCGACGTTTCGACGGCAGATCCACGCGAGCATTTTCTCCGGAGTCTCATCATAGCTTATTTGAGTTCGAATCTGGGGATACGTGACAATGATGGATTTCTGACCGGGGAAAACATATCAAGGGAGATGCTTCGGCTGGGTTTTCTCGACGACCAAGTAAGTAGCGCCCTCGTGCGTCTATCAGAAAAGCGGCTCATTGAAACTCCGCATTCGCATTACAGGGAGCTTGAAGTCCCGGATAGCGTGTCCCCGATGAGTTTTCATTATCGCGCGACCTCCATCGGAATATACCACACACGGTACTGGAGCGGGTCTTTCTCATTTCTGGATGCGACGTCAATTGATACGCCTATATTTGATGAGGACGCGCGCGCGAAAATAGCAGAGCTGGCTGCATCGTTCACCATAAGACAGCGTTATGATAAGACGGTCGCTTTCCGCGATTATTTAGAGACACGGTGGCACGCAGCGGATATTCAGTCGCCGTACTACGACTTTCCCACGCTTATCGAGAGCCAGCAGAAAGGCTTTGTACTGGTAGAGCGAGCACTACCGGGCGATGCGGGGCGTGGCGTTAAGAAAGCCAAAAGGAGAAGCGAGTTCAAATCGCGGTCCCGTAGGTAAGCAGCGCGTTTCTTAAGGCCCAATCGATTGACGCGCAATCCAGAAACATCTTAGCGCAGAGCCGGTAAGTAGGGGTATTTGTATTAGTCGTGGCAGCATCGCTCGTCGATCCGACGCGCCGGCATGAGGCCCCTGCTCGATTTGACCGAGATTCTCATGCAAAGCTATTGCCGTCGGCTTAGTGCCGATTCAATACCAAATCCCAATAGAGCGCCCGCCGTCGGCGGGCGTCACTTGGAAGTCTGTGTAAGCGTCTTCAGTTGCGTCCGAGCGAACGGCCTTCCGGCATTCCCTTGCTCACCACTCCACTATCAATTAACGACTTAAGCTCCGGCGCCGCATCCTGCTGCTGCGCCTCGCTCTTGCCGGGCATGGGATAGCTGGTGGCACCGGCGAGCATGGCGTGCTGCTGGCGGTCCTTCTTGGCCCAGACGCTGATGCGCACGACCGGCTCGTTGTTGCCAGGGTAGTAGGCGCCCCAGTAGTCCGGCCGCGATTTCTCCGGCGCATCGGCCTTGTAGGCATTGGGAAAGAGCACGATCTGGCGCGGTGCCAGTTTCAGGCCGCCGAGCTCGGCAGGCCCGCGCTCCGGCGCCCCTTCACGCAAGAGCGAGGCCACCTGATCCATCGGCGCGGCCGACGTCGAGATCGCATCGGTTTGGCCATTGAACATGATGCGGACCTCGCCCGTCTTGGGGTCGGCATACTCATGCGCCCAGAGCGCAAAGTGCTTTTCGATGTCGCTGCCCGGAATGACCAGTCGGCCATCGAAGGTCGGTTTGTTGTCGCCGGGCTGCTTGTCCCGGTTCATGAAGGCAATGAAATTGCCGTGCGGTTGGTCCATGGCACCTCCTTTATGTTGTGCATCAAGAGGCTGCGCGCCACTGCATACAGCGTCAATACAGCCTGCCCACGCCTTGAGCACCCGCGTGCACACGCCGCCCATGCCAGAGGCACCGCACCCTCACCGCCCGCCCCGCTCGTGCTGACGACGTTGGTGCGCGCGCAAGGCGGCGGCCACCTCCTCCTTCAGCGAGCGTTCGGACCGCGCCGCCTCGCGTTGCTGCATGGCATCCTCCACGGCGATCCGAATGGCTCTGCGCTCGGCGAGACCCAGCGTCACCAGGGCCTTGGCGATGTCCACGCCATCGACGAGCTCCGGCGCCCGTCGTCGATGGTCTGCGAGGGACGATCCGAACAGCCCTTCGAGCGCCTTGATGCTCTCTGTCAGTCCGAGCGACGAGAACTTGGCATAATCGTTCCCGTCGGCAAGCACGGCCCCCTGCCCTTTCGTTTCGAGTAGATAGCCGGCGAGGCCGGCCAGCACATCGAGATCGCCCCATCCACGCGCGGCCGGCAGCAGACGCTGCATCTCAGCGCCAATCTCGCGGGCTTTGTCCTTGGGCATCTGCGGCAGGGCGTCCACGCCCTCGCGCCGCGCCTTCTGGACAGCGGCCTTGTGCGGGCCCCGCCTCCGTCCCTCCAAGGCATCGTCTGCGTTGTAGCGATGGGCGGGCACATAATCGAAGCCATGGCTGTCGGCGAGCTGCTTCATGGCACGGTCGAGGCGCAGATAGTCATGTGACGTCCGCCAGGCCTTGCCGCTGCCGGGATGGACACGATTGACCATCAGGTGCAGATGGCGATGGTCGGTGTCGCCATGGGCGACCACCAGCGCCTGGTGCTCAGCAAGTCCCATCAACTCGAGCGTGCCGTCGGCTACGGCCCGCATCTCCTCATCGGTCGGCTGCTCGTCAGGATGCCAGGCAATGCTGGCGTGATAGACGGGCTTTTCGACCCGTGCCGAGAGCTTGGCGGTGGCGGCCATGATCTTGGCGGCCCGCAGGGGATCGTCGCTCGCAAGATTGCGCGCCACAATCCAGCTCACGCGCGCCGGGGATACCGTCTCGCCGGCCTTGCCATGCAGCAGGTAGTTCGAGAGGGCCGCGAAGTCATCATGGGACTGGGCGGCCGAGGCGAGCATCAGAGACGGTCGATGACCTCGGCCAGACTGGCGAGGTGCGCTCTCAGTTCATCGGCGGGCACAGTGACCTTCGGTGTGTTGGCGGCGCGGGCGAGCTGATTGAGGTTGTTGCCGATGCGGTTGAGCTCGCGGATGAGCGCGGCGGCATGACCGCGCGCCTGTTTGAGCTCGGGCCGCTGGCGCTTGTAGTAGGCGATGGCGAGGGCACGCGTCAGCTTGGAGATGGTCATGGCGCGGGCTGCGGCGTCGGCCTTGAGGGTTTCGTATTCGGCATCGGGAAAGCGGACATAGACCTGTCGGTTCAGCGGCTGGGATTTGCGATGTCCCTTTGCTGGCATGGCGGATTGCGAGCCCCCCGGCGTTTGAGGGCGAGGTGAGCGCTTGAGGCCACAGCCGAATGCGCGGTGCCTGATGGACCCATTTTGTCCAGAAAGGCATACCTCGCCCTGATGACGGCATCAGGCGCGATATACGCCCAGCATACAAGACACATTGCTCACGCCTTCATCAGCGTGTGTGCAGCACTGCAACATCCTGAGGCAATTGAAATCACCGCAACGATGCGCAAGATACTGACCGACGTGAGAGCTGGATGACGACTACCGGATGATGCGCGGTGCCACAGGCGACGGCGGGCGCGAATGCGATCGTTCTTCACTCCTGGCAACAGGCGGTGCCGCCACGAACCCCTGTTCGACAATCTTCCGCCGCCCCTGCGCCATGCGCCGGCGGATGAAGGGATCGCTGGTGTGGAGCGCCGCGATGGTGTCGAAGGGCACCTGGTGCAAGTCCTGCGTCGCGACGGACAATTCTTCCGCAAGCTTTTGCAAGGCGTAGACCGCGATGGCGCGAACATCCGCTGCGTGCAGCGGCTGCCCTGTCACGGCGGGGAGCCAGTGGAAGCTCCAGCCACGCCCGTCGTCATCGGGCTCAATCCAGCACTCAACGCTGGCCTTGCCGCCAAAGTAGATGCGGCGCTGTCCCTCGGCATTGCGGGTGTGCGTGACGATCACACTCTGAAGCTACCGAACGGCAGTCGCGACACAATGCGCACTGCACAGTCGGTAAGCATCGCCAAGCAACGCGACCTATTCCCTTCAGCCCCTGTTGCATCTTAGCCGAGGGATGTCCGACAGCGCGCTCTGGCGCGGTGCTGTTTCTTCGGAGCCGGCTCTCGCGGACTGCCCTTTACCTCCGGCCGCCTTAGCGGGGGCAGTCCGCGAGAGCTGGCGAACCCCTGCACCGCCAGGTGCTGTTTCTTTGGTGAGGCTTGAGCGGACTCACTTGCCAGCACAACGGCCACGGGCATCAGGCGGGGGCTCTGCCCCCGCAACCCCCGAAGTATTGCGGCCCGATGAAGTTAGGGGATGCATCCATGGGCAATGTCGTTGGAAGGCGTTCGCACGGGCGCTAGGATTCGTCTTGCCGCTGAGGCTGAAGAGCCGTACGGCGGTCCCGGTGATAGCTCATCGAATGGGGCGCCCTACCCGTTGGGATTGCGGGGCGCCTTCTCTAAATAGCTCCGTGTGTCTGTTCCCTCGCGTCAAGTTGCTTGACAGCTTTGGACTAGCTGATTGTCCAGGTGTTTATTGATTCAACATCTTCTCCCGGCCACAGTAGGGTCCTACGAAGAGGTGAACGGAGATAGCTCATGAATGGTATCGGACCGCAGTGGGTCGGAGAGATCGACCACGTGCAGGACTAAACTATCGACCTTTTAGTCGACGCAGGGGAGGTGAGCTAATGGCTCGCCGCTCTTGCTATATTAGGGATCGAAGCTCTTCCAAAAGTGCATCGTTCAGTGCGTTTCTATGGCAAAGTTCCATGAGCGAATTATCGTAGGTTGAAAGTTGGGTAAGAATGGAGTGAACGAGCGTGTAAATTTTTGTGCCTTTGGGATGGTAGGGATTCAAACGTGTCGGCTCCTCTAGTACGCGGATCATAAAGGTGGGCCTCGCCACCGTCGATCTGCGCTCAAACTTTATGTCTAGCGTTATTGCTAGCATGGCCGTAATCGTTGCGTGATTCGGCACGTCGATAATGTATGACCCCGGCGGATAGTCGCCGTCGTATTCCAAGCGAGCGAGCAATTTATCGGAACCATGAATCACAACGTACCCGTGAGGGGGTGGAGTTTGCGCTGTCGAGTTTTTATGAACAAGCGTCGCTTCGTCGGTAAAAAGGCGCCCCTTCTTGAATTCGAAATGGTCCAGCACCGCCCCTTTTGTGCGGGAAATATAACAGTTGACGAAGTGACCCAATATTTTCCCGATAAGCTTGTCTGGTTCTACTTGTTCAAGGCCTAAGACGCCTGCTAGGAATGAGCGCTGATCTGAATTGGCGTGCATTGCTCGTATGATTTTCTCGGGCCTGGAGCCCCAGACATCTATTTCGGCAAGATCGGGATACTTGGCAACCAGGTCGCGCTCAGTGTCCGCACGGAAGTCTGCTGGCAGTGCTCTAGAGTGCGGCTGGCGCGAAAGATTTTCAGGTGAAGTGTTATACTTTCGAGCTAGGGCGGCTTGCGTTAGTGGCGAGCTCCAGTCGTCAGCCAAAACATACCGCGCGAGTTTGAGGCGCTGCTTGTGGAGCTTTAGTTCCAGTGCACGTGCGGCCGCTTCCGGATTGTGCGTTTCCGGCCGACGCTCTGACACCTCCGCAGTTGTCGCCTTCGCCGCTAACATCTGCCGATGAGCAGTTGGTCGGTTCGGGCCTTTCGATACTTCAGCGGAAAGTTCGGCGTTTGGGGAAGAGGCAGCATCGATAAGCTGCACATTGATCCTTTTCGGCGCTTGGGAGCGATTGGACGCGGCGCGCTGCTTGTCAACGCGCTTGTCGGACTTTGCCATGGCGTCGAATTCCAGGGGCAAGATCGTTGAACGTTTGGACCAATGGAATTGGCCCTTAAGCCTTTGCTTTGTATGACTGAATTCGGCACGATACTGATGTCGCCAACGAAGCAATCAGGAGGCTTCGAGACGCGACTGCAAGGCGGGATGCGCCCGCCTTGCAGGTTAGGCCGAGTGGGGAAGTTTCAGCCTTCCCCTCTCACATTCGAAAGTAAGCACCATGAAGGGCAAGATCGTCAACCTGACGGCCGCAGCCGGCGTTGCCATGACAGTTATGAGTGCGCCCCCGGCAAGCGCGTTCTCGTGCCAGACTACCGTGAGCTGCACCGGCACAATCCCGATACCGCCGCAGCCGCCGTCGCCGCCGATGTGCACCGTCACTGTAAGCTGCAAGTTCTAATTGACGGTGGGCTTGGTCGGTAACAATCGGCCAAGCCCGGCCCGTCCTCAAATGTGGGGTGAATAGCCATGTTGAGGCTTCTGGTTGTAACCATGATTGTGGCATTCGGTTCGCTGTCGCCGGCCAATGCCAGGCCGGGTGGAGAGGTGATCTGCACGAGATTGCCGTGCCCGATTAGTTTTCCAAGGGTTCATGGACCAATGTGCTATTGGCAGAAGAATCCTATTTGTCTTGATCCGTGCCTAATTGACCGAATGCGTTGCATTCAAAAATAGGTCGGTGCGGTAAGGGAGGCGGCCCAATGTATTGGGCCGCCCGATCTGCTCGTCATAAATTGAAATTTCGGCAAGGGCGAAATTGGAATTTTTATATATCCCTCATATAGGGGCCTGAAGTAAGCCTGCGTAATCACTACCGCTTTCTTTCAAGCGAGCGTTCTTGCTCCGTAAGCGGCTCCGCGCGCGGAGTATCCAGCGTCTGCACCAGCATCTCCGCCAGCGACCGGGTCTCACCCTTCCGCTCATCGCGCGCTTCAACGCGCTCGGCGCTCAGCAGCCCCCGCGCATCAATGTCTATCGAGAACAGCTCGCCCTGAATATTGATCTCCCGAGCAGACGCCCCATCCCGGTTCGTCAGTGCCTCCAAGCGAAGCTGCGCGCGGTCCAGATCATCATGCCGGTCTATGAGCGCACTCAGCGTGGCCACCAGCTCATCCTTACGCGAGCGATAATCGGCACCATCCCTTTGTGGGTCGCCGAACGCACGCGGATCCTCACATAAGCGTTCGACCGCATGCTCAGGGCCGAACTCATCGGCCTGCGAGAGCAGCACATCCACAACATCAGCCGGTGCCCGAAAATCCCCCGCAAAGACCGACTGCAACATGCCGCGCGCAAGACCAAACCCCTCGCGCATGGAGGCGAGCTCACTTTGAAGGTCGGCGGCAGTATCGGTCATGGGGCGAACGTACGCCGATGGCTGAAGTGCGGCAACGGGGTTAAGCGGTGTTGTCCTCGCCTCCGTCACCATGCTCGCAGGCTGCCGGGACCGCCCATGCTCGACGACCGCCGGTGGGGCTTGCACACGCACCACCCTCGCTGACGCCCGCGCACTGGCCCGCAAGGCATCATTGTACTCGGCCCGCGTCTGCCCCCGGTCGATCTCGGCGTAACGGACCGTACGCACGCCCTGGCGCCGTCCAACACCATTGCGCACCACGCGATCGCGCGAGCGTGGCCGATGCCCCCGCTGGTGCATGGCGCGAATATTTGGACCTTCATGCACTTGCGCCGCGCGCTGAATGCCCTGGGCTGCCAACCGGCGGCGGTCAATCCGTTCGCTCCGCCCGGCCGCTTCCAAAGCTTCATTGGCCGACCGCTCCCACAGCGCCCGGATGGCATGAAGGCTCGTCGGCAAAGACTTGCCCTTCGCTGCCCGGGCCCGCGCCTCCTTGGGCCCAGCCGAGAACATCACCACCCGCTCGCCGGTCTGCACATCGCGGTCGCGCACCAGCAGATGCAAGTGGGGGTTGTGGCGGTCTTTCCCTCGGGCATGGATGGCGGCGAACCACGACGCCCGCCCCTGGGTGAGCGTATCGGCGAAGGCCCGTACCAGATCGATGTTCTGCCTGAGCGTCAGCTCTTTGGGCAAAGCAATGACCATCTTGTCGGCCACACGGGCATTCTTGCGGTCGGCTTTCTCGGCCGCCCGCAGCCACCGCTGAGCGCGGCCCTTGTTGTCCGGCATCCGCGCCGCCATGACATGCGACGCCGCCCCCGGCCGGGCGATGTAGCGCACATGCGCCGCCGCCGTGTAGGGCCGCTTCTGGGTGGTTTTGCCGATGGGGGTGAGACGCAGACTGTAGATGGCCATGGCGTACTAGCGGGACCGCTGCTGGCCCTCCTCTCGCGGCAAGGGGCTGGCCCTCAGACCCGTAAGGGCCGAGTTCGAGAGCATCTGCTCGGCAAGCGACTGCGGCTCTTGCCCGCCTTGCGCCTGGCCAACCCCTGCCAACCGGAGAACCTCGGCATGAAGGGTGTCCTCCCGCCCTGGCTCGCGGACCTGAGGCTCGCCCGCCACAGCCTGGGCCTCGCGCACGAGCTGCTCGGCCAAGGCTATCGGCGCTGCCCGCCCCCTGTCGGGGAGACGAGTGTCGGCATCCTGCTGGCTGCGGTCAGTCACTTCGCGCCGCACAGGTTGCGCACGCATTTTAGACCGGGATTGATAGCCTGTCTGGATGCGGGCGGTCACGCGATGCTGCGGCAGCACGGCTGCGGCCCGCGCCGCCCCGTCCCGCCCCGCCGCCCGTGCCGCCAGCCGCCGAGCCAACCAACCCGCGCGCTTGGGTTGCAGCTCGCGTGCCATCAGAGCCTTGGCGCGTTCCGCGATGAGCATCTGGCGCACAAGACGCCGCCCCTGCCAGGTCAGCGACCTTGCCTTCACAAGCACGCGCCGCTCGTAACTGTTCCACAGCCACGGCCGCGCTCGCCGCACAATATGCTTGGGAATACCCTTCAGAAGGTCCGGGAAATGACCATTATTGTGCAGACGAATCGAGATGCCCGCCGTAGCATCCTCGGTGATTTCGATTCGTACGGGCGCCAATTCCTGCGTCATCCCCGCGTCTCCACGAACCAGATGTGACGGCCCCGATGAGCGCACCGGGTTTGCGGGCCTATGCCCCAAACCCATAAGTGCGCTCTGACCCACTGCCGCAGTGTATACGATGAGTGCGGATATTCAAGGCCCCGCGTGGCGCCAGGACGCAAAGCGATAGCGTCGTCCAGCGCGGGCGGGGCACGGAATGCAGGTTGCAGATGCCCCCGTGCGGCAGTTGGGCGGACGGCGTTCCTCCCTCGCATGGGGGACCGCCGGCCGGAGGGGGTCCGGGGGAGGTTTAGGGCCCAACAGGCCCCTCCCCCGCGCCGAGCTGAGCCCTTAATTCATAGAGGGTTGCTGATGCAGATATTCGGTATCGTTCTCGCCCTGTTTGCTCTCGGCATCTGGATCGCCTCGAGCTACCGGCGCAAAAAGGCCCGACAAAAGACCACCGACGAGATCAACCACACATTGCGGACCGGCCTCCCGGCGCCGGAGAGTGCCGTGGGACGGAAGGCGCGGGAAGTCGCGGATGCGCAGTCGGAGCGTCTTCAGGCGCCGCCCCCGGTTCACGGCTCGGCCCGCTGGGCGGCGGCGGCGGACCTCTCCGGGTTGCAGGGGAGCTGGGCCCCGGATGAGGGGACAGACGGCCTTCTGCTTGGCGAGCTTGAGCCAACGGGCAGCGGCAGAGGCATTCCCCTCGTGGCCCAATACCCCGGCCATCTCCTCACGGTCGCCAGCACCGGCCAGGGCAAAAGCGCCACGCAGATCGTGGCCAATCTGCACACCTATCGAGGGTCGGTGGTCGTGGTCGACCCCAAGGGAGAGCTGTATCGGCTGACCGCCCCCCGCCGCCGCCGGTTCGGCAAGGTCTACCGCTTGGCGCCGTTTGCAACGGAAGGCACGGACACGGCCGACCGGTACAACCCCCTGCTCGAGCTTGGCCCGCCACGCGAGCGAGGCGCTCGCGCCCGCCAGCTCGCCGAGATGCTCGTCGTCCGTCAGGGCGACAAGGGCGCCGCCGAGGCCGCGTTCTTCGAGAACGAGGCGGTCAATCTGCTGACCCTCCTCATTCTGGGGACGCTGGAACTGGCTGAACTGGTCGACGACCTCAGCAAGGCCACACTGTCCGAGGTGCGGCTTGTCTGTAGCGCACCCATGCTTGGCGAGAAGGCCGAGCGGCAGGCGAACGTCACCTACTTCGAGGACATCCTCAACCTCTACGCCCAGAAAGGCCGCAGCGACTATGTGCGCCGCCAGGCGCGGGCCTTTGCCAGCCGCGAGCGCAAGCAGGTGTCGGCCTTCCTGTCCGAGATCAACTCCAACCTGGCCTTCCTCGACGGCCACCCCGGCTTCTTCGAGACAACCTCCGCGAGCAGCTTCGCCTTTGCCGACCTCGCCGCCTCCCCGGCCACGGTCTACCTCACCATCCCGCTCAAGGAGACCCACACCAGCTTTCGCTTTATTCGCGCGATGATTGGCTGCGCCTTCAGCGCGCTCGCCGAACGGGACGAAGCGGACAAGGCCTCGGTGCTGTTCATCATCGACGAGTTTCCGGCGCTGCGCGACATGCCCTTCATGCGCGAGGCGGTCGCCCAGATGCGGTCATCCGGCGCCTGGTTCTGGTTCTTCGTGCAGGACGTGGCGCAGCTCGAGGCCGTCTACGGCCGCTGGGCCAACGTCTTTCTCTCGCAGACTGACCATCAGGTGTATTTCGGCGCAACGCACGACGAGCAGACCAAGCGCCACATCTCAACCAGCCTCGGCATCACGACCTTCGCGCACAAGGACGCCAACGTGAACTACTCCTACTCGGTGGGGGTCAACGACAACGAGAGTGTCAGTCCGGTGCAGGTCGGCGGCACCGCCTATGGCCGCAATGTCGGCCAGGGCGTTTCCATCAACGAGCCCGTTGTTCTCACACCGCGCGCGCTCCTTACGCCCTTTGAGGTCGGCACCTACCTGTCACAGCGCCAGCCCGGCCAAACACACCCGTCCACCACCATCATTCTGTCCAAGCAGGCGGGCGGCTACCCCATCAAGGCGCAACGCCGTCACTGGCGCGAGCTGCTGCCCGTTTACATTGAAACGGGCAATTCTCAAGGCAACGTGACGCCACTACGTCGAGGACGCTGACATGTCGGCACAGCAAAACGAAGTGTCAGTGCCCACCGAGCATGAACTACTACTCGAGCAGGTCGAAGTGGAGAACCTGCTGAGGGCTGGCGCCAATGGGTTCCGCGACGCCGCCATGCGCACCCTGTTTGAACAGGGCGCCGGGCAACTCTCGAGCGGGTTCGAGGCGTCAATTGAGGACATGGTCTCTGAGCAAAGCTGGGAACATCCGCGCCTGATCGTCGTGCGTTGCGCGCCCTATGTGTCGCACCAGCTGCGCGACGAGTACGCCACACTGTGCAACGAGATTTGTCGATTATTGGACGAATGGATCCAGTGTGGCGGTAGGTCGGCCGCGCGCGCGATAGTGCGACGCACGCTGATGTGGCATAGCGCACACCAGCTTCTGTCAGCAGGACAGCCGCCGACCGACATTCTCGAGGTTTTGGCCACACCGTCAGAGAGCGAGTGGCCAGACCGCGTGGATGACTATAGTCAAGCGCTCGAGAGCGAGTCGCCTACACCCGCAGCGGGGCCATCACGTTCGTACGATGCGTACGACCGGCCGCCAGATCTGCAGCGAATGGACAACTATTCGCGTCTGAGCGAGCCTGTAGCACGTGCTTCGACACGCCCGCCGCCACTGCCCCCCTCAAGCACATCGGATGACCGACCATCCCTGCGACCGGCTACTCCTCAGTCACCAAAGATACGACCGACACCGCCGCAGCTAGGAAGTGTCAATGCCAAAGCTCTCCATGGCTCGGTGGCGGGCACATGGATGATGCTTGTCCTCTTAAGCTGGACGTCCATCGCCTGGACGGCGTTGGTCACAACACCGGTTGGCGTCGGGTTCGTCATTGCCGGCGCCAGCATCGTTGGTGCCATCCTTGTGCCGACGTGGTGCACGGTCTGGGGCTTCGCGGGCATGAGCCGAGCCCATCAGCGCACACTCAAAGAGATCGAGTTCAAGGAAGTCACTGCCGACCACCCGCTCGCACAATCGCTTCAGCACATGGCGCACAACCTCGGCGTTCCGTGCCCGCGCATTGGCACGATGCCGATCGCCAACGCCTTCGCCATGGGCAGGGACCATCAAGACGCGACCATCGCCATTGGCACGCCCCTCCTCGAGCGACTCATGCCCGACGAGCTGGACGCGGTCATTGGCCACGAACTGGGCCATGTGCTGAGCGGGGACATGCGCCGCATGATGCTCATGCGCACCTTCCAGAATGCCAGCGTCTGGTTCGCCGCCTTCCAGGGTGCCAAAGTGTGGATGCGGTGGGTGCTCTGCGTTTTCGCCGAGCTCTATATCAACAGCTTCTCGCGCAAACGCGAGTACTGGGCGGATGCCATCGGCGCCGCGCTCACCAGCAAGGAAGCCATGATTGGCGCACTGCGCGCCATCGAGGCCTCCCCTCCCCCGACCTCTTTCGAGCGCAACAACTACCGTTTCATGTTCCACACGGCATTCCACTCGCATCCGCCAATTGAGCACAGGATCGCGGCACTCCAGATGGAGACGTATATCCGGAGGCTGCCACGCCTTTAGCGCAGTAAGGACTGGCGGCTCCAATGCCTTCCGATGGTAGGATGGGATAAGGCGGAGCAGGGCGAGCCAAAAGGACGTGACGGAGGCGGGCGCAGCACAGCAGGTGATGTTCCTCACCACTGTTGAGGTGGCGGGTCTTCTGCGCATTTCACGGCGCACGCTGGAGCGCATGCGCGTCGAAGGCACCGGGCCGCGCTACCTGAAGGTCGGCCCCGGCAAGAAATCCCGGGTGCTCTATCGCCAGCAGGAGGTCGTCACCTGGCTTGAGCAGTATAACTTCTCTTCAACAAGCGAGTACGGAAGCTGACTGGCGTAACGAAATTTCGAAAGCTCCAAGAGCGGTGGCAGCTTTGCAACACGACTTGCGGAATCGCAGAAACGCGCCGCATTCTGAACTCGGCGAAAATTGACATCTTCATTTTGCGCGGCTTAGCTTAATAGGCTTTAATTCCTTCGGTCCCCGCTGAGAGCTTCCGCAGTTTTTTGTATTGCGTGGTGTGTCGTGCAAGATGAACCTCATCTGCGTTTGCAACCTTTTGCCTCTTGCGTTTTTCTCCGCAGTTTTCTCCGAAAATTCTCCAGCTTGATAGCTCTTGCGGTACTGACGACCCTCGTTGGCTGCTCGATCTATCCGGTACCCGACGATGTTGCACTGCTGAAAACCGAACAGATCGTCCTCCACGGGCGCTGCGAGATGCGCGCGGCGGTGATGGAGAGGATAACGCACGACAAAGTACGCCTGCGGGAGATTTTCGAAACTCCGGCGATCGAACAGCGTGTTGTGAAGTGGTTTAAAGCGAAGAACATAACGCCTGCCACCGCAACGAGAGACGCATCTATTGTTGCATTGGTTCACGCGATCGGGGGGATAGTCGAGGAGCAACAAGAAATAAACCGGCAGGAATACAACAGACTGCGCTACGCCACTAAATCTCCGCGAGACCAAACGATCAAGCTGAAGGAGCTGCAGAAGAAGCTTAGCAAGCAGCTCGATGCAAAATTAGGAAGAGCTCGGGAGCTTACACAATACTTGGATGCTGCGGCAGTGTACGATTTCGAGTTTGAGATTACGGAGCAGAACCATACCAAGGGGGAACTGGCATTCAGGCTGCCGCTAGCCTCGAAAACCGTCGATGCTGATGCATCGGCAGCGTTGCTCTTGACGAGGAAAGGAAAACGCACATTCAAGACTCAGGACCGTTGGGGGAAGTTGCTCACATCTGAGAAACTCTGCAACGCGTACGAAGCGCGAAGCAACAACGTGGTCTATCCACTCGGTGGTTCTATTGGCGTGGATCGCGTAGCCTCTACCTTTATCAATCTCATCGACCAAGGTGGCTCTAAGGATAGCTTCGTCGATGCATTGGTCTTCACCACGGATGTCAGCGGCGGCGTGAATGGCGCGATTAAGCTCACGCCTGTTCCTGATGCCTTCCGGTTGATTTCGGCCGGTGGGCATCTCTATGGCTCGCGCGTGGACGTTCACAAATTGACGCTCAGCCTCGTGTTTCCGAAGCAGGAGTCGTCAGAGGCGATCTTCGGTGCGGATCGTTTTGATGGCAACTTGGATGAGCCGTTCGAACGGCCCGCAGACTGGCGAGCCCGATATAATCTTTGTGTGGCTGACGCTCGTGGCCGGGAGGACGCCCTCAAGGCCCTGAGGCTAACCGCACCGGAGATCTACTGTATTCAGTATGCCGATGCGTTCGACTCCCAGTACGGACAACCGGCTAGGAGAGAGATAGAGGTTGCCATAAGGGTCGACACGGACGGCAAGGCGAAGGCGTCGGGGTCGACTGGAACCAGGTCGGCTCCTCTGCCTGCGGCGCCAGCCAGACGACCGAACTTCATCCCCTATTGATCGAGTGCAGTGGCATCCTTTGGACAAATGACATTTCAACGTCAACTGGGCCATGTGGCCCCATAAGAACGCTAAATCAGAAACAAAGATGCGGCCCGCATCGCGGGCCGTCTGCGCCGTGAGAGGGCTTACTCGCCCTGCTCGCGCGGCTCATCCTGGCGGATGACGATGCGCCCGTTCACCGGCAGCGCGTTGAGCACCAGGTCCTGGCCCTTGCCATCATCGTGCGGAAAGAGGCGGCCGATGCGGGTCCAGTAGGACTTCTGGCCCTTGCGTCCGTCTTGCACGGCGAAGGCGCTGTAGGTGATTTCAGGGGTCTTGGCGGTTTGCGTCATTGGTTTAGCTTTCATTTGGGTTGCGGGCCACCTCGCACGGCCCGTGCGCAGAACTTGGCGCGACGCAGGACATCGTCCGCCGGGCTGAAACCGAAGGCGCGAAGATGGGCAGGGCCCCGTCTGCAGCGGCCCTTGGCGGTCGTGAACGTGGCGTGCACTCTGCCGCATGGACTTGCCGCAAGAGGATTGGCGCGAAACACCGAAAGCCCCTGGCGCTCCGCCCCCGACCCGCTCACGCCTTCGCCTTGCTGGGTCGCAAGCATGGCCTGGACCTTGGCCCGTCCGCCGGATTCCTTCACTTAACGGCATTCCAATGTCAAAAACACTGACTTAGGGCGATGTTTTCGACACGTTTACGCAGATAAGAAGCCCGCCCACGGCTAAGTATCTGAATGTGCGCGATTGCGTGTTGAATACTGCAACACAATTCAAACCACATTGCTGACCAGATATAACCAGCGCTCAGATTACATGGGCATTGAAAAGAATTGGCCGTCACCAAGAATGTAGGGTATTCTCACTTTGAAAGTGAAAGTACCCTACATTGTTTATCCGACGTTCCCTGGAAAAAGCCCTCCTGAATTACGGGAGCAAGTATTCCATCGTCCTGGTGACCGGCGCACGGCAGGTCGGAAAGTCGACACTTCTTCGCCATACCGTTCCGGACGCTCAATATGTGACCCTGGACGATCCGGAAGACCGCCTGCAGGCCCAAAGGGAGCCGAAGCTGTTCCTGTCGCGCTTCAAGGGACCGACCATCATTGACGAAGTGCAATATGCGCCTGAGCTGTTCCCGCTGCTCAAGATGCGGGTCGATGAGAACCCCCAGCGGGGTCAGTTCTGGCTCAGCGGCTCGCAGCAATTCCACATGATGAAGAACGTCACCGAGTCTCTCGCCGGCCGGGTGGCCATCCTCCACCTGGCAGGCTTGTCCACGCGCGAACTGCTGGGTGAACCTGACGCTCTGCCGCTGCAAGAGCGTCTTGCGACGCCGGTACGAGCGCTTGAGGTCGGCGCGATCTTCGAGCGGATCTGGCGCGGAAGCTACCCGGCCTTGCACGATGGTCGCGGCCTCACGCCGGAAGAGTTCTATCCGGCCTACGTCCAGACCTACCTTCAGCGCGATGTGCGGGATCTCGCACGCGTGGGTGATGAAAGCGCTTTCCTTCTGTTCATGCAGCTGGTGGCGGGCCGAACCGGCCAGTTGGCAAATGTGAGTGAAATCGCCAACGAGGCCGATATCTCGAGCACCACGGTGCGCAACTGGCTCTCCATTCTCGAGGCCTCCGGCATTATCGCCATGGTCGAGCCGTACCACAGCAATGCCAACAGCAAGCTGGTGAAGGCGAGGAAGATGTACGTCCTCGACACGGGCCTGGCGGCGTGGCTTGGCGGCTGGAAATCGGCAGAGTCGCTGGCGCGTGGGGCCGCCGCCGGCGCCTTCCTTGAGACCTATGTCGTCAGCGAAGCCATGAAAGGGTTCTACAATCGCGGGCAGCCGCCACAGTTCAGCTTCTTCCGTGACCACAACGACCGCGAAGTGGATGTCCTTTCCATCGATGGCCAGACCCTCGTACCGATCGAGGTCAAGACCACGTCCCGGCCGGATGGCCGTACGGCCCGGCGCCTGCTTATTGCGGAGAGCCTCAAGCTAAACCAGGGACGCGGCGCCATCGTGTGCATGGTCGACAAGATCTATCCGCTGTCAGACATGGTCGACGCGTTCCCGGCCGGCATGGTCTAAGCAGGGCTGAAGGTTTTTTCGCCCTCCTTTAGTGCATGTCCGGGCTATCGACGCGTCAGCGACGATGACGCTATCGCTATTCAGCTGCAATGGCACATGAGTAGCGGCATCGCGGATAGTTCGTACATCCCAGAAAGGCGCCGAACTTGCCCATACGCCGCACAAGGCTGCCGCCGCAGGCTGCAGCCGGACAGTCGGGCGCGTTGCTCGCCACCGCTTTTGAGCGATCGACATAGGTCTGAATGGCTCGCAGCCTCTTGTACTCCCACGGTGGCATATTCTCGCTGAGGGCCCAGATGCCGCGCCTGTTGCGCCGCGCGTCCTCGAGGGCCTCCAGGTAGCGTTGATGCGGCTCGTAGCGTTCGACGACCCACGCCCAACCATTGAGGACCATCTCGAGCTCGATGTTGCGCGAAAGCGAAAGGGGGCGTCCGAAGCGATGGACATGGTGGAGCTGGCGATCTGGCGTTGCGAAGGTGCATTCGGCATAGGCTTCACGCACATAGGGAACCGCGACCACGCGGCCGTGCCGGTCAACGGATTGCCCGGTGTCCATCTTGGTCAGGATATTGAGCCAGACGGTGCGGCCGCCAATCAGCGAGTCCAGGAAGGCTTGCGCCTCGCGTCCGCCGGGCTGCTGCAGTTCAGGCGCATCAATAAATCCCAGCCGCACGGCGACCTCGACCTCGTCACCATGGCCGGGCTCGCCAGCTTTCTGACAGGCGCTCATGCGCGTGAGGAACCCGTCGCCGTCGAAGACCTTCAGCACTTGCACTTCGATGGCATGCGGCCCCGCATCCTCGGGCGCTATGACAATTGCGTTCTCATCCATCAGCTTGGGCCAATCCTGTGCCGGACTGAGCGTGCCTGATCCTAGGGGGTTATCGCTAACGTATCGCCCAAGAGTTACAATCTTCGCGCCGAGGCATCATTCCGTCGCGCGCGACGCGTGTTGATAAGTGGGGACAGTTATCCCCAGATTTTCGGACGGTTCGTACATCAGGGCGGGTTGGGCGTACTTCGTTCTGGCCAGGGCGTGCATCATTCCGGACGTGCCGTATTTCAATCTGGACCGGCCGTACATCAAGTCTGGAAAGGGCGCTTATATCACTGATGCGCCGACATCTTTCCCACCGGAAACCTCTTCTCTAAAACCCTCTTTAAAACCAGTAATATCTTTAAAATGCCTGCGGCGGTTTTTTCGCGTTGATTTTGGTGATGGAAGGCCACGGGCCACCAGTCGGCAGCGGAGCTTCCTCCAACAGGTGATGGGCTGAATAAGGTCTAGGCAGAGGCTTGGGTCATGAAATGGTCCTGGGACGGCATTGAGTGGGTTTTCGAGGTTATCGACGAGCCCCTCCCCGCGCGAAGGCAAAGAACGGTGCGCGTGCGCGCTGGCTCGGATGATGAATGGAATGAAGAACGGCGAACGTCCAAGAAGCAGGGCGCGAGGATTTTGGACGCCACAAGCGGAGTGAAGTACGGCGCCGGTCCAGAACCGCACCGCCCTCCCCTTCCCCATCGCGGGTACCAACGACGCGGATTTTGGACGCGAGCGCGGGAGTGAAGTACGGCCCTCGTCCAAAATGCGAACTGACGAACGTGCCGCAAGATCAGCTCCCCGCGTCAGGATTTTTGGACGTGAGAGGGGGAGTGAAGTACGCCCGCCGTCCAAATTCGCCCCGGCGCGGAGATCTCGAAGATGCAGCGATACGACCACGCGTAGCCTGCAAATGCGCCGCTTTCAGCTCGATTGACGCATCGCCAACAGTCCGCCGGGTTGGCGGTCATTTTGGACGCATGGCGTACATCATTCCAGGTCAGGCGGCCTCCTCCACGACGGGCGGTTTCCTGCTGCGGTCCAGCATCCGCAGCTTGTCGCCGTTTTTGCCCTGGGTGATGGCGATGTCGTAGTCGGGCAGCGGCGTCGTGGATGTGGCCTCCACCACCTCCGCAATCATCTTGCAGAACTTTCCAAAGGGCATTTGCGAGCCCGAGCGGTCGTAGAGCGTGCGCAGCCCGTACTCGGCGACACCGGAGGTGCCGCAGGCCTTGCGGGCCAGGCGATAGATGAAGCGTGCAAGCGGCCGCGAGATGAGGAAGTAGTCCGGGTGGAGGGTCAGGATGCTTGGCGCTTCGTCGTGCGTCACGACCCCCTCGTACACCCATTCCGGAATCTCAATCTCAACCTCGTCGATGAAGTTCTGCCGCGTGCGCGAGACGACCTTGAAGCGACCAATGAGCGGGAAGCTCTCCGAAGCGCGCCGGGTGTTGTTCTGCGTGAGGTTGGTGATCTTGTACCGGGTGGCTTGAAGGCGATCGAGCGCGCTCTCCAACTGCGCGTACTGCTTCCCTCCCCGCTCGCGGCGACAGAAGCGCAGGATGTCGGCAGCCTTGGGTCGATAGACGCGCGGCGGCAGCGATGGGCGCAGGCCGCGCTTCTCGGCAATGCGATAATCGCGCATGGCGATGGCGAGGCTGGTCACCATGTTGATGAAGATGTCGTAGTCGTAGCAGGTCACGAGCCCCACCTCCGCCCCACCTTCGATGGTGATGATGGCGTCCTTGAGCTCGTAGCGGATGATGCCCTGGCGGATGGTCTTGGAGAGCGAGAACGGCGCCACATCCATCAGGTTCATGTCGTCTTTGAGCGGCGCGTCGTGGACGGGCGGCACGAAGAACATGAGCTGCGCATCATCGGGTGGTGGCTCGCGGTAGGTCACCACCGGTCGTGCTTCATGGGCGATGATTTTCCTCACCTCGCCGAGGTGGATGGTTTCCGAGAAGGATTTGAGCGTCGCGCGCAAGCCGTCATCGCCGACCGTCTGCAAGGCAAGCTCCGACGCCTTGCGGCGCATATAGAAGCGGCGGAGCCGGGCGAGGCTGTCCTTATCGAGAGGCTGAGGCTCGGCTTGGCCACGCGTGCTGGCTATCAGCCGCGAGACGTTGTTGAGGTATGTATTCTTGTCCTTGAGGGAGAGATCGCCAAAGGCCTCTCGCGACATCAGCGCGACCGTGCCTCGTGCCGGTGCCTGAGCATTTTCGAGCAGATCGGGCTTTTCAATGGCGGTGATAAGGCCTGGCTGTACCGGCGATGTCGCGTTCGCTCCTTCGACTGAGCACCCGTTCGGGCGCTCGTCCGCTCGGATGTGGAGGCCAACCTCAAGCATCGGCAGGTCCTTCCTCGAGATCGATGTCCTTGACGGTGAGCCCCCCTGCCCTCAAGGCTTCAAGGATCACACGCCGCTTGGTCTTGTTGTCGTGGTAGGCCATCGAGCGGATTTGCTCGATGACGTATACGGGCAGATCAACGGACGTGCGCCGGACCGGTGCCGGCTTGGGGCCCCTCACCTTCTTGGCGACGACAGGTGCAACGTCATCCGGCAGTGGTGCAGGAGGTGCGGGTAAGACAACAGGTGAGGGCGCCGCAGTGCTCGTGCTGATTTTGGGATGCACGACGGTTGGGATGTTGGACTCCTGCGCGACCTCTTTCACCGCTGCCATCGTCTGCATGATGTCAGGGTCGACTCCCAGGGCCATCTTCTTGGTGGGAAGCGCTGGTTTCATGCTGCAGCTTTCAGTTGATCGTTTTCGAAGATGGCGTCTATTTCGCGCATGAGATCATCAATCTCGGCGATGGCCTTCGGGTTGATTGGGTCCGCGAAATGGGGAAGCGTGCCGCGCGAGAAGGATTTGCTGTAAGACGAGCGACGGCGAATAATGGTCTGGAA
Source organism: Hyphomicrobiaceae bacterium (assembly GCA_022844275.1). Lineage (GTDB taxonomy): Bacteria > Pseudomonadota > Alphaproteobacteria > Rhizobiales > Hyphomicrobiaceae. The sequence goes on from JALHMB010000008.1 coordinate 324,997, forward strand.
GCGGGCCAGATTGCTGCTGTCGATTTGCTCGATGAGGTCGACCTCGTCGCGCGAGACGATATTCGGCACTTCATTGAGAAGAATGCGGTGATTGATGGGCTTGCTTACGCGGCGCGCCACCGCGTGCAGCTTGTTGGCCATCTTGTTGGCCTCGATGATATCGGGCTCGCTCACTTTGGCAGGGGTGATTGTCAGCGTCGCGAACGCCGCTATCATTAGCGTGAGTTCGCTCAGCGAGCCGGCGAGGTCCAGGAGGACATAATCAGTGGCGCCACCCCACAACGAGCTGATGTAGTCGCCATGGTCGCTGTGCGGTCCTTGCTCGACAGTAAGGTTTGCAATCTGCTGGGCGGCGGGACTGGTCGTGTACCACCGCCAGATTGTCTCGGTCTGGTCGAAATCGATGATCCGAACTTTCACACCTTGCGCAAGCAGCGCACCTGCGATGGCGAGACACGAGGTGGATTTGCCGACGCCGCCCTTCGGTGAGGCGAAGGAGATGAAGCGGGCGCCGTGTTTATTGCTCATGGCGTGACGATGGGGTCGGCGGCATGCGACCGTCAATACAAAGAGGCTGTTTGTTGGGCAGTTGCCGGGATGGGGTGTTGCAATTCTGAGCGACGAACGGGCGAACGTCCGAGCACGCGAACGCGTCAGATTCAGTAAGGAAACATGCTGATTTTCCGCAAGGCGAGTAGCCGAGCGGGTGAAGTTCCGTTGGAGCGAACGGAAGAGCGAGCGTACGGACGAGGCCAAGAAGCCCCGAACGCACAAACGGCCGAACGAGCTCAGCGTATTGGCGGACGTTGAGGTTGTGTGCAGATGGACCGAGCGAACGAACGGACGTTGGGACGTGCGCACGCACGGCCGAACGCGTGAAAACACTCTGCGCAGCATGGATAGGAGGGGACGCTACTCGTAAAGCGTAATCAGCCTGAAATGGAGGCTCAGCTTAGGATTGCGACGAGCGACCAGCGAACGGCCGACGGTACCAACGGACGATGTGTCGAACGCCCGCTCGCACGAACGGGTAGGCAAAGCCTTGCTTTCGGAGCTTGGAGCGATCTAGCTCGCTCGAGGCGATGTTATCGTGGAGCATCACAATGAAACCGAGAATATCAGCGATTACGCTTGCCGTTACCGATCTTGAACGGTCCCTGGCGTTTTACCGCGACGGCCTCGGGCTGCCGACAAAAGGCATCGTTGGTCGGGAGTTTGCCCACGGTGCCGTCGCATTCTTCGATTTGCTCGGAGGCCTGAGACTAGCGATCTGGGCGCAAGACGATCTCGCACACGACAGCGGTCTACCAAAAACCCCGACCAGTTCTACATCCTTCTCGATTGGTCACAACGTAGCCAGTCGGGAGGAGGTCGACGAAGCGATGAACAAGGCCAATGGAGCTGGCGCCGATATCGTGAAATCGCCACAGAACACTTTCTACAGCGGTTATGCCGGCTACTTCCGTGATCCCGATGGTCACTTGTGGGAGGTGGTATGGAATCCGGCAAGCATTCCAGCGCCCGAGTGAACGGCCGCTAGGTGTCGATTGCCGCTGAGGCTGAAGAGCCGTGCGGCGGTCCCAGTGATAACTCATCGAACGGGCGCTCTACCCGTTGCTACTACTGGTCGCCCAAACTTGCCCCTGGCTTAGCTATGGGACGCGCAACTGCAACGGCTTCCTGACAATCTCAGAGATAAGAGCTTCATCAATAGAAGGGTGAGACAATATTTCGATTTTATAATCAGTCGGCGATTTGCTGGCTTCTGATTGAGCCAGGCCGAATTGATTTGCTGCTTTGTCAGCAAGATCAGGTATCGATGCTCTCAAATAACTTGTGTAGGCGGCTTTGTATGATCTCGAAGCACCGTCTGTGTCGCCATTCAACGCGAATAAATTGCCTAACTGCTCAAAAGCCTTAGCCTTCGTCGCGTCCTTGTCAGCGATCCAATAAGCGAGAATTGGAGAGGCAGATGCTGATTTTGAAAAGGCTATGGCGTCATCTCCCAACCTGTAGCCGTGGGAACTCGATAATTCGACCTGCACTTTCCGCATTTCGAACAGCTCTACCAATGCGACAGCGGTTTCATTGTCAGGGGACGAGAATGCACAGAGTTGAGTATTGAACGATGGCGCTTTTATCTGTGCCTCAGATATCATGCTGTTCAAGTCACTGCCCGCAGCTTCCGCCATGGGAGCAATTGTGCACGTCGCGGCCCTATTGCCTTGTCTCTCTTTCGTTATCCGATTAGCGATAAAAGTCGAATAGGATTCGGCCGCTTGCTCAGCCAGTAAGAAAGTCCCGAAATTCGCCCCGCGAGACTTTGATTCGACGGCAGCTTGAGCCAAAGCGCGGGCACGACCGAGTTGATCACTTTCTCCCAGGCTCGCGAAGGTACTGACACCGTCAATAGAATGGTGCGGGCCGTATCTCAAATGCATTGCCCAAAATATAGGGCATTCAATCGCCGCTTTAAACTCTGGGACGAGACTAGGCTGACCAGCCAATTTGCCAAAGAGATGCGCGGCATCTAGATTGGAGAAATATTCCCCTGCCGCCTCCGACGAGAGCGACCGTCGCCAATTGGCGAAGCCTCCTTGATTGATCGCCCTAGCTACTTCTACGACATCCTCGCGGCGTAGACTTTCCACTTTGCGCAGAAAGTCTTTGTCTCTAAGGATACCATAAAGTGCTTCGGCAAGAAGATGGTCTCGATTTTGCTGATCGCGCACAACTCCGAGAACGGCGGCTGTGTCCAGTATAACTGGACCTCCGCTATCGCCATCGACAGCAGCAGCCCCCACTCTCAAACGGGTTTCAGTCTCGGGTATCACATGACCGTTATGCCAAACGGGTTCGAATGGACGATTCTTGATAACCGCGTGATACCTTTGATCTTCATCTTGTCCGTCCGTCGGCAATCCATGCATCAGCTCGACTATTGCCTGCTTGAGATAAGCGAAGCGGGCGATAGCTACCGGGGGATTTCGATAAGCCGGGCCGGGCGCGAACACTAGCTCGAAGGGACGCGCCTGCTTTATCATTGATAGGTCCGAAGAGGTAACGCGCAATACTGCAACGTCTTGGTGCGGATGGACCAAAACCCTATCGAAGGTGATCTTATCAGAGAAACTGCTTGCCAATCGGCCGTGCATTGTAACGGGCGGCACATCGATCAAGCCAGTGGGGCCTGCCTTGGCTCTGAGTGCCGCTACAGATTTGTCATCGAGTAGCGTCGCCGCAACGACGTGCGCTGCGGTGAGAAAAAGACCAGAGCGTTGATCTATGAGAAATCCGACCCCCTTGCTTTCGTTAGCTTGAAGACCTTTGAGCTGCCCATCGGACCTTTGTACGATCACAAGCGATCCGAGATAAGCCCTATTTGCCTCAGCAAACGAGGCATATTGGGGTGGAACAAAAGCGCTTCCGAAAAAGCAGGCCCGTGCATAGCACGGGACAACCATGATGCTGAAAGTCAATGCAGCGGCGATATAGCGTCGCATAATCCACTTCACTTTTTGTCGGCTTTTCCGAATGTCAATTGAACCTTGTGCATGTTAGCTTTGCTGATGCCGCCACCGAAATTCAAAGTGACGGGCACGAAGACCAATTTAAGACCAGCCTCTCCGCTCGATTTCACGACGAACGAGATACTAGCGACGAGCTTGCTCAACTCAAGAGCCGGCTGCCTATCTTGGGCTTTTTTTGCGCTCTTAGCTGACGCTACAATCAAGTCCGCCAGTGCGGCTGCAAAGTCGCTCGCCGCAACCGGCGATGGATCCTTCGGCGATGGGGGCGTAAGAGTTAGAACGATACTCTGAACCTCTTCTTCGTCGATTTTTCCCCCAAATGTGACAACAAAGAACTCGAAGCCTCCCTTTTGCGAAGTGCCAACTGTTGTCTGCAGGGTGACCTCGGCGGTATTTAGCGGAGGAAGGCTCTCGTCGGGCAGCTTTCGCGCAACGATAAAGAGAGCATCCTGAACTTGGCTTATGAGCGTCTCAACGGGTGGTCTTCTGGGGGACTCAGCGAGTGCAAAAGTATTGAGGCTGACTAGCATGACCGCTGCTGCGGTAACTATACGCTTCCGCATAAGCAAACTCCTGAAAGTATCCAATGGGAAATATTCAGTCCGCTTCCCACGTCATAATTGCGGACAACACCACCTGGCGGACAATATTCCTATGGGAAGAGTACATCAAGAGCAATTGATGGCCAACACGCCCGCTTGCCAACCTAGGCAATCGCAGACGCGAGTACGCTCCCAATCACGTCTAGCAAGCGAGTCTCGAGCCAGGACGTTCCGGGACTTATTTCTTTCATAACTGCCGCGAAGGCGTCAGCTTCAGTAGGCCAGATCGTTGCAAGCCCGCTGAGGGATAGGATTTTGCGCGCAGCAGCTCATAGGAAAAGTCTGGGGGTTCATCGGCTCAAGCTCGTTCGGCGGATGAAAGCCATGGCCTCCTCCGTTCCGGTCTCCCGGCATTCGGCGAGGCGCTCAGCAAGTAGGTATGTCGAGGAAATGATGCGCCCTCTCACGAGCAAAGACTTCCGGCTCGATTGCTAGGCGCGGAAGAGCGATCCGATTTATCGGGAACACGGCGGATTCGGGCTGCAGCGTCCAGGCCGATGATGTTGAGCGAAGCCGTTGGGGGGCTCTGTTCACTGTCACCACATTGGATGAATTATCGCATTCGCCGCGTCACGACGGTCGGGTGAGAGCGAGTCATCCGTGGTCTTCGGATCTCACGTTTTCGATTGCGGACTGATTACCGCGAGCGGTCGCGGAGGCGTCAAAATCCGCCCGTTTACTTGTGACCCCGGCGTGACCCCGAAACTGAGCGCGGTCCATCTCAATTTTCTAAGTCATTGATTTCATGGAGCGGGCGATCGGGATCGAACCGACGACATTCAGCTTGGGAAGCTGACGTTCTACCACTGAACTACGCCCGCACTATTCTAAGCAACCCTATGCCTTCTCAAATCATTTCTGGCAATGGCCTTGTGGGAAAAGTTTGCCCGCGATCCCAAAAGTCTCTTGCGGAGCCCGATTGGAGACTAAAGAGACTAGCTTACGACGATTGCCGCTGGCAACGCAGACACAGCCCCAGTTCTTGTTGTTCCCATAACCGCAACAACTAACAAAGCCCAGAGCTTCTCAAATGAATGATGAACACAAAGCCCAAGTACCCATCGTACAAAATTTCTTAGACGACGCACGCCGCATCATCGAAGGTGGCAAGAACCGTCGCTGGGAAGTCTTCAAGTGGACTATAGCGTTCAACGTCCTCTTTACGACAGCTGCTGTCACACAACCAAAGTCGCAAATGCTCACCGCCGGCCTCTTCGTTGCGGCTTTTGCTGTCGCGCTCTCAGGGGCAAGTCTTATAGCGCACTACGACCGTCGAATAACGAAAGCTCGTGACCGCGCTCGCAATCTCACCGCATGGATACGCAACAACGCAGGTATCGATATGTACGCCGTCATGGGTGAAACCAATCTCATCCCAACCGACGAGAAAGACGAGCTTGAACGCTTTTTCTTCTACGCCACCATTGCGCTCTCACTGTTCGCGGTCACTACGGCGCTCTTGCAAAAGCAGTTCTGAGCGTACCCCCAGTATGCTTGCCGAGCAGTCTAACCAGTCGACCTTTGAAGAAGGCGAATGTGGTCGAAGTGCAAGGGGACACTTCGAGGCTGGCGCACTCGGAACGCCCTTGCCTCGATCGGCCCTCTCAGCCGAAGCGGGCTGCCGTCGACGCCGCCGAAGACCTCGCCGACCGTGTGCAGCGCGTGCCATGACGACCCGTCGGGGGAATACTCGAAGATGGCGCCCGCAATCCGCTCGCGTACTTCGGCGTCGCCATCGATCCTGTTGAAGCAAAGTATCTCGTCAATGCGCTGCGGCTCGCTCCATTCGATCTTCCACCAGGAATTGGGTTCTATCTGTGTGTGGAAGGAATAGCTTCCATGGGGGAAGCCGCTCACGGCATTTCGCGCTTCCTCGGCATGCGTCGACCAGACCGACACGCTGCTTTGCGAGCAGTGTCCATCGAGCGCGATATTTTTCCCCTCACCGAGATCCAATCCGACATGACGATGAAGCGGGGCCATGTCCTCATCCGGCAGTCGCCACCACCGCTTCAGGAACAAAGCATTCGTCCAGCCGAAGAGATTGAAGTCGGCATGTTTGAGATAGTAGCCCTTCGGCTTCAGGTAGTCGGTGTACAGCCGCTCGAACGAGGGCCCGCCCTCGTACAGGCTATCCAGAGCGACCTCGACTTGCAGGCCCCATAGCTTGCCCGACTCCAGCAGCTTCTCGGCCCCCGCGATGACGCGGCTCTCCGCTCCCTGCACATCTATGACCATCCAATCAGGGTCGGCCGGCAAGCTGCCAGCGTTGATTAGATCATCGATCGTGGTGGTTTGGAGCCGAATCTTGTCCGTTACAGTAATGAACGGATAGGCGACGGCATGGCGCCCGAGCGGAAGCAGTGAAGAAGATTGCCCGTTGCTCGTCACGTTGAACTCGACGGTAAGACCCGATGCTTCGTCGCAACAAGCCAATACGGCCTTCTGCTTTCGAGCCGAGCTGCAACGCGCGGCAACTTGCACAAAATATTCGGGATGGGCTTCTACGTGATATCCTTCGACATCCGCCTGATCGTAGGGCTCGACTTCCTGTCCGGTGTTGGCCCCGATGTGAACCAACTTTTTGAGCGGCAGATTGAGGCCTGTGTATTGCCTCAGAGCACGTACCGTTTCCGCAGCCGTCATTGCCGCCCCCTCGAGACAGAATTCGGCTGGGCACCTCCGCAGATGCCATCCGCATTCACCGGATCACTTCCGGTCCATAGCGGGTCGGCCCTGCCTCAAGCTTGACGCCAGAAAAAACCTGAGCAGGACGTCCATTGCTGCCCGCCGTTCACATTTCCAGTGCGCGATACACATCCGGCTTCAAGCCCAAGCGATTAACGGTCGGTAAATGGATTTGCCGTACGGTTGCTCGGCCATTTCTGTGCCGAGGGAGTACCCCATGTCCTGGCGTTCTAAGCTGACGGCCGTCGTCCGCGCGAGCCTTGTCCTCGCCGTTGCGATCTCCGGTGTGACATTCAGCGTCGGGGATGCCGAAGCGCGACGCGGCGGCGGCAAGGTGATCCGCGCCGACAAGGAACATTCGTCGAGTCACCAGGATGGCACGACCACGAAGCGCAAGGCGGACGAGGAGCACCATGGCGACGGTGCCGACAGCTCGGGCGGCACGTCGGCAGGGACTTACATTCCTCGCGTGCGCAGCCGGGAGGCGACGCGCGGCGCCGAGACTGCAAGCGACGCAGAGGACCCGACGGCGCCGAAAGCACTTCCGCGCAACCGCGTCATTACGGTCAAGCCTATCGAGGACCTGGACGTTCCCGGCTGCCCCACGGGCATGATCTGCACGGTCTGCCTCGCCGGCTGCTCCGGTGATATCGGCAGCATCGTCGACTCGCAGGTCAAGACGCCGATCCCCCAGCCACGCCGCTAAGGCATCAACTAATCTGCGGACGCTTTCCGGTCACCGAAGTAAGCCGTCAGCTTCTCCGGTAGCTCCTTCCATCGCGTCCACGCATTCGTGGCGATGAACCAATCGCTCGTGAATGGCCGCGTCGGTGGCACAGTCACGCCGAGCCGCACCATTTTCTTGAAGGCCGGATCGCGCTCGGACGTACGAATGACGGGCACGTGCGGCGCCGCCATCTGAGTTTCATAGTCTTCCCAAACAGCACTGGGCGGTAACCGACCGGCTTGGATCAGACCCGCCAGGGTTTCCTTCGCGCGGGCCTCGCCAAGTATCACGGCATCGCTGAGACGCCACCAATTCAGGCCTGCGATGGTCGATGCGTCCGGCATTCCGTCTCGGCGCCAGTCCAAGACCTCGACCACAGGGCTGCGGCCACTAAAGCGCGTATAGAGCGTGACGACACGCAGGATCCACCATCCGCCCGCACCATCCGGGTAGGCCAGCGCCTCGCCCACTTTGAAATCGCTTTGCTCGACATAAGGCTCGGCCGCCTTCGTCGGGACGCGCTGCGCCGACACAAGACGGTCTGCCAAAGCCGTGAGCGCCTTCGCATGACTGCTGCGCGAGGCCAAATCATCGAACTGGAAAATCCCACCAGGCCGCCTCGCGAGATCGAGCGCGGTCTGCCTGCGTGGAGCGTCGAGTCTACCGTCCCGCCAGAGAAGGTCCGCGAGCACGAGCGCGGCAATATCCTCGTCCTCGTCCTCGCTTGCACCGGTCATATCGAGCACGAGGGATGCCAGCCGTTCGCCTACGAAACCGAGAGATCGGGCATCGCGATAGGCGCCGCGCACGTCGAGGGCGACGTCGTTCTGGTAAAGCCCAGCGCCCCAGACTCCCATGCCGCATCTCCGCGCCAATTGGCCAACGGAAAGCCTAGCATGGAGGATTTAACAAGTTCCGGACGCGCTTGGAGGCACACTTGCTTCGAGAGAAAGTTGTCGCCGCAACAGCTTATTCCGCCGCAACCTTCGGCGCATAGCCGAGCGCGACGTTTAGCTTCTCGAGGAGATCGGCTGCCGCTTCGGCGATATTGGTGCCGGGGCCAAACACGGCCTTCGCGCCGGCCTCGAACAATGCCGGGTAATCGGCCGGCGGGATAACACCGCCGACGACGATCATGATATCGCCGCGGCCTTCGGCTTCGAGCGCTGCTCGCAGCTCCGGTACCAGCGTCAGATGTCCCGCGGCCAGCGACGACACGCCGACAATGTGCACGTCATTCTCGACGGCCTGCCGCGCGACTTCATCCGGCGTCGAGAAAAGAGGACCGATGTCGACGTCGAAACCGAGATCCGCGAAGGCCGTCGCGATGACCTTCTGGCCGCGGTCGTGTCCGTCCTGGCCAATCTTGGCGATCAGGATGCGCGGCCGGCGCCCATCATTCCGCTCGAAGTTCTCGACGAGGCCCTGCACCTTGCCAAGCGCACTGGTCATCGCACTCGCCTCCGATCGATAGACGCCCGATACCGCGCGGATCTCTGCGCGATGACGGCCGTACACCACTTCGAGTGCATCCGAGATCTCGCCGACCGTCGCCTTCGCGCGCGCAGCTTTCACCGCGAGGTCGAGCAGGTTTGCGTTACCCTTCGCGCCCTCGGTCAATGCGCTGAGCGCGGCCGCGACGTCGGCCGCATTACGCTCACCCTTGAGACGCGCGAGCTTGGCGAGCTGCTGCTCGCGCACCTTGGCGTTGTCGACGCGCAGGATGTCGATCTCGGCCTGGTTGGTGACGCGGTACTTGTTCACGCCGACAATGGTCTGGCGGCCGGAGTCGATCCGCGCCTGCGTGCGCGCGGCCGCTTCCTCGATGCGCATCTTTGGAATGCCGGCTGCAATCGCCTTGGCCATGCCGCCGAGACGCTCGACTTCCTCGATGTGCTGCCACGCCTTCTCAGCGAGTTCATAGGTCAGACGCTCGACATAGTAGCTGCCACCCCAAAGATCGGCGGTGCGCGTCGTGCCGCTCTCCTGCTGCAGGACGAGCTGGGTGTTTCGGGCAATGCGCGCCGAGAAGTCCGTCGGCAGTGCGATCGCCTCGTCGAGGGCGTTCGTGTGCAGCGACTGCGTATGTCCCTGCGTCGCCGCCATGGCCTCGATGCACGTGCGCGTGACGTTGTTGAACACATCCTGCGCCGTGAGACTCCAGCCCGAGGTCTGGCAGTGCGTGCGCAATGAGAGCGAGCGCTCGTCCTTGGGAGCGAACTCGGACTTGATGAGACGCGCCCAGAGCAGGCGCGCGGCGCGCATCTTGGCGATCTCCATGAAGAAGTTCATGCCGATCGCCCAGAAGAACGAGAGACGCGGGGCGAACTTGTCGATACCGAGGCCCGCCGCGACACCGGCACGCGCATACTCGATGCCATCGGCGAGCGTATAGGCGAGCTCCAGGTCCGCCGTCGCGCCAGCTTCCTGCATGTGATAACCGGAGATCGAGATCGAGTTGAATTTCGGCATGTTCGCGCTGGTGTAGCCGAAGATGTCCGAGATGATCCGCATGGAGGGCGCGGGCGGATAGATGTACGTGTTGCGGACCATGAACTCCTTGAGAATGTCGTTCTGGATGGTCCCCGAAAGCTTGGCGATCGGTACGCCCTGCTCCTCACCCGCAACGATGAAGAGGGCGAGCACGGGCAGCACCGCGCCATTCATGGTCATGGACACCGACATCTGCGAGAGATCGATGCCATCCATCAACGTGCGCATGTCGTAGATGGAATCGATCGCGACGCCGGCCATGCCGACATCGCCCTTCACGCGCGGATGGTCGCTGTCATAGCCGCGGTGCGTCGCGAGATCGAAGGCGACCGACAGGCCCTTCTGACCGGCGGCGATATTGCGCCGGTAGAAGGCATTGCTCTCCTCGGCCGTCGAGAAACCCGCGTACTGGCGGATGGTCCACGGCTGGGTGACGTACATGGTTGGGTAGGGTCCGCGCAGGAAGGGCGCGATGCCCGGCAGCGTATCCACGAAGTCGAGGCTGGCGATGTCGGCGCCCGTGTAGACCGACTTGAGCGCGATGCCCTCAGGTGTCTCGAACGTCGCCGCAGGGGCGGCCGCCGCGGCCTTGGAAGGCGCTACGAGCTCGACGGTCGTGAAGTCGGGGATCCTGCTCATGCCGGTCCTGGCCTCGGTCCTGGTAAACGCATCGCTGTTCAGCGTCCCCATCCGGCGACGATTTCGGCTGCCGGACGGTCACTTGCATTGCAGCGAAGCTATCAAAATCCACCAATAAAATCGCGCCAACGGCGACCGGGGTCAACCCCGATAGGCGCCGACGGGCCTGCACGGAACGCCGGCCCTTGGCCCCGTTTCCGTCAGGGGCCTTCAGCTTCCACCCAGCGGTAGCGGAAATCGCAGTGGCTGGCGCCCTGCATGATCGTCTGCGTCCGCTCCATTTTCAGGCGCGGATCGTAGCCCTCGCAGAACGTGCCGTCGCGCTGGCAGGAGAGCAGGTGGCCGATCTCGCCGAGGCCCATATCCTTGTACATCTCGGCATAGCGGCAGCGTGTGACATTGAAATCGAACTCGGTATCGCTCTCCTGGAGCGTCTCGGTTCGGAGCGCGTCGCCCATGCGCCATTGCGCCTGGCGATCGATGAACGTGCGCATGGATGTTGCGCCGCCGGGCTCGGACGCGGCAAGCTGACGGGCCTGCTCGATCGAAGAGCGGCGCACCGCGTCGGCAATTGCACGTGTCGCAACTTCCTTCCCGTGGCTCTCCTTAAGCGTGTCATAGACATGCTTGAGGATCGTCGCCTCGATCCGGCGGCGCTCGAGCATGGGCAGGCTGTCGGCAACCATTATGCTGCACTCCCGATCGTTCCGTTCAGGTTATCCTAGCCGAATGCCGCACACCGTCCAGCAGCTACCCGCGCCGCCTCGCGTCCCTGCGTTGACCCTCGTGCGGGCTGACATTAACTTTGCGCGCAGCATAATCGAGCCACAGAGGCGAGCCATAGACCCGACCATGACGAATCATCGAAGATTCCGGGCGTGGCGGAGCGGTTTGGCAGCGGCGATGATCGCGCTGGCGGCGGGCCTTGGCACACAGGCGCGGCCTGCTGAAGCGCAGGGCCTGAGCTTCATCCGCGACACCGAGATCGAGCAGCTTCTGAACGACTACGCCCAGCCGATATTTCGCGCGGCGGGGCTCGGAACGGGCCGCATCACCATGCGGATCATCCGGCACGAAAGCTTCAACGCGTTCGTGCTCGACGGCCGCAATGTCTTCATTCACACGGGCTCGCTGCTAGCCTCGGAAACGCCGAATCAGGTGATCGGCGTGATCGCGCACGAGGCAGGCCATATCTCCAACGCTCATCTCTCGGACCTGCGCTCGAAAATCGCCGCCGATCCGACGCGTGGCTTTCTGTCGCAGTTCCTGTTCGTCGGCGTGTTACTTGGACAGATGCGCGGCAACGAGCTCGTCGCAGATCAAGCCGGCCTGCGCTACCTCAATGCGACGAAGCAGTCCGCGCGCGGCATGATCGAGATCTTCGAACGCTTCGCCCAGGAGGAGAGTTTCTCACTTCAGAGAACGCCTCAGAGTCTCTTCGCGCGCAGTCATCCGTTCGCAGCGGACCGTATCAACCAGATTCGGCCGACCGCCCAGGCGAGTCCCAACTGGAACACGCGAGATCCGGCCCCGCTTCAACTCCGCCACGACATGATGCGGGCCAAGATCTCTGGCTACCTCGATCGTCCGCAGATCGTCTTCAATCGCTACCCGCAGACGGACCAGTCGCTGCCTGCGCGCTATGGCCGGGCCATCGGCATGTACTTCCAGAGCGGCATCGAACGCGCGATGCCATTGGTCGACGCTCTTATCAAAGAGCAGCCCAACAACCCCTACTTCCACGAGATCAAGGCCGATTTCCTCATGCGCTCGGGGCGGCCACGCGAAGCCGTGCCGATCATGCGACGCGCGGCGCAGCTTGCGGGTGCCAACGCCCCGCTGATCAGCGTCCGTCTGGCCCAGGCCATGATATCGGCGGAGGACAACAGCAATCTGGACGAAATCATCAGTCTCGCCCGCAAGTCGCTCATCCAGGACCCCAATCCCCAGGCCTACCGGATCCTCGCCAATGCCTTTTACAAGCAGGATCGCCTGCCGGAGGCAGACCTGGCGACCGCGGAGGCCTTATTCCTCGAAGGCGACCTCAAACAAGCCCAGATTTTCGCGAAACGTGCCCAGCCACGCCTCAAGAACGGCTCTCCGAACTGGATCCGTGCTGGCGATATCGTGAATTTCAAAATCCCCGGCTGAGGGTATAACCCTGCCGAACTGAACGCCAAGGAGGCGCTTCCTGATGACCCATACGAGGAACGGCGGGCGCCGCCTGGCGAAACTTGCCGCGTTGGCCATGGCTGCGGCGCTGATCGCCCTTGCGACGGCACCGTCCCATGCTCAAGAGAGCAGCGCGCCGATCCGCCTCGCCCAGGCCGCAGCGCCAGAGGCGAGCGCCAAGGCGGCCGAGTTATTCTCCCCCGAACAGCGCCAGGCGATCGGGGCCATCATCAAGGAGTATCTCCTCGCCAATCCCGAGGTGTTCCTCGAAGTACAGAGCGCACTCGAGGCGCGCATGGAGGAGATCCAGGCGAAGAAGCTTCAGGCCGCCATCGCTGCTCAGTCCGAAGAAATCTATCGCAGCCCCGGCGCTCCGGTCGCAGGCAATCCCAAAGGCGACATCACCGTCGTCGAGTTCTTCGACTACAACTGCGGCTACTGCAAACGCGCCTTCGGCGACGTCGCCAAGCTGATCGAGAAGGATACGAACGTAAAGTTCGTTCTCAAGGAGCTGCCGATCCTCTCGAAAGGCTCCGAGGAGGCCGCGCGCGTCGCCCTCGCCGCGAAGGCACAGGGAAAGTATTGGGAGGTGCACCGCGCCCTTCTGACCCTGCGCGGCCAGGCCAACGAGCAGACCGCGCTTGCCGCCGCCGAGAAGACAGGCGTCGACATGGCCAAGCTCAAGGCCGATATGAAGGGCGATGCCGTGACGCAGGAGATTTCGCGCGTTCGTGATCTCGCGCAGTCGATGGGTATTCAGGGAACACCGCATTTTCTCGTGGCCGACCGCGCCATCGCGGGTGCGCCTCAGAACCTTCTCGAGCTCATGGGCCAGCACATCACCGAGATCCGCAAGGCGGGTGGCTGCAAGGTCTGCTGAACCGCGATCGGCCCGAGATTCCTCGCGAAATCGACATCCATCCGGACCCGCGCGTGCCAGCATCGCGCGGGTCTTGACTTGCATAGGCCATCATGGCTGTTGCTGACAATGCAGCGGGGCCATTGCGTGCCGCTGAACGGTCCACAACCCGCTCTATCGCAGCGCCAAATAAGCTGGTAGACGAACGCAGGTTTTAACGAGGAGCACCCCGCTGACCGGCGCCAGGCGAGATCTCTTGGCGGTGTGCTCGGCGGTGATCGGGCCAGGTATCGAGGCGAGGTGATGGTGAAGCCGGTCTATGTGCTGAACGGGCCTAACCTCAATATGCTTGGCCTGCGTGAACCCCAAATTTATGGCTCCGAGACGCTGGATGATGTCCGCCGCAAGGTGGAGGACCACGCCCGCGCGCTCGGTCTTACAGTGAGCTTCCGCCAGACGAACAGTGAGAGCGAACTCGTCACCTGGATCCAGGAGGCGCGCACGAGCGCCAGCGGCATCATCCTAAATGCCGGCGCCTATACGCACACCTCCATCGCCCTTCTCGATGCGCTGACCGCTGCCGAGGTGCCCGTGGTCGAGGTTCATCTTTCCAATATCTTCCGCCGCGAGCCCTTCCGACATCACTCCTATGTCTCACCAGCCGCTTTCGGTGTGCTCTGCGGCTTCGGCCCCAAAGGTTATCTCCTCGCGCTCGACGGACTGCATGCGCGCCTGACCGCCGCTGCAAAAAGCTGAGCGCCGTCGTCTGAACCCCATCTGCGGACGTAAAGCATGGCCAAGGAAAGCAAGGACCGCGATGCCCTCGACAAGGGCCTGATCCGCGATCTCGCGCAGCTCCTCAACGAGACCGGGCTCACCGAGATTGAGATCGAGAAGGACGATCTCAAAGTGCGCGTTGCGCGTCACGTCGCGGCGCCTGCCGGTTACGCCGTCGGCATCCCTGCGGCCGCACCTGCTTCATCGGGAGCACCGGCCTCGGGCCCGGGTGCGTCTGCTGCGGTGCCGTCCGGTCCTGATCCGGCGAATCATCCGGGATGCGTCAAGTCGCCGATGGTGGGCACGGCTTACCGCGCGCCGGAGCCCGGTGCCGCGTCCTTCATCGATATCGGCACGCGCGTCACGCAGGGCCAGACGCTGCTCATCATCGAAGCCATGAAGACGATGAACCACATCCCGGCGCCGCGTTCGGGGGTAGTCAAAGAGATCCTGATCGAGAATGGCCAGCCCGTCGAATTCGGCGAGCCTCTTGTGATCATCGAGTAGCAGGATCAAGCGCTGTGCCGGACGCAGCGCGACGAGGACAAGGTATGTTCGACAAGGTTCTGATCGCCAACCGCGGCGAGATCGCGCTCCGGATCCAGCGCGCCTGCAAGGAGCTCGGCATTGCGACCGTGGCCGTGCACTCGACCGCGGACGCCGACGCCATGCACGTGCGCCTTGCCGACGAGAGCGTGTGCATCGGTCCGCCGCCGGCTTCCGAGAGCTATCTCAACATTCCGCGCCTGCTTGCCGCCTGCGAGATCACTGGCGCCGACGCCATTCATCCGGGCTACGGCTTTCTTTCGGAGAACGCGCGCTTCGCCGAGATCCTCGAGGAGCACGACATCACCTTTATCGGCCCGACGTCCGAGCACATCCGGATCATGGGCGACAAGATCGAAGCCAAGGAAACGGCCAAGCGGCTGGGTATACCCGTGGTCCCCGGCTCCGATGGCGGCGTCGCCAACGAAAAAGATGCCCTGCGCATTGCCAAGTCGATGGGCTTTCCCGTGCTGATCAAAGCGGCGGCCGGCGGCGGCGGACGCGGCATGAAAGTCGCCCGCTCGGAAGATGATCTCGAGATCGCCTTCAGGACCGCGCGCGCGGAGGCGAAGGCCGCTTTCGGCGACGACAGCGTCTATATCGAGAAGTACCTCACGCACCCCCGGCACATCGAGATCCAGGTCTTCGGCGACGGCAAGGGCAATGCTATCCACCTCGGCGAGCGCGACTGCTCGCTCCAGCGCCGTCACCAGAAGATCCTCGAAGAGGCACCTTCACCGGCCCTCAATGCCGAGCAGCGCAAGAAGATCGGCACCACCGTCGCCAATGCGATGAAGAAGCTCAAGTACCGCGGCGCGGGCACGGTCGAGTTCCTCTACGAGGACGGCGAGTTCTATTTCATCGAGATGAATACGCGCCTGCAGGTCGAGCATCCAGTCACCGAGATGATCACCGGCCTCGATCTCGTGCTCGAGCAGATACGCATTGCCTCGGGCAGTTCGCTATCGGTGACGCAGGAGGAAGTGACGTTCTCGGGACACGCCATCGAGTGCCGCATCAACGCCGAGAACCCCATGAACTTCCGGCCATCGCCGGGCAAGATCACGTACTGGCATCCGCCGGGCGGCCTCGGCGTGCGCGTCGACTCAGGCGTCTACCAGGGCTACCGCATCCCGCCCAACTACGACAGCCTGATCGGCAAGCTCATCGTGCACGGCAAGAACCGCAACGAGTGCCTCATGCGCTTGCGGCGCTGCCTCTCCGAGTTCGTGATCGACGGCATCGAAACCACGATCCCGCTCTTCACCGAGCTCTGCCGCCATCCCGACATCGCGAATGGCGTCTACGACATCCACTGGCTCGAGCGCTACCTGAGCCAGCAGAGCGAGAGCTGAGCGAAACATCTCGCCTCAGGCGAACTCCAGGATCACGGCATCGACGGCGAGGCTGTCGCCCGCTTTCGCATTGACCTTCTTGACGGCACCGTCGCGCTCCGCGCGCAGGACGTTCTCCATCTTCATGGCTTCGACGACGGCGAGGGCATCGCCGGCTTTCACTTCCTGCCCCACACTCACGTGGATGGCCTTGACGAGACCGGGCATCGGGCAGAGCAACAGCTTCGAGGTGTCGGCAGCGACCTTCTCCGGCATGAGCGACGCGAGCGCTGCTTCGCCTTCGGTATAGACGCGGATATCCGCCGCCGCGCCGCGGTAGGAAAGATGCACGCCATTGAGCACCGGGCGAACCTGCACGGAGACCTGCTCGCCGCCCACAGTGCCCGTCCACACAGGCTGTCCCGGCCACCACGAAGAGACGACCTCGATTGGCGCGCCGATCGTGCCGTCGCCGCTCACCTTGGCCACCGTGATCGGCGCGTCGCCGCCACCCGAGACTTCGAGATGCACGTCGCGGCTGCCGATGCGCACGACGCGACGCTTGGCGAAGACGAACGGCTTGCCGCCCATCTGATCCGTGATGTGGCGGCGCCGGGTGTTGTTGAGATGGTCGATCGACGCCGCAACCGCCGCGAGGATACCGAGCCCGTAGCCATCGGCGGCCGGCGCTGCAAAGCCGTTCGGGTATTCCTCAGCGATGAAGCCCGTCGAGAGCCTTCCTTCGCGCCAGCGCTCATGCTGCATGAGCGCCGTCAGGAACGGGATGTTGTGCTGGATGCCATCGATATAGAAGGCGTCCAGCGCCTTGGCCTGAAGATCGATGGCGCCGACGCGCGTCGGCGCGTGCGTCACGAGCTTGGCTATCATCGGATCGTAGAACATCGAGATCTCGCCGCCTTCGGCAACGCCCGTGTCATTACGGATCGTGCCACCCTGCACATCGCCTTCGGCCGGCGGCACGTAGCGCGTCAGGCGCCCGATCGAGGGTAGGAAATTGCGGAACGGGTCCTCGGCATAGATGCGGCTCTCGACGGCCCAGCCTTCGAGCTTTACGTCCTTCTGCTTGAGCGGGAGCTTCTCGCCTGCCGCGACGCGGATCATCTGCTCGACGAGATCGATGCCGGTCACCATCTCGGTCACTGGATGCTCGACCTGGAGGCGCGTGTTCATTTCGAGGAAGAAGAACGAGCGATCCTGTCCGGCGACGAACTCGACGGTGCCGGCGCTGTCGTAGCCGACCGCCTTGGCCAGCGCGACGGCCTGCTCACCCATGAGCTTGCGCGTCTTCTCGTCGAGAAGGGGCGATGGCGCCTCCTCGATGACTTTCTGATTGCGCCGCTGGATGGAGCATTCGCGCTCGCCGAGATAGATCACATTGCCATGCTTATCACCGAGCACCTGGATCTCGATGTGACGCGGGTTTTCGATGAACTTCTCGATGAACACGCGGTCGTCGCCAAACGACGACTTGGCTTCCGAGCGCGCGAGCGCGAAACCTTCCTCGCATTCCTTGCGGCTGTAAGCGATGCGCATGCCCTTGCCGCCACCGCCAGCCGAAGCCTTGATCATCACGGGATAGCCGATCTGCTCGGCAATCTTCACGGCCTCAGCGGGGCTCCCGATCTCACCAAGATGACCAGGCACGGTCGAGACCTTGGCCGCTGCCGCCGCCTTCTTCGATTCGATCTTGTCGCCCATGGCAGCGATCGCGCCGGGGTTCGGTCCGATAAAGACGATGCCCTCCTTGGCGAGCGCGACAGGGAAGGCCTCGCGCTCGGAGAGGAAGCCATAGCCCGGGTGCACGGCTTCGGCTCCGGTCGCCTTGCAGGCCGCGACGATCTTGTCGATCAGGAGATAGGACTGCGCAGCGGGCGGCGGGCCGATGTGCACGGCCTCGTCGGCCATCTCGACGTGCATGGCCTGAGCGTCGGCATCGGAATAGACGGCAACGGTCTTGATCCCCATCCGCCGAGCGGTCTTGATGACGCGGCAGGCGATCTCGCCGCGGTTGGCGATCAGGATCTTCTTGAACATGCGCGGATGCTTCCGGATTTCGATGGAGAGAGAGAACTTCTAGTGTGATGATCGAGAAATTCGCCATAACTTGCGGCATCGTGTCGAGCGAATTTCTCGATCTGAATCACACTAGCAAATCTATGATTCTAGTGTCCCTTGTGCTTCCGAAGTTCGCTCACGACGCCCAGCATCGAGGGCAAGCGAACTTCGGAAGCGGGACACTAGACCGGGGCAGGCGGCGCGTAAACGTGTTCCGTACAGCCCCCGTGCACGGCTTGTATCCACATAAGCGAGGGCCTGCCCGCTAGCCGTGCATGGTGAGCCCACCCGAGACACTGACGACTTGGCCAGTGATGTAGGCGGCTTCGTCGCTCGCCAGGAAGGCCACCATCCCCGCGATGTCCTCGGGCTGGCCGACGCGTCCGAGCGGAATGGCCCGCTTCAGCCCCTCGTGCACTTTCGCACCCTGCTCCCCCGAGCCCGTGAGCGCCTGGAGCAATGGTGTCTCGGTCGGCCCTGGGCAAACCACATTGAGGGTCACGCCCGAGCGGGCCATCTCGCGCGCCATGGTCTTTGTGAAGGCGATGATGCCGCCCTTGGCGCTGGAGTAGACCGCTTCCATGGACGAGCCGACGCGGCCGGCATCCGAGGCAATGTTCACCACCCGTCCGGAGCGGCGCTGTGCCATGCCCTTCAGCACGGCATGATGGAGATTGATCGGACCTTCGAGGTTGATCGCGATGATCTTACGCCAGAGATCCGGCTCGGTCGTAAGGAAATAGGCGAACTTGTCCCAGCCGGCATTGTTCACGAGCACTTCCGTCGGCCCCACTTCCTTCTCGAACGCGTCGACGGCGCGTGTGACCGCCGTATGGTCGGTGATGTCGACGTCGTAGGCCTTGGCCGTCGCGCCTTTGGCCACCAGCGCCTCGACGGTCCGCTCGGCCGCACGCTTGTCGAGATCGAACACGCCGACACGAGCGCCGGCTTCAGCGAGCCGCTTGCAGATCGCGCTGCCGATGCCGCCGCCGCCACCCGTGACGATCGCCGCCTTTCCCTCGAGCCCGCGCATGGATCGTTTCCTCTTTGATATGCGTGTTGTTGTCAGTACGTCTCGACGTGATAGCGCCCTTCACCGCGCATGGTCGACTTGAGGCTTGCCCAATCGAGGCCGTGTGCCGATGCGATCTCAGCGAGGGCCGCATCGACGCCCGCTTCCATGCCTTTGAGCCCACAAATGAAGATATGAGTCGCGGGCGCGCCGATCAGCGGCGCGAGCGTACGGGCCTCGGCGCGCATGCGATCCTGCACGTACTCCTTGGCTGCACCCGGTAGCCGCGAAAAGACGAGATGCTTGCCGAGAATGTCGTCACGCACCTTCTGCAACGGCCCGAAGTAGGGTAGCTCGCCGGGCGTCCGGGCGCCGAAGAACAGGATCGCCCGACCGGGCGCGCCCTCCATGGCCCGACGGCGCCGCTCTGTGAAGGCGCGGAACGGCGCCGAGCCCGTACCTGTGCAGATCATGATAAGATTAGCGTTGGCGTCGTTCGGCATCAGGAAAGTCGCGCCAAACGGCCCCGTTACGAAGATCTTCTCGCCAACCTTGCGATTGCACAGCCACTCGGAGACGAGGCCGCCCGGCACGCGCTTCACCGTCAGCGAGACATTGTTGGCGTTGCGCTTCTCGCCGTCGCGCGCCGAGGCAATCGAGTAGAGGCGAATCGGCAGCTCGCGGCCGTCCGCATCCGTGACAGGTGGCACGATACCGATCGACTGTCCTTCGAGGACAGGAAATTGCGTTTCGCCGAATGAGAGCACGATGTGGCGCACATCGCTCTCGGCATCGGGATCCGTGATGCGAAAGTTGCCCTGGACGGTGGCGATCACCGGCTTCGAGCGTGTGAAGAGATTGATCGCCGGCTTCGAAGCGCTCGCCGGAGGAACGGCCTTGCCGCCGGCGCCTCCATGCGCTGCCTCGATAAGTGCCGCGATCTCGGTCTCGCTGGCATCGGCAAGAGCTGACGAGAGCGCCCCTTCGCCGAGATCCTCCTGCGTCGGCAGCTCCGTCCATTCCATCTGCGCGTCGAGCGAGTAGGCCGCCTCTGCGCGCACGATCCGCCAGTTGTCGATCGAGCCGGTCGGGCACGGCGAGATGCAGTCCATGCAGTAGTTGCACTTCTCGGGATCGACGACGTAGTTGGCATCATTGTGCGTCACCGCCCCGACCGGACACGTGGCCTCGCACGTGTTGCAGCGGATGCAGATCTCGGGATCGATCACATGCTGCTTCTTGAGGCCGTCGGGGAGGGCAGGCACCGTCATGTCTTCTGCGGTCCGTAGAACAGCACCCAGGTGGCGAAGTCGCCGCTGAACTCGGTGAATCGGTGCTCCTCGCCAGCGGCGGCGAAGAGCATGTCACCGGGGCCGAAGCGAACGCGATCCGCGCCGCGCGTGAAGGTGCCGCTCCCGGAGATCACGAAATAGAACTCGTCACGATCATGGGGCGTCTGGCGATCCTCGCCCTTGGGGGCATAGTGTCGGATCTCGATACCGTCTCCCTCGAACCAACGGGTCGAGAGCCGGCCATCCTCGAGCGGTGCGGCTGCGGCTTTGGCGGGGGTGATCCGGGTGGGCGTGGTCATGTCAAACCTCCTCGGCTCACCGAAGGAAACCATAGAACCGTTCCACGCGCAAAGATGCGCGAGCCCGCCTTCCTGCTCCGCCAGCGCCTCGCTCCGGCCGTTGGGAGCAAGGGCATTGCTCCGGAAACGTACAATCTGGCCCTATTTGCGGCGGGTATAGTCAAGGCTATGGAAAATGAGACTTTCTTCTGTCTATGATAGTGGTCCTGTAGACGCGTGCCGGACCCTTCCGTGCACGTTTCGGTCGAGTATGTGTGCGTACGGGGGATAGCTCCATGAATGCGACGTCGCTGGGCGAATTGCGGAATGGCGCCGCGCCGGCCGAGGCCACGGACGACAAGATTGAGCAGATCCGCGATCTTCTCTATGGCGAGTTCAAGCGCGACCACGAGGTGCGGCTAAAGGCGCTCGAATCCCGCGTCAAGGAGCTCGAGGGCGACCTCCAGCGCAAGCTCGAAGCGATCCAGACACGGGTCGAGGCCCTGGCCTCCGAGAACGCGGCCGAGCGCCGCTCGTCCTTCGACGAGCTTTCGCGCAGCATCTTCGAGCTCGGCGACCGCATCCGCCGCATCTCCCACCACGAATAAGTGTCTGCGCGGATCGCGCGGCGCGACACCTCTGCCCCCATGACCACATAGAGTTCGGCAGCCCGCCCCCATGTCGAAGGACAGCGTCATCCGGCTCAAGGAACTGCTCTTCGACAAGGAGAGCCGCGAGCTCAATGTGCTCACGCAACGCCTTGAGGAGATCGCCACGCGTGCCGGCACGGATGCCCGCTTCCGCAGCAGCGTCGCCGCAACCCTCGAGGGCGCGCTCAGGGATGTGGAGGTCGCCAACCACCGCCAGGTCTCCGATGCGCTCGCGCCCCTCGTCGTGCGGACGGTCCGTACCGAGGTCGAGGCCAGCAGCGATGCCCTGCCGGGAAAGCTCTATCCCCATATCGGCTCGATGGTGCGCGACTATGTGCGCAGTGCCATCCGCGACCTCATGGAGGACATCAACCAGCGCCTCGAGGATGGGCTGACGAAGAACCGCCTCTCGCTGCGTCTGCGGAGCTGGACGACCGGCCGTTCCATGGCAGAGCTTGCGCTCGCAGATACCGGCCGCTTCGAGGTGGACGAGCTTCATCTCATCCGGCGTGGCTCCGGCGAGCTCCTTGCCCACTGGAGCCGCTCGGCGCCCGAGGGAGTCCAGCCGGACGGGAAGGATGCCCTCTTCGGCGGCATGCTCACGGCCATGACGGCCTTCATCGAAGAAGTCTACGAGGCCGACAAGGCCGGTCTGCGCACCATCGATTTCGGCGGCCACACCATCTATCTGCGCGGCTCGCCGATGCACCTGCTCGCCGCCAAGTGCCGCGGCCACGCTGGCGCGGGCCTACAGACCCTGCTCGACGAGGAGTTCCTGCGCACGCTGGAAGCAGACGTCACGACGCCGGATCTCGCCGCTCTGGCAGCCCGCCTCGAAGCCGGCATCGCTGAGCGGCAGGAGAGGATGCGCGAGCAGCAGCGCCGTTCCGGAATGCGGCCGCTGCGCTTCCTGCTGTGGCTGCTGGCACTGGCAATGGCGACATTCTTCGGCTGGCAGGGCTACGTCACATATAAGACGGACACTCTGCAGGCAGCCGTCGATCGCGTGATCGCAGGGACACCGGCACTCAAGGGCTATCCGACGCGGGCGGAGGTTGCCCGCGGGGGGACACGCATCGACGTCAGCGGGCTTGCGCCATCCGGCGACATCCGCACGGACCTCCTGAAGCGGCTCCACGATATTGCGCCGGCCGCCGTGGTCACTGAGAGAATCAGCATCGTTCCAGGTGCCGAGAGCGCGGATCTCGCCAATGATGCCGTCCGCACGCGCGAACGGATCGCCGGCCTCGAAGTACGGCTGGACGCGATTGTCGCGACACTCGGCGGCATCACCAAGTTCATGGACGGCATGAATGCCTCGCTCGATACCATGGCACGCTCGGCCACGGTTGCGTCAGAGCTTCAAGACATCCGCAAAGAAATTGCTGGCCTAACGACGTCGCTCGGTAGCACGGCGAAGTCGGCGACCGTCGACACCGAATTCCAGGCACTGCGGAGGGAGATCGCGGCCCTGGCGCCGAAGCCCAACCCTCGGGCGGACCTCGAGCGCTGGCTGCAGACGCACGCGATTTTCTTCGCGGATGATACTACCTACAGCGTACCGGCAAGGACCGATGCCGCGCTCGATGCGCTCGCGTCCCTCATGCGCCGCACGGACGTCGTGGTTCGCATCATCGGCTACACCGACGAGCGCGGTTCGACCGACCGCAACCTGCCCTTGGCCCTCGCTCGCGCTGATCGCGTCGCTGCCGATCTCGTGCGCCGAGGTATCGACGCTTCGCGCCTCAGGACTGTAGGGCGGACTGCCTTGCTCGACATAAGCCAGCGCAGCGGCACATCGAGCCCGAACCGTCGTGTCGCCTTCGAGCCGATCTTCGACGGCGAGGGACAATGATCTCCCGCAAGATCATGCTCCTCGGAGAGATCGGCGTCGGCAAGACATCACTCATTCGCCGTCTCGTAGAGGGGCGCTTTCAGACGGAGTACAAGTCGACATTCGGGGTCGAGCTCTATCGCGTGCCGATCACGCGGGCAGGCCCCAACGCAGATCAAGCCATCGAGCTCATCGTGTGGGATACTGACGGAAACTTCGGCCAGAGCATCTTCCGCCACGTCTACGTCAAGGGCGCCTCCGCCGCGCTCATCATCGGCGATCTCAAGCGGCGCGCGACCCTCGAAAGCATGGTGCACTTGGCCGAGAGCTTCCAAGACGCGATGCCTGGTCGCCACTTTTCGTTCATTGCCAACAAGGTCGATCTCTTTTCCGATGGCGAGGCCACTGAGCTGCCGGCAAAGCTCCAGGAGGCACGTCAGCCGGTCCTGCTCACTTCCGCGAAGACGGGTGCCAATGTCGAGGACACGTTCATTGACGCCGCCACCTCAATCCTCCGTCGTGAAAGCTGAGGATCCCTCCGAAGAAACGGCGCATCTAATCGCCGCCGGCCGCTTTCTGGCCGAGCACCGTTCCTTCGGCATCGTCTGGATCGATGCTGATCTCGTCGTGCGTCGCCGTTTTGGATCGCTCGTGGATTTCGTGACCTTGGATCGCCCGATCGGCGAAAGCGTCCTGGCGCTCATCGGCCTCGAGGAGGAACTGGCTGCGCTGCGCGAGGGAACCAGCGAGACGCTTACGATCCCAAATATCATCATGAACAACGGCGTGGCCCTCGCAGAGGTTTCGCCGCACCGGCTCAGCCTCGACATCTATTGGGACGAGCGCGAGCCGGGCCATCTCATGCTCGTACGCAGTGTTGTGGATCATTCCTCGCTCGAATCCGAGCTCAGGACGCAGATGCGCCTGCGTGCGATGGCCGAGGCCGAGCTGATAGAAAAGAGCGAGGCCATCCAGCGCGCCAACCAGGAGCTGGCCCTCGTCAACCGCGATCTCGAAGAGTTCGCCTACGTCATCTCGCACGATCTCAAGGCGCCGCTGCGCGCCCTACGCTACGATGGCGCCGATGCCGACCGCGCACTGGCGGCCCAGGACCTCGCCACCGTGGCGAACAAGCTTGCCGCGATGCGCGATCACCAGAAGCGCATGCTGGCGATGCTCAACGGGCTGTTCGACTACGCGCGTGCGGGCCGCAAGATCGAAGGCATCGCCATGGCCGATACGCGCCGGCTCGCGGAGGAGGTCGTGGCGGGCCTGGCGCCGCCCGCCGGTATGGAGATCACGGTCGAGGGCACCTGGCCGCATCTGATGACACTGGCTGCCCCCCTAGAACTCGTCCTGCGCAATCTCGTCGGCAACGCGATCAAGCATCACGACCGCCCCGACGGCCGCGTACGGGTTTCGGCCCGCATCGGCGAAGACACACTCGACATCACTGTAGAGGACGATGGTCCGGGCATTGCACGCGAGTGGCAGAGCGCGGTTTTTCTGCCGTTCCGCAAAGTCAATGACGCCGACGGCCCTGAGGACAGCTCCGGCATGGGCCTCGCCCTCGTGCGGCGCACGCTGGAACGGATCGGCGGCACCATACGCCTGCAGTCCGATGCGCCGGCGAAACGCGGCACGGCCTTCCACGTCCGCTGGCCGCGCATCATTCTCGCTTGATGGGCCACCCGCCTAGTTGGCCTTCATCATCTTTACAGGCGACGCGCCGTCCCGCTTGTCGCGCTCACGAGGTGGCGGCGACTGCGGTGAAGCGCGCATCTCGCTCGGCTTGCCGTGGGAAGATACGCGCTTGCCATTCACGGCCAGCAGGCACTCGGCGTAGAGATCGAGAAGATAAGCCCTGAACTCATCGCTCGATGGCGACGGCCGGCGCGGATCATCGAGGAGAATATCGCGCATGAGGTCGTAAGCGACGGCAGCCGGGGAGGTGCGATCGACAGAGGGGTTCAGCTCAAGCGTCATCAAAGGTCGTCCTTCTGCGTCGGCAGTGTGTTGTGTCTGAAATCCCGGCCAAATGGCCGACGCGGAACTGCGCTCATCGTTGATACGCGGGTCAGCTCGCGGTCTTGGTGCGATGCTTGGCGCCTTGCGACGACGGCCCCCGCTTGAAGCTGAGCGTCAGGCTGCCATCGGTCAGCTCCGAGCACTCCACGCGGGCCACGAACGGGTCCGACGCCTCGATCTTCGCAGCCTCGGCGCAGGCCGCTACCGTCTCGAATGGCTTGAGGTGCACGCTGGGCTCGCCATTCGGCAGGCTCAGCAAAGTAATCATGACAATTATGTTTGGATCCATGGTTTGGTCCACCTGCGCACGGGTTAGCGTTCGGAGCGGCGAGCCGCTCCCCTGGACGCAAAACGCGATGGTAAGCCCCCGCTCCCCACCTTGCCGGGGCGATGCGCACATCTCCCCTCACCCGGCAATGGCCGCCGCCGAATCACCGCAGCAGCCCTCGCCAGTAAGCTTAGAAAAAATGGCAAGAATTCGAGCGCCTTAGTCTCCTAGCGCGCATTTCGCGCCTACCTTCCGGAGATCACACTGATCAGAAAGCGTGCCCCCATGGTCGCGAGCAAAAGCCCGAAACCCACCTCCAGATTACGACGCGAGATCCCATGCGCGACACGCACGCCCCATGGCGCCGCCAGCACGCTGGTCGGCACCAGAGCCGCGGCGGCAATCAGACTGACGTAGCCGATCGTGAACGGCATCGACAGGTCCGTGCCCCAGCCGGCCCACATGAAGCCGATCATGCCGGGAATAGCGATTACGGGCCCGATGCCGGCGGCCGTGCCGACCGCCGTCTGGATGGGGCGACCGTAGAGCGTCAGCATCATGGTGATGAACGCGCCACCACCAATGCTGAGCAGGGTCGAGACGGTGCCGACAAATGTACCCCACAACTCGACCAGCGGACGCCCCGGCAACGAATCCCCGAGCCGCCAGCTATCCCGTCCGAACCAGAGCTTTGTCGCCATACTGAAGGAAAAGGCGACCCACACCCACTTGAGCGCCGCGCCGGAGGACACGCTCGCAATCAAGGCGCCCAGCACAACGCCCACCAAAACGCCCGGCGCGAGACGCCGCCATGCCTCCATGTCGACGCCGCCTCGAGCGCGATGGGCGAGAAAGGAACGGATGGAGGCCGGGATCATGACGGCAAGCGACGTCCCGAGCGCGAGATGCATGCGCTCGGCTGGGGCGACGCCGAGGAACGAGAACACTTCGTAAAGAATTGGCGCCGCGATACCCCCGCCGCCGATGCCAAAAAGGCCGACGAGGAAGCCCATTCCCAGGCCTGCCGCTGCGAGCGCTGCAGATATGACCAAGACGTCCAGAGTTGAAATTTCCACGGCGTCCCCGCACGTTGCCGGCCACGCCTGGATCGGTCTCGGCCCGGGCAAGCGATGCCTTCGGACTACCGGGGTGTCAACGAAGAGGTCGCGCCTGCAGCGGCCGCGCACGGCGGTCATGCATTGTGTGCACCGTTGGATAAAGTCCTTTCGCCGCTGCGGCGCCGTGGAAGTGCCCCAGATTGGCCCCCCTTCTAATCAACTTTTAACCCCCTCGGCTGCTAATGGACGGGCGAGAGCACGCAGATACCGGGCCGTATCACGCGGTTCCGGCAAAAGGCCCCAAAAGGAATTCACATGCAGATCAATGTGCCCCCCGGAAACAGCGACAACCTCCTGGAAGCACGCGAGCAGCGCCTGATGGCATTCGCGGCCACCGGCATCGAGAGGTTCTCCGACACGGGCACAGGCAACGCCGCGGCAAGCGTCCTCGCCGTCGCGCGCTCGGCCGACAGCCCGGTGGTGCGCGCGCTCGTGGCGCTGCGCACGGTTCTTATCGGGAAGTGCATGAACATCCGCCTCGTCATCTCCGATGACGATGTGCCACTCGATCCCTTCATCGCCGGCACCGACGACCAGAGCAGCGGACATCTCTCCGAGGTACGCATTATTCGCGACCCCCGTCTGCGTGACGCCCACGAGCAGCTCATCATCGGCGGCACGTCCGTCTGGTTCGGTGACAGCCTGCGGCGCGACATGAACCGCCGCGATCTTTTCGAGCAGTTTCACGCCGATGCGCCCGACTCCGCGCGCGTGGCGGCAAATGGCTTCCAGCAGCTCTGGCATCGGACCGAGCCCTGTCTTTCGCTACCTGCTCTCGCCGCGGACAGCCTCAGCGCAGCTCCCGGAGCCAAGACCGGCAATACCGGTCCCGCCGGCAGCGCGCTTTGCTGAAATTCGGAGGCCGCATCGGCTCAGATGCGGCTCGCGATGCCTAAGTCGGCAGCCGGATGGCGGTGTTTGCCCTGGCGCCGCCGATGCTGTATCAGAAGCGTTCTCAGCACCCGTAGCTCAGCTGGATAGAGTGTCGCCCTCCGAAGGCTGATGTCAAGGGCGGCTGGTCTTTAAGTGATGACGAAAAGGAGTTCGTTTACAAAGGTTTGCGAGAAACGCGAGTAGAGCTTCCAACTCACAGGTTTTCCGCGTAA
>JALHMB010000009.1 GCA_022844275.1 Hyphomicrobiaceae bacterium
CTTTCGTCGTCAGACGTCAGGAGCGTCTCGGTTATGTTGAGCGATGTCCTATCGATGTGCCGAGTTCAGGCGCCTCATCGAAACTACCCCACATAATTTTGTACTCCACATAGTTCGGCTTATGTTGAGCTCAACATAAGCCGAACAATGTGTCATTGTCCTCGTCGAGCTCGGTCGCGAGCCATGTGGCGGCACCGACCGGATTGAAAAATTTGACGACGGGCACGTGATCGACATCATGCAGACGTCCATTGGCCAACAGGCGATCGTGCAGTCCCGGTGTCAGGAGGATCATGCCGCGGCCCTCCCTGCGGCCGAAGGCACGTTGTCGGCTTCGGGCAGGAAGCCAAGGAGGTAGTCGGCGGCCTTGCTGGCCAGCGACGCGGCACGCACGATGGCGCGGTTGTCCTCGCGCAGCACTTCGAGCCAAGACGCGAGATAGTCGGCGTGGCGGACGGTCGGCGTGATCCCGAGCGACGCGCAGCAGAAGGCGGCGTTCATTTCGGCGACCAGCTCCTCGAAGGCATACTTGCGCGACCCGAACGACCCGGAGAGGTCGCGATTGAGACGCGAGCTATGCCCAGAGGCATGACCGAGCTCGTGGAGCGCGGTTCGGTGCCAGTTGATGGGCTCGAAGAACGCCGGCGGCGGCGGCACCTGCACGTAGTCTTGCGAGAAATTGTAATAGGCGCGATTACCGCCGATGCGAAAGTCGATGCCGGTCGCCTTGATCAGAGCTTCGACGCGCGGCTCGATGGTGCCTGGCGGCGGTGGCGGTGCGGCTGTTGCGATCTGATCTGTGAGATCATCGATCTGATCCGTATTAAAGACGGTGAATCGTTTCAGGAACGGAATGGCACGAGCTTCGCCGCCACTCTGCGCAGCACGCCACCGTGCATCATCCGGAATGAAGCGGTCGGCATAGACGACGGTGGTGCCGCGCTCACCTTTGCGGACATGGCCGCCAAGTGCCAGCGCCTGCCGAAACGTCAGCCAGCTCTGGCCGGTGTACGCTTTCTCGATCACCTCCCCCCAGAGAATGAGGACGTTGATGCCGGAATAAGCCCGGTTCGTCGATGCGTTCTTCGGCATGGCGAGCTGCGCCTTGGCCGAGGGCACGTCCCAGGGCTGAACCCAGGGGAAGCGGCCCTTTTCGATCTCGGCAATGATCTTGTTGGTGATGTCGTCGTAGAAGTTGGTCCGGTCGCCGCCGGAACGCTTGCGCGTGGTCGATCTGGACATCGCGGGTCTCCGCGACGGGCCGGCGAGAGCCTCTCTCTCACCTCTTCAGCCCGTCGCGAGAACCGCCGCGCTCCTCTGCCTCTTTCCACGGCAGCCGGCCGGCGGCCGGCGGCCGTCCTATGGACGCGTTGCGCCCGCGGATGGCCATGTTTCTCGATGAGGTGGAGTGCCGTTTCTCTGGACATCGTGGTCACGCGCCACGGGACCGTGACCCGGATGGGCCGAGACCCGCTGCGCGGGGCTCGGGCGCGCGGCTTCACGCCGCGCGGTAGGGCCCGGTCGCGGCCGCTGGCGGCCGCGAGGCGCCCAACCCATTTTCCGGAATTAGAAACCGCTGACGTTCGGCGGCCGACTGAGAAGCTATCAAAAACCTGTTCCTCCGCGAGGCCTCGTCCCACTTGGCGGTGTGCTTGCTTGTGCTCCTCTTCCCGAGGCTTTTCGTCCGCTTGTCGAACGGGAGCAACAAGATGGCGTTCTAGGCTTTGAAAGCGGTGCCAAGCTGGCAGACGATAAACCCCAATAGCTGGCGTCGAGTGAGGTGTGATCGGCGACGTGAGATACGCCGCCGCCCTTGTCTGGTCTTAGGGGTACCGCCTCGTCGATTAGATGTCGATCTTCTCCGCGATCTCGATCGCATCATCGACCTTGATGCCGAGATACCTCACTGTGCTCTCGATCTTAAGTGCCCAAGTAGGAGCTGAACTGCGCGTAGATTGCCGGTTCGCTGATAGATCAGTACCGCCTTCGTGCGTCGTAGCGAAGCCGATGCTGGCCCCCAATCTTGCACGAGCCGAGCGTACTACTGTGCAGTCAGTTCAACCCGGTCATCACGACCAGCGAAAAGGAGCTGGCACGGCTTACGGCCTGTCAAACGTAGATACTCGTCGATCGCCATTTGCGTCTGGTCTGCCGCAATGACGGCGAGGATTGGGCCGACAAGGTGACCGTCCCCATCGAAGCTTTCATCCACAGCCTGGAGGAGTTTCCCCATATTGGTCCCCGGCATGATAGACACCGCCCGGGCTTACGGGTTTGCGGCGTTCCGCGTTTGGACAAAGCTACCGTTGTGTTCCAAGTGATGGATGCCCATGTCATCGTTCTTCGCATCGGCTATCTTGGCCGGAACGTAACGGGGCGTCTTCCGGAACCCATTGAGGCATCATGAACCGCTATGAGCGCCTGCGGCGCGTTCTGATCGTTTGCCACCACTGCCTGACGAACATTGCCTACTATCGGGGTGGATACTCCGGGAAGAAGCCGACCTATGACAGGGAGAGCAACTTCTGGCTCACGGCCAATGGCAACTTCCTAGATGCGGCCGTGCTGGCATGGTGCAAGCTTTTCGCCAGCAAGGAGGCGCACAACTGGAAGCGCGTCGTGCCGACGGCATCGCAGGACGCATTCGAAGCCAGATTGCTAAAGGCTGCGGGTATGACGGCGACCGGATGGGCCGACTACAATAACCGCATGAGGGCCTATCGTGATAAGTTCGTCGCCCATCTGGATTCGGAGAAAACCATGCATCTGCCGATGCTTGATCCGGCCATCAAGAGTACGTTCTACTATGCGGAGTATCTCTTGGATAACGAGGCTAGTCTGGTCACCCTGCCGGACGGAGATGTGAATTTCCGGGCTCGCTACAAGAAACAAAAGCAGGAAGCTGAACGCATCTACGGGAAGAAGAGGCATTCGCTAGGCCCGACCGGCGACTGATCTTAGATATCCTCGTCGATTGGTTCTCCCCAATTCAGTTTCTGCAGGGCATAGGTTTGTTCCGCGCGATCCTGCTCGGAAGCTATTGTCCGCTCCAGCGATGCGATTTCCTTCTTGGCAAAATTTACCACTGAAGTGCGGCTGTCCGTCAACCATCCCTGGAGAATTTGCTTTTTGGCCTTGTAGACCTCCACAAAGCCAAACTCACCGGTCACAGTGCCCGATTGGTTGAGAGCAAATTCGATTTTCCGCCGGAGCTCAGCATCATCCGGATCAAGGGATCCCACGATCTCCCGGCAAATCTCAAAGACGCGCTCGGCACCGCTATAATTGGAGAGCATCTCGAGGATGCCATAAGCGTCTCGTTTGCTCTTTGCAGCGCACTTAATCATGGCCGCAGCTAGCTCATCCGAGAGCTCCGGAAACACGGCATGGACAAACGAAACCGCTTCATACTCCCTCTGCCCATCTCGCAACCACGCAAGCACAGCCTCGAGCACCACCGCCGGCGCTAGGGCCAGCGATCGGAACTCGGTCAGCGCATAGGGTATCGCCTCGTAGTTCTTCTTTCGGGGTGGCGCCGCCGCATATCTCAGCCTTGCAGCAAAAAATTCCAGAACGCTGGGAAGATCGACCGCAGCGAAGGCCGATAGCAGATAGTCCAGATGGTAGTCGGCCTTGGTGTGTGGCACCAAGGCGTTCAACAATGCCACGCGTTCATTGTGAGTAAGGCCTTCAGCGAGGGCCGGAAGGGCCTTGTCCATGTACCAGATTTCTTCCATCCAGTCCGTTTGTGCCTGAGATCCGAGCCACGCAATGGCCTCCATCAAGAGCGGTTTGCCCGTCATATCCGGCTGCCCAAACACGTTCACAAGGCTCGCAACGATCTCGACGACAACTAAATGTTCCCCGTTCTTGACGGCCATTTTGAACACGTCCGACAGGACGACAATGTAGATCTCGTTGGCGCCTCGGTAGTGCCTGGCAATCGGTCGAAGATGTTTTCCTTCCTTTGCCCAATGTTCCAGTATCGGCTGCAAATCCGCCTTCCTGCTTGATTTTTCCAGGCTTGTAAGAATGAGCGTGAGGAAATGCGCCACGTTCCCAGGAAGCGAATCCAAACGCTCCAGGACAAGCTCGGGTTGCTCTTCACACAATCGGCGAAGAAGCTCCTGCAAGCCCCGATGCGCGGCGAGGTCATGCGATTCCGATGAGGCGCATCGCTCCAATCGTGCCCACCAACTATCGGCGGTAGCTTGAGTAAAATCGGCGAGATAAGCGTCGATGCGCTGGGAACGCCAAGCATCGTCGCGCCGAAAGTCGAACTTCGGCGTATCCCAACTTGGAGTGTAAACGGAGTTGAGGCTGACCAGTGTCTTGAATATCTCGTACTCGGCATCAGCGGCCAGCGCGTCTCGGATCATCAATGCGGCCGGACGTAGCTTCTCTTGCAGCGCTTTGATGGTATCGTCATCGTCACTGTAAGGGGTCAGGCACAAGGTCCGGTACATGTTCCAGGCATCGTGTTCGATCGCCTTCTTAACCTCGAAGGATGCCGAGGCAAGCGTGTCCAAAAGAAAGGAAGCGACCTTCAAACTGTCACGCATGACCAGCGCAGCAAGGGCATTCGTATACTGTCCTTGCGTTGGTGTTTGTGAGGCCGACGACAGGTGCTGGAGAATCACGAGGCGGTCCGTATCCGAACGGCTGCTCTGATAGAGGCTCATCAGCAAGTCGATTGCCTTGCTCCGGGCAATCTCAATCTCCTTGGTGGCAGGCATTGCGCCGTGTTCGAAGGTTACCGTCTTGTACGAACTCGATGTTCCAGCGAGATCCGGCTTCAAGACCTGTTCGCATACCTTGATGACCAGCGGGCGCACCTGTGCCCTTTCATTCGCCTCAATTCCTTCAAGCTTTCTCATCAAGCGTAGATGCACCTCGCCGCCAACCTTGCGGACAACCCGTAGAGGTACGGCAGCAAAGCTTTCCACGGACTGAAGTACCCGATCCTTCTCCTCCTTTTCCTGCGCGTGCTTCATCAACCGAACCAGAAGGTCGAAGGTGGCCTCCGTATCCGCGTAAGGAAAGAGACCCAGAAGATCGAGCGCAGCATCTATAACGTGAGCACCCGCCCAACCGTCCATCTCCCCCGCACCGGTTATAATCCTGGCTGCCGGCGTGCCACGGCTCCGATCGATCGCCTCTTCAACGGTTGCCAAGAGCTCGGGCACAAGAGGCTGCGGGTCATCATGATTGGGAAGGTAGTGCTCGCGGATGCGCTCCAGCACGTCGCGGCGTTCGTTGTTGTCCGCCGCATCCTTCAGCGCCAGAAGTGGGCCTTTTTCGAAGATGGGCTTGCCCAGCATGAGGCTCTCGAAGTCATGCTTGGCTTTGCCGAACTCATGCCCGGCAGGCACGAGGTACTTGAGCATGATGTCTCGGAAGCGCTTTTCAATTTGGCCGAGCGCCTTCTTGGCGAATTCCGTGCCCAAGGGCCTTTTATAGATGATGTCATGGGAGGTTTCCGACCAGGCGTGATTAAGGATGGTCTGGAGCTGCACCTCGCAACGCAGGCCGGCAAACCGGGCGTATTCTGGCAAGGAGGTCCGGCTTTCCTTCAGCCGCACAACGAAATTGTACCCTCGATACTGCGGTTCGCTCCCATCCTTAGATACCGGATGGTGGATTTTCGTGCTGTCGTAGTCGATGTCGAAGTTGTCATGCAGGATGCGGCTGTGCAGGAACTCGTTCAGATCCCCGTTTGAATAGAATATCAATCGGCAGCCGGCGAGGTCTTTGCGTAATTCCTCTATGTTGGATGCTTCGCCTTCGCCACTTTCTTCCAGCCGCGCACGAAGTCTCACGGCGTCTTTTGCCCTATGCTGGGATTGCGGCCTGCTGGCCTTCAGGGTTGCGGTTGCAATCGCTTGGTTCAGAATGTTGGCGACGACTTCCGCGAAATCCTGGTACAGTGCTTGGCCGCCTGCAGCGTATTCATTGATGTTCATGGCGCGCCCCCTCCTTCCACGAAATATCCCACATATGGGGAATAACCCGCAACGTCGGCAGATATGACGCGTGAGCTCGTACCAGCTACTGACTATGCGCGAGATGTCGTTGCTGAAAGCCATTTTCGAAGGGATTCATCAGGTGACGAAATTGCTCTAACCAACCGGCAACAAAAAAGGCTCCGTGCGTGGGCGGCCGAACGAATTTCCTCAAGGGCGAGCAACGCGCATTCCTTCTCGAAATTCCCTCTGACGACAGCGCCCTTCATTGCATCCATCCGAAGAGGCTTCCATTCGCGCACTACATCGGCGATCCGAACCTGACATCATCCGACGGCTAGATCCTTCCAGTAGGCAGCCGTCCTGTCGGTGCGGGAACCTACAATCCTCAACACGGCAATGCGCCGGTCCTCAACATCTACGCGCGCGTCAACGGTTTTCCACACCAAAGTGCTTTCCGCAAGCGAGTCCGAGGACGCTCACGTTCCTGACAAGCTGTGTACTGTGGAAGCGGCCTTGCCGATGAACCCGACGGCCATGACAACCGCGCCCGAGAACACGCGACCGACACGAGAGGGGCCACCGGCTTACTCTTCGGAGGCTTCCGTATGATTGATGTTCGATGCAGGTCGAGGTGCCGCAACATGCCGCGGCTGAAGTTCGGCTACATCGGCTCAGCTAAGCCCAACAAGCGGATTGCCAACCTGCTCAGCAAACCCATCGACACGCAGCTTTCAAGGACAACTGGAAGGGCCTCCTGCGTATTGGCGTGTCGTTCAACTTAGGCATCGTGCTTCCGGCGGTCATTCTCCGCCGGCCTTAGGCCCTACAAGCAGGAGAACCAGCTTTCAGCTGCATTCGTTGAGTTCGGCCGCATCGATCGGACGGAGTTAATGCTGAATTACCTGGAAAGCCCTGCAATCCGCAGAAGCACGCAGGAAAGCCTCAACAAAGGCGCGGCGTAACACCTGCTGCGGGATTGCCATGCGGCTCGACAACCGAGGCCGCTTGCTGGACCGCAGCCACGACAGCCAGATTCTTCGCGCGAAGGCGAAGTCCTTAGGACCTGGAAGCCTAGAAGCTACCAACCGCTCCAATCCATCGTGTGCCCATACGAGATCGGAATGTCGATTTGCCTGCGCCAAGGATCTCGATCGTCCGACGTCCATAACACGAACTCAACGTCAACGGATGCAAGCCTCCGTTCAATGTCTTCCAATGCCGCGGCGTCCAGCGGACATTCGGCCCTCGGGCGCTGCACCGCAAAACCTGCGACGTCGGGCCTCAGCGTCGTCGCAATCTGGATGAGCTTTTCTGCCTCGCGCGCATTGACGCCTGCGAAACCACGCTTCACTTCCAGCAAGAATAGCTTGCCGTCGACAGCGGCCAGCACATCAAGGTCGGTGTATCGATTTGATTCTCTTACTTTGTAGACGTCGAGCGCGGGTGAGAACATGAACGACCAAGACGCATTGTTGGCGAGCCGGTTGAGAGCCCAGGCAATTGTCGCCTGCGCCGAAGAAGACGAGAAGGCCGTCGCGACAAACGGGTTGAGGCGGAAATGCACGTTCGCGTTGCCAGAGACGGGAGACGACTTATCTACGCGGCAGATCTCGCAGCGCAGGATCGGCACCATATCTTCCAGATGCACCCAGTTGCGATACTGGCAGACAGTGCACTTCCATGCGTATCCCTGCCGGAGGAAATTTCGGTCGCGCAGATACTGTGTGGACTCCTCAAGCGTATTTCGCCACTCATTCCTCCTCAACTCGTTTGGCATCGCAGCCACCAAGTCTTCATAGCTGATGAACGCGTTTTGCTTACTGTCCGCCTGTATCCAACCGGCCGTCCGATGCATGACGCGGCTGGCCAGCCGACCGAAGTCGAGCACCTCCGGCTGTCTTTCAAAGGCCTGACGCAGTTCGCGGCTCAGCTCATCGATACGTTGCTGATTAGCGCCTGGCTCTGTGGGGCACAGGCGCTCAATCACCGACAGCCAAAAGGGGTTGGTCAAAAATATCAGCGCCTCGGGCAAGGACCGGAAAAGCTGAAAGACGCCCAGCAGATCGCGGCCTTTGTCAGAAACCTCGACCGGTATGAAGCGGCAAGCGAGGCCCGGACCATCCTCAGGACGATCTTGCCGAGGGGTCTCGGGATGATGCGACGATACCGCCTGCGCGAAACCGCGGAGATCCGAGGGAAGCGTGATAATAGGTCGCTTCCACTGCAGGCCATCTCTTAGAGAAAGATCGCCTTCCGCTGTCGGCCTCGACAAGGGAATTAGCATCATGCGTGGCGCCCCATAGTTCTCTAACCGCACCGCCTGCTCCAACCGAAGGCGGCGGGGAAACATCCAGCGATGACGCCGATTGTCGTATGGAGAATGATCCTCGTTGCGATCGATCCGCAGGTCGACAGCCCATGCCCCGCTAGTGGTCGGGCCTATCGCAATGTCTCGTACGTGAAAGGGTGCCGCCAATGGAAGCTCGAATTGGTCGCGCTCGAACCGAACGCGATTATCGGCTTTGGGGGTAGGACCAGTCCAGCCAGAGATGAAAATCGCTGCGCCGCGGCCTCGCCTGTTGGGCGGTTGGTAGTCTTGTAAGGGTGCGAAGATGCTCTCGTAGTTGAACCTTTCAGCCGAGCTCATGAGTATTCCGCGCGCTCTGATCGCCGCAGCTATCCGGTTCAGCGTCTCTTCATCGATCGAACAGGACTTGATGATTGTCCGTGGAGCCGCGTTGCCATTGAAGTGGCGACGATTGCGAAGGCCTGACGTCAGTCGGGATACCCAGGCGGGTAGTCCCTCTGCAAAGCGGCTGGGGGAAAGCCGCAACAGCTGAGTATGGCCAGGCTCCATCAACGACCGATATCGGTGGATGCCATTCCAGAACAGCAGTCGATCGGCGACATCGTCGCCAACGATGATGCTGAGATGGTCCTCCCACGAAGAGCGACGATCGTGCAAAGCCTCCAAGTAGGGCCCGAACATGTCTGACATTTGAGCCAGGTACAGAAGACTTGGTTGTTCCGCGATCTTGGTCTCCACGTCAGTGACGCTATCAATGTACGTGATCTCGTCGGGCGACCCGAACCGCGGTGCGTAACGATCATTGTTTGGGGGTCTCAGACTTGTGCGTCGCGCGTAAGGAAGCAGCGCAAAGTCGGTCAAGGAACTGCTCGCAAAGCCGAACGAGTCGGCTAGGTCGCGCGGCACGCCTACGTGGCGCTCCTTGTCGAGCACCTCAGGGATGCCTTGCCCGCGAAACGAACGCCATTTGCCGAGCACAGGCACCACCGACACGGAGCTGAGGAGATCGGCATCTGTCGCCAGACTCGGCAGCAGACGATCTCCGTCGTCCATGGAATGGATGATGATCTCGCTGGGTGCCAGTCGGTGCGCTAGGCGACGGTGTAACCCGCCGTCAATGTCCACATACGAATAAATGATGTCCGCGTCCCAATGATCCAGCAGCTTCCACTTGTCTGCGCTCAGGTCCGCGCCATCGCTTTGCACAATCGGTGTTCGCCGGCCACCCCATCTCGACATCGCCTCGTCGAACAAAGCGTCCAAGAGTTCGTGTGACGTTGGGTTGGGCACGATATAAGCGATCCGCACCGGGCGCGGACTGATGATGGCTTGCTTTGTTCTCCTCGTCATCCACATTGGACTCAAACCTCGATGGAAGTCATTCCAATTGGGTGTTTCCCGATCGCGTGGCTACTTGTAAGGCTCCGGCGCTTAGCCGCCCGCGTGGAGAGTCGCGCGTGTCGATGCGATCGGCCGGAAAATAGTTGCTAGGCGAGAAAAACTGGATCTGGCACATCCTGTCCGAACAGCTTGTTCTTACGTTTGGTCTGCCAGCTTTCGATGCGTGCCGTGATCCGTTCCTTTACCGTGGGTAGGAACGCGGTGAATATAGATGATCCCGACTGGCGATCGCCGCACCAGAGATCGTAGCGCGCGTCGATGATCTTGGTGAAAAGCACGGCGTATCGCCAGAACTCTTCCGGCGTCGCTGCAGTTTGCATTTTCTCGTACCAGTGGCGTGACCAGTCGTTCCGCTCATAGGCGTATCGCGCCGCGGCCACCGCTCTTCCGACGAAGCCCTCTCGGCTCGCGTAAGTCTGCAACAACTGCGTGGCATGGGCACTACTATCGCAATAACCGGCGACCGTGAGTACACGTGCAAGCATCGATGGCAGACCCGACGCAATCCTGAGGTCGATGTACTCACCTACCACCGCGGCCTTACCGCACATCAGGGCGGCCATCACCTCGTTCGAGATTTCCGCGTCGTTCGCCGCACGGTCGAGGCGCTCGAAACAGACCAGCTTGATTTCCACAAGTTCGGCGTTGGACCAGACGGCTAGAGCTTCCGCCGGAATGCGCGCGGTCCCCACCACCCTCCTGATGAGGGGCGCCTCCGCAGCAAGCCGCCGAAAGAGCGTAGCGGCGCTCACTGGATCGCTTTTAGCCGTTGCCCGAGCCAGCCCAAGTCCGAAGAAGTGAAGGGACCTGAGGCGTGGTCCATCCATGCCTGCCATCTGACCCATCCACGACTTCACAAGCATCCGATCTGCTGCGACGATCGCTTCGAATCCGGACCACTCGAAGTCGTCGAGTATGATGCCGGCCTCCGCCAAGGTAACCTCCGTGGCGAACCGGTCTATGGCATCACGCGCCCTTTTTTGCCGCGCCGCAAAGGCCTCCCTCGACTCGTTCATACGCTCGAAGAATGTGTCTTCGCTCATTGAGCTGGGCTCATTGATGATAGACATCAATGGAGGCCCCACCTGCCCTTTCGCTGGAACCGGTTGCTCCACGAGCGGGAGGTCCGCCACAGGCCCCAATGCTGCGGCTTTGAGAAATGCAGCGTTGATTTTCGCCCGGGCGTACTTTCCGGCCGCGTTCGGGAATCCGGCAGTCCCCGCCAGAAAGCGTGGCGCAATTCGGGCGACAACGTCCGATGCTTCTGCGACTCCAACTTCCGCGGCCGCGACGAGCGCCTCCGATCCCCACCAGATCTCGTAGTGATCCTTTCGGCACTCCAGGGTCCCTGCATCCCAGCCGCTCGCCGCCACCTTGGCGAGAAGATCCGCGTGGCGCTGCTTCGCAGCCACACCCATAGCCAAGCTGCGAACCAGCTTATCCGGAGATCCCAGGAGCGGCTCCACTAGCTTTTGGGCACGCGGCGTCAATGGCGATCCAGTGTAAAGGACGAAGCCGATCACGCGCGCCTGAGCATCAGGGTCCGTGCCTTGAACAACGCATTCGAGATGTGCCTCGATTGTCGGCTCGTCCGCAGGGCTGAGACCATGCAGAAGCGATAGCAGCAGGGTACGCCCCGGATATTCCGCGATCGCGTCCAGTTGCTCGTTGCCTGATTTGTGCGGCAACGCGGCGAACAGCGCATACTGGCCCGTAATCCAGGCATCTTGCTCGTCCTCACTCCCTGACGTCGCGCCCACGCTGCCTCTCGCGACGTCGACGAGTCCGTGGACCGTTCCACTCTCCAGGACCGCAGCGTGGGGTAGCAGTCCAAGCACGCCCTGCCGTCTCGCGAATCCTTCTCTTCCCTCCACATCGCGCGCAAATCTGCGAATCGCCTCGATCGCTGGCTGTGGCTCGAACCGCGCAAGTCCGGCGCGCGCCTCTCTGAAGAAGTGATCCTCGGTCGTGTGCTGCATCCCGACCCAAAGCCGCGATGGGTTCAGCATGGCGTATTTGGCTGACGTCTCATCTATATTGGATGGTCTCACCGCGGTGGGATCACAGGGATCCGTCTCGCAGTATTTCTCGACGAGACGGCCCCCAA
Source organism: Hyphomicrobiaceae bacterium (assembly GCA_022844275.1). Taxonomy (GTDB): domain Bacteria; phylum Pseudomonadota; class Alphaproteobacteria; order Rhizobiales; family Hyphomicrobiaceae. The sequence goes on from JALHMB010000009.1 coordinate 11,783, forward strand.
GGAAGGAGGGACGGTCCCTGGTCAGTTCCTCGACGAGCTCTTCTGCCCGGGAGGCATCTTCCTGGTCTCCCGTCGCGCGAAGAACCTCGACTAGAGCCCACTGCCCCGTCGTGGACGTCCCGTCTTGCATGAGGGGAGCGCCGGACTTTAAGAGCGCAGCGCGGGTGTCTCTCCAATCTGCGAAATTAAGGCAGACAAGCTGCGCAAACTGCGCGTGCGGCGCATCCAATCCCGAGTTCAACGCGTTGGCGAACGCGCAATTCACCAGCGCGTCGCCGAGGCCTGCGAGTTTCGATCCGGCTGCCAACTGCAGGGCGAGACGATGAAGCCCTGACAGATTTCCGTCATCCTGCCGCACAAGGCGCGAGTTCATGAAATCCCGTTCGTGCCGCGACAATTGCGACAAGCGCGCCTCGAGTTCGTTCCTCCGCTTGGTCAGTTCCGCCTCGGATTCAGCCTTCTCCTCTCGCCGGCGAGTCGAAATCATCCGCCTCTCCGGCGCCAGAGAGTAGGTGCTCAACCACGCAGGCACCTGCTCATGGATTGCCGCCGCCACATCTGGATGGCTACGTGCCTCCAGTACGGCGGTCGTAAGCCACCGCGCATGCGGCTGGTGATCTTCCGAAAGAGCCATGGCGCGCCCCGCCACAAGGAACGCCTCCGGAGCTGTCTTGACGAGTGCCGCGAACGCCGGGAACCGCTTTTCCGCGAGGTTCTGCAAGGAGAGGAAATGCTGAATCAAGGCCCCGCTCACTGTAGTCGAACAGCTATCGAGGCACGCGACTTCCAGGGCGGACAAGATAACCGCGGACGTTTCGGCAAGCGCGAGCACAGGCTCGAGGATAATGGCAAGCTTTGTTCCGGGATTCTGCCCGTTTCGCTCTTCTTTCCGGAGGTTCGCTACGATCGAAAGGCCGAGCGCAAGCGGCAATCCTTCGTCCTTGATGGCGTACAGATCCGGCTCGCCCTTCACAGCCTCGAAGAAGCGGCTCTCGGCGACCGCCCGCAGGCGCTTATCCAGATCGAGAGTACTGAAGAGCTTGAGGTCGTCGTATTGCTGCTCCGCCTGTCGCCGGACCAACTCGTCGGCATGCGCGCGGAGTTCGCGAACGAAGTCGTCCACAGGAACGTCGATCGCCCCAGTGCGTTCACTGCTGCGGATATGCTCGAACAGCAGCCGTCCCACCGTAAGCTCGTCCAGTCGTTCTATGTCGCGACCATCGAGGAGTTCGAGCGCGATCCCCAGAAGGCGCGGATTGCGCAGGAAGCGCGTCACGTCCGCGCTCAGCCCGTCGGCCGCTATTCCCCGCTCATTGAGCATCCTCGCGAGCTCGTCTTCCGACCAATCTGTCACGATGACCCGACGTACGGCGGCCGTGGCCGAATTACGAAGCCGACTGGCGAAATGGCGCTGCGTCGTCGTGACGACCAGATACCCGCCCAGATCCGCCAGCGTCTTGGCTGCCCCATCGATCCAACGCGCCCAGTCGAAGTCTGGAGCTTGATTCAAGCCGTCCACAAAGACGATTAGCCGTGGATCAGCTGGTTGGGCGTTGACCCGCCATCCTGCAAAGCGTCTTTTCCATCGCACTCTCGCCTCCGGCGTATCGCCATCGCTCTGCGACGCCAACTTCGAGATTAGGACGCCTTCAATGTCATGAAAGGCCATCGGGGGGCGCAGTTCGTCCGCCGTAAACGCGACCAGCAGAGGCGCAGGCGAGGCTCGTGCCCACGCACCTGCAACCAACCAGGATTTCCCGGTGCCCTCGTCACCTATCACCAAAAACACTTCGGCTCCCGGGGGACCCGCGAACGCGGGCGCGAGCCGAGACGACAGCTGCGGTCTCTCGATCGCTTTGGGACCGGAGGAATCCAGAGGTGCCAGCGGCTGCCCGAAGACGCGGCGCGCTTCCAGCCGGTCGGAGAACGTCCCAATCAAGGCGCTTCGGTTGGCCGCCTTAGCTAGGCCAAGCGCGAGTGTGGGCTCAGTGAGCATCGTCCGCAGACCGGACGACTGTGTCGCAAACTGGCTGTCCGCTGCGACGCCATCGAGATGTGCCTTGAGACCAACGACCTTTGTCTTCTCGCGACTGTTCGTGGTTATGAAGGCCTCGGTCGTCGATGGGGCGAGCGCCAGAAGCACGGCGAGTGGCGGCAAAACGTGGTCCGGCCAGTCTAGAACGAGACAGCCGATCCCTATCTTGGCCAAGCCCTTTCGGCAGAGATCCTCGACCTGTGTACTCACTTGCGATGTCGCGCACAGCGCCCAGGTGTCCACCTGCCCCGCGTCATCGATCGAGAGCTCGGTGATTTTGTTTCCGACGACCGATGAATCCACCGTTCCGTGATAAAGTTTGGCCTCGAAATACGTCGCGCCTGCATCAAATGCGGAGTTGCCGTCGCGGCCCCGCTGCGACCCGCTCGATGCAAGCCGGAAAGGCTGGCCGCAGACCTCGGAAAGCACAGCCGCCAGTAGTCCCTCGAAGCCGGCCGCTCCGGTGGGGCGGAGACTGAGAAGAGCCTCCTTCAAAGGAGGGAGATGGGCTTGTGTCAGTTGATGCATCACAACGTGTTAAATGGCATTGCTCGCCGGTACAGCGGGGGGTAGCGACTTTCTCTGTCTCTTTGCATTACGAATCATCGACCACTATGCTCTCGTTTGTCCTCAGGGCCGAAGACTGTCGGACAAAAGCGCTGTGCGTGCGATTGGATCCTCATGCGAATTGACCCGGTTCTCCTGAACATGACGCAAGTCATGAACGTGAGCCTCAACTACAATGCAACAAAAAGGGGGAGAGCGCGTGGTAAAGCAGCAAGACACCCCAACTGCTCCACTGCTAATTGAGCCCTACCATCGATCAGAACGATCTGCGCGCGACTACGTTCAGCTTCTCGTCGAAGGACTCGGCATCAAGAATTTCAAGACGAAGCTCTCGGGCGACAAACTAGTTGCCATCCCCAATTCGGACGGACCAGTTCAGGTGAATCTGCGCAGCGAAGTTTTTCAGGCGCGCATGACCGGGGTTCCTTTGGTCATTCAGCCTCTCGTTGATGCATCTGATAAATTAATGCCGCCCCCGATCTCGCTCGGAATGATTGCAGATGCGCCAGGCCTATCCTTGGACCTAAAAATAAAGATCGGGACCTTTGAGGCGAAAATCTCAGGCGGCGGCATTCACGAAGCACCTGTGATCGCCCTCGCGAATGATGTCCTTCATTTTCGGCGGCAGGTTGTGGACGCTGCGGCAAGCCACGACCTACCCGTGATGGCGCGCTGCTATCGTACCTACTTGCAGACATGCGTCTCCCTGGTCGATGCGTTCTTGGGGCATGCGGCATTCTCGGTGCAACAGATTGCTTCCCCGAAGGTATCGACGTCAGCTTTCAAGAAACTGACCGAAACCGTCAGATTTGAAGACCGCTTAGAAGCGTGGTGCGAACTCTGCGGCCAGCCGTCACGAACCTACAAGGACAGCAAGTCGTGGTCCGATCTTCAGATCCTGCGTCGTGAGCGCAATCGATACGTACATCCATCTGAACCAATCTATACGCTCGGTATTGGAGATGTCGTGAAGGTACTAAACCTTTGCCGCGACGGAGTGGGCGGTACCCTGGCCCATTTTCGCCGGCTGATTGGGCTCAATCCGAACATGTCATTCATCCAGAAGGTACTGACCGCGCCAATGATTTCTCGATCCGCGTGAGCGCAGGCAAGCTTGGACACTTAGCGATCCGATTCCGCTCTAGTCAGTAGGTTCCGAAGTATAACCGGACGTCGTGTCCGATGAACTAGTGACCACGCTTGCTGAGCCAACCCATGTTTGCAATCTCTGCTTCTCAACGATTAAGCCACCGAATCCGATAGTTGCGAATTGGGTAGCGGCGTTGCGCGCTGAAAGGCAATTGGTGAACCTGCCGGCGTTCAAATTCGGACGCTAGCGGAATCAGGTGAGTATCAGGCGCGTCCCGGCAGGCCCCGTCCGCGACTGTGCACCCAGGTCATGCGGCTCGGACCGACGATCCCCGTAACGGCATGGCCGCGGAACGGCTCAAGCGCCGGCTGCCACGGGGCGAGCGTGAATGTGTCCTCGCGGCGAATGACCGCGATCTTGCCGGTCGGCGTCGTGATCGCGTGATCGTAAGTGCCGGTGATCCGGGCGCCGGACTGGGCTGGCACGAAGGTCGCATTGAGTCGCCGCGAGATCTCGGCGGCGAGATGCTGCGTCTCGGCGTGACGCAGCGCCTTCATCATGTCGGCGCGCGGTATGCGCCGTCCGTCCTGTGATGGCTCTATGAGCTGCCGGCTGACGAGCCAGTCAGTCCGCGCCTTGAGGGCTCTGTCCGCCTCGGCGGTGAAGCCTGTCGTTCTGATCTCCGGCTGCCACCGGGTCACGATGGCCTGATCGAGCCAGGTCGGCCCCTCGTAGGTCGTCTGCCGGTCGAGGTCGGTCGTGGACAGCACATGCAGGCGCGGCACCGACGATGGCTTCTCGCTGAGGCCGTCTCCAGCAAGCGCGACGATGTTGCTACGAGCCGGCACGGCCTCTGCCTTGAGGCGGCCGAGGTCGGCATAGTGCACGCGGCCATCGACGGCATCGATGATGACCCAAGTGCGATCGGTGATCTCATCGACCATGCCAACGCCCACGACCTTGCCGACGAGCGGCGCCTTGCGCGGTCCGCGCTCGAACAGCGCCATGGCGGCGGCGCTTCGCTCGATGCCGGCCTCTTTCAACGCGCGCTGCATCATCTTGAACTTGTCGGCCCGGTCGCCAAGCTGCCGTAGCTTGGCCTCGGCGCCGGCATCGAGAGCCCACACACCCGCTTGCCGTTCCTCGGCCAATCCGAAGCGCTGCAATGTACGCAGGCGTCCGATCCGCAGTGTCCGCTGCGTCGCATCGTTCTCCTCGGTGGCGCTGATGACCAGGATGTTGTCTTTCGCGCGGGCTATGAGCTGGCGGTCAAGGCGCGTCAATCGCTCCTGTCCGACTTCGTCAAAGAGTTTCTGAAATCGTTCGAGCTGGGTCTCGGGGCCGAGCTCCAACGTCACCAAGGCTTGGGCACGGGCACGCACGCCATGGCCGATGTAGTCCCGTGCCATCACGAGGCCGCGGCCCTGGTCGTCGCGGCCGCGGATGACCACGTGGGTATGCGGATGTCCGGTGTTGAAATGATCGACCGCGACCCAGTCGAGCTTGGTATCGAGATCGCGTTCCATCTGAGCGAGGAGATCGCGAATGAACGGCTTCAGCTCCGACAGCCGCGCGCTGTCCTCGGCCGACACGATGAATCGGAACTGATGCGGGTCATTCTCCGAGCGCTCCAGGAAGGACGCGCCATCGACGTCGTCGCGCTGTGCGTCATACAGCCGTCCCGCCTCTGCCTCACGAGTCACGCCATCGCGCTGGAGGTACTTCAGGTGCGCACGCGCTGCCCCCATATCGCCGTCAGAGATGCGCGTGTAGCGCGCCTTGACGATGGCGCGGCGGCCGCCTGGCGCGATGAGACCTGCGGCCGCGCGCACACCAGCGCCCATGCCGCGCTTCGGCATCGCCGATGTAATGTGGCCGCGCTGCCGCACGGCGCGTGCACCTGAACGGCCGGACTCTCTGAGCATCTGCGTGTTGGTGCGCAGTTGCACATTGCTTGCAGTATCGCGGATGCGCCCGAGCTTAGGTTTGAAGTCGTCTTGAACCATGGTGATCCCCCAACAGCGCGTTGTAACGGAGGAGATGTTGCGAGGCTCGAATTCGTCAAGACGGAGTCGTGCAAAGTGCCCGATTTACAAGGCGTGTTTCGTGCGCTGACTCTACGCGCATATATTCGGAGTCGCGTGAAGCCCAGTACCGACAGCGCTTCTTTGCATCAACGACTCCATCTTTTTATCTCGATGTCCTCCCCAGCCTTCTCAAACCGCATATCCGCCCTGAAAACCCGCCTGAAGGACGCACTCGAGATCACGATCCGCTACCTCCTGGCAGCGTGTCGAAGGAGCGCCAGAAAGAGGAAGATGGCGGGCCGCAAGCGCATCGAGGATGCGGCGATGAGCGCGAGAAAATGCGGGCTTCAGCCTGTTGCTCGCGCTCATCATCGGCTGTGGCACAGGCGCATGTCCGGGTGGGCGGGTGGGCGTCTTCGCGGAACGCGAAGGGGCCCTCGCGCCGGTGTCGGCGCGAGGGCGTTGAGCCGAAGGCTCAATCCTGAGGCGTCCATATCAAGGCGTAAGCGTTGGGATCGGACTGGCCAGCTGCTCGCCCGAGGTTGGCGTAGAGCGTCTTGCCGAACTCAGGCGCGGAGATCGAGAGCGAGATGTACTCCTTGCCCGAGGTCTGGCCGATGCGCTGCCAGCCGGCGCCGATCTCGATGCCTTGCGACATCACGCGGAAGTCCGGCTGGTTGTCGGACAGCTTGTCGCCGATCGGAAGGATCGCGATCGACGCCCGGACGGAGAGGGTCTTTAGTTCGCCTTCGTAGCGGCCGTCGTCGCGCTTGGTGACGTATCCGATGGTAGCCATGGTGTCGTTCCTCACGTTGTCCCGGCGGAGACCTATTCCCCGCCGGCGACGTGCAGATCGTGGCAGGCTGGAGCTGGTGGCACCCGCAGGGCCGAAACGTTAGTGGAGGACCCGCGCGGCACGCGCGGGTTGCCGCCGAGGCGACGCCTGCCACATCGTGCACAAAGCTATGCGGGGAATAGGTCTCCGCCGGTCAGAGGAGCGGCGACCTGGCGGCCGGTACGGCGCCGTGCCGGACACGAGCGAAGCTGCGCGACTTACGCCTCGAGCCCGTCGTGCTGATCACATAGCCGCGAAAGACGAGGCGCGATCATCGACACTCCGGCGCGCGTCGATCGAGGCGGCGCCGGCGCGGTGAGGCCAGATCCGCATGTGCGACATTCGTCTCAGAGGGCGAGAGCGTCACAGGGCGATCGCGGCAGGGATCGTTACGCGAATGCGCCGAGACGCCGTTACTGGCGGCTCGGTCGAGCGGTCTCTTCCGGCCGCGAGATAGAGCCCGGCCGCCCGAGATCTCTGATCGAGGGCGGGGCCGCCCAAACTTCCCTGAAGCCTGATATCGACATTTGGACATGGCCCCGCTGCAACATCTCATTTCGCGGCACGTTCGATGAAGAGGTTTCACAGTGACCGAGCTCCACTGACTCCATTCAGCGATCCCAATTCCCAGAGCGCGGTGTCGCGTGTTGCAGTCTGCCCGTTCCGGCATGCCACAGAGCCTACCATTTATCTTGCGAGCGGACGAAGCAATTTGGCTGAACGCGGCGCCAATACGACTCTACTGAAGGGACGGATATGGTAAAGAATGCGTCCATGCGGTGGGGCGAAAGACTGTGCGGACGCGCAGTCCGGTTCAATGCGGGTGCGCTCTATGAATTCGATCGAAGGGTACAAGGGCGATCTTTCAAGCGGCATCGCCATCGAGAGCCTTCAGGAGGTGCCGCAGGACGGCGATTGGTTCGAGGTTGAGGGCACGTGCGACGTCAATGAACTCGATCGCGCTCAGGCGCCGTTCTCCGCCTTCGTATTTCGCGACGAACGATTGAGGCCTCTCGAGGCGCGCGGCGACGTCCGCCTGCGTCAAGCCGCCCTTCTCGCGAAGGTCACGCAGCAGCTTGCGGAGCTTGATTTGGCGCGGCGAGCGCAGCGTGTCGCGCATTGCAGGAAGCCGGGTTCGAACATGACGGCTTCACCGCATAATCCTGATTTCGGATTATCCCATTTCGGGATATTTGTCTGGAGACTGAGGCTGACAGCGGGAATAGAGTGCAATGACCGGAACGGAGCCACGGCCTTTCTTTGAGCGTGAAGACCACGGAACAACGTCCCTGCCAGCAGAGCGCTATGTCGCCGGCATCCGGTCGTCGGACGATGACGGCCCCACGGTCAGAATGATCTTGCCCGCCGAAATCGTGGACCGCTCCGTGTTGACGGGCGCACAGTTGTCCGTCTGGCTGTCGGCCGGCAGCGGGAGGCTGATCCTCGACGGCAAGGGCGTCGACAACGACAGTCTGGAAGCGGCGCTCGATGCTGGTCCGATGCGCGAGCAGACGCTTTTGACGCTGATCACGGCGTGCATTGATCCGGATCATCTGGCGATGGAAGAAGATCCGGTTGGCGATCTCACCTCTTTGAGAGGGCAAATCGTCGAGGCGCTGGCCAAGGTCGACGCCGCGCTGGCGCGCTTGCATCGCGGCTAGGGGGTCCAGATGGGCACGGCTGTTCCCAACACGGCCCCACCGGCGATTGGCCCGAAATAGCGGCCATCGAAGCTGCCTTTGACCGTCGAAAGCACAAAGAGCTCGGATTTCAGGTAACGACACCCGTGCCACCGCGGCAGGGTGCGCTGTCGCCTGTCCGCTCTCCCGGCGACGGCGCGCAGCCGTGCATTGATCCACACCAATAGACCATGCCTACATACGACATCGCCAGCAAGAGCTGCGACAGGCTTGATCAGAAGCGCACCGGCAGGCAGATAACCGCGTGTATGCGCTAGGGCCCTCGCCGCTTCAGGCAGGCGGACGACTGCCAGTTGGCCTTTTGCCGGCACCTGCCGTGTGACCATGTAGAGGCCGGCTGGAACGCTTGGGCTGGCATTCCACAGCAGCATTGGAGGGCTGTCCATTTTCGGAGCCAGGACGGCCGCAGCCATTACGAACGATAGCAGGACGCGATGCACTATCGCTCGTTCGTTTCGCGGTCGCCGTCCGGGCGGCCCGCTGTTCCGACCATTCGAGAAGATCGCAACGACGATAGACGATGCGGCCGCCGTGGCGCCGAAATTTCGGGCCGGTTCCCTTACATCGATGATTGTCGAGCGTACGTTTGGCCATACGCAGTGCCTCGGCTGCTTCGGCAACAATGAGGAAGGCGTTCTCAGCTTCTTCAGACATCAGGATCCTCCTTTGTGAGAGGCCAACAATGTCCCGCATTTCAACGAGCTCGGGGAGGTACGGATTGCGTCAACTCAAAAATCGAACCGCGGTTTACTTCAAAAGATCGCGATATCCCTCGGATACTAATTGCTCCGCGCGTTGCCTGTCGCGACGTACCCGCTGGCGGAGACTCCCCTGGCGCCAGTCTTGCGCAACAACTGCAGCTCCGTGAATGATGGTTCCTGCATCGCGTTCCTTGCCGCCCGCCATCAAGCAATCGAACACGATAAAGCTGTCTCGCCGATTGAGCGTGCGTGCCGTCCACGACTGAGCAGGGACAGGCGCGCCTGATAGAATTCGATGCAGATCGGACATCTGCGTTGCCGCCGGTCCTAGCCACTCAATGCGGCGCGGCGAAATGGTTAGCGACACGTGCCCGCTCAGTACGTCGGAACCTGTGATCTCAATCTGCAGCACGCGTGCGTTGGCGCGCAATAGGAGGTGCTGACGCCCCTCCGCATCGACGAGAATGTGCTCGACGCCGCGAAGCCTTGGAACGAAGACAGCTCGGCTGTCTGTAGGGCTGGTTCGTTCTGCGACAACCGACAGCATTCTCTGACTTTCTGGCAGCACCCAAACATGGTGCGACTCGAATGCCGTCAGTGACGGATCAACGAAACGAACGGAGCGCCCACGCTTCCGCACGAGGCGATGGCACGTGCATCCGCGTGAGAAGCGCTCCGCCCTCCAGTCGAGTAGTTGCCTGTCCGCTCATCGCGTGCGACCGCGCCTCGTCCTGATAATGCGGATTGCGGCGCAAACCTTCCCAAGACCAATCGCGCCGGCACAGCGCCAGCATATAGTGATAGGATTCCAAAGTGGGGGGCCATTTCGGGCCTACATAATGCCGTATGTTGTACATTGGCGATTGTTCCGTCTGCTTGAAAATTAGGGTAATGTCCCGGCGAGAAGAGGAAATGCTTTCTCGGATCATTTGTAAGCGGATTAGATCGTTGATTTCCCGATAGGGGAATACGACGACGCCAGTATGACAAGGCCGCTGCCACTGCGCGGTTGTGGCCGCCTATCGTTCCATTCGCCACCAGCCAGCTGACCTGGAGATCCTTTCTGGCCAAGGCGCGCGGAACCAGTTCGCGGGTTCGCGATGGCCGCCGACGGTCAGGATGTGTAGCGCCTGGATCGTGGGCGGTAATCTGCTCCTTGAGTTCCGACGAATTCGAACTCGCTGCAGGCCGAGCGATCCCACTACCCGACGAGGCCCAGTTCGCGCGCCTTAGCGCCTTGTACTTCGAGTAGATTTGGTTTTGCCAAAGACCACCACCGAGGAACCACAAGCCCTTCTGTGGGATCGAAGCGAACATTCTACGCAACTCCCCCTGCGCTTCGAGACCTCAGATCGGGCCGACGCGGTCAGCGATTTCTCCCAGCCTCCGGATCACGCCCATCAAGGGCCGAGCAGGCAGTGGATGATGCAGAACATGAGGTTCGTGGGAATGACGGCGGTGTCGATCGAAGGGCGATATTGGAAAGAAGTTTCATTTGGGCCCAGCGACCGAACGATGATCCTGGCTCAACGGCCGTGCAAAATGGAGCTGATCTGGCGGTGCGATAGGGAACCGCTGACAGTAACCGTGGATGAAGCGCGAAGGCCACTCAAGAAGCCTTCGTGTTTTTCCCGTCTTCGTTCGTGGTGAGGCCAGCGGAGCCGACGGCAGACTACGGCGGATCGCTGGTCGTCATTCCGGCGATCTATGCGTTGGTCTACTGCGGCGAGATGCACCGAGCCCGGCGCGGATTGATGTCGATCAAGGCAGTGACACAGTTACAAGAGCTATAGGTTAACTGGCGTCTGCCAGAGGTGGTCCGGCTGTCGCATGTTCTGCAATCAGGAGAACGACGATGCTCAAGTTACGTAAGGCAACGATAGGCGCTCTGCTGGCGGCATCTCTTGTCGCCGGAGCGGTCGGCGCGAATGCTCAGCAGATGCAGCACGGGCCGGGAATGATGGGGCCCGGCATGATGGGGCCGGGAATGTACATGGGCTACGGTACGGGCAACATGCCCACGATGGGACCCGGCATGATGGGGCCGGGAATGCACATGGGCTACGGCATGGGCAACATGCCCATGATGGGACCCGGCATGATGGGGCAGATGGCGATGGGTGGCGTCGGCGACATCAATAGTTACGCGGATACCCGCGCCACGTACCTCAAAGCGCAACTTGGCATAACAGAGCCGCAGGCAAGCGTGTGGAATGCTTATCTGGGAGCGTTTCGGGCGCATCTGACCGCCATGCAGCAGCATCATCAGGCAATGATGACAGGCATGGTGGCGGGAATCACGTCTGCACAGCGAGCGAACGCGATGGTTGCGAGCATGGATGCCTGTCACAAAGCGATCACAGACTTGAAGACCGCGTATGTCGCACTCTATCAGGCGCTGACACCAGAGCAGAAGCAAAGGGCTGACGCGCTTTTCGTGGGAATGAACTGGATGATGTGAATAAGGCCGTCCCGACAGCGGCGTCCGATTGCGCAACGGGGGCGGAAATCTGTTGTGCCGGTGGCGGCCTACTCCGGCCTTCCGCATCAATGGAGCGCGGCGAGCCTGAGCTTACCGAGCTGGCTGCCACCATCCGTGCCAAACTCAAGGCTGTGCTCGCACGACTGTGAGCGTGGCCGCCTCAGCGCCGAGGGTCACTCAAAGCCTCGATGATGCGGCAATCCTTCATCCGTCCGCCATCGCACGACGCAACCAGATGCTTGAGGGCCCGCTCGAGCGCGCGGAGCTTTGCCAGCCGCTCTCTGACGACTTCCAGATTCTCTTCCGCGATATCGATCACCTCCGCGCACGGACGATCCGGTTTGGCCGCGAGATCGAGCAGCGTCGTGATCGTCTCGATTGAAAAGCCGAGATCACGGGCATTGCGGATGAACGCCAGCCGCTGCACGTGCTCCCCGCCGTAGCGCCGCTGGTTGCCCTCCGTGCGCTCTGGCAACGGCATCAGACCGATCTGCTCGTAATAGCGGATGGTTTGCACGTTGCTGCCGGTTTTCTCGGCGAGACCGCCGATGCTCAGTTCTTGCCTGTTCATCGAAACGAGATTCCTCTTGAATCTATAGTCGCTATAGCTTGTAGCATTCCGCGCTACTAACGGCAACGCCACATGAGGACGGTCATGCCGCCAGCCGTCGAACACAGCTTCCGCGTCAAGGGGATGGATTGCACATCTTGCGCCGGGAAGGTCGAGGCCGTCGTGCGCAAGCTGGCCGGCACGTCGGACGTCAAGGTCGACGTGCAGAGCTAGGCGATGACTGTGTTCCTCGATCCAGCTGTGGCGAGCCCCGATGCCGTGGCGCGGGCGATCGAGAGGATCGGCTATTCCGTCGAGCGAGGATGAGCATGTCAACGCAGCTTCAGCACCGCTTCCGCGTGTCAGGCATGGACTGTCCCACCTGCGCGGCTAAGGTTGAGACCGCCGTCGGGCGCTTCAAGGAGGTGACGGACGTCACGGTCAACTTCGCGACCCAGGTTCTGACCTTCCATTCCCCGGCCGATAGCAATAATCCGGAAGCCATCGGGGACGCCGTCCGCCAGCTCGGATACGGCGTCGAGCCATTGGCGCCCCGCCCAGCTGCATCCGGTGCAGACGAGAAATTTCGTGTGGACGGTATGGACTGTCCTTCCTGCGCGACCAAGATAGAGGCGGCCGTTCGGCAGTTGCCCGGCGCATCCGACATCGCCGTCAATTTCGCGACACAGATACTGAGAGTTCGCCTGGATGCGGCTACCACCCCCCCGGATGCGATCGTCCAGGCGCTGACGAAGCTCGGCTATCGCACCCAGCACATCGGGTCCCTTGGCGGCCGCGAGCAGGCCGGATTGCCCGCGGGAGCTGCGCCGGCAGCTGACGAGAATCAGCAGGCATGGTGGAGCACACCGAAGGCGCGGCTCATGGGATTGCTCCTCGCGTCGGCGGCAGGTGGCCTCGTGGCGTGGCTGAGCGGAGTTGCGAGTGAGCAGCTTGCATTCCTACCGACGGCGCTCATCGGCCTCGCGTACTTCGGCCGCCGCGCCTTTGCCGGTGCACGCGCCGGCACGCCTTTCAGCATCGAGATGCTGGTCTCGCTTGCCACTGCTGGCGCAGTCGTCATGGGCGCCAGCTCCGAAGCCGCCTTGGTCAACGTTCTCTTTCTCATCGGCGAGATGCTGGAAGGTCTTGCTGCCCGTCGTGCGCGTGATGGCATTCGCGCGCTCGGCAAATTGATCCCGCGCACCGCATTGTTGGTCGAGGGCGATGCGACGCGGTCGGTCCAGATCGACAGCCTGGGCATAGGTCAGATCGTGCTTGTACGCCCGGGCGACCGTGTGCCCGTCGACGGCACCATCATCGACGGCTCGTCCGATCTCGACGAGGCGGCTGTGACGGGTGAATCGATCCCGGTGCCGAAGATGCCCGGCACCAGTGTCGTCGCCGGCAGCGTCAATACAACGGGCGCCCTCAAGGTTCAGGTCACCCGGCGGGTTGAGGACAATACGATCAACCGCATCATCCACATGGTTGAGGAGGCGCAGGCGACCAAGGCCCCGACAGCCCGGCTGATTGATCGCTTCAGTAGCTATTACACGCCCATCGCCATCCTGGTCGCGGCACTGACCATGATTCTGCCTCCGCTGGCATTTGGCGCCGACTGGAGCACATGGTTCTATCGCGGCTTGGGCCTTCTGCTGGTCGCCTGCCCGTGCGCGCTTGTGCTATCGACACCGGCCGCCATCGCGTCGGCGCTTGCATCGGGTGCGCGCTCCGGTCTGCTGATCAAGGGCGGCGCGGCGCTGGAAGCCATCGGCAGCGCTCGCACGGTCGCTTTCGATAAAACAGGCACGCTGACGGTTGGTAAGCCGGTCGTCACGGATATTCTGCCGATCGACGGCACCTCCGACGCGCTCTTGAGGCTCGCGGCAGCCGTAGATCAGGGTTCGAGCCATCCCATCGCTCGCGCGATCACCGAGCGTGCTACAAGCGCCGGGATAGCGGCGCCAGCTGCGACCGAGCAGCGAGCGATCGCCGGCAAGGCCGTTGAGGGCGTGGTGGCGGGAGAGCACATCGAGATTCTGTCTCCGCGTCATGCGGCGGGCCTCGGTTACGTACCTGACACGCATCCGACTATCTCGGTGCTTGAGGAGAGCGGTAAGACCGTTGTCGTCGTTGCGAAAGACAAAGCGCCGATCGGTTTCATAGCCGTGCGGGACGAGCCGCGCCCCGATGCGATGGCGGCCATCACTCGGGTGCGCCAGCTTGGCGTCACGCCCATAATGCTTTCCGGTGACAATCGAAGAACGGCCGGCGCGGTCGGCAAGGCCATGGGCCTCGAGGTACGCGCCGAGCTGCTCCCCGACGGCAAGCTGCAGGAGATCGCGCGCCTCAAAAGCCAAGGCACCGTGGTGATGGTCGGTGACGGCATCAACGACGCACCTGCATTGGCCGCAGCTGACGTCGGCATCGCCATGGGTGGCGGTACTGACGTGGCGCTCGAGACGGCAGATGCGGCGCTGCTGCATGAGCGCGTCGGCGGGGTGGCCGACATGATCGAGCTGTCGCAACGCTGTCGCCGCAACATCGCTCAGAACGTCGTCATCGCCTTGGGATTGAAGGCGATCTTTCTCGTGACGACCATCACCGGCACGACGGGTCTGTGGCTCGCCATCATGGCAGATACGGGCGCGACCATCCTTGTCACGCTCAATGCCCTGCGGCTTCTGCAGTTCACAAGCCGCGAGCAAGATCTCTCCGCCCGAGACGACAGAAAAAGCATCCGTCCGGAGGTCAGCGCATGAAGAACTCGACAAAGCTCCGGCAATCGGCGCCTGTCGCCTTCGGACTTATCGTTCTGACAATTGCGATGTTGGATCTGTGGTCGAAGTCGGCAATGATCGCCTGGCTGACAACGGCCCGGCGCACCATCGAGGTGACGCCCTTCTTCAACCTGCGCATCGGCTACAATCCTGGCATCAGCTTTGGTCTCTTTCCGGCAGAGAGTGATCTTTCGCGAGCGTTGCTGATCGGATTCGCGCTGGCGGCGACCCTCCTCGTCGTGTGGCTTGGATTGCGATCGCGGGTATGGATCGAGCGTCTCGGCTTTGCGCTGATTGCCGGCGGCGCCATAGGCAATGTCATCGACAGGAGCGGCGACGGGTTCGTCACCGACTTTCTCGATTTCCATGCCTTCGGTTGGCATTGGCCGACATTCAATCTCGCCGATGTGGCGATCACTATCGGCGTAATAACCATTCTAACTATAAGTTTATTCGCTGATCGCTCTACGCAGCCGGTTAAGGATCAGACGCGATGACAAAAACGACAACAGCTACTTTTCGGCCGTATGGCCTTGCTGCCGCGGCAGTAAGAAAGAGCATGGTGCAGGTGCTGGTGCTGTTCGTTGCCCTTCTTCCGGCAGCTGCAACGCCGGCCTCGGTCGAGATGATGACCACATCGGGCTGCGCCTGCTGTCATGCCTGGGCGCGGCATTTGCGCGCCGCTGGTTTTGACGTGACGGTCAAAGACATGGCGATGGGTCAGCTCATGCGTGCCAAGCTCGATGCCGGAGTTCCCGCAGCTCTGGCTGCCTGTCACACCGCGCGTATTGGCGCTTACATTATCGAGGGCCATGTGCCTGTGCGGGAAATCCAGCGGTTGCTCGCCGAGAAACCCGATGCGGTTGGCTTGGTGGTGCCTGGCATGCCGATCGGCTCTCCCGGCATGGAAACCGGTGACCGCCGGGAAGCCTACGAGGTCCACTTGCTTAAGCGTGACGGGACCACGGAAGTGCTCCAGCGCTACGAGAGTGCGGGCGGGTAGGTTGTTAGCCGCGATCGAACCGGTTTGCCCGCACCAAGTACAACAAAATGAGGCAGTGCAGGGAGAGGGGGAGTTTCATGCTCGATCGGTTGGAGGCTCTGGTCCGGAATGTAGGTATCGTTGCAGCGTGCACCCTGATCCCGGCCCAGATTTTGGTCGGTGTCTCATACCTGACCGGCCGTAAACTCTCTCAATTCTCGATCACGCCGCTGCAGGAACTCGAGTGGCATTTCTTTTTTATTCTGGTTTTCCTGACGCTTGGCGCGGCGCTGTTGGCCGATCGACATGTTCGCATCGATATCGTGCGCGAGCGGCTGCCTCCACGAGCACGAGCGATCATTGAGATCACCGGCTTCTTTGTTGCGTTGCTGCCGTTCTGCGTTGCGCTCATCTATCTCGGGGGCCAGGACGCCTACACGTCATTCGTGACCGGCGAGCGCTCCTCGGCGGCGCTTGGATTACCCTACCGCTGGATCATTCGCTCGACCATTCCGCTCGGTGGGGCCCTGTTGTTAGTGGCCGGCATCGTCGGACTCTCACACAATGTGCGCTCGCTCGCGCGCTGATGAGATTCCGAGTCCGCACACTGCCGCTACGCGATAACCAAGGGCGTGCCCAGTCATGATCGAACTGCTGCCACTGTGGATGATATTGGCACTAATGGTGCTGCTTTTCTCAGGTTATCCGGTCGCCTTGGTTTTGCTCGGTGTCACGAGCGCCAGTGCGGCCATCGCCATATGGGCCGGCGAGATGAATTTGGCCATGGTTCACGCTTTTCCGCTCCGGGCTTATGGCCTGCTCGCCAACAACCTGATTTTTCCGGCGGTGCCGCCGCTGATATTCATGGGCGTTGCACTTGCCCAAGGCGGCCTGTCGCGTGACCTCTTCGTGACGCTGGCGCATTGGCTCCGCAATGTTCCTGGTGGATTGCCGATCGCTGTGCTCGTCATCGGCGTGCTGTTGGCTCCTTCGGCAGGCCTCATTGGCGCCGCTGTCAGCGTAATCACATTGGCGGCTCTGCCGACCATGCTGGAACGACGCTACGATCCCGCAGTAGCCACATCTTCGATTGCCGCTGCAGGCACGCTCGGTGTGATCCTGCCGCCGGCCGTCATGCTGTTCTTCCTTGCCGACTTCGTCGGCACGACAATCCTTTCGACATTTGCAGGCATTCTGGGTCCAGCCGCGCTTCTGTTGCTGCTTTACATTGTCTACTTCGCCATCAATGGCCGGGCGAAGGCCGGACGGGTCGTCACGACAGGAAATGACGAACTCCCCAAGGGAGCCGGCTGGCGGCTGATCGGGATCGTCGCTGTCGTCGGCTCGGTGCTCGGCGCGATTGCGACGGGCTTTGCGACGCCCTCGCAATCGGGCTCCTGCGGGGCACTCGCAGCATTCATGCTTCTAGTGCTGACTGGCGAGCTGACCGGCGCTCGCCTGAAGGAAATCCTCGTCGAGACAGCTTACATCACGGCCATGGTGTTCTTGATTATCATCGCCGCCAATGCCTTCTCGCTGGTATTCCGCGTTCTTGACGGCGACGCTCTGGTCGGCCGGTTCCTAATCTCGCTCGGACTAGGTGACTGGGGAACCTTGTTGTTCATTTTGGCCGTCATCTTCTTGCTTGGCTTCTTCATCGATTGGCTGGAAATCGTCCTTATCTCGCTGCCGATTTTCATACCCATTATCGAGAAACTGGATTTCACGGCTCATATCGGCTCACCGATCCTGGTGAAGGTGTGGCTTGGCGCCGCTATTGCCATCGTCTTGCAGACCTCTTTCCTGACACCGCCATTTGGCTTCGCCCTGTTCTTTCTGCGCGGCGCGGCTCCGCCGGAGGTCCGCATGGCCGACATCTATCGAGGCGCTGTTCCCATCGTGATGATCCAGCTGATTGTTCTCGCCGTGCTGCTTGTGCTGCCTCGGTTGGCAACGGGTTTGGCGAGTCTCACCCTCGATTGACGATCGCCGTGGAGGGAAGAACCAATGGATGGTGCTGGGATGCCCGGCGCACGGTGTCGTCGCCCGCGGAGCAAGGCTTGGACCTTCTGGCCTGCAGCGTTCGCCTTCGGCTGGGCCGTGTTGATCGCACTCAGCGCTGCGTCGAGGGGGCAAGTGACGGGCCAAAGGGAGGCAATGTGTGAACCGGGTGTCTCCGTCAGTTTTGATGAGCCGGCAGAGCTTGACGGGAGTTGCGCCGCCTGGCGGGAGGTCGCGGGATATTTTCGCAAGATCGGCGCTGGAGACATCGGCAGCGTATCGATTGTGTTTGCTGAGCACGTGCCTCAGGCATCGAGTCAACTCCCGCTCTCGCATGGCTACTTCGATGCGACGCGGTCACGTATTGTCATCTATCGCTCGACGCTCCATCTTACCCGTTCCCAGTGCTGCCCGATCAAGTCCGGCCAAACTGAGCAATCCTTTGCTACCAGAAGGCTCTGAATGTCATGTCCGGGATCGTGCTCCGCGAGGATTGCCCGGTCGATGATCCGTCTAATCGCTGGAATCAGACGAAATTCGTTGGTCCGAGCAGATGGAGCAGGAGGTTTGCTCGTCATGATCTTTCTTCGTGAAGCTCATCTCGACGGATCAACGAGAAAAGCTGACGAACAGCGTCAGATATTCGGCGCCAAAGTTGTCGAGCCTTGCGCGGTCGTGCGTAGTCGCCACAGGCTGGAGCTTTCTCAACCCTGGCGAGCTGCAGGAAACGCTCTGCGAATGGCATGAACATTTGCTGGACTTGGGTGATATGAACAGGCGTGTGATAGCGCTCCACGATGTGCACAATAGTACGATCCGTATTCACGACATGCTCGTAAGTGGTCGTGTCCGACGCCCAGCGTGCGCGCGAGCTCATCATGCATGAACTGGCAGAAGGCATCCGACGGGGCGGAGCGGCGATCTTGTTGTTGAGATGAACTTTTAGGATGCGGATCGCGGCATTGTAACCCGGCCATTTCTTCTTGGAAGCCGCATTGAACCCAAGATGGATCGGATAGTGAAGCTTAGGGGGACCCTCCGGCCTTGGGCCGTAGTTGGCGATTGCGATTTTCCCCAGAGTTGGCTGAGCGTCTGATTCGCTGCCGATCGGTCATGTGCCGCGGCGTCAACGACTCAGCCTCGGCCTTTCGGACAGCAATGCTCGGGCGCGACAGCAACAAAACGTACAGGCGGATGCTTACTCGCGATCGGCATGACGGCTGAGTACATCGTCGAAGCGTTTGGACACGCATCAAGCACGGGAGCCCTACCGGGCCTCACGCTGAATGTAGGGAGTAGCACTGGGGAGCGCGAGACGCGCAATGCCCCCATTAGCGCTCACGCAGTCTCATGCTTGCGCAGAATTTATGTGGGGCAGGCGCTTGGAGCATTGCTAAAATAGCCTTGGGAGTCAGTGTCGTTATGGCCATTTATTTGGCGGAGAGAAACCACTGCGGGTTGTCGTGCCGTCTCATGGGGAGGCCGGCTTAATAGTGACACATGTTGGCGTGGCGCTACTGGCCGTTGGAAGCGGCACCTTAGCCGTTGGTTGTTCAGCGTGGACCTTGGCACATTAGCCAGGCTTAGGGACTGGACGCGTGCGTGCTCGCAGATCTTGGCCAAACCCCTTCCCGAAACTCCAAACTGAGCTGCCAGCTTTGTCATAGGCGTCGACCAAACAAGGTCGTACAGCTCCTGGCGCGTGAAGATGTGACGTTGAGGTGGAGTCGTGAGTTTGGGAATTTTAGGCGCGTTGGATCCCGTCCCGCATGAAAATTCGTTCCTAATATTGTTGGTATTGCTTGAATAATTTGGCCTGTCACGCCGGAGGCCGCGGGGTCAAATGGGGTCTTTTGTGTCATTGATATCAATGGCTTGATCGCAGATCGGAAATTCTTAAGGGCGATATCGATCTGGAAGCCGCCGACCACTGTCTACGATCGCTCTACCGTGTGACACCGAGCGTCCTTGTTCCCATGATGAGCGCCGACGCCCGATCGAGCCTCCATAGCGTCTGTGGCACCGTCTGAATCTCGCGAGTTCCTTCCCTGGAGACTTTCGAACTACAGCCCCCGCCTGTGCGGCTGCCGTCGTCATCCGGCAGACATTGCGTCAGTGGGGCGACCGGCAGATTGCCAATTGCGACCCTCCGCCTGATGACGGGGAATTGTGTTGACCGGTTTCAGGCAATACATTCTTCTCCCGCCCGGAGGCCCGCAAATTGATCTGGTCACGTGCCATTCTCTCTGCCCTGGTAGCGGTCGCCGTTGCTGTTGCGCCGATTGGTGTTGCTTGGGCGGCGTCAGCCGCGCACCGTGGGGCTGGGATCGCCAGCACGCCGCATCACCCGGCAGCGACAAGCGATTCCGGCGCCGTTGCCATTCACGACTGCGCCTCGAAGATGAAGACCTCGACCAAGCCTCATCCGCCCTGCTGCGCGAAAGACTTCGCCTGCCCCCCCGAGTTCTGCATTGCGAAGTGTTTCCAGCTTATCAACGCATCGCTATCGTCGAGCGGCCCGGTGATGCTCACGGCGATCCGACTGAGCCCTCTTGACCAGGCGCCACTGCCCGACTGGCTCAGTCGACCGCAGCCACCTCCTCCCCGAACCTGATCCATCGACAGTTGGTCCGCGCCTCGCGCGCGGCTGCTAGCGCATGGGAGATGCCCACGCGCCTCGCACGCACGGCCTCTTGCCGTTGCGCACTCCGCTATTTCGATAGGAATCAGGTCATGAAACTCGCGAATCTTCTCCGTCCGGCGCTGCTTGGGTCGGTTCTCCTCTGCGGTCCATCGCACGCCATTGCCGGCAGCACCGACTACGTCCTCGAGCCCGTAAACGTAGCCGTCAAGAACGGTGCTGGCAGCGAGCTCGCCGTGCGCCTCATTCACAAGCCCTCCGGCAAGCCCGTCACGGGCGCCGTGCTCTTCCGCACCCGGCTCGATATGTCGCCGGACAGTATGGCAGAGATGACGGCAAAGCACGTGGCCATGCCGACCTCGGAGCCTGGCGTCTACCGTTTCAAGGCCGATCTCACCATGGCTGGCGGCTGGGCGTTCAAGATAATGGCCAAGGTGCCGGGCGAGTCCGAAACTGTGCAGGGCACTGTCGTCTTCCAGGCCAAGTGAGGAGCCTTCGATGCGAAAGTTCCTCATCGCGGGGATCGCCATTGCGGCGACCCTCGCCGCGGCTGTGTCCGGGTACCGCCTCGGGTCTGGCATGTGGCCTGATCCGCGCGCATGGACGGCGGCGCCGGCTCCGGAAGCCGCCGCCATGCCGATCGCATCGTCCAAAGAGCGCAAGGTGCTCTATTGGCGACACCCGGACAGCGACACCGATTTCTCAGCAGAACCGAAGATGACCGATGATGGACGGCCATATGTGCCCGTCTATGACGACCAGGAAGCCGACTTTGCCGATGCGAAGCCCAAACAACCGACTATCGATGCAGCTGGCCCCAAGAAGCTGCTCTACTACCGAAATCCGATGGGCCTTCCCGACACCTCGCCGGTGCCGAAGAAGGATTGGATGGGCATGGACTACATCCCCGTCTACGAGGGCGAGGACGAGGAAAGTGGCACAGTCAAAGTCAGCGCGGCGAAAATTCAGCGGTCGGGCGTGCGGTCCGAGCCCGCCGTCATGCGCCGACTCGCGCGTCCAATCCGTGCGCCAGGCGTCGCAAAGCCGGACGAGCGGACGCTTCTCACCGTAGCGCTTCGCGCCGACAGCTTTATCGAGAAGCTCTACGTCAACGAGACCGGACGTCATGTGACCGCAGGCGAGCCACTTTTCCGCGTCTATAGCCCCGACATGGTCAAGGTGCAGGTCGACTACCGCATTTCGACCAATGCGACAGGCAACGCCGACGAGAGGGGCGCACTCCAGCGGCTTGAGAATCTGCAATTGCCGCAGGCCGTCATGGACGAGCTGCGTCGCACGCGCCAGCCCGTGATCACATTCGATTGGCCCTCGCCGGTTTCCGGGGTGGTGATGAAGAAGAAGGCAATCGAGGGGATGATGGTGCGGGCCGGCGAGGAAATGATGATGCTCGCCGATCTTACCAGCATTTGGGTGATTGCGGATGTGCCGGAGCAGGAAATCGGCCAAGTCGAAATTGGCTCGATGGCCAAGGTGACGTTCCGCGCCTTCCCGAACGAGAATTTCGAAGGCCGCGTGACCTTTATTCTGCATGAACTGGAGATGGCGACTCGCACGGCGAAGGTCCGCGTCCAGGTGGCCAATCCAGATCACCGCATCAAACACGAGATGTTCGCGGACGTGGAGCTGAGTGCCGATGCAGGTAAGCATGAGCGCATCGCCGTGCCGATCTCGGCGCTGATAGACAGCGGCAACCGGCAAGTTGTCATCGTCGATCGTGGCGAGGGCCGCTTCGAGCCCAGGCCGGTCAAAGTCGGGATGCGCGGCGACAGCTATGTCGAGATCGCTGAGGGCATCAAGGCCGGCGAGAATGTTGTTGTCGCCGCGAACTTCCTGATCGATGCCGAAAGCAATCTCAAGGCGGCACTGTCAGGCTTCACGGCCGATGCGCCCAAGCAGACCCCACAGCCGGCGGCAAAAACTGCGATCGAGAAGAAGCCATGATCGCACGCATCATCCGCTGGTCGGCTTCTAACTTGGTGCTCGTTCTCATCGGAACGCTACTTGCGGCCGGTGTGGGATTTTATGCAGTGACCAAGGTCCCGCTGGACGCCATACCTGACCTTTCCGACACGCAAGTCATCGTCTACACCGAGTACACCGGTCAAGCGCCACAGGTCGTCGAAGATCAGGTCACCTATCCCCTTACAACCGCGATGCTATCGGTACCCCGCTCGAAGGTGGTCCGAGGATTCTCGTTCTTCGGCGTCTCATTCGTCTACGTGATCTTTGAGGAAGGCACCGATATCTATTGGGCGCGTAGCCGCGTACTCGAATACCTCTCAGCCGCAACACGAACTCTGCCGCAAGGGGTCGTGCCGACACTCGGCCCGGATGCTACGGGCGTCGGCTGGGTCTACCAATACGCCGTTATGGCCCAAAAGCGGAACCTCGCGGAACTGCGCACGACCCAAGACTGGCAGGTTCGCTTTGCTGTCGCCAAGGCCGAAGGTGTCGCGGAGGTGGCGAGTGTTGGCGGTTTCGTGCGCCAGTATTCCGTGATTGTCGACCCGAGGCGCCTGCGCGCCTTCAACATTCCGCTGAGCAAGGTGCGACAGGCCATCCGCGAGTCCAACTTGGACGTCGGTGGGCGTGTGGTCGAACTTGCCGAGACCGAGTTCATGGTGCGCGGGCGCGGCTACCTCAAGGGCATCGAGGACATCGAGCAGATTGTCCTCAAGGCTGAAGGCGGTACGCCGGTGCTCGTGAAGGACGTCGCACGGGTTGAACTGGCCCCAGACGAGCGCCGCGGCGTCACGGAGCTGAACGGCGAGGGCGAAGTCGTCTCAGGCATCGCCATACAGCGCTACGGCCAGAACGCGCTCTCGGTAATCGGCAGCATCAAGGATCGCCTCGCAGATATCAAGGGCAGCCTGCCGGAAGGAACCGAAGTCATTTCGGTCTATGATCGCTCGGATCTCATTCATCGTGCCATCGCCAATCTAAAAACGACACTGCTCGAGGAAAGCGTAATCGTTGCGCTTGTGTGCATCGTCTTTCTGCTCCACGTCCGCAGCGCCCTCGTCGCCATCATCACGCTGCCGCTTGGCATTCTCATTGCCTACGCTTGCATGTGGGGGCTCGGCATCTCATCGAACATCATGAGCCTCGGCGGTATCGCGATCGCCATCGGTGCCATGATCGACGCCGCGATCGTGATGATCGAAAATGCGCACAAGCACCTCGAGAGGGCACCCGAAGGTAAACCGCGGGCCGAAATCCTGATTGAGGCGGCGAGCGAGGTCGGCCCATCGCTGTTCTTCTCCCTCCTCATCATCACCGTGTCATTCTTGCCAATCTTTGCGCTCGAAGCTCAAGAGGGGCTGCTGTTCAAACCGCTTGCGTGGACCAAGACGTTCGCGATGGCCGCGGCTGCATTGCTGTCGATCACCGTTGTTCCTGCCCTGATGATTCTATTCGTGCGCGGGCGCATCATCCCGGAACACAGGAACCCAATCAACCGCGCCCTGATACGTCTCTATCGACCTATCATTCGCGTCGTCCTCCGTGCGAAGGCTGTGACGATAGCGGTCGCCGTCATCGTCCTTGCGGTTAGCGTGTGGCCCGCGACAAGGCTCGGCTCCGAATTCATGCCCACCCTCAATGAGGGTACGATCATGTATATGCCGACGACCTTGCCGGGCCTGTCGATCACCAAGTCGGCGGAGCTCCTGCAGATCCAGAACCGAATCATCAAGACCTTCCCAGAGGTGCTGAGTGTGTTCGGCAAGGCCGGACGCGCGGCGACCGCCACCGACCCCGCGCCGACCGAGATGTTCGAGACGGTGATCAATCTCAAACCAGAAAGAGAATGGCGCCCCGGCGTTACGATAGACAGTCTCATCAAGGAGATGGACAAGGCGCTGCAATTCCCGGGTGTGTCCAACGCCTGGACGATGCCGATCAAGGCACGCATCGACATGCTGGCAACCGGCATACGGACTCCGGTGGGCGTCAAGGTGATCGGTCTGGACTTGCCCACGATCGAGAAATTGGCACGCGAGATCGAAGCCGCAATCAAGACCGTTCCCGGCACGTCGAGTGCTTTCGCCGAGCGCATCATCGGTGGCTACTACCTCGACATCGAGCCGGATCGACGTGAGCTTGCACGATATGGGTTGATGGTCGGCGACCTCCAGCAAGTTGTGGCGTCCGCGCTGGGAGCCGAGACGGTGACGACGACCGTCGAGGGGCGGGAACGCTACGGCGTGTCTGTGCGCTATCCGCGCGACGTGCGGTCGGATCCCCAAGCAATATCGCGCGAAGTGTTGGTGCCGCTGCCTAACGGCGCTTCGATTCCCCTCGGCCAGGTCGCGAAAGTTTCGCTCACCAAGGGGCCGGCCTCGATCCGCACCGAGAATGCCCAGCTCGCTGCCTATATCTTCGTCGACGCACGCGAGCGGGATCTCGGCAGCTACGTCGCCGATGCGAAGCAGGCCGTCGCTGCGTCGGTACAATTTCCGCCTGGCTACTACGCCGTCTGGAGCGGGCAGTACGAATACTACGAACGCGCAAAGAAGCGCCTCGCCGTCGTGGTGCCGCTGACGCTCCTGATCATCGTGTTGCTGCTCTATCTCAATTTCCGCCGAATGACGGAGACGTTGATCGTCCTACTCTCGCTGCCTTTCGCGCTCGTCGGCGGCCTGTGGCTGATGTGGTGGATGGGTTTCAATCTGTCTGTTGCGGTCGCAGTGGGGTTCATCGCCCTTGCCGGTGTGGCGGCTGAGACGGGGGTCATCATGTTGATCTACCTCGACCATGCCTGGGTCGCGCAGATGCGCAAAGCGGAGTCCGAGGGACGGGCGATCACATCTGCGGACCTGACCGTGGCCATCATGGAGGGCGCGGTCGAGCGGGTGCGGCCGAAGATGATGACCGTCATCGCGATTATGGCCGGCCTCCTGCCGATCCTGTGGAGCCACGGCACCGGCTCGGAGGTCATGCAGCGCATCGCAGTGCCGATGATCGGCGGCATGATCTCGTCAACCGTCCTGACGCTGGTCGTCATTCCCGCGATCTACGCGGCTGTGAAGGGTTGGAGTCTGTCGAGACAGCCCATGCGCCAGAGCGGCGCCGTACATGCGGCGCGTAGCAGCGCGCATGCTTGAGGCGTACAGCACGGAAGGTATCCCGATGAGACATCAGCACGCGTACTCGATCAACCGGCGCACATTTCTCGCGAGCGTCGGGAGCGCTGCGGTTGGCAGCCTCCTGCCTGGTGGGCGCCTCGCCTACGGCGGACAACGTCGACTGGTCCTCGCCGAAGCCGACGCCGACCTTGCCGGCTCGCCGCATCCGAGAACCCGCGTGTGGGCTTTTAATGGACGCGTCCCCGGTCCCGAGTTGCGGTTCAAGCAGGGAGACCGATTGGCGATCGAAGTCGAGAACCGCCTGCCACAGGAGACGACCGTGCATTGGCACGGTATCCGGCTGCCGAACGCCATGGACGGCGTGCCGCATCTCACCCAGAAGCCGATTGGCCCGGGCGAGACCTTTACCTACGCATTCGACCTGCCAGACGCAGGGACTTACTGGTACCACCCACACATGATGTCGGCGGAGCAAGTCGGTCGCGGACTGTACGGAGCGCTGATTGTCGAGGAACGAAAGCCCATCAGGGTCGATCGCGATGTGACGTGGGTGCTCGACGACTGGCGGCTCGATGATAATGCCCAAGTCGACGATGGATTTGGCAACATGATGGACGCGAGTCATGCGGGGCGCATCGGCAATACGATAACGATCAACGGCCGCGCGCCCGAGCCGTTCACTGTGAGGCGCGGCGAACGAGTCCGTCTCCGACTGATCAATGCCGCCAACGCCCGTATCTTCGGCCTCGAATTTGCGGGCCATGAGCCAACGGTGATTGCCTACGACGGACACCCGGTTGATCCACATGCACTCGGGTCGGATCGCATTGTCCTCGGTCCTGCCATGCGCATCGATCTCGTCATCGACATGATGGGCAAGCCGGGCGAGCGCTTTACGGTCACCGACAGCTTCTACCGCCGTTTGACCTATCCTCTGGTAGATGTCGTCTACGAGACAGAACCGCTGCGCGATCGGCCACTCGACGCCCCGACTGCGCTGCCGCCCAATACCATGCCGGAGCCCGACCTCAGCAATCCCCTGCACCACGACGTGCTGTTCCAGGGGGGCATGATGAGCATGATGATAGAGCGCGAGATGGGCGGCAGCCCCGGAATGGGCAGAGGTATGGGCTCTATGATGGAGATGATGCGCTCCGGCCGCGTTTGGCGCATCAATGGCGTCGCCTCCGTCGGGCACGTCATGAAACCAATGCTGACAGTCGAGCACGGTCGCACCGTCGTTATGGCGATGACAAACATGACCGCGTGGCCTCATCCGATGCACCTGCATGGGCACGCGTTTCGCGTGATCTCGCGCAATGGTCAGCCCACACGATTCCGCGAGTGGCAGGACACCGTGCTGATGCTTGCCCGGGAGCGAGTAGAGATTGCGTTCGTCGCCGACAACCCGGGCGACTGGATGTTCCACTGCCACATCCTGGAGCACCAAGCCGCGGGCATGATGGGCGTCATTCGCGTTGCGTGACCGTATCTTCACAAAGGAGAAGACGATGAACTGGCTTATTCGACTGCTTACCGTTTGGACCGCACTGACGATGAGCACCGAGCTTCGCGCCGGGGAGGCAACCGAGGCGTTGATCTACAAGACTCCTCAATGCGGCTGTTGCGACGAGTACGCCGGCTATTTGCGGCAAAACGGATTCAAGGTCACCGTGCGCGAGACGCAGCTTGCGCCCATGAGCAGGAAGGCAGGAATCCCAGAGAAGTTTGAGGGCTGCCACTTGGCACACATCGACGGCTACGTGGTGAGCGGCCACGTGCCGGTCGCAGCGATCCGCAAGCTCCTGCAGGAGCGTCCCGCCATCGGCGGTATCACGCTACCCGGCATGCCGCTCGGCTCACCCGGGATGGGTGGCGCCAAGCAGGAGCCCTTCAAGATCTACGAGATCGGCAGGGGGAAACCGAAGCTTTTCTTGGCCGAATGAGGTCATCAATCTAACGACGAAATGGAGGACATCGGATAGTGCAAGGAGGCAGATTTGGTCACCTGCCTGCACTGCCCGCTGTCATTTTACTCGGCGCCATACCAATTAAATAGTGGGTACCGACGGACCAGGCTTCCCCGCCTAACAATATGACGCCCTTCGATCCGTCTCTCTTCTGGCAGAACTGGCGGCGGAACCAGCGGTCGCTGAGCTTCATCGCTACAAGACAGCGGACTAAGAAGGGACGCATTCGAATGGCGCTGGGACAAGACATCAAAGCCGCTACCCTCTACCGGATGGTCATGCCTGATCATCTCTGTCCGTACGGCCTCAAGTCGAAGGACCTCTCGAGCGCCAGGGTTACACGGTCGAAGATCATCATCTCGAGACGCACGGGCAAACCGAAGAATTCAAGAAGCAGCGCGGTGTCAGCACCCCAAACGTTTATCGGCGGTCGGCGGATCGGTGCTGCGTGGATGCCAACGTAATCCACTCGTCCAGGAGGTTGGCCGTTCGACACCCTGCTATCGAGTTGTGAATGTTCTCGGCGCCGGATGAGTGTATCGCATACACAGAACGGCAAACACTACGCTTGGCACGACGACCCATTGTGCGAGCGGCGAAACACCGATTTCGTGGCCCAATATCGACAGCGTCGGCATCTCGGGGGCGTAGCTCCATGATGCGCGAACATAGACATTGAGCCACTCGCTGAAGGCCGTGTAGGCAATTCCGAGCGGACCGGCAACAACTGCAAGCCGCAGCACGTTGAGGCGTGCCCACCTCCAGGCTCGCAACACTACGAATGATGCAAACAAGGTGCTCGAGGCGATGAGAACGTCACCGCCTGTGCAATGGAGTACAGCGAAGGCCATCTCGCTTGGGGAGGCTGCGTGCCATAGTCCATAGAGCGGTAGCTGTGCGACCTCCCAGGCGAGATGGCCAACTGCGCTCAGTCCAACGTAGAGCGCGAACGCAACACCACGCTCGCGCCAGACCGAACTGTTGGAGCGTCCGTCGTCCCTCATCGATCCATCAGCGGAAGAAGACATATTTGATGAGCGCTGCAATCACGAGCACGACGATTACAATTGCAAGGAGCTGGCCAAGCCCCATTCCCCAAACCATCCAGTCATCCTGCATCATGGTGCGCGCTCCTTCCTTCGATGCGGGTGTCAAATCGGCTTTTGGACATCGAACGATCGAATTGAGCGGAAGGTTGCACGCCAGACGACGGTCGCGGCGCCGGTCTACCCGAATTCTCACGGCCAATGACGCCATTATTTACTGAACGTCTTCAGATAGGCGATGACATCGGCGCGGTCTTGTGGATTGGCAATTCCCGGAAAGGCCATCTTGCCCCTCGGGACGACGGCCTTCGGGTTCTTAAGATATCGATCGAGGTGCTCTTCCGTCCAGCTGAGCCCGCCCTGGCCCAGCTCGCGGATGTTGTCAGAGTAGTTGTATCCTTCGGCAGTACCGGCACTTCGGCCAACTATTTTGTTGAGTATCGGCCCCACCGCATGCTTCGCCCTGTCGCCAACGAGGTGACATGCTCGGCACTTCTTGAAGACATTGGCACCGTTCTCGACGCTGGCCGTTTGCGCGGAGGACGTGCCAAGTGTAGCGAGATAGAATAGGGCGGCCGACGCGCTGATGCGCGTGCAGTGATGAAATCGCATCGCAGCTCCGATTGGTCTCGAATGATTGCCATCAACTCAAGTGTCATCGGGCCAAGCAATGCTCGGCCCGATGTGAAGGAGGACAGTATGCCGGTGTCCGCTATTCCCCATTGATCCGCTGTTGATCCCAGAAATCCTTTGGAGGGAAAGGTTTCTCGACGCTGGTCTGCGGCCGGGGATGCGCAACTGCCGATGCTGCGACAGACGCGACAAAACTCAAGGCCACGATCGATGCAATCAGACTCTTTGCCATGATCAAGTCTCCTCTGAGATCTGGTGAAGCTTGGTATGGAACGCTTCACCTTGACCGGCGCCTTGCGCCGGTGGAGAGAAGACTGACACAGGCCGTTTTCATGGTGATTTCTCTTCGGTGTCATTTTATTTCTCGACGATGCTCGATTGCCGCGTATCCGGAAGCGAGACGAGCACCCGCAGTCCACCCGACGGGGCATCGTGCAACGTCACGTCGCCTCCATGACCTCGGATGATGGTACGGGCGACAGTTAGCCCGAGCCCTGTGCCCCCGGTTTCGCGATTGCGCGAACTCTCAAGGCGATAGAACGGCGCAAACACCGCCTCCCGTTGGTCGGCCGGTATTCCCGGGCCATCGTCGTCGATCACAATGTCCGTGGCACCCCCATTTCGAGCGAGAGCAACTCGCACCTGTCGACCGAAGTTCGCAGCGTTCGCAATGAGGTTGTTGAATGCGCGCTTCAGTGAAAGATGGCGACCGCGCAACACGACTTTGCTTTCCGAGGTGAATGTGGCGGCGTGGCCAAGATCGACCAAGTCGTCACATATGCTCTCGAGAATGGCGTTGAGTTCGACGTCCCTGACGGCCTCGCCGACTTGATCGCCCTTGATGAACTGGAGGGTGGAATCGATCATCATTAGCATTTCGTGGAGGTCGGCATCGATATGCCCGCGCAGTTCAGTGCTCTCGATGTCTTCGATGCGAAGCTGGGCCCGAGTGAGCGGCGTCTTGAGATCATGGGAGATTGCCGCCAGCATCAGCGTGCGATCGTCGACGAGGCGCTTCACGCGTTGCTGCAGTCCATTGAATGCGGTGGCCAGGTCACGAACTTCGCGAGGACCAGAGACAGCAATTGGATGCGGCTCGGCATTCACATAGAGCTGCTGGGCCGCCGCAGCACACTGCCGAATCGGCCGCGTGACGGACCTAAGAACGACGATCAAGAGCACGATCACGCCGAGTGCCATCAGGCTGGTAGAGAGCACGATGTTCGTCAGGGTGGCGCGCGTACCGGAAAGTTTCGTCAAACTGAAGTTTGTCCAACTGGCATCGGCAAGCTTCATTGATACTAGTACAAGGTGCGGATCGTCTGTCCGACCGCTGATCTCGCTGGGTACGCCGACACGTAAACCCTCAGTGCCTAGTTCAGGTGCCAGCTCTAGGAGGCGACGTCTGAGCCCGCGCGAAATTTCCTCGTCGCGCGTGTTCTCCACCGTGAGCGGGACATTGCTCCAGTGCACTTCGATTGGGCCACCCGACAGGGAGTGCGCGGTCTTCTCGCGCTCGGTGGGCGGGAGGCTGGCGAGCGCACGTTTGATCGTGACCAGACGCTCTGCAAGCCGGATCTCGTTGGTGAGGTCGACCTCGCTATCGACGCCGATCTGATACGCACAGATGCTGATCGCGTGGAACACGAGGAACCCGACAAGAAGGACCGCGATGGTACGGCCAGCGATCGTGTCGGGGATGAGTTTCATATATCTGCGATCGAGCCTCAGAGCCGTGCCACATTAGCGACAAACATGTAACCGGCGCCCCGCACGGTCTTGATGATGCCCTCGGCATCCTCGCTGCCCATCTTGCGCCGGAGCCGACTGATTTGGACATCAATGCTACGATCGAAGCCCGGGACGGCGGTGCGATTGCGCGCCATGTCGAGCAACTGCTCGCGCGTCAGTACGCGCTGAGGTGCCTCGAGGAATGCGAGGAGAAGATCGTACTCGCCCGAACTCACATCGATGACGACACCATCAGGATTGGTGAGCTGGCGGCGAAGGGTATCGACGGTCCAGCCATCGAACTTGTACGTGGTTTCGGTCGATGGCTTGAGCAGGTTGGGTGACGTGTTGACCCGTCTCAACAACGCACGGATTCGCGCTAGAAGTTCACGCGAACCAAAGGGTTTGGTGAGGTAGTCGTCAGCACCCATCTCGAGACCGAGCACACGGTCCGCCTCCTCGCTGCGGGCGGTGAGCATCAGAATTGGCACAGACGACGATTGCCGGACCTGCCGGCAGAGCTCTATACCGGAAAGTCCCGGTAGCATCACGTCGAGCACAATGAGGTCGATCTCTGTCGTTCGCAGCAGCTCGAGCATCTCTTGGCCGCCAGGGACTGCTGTCGCTCGGTACCCTTCAGCGCGCAGCAATCTCGTGACCAGCTGGCGCAACTGCGCATCGTCGTCGACGACGAGGATACGAGCGTCGGATAGGATTGTTAGCTCGATCGGCGGGTCATCAGCATCAGATTTTGCGATGTGGCGTTCGGGCACCATAGCGATCAGCTTCCAGAGTCTGGGTGTCTCGCAAGACACCTTGCGGCATAGACCTAATGTTCTATCGCCCTGCTGCGTTCAGTGCAGGCTCCTTCGCAGTCGTCGGATCGCGAACTTACCCGGCGGCCATCCAATTGGGCCGCCGGGAGCGAAGTTCGCCTCTATTTCTTTGCTTTCTCGATCTTGCTAGCCGTGAATTGGCCATTCACTTTGTCGGCGTGAAACAATATCTTGTCGCCAGGTTTGACTTCCTTGAGCATTGCCGGGTCGCCCGCGCGCCACACCATGGTCATTGAATCCATGTCGAATTTCTTGATCGGCTCATGCTTGATGGTGAGCTTGCCCGTGTCCATGTCGACCTTCGTCACTTCACCCTTGGTCATCGCCTCGTCTGCGAACGTGGACATCGGCAGTCCGAGAGCAAGAATCGTGGCTGCGGCGGCGACTTTTAGAGCATTCTTCATTTGGGTCTCCTTACTTAGCTTACATCGGCGATTTATTTCTTTTTCTTGGCGGATTTGGCGTCGACGACAGTGATGACGCCTTTCATGCCCGCTTCATAGTGACCTGGAATCAGGCATGCGAACTCGAAGGTCCCTACCTTTGAGAACCGCCACAGAATTTCTGATGTCTGCTTGGGTTCCGTTCGCCTTCCATTCGGATCGTCGTGCTCCATTTCCGGGTTCTTCTGCATAGCGATCGCGTGTTTTTGGTTCTCTTCAATGCTATCGAGCAAAAACTCATGAGGCAGCTCGCCTTCATTCTTGATGATGAATTTGATCTGCTCCCCGCGCTTGACTTCGATGCGATCGGGCGTGAACGACATGCTACCGTCGCCCTCGCGTCCGACGATCACGATCGTGCGAAACGGCTTCTTCGGATTGCCCGGTTCACCCGCGTTAAAGACCGCGTGCGTATGGCCTTTCTCCCCCGGCGCCGCGAGCGATAGACCGATTGACAGAATAAATGCCGCAACGGCCAGTCCGGACAACGCGTATCTCATTGCTCCCTTCCTCCTAATGGTGCCCACGGTGCCCGCCCTTGGGCTTGACGACTTTGACCTCGGCTTTGGTCGGTACGCCACTGGCTTTCTGCGGCTCACGAAGCGGTTCCTGCAGGGCTTGCTTCGGTCCAGTGTACTCGTACGAAACCGTGCCTTCTGGATGTTGATACCAGCCGGGATCTTTATAATCGTTCTTCGCGAGGCCTTCGCGCACCTTCACGACCGAAAACATGCCACCCATTTCGATTGCGCCGAACTGACCAAAGCCGGTCATCATGGGTAGCGTGTTGTCGGGGAGTGCCATTTCCATCTCCCCCATCTCGGCCATGCCGGTGGAGCCCATCGCCATGTAGCCTGGCGCGACCCTCCGGATGCCCTTGACCAAGTCGCGCTTGTTAACGCCGATATAGGTCTTCACGCTGTGGCCCATGGCATTCATTGTGTGATGCGACTTGTGGCAGTGGATTGCCCAGTCTCCGGGATAGATCGCGTCAAACTCAAAAGCGCGCATCTGACCGACGGCGGCATCGACCGTGACCTCGGGCCACGAAGCCTTATCGTCGACCCAACCACCATCCGTGCAGGTGACCTTGAAGTCGTAACCGTGCATGTGAATTGGGTGGTTGGTCATCGTGAGGTTGCCGAACCGGATGCGAACCTTGTCGCCCTTGCTCGCCACGATGTGGTCGATGCCAGGAAAGGCACGGCTGTTCCAGCACCACATGTTGAAATCGAGCATGGTGTTGATCTTCGGCACATACGAACCGGGTTCGATGTCGAAGGCGTTCAGCAGGAAGACGAAGTCTCGGTCGACACGGCGAAACTTCGGGTCCTTTGGGTGAACGACGAAGAAGCCCATCATCCCCATCGCCATTTGAACCATTTCGTCGGCGTGCGGGTGGTACATGAAAGTCCCGCTCTTCAACAGCTGAAACTCGTAGACGAAGGTCTTGTCTACACCAATATGAGGCTGAGTAAGTCCGCCGACACCATCCATGCCGCACGGTAGTAGCTGGCCGTGCCAGTGGATGGTCGTATGCTCCGGCAGCCTGTTGGTGACAAATATCCGCACCTTGTCACCTTCGACCGCCTCGATCGTCGGCCCAGGCGACTGTCCGTTGTAGCCCCACAAATGTGCCTTCATACCGGGTGCGATCTCGCGCACCACGGGCTCGGCGATGAGATGGAACTCCTTCCAGTCGCCGTTCATCCGCCACGGCAGTGTCCAGCCGTTCAAGGTGACAACCGGCTGGTAGTCGGGGCCACTTGTCGGCACAAGCGGTGGCTGCATGAGCGGCGACTTTTGAATTGGTGCTTCCGGAAGACCCGCGAACTGAGCGCGACCGCTGACCGATGTGGCGGTAATCAACGCCGCGGCAGCGCCGGTCTTGCCGATGAACCCTCTACGGGTAACCGTCATGTGTGTCGCTCCTCAATCAATGACCGGCGCCTTCGCCGCCGCCTGCGGCAGCAACCCTGGGCCCCTCTGCGGCGCCGCCGTCAACGGCACCTCCGATGATCGCCGCCTGAAGATCGGCGGCGGCAAGGAAGTAATCTCGTTGCGCGTCGATAGCTGCGATGTTGCTCATGATGCGGGCGCGGGCATCGACGAGCAACGCGGAGAGATCCGCGATCATGGCGTTGTAGCGCAACATAGTCTCTTCGGAGATGATCTTGCGCAGCGGCAAGATTTCCTTTTGATAGTGCCGAGCGATGTCATAGCTGCCGCGGTAGCCGGCATAGGCCTCGCGCACCTCCGATCGGATATTTATCGCCCGTTCAGCGAGGCGATGCACGGCCTGTAGATAGGTCTCCTCAGCCCTGCGCGTACGCGCCGCACCGAAATCCCAAATAGGAATCTGAATCTCCAGTTCGAGACCACGCCAACGCGTCTTCGTACGCTCGACTTCGGGATCATCCGGCGGTGGCTGCGGCGTAACAACTTTCTCCTTCTCAAAGTTACTCATCCCGGCGACTTCGAGCACATTGATGAAGCGCGTTCCCCGGGTGAGACCGTAGCTCTTGGCGAGGATATCAAGCTCCATCCGGGCGATTGCAAGGTCGATGCGCTTGTCGATGGCCTCGGCCTCGATGTCTGGCAGCGATTTGGCCCGACCAGGTAGACTCGGAAGCTTGCCTGGAACTCGTAGGCCCGCGTCCTTGCCCCAAAGACCCAGCACCCGCACAAGACGCTCACGATCAGCGCCTCGTTTGAGTTTTGCTGCCGCAAGCTGAGCGCCCAGTTCGGCATAAAATGCGTGCTCGCGCGCCTGGTCGATCTTGTTAAGGGCGCCGCTCTCCCCCAGTCGCTTGGCTACTTCGGAGGCAGATTCGGCGGCAACTTTCGCCTCTTCGAGAAACGTCACCGTTTGGGCCGAGGCGACAGCGCGGTAGTAGGCGCGCCGGGCACTTGTTGCAGTCTTTAGGACGCTTTCGATAGTGCGGAGTTGGGCGTGCTTGAAGCGGTGGTCTGCAATGTCGCGACGTCGGGGTAGGGTCAACAGCGAAAGCACATTGACGAGCAATTGGCGCTCGACTTCCAACGCACTGCCATAGGCGGGACCGGATGCGATCGACGAGGTGAGCCGCGCGACAGAAAATGTCGGGCTTGGGGGGAGCCCAGCCTCGACACTTTCCGCCTCGCTTGTTGCAAGTTCGGCGAAGGCCGCCTGCAAGCCACGATTATTGAGAAGTGCGACCTGAACGGCCTTCTCAGCAGAGAGGCCGCTCGTAATCAGCGCGCGAATCCGGGCCGCGACTTCCGCGGCCTCGGCGTCGCTGCGGATGCGCGCGACGTCTTTGCCTAGGGCGGACGTTGTTGCGGTCTGCACCCGGCTCATGCCGCCATCGGGCGTGAAGTTCGCGCACCCACTCAACATCAGCATCAAAGCCACTGTCGCAATAGCCGACTTCGCGGCAACTCCGTTTCGACCCCCAGCAAAGCTACATCCTACTTCAGCGCTCATGTTCTTGATCCCCCCGGATCCGTTTCCCGAATTGTCTCCGCCGCCAGATGACCGCCAGATGGAAGCCACTTCTGGAGACATTCTTGCGCGGGTGCTGCCGCTCATTTCGGCCGCGGCGCGACCCTGCGGTTGATTTGATCCCAAGGCAACGGATCAACTGGACGGAAAGTCTTGGTCGCGGCAGTGACAGGCCGATAGCCTGCCGGCGGCACGCGCTCGCGGGGATCACTCGGATCCCTCTCACCAATCACACGCGGCAACGAATGTTGACGATGGGCGTCATGCGTCCAAGCAGTCGACGGCCAAAGGAACCACAGCAGAACAAGCAATCGTCGCATCGGCCAGTCATCTCCCTGTCCGCGTCGGCCTTGAAGCAACAGCGCTGGTCACGGCCGCACCTCGCTCGGCCGATCCTGCAGCCCATTCACCACACGTCCAATATAGACGAGTCGCAATTCGCGATTATTGCAGATCGGTTACAAATTGTTTCAGGCAGCGCTTCAGCGATGTCCCTTTGCCCAATTTGCCAAATGACTGAACTTGCTTGAGCAAGCGCGTTTGTCCAGCGTAGGCGGAACCTTTCTCTCTTTCGGAAGATTTAAAGTGTGACGCGCAGACGCCCACGGGAAAGTTCCTATGACCAAGCACTATCCGATGTTCTTTGCGATGATCGCGACGTCCATGGTCGCAATGTTTGTGATGACGTATCTGAACAGCTGGGAACTCAGTCATGCCACCTGGAGCGAGACTCGCTTCTACATGGTGCTCTACATGGGCGCGGTTATGGCAATCATCATGCTCGCGTACATGTGGGGTATGTATCCGAGTCGTGCGCTGAATCTCTCAATAGTCACGGGAGCGCTTGTGATCTTCGCTGTCGCGCTATGGCTCGTGCGGAGCCAAGTTACTGTCGGCGATACGTCCTGGATGCGTGCGATGATCCCGCATCACTCAATTGCGATACTCACGAGCAGCAGGGCGAAGTTGTTGGACTCGCGTGTACGCAAGCTGGCCGACGACATCATCAAGGCGCAAGAGCTCGAAATCGAGGAGATGAAGGCTCTAATTGCCGATTTGGAAGGCGGGCCGAAGGCAACACCGGAGCTAGATGGCAAATGAAAGCGACTGCAACGGACGCAGAGCCGTCAGTCGCCGTCAGATGCGCAATCGGAAATTTCCTGATGAAGCACGTTTCGCATAAGAATGTGCAGAGATACAACGGTCCCTTTCGGCGTGTCCGAACAAAAGGGCGAAATCTGCGCCCATCGCCGCAGGAGCGAAGGAGTAAGTCAGGCAAATTGATCCGCGTCAATGACGAGTTCCTGCTCGTCGGAGTTTCCATGGTGTTTGAGGCAACGTCCCCCTGACTGGAGCGACATTGGTGCGCAAGTCGCGATACATGACTGGATGGCTGACTGTACTGGTGACGGTTGCGCTCTATGGTCTATTGACCGATTCTGTGCTCGCTCATGGCCGGCACTCGTCCGGGAGCATCGCAGTTCAGCAAACTGAAACCACAGCAACCGATTTCGCCCAATTGGAAGGTCGTGTAGTTTCTTTTGCGACTATTCGAGGCTTGGCTTGCTCGCATGTCGCAAACTCCCCATGGGAAACCTCTTTCCAGGCACGCGTCTCGGTTGTTGCAATGTTTGCAGCTGCCGCGTGCGGCGGCTGTTGCGATGGCGCAGGCTGTCAATCTTGCCATGGCTGCTGTTACGGCATGACGGGGTGTAACGCGTCTCACAGTGCGCTGCCAGGACACAACTTGTTTGTCGGTGATGTCGGATCACGTGGGTGCGCGAGGCCCGGTCCCACTCCGGTTCTTTGCGGCCAGAATCCTACACCCGCACGCAAACCCCCTCGCGCCTGAGGGCGGAAGCTGCCCGCAGCGGCCGATAGGTCGTGTGCTCGCAGCTCTGTTACCTAACAGATCCCCCAATTCATAAGCTGACCTCGATAGCCACTCTCAGTCTGAGAACGGGCGTTAGTGATGGCAACTGGAAATCTGGACTGCCCGGACGTGCGGCATTGTTCCGCTCCGGCAGTCTATTTGGAGAACAACACAATGAAACGCGCATCGACGCTAGCGGCCTCCTTTCTGGCTGCC
Organism: Hyphomicrobiaceae bacterium; assembly: GCA_022844275.1. Taxonomy (GTDB): domain Bacteria; phylum Pseudomonadota; class Alphaproteobacteria; order Rhizobiales; family Hyphomicrobiaceae. Next base: position 49,514 of record JALHMB010000009.1, read on the forward strand.
TCACTTATCCTCGGTGGACACGCCGCCGCACAGTCGTCACATGATCAGCATCACCCCGGTGGCGCTGCCACGACGTTGGCCCAGGCGAAGCAGATGCCGGGAGGCGGCGGCATGGGACCAGGATCCATGGGTCAAGAAGGCATGGGTCAGGGAAACATGCGCCCTGGCATGATGGGCCAAGGCGGTATGGGTCCTGGCATGATGCAGGGTGGTATGATGCAAATGATGACCGCCAACTGTCCGATGATGGGCAACATGATGGGTGGTGGCGATATGCCGGCCTTCACCGATGGCCGCATTGCATTCCTCAAGGCAGAGCTCGGTATAACGGACACTCAGAAAGAGGCATGGGATGCGTACGCGGAGGCATTGAAGAAGAACCTGATGGGTATGCAGGGTATGCGCGAAGCGATGATGGCCACCATGTCGACGACTGGCGCGACCGAGCGGCTTGAAGCTCACCTGGCTGCCATGGAAAGCAGGGTGGCGAGCCTCAAAGAGGTGAAGCCCGCTTTGGCGAAGCTCTACGGCGTCCTCACCGACGAGCAAAGGAAGAAGGCGGATCAGATCCTGACGGGGATGGGCTGCATGATGTGACCTGATCCGCTCGCCGACGGATTTGGTCTCGCACTAGATCCGTCGGCCGGACTGATCTCTCGTATCGACTATGCCCCAACTCATCGAGAATAGGGCAATTGGGACGATCGTCACCCGTCGCAGGCTGCAATCAGATGGTCCGGCACATCGACAATGCTTTGAAATGCACACGTGCGCTCCTGCATGTGCGTCCGGTGCTGTTGCGCAATGGCGCGAACTCTCCTGCTGGGTCGACGCTTTTTGCGCCAAAGCTGCCACAAACTGTCGATCTCGTTGATCGGAAAGCCAAGCGATCGGGCTCGTTTAATGAACTGCAGCTCATGGCCGTGGTGGTCGTCGTCATCATGTCACTCTCACTAACAAGTTCCACCCTATTGCCAACGGTCGATTCGAGAGCGCACGCAAACTTGTGCCCCTATTTGGCTCAAAAGGAGCAGCCTCATGAAGCAGATGGATAGGCTCGCAGCCGATGGTCTTCAGCGAATGAGCGGATTGCTTGGCTGGTGGGGTGCTTCGAAGGCCCCTGGTCGTGCCGGCGGTACGCACGTGGCAGTCCTCGGCATGCCGGCCGAGCTACACGCGCTGGTCGATAAGACGACTTCGAGCCTAGGGCGGGTTCAACAAAAGGACACGATCGGTTCACTCAAACCGCCGCCCAGGCCGTGCGGGCGCGAACTCCAGTTGAAACGGCAGAAACAGAACTCTTGCTGCTCTCTGTCCTTCGTGAGTCCGTCGCCGATCAAGTCGATATTCTGTTTCAACTCTCGCGCGATGTCGATCAACGCGCAGAACCGCTAGCAGGAGTCACCTGCGCGGTGGACGGTGTCGTCCCAGAGTGCGCCGCGCCCACGACGTACGGATCTCGCCAGGTACGGATCGACTCGAGCGCAACACGGGCTGCTACGAGAACGACGAAGAGGAATTCACATCATGGAAGCACTTCTCTATTTCGCGCTGTGGGCCGGGCTATTTTTTCTGATGATGCGCTTCGGCTGCGGGGCCCATGTCATGGGCCATGGCCATCAGCATAGCGGCACGGCGGGAGGCGGTGAGAAAGGCGGCGCTCCCAATGTCAAATGGCTGCCGCCGACGACCGACATTGACCCCGTCTGCGGCAAGACCGTGCAGACTGCTGAGGCCAAATCGGCGGTGCACGATGGGACCGTCTATTATTTCTGCTCACGCGATTGCCGCGAAATCTTCGAGGCGGCTCCCACGCAGTACCTCGGGTCAGACGCCAAAGCGCAACACTCTCAAAAGGAGCACCGCCATGCCTGATACATCGGCTTCGCCGGCAGGAAAGGCACGTTCTGGATCACCAATTCCCATTAGAGATGTGCCTCGACTTCCCGTGTTTGCGCTAGGCATGAGTCTCGGCTTGTTCCTTGCCATCACTTTCTCTGTATGCGTCGCCTTCGATCTGCTGTTTCCCGGCATGGCGATGTACCAGAGCTGGCTTCGCTTGCTACCGGGCTTTACTTGGCTGACGTGGCCGAGCTTCTTCCTGGGCCTAGTCGAAAGCTTCGCGTATGGCTGGTATGTAGCACTGGTTTTCGGCCCCCTTTACAATTTGTTCGCTGCCCGTAGCGGTGGGGCAGGACGATCATGAGTGCTGTGGCCAAGCGTGTGGCTGTGCCGGACCAGGCGCCATTGGCTGCGCCTTCCGCCACAACGGAGATCAACCAAGGACCCGAGAGCGAAGCCGCCGGTGCTCCGGTTGCGGTCACGCCCGCGGTGGTCGGATCGCCTGTCGATCTTACAGGCTATTGGCGTGATGTCTGGGAACGAAACATTCTGTTCTGGGACACCTTGCGCGAACGCGGCAGCAACATGCTCAGCCACGAGCGGGCCGGTTTGCCCCCACTTCTTGATTTCAAGTACGAGGCGATTCTCGACGCACGCCGCTTCGAGCATCCGGCAAACTATGCACTCCTGCGCATAACGCAAGTCGGTGAAGACTGCTGGGACGACTGCGTCGACCTAGACAAACCGCCTGTTGTTGTGGTGGATCCGCGAGCGGGACATGGACCAGGTATTGGCGGCTTCAAGCAAGAATCCGAAGTTGGCATGGCCTTGCACGAGGGGCATCCTGTCTACTTCGTCATCTTCTTCCCGGAGCCGGAGCGCGGTCAGACCTTGTCGGACGTTTTGCATGCGCTGCGACGCTTTGTGATCGAGGTTGCCCGCCGTCACCCCAACAAGCCGCCGGTTCTCTACGGAAACTGTCAGGCCGGATGGGCGGTTACCCTCCTCTCTGCCGACTGCGAGGGACTGACTGGGCCAGCCGTATTGAACGGATCGCCACTGTCCTATTGGGCAGGCGAGTCCGGCGTCAATCCGATGCGCGTCAGCGGGGGGCTATCCGGCGGCGCATGGCTCGCGCACCTGACGGCGGATCTTGGCAGCGGTCGATTCGACGGCGCGTGGCTCGCGCAGAACTTCGAGAACCTGAAGCCGGAGAAGGCCATCTGGGAGAAGTACGCCGGCCTCTTCCACAGCATCGATGACGAACGCGACAGGTTCCTGGAGTTCGAACGCTGGTGGAATGGCTTCTATTTCCTCAGCCGTGAGGAGATGCTGTCGGTTGTCGAGAACCTGTTTATCGGAAATCGCCTGGAACAGGGCCTCATGCCTATCTGCGATGGATGCACTGCCGACCTGCGCCGCATCCGAAATCCGCTCGTCGTCTTCGCCTCGTACGGCGACAACATAACGCCGCCGTACCAGGCCCTCGGCTGGATTCCCGTCGTCTATGCGAACACGGCCGACCTCAAGAAATGCAAGCAACGCATCGTCTTCCTGACGAACCCACATATCGGCCACTTGGGAATCTTCGTCTCAGCCAAGGTCGCGCGCCTCGAGCACCGTGCAATTCTTGAGAGTCTCGGCGAGATCGAAGCACTTCCGACAGGTCTTTATGAGATGAAGATCGACAATCCAACGGGCGACCCAGATTGCCACAAACCGCAGTTCTCCGTCCGTTTTGAGGAACGAGGGGTAGAAGACGTCGTTTTTCAAACAGGCAGGGCGGCGCTCGATCGCGTGCGCCAGGTGTCGGAGGCGAACGAAGCCATTTATCGAGCATTCGTCAGCCCTTGGGTTCAGGCGGTTACGACCCCTTGGACCGCCGAGGCGTTGAAATGGCTGCATCCCATGCGCATGAGCCGATACCTGTTGTCAGAATCATTCAACCCGTGGATGCGGGGTGTCGCACTGCTTGCCGAAGTCATCGCCAAATGCCGCCGACCATTGCCTGACAACCACCCGCTGCTCCAGATGGAGCAGAGAACCTTTGATCAGATCGGTGACTATATCGAGCAAGCACGCACGGGTCGCGACGCATCTTTCGAACAAGCCTTCAAGTTGCTTTATGGCGGCGGACCGAGCGCGCCTGCTCACAGACCGAAGCCACCGGGGGTGCTGCGCCATGACTAGGAATGGCAGCATTTTGGTCGTCAACAGTGGCTCGTCGAGCATCAAGTTGGCGCTGTTCGCGATGGCGGAGGCCGAGCCAAGTCGTCTCTGCACTGGCACAGTCGAGCGGATTGGTCTGGACCGCGGCCGGGTCATTGTGTCGGACAACGAAGGCGCCGTCATCACCGATGAAAGTCGGCGCAACTTCAGGGCTCCTTCGTGTTTTGGGGGGCGACCACGCGGCATGCGATTGACTGAGGTCGATCGACTTGACGCCTCAGTGGATGTTCACGGGAGCGAGACGCGATGAAAGAGAACGTGATCAAAGTGGGCGACATGCTGAGAACGGCGACGGGCGTGCAACCCGGCAAGCCCGGACCTGCTCCCAGCCAGGCTGGCCACGGCAACCATGACAAGCACGAGGGCCACTCCCCCGCGATGTTCCGGGATCGGTTCTGGTTCTCGCTGGCTCTCACCGTTCCGGTGGTCATATGGTCGACCCACATCCAGGAACTCCTCGGCTACCAGGCGCCGGTGTTTCCCGGATCGGACTGGATCGGGCCTGTGCTTGCCACGGTCGTCTTCGTTTACGGCGGTCTGGTCTTCCTGCAGGGAGCGTGGCGAGAGCTGCGGTCCCGACTGCCGGGGATGATGACCCTTATCTCGCTCGCCATCACGGTCGCCTTCCTTTTCTCCTGGGTTGTTCAGTTCGGGCTCATCGACGCGAATGCGCTGTGGTGGGAACTGGCTACGCTGGTCACGATCATGCTCCTTGGCCACTGGATCGAGATGCGGTCCATCAATCAGGCCGAGGGGGCATTGAAAGAACTGGCGAAGCTCCTTCCGGACACTGCGACGCGGATCACAGATGGGGGCGAGGAGAAGGTTGCCGTCAGCGCCTTGGAGAACGGAGACCTCGTGCTGGTTCGCCCGGGCGAGAGCATTCCCGCGGACGGCATGGTGCGAAAGGGGGAGAGTGACGTCAACGAGGCGACGATCACCGGCGAGTCCAGGCCGGTAAAAAAGCGAGAAGGCGACGAGGTGATCGCCGCCACGATCAACGGAGAGGGATCTCTGCGCGTCGAGGTCACCGGGACGGGAGAGAAGACCAAGCTCTCTGGCATCATGCGGCTCGTGGCCGATGCACAGAAGTCCAAGTCCAGAGCGCAGCACCTTGCGGATCGCGCGGCCCGGCTTCTGACTGTCGTGGCGATCGCCGCTGCGGTCATCACGATCGTGGTGTGGCAGTCTTTAGGGGCAGCGATCGACTTCTCCGTCGTCCGGATGGTCACGGTGCTGGTGATTGCCTGTCCGCACGCGCTTGGTCTGGCCGTGCCGCTGGTGGTGGCCATCTCCACGACGCTGGGAGCTCGGAACGGGCTTCTGGTGCGGGACCGGCGTGGACTCGAGGAGGCCCGAAACCTCGACACCGTGATCTTCGACAAGACGGGAACGTTGACGCTGGGCGAGTTCAGGGTCGTGGCCATGTCCGTCGCGGAAGGACTGGCGGAGGACGAAGCGCTTCGGATCGCGTCCGGCATCGAATCGGAGTCCGAGCATCCGATCGCCCGGGGCATCGTGAAGACCGCGGAGGACAAAGGCATCGACGTTCCAGCCGCCGACGACTTCCGCGCGATCACCGGCAAGGGTGTGGCGGCCACGATTGACGGCGCGGAGTACCACATGGGCGGCCCGGCGCTCCTCAAGGCGGAAGATGTCCAGGTGTCGCCGGCACTTCTGGAGGCGGCCGAAGCTGCGGCCAGCCGGGGGCAGGCGGCGATCTATCTCGTTCGCGAAGGCCGTGCCCTGGCCGTGTACGCCGTGGCGGACGCGATCCGCGAAGAGAGCCGCGAAGCCATCGCGGCGCTGCACGAACGGGGGATCCAGGTCGCCATGCTGACCGGCGACGCGCAGGCCGTGGCCGATGCCGTGGCAAAGGAACTTGGCATCGACACCGTGTTCGCGGAAGTGCTGCCCGAGGACAAAGCCTCCAAGGTCCGCGAGCTTCAGGCCGAGGGCAAGAAAGTCGCAATGATCGGAGATGGCGTGAACGACGCGCCGGCCCTGGCCACCGCCGACATCGGGATTGCGATTGGCGCGGGAGCCGATGTCGCCGTAGAGGCCGGTCATATCGTGCTGGTGAGATCCGATCCCCGTGACATCCCCCGGATTATCACGCTCAGCAGCGCCACTTATAACAAGATGGTGCAAAATCTCTGGTGGGCGGCGGGCTACAACATCTTTGCCATTCCCCTTGCCGCCGGCATCCTTGCGCCGTGGGGCGTCCTGCTTACACCGGCAGTGGGCGCGATACTCATGTCGGCGAGCACCGTCGTGGTGGCGATTAATGCCCAACTATTGAAGCGGGTCAAACTGTGAACTCATCAGCGGGCGCCGCGACCCCGTCTTGCACGCTCTCCCCACGGGACTATGACGCTGTCCTGTTCGATCTCGATGGCGTCTTGACCAGGACGGCGAGCGTGCACGCCGCTGCCTGGACAAGACTGTTCAACGAGTTCCTCAAAAGGCGCTCCGGCGACCTTGGCGAACCTTTTGTCCCCTTTGACATCAACACCGACTATCGGCGCTATGTCGACGGTAAGCCGCGCTACGATGGCGTGACAACCTTTCTCAAGGCACGCGGCATCGAACTGCCGCAGGGGGCGCAGGAAGACGGACCCGATGTCCAAAGCGTGCGCGCGCTGGGCAATCTCAAAGACAAGTATTTTCTGGAACACCTCGAGCAGCGTGGCGTCGAACCCTACGAAGCGGCGATCACGCTGGTTCGAGCACTGCGGTCGCAGCAGGTAAAGACGGCCGTCGTCTCTTCCAGCAACAACTGCGCAAAGGTGCTTGAGACGACAGGCATTGCGCACCTATTTGACGCGCGAGTGGATGGGAAGGACATCACTCGCCTCGGGCTCAATGGCAAGCCGGCGCCGGATGCGTTTCTGGAAGCGGCGCGGCGCCTCGGGATCGAACCCTCGCGGGCGGTCGTCGTGGAGGACGCGATTGCCGGCGTCGAGGCGGGGCGAGCGGGCCGGTTTGGCTGCGTCATTGGGGTCGATCGCGGCGGGCAATCGTTGGCGCTACGTGAGGCCGGCGCCGATGTGGTGGTCACCACTCTGGCTCAGGTTCGGGTGGCTGCGGAGCCCCCGTCGGCGTGGTCATTGGTGTTCGACGGGTTCGACCCGGCGCACGAGGGAATCCGCGAAGCTCTATGCACCCTGGGAAATGGCTATTTCGCGACACGAGCCTCCGCTGCCTGGGCGGTAGCGGATGGCACTCATTATCCAGGAACCTACCTCGCCGGCGGTTACAACCGGCTGCGGACCGATATCGCCGGCCGGGTGATCGAGAACGAGGATCTCGTCAATTTCCCCAACTGGCTCGCACTCAAATTTCGCATCGCCGATCAGGATTGGTTCGATGCGAATACTTTTACACTCCTTTCCTACCGCCAGGAACTCGATCTGCGGCAAGGCATTCTGTCGAGGACTCTGCGCTTCACAGACGAGCATGGGCGACGCAGCCTGTTGCAGGAGCGGCGCCTGGTCTCAATGGGCGACATGCACTTGAGTGCGTTGCAATTGGCGCTGACCGCCGAGAATTGGTCGGCGCGCGTAACGGTCCGTTCCGCGATCGACGGGCGCGTCGTCAACTCAGGCGCGAAGCTGTACCGAAAATTCAACAGCAAACACGTGGAGCCGTTAACCGGTGAGGTCGTCAGCGAGGACGGCGTCTGCATGCTGGTGCGCACCAGCCAGTCGAACATTCATGTCGCCCAGGCCGCGCGCACGCGTGCGTTACTCGACGGACGGCCAATCGATGTCCTGCGCCGAACCATCGAAGAACCGGGCTACATCGGGCAGGAGTTGGAAGTTGACGTAAAGCAAGGCCAGACGCTGGTAATGGAGAAGGTGGCCTCGTTCTATACATCGCGCGATCACGCCATATCGGAGTGCGGGTTGGAGGCGCGTAAGGCCATCGTGCGTGCGGGAAACTTCGATCCATTGATGTCGGATCATGTCCTGGCCTGGAAGCACTTGTGGCGCCGCTTCGACGTGCATATTCAGCCATCCAATGCCGGGTTCAAGTTGAACGTCTCAATGCTGCTCCGGTTGAATATGTTTCACCTGTTGCAGGCCGTATCGCCCAATTCCATCGGGCTCGATCACGGCGTGCCCGCGCGCGGCTGGACCGGGGAGGCTTACCAAGGCCATGTCTTCTGGGATGAACTGTTCATCTTCCCCTTCTTCAATCATCGCATGCCCGAGATCACCCGGTCACTTTTGATGTACCGCTACCGCCGACTTGGCGAGGCGCGCGCGGCCGCCCGAAGCGTCGGTTTCAAGGGGGCAATGTTTCCGTGGCAGAGCGGAAGTGACGGTCAGGAAGAGACCCAGGCGGCCAACCTGAACCCTCGCTCAGAACGCTGGATACCCGACAACTCTTATTTGCAGCGACACGTGGGGAGCGCCATTGCCTACAACGTTTGGCAGTATTTTCAGGTCACACACGATCTTGAGTTCCTGCATTCTTACGGTGCTGAGCTCATCCTCGATATCGCCCACTTCTGGTCCAGCATAGCTAAATTCAGTGACGAGCGTGGGCGGTACGAGATTCGTGGCGTGATGGGGCCCGACGAGTTTCATGACGGTTATCCGCATTCAGCAACGCCCGGCCTCAACAACAATTCCTATACGAACCTGATGGCCGTGTGGGTGATGTGCCGGGCGCTGGAGGTGCTCGACCTGCTCTCCGACCTCGGCCGCGCCGAACTCACGACGCGGCTTGGCTTGTCGATGGAGGAGATCGCGCGCTGGAGCGATATCAGCCGCAGGATGTACCTGCCCTTTCACGAGGACGGTATCATTAGCCAATTTGAGGGCTACGACGAACTGCGCGAACTTGATTGGCAGCACTACCGAGCCCGGTACGGCAATATCCAGCGGCTTGACCTCATTCTAGAGGCGGAGAACGACAGCGCAAACCACTACAAGCTCTCGAAACAGGCGGATGTGCTGATGTTGTTTTATCTGTTTTCATCGGAGGAACTCAGGGAGCTGTTTGCGCGTCTGGGTTATCCTTTCGAGTACGAGACAATCCCGAAGAATGTCACCTACTATTCCGCACGCTCGTCACATGGCTCCACGCTATGCCGCGTGGTTCACGCCTGGGTCTTGGCGCGCTCCGACCGACCCCGCTCGATGATGTTCTTTTCCGAGGCGCTGCAAAGCGACGTATCCGATATCCAGCAAGGAACCACTTCGGAAGGGGTGCACCTTGGAGCCATGGCGGGCAGCGTCGACCTGGTAGAGCGCGTCTCCACCGGAATTGAAGTACAAAGCGATGTTCTGCGGCTCAATCCGGAACTGCCGCAGGAAATGGAACGGCTCGATATGCGCATTCGCTATCGCGGGCATTCACTCGACTTGCGGCTTACCCGCGACGCTCTCACGATCCGCGGGCGCGATCGCGAGGCGGCCCCGATTACCCTGAGCGTCGAAGGCAAGGTGTATGAATTCGCGGGCGCCACCACCCGTGTCTTTCGATTAAATGACGCGGCAGCAAAACGCACAGCTCTCCGGAAGGAGTCAGGTTGATGCCAACCGCAGCACCCGTCCTGACAATCAACGGTGGCTCGTCGAGTATCAAGTTTGCTCTGTTTCGGATGGGCGACCCGCCAAGGCGAGGTCTGCATGGCAAGATCGAGCGCATTGGCTTGCAAGGAACCACCTTCGCCTTTAATGACCCGACCCGGAAGCGGCAGGACGATCAAGCCATCGGACACCTCGACAACCGGGCGGCGGCCAATTATCTGGTCGACTGGCTCGGCAATCAGATCGATCTCTCGTCGATCACGTCAGTGGGGCATCGCCTCGTCAACGGCGGCGCCATTTATCGAGAACCGCTTAGCGTCACGCGGGAGGTTCTGGACGAGTTGCGCCGTATTAGCTCCTATGCCCCGGAGCATCTGCCTTCCGAAATCGATCTGATTGATCTGATCAGCGAGCGGATGCCGGGTGTGCCGCAGGTCGCGTGTTTCGACACCGCCTTTCATCGGGATATGCCGCGGGTCGCCAAGATCCTTCCCATTCCCCGGCGCTTCGCGGCGAAGGGGGTCGAGCGCTACGGCTTTCACGGACTGTCCTACGAGTTTCTCAGGGACGAGCTCGCGCGCGTGGCGGGCGTCGAAGCTGCGAAGGGGCGGCTGATCCTGTGCCACCTTGGAAATGGGTCGAGCCTCGCGGCGGTCCGCAACGGCAAGAGCGTTGACACCAGCATGGGCTTTACACCGGCGGCAGGCGTGCCGATGAGCACTCGGTCCGGCGATCTGGATCCTGGGTTGGGCTGGTACTTTGCGCAAACCGAGCGCATGACCGCCCAGCAGTTTCACTGCATGGTCAACCAGGAGTCAGGGTTGCTCGGCATTTCGGAAACGAGCTCCGACCTGCGGGATTTGTTAAGGCACGAGGCTAGTGACGTTCGTGCCGCCGACGCCATCTCGCTGTTCTGCTACCAAGTCAAGAAGTGGATCGGCGCCTTTGCCGCTGCGCTTGGCGGGCTGGACACGCTCGTCTTTTCGGGCGGTATTGGCGAGAACGCCCCCGTGATCCGGGCGCGCATTTGCGAGGGCCTCGGCTTTCTCGGTGTCGATTTTGATGACACCCGAAATGCAGCCGGCGGCTCGGTAATCACAGCCGAGAAAAGCCGCGTCGAGGTGCGCGTCATTCGTACAGACGAAGACGTGATCATCGCAAAGGCCGTTTTCAGAATACTTGCTGGCACTCCAGCCAGCCAGCGTGATCATTCCGAGGAATAGGACCATGAACAAGACGCTCTCGTCGGAGCTCATCAAGAAGATGCACGCCTATTGGCGTGCAGCCAACTATCTCTCGGTCGGGCAGATCTATCTGTACGATAACCCGCTACTCAAAATTCCCTTGAAGATTGAGCACGTAAAGCCGCGGCTGCTGGGCCACTGGGGCACCACCCCGGGGTTAAACTTCATCTATGTGCATTTGAACCGCGTCATCCGCGAGCGTGACCTCGACGTGATCTATGTCACCGGCCCCGGGCACGGCGGCCCGGGCCTCGTGGCCAACACCTATCTTGAGGGTACTTACAGCGAGCTCTACCCGAACATCTCGCAGGACGAACAGGGGATGAAAAAGCTGTTCACGCAGTTTTCGTTTCCCGGCGGCATCCCGAGTCACGTCGCGGCGGAAACGCCGGGCTCCATCAATGAAGGCGGTGAACTCGGCTATTGCCTGTCGCACGCGTACGGCGCCGCCTTCGACAATCCCGATCTACTTGTGGCTTGTGTGGTGGGCGATGGCGAGGCGGAAACTGCCCCACTCGCCACCAGCTGGCACTCGAACAAATTCCTTAATCCGGTGCACGACGGCGCGGTCCTGCCGATCCTGCATTTGAACGGCTACAAGATTGCCGGCCCCACCGTGCTTGCCCGAATTCCCCGTGACGAGCTCGAATCACTGTTCCGCGGCTACGGCTACACTCCATACTTCGTCGAAGGCGACGACCCGATTGACATGCATCAGCTCATGGCTGCGACGCTCGACACCGTGATCGAAAGCATCCAACACATCCAACAAGACGCCCGCGCCAATGGATTCAAGCAGCGTCCGCTCTGGCCCATGATCATCCTGCGCTCACCGAAGGGCTGGACAGGCCCGAAGGAAGTCGATGGCAGACCGACCGAGGGCACTTATCGCTCGCACCAGGTACCGATGGGCGACATGAGTCGCCCGGGGCACGTGAAGATTCTGGAAGAGTGGCTAGAGAGCTATCGCCCGCGCGAACTGTTCGATGAAACCGGCAGGCTCCGTCCCGAACTCGCTCAATTGGCCCCAAGTGGCACGCGCCGTATGGGCGCCAACCCGCACGCTAACGGCGGACTCCTGCTGCGTGACTTGCGCCTGCCGGATTTCCGCGATTATGCGGTGAAGATACCTGTGCCGGGCGGCGTTAGCGCCGAAGCCACGCGCGTCCAGGGCGAACTCATCCGCGACGTGGTGAAGCTGAATCCCGAGACTTTCCGCGTTTTCAGCCCCGACGAAACCGCGTCGAACCGCTGGGGCGCGGTTTTCGAGGTGACGAACCGCTGCTCGACCGCAGAAATCGTTTCGGGCGACAACCACATCGCTCCGGATGGCCGGGTGATGGAAGTACTGAGCGAGCACCAATGCGAAGGATGGCTCGAAGGGTATCTGCTCACAGGCCGTCACGGGTTTTTCTCATGTTACGAGGCCTTCATCCACATAATAGATTCGATGTTCAACCAACATGCCAAGTGGCTCGACGTGGCGAACCACGTTCCTTGGCGACGGCCGATTGCTTCTCTGAACTACCTGCTATCGTCTCACGTATGGCGGCAAGACCACAACGGTTTCAGCCATCAAGACCCTGGTTTTATCGACCACGTTATGAGCAAAAAGGCGGAGGTTATCCGCGTCTATCTTCCTCCCGACGCCAATACCCTGCTCTCCGTGACGGACCACTGCCTGCGTAGCCGCAATTACGTGAATGTCGTTGTCGCCGGCAAGCAGTCGGCGCCGCAGTGGCTCGATATGGACGCAGCCATCAAGCACTGTACCGCCGGGCTGGGCATCTGGGAATGGGCCAGCAACGATGAAGGCAGCGAGCCTGACGTTGTGATGGCCTGCGCCGGCGATGTGCCGACCATGGAGACTCTGGCCGCAGTGGATATCCTGCGGCAGCATTTCCCGTCACTCAAGATTCGCGTCATCAACGTGGTGGATCTGTTGACGCTCTACCCACAGAGTGAGCATCCCCACGGGCTAAGCGACAAGGATTTCGATGTTCTGTTCACCAAGGACAAGCCCATAATCTTCGCCTACCACGGGTATCCCTTGCTAATTCATAAGCTGACCTATCGACGAACCAACCATCACAATCTGCACGTTCGTGGCTTCAAGGAAGAGGGAACGACTACGACTCCTTTCGATATGGTGGTGCTCAACGACCTCGATCGGTTCCATCTGGCCAAGGACGTTATCGATCGGGTGCCAAGTCTGGGTACACGCGCCGCCCACCTCACCCAAATCATCCGCGACAAACTTATCGATCACAAGCGCTACATCCGGCAACACGGCGAGGACATGCCGGAGATTCGCGATTGGAGATGGGGAGCGAATGGAGTGGGGCCCAACAGCTCCAAGTGCACATGAGCGGCGGCATCCTTCCAGAGGTCTATCTTGTCCGGCATGGCGAGACCGCCTGGAGCCTTAGCAGGCAGGCGACCGGCCGCGCCGACATCCCGCTGACCGATCGAGGCGAGCGAGATGCGCAAGAGCTGGGTACGCAGTTGCAGGGCTTGAGCCTCGTCCAAGTGCTTACCAGCCCGTTGCAACGCGCACGGCGGACGGCAGTATTGGCGGGTTTCGACGACTGCGCCCAGCTCGATCCCGATTTGCTGGAATGGGACTACGGCGCGTACGAAGGCCGGCGCACAGCGGAGATCCAGGCCGAGCGACCACAGTGGCGTTTGTTCCAGGACGGCTGCCCGGACGGGGAAACGCTGCAAGCAGTGAGCGTGCGCGCGGAGCGCGTCATCGATCGAATCCGGGCGCTGGAGGGCAACGTGCTCGTCTTCGCGCATCGCGACATCCTGCGCGTCTTCACTGCCCGCTGGCTCGGCCTACCGGCGGCAGATGCCCGATACCTTTATCTCTCGACGTCTTCGCTGAGTATTCTTGGCTATCACCACAACCTGGATGAGCCGGTCATTCGCCTGTGGAACGACGCCCGCCATTCAAAACGGCACATGCGCGAGCCTGATCCCTCATGACAGCGTAGTCGCTCGGCGTTTCGGGAATCGCCGAGCCATCCGGCAGCGGCGGCTCCGGCAGGCGTTGAAGTGTCTCGATTCACTTTCGCCATTCTCCTTCCGTGAGCGTAGGTTCCGGCGAGACGAAGCGATCTTGTCGGTGCGCGAGCTTTCAGTTTGCAGTTCTCGGCGATCTCATAGCTGCCGAAGATACCTCGCCGCCCCCAACAGCGCCGGCACCGGCCGCGTGATGACGTAAGTCGGAATGGCCTCAAGATAGTTCAGAAACCGCCCCTTCGCTTGGAAGCGCGTTCGGAAATCAGACTCGAAGAAAACCCGACCGAGCTTCGGAACGATACCTCCAGTAATATAGACGCCGCCACGCGCACCGAGCGTGAGGGCGAGGTTGCCCGCAACCGTACCCAGCATTGCGCAAAACATGCCGGTCGCCTCCTGCGTCCGTGGGTCCTCCCGCCAGATCTGTGCGTCTGTAATCTGCGCCGGCGTGAACGATGCAGATGATAGGTTCTCGAGCTCGCAAAGGGCTTCGTACAAATTGACGAGGCCTTGACCCGAGAGTACCCGCTCGGCAGAAACATGATCATAACGACGACGCATGAGATCCAAAACTTCCGCTTCGCGCGATGTCGCCGCCGGCATGGTGACATGACCGCCCTCGCTCTCGAGCAGTACGATGCCGCCCTCCGAGTGGAGAAATGCACTCATACCCAAACCTGTGCCGGGGCCAACCACGCCGATGGGCGCGTCGATGACGCCCGAACCAGAGCCGACCTCGACAATATCGCTCTCACCAAGTTCCGATATGGCGAGGGCGTTGGCAGCAAAATCGTTGATGATGTGAAGTTCGCGTAAACCAAGACGTATCCGCAAGTCCTCGATCAAGAAATGCCAAGGATGGTTGATCATTCGCACTTCGTTACCGGATACAACGGCGGCGATAGCCAACACCCCGTCATCTGGCTTGCCAGTCGGACGCTCCTCTGCCAAAAAGCTCAGAATCGCCTTCGCGATATCCGAATCAGCTTGTGAATCATACACGCGAGGCGCGCTGATGGTTCCGTCGGAGCGAATCATCGCAAGCCGGGCGTTGGTCGCACCGATGTCACCCACGAGAGCCAGGTTGCTGCTCATCGAGACCCCGCCTCCGTTGACCTCCGGGGTTGTCAGTGCTGAGTAGGGCAGGGGCCACTACTTTCGTGACGACGACGACCAATAATGATCAGGCGGTCCTCTACCTGCTTGACGCCCGCTACGCCACGCGCCGCTGAAATTAGCCGAGCGGCCGCATCCTTGTCCGTCAGCGCACCGCGCAACACGACTGATCCGCCACGAACCGCGACGTTCATCGAACGCCAGCCAGTCTGCGCCTTCTGCGACGGCGCAAGGATGACACGTTGGCGTAATTCACGAATTTCTACACTCTCCGAAGGCATCTCCTCTGCTTCCCGAGCTAGTCCGCGGAGGAAGCCGGCACGTCTAACGATCCCTCTTGTTTTGCCTTCCTTGACGACAGGAATTCTCTTGACGCCACGCCTCCCCATCATGGTGGCGGTTTCGACATTCGGTGGGTCCTGGCTGTCGATCAATACGTCGGACGTCATCACGTCGGCGATACACACGAGCCGCGCTGATCCAGCTCGATCGTCCCAGTTCCTCGAACCGAGCAGAAATTCCTGCCATTTCTGGCGATTCTGACTGGAAGCCCCCTCTCTGGGGCGCAGCAGGTCCCGGCCCGTGATCATGCAGATGAGATTTCCATTTCCATCCACCGCGGGTAGTGCGCTGATGCGGCATCTGACCAACAGGCGTTGCGCCACCTCAATCGGCGCCGTCGAACTGATACTGGCCGCGCCAAAGGTCATCACATCAGATGTGCGCATTTTCGCCTCCATTGTCCGACGCCCCAATCAAGATCATTCCGTTTCGGAGACATCTCGCCGTGTAAACCAGCGTACCCGAAACTCCCCGAGTAACAAGCCGTGAATATCGGCGGCCTTCCGCAGCGCCCGTGGGCGGAATGCAGCAGGTAACGGTCCTCGAAATCGTTGCTGGAGGTCCGCCAGTTGAGAGCCGGCTCCTCTGTGCGAAGCAGGCCGCAGCCGAGCATACACGTATAGACCGAACCGTCTGTCGCCACTTCGATCATGCTGTCTGGACGGCGCAATAGATGGGCGTGCTGCCACACGCGACCGCGATCAGCGCTGAGAGCAGTCTCTCCTGTGTCGCGGCGGAAACTCGTACCACGTCAGTGGAAGATGCTACTAGGCCGATCAGGTCGTCCGGCGCCGGTCCGACACGCTCGAATCGGCATTGTTCACGCCAATCTGGTGGAAGTCAGCCGGCGCTCCGACGCCTGGCGCGGTCGATTGAGACCGTCACGACGAAAACTCGACTTCGATGATGTCTTGACTTCTTTGCGCGTATTCCAATGCATAAGCCAGTTCGCCCGAGGTCTCGGCGTGGATGTCGAGCATCACTTGGCCTTTGTCGATCTCCTGCCCGAGGCTCACATTCATGAAGACGCCTGCAGCCTTGGCCTCCGGTGCGCCCGCGAGCTTGGCGAGCCTCCCGAGCTTGCGATTGTTGATATGAACGATACGTCCGGCACGCGGCGAGATCAGCGGGTGCACATTGGATGCGTTCGGGGGATTGCGTAGCCCACCCTGGGCCTCGCATATGGCCTGGAACTTCTGCCACGCTCGCCCGTTCGCAAGGCTCGCAAGCGCCGCAGTGGTTCCTTCCCCGCTGGCGACCTTCCCGCCGATCTCCAAGGCAGCCCCAGCCAGTGTCGCCGCGCGTCTGCGCAAATCGTCGGGTGCGCCCGGTGCGTCTTGGAGCACAGCAAGTACGTCGAGCGCCTCCAGGGCCGGGCCTATTCCGCGACCGACCGGTTGCGATCCGTCGGTCAAGAGGCATGTAGCCAACAGTCCGAAGTGCGACGCGACAGCGCTGATTCGTTCCGCAAAGTGACGCGCAGACGCCTCGCTGCGGACTTTGGCGGTGGGACCGACCGGAATATCGATCACGACGTGCGTCGAACCGGCCGCAATCTTCTTCGACAAAACAGACGCGATGAGCTGCCCTTCGGTATCGACATCAAGCTCGCGCTCTATGCGGATGAAAATGTCGTCAGCCGGGCTCAGGTGCATCGCCCCACCCCAGGCGATGCAGCCGCCTTCGGCTTCCACCACGCGTCTGAGCGTCGAGATGTCCAAGTCGACCGGAGCGAGCGTCTCCATCGCATCCGCTGTGCCTGCCGGCGAGGTGATCGCACGCGACGAGGTTTTGGGGATAACGAGCCCGTGGGCTGCAACAATCGCGACGACGATCGGGGTGGTACGGTTGCCAGGGAGCCCGCCGATACAGTGCTTGTCCATCACGATCGGGGAATCCCAGCGCAAGCGCTCGCCGACCTCGACCATGGCCCCGGTCAGATCGACGGTCTCCTGCTCGTCGAGAGGAAGCGCGGCGCTCGCCGTCAGGAAGGCCGCCAAATGTACATCAGTATAGCGGCGTGCGGCGACGTCCTTGACGATCGACTCAACGGCGTGCGAGTCGAGCCGGTTGCCGTAGATCTTCCGGCGGACACTTGCGAGGGATTCGAGTGTGGGTGCATGCGTGACGGCGACCGCCGCGTCCTCTTCGAGCCGTAGGATCTGCCAAGCGGTTTCCGTAAGGGCAATCTGGTCGATGGCGAGCAGATCGTCCCCTTCAATCTGGAACAGGGTTGCTTGCACCTCCCGGCCACCGCTCGACACCAGGACTTGCGATCTGGAAGCAAGACCTTCCGATCGGCAGACATGGCAGTCGGTCCGCATGATAACAACCGGCTGGTGTTGTGTGTGCAGCCGGAGACGTTTGGCGCGGAGTGGCGGTGGGGTGGGGAATTCTGTCGAGGTGTCACCTTGATTCATAGGTCGAACGCCTGATCTTGGCGAGGAACGGTCGCATTCCATCCGAGGTCCTTGTCGATGCGGACGCGCAGCGCCTCAGCGGCTGAAGCCTCCCCATGAACGATGAAGGTGTGCGCAGGCGCCTGACGGAAGCCGGAAAGCCAGCGCAGCAACTCATTAGAGTCCGCGTGCGCCGAGAGCGCGGGCAGATCGGCAACCTCTGCCAAAACCGGTATCCACTGCCCGTGGATCTTGATCTCGCGGGCCCCCTCCAGCATGGCGCGTCCGCGGGTTCCCGCAGCCTGAAAACCGGAGAACAGGATAGTGTTTCTTCGATCGGGTGCATATGCTTTGAGGTGGTGGAGAACGCGGCCACCGGTTGCCATGCCGCTGGCTGAGATCACCACCTTAGGATAGGAACTCGCGGTTATTGCTTTTGACCCTTCGACGTCCCTTGTGTATTTGGCGATCCCGCAGATTGTGTCGCAATCATCCGGCGGAAGCCGATGATCGTCGCGATGGGCGTGGAGCAGGTCCGTCGCGCTAATCGCCATGGGGCTGTCGAGGTAGATTGGAATGTTTGAAAGTCGGCCCGCAGACCTCAACTTCCAGAGATGATAAAGCAGCGACTGAGCCCGGCCGACGGCGAAGGCTGGGATCACCACGGTCCCGCCGCGCCGAACCGTGCGCTCGATTATAGAACCTAGCATCTCGGTTGGATCGCCCGGTTCGTGGATGCGATTGCCGTAAGTGGATTCAATGATGATGTAGTCGGCCTCGGGAACAGGCTCCGGATCAAGCATCATGGGATCTCCGTAACGGCCAAGATCACCGGAAAAGACAATCCGCTTGCCGCCCCATTCGATATCGGCGGTGGCAGCACCGAGGATATGGCCAGCACGCCTGAACATCAGGATTGCCCCTCCGGGAAGCTGGACCGGCTTGGCGAACGGAACGGCCGAGAAGTGTTCGAGCGCGCGTTCCGCATCGTGAATGCCGTAGAGAGGCAGGGCGGGCTTGTGCTTGGAGAAGCCTTTCCTGTTGGCATATTCAGCATCCTTCTCTTGGAGGTGACCGCTGTCCTTCAGGATCAGTTCTGCAACATCGCGGGTCGCGTCGGTTGCGAAGATGTTGCCACGAAAGCCGTCCCTCACGAGCTTCGGCAAATAACCGGAATGATCCAGATGCGCGTGGGTCAAGACGACAGCGTCAATGCTCGAAGGTTTAACGGGCAAAGGCGTCCAGTTCAGCTCGCGTAGATTCTTGAGGCCCTGGAACAGGCCGCAGTCGATCAGGATGCGCTTGCCATCC
Source organism: Hyphomicrobiaceae bacterium (assembly GCA_022844275.1). Classification (GTDB taxonomy): domain Bacteria; phylum Pseudomonadota; class Alphaproteobacteria; order Rhizobiales; family Hyphomicrobiaceae. The sequence goes on from JALHMB010000009.1 coordinate 68,564, forward strand.
CGCGTCAGCAGATGTTTCGAACCGGTGACAGTGCCAGCACCGCCGAGGGACGTGAGTTTGAGCATGTCTGCCTCCTGGTCGACTTCAGTGTTGATTGGGTGCCTGACTGGGCGCGCCATCATTGTAGGCCCCTCACTCAACGCCGCTAACTTCGTCGCCAGGCTCGAGTAGACGGCGATGCCGAACGATGTCCTCTCGAGCCATCTCGGCTGATGCGATCGCCGCAACGATCAGCGGCGCAAGCTGGATGGCGTTGCTCTCATGTGATATTGAATCGCTTGAGACGATCCGGTCGGCGAACAACTTTAGTCGCTCATAGGAATCCTCCGCGAACACCCCGTGGACAACCGCGCAAACTGGTCGCCGGAAGCCAAGGAGCGGCAGTTTTCGAGCGGCTTCAATCAGCGTGTGACCCGACGAAGCGATATCGTCGACGAGGACCGGATAGCGGGCCTTCCACTGCGAAAGGTCTGGGAATTCGACATCGACATTGCGGTCGCCGTGCCGGACCTTGCGTAGCACGGCATGAGGGGCGCCGATGCGACTGGCGATCGCCGACACCCATTGCTCGCTCTCCTCGTCCGGGCCGACGATCACCGGCTGATCGACCTCTGCGGCAATCCAGTCTGCAAGGAGAGGCGCCGCGTGTAACGCCTCAGCAGGGATCGTGTAGAGCGCGGAGAGTGCAGGATACCGGTGCAGGTGCGGATCGACCGTCACCAGCCGGTCGAAGCTAGATGAGACAAGCCGCGCGAAGCTCCTTGAGGTCACCGCCTCTCCCGGCTGAAAACGGCGGTCCTGCCGCATATAGGAAAGGTAAGGCGCGATAAGCGTCACCTCGCGCGCCCCGAGCACGCGGGCGGCGTCGGCAACAAAGATCAGGCGCAGGAAGCCGTCATCGGGTTGGCCCAGCGTGCAGACCAAGTCGACGGCTTTGTCCTTCACCTCCGAGAGGATGCGAACATAGGTCTCGCCGTCGGGAAAGCGGCGGGTCTGCAACTCGCCGAGCTCCCAGCGTCCTGCGTCGGCCAGACGCCGCGCTAAGGCCTCGTTTCCCGGCAGTGGAAGGATCAACCGCACGACGCAGCACTCGGTTGTTCGTTGATCACTGTCATATGTGCCTCCTTTAGGAGCGCAGGAATTGCGCGTTGATGGCGACGATGACGGTGCTGGCCGACATGAAGACGGCGGCCACGGCGGGCGTCATCATGAAGCCAGTGCCACAGGTAATGCCGGTCGCCATCGGCACGGCGATCGCGTTTTAGGTCGTCCCCCAGATGAGGTTCTGCACCATCTCTCGATAAGGGGCGCGCGATAGCCCGAGGATGGCGCCCACGTGTGTGACAAGCGGTGTTCCGAAGAGCTGTCTGCTTTATCGGCTGGCAAGCTCTACTGCGCGCGTTGAATTACGCCGGATCGCCGGTTGACGCTGAAGCGATCCGCCAGCGAGCCGTCCGCCGTAACGATCTCGGCGACGATCGAATCCTTGTCGACATCCTTGACCGTGCCGACTTTCACGCGCGGATTGCCCTGCGCTTGGAGAAGCCGGTCGAAATGCTCACGCACATCTTCAATCGACACGGTCGTGCTCGGCGTGACGACACCAAGACCGATGGCGCCGCGGCCCTGTCCCATCATGCCCTCCGTCATGCCGGGTTGCTGACCCGTCATGCCGGGCTGCCGACCCATCATGCCGGCCATCATTGGGCACATCATCATGCCCTGCTGCATCGGCATCTGGCCACTCATCATTCGGGGACCCATCATGCTTGGTCCCATCGTGCCGTGACCCATCATGCCCTGAGACATACCTTGCATCATCTGCGGTCCCATCATCTGGCCCATCCCAGGAGTTGTCGGCGCTTGCGCGGTTTGGCCGGCGGGAGCGGCACCCGCGACGGCGATGCCGAGCTTATCGAGCGTTGCCTTGTCGGGCTCGCCGGAAACCGCGAGATGATGTTCCGACTGGTATCTCCGAATGGCGGCGCGGGTCTCGTCGGTGAGAATGCCGTCTACCTTCACGGCAATGCCTTGTTTGGTCAAAGCCTCCTGCAGCGACTTGATCGTAGCCTCGGACAGGGCGGCAGAAGTCGGTGCTGTCATCGTTGCAGGCTGCGCGAAAGCGGAAACACTCGCCAGCACTGGAGTGAGGATCATCGTCGCAGCAGCCATGATGGCAGCGAGTGCGCTCGTCTTGAGATGGAGTTTCATGTTCATTCTCCTTGGAGTGGGGTTGGTCACATCGCAATTGGCATTCTGTGCAGAGCGTAAGCTATGCGGGACCGAGCCGATAGAACCGCGGGACAAAGGCTGGGACTTGCTCGGCATAGCGCCGGTAAGCTTCGCCGAATTGCGCTTCGACTTCGCGTTCCTCACGTTTGGCGAGGCGCCAATACATTACGAGTAGCACCGGCAGCATCAGACCTGTTACCAAGGTCGGCCATTGCAGGAAAAAGCCGATGATGATCAGCGCAAACCCCGCGTACTGCGGGTGCCGGATGTGGGCATAGGGTCCCGTGGTTGCTAGTTCTCCGGAGCGCTGCGCCGTGTAGAGCACGTGCCACGCTTTGGCGATCAGCATAAAGCCGCCGCCGATGAACACGAAGCTAAGCAAATGAAACGGGCTCCAATGCGGATTCATGGACCAGCCGAACAACGCGGGCCACAGATGGCCCGCATCATGTGACAGCGGATCGAGCTGGGGGACGCGGTTGCCGAGCCAGCCGGCAAGCAAATAGAGCGTCAGCGGGAACCCGTACATCTCCACGAACAGCGCCACAATGAAAGCGGAATAGGCACCGAACGAGCGCCAGTCCCGCGCCGTTGCCGGCTTGAAGAAGCTGAACGCGAACAGAATAAAGACGGCCGAGTTAATGAAGACGAGCAACCACAGGCCGTAAGCCGGAATGTCACCGCTCATCGGCGCCTCGCTTGTTTATGGGGAGTTGCCCGTCACGGCCGTGGGCGCCGTGTCCGCCGTGGCCTCGATGCATGAAAAAGTGCATGCCGCCGCATACCAGCAGGAATAGCAGCGGCCATAGCCCGAGTAGATGCGCTCGATGTTCGAGCACGACGAACAGTGCAGCGATTGCAAGGAAGCCGCACAGCACTAGGCCGATCGGCGAGCGCCAGAACGAGGTCTTTTCAGCGTGTTCGGAGTTCATGGGGGATTTCCAATGTCGCAGATGCGCCTCGAGTGATCGAAGCCAAGTCTATGGAGCTCATTGGTGCGTATCGTGAAGTAAACTGTCGTAGGTGACAGTGCTGACGATTTGTTTCGTTCAAGCCTCCGGGTGACGCCGGCAGGATCGAGCGGTGTCACGCGTGCTTCGACCCTGGTGTTCGAGCGCGACCGGTCGTCACCTGTGAGCGCGGCCACGGACGTTGCGTTCATTTGCTCCGCGGAGTTGGTGGCCGCTGCCTGAGGTCGTCGACGAGCTCCCAGACTACGACGGCCGGACATGCGAGCAGCAGGACCACGGCAATCGCTGTCCATGTCGAGATAACAAACAGGAAACGAATCGTCGCTACAGCGAGTACGCCGACGGCTCCGCATATCCAGATCAGTCCCGCAGAGAGACCATGGCGAGAGACAGCGCTGGCAGCGACATACGATTGGCTGTGAGTGACCTATGCTGGATGATTTCATCACGCGTTCTGCCTCCTGTTTGCCGTCGAACGGTCATTCCGTCCGCGCGTTGAAGAAATTGTACAGTGGCGCAAACACGACGGCGACGTACCAGCCGTAGACGAAGCTCCAAAATAAGCCGAGGAAGAAACTCGGCCAAGTTATCCACGTGAAGCCCGGAAGTAGTTGAGCCAGTAACTGATGCATTCCGCGATCGGACACGAGAATGCCGAACAGCACGCACAGCACATAGGTGATGACCAGGAACGAGCCGAGGCTCAATCCCATCGGGACAATTGCGAGACGCGCGGTCGCGTTCATCATCAATCTCCTGTTGTTCCGCTTTTAGGCGATGCGAAATGTTGAGCGTCTATCCCCCCATTTTCTAGAATGATGGTAGGTGATGCCGTTCGGCCCGCGACCGACTCTGAAGGTTGCGACCGCTACCCGCTTCGCTGCATCGATGACCGAAACAGTGCCATCAGTGATGTTGCTGACAAGCACGAGCAAACCGTCGTCGCTGACAGCAACCCCGTGCGCGCCTTTGCCGGTTCTGATGGTGTCGACCACCTTATCGCTGGCTACCTCGATGACCGACACTGTGTCCGCAGGCTCGGCGTCCGTCCCCTGATTGGCAACATAGACGAAGCGTCCATCCGGCGTGGCGTGGATCTGGATTGGCCCGCGTCCGACTGGTATCGTCCCGATCTTCGTTCGACTTTCAGTATCGATGATCGAGACGCTGTTCTCATCGCGCAAAGAGACGTAGACCCGGCTGCCGTCAGGCGTGAACCCGACCTGGACCGGCGTCTTGCCCACTGGAATTCGGGCAACCTCGGTGAGCATCGACGTATCGATCACCGAAACGCTACCGTCTTCCACATTTGCAACATAGGACTCACTTCCATCCGGACTGATGCGCAGACCATGCGGATACCGTCCGGTCTTGATCGTTTGCACGATGGTCTTGTGCGCCAGGTTGACGACCGCAACACTGTTGTCACCCGAGTTGGTGACGAAGGCCCGCTGGCCTGCACGATCAACGACGACGTGGGCTGGATGATTGCCAACCTGAATTGAGGCCATCGGCCCGGAACTCAGTTTGGCAGCATCGAATATAAGGAGGCGGCCCTTAGTTTCTTTTTGATCATGTGCCGAGTTGGCGCCATGGCCGTGACCGTCACCGGCGGGCCCACCAACAGCGAGCAGCCGCGATCCGTCGGCCGTGGACTGCACGTTGTGCGGGGAGATCGGGATCGGAACGGTTTGCACCCTGCCGGACGCAAGATCGATCGCGCTGACGGAATTCCCGTGCTCGTCGGCGGTATAGACAATGCCCTTCAATTTCTGTGCTGAGGCAGGCGACTGCTGTGCGTACGCAAGACTTGGCCCTAGTGCAAGACTCGAGACCAAGGCTGTGGCGGTGGATGCCAGAAACTGGCGACGTGACAAGTATCGCATGTGAAACCTCTCTTCGGGACGTGTCGGATCGAATCGGTCAATGCCGATCGGAATCGCCCAACACACCAAAAGAGGTGGTCGGACCTAGACGTTCGCGGAGAGAGCCGGGGGGCGGAAACCGGGGGACGGCCAGTGGCCGGGAACAACCTCATCAGGCAGCGCTGCCACAACCTCAGCGACCGTCGCCCTGGTAATGGCCGCAGATGAGGTCAGCGGGACGCAAAATGAACAGCCGCTGGCATTGCAGCAGGGGGCGCCATGGGCTTCATCTGCATCACCGGCACAATGCGGCTCCGCAGTCGCCCCTTGAGACGCAATCTCATGCGAAAGCGAGGCTGCGGACGCGGCATGGTCGCCCATCTGAACATGAACGAGACCTGAGGTTGAAATCGCAAGGACCAGCAGCAACACAAGCCAGCGCCTCAAGCCCCACGTCGCACGACGCGGATCCTTTCTGCGCTGCCATGTGCTGTCGTAAAACATGCGATACCTTAACCTTGCCTCACGGACCTCGAGCGACTGATCGAATAGCAACTCGATGCCACTCCTGCATTGACAGAGATCAACATTGCGATGATAGCCTGACGACGGTCGAGCCCAATTAAATCTCTGCAGCTGCACGCCGTTCGGAGACGCGGAATCTGGTTGTTTAGAGGCCGAAACTGATCCACTTTGACCGGGTACGGGCATTGACCGGACCAAGAAGCAATGCTGCGATTTGATCGGCAAGATTTTACCGAAACGCAGGGGAGCGATGATTGTGAGAATATTCGCCGACCACCTGGGTTTTGAAGCACGTCCCCTCTGGGCGCAACCATGGCTTTGCGATCGATGAGCGATCCAGACCCCACTTCCTCTGGTGCAGTTCAGATCCTCGCGGAACGGCTCAACCAGAACTGCTTCTGCGTCACGCTCGACCGTCGGTCGCTGTGCGAAGCTCTTGAGCACGAGTCCAACGACCCAGCGTTTTGCGAGACCTTCATCCGCCCCAAGGCCCACTTGTTCTCGAGCGTGCCGGTGTTTCTCTCAGCCACGGTGGTGGCCGAGATGCAGGTGGCGGTGGCAGCCATCGAAACGGTGGCCCGGCTCGCTGCATACAAGGCCGCTGTCCTCTCCTGGGCGCCCGAAGTTTCTAGGGAGGATCATGGTCCAGTGGGTGCATTGATGGGCTACGACTTCCATCTTGGCGAAGACGGTCCCCGATTAATCGAGATCAATACTAACGCCGGCGGGGCATTCCTGAATGCCCTCCTTGCAAGGGCGCAGCGGGTGTGCTGTGCCGAAATGGACATGCCGCTGACGCCGCACACGTTTGAAGACGCGGCGTTTCGGATGTTCCAGGACGAATGGATGCGCCAGCGGGGAACGGGTACTCCACGTCGGATTGCGATCATCGACGATAGTCCTGAGGATCAGTATCTCTACCCCGAGTTCGTGCTTGCGCGGCAAGTACTGGCCGCTCGCGGGGTGGATGCGATTATCGCGGATGCCAGCCACCTTCGCTATGAGGGCGGCCAGCTCAGCGTCGAGGGAAAACCTATCGATCTCGTCTACAATCGGGTCACAGATTTCGCGTTTGGTCAGCCCAAGCATAAGGCGCTGCGAGAGGCTTATCGCGATGGTGCGGTGGTCGTAACGCCGAATCCGCACAATCACGCCCTGCTCGCCGACAAGCGTAACCTTTCGCTCCTCTCCGATCCGCCGACGCTCGAGGCTTGGGGCGTGCACCCAAAACTCCTTGTCCAGCTTAGATCCGTCCCACGCACTGTCCTTGTCACTCCCGAAACCGCCGACGAACTGTGGAAGGCGCGCAAGGGCCTGTTTTTCAAACCGACGGGCGGACATGGCGGAAAAGCGGTGTACCGCGGCGACAAGGTGACGAAAGGCGTCTGGGCAGAAATCGAGCGAGGCGACTACGTTGCCCAGACCCTAGTTCGGCCGAGCGAGCGCATGATCAAGATCGACGACGCACTCCAGGCACGCAAGATGGACGTTCGCCTCTATACCTATGACGGTCATGTGCTTTTGGTGGCCGCGCGCCTCTATCAGGGCCAGACCACGAATTTCAGAACTCCCGGGGGCGGGTTCGCTCCGGTGTTCCTGATTACACACCATAGTCCGCCATCTTGAGCCACCAGTAGGGTTGCGGTTTTGTGGTCACGGCGGCGCGGCCGAGGCCGGGGATCATGGAAGATCGAAGCGATGATTGAAGCGCCACTCGAACTCGGCGAGGTGGCGGACCATGTGCTTCTTGCAGGGCCCGGTAGGTGCCGGTAATTGCGTCCCTCGATTGATACACAAGCATCGTGTTGTCCCAGCGGAAGGCGGGATGACGCCGCGCGACGGCCAGAGCCCGTGGAGATGGCAACATGCGCGCAGCCCGCCTTGGGCGGGCGCAGCGAATCGGGTCATTCTCTGGAAAGGCGTGATAAATGCGGACTGATGGATTACGTTTCGACTGCCTTGCGGCGCTGTTCAAATTCCTCTCGATTGATTTCGCCCCGCGCAAAACGCTCGTCGAGGATCTGGCGCGGCGTCCGAGTAGAATTCGTTGTCCCAGTCGAACCGCCACTTCTTCGGCGCCTGACGACGAAGAGCAGCGCCACCGCAAGGAAGAGCACTCCAGCGATGAACAGCGGACCGAACCACATGCCGCTCCAGCCACCTTCGCCCCAATTCATCCAGCCATCGTGCATCATGTCATCCTCCATCTAGGTCATGATCATAAGCCTGATCGGCAGCTTAGACGACAGCGTGGCTTCAGAAGCCTCGGAATCTACCCATTTGCGCCATCAAGTGACGCCGAAGCCGTGGCTGCGGGAAGGCCGGTCTCAAAATGATGGGGCGACGAATCTAGGTATTTTCCGATCCTGGCAGCCGCCTGCTTGAGAGAATAAATGTCGAGGTAACGGTTGGGTCCGGGTGCTCACGCCCGATATCTATTCGATGCATAGGAGTGCGCCATGAAGAAGTCATTCGCTACTGTCGCGCTGGCGCTTGCAATGAGCGTAATCGCTGTCGATCTTTCATTCGCCCAGTCCCAAGCAGGGCGCATGATGGGCATGGCAGGTGGCGGCTGCCCAATGATGGGCATGATGGGTCAAGGCATGATGGGACAAGGCCCGATGGGTCAAGGCCCGATAGGTCAAGGCAGGATGGCGGGCAACCAGGAGATGATGGGCGCGATAGCTGAAAACCGTCTCACTCACCTGAAGGGCGAGCTGAAGATCACTGACGCTCAAGCCGATGTCTGGAAGGCCTACGCAGATGCAATCAAGGCCCGCGCGGACGTCATGCAGGGAATGCGCACGAGCATGATGGATGCCATGGACAAAGGTGGCGCCATCGAACGGATGGATATTCGCATTAAGAGCATGGAGGCGATGGTCGAATCCATGAAGGCCGTTAAGCCGGCAACTGAGAAGCTTTACGCCGCTTTGACAGCCGATCAGAAGAAAGTCGCAGACCAGCTTATCGGTGTCGACTGCGGCGCAATGTGATGGCATCCGGCTCGTTTGGCCAACCGGAATTCAACGATGTGGGAAGCAGTGTGAATGTGACGCTATGTTCGGCGCCGCAGATAGTGGAGGCGAGTGTGGCTTACTATTTCAGCAAGATACTTGAGATGCCGTTCGACAAGGCGATCCAACATGTGACGGATGCCTTGGCAGCGAAGGGTTTCGGCGTCCTGACGACAATCGACGTGCAGGCAACGATGAAGAAGAAGCTCAACGTCGAATTCCGACCCTATACAATCCTGGGAGCTTGCAACCCCGATTTCGCTCATAAGGCACTGCAGATCGAGGACGCGATCGGAACGATGCTGCCCTGCAATGTGGTCGTGCAGGAAATCAGCAAAGGAATGGTCGAGGTCTCCGCTGTCGATCCGGTCGCCTCTATGATGGCTGTCAAGAACCCGAAATTAGCGGCGATAGCAGGCGACGTGAAAGATCAATTGCAGCAGGTTGTTTCAGGTCTCTGAGAGGCGGATCATTGCCTCACAAACGCTGAAGGCCGAGGTAGCGCTCAAATCGAGTCGGCGCAGACGGACCGAAGATAATGACATCGTAAGCTTCCGGTGTGCCGCCTTCCATGCCTGGAGAGCCGCTCGGCATGCCTGGCACCGCGAGGCCTCGCGCAGCTGGCTTTTCAGAGAGCAATCGCAGAATGGCGCCGGCGGGGACATGGCCCTCGATCGTGTACCCGGCAATCTCCGCCGTATGACACGAGGCGAGTTCCATCGGGACGCCCCGTTGCGACTTGATGGTCTGGACATCTGTGCTCTCAATGACCGTCGCGACGAACCCGTTGCGACGCAGATGTTCCACCCAACTGAGACAGCATCCGCAGTTGGGATCCTTCCAAACGGTGATCGAGTGCGACGCCTTCGCGAAGGCCAGGGGTGCAATTGATATGATCGTACCCGCAGCCATGAAGCCAACGAAAGCGCGCCGGCCGAGCGACAAGTCTGTTTTGTGCATTGTATCCTCCTACCCGGTCATCGACCGGCAAACTCACTTCGAGGCCCGCCCGAGCAACTCCATCAACTCTTCAATGACCTTTCGCTGCTCATCAGGGCGACCAGATGTGATGGCTTTCTCCACACAGTGTCCAATGTGCTCCTGAAGGACCTGCTCCTCAACGCGCCGCAGCGCCGCCCGTACGGCTGCGATCTGCGTGACGATGTCAATGCAGTAGCGATCTTCGTCTACCATGCGGGCGAGACCGCGAACCTGGCCCTCGATCCGATTGAGGCGCTTCAGGCGAGCCGACTTGTCGGTGGTTTGCATAGTTGACATATACCCGGGCGGGGTATACGTGTCAAACAATATACCCCCACCTGGTATAAGGTGGATTGCGACCGGAACGATGGACTAGGAGGTCTGCCATGGCAGAGCACGAGTCACACACCCACGACCATCAACGCGATCACACGTCGCACGCTGCCACCGATCACATTGTGAAAGATCCCGTCTGCGGCATGACAGTGGACCCGCATACGGCGAAGCACCGGCATCAGCACAACGGCCATCCCTATTACTTTTGCTCAGCCAAGTGTCGGGAGAAATTCATCGCGGAGCCCGCAAAGTACCTAGAGCCAGGGCTCAAGCCTGCCGTGCCTGTCCCTGCCGGTACTATCTACACGTGTCCGATGCATCCCGAAATCCGACAGGAAGGTCCCGGCTCGTGCCCGATCTGCGGCATGGCGCTAGAGCCAGAGATGGTCACCGCAGACTCCACACCCAATCCCGAATTGGCTGACATGACGCGCCGCTTCTGGATTGGGCTCGCGCTCACACTGCCCGTGTTCGCTCTTGAGATGGGGGGACACCTAACGGGTCTCCACCAGTGGCTCGGTCAGCAGAAGTCGAACTGGATTCAGCTCGCTCTCGCAACGCCGGTGGTTCTGTGGGCAGGGTGGCCATTCTTCGAGCGTGGCTGGGCCTCTCTCAGGACACGCAACCTCAATATGTTCACGCTCATTGCCATGGGCACAGGCGTGGCTTGGATCTACAGCGTCGTTGGCACCGTATGGCCGGACGTGTTCCCCCCGTCGATGCGTGGGCATGACGGCTCCGTCGCGATCTACTTCGAGGCGGCCGCTGTCATCACCGTGCTCGTGCTGCTCGGACAGGTGCTGGAGCTGAGGGCGCGCGAGAAGACGAGTGGTGCGATCAAAGCCCTACTCGACCTGTCGCCAAAGATAGCGCGTCGGATCAAAGCTGACGGGACAGATGAGGACGTAAGCCTCGAAGAAGTGGCTGCCGGCGAGCAGTTGCGGGTGCGGCCCGGCGAACGAGTACCCGTGGACGGAGAGATCCTGGAAGGCCGCAGCGCTATCGACGAGTCCATGGTGACGGGTGAGTCCATGCCCGTGACCAAGACTGCCGGCGAGAAGGTGATCGGCGGCACCATGAACCAGTCCGGCGGTTTCGTGATGCGTGCCGACAAAGTTGGCCGCGATACAGTGCTCGCTCAGATCGTGCAAATGGTCGCTCAGGCGCAGCGAAGCCGTGCTCCCATTCAACGGCTCGCCGATCAGGTCTCGGGTTGGTTCGTGCCGACTGTGATCCTCGTCTCGCTGATCGCATTTGCCGCCTGGTCGATCTGGGGGCCGGAACCTCGGGTGACGTTCGGTCTGATCGCAGCCGTGTCAGTGCTGATCATCGCGTGCCCGTGTGCCCTAGGCCTCGCAACGCCTATGTCGATTATGGTCGGCGTGGGACGGGGTGCTCAGTCCGGTGTTCTCATAAAGAACGCCGAGGCGCTCGAGCGGATGGAGAAGATTGACACGCTTGTCGTTGATAAGACCGGCACGCTGACCGAGGGCAAGCCGAGCGTAGTGGCGATCAGGACAGCTCCTGGTATCGATGAGATCGAGCTACTTAGACTGACAGCCAGCCTTGAGCGGTCGAGCGAGCACCCATTAGCGGCAGCGATCGTGCGTTCGGCGAACGAGCGGGGCCTCTCACTCTCTCAACCTGAGAGCTTCGATTCGCCAATTGGCAAGGGTGTTGTTGGCACGGTTGAAGGGCGCAACCTTGTCATCGGCAATCAGCGGATCATGACGGAGGGCGGCATCGATACCGCGAGTTTGGCGCCTGCGGCCGATGAGATGCGTAAAGAAGGCGCCACAGCGATCTTCGTAGCGATCGACGGCAAGGTGGCCGGCATCATCGCGATCGCCGACCCGATCAAAGCGACCACGCCATCGGCCATTGCCGCGCTGCAAGCAGCTGGCATTCGCGTGGTCATGCTGACCGGGGACAACAATACGACGGCGCAGGCCGTAGCCGCCAAGCTTGGCATCACCGAGGTTGAGGCGGAGGTGTTGCCAGAGGACAAGAGCAAGATCGTCGAGCGATTCCGGGCTCAAGGCAGGGCCGTGGCGATGGCAGGCGATGGTGTCAACGACGCTCCGGCCTTGGCGGCTGCGGATGTTGGGATTGCCATGGGGACCGGTACCGATGTCGCGATGGAAAGCGCAGGAGTAACGTTGTTGAAAGGCGATCTCAACGGCATTGTCAGGGCGCGGCATCTTTCGGCGGCGACGATGGCAAACATCAGGCAGAACCTGTTCTTCGCCTTCATCTATAATGCAGCAGGCGTGCCGGTCGCGGCTGGCGCGCTCTATCCCTTCTTCGGGATATTGCTCTCGCCGATCATAGCGGCAGCCGCGATGGCGCTCTCTTCGGTGAGCGTCATTGGTAATGCCCTTCGACTCAACCACGTAAAGCTCTGAACCTGCTTTGCTCAGCCCCCGATCTGCAATCGTACTCTGTGCGCCGACGAATGGCGGCGCAAACCACTGCTTCGTTTTATGCTCGACGATAGCGAAATTGTCCGATCCTGGCGCCGAGGGTGAAGAAGTCGATCGCGGATCGAATTCGGTGTCAGAATCGGCTTTCTGCAAACTCCGCTGTTCGTCCGAGAGCGGACATCATGCATATGTCGAGATGGGTCGGGAGGGCGTGGTGCCGGTGTCCCCTGACCGCTAGTCCCTAAGCCGATGCCCCTGCTTGTTCAGTTGAGGCGACGCCTGCTCGTCGCCAGGAAGATGCTGGCGGACACAAGCAGACCAAGGTCCTCAGGCACCCCAAGCAGGACCGCGGCGGTCGAGCCGATGAGAGCCCACACGATGGGAAAAGCGGCGAGCCAACCGGGCACCGACGGCCCCGCCAACATGAGAACCCCAAACGTAAAGATCGTCGTTGGGCATGGCGCAACACCAAACACGGGAGCACGGGGCCAGCCGTGTCCGGCCAGACTGCCCAGAACACCATAGATGATGAGCGCGTATGTGATGGTTGCGAGCGCGATCGCCGTGCGCCAGTCCTTGCCAACGACGAAGTAGGGACCACGTTCGCTCAACGCGCTCGCAAAGAACAGCAGTCCCTGTGCAACGAAGAGGATCGCAAACCCATAGGCAACTGGGTTGATCGATGTGAAGAAGGCGAGATGGTAGGCGATCCCATTCCAAAGCCACAGGAGAGATAGGACGCCCGACGCAGCCCGCCAGTTCCAGTAGCGGTTCGTCAATATTGCCCACAGGACAAAACCTGCCAAGCCATAGCCCACGATGTGCACCGGCCAGATCGTTCGGTTATAGCTCTCGAACAGCTGGAAGAACTGATCAGTGGTGAACGGCAACATGACAACACCGCTTAGCGGTTAGCGGACTATGCGACCTGAACATCCGCCGACGCGTAGACCACGTACCGGCTCCAGGGGCGCCACCGGGTCCCACCCTCCCTCATCTTGCGAAGAGCTGGGGAGTTTTGCAACAAATCCTCGTACTGCGGGTACACGTAGACGACATATGCTTCGCGCGGGGTTGCCCTTAGTGATGCATCGAGCGACGCAACCACCTCCTTGAATATCTCTCGCCCGAATGGGTCGAAGAGAAACAGTACAAGAGGCCCGCCCTCGTGATCATAGTCGAGCACATCCATACGCCTCAGATCGAAGGCATCGCATTGCTGGGAAGCAGGTTTATAGAGCAGGACATTATTCTCGGCGATGCGATGGAGCTGCTCCGAAAGCTCGATCCCGACAATCTTGGCAAACGGAAACTCGGACGCGACGAGGAGTGCGCGGCCCTTACCTGATCCATATCGACGAACGTGAACTTGTTTGGAACCATGGCAAGTGACGCAAGGATTTCGTAGATGAGCGAAGCGGTTGTTGGAACATAGAAGTGCACCGATGACTTCTGCTCACGCTCGAAAACGGGTGCTGACGTATCGGTCCCGAAGCGGGCATCAAAGGCCTCAATCCACTCCTCGACGTACATCCTCGCATACTCGAAGAGGAAGAAAACGCGGCCAAGTACTGGTCGGTTGAGATCCAATGGTCCTTGGAAGACCTTCGACAGCAGGGGATTCAGGGCGCTCATATTTGCCTTTCAAGTGATGCGTGCACTTTCCAACTTGCTCGGGTGTTGGATTGGGCTTCGGCTAGGGTCGTTTGGCGCGCCTGAGACCTTGACGCGCAGGCGCCAGGTCGGGGCTGATTCTCAGCGCGTGCTCGAAGTCGGCTCGGGCGTCGTCAAGTCTTCCACGCTGCTCGAACTCGACGCCGCGGTTGTGATAGGCGATCGAGAAATCTGGGTTCAGCCGGATAGCCTCGGTGTAGTCCGCGATCGCACGTTCGCCATTGCCCAGGCGGCCATGCGCGATCGCCCGGTTGAAGTGGAGTTCCGGATCGTGCGGCGACAACTTGATTGCGGCGTCAAAGTCGCGCAGCGCCCGCGACGGTTCGTTGGCCGCAAGCCACACAGAACCGCGATTGGAGAGTGCAGCAGAGTCCTTCGGATCGCGGGCGACCGCGTAGTCGCAGTCAGACAGCGCGGCAACAAGTTCGTTTCGAGAAAGATGGATACCGCACCAATGACGAGCCCTTTCCGCGTGTTCGGGATCGTGCGGGAGGGGAGGGGACGACAACGATTGGCTAAGCAATGGGGCCGATAGCTGGGCCAACATCAGTAGGCTCAGTACGACGGAATGGCCATAGCTCGATGTTATGCGGTAACGAGGCTTGCGCCCCGTTACCTTCGGGACGGGTTGCGACGCCATTATTTCACCGTGAAGCGCGCCGAGACGCCGTGACCGTCCTCGGTCTTGCCAGAGAGGAGGATGATCGCACCCTTCTTGAGAGGTGCGGCCAGCGGACCGACGAGGCGATCCTGCTCGACCGTGAGCTTGATCTCCGATTTTTTGCCGCCTTCCTGCACCGTGGCACGCACTGCATTGTCCTTCGCAGATAGCGGCTTCCCGTGATTGGTCAGATAGAGCACCAGCCTCGTCGGCTCGATAACCAGCTCGGCGTCATGGTGGCCGGCTACGACGGCGGTCTGGCCACCATGCTTGCCGACCTTCTGCGCCAATGCAGGGCCGGACAAGACGACGGCAAGGCCGAGGATCGCAGACGTCAAACTTTTGCGCAGCATTTTCTCTTCTCCGTGTGGGGTTGCTCAGTAGGCCTCGACTGTCCCGGACATGCCGGGCTGAGCCGTGGTGTTGGCGGCTGCACGCTGAGCGACTAGCGCTTCGAGCGGCCTCCGTCCGAACCTCAGGAACAACAACGGTGTGAGCACCGTGTCGATGATGGTCGCTGTGATGAGTCCGCCAAAGATGGTGACGGCTACGGGGTGCAGTATCTCTCGGCCTGGCTGATCCGCGCCGACAAGCAGCGGAATTAGCGCCAGTCCGGCCGCCAGCGCCGTCATCAGTACCGGTGTCAGCCGTTCGAGGCTGCCACGGATAACGAGATCGCGGCCGAAGGTTTCGCCTTCGAATATTGCGAGGTTTACATAGTGACTAATCTTCAGGATGCCGTTGCGCGCCGTGATTCCAGCGAGCGTGATGAAGCCGATCATGCTGGCCACGGATAGCGGTTGCCCCGCGATCCAGAGCGCGGCCACGCTGCCGATCAACGCCAGCGGGATGTTCATCAGGATGATGGCGCTCAAGACGGCTGACTGATAGCGCGAGTAGAGCACAAGGAAGATCAGCGCCAATGAGACGAGCGATAGCAGGCCGATGGTCCGTGTCGCCTGCTCCTGAGCCTGGAAGGTGCCGTCGAGGCGGATGACGTAGCCCGGCGGTAAGGCCATCTCGCCGGTGATGCGCCGCACATCATCCACGATCGCCGCCATGTCGCGCACGCCGTCGCCGTTGCCAAAGAGCAGAATGCGGCGCTGGCCGTTCTCGCGGAGGATCTGGTTGGGCCCCACAGTCTCGTCCACGCTCGCCACATAGCTAAGCGGGATGTAGCCGGTGGGTGTCGGGATGAGCACGTCGCGCAAGGCGCGCGTCGATCTGTCGGCATCGGAAAGCCGGATGACGACATCGAAGCGCCGCTCGCCGTCACTGATCTGCGAAATCACGCGCCCATTGGAGAGCGCCTCGACTGCCGACATCACCTGCGCCGGCGACATGCCGTAGAGCGACGCGTTCTCGGCCACCGCGCGGACGCGAATTTGCGGAATGAGTGTCTGCTTCTCGACATTGAGGTCGACCAGACCGCTGACGCCCTTCAATCGGGTGTTGAGTTGGTCCGCCAGCGTGCGCAGTACATCTAGATCGGGACCGAAGATCTTGATGGCGAGGCCGGCACGCACACCGGAAAGCATGTGGTCGATGCGATGCGATATCGGCTGACCGAGCGCAACTGAGACCGGCAGCACTGACAGCTTCTCGCGGATCTCTTCGAATATCGCTTCCTTGGGGCGGTCCGACCGCTCGAGATCGATGTCGAGCTCGCTCGCGTGCACACCTTCGGCATGGCTGTCGAGTTCGGCGCGCCCGGTCCGTCGGCCAACGGATGTCACCTCCGGCACCGTCATGACCAGCCGCTCGGCCGCAAATCCAAGTCGGTGAGATTCGGCGAGGCTGATGCCGGGATTGTATTGCATCCCGACGAGCAGCGTGCCCTCGTTGAACGGCGGGAGAAACGCCCGAGGCAGGAAGACGGCTCCAGCAACTGCCAGCGCAATAGAGGCCACGACGGGCAGCAGCACCTGACGAGGATGGTCGAAGGCCCACCGCAGAAGTACGCGATTACCCCGCTTCAACACACGCACGACGGCGCTGTCCTTGTGGGTCGCGACGCGGGTCTTCCGCAGCAGATAGTAGGACAGGGCCGGCGTAACAGTTACAGCCGTTGCCAACGAGGCCAGGATCGAAACGATGTAGGCGATGCCGAGCGGCGTGAACAGACGGCCTTCGACCCCGGTCAACGCGAACAGCGGAACGAAGACGAGAACAATGATGAACGTCGCATAGACGATACCGGAGCGGACCTCGCGGCTGGCCGCGACAATTACCTGGAGCACCGGTAGGGGAACCGCGCGCTCGGCATTGTTCTTCAGGCGCCGCAGGATGTTCTCAACGTCGACCACGGCGTCGTCGACCAGCTCGCCGATGGCGATCGCCAGCCCTCCGAGCGTCATGGTGTTGATCGTCAAACCGAAGAAACTGAAGACGAGCACGGTGATGAGGATGGAGATCGGGATCGCCGAAAGCGAGATTAGCGTGGCGCGCCAATTCAACAGGAATACGATCAGAACGATCGCGACGACCGCTGCCGCCTCCAGCAGTACCGACTTCACGTTCTCAATCGACCGTTCGATGAAGGTCGCTTGCCGGAACTGAACATTGGTTGCGGTCACGCCATCAGGCAAGGTCCGCTGCAAGGCTGCAAGCTCTGCCTCCACCGCCTGCGTCAGAGGCAGCGTATCGGCAGTCGGCATCTTCTGGACGCTCATGATGATCGCCGGCGCGCCGTTGTAGCCGGCCTCACCGCGTTTGACGCGCGGTGCGAAAGAGACGTCGGCAAGCTCGCGCAGGAGAACGGTGCGCCCATTGTGATTGGCGACAGCAATATTGCGAAGCTGCTCCAGCTCGGCTGAGTCACCGATGTTGCGGATCAGGAATTCGCTGCCGTGCTGGTCGACAAAGCCACCACCGGAGTTCATGCCGAAGCGGCGTACTGCCGCCTCGAGGGTGTCCGGCGTGACACCAAATGTCTTCAGGGCGACCGGATTTGGAGCCACCTGAAACTGTCGTACCTCGCCACCGATCGGAATGACCTGTGCGACGCCGGGGATGCCGAGAAGCTGCGGCCTGATGGTGAAGTCGGCGATCTCCCGCAGCTCCATGGGTGTCAACTTCGGCCCCGTGAGCGCGACGAGCATGATCTCGCCCATGATAGAGTTGATGCCACCGAGCGAGACCGACGCCGTTGGGGGCAGCCGGTCGCGGATGCCGCCGAGCTTTTCGGTGACCAGCTGCCGATTTCGGTAGATCTCGGTGCCCCAATCGAACTCGACGTAGACAATGGACAGGCCGATTCCGGAGACGGAGCGCACGCGTCCGACGCCGGGCAGGCCGTTCATCGCCGTCTCGATGTGCCGCGTGACCAGAAGCTCGACCTCTTGCGGCGCCATGCCTTCGGCCTCGGTCTGCACCGTGACGATTGGCTTGGTCAGGTCTGGAAACACATCTACCGGTACCCGTGGCAGCATCAAGAGGCCGTAGCCGACCAGAAGGGCGGCGCCGAACAGGACAATCAGCCGATGCTTGAGGCTCGTCGTGACCAGGAAATTGAACATGGCGCGATCACCGGATCTGATTGATGAGCGTGGCGGACTGCACGGCGATCTTCTCGCCCGGCTCGACACCAGCGGTGAGCAGGACGCGGCTGCCATCAACTTCGACAAAGCGAACCGGTTTCGGGTCGAAGCGCTCGGGCTCGACGTGCCGGAAGACAACGTACTGACCGTTCGGCGCCTGAACGACGGCCGCGCGCGGCACGACGATCCCGGTCATCTCCTTCCCGGATTCGACCAGGACAGTGACCTGCCGGCCGATATCGAAGCCGGCCCGGTTCGACGTCAGCTCGAACTTGATCGATGTGGCGTGTTGCGTGAGCGCCGGGCTGCTCGCGACGAACTTGAGTTCGGCAGGCTCAGCGTCGTGCGCCATGGCCTGTGCAGCACCGAGTTTCGAAATGTCGATACTCTCGTGCGCGAGCGCCTCGATCCAATAGACGCGAGGCTCGACGATCTGGAACAGAACATCCTTCGGAGAGACGACCTGACCTATGGCGGCCTGCGCGGCGATGATGACGCCGTCGATTGGGGCAATCAGCGGCTCGTTGACCGCCTTCCGCTCGGCAAGCGTTGCCCGGCGACGCACGAGGTTCTCAAGCTCGATCTCGGCCGTGCGGATGCGCTCGGCGGGGAAGGTGGCGAATCGCTTGAACTGCGAGACACGGTTCTCGGCAAGCGCGATCTCCTGGTCGAGCCGTCCGGCCGTTTGCTCGAAATCGGAGCGATCAATCTCTGCCAATACGGGCTTCACGTAGCCGAGCACTTCGCCGGAACGCACGTGCTGGCCGACGTGGGCAAAGCGGCCGTTGACCGGCGCCATGCGCCCGTCGACGATGCTTTGGACAATGGCGATCCGGTGCGGGTTGGCGATGACGCGCCCGGGCAGGCGGATGGCGCGACGCACCGTTTCGGGCGTCACGTACTGGGTCCTGACCTCGATCAGTCTCTGCGTCGGCTTCGGCAGAAATACCGAGCCGTCCGATAGGCGGCGTGGACTGTCGCTGGCGCCTTCGCTCGCCTCTGGTCCATGCGAATGTCCTTCATCGCCAGAGTGCCCCGGCCCGGCACGCGCGGGATCAGCGGCAATGGTGATCGAGAGAGCCGTAGCCAGTGCCATCACACCAAGCGTCGCGTGACGCGAGAACAATCCGCCGACGAGAACACCGGCGATGAGCATGACACCGCTTGCGAGGATCGCCCAACCCGCCGGCATCGGATGGGTAAGCCACGATGACAGTGACGCGATGCCGTGAGATCTGTGCTCGGACCGCGCTACAGGCGTCGCGAGCGTGCCTCCGAGGAGATCGAAAGTCTCGCCTTCCTTGATCGAGAACTCGAGCACGTTCTCGCCCGGTTGGATCAGGCTCTCGACCAGCACCGCATAAGTGCCGTCGGCCTTGGGCTCCGCCGTCACCGTCTTGTCGTTGATCGACACCTCGATCGTCGCGGCCGTTACGGGCGCGTTGTCCTTCTCCCGATCGAGGTGGATCGTGAGCTGGTTGGCCTTCAGAATGCCGACAAGCTGATAGGCTTCGGATGTCGCGACGACGCGCGGGCTTTGCGACGATTTGGCCGCCGGTGCGTCGTGCGAGTGGCCCTCATCGCCGCTGTGTCCCGGCCCGGCAAAACTTGCCGTTCCTATGGGCATCGACAGCATCAGCGACGTAACAAGGATGCGCAGCGCGTGCGCTTTCGGCCCAAGAATGGGCCATGCGGTTCGAGGCATGATCACAGACCTGCTTCAGAGTGGCGTTGGAAATGCGTGCGGACGCTCGCGCGCCGTCACACCGCTCTGGGAGGCCGTTCGGAGGAAATTCGATGATCTGAAACGAGTTGGTTCGGTGGTCGTGGTTCCCAAGCGGGCTGTATGGGTTTCGGCACCCATTGCATCACCTTCGCGAGGCCGAGTGTCACGATGGGGTCATGTACATGGATTTGACCCTGCTCGGGGTATCGGTCCGCGCCGGATATGGTCGGACCATTCACCTTGGCCGCAGGCGTGCTGGCATCACCGTCGAGATTGTCGTCATGGTGATGATCATCGCCATCATCGTGGTGATGGTGATGTCCGAACTGCACGCCATCATGCTCATGGGCAAAGCCGGAGAATGAGCCCGCCATCGCATTGCCTGCCATTAACGCAATCAACAGGACAGCGATCACCGGCCTCAGCGCGGTGAAAACTCGCCAACCCTGGTGACGTCGTGCCGAAAGCAAGTCGCAGACCTCCATCTGCTTGGTAGGTGGCATAGGCTGCCACCGCCGTCAATCCCCCCAACTTGGCTCGTTAACCATCGATTGCGACAAAGAAAAGACCGGATGTAGGAGAACTCATCGAAGCACATAGGTCAGCGTATAGAGGCCTATGGCAATGATCGCCGCCCCTGCCGTCCCCTGGAAAATACGCCCCCAGCGTTCAAACCCCGATACGTAGTTGCCGAGCGCCTTTCCGACGAAACACCGCGACAGGATGGCGGCCAGGGCAACAAGTCCAATGGTCGTCGCAATACCAAGTGTGAGAGCGACGAGGACCAGAGCGACCATTGCCGCCGTGCCCTGAATCCAGGCGAACCCAAGCACGGAGATCGTCAGCGGGCAGGGCAAAAGTCCGATCCCCGCGGTAATTGTACCCGTCCCGTGATCGTGGGAGCGACTTGGTCGGATACTCTGCCAGAGCATGATAACCCCGGCAAAGATGATCAGCCCATAGCCGAACACCGTGAACCACGGCGTGCCGCGACCGGAAATCGACGGACTCTGACCAATCACGAACGTCAATACGAGAAAGACGCAAAAGCCAGACACCACGTGCAGCAATGCTGCTGCAAGGGCGACCCGAACGCCTGTTGATATGTTGCCGTAATTGCCAAGGAAGTACGCGGCCAGCGCGGCCTTGCCATGACCGGGCGTAAGCGCGTGTAGCGCGCCGAGAGCAAAAGCCAGTGCCAGGCCGCCGAGACCGCCCGCCCGCAATTCCGCCGCGAGACTGCGCACGATGGCGCCCTGCATCTGGGCGAGTTCGAGAAGGATCCAGTCGGGCATTGTCCGATCATCGCCTGGGATTTTGCATCGGCGGCTGGCCTGACCCGCGCCGACGGGCTAAAGCCTTACTCCATGAACCACCATGCTGTCGTCCTAGCTCTTATCTCGGCTGCACTCTTCGGCATATCGACACCGGCAGCCAAGCTGCTCCTCGGCTCGGTCGATCCGATTATCCTCGCCGGGCTCCTCTATTGCGGCGCAGGCATCGGCGTTGGTCTGTTGCGACGGGTGATGCGCGCGTCGATGTCCGACCAAGTGGCGGCGGAGGCATCGCTCCAACGTCATGACATGCCTTGGCTTGCCGGCGCCATCCTGGCCGGCGGCATCGCAGGACCCGTGCTGCTGATGGCTGGTCTTTCCAGCACTGATGCCTCGGCCGCCTCGCTCCTGCTGACGCTCGAAGGCGTGGCAACCGCCCTGCTCGCCTGGTTTGCCTTTCGCGAGAACTTCGATCGTCGCATCGCGATCGGCATGGCGTTTCTGGTCGGCGGCGCGCTTGTTCTGTCGTGGTCGGGTACGCCGTCCGTTGCCAATCTGATGGGGCCGGCTCTGATCGTGGGTGCCTGTATCGCCTGGGGGCTCGATAACAATCTGACGCGCAAGGTGTCGCTGGCCGATCCGCTCCAGATCGTGGAGATCAAGGGGCTTGTTGCCGGCCCGGTCAATCTCCTGCTCGGTCTGTTGATCGGAAGCAGCCTGCCTGAACTAAGTCCGATGCTCGTAGCGGGCTTCGTCGGCTTCGTCGGATATGGCATCAGCCTTGTCCTGTTCGTCCGCGCGCTCCGATATCTTGGTGCGGCGCGGACCGGCGCATACTTCTCGACTGCCCCTTTCCTCGGCGCGATAGCTGCGATCCTGCTGCTCGCCGAACCAATCACGATTCAGCTCGCTGCCGCCGGCGCCTTGATGGCGGTGGGCGTATGGCTGCACGTGACGGAAGTTCATGAACACGAGCATATCCACGAGCCGATGGCGCACGAGCATCAGCATGTGCACGACGAGCACCACCAGCACGTACACGGCCCCGACGATCCTCCCGGAGAGCCTCATACACACTGGCATCGTCACGAGCGACTGACGCACAAGCATCCGCACGTCCCCGACATGCATCATATGCACGGGCACTGACTTGGCTCCCACCGCATACGATCGACAGCCAATTGCACGACGCTAATGTCGTCGCCGTCTTCGTCGAAGGCTATCGAGCTTAGGTTATTCAGGCGAAAGGTGGGGCAGCTTTTGTACGCCGGTCGCGACGCGTGGAACTCGACAATGCGATCGGGATCGCCGAGTGAATCGATAGACGGACGTGCTCGGCGGCAGGAATATCGCTGCCGACTACAGGCACGTCGATGTCTCTATTTGGCATCGACCACCATGCGGCGATCAGTGCTATCAGCGAGCGGGCGGCGGGATTTTCCAAAGGGCCGGTCAGGATGAGAAGCGTCTCTGTCGCAATCGGCCTATTGGGCCTGTCGCTCTGCGGGCCAGCGCGTGCGCTGGAGACTGTCAAAGTCACGGACGGGATATACGCCTTCGTCGGCGAGAAAACGCAGCGCTCGCCGCTTAACCTAGGGAACAACGCGACTTTCGGCCTTGTCGTAACGACAGGCGGAGCCTTGCTGATCGATCCGGGAGGCTCTTGGAAGGGCGCCGCCGCGCTGCACGCTGCGATTCGGAAAGTGACCGACCAGCCCGTGCGCTACGTCGTCAATACCGGTGGGCAGGATCATCGCTGGCTCGGCAATGGCTATTGGCACAAGCAGGGCGCGGTGATTATCGCCGCGACGACGGCTATCGCTGACCAGCAGGCGCGCGGATCCCTTCAGCTATCGATGCTGCACCAATTGTTAGGCGGAGAGTTGGCAGGGACGGAACCTCGCTATGCGGAAATCGCCTTCGAGCGATCACACACATTCCAACTCGGCTCGGTAGTGGTCGAAGTGCGGCACGTGGGCCCCGCTCATACACCCGGCGACAGTTTCGTATGGCTACCCTCAAAGGGGGTCGTCTTTACAGGTGATGTAGTCTACGTCGAGCGCGTGCTTGGTGTCATCGACGTTTCGAGAACGAAGTCATGGCTGGCCGCGTTCGAAGCTATCGCAGCGTTGCAGCCGACATACGTTGTGCCGGGACACGGTGCACCGACAAGGCTGGACCGCGCCCAGGCCGATACATATGACTACTTGGTCAACCTCCGAGGCCGCATGCGCGCTCACATCGACGCCGGCGCCGACATCATCGGAGCACCCAACGTCGACCAAACACAATTCGCGTACCTAGAGCAATTCGCAGCTCTGGCCCGACGAAATGCGCAGGCGGTGTTTGCAGAGATGGAGTTCGAGTAACAGGTACGGAGATCATCACGTCCGCTGATTGACGAAATGCGTCGAACGCACTTGGCGTTTTTCGAGAAGTCTCTCAAGCGGGCAATGTAGACCCGGGCCTCGGCGACCGTGTTCTCGATTGGGAAGAGCATTGAGCAGGCGGCCATTCAGATTTTGGCCCCACGCTTCGTCGATGCCTTGGCTGCGAGGGCATCGAGAAGCCTGCGATCCTCCGCCGCCTCGGAGAGAAGCCAACTCCGGAAGGTCACAATCTTCGGCAGCTCCACAGTCGCCTCCGGTGCCACAATCCAGTAGGCCGTGGTCAATGGCAGCGACACCGGAAGCGGCGCAATGAGCCGCTTGTTGATCAGATCCCACGCAGCCAGCGTGGAGCGCGCAAGCCCGATACCCTGACCATTGATCGCCGCATCAATCACCATACTCGCTCGATTGAGCACGACACCTTGCAGGGACTTCGGTGCCTTGACCTGCGCGGCATCAAACCATCGCTTCCAGCCGCTGTGATCGTCGAGATGAAGAAGCGGCAGATGCAGAACTTCTGCCGGCGTTAGCTTGCTTGTCTTCCTGCGCAAGAGCGAGGGGCTGCAGACGGCAAACAGAGTCTCTGTTGCAAGCCGTTCTCCGGCGAGACCTTGCCAACTCGCCTCGCCGACTCCATGCCGCACGGCCATGTCGACGTCTTCGCGTGCGAAATCGACATGGTGCAAGTTGGCCGACACGCGCAGGTCGATCCCGGGATGCATCTCTCCAAAACGGCCGAGCCGGTGCACCAGCCACTTCGCAGCAAAGTCCGGCGACGTGCTGACGGTGAGCACGCCGGAAGACTGCCGCTGCGTGAGGCGGGCTGTCCCGAGCGCGATGCGATCGAACGCGTCGCGGACAACATTGAGGTACTCACGGCCCGCGTCAGTGATGACGAGACGCTGGCGTTCACGGTTGAAAAGCTTGAACCCGATTTCCGCCTCTAGGGCCTTCACCTGGTGGCTGACAGCTCCCTGGGTGACGAACAACTCTTCGGCTGCCCGCGTGAAGCTCTCGTGGCGCGCGGCGGCCTCGAAAGCTTTCAGTGCATTGAGCGACGGGAGGCGGCGCAGCATGAGAGCACCAGGAACATCATGAGAAAAGCTCAGGCAGGGTAGAGAAACGATGCTTTGCCGGCAAGCCCTGGCCGCCGCTACATGCGTACTCACAAACAGAAACCGAAAGAAAGTGATGATCATGAGCACACATACTTTGGAGGCCTTTCCCTCATCTGCCCCGCGTGCTGCAGACGGCCCGCCAGTCTCAGGAATTGCTTGGTGGTGGCTGAAGGCAATTGATCGCATCCGCATCCGAAACCGCAGACGCCGGGAACTGAGGGATCTAGTTGCCCTCAACGATCGACTACTCGCCGATATCGGCATCACGCGCGAGCAAGCGGACGCAGCGAGGAAGGCCTGCTGGATCTGATTATCCGCCACGGAGGCCAAAGAATTAAGACGCACTCGCAGCTCCAGCCGGGAGGATGAGGCCTATGAGCACCTCGATCGTATCGCCCTTGGGTCGTCGCGCCGCACCACGCCGGCATACCCGAAGATCGCGGAGCTTCGGGTCTTGGCTTCTTGTCCTGGTCGAGGGCGTGGTCGAGGCATACACGGCGCGCAAGCATTACCATAGACTGGCGGATAAGGGCTTGAGGCCAGAGATGGCGCTCCGCATTGCGTTCGATTTGCACGGCGCGAAGGACCGTCAACCTCGACCTACAGCCTTATCTGCGAAGATGGAGCAAGACCAATGAGCACACGGGCACAAAGGGTAGCGATACTCTTTCCTGCCGACAGCAGTCTGTTGCTCGCGACTAGTCTCGAGCGGTCCAGGTTCGCGGAGACTGCCGCAACACTGCGTGCGACCGGGATCGAGGTCGTCGCAGCACCCTACGCCGATGAAATCGCGAACGACGTGCGCGAGCGCCTGTCCACCGTCGACGGCGTTCTCGTGTGGTTCAATCCAATCGAGCGCGGCCGCGACAGGACTGCCCTCAATGCGATGCTCAGAGAGGTTGCCTCCCAGGGAGCCTTCGTCAGCGCGCATCCCGACGTCATCGATCGGATCGGTACCAAGGAGGTGCTCTATCGCACGCGATCAATGGGATGGGGCTGCGATACCGGCCTTTACGAGAGCGCCGACGCTATGCGGTCGGGACTGCCCGCAAGTCTCCGCAGCTCGGGCAAGCGTGTGTTGAAGCAGATCCGCGGACAGAGTGGCGACGGCATCTGGCTCGTGGCACCTGCAGATGACCGGGGCGTTCCGATCACCGCCCCCGCCGGTGACGCGTTGCTACGAGTCCGGCATGCCAAACGCGGCAGCTCAGAAGAGGTGTTGACCCTGGATGCATTTCTCACGCGATGCAGCGGCTATTACACGGCTGCAGGTGGAATGATCGATCAGGCTTATCAATCGCGCCTGCCCGACGGTATGGTGCGCTGCTACCTGGTCGGGGATCGCGTCGCGGGCTTCGGCGAGCAGCTCATCAATGCACTTCATCCAGCAGCACCTGGGGCGGCTGCTCACACCGCACCCGAGCCCGGACCGCGCCTCTACTATCCGCCCACCCGGGCGGACTTCCAGAGGCTGAAGGACATGCTGGAGGAGCAATGGCTGGATGAGCTTTGCGCCGCCGTCGGGATTGAGAAGCGTGACCTACCGCTTCTTTGGGATGCCGATTTCCTCTACGGGGCCAAGGATGCCGATGGAGCCGACACCTATGTCCTGTGCGAGATCAACGTCAGCTCGGTCTACCCGTTTCCCGACGACGCGCTTGTGCCTCTTGCGATGGCGACGCAGACGCGACTGGCTGAACGTCGCTGACGCCGCGGGTCGGCAGTGGATCGCCAGAAGTCCGGCTGCCTGAAGGGACATGCGTGTGCCATTGCTGCGGGTCGATCGGCTCGAGACCGCCCTCATCGGCCCCTTGAGCTTCGAGGTTGCCGAGGGCGAGTGCGTGGCGCTGATGGGAGCGTCGGGCGCGGGCAAGTCGCTGCTCTTGCGCGCCATCGTCGATCTGGACCCGAGCGGGGGCGCGGTCACCCTCGGCGGCCTTGACCGCGGCAGCATAGCAGCGAGCGACTGGCGCAAGCAGGTGGCGCTCGTGCCCGCGGAGTCCGGATGGTGGAGCGATCGAGTCGGCGATCACTTTCCGCCCCACGCGGGTGTGGATGACTTACTCGACGAACTTGCACTTGCCGGGGCGCTAAACTGGGAGGTGGCGCGTCTTTCGACTGGAGAGCGACAGCGACTGGCAATCGCACGCGCCCTGTGCAGAAACCCCAAGGCCCTCCTGCTCGATGAGCCGACAGCATCACTCGACGAGGCCGCAACTCAGAGGGTCGAGAGCCTAGTCACCCGTTGCGGGCAGTCGGGGCTGGCCGTGCTGATGGTGACACACGACCGCCGGCAGGGCGAGCGCATGGCAAGGCGGATCCTGCACATGGTCGAAGGTCGCCTTCAGGAAGATGCGGGTCCGGTCGCATGAGCCCATACATACCGCTCACGACGGTCGATCTTGCACTGGCGGCGGTCTTTCTCATTCTCAACGCGCTCTTCTCCATCCTGCTACAGCTCCGGCTGGAGCGTCAGCTCGTCGTTTCTGCGCTACGGCTGGTCGTCCAGTTGCTCCTCGTCGGACTGGTGCTGAAGACCATCTTCACCCAGGCCTCGCCTTGGCTCACCCTGCTCGCGGCCTCCGTCATGGTCGCCTTCGCCGGTCGCGAGATTTGGGCTCGCCAGGATCGTCGCTTGCAGGGCCTATGGGGTATCGGCCTCGGCGGCGCAGCGATGCTGCTTGCCGGGACGCTGATCACAGTGTTCGCGCTGACAGCGCAGATCAGGCCGGAGCCCTGGTGGTCGCCGCAGTATGCGCTGCCGCTGTTCGGCATGATCCTCGGCAATACAATGACCGGCGTGAGCCTCGGCCTCGATACCCTGCACACAGCGATGCACCGTGAGCGGGCTGCCATTGAGGCGAAGCTGCTGCTCGGCAGCACAAGATGGGAGGCCGTTTCGACATCGCTCCTGCAGGCTGTCCGCAGCGGCTTCACACCGATCATCAACTCGATGGCGGCGACCGGCGTCGTCTCACTGCCCGGCATGATGACGGGGCAGATCCTCTCCGGCGTCGACCCGCAGGAGGCCGTCAAGTACCAGATCCTGATCACTCTTCTTATCGGTGGCGCTACGGGGCTCGGCGTGCTCGCCGCCACGCTTGCCAGCGTCTGGCGTCTGACCGACAGTCGCGACCGGTTGCGCCTCGATCGGCTGGCGCCGCCCTCGGCGTGACCACCAAGGCAGGAAAAGATAACTCGTCACGGCTCTCATCGATCCGATAACTGACTACGGCCGAAGGTGTGAATTTGAGCGACGCGGCCAGCGCGGATTGTACGACCGCAGCCGGGGCGATCTCGTCGGTGCCAGACAACTATGGCATGGGTCTCGGCTTTCAGTGACTTCGTCTCGGCTTTTGGTGGACTGTTGCCGAGGCGGCGGTACTAGAGAGTGGTAGCTCTCGCTCGGGCAGAAGCGGCGTGTGCTGTGTCATGAGCCAATGCGTTGGTTGTCACGCCGGCTATCGGCTCAAGTAGCCGCGGGCCGCGCACGTGCCCGCGGTGGACATTTAGTGGCGGTGCCCTTGCATGACGCCGTTTCGCATCATGTTCTCGTGTGCAGCGGCCATCCCACGCTTTACGAGATCGCTCACTTCGCCGGCGTGCTTCTGGAGTGCTGCAACCGTCTCCGGATCGGAGGAGGTCTGAACCACCACGATGCCTTTCGCCGTCGCCTCGTGCGTGGTCGTGATCTTATCCTTGTTTCGGAAGATGATCTGGAGCGTCGGGCTTTGGATCGGCAATTTGGGATCGCGACCTTCCTTGACGCGCTCGTGCATCCCGACGACGTGGCTCACGATCGTCGCCGCCAGTTCCGGGTCATCTGATTCGGTGACGGTGCGGATGCCATTCGGAAGGTTGGTCACCGTGCGCCGGATCTTGTCGTGCTCCATGAACATGTCATGGATTTCGCCGCGCTCGGTCATCGTTGCCGTGCCGTGTCCCATGCCCATCATGCCCATACCCATCGGACCTTGGCCAAAGCCGGGCCCATGCTGGGCATATGCATAGACGCCTGCGCCACCGAGAGCAGCGATCAGCGTTCCGACTCCGAGAAGTTTGGTTCCTAAGCGCACTTGATGTCTCCGTGATTATTTCGATCTGGCTTTAGCGTGTGCACGGTATCGGCGCTCATTGCGCAATCCATGCTCCGCGATCGTGCATGCCCCACCTCGGACCCTGTCGGTCCGAATACGTCGCGAGGTTCGTGCCCTCACCGCATCCAAGGTGGCCCCATACCGTGACCTGGGCCATGACCCATTCCGCGGCCCATGCCGGGACCACCAGCCATGCCATGGCGCGAGCTGGGGCCATGACCAGCGGCAGCGAGTCCAGGGAGCACGTCGCGCGCTTTCGCCTTCTGGGCATCATCGAGCTGGGCGAGGAGCGTCTCCGCTGCTGCCGATACTGTCTTGGAGTTCTGCTGGCGCTTCTCCTGCATCTGGGTGATGAAGGCCTGGCGCTCTTCCGCATCCATCTTGAGAATGGTGTCGGGGCTGATCTTCTCGCGCTGCCCGCGTGCCGCTGTTGCAGCCGTCGTTACAACCTTGGCGTAGGCCTCCCACGCCGCTTCCTGCTCAGGTTTAATGCCGATCTCGGTCTTGGCAGTCGCGAGCTGCGCAGTCGGGTCGCCGAAGGTGCCCTGCATGTGGCCCATCATCGGTCCCATGCGATGCCCCTTCATCATGCCGGGGCCCATGCCCATGCGGCCCGGGCCGAACCCCGGCCCCTGCTGGGCGAAGGCATAGGTCGCAAGAGCGCCTAGGGCTGACCTGCTCCCCGAAAGTTGGACCGTCTGAGGCTGGAATTTTCCACTAGGGTCCCTAAGGTGGGGCACGAGCGGTGCGTCAGTCGCCGCTACCCTGGCAACGTCGTTCGAGCAGAAGCTGCGGATTGAACGAGACGACACGCCGACCGCGGGCGTCAGCACCCTCCGCACCGCAGACCAGCAGCCCCCATCCGCCGTGCGACGGCAAGTCGATCTTGCGCTCTGCCCAACTCAGGAAATGGACAACGTCGCCGGACTGCGCGCGCCTGTGCCAGCGCAGGTGCTTCACGCCGATGGCGGGCCCGAGCAACGGCACGGGAGTGCCCGCGCGCCCAAGCCTCTGGGTTTGGCTCTGATAGTAGGCGACGATACGCTGCATCCATGCGGCGTTGAGATGCCACGCGTTCACCTGTATCGAATGATCTCCCGTCCTCGAGGCCATCGAACCGGTCAACGCAGCGAACTCCGCGATATTCCGATCCGTGAACGTGTATGTTTCCAGATCGATCTCGTCGCCTACCTCAACCTGCTCGAAGAAGCTAATACCACTCACCCGCCGCCGCGGACGAAGCGGCGTGATGCGCGCACCCCAGTTGACCGACGGGCAGGGACCACTGTTCGACGACGGTTCACCGACGCGTCTTTCAAACGCGTGGTCCGCTTTCAAGTTCATCACGACGCTGCCCATCTCGTTGATGACTTCGTAGCGGATCGATGTCTGCCCGAGGTGCGCACTGTGCGGGCACGGCATTCGATGAGTGACGACAGCCTTTAGCTGCAAGGTTTCGTTGGCGCGCACCGGCGCCAGCCATCTGATGTCGGTGATGACAGGACGACCACGGTGGCGGCAGTGCGCGAGGAGGTCCGCATGCGCGCGCGCCCACAGCGCCGCGCAGGAGTGCCAGCCTGATGCGGCAAGTCCTCCGAGCAGCGTGCTCTTCGCCGCTTCGTCGTCGATATGAGCCGGCTGAGGATCGTAGATACCGGCAAACGTGACGATCTCGTTGCGGCTGAATGTCATGTCCGGCAGCGGGATCACGCACCCGACGTACAGGTCTTCCCAAGCGAGTTTCTGCGCCCTCTGAGGCGCGATCACCCCACCGCACCTCAGGATCCCCAGGGGTAGTCTCATGTTTCTAACGAGAGGCGCAGTCATGTGGGTTCCGCTCCCAGGACGAGGCAGACGTTCTGGCCGCCGAAGCCGAACGAGTTGGAGAGCACTGTGCGAATCTGAGCGTCGCGACCCGTGTTCGCCACCACATCGAGCGGAATGTCCGGGTCCGGCACATCGTAGTTGATCGTCGGCGGCAGGAAGCCCATCTCCAGGCTGAGAAGGGAGAACACCGCTTCAATCGCACCGGCGGCCGAGAGCGTGTGCCCGATCATCGATTTGTTGGAGCTGACTGGTGTTGTTGCAATCCGGGCACCCAGCACGGCAGCCAGCGAGAGATACTCCATTCTGTCGTTCTCGGGCGTCGAGGTGCCATGCGCGTTGACGTAGTCGATTTCGCCGGGATCCGTGCCGGCGTCGGCAAGCGCACTGCGGATTGCCCCGATGATGGCTGATCCGTCCGGCTTCGACCGTGTGCGATGGTAATCGTCAGCCTTCTCGCCGCAGCCCTTCACGACCCCCAGAATGCGTGCGCCCCTCGCGCGAGCAGCCTCATAGGACTCGAGCACCAGCGCACCGGCGCCCTCCGCCATGATGAATCCGCCGCGGTCCTTTGAGAACGGCTTCATCGCCTTCTCGGGCGGATCGTTCTGAGTCGAGAGAGCGGAGAGAAGCGAAAAGCGGACCAGCGTCTCGATGTTGACCGTGCCGTCCGTGCCGACGCAAAGAGCGGCATCCGTATCGCCGCGCCGGATGGCTTCCACGCCGAGCTGAATGGCTGAAGCGCCCGATGCACAAGCTGTCGACACCGACACTGGCATTCCCTGCGTGCCGAAACGCTCGGAAAGACGGTCAGCGACGCTTGCGAACTGAAACTCGGGGAAGGCACTCTCGAGCCTCCCAAGACGTGCCGCCGCGAGCAAGCGGCGATAGCCTCTCGCATCGTCTGCGGAGGGGGCGGCATAGAGTTGGCGCCGCTGCGGCCATTCGATCTCGGCTGGCGGCGTTGCGAGGAACAGCGCCCCCGGAAAGGCAGAGGGGGTTCCGATGCCGGCTTCTAGAATGGCCTCCGACGCTGCTTCCGTTGCCATCGCCACGCACAGAGCGGGCGCTGAGTACGGCTCCACACCAAGACCATCGACCGTGCCCGCAACAGTCGTCTTCAAGCCATGACACGAAAAGCGGCTGATGCGCGTCAGGCCGGACCGTCCAGCGGTCAGCGCCCGCCAGTTCGAAGTGCGGCCCGCACCCAAGGCCGTAACAACGCCCCTTCCGGTCACGACGACCACGGGCCGACCCTTCGCGTCCAAATAGGTCGCGCTCATACAATCTCCTCCAGGAGCGCCACGCCTTCGCCCCGCCAATGGCCGAAGCCGGTCACCAGGATGCGATCAGGCTTGGCCAGGGTGGGGCACTCGATGCCTGCTGCGTCGAGCGGAGGGTAGAAGGCGCCTTTCGACAGCGCGAGCGCGGCGAGTGCCACGCCAGCAGGGAAGTGCGCCTCGACGCCATGACCGAGGGCGGTTCCATAGGCGCGGATCGGCGGGCGAATCGATCCCAAAGCATCACTAGTCAGAAGGCCGAGCTCGTCTCCGGTCACAGGCTCAACGCCGCTGGCCCCGCTCAGCACGGCCAATCCGGCTAGGTCACCAGGCCGAACCAGCCTCGTGATCAGTCTGCTACCGGACGAGGCGGCAGCTCCGAATGTTCGATCGGATCGATCCGAGAGGACGCCAGTGATACGGGCATGAGGCCGTGCCCCGCGGGCCTCCGCATGATCGCGTGCCTCCAAAACCAGGAATGCGCCGATGCTGCCGGGGACGAATCCTCCTCCTTCGTCGCTCCGTTCCCATGTCGCGCGATAGGGGCGCGACCACAGCATGCTGCCGAGCTCGAAGTTGAGAAGCAGATCGTTCCGCTCGGCATTGAGCGCGCCCCCTGCGAGAACAACGGCTACCTGCCCGCTCGCCACGCGCCGAACCGCGTTCTCGATTGCCGCGATACCCGCCATCTCCTCGCCCATGAATGTGCGCGAAGAGGCCGTGACGTTATGGACGATAGATACATTGCCTGCGAGCAGATTGGAAAGTTGTGCCAGGAAGAGCGTCGGCCTCAACGCACTCGGCAGAATTTCATTTGCCGGCAAATCCCCTTCGCCGCACGCTTTGGCCAGCTCGAGTATCCGCTCGTCGACCTCCGTATCACGTTCACCACTGCCGGCAGCCACGACTAGATGGGTATTGCTTGATAGTGCGGCATCGCCTTTGATCCCCGCATCGTCGAGAGCAAGGCCGGCGGCATAGACTCCGATGTGCTGCCACGCCTCCATCTGCCTCTGGTCGCTACGCCTGGGGATTTGCCGATTTAGATCGAGCGCCACCATCGGATGGACGGGGTAAGGCGCGAAGCGCGCGGCCTCGATGACTGGGCTGGGAGCCAGTTGCGTATCGCCCCCGAGCTGTGTCCAGTGCGCCTCCAGCCCTTCGCCGAGCGAACTCAGCAGGCCAATCCCAGTCACCCAGACCTCGCGACCACCACCGCCATTCGTCATGGGCATCGCTGTCATAGCTGCACGACAATCTTTCCAAACACTTGACGATCTTCGAGGCGCTTGAGGGCGTTCGTGATCTCCGAAACCGCAATGACACTGTCGATGACGGCGCGCACCTGGCCCTTGGCCATCTTGTCCATCGCGTTACGCATGTTTTCCCTGGTGCAACCGAAGCTGCCGATCAACCGAAGCTGCTGTTGGAAGAGCAGGAACAGGTTCGTCTGAGCGGAAATCCCGGTCGTTGATCCGCAGGTGACGAGCCGCCCTCCGCGCCTCAGCGACAGCAGGCTGCCCTGCCAAGTATCGCGTCCCACATGCTCGAAGACGACGTCGACGCCTTTTCCATTTGTCAGTTTGCGCACACGGCTCTCGAAACGCTCGCTGCGATAGTTGATGACGTGCTCGGCTCCGAGCGCACGCGCCCTGTCGACCTTCGATTCGTTGCCCACCGTGGTAATGACGCGAGCCCCGGCCGCCTTAGCGAGCTGAATGGCAGCAGTTCCGATGCCGCTGCCACCGGCATGAATGAGCACGGTCTCACCCTCATGCAGCCTCGCGTTGTCGAAGAGCATGTGCTCGACGGTTCCGAACGCGATGGGGGCCAGCGCGGCGCTTACGACATCGATGCCATGCGGCGCCGGCACCGCCAGACGGGCTGGGATATTGATTGCTTCACGAAAAAAGCCGTCGATGTGGAACCCGTAGATGTTGTTGATCTTTTCGCAATGATTGTCGCGCCCGTCGCGGCAGGCTGCGCATTCTCCACAGGTTTGCGCACCGTAGAGCGCAACGGTCTGGCCGGGCGCAAGGTCTCGCACGCGCTCGCCGGTTGCGACCACGGTGCCGGCGGCCTCGGCACCCGCGACGATAGGCAGTGAGCGCTTCGCGAACGCCATGCCGCGCCATCCCCAGACGTCGATGTGATTGAGGGCAACCGCCCCGATCTGAACCTGAACCTCGTCGGGACCGGGATGATCCGGCCGAGCGATATCCACGAACTCCAGCGTCCGCTCGGCCGAGACAAGAACCGCCCGCATCGCGCGCCCTCTCTACTGCGGCTCTGCCGCAAACACCGCGCATACGTTCTGGCCGCCGAATCCGAACGAGTTCGACAGCACGTTGCGCACCTTCCCTTCGCGCTTAACGTTCGGGACAACGTCGAGCTCGATCTCGGGATCAGGAACGTCGTGATTGATGGTCGGCGGTAAGGTGCCCGTCCCGATTGTCATAAGGGAGAACACGGCCTCGACCGCTCCCGCGGCGATCAGAGTGTGCCCGATCATCGATTTGTTCGAGCTGATCGGCGTGCGATCGAGACGGTCGCCAAGCACCGCTCGCAGCGACAGGTGCTCCATTCTGTCATTCTCTGGCGTGCCGGTGCCATGAGCATTGATGTAGTCGATTTCCTCCGGCTCGACGGCGGCATCATCGAGAGCGTTCTGGACTGCTCCGATCATAGCTGTACCGTCCGGCCTGGAGCGCGTCCGGTGATAGTCGTCGGCTTTCTCGCCGCAGCCGCTCACGATACCGAGAATGCGTGCGCCACGTGCTCGCGCCACTGAGTAGTTCTCGAGCACGAGCGCGCCCGCACCTTCGGCGATGACAAATCCGTTGCGATCGCGTGCGAAAGGTCTCGACGCCTTTTCGGGCGGATCGTTGTGAGTAGAAAGCGCGGAAAGGAGCGAGAAGCGGATCATCCCTTCCGGATGCACAGTACCGTCGGCGCCTATGCACAGCGCCGATTGCGCGGCGCCGCGCCGGATGGCTTCCATTCCGAGCTGTATTGACGATGTGCCGGAAGCACAGGCTGTACAGAGTGTGACCGGTTGCCCTTGCGTGCCGAAGCGTACCGCCAGTATCTCAGCGGGGCTTGCAAACCGAAGGGTGGA
This sequence comes from Hyphomicrobiaceae bacterium, assembly GCA_022844275.1. GTDB lineage: Bacteria > Pseudomonadota > Alphaproteobacteria > Rhizobiales > Hyphomicrobiaceae. The sequence goes on from JALHMB010000009.1 coordinate 103,615, forward strand.
TCGAAGGTGGCTCCAGCGCCCGCTGCGACCGGCGGTCAGCAGCTGCGAATAGCCAGTCGATCCCGAGCCGTTGTTGACGCCATAGAGCTGGAGTAGATGTGCCCACTCAAGTTCCGCCGGCGGGGTCGCGACAAAAAGCGGCCCCGGGAATCGGCCCGGCGATCCGATACGCGCTTGCACGATGGCCTCACTGGCGGCCTCGATCGCCATGGCGACGGATCGCGACACTGATGAAGCTGGCGCGGGAACGATATAGTCGACAGTGCCGGCGACGTTGGACTTGAGGCCGTCTGTTGGGAAGCGGGTGATGCGGCGCAGGCCCGAGCGCCCCGCGATCAATGCGCGCCAGTTCTCGCTCACTCCCGCACCGAGCGCCGTGATGACGCCGATGCCGGTTATGGCGACGACGGGCCTTTTCTTGCTATCCCGCAGTTCCTGCCGAGAGAACACCTCATGGATCCTGGGAATCATAGCACGGCCTCTACCAGTGCCAGGGCTTCGCCGCGCCAGTGTCCGAAGGCAGTGACGAGGGCTCGCTCTGGCGTCTCGTTAATCGTTCGCTCATTTTCCATTGCATCGAAGGCGGCCAATTGAGTGAGTCCGGAAACGGCGAGCGCAGCCAGTGCCATACCGGCCGGGAAATGAGCCTCGACGCCATGTCCGATCAGCGATCCATAAGCGCGCACGACCGGCAAGCACCCGCGAGAGCCGATTTCCTGCAGAAAATTGCGCTCCTCCGTCAGGATCGGCTCGACACCGCTGGCACCGCTGAAAACCGGAAGAGGTTTGCCCTCCGCTTGCATGGCCAGCGCTTCGCAGAACCCGAGACCCTGCTGCGTGGCCATGCCGGGTGAGCGATCGCATCGATCCGATAGAACACTCGCAATGCGCGCATAGGGGCGCGCGCCCCGTGCCTCTGCGTGTTCCCGCCGTTCGAGCACCAGGAAGGCACCCATGCTGCCGGGGCACATGCCGCCGAGCCCAGTGCGCGCCCACACAGATCGGTGGCCGCCATGCCACAGGGCGCCGTCGATTTCATAACCCAGGAGCAGATCCTCGCGCTCCGCATTGAGCGCGCCCCCGACCAGGAATAGATCGCGCTCGCCATATCGGATGCGTTGCACAGCGTCCTCGATAGCGGAAACACCGGCCATTTCCTCACCTTTGAACGTGCGTGAGGAGCCGGTCGTCTTGTGAACGATCGAAATATTGCCGGCCAGCAGGTTCGAGAGCTGCCCTAGGTAGAGTGTCGGGCGCAGCTCCAGCGGCAGTATGGTTGCCAGCGCCCTTTCCGGGTCCCGATGCTCCGATACGGTCGCCAGGATTCTTGCATCCGTCGCGATGTCTCTCTCGCCGTTGCCGGCGGCCACGCACAGGTCGGTACGGTCGAGCAGTGCCGCCTGTCCGGCAACGCCCGCGTCCTTAAGTGCGAGGCCCGCCGCATGAACCCCGATCAACTGCCATCGACCCATCTGATTGCGATCGGTTCGCTTGGGGATCAGCCCGGAAAAATCCACGTCGCAAAGAGGATGCACTACGCATGGCGCAAATCGCTTTTCTTCGATCACAGGCTCGCGGCGATGGTTGGCAAGAGCGCGCATGTGAGCCTGCCAACCATCCCCAAGCGAGCTGATCAGGCCCAACCCCGTGATCCAGACCTCGTGCTCGCCCAGGGGCATTCAGAAAGCCCCTCCACCGGGTTCGAGACGGATGGCCTCGTTGCGCATATGCTGCTCCAATTCGCGTGAGGAAAAGGGCACCATGCGAAAAGTGAGGTGGGCATCGGCCACCCGCGCGTCGTCTGCATGAATCTCGGCGTGCATCACCGCGTATCCCGAGCCCTCGTGTTCGCGGCGTGCCTTCACGTGAAGCGCGGCGCCAGGGTGAACAAAAGATCGGAAGTTCGCGTGACGCACATTGGCGAGAAACGGCATCCGGTGACCATCGCCGAGCGCGAATAGCAGATAGCCCGACGCCTGCGCCATCGCTTCGATGAGAAGCACGCCAGGCATCAGCGGCATCCCGGGAAAATGCCCCTCGAAGACGGGGCTCTTGTCTGGCACCTCGGCATGCACGTCGATGCAAGCTGCGGTTCTGTCCAGCGATTCGATTGCATCGATCATCTGAAAGAATTCGAGACGCATGGTCAGTCGGCCGGTGCCGACTGGAGTTTCTCGATGTTGCGGCACAGATTTCGCAGGATGAAAGCATCGCTCGCCGAAACCGCCCCCTCGTTGATCTTCTCCATCCATTCCTCAAGAGGAACCTTGATGTTGAATGTCCGATCGATCTCGAATGCGACGTCGAGGAACTGAAGGCTGTCGATTTCGAGATCCTTCATCACGTGACTATCCGGCGTGATCCGTTCGACCGGCACATCGCTGGTCGTCGCGATAATTCTGGCGACAGTTTCGAAAGTCGAAGCCATAGAGCCTGCTCCTGCTTGGTCCCGTCGTTGAGCCGAGACGCAACGGCAGTCCCTTCCGGCGCAGCCCGACTACACTCCCGCCCGCCCGGTCACTCTTTGCGCCGTCGCGTTGAGGTCGACAAAGCACAGCTGAAAGGGGGGCGACTTGACTTTGGTTAGGTGGAACGGTGCGCGCTTGGGATAGGTGTGGCGGCAAGCACAAGCACCGGCGCACCTGCTGCCGCCGCGCGGCCTGCGGAGCGTGACTGGATGTCCAACGGGATTGATACCGGCAGTGATCGGCTGTCCGAATTCGCGATCGGCGCCACCGACAGCATCTGTCGGAAAATCCGCGCCGAAGATGTTCGTGCCTTTGCGGATTTATCTGGTGATCACAATGCGTTGCACGTCGACACGGAGTTCGCCGCGCGGACCGAATTTGAGCGGCCGGTCGTCCATGGCTTCCTTCATGCGAGCCTGCTTTCGGCTCTCATTGGCATGAAGATCCCAGGTCGGGGGGCGCTCTATCTTTCTCAGACGATCGACTTCTCTAAGCCGGTATACGTCGGCGATATGCTCGAAGCGCGAGGCACGATCGAAGCCATTGACCAGACGACCCGTGTGATCGACTTGAAGACCGAGATCACCAATCAGGATGGTGTTTGCGTGCTCACAGGACGAGCCAGGGTCAAGTACCTGCGATCACCTGCGCAGCCGGCCTTGCCGGCCAGTTCTGGTCCGCCGGACCGGAGCGGTCTGCTGGCAGGTCGAACGGCGCTCGTGACCGGGGCATCGCGCGGCATCGGTCGCTCGGTCGCCCAACTGCTGGCGAAGCACGGCGCCGAGGTCTGGATCAATTATCGTCGCAGCGAATCGGCGGCGAGGGAGCTTGCCGGAGGAATTGTCTCCAACGGTGGCCGGGCGCAGGTTGTCAGAGCGGACGTCGGCGACGATGTCGAGGTCGAAGCGATGCTCGAGCGCATCGCGGCGGGCGGCGGGCTGGATATTCTGGTCAACAGTGCCGGTCCTCGCATTCACGCCATGCCGTTCAATCGATTATCCTGGAGCGAAATGGCCGCATCCTATGAAGCCGTGGTGGGAAGTGCGTTCCGAGTGACGCAGGGCGCACTCCCGCTGCTGAGGCAATCCGGCGGCAAGGTCATCAATGTCCTTAGCACCGCGGCTCTCGGGCGCACGGCGCACCATTGGCTACCCTACGTCGCGGCTAAGAGCGCCCTTCTCGCCCTGAGCAAGAATCTGGCTCAGGAACTCGGGCCGCAGGGCATCACCGTCAATATGGTCTCACCATCCCTGGTCGATACCGACCTCGTCTCGAATGTACCGGATACGATCCGCCACATGATGATCGGCCGGACACCTCTGCGCCGGCTCGCCACGACGCAGGACGTTGCCGGCGCGGTGCTGTTGCTCGCGACCTCCTACGCTGATTTCATCACGGGCGACAACCTTCTGGTGACGGGCGGGGACGTGATGATGTGATCACCCCAGGCCATGCATAGTCCTGGTATCGACTCCGATTTCTGCGAGGCAACGCGCTGATATGCAATACGCAGCAGAAGCACGAACGGAGGGAGCAGCGGCCCCCGGCCATCCCAACCTTACATCGCTGATGGCCTCCGTCCTCGATGCGGCCCCATTGCTCGTCAACGAGGATATTCTGCTGCAATCGGTCAAGTGGAAGGATGTCTCCTCGCATGATGTTGCGCGCATGCTTGCGGCGTTGCAGGCGGCATCGGTCTCGGTCCCCTATTGGCTCGCACGAGCCCTGCTGCTCGGTGGCCACCGCCTCGCGCCATCACCGCGCCCGATGCTGACGCCGGCGCTGATCGCACTGCGTGCTTTGAATGAGACGGCTCCCTCAAATCCAATACATGTGGAGTTGCTTGAATCCTGCCTCCGCGACGTCGAGCAAGCTGCATCAGTGGATCCGGAAGAGCTCGATGCGCTCGTGCGCCGCCTTTGTGCCCTCGGCAGAACCTCGGCCTCCGCCCGCCTCTCCATCCTGCATGGATCGGAAGCGCTCCGCACTCAGCGTGCGATAAGGCGGGCGATCGAGGGCCATCTGCAGACGCTTCCGGCAACGAGGCTTCGGCTTATAGGCACCAGCTCGACCGAGGATCTGGCAAAGCATCTTTTGCCGGCGTTCGGCGCGGTGGGCTATCGAGCGGAGGTCGAGCAGGCTGCGTACGGCACGGCAGTCGCCGAGTTGATCCGGTCTGACGCGGCGGCGGACATCCATCTGCTGCTGCTGCTCGACGCACCCTCTCTCACGGCGCCCGACTGGCGGCTTGATCCAGATACTGCGGCATCCCTGATCGAAGAGCGCAACGAGGCGCTCTTCGCCGCCATTGATCAGTTCGCGCGCAATGGCGGCGGGTCGCTCATCGTCAATACGCTGCCTGCCCCCGCTGCGCCCGCAGCAGGTTTTCTCGATCGCTCGCATTCAACGGGAGCGGCGCGCATCGTCGCTCGGATCAATGCCCGCCTCGCGGAGGCCGCATCACGTCATGCTGGCATCGTCCTGGTTGATGCGGATGCATCTCTTGCGGCCATTCCGCCGATTGTGCGTGAGGATCCAAAACTCTGGTACTATGGACGTGTTGCCTACTCGGCGCGCGCATCACGCGCGCTTGCAAAAGGATTTGCCCTTGCTCAGCGTGCACTGAGGGCGGCGCCATGCAAAGTTCTGGCCCTCGATCTCGACAACACGCTTTGGGGCGGCATTGTCGGAGAGGACAGTGCCGGGGCACTCGAATGCGGCGACGATTTCCCGGGCAATGCCTTCAAAGCGTTCCAGGCGGAGTGCCTGCGGCTGAAGGGGCAAGGCCTGCTTCTCGTCGCGCTGAGCAAGAATGAGCCGCAGGCGCTCGATGCCCTTGCCGACCATCCCGGCATGCTGCTCAAGCCGGACGACTTCGTCGCTACGGCGGTCAATTGGCAGCCGAAGTCGGGCAATCTCGTTGCCATCGCGAAGGACCTCGATCTGGGTCTCGACAGCGTATTGTTCCTGGATGACAGCCCGCATGAGCGGGAGGCTATGCGCCAGCAATGCCCCGCGGTGCACGTACCTGAAATGCCGGAGGATGTCGCACAACGACCGTGCTGGCTCAGAGGGCTCACCGAGACATGGCCGGTCCGCTTGACAGAAGTGGATCTACGCCGCTCCGATATATATCACGCGAAGCGCAGATCTCAGGATCTGAAGCGGCAGGCAACAAGCATCGAGGACTACCTTGCGGGCTTGCAGCAGCGCCTCGTCATCCTGCCGGTGGGACCGGCTACGCTGGCGCGGGCAGCGCAACTCCACCTGCGCACCAATCAGTTCAATCTCTCGATGGAGCGCTTCGATGAGGCGCGGCTGCAGGCCATGCTCGACGATCCGGCGCACCACCTCGTTCTTGCGGGTCGCGCGATAGACAAATTCGGCGACCATGGAATTGTCATCGCGGCCACCGTCGCTATCGACGATGACGCCGCAACGATCCTGAGTTTCCTGATGAGCTGCCGCGTCATCGGGCGGCAAGTCGAGGACGCATTCCTTGGCGCCATACTCGATCAACTGCACCAATGCGGTGTCCGGACAGTAGATGTGTCGTACAAAGCGACGCCGAAGAATGGGATCGCCCGCGACTTTCTTGAGCGCGCGCATTTCGACGAGGTCGAGATGTCGGGCGGCATGACACGGTGGCGCCAAAGAGATCCTGATGCACGCCGCGCCGCCTCACATTTCATCGCCGTCCAGTGGAGCGTGTGAGATTCATGCAGACTGCCGCTCCACCCCGTATCGTCTCCGAGCTCCAGGAAATCTTTGCCGATATCTTCGAGCATGACGCAGCTCTCGATCTTGGTACATCTCCAGAGACCGTAGTGAAATGGGACTCTCTAGGTCACATCGCGTTGGTCCGGTCCATCGAGGACAGATTCAGCATTGCGCTTTCCATGGATGAGATGATGGAAATCCAGACCGTCGGCGACATTATCGAAGTGCTTCGACGCCACGGCGCTTGATCTCTCTCGGTGCTGATCCAGATCGGAGGCCCTCTGCTAAGGTAGCAGCGTCAGCGCCGACACGCCGATCCCGCGGGACAAGCGGCGTGCCCGAGTACATCATTTGGGAGTCGCATCCGAAGAGCGGATGCGTAGAATCGCCATGCTCAAGACCGCCTGAGAACAGCGTCTCGCACAAGACAAGGCGATACAGCCGCATCCGAAGACTTTGCTCGGCGATCCCGGCAAGCAGATCTGCCCGATGCTGGCGCGCGCATCCATCGAAGTGAACAGCCCTGCCGTGTTTGCAGTCTACGAGTAGGAGATTGCCGTGTCCGGAAACCAGAAGCAGTTTCCTGGTCAGGCTTGTCGCCGAGCCAAGAGCGGCGCGTAGACGATGACGAAGCCAGTGAATGCTATGACCCAGGCCGTCGCCGAGAGATAAAGCATCGGCTCCCGCAGCAGATGGAAGGCTGCCACGATCCGCGCCACCGCCGCGACAAGCGCGGCAACGTAGATGAGCTGGATCGGCCGCGTCGCGGTGAGCGGCTGGCCCGTGTGTCCCAGACTCGCGCGGGTCATCACGGCGAGTGTCATGACACCGACGGCCCCTGCCGTCCAGCCGTGCAACGCACCACTCGGTGCGACGATCTCCGGCGCCATGATTCCCATCGCGAGCAGCAAGAAGCCGATCGGCACGAACGCATAGGCCAGATGGAGGATCAGCACGAGTGGCTCGGCGGTCGTGCGTTCGCCGGCCCAACGCCACAGGCGTACACCGTTGAGCCCGAACGCAGCGAGGGCGATCAACGCCGTCGGCTCTCCGTGCGGCACCATCACCCAGATCGCGAGCGAAACGCCGCTTGTCACCATGACGATGACATCGAAACGATTGAACGGCACCGGCAGGCGGCCGGCGCCGCGCCGCGCCAACCAGTTGCGGGTGAAGCTTGGGACGATGCGTCCGCCGATCAGCATGATCAGGAGCACCGTCGCGGCGATGCCCAGGCGCGTGCCGAGACCATTGCCGATCCCAGCGATCGTCTCGAGGTGGAACGCTGCATTGCCGACGAGCAGTAGCGCGACACCGGCCAGTACCTTAAGATTGCGCGCGTCCTTGCTGGCTACAATTTCGCGAGCGATTACGCTGCCAAGCAGCGCGAGAAAAGACAGGTCGATCGCTGCCGCAATAGCGACGCCAATCCACAAGGAGGAAAAAACCGCCACGCGGCCTGCGATCCAGGTCAGAAAAAGAGCAAGCAATCGCGTGCCGACGAGAGGTAAGCGTCCGGTCCAGTTCGGCACCGCAGTCAGCAGAAAGCCGGCGACAATGGCGGGGACGTAGCCGTAGATCAACTCGTGGACATGCCATTCGATCGGCCCGAACGCGCTCGGCACGATCAGATGCCGGCTCAGCATAGGCAACCATAGGGCGACGGCCAGCGCCGCCCACAACGCCCCGAACAGGAAGAACGGCCGGAAGCCATAGCTCAATAGTGCCGGGCCGTTGAAGGCGCGGATCTGCGCGGCGCTTGTGGCCATGGTTGCCTCCTAGGAGTCGTTCAACGCCGGCAGCCGGTCGCCCTTGCCGAGCATGAGACCGCGATGCGTGCCGATGCCGAGCTCCAGACTCTCCGCAATCATCCGCGCCCGCTCGACGAAAAAGTCTGCGGCTGCCGTGGGGCAGACGTCGTGCGCCGTCGCCATGAACAGCGCGAGCCAGCGATCGAAATGCTCGCCGCCGATCGGCAGCGGCGCGTGCGCCTGCATCGGCCGACCGTGGTAGCGCCCAGTCATCAGCGTCACCGACGACCAGAACGCGCACATCCGCTCGAGGTGCGGCTCCCAATCGGCAATGCGCGCGACGAAGATAGGCCCGAGCACCGCATCCGCTCGAATGCGGTCGTAGAAAGCATGGACGAGGGTCTGGATCATTTCCTCGTCAATACCGGTGCGCGCCTGAATTGCGGTCGCGGAGGCCGCCCGCCGCGCCCCGGCATCGCGATGATCAATCGATGAGGTCATGGGGTCCTCTAACAGGGATTGGAGTCACGCATTCGCTCATGTATATCTGGTATTTACAATACCTATTCAACCGGAGCGGCGATGCGTCTCACAACCTTCACGGACTATGGTCTCCGCGCACTCATGCGGCTGGCGGGTGAGCCGGAACGCGTGTTCACCACTGACGAGATCGCGAGCGAGTTCGCCATCTCGCGCAATCATCTGACAAAGGTTGTCCGGGAGCTGGCCGAGGCAGGCTTTGTCGCGACCCATCGCGGAGCTGGCGGAGGCTTCCGGCTGGCGCGCCCCGCCGCGGCGATCTCGATCGGGGATGTGGTGCGCCGACTCGAGGCGCGTCATGCGATCGTGGAGTGCTTTAGAAGCGACGGCGGACATTGTGTGCTGACGCCGCAGTGCCGACTCAAGGATCGCCTCACATCGGCACATAATGCGTTTCTTGCAGAGCTGGAAAAATCGAGCCTTGCTGAATGTGCCTATCCGGCGCGTCGTTCTGCGACCAAGAGCGACAGGCGGTCCGGCCGCAGCCGCCGTTCGGCCGCGTGAGGTGCCGCGTATGCCGGCGCCTCGCTTCATACTGGAGTAGCGATTGGTGCCTGAACGCGCGCTTTGGCTGATCCTGGGCCTGCTCTCAACTGCTTGCGGCATTGCCGGCATCGTGCTGCCGCTCGTGCCAACGACGCCGTTCATACTGCTCGCGGCATTCGCCTTTGCGCGGTCGTCTCCACGTTTGCACGACTGGCTTGTCACACACCCGCGGCTCGGGCCGCCCATCAACGATTGGCGCACACATCGCGCCATAAGTCGTCGCGCCAAGATCACATCTGTTGCGGTCATGGTGATGACGCTCGCCCTCAGTGCCGTCGCGGGCGTTGGCAGTGTAGTTATCGTGATCCAAGCTGTCGTACTTTGCGCCGTCGCCACGTTCTTATTCACGCGCCCCGATGGCCCAATCGATGGTTGATCACTCATGTCTCGGCATGGACTCACAGGTCGTCGGAACACTCTTGCATCTCGGTTCCAGCGCGCGCTCCATCGCCGACGAGACCGAGATGCCGGCACGCCGCCTCAGCATTCGATGGCAGGTCTTCCAGGCCATATTCGACAGCCAGATCACCGGCGAAACGCCGCCACCCATCGAGATTTCCCCACGGCACGGCAACCAGAACCGGGACTTCGCGCTCAACGGCTTCGGCGATCAGCGGCCGACATCCGCCGCCTTCGCATTCGGTCTTGCCGAACTTGTTGACGATGAGCAAGTAGGGCGTCGTCGCAAGCGCGTTGCGTGCCCGCGCCATGGCGCCAAGCAGGGCTTCGACATCTAGATGGCAACCGCGCGCGCCCGCCCCGCGATCGTGTGAGATCGAGACGGTATTGCCGGTCGTGAGATCTTCCAGAAACATATCGCAGCGTGACCGTCCAGGTCGCGAGACGCTCCGCTGCACAAGCCCGGCCAGGCGATAGCCCTGTGCGGCCAGATGAACTGAGATGCGATCCATGACAGATGCGACACGTTGGCCATCACCATAGGTGATGGCAACGATCGGCGCAGATGGCTGCAGGCGAGACATGGCGAGATCCTTCAGGTGCGTTCGGGAGCAGGTCGATACGCGCGGCAAATGGCTGGATTGGTGTCCAGCCTCGATCCACCGATGAGATCGATGCAGTAAGGAATCGCGGCGAACACTGCATCGAGGCAGGTCTTGATGGCGGACGGCTTGCCGGGCAGGTTGATGACGAGGGAACGCCCGAGCGTGCCGGCCAGCTGTCGCGAGAGGATTGCGGTCGGCACGTCAGCGAGACTGGCTGTGCGCATGGTTTCGCCGAAGCCCGGCAGGAGTCTATCGCAGACGTCGGTTGTTGCCTCGGGTGTGACGTCGCGCGGTGCGGGGCCCGTACCGCCTGTCGTCAGGATGAGCGGGCAGCGTTCATCGTCCGCCAGCCGTAAGATCGCATTTGCGATCTTCGCTCGGTCGTCCCTCACGATGATCAGAACAGGGCGCCAAACCGTCACGAGCACCGCGCCAAGGTATGCCTTGATAGCCGGCCCCCCGCGGTCCTCGTAGATTCCATCAGCGGCCCTATCCGAGCACACGAGAATGCCAATGGGAACATCACTCATCTCAGCCGGCCTCGGCTTCTGAATGCGAGCACGGCCGTCCATCGATCGTGTAGCACGGCTGCAACGATGCCGCGGGACTCGCGAGGTTCGCGAAGACGTCCATCGCCTGACGACGCATGGCGCTGATGGGCTCGACAGGATGGACGACCCGCTGATCTATGGACGGCAATGCATCCCGTTCGGCGATCGACGACAGGTGCGGGCCAAGATCGCGCAGAAGGCCATCGTGGATCGCATAAATCCACCCATGCACATGGAGGGACTGACCTCGCGCCCACGCATTCTCGACGATCGGAGTCGCGGCAATGCGCCGAACCTGCATCTCGATGTTGATCTCGCACAGCCGATCGAGGCGAGCCTCGTCGCTAGGGATGTTATCGATGAGGTCGCGATGCTTGTGGTACATCATGGTGAGCGGCTGGAGCCAGTGGTCGAGCATCGAGCCGCGCTGGTTGGCCAACGCCTGCTGCACGCCGCCGCAACCATAGTGGCCGCAGACGACGACATGCTCGACCTTGAGATGCTCGATTGCGAACTCGAGCACTGAGAGAATGTTCATGTCACTGGTGTGGACCATGTTCGCGATATTGCGATGGACGAACACTTCGCCCGGCTCCAGGCCGAGCACGTCATTGGCCGTCACACGGCTGTCGGAGCAGCCGAGCCAGAGGTAGCGGGGAGCCTGCTGCTCCGCCATACGGCGGAAGAAGCCGGGATCCTCACGCGTCTTGCGGTGCGCCCATTCGACATTCTGGTCGAAGAGTTGGTCGAGCGTACGGGTCATCGGAGCTTTGCTTGGTCTTGCTTCGGGCTCATTCAATCACCGCTAGCGTGGCAGCCGCCAGCGCCACCGCCGCACGTGCAGCCACAGGCATGGGCATGGCCGACATTGTGTTCCGCCTCTGCCGCATCGCGTTTCAAGGACCAGCGCAGCATACGCTCCAGCGCAGCGCGGGCCGGATCGTCGCTGCGCTCCATCACCGTCATCAGGTTGAGCCAGTCCTCGTCGCCGGCGACTGCTGCGAACCGATGCGCAGCATTCGCGACGTACTCGCCAGGGCTCTCATCGTAGCGCTCACCCGTCGCCTGTATCTCGGTGAAGAGTACGATGTCGCCGAGCGCTTCGAGCGCGGCGGCGGCATCGTCTTCGAACTCAAGGTGGTTCATCAATGTGCCGAGCTGCATGACACGTCTCCTACTGCACGAGCGGCGTGGCGCTGGCGTCGAGGTCGACACCGCTGATCTCCGCATGACCGGCCAGGATGGCGATATACTGGCGGATCGCGACACGACGCACTTTCTCGTTCAGCCATCCGGCGATGCGCTCGCATACGATCTCGAACGGCATCTCGCGCCCCACGATGCGGCGATCGAGCAGCACGACATGGAAACCGTAACGGGTCTCCACCGGCATGGCGGCGACCTCGCCGACCGGCATCGATTTGAGTGCCTGCTCGAACTCCGGCACGGTTTGACCGGGGCTGATCTGGCCGAGATTGCCGCCGGTCTTGCCGGATGGACACGCCGACTCGGCTTCCGCCATGGCGCTGAAGAGAGAAGGGTCATTTCGAAGTGCTGCGATGATCGCGTCGGCGCGCTGACGTGCTTCATTACGCTTGTTGGTATCTTTCGGTGCCGCCGCCAGCAGGATGTGCCGCACCTCGCAGAGATCAGCGGAGCGGAAGCGTTGACGGTTCATCTCGTAGTAGCGCCGGCACGATGCCTCGTCGGCTTCGGGCGTGACCACTTCACGCGCCACGATGGCCCGGATCAACGCCTCGTCGTCGGTTTCACGGCGCCCTTCCGCATCTTCAAGCGGGACAGGTGCTATGCCCGCGCGCCTAGCCTCCTGCAACAGCAACTCGCGGACGACCAGCGCCCGCGCAGCCCCGAGCCAAGCCTCGATCGGCTTCGAAGCCGGGTGATTCTGCGTCTCCCGCGAGATGGCGGCGCGGGAGATCACGACGCCGTTGACGCTGACGGCCTTCTGCTTGGTGGTGATGACCGGCTTGATCGTGCAGCCGGGAACCGGAGATGGGGCACTCATGATCCGTTACTCCGCGGGTTGGCTGGGCGAACGGCGCGCACCGCCGGATGGCAGGGGCCGTCGGGTGCGCACCACCTGATAGCCACGTCGGCCGAGATACCAGACCGGCGCCGACCAGATGTGCACGAGACGCGAGAAGGGAAAGACAAGAAAGATCGTCATTCCGAGAACGAGATGCGTTAGGAATGGCCACTCCAGGCTCTGCAACGTCGTGGCATCGACCGGATGCAGCGTGACGATACCTTGCGCCCAGTGCGACAGCGTCAACATCGCCGATCCGTCGCGATGACCGAGTGAGAACGGCAGCGTAATCAAGCCGAGAGAAAGCTGAACCCACAAGATGACGAGTACGGCAAGATCCATCACCGTAGAGGTCTGGCGGATGCGAGCGTCGAACAGGCGGCGATGAAGCAGGAGCGTCAATCCGATAAAGCAGATGACCCCCGCGATCCCGCCCGCAACGACGGCGATGATCTGCTTCTGCGGGACGGTCATCACAAGTGTGTAGACCGATGTCGGAGTCAGTAGGCCAACTGTGTGGCCGAGCATCAGGAACAGGATGCCGAAGTGAAAGAGGTTCGAGCCCCAAAAGAGCTGGCGCTTGCGCAGCATCTGGCTCGAGCTGGCCTTCCATGTGTATTGGTCGCGATCGAAGCGGATTAAGCTGCCGATGAAGAAGGTCGTCAGACAGAAATAGGGGTACCAGACGAAGAGGATGTGGAAGATGGCGTCGCGCATGGTGAGCCTCCTTACACGCGGTTTGCTGGGGAAGTCGTGACGACAGTGCGGGGGCCGGCGCCCGGAGTAGGCTCCAGCCCTGGGGCTGGGCGGCGAGCCTGGCGAAGCTTTGAGGTCAAGCTATCGACGCCGCATGCCGCTGTTGCCGCACCCGGACCGAAGGTAACCTCCTCGTCCTCCCAGGCGGCGTCGAGTGCTTCGAGATCGTCGGGCTCTGGATCGGGCTCAGCACGAAGCGCCGCGAGCGCCGCTTCGTCCAATTTCGCTTTGGCGAGGGCGACCAACGCAGCAAACACAGCCTCATAGGGGGAGCCGCGTTTCGCCAGCCGCTCCTTCATCGCCGCCAGGACGTGACCCGGCTGGCCGATCAGCTCGATCGCTTCCGCCGGCGGGCGCGTCGCCGCGTACTCGAGAAACAGCGGCAGGAAGTCCGGCAGCTCAGCAGTCGTCGGTGAATAGCCGCCATCCTCGTAGACCTTGATCAGGTCGACCATGGCCTGGCCGCGGTCACGGCTCTCGCCATGGACATGTTCGAAGAGATGTAGCGACAGCGAGCGCGTGCGGTCGAAGAGCATGATGTAGCGCTCCTGCGCGTCGAAGAGGTCGCGGCCGGCGATGTCGTCGATGAGGGCTGCCACCGCGGCCAGCTGCTTCGGCCTGAGAAGCGCTTCCCTGGCGAGAACCGCTTTGAGCTCAGCAGCCGCCGAAACGAGGTCATCGGTCGGATACGTCAGGAGCGCGGAGAGCACTTTAAGCGTCTTCATTACAGCGCTCCAACCTTTGGCTTGTCGTTCTTGAGCTTCACGCCACCAAACAGATTGACCTTGTTGTCGCTCGGCAGGCAGCCGTCACCGAAGGTGAAGCCGCATTGGCCGCGCAGCTCGTAGGCATCCTCGGTGACCTCGCGATGAGCCGTCGGGATGACGAAACGGTCTTCGTAGTTGGCGATCGCCATCACGTGGTACATCTCCTCGATCTGCAGACCAGTCAGGCCGACCTTCTTTGCGATTGTCTCGTCGATCACACCATCCACGGTCTTCGCCCTCATATACGCGCGCATCGCGAGCATCCGCTCCAGGCCAATGGCGACGGGCTTCTCGTCGCCCGCAGTGAGGAGATTGGCGAGGTACTTCAGCGGAATGCGCAGCGACTTGACGTCTGGCATGCCGCCGTCGATGCCCATCTTGCCGGCTTCCGCGGCGGCCGTGATCGGCGATAGCGGCGGCACGTACCAAACCATCGGCAGCGTGCGGTACTCGGGATGCAGCGGGAAGGCGACCTTCCACTCCATCGCCATTTTCCAGATCGGCGACTTGCGTGCGGATTCCAGCCACGAGTCGGAGATACCGTCAGCACGCGCCTGCGCGATCACCGCGGGATCACTGGGATCGAGGAAAATGCTGAGCTGAGACTCGTAGAGATCCTTCTCGTCGGCGACGCTGGCCGCTTGCTCGATGCGATCGGCGTCGTAGAGGACGACGCCGAGGTAGCGGATGCGACCCACACACGTTTCCGAGCACACGGTCGGTTGACCCGCTTCAATGCGCGGATAGCAGAAGATGCACTTCTCGCTCTTGCCGCTCGACCAGTTGAAATAGATCTTCTTGTAGGGACAGCCGGATACGCACATGCGCCAGCCGCGGCACTTGTCCTGATCGATCAGAACGATGCCATCCTCTTCGCGCTTGTAGATCGCGCCGGATGGACATGAGGCCACGCACGCCGGGTTGAGGCAGTGCTCACACAGTCGCGGCAGATACATCATGAAGGTATTTTCGAACTGCCCGTAGATCTCCTTCTGGATGCCCTCGAAATTGACATCTGCCGAACGCTTGGCGAATTCACCACCGAGAATCTCTTCCCAGTTGGGGCCCCACTCGATCTTCTCCATTCGCTCGCCGGAGATGAGCGAACGCGGCCGTGCCGTCGGGAATGCTTGAAGCTCCGGCGCCTTCTGGAGGTGCTCATAGTCGAACGTGAAGGGCTCGTAGTAGTCGTCGATCTCGGGGAGATCTGGATTTGCGAAGATGTTAGCGAGAATGCGCCACTTGCCGCCGATCTTCGGCTCGATCTTGCCGTTGCGCTTGCGTTTCCAACCGCCGTTCCAGCGGTCCTGGTTCTCCCATTCCTTCGGATAGCCAATCCCCGGTTTGGTTTCGACGTTGTTGAACCACGCGTATTCCATGCCTTCGCGGTTGGTCCACACGTTTTTGCAGGTGACCGAGCAAGTATGGCAGCCGATGCACTTGTCGAGGTTGAGTACCATCGCGATCTGAGCGCGGATTTTCATATCATGCGTCCTTATTCGGCGGCAGCGATGACAGGTGGCGCACCCGCGTAGGGACGTTCCAGCCAGTCGACATTGCTGAGTTTGCGGACGACCACGAACTCGTCGCGATTGGTTCCGATGGTGCCGTAGTAGTTGAAGCCGTAGGCGAGCTGGACATAGCCGCCGATCATGTGGGTCGGCTTCAGCACGGTGCGTGTTACCGAGTTATGGATGCCGCCGCGTTGCCCGGTCATTTCCGATCCGGGCACGTTCACGATCTTCTCTTGCGCGTGGTACATGAAGATCGTGCCTTGCTTCATGCGCTGCGAAACTACTGCGCGAGCGACAAGCGCGCCGTTGGCGTTGTAGGCTTCCAACCAGTCGTTATCGACGATGCCGGCCCTCCGCGCGTCGACTTCCGAAAGCCAGACGATTGGACCGCCACGCGACAGGGTAAGCATGAGCAGGTTGTCGGTATACGTGGAGTGGATGCCCCACTTCTGGTGCGGCGTGATGAAGTTGAGGACGATTTCCTTTTCGCCGTTGGGGCGAATACCTTGCACGGACTTGATTGTGCGCAGGTCGACGGGCGGGCGGTAGACGCAGAAGCCCTCGCCGAAGGCGCGCATCCACAAGTGGTCCTGATAGAGCTGCTGGCGACCAGTCAGCGTGCGCCAGGGAATCAGCTCATGGACGTTGGTGTAGCCAGCGTTATAGCAAACCTTCTCGCTCTCGAGGCCGGACCAAGTCGGTGCCGAGATGATTTTGCGGGGTTGCGCGACGACGTCGCGGAAGCGGATCTTTTCGTCTTCCTTGGGCAGGGCCAAGTGCGCGTGCTCGCGTCCCGTAGCCTTCGACAGTGACTCCCAGGCTCTCACCGCGACTTCACCGTTCGTCTCCGGCGCGAGCATCAGGAGCACCTCGGCGGCATCGATATCGGTATCGATGCGGGCCATGCCTTTAGTCGGACCCTCGTCGGTCACAACACCGTTGAGTTGTCGGAGGTGTTCCACCTCGTGCGCAGTCTTCCAGGCGATGCCCTTGATGCCGTTGCCGAGCTTATCCATCAGCGGGCCGAGTGACGTGAAGCGCTTGTAGAGGTTCGGGTAGTCGCGCTCGACGACCGTGACCGCCGGCATGGTCTTGCCTGGAATCGGTTCGCACTCGCCCTTCTTCCAGTCCTTCGGCTCGGCGGATTGTGCGATCTCGCCGGGGCTGTCATGCATCAGCGGAGTCAGCACGACGTCCTTTTCGACGCCGAGAACTTCGGGTGCGACGTCCGAGAATGACTTTGCGATCGCCTTGTAGATCTCCCAGTCGGATTTCGCCTCCCATGCAGGATCTACCGCGCCCGTCAGCGGGTGAATAAAGGGATGCATGTCCGACGTATTGAGGTCGTTCTTCTCGTACCAGGTCGCTGTCGGCAACACGATGTCGGAGTAGACGCAGGTCGTCGACATGCGGAAGTCGAGCGTTACCAGCAAGTCAAGTTTGCCGCGCGGTGCCTCGTCGTGCCAACGGACTTCCTTGGGTTTCGTGCGGCCCTCCTCGCCGAGATCCTTGCCAAGCACACCGTGTGACGTGCCGAGCAGGTGCTTGAGGAAGTATTCATGCCCCTTGCCCGAGCTGCCGAGGATATTCGAGCGCCATACGAACATGTTGCGCGGGAAGTTCTGCGGGCTGTCGGGATCCTCCCAGGCGAACGACATCTCACCCGACTTGAGCGACTGCGCGACGTAGTCCTTAGGCTCGAGGCCGGCATCCGCCGCTTTCTGCGCGACTTCCAGCGAATTCTCAGTCAGCGTTGGATAAGCGGGCAACCAGCCCATGCGGATCGAGCGCATGTTGTAGTCGATGATCGCGTCGTTCCAGGAGCCCGGAGGTGCCGTCGGCGACAGTATATCTGCCGTATTCATCGTCTCGTACCGCCACTGGTTCGAGTGTGTGTAGAAGAACGATGTCGAATTCTGCTGGCGTGGAGGGCGACTCCAGTCAAGGGCAAAGGCGAGCGGCACCCATCCCGCTTGCGGCCGCAGCTTCTCCTGGCCGACATAATGCGCCCAGCCACCACCGGACTGACCAATACACCCGCACATGACCAGCATGTTGATCACGCCGCGGTAGTTCATGTCGCAGTGATACCAGTGGTTCATCGCGGCGCCGATGATGATCATCGACCGGCCATTGGTCTTCTCGGCATTGGTCGCGAACTCGCGCGCGACTTGGATAATCTTGTCGCGTGAGACACCGGTGATCCGCTCCGCCCACGCTGGCGTATACGGCGTGTCCTCGTCGTAACTCTTGGCGACGTTGTCGCCCCCGAAGCCCTGATCGACGCCGTAGTTGGCGACAAAGAGATCGTGGACTGTGGCGACGAGCACCTCGCTATTCGCGAGCGCGAGTTTCTTCACCGGTACCCGGCGATTCAGGATGCTGGCGTGGTCGGAATGAGTAAAATGCTCATGCTCAATGTTGCCGAAGTAGGGGAACGCAACGTCTGCGAACTCGTCCTTGATGTCCGCGAGCGACAACCGCAGCTTCGTCTCGCGGCCACTAGCATCCTTCTCTTCGATGTTCCACTTGCCGGTCTCGCCCCAACGAAAGCCAATCGAACCATTGGGGACGACGATCCTGCCGCTGGCTTCGTCGTAGGCGACCGTCTTCCAATCCGGATTGTTCGCTTCACCCAAAGCCTCCGCGAAGTCGCTCGCCCGCAAGAAGCGATCAGGCACGAGACGGTCGCCCTGGCGCACCAGCTTCACGAGGTTCGGCATATCACTGTACTGGCGGACGTAGTCGCGGAAGTACGGCACCTGTCGATCGACGTGGTATTCCTTCAGGATCACATGTCCCATCGCCATCGCGAGCGCGGCGTCGGTGCCTTGCTTGACCGACAGCCAGATGTCGCCGAACTTTGAAGCTTCCGAGTAATCCGGACAGATCACCGCGCTTTTAGTCCCGCGATAGCGGGCTTCCGTATAGAAATGCGCGTCCGGCGTCCGCGTCTGCGGAACATTGGAGCCCCAAAGGATGATGAAGCCGGCATTGTACCAGTCGGCGCTTTCGGGGACGTCCGTCTGCTCGCCCCAGGTCTGTGGCGACGCTGGAGGAAGATCGCAGTACCAATCGTAGAACGACATGCAAACGCCGCCGAGCAGCGACAGGTAGCGTGATCCGGCCGCATAGGACACCATCGACATCGCCGGAATGGGCGAGAAGCCGATGACGCGATCGGGACCATATGTCTTGGCGGTGTAGGCGTTGGCTGCGCCGATGATCTCGGTAACTTCGTCCCACGGAGCGCGTACGAAGCCGCCGTGACCGCGCACGGAGATGTAGTCCTGGCGCTTTGCCTTGTCCTCAACAATGCTTTTCCAGGCGGCAACGGGCGGCATCGTCTTACGTGCGGCGCGCCAAAGCCGCAGCAGTCGCGAACGGATCAGCGGGTACTTCACGCGATTGCCGGAATAGAGGTACCAGCTATAGCTCGCGCCTCGCGAGCAGCCGCGCGGCTCGTGGTTCGGTAGATCGGGTCGCGTGCGCGGATAATCGGTCTGCTGGGTCTCCCAGGTGACGATGCCACCCTTGACATAGATCTTCCAGGAGCACGACCCCGTGCAATTGGCACCGTGTGTCGAGCGCACGATTTTGTCGTGCTGCCAGCGCTTCCGATAGCCGTCCTCCCACCGGCGGTCTTCTCCGGTCGTCACGCCGTGACCATTGGCGAAGGGCTCGGAGACTTTGTTGAAGAAGGTCAGACGGTCGAGAAAATGGCTCATGGTCGGTCGCCTCGTTTGACGAAGGAATTATGCGACGGGGGTCAAGGCGGAGGTGGGCGCCTGTGGGCCACCGCCGCGCTCGACGTCGAAGAGCAGGCCGCCGCGTCGCGTATAGAACCACCAGGTGACTGCGATGCAGCTCACGTAGAAGGCGAGGAAGCTGTAGAGTGCTGCTTCCGCGCCACCGGTCATGCTGATGGAACTGCCGAAGCTCTTCGGGATGAAGAAAGCCCCAAACGCGGCGACCGCCGACGTGAAGCCGATAATCGCGGCCGCCTCCTTGTCCGACTGCTTGATGCGGTCGATGGCAGAGAGGCCGGGCTCCAGCCGCGCCACTTCTATACGCATGATCGCGGGTATCATCTGGAAGGTGGAAGCATTGCCCACGCCGGTCGCTGCAAACAGGAACAGGAAGCTCGCGAAGAACACCGGGAATGCGGTCGGGTCGCCCTTCATGCCGATTGCATAGAGGATCCCGACGACGCCCAAGCACATGGCGACGAACACCCACAAAGTGATTCGCCCGCCGCCGATGCGGTCGCACGCCTTACCAGCGAGCGCCCGCGACACCGCGCCGACGAGCGGCCCGAGGAAGGCGTACTTGAGGACATTAACCTCTGGGAAAAGTATCTTCGAGAGCAGAGGGAAGGCTGCCGAGAAACCGATGAACGATCCGAAGGTGCCGGTATAGAGCCAGCACATGATCCAGTTGTGGGTGCGGCTGAAGATCACTGACTGATCAGCGAAGCTCGCCTTCATCGTCGCGATGTCGTCCATGCCGAACCAGGCCGCGAACGCGGAGGCGATGATGAAGGGGACGAAGACGAATCCGGCGTTCTGCAGCCATAACGTCGTGGTTACGCCATTGACAGTCGCGGTTTGCGGATCGCCGCCGAGCACACCGAATACACCCGCCGTGATCGCCAGCGGCACAACGAACTGCACGACGCTGACGCCGAGGTTTCCGAGACCGGCATTGATGGCCAGCGCGTTGCCCTTCTCGGCCTTGGGGAAAAAGAACGAGATGTTGGCCATGGACGAGGCGAAATTGCCGCCGCCAAAGCCGCAGAGCAGTGCCAGCGCGAGGAAGATCCAGTAGGGCGTATCGGGATTCTGGACGGCGAAGCCCATGCCGAGTGCCGGAATGAGCAGAGACCAGGTTGCGAGGGTCGTCCACAGGCGACCACCGAAGATGGCCGGCATGAAGCTGTAGAAGATGCGCAGCGTCGCGCCGGATAGACCGGGAAGCGCAGCGAGCCAGAAGAGCTGATCATTGTTGAAGGCGAAGCCAACGCTCGGCAATCTCGCAACGACAACCGACCAAACCATCCACACCGCGAACGCGAGCAGCAGGCAGGGAACGGAAATCCACAGGTTGCGCCGCGCGATCGCGCGTCCACGGCTCTCCCAAAAATTCTTCTCCTCTGGGCGCCAATCCTCTATCGCGCCCCTGGCCGCCAGCGCGCCCTCCTGCGCCGGGCCGTGCACGGGTTGCATTTCCGGCAGCTCCGGAAGCCGGCGCACGGGCACACCCGACTCAGCCGCTGATCTCTCCATCTCGCGGACAGCAACATGCATCCAAACGAGCGAAACCGAGACGATGAGGAACAGCAGCCAGAAGCAACTCTGCCAGACGCCGGTAAGGTCGTTGAGTGCGCCGAAGGCGATCGGCAGGACGAAGCCGCCAAGGCCCCCGACGAGCCCGACAATGCCACCGACCGCGCCCACACGATCGGGATAGTAGACCGGGATATGCTTGTAGACCGCGGCTTTGCCGAGGCTCATGAAGAAGCCAAGCACGAAGATCACGACGATGAAGCCGATGAGTCCCATCCGCGTCGAGAAGGTGACCGGACCGCGAATACCTTCGACAACGTACTGCGTCGGCGGATACGACAGGACGAAAGTACAAATGACCGAGACAAGGAAGGTCCAATACATGATCCGGCGCGCGCCGTACTTGTCGGAGAGGTGCCCGCCGTAAGCTCGGAAGATCGAAGCCGGGATCGAGTACAGCGCGCCGATCATGCCGGCAGCCGTGATATCGAGTCCATACACGCCGATCAGATAGCGCGGCAGCCACAGCGCGAGCGCGACGAAGGCGCCGAATACGAAGAAGTAATAGAGAGAAAAGCGCCAGACCTGGACGCTTTTCAGCGGCTCGAGCATAGCGGAAAGCGGCTCGGGCTTCTGTCCCGCGGCGCGACGGCGCGCAAGGTCGGGATCATCCTTGGCGAAGAGGAAGAAGATGACGGCGATGGCCGCAAGAGCCGCCGCCCAGATCAGCGCGACGCTCTTCCATCCATAGGCGACCATGATCACTGGTGCGGCAAACTTTGTCACCGCCGCGCCGACGTTGCCGGCACCGAAGATGCCGAGCGCGGTACCCTGCTTCTCCTTCGGATACCACTTCGCGACATACGCGACGCCAACCGAGAACGAACCGCCGGCGATACCGACACCGAGGGCCGCAAGAAGGAACGTCGGAAAGTCGTGGGCGAACGTCAGCAGGGCGGTCATGACCGCGGCGCTCAACATCGTCAATGTGTAGACGACGCGGCCGCCATGCTGGTCCGCCCAGATGCCAAGAATCAGCCGAATGAGTGAGCCGGTCAGGATCGGCGTGCCGACCAAGAGACCGAACTGGGTGTCGCTGAGACCGAGGTCTGCTTTGATCTGGATGCCGATGATGGCGAAGATCGTCCAGACGGCGAAGCATACGGTAAAGGCAATCGTGGAAAGCCAGAGCGCACGGCTCTGGTCCGATTTGGTAGTGACGATGCTCGGCATATTCACCCCAGGTCCCTGGTGCTGCAAGGGTGACTATTGCGTCGCAGCATCGAACGGTCCTTGACTTCGGTCAACTACCATACCCCGGACCAACCTAAAAGTACGAGGAACACCCTGACTTGCGCTGTGTGATCTAGCGCTGGTATACGGACGATTGTCATGCGCCTTCGAGATAAGAGCAGGATACGTCGGATGCTGCTCTTTGCTGACGTCGAGGCTGGCCACATCGAAGCGTTGCTGCGCAATTCGAAGCTTCAACGCTTTCCCTCGCATGTTGAGGTGATACGCGAGGGTGAGACGGCGGACTTTCTGCACGTAGTTGTCGACGGGCAGGTGGAGGTCTTCTCGACTTATCGCGACCGCGAAACGACCGTCGCGGTTCTCGGCCCCGGCGACAGCTTTTCTATTGCCGCTCTGATCCTTGACAAGGTATGTCTCGGTTCGGTCCGGACGCTATCGCCAGCGCGCGTCCTCCTAGTGCCAGCCGAGGCTGTGCGGCAGCTATTTAATGCCGATGCCACGTTCGCGCAGGCAATAGCGCTTGAACTCGCCGGTGCCTATCGCGGCATCATGAAAGAGCTCAAGAATCAGAAACTGCAATCAACTATCGAGCGACTGGCAAATTTTCTGCTAACACATCATGAACGGTTAGGGACGAAGAAGAGCTTCACGCTGCCATTCGAGAAGAAAGTACTTGCCTCCTGTCTCGGCATGGCGCCGGAAGTTCTTTCAAGATCATTTATGGCACTCGTTCCCTACAGGGTGAGAGTGTGTGGGGCGGTAGTCGAGATTCAAGACGTCGAAGCATTGCGCAATCTCGCGAAGCCATCGTCGACTATCGACGATCCAGCCGTGTGACGTTTCGGCGCTCAGCACGCGTGTCTGCGGGTCGAAGCTGGATCCGAGAGCAAAGGCCAGTAGCCGCACGGCCATATCAGAAGCGCGGCCGACCATACCACTGTACTGAATGCGTGGGGCCCTCCCGGCAGCTTGGCAACGAGCGTCCTGCAGCACCAGGATCCCACGCTCGACTGCGTTCCGCTGCAAGCCCGATCCACGGATCTGAACGCGTGGCTGGTCGTTACCGTCGAAGAAACTCTGCCCGATGATGCCGGGCACGGCGTTATGGTGCGAGGGCCGCCTCGTGCCATCTCAATCCTCCCTTGAGCGCGGTGAGTGCCCATATTCTTTTCTTCTAACAATTGTTGATTTTTACAGTCATAATTCGTGTGATGACTCGCTTTGGAGCTAATCGCCGGCCTGTGCAAAGCGATTGTGTACGCAAGGGCGCAACCGCTCGCTGGACACCTCAGCCATCCCTCGCGGCAATGAAATCGTCCAGCCGGCGCACGTCGAGGATGATGACGTGGCCGCGTCTTGCCTCGACACCACATTCGCTGGCGGTAGGTCAGTATGTCGAATCGCGCGACCAGCAAACGCGATGCAGCCTCGGTGCTCACGAAGTAAGCCAGATCGTCGTCCGATAGCAGCGCCTCGGCAAGAGCCGCCCGGACCAAAGAGATGGATCACGACACGGTTGCCATTGTCCTGATCGCGGTACAGAACCACACATCCCTCAAGAACCACGAAGAACGCTTCCGCTCTCGAGTCCTGCTCGAACGGCGGCTGGCCGGTGGCCAACTCCACCACGCGGTGGTTGCGCGTCGGCAGGCTAAAATCGTTCTCATCGAGAGGTGCAAACAGTCTGCAGTAGCGGAGAAAACGTTCGTCGACCGGTTTGAGAGGCACTAAAGGGCCGGCAATCCTGTTGCTGTTTGATCTAGCCCAATGCCCACGCCGGTCGTCACGATTGAACTTGGAGATCGGTGTCAGAAGTAGCATCTAATGCATACTTGACAATCGACGCCCGATCTCTGTGAGCGCAGATGGACCCCGCAGATTGGCATATCGTTCGATCGACACCCCTGCTGAGCGGCATGCCGCCGGACATCGTGCAAGATTTCGCCGGCGGTCTCGTGGCGCGCGCATATGAAAAAGGCACGCCGCTCTTCCACCAAGGACAGGCGGCTGATGCCTTTTTTGTCATTCTCGAAGGGTGGGTGAAGATCTATCGCACGACCTCGGACGGCCTCGAGGTCGTGTTGCACGTTTTCAAGCGCGGCGAGACATTCGCTGAGGCGGCCATGTTTCTTGGCGGTCGATACCCTGCCAGCGCCGCGACGGTATCGTCGGCGCGCCTGGTGCGTATCGACGGCAACGCGTTCCGGACGCGCATCCGCAACCAGCCCGAGCTAGCCTTGTCGATGCTCGCCGCAGCTTCGTACCAGCTCAAATCTCTCGTCGAGCAGATCGAGCAAATAAAAGTCCGATCTGCGCCGCAACGCATCGCTGAATTCATACTCCGCCTCGCGGACGGCCAGGAGGGCCCCGCTATCGTAGACCTTCCGTTCGAGAAAGGACTCATAGCCAACCGGCTCGGGATGAAGCCGGAAAGTTTCTCGCGAGCGCTTGCGCGCCTGCGGCCGCTCGGCGTCAGCGTCGAACGTGATGTCGTGGAAATCGCCGATATGGCCCGCCTCGCGGCGTTCGTCGAGTTCACTGGCGACGATGGATGACCGCTCGGATCAGATACCGGCCGAATGCAGGACCTTGGTCCTGGCCAAATATGCGTCGAATTGGGCGCAAATGCTGCGAACGAAAGGGCGGCCACGCTCGGTGATGACGAAGCCGTCCAAGGTGCCTCGGATCAAGCCGGCATTCTCTTCGTCGGTCAGCAGCCGGTCTGCGTCCCGCAGAATCGGATCGGCGACCCCGCTGAATTTCGCCTGCACTTCGCTTGCGGAGAACACAAGATCGCACATGAGGCGCTCGATGACGTGCGCTCGCGCCTTGTCCTCGCTGGAAAGCTCGATGCCCTTGGCTGTCGCCAAGCCATCCTGTTCGATGCAACGCGTGTAGTCGGCGGCAGCGACGGCGTTCTGAACATACCCCTCCCGCAGACGGCTGATCGCTGATGCGCCGATGCCGATCAGGGCATCGGATCGATCAGTCGTGTAGCCCTGGAAGTTTCGAGCAACTATGCCGGAAGCTAGCTTGTCAGTCGGCTTGGCGTAGTGATCGAGGCCGACCCGAACGTAGCCATGCTCAACGAGGATCTCCCCGATCCTGATCGACTGAGCGAGCCTCTCGTCAGGACCCGGCAATGCTTCTGCCGGGATCAGCCGCTGGTGCTTCATGCGCTGCGGCAGATGGGCATAGCCGAAGACAGCGATTCGATCCGGCGCAAGCGCGAGCACCTGGGCGGCGGTGCGCTCTGCGCTTTCTGTCGTCTGATGCGGAAGCCCGTACATGAGGTCGATATTGATCGATGCAACGCCCAGGTCTCGAAAGGCATCAACGGCCCGGCGTGTCATCTCAAAGCTCTGCTGGCGACCGATCGCCGCCTGAACAGAATCATCGAAATCCTGGACGCCGAGCGAGAGCCGCGAGATGCCAGCGTCGCCGAACGCATGAATTTGCTCGGGATCAAGGTGGCGCGGATCCATTTCGACGGCGAACTCCGCATCGTGATCGATGCTGAAGTGCGCGCGGATCGTCTCGGACAGCGAGCGGATATCCGCTGTCGCAAGAATGTTTGGCGACCCGCCACCCCAGTGGATCTGTGTGATGCAATGTGTGGGTATGTGTTCTGCGACGCGTGCAATCTCGATTTCGACCGCCTGCAAATACCGTGCAACGGGCGCGTAGTGCTTGGTCGCCTTGGTATTGCACCCGCAGTACCAGCATAGCTGATGACAAAACGGGATATGAATGTAGAGCGAGAGATCGGCGCCGGACGGCAGGCTCGACAACCAGCGCGCATACCGGGTGTGATCCACGTCCGGCGAGAAATGGGGTGCGGTCGGATAGCTGGTGTATCTCGGAACCGAGGCGCGATAACTTGTCATAAGCTGTGACCGCATTTCTTCTATCAGTGTCCAGATGTCGACCATGGCCGCGCCCGTGGCGCATTGCGCAAACGCAATAGATCGATCGTGCGCAACGCGATCTGGTCCACTACGTCGGACAGCCGCTCGGGCCGCAGATAGAAGGCGGGGACCGGCGGCGCCACGATGGCCCCGAACTCCGTAACGGCGGCCATCGCCCTCAGATGACCGAGATGCAGCGGGCTTTCGCGAGCAACCAGTATAAGGGGCCTTCGCTCCTTGAGGTGCACATCGGCCGTGCGGATGAGCAAATTGTCGGCGATCCCGCAGGCAATGCCTGAGAGCGTCCTCATGGAGCACGGTGCGACGATCATCCCAGCCGTCGGAACCGAGCCGCTTGCGATCTCTGTGCCGATATCGTCGCTCGGATGCCGTTTTGCGACACAACGCTCAAGATGAGCGACGGCATCCGGGCCGATTTCGATCGCCAGCGTCTTCTGGGCGGCGGGAGAGATGACGAGATGGGTTTCGATTTCCGGCGATTGGCCGAGGAGTTCGGCGATGCGTACGCCGATGGCCGCGCCGGATGCGCCGCTGATGCCGAGCACGACCCGCTGGCGGCTCATCGGCCGCTCCCAGTGGCTGAGCCCTGTGCGCCATCAAGCCCAAACCTTGACCACATTCGGTCCACGCGATCCATGACCGCCTGATCCATGGCCAGCGGTTGCCCCCATTCTCGGGTTGTCTCGGTCCCGATCTTGTTCGTCGCATCGATCCCGAGCTTTCCGCCAAGACCGCTCAGCGGAGATGAGAAATCCAGATAGTCGATCGGCGTCCGGTCGATCACCGTGAGGTCGCGGCTGGGATCCATGCGCGTCGACAATGCCCACAAGACATCGCGAGGATTGCGCACATCAATGTCATCATCGACGACCACGACCACCTTCGTATAGGAGAACTGCACCATCATTCCCCACAACGCCATCATCACGCGCCGCGCATGTCCGGGATACCGCTTGCGTATCGAGACGACCGCTACGCGATACGAGCAGGCATCGGGCGGGAGCCAGCAATCGACGACTTCAGGGATCTGGCCACGCAGGATCGGGATGAAGAGTTCGTTGAGCGCCTCGCCGATGATCGAGGGTTCGTCAGGGGGACGCCCGGTGTAGGTCGAAACGTAGATCGGTGCGCGCCGGCTCGTAATCGCGGTCACCCGCATAACGGGAAAGCGTTCGACGGCGTTATAGTAGCCCGTGTGGTCGCCGTACGGGCCTTCCGGCGCGGTTTCGTTGGGCGATACCGTGCCTTCGATGACGATCTCGGCGTCGGCGGGAACCATCAGCGGCTGAGTTACGCACCGGGCAAGGCGCGGCCGCTCACCTCTAAGGACGCCGGAGAAGCGCAACTCAGACATCCCCTCGGGCAGAGGGAGAACGGCCGATAGCATGGTCGCCGGGTCGGCGCCGATGGCGACGGCAATCGGCATCTCCTGACCAGCAGCGGACCACAAGCGATGATGCGTAGCGCCGCCGCGGTGCGCCAGCCACCGGATGATGGCGCGATCGCGATCAAGCACTTGCATCCGGTAGACACCTGCATTGTAGTCCGCAAGATCGTCCGACGTGGGTGGGCGCGTGATGACGAGCGGCCACGTGATCAACGGTGCGGGCTCTCCCGGCCAGCACGTCTGGATCGGCAGGCGCGTCAGGTCGACGTCCTTTTCGATGTAAATGTCTTCGTGGGCCGCCGGTCGGCTGACCATTGTCGGCAGGAGCGTCAGAGCCGCCTTGATGAGTGGCCAGCTTTCCCGCAAGCCCTTGAAACCGTCGATGGGTTCTGGTTGCCGCAATCGCGCCAGCAGCTCTCCAAGCGCTGATATCCGCTCCCGCGTCACGCCCAAACCCCACGCAACGCGCTCGATCGAGCCGAAGAGATTGACGAGCACCGGCATCCGAGCGGCCTCTCCGCTCGGGAGAACCGCGCTCTCGAAAAGCAGCGCCGGCCCGCGTCGCGCCAGCACGCGTCGATGGATCTCCGTCATCTCGTGCACGGTGGAGACGGGTGTTGCCACCTTCGTCAACCGATCGGCCGTATCGAGGAAGTCCCGGAATGCGCGCAGGTCCCGAAAGTTCGGTAGATTGCGAAAGGACATGGTCCCTCCCTTCGGAGTTGCCACGACTTTTCCGATCGGCGGCCGATGCGCCTTGACTTTGGTTAAGTGACCCCGTCGCGACATCGGTTAGTTGAGAGTGCCTAGCTCAGGGCAGCGGGCGCATGAGGGACGCTATGTTCACCTTGTCGTTCAGGCATGATTTCCGCGTGCCGGATTTCGTCTCTTCCGCGTTGCGCCCGCTGCCTCTGCTGCCGCTGGAGATCTTCCTGCAGCAGCTCGCGAGCAGCATCGTGGCCCGCCACCCCGACATACTCGAACGCATCGGCCGCACCGATCGGCTGCGTTTTGGGATCGATCCAAGCGACGTGCCTTTTGCCGTAGAGATCGAGTTGCACCACAGCGTTGTGGGATTGCGCGTGCTCCGCTCTTTCGACGAGCGACTCCTTCATGCGCGGATCACCGGGACGCTGGCGGCACTTATCGGGCTCGTCGACGGAGAAGCCGATGGAGATGCGCTGTTCTTCTCGCGCGAGATCGTCGTGACGGGGGACATCGCGGCAGTACTGGCTTTGCGCAACGCCGTGGATGCTGCCGAGATCAAGCTGCTGAGCGAAGCGCTCGCATTGGTTAGATTGTGGATCAGCCAGCCTGGAAAGCTGCTGCGAGGACTACTCGCTGATGAACCTCGACGAGGATATGCGACAGACAACGAGCGGACCCAACCATGACACCGACGACCGGGAAGGACATGGAGCTGATCTGCCCGGCGGGAACACCTCCCGCTTTGCGCGTCGCCGTCGATGCCGGAGCCCATGCTGTCTATTGCGGCTTTCAGGATGAGACGAACGCCCGCAACTTTCCCGGCCTGAATTTCAGCCGTTCGGATATGGCTGCAGCCGTCGATTACGCCCACCAGCACGGCACCAAGGTCTTCATCGCGATCAATACGTTTCCGCGCGCCGGCGCCGCCACGTTGTGGCACCGCGCCGTCGATGATGCCGCCGCACTGTCTGTCGATGCCGTGATTCTGGCCGATATCGGCCTGTTGGCCTATGCCGCGGGGCACTACCCCGATCTCCGCCTGCACCTCTCCGTACAAGCTGCCGCCGCGAATCCAGAGGCCATCCGGTTTTACGTCGATGCTTTCGGTGTCAAGCGGGTCGTCTTGCCCCGCGTGCTGAGCGTTGCCGAAATCGCGGATATCAATGGCGCCATTTCCTGCGAGACGGAGGTCTTCGTCTTCGGCGGCCTCTGTGTAATGGCAGAAGGACGATGTTCGCTTTCCTCCTACGTCACCGGCCAGTCACCCAACATGCACGGCGTCTGCTCTCCAGCCAGTCACGTAGGCTATCATGAATCGAAAGGTGACTTAGTCACTCGCCTAGGCAACTTCACGATCAATCGCATTCCGGCAGGCCAGCCGGCTGCCTACCCGACGTTATGCAAGGGAGCTTTCCGGGCGAACAACGTGTCAGGTCAGATCTTTGAGGATGCGGTCAGCCTCGACGCAAGCACGCTGATCCCTGCGCTCTGCCGAGCCGGCGTCAAAGCACTCAAGATCGAAGGGCGCCAGCGCAGCCGCGCGTACACGAAGGCCGTCGTGACCCAGTTCCGCGCCGCGCTGCATGCGATGGCGAGCGGCGCCGAGATCCCCCACAGTGTCCTCGCGCAAGTGAGCGAGGGGCAGAGCGCAACATGCGGCGCCTATCTGAAAACGTGGCGCTGAGGCGCGGCGATGGAGTGCAAGCTATGCAAAGCACGACCCTGACGCTCGGACCAGTTCTGTTCAACTGGCCGGTCGACCGCTGGCGCGATTTTTACTTCCGAATCGCCGATGAAGCTCCTGTCGACCATGTGTGCGTTGGGGAGGTCGTGTGCTCCAAGCGTCAGGTTTTCTTCGCCGATATCCTACCGAACGTAATCGAGAGACTGGAGCGCGCGGGGAAGGAGGTTCTGTTGAGTTCCCTGGCTCTACCGACACTCAAGCGTGAGGCGCGGCATGGCGCGGAGCTGGTCAACGGGCGTCATATGGTGGAGGTCAACGACGTCTCGCTGCTACCGGCTGTTGCAGGCCGGCCTCACGCGATCGGCCCTTTCGTCAATGTATACAATGAGGGCACGCTCGGGTTCTTGGCCAGCCGTGGCGCCCGCCTTGTCGCGCTGCCGCCAGAGCTCCCGAGATCATCGATTGAGGCGATCGCCACAGGGACGCCGGACGTCACGATCGAGGTGTGGGCCTTCGGCCGAACACCGCTCGCCATCTCCGCGCGCTGCTATCATGCACGTGTGCATGGCCACTCGAAGGATTCCTGCCAGTTCGTTTGCGACCAGGATGCCGATGGGATGGCGGTCGAGACGCTCGACAATGAGCCGTTCCTGGTCGTTAACGGCGTGCAGACGCTCTCCTACGCATTCTGCAATCTGCTGAGGGAAGCGAACGACTTGGTCGACATCGGTGTCTCATCGCTGCGCCTGTCGCCGCACATGTACGACATGGTCGCCATCGCGCACCTCTTCCGCGACGTGCTGGACGGCCGCCGCGATGCCGACGAAGCCTTTCTGCGCAGCCGCGACGTCTGTCCATCTGCTGCGTACTCGAACGGCTTCTTCCATCGCTCGGCGGGAGCACTCTATATTTGACAGACCATCTCTCGTTTTCGCCTATTCTGTGGGCTTTGGGCAGAGTTCCGGCCCCATCGAGTTTTCAGCTTCCGCCCAGATGGAGCTCTGTCGTGCAATCAATGCCAATTGTGCGACAGGACACGGCGGGGTTGGGACATTCGATCGATCATCATCGTCTTCGGCGGCGCCTGCGTGCGCTCGCCGGAGCGGAGAACCGCCCGCACCGCGGCCGAAAAGAGGTGGCGGAGTGATCGTCTCTGCGGTCTGGGTTCTACGCGATCGCGCGCTTTGGCGGCATGCGCCGCGAATACAAAATGGCGCGCATGAGGTCCATCGAGACGTGGTTCACTGCCGCCGGTAGGTGCACTCCTCGAAATGCAAGGCAACGAAACCAAATTAACGCACGAACAATGGAGTGCATGGACATTCATGACTCAAGAAAATGAGAATCTAGGCGCAATCGAACGCGGCAATGGGTGTTACAAGGTTCGGCTGGAGCGATTTCTTGCGCACGACCAATCGCAGGTATGGGCGATGCTCACCGATCCAGATCGGATGGTGGAATGGCTAGCGCCGGGTCGGATTGAGCAGCGCAAAGGTGGTGCCGCGAAACTGAACTTCACCGACAGTGGTATTGTTATAGACAGTGCGGTCAGCGAATTCGAGCCACCAAGCTTACTGGAATACAGTTGGAGCAGCTCTGGTGAACCGAAGCGCCCCGTGCGCTGGGAAATCGCACCGGACGTCGGGGGAACAAGATTGACGTTAACACTTCAAATTCCAGAAGACGAAGACATTGCCCGTTCTTGTGCTGGATGGGAAGCTCATCTGATGATGTTGTTGGCCGCAATAGAAGGCGTCCCTATCAAGTTTCCGTTCGAAAGATTTCAGGTCACTCGAGCGGCTTACAAGGAGATCCTTGCCTGAGCTACGATCGTCGATAGGTACCGTTCAACCTTCTCGCTGAACTCCAAATGACAATTGCTGCGGTCAAACAGCTGCGTGCATGAGCGGATGCGGAACTCGGCCCGATCGCGGATGGATAATCGGAGCTATCGGCGTGACGACGCGCGCGCGGATGGGGCATACAGGCCTGCCGCTCGCCGCGACGAGACAGATCCGACTGATCTACGTGACAGCGGTTGTCGCGGCCGTGGCGCGGACCGCAGCTGCCTTCGATATGCTCCGGGAGCTGATGCCACATGTCTCGGCGATTGCCTGCGTGATCGCATTCGCCGGATTCGTCATCGTCTATGTGCCACTGTTGGCACGGCGGCGCGGGTGACAAGGAGGCCGTTTTGGGCTCTCGAATACGGGTCGACGCGGCACTATCGACGTTGCTGTTGAGCGCTGCCGAAGGGCTTTTTCCCGGCTACTTCGCTCTGGTCATGGCCACGGGGGTGATTTCGATCGCATCGGAACTCTTGGCCATTCCATACATCCCCAAAGCCTTGCTCCTCATCAACTGGGCAGCGTATGGCGTCTTGTGGCTGCTGACGTTCCTGCGCATTTGTCGTTTCCCTGCCAAGATCGTCGACGATCTCTCCAATCACCAGCGGGCGCCGGGCTTCTTTACGATCGTCGCTGGAACCTGTGTGCTCGGCACGCAGAACGTCGTCGTCGTGGGTGCCGTGGAGGTCGGTTTGGTGCTCTGGTGGACCGGAGTGGTGCTGTGGTGCCTCGTGATGTACGCCTTTTTCACTGCCGTCACGATCCGCGAGCACAAACCCTCGCTTGCAACCGGCATCAACGGGGCCTGGCTGATCGCCGCCGTTGCGACCCAGTCGATCGTCGTGCTGCGCGGCACACTGGGCGCTGACGCGGCGCCGCCCGAGGCCATCCAGTTCCTCTGCCTCGCCATGTTCATGGTCGGCTGCATGCTCTATCTGGCGATCATCCCATTGATCTTCTATCGCCTCACCTTCGTCCGGCTAACGACCGACGATTTCGGACCGCCGTACTGGATCAACATGGGGGCCGTCGCCATCTCGACGCTGGCCGGCTCGGTCCTGCTTCAGCGCACCAACATGTGGATCGTTCTGAGCGAGTTCAGACCATTCCTTAAAGGTTTTACCGTGTTCTTCTGGTCTGTTGCGACGTGGTGGATCCCCCTGCTCATTGCGTTGATGGTCTGGCGGTACCTGGTCCGTCGAGATCGCGTACGCTACGAGCCACAGTTCTGGGGAATGGTATTCCCGCTCGGGATGTACACCACTTGCACAATCCAGCTTTCCCGGGCGTTGGAGCTACCGTTTCTGCAGGTTATTCCGCGCATTTTCGTTTACGTCGCCATGCTCGCTTGGGCGGTGACGTTTACAGCCCTCGCGTTTCAGATTGCCCGCTCCATTCGGCTTGCTTGCGAGGCGCGGTTGCGACTGTGATGCGCAGCGACCGACCCTTGTCATGAGAGGCGCAGCCAATCGGCCATCAGATCGAGCTCGAGGAAGAAGATGACCAGCACCGCATTTACTGCCCACGCCACGGTCGAGCTGCGTGCAAGCGTTTGCCAAATCGGCATGGACGTTGCTGCGCAGCGCCACACCGACACGAGAATCCAGATCGTATAGCCGGCAAAAAACATCAAGAGTAGTTGTTGCATGGCGGCGCGACGCTCGATCGTGGCAACTGCATAGAGAGCAATAATGACGGCGCTCGCCAGTACGCCATAACCCCAAAACACCTTCCACAGCGGCTCAAGCCCGTACCAGGCTCGAACTTCGGGTTCAAAGACCCGAAGGAGTACTGCGCTCATCCAGCGCCAAGCCTGTAACATCGCCAGATCTCCACGGCGCTCACACCCTACTCCGTTTCGCCGCCCGACTACGGCCTTGTCGCGAACCACGCTGACCTCGACCTCAGCCTTGCGGGCGTTGAGGCAAGTGACATAACTCTGCCGCTGATGAATGATTGTCCATGCCACCGGCGCGTTCTAGCCGGTTAACATGGCCCGAGCCTTCTCGTCCGACTTGCCCGTCGGTGGAACGGCGCTGGGCATCGACGGCATCGACAGGGCTGTAGTCGCTTTCAAGGATGATTGGCTTCTCGGTGCTCCCTCGTCGCTGTCACCACGCGACGACGGAGCGCGGGAAAGCTGCTGCTTGTTCCACGCAGGGATGGAACTGGTGTCGTGATGGGATTGGAAGTGAAGCATGAGACGACGGAATTTCAATCGAGTTCTCATGCTTAAGGGAGTGCGATTCGTGCGATTGGGCGGAGCGTCGGTTGCGTAAAGAGTACATTGACGGCGAAGAATCTGATCGCGAAATCATTGATGTTCATGGCTGCCTTCCGCCATGGTTGGCCCGCGATAGACGCCGGCTTCGGTGACGATCACATCCATCGGAATGTCGTGGGATTGTGGGACAAAACCCTGCATCCGGCCGGACTCGGCGCCGATGCCGATTGCCTTTGGTTTCGGCTGCAGGACAGCGAGCGTGCGATCGAAGTATCCGCCACCGTAGCCGAGGCGGTAGAGATCGGAGAAGCCGAGAAGCGGCGCAATGACCACATCAGGCGCCACGGCGACGGGCGTCTTCGGCACCATGATGCCCCAAAATCCGCGCACCATCTCATCGCCAGATTGCCAGCGCCAATATTCCAGCGGTGCGTGCTCGCGAATCACGACCGGAAGCGCCAGCCGGCAGCGTTTGCGCGCGCTGATGCCCGCCGCCCAGGCTCGGATGTCGAATTCGCCCTTGATCGGCCAGTAGATGCCGAGCGTCCCGCACGTGAGACGCTCGAACACCCTGTCGAGATTGCGCGCGATGGCCTCGGTGAGGAAGCGGCGATCGGTCGCTGAAAGCTCCTGTCGCTCCTGTTTCAGACGCGCTCTCGCTGCGACGCGCCAAGTCCTGACATGGGTTTCCATCACGCCTCCTCGTCGGCCGTCAATCGCACCCGCCATATCTGCCGCGTCAGAGATACGCGGCCCTCAGAGCTTCCAATGGATCCGCGCCCGCGTAAGGCCGGACCGGCGGGCCGTCTAGAGCGACATGTCGCTGAGCTTCGCCTCTGGAAGCAGCGATCGTGCCCCGCCAGCTGGGTTGTCGCCATGCGAGTCACGCCGTTTCCTCTTCGGCTGCGGGCTCAGGCGACAGCTCCGCCAGCTTTCCGGCACGCCCATCGTGTGCTCCGGCATCCGGCAACGGCGTCTTCTTGGATACGATGTTCGGCCAAAGCTCGGCGTACGTGCGGTTGATCCCTAGCCAGAGATCGGTAGCCGCAGCATCGCTGTCCGCGACAATGGCTTCCGCAGGGCATTCCGTCACGCAGACCCCACAATCAATGCACTCGTCAGGGTGAATGACCAGCATGTTCGCGCCTTCGTAGAAGCAGTCGACCGGGCACACCTCCACGCAATCGGTATACTTGCATCGGATGCAGTTCTCGGTGACGACAAACGTCATGCGCGCCTCACGAACCCAAGATTGTCCAAATCGTACCGAAGCAGACGAACGCAAAGGCCACCGCAATCGGCACGATCAACATCTGGGTCAGCGCCTCAAACCGCGTCAGGCGCCCCGTATAGATTTCGATACTTGCACTCGTGCGCTCCGCCTCTTCCGAATGCCAGCGCGCATCATGCCGGTTCCGAACCTTGATCAGAAGAATCGGGATGGTGAAGTACATGACGGCAAAGCAGATGCTGATTGCCACGGGGAACAGGGCGGCGTTCGAACCCCGGAACGTGAGCCATGCGGCCCCGAATGCGATGGAGTAGCACACAGCCATTAACGGCCCCGCGACCCGCAGGAGCCCGTCATCGGCGTCCGTTGTCTGGTTGAGAAGGCTGCGGGGTGTGCGACGCGCGTCGGAGGTCGTGCGGTCGTCCTGCTGGTCCACTCTTTGCAGCATGTCCACCTCCAAAGATATACTTAACATGAACCTTATGTGAAGTTGCTACCGCGAGTAAGATATGTCAAGAATGAATCTATTCGCATTCTGACGCAGGGGCACCCCGATGCAATTGACCAGGTTCTCCGATTTGGCGTGGCGCGTCCTCATGTACGCGCACGCAGCCGGTGATCGTCTCGTCACCATTGAGGAGATGGCCCTGTCTTACCGGGTATCGCGCGCGCATCTGATGAAAGTCGTCAATGCGCTCACGCGCTCGGGCTACCTGACGGCCGTGCGCGGCCGGACCGGGGGGTTAAGGCTCGGCAAGGCGGCCGACGAGATCCATCTCGGTGAGGTCTTGCGCGCGACGGAGCCGGACTTCGCCATTGTCGAATGCTTTGCGACCGGCAACCAGTGCGTCATTACCAATTGTTGCCGCCTGCCGAGCGTTTTGGATGAGGCAATCGACGCCTTTCTCGGCGTACTCGACCGCCATACCTTAGAGAGCATCGCATTGAAGCCGAGAGATTTCCGAAGGGTACTGGCTCCCGAGACCCGCAAGACTGCCTAACGCGGAGCGACGAGGAAGGACGCATATTGGCTGCGCACGACAGTGAGCCGCCGTCATGCCCATTTCTGACATCGGCTGCGGATGATAATCCGCTGCCATTGCCTCAATCCGCGCAGCGCTTTTGCATCCCTCGGCGCATATTCGGACGAATCATTCAGGCTCGACTACGGACCCTTAGTATTGACGCGCATCAATGCGCATGTTCACCGCGCGGATCCACTTGAATCAAAGACCTGACAAGAGAGGATGTGCCATGGAAGCCAAGGAAATCATGACACGCGACGTGGCCACGGTGACACCTGAAGCCAGCGTGCGAGAAGCTGCGGGTATCATGACGGAGAAGCGGGTGAGTGGTGTTCCGGTTGTTGCGGCCAATGGCCGCCTCGTCGGCGTGCTGACGGCCAGCGACCTGCTCCACCGTGTCGAAACGGGAACCGAAAAGAAGCAGTCCTGGTTTGCCAAATTCGTGTCGAATCCTGATCAGATGGCGCGCCAATACACGAAGAGTCATGGGTTGAAGGTTCACGAAGTGATGTCTCGGCACGTGATCTCGGTACGCGAGGACGCCGGTTTGAGCGAGGTTGCGGATGTGCTTGACACCAATAAGCTGAAGCGGGTTCCCGTCGTGCGCGGCGGGAGTCTCGTGGGGATCATCTCGCGCGGTGACCTCGTGCGTGTGCTAAGCCAAGTGAGCGTCGGCACGCCCGTCGTAAATTCTGACGATGCCACCTTGCAGCGCAATATCATGGAGCAAATCCGCAAGCAGCCGTGGCTCGATAGTGCCTATCTCAATATTTCAGTGAAGGATGGTATTGTCGAGGCTTGGGGCACGGTGCCGTCCGTTGATCAGCGCAATGCGCTTCGGGTACTCATCGAGGAATTCGCTGGAGTCGCCAGAATCGAGGATCATCTCAAGGCTGGCGGTCAGAACATGACCGCGGGGTGGGTTTAGATTCGCCTGTTGCCACGTACCTCGCGAGCGTGCGCGGCCCCTTCCTGATCGCTGCCGCGAGGTCCGTATCCGTGAGGTCCGTATCAAAGAGCGCACGGTCGCGCCCGATTTTAATCTATGTCAAACCTAGTGCGGTTCATTCCTGCAAGCCCAAACGGGGCGGAGGAAAGCGCAGTGACCGAGTTATGCTACCGCCGCCCGATGATGGATCGGATCTTTAGCCAAGACGTGCTGGTGAACAGCGCGATCCTGCGCATCGGTGCGGATCGGAACGCGGCAACCACCGCCGCCAAGGGCGCGGCTTGGTTCGAAGCCCGCCCCAAGTGCATCGTCCAAAGCCGCGAGCAACAGTGCTGCGGGGGAATTGCGTCCTTGCAACCTAGCCCTCCTTCGGATCTCCCACGGTACTCTCACAACGTCGCGTTCTTCCGTCAGTGCAGAAGGGCAAGCGATCAATCCACCTCCTCCCATGTACTCCAGCGCTACCATCCAGTGTAAGGAGCAACGCCATGACTCAGCCAACTGGTCACACAAGTCTTGCCCAAGTGCGCGCGCGTTGGCGCCGCTTCTTGCTCAATCGCCGAGCGATCGCCAAATTGGCAGCATGCCCACCGAGCGAGCTGCGGCGGATGGCTCACGATGTTGGACTGGACGAGCGGGATTTGCACAGTCCTTGCTGCAGCCATCCTGGCCCCGCCGAGCTGATGCCCCAGCGGCTACAGCAGCTGGGGCTCGACCCCGCATTCGTCAAACACGCATTGCCGACGACCTACCGGGATCTGGAGAGGGTGTGCGCCCATTGTAAATCATGGCGGCGTTGCGCGCGAGATCTGTCCAACGACGACGTACAGGCTGGCATGGACGGCTATTGCCTCAACGCGACCACGATCGACGCTCTAATCGTCGATCGGCCAATCTCTCGGCGCGCCTAACGAGGGTGACGCCTGTTGACCCTGCATGGATAGCGGAGGAACCGATGGACTGGCCCATGTTTCGGCGTGTGGAGAATCGAGCATGCCGGATGCAAGAAATGATGCAGCGGCTGGATGTCGACACTCGCGCCCTGGTACGACTGCGGAGCGGTGATGCTTATGCTGAGGCGCGCTGTCGATGCCTATTCTGCGGCACAGGCGACAAATGCCTGAGGTGGCTCGAGCAGTCTGGCGATGGAGAGCGGCCCGAGTTCTGCCCCAACCTAATGCTCTTTGACGCCTGCCGGCGTAAGGACTGACCTGTCACTGAAGATGAACTGATGGGGCGGATGCCCCCTCCATGCGGCATCGTATGATGCCAGCGCAGCGCCGGGTGCCGCTTTCGAAGGAAAAGCCCATGTCAGACGTGCATGTCCTGGCGATCGACCTCGCCAAACGGAGTTTCCGGGTCTGCGGCGCAGGTCGGGGTGGGGCGGTTCATCGGAGAAGCGGGGCAGACCGCACCTGCTAAGTTTCGGTCCAACCCATTTGACCAGAGACCACACCCATTGCCGCGTAGATTGCGACAAGCGTACCTGCCGCACCGGCGACCCAGATGCCGATGATGATGATGGCGTCGATCGGTCCGCCGAGATCCGCTAGTCGGGAGCTCGTCACGAACTGGACCAGCCAGACCGCAGCAATCCCTCCCGCGATGCCGATTAGCTCGGAAAGGATTAGCCGGCGCGTCTTTAGGCGGCGCTCACGCACCAGCACAATGACAAGCGCCATCGTCACGGCCAATGCGATGGCGACGAGACCCCAGAACAGCCAAGCGCCGAACAACTCCTCGAATACGGCGAGAAGGGTGGATAGCGTCAGCTCCTTCATGTTTGGTCCTCCTCAGGCGCGCCCGCGCAACATTGCAAGGTAGGTCGGCTTCAGAGCGATCTCCTTCATCAGCCACGTGATCCACAGCTCCTCAAGCGGCGCGATGATCCCCGGGAAGGACGGAACTAGGTTGTTGTCGTAATCGAATTCGACCAGCATCGCGCGGCCGATTCGCGTAATGAGGGGGCAGGACGTATAGCCATTGTAGGCGGCATCCGACTTGCGATCGGCGACGTCGGCGACGATGTGCTCGACAACCACAGGCGCTTGCCACTTGACGCTGGCAGCCGTCTTGCCCTTCGGCACTCCGGCGACGTCGCCAATCGTGAATACATTGGCGAAGCGCGTGTGGCGCAAGGTGGCCTTGTCGGCCTCCACCCATCCATCGGCCGCGAAAGGCCCCGACTGCCAAGCGAGCGCGCTCTTGCGGACGGCCGCGGGCGCCCGCATCGGCGGCACCACGTTGATGAAGTCGTAGCCGATTTCTGCCATGCCCTGCGGCGTTTCGAACGTCGCGATCCGTCGGCCTGGATCGATCGCCTTAAGAACGTGGTTGTAGGCTACGTCGATGCTTCGCTCCGCGAACAGCATGCGTACCTTTTCGCTGACGATTGGTACGCCGAACAAGGCATTGCCGTGAGCGGCGTAGGTCAGCTTGATCTTCTGCCGCGTACTCTTGCGCCGTGCGTAGTCGTCGGTGATGAAGGCGTACTTGAGCGGAGCGCCCGCACACTTCATCTCCGTCGCCGGACGCTGGAACAGGCCGGCACCGCCCTTGTCGGTGAACTGTGACATCTGTTGCCAAGTCTTGTGCGCTGCCTCGGGCCCAGCATACACGCTGCCAATGCCCTCGCGCCCGATCAAATCGGTCGTCATGCCCTCAATGGCACTGTAGTCGAGGTCGAGGCCCGTGGCGACGACGAGAAAGTCGTAGTCCAGGGTCTTGCCGGCCGAGGTGACAACACGTCGCGCGTCTGGCTTGAACTCGGTAACCGCCTCATCGACCCAATTGACACCGGAGGGCACCCATTCCCGGGTGCTCGAGACTGGATAGTCGATTGACTTTAGCCCGGCGGCGACGAGCGTGTAACCTGGCTGATAGTAATGCTCCTTGCGCGAATCGAGCAGCGTGATGCGCGCTCCTTCGAGCCGCGCGGCAAGCCGGTTCGCGACGGTCAACCCAGCCGCACCCGCGCCGGCGATGAGGATGCGTGCCTTCGTGACCACTTTGGCAGCGCTTGCCTTCGACGGCGACACCACGCCGGTCGCGAGTCCCGCGCTTCCCATCGCCAGTAGTTGTCGTCTCGTCAACTCTGGATCGACCCGGCGAGATCTGATCTGTGCCATGCGTATGCACCTCCTCTTCGCCAACTGACATCTAATCCGTCACCGAGGTCAGGCCGCATTGCGGCAGATCAATGTTTGCCATCCGCCGCAATCGTTCTTGGCGGGCAATGTCATGTCCGACGATTGCTTGTTCGCGCCCCGATGCGCACGACAGCAATCGTCACTCGTGCCGCAGCGCCTCTATAGGATCGAGACGCGCCGCGCTACGCGCAGGAACGAAGCCAAAGACAACGCCGACAAGTGCAGAGAACGCAAAGGCAAGGAGAACTATCGCCGGGTCGACGATGAAGGCCACACGCTCGCAGCTGTCGATGTCGGAGCGTCGTGCGTGTTCGTTTATCAAACAAGTCACGTGCAAAGCAGCGCCGGAATTCTAAGGTCCGTGATGATGAAGCGGCAATGACCGCGTCGATCGTCCGGCTGGCGACCCAGTATGGCCGGTACGGATATCGACGCATCCGTCAGTTGCTCCTCGACGAAGGCTAGCGCGTCAGCGTCAAGCGCGTCTACCGGATCTGGCGGCGGCCCATTTACGTGCTTGCCTCAGGCAAGACGGCTGAAAGTCCCGAAAAAACAACCCAAACGCGGCCGCCTCTGGCTCAACGACGGATCCTGCATCCGTCTACGACCGGAGCGGCCCAATCACGTCTGGTCCTACGACTTCGTCCAGGACCGCACCGAGGACAGCGGAGCTTTCGCACGCTGACCGTGATCGACGAGTTCACACGCAGATGCCTGGCGATCGTCGTTGCACGCCGGCTCAGATCTGACGATGTGCTCCATTGCCTGACCGATCTCTTCGTTGAGCATGGTCCGCCGGATCATTTTCGGTCGGATAACGGGCCCGAGTTTGTCGCCAAGAACGTGCGTGGCTGGCTCAGCAGGATCGGTGTCAAGTCGCTCTTCATCGAACCCAGCAGCCCATGGGAGAATGACCACTGCGAGAGCTTCAACTCCAAGCTCCGAGACGAGCTGCTGGCGGCGTAAGCATTTTCGACGCTCCATGACGCCAAGATGCTGATCGAGCACTGGCGGCGCCACTACAATGCGATCAGGCCGCACTCATCGTTGGGCTATCGACCGCCAGCGCCCTTGCCGCCAGCATCTAGCCTGACCTACGCTGTGCTCCGGCCAGCCTAGACTCCGGTCAAGAGCGGTCGGGTTCCAACTTAGTCCCTGGTATCGCGATAAGGAGCAGGCCAGAACCCAGACTTCGTCTCGGAGAGGCCTCAGCATCAGCACCGAGGTCGCGAGCCGCTGCGCCGTCCAATGCCGGCCTCAATC
Source organism: Hyphomicrobiaceae bacterium (assembly GCA_022844275.1). GTDB lineage: Bacteria > Pseudomonadota > Alphaproteobacteria > Rhizobiales > Hyphomicrobiaceae. The sequence goes on from JALHMB010000009.1 coordinate 145,214, forward strand.
ATTCGTCAACTCACCGAGCAGCGGACATCGTGGCGCGAAATCGCATCAATGCGAAGACGAACAGAACAGTTCCGATCAACGCCATCCTGGCAAGCTGTGGCCACACGATTTCAATACCCGCGCCGCGATAGATGACGGCCTGGGAGAACCGCGTGAAGTGCGTCGACGGCGCAGCCTGCATCAGGACCTGCAGGACTTCAGGCATGCCCTCGATCGGCGATGTGCCGCCTGAGAGCATGTTCATGACGACGAAGAACGGGATCGCCAGCAAGCCGAACTGCGGCATCGAGCGCGCCACGGTCGACAGCACGATGCCAAGGGCGGTCATCGCGTAGAGAAAGAACGCCGCTCCCAAAAGGAACAGTGGAATCGAGCCCGTGATGACCACGCCGAGGATACCCTGGACGACGGCATAGAGCGAAAGCGTCACCGCGAGAATGATCGCCAGGCTATTGGCCCAGATCTTGGCAATCATGATCTCTCCCGGCGTCACCGGCATCACAAGGAGATGCTCGATCGTGCCGCGTTCGCGCTCCCTGATGACGGCGGCCCCGGACAGAATGAGCGACAGCATGGTGATGTTGGAGACGATCTGCATCACAGACATGAACCAGCTCGAATCGAGGTTCGGATTGAACTTCGTGCGCGTCACCAGCGCCACGGGCAGACTTTCTGTGCCGTCGGTGCGACCGACGAAATTCGCAAGCTGGCGATTGATGATGCTCTGGATATAGGCGGCGCCGTTGCCCGCCAGCGTCATCGCCGTCGCGTCGACATTGACCTGCAGTCGCGGCCTGCGCGCGGCCAGCACGTCGGCCTGGAAGTCCGGCGGAATATTGATGACGAAAGCAAAGAGCCCGGCATCCATGACCGCGTCGATCTGCTCCAGCCCGAGCAAGGCCGGCTGTTTGAAGTAGGGCTTCATAAAGGCAGCCCGGATCTGTCGGGATAGGTCAGATTGATCCTCGTCGGCAATGGCGATCGATGCATTGCGCACCTCGGTCTGAACGCCCGTGGCCACGGTGTAGATGGCAACCGTGAATGTGAAAAATAGTAGGAACAGCAGTACGGGATCGCGCCGCAGGCTGTTTAGCTCCTTCAGGCCGAGCCGGTAGATGTTTTTGAGATGGCGGCGCATCAGGCCTCCTGCTTTCTCAGCAGCAGCGCTGCCAGCAGCCAGAACGCGAGACAGAACAGGACCAGCCATAGGTAGTTCGGATAGAGGTCGGCAAAGCCCAACCCCTTGTTGAATACACCCGACGTAATCTTCTGGAAGTAGAGTGCGGGGAAGATATGCCCGACGACGCGAGCGCCGCCTTCCAGTGTCGAAACCGGATAGAGCATCCCGGAAAAATTAAGACTGGGGATCATGACGATGATGGCGGATGCGAATATCGCGGCCAGTTGCGATGAAACAAACGCGGATATGACCAGGCCCAATGAGGTGGCGGCGGTGGCAAACAGCAGGGCGCCTAGCACCAGCGCGGCGATATTGCCGCTGACCGGGACGCGGAAGAAGACCGTAATCAGGATGAACAGGCTGAGAAAACTGACCATCGCCACTCCGATGTAAGGCAGCTGCTTGCCGACCAGGAACTCGAGCTTTGTCGCTGGCGCCGCGTAGAGGTTTGTGATCGATCCCAACTCCTTCTCCCTGACGACGCCGAGCGCCGTGAGCATGGTCGAGAACATGTACATCAGCAGCATTAGCACGCCCGGTGAAATGGCGTAGACACTCAGGAACGCCTGGTTGTAACGAAACCGCGTTTCGATTTCGGCGGGATAGAGCGACGGAGTGTTGCCTGTCTCGCGCCTTGAGAAATCGACGAGGTAGTTCGCCACAACACCTTGCACGTACCCGCGCGATGTTTCAGCCTGGAACGTATTGGCGCCGTCGAACCAGACGCCGACCTCGGGCTGACGGGACGACAGCAGGTCCTTGCCGAACCTCGGCGGGATCACCAGGCCGAACTTGATCTCTCCGCGCGACAGGCGCTCGTCGAGCTCTGCCTGGGAGGAAATGGGAGCGCCCTGCTCGAAATATCGTGAACCCGCAAAGTTATCGAGGAACGCCTGGCTTTCCTGCGACCGATCGCGGTCAAGTACGGCGTAGGCGAGTTTCTCAACGTCGAAGGAAATGCCATTGGCCATTGCAATCGCGAGAACGATCGGACCGAGCAGGGCGAAAGCGATGCGGATTGGATCACGAATGAGTTCCACGGCCTCGCGGCGTGCAAAGGCCCACACGCGGCGTGGATCGAACCATCGATTGGACGCGCCTGACGTGACGGGTGGAGCCTCTTGCTGCGCGTCGACGGTGCCGGCATTGGATTGGGGTGCATCGGCTGCGACGGCGTTCTCAAGATAGCCGATGAAGGCGTCCTCGAGTGTCTCAGCGCCCCGAGCCTTTCTCAATTCATCCGGCGTGTCCATCGCCAGGATCTTGCCGGCGTGCATCAGTGAAATGCGATCGCAGCGCTCGGCTTCGTTCACGAAATGGGTGGAAATGAATATCGTCACGCCATCCTCACGCGACAATTGAATGAGCAATTCCCAGAACCGGTCCCGTGCGATCGGATCGACACCGGACGTCGGCTCATCGAGTATCAGCATCTCCGGCTTGTGCAGCACGGCGACCGCGAGCTGCAGTCGCTGCCGGATGCCGAGCGGGAGACTGTCCGGCAAGTTTTCCGTGACATCGGCGAGATCGAACCGGCCGATCAACTCGTTGAAGCGTTGCCTGCTCTGTTCAGCGGAAAGATCGAAAAGGCTCGCATGCAGATCCAGGTTCTGGCGCACGCTCAGCTCCGAGTAGAGCGAGAACGATTGCGACATGTAGCCGACGCGGCGGCGAGTCTCGATGTCGTTGGGATCGACTTCGTGGCCGAAAAGCTTTGCCGTGCCCTCGGTTGGCGGCAGCAAGCCGGTCAGCATTTTCATGGTCGTCGTCTTGCCGCAGCCATTGGAGCCGAGAAACCCGAAGATTTCGCCGCGCTCGATGCGGGCCGTCACGTGATCGACCGCTGTGAAATCGCCAAATCGCATGGTTAGGCCATCGGCCTCGATGGCCGGCCCTCCCCGGGTCGCCACTCTCGGCGGGAGGACGACGGCTTTATGACCGGCGCGTTTGGCCTCCGGAAGCAGCGCGATAAAGGCCTCTTCGAGGCTTTCTCGACCTGCGCGCTGCTTGAGGTCGCCCGCGGTACCCATGGCAAGAACTCTTCCGGCATCCATGGCGATAAGGTGATCGAAGCGCTCAGCTTCCTCCATGTAGGCCGTGGCAACGATCACGCTCATGTTCGGCCGGCGCGTGTGGATGCGTTCGATCAGCTCCCAGAACTGTTTGCGCGAGAGTGGGTCGACGCCTGTCGTCGGCTCGTCCAGGATCAACAGATCGGGATCATGGATCAGCGAGCAGCAGAGCGAGAGCTTCTGTTTCATGCCGCCCGACAGCTTGCCGGCTGGCCGGTCCGCGAACGGATCGAGCCCCGTACTGTGCAGCAGGTCGGCGATCCGCCATGCCCGCTCAGCGGCCGACTGCCCGAACAGGCGACCGAAGAAGTCGACGTTCTCCGTGACCGACAGCGTCGGATAGAGATTTCGGCCAAGACCCTGCGGCATATAGGCGATGCGGGCACACACATCGGCACGGTGCCGGCCTGCTGCCATGTCGCCGCCAAGAACGTTCACGCCGCCGGTCTGGATCTTGCGCACGCCAGCCACCAGGGCCAGAAGCGTCGACTTGCCAACGCCGTCAGGGCCGATGAGACCGACCATGCAGCCCGCGGGAATATCGATCGATACCGAGTCAAGGGCGTTGGTGGCGCCGTATTTGTGAGTAACGGTCGCCAAGCGCGCGACGCAAGGCGCGTCTCCACTCATTTCGGCGCGGGCTCCGTTGGCGGCAGATTGACCTTGAGGTGAGCGGGCCATGTCGCATCGCGCGCCAGTTTGACGTAGGCCACGCCGGTGATACCCACCTTCACACGCTGCGCGTAACGCTTCAGGATCTCTTCCGGGAGCTTCACTTTGATCCGGAACATCAGCTTTTCGCGCTCGCTCTTGGTCTCGACGTATTTGGGCGTGAACTGTGCGTCCGACGCCACGAACGAAATAGTCGCGGGGACGGCATATTGTGGCGTTGCGTCGGGGATGATCCGTGCTTCAGAGCCAAGCTCGAGTTGTCCAACGTCCTTGGTAGGCAGGAAGATCGTCATGTAGACATCCGTAAGATCGAGAAGCGTGAGAACCTTGCCGCCTGCGCCCAAAACCTCGCCGGGTAGCGCCAGGCGGTATTGCACGCGGCCATTGCGTGGCGCAGTCAGAACGTAGTCTTTCAGGTTCTCCTTGATGCGCTCGGCTCTGGCGATCGCCGCTTCTATGGCAGCCGTCGCCTGGCCAATACCCGCGTTGGCGGAATTGACCGCCGCCTGTGCGGTCAGACTCGCAGACTGCCGCTGCTCAACTTTCTCTTGTGGCGTGTACCCTTTTGCGCCGAGCGCTCTCGATCGCTCCAGTTCCTGCTCGGCCAGGATCAACTCGCTTTTCCTCTGGGCCAGCAGCGCGATGGCCTGAGCCAATTGCTGCTCGCTCTGGCGGATCGCCGCCTGCGCCTCGTTGAGCTGAGCCTCAAGTTCGGCCGTATCAATCTTTGCGAGCACTTGGCCGGCTGTGACGGTGTCACCCTCTGCGACCAGAACTTCCTTCACACGGCCCGGGAATTTTGTCGCGATGTCGATGCGCTCGGCTTCCAGGCGGCCATTGGACCTGGCAAAACCAGCCGGCACTTCAGCGGGCTTCAGGTTGATCCACGCGGCATAGGCGCCCCCTGCGACAAGCGCCAAGGCCAATAGAACGATCAGTTTTGCAGACGGCAATTTCACGTTTGTGGGTTCCTGTCGACGTTTGGTTGGTTCATGGTTGGCTGCTGCACGCTCCTGAACCCCTTGAGTTGAAGCTCCAGCAACCGGCACCCTTCATCGACGAGATCAAAGCCGCGGGCGTTGAGCGACCAGCGCATGGCGAGCCCTTGGATAAGGGCCAGGATGAGATAGGCGGCGTCGTCAGCGTTCAGCGCCTTGTCGAACCGGCCAGCCTCGATCTCCGCAGCGATCAGTCTCGAGATATGCGCCTGCCGGTTGGCGATCATTCGGGCGAAGAAGACCCGCAGTGTATCGTTTTTCGCATGCAGCTCGCGCGAAAATAGAATGGCGGTCATGGCAGGCGTTTTTTGTATGAAGGAGAGGTGGCCGATTACCAGCACGCGTAGCTGGTCGATGGGATGACTCTGCTTCTTGTCGCTCCTTGCAGAAATTGTACGCAATCGCTCGCCGATGCGCTCGGCCACCGCCTCCCAGATCTTCGCCTTTGTCGGGAAATGCCGGAAAATCCCAGGCTGTGAGATGCCGACCGCCTTCGCCAACGCTTCCGTCGACAGCCGGTCCGGGCCAATGTCGTCGGCGAGCCGCAGGGCTGCATCGACGATCTCGGCCTTGCGGTCCTCGGCACTTTTCCTGACCCGTGTAGTCATCGAAATTCTATCTCATCCAGGCGTGCTGCCACGCCTGGGGTATCTGCGGTGGTATTGGGCCCGCCACAATAGCAGCCGCGCGCAGCCTGGCTTTTGCTGTGAATTCCATGCCGCTATTTACGCCTCCAGCCTTCCTCGTCGATCCGGTAGCCTGCGTGGCAGGTCGTGCAATTGCCCATAAGGGCGCCAAGCTGCTTCAGGATGACCTGCCTGTCGCCGATCTCCATCGATTCCCTGGCAAGGCCATCGAACGCCATGTGCGTCGCCATGCCGAGCTTCTTAAACTCTGTTGGAAGCTTATCCTTCAGCGCTTGCGGTACACCTTGGGCGGACGCCATGCCAGACGTCCGAGCACTGGTGGCGATGGCTCGCGTGTTTTGCTCAGCGAGGCCCGCAACGATTCCCTGCACGCTTTCAAGAAAACCGCGCATCTCAATCAGAATTGCATTTCGCTCGGTCGCAGACAGCACGATGGCTGTCCGGCCGTCGTCACTGGCAAGAGCGCCGACTGAGAGAACGATCCCAGAGCGCTCATGGCTCTATTGCATTCCGCATAGGACCCTTCGCCATCCTTGACATTCTCTATTAGTTAGTTATTTATCACTCACTATATAAAAATGTCAAGCAGCTCGACTAGCAGTTGGAAAGAAGTTCGATCGATGACTAGGCCATCCGCCAAAGCGGCGACCGTCCAGCCCGAAACTGGTAGCAAGTTAGTGTCTCACTTTGCGACGAAGACCAAACTACGGACCGGCGAGGAAGCGGAAATCGACCTGAAGGATCGCGGGCCTCAGTCCGCAGATGCGGAGCAGCCCGCAGGGGCGCGTCCGTCGCGCTCTTTCGAGCGCGACTCCTACACGGCAACAGCCTTTGGCGAGGTGCTTGATCGCGCCACACATGCGGCTCTAGCACGCGTCACGTTCGGCTTGTCACCTGCAGCCCTGATGGTTGCATATTTCGACTGGGCGACACACCTCGCCGGCGCACCGGGAAAACGGCTGCAGCTGGCTGAAAAGGCCGTGCGCAAGGGGCAACGTCTGGCGCGCTACGCCCTGACGTGTGCTCACGCGGGAAGCAAGGGTTCACCGTGCATCGAGCCGTTGGCACAGGACAATCGCTTCAGTGACGAGGCCTGGCAGCAGTGGCCGTTCAACGTCATGTATCAGGGCTTCCTTCTGCAGCAGCAATGGTGGCACAATGCCGTCACCGGCGTTTCGGGCGTGACAGGCGAACATGAACGGCAGTTGCAGTTCCTGACGCGGCAGGTGCTCGACGTGTTCTCGCCGTCAAATTTTTTAGCGACCAATCCCGAAGTCCTGAAGAAGACGCAGACAGAGGCCGGACAGAACCTTTGGCGTGGCTTGCAGAATGCCGTGGAGGACTGGGAACGAATGCGCGGCGGTGCATCGCCCGCTGGTGCGGATGCGTTTCGGCCGGGACAAGAGGTGGCGGCAACGCCCGGCAAGGTCGTTTATCGAAATCGACTGATCGAGCTGATCCAGTATTCACCCACCACCGACATGGTGCGGCCGGAGCCGATCCTGATCGTGCCGGCCTGGATCATGAAGTACTACATACTCGACCTTTCGCCGGAGAACTCGCTGGTCAAATATCTGGTGGGCGAGGGCTACACCGTCTTCATCATCTCATGGAAGAACCCAGGCCCAGAAGACCGCGACTTGTCGATGGACGACTATCGGCAACTGGGGATCTTGGCCTCTCTCGATGCCATCCAGGCCATCGTGCCCGACAAGAAGATCCATGCGACCGGATACTGCCTCGGCGGTACCCTTCTGAGCATTGCCTCAGCAGCGCTCGCCCGGGAAGCATCGTTCCCGTTTGCAACACTGTCCTTGCTCGCGAGCCAAGTCGATTTCACCGAAGCGGGCGAACTCCAACTCTTCATCAACGAAAGCCAGCTCGCATTCCTGGAAGACATGATGTGGGAGCAGGGTTTCCTCGACTCCAGGCAGATGGCCGGTGCCTTCCAGATGCTGCGATCCAACGATCTCGTCTGGTCACGCATCACGCGCGAGTACCTCATGGGCGATCGGCCGCCAATGATCGACCTCATGGCGTGGAATGCTGACGGCACCCGCATGCCCTATCGCATGCACTCGGAGTATCTGCGCAAACTATATCTCAATAATGATCTCACAGAAGGCCGCCTTGTGGTCGATGGTCGCCCGGTGGCCATCTCAGACATCCGAGTGCCAATCTTTTGCGTCGGCACTGTCAGAGATCACGTCGCGCCGTGGCCATCGGTCTTCAAGCTCAACATTCTGACCGATACCGAGGTCACGTTCGTGCTGACCAGCGGCGGTCACAATGCCGGCATCGTATCGGAGCCGGGACACGCGCGGCGGTCCTACCAGATGCAGATGAAGCGCGAAGGCGAACGCTATATCGATCCGCAAAGCTGGGCGGCGGAGACGCCAAGGAAAGACGGCTCCTGGTGGACCGAATGGGTGGCATGGCTTGCTGCACGGTCTGGCGAGCAAACACTACCGCCTGCAATGGGTAGTAATGCCGGAGCCGGCTATGTGGCGCTCGCCGATGCGCCCGGGACTTTGGTGCATGGGAAATAAGTCATGGGTCGATGATCCTGGTGCATGGCCCGGCGCGTGAGCGACGATCTACTGCGTGGGGACGGATGACCGATGAGCACTGAGACGAGTACAAAAGAGGTGAGTTCACCGCGTCCAGTTTGGGCGATCGCTGCTGCCATAGGTGCAATCGCTTTTGGTGTATTGACGATCATATCGGGTGGCCGGGCGCTGTTTGGAGATGCCGCCGCACGAGCGGCCGTGGGGAACGCAGTGCCCTTCGTTCTCTGGTTCAATTTCGCCATGGGCTTTCTATACATCATTGCTGGGATCGGCCTGTATTTGTGGCGGCGATGGGCTGCTCGATTGGCTGTGGTCATTGCATTGACGACGCTCGGTGTCCTCGTCGCATTCGGTTGGCACGTCGCCGGCGGCGGCGCTTACGAGATGCGCACCGTCGGGGCCATGCTGCTTCGAAGCGGTGTCTGGGTCTTTATCGCCTCGCTGTCATGCCGCGCGCTTGGCTGCAGATCCTGAGGACTATGAAGTCATAAAATTCAACTCGACGTCGATGGAGCTGGCGGCGAACTGGCCTGCCCCTTATCGCGATACCAGGGATCAAGTTAGAATCCGGCCGGTGGTGGCCAGCATCTGGGCTGGCCGAAGCACAGCGTAGGTCAGACTGGATGCTGGCGGCAAGATCGTCTCGGGCGCGGTGGCCGGTAACCCAACGATGAGTGCGGCCTGATCGCATTGTAGTGACGCCACCAGTGCTCGATCAGGACCTGTGCCTCTTGGATCGTCGAGAATGCTTCCGCTGCTAGCAGCTCGTCTCGGAGCTTGGAGTTGAAGCTCTCGCAGTAGCCGTTCTCCCATGGGCTGCCGGGTTCGATGAAGAGCGTCTTCACACCGATCCTGCTGAGCCAGCCACGCACGTTCTTGGCGACAAACTCGGGCCCGTTATCCGACCGAACATGATCCGGCGGACCATGCTCAACGAAGAGATCGGTCAGGCAATGGAGCACATCGTCAGATCTGAGCCGGCGTGCAACGACGATCGCCAGGCATCTGCGTGTGAACTCGTCGATCACGGTCAGCGTGCGAAAGCTCCGCTCGTCCTCGGTGCGGTCCTGGACGAAGTCGTAGGACCAGACGTGATTGGGCCGCTCCGTTCGTAGACGGATGCAGGATCCGTCGTTGAGCCAGAGGCGGCCGCGTTTGGGTTGTTTCTTCGGGACTTTCAGCCCTTCCCGCCGCCGCTTCAGTGGCTTACTTTCTCACCGCCGCTTACAATGACCGCAGCTTCAACGTTCCAAACGAGAGAAAAGTCCGCAACTTCGTCGCGGCTCTTCGAAGGGGTGGTTGGTCCAAATGAAGCATCGATCTGTCCTCCGCGTAGGAGTGGGATTCGCGTCTGCGATGACGGCATCGAGGTGCAGCCGATTGCCGAGCGGAACGAGCCGTCTCCGGTCACGCGCTCAGGCCTCGGCATTGGTGACGCCATCAAGCCAGAACTGGTCGACTACGGCGGCACTCTCGTCTTTAACGGTCGAGTCGACCGACTGCTTCAGGGCGGCCACTGGGCCAGCGCAGGGATGCTTACATTGAGTGACGACTACCGTTGCTCGCTGTTCACGGCGGCGAGCGGGACCTCATACGCTGCTCCCCGTGTCGCCTACAAGGCCGCCCAGATCGTCCGACGGTTTCCACATGCATCGGCGAACATGCTTCTCGCCTTGCTCGGACTATCCGCAGAGTTGCCGGCGGAAGCGATCCGCCGGCTTCAACCCGGCTACACACCAGGTGGCACATTCGAACCGGCAGTGCGGCGGTGCCTCGGCTATGGCATTGCGCGCGCTGAACGCGCTCTCGCTTCAGATGATACGCGTGTCGTCCTGCTCGCCGATCGCCACGAGCTCGATCTCGATCAGGTCCCACCTTATGCGGTCCCGCTGCCTGCCGAGTTCCGTCAATCCCGCGGACGGCATTTCATACGTGTCGCGCTCGCCTTCGATCCACCGACCCGTCACACGCGCCTCGAGTACCTGGGCACGCGCATGAGCTTCCATCTGCTGCATGGCCTGACACCGGATCAGATTCTTGAGCACTACCGGCGCCGCGACGACGGCACGCGACATCCTGACATACCATTGAGTGCCAAGTGTACGATGGACCCTGGCGTCGAAGCACGCGAGACCAGCACACTCCAGTGCGCCACGTTTACCCAGTCCGCCAATCGCGATGTCTACGGCGATACGTTCTACGTGGCGGTCTTTGCCCAGCGGCATTGGGCCGGCGACGACGTCGTACGGCAGCGTTTTGCGCTCGCCGTCGAATTGACACGTGACGGCTACCACGTGCTGCACCAGCGCTGCAGCACGCTTAAAGCCGAACTGCGCGTCCGGCTCAATCTTCGCGTATAGTCAACTGGGACGGTAGCGTCGTGGCGGCGATCTTGTCTCTATTCATGGGTGCCGTGCATCAATCAGGCGAGAGCCGCTTTAGCGTCCTGACCCGCGCGGATCGCGATCCCCAGTGCGAGAAGAGGCTTGTTGCGCTGCCTTAGTGCTGACATCGCAAGGCGGCTAACTTTCGTCTCGTAAACTCATGTCGACTGGGATGTAAGCTTTTGATCCTGCATCACCGGAACATTGCAAGAAGAGTCGACATGGCCCTTGAAATCATTGGATGAACCACGGCTTTTCAATCTGAATGGGCGAGTTCGAAGTCGGGAGTATAAAGGCCTCACTGGCCTGCCCCTCGAAGCGGTGCCATGTTCTAAGTTAGAATCCGGCCTCGATTGGCCAGGGTCTGCTCTGGCCGAAGCGGAGCGTAGGGCAGAGCAGATGCTGGCGGCAAGATCGTTTCAGGCGCCGGCGGTCGATAGCCGAGCGATGAGTGCGGCCTGACAGTATTGTAGTGGCGTCGCCAAGCTTCGATGAGCACCTACGCCTCGCGGATCGTCGTGAAGATTTCGCCGTTGAGCAGCTCATCCCTGAGCTTCGAATTCAGGCTCTCGCAGTAGCCGTTCTCCCATGGGCTGCCCGGCTCGATGTAGAGCGTCTTCACGCCGATGCGGCCGAGCCAGTCGCGCACCGCTATGGCGGCGAACTCCGGGCCATTGTCGGAGCGAACATGCTCCGGAGGGCCGTGAGCGACGAAGAGATCCGCGAGACACTGCAGCACGTCGTCGGCTCTGAGCTTCCGCGCAACGACAATGGCCAGACAGCGGCGCGTGAACTCGTCGAGCACCACGAGCATTCGAAAGGCCCGGCCATCCTGAGTGCGATCCTGGACGAAGTCGTAGGACCAGACGTGATTGGGGCGCTCGGGTCTCAGGCGAACGCACGAGCCATCGTTGAGCCAGAGGCGGCCCCGTTTCGGTTGCTTTATCGGCACTTTGAGCCCTTCCCGGCGCCAGATGCGGTAGACCCGCTTGACATTCACCCGCCAACCTTCAGCAACGAGCATCTCGCGGATGCGGCGGTAACCGTAGCGACCATAGCGCGTCGCCAGCCGGACGATCGCGTCCGTCAGCGCTGCCTCGTCGTCGGCTGTCTTCTGCCGCCGCCGCTGCGTCGACCGCGCCTGACCAATGACAGCACAGGCTCGGCGCTCTGAGATGGGAAGGCGAGAGCGGACGTGCTCGATGCACGCCCGCTTCCGGGAAGGGCTTAGTATTTTCCCTCGATGGCTTCCTTCAGAATCAGCTTGTCGAGCGTCAGCTCGGAGACGGCCTTCTTCAGCCGCTCGTTCTCGCGCTCCAGATCCTTCAGCCGCTTCGCCTGGTCGAGCTTCAGGCCGCCGTACTCCCGCCGCCAGCGATAGTACGTCTGCTCCGTGATGCCGAAACCTCGGCAGATCGTGCCCACCGTCTGCCCTTGCCCGAGACGCACCTCAGCCTCGCGAAGGTGGCCGATGATCTGTTCCGTCGTGTATCGCTTCCGTGCCATTCCCTCTTCTCCTCGATCGAGGTCGGAAATAGCCGGATTCGATCACTCAGACTGGAGCCACTTCAGGGGAGCAGGCCATCACGCGTCTATGCAGTTCCGCTCCATGAATTATTCGACCTCCGGCCAACCGCAATGCGTCCGACGATCGCACGTTCGGCTATCGAATACACAACGCCCAGATATCGTGTTCGTAAACCGAGCAGCTTCTTCTGCTCGACACATACCGCGAGCTTTTGGCCGTCAGGGGATTGTTGCGCACTTTCGACTGTGCATCGCCCATCGCTAACGGTGGACGCCAACTGCACGATATTCGCCCATAAGCCTTGCTCATCGGCGGCCCGGCGTGTTGCGCTTAGCATTTCGGCTAGCGGGGCCAATTGCGGCGACGTTTCCCGTGTAGTAGAGCTCACATGCACCGACAATCCCGTCAACGCGCAGGTTCGAATGTCTTCGGGATGGCTGACACGGCCGCTCCAAGCGCAGGTCGTTGCTTCGGCGAGCGTGCAAGCATTGCCATAGATCGAGACGATTGCTTCTTCCTGCAAGCACCGCGAACCCGAAACGCTGCTGGAGACGAGATGCTCTTTGAGGGCCTTCCGTCCGCTGACCGCAGATGCTTCTAATAGCTCAGGCAACACGCGGGCGTGCGACACCGAGCATTCCTCCAGAACTCCTGGAAACACGCCCTGGCGAGAGACCGCACAGTATTCCGCCTCACTGGCCAACAGCACGCGCCCTGACAGCGGACAGCTGTTGAACTCCGATACGTGCCCTTTTTTTCCTGAAACCTCCGAGCGCACTTCCTGATCGGCACGGTAAGGCTTACCAGAGACGTCGCTCATCGCCAGTTCCGTCAGCAAGGCGACCGCGCGGGTGAACGCGCACTGCCCCACGTGCTCAGGCTCGGCTTTGCGGCCGCTAAGCGACGAGGTCGTCAACAGGCGCCGCAGTACCTGCATCCCGCTGACGTCCGACCGTTCCATCTCGTCCGGAACTGCCCTCTTTTGTGACAAGCTGCATTCTACAAGCACATCAGGCGCTACCACCTTGCCCGAAAACGCGCAGCGCTCGGCCTCCGACGAGTGCAGTATCCGGCCTGTCACGGCGCACTTGATGAATTCGGATTGGTGCCCCGACTTACCGGAGATTTCCGATTCAGCCTTCTGGTCGAGCCGATAGAGCTTGCCCGACACGTCGCTGGTGGCCAGTTCCGAAAGCAGCCCAGTTGCGCCGGTGAAAGCGCACTGACCGACCCGATCGGATTCGGCCTTGCGCCCACTGAGGGTCGAGGCTTTCAAGAGCGAGCGACGCACGAGATTGCCCGTTACGTCGGACCGCTCAACTTCGGTCTCCAGCACCCTTTGCCCGCTTACGGCGCAGCTCACGATGTGTTCCGGCAGCGCGTATCGCTCCGAAGCAGCGGACTTGAAGAGCAGATGTCGAAGAACGCGCTTCTGCGACACGGCGCATTCGGCAAGCGCGTCTAATGGGGCCGACTTTCCCGACTTGGCGCAGATCTTAAGCGCTGGTGCTTCGATGATCCTTGCCGCCGATGGAATGACACGTAGTGTCGAAACGTACTCCCCCTCGTTGTCGATCATATAGGTGACGCGACCTTCAAGAATGCGATCAACGGTGCCACGAAGGCCGGCGAGCGTTGTCTGTATGCGCGGTGTGAAATCGTCTTCGAGTTTCTTCGCCAGTCGTGGATCATTCCCGGCTGCATGCACCTCCTCGCTCCCGCGCTCACTGTAGAAGCGGCAGAACTCAGCAATGCCGGGGTCGAGCATTGCGCGTCGTGCCGCCGTCTCCACTGAGAGGCCAATTTGCTCAGGGCGATCAATCACGGGCGGGATTGGGTCAAGCAGCGTACTGCCGTTGACGACCTGATGCTCGTCTCCCGAGCAATCGATCGGAATCAGACGCTCGTAGCTATCGTGCGCGACTGTCGCTCGGACGTGCAGAAGGGCTTTGCCGGAATATCGCCGCGTCACCTTCGCCAGCCTGGCGGCTCTTAGCGTACCACCGAACGAGCTGACCCAGCGAGCTGCGACAGTCTTGGCCACTTCTTCCGGTGTGTTGTCGGCATCCTTCACGTCGTGCACGCCGGATTGCGTCAGGCGGGCAGTGAGGCGGTCGAACGAGGGGGTGCCCGGTGTGTAGCGCGTGACGCGCTTGTCAGCTTCGCCGTCCTCTGCGAGTGAAATTATTTCATGCGCGCCATCGAGCTCGCAAGAAAAGACATCCGGCGACTTCTCTATCAGATTGGCGCCTAGCGCCTTCAGACCAGAGAGCACGAAGTCTCGTGCGGTCATCGAACGTTCTTGGGCAGGAAGGACGGGGCTGCGAGGCCCCTTGTAGGCTGCGCCATCCATTGCGCCTAGCATTTCGTCTATGTTTTTCTCTTCCTCGGCGAGAACCTCGCTGCCTCGGTCGATGCTTTCTTCTGCAGCACGTGCAGCCGCCTCTACGTCTTTTCCGGCAAGACTATCGAGCACCAGCCTGAGAATATGGTCCTCGAAGCTTTCCGCCCCGCCATCCTCGCCATCCCCCATGCCGGACGCCTGCAGCAGCGATTCAATATCGCCAATAGCATGGCTTGCCATCTGCAGCTTTTGCATCAGACGGCCAACAATGTAGTCCTCAAACGTTCCTGCCAGCGTCACGCTGTAGACTAGGACATGAGCGTGCTCTGACCCCAGCCGCTGCACGCGGCCGACACGCTGCTCGACAATCATCGGATTCCACGGCAGATCGTAGTTCACCAGTACGTTGGCGGCTTGAAGATTGACGCCTTCGGACCCTGCCTCTGTCGACACAATCACATGGATTTTCGGCGGCGACGCCTTAAAGGCGCCGATGGTCGCCTGGTTTTTGCCTGTCGTGTCGCCATTGATGATGCCGATCGCGACGCCGAGTGATTCCAGATAGCTCTGAATAGTAGTTTGTGTTTCCCGACGCTGGGTAAACACGACCATGCGCCAGTTCTGAGGGTTTTCGCGCTTGAGCTTGTCGACCAGCGCTGCCAGGCCTTGCAGCTTGGCGCTCATTTTCATGCTCTTGATCACGGCCCTGAACTGAACCGCGACATCCGCAGGAAAGGTGCCCTTCCTGCCCATATTTTCGAGCTGGGCCGCGCAGGCGTCTGGGCTGCTCGTCAACGCCTGCAAGATGCTTATTTGCGCAAGCCGATTGAGCTTTTGTATCGGTTTGGCGATAAGCCTGATGAGCTGTAACTCTTCCGGCGTGGGCGCCACGCCCTGCCTGAACACCTTGCGGCTGGGAAAATGAAGCTTGGCGTCCCCACGGCGTACTCGAGACATGTACCCGTATACGATTGCGCGGAATTCCTCTCTCGCCTCCGACTTCAACTCGCGCGCTTGTGCACGATTGTCGGCGATGAATTTGCGTGCGAACATACCTTCGCTGCCAAACGGGTTCTGATGACCCCGGGCTACCGTCAAAAGGTCCACCAGCGAGTAGAGGTCCCACAGCCGGTTCTGGATCGGCGTAGCGGTCAGCATCAGCACGAATTTAAAGGCGCGGTCAGCAAGCACCTTGCGAAAGCGTTGAGCCACCTGCGGGGGCTCCGGAACCCCGTAGAGGTTCCGGAGCTTGTGGGCCTCATCAAGGATCAACATCTGAAATCGATCGCGAGGCAGGCGCTCGATATATTGGCGTGCCGAGTGGTACGTGGTTATCACCGCACCGATGTCGCCGGTTGGCTCAGCGTCAAGCAAATCACGGCCGACAGCGACCTCTGCGGGAATATCGAACTTGGTCTCCAGTTCCTCCTTCCATTGGGGTCCCAGAAGTTTTGGCGCGACAATCAGAATGTTGCTCAACCGACGCCGAGAAATCAGTTCGCTGGCGACGAGGCCGGCGCTGATGGTCTTGCCGAGGCCGACGTCGTCGGCAAGGAGTGTTACTGGCAGGCGTCGGCAATAGGTGATGAGGTTCGTGACTTGGTGGTGGTACGGCTGTACGCGTTCACGCCAGCGGTGAGCCGATTTCAGGTCGTGGCGATCGTTGATAATGATTGGGTCTACGAGGCCCCACTCCAGCCCCGCGCGATACACGTCGAACTCGCCTGGCTCCTTGGCGCGGCGCAGCGGTTTGATCTGCACCTGCTGAGACGGTGATGACATCGCGCGCCCCTATCGCGTCAATGATTCGCAAACTCGCCAATCTTGAAGCGTAGGGCGGCCTGACAACGCCTGAGATAGTCCAGATCCTGAAAATCCGAGTTCTCCACAGTCAAGGCAACGATCACTACCGATTAAACCGGTTGGTTATTGCTTCCATGATTGGCGGGTAAGCCACGACCTCCAAAGCGGTAGCGCCCAGCCTTTGGAGCGGCGCGCAGTTACCCCACGCTTCTTGCAACTCCGCGTCGATCCGGTGAAATATCGCGCCGAAGTTGATCCATGACTACGAGGCCTCACACTACAGATCATCTCGCCCGCATTGTTGAAGGGGTTTGCGTGATTGGCAGTCCACCGCGCCTGCACCCGCGACTCGTTGCAGAGCGTTGCCAACGCTAGTGCGAAAACGGTGCAAAATTTCAGTGTCAAATGTGCTAAGTATTGGAGCGGGTGAAGGGAATCGAACCCTCGTCATCAGCTTGGAAGGCTGTTGCTCTACCATTGAGCTACACCCGCGATTTCAAT
>JALHMB010000010.1 GCA_022844275.1 Hyphomicrobiaceae bacterium
GACACGCCGTCGAGCGAGAGGACCAGATCGGGTCCGCGCAGGGAGCCATAGACGCGCCACAAGGCATCGGCGAGCGAAATGCCCGATAGAGGGAGGCCGATCCAGCCGAGCGCGGCAAGCAACCAATGGCCGTTCTGTATGACGTACCAGGAGAGGGTAAGTCCTCCGGCAGACACCGCCGCGTAGCGCAGCAGGCGCCAGAACGAGTACCGGACTTCGAGTGTCTTCCTGTCATCCATCGACACGAGCGTGCTCCAGCGCGCAGATCCTGCGGCGCCACTGCTTCCTATATCGCGATGGGAAGAGCAAGCAGGTGGTCGCGCTCAGCCTCGATCGCCGCGCGCGCGTTGCCAGTAGGCCGTGATCGTCTCCAGCAGGGCATCATGACCCATTCTGAGGCCCTGGGAGGCAATGCAGAGACCGTCGGCGCCGACAGCGGCATTAGCCTTGCGCGTGAGGCGCGCGAGATGCGTCAGATGCAACGTGCGCTCGATGGCCGGATCGACGGCGAGCACGATGGCCGGCTGGTTGTACGCCGACCAGGTCGAGATGCCGTTGATGGCCGACCAGGGCACGATGTCGGAGGCGACGCGCGTGTCGCACACGCCGCGCGGCGAGACTGTGATCACCGACCCCGTGAGTGTGAGCAGGCGCCAGATGGCGACCGCCAGCATCGCGCCGAAGAAGAGGACGCCGAACCAGCCGATCGCCTGCACCGTCCACTGCGGCTGGAGCGCCAGGAACCACGATGTCGCGACGAGCGCGCCGCCGGCCGCGATGAGACCCACCATGCGCCAGGGCGATTGCTTGATCTCGATCGTGCGGGTCGTATCGATGGCCATGCGAGCCAGCCCGGAGAGTACCCAGCCAGGAGCACGTTCAGCGCCGATCAACGCCGATACTGACCGCCCCCGTCCATGTCGATGACCGTGCCCGAGAGATACGCCACTTGCGGCGCCGCGAGCATGACCGTCAGTGCTGCTACTTCTTGCGGTTCTTTGAGGCGGCCGAATGGCAGCGTACCGAGCACCTCCTCCCAGCGGCTCTCGTCGCCGAAGGTGGTTTTTGCGCGGGTCTTGCTGAGCGTCATGATGCGGTCCGTGCGCGTCGCTGCCGGGTTGATGCCGAACACGCGTACGCCGAAGTCGGCGGCGCCCGCGCCAACGCCCTTCGTGAAGGCATTAAGCCCGGCATTGCCCATGGAGCCGCAGATATAGTCCCACCGCGGCGCCGGCCCGGCCATGCCGATGATGTTGATGATGGTGCCCGCCTTGCGTGGCTTCATCTGCTGCAGTGCCATCTGCGTCATGTGCACGTAGCCCATGACCTTGAGCGCCCAGGCTTCGGTCCATTTGGCCATGCTCATATCGAGAATGCTACCGCCGGGAATGGCGCCCGCATTGTTCACGAGGATGTCGATGTCGGGAAAGCGCGCCATGGTGCTCTCGCGTGCGGTTTCCTGCGAGAGGTCGGCGGCGTGCGTCGTGACGTTGGCCTGATGGCGCGAGCGAATGTCGTTCGCCGCAGCAGTGAGCGCATCGGCGCTGCGCGAGACGAGAATGACGTCGGCGCCCTCCGCGGCAAAGGCTTCGCCGATAGCGACGCCGATGCCCTTCGATCCGCCCGTGACGAGCACTTTCTTGCCGGCAAGCTGCAGGTCCATGGTCGTCCTCCAGTAGAGAATTTTGCTGCGCGATCAGCCGATGGTTTCGATCGAGACTGGAAAGAGTGGTGCGAGGTCGTCGACTTGCATGATGTGATAGATGCTGAAGCGATAGGCGTCACCGGCCGTCATCTCCGGCGGCGTGAAGGGAAAGCCGAGATTGCCGGCTGTCGAGATACGCCCGGGGAAAGGTGCGTGCAGCAGATACTGCTTGGCGCTTGCGGCGACGGCGCGCGCTTCTTCCTCGGTCTCGGCAATGCATTCGACGAGCACGCCGACTTCCTCCGGCACCGTCGTCACCGGCTGGCCGCCGACCACGCCGAGGCCATAGAAGCGGAAGAAAAGCTCGTAGGGCCGCTTCGGATTGGGCGGGACAAGCTCGCGCACCATGGCTTCGACGCTCGCCGCGATCTCCTGCGACTTGGCGATAAACACGGGATCTGTCGAGCCTGCGACGAGCACGGCCCGCGCACCGATGCGCGTTGCGCCCTCGATCTTCACCGTGAATTGCGTAGCCGGCTCCCAGCGGCCGCCTGACACGCGCACGCGGCGCTCGTCCACGGCCTCGTATTTGGCATCGGCGAGATAGAGCACACCCTCGGGCTCGGCGACGCAGAGAGGATCGGCCTGCTCATAGAGACTGTGCGCGGCAACGGACATGGGCGTCGCGCGCCGGTTCGGATTCATGCTTTCGAGGACGAAGCTCTCGCCTTCGAGCGTGCCGAGCATGGCATCGCGCCCGCCACCCTCGCAGCAGAGCGAGGCGCACTCGATGATCTTGGCCATCTGCAAGGCCGGGCCGACGGGGAAGCCCAGGCGCTGCGGAAGTGTCGCGTAGATGGCCGTATCGCAGGCGCGGCCGGCGATGATGATGTCCGGCTCGAGGTCGATGGCGCGTTGGAAGGCTTCCATGCCCATCTGGCCGACAATGCGCGCGGCGCCATCGACGTCGGCTTCGGTGAGCGCGGCGATCGGGCCGATGGAGGTGACCTTGCGGGCGCGCACCGCGGCCTTCACGACATCGCGCGGCATCTCGGCGCGAATGGTGGCGACGCGGAAATGAAGATCGTTCTCGCGCGCTATCTCGCGGACGATCTCCATGGTGCCGGCAAGATGCGGATCGCCGCCGCCGGTCCCAGCCGTGCCGAGGATGAAGGGAATCCGGTTCCTCACCGCGCCGGTGATTGCGAGGCCGAGATCGCGCTTCGATGAGCGCCGCGCGGTCGCGAGCTGCCCCGCGCCGAGGTAGTAGGGACCGGGGTCGACGGAACCCATGTCGGCGCCGATGAGATGCGGCTTTCTTGCGAGCCCGGCGCGGAAGGCCGGCTCAGGGATGCCATAGCCGAGCTGGCCGGAGGCGGAGAGGATGCGCAGAGGACCCTTCTCGCGCTTCCAGGCGTCGATGGTGGAGGCGAAGGCGCTCATATCTCGACATCCAGAATGGGGCGATGCTGCTGGGCGCCGTAGACGTCGGTATCGCCAGGTGTGCCGGCGATGATGCGGCGCGGCAGCACGATCTTGATCGCGTTGGCGGCCGGATAGGGAATGATCTCGGCATCGGCGACATTGAAGCGCTGGGCGATCACGGCCGCCTTGAGGCTCGGCGCGGCGAGCGCCCGCTCATACATCTCGCGCGTGTCGAACATGAGATCGAGTGTGACCTGGGTCGGCCCGGCGTTCTTCGAGCGAATGACGCGCGCGGCATCGATCAGCTTCATGGGCGTTTCCCGGATTGTTGTTGCTTAAGTCCGCACATTTTGCGCAGCGGATGAAGCGCCGCGCAATGCCTAACAGGTGCAAAGCAGCAGGCCCGCAGCGCAGGGCGTGCGGGCCTGGGAATTCACGAGATGACGAGAAGTCGGTTTCAGCTCACTTCGGCGAGAAGAGAGAGCTGGTAGCCGTTCGAGCCGTCGCGGTCGACGAGGCGCGTGGGGTAGTTGCCAGTAAAGCAATGATCGGTGAACTGCGGGTTCTTTGCGTCACGGCGGTCGAAGCCCATGGCACGGTAGGTACCGTCGATTGATAGGAATGCGAGGCTGTCGGCGCCCATGAAGTCGCGCATTTCCTCGACGGACATGTTGGCGGCCAGCAGCTCGGTCGTGCGCGGCGTGTCGATGCCGTAGAAATCCGGATGCTTGATCGGCGGGCTCGAGATCCGCATGTGGACCTCCTTGGCGCCGGCATCGCGGATCATGGTGACGATCTTCTTCGAGGTCGTACCGCGTACGACGCTGTCGTCGATGAGGACGACGCGGGCGCCGCGGATGACGCCGACGTTGGCCGAGTGCTTCAGCTTGACGCCGAGGGCGCGGATGCGCTGCTCGGGCTCGATGAACGTGCGGCCGACGTAGTGGTTGCGCACGATTCCGAGCTCGTAGGGAATGCTCGAGAACTGCGAATAGCCGATGGCCGCCGGCACGCCCGAGTCCGGGATCGGCACGATCACGTCGGCCGGCACGAGCGACTCGCGCGCGAGCTCGATGCCGAAACTCTTGCGGACGTCATAAACACTTCGCCCGCCGGAGATGGAGTCTGGGCGGGCGAAATAGATGTACTCGAAGATGCAAGGGCGAGCCGGGCGTTTGGGGAAGGGGCGATGGCTCTCGACACCCTCCGACGTAATAATCACCACCTCGCCGTTGTCGATCTCGCGCACGAATTGGGCGCCGACGATGTCGAGCGCGCAGGTCTCGGAGGCGAGCACGTAGGCTTCGCCGAGCTTGCCGAGGACGAGCGGGCGGATGCCGACGGGATCGCGGGCGCCGATCAGCATGTCGTTGGTGAGGCAGACGAGCGAATAGGCGCCTTCGATCTGCAGCAGCGCGTCGATGAAGCGCTCGACGATGCGGCGCTTCCGCGAGCGGGAAATGAGATGGAGGATGACCTCGGTGTCCGAGGTCGACTGGCAGATGGCGCCCGAAGAGACGAGTTCCTGGCGGAGCGTGAGAGCGTTGGTGAGATTGCCGTTGTGGGCGACGGCGAAACCGCCCGTGTCGAGGTCGGCAAAGAGCGGCTGTACGTTGCGGAGGACGACGTCGCCAGTCGTCGAGTAGCGGTTGTGGCCGACGGCCATGCGACCCCTGAGGCGCTCGATCACGCTCGCCTTAGAGAAGTTGTCGCCCACCAGACCTAAGCGGCGCTCCTGATTGAAGCGCGTGCCGTCGTAAGTAACGATGCCGCAGCCTTCCTGGCCGCGGTGCTGGAGCGCGTGCATCCCGAGTGCAGTGACGGCGGCGGCGTCATCGTGACCGAATATGCCGAAGACGCCGCACTCCTCGCGGAGCCGGTCGCCATACCAGTCTGATTCTTCGGTTTGCAGCGGGTCGGCGTCCTGGGTCATAGGCACGGACATCATCGCTGCTGCTCCATCGCTGCCGGTTGAGCGCGGGATATGTGACGCTGCCTACTTCTATTCAAGTGAAGCGGCGGCGCCAATACGCGGTCGTATATGTCAAATCGGTGTCAATAGCCACCCCCAACACGCAGCTCTTCCACGTGATATTGGCGGGGCAGTACATGATGTCGCGGGGGTGCCCTCAGGCGGCGCCGGATGCCCCGCGCAGGACGGATCGCCCCGCGTACTCCGCGACGTCGCCGAGCTGCTCCTCGATGCGGATGAGCTGGTTGTATTTGGCGAGGCGGTCTGAGCGCGAGAGCGAGCCCGTCTTGATCTGGCCGGCGTTGGTCGCCACTGCCAGGTCGGCGATGGTCGAATCCTCGGTCTCGCCCGAACGGTGCGAGATCACGGCCGTGTAGCGGGCGCGCTGGGCCATGTCGACGGCGTCGAGAGTTTCGGTCAGCGAGCCGATCTGATTGACTTTGACGAGAATTGAATTGGCGATGCCTTTGCTGATGCCCTCGGCGAGGCGCCGCGTGTTGGTTACGAAAAGGTCATCTCCGACGAGCTGGCAGCGGCTGCCGACGGCCTGCGTGAGCGCCTTCCAGCCGTCCCAGTCGTCCTCGGACATGCCGTCCTCGATGGAGACGATCGGATAGCGGGCAACAAGATCGGCCAGGTACTTCGCCATGCCGGCGCCGTCCAGCGACTTGCCTTCGCCCTCGAGCGCGTACTTGCCGCCCTTGTAAAACTCGGTGGCCGCGCAATCGAGGGCCAGCACGACGTCGTCGCCGGGCTTGTAGCCGGCCTTCTCGATCGACTTCATGATGAAGCCGAGGGCCTCGTCGGCGCTCTTCAGATTGGGCGCGAAGCCGCCCTCGTCGCCGACGTTCGTCGCATGGCCGGCGTCGTGGAGGCCCTTGCGCAGCGTGTGGAAGACCTCGGCACCCATGCGGATGGCATCGGCGCAGGTCTCGGCGCCAACCGGCATGATCATGAATTCCTGGATGTCGATCGGGTTGTCGGCGTGGGCGCCGCCGTTGATGATGTTCATCATCGGAACGGGCAGGATGCGGGCATTGGTGCCGCCGATGTAGCGGTAGAGGGGGAGGTTGCTCGCGAGGGCCGCGGCTTTTGCGGTGGCGAGCGAGACGCCGAGGATCGCATTGGCGCCCAGGCGGGACTTGTTTGGCGTGCCGTCGAGACTGATCAGGGCTGCATCGATGCGGCGCTGGTCCTCGGCATCCATGCCCGAAAGCGCGTCGAAGATCTCGCCGTTCACGGCATCGACGGCCTTCAGCACGCCCTTGCCGAGAAAGCGGGATTTGTCGCCGTCGCGAAGCTCGTTGGCCTCGTGTGCGCCCGTCGAGGCGCCCGATGGCACTGCCGCGCGCCCGACCGAACCATCTTCCAGCGTCACGTCGACCTCGACGGTCGGGTTGCCGCGGCTGTCGAGGATCTCGCGGCCAATGATGTCGACGATGGCGGTCATATCGGGCTCCGGTCGGCCTGGGGTTGGCGTTTGCGCGCGGGTATAGCCCGCGAGCGCCGGAACGGAAAGCCGATCGGAGGGAGAAAGGCTAAGCGGCTGCGTCGGCTATTAGAGCCGCGAGCCGACCACCAGGGTCCAGAATGTCTTGAACTCGGTCTTGGGATCCTGGACGAGAGCGATGCCCATATGCTGGGCGTCGGCCTGGAGAAGGTTCTTGTTATGGCCGGGGCTCGTCTGCCAGCCCTTCATAACTTCGTCGAAGCTCGCCTGCCCGGTGCCGACGTTCTCGGCTGCCAGTTTTGCGTTATATCCGGCGCGCTTGACACGGTCCCAGGGGTTCGAGCCGTCGGAGCCGTAGTGCGAGATGCGGTCCCACTTGGCGAGGTCCTGAGCGTGCGCCCGGGCGGCCGCCGTCAGCTCGGCGTCGAGCTTGAGGGGCTTCAGACCATTGGCTTTGCGGTAGTTGTTGATCGCGTCGCGGGCGGTTTCGGGATTGAGGCCGGCGCGGGAGTAATCGCGGTCGGCAAGGGCGCCCTTGGGTGCGCGCTCGGAGGGATTGCCGACGGGAGCTGCAACGCTTGCAGGCGCAAGGCTCGCCGTGCGCTGGCGGCTGTCGACGCGGGTCGGAGTACGGGTTTCGAGGTCGCCGCCGAGCGAGGCCTGGCGACTGGATCTGGCTGCCATGGTTGGGCTTTCGGCGAAGCCCGAGGACAGCGTACTGGAATTCATGCCGCAACCGGTCGTCAAAAGCGCGACCGTAACCCCCGCCAGTACGCGATACATGGCCTTAACTCCTGCCGTCCGACGCGCAACCCACCCAGCATCATTAACTATGCGACCGGGTGGTTAATTCGACGTTAAAGATACGCGCACGGAAATAGCTTCCCTCATTTTGGGGCACGGCGCCGGCGTGCAGATCCCCTGGACGAACCCGGAACTTCCGGCTTCGTCGCCTCTCCTGCATCGAGCGCGTGAAAACCCGTCCTGTGGACCATAAGAGATGGAATCTTCGTGACATTAATTGGGCCACGGAGCCGCACGCGTTAAATATAGTTCATGTCGGCCGTGGCCTGATGCGCGCACCCCAGGTCGGACGGCGCGAATCGGGGGCGATTTTACTTGGCGGATTTGTTGCGGTCTTCCAGAATGCTGTTGATTCTTCGCTGATTCGTCCGGGTTGAGGGGCCCGGCGGCAGAGGTCTCGCGAGGGAAACGAGAGATCCTGCCTTATAGCCGGCGGCACGTGCAGGGGCGTGCGCCAGCGGAGTTCCCCCACGTGCGTCGTGATGTGTGTGGTGTATGGCCGGGTCGCGTGTGACCACGGCCTGGAGCGCATTGTCGCCTGTGTTGAGGCAGCTCGGAGGCAGACGGCGGTTTGCTAGGGGGCAAGGACATGGCGGTGGCGGTACTGGATGCGCCTCGCGCGACACCGGCGCGGGTCGACGCGCTCCGGGTCGGCACGCTCGTGCTCGTGCGGATATCGATCGGCGAGGCCGGGGTTGGCGAGGCGGAACTTGCGCGGGATCTGCAACCTTTGGTCAGCCCCGTGGTCGAAGCCGGCGAATGGCGCCTGCTGCTCGGCCGCTTGGTTGCGGCGCATATCAAGGATCAGCTCGTCGTTCGGCGGAACAACCGGCTGCACGCGACGACAGCGGGGCGGCGACAGGCGCGGCAGTTTCTGGGCGCCGATGTGACCGGAACCGACGATTGGGCGGACGTGCGCGACGGCGCGCTCATGGCCCGCGCTCTCGGGACGCCGGGCCTGCCGGCGCGGCGCCTGAAGGCACTCGGCAAGATCGAGGGCTTGCGGCGCGCGATCGTGATCGCGGCGCACGGGCTCAAGCCGCGTGCTGCGGCAAGTGCTTCGCGAATGAGGAACGATCTCGCGCTGCTCGCGCTCGATCGCGCCTTCGGTAATCGCCTGCAGCGGGATCTCGGCTCCAAGTCGGGTCTCTCGGCGAAGGCTGCGCGCCTTCTCGCAGGTCAGCTTTCGGTGCGGCCGCGCGATTTCGGCTCCGACAGCCGGCTCGTCGCGGGTCTCGCGGCCGAGGTGCTCGGCGTAACGAGCAGCACGCTGCCGGCGCTGCGTCTCGCGCTGCTACGCAAGTTCGTTGCGGGTGATATCGAGTGGCCGATAACCGTGCCCAAGGCGCAGGAGGCGCCCGCGAAGCCTGCGGCGCCGCCACCTGCGAGTACACCGGCCGTCGTGCAACAGTTGCGGCCGGCGCCAGCACCAGCTCCGGCGCCGACGGGCAAGCCGAGCCCTGAAGCGTTCGCGCGTGCGGTGAAAGATCTGGCACGGCCGCTTGCCGTCGGCGGATGGTCGGGCAGCCGCAAGGTCTACATCTCACAAGTCTGGGCCGCCGTGCAGGAACAGCACGCCGGTTGGGGACTGAGCGAGATCGAGTTCAAGGCGATGCTCACGGAAGCGCATCGCACGGGGCTTCTGGTGCTCGGCACATCGGATCTGCGCGACAAACGCGATCTCGACGAGATCCAGGCCTCAGCCACCGTTTTCAAGAACACGGTATGGCACTTCGTACGCATTGAAGAGTAGTCCCGCTGGGGCCAACACAAATTTGTGTCGAGGAAGAAGAAGAACATGCAGCGTGCAGTAGACAGCGCAGCCCCGGTCGAGAGTTTTGCATCGGCGTTCGAGCATTCGATCACCTGGGAAGACGATATCTGGAGTGCCGACCCGGTCGACGTCGCGGCCGTGCACAAGCAGGCGCGCGCCAAGTTCCAAAGTGCGCTCGACGCGATCGTGAAGTCCGATGGCGCCGTGACACCAGCGCGTCTGCTGCTGTTTCACGGCCAATCCGGCGCCGGCAAGACGCATCTCATCCGCGCGCTCAGGACGAGCAGCCATCGCACCGGCACGGCCTACTTCGGCTATGCCCAGATGACGCCGGATGTCGCTAGCTATGCCGACTACTATCTGCGCCGTCTCGTTGCTTCGCTCGAGAAGCCGTACGATCCCGATGGTGAGTGCGAGAGTGGCCTCGCTCGGTTGACCAACAAGCTCGCCGCCGCCGCGCTCAGCGATGAGCAACTGAACGAGCTGACCGAAGCGAAGCTCAACGAGGACCAGCTCGCCAAGCTGATCATCAAGCTTGCGGACGAGATCGTCGCGAGTCCGCAGTTCGCCGGCCAGGAGCTCGACATCAATATCGTGCGGGCGCTGCTCTATCTTCAGCGTGCCGATCCGCGCATCGACCAGCGCGTGCGCCAATACCTCCACGGCCGCCCGCTCAACGAGCTGTCGCAGTCGTCCGTTGCCGCACTCGATTCGAATAGCGGCGAGGGGCGCGCTTTCGAGATCATCGAGAGCCTCGGCAAGCTCATGTGGACGGTCGATCGCGCCGCGCTCGTCTTCTGCATCGACCAGGTCGAGGACCTGCGCTTCTTCCCCGATTCCGATGAGCGCTTCCACAAGGCCGTGCGCGATCTCATCCAGATCGCTAACCGCGTACCGTCCGCGCTGATCATCATCTCCTGCCTCGGCGACTTTTACGACCACGTCCGCGGCGTCCTTGCGCAGTCCTATATCGATCGGGTAGAGAAATCCGGCCCCGTCGCGCTGCTCGAGAACCGGACGGCGGACGAGGCGCGGCTCATTCTCTCACGTCGCGTCGAGCAGCACGCCGTCGCGCGCGGAGTCGATCCTTCTGCCGCCGATCTGACGAAACTCTTCGGCGCCGACTTCATGGCGGAGCTTGGTGGTCTTTCGACGCGACGGCTGCTGGAAGATGCGCAGGCGCGCCTCAAGAGCCGCACGGGGAATGATGAGACGCCCGCCGACGAGCCCGAGGAGTCGGATGGCGCGGGCTTCATCTCGACGCTTGCTGCGGCGCTCGGCTTTGGCCTTGGCGGCAGCACAGAGAGCCAGCCTGCGGCGGGACAGATCGACTTCCGCGCAAGCTGGGAGCGCTTCGCGAGCCTTTCCGAAGCCGAGATGCCCTCGGACGACCAGGAGCTGCTCGGCGTGCTGACTTCCGCGCTCGAGCTGGCGCGCGCCGAGTGGGGCTCCGGCGTCACGCTCTCTGTGCGCCGCGCCGATCTCGGCGATGACCTGCCTGCGGCGGACGTTACCGTCACTCACGCCTCCGGCATCATGCAGAAGACGCGCGTCTTCATCTGCAATCGCCCGACGCAGGGCGGTGGTCTCAAGCGTCAACTCGACAAGGTGCTTTCGAGCCTGTCCTCGGCGAGCGCGGTTATGCTGCGCGCGAGCGACTATCCGCCACCGCGCAAGAACCAGACAGCGCAGGCCTTCCGCAAATTCCGCGAGAGCGGCGGTCGCACGCTCGTCGTGCCCATGACGGAGTGGGAGCGCATGATGACCGTGCGCGAGTTCCACGCGCGTCATCGCACCGATCCAGGTTTCGGTAGCTGGCTCGAACAGGCAAAGCTCCTTTCTGCGCTCTCCGTGCTCGCGCAGCTCCTCCGCCTCGATCTGCTCGGGGCGCCGATGCCCATGGGCGAAGCACCCGCGCGGCGGCGTGCGGAGGTCCCCGTCGAGACAGCCGAGCAGAGCAATCTGGTGACGCTGCCCTGGGCAAAAGGCCCGCCGGACGCTGCTCCGCGCGACGGCCACGGCCTGCCGAGCTTGCAGAGTCGCCTCGCGGACTGGACCGGCTGGACTTCCGGTGGCTCTGCGGCGCCTGCGCCCGCCGCGTCGGCGGAGGAAGATCAGGATCTGCCTCTCAGCGTCATCCTCGACGAGCATGGCTCGCACGCGTCGAGCATTCTCGCGGGGCGTGAGGTCGGCGGACGCGGCAAGACCATCACGCTCAACAAGGACGTGCTCAAGCGGCACACGGCCGTGCTTGGCGGCTCCGGCTCGGGCAAGACGACGCTTGCGCTCTGCCTCATCGAGCAGCTTCTGATGAATGGCACGCCGGTCATCCTGCTCGATCGCAAGGGCGATCTCTGCTCGTATGCCAATCCCGATGTCTGGCGCGGTCGCGATGACGATCTCGGCGAGACGAGCAGCCTGCGCGAGCGCTTGGGCGACCAGATCGACGTGGCTGTCTACACGCCAGGGCGTGCATCAGGACGGCCGATCTCGATTACGCTGCTGCCGACGGGCATCAACGAGCTGCCCGAGCACGAGCAGCAGCTCCTCGCCAATCTTTCGGCGGCGGCGCTCGGTGACATGCTGCATCTCAAGAACTCGGCGACGCATCAGAAGCAGTCGGGCACGCTATCGGTCGCGCTGCGTATTCTCGGCTCGCGCTTCAGCACCGAGGTTGGCCTCGCCGATCTCATCCATTTGCTCGAAGACGAGGACCCCGAGCTCACCGAGCTCACACAGCGCATGGACCCTTCGGGCAAGATCCGCCGCGATCTCGTCGCGCAGCTCGACAGCCTTCGTCATCGCAATGCCGCGCTCTTCGAGACCGGCGGCGAGCCGCTGCGCATGGAGTCGTTGCTCGGCATCGGTCCGCATGCCCGCCCGGATGGCCGCACGCGCCTCTCGATCATCTACACGGGCTTCCTCGGCGACAACGAGAACATCCTGTTCTGGGTATCGCAGTTCCTGTCGGAGGCGCTGCGCTTCTGCCAGCGCAACCCGAACGACGAGTTGCAGGCCGTCGTGATGCTCGACGAAGCGGATCTCTACATTCCGGCGAACGCGAAGCCCGCGACCGCCGAACCGCTGCAGAGCCTCTTGAAGCGCGCCCGCTCAGCTGGCCTCGGGCTCATGCTCGCGACGCAGTCGCCGGGCGATCTCGACTACAAGTCGCGCGATCAGATCACGAGCTGGTTCATCGGCCGCGTCCGCGAGGACACCGCACTTCGCAAGCTCAAGGCCGCCTTCCAGAGCGAATCGGGCCTCGATCCGGCGGCCGTGCTGCCGCACCAAACGGTCGGCGAATTCCATCTCGTGCAGGAAGGCCTCGTGCGCGCACTCAAGGCACAGCGCTCGCTCATCACGGCCGAGCAGGTGCCGTTCGACCGCATCGAGCAGCTCGGCTTCGAGACCAAAGGTCAGGGCGAACGGCAGCTCAGATTGTTTGGATAGCAAGCTTCCCCTCTCCCCGCGTGCGGGGAGAGGGCCAGGGTGAGGGGCGGCCACTTGCGCGAACGTCAGCGTTTGCCGCCGCCCCTCATCCCGACCTTCTCCCCGTAGAACGGGGAGAAGGGGAAGCAAGATTTGTCCCACGTCCATGGGGCGTAACCGGGGTGAGGGGCGACCACAGGCGCTGGCACGGCATTTGATGCCGCCCCTCACTCCGGCGGAATGCAGGACCAAACTTGCTACCGCTCGGCGAGCGCCAAGCTCAGCTGCTCCGAAATCACGTCATCACGCGTGCCGAAGCTCGAGAGTGTGACGCCGACGAGGCGAATGCCTTTGCTCAGCGGATAGACCGAGCGCACGAGCTGAACGCTCGCGCCGTGCAGTGCCCCTCGCGTGCTGACTGGCGCGTCGAATGTCCGGCTGCGCGTCGCTATCTGGAAGTCGGCGTACTTGATCTTCACCGTAACCGTCCGCCCAAGCGATTGCGTCTTCTCGCACCACGCCCATACATCATCGGCCATCTCGCAGATGGCGGCCTCGATCTCAGCGGGCTCGATGAGATCGCGCGAGAAGGTCGTCTCCGAGCCCGAGGATTTGCGCGGCCTGTCAGGCACGACGGCGCGATGATCCTCGCCGCGCGCGAGGCCGTAGTACCAAGGTCCCGACTTGCCGAAGTTCTGTTGCAGAAAGGCGACGGACTGCTGCTTGAGATCCGCACCCGTGAAAATCCCGAGCCGGTTCATCTTTTCGGCGGTGACCGGTCCGACGCCGTGGAACCTCCCGACCGGTAGATCCGCGACGAAGGCCTCGCCCGATCCCGGCGGGATCACGAATTGGCCATTGGGCTTGCGGTGGTCGGAGGCGAGCTTCGCCAGGAACTTGTTGTACGAAACGCCGGCCGAGGCCGTGAGCCTAGTTTCGGCGAGAATGCGCGCGCGGATCTCGCTCGCAGTCGCGGAGGCCGTCGGGATGACGCGCAGGTTCTCGCTCACATCTAGGTAGGCTTCATCGAGCGAGAGCGGCTCTATGAGCGGCGTATATTCGGCGAAGATCGCGCGAATCTGCTGCGACACGGCGCGATAGACCTCGAAGCGCGGCTTCACGAACACGAGCTCGGGGCATTTCCTGAGCGCCGTGCTCGACGGCATCGCGGAGCGCACGCCGAACTTGCGCGCCTCATAGCTCGCTGCCGCGACGACACCGCGTGCGGCCCCATGTCCGACTGCGACCGGCCGGCCGCGCAGTGCCGCATCGTCGCGCTGCTCGACGGACGCGTAGAAAGCGTCCATGTCGATGTGAATGATCTTGCGGACAGGCTCATCGCTCATGGCGTCGATACATCTAGCATGATCGGAACGGATGGTGAACTCTCCGCCGCGCTTGTGCAGTGGATTGTAGCTTTGCAGGCCCGTAGCGCGGCAATGAGGCGCTGATCGCCGACGCAGGCTCGCGCTATCATCATCGCACCATGAGAGGGAGCATCCGTTGAGCATTCTGATCATCGGTGCGGGGCACGCGGGCGGGGCCGTGGCGGCGAGCTTGCGCCAGCACCTCCCCGACGCGCCCATCACCATCATCGGCGATGAGCCTTATCTTCCGTACCAGCGCCCGCCGCTCTCCAAGGCTTGGCTCAAGAGCGATGTCGCTTTTTCTGTCGTCGGCCTTCGACCCCAGACCTACTACGAGCAGCGCAGCATCGGCTTGCGCCTCGAGTCGCGCGTGGCTGCCATCGACTGCGGATATCACACGATCACGCTCGCAAGCGGTGAAGTCCTTACCTATGGCATACTGATTCTCGCGACGGGTGCTCGCGCGCGCCGTCTCGGGCTTGCCGGCGAGGATCTACCGGGCGTCCACGTGCTGCGCACGCTCGCCGATGCCGATCGTATCAAGGCCGGCCTCGTCGCTGGACAGCGTCTCGTCGTGATCGGCGGCGGCTACATCGGCCTCGAGGTTGCGGCCTCGGCCCGGCTCAAGGGCATGGACGTGATTGTCGTCGAGCGCGAGCAGCGTTTGCTGGCGCGCGTTGCCTCACCGCCCATCTCGGCTTTCATGAAGAGCTTTCACGAGCGCCAGGGCGTCGCTTTCCGGCTCGAGACGGGCGTTGCCGGCTTCGACGTGCGCGAGGGACGTGTGACCGGCGTCAAGCTCAGCGACGGCGAGATTAGGGTGGCCGACATGGTGCTGGTCGGCATCGGCGCGGTGCCAAATATGGAGCTTGCCGAGGCGGCAGGCATCGCGTGCAGCAACGGCATTTCTGTCGATCTCGAAGCGCGGACAAGTGACGCGAACGTCTTCGCCATTGGCGATTGCACAGAGCGGCCGCTGCCGCACTATGGCTGTCGCGCGCGACTCGAGAGTGTCGCGAGTGCGCTCGAGCAGGCGCGGCAAGCGACGGCCGCGATCTTCGGCGCGAAGGCGCCCGCGCCGGAAGTGCCCTGGTTCTGGTCTGACCAGTATGACGTGAAGCTCCAGACCGCCGGTCTGCCGATCGGCGCGACGCAAGTCGAGGTGCGCGGCGATGTCGATCAGGGCAAGTTCGCCGTCGCGCATCTCGATGATGAAGGGCGCCTGTGCGCGGTTGAAGCCGTGAACTTTCCGAAGGAATACATGGCGGGACGCGCGGCGATCGGAAATCAACGCTCCGCCTGATCGCTACCGCTCATCATAGAAACGACATCGGCCTCGTCTTGGCTCGGGTGCGCGCGAGCGCCCAGAGCTTGGCGCCATCGAGGGGCACGGGGCGGCGAAACTCCGCCTCGGCCGCTGCGACATCGGGCAGGCTGCGTGCGATGATGTCGTCGAGGCGTTCCGTCATCATGTCGCTGTGCAGAGCGCGCCAGAAGGCGACGCTTTCCTCACGGTAGGCACGCACGAGCTTTTCGATCACGCGGCGATCTTCGTACGAGCGCGGGTTGAAGAGCTGGAAGGCAATGGCGAGCTTGTCTTCGAGCGTGGGGCGATGCGTGTGCCACGTCGCGCGGCCGTCGCGGAACAGCGAGGCGCGCATCGTCGTGAAATTGTTGCCCGTGAAGATGATGGGCATGCCGCTGTCGTCGAAATTGCGCGGTTCCTGCGTATCGGCGAGCTGGTGGAGCTGGTGGGTGACGAGCAGGCTATTGATCGTCTTGCCCGTCTGGTTGTCGGCGGCGGAGATCGAGAGATCGAAATCGTCGGCGACGATTGCGATGCGCATTTTGCGCGTGCGCGAAGTCTCGGCGACGAAGCTCATGAACGCGTCGAGCACGGCGCTGGCACCGCCTTCGTGCTCGCTTGCCAGCATTGAGGCCGGCAGCAGCGCTACCGCGAAGCCGTATCGCAACGAGGCGTCGGTCGCCGACACGGTCTTGCCGGTGCCGCGGGCGCCCTGAACGATCAGATAGCGCTCCACGCGACCCTTGAGCGAAGGGAGCACTTGCTTGAAGAGGTGCCGGCGGATGGCGCGCTCCAACTCGTCGAAGACGACGCCGTCCGGACAGAGATATTGCCCCGGCATCCGGATCAGGCCGGCGAAGGGCGTCGGCGTGGACGGCGGGGTGCTGGTGCTGGGCGCCAGGTTCGTGATCCGGGACATGCATCGATTCTCCAGGGCGTCCGAGGCAGGACGCGGGGCAACCACCGAACACGGCGCCAGATTCGACGTACAGCGACAAGATTCAACCATGGGTTGATCCACAGCGCAGTAGTTAAAATCAGTGATTGAGACGGGTATCAGCACGATGTCGGTCGCCGAGCTTGGCGCCCAAGGGCGTTGCAACTATTGCGTGCAGCGCTTCGCATGAAGGTTTGAGAGACGATCGCACACGCACGGCGTGTACGTAACCGCGCGAGAGCCAGCGCTTCGGTGAGCTAGAAGGCCAAGTGTGGCCGGATTCCCTCACACATTGACGAAGACGTGATGCACGTAGACCGCGAGATAGAGAATCATTACTCTACTTAAGCGTGCGTTCCCTGGGGCGGGCTAGAGCCCCATATTTCCGATCGGATGAGACACCACATGAAGAAAGTACTACTCGTGGTTGCTGCCTACGTGGCGGCGACCCCTGCATTAGCGCAATATGCTTCCCGGGGTGGCTCGGCCACCAACAGCTCCTCGTCGACGTACGCCTCGCGCGGCAGCGTGGCCAACTCGGCCAGGGTCGAGCAGTCGGCTGGGGCCTTGGCCTTCAGTCTCCTTGCCCAGGGCGAGCGCGCCGAGATCGAAGCACCGCGGAGCGACCCCTACCTGCGGGTCGAGAGCGGGGCCTTCATCATGCCGTACATCAGCGAGTCCTTTAACGCGTCACGTGGTGGCGATGTGCGGGTCTACGACCCTGTCGGCACATTCACCGACGACCGCAGCTTCACGGTCAACAACGACTACACCACGCCTCCATGAACTCGTTGGCGACGGGGCGCAGCCAATGCGGCCGCGCCTCGTCGCCCGATACCGCCGCGGCTGCCGGCGTCGCCTCTACATGCCAAATCACATGAGGAATTCGATGCGTATTGCAGCATCCAGCGGTGCCGTTCTGACGTTGCTCGCTACCAGCGCCTATGCACAGACCGTGGAAATCAATCAGAACGCCTGGTTGAACTACACCGTCATCGTCAATTCGAAGAAGGAAGGGTCGAGCCTCACGATCAACCAGCGCGGCCAGATCAATGGCATCTCATCGGTGCAGATCGCCGGTGAGAAGGACGCAGAGTTTCTCGCGCATCAGCGCGGCCGGAAAAACTCGCTCGTGCTCTATCAGCAAGGTTGGATCACCTCCTCCATTGCCGCGCAGGAGGGACCGCATGGGCCCGGCGGATACAAAGATCTGCCGATGAGCCAGGTCGTCCAGTCGACCGACGAGGGCTACCTCTCGTACTTCCAGACTGGCGGCTTCAGTCTCGTGACGCTGTCCGACCCCAATCACACATGGATCAGCCGATTCGGCCGCTCGCGCTGAGGGAGGTGCAGCGTGCAGGGTGCGGGATCGACGGATTGCAGTGCGGAGCTGCGCGATGCCATGCCGGGGGGCAGGATACCATGAGGTCGTTGGTCCACATTGCGGCGCGAGCTGCCGGACTAGGTGTGCTGTTACTTGCAAGCGCGTTAGTGCTCGTCGGTGCGTGCGACGACGCGCGCGCGGCGGAAGGTGGGGAAGCTGCCGCCGCCGCGTCTTCTCCGGCTGCCTCCCTCAAGAACCACGCAGACAAGGTGTGCCAGGCATTCGGCCCTGACTACGTCGCTGTCGGGAATACCGGCCTTTGCACGAAGTTCGGCGCGGGGCTTCTCGTCTCCGTATCGCAGGAATTCACGGACCGCGACATCGTCATGGTCGGCCAGCGCATTCCCACGCTCTTCAATAATGGCGCCGGCGCGCCGATCGTCTTCTACCACGAGGACGACGTCAGCAAGCAGACCAAGAACCCGTCGGGTGGCGTCTATTCCTGGGCGCAGATGATGGTCCAGACAAAAAACGATTGGGGCGTGCTGCGCGGGTTTGTGCGTGTCGCTGCAGATGCTCGGACTCGTTACGACGACGGCGGCGAGGTCGTGGTCGACCTACGCAAGATCGAGGACTCCTACTACTACGGAGCGCTCGACGAAGCCTGGGTACAGTGGAACGGGCTGAAGGTCGGAGTGCAGCCTTCGATGTTCGGCTTCAATCGTCTGCCGACCGTCGTCACGCCGGGATACTCCTCGATCGTGAACACGCTTGGTGCCTCCTACACTCTGGGCATCTCGCGCAACGCCTCTCTCAGCCTCGCGTTCGAGGATCCGGAGCGCCGCATCATGGCCGACGGCATTCTTGCGCGGCCGGCGCGGTCCGATATGCCTGATATCGTCGCCATGGCGCGCATCGCCACACCATCGACGCTCTACCATCTCTCGGGCGCCCTCCATCACGTTGAGGACCATGTGGTCAGGGACTTCGTCGGTGGACGCGATACGAGCGTGTGGGGTTGGGCGCTGTCGGCCGGATTGCAGTCGGGTCTGGCGTGGCAGGATATCGTTGGTCCTGCGGGCGAGGGCACGTTCGGCCGCTTCAGCTTCACGGCAGCCTATTCATCGGGGGCGCCAGCCTATCTCGGCATTCCGTTCTTCGCGCCCGACTACATCGCGGCGGGCGATGGCGCGAGATACAATTCCAAAGGCTGGTCGGCAGTGACATCCTACGAGCACATGCTGACGCCACGCGTGAAGCTCAGTCTCAGTGCATCGTACTTCAATGTCTGGATGCACTCGGATGGCGAGCCGGTGATTCCGGAAGATGGCCCCGATCCCCTCGTGCCGGATCTGAACTTCGAGGTCGATGTGCACGGCACCGTCCTGCAGGCCGGCATCGAGCTCATGCCGAGGGCGGGCTTGGTGATCGGCGTGGAGGCCGGCTACACGACGACATCCGCCAAGGGGCGCTATGTCGACTTCCCGGGCGAGAGGGCAACTGTCGGCTTCCCCCACATTGGCGTCTATCTGCGCCAGACGTTCTGATGGCGCCGACGTTCGCTCGTCACTTCGCAATGCAACCAGATGTTGCATTTCTGCCGACCCTCCCTGATTTCTCGCTGGCTAGGTCTACTCGAGGCAGAATCTTATGCAATCTCAGGTTGCGTTATGGCATGTAATGCTCGTACTGGTCTTGCTTCACGAGAGCTCTCGACGCGGTGGATGCAACCCGCATGTGCGGCTGCGTGGCGAGCGTCGTTGTGCCGGCTAGTCTGTTGTGTGCGTCACGTAAGGTTTTTCATGAACTGCTGAGAGGGAACGGAGATGCGGAGATATTTTTGGGGCGGCGCGTGTGCCGCCGTGCTGGCGGTAGCGGGCGCTATCTTTGGTGGCGCTGGCGGAGCGCAAGCGCAGATAAGTCTTGGCGGCACCAACACGGCGAGCGGTACCTGGAGTACCGCAGTGGGTGAAGGGTCGACGGCCTCGGGCGATAATTCCGTGGTCGTTGGTTGGTTTGCGACGGCCTCGGGCACAAGCTCCATTGCGGTCGGCATCGGATCTCAGGCCACGCAAGCGGGCAGCATTGCGATCGGCGGTGGCGCCGCGAGCACGCATGAAGGCAGCATCGCGATCGGCGGCGGTTCGGTGACGACGCGCGGCGCGCAGACCGACTACACGGCTGCCTACCTCACGGCACCGCAAACATCCGTCGGAGAAGTGTCGTTCGGTACCGAGACGGGCGCGCGGCAGGTCACGGGCGTCGCAGCAGGCTCTGAAGCAACCGACGCGGTCAACGTCGCGCAGCTGCAAGGAGCGATCGAGCCTCTTCGGACCGATCTCGATGCTCTCACCGGCCGTGTCGGAAGGCTCGAGAACCGGATCGAAGACGTGCGCGACATTGCGATCTCGGCCGGTGCGCTCACCATGGCGGCAGCCCAGCTTCGCTTCGACGATCGTCCGGGCAAGATCTCCATCGCAGCAGGCGGCGGCGGCTTCCACGGTCGAGGCGCTGGCGCAATTGGCATCGGCTACACATCACCCGACCGTCTCTGGCGCGCAAATGTGTCGGGCAGCTTCACAGAGGGCGAAGCTGCATTCGGTGGCGGCGTGAGCTTCACGCTGAACTGATCGAGGTGCTAGGGGGAGAAGCGGAGGGCGCGCTTCGGCGTGCTCTCCGCCTTTCGCTTCGTTCTATTGGGAAACCGAGACGTGCATATGTTCAGGATGCAAGTTTTCAGAGTGCTGCTGGCAGTTGGCTTACCTGTCGTCGCCACGGGCGTGCGTGCGGAGGTGATTGAAAGCCGACCCGCCGCAACATGGCGCGTGGCTCAGGTTGCCGAGCCGAAGAAGCAGCGAATGGAGAATTGGGCCTCGTCCGTAAAGGCGGCAGACGCGAAGAAGAAGCAGGGGGCCGAGGCGCCGTCGCCGGCTGAGCATAAGGAAACGGAAGCGCGTGCGGACCGCGGTGTGCCAGCCGGGCAGATTCAGCCGCAGGTGCACGCGAGCAATGGCGGCATCACGACCTGTTTCGATTCGCTGGCGCGCGCGTCAAGTCAGGCTATCGACGGCGAGCATCAGGCCTTCTCGTTCTGGGATCGACAGCGGCCGAACGAAAGCACCTTCCGCTCGATCGTGTCCCTCAGATATCCGCAGGCGACGGCACCGCGCGGCGCCGCCATCATCATCAACAGCCCGGTTGCCGGCTCGGCTTGTGATGCGACAACCCTACAGATCGTGCCGACACTGCGCCCATGCAGTGCCATCCAGGGCGATCTCATCAAGAACGGGAAGGCCATCGCCAACCTGGCGGGCCTCGCGCTGATCCAGGCGCCGCAGGATCTGAGCTACCTGCTGCTGCCGACGGCGGGAGACGGCTGCACGATTGTCGCCGTGCGCGTAATCCGCTCGCATTAGCGTGCGGCGCTCATCGCTGCTGCTTTGGTCATAAAGGCGGGTGGGTCCGGGAGGGGGGGCCTCCCGGCAGGGGCGCGGGGGCATGTCTGAGACATGCTTCCCGGCATGGTCCCCGCTTCGCTTGCTCGACAGCCGATCAGCTATTCGGTCCCCGCTCCATGGAGACCGGCTGCCAGCGCCGCAGCCCGCTGGCGGGCAGCACCGTCGGATTGACGCATGACATGGGCCAGCGGCCCGTGAGCACAAGCGCCAGCTCCTGACCGACGCGACGCTTGCGCGCGGGATCGAAGCGCGCCGACGCCGAGGCATTGTGCGGCGAGAGAATGACGTTGCTCATCTTCAGCAGCGGATTGTCCGGCTTCGGCGGCTCGATCTCGAACACGTCGAGGCCCGCACCGGCAATCCATCCTTCCTGCAGCGCCTTGATGAGGGCGCTCTCGACCACCGTCGGTCCGCGCCCCGTGTTGATGAAGAGCGCAGTCTTCTTCATCTGCTTGAAGTGCTGCTCCTTGAGGAAGCCGACGGCTTCGGGCGTGGCCGGCAGATGCATGGATATGAAGTCAGACTTGGCGAGCAGCTCGGAGAGGCTCGCCGGCTCGACACCATGCGCCGATATCGAGAGCTCATCGAGGAAGGGATCGTGCGCCATGAGATGCAGGCCGAAGGCTTTGGCGCGCGCAGCGGTCGCCCGTGCGACGCGGCCGAAAGCGATGAAGCCGAGCGTCTGGCCCTGGAGGCGGGGAATCTTGAGGACTTGTGGCCGACCCTCCGACCAGCGGCCTTCGCGCACGATGCGATCCTGCTCGAGGGCCCGGCGATGGGTAGCGAGCAGCAGCATCATGGCGTGATCCGCCACCTCTTCGATGAAGGTATCCGGGCAGTTGGTGACCGGAATGCCCTTCTCGGTCGCCGCTGCAACGTCGACGTAGTCGACGCCGACCGTACCGAGGGCGATGAGCTTGCACTTGTCCAGGGCCTGGATCATCGGGCGCGTGAACTTCATGGCCTTCGCATAGACGGCATCGACGCCCTTGGCCGCGGCGATGAAACCTTCTTCCGTCGCGGGGCACTCGATGATCTCGGCGCCCATTCCCTCGAGCGCCTCCATCTCATAGCCATAGCCGCCGCCGGCGACCGTGAAGGAGGCGCCCGCGGGCGTGAGGATCTTGAATTTGGGCATGTCGTGCTCCCTGGTGGCGCCGTTTGGAGGTCGGCAGCAGATTATTCCGACGGCGGACCCTGCCATGCCGGACTGGCTCAAGGCAACGGGCGCTACGGCGGGTGCACGCCAGTGTTTCGCTCGGCGCGGGACGCCCCCTGCTGACAAGACGCGCAGAGACGCTAGTGTAGCGATCACAAAAATAGGCCGCGTCGTAACGGCGCGGCAAAACGCAGGAGGACGCGCAATGAAGGGTGCTGTTTTTGCCGGTGATCGCCGGGTCGAGTTCCGTGATTTCGCTGATCCGACGCCGGGGCCGGGCGAGGTCGTCCTGGAGATGAAGGCTTCGGGTATGTGCGGCAGCGACCTGAAGTTCTATCGGGCGGCGCCGGGCGAGGCCGCGAAGCTGCTTGGACTTGGCAACACGGGCGCCGTTATCGCCGGGCATGAGCCTTGCGGGGTTGTTGCGGCCGTTGGCAAGGGCGTGAGCGAGAAGCAGGCGCGCGTCGGCCAGCGCGTGATGGTCCATCACTATCGCGGCTGCGGCGTTTGCCCGCACTGCTCGACGGGCTGGATGCAGCTCTGCAACGAAGGCGTTGCCGAGGTCTACGGCGCCACGGGTCACGGCGGCCATGCGCCCTACATGAAAGTGCCGGCGCGTACGCTCGTGACGCTGCCTGACGAGCTTTCGTTCGAAACAGGTGCGGCCATTTCCTGCGGCACGGGCACGGCCTGGGGTGCGCTCAAGCGCTTGGAGCTCAGCGGCGACCAGACCATCGCCATTTTCGGCCAGGGGCCGGTCGGTCTTTCAGGCACCCAGCTTGCAGCGGCTATGGGCGCGCGCGTGATTGCGCTCGACGTCAGCGATGAGCGCCTCGCGCGAGCCAAGGAGCTCGGCGCGGACGTGACGATAAATCCGTCAAAGACGAATGATATCGTCGGCGCCATCAAGCAACTCACGCATGGCCTAGGCGCGCATGCCACGCTCGATGCATCCTCGTCATCCGAGGCCCGGCGTCAGGCCGTGCAAAGCGTGCGCACGTGGGGCAAGGCCTGCTTCGTCGGTGAGGGCGGACAGGTGACGCTCGACGTCAGCCCCGACATGCTGCGCCGGCAGGTCACGCTGATCGGCTCGTGGACGTTTTCGACGGTCGGCCAGGCGGAGTGTGCGACGTTCGTCGCCGATCGCAAGATCAAGGTCGATGACCTCTTCACACACCGCTGGAAGCTCGAGCAGGCCGACGAGGCCTACAAGCTCTTCGACAAGCAGACCAGCGGCAAGGGCGTGTTCCTGATGTAGGCGGGCGCACCTAGCGCTCGCCCTGCACACCATTGCGCGATTTCCCGGCCCGGCGTGGGGCGGGCACCTGAGCTGCGCGACCGTACGGTCGCCTTGCGGGGGCCTGCCCCTGCGCCTAGTGTGTCGGCCGCCGCCTCTCGAAGAATTCGACGGCAAAAATCACGCATGAAAGCCACTCACGACGGGACTCTCGGTATCATGGCGCAGGAACTCACCCATTTCATCGGCGGCAAGAAGGTCAAGGGCACGAGCGGCCGCTTCGGCAATGTGTTCTGGCCCATGACGGGCGAGGTCGCGGCGCGCGTGCCATTGGCATCCGCGACCGAGGTCGATGCCGCCGTGCAGAACGCCCGCGCCGCTCAGCCCGCATGGGCGGCAGTCAACCCGCAGCGCCGCGCCCGCGTGCTCGCGAAGTTCGTCGATCTGCTCAACCGCGACATGGACAAGCTCGCCGACGCACTGGCGCGCGAGCACGGCAAGACCGTGCCCGATGCCAAAGGCGACATCCAGCGCGGGCTCGAGGTTGCAGAGTTCGCGACGGGTATCCCGCACCTGCTCAAAGGCGAATACACGGACGGCGCCGGCCCCGGCATCGACATCTACTCGATCCGCCAGCCGCTCGGCGTGGTCGCCGGCATCACGCCGTTCAACTTCCCGGCCATGATCCCCATGTGGAAGTTCGCGCCCGCGATCGCATGCGGCAATGCCTTCATTCTCAAACCCTCGGAGCGCGATCCCTCTGTGCCGCTTATGCTTGCCGAGCTGATGATGGAGGCCGGATTGCCGGCCGGCATTCTCAATGTCGTCAACGGCGACAAGGAAGCGGTCGATGCGATCCTCGATCATCCGCAGATCGAGGCCGTGGGCTTCGTCGGCTCGACGCCGATCGCCGCATACGTATATTCGCGCGGCACAGCTTCGGGGAAGCGCGTGCAGTGCTTCGGCGGCGCCAAGAACCACATGCTTATCATGCCTGACGCCGACCTGGACCAGGCCGTCGATGCGCTGATCGGCGCGGGTTACGGCTCGGCGGGCGAGCGCTGCATGGCCGTGTCGGTTGCGGTGCCGGTCGGCAAGAAGACGGCGGATGCGCTCATGGACAAGCTCATTCCGCGCGTCGAGAACTTGAAGATCGGCCCCTCGACCTCGCAGGAAGCGGATTTCGGCCCGGTCGTGACCGCGGCGCACCTCCAGAAGGTCAAGGA
The DNA here is from genome assembly GCA_022844275.1 of Hyphomicrobiaceae bacterium. Taxonomy (GTDB): domain Bacteria; phylum Pseudomonadota; class Alphaproteobacteria; order Rhizobiales; family Hyphomicrobiaceae. The sequence continues at coordinate 24,514 of JALHMB010000010.1, forward strand.
CTACGTCGATATCGGCATCAAGGAGGGCGCCAAGCTCCGCGTCGACGGCCGGAACTTCAAGCTGCAGGGCTATGAAGGCGGTTTCTACATGGGCGGGTGCCTCTTCGACGAGGTCACGCGCGACATGCGCATCTACAAGGAAGAGATCTTCGGGCCGGTGCTCTCGGTCGTGCGCGCGAAAGACTACGGCGAGGCGCTTGGCCTCGCCATGGATCACGAGTACGGCAATGGCGCCGCGATCTTTACGCGCGATGGCGATACCGCGCGCGACTTCGCCTCGAAGATCAATATCGGCATGGTTGGCATCAATGTGCCGATTCCGGTGCCGCTCGCCTACTATACCTTCGGCGGCTGGAAGAAGAGCGCGTTCGGCGATCTCAACCAGCATGGTCCCGACTCGATCCGCTTTTATACGCGCACCAAGACCGTGACGCAGCGCTGGCCGTCGGGTGTCAAGGAAGGCGCTGAGTTCTCAATTCCCGTGATGAAGTAACGGGCTCTCACAAGAAACCGGGCAACGCCTCGACGAACAGCGGCGAGCCAGCAAAGGATACGCCCGCATGTCATCACGCCTCACGCTTTACGGCAGCTTCACCTCAAGCTCGAGCTACAAGCCGATGCTATTTCTCGCGCTCGCGCGGCTGCCGTTCTCGTTCCGCACGGTCAATCTCAAGAAGGGCGTGCAGAACGAGCCGGCACATCTCGCCCGCAATCGCTATGGCAAGGTGCCCGTGCTCGAATATGCGGGCCTGACGATCGTTAACTCGAACATCATTCTGGATTACCTGGCGCGCACGACCGGTCACTTTGAAGGTGCGACTGAGCAGGAATGCTGGACGGCGCGCGAATGGTGCGCCTGGGAGGCCGATGCGATCAGCAATGTCGCGAAGGTGCGCCACTACAGCCGCTTTCGCGAAGTGCACCCCGAGGTCATGGCCTACTTCCGCCCCGAGGCCGAGGCGGCGTTGACCTTCATCGATAAGTCGCTCAAGGGTCGCGAATGGCTCGTCGGTGACAAATGCACTATCGCGGACATCGCCTGCTGGGGGCGCATGGTGTTCATGGCCGAGGGCGGCCTCGACATCAACCGCTGGCCGAACCTGCTCGCGTGGTCCGAGCGCCTGAAGGCCAAGCCCGGCTTCGCGCTCCCCTACGATCTCATCCCGAAGAAGGATCAGGAGTTCGATCCTGCGTGATCGCGCTCGACTGAAAGCCGAGGACGCCGATGACCCGCATACCTTTTCCCGATCTCGAGAAGTCGCCGCCCGAAGTTCGCGAGATGCTCGCGCGTCTGCCGGGGACTGTCGGCATCTTCAACATGATGGCGCACGCGGAGACCGTGCTGAAGCCGCTTATGAAGCTCGGCGGTACGTTTCTCGGTAAGCTGCAACTCGATCCGCTGCTGAGGGAGCTCGTCATCCTGCATGCGGTGAATCTCGAAGGTGGCGAGTACGAGTGGGTGCAGCACGTGCCGGTCGCTCTCGCGCTCGGCGGCAATCAGGCGCAGATCGACGCGCTGCGCGCTGGCGATGACCAGGCGGCCTGCTTCAGCGATGCGCAGAAAGCGGCGCTGAGGTTCGCGCGCGAGGTCGTCGTAGACGTCGGGGCGTCGGAAGCTTCGCTCGCAGCGGCGCGCAAGCATCTCTCGGAGCGCGAGATCGTCGAGCTGATCCTGGTGGCCGGCTTCTACATCATGCTCGCGCGCCTCACCGAGACGCTCGATATTCCGAACGATCCGCCGATTGGCGACAAGCTGGTCAGCCAGATCGAGGCGCGCGTCGCCAGCAAGAAGCAGTGAGAGGAGTGGGGGATGAAGCGCGCGGTCTACGTCAACTGTGATGGCCTCTGCACGGACTGGATCAGCCCTGAGCGAACGCCCACGCTCGCCGCGCTCTCGGCGCGGGGCCTGCGCTGCGCTGAGCATCGCGCGATCTTTCCATCCGTGACACGCGCTTCGGCGTCGGCCGTCGCGACGGGCTGCCGGCCGATCAAGCATGGCCTGCACGGCAATCGCATGGCATTCATCGAGGATGGGCGCCGCCTCGTCGTGCGCGACGCCGGACCGCCGGATTTTCGCGGGCACATGCGCAAGGCGCTCGGGCGCACGCTGCGTGTGCCGACCATGTCGCAGCGTGTCGCAAAGCATGGCGGTTTCGTCGGCTATTCGAATGTCTCGCCGGGTGCTGCCTACTTCCTCGATCCGGAAGAGCACGGTGAGGTGCGTCACCGCGCCGGCTCCTATGGTCCGGGCGGCTCGACCGTGCCGCCACTGCCGGTCAAGGCGGGGCTCGAAGGCGACATCGCGATGGCCGGCCTCTTCTGCGACGAAGTGCTGCGCAGCAGGAAGCCCGCGATCTCCGTCATGTGGTTCGGTGATCCCGATCTCACCATGCACAATGCGCCGATCGGCTCGCCGACCCATATGGCGGCGCTCAAGCAGATCGATGCGCTGGTCGGCGACGTCGCCGCGACGATCGATGAGCTGCGCGCGATGGGCGAGGACATCCTGCTCATGGTCGGCTCGGATCATGGGCATGAGACCATCAGCAAGGGCATCAACGTCACGGCGTGGCTCGACGAGAATGGCTTCGGCGCGCTGCGTGAGGCGGGAAAGATCGCCTTCGCAACGCAAGGAACGGCAACCTTGCTCTATGCCATCGACGAAGCTGAGCGCGTCGTGCCCGACGTGCTTGCGAAGCTAAAGGCCTCACCCTGGGTGGGCGAAATCGCGACAGGCGCGGAGCTGGAGCGGCTCGGTATCGCGATCGAAGGCGGGCTCGTCGCCGGCATCAGCCACGCGCGCGATCCGGCGCCGAATGAATTCGGCGTTGCCGGCCAGCGGTGGGGTGCCTTCAACGGATCGGAGTTCAAGGGTCTCGGCAATGGCCAGCATGGCGGCTGGGGGCCGGACGAAACGCGCCCGTTCCTCATTGTCGATCATCCCGGTGCCAAGCCGGCGCGGTGCATGGAGCGGACCTCGCTCATCGACATCGCGCCGACCATCCTGACGTTCCTCGGCGTGCCGGCGGACGGCATGGAAGGCAAGGCGATCGCCTGGAGCTGAGGCCGCCGCACCGATGAACTACGAACATACCGCTCGCCGTGACATCCGCTGGTGGGGATTGTTCGTCGTCGGCGCCGTATTCTTCTACGCCGGCACGGTCGTCGATCCTGCGACGAACTGCGATCCGTCGGGACGTGAATGCGCGCCCTGGCTGGTACCGATAGCCAAATGGATGGGCGCAGTCTTCGGACTTCTCGGTGCTGCTTTGCTGGTTGCGAACCCGAGCAGTGGCAGCCGCATTGATCCCGCCACGGGCGATCTGATGTGGTGGCAGTTCCGATATGGGCCAAAGGGTGGCAAGGAGGGGCGCATTCATCCCTCGCGCATAAGCCGCATCCGCATTGTCTCGCAGAGCGACGGTATGGACGAAGTCCATCTCTACGACCTCGATGGCGAGCGCCAGCCTTTCTTCGATGGTGAGGTGATCCCCTCGCCCATCGAGAAGTGGGCGAAAGGGCTTGCCGAGAAATGGCCGCATATTCGCGTTGAAAGCGTGTGACGACGATGGTGGCCTGAGGTTCGCGTATGTCGAAAGCACAGATCGACGTCATTCAAGGCGATATCACGCGCATTCCCGCCGACGCGATCGTCAATGCTGCGAACGGCGCACTCGCCATGGGGGGCGGTGTTTGCGGCGCGATCTTTCGCGCGGCCGGCGTGGCGGAGCTGACGGCAGCGTGTCGGGCGCTGGGCGGATGTCCGACCGGTCATGCCGTCATCACGCCCGCATTCGGCATGAGTTCGGCAAAGTTCATCGTGCACGCGGTCGGGCCGGTTTACGCGGAGTACGCGCCGGAGAAGGCGGCAGAGTTGTTGCGCGGTGCGTATGCGTCGGCGCTCAAGGTGGCAGCAGACAAAGGCTGCCGAAGCATTGCATTCCCCGCGATCAGCACCGGCATTTACGGCTATCCGCTCGAAGAAGCTTGTGAACAGGCCGTCGCGGCCTGCGTCGTGGACGGTGCGCAACATGCTCTGGCGATCAAGCTCGTCGCATTCGATGGCATGACGGCTAGCGCATTGCGCGAGGCCCTCACGCGCATCGTCTGAGCGGATTACCTAGCGCAGCTCTTGAAATTCTGGCTCGCCAGCCCGATGTTAAATGAATTAACATTGGTAGCGACGAGGGAACTCTATGCGTAATCACGTGATGATGTGGTGGCTCGCGGGGGGTGCAACGGTGCTCGGGGCGTCGTTGACCTACCTCGCGACACGACCTGCGCTTGCCCCGGTGGTATCGCGTGCCCAGGCTGGGGCCTCGCGCGTGAGGGAAAGCAGAGTCTGGGAGTGCGGCACCTGGGCCGCGAGAAAGCTCGGCGACAAGTTTGGCACGCTGCTCCGCAAGGATCGCGCGAACAGTGGGGGGCACGAGCGGCCCATCGTCCGCAATGCCGCCTTCGAGGAGTACCGCGCGGCAGAGCTTGCGCGTCTCGAAGAGGAAGAGCGCGCCTTCCATGATTATCTCGAGCGCTTGCGCAGTGCGCGCGATCGGGAGGAATTCGAGGCCTTCATGCAGGATCGCCGCGGACGCTGAGACGCAAACAGTAGTACGGGAGGAGCGTCGCCGCTTCTCCCGCTTGCTTTGTGCAGCTTGCTCACGCCGCGGCAATACCCGAGCGCTGCTGCGCACTGTGCTCCAGCAGCGCAAGAACGCCTACGACGGCTGCCTGCGCGAGAATGAGGATGGTGCCAAGCGCATTCGGCGCGATGAACGCCAACACAGCGACACTTGCGATCACCCACCCGATATTGCCGAGTACGATCAGCCAGACGATGGGCCGCGGCGGCGTTGCCTGCAATCCGGCATAGGCCATCAGCGCCGCGATCGGGAACAGGATGAGGCCTGCCCAATACAGCAGTGGCGCCGGAATCGCCGTGAGACCCGCAACGAAGTTGGATCCGAAGGCCATGAGGGCGCCAGCGCCGACGCAGGTGGCCGCATCGAGCAGCAGGACGTTCTGGAGGGTGTTGTTGGGCTGAATGGGGCTCATGATCAATCTCCGTGGGCTTTGTTGGGAAGCCTGCGTTCGGCTTCATGCCCAGGAAGATGGCGACAGCGGTGCAGCAGGTCGATTACGCTCCAGGTAATTGGATCGGAAATATGCCATCGCTAGTTTCGCCACCATGCCGAACACACAACCCACTGCCGGAACTTTGCTGCGAACCTGGCGCCAGCGCCGCCGCATGAGCCAGCTCGAGCTGGCGCTCGAGGCCGAGGTCTCGCAGCGCCATCTGAGCTTCGTCGAATCCGGTCGCTCGGCGCCGAGCCGCGACATGATCCTGCATCTGGCCGAGCGGCTCTCGATCCCGCTGCGCGAGCGGAACATCCTGCTCGTCGCGGCCGGTTTCGCGCCCATCTACCAGGAGCGCAATCTCGATGATCCTGCACTTGCCGCGCAGCGCGAAGCCATCGATCTCGTGCTCAAGAGCCACGAGCCCTTCCCTGCGCTCGCCGTCGATCGCTACTGGACACTCGTGGCGGCGAATGCGGCCATTGGCCCGCTCATCGCAGGTATCGATGCGGCCCTGCTGGAGCCGCCGCTCAATGTGCTCCGCCTGAGCCTGCATCCCGAGGGCATGGCGCCGCGCATCGTGAACTACGACGAGTGGCGCGCGCTGATCATCGCAAGCGTCGCGCAGCAGGTGGATGCCTCGGCGGATGCCAAGCTCAATGATCTGCTGGCGGAGCTGAAGGCGTATCCGCGCCCGCGGAAGAGCGCGATCACGATACCTCCGCCGCGGCGCGACTACGGCAACGTCGTCGTGCCGTTGCAGCTAGCGACGCCGGAGGGCGACGTGCTTTCCTTTTTCAGCACGGTGACGGTGTTCGGCACGCCGGTCGACATCACGCTTGCCGAGATCGCGATCGAAGCCTTCTATCCCGCGGACAAGGCGACAGCCGAAGCCGTGCGCAGGGCCGTTGCCGGTGCGAAGCCGCCGATCGCCAGCGCCAAGCCGCCTAAACCCCGTAGCGGCCGATAATCGAGATCGAGCACACATTCTGGTGCGGGAAGCCGCCGAGATTGTGCGTGAGTCCGAGGTGCGGCTCGTCCTGGCGCTGACGTGGGCCGGCGCGGCCGAGCATCTGAAGATAGACCTCGTAGATCATGCGCAGGCCCGAGGCGCCGATCGGATGGCCAAAGCACTTGAGGCCGCCGTCGATCTGGCAAGGCACGCCGCCGTCCGAATTATAGAAGCCATCGAGCACATCCTTAACCGCCTCGCCTTCCTTGGAGATGAACAGGTCCTCCATAGTGACGAGCTCGGTGATCGAGAAGCAGTCGTGGACTTCGATAAGCGAGAGTTCCTTGCGCGGGTCGTCAATGCCGGCTTCTGTGTACGCGCGCTTCGAGGCCGTGCGTGTCGTCACGAAGTGGCTGCCGTCCCAGGAATTGTGGCTCGCCTCCTGACCGTTCGAGACCGAGAGCTGAAGCGCTTTCACAGAGACGATGTCGTGCTTGCCGAGACTCTTGGCAATCTCAGGTGTTGTCACGATAGCGCATGCCGCGCCATCCGAGACGCCGCAGCAGTCGTACAGTCCGAGTGGTTCCGCGACTGTCGGCGCGCCGAGTACAGTGTCGATGTTGATCTTGTTCCTCAAGTGCGCCTTGGGATTCTTGGCGCCATTGTCGTGGCTCTTGACGGAGATCTGCGCCATGGCGCGCTTGAGTTCGTCGGGCGATGTGCCGTGCTTCGCGCGATAGGCCGCCGCGAGTTGCGCGAACGAGCCCGGCGCCGAAAAGTTCGCCCACGACATGGAGTTCAACACGCCGCGCGAGCGCTGTGGCAGGCCGCCGTAGCCCGTGTCCTTGAGCTTTTCGACGCCCATGGCGAGCGCGATGTCGGCAGCGCCCGAGGCAACGGCGTAGACGGCACCGCGAAAGGCTTCCGTGCCCGAGGCGCAGTAATTCTCGACGCGCGTCACGGGGATGTACGGAAGGCGCAGCGCGATCGCGAGCGGCACACCCGATTTGCCGACGTGCTGATCCTCGATCGCGGTCGAGAGCCACGCGGCGTTGATCTGCTTGGTCTCGATGCCGGCGTCCGCGAGCGCTTCCTCGTAGGCCTCGACCATGAGGTCGTCGGCTTCCTTGTCCCACCGCTCGCCGAACTTCGAGCAGCCCATGCCGAGGATCGCGACCTTGTCCTTGATGCCCGAAGCCATGGCTCAGCTCTCCTTCGCGGATGTCGGGGCGGGTGCGGCCTTCCAGAAATAGCGGGTGAAGCCACGCTGTGTGTCGTGATCCTTGATGCGGAACATCATGCGCATGGGCTGGCCGACTTCGAGCGCTTCGGGATCGACGTCCGTGAAGTCGAGCATCATGCGGCCGCCGCCCTCGAACTGCACCATGCCGTAGCAGGCAGGTGGTGAGGGCGAGTAGGTGAGGCGGTCGGCAGTGAAGGAGTTGATGCGGCCGGCCTTGTCGGCGAAGGCGTGCGGCACCTGCGTGTGCATAGCATTGCAGTTCGGGTTCACGCAGATGTTCGATTTCGGAATCTGGATCGTGCCGCACTTCGTGCACTCGCCGCCGAGGAAGCTCGTCAGCAGCGCGCGGTTGCGCCAGAGCGAGGAGAGCGGCGTCTGCTTGTCCACTTCCGAGCGCATGCCGCGCTCGATCTCGACGAGATCGTTGATCGCGAGATAGCGGTTGTACGCCGCCTCTTCCTTGCGCCGCGCGAGATGGCCGCTGACGCCCGCCCGCGCGGGGAGCTTCGCGAGCTCCGGCGTGACTTCCAGGATGATCGCATCTGCGCCCTGACCGAAGCCGACGACGAGGATGCGGTCGCCCGCCTTAGCGGATTCGAGCGTATGCCCGAAAAGCATGAGAGGGTGCGCGACGCCCGTCTCGCCTAGTGCGACCTGGAGGTTGTCGCGGATGCCCGCCTCGGGCAGTCCCGCAACTTTGGCAATGGTGGCGGCGATGCGTGGCAGCGTGCCCGGCATGATGAAATGCGTGATGTCGCCCGGCTGGAGACCCGCACGCGACAGCGCCTCGGCAATGACCGGCGGCACGAGCTTCATGTAGCCCTCGTCGCGGATCCAGCGTTCTTCCCACTGGTAGTCGAACGGCTGGTCGTCCGTGCGGTAGTGATCGACGAAGTCGGCCGTGCGGCTAGCCGATCCGACGAGGCGGGCGACGGCTGGCCCTTCGCCGACGAGCACGGCTGCGGCGCCATCGCCGTTCGTCATCTCGTAGGGGCTTGCGGTCTTCGCGCGCCGCTTCTCGGAGGCGATGAGCAGCGTCGGTCCACCGCCGTTGAGTGCATTCAGAAGGGCGGAGGTCGCTGCGCGCTGGCTCGCTGTGACGTCGAGAGCCGCAACGTGGCTCGCGATGTCGAGGGCTTCGGCGACGATGCCGGCATTGAGGCGGTCACGGAAGGGAAAGGAGGTCGAGGCGAACTGGAGGCCGCGTACGCTCTTGCGGTCGATGCCGGTCAGGCAGTCCCGCGCCGCTTCGACGGCCATGGTGACCGCGTCCTCGTCCCAATTGCAGATGGCGCGCTCGCCCTTGGCGAGGCCCTTCAGGGCGGGGTTGAACCAGGAGTTGGCGGCGGCGATGGCCTGACGCTGCAATCTGAGGCGCGGGATATAGGCGCCGAACGCCAGAATGCCGGCGGTCATGGGGGCTCCTTTGAGTATTTCCTCGGGCGCTGATGCGCGGTTTTCCTGAACACTGCACCTAGCGTCGAACAGCGTCAACGGCGGCTGTCCCGCGAGTTTCTTAATGACTTGAGCGTACGGTCCCCGGATCGTGGCCCGCTGCAGCCGAATGCGCGTCATGCCTTGGCGCGCTTATTTGGCATGGCGGAGAGCACAATGTGGTACGTTCTCGTAATTGCTGCGCTTCTGGCAGCACTCCTGATATGGTGGATTACGAGATCTACGCCCCATAGGGGCAAACTCAATCCGGTGCTGAACGCAAAAGCGTTGGCGGCGAGCGCAGCAGCACGCCGCAAGGCAGTGCAGGCCGTTCACCAGCAGAATAGGCCGGTCAGCCGGCTGAAGTTCGGAAAGCGCTAAGTTCGAACATCGTGACAGATCTAGGCGCTTGCGGCGCGAGATCGTATTGGTCGCGGAGCGCAGTGCAATGGCGCACTGCTTCGCGCAGAAGCAGGAGGTTCCGTTGTCAGTTCACAAGTTCAAGGTCGGCCAGACGGTCGACTTTTCGCCAGGGCGTGGCGCCCTATCATCCGGCTCTCGCCTGTACAAGATCGTCAAGCTCCTGCCTTCGGAGGGTGGGCAGCTGCTGTATCGCATCAAGGGAAGCTCCGAGCCATTCGAGCGCGTTGCGCGCGAGATGGACTTGTCGCTTCCCTGATTTCGACGCCTGACAATCGCCGAGATGTGCCTATCCGCTGGCGCTAGACGTCGCCGCGGTCGTCGACCGGCGGCTTGATGACGCCCCCGACTTCCTCGTCTTCATCCTCCACCTCCAGGATCAAGGCGCCCGCATTGTCATCGGTGTCATCGGCGGCTTCATCGGCCTCGACCTCCACCTCCTCCTCCGTCGCTTCCGCAGCTTCGGCGACGGGTGCGACGGTAGCGCCCTGAAAGCCACGGCTGCGTTTCCAGGACGGCGTCGAAGGCGCGGCATTTCGCGGATGAATTACGCGTTTCGTATCGAATGCCGTACCGCAGCTCGGGCACGAGATCTCAGTTCGATTGAGATCGTAGAACGGCAAGCCGCAGTCTTCACTTTGGCAGATGCGCTTCGTGCCGCGGGCTTTCAGATTCGTGATCATGTGTTCGATCCATTCTGCAGGAGTGCATTCTGCTCGCGAGCAGAACGAGATGGCTTCCCGCCCGTTACTGCTGCGCCTGAAGTGTCGCAGCTAGGGTTGAGGCGAGGACTGCGATGCGATCCAGCTTGCGAGCGGCAGCCCGCCTGCTGGCCTTGTCCGAGATTTTCAAGAGCTCCGCCGTCTCGTGGAGAAGCGCGTTTATTTGTTGAATGCCATCAGTCGTCATTGCCGATCCTTCCATGGCATGACTTTGGGCGTGAACTCGCAGCCCATTGCACAGGTGATGTGTCGTGGATCGTGGCGCGAAACATTTCGCGACATTCGGCTTTTCGGGGGCTGATTAATACCAGCCGCTCCCGAGCCGTCAGAGGTTGAGTATCCTACGTTCGTCGATTAAATGAAAGGAATTACTCCAATCGGCCTCAGCGGAAGGTGTGACATGCTCCACCCAGAGGTGTTCTCGTTCTTCGACGAGCCCACGAATACAGCGAGTTATGTGCTCAAGGATCCGGCTTCCAAGGCGGCTGCGATCATCGATAGCGTGCTCGATTTCGATGCCGCATCAGGCCGCACCTCGACCAAGGCCGCCGACGGTATCATAGCGTTCGTCAAGGAGCGCGGTTTCGATGTTCAGTGGCTGCTGGAGACGCACGTCCACGCCGATCATCTCTCGGCAGCGCCATACCTGAAGGACAAGCTGGGCGGCAGGATCGCCATCGGTGCCAATATCACGGTCGTGCAGGACGTGTTCGGCAAGGTGTTCAACGCCGGCACCGAGTTCGAGCGCGACGGCAGCCAGTTCGACGCGCTCTTCAAGGACGGCGACAATATCCGCATCGGCGAGATGACCGGATACGCTGTGCACACGCCCGGTCACACGCCGGCCTGCATGACCTATGTCTTCGGCGATGCCGCCTTCATCGGCGATACGCTCTTTATGCCGGACTACGGTACGGCGCGGGCTGACTTCCCCGGAGGAAGCGCGCGCGATCTCTACCGCTCCATCCGCAAGGTGCTGGCTCTGCCGCCCGAGACGCGGCTGTTCCTCTGCCACGATTACAAGGCACCGGGACGTGACAAGTTCGCATGGGAGACTACGGTTGCCGAGCAGCGAAAATCCAATCTGCACGTGCGCGATGGTGTCACGGAGGACGAGTTCGTCGCCATGCGCGAGGCGCGCGACAAGACGCTTGGCATGCCCAAACTGATCATCCCGTCCATCCAGGTGAACATGCGCGCGGGCGACCTGCCGGAGCCGGAAGACAACGGCGTGCGCTATCTTAAAGTGCCGCTGAACAAGCTCTGAAATTATGCCGGGCAGCCGTGTTTCGGGAATTTCGCGCCGCAGCGTGCTTGCGCTCGGTGGTTGCGGTCTGGCGAGCGCACTCGCAGGCATCGGCGCCGCTTCGGCGAGCGAGACCATCAAGCTCAACGATGCCGATGACGTCTTCGCACGCGAGCAGATATCGGGGACGTTCGTCACCTACGATCCTGCAGAGGATCGCTTCGTCGTCCTCAATGCGGAGCGCGCGGCAACGCGCTTCGTGCCCGCCTCGACGTTCAAGATTCCGAACAGCCTGATCGCGCTCGAAATCGGTGCCGTGAAGGATGCGCACGAAATGTTCCGCTATGACGGCAAACCACGCGCTGTTGCGGCGTGGCAGAAGGACATGACGCTGCTCGAGGCTGTCACGGCTTCCAACGTTCCGGTTTTTCAGGAGATCGCACGTCGCGTCGGGCTTGAGACGTACAGGACGTGGCTCGCGCGGCTCGACTACGGCAATCGCGAGGCCGGCGACAATGTCGAGCGCTTCTGGCTGGCTGGACCGCTGATGATCAGCCCCGTCGAGCAGGCGCGCTTTCTGGCTCGGCTTGCCGAGCAGCGCCTGCCGATGGGGGCGCGATCGCAGACGATCGTCCGTGACATTGTCCGTATCGAGGAGAAGAGTGGCCGCGTGCTGTTCGCGAAGACGGGATGGAGTGGCAAGATCGGCTGGTGGGCCGGCTGGGTCGAGCAGGGCGCGCGGAAGACGGCATTCGCTCTGAACATGGATATGTCGCGGATCGAGGAGGCGCCGAAGCGTATCAGCCTCGGCAAAGAGCTGCTCACCCACGTCGGCGTTTACTAGGCCTGCGCTCCGGCGGATGGCCAAGCCGGGCAGCCTCGGCTATGACAACATGCCAATTGCCCGAGCGCAGGATCCCCGCATGGCCGAAGAGCTACCCTTCCGCAAAGAGATCGAGTTCGTCTATGGCGAGGCCAAGACGCTCGCTCCGGGCATCGTGCGCATCGTCGCCAACAATCCGAGCCCCTTCACCTACAAGGGCACGAACACCTACATCCTCGGCGAAGGCTGCGAGGTCATGCTGATCGACCCCGGTCCCGCGGATGCCGCGCATCTGGATGCCATCCTCGCTGCGCTCGCCGGCCGTAAGCTCTCGCATATCGTCGTCACACACACGCATCACGACCACGTGGACGGCTTGCCCGCGCTCCAGGAACGGACCGGGGCGCCGACGGCCGGTTTCGGCCGCTCGGTCGCGACGCCGGGCAAGACACGATCCAGCCCTGCGGGCGGCGAGTACGTCGAGAAAGATTTCAAGCCCGATGTCGTGCTCAAGGATGGCGATCTCCTCGAGGGTAGTGGTTTTGCGCTGCAAGCGCTGCATACGCCGGGGCATGCGCCGGACCATCTCTGCTTTGCGCTCGAAGGGACGAAGCTCTTCTTCTCCGGTGATCACGTCATGGGCTGGAATACGAGCGTTGTCGCGCCACCCGAAGGCAGCATGAGCGCCTATCTCGGGGCCATGGAACGACTGCTTGCGCGCGACGACGAGATCTATTTCCCGGGCCACGGCGGACGCATCTATGAGCCGCAGCGGCTCGTTAAGGCGTACATCCTGCACCGGCGCATGCGCGAGCAGGCCATCATGGAGTGCGTGCGGAAAGGCCAGACGACGATCCCGGAAATCGTCGCGGTGATCTATCGCGGAATCGATCAGCGTCTGATCAAGGCGGCGTCGCTCTCGGTTGCGGCGCACATCGAGCACCTTGTCGAGCGCGGACTGCTCATTTGCGAGGGGCCTGTCCTTGACCCGGTGCGCCTTTCCGTACCTTAGACGGAGCCTTGGTGTCCTTAGCCTTGGCCTTGCCGCGCGGCGCGACCGCAGTCGGAACGGAAGCTTCGAGGCGCGCCCTGAGCTCGGTGTAGAATTCCTTGATGCGGTTTGCATTGCGGCCGAAGTCGGCACGGCCATAGCGCGACATCGATCGTACGTCGACGCGCGTCGTACCGCCGTCGCTCTCGACCCGCACTATGACATCGTCGGTGAAGCCGAGGATGAGCGTACGATCCTCCGCCTCGATGTGGCCGGCACTGCCGTCCTCCTGGGGCGGCTCTTCGGAGATGATGCGCCATTTGAGGCGGCGCATGGCCTCGCCGACCGCGTCATAAACCTCTTCCGCGGAGCGCTCGGTGATCAGCGGCTTGATCTCTGGGTAGTGCAGTTCCTGCAGCTCGGCGATGGCGCCGCCCTGATAGGCGACGGGATTGGCGGCCTTGGCCCGATCGCGCGCGAGCGCTGCGAATTCGGGCGGGTGCTCGATGTCGGTCGTCACATCGGCGAGCGGCGCTGTCCTGAGGTAGAAAGGCACGATGCTTGCCGGCCATGCGAAAATTGCAAGGCTGACCACGACACCGGCCGCTGCGCTCCAGGCTCCCGCCACGCCCGTACGCCAGATCACGACGCCGGCAGCGAGCCCGCTCAAGAGGGCGAGGCCCGCGCCTGCGAAGCCGGTGAGCACGAGACCGATCGCAAGCGGCGTCTCGATGCGGCCCAGGCGGTGCAGCACCAGCGCGACGAGGATCAGCACGGCGCTGAACAGCGCCAGGCGGCGCGCCCAGGTCGCGAACTTCGTGCGGGGCAATGTGGCGGCCAGCGTCATGGCGTCGGCGGATCGTCCCTTCTGGCCCTGAAATATGACTGCATCTGCCGGAGATTTGTTAGGCTTTGCGCCGATCTTATTGGCTTTATCAGCTACCCCCGTCCGCGCTACTCATAGTCGGGCTTCCCGTCAAGAACAGGACACACGTGACATGGCCATGCTGACCAATTTTGCCGCCCGCGACGTCGAGACGGTATTGCATCCTGCAACCAACCTCGCGACGCACCGTACGACCGGGCCGATGATGCTCGAGCGCGCCGAGGGCATCCATGTCTACGACTCGGCTGGCAAAGAATACATCGAGGGGCTGGCCGGACTCTGGTGCACGGGCCTCGGCTACGGCAACACGGAGCTGGTCGAGGCTGCCGCCGAGCAGATGAGGAAGCTTTCATTCACGCATCTCTTCGGCGGCCGCAGCCACGAGCCGGCCGTTCAGCTCGCCGAAAAGATCAAGGAAATCGCGCCGTGCCCGACCTCCAAGGTGTTCTTTACGAGCTCGGGCAGCGAGGCGAATGATTCGCAGATCAAACTGCAGTGGTACTACAACAATGCAATCGGCAAACCGCAGAAGAAGAAGATCATCTCGCGTATGCGCGCCTACCACGGCGTGACGATCGCGGCGGGCAGCTTGACGGGTCTCCCCATTTTCCACGCCGACTTCGACCTGCCGATCGCGCGCATCCTGCACACGGACGCGCCGCATTACTATCGCTTCGCCAAGGAAGGCGAGAGCGAGGAGGAGTTCGCTTCCCGGCTTGCGGGCAAGCTCGAAGCGCTGATCGAGCGCGAGGGTGCCGACACCATTGCCGCCTTCATTGCCGAGCCGATCATGGGTGCGGGTGGCGTGATCGTGCCGCCGAAGACCTATTTCGAGAAGGTCCAGGCCATCCTGCGCCACTACGATATTGCGTTCATCGCGGACGAGGTGATCTGCGGCTTCGCGCGCACGGGCAACATGTTCGGCTGTCAGACTTTCGGGATCCAGCCGGATACGGTCTCCATGGCCAAGGCGATCACGTCGGCATACATGCCGCTCGGCGCTGTCACGGTGCCGGAGCACGTCTATCAGGCCATGATCGACGAGAGCAAAAAGCTCGGCGTCTTCGCACATGGCTTCACCTACTCGGGTCATCCGGTGGCGTCGGCCGTGGCCGTCAAGACCCTCGAAATCTATGATCGCATCGATATCGTGGGGCACGTGCGCAAGGTGGCGCCGACTTTCATCAAGCGGCTCAAAGAGCTCGACGCGCATCCGCTCGTCGGCGAGACCCGCGGCGTCGGCCTCATTGCCGGCATCGAACTCGTCAAAGACAAGAAGAGCAAGCAGTCCTTCGATCCGCGCCAGGGCGTGGGCGCCAAGGTGAACGTGTTCGCCCAGGACGAAGGCTTGATTTCGCGCTCCATCGCCGGCGATACGCTGGCGCTCTGTCCGCCGCTGGTGATCAATACCGATCAAATCAACACCATGTTCGACCGCATGGCGCGTGCGCTCGATCGCGGCCTCGACTGGGCGCGCAAGGAAGGCATTGTCGGCTGATCGCCGGCTTGCGGCCGGCGCTTCTAGTGTGATGATCGAGAAATTCGCCTCATTTCGCACCACCGTAGCGAGCGAATTTCTCGATCTGCATCACACTAGCTAGTTCATATTTCTAGTGTCCCTTTTGATTCCGAAGTTCGCTCCCGGCACCAGCATCGAGGTATGGCGAACTTCGGAATCGGGACACCAGCGCCGGCCGAATTGGCGTCGGTTAGCCCTTCTTCATCAGGCCCCGCTCCGCCAGCACCTCTTCCGCCACCTTGAAGGCCTCGATGGTGGCGGGGATGCCGCAATAGGCGACGGTCTGGTAGAGCACTTCCTGGATTTCCTCGACGGTACAACCGTTGTTGATCGCCGAGTTGACGTGCAGGCGCAGCTCGGCGGGCTTGCCCATGGCCGTCAGCATGGCCATGCAGAGCATGCTGCGGACCTTCCGTGGCAGACCGGGGCGCGCCCAGATGTCGCCGAAGGCATAGGTTTCGGAAAACTGTCTCAGCGGTCTGTTGAAGTCGTTCGTCGACGCGTCGCGGCATTCGGCATAGGCGGCGCCGATGACCTCCTTCAGAATTGCCCGGCCTTTGGCGCGTTGATCCTCGATATCCATGGTGTTCCCCTATTGTGTGCGGCTGTTCAGGATGCCAACTCTCGGCTGACCAAGTACGCAATGCAAGCAAGGGCAAACGAGGGTCACAGCGGCTCATTAACCACGCAGCGGCAGCTATTTCCGGACGTTGTCGACATTCGCCCCGCTGTGACCCGCTATTGACACAATCGATTGTAACCTCTGGATGAAACCGAGGGGCGTGCTTGCTTCTCCCAGCACCGGGGTCTAGACAGACCCATCCGTGCACGATCGTAATTATTTGAGGCCGATGAGACCGCCCCCGATATTGCCACCTGTGGAGCGCAAACCGAAGCGCCGGAGCCGAAGCTTCTTGCTGAGCTTCCTCGGGTTCTCATTTGCGTCGGGTATGGTCCTCTTCCTCGGCGCCTCCGCGGTCGGCGGCTATTTCCTCTGGCGGGCGACGAGCGATCTGCCGAGCTACGACAACCTCGCGAAGTACGAGCCGCCCGTGATGACGCGCATCCACGCGCACAACGGAGCGCTCATCTCGGAGTACGCGCACGAGCGGCGCATCTTCGTGCCGATCAATACCGTGCCGAAGCTCCTGATCGCGGCCTACCTCTCGGCGGAGGACAAGCGCTTCTTCGAGCACAACGGTCTCGACTTCATGGGCATGGCGCGTGCCGCTTCGCGCATCATTATGGACCAGATCCAGGGCCGCAGGCGGCGCGCCGAGGGCGCCTCGACCATCACCCAGCAGGTCGCGAAGAATTTCCTGCTGACGAGCGAGCGCACGGCTGATCGTAAGCTCAAGGAAGCGATCCTCGCGGTACGTATCGAGCGCGCCTACTCGAAGGAGAAGATCCTCGAGCTCTATCTCAATCAGATCTACCTCGGCCTCAATACGTTCGGCGTTGCTGCGGCCTCGCTCACGTATTTCAACAAGGAGCTGAAGGATCTCGCGCTTGAGGAAATGGCCTACCTTGCGGCGCTGCCCAAGGGGCCGAACAACTACCATCCCTTCCGCAAGGAGAAGGAAGCGACGGCGCGCCGCAACGCGATCCTCGGATTGATGGCCGAGAACGGCTACATCACTGAGCAGGAAGCCAAGGCCGCCGCAGCGAAGCCGCTGATCGTCAATATCCGGCCTTATGGCGTGCAGACTCATGCCGCCGACTATTTCGCCGAGGAAGTGCGACGCACGCTGATCGCGCAGTTCGGTGACGAGAAGCTCTATCAGGGCGGCCTCTCCGTCCGCACGACGCTCTCGCCGCGCTATCAGGCGCAGGCGCGGCGCGCGCTCGTCGAGGGGCTTGTTTCGTTCGATCGCAAGAGCGGCTGGCGTGGGCCGGTCGAGAAGATTGCCGTCTCGGGCGACTGGGGCGTGCCGCTCGGCGCCATCGAATTCCCGAACGACATCCAGCCCTGGCGTCTCGGCGTCGTGCTCAAGGTCGACCGCGAGAAGGCGACGGTCGGGCTTCGCCCGGCGCGCCAGCAGGACGGCAGTCTTGCCGCCGAGCGCGAGGCCGTCGAGGTGCCCTACGAGGAAATCCGCTGGGCGAACAAGAAGCCGAGTAAGCCGCCCGGCGCCAGCGACGTACTGAATGTTGGTGACGTCATCTATGTCGCGCCCAAGAACCACGACGAGCCGCAGGGCGTGTGGTCGCTCATGCAGATCCCGGAGATCGGCGGCGGTATCGTCGTCATGGATCCTCATACGGGACGCGTGCTGGCGGCCGTCGGTGGTTTCTCGTTCGCGCTGAGCCAGTTCGATCGCGCTGCCCAGGCACGCCGCCAGCCGGGCTCCTCGTTCAAGCCTTTCGTCTACGCCGCCGCGCTCGACAACGGCTACAAGCCGACGAGCGTCGTGCTCGATGCCCCGATCACCATTGACCAGGGTGCCGGCCTCGACGTCTGGCGGCCGAAGAACTACAGCGGCCAGTTCTACGGCCCGACGACGCTGCGCGTCGGCATCGAGCATTCGCGCAACCTGATGACGGTGCGCCTCGCCCAGGACATGGGCATGCCTCTCGTAGGCGAGTATTCCCGCCGCTTCGGCATCTATGACGAGCTGACGCCGGTGCTCTCGATGGCGCTTGGCGCGGGCGAGACGACGCTGCTCCGAATGACTGCCGGCTATGCGATGCTCGCTAACGGCGGCCGGCAGGTCCGCCCGACCTACATCGACCGCATTCAGGACCGCTGGGGCCGTGCCGTCTGGCGTCACGACGACCGCGGTTGCGCGGCATGCAACCAGGCGAGCTGGAACGGCCAGGCCGAGCCCGAGATCGCCGACGATCGCAGGCAGATCATCGACCCGCATACGGCCTATCAGATGACATCCATGATGGAAGGCGTCGTCCAGCGCGGCACGGCGACGTCGCTCCGTGCGATCGGCAAGCCTATCGCCGGCAAGACCGGCACCACGAACGACGCCAAGGACGCATGGTTCATCGGCTATTCGCCCGATCTGGTCGTCGGTGTGTTCGTCGGTTACGACACCCCGAAGCCCATGGGCAAGGAAGCGACCGGCGGTCACGTCGCGGCGCCGATCTTCGGCTCGTTCATGAAGATGGCACTTGCCGACAAGCCGGCGACGCCGTTCCGCATCCCGCCCGGCATCAAGCTCGTTCGGGTGAACCCGTCGACAGGCCTGCGCGTGCAGGCCGGCGACACGCGCAGTGTGCTCGAGGCCTTCAAGCCGGACGAGGAGCCGGACGATCCCTATTCGATCATCGGCTTCACCGACGAGACGGGCGGCTTCGCGGCGCAGCCCGGTCAGGAAGGCGATCAGCAGCCTGCGGCTGGCGGTGGCTGGGCGCCGCGCACGGATCGCGGCGGCGGACGCGGGGAGGATGCGCGCGCGATCACGACACGTCGCGGCGTCTGGTAAGCGGCGCTATTCGGTGCGCAGGGCGTCGATGGGATTGAGGTGCGCCGCACGCCGCGCCGGGAAGAACCCGAACACCACACCGGTCAGTGCCGCCGCGCCGAGGGCCATTAGGATGGCATTGGGCGCGATCAGGATCGGCCACTGGGCCGAGAGCGCGACGCCGGTGGCCGTCGCGACACCAATGGCGACGCCAATGAGGCCGCCGAGCAGGCAGAGCGCCACGGCCTCGACGAGGAACTGCATCAGGATATCGCGCCGCCTGCCGCCGACGGCCATGCGTAAGCCGATCTCGCGCGTGCGCTCGGTGACAGAGACGAGCATGATGTTCATGATGCCGATGCCGCCGACGATGAGGGAAATTGCGCTCGTCGCGGCGAGCAGCCAGCCCATGGTCGTCAGCGCGGACGTCCGCGCGCGCATGAACTCCGAGAGATTGCGGACGTTGAAGTCGTCCTCGGTACCGGGCTTGATGCTGCGGCGCTGGCGGAGCAGGTTCTCCATCTGGGCCTGGGCTTCGGCGAGGTCGGTGCCGGGATCGAACTTGACGTGGACATTGCCGACGTTGTCGTTCACGAGCTTGCTGCGTCCGACAATGCGGCCGCGCGCTGCTGTCATCGGCAGCATGACCACGTCGTCCTGATCGCGGCCGAACGAATTCTGCCCCTTGCTGTCGAGAACGCCGACGATCTGAAAGGGCACGTTCGTAACGCGGATCGTGGCGCCGAGGGGATCGCCGCCATTGAAGAGCTTGTCGGCGACCGTCTTGCCGATAAGTGCGACGCGCGCCGCCGTCTTCACTTCGTTCGCCGTGAAGCCTCGGCCTTCGATGACCTGCCAGTCGCGAACCTCGTTGAACTGGTCGTGGATGCCCATCAGCGAGGTCGTCCAGTTCGCATTCCCGTAGACGACCGGTCCTGTACCCTGAAGGAGACCGGAGATCGCAACGACGCCTGGGATCTTCTCGCGCAGGGCCTGCATATCGCGCTCCGAGAGCGGGAGGCGCGTGCCAGCACCGCCCGCGCGGCCACCAACACGCGTCGAGCCGGGGAACACGACGAGCATGTTCGAGCCGAGCGATGCGATCTGGCGATCGACCTCGCTGCGCGCGCCCGTGCCGACGGCCACCATCACGATCACCGACGCGACGCCGATGATGATGCCGAGCGTGGTGAGGATCGAGCGCAGCGTGTTGGCGCGGAGTGCCGTGAGCGCGATGCCGAGGCTGTCGAAAACATTCATTCCGCAGCCCTCCCCATGAAGCCGGGCTGGGAGATGTCCTCGACGACATGGCCATCGCGGAAAAGTACGCGGCGCTTGGCATACTCCGCCACATCGGGCTCGTGCGTCACGACGACAACGGTAATGCCCTCGGTATTGAGCGTGCAGAAGAGCGCCATGATCTCTTCGGACGTTTTGCTGTCGAGCGCGCCTGTCGGCTCGTCGGCGAGCAGGAGCTTGGGGTTGTTGACGAGCGCGCGCGCAATGGCGACGCGCTGCTGCTGGCCACCCGAGAGCTGGCTCGGATAGTGATCCATGCGGTCCTTGAGCCCGACCTGCTCGAGGCGGTGTCGCGCCATGGCCTCGGCATCGGCAGGACGCGGGTGCGCATAGAGCAGCGGCAGCATCACCTGACGGAGCGCGGACGTCCGCGCGAGCAGATTGAACTGCTGGAAGACGAAGCCGATGGTGCGGTTGCGCAGATCGGCGAGCGCATCGGAGCTCAGCGTCGCGATATTGCGGCCGTCGAGCTCCATGGCGCCTTTCGTCGGCACATCGAGGGCGCCGATGAGGTTCATCATGGTGGACTTGCCCGAGCCGGACGGACCCATGATGGCGACGAACTCACCGAGCTGAATGCTGAGCGAAACGCCGTCGAGGGCGCGCACGGTCTGCTCGCCGACGGTGTAGATCTTCGAAACGTCGCGCGCCTCGATCAGCGGCTTGCTGCTCGGCCGGGCGGCGATCACCTCATCTGCGCGGCTCGATAGGTCCATGGCATCGTGCTCGGGACTGGAAAACGAGGAGCCCTTCAGCGCTTCACGGTCTGGCGTTGGCGGATGATCACGCGATCACCCTGCTTGATGCCGCCGCCGACGACCTCAGCGAACTGGTCGTCGGCAATGCCGAGCCGGACGTGGCGCTGCTCCGGCTGACCGGCACTACCGAGCGTCCACACGGACGCCATGCGACCCGTCTGCCGCTGTTGACGCCAGTCCTCGAGCAGAGGCTTCTGCTCCGCGCTCAGCGTCGGCTCGAGTGCGGTCTCGATGCGCTCCATGAAGCGGTTGCGCATGGCGGCGGCATCAGGGCCGCCACCCGGGCCACCCGCCTGCCCGCCACCGGAAGCATTGCGGCGACCGTCGGAGGGGCCGCCTTCGGATTGGCCTGCGCTTTCGCCCTGCCCTTGACCTTCGCCCTGACCGGCGCGTGCCTTCTGACGCTCGGCGCGTGCGGCCGCGCCCTTGCGCATGATCTCCTGCACCATGGCGACCTGATCGTCCGTCAGCTTGAGCGCACCCTTCATCTGCTCGACAAGCCGCTCGCCGCGCTCGGCCGCCTGAGCACCTCCGGATTGGGGGGCGCTGGCCGCTGCATCGCGGGGGCGGAAGCGGAGCGCGTCGTTGGAAACGCGGAGCACATCCCGGCGCCTCGCGGTCTCGATCTGGACGTTTGCGGTCATGCCCGGGAAGAGGCGGCGATCTTCGTTTCGTGCCCCGATGATGACCGTGTACGTGACGACGCTCTGCAGCTCGGTGGCGGCAAGACGCACCTGCGTGACTTTGCCGCGAAAGCGTTCTTCAGGGTAGGCATCCACGGTGAACTCGACTGGATTGCCTTCCCGGATGGCGCCGACATCGGCCTCGTTGACCTGGGCTTCGATCTGGATCTGGCGGAGGTCCTGCGCGATCTTGAAGAGCTCGGGCGCCTGCAGGCTCGCTGCGACGGTCTGGCCGACGTCGATGGTGCGCGAGATCACCGTGCCGTCGATGGGTGAAACGATCAGCGTCCGTTCGAGATCGAGCTCGGCGACCTTGAGCGCCGCTTCACGCTGCGTGATCGTCGCCTTCGCGTTCTCGATCTGGGCGTCGATCACGGCGATATCGGCCGTCGCTACCTCCATGTCGCGGACCGCCGCATCGAGTGTCGCCGCGGAGGCCACGCCCTTCGTGGCGAGCGTTTCCTGGCGCTCGAGCAGGCGCTTTGCATTGCGCAACACAGCCTCGGCCTTGACACGGACCGCGAGCTGATTGGTCACGCCAGTCCGCGCTGCAACAAGATCGGCGCGAGCCTGGGCGACGCGGGCGGCGAAGGTTTTGTCGTCGAGGCGCGCGAGGAGATCGCCTTCCTTGACCTCGCTGTTGAAGTCGGCGGAGAGTTTGTCGATCCGACCGGAGAGCTGCGAGCCGACGCTCACGGTGACGACGGCGCGGACCGGGCCCGATGTCGTCACCAATCGACGGATCTCGCCGCGATTGATCTCGGCCGTATCGTAGGCGAGGGCGCTGTCGCTGGAGCTGCCAAACCCGCCGAGGCCCATCATCCAGGCAACGCCGGCGCCCGCCGCTGCGAGTGGGATCGCCAGGGTAAAGAGATACCTGAACCGCGCTGCCATGTGTCCGACCCGCCTGCGCTCACTGCCGCACGCACCAAAGGACCGGCCCCAGAAGGGTCGGCCCACGCTACCTGAACGCCGGAGTAAACCTGATTCCGTCGCGTTGTTCCGGTGCGGGCTTACTCATTGTGTCGGAAAGGCATCACGCGGAGAAGACAGCTCACCATTACAAATTGTCCAGCAAGCTTACTGGTGGTGCGCGGATGCCATGAACCCCGGGTGAATAGCGCATTCAGAGCGAGTTCACGGCCTCCCGTGCAACCTTGGGACACCCTGGAGATACCATCTTCCCCGGCGTGATATCTGAGGCGCGGAGCCCAGGGTCTCCGCGCCTTTCACGTATTCGGGGTTCGTTTCAGGCCTGATTGAAGACCCGCAGCGGCCTGAGCTCGCCGCGCTCGATCTCGCAAAGCGCAATCAGCGTGCCCTTGGAGAGGGCGAAGGCTTCCCCGCTCATGACCGGCGCATCGCGGCCGCGCAGCAACACGGGCTGACCGCGTGCAAGACGCGCCGCATCCGACTGCGAGACATTGACCTCGAGCAGATCCGCGAGCGCACTCTCGACGGGACGCAGAAGCGACTTGATCTCGACGCCGCCGTCATCGAGCTTGGCAGCCTCCTCCAGCTCGTCGATCGTTACCGACTGCGCTTCCTCGAAGGGGCCGACACGCGTGCGCCGAAGTGCCGTCACATGGCCGAGGCAGCCGAGCGTGCGGCCAATGTCGCGGGCAATGGCGCGGACATAAGTGCCGCGACCGCATTCGGCCTCGAATACGGATGTGTCCGACGCGGGCATCTCGACGAGCTCGAGCCGGTCGATCTGCACCGGTCGGGCTTCGAGCTTCACGGTCTCACCCTGACGCGCGAGATCATAGGCGCGCTGGCCGTCGATCTTGATGGCCGAGAAGGCCGGCGGCGTCTGCAGGATCTCGCCGAGGAAGCTCGGCAGCAGGCCCTCGATGGCGGCGCGAGTCGGGCGCAGGTCGCTGCGCTCGACGATCTGACCTTCGGCATCGTCGGTATCGGTCTCCGCGCCCCATTTCACGGTGAAGCGGTAGGCCTTCTGGCCGTCGACGGCATAGGGCACGGTCTTGGTCGCCTCGCCGAGTGCGATCGGCAGGATGCCCGTTGCAAGCGGATCGAGCGTGCCGGCGTGACCGGCCTTCTGCGCCTGGAACAGCCAGCGCACCTTGCCGACGGCCTGCGTCGACGTCATGCCGATGGGCTTGTCGAGCACGACCCAGCCATTGATCGGATTGCCCTTCTTGCGGCGCCCCACTTTATTCTTCCCCCTGTGTTTCGTCTTTCGCCTTCACATCGCGGCGCACGCGCTCGCTGTCGAGCAGGCGATCGATGCGCGTTGCTTCCTCGAAGCTCTCGTCCTCGCGGAATCGGACGTCCGGCGCGAACTTCAAGTTCAAGGCACGGGCGACCTCGCCGCGGATGTATTTCTGATTGCGCCTGAGCGCAGCGAGAACCGGGGCGACATCATTTCCGCCGAGCGGCATCACGTAGACTGTCGCCAGCTTCAGGTCCGGCGACATGCGCACTTCGGGAATAGTGACGACGGCGCCTGCGAGCGTGTCGTCATGGATGTCGCCGCGGGCCAGCAGCTCGGCCAAGCGGTGGCGAACCAGCTCGCCGACACGTAGCATACGTTGGGACGGACCACTGGCTGGGCCGCGAGCCGGACCGCGCCCGGCACTCGTTTTCTGTCTGGGCATTTTCTCACTCGGCAACGGGTTCGGACCGCCGCCAGCTCCTCGAAATTCCAACTTGGAAATGCTACCGGAAGCAAAAGGCGGATGAGCGCGCTGCCCATCCGCCTCTTGATAACTTCAGGTCCTCAGAGGGTGCGTGCGATCGTCTCCACCTGGAAGCACTCGATCTCGTCGCCCTCGCGGATGTCCTGGTAGTTGGCGAACGCCATGCCGCATTCCTGACCGGCGGGCACTTCCTTCACGTCGTCCTTGAAGCGCTTGAGGATCGCAAGCGTGCCTTCGTGGATGACAGTCTTGTCGCGCAGCAGGCGAACCTTGGCGCCGCGTTCCACCTTGCCTTCCGTGACGAGACAGCCGGCGACCTTGCCCTGCTTCGAGATGTTGAAGACCTGCTTGATGGTCGCGTAGCCGAGGAAGACCTCTTTCTTCGTGGGCGCGAGCAGGCCGGACATGGCCGCCTTCACCTCGTCGACGAGGTCGTAGATGATCGAGTAGTAGCGGATCTCCACGCCCTGCTGGTCGGCCGAGAGCTTCGCCTGCGAGTTGGCGCGCACGTTGAAGCCGAGGATGACGGCCTTCGATGCGTGCGCGAGGTTGATGTCCGACTCGGTGATGCCGCCGACGCCCGAATGGACAATGCGCGCCATGACCTCCTCGTTGCCGAGCTTGGCAAGAGCACCCATGATCGCCTCAAGCGAGCCTTGGACGTCGCCCTTCACGACAAGCGGGAATTCCTTCTTCCCGGTGTCCTTCAAGCTTTGCATCATCTGCTCGAGCGTGCGCGGGGTGCCCGCAGTGCCGAGCGTCTCGCGCCGCTTGCGAATACGGTAGTCGGTGATCTCGCGGGCGCGTGCCTCGGTCTCGACGACGGCGAACTGATCGCCGGCCTCGGGTGCGTTGTCGAAGCCAAGAACCTCGACGGGCACTGATGGCCCGGCGCTCGCGACATTGTGGCCGGTGTCGTCGATGAGTGCGCGCACGCGTCCCCATGACGAGCCGGCAACGATGATGTCGCCGACCCGGATCGTGCCGCGCTGAACGAGCAGGGTGCCGACCGGTCCACGGCCGCGCTCGAGCTTGGCTTCGATGACGAAGCCGTCCGCGAGGCGGTCCGGGTTGGCCTTGAGGTCGAGCAGCTCGGCCTGCAGTGCGATCGCCTCGAGCAGCTTGTCGAGGTTCGTGCGCTTGACGGCCGAAACTTCGACCTCGAGCGTTTCGCCGGACATCGTCTCGACGACGATCTCGTGCTGGAGCAGTTCGGTGCGCACGCGGTTTGGGTCAGCCTGCGGCTTGTCGATCTTGTTGATGGCAACAATGATCGGAACACCTGCCGCCTTGGCGTGATTGATCGCCTCGATTGTCTGAGGCATCACGCCGTCGTCAGCCGCGACCACCAGAACCACAATGTCCGTCACCTTCGCACCACGCGCGCGCATGGCGGTGAAGGCGGCGTGGCCGGGCGTGTCGATGAAGGTGATCTTATGTCCCTTCGCCGTCGTGACCTGATAAGCGCCGATGTGCTGGGTGATGCCGCCCGCTTCGCCACTCGCGACGTTGGCGTGGCGGATCGCGTCGAGCAGCGACGTCTTGCCGTGATCGACGTGGCCCATGATGGTCACGACGGGCGCCCGCGGTTGCAGGTTCTCGTCGATATCCGTGCCACCGGCGAAGCCTTCTTCGACATCCGCTTCGGAGACGCGCTTTGGCGTGTGCCCAAATTCCTGCACGATCAGCTCGGCGGTATCCGCATCGATCACATCGTTGATCTGATGCATCGCGCCCTGTTTCATGAGGAAGCGGATCACATCGACCGATTTCTCCGACATGCGGTTGGCGAGTTCCTGGATCGTGATGACCTCAGGAATCGTTACCTTCTGCACGATCTTGTCGCGTGAGATCTGGATGCCGGATGCGCGACGTGCATCGCGCTCGCGCTTACGACGCAGCGATGCCAGCGAGCGCTCGCGCTGCTCGTCGTTGAGCAGTTTGTCGACGGTGAGCTTGCCGCGCTCGCGACGATCGTCGGCAACCTTGACGGGAGCGCGCGGCGCGCCCTTGAGGTTGCCCTTCTTCTTACGGTCGTCGTCGTCTGGCGTCTCGTCGGCGATCGGCCGCCGCTTGGGAACAGTCGTCTCGGTGACCGTCCGACGCGCTTCGGTCGGCGCGGGCGCACCACCGGTGCGAGCTTGCGCCGGAGCTGCCCCACCTGCGGGCCTCGGAGCAGGTGTCGGCGCCTGAGGTGCGCGTGCGGTCTGCGGAGCTGATGCAGCGGGTCCCGCTGCAGGTGCCGCTGCGGGAGCGGGCGCAGGTGCAGCCTGGCTGACGGGCGGATTCTTCGCAGCCTCGGCTGCAGCGGCAGCTTCCTCCTTCGAACGCTGAGCGGCGCGCTCGGCTTCGAGGCGCTGCTCCTCGGCGAGACGCTTGGCGTTCTCTTCGGCGCGAATTTTCTCGTCGGTGGCAGCCTGCTCGAGGGCCTTGCGGCGCGCGTCGAGCTCGCCCGCGGAAAGATCGCCGAGGCGTGCGCCACCCGCCGGCGTGGCGCCTCCGCCTGCGCGTCCTCGCGGCTCGTCTTCCTGCCCGGGGCCAGAGAGCGTCCGGCGCTTCTTGCGCTCGACCACGACCACATTCTTGCGGCCGTGGCTGAAGCTCTGCTGGACGTGCCCGGACGCTTCGGTACGCTTCAAGCTCAGCGGCTTGCGGGCGCCGGCCGCGGGGGCCTTATCCGGGGTTTCCTTGGTCTCACTCATGCCTGTTCCGATCTCGCCCTTGAACTCGGCTCGCGCGACGCGTGAGCGGAAGCCGGCGCCCGATAGCGCCTCAACCTCTCTGCCTCGCGAGAAAACCTGGTGGCTGCGCCGCCGCGTGCCAGTGCAGCGTGTACCACATTCGAACGCCCCATGGCCAAGCTCAATTCAGCCGATGACAGGCAATCCAGAACGTGTTGCTTCAATTTCTCCCCAGGGGCACTACCTGGGTCGCCCGGGCCACTTTCGGGCCCATTTTGCGTCTCTTTGGGCCGGGAACCGGCCGAAACGGCCGCAAACTTGCGGTCCAGCTTGGATACTCCGTCGTCGGCCGCATCGCTGGCATGCAGCAGAAACGCGCACTCCCCCCGCTGAACGGCAATCTCGACCTTGGTGAACCCCGTCGTGACAAGCCCCGCCTTGTTGGCGAGGCTCAGCGCCTCGATGACCCGCTTTAGGAGCAGTTGCTCGATAACGTCGGGCAGATTCTCGGGGACCGTGACCGGGCGCTTGAGACTTCGCTGGAAGGCCCCTTTGCGGACCGCCTCGGTGATCACGGCCCGGCTGCAGCTCAGCCACACACCCCGGCCGGGGAGCCGCCTTCCGACATCCGGTACGATTTGGCCATCGGGGCCAGCGACGAAACGGAGGCCGTCTTCCGGCGTTAGCGGCTGACGCGTGAGCGCACATGTCCGCTCGGCCGCTGCCTTATCGGCAGGGCCTGCGTCCATGTCATGCTCTGGTGCCGCGTCGGCGCCCATATCCGGTCTGTTCGCTCCGTGCTCATTCCCGGATCACGCTTTGGCGGGGGCATCAGCCCCAGCTTCGGCAGTCTCCGGTGCGGTCTCTTCGGTAGCCGGCTCTTCCGCTGGCGCGATGTCCTCGGCCTTGATCCAGCCGGCCTCGACGCGGGCTGCGAGGATCATGGCCTCGGCCTCCTTGCGACCGATCTCGAAGCCGTCGAGCGCACCCTTGTGCTTGACCGCCTCGGAGTCCTTGTCCTTTTTGCGCTCGGTCCAGCCGATGAGATCATCGGTCGCGCAATCGGCAAGATCCTCGATGGTTTTGATGCCGGCTTCGCCGAACGCAACCATCATCGCCGTCGTCACACCCTCAATCTTGGCGAGGTCGTCGGACACGCCGAGCTCGACGCGGCGTGCGTCGCGCTCAGCTTCGATGCGAGCGAGATACTCCCGTGCGCGCGTCTGGATCTCGGTCGCCGTATCCTCGTCGAAGCCTTCAATATGGGCAATCTCCGAGGAATCGACAAATGCCACTTCCTCCGCCGAGGCGAAACCTTCGGTAGCGAGGAGCTGCGCGATGACCTCGTCGACGTCGAGCGTCTCCATGAACGTCTGTGAGCGCTCGGTGAATTCCTTCTGGCGACGCTCGCTCTCCTCCTGGTCGGTGAGGATGTCGATGTCCCAGCCTGTGAGCTGGGAAGCGAGGCGCACGTTCTGGCCGCGGCGGCCGATCGCGAGCGAGAGCTGGCTCTCGGCAACGACGACCTCGATGCGGTTGGAATCTTCGTCGAGCACGACCTTCGAGACTTCAGCCGGCGCCAGTGCGTTGACGACCAGCGTCGCGGCATCGTTGTTCTCGGGGAACTGGATGATGTCGACCTTCTCGCCCTGCAACTCGGCGACGACCGCCTGCACGCGCTGGCCGCGCATACCGACGCACGCGCCGACCGGATCGATCGACTTGTCGCGTGAAATCACGGCGATCTTGGCGCGCGAGCCCGGATCGCGGGCAACTGCCATGATGCGTACGATGCCGTCGTAGATCTCCGGCACTTCCATCGCGAACAGCTTGGCCATGAACTCGGGCCGCGTGCGCGAGAGGAAGATCTGCGGTCCGCGCTGCTCGCGGCGCACGTCGTAGATATAGGCGCGGATGCGGTCGCCGAGGCGCACATTCTCGCGCGGGATCATCTCGTCGCGGCGGATGATGCCTTCCGCGCGGCCGAGATCGACGATTACGTTGCCGTACTCGACGCGCTTCACCGTACCGTTGACGATCTCGCCGATGCGGTCCTTGTATTCGTTGTGCTGGCGCTCGCGCTCGGCCTCGCGGACCTTCTGAACGATAACCTGCTTGGCGTTCTGCGCGGCGACGCGACCGAATTCGAGCGGCGGCAGCTTGTCGATCAGGAGATCGCCGACTTGAGCGTCGGGCTTGCGCCGCTTGGCGTCGGCGACGGTGATCTGCTGGCTCTCGTTCTCGACCTCCTCGACGACCGTCATCACGCGCGTCAGATGCGTCTCGCCAGTGCGCGGGTCGATCTCGCAGCGAATGTCGTTCTCGGCACCGTAGCGGGCCTTGGCACCCTTCTGGAGCGCCTCTTCCATCGCCTGGATGACGATCTTGCGGTCGATTGTCTTTTCACGTGCTAGCGCGTCCGCGATCTGGAGAAGCTCCAGCCTGT
This sequence comes from Hyphomicrobiaceae bacterium, assembly GCA_022844275.1. Taxonomy (GTDB): domain Bacteria; phylum Pseudomonadota; class Alphaproteobacteria; order Rhizobiales; family Hyphomicrobiaceae. The sequence goes on from JALHMB010000010.1 coordinate 53,766, forward strand.
TCGCACTGATGCCTGCCTGAGCCATGCCTTGGCACCCTCACTTCACTTTGGTGACGTCAACTCGTCTCTTCTCAGCCGTTCGAGCCGGCTTAGCGGCTTTCTCGGTCGTCGTATCACTTCCCTTGGCGCGGCGCAGTGTCTCGCGCACCAACTCGTCCGTCAGCACGAGCTTCGCTGAGCCGATAAGCGCGAGCGGCAGCCCGACGATCTGGCGGCCTGCCTCGGGCACCTCGATCTCGATGCGCGCCTCGCCGTCGGCATATCCCTCGATGGGGCCGCGGAAGCGCTTTCTGCCCGAGACGGCCTCCTTGAGCTCGATCTTAGCCTCATAACCGGCCCAACGCTCGAAGTCCGAAGGGCGAACCAGCGGGCGGTCGATGCCGGGCGAAGAGATCTGCAGCCGATAGGTGCCATCTACGGGATCGTGAACATCGAGGAGCGGTGATACGGCGTGAGAAACAGCCTCGCAATCCTCGACCGTCATCGTCCCATCTGCGCGCTCGGCCATGATCTCGAGGATGGCGTCACTCCCGCCCATCAGCCGGACTTGCACGAGACGATAGCCCATGCTCTCGAGTACCGGCTCAACAAGGCCTGCAACGCGTGCGGCAACACCGATCTCGACAACAAAACGTGCTTGTTCAACCGGACCGCTCAAGCGCTCCATCCGTGCCCGACTACGATTTCCGATAATGCCAGATCGACCTACAAAAACAAAAAGAGCGGACCCTGCGGGCCCACTCTCAGAGTTGAGATGATCATGAGCGATCACAAGATAGCGAGCAACTATGGCCCTTGCAAGTACCTTTTGCGACATTCGGCGGCTGCCTGCCCGGAAATTCCGCAGGTGCACTGCACAAATATCGGCGATTCAGTGAATGATTCCATAGCGGAGCGCCGCTCAAGCATTCTTGAAGTTCGGTTTACGCTTTTCGACAAATGCGGTCATGCCTTCCTTCTGGTCCTCGGTCGAGAACATGGCGTGGAAGACCCGGCGCTCGAAGCGGATGCCCTCGGCGAGGGTGGTTTCAAAGGCGCGGTTGACCGACTCCTTGGTCATCATGGCGATCACGGTCGATTTGCCGGCAATGACGTCGGCGACCTTCAAGGCTTCTTCTAGAAGCTTGTCGGCCGGGACGACGCGGCTCACGAGACCGCACTTGTTGGCTTCGTCCGCATCCATCATGCGGCCGGTCAGGCACATATCCATGGCCTTGGCCTTGCCGACAAACCGTGCGAGGCGCTGCGTGCCGCCCGCACCCGGCATGACGCCGAGATTGATCTCGGGCTGGCCGAACTTCGCGGTGTCCGCTGCGATGATGAAGTCGCACATCATCGCGACTTCGCAGCCGCCGCCGAGTGCGTAGCCGGCAACCGCGGCGATCACGGGCTTTCTTGCGCGCGCGACGCGATCCCAGCTCCCGATGAAGTCCTCCTTGTAGGCGGACATGTAGGTCTTCGACTGCATTTCCTTGATGTCGGCGCCGGCGGCGAAGGCTTTCTCGCTGCCGGTGAGGACGATGCAGCCGATCTTGTCGTCGGCCTCGAAGCCATCGATGGCCTGCGAGAGCTCGGATATCAGCGCAGCATTGAGCGCATTCAGTGCACTGGGGCGATTGAGCGTGATGAGGCCCACGGCGCCGCGCGTCTCGACGATGATGTTCGAATAAGCCATGGGCGGTTACCTCTCCTCATAGGTCATTGGGGCGCTTCAACGCTGGCAGACCGGACAGAAGAACGTCGAGCGCCCGGCCTGGACTGTGCGGCGGACCATGCCCCGGCAGGCGGGCGTGAGGCAAGGCTCTCCTGCGCGTCCGTAGACATGAAAGCTGTGCTGGAAATAACCGAGCGAGCCATCGGCCTGGGTGTAATCCTTGATCGTTGAGCCGCCGGCCGCGATGGCGTCGTTCAGCACATCCTTGATGTGGGGAATGAGCGCCGCAGCGCGCGCGTTCGGCTTGCCGGTCGCTGTCGCGAGGCAGGCTGCGGCGCGCGAGGGTTTCAAGCGCGTGCGAAAGAGGGCTTCGCAGACGTAGATATTTCCGAGTCCAGCAATGATGCGCTGGTCCAGCAGGAAGCTCTTGAGATCGCTGCGGCGGCCGGCGGCCTGGCGCGCCAGATACTCGGGCGTGAGGCCCGGGCCGAGAGGCTCGATGCCGATGCTCGCGAGTAGCGGATGTGTGCCGAGCGCCGCCGCTGTCGTGAGATCCATGAGGCCGAAGCGGCGCGGGTCGTTGTAGACGATCTCGGTGCCGCTCGCGAGACGCAGCACGACATGATCGTGGGTGTCGCGGTTGCCCTGGTTGTGCGTGAACTGGCCGAGCTGTCCCTGTCCAACGATGCTGATGCGTCCACTCATGCCGAGATGGATGATGAGCACGGTGCCGTCGTCGAGATGCGCGAGCATGTACTTGGCGCGCCGCTGTAGCGAGACGACGGTGCGATTGGTGAGCCGCTTGCCGAAGTTCTCGGGGAAGGGAAAACGAAGATCCGCGCGACGTTGCTCGACGCGCTGAATGCGCTGGCCGACGAGCACCGGCTCGAGGCCGCGGCGTATTGTTTCGACTTCGGGCAGCTCGGGCATGGGTGGCTCAGCTTCCGGGATCGCCGACGAGGTCCACCGCAGCGATGCCGGCGAGGGCTGCTTCCTCGTCATTGTCGGAGCTGTCGCCCGAAATGCCGATCGCGCCAAGTAGCTCGCCTTCCTTCGAGCGAATTAGAACGCCGCCAGGAACGGGCACGAGCAAGCCGCCGACGGCGTGCGTCACTGCAGCATAGAAATGGGGTTGGTTCTGAACGCGCGTGTACAGCGTGCGCGAGCCAAAACCCATGGCGAGCGCGCCGTGCGCCTTGCCGGCCGCAATCTCGGCACGCTTGAGGCTCGTGCCATCCTCCGCGGCGGCGAACTTCAGCACGCCGCGCGCATCGAGCACGATGATGGCAAGCGGGAGCATCTTGCGGCTGCGGGCGTGGGCAATCGCGGCTTCTACCATGCCTTGGGCGGCGGTGAGCTTCATGCGGTGGCACTCCTGGGCGCGAGCAGAAAGACGCCACTTCTAGCGGACGGGGTGCTGCACGGCGAGAGCGTCGCCGCATCCTGTGGAACCGCAGGTGACTTTGGGGCCTTCCTCCAAATGGAGGGGACACCACCAAGAAACGCGTGACAAGAAACCAAAGGAGACATCCATGCAAGCGACAGAGATCCAGACTCAGGCCCGAATGCTGTTCGAGGTGCACGGTCCCAAGGCCGTAGTCGAGGCCAGCAAGAAGGCCAAGGACTGCGAGCATTCCGGCGACATGGCCGGGGCCTCGGACTGGCGGCGCATCGAGAGTGCGCTCAAGCTCATGCAAGGCCCCAGGGAAACCTGACGGCAAAACTCGAGGTGACCAAGTTCGGACATCTGGCGGGCCGCGGCGGTTTAGTGCCTATCGCGGCCCGCAGCGCGGCATTAGTGTGCCCGACATGAGCGGCACTCAGCATTCACAACCTCACGGCACGACTACCTTCGGCTTTCGCGAAGTGGCGGAGGGGGAGCGCCAGGGGCTTGTCAACGAGGTGTTCAGTGGCGTGGCCGAGCGCTACGACCTCATGAACGATCTCATGTCCGGGGGGCTCCACCGTCTCTGGAAGGACGACTTTATCGTCCGCCTCAACCCACCGAGGAGCGCGACGCCTTTCCGGTTGATCGATGTCGCCGGCGGGACGGCCGATATCGCGCTCAAGGCGGTCGCAGGCGGTGGCGCGGGCGTCAGCGCCATCGTCTGCGACATCAGTCCCGAGATGCTGGACGTCGGGAAGCGCAAGATCGCGGAAGCGGGTTTGGCAGAGCGCATTGCCACGGTCCTCGGCAATGCCGAGGCACTGCCGTTCGCGGATCGCTCATTCGACGCTTATACGATCGCCTTCGGCATCCGGAATGTAACCCACATCGATCGTGCGCTGGCCGAGGCGTATCGGGTACTGAAGCCCGGCGGACATTTTCTCTGTCTCGAGTTCTCGCACGTCGACGTGCCGATCCTCGACAAGATCTACGATTTCCATTCCTTCGAGATCATTCCGCGCCTTGGAGCGCTCGCTGCCGGGGCAGCCGAACCCTACCGCTATCTCGTCGAGAGCATCCGCAATTTTCCGAATCAGCAGGCCTTTGCGGAGCTGGTGAGGGCGGCCGGGTTCTCGAATGTGACAGTCCGCAACCTGACCGGCGGCATTGCTGCCATACACTCTGCCTGGCGCATCTAGGCCCTTGATCTTGCCCGATTTGTTGGAATGCCCTCGGTCCCCTTTTAATGCGTGTGTTCAGAGCATTTTCTAAACCTGTAGTTGTGCATTGTAACGATTAAAGGTTTATTGACGGCTGTGCCGAAATTATCGCCCTGGGGCAGGTCCGCGGCAGGGTCGATACGCGGAGCCGGGCAGGGAGCATGAATTCCGATGTTGAACGGGTTCTCGTTGCGGGCGCGCGCGTCCGCTGCGCGGGTGACGATAGTTGCGGGTCTAGCGCTCTCGCTTGGGGCCTGCTCGCAGTCGGGCAGCCTGCTTCTGAGCGAGCCGGACGTGCCGGTCCCCGGGGAGACGAAGGTTGCCGAGGCGCCACGCTCGGAAGCCGAGAAAGCCACGGAGCATTGGGGCAAGGAGCATGGGAAGCAGCCGAAGAGCGGGAAGATTGCGCTCAACTATGCCCGCAGCCTGAAGGCGCTCGGTCGAAAGGCGGAGGCGCTGGCGGTGCTTCAGTCCTCCTACCTCTATAATGCCCAGGATCGCGAATACCTCTCGGAGTTCGGTCGTCTCGCGCTCGATCAGGGCCACGCCTCGATGGCGCAGCAGCTTCTCGAGCGGGCCGACGACCCTGCGAAGCCGGATTGGCGGGTGCTCTCCGCGCGCGGCGTGGCGCTTGCCCAACAGGGTCAGTACAAGGAAGCCATCCCCTTCCTCGAGCGTGCTCGCGCCCTCGCGCCGAACCAGGCGAGCGTCATGAACAACCTTGCGCTTGCCTACACCATGGACGGTCAGGTCATGCAGGCCGAGCCCATGCTCAGGCAGGCGAATGCGGGTGCCGATACCGATCCGCGCGTCCGCCAGAATCTGGCGCTCGTGCTCGACCTTCAGGGCAAGAAGGAGGAGGCGACGCGGTTGTCCATGGGTGGCGACCAAGCCCTGCCCTCCGCTGCGCCGCCTGTCGTACCCAAGTCGATTGCGGCGCGCCCCGCGCCTGTCGCCGAGCCTGCCAAGGTCTCCGCGTCGACACCGCCGCCGCAGCCGGCCATCGCCCGCAAGGAACTGCCGCCCGTTCGCACGGCATCGATACGCGCACCGGCGCCAGCCCCTGCTCCGTCAGCGGTACCTCCGGTGACCGCGCCTCCGATGGCGGCACCCGCCTCCGAGGCAGATCCGGATGCGATCATCCGCGCGGCTATCCAGGCCGAGGTTGCGCATGAGCAGGAGCGCTCGCGCTACTTCCCGACGGCAAGCTCGCCACAGCGCTAGCCCACGTCACACAAATGGGAAGTTCCGGGAGGGTTTGCCTCCCGGACTTACGTCTTTCTAGCTCGCAGCCTCAGGTGAGATCTGTCCGCTTGGCGGCCGCGGGCATGGCACTACGGATTGAGGCGACAGCACCTCTTTCCAGCAGCCCGCGGCGATAAATCAGAGCCGCGAGACTTCCGTCTCTTTCGACGTGATGAACTCGAGCAGCGCCGGCTGCCCCTTCTGGGTTGCAGCAATGCCGCGCTTGATGGCCGCGACGATGTCGTCCGGCTTCTCGACGCGCTCGCCGTAGCCGCCGAACGCGCGTGCCATGGCGGCATAGTCGCCCGAGATGTCCGTCGAGCGATACTTCTCCGTCGAGATGGGCATCACCTTGAGCTCGATTGCCATGGAGAAGTTGTTCAGCAGGATCGACATGATCGGGATGCGCTCGCGCACGGCCGTCTCGAAGTCCATGCCCGTGAAGCCGATTGCCGCATCACCCCACACGTTGATGCAGAGCTTGTCCGGCTTGGCGAGCTTGGCGCCCATGGCAAAGCCGAGGCCCGCGCCGAGCTGGGTCGTCTTGCCCCACCCGATGTAGGAGAGCGGGGTCGTCGACTTCCAGAATGGCGAGAGCTGGTCGCGTGGGCTGCCGGCATCGTGCGTGATGATCGTGTTGGCGATGTCGACGGTCTTCTGCAGATCCCAGAGCACGCGATAGGGATTGAGTGGGGCATCGTTGCTCGTGAGCTTTGGCATCCACTTCGCGAGCCAGGGCTCGTTCGTGTCACTGATCTCCTTGGCAACCTTCTTGGCGTCCTTGGGCTTGTTGCCGTGGAGCTTGCGCACCTCCGCGAGCATGGCCCCGAGCACGATCTTGGCGTCGCCCGCGATGCCGAGCGCCACTGGCACATCCTTGTTGATGTCGCCTGGATCGAGCGTCGCCTGAATAATTCGTGCGCCGGCCGGCATCTTCACGCCGAAGTTCGTCTCGGTGAACGAGCAGCCGATGCCGAAGATGAGATCCGACTTGTCGAGGAATGTGCGTACGGCTTGCGGAATGGCGAGACCGCCAGAGCCGAGCGAGAGGGGATGCGTCTCGGGGAAGGCGCTCTTGCCTTCGAGGCTCGTTGTGACGGGGATGGCGAGCAGCTCGGCGAGCTCCTTGAGCTCGGTCCAGGCTTCGGCCCAGTGCACGCCCTGGCCGGCGTAGATGACCGGCCGCTTGGCCGCGACCAGAATCTTGGCAGCTTCGGCCACGGCCGAGAGATCGGTGCCGGTGCGGATGCGCTGTGGGACGACGTAGTCCTTGGGATCGACCTCCTCATTCCAGAGGTCGGTCGGGATCTCGACGAGCACCGGCCCGCCGCGGCCTGACTTCAGGTTCTGGAAGGCGCGGCGGAAGATGTTCGGGATCTCCTTGGCCGAGGTAATCGGCTCGGCGGTCTTGGTGATGGAGCGCATGGAGACGGAGGCATTGTAGTTGCGCTCGACCCAGGCGAGCCGGCGCTGGTAGCCCATTGGGAGCACGAGGATCGGAACGCTCTCGCTATAGGCCTGCGCGACGCCACCGTAGGCGTTCTCGGTGCCCGGGCCGTGCTGCATGGCGAATACGCCGATCGTCTTGCCGGAGGTCACCCGGCTGACTGCGTCCGCCATGTGGAGGCCGACGCGCTCCTGGCGGACGATGATAGGGCGGATATCGAACTTGGCCGCGTGCTCGAGGATGTGATTGACGGGGTAGCCAATGATGTACTCAACGCCTTCCTGCTTGAGGATGGCGGAAATCGCATCTCCCACCTTCATGGCTTTTCCTTCCCTGTTTGGCCGCCGGCCGGCCTTTGACCTTATTTTCCATCGAAGCACGCGCGGGTCCGACGGCCAAGCATCGGATACTGCAGATCTGGTGCGCCGGCCGTGTCTTCGCGGGCTAATCGCTCGTCTGCCGAGAGCAGTACGGGTACGATATGCTCGTCGAAGACTTTCTGTGCGGTTATATTAATCACTGATAAACCACGATCTACGTCGCAAAACTGGCGGATCTTGCAAGCATTCGCAAGTATAATATCATGCCATGGGCGGAATATTGGCGTAGTGTACTCAAGGTCATGGATGAGGTATTTAATATGTTGTTTCCCAATATGGATTTCTTTCGGCGAAATATGTTATTTTTACTGGTCATTAATTTGCTCGGCGTAGGGTGACCACAAGTTCGGCCGCTAATCAATGAACGGCGGGCTTCGACCCACGAGGTCGCGGAGTTAGTCAGAGTGGGAGAGTGATATCATGAAGACCCTCGTTCGTTTTGCGAAGTGTGAGTCGGGCGCCACGGCCATCGAGTACGGCCTCATCGCCGCCCTGATCTCGGTTGCGATTATCGGCATCCTCGGCACGGTTGGCGACAGCCTCACGACCACGTTCACGCGCATCAACACCGAGCTGACGACTGCCAACGGCAGCTGATTTCCGGCGTACCTGACGGCGGCCTACGCCGCCCTCAGATGCCAGAATTTGACGAACAGTGCGCTCGCCCCTATCCGGGGCGGGCGTTCTGCTTTTGTCGACTGACGTCCCCCGCGGGGCATCCTTGAGTTTCCGCTGATTTCATATACACGTGACCGCGAATCTGCCCGCGGCCGTGTCGGACGCGGGTCCCGATGCATCTTTGCCGGACCTGCGTCTCATATGACCTCTGCAACTCAGTCGCCCCCCACCGCGGCGACCTTCATCAATATCGGCGAACGCACCAACGTCACTGGCTCGGCCAAGTTCAGGAAGCTGATCGAGGCCGGCGACTACGCTGCGGCACTGGCCGTTGCGCGCGAGCAGGTCGAAAGCGGCGCTCAAATCATCGATGTGAACATGGACGAAGGGCTTCTCGACAGTGAGAAGGCCATGACCACGTTCCTGAACATGATCGCATCCGAGCCTGATATCGCGCGCGTTCCGGTGATGATCGACAGCTCCAAGTGGAGCGTGATCGAAGCCGGCCTCAAGTGCGTCCAGGGCAAGCCGATCGTCAATTCGATCAGCATGAAGGAAGGCGAGGCCTCGTTCCTCGCTCAGGCGCGCCGCGTGCGCCGCTACGGTGCCGCCGTCGTCGTCATGGCCTTCGACGAGCAGGGGCAGGCCGACACCGTCGAGCGAAAGGTCGCGATCTGCAAGCGCGCCTATGAGCTCCTGACCAAGAAGATCGGCTTCCCGCCCGAGGACATCGTCTTCGACCCGAACATCTTCGCGGTCGCGACGGGCATCGAGGAGCACAACGGTTACGGCATCGCGTTCATCGAGGCCGTCCGGCAGATCAAGGCAGCGTGCCCGTACGCGCACATCTCGGGCGGCGTTTCCAATCTCTCGTTCTCCTTCCGCGGCAACGAGACGGTGCGCCAGTCCATGCATTCGGTGTTTCTGTACCACGCCATCAAGGCGGGCATGGACATGGCTATCGTCAATGCCGGGCAGCTCCCCGTCTACGACGACATCGAGCCGGAGCTGCGCGAGCTGTGCGAGGACGTGATCCTCAACCGCCGTCCGGATGCGACCGACCGCCTGCTCGAGGCGGCGCAGCGCTTCAAGGGCGATGGCACGAAACGCAAGGAAGCCGATCTCACGTGGCGCCAGGGCGATGTCGCTGAGCGGTTGAAGCACGCGCTCGTGCACGGCATCACGGAATTCATCGAGGCCGATACCGAAGAGGCGCGGCAGTCGGTGGCGAAACCGCTGCACGTCATCGAAGGGCCGCTCATGGCCGGCATGAATGTCGTCGGTGATCTTTTCGGCGCCGGCAAGATGTTCCTGCCGCAGGTGGTGAAATCCGCGCGTGTGATGAAGCAGGCCGTCGCTTATCTCCAGCCCTATCTGCAGGCGGAGAAGGAAGCCTCGGGCCTCGCCGACAAGCCGGCCGCCGGCAAGATCATCATGGCGACCGTCAAGGGCGACGTCCACGACATCGGCAAGAACATCGTCGGCGTCGTCCTCCAGTGCAACAACTACGAGGTCATCGATCTCGGAGTCATGGTGCCGGCAGCGAAGATTCTCGAGGTCGCGCGCAAGGAGAATGCCGACGTCATCGGCCTCTCGGGCCTCATCACGCCCTCACTCGACGAGATGTGCACCGTTGCGGCCGAAATGGAGCGCGAAGGTTTCGCCGTGCCTCTGCTGATCGGCGGCGCGACGACGAGCCGTGTGCACACAGCCGTCAAGATCAGTCCCAACTACGCGCGCAATCAGGCCATCCATGTGCTCGATGCGAGCCGTGCCGTCGGTGTCGTTTCCAAGCTGCTCTCCGAGACGGAGCGCGACTCGTACGTGGCGGAGATCCGCGCAGAGTACGACAAGGCGCGCAAGGCTTATCTGCGCTCTGACGAAACCAAGCAACGCATTGCCGTTGCGGCGGCGCGCGGAAACAGATTTGAGGTCGATTGGACGAGCTACGAGCCGGTGCGACCCGCGGCCCTGGGCGTCACCCGCTTTGCGGCCTACGATCTCGCCGATCTCGTGCCTTACATCGATTGGACACCTTTTTTCCAGACGTGGGAGCTCAAGGGCCGCTACCCCATGATCCTCGAGGACAAGAAATTCGGTCCCGAGGCACGGAAGCTTTTCGATGATGCGAAGGCCATGCTCGACCGCATCGTGAAGGAGAAGTGGCTGACCGCTAACGCGGTAATCGGCTTCTGGCCCGCGAATGCCATCGGTGATGATATCGAAGTCTATGCCGAGGACGGCCGCAACGCGCCGCTTGCCGTTCTCCATACCTTGCGCCAGCAGATCGCGCGCGATCCCAGCCGCAATCGCGCTCACACCGCGCTTGCCGACTTCATCGCGCCCAAGGAGAGCGGGCGCCAGGACTATATCGGTGCCTTCGCCGTCACGACCGGCATCGGCGAGGAAGCGGCGATCGAGGCGCACATCAAGAAGACGGACGACTATGGGCGCATCATGCTCAAGGCGCTCGCCGACCGTCTCGCCGAGGCCTTCGCCGAGCGGATGCATCAGCGCGTTCGCCGCGAGTTCTGGGCCTATGCAAAGGACGAGACGCTAGCGAACGAAGAGCTGATTCTCGAATCCTACCAGGGCATCCGACCGGCCCCCGGCTATCCTGCCCAGCCCGATCACACCGAGAAGGCGACGATCTGGCAGCTCCTGGATGCCGAGGCGGCGACCGGCATCGCGCTGACCGAAAGCTTTGCCATGTGGCCCGGAGCTTCCGTCTCCGGGCTCTACTTTGCGCATCCGGACAGCCATTACTTCGGCGTCGGTAAAATCGAGCGCGATCAGGTCGAGGATTACGCGAAGCGCAAGGGCTGGTCGGTTGCCGAGGCCGAACGCTGGCTCGCTCCCGTGCTCAACTACGAGCCGAAGCGGGGCTCTTGAATTTTCATGGACGGCCTATCGGCCGGCGTGCGATCGCACGCTCATGAAGTGGCGTGGGGACTTCCAGTCCCTCGAAGCAGGCCCGCGGCAAATTCTGACCTCTCGCCATGGTCGCCGCGGGCATTAGCAACGCGGCAAGGTTGCGAAGCACCCTTCCCAAAAACAAAGCCGGCCAACGGGCCGGCTTTTTATTTGTGGCCGTCGTGACGGCGGGTACGTGATTAGGGCCTAGTTGGCGGATGCAGTGGTTTGACACGCCAGCGCAGATCGTCGAACTCGAAAAGCCTACGGCTTCGGGGCCCATTCCAACCGGACCTGCCGGTTGTCGTACCCGAGCGACTGCGATGTGGAAGACGGCGTGTTGGCATTGGCCACTCCATCGTCGTTGGAAAGCCCCACGATTCCCTGCCGAGCAATTTCAGACGTCCGAGCGAGGAAAGTGCCGCGTTCTGCGCGCGCCACGGCCTCGAGCGGACGACGGATTCCGTCGTATCGGGTGCAATGAAGGCTGTTGAGGATGAGCTTAGTGGTCGTAAACGGGGGAAGATCAGGCAGCGGTCCCATCCATGTCCGCCGGATCCCAGTCTTGCTGTTCGAACGCGTCGCCAGCATGCCCTCGCTCATTGCGTCGCCGACAGTGCATCAGCACCTAGGCAGCAGGTAATCAACGCAACGACTCACGACCAGCTTGATGCCGGCGCGTGAAAAGCGGAAATCGCCGCTTTCCCCAGGATGATAGGTGATTCGTATGACATTCGGGTAGCGGGGTGCCTGCCATAAGTTCAGGCGGCCACGCCGAATTTCCGGACGGCTGATGCCGGAGCGCTACGCCGCTGAGGACACAAGGTTCGCAACAGCAACCTGTGCCGGCGATCCACGCAAAAGAAATGGCCGCCGGAATGCCACCTGAAATGGGCGCTCCGACGGCAATGATCTCTATAATCCCAGGCGCCGGGCGGATAAACCGCCGTGCTCGGTGAATTCGGCAGAGGTCAGATGGCAAAATCGCTGAGCTTCGAGCCTTTGGCGAGCTTTGCCGTCAGCCATTTCGGCTGCCGGCCGCGGCCGGTCCAGGTCTCTTCCGGATTATCCTTGTTGCGGAATTTCACCGCGACTTTGCCGCCATTGCCACGCTTTCCCGCGCGGCCCGACCCGGCGAGATCCTCGATCTTGTAACCGAGGCTTTCGGCCATCGCGATTACCTTCTGGCGGGCCGTCGTGAACTCGTTGCGCCGCGCGGCGACGATAGCCTTTGCAAGGCGAGCCTCGTGATCGAGCAGCTCTTTCAGAGACATCTTGTCGTAGTTCACGGTCGCCATCTTCTTACCTCGTGCTCCTTTAGTGCGGGTCGGGGGCATGTTGAAACTCGTGTTGTGGGCGCTTTTTATTTGCGTTTCGCCGGCCGCGCAATATGCAATCGCGCGTATTTTGCCGGACGTGCGTGCCAGTGTGTTCTGAATGGTGCAGAGATCGGGAATATATTGATGTTTTTGGCTTGGAGCAAGGAGCCGTTGCATCCGCTGGCGCTTTGCCATGTTCCGGTATATGCCGTAAATATTCTCGGGTCGATTGCATTCCATTTCGGCAATAATGCCATTCGTTCGCGTGCGGATTTAGGGGGATTTGCGGGCGAAATTTTAATTGGCTCATCGCCGGAAATTGCTCGGCTCATGAGGCGAACGCGATGTTAGCACCCGCCGAGGTCGGCTGCTAACGTTATGAATTGCCTGTATAAAGGAATTGCGAGCGCGCGTGATCCGGGTATCCTCATGGGATATCTGCTGCGACGAGAAAGGAAGCTAGGCATGGCGGATCGCGACGCCCTTGTGCAATGGCAGGGCTTCAGCCTGACTACGGCCGAGATACTCTATCGCTTGCCCGATCATCCTTCGCTGCTCCAAACTTATATTTGGCAGGAATACGATCTGCATCCGCTCTATCCGCGGCTGAAGGCCTTTCTCGGTTTCTGGACGGCCAACCTAGATGGCCGGCTTTTTCGCATAACGGTCGCCCATAAGGCGTTGCTCTCGCCGCGGGAGCTGAGAATTGCTGCCGCTGACTTCCATTTGAATTGATAACGCGCGAATTGAACACCCGAAGCGCTCCAATCCACAGTCCACCCACCGGCCGCGAAGCAGCTGCGTTGACCCGAGACCCCGACTCAGGGCTCGGATACTGGGAGCGTGGGATGGGGCAGTCCATCCTATCTCTAAGGGGGCGGGTTTTGCCCGAGTAGGCAGGCCCTCCGGGGGAGCTTGGGGGTTATCGTGGAACCTGATCTGGCCAGCCATGCACCGCAGCGTCGCCGCGGTGGCTTGCCGCGCATGTACGTAGCGGCCTGGGTGGTGATGTCGAGCATCGCGCTGACGTATCTCGTCACGCTGTCGGTTCGCCCAGACCTTGCCGCGGGCTTTGGCGAGCAGGTGACGGCGCTTGTTGGCATCGAACCCACATCGATCGAGGACGAGGAAGCGCGCGAGGCTCGCGTTGAGCAGATGCGAACGGAAATCGCGGCCCTGCGGAGCAGCCTCGAGGTCGTGCAGCGGGAAGCGGCAGGCCTGCGATCCGAGATTGCGGCGCGCGCGGAGCAGGAGAACGCCCTCGCCGCACGCCTCGCGGCTATCGAGGCGCAGCGCGTGCCCGAGCAGGGCTTGCCGCTCACGACGGCGAGTGTGAATCGCGGTCCGCTCGAGGGAATGGGCGCGAGCGGACCGGCGGCGCTCGCTGGTCGAGCCGTCGACGGCCAGGTAGTCGAGACGCCGCGCGCCTCGGAGATTCCTGCGCGCAAGCCACCGGTCGAGAGCGAGCGCGTGACGTTCGGTACGCCGCAAGTGAAGCCGGCAACCAGCGCGCCTGAGAGTCCCAGAGGTATACAGATTGCGACCGGCCCTTCCGTCGACGCCCTGCGTATCAGCTGGATGCTGCTGTCCGAGCGACACAAGGAAATTCTCAGGAGCTATGAGCCGCGCTTCGTGCCGTCGACGAGCGGCAGCGGACCTGCATACCGTCTGATTGCGGGGCCGATCGATAGCACAGGCGCGGCCAACAAGGTTTGCGCTGAGCTGCGGGCGAAGCGCGTGACGTGCGGTGTCTCGGCCTTCGGCGGCGAGCCTCTTTAGGCGGACATCAGGAAGAGCACGGTGCTCTGGATCAGCAGCACGCCGAGCCAGTGACCACTGTCGACAAGCGTTCGTGCGAAGGGCGCGCCATGAAGCGCGTTGGTCGCGGCCAGCGTCGTCACGACGAAGCCGGTCCAGATCAGCAGCGCCGAGATGAGGGCGCTGCGCAGCGTGAACGGAACGCCGCTGCCGGTGACGTGGCTCAGAATTCCGGAAAGCATCACGACCATGACGAGTTGCGCGATGAACGTGATGACGAACGGGAGTGGCGTGAGGCCGCCGCTCGTGGCAGTACCGCCATCTGCGGCTAGGCCGATCCATCGTCTTGCGAGAAGTCCGTACCAAATGCCACCAAAGAGGAAGCTCGCAACGGCAGCGAAAAAGATGGCGGAAAAGTTGAGCTTGAGGATCGAGAGCTGCGTCATATCTGCTTCCACTTCCTTCAATGCCGAAGTTGCCAGACGGCGGCCCGCTTGATCTCGGCATCCTCGAGCTCACGGGTAACGGGAACTTCGTAGTGTGCGATCGCGGAGAAGGCGTCGGTGGGAAAATAGCTCCGGCGCGGATCTCCGACCAGTACGCGACAGCCCGCGCCCGCACATCGGCGCACGAAAGCCATGACGCGCTCGGCAAGCGGCCGCTCGTAGAACAGATCACCGACAAGAAGGATTTCGCCTTGCGGTGCGTCAATGCTCAGCCAGTCGTCGGTGGTTGCCGTGATCGCGACGCGGTTCGCAGCCGCGTTGAGGCCCATGGCGCTAACGGCCAGCGCGTCGATGTCCGCCGCCGCGACCTGCCGCGCGCCAGCCTTCGACGCTGCTATGGCGGCGAGCCCGGAGCCGGCGCCGATGTCGAGAACTGTCTTTCCTTCGAACTCTCCTGGATGATCGAGGACGTAACGCGCGAGCGCCTGACCGCCCGCCCAGGCAAAAGCCCAGTAGGGTGGCGGCAGGCCCATCTCACCTAGCTCTTCCTCGGTCTTGCGCCAGATCGGTAGAGACTCCTCGGCAAGATGCAGGCGGATCTCCGGCACCAGCGGCGGCGCCAGCAGCCGCGTATTGGCGAGTATGAAGCTGGTCCGGTCGATCATGGGATGTTGGTCTCGGGTGTTGGTGTATCTGGCGCGCGTCTATGATGATCGAGAAGCGGGGCCGCTACCGCCGAGCCTCATCTCAGGGGTTTGTAGGTAGCCGCCTCCGCCATAGCAACGACTGACGACGCACGCCCGATAGGAGCCTGAAACCTACGATGAGCCTGCCCGACCAACCCGTGCTGCGCTTCGCCCCGAGCCCGAACGGCGCGCTGCATCTCGGACATGCGCTCTCGGCGCTCACGGCTTGGGCGTGGGCTCAGCGGCTCGGCGGGCGCTTTCTGGTGCGAATCGAGGATATCGATCCCGAACGCTCGAGCGAAGCGCACGTCAAGGGGATCTTCCGCGATCTCGCTTGGCTCGGTGTGCCCTGGGAGGAGCCCGTGCTCCGCCAGTCGCAGCATCTCGACCGCTACGAAGCCGCAGCGGCCCGGCTCGCGCATCTCGGCCTGCTCTATCCCTGCTTTGCGAGCCGCCGTGAGATTGCGGAGGCGAATGGCTCACAAGGTGCGCCGCGCGATCCTGATGGCGCACCGCTCTATCCTGGCCTGCACCGCGGATTGACGCCTGAGGAGATCGCCGCACGTCGACAGAGCGGTAAGCCGTTTGTCATGCGGCTGGACATGGCGAAGGCTTTGGCGCTAGCGCACGGTCGCCTAGGTGGTGCGCCTCTGGACTTCATCGAGCTCGATGAAGCCGGGGGCGTGCAACGTGTCGCCTGCGATCCGGCGCGCTGGGGCGATGTCGTGATCCAGCGCAAGGACGTGCCGACGAGCTATCACCTCTCGGTGGTTGTCGACGATGCCTTCCAGGGCATTACGCACGTCACGCGGGGGCGTGATCTTTTCGTATCGACGGACGTTCACCGCCTTCTCCAGGTGCTGCTCGACCTACCGGCCCCGCTCTACGCGCATCATCGCCTGATCGTCGACGAAAGTGGCCGCAAGCTCGCCAAGAGCGCCCGCGACACGAGCCTCGCCGAGCTTCGCGCAGCCGGCGCCTCTCCCGCTGATATCCGTCGCATGGTTGGTCTCGGCTGATCCAATATGGCTAAGATCCTTCTTCTTTTTGACTTAAGTGGTGCACACCTTAACCGCATTTGCTCCGTACTTGAGCGGCGTCGAGGTGGGAGAAGAATGCGAGCCTCCATGGGCTCCGCCGCGATACCGACACGCCGGTAATGCGGGCGTGTGCGCGGGTCTGGCCATCCAGCAGGGGATCGGTCGCGCCCGGTTTTCCTGGGATGAACGCAAGGAAGGGAGTTCGGCAATGTTCCGCATTGCGAGCGCTGTGGCGCTCCTACTGATGCTGATGGCGGGGCCGTCCGTGGCTCAACGTGGACCGGGAGGCGATCGGTGGGTCGAGCTCGGCACGATGAAGGTCGGATTTCTGGCGGACCGTGATGTACTGCGGCTCGATCGCGACGAAGCCTGGTTCGGTCGCGAGGGGCCGTTCAGCGATCTCCGTCTGACAGCGGAGCGCAGCGACATTCACATCATGAATGTTCGCGTCGTCTACCTCAACGGTTTCGCCGAGGACTTCAGGGTCGACGGCAATGTGCGTCGTGGCCAGAGCATCAACATCGACCTGCGCGGCGATCGCAGCTACCTCCGCCAGATCGAATTCATCTACCGCTCGAAGATCAGCTTCAAGGGCGAGGCGCGCCTGCAGGTCGAAGCGCGCGTTGCACGCCGCGGGCCTCCCCCCGGCCCTGGTCCGGGTCCCGGACCACAAGTCGAGCTGCTCGGCAGCCAGAAGATCGGCTTCGCTGTAGATCGTGACGTGCTGCGCGTCGGTCGCCGCGAGGGTCGCTTCAGCCGCATCGCGTTGCGCGCCCTCGACAACGACATCGAGATTCTGGACATGAAGGTATTCTACGGCCGTGGTGGCCCGCCGGATGACATCCAGTTCCGTCGTGTTCTTCGCGTCGGTCAGCGTAGCGAGGCGATCGATCTCAGGGGCAGGGAGCCGCGTGTGATCGACCGTATCGAGTTCGTTTATCGTGCGCGACCGAACTTCCGCGGCGCGGCGACGCTCGAGGTCTACGGCGTACATTGAGGCCACGACAACGTCAGAAATAATTGAGGCGGCGCATCCTGGGATGCACCGCCTCTTTTAGTTTGTGGCGCTGATACGAGGATCAGGCCGCTACGAAGGGCTTCTCATCGTCCCAAACTTTCACGGGCATCGGCAGCCCCTCCCAGATCGACTCCGGAAGTGGGCTGTCCGGCTTGATGCCGAGTGTCTGAAGCAGAAGCGTGTACTGCCGTACGTGCTGGCCCGAATGCCATGTGGTGCGCTCGAAGAACTCGAGCTTCGACTGATCGCCGTAATAGACCTTGGCCTTGTCCTGGAAGTTGGTTTTCGTGCCCTCGGCCTTCCACCACGCATCGAGGCGGCGGCCCACGTCCTCGCCGTACGCGAGAACCTTGGCCTTACTGTTCATCTCCGGCGGCGGCACGCGATTGTACGCGCCTTCCTTGAGCGGCTCGCCATCGACCTCGTGCTCGAGCCAGGCATCGGCGATATTGAAGATGTGATAGGCGAGCTGGGCGTACGTGCGCGGCCGGTTCGGGAGGAAGTTGTTGATCTTCTCCTCTGGAAGCTGGCCGAAGAAGCGGCGGGCGGTGGACTGCACGTCGGTCAGGCGTCGCATCAGCTCGGCGGGCGGATGGATCTTGGTGCCGCCGTAAGGGATGCCGGCAACGCGGGCGACATCGCGAAGGACCTGGCCATTTGCGGAATCTTTGCCGCGACGAATGATCGGCACCGTCCGATAGCCAAGCGCCAGAAGCTCCTCCATGGCGCCCTTCTCCTCGAGCACGTTCACCGACGTGAACGGCACGCCATGGCGCTGAAGGAATTCCTTCATGCGCAGGCAACTCGTGCAGCCGGGCTGCCAGAAGGCGCGGATCTCCTGCGAGTTCTCAGAAGCCATGAGCGTTCTCCCGTTTCATTATGATTGATGATTGTCTGGACAATAGCGGTCGAACGGTGACCGAGGCAAGGCGAGCCAGCCCCCCGTCGGCGCATGGCAGATCGTCCCCCGCCAGTTGCTTGCCGCACTGCGCGGCGTCTGCAATGTTGGGCGTAAGAACGAGAGAAAAGAACGATCAGGAGGAAGCGAGCGCATGGCCTCGAAAGCTCAGAAATTGCGCGCGATTCTGAACGAGGATCGCTGCCACATGGTGCCGTGCTGCTGGGATGCGCTCTCGGCCAAGATGATCGGTGATGCCGGCTTTCCCTTCACGTTCATGTCGGGTTTCGCCGTGTCCGGCGCGCGTCTCGGGCTGCCCGACGCAGGTCTCATCTCATATGCGGAAATGGCCGCACAAGTCCGGGACATCTGCGCCGCGACGCCGATCCCCGTCATCGGCGATGGCGACACCGGTTATGGCAATGCGCTCAATGTCGAGCGCACCGTCCGCGGCTATGCCCAGGCCGGCGCGGCATCGATCATGATCGAGGACCAACTCGCGCCCAAGCGCTGCGGTCACACCAAGGGCAAGCTCGTCGTCGATCGCGCCGAGGCCCTCGACCGCATTCGCGCCGCAGCACACGCCCGTGACGAGATCCGCCGCGCGGGCGGTGATATCCTGATCCTCGCACGGTCCGACGCGCGTGCCGTCAATGGCCTCGACGATGCCATCTGGCGCGCCAACGCATTTCGCGATGCCGGCGCCGACATCCTTTTCGTCGAGGCGCCGCAGTCCGAAGCCGAGATGGCGCGCATCACGAGGGAAGCGCCCGGCATTCACATGGCGAACATGGTCGAAGGCGGCAAGACGCCGATCCCGCCCATGAGCCGCCTGCGTGAGCTCGGCTTCAATCTTGCGATCTTCCCGCTGACACTCTTCTCGGCCTCCATGCGCGCGATCGCGACAAGCCTCGCGGCCATGAAGGCTGAGCGCCATCCTGCCGATCAGCTCATGAGCTTTGACGACGTCAAGCGAACCGTCGGCTTCGACGCCTACTACGAAGCCGAGAGCCGCTATGCCGGTGCGCGCAAGGATGCTGCCGAATAGGCACGCACACCTATCATCAACGAGAATAGAAACTCACCCGAGGAACCGTCCGAATGATCGACTATGCTCCTTTGCTTCGTGCCAATCTGCCGGTGCCGGCCGTCAAGTACAACGGCTTTCCGAAATACAACTTCGTCGGCGGCCACAACGATACGGCGAGCGTTCCGGTCGAGGATCTCATCGTTGCGGCGAGCAAGGTTCTGAAGCGCGAAGGCTCGACGCTCGCGACGTATGGTCTCCAGAGTGGTCCGCAGGGCTATCTCAAGCTACGCGAGTTCCTCGTCAAGAAGCTCGGCCGCGAAGCAGGCATCGGCTGCACGGTCGACGACATCCTCATTACCGGCGGCTCGCAGCAAGGGCTTGAACTCGTCAACTCGCTGTTGCTCGAGAAGGGCGACACGATCGTCGTCGAAGAGGCGAGCTACGGTGGGTTCCTCAGCCGCGTGAAACGCTTTGGCGTCAATATGGCCCCGCTGCCGCTCGACAAGCAGGGCCTCGACATCGAGGCTGTGGAGCGCTCTCTGGCTGACCTGAAGAGCAAAGGCGTGCGGCCGAAATACCTCTATACAATTCCGACAGTGCAGAATCCGACGGCAAGTATCCTGCCGCTCGAGCGGCGCCACGCGCTGATCAAGCTTTGCGAGAGCTACGGCGTGCCGATCATCGAGGACGAGTGCTATTCGGACCTCGTGTGGGATGGCAAGCGGCCGCAGGCCATGCGCGGTATCACGGGAGATGATCGCGTGATCCACATCGGCTCGTTCTCGAAGTCGATCGCGCCCGCGTTGCGGCTCGGTTACGTCATCGCTGGCTGGCCGGTATTGAGCCGTCTGCTGTCGTTGAAGACGGATTCCGGCACGGGCGCCATCGATCAGATGGTTATCGCGGAGTATTGCGAGGCCCACTTCGACGATCACGTGGTGAAGCTACGCAAGACGCTCAAGCGCAAGCTCGACGTGATGGTCGAGGCGGTTGGTGCGAATTTCGGCACGGCGGCGGAATTCGACTATCCGGACGGCGGCATCTTCCTCTGGATGAAGCTGCCGGACAGCGTAGACACGGCGAAGCTTTTCCAGGCCGCGGGCAAGGAAGGCGTGTCGCTGAATCCAGGTGCGGAGTGGTCGGTTGATCCCGCGCACGGCAAGTCGCGGCTGAGGCTCTGCTTTGCCAATCCGAGCGAGCAGACGATCCGCGAGGGTGTGGCCAAGCTCGCCGAGATCTGCAATCGCGAGTTCGGCGTGCCCACGCGCATCGCCAACGTCGGGCGGTAAAATCTATAATGGCGGGAGGGTCTGGGAGGGTGTCCCTCCCCGGCAGGGGTTTCGGGGGGGCATGCCAGAGGCGTGCGTCCCCGTCGCGCCGATGGCGCCACCAGGGCTGCCGTCCTGTGCCCGCCGCGGAATACCCATCCACCGATTTTGTGACTTTTCAATTAGTTGCAAGTCGCGACGCGCCTCGCTAATTGCCGGGGAAAAACGCAGATTGGTCGTGGAACAATTAGAGAACATATGTTACCATAGGCGAGACTCGAAATGACGTAGGACCGCCCCTTCCTGGTGGCCCGACCGGATGGAAGCTTATGAACGAACCCGTCATCCACTGCCCGAATTGCCGCTCGGAGATCAAGCTCACCGAATCGCTCGCGGCACCGCTCATCGATGAGACGCGGCGGAATTTCGAGCGTGCCCTCGCCGCCAAGGATGCCGAGACGGCGAAACGTGAGGTCGCGATCAAGGCAAAAGAGAGCGAACTCGCCGCGGCCAAGGCATCGATCGATGAGCAGATCGCGACAAAGGTGAAAGCCGAGCGCGCAGCCATCGCAGCCGATGAGGCGAAGAAGGCGAAGCTACTCGCAGCTTCAGATCTCGAAGAGAAGTCGAAAGAGCTGACCGAGCTGCAGGAAGTGCTGAAGCAGCGGGACGCCAAGCTGGCCGATGCCCAGAAGGCGCAGGCCGAGCTCATCCGCAAACAGCGCGAGCTCGATGACGCCAAACGCGAGATGGATCTCACCATCGAGAAGAAGGTGCAGGAATCGCTTTCCGCTGTCCGCGATAAGGCGAAACAGGAGGTCGAAGAACCGCTCAAGTTGCGCGTGCTGGAGAAGGAGGAGCAGATTTCCTCCATGCAGCGGCAGATCGAAGAGCTGAAGCGCAAGGCCGAGCAGGGATCGCAGCAGCTACAGGGCGAAGCTCTGGAGTTGGAGCTTGAGTCGCTGCTGCGCTCCAAGTTCCCGTTGGATTTGATCGAGCCGGTACCGAAGGGCGAACTCGGCGCTGACGTGCTCCAGCGTGTCATGGGCGTCTCGGGCCAGCCCTGCGGCACGATCCTTTGGGAGTCTAAGCGCACCAAGAACTGGAGCGATGGCTGGCTGGCCAAACTGCGTGAAGACCAGAGATCAGCCAATGCAGAGCTGGCGCTGCTGGTGTCGAATGCGTTGCCGAAGGGCGTGACAGCGTTCGACTACGTAGACGGCATTTGGGTGGCCGAACCGCGCTGCGCGATTCCCGTCGCCATTGCGCTACGGCAGTCCTTGATCGAGATCGCGCTGGTGCGGCACGCGGGCGACGGGCAGCAGACCAAGATGGAGCTCGTTTACGAGTACCTGACCGGGCCGCGGTTTCGCCACCGCGTTGAAGCCATCGTCGAGAAGCTTACAGAGATGCAGCTCGATCTGGATCGAGAGCGCAAGACGATGACGAAGCTGTGGGCCAAGAGACAAATGCAGATCAACGGCGTGGTCGGGTCCACCGTCGGCATGTACGGGGATCTGCAGGGTATTGCGGGCAAGGCGCTGCAGGAAATTGAAGCGCTTGAACCCCTGGCGCTCGAAGGGCCGGAGTACGAGAGCAATGCAGCCGAATGACGAACGCGCTAAGGCTGAGTTCCGACCCGGCGAGTAAAAATTAGTCGATTGCGCGATCAGAAAGGATTCCACGTCGGCTTCGATGCGAAGCGGACGTAGCCGACGCTGGCGCCGAGACGGAAACCGACGCCCGTGCGGATCGGCGCCATGATGATTTCCTCGTTGTTGAGGAACGTGATCCCCGCGCCGCCGATGAAGTAGGCCGATCCATCGATGCCGGAGAAGCCGCGGTAGATGTCCTTCGCCTCGCGCATTCCGTAGATGAGGAACAGGGTCTGCGAGCCGGCAGCGCCGAAGTCGTAGCCGACGGAGGGGCCGTGCCAATAGACCTTCCCGCCGGACTTGCCTTTCATATAGAGCTTGCCGCTGCCGTAACGGACACCGGCGATAAAGGCCCCGCCGCCTTCCTCTCCGATCACGTAGGCGGTGGGCCTCCCGTACTTGGAGAACGCGTGCTCGATGACACTCGCGACATTCGCCGACCAGTTGGGAAGGCCATTGCGCGCGGCGTGGGTGATCTCCTCTACGGAGTACGTCGCTGCGGCCGCCGCGGCGGTGGTTGGTGCGCCGACCTTGGCCGGCGGCGAGACGGGGGCGACCGACGGTGAGATAGCCGCGACGCGGCGGGGTACTGGCAAGGGTGGCACGGCAGCGGGCGGCGGATCGTTTGCGAGCGGCGTGGTCGTCACGCTCCACTGGCCGAGCGGGGGCGCGCTCGCCGGCGGCGGCACCAGCGGTGCCGACCAAGGCGCTGTCCACGGCACGGCAGTGGCGGTGATAGCGGGAGCAGAGGTTTCGGTCGGGTGCTCGATGGGGCTCGCCCGCACGACGTCGAGATGCGGTGCTGTCAGCGATACCCGCGGCATAGCGCTGAGCGAAGGCGTTCTTTCGAGCGAGGCTTCCGGCTGCCGCGGCATGCGCGTGCCGGCCGGCAGGGCCTGAGCCGCCTCGATCCGCCTCAGAACGAGCTCGCTCTTCTTGCGGACCGTCGCGCCGAGTGCTGCGGCCGTCGCCTTCAGCTCGGCAAACTTGGCGCAGTCGCCGGGACGCTGCGCGCCTTCCTCGGAAAGGCGGTCGATGGTCGCGAGAAGTTGTGCGGCCTTGTGATCGAGCGCCTCGGTTTCCGTATCGGCCAGCAGTTCGCGCGCCCGCTCGGCCTGTTCCTCGTCGCGCCAGCCCTGGCGCACCTTCAACTGGCTGATGCCTGCCTGGATGCGCGGCTGCGTCTCGCTGCTGTGCCGGCGCAGGCCCGCCGCGGCATCCTCCACGATCTTGGAGAAGCTCTCGCGGCCGCAGCTCGATGCCTGAGCGAAGGCAGGGCCCGAAAGGGCTGCCGTCGCGACAAGGGCGGTCAGCACACGAATCGACATCGCTCGCGAACCTCGAAAGTGCATCGCACCAGAGTTTAGTATAGTTTACGCCAAAGTCAGGCGTAGTTGCTGCTCCTGAGGCCGTCAAACAGCACAGCCGCGCGCGAGGGTTGCGCAAAGATCACAGATCGTACGGTGGAAACCGCGCTCTCGGACCAGTCTCGAGGATGCGATATCTCTCACGCAAGATTTCATAGTGCGCTGATTGTGAATGATTTTCATGACGGCCGTTACGGCGACTCGCGGACGGGACTCGAGATCGTGGCCTCCTTACGACCTCTTGCCACGCCGGGCCCGATCTGCCACGGGACGCAAAGTTGTCCACATGGTCGTTGCGTGTGTCGGCGCCGCAGCAGGCGAAGCATTTATTACGATGGCGGAATAACGGCTTGTGCCACTGGTGTGGCTGGCGCCGCGATCGATGTGCGGATCGATGGAGAAGCGCATGATCAGCGCCGTGATGTTCGTGCTTGCGGTTGCCACCTTCGCCTGGGGCCTTTCGCTCGCGGCTTATCGCTGGGTCGCGCTCAACAACGCCTGGCCCATGGGCGCCTGGCAGGCGGAATGGCCTCTCATGCCGCGCCTGATCGGCCTCGGCACGGTCGGCGTGGCGCTCATCTCGGCAGCGGCACTCGGCGGAGCTGCGCTGCCGTTGGTTCTACTCCTTGGGCTCATGGGCGGCGTCGCCTGGATAGTGCTGCTCAAGGTCGCCGCGCAGAGTGCGCTCCTCCTCGCGCCGGTGGCGGCGGTGCTCACGCTGGCCGGCTGGCTAGCAAGCGGCTGATCTGCGAGCCGAGCCTGCGGAATTGAGGGCTTGCCGCGGCGGCGTGACCATTGCTCAAGGCGCGCGGGCGTGGCATCACGTTTCGCGTCGCACCAATCGACCGTCGAGCAGGAATTCCATGTCCGTCCGCAGACTGCATCCCGATCAGCCGGCAACATTCGACTTCACGCCTGAGAATCTTGCCTGGGCCGAAGAAGTGATCCGCCGCTATCCGCCGGGCAAGCAGGCATCGGCGGTTATTCCGCTGCTCTGGCGCGCGCAGGAGCAGCACGACAACTGGCTCCCGGAGCCGGCCATCCGCTATGTCGCCGACATGCTGGATATGGCCTACATCCGCGTCTACGAGATCGCGACCTTCTACACGATGTTCCAGCTCGGACCAGTGGGCAAGAAAGCCCATGTGCAGCTCTGCGGGACGACGCCGTGCATGCTGCGTGGCTCCGAGGCGCTGAAGGAAGTATGCCAGCGTCGCATCCATCATGATCCGCATCATCTCTCCGCGGACGGCAACTTCTCCTGGGAAGAGGTCGAGTGTCTCGGGAGCTGCGCCAATGCGCCGATGGTTCAGGTCTTCAAGGATACCTATGAGGATCTGACACCCGAGCTCTTCGAGAAGGTGCTCGACGGCTTCGCGGCGGGCAAGCCGCCCAAGCCGGGCTCGCAGATCGGCCGGCAGGCCTCGGCGCCGCTCGGCGGTCCGACGACGCTCAAGGAAAAAGTGTGAGTTCGGGGCGCTTCGGCGCCCCAAGTTTTTTGTGGCGAGCTGAGATGGCTGTGCGCAAGGCGGACGGAAGTGCAGGCGATGCCGACTACGGCACGATCGGCCGAGATTATGCGAGCTTCCGCCAGCCCGAGCCCGCAATCGCCGCGCTGATTTCCAGAGCGCTCGGTGATGCGCGATCGGTCTTGAATGTCGGCGCCGGCGCGGGCTCTTACGAACCTGTCGATCGTGAGGTCACACCGGTCGAGCCCTCGGCATCCATGCGCGCACAGCGCCCCGCTCATCTCGCGAACGCGATCGACGCGGTCGCCGAGAGCCTGCCCTTTCCGGACGGCCATTTCGATGCGGCGATGACGACGTTCTCCGTGCACCAGTGGTCCAGCCTGGATGATGGCCTTCGCGAGATGCGACGCGTCACGCACGGTCCGGTGCTCGTACTTTCCTGCGATCCCGATCTCGTGCAGCGCTTTTGGCTCAACGGCTACGCACCGGGCGTGCTCGCGGCCGAGGCGCGGCGCTATCCGGCGCTCGATCACATGCGCGCGGTTCTCGGCGGCAACAGCGAGATCGTGACGGTGCCCATTCCGCTCATGTGCCGTGATGGATTCAACGAAGCTTATTACGGCCGGCCCGAGCGGCTGCTCGATCCGGCCGCGCGTCTTGCCTGCTCGGCGTGGAGCTTTGTGAGTGCGCAGACGGCTGCGGAATATGTCGCGCATCTGGAGCGCGATCTCGCCTCAGGCGCATGGGATCGCAAACATGGCGATCTGCGAAGCGCGCCCGAATACGACGGCTCGCTTCGTCTCGTCGTTGCGCGGCCGTAAAGCAAAGGCCGCTCTGCACTTCCCCTTCTCCCCGTTCTTACGGGGAGAAGGTCGGGATGAGGGGCGGCCAATTCTGAGACGTCGGCGTATGCCGCCGCCCCTCACCCTAGCCCTCTCCCCGCAAGTGCGGGGAGAGGGGATAAGGGGCGCAGCCCGCGGCAAGCAAGAATCAAGGCAGCAAAATAATCGAGCCCGTGGTCTTGCGGCCTTCGAGATCCTTGTGCGCCTGGGCGGCGTCCTTCAGCGCATACTTGTGATTGACGTTGATCTTCACGGCGCCCGAACCGACCACGTCGAAAAGATCCTTCGCCGTGGCGACGAGATCCGCGCGCGTCGCGGTGTACGTGTTGAGCGTCGGCCGCGTCATGTAGAGCGAGCCTTTGGCCGCGAGAATGCCGGCGTTGAAGGCGTCGATCGGACCCGAGGCATTGCCGAAGGTCACGAATAGACCGAGCGGCTTGATGCAGTCGAGCGAAGCCGGGAACGTGTCCTTGCCGATCGAATCGTAGACGACATCGCATTTTTTGCCGCCCGTGATCTGGTTCACGCGCTCGACGAAGTTCTCGGTCTTGTAGTTGATCACGTGGGCAGCGCCGGCCGCCTTGGCGAGGGCGCACTTCTCTTCCGAGCTTGCTGTACCGATGAGCGTCGCGCCGAGGTGCTTTGCCCACTGGCACGCGATGAGGCCGATGCCACCTGCGGCCGCGTGCATGAGCAACGTCGTCTCGGGGCCGATTTTGTAAGTCCGACGCAGCAAGTACTGCACGGTCATGCCCTGCAGCATCATCGCTGCGCCAGTCTCGTAGGAAATCGATTCCGGCAGCTTGACGAGTTTGTCGGCAGGTGCGATGCGCTCGCTGGCGTAGGCGCCGATTGCGCCGGCATAGGCAACACGATCGCCGACTTTGAAATCCGTGACGCCGTCGCCGACCGCGGTGACTTCGCCAGCGCCCTCATTTCCCGGCGAGAAGGGGAGCGTCTGCGGATAGAGGCCGGTACGCTGGTAGACGTCGATGAAGTTCACGCCGATCGCGTGCTGCTTGAGTTTGACTTGGCCGGCGCCTGGCGCGCCAACTTCGATGGCCTCATACTTGAGGGCCTCGGGGCCGCCGTGCTGATGTACTCGGATGGCGTGCGCCATGAGGTGCGTTCTCCTTGGATCTGATGGTGGGCACTGGGCTTGATAGCTGCCTAATTCAGTGACTTAGCCCGGAACCCGTTACTCCGGTTACTGAATTATGTTATTTCGGCGGCCATTGGTGATCAGATGGCCGCATTTCTAAGGCTTCTATGCCCGCGCTGCATTGCTTACAAGAGGACCTTCCATGACAGTCGGTCGCCTGCCCGGGCGTTTATTGGTAACCGCCTCGGTGGCGGCGCTTGCGAGCGCCCTTGCCTCCTGCTCCGGACTCAATCTCGAAACCGCGGCGACCGAGCCGCCGCGGGCTGATTGCGTCGACGACAGCCCACCGTGCGTCCAAGCGCGAGGCGCGGCACTCAAGCAGATGCTGGCCGATCCTAAGCGGACGTGGGTGCGCGAGCCGGCTAACGCACATGCCTATGCTGCGGGCGTACGGCTCTTTGCGTTCAGAAGCCGCAAGCGCGAGCTTTCCTGCGATGAGCTGTTGCACGGCAAGCGCGAAGCCGACGCGGCGCCTGCATCCCTCAGCGGCCCGCATTCGGGGGGGTTGTCGCCGGCGCAGAAGTCGCGCGGCACCATGCTCGCGGCGGAAGTCTCGAAAGAGCTCGGTGCCGAGATGCGACGGCGAGGTTGCCGCACCAGTGCTTGACACAGATGACCGCGACAGGCGGCTGCCGGCCGCGGTCACGCTTCTCCGCGAAGTCCTCAGTTATGCTTTTTCATGTAAATGCGCGCGCTCTGCCGGTTGAGCGCCGCGTGAAGCTGCGCGCGCTCCCACGGCGTGACGACGCCGTCGGATTTGAAAAAGCGCTCCAGGCGGCGGACGTGCGCCTGGCCGCGAACCAGCCTGGATGCCTCGCGAAACGTGAGTTCGCCATTCTGAACGCCCTTGTAGATGCGAACAGCTTGTCGATGCTCGCGTTTATCGACCCAGGGCGTGCCGGCAAATGCAGGTGCGGATGCGAACACCAACGCAAGTCCGGCTAACATGACCTTCATCATTGAACGTCTCCTTCATTGTGAGCCACCGATACGCCATCAGCGAAATGCTGAGTGGCGCGGTGGGTAGCGGATTGGTCGCGGCACGGAGCTTTGTGGTTCTAGTCGCGATGCCGTTCAGGCGTTCACATCGAGGCTATCGAAGCTGTCGGCTCGTTCAGCATTGCGGATGTCTTGAGCTTGACCCGGCGAGCCTGTACACGCTCGCGTGCTTCTTCAGGCACGTGCCCTGAGGGCCGCAGTCATCTGGAGGATGAATGGGACTGGAAGCTTATGCGGATGCGATCATCGCGTTCGTGAAGGAGCACAAGGCGTGGGCCGGGCCGGTCGTGTTCGCGCTGGCGTTTGGCGAGTCCCTGGCATTCATCTCCCTCGTCCTGCCGTTCTGGGCCATTCTGGTGACCATCGGCACGCTCATCGGCGCCAGTGGCGGTCTGGACTTCTGGTTCATCATGACCATGGCCGCGGTCGGCGCCGCGCTCGGAGACTGGTTCTCCTACTGGCTCGGCCAGCACTACCACGAGCAGATCGCCCGCATGTGGCCGCTCCGGAACTACCCGGACCTGCTTCCCAAGGGCCATGCCTTCTTCGAAAAGTGGGGTGCCTGGGCGATCGTTCTGGGACGCTTCTCAGGTCCACTCCGAGCGTCAGTGCCTCTCGTCGCCGGGATTGTCGAGATGCCGCGCCCGACATTTCAGCTGGCGAACTGGAGTTCGGCCTTCCTCTGGGCTTTCGTCCTACTCATGTTCGGCGACGTTGTGGGCCAGGCGCTGAATATGCTGCGGCCGGCAGCCGGCGGCTGACCTTCCGGACTGGCTATGGCTAGGCGTACGCCACCCATCCCCTGAAGCTCAGGCCCGCATAGAATAGACTCACACCGGAGAACCCCGCTTCGCGGAGCGTGGCTTCGTCTTCCTCCGGCGAAAGGATGGCGAGTTTGCTCGCGATCGCTTGCTTGGCGCTCTCGACGTTCGCGGGAGCAATTCCCGCGAACGCGACGTGGCGGCCGATCCACATGGTCCGCTCGGGTTCCGTTTGCGGGAAGCTGATATGAGCAACGGTAAACGGCGCCCCCGGCGTCAGACGTCGATAAATCTGGCGAAGGGTCTCAAGGCGTCGGTCGCGTGAAACAAAATGGAGTGTCAGAAGACAGGTGGCGCCGTCGAACGGCCCTTCCGGGGCGTCGTCTATGTAACCATGATGCAGCCGCACGCGCGCTGCATGCGGCCTCACGGTCTGTTCCGCTGCCCTGAGCATCTCGGCTGACGGGTCGACGCCGTCGAAGGTCCAATCCGCGTGGTCGTCTGCAAGTGCCTTGAGTTCAAGACCGCCGCCGGCCCCGAGCACCAGTACACGCCCGTTCGTTCGGACACGCTCCGCCAGGAGCAATGACGTCATGCGGTGAAGGCCGGCTAGGCCGGGAACCTGTCGGGGCGGGCCCTCAGCGTAAGAGCGCGCGTGGGCGGCATCGAAAGCGGCGGCATCCTTGCCAGGCAGGTCAGGCAATTGGTCATTTCCATTCATCTAGTTGTTATGGTTGGAAACCGCATACGGATGTCAAGTTTCAGTGTAATCGGGTACTTCCGCAGGCACTTGCGGGAGCGGCCGTGCTCCCTATAGTGCCGGCGCAAAAGCCCGTCTGCGCCCGAAAGGTCGAGCTGTCATGTCATCTGCGCCGAAGTCCGTGAAGAAGGTCGTGCTTGCCTATTCGGGCGGCCTCGATACGTCGATCATCCTGAAGTGGCTGCAGGAGGAGTACGGCTGCGAGGTCGTGACCTTCACAGCCGATCTCGGTCAGGGCGAGGAACTCGGTCCGGCGCGCGAGAAAGCGCTCATGCTCGGCATCAAGCCTGAGAACATCTTCATCGAGGATCTGCGCGAGGAGTTCGTCCGCGATTTCGTGTTCCCGATGTTCCGTGCGAACGCCGTCTACGAGGGCGTGTACCTGCTCGGCACGTCGATCGCGCGGCCGCTGATCAGCAAGGCGCAGATCGATATCGCGCGTAAGACCGGCGCCGATGCCGTCTGTCATGGCGCGACCGGCAAGGGCAATGACCAAGTCCGCTTCGAGCTGAGCTACTACGCCCTCGAGCCTGGCATCAAGATCATCGCGCCGTGGCGCGAGTGGAAGTTCAAGAGCCGCACGGATCTCCTCGATTTCGCGCGCAGCCATCAGATCCCGATTGCCAAGGACAAGGAAGGCGAGGCGCCATTCTCGGTCGACGCGAATCTGCTGCATTCGTCTTCCGAGGGCAAAGTTCTGGAGGATCCCGCGCAGAAGGCGCCGGAGATGGTCTATCAGCGCACGATCTCGCCGATGGCTGCGCCGGACAAGGTGACGACGATCAAAGTCGGCTTTGCCAAAGGTGATGCGATCTCGCTCAACGGCAAGGCCATGAGCCCGGCGACGCTGTTGAAGGCGCTCAACGACCTCGGCCGCGACAATGGCATCGGCCGGCTCGATCTCGTCGAGAACCGCTTTGTCGGCATGAAGTCGCGCGGTGTGTACGAGACGCCGGGCGGAACCATTCTGCTCGCCGCGCATCGTGCCATGGAGAGCATAACGCTCGATCGCGGCGCCGCGCATCTCAAGGACGATCTTATGCCGCGTTATGCGGAGCTGATCTACTACGGCTTCTGGTTCAGCCCGGAGCGCGAGATGCTGCAGGCTCTGATCGACAAGAGCCAGGAGCACGTAGAAGGTGAAGTCACGCTAGATCTCTACAAGGGCAATGTGATCGTCACTGGCCGCGAGAGCCCGAAGTCGCTCTATTCCTCGACGCTCGTCACCTTCGAGGATGACCAGGGTGCCTACGACCAGAAGGATGCTCAAGGGTTCATCAAGCTCAATGCGCTTCGCCTCCGCACGCTCGCGCAGCGCAATCGCGGGCAGAAGACCTGAGGAGCTTCAGCAGTTGGGGGCCGCCCCATGCCTAGCAATGCACAAGAGAAGGCACCGCCGACCGGCATTCTCGAAACCGTCATGTACGCGGTCGACCTCGACGCGACGGAAGCTTTCTACGCGGATGTGCTGGGAATGGTGCCCTTCTCGAAGCTCCCAGGGCGCCAGCTCTTCTATCGCTGTGGCGATCAGGTGCTGCTGATCTTCAATCCGGAGGCGACGGTCGTGCCGCCGCCTGCTAATGCCAAGCTCCCAGTGCCGCCGCATGGCGCAACGGGCGAAGGCCACGTTTGTTTCCGCGCGGGCCGTGAAGAGATCGATGATTGGAAGAGCCGCCTCGAGTTGGCGGGTATCGCCATCGAAGCGGATTTCGTGTGGCCGAGTGGCGGGCGCTCGATTTATTTCCGTGATCCGGCGGGTAACTGCCTAGAGTTCGCCGAGCCGAAGATATGGGGACTTTCATGACGCGCAAGCTGCAGCCCGGTACGCGGCTCGTCGTCGCCAGTCACAACCCCGGCAAGATTCGCGAGATCAACGATCTCATCCGTCCGTTTGGCATCAGCGCCGTATCGGCGGGTGAGCTCGGCATCAGCGAGCCCGAGGAAACCGAGACGACATTCGCGGGGAACGCACGCCTCAAGGCCTTGCACAGCGCCAAGTCGAGCGGTCTGCCGGCGCTGTCGGACGACTCCGGTCTCGAAGTGGAGGCACTCGGTGGCGATCCAGGTGTGTACTCCGCGCGCTGGGCAGGGGCGTCCAAGGATTTCACTTATGCCATGCAGCGCGTCGAGCAGCAGTTGCAGGAGAACTTTGCGCTCGATCCCGACAGCCGCCGCGCGAATTTCACGGCGGCGCTCTGCCTAGCGTGGCCGGATGGCGAGACGGAAGTCTTCGAGGGCAAGGTCTTCGGCCATCTCGTTTGGCCGCCGCGCGGGGAGAAGGGCTTCGGTTACGATCCTATGTTCCTGGCCGACGGCGAGACGCTGACTTTCGGCGAGATGGAGTCCGAGGCCAAGCACACCATGAGCCACCGAGCCCGCGCCTTCGCTCTCTTCGTCGCGGCCTGCCTGGACAAGCGCGATGGCTGACACCGCGGACCCTGGTTTCGGCGTCTATGTCCATTGGCCGTTCTGCGCGTCCAAGTGTCCATACTGCGACTTCAACAGCCACGTGCGCATGGCTGGCGTCGACGAGCCGCGTTTTGCCGCTGCATTCGCGTGCGAGATCGCGCACATGGCAGCACTGGCGCCCGGCCGCACGGTCACGAGCATCTTTCTAGGTGGTGGCACGCCATCGCTCATGAAGCCCGAGACGGTCGGCGGCGTACTCGATGCAATAGGCGCCGCATGGCCTGTCGCACGCGATGCCGAGATCACACTCGAAGCCAATCCGTCGAGCGTCGAAGCCGAGCGTTTCGCTGGCTATCGCGCAGCTGGCGTCAATCGTGTCTCGCTCGGTGTGCAGGCGCTGAGTGATGGCGATCTCAAAGCGCTGGGCCGTCTGCATTCCGTCGCTGAAGCGCGCCGCGCCATCGACATCGCGGCGCGCACGTTCGATCGCTTCTCCTTCGATCTCATCTATGCGCGTCCTGCGCAGACGCCCGACGCTTGGCGGGCGGAGCTGAGCGAAGCTCTTGGCATGATGCGCGATCACCTTTCGCTCTATCAGCTCACCATCGAGGAAGGTACGCCCTTCGCCGGCCTGCATCGCGCCGGCAAGCTCGCGGTTCCCGATCCCGAACTCGCGGATACACTTTACGAGATCACGCAGGAGCTGACCGAAGCAGCCGGCATTCCAGCCTATGAGATCTCCAACCACGCGCGCGCAGGCGCCGAGAGCCGTCACAATCTGACGTACTGGCGTTATGGCGACTACGCGGGCATCGGCCCCGGCGCGCATGGTCGCCTGATAATCGACCGCAAGCGCCACGCGCTTATGACCGAACGCCAGCCCGAGGCGTGGGCCTCGGCCGTCGAGCAGCATGGTCATGGCATCGTCGACGACACGATGCTCACGCGCTCAGAAGAAGCAGACGAGATGCTGCTGATGGGCTTACGGCTCGCGGAAGGCATCGACCTTCGGCGGCTGGAAGCACTCGGCGGCGTTCGACCCTCGCGTGCGGCGATCGAGCGCCTCGAAAAGCTCGCGTTGTTGGAGCGCCGCGCGTCCGATCGCCTCGTCGCGACACGCGCCGGTCGCTTCGTCCTCAACGAACTTGTGCTGCAACTGTCTGCGAGCTTTGAGCCAGCAGAAGTGGCCTGAGACTCGCCGCGAGCGCTTTGCTGTGCCTTCTCCCCGTCCTTAACGGGGAGAAGGTCAGGATGAGGGGCGGCGGCAATTGCAAACGTCGGCGAATGTGCCGCCCCCCAACCTAACCCTCTCCCCGCAAAGAGCGGGGAGAGTGGATTCTGGGGGCGCTCGCGGCGAAAGTCGTGCGCAAATGCGCTGCGACCTAGAACTTCAGCCCGAGCATCAGTCCAAGGCTTTGCACGGCTGCGCCGGATGCGCCCTTGCCGAGGTTATCGAGCCGCGCGACGAGCACAGCCTGGTTCAGCGCCGAGCTGCCATACACATAGAGCTCAAGCTGGTCCGTGCCGTTCAGAGCTTCGGCCTCGATTCTCGGCTGCGTGGCGACCGGCTCCTTGAGGACGCTGACGAGCTTCTGGCCCTGGTAGTGCTTGTCGAGCGCCAGCTCCAAGTCCTTGGGGCAAGGATTGCCGGGCAAGGTGTCGAGATGCAGCGGAACGCTGATGAGCATGCCCTGGCGGAAATTGCCGACGGAGGGGACGAAGATCGGCCGCCGGGTGAGACCGCTGTACTTCTGCAGCTCAGGCACGTGCTTGTGAGTAAGCGCGAGGCCGTAGAGTTCGAAGGACGGCGCTGTTCCCGCCTCATATGCCTGGATCATGGACTTGCCGCCGCCGGAGTAGCCCGACACGGCATTGACGGTCACAGGATAGTCGGCCGGCATCAGACCCGCCTCGACGAGCGGGCGGATGAGTGCGATGGCGCCGGTCGGATAGCAGCCGGGATTGGTCACGCGCTTGGAGGCCGCGACGGCTTCGGCGTGGCCCTTGGTCAACTCCGGAAAGCCATACGTCCAGCCAGGCGCGACGCGATGCGCCGTCGAAGCATCGATGATGCGCGGGCTCTCGGCACCCAGGCTGTCGGCGAGGGCCACGGCTTCTTTCGCAGCGTCATCGGGAAGGCAGAGGATGACGACATCCGTCTCGGCCATGAGCGCCTTGCGCGCAGCCGGGTCCTTTCGCTTTTCCGGATCGATCGACTTGATCTCTATGCCCTTGGCGCCGGCGAGCCGCTGGCGGATCTCGAGACCTGTCGTGCCAGCTTCACCGTCGATGAAGACGGTCGGGACTTTGCCTTTGATGGCGGCGGGTTTGCTGCTCTTAGCGGTGTTTTGGGCAGCGGTCGTGGTGGCCATGGTCTTGATCCTGATGTCGGAGCGGGTGCTTGCGGGCACAAAAAAAGCCGCGTTAGGAGCGCGGCGTACGATCAACGGGCTTCTTAAGTCTGCAAGCCGTCATCGCCGCCGCGCCAGGGGGCGCGCGCGCAAACGTCGGATGATAGCAAAACCGGTGCTCATGCGCGGAAACATGATGAAACGGGGCCTGAAAGTCAATGGCCCTGCATTCCGAAGACTATGTTCCG
Source organism: Hyphomicrobiaceae bacterium (assembly GCA_022844275.1). Lineage (GTDB taxonomy): Bacteria > Pseudomonadota > Alphaproteobacteria > Rhizobiales > Hyphomicrobiaceae. The sequence goes on from JALHMB010000010.1 coordinate 88,116, forward strand.
AGCGTGGGGAATTGTCAGATGACGACTCTATGGCCTTCCCGCCGCCTCAGGGCTCGGATGGCGACCATGGTATCCCCGAGGCTGCGGTCGAGGCCGACCGACTGGCTCCAGCCGAGTTCAGCCTTGGCGCGGGCATTGCTGGCCTTCGTGACCTTGCCGCGCATGGTCTCGATCAGCTCCCGGCTCACCATGCGGGGCGTGCGAAGGATGCTGGAGCGCAGCCAATCGAGGGCGGGGCCGGCGCTCATGACGAAGTCCGGGAGCACGCCACGTGCAGCCGGAACGGACATGTCGGCCCAGTGCATGAGCAGGCTCAGCTCGCGCATTTCCGGCGCATGGTCGTTGATGATGATGAAGCGCCCATCGACATCATGCTCGGCAGCGAGGACATGGGCGGCGGCCACGTCGCGCACATCCACATAGGCCGTGTTCGTGTTCGGCGCGCCAAAGCGCATGGCGCCGAGCATGATGTTCTCGATCATGTGAATGGTCGGCGTGCGGCGCTGGAAGTCTGGTCCGCCGACAGCGCCCGGCAGGATGGTGACGAGCTTGACGCCGGTTTCCTCGGCGGCCTTCCACGCGGCGCGCTCGCCTTCGGTCTTGGCGCGGAAATAGGGGACGCCGAGATCGGTCGCCCAGTCGGCTTCGGTAACGGGCGGATCGTCCGGGCGCACGCGGGGCAGCGCTGCGACTGAGGAGGTCAGCACGACCTTGGGCACCCCCGCACGCGCGGCGGAATTCACGGCATTGGCGGCGCCCTCGGTGCTGTCGCGCAGCATGGACGGCGCCTCAGGATGGCCGGGCGGATGCATGGCATAAGTCGCAGCCACGTGCATCAGCACGTCCATGCCACGGCAGGCCTCGACGAACGGTTCGCTCTCACGCACGTCCAGGTCGACGATATCGTCGATGCTGAGTGCGCGCAGCGGCGCGGCCTTTGCCGTGTCGCCCGCCGAGCGGATCGACGCGCGAACCTCGTGGCCACCCGCCAGCAGCGCCTTGCACACGCCGAAGCCGACATGACCGTTGGCGCCCGTCACGAGCACTTTCATGGGGTGCCTCGCTCAGGCATTGACGTAGATGTTCGTCTTGCGCCGTTTGCGGGCGAAAAACAGGATCAGCATGGCGCTGCCCGCGAGAACGATCCACGCCGGCAGGCTCAGCAGCGGCACCAGCAACCCGTCCCAGAAGAGCGGATGGATCTTGAGCGAGAGCGTGCGCTTGAGGTTCTCCAGCATCGTGGGGGCCACCTCGGTCCAATACTGCAGCGCCGAGGTAAGGACGATGCCGCTGTCGTTGGCGATCGTGCGTGTGCCGTCGCTGACGAGGGCAATGAGCGCGATTAGCAGGAGAATACGAGCGAAGATGCGCAGGCCGACCTGCGCGACGGTGCGCACACCCGGCACGAACACGAGCAGCAGCAGCAGCACGCCAATCACAGCGAGCGCGCGGTTCTCACTTATGAGCTCTGTGAGTGTTTCAATCATCCGCAGGTGCCGCGAGTCCGTGCATGACTGCTAGCGCGCGGCGCCTCACGAGGCAACCGCGCGCCTTCATTTCCTTGGCTTCGGATAGGGTCATTCCTGCGGCAGGGACTGCGCAATTGCGCAAATATCCCCAAGTCCCGGTCTCAAGCCGCCTTCACGAGGCGCGATGAGAGATCGAGGACGGCCATCATGTAGCCGACGCGGTCGTCCGCGGCTTCAGCGAGCAGCGAGAAATAGTCCGGCCCGCTCGGGATGATCTCGCCGATCACCTCGCCATACTCGAAGCGCAGATCGGCCTCGTGCTTCTTGGCGATGGCCTGCATCTTCGCGTTCTCGGCGAGGCAGCTCATGAACAGCAGTTTGACGCCGCGGTTGCGTGCCGAGCGGATGATGCGGCCCATGAGCGCCGAGCCAATGCCCTGGTCCTGGTAGGCGCGCTCGACCGAAAAGGCAGCTTCCGCCTCCACGCCCCAGTTGTCGGAGAGCTTTCTGAGCTCGGCTGCTGCCCTGATCTCGCCATCGACGAAGTAGCCGAAGACGATCGAGCCCATGTCGTTCATGCGCGCCGAATAGTCCTCGATGAAGCTGTCGGACACGCCATGGGCGAAGCGCATTCGCCGGCTGTCCCTATCCAGGCGCAGGAGGTGGTCGCGAAAGAGGTCTCCTTCGGTCGGCCATAGCTTGCGTACGCTCGCTGCCGAGATCGGATGGATCTCCGGCGGAAGGGCGTCCGGCGCGTCGTCGGGATCGAAGACCGCGCGCGATGTCGTATTGCTCATGATGTACCCCTCGGGTTGGCACAGGCGAGCTGGCACTCTTGGCGGCACCGGTCTCACACGAAGTCATATGGGGCTTCTATTGCATTGCACAATAGTGCACATCCGCGCGGGATCTGTTAAGCATATTTTATAAGCAATTATGATATGTTAGATCACATTTCGCGCCGTTTGCTGCACCGCCATATTTTTGACCAATCAGTGCCTGGGCATTGCCGCTCCGCCCATTGGCTACAGGAAGCTGTAGGGGTCGATATCGACCGTCAGGCGGAGGTCGCCCTTGATCTCGGGGATCTCGGCGAGCCACGCGCGCAAGTAGGCCTGGATGTCCAGCTCGCGGGGGGCCTTCAGCAGCAGGCGCCAGCGGTATCGGCCCCGAATGACCGAGATTGGTGCCTCGGCAGGGCCAAGTACTTCGATGCGGGGAGCCGCCGGTGCACGCCGCGCGATATCGCGGGCGACGCTCTCGGCCACGTCCTTCAACCGCGCCGAGACGATGAGCGATGCGAGTCGGCCGAAGGGCGGCAGCATGGCGAGCTGGCGCGTGCGGATCTCGCGCTCGATGAACGCCTCGCGGTCGCCGCGCACGATCGCGTCCATGACCGGGTGCTCGGGCATGTGCGTCTGGATGTATCCGGCGCCCTTGGCCAGCGCGCGGCCGGCGCGGCCCGTGACCTGATGCAAGAGCTGGAACGTGCGCTCGGCGGCGCGGGGATCGGCGCCCTGAGCGAGACCGAGATCGCCATCGATGACGCCGACGATCGAGAGATCCGGGAAGTGGTGGCCCTTGGCCACGATCTGCGTCCCGATGATGATGTCGATCTCGTTTCCTTCTATGCGCTTGATGATGTCGCGCATCTCGGTGAGCGAGGGGATCAGGTCGGACGAGAGCAGCGCGATGCGCGCCTCGGGAAAGCGCTCGCGCACTTCCTCGTCAATGCGCTCGACGCCGGGACCGCAGGCCACGAGACTGTCGGTCTCGCCGCACTTCGGGCACTTCGAGGGGAGCGGCATGGAGAAGCCGCAGTGGTGGCAGTTGAGGCGGTTGCGGAAGCGATGCTCGACGAGCCAGGCCGTGCACTGTGGGCATTCGATGCGGTGGCCGCAGGATCGGCACAGCGTGAGCGGTGCATAGCCGCGGCGGTTCAGGAACAGCAGCGTCTGCTGGCGTTTGGCCATGGTCTCCGCCATGGCCTCGACGAGCACGGGTGAGAGCCAGCGCCCCTTTTCCGGTGGCGATGTGCGCAAATCGATCGGCGTGATCTCGGGAAGATCGACGCCCGTGTAGCGTCCCGGCAGGATGAGGTGGCGATAGCGCCCGGTCCTCGCGTTCACGTGGCTTTCGATCGAGGGCGTCGCCGAGGCCAACACCACCGCCGCGCCGCCGAGATGCGCCCGCACGACGCTCATGTCGCGGCCCTGGTAGTGGACGCGATCCTCCTGCTTGAAGCCGGGATCGTGCTCTTCGTCGACGACAATCAGGCCGAGATCGGTATAGGGCAGGAAGAGTGCCGAGCGCGCGCCAGCTATGACGCGTGCTTCGCCCGTCGCGGCCGCGCGCCACACACGCCCGCGCTCTGGGCCTGACAGCGCCGAATGCCACTCCGCCGGCGCCGCACCGAAGCGGGCCTTGAAGCGGTCCATGAACTGGCTCGTCAGCGCGATCTCGGGCAGCATGATCAGCGCCTGGCGGCCCTGCTCGAGCGTGCGCGCCACGGCCTCGAAGTACACTTCGGTCTTGCCCGAGCCGGTTACGCCATCGAGCAGCGAAACCGAGAACGTGCCAGCCTCGACAGCCGCCGAGAGTGTCTCGACCGCCTCCTGCTGGGCCTCCGTGAACGTGACGATCGCATGCGCGGGATCGGGCCGTGGAAAGCGACGCTCGGGGATCACGACCTCGACGAGGCATCCGGCTTCGATCAGGCCGTCGATGACGCCCGTGCTGCAGGCGGCCTCGGAGGCGAGCGCGCTCTTCGCCCGGATTAAGCCGTCGGCGGCGATATCAAGCGCGCGCTTGCGGGCCGGCGTCATGCGCGGCGGCTCGGCGGCGCCCTCGACGCGGGCGACCCCAAGGCGCGGCTTGGCAGGCTCGAAGGCCGCCTGCGCGCTCATCATCATGCGCACTACCATGCCGAGCGGCGCCAGCGTGTAGCGCGCGACCCATTCGGCAAAGCGTAACGACGTTGCGGGAAGGCCCGGCACGTCCATGCGCTCAATGATGGCTTTCAGCTTCTTCTCGTCGACGGGCTTGCCCTGGTCGCCGACCGGCTGATCCCAGACGAGGCCGATGCGCGTCTGCGGCCCGAAGGGCACGACCACGAAATCGCCGGGCTCGATCTCTAAGCCCGCGGGCACGACGTAGTCGTAGGTTTGGTCGAGGGCAACGGGCAGCAGCACCGGCACGCGGGGGCGCGCGACGGCGGGCGGTCCAAGCATCGTTGCCAGCAAGTCTTCCAAAGTCAGTACACTCGGACTAGAAACCCGAATCAGCCCGCCAGCTTAGCCGCTCAGGAACGGCGATCCGAGGGCAGCGTTCACAAGGCCCGCAGGAGCATACCGGAGGAGCACCCATGAAATTCTTCGTCGATACGGCCGATGTCGCCGAGATCCGTGAGCTGGCCGCGCTGGGCCTGCTCGACGGCGTCACCACGAACCCGTCCCTGGTGGCGAAAACGGGGCGCGACTTCAAGACCATCATCGAGGAAATCTGCGACATCGTGGACGGCCCGGTCTCCGCCGAGGTGACGGCGCTCGATGCCGCGGGCATGATCCGCGAGGGCGAAATCTTGGCCGATATTGCCGACAATGTCGCGGTCAAGGTGCCGCTGACCTGGGACGGCCTCAAGGCCTGTCGCGCGCTCACCGAAGACGACATCATGGTCAATGTGACGCTGTGCTTCTCGGCGAACCAGGCCCTGCTCGCCGCCAAGGCCGGCGCGACGTTCATCTCGCCCTTCATCGGCCGCCTCGACGACATCGGCCAGAGCGGCGTCGAGCTGATCCAGGAAATCCGCACGATCTACGACAACTATCCGGACCTCGGTACGGAGATCCTCGCGGCCTCCATCCGCTCCGAGGAGCACGTCAAGCAGGTGGCGCTCGCCGGCGCCGACGTCGCGACTATCCCGCCGAAGATCCTGCACGCGCTGGTCAAGCATCCGCTAACGGACAAGGGCATAGAGATCTTCCTCGCCGACTGGCAGAAGACCGGCCAAAAGATCAAAGAGTGACCCTCAAGGAGTGACGCGCGTGCCCCAATCGGTCATGTGGAAGGAGCTGACGGCGCCCGAGTTGGTCGAGAAGGCCAAGGCCGGTGCACTGGTGGTCATGCCCGTTGCCTCCATGGAGCAGCACGGGCCGCACATGGCCGTCGGCGTCGATACCGTGCTCTGCGAGACGGTGTGTCAGCGCGCAGCGGAAGCACTGACCGCCGAAATGCCGATCGTCGTCGCGCCGACGCTCTGGTGCGGCATGGCCGAGCATCACATGCAGCGCGGCGGCACCTTCACGTTCGACATCCCGACCTATCGCGCGGTGCTGCTCGCTTTCCTCAAGAGCATCGAGCGGCATGGCTTCAAGCGCGTTTTCATCGTCAACGGCCATGGCGGCAACATCAGCGCGCTCTCGGCGTTCCTGCCGGACTTCGTGCGCGAGACGGGCCTCACGATCCGCGTGACGACCTACTTCGAGCTGGCGCAACCGGGCATGCCGGCAATCCTCGAGGATCAGGAGCGCGTGCGCCACGCCTGCGAGGGCGAGACGTCCATGATGATGGCCGTCGCGCCAAATCTCGTGCGCACCGGGAAGCTGCCCGAGGCCGTCGGGCCGTCGCGCCAGACGCCACTGCCGCTGCAGGTGCTACGTCACCGCTCGTATGGCGAGTTCACGCCGACGGGTGTCGTCGGTGATGCGCGCCGCTCCACGGCCGACAAAGGCCACCGCCTCATGGATGTGTGCCGCGACGCGCTCGTCAGCGCCATCCGCGATCCCGAGACGTGGAAGGGGTAGGCGACGCGCGCGTGACTGCTACTTGATCGCGCGCGATGTGAATTCGATTGGCTGCGCCTCCGGGAACTTCCACTTGCCATCTAAGATCTCGGCGCGGGGCCGATAGAGCCGGACCGTGTAGTTCCATCCCTTCATGGTGGGGATGCAATTCGGGATGCGCCCATCGCAGCCACCGAATTGCACGCTGACGTAACCATCGCGATCTTTCGCGGCCGTGATGTTGTTCAGCGAGTAGGTGTTGAGGTCGTTTTTCTGGAAGTAGCCATCGGCATTGTAGACGCTGATGGACCAGAAGCCGTTGACCGGCACCTGCCCGACCCTCAGCTTGTAGACGGTCTCGCCGTCGTTCTTGGCCGGGGTGAAACTCAGGTACGCGGCGTCCTTATCGGGATTGCCGCCCCAGCCCGCGGCCGTGGCAATGAGATGCCGCACGGGATCGACCTGCCCCTTGGCGCCGAAAGCATTCCTGAAGCCGCCCGTCGTCGTTGCGAGCACCAGAAGTGCGTCGCGCACCTTCTTCTGGGATGCTTCATCCCAGCTCGGCACCTCGAAGTTTCCTGCACCTTTCTGGCTGACCTTGATGCCGTCCTGCAGGGCGTGGACCTCCTGCAGATCCTTGGCGTCTGATGGATCGACCAGCGTCCGAACGGCAGCCAGCACATAGCGCGTGCCGACATTCTCTCGGCTCAAGGTAACAGGCTTCGACCCATACATCACGACAGGTACGTAATGATCCTCGCTTATGGCCTGCAGTGACATGAAGCGCTTTCCGGCATTCGGAAGCGTGATCGTCACCGGGCCTGCATCGAGATCGAAGACGCCTGCGGAATACAGCGTATCCCGGTTCATGCGGATGACGTTCTGCTTGTCGATCTCTGTCGGCGTGCGGTTGTGCGTGAACTGGCCGAGACCGCCATCCTTCACGGTCCGTCCCATGTAGAGATCCGACTCGGCGCGCGCGAAGTTGTCGACGGTGACCGGGACTGATTTGCCAGTGGGTGCCTGCGCAAGCGCAACGGCGCTGGCTGCCGTTAGCAAAACGCTGGCGGTTACGTGCATATCGAGAAATCTCACGGCCACATCTCCATTGGCGGCGTTGCTGGACTTGCGGAAGCTCGCCGCATTGAGCGCTTCGGAGAATGAGGAGGAACCCCGAATACGCGCGCGCAAAACCCCCTAGGTGCCGTGGACTGGATCGCGGCCGGTACAGCGCCTGCCGGTGAAGGAAAGGCGCTCTTCGAGACTATTCAGAGCCGCCGAGGGCTCGAGCTTCGAGGAGTCGAGCAGCGTCCTGATGGGCTTGCAAGCCTGATCTACGCTGTCGCCTAGAGCGCCTCACGCCTCTTCCATTGCGGCATAGGCGACCGCGTACGACTCACGTGCGGCCTCTTCCAGCGCCCGTCCTGCAGCATAGGGCGCAAGGTTGGCAGGCCGCACGACGCCGTCGATGAGGCGTGGACATGGCTCCGGCGTGCCGATCACCGTATGGATCGGCATGCGCTCGGCGTAGATGGGCAGGAGATAGTCCTCGTCATCGTCGGCGACGCCCTTGGCGCGGATCTTCGCCGAGGCTCTCTCGATGTCCATGTAGATGACAGCCGTCGCCTTGATCTCCTGCTTGTCGCTCTGGCGGAGCTGCGCGGTGCGGCCCGGGAAGAAGCGATCGACCATCATGACGAGCGCCTGCTCCTTCTCGGCCTGATCCTCGACGATGCGTGCCTTGCCGAAGGCCATGACCGAGCGATAGTCGGCGGAATGATTGAATCCGCAGCGCGCGAGAACGAGGCTGTCCAGGTGTGTCACGGTCAGGCAGGCCGGCTCGCCCTCGGAGAGATTGCGCAGCATCCGGCTGGCGCTGCTGCCGTGCCAGTAGAGGCGCGTACCCTCGCGCCAGAACAAGGTCGGCGTGCAGTATGGCTGGCCGTCGATCACGTACGAGACGTGGCAGAGCACGGCCGCATCGAGGAGTGCATGGACGGTCTCGTGGTCGTAGTGACCACGTTCATGCTTCCGCTTGACCTTGTTGGTTTCGTCGATGGGATAGCTCTGGCCATCAGCCATGGTGGGCTCCTCGGGAGTTGACCACCTTAGAATGAATGCGCAGAGTGGTCGAAATCGAGGTCCACTTTGTCATGAAATCTGCAACCACTTTGCGCGCGAGGCAGCGCGCGCTCGACCTGCCGATCGAACTCGACGCAGCCATCCGGAACCAGAACAGCCGGGTGCATGCAGCGCTTCGTGCAGCGATCGTGGAGGGCCGGCTGCAGGCCGGAACTCAGCTTCCATCGAGCCGGGATCTCGCCGAGCAACTTGGCGTGCGGCGAAATGCGATTGTTGCCGCCTATGAGCATCTCGTCAGTGACGGGCTGCTGGAGGCGCGGCACGGCGCCGGCACCTATGTGAGCCGCTACATTCAAGCCCCGCAAGCCTCACCGCGGCCTCTGGCCACGAGTTTCGCGCCACCGAGGCGTCGTCCATTCGCGCTCGGCCATACATTCGTGGATGACGATCTGCTGCGACGCCTCGGCGGCTATCTCCGGCACCATGTCGTCACGGCCGGCACGGAGGAGATCGGCTACGGCGATCCGCGAGGCAGCGCGCAACTTCGGGAGCAAATTGCCCAACACTTGGCCGTCCATCGCGGCGTGCGCTGCGATCCGGAATGCATTGTGATCGTCAGCGGCACGCAACACGCGCTCCGCCTTTGCGTCGAGGCGCTGCTAACGCGCGGCGATGCCATCTGGATGGAGAACCCGGGCTACTACGCGACGCAGTTCACACTACGGACAGCCGGCATGAAGCTCATACCGGTGCCTGTCGATGACGAGGGGATCGATGTTGCCGCGGGCCTTCGCACGAAGGCCAAGGCGCGCGCCGCCTACGTCACGCCTTCGCATCAGTTCCCCTCCGGCGTCACCATGAGCATGCGCCGGCGCATTGCCCTCATCGATTGGGCGCGCGCGACGGACAGCTGGATCATCGAGGACGACTACGACAGCGAATATCGGTTTGCCGGACCGCCGCTGACGGCACTGGCCGGGATCGGCGGCGAGCGCGTGATCTACATCGGCACGTTCACGAAGATACTCTTCGCCGGACTGCGCCTCGCCTACATGGTTCTTCCGGCAGAGATCGCGACGCGCGTGATCGCGATACGCGCGTCCGTGGATCGGTTTCCGCCGCGTTTCATGCAGGATGCGGTCGCGGCGTTGATGGCGGATGGTACGCTGGCGCGACATACGCGCCGCATGCGCACGCGATACAGAGAAGCGCGCGATGTCGTGGTCACGGCGCTTGGCGAGGCTGCGGGCGATGCTCTCGAACTATATGGGCCGGCGCAGGGACTCCACCTCGTCGCGCGCCTCCCCGATGGCATCTCGACAGATCAGGCCATGCACATTCGAGATTTGGCCAATGTGGATGCCAAGCTTCTCTCCGAAACGCAGATCACGGCCGGCGGCCCGAAGGGTTTTATTCTCGGCTACTCGGGTCATCCAGTTGAGGAGCTTCGCGCCGCAGCGCATCGTCTTGGGCGGACGGCAGTCGAAGTCGTCGGCAAGAGACGGCGACCTCGCGCCAAGCGCTAAAAATCCAGGAGCGCGTTGTCGACGACCTCCTTCATCACGAAGAACGTGCGCGTCTGGCGCACGGCGGGCAGTGCGATGAGCTGCTCGCCGTGCAGGCGATTGAAGTCGGCCATGTCGCGCACGCGGATCTTGAGAAAGAAGTCGAAGTCGCCCGCCACGAGATGGCAGTCGAGCACGAACGACAGCTTCTTGATGGCCGCCTCGAAGGCGCCGAAGCTCTCCGGCGTCGAGCGGTCGAGGACGACGCCGACGATGACGAGCGCGCCGCGCTCCACTTTCTCGGGCGCGATCTCGGCGCGTACGCGGCGGATGTAGCCGTTCTTGAAGAGCTGCTCGGTACGCCGGTGACAGGTCGCGGCGCTGGCATTCACTGCCTTGGCGAGGTCCGCATTGCTCATGCGTCCGTCGCGCTGCAACCGCTGGAGAATGCGGCGGTCGAGGCGATCGAGGATCAGGGTCTTGGAAGGATCTTTCATTTTAGATGGCATGTTCGGATATATTCTCTTGATCAATGCTGATTAAGCACCGGCATAATGCAACAATGCCGCCAAGATCGAAAGCACCTATCTCATGATGTGCGCTAGTCTCCGATCGAATTTCGCGATCAGGAGACGATGATGCTCAGGCTGGATAAGTTCGAACGCTACTCCCTCACCTTCGGCCCGACGCCGATCGAACATCTCCCGCGCCTCACGGCGGCCATTGGCGGCAAGGTGCAGATCTATGCCAAGCGCGACGACTGCAACTCGGGCCTCGCTATGGGCGGCAACAAGCTGCGCAAGCTCGAGTACATCGTGCCGGATGCGATCGCCTCGAATGCCGACACGCTCGTCTCCATCGGTGGCGTGCAGTCGAACCACACGCGCATGGTGGCGGCGACCGCGGCCAAGATCGGCATGAAGTGCGTTGTCATCCAGGAAAGCTGGGTCCCGCACGAGGATGCCGTCTACGATCGCGTCGGCAACATCCTGATGACCCGTCTCATGGGCGCGGACAGCCGCATCATGCCGGACGGCTTCGACATCGGCATTCGCAAGAGCTGGGAGGATGCCATCCAGTCCGTGAAGGATGCGGGCGGCAAGCCGTACGGCATTCCGGCCGGTGCCTCGGTGCACAAGTATGGCGGGCTCGGCTATGTCGGCTTTGCCGAGGAAGTGCGCGCGCAGGAAAAGCAGATGGGCGTGAAGTTCGACTACATCATCGTGTGCGTCGTCACGGGCTCGACGCAGGCTGGCATGATCGTCGGCTTTGCGGATGACAATCGCGCCGATCGCGTGATCGGCATCGATGCATCCGGCACGCCCGTGCAGACGCGCGAGCAGGTACGCGAGATCGTCGATCAGACCGCCGAGCTGGTCGAGCTCGGCCGCAAGGTTCGCGACGACGAGATTGTCATTCTCGAGGACTATGCCTATCCCGCCTATGGCGTGCCGAGCGCGGAGACGAACGACGCGATCCGGCTTGCCGCGCGCACCGAGGCCATGATCACGGACCCGGTGTACGAAGGGAAGTCCATGCAGGGTATGATAGACCTCGTGAAGAAGGGCTATTTCCCCGAAGGCTCGAAGATTCTCTACGCGCACCTCGGCGGCGCGCCGGCGATCAACGGCTACAGCTACACCTATCGGAATGGGTAGGTCACCGCCGGACCGCGTGGCTGGCGCACCCGATCGCGCAATTTGACGCCATCAATGGCAGGTGGTACGCGATTCCTGCTGGGACGGACGAACATCGACCGCTCTCATGGCCGAGTTCGCCGCACCTCGCCAACGTAGGGTAGGAGGCGCACGATGCCGAATAGCGTCTACAAGATCATCGAACTCGTCGGGACAAGCTCGGACTCTTGGGAACTGGCTGCCAAGAGCGCGGTCGAGCGCGCTGGCCAATCTCTGCGAGACCTGCGCGTCGCGGAAGTGGTGCAGCAGGATCTTGTCGTCGAGGATGGTAAGGTGAAGGCTTATCGTTGCCGCCTGAAGGTCTCGTTCAAATACGAGGGCGGCGCCTGACGGTGCCGATCCCACCAGTCTTCAACGTCTCGAGCGCTAGGCGACGCTAACCTCGACAGCGACGTTCGGGCGGTCGCGCAGCGTGCAGCTAACGGGCGAGTTGGCCTCGCCCCAAGCGGCCAGCTCGCGCAATGTCGCCTCGTCCACGCCATCTGCACCGATCTTGATCGACATGCTCATATTTCCGAGCGCCGTCGTAACACCAGGTATGCCGACTAGCCCGCGCGCATCGGACTCGCTTTGAACGTTCACCTCCAGGGTGCTCAGCGCAATGCCGAGCGTAGCCGCCCGCATGGCGATCGCTGTCGCTGCGCACGAGGCCATGCCGGCGCGCAGAAGCCAGCCGGGGTTCGAGCCATTGCCGCTTCCTCCCATCGGCTCAGGCATGTCCGTCGTGGCCCTTTCGACGCCGGGGCCAGAGACCTCGCACAGGAGCCCGTCTCGCCATACGGCTCTCGCTGTCGTGTTGGGTCTTTTTGCTGCGCCTGGTTTCTCGCTGAACAGTCGATGGGCTCTCGCGATGGCTTCCTTGGCGCGCAGATTGGACATGGTGTTCTCCTCGCTATTTGTAGCCTGCAACAATGACGAACTCGCCTGGGAGGGTGTAGCCCTCACCAGAGCGATAGGGCTCGATGGAGCGCAGATAGTCGTCGTGCGCCATGGCCTTCACGGCATCGGAGAAGCGGCTGTACGCGAGCGCGACCGGACCGCCGACGAATGCTGCGGCGCAGGCTTCCCGCGCGTCCGCGTAGAGGAGCGTCGTTTGCAGCCTCCGCAGTGAAATGTCCTTGAAGCCGGCTAGCGAGAAGGCGAAGCGCAAAGAATCGCCAGTGCCCATGCGAAAGAACATCGGGCACACTTCGGAATGCACGCGTGCATCGACAATCGGAAAGATCGAGGCCCATCCGCACAGGCGACGCTCGCCCCACACCGCGCAAACAGCGCGTCCATCGGCTTTCGTTACGCGGTGCATCTCCGCGACCGCGCGCTCCGGATCGGGCGCGTACATAAGGCCGAGGGCGCAAAGCGTGGCATCGAATGAGCCGGTCTCGAAATCGAGAGACTCGGCGTCCATGCGGACATAGGAGACGTTGTCCGTCCGGCTGGCGTCGGCGATCGAGCTTGCAATGGCGACCATCTCTTCCGAGATGTCCGTGCCGATCACGCGGCCTTCCGGTCCCACTTCTCGCGATGCTCTGAGGGTAACGAGCCCCGTGCCGCAAGCGACGTCCAGTACCCGCTCGTCGGTTGCCAGCATTGCCATGTCGAGAAGTGCCGTCTGCGCCGGTTCGAGCTGGTCCTGCCAGTACCGCTCGTAGTGCGCTGCGGCCTTGTCCCAGCCATATCGCTGCACGCGCTTCTGTAGTTTTGCGTCCATTCGGCTTTCCGCGCTTTATCCACGTGCTAAGCCTGCCTTCACATGGATCTTGACGCCATGACCGCAACGCTCAGAATTCTTGCCGGAACGCCATATCGCAGTGATGCACGGTGAGCTGGGGGAACTGGATGGACGTCCTATCCGAAGTGCTGCGCATCGTCCGGTTCTCGGGTGCCATTCACTTTTGCGCTGAGTTCTCCCATCCCTGGAGCATTCTTTCGTCACCACCGGAGATGCTGACCGCGCGATTGTTTCCCGGCGCGGAGGCGATCACGCCCTTCCACGTCGCGACCGGCGGCAAATGCCGGCTGAGCTGGGGCAGCGTGGACCCGATCCCCTTCGAAGCCGGAGATGTCGTTGTGTTCGCCCGTGGCAGCCAGCATGTGCTGGCGAGCGCCGATGGTTTGGAGCCCACTCCTATCAAGGACATTTATCGGCCGGAGGCGGATCGGGTCACAGTGCTCAATCACGGCGGCGGCGGAGAAGTCAGTCGCTTCATCTGCGGTTTCCTGCATTCCGACCAGCGCTTCGGGCCTCTCATCGAGGCCATGCCTGCGCTCACTTGCATCCGCGTTCGCGAGGGCTCCGTTTGGCTCGAGGCTTATACGGACACTGGCGCCTATGCCGCTCCCGTCAAGCTGCCGGATCCGTCACATTGGTGGCAGGCCGCAATCGATCATCTCGCGCGCGAGACGGCGCGTTCGGGCCCCGGCAATCGCGCGGTATTGGGGCGACTGTCGGAGCTGCTCTTTATGGAGGTCCTGCGGTGGCAGCTCACCTACATCAGCGATGGTCATGCCGGGTGGCTCTCGGGACTTAACGATCCGCACGTCGGGCGTGCCCTGGCCCACATGCACGCCGACCCCGCACGCGCCTGGACTGTCGACTTACTGGCGCAGGAGGTTGGCACATCGCGCTCCGCATTGGCCAAGCGCTTTGTGGACCTCATTGGCGAGTCGCCGATCCAATACCTGGCTGGCTGGCGCATGCAACTTGCGCGGCGTTTGCTGCGTGAAAGCAATGCAGGGCTCGCGGATTTGGCGGCGCGCGTGGGCTATGAATCCGAAGCTGCATTCAGCCGTGCCTTTCGCCGCGCGGTCGGCGTTCCGCCGGCCACCTGGCGCGATGCCAATGCGCTTGTGCCGAAGCAGAGCGAGGAGTGAGGCGGCTCACGCACTCATTGTTCCATATCCTTCGATCAGGGTCAGCCCTTGGTCTTTAACGCGCGGATGGATTCGAGGGCAAACCGGATGTGGCTCTCTGCGTCCGAGGACGTGAGTACAGCGTGGATCGTGCCTCCAGGCGCAATCACGTAAGACGTGCGGCTTGCCATGACGCGAGAAGCGGTCCCGCGCGCGGCATCGTAGGCGCGCACGATACTTCCGTCAGGATCGGCACCAACCGGGAATTTGTCGCGACATTCCAATCTCGAGAACTCGCGCTGAGTGTCCAAGCTATCGGTCGAGATGCCAATTACCGAGGCGCCTAGTTTTTCGAATTCCTCCATGGCTTCGGCAAATAGGCGGGCTTCCTCCGTGCAGACCGATGTGAAGCTCTTCGGATAAAAGTAGACGACCACCGGCCCCTTGGTCAGGGACTTCGCCAGATCAAAGACAGTGTCTTTGCCGCCTAGCGCAGCTTGGATGGCGAAGGTTGGCGCGCGCGATCCGACGCTCAATTCAGCTCTGGCGCCGGTCGAGACGATCGCCAGCAAGTAAGCCAGAAGGACGTGCGAAAAGATCTTCATGCATCCTTCCTTAGAGTTTGAGCTTTGGGCTGCAGCTCGCCAACTCTAGGACAGAAGCGTCGGCAGCGCTAATGGCAAGTCTGAGAAATCGCCTTTGCCGGCGAATGAACGGGCTGGATAAACGTCGAGTTTCAGATGATGTACTCGGCCCTCAGGCAGCAGATCGCGCGGCATCCGTGCTCGAGCGAGCGTCGCGTGCGATGTCGGGCCGTGCCAACATTTTACCCGCGAGCTTCGCGAAATAGATCCGGCTCGGATCCTCGACCCAGCGATAAATGAAAGTTGCGCCGATGAGTACGACGGCGAAGTATCCGAGCACCAATAGATCGTCCATCCATTGCTGGGGCAGGTCCACAATGCGGGCATAATGACCAGTCGGCGTCACCACGACGCTTGTAAGCGGTACCCCACCGCGCACCTCAACGGCACGAACAACAAGCAAGAACCAAGTCGTGACCACGCCGTGGAACATGTAGATCGAAAACGATTTGGCGCCGAGCCATTGGAAAGGGGGCAAGGACAGCAGGCGCGACACCGGCCCAAGATCGCTGGCGTAGGTATAAATCACGAGCGCAAAAAGCGCGTGAGACAGGAAATAGGCAAGTCCTGTCGGATGCCACTGAAGCAGCGCGATGAAACCGATGATCGTTGCGATTTCCAGAGTTATCGCGACAGCGCGGTTGCGTAGTGGATGAAGCCGCCAGAAATGAAAGAGCAGAAACCCGACAAAGAAGCCCGTGACGGCGCGCGACACGGTGAGTGTGCTGTAGTGGTCCTGCCGCGGCATCTCTGCGTAGTAGAGTGCGGCGGCCACAGTGACGATGAGTAGTCCCAACGCCCAACGCATGCGCTCGTTCATGGCCACCAGAAGAACTATGGCCATAAGCAGATACGCGAGCATTTCGCCGGTCAGCGTCCACGCTGGATAGTTCCACGTGAGAGCGATTTCCGGCCACCATGTCTGCAATAGCAGCACTTGATAGGGCAGCGATTCCGCCGTCAGTTGCGGGGGCGTGAATATTTGGGGGCTTCCCGTGAAGAGGCGGACGAGCGGGATCAGCAGAAGCAGCCCGAGCATGGCCAGATGCAGCGGCCAGACGCGGCCAGCGCGCCGCACGATGAAGGCCCAGAACGTCGGTGCATCCTTGACCTTCTCGCTGAAGCCTAGGGCCATCACAAAGCCGCTGACGATGAAGAAGAACTCGAGCACCGGCGACAAGTAGCGCAGCCATTCGTGGAGGAAGAACGAATGTGCTGCATGAAAGTGATACAGGACGACCAACATCGCAGTGACGCCGCGCCAGCCTTCGAGCGCACGTAGCTGCGTTGTGCGCACGGTCGTCGATGACATTGTTTCGCCCCTTTGATCGCAATTCAGCCGAAGCTCAACCTGCCGTGCGCGGAATTCTATGTGCGGCACTTCAATGGACAAATCTCGCCCGGATCTTGCAGCGCAGCAAGTGCCCCGCATTTCCTAGGTTAAAGGTGGTGAGGATAGTAACCGGGCCGCCACAGGCTTTCGCCGAGCTCGGCGGGCACCATCTGCCCAGCAACTGGTAGCGTGGACGCCCACTTTCGGGCGATTCCTTTCGCCATTCATCAATCCGCAATCGTAACGTCATGCCGCTGATACGGAATCGCCCGATATGAGGAAGCCTCATCGGAGGTGCCGTGATGTGGACCACCGAAAGTGCCGGGACGACGGCTCTCGGGCGATCCGCCCTCCAAACGCGGACGCCCCGCGATATTCTTGGATGTGATCTGCCCTATCTCGGCGCGCCCGATCGCCTCCTGTTGCGTGGGCTGTCGCTGCTCGCATCAAGGTACATCGTATCGATCGAAGGCCTGCAGCATGTGCTTCCGGCGTGGGATCCGTTCATCCTGGCCGCCAATCACAGCACGATGCACGAATCCGTGCTGGTGCCGCCTTTACTGTTTCTGAACAGGGGCGGAAAGCGCATCCACTTTCTGGCCGACTGGAACTACAGAATCTTTCCCGGTCTGGGCCTCATCTACAGGCGTGCGGGCGTGGTCACTGTCTTGCGCAAGCCGGCGCGGCCGCGGGCACTGAATTTCCTCAAGAGGCTCTACAAGCATTTCCCGGCGCCGCGCCACGATGCCAGGGATCACCTCGTGGCCGGCCGATCAGTCGGCATCTTCCCCGAGGGGCAGGTCAACTACGACGATCGCACAATGCTGCGCGGGCGCCACGGGGCGGCGCGGCTTTCACTCGAAGTCGGCGTTCCCGTGGTGCCGATGGGGATCCGCTTTCCCGATGCCGAAGCGGGCCGCACCACACGAACGAAGTCAGTAATGCAGCTGGTCATCGGAGCACCCATCGCTCCGCAAAGGCCGGTCGAGGCGCAGGCGTCCCTGGATGAGGTGCGTGCCTGGCACGCGATCATCATGGGCGAAATAGCAAGACTTTCACACAGGATCTGGACCGATGGAGCGAGCCGTGGTCGATGAGAGCAAGCGGATCAAAGCTGCACGGATCTTCACTGAGAGTGCAAGGCGCGCGGCGCTTACCGTGCTCGCCGCGACCTATCAGGGTGAAAAGGGCTGGGTCAGCGACCCAGAAAGCCAGATCACCCGAAGCGACGTGCGGCGACGTGATGTCGCCTGGTACATCGTGAGCATAGATGGGCAACCAGCCGGCGTGTTGCGCACCCTCTTCGATCCGCCGGTCAGGCAGTACCTGGAGTATGGCCTACAGTTCACCGATCCGAGCATCGACATCGAGCGCTTCCTCAGCGGCACGCGCATCGCGGAGGTCGGACGCTTCGCCGTGGTTCCCGAGCATCGCGGCAACCTCATGCTCGCGGCGGCACTGATGCGGGCGGCGACGCGAGAGATGGTGCTGCGTGGCTATACGCACGTTATCACCGACGTGTTCGAGGACGACCCGCACAGTCCGCTCGGCTTTCACACGCGGGTCATGGGCTTCAAGCAGATCGCGACCCACGATCACGGCGAGCTCAATTGCGTGAGCCGGCGCATCACGCTGGTGCTCGATCTGAAGCACAGCTATCAGCGGCTCAAGCGAAGCGGGAATTGGCTCTTCCGCTATCTCACGGCGCAGTGGCCCGAGACGTTCCATCGCCGGTTCGCGACGTGAGGGATGGGCTGCGGCGATCGGTCAGTGTCGCCTTTGATTTTCGGGGGGCGGACGTTTGGTTCTGATCCCGGAGCGGACATTCACGCTCCGGCAAGCCCCGACTTCCCGGAATTCGGCCCAATTGAAATTGCCCTCAGAAGCGCCAGTACGTGCCACGCTGGGTGTCAATTTTAATGACGCCCTCGGTTCGACGCGACGGGGGCCGCAACTGAGTCTTCAAGAGCTCGCCGATGTCGGACAGCAGTTCCGTACGATCGGCGAACGCGCTGTGATTCAATGAGAACATGTCCATACTGAGCCGCGAGGCTTCGATGGTATCAGCTGTCGGTGCCGTCCCCACGCTGAGCCTCTCACGAGATCAGCGGTCGCCTGCTCGTGCCCACCAGCGGATATCTAACAACGTCGCCCCACACTCGCCTCACCTATACGCCACGGCCTTGATGGCCTCCTGGATCTCGTCCTGGCCGGGGATGACGATGCGCTCGAGTGTGTCGTTGTAGGGCATGGGCACGTCGCGCATACCGATGCGGGCGATCGGCGCATCGAGGTAATCGAAGGCCTCCTCCTGCACGAAAGCCGCGACCTCGGCGCCGAAGCCCCACTTCTTCCAGCCCTCGTGCGCGATCACGAGGCGGCCCGTTTTCTTGACGCTGTTGATGATCGTCTCGGTGTCGAGCGGGCGCAGCGTGCGCGGGTCGATGACCTCGACGTCGAGGCCCTCGCGGGCGAGTTGATCGGCCGCACGCAGCGCCGGTGCGACGAGCGCCATGGTCGCGACGACAGTCACGTCTTTGCCCGGGCGCTTGATGTCCGCCTTGCCGACTGGGATCACGTACTCGATGGCCGGCACGGGACCTTTCGTTTGCACGTAGAGCAGCTTGTGCTCGCAGAAGATGACGGGATTGTCGTCGCGGATGGCGGCGGCGAGCAGGCCCTTGGCGTCGTAGGGCGTGGATGGCGCCATGACGACGAGGCCCGGCACGTGGCAGAACCACGCCTCCAATGATTGCGAGTGCTGGGCCGCGAGGCGCACGCCGCCGCCCTGCGGCCCGCGGAACACGACCGGCACTTTCGGTACGCCACCGAGCATATAGCGGAACTTCGCGGCCTGGTTCACGATCGGGTCGATCATGTGCGTGATGAAGTCGAAGATCTGGATTTCGGCAATCGGCCGCATCCCCGTGATGGCCGCGCCGACAGCCGCGCCCGCAATGGCCATCTCGGAAATGGGTGTGTCGCGCAAACGCTCCTTGCCGTACTTCTCGATGAGGCCGCGCGTCGCGGCGAAGATGCCGCCGATCTTGCCGACGTCCTCGCCCATGACGAACACGCGTGGGTCGCGCGCCATTTCCTGGTCGATGGCCTCGCGGATGGCCTCGCCATAGCCGAGTTCGCGCGCGGTCTCGTGGCCAGGACCAGGCTCGGGGCCGAAATCGTGATGTGGCGCCGTCACCGCGCCCTCGAAGACCGCGACCGTCGGCTCGGCGGCAAGCTTCGCCGTCTCGACGGCCTTGGTCAGCTCGGCCTCGACCGTATCGCGGATCTCGGCGAGGCGCGCCTCCGTCACCTGCCGCTCCCTGAGGTGCTCGCCGGCGCGACGGATGGCGTCCCGCTCCTCGCGCCACACGCGATCCTCGTCCTGGCCGCGGTAAGCCGGCAGGTTCGCGCGCATGGAATGATCGCCCCACCGCCATGTAATGCATTCGATGAGTGACGGGCCTTGACCGTTGCGGGCGCGCGAGGCAGCGCGGCTCACGGTGTCGTAGACGGCGGCGACATCATTGCCGTCGATGGTCTCGCCGGGCATGGAGTAGCTCGCCGCGCGGCGCGAGAAGCGGTCGATGGCAGCGACATCGGTAATGCGCGTCGAAAGCCCGAACTGATTATTCTCGAGCACGAACACGACCGGCAACTTCCATATGCTCGCCATGTTGAGCGCTTCGTGGAATATGCCCTCGTTCGATGCGCCATCGCCGAAGAACACGACGCAGATCTGGCCGCTGTTGCGCAGCTTGGCCGAGAGTGCCGCACCCGTGCCGAGACCGATGCCGGCGCCGACAATGCCATTGGCGCCGAGAATACCGCGCTCGATATCGGCAATGTGCATGGAGCCGCCGAGGCCCTTGGAATAGCCGGTCTCGCGGCCGAATAGTTCTGCTGCCATGCGCGTGAGATCGGCACCCTTCGCGATGCAGTGGCCGTGCCCGCGGTGGTGGCTGACGATGTAGTCCTTGTCCTCGATTGCAGCGCAGGCGCCGACGGCAATGGCTTCCTCGCCGACGTAGGAGTGGGCCGTGCCCTTGACGAAGCCTTCGTGGAACAGCTCCTGGACGCGCTGGTCGAAGCGGCGCACGCGCTGCATCTGCTGGTAGAGATGCTCGAGCAGGGGTGTGTCGATCGTCTGGGCATCCATGGGCTTTTCCTCCGGTAGCAGTCGGCTTTTTCTTGCGGGGATGGTACCCGATGATCCCGAATTGGGAAGATGCATTGGGGTGATGCGTGTTTCGTGCCTGCCGCAAGGTGCAAGACGCGGTATGGTCGCCTCAAAGAACCAAGCCGCTCCGAGGAAATGCCTGTCATGACGATGATCTATGATCCCGCTCACCCCATCGTGCGCGCCGATCCTTATCCGGCCTACGCGCGGCTCAGGGAGGAGGAGCCCGTGCACTGGCATCCGGGCCTCCGCTGCTGGATCCTGACGCGCTATGAGGATGTGGCGGCAGCACTCTCCGGGCCGTCCATGAGCCCTGACCGGCTGACGCCCTTCTATGCGGCGCTCCCCGAGCAGACGCAGAGCCTGCTCGCCGAGATGATGCGCTACCTCAATCTCTGGATCGTCTTCCGCGATCCGCCGGCACACACGCGGCTGCGCGGCCTCGTTGCCAAGGCCTTCCTGCCGGGCACGATCCTCGGCTTCAAACCGCTCATCGAGAAGATCATCGCGCGCCAGCTCGACAAGCTCGCCGAGAAGGACGATGCCGATCTCGTCGCCGACTTCACCATGCCGCTGCCGGCGCTCGTCATCATGGCCATGATGGGCGTTCCCGAGGAACGGCTCTACGATGTCAAGGGCTGGTCGGACGACATCATGCTCTTCATCGGCACGGCGCGTGCGACGCCCGACAAGTACGAGCGTGCGCGGCGCGGCGCAGTGGGCATGGCGGCTCTCTTCCGCGAGGAAATCGAGAAGCGTCGTACCGATCCGGGCGACGACCTCCTGAGCCTGCTGATTGCGGCGCGTGACGAGAAGGACCGCTTGAGCGAGGACGAACTTGTCGCGACCGCGATGCTGCTGCTTTTCTCCGGGCACGAGACGACGACGAACCTGCTGAGCACGGCGACGCTGACCATGATGCGCAATCCGGATGAGCGTGCGCGCCTCGCCGCCAACCCGGACATGATCTCGACGGCCGTCGAGGAGTTCCTGCGCACGGAGGCGCCGACCAATGCCATGGGCCGTGTCGTGCGCAAGACGCACGAGGTGCGCGGCGTCACCCTCAAGGAAGGTGACCGGCTGTTCGCGATCATCAACGCGGCGAACCGGGACGGGAGCCAGTTCCCGAATCCCGACAAGGTGGATCTCGGGCGTCAGCCGAACCGCCACCTCACGTTCGGCCAGGGCGCACACTTCTGCCTCGGCGCGCAGCTTGCGCGGCTCGAAGCGCGTATCGCGATCCCTCAACTTATCGAGCGCTTCCCGAACATGTCACCCGGCACATCGCCGCCCGTGTGGCTCGACAGCCTCGTCATGCGCGGGCTGAAGTCCCTGCAGGTGAGGACGGGGAGGTAGGTGGCGACCCGCAGGCGTTCTACACAGCCTGAAATCTCACCAAAACCTGACTTGACCGGCGCTTGATCTTCCATCGTACACTCAGTTTCCTGCCTCTATCGGGATCGGGCGAAACCGATGCTCACGCGGAAGCAGCGGAATTGGAAGTTAACGGCTCTGGTATTCGGGCTCCTCCCGTGCGTGGTTGGGCTCGGTGCGGTCCAGGCTCTGCGCTGGTCCGACATCGTCTGGCTCTCGACCGGGGGCGGATTCTGGCCGGTCGTCCTCGCCGGTGTCTCGATCGCCGTTCTGATCAGACTTTTCTTTTCCGATTTTGATGATCGAACGAGTGGAACCGCGGCGTGGCTCACGCTCGTGGCCACGTGGTTCTACGTTCCTGCATGGGCGGCCGCGATCCAGGTTCCTTATGCTGCGGCAGTCATTAGCAAGGGCGGAAACGTGCACAATGTGCGCGAGACGGCCCGCTATCCGGGGTACAGGGTGTGGTTCCTGACGGACCGTCCCGGCACCCGGATCGTTCACAACGTGGCGGGCAAAGTCACGGCGGTCTCGGTCGACATCGAGTATTCCTACGCGGATCCCTATATCGCCACGCGCCAGCACGGCGAGGACCTCTCCGAGGCGCTCGCCCGCGGCGCAGGCATGGTTCTGAACGAGGAAGCTCAGCGGACGCGGGAATCGAAAATTGCGCTGTTCGAGGATCGCACGGCCCAGGATCGCGCGATCGAGAGGATCTGTCGTGCGACGGTGGGCGACGGGATCGGATGCCCTCTCAAGATCAAGATGTCATCTCAAGTCGAGGCGACGGCGATCGGCGCGGTCTGGAGCCGCTACTACTCCGAGAAGGAGGCGATCGCCGAAAAGCACCTGCCGACGCTTGTGCACCTGTTGACGAAGTCGGATTCCTCGATAGCCGATACCGATGGTGTCTTTGCGCTTCTGCTGGAGCTTGCAGAGACCGCCACACCGCTCTCTCAGGTCGCGCAGAAGCCCTATTTTCTAAGTGACGATCAGTTCGGTGAGCTCATCCGGCGCATCATGCGCCTACCGGGATGCGGCGACGAGGCCGTTGCTATACTGTCCAAGGTGAAGCGCTTGTCTCAGGCACAGCGTCAGGAGCTTCGTGCCAAGGCCTTCGGCGAGGCGAGTATCGCGAAGATCGTCGCACAAGCCGGCCCGCTGCGCATTACCGATGCCGAGATCGCTCAATTGGCGCCGCGCATGCGTGTGGCGTTTCAGGACGATCCCGGCGTCGCAGTGCGCTCTCTGGAGGTCTTCGGTGACCGCCTCCCTGAAGAGACGCAACGCGATGCCGTCGGCCGGATCGTGAAGGCAAAGGCCTCGTACGCCCTCGCCGCTCTGGCCCATGTGAATTTCTCCGACGATCTTCGCGGCGAGCTCATGAAGAAGGTGCTGGCCGATGCAGGGTACGAGGATTTCTCGGTTGCGGGCCTGACGAAGGAGAGCCTGCAGTCCACCCTCATACCGACCGAGCTGAAGTCGCTTATCGCGAAGGCAATCAGGCAGAGCGACACGTCCAAGAGATGGTTCGAGTTTGCGCTGACGTCCTTGCCAATAAGCGCGATGACGCTCGAGGAGCGTCAGTCTCTTCTAACGGGCCTGCTGTTTGAAAGTCCCAAGGCTGCGGTTGAGTTCGTGAGCAAAAACCGAGCATTTCTCGAGCCCGCAGAGGTCAACGAGGTCACGCGCGGCTATGCCCGGACCATCGAGACCGACTTCTGCCTGCACCTGTCACATCGCAACAGGAACTGGCGGGTCGATTATTTCAGCGAGGATCAGCTGCAGATTTTCCGCGAGTGCGCGGAGAGGAAGTAGGCCGTGAGGCCAATGTTGGACGCGTCGCCATATGGCTCGACAGCCTTTTTCATGCCTGGTTGAAGTCACTCCTCGTGCGGACAGGTAGGTAAGGGGCATTGCCCCAGCTAACGAGGCGTTATAGAATTTTCTCTTTTTAGCTATTTATTGGGGGTGAATACATGAGCTCCTGTGATGGTGTTTCCTTATCGATTCTTGTCGCTCGTACAGATGTATCTTTTCTTAGGCGAACAATTCCGCACATCGTCAAAAGTAGCGCGTACCCGTTTAAGGAACGGGCGCTAGTCGTCGACACAGCCCCATTGAGCCCAGAGTATGCGTCCCGCCCTCACGTCGGTTCACGGCAAGAGCTGGACGAAATCTGCAATGGATTGGTTGCTGATGGTTGGGTCGACAGGCTGCACTACATCGACTACGCGCGAACAGAGATAGATCGTATTTACTCAACGTATTTTCGTCAGCGACTACGAGAAACGCATGATTTTCGAGGCTATCCTATATACGGTAGCCTTTGGCCACTCGAAGTCGCGCCAACAGACCACGTCGTTCACTTTGATTCCGATATGCTGCTCCACCAGGATCAGGGCCGAAGCTGGATCGACGAAGCGGTCGATGTGCTAAAGCGAAGAGCCGATATTATTTTTGTAGCTCCGCTCAGCGGGCCGCCGCGATCGGATGGCAAGCTTTTTCAAGGATCGACCGCGTATGAAGCCGATGCAGATGGCTTCAACAAGTTCAAGTTTTTCACGAGCCGAAAGTATCTAGTCGATCGCCGCAAGCTGCGGTCGATGGGGCTTAAGCCCCGATGGATATCGAAGAAGCGCCGTTTGGCGTCGCTTTGGACGGGTGTGAGCGCGTTGTGGTCGTTCGAGATGATGGCCAGTGATCAATTGGAGAGGCTTGGGTTGTGGCGGGCTGACCTGTCGGATCCGCGCACCTGGACGCTGCATACGCCTGATCATGGCCCTGAATTCCTACGTCGACTACCCGTGATGTGACCCCCGCCTTTTATCCAGCCGGGACTGGAATCCGGTCGTCATTGAACGCTCCCGATGAGCGTCCTTCAAGCTCTTCGTTGTGCTGCCAGCGTGCCGCGTAGCCGGCCGGT
>JALHMB010000011.1 GCA_022844275.1 Hyphomicrobiaceae bacterium
ACACCATCCGGACGGCGCGTTCACGCACCTCCGGAGAGAACTTCGGGGACGTCTTGTGATTCTCCATGGCTCCAATCTCTCAGGATCTGGAGCCTCCGACAAACCCGGCGCGGTTCACCCAGAGGTGGCAAAGGGCCCTGCTCTGAGATGCGTAAGGCGCCCAGCTCTCCTCGATAAACCCGCTCCAACTTGCTCAGGCAGCGTGCATCTTCACCCACTCAGCGTAGCGGTCCATCCAACCCTGCAAGAATTGATTGCTCGCTGCGCCAATGCTGCCATCACTTTCGAACAGGCCGTCTTTCATTTGAAGAAACGCCTCGGGCTGACCGAGCGTCGGGACGTCGAGATACGCAAGGATGTTGCGCAGATGCTGCTGCGCGAGCGCCGTCCCAATGGCTCCGACCGAGATCCCGACTACGCCCGCCGGCCTACCGGCCCACGCGTTCTGACCGTAAGGTCGCGAGGCGTGATCGATCGCATTCTTGAGCACACCGGGAATTGAGCGGTTGTACTCGGGTGTCACGAACAGAAGACCATCGGCACCCGAAATCACAGCCTTCAGTCGTTTGACCTGCGGCGACTGGTTCCGGTCATCGTCCTGATTGTAGAGCGGCAGGTCGCCGATCTCGACTTTTGTGAACGTGAAGTCCTGCGGCGCGATCTTGGTGAGGGCATTTGCGAGCTTGGCGTTGAAGCTGTCGCTGCGCAGGCTTCCGATGATGACGGCGATATTCTTCTGGCTCATAACTTCCTCCTCGAAAGCGTCATTGTAATGATTAGTGAATCGCGTTGCTCTGTCAGTTTTTGCGCACAATGATCCGATTGAGCCACGGATCGGCTACCTCGATTGTTGCGCCTGTGCGCCGGCCACCTGTTGCGAGTGCCCATTCGGCTGCAGCATCGAAGGTCTTGCCGCCAATCGCTATGGGATCGAACGAGGCGAGCCCAGTGATCGTTCCCGATCGCTTCGGCGAGTCGGGACTGGTCTCGTCGCCACGATCGGCAACAAGGAACTGACCGGGCTTGCGCCCGTCAGTCGCAGATAGTAGTCGATCGCCATGCGCGTTTGGTCCGTACACTAGAACCATATGGGTGTGCCGGTCTTCGTCTACCGGTGGGTTCGCGGTCCATCGCAGAGAGAAGTTGAAGCCGTTGCAGTTGGACCTGCGGCGGGTGCTCGGGAGACGGTATTTCTCTGCTGACGTCCGGTCGTCTTTTACATTGCCTTCGATGGCGGACAGAATGAATATCTTAGGCGGTTGCAGGTTTTGCATTGGCTCAGCGGAGCACCGGAAAGTCGATGTTGATGCGTGTGTTGGCGGCGTTTGTCGCACTGATACTTATGGCAGCATCGACGGAAGCAAAACGCGTCGCATTGGTGATTGGGCAGAGCGCTTATCCGAGCAATAACTTCCCTGTGCTGGACAATCCTGCTTCCGACGCGCGCAGCATGGCGACACTGCTCGCGGGGCATGGCTTTGAGGTGCTTGCCTGCGACGGCATCACGCCGGGCTGCTTCAATCTCGGTGTCGCCCCCTTTCTTAAGGCGCTTGACGAACTCAAGAGCCGTGCCACTGGGGCCGACATGGCGCTAGTGTTCTTCGCGGGTCATGGTTCCGCAACGCCAGAGGGCAACATGCTTGCACCGACCGATGCCAGGCTTGACTGCCTCAGCGGTGCCCTCACCAACGGTGTGTCGGCAGAGAGGATCATGGCGGCGACTGAGCCGGCACGGCACAAGCTCATCATTCTTGACGCCTGTCGCGACAACCCACTGGACAACATCTGTCCCGGCCTGAAGGGAAAGAAACTCTCATTCACACGCATCGAAGCTGGCACAATACGAGGACTGCTACTCGTCACCTCAACACAGTTCGGCCAATCGGCGCTGGACGGACTGCCGGGACAACACTCTCCGTTTGCTGCCGCCCTACTCCAATCGTTGCATGCCTATCCAAGGCTCTATTTCGACCAAGTGATGAACGCGGTGGCGCGGGCAACGTATGACGCCGCGATGAAGCAGGCCGCCTTCCTACAACTCCCGAGTCGGGTCGTCGGTGGCGAAGCGCCAGCCGATTGCCTCGCTGGCACCGGCTGTGTGGGTGACCCGCGCATGGTGGCACTGGGAAAGGAAAACCAGAGGCTTGCAGCTCCTCAAGGCGTGAGAACCTGCAGTGGTCAGCGTGAAGTCTGTTCTATGAACTGCATGGCCGCGGGCAGAACAAGTGCAGGTTGCGAGCGGGTTTGCCGAGGACGCTTTATCGATTGCTTGAAGACGGGGCAATTCGCAAAGAGCTACGGTGTGAGGCCGATAACTGGCCTTGCCAAGAAGTAGCGCGGATATGTCGTTCATCCGATCCGGTACATGCGTGAAGCAGCGCATCGCTCGGAAGCAGTGAGTTGCGTAATACAGTTCGCGAGCGCACGCCCACCGTACTTGAGGCACTTGTCTACTAGCGACGGGCCGTCACCCGCTCACCCTCGCGACGAACCCGCCCGTGTGCTCTCGAAACGGCTCGTGCATTACCAGCCTCGCGACTTCCTAAAGCGGCTCAGGAGAGAGGAGGTCCTGGCGGATCCGGTAGACCGCGACTGCCGTGCAGCATGCCTTGAGCCTTATTCAATCGGATAGGTCGTGGTTGAGCAGTCCCATCTCGCGATCTGTTCGCCCCGCATGATCCAAAATTCGACACCTCTGCGTTCATGCCTGGGAGCCTGCTTCTCAGAACCAACTCGGGCACTGATCGAGGGGCGACCTTTTTGCTGCATGACCTGGCCGGGCTCCACTCTGCAAAGCGAGCCTTACGGGTACTTATTATAGTGCATAGGGATCAAGCCCCCGATGAAGCCATGGTGAGCAGACCTTAAGGTCGTCGTTGGTCTTTCCTCGGGGCCAGGGCGACAGCCCAAAGCCTTCCCTTCTCTTACCCAAGGCCGTCCACATCGAATGAGCCTTCCACACATGGACGTAGAGCTTCGGCCTTCGGCCTCAGGGGGCCCCTGCGGAGGGCAAGTGCAGTGAAGGTGGACTGATGACTCGGAGGCATCCTCAGGCAACACCCTCTCGCAGCATCCATCTCGGCACATCGACAGGACATGGCACGAGAGGCACTTCATCCTGAGGCGCGACACGGCCTCGAAGGGCGCACCCCCAGGGCATCGACTGGGGATCGCGGGGGGATTGCCGCGCGGGATGATGCCATCGTGGAGACCGGGGGATAGGACGATCGAAGCGACCAAGCCCGTGGGCTTTTCCGTCGCATCTTCAAGATTTCCGCGGGGTCTCGATCCTCTTCACGCACTTCAAATCCGTCCTTTGCCGTCCCGAGCTGGTCACTCCGCTCGTCAATCTACCAGCCGACCCACACGGGCAATCTGGGGGGACGCCCGAATGGGTCAACTTCATGCTTTGCCGTGATGCACATCACATGCCGACGAGACGCCGTACTGAGCCGCCCGCCCTGTGTCTCTAGCAAAGTGACCGAGCATTCCGAGGCTCTCCGCGACACCGACTTCACTCATCGCCGTGACCACCGTGCCTCGCTCGTTCCATGCTGCATCAGGGTCGAACTCAAACCGCAACGTCGATACCAACTTGGAGGCGGAGCAAAATGCGCGTGTGTTCGGCCGTTGCCTCACGACGAGCCCAATACGAATCAAAGGGGCGAAGCGGAGGTGGACAG
This sequence comes from Hyphomicrobiaceae bacterium, assembly GCA_022844275.1. Lineage (GTDB taxonomy): Bacteria > Pseudomonadota > Alphaproteobacteria > Rhizobiales > Hyphomicrobiaceae. The sequence goes on from JALHMB010000011.1 coordinate 3,684, forward strand.
ACGAGACGCGCGGCACCGAGCTGAGCCGCGCTTGGCGCAGAGGGTGATGCGCTCGCGGTGGCCGGGTCTCGTTAGAACAAAGGCTGAGGACGGGACTGGAACATCTAGTGAAAACCTTGGCCTGGAGCAATATCTTCAATCTGGCGGGTGATAGGGTCGTAAAGAAGCAGCCACATATTGAGGCGCTTGCGCAAGGCGGGTGGGACCCTCGTGCGAATAAAGCGTCGGTATAGTCGGGTTGCTGGAACGGCAAGTCCAAGCGTCACGCCGTCGTCTGTGAAGTAGGAGACCACACTTGCGACTGCTCGGTCGAAATTGTTGCGCTGAGTCTGTGGTGTGCCGGAGCCTGCCCCCTTGCACTCGATGTACCAACGGTGCGTCTCCGACAGGGCGACAAGGTCCGGACCGTGGTTTTCAAAGGCTGGGCGAAGCAAGCCAAAATCGGGGAGTTTTTTGATCAGGCGCTCGCGATGAGCAAGTGCGTCAATTCCTTGGCCGACGGCAACAGAGCACTTATCCAGCAGCAACCCTTCTTCACCAAGCCAACGGCAAGTGGCGATCACAACATCTATTTCTGGAACGGGAAGATCGGACATCTGTAAGCCTCGTGCGCGAGCGAGCCGCTTCTATCTCGGCCAGAGTTCGTGAGCGACAGCTTTCATCTTAGCGGCGAGAGCTGCTCGCACCGCTTGACCGACAAACTCGCCCTCCGACACTCCATCGTTGGCGGCAAGCGCGCGAAGCATGCGAGCTTCGTTTTGAGGTAGCTCAAAGCTCATCGTCTCACACGCTGTCGCTACGAGGGGCTGCGGAACTTGGCTCGCGGGTAGCTGAGAAAAGAAGGCCTCAATCAGGTTGTGAGCGTTCTCATGTGCATGCGATTTCAACGCGGTAATCAGCGGTCCCGGAACGGCGGCGTCCAACCATAGCCGAAGTAGCTCGCGAAAGCGGTCAACGGCATTGTCACCCGTCAGGTTCAAACGCCTCGTATAGCCGTCCGTGATGTTTTGCTGGGTTGTCTTGTTCTCATCCGCAATTTGCTGCGTGGCTTCCCTAAGAGCCTCATGCAGACCTACGCCAGCGAGATACTTTTTCCGAACTAAAGCCAGCAGGGGAAGGAGTTGTCTTTCGATGGTCTCGATACGCATCCGTGCCATGACTGCTTTCCCAATGATTCAAGATCTTAAATATCTACAAGATTTGAAGATCAGTCAAGTGATATCTTTGCTGGCGCATCGGATATGCGACGCCCGTCTATACCCTCGCGAGTCCGGCCACGCGTTGTAGGCACAGCGGTCGGGCAGCTGTTGGTGTTCGGGACCTCGGCGCTGCTCGTCGTCGTCTCGCTCGGGGGGAACGGGTGAGGAAGCCGCATGATCTTTCATCCCGGAAGGATACGGAGCGGCTGGCCAGCAGGCGAAGAATTCTTATGGGTACCGTGAATGCTCCTTAGTGTCCTCCCCTAGGGTCAAGAGGGCCCTGTCTCGCTCAGCGGCGCATCCTCGGGGTCAGGGCGACAGTCCCAAGCCCTTCCCTTCTCTTACCCAAGCTCGTGTCCTCAGCGCAGAGGTGTCACCTGGACATAGAGCTTCGGTCTTCGGCCTCAGGGGTCTCCTGCGGAGGGCAAGTGCCGAGTGAAGGTTGCTCGGTGACCCTGTGCACCCACCTCAGGCCAACACCCTCTCGCAGCACCCTAATGCACACCGGCAGGCCCAAGACGAGAGGCAGCATCCTGAGGCTCAAGGGGATCGTGAGGGACAGCACCGCGGGGGGGAGGGTCCGCTGGTCGTGTCGTGTGTCGCTGTCGGTCATCGTGGGGGGGCGCGGGGATAGGACGAGGGAAGTGATGAAGCGAGTGAGCATCCGTGTCGTCTCAATGCATGTCCGCGGGGCCTCGATCCGCTTCACGCCTCGCCACGGTGTCTTGAGCATCCGAAGCCGGTCACTCCGATCGCCAATCAACCCGCCGACGCGCGATGGCAGCTTGAGGGGACGCGACTGAGTGGCTCGGCCTGGTGCTCCCGTGATGCGCGTGACCTTCCGATGTGCCGAGCAAGATGGTCCTCATATGTCTCGACCGGAAGTACGCTCTAACGGAAGCTCCGGGCCAATTGCAGTCATTGGTCCGAGCTGTGGATTCGGGACGGCATCGAAGCTGCATCCCATTAGGAGACGTCGGGCGACTTGCCATCGGCGATGCGACGAACGCCGCCGACCACGTCCGGATCGGAAGCAGTGCGGACGAGTGTCGTCACCAAGCTCGAGGTGCTCTCGCCTCCCACTGGCGCCGGGCACACACGATATGTCCCGCCTCTCGGACCGGCACAGCTGTGCCGGAGATGCTCGACGCTCCTGCAGGCCATCGCGCCGAGTTCGTGGGGGCCGCCACGGTCGAAATTGGGGTTTCGCCCGATATCTCGACCGGCACCTTTTGCCTAGCTGAGCGGATCGACGACGCGGATAGAAGCGCAACGAAGCGGGGCGGCCTCATCCCGATCGAGCCGTGTGATCGCTTTAGTAATGCCTGTGCCGTCTGCGGTTTCACTAAGCATCTAGGAACATACGCCGATGCCTGCAGCAAACGGCCAGCATTCTCGTCATCTTCGGCGATGACATCGGTTGGTTCAATGCACTCCCTTGGTGGCAACTCTGGCAATCGATTGAGCATCGGGCTGCATCGTTGCCGAGGCCAGGCACATCCATGAACGCTTCGCTAAATCGCCGCAACTTCCTTTCCGGTTGTGCAGCAGCCGTCACCGGGAGCATGACCATGACCGATGCCGTCAGCCAGCCTTTGCGTCGGACCTTCACCATCCTGCACACCAACGACATGCACTCCAATCTGATCGGTGTGGGGCCGGCATCGGAGTACACGCCGGCGTCTCTCAATGACGATCGCACCATCGGCGGCATCGAGCGCATCGCCGCGCTTATCGCCCAGCGTCGGAAGGCGCGCGAAGTCGAGGGACCGGTCTTGGTGCTCGACATCGGCGACTTCAGCATCGGCACGCCCTTCGGAGGCGCGATCAGTGAGACCGGAGCCGAACTTCAATGCTTGGCACTCTCCGGATATGACGCGACGACGTTCGGCAATCATGAGTTTGACGGCGGGCCAGCTGCTTTGGCCAGAGCGATCGCGGCCGCGGCCAAAGCAGGCAACGTCCTTCCGATCCTCGCGGCAAATACCGCCTTCGATGCCGACAATCCTGAACTTGAAGGGCTGAAGGACCTGGCTAGCGCCAATGTGCTTCGCTCGCACATGATGATAGAGCGGGGTGGAATCCGGTTTGGTTTGTTCGGAATCATGGGCATCGATTCCATTCAGTTCACCATCAATCCCGGCGCACTCCAGTTCCCGAGCCCGGTCGAGGTGGCGCGTCGAACAGCAGAGCAGCTCCGCGCGGAAGGCGCGGACGTTGTCATCTGCATGAGCCACTCCGGCGTGCGCGAGCCCAAAGATGGCCCGATCATCGAAGGGGAGGATATCGATTTGGCCAAGGCGGTCCCCGAGATCGACGTCATTGTCGGCGGACACACCCACACTTTCGTGCGCACGCCAATCATCTCCAACGGCACGCCGGTCGTGCAGGCTGGTTGCTACGGTCAGGCGCTCGGCGAACTCGTGATCGAAATGCACGGACGCGAAAGAACGGTCTCGTCATACCGGCTGCACACGATCGACGACAGTATTCCTGGAGATCCTAGGCTTGCCGCAGCGTTAGGCCGTTTCAAAGCCGAGACGTCGCGCATCGTGTTCGTGCCGCGCGGCTTCAAGATCGACGAGCCCCTGGCGGTGACGGATCGCGACTGGTCCAACACCTTCTTCGACCTGACAAAGTCCCGCCCGCTCGGCAATTTGACGGCGGATGCCATGCGTCGCGCGACCAAAGCCGATGTGGCGCTGAATGCTGCCGGCATGGTGCGTGCCAGTCTGCCCAAGGGCGCTACCGGCGTGCAGACAGCTTACGATGTGTTCCTGCTTGCGCCGCTTGGCATCGGCGTGACTGATCAAAGCGCCGGAGGATCCTTGGTGGTGGTCCATCTGACCGGACGCGAGATTAAGAACTGCCTGGAGTTCCTCCTCGCCGGCAATCCCAATCTGCCAGGGCAGTACTTCCCGCGTGTATCCGGAATGCGCTTCAGCTACGACCCCTCCCGTCCGCTGTTCGATGCCGTGACGCGAATAGAGCTTGGCGACCTCGATCGAGGCTATCGCTCCATCGATCTCTCGGATGAGGCGACCACCCTCTATGGAATGGCCTGTAACCTCTATCTCGGCTTGGTGCTGGCCTCGGCTCCCCAAAAGACGAAAGGCGCATTGTCGCTGCAGCCCAAAAAGCGAGATGGCACGCCTATCAAATCGCGCGTCGAAGCATTGCCTGACCGGCCGCAGGGCACGCCTTATATGCTACCGCCAAGAGGAACGATCGACGCCGATCAAGCTGTGCGCGGGGGAGCAGGAACAACGATGGAGATCAAGGAATGGCAGGCGATCATGGATTTCATGAAGAGTCTGCCCACGAAGAACGACAAAGGTGTCTCGGTGCTCGCATTGGACGAGCGGTTCGAGGAGAACCGATCAATCAACGTCGGAGCGGGCACAGGGTCCCGGGCACTGCAGTGAACGTCGGCCTGTAACCGCTATCAAGCCGAAGACGTGGTGTGAGCGGCTTTGGCGGGGCCCATCCTGTCGGCCCCACGATTCTGCTTGTGGCCCTGAACGGAACCAGCTGCTGCAATATCGGGACTATCGGTCCGGTGCCGAGTGGGAGCAGCCGGCGGTCGGTTTCGGGCCACCTCGTCGGTCGTTGTCTGGGGCCTCCAATCTCAGCAATCGACTGCTCCTGATGTCCTCTGATCGAGGTATCGCGACGACGCCGAAGCGCCGATCTTTGGCCGATGTCCGGGATCTCTGCGGTGTGTTCGACAGAGCATTGGCACGTTGGGGGTGGGCTGATGTCCGAGTTGGGTCAAAAGTGAATAGACGCCAGGTGTCCATCGCTTTCTGCACCGGCTCGCAAAGCTGACATCACCGAGTTCATTGTGCAGTTGTCTAGCGATCTATTCGTGCACCACCTAGTCGATTGGGGTCATCCGGGCGGAACGGCGAACCGGAACACCGCAGCTGCGACAGCACACGTCCAAAGCCCTGCGCGATCTCCTTCGGCAAAAGCCGTGATGGACTTGCTCTCGATGATCAGGCTGCTCGTCTCATAGACATGCTTGCGCTCATTCCAGGCTGCTTCGGGGTCGAACTCAACACCGAGCGTCGATGCCAACATGGTCGCCGCAAGGTCTTCCGCATAGTCGCCGCTCTCGACCTCACTCTTGCCGTACCCATGGTGCTCCGAGATGTAGCCGTACATCGAAGGATCGGAGGGACGCGCCAAGCCAATACTCGCGTTGATCCGTCGACCCGGCTCGTTCGTTTCAGTTCGGGCCATCACGGCGAACGTGATCTCCCCAGGCTGCAACGTCGCGACGCCTGCGTCCCTCTCCAGCTCGACGCACCCTGGAGGAAGGATCGATGAGACCGTCACAAGGTTCTGCTGCTCGATATCTGCATCGCGCAACGCCAGCTCGAATGCGGTCAGCTGCTCCTTGTGCGTGCCGATGCCTCTCGTGAGGAAGAATGCCTTGGGGATAGGGAACATGAGGGTCCGTTCTTCTTTACGAGGAGCGCCAAGCCCACATCTCATTTGGTCGTTCGCGACCTGCGAGATATCCTCGTGTCACCTGTCTTCGGGCTTTCGGATCGAATCGCTGCCTTTATGGTCGCTGCGGCGCCCTAAGCTGCTGGTGAGAGCCGACTTCAGTTTCTTCGCAGCGCCGGTAACGGCTGCTCCGACCGTTGCTGCTTCATGAGTAGCAGTCACGGGCTGCCTACCCGTCGGACGCGCCTCCATAAGGCACCGCTTGTCGCCTCCGCCAGCCTTCGCTGCATTCTCGTCGCTAAGGTGGACTTCCACGCGAGTGAGCTGCTCTTGGAAGTGGCTGAGCGCGCGCCCAACCTCCGTCTCGACCCACTCAGTAAGGCCCTCGTCGCCCTGGATGTTGTCATCGGTATTGACTTGAACCTTCATCATACAAATGGCCTCCCGTGGCAGAGTCTATCGGACCTTACGCGATCGCTCCAGTACGGGGCGATGACCCTCCTTTTCGAGTGCGCCAGGCGGTGTTTCATCGTTGTTCGGAACAGGCCGCATGCCCTTACCGGCCGTCTTTGAAGACGGTTTTGCAGGAGGCTTCTTCGATGCAGCTCGCCGCTTTAGCTCCAGCGCCTTCCTTGCGTTGGCCGTCAGCTCCTTCTTTGCCTTCGAAGCTTTCGTCGCCGACTTCTTCCTTCCAGACTGACTCTTCGGACGCTGCATTGGGGCCTCCTTCTCACCAAGCCGCTCGCCTCAGGTAAGGGATGCATCGAGCGGTTGTTGCTTACGATGCAACCTTGCCCAGAATTGATTGGTTCCCAAGTCGCAGACACGAAAGGCCTACTCGACTATGACCGCTCGCTCACTTGTCCGACTTCTGCTGTGCCTGGCCCTCTGCCTCGGCGTTGGCTTCACTGCCGGCATAGTGACAGCTCCAGAGATCCCCACATGGTATGCGTCCCTCCAAAAGCCCTCATGGATGCCCCCAAACTGGGCCTTTCCGGTCGTGTGGAACATCCTCTATGCGATGATGGGTGTGAGCCTGTGGCTGCTGTGGGACCGCTTCGATGATCCGATTGCCGCGCGGAAGGCCATAGGGCTGTTCTTCTTCCAGCTCGCCCTCAACTTCGCATGGTCTCCTGTCTTCTTCTGGCTGCACCGCCCCGTCGAAGCGCTCTTCATCATCGCACTCCTTGCAGTCAGCATCGCGGCAACCATCGCGTTCGCACTCAAAGCGCAACGCATCGCCGGTTGGCTGCTCGTCCCCTACTTGGCTTGGGTCTCTTACGCGACGACTCTCAACGCGGGCATCGTCGCACTCAACCCGTCGCTCTGAGCTGGTAATAGGGCGTCAGTATACCGCCACATATCCATCGCACGCGGTCTGCATCCCGCCGAGTTCTCACGGCGCCTGCGAACGAAGTCACCGAGCACGACTGCTTCTCGGGACCGCGATGAAAAAAGGGTCATCCTAGCGAAACCCCGACCTCGCATGAGGTAAGGCGCGATCCCCCCCCCAGGCCTTTCCCGGATCGCTCAACACGCCGCGGAGATTCGCCAGGCAGCACCATCGAGGCAGCTCGCAGCGCACTCATCCGCCGGCCACACACACTGACACTGGCGCAAGCCGACGCACGCCGCCGCCGCTCTCAGCACCAACCGCCGTCAAGCACTGAGACTCGCGGACCCGGCTTCTCAAGGAGAAAGAGCGCACGTGCATTCACGCCGTCGCCGACCTTCAGACAATCGTCCGCACGATCCGAGACAAGGGCGCTTACCTCAAGGCGACCGATCAAGGCCCACGTGGACACCAGCAGCGCCCACGGTAAGGCATTCCTCGACATGCTGGGCGTGTTCGCTGAGTTCGAGACGAACCTCCGCCGGGAACGCCAGATGGAGGGCATCGCGAAGGCCAAGGCCAAGGGCGTCTACAAGGGCCGTCCGAAGTCCATCAAGCCGGATGACGTCAAGAAGCTCAAGGCAGATGGCTTAGGTCCCACCGAGATCGCCAAGCAGTTGGGCATTGGCAGGGCATCCGTCTATCGGGCGCTCGGGGAGTAGCGCTCACACCTTCAGCGCACATCGCCGATCGGAGGAAGGCGCCAATGCTCACTCGCATGCAACGGTCCTCTCCCTCGCTACCATCAGTCTATTTGGGCCCGGTCACTCCGCGCACTCGCCAACTACCACCAGTGATGCTGCTTATTGAGAGCCTGCCAGTTCAGGTACACGGACTTCGCGATGTCAAAGAACTCTAAGTCCTTCTGTCCGGGATGATTTGCCAGTACCACCCTTGATTGCTGGCCCAATGGCTGCCCGCCTAGGCTTCCCATACCTAGCTTGCCCGAGACCCAACTTGCTCCAGTGACGAACACATTCGCCGCGTTGTTGGCAGCGTTGGGGTGACGCTTCTTTGAGCGCACATCGAGATGCTTGGCCGCATTGGCAATCCCTCGAACCAGCTCGAAGTCCATGTGGGCCTGTCCCAGCGCGGTAGCAAATGTCTTCTCATCATGTACGGCTTGTCGACTACCTGTCCCATCAACGAAAGTGAAGGCCGCATTGATAGTGCCTTTATGGGTGACGTACACCCAATCTGCCATGTGAAAGAGCGCTATGGCACAGTGGAACGCCAAGCGAAGGTCACCCGGGCTGGCGATGAAGGCGGTGTAGTCAGGATCAACAAGTCCCTCCCAGAACTCCTTTGGAGTCTGTATCCGCTGGACCACCGGCATTGCTCAACTCCTGAAGGGCAGAAATGCCTGTCGCTCTCCGGTTATGATCCAACGGAAGGTTGCGCAAAACGCCGCGAACAACGCCCCCGCAACCACGGCGATAGCGGCGCCCGCTAGATCTTCTCCTACTGCTCGCGGGGAGTAGGTCATGACCATCGCCGCAAACAGGAGCGCACCTGCCAATATCAGCCACCAGCAGATGACGCCGAACCAGCCAACGGCAACAGCGAAGCGGTACACGATTCCCTGGAGCATTAATGTGGGCCCGAGTAAGACACAGACGATGCAGTAGGGCTAGCGAAGCGCTAACTTTCCAGCAGCCGCTTTACCTCGCTCCAATGCTTCAACAGCGGGATGCAACACAACTGGTAGATCAGCCAGCAGGCATAGACAGCATCCTCTCCATAGGGCTCCCATTGCGATACTTGGCCATGCGCCAAACGATCCCGAAGTTGTGGCCCGCCTCGATACACAAGCACATTCTCAATGTCCGCAATCATGCCAGCGCCGAGTATGCCTTCCAGTTCCGGCCGCAGTCGAGACAGCAATTGAGTGAGGCCCAGCTCCTCCTGTGTCATGTCCTCATTGATCTTGATGACCTCATGGCCGCGCTGACGGAGGATGTGCCTGAGGGAGTTCTCTAGCTGAGGCAGCAGAATATGGACTGCCGCAATCATGTCGCCTTGAAAGAAGTGAAGCAATCCGCGAGCAAACAGCCCTTCGCGACCATTGGGGACGAAAGGGCTATTGCGAACAATGGCGAGAAGCACAGGCTCATCGAGAGCGTGCTCCTCTAGTATCTTCTGTCGCGCGAACTCAACGAGGATGGAGGCCACATATCCCCGTCGAAACTGCTCATTGAAGGCGATCTTTGACTGGATGGCTTTAGCATTGCCCTCTGGAGTGAATAATCCGCCGCCGTCCGTTCGATGCACCGGCATTCCGCCAGTACGGTAGGTGGTTGATCCGATTATCGAGGCAAGTGGCGATTGGTTTATTGCCTCCAAGGCTTCGTCCTCAAGCTCTTTCACAGAAGGCGCAGTCGAAATACGCGCAAACGCCTCAAGTGCATCCGCGAGACATAGGCCAGACATTGCCTCCCGCACGCCAGCGACAGCCTCGCTTGCATCCTCGGAGTGCTTGAAGGTCACCATCTCGTCAATGATGCCGCTCTGCACCTCAACCAATCGGTGCCTAAGCTCTTTAGTCCTGGCCTTTGCGCTTGGGATCTGACGCAGCTCGGCAATGGCCTTTTCAAGCCAATGGATCTCTTGCATCGCGGAGAACTTGTTATTGTCCGCTTCCGTAACGAGAGTCTCAGCAGCAGCCATCACGCACCGCTCCCTGTCTTCTTGCTTCTTGGCGTGACCGTGGGCGCGCGCAGCAATGTGGAACAATGCGTTTTGCGACTGTCCCTTCTGAGTACCCGCAAGTTGTTCCGCCTCTGAGGCAATGTCGCAAGGCGGGGAAATACGGTAGTCGAGATCAAGCTTGGCCAGTCTCCGGAAGCTATTCACCTCGCCCTGCTGAGCAGCATCCACCCGCAACTCGGAGATGAGCTGACGTGCTTTGAGCGTTGGCTCCTTATCCCATCCTATCGCCTTGCCAATCTGCACCGCACGGCGAAGGTAGTCGGGGACTTCGTGGCGATAGTTGGCAACATCACCAAGCTGAAGCGGAACTGTGCCGTATGTGATGGCCTCCACTATAGCGGCGTATCCTGTAATCGCGACAACGCCAGCATTGGCCTGCTTCTTGTCGAGCAGCCACGCCACGTCGGCAACACGAGTTCGGACTCCGAGATGCCCTATCCGATCGATTTGCTGAGCCAGTATTGCCGATTGCCCCTTGAAATCACTAGGCTGCGCTGAACGTCTTCCTGCCATTCGCGATATCGGACCAAACGGCTCGCTCTCCTCTGACGGTTTGAAGTGGAAAGAGGTGATGTCGCTCAGCAGATTGAAGACGCGCTCCCCAATCGGATTTCCCATCTTGGCCGCGCCAATGGCAGCTTTTCGATAGGCGGAGGATGCCTCCATGCAATCCAATGGATCACACTCGATAAGGGGCGCGTGGAAGTCTGTGGCGGTGAAGTCATCGAGGGACACTTCTATCGGCGTTGCCCCCGGCGCAGCAGCATCGGTCATTGGAATCCCCGTCCTGATAGCTTGGCCGCACCTTGAGATGGATATTGCCTCGTTGATCGTTCCGGCAGCCCGCCAGCGTCGAGAGTTGGACACCCGATGTTTCAGGGTTCTGCCCGAGGGTTCAGCGCCGACTTCGATGGCACTCCAATTCTCCCTAGTCTCGGAGGAGGGCTATCGTGCGCAATCCCGTGTTTGCTGGCGTGGCAGTTGCCGGTGTGCTGAGCGCTGGTGTCTTCGTGAGCATTCCCGCCTCGGCAGGATATCGTTGCGACCCCAGGCGCACAGCAACCGTCATTGTAGTCCCAAGGCCTCACGTCCACTGGCACCATCGGCAGCCATTCTATGGAGAACCCTTCTATCGCCAACGAGTATTGGCATGGCAGTCATGGGGTCCCCCACCTCGCTGGGGCTGGCGCAGTGATTGGCGCTGGCGCCGGCAGTGGCACGATGATTGGCATTGGCGGCGGGGCTGGCGCGGAGACTGGGGCATGCGGCGCTGGTAGTGGTGCTAGTTGATCGTGTCGGACGGGTCCCAGGTGTCGTCTCGAAGCAGCAGCACCGTGCTCGCGGCCTCTCGTGCTTGCAGCTCAACCGCCTTGGCGATCTTCTGCACCGCCTCTGCTAGCGCCTCATCACCGTGTTGGAGCAGCAGCGGAGAAAGCAACGCACCGATTATCTTCGCCAGCGCCTGCGAAGCGCGATCAACAGCGCCCGGCTCACCGTCGAAGGCCTTGGGCTCCATCTCCAAGATCAGGGTGGCAATGTCTAAGTGCGATGCAAGCAATCCGGGGTACTCGGCCGTCGATGATCACGATTTGCTGCTGAGTACACCCACCGCCGTCCGAAACGCGCGATCTATTCGACCGTACACCTCGCGTGTTTCGCCACTGCTCTTGGCGGCGAGACCGCGAAGTACTGAGCTGGCACGATTGAGCACCGAGACTGCGACGTCTTTGGTTTTGGCCCCCTCGATTGATTTGGCTGCGGTGCGTGCCGTTGGTGCCGCCAGCGGCGCTGCGCTCGCGATATACGAACATGCGGAGAGGCTACCCGCAAATGCGATAGTCGCCCGGGCAATGCAATCCACTACTTCCTTCTCCGCCCCCCTCCTGCAACTCCTAAATTCCGACTCGGCTCTTGCGGACCGCTGGGCCGCACTGGCGATTGCGTCACCTGCTGCTGCGGAGGCGTCGCCTATAGCGAAGAGCATCAAACAGAGAGCCATTATCAATGCCGTAGTGGATCTTATCATCGTTACCCTCCCAGTCCGTTACGATCTCCGGCCGACCATGAACTCGCGTTCAACCATTCCCCTCCCGATCGTACCAGAGGTACGGATGCTCCCCGTGGTTCGATGCCAACGGCACCATGCCAAATGTCAGGCAGAAGAGATCGATAGGCCGTTGTCCTGTTGAATCGAGTCGCTCGCAGCAATTCGCAATATCTATCGAGATGCCTTGCAGCGCTCAGCCACCTTTTCCGGCTTACTTGCTGCAGCTAAGAACTCCCAGCTAGTCATGATGCATACCAATCCAAAGTGGTCTCTGATGATCTGCAGCGTAGAGAAGCGGCGGTCGCGACGGTCAATATCGGATGCCGTTTTCTCGCTGCCGTACATCTGGAGGAGGAATAACGAGCCGGTGCCATCGACATCACTCCTGACGATAGCCCCGAGGCCATCGAGCTTAAGCAGTTTGCCTTCTACCCGAACCTCCGCGTCGTATGCTCCCTCGCCTGCGAACTCCCGGCGGAATTGCTTTCTGAGGAAGTCACTGCCCAGCCTCTGGCGCACCGCGGACACCTTTTTCCGATCGAAGCGAATCCTTCCGCCGGAAGAGTTGAGGACGAGCGTAGCTCCATCAACCTCCCGGGCTAGCTCGTCGGCAGTTAGAACCTTTAAGTGCTCGTTTGGGCCGCTGTTCTGTTCCCTTCGCAGCGCGATAAGCCTTGACGCGGCAGCCGCCCCGAATTCGCTCCAACCGTGCCTTTGGACGAACGCGGCGAGCTCCGAATCATCGTCCGAGTGCTTCAATCTATCCCAGAGAGCACTGATCATCTCCAGGTCCCTCACGCGCTCCTCAGCTTCGTGAGCGTGTTGGCCACGGGGCCATTCACTAAGGAAGCCTCTGTACGAGCGCAGAAGCTTCGCCTCTTCCGCGACCAGCCAGGCGCGCGCCTCGTTGGCATCGACTTCGCCCAGGCGCTGCCTCGCGTACGCTTGGAACTCCGAGCCTTCCGCATCATCAATAAATTCGACAAGGCTCCGCCGATCGATGCTGCGTTGTAACACCGCCCAGCGACTGGAGAGGGCTTTCAAGCGACCCGCTAACGCTGCAGCTTCGATACTGTGCTCCCCTTTTGGAAAGCTCGACAGGTAAGCCGCCACAGCTTCCAATCTGTTGGCGGCCTTGGCGCGCATCCACGCCAAATCGTCGTCCGATGGTGCCTGTCGCGGATGCTCGGGTGAGACCACTGCCTCGACAAGATAGACGTGCTGGCCACCTAACGAGCCATACGTGAAGGGCTCTTGGCGACCGTCCGTTGTCCGCAAGACCTCATCCCTCACTCGACCCAGTAGAATTCGGATATCCAATCCTGGAGTTCGGAGATTCTCGACGAGCGCAGCAGCAAACGGGCCGCTCTCGCCTGCAGGCCCATCTTCGGCCAGGGTGCCGTGTTTAGCGCTGTATGCGACGAGGATGTCGCCTGGGGGTTCGATGCGCGCTAGCCCGCGCATGACGGAACGCGTAGCGCCGAACGACGTCTCAATCCGCTCGGCAAGCGGATTGTTTCGGCATGCGTCGAGAATGACAAGCCTTAGGCGACGGGCTGCTCTCACTGCTGAGAGGATCGAGCTGAGACTAATCGCCTCGTATTCGAGATCGCGCTCGTGCCGGAGTGAAGCAGTCGTGGGCGCCAGCCAGTTCTCGCCGGCTACCTCCAATCCATGGCCGGCATAATACAATACCGCCATCTCTGCATCCAATGCAGCCTGACCGAAGGCTCTAATCGCCTCTCGCATAGGGCGGTAGCCAAGGTCAGTTAGTTGAGTTACCGAGAAACCGATCGCGCGCAAAGTGGTAGCCAGCTTCTCGGCATCGCTTCTGGCGTTCGGTAGAATACGAGTATGTTGGTAGGCCGAGTTGCCAATCACGAGCGCCACCCGCTTAGATTGGGCTGGCGTGACACCGGCGAAGAATAAAACGAGCGTTAGAAGCGCAGGCAAACGCGTCCGCACAACGTTGTTCAGCCGATGCATGTCTACAGCGCCCCACCACTAACTTTATCGTAGCGTTAGGAAGCCCGCCGCGCCAGCGTTCAGCACTCTTCGGGCGCTTATCCGTGCTCTCAGCTCGGAAATGCTGTCCATCCCCCCTTGCCAACAGCCTCCCCGATGTTCCACATTCGTTCTCGTCAATACCAGCGGTCGGCGGCCGTGGCAACTGGGAGGAGGAGCCGGCGGAATGGTGCGGCGGAGAGGCGAACTCAGCAAGGCAATGATCAACCGCGACTGGCCCCATCAAGTCGGTCTTCCCAACACGGAGGTTGGCCGCCAGCACTCGGCCATCAAGGCATTTTGTGCGGACCTTTCGCTCTGCAATCGAGGGCACACGTTCGCCCGCGGCCACGAGTACATCAACGTGTTTTGCTTCTCAGACCCTGAGCACGCCCAGCGCTTTGCCGAGAGGTTCGGCGGCGAGATGGTGGACCCTAAGACGCGCCCAAGATGGCCGGGGAAGTCTCGACGGCGCACGAATGATGCCACCAAGGCGTCTGATGGGCGCTGACAATGCCTCTTCGCGCCATAGATACTGACACCAACACGAGTGTTAGCTCGCTAGACGTCTCACCGAGCGCGTGGCGGCGGCTTGCGACTGAGAACAGCAAGAGAGCGCACCTTCGGATGCCGTGCTGCTCGGCACGTGCGGTGCTGAAGCGATCGAAGCGCGGGCTGCAGTTCTTCGCGCATAAGGCAGTGGGCGCCTGCATGAGTGAGCCTGAGACCGAAGCGCATCGCACCTTAAAGGAACTCGCCGTTCGAGTAGCACGAGAGCACGGCTTCCAGGCTGAGACTGAGATACGTGGCAAGACACCAACAGGAGAAGAGTGGATCGCGGATGTGCTTGCCACACGGGGCACGACGCGGGTTGCTATTGAGATCCAATGGTCGGCTCAAACGATCGATGAGACGCGGCGAAGGCAAGAGCGGTACAAGCAATCGGGTGTCCGCTGTCTCTGGCTACTGCGTCGTGCAGTTGTGCCGCTCGAATACGACATTCCCGCTGTCCGCCTCAAAGGTGATTTGGAGAGCGGCTTTCAGGCTGGCGTCCCAACAGGTCACGAAGAGCAATGCGTGCCGATGGATGAGTTCCTCGCTGCTGCCTTACGTGGACGACTACGGTACGGAGTGCCGGTTGGTTTTCCGGCCCGCATCTCAATCTCTGTTGGGGAGCTGGACTGTTGGTCGTGCCATGCCAAAGCACGGATCGTTACGGGTGTTGACTTGAGCTTCGGCCCGCATACCCACCGTTTCACCATACCCGAGCTTGGTAAGCATCCCGACCTCTATGCGAACGTACGGAGCGCACTTCCCACCGAGGACATCTTCGGCCCGATCAGACCTCGCTGGAGTGGTACGCAGCGCAGCGCCTATTTGAGTAACGGATGTGCCCGTTGCGACGCTCTTGTGGGTGAACACTACGAGCATGGAGCTTGGCCGGACCAAGAGGAAGTTGCCTCAGTGCCCACTACGATCAACGACCAATGGCGACGAGCGATTGAAGCCGAGGAGAAACTTCCAGGCTGGGGTGTCTATCGGCACGACTGATTTCCGAGAGACGATCGAACTAGCCCGCAGATGTCACATCGAGCCGGTCCCGCTTATCGTACCCTCCCTGCACTATCCTCATTTGCTCAGGCGGGAACGGCTTCACTAGCGACAACGCCTCCTCGAGACTCGCATTGAGCCAAGTCTCGCGCTCGTCCTCAGTGGCCAGCAGCACGGGCATCCTCTCGTGGTTGACCGTTGCCACTAGTGCGTTCGGTGCCGTCGTCATAAAGGAGAAGACGTCGAGCGCCACCGATGGTCCGTCCTTCTTGATAGGTCCCTGGTGTCTTCGCCAGATTCCTGCAAATGCGAACAGCGGGCGTGGTTCCTCGGGGGCTGCCAGCGCAAACCAGTTCCACGTGGCCGGCTTCACAGCGGCATTGGGCTCACAGAAGGACGACGCGGGAACGAGACACCGCCGAAGCCTCACGCTGTCTCGCCAGAAGGACGACTGCACCTTGTCGTCGCGCGTGTTGGTGACACGGCGTGGAGCCTTGCCTGGCTGCGGCAGCACGAAGCCCCATGATAGTTCGAGCAGCTCTCGCTCTCCGTCCTCGGCTTTGCGAATGACCGGAGCGTTGTGCCCTGGAAAGATAGCGTCGCGCGGCTCTATGGCGGCTGCCCGATTGGAGGACACGCGGAAGAGCCGGCGGACTGCTTCGACGGTTCGGGTCATAGAGTAGAGATTGCACATGCGGGGAACACTAGCCTTACGATGATCAGGCAGACTGGCGATAGCAGCGGCCCCAAACAAGCTTTGGCCAATGCATACCGAACTGACGCTCGACGGTCTTTGGTCTGCATGTTAGCCGTTCCGGATGCGCTATTGGTGGGTAAACCAGAACCAGACGTTCCGCCATGAGGTGGCGGGCGGCTATCTGTGGTCACCCAAGCGCAATGCGAACCACGCCCGGAACCCGTTCTATGAGTTCATGCGAGAGGTCGCGCCGGGCGACGTCATCTTCTCATTCGCCGACACGCGGATTAGCGCCATCGGCATTGCGCAATCCTACTGTTGGGAGAGTCCCAAGCCGTCCGAATTCGGCACGGCCGGACAGAACTGGGAGAATGTCGGTTGGCGTGTAAAGGTCGACTTTGTCCGGCTGGAAAACGAGATTCGGCCCAAGGATCACATCGATCTGTTGCGCCATCTTCTCCCTGATCGATACTCGCCGCTTCAGCCCAACGGTAACGGGCTGCAATCCGTCTATCTGACCGAAGTGCCTCTCGCTCTAGCTGAGACCCTCATCGGTCTCATTGGTCCGGAGTCTGAGGCGATCGTTTCGCGGGCATCCGAAGTTGTGCCTGCTCCGGCTGATGATCTCGACGCATGGGAACGCAAGATCGAGCAGCTCGTGGTTGCCGACACTTCAATCGCGGAGACTGACCGGCTGGCACTAGTCCGAGCACGAAGAGGACAAGGCGTCTTCAGGGATCGAGTGGGACAAATCGAGAGACGGTGCCGCGTCACTGGCGTGGATGACCCTGCTCACCTCGTGGCCAGCCACTGCAAGCCTTGGCGCGACGCGACCAACGTTGAGCGGCTTGATGGCGAGAACGGCCTCCTGCTCACGCCGAGCATCGATCACCTGTTTGATCGCGGCTTCATCGGCTTCGAGAATGACGGCCGGCTCATTGTCTCACCGGTTGCTCATCAGCCTTCGTTGCTGCGAATGGGAATTCGCATGGGCGAGCCGGTCAACGTTGGGGCCTTCACAAGTGGGCAGAAGCAGTACCTGGAATTCCACCGCGATGCCGTTCTGCTGAGGGCCGCACGGAAGTAGTCAGCATCATCTGACCCCCACGCGCTCCCCCAAAATGCTCCCCCAATCAGACCAAGAAGCTTCGTAGAATCAATGGTATCAATGGCCTAGCTTCCAATCCCTGACAGTCCCACTCTCTCCGCCAGACCCTGGTCGCATGGGGTCGCACGAAGTCGCAATTCCCCTTGAGAACCCAGCGTTCTAGCGCTTCGCTTGTCTTAGGCGGTCGCATCAAAGCGCACGCGATGCTGTATATGGATTGCGCATCGAGCTCGGCATATCTGTATATTGAGGGGAGCAACTATGCTGACGGATGCGCAATAGGGATACTACCTCAGCGATCACCTAGGCCTTTGCCTTTACGTCTCGCACACGGGCGGACGCTACTGGCGGTTCCGCTATCAGTGGCGGGGACGAGGGCAGATCCTCGGCCTCGGCGAATATCCGATACTCTCGCTCGACCATGCGCCGCTGCGGACCAACTGGCTGATCCAGGGACTGGATTCGGATCAAATCTCCCTTGGATTCTAACCGAAGTTTTTGCCCCATAGCGGACATCAAATCACGCCGCGAAAAACAGGTACTTCGTCCACCTGGTTGCTCGCATCAGAGCCATGCGGATGATGCCGGCGATCTGCACGGTGCCGGTGAGTACGGCGCGCTTCCTTGGGTCCCGGCAGGCAAGCGCAACCGCTCCGCATCCTCGAGGCGAGTGCGGACCGCAAACCGCGCGTTGTTGGGGTTCCGACACCGGGGAACAGTCCGCTCGGCGACAGCTGCCCTCCGTTTGCGATGTCGATCGTCGTGATTACCTTCGCGGGAAATACGCGGCCTGGATACATCTGATCATCGGCACGAAGCGGCGATCTCTGCGGAGATTGCGATCGCAGCTCTTCAAATGTATGGAGACGACCCGACGAGGATCGCCCATGCCGAAGCTACTCGACCTCTCCGCGCTGCGCCGCTACGCCGTGGCGCGTACGCTCTTTACACCGACCACGCTCCCGCGAGCCATCAACAAGCTCGGTTTCGTACAGGCCGACCCAATCCGCGCGCCAGCGCCCGCGCAAGACTTGACGCTACGCCACCGCGTCAAAGACTACCGTGCTGGTGACCTGGGACGCCGCTACGCCCGACTGGCCGTCGAAGAGGACTTCTTCATCAATCACGGCATCCTGCCGCGGGAAACGCAGCGACTGATGCACCCACGCCGCGCGCGCACGGCGTGGGACGTCGACAAGATGCGCCAGGCACAGGCGGTATTGGATTTCGTGCGCGAGCGCGGCACGGTGCATCCGCGCGAGGTAGATGCGCAGTTTTCGCACGGGAAGGTAAGCAACTGGTTCGGTGGCACCACGAACGCGTCGACGCAACTTCTCGACGGCATGCAGTACCGAGGGATGGTGCGCATCGCCGGTCGCGCGGGTGGTGTGCGTCTGTACGCAGCAGCGCCCGTCATCGAGCCGCCCGATGACCCGCAGCATCACATGGACGCCCTGGCCAACGTCGTGATCGGGCTCTATGCGCCCTTGCCCGAGCGCACTCTGAAGCACTTGGTTAGCCGGTTGGTATTCGCGGCACCACAGTGGATGCATCTGCGCAAGGATACGTTGGCGCGTCTTCGCGCTCGACTGCAACACGCCAAGATCGATGGGCATTCTTGGTACTGGCCTGATGGCGAAAATCCAACGTCCAATCGCCACGAGCCTGACGACATCGTGCGGCTGCTCGCCCCCTTCGATCCGATCGTATGGGACCGGCATCGTTTCGAGAGATTGTGGGATTGGGCCTACCGCTTCGAGGCCTACACGCCTGCGCCCAATCGCGTGCGCGGCTACTACGCGCTGCCGATGCTATGGCGCGACCAAGTCATTGGCTGGGGCAACCTTGCGTGGCGTGACGCCAAGCTCAAGGCCAATATCGGCTACGTGGACGGCAAGCCCCCGCGCGATGCCGCGTTCAAGCGCGCCCTCGACAATGAGCTTCATCGCATTCAGGCCTTCCTCCAAGGAGAGGCGACTTCGGCTTAGCCGATTAGCCCGCGCATCGCGTCGGCTTGGCACTCCGTCCCGTCATGTTGATGTCCGTTGAGCTGGTGCCGTCGGGGCCATCCGTCTGCAATACGATCGTGCTGTCATCCGGTTTCCGAAGCGTTGGGGATGGTCTGCTTTACAGCAGTGCCACCCTCCATGGTTGTCGCTATGTGGCATCAATGCCACTGATAACCCTTCACATCGCCTACTGGGCCAAAATTTGCGGTTCAACTGCTTCATTGCTCGTTTAGCCTCTTGCACCGTGTCGTAATTGACCTCTGAGAATTTTCTCCGACGTAAGTCCTCGTGTCGACGGAGCCTCGATCATGCGGTCGCCGCAGTCATTGCGCAGGAACGATCGTGGCGCGACCATGCTTGAGTTTTCGCTGGTAGCGTTTCCGATCCTCTTGCTGATCATGGGTACGCTCGAGATCGGGTTCATCTATTGGGGTACAAAGGAGCTCGAGAACGCGACTGGGACAGGCGCGCGCTTTGTGCGCACGGGCCAGGCGCAGCAGGACAACTGGTCATCGAGCAATCTCAAGGTCGAGATTTGTAGGCGAACCTCCATCCTCTACGATTGTGCAACCAAGCTCCGCATCGATGTCGTAAGTGCTGCAAGCTTCACAGCCTTTGCACCCGCCGCCCCACTCGACGACGCTGGCAATCTAAAGAGCGATGCGAGTTTCAGTTACTCACCGGGCGGCCGCAACGACGTGGTGCTTGTGAGATCCTTCTATCCTTGGACCCGGCTGCTGGGAGGCAGCTACCTCATGCGCGCGGCAGTACCCGTCCGCAATGAACCGTTCTGATGCGGGCGAGGACGCAATGTTCCGGTTCATGAGAAGGAGTTTCGGGTTGTCAGTCGCACAATGGCGGCGGACCTTGCTTTTCCAAGCAGACCAGAGTGGTCACGCGCTTCTAGAGACGGCGCTCCTCTTCACGATTCTGCCGTTCCTGTTCCTGGGCGTCTCAGAGTTCTCCGAGGCCGATATGCTCTCGCGGCGCCTGGATGAGGCCGCCGGCAAGAGTGCTGATCTGGTCGCGCGCATGGATAACGTCTCTGAGAGCGAACTCAACGCTCTGAAGGACAATCTGATCAATGAGCTGATGAGGCCGTTTCCGACAGAGGGCTTTGGCCTCACCTTGACCAGCGTCGTCACGGATCAGGATGGCCGCTCCACGGTCAATTGGAGCCATTCCCGGGGCGGATCGCAGGCCGCGCGCACAACGGGGGCGGACGTGGTGCTTCCGGCGGGGCTTGCCGAGCAGTCGACCAGCGTCATCATGGCTGAAAGTGCCAGCCGCTTCGCATCGACCTTCGGCACAATGATCGTTGGCGCCCGCACAATCTCGGCGGTGTCGTACTCTGCGCCGAGGCGAGGCGGGCAGGTCGAGATGCGACCTTAGCAACGCCTGACGTTCACTGCCAAATCGCTGCCGCAATCTTACATCGCTGAGTCCGGCGCCCGGGTTTTGCTCCATTGGGCACGATTTGGATGTGACTGATGAGAACTGGCCACACCCAGCTGTGGTCCAGAAAACCCGCCGCGGCGCAAGTTAACCATTGGAAATATTTGGATCTTTTTAATCGGCGTACGTCGTTTGGATTATATGGCTGATGCCGAAATTCAGCCTCGCGCGCAATCCGTGCTGTCCATTGACGACGGGCGCAAACCTAGTTCAGCATCCGTGTGCCTCGACATCCTGTGGACAACCTGTGGACAAATTTTGGACAAGATTGCGAACGGGGCACGGGGAACTGGCTGAATGGGCGAAGCGGCTTTTGCGCCGTTAGCCCAGTGCAAAGCGCTGGCGATCTGCCGTTTGGCAGCGCACGGACATCGACCCGTTAACACTAACTTGCTTGGTACGGAGTTGTCGAAATGGTATCGCGTCTGAATTCTGAACTCGCCCGGCTCGCTCGTGACGAGCGGGGGGCCTCCCTCCTCGAATACACCATTCTCCTGGCGCTCATCACGGCCGGCGCCGTCACTTCGGTGACGAACGTCGGCACTTGGGTTGGTCAAAAGTGGGGCGATCTGAAGACCGCCCTCAACATCCCCTGATTCCGAACTTCCGGCATGGGCCCCCGAACCAGGGGGGCCCTGCCGACCTATTTGACGTTTCCTTTTTTGTTAGTTTTTTGGGGGGCGAACGTGCGTTTGAGTACCGTACTCATGCTCGGTGGTGCCTCGATCTGCGCCCTGGTAGCAACAAGTTTGACGGCCAGCCTCTTCAGTACCGACCGCCCCAAGCCGGTGACAGTTTCAGCTCCCGTTGCACTGCCGGTGCCGGAGGTTCGGAAGATCGTCGTCGCGGCGCGGCCGCTGCCATTCGGGGCGCTGCTTACGTCCGACGCCTTGAAAGAGATCCCCTGGCCCAGCGGCTTCGATCTGCCGGGCACTTTCGCGAACATGGGCGCGCTCGCTCTTGAGAGGCGGACCGTCCTCTCCGCGATCGGAGAGAACGAGCCCATCGTCCAATCGCGCCTGAGCGCTCCGGGGCAGTCTGCGACCTTCTCGGCCCTGATCCGCAAGGACATGACGGCCGTCACCATCCGCGTCGACGACGTGATGGGCGTGGCTGGTCTCGTGCAGCCCGAGGACCACGTCAACGTGCTGCTGACGCAGAACCAGGGCGCCGCAGCGACCTCCCCGGGTGCGGCCTACAGCGCGACACTTCTTCAGAACATTCGCGTTCTGGCCGTCGACCAGAACATCGAACGCGCTCGCCAGGCCAAGCCGGCCAGAGCGGTGACCTTGGAGGTGGATGCCGAGCAGGCTCAGAAGCTGATGCTCGCCGCGAGCGTGGGGCAGCTGTCACTCGCACTGCGCAGGGCTGGCTCTTCAGCCCTCGACGAAATCAGACGCAGCGAGGTCTCCGACCTTCCGCGCCAAGCGTACACCCCAGCTCCTCCCGTCGAGGTGACCAAAGACGAGAAGGACGAGAAGGACGAGAAGGACGTGCCGGCCAATCCGTCGATTGGCGTCACTCGCGGCACTGATCGCACCGTCTACGAGGTGCTCGTGGACGGCCATACGGATTTGCGGCGCGTCGCCGCCATCAGACGCGACCAGGCTGCGGGGCCTCCCGCAAATGGCACGACCAGCAAGACCATCAGCGAGGAAGACGCGCAGGGGGCTGTCGCACCCCGCTGATGGGCCATCGCCGACTGTGGTGAAGCAGTTGGAAACATATGGGGATCGTATCGTGTCTCTAGTGGTTCTTGGAATGAGGGATGGGCTCAGCCGGAGCCAAGCAGGTAGGGCGGGACTGCGCGCCATGCTTGCTATGGTAGTGGCCTTCCTGGCGACGCTCCACGCGCTGCCCGCATTTGCTTCAGCTCCGATTCGCAAGGTCGCAACCAACGGCGAGCACGTTCATTTGAACGTCGTCGTCAGTCGCGCTGTGACCCTTGCAGCAGACAAACGAATTTCCGAGGTCCTGATCGGAAATCCAGAGATCGCCGATGTGGTGGCGCTGACCGACCGCTCGCTTTACGTGCTCGGCAAGAAGATCGGCATCACCAGCGTCTCCGTCCTCGACGATCAGAAGCGGATCCTCGCGGTGCTCAGCGTCGACGTGACCTTCGACGTCGAGGGATTGCGCAAAAGCCTGATCGCTCATGTTCCCGCCTCTGGCGTCCAGCTGGCGAGCATTAACGGCAAGGTGCTCCTCACAGGCACCGTCACCGATGCGGCGACGATGTCGCGTGCGCTCGCAATTGCCGAGCAGTTTGCGCCGGGCGCTGTCACCAACGCGCTTGCAGTGCGTGGCTCGCAGCAGGTTCTTCTGGAGGTGCGCTTCATCGAGGCGAGCCGCGACTCCTCCCGCGATCTCGGCATCGCATGGGACGTGGTTGGCAAGAGGGTTGCCTTGTCGACGGGCCTGACGGGTCTCGCATCGAACAACACGCCGTTTGGCGCGATGGTCGCGACGCTGCTCGACAGTGGTACCAAGGTCGACGTGCTCATCCAGGCCCTCGAGAAGCGCGGCCTCGCGCGTCGCCTGGCTGAGCCCAATCTAGTCGCGTTGTCGGGGGACACCGCCAACTTCCTTGCTGGCGGCGAATTCCCCTTCCCGGTGCAGAACACAGCAGTGAACGGCAGCAACCTCCTGACCGTTGAATTCAAGAAGTTTGGCGTCGGCCTCGCGTTCACGCCGACGGTGCTGGGCGACGGGTTGATAAACCTCAAGATCGAGCCCGAGGTCAGCGAGATCGACCCGACTACGACGCTTCGCGTCGGCGGCGTCGAGATCCCGAGCCTGAGCGTCCGCCGCGCGAAGACCACCATTGAGCTGCGTGATGGTCAGAGTTTCGCGATGGCCGGGCTGCTTCAAACCTCGCTCGTCAACAACCAGAGCCAACTACCGTGGATGGGCCAGGTGCCGGTGCTCGGCGCTTTGCTGCGGAGCGCCGCCTTCCAGAAAAAAGAGACAGATCTTGTCATCATCGTCACGCCGCGCCTGGTGAAGCCTCGGCGACCGGGCGATGCCTTTCCAGCGACGCCTCTCGACGGAAAGTCGCCCGCCAACGACCGCGAGTTCTTCCTCGGTGGCCGCAACGAGATCAAGATAGGTAAGCCTGACCCGCTCAGGGGTCACATCCTGGATCTCACCGCCGAGATTGCACTGACCGACCGCAAGGGGGCGAAGTGACATGCGCCTGAAACTCCGTCCACTTCCCTCCATTGTCCTCGCAAGCATGGTAGCGCTCTCCGTCGCTGGCTGTGCCGAGAGCGACCTCCACCAATACCTCGGCCACACGGATTCCGTCACGGTCGGGGCCGGCAACGCACAAGCAAGCAACCGAACCATTCATGAAGTCGATCACTGGCCGGAGGCGAGCCGCAAGTCTCGGATCGATCTGGACGGCAATCGAGCGGCATTGGCCGCCAAGCGCTACCAGAGGAACGAGAGCATACAGCCGAAGGGCCTCACACAGCGCAGCATCAGCATCTCCGACACCGAAGCCGGAGCTGTCGTCAAGTAGTAGTGAGGCGGCCAGGCAGGATCGTTCGGGAATCAAGACTCATGTTCGCGTCGAGAGCAGTTCGCCAGATCAAGCCAGCGGCAAGCGATGCCAGAACAGTCGCGGTCGTCAGTCCGAACGAGGTCTTTCGCGCGCGCCTGCGCGTGAACCTCGCAAATCAACTCGACTACGTGATCAGTGCGTCGGAATCGTCGGGTTATGAGACGCTCTTCCACGCCAGGCCTGCACCCGACATCATGCTCGTCGACATCGACGCCAACCGAGCCGCCGCGATCGCAGCGATTGAAAGGTGGCACGACAGCGGGCAGCCGGGCTCTATCATAACCTTTTCCGAGACACTGGATGAAGCAAGCTTGCGCGCCCTGTTGCGGGCCGGCGTCAAAGACTGGCTGCCGCTGGACGCCGACGCCGCCAGCGTGCTGGCCGCCTGCGAGTCGATTTCGAGCCAACGTCGCGCCACCCGCTCCGGCGATCTCGCCTGCTTTGCCTTTATTCCGGCAGCCGGCGGTGTCGGCAACACGACTATTGCCATCGAGACTGCGTTCCTGCTGGCGCGCAGCGATCGCCCTCTGGCCCGCACCTGCCTGATCGACTTGAACTTCCAGACCGGCTCTCTGGCCGATCATCTCGGCGTGACGCCAGCGCTCGATGTAAAGTCCCTGCTGAAGGATCCGGCGCGGCTCGATTCCCTCCTTCTCGAGGCCATGCTCGGGCGTCATTCCTCTGGTCTCGCCGTGATGGCCGCTCCCAGGAGCCCGGCCGAGCACGTCTCGATCAGCGCCGCCTTCGTCGTGCGCGTACTCGATGTTGCATCGCAGATGTTCGACACCCTGCTGATCGACATGCCGCCGATGTGGACGCCCTACAGCGATCATGTGGTTGCCGGTTGCGATCGCGTATTCATTGTGACGGAGCCTTCCGTCCCGGCCCTGCACCGGGCACGCGATATCGCCGAGGTGCTACCCCAAAAGATGGCCGAGAACGCGCGGGTCCGCGTAATCGTCAACAAGTGGCGGCGGGATTTTCTTGGCGCAACGCTGAGCAAGCGCGACGCCGAGCAGGTGCTCAACGGCTTCCTTGCCGGGTTTCTGCCAGAGGATGGCGCGCTCGTTCGCGATGCCATTAATCGTGGCGAGCAGCTGAGCGCCACGAGCCGGACCAACAAGATATCGCGCGAGCTTGCTCGCATCGTCGTCGCAGAGACAGCGCCTCAGGCGGCGCCGCACCCATAGTTGAGGATCAGGCGACATGCGTTTCTCTCTGCGAGGTCGGGATATCGGCAATGGCATCGCGGAAGATGTCGGAGGCCCGGCAGTCGACAGCATAACGCGAGGGCTGCCTGCACCGGAGCTACACGAGGGCGCCCGCTCGGCGCTCAATCGGCCGGAGCTGATCGCGGCCAAGCTTCGCTTGCATCGCAAATTGATTGACGAGATCAACCTCGCCCAGCTCGACCGCATGTCGCGCGCCGAGATTCGCCCGACCGTCCTCGGTCTCCTCGAGGCGAGCGAGCGCGTGCCCCTCAATACTCGTGAGCTCGGCCTGTTCGTCGACGAGGTCATCGACGAACTGACCGGTCTCGGCCCGCTCGAGCCGCTGCTTAAGGATCCAACGATCGCGGATATTCTCATCAACACGCATGAGTCCGTCTACGTCGAGCGGCAAGGCGTTCTGGAGCCGGCAGCTGTGCGCTTCAAGGATGAGGCACACGTCCTACGCATCGTGAACAAGATAGTGGCCGCTGTGGGTCGGCGCGTCGATGAATCATCGCCGATGGTCGACGCGCGGCTCCACGATGGCTCGCGCATCAATGCTGCGATCCGCCCGGTGGCGGTCGACGGGCCGCTCGTATCCATCCGAAAGTTCGCAAAGCAGGCCTTCGATCTTGAACGCCTCGTCGATAACGCAGCGCTGAAGCAGCCGATGGCCGCGCTGCTGCGTGAGGCAGTCAAGGGCCGCATTTCGATGATGATCAGCGGTGGCACCGGCAGCGGCAAGACGACACTGCTCAATGCGCTGTCGCGCTTCATCTCAAACCGGGAGCGCGTCATCACCATCGAGGATGCCGCCGAACTGCAGCTTCAACAGCCGCACGTCGGCCGCCTGGAAACCCGTCCGCCGAATTTGGAGGGCAAGGGGGAGATCCGCCAGCGGGAGCTGGTCAAGAATGCGCTGCGCATGCGCCCCGACCGCATACTCATAGGCGAGGTTCGCGGCGAGGAGGCGTTCGACATGCTGAACGCGATGAACACGGGCCACGAAGGCTCGCTGACCACGATCCATGCCAACAGCGCCCGCGACGCGATTGCCCGGCTCGAGCAAATGGTCGCCATGGCCGGCCTGAACATGTCGGAGCACGCCGTTCGAGCGCACATCGCTTCCGCCATCAGGATCATCGTCCAGATGCAGCGTCTGCATGATGGGCAACGCAAGATTACCAGCATTCACGAGATTACCGGACTGGAGGGCTCGGTGATCCAGATGCAGGAGCTTTACAGGTTCGTGCGCACCGGGGCGGATCAGGGGGGCCGGGTCAGGGGCGAGTTTCGTGCCACGGGACTGCGACCAAGCTTCCTGGATGCGCTCGTTCTCAATGGTGCAAATCCCGACGAGATCAACTTGGATCCAGGGAGGCCGCTGTGATCCAGGCGCTGAACCCGGACACCGTGATCTATTTCGTGATCTTCGCGTGCTACCTGCTCGCGATCCAGGGCGTCGTCTTGTCCTATGCGCGCTACTCGTCGCAGCGCAATCTCCTGCGAGCGCGTCTCCAGACCGGCATGGACGCGGCCCGCCACTCGCGGCCCGCGGCGAACGATCGCCGCAAGTCTCCGGCCATTGGGCGGAACCTGATCAACAGCACTGTCCGCGCGGGTTTGAAACCGGGCTCGTGGTTCGTCCCCATCTGTGCGATCGGCGGCGGGCTCGCCGTGCTCCTGCCCCTGCTGGCGGTCGGACTTCCTCTCTGGCTCGCCGCGTCTCTTGCCGGGTTGGCTACCATTGTAGCCCCGCTCATTGGTCTCAAGATCATGCGCCTCCGCTACCTGCGTGCCTTCGAGGCGCAGATCCCAGAGGCAATAGATACCTTGGTTCGTAGCCTGCGGGCTGGCCATCCCGTATCTGCCTCCCTCCGTCTCGTCCGCAACCTTCCGGCGCCCATCGGCGAGGCTTTCGCCATCGTCAGCGACGAGGTGACTTACGGACTGGACCTGGAAACCGCCATGAGAAACTTGCAGACTCGCGTCGACCAGCCGGATGTTGGGCTGCTGGTGTCAGCGATAAGCCTGCAGGTGAAGACAGGCGGCAATCTCGCCGAGCTGCTCGAGCGGCTGTCGCAGGTGGTGCGTGAGCGGCAGCGTATGCGCCTCAAGGCTCGCGCGCTCTCGGCCGAGGCCCGCTTCTCGGCCATCGCGCTCAGCGTCCTGCCCATCATGCTGTTTACGTTGCTGCAGTTCATCGCGCCGGGATTCTATGGCGGCATCTGGAGCGACTGGTTTGTCGTGCCGGCACTTGTGATCGCGGCTCTGTGGCTTGTTATTGGCAATGTCATCATGTTCCGGATGGTGAGGTTCGACATATGACGAACATATTCGATCACCTCGAAGCTTATGGCCTTTCGCCACCGATGGTGGTCGGCGCCCTCGTGTTCTTCGCGGTGTTCCTGGTTTTGTTCGCGGTGATGCAGATCGACCAGCGCCGGCGCGCAATCCGGCGCCGTGCGGTTGCCTATAATCCCGCCTCGGACAGCGCGCTCGCCCCTTTCGACCCGGATGCGGAGAAGCTCTTCGCCATAGAGCGCGCCTTGAGCCAAACCCGTCGGGACAAGCTTTCCAAGGTGCGCGCAGAGTTGGTTCGGGCAGGCTGGTTCGATACCGACGCTGTCGCGAACTATTACGGTGCGCGATTTTTTCTCGGCCTCTGTTTTGGACTGGGCACGGCGGCAGCGCTGATGCATTTCAATGCCGATGCCGTTCTCCCGCAGATCGTTGCCGCCGGCGCGGGCGGAGCCGCCATGGGTGCTTTCCTCCCCCGGCTCGCCGTCGATGCGCGACAGCGCGCGATGCTCCGTCAATGCGACCGCGGCTTCCCTGACTTCCTGGACCTCCTCGTCATCTGCGCTGAGGTGGGTGTGCCACCCCGCGCCGGCATCGAGCGCGTCAGTCGGGAAATTGTCCGCAACTACCCGTTCTTGGGCGCCAATCTGTTTCTCATGCATCTGCAGATCCGCGCCGGTCGTACAGTGTCCGAGACGCTTGCATCGCTCGCCGACCGTGTGAGGCTGGACGAGGTGTCGAAGCTCGGCGCGCTGCTGCAGCAGACCGAGGAACTCGGCACGAGCGTTGCTACCACCCTCCGTACCTTCAGCGAGGACATGCGGGCGCGGCGAATGCTGCGCGCTGAAGAAAAGGCGCATGCCCTGCCCGCAAAGCTCGTCGTGCCGCTCGCCCTTTTCATTTTTCCGGTCATTCTCGTTGTCGTGTTCCTGCCCGTCATCGTGCGGTCCAGGGGCATATTCGGATAGTCGTAGAGTTCTCAGGGGATTCGATGATGCGCAAATTCATGATCTTAGGCACGTCTATCCTCGCCGCCACCTTTGCCATAGCGCTCGGCGGCTGCAGTGCCAGCCTCGACCAGCTCACGAACATGGCGGCCGAGAAGCCGATCGAGCCTGCTTCTTACGGGGTGTGGCCATCGAAGCGACAGGTCGACAAAGGCAAGTTTGCCTACCGACAGGGCGATTTCGGCATTGCAGTCGATGCCTTCAGCAAGGCCGTCGAGGAAGAGAAGGACAACGCGGAAGCATGGCTCGGACTTGCCGCTTCCTACGACCGCCTCAAGCGCTTCGACCACGCACGCCGTGCCTATGACGTTGTCATCCAGATTGTCGGGAATACACCGACGGTGCTGAACAACCTCGGCTACCATTACTATCTCAAGGGCGACATGGACAGCGCTCGCCGCTCGTTCGATGCGGCACTACGCGCCGATCCCAACAACGTGGTAGCAAAAAACAATCTCGCGCTGTTTTGGGAACCGACGGCGGCTTCCGATGCGCGCCCTCGTGATCGGCTCTGAGCGTCAGTCGCAGCGTCGCACATGAGCGGTCAGCTTCCCGTGAGAAACACAAAGGTCGCAGTTGCACGCGCAGGACGCTTCCGACGCGACGAGCGCGGTGCGGCGCTGCTGCTGGCCACTGTGTTCATGCTCACGCTATTGAGCGTGGTTGCCGTCGCAGTGGACTTCGGACAGGCGATGGTCCTCAAGCAAAAGCTCCACAACGCGGCAGATGCTGCGGCTCTCGCGGTCGGCTCCCGGCTCAATCTTACGGAAGCCGAAGCAAATTCGCTCGCCCAGAGCTTCATCAAAGCGAACTATCCCGATCTGGCACTGGGAACGCTGTCTCAGTTCACGGTCGCGCCGACGCCTCAAGGATACAACGTCCGTGTTGCGGCAAGCCTTCCCACGACTTTCCTGCGGGTGCTGGGAACGCAGAGCTTGGAGATCGCCGTCACCTCCGAAGTGTCCCGCGACTTGCGCAAGCTCGAAGTCGTGCTGGCGCTCGACAATACGGGATCGATGACGACCAATGATCGCATCACCAAGCTCAAGAGCGCAGCCACCCAGCTCGTCAACATTCTCTTCGACGAGGCCGATGTCTCACCACACGTGAAGATCGGTCTGGTGCCGTTCTCCGGTGCCGTCAACCTTGGCCCCGGTGCGCTTGGCAAGGGATGGATCGACGAAATCGGAGCGAGCGTCCTCAACCGGGAGGACATCGCCCTGCTGCCCGCGATGCCTTCGCTGATGCAGCTCTTCTCGTCCATGAGCAACATATCGTGGGGCGGTTGCGTGCGTGCGCGTCTAGGCGGGCACGATATTCTGGATACGCCCCCGAGCTTGGCATCCCCCGATACGCTATTTGCACCCTATTTCGCGCCTGACGAAGAGGGCAATGCCGTCGCCAGCCCCAGCAGCAACAGCTATCTGAACGGCCCGGGGACAAACCCTCTCCTCTATGCGCTGCAAAGCTTGACCGCTCAGCAGATCGCCAACGGCAACGGGCCCAACTTCAATTGTGTGCAGCGCCCCATCCAGCCCCTGACCGATACGAGGCAGACAATCACGGATGCCATCGATGCCATGCAGCCCCGAGGAAGCACGGTGATCCCCGAAGGACTTGCCTGGGCATGGCGCGTGATCTCGCCCGGGCTGCCCTACGACAATGGCGCACCCTACGGGGACAAGACCGTTACGAAAGTCGTCATCCTCCTCTCCGACGGACGCAACCAGGTCGAGCGAGGCGGCCCCTATAACTCGTTCTACTCGGCATACGGCTTTGCCAATAAGGGACATCTCGGTCCCACGGATGGGTCACAGTCGCGTCAGGTCCTCAATGCCAAGACAGCGGCGCTCTGCAACAACATCAAGGCCGACAAGGACGGCGACCCGAGCACGGATGACATCTACGTCTACACAATCGCGCTTGAGATCAACACCGGCAATGCCGCCATTGATGCTGAAACCAAGAGCCTGCTCGAAGCGTGCGCGACGCCAGCCGCCCGCTGCCCGGGCCAGCAATGCTTCTACGACACGCCCTCCGGCAACGAGCTTGGTCAGGTCTTCTCTAAGATCGCCATCGGCCTGGCCGGGCTGCGGGTCGCGAAATAGAAACCACTTGAAAGGTCGGCAGGATGTCAAATTGGGGGATCAGCGTGGCGATGCTCTTGTGCGTTCAGGCGGCGTTCGTATTCTGCATCTGCTACGCCATCGTCTCTGACTTCACGCGATTGAGAATCGCAAATTGGATTCCCGCAACGCTGACGGCGCTGTTTCTCGTCTACGCCGTCATCAGGCTCGACGTGTCCACCTTCGGGGCTCATCTGATGCTGGCAGGAATGGTATTTGCGTTCGGCTTTGTCTCGTTCGTTCTTGGATGGGTCGGCGGCGGGGACGTCAAGCTCATGACCGCGCTTACCCTCTGGGCCGGACCCAGCCTCGGCCCGGACCTGCTCATTCTGACGACGTTGGGCGGTGGGATCATGGCCTTCGCCCTTCTCCTTCTGCGCAACAGCACCCAGGCGCGCATACTCATGCCCACAGCGGCACCATTCAGGCGGATCCGAAGCTTCGCGGAGCGCGGCGTGTGCCCCTACGGACTGGCGATGGGAACAGCGGCCCTCATTTCGTTGCAGCCGATGTTCTTGTCCGCGGTCTATTAGCTTGGCGCGGGTGGGGCGCAGCGATCAAGCTTCAGTGCGTTGAGCGGATCGCTGACGGAACGAAGCGCCCACCGCTGCCGCCTGGAAGCACGTTGCCATCCGGGCGGCAAATGGGCGAAGAGCCTGTAGCTCAACGGTCCGGTCCGTGCGCGGCACCTCATGCTCTTGCCCGGCCTTCATGCTGGCGTTGGGCGCGGCTCCGGTCGGTCGGCTGCGGCGGCCCCAATTCTTACAGCGGAGTGTAACGGTTGGCGGAGGCCCGCCGAATAGCAAGGAGGGTCCGATGCAATAATCGCAGTTCCGCGTATACTCCAAGCCACACTGAGCAATGATCCACGATGGGCAATGCTTTGCTCGAGGCCGTTCAGTTAGCCATCGCTCATGAATCCGGGCCGAGCGCCCAGTACCGGTGTGCGATCGCCGTTATGGCGAAGGCCTCGATTGCAGGTACGACCAAGACACGCCGTGTGCCCCCGCTGACTTTCGAGGAAGCGGCCCTACTCAACACCCAGTTCCTGCGCGATGCCGCCGACAATATCCTGACGGCGGCGAATTCTGCGCCCATTAGCGGGTGGATGGCGTATGCCCCCGCGGGCGCGGAGGAATTCTTCCCGTCGAACTTGCCCGCAAGCATCGGCCTGATCGAAACCGTCGCTACCACGCTCGGAGAGTGCCTCCATAGGATAGCTGCGACGCTGTTTGACGCGGGTAACGGCGCAGTATGCCTACTGAATTCGGACAGTCCCACGCTGCCGCCCGCTTATCTGGTCACCGCTGATACGGTGCTGGCCGCGCCTGGCGATCGTATCGTCATCGGACCGGCATCGGACGGCGGCTACTATCTCATCGGCATGAAGAGCCTTCACGTCGACTTGTTCGACGGCATGGACTGGAGCACGGATCGGGTCCTGTCACAGACGATGGCAAAAGCCGAGAAGTTAGGCCTCTCGGTCGTTTCTTTGCCGGGCTGGTACGATGTCGACGATGCCCAGAGCCTCAGAACTCTCGTTGGCGAAGTGCTCGAGGGAAAGCCATTCGAGGAAGCCCGCATATGCCTGTGCCTCATGTTGCCGCTTATGCGTGGCATCCGCTCCCCGTCTGGGAGATTGCCGGCAACGGTCATATCGATGCGGCCATGGTCGCCCTGATGATGTTGAACCTGCTGGCATTCTTGGTGTGGCGACGCTCGGCTACCATGTGGACGCCGCCATCTCCGAGCTTCGCTTCGATGTTGCAGTTATATTGATCCTCGCGACAGTCGGACTTTGCATCGTCATAGATATGCTCTCGCGCAGGCTGCGAAAGGCGCTGCGTGTATCGACACTGCCGACCCGGCTCGCTGATGCGCCGGTGAGGTAAGGATAAGGGCGAAGCCGCGTGGAGACGATGCAGACACCCGTTTTGAAGGATATCGTGCTGGTCGGCGCGGGCCATTCGCATGTCGGCGTGCTGCGCATGTTCGGGATGGACCCCATGCCCGGCGTTCGCCTCACGCTGGTCACCCGGCAGGTGCACACGCCGTACTCAGGCATGCTGCCCGGCATGATTGCAGGCATCTACGAGCCTGACCAGGCGCACATCGATACGGGACCTCTGACGCGCTTCGCAGGGGCCCGCCTCTACCATAGCGAAGTCGTCGGTCTCGACCTCGCCGCAAAGCATGTCATCTGCCGTGACCGTCCGCCGGTGCCCTACGATATCCTTTCGATCAACATCGGTTCGACGCCAAGCGCGCGTCAAATCCCGGGCGTCGCCGAGCACGCCATACCGGTCAAGCCCCTTGACGGTTTCATCGAGCGCTTCGAGGCGGCACGCCAGCGCATACTCAGGGAAAAGGGCCGGTCACGTATCGGCGTCATTGGCGGGGGCGCGGGGGGCGTGGAGCTACTCCTATCGCTACACAGCCGACTGTTGCGCGATGTTGCCGCCGCTGGCTTCGATCCTTCGGCACTGTCCTTCACGCTCGTCACGTCCAGCGATGAGATCCTACCAGCCATGCCGCCACGCATGCGGCGGCGGTTTGCCGACCTCTTCCGCGATCGGGGCATCAGGGTAGTCACCGGCGGTGAAGTGACCGAGGTCCGCTCCGGCGCGGTCATCATCGAGGGGAGAGATCCAATTCCGCTTGACGAAGTATTCTGGACGACGCGCGCTGCCCCGGCGCGCTGGCTCGCCGACACAGGGCTGGCCCTCGATAGCGAGGGCTTCATCAGTGTGAGCGAGACATTGCAGTCGGTCTCCCATGCTGACGTTTTCGCGGCCGGCGATGTCGCTTCAATGGAAGGTCATGCTCGGCCAAAGTCGGGCGTCTATGCCGTACGCGCCAGCCCCCCACTGGCGACGAACCTCAGGCGCTCATTGGAAGGGCGGGCCCTTGTCCGGCACAAGCCACAACGCGAGGCCCTCTACCTCATATCGACGGGGGAGCGCTATGCACTGGGGGCCCGCAACGGTTTCGTCTTCGAGGGTGCGTGGGTGTGGACGCTCAAGGACTTCATCGACCGCCGCTTCATGGCGAAGTTCAACGAGCTGCCGCAGATGCCGCAGCCAGCGGCCGCTCCGATGCCGCAAATCGCGGATCGGGCTGCAATCAAAGAGATCTCGGCCATGGCCATGCGCTGCGGCGGTTGTGGTGCCAAGGTCGGTGCCACCGTCCTCACACGCGCACTAGGATCAATCGAGCCGATGATGCGCGACGATGTACTTGTTGGCCTCGATGCACCCGATGACGCAGCTATCGTCGACACGGGAGGCACGCGCTTGTCGGTGCATACCGTCGACTATTTCCGCGCCATTATCGACGACCCGTACACCTTCGGCAAAATCGCGGCCAACCATGCCTTGGGCGACATCTTCGCCATGGGCGCGGAGCCGCAAACTGCACTGGCCATCGCCACTGTGCCGTATGGCATCGAGGCCAAGGTAGAAGCCGACCTTTCGCAGATGATGGCGGGCGCCAACGAGATCATGCGCGAGGCGCATTGCGCTCTGGTTGGCGGGCATACGAGCGAAGGTGCCGAGTTGTCGCTCGGCTTTGCCGTCAATGGACTGGTCGATCGGGACACTGCGTTGCGCAAAGAAGGCATGCAACCGGGTGACGCGCTCATCGTCACCAAGCCGATTGGCACCGGGGCGCTGCTGGCGGCGCACATGCGCGGGAGGGCCAAAGCACGCTGGGTGATGGCCGCGATCGAACATATGACGCGATCGAACATGGATGCAGCAGGTATTCTGCGCGCGCACGGTGCTCGGGCAGCCACGGACATTACGGGCTTTGGCCTGCTCGGACACCTGGTCGAAATGGTCAAGGCGAGTAACGTCGATGCCACCATCGAATTGATGTCTGTGCCGCTGCTCGACGGTCTCGCTGAGACTATGGCAGCAGGTGTCTTTTCGTCTCTGCAGCCCCAGAACGTTCGGCTCCGCCAGGCCATCCGCAACCTGGAGGAGATTGTCGCGCACCCGCTCTATCCAGCCCTGTTCGATCCTCAGACAGCTGGTGGACTGCTGGCATCGATCCCTGCCGATCACGCTCAAGCCTGTGTCGCGGCTTTGAGGCAAGCGGGATACGGGGCGGCGGCAGTTGTCGGCGCCGCAGAGCGACCTTCGCCGCCGCTGGCACCAATAACCGTCGCGCTCGAAGGCAAGCAGCACACATCACCCCAATCGATGCCGAAACAGCCGAGCAATCAGCTTCAGGAGAGGCCCGATGCGCACCAACCCGTTCAATGATGCCTGGCTGTTCCTGATCGGTAACACGCCGGACCACCAGACCAGTGGCGTCGGTCCGTTGCTCGTCGTTGTATTCCTGGCGCTGCTCGTCGCCAGCTTCTGGATCGCATGGCGCAACTGGCAGGCTGATCTCGGTCAACGCACCGCCACGAATGTATCGATCTGGTTCATGCGCCTCATGATCGGCTGCATGTGGTTTCAGGGTTCGCTATGGAAACTGCCGCTGCCGGTATCACCCGGCTTGTCCTACTGGACCGAGGAACTATCGCGCTATGCAGCGTTCGATTTGCACAAGTGGATCGCCGTCAACGTTCTTATTCCGCTGCTCCCCTTGCTCAATCCGCTGGTCTACCTGACCGAGCTAAGAGCCTCGGCCTCGATGCCATGATCGCGCGTGCACCCATTGGGCCCTTCGTAGGAGACGGACTTGTCGCCCGGCTCTATCGGCGGATATCGTGAGACGCTCGCAATGCGGCGCGTTCACGTCAGGCTAAGGCGAGCGCAATTCATCCTTCCTGGGAATAGGCCCTGGCTGCCGACACGATCACGGCAAGCGCATCGACGATGCTGTCAGCCTCACCATTCTCAAAGTCGCCCTCGATCTGCGCCATCTGATTGGTGACGTGATCTAAGCAAAGCCTTGCGTCGCTCTAGCAAAGGCATAGACAGTTGCTGCCTCCATCTCGACGGCGAGCAAATCATTCGACCCAATTGCAGCAATGGCGGACGCCCCCCACGGGCGGTCCACTTGTCTGCCACCGCTATCCAAGCCCTCAGTAGCACCCCTGGCGAAGTTCAGGGAATGCACGGATGCCTGAGGGGTCGTGTGGCGGTCATTGTTAACCCCGACAGTCCGACGTGACGAGGCGCCATTCCTCTTGCATCCGCACTGTTGCTGACCGCGCAGGAATTGCTTGGGCGGCTCACCGTGAGGGGGTGCACTTCATGGACAAACATCATTCAGCCAGCTCGCCCGCGCCTGCCCTGCCGTGGCCGTTCCTTGACGCCGTGACAGACTATTGGACCGACGCCTTTCAGCGCACGGGGCTCTTCCTCGATGTGATGAAGGAGCGTAGCGAGCGAGGCACCACGCACGCCGCGATGGCCGCACCTCACGTTCTGAAGTTCAAGGCCGAGCTAGTCATGGACGGGCGCCAGCTCCCGCGACCGGCGAACTATATCCTGGCGCGCATCGTGCCATCGCCGGACCTCGAATTCGACGAGAGGAAGCGGCCATTTGTCGTCGTTGATCCGCGGGCGGGCCACGGTCCCGGCATTGGCGGCTTCAAGGCCGATAGTGAGATCGGCGTTGCGATCAAGGCCGGTCACCCCTGCTACTTCATTGGATTTCTACCCGAGCCTGTAGCCGGTCAGACGATTGAAGACATAGCCCTCGCGGAAGCAGCTTTT
The DNA here is from genome assembly GCA_022844275.1 of Hyphomicrobiaceae bacterium. Taxonomy (GTDB): domain Bacteria; phylum Pseudomonadota; class Alphaproteobacteria; order Rhizobiales; family Hyphomicrobiaceae. The sequence continues at coordinate 40,196 of JALHMB010000011.1, forward strand.
CTCGAGCGCGTGATCTCGCTTCATCCGGAGGCCGAAGGCAAGCCGGCAGTCATTGGAAATTGCCAAGCAGGCTGGGCCGTCATGATGCTGGCGGCGATGCGCCCGGAATTGTTCGGGCCGATCATCATCGCGGGTTCGCCACTGTCCTATTGGGCAGGCGTCCACGGCAAATACCCCATGCGCTACACCGGTGGGCTCCTGGGCGGAACATGGCTCACGGCGCTCGTAGGAGACCTAGGCAATGGCAAGTTCGACGGCGCGTGGCTGGTGACGAATTTCGAGAACCTCAATCCGTCGAACACCTACTGGACGAAAACCTACAATCTCTACTCGAAGGTGGACACCGAGGGACCTCGCTATCTGGAGTTCGAGGAGTGGTGGGGCGGTCACGTTCTCCTTAATGCGGAGGAGATGCAGTTCATTGCCGACGAGCTGTTCGTCGGCAACAAGCTCGTCTCCGGTAACATCGAAGCGTCGGACGGAACACGCATCGATCTCCGCAACATCCGGTCGCCGATCGTCGTGTTCTGCTCCAAGGCCGACAATATAACGCCGCCCCAGCAGGCGTTGGACTGGATCCTCGATCTCTACAAGAACGTCGATGAAATCCGCGCAAACGGCCAAACGATCGTCTATGCGCTGCACGACACGATTGGTCATCTCGGCATTTTCGTCTCCGCCTCTGTCGCGAAGAAGGAGCATGACGAGTTTGCGAGCAATATTGACCTGATCGACGTTCTGCCGCCTGGTCTCTACGAGGCTGTATTGACGCCGAAGAGCGAGGCCGATCCCACATCCGACCTCGTGTATGGAGACTATCTCGTCCGCTTCGTTACCAGATCCTTGGACGACATCCGCGCCCTCGGCAGCAACAGCGAGGAAGACGAGCGCTGCTTTGCGACCGCTGCCCGCGTGTCCGAGATCAATCTCGGTCTCTATCGGACGTTCATGCGGCCCTGGATCCGCAGCCTTGCCAATGACTCCATGTCGACCTGGATCCGCGATCTCCATCCCTTGCGACTGCAGTATGAAATGTTCTCGACGAAGAACCCATTCCTGCAGTCCATGGATGCATTCGTAGATAATGCGCGGAATGGCCGACGCATCGTTCCTGCCGACAACCCGATGTGGCGCGCTCAGGAGCAGCTCTCCGAGCACATAGCAAAGAGCCTCGACACCTATCGGGAATGGCGCGATGCAATGTCCGAGGCCACCTTCTACGCGGTATATGGTTCGCCGGTTCTTCAGGCCCTCGTCGGGCTCAAGGCATCCGACCGCAACGTTCGCGCGCAGTCAGGTAGCGACAGCGCCCGACGCGCACTTGTCAATCAGCGCATCGAAGAGCTGAAGCGATCCATTGCTGACGGTGGACCGCGCGAGGCTGTAACGCGCGCATTGCTCTATGTGCGCATGCCTGAAGGGACGGTGGATGAGCGTGGCTTCAATCTTTTGCGGCGCATACGCGAGGACGCAGGAAGCGGCATGTCGCTCAGCGACTTCAAGAAGCTCGTACGTGAGCAGTACTTCATGCTTCAGCTCGACCAGCGGAAGTGCTTGGACACGATACCTCAGCTCTTGGCGACCGACCCCGATCTCGCCGCGACTCTCATTGATCGGCTGCGTCGCGTCGTAAACGTCATCGGCCAAGCCGAGACGCGGAAGAGATTGGCTGAGATCGAGCCTCTATTGAGGCTCGACAAAGCCCGCAGCAATGGTGATGACCCACACCATCCCAGATATGCACACACCTCGAAATCACAAGCCCAGGGCCACAAGCACTAGCCACTAGGACACGAGCACAAGCTCCGAAGAATCTCTTGTCGAGTCGCAATTGTTAGGATGCGTATCATGGCCGGTTTCCTCAACCCGCTCTCCTTGAAGGAAATGACCTCGGAAGCCGAGGCCGCCAAAATGGACGAGGAGCGCCAGTACAAGATCAAGCAAGAGAAGATGAAGAAGGACCTGCACGAGGCCTTCTTGTCGCGGGAGCTTCACCCCGAAGTTGTGACCCGCATCAATAACGCCATCAGCATCGCAGCAAAGCAGGGCAGACATCAGATCGAGGTGCTGACCTTTCCGTGCAAGTACTGCAATGACCGCGGTCGCCTCATCAACAACGGCGATGCCGACTGGCCGGACTCGCTCGAGGGGTTCGCAAAGAAGGCCTATGAGTTCTATGCTCGGGAGCTCAAGCCATTGGGCTTCAAGCTGACAGCGGAAGTCATCAGCTTCGAGGACGGCGTACCAGGAACCGTGGCCATGAACCTGAAATGGTGAGAGGCCTGCCGGCAGCAGCCCAAGCGTGAGGGTCTCAGCATGGCCAAGGCGACAGCTCAGCTAAAATCACCACCTCGGCTCGACGTTCACCAGCACGCCAAGTACGAGCGTCTCATCGATACGGCGAAGTCGAAGTCCCCGTTGTCGACGGCCGTCGCGCATCCATGTGACGAAAGCTCCCTCCGCGGCACCATCGAGGCCTTCCGTGCTGGTTTGATCATACCGATTTTGGTTGGCCCAGCCGGCAAGATCCGCGGCATCGCAGAGAAGATAGGCCTCGATCTCAGCGATATCGAGATTGTCGATGTGCCGCACAGCCAAGCCGCTGCGGAGCGCGCCGTCGCACTCGTGCGGGAAGGAAAGGCCGAGCTCCTGATGAAGGGCAGCCTTCATTCGGATGAGATCCTTGGCGAGGTTACGAAGCGGGATGGCCTCCGAACCGCTCGGCGCGTCAGCCATGTCTTCATCATGGACGTACCGACTCATCCCGAGACGTTGTTCATCACGGATGCCGCCGTGAATATTGCGCCGGACCTGATGGCCAAGCGCGACATCGTGCAGAACGCGATCGATCTCTTCGTCGGCCTCGGCCTCGGCACGCCTAAAGTTGCGATTCTGTCGGCCGTGGAGAATGTGACGGTTGCCATACCCTCGACGATCGAAGCTGCAGCACTCTGCAAGATGGCTGATCGTGGGCAGATCACGGGCGGAGAACTCGACGGCCCCCTCGCGTTCGACAATGCGATCAGCGAGGAGGCAGCTCGCATCAAGGGCATCAAGTCCGCGGTTGCAGGGAAGGCGCAGATCCTTGTCGTTCCAGATCTCGAAGCCGGCAACATGCTCGCGAAGAACCTTTCCTTCCTCTCCAATGCCGATGCCGCCGGCATCGTGCTCGGCGCCCGCGTGCCGGTCATTCTCACCTCTCGCGCAGACAATCTCAGAACGCGTCTGGCGTCTTGCGCCGTCGCGTCGCTGCTCGCTTACAGCCAGAAATCTGGTTGTCCCATCACGAGCTGAGTCATGAGTGACACTATCTTCGTTGTGAATGCGGGAAGCTCGAGCATCAAGTTCCAGCTCTTCTCAGTTGATGGCCGTGGTCGCTGCGATCGTCTCATGAAGGGCATGTTCGAGGGTATTGGCTCACGGCCTCATCTTTCAGCGGCCGATGGAGAGAAGACGCTCATCGATCGCAGCTGGAAGGCCAACGAGATCGACGGCGTGTCCAGTGCGCTGGAAGAAGTCGTCAAGTTCGTGAGGGAGTACGGCAAGGGCAGGATGCCGATTGCCGTTGGCCACCGCGTCGTCCACGGCGGGCCGAGCTACAGCGCACCAACGATCGTGAATGAAACTGTCCTTCGGCAACTCGAGGCTTTTGTGCCGCTCGCTCCGCTGCACCAGCCGAACAACCTCGCGCCCATTCGTCTCCTGCTGACGAGACAGCCGCATCTCACACAAGTCGCCTGCTTCGACACGGCTTTCCATCGCGGTCATCCGGAGATCGCCGACCGCTACGCCATACCGGAGGATCTGTATCTCGAAGGGATCCGGCGTTACGGCTTCCATGGCCTCTCCTATGAATACATCGCAGATAGTTTGAGCACTGCTGCCTCCGAACTCGTGGGTAAGAAAGTCATCGTCGCACATCTCGGCAGCGGGGCCTCAATGTGCGCATTGGTAGGCGGTCGTAGCGTTGAAAGCACCATGGGCTTTACAGCGCTCGATGGCCTGCCAATGGGAACGCGGCCAGGCCAGATCGATGCGGGTGTGATCCTCTATCTCATGGACCAGAAGCGTCTCGGCTCTCGAGAGCTCTACGATCTTCTTTACGCGCAATGCGGTCTTAAGGGACTTTCCGGCATCAGCAACGACGTGCGCGAGCTGCTCGCGAGCTCGGATCCGAGAGCGAAGCTGGCTCTCGACTACTTCGCGTACAGGATCGCCCTCTTCGCCGGCATGCTGACCGCCGCCATGCGTGGTCTCGATGGGTTCGTATTCACTGCGGGCATAGGCGAGCACGCGCCGAGTGTTCGCGAGGCCGTCATTCGGCAGTTGGATTGGCTCGGCATCGAGCTCGACGACGAAGCCAACAAGAAAAGTGCGCTGCGCATATCTACACCCGCCTCCAAGGTTGGTTGCTACGTCATCCCGACCGACGAGGAACAGATGATCGCGCGCCATACATGGCGGGCCATAGCTGAGCACGCGGGCTCAAACGTTCGGGAGATGCGAGCATGATCGACCTATCGTCGCTGACGCTCCTGAAGGGAAAGAAGGCGCTGGTCACCGGCATCGCCAACGACAAGTCGATTGCCTGGGGCTGTGCCAAGGCATTCGAGGCGTTCGGAGCGGATGTCGCGATCACCTATCTGAACGACAAGACGCGCACGTTTGTTGAGCCTTTAGCGCGCGAGCTTCGCTCATCGGTGCTGCTGCCACTGGATTTGACCAAGGAAGGTCAGCTCGAAGCGGTGTTCGACGATATCGAGAAGAAGTGGGGCCGCCTGGATATCCTGCTGCACTCGATCGCCTTTGCTCCGAAGGAAGATCTTCAAGGACGGGTTGTCGACTGCTCCAAGCCAGGTTTCCTTATGGCGATGGAGCTCTCATGCTGGTCGTTCATCCGGATGACGAAGCTGGCGGAGCCCCTCATGAAGAACGGCGGCGTCGCGTTCACGATGACGTATTACGGATCGCAAATGGTCGTCGAGCACTACAACATGATGGGACCGGTAAAGGCGGCGCTGGAATCAGCGACGCGCTACATGGCCGCGGAACTCGGGCCTAAGAAGATCAGGGTCCACGCGATTTCGCCCGGTCCACTGAAGACGCGCGCAGCTTCAGGCATCTCCGACTTCGAGTCGCTGCTGAGCAAGGCGGAGTCCAAGGCGCCGACGCGAAGCCTGGTTTCCATCGACGATGTTGGAGTTGCCGTGGCCTTCCTCGCCACGGATGCCGCGAAGCTCATAACCGGCGACACGCTCTACATCGATGGCGGATATCACATCATCGACTGAAACAGCTGCGCTCACATCTGTGAGGATTTGCTGCGTGTCGTGGGCTTCTTGCGCTCGGTTCCGTAACCCTGCTCCCGCAGATACTTTATGCGCTCTGCCGCGACACGGCGGCATGTGTTTTCCCACTCCCGCTTGGTCATATGAGTCGAGCGATCCCACTGCTTCATGCATTCCCTAACGCGCGCCTTCTCGTCGAGCAGGGCGGCCTCACTCGATGTGCGCTTCGCGGCTTGCTGGGTAGTAGATTGGGCTTCGACGGCTGTGGCAGATATTGCCAATGCCGCAACACAAATGAATGCACGCACGTTGCGCTCCCATTTTGTTCATGGGATGCGCTTGACCCGGCAGTCGATCACTCTAACGCAATCCCTCGGAAGCATCCTCCGAGATTGCACCGACAGTCGCCATCCTTGGAATCCCTGATTTCTGGGAAGCAACGCCCGCAGTGAAAGCGCATAACAGAGGGCTCAGCGCTTTCACGGCGCGTGCCCGCGAGACAACAGCCCGTCCACGTGAAAGCTGCTCTCGCCAGCTTTAACCATTAATTGGAGACGCCGCTCAGAGCGAGCGCGCGACGCGAAATCCCAGATTGTCGTCCCTGTCACTTGGCGGATTGTGGGCGCGATAGTCGGATTGAACGCGCCGCGTATCATTGTGCCAGCCGCCGCCGCGCACGGAGCGCTCTACACACTGCTCCGAAATGACGGGCGCGGAAGTCACGCGCCCCGATGGCAGGTGAGCGAAGCAGTCCTGTGTCCACTCGTAGACATTGCCGTGCATGTCGTGCAGGCCAAAGGCGTTCGGCGGAAATTGCGCTACGGGCGCCGTATGCTCCCAACGGTCGCGGCCTCCGACTTCGCCAGAGCACGGCGGGCATGCATCCTTTCCGAAGTTAGCAAAGTTCCTATCCGGCAGCCGTCCCCAGAAGAAGGGCGTGGTCGTGCCGGCGCGCGCGGCAAATTCCCACTCCGCTTCCGACGGCAATCGGTAAGTCTGCCCGGTTTTCTGCGAAAGCCAATTCACGTAGTCCTGCGCGTCGTACCAGGAGACATGGATCGCCGGACGCGCGCCGCGCCCCCAGCCCTGATCAGGCGGGCGATAGCCGCGGCAGCCACCGTCAGCGACACAGGCATCCCATTGGTCAAAAGTAACTTCTGTCCGGCCGATCGAGAATGCACCTACGTCGACCGTACGCAGCTCGGGCACTGATGCAATGCCGAGACGGCTGAGAAGCACCTCCCGACGCCTGAGCTGGCGGCCCATATAAAAAGTGCCCCCCTCGATAGGCACCATCTCAGGGCAATTCTCGCAGTCGGAGAATATCTCGCCAGCGCGAATGCTGCCTGGTGCGGATCGCGGTGGTGTGCTCAGGGAATACAGCAGCCCCGCAACGACGAGCAGGACGGAAGCGGCCCACATCCACCAAGCTGAACGGCTAACCGATAGCGGTAGACGGAACGCGTCAGGTATTCCGATGAACATCTGGATGCACTGGGTATGTCGGGTCAGGGTCGAACATGTAAGATGCTAGGCAACGTCGTCAATCAATATGCCCGCTCCGGAATATGACCCATGAGCATTAAGAAAAACGCCAGTAATTCGCGCGCCCAGCAGCCGCCGCAATGCACCCAAGCCGGAACGCCCTGGAAGTGGGGCCTGGACACGTCGCGCAATCGCTTGTAGGCCGCCGATGCTGGGCGCTGAGCGCCGTTCACCGGGGGATTATCATGCAAGGCATAGGAAAAGCATTCTTCGTGTCGGCGCTCGTCTATGGCGTGATTGGCATCCTGCTCGGCCTCCACATGGCCATGAGCAAGAACCACGGGCAGATGCCGACGCACGCCCACGTCCTCGTCATTGGATGGCTGAGCTTTGCCGTCTTCGGTCTCTTCTACTCGGCTCATGGACATGCGGTGCCGCGGCTGCTCGCTGCCGCGCATTTCTGGCTAGCGCAGATCTCACTCGCAGCGCTCGTGGTCGGCCTCTATCTCCTCTACTCCGGCCAGACTCAGTATGAGCCGGTCGCCGCGATCTCATCGCTCGGCTATGCCACCTCATTTCTGATTTTCGTCGCAGTGGCTCTCCGCGCCATGCACCAGCGGAGCGACTGATCTCGGACCGTCGGCTGGGGCCTGCCCTGGCCTCGCGGCCTGCGGCGCACTATCATCGTCCCCAAAGCCGCGCTCAACGCGGCGCAAAATCGGGAGGTGCGCCATGGTCGGTCCGCAGGGCCTGAAATTCACGTCCGTTCGCTCATCTGTGTCGGACGCCGAGTGGGAGGCGCGCGTGAACCTCGCCGCCTGCTTCCGCCTTGCCGATCACTACGGCATGTCGGACATGATCTACACCCACATTACCGCCCGCGCGCCGGACAACCCGAGCCACTTCCTGCTCAATCTGCACGGCCTGCTCTTCGAAGAGATGACCGCCTCCTCCTTCATGCGCGTCGATCTCAACGGTAACATCCTCGTCAAGCCGGAGGTCGATCACGGCTATGGCCTGCACATGGCCGCCTTCGTGATCCATAGCGCCATCTATCGCGCACGCCCTGACGTGATGGCGGTCATGCACACGCACTCGATCGCGGGCATGGCGGTGTCCTCGCTCAAGTGCGGGCTCCTGCCTCTGACACAGACCTCGCACCGCTTCTACCCGCGCATCGCCTATCATGACTTCAACGGACCAGAGCGCGACCCGTCCGAGCGCGAGAAGCTCGCAGTCCACCTCGGCAAGAACGACGTCATGATCCTGCGCAATCATGGCCTGCTGACCATCGGTGCGAGCATTCCCGAGACCTTCAATAGGATGTACGGCCTCGAGCGCGCGTGCCAGGCACAGCTCACCGCGCTCGCTTGCAACACCGAGCTAAACGTGCTCTCGCCCGCCGTCGTGGAGAAATCGACGGCCATGTACGCACCGGGTGCGGTGCGCCCGTACGGCCTGCTCGAATGGCCGGCGCTGCTGCGGCTCCTCGATCGGAAGGATCCGAGCTACCGAGATTGAGCACGCCGCCAGACAATACGCTGCGTGCGTGATGTGCCGGCCGAGAAGTCGGGCCCGGTGAGCGTCAACGTATCACCTTCAAGCTGGATGTGCCGCGTGCTCCTGAAGCCGACCAGCGCGGGGTTCGTCGCGATCTCGATCGAATGAAACACCGTCCCATTGCTGACATCGTAGCGACCGGAATAGGCAAATGACTGCGCGTAAGCCATCGCCTTATCGGCCTCCGAAGTAGGAGCTGTGCTCTGTCTACCTGCCTTCATAAGGGTCGCCGCCATGTAACCGTCCGCAGTGTACATGATGAGGCCCTGCGCATCATGGCCGAGCGGAAACTCCGGCGGGCGACCGTCATCATAGACGAGCGACCAGCTCTCGAGGCGCCACGTCCCCAACAGGTCCTTCGCGGTAGCAGTCATCTGGTCCATCCTCCTGAGCAATCCAGTGTCATCATCAACTGGCCTTGCGCTCAGTCGTGGTCAAGCCGCACATTTGGCGCCGGAAGGCGGCACGGCAAAAAGCCAGCGACCGCCCCAAACGGGAGGAACGACGATGGATCTCAAGGGTTCGGTAGCGCTCGTGACCGGCGGCAACGGCGGCCTCGGTCAGCGCATCTGCCATGCGCTGGCGCGTGAAGGGGTGAATATTGCCGTCATGTACGCGCAGAGCCGCGACCAGGCTGAAGGCGTCGCGCGCGAGCTCGCTTCGAGCCATCAGATCAATGCCGTGGCCTTCGGCTGCGACATCACCGACAACGCCTCTGTCGAACGCCTTGTCGGTGAGGTGAAGGCACGCTTTGGCCGCCTCGACATCCTCGTCAATGATGCAGCCTACAACATCTCAATCCCATTTCCGGATCTCGACAGCCTCACGCAGGAGGTGTGGGACAAGATCATGGCGGTGAACCTCACCGGCCCCATGCGCCTCATGAAGGCCGTGGCACCCGTCATGAAATCCCAGGGACGCGGGCGCATCGTCAACATCTCGTCTGTTGCCGGGCTCGGTCCGAGCGGCTCTTCGATCGCCTATGCGGTTTCGAAGGCGGGCCTCATTCACCTGACGCGCTGCATGGCCGTCGCCATGGCGCCGGAGACGCTCGTCAACTGCGTCGCGCCCGGACTACTCGAAGGCACGCGCGCCACTGCCAATCTTCGTGCCGAGCAGGTCGAGCGCTCTGCTTCCAGCTCTCTTCTGAAGAAGCCTGCCGACAAGGACGACTGCGCCGACATGGTCGTCACCATGTGCCGCACGGAGACCATGACGGGCCAGACGATCGTCATCGACTCGGGTCGCGTATTTCATTGACACGAGGGCAGTCCAAACGGGCGACCGAGTGCAGCCAAATAGCCTGACAAAGCGGCTTCGCATCGATCCGGCATCTTGTTGACATGCGAGAAAGTTTGGCATTCGCCGTGCGCAGATGGCTCTGCGCCGGCGATACTTGCCATCAGTCCAAGAACCCTGTTAATGGGACCCACTGCCACCGCGGGCTCCAAGCGTCTGATCGCTCCACTCGCGACCAGTTTCAAATAATAAAATGGGCTGCAAAGCGGCTCCGCCCGTGGAGGAAATATGGCGACGGTTGATATCCGCAAAGTCCGGAAGGCGTTCGGCTCGGTCAACGTATTGCACGGGGTCAGCGTCGACATTTCCGATGGCGAGTTTGTGGTGCTGGTCGGCCCATCGGGCTGCGGCAAGTCCACCCTGCTGCGGATGCTCGCAGGCCTCGAAAACATCACCGGCGGCGAGATCGCGATCAGCGGCAAGGTGGTGAACACCGTCCCGCCGAAGGATCGGGACATCGCGATGGTGTTCCAGAACTACGCGCTTTATCCGCACATGACCGTGTTCGACAACATGGCGTTCTCCATGATGCTCGCCAAGGCGCCGCGCGAGGTCATGGAGCGCGAGGTGCAGAAGGCCGCAAAGATCCTCGGCCTCGAGCAGCTCCTGCACCGCTACCCGCGTCAGCTCTCGGGCGGTCAGCGCCAACGCGTGGCCATGGGCCGCGCCATCGTGCGCAATCCGCAGGTGTTCCTGTTCGACGAGCCGCTCTCCAACCTCGACGCTAAGCTGCGCGTACAGATGCGCTCCGAAATCAAGGAGCTGCACCAGCGGCTGAAGGTCACCACCGTCTACGTCACGCACGACCAGATCGAGGCCATGACGATGGCTGACAAGATCGTCGTCATGAACAGCGGCAACATCGAGCAGACTGGCGCACCGCTCGAGTTGTACGATCGCCCGGCCAACCTGTTCGTAGCGGGCTTTATCGGTTCGCCCGCGATGAACATCCTGCCCGGCGCCACCGGCGAGGGCGGCTTCGTCGCCGAAGGCGGCGCCGTGCTGCCGATGCCCGCCACTACGCGCAATGGCGCCGGCTACTACGGCATCCGACCCGAGCACATGCGTATCGTGAATGAGGGCGGCATACCCGCTACCGTTCAGCTCATCGAGCCCACGGGATCAGAGACGCAGGTCACGATCCGCATCGCCGACACGCCGCTCACCTGTGCCTTCCGCGAGCGCATCACCCAGAAGCCGGGCGAGACGATCCGCGTGATGCCAGACCTCGGCCTGGTGCACCTTTTCGAGAAGGGATCGGGCCAGCGCCTCGCAAGCTAAACATCAAGAAAAACAATAATCTACTCATCAACCCCTAGGGAAGGAACGACTATGGCTCTCATTACCCGACGCACAGCATTGCAGCTCGGTGCGAGCGCGGTCGCGCTCGGCGCCGCCAGCCGCTTCGCTTATGCGCAGTCGAACATCAAGACCGCCGACGCTTCACCGCCGAAACTCGACATCGAGAAGGGCGCTTCGCTGCGTATGCTCCGCCCAGTCCGGTTCGTGCAGCCGGACGAGGACGTCTTCCGCGCCAACTGCGCCAAGTTCACCAAGGAGACGGGCGTCGAGGTCAAAGTCGACTTCGTCGGCTGGGAGGACATCACCCAGCAGACCGCCGTCACCGCGAATACCGGCGCCGGCCCCGACCTCATCATGGGCTTCAACGAGGCCCCACACATCTACACCGACAAGCTCGTCGAGCTCTCGGACGTGGCCGAGTACATCGGCAAGAAGTATGGCGGCTGGCTGCCGCTCGCCCAGAAGTACGGCAAGAAGCATGGCACCAACAATTGGATCGGCCTGCCCTTCGGCGCATCGGGCGGTCCGCTGGTGTGGCGCAAGTCGGCGGTGAATGCGGCCGGCTACGACGCGCCGCCGGATGACCTCGACAAGTATCTCGACCTCTGCCGGAAGCTCCACGCTGCTGGCAAGCCAGCGGGTTTCGCGCTCGGCAACGCTGTCGGTGACGGCAACGGTTTCGCCAACTGGCTGGTCTGGTCACACGGTGGCTACCTCGTCGACCCGGACAACAAGGTCGCCATCAACAGCAAGGAAACCATCGCGGCCCTGACGTACCTGCAGGAACTCTACAAGACGTTCGTGCCCGGCACGATCGCCTGGGGCGACATCAGCAACAACCGCGCCTACGCCGCGAGCGAGTGCTGGCTGACGGCGAATGGCGTGTCGATGTACTTCGCATTGAAGCGGGATCCGAAGCTCGCCGAGATCGCCGAGGACACCCAGCACAGCCTGCTCCCAAAGGGCAAACTGGACGTGTCGCCCATGGCCGGCCTCACGCTCAACGCCATGGTGTTCAAGCACAGCAAGTTCCCGAATGCGTCGAAGGCGCTGCTCAGCTTCCTGCTCGAGAAGGAGCAGTACGATCCGTGGCTGCAGGCGAACCTCGGCTATTGGGCGCAGCCGCTCGAGAACTATTCGACGAGCGCGGTGTGGGAGAGCGACCCGAAGGTGGCGCTCTTCAAGGACACCATGCGGAGCAACTTCTGGATCGGCTACAAGGGTCCGATCAGCCAGGCCTCCGCCGCTGCCAACGCCGACTACATCATGGTGCAGATGTGCGCCTCAGCAGCCTCTGGCCAGTCGACGCCCCAGGCTGCAGCCGCCGAAGCAGAGCGCCGCGCGAAGCGCTTCTTCCGCTGAGCTGAACGGAACCGGCAGCGCCCTTTCCGGGCGCTGCCGCCACCCGCAGGATTGCCCGCCACATGACCGACGCCTCGATCTCCACGACCAATTGGGTACATCGCCGCGCCGACCCCTCGTGGCTGGTGCGCCTCTTCGACTGGAAGCCCTTCCTGGTCATCATCTGCCTGCTGCCGGCCGTCGGCCTGTTGATGACCTTCCTGACCTATCCGCTCGGTCTCGGCATCTTTCTCGCGTTCACCGACACAACGATCGGCCGCCGCGGCGTCTGGGTCGGTATCGAGAATTTCCAATATCTGTTCAGCGATCCAATCTTCTGGAACGCCGTCTTCTTCAGCGTCTTCTACACGTCGATCGCGACGATCGGAAAGTTCGGCCTAGGCCTTTGGCTGGCTCTCCTGCTCAACAACCATCTTCCGTTCAAGAGCATGCTGCGCGCGATCATCCTGCTGCCGTGGATCGTGCCGACCGTCCTCTCGGCCATCGCCTTCTGGTGGATCTACGATCCGCAGTTCTCGATCATTTCGCATATGCTCATCAAGACGGGCCTGCGCGAGACCAACGTCGACTTCATCAATACCGCTTGGCCCGCGCGCTGGTCGCTGATCGCCGCCAACATCTGGCGCGGCATTCCCTTCGTCGCGATCTCGCTGCTCGCCGGCCTGCAGACCATTTCGCCCTCGCTCTACGAGGCCGCGATGCTGGACGGCGCGACGCCGTGGCAGCGTTTCCGCTTCATCACATTCCCGATGCTGCTGCCGATCCTCGCGATCGTCATGACTTTCAGCATCATCTTCACCTTCACCGACTTCCAGCTCGTCTACGCCATCACGCGAGGCGGACCGGTGAATTCGACGCATCTGCTCGCGACGCTCGCTTTCCAGCGCGGCATTCCGGGCGGTCAGCTCGGCGAGGGCGCGGCAATCGCCGTCTCAATGATCCCGTTCCTCATCTTCGCGACGCTGTTCAGCTACTTCGCCCTCGCACGGCGCAAGTGGCAGCAGGGAGAGACCAATGACTGACGCCGCGGCTCCTCCAGTAGAGACTCCGACTTCGGCAACGGCTCCGCCGGAGACGATGGCCTGGGATAGCCGGGCCCGACGCATGGTCGTGCTGTGGCTGCCGCTCGCCTGCTTCCTCATCATCCTCCTATTTCCGTTCTATTGGATGACCATCACGGCATTCAAACCGGATGCCGAGCTCTATAATTTCGCCGAGCACAACCCGCTCTGGATCAGCTCGCCGACGCTGGACCACGTCTATCTGCTACTGTTCAAGACTTCGTACCCGAAGTGGCTGAAGACCACGATGATGGTCGCGATCGGCGCGACCTTCCTGTCGCTCTTCGCGAGCACGCTTGCCGCCTATGCGATTCAGCGGCTGCGCTTCACTGGCAGCCAGTACGTCGGCCTCGCGATCTACCTCGCCTACCTCGTACCGCCGTCGATCCTGTTCATCCCGCTGGCGACGATGGTCGTACAGCTCGGCCTGTTCGACAGCCCGCTGGCGCTGATCCTGGTCTACCCGACCTTCCTCGTGCCATTCTGCACGTGGCTGCTGATCGGCTACTTCAAGTCGATCCCTTATGAGCTTGAGGAATGCGCCTTGATCGATGGTGCGACGCGCCTGCAGATCCTGCGCCGGATCACGCTGCCGCTGGCGGTTCCGGGCCTGATCTCGGCCGGCATCTTCTCCTTCACGCTCTCCTGGAACGAGTTCATCTACGCTCTCGCCTTCATCCAGAGCAGCGAGAACAAGACCGTGCCGGTCGCCATCCTGACGGAGCTGGTGACAGGCGACGTCTACCAGTGGGGAGCGCTGATGGCGGGATCGCTGCTCGGCTCGCTGCCGGTCGCGATCTTCTATTCATTCTTCGTCGACTATTACGTCTCGTCCCTCACGGGCGCGGTGAAGGAATAGCGGCGGCTTGGGCGCGACGAAAACTTCGATCCTCCACGCAACGCGCGCCCACGCTCCATTCCTCGCACGTACCATCCTCGCGGCTTCTCGTTCCCATCTGCCGCGGGGGCCGTTCGATTTCGCGCTCGACCTCCCCGACACTGAGCTGCTGACGGCCATCGAGCGCATGACGCTCGGCGACCTCGCCTGCAACTGCCATTTCACACGCTTTCTGGTCGCCGAGGTCGCCGGCACGCCGGTCGGCGCTCTCGCAGCATTCGATCCGGGCGAGGACGGTCTGCCGCCGCTCGGAGCAGCCCTTCTCGATGCCTGCAGCGCTCTCGGGCACAGCAGCCGGAAGCTGGCAACCGTTGCAGCGCGTATTGAAGCCCTGGAACGCTGCTTCCCGCGCGGTGCGCCCGGCACTTGGATCATCGAGTGGGTCGCCGTGGCGGAACCCTACCGCCGCCACGGCATTTGCGGGCAACTCACGTATGTGATCCTCGCCGAGGGCGCGCGCCGTGGATGCTGCGAGGCGCAGATCTCGACCTATATCGGGAATGATGCGGCTGCAGCCGCTTATGCACGCTCAGGCTTTCTCGCTGCTCGCGAGCACCGCAGTGTGGATCTCGAGCATATGCTCGGCGTGCCGGGCCTGTGGGTCATGCACCGCGATCTACCATAGACGCAGTTGTACCGGCCGCCGGGGGCAGCCGGTATTTTCATAGTCGGGTCTCGCTCAGCCTTGCGGCTGCTTCGTCACGCGGATGTAAGGCTTCGGCCGAGTGAACCCGCCGAACTTCGCCTGTGCTTCTTCGTCGGAAACAGCCGGCGTGATGATCACGTCGTCGCCCGGCTTCCATTGCGCCGGCGTTGCGACCTTGTGCTTGGCCGTGAGCTGGAGGCTGTCGATCACGCGCAGGATCTCGTCGAAGTTCCGGCCCGTCGTCATCGGGTAGGTCAGCGACAGCTTGATCTTCTTGTCCGGCCCGACGACGAAGACCGAACGCACCGTCGCGTTATCCGCGGGCGTGCGGCCTTCCGACGTGCTGCCCGCGCTCGCCGGCAGCATCTCGTAGAGCTTGGCGATCTTTAGCTCGGGATCGCCGATCAGCGGATACTCCACTGCATGGCCGGTGACGTCCTTGATGTCCTGCTTCCAGCGCTGATGGCTGTCGACGGGGTCGACCGAGATGCCGATGATCTGGGTATTGCGCTTGGCGAACTCACCGGCAAGACCGGCCATGTAGCCGAGCTCGGTCGTGCAGACAGGGGTGAAGTCCTTGGGGTGAGAAAAGAGGACAGCCCAGCCATCGCCGACCCAGTCATGGAAATTGATCGGGCCAGCCGTGGTATCGGCGGTGAAGTTGGGGGCCTCGTCATTAATCCTTAGTGCCATGGGAACCTCGCTTATCAACTGAATACGGGCGACAACCGGCCCTCGCGTTTGACAAACGGCTAAGCACTTGGCGGCGATTGCTGCCCGGGCAGAAGTGCTAACACGGCCGCTGCTCTTGGCCTCGGCACTTTTGCTCCTAAGCATATGAGCGGTCGTACCGGTTTTGGTAGCCCCGCGGAGCGATCAAATCGTGGCTCAAAGTCCCTCTGCCGCGGTCCGCTCGTCGTTATCCCCTTGCTGCCTATGGGTCTTTTCCACTAACTTCGCTCATGTTCGGCCTCGTAGTTCGTTGGGATAACCGCTGTGCCGCACGACTGGCCCGAACGCCCGTCCCTGCCGGGTGAGACGGAGGACAGCTCCTCCGCCAAGCTCACCCGTGCGCGATGGTGGCGTCGAAGCGGGACAATTCTCGGCGGGCTGATGCTGACCGCGCTCGTGGCCCTGATCGCCGTAAGTTCGCGCGCGACCGACCCCGAGCAGCTCTATCAAACCTCCCTGATCGGCCGTCACGACGTCGAGGAGACCGTCGCCGCAGCAGGACGCGTTCGTCCGCGCGCGCACGTCGATGTCGGCGCTCGGGTATCGGGGCAACTGAGGAAACTGCACGTCAGGATCGGCAGCCTCGTGCGCGAGGGCGAGCTCCTCGCCGAGATCGACGCGGAGGCCCAGGAGGCCAAGGTCGAAGGCATCCGTGCCGAGCGTGCCCGCCTCACGGCGGAGCTTGCGGAGCTGGAAGCGACGCTCGCTTTCGCCGAGCGCCAGCATGGCCGCCAGACCGAGCTATCGCGCACGAATGCGGCCTCCGTTGCCAAGGAGGATGAAGCGCGCCGGGACATGAATGTCGCCAAGGCGCGCCGGGATGCGACCATTGCCCGGATCCGGCAGACCGAGGCAAGCCTGCGCGCCGAGCAGGTTGCCCTCGGCTACACGCGCATTCTCGCGCCCATCGCCGGCACCGTGGTCTCCATCGAGGCTGTGGAGGGCCAGACTCTCAACGCGAACTACGAGGCGCCCGAGATCCTCAGGATCGCGGATCTGGCGGTCATGACCGTGTGGACGGATGTCTCGGAGTCGGACGTTACCAGGCTCTCCGTCGGGATGCCGGTCAGCTTTACGACCTTCGGTCACGCCGATCGGGTTTGGACGACGAGCCTGCGGGAGGTTCTGCCTGTCCCACAAAGGCCGCCTCGAAGGTCGGAGAGCGGTGACCGCTCGAACGTGAGGAGCAACATCATCTCGTATGTGGCGCTCTTCGACGTCCCCAACAGCGATAACGCGCTGCGTGCTGAGATGACTGCCCAAGTCTCATTCATCTATGCGCGCGCGCCGGACACAGTCGCAATTCCGGCC
This sequence comes from Hyphomicrobiaceae bacterium, assembly GCA_022844275.1. Lineage (GTDB taxonomy): Bacteria > Pseudomonadota > Alphaproteobacteria > Rhizobiales > Hyphomicrobiaceae. The sequence goes on from JALHMB010000011.1 coordinate 57,140, forward strand.
GCTGCCTTTCAAGCGATCGGCAATACAAGTGCGAGCGCGATCGCACGGCCGGCCGAGCGCCAGCGCGCCCAAGTCCACGTTCTGAACCCCGATGGGACGGTTTCCCTGCGAGATGTCGTGACTGGCGTCCGCGGCCCCCGCTTCATCGAGGCCAAGAGCGGCATTGCCGTTGGTGAGCGCGTGATCATCGGCGAGGCGCGACGCCCGCCGCGGCCCTCTTTCAGCATCGAACGATGACATCCCCAGCGCGCCCGCTCATCGAAATCCGCGGCCTCCACCGCACCTTCGTGAGCGGCGGCGCCGTCGAGACGACAGCGCTCGACGGGATCGACCTCGACATTCACGAAGGTGAGTTCGTCGCCATCAAAGGCGCCTCGGGCTCAGGCAAGTCTACGCTCCTCAATGTCCTCGGCTGCCTTGATCGCCCTTCATCGGGTACCTACCGGATCGCCGGCGTCGACACGACACGGCTCGGGACTGCGGAGCTGGCGCATCTGAGGCAGCGGACCTTCGGCTTCGTTTTTCAGCGATATCACCTCATCAATGGCATGACGGCCATCGACAATGTCGAGCTGCCTGCGATTTATGGCGGGGTACCAAAGGAAGTACGACGCACGCGGGCCGAACGCCTCATGGCCCTTCTCGGCCTAGATGATCATCGTTGGAAGCGGCCTTGGCAGTTGTCGGGCGGCCAGCAGCAGCGTGTCGCCATCGCCCGGGCGCTGATCAACGGTGGATCGGTCATCCTCGCCGACGAGCCGACCGGAGCGCTCGACAGCAAGAACAGCGCGGAAGTCATCGCCATCGTGCGCGAGCTCGCGGAGACGGGCCGCACGGTCATCCTGGTGACGCATGACGCTCAGGTGGCTGCCCAGGCAGACCGCACGATCGAGATCGCGGACGGGCGGATCGTCAGCGACCGTGCGACGAAGGTCGCCAACGCGCCGATGACAGCAGCACCGTTGGCAGTAGCCGGCGACCGCGTCTCGCGCCCTGCCTCTGGCAAGACGGCCAGCCAAACGGGCGCACAGAACTTCGCCCAAGTGCGTGCATGGTGGTCGCCTATCGCGGAAGCGGGTCGATCGGCATTCGCCTCCATACGATCCAATCCGATACGCACCGGCCTGACGCTGCTCGGCGTGGTCATCGGCGTCGCCTCGGTCGTGGCGCTGGCCGCTATTGGGCGGGGGGCCGAAGCCGAAATGATCGATCGAACGTCCGCCCTGGTGTCGAACACGATCATGGTCACTGACAGAAGAGAGCCCGGAACATCCTACACACCGCTGACGCCACCGGATGCGGCAGCCATTGCCGAGCTACCCAATGTCATCGCGACCCTGCCCGTCGATGAGAAGTACGGTGTCATCTCCCATGGTCATCGCGAGACCGTAACCGAGATCGTCGGCGCGACCCGCGACTACCGCACCGTCTATCGCTGGGAGACGCGGGTCGGCTCCTACTTCTCCGAGGAGGACGACAGACGCGGAAGCGCTGTCACCGTCATCGGCAAGACCATAGCCGAGAGGCTGTTTCCGGATACGCCGGATCCCACGGGCGCGACGGTGCTCATCGATCGGATGCCTTTCACGGTCCTTGGCGTCCTACAGGAGAAGGGCCTCTCCTTCAGCGGCGAGGATCTCGACCGCCGGCTCGTCGTGCCGCTCAATGCCATGATGCATCGCCTTGGTAGCCGACGGGAGCTGCAGTACATCGTCGTAGCTATCGATGACATGGAGATGCTGACGACAACGCGCGATGCGGTACGCGCGCTCATGGTCGAAAGGCACGGCCGGCAAGACTTCTCGATCGCCGACACTGCTGGGGCCTTCAGAAGCATCACCGACGAGCGCATGGCGATGAACATCCGCCTGATCGCGATCGGCGGCATCTCGCTTCTCGTAGGTGGGATCGGCATCATGAACATGATGCTGACCGCCGTGCGCGAACGTACGCGCGAAATCGGTATTCGGACCGCTACCGGCGCCACGCCGGGCGACATCCTCCGGCAGTTTCTCATTGAAGCCGTCGTGATCTCGGGCACGGGCGGCGTTGTGGGTCTCGCGATCGGGATCGCCATTGGCGCCGGCGCGGCCTACTTCGGCGCAACCGTGATCCTGTCCGTCACATCGGCGGCGCTCGCATTCCTGTTGGCGCTCACGCTCGGCGTGGTGTTCGGCTTCATGCCTGCGCGGCACGCGGCACGCCTCGACCCCGTCATCGCGCTGGCCAGCGAGTGATTGACGCCAAGTTCAGCAGAAGTGCGCCTGAATTCAGCGCTACCGCTATAGAGGATCGTGCAATGGCCCCCGCGCACACTCTGAAAGCGTGAATGCGGCCGACGCTCAATGCTCCTGAAGTAGTCCTGAGGCGAGGTAAGCGACTTCGGTTCGGTTCTTGGCGTTGAGCTTCTTCATGATGTTGCGCACGTGAACCTTGACCGTGCTCTCGCACATGTTGAGCTCGTAGGCGATGATCTTGTTCGCCTTGCCCTTGCGCAGGGCGTCGATCACCGCAACCTGACGCCGCGTGAACATGCCCTTCGGACCCGGCCCCGCGGATTGGCGGTCCGCCATCAGCTTGCGCGCCGCAAGCAGGCTGCCCGCCGGAAAATACTGCCCGCCCGCCGCAACCAGGCGCAGCGCGTGCGCCGCAACCTCGAGCGAGATGTCCGCCGGCATGAACCCGTTCGCACCCTTGTCCATCACCGTCATGACGAGCTCGGGATCCTCCGCATCCGACATCACGACGACCGGCACGCTGCCACCCGCTGCCTGCAGGCGCGAGAGCTGTGCATCGGCTTCGCGCACGCCGAGACCGATCGCGCACAGCACCACGATCGCGGCCTTCAGCTGATCCGCCCGCGCCAGATACTCCTCGACGCTCGCAACGCCGACACCGTCGAGCGTCGTCGCCTCCGACAGGATCGACTGGATGCAGCCGCGCACGAACGCGCGCCGCTCGATGATGACGACCGACATCGACATCGGCACCGCGCCAAGAGAGGCCGTCGCGACAGGCTCGCCGTTCACCTCACTCACGCGCGGCGTGCCGTTCTGACGTGCCGGCTTGTCCTGGATTGAAGCGATTTTGCTCGAAACCGAGCGCTGCGGAGAGGTACGCATTTTTACTCACTCAGCCTCTGGCCAATACGGGCGATGCACACTGATCCGCCGCCCACTGATCATGCCTAAGTCATCCCTCAATGGGACGTACTTTATACCAATATTAGCCACCATTTAGACGCTTTTGCTCTAAAATCCAAACTCAGCATTTGTGCATCCTTAATGCAACACATGCCCATATCGGCGGCAGCCCTCCCGAAGACTACGACTTTTGATCACGCAGACGGCAGCAACGGCCCGTCCCGCGAGGATCGCCGGCGCACTCTGGCATGATGCGATGACAGCCCACCGACGCCGTCGCTACGGCACCGCGAACGCACGCACACACACACCAACCAATTCGAAATCCGTGCCACACGGAGCGCACTGGCACGCGCGAGGCGCGTGCGAGAAGACGCGCGCGGAGGCTTAAGGTTGTCGCTGGAATGGACGCGGTATGCGGCTGGATGCGGCCAAGGTTTTCTAACTGTCCTTGGAGACAGGCTGCTTGCGCGCTCAGCGGCTGAGATACGAGCCGCTACACCGCGGCCAAGACTGTCTTGCGTGCGAGTATACTTGTGAGAGAGACAATGAGGCACAATAACGCCTCGGCAGCACGCGCCACAGCCGAGAGGCACTTGAGCCGTTAGGCCGTTTGGTCGACCTTAAGTACCGCGGGGACGGTTCTCGCAAGGATTACCAGATCCGAAGCGATAGACCATTTGCGGACGTACTCGGCGTCCAGCCTAACCCTCTCGCCGTAGCTGACTTGGTTCCGGCCACTAACCTGCCAGGAGCCCGTCACGCCAGGCCTAGCCCTCAGATACTCGTGCGCATGAATGCCGTAGCGCTCGAGCTCCTCGGTAACGATCGGCCGAGGTCCGACACAACTCATCTGGCCGAGCAGAATGTTGAGAAGCTGGGGGAGCTCGTCGAGGCTCGTCTTCCTCAGGAAATGGCCCAGCCGGGTGACACGAGGATCATTGGCAAGTTTACGGGTCCTCAGCCATTCCTCCGCGGCATCCGGATTGTCAGCAAGATAACGTGCGAGAACCTCGTCACCGTTCGCGATCATCGTTCGGAACTTCAGGCAGTCGAACGACCGCCCTGCGAAGCCGACTCGGCGATGCCGGTAGATAACCTTGCCGCCCATGCAAAGCTTCACGGCAATCGCCGTCAAAAGTAGCAAAGGCGACAGGAGGAAGGTAAGCGTCGCAGCAACAACCACATCCACGACCCGCTTGCGCCGGCCGCCAACGGGCGTCATGCCGAACTCGTCCGTGGGCTCATTGAAACCGAAGCCACCACCGGACGAATGCTTTGTTCCTTGGGTAGCGTGATGTGCCTGATCGGCTTCCACGGTTGCCTTGCGGCTGATCGAGAAGGCCGCTTCAAAATGGGATTGTGTGACCGACCGTCCCGTTGTGGGGCGAACGACCTTTATGAATTTCGAGACAGCATTACCTGTTCGCGCGATCGCCACGAGATCGCGCGGAGAAACCATTGACATCGAATAGCTCTCTTATCCCGTGACCTCAAAGACCGGGTGAATCACGGTACATCTGTTGTCCGATATTGCACTGCACTTCCACAATCTCCGCAAAGGGCGTACCAAGTAGGCGATGTGGCAATTCTGCTTAAGCCTATTGGACTAGAACTCAGAGCCACAACGCCGGGGTCGAGCGCCAGCAGTGCACGCATCGACGCAGCCGAGCTCGTATAACTAGGCTTTCTGAATGCAGAAGGCGCCCCCAGAGTTCGTCCTCACTAGGCATCGGTGCGCTCGTGATTGCACGACAGCTGCGGGAGGCATCGTTTCGGCTTGGGGGCGGCTCAGTCGGACACACGCCTCGATTTGGATCGGCGCCTGCGCCATTCCGGCACAAATCCGCTGCTGCCGCTATGCATCGAGGAGGCGACCCCGTCGCACTTCATCAACGGACGTCACCGTGTCCGCGTCTAGCGCGCAATCGACGCGTGATATATGCGCCGGCAAGAAGCGCGGCCCATCACGTCCGCGCGAAGATCGCGAAGTTGACGAGTGTGTCTGACGAGTGTCTCAGTAGTGCGCGATCACGACGAACGCTCGCGCCTCAGAACCGGCACCTGCGCGGCATCGCCGGAAATGACTGAGCTTCGGCTTAAATGATGCCGCTGCTGCCCCGCTTTCATCGCGCGACGGCGTCGCATCGCCGAGGATGCGCATTCATCAGAAGACGTACTTAGAATTACCACTTTCGATGCGGCTTCTGTTGCATCGCACCCGGACGGCTACGACGTGGTGTCCTTATAGTGAGGTGGGGCGGATCAGTACTCGTGCTATTGTGTGCACTGGAGTCGACCTCTCTATTTTGTTTGTATGCTGAGGTGCGGCGGGCGAAAACAGGGTTCGAGTGCTTGGCTGACTGCGAAGCGGCAAATGGCACGGAACTCGCATTCGTAAACTTTGAGACGCGAATTGTTACAACGAAGCGCTGGACTAAGCGGGAAAGTCCTGAGCCATGTCAGATTATGTTGAGAATCGAAGCTGGCCTTCAAAAGGCATCGGTATCGCCAAGCCAACGAGCATAGACGCCTGCGGGCGTCGGACAGGGACGCATCAGATGCGTGTTCTAGCATACAGCGCAAGCGCGGCAATGATCGGCCTGTGCTTGGCCACAGCACCGGCGCCGACGTTCGCCAGCGAAGCGCAGAAGACGGAGCCGAAGACTGAGACGACCGACGCTGGAGCGGTTGGTGACGCCTACCGCCTCGGCGTCAGCGACAAGCTGCGCATTCAGGTCTTCGAGTGGCGCCCGGCGCGCGACGAGCTGTTCACGTGGACGGCTCTCAATCAGGTGTACTCGATTGATACCGCGGGGACGCTGTCGCTGCCGCTGCTTGGGCAGGTCAAGGCCGCCGGCTACACGACGACCGAGCTCGCAACGCTGATCTCGCACAAACTCGCGAAGCGGCTGAATCTTGGCGCTGTCCCCCACGCGACAGTCGAGGTGACGGAGTTCCGACCGATCTTCGTCACGGGTCATGTCGAAAAGTCTGGCGAGTATCCGTTTGCCCCTGGCATGACTGTACTACAGGGCGTCAGCCGCGGTGGCGGTCTGGCCAAGGCCGGCGCCAACGGTTTGCGGTTGGAGCGCGAGTTCCTGACCGTGTCCGGCACGTATGATCAGCTGCTGCAGGAGCGTGAGAGGCTGACAGTGCGCAAGGCGCGGCTCGAGGCTGAGTTGGCGCTTGCTGACCGCATTGCATTTCCGGCCGAACTGCGCATGACGCGCCGCCCGTACAAGGTCGAGTTCACCGCATCGCTGATGGCGAAGGAGCAGAGCGTATTCGAGCTTCGTCGCAAGGCGTACGAAACGCAGACCACCGCACTCCATCAGCTTCAGAGCTTCCTCGAGCAAGAAGTCGATACGCTCGCCAAGCGTCTCGACGCGCATCAGACTCAGATTGATCTGATGAAGTCTGAATTGAGTGGCATCGAGCATCTGACGGACCGTGGGCTTGCAACGCAGCCGCGCCTCCTCTCCATGAAGCGCAGTCTTGCTCAGCTCGAGGGTGACAAGTTGCGCATGGAAAGCGAGCGCACGCGCGCCCGACAGGAAGTCAGCCGGGTTGTGCTGTCCAAGATCGAGTTCGACAACAAGCGCGCGAATGATCTGACCGTTGAATTGCAGCAAACTGAAACGCGGCTTCAGCAGGTCAGCCATGAAGCCTCCGTCAACGAGCAGCTCCTCGTCGAGACACGGAGCCAGGCTTCAGCGTCTCCCGGCATGCGCCTCGTATCGAACGGCGCGGACACTGGTGGCCCCGAAGTTTCGTACACGATTGCGCGTCAGGTTAGAGGTGGCGTGATCGAGATCGAGGCGACGGAAGCGACGCAGCTCCAGCCCGGCGACACGATCAAGGTCAACATCTCGGCGGCCCCTCTTGGCACCGGCGGTGGACTTGAGATTGGCATTCCTGGTGGAGTTCCCAGGGGCGCTCGTCAGATCCCGGCCGGCACGACAGCCGAGCCGCCAAAGTCTCCCAACCGCGCGTCTGTGGAGCAGATCAGTACCGGCAGCACCGTGCCGCGCTAATCTCGACGGATCATAACGAGGGCGGAGACGAAGTAAGTCTCCGCCCTCTCAATTTGCGGATCGACGATCCGAACCGACCGTCCGAGCCCATATCGTGAGCATCCGGCTCGCAGCCCGTCTCTGAATCAGAGCAGATTTTCAGAGCGTGTTGGGATTGCCTGAAGTTTCCGCCGCCTGCTCGGCCTCGATCTTCACCGTGGCTGTTTCTGTCGGCCGATGCTTCTTAGGCTCTCAGGATTTGTTGAATCGAATTGGTGTTATATGCTCGACATGACCCAATTGAGCCGAGGTACGTTGCTGTGAGCGCTTGATGCTGTTCCCGCGAGTGTGATCGCTGTCGGCATCCGAGGAGATCAGGATGGCGTTGTGTGCCGGCGACTGGGTCGAGGTTCGGAGCAAGGAGGAAATCCTGCGAACGCTCGACAAGAACTGCCGGCTCGAGAATATGCCGTTCATGCCTGAGATGTTTGCTTATTGCGGCACGCGAATTCGCGTCTACAAGCGCGCCCACAAGGCGTGCGACACCCTTCCCACAACTGGCACGCTCTCACGCAGCCTGCGCGATGGCGTTATCCTTGAAGGAGCGCGCTGCGACGGCTCGGCGCACGGAGGATGCCAAGCACAGTGCTCCATTTTCTGGAAGGAAGCATGGCTGAAGCCCGCGCCGGCCCCTCGCGTGCATCAGGATATTCACGAAAACAAGGAGATGGCCGAAGGCGAATGCACGGAGGGGGACGTTCTGCGCGTAAGCCAAAGCAACGACGCAGCCACCGGGCGGCCACGCTATCGATGCCAAGCGACCGACTTTCAACTCTATACGGGTGAGCTTCGGACTCGCAATGTCAGCCAGTATGTGGAGGATTGGAAGTCGCGCAACGTCTCGATAAAGACGATGCTGCAGTCCTTCAGTTACCACGGCCTCAAATTTCTGGCCCGTCCGAAGTGGGAAGATGATGGCGGGACCTTCGTCAAGGTCTATGACTGGTACCAACGCTTACGCGGCGGAGTACCTTATCCTCGGCGGCGGGGCAAGGTACAGCCAGGTAGCGCGCATCCAGTCGCGGAACTCAACCTGCGTCCCGGCGAGCTCGTGCGTGTCAAACCCTACGAATTCATCCTTTCGACGATCGACGGGAACAATATGAACAGGGGCATGTCCTTCGACGGCGAAATGGTGCCCTACTGCGGCGGTATCTTCCGAGTCAGGGCCCGCGTCGAACGCTTTATCGACGAGAGGACAGGCTACATGCGATCGATGAAGACGCCAGCCGTTATTCTCGACAACGTCTGGTGTCGTTCCCACTATACTCCCTTCCGCCTGTTCTGCCCTCGCTCGATCTACAGCTGGTGGCGAGAGGTCTGGCTCGAGCGGGTTCCCGAAGCCGCTGCGCCGTCCGTCAAAGGCGCGTTGGGCGCGCGAACCATTCTGAAGCCCATAGCAACCGAGCAGAAGACGTGACGGAGGTAGCGGAAGGGTCGCCTCGCGTGGCAGCTACCCCGCGCATCGGCACAGCAGTAAAGCGCGGTTACATCTGGAATCTGCTAAATTTCGCGGTCTCGCAAGGGGCGAGCCTCGTTATCTTCGTCGTTCTGTCGCGCGCATTGTCGCCTGCCACCTTCGGCGTCTTCGCCCTCGCCGCTGTTCTCGTCGACCTCTTCGCCGAGGGGGGGCGATGGTCGTCGACGGACGCCATCATTCAAAAGCGGAACTTCACGTCTACGGCGCTGTCGACGGCGTTTTTCTCCCTTTTGGGTATCGGCATCCTGCTCGCAGGGATTTTCTTCGCCGGCGCCAACTGGGCAGCATCCCTTACCGGCGAGCCGAACCTCGTCATTGTTCTGCCGCCGCTCGCCGCCACGCTGCTCATAGTTCCCGGAACCGCCGTTATGGACGCGCTCGTCCTGCGGCATCTCGATTTCAGGTCACAAGCAATCCGATCGATGATGGGCATCATCGCAGGCGGGACCGTCGGCCTTGCGGTGGCGTTCAGCCCGGCCTTTGAATGGGCGCTGGTGGCTCAGCGATTGACGGCCTCGATCGTCACTCTCGGCGTGCTGTTTGCCTTGACCCGTTGGCTGCCTACTCGGGAATTCGACAGGGACTTGGCGCTCGATTTCCTTCGCCGCGCCTTCAATCTCTGGGCTGCGACGGTCCTCGCGACGATGCACTGGCGTGCACTGCAGGTGGCCGTGGGCATCAGGAGCGGAGCGGGATCTCTGGGGCAACTCACGGTCGCGCAGAGGTTCGAGGCGGCACTTCACGGTCCCCTGACCGGCCCAATCCAATCGCTTTGGGTGCCGACGCTCTCTACCCTCCGATCGGATCGAGCCGAATGCTGGAGGTTGTTCCTCAGGCTCTCGCAGCTCACGTCACTGCTCATTGTTCCATCGTTTCTCGGCCTTGCTTTGGTTGGGCAGGACCTCGTCAAGCTTGTTCTGGACGAACGCTACCGCCAGGTCGGCGATATTCTTTTCGTGATCGGCCTGCAGGGCTTATCCATTCCCGTCGGCTTCTTCTGCAATCTCATTTTCGCGGGGCTGGATAGAACAGACCTGTCCTTGAAATTCTCGATCGCGCAACTCTGTGTCAGCATACCCGCCATTTGGGTGATGGCAGCTCATGGTCCGGTTTGGGCGCAGGCTACGGCGCTGATCATCGTGACATCGGCGTGCTTTGTCGCGACGTGTGTTCAGGTGCGTATACTCGGCGGCCGAGTTTCCGATCTCGCGGTAGCGCTCATGCCTGCTTATCTATCGGGCTTGGCCATGTTCGCCGCCTTATGCACGCTCAAGCTCATGCTCCCATTTCCTGCGGGCCTCACGCGCTTGCTTTGCCTCGTCGCAGCCGGCGTTGTTATTTATTGTGGTTGGATCCTCGTTTTCCACCGCCGGGAAGTGATCGAAGCGTGGCGCCTCATCTCATATATCCGCGCATCCAGCCCCGGTGATCACCCGACCTAGCTGCTCGCATCGCCGGCCATCGCGTAGCGACAAGAATAACTGGCTCGCTTACCCGAGCGGGAAGCCCGCATTCACATGCGGCCTGAGCTTGAGGCGCTTCAACACGACGTCGGCAAAGGCATCGACGAAATCCAGCGCTGTAAGCCCTCGCTCAAGTTCGCGCGCGAGTGCCATATGCTTGCGAACGACTTCACGCCCATTCTGTCGCCGCAACCAAAGCACCAGGCGGCGATGGTAGTATCGCTCGAATGCGCGCTTGTGTTGCTCATACTCGGCGGGCGACATCGCCCACCTGCCGTACTTATGGATATAGCGCAGCCAGTCCGAGAAGTGCTTGCCTTCGCCGTGCATAACGACGTGCGACAGGGACTCGTCGTGAACCCGCGTCCAAGCAAGAATCTCGGTCGTACAGGCCCAGTCGACATGCTGGAGAAGGAAAAGACAGGACTCGGTATCGATGCCGTTGTAGACCGCGTCGAAGAACGGCTTGCGCATGCGTAGTACATCTGCGCGGTGCATGAGGTGAGGGCCGATAATTTCCCCCTCGCCCATGAAAAAGCGGCGGGCTGCCTCGCGCCCTGGAACGACGGTAGTGCCTTGCGGCCACCGACTCTCCTGGACGACGTCCATCACCTGGAAACCGCAGCCGATCACACCGACATTCGGATTGGCGAGACCGATTTCGGCCATCCGCTCGATGGCATTCGCGGTCATCTTGTCGTCTGCGCACAGCAGCCGGAAGTAGGCGGCTTCTGCCGGCACGAGAGCGAGCGAGCGCTCCCAATTCTCCGCAAACGGCACGGTCGCGTTATTGCGCGCCGTGATCAGCGGTACGCGCTGGTTCTCGAACGACCGTATGATCTCCGGGGTCGCATCCGTCGAGGCATTGTCGAGAACGACGTGGACAAGGTGCGGATAGGTTTGCGCCTGTACGCACGCCATGGTCTCAGCGAGATATTTGGCGCCATTGTAGACGGGCGTAACAACTGCAACGAGAGGTGCCGCTGGACTCATTTTTCTTGCTCGGGATCCGATCTGACCAACCGATCCGGCTGCCGGCGCCAGATGCGCAACAACTGCGATAAATAAGCTAGAATAACTACAACAACCAGACAGGTCGACGGTAGCTATCCAGCATATGAATGCCGACTGTCTACTTCTCGATTTCACTTTCGTTAAGGCCGGCCCTGCCGACGAGCTTGGTCGCCAGGAATGCGGCAGCGCCGAAGGGAAACAGAAGAGCCGTGCGCCTGTCACAGCTCCATGCCATGCGCAGCGCCGCGAGAGGCACGCTGCGGAATGTGAACATCTGCCGCACGAGCAGGAAGCTGACCACTCTTCGTGACTGAGCGAGGCGATCGTCGAGCAGTTGCCTCGTCGCTCCGTTCCAAGCAGCCCGCGTGCTCATGAGCCTCAGCGCCCCAAGATTGTAGATCCGGCGGCGGAGGTCGCGCGGATCGCCCCACGTCCGCGCGCTGTCATAGACGTTGATACCTGCACCGCGCTCGACTTCACGCTCGAGCGAGAGTGAGGCGCGCGTCGCGCCGACAGCAAGATCGAGAAAGAACAGGTGATCCTCACCCGCGAGGCGCAAATGCTCGGAGAATCGAATGTGACCTAGCCGCGCCACGCTATAGACGATGGTGGATGTCTGGGCCAGATACTCGCGGATCGTCCACTCGGCAAGACGCGCACCCTCGCAACTCCAGACGTCCGCGCCGTGGGATACCGCGGTGCTTCCCGCCTCGCCGCCCCTTGTCAAATCGGCATAGAGCTTCGTGGACTGGAGGTAGCCGTCGCGATGATCCGGGCTGGTGAAGTCGCAGAAGTAGAGATCAGCCCCCGTTTTCAATCCGATCTGCGCGCGAGCAAGGTGGTCGCTGCGCCAGACGTCGTCCGAATCGAGAAACGCCACCACTTCGTGATCTGCCGTAGCCGCGTCGAGACCCGTATTGCGCGCCGCACCCGGCCCGCCGTTGGGACGCCGCAGTATCCTGACGGTGACGTGCGCAGGCGCTGCACCTGCGTCGACAATATCCCCTGCCGGATCGACCGGCGAGGCGTCGTCGACAACAAATACGTCGATCCGAACAGAAGGCGCGACGACTTGCGCGAATATCGACACAAGGCCGCGCGCGAGCACGCCTCGCTGCTCCTGATAGTAGGGGATGACGACGGCTATGCGGAGCGGTTCCGGCATGACTCCTCGCGGCGAGATCCGCCACCCACTAAGCTATGAAGCAACCGCCAACGCCAGTTTCCGCGCAACGAAAGCCTCGGCGTAGCGCTCAGGCGCGACACACTCCATGCCGCGCAGACGTGCGAGCCCTCGGAAAACCTCATAGTCGAACCAAGCCTTGGATCGCTGTGTCCCGAAGTGCTTCATCAGGAGCTCGATCTTGCGGTTGAGGATCTCGGCACGCAGGGGCACGTAGGTGTTGGGCTGACCGATGTCGCCGTCCCACTTGGGGATCTCATATTCCAGGATCGTGTGGTTTCGGAATGTGCTCCAGGTATGCTGGCTGACCTCGCGATGGTCCTGGTGCCGGTCGTCGCGCCGGTGCGTCAGGATGAGATCCGGCTGGACGCGCGTCTTGAGTTCCTCGAACCACGCCTTGACGCCTTCATACTGCGCCGGAAAGGAGCCATCCTTGAACGACATCACCTCGACCCGCGGCGTTCGGGCACCGGCTAGGAAGTCCTGTGCTGCGTCCTCAGCCTCGGTCTTGCGCGCTGCCGACCCGCTCATGACGCACCACAGGACGTCGAGTTCGATGCCCTCTGCGATCAGCGAGAGCAGGGTGCCTCCGGCGCCGATCTCGATATCGTCGGAGTGAGCGCCAAGGCATAGGACGGAAAGCCTACTGCCTGCACCACCCAACTTGAACGGCATCATGACCGTGGTCTTTCATTCGAGAGGCGCCATGGCATGTTGCCACGCTCAGCCATCTCCTCGAGCACTTGTCGGTCGCGCAGCGTGTCCATCGCACGCCAGAACCCCTCGTATTTGTAGGCATAGAGTTGACCGGCCTCGATCAACCTGCTGAAGGGCTCGAGTACGAGTTCCTCGCCGTCGCGGATGTAATCGAATATCTCCTTGCGGAAGATGAAATATCCGCCGTTGATCCAGGTTTCGGATTCCGTATTGGCGCGTAGGCGCTCGACAGTGCCCTGCGCATCGAATTCCACCAGATGAAAGTTGAAAGGCGGGCGCACGCAGACGAAACACGCAACTTTTCCGCTCGCCTTGAAGCGCTCGATCATCTCGGGAAGCGGCAGATCGGAGAGGCCGTCGCTATAGTTCGCGAGGAAGACCTCCTCATCCTTCACTAGATGACGCACCGCCATCAAGCGCTCGCCGATATTGCGCCAAATTCCGGTGTCGACGAGTGTAACGCGCCAATCGGGCGGCTGCTCGCCGATAAGCTCGATTTTCGTCCCGAAATCCGAAATGACGCAGTCGCTATATGTCGTGGGATTAACTTTAGAAAAATAATCTTTAACAATATTCGCCTTGTATCCGAGACAAAGAACAAAATCGCGATGCCCGTATTGGCTATAATACTGCATTATATGCCACAGGATCGGATGATTTCCGACCGGGATCATAGGCTTGGGTACGTTTTCTGTATAATCCCGGATCCGCGTGCCGAGGCCACCGCAGAAAAGCACGACTTTCATGGGGATCCCCTCTCAAGAGCCGCGCGCAATCATGCCCAACATCTGGCCGCCGGCAAGTCATTCATAGAAGCATATGTAAGATTCACTAATATGATCTCCCTTGGTAGGGCAAGCGGCAAACTAGGCGTCCGTCGGATCAAACTTACCCGTTATCCTGGCTGCCAATCTGGCCCGGAAGCTGCTAAGCGTGGATGCAAACTCGACGCCAAATGGGAAGACGGGCGATCCGAGAGTATGCGTTAAGTCAATTTCAGGAGACGCAGTTCGTGATCTTCACGGAAACTAAGCTTAAAGGGGCCTTCATCCTCGATATCGAGCGCCGTTCGGATGAGCGGGGGTTCTTCGCGCGCGCCTTCTGTCAAGAAGAATTCAAGGCGCACGGTCTGAAGCCGGTCATCGCCCAGGCGAACATCGCACACAATCGCCTCAAGGGTACCTTGCGCGGGATGCACTTCCAATACCCGCCCGCGGCCGAGACGAAGCTCGTCCGCTGCACCAAGGGCGCCATACTCGACATCATCGTCGATCTCCGGCCCGAGAGCCCCACATACCTGCAGCACATCTCAGTCGAGCTGACCGAGGACAACCAGCGCGCGCTCTTCGTGCCGGAACGCTTCGCTCACGGCTACCAGGTGTTGCGGGACGATACAGACACGACTTACTTCGTCGGCGAGTTCTATACGCCGAATGCTGAGGGTGGGTTGATGTACAACGACCCGAAGCTCGGATTGCGCTGGCCACTCCCTGTCACGGTGGTTTCAGAGAAAGATCAGAAGTTCGCTCCGCTCGACACGATCGAGGCAGAGGTGAAGCGCCGCATGAGCGCAGGGTGAGGGGTAGGCCCCTGCGGACACTGCAGAAGGCCCAGTAGCGGGAGTTAAAAATGCACATGCTCGATACCGCACTCAAGCGGCGCGAGGACGAAGGCCGCCCCATCAGAGTAGGCATCGTCGGGGCGGGCTTTATGAGCCAGGGGTTGTCCAACCAAATCGCGCACAGCATTCCGGGCATGCGCGTCGCCGCAATCTCGAACCGCAAGCCGCAGCGCGCACTCGATGTCCTGCGCTATTCGGGCTTCGAGGATGCGCGCATCGTGGAAAGCCAAGCCGCGCTGGACAAGGAGATATCGGCTGGACGGCCGGCTGCGACAGCAGATGCAATGCTGATCGCGCGCTCGGAGCACGTGGACGTCGTGGTCGACGCGACTGGATCGGTCGAGTTCGGGGCGCATTTGGCGCTGGAGGCCTTCAAGCATGGCAAGGACGTCGTGCTCTTAAATGCCGAGATCGACGCCACCATCGGTCCAATCCTACAGACGTATGCGCGCAAACATGGTGTCATTCTTTCCGCGTGCGAGGGTGACGAGCCGGGCGTACAGATGAACCTCGTACGCTGGGTGAAGGGCCTCGGCCTGATCCCGCGCGTTATCGGAAACGTCAAGGGCCTGCAGGATCCCTATCGCAATCCAACGACGCAGAAAGGCTTTGCGGAGCAGTGGGGCCAGAACCCGGCGATGGTCACCAGCTTCGCCGACGGCTCGAAGATCAGCTTCGAGCAGGCGATCGTGGCGAATGCAACGGGGTTCAAGGTTCGCTCTCGCGGCATGTCGCGGGGCTTGGAATACCGCGGCGACGTGATGAGGATCGGTGAGTTGTACGACGTCGACGAGGCGCGCGCACTGGGCGGCATCATCGACTATGTCGTCGGCACGCCGCTGACCAAGGTCTACGTCCTGGCAGAGCACACCGATCCCAAGCAGCGGCACTATCTCAATCTGTACAAGATGGGGCCTGGTCCCCTTTATCCATTCTTCACGCCCTACCACCTGGTTCACTTCGAAGTGCCGAACGCCATCGCACGCGTCGCCCTGTTCCGTGACAATGTTGCGCCGCCGCTCGGCGGTCCGGTCGTCGAAGTTTGTGCGGTCGCCAAGCGCGATCTCAAGGCCGGAGAGGTGCTGGACAACTCCGGCATGTACATGACTTACGGCGAAGCCGCGAACGTCGAGGAGATGTCCAGCGGACGATACTTGCCAGAAGGGCTGGTCGAAGGTTGCAAGCTGAAGGGCGATATTTCGAAGGACAGCGTCCTCAAGTATGACGATGTCGAGCTGCCGCCCGGACGACTGGCCGACCGACTGCGGGCTGAACAGTACGCCATGTTCCGTAATGAAAGATGGCTGCAAGATCTCGTGTCGGCGCCGGTCTGAGGTGGGCGCCTCTCCTCGCGGAGGGGCGGCTGGTGACAGGCGATCCGCACTAAGGAAATTGTCAATGCGATCAGCGCATTGACTTGGATCCGAAGCCTGCTTTACCCTTTAAGGTTAGGGCAGTTCGTTTTCGGGATGTGCAGCAGTACTATGGTGACGGCCGCGCGGTCAGCAGCTGGCGGCCTTTGTAGCAATTCCGAACTCTCGAGGGCGACCGTGTACCAATTTGCAGAGGCAAGGCGGATTGAGTCGGAAGCGCCACGTCCATGAGACGATAACTCGCCATGGCGTTCATTTCCCGAGAGTTCGCGATCTTCTTTACGATCGTCGCAGTCGTCTACTACCTGCTGCCGAAACACGTGCGCTGGATGTGGCTGTTGGCGGCCAGCCTGTACTTTTACGGCGCTGCCGAACCGCTCTTTGTCGCCCAGATCCTCGCCGCGGCCTTCGTCACGTACTACTTCGGGCTTCGCATTCAGAGCGCGCCCGACCAAGGCAGGAAAAAATCCCTGCTGACGGTCGGCGTCTGCCTCCTCGTCGCCAATCTGGCGGTCTTTAAATACACGGGCTTCTTGAATGAATCCTTCCGCCAGGCATTCGACTTTCTAGGCCTCAGCTACCCGATCCCGAGCGTCAGCATCCTTCTCCCCATCGGGATCTCCTTCTACACTTTTCTCTTGATCGGCTACCTGATCGACGTGTTCAGGGGAACACAGGCCGAGCGCCACATCGGCATCTTCTCGCTCTACGTCCTCTTCTTTCCCAAGCTGATCGCTGGGCCGATCGAGCGGACGAAGAACCTCCTGCCGCAACTTCACGCACCGCCTGACTTCAAGTACGAGCAGGCGGTCTTCGGCCTTCAGCTCATACTCTGGGGAGTCTTCAAGAAGGCCGTCGTCGCAGACCGGATCGCACCACATGTGGACGCAGTCTACAACGCGCCGCACGCCGCGGACGGCGTCACGCTCACGCTCGCGACCTTCATGTACGCCTTCCAACTCTATTGCGATTTCAGCGGCTATACTGATATCGCCCTCGGCACGGCGGCGTTCCTCGGCTTCAATCTGGTGCGCAATTTCGACCGGCCGTACATGGCGACATCGATCCAGGATTTCTGGAAGCGGTGGCACATCTCACTGACGTCCTGGCTGACCGACTACGTCTACACGCCGCTCACGCGACAGAAGCGGTTCAAGATCAAGTTTTATACGATGATGCTGGCCGGCCTTTTCGTGACGTTCGTCGTGAGCGGCATCTGGCATGGCGCCCAGTGGACGTTCGTTATCTGGGGGGTGCTGCACGGCACCTACATCGTCACATCTCTTCTGCTGCAGAAGCAGCGCAACAACTTCGTCCGCGCGATCGGCCTCACGAAGTACCCAGCACTTCACCGGACGGTCAAGATCGCGACGACCTTCCTGCTCGTGTGCTTCGCCTATATCTGGTTCCGCGCGAACAGCGTGGCTGACGCGGTCTATATCACGACCAATCTTCACACCGGCTGGACGGCCCCCATCGAAGGACTGAAGGAACTGGTCGGACCGAACCAGCCAGGCTTCCTCCTGGCCCTGATCGGCATCGCTATCGTCATTGCGGCGGATGTGCTGCTCGGCAACAAGGACAGGGTCCGCGCGCTTCTGGCCGATCGCTCCTGGCTCCGCTGGGGCCTATATTATGCTGGGGCAACGTCCGTTCTGGTCCTCGGCGTCCTTCACGCGGATCAGCCATTCCTCTACTTCAGATTCTGACATGGATGCGCCACCCACAATCGTGACCAAAGAGACCACATCAGCGGCCGCACCGGACAGTGGTGGGCTGAACGGTCCCCTGCGTCTCGGCGTGCAGCTCGTCATCCTGGCTACCGCGGTGCTCGCGACCGCAGCGGCGATCGTCTTTCTCGTTCCCGAGAAGAACGACTACAGCCTTGGCATTGGGCTGAAGCACGAACGCCTCGAGCAGCTCGATACGCGAAAGATCGTGCTCGTCGGCGGCTCGAACCTCTCCTACGGCGTCGACAGCAAGATGATCCAACAGGCGACGGGATGCCCCGTCGTCAACATGGGCATGAACGGATACTTCGGCGTCCGCTACTTGCTCGAAGAGGTTAAGGCTCACATCAACCCTTCCGACATCGTCGTGCTCTCCTTCGAGTACGACAACCTCTTCAAGTCCGTCGACGGCACGCCGGCCAGCCACTTGGCCATCACGAAGGCCTATCCCAAGATCTTCTCGTACCTGTCATTCGAACAGAAGCTGCAGGCCATCAGCGCCATTCCGACAGTTGCGCAGGCAAAGCTCATGCGGCTGATCTCGGAGGCCATTGAGACAGTCAAGGAGCCTCTGACGGGCAAGTCCTATGAGGTCACTGGCCCGGCCGACATGAATGAGATCGAGTCGCTGAAAAGCTTCACGCCGGAGGGCGATATCATCGGCCACCTCGGCGTCGTTTGGCCTTTTTCCCGCGAGGGTGCGGTCGTGCCCGAAGGCGCCTCGATCAATCCGGAGATGATTGCGCAGATGCGCGGCTTCGCCGAGGAGATGCAGAAGCGCGGCGTGCCGGTTATCGTCTCCTATACGCCATTCATCCGTGAAGCGTACGACAAGCTGCAAAATGTTCTGGTCCAGTTCGATACCATGATCAAATCAAGTCCGCCGCTGATCGCGCCGAGCCGTCCTTTGGACTTCACTTATGACCAGAGCCTGTTCTTCGATACCGTGTATCATTTGAATGGACGCGGTCGGCCCTTGAGAACGCAGAAGATGATCGACGACCTGCAAGCCACATTGGGCGCGCGCGTGCGCTGTCCCTAGAACTTCGACGGATTGGAGAGACTACCTAATGAACGAACAGCAGATTCTTGGGCAGATCAGCGAGATCGTCCAGCGTATCCTGGCCGACAAAGGGCTCGACGCGCGCCCCATAACTGCCGATACGGCTCTTCTCGATGGTACGGTCGGGATCGACTCGCTGGACCTCGCCGTACTCGTGCGCGAGCTCGAGGACGTCGCCGGGCATGACCCGTTTGCCGATGGCTTCATCGAATTTCAAACGGCGGGTGAGCTCGCGAAGCTCTACATCAAGTAGCGCGGCCGCCGTCGCGACGGCCGACCTTACGCCTCAGCAGCTGACGCCCCCGTCGACGAGGATGACCTGGCCGGTGATCATGCCGGCGCCGTCACTCAGCAGGAAGCGAAGCAGGGCTGTGATGTCGTCTTCGGACGCAAGCCGCCCGAGTGGCGTACGATTGACGATCTGAGCGAGTTGGGGCGGCGTCAGCGTTGCCGACATCTCCGTCTTCACATAGCCGGGGCCGATGCTGTTGACCGTAATGCGCCGGCGCCCGAGCTCACGGGCAAGCGCACGCGTCAGGCCATCCATGCCGGCTTTGGACGCGCTGTAGGCGGCGAGCCCATTGTAGCCGCGACTTCCAATAATCGAGCTGATGTTGATGATCCGTCCGCCGGTATTCTGGCGGATCATGTGCTCGGAGACCGCACGGGCAAAGTGAATAGCGCCGATCAGGTTGACCTGGATCAGCCGCTCGCTCTCGACATTCGGGAAAGACGTCAGGATGCCGGCCTGGGCCACGCCCGCGTTGTTGACGAGCCCGTAGATGCCATCCTCACCGGCCCACTGCATCGCGTCCGTGACGAAGCGATTGGCGTCATCGGCATTGCCTACCTCGCACGGCGCCCAATAAAAGCGCGATGCATACTCGGGACGATCGAGAAGTGCCGCGAGCCGGGCAGGCTTCGAGCGGCTGCAGGTGGACACCCGGTATCCGTCGGCGAGCAGCGCTTCGACAAATGCAGCGCCGAGACCGCGGCTGCCACCCGTGACCATGATATGCCGGCTTCCCATTCCGCTAGGCCTTCTTTCCCGATGCACCCGTCGCTATCTTGTCCACGATCTTCAGAACCCGCGGCACCTGAAACGACGCCAGCTGCGCGCGACACGCGGCGAGGATGCGCGGCCGTGCAGCGGCAGGGTCCTCGCCTGCCGACAACACCACATCCGCGGCGACCAACGCGCCGCTGATGGGATTGGACACGCCGTAGACGCGCGCTTCGTCGACACCCGGCTGGCTCAGAATCAGCTTCTCGATCGCGAGAGGATAGACCTTGTAGCCGCCGACATTGATCGTCTTGTCTGCACGCCCCAGGATGTAGACACGATCGCCGACGATCTCGCACTGATCCGTTGTCGAAAGCCAGCCATCGTCCTGCAAGGGCTGCGCGTTCTCCGAGACATACGCCTGCATCCGATTTGGCGTCCGGATCTCGAGGTATCCATCGCGGATCCTGAGTTCGATGCCGTGTGCCGTCTGGCCGAGATATGAGGATGGAAAGCCCTCGAGGCCGTCATGTACGGCAAATACGACTCCGGCTTCGGTCGATGCATACGTATGGGTAATGCGCGCAGAAGGAAACGCCGCCTTGACGCGGTCCAGCGTCGCCTGGTCCGCCGCTTCACCGCCCATCGTGATCTGGCGCAGTGACAGCGATGCCGTCTTGCCAGCCATGAGGAAGGAGCGCCAGAACGTCGGCGTGCCGCTGACCTGCGTAACATTCCAGTGCAGGGCCGCGTCGTAGAAGCCGCGCGGCGTGCGCTCGACTGGCGCCACGACCATGCCCTTCGTGACGGTCGCAGTCAGAATGACCTGGATACCGGCGAAGCCCGTCGGCTGGTAGGTAAGCAGCCATCTGGCCGCTCGGTTGGCGGGGTGATCGGCCGTCGCGCGAGCGCGGCTCACGAGCGAATCGAGAGTATGCGCCGCGATCTTCGGCGTGCCGGACGTCCCGGAGGTCATGAGATGAATGCGCCCCGACGCCGATGTGGCTGGGCGCGTCTTGGAGAGATGCTCGTCGGCCTCACCGATGCGGTACGTGATACCGTATGTGGCGACGATATCGGCGACCTGCTCGGCCGGTATCGTCGTATGGGCGATATAGAGATCGACGCCGGCCCGCGCACTTGCGTCGATCGCACGGATGATGTCGAGCGGACTGTCGCTGCACACCATCGCCTGGGTCACATCCGCATTCTTGAAGATCTCGACGAGCGCATCGGATTGCGCGCGCACCTCCGCGCGTGACCAACTTTCGGTCCCTCGCGCCACGAGAGTTGCGGCGTCACCCGCATCGAGACCGAGCCCCATCGGAGCGCTGAAGCCACTCATGAGCGCAGTTTCCCATCGAGGTGCTCTGCCAAGCGAAGCGCGAGCTGGACAATCGTGAACGTCGGATGCGCGTAGCTGCCCGTCGCGAAAACGCTACTGCCACCAATATAGAGGTTCTGAAGGCCATGCACACGGCAGTCGCGATCCACCACGCCCTCACGTGGATTCTCGCTCATCCTCGTCGTGCACATGTTGTGAAAGGAGCCGACGACATCTTTGTCGATACCAGGCGGTTGCGGCTTTTCGGCCTGCAACCAGTCCACCATGCGGGCCCGGCCGAGATCGCTTGCGGCCAACTGACGGCCGAACTCGATGAATGACGTTCGCATGGTGTGGAAGTCGAGCTCGTTGAATCGCCAGTCGAGCACGGCGCGGCGCTGGCCAAACCGGTCGGCTTTATTGGACAACATCACGCGGCTGTCCCGGTTGAGCGACTGCTCGAAACCCACCCATACATTCTGATCGTAGCACTGGAACGGTCGCCCGATGATCGACTGGACGAGGCGTTGCGTCACGCCGGCCGTGCATACGGCCTCTCGGATCCATCTCTTGTGCGTCGCCTCCACGGTGCTCGGGATCGACAGTACGAAGTTCAGACACTGTTCCTTGAGCATCATGTCCCGAGAGGGAATGTAGTGCAGGACCGGGCCGTGCCGTGGGACGCTCCGCAGCACGATGGAGCCGACCTGGAAAACGGGATGCTCCGAGAAGTAACGGCCCACCAGATCGTGCTGGTTCCCGATGCCGGCGCTGATTTGCCGGTTCGCGTTGAGAAGGAAGCGAGCGTTCTCGACCGCACCGAGGCAGAGTGCGACATGCTTCGCGCGAACAGTAAAGGGCTTGTCGCTTTCATAGGATCGGAAGATCAGACTCGAGACCGAGCCCAGGCTCGGATCAAGCTCGAGGTCGACCAGCGTGGCGTTGAGATATGTGCGAATCTTGGATGACTTTAGCTCCTCGTGGTACTTCTCGCCAAATCGCGTAATCGGGGTGCTCGAGCGAAAGGAGATCGGCTTGAGTCTGCCCGATGCCCCCTCGAACATGTCAGCGACCGGCTCCCAGGCCCCGAGGTCAAGGATGCGCGCAGCCTCGTCGGCAAAGGGATCGATATCCGTCCGCGCGATGGGCCAGCCGCTGAGCGGATGATGGGGAAGGGTATCGAAATCGTAGGTCTCAAAGGGATGCGTCACACCTGTCCAGTGACCGGATGTCCCCCCGAGTTTACGCAGTCGGACGCTGTCGAGGGTGAAGTAATCGAGGCCAACGTTCGGGCCTTCCGAAAGCTCCTGGGAATCGATCTTCAACTCGAGATCGCCGCTCTCGAACAGACCGACTGTCCATCCCTTTGCCGCTAATTTCCGAGCGAGCGTGATCCCCGCAGGTCCGGATCCACAGACACAAACGTCGAATACGATGTCCCTGAACCAGTCGTCCTGCCGTTGCTCCGCGTCAAGCAGCATCGACACGGGCCTTCTTCAGGTCCTCACGACGAAGGATCCACCCATCGATCATGACCACGTCGGACGCGTCCGAAGGAAGGCCGGAAACGGTCTCGGATCTCCAGAAGTAAAGTGACAAAGGAATAGTCCCGAGCAGGGCTTTCAGCATCAATCGACGAGAAGGAAGCACAATCGTTCACCTTTCCGAAGCCATGCACTGCAGTATGTACGATAAAATGTGCTGTACCAACGCATTGCATCACTAGCAAGCCGAGGGCCGTCAGATGGTTGCGGACTTCCCGGCCCCCGCGTTGCAGGGGACAGATACGGGCCATCCGGTTGTGACGAATGTGTGCATGAATGAGCCGCAAGGTGTCATTCATTGTTCTATAATGGTGCGACGGCTCCTGCCGGCCGACATCCCGGCATTTGCGAAGGACAGTCCGAGGCATGAGCAGCGAGAAGAGCCTGGGCGAGACTGGGGCCGCCGTCGAGACATTCTGGTCCTCCGGCATGATCCCCAGGATCGTTCTCTCGAACCTCCCATTTCTTGCCGCCCTACTGCTCAACGGCTGGCTGCCCTCACCCATCGAGACGCTGGTCGTCGGCGCCATCCTGCTACTCGTCCCGGGGCTTGCCTGGACCGATCATCGCCGGGGCGACGCAGTCGTCGTGCTGTTTCGTGCGGCCCTCGCATCGCTCGTGGCGGCCTTGGCAGTCATACTGATCCTGATTCTGGTCGGGGCGCCCGCCCATCGGTCAGCGTTCCTGATCATCCTCGCCCTGATGACGAATGCCGGCATCCTGCTCGGTCACCGCAAAGGATGGTTCGACGCCAATCCCTTCGCCGACCCGATGCCGCGCCTCATCTCGGCGATCGCGGCGCTGTTTCTCCTGCAAAGCTACCTCGGCGCGGCGTATTTCGTACCTGCGCTCGAAGACCAGGATATGGAGACGCAGGGCACGGCCTATGGGCTGATGCACGAGCTCGCGCCAACGATGGTGACCAACCGGCAGACGAGCTATTTCTTCGCACATCCCCTACTTCTGCACGTCTGGATCGGTGAGTCTGCGCTCATTTCCGAAGACCTCGGCCGCCTGAAATATCACCACGAGGCGTCCATTGCCGTGCGCGGCGATCCGAGCGCCGGCACAATCGAGGCGCAGTGGAACAAGGCTTACGCACAGTTCGAAAAGGACCCGGTGCTGCTGCCAACACGAACGCCGAACATCTTCCTTGGTGCGCTGACGCTCTTTCCCATGGGCTTCCTGGTCTTTCTCATGACTGGCTCACGCGTCGCCGCGCTCGGAGCCTGCGTCATGTACATGACGCTACCCGAGATCTACGTGCGCACCTCATACGGCGGCTATCTCGCGGTGACGAACTTCTTCCTGCTCAGCGGCGCCTATTTCTATCTCCTGACCAGCGGACTGCTGCCACAACGCGGGATGATCGGGACGCACGCATCCATTAGGCGATCGACCTGGGCGGCGGCCTTCCTCGGCGGCTGGACGGACCAGAAGTTCCTGCTCCTGCCCATGGCCGCACCGCTCCACGCGGGGATCAAGGCGTTGCTCGATCTGCCGTCCCTCGTCAGCGGCGGGCTGCAGCATTTCGTGCGGACACTCCTGGCGCGCCCGTACGTCATTGCCGGATTGCTGATCGGCACCGGCTTCGTCGCGGGATGGATGACGTTCGCCGCCTATGGCCTCTTGGTGGCGCCAGGGGATTTCATTCAGGATCATCTCAAGTCCCACATCTGGTGGCGGCTCAACAAGGTCACCGACGTGAACCTGACGCGCGTGGAGCAGGGCGGCTTCGTCTATCCCTCGGTGCTCGCGTTGTGGCAGCAGTTCGCCCATCACACTGGATGGCTGCTCGTTCCACCGATGATCCTGGGACTTCTCTATGCCGTTCCACGCGTGCGTGAGGCGTATGGCCTGCTACTGATCTGGGCCGTGGTCGGGATCGTCGGCTTCAGTCTGGTGGATTGGCGCCAGACCAAGCATCTGGCCCACATCCTCCCCCCGCTTGTCATGCTGGCTGCAATTTACTGGGCGTCGCTGAAGGGGCCTGCGAGATCCCTGCTCGGCGGGCTCATCGCCATCGCCATCGCCTGGAATGTCTGGCGCATCATCCTGCTGATGAACGATTTCGAGTACCTGAAGCCCCTGCCCATCTGGTAGCGCGAGATGAAAGTCCCGCGTTCTTCAGCCCCGGAAGACAAGAAAGCGGGCGGCAAAGAAGTTCCAGATGAGTGCCGCGCCACTCGCGACGACCTGCGCCAGCAGATAGTTCACACTCCAGCCCGTAAGCAGGGCCATGAGCCCGGCATTGATCACGAGACCCATGGATACGGAGGCGTAGTACTTGAGCAGACCAGGACCAAAGGTAGGGCGCGCATCAAAGGTGTAACGGCGGTTCAGGATATAGCTTACGAAAACTGCCGCTACGAACCCTGCGGTCGTGCCGAGCACCGGATTGATGTCGAAGGCCTCGACCAACGCGATCAGAACGCCGTAGTGCACGGCCGTCGTTACGACGCCAACAGCCAGAAAACGCGAGAACTGCCGGCCCAGAACTTCGAGTCCGGCGCGCGTGCCAGCAACAGGCGGGCCGTCCTCCACCGGGGGCTCTCCTCCCGACGTTGCATTGCCTTCATCCGCATTAGCTTTTTGCACGGATGCCCCGCTCTCTTGCTCCCGACAACGCCAATCGTAGTGTAGCATATGCTTCGGCGGCGCCCATGCGCGGCTGTGGCGTCTCTCCATTGCCTGCCGGCGTACTGGGATCAAGTTCACACGTATTTCACAGTCAACGAAATAAAAGGGGTACGGCTTTATCGGCGCGACAGTGTCAACGACGCACCGGCCGGCCGAGAGAAGGGTTCATGCCGCAATCGATCTTTGTCACGGGAGCCGGTGGTTTCATCGGTCAAGGTCTGGTTCGAAAGTTGGCGCCCTCAGCCAACTATTCTCTCAAGGTCCTCACGCGACGCCCACGCCTCGGCGTAACCTCCCAAGTGGGTGGCCCTCAGGAGATCACCGGCGATCTTCTCGAGCCGGCTACCTATCGGGATGCGCTCCGGGGTTGCGAAACCGTCGTCCATCTTGCCGCTGCCACGGGCCGTGCCACACCCAAGGACTATGAGCGCGTCAACGTCGAAGGCACACGCGTGCTAATCGAAGCGTGCAAGGCCGCGGGCGTGCGCCGGTTCCTGCACGTGAGCACGATCGCGGCCGGCTATGCCGACCAGAGCTACTACTCCTATGCCAAGACGAAGGCCGAGGCCGAGCGGCTCGTGCGCGAGAGCGGCCTCGAGTTCGTGATCGTCCGACCGACCCTGGTGCTTGGCGAGAAATCACCGATCTGGAACACGCTGCTCAAGATCACGAAGTTGCCGGTGGTCCCGCTATTCGAGGGAGCGCGACCGGTGTCGGTCCAGCCGATCCACGTCGATGACGTCGTCCGCGGGCTTGTCAGGCTCGTCGAGAGCGAAAGCTTCAAAGGCGAAGTCTTGGAGCTCGGCGGGCCCCGACCGCTCGCATTTCGCGCTTTCCTCGCACTCACACAGCAGGCCGTGCGCGACAAGCCCGGCAAGCTGCTCCGCATTCCACTCGGGCCGGTTCGCCTGATGCTGGCTGCCATGGAGCCCATCGCGAGACCGCTGATGCCGGTGACGGCCGGGCAGCTCGCCGTGTTCGCCAATGACAGCATCGCGGCCCCGAACTGGCTGCAGACCGAGCTGCAGGCGACCATGCCAAGCACCGAGGAGCTGATCACGACACTCGTGGATCAGGGGCGTTCGGGTGATGACGGTCTCGGGATTGGCAGGGAGAAGGTGCGGCGCGAGACGCGTCCGTTGACGGATCAGGCCCAGCGTACGCTCCAGGACGAGTGCCGGGCGCTGACGACCTATCTCGTGGGCACAGCACCAAACGCCTACATCGAGGCGCAGTATGCGAGGGCGACGCATGTCCACGGCCTCGCCTTCGATGAGGATTTCTCCTGTTTCGACCGGACGACAGTTCGGCTCGCGCGCAGCAACCGCATCACCGCGCGCGCGGCCGACGCCTACTGTGGTCTACTTCATCGGCGCGGGATCCTGCGTAGGAAGCTCATCGTTCTGACGGCAATCCTCGAGCACGTCGCACCGACGTACGCGGCGTTCGATCGTGTCGAGACACGCTCGCTCGCGGCCATGCTGCTCACGCTCGCCGGCCACGGTATGGTCTCCGGGCTCTCGCTGTTGCTGGGTGCCGCTGTCCTGCTGCCGACCAAGCTCTACTGCGCTCTGACGGCGCGCTCCGCTCCCCGCGCGAGGTCGGCACAGTGAAAATCCTCGTCGTTGGCTCCGGTCCGAGCGGCGTGCATTTCGCCCTGACCGCCCTGCGCAAGAACCATCAGGTGGTGATGCTTGATGTCGGGCGCGCGCGCCCTGCCATCGCGCTGCCCGACGCAGACTTTCTCGGCCTGAAGCAGCAGCTCGACGATCCCGCCGGATACTTCCTGGGGCCCGATTTCGAGTCCATCAGCCTGCCCGCCCCCGAGCCTGGCAATGACAAGGAGTACTACGGCCTCCCGCCATCCAAGGACTACGTGTTCGACCGGCCCGAGCCGTTCGCCATGCGTCTCGACGGATTTTCCCCGCTCGTATCCTTTGCCGCCGGCGGCCTCGCGGAAAGCTGGACCGGCGGCAGCTATCCGCTGAATGACGACGAGCTTTCCGCGTTCCCGTTCGGCTATGAGGCCATGGCACCTCACTACGGCGAGGTCGCAGAACGCATCGGCATCGCGGGCGGCCAGGATGATCTCTCGGTCTGCTTTCCACCCCACGATCATCTCCAGCCGATGCTCGACCTCGACGAGAGCGGCGCCCGCCTTCTGGCGGCCTACGAGCGTCGGCGCGAACGGCTGAGCGCGAAGTACAAGGCGCGCCTCGGGCGATCGCGGCAAGCCGTCCTCTCAACGCCGAAGGGCTCGCGGCAGTCCTGCAGGTACTGCGGCCGATGCTTATGGGGATGTCCGAACGGTGCCTTCTACACGCCGTCCCTAACCCTCAGGGAATGCCGCACCTACCCGAATTTCGAGTACGTGCCGAACGTCTTTGCGAGCCATCTCGAGCTCGCGCCGTCAGGCGCGATCGAGCACGTGGTAAGCTATGATCTCGATGGCGGCGCAGAAACGCGGCGCATGGCGGACGCCTATGTCCTCGCCTGCGGTACGCTCTCCACGTCGAACCTCGTATTGCGCTCAATCTACCGGTCTAGGAAAGAGATTGTCCGGCTCACGGGGCTCATGGACAATCGGCAGGTGCTCGCGCCGTTCTGCAATCTTTCGATGCTCGGCCGCAGCTTCAATCCTCGCTCCTACCAGTACCACCAGCTCGCCTTCGGGATCGAAGCGAGCGCGCCGGATCGCTACGTCCACGGGCAGATCACCACCTTGAAGACGGCGACCGCCCATCCGATCCTTCGTTCACTGCCGCTCGACCTCAAGTCGTCCATCGGCGTTTTCAAGGCGCTGCGGTCGAGCCTCGCGGTGCTCAATCTGAACTTCTGCGACTGGCGGCGGGAGACGAACTATCTCACCCTCTCGCCCGAGCATGTCGATGCCCACGGCTGGCCTGCTCTCTCCGCCCGCTACCGGCCGCCACCAGGCGAGAACGAGACCATCCGGGCCGCCTGCGCGACGGCGCGGGGCTTCTTCTGGGACCTCGGTGCGCCCCTCATTCCGGGCATGGCACACGTCAGGCCGATGGGTTCGAGCGTGCACTACTCGGGCACTCTTCCCATGTCGACCGAGCGGCGCGCCTGGAGCGTTTCGCCGACCTGCCAGTCTCATGACATCGAGAATCTGTTCATCGTCGACGGGTCGGTGATGCCGTTCCTGCCGGCCAAGAACCTGACCTTCACGCTCATGGCGAACGCCGTCCGCGTGGCCGCGACGGCGTTCTGAAGCGCAGCAGATCTGAGGTTAGTGGGCGGCCGAGGAGCGCTCGCGCGAGGGCTCGTGTCCCGCATCCGCATCGCCGGCGCGCACGACCTCCTCGATGATGAAGAGGGGCCGGTTCTTGGATTGGACATACAGGCGGCCCAGGTACTCGCCTATGACGCCGAGGACGAAAAGCTGACCGCTGCCGAGAATGAGCACCACGGTCATGAGCGTCGTCCAGCCCTGGATAGCGATACCCGAGAAGTAGCTGTAGGCCGTGTAAAGGAAGAAGATCATGCCCACGATCGAGAAGACGAACCCGAGGTAGGTCGCAAAGCGCAGCGGAAGGATCGAGAACCCGGATATGGCGTCGATCGCGAACCGCAGCATCTTCTTGAGGGGGTACTTCGTCTCGCCGCTGAAGCGCTCCTTGCGATCATAGCGGAGCGGGATTTGGCGAAAGCCGATCCAGCTCACCATGCCACGGATGAAACGGTGCTGCTCCGGCATCCGGTTGAGCTCATCGAGCGTCCTGCGGCTCATGAGCCGGAAGTCACCCGTATCGACCGGTATCTTTGTGTCCGTCAGGCTGTTCAGAAGGCGATAGAACATGCTCGCCGTGAACTTCTTGAAGGCGGACTCGCCTTGTCGTTCGTCGCGCTGCCCATAGACGACGTCGGCCTTCTCACGGTCCATGAGTGCCATCATGTCCGAGAGCAGCTCAGGCGGATCCTGGAGATCGCCATCGATGATAAGAACGCGCTGGCCACGACAAACGTGAAGGCCCGCGGAAAGGGCGAGTTGGTGACCGTGATTGCGCGACAGAAGCACGCCGACGACGTGGGGGTCCTTCTCCGACAGATCCCTGATGATCGGCCGCGTCGCATCCGAGGATCCGTCGTCGATCAGGACGATCTCGTAGTCGTCGCCCACCGACGCCCTGCACGCGTCGGTGACGCGGCGATAAAGCTCGCTCAAGTTGCCCTGCTCGTTAAAGCACGGCGTCACGACGGAAAGTCTTGGCCTGGACGTGGTCAGCATGAACAAAACCTACGCAATTTTGGGGCCAGCCGCAAACTTGCAGAATGGCGGAGTTGCATAGAGAAGCGCCTAAATTGATTAAGTCGTAAACGCATCTAAATCCTGGGCGGCATTATGCCATGCGGTCGATCCGACCCCTCGATCTCCCTGCGCAGATAGACAAGCACCCCGAGCAACATTAGAGCGGCGAAGAAGAGATATGACTGGATGAAATTAAGCCACGTGCCGCTCAGGTGGTTCACTACTGGCAAGTAGTTCGCCGTCAGCACCCAGCTGACGGTAAGCACCCCGAGCGCAACGCGGTGGGCGGCCGACGTGCACAGCAGCGCCAGCGCGATGCCAGCCAGGGGCAGCAGCACGCCATAGTGGTGCTCCCAGGCAATTGGCGAGGCAATAGTCGCGCAAAGGCTCATGATCGCCAGGTCCACGATACCGGGCCGGCGCGGGACTGCCTTCAATGCCGGCGCGAGTGCGATCGCCAGAAGGATGAAGCTCGTGACGTAGGTCGCTGCGATGACGCGGGCATCGACAGGCGCAAAGAGGGTGTTGTCGGACCTGAGATTGATACCGTTGCCGAGCGCACGATGGACGAGGCCGTTAACGGATTGATTGGCGAAGTAGGCTTCGCCATGCCTCGAAAGAAACGAGAGAACCTCAAGGTAGGCAACGTGGTTGGGGACGCCGAACAACAATAGCGAAATGACACCGACCGGGAGGCCGGCCGCGAGAAACCCTTTGAGAAATCGCCATTCGCGCCACAGCACGGCCCAAATCAGGAAAATGCCGAGCTGAGGCTTGATCGTCGCTGCGAGGGCTAGCATCGCGCCTGCCGTGCCCTTTGCCCCTCTGAGCCACGCAAGGCACGCCCCTACGAAGAGGGTGTTAATCCAGACTTGAATCTGGCCAAGTTTGAGCGCCTGAACCGATGGGTAGTAAAGCACCGCCGCCAGCACTAGCAGCGCCGCCAGCATCCAATGCCGCGGCGCCGCCGAATGCACCGATGGTGAGAGCAGTAGCAGGACCAGCCACGCAAACGAGACGCACCCGACTGCGAAAACGGCGAAGTTAATCAGATCGAGCGTGTTCGGAGTTGTCAGCCCGAACGGCTCGAGCACGGCGAAATAGACGAGACTGGTCGGCGGGTACTGGAACTTGATCCTCGCCTCGAAGAAGAGCTTTTGATACAGGCGATCGCCGTCCGCGGACCGCGCGACCAGCAGCGCTTCGTTCATAGGATTCCAGGAGTCGGCCGTAGAGACACCGGGACGCGCCGTCTCCCGCAGCGACCGCAAGGTGCTGCCGTGATAGGGCGAGGGTTCATAGCCTTTCGCCGACCACGCCACATGATCCACGATGCTCGCCACGAGCACCGAGCCGATAACGATCAGGATCACACCAAGGACGCAACGGACGCACGAGGCGGCGACGGCCGGCGTCGCCGGATCGACCTTGGCATTGAGTTGCGGGAGCGTGATCTCTGTCGCCAAACCGAACTGTCCGTCCTCAGAGGCGGCTCTCGTCCGCCAATCGGTTCCTGCCATCAATGCCGGGCGAAGCTGAACTGCCGGTGGCCGAAGAAATTGCTCACGGCCCCGGCGGCAATCCCCATGGCGTGCGATATGGCCTCGATCTGCCAGCGCCACCCGAGCAAGGGCAGAACGTAGTCAGCAAACACTACGGATACCAACACGACGACGACCATGCTCACGAGGTTGACGACGATGAAGTCGCGCACCTGATGGGCAACCTGCCGGTTCGAATCCGGGAAGACGAAAAAGCGGTAGGCCACGAAGCCGCAAGCCATGCCGATGATATTCGCAACCGCCACCGCGCCAGCGAAGGGCATGATGTAGGACAGCGGAAAGCGCACGAGCCAGTTCACCAGCGCCGCGCCGCCGCCCGCGAGAATAAACCGGGCACCCTGAGGCATCCTCATCAGCCGGCTATGGGCAGGAGAGGCGTTCACAGCGGCACCCCAAGCCATGCGAGCACGAACGCCGCCGCCATCACCACACCGAGAACGAGGCTCTGGCGATCCTTGAGGGCGAAGACGACGGGGTCATCGTTCAGCTCGCCGCGCTGGCTGATCAGCCAGATCCGTCCGATCCAGAGGAAGATGACAATCGGGAACAACCACAGCCAATGGGGATTGGTGTAGATGTCGCGCTGGAAGGCATCGAAAATCAGGAAGAGCACCAGGATAAGCACTGAGGCTGTTCCGGTCGCGAGCCCGAGGCCGAGCACGAGCGGTGCATCCGCCGTGATGTAGCCGCGGCCAGAGACGGTCGTATCGCCCTTGGCTGCCGTGCGCTGGATTTCCGTATAGCGCTTGGCAATCGAAAGCGACGTGAACAGCGCCATGGAGAAGACCAGGAGCCATGGCGATGCGAACACGTCAGCGGCCGCAATGCCGATCGCGAGTCGGAGCGTGAACAGCGTCGCGAGCACGACCACGTCGAGGATCGCCACGCGCTTGATATGCATCGAGTAGGCGAGCGTCAGCACCAGGTAAGACACCAGCGCCCCGAGCACGCCAAGGCTCACGGCCGCGCCGATCGCGAGGCCTCCCGCAATCGACACGACAGCGGCCGCAATGGCCATGCCTATGGGTAGATCGCCAGCGGCGATCGGCCGGAAGCGCTTCGACCAATGACGACGATCATGATTGATGTCGAGAAGATCATTAACGAGGTAGGTGCCGAGGGCGACGAACCCGAGCGCCAGAAAGGCGAGCCCGCAATTGATCACCGTCACGGGATCGAGGATCGTGCCGCTCAAGACAGCGGGCACGAAGATCAGCGTGTTCTTTGCCCACTGATGAAAACGGGCAGCCTTGATCAGCGCGCGGATGCGCGAGTTGCCTTCAATGACGGTCGTGGGCTTGCCGAGCGCCTGCACCTTACGCAGCGTGGCCGCGCCGGGAGCGACGGCGATAACCTTCCTCGCGTTGCGCCAGACGTGAAGGTCGGCGGCACTATCGCCGACATAGTCATAGCCCTCGGGGAAATGCTCTGTGACGAAATCCGCCTTGCGGCTCCCCTTCAGGTTGGTCGTGCCATCGCTCGAGATGACACCGTCGAAGAAGGCGAAGCGAGCGGCGATCTTCTGGGCGATGAGCGCGTCGCTGGCCGTGACCAGGTAGACGGGCCGCCCCTCACTTTTTGCCTCTGTAGCGAGCTCGACCACCTTCTCGTTGACCGGGATCAGCTCCGGCTCGAGATCGACGGCCTCAGCGAGCTTCCTCTTGAGGAAAGCGCGCCCACGCAGAAGCCATGCGGCGAGATGGAAGACGCGAAGAGGATTGGCGCCAGCATAGGCCAGCGCCGTTTCCATGAGCAGGTCGGTACGGATCAGGGAGTGATCCAGGTCGATCAGTAACGGAACCGGGGTTGAGGCGACCTGCCCGGTGCCCGGCTGGTCGACTGCTGACATGCGCGCTCCCCCTGCTCCACTCCCCGAGGCACGATCCGCGACAGATAAATTCATGCGCCTTGCCGGCTCGTTCATTAACTTCAATACCAAATGCAGGTGCGTCGAACGTCAGCCCGACAGCTTCATGTCGATACGTTACAACACGATAGTGTCAAACCCATTCAGCTCTTCGTCATCAACCATTCCTAGCCGAACCTGCGCGCGACTGGGAGATCGCCTTCTTGGCCGCTCTGCTCGGAGGGCGGGCCGTACAGGCAGGATTTTCATGCAAGGCTCGCGCCATTCCGGGATACGGCAGCCCGCCTGCGGGTGTGGCCGGCCCAGGCGTTAACATTCTTAAGCCTTGTTGCCGGCATCGCGTTTGGGGGCTCCGCCGGCAAAGCCGCGCAGGCGTGCGACCAGACCGGGCAGCCTGCGCTCGGCCACGCGGACCACGAACCCGCAAGCCCAGCTCATGTGCATGACGATGGCCGCAGGGGCCGCCAGCAGGACGGCAGCATCCCTCGACTGTCCGGCCAGGAACATCGCCCACAGGAGACAGGCCGCTGCGTAAAGGAGCATCGGCAACAGCGCGATGAGCCCCGCGAAGAGCCACAATAGCACCCCGGCAACGACGACGGCCAACACCAGCACGGGCAGTATCTGGCGCAGTTTCGGCGTCTTGGCATGCTTGAGGAGGGTATTAGCGCGGCCCCAGCCATGCCGGAAATACTGACGCGCCAGCGCGCGGAGGCTCGCTCTCGGAAAGTAGTCGATGGTCAGAGAGCCATCGAGGTATATGCGGCGTCCCGAAGCCGTCAGGCGGGCGTCGAACTCGGCATCCTCGTTATAGGGTGCGGTCTCATCATAACCCCCGAGTGAGCGGAATACCGCGCGGTCGAACGCTGCATGATGGCCATGATCGACATAGCCCGATCGGCCCGACATGCGATGCTGCGATCCGCCATTGCCGAGCCGACTATTCTGCGCCGCCGCGATCCCCCTCTGGACCGGCGGACGGCCTACGGCGCGCATGGGAACGACGACGGAGGCGCTCTCGGTGCCAAGCATCGTATCGGCGCAGCGTGCGGCGAAGTCGGCGGGATACTTGGCATGGCAGTCCGCGCGCACGAGGATCGCAGCGCGCGGATCGCAAGCCTCTGCGGCAATGTTCAGGGCCGCCGACTGAATGCGGCGCTCGTTGTGCAGCAGCCTGATCTCGGTATGTCGTGCCGCCAGCGCGTGCACGATCTCGCGCGTCCGGTCGCTGCTGCCGCCATCGAGCACGAGCAGCTCATAGTCCAACGAGCCCGGCTGTGGGAGGATCGACGAGATGGCATCGGCAATGTAACGCTCCTCGTTGAGCGCCGGCATCACGATGCTGACGAAGGGGCGACTTGGCGCCGTCACCTGGAACTCCCGTTCATACGCACTTCGAACTATACACCAGCTCCGCGCGTGCCCACCTGCCGTAACTTAGCAATTTCGTGTCGATCGCAATTCAGCTAGGACGGAGGGCTGATCGAAGGCTATCAAGTGCTACTCGAGTAGCTAGGTTGGAAAAAGAGAATAAAAGCAATAACATAAACTATCACATGCGTTCCACTCATCACCAATTGCACGACGGCGGCTTTATCTGGAATGGACCGTTTGGCGGAGCCCGTCCATGACCGTGCTGTCTGAGGTGCCGCCCGAAGAAATCGACTGCGACATCTGCATTGTCGGAACAGGCCCTGCAGGGATTGCACTAACCCTCGAGTGCGAGCGCCTTGGCTTGAAGGTCCTGGCACTGGAGTCGGGCGGAAAGAGCGAGGGGCGGCTTCCCAAGTCGGAGGCGGAGATCCTTTCCCCCACGCACCATGCGCCACTCCGCACGACGACGCGAAGTGCGTTCGGTGGAACATCCTGGGGCTGGTCCGGGCTTTGTACGCGGTTCGACGATATCGATTTCGAAGAGCGCGAATACGTTCCGGAATCCGGATGGCCCTTCCCGCACAGCGAGCTTGCACGCCACTACGAACGGGCCGCGAGCATCCTGAATTGCCGCATGGACCATGTCCTGCCGATTGACGAAGCGTGGCGAGGGCTCGATGGCGTCGAGCTCGACAATCGCCTCTACACATCCCAGCAACCGCGGCTCGGAGAAAGCCACTGGGATCACTTCGCCAAGTCGAAAGCCATCACCGTTTGCCTCAACACCGCGGTCGTCGGGCTGGATCTAAGCGCTGATGGCCGGAAGGTCGAGGCCATTGTCGTCAACAGCGGCAACCGCGCTATAACCTTGCGCCCGCCGCGTGTCGCTCTCGCCGGCGGCGGTCTCCGAACTGCTCAGCTTCTGCTTGCAACGCAAAGGCACTGGCCGGACCATTTCGGCGGCGTCGATGGTGTCCTCGGCCGCAACTATATGGGTCATTTGACCGGCTGGATCTCATCCATCCGCTTCAACAACCGGGCAGATGCTGCGTACTTCAAACCGATCGAAGTCGATGGGGCGAAGTCCGTCCAGCGTCGTTTCAGCTTAAAGAGGGACGCGCAGCTTTCCGAGCGCCTTCATAATATCGTGCTCTGGGCCGGTGCTCGCGCTCTCTATGATCCAACGCACGCCAATGGCCTTCTCTCGGCTGCTTATCTGGCATTGGCGCTTCCGGGGATCGGCTCGCTGTTCCTGTCGAGACCACTTCGCCGCGCTTCCCTAGGTCCAAAGCCGCGGCACTACATGCCGCACGTACTAAACCTCGCACGCGCGCCGGTGCAGACCGTATTGGGCGCCGTATGGGCCGTAGGCGGAAAGGTGCGGGCCCAGCAGGCGATCGGCGAGCTGCTGCAGCAGGACGACAGCCTCGAATATCTGCTCACCTATCATGCCGAAGCGGCGCCCAACAGGGAGAGCCGCGTGACCCTCGGTGAGGGAACGGACAGCTTCGGCCTGCCGCGCATGCGCATCGATCTGCGCTTCTCCGACACGGACATCGCATCGACCGTGCGTGCGCACGAGGTGCTCGATCGGGCTCTGAGGAAGACCGGCAAGGCGCGGCTCGAATATCTGGATCCGCCGGAGGGCCGCGCTGCGCGGGTGCTCGAGCAGGCAACGGACGGCTATCATCAACTGGGCCTGACGCGCATGGGCACCGATCCGAGGCAGAGCATCGTCGATCCCGACTGCCGGGTGCACGGCCTCGCCAATCTGTTCATCGCCTCCGGCAGCGTCTTTCCAACATCGGGCCAGGGCAATCCGACACTGCTCACGGCCGCCCTCGCCATTCGCCTGGCAGGCCATGTCGCTCGCCGAAACTCGCGGGACTAGCCCACGTCCTGAAACTGCCTGCGCCGCGTGCGGCTGGCAGCGACAAACAGCCATCCCTCGCGCATCAGAGCGATGCCGAAGCCGAGAGCCATCCCTACGACGGTTGCCACAACCAGAGCCTGTTTCCTCTTCGGATAACTTTTGCCGGTCGGCGGCTTGGCTGTTGCGATAATGCGCGCGGTGTCGACAGCATAGGACTGACGCTGCTCGGCCTCGGTGTAGGCCTGAAGCGCACTTTCGAACATCCGGCGATAGGTCATCGCGGTCGCTTCGAGCTCCTCGATGGTCTCGGTGATGCCCTTGCGCGGAACGGCCTTTGCATCGTCGGCGCCCTCGCCCGTGGGGCCTCTGCCGACAATGCTGTAGTCCCGTCGTGCCTTGAACTCCTGCACTTTCAGCGCGGCCTCGTTCATCTGAAGGCGCAGCAGGCCTATACGCCTTTCGAGCCACTCGCTGCCGTGGCGGGCTGCTCCAGCTCGCATCGAGATCTGGTCATCGATATAGGCCTGCATGTACGCATTGGCGACACGAGCAGCGAACGCGGGATCGGGAGCCGTATATGAGACCTCGAGAACGTACGAGTAACCGAGGCGGCGAATGCCCAGTCCGTTCTGCACCAGGGCGGTGGCTATCATCAATCGCTGCGCCTCCGACGCGTCCATGTCGCCGCCGGTCGTGGAGGCCGACGCAGGCGCCGCGGATCCTGACGCGCCCGACGACGGCGCTGCAGCCGCGAGAAATGCCGGATCGTTCTGCAGGTTCAGGTGCCGAGCCACGTCCCGTGCAACGGGCTCAGATCTTATAACGGCGATCTGGCTCTCAATCTGCGCGCTATCCAGAACCTGTCCCGCTTCACGCCACTGCTCGGTGGCGAGATGGAGCACCTTGACGTCGATAAGAAGCTGACCCTGGGCCGTGTATAGCGACGCGGCCGTCAGGATATAGCCAACGGCAATCGCGATGCCGACCGATGTCGTGGCAGCAATAAGCTTGAAGTAACGATAGACGAAGTCGATGACGTCGCCGATACCCAGCAGCCCAAACGCGTTGTATCCGTCGTCACCGCGACGCGGGCTATGTGGGGGGGGGCCGTTGGCACCATCATGCACGATTTCGGCTCCGAGCTTTCATTGACAATAGACCGGCCCTAGCTCCCCTCGACTGCATAGCAAAGCTGAAGGCTCTTCTACTAGGATATCACTACGGAAAGCTGCTGCCATACGTTTAAGTGAAGATGACCGCCAGGTTAATCCGCGGCCAATCATCTGACGCACCGTTCATCAACGCAAGCCAACAACCTCATCATCGGGCGATAGAAAACGGTTAGCAGCGGCTTAGGGGGCTTGTCGGCGCCGCATTGATGGCGAGCCAGCGGGTCAATGCGCCGGCGATCAGGGCGACAATGGGGACATAGAGCATGCTGAGATTGCGGACTTCTCCCTCGGCGCAAAACAGCAACAACAGCGGCACGTTGATAATGGCAGCCAGCATCAGGTGTTTTTGGATGCTGCTTGGGACCATGCGCCATCCGTAAGTCATGAGGACAGCGAACCAGCCAAGCACGACAATCCCATAGCCCTTGAACAACGGCAGACCATAAGTCTGATCGATCAGAAAGAGGTTCAGAGGGTTGGCATAGAAGCGCAGATTGTCGAAAAGTTGGAGAATGGCATTCTGGCCCTCGTTGGCAGCGTAGGCATGTCGCACGACGAGATAAGTCAGGCCGGATACGAACGCCGCCGCGAGCGCCGTGACGATGGCATTGCGCAACGACAAGCGCACCATGAGAAGCGGCGGCAAGGCGAGGCAATAGAAGAGGAACGCCTCCTTGTTCAGGGTGGCCGGCACGGCCAGCAGAATGAGCGGAATGACATGTCCGCCGAGGGCCAGCCGGGCAGCGAGCGCAAAGGCCAAAAGCTCCGGCAGGTCGTAGAAAAATCCCCCACGCGTTTGCAGGATTGGGATCGTCAGCGCGAAGATCACGGGCGCGGCCGTAGCGGCCGCCGGGCTTGCACCAATGGCCATGCACACCGAGCGCAGCGCAAACAACGCCAGAAACAATGATAAGAAAGTGGCGTAGTATACGATACGGTAGCGGATGACGTAGCCATCCTTGGTTGCCTCGGCCCCGATGGGCGGTCGCAGACCAACCTGCCCAGTTTGCAGCCGGCGCTCGATAGCAGCCCGAACATCCTCGGGCAGGGCGCGTTCTATTATCGTCGCCGTTTGGGGGAGCAACTGCCTGTAGACGAAGGGGCGGTACGCCGTGCCGTCGAGCATCGCGACGAGCGATTGCGATGGAACGAGGTCGTTCATGCGCCACTTCGTGTAGTAGCCATGGAATGCCGCCGCCGCCGCTAGCGCATAGATCACGGTGATGACAAACGCAGTGGCGAGGCGCTGATAGAGGGTTGATGAATATCCCGGGGCGGGAGCCGCAACGAGACTGCGCTCGATCCCGGCGGCATCTCGGGAAATTTCAGGCTTCACGCGAATTTTTCCTCAACCCCGTTGAGCTTCGGCACGTATCGAGGCTAGCGGCGTGTCCCTGAAATGGCAAAGACGAAGTGCCCGATCAAGTCCGGGCATTGGCTCGTGCGGCGTCAGCTGGCTCCCGACCCGCAGCATCCTCGCTACCCGAACTCGCCCGTTCGCCGTTGAGGAGCTGGTTACCAACGCCGCCGTAGAGCGAGGCCTGCCGCGCGCGCAGCAAGCCGCGGACGACACCGAGATGTAACGTCCCCCGCAAGAGATAGCGGCGCGATCGAACTGGAAAAAGAATGTTCAACGTAGCCATGACCAGACAATAGCCGGACTTGGCACTGGCGAGCGCGAGGGCTCCCCATCCGCTCCTTGACGATCGCACGAGCCACATGCCGTACGTCTGTCCCGATCTGAGACGGCGCCGCATGAGCCATACCAGGCGTGCGCGCTCGGCTGGCACCGGCTCGTAAACAGTCGCGTCAGGCGCGAAGGCGATGCGTCCCCCGAGATCGTGCAAGCGATAGAAATACTCCGTATCCTCACCGCCCGAACGGCCAAGAGACAGGTCAAACCGTAATGAGCTGAAGGGCTCCCGGCGACGCATCAGGACATTGCACGTGTAGCCTGTCTGAATGACACCATTGACATAGGCCGGCGAGGTCGAGTGAAAGTCACCCTCGCACATCCACTTGGGCGCGTCGGCTCCATAAACCGCCGTAACCGGCCCGAGCACCACATCGGCGCTCGTGACTATGGCGGTTCGCAGCAGCGCGTCGAGCCAATGGGGGGAGACATGCTCGTCGTCGTCCACGAAGGCCACGAAATCGGCGGACGCCGCGTCGAGGCAAGAATTCCTCGCCAACGAAATGTTGGTGGCGGGCGCATGGACATAGCGGACCGGAATGCCGGTCTCGTCGGCAAAGGCTTCGGTCAACTGCCGCGCCGATGGGACCGTATCGTTGTCGGCAACGACCACCCGGAGGTCCACTCTGGGCCCGGCATTGGCCGCAATGGACCGCAGGGTTTTGGCCAGATAGGGGCGCCGGAAGGTGCAGACGCACACATCGACACGCGTTCGCGCAGGCTGGGTTGCCCCACCCTCCCGCTCACTTGCGTACACCCTATTGTCGCCGTCAGGCACCGTACCGACTCCAAATTTCGCTCAGAGGCGAACTGATCGTTGTTGGACCGATTTCTTACGATTGTTCAATCTAGGCATATCGTTACGCCCTTTGCTTGACATGATCACTCTAAAGGCGTTCTCACAGTTAACTTCAATAGTAGCCTTTACTTTTCGGCAAGGCTGCCGTGGCTCTCGCGCCCAGTGGGTTAGCCATCATTCGAGAACTCCACTGCAAGACCGGTGCCTGCGCGGAGTTTTGCCTTAACACCGCTCCCTTGAGTGGGGCACATTGCCGCCGTCCGCAATCGCCATAGGCACCCCTCTCGGCTTGGCGACCGGCTGCGGGCTTCCGACAATGGCCCCGGAACACACCGAGGAACGGAGTTCGAGACCCTATGTCCGCAGACCATGATGACAACGTGTGCGTCTGCATTGCGGCCTACAATTCCGAACGCACGATCGCTCGCGCTGTCACATCTGCACTTCGACAATCGCACGTAACCGAGGTCATCGTCGTCGACGATGCCTCGAAGGATGCGACGGCTGCAGCCGCACGGGCTTGCGACGACGGCAGCGGCCGCCTCTTGGTGACTGTTCTGGAGCGCAATGGTGGCCCTTCGGCGGCCCGGAATACAGCGCTTGCGCAGTCGCGCGCCGGCATCTTCTGCGTGCTCGACTCGGATGACTACTTTGTCTCCGACCGTATCGGGCGGCTACTCGGAACCGACCTTGGTGCCTGGGACTTCCTGGCTGACGACATTCTGATCGTTCCCGAACAGCTCCTCGATACCGCACCCGATCGACTGGCAGAGGAAGCCCCCCGCGTCCTGCTTGATCTCGACCTCCCGACATTCGTGCGGAGCAATATTATTGTTCCTGGACGGGAGCGCGGTGAACTCGGCTTCCTGAAGCCTCTGATCAGACGACGTTTCCTCGATACTCACGCTCTTACGTACGACCTGCGCATGCGCCTCGGCGAGGATTATGCGCTCTATGTCCGCGCATTGATGGCCGGCGCGCGCTTCAAGATCGTCGGCTTCAGCGGCTATGTTGCGGTCGAACGGTCGAATTCGCTCAGCGTCACTCATCGCGCCGCGGAGCTGGAGGCGATCGTCGACTTCGACAAGGCGTGCGTTAGGACACCCGAGCTGAGCGAAGCTTCGAGACTTGCCCTGGCTGAGCACGTGCGGGCGACCAAGCACCGGTGGGCCCTCGCCAGGGCGCTCGAGATTCGGCGCGAGGAAGGGGTCGGAGCAGCGCTGCGCTTCCTGTCCCAGCGGCCTGGGAGTGCGCCCTATGTCGCCTCACGCCTACTGCGCGCGCGCTCCGAACGTCTACGCCGTCGTCTCGGCGGCACCCAAGAAGCTCAGCGACCAAGACATCTCATCAGTCCGAAAATAGCGGGTGCGCGCTAGGGCTGTCTCATGCACACGATGGAGCAAAATCATTGCCTGTTGCCGGCCGGAGCGTGTATCCGGAACGCTTGGCTCCTTTTAGAGATTGCTCCATTGACCCGTATTCATTGTGCCGCTTTCGGGTGCAGCGTCAGCACCAAGCCAAGGACTGCGCCGTGCTGACGCCCGATCCGATCGTCTCGGTCATTATTGCGAACTTCAATGCCGAGAAATTTCTGCCGGACGCGCTGACATCCGCGTGCGCGCAGACGCTTCGCGCGATCGAGATCATTGTCATCGACGATGCTTCTTCGGACGGAAGCGTCGAAATAGCCAACAGGTTCGCGAGAGAGGACGAGCGCGTCCGCGTCATTGCCCGAAAGACGCGCTCAGGTCCTGGCGCTGCCCGTAACGACGGACTTTCCGTGGCACGCGGACAATGGATCGCTGTCCTCGACAGTGACGACATGATGCATCCCGCGCGGCTCGAGGATCTGCTGCGGGCGGCTGAGCAGGCGAACGCAGACATCTGTGCCGACGACCTGCTGATCTTCCAGGAGGGAGTTCCCCCCACGAGCCATCTCTCTCGGCGGCAGCGAAAGCTCGCTTGGATATCTGCTGCCGACTTCGTCGACAGGATTTATTCGCGCGAAGCACCGCTCGGCTATCTGAAGCCGCTCATTCGCACAGCGTTCCTGCGCGCACACGACATCCGCTACAATCCCGATCTCATGATCGGCGAAGACTACGACCTCGTGATACAGCTCTTGTCTAAGGGTGCAAAATTCCGCCTGCTGCCGACGCTCGGCTACTTCTATCGCAAGCATAACAACTCGATCTCGCATCGATTATCGGGCGAGAACCTCGAGCACATGCTGGCGGCAGACGTGCGATTGCGTGCGCTGTTTCCGGAGAGCAGGTGCGACGTCATGCGCGCCTTCGATGCGCGCCGCGCCTCAATAGAGCGCGCCCGCGCGTTCTCGACCATTGTCTCAGGACTCAAGGCGCGCAAATGGAGAGAGGCCGGTGCCGCGGCGCTGCGGCATCCGAGCGCCGTCGCGCTCCTCGTCATGCCCATCGCGGCGCGCCTGCGTCGATTGCGATTGCCGCACGTGAGGCAGACGGCCGGCGGCGACGATAAGCGCATATGCCTGATCTCGCGCCAGCGGCTGGTGGGGCATACCAACGGCAGCTCGACTTATCTGATCGCTCTGATGAGTGCGCTACGCGACGCGGGGTACAAGATCACGTTGATCTCGCCGAGCGTTGCCACCTTCGGCCGTTGGCCGTTCCTGCTTCTGCGCCCCGAGATGGCGGTATTCGACGAAGTGCACGTTCGCGGCGCGTGGAAAGTAGGCAATCGATTGCGCGTGGCGAAAGATCCGCGCATCGCGCTCGCCGCCGCGTCGGCAATCGCCGCCCGATTTGCATCGCGACTCGGGCTAAAGATCGCCTCCTGGGACCGACCAGCGCCGTATGCCGGCGCCGAGCCCTGGCATCGCGATGATCAGCTGTACATCGCGCGACACGCGCCGAGCGCGAGCCGGATCGTCCTGGCCGACTATGCTTTCACGACGCCCGCAATCCCGTATGCCCTAGCACCGCAGGCGCGAAGCGCCGTGATCATGCATGACCATCTCTCAGCGCGCGCGGAGCGCTTTCGCGAGCAGCATCTCGCCGATTCCGTCACTGCGCTTGAGCCCACAACAGAAGCACGACTTCTGGCGCAAGCCGATGTCACCATCGCCATTCAGAAGCTCGAGGCGGAGGCTATCCAGCGGCTGTTGCCGGATCGCCAGGTGCTGCTTGTCCCACACGCCTGCCACGCAGTCCCGGCGCCGCAGGTCGGCGACCGAGCGACCGTGCTTTTCGTCGGCAGCAGCACGGCACCGAACATCATCGGGCTGCGATGGTTTCTCGAGGGCGTGTGGCCCGAGATCAGAAGAAGGATCCCCAATTGTCTGCTTTTGGTCGCCGGGAGCGTCGCGACGAGCTTTCCGACTGAGACCGCGGGCGCCCAGTTCCTTGGAATAGTGACCGATCTAGCGCCCCTCTACGCACGAGCCGGCGTCGTGATATCACCGCTGACGATTGGCTCGGGGTTGAAGATCAAGCTCATCGAAGCCCTCGGGCAGGGCAAAGCGATTGTTGCCACGAGCGCGTCGACCGAAGGCTGCGAGGATGAGGTTATCCAGGCCACCCTGCAGCGGGACGACCCGCAGGCGTTCGCCGATGCCGTGGTGGAACTCCTCTCCAACGACGAGCTCCGTCGCTCGAAAGCAGCGCAAGCGCTGGACGTCGCACGCCGCCTCTACTCGGCCGAGGCCAGCTATGGCGCACTGCTGGCCTTCGTGAACGCCGATGCGCCTCACGGTCAGAACCTAAAGCCCCGACAAGCAGCATCGGAGGCTTGGACCGAGAGCAGCATGGACACCGCACAAAGGCACTCGCTAACCTGATCCCAGCCTGGATCAGCATTAGGGTTTGGACAATGACCGCAGTGCCGATGACAGATGATAGTGCGGGCGGCCCGTTGTCGAAGTCCGCCATCGCCTTCGATCTGAAATTCGTACTTTGGACGACCTTCTTCTTCGTCACTTCTACGGCGATCAGGCATTTGGGCACCTACCCAACCCAAATCACCTGGATGGTCGCCGACCTCGCCGCGATCGGCCTGTTCGTCCGTTACCAGTCGCAGTTTATTAACATCGCGCTCGGCAATCTCGTATTCATGAGCTGGCCGCTCATTGCCTCCTTGTCGGCACTCTGGTCGTTGATGCCGATACTCAGCTTCGGCCACGGCATTCAGTTGCTGATGACGACAATGGTCGCGTTCCTGCTCTGCATTCAACTTCGCTTGGAGCAGCTCATCTCGGTTGTCTTCTGGGCCTTGCTGCTGGCGGCGGGCCTCACGCTCGTGTCCGAACTGCTGGTGCCGAGCCCATTCGGAGAGGCGGGCTGGCGCGGCGGCT
The DNA here is from genome assembly GCA_022844275.1 of Hyphomicrobiaceae bacterium. GTDB lineage: Bacteria > Pseudomonadota > Alphaproteobacteria > Rhizobiales > Hyphomicrobiaceae. Next base: position 101,454 of record JALHMB010000011.1, read on the forward strand.
TCCCGCATAAGAACATCATGGGCTCTGCCATGGCTCTCCTGGTGGTCACGGCCTGTTGCCTTTTCCTGGCTGGGCGATGGCGTTTGATCTCTTTCGCCGCCATCGGATTGGGCCTCTTCCTGCTCGCAAAGTCGAGCTCGGCCGCGGCTGTCCTGTCGCTCGCGGTGACCCTTGGACCTCTGCCTTTCGTCTATGCCTATCTGCGCAGCCGCGCGTCTTCGCTCCTCTTCATTGGCGCAGCGGTCGTGGCTGCAGCGGTCGGCGGAGTGGCGCTCTACATTTCGATGATTGCAATAGGGCTTGACCCAATTGATATCGTTCTGGGCGCGGTTGGAAAGGACCGGACCCTGACAGGTCGCACGATGCTCTGGGACATGGCTGAGGAGGCAATCGAGAAGAGACCACTATTGGGCTTCGGCTACAAAGCCTACTGGACCGATCTACCAGCAGAGATGCGAGTCCTCCTGGCGACCGTGGGAGGGGTGTTTCACTTTCACAACAACTATCTGGACGTGGCCGTCGCCTTCGGCTTCATCGGCCCGATCCTCCTGGCTCTAGGCGTTCTCATCGCCCTTGGGCGGAACATTCGCAGGATCCTAAATGGATCGGATAGCATCGACGCTTGGCCGTTCCTGATCGTGGTGCAGGCCCTCGTGCTGACGTTCGTCGAGAATATTTTGTTCTGGAACCACGGCATGTGGCAGGTCTTGTTCATCGCGGTCGCAATAGTCCGCAGATGAAGGATACGGAGTGTATCGCATGCGTTTTCTCGCCCTGCTCTTCTGCACTCTCCCCTTCTCGACAGCTCTCGCTCAGGGAACATCCTTCTTCGACCCGTTCAAGACCATCGACGGTACAAGATGGCAGGTCTCGGATGGTTGGGTGAATGGCGGCTGGCACGGCTGTCGGTGGTCGAAGAACAACCTGCGGCTCGTCGATGGCGGGCTCGAACTCAGCATCACGAATACGCCGCTCGGCGATCGCGCCTTCACGTGCGGCGAGCTCATGTCCCGCCCGGTGTACAGCTACGGCACCTTCGAGGTGCGCATGAAGCCAGCTGCCAGGAACCCGGGAATCGTGTCGGCGTTCTTCACCTATACGGGGCAGGCTCACGGCAATCCGCACCATGAGATCGATTTCGAATTCATCGGCACGCGGGCGAGGAACGTGGATGTCGCCATCCACACCGGCAAAGGCCCTGATGGACGCGACGTGGTGCTCGACTTCGATCCGCGCGCCAGCATGAATGACTATGCCTATCATTGGACGCCCGATCGCATTACCTGGTACGCGAACGGCAAGCTCATCCGCGAGATCAAGAGGGAGGAGGGCAAGGCCTTTCCCTCGCTCCCGGGCAAGCTCTACATCAGTCTGTGGAGCGGCAACGATGGCTTGAACAGCTGGCTCGGCAAGTTCAGCTATCCGGGCACTCCCCTCGTCGCGAGCTACGCGTACATCGCCTATACGAAGCTCGGCGAGGACTGCCAGTTTCCCGAGTCGATCGTCTGCAAGCTCGGCAAGGACGTACTCAACGGCAAGTGATTACAGCCGATCAGCCTATGGCAGCGCTTTGCTTGCGCGCTTCTCGGCCAGCAGACCGAGTAGCGCCGCCGTATCCGTTTCATCGACGAAGAGATCGCGCGGCGCGCGGCGTGCCGCTTCGGCCAGCATCTTGAAACGACTAGCATCCATCGCCAGCAGCCACGCAGACAGGCTCTGGTCGATCGGCTCCTTCAACGTTACGCCGAGACTGTCCCGCGCGACCTTGTCGCCGGTGGCCGTTCCTTCGCGTGCAATCGCTATCGCGTTGAAGAGACCGCCCTCGTAGAGTCGGTTCGGCAGGAGCCAGTCGGAGTTCGAGCCCGCGTCGAGAAAATCCATGGCCCACGTGAAGTGAAGCTGGCCGTAGATTTCCGGCAGGTCGCGCGGGCTTTGGTAGGGTCCGAGATAGTGAATGTTTGGGCGACCACTCGTGGCTGCAAGCATGGCCTCCTTCGAGATGTCTTCTTCGGAGAGCGTGCCGCGAATCTGGACGACGACGTTGTCAGGATAGGCGTCTGCAAGCCGGCTCAGGATGCCGAGGCTCCGGATGCATCTAAGCGTACCGAACCACCCGATGTTCCAGGGTGGCTCGCCCGGCGGCGCGTCCCGACTGACTGCAGGGACCGCGGCAAACTGAGACGCAGAGACCTTGTTCTCGAGTAAGAACCAGGGACCGGCGTAGCCTTGCTGCGGCTCGAAGTAGCGCGTCATGAACATGGGTGAGCTGACCACGAGGAGGTCACACGCCGCCAGCAGACGACGCTCACACCAGCGGAACCCAGACTTCAACGCGCCAGTTCCGACGAAGGCGCGCTGCACATCGAGAACCTCGTAAACCAGCTGCGCCGGTGATCGCGAGAGCCATTTCGCAATCGTCGCGAGCGCCATCATGTCGAAATTGCGCGCATAGATGACGTCGCAGTCGAGGAGAGCGCGACGATGCCGCATGACCGTCCACAAGCCGCTGAGGAGCTTCGGCAGCCGCGAGAGATAGTTCCGATCGACGGTCGCACCAAGAGCAACGTTCTCCCACACCGGATCGGGCTTCTCTTTGTCCCGCTCGCGATGGAACATGAATCCGATGACGGAGGCGCCTGCGTCCTGGAAGGCCTTCGCGCGCTTGATGACGACGCTTTCCCTCGCGTCATGCGCGAAGAACGCGATCCGTCGTACGCGGGTGCGCTCAGCCACCGCATTCTCAGCGTCGGACTTGCGCCGGGCCTCATCAGCAGCGACAACCGTCACGGCGACGCTCGGATCGGCTACTGGGTTCTTGCGCGGTGACAAGCGCGGTCTCCCATGAGGCTCTTTTCCCTAGCGCATCTCGCGCACGAGCGAATACCAACAGCAGAATACGATGACTGGATGGTTGGCGACAGACCGCGGAATGCTTCTCTACAGACTGGGAGATGCAGAAAGGGGCCGTGACGCGGCCCCCGCGCACACTCTGAAAGCGTGAATGCGGCCTACGCTCAATGCTCCTGAAGTAGTCCTGAGGCGAGGTAAGCGACTTCGGTTCGGTTCTTGGCGTTGAGCTTCTTCATGATGTTGCGCACGTGAACCTTGACCGTGCTCTCGCACATGTTGAGCTCGTAGGCGATGATCTTGTTCGCCTTGCCCTTGCGCAGGGCGTCGATCACCGCAACCTGACGCCGCGTGAACATGCCCTTCGGACCCGGCCCCGCGGATTGGCGGTCCGCCATCAGCTTGCGCGCCGCAAGCAGGCTGCCCGCCGGAAAATACTGCCCGCCCGCCGCAACCAGGCGCAGCGCGTGCGCCGCAACCTCGAGCGAGATGTCCGCCGGCATGAACCCGTTCGCACCCTTGTCCATCACCGTCATGACGAGCTCGGGATCCTCCGCATCCGACATCACGACGACCGGCACGCTGCCACCCGCTGCCTGCAGGCGCGAGAGCTGTGCATCGGCTTCGCGCACGCCGAGACCGATCGCGCACAGCACCACGATCGCGGCCTTCAGCTGATCCGCCCGCGCCAGATACTCCTCGACGCTCGCAACGCCGACACCGTCGAGCGTCGTCGCCTCCGACAGGATCGACTGGATGCAGCCGCGCACGAACGCGCGCCGCTCGATGATGACGACCGACATCGACATCGGCACCGCGCCAAGAGAGGCCGTCGCGACAGGCTCGCCGTTCACCTCACTCACGCGCGGCGTGCCGTTCTGACGTGCCGGCTTGTCCTGGATTGAAGCGATTTTGCTCGAAACCGAGCGCTGCGGAGAGGTACGCATTTTTACTCACTCAGCCTCTGGCCAATACGGGCGATGCACACTGATCCGCCGCCCACTGATCATGCCTAAGTCATCCCTCAATGGGACGTACTTTATACCAATATTAGCCACCATTTAGACGCTTTTGCTCTAAAATCCAAACTCAGCATTTGTGCATCCTTAATGCAACACATGCCCATATCGGCGGCAGCCCTCCCGAAGACTACGACTTTTGATCACGCAGACGGCAGCAACGGCCCGTCCCGCGAGGATCGCCGGCGCACTCTGGCATGATGCGATGACAGCCCACCGACGCCGTCGCTACGGCACCGCGAACGCACGCACACACACACCAACCAATTCGAAATCCGTGCCACACGGAGCGCACTGGCACGCGCGAGGCGCGCAGAGCCAGATTGAATTCGCTATCGCCGCCGAAGCTGCCAAACCGCGCAGCCCTGCGGCGCAAATATTGGAAAATGTACCTGTGCCCTCTTACCGTTCGAGAGGACAAAGCGCATCTCATGCCGACCCGACAATGCACAAACTTTGAGCCGCGCCGCGCGCTTTTCTCACCCAGGCTGTCGCGTGCGCCACAGTGCGCGCTGTGCCGAATTCTAGCGATGCGTTCAGGAACGGGGCGGATCTTCGTTGATGATGCTGATGAGGCGCATCGCTGCGCAGTCCAGCGCAACAGCCAATGGCGCGAATTTCCGCTGCGATGCTGGGGAACAGTTTGGATGGCAAAACGGACACGAGGCTGGCGGAGGCGAGAGGATTCGAACCTCCGGTACCCGTTTCCGAGTACAACGATTTAGCAAACCGCCGCCTTAAGCCACTCGGCCACGCCTCCGTGGCCCAGAGCTATAAGCAAGCCCTCGGGCGATATCAAGCGCGGAACAGAAGCGACGCGACATCGGGTTGCGAGGCTCAGACCGAACGCGTATGTTCCGCCGCGCTGTACGGGTGCTTTGCGCCAGAAAATCGCGGCATGCCCGCAATTTGCGCGGTAAGCACCTGTGGCCTGATGGGGCGTAGCCAAGTGGTAAGGCAGCGGATTTTGATTCCGCCATGCGGAGGTTCGAACCCTCCCGCCCCAGCCAGCACTGTCTGCGCTAAGCCGTTTGCGTCGAGAGTTTCAGGCCGACGGCGCCGATCGCAATCATGGCAATGAACAGCATCTGAACCGGCGAAAGTGTCTGACGCAGGAAGATCCAGCCGGCGAGCGCGATGAGCGCGATTCCCGAGCCCGCCCAGATCGCGTACGTGACACCCACCGGAATCCGCGTCAGCACGATCGAGAGCCCAACGAAACAGCCGCCGAAGATTGCGAGCGAGGCAAAGCCGAAGAGGGGCTTCTCGAAGCCATGCGACTTGTTGAGCAGCAGCGTCGCGGTCACCTCCGCAAGAATACACGCGGCGAGCAGCACCCAGGGATTCATGTTTCCACCCTCTATCCGTCTGGACACGTGTCCAGCCCCGGGACCTAGCGCGCCGGTAAGGTGGGCCGCAAGCAGCAAAGAGCGCGGCTGGTAAAGACAGCCACGCTCCCGCAGATATCCACTGAGAAGATGCGTCGGCGGGGACTGCTCAGCGGCAGATAAGGACCGGGACCGTGCTGTGCGTGACGACCTTGTTGGCCTGGCTGCCGAGCAGGAGGCGCGCGACGCCGCTGCGGCCATGCGAAGCCATGACGATCAGGTCCGTGCCCTCCTTCTTGGCGGTGTCCAGGATACCCTCGGCGGCAAACTGGTCCTTCACATAGCGCCTTTCACAGGGAACGCCGGCGGCTTCTGCGCACTTGGCGACACCCGAGAGGATCGCCGAGGCGTTGACCTCGCAGGCGCGCTCGTACTCGTCGATGGGAAAGGATGCGCCCACCTCGCCGGTGACGAATGCCGTCCAAGGGTCGGAGACGGTCACGATCGTTACCTTGGCTCCAAGGGCCTTGGCCAGTGCGAGGCCATGCGTCACGCCCTTGTCGGCCAGCTCGGAACCATCGGTTGCAATCAGTAGATTCTTGTACATGTCACTGGCCTCGCTCTCGTGCGCTCGGATTCCGCAGTGATGTGACCCCCGCCTTTTATCCAGCCGGGACTGGAATCCGGTCGTCATTGAACGCTCCCGATGAGCGTCCTTCAAGCTCTTCGTTGTGCTGCCAGCGTGCCGCGTAGCCGGCCG
>JALHMB010000012.1 GCA_022844275.1 Hyphomicrobiaceae bacterium
AGGAGGAAGGTGGGGTAGTCGTAGGCGAACGTCAGCAGCGCGGTCATGACAGCAGCGCTCAGCATGGTCAGTGTGTAGACCACGCGGCCGCCGTACTGATCCGACCAGATCCCGAGAATCAAACGAATGAGGGATCCCGTCAGGATCGGCGTGCCAACGAGAAGGCCGAATTGCGTGTCGCTGAGGCCTAGGTCTGCTTTGATCTGGATGCCAATGATGGCGAAGATAGTCCAGACCGCAAAGCAGACAGTGAAGGCAATCGTGGAAAACCAGAGCGCACGGTTCTGGTCCGATTTGGCAATGACGATGCTCGGCATATTCACCCCAGGTCCTTGGTGCTGTAAGGGTGACCATTGCGTCGCAGCATCGTACGGTCCTTGACTTCGGTCAATTGCCATGTCCCGGACCAACTTAAAGTACCAGGAACACCAGCGCTGTGTGACCAAGTATGGACGATTGTCATGCGCCTTCGAGATAAGGGCAAGATACGTCGGATGATGATCTTTGCTGACGTCGAGGCTGGCCACGTCGAAGCGTTACTGCGGAATTCGAAGCTGCAGTGCTTTCCCTCGCATGCCGAGGTGATGCGGGAGGGTGAGACGGCGGACTTTTTGCATGTAGTTGTCGACGGGCAGGTGGAGGTCTTCTCGAATTATCGCGACCGCGAAACGACCGTCGTTGTTCTCGGCCCCGGCGACAGCTTCTTTATTGCCGCGCTGATCCTCGACAAGGTATGTCTCGGGTCCGTCCGGACGCTATCACCAGCGCGCGTCCTCCTAGTGCCAGCGGAGGCTGTGCGGCAGCTCTTTTATGACGATGCCACGTTCGCGCACGCAATAGCGCTTGAACTCGCCTGTGCCTATCGCGGCATCGTGAAAGATCTCAAGAACCAGAAATTGCGATCAACTGTTGAGCGGCTGGCAAATTTTCTGCTGACGCATCATGAACAGTCAGAGGCGAAGAAGAGCTTCACGCTGCCATTTGAGAAGAAAGTACTTGCCTCCTGTCTCGGCATGTCGCCGGCCGTTCTTTCAAGATCATTTATGGCACTCGTTCCCCACGGGGTGAGAGTGAGTGGAGCAGCCGTCGAGATTCACGACATCGAAGCGTTGCGCAATCTCGCGAAGCCATCGTCGACTATCGACGATCCAGCCGTGTGACGTTTCGGCGCTCAGCACGAATGTCTGCGGATCAAACCTGGATTCAAGAGCAAAGGCCAGTAGCTGCACGGCCATATCAGAAGCAAGGCCGACCGTACCACTGTACTGAATGGGGGGGCGTCCCGGCAGCTTGGCAACGAGCGTTCTCGAGCACCAGAATCCCACGCTCGACTGCGTTCCGCAGCTGGACCGATCCACGGATCTGAACGCGCGGCTGGTCGTCAGCCGGAAAAAACTCTGCACGATGACGCCGAGCACCGACGCCAGCGTGTCGGCAATTGTCATACCGGCATTCCCTTCGATAGAACCGCCAAGACGACGACAACCAAACCGACCAGATAAATGACACCATTCATGGGTTATCCTCCATTGCGAATAGCTCCCATCCACTGAGGATGGGCGCCAAACATATTTATCGACGCCGCATGCGATCAATTTCGGCTTGGCTCGGGGCATACGGCTCGGCTGTGGGGTCGAACTCCCGCCAGCCGGTTTGCTCGTATTCACGCCGGCGCAGTGCCGGATCGATGGGCTTGTGCCGTGCGAGAATGGACTCGATTTCGCTGGTGCTCGCCGTTTCCGTGCGAACCGTGAGCAGCGTGCCGCCGCGACGGACAGCTTCCGAGTAGACATGCGCATCCGGCTCCGAAGTCCCGGCGTCCACCAGCGCTCCGATGATGCCAAAAGTTGCCGCGCCGGCCGCAGCCCCTGCTGCTGTGGCTGCAAGCCAACCTGCCGCGACGACAGGACCGAGACCTGGAATGGCGAGGAGCCCAAGGCCGGCGAGCAAGCCCGCACCACCACCCGCAGCAGCACCAAGCCCGATGCCGGTCGACGTGGCTGAGGTTTCGTTGACGTCGGCATACTGCTCGCTCACGTACTTGTTGGCGACTAGGCTGATGTCGGCGGAAGGGATACCCGCCTGCTCGAGATCACGCACGGCCGACTCCGCCTGCGCGTAGCTATCGTAAACCTTGCTGTAAGCAGCCATTGAAACTCTCCTTACTGTGCGACGACGTTGCCTTTGAAATCGACGGCAATGTTCACCTGCGAAGCGCCGCGATTCGCAGTCCCTCGCCAAATGCCCTTATCGTCTTTGCGAAGGCCTGTGACCCCGGTGAAGCCGGCTGCTTCAGCGCGATCTTTGGCCTGGCCTTCGGTGAAGCTGTTGGCGCCCTCAAGTGGTGCACCGGCGGCAGGCTGAGCCTGCGAGGCAGAAAACACATCAGCCTTGCAGTGCTCAATGAAGGCTGCCTTATCTAGGCGATCGCCGCTGACCTGCTTGTTCGCGACGCGCATCGCTGCGAAGTAGCGCCGGCCTTCGGCCGCGGTGAGGACACCGTCGTTGTTAGTGTCCGCCGCCTCGAAGGATTTCTGGCACTCGGCGTCAGTGGCTGCATAAGCGGGCAGCGGTAGGCACATCAGACCTGCGAGCCCGATAGCTGCGAGAACAGGTTTTTGCATTTGAGACTTCCTACTTTGCGCAAGACAACCCGAGCACGCAACGTCAATTGCGCGCGCGGCATGCTTGCCGGTTCAAGGTTTCGTGTGCTGAAACAACAAAACGTGAGGGGCTTTGGTTCCAGCAATTGAGAAAGTTAGGCTGGAGCTGCTAATCCGCCGTGAGCGCGATTGCCCCCTCCTGTACCGCGCATGCAAGGGCGCGGTCACGGCCGGACGACTTCGGTCGTTCGTGCGGGCCGCAGCGCGAGGCGCGTATCCAGGAGCCAGGTTATCGTCCGATGGCTCAGACCATGGCCAAGCCTGCTTTGCCATCGTCAACCCATACTGGGCACGCTGGGCTGATATCGAGCGGCTGCCCATCGACGTGACGTTCGTTTACGCACGTGGCGGAACAGCGAGGATATCGACGCTCAAAGAGCGCAAGGACTCTTCGGTGACGCTTCCGATCAATGTCCTGAGTAGCCCGGACCGTCCATGCGTACCCATTATCAACAAGTCGGCGCGGATTGAAGATACCGCGCCTCTAATGGTCTCCATGGCTTCGCCTTCGAAAACCTGGATCGCCCACCTCTCGCCGTCTAAGCCGCTTGAACCCAGAAACGTCGTTATTTCGGTCAGCGCCCTTTGCCGTTCGTCTGCGATGTAGCGAGCCATGGACTCTTTGTCGGCTCCGGCCACGTACATCTTTCCTTTCCCCAGGGCCGAGAAGGCGTGAACGAGTGTGGCGCCTCTCTCACTGATCAACTTCGTTGAAAGACCGACGCGTAGCGCATTGGCCGAGGCGTCGGACAGGTCCACAGCGGCAACGACCCGTTCATAGTTCTGCTGGGCTTCGTTGTTCACCATCAGCACTGGAACATCGCCCTTGCGAATGACACGCTCAATCGTGGTCCCAACAAAGATGTCGAGCAGCATCTGCTTGCGATGGGCGCCCATCACAATGAGGTCAGCGTCAACTTCTTTTGCCGCGTGTAGGATGCCGTCAAATGGATAACCCTCAACGACCCGGGGATGAGCATCAACACCCTGAAGTTCCGGGACCGAAGCGATTTGCTCCCGAATGACGCGCTCCGCTTCGCGTTTTTCAATGCTGACCAAATCTGCAGGTTGGTCGTCGTCCACGACATGCACGACGTGCAGCTGGACACCCGAGCGCGCAAGCAGACCCGCCTGCCGTAGCGCTCGAAAGGACCGGGTAGAAAAGTCCGTCGCGGCTAGAATGTTCATAGCGCACCTCTTCCCATTGCCCTGGGGTTTCCTGTGATTATGCCGATCGTTACAAGTATTGTGAGCTCGCCCGAAGCGTAAGGTAATTTCCCTCGCGTGGCCAAGCTCAATGCTTAGCGACCGCCGCGAGGGCGTTTCTGCATGAAGCGATCACACCATCTGAACTTTGCGACAAAGCGCCGGTGTCAATGTGCGTACCTCTCCTCTTCGTCGAGGAGACTCAACGTGCAAGTGACACGAGGTGCCGCTTCGCTCTTCGTCATTGTCGTCGCTTGACAAAAGACGTGGACGGGCCAAATTGGTTGCGATGAGCAAGCGCGAAATCTTTCTCCGGACCTCTCTGCTGCAAGATGGCGCTCCGTTTCGATGATTGAGTCTATTTATCCCGCCTTCTTGGTTGCAGCAGGCCTGGTCACGGCGACGGTATTGACCAGTACACTTGCGTTTCGATTTGGTGCGCCACTTCTGTTGGTGTTTCTGTTGGTCGGGCTTCTCGCCGGCGAAGATGGCCTCGGTATCCCCTTTAACGATGCCGCGTCCGCTTATCGCGTTGGTAGCCTGGCATTGGCTGTCATACTCTTCGATTCAGGTTTCGGCACGCGACTGCGAACGATTCGGCAAGCAGGAGCCGCGGCAGCTGTCTTGGCGACCGTAGGAGTCGTGCTCACAGCAGGGCTGGTCGGAATTGCGGCAAGGCTCTTGTTCGGCCTCACGTGGCTCGAAGCATTCTTGCTTGGGGCGATAGTTGGCTCGACAGATGCAGCAGCAGTCTTCTTCCTCCTGCGCGTGGGCGGCATTGCCATCCAGGAGAACGTCCGCGCCACACTTGAAATCGAGTCCGGCTCGAACGACCCTATAGCAATTTTTCTGACACTCGCGTTGATCGAGCTGATCGGCAGCGGAGGTTCCGTCCCGCAGATGTCGCTCGATTTCCTCCTAGGTTTCACGCTCCAAATGGGTCTCGGAGTCGCTGGAGGCCTTCTCGGTGGTTATCTGATTGTTGCGGCAGCCAACCGTATCAAGCTTGAAGGTGCGCTATACCCAATCGGAGTTCTCTCGGCTGCTATTAGTCTCTTTGGGCTCGTCGGCTCCCTCGGTGGCAGCGGATTCCTCGCCGTCTACATTGCCGGGCTCGTTGCCGGAAATAGCCGCATCAATGGCACCCTCGCGCTTGGGCGATTCTTCGAGGGTACAACCTGGCTGGCTCAGATTTCAATGTTTTTGATCCTCGGACTGCTGGCCACACCATCGGAATTCCTAAACGTAGCGGTACCCTCGATTGGGTTGGCACTAGCGCTGACTGTACTTTGTCGGCCAATCGCGGTCTGGCTATGCCTGTTGCCATTCGGATACCGACGCCGAGAGACAGCGTTCATCTCTTGGGTAGGCTTGCGAGGTTCCGTTTCAATCCTCCTCGGGATCATTCCACTGACAGCGGGCCTTGCGAACGGTCAGCTGCTGTTCAACGTCGCCTATATTATTGTGCTGTCATCTCTAGTGATTCAAGGTTGGACGATCCGGCCCATGGCAAGGTGGTTGGGATTGATCATTCCTTCACGCATTGGGCCTGTCCAGCGGGTGGACCTTGATCTTCCCGGCAAAGCCGAGCACGAACTTTTCATCTATCGGGTGGTGGCCGGAAGCCCGGTGGTGTCTGGAGGGCGGCTGCCCCGTTGGGCGCGGCCCTCGCTGATCGTGCGCGATGGACACTCGATGAAGCAGCAGAACGCAGGAAATCTGCGCGAGGGCGATCTCGTATATTTGTTTGTGCCGCCTCAATATCTGAGGCTTCTCGACCGATTGTTTGCCAGCCCAACCGCCGTCAGTCGCGACGATGAAGAATTTTATGGGACTCTTCTCATCGATGCCAAACAGTCTGTCGCCTTGCTCACAAGCGAATATCCCACGGCAAGCTTGAAAAGAGTATCCGGGGAACTATCAATTGGCGATTTCATGGCTAATCGCCTGGGTGGAACACCGGAGGTAGGGGATCGAGTCAACTGCGGTGAGATTGACTTGATCGTCAGGGACGTCGACCCTAACGGAGCTATTTCCGAGATCGGCTTGGCTATTATCGAAAGCTCACGCCGCATCCCCCTGTTCTTCAGCGGTAACGAAATTGCCACATGGCTCCGCCGTAAACTGCACCGCCGGCGGGGTGGCTAGTTGCACCCATAAAGATTCCCTCACATGATGAGCAAGTCTCAGGAGCCGCAAACCAGCTCAGCGCCATCGATCGGAATATTCCCCTTAGCCTCGTGTCTCGTAGATAGTTTGCCGCCCAAACGGTGGGCACTTCGTCTGGACATCACTGTGGTCGAGGCGCAGCCTTCCTCTTAGTTTCAACAACTAAGGAGGCCTCATGGATAAGCAACCGACCGGCAACTTCGTTGCCTTTATCAACCGCGACAAGCAACCCGGCGACAAGCGCCCGATGTTTCAAGGTCGCCTCGCCCAACCAGGTCAAGAGAGCGAGCATCCTTTCACGCTGTGGGCGCACGAGTTCACCGATTCCAAACGGGTGAAGTGAAGACCATGTTCAACGGTGAGGCCGGCGCTGTGGCGCTCAACGCGGAAGCCGCCGATCAGGTCAATGCCTTGATGCGTGCAGCGCCTTCGATCGACGGCACGATCGGCAACCTGAAACTTGCGCCGCGCCAGCTCGTGCTCTTCCCCGACCGCTTCAAGAGCGATGCACCCGAGAAGAAGCGTCCCGACTACTGGGGTGCCTATAATCCCGGTGACGGCACACCCGTTGTGCGCGTGAGCGCCTGGATGGCCAAGGACCGCTACCAGAACGCCATGTAGCGTGGTGCGACCAGCTATCCCGTGCCCGGCAAGAGCGAAGCGCAGATGCAGGATGGACTCGCCGTCATTGAGAGCAGCACGACACCGGCCAAGCCGCGCAAGAGCCGCGCTGCATCGCCAGATGAACCGGGCCGCGAGTAGGTCTCGTCTGAGTTCGTGAAACGCATCCACGGGGCCCGCATGGGCCTTTTGCGTTGTGACAGCGCGTGCAGCCGCTCAAGCCTCACCAAAGAAACATCCCCCGAGGGGCGCAGCTGTTCGCCAGCCCCTGCGGATGGCCCCTCCGGGGGCGGGGCCAAGGCCATCCGCGACGGCCGGCTCCGAAGAAACACCTCCGCCCGGGCTCGGCGGTCAGGTCGCAAGTCGCCACGCCGGACTGCCACGTTTCAACGACCACGCGGGTTTGCGCCGCACGACAATAACGCCGATTTCCCACGCTTCGACAAACCGACCCTCATCATCGAGCTTGTACCAGACATCCGGTTTGACAGGCCCATCCGCCCTCGCAATGGCCGAGACGGCCTTCAAGGGATTGCCGGCCTTGTCATAGTGGACAAGCACCAAGAGCGATCCCGCTGAGGCCTTAGCGCTCGCCGATCGGCCGATAGCCGCCGCCACCGATTGCGCACCCGCACATTCGGCATAAATACCTTCTCCGGCTGCCACAGCTTGCTCCGCGCCCCCGACGCTGCGGCGCGGGACGACTTGCCACTCGCGGCGGCGGTCGCCAACGGCCCGCACGCGATGGCAATCGAAACTTGGCCTGCACTGGCGCAAGCGCTGTTCTCGCCCTCGGTGGCCGCGATGCTGTTGTAGCCCGCCGAGCGGCACTGCTGAATACGCCTCGGCCAACCGCGCTGGTCCGAGTCCCTGCGACGCTTATCGACTCCCGTTCGCCGTCACACGCCGCGACGTTCTCCAGATAGACGCCTGGCACCGGGTGCGTCGGTGACGTCTCGCGCGGCTCGCGGCCGAACGTCAGCGCCCACGACACGCTGTGATCGATGATCTCATCGAGCTGCAATTCCTGTCTGATCGTGAGCACGTCCGAGACCACAGCTTCGCCGCGATGGACAACGCTGCCTGCGACCTCATTGAGCGCATAGCGCGCAAGAATTCGGCCGGTGTAGCTGAACATGAAGAGCGGATAACCCCACGTCAGAAACCCTGTTGTGTCGAGTTCGACGGGTTCTTTGTGCGGTACGTCTGTCCAACCTCGAATTGGTCATCGGGGCTAGAGAACGTGACGTCGAGCAGTTGATATGTCGGTCGCTTCATCCGTGGCCCCTCCCATCACCGATTGGCATGCGCACTGCTGTTGCCGTGCGGATGCGTCTGCAGTCAACGCGAGAGACAGCTCCGAGCGCAACAGCATCACCGGAACTGAGCCAACATCTTTGCGGTGGGATGCAGACGTCCAGAACCCGGATCGCATGTGACGCGAAAACAGGTGCGCGTCGGCAACTGTTGGCTCAGTTCCGGAAAAGTCAGGCGCATGACCCCCGTTCCAACACGAGCCGACCGCAATCACTGCGATCATGACGTGCGTTCTCGACAGCGGAGGTCACCGATGAGTAAGTCCCAAATTCTGCTAGCGCGCACTGATGGCCGTCACCCATGTTCTGGCCGGCCGGACAGCCGATGGGCTGCGCCCCCTTGATGTGCGTATCTCATTTCCACGCAAGCCAGAGAACTATCCCGCGCCTGCATTGGTTATCGCGCGCATACTGCGCGGCCTCGACCATATTCACGACAACGACGAGCTGACTTTACTAACCGTCAAGCTTCTCCACCATCTCGGCCGTGACAGGGAAGGGCCGTTCTATACGTGCTGGCGGGTCGATATCCAAGCCGTGCAGGCCGCCCTCAACTGCCGGCCGCACATTCTTGCGAGCCGCGCCAGCATCGCGGCCATGATCCGGGCAGCCGGCCAGGATGAAGCGTGTGCCATCAAGCGGGCGGCTGCCGCAGATATTCCGCCGCGCCGGCTGATTGCGACCTTTTGCGACTATGCGCTCACCGAGGTCACCGATCCGAGTCACTTGCGCGAAGATGGATTGGCCGTCGGCCATTGTGCCGGCGTGCAGTACGACCATCCCTACCTGAACTCGATTGTGCCCCAACCCACGGGGCGTCAACGCCTCTTTGCCCTGACCTATTGGCGACACATCGTGTTCGGGCATTTGCGCATCTTCTCACTTCTGGAGAACGGCCAACCCCGCGCCACCATCAGCTATTCGGTTCACCGGCAAGCTGTCACGGAACTGACTGTAGTCGGCAAATTCTCGCAGACCAGCGCGCCGTTTCTGCCTCCTCTATGCTGGGCCTTGGTCGAGCTCGGCAAACACGTGAGGATCCGTGCCATCCATCAACTTCCCGCAAGTGCCAACGACCGTGAGGCCCTCAGTATCGATGGCTCGTTCATTCCACTGCGTCCCGAGAACGCCCACCGGCTGTTGGCCGGCCAGATCAACCTGTCGGCACAGACGTCACCGGCAGAGCTCGAAGCCTGCGCAAGCAATCCCTTTCTGACGCTGGACATCACGCACGTGCCATTGCGTGTGCTTGACACTCTTGATCACACGGCGGGCTCGCTGCGGACGGCGGCGCGACGCGTCAGTCTCAACCGTCTCATCACTATCGAGGGCGGCCTCTTCTGCAGGCGGCCTGAGAGCGTCGAGATGCGCGCGTTGCAAAGTATCGGCGCATCGCAGCTCTGCCACGGCGCCCGCGAGGTACGGCAGGACAGCCTGCGCCGCATCGACGGGAACAACGGCTGCGAGCATGTCGGGCGCATTTATCAGCCGCAACTGACATTCGTCGGCGGACGCAATCAGTGCAGCGACAGCCAGGAAGTCATTCAGCCGCTGCTTGTGCATGTCGCGCCAGAACCGGACGCGGCGTCGACGCCCGGCTGGCAGCATATGTTGACGCGGGCGGTCAGTCGGGCCCTGATCTACACGCGCTAGCGGGCCCGGTCCTGCATGGAAGGCAACCAGTCCCCTAACCGAAAACGGTGTGCCCTCGAGGGAACCGGTCGCTTTCTCCATGCGGAGACGCACCGCCGCGATGCGTATGCTGGCCGCAGGAAATCCTGCAGCGGCCGGGAGGACGGCAGGCCCCTCCCGGCAAAGGGTGGGGGGTACGGCAGGCAGGGAGCCCCCGTACTGCCGCTCCATCACCACGCCAACCCTCACGTGGCGCACAGCATGGGACAATTGAAGCGAGGTCCGCGGCTTGACGCAACATTTTGCCGGAACTGAGCCAACACCCATGGTGGTGTCCTGATCTGTTCAGCGCACGGGCATTTCGGAGGAGCGGCGCGCACGTGTCGATTGATAGAGCGCCTTGATGGAGGTATCCGCGAGCGGCTGAACCAGGTCATCGATGCCGTGCTCAGGCGGCAATGCGAGGCCCGCATTCGCCGTGAAGAACGGTGCGCCGCTCTCAATCTCAAGCGCCGCAGCGAGGCGGGTCGCCGCCTCGTAGCTCATGACCAGCCGTCGCTCGGGATCCAGCAGGGCGTGCGTGAGCTGATAGGGTCGCAACTCCATGACCGGGGCCGCGAGGCGCAGGCTCAATCCGGCGTGCTCCCAGCTCGCCCGTGCGCGCTGCCAGACATGCAATCGATGGCGCACGCTCTCGCGGTAGAAGGACCAATCTTCAGTTTCAGGGGTGGTGGGAGGGCGGAAAAGCTCGGCTGCCGGCAGGCCGAGACGCGCTGCCAATTCGTGCACGATAGACTCACTCAGCGTGAGGCGGCCCTGGACCAGGTCGGCGAGCTCATCGCGCGGCAGAAGACGGGTCTGACGGACGGCGCGCCAGCCGATGGAGAGTCGTCGGAGGTGGTAGGCGACGCGCGCTTCAAGAGACGCCGGGTCTTGTCCGTCCGCGAGCAAAGGCCAGCGATGCGCCAGAGAGAGCGCTTTCGTAGGCCCTTATTATTCCGCCGAACTTGGAAGAAGTCTGCGGGATTGCCGCCGTCCTAAGCACAGTCGTACAGACCATGACGTCGTCTGCACACAACGGCCAGCGCTCTCGGCAGCCGGTGTCCCATGTGAACTAAGCCTGCTCGGTCGCGCGCGCTGTGGTAGCCACTGCAGGCGGCTCAACCTTCAGCACTGTGAGCCGCTGCAGGCGCCCGTCGCGTGCGATCCAAGCGATGGATTGGCTTGGCGACAGACCAATTAGTGCGGCACCGATGGGCGTCAGGATCGAGATTTTGCCCTGAGAAATATCAGCTTCCCCCGGGTACACCAGGGTGACGCGCCGCTCTTCTCCCGAGTCCGTACGATAGTCGACCGTCGATCCCATCTGGACGGCGGTGCTGGGTAGAGCTTTGGGCGAGACGATACGTGCCCTCTCCATCTCGGCAATCAACACACTCGCAACCTCGGGTGCGCGGTCTTCCGCGAATATGGCAAGGTCGATAATGCGTTTGTAATTGTCTTTGCTCACAACGAGCGAGGGCAAGGACTGTTTGTTTTGCGGGGCTTGATTCATGTGATTTCCTTCGTGCAATTCGGTAAGTCCGCGCGTCGTTTAGCGAGGACATAAATTCTGTTCTTAAGTGGGTGAGAAAGGCAGCAAATAGCTGCAGCCCCGAGCAGTTGCCCGGGGCTAACCAACCGCGGCCGTGTGGGCCCGGAGAAAATATTCTTGGTCGCGAAACATGCCTTACACTTTGGCGCGCCTAGGCGTTTTGTCAAGTTCATCGTGAGCCAGGCCCTATCCCGGCCGCCCGCGTTGACGCACATCAAGGCAGGCGCACAATGGAAGTGCGACAGAGATGCAAGGGAAGCGAGACTGAAAGCGCGGACGGAGAGCCGACGATGTCGAAGCGCCGTTTGGTTCTCACGCTTATTTTGGGATTGCTGTTGCTGGTTGTACTGTCAGGCGTCGTGTTCAGCCAGCCGCTGTCTCAAGAACGTGGCCGTGCAGTGCTGAGCGCGACTGGGCGCGATAATGTGGTGTTACCGGTGGGGCAAAGTCCTCATTTAAGGGCCTCGCCGTTCAGCGTTGTGTCAAAGCGGCATCCGGTAGAGCATCCATCTGAATAATTTGTCAAAGGCATCGTCCTCGGTCACGGCGATATGGCGTAATTTGCAGTCTGGCCAAACAGCCACGCAAGCCGACATCTGGCAAAAGCCAGTGTCCGAAAGCGCCGTTAGGTTTGAGGCCTAGGAGATAAACGAGCGACAGGAGGGAAGCGAATGTTTCTGCCCGCAGATTATCTATGGTTGGAACCGGTATTGATTGCGGCGGCTGTGGTCTTCGTGATTGACCTTATAGGCAACGCACTGTCCTTCGGCAGCCGCGTAACCAATGCGTTTGTGACCGCCGTCGTGTTTGCTCTCGTCTTTGGCGCATTGGTGTATTTCGGCTATGGTAAGATCACTATGTCGGTCTCAACCACGCCAAGCACCACGGCGCCGGCGAAAAAGTAGGTTTTAAACCCTTTAAAGCGTAGGGGGAGGACGGGCACGCTTCCAAAGCAGCTATCAATTGTTAAGCCCTCCCTGCATCGAGAGTGGCCTGGTCCGAGCTCTATCAATATCTTTCCGATGGTCAGAAGAAGGAAGCCGACGAGCTCGTGCTGCCCATGATGGGTATGGGTGGTCCGGGTATGGGCTGGAGATGAGCTGCATTACGTGCCGCACGCTTTGCTGCGGTTTCAGTGAGTGCATAGCCCTTCCCGCGTCTTATATATCCAGATGGTTCCGACGACGGGGTGGCGGGAGGTCCCATGATTGACGAATTGCGGGCGGCCGTCGAACGCGTCGCGCTGTGTCCAGACGAAGTCCAGCGCATCGCAGCAGCGGATCTTCTGATCCGGGCCAATCAAAACGCGACGCGGCATCGCATCTCGGAAATGGCACGGCAGGGTTCAGCCGCTGTGTCCCGCAAGCCGATGCGAATGCGGGAATCCACGAAGGCTTAGGATCGCGATGCCGTGCAATCGCCTTTGGTTTGTAGGCTCGCTCGTCGTCTGCCTGGGCGTCACGGGACCTGCACGGCCGGCAGTGGCCGAAGGCGATGCCATAAAAAGAGGCTATGCAACCGCCATAGAGAAATGCGCGCACTGCCATGCCATATCGCACAACGATGAACCTCCCCACGCCATCGTCATCCCGTTCCGGCAATTGCACACGCGGTTCCCAATCGCGATGCTGATCGATGCGCGTGACCGTGGCGTCGTCGCGGGTCATGATGAAATGCCGATGTTCACAGGGTCGCTATCTGACATGAGGGCACTTCTCTCCTACATCGACTCCTTGGCGCCCAACGCCCCTGCCTATATGCGCGGTCCCCCAAGTCCCCCCAAGTCGCAGTCTGCGCCGCGTTGATTGCGCGTCTCTACCCCGAGGATGAATCTGATGCGCCGCAAGGACCGATTTTTACACCTCCTCCGCTTGACGGGGTTGTTGCGCAGCCGCGTGCCAAGGCCGCCGCAGCCATCCAAGGTCCTCCAAACAGGCCCGGCCATTGTGAGGATTCTGCCGCTGGTGGCATGGGCTGCGATCCTCTTGCCGGTCGCGGCCGAGGCCCAGCAGACCCTCGTTGAACGCGGGCGGCAGCTGGCGAGCCGCGAATGTGCCCGCTGCCATGCCGTAAGCCGAACCGGGGAGAGCCCTCACGCCAAGGCGCCTGCTTTCCGGCTCCTGCCACAGCGTTATCCTGTCGCGCATCTTGCAGAATCGCTCGTTGAGGGCATCGTCGTTGGGCACGGCGACATGCCCGAGTTCCTGTTCGAGCCCGATGATGTCGAGGCCTTGCTGGCTTATATCGCAAGTCTCGACAGTCGCCCGCGATAAAGCTTGATTGCTCACGGGTGCAAGCCCGGATCGCACACTCCGAACACCGGCCCCGGGTTTAAGCCGACATCAGCCCCTGGTCGGCGCGGTCTGGCGGCGGTCTTGCTCTTGCGCTGACTCCTCCCGGGCGCGCAGCGAAGCGCCACGATCGGCGCGGATGGGATCGAAGAGCAGCCGCAGACCGTTGAGCACCACCAGAACCGTGCCGCCCTCATGGCCCACCACGGCAAGCGGCAAGGGGAGCTGTAAAAACAAAGCGCCAGAGACCAGCACCACCATCGCGCCCATCGCAAACGTGAGGTTCTGGCGGATGATACGCGCCGTCCGCCGCGCAAGTTTGTGAGCGGCCGCACGACGCGCCATGTCCTCGGACAGGAGCGCCACGTCAGCCGCCTGCAACGCGACCTCGCTTCCCGCTGCCCCCATGGCAATGCCGACATCGGCCCGCGCGAGCGCAGCCGCATCGTTCACGCCATCGCCGACAAATGCCACAGCCCCGGTCTGCGAGAGCTTGCTCACCAGGCGCACCTTATCTTCCGGGAGCAAATCCGCGTGGATGTCCGAAGGGCTGAGGCCGAGCTGCGCGCCAATGCGCTCGGCGACGGGACGTCGGTCGCCCGTCATGAGTGCGATGTGGGGAACGCCCCCCGCGCGAAGCGCCTCGAGCGCCGCGCGCGAGGTCGGGCGCAATCCGTCCGCCACCGCGACTGCGCCCAGGATCTGCGAGCCGCGACCTAACCAAAAGACGGTCTGGGCATTCCCGACAAGCCCCTCAAAGTCGGCCGTCAGATCGGCGCCCATGCGTGCCGCCATGCGCGGGTTGCCGGCCCACAGGGGGCCATCACCATCCCGGCCGGTGATGCCCTCACTCGGATGGGCGACGACATCAAAGACCGGCAAGGGAGCGAGGTCCTGTTTCGCCGCCCGCCGGCGGACAGCGGCGGCAATGCTGTGCTCGGAATGCGCCTCAAGCTCAGCAAAAAGGGCGAGAAAGTCCTCATCGGACATGCCTGGCGCGACGAGCGTCACCACTTCCGCCTGCCCTGTGGTCAAAGTTCCCGTCTTATCGAAAGCGAATTGCGTGACCGCGCCAAAGGTCTCGAGCGCTGCGCCGCCTTTAAACAGCACTCCCCCTCGTGCCGCAGCCGACAGCGCGGAAAGTGGCCGGAACGCTGATGACGATGGCGCAAGGGCCCGCCGCGACCAGAACCACCGCCGCTCGGTAGAGCGCATCCTCCCACTCGCGGCCTAGCCACAACAAGATGCCAAGGATCACCGCCGAACCGACCAGCACCGCCACCGTATAGCGTTGGCCGAACCAAGCGCTGAAGCGTTCCGACGGCGCGCGTGCGGCTTGAGCTTCTGTGACCAATCGGATCATCCTCGCGACCGTGCTGTCGCTCGCCGCCGCGGCGACCCGCATTTCCAGGACAGCACTGTGGTTGACCGTGGCTTCGAAGACTTTGGCGCCCGAGGACTTGCGCACCGGCATCGATTCGCCAGTCACCGTCGATTCATCCAAATGCCCGTCGCCATTGAGAATGATTCCGTCGACCGGAATCTTGGCTCCCGGCCGAACCACCAGCACATCGCCGACCCTAAGCTCGGAAATTGCCACTTCCTCGATCTCGCCCGTAGCGCTCTTCCTAAGTGCCGTCTCGGGACGCAGAGCCATGAGGGCCTCGACCTCACGACGAGCGCGGCCCATGGCCAACGTCTCGAGTGTGGTGGAAAGGCTGAACAGGAAAAGCAGCACGGCGCCTTCGGCCGGAGCCCCGACCGCCGCCGCGGCAAGTGCGGCAATCACCATCAGAAGATCGATGTCGAGCGTGCGCTCCCGCCCAAGCTCGGCGAGCGCACGCCACGCCGCCGGAAGTCCACCAGCAAGATAGAGAGCGCAAAGCCAGGTGCGGCAAGCCACGCGACCCCACCATAAGGGGCACCAAAGCCGATCCCAATGCCGATAAGCGCCACGGCGCTAAGAAAGATGTTCAAGTACTCGCCAGCGCGCGCGCCCATCCATTGATCCTTGGTTGTTCGGAAAACATCATGGTCTCGATGCATCGGCTTGTCATATGCCGCACAACAAATCGCATCATCTTCTTCCGTCGATTGTTGCGCGAAGACGTCCTATCGCGCCCGACAAGAGCCGTCGTCGAACCATAAACAAGGAGTGGTCGTTCCCGGTCTCTACACTGTTCGTGTCGTTTCCACGCGCTGTTCGCGTGACAACACTCACCCCAACTCTTTTTCGCGTTCTGAGGCGGCCGGCACCGCAATCGTAGGTCATTGCCGCCGAGGTCACAGGCTCAGTAGCGAACGACGACACGACCCTCGCCCAGGACGCAGGTCGAACCGATGTCTCCGCACCCACGGGCGCTTCGGCACATCTCAAATGTGGACAATGGGTTTTTGCAAGAGGTCCATTCGGTCTCGACCAGCCGCGCGACCGGCGCCACTCAAACCGAACTCGCCATGTCGCTGTCGGGACCGAGCGCAAGCCTTGCCATTGCGCTCCCGATCGACGGGGCGAACCGCGGCGTCCCTGAACTGAAACGCTGCAAATCTGGACGATCACCCATGAAGCACCCGTGCGATGTCCACTGCACCCACGGGTTCAGTTCCGCCGCGATGGCCAGCAATCATACCGCGTCTGCGCTATTGCAAGACGTAGATGAGTCCTGCCGCACCCAGGATTGCCGCATGGGACACCACAAACAAGGTGATGGGTAGGAGATATTCACGCACGATACGCTACTCACTTGCCCCCACTTCGCGGTGCTATCGCCTCGAAGCTGAGGTTTAACAATTCGCCGACTGGTTGGCCGCATTGGCGGAGTCGACGTACGAGACCTTTATTTCGAAAAGGTCGACAGCTTTCCGAAGTGCTCGGCAAGAAGGTAATAGACCGTCACCCTGTTCTTGGTCCGGTCGCCTTTAAGCTTCTCCCCGACCGCCTTGATCGCCGTGTCAAGATCGGCATCGGAGGCGGTAAGACCCAGCTTCTTCTTGAGGAAGTTGTCCCGAACCCTGGTCACCTCCTCCTTGTCGCTAAACGATACCAGCGACGAATCTTTTCCTCGCAGCGCGATGCCACAATAGCGAACGATTCCGGCAATTGCCGTATCATCGGCACCCGGGACGTACTTCTTCACATCAACAGCCCAATCCTCGGCCATGCACTCCTCCTCATCGTCCAGCTGATCAGATTTGCCTCAGCCTCAATACTACCCCGCCCCACCCAGGCTGACATGGATTGCAGGCGGCTTGGTAAAGGTAAAATCAGCAAACCTAGCCTCTGGCGTTGATCCTGACTCAAATTGACGGGTTGGTTTGACGCAGCGCGCGCCGGCATAGGCAAGAGCTCCGGTTTACGGGCGTCAGACGTGCAACTAACCTTGGTTCACGATGGCGGACCGATAGGCGGCTGCCCGATGCACGGAGTGCGCTCATGTTTCAAGAATTCAAGAAATTCATTATGCGCGGCAACGTCGTCGATCTCGCGGTCGGCGTCATCATAGGCGTCGCCTTCGGCGCAATCGTGGCATCGCTGGTAGGTGATATCATCATGCCGATCGTGGGCGCTGCGACCGGCGGCCTAGATTTCTCCAACTATTATCTTTCGCTCTCGAGCAGCGTTCAACCGGGCGCGCCCTATGTCGAAGCCAAGAAGCAGGGTGCGGTCTTGGGGTATGGCCAGTTCCTGACGGTAGCCATGAACTTCCTCATCGTGGCGGCCGTTCTGTTCCTGGTCATCAAGGGGATGAACAACCTGAAACGCAAAGAGGAAGCACCATCGGCACCTGCAGAGCCGCTGGCCGACGTGAAACTCCTGACCGAAATTCGCGACCTGCTCGCGACAAAAAGTTAGGCGCCTACGGGAGCCGCAGCCGGGCTTTCAAGCCGACGGCTGCGGCGTCCTTTTGACGCTCACGGCTTAAGCTCGTACACCCGCTGGGTGGCTGCGGCGGATTGCGCTAGGTCACAACCGCCGCCGCTATCATCCCAACCGAAGGCGCAGCGCCGGCCAGCGGCACCCAACCCGGCACCGTGAAGACGCCGTTGCCGGCCGGCACCTGCTTTTGAATTCGCCAAAGTGCAATGTCGACGGCCGCGAAAATACCGAGCGTCAATCCATTCGCCAGAGCCAAAAGTTGTTCGAAGGGCATGAGCAATGCCGTAACCAGCACGATGCCGCCCGCTAGGACTGTGGCTCCGATCGGCGTTTGGGTCCGTGGGTTGACGTGGCCAAGTGCGGCCGGTAGCTGCCGACGCCGGGCCATGCCATAGAACAATCGTGCCAGCATCATGATCTCGACCAGGACGCCGTTGGCGACGGCCAACGCGCCCACCGCGGCAAACAGTTTAGCGTACGAACCCTGAAATAAGTCGAGCAGCGGGCTTGCGCCACCGCGGCCTGAAAATACGAGCGATGTCGCCACGACGACATACAGAAGTGTGCTCACAAGGATAGCGCCGATGATGGCATAGGGCATTGTGCGCCGCGGATCCTTGGTCTCCTCAGACATGTTGACCAGGCTTTCAAAGCCTATGAAGGCGAAGAATGCGATGAAGGCACCTGCAACAACGCCCTGCCAAGCATCAACGCTCGTGGGCAAGATGCTGCCGACATCGTAGCCCGGCGCGAGTAGAAATCCCGCCCAAGCGGCAATGACGAGGCCGAGGATCTCGATGGTTCCGATCACAGCGGCGAAGAGCACACTTTCACGCACTCCAAGGATCGCCAACACGGTGAATGTTAAAACCAACACCGCGACAAGGGTTGCCGGCGGCAAACGGATGAAAACTGACAGATAGTGGACTGCTCCGCTGGCAATTGAGGCTGCGGCAACCGCAACCGCGAGCGTTAGAGCCACTCCGGTAATCTGCGCAACACGGTCGGAGCCAAAACCCTCCTTGACGAACGCAGCCGCGCCGGCAGCGTCCGGAAACCGACTGGACAGTTCCGCGTAGCAAAGGCCGGTAAGGCCCGCCGTGATGCCTGCGAGCAGGAAAGACAAAGGTGCGTAGGGGCCGACACGCCCAATAACCGATGCGATCGCAACGAAGATGCCCGCGCCGACGATAACCGCAAGCCCGTACAACAGGAGCGGTCAGAAGGTGAGCGAGCGTCTCAAAGCGACCCGAGGAGTGGTTTGATCAGTTCCGAACGTCATTCCACTCCCGACCTTACAGATATTCAATGAGAGACTGCGCGCCACCGCGACGTACGCCGACCCGAGCGCATCGTACCAGGGAAATTATCAGTACTGCGAGGCTGCGTACCCATCTTGCTCGCCGGCTCGGCGCAATCTGCCGTCAGCGCACATCGAATGACAACGCAAGCATGTTCTGCCTATCAACTCGCGCGTTGACAGGAGCCGGGCCTCTCGAGGGCCAGCGGCTGCTTCGCCTTTCGAGAGCCAAAAAAAGACGCCGACAGGGCGCGGGGGCCTCCTGCCGGCGTCGATGCTCACTGCCGCAGGGCAGCAAGCAGCTTTCCGCTACTGTCCGATGGCATACATTTGAAGGGCCATTCCGATGATTTTGACGTGCGCTCCGACAAGCAGAACAAACGGAACGACGAACGCCCGCATCGGAATGATCCTTACTCACAACTCACTGGCTGCCTCAGCACCATGCGCGTGCAGTTCGGTGCGCAAAGTGCAGGCTCGCACCCGGAACGCGGTTTAAGGGTAATTGTTCCGAGATGGGGAAAGCGTACCGTCGGGTAATGAAGACGTGCTTAACGGCCGCGCTGAAACCGTTCGCCACGGTCAGCATTGGTGGCGCGGCACGCCGTCTTCACCTCTGCCAATGCGGGCATCGCCCCGACCGGTACGGCAGATCCTTGCGCTAGGAAACGATGCTCTTCGGCCGCGCTGACTAAATTTACCTGCCCGCGCCGGATAGCAGTGGGCAGCGAGAAAAAGTCGTAGCCGTTGACCTGAGACCCTTCCTTCCTCCATTCAGAGGGAGAGCCCTGGGTTAGGGTTTTGCCCATTGCCGGTCGTCGCGGCAAGGGCCAGGTGGTGGTTGCAGAACTCCCCCGGTGTCCGGTTGGCGAGCGCCGAATGCGGGCGCACGCGATTGTAATCGTCACGCCACGCGGCGAGCACCGCGCGGGCCTCGGTGAGGGACGAGAACGCCGTCTCGTTCAGGCACTCGTCTCGGAGCCGACCGTTGAAGCTCTCGACGAACGCATTCTGTTGCGGCTTGCCGGGCTGGATGTAGTGCCAGTCGATGCCCGTTCCTTTGCTCCAGGTCAGGATCGCCATGCTGGTGAGCTCCGTGCCATTGTCGGAAACGCACGTCGTCGGCTTGCCCCGGACCGCGATGATGGCGTCGAGCTCGCGCGCGACACGGGCGCCCGAGAGCGAGGTATCCGCCACCAGGGCGAGGCATTCGCGTGTGCAGTCGTCGACGATCGCCAGTGCCCGGAACCGGCGGCCATCCGTCAATGTGTCGGAGACGAAATCCAGCGACCAGCGCTCGTTCGGCCGCGAGGGAAGTGCCAGCGGCGCCCCCAGTCCGAGAGCGCGCTTGCGGCCGGCACGCTTCCTTACCTGCAAGCCTTCCTCGCGGTAGAGCCGCCGGAACCGCTTCTGGTTCATTGCCAAGCCTTCTCTCTTCAGCAGGAAATGCAGACGCCGATACCCGAACCGGCGACGTACCTGCGCCAGCTCCCGGATGCGCAACCGAACAGCACCGTCGTCCGGCCGCCGGCTGCGGTAGCGCACCGTTGAGCGATCAACACCGAGGGTCTGGCACGCCCGCCGCTCGCTCACCTCGTGCGTCGTGCACGCGTGAGCCACGGCCTGCCGTTTAGCGACGGGCGTCACCACTTTCGGCTGTTGATGTCCTTCAGGATCGCATTGTCGAGCATCGTCTCGGCGAGCAACTTCTTCAGCTTCGCGTTCTCGTCCTCAAGCGCCTTCAGGCGCTTGGCGTCGGACACGGTCCATGCCGCCGAACTTCGACTTCCACTTGTAGAACGTCGCTTCGCTGATCCCGTGCTTGCGGCAGACCTCTGCCGTCGGCCGGCCGGCTTCGTGCTCGCGCAGTATCCCGATGATCTGCTCTTCCGAAAACCTGCTCTTACGCATCGTCCGTCTCCTCTCTGGAGGTCACGGACTCTACCCAAATCTGGAGGAGATCGAGGGGCTCAGGTCACCGTCGTTGTCGACAATGAGCTCGCCATCGATGCAAAGCTGCGCGCTGCTTCACTAGGATGGGCACGGCGGCGGGGATGAACGGGATACGCTTCACACAGGCGATATGGTGCCCGCTTGCGCACTCACAAACCTATGAGAGGGTTGCAAATAAGAAAGCCCGGAACCGCCCGCTGCCCGGTTCCGGACCCCCGCCTGCCGCACCTCGAAGCCATCATAGCTTCAGATACGGCGGGTAGCCGTCGCCCTTTTTTGGCTAAACGCATCGACTCAGAAACTTTGCAAATCCGACACCGCCAATCAACCAACAATCGAGCTTCCTCGTTCGTTCGAGATCTCCCGCGCCTGGATTGTGAACTCTCGGACGCAACCCCTCGCTCTCACACGAGTTAGGTCGATAGGTGTTCACTCTGAGGGGAAATCATGCTCCGTACGTTGTTTTGCGTTCTAGCAGTCACAGGCTTCGCTCACTCCGCATCGGCTCAGGACCGCATGGACTGGATGCCGTGGAACAAACCGGGCCACACGGTGCCAACTTACGAGAGGTCTGCCCCTTCCCGTCCTGAACCTATCGAACGTCCGCTCCCAATGAAGCTGAATGCGCCACCGGCCATTCTTGAAGGAGGCCCTCGCCCCTCGGTTTCGCCTCTCCCACCGGAGCGCACCGCCTTTAGTAACTCATACGCCGCCGGCACGATTGTGATCGATACATCGCAACGACGCCTCTACCTGGTGCAAACGCCCGAAGAAGCGCTGGTCTATCCGATCTCGGTCGGCCGTGAGGGCTTTACATGGACAGGCACGGAAACAATCAGCCGCGTAGCAAGCTGGCCGGACTGGCATCCGCCGGCGGAAATGCGCGAGCGTGATCCGCGCCTTCCAGAGAAAATGACTGGCGGCATCCGGAATCCCCTGGGCGCTAAAGCTCTGTATCTTGGAAATACGCTTTACCGCATTCACGGAACGGACAACGAGCGCACCATCGGGCGCGCCTCATCTTCCGGGTGTTTCCGCATGACAAATGGCCACGTCGTCGATTTGTCCTCGCGCGTAAGCATTGGCGCCACGGTGATTGTTCTCGACAAGCTGCCGCAAAGCATCGCGGGTCTTCGTTGATACGATGCTGTAACACGCGATTCCACTACTGCTCGCACTCTTTCATCGCTAATCTCGATCAAATGCTGCGTTGTATTTTTGGCCGCTGAACCCCTCTAGAAGTGGTCAAACGCCCGGCGGGCGTCCCCCCCGGCTCGCCGGGCACCTACTTTGCAGTGGTGAATGCTTGATGGACCGCGGTCTCTAGCGTCCGCACATTATTCAGGGATCAGCGTATGAGCGTCGACATTGCACTCATCATCGGCAGCCTTCGCCGAGACTCGTTCAATCGCAAGCTCGCTCATGGATTGACGAAGCTCGCTCCCTCGGATTTTGCCTTCAAGGAGCTGCAAATCGACGACCTGCCCCTTTACAATCAGGATGATGACGACAACCCAACGCCTGAGGTAAAGCGGCTGAAATCTGAGATTGCTGCCGCGAAGGGCCTTCTCTTTGTGACGCCCGAGTACAACCGATCGGTGCCGGGCGTTCTGAAGAACGCGCTCGATCATGCCTCCCGCCCCTACGGGAAAAGTGCCTGGGCTGGCAAGCCTGCCGGGGTTATTGGTGTGTCTCCCGGCGCCATCGGTACTGCGCTCGCACAACAGCATCTGCGCAATATACTAGCTTATCTCGACATGCCGACCCTCGGGCAGCCAGAAGCATTCATCCAGGCGAACGACGACTTGTTCGCACCGGATGGGGCCATCGGTGCGGGCAGCCGAAAATTTCTTCAGGAGTGGATGGATCGTTATGCCGGCTGGATAAGGCATCATGCTGGGTAAAGCTCGCGGACCTACTGCGACGTGCCAAGCGGATTGGATCGCTCACGTCCTACGAAGAAGCCTCTAGCCTTTATACCGTGCAAGACAGGTTCGGGGTTGGCCTGAACTGGCATAGGCTCGCGAACGCCAAGCGCGAACTCCCGATCAAGCTGCCACGCTTCGGCTCCCGAAGGTAGATCGTCACCCCTTCTTTTAAGCGTAACGGCCCACACTCCGGGATTGGCACGGGAGCGAAATAGAAAAGCGCGGGTAGCGCTGTGCCCGCCGGTCGAGAATATTGGCCTGAATTTCATGACGTCGATCACGCACTCCAAGATTACTTAATGCGAGTGCCATTGCGCCAATCGGATGACAACTGAAAGACCGGTCCATGAACAATTATAAAAGCCGTAAGCCAAACGAAAATCCAGTTCGCACGCATTCACCTACATCCTCAAGCGGAGCCAGCCACAAGCGCGGTCAAACCCTATTGCCGATGTTAATTGGGGGACTGCTGCTTATTGTTGTCGGCATGCTCGCGGTTGTGTTCTTAGTCCCGACTTAGGCTAATGATCGTCGTTTGTGCTGCATTTAACACTAGGGGGCGTCGTCCAGCCGAGACATTCCGCCCTCCGTCTCAAGTCGAACGATCTGCTTCACGTCTTGACGCGTGAACTTGAGGCGTACGCCCGCGCCCAAGCCATCCGCCTCGTCAACGATGACAATGCCAAATGCATCAAACGCCCGGACGATAGCCTCGGCGTCATCCTCTGAATCGACCCACGCGCTGCCGCCGGCCTCGAGAAGCGTCAAGACCTCGACCGAAAGGCCCGCAGCCTTTGCGAAATCCTCACGCCCCACTTCCACCAACGCTCGCCCCGCAGCGATCAAACGACCCGTCACTTCATACTTTGGCGTCATAAGCGACTCCACTATCGACGCCCGTCACGTTCAACGTTGCGCCGCCGGGTTTCCTAAAGGCGATCTTCTCTGGCCGTGAACGTAACGCTAAGCCGCTCCGGTCGCCATTCCCGCACGATGGTGCCCCCCAGTTGGCGCTCAACGGTCAGCTGGCTCAGCTTCTCGCCAAATCCGGAGTGATCGGGGGTGTGAAACGCTTCCTCACACCCCGTTTCCTCCCAGCATATCGTGAGGAACCCCTCCTTCTTGAGGCACCGAATGCGTACATTGCCGGACTGCCCGCGCCAGGCCCCATGTTTGGTCGCGTTGGTAATAAGCTCGTTCACGACCAGCGCGAGCGGTGTGAGTGAACGCGCGCTGATCTGTACGTCGGCACCTTCGAGGTGAAACCGCTCGTCGCCCACGCTCACGAAAGGCGAGACAAGGACCTGCACCAGTGCGTGCAGGGTGGTTGGTTGGTCGGGAGCAGCGGTCTCTGCTTCGGGATCAACGACCGTAAGCCCGTGCGCGCGCGCCAAGGCCGTCATTCTCTCACCTACCATTGCCGCCAGTTCAGCGGGAGTGGCCGCTTTAGCCGCCAACAGCTTGGTAAGACTCGATGCAATGGAAAACACGTTCTTGATGCGGTGCTGCATTTCCTTGAGCAGGATGGTCTGCTGCTCACGCGCAGCATGGAGCGCGGTCACATCACGCGCAATCTTGGACGCACCGACCACCACGCCCCGCTCGTCGCATATCGGCGACACCGTGAGCGAGATGTGCAGCAAGGCGCCATCCTTGCGGCGCCGAACGGTCTCGTAGTGGTCAACGCGCTCACCTCGACGGATGCGATCGAGAATCCTGGGTTCTTCGTCTTGCCGATCGGGAGGGATGAGGATCGTTATCGGCCCGCCTAGGATCTCGTCGGCCGAATAGCCAAAAATCCCCTCAGCGCCTTTGTTCCAGCTCGTGATGTTGCCGTCGAGGTCTTTGGTGAGAATGGCATCATGCGAGCCCTCCACGATTGCCGCGAGCTGCTGCCGTGCGCGGTCCATC
Organism: Hyphomicrobiaceae bacterium; assembly: GCA_022844275.1. Classification (GTDB taxonomy): domain Bacteria; phylum Pseudomonadota; class Alphaproteobacteria; order Rhizobiales; family Hyphomicrobiaceae. The sequence continues at coordinate 24,462 of JALHMB010000012.1, forward strand.
AGCAATTGAGGCTGCAGCTCGGCAGGTATCGCCGACGTGCGAGGTCGTTTGGGGGACTTGATCACGAGCGTGCCCTTCCGCGTGTGTAAGCCCACATTAGCGCCGTAGGATAGGGCCGCAACACGTTAGGAAGAGATTCCTGGCTCGTCGCCCATTAACCATTCGTCGGCGGAAGACGTGCCCCACTATGCTGTGATCACCTCACCCGTAATAGCTCCCCCCAACAGGTCGTAAATCGCGGCGACCGCATCCCGGCGCGAAGCCGCCACCCATGGTCAATCCCCGACGCCGCAAAGTGCACGGCACGCTTGCCGTAGTCGGCGTTGAGCCGGTCCAACGCTCGCATCAGCGCCATTCGCCGGTCGCTATCCGGCGGCACAAAGAGTCTCCCCTGTACGTTCGCTGCCGGTGCGAGTTCTAGCAACATCACACCCGCCTTCTTGTAGCGATACCCCTCGCGCCACAGTTTGCGCGTGAGATGCAGTGCGGCGTGCAGCAGTCTCGCTGTGTCGGCGGTGGAGACCGGCAACGTCATGCTCGCTGAACCAGCGTATTGCCGATCGCGCGGATTGAAGCGGTTGGTGTTGACGAACACGCTCACTACGCCAGCCGTTAACTTCTGCAGCCTCATCCGCTGCGCCACGCGCTCCACATGCGTGGCGACAGCTTCCTCAAGCTCGCGCAACGTGGTCACAGCGCGTCCGAACGATCGTGACGCAATCAGGCTCTTGCTGTCAGCCGGGCTCTCGGTGAGCCCTACGCACGGCACACCGCGCAACTCGAGGACCATCCGCTCCATCACCACGCCGAGCTTCTGGCGGACCCAGGCAGGATCCGCATCGCGCAAGGCGCGTGGAGACGTGATACCGAGATTCTCGAGCCGCGTGGCCATTCGCCCAGCAACACCCCACAGGTCTGTGAGCTTCAAGCGATCCAGCGCTGCGGCCTGAGCGCCAGGTTCCATGAGCACGCAGACGCCGCCAGAGTCCGGAGACGCTTTCGCGGTACGGTTTGCAACCTTCGCCAAGGTCTTGGTGGGCGCAATCCCCACCGACACGGGGATGCCGGTCCATGCAAGTACAGTCGCCCTGAGTTTACGCGCATGAGCGTCCAGTCTGTCCTCAAAGCCGGCCAATGCGAGAAACGCCTCGTCGATGGAGTAAATCTCGAGGTTGGGGCTGAAGCTCCCCAATACGCTCATCACTCTCGCCGACAGGTCGCCGTAGAGCGTGTAGTTTGATGAGCGCACGATAACGCCGTGCTTTGCGAGTTTCTGTTTGCTGAGATGCCACGGCTCGCCCATGGCGATGCCGAGCGCTTTCGCTTCGTTCGAGCGCGCAATCACGCAGCCGTCGTTGTTGGAGAGCACGACCACCGGCCGGCCGCGCAGCGCCGGCTGAAACAGCCGCTCACACGAGGCATAGAAGTTGTTGCAGTCCACAAGGGCGATGGGTGCCGCCACGACTACAGAAGCCGCACCACTGCCCGCACTGAGCCCCAGCACTCAAATGCCGAGTCTTCGCCAATGGGGATAGGCTTGTAATCCGGATTGCTCGCTTCAAGCCACACGCGCCTGCCGCGCCGTCTGTAGCGCTTGAGGGTGAACTCACCATCCAGCAGCGCCAGGATCACGCGATCGTCCGCCGCTTCCACTGACCGGTCTACAACAGCGATGTCGCCAGGCAGTATGCCGTCTCCGGACATGCTGTCCCCTGCCACCCGCACCGCAAACGTCGCCGCCGGGTTCACAATCAGTAGGTCGTTGAAATCGAGCGGCCGCTCGACATAGTCCTCAGCTGGAGAGGGGAAACCCGCCCGGACTTCTGATCCCACCAGGGGCACTGTCAGCGTGTTTTGCGCCTCGCATTCCAGCATCACCCACGCCAACACCCCCATTGCCCGGTCCTTTGATTATTGTTTGATTGTTCACTTTATGTTCTCCGGCCCGGGACCGTCAAGTCATGTCGCTGCCCAAACGCCCGTCGCTTCAACGGTCCGCCCCCCTTGTACCTTAGTCTTGATGCTCTAGACATCATTTATGCCATAAATTATATTAGTGCGATGGCTAAGGACGGTCCCGAATGATCACCGGAGCGCAGATGCGCGCAGCGCGCGCACTTCTAGGCATCGATCAGTATACCCTCGCCGAGCGCGCCGGCGTGTCCTTGCCCACCATCCAGCGTATGGAGGCCAGCAAGGGCAACGTGAGAGGGGTGGTCGATACCCTCACGAAGGTCGTCCAGGCATTCGATGCCGCCGGGGTCGAGCTGATCGGCGACAACGCTCCGAGCCAGGGGAAAGGGCGCGGCGTGCGCCTGAAGGACGTGGTCGCCACCAGCCCGGCAGCGCCGCCGGGTCAAGGGTCTCCCAGCAAGAAGCCGTGAGACACCGATCAACAAAAGAACGGTGACGTCGACAGACCAAGCTGGCGGATCCGGCAAGAAAGAACAGAAAACATGCGTGCGTTCGGTCCCTCTGACGTGAAGCGGTTGGCCTCGCCCTCCTTCGCCGAAATGTTCACGCCGAAGCTTGTGACGATCCTGCGCGAAGGATACCGCTGGCCGCACTTTCGAGCCGATGCGATTGCTGGTCTCACTGTTGCGATCGTCGCGCTCCCCCTGTCCATGGCCATCGCCATCGGTTCCGGCCTCTCACCCGACAAGGGGCTCTATACCGCCATCATCGGCGGCTTCCTGATCTCGGCCCTGGGCGGCAGCCGCTTCCAGATTGGCGGGCCGGCGGGCGCGTTCATCGTTCTAATCGCAACGATCGTCGAACGGCACGGCTACGACGGATTGGTGCTTGCAACCCTGATGGCCGGCGTCATGATGCTCGTCATCGGCTTTCTCCGCCTCGGCACCTACATCAAGTACATTCCCTTTCCGGTGACCGTTGGCTTTACGGCGGGCATCGCCGTGATCATCTTCGCAAGTCAGGTCAAAGAACTCCTGGGGCTGGACATTGCCAAAGAGCCAGCGGCCCTGATCCCGAAGATCGAAGCCATTGCCGGCAATATCCATACGCTGAACCCAGTGAGCGTGACGGTCGCACTTGCGGCTGTCGCCATCATCCTCATTCTGCGCCGCTACCGGCCCAAATGGCCCGGGCTCCTCATTGCTGTCGGCGGGGCGGCGCTGGCAACCTACGCCTTTCAACTCGACATCGCGACCATTGGCAGTCGCTTCGGCGGCATTCCGCAAACCTTGCCGGTGCCGAGCCTGCCTGCGTTTGACTTGGCCAAGATGCGGGCCGTGCTGCCCGATGCCATCGCGATCGCGCTCCTTGGCGCCATCGAGTCCTTGCTGTCAGCGGTCGTTGCCGACGGGATGACCGGCCGCCGGCATCGCTCCAATTGCGAACTCGTCGCCCAGGGGGCCGCCAACGTGGCCGCCGTGTCGTTTGGCGGCATGTGCGTCACCGGCACCATCGCCCGCACCGCGACCAATGTCCGTGCCGGCGCGCATGGGCCCATCGCGGGTATCATGCACGCTCTCTATATTCTGCTGTTTATGTTGGTCGCGGCTCCACTGGCAGCCTACATTCCCTTGGCAAGCCTCGGTGCCGTTCTTGCCATCGTCGCCTGGAACATGGCCGAGAAGCACGAGTTCTGGCAGCTCTTGCGATCGTCATGGGGAGACGCGATCGTCCTGCTGGCAACCTTTTTCCTCACGATCTTTGAGGATCTCACGACCGCCATCGCGGTCGGGGTGACGCTCGGCTCCTTCCTCTTTCTCCATCGCATGGCCGAGGCCGTGGAAGTGGAAACCGGCCACGCGGTTATTCCCGAGGATCGGGCTGATACGCGAGGCATCGACCGCGCCGCTTACGAAGCCAAACCGCACGGACGGGACGTGCTCGTCTATCGTATTTCAGGAGCGTTCTTCTTCGGCGCCACCGCGGCTGTAAGCAGCGTTCTGGACCGCATCGGCGAGCATCCGAAAGTGTTCGTACTCGATTTTTCTGAGGTGCCCCTTGTCGACAGTACGGCGGCAAACGCCCTTAAGGGATTTGTCGAGAAACTCACACACAGCGGCACGCGAATCTATATCGCAGGCGCTGCAAGGCCAGTGAGGCGAACGTTGCTCATAGCCGGGCTTCGCAAGCCGCTTGTCCGATATGTCTCAGCGGTTGAGGATGCCGTGGCACCGTCGGATACGACTGATGACCCACGCGCCTTTTCGAAAGCGAAATGAGCGCCTTATCAGCAAGGCCATCGCGCCGATGGTTGCGCCAGTAGCGGGCCCGCTGGCGCGGTGCGAGCCACCATGATAGTGGTATGGCGATGACTAAAGTAGCCACCAGCATAAGGGGTATCAACTCCATTGCGCTATCTTTAAGGGGCGTGGCCAATTCGATGACGGCCCCGGCTCCAAAGAGCACAGCTTGAATCATCATGAATAAGAGAGCTGCGATACCGAGACGAACAATCATGGTGTCATCGTGCAGGAACCATTTCTCTCTTAACGCCCCCGCTGAAACCGAAGTTCCCCCTTCTCAGGAAGTCCGACAGAGACGATCTGTTGCAGGCGTCTTCTTTGAGCTAATTTCCGCAAATATCGACCTATCAGTGAGGTGATCATGACGTTTCCAGCGCGAACAAGTTTCCTGGCTGCGGCTAGCGTCTTCGGATTTGCTTCGGCCGCTATGGCCGCTGATCCCCTCGAAACAGACGGCGACAAATATAAACTGCGGTTCGAAAACGACCGTATGCGCGTTCTCGAGTACCGTGATGAACCAGGCCAAAAGACCAAGCAGCACCATCACCCTGCGTTTGTTCTCTTCGCGCTAAGTCCGTTCAAGCGCACGATCACGTTGCCGGACGGGAAAGTCCTAACCCGAGAGTTTAAGGCGGGTGACATGCTTCAATCGGGCGAGCAGACCCACATCGGCGAAAACGTAGGGGATACCCCAACGCACGTCATTATGATCGAGATGAAATAACCCTTGCCGCTGACGACCACTTTAGATGAGACGCGAAGACATTTGCGTTGGTTTGCTTTTTGTCTCATATGGCAGCCCTGGCTGATGCCTCGGCCAATCGTGTCTCTGCGTTTGAAGGAAAATCCCCTATGACCAAACTCAACGGGCTGGGCTCAATGAGCTATGCCCAGCTGCTCGAACTGCGCAATCGGGTTGATGCGGCTTTGGTGGCTGCCAAAGCTGCCGAGAAACAGGAACTGCGCGCCAAGATCGAAGCGTTGGCTGCGAAGTCGGGTCTCACGCTGTCGGATCTCCTCGATACGAAGAGCGGCGCCGGCAACAGCAAGCTCAAAGGTTCCAAGGTTGCCGTCAAATACCGCAACCCGAAGGATGCCGCGCAGACCTGGTCTGGACGCGGCCGACAGCCCAAGTGGCTCGTTGCGGCTCTCAAGAAAGGCCAGAAGATCGAGAGTTTTCTCGTCTGACGCGCGTCACATGACATCGGAAGCACCCATACGGGTGCCTCCGCTGAATTAGCGTCGTCGGCCGCTCTGCGATTCTGGGTTTCTTCTGATTAGCGCCGTGGTTCGTGCGTCGGGCTGGTGAGAAGCCGGATGTAATGCTCGGCATGCTGGTACTGGCTTTCCGTTGCGACGTGGTCGCCCAGTCGCTCCGACGCGCGCGCAAGTTCGAGATAGCGCGCGTGGCTTCTCTTGGCGCTTCCAGCGGAGTCAGTGAGAGTGAGCCCCGATGCTGGTTTAGAATGAGTGCGCTTGGTTGTGTTGGATCTAGTTGACGTTTTCACCCAGATTTGGGCGCCATCAAAGACGCCCGTCCTTTTCGCTTGATGTTGCATTGAGCGGTGAGGCAGCAGGCGCTATTTCAGAACGCCGCTCCGCCAAGTAGACGACGATTTGCAGCGACGGCAGATTCGTTCCCCTGCCCACGCGCTTGGAAAACCGTCGCGACAGAGAAGGCATTTTCTCGTTTTCGACTCAGAGGGGCGCTCGAGGACCCGACCGCGGTCTTCGTCCAATGCCTCAAGTTCCTTGTGTCCGGACCCTGTACGTTGATCGAGAATGTCACACCTCCGAAGGAAAGCCGCCGCGACCTCGACGCGTGTTGCATCGATGAGATTATCCAGAGACGGGGTTGGGGTCGCAGCTCAGGTTTTGTAGCCGCTGAGGATTATATGGTGCTGGTATGACACAATTTCAATGCGTCTGCGCGTGAAATGTCTCCAGCTAGCTTCTAGGTCTGTCAGCGCTGATCTCTTGCTGCCGACAAATAACCAGTAACCGTTCGCTCAAGCTCCGCCCGGCTCCGCACCCGCGCGACTCTCGCCATCGAGGTACAGGATCCAATCGCTTGCATGCGGCTCAAACCCCGCAAGTCTCGATTGCCCACGCCACTCGCCGCCGGCGGCAGAATGTTCACATCGTGAATGGTGCCCTCCTCGTCCCATACCTTGCCGTAAATGAAGCCATAGCCATCCGGCTACGGAGCCTGGCCTGCTCCTAGTTGCGATACCAGGAATTAAGTTAGAACCGGGCTGTCGTCGGCCAGCATCTGGACTGGCCGGAGCGCAGCGTAGACGAGATCGGATGCTGGCGGCAAGATCGTCTCCGGGGCCGGTGGTCGATAGCCGAGCGACGAGTGCGGCCTGACGGCATTGTAATGCTGCCGCCATCGCTCGATCAGAACCTGGGCTTCGTAGAGCGTCGAGAACTGCTCTCCTTCCAGCAGTTCATCGCGGAGCATGGAGTTGAAGCTCTCGCAATAGCCGTTCTCCCATGGCGATCCGGGCTCGATGTAGAGTGTGGTGACACCGATCCGTTCGAGCCATCCGCGCACGCGCTTGGCGACGAACTCAGGCCCATTGTCTGAACGAATGTGCTCCGGTGGGCCTTGCCGGCTCATCAGATCGGTCAGGCAATGGAGGACATCGTCCGATCGCAGCCGTCGCGCCACGACGATCGCCAGGCAGCGCCGCGTGTATTCGTCGATCACGGTGAGCATCCTGAATGGCCGCTTGTCCTCGGTCTGATCCTGCACAAAGTCGTAGCTCCAGACATGGTTAGGTCGCTCCGGTCTGAGGCGGATGCATGATCCGTCGTTGAGCCAGAGGCGGCCGCGTTTCGGCTGTTTCTTTGGGACTTTCAGCCCTTCCCGGCGCCAGATGCGATAGACGCGCTTGACGCTGACGCGCCAGCCTTCGGCAATGAGCATCTCGCGGATGCGCCGATAGCCGTAGCGACCGTACTGCTTGGCAAGCCGAACGATCCCATCGGTCAACGCTGCCTCGTCATCGCGCACCTTCGGCGTTCGACGTTGCGTGGCCCTCGACTGTCCGACGACCGCACACGCACGCCGCTCCGATACGGGAAGATGCGAGCGTACGTGATCAACGCACGCTCGCTTCCGAGAAGGGCTCAGTATTTTCCCGTGAGGGCTTCCTTCAGGATCAGCTTGTCGAGCGTGAGTTCAGAGACGGCCTTCCTCAACCGCTCGTTCTCCCGCTCCAGCTCCTTGAGCCGCTTCGCCTGATCGAGCTTCAGGCCGCCGTACTCGCGCCGCCACTTAATGGGATGGACGGCTCTCCCTCTTCAACCGAGGCTGTGAGCCTCGATGATGATGGAGGTGGACTATGGAAGTGACATTCCTCGGGATCGATTTGGCGAAGAACATCTTCCAACTACATGGCGAAGACGCAGATGGCCGAGCAATTCTGCAACGACGGGTTCGGCGTGACCGGTTGATGACTGAAGTAGGAGCTCTGCCGCCGTGCACGATCGCGATAGAAGCCTGCACAGGCGCTTTCTACTGGCAACGGCAGTTCGAAGCTGCGGGACATCAAGTCCGGATCATTGCCCCCCAGTATGTGAAGCCATTCGCCCAGCACCAGAGGAATGACCGCAATGATGCCGCAGCAGTCTGCCGTGCGGTCCAGCAGCCAAACATGAAGTTCGTGCCTGGAAAGACCGTTGAACAACAAGACATTCAAGCTCTCCACCGCGGTCGTCAGCGTTTGGTGAACCACCGGACCGCTTTGGTCTCTCAGATGCGGGGGCTACTCCTTGATCGCGGTGTCGCGTTCGCCCAGTCGATCACGAGAGCGCGGCGAGAGATCGGGCTCCTGCTCGAGGAGGGGTCACCGGAGCTGAGTGAGCTGTTCCGCTCCATGCTGTCTCAGCTCTACGCTTGCTTCATCGCTCTCGACCGTCAGACCGCCTGGTTTGACAGCGAGATCGAGAGGATCTTCCGCTCAAGTGACACTTGCCGCCGGCTCTCGAAGATCAGGGGCGTCGGTCCCAAGACCGCGACCGCTATCGTCGCCGCCGTCGGCGACGGAGCCGAGTTCACCAATGGCAGGCATCTCGCGGCCTGGATGGGACTCGTGCCTCGACAGCATTCGAGTGGAAACCGGCAGCGCCTTTTCGGCATATCCAAACGAGGCGATCGACATTTGCGGACATTGCTCATCCACGGTGCACGGGCTGTGGTGCGAACTTCTACAAGTCGGGATGATGCGCAGAGTGCTTGGATCAGAGCCTTGAAGGCTCGGCGAGGCGCCGCCAAGACGATCGTGGCGGTCGCCAACAAGAATGCGCGCGTGATCTTCGCGATGCTGAAAAAGGGAACGGAATTCCGGGCGGCGTAACAGCCATCCGGGGAGGTGTGAACGATCAGAGAAGTGTACCGGCCGACGAGACTGGCGCGTGAGGAACCTGACTTCTACAAGGGCTCATCGAAGCCGCCCACTTGTTGAGGCTCACGCCGCGCGGATGACCCATTTGGGCGCGCCAGCATCACTGGTGACGCCGGATAGATGTTGGCACCCAAGTTCGCCGGAAAACTGCTCAAATCGCTTGCACCGGGAGAGCCGTCCATAGATGTAGTACGTCTGCTCCGAGATCCCGAGGCTCCGGCAGATCTTGCCCACCGTCTCGCCCTGCCCGATCCGCACCTCCGCTTCACGCAGAGCCGCTATGATCTCCTCGGTCGTTCGTCCCTTTCGTGCCATGTCCACGTCTCCATTCGAGAGATTGGAAATAGCCCGATTCGAAACTCATCCTCGGCCTCACTTCAGGGGAGCAGGCCAAGTGCGTGTGCTGGCCAAGCGGAGATCCGCGGCAAGCCACGACGTCTATAGCGCGACAACGCTATTGCTGGGTCGTTTGGAACGGCTGCGGCCGTGACGCGACGCGGTTCGCGTGGCTGTCCACGGGCAGCACAGGCTAGCTGCGTTCGCGAGAATGAGCGCGGCTTTGCACCGGAGGATTGACTTACTCGGCGGGCTTGGGTGGCTGCACATCGTGGTTGCGCCCTGACAGTTTTCTAGCCCACCGTTCAGTCTGCGCTGAAAGTCACGACCTCGACTTTGTTGCCATCCGGGTCACGTAAGAACGCCGCGTAGTAGTGGTTGTCGTATTCGGCGCGTGTCCCTGGTTTCCCGTCATGGGAGCCACCGTTCGCTAAGCCTTTTCGGAAGAATTCGTCGACAGTGTTCCGATGTCCCGCGTGGAACGCGATGTGCGAGCCGTTACCAGGGCAGCATTGCTCGCCATTAACTGGCCGCTCCACACTGAAGATAATCTCGGTCAACCCGTACCCTATCAGCCTCTCCGATCTCTTGATGCGCCGGAGGCCCAACGCTTCCATAATCGGATCGTAGAAGGCCTGGGCACGATCGAGATCGTTCGTGCCCACTGATACATGATGAAGTATCACGGCCTCTCCTCAGCTATTGCCGGCCCCGGGTTGCCGTCTTACGTGGCCGAGCGCCTTCGCCGCTCTCATCGGCCTCAAGATTGATCTCACTTTCGGCCAGATCGGTAAGCTTAAGGTCGGTGGCCTTCTCCTCCTTGAGCGTGGCGTCGAGAAGCTTCGCTGCTTCTGACATACCCATCTTGCCGGCCCACGACTTCAGCGTGCCATAGCGCGTGATTTCGTAGTGCTCGACAGCCTGTGCTGCGGCAAGCATGCCAGCATCACGCACGGTGTCGTTGTCGGCCTCCTTCATGATCTCCTCGCCTTCCTCGATGATCCCATCAATGGCCGGGCAGGTCTTGCCGCGCGGAGCCTTGCCAATGAGATCGAATATCTGGTCCAGGCGCTCGACGTGGGTTTCGGTCTCGTCAACGTGTGCCTGGAACGCTTGGGCCAGCTTGGGCGAGCTCGCCTTCTTCGCCATCTTAGGAAGCGTCTTCAGGATCTTTTTCTCGGCGTAGTAGATATCGCGAACGGTCTCTTCAAAAAGTTTCTCGAGGCTGTCCATGTCGTTCACTCCGTTAGTGTTGGGTTGACGGGCCAACGGAACATGCAACCGCGAGTTCCCTGCCGCAGAAGTTTTTTGCCCGGCCCCCGAGCGCATCCAAACATGTCCGGTCATCGGGCGGGGCGGCGTGCGTCGGGGCTTCGGCGGACCGCGTGCAATTTGACCACGACCTGCCTGATCACATAGCCACGCGCCCCGGCGATCACGCGCGATGCGTTGGCGCTGGAATGGATTGCCCGAAAAGGGCTCGGAAATCTCTGGGGCGTAGCGCAATGCTCGCCAGCGTATGCTGGTCCAGCTCGGCCAGGAAAGCAGAGAGCGCGCGGCGCAGAATGGCCGGTAGGCGGCAGCAACCGCCGATTACGCACTGATGTCCACTGGCGAAGCATTCTACGAGCGCAAAATCAGGTTCCGTGATGCGCACTACATCACCAAGCCGGATTTCCTCAGGCGGCTTGGCGAGCTTCAAGCCGCCAGCCCGGCCCCGCACGGCAGTTAGATAGCCGCCACGCGTCAAAGCATTGACTACTTTCATTAGATGAGTGCGCGAGATGCTGTAGGCGCGCGCGATCTCCTCAATGGTGACAAGTCGACCGCCAGCAGCGTCTGTGAACATCAGCACGCGCAAGGCATAGTCCGAAAACGTGGTGAGCTGCATCAGCGATCCTGCGACACTCTGGAATAGATTCATTCTTGACACATGTTAGTTCGGGGCGCAACCATGAGAAAGATGAATTAAAAATACATCTATGGAGCTTGCCCAATGCTGAAGCGTGTGGAGAGTGAGACGTTGGCCGACACAGCGGCGTACTCCGGACGGAACGATTGGCGCACGGATGAGGACGACGGCCTCCTGGCGACCGCCGCTCCGATTATGATCGGCGCCTACTTGATGGCCCTTGCAGTCGTGACGACGACTTTCTGGAGCAGCGGAGAAACACTGCTCTCCCTTGCCATCTGCTTCGTATACGGCGTCATGTTTTTTGGTGTCCCGATCGCAATAGCCAAAGTCCGGAACAAGCATGATGCACGGTGGCTCCCCGACGGCCCTAAGCGCACCGCGGATCTGGTCGAAATCCAGACCGGGACGCTTCGCCGCCACGAAGCATTGGTGCAGATGGTCATCGTTCCCGTCTGTGTGGCGTTCGCATTCACAGGTTTCGCTATCGTCTGGGTTGCTGTGCGGCCATGACCTTCGTCGTCACCGAGAACTGTATCAAGTGCAAGTACACTGACTGCGTGGAGGTCTGCCCCGTCGACTGCTTCTATGAAGGCCAGAACATGCTCGTCATCCATCCCGACGAATGCATCGACTGCGGCGTCTGCGTTCCCGAGTGCCCAGCGGAAGCGATCGTGGCCGATACAGAACCGGCCGCGACCGAACACTGGCTGCACCTCAACCGCACCTATGCAGAGATCTGGCCGAACATCCTTGCGCGTAAGTCGCCACTGTCGGACGCGGAGCTGCACAACGGCAGGGCGAACAAAGCCATCGAGTTTTGTTCAGATCCGGTAGATGAGGGCACGAATCTGAACGAGCCAGGAGTGCAATCGACGTCGATACAATCGCGGTAGCGACCCCAGCCGGTTCTGGCCACTCGGGCGATGGAAAAGGTCAACGATGTCGACGAGTGCTAAGCAAATTCGTAGTTATCGCGGGCCTGCGTTGTTCAGTTACGGCTTCCGTCCTTTCTTCCTGTTTGGCCCCGGCTGGGCCGCTCTTGCGGTTGTATTGTGGCTGCCGATGCTCAGCGGCCATCTCGCGCTTCCTACTGCCCTATCGCCCGTCGAGTGGCACGTCCATGAACTCATATTTGGTTATGTTCCCGCCGTAGTGGCGGGGTTCTTGCTTACAGCCGTCCCAAATTGGACCGGTCGTCTCCCGGTTGTGGGCGTGCCGCTCGCCTCCTTATTCGCGTGCTGGCTCGCCGGCCGGACTGCAATGGCGACGTCTGATTTGATCGGCGTACATACGGCGGCCATGATCGATGTTACATTCCTTGTCGCACTTGGAAGTGTGATTGCCCGTGAGATTATCGCGGGTCGCAGCACGCGGAACCTCAAGGTCCTGGCTGGCGTCGGTTTGTTGCTCGCGGGAAATGTGCTGTTCCATGTTGAAGCCCTGTCAGGCAGTCATGGAGGCTACGGCACGCGTCTCGGGATCGGCGCGACCATCTTGCTGATCATGTTGATCGGAGGGCGCATCATTCCGAGCTTCACGCACAACTGGCTCGCTCGCAGAACTGCGGGGCGGCTGCCGGTCCCGTTTAATCGGTTCGATGCCGCGATCATGGCCGTGAGCGCAGCAGGCCTTTTGTTTTGGATTGTTATTCCTACGGCGGAGGTCACCGGCTGGCTCTCGCTCACGGCAATGGTGCTCAATAGTGCTCGACTCGCGCGCTGGGCAGGAGAGCGTACCGCGGCCGAGCCGATCGTACTTATTCTGCATATTGCGTATGCCTTTGTGCCAGTCGGATTCGGATTGGTTGCCTTGGGAATTTGGCGGCCGGACGCCATTGCGCCGAGTGGGGCTCTGCATGCATGGACAGTGGGGGCCATCGGATTGATGACCATCGCGGTTATGAGTCGGGCCAGCCTCGGCCACTGCGGGCAGCCGCTTACTGCCTCTCGTGCAATCCAGGCAATCTATGCTGCGGGCGTCGTCGCAGCCCTGGCCCGCATTTTCGCGGCGCTCGACGTCATGCGCGAGCCGATGCTTTACGTCTCCGCTTCGGCGTGGACTGCAGCATTCCTTGGGTTTGTAATCGTCTTTGCTCCACTACTCTCGCGCGCAAGATCGTCTGAAATTGCCGTCATCACAAACCGCTGAAGCCGCTCATCGGCTGATTTCGCCCCTATCGAGCAGGTACAATAATCGTGGGGAGCGCTTGCACTGACGTCTCCCTCCGGTGAGCACCGCCTTGTCGTGGCGAATCCCATAATGGCTGGCACGTTCATCTTCGATGCGGACGCGCGCCTTTTGACCGCCTTCCGTGGCGATCAACCCGTCGCGATCACGAAGCTGGCTGTGCACAAGGATTTCCATCCGTCGTTGACAGCGAGGAACTTCCGCTCGGTCTCGATCGCCATGCTGGACCTTCCTGTAAGCTGATTATCCTTCGGACCGCAGTTCGCGATTAATTTGCGTTTCGACCGCACGGGCCGCCACGGGGACGTTCAACGATCGACCATCGGCACGGATCGGGTCGAATAGGAGGCGCAGGCCATTGAGGACCACCAGAACCGTACCTCCCTCATGACCAACGACGGCCAAAGGTAAGGGCAGGTCGAAGAACAATGCGCCGGATACCAGCAACAGCATCGCGCCGATCGCGAAGGTCAGGTTCTGGCGAATGACACGGGCTGTCCGGCGTGCAAGTCTATGTGCGGCAGCCAACCGGGCCATGTCCTCCGACAACAATGCCACATCGGCCGCCTGAACAGCCACTTCGCTGCCCGCCGCCCCCATAGCTATGCCGACGTCCGCACGGGCCAGCGCCGCTGCGTCGTTGACGCCATCGCCCACAAAAGCAACCTTCCCGCTTCGCGTCATGGCCTCGACGAGGCGCACCTTGTCGTGCGGCAGGAGGTCGGCTTCGATGTCCTCTTCTTGCACACCAAGTTCGCGTCCAACACGCAGCGCCACAGGCCGTCTGTCGCCTGTCATCATCGTGATCCGGACAATCCCTGCCGCTCGCAAGGACGCGAGGGCTTCGCGCGAGGTTTCCCGCACCACGTCGGCGACCGTGACAGCGCCGAGAACCCGGTTTCCGCGCCCCATCCAGATGACGGTCTCCGCCCCACCCGTCATAGCCTTGAAGACCGGGTCGATAATATCTGCGCCCATGTGTGCGACCATGCGCGGATTGCCGGCCCAGATCTCCCCCGCCTCATCCCGCCCGGTGATGCCCTCGCTCGGATGCGCCGTCACGTCCGCTATGGTGGCGGGCGTGAGCGCTCTGCGCTCAGCTTCGCGGCGCACGGCGGCGGCGATGCCATGCTCGGAATGCGCCTCCAGTCCTGCGAGGAGACGCAGGAATGCGCTTTCGGACATGGTCGGCGACACAATGGCTGTCACCTCCGGCCGACCGGTCGTCAACGTCCCGGTCTTGTCGAACGCGAACTGGGTGACGGCGGCGAAACTCTCAAGCGCGGCACCGCCCTTGAACAGGACGCCGCCTCTCGCCGCGGCTGAGAGGGCAGAGAGAATGGCTGCGGGGACGCTGATGACGATCGCGCAGGGGCTGGCCGCGACCAGGATGACGGCCGCGCGATAGGTGGCCTCCTGCCATTCCTGGCCAAGGACCAGGAGTAAGCCGAGCACCAAGATCGAGCCTGCCAGGACCGCGATGGTGTAGCGCTGGCCGAACCACTCGCTGAACCGTTCCGAGGGTGCGCGCGCCGCTTGCGCCTCCGTGACCAGCCGGATCATGCGGGCGACCGTGCTGTCGCTCGCATTTGCGGTGACCCGCATCTCCAGCACCGCGCTATGGTTGACGGTGGCCTCGAACACTTTCGCCCCGGCCGCTTTGCGGACCGGCATCGATTCACCGGTGACCATCGACTCATCCAAGTGGCCATCGCCCTTGAGAAGGACGCCATCAACGGGAATCTTGGCGCCCGGCCGGACAACCAGCACGTCGCCGATTGCGAGCGCCGAGATCTTGACCTCCTCGATATCTCCCGACGCCGTCTTGCGTAGCGCGGTCTCAGGGCGCAGTGCCAGGAGCGCCTCGACCTCGCGTCGCGCGCGGCCCATGGCCAGTGTTTCCAGTGTCGTCGAGATGCTGAACAGGAACAGCAGGACCGCACCTTCAGCGGGTGCGCCCACAGCGGCCGCGGCCAGTGCCGCAATGACCATCAATAGATCAATATCAAGTGTGCGCGCGCGCCAAAGCTCGACCAGAGCGCGCTTGGCCGCCGGAAGCCCTCCGGCGATGTAGACCAGCCCAAAGCCAACCGCGGCGAGGCTGTCAGCGCCCAGATAAGGTGCTGCAAACCCCGTCACGACGCCGACCAGTGTCATGGCACTGAGAGCGATACTGATCTGTTCGGATGTTCGGTCGCTCATTTCCATCATTGCAGGTCAAATTGTTCTTCGACAACAGTCGCATGAAGGCGCGTGCCGAGTCACAATTTTCAATCATCTCCCAAGAACGCCCCAAAAGGCTCGTCGACGCTTCGCGACGGCGGACAGCTGAGGCGTCGAGCGAACTTATCTGAGGCACCCCAAGTGCCGCTTCTTTGCGCCGTAGGCACGCATAGGCACTCAATCATTGCGGCCGCCGCGTATCTCCACGCGGCGGGTGCATCGCGCAGCGACGTGCTCGTCATGAGTCGAAATCAGAAAGCTGGTTGCGGTTGTCGAGTTGATCGACTTGATGAGATCCAGAACTTGATCAGCCGATTGCCGGTCGAGATTCCCAGTTGGTTCGTCTGCCAGCACCAGTGCCGGGTTGTTGATCAGCGCACGAGCGACCGCCACCCGCTGGCGCTGGCCACCAGACATGGCCGCCGGGCGGTATTCCCGTCTTTCCCGTCCGAAGGCCGAGGCAGCCGTGATCGCATCAAGGTGCCGAGGATGGACGCACCCGTTGACTGCAAGCACACGGGTCGCCGGCGCCGATTGAGCAAGAAACGTGTGAACCACTTTTTCGCGAGGAGACAGCAGCCAATACCCAGCTGTCGCCAGCGAGACGGCCGCCAGCATAGTAACAACAAGCTGTTTCGATTTCATGGCCCCTATCATTCCAAGCGGTGCCAGCGAACCCATCCGGCATCGCAAGGAGCCCATGATCTACATTACTGATCCCAGTCGAGCTAGGTGATGTGGTGGTTAACCTGGGACCGACGAACGCCCGACATGCTCTTGGCGTGCCTTTTAGAGGAACATTGACGTGCTCACACGCACGTCGGCCCTCCCTCTGTGAGAACAGAGGTTACCCCGGGATATTAAGTTATACCCTGACGTGCCCCGCCTCAGAAACGGTGACGGTCCGATCGTACGCGAGACGGGATCGCCAGGTTATCCGGTTGAGCGCGCCAAAGCGGCAGCGATGGCTTCCTTGATCTCCAGGCGCCGTTTGCGAAGTTGAACTTCCTGCAGATTCTCAACAGGCTTTAGGTTGGTTTCCGCGAGGTGGATCTCATCATTCACCGCGTCGTAGTCCCGCAGCAACTGCGCAAAGTCGGGGGCGCTCACTTTCAGCTTGTGAATGGCCTCGAGTTGATCAGGAAATTCTTCGGCGAGCGTATGCGGCGTGTTCGACATGACGTCCCTTTGGTATCGTACAGTTCAACAACATGCAGATAGTTACTGTTCCTTGCTCGCACAGGAAAAGCACAGCGCGGCCTCGGGTCGCGCCTCCATGCGCTTTGGCGCGATCGTCGCTCCGCACCGTACGCACTCCCCGTAGACACCTTGTTCAATCCGAGTCAGCGCGCGCTTCACAGAAGCAATCTCGCGCAAGATGAGCACGGCTTGGCCTGCCAGCGATTGATCGTCTTCCATCTCAATTGCCCGTTCGGATGAATCTTGACTAAGCGGTTCGTCCAAACCCTGAGCGATCCGCTCCTGCCGTTCTTCAAGTTCGGCAAGCTGCGCTTCGAGACGGACCTTGGCAGCGGCGGGATCGGGCATATCCAACTCCATATTTGCCACCACCTGATCAGCGAAGGCGGGACGATGTTGCGTTAGAAGGGCTCAAACGCGCTCGATGAGCTTATTCTTTTGATAGCTGCGCCGAGCGCAGTCTCTAGTCTTTGCCGATCGGAATACGGTTTCAACCTTTGAGGTGTCTGTCCTCTTCGGCAGCGTAACCCTCAGAACACCTCTTTCGAGATCCGCCGTCATCTTCTCGACATCGACGATGGCGTACCGATCCTCCGATGAGGGTGAATTGCGGCTGCTTCATACGCAAGCGCGTCCGCTCCTGCGCAATCCGAACTAAGTTCACGCGAACCGCAATCTCAGCATTGATCTCAATCAAGCTCTCGCGGACTGGAAATGAGCGTCCTCCTGTTTGGAGGCGTGCACCTTATGGGCTGATCGCAATTTTATCGTGCGACGGTGTCGCGCGGGATCGACTGCGTACCGCCAATTGTTGTTGGCTCTTGTGGGCTCCAGCAACTGCGTCGGCGCTCGGCTGGACCGCGGCGCTCAGCGTCACGACACGGCCGCCGCCGCGATCATGCCGACTGATAAAACCGCGCCGGCGAGCGGCACCCACCGCGGCACCGTGAAGATGTCATTGCCGGCCGGCTGGCGCGCGTGGATTCGCCAAAGCGCAATGTCCACGGCCGCAAAAATGCCGAGCGTCAACGCATTTGCCAGCGCAAGCAGATGCTCGAAAGGCATGAGCAGGGCCGTCACCAGAACGATACCGCCCGCCATAGCCGTAGCCTCGACCGGCGTTCGGGTGCGCTGGTTGACGCGACCGAGTACGGCCGGCAGCTGCCGGCGTTGCGCCATGCCGTAGAACAACCGCGCCAGCATCATGATCTCGACCAGCACGCCATTGGCAACCGCCAACGCGCCGACCGCGGCGAACAGGGTCGCATAAGGACCTTGAAACAGATCGAGCAGCGGGCTCTCGCCGCCGCGGCCGGCAAATATAAGGGATGCCGCAACCACCACATACAGAATCGTGCTCACCAGGATCGCGCCGATAATGGCATAGGGCACCGTGCGGCGCGGATCCTTGGTCTCCTCGGCCATGTTGACCAAGCTTTCAAAGCCGATAAAGGCGAAGAACGCGATGAAGGCGCCGGCAACAACGCCCTGCCAGCCAGCAAGGTTCGACGGCAACATGGCCACGACATCGAAGCTCGGCGCCGCAAGAAATCCGGTCCAGGCGGCAATGAGGAGGCCCAAGATCTCAACCGTGCCGATCGCGGCGGCAAACATGGCGCTTTCACGCACGCCGGCGATGGCCAACAAAGTGAAGGCTATGACCAGGATCGCGATCAGGGCTGCCGGCGGCAGACGGATGAAGACGGAGAGATAATGGACGGCGCCGCTTGCAATTGAGGCGGCGGCGACCGCCACCGCAAGTGTCAGCGCCACGCCGATGATCTGTGCAGCGCGATCGGAGCCGAACCCCTCCTTGACGAAAGCCGCCGCGCCGGCAGCTTCCGGAAACCGGCTGGACAGTTCCGCGTAGCATAAGCCTGTTAGGCTCGCCGTGATGCCGGCGAGCAAGAAGGACAAAGGAGCGGCTGGACCGGCACGACCAATGACAGAAGCGATCGCAACAAAGATGCCCGCGCCCACGATCACGGCGAGGCCGTACAACATCAGCGGCCCCAAGGTCAGCGAGCGCCGCAATCCGACGTGCGCGGGTGTTTGATCAATGTCGATGGTCATTCCAGCATCCTAAGCACTCACTCCGCGATTCGAATCTCGCGTAACGCGTGATTCTAACATGTCCACTCTGACATCCGAAAGCGCCCCTGCCGTCGACAACTGCGATCCGATGGCGACTGTGTCAACAAGTTCGGGCCTTACGTGATTGGCGCTGTAACTCAGTGGGGCCGGGCAACGAAACCGCGCGAGGCCGAGACGACTTGAGCCGAATGGATGCGATCTGCGGTTCCAGAAGTTCCTGATGGAGATATACAAAGTTAAGCTGGATGCGGCCGCGTGAGCATTATCTGTGTCCGATCATGAAGGGCGTCCCCTTCAGCGACATGGAGTCAGCTCTGATGATGGCCGACATCGCCCACGCCAAGATCGCAAATGACAAGTAACGACGGCGACATCCCAGCCCGGCTAGTCGCGAGGCACGACGCGACCGCAATGCTTTTCATGCCAGGCGACAAAGGCCTTCACGTTGCGATTAAAGAAGCTTGAGGGCAAGAAGCCGTAGCTGTAGCTGCTGGCCTGCTCCCCTGAAGTGAGACCGAGGATGAGTTTCGAATCGGGCTATTTCCAATCTCTCGAATGGAGACGTGGACACGGCACGAAAGGGACGATCGACCGAGGAGATCATCGCGGCTTTGCGTGAAGCGGAGGTGCGGATCGGGCAGGGCGAGACGGTGGGCAAGATCTGCCGGAGCCTCGGGATCTCGGAGCAGACTTACTACAAGTGGCGGCGCGAGTACGGCGGCCTGAAGCTCGATCAGGCGAAGCGGCTCAAGGAGCTGGAGCGGGAGAACGAGCGGTTGAGGAAGGCCGTCTCTGAACTCACGCTCGACAAGCTGATCCTGAAGGAAGCCCTCACGGGAAAATACTGAGCCCTTCTCGGAAGCGAGCGTGCGTTGATCACGTACGCTCGCATCTTCCCGTATCGGAGCGGCGTGCGTGTGCGGTCGTCGGACAGTCGAGGGCCACGCAACGTCGAACGCCGAAGGTGCGCGATGACGAGGCAGCGTTGACCGATGGGATCGTTCGGCTTGCCAAGCAGTACGGTCGCTACGGCTATCGGCGCATCCGCGAGATGCTCATTGCCGAAGGCTGGCGCGTCAGCGTCAAGCGCGTCTATCGCATCTGGCGCCGGGAAGGGCTGAAAGTCCCAAAGAAACAGCCGAAACGCGGCCGCCTCTGGCTCAACGACGGATCATGCATCCGCCTCAGACCGGAGCGACCTAACCATGTCTGGAGCTACGACTTTGTGCAGGATCAGACCGAGGACAAGCGGCCATTCAGGATGCTCACCGTGATCGACGAATACACGCGGCGCTGCCTGGCGATCGTCGTGGCGCGACGGCTGCGATCGGACGATGTCCTCCATTGCCTGACCGATCTGATGAGCCGGCAAGGCCCACCGGAGCACATTCGTTCAGACAATGGGCCGGAGTTCGTCGCCAAGCGCGTGCGCGGATGGCTCGGGCGGATCGGCGTCAAGACGCTCTACATCGAGCCCGGATCGCCATGGGAGAACGGCTACTGCGAGAGCTTCAATTCCAAGCTCCGCGATGAGCTGCTGGAGGGAGAGCAATTCTCGACGCTCTACGAAGCCCAGGTTCTGATCGAGCGATGGCGCCAGCACTACAATGCCGTCAGGCCGCACTCGTCGCTCGGCTATCGACCACCGGCCCCGGAGACGATCTTGCCGCCAGCATCCGATCTCGCCTACGCTGCGCTCCGGCCAGACCAGATGCTGGCCAATGGCGGCCCGGCTATAACTTAATTCCTGGTATCGCGACCAGGGGCAGGCCAGTTCTGCGGCATTCCTGGCGAATCACTGTTGATCATGGCCCAGTCCTCGCGAAAAGAGGAACACCTCTGATCATCTCTGCTCAATCAACAGGGAGCGAAGTCGATGTCAGGACAGCTCTTAGAAGTTTCACTCATCACTTGTTTATGATCAACCCATGCTTCTGAAGATGATGGATCGATTATAATGGACCCGCTGGAGCGGGCGGGAGGCAGTAGCCGTGAATCATATCCTCATTGCCACCGACGGCTCGAAGCTGGCCGGAAAGGCTGTGGCGGAAGGCATTCAGCTTGCTCGTGAGCTAGGCTCCCACATCACGTTTCTGACCGTGACTTTGCCCTTTGCAAGCCTCGGTGATCAGCACGCCGCATTCGCGAAATTGCCCAAGACCGTCCGTCGTCAGACGCTCGATTATCTGGATGCAGAGGCTGACCAGACGTTGTCGGACGCCCTGTCAGCGGCCAAAACGGCGGGAGTGAGCGCCATAGCATTGAAGGTGGAGAACCGGCAGCCGCACGAGGCGATCATTGCCAGCGCCGAGGCGAGCGACGCGGATATGATCGTGATGGCGTCTCATGGGCGCAGCGGCATAAAAGCGATGCTGCTTGGGAGCGTTACCCAGAAGGTATTGACCCATTCGAAATTGCCGGTGCTGGTGTGCCGCAGCGCCGATTGAAGAAGCCGCTCAGCCTTCGATTTCGATCACACTGCACCCGACGAGCACAACGGGACTAAGCGCCGAGGTCGTGAACACCCACGACGTCAGAGCTGTGGGCCAGGAGACTCTGGCAGGCACGCCGCTCGTCGTCGGCATCCGCCAATCTGATCCAAAGCAGGATCTTGCCTGCGCAGATCGCGTTCACAAGTTGCGTTGCATGCCGCAAAATAAGCCAATGTCCCAGAGCGTCTTTGAGGCTGGTAGCGCCTGTCCGGAACCTGTGCATCAGGCAATCCGCTAGAGGTCCACTGGTGCAAGCGACCGTCTCTGTCCCATCCGTAACCGGCAGCTGACAGAGGGAGACGACTTCTTGGGCTGGCGCCAATATAATCGTGCCGTCAAACAGCCTTTCCAGTGCCAGGCAATTCAAGCTGTCGAGCACGAGGCCGCGCGACCTGGCGTCACGAAGAACCGCCCGCAACCGCGACCAATCATCGAAGGCGCCGACGGCGTAACGGCTGGAGTTTGTGGCCAATGCAGTTCCCATAGAAAAGTAGTCTCAAGTAGACGGCAATACGTATCTCGGATCACAGGGATGGTGATTGATACGCATCAAGCCTGCGCATGGAGCAGCGGTCCGCACGCTCTCCCTGTTCCACATGGAAGGACGGATGGCCCGGCCCTTAGTGGGCACAGGAAGCGAACCGACAATGCTCAGACTAATCAGGCGGCAGACTTCGCCGTAAGAACGTCGCGCAGGGCTGCGACGAGATCCGCCTGATGATAGGGCTTGCGCAGTACCTTGAGTTGCTCGCGCTGCAGATCATCGCCGTGAACCAACTCCTCGGCATATCCGGATGTGAGCAACACCTTGATGCCGGGTTTCAACTGGCGGGCACGGGCCGCGACCTCCCGACCTGACATGCCGCCGGGCATGATGAGGTCGGTGAAGACAAGATCAACCAATAGCGTTTTGGACAGGAGGTCGAGCGCTTTTGGACCGTCGCTGGCTTCGAGGACCTGATATCCAATCAGCTTGAGGCGAGTGATGGTGAGGCGGCGTACGCGATCGTCATCCTCGACGACGAGGATGATCTCGCGGGCATGGGGATCGATCCGGCCTTTGGGTTGGGGAGAAGCTTCGGGCGCGACGCCGTCGACGCGGGGGAAATAGATGTTGATAGAGGTGCCGTGCCCAGGCTCGCTATAGATCGTGACATGACCTCCGGATTGTTTGACGAATCCATACACCATCGCCAACCCCAGTCCGGTGCCGCGACCCATTTCCTTGGTGGTGAAGAACGGTTCGAAGACTCGGTCGCGAATCTCGGGTGACATGCCCGAACCGGTATCCGAGATCGACAGCTGCACGTATTCGCCGGGCGTGAGCTCGGTGTGGAAATCGGCGTGACCTCCGTCGAGGACGATATTGCGGGTCTCAATGACAAGCTTGCCGCCCTGGCCCATGGCGTCGCGCCCATTGACCGCCATGTTGACGATCGCGCTCTGGAACTGGCCCGGATCGACCAGGATTGGCCAAGCGCTTGGGTCAAGCGCGGTCGATAGCGAGATGTGCTCACCGAGCGTCCGTCGCAGCATGTCGGCAATACCGACCACCTGTTCGTTGAGATGGATCACTTGAGTGTCCATGTAGCGGCGTCGGGCAAAGGTCAGCAGCTGATCCGTCAGCTTCGATCCGAGCACCGCTGCGTCGTGTGCTTCCTTGAGCAATACTTTCTGATCTTCGCGGTCGAGCCGCTGTTCGAGGAGCTCGTGGTTGCCGGTGATCACGAGGAGCAGGTTGTTGAAGTCGTGCGCGATGCCGCCGGTCAGCTGCCCGACAGCCTCCATTTTCTGGGCCTGGGCCAGACGCCGTTCGCTCTCCCTGAGTGCTTCCTCGACATGCCTGCGATCGCTGAGATCATGGATCATGCCGGTGAAATAGCGCCGGCCATCGGCCTCGAACTCGCTGACGGACAGATGCAGCGGGAAGGTGGTGCCGTCCCTGCGGCGGCCGCTCACCTCGCGGCCAATACCGATGATCTTCTTGACGCTGGTCGTTTGATAATTGGTGATGTAGCCATCATGCTGCGCCTTGTAGGGCTCCGGCATGAGGACCTTGACGTTCTGGCCGATGAGTTCCGCCGGATCGTAGGCAAACAGGCGTTCGGTCGCCGGGTTGATATTCTCGATGAGCCCGCGATCGTCGATGGTGATGATGGCGGTGACCGCCGATTCCAGGATGCTCCGCAACTTGGCAGCTTGGGCTTCCGCCGAAGGCGGCGGACGAGGAGTGGGCAACATGATGCGCTCCCTTCAGGCCAATTCAGTAGCGTTGGTTTGTACGCTATCATACAGGAGGTGTGATCCGGGCATCTAAAATCTCAGCTGATGCTTATCGATCGCACATTGGCCGACCACACTGATAAGCGCGGTGGATGGACCCACCGCCGTCCGTCAGTGCCTCTGTTTGTCACCGATGGGATTCGCTACGACATTGCTCCTAGCGGCTCGCCGCAATGAGATTGCGAAAGGGTCAGCAGGATCGTCGACGCTATGGCGGACCTGGAGTTGATCAAGACTATCAACTGAAGCTTCGTTTCGCATGCCGTCACAACCAGTGAGCCTTACACCGAGCTCGAGTTGATAGGGCTGCGAAACGCCGTCGAGATTAACGGCTTGTTCCTCTGGGCGCATCGAGTACGATGGTTCGGCGAGGCGGTTCTGAACGGAATGAGCTTGTTTGGAGCATCGGACTATTGGAGGCGAGAATGCGCGCATCTGACGTTATGACACTAGGTGCGGCCAGTATACGATCTACGGCGCCAATCGAAGAAGCGGCACGCCTGATGGTCGGCTGCCGCATCAGCGGGCTACCGGTGGTAGACGAGAACGGAACTCTCGTCGGCATGGTTACGGAGCGGGACCTTCTGCGTCCGAGAGACGGGGCGTCCAGTCAGGATCGCCCGCAATGGCTCGAGTTTTTGCTCGGTTCGAAGGGCTGGGACGAGCGAGCCGGATCGGGGCAACTCTTGTCTGTCGGCGACGTGATGACTTCCGATGTCATCGTCGCGAGCGAGGACACATCGATTGTCGAGATTGCCGACATGATGGAGAGGCGTGGCGTCAAGCGAATTCCCGTCGTCAAGGATGGAAAGGTAAAAGGGATCGTCAGCCGCGCCGACCTCCTCCGCGGACTTGCTCGGCAAGCAGAGGAGATGCCTTCGGCGAGTGTAGAAGATCGTGAATTGCGCCAACGTGTCATCCGTGCGCTGTCGCAGGAGGCGCAGACCGGCTGGCGTTCAATGAACGTCGCGGTGCGTGGCGGATCGGTCGTGTTGCGCGGTGCGCTGACGGACAAGGATGTCGCCGCTCGGCTAATTTCAGCAGCGCGTGGCGTAGCGGGCGTCAAGCAGGTAGAAGACCGCCTGATCGTTATTGGATCGTCGTCGGCACGAACGTAGCGGTCACTGCGCTCCCATCACTTACAACCCCCGGAGGTCAATGGAGGCTAGGGTCTCGATGCTCAGAAACCTGGCCCTTGTTGGTGACATCGGTGCGACCAACACCCGGCTTGCGATGGTCCGCTCCGACGGCACCATCAGCGCGCCTCGCATGTATGATTCACAAGCGGATACGGATATCGCGAACGCCATTCTTAGCTATTTGGCGCAGGAGTGTCGGACCGCAAAGCCTTATGTCGGGGTGCTGGCCATTGCCGCCGTTGTATCCGGTAATGAAGTGCGAATGACCAACCATCCTTGGCATTTCTTGATTGAGGACTTGCGGATACGTCTCGGTTTACGCGAACTTCACATCATCAACGATTTTGCTGCCAACGCTCTCGCCATATCGGAGCTTGGTTCGAGAGATATGGTCCAGGTCGGCTCTGGATCGGGCGTCATCGACGCGCCCATCGGCGTGGTTGGCCCCGGCACAGGTTTGGGCATGAGTGCATTTCTTCACTCAGAGGGCGGTGTCGTACTGCTCGAGAGCGAGGGCGGTCATGTCACCATGCCGGCGGCGACATCGCGCGAAGCGGAAGTTTTGGATCTCATGCGTCGTCGTTATGATCATGTTTCCGCCGAGCGGGTGCTCTCAGGGCAAGGCCTCGTCAGTTTGTACGAAGCCCTTTGCGAGCTCGAGAACATATCATCGGCTTCATTCACACCGGCGCAGATCACAGACGGACACATTTGGCAGGAGGACCCACGGGCGCAGGAGGCGACCGGCATGTTTTGCGCAATGCTGGGTACAGTTGCGGGAAACCTCGCCCTCACACTTGGTGCGCGCGGCGGCGTCTATATTGCCGGAGGGATTGTTCCGAAGCTCGGCCGGACGTTCTTTGATTCTGAGTTCCGCACGCGCTTCCAAGCGAAGGGGCGATTTCTAAACTATCTAAAGGCCATTCCGACTTACGTCATCACGCGGCCGGTGCCAGCGCTGTTGGGGGCGGCGAAGTACCTACGGCAATTATGATGTTGTCGAGACCTGCAAAATGAAGGCTTGTGCATGTCATCCGTTGTGACGCTGACGATCAATCCCGCGCTCGACTTGTCGACATCGGTGGCATCGGTCACGCCTGTCCACAAGTTGCGCTGCGCTGCAGAGCAGTACGACCCGGGTGGCGGTGGCATAAATGTAGCCCGTGCTATCCGACGGATGGGGGGCGACGTCACAGCCGTTTATCCGAACGGCGGGCCGACGGGGGAGCTTCTTCATCGGCTCGTCGGCAAGGAGGGCATCCAGAGTGTGACCGTTCAGGTGGTCAACGACACGCGTATGAGCTTCACGGTTCTCGAAAAGAAAACGGGCGACGAGTATCGGTTTGTCCTGCCGGGACCTTCGCTCGCGGAAGAGGAATGGCGAGAGTGTATCGAGGTGCTCCAACGCCTGCCGGAGCCGCCAGACTGTCTGGTCATGAGTGGGAGCTTGGCGCCAGATGTGCCTGATGACTTCTATGCCCAAGTTGGACGAACGGCCAGGCAATGGGGTGGAAAAGTCGTGCTCGACTCGTCGGGGCCGGCGTTGGCAGCTGGCCTCGCGGAAGGCGTGTACCTCATCAAGCCCAATCTGCGCGAGCTTCGCGAGTTGACGGAACAGTCGCTCGACACCGAGATGTCCTGGGTCGCCGCGTGTCGTCGCCTTATCGAGACTGGACGCGCAGAGGTCATCGCACTGTCAGTCGGAGACCAGGGGGCACTACTGGTCACACACGACATGGCCCTGCGCGCACGTCCCCTCTCGATCAGACCCGTGAGCAGCGTAGGCGCCGGCGATAGCTTCTTAGGCGCGATGGTCTGGGCCATCGCATCCGGCCGCAACATTGCAGAGGCATTCCGCTACGGCGTGGCGGCCGGCTCAGCCGCGCTCTTAACTCCGGGCACCGAACTGTGTCGGTTCGAGGATGTGAGTGACCTCCATGGTCAAGTGGTGATTCACGCGGTTTGATCTTCAACTGCTGGCCGGCAAAGTTCCCGCTATCAGCAGCGGGAGTTACACGAGCGAGGAAACGCAATGGACGTAACAGAGCATCCAGCTCGCCAGTTCAAGTTGAAGTCGATCGAGGATTACGAGTCCTTCATTGGGGGCGAGAGCGTCGAAGGAATTCTGAGGAAGGCGGAGCGCCTTCGCGATATGCACGTCGTCAACATCAACTCGACGTACTACGGCGGCGGAGTGGCGGAACTTCTTTCATCGCTGACGCTGCTGATGAATGCCTCCGGCATCAGGACGGGATGGCGTGTGATCGAGGGCCGCCCGGATTTCTTCAGCATCACCAAAAAGATGCACAATGCCCTGCAGGGTGCCGAGATGAACCTCACGCCCTTGAAGAAGCAGATATACGAAGAGGTCGTTTACGAGAACGCAGTCAGAATGCACCTCGACCACGACGTGGTGATTGTTCACGATCCTCAACCCCTTCCCATTATCCAGCACTACCGGAAGATTTGCCCCTGGATCTGGCGATGCCATGTCGATCTTTCGGACCCGAATGCGGAGCTGTGGAAATATCTCGCGCCGATGATTGAACGCTACGATGCCGTTGTGGTTTCACTTCCCGAGTATGCCCAGAAGCTGCATACACCACAGCATTTTATCATGCCGGCCATCAATCCCTTCTCATCGACAAACAAGGAAATGAGCGACGCTGAAATCGACGAGCGCCTCGCGCACTACGACATTCCAAGCGACTGGCCACTCGTCGTTCAAGTCTCGCGCTTCGACCGTTGGAAGGATCCTCAAGGCGTGATCGAGGCCTTCCGAATTGCGCGTAAGGAAGTCGATTGCACGCTGGTCCTCGTCGGCAACGTGGCGACGGACGATCCGGAAGGGCAAGAAGTCTTCGAATCCCTATGCGACTGCGCGGAGGAGCGGATTCGCATCTTGTCGGTGCAGGATTCGGCGCTGGTCAATGCCCTGCAGCGCCGAGCGGCCGTCATCTTGCAGAAGTCCATCCGAGAAGGGTTCGGATTGACCGTCGCCGAAGCGATGTGGAAAGGCACGCCGGTGATCGGCGGCAAGGTTGGGGGTATCCGCCATCAGATCGAAGACGGCGTCAGTGGCTTCCTGGTGGAAGACATCGAGCAAGCGGCAGAAAGAATAGTCCGGCTTGTTAAGGATCCCCGGTTGAGAAGCCAGATGGGCACGTGTGCTCGCGAGACCGTACGGCAGCGCTTCTTGATGTCGCGCCTCATGGAGAACTGGATGGATCTTATCGGCGCATTCGAAACGAATTTTCGACTCAGTTGGAGGGTGGAGACCTAGCCATCCGCGCGACCGTCATCATTCGTACCGAAGCTGCCCCGGGCAAGGATCCAACATGAGCGAGTTGCGGCAGGATAGAGTAACTGGAGCTTGGGTCATTATTGCTCCGGAGCGCCAAAATCGGCCGCAACAACGAACCGGCACGACGCACACACCTCAGCCCAGACCCAGTTTTGACCCCGACTGTCCATTCTGCCCTGGGAACGAGGCGATCCTCCCGGGCATCCTGGAGGACGTTCCGACAGATAGACCGCCTGGCTGGAGGGTGCGCGTTGTTCCCAACAAGTATCCAGTGTTGCACGCGGATACGGCGATGGGCCAAGCCGCACGGCGCGATGACGTGAACATGGCCGGCTACGGCCATCACGACGTCGTTGTCGAGTCACCGCGGCATGACGCTGACCTCGCCTCCATGGCCGATGACGAGATCGAGGCCGTACTCTCTGCTTATCATCGCCGCTTCGTATGGCTTTCGCAGCTGCCGCGCATCCAGAGAGTGATCTTGTTCCGCAACTACGGTTCGATCAGCGGTGCCTCGCTGGCGCATCCGCACGCCCAGCTCGTTGCCCTGCCTATGACGCCGCCCGATCTGCAATCCCAAGCTGCACTTGCGCACGCATGGCATAAGCATCACGGGCGCTGCATTCTTTGCGATGAAATCGAAACTGAGCGGGCCGACGGTCGGCGGGCAATCGAAGAAACTGATGCATTTACTGCTCTTGTACCATTTGCTGCGACGTGCCCCTTTGAAGTATGGCTCGTCCCTAGGCAGCATCAGGCTTCGTTTGCAGAGATCGACGGAGCTGAGCTGGGAGAGATGGGACGGCTGCTGAGAAGTCTTCTATGCCGACTCAAATGCGTGCTTGGTGATCCCCCGTACAACATCGTCGTGGAGTCCACCGGGCCGGCGGAATCCGGCAGGCCATATCTGCATTGGCGCTTGCGTATAGCACCCAATCTTACCATGCCGGGTGGCTTCGAACTCGCGACGGGCATGGCGATCAATCCGTCGAGCCCCGAAGACGATGCACGTGCTCTTCGCGACGCAGAAGGCTATGCGCCGCGTCCATGATTTGTCATGTGGCATTCGAAGCGTTGGAGTCCTTTCGGGCTTCCTCTGCCGCGGCGACCTTGCGTTTGACGGCAATGAAGCTGTCGGGGCTGACTGAAATCGAGTCGATTCCGCACGCAACCAGGAACTCGGCAAACTCCGGATGGTCGCTCGGCGCCTGCCCGCACAATCCGATCTTGGTGCCACTCGCGCGAGCCTCACGGATGACGCTGCTGATCATCCATTTCACTGCCTGATCCTGTTCGTCGAACAGCTCCTCGAGTGCCTCGGAATCGCGATCGACGCCGAGCGTGAGCTGAGTCAAGTCGTTGCTGCCGATCGAAAAGCCGTCGAATCGTTCGGCGAATGCTTGTGCCAGTATGACGTTCGACGGAATCTCGCACATGACGTAGACCTCGAGGCCGTTGTCCCCGCGCCGCAAGCCGTAGTCGGCCATGACCCCAAGAACGCGGTCCGCTTCTCCGATCGAGCGGCAGAATGGGATCATGACAATGACATTCCTGAATCCCATTCCTTCGCGCAGCCGCCGGATTGCCCGGCACTCGAGCGCAAAACCGTCGCGGTAGCGCGGCGAGTAGTAGCGCGAGGCGCCGCGGAACCCGATCATAGGATTTTCCTCTTTGGGCTCGAAGGCAGCGCCGCCGATGAGGTTGGCGTACTCATTGGTTTTGAAGTCGCTCATGCGAACAATGACAGGCTTGGGATGCTGAGCTGCCGCGATGCGCGCGAGCCCGCGTGCCAGGCGGTCGACGAAATATTCGGTCTTGTCAGCGTAGCCCTGCGTGAGTTCGGCAATCGCCCGCTTGGCTTCCTTGTCCTCGAGCGTGTCGTAGTGCACCAAGGCCATTGGATGAATCTTGATGTGGTTGCTGACGACAAACTCCATGCGCGCCAGTCCGACACCATCCGCGGGCATCTGCCACCAACGGAACGCCGCCGCGGGATTGCCGAGGTTGAGCATGACCTGGGTGCGCGTGATCGGCATGTCGCGGAAGTCCAGTTCCTCAACGTCGTACTCCGCGAATCCTTCGTAGACGAAACCCTTGTCGCCTTCGGCGCAGGACACCGTCACGTCCTGCTGGTCATGGAGCAGCCGGGTCGCATCACTGCTTCCGACGATGGCTGGCAGGCCGAGCTCGCGGCTGACGATCGCGGCGTGCGACGTGCGGCCGCCACGATCCGTGACGATCGCTGCAGCCCGCTTCATGATTGGCACCCAATCCGGATCGGTATTCTGCGTCACCAGGACAGCGCCGTCCCCAAAGCGATCGATGTCGCGAGCGCTTTCGAGCAGGCAGACGCGCCCGGTTACGATGGCATCGCCGATGCTGAGACCGGTGACCAGCTTGCGCCCCTTCGATCTGATCCGATAGGCTCTGTGATGGCCCGTTTCCTTTCGCGATTGGACTGTCTCCGGCCGTGCCTGGACGATGAACAGCTCATTGCGTTCGCCATCCTTTGCCCATTCGATATCCATCGGGCAGCCGTAGTGATCTTCGATTGCACAGGCCCATCGACTGAGCTGGAGGATGTCCTGATCGGTCAAGACGAATGCAGCGCGCTCCGCCTTGGAGGTCGGCACGGTACGGGTGGGGTGAGTACCTTCCCGGGCATAGATCATCTTCTGCGCTTTGCCGCCGAGCCGTTTCTCGACGATTGGCGTTAGTGCGGGATCGGCCAGCAGCGGCTTGAAGACTTGATATTCGTCGGGATCGACCGTGCCTTGGACCACGGTCTCACCGAGTCCCCACGCCGCATCAATCATGACGATCTTGTCAAATCCGGTCTCGGTATCGATCGTGAACATGACCCCGGCGCTGCCGAGGTCCGAACGCACCATGGTCTGGACCCCGACGGAAAGCGCTACCTTCAGATGATCGAAGCCCTTGGCCTGCCGGTAACTGATGGCGCGGTCGGTAAACAGCGACGCGAAGCAGCGCCGGCATGCGTCGAGCAGGGCCGTTTCGCCGCGAATGTTGAGAAAGGTCTCTTGCTGCCCGGCAAAGCTGGCATCGGGGAGATCCTCGGCGGTCGCACTCGATCGCACGGCCACATCCACATCGGTCTTGTCGGCACGCTGACATAGCTTACTATAAGCGCTGGCGATAGCTGCGGCGGTTTCCTTCGGCCACTCACTTCGAAGCACGGCACTGCGGATTGCCTGCCCGGCCTCCGGCAGCGAGATGCGACCCGCCGCCATGTCTCCGAGTGCGGAAGCAATGCCCTCCGTCAGACGGTTGGCGTCGATAAAGCGCCAATAGGCTTCTGCAGTGGTGGCGAAACCGGGCGGAACAGCGATACCACGTTCGCCGAGATTGCAGACCATCTCACCGAGCGACGCGTTCTTGCCGCCGACCCGCGCAACGTCAGCCCGCCCCAGGTCCTCGAACCAGATCACCTCTTGCGTTTGCGTGGGCATGGTTGCTTCCTTACTATGCCTTGGCTGCCGAGGGTCCGTGATCATCTGGATAGCAGCGGCTCTTCTGCGCGACTTACGAACCACCGAAAAGGAATCGTCTCATCCTCTGCTCAACAAATTCGGAATGCGATAACAGAATCCCTCCCTGGCCCACGTCGGCTCCGGATGAAGCTGGAGTGTACAGCGGAGACACGGTCCGACGTTTGATCCATCACAAGCTCCATGCACGTCAAATCGCTAAGCTTTCGATCCCGATGTAGTACTTCGTGAAGCTGGCTTGGCTCTGGTAACCGGAGCAGCGCTGTTGCCCGCGTGCAAGCAGAGCACTTGCTTTGATGCATCACGCCGGTTGCGGCGGTCGTCATAGGAGATTTTTAATGGGACGTGTTCAGGACAAGGTCGCCATAGTGACCGGCGGTGCCGTAGGTTTGGGTCAGGCGTGCGCTCAGCTTCTATCGAAGGAAGGCGCTCGCGTCGTTCTTACCGATGTTAATCGCACCGACGGCGAACGGACTGCACAGGCTATTCGGGACCAAGGCGGCGACGCGCAGTTTCTTAAGCACGACGTCTCCCAAGAAGACGACTGGCGTCGTGTGATCAAGGAGTGCAAGGACCGACACGGGCGTGTTGATGTGTTGGTGAACAACGCTGGGGTTGGAAAAGGTTGCCCACCAGATGAGCAAACACTGGAGGAATGGCGCTGGCTCATGAGCATCAATCTCGATGGCGTCTTTCTTGGCACCAAGCATGCCCTGATCGCTATGAAGGGGCAAAAGCCATCCGGTGGCTCGATCGTCAATCTGTCATCTATCGAAGGCATCGTCGGCGACCCTAATCTTGGCGCCTACAATGCATCGAAGGGCGGCGTTCGGCTCTATACCAAGTCGGTCGCATTGTATGCGGCGAAGAATGGGCTCAATGTGCGCGTCAACTCCGTGCATCCCGGGTACATCTGGACGCCAATGGTCGAAAACTATCTCGCTGCGCACGGTGATGTGGAGGAAGGCCGTCGAGCGCTGGACGCGCTCCACCCCATTGGCCACGTTGGTGAGCCCAACGATATTGCCTACGGTGTACTGTACTTGGCCTCTGACGAATCGAAGTTCGTGACCGGCTCGGAGCTTGTGATCGACGGCGGCTATACCGCGCAATAGCGCAGTTCGCGAAAAGTAGCTGCGACTGCGTGGCACGCGATTTTTTAAGCGCGACCACAGGATGTCGCGAGCCTGCCGAGCCGCTCCGGAGCGCCTGTGTCGCCCCCGTGCGGGTCGAGCCCTGCGTCGTATCACTCGATCATCTCATGGTCGCACTCGCGGCCGGGACCGGCGGTGGCTTCGAGGAACGCGGCATACCCCGGCGGAAGACCAATTTCTTCTAGCAGCAGCGTTCATTGGCTCGATAGGCAGGATAATTTTCGACGAGCAGTGCGATTCCTTAAGGTTGCAGGTTCCGTGGCAATCGACTTTTCCTGCAAGCGTTGATCGACGTCAACGTAGAGAAGGCTCTTTTGCATACATAACGAGCTTCATAAATATCCAATCGACAGGACTCCCGATCCATGAACAAACATGAGAAGCACGACCAGATCGCCACAAACATGCGACGCCCGGACCGGCATTGCCGTTCGGGTTCGATGTTGCCCAGCTTATGGATACGACGAACGGCTTCGCGGCGATGACGGAGTTCAACGGCAAGCTCTTTGCCGGCTTGGTGTACCTTAACAAGGAATATGTGCGCTTCATCAATCAACGTCTGCTGGAGGACCTCAATCTTCCGCAGAAGCTCGCAGCCTGTAAAGCCCCCCAGGATCTGTTCGCGGCGTATACCGACTTCTATCGGGCCGCCTCTCACGATTATCAGCACGAGTTCGCGAGAATCTTGAAGATGGGACAGAGCTTGACAGCAGAAGCGACATAAATTGTGCAGGCCCCGCATCGGCCGTCAAAATGATTGCCCACTGCAGTTTCGGCCGCAAACACCAATTCGGCTTGGCTGCAGCGAACGATGCACGACGCGCGTATCATCTAATTCGGTGCGTGTTCGCAGCGGCGATCACATTGCTCCTTGGCACGTCTACGATTCATGCGGCAGAGCCGAAGCCCGTTTTCGCAGTGGATGTCAAAGGTGCTATTGGCGTCGCCACAAGTGTGCATCTGTGTGAGACACTCAATGACGCGCGCGTGAAGTGCGCCGAGCTGGTGGTGGTCCGACTGGACACGCCGGGTGGCTTGCTTACGTCGACGCGGGACGTCATTCAATGTATCCTGGGCTCCGCTGTCCCGGTCGCAGTCTACATCTCTCCCAGCGGTGCACGCGCCAACGTCGAACTGAAGCATGTGGACCTCAACGAGACCATGGTCCGCGCCATTGCTAAGCAAGCCGAGGCTGAGCGTCTGCGGCGTGCGAAGATCATTGATGCCGTCGGCGAGCTACAGGCCGCCGATCGCCTGATGCAAGCAGGCGTGACCCTGGCCAAACAACCCGAGGCCATGCAGCTGCGCTACCTCGGAACCCTGGTGAACATAGCGGGCGAGAAGAACTCGACGATTGTGTTTCCGATGCCGATGGACCTTGTCAAGTTCTGCTCTGATCTTGGCAAGTCCAGATCGTGACGATGGGGGCGCAACTGCAGCCGGAATTCGTTCGACAGACCTATGATCTCATTTGTTCGCGCTCACGCCGCGGGCGGCAGATGCCCGATGTGAGCTGGCTGGCCTGAATGGGAGCCCCTGTCTCAAGAGCGCGCGCATCAGCGCGGTTGGCTGGTGTGATATTGACCGTCGCTGCGAATCTCATCGCAATCACCACGGTCAAGTCGAAGATCGGCCGGGTTGGCCGCGACGGTTGTGGGTGATGATGCCATCGCGCAAAATCCCACTGAGGTCGGCAACCCCGCGAGATTGGCCAAGCGCCCATCATTGTTCTTTGATCCCAGACGCTGACGGCTCGCTGCGCGCCTCGGAGAACAATGCAAGGCGCAAACGCTTCTCCACCTCCAAGATCGCCAGCAGCATGATGCCAATCCCTATAATGACCAACCCATCCGAGTACGCGATGCTTCGGGTCTGGAACAAACGCTGCATGACTGGCAGATAGGTAAAGATCAGCTGCAATACGATGATGCCACCGACTCCGAGCAGCACAGCCGGAGTCCCCAAGACGCCCTGCACCGTGGTGGACGCTCCGTGGATGTATCTCACCGAGAAGAGATAGAAGATTTCCATGACGACGATTGTATTGACGACCATGGTCCTTGCCATCTCATGCGAATGCCCGCGGCTCTCTGCCCATGCGAACATGCCGAATGCACCGATGGCGAACAGCACCGAGACGAGGAGCACCCGCCATAATAGGACCGGCGAGAGAATAGGTGCATCCGGCTGTCTCGGCGGCCGTTGCATCACACCGGGCTCTGCCGGCTCGAATGCAAGTGCGAGGCCGAGGCCGACCGCCGTCACCATGTTGATCCAGAGAATCTGCACCGGCGTGATGGGCAGCGTCAGACCCAACAGGATCGCGGTCACCACGATCAGTGTCTCGCCACCGTTGGTCGGCAGCGTCCAGCCAATGACTTTCGTCAGATTGTCGTAGACAGTGCGGCCTTCGCGCGCCGCCGCCACGATCGAGGCGAAGTTGTCGTCGACCAGTACCATGTCCGAGGATTCTTTCGCGGCCTCGCTACCGCCCCTTCCCATGGCAACGCCGACATCGGCACGTTTGAGTGCCGGTGCATCGTTGACGCCGTCGCCAGTCATGGCGATTACGGCACGCTCCGCTTGCATCGCCTCGACGAGGCGCAGCTTGTGCTCGGGGTTAGTGCGAGCAAAGACGTTTGTTGCCGCCGCCGCCGCACGGAAGCCCTTCTCGTCGAGCTTGTCGAGGTCCCGACCGGTCAGCACATGGTCGGGTGCATCAATACCAAGCTCGCGCGCGATGGCCGATGCCGTTGCAGCGTGATCCCCGGTGATCATCTTCACCGCAATTCCTGCGGTGCGGCATTCCGCGATCGCCGCAATGGCTTCAGGACGCGGCGGATCGATAAGGCCGACGAGCCCAATAAGCGTCAAGTCCTGATCGACATCGCCGAACGAAAGCGTGTTCTTCTCGGACGGGAAGGGGTGCGATGCTAGAGCCAGGACCCGCCGCCCCTCGCGCGCCAGCCTCTCGACCGCGTCGATCCAGTAAGTCCGGACTATCGGCTCTTCTGCGTCTCCTGTGGCCTGGGACGCGCACATATCGAGGATACTTTCCGGTGCCCCCTTTATGCAGGCGAGCACGACGTCATCGTGCGCCCGGTGCAACGTCGCCATGTACCGATACGCCGCATCGAAAGGGATCTCGTCGAGTCGCGGCAGTTCCTTGCCCAGCCTCTCGCGATCGAAGCCAACTTTGAGGCCGAGCGTGACGAGTGCACCTTCCATCCGATCGCCATCGACGATGTACTCGCCATCCACCGCGTGGACTGCCGCGTCGTTGCAGAGTAACGCCACCCGGGCGACGTGGGTAAGGCGCATGTCCGAAGTCGGATCGACCTCACGTTCGTCGATGCTGAACCCCCCTCTGGGCGCGTATCCAACGCCACCGACATCGTAGCTACAGTCGGCGAACACGACGCGCGTCACAGTCATCTCATTGCGGGTGAGCGTTCCCGTCTTGTCTGAGCAGATCGTCGACACCGAGCCCAGCGTCTCGACGGCAGGCAGCCGCCGGATGATCGCATTGCGACTTGCCATGCGCTGGACGCCAATGGCCAGCGTGATCGTCATGACTGCTGGAAGTCCCTCGGGGATCGCGGCGACAGCCATGCCGACGACGGCCATGAACGCCTCGGCCATAGGATACTTCCGCACAAGAACGGCGAAGGCGAGCATCGCGACCGACAGGGCGAGAATGGCCCAGGTCAACTGCCGCGCGAAGGCGTTCATCTGCCGGATGAGGGGGGTCTCGAGCCGCTCTACGCGGCCCAACAGTGCGCTGATGCGGCCGAGTTCGGTTTCGCATCCTGTCAAGACAACGACACCGGCTCCTTGACCTGCCGTCACAAGCGTTCCGGAGAACGCCATCGAGCGGCGGTCGCCGAGCGGCGCATCCCCGGCGACCGCTTCGGTGGCTTTTTGAACGGGCACGGACTCACCCGTGAGGATAGATTCGTCGATTCCAAGGTTTCGCGACTTGATGAGACGCACATCGGCCGTAACCCTGTCGCCGGCCTCAAGCAGGAGGATGTCGCCCGGCACGAGATCCGCTGCATCGATCGTGGCGCGCGCGCCATCGCGAAGAACTGAAGCTTTTGGGCTGATCATGCCACGAATGGCGTCCAGTGCGGCCTCGGCTTTTCCTTCCTGGACGAAGCCGATGACAGCGTTGACCACCACAACGGCGAGTATGACGGCAGTGTCGATTGGATGGCCGAGCAGCGCTGTCACGACCGAGGAAGCGAGTAGCACATAGATCAGGAGATTATTGAACTGCTCAGCCAGTCTCTGCAGCGCCGTCTTGCTCTTTGCTGCCGGCAGAACATTACGGCCGTAACGCTCGCGGCGTTGTGGAACCTCGACAGCGGCAAGTCCTTCCGGCTTACTTTGCAGCTGCTCGAGTGCGTATTGCGCTGTAGCGCTGTGCCAGCTCGAGCCAACCTCGGATGAGGCGTTGAGGGCGGATTGACCTATGGCGTCGAGACGCAATGATTGACGGGTGTTGTTTGCTGACATTGTTTCCAATCTTCCGAATCTTAGCAGGGTGTTCTCTCATCCGATCAGGTGGCGGCGACCATGGGTGGCATCTCTGGACCTATGAGCCAAGCTTCGGAGGAGGATGATGCGTAGCGTTGCTTGCAATCTCTGCGTCGGGATACGAGTTCTCGCTCGTCATGATTTCGTTGGCAACATAGAAGGGTTTCGTGCGGTTCTCTGACTTTGGGGGAGCGTTCTCTCAAGCATCGAAGGCGCAGTAATGGTCATGGGAAGTTGGAGACTGCATGGCGGAACTTGAGATCAAGGGTAAGGAACAGACTTGGGGTGCCATTTTGGGCATGGTTCTGTTTGTAGGGGTCCTCGTCACCCCAGCGCCCGCGGACATGACGCTGCAGGCATGGCGGGTCGTCGCCGTGGCCTTGCTGATGACTATCTGGTGGACGACCGAAGCGCTGCCTCTTCCTGTGACTGTGCTGGTCCCGATCATTATGTTCCCGCTACTTGGAATATCCTCAGTCTTCGATACCGCCTCACCTTACGCGGACCCGATTCTCTTCCTCCTCCTCGGCGGCTTCATCATCGGCGCCGCAATGCAGCGCTGGTTGCTGCACAAGCGCATCGGGCTTCTCGCAATCCTGTTCATCGGTTCGACGCCGAATCGTCTGATCGGTGGCTTCATGTTGGGTACGGCGCTGTTGAGCATGTGGGTCAGTAATTCGGCGACTGCAATCATGATGCTGCCTGTAGCCGTATCGATCGCCGCATTATTCGACCGGCAGGATCCGGCGGCCCGTGTGGCGCATCGCAATTTTGGTGTCGCCTTAATGCTGGCTGTTGCTTATGGGGCCAGTATCGGTGGATTGGGAACTCTCATCGGAACGCCACCCAACGCTGTGTTGGCCGCATACATGGCACGGGAGCATGGCGTGACGATCGGTTTTGCCCAATGGATGGCGCTCGCGCTCCCCTTGGTGTTGGTAATGCTGATCGGCACGTGGATCATTCTCGTCCGGGTGTATCCGGTTGAGGGCTACATTGGTGCGAACGCCGAGCAGCTGGTGCGGACTGAGCTTAAGGATATGGGGGAGCTCACCTCAGCCGATCGCAGAGTGGCGAGCATTTTCGTCGTGACCGCGCTCGCATGGGTGTTGCGACCCGTCTACTCGGGCTTGGTCCCCGGACTGGATGACTCTCAGATTGCCATTCTGAGTGCCGTTTCGCTGTTCTTGCTTCCATCGACGGCAACTGTCGGCATGATCTTCCTGACGGAGCTCACGAGCAATACAGCGAGTGCGGCCACTTTCCTTCCTATCGGTGCTGCCCTTGCGGTTGGCATCGGGCTCGATCCAATCGTGCTAACGGTGCCCCTCGCCCTTGCGGCCTCCTGCGCTTTCATGCTGCCGGTTGCCACACTGCCGAATGCCATCGTGTTTGCGAGCGGTCGAATTTCGATTCGTCAGATGGCCTACACTGGCTTCTGGATTAATATCCTCGGAAGCATTGCCGTCGTGGGCACAAGCTATTTCCTGGCGAGATTGCTGTTCAACAAATGAGGCTCCAGCTACAGCACCTGGCGCGAGGCGCGATAGTACCGCTAGTCCGAATAGATTCCCCGCTATGATAAATGGAACCTCCGCCGGGCTTAGGCTGCCAAGATGGAAGGGCAGCGGGGTGAAGCAGGCTTGATCGGGCGTCGCGCTGTCACGTCTCGAATGTTGGCGCCGGGCATTTTTGGAAGTCGAGATAGCGGCCGAGTGCCTCACTGACGGCGTCGTAGGCCCGCAGGTAAGCCTCGTCGTATTCAACGCTGAGCGTCGCAGCCGCTCGACGAACACGTTGTCCCGCCACTCACTCTTGCCGTCCATTCTGATCGCAATGTCGTTGTTGGCGAGCACACCGGTGAGTGCCGAGCCGGGGAACTGTGAGCTCTGATCGGTGGTGAAGGCCTCCAGCTTGCCAGGACGCGCCATAGCATCCTCCAGCCAAGGTTTGCTGCTCATCGCCTCTGCTAGCTCGCCGGGCAAATCGTGCCCGCCGTCAGACGGAAACTCGACGCATCGTCCTGAGTAGGTTTCCGCGAACGGCTCTCCGCTCAACATCGTGGCATCAGGCAGGTTGCCAAGTGGTATCATCAGGTGATATCCATCAGCGTTAGAATGGCGACGCAAGACATTGATATCGCGATATAATATGGAGTGACCGCGCCCTCCCGTATGGAGCGCTACAATTGCAAGGACTTAGCTAATTTCCTGGGACGATTTCCCGGCACACCGGCAGCCGACCGAACGGGGAACGTCTGGCGACAATCTTGCGGTGCGCCAGCGCAAGCCGACACGGAATGCGCAGCGCCGTCAATGGCTAGCCCCCGGCGCGCTCGTCGTTGCCTTTTTCAGATCCAGGACCACGCGCATGAGGTGTGCGTCGTCTGGTTCGTCCTCGACGGTAAAGCCGAGTTCCGAACACATCCGCAGCATGGTCTTGTTCTCCGCGAGAACCGATCCATGGATCTCCATGAGGCCCTCGGCCCTTGCATAGTCGATCACATGTTGCATGAGTCGCCAGCCGAGTCCGCGACCCTTGAGATCGGACCGCACAAGAACCGCGTACTCTCCCTGGGTGTAGTCAGGGTCGGCAATGAGGCGGACGACACCGAGCAGTTTACCGGTGCTCTCCTCCACTGCCACGAACGCCATTTCGCGCGCATAGTCGATCTGCGTGAAGCGGGCTAGCGCACCATGGGTGAGGTTCGTGCCCGCGCCAAAGAATCGCAGACGTCGGTCGTCTGTGGTCACCGCGGCAAAAAAATTCTCGTAAAGCGCCTCATCCTCGGGGCGGATCGGGCGGATACGTACAGCGCCGATGGCGGCGATCGTTGCGCTGATCTTCCAATGTGAGGGATACGGCCTGATCGCCATCGCCACGCGCGGCTCGCGGACGGCATCGGCCACTTTCACTCGGGCGTCGAGTGCGATCACCCCTTTATCGTCGGCCAGCAGTGGATTGATGTCGATTTCGCGGATCTCGGGATGGCGCGCGGCGAGATAGCTGAGCCGCACCAGGCATTCGGCGATGAGATCGAGATCGGCGGCGGGACGATCGCGATAGCCATAGAGCAGGCGTGAGATCCGGGTCTGCTGGATCATGTCGCGTGCGAGGTTGAGGTCGAGCGGCGGCAGCGCATGTGCGGTGTCGCGCAGGACTTCGACCGCTGTTCCGCCGGCACCGAACATCATCAGCGGTCCAAAGGTCGGATCGACCGACACACCAAGGATCAATTCGTGCGCGCGAGGGCGGCGGATCATCGGCTGCACGGTGAAGCCGGCGATCCGCGCATCGGGCATGAGAAGTTTGATCCGCCGCAATACGTCGGCGGCGGCGCGCTCGGCTTCCTCGGGATGCTCGAGCCCCAGTCGGACGCCACCGACGTCAGACTTATGCGAGATATCGTCGGAGAGGATCTTGATGACGCAGGCGCCATGCTCCGCGATGATGCCCTCTGCAAGCTTTCGGACCTCTGCAGGCGAGGTCGCGATAACGGTTCTCACCACAGGGATTCCGTAGGCCGCAAGAAGGTCCTTAGCCTCCACCTCCGACAAGATCGTCCGATCGGCTTCGAGCGCGCCGCGAATAGTGACATCAGCCTTGTCGCTGTCGAATGCAAAGTCGGGAAGCGACGGCGGCGTGCGCAATAGAGCTTCCTGGGCGCGGGCGTAGCTGACGAGCTGCATGAAACCGTCGACACTCTCGGCCGGTGTTGCGAAGCTCGCGATGTTCTTTGCCGCAAACAGCGTGCGCGCGTCCCGGCTCGCGCCGTCGCCGAGCCAGGTTGCGAGGACCGGCTTCGCGGGCGCACCTTTGGCCCGTCGCTCGGCCACGACGTCGACGATCTGCGCGGCAATATCGGCGCTCGATGCGAGCGCCGTTGGGCAGTTCATGACCAGGACGGCGTCGGTCTCCTCCGCGCCAAGCAGCAGTTGGAGCGCGCGGGCGTATCTCGCGGCGTCAGCGTCACCGATGATGTCGATCGGGTTACCATGCGACCATGTGTGCGGCAGCACGGCATCGAGCGCCGCGAGGGTCTTGTCCGAAAGCATTGCGAGCGTGCCGCCGAGGTCGCCAAGCCGGTCGGTCGCCATGACGCCTGCGCCGCCGCCATTGGTCAGAATGGCGAGCCTGTCACCGCTGATCCGGGGATGCCGCGCGAGCATCTCGGCCGCATTGAAGAGATCGTCCAGCTCGCGTACGCGAAGCAGGCCCGCGCGCCGGAAAGCCGCGTCATAGGCCGAATCGGCGCCGGCCAGCGCGCCGGTGTGCGAGAGCGCCGCCTTGGCGCCGGTGACACTGCGGCCGGCTTTGACGATGATAACGGGCTTCGACCTCGCGGCGCGACGCGCGGCCGACAGAAATTTCGGCGCGTGCGTGACCGATTCCATATAGATCAGGATGGAGCGGCAGGATGCGTCGGCGGCCAGATAGTCGAGCATGTCGCCAAAATCGGCGTCGGCCATGTCACCCAGCGACACAACGTGCGAGAAGCCGATGTTGCGGCCGTTCGCCCAATCGATGATGCCGGTGATCAGCGCGCCCGATTGTGACAGGAAGGCCATGTCGCCGGCGAGGGGCTTCGGCGAAAAGCTGGCATTGAGGCCGATACGCGGCAACATCAGGCCGACGCAGTTGGGACCTTGGATGCGCAGTGTGAAGGGGCGAGAGGCGTCGAGCATTGTCTGCTTGAGGTCGCCTCTGATGCCGGCGGTGATGACGACGGCGGCCCGCGTGCCTTTCGCCCCAAGGTCGCTGATGAGCTGCGGCACGGTCTGCGGCGGCGTGACGATGACGGCGAGATCGGGCGCCGATGGCAGCTCAGCGATCGAGGCATAGCAGTCATGGCCGGCGATCGTGCGATGCTTCGGGTTCACGAACCAGATCGGGCCGGAGTAGCCGCCGCTGAGCAGGCTCTGCGCGGTGATCAGGCCCACGCTTCCAGGCCTCGAACTCGCACCTATCAGGGCCACGGAGCGCGGGTTGAGCAGTGCGTCGAAATTGCGGATCGTCATGGCGTCTCCGGATTTAGGCCGAGTTGCGATGCGGCGAGACGCAGCGTTTCGGCAGCCGGGCCGCCGGCATCGATAACGCGCCACGCGGTGGACATCGTGCCCACCTCATAGTGCGACTGAACATCAACGACGTCCGGTGTCGCATCGGACGCATCGTTTCGCCGCGCGCCGACGCGAGCGATGAGCACATCCCGGTCTGCTGTCAGCCAGATGCCGTCGAAAGTCACGCCGAACGCAGTCGCGACGGTCTCGATTCCGCGGCGCTCCTCTTCACTTGCGTAGACAGCATCAACGACGACCGGATAGCCCGCCGAGAGCACCATGCGCGCCTTCTCCTCAAGCAACGCATATATGCGTGCGCTGTTCTCTCTAGTGTAGGCGCTGGACGGCAGGCGCTCCAGCTCTCCGACGCCCGCCACTGCCTTGCGCTCAAGATCGCTCCTAAGGTGGACGGCGCCGGGAGCACCGCCAATCGATGGAGCCAGCGTTGCCGCGAGCGTCGTCTTCCCCGTTCCCGAAAATCCGCCAATGGCGATCAGACGCGCGGCCGGTCGCGAGACATATTCCAGCGCCGCCGCGAGATACCCGCGGGCGCGATCGAGGTCGCGCCTTGCGGCCTCGGCATTCTCCTGGTTCGCCCGATCGACAGTTACCATCGCTCGGATGGCAGCACGGAGGCCGAGAAACAGCGGCAGCGCCGCGAGCCCCTCGAGATCGAGGTTGTCTCCGCTTCGCCAGAGATATCGGTTGAGGACGATGTTGGCCGCACGCCTTTGCCCATGGCGGTCGAGATCCATCAGCAGAAATGCGAGGTCGTAAAGCGTATCGATGGTCGCCATCGCATCATCGAACTCGATGGCGTCATAGAGAGCCGGGTGGCCCTGCCATATTACGATATTGGCGAGATGGAGGTCGCCGTGGCAGCGGCGTACAAATCCGGCAGAGGCTCGCCTGTCGAGCAGGTTTGCAGTTCTATCGATCTGGGCGTTCAGACCATCGGTGAGACGCGCCACATCGCCGCAGTCGAGTGCCTCGCATGTGCCGAGTGACGCGCAGATGGAGCGCACGAGCGTGCGGATGGGGGCGCTGCCGGATGAGGTTGGGTCGCGCTCGGCGACTGTGTGCGAATCGAACACGATGTCGGCTAGATGCTTCGCGAGATCGTCTGGGATGGACCCCTTCGTTGCAATAGAGTTCAGCAACACCGATTGCTCGAAGCGCCGCATGTGGACGGCCCATTCTATAGCCTCGCCATCGCCAGCGAATGCCAGCGTGCCGTCGGTCGAGCGCGTTATCGGAACGCAACCAAGATACAGGTCGGACGAGAAGCGGCGATTGATTGCTACTTCGCGCTCACAGGCCGCCTGCCTCTTCTCGATGGTCGAAAAATCCATGTAAGGAAAGCGCGCGGCCCGTTTGATCCTCCAGGCGTCGGAGCCGCACAAGAACACGAGATTTCCATGTGTTTCCAAGCGCTCGACGGGGGCCGACCGGCCATGGGACATGGGATCCGACAGGAAGCCGATGACCTCGGCCTGACTTTCCGCCCTAGGTGCCCCGGCTTGGCCGCTCACAAGGATACCTCCCGCTCCAGCTAAAATGTTGACACGTACAACTAATGGAACCGGCAGACTGCGGCGTTGACACCTATCAATGGCCGGCAAACTCCATAGCTACATGATATTTTGGAGAGACGGCGACGTGGTTTCTGGGCCATATCATTGATGCCTCCGTGATCAAGGCTGTCGTCGTCGTCAACGCGATCGTCGGTTTTGTCCAGGAAGGCAAGGGCGAGAATGCACTCGCCGCCATCCGCAATATGATCTCGCCGCACGTCGATGTGCTGCGCAGCGGGCCGGGAGAGCATCGCCGTGGTGGAAATCGTGCCCGGCGATATCATACTGATCGATGCCGGCGATCGAGTACCGGCGGACGAG
This sequence comes from Hyphomicrobiaceae bacterium, assembly GCA_022844275.1. Taxonomy (GTDB): domain Bacteria; phylum Pseudomonadota; class Alphaproteobacteria; order Rhizobiales; family Hyphomicrobiaceae. The sequence goes on from JALHMB010000012.1 coordinate 68,421, forward strand.
TGCCTTCTGCGCCAGCCATGCAGACGTCGCTATCGACTAAACCTATCGGCCTCACCGATGGACTTCTGATAGTGGCCATCTGCGTGCCGGCGATGGCCATCTTTTGACTGGAAAGGCATCTCATGCGGCGGATGGGCGTTCTCAGGACCTATAGCTAGGGAGGCACCTTGTTCGGTGGTCACGCCCAATACGCGGAGATGACTGAATTGAGCACGTCGTCCGAAGACGAGCGCAATGGTTATGATCTCGGCTGATTGGAGTATAATGGACGATCAAAACGCCGAGCGGATCAGTATACCCCTCAGCGCGCTGAACCTTTTAGGCATCGTGGTGGGCTTCTGCGCGCCTCTCATAGGGTTAGATGCGCTTGGCGCATGGGGATTTGGTCTAGTGTTTCTCGCGGGCGGGCTGCCGGCGAGCTGCCGCGCGGTGGCCGAACTCTTCCGCGAACGCTCCATCGATATCGATCTGCTCATGGTCATCGCGGCATTGGCTGCGGCCGCCGTGGGCGCTCCGGCCGAGGGCGCGGTGTTGCTGTTCCTATTTAGCCTTTCCACGACACTTGAAACTCTCGCCATGGGACGTGCGCGGCGTGAGGTTGAGGCGCTCATGGCGCTTCGACCTGAGACTGCGCTGCGGAAGAACGCCCTCGGAGACGTCGAAGAAGTTGATCTCTCGCGGCTTGCTGTCGGGTGACATCTTGGGGTTTCGTCCGGCCGCCAAAATCCCTGTCGATGGCTTCATCCTCAAAGGTGACGGACATCTCGATGAGTCGACGGTGACGGGAGAGTCGATGCCTGTCCGCAAGGCATCAGGAGCGAGAGTTTTCGAGGCCACGGTCAACCAAAGTTCCATCCTTGAGATGCGCGTCACCGCCACGGCGAGTGACAGCACCGTGGCGCGCATGATCAGATTGGTTACGGAAGCCCATGCCGCGCGCGCTCCCTCAGAGCGCTTCAGTGCGTGGTTTGGCCAGAGATACACCATCGCCGTTCTCGCCGGCTCTGCCTTGATCCTTGGCACGTTGTTGTGGCTCGGCCGCGAATGGAATGATGCCCTTTATAGGGCAGCAGTGGTCCTGGTCGCCGCAAGCCCATGTGCCATCGTCATCAGCGTGCCGGCCGCAATTCTTTCGGCGTTGTCGGCGGCGGCACGTGGCGGTGTTCTCTTTAAGGGAGGTGCTGCGCTCGAGACATTCGGGGCGGTGACGCAGTTCGCTTTTGACAAGACCGGAACATTGACCACAGGCCGTGCCGAGGTCATGGCTGTTGTGTCGCCGGGCATGTCCGAGGACGATTTCCTCCGTCTCCTTGCGGGCCTCGAGGCGCACTCTGAGCACAGCATTGCCGCCGCCATCCGCCGCGTCGCTGAAGGGCGGGGACTATCTCCCTTATCGGTGGTCAGATGTTGTCGCCCATCCCAGTGAGGGCATTACTGGAGTGGATGCGACCGGTGAGGTCTGGGCCGGCAATCCTCGCATGGCGGCGCGCATGGGCGCCAAGCTTACCGACGCCGTGTTTGAGAGGCTTGTCCAAGAGGCCCAGACGGTCATTTGGCTGGGGCGGGGACCTTATGTTCTGGGGGCGGTTGCAGTGGCAGATGGCTTGCGGCCGACCTCGCCGGCAGCCCTCGATGCGCTTCGTAAGGGGGGATTGCGCGCATTGTGCTCATGACGGGTGATCGCCGACCGGTCGCCGAGCGCATCGGCGCTGAACTTGGCCTCTCCAAGTCCGACATTCATGCGGAACTGTTGCCTCAGGACAAGGTACGCCTCGTGGAGCAGATGGCCAAAGCCGGCAAGGTGGCCTTCGTAGGGCATGGCGTGAATGATGCGGCGGCCCTGGCTCGGGCCGACGTGGGGATAGCCATGGGCGCGGCGGGCAGCGAGGTCGCGCTACAGGCCGCTGACGTGGCGCTCCTATCGGAGGACATGGCACGCCTCGCCGCCGCTCACAGGCTCGCACGGCGGACAGGGCAGATAGTACGTCAGAATCTCACGTTTGCGATGATCGCGATGGTCGTACTCGTATCGGGAGCGCTCTTCTTCGACCTGCCATTGCCGCTCGCCGTCGTGGGCTACGAGGGCGGCACTGTCCTCGTGGTGCTGAACGGTCTCCGACTACTGTTTGATCCCATTCGTTCAGACGCTCACTCATCTTTGCTCAGCATTTTGGGCGTCACTCCGAATAGTTGGAAAATCGATCACTTTGCGCCGGACGAGGCGTGATTGAGACGTATGCTCCCAGCGATGCCGCGCTGGGGTTTTCCCGTACGTCGTGGCTATTCAGGGTCAGCGAGCGGTCTGAACGGTCACGACCACTGCGACTCCGTCACCCACCCGGTCGCTCGGATGCATGATGACGTGCAGGCCCGCCTTCAGGCCGCTCCGCACTTCGGCGAACGTGGCATTTCTCTCGCCGATCTCGATGTTGGCGACGCGCGCGCGCCCGTGGTCAGCGACGAAGACGGCCCACGTATCGCCTTTGCGGAACAGCGCGCTAACCGGTACGCGCAGGACATCAGAGGACGCGTAGGTGCTGATCCGAGCGAAGACGCGGTAGTCGTGCCCGAGGCGCTCGGGCGCCCGCTCGCCATCAGCCAGGTCGAGGATCAGCCGGACGCGCTGCTCCTCGATGCCGAGGGCGGACACTTTGGTGAAACCCGATGGCTCGACGCGACGGACATGCGCCTTGAGCGGTGCGCCACCGCCCCACGCTTCGATCACTGCATCTGATCCTTCGAGCACGCGGACAGCTTCTGCCGAAAGCAGTTCTACGACGATCTCGATATCGGACGGATCGCCGATCTCTACCAGCGGCGATCCGGCCAGCACCACCCTCTCGCTCTCCTGGATCAGTTTGAGAATGCGTCCACTCTCTGGCGTGATGACGCGCACGCAGCAACTCGCGGGCACCCGCGCGGCGTAAGCGTCGTCCGGAGGCAGGAGCCGCGCTTCAGCGCTTTGGAGCTCTCGCTTGCGCATCTCCTCGTTGGCTTGCGCCCGCGCGACCGCCGCATTGCGCATATCAACATCGATGCGCGCCTTCTCGAGCGCACGCTCAGAAATGGCCTGCGTGTGCTGCAGGGTCTCAGCGCGCGACAGCTCGGACTCAGCGAACTGCAGATCCGTGCGCGCGGCGCGGACCTCGGCTTCGGCGAGAACGACGAAAGCCTTGGCCGCTGCAACTTGTGCGGTCTGCTCGCGTATCGTGCGGACATCGAGCAGCGGTGGCGTGGAGGGCTCAATGATAGCAACTACGGTCTTGTCTTTCGTTACTGTGTCGCCCGCCTGCAACGATAGTCGCTGCAACTTGCCTGTAATCGGGGCAGAGACGGCATATACATGCCGGATGCGCGTCTTGCCTTCTTCGTCGACCGTGACCGTAAGGGGCCCGCGCGAGACGGCGGCCACATCGACAGGTATCGGCTTTGGCCAAAGTGCCCAAGCGAAGCCAGACGCCACGAACAGTGCCAGTAGCGCGAGCAGCGCCCGCTTCACGTTGATGTTGGCCAGAACTGACATTCTCGCTACCTCTCGCACGTCGAGGATCTTCAATCGCGTGTCTTCAAAACCGAGATCAGGTCAAGTCGGTTCACGCGCCGGCGCACGATCAGGGCGGAGGCCAATGTTGCGGCAATAACCACAAGGCTCGCCTTGGCATAGGTCGCGCGCTCGATCGTGAAGGGTACGCGGTAGAGATCGCTGGAGAAGGCCTGAATGAGCAGCCATCCGAAGCCGTACCCTATGAGCCAGCCGAGCGGAACAGCGATCATCAGCACGAGCACCAGCTCCGTGAGTAGTACCCGCGACACCTCATTGCGTGTGAATCCAAGCACGCGCAGGCTGGCGATCTCGCGTGCGTGCTCGGACAGCTGGATGCGCGTGCTGTTGTAAACGACGCCGAACGCAATGATAGTGGCAAGCGTGACATAGACCGTGACCATGTAGTTGATGTTCTGCTCGATAGTCGCGCGAAAGCGGCTGATGGAGCGTTTCTGGAGACTGATTGAGGTGAACGCAGGCGTGGACTTTATTTCGGCGAAGAGCGCTGCTTCCTGCCGTGGATCATACGCTAAGTGGGCGGCGCTAATGCGTGGTCCTTCGTCAAGCAGGTCTGCGAGCGCGTCCAGGTCCATGTACGCGGAAAGGCCCAGATAGCTCGTCACGACATTCGCGACCCGGATCCGGCGCTGCACCCGCTGGCCCTCCAAGACCTCGACGTGGACCATGTCGCCGGGCTTCAGTCGCAACAGCTCGGCGACGCGCTCATCGACGACGATGCCGTGGCTCGGCAGCTCGATGGAGGACAGATTGGCATCCAGAACGCGTGAGAGGTCCATATTGACGGGCTTGCCGATGATCGAGAGCTTGCGCACGTAATGCTCGTTCCGGAGGCGTACGGCGACTGTCCGCAGGGGCTCGACGCGCATCACGCCTGGGAGCCGCCGCACGGCATCGATTGCACGTATATGGGCGACCTCGTTGAAGCCGATCGTCGCGTGCTGGCGATCGGTCTTGTAAAAGGCCACGTCGATCATCTCCTCCACCGAGTCGAAGGAGAGGAGCGCCGTGACAAGCAGCGCAATGCCGAGTGCAATGCCGAGCGTCGTGACGGCGCTGCGCATGGGCCATCGTGCCATATGGCGGAGCGACATGATCGTCATTTGTGACAACGGCAGGCGTGTGTGAATGAGTGATGCCAGGCCGCGATTGTAGCGCGGCGGGGCGGGCGGCTGCATGGCCACTGCTGGTGCGAGACGCAGGATTTGCATGACTGCACGCACCGCTCCCGTGACAGCGGCGGTCGCTGAGACAACGCCGGCGATGACGTAGGTGCTGGCGTCGTTCCTGAAGATCAGGAACGGAAAGTGAAAGAACTCGGCATATAGACGCGTCATACCTTGTCCGAGCCACGCTCCCATGGCGAAGCCGATGGCGATGCCGATCGCCGCAATGACGAGCACGAACTTGACGTAGTGAATCGCGATCGGTAGCGGGCCATATCCGATGGCCTTGAGCAGGCCGACCTGCTCGCGTTCGAGCGCTATCACGCGCGTTAGGATCATATTGATGAGGAAGGCCGAAACCAGCAGGAATATTGGCGGTATGACGCGGCGCATGGCGTCAAGCTGGGTCAGCTCCGCGTTCAGAAAAGCATGGGAGAATTGGTCCTTGCGCGTGTACGCGCCAGTACCGCCATAGCGGGCCAGGATGGCGTCGAGCCGCTCGATCACGCGGTCGGCGCGCGCATCACGCAGAAGCCGGATGCTAACTGCATTGAAGGCTCCCTCCAGATCGAAGAGCCCGGCTAACACACGCTCGGACATCCAGATCACCGCAAATCGGCGATCATCCGGTACGAGATCACCGGGGCCGATTGCGTAGATGAACTCGGGAGAGAGCGCGACGCCGACGATCTTGAGCGTGCGCTGCTTGCCGTTAAGCAGCGCCTTGAACGTGTCTCCTGGTCGGAGCCTGTTCGCCTTGGCGAACGGCTCGTTGATGACGGCCTCGTCCGCTTGGTCGAAGTCCGGCAATCGCCCAGCCCGAAGATGAAGCTTGTTCTGCTCTGACGTCTACTTCGGTAGAGGCCAGCGCATCCTCGAACGGCGAAAGCACATCAAGCGCCGTACCATCGAGCAACGTCGCCGACAGCACCTCACCGCAGCAGCATGACCTTCAACCAGATGGGCCGAAACCTCTCTTAGTTCAGCCGCTCAAATGTCCCGAAAACCCTGACGACGGACACCTCAGTCGGGCCAAAGTTAATACCATGTTGTGCACACGACAATTCTTTCTACGGACACATACGGTCGCGGTTTTTTAGCCCCGGGCTCCTGAGCTCGGGATACTCTGTGTGTTGCCCTCACATCCACCTCAGGTTTGACCGACTGGCGAGTGCTTCGCCAGAGGAGATAACATGAAAACTACTCGGAAAGATCGGCCCTTGCCCCAGTATTGTTGTTGGCAGGGATGACCATAAGCGCATCAGCAACCTCGCGATGGTCGTTGAGAATACGGCTCCCGAAGTCGCGGGCGTGCTCTTAAATGAAATGGACAGAGCGCGGGTGGTCGCGATCGTCGCGGTCACGACCGTGCAGATGGGCTCGACAGTTGAATTCCGCACAAGCAGCGGTCAAGAGCGCAAGGTTATGCTTGTCTATCCGGGCGAGGCCGACATTGCACAGAACAAGGTCTCGATTTTGACGCCTGTTGGCGCAGCGCTCATTGGCCTCTCAGCAGGACAGTCCTTCACATGGGTGGACCGCGAGGGCCATCAGAAAACGCTGACGGTGCTGAGCGTGAAGCCTCCTGCCACGCCGTGCGAAGATCTACATACAGCAAGCTTAGAGGCGGTTCGATTGCGGCATAGAGGATGCACGATAAAATTGCCTTCCCTTTGAAGCTCGTCAGGATCGGTGCTGTTGTCCGGTGCGACGACCGAAAGCAGCAGCCCGATACTCGCGTGTTGCGAACGTGCTCATGTGGAGCTGGATGTGTGGGCTACCCGGTTGGTGCAGGGACCTATGAATTATCAGGGCTAGCAGGCTGGGCGCATATGCGTACCGTTGGGTATGGACAGAACCAGAATAGAAGAGGATCTTCGGACTGCAATGTCTCAGCTGTTAGCCGCGGCGGCTGCTTGCGATGCTGAGGATTGGGCAGCCGTCACGGCGAATGTTCGAGGAACGATCGACCACTGCTTAAGCATTATCGCCAAGTTAAACGGCGAGACAGGTGGTCAGAAGGGGTCAATAGACGAGTCTTGACAGCGCCGGCCCCTTTCGGTCGTGGTCGTGCTTTTCCTGAGTGCGTTAGCATCTGTGGTCCGTATGACGCGGCTGATATGCCAAGCCTCGCCCGCAGTCAGGAAAACATGGCAGACTGAGACCGCGTCTCGCCGTCGGAGGTCTTCGGCTGCGGTTGGCTGTCCTTCGGACCAACACCGTAAAAGCCGGAGCAATACTCCCTCACAGAAGCGGCTGATTTGTTTGGCCGCGCCGGACTAAAGTGCGGCAGATGGAGCCCTGCGCCTGCGTCGGCGCGAGGGCGGGAGATGAAGCAGGTGGAGACTTACGCGGGGGTCCGGCACGCGGTCCTGATCGAGGTGATCAGCGAACGGGTGGCGGCGGAATGGTTCGGCATCAATGCCAGGACGGTGTCCAAGATGCTGCGGTTCTCTGTGCCACCTTGGCACGTTCGCACGAATCCGCCGTTCCGGCCCAAGCTGGGCGCTTTCATGGGGATCATCGATGCGATCCTGGCGGCGGACAAAGAGCGACCGAAAAAGCAGCGTCACACAGCCAAGCGAGCGACTACGCGACGAGCACGGCTTCCCGGAGCAAGGTCACGATCGTGAAAGACTACGTATCGGGCTGTCGTCAGCGATGTTCGTGCCGCTCCTGCATTCCCCGGGCCATGCTCAGGTGGACTTTGGATCGGCGTGATCGGCGGCGTTGAGCGCAAGATTCATTTTCAGGCGATGGATCTGCCACTCCGACGCGATATTCGTGGTGGGCTACCCGGCCGAGACGACGTAAGCGTTTTGCGACGGCCACGTCGACCGGCTTACCCACCACGTCCACATCCTCGAGATGAACGGCGAAAGCTATCGTCTCAGGGACGCTCGCAACCGTCAGCACAAAGCTGCCAAGGCAACCGCCGGGCAGTCCGATCCCGACACCGGCGAGATCACGGCGCCATAGCTTCCCGTTCCGCTTCTCACCTCACCGCCAGCGAAGACGCGAAAAGCACGAAGGCCCCCTCGAGGGGGCCTTCGTGCTTCATCCGCCGCTACCGTCAATGGCTCCCAATCCCGACGCCGTCCTGGCTCCCTTTTGCGCCGCCGTTGACACAACGGCATTGCATTTAGCGAACAACTCTTCGAGAGCATCTGCTACACCATTCAAGGGGCAAGCCGTTAGCCGCGCCCGTGCGGAAGGGTAAGATCCATCGCGGGACCAACAGGAACGATGCCGGTCGGATTGATAGTGCGGTGGCTCTGATAGTAGTGGCTCTTGATGTGCTGCATGTTGACGGTCTCGGCGACGCCCGACACCTGATAGAGGTCCCGCAGGTAGCCGGACAGGTTCGGATAGTCGGCAATCCGGCGCAGGTTGCATTTGAAGTGGCCCACGTAGACCGGGTCGAACCGCACCAGGGTCGTGAACAGTCGCCAATCCGCTTCGGTCAGGCGATCTCCCAACAGATAGCGGTGCGTGCGAAGGTGCTCATCGAGGACATCCAGCGTCGTGAACAGCTCGGTGAAGGCGACTTCATAGGCCTCCTGAGCGGTGGCGAAACCCGCCTTGTACACGCCGTTATTCACGGTGTCGTAGATGCGGACGTTCCAGGTATCAATCTGCTGCCGCAGATCTTCCGGATAAAAGTCGTGCGGCGCCGCGCCGCGATCGTCGAAGGCCGAGTTGGACATTCGGATGATCTCGGACGACTCGTTGTTCACGATGCTCCCGGTCGCCTTGTCCCAGAGCACCGGCACTGTGACACGGCCGGTGTAATCGGATTGGGCCTTGGTGTAGACCTCATACAGGAAGCCTGCGCCGTGGATTGGATCCAGCAGGCACCCTGGGCCCTCCTCGAAGCTCCAGCCACTCTCCAGCATGAGCCAGTGCACAACCGAGACGCTGATCGTGTCCTCGAGCCCTTTGAGCTTGCGGAAGATGAGGGTCCGATGCGCCCAGGGACAGGCGAGTGAGACGTAGAGGTGGTAGCGGTCGGGTTCCGCCTTGAACCCGCCCGTACCGCTCGGGCCCGGAGAACCATCGGGCGTGACCCAGTTCCGGAACCCAGAGTCCTTGCGCACGAAGCGCCCACCGGTGCTCTTGGTGTCGCACCACTGATCCTGCCAGCGACCGTCGACAAGCAGTCCCATGATGCTCTCCTCCTTGGGGTGTTCCCGCCTCGGCACTCAGCGCGGCTTCAGGCCGGCTTCGATCTCGCGGTGGCTGCTTCCAGGAACGGCAAGGCGTGGCAGCCGACGGTTGCCGTCAATCGTCCGAATAACGCTGCTGGAGCCACGGATCCGCGCGATTGTGATAGCCGTTGACTTCCCAGAAGCCAGGCGCGTCGCGCGTCAGGAACTCGATGCGCTTGAGCCACTTTGCACTCTTCCAGAAATAGAGATGCGGCACCACGAGGCGGAGTGGGCCGCCATGTGCGCGTGTTAGCGGCTCGCCTGCCCAACTGTGGGCGAGAATGGCGTGTGGGGACGCGAAGTCATCGAGCGTGATGTTGGTCGTGTAGCCGTCGTGGCTGCGCAGCAGAACGAAGCGCGCCTGCGCTTTTGGCATGACGCGGTCGAGGATGTCGCGCGTCGCGACACCGGTCCAGCCATTGTCGTAACGCGACCAACTCGTCACGCAATGAATGTCCGAAGTCTTAGCGCTCTGCGGCAGGCTCTGGAATGTCTGCCAATAGAGAATCTCGGGATGCTCGATCGCGCCGTCGATCGTGAGGCGCCAGGTATCGAGGGCGATCTCCGGTTGCTCGCCAAGATCCAGCACGGGCCAGTCGCGCACCAGATGCTGGCCCGGCGGCAGGCGATCGAATTCCGAACGCGCCGTCCGATCCGTCAGCAAGCGGCCCTCCTGGGCCCAGCGTTGTTTGGTTCGAGTGAGCTTGCTGGCTTCCGGTGGTCGGTCGCCATCGTCGTCTGCCATGCCTCAGGTCTCCCGAGGTAGCGGCTGCCCCGCAGGCTTGTTTGCAGCCGCAATCATCTCGAAGGCGCGCAGGCGTAGAGCATGATCATAGACATCCGAGACGATCATCAGCTCATCGGCGCCGGTTTCGGCAACAAGCGCATCGATGCCGGCTTCGACTGTTGCAGGTGACCCCACGATCGAGCGCTCCAGCATCCGCATGGCCTGCATCTTCTCGCGCGGCGTCCAATATGCCTCGATGTCATCGATCGGCGGTCGACTTAGGCCGCGCGCGCCACGAAAGATATTCGTGAAGGACATTTGCTGCGTCGTCGCCAGGCGGCGCGCCTCATGATCGGTCTGCGCGGCGATGATGTTGACGCCGACCATCACATAGGGTCGTTCGAGCTGCGCGGACGGCTTGAACTGCCGGCGATAGATTTCCAGGGCGGGCAAGAGCTGCTCCGGCGCGAAATGGGACGCAAAGGCGTAGGGAAGCCCCAGCGCGGCTGCGAGCTGCGCGCCGTAGGTGCTCGAACCGAGAATCCACAACGGCACATCGGTTCCCGCCGCCGGTACGGCCTGTACGCGCTGTCCCGGCTGGACGGGAGCGAAGTACGCCTGTAGCTCAAGTACATCCTGTGGGAACTCGTCGGCAGTCGCGAGTGAGCGACGCAGGGCCTGGACGGTGATCTGATCGGTACCCGGCGCACGTCCCAAACCGAGGTCAATGCGTCCGGGATAGAGCCGCGCGAGCGTGCCGAACTGCTCGGCGATCACGATCGGTGCGTGATTCGGCAGCATGATGCCGCCAGCTCCGACGCGGATGTGCTGCGAGCCGGCGGCGATGTGCGCGATGACAACCGCGGTTGCGGCACTGGCAATGCCCGGCATGTTGTGGTGCTCGGCAACCCAGAAGCGGCAATAACCCCACCGTTCGGCGTGGGCGGCCAGATCGCGCGCATTGTCCAGCGCGCCGCGGGCATTGGTTTCTTCGGTGACACGAACGAGATCGAGGATTGAAAGGGCGACCATGGGCTTCTCCAGCTGCTCTGGTATTTAGGTGCTCGTCGCACCGAGACCAAACGACCGGAGTACAGGTCGCCCATGCACACGGTGATAGGCATTCCCCCACGGCTGGCTGGGCGGTAGGGCCAGCCCAGATCTTCCTGCAGCTGACACGAAGCCCCCGCGTCGTCGGCTCGAGGGCGCTGTCGACCATCCTGAAATCCTCGACTGGCAGACATTCCAGAGCCTGCCGCGGATAACCAATACTTCGGCAATTCATTGCGTGACGAGGTGGTCGCGCTATTACAATGGTTGGATCGCAACGCGCGACATCCGCCAAGTGGGCGGAGTGAGTTGGGTACGACCTGGCCGTTGCAAAACTAAGAAGTCAAAACCGCGTACGCTCTTGAATTGTGTTTAGAAATTCTTACATATCTTTCATGTCACAGTTCCAGAAACTGCAGGCGCCGCGCTCGGCCAAGCATGTCTTGGCCCAGGGCCGGCTTGCGTCGGACTAACTGCGAGCCCTTCTGCCTCCGGGTGCCCCTCACACACCACTGTGTTGACGCACCTAGCGTGTGCGCCGGAGTTGGAGCTGTGACTGTTGGTTTCAAAACATCGTCGTGTACGAGCTGCGGCCGCAGGCTACCGAGAGCGGCGCCGGATGTCCATGGTGCCTCTGGCCGGTCAGCACTTACCCGGCAGAACGAAAAAGATACGCCGACCAACGGGCTCGCGCCTTGGAGACCAAGGCCGCGCGCTCGTCCATGTGCGGACGCGGCGACGAGGAGAAGATAGGCTTGCCACAATGAAAAGAGCCCAGTCTGCGACTGGATCGCCATCTCCGACCACAGGGTCGGGACGCAGAGCTAGGCGTTCTTTATGGCCTGGCTTGTGGACAGGCCAGTAAGTGCCGCACCGATTGGACGAGTTACGCAATGCTACTCCGCCAGACCGAAGTACTCTTGTAATGGCGGCAAATTCTTTCGCCCCCCAAGCACTCGGAAAGTCTTTGCGGCATATCAAGCAATGGCGGATTTTCGCCTCGCCTGTCACTTCAGTCTCGCTTTCGCATTCTTCCGTCGTCTGGGACAGATCTTTTGCTGTGCGTTAGTCGAGAATGGCACACCTCCGACAGATGAAAACAGCCGTGCGCCCTCGCGCCGGCCGTTCGGTTTGCGGTGATTGAGAATTAGCCGCGCGCGCCGCGCGGCTACCAATGCGTATATGGTGTGTCGATCGCAACAAATACAATAGTGAAGAGAGTCGTGTTACGGTCAGTAGTGCTTCTTTCGAGGAATTTGCCATGGACAATCGCGAGGCTCGCGAGACGCGATCGCCTATGATTGAGGTCATTCACCAAGCCACTAGATCACCAGCAGTGCGGATCCGCTGCGGACCTCGTCATAGAGGTGTATGATGTCCTGAGGCAGCAGGCGTACACAACCGCTGGACACCGCCTCTCCGACCGTCCGCTCATCCGGATTCCCGTGGATTCGGTAAAGCGTGTCTGTATTGCCCTGATGAATATAGAGCGTGCGCGGCCCGAGCGGGTTGTCAGGTCCAGGCGCCATGCCATGCCTGTACTTCTCAAGCTCCGGCTCTCTCGCGATCATGTCGGAGGGCGGAGTCCATTTTGGCCATTCGCGCTTGTAGGCAATGTGTGCCTTGCCCGACCACCCAAAGCCTGCACGGCCAATGCCAACACCATAGCGCGTCGCGATGCCACCATCTTTGACATGGTAGAGAAATCGATCGCGCGTATCGACAAAAACAGTTCCTGGTGCTTCGCCTGTCGGATTCGCTACGTCCTGGCGCCAATAGCGTTCGGGAACCAATTCGACGCGAGACGCGCGAATCGGAAATGGTTCGTCTGATACAGCGCGATAGATTGCTCGGACGTGCGGTGGCACCTTCCGTGGCTCAGCATTGATCTTTGGATCAGCGTTGCTTTCTATGATTGAGCTGGAGGCGATGGAGGCACATCCTGCCATCGACATAGCGACAAGGGTGACGCCGCCAGCAAGAAACTGCCGGCGTCCAATCTCTTCGCGCGTCATTCCGTCGATCTCATAAGATTGTCTCACACCCGATTGGCGGTGCGCTGCATCACTGCGCTGCTCCGAAATTGGAGAATTGCATCCAGGCTCCACGCCACATCTCACACCCGGCGCTGGTAGCATAAGGCGGCCCACCGATCGGCGTCGGCATGGACGCGTGAACGGCGGGCCGCAACGCTCGCTTCTAGCGATCAGCCTTCGCCCATCCCTTCGGCCGGCTTGGCCGCGTGGCCCTCGCGGACCCTCCGCTCAATACGCTGACCAACTTCCGCATCGACGCTCTTCCAGTACGCGAAGGCACGGCTCAGCACCGGCTCACGCACACCGCCGAGCAGGCTCCCTGCGACCTGCTCCACGAGCTTCGCGCGTTGGTCATCGTTGAAAACCTTCCGCACGAGAATACCAGGCTGACTGAAATCGTCGTCCTCGGCGCGCAGCGTATACGCACTCCGCGCCATTTCGCCGTCGGCCTCCCAGCTATCCGGCATCGGTCCCGTGCCGTCCGCCCATTTGCGGTCACCGCTATTGGACGCATAGACGGGTGCGTTTCCGCTGTGGTGGTAAGCCATCTGACCGTCGAACATGTAGGTATTTACGGGCACCTTGGGCTGGTTCACCGGCAGCTGATGGAAGTTCGTGCCGATGCGATTGCGCTGCGCGTCGTTGTAGGCAAAGGCGCGGCCGAGCAGCATCTTGTCGGGAGAGAGGCCAATACCGGGTACCGTGTTGCCCGGCGAGAACGCGGCCTGCTCGATCTGGGCGAAGAAGTTCTCCGGATTACGGTTGAGCTGCATCGTGCCGACCTTGATCAGCGGATAATCCGCATGAGGCCACGTCTTGGTGAGGTCGAACGGATTGATGCGATACGTCTTGGCGTCCGCATAGGGCATGATCTGAACCGACAGCGTCCAGCTGGGATGATCCCCGCGATGAATGGCATCGAATAGATCCCGGCGGTGGAAGTCGGCGTCGGCACCAGCCATCGCGGCTGCTTCTTCGTTGTTGAAGAACTGCATGCCCTGATTGGTGTGGAAGTGGTACTTCACCCAGAATTTATCGCCGGCCGCATTGATCCACATATAGGTGTGGGAGCCGTAGCCGTTCATGTGGCGCCAAGTCCGGGGTAAACCTCGCTCGCCCATCAGATAAGTCACCTGGTGTGCGCTCTCTGGATTGTTGGTCCAGAAATCCCACTGCATGTGATTGTCGCGCAGACCGGAATCGGGAAGCCGCTTCTGGCTCCTGATGAAGTGCGGAAACTTCATAGGATCGCGAACGAAAAAGATCGGCGTGTTGTTGCCAACAAGGTCGTAATTCCCCTCGCTCGTATAGAACTTCAGCGAGAAGCCGCGTACGTCGCGCCAAGTGTCCGGGCTGCCCATCTCGCCGGCGACGGTCGAGAAGCGAGCGAGCATTTCGGTGCTCGCACTTTTTTGGAAGAGGGCGGCTGATGTGTAACGCGAGACGTCTTCCGTGGCCTTAAACTCACCGAAAGCTCCGGCGCCCTTGGCGTGCGGCTGACGCTCGGGAACCTTTTCCCGGTTGAAGTGCGCCATCTGCTCCAGAAAATGCACGTCATGAAGCACGATCGGGCCGTCAGCACCGATGGTGAGGGAGTTGCGATCGCTCGGTGCGGGAGCACCGGCACCCGTGGTGGAGCCGGCAGCGCGGATCGGTTCAGTAATGTGGTCTGACATGATTGCTTCCTCATGGAACTCTGGAAAAGATCAGAAGCTCTCTTCGCAAGTGAATCCGAAGCGGCACGCTCGACAGCGCGCCACCTACCCAACCTTAGCGGGTTTCTAAACAAGGGCGAGGCGCGGAGTGCCGCGGTCTACCTGAGGAAGCGGCACGGCGCGCCATCTTGCTTAACGATAGACAAGCCCGCCGTCGATCAACGGGGCCTGACCCGTCATGTAATCCGAGTCCGGACCCGCCAGGAACGAAACGAATGCGGCGACATCTTCCGGCGTCTGCGCTCTTCCGAGGGCAATGCCTTTGACGTACTTCTCGTAGGTTTCTCCCACCGGGGCGCCCGTGATCTCGGCAAAACGCCGGTCGATCTCGACCCACATATCGGTTCCCACAATCCCGGGACAGTATGCGTTCACGGTGATCCCATCGCTGGCGAATTCCTTGGCTGCAGCTTGGGTCAAGGCTCGGACGGCGAACTTGGTCGCCGAGTAGATTCCAAGCATCGCGAACCCGTCATGACCGGCAATGGAGGAGGCGCTGATGATCTTACCCTTCTGCTTTCGCGCCTTGAACTTCTTGGCTGCGGCCTGGATGCCCCACAGGACGCCCTCGACGTTCACTTTCAGAATCTTCTCCACCTCATCGGGCAGCACATCGGACAACGGCTGCACCTGCGCGATGCCGGCGTTGTTGACCATCACATCGAACCCGCCGAGTTCCTTCTCAGCGTCATCCACCGCGGCGTAGACACTATCGCGCTTGGTGACATCGGCCTTGAAGGTGGTGGCCTTCCGGCCGGTGGCCCTAATCTCATCGGCCACGGATTTCATCTTCTCGTTGTTGACATCCACGATCGCAATGTCAGCGCCATCGCGCGCGAGGCGCAGTGCAATCGCACGGCCAATACCCTGGCCAGCTCCCGTTACGAGTGCTACTTTTCCGGCGATACGCATATTCGTCTCCTGTCTTGTTGAGGATGCTTAGGCACGTCGTTGTGACAGTTCGCGAACTGTCACTTGACGCGAGGCAAGTGGCTACGCCACATGCACTGGATGGCCGCACAGCGTTTTATGCCGACTAGGAAGCGTGCTTGTTCACCCAAGCGACGTATCGGTCCATCCAACCTTGCAGAAACGCGCGGCTCCCTGCACCAACGCCTCCGCCATCCTCGAACAGGTCATCCTTCATTTGGAGGAAGGCTTCGGGCTGGCCGAGCGTCGGCATATCGAGATAGGCGAGGATGTTGCGCAGATGCTGTTGCGCGAGCGAGGTTCCGATGGCACCGACCGAGATGCCGATGACGCCCGCCGGTTTGCCCGCCCACGCGCTCTTCCCGTATGGGCGCGAGGCGTGATCGACCGCGTTCTTGAGTACGCCAGGGATCGAACGGTTGTACTCGGGCGTGATGAAGAGAACGCCGTCGGCCGCCGCGATTTCGGACTTGAGCCGTTTCACCTGCGATGCCTGATTGGCATCATCATCCTGATTGTAGAGCGGCAAGTCGCCGATCTCGATGGTGCTGAACGTGAAGTCTGCTGGTGCGAGCTTCGTAAGCGCATTCGCGAGCTTGCTGTTGAAGCTGTCGCGGCGCAAGCTGCCGATGATGACAGCGATTTTTCTGCTCATGGTGTCCTCCTTTTGATGATCCATGCGATGGATCTGAACTCGCATTTGATGGCTTCAGGTTTGTTTCAACAGCACGACATTGCCCCAGGGATCAGTAACCCCGATCGCGTCGCCAATCTGTCTCGCTCCGACTGCCAGGAGACGTGCCGCCGATGCGTCGAACGTATCGGGATCCCGTGCAATCAGCTCAAAGGACGCGAGGCCAGTCGTTCTTCCTGAGCGCTTCGGTGCGTTGCGACTGCGCCAGATGTTGGTCGCAACATGGTGGTGATAGCCGCTGGTGGCGTAGAACGTGGCGCCAGGGTAGTGGCTGGTTATGTCGAGACCAATCACATCGCGGTAAAACGTCTCGGCCTCCGCGATGCCGCCGACCCGAAGATGGACGTGGCCGACGGTCGTGCCGCGCGGTACGCGCGCCGCATCGAAGGCGCTCCGCCCGCCTGCCCGGATAAGCCCCTGTACGTCGAGTGGATCCGTCGACATGAGAACCTTGCCGTTCTTCCAATTCCACGTGTCGCGGGGACGATCAGCGTAGACCTCGATGCCGTTGCCCTCCGGGTCCGTGAGGTAGAGCGCCTCGCTCACCTTATGGTCCGAGGCACCGTCCAACCGCACGCCCGACTTGACCGCGCGACGCAGCCAGCCGGCGAGGTCCGACCGCGCGGGCAAGAGAAAGGCGATGTGAAAGAGGCCGGCGAAACCGGACGGCTCAACGTCAACGTCGCGCTGGCGAAGAACGAGCAACACCGCGCTGCCATTACCTAAGTACGCGGTGTCGCGGTCGGTTCCCATTCGATGCAGTCCGATTGTCTCTTCATAGAAGCGTGCGACAGCGTCGAGATCGCGAACGATGAGCGTTACTGCGCCTGGTGCAAGTAACGCGGCGGGGGCCTGGAGCTGGGCAGCACGAGTTGCAAGCATGGGAGCCTCCATCATCATCGAAAGGCCGGTTCATCGAACGAGCCGACGCTGCACCAGCCGTCGTTCTTGATCGGCTGGCCGGCGCATGGGGTCGTTGTGTTTCATCAAGTGATATGTGTTCGATAACTCAGTTTGATAATTGGCCCGCTCATGATATCACTTCACACTTATAGTGTGAGATTAGATATGCTCGATCGTGTCACCGGAATGCAGGTCTTTGCCCGTATCGCGGCGCTCGGCAGCCTGTCGGCGGCGGCGCGGGCGCTCGGCATGTCGCAGACCATGGCAACAAAGCACATGGGGGCAATCGAGGAGCGGCTTGGCGTCAAGCTCTTGCACCGGACAACGCGGCGGATCAGCCTGACGGAAGCTGGCCGTAACTATCTGGAGGCGGTCGAGCGGATTCTATCGGAGATCGATGATGCGGATGCGGCTGCTTCAGCCGAGACAGCGCGGGTGCGCGGTACATTGCGCCTCAATGCGCCCGTATCATTCGGAATACGGGAGGTAGCGCCGCGGCTTCCCGAGCTAGCGGCACGATACCCGGCGCTCACGATCGATCTCGGGCTCAACGACCGGCAGGTGGATCTGATCGAGGAAGGATGGGATCTCGCCATTCGCATTGGTTCGCTGGAGAATTCTTCATTGGCTGCCCGCCGTCTCGCGCCGTGTCGAACGGTCGTGTGCGCGGCACCTTCGTATATCGCCGCGCATGGCAGTCCGCGAACGATCGCCGATTTGAGGAAGCACATCTGCCTAGGCTACACGCTGTCGCGAGCCGTCGGTGCGGATCGCTGGACCTTTGGTCGAGACGGCAAGGCCGTGGTCGCGATCAGGGGAAGCCTCAAAGCCAACAACGGCGACGCCCTGGTTGCGGCGGCCATTGCGGGGCAGGGCATCGTCTATCAGCCGACATTTCTGGTAGCTCGCGAGATCAGCGCCGGACTGTTGATCCCGATGAAGCTCGATCATGATCCGATCGAACTCGGCGGTGTTTATGCCATCTACCCTGCGGATCGGCGACCTCCGGCCAAGGTCCGCGCAACGATTGATTTTCTGGCGGCGTGCCTGGGGCCGGTGCCGCCTTGGGAGTTCACTGGTTAGATGGCTATTTTCGGGCTTTGCACAGGCGTCATTCGAACGTTGTTATCTTCAACAGTCGCTTAGCCTTCCGCGATTCGGCGTAGGTTTAACCAGGAGGATGAACATTCCCGGTCTTCTTGGGGGGGCAATTGCGGGAGTGGCTCGGGCTTCGTGCCTGTACGAACGGCATCGATGAGCAACCCCAGCGCGTGATAGACCTCTTTCTGGCCGTTCGGGCCGAACAGCGTGCGAGCCCTTTCAGGGGCTCGAAGGCCCAGCGATGGAGACCATTATCCGCGCCATATCGTTAGTACGAGCCGACTTGCTGGTCATGGGCACGCACGGACGGTCGGGATTGCTCAAGACGTTGATCGGAAGTGTCACCGAAGAGGCGTTGCGGACCCTGAGCATCGATATCCTCGCTGTTCCGCCTCGCGCGTAAACGAGCATCAGGCCGATCTTCGACCGGACGATTGATGAGCGGGTTGGGCATTTGGGGATTCTATGTGCTTTCTGGTCGTCTTGACGCTGGATCCGTCCTAAGGGGTTTCGGGACAGTTGACCGGGTAATCTAAACTCATGTCGACTCCGTTCTAAGTGTTTGATCCTTCGTCACCAGAACTTTGCAAAAGAGTCGACATGGCCATTGAGATCATTGGTTTTTGTTCCGCTTTTCAATCTGACAGCGGCAGGCTGGACGCTAGGAGGATCAAAATCCAGCTGCGAGCCTATTTCTTCAAGACGATCTTGAAGAGATGATGCTCGTATTTCTCCAGCGCCGTTCGCATCTCCTTGAGATAGGAATACCGATTGTAAATCTTGGCGATGGGGCTGAGCGTGCGGCTCCCGGACAGGTGATTGAGCAGCCGGTCGGTGATATGGGGCGGCGTGCCGATAGAAGCGTGAATTGTCGCGAAGGTTCGGCGGAGATCGTGCAACGTCCAATCCGTGACACCTGATCGTTCGTCGAGCCTCGCCTTCGGCTGACTCCAGCTATTGTAAGAGCCGAGCTGCGTCTGTTTCAGGATAGCGAGTGCTCGGGTCGTGAGCGGCACGGGATGTTCGACGCCGTTCTTGGTGACATGGCGCGGGATGGTAAGGACACCGTCTGTGATCCACGACGGCTCGATGGTGGCGATCTCGCCGCGGCGCTGGCCGAGCAGGATGCAGAGCCGGACGATGGTATCGAATTGCGAAGCGGAAGCGGCGGCGTTCCAGACGGCTTTGAGTTCCGCGTTTGTGAGGACTCGATCCCGCGAAGTTTCCTTCGCCGGCTTGGAGAGGCGCGCGATGGGCGAAAGGCTGATAAGCTGGCGCTGCTCGCACCAAGCGAAGAATGTCTTGAGGACACCGAACAAATGATTGGCTTCGCTCGGCGTTGACATGAGACCGTCAAATATCGCCGTACAGTCGGATGTGGTGATTTCGCGCAACTGCTTGTGAAGAGGCGTTGCATGCTTGTTGAGCAGTCGTTCGGTCTCCTTTGCCGTGCGCTCCCGGTAGTTCGGCCTGATGTAGGTCTCGAAATACGTCTCGAGCGCGGTCTCGAAGCGCTGTGACGCAATGGGGACCTGCGGATCATTCACCTGCCTGTTCGCTGCCTTGCGGGCGTCAGCGAGTTTCGTGCCAGGATACTTGCCGAGGTGGATGCGCCGGCGACTATCGCCGACGCGGACGAAGAAACTCTTCGTACCGCTCGGGCTCACGCGCACGCCAAAGTTTGATTGCTGGTCGCAGTAGTAGTCCACCTGAGCAGTCGCTGGCTTGAGTGCCTTGAGCGCGATATCGGTGAGATGGATCGTCGGCATTCGGCGAGCATATACGGCCGCGCGGACCGAAAAAAGGGTCAGAATAGGGTCAGAAATCTGATGCGTAGCGTCGTTCAGCCATGTTCCGTTTATCGGCGTATTATAGATGTCGTTCAATAGTTTAATATGAAAATCGCGTCGCGCCGTTCTATCCGGTTCTCCCGGAAAATCCGCTTGGAAGGCTGTTGCTCGATCATGTCACCGCAGCTCATCGCAACTCAATATCGCCATAAAGGTCTATTTTTAT
Source organism: Hyphomicrobiaceae bacterium (assembly GCA_022844275.1). Lineage (GTDB taxonomy): Bacteria > Pseudomonadota > Alphaproteobacteria > Rhizobiales > Hyphomicrobiaceae. The sequence goes on from JALHMB010000012.1 coordinate 88,529, forward strand.
TGGATTAAAATATTTCGAGACGTTCTTCGTATGTCAGGAGATCTCACCGCATCTTGCGAATAGGGGTGCAAAAATAGTGCAAAAAATGAAACTGACGGACGCAACCATCCGAGCCCTTAAGCCCAACACGAACGCGTATGTTTGGGACATCTCTACACCCGCCTTCGGCGTGTACGTTGGCAAGAACCGTAAGACGTTCGTCGCCGTTCGGAGCGGCCGCCGGCACAAGCTTGGTGTGTATGGTGTGATGGGGCTCGCTGAGGCGCGCGATCGGGCCAAAAAGCACCTCTTGAATGGCGACGTTGCCAATCGCCGCGTCAGCATCAAGTTCACGGCCGCAGTTGACAGTTACCTCTCATTGCGTGAGCTGGAAGTGTCGCCAGGGGCCCTGCGGGAGTACACGCGCCATCTCCGGAGGGTTTTCACCTTCAACGACAACGTTGGGGATATTACCCAGAAGAGGATCCTAGACAGTCTGGATCGCATTTCAGGGCAGAGCGAACGAGCGCACGCAGCTCGGGCTCTGAAGACTTTCCTCAATTGGTGCGTACAGCGGGAGTATCTTGAGCAAAATCCTATGCTCAGGATGAAGATGCCAAAGGAACCCGACGCGCGTGAGCGCGTCCTCACCGATGATGAGCTGAAGGCGATTTGGGACGCGCTTCATCGGTGGCCAGATCCGCGTTTCGCCGCCATCGTTCGCATTCTAATGCTCACCGGCCAGCGCGCCAATCAGATTGCGTCTCTCAGGCTGAGCTGGATCAACGCCAAGAAAATGCAATTCGCTTTTCCGAAGGAAATCATGAAAGCGGGCAAGGCGCATACGCTTCCCTTTGGTGAAGAAACTGTTCGCCAGCTTGGCTTGGTCCGAGCATCCGTGGATCTCTATTTTTCGCCACCTGGCCTCAACCGCCCGTTCTCCGCGTGGAGCAAAAACAAGGTTGCGCTCGACAAGAAGATCGAGCTCAAACACTGGACCATCCATGACCTTCGGCGGACGTGGTCCACGAATGCTCCGCGTCTTGACATTGCGCCGGATATTACTGAGCGCGTCTTAGCTCACTCGACGCCCGGCGGCAGTCGCATCGCTGCCGTCTATAACCACTATCACTACGAGCCTCAGATGCGCGACGCCATTCTTAAGATGGAAGCCTTCGTTACCGGGCTTCGACGAGCTAGGCGCCATACAGCGGACGTGCCAACTGGAAGGTCAGGTCCTTCTGAAGAGTAAAGCGCGGCATCGTTGTCACCGTCCAAGCTCCGGGCGATTCTCTCCCCACGCCTTGACCTCTGATGCGAGCCAGCCAACGCGATTGGGGCCAAGTTTGCGCCGGGCTGGGAACAGATTGACGGCCATGTAACGGTAGATGGTTGCGGACGAGAGACCGGTCTTCTGTCGGACCGTCTTGAGGCTCCAGAAGATGTCGTCGGTTTCGGGATTGGGAGCGGTGGCGGTGTCCGATTGTATCATGGACGTCATGGCGGGTCCTTTCGATGCGTTGGTGCTTGATGGGTCATGCGCGCGGGCAGGGCCGAAGCCCGATCATTGTTGGCTGGCGTTCGATGTGACTTGCGAGCGGTGCAGCGTCGCTGTTGTGCCGACCTGGGTCAGAAGTGAAATTCCGATAGTGGCCATGGTCGTGACCGAAAGCAGCGCAGCCGCGCGCCACGCTGAGGCCTGGTGTTGCGAGATTGTCTGTCGGGAGCGCCAGTCTCGGCGCGCTTGCAGATAGGGCGTGGCGTTCGCGCACGGCACGCCAAGTGTCGCGGCGAGCGGATGAATGGGATGGACATGAAGGCCATTGGCAAAGATCGGACGTTTTCTCGGTCGCACAAACCAAAGGAACGTAGCGGCCTGCAGAGTGAGGTTGATGCCAAGCGCGGTCTGAAAGGCCACCGGCGGATGCCGCCCGGCCTCCATCGGCCAAAGATCTAGGACGAAGCCAGTGCCAAGCTGCACCGCGAAGGCAGTGCCGATATGAAGGAGATTGAGGGCGCCGCTGGCGCGGCCAGATGCCGACTTCGGGAAGAGTTCCGCCACGATGGTGTAACTCAGGACGGTCCCGGCGCCGATGCCTGCGATCGCGATCCACGGCAACCACGTCGGGACGGGCCAGCGGAGGACGAGCGCGAGCTGCGCCAGCATGGCCAAGCCGGTCGCAATGGCAAAGGTCGCCGACAAGGAAACGCCGCGCCGGCGAAGCCGATCGCCGGCCGTCCCGAGGATCAGCGCGGACGCGCTGAGCGCGATTGCCATCCACAGCAGGTGCGTGACGACGTCGTGGCGTGGCAGCCCCTCGACATCGGCAAGCCACGGTCCGGCCCATAGGCCCTGCAGCGCCCACGCCGAACCGATGGTCGTCGCTGAGAGCGGCGCGAGACGCCAGAACCTTGCATCCCGATAGATGGTGCGAATGGTCATGCCCGCACCGATCGCCTCGTCCGGACCTCGCGCAGGACGCCCTGGCACGAACCGCAGGATCAGCACCGCGGCGATGGCCGCAAGAGCCGCAAGGAGCAGGAACAGGCCGCGCCACCCGATCCACGCGATCAGCATCTCGGCTGGTGCTGTCGCCGTGACAGCGCCGAGTGCGCCCAGTGTGATGAGCCAGCCGTTGGCCAGAGCGATGCGTTCGGCCGGCCACCACAGAACAATCGCTTTAAGGCCTCCCATCAGTGCGCCGCCAACACCGAAGCCGATCAAGGCTCTCCCGAGGATCAGCCATAGGAGATTTGGCGCGCAGGCGAAGATCGTGGCGCCGATCGCCGCGACGGAGAGGAGCGCAGCTTGTACCCGTCGCGGTCCGAAGCGATCGAGCCATGCGCCGAGTGGAAGCTGAACGGCACCGAACGTCAGGAAGAGAACGGCCGTGAGCAAGCCGAGATCGGCGGCTGAGAGGCCGAACTCGGTAGCAAGTGGGCCGGAGATCAGGGCATTGATGGTGCGAAAGACATAGCTGAGATAGTAGCCCGCCGCGAATGGCAGCAGGACGGTCGCGACGAGACGCCAGGCGGGATCGCCATCGGTTGTCTTTACTTGAACGACTGCCGGCTTGTTCAGGATTCGCGGTAACGCACCGTCCGAATCAGCGGCGTGCCCATAGGTGGGGCGAAGGTACGACGCGTGCGCCGGTAAAGTCGCAATGGCCATGCTGAGCTACTCCTCTGGTCCCGACCGGTGCGACTGCAGCGCCCCATTGGCTTTCGGAGGCGCGCAGAACCCACGGAGCGCAAGGGCCGTCTCCGGTGGCAGAGGCGCCGCACGCCGCGTCCCGCGGTCCATGAGGACGACCGTCGATCTGGCATTGGCGGCACAACGCCCATCGACGAAGAGCGCCTGGGTCATCAGCAGCGAGGAGCGGCCGACATGGTCACATCGCGAGCCGATCACGACTTGGCCCGGCCAGTGCATCTCGCCGAGGAAGTCGATCTCGAGCCGTGCGATCACGAACTGTGCGTTGACCGGCATTGGGATCCGCCTCGGATCGTGCAGGAGTTCCATGCGCGCGTTCTGGCAGCAGACGGCAAACACGGCATTGGAGATGTGTCCGTTGCAATCGGTGTCGGCGAAGCGCAGCTTCTCCGACGTGTGGAGCGGATAGTCGTCGAGGCGAGGACGCACACGGATGCGCTGTTCTTCCGGCATGGACTGATGAATGTCGCTCTTAAATGCATGGGGGGACGACATCGGCTCAGGCTCCGTCCGGCTTGTCGCGGCGCCAGATCAGCCGGGCCGTGCCGTCCTCAGCTGCTTCTGTGAGGATGGCCCATATGGGCTGCGGCCAGCCTGGATCGTCGAGACGCACGCGCAGATAGCTCTGGTCCGTGCCTTGCTTGATCCGACGCCACACCGCGCCGATCTCGGTCGCGCCGAGCATGACGCGGAAGTCTGGTGCGCCTTCCGTCTCCTTGCGGTCATTGGCGACAACCTTCACCCGCGCGTTCATGGTGATCGTGCGGATGATGCCGGCGTAGCCGTCATTGACGGCCGAGAAAATTCCGATGACGGCCATGCTATGCGTTCTCCTTCATCAGTTGGCGGTGAGGGTGTTGGCGCCGCGGTACGGGCGCAGGATGATGTCCTTGTGGACGATGATGCGCAGCGGCCAGCCGGGTCGCACGGTGATGGTCGGCTGGACATTGAGGTGGCGTTCGACGAGGCGTTGGCCGGCGCGGTTGGTCGTCGACTGCGTCGAGAGCTGGAGCGCGCGGACGAGATCGCTGTCGCCAGAACCGCTAAAGACGAGCTCACTGCCGACGCCAAGCACGGTCGCCAGCGCGACGCCCTTCAGCAGCTGCCAGGTGTGAAGGTCGACCTGATCGGCGAGGCCGGCATAGCCCCCCGTGTCCGTCGCCGGCAGGTTGTCGATGACGACAGAGGAGCCATCGGGAAGGATGATGCGCTGCCAGATCACGAGCGCGCGCTCCTGGCCGAACGCAACGACATTGTCGTATTTGCCGATCAGGCGCGAGCCTTGCGGCAGCAACAGGAAACGACCTGAGACGGTATCGAAAATGTTCTCTGTGACCTGGGCGATGACGAAGCCCGGCAGATCGGAGTTGAGGCCGGTCACGAGACTTGCCGCGATGACGGTCCCGGCCATCAGCTGGTACGGCGAGGCCGGCGTCTGCAGGCCATGCGGATTGTAGATCTGCTTCTCGGGGCCGGAGCGAAGGAACGTCAACTTTCGCAGGCTCTCTGTCGCGTCCGTGCCGGTGGGCTCGAGGTTGCCTGCAGCGAGCGCGCGGGCCTGATCTGCCGCGCGCAACGCGGTAAGCGCACCAGTGTCGCCGGCGCTTGGGGCCGACCGCGATTGAGAGGCAGGTTCGTTACGGGTCGCGTTTTCCTGGGGCGGTGTCTTCAATTGAAGGCGGAAGAAGACCTGGGAGTCACGTGCCTGCCCCGCCATGCGAGCGAGGCGAGCGCGTTCCATCTGTTCGACCTGGTCGATGGGATCACCGACAACCTCGGTCAATTGTGGGATGCCTGATGGCGGACGTACCGGCTCGGGTGGGCGCTCCGTGCGCACGCCGTCGTACGACGCCGGCAGGCGAGCGAGGCTTTCGGGAGTAGGTTTGTTCTCGACGTTGATGAGCTCTCGCGGCGCGCCGACCTGGAGCTTTGGCGGCTGCAGCGCAACCAGCACCAGGAAGGCGACGAGCAGCAGCACGACGGCGGCACCGCCGATCAGCACTTTGCGGTTGATACGCGTCACCGGCCGCGGCCGTGCGCGCAGCTCGAGCGTCTCCGGCGCGACCTTCTCGGTTTCGGCTTTTTTGGCGGGGTCGGTCTCGCTCATGAGCGTGTCTCCCGCCAGACCGCGTCCGTGCGGACAATGCGCACGACCCGCTGAGGTGCCGTGCCGAGCCGCAGCTCGGCGGCGGCGAACAGACGGTCGACGATGTAGGTCGTGCCGCGCACGCGGTAATTGACGAGCGCAGACTTGCCGTCGGGGCCGATGACGAACAGGGGCGGGGCTTCGCTCTGCGCAAGGCCCGACGGAAACTGGATGTAGACCTTGGCGCCATCGTCGAAGACCTGCCGCGGCTTCCAGGGCGCGTCGCCCTCGATGCGGTAACGGAATCGCAGCTGGTCAACGTTGACGCCGCTGTCGGCGATCGACGCGAGTGAGGCTGCGGCTTCGTCACGCTGCTTGCGCAGCGACACGAGTTCGGCCGCAGGGTACGTCCACGACACCGACGCCATGTAGGTCTTGTCGCTGGAGCGCATCTCGAGGTGGTAGGTGCGCCGGTCGGTGGTGATGACGAGATTGGTCTCGAGGTCGGCGCCGACCGGCTTCACGAGTATGTGGACTTGCACTTCCTTGCCGTCGCCACTCGTCGTGTCGCCGACCACCCATCGCACGGTGTCACCAGCCGAGACGGAGACGAGCCTCTCACCCGCCTCGAGCGCGACGTCGGTCACTTGATTGACGGCGGCATAGAGCTGGTAGAGCGCACCCTTGGTGTAGGGATAGACCTGGATGGCATTGATATAACCGTCCTTGACCGGCTCGACGCGCGCCGCGGCGTTGGCACCCGTCACCCGCTCCGAAGGCGGGCGGGCATCCTTCTTCTTGTCGGCCTCCTTGCCGACGGGCTTGAGCTGGCCGGGAAGAGGAAGTGGCGTCGGCACCTCGACATAGCGGACGGGCGGCTTCGGTTCCGGCTCGCGCCGGGCGGCCAGGGCCGGACTGTCGAGGATGGGGATCTCCGGTACCTTGACGCTGGGGGTGCAAGCACTGAGGCCACTCGACACAACGAGTGCAACTGCAACAGAACGCAACGTGCTCATTTGGACTCTCCGGTGGTGACGTCCTGGGACCAGTTGAAGGCGTGCACGTAGATGCCGAGCGGGTTCTTGCGCACCGCGTCGACGGTCCGGGGTGGCGTGATGACGATCGAGAAGAGGCCGGTGAGGCGTTTGGTGTCTCTCAGCGCCCCGCCCTCAAAAGTTCGTTCCAGCCAGCGCACCTGGAAGGACGTGTCCGAGGCACGCACGACGCTCGTCACGTCGACGGCGACGGTCTGGCGGCCAACTCGCGCGAATGGATCGTTGTCTCGCGCGTACTCATTGAGCGTGACCGCGGCTTTGTCGGTCAGGAAGTCATAGGCCTTGAGCCAGTTCTGCCGCACGACGACGGGATCGATCGACAGCGCGCGCACGTTGTCGACGAAGCGCGCGAGGTGATAACCGATCTGAGCGTCGTTCGGCGCATACGTCTCGGCGGCCGGCCCGACCGCACGCGCGCCACCGCGCGAGTCCACCTCGACGATATAGGGCACGATTGCGCTCGTTCGTCCGATCCAGAGGAGGATGGCCGCGAGCAGAAGCGACAGACCAAGGCTGCCGACCGCCACGAGGCGCCAATTGTGTGCCTGTACGCGCGCACTGCCCATGCGCTCGTCCCAGGCCTGCGCAGCCTTCTGGTAGGGCGTGACCGGTTCCGGCGTCTCGCCGTAGCGCAACGTCGATCGCTTGAAGGCCATGATCACGGTCCCCCTTACGTCTTGTTCTTGAGATTGGGGCCGCTGCTGCTACCCGCGCGGTCGCCGTCGCGCAGCGCGTGCGCAGCCATCAAACCCGCCTGGGTCATGCGCTGGCGGCGGGCGAGGCTCTGTGCCCATGCCGGCGGACCCGACGATGACGCGTTGCCGCCGGACGGATCGGCGTCGGGACTTTTGGCGCCGCCATCTCCTGACGGCGCCGCATCCCGGTATCCCTGTGCAGCGCCGTGGCGATAGGCATTGCGCACCGGCGCGCTCGACGTTGCCGCCATGCGCGAGGCCGGCCCAGAGAAGGTGGCTCGCGCGACTCCGGCCACGCCACCTGCCTCATAAGCGGCGCCGACACGGCCCGAGAGCGATGCGGCCGACTTGACGGCACCGCCGGCCGTGCGCCCGGCCATGCGGGCTGCGCCCGCAGTTGCGATGCCGCCCGCAACTGCCGTGCCGCCAAGCGCGGCCGTGGTCGCAACCGCGGCGCCGGCACCAAGCTGCGGCGCGCCGGTGATCAATCCAGCGGCAATGCCAGGAACGAAGATGGCGAGGCCGAACACAGCAATCGCGCCGAGAATGCAGGAGGTCGCCTGCGTCAGCGTCACGTCGCCGGTCGGGCGCATGACCGTGCCGAAGATCGACGAGCCGATGCCGACCACGATCGCCAGCACCATGAGCTTGATGCCCGACGAAATGACATTGCCGAGAACGCGCTCGGCAAGAAACGCCGTCTGTCCGAACAGCGCGAACGGCACCAGCACGAAGCCCGCCAGCACCGTGAGTTTGAACTCGATGATGGTGATGAAGAGCTGCACGGAGAGAACGAAGAAGGCGAGCAGAACAATCACCCATGCCAGCATCAGCACGGCAATCGTCACAAAGTTCGAGAAAAACGTCGTGATGCCGATCAGCTCGCCGGCCTTCTCCAGCAGTGGCTTCGATGCGGTGAACCCGGTCGAGGCGACAAACCCCGGCCGCATCAAATCGGCCGACGTCAGCGACGTCCCCGTGGCCTTCAGACCGAGTCCCGCGAACGACTGGAAGATGATGTCGGCCAGGCTCTGAAAATTCGACAGCAGCAGCGCGAAGAACCCGACATACAACACCTTGCGGATGAGCTGAGCGATGACATTGTCCTCACCCATCAGCGCCCAGAACAACCCCGCGAGCGTGATGTCGATCGCGATCAAGATGCTCGTCAGGAACGCGACATCGCCAGCAAGCAACCCGAAGCCGCTGTCGATGTATCGACTGAACGTCGCCGTGAATTGGTCGATGATCGCGAGATCGTCCATGTGTTCCTTGAGCTCCAGGCAGGGCTCCGCCGTCGGCGAAAATCGCGGTCGCCGTTGGTGGTGTCAGGGGTGAATGGTCTGGCTGCGGCTATTGTCGTCGTCGGTAGCCGCGGTGGCGTCGCTGCGCGAGCGGGCTACCGCCCGCACCCGTTCGGGGAGACCCCGAACCCCCTCCTTTTTGAAACTTCAAAGGACGGGTGGTCCGGCGGGTGTCCCGCCGGCTGGGGTGCGGGGCCGGCCCCGCTCGCGAAGCGAGTTTCTGCGGAAACATCGAGGTTCCTCCCATTCTCATCGACGAGCGGAGTACGCAGACCCCGTACCGACGAAGGATTTGAAGCGTTGGCGGGCTTCATCCTCGGTAGCGAGGTTGCGGGCTCGGCTGACGGTTTCTGCACGATGTTGTGCGGCGAGCAGACCTTGCAGTGCGAGGGACTGCTTGACGGCGAGGCCGGTGAGTTCGTTGCCAGCTTGTGTGGCATCGAGCGCGCCGGCGGCGTTTCGAGATCGCGTCATGGCGTCGCCGAGGAGGCGAGTGTCTGTTTCGATGCCGTCGGCGATCTGGCCTTGCAGGAGGGCTGCGCGTTTGAGGCCGGCGTATTCCTCGTCCCATCGTGTTTTGGCATTGCGCAAGACGTCATTCGACGAGAGCGCGGTTGAGATCTGGGATGGAAAGAGGCGTTCGTAGGTGGACTGTGTTTGCTGGAGTTTTAGCGCGATGCCCTGGCCGGCGTGGAGTTGGGTTTGGATGCCGGTCAGGGTGCGCTGGAGGTCGGGAGAGAGGGTGCCTCC
>JALHMB010000013.1 GCA_022844275.1 Hyphomicrobiaceae bacterium
TCCACCCCAGCGACATCGTCGAACGTCACGCCGGTATCGGACTCCACGTAGACCTTGGCCTTGCTCTTGCCGATCTGCATAAGCCCGCCGCCGAGGCCCCCGCCCATGCGCCTTAGGATGAATACCCAGAGGCCGACGAACAGAAGCACGGGGATGACCCAGGAAAGCAGGTCACGCAGGAACGTGCTTTCGATCTGACCTTTGACGACGACGCCGTGCTGCTGGAGCTGTTGGACAAGGCTCGGCTCGACCCGGGTGGTGATGAACATAAGCCGTCCGTCCTGCGGCTCCTTGAGACGGCCGTGGATGAAGCGGTCAGAGACGGTGACCTCGGCGATACGGCCTTCGCGCAGAAAGGTCTCGAACTGACTGTAGGGGATCTGTGCGACTTGCTGTGTGGTTGTGAAAATATACTGAAACAGCAGCAAGCCGATGAAAGCAGCGATCCAGTACCAGATGTTGAACTGGGTTTTCTTATTGACTTCCATGACTCTCCAGCCTGCATCCGTTGGGGAACAATCGGCAGAGACTGACGCATCTGGCCTTCAGATCGAGCAGATCGAGCGTGAGCCTGTCTCGAGGCGTGCGCAGCGCCGACCGAAGCCCACGCTGTCCAATGAGGTCAGCCGGGTTGAGGCGTCGATGCCAAGCGACGCTTTCCAGGGCCGTCGACGGTCGCGTCACTGCCAAACTCTCATGTGATCACATCTACTGGCCGGCGGGCGTGACCAGGCGCCTGGCGACGCTAGTAAGCTCAATGTGCATCCGTGGCGTTGACATCGGTCAACGAGTGCAAGTGGCGATGCGGAGGACACTCGAGGTCGTCAAGGTCGGCAGGAGCATTGCGCACTGGCGCTCTGACCTGCAGGAGCTCCTTGAGGGATGGGTGCTGAACGCTCGTTAGGCCAAGGAGGCGAGCGGGACCGCGGCGGATCCGAACGATGGCTCTCCTCATCACCAGCCTCTGACGGCCAGAACGTCGCATGGTGCTCGCGCCAACAGTGCCTCGGCGACGCTGCCAAGGAGAGCTCGGCCGAGGGCTGAACGCCCGTGAGTGCCTGCGACCAGGAAGTCGGGCCGGGTTGCCTCGACCTCGGCTAACACGACCTCTACGGGAGCGCGAGCCGGACATCGACGTCGAAGGCGATCGACAGCGGTTCCCCCGCGAGGGAGCGAACCATTCGCGGCAAGGCGGCCTCGGCATCCTCCTTCTGCCGTTCGGCAATGGCTGCGGGCAGCTCGTCATCGACGATATGCATGACGCAAAGCTTGGCTTGGTGCCGTCGGGCGAGCAGGACAGCCCGCGCAACGGCGCGATCGGAGCCGGGTGAGAGATCGCTTGCGACCAAAATGCGCTTCATGGTGGAGACCTCCTTGCTGCAGCTGTGCGTTGGTCCTGTGAAATAGTCACGGATATGGTTGGGTTCAGCGGCGAACAGAGCGCCTCAAGTTCCGATATCCTTCTGATCAGTTGTGGTCTTGGCAGCGAACCTTTCCGGTCGCTCGTGCGATACGAGGAGCTCGAGGGCGCGGTCCGCCGCATCCTCGAAGGGTTCCAGAACGAGGTCCGCGCCGGCCGCCTGCAACAGAGTGCGATCAGCAGCGTGGCGGCTTCTGACGGCGATGCACCCTTTGTAGCCTGCGCGGTTGAGGTTCTGCATCACGAGGAGCCGCGCGTCCTCGTGAGTGACGCCGCGCTCGTGGTCTGGAATGGCGGAGATAACCCAGTCGGCGTCGATCAACGGTAGGCCCGCGACGAATTCTGGATCGGTGGCATCGCCGTAGATCGCGTCTCCGCCGCGCTGCCGCCAGGAGCGAACGGCGACAGGGTTGAAATCCACCACCAGCACGCGCTTGCCTCGATCAACCAGGCGCAGGGCGAGCGCGGAGCCGAAGCGGCCGAGGCCGATGACAATTGTATCGTAGGTGACCGGGCGCACCTGGCCGAGGTCGCTGCTTTCGCGAGCAGCGACGTGACGCTCGAACGGCGAAAGGTAGGACTCGCAGAATGCATAGAGCTGGTGCGAATAGGTGATCATATACGTTGACGCCGCAATGGTAATGAGCCCGACAAGGGTCACGAGGCCGAGCGCCTCGACGTTCACGTGACCCAGGGTCACGCCCATCGCCATGAAGATCAGAGAGAACTCGCTGATCTGGGCGACGGTCAGACCGGCGAGGAAACCGGTTCGTTTGCGGTAGCCCATGGCGCCCAGGATAGCGAGCACAATGAGTGGGTTGCCGATCAACACGAACAGCGACAGGACGGTCGCGGCGAAACTTGTGGAGCTGCCCTGACCGAGCTGCAGCTTTGAGCCGAGCACAACGAAGAAGAACAGGAGAAGGAAGTCGCGAAGCGGTGCCAGGCGCGCCGCAAGCGCGTCCCGATAGGGGGTTGAGGCCAGGGCCACGCCGGCGAGCAGGCCGCCGAGCTCCTTGCCGAAGCCGAGCTTGTCGCCGACCGCCGCAAGAGCTGCGGCGAGCGCGACGGCGAACAGCAGGAGCAGCTCCGGCGTTCGTGCCAGGCGGTCCGTCAGCGGCGCGGCAAGAAACTGGATGAACCCAAGGACGAGCAGGAGGAGTATGCCGCCGAAGGCGAAGACGGCGAGCGCATCGCGTAGCGAGGCGTCACCTTGCGTGCCCGCGCCTATGGCCGAAAGGCCGATCATTGCAAGCACGACCACAATGTCCTGGACGATCAGGAATCCGAGCGCGATCTGGCCGTGAAGGGCGTCGATCTCGCGCTTGTCCGAGAGCAGCTTGACGATGATGATCGTGCTCGAGAACGTCAGCGCTATCGCGACATAAAGACTTGTCACGGTGTCGAAACCGAGCGCGAGGCAAATGAGTAGACCTATGCTGGCCGTGAAGAATATCTGACCCAGACCGGTTGTCAGGGACACAAGGCCAAGCGAGCGCACCAGGTTGATGTCGAGCTTCAGCCCGACGAGGAACAGGAGCACGGCGACGCCGAGTTCTGACAAGGTCGAGAGCTTGTCGCCCGAGCGAGCGATGTGGAGCGCCGACGGCCCGGCAGCGATGCCCGCCAGGATGAAGCTGACGATGAGTGGCTGGCGCAGCAGGTGACCGAGGAAGCCGAGCGCGGCCGCAAGCACCAGGAGGGCGGCGATTTCGGGGAACAGGGATTGCGCAACGAGGTCGGTCACCATGTGCCTGCCACAAGACGCATGTCTGCCTGGTCGCGGATGTTCTGGCTCGGCCTGGCACGCTCTCCATTCGCACGGGTCACACGCAGATGCGACCCGTCGCATACAGCACGGCAGGAGGACGATGCGTGCGTTCGTATGTTGCTGTTGGCAGTCGCGGCGATGGTTCGCGCGGCCGCCGGGTTGGGAGGCTTGTTGCCGACAATTCGACCAGAGCCGCCTTGGGCCGGACATGTCACAAGACCGACATGCAGGTGATCCGCAGCTTCTGAACGTGGAGCAGGCGGGTCCGGCGGAGTCCTCCGCGGCTGCCGTGGCGACGCGCTCCGCCCTGGCTTGACGACCGTTACGATCGAGGAGACGGCCGGGAGGCGAAAGGACCCGCTGTGCATATGCTCGCGCGGAGCGGTCGTCCACGCCTCCGGTTAGTCGCAAGCGAACGCTTCTGCCAGAACCAGAACCGGATCGGTGTCGCCATGACATTGACGGATATCAATGCGCACCAACGCATGGCAATGGAGAATTCGTCCATCGATCAATTGGGGAGTGGCGCGTCGTATCAGTTGAGGTGGTCGCGGCTATGCAGATCACGAAGCGCGAGATGGCGAGATGAGCGTACGCCATCTTGAATACCTCTTCCGGCCAAGATCCGTTGCCGTGATCGGGGCCTCGGATCGGCCGCAGAGCGTCGGTGCGACGGTCATCCGCAACGTTCTCGCCGGCGGTTTTGCTGGCCCGGTGCTGTCGGTCAATGCAAGGCGTACCACGGTGGCTGGGCGGGCGGCGTATGCCAATGTGGCCAGTCTTCCCGAGACGCCGGACTTGGCAGTCATCTGCACGCCTCCGCAAACCGTGCCGGGGCTGATTGCGGATCTCGGCGCACGCGGAAGCAAGGCCGCCATCGTTCTGACCGCCGGTTTGGCGCAGGTCACCGACGCCCGCGGAAACACCTTGCAGCAGGCGATGCTGGCAGCTGCCAAGCCCCATGTGTTCCGGATCCTTGGGCCGAACTGTGTCGGTCTCTTGGTGCCGGGATGCGGACTGAACGCAAGCTTTGCGCACACCGCGGCGCTGCCCGGTCATGTCGCCTTCGTTTCGCAATCGGGTGCGCTCGCCACAGCTCTCCTCGATTGGGCAAAATCGAGAAACATTGGCTTCTCCCACTTCATCTCCATGGGCGACGCTGCCGACGTCGATTTTGGTGATGTGCTCGACTACCTCGCCAGCGACCCAGGTACCCGAGCCATCTTGATGTATGTGGAATCGATCAGCGCCCCTCGGAAATTCATGTCGGCTGCTCGAGCGGCAGCCCGCAACAAGCCGGTGCTTCTGGTCAAGGCCGGCCGCGCCCCCGAGGGCGCCAAGGCTGCCGCCTCTCACACGGGTGCCATGGCTGGCTCCGACATCGTGTTCGACGCGGCGATCCGGCGCGCTGGCATGCTGCGCGTATCGACTTTGATGGACCTGTTCGCCGTCGCCGAAACGTTGGCACGGGCACGCCCCCTCGCCGGAGATCGCCTCGCCATCGTGACCAATGGCGGCGGTGCCGGCGTGCTCGCCGCCGACGCCCTGTCGCTCGGAGGCGGCAAGCTTGCCGAGCTCTCACCTGCAGCAATGAGCGCTCTTGATCGGACACTGCCCGCCACCTGGTCGCATGGCAATCCGGTCGATATCATCGGCGATGCGCCGGTCAACCGCTACGTCGAGACACTGCGGGTGCTGCTCGATGATCCGGCAGTGGATTCCGTCCTGTTCATGCATGCGCCTTCCGCCATCGTGCCGAGCGCAGAGATCGCCCGCGCCTGCGCACCATTGATGAAGACGGCCTCGCGACACGTCATGGCTTGCTGGCTGGGGGGCGACGGGGTCGAGCAGGCGCGAAGGACGTTCGCAGACGCCGGGATTCCAGTCTACGACACGCCGGAGCAAGCGGTCGGCGCTTTCCTGCAGGTCGTCGAGTACAAACGCAATCAGCAACTGCTGGTGCAGACGCCATCTTCCGCGCCGAGCGAGTTCGGGCGTGACAGGGCGACGGCCCGTCGCTTGATCGATGCCGCGCTCGCCAGCGGCAGAGCGCTGCTCACAGAGCCTGAGGCAAAGGCATTGCTGGCCGCCTATGGCATCAGCGCGGTCGACACCCGCGTCGTGGCAAGCGTCGAGGAGGCCACGTCGGCGTCGGCTGCCGTCGGCTTTCCGGTCGCGATGAAGATCCTTTCGCCGCAAATTTCCCACAAGTCCGATGTCGGCGGAGTAGCCCTGGGTTTGGAGAGCCCGGAAGCCGTTCGGGCGGCAGCTGAGGACATGCTCAAGCGCGTGCGCCTGCTGCGGCCGGATGCAACAATCTCCGGCTTCACCGTACAGACCATGGTCAAGCGGCCACGCGCGCACGAGTTGATCGTCGGCGCCGCCTGTGACGCCATCTTCGGGCCTATCGTCTTGTTTGGCCAGGGAGGCACGGCTGTGGAGGCCATCAGCGACCGCGCCGTGGCTTTGCCGCCCCTGAACCTGACGCTGGCGCGCGACCTGGTTTCGCGCACGCGGGTGGCGCGGCTGCTTGCCGGCTACCGCGACCGCCTGCCCATCGACCATGACGCCCTCAATCTGGTGCTGCTGCGGGTATCGCAGATGATCTGCGATTTGCCCGAGGTCGTCGAGCTGGACATAAATCCTCTGCTGGCAGACGACCAAGGTGTGATTGCCCTGGACGCCCGTGTGCGGGTGGCACGCTCAGTGTTGCCGGGTACTGCGCGCCTGGCCATCCGGCCCTATCCGGACGACCTCGAGGAGGCCGCCTCTTTCCGCGGCAGGAACGTGCTGATCCGGCCGGTGCGCCCAGGCGATGAGGCGGAGCTTCGTGCCCTGATTTGCGGCACCGGGATAGGGGAGCTGCGCCTGCCCTTGTCTCGTCTCATTCGCGAGCTGCCAAGCTCCGAGCTGGCGCGGCTCACGCAGATCGACTATGAGCGCGAGATGACGTTCGTCATCGAAGGTTCATCTGGCTTCTTGGCCGGCGTGCACTCGCTGACCGATCCGGACAATATCCGTGCCGAGTTCGGACTCTTCGTCCGCCGTGGCGTCGCAGCAGTCGAGCTGGAGCGCCTGCTGCTGGACAAGCTGATCGGCTACCTACGGGATCGAGGCACCCGCGAGGCCCGGGGCGAGTTTCCGGCCAACAATGTTGCGCTGACGGAGCTGGCGCAGTCGCTGGGGTTTCGCAGCGAACCGGCTGCGGGATCGGGCAGGGATTGGCGGAGGCTGGATCTGCGAGTGCGGCGAGGGAACGGCGCGTGCACATGAGATTGCGGGCTGTCCGAAGCGGCGACCGGGGTTTCAGCGGCGTCCATGCGCCAGTCGGTCGAGTGACGCGTGATTGCGTATGATGATGCGCCGCGATGTCGGCATTTGGATCGCAAGGCCCCTTTCCAGGCCGGTGAACGTCCGCGATACGGTCTCGATGGTGAGGCCAAGGTAGTCGGCGATGTCCTGGCGTGGCATCGGCAGCTCCAGGCAGTCGCCGCCCTGCAAACGGTCTGCCATTTCCAGCAGGAATGTGGCGATGCGCTCGGGTGCCGTCATGCCGAGCAACAGCGCCTGCTCTTGGACCCTGAACAGTTCTTGGCCGATCAATGACCATAGTTGATCGGCCGAGCCGCTGTCGTTCTCTGCCAGCACAATCAGGGCGCTGCGCTTTGCGACGACCACTCTCAGTTCGGTGACGGCTTCAGCGGAGAAGGTGTGCTCGTCCCGGACCTCAAGGCCGAAGAGGTCACCCGGTAGGCAGAACGCCCCGATCTGGCGCCGGCCGTTGACGAGAACCCTGCAGGTGCGCACGGCGCCGCTGATCACTTTGTAGATGCGATCCGCAGGCTCATTCTGGCCGTAGATCTCAGCGCTGCGGGAGAACGTCTTGAGGGTGCCCAGGTTATCTATCGGACCGTCAATGGGGGCATCCGCGTCAGCCAGCTTGCCCCGCGGCTTGGAAGAACCTGTCAACGTGGTCTGCGGCGGCATAACTGCAACCCTCCGTCTCCGAGCAAAGCGCGGCTCAGTGGCTTGATCGCCGCCTGACCGGGCCTCTATCGTGCTCTCGCAGCGCCGGCATCCCGCGGCTGGGCCTCAGGTTGCGGCGCGGTCGTCGGAACAAGCGCTCGAGCTGGAACGCGCTTGACCGTTGCGCATGCGACCTCCATAATGCGACATGTAAGACGCGACACGCGTTTCGTATATAGGGCTGCAGACGAATGAAAACAACCAGTGCGACTAAAGTCGACCCAGCCTCCTCGGCCGGTTGGACCTTCCTGACGAACCACGCCCATGTGCTGCTGTGTCTGGTCGCGCAACCGGATGCCAGGATGCGCAATGTTGCGGCGCGCGTGGGCATTACGGAGCGGGCCGTGCAGCGCATCGTCGCCGAGCTGGAGGAGGCGGGCTATCTCGACCGGGTGCGAGAAGGGCGCGCCAACCGCTACCTCGTGCACGCGCACCTATCCCTGCGCCATCCCGTCGAAGGACATTGCACCATCGGTCAACTCATCGAGACGGTGGTCGGACGACAGGCCCGCCCCGGACCGCGCGTCAACAGGGGTCGTCGCCAGCATGCGTCGTCTTCCCGCGAAACCTGACCCGGTTTCGCTCTGTTCCTTCCGACCGCTGGTCCGCCGGAACAGCGGTTAGCGGCCGCTTGAGGCCCAGGGCAACCTTGGCTCTCGCAGTCGCACTGAGGACGTACCAAGCCTCGGTCTTGCCGTTCCGCAGTCCGAACGACCCTGCATAGCCATCGTCCGGATGCACCTGGATGGAGAGCGCCTCGCTCGTGAATAACAGCTTGACCAGGAGCGAAGTACTTGGGCTGCGCTCGCCGGGCCGTTCGTACCAGATTTCGCCGATGCGGACGCCTTCGCGGCCTGCGTTGCTCCAAGGCCTCAAATCGACCACACCCCACGGCCTCGGGTGCGCCAATGCGCGCGCAAGTTCGATCGCCATGTCCAATAGTGCAACCTTCGGCAGACCGGGAGCTGTGACACCAATGGTGCCGTAGCACCCCGAAAAGCACGGCGGCCGCTTTTTTCCGGCCTGCCTATGCGGCCATCTCGGCCGCCGCTCGCCGGGAAACCCGGCGTTTCCAGCCCCTCCCACTTGTGGAGCAGGTTTTGCCTTGCGCGGTAGGCTCGGCTCTTGATCGTGCCGACGGCGCAGCCGCCGACCCGAGCGGCCTCCGCCCGGTCGGGTTGACGTGCCATGGAGCTGGCAAACGCGCGAAGTCGAGGACGTTCGGCCAGCAAACCGTCGCGAAAATGTGGCAGGCAATCGCGGGGCGGAGCCTTGCGGAGGTGTCGCAGCTAGTCTGACCGCAACAGCGATGACCGGTCGTTCGAGCCGCGCACTAAGGTTATCGACGCGATCGGCGATATGTCCAAGTGTCGCGTCCCGCGGCGACAGGAACGATCGCGAGCCGTCTGCGAATTTCACCGTCACGCGGTTTGGCGGCTGCTCGTTTGTATGCGCATTGATCACGGTGCCCTCCTGACAAATCACTAGGCGAAGCGGGCCGTTGACTCCTTCGGCATTCGACGCCCGAGAAAGAGATCCGCGCATGCCGCATGCGAGCCGAACTGCCATCAACAGCGACGACGGGTCGACGCGGCAGAGGAGAAATCTACACCCGGCTTTCGCGGGAAACTGTTCAGAATTGCTCACATGCGTGCGGAAGCGGCCGTTACCAGCTTCGGCGAGGTGATCCGGCTCGTGATGCTGAGCGAGGAGTGGCTGACGGGCGGCTCGCTGGCGCTGCCGGGCATCCCGCGGCCCCTCTGTTGGGCAGGTTGATGCAGCGCGTCGTTCTGGTTGGCCAATCGCTACAACAGAGCCGGGGCGACGCCGAGGGCGACGCCCACGACAGAGAGGCTGAAGACAACTGACGCCAGCCAAACAACTTCACGCATCTCTCTTTGCACGGCGACCCACATTGTCTGCCTTCGCACTCGCGGATATCGAGGCCAGCGCCCGCCGCAAGGCCGAGGGCAAGACACCTGCGCCGATATCGCCCTTAGCGGTCGAAGCCGTCCGGCGCATCGATGGCCTGTTCGAGATCGAGCGTGGCATCAACGGGAAGACCGCCGACGAGCGCCGCGCCGTCCGTCAGCATCTGAATAGGCCGCTCGTCGCCGATCTCAAATCCTGGATGCAGACCGAGCGGCCCAAGCTTTCGCGCGGCAGCGATCTCGCAAAGGCCATGGACTACATGCTCAAGCGCTGGCCGAGCTTTACGCGCTTCCTCGACGATGGCCGCGTTTGCTTGTCGAACAATGCCGCCGAACGCGGACTGCGCGGCATCGCTCTGGGAAGGAAGTCGTGGTTATTCGCCGGTTCCGATCGCGGTGGCCAACGTGCCGCCGCCATGTACAGCCTGATCGTCTCGGCGAAAATGAACGACATCGATCCGCAAGCATGGCTCGCCGATGTCCTCGCCCGCATCGCCAGCCACCCCGCCTCCAGGCTCGACGATCTGCTGCCGTGGAACTGGCGAACACACGGCCCCCTCGTCACCCAAGCGGCCTGAAGACCACCACGCCTGCGGCGCTCACCGGGTGCTTACCCCACATTTGCTCGCTTCCATGAACAACGTGCCCCATCGCGCTAGCCAAGAACCTTCTTGGCGGATCTCTTGAGGGGTGTCTGTGCGATTCTGATCAGATTGCAGCGCCGCGCGGATTCGCGCGTCACGATCGCGTGAGGCGATGCACAGTCACGCTGCTGTCGTCAGCCGCTAACAGAAGCGACGCAAGCTCACTTCTTCGTCTGCGGTTGGTCGTGGAGAATCACGTTCAGCAACGAGCTGTGAACCTCGATGCCGCCGTTGTAGTCGATGAAGCCAAGCCTCCGGAACTTGTTCATGAAAAAGCTCACCCGAGCGCGCGTCGTGCCGATCATTGCTGCAAGTGTTTCCTGACTGATCCTGGCGATCACCGGCTCGGGCTTGCCATCCGTGCCGAAATTCGCCAACAGCAGGAGCAGGCGGGCAAGACGCTTTTCACTCGAATTGAACAATTGATCGACCAGGTCCTCTTCCACGCGGATGGTGCGTCCCAACAGGTGCGCGATGAACATCTCCGAGAAGGCGGTCTCGTCACGGACCAGGCGGACGACGGCCGCTTTCTCGATGCGCACGATTACTGACTCCGCAATGGTCGCAACCGTCGCTATACGCCGCGGTTGCCCGGCCAAGCAGCCCTCGCCGAAGAAATCGCCCGAACCAAGAATTGCGATGACGGCCTCTTTACCTTGCGAGGAGAAGGCGGTGACCTTGACCTTGCCCTTTTGAATGTAGAACACCGCATCCGCAGGTTCGCCCTGTGAAAACACAGTTTGATCCTTGCCGTACTGCACAATGCTGCGCCGCTCGCCGACTCTGGCGATGAAGGACTTTGCATCGAAGGACCCGCTTGCCTTGTTTACCACGGCACCCCCTCCTTCTGCAGCTACGGGGTAGCTTCAATACTCTCTGCCGATCGTAGCGTTCGCAATTGCCCGCTCGCGCGAGGGTTAGCACCACGACTGGCCAGAGAGCATCATCTTGCGGCCCAGGCACACTCCTGCATTCGAGGTGACAACCGGACTCGCAGCACAGTGGCGCGGGGACGCAGGAGATTGATTGGGTCAGGGTACCAAGGGGAGAGTCAGATGTTCCGTCGCATCGCGTCGTCGCTGCCTGGGCGCGCATCGAGTTCTGGCGGCTTTCCTCCGGCGGGGGAACTGGCGCAAGCGAACAGCGAGCAAACACGCAAACATGTCCTCCGAGCTGATAGGCGGCTGCGGGTTAGGCTTCTACCGCAGCGCAAACAATTCGGTGGAAACCCTGAATGCGATAGGTCCATTCACCTGACCATACCGGACCACATCGTGCTCTCAACAAGTCAATTGTGTAGAATTGTGTTGTGGTTAACTCCCTGCGCGGCGGCGCGAGCGCTGGTCTCCTCGGCCTGGCCTGCATCAGCAGCGCACCTGCCGCCATCGCCTGGGAGCAAGACAGAGACGCAGGGCCGCCCACAAATCTGCGCACTTTCAAGATTGGCACCGGTCGATTGAGATGGATCGTGACCACCCGTTGCGGCATTACGATCAGCTTGGCGCAGGCTGCGTCGGCGCTGTTTGGACGGTGATGGTGATGTCAGTTCGCCCGTGCGCGGCAACCGACTGCGTCGACGCCGCGGCGCAGGGCGAAGGCTCTCGCTGACCGGTGGTCGTTGGACATGGGTGGCGTTGCTCAACGAGGGTGGCTCTTGTGCTCGCAAATGCCGTCTTGGCGGCCTTTCCCTTCTGGTCTGCTCATCTATGCCGGCAGCTTTGGCAACGGCGCTTTCATCCAATGAGACGGGTGCCCTCTGCGGTCGCCTGCGTGCTCCAGGGGCCGTTGCGTGATGACACTTGATTTCCTCGTCTCGAGCTTCGTGACATTGCTGGTGGTGGTCGACCCGGTGAGCCTGGCGCCGATATTCAACACACTCACGCGGGGGCTATCTGCTGTCGAGGAGAAACGGATCGCGCTTCGGGCCTGCTTTCTGGCCGGAGCGATCCTCTGTGCGGTTGCGCTTGGTGGCGATTGGCTGCTCGCGCAACTGGGAATCACCCTGCCGGCGTTCCGCGTAGCCGGCGGGTTGCTGCTCTTCGCAGTCGCCTTCGACATGGTGCTGGGCTGGCGCGGTGAGCGCGAGAGCAGGGAGGCGGAGGACGCGGTGCAGAAGGACCGTGCGCAGCACATCGCAGCATTTCCGCTTGCGATTCCGCTGATGGCAGGTCCCGGCGCAATCACGGCAACGCTGCTGATTGCGGGCCGCGCCGACGGCCGCCTAACCTATCTGCTCATGCTGCTTGCCGTCATTGCTGCAGTTGTCGGAGTGTGTTTGGCCGCTTTTCTTTCCGCCGGCCCCATCTCGCGCAGGCTCGGCACCACTGCCAACCTCGTGCTCTCGCGCCTGCTGGGCATCATCCTCGCTGCACTAGCCGTGCAGTATGTCATCGACGGTCTACGCGCAGCACTGTGGGCATAACTCCAATGCATGCCAGCAGGCACCCGGTGTGGTGCGCATGGTCTCACACGATGGCAAGGCTGGTGAGCACACTTCGGTAGGCAAGCTTGCATGCACGGCGAGACATGCTGATGGAGCGCGCGGCGAACTGCGCTGACGCAACGTGTTGGGTCATGTCGTTGCACCAATGGGTGTCGCTCTTGCTGACCGGGGTGGGCCGTCATATAGCACGGCGATCTTGGCAGAGGTCGACGTTGGCTCGCATGCGGCCCGGCGCTCCGGCCCGAGGAGAGCAAACATGGTTGGTATTGCCGGCATTCTCGTCGCTCTTGGACTTCTGATCTTTCTGTCGTATCGGGGCATCAGCGTCTTGTTGCTCGCGCCGCTGATGGCGTTGATTGCGGTCGTGTTCGCTGGCGCGCCGGTGCTCGCGTCGTATACGCAGATATTCATGCCGGCGCTCGGCAGCTTCATCGTGCAATTCTTTCCCTTGTTCCTGCTCGGCGCCGTGTTTGGAAAGCTCATGGACGATACCGGGGCGGCCCGGTCGCTGGCTCGCCAGGTCGTGGCTTGGCTGGGCGAGGGCAGAGCAATCCCTGCCGTCGTGCTGGCCTGCGCCGCATTGACCTATGGCGGCGTTTCCTTGTTCGTAGTTGCCTTTGCCGTCTACCCGATCGCTGCTGCCATGTTCGAGCACGCCAACTTGCCCCGTGCACTGATCCCGGCGTCGATAGCCCTCGGCGCCTTCACGTTCACCATGACGGCGCTCCCGGGTACACCGGCCATACAGAACGCCATCCCCATGCCCTTTTTCGGGACCACCGCCTTCGCGGCGCCCGGTATCGGGGCCATTGCCGGGTTGATCATGCTGGTGTTGGGTCTGTTCTGGCTCACTTACCGAGCGAGAAGCGGCTCACTGACCAGCCCAGGCGCAGCGGCGCCACGAGAGCTCACACGCAAGGAGTTGAGGGAATACGCGCAATCGGAGGGATATGACGTCGTGGAGATCGCGTCTCCACAAACCCCGAGCGTGGACAACCTCCCTGCCGCCTGGGTTGCGGCTGCGCCGATCGTGCTTGTCGTGCTGCTCAACTATGTCTTCTCGGCGCACGTGCTTCCCGCCCTCGACTCGAGCTATCTTGCCGACAAGCGCTTCGGCGCGGTCAGCTTCACTTCGGTCAGAGGCGTGTGGGCAATCCTGCTGGCGCTGACCGTGTCGATCGTCGTTATGGTGCTGCTCGGTCGGAGCCGACTCGAGAATCTCAAGGCCACGCTCGACGACGGGGCCAACGCGGCAACTGCGCCGGCGTTCAACACCGCGTCGCTCGTCGGCTTTGGAGCCGTCGTCGCCTCCCTGCCCGCCTTTGCCCTGATCCGTGACGGCGTTCTCAGCATTGCGCCGGGCGATCCGCTCATATCGCTTTCCATCGCCGTGAATATCCTGGCTGGGATTACCGGATCGGCGTCGGGCGGCATGAGCATCGCATTACAGACGATGGGCAGCACGTACCTCGAGCTCGGACTGGCGGCTGGCATCCATCCCGATCTGTTGCATCGGGTAACCGCCATTGCCACCGGTGGGCTCGACGCGCTACCCCACAACGGCGCCGTCATCACGCTGCTGGCGGTATGCAGGATGACGCACAAAGAGGCCTATCGCGACATCTTCGTCGTGGCTTGCGCGATCCCGATTCTCGCGCTCATTGTCATCCTCATCATTGCGCGTCACACGGGATCGTTTTGAGCGTTGTCCAGTGTCCACCTGTGCCCGCTAGCTAGCCGTTGATGCGCACGTAGTATGCGCCGGCCCAGGCTGCCAGCACGGTGAGTATCAGTCCCGGCATCACGCGAAGTTCGAACTGGCGGTTGCCGCTGGTGCGGGAAAGGATCATCCTGACGGCCGAGTTCGTTGATATGCCGGCGAGGATCGGCAGCACGGCGTCGCTCGGCGCGATCTTGCCGGACGCAACCAGCAACGCGACGGAGATTGCGGCCGAATGGGTGTTGACGAGGCCAGCAAGGGCCGCGGCGAGAACTATTCCGGCGTTGCCCAGCCATTCCTGCAACGCGGCCGAGGCGACCAGGATCGATGCCAGAGTGAGCGAGAACACCAACGCCGTCGCCAGGCTGAACGCGCGCGTGGATTGGTTGGCCGGCTCTCCTTCGCTGGGCCGGCGTAGCGCCAGAATGGTGCACGTCCCACCGTAAAGGGCGGCTACGATGCCCGCGGTCATGAGCGGGACCATCAGGGCCTGCAGAGTGGCCTGGTTGACTGCCGCAAGAAGCAGAGCCATCTGAACAATCGTCGCGACGGACGACAAGGACGCTCCGGCAACGGCCGAAGCCAAGAGGTTAGGCGCTTTGGCGACCCGATCGCCCATGGCATTGATGGTTGCGGTGCTCGATATGAATCCGGATACGAGACCAGTGAGCGGCAACCCCAACCGCACGCCGAACAAGCGGATCGCAACATGGCCATCACGAGGATGACGACGATCCATAGCGCATAGGGGTTGAGCGTTGCGTAGGGTCCCATAGGCTGATCGGGAACAACCGGCAGCACGACGAGGGTTGCGGCTGCCAGCAACAGGCCGTCGCGCAGCTCATCCTCGGTCAAGACAGAGCGCACGAATTTATGCAGTGGCTCCCGGGCGGCAAGCAGGATCGCTACAACGACGCCGACGCCGGCCGCGATTTCCGGCCTGCGAATCGAAAGTCCACCGAGCAGCACGGTCATCACGAGAGCAATCTCGGTCGTCAGGCCGACGTCTTCGTCTTTTGCGCGCCAGTAGGCGACTGCCGTCAATACAAAGACGCCCACCATGGTTGTTGCCAGGAGCAGCTCCCCGCCGGCGAGGACGCTTACAGCTCCCGTCAACGATGCGATGGCGAACGTTCTTATGCCCGCGGGCACGGGCGATGCGTCATGCGCCCTGCGGCGCTCGCGCTCGGCACCGATCAGAAGTCCGATGCCCAGCGCCTCCACCAGGTTGAGCAGGACCAAAGGCTCAGTGCTCATCGAAGGCAATCTTTCCTTGGCTGGGTCGTAGCGCCATGATCGGGTCAAACTCCACTTGGGCTCGGTGTGACTTTGCGGCCGTGCATCAGGCAAGGTCACGAGGTTTGGTTATCGATACGCCTGTCGATAGCCATCACTCGTGGCGGAGCGTCATCCGTCCGCGCGATGCCCGCCAGGCAGCTTGGGCCGCTATCGCTCGGCGCTCTTGATTGCCGCACCTCCTCTGTGAGCGCTCATCCCGGCAACCGTTGGCCTCACAAACGCAGGACCCAGGGTCCGACCGTCAGCACAAGCAAAGCAACGGTCGCGGCGCCCGCCAGATCGAGGATAACCCCAACCGTCAGCATCTGCTCGATACGGATCAGGCCGCCTCCATAGACGATGGCGTTCGGTGGCGTCGCCACGGGCAGCATGAAACCCACTGACGCTGCCAGTGCGACGGTCATTGCGAGAACCACTGGCTCGAGCCCGATGCCGATCGCCATGGCGCCGGCGACCGGTAGGAAGATGGCTGCAATGGCCGTGTTGCTGGCGAGTTCGCCCAGGAGGATGACAAGAACAGCGACCGCCAGAACGAGAGCGATGAGTGGCAAGCTTCCCAGACCACTGGCCGCGTTGCCCACCCATGCCGCGAGCCCCGACGACTTGATCGCCTCTGCCAGGGAGAGCCCCCCGCCGACAAGGACAAGGATGTCCCAACGCACGCACTGCGCATCCTGCCAGGTCAACAATGGCCTGCCGCCTTTTCTCGCCGAAGGCAGCAAGAACAGGAGTATGGCGGCAGCAACGGCAATGCCCGCGTCCGAGAGGTTGAGCCGCGGAAGCATGGCTTGCAGCAGCGGCAAGGTCATCCAAGCGATGGCCGTCAACCCGATGACTGCAGCGACCAAGCGCTCGGCAAACGACATCGTTGCGAGCTTGATCCCGAGCGCTTCGTCACCTCCGAGGGCACCGCGGTCGAGCGCCGGCAGCGAGAAGCGCAGAAAGCCTCGTGTCAACACCACCCAACTCAGAGGGAGAAGAATGATCACCGCTGGCACACCGACAAGCATCCACGCGGCAAAGCCAATGCTCACGCCATAGGTGTCACGCATGAAGGCCGCGAACAGGGCGTTGGGCGGCGTCCCGATCAGGGTGGCCATGCCGCCAATCGAAGCCGCATAGCCGATGCCCAGCATCAACGCCGCGGAGAACTTGGCGACCTCGAGCTCGAGACGATCTTCGGTGCGGCGTCGGACGGCGGCGATAACCGACTGACCGATCGGCAGCATCAGCATGGCGGTTGCGGTGTTGCTCACCCACATGCTCAAGAATGCAGTGGCGATCATGAGGCTGAGTATCAGCCCGGGCGCCTGCCTGCTGCCTGAGCGCAGCACGTGATGCGCCAGCCGTCGGTCGAGACCCCATTTCTGGGTGGCTCGCGCCAGCAGGAACCCTCCCAGGAACAGGAATATCAGGGGGTGCGCGTACGGTGCAGCAGCCGCCTCGATCGTCTGGATGCCGAGCAAGGGGAACAGCACGAACGGCAGCAACGCCGTCACGGCCAATGGCACCGCCTCCGTCATCCAAAAGCTTGCCATCAAGAGCGCAACCGCCGCGACCTGCCAGGCTCCTTGCGACATCCCGACCTGAGGTGGAGCCAGCAGCATGGTCGCGGCCACCATCAGTCCCGCCGAGAGCCCCAAAGTGCGAGGCCAGCCAAAGTGTGGCTCGTTGATCGTCACCGGGGCAGACATCACCAGCCTCGCTTCGGGCCTCAGTTCGGGAGATCGCTTTACGCGGCGCTTGCGCCGCACTCTGTAACGATACCCGCCCGCGCTTCGGCGCCAAGAAGTTCAGCCCGGAATCGCGAAGAGCCGGCAAAGCCGAGGGTAAGCGCTCGTCCATCACGTGCACCAAAGCGTGTTCCCGCACGTTGACGGATGTCAATGCATGGGCAGCCGGTTGCTGGATTTTGCCAACCAGATGGCGAGACATCGCAGGAGCCAGCTCGGCCATGCATCATCAGCGCACAAGATCGGCGCCGGTCCTTGGTGACGCGAGTGCTGGCGACGCGCGCCGCGACCAAGTTGGCAGCTCGGTATGAAAACAAATGCGCGCCAACGACCAATTCGGCATCAAATTGTTCTCAAAACTGACGACTGGGAATTGCGACATGGCAATTGACATCAATCAAGGCAAGGATGTCTCGGCTGCCCACCGCGTGGACTGGACGCCCTACCTCGCCGGAGCGGGCATTGGTGTGCTGAGCTGGGTGGTGTTCGTTGTCGTCGCCAACCCCATCGGCGTCACGACGGCATTCTCGCAACTGGCTGCCGGTGCCGCACTGCCGATCCTCGGCACCGACGCCGTCGCGCAGAATCCCTATTGGCAGCGGCACCCGCTGAGACTTGACTACGGCACGTTGTTTCTGGTCGGCATCTTTCTTGGAGCGCTTGCATCGGCTGTCGCATCCCGCACCTGGCGGATCGAGCATGTGCCCTCGGTGTGGCGCGAGCGGTTCGGTCCGTCGATCGCAAAGCGCTATGCGGGGGCTTTTCTCGGCGGTGCACTGGCGCTGTATGGCGCGAGGCTTGCGAACGGATGCACCAGTGGCAACGGGATCTCGCAAGGGCTGCAACTTGCTGTCGTTGGCTGGACCTTTCTCGTTGTCATGTTTGCATCGGGTCTGGCGACGACATGGCTGCTGTTCCGCACCACCACCCGCTGAACGTTCAGGAGCTCGGGAATGTTTCCGGTAACCGGCATCGCCGCTCTTCTACTTGCAGTCGTCTTCGGATTTGCCTTTGGCTGGCTGCTACACCGTGGTCGCGTGACCAACTACGACGTGATCGTCAACCAGTTTCGACTTCGGGATTTCACCGTCTTGAAAGTCATGCTCACCGCGATCATCGTTGGCGGCCTCGGCGTGCTCGCTCTCGTCGATCTTGGGGCGGCAACGTATCATCTGCGGGACGCCAATATGCTGGCGGTCGTTCTCGGCGCGGCACTATTCGGCGTCGGAATGGTGGTCTACGGCTACTGCCCGGGTACTGGCGTGGCCGCCGTCGCGACCGGCAGCGTCCATGCTCTCGTCGGCGCCGGCGGCATGGTCTTGGGAGCGATACTCTATGCCGTCACTTTCGATTGGGTGCGGGAGGCAATCATTCCTGTAGGGAGCCTCGGCAAGGCAACACTCACAACTTTGACGGGCATCCCGCCCTTGTGGATCTTCGGCGGGCTCATTGCCGGCGCCGTGTTGTTGTTCTGGATCATCGAGCGGCGAGCGGGGGCGCCGTAGGAAACGTCTGCTATCGGAGTTGTCTGCAATATGCGCACTGGCAAGCCAGCGGAGTCCGAGCCATGAAAAGCCACGCTGTACCTGAGATCGCCAATGATCTTGCGGAGACCACACGCAAGGACATGATCGGCGCTCTGGCGGGAGTGCTGGATGACGTGTACTCGCTGATGATTCGCACCCACGTCTATCACTGGAATGTCGAAGGGCCGTTGTTCGAGCCGGTGCACAATCTCACCGAGGCGCAGTATACGGCCATGTTCGCGGCTGTCGACGAGATCGCCGAGAGAATGCGCGCCCTCGATGGCAAGCCGGCCGTGAAGGTCAACGGCTTTCCGACCGGGGTATCCAACCTGCCTGACGCGCAACCGGCAGAAGGCATGATCGCCGACCTCGTTCAGAGGCACGAAGCCGTCATAAGGCGCATGCGCAAGGCTGTTGCCGCGGCCGATGAGGTGGATGATGTGGCCACAGCCGACATGCTGACCGGGCTGATCGCGCGACATGAGAAAGACGCCTGGATGCTGCGCTCGACGATTCGTCGTTAGCGTGCGGCGGCGCAAAT
Source organism: Hyphomicrobiaceae bacterium (assembly GCA_022844275.1). GTDB lineage: Bacteria > Pseudomonadota > Alphaproteobacteria > Rhizobiales > Hyphomicrobiaceae. The sequence goes on from JALHMB010000013.1 coordinate 19,055, forward strand.
CGACATGAAAGGTGACTTTGCAGATCGGCGCGCATTGCGACCCCAAGTCAGGAACCCGGCGCTATCCTCGCGCCCAGCCGGCGCTCGGCTCGCCGCGCTCCTCGCAGCCGACAAGGCACCTGCCGATTATCCTCGCAACACCGCGGCCGCTCGCGCTCTCCGGGTGACGTCGGCACTGGTTGCGGTAGGGCCGTACGCGCGCCGGAGAACGCATTGACCGATTACCTGATGCTCGCTGCAGGGCTTTTGCTGCTGATTGGTGGAGCTGAGCTTCTCGTGCGTGGCGCCTCGAGGCTCGCCCTTACCTTTGGTGTTTCCCCCCTCGTGGTCGGACTGACCGTGGTCGCCTTCGGGACCAGCTCACCGGAGGTGGCGGTGTCGGTGCAATCAGCGTTGCAGGGCCAGGCCGAAATTGCGGTTGGAAACGTGATCGGCAGCAACATCTTCAACGTTCTGCTGATTCTCGGCATATCCGCCTTGATCGTGCCTTTGATCGTCAATCAACAGCTGATCCGGCAAGAGGTCCCAATCATGGTCGGCACCTCGTTGCTGTTGCCTGCGCTGGCCTGGGATGGCGGCTTGTCGCGCATCGACGGACTGATCCTGACCGGCTGCCTGGGCATCTACACGGCCTTTCTTATCATCCAAAGCCGCCGTGCGAACCGGACCCCTCCAGCGCTTGCGCCGGCGGCCGGCGACGCCCACCGGGGTTGGCACGCCAAGCTTGCGGCCCAATTCGGACTGATCGTCGCCGGCCTGGCTCTGTTGGTACTGGGCGCAAACAGCCTCGTTGCAGCGGCCGTCGCGATTGCCAAGGCCCTCGGCGTCAGCGAAATGGTCGTCGGCCTCACCATCGTTGCGGCAGGTACGTCCCTGCCTGAGGTTGCGACCTCGCTCGTGGCTGCGATCCGCGGGCAGCGTGATATTGCCGTCGGCAACGTCGTCGGCAGCAACATCTTCAACATCCTGGGCGTGCTCGGCCTGTCCGCGGTCGTAGCCCCTGGCGGCCTGATCGTGGCACCGGCAATGATGGCATTCGACATACCGATAATGACGGCCGCGGCAATCGCATGTCTGCCGCTCTTCTTCACGGGCAATCTGATTGCGCGCTGGGAGGGCGGACTGTTTGCTGTGCTCTACGTCGCCTACACCATGTACGTGGTGCTGGCAGCGCAGCAGCACGATGCGCTGTCGACCTACGGCTTCGTGCTCGGCACGGTCGTTCTGCCGCTGTGCGCATTGACGATTGCCATCATCGCCTGGCGTGAGTGGCGTGCCAGGCATCGATCCGGGTATCCAAACATGCGTGACACCGCATAGAGCAGGCGGGATCGGTACCGCAATCATCGTCGCCGTGGTGGGCCAGCCATCGTCAGCGTGCGGTCGTCGCGCCTTGCGCCACAGGGCCTTGACCGCCACCACGTCTACGGGCGCGGCGGCGAGGAGGTCCTCCGCGACACTGCCGAGCACAGCATGTGCGATGCCCGATCTGGCATGCGAGCCCACAGCCACAAGGTCCGGCCGGAGAGCGGCGATCTGATCGCGGATGACGCGCTGAACCGGGCCTTCCAGTAGGACAGTCTCAAAGCGCGGCGCGGCGTCACCGAGCGCGGCCGCAAGTTGTCGCGCGCTTTCGCCGATGAGCGCCGATACTCTCGCTCGCTCGTCGCGAGTGAGTTGGTTCTGCGTTTCGTGGCCCAGAAAGGCCGTGAAAGGGCGACGCGTGGCATGAACGAGATGGACTTCACCTTTGGGAACGAGACGGGCAGCCATGGCGGCGGCCGCCTGCGCGTGCGTGGAGAGGTCGACTGCCACGAGCGCCCGCAGGTTCGGCCCCTTGACCGCATCCTTCACGACGAGCACCGGCAAGCGGCCGTGGCGCAGGACACGCTCGGCCGTCGTCCCCTAAAACAGCTCGCGCGCATCATTGCGATGAATGCCGAGCACGATCAGATCGGCGCCGTACTCCTCTGATCGCTGGATGATGCCTGCGCAGTCAAGCCCGCGAATCACCTGTTGCGCGAACTTCGCCGACCTTCCAGGGGGCAATGCGTTCATCTGCTGGGCGATAGCGGCTCTTGCGGCTGCTTCGTGTTGCAGAGTAATGCCTTCGATGAGAGTTTCGTCGACGATGTGAATGATCTCCAGCTCCGCCTCGAACTCATCGGCTATCGCAATCGCGCGGTGCAGCGCGCGCTCGCAACGTTCGGAGAGATCGGTCGCCATCAGAACTTTCTTCATTGCGGACCTCCAGCGGCCAGGGACAGGGCTTGGACGCCTGCGTTGCAGGCTTGGCTTGATTGCACGGCGCTCCGATCGAATGGTCAACCTACGCATAAGTCAAGCGTTGCGAACGCGAACCGCCACAGCCGGGCGAGATCGAGCCGCGCTCGCCCCGCGCTCGCGCGAGCCGCATCCCGCGGCACGCCCGAAGCATGCGTATCTCACGGACCAGGGCTGCAGCTTGCCCGCTCCTGTGGATTAGATATCAGCGCAGGCTGCAGGCGAGCGCCAAGAGCCGACTTCCCGGCCCAAGAGCACACCTGGGCCGGTGTCGCGCGGCGATGGTGGCATGCATCGGCAGCGCAGAGACGAACTCGCTCTCGATGCGCTCTTGGAGGGCGGCGCGAGCGGCGCTGGTCGCACCTCGAGTATGGAGCCCGCCTGTTGCCGGGTGGCATGGCGTTCCGGACGATGCTCTACTGCGCGTTGCAGCAATCGGCAGTGCTCAGCGATCAGGCAAGAGCGCATTGATCGACGGGGCCGGCGAGATGACGGAAGGCAGGCGAGCACGCGGGAGAATACCGTCATTCGAGACCTGCCAACGAGTCCGCAGTCTCGCGACCGTTGCATCCTGGCAACTCGACAAGATGAGGGCCTCGAGGTTCGTTGTCGTCCGAAGTGCGCTTGTCGGTCTCCCCGGGTGTTGCCCGCGCTGGCCCGTCGTGGTTCGCGGGCGATCGCACCGGATACCGCGCCTGCCGTTTGTCCACTCAGCGAGTTGAACACGTACGCTGGAGCGAGCCATGCCTGCGACGCTGTTGGAATGGATGGAATTGCTGAGCTACGTCGTTACAGTCTTCGGTCTGCCGCTGGCGATCTACGTATTCCTGGTCGAGCAGCGCAAAGAGCGTCAGGCCGAGGAGGAGTCCATACACCAGCGCCTGTCCGACGAGTACAATGACTTTCTCAAGCTTGTCATCGACAACTCCGATCTGCAATTGCTGAGCCGTGCCGCAGCGCCGGCAGGGTTGTCGGAGGAGCAGCAGGAGCGCAAGCAGGCCATGTTCGGCATCCTGGTAGCGCTGTTCGAGCGCGCCTACATCCTCGTCTACGAAGACGACATGGACCGGCAGCGCCGCCGGCTCTGGCAAAGCTGGGAGGACTACATGCATGACTGGTGCAAGCGGCGTGACTTCCGAGAGGCACTGCCTCAACTTCTCGAAGGCGAGGATCCCGATTTCGCGCGCCACATCTTCCGCCTGGCCGGTCTGGGGGCGGAACGAGGCCCCGAGTGAACGTGCGCAAGACCAGCGGATGAGGCTCGAGGAGTCATCGCGCACGCACGTCAACTGATAGCCAGCAGGATGACGGCCGCCACGAGCAGGACGGCAAGACCCGCACGTCGCGCCAGCACAACCTCGGCCTCGGATAGCACTGCCTCGGCGCGGGATAGCCCCATCCGCAGTGCGAGCCCTGGCCGCGGCGAAAGGAGGTCAGGCTTGGGCAACGCTCGGCGCACAGCCGACGCGAAGTTCGCTCCTCGCCATGCCCGCAGCAGCAGCAGCAACAGATCGCCCGGCGGCAAGGAGAGCCTGTCGACGCTCCACTGCAGTCTCCGGCCGGCGAGCGCAAGGGCCAGCCCGAGCCCGATCGGCCATACGGCATTGGCGAGTTCGCCGAACGAGATGCCGAGATCGACGGGCGCTTGTGCGAAAAACCAGATCGGCCCAGCACAACCAATGACGAGCAGCCACCACCCGGCCCACATCCCCCAATTCGGAGCATGGGCGCCGGGACTGGACGCATGTCGCGCCAGATACAAAGTGCGCAGCATCACCAGGGTGGTCGCAGCGGCGGCAAGAGACAGGGGCAACGCCACACTCTTCCAACCTGCCGCGATCACGACGGCCTTCAGCTCCGCTTTGGCGACGGCGCCGCTGGTGAGCGGAGCACCAGCAAGAGCGAGCGCGGGCAGCACCATGCCGCCCGCGACAGCGCCACGAGCCAGTCTTGACGCCACGCCAAGCATGCTCACTCCAAGAAACAGGAGAGCTTTGGCGAAGGCATGATGGAAGGCATAGAGTGCGGCGGCGAGCCCGGCTGCAGGAGCAGCTTCCGGGGCCGACAGTGCGACGCCGAGCAGAACGGTGATGAACCCCATCTGGCTGATGCTGGAATAGGCGAGTGCGGACTTGGGCTCGCGTTGGAGCGCCCCGATCAACGCGCCGCCAAAAACTGCGGTAAGGCCCAGCATGATCATCGTGTGGCCCCAGCCCGGAGCAGCAGTCCCGAGCGGCAGAAAGCGGAGCCACCCGAGCAATCCAGCTTTGATCATGGCGCCCGATAAGACCGCGCTCGCCGGGGTGGGGGCGGCCGGATGTGCCAACGGCAACCAGACGTGCAAGGGAACCGCACCGACTTTGATGCCGAGTGCTATAAGCGTCGCCGCGATCGCCCAGTCTCGAGTCGGCGCCGCAGTCGACGATGCGATGAAGTCCGAGAAATAAATGCTTCCGGAAAGGTTCATCCAGAGCACGATGGCCACAAACAGCGCCAACTCGCCGGCAATGACCAGCACGATGTAGACGCGTCCGGCATGGAAGGCATCGGGTGAACGCGTGTGCACCACCAGCCCGTAAGACGCAAAGCTCATCAGCGCGAAGAAAACGTAGAAGCTGACCGCGTCCTGTGCGAGAACGACGCCGAAATTGCCAGCCATCGCGGTATTGAAGAAGGCAAAGAAGGTCGCGCGGCGCCTGTCTTCGTGCAGGTACGACCAACCATGAATGCCGGCGGCCAGCCACAACGAGGCCGTGAAAATCAGAAAGATCCGGCCTGTCTCGTCGAGCCCGACGCGCGTGCCGAGCAGCAGCCAAGGCAGATCGACGGTACCCGTGGGCGCAAACAGGGCGACGAGCAGCGCCGGCAGTGCGGCGAACGCGACGGCGGCGCGGGGCCACGACCCGACCAGCAGGAGTAGCAGCGCGACGAGTGGCGCCAATGCAGGGCCGAGCCAAAGGGCTGATCCGAGCAGAAGATCAAGCATCGGCGGGGGCTCGTGCGTGGTGCTCAACGGGCATAGCCGAACTCCCGCTGCGAGATCAGCTTGGCCCATTCAAGTGGACTGACTGGCGTGTCGGCGAAGAGACCGACACCCAATGCGAACGCAGCGGAGAACAGAACCGGCACCAGCAATGTAGCCTTGGCGTCGAAACCCGTGCCGTGCTCATGCGGCCAAGGGGCGGTCTGGGGCTGGAACCAGGCGCTGTAGAGAATGGGCAGGAAGTAACAGGCGTTGAGCAGGCTCGAGGCAGCCAGAATAACGATGACCCACCACTGGCCGGCCTCGGCGGCGCCGGTGCCGAGATAGATTTTCGTGACAAAGCCGGCAGTGGGTGGCACGCCGATCATGCCGAGCGCACCGATCGTGAAGGCGGCCATGGTCAACGGCATGCGTCGGCCGACGCCATTCATCTCGTGCACATGATGCACACCGAGCGTCTCGGCGAGGTTGCCGGCGGACAGAAACAGGGTGATTTTCATCAGGCCCTGGTTGACCAGGTGCACGAGCGCGCCGATGGTCGACAGGGGCCCAAGCACGGCGACGCCAAGAACTATATAGGAGACCTGGCTCACGGTCGAGTACGCCAGACGCTTCTTCAGTTCGTCTTGCGCGAGCGCGCGCAAGGACCCGTAGAGAATGGTAAAGGCAGACAGCACGGCGAGCGGCCCAAGGACACCCAGCGCTTCGGCGAACTCGACGCCGAACACGTCGTAAACGACGCGTATGATGGCGAACGCCCCCGCCTTGACCACCGCAACGGCATGCAAGAGTGCCGACACCGGCGCAGGCGCTACCATGGCCGCCGGCAGCCAACCGTGCAAAGGAAACAGGGCAGCCTTGACGCCGAAGCCGGCGATGAGAGCACCAAACAACAAGGTGAGCGATAAGCGTTGGTCGGTGCCCAACTCGCGCAGATAGCCGCCAGCGACGAAATCGTGCGGACCGGCAAGCGCATGACTCCACGCCACGGCGAACAGCAACACGGCCCCGCCCGCCAACGTGTAGCGAAGGTAGACCCGCCCCGCTGCAAGGGCCTCGCGTGTCCCGCGATGAATGACCAGTGGGTAGGTGACGAGCGTCAGGATCTCATAGAAGACGAACAGCGTGAACAGATTGCCCGCCAGGGCGATGCCGGTGGTGGCGACGATGCACAGGCTGAAAAAGCCGAAGAAGCGACTGCGATGCGGGGCGTTCTCGAGATAGCCGACGGCGTAGATCGTGGTCAGCGCCCAAAGCCCGGCCGACAGCGTGAGGAAGAGAAGGGCTAGGGCATCGGTGATCAATACGATGTCGAGACCCGGCACGATGGCGACGCGCACGCTGTAGTCATAGCCGTTGGCTACGCCCCGCAACATCACTGCGACCAGCACCAGTTTGACGAACGCGCCGGACAGGTTGAGCGCGGTCCGCAGCGCAACTCGCCAGTCGGCGAGCAAGAAGATGACGATGCCGGTGAGCAACGGAGTGCCGACCGCGGCGAGGGGGATCCAAGCGCCCGTCATCACCCAGCCCCAGCGTTCAAGAGCTCGCTCAACGGCCTGGCAGCGAAGTTCAACCCGACGGCGATAAAGGCCAGAACGAGGCTGGTCGCCTCCATGCCCCATGGCGCACGTCCGAAACCTGCAATCGGCGGCTCGAGAAATGCAAACGCGAGGGCGCGCAAGAGGTAGACGGCGCTGAGCAGCCCACCCAGGACGATGATGGCCGCCCACCACCAGGCTCCGGCCGCGAATGCCGCGGAGATGAGCAGCCACTTGCCGGCGAAGCCGCCAGACGGTGGCAGGCCGATGAGGCTGATGCCGGACAATGCGAAGGCGACCGCGGTCAACGGCATTCGTGTGCCGATGCCGTTGATGGAGCGGATTCGATCATGGCCATAGACCGCAAGCACGGAGCCGGCACACATGAACAGGGCGGCCTTTGCCGCGGCGTGCGAAGCTGCCAGAAGCAGCGCACCAGGCAGCGCCTCTGGTACAGATGCAACCGGGAACAGCATGAACAGGTAGCCGACCTGGGCGACGGTCGAATAGGCGACCATCATCTTGAGGCGCTCCTGCATGAGCGCCTGTACGCCGCCCCAGAATACCGCGGCGGCGCCAAGCACACCGAGCAACGTGGCCAAATGCGCCCACGCCAGCCCCGGCAGGACATGCAGCCACAGCCGTACTACCAGATAGAAGCCCGTCTTGATAACGAGCGCCGAGAGCGCCGCCGAAACCGGCACAGGCGCGTGACCGTGGGCCGGTGGCAGCCAAAAATGCAACGGAAACAACGCGGATTTGGCCAACAGCCCTGCCGTCATCAGTGCCGCGGCAGCGAAGGTGGACGGGTTGGCGTCGATACGGTCGCGCAGCTGCTGCAGATCGAGCGTGGCGTATCCGGCATAGAGGAGTTCGACGCCGACGATGTAGAGGAGGGAGCCGGCGAGAGCGAGCAGCAGATAGCGAAGGGCGGCGCTGATCGCGCTGCCGCCAGCCAGCGCGATCAAGCCGATCCCGGAGAGGCCGATCAACTCCTGGGTGACATAGATGTTGAACAAGTCTGCCGACAGATAGAGGGCGTTCATTCCCCCCCAAAGCATCAGCCACAAGGGCCAATACAGCCACGCGCGGTCGTGTTTGTCGCTCGGCAGGTCCGCGTGGGTTGGCTTGGGGGCGAAATAGCCGGCAGCGCATACGCTGATGCAGGCTCCTACCACGCCTGTGATCGCAACCATCACCGCCGCCAAGCCGTCGACGTAGAGGTCGATGCCGAGTGGCCTACCCCAGCCACCGACGGCATAGCGAAGCACGCCACTTCTCGACACGGCGAAGGCAAGCGCAATGGATGCTGCCGCGGTGGCGAAAGCCGTTACCACACCGACGAGAGCCGCAGCGCGCCGGCCGGAAATCAGTGCAATAACCGCCCCCGCCAGGGGAGCTGCCAGCAGCGCCTCCATCCACGCTGCTGTTGTCATCCGAATTCACGGTCCTCTGGCAGACGGGCGCTCCCCTCGTCCGCGAACATGCGGCGAAGAAGGGCCAAGGCCAATGCCGTAACGCAGACCCCGACGACGATGCCGGTCATCACCAGGGCATGCGGGATCGGATCAGGGGGATCGGGACGGGCGGCAAGAGCAACCAGCATCATGAAGACGCCGCTGCCGACGATGTTCAACGCAAGGATGCGCCGCAGCACATGGCGCGCTGTAAGGAAGCCGAACAGCGCGATGCACAGCATGGCCACCCCGGCGGATGCGTAGACGATGGGGGTCGTCATGGCGCATCCCTCCCGGCGCCCTCGCGCACGTTACCGACGAACAAGGCGAGCAATATGAGCGCGATTGAGATGGTGGCTGCCGCCTCGACGACCAGGATCAGCGTTCCGGCATGGCGGCTCGGAAATTCGAGGAACCTGCCGCCGCCGACGACGAGCATCACTCCAATGGCGAGGAAGACGGCGAAGCCGAAGCCGATCACCAAGCGGATGATGACGTGATTGCCAAGGTAGAACGGGCGCGCAAGGTGCAGAAGAATTCCGCCCGCCGCGAGGACGGCGGCCCCCTGGAACGCCCCACCCGGGGCGTGCCCACCGGCCCAGAGCAGGTATCCGGCAACGACGACCATGAGTGGCAGGAGGATTCTCACCAAGAGATCGAGAATCGGCCCGGCGGGCTCGGCAGATGGTTTCGGCTCGGCATCGAGCGTCCAGACGCCGAGCACGGCAAGCATCAGCACGGCGATCTCGAGCAGCGTATCGTGGCTGCGGAAATTGAGCAGCGAAGCCGTGACAGGATTTGTGACGCCACTGTGCGGCATAGCCGCCATGGCCTCGGCGGACAGTCCGCGCCATCCGGCGGGTAGACTGAGGACCGACCAGAGCAGAATTGCACCGAGGCAAGCCACGAGAAGCCCGCCGCTCAGGCGCGCCAGGTTCAGCCTCAGAGGTCGTGCCTCGTCAACGGCACCGTGCGCGCCCAGCCGGCGAAGCGCATCAAGCACCAGGGCGCCTGTGACGCCGGAGCCGATGGCAGCTTCTGCGAGGGCAACGTCCGGAGCCCTGAGGCGTACCCAGGCGAGGGACAGCAGCAGACCGAAGACGATGAACAGGATGGTCGCTTTGAATAGGTCGCTGAGCGTCAGCAATCTCCAGACGAGAAAGACGAGCAAGACGGCAAGCAATATGTCCAGGGCGGCGGCGTCAGCTGTCATGTCCAGTCTCTCTGCGTGCCTGAAGCGTCGCGTGAGCCACCAGATAACAGGCACAGGAACTTGTGAGAAGTGCCAAAGCCCACACCAGCAATAGTCTGACGACCTCCATTGGACCACTGGTTTGCAGTGAAAGCCCGAGAACAATCAGGCCCAATCCGACGTTGTCGGCCTTGGTCAAGGCGTGCAGACGGGTCATGACATCGGGAAGCCGCAAGAGACCAATGCTGCCGGCGATGAAAAAAAGCGTGCCGGCGCCGACGAGAGCCATCGATAGCCAATCAAGCACCGCCATTGTGCCCTCCGACCGGCTTGAGGCGGCGAACGAAGGCAACGCTCACGACGGAGGCCAGAAGCGCGACGACGAGGGCCACGTCGGCCAGATGCGACCTGGCGGTCGCATGCGACAGAAGGAGCAGCACGGCCACCGCACCGGTGCCCAGCAGCTGCGCCGCAAGCATCGCATCGGCGCGCGTTGGTCCGAGCAAAACGCGGCACAGACCGAGGGCGACCGACGCCAGCACGGTGGCTGCCATGAACATCATGAACCCTGTCATGGGCTCCTCGGATCTGCGCGCGCGGCATCGAGTCGGAAGAGATCGGCGATGATCTTCTCGAGGCGCACCAAGTCTTGTGGTACCTGCTCGCCTGCATCGAGAGCGTGGACAATGATGCGATCATCCTCGATACTCGCGACCAACGTTCCCGGCAAGAGACTGACGCACAGCACGAAAAAGGCTCGCGCTTGGGTCTCTCCGAGCAAGGACGTCTCATAGTCGATGAGGGCTGGGGCAATGGGCACGCGCGGGCGCAGCACACGAGCGGCCACATCTACCCCGCCCTTGAGCGATTCGGCGAGAAAGACTGCCGCGAACCGCACCACGCCGCGTGCGCTCAGTCGCCAGCGCGGACCGCGGCACGCGAGCCCAACTGCCGTGGCGGCGAGAACCGTTGGCACTCCCACAACCCACGATGCAGGGTCAGCTCGGGTGAGCGCGTACCACAGGAACGCATATCCGAAGAGCGACGCGGCAAGCCGACGCGCACTCAGGTCGACAAAGATCGATGCAATCATTGGACCCTCATCGCGCGATCACACAATGCAGTCTACGCCAAAGGCGGCATGGGAGCACGCGGATAGTGCCAAACGTTGGACATGAGCTGCCGGGCGGGCGCTCGCGCCGCAACCGCTGTCACAAGGACAGTCCCCTGCGCGAGGTAACCGGGGACCAGCACCCGATCTCGTCCAACCTCACCAACTAGCGGTGGACAAGAACGGGAATGGTGCAATGTGTCAGGACTTTCGTGGTCTCGCTGCCGAGCACAAGGGCCTTGATGCCGCGCCGTCCATGGGACGCCATCAAGATGAGATCGCAGCCCCCGGCCTTCGCCGCTTCGATGATCGCTTCATAGGGATGGTCGTTGAACACCTGTTCGGTATTGATCGGGGCTCCTGCCCTGGTCGCGATCCTGACGGCAAATTGCAGGTACTTGTGCGCGCATTCGTTGGCGCGCTCCTCGTAGAACTGGCGCGGCCTCTCCAGGCTCACGGGCCTGCCGCCTGTGCTCCACGGCTCCATCACGGTGAGTGCCGTGATCTCGGCGCCGAGCACCTTGGCGAGGGCTACGCCATTAGTTATCGCCTTCTCGGAGAGCTCCGAGCCGTCGGTCGGAATGAGAATATGTTTGTACATGTAGCCCTCCTGGCCGAGCCTCGGGATTTCGCATGCGCCCTCAGGTCAACGCTTTGCTCGGCTGCGACGGTCGCAGCGCCATGAGCTCCGCGGGTAGCGGGAACACGATCGTCGAGCTCCTCTCGCCGGCGATATTGAGCAGCGTGCCGAGGTAGCGCAGCTGCATGGCCTCGGGTTGCTTGGCCAGGACCTGAGCGGCCTGCAACAGCTTCTCGGAAGCCTGCAGCTCCCCTTCGGCGTCGATGATTTTGGCCCGTCTCAACCGCTCGGCCTCGGCCTGCTTGGCGATGGCGCGCACCATGTTCTCGTTCAAGTCGATGTGCTTCAATTCGACATTGGAGACTTTGATGCCCCAGGCATCCGTTTGCTGGTCGAGGATGCGCTGCACGTTGGCGTTGATCTTTTCGCGTTCGGCGAGCATCTGATCGAGCTCGTGCTGACCGACCACCGATCGCAACGTCGTCTGCGACAGCTCGCTGGTTGCCTGATTGTAGTCTTCGACCTGAATGATCGATTTCTCCGGGTCCATCACGCGATAGTAGATGACAGCATTGACCCTGACCGAGACGTTGTCGCGCGAGATGACGTCCTGCGGCGGTACGTCGAGGACGCGCGTTCTCAGATCCACGCGAACCAACTGCTGGATAAGCGGGATGACAATCACCAGGCCGGGGCCCTTCACCTTCCAGAAGCGGCCAAGCATGAAGACCACACCCCGCTCATACTCGCGCAGGATGCGAAACGCGTTCATGAGCAGCGCGATAAGGATAAGCAGCGGCAGCAAGCCGATGAACTGCATAGGAAATTGTGTCCAGTCTGGCATTGCGGCACTCCTTATTTCACGGGTTCGACAAAGAGGGTCAGGCCCTCGCGCCGCGAGACGCGCACGGCCTGTCCCGGCTCCAAGCTGCGGTTGGCCTGCGCCGACCAAATTTCGCCGTGCACGCGCACGCTGCCCTCGCCGCTGGCCCATTCGATGACCTGGCCGAGGCTACCGATCATCTGTTCCGCGCCGGTCACAACTTTGCGCTGCCGGGCTTTCGTGGCCATTGCGAACACGAAGGTCGACAGAAACAAACTGCTCAGGGCGGCGACGACAATCAGCGGCCAAGCGACCCGCATCTCGAAGTCCGCGCCGGCAGGATCGAAGAGAAAGAGTGCGCCGGCAATAAACGCCACCGCGCCACCAATGCCCAGAGCGCCGAGACCGGGCGAGAGGGCCTCCGCAGTCATCAGGGCAATTCCGAACAGCAGCAGACCGAGGCCAGCGTAGTTGACGGGCAGCAACGCCAGCCCAGCAAGCGCCAGGAGAAGACAAATGCCGCCTAGCACTCCCGGCCCGACCAAGCCAGGCGCGTACATCTCGAACAGAATGCCGTAGACGCCGATCAGGAGAAGGATGAACGCAAGGTTGGGATCGGCCAGGATGGACAGCAGCTGCACCCTGAGCGTCGGCGAGAGCATCGTGAGTTTGGCGTCCTTGGTGGACAGGCGTTTGTCTCCGGCCACCGTCGAGACGATGCGACCGTCGATCTGAGCAAGCAGATCCTGTGTGTCGCGCGCGACGATGTCGACCACGCGCTCTTTGAGCGCCTCCTCCGCGGTGAGCGTGGCCGCGCCGCGTACAGCGTTTTCAGCCCAGTCGACATTGCGTCCTCGCATCTGAGCCAGGCTGCGCAGGAGGGCCACTGCGTCATTGACGGCCTTCTGATCCGCGGTTGCAGCAGGCTTGTCGGTCGCGGGCTTGTCCCCCGCCGGCTTGTCGGTCGGCTCCCGCTTGGGGTCTTGCCTCCCCGGGGCGCCGGGAAGAGTGATCTGGATCGGTGTCGCGGCACCGATGTTGGTGCCCGGCGCCATGGCAGCGATATGAGCGGCGTAGGTGATGTACGTCCCGGCGCTGGCCGCATGACCTCCGCTCGGCGAAACGTATACGGCGACGGGCACGCGCGAGGCCAGGATGGCCTTGATGATGTCACGCGTCGACGAGACGAGACCACCGGGCGTATCGAGCTTGATCACCACGAGCTGAGCGCCTTGGGCCTCAGCTTTGCTGATCGCAAGCGAGACGTGTTCGCTGGTCGCCACGCCGATTACGCCCTTGACCTCGATGCTGACCACGGGCGCAATGGCATCCTTCGCGATCAGGAGCGAGGTTGCGCTGCCAAGCACGAGGATGAAGGCCATCGAGACGGCCAGAAGCACGCGACCACGTCGGCAAAGCTGGAACCGTTCGGGTCGGGTTTGCGATAGCATTGGCGGCCTCGAGTTACCACAGCCCGCCGGAAGCGACGCACCGCATATTCATTGGCCCGACGAGCCTCAGGCGGCGGGACGCATTGTCTCGCGTGTTGCGGTGTCGATGGTGTTCTGAGCCTTCGAGGTCGCTTCGGCCAAGGAGGCCTGCCCGAGCTTCATCATTTCCGCGAATTCCCGTTGGTAGTCGGAAAACGCCTTCTGGAAGAAACCGGAGTACACGCCGTAAGCATCCTGGGGACTTGAGCACTTTGCCAGGTTGTGCACGAGTGCCACGTCTTCTTGGAGCCGTTGCGCCAGGAATGTAACCCAATGGCGGTTGATCTCCGCCCAACCCGTACCGGCTTTGTCGTTGAATTCAGCCATGCCCGCAACGAATGGTTCGCACGCCTGCAGGGCTGTGCTAAACGGTGGCGAAAGGCCTTCGGCAATTGGGCGGTTTGGGCTCTTGAGCATCGCTGTACTCCTACGAATGCGCTCGGCGTTGCTGGAACCGCCAGAATTCATGCTTTGCGTGCATGTTGCATTGATTTCCATCAAACGGCGACAGTGAGCTCAAGGCGAGATTGCCACCTTGAGCACGCCATCGCGCTGGTGCGAGAATAATTCATAGGCGGCTTCGATATGGTCGAGCTTGAACCGGTGGGTCACCAGCGCCCTCAGGTCTGCCCGGCCCTCGCCAATGATCGACATCAGTCGCCGCATGCGCTCCTTGCCCCCCGGGCACAGGCTGGTGACGATCTTGTGGTCCCCGAGGCCGGCACTGAACGCGGCAAGCGGGATCTTGAGATCAGAGGAGTAGACGCCGAGGCTTGACAGCGTGCCACCCGGGCGCAGAACCCTGAGGCATGCCTCGAAGGTTTGTTGGGTGCCGAGTGCTTCGATGGCAACGTCGACGCCGCGTCCGTCAGTGATGCGCATGATCTCGGAGACCGGGTCCTGCCGGCGAAAATCGATGACGTGGTCGGCACCGAGCTTCTGGGCGACCTCGATGCGCGCGGAGACGGTCTCGACTGCAATGATCGTCGAAGCACCCATCAGTCGAGCGCCGACGGTCGAGCACAATCCGATCGGGCCTTGCGCAAAAACGGCGACGACATCTCCGATCTTGATGGCGCCACTCTCCGCGCCCGCGAAGCCCGTCGACATGATGTCGGGGCACATCAAGACTTCCTCGTCCGAGAGGACGTCGGGGACGGGCGCGAGGTTCGCCATTGCGTCGGGGACCAGCACAAACTCCGCCTGGCAGCCATCGATGGTGTTGCCGAACTTCCATCCGCCGATCGCCTTCCAGCCGTGCGCAGTATCGACGCCGTCCTGGGCATGACAGCCGCACAGCGAGGCGTTGCTGTAGCCGCTCGGCGTGATGGCGCCGCAGATGACACGTTGGCCCTCGCTATAGCCTTTGACGGCTGATCCCAGCTTTTCGATAATGCCGACAGGTTCATGACCGATGGTCAGGCCCCTGCGGACCGGATACTCGCCTTTCAGGATGTGCACGTCGGTCCCGCAGATGGTTGTCGTCGTTACCCGGAGCAGGGCGTCGAGTGGCCCGACATCGGGTATTGGCTTGTCGTCGAGCACAATGCGGCCTGGTTCGACGAAGATCGCAGCCTTCATATTGGGCATGGGTCTTTCCTTTCTTGGCGCGATGTTGGCACGGGCAAGCAGGCGCGGCAGAGCCCAGACGATTATCCAAGCTGCGACCTCCAAGTCGCGGGCGTCCGCCATCGGGAGCCGGCGCGCGACCACGCCGCGACTGCTTGTGCGGTGCGTGGCAGGCGACGTCGACCCCTCGCGTGCGCCCATGGCCGTTGTTGCCTGCAACGACCGCAGACGCCTGCTGATACGCCGGTTGACTTTGCTTTCACGCGGCGGCTCATGCATGGCAATGGATGGTCAGTATGTCGCACGGCACCGTCTGCAAGACGCGTTCCGCGACGCTGCCGAGAAGGGCTCGCTGAACACCCCTACGACCGTGAGTGCCAAGCACCACCAAATCCGTCGGCTGTTGCTGCACGAATGTGCTCATGACCGTGTCGGGGTCGCCATGCCGGAAGTAGGTTTGGATCGTCGCCCCCCGAGGTCGGTCGCCACCGCCCCCGGACGCGTCCATGGCACATTCAAGCAAGGCGTGGATGGCGCTTTGCCTGCTTGCCTCGTATGCGGCGATCGCCGAGCCTGGATTGGCTGTGCCCACGAAACCGATGTTGTAGGCGTGGACGGCGGTGAAGGAGCAGCCCGGAAAGAGAGCGACGGCGCGCTCCAATGCATGTCGAGCCGGCTCCGAGGCGTCGACGGCGATGGCGATCGACCTGTAAGGTGCGCTGACCCTGTTTCGCACACAAAGCACTGAAACCCTGGGCTCGCGAGTGAGGTGCTTCACGGTCGAGCCGATCAGCCGTTCTCGAATGGACGGCACGCGGGGAAGTCCGGTGACGAGGATGTCGCAGCGCAGCTTTTGTGCAAACGCAAGGAGGGTTTGTGCGACGGGTCCGGACGCGAGGTGGTGCGAGATCTCAGGAAGAGGATCGTCCCGATGGTGCTTGACAAGGCGCTCCAGCAGCAAGCGAGCGGCCTTGCGTTGTGGGGACTTTGTGGCGACAGCGTGCTCAACGACATGCAGGACAACCAAGTGTGCGCGCCACAGCCGTGCGAGCTCAATGGCACGGTCGAAGGCACGGTCACACGCTGGCGTGAGGTCCGTCGCCAGGAGAAGTTTTTTTGGGAAGACAGGTGCGCTTGGTTGGCCTGTCACAGCGCGTCTCCGTGATCTCGAGCCGACCGCGGCAAAGCCTGCTCGTTCCCCGTATTCGCTCGACATGCAGCCCGCACGGACAAGACATCGCATGGTAGGGACCTAAGGAGCGCCTCGGCAACGCTGCCGGTGAAGTCGCGTTGCGCACCGGTACGCCCGTGCGTCCCCACAACGACCAGATCGGGCGCGTGCTTGCGTACGTACTCGGCCATGACGGCTGCCGGCGCCCCCCGCTCCAGACGCATGTGCAAAGAGCTCTCGGGGTCGGTCTGCCGGAGAAAATCGGCCATCCTCATCTCGACAGCCCGCAGCGATGAACCTTGCCCGCTCCCCGCCGCCGACATCTCATAGGCGTGCACGACGGTGAAAAATGCCTTGGGGAACAGCGTCACAGCGCAATCGAGGGCATGCCTCGAGGGCGGCGAGAAGTCGACGGCGACCGCTATGCGCTGATAAGGGCCGTGTCTGCGTCTTTGGACGATGAGAACCGGATGATCACAGTGGCGCAGGATGCGCGCCGGCGTGCTGCCGAGGAGCTTTGCGCCCAAGGTGCCATCGTGACCTCGCCCGGTCACGATCAAATCGCAGGGCCCATCCTGCGCCTTTGCGACCACTCGCTCCGCGGGATCACCGACAACGACATGCGAAATGATGCCGTGTTTGAGATCGGCTTGGCTGTCACGCACTAGGCGCTCGATCTCGGTTTCGGCTTGTTTGAGCGTGGGTGCCACGCTCCAAAGTCGCAGCGAGGGCGCTTCGATCACATGCAATACCGTGAGGACCGCTCGCCACTCCGAGGCGTGCTCCGCGGCGCGATCAAAGGCGCGATCAAAGGCGCGATCACAAGCCGGCGTAAGATCGCTGGCCAGGAGGACGTTCTCAGGTACGCCGCGGCTCCGACTTTCTGTCACAGCTCTACTCGCGTTTGAAGGGTCGAGGTCGAGAGTACGTCGGCAACGTATTTATAAGTGTGCGTGCTCCATCGTCATTGGACGATGCCGTCGGCTACTCGGAGCTGAGGCGCCGACGGCTTGACCCTCGATAACGTGAAGGACGCCAAGCTGCGCGCCATTGGCCACGAGCTCGGACGTGCTCCAGTACCGGATCGTGGCACTCTCCGAGGCCAGTAGCCCGTTCCTTGGCAGCTCAGCCTGCCAAGGCATGTTTTTAGGCGGTACTTTGCAACAGAAAACATCGGCCAGATGCTATGCGCCTTGATCTTCATCAATGAAAGCGGACGCCAACAGGTGCCGGCTTGGTTAGTTTTGCGAAGCGGCCAGTGGTCCGTCGAGACAATGGTTCCACGGCGCCTGCTCTAGCGGGGCCGGTGCGGGAAATTGATAATCCGGCTTGCCCAGCAAGCTCAGCAATGCCTTGCGACGCGGGGGCCTTGCATGACGGGCCGCAATCCGAGAAGGCAGTCCCGCGGCGCGCTCTTGAGCCCGCGCAATGATCGGGCTCAACCCAGCAAAGAGGATGGCCGCGGGGCTGCTGCGAGCGGCCGCACCAGCGGGCAGCCCGCTGGCATGGCCGCGATCTTGGCGTCGATGATGCCCTTGGAGGCGCGCTCCAGATAATGGGTGACATGGGGTGATGGCGGCTGGTCGCATCAAGGGCACTCCGGAGTAACTTGAGGGGTGCTCACCTGACCGCTCCACTGATTCGGCCAGGAGGGCACCCT
Source organism: Hyphomicrobiaceae bacterium (assembly GCA_022844275.1). Classification (GTDB taxonomy): domain Bacteria; phylum Pseudomonadota; class Alphaproteobacteria; order Rhizobiales; family Hyphomicrobiaceae. Next base: position 36,915 of record JALHMB010000013.1, read on the forward strand.
ATGACCAAGAGCGCGGCCAGCACCGCAAGCAAGACCTATGCCGGTCTCGATGTGTCGCTGAAGGAGACCGCAGTCTGCATCGTCGATGACGCCGGCAGGATTCTATGCGAGCGCATGCTGCCGACCGATCCGCAAGTGATCGCCAAGTGCCTGGGCAAGCACGCACCGACCCTCGAGCGTTTCGGCCTGGAGAGCGGCGCCACATCGGCCTGGCTGTGGCGCGAGTTCCGCGCACTTGGCCTTCCCGTCGTCTGCCTCGACAGCCGCCACGCGCATCGCGTGCTATCGATGAAGCGCAACAAGAACGACCGCAACGACGCACGCGGCCTGGCCGACCTCGTCCGCATGGGCTGGTACCGCGAGGCCCGGGTCCGGTCCCTCGATGCGCAGCTCATCCGTTCCCTGCTGCTGTCCCGCCAGCAGCTGCTGCAGTCGCGGCGGGCCATCGAGAACCAGATGCGTGGCGCCTTGAAGACGCTGGGCGTGATGACCGGGTCGACCAAAGGACGTGGGTTCATGCCGCGTGTCGTCGAGCTCAGAGCCGACAACGATTGGCTCAGCTCCGTCCTCGATCCGCTGCTCGCCGCCCATGCTTCGATCGCCAAGCAGCTGAAGGCCATGTCGGCCAGCGTCCTCGACACCGCGCGCAGGGACGGCGATGTGCGCCGGATGATGACCGTGCCGGGCGTCGGGCCCATGACCGCGCTCGCCTTCAAGGCCGCCATCGACGATCCGCAGCGCTTCACGTCGTCGACGAAGGTCGGCCCATATCTCGGCCTGACGCCGCGGCAGTATCAGTCCGGTGAGAGCGAGTGGATTGGCGGCATCGGCAAGTCCAATGATCCGCTGTTGCGCAGCTATCTCTACGAGGCTGCCGGCGTACTCATGACGAGGCTGCGCCGATCCTGCCCGCTGCAGCAATGGGCGTTGCGCCTTGCCAAGCGCATCGGCTGGAAGCGCGCCTCCATCGCCGTGGCGCGCAAGCTCGCCGTGATCCTTCACGCCATCTGGCGCGACGGCACCGTGTTCGAGTGGAGCACGACCGAGCCGGCCGTCGCGTAGTCGAAGAGCTTCCGCACCAGCGGAAGGCGTCCCTGCCGGGACGACGGGCAGATTGACCTCGTAGCGACCGTGGCGGGCCTTGACGCACCGCGTGGGTGACATATGAGGCATCTTCTCGACGAAGCCCATCCTGAGGCGGAGCATCCGACCTCGTAAAGAACCTTGCGCCCGGCATTGGTCGTCGTCAGTCACGCGTACCTGCAAAGAATGCCGCGAAGGATTTGGGCGGCTCCCTCCCTTCGGTCGGGCCACGCTCTATCGCGCGGCAGAAGGTGCCGCGCGACCGAGCCCCGCTTGCACGGAATGCGCGGGGCTCGGCCCATTCGGGTTGCGATCGTTGCCGCGTAGTCTGCGTGCGAAGCATCGAGATCTCGGGCAAGCGCCTCCTGCAAACGACGGGCGGCGGCTGAGATTCTGCGCCCGCCAATCACGTGGCGACAGCTCCGCAACCCCACGTTCCATCAGCGTCCTACCGTGCTCGAAGCCGTCAAGGACAAACCCTCACGGGCGCGCAAGTGCGCGTCCTTGACCGCTTCTCCGCGCGGAAGGAAGGGCTCGGCGTTGTGGGAATGAAGGGGAGTGGTCAGCAAACAAAAAAATCCGAATACGTGGCCCGTGCCCTTGACACGACCACCCACCATCAAAGAACGGTCTCTACCCGGATCTTGACCGAACCCGCCGGCTTGGTGGAATCGAGCTCCTGGAAGGAGAAGAACAGCGTGCCGGAGCGCTCGACGATCTGCTGCACGGGCGTGAAGGTCGGCTGATCCATGCCGCATTCATAGCTCGTCAGACGGATTGCGCAGGTGATCCAGGGAATGCGCGCGGCAACCTTGGCTCCCCAGAGGATCTCGTTGGTGTTGGCGCTGTAGGAGGAGGGCCAGACGTCGGCGATGTCGAAGGGTGATTTGATGTGGCCAGCCGCAACGTCGGCGCCGAACATCCACTGCATGAGATCGGCATCGAGCGGGAAGTATTGCGCCCACAGGATCGGATAGCCGTGGGCTTGCAGATCGGCTTCGACCTCGTGACCGATGCCGGCATCCATATGGTAGGGGCGAGCGAGCACCATGATGCACGCCCGTCCCTCGCTGGCGCACAATTCCAGTATGGCACGGCTCCGCGAACGGAGTTCGGCGTTGAAGTCGGCGAGCGCGCGGTAGCCAGCCTCGACAGCGTGTTCCGTTTCGGAGAGTGACAGGCCGGGTAGAACGTGCTTCAGCCCGTCGTGAAGCTGGCGCGGCACGAGCCGGGGCTCGGCCAGCGAGACTAGCGGTGCGACATAGGCGATGCCGTTCTCGGCGAATACATCGCGCTCCTTGACAAAGCCGGCCCTGATGTTCTCCGGCGCGGCCATCACCCGCGGGCAGGCGAGCGACTCCATGACATGGCCGCCGAGGAAAGAATCGAGGGAATAGATCATCGGCGAGAACAGGATGTCGATCTTGCGCTTCTGCCCGAAGATCAGTTCGCCGTAATGCCCTGACACGCACTTGACCGGATAGCAGCAATCCACGGTGCCGCGACCGCGGCCGTATTCACGCCCTTGTTCCTCGGACGTGTCAGAGGAAAAGACGACGCGCTCGTTTGGCACGCCGAGCGCGCCGAAGAAGCCGAGCCAGAATTGGTGCGTCGTCCAGATGTTGAGGACCTTTGGAAGCCCGATCCTGAGCTTGGCGCGCGCCTCAATGTCAGCATCCCGCCCAGGCGCGACGGAAGGCGTGCGTTCGAACCACTTCGCCAACATTTGGATAGACACGACGCCGCTCCTCCATATCGGCCTTCACGACCTTCATCTCGTTGACATCCTCGACGAGGCCCTTGGGGCAGGAATTGCCGCTGATGACGCGCTCCCAGCCCTTCGCGACGGGAACCTTGCTCCACGGCCGGCCCTTGGCGCCCGGCGGCCGCACGTCGATGAAAGCGCGCTTGCAGTTGACCGGGCACCAACGGCAGATGGTGCTGCTGCTCGTCGTGGTCCGGTACTCGAGCGCCTCGATCGTCTCGAAGCCGCGGAAGCGGCTCAGGCTGACGCCGTCCCACGCCTCCAGGGCGCACAGGGCGGCACCGATGGCGCCCGCCTCGCCGGAATGGGGATGAATGACGACCTCGGCGTCAGGCACCTTGGAGGTGATGAAATCAACCTGCGCCTTGACCACGGCAAGGTTGCGGTGGGTACCGCCCTGCAGCACGAAACGGCGCCCAGCCGCGCGCAGGTTCTGCAACTGCCCGGCATAAATCCACACGTTGAGCGGCAGGACAGCGGCAAGCGAGGCCATGATCTCCTCGGCTGTCCAGCCTTTGCGCTGCTGATTGACGATATCCGACTGCAGGAAGACGCCGCAGCCCATGGCCAGTTTCGGCATCGATGTCGCTGCGAAGGCTTTGTCCGCATAGTCCTCCAGGGCAATGCCGTAGCGCTCAGCCACCCCTTGCAGGAACGCCCCATTGCCCGATGAGCATTGAGAATTGAGGCGGAAGTCGGCGACCGTGCCTTGGCGCAGGATCATGATCTTCACGTCCGTGCCGCCAACGTCGCAGATCACGTCGGCATCCGGAAACACCTCGATCGCCGAACGAGCATGGGCGACGGTCTCGACCACGCCGATGTCGGCGCCGAGGATGTCCTTCAGGAGATCCTTGCCGTAACCGGTCAGCGCCAGAGCTGCCACCTTGCCGACGCCGGCGGAGCGGAGATCGGCGAACAGCGCCTTGGCGTCCTCGATCGGGTTGCCTTTCGACTGGACGTAGCAAGAGTAGATGAGCTCGCGGTCCGGCGCGAGCACGACTGCCTTGGCGGTGGTCGATCCGAAGTCGCAGCCGACGAATAGCGCCGCGTCGGAGCGAACCGCACCCTTGGCGCCGGCAGCCTTGCCACCGGCATAGCGCTGGCGGAAACCGTCGAGATCGGCGGTGCCGCGCACCAATCCTTTGGCGCCCTGCTCAGCCTTTTCCTCGTGCTGGCCCTGATCAATCCACCAGGCGAGGCGATCGGTTCCGGCATAAACGCCGACATTCTCGGCCTCGCCCTGGCCGATTTCGACGCAGCCGAGCGCCGCGTAGTAGAGCGCCTCTTCTGGCACGGTCACGAGTTCCTGCGGCCCAAGCCCTTCCGGCGGTGCCACGCCACGCTCGCGCCAGAGCTTAGCCAGATGGTGGCGCCAGGCCTGCTGCAGCCCGGTGAAGAACAGGTTAGGGCCACCGAGCAACAGCACCTGCGGCGCCGGAGTGTTGCCCTTGGTGAGGGTGGCAAGGTTCTGATAGACGACCGCCTCGAACAGGCTGGCGATGATCTCTTCGACCGGCACGCCGCCCTTCAAGAGCGTGTTGGCGTCAGCCTCCGCGAAGATGCCGCACTTCGAGCTGACTTTGTGCAGGCTCATGCCGTCGTAGGGCATCCGGGCCAGCGCCTCCGGCGGGATTTGCAGCTTGCGCGCCGTCTTCTCGATGAAGGTGCCGGTTCCGCCGCTGCACGCCGACTGCATGTAGACCTGCTTGGACTTGCCCTTGCCGGAGGCGGTGAAAAAGATCGTCTTCATGTCCTCGCCGCCGATCTCGGAAACAAACCGCACGTCGGGGTGAAGCTTCTCCACCGACGCCGCGACGGCCACCACCTCCTGGACCAGCTTGCCGCCGACGAGCGAGGCGATCACGCCGGCACCCGAGCCCGTGAAGAAGACGCGGTCGCGCCCAGGCACAAGCCCGCACGCTTCGTGCATGCGGCCGAGGAACTCGTGCACCTTCTTCGCCTGACGCGTGCCGTGACGCTGATAGTCGCGCCACACGACCCGGTCGTTGGCGAGCGCGACGGCTTTGACCGTGGTCGAGCCGACATCGAGGCCGATGATGGTCATGCCACCCTCCGTGCGGCCGGCGGCGCGGCGGCCACCTGACCCGTCGACGCGGCGAGGTGGAGCAGCGTGTTGGCAGCGGTGCCGACCATCCCGCCATGCGGAATCCGATACCCCCATGTCCTCCTTGGTCAACGGCTTCGGAGAATAGGCGCGGTAAGGCTCCAAGCGTAGATGGTTCATGTGGTTCACAGCTCCGCCCCGGCAGCGCAGATCGTAAGGCGACCCGCGGGACGCTCAACCACAAGCAGGTCGCGCGCGCTGCCAACGGGCCGCTGGCTGGCGTGGCTTTCAACAACAACCCAGTCACCCTGTGCACCGTTGGGCTGCCGGACCTTCCGGACGCAAAGTGAGTTGTTCCATTCAGCTTCGTGGTCGGCAATCAGGGCCCTGGACGCCACAGAACAGTGCTTCGAAACGCGTTGCGCCCTCCAAGGCCAGCAGCCACCAGCTACGTCTTCCGAGATGCCGGACCGCGAGCCATCCACGACGGATGCTGCCATCTGCTCGCTAGCTGTGTCCGGCATGAGCAGGTCTCCAGCGGTGTCATGCGCCGTCCCTGCCTAATGCAGGAGAGCGCGCATAGGTCTTCACTCGTTACGTTTCATGGGCGACGACTTGAGCCTGTCCCTGTACCACCAGATCAGCAGCCTCCTACGGAGGCGGCGCACCAACGGCACATCGACCGCCAGGACCAGCAGCCCGAGCGGCAGCATCCAGAACCCGACGACAGGCAGGAAACCGAAAAGGCCTGCGAGAATGAGGCCGATACCAATGCTGACCCGCGCGAGACGTGAGCGCGGCAGGTCGAACTGGCGTGATCCGATTTTGATCTTCATCAGCTCTGCCAACGGCGTCGCTCTCAGGAACAGTGTCGACCGTGACAAACGCTGATCTTGGCAAGAGATCGGCGTGACGGCGGGTCGAGGCAAGGGCTGGTGAGGGAATGCAAACGCCGAACTGCATCAATGTTCACGCCCTGCATGTCTTCATGCCAAGGAGAGCATAGACTGGGCACCAGCGCACAACGGCCGTGACGAGCGGCACTATGCCGATCCAACCCCAAGCCGTCGTATATGCTGGGCTATAAAGCCCAAGCGCCGCGCCTACCAATGCCAGCCCAAGAACGATGCGCAAGAGCCGATCGATAGAGCCGAGATTCGCCTTCATTGCAGTTGTCTCCTTGCCCGGACTGCAAGCCTGAGGAGTGGTGCTTGCATCGCACTAGAAAAAGAAGCGCCAAGCATGTCATTGATGAAAATCAATGGAATATCCTGCCCGGCCCCTCGCGTTGGAAAGGGCGTCGTCTATCGCCGTGGGAGGTCCGCGCTGCGGCGGCCCGCTCACGGCGGATTGATGGTTGTCAATGCCGATCAGTCGGACGCCGATCAGATGTGTCGATGTGATGAGGCAGTCCCGGGCCCCGTTGTGCAAGCAGATCGACACTACGGTTGTTTGTTGTGAGTGACAGCGCCGCAACGAGCCGGCCCCATCGGACTCGGCGCACGGGTGGAGCATGCTTCAACAAGGCCCAGATCAAAAAGCCCGGCGCGAGCAAGGGTCAGCCCTCTCTGAGCTATCGAGTGCCGGGGCATCGCCGCGCAGCTTCTGCTTGATGGCCCCGACGCTCAGCGAATACGCACCGCGAGCAATGCCCTGCCAGGACAGTGAGGAAGACCCCTCTTTGCGTCTGGCAGAGGTGTTCGACCGCTCGCTTCACTATCTCTTGTCGCGGATCACTCTTGGATTGTCACCGATGGCGCTCGCCAGCGCCTACTTCGACTGGTGCCTGCATCTCTCCGCATCGCCTGGCAAACAGCTGCAGCTGTGGCAGAAGGGTGTGCGCAAGAGCTCACGCCTTGCCGTGCATCTGGTCCATTGCGCCGCGCAGGGCGGTCATACCGATCGGGCGTGCATCGCGCCGTTGCCGCAGGACAAGCGCTTTAGCGGCGCCCGATGGCAGGAGTGGCCTTTCAACGTGATTCATCAGGCTTTCCTTCTTCAACAGCAGTGGTGGCATAATGCGGCAACCGGCATTCGCGGCGTTTCCGCCCATCACGAACGTGTGCTCGAGTTCACCTTCCGGCAAATGCTCGATGTGTTCTCCCCCTCCAATTTCGTCGCCACCAATCCGGAGTTCCTTCGCAAGACTCAGGCCGAGCTCGGGCTCAACCTGGTACGCGGCTTCTGGAATCTGGTCGAGGATTGGGAGCGGGCTTGCAACGGTCGCCCACCGGTCGGAACCGAGAACTTCCGCGTGGGCAGGGAGCTTGCCACGACGCCAGGCAAGGTCGTTTTCCGCAATCGGCTCGTCGAGCTCATCCAGTACGAGCCGGCCGGCGACAGGGTCTATCCCGAGCCCGTGCTGATCGTGCCGGCGTGGATCATGAAGTACTACATCCTGGACCTTTCCCCCGGGAACTCGCTGGTCCGTCATCTTCGCGAACAGGGCTTCACCGTGTTCATGATCTCCTGGAGGAACCCGGGCCGGGACGATCGCTCACTCGGCATGGAGGACTATCACCGGCTCGGCGTGACGGCCGCCCTCGACGCCGTTGCACGCATCGTGCCCGACACGCGCGTGCATGGCGTCGGTTACTGTCTCGGCGGTACGCTGCTCGCCGTCAGTGCCGCGGCCATGGCACGTGACCACGACGAGCCGTTTGCCACACTGTCGTTTCTGGCCGGTCAGATCGACTTCCGGGAGGCCGGTGAGCTCACGCTCTTCATCGGCGAGGGGCAGGTGGCATTCCTGGAGGACATGATGTGGGAGCAGGGCTACCTCGACGCGCACCAGATGGCCGGTGCATTTCAGCTACTGCGCTCCAACGACCTCATCTGGTCCCGCATGGCGCACGATTACCTGATGGGTGAGCGGCGACCAGTTTTCGATCTGATGGCGTGGAACAGCGATTCGACCCGCATGCCGTATCGTATGCACAGCGAATACCTGCGCAGGCTGTTCATGGCCAACGAGTTGGCCGAAGGCCGCTATGAGGTGGCAGGCCGCCCGGTCGCCCTGGGAGATATTCGCGTGCCCGTATTCGCCGTCGGGACCGAGAGCGACCACGTCGCACCTTGGCGCTCGGTCTATAAGTTCAACCTTCTCATGGACACCGATGTCACCTTCCTTCTGACCAACGGCGGACACAACGCCGGGGTAGTCTCCCCGCCTGGTCGGACAGGTCGACATTTTCGGGTAGCGACCCGGACAGAGAGGGATCGCTACATCGATCCGGACACTTGGTTGACACAAACGGCGCAGGCCGAGGGATCGTGGTGGCCGGCGTGGTTTGAGTGGCTCCGCACACACTCCCGGGAGAAGACCTCGCCCCCACGCACGGGCGCGCCGGAACGTGCACTGCCGCCGCTGGCGGACGCGCCAGGCAGCTACGTGCTGGGCTGAAGGCCTTCACGGGGATTGCTCTTGCAAGACGCCGAGCGTGGGCGCCGTCGCGACACAGCGGGCAGCGACGGCAGGGATCAAGGACACGACCGATGGAACTCGACAAGCAACAGGGCGCTGGCAGGCAGACGGCGTGGAAGCGAGGACTGTTCGTGCTGTTCTTCATGCTCGCATTCAGCATCGCACACCCCCTGCTCAATCTACTGGCAGTCGTGCAATTCCTATGGCTGCTGTTTGCCGGCGCGCCGAACGAATTTCTGCTGCGGTTCGGCCGGTCAATGTCCGTCTGGCTGGCGGACGCGGCGCGCTTCTTGGCGTGCGCCACGGAGGAGATGCCGTTTCCGTGGAAAGCTTGGCCCGATGCGGGGTGACCCTCGCCGGCACGCGCGAACATGCCCAGCCTGTGGCCTCGGGCAGCAGCGCCCGATGTCAAACGACAAGGCGCGCAGGGTGACACGCCCTGGCCGCTCGGCAAGTCCTCCCCCACCTAGACGAGGGCGACACTGGCAGCCAGCGCGAAATGCCCCGCCCCGGGAGGGACGCCGGAGCGGGGCGGGATACCGGCAAGCACAAATTGGGGGGAGGGGCTTGCGCTTGCCGGTAAGACGGAAAGGAGAGCTGGCCAGCTAAGCGACCAATGGGTATGGCGACCAATCTCGACATCCTCCGATCTCCTTGAGGATCGGTGGAAGCAGCCGGTCCGCCCGCTGCCGCTGCCGGTGATCAAGGTAGCGGTAGAGACTATCGGTTATCGCCTTGAGGAGGCGGTTGTCGCCGCCGAACGGCTGCGCGGCGACGACACCACGGTGCCGGTTCTCGCAAAAGGCAGGACCCACACCGGCAGATGCTGGGTCCATGTGCGTGATGACCGGCCGTTCGGCGGACGAGCCCCGCCGGCCGCCATGTTCTACTACTTGCGTGATCGTGGCGGTGCGCACCTCGAGGAGCACCTCTCGCGATGGCGGGGGATACTTCAGGCCGACGCTCATGGCGGCTACAATCGGCTATACGAGGCCGGTCGCATCCCGGGGCCCATCCTCGAAGTGCGGGCTGCTGGGCGCACGCGCGCCGACCATTCTTTGCGCTCGCCGGTATCGAGGCCAGCGCTCGCCGTAAGGCCGAGGGTAAAGCGCTTGGCGTCATCTCGCCCTTGGCGTTGGCGACCGTCCGGCGCATTGACGCCCTGTTCGAGATCGAGCGCGGCATCAATGGACGGAGCGTGGAGGAACGGCTTGCGCTCCGCCGGGAGCTGAGCGCACCTCTGGTCGCCGGGCTCGAAGCTCGGATGCGATCCGAGCGGCCGAAGCTGCCGCGCGGCAACGATGTCGCCAAAGCCATGGACTACATGCTCAAGCGCTGGCCCGCCTTCACGCGTTTCTTCTCCTCGGCCGAGAAGTGTCGCCGGGTCGCCCGGCGAATGTCTCTGACTGTCGCCTCCGCACTCTGCGGAGCCTGTCTCATCATGTCCCTCCTTGGGGCGACGATGAGCTGAAAACTCTCCTCTACTACGCAATCAAGTCGAACCGTCCGGTAGGTCCTGACGGGGGACAGAAGCAGTCTCAGCCGAGGCAATCACAGTGTCCAGCGAGCTCGCACCACCCAAATATTAAAGCCATCACGCGACGGCCGAGAAAGAAAGGCCCAGTGTCATGGCCGTCCCGGCGATGACCACGTTTTCGGCAACGCTCGGCGTGTGGGCCTTGCGGTGAAAAATGCCCGAATCAACGGCAAGCATTGTCAACACGACGAGCAAGAAGGAGAGCCACGCCCACGCCGGCATTCCGAGCCAATCACCGGTCATGTATCCAAAGAACAGGTCCACAGCAGGATCTCCTTTTTGGGCGACGCGTAAACAGAAAAGCAAACGTTCAGTCGCGATCGGGAAGATCGCCGAACTGGTCGGCGACGGCCGCCTTTAAGAAGTCGGCGAGCTTCAGATAGGACGCCTGTTGAGCACTTGCTCTCCGCCAGACAAGTCCCACCGTGCGATGAAGGGCGCGGCCCCTAATCGACAGAAGCCGCAGATTGGGATCGCCGACGATTTCCCGACGGACATAGAGGCCGGGCAGGAACGTGATGCCGAGCCCCATCACGACCATTTCGCGCAGTGTGTCGAGGCTGGTGCCCTCGAACTCGTACCGCAGCCTTGCCCCCATCTCGAGGCAAAGCGACTGGACGGTATCGTGGAGCTGATGGCCTTTGCCGAGGGCGAGAACATCTTGCCCCGCGAGGTCCGCGCGCTCCACCACGGCTTGACGTGCGAGCGGATGATCCGCGCCGACCGCAAGATGCAGCGGCTCGCGAAACAGAAATGAACTCACAAAATGCGAACTTTGCACCGGTAGCATCGTGATAACGACGTCGAGCGCGCCATCTTCGAGTGCGCCAGGCAAGGCGCTCGGCGAGCTTTCTCGCACGTAGAGCTTGAGATCAGGATGTGCCTTGTGCAGCGGCGGCAGGACGTGGGGAAGAAGATAGGGTCCGATGGTCGGCGGCAGGCCCAAGCGGAGAAGACCAGCGAGCTCGCGGCCTCCGCTGTTTGCGAGCGCGCGGATCTCGCCGATGTCGATGAGGATTCGACGTGCGACCTCAACGATTTGCAGTCCAACCGACGACATAACTACCCGGTTCCGATTGCGCTCGACCAGTTGCACCCCAAGCCTGTCCTCTAGGGTTTTCAGCTGCTCGCTCAATGTCGGCTGGGTCGTGCTGCAGCGTTCGGCGGCGCGTCGGAAATGCAAAGTGTCGGCGACTGCGACCAGATACTCAAGTTGACGAATATTAGGCATCGTAGGCCCTCCTGCAGTCCGTCGCACGCGCGCTGATCGCCACGGGCCCTGGTCGTGATCGATGATATAGGGTCGACCCGATTTAGTCCCAAGCTGATAGGAAAATCCGATCAGGCCAGGGTCGGGGACCGATTGGTCATTGGCGTCGGCCTCTATTAACTCTGCGGTACCTAACGAGAGCCGGCAAATCGCCTTGGCCGTAGACGACAGAGAGGAGAAGTATGAGCGAGAGAGAACGGCCGCACGCGCGTAGCAGCATATTTGCGACGCCGCGGGGCAGAATCGCCATCTCGGTCTCGACCGAGTGGCACGGATCGGTGAATGGGCACGCCCAGGCCGTTATCGTGATCGCGTCGGAAAGTACCAGCAAACCGGGTCAGCACTGTGCAGAGGAGAGGAGGACAGAATGTTAGATTTCGGTCGCATCGGCGATATGGTCAGCCGATTCCTTGGCGGCGCGGTAACGGCCACGGCCACGGCCACGGCCACGGCCAGCAGCATCGCTGAAGTCCTGGAGCGATCAGGAATTGATTCAGCAAGTCTCGCAGGACTAAATCAAGTCCAGATTATTGAGATGCTCCAACAGCACGGCGTGAATGCGAGCCTGCTCGAGGCGGTTGACATCAATGCTGTCGCAGATGCGATTGGTCGAGGCGAGGGCTTGCACTCCGTAACCGAGATCCTGAGCCAGGCCGCGCAGCGCTGACCGTGATGATCGCTGATCGCCCAACGTTGAACAAAACTGGATACAATGATGATTCCGCCCCGCCTTGCTAAAGGATACGAACAGTTTCGGCGCGAGCAGTTCCCCAAGGAGGTCGAGCGCTATAAAGTGCTCGCCTTAGAGCAGAAACCCCATACGATGGTGATCGCGTGCGCCGATAGCCGGGTCGATCCGACGACGATCTTCCAGGCATCGGCCGGCGAGCTTTTCACAGTCCGCAATGTCGCGGCGCTCGTGCCGCCGTTTGAGGAACTTGGCCACTATCACGGCACGAGCGCTGCCGTTGAGTTCGCTGTCACGGAGCTTGGCGTAGAGTCGATCGTCGTCTTAGGTCACGCACAGTGCGGCGGCGTGGCGGCTTCACTCAAAGCTGCGGGCAACGCCGCGCCAGCTGGGCTCTTCATCGGCCCCTGGGTGGCGCTCATCGAAGACGTTCGCGACGAACTGCTTGAGCGGCGACCGCAATTGTCGCCAGAGAAGTGTCAGGAGGCGCTCGAGGAGCTAGCGATCAAAAAGTCGATTCTGAACCTCAACACATTCCCGTTCGTAGCGGAAGCTGTCTCGCGCGGCGACCTCCATCTTCATGGCGCCTGGTTCTCCATAGGCCAGGGTGAGCTAAGATGGCTTCATCACGCCCGTGGCGCATTTGAGGTCGTTTCGACGATTTCTCGCAGCCCAAATGGCAACTTCCATCGAGGCGCATCCCTCAAGCTACACTAACGCAGGGCAAAATGTGAGTCTATGCGCAACATTCCACATGGCGCGTGCGAGGTTGCGTACATTTGATCTCACCGGCTTAAGACACTGCTCGATGGGATGCCGACCGGCTGCTTCCCGTTGGCGCAATTCATGAACATCATCGAAGGGCAATCTTGAAGAGTAGAGGAAACCCTCTAGACCCGATGTTCGCCGTGTGAGGGCTGGCGGCTTGCCCGAGGATTGCGCCGGAGGACCAGCGCCGAGCCTCAGGCATGGGGGACGGGCCAGATAAACTTTATCACATAAGTTGGACTGGATGTGCACAAGGCGACCGTCTCGGTCGCAGTTGCCGAGGGTCGGCGCGGGGGGAGGTGCGCTACGTCGGCGTATTCCCAAACCGGCCGTACCATATCGCCAAGCTGGTCGAACGGTTCGGCAAGGGCGATCGGCGCTTGAACTTTTGCTACGAGGCCGACCCTGGCGGCTACGGCCTCCACCGGCAGCTCGCCGAAATTGGTCACGACTGCATCGTCGTTGCCCCATCGCTCATTCCGATCAAAGCCGGCGATCGCGTGAAGACGATCGTCGCGACGCGGTCATGCTGGCCAAACTGCAGCGAGCCAGTGAGCTGACGAGCGTTGGGTGCCCAATGTTGCGCGCGAGGCTATGCGTGATCTCATCCGCGCCCGTTGGGGGACTCGGCGCCGAAGCGGGCAACAGATCTCCATTCATTGACTGAGGTCAGTGCTTTCACGTCAACGTCATCCAAGCGGCTTCCGCTATCAAGGAAGAAGCTCTCATCCATAGCGAACACAGGGTCCATGACGCGATACATTGGCCCTCACCGTCCTCAACACGAGATGCAGTTCCAAGCGGAAGACCCGAGCATTATCTACAGGATCGCGGATGCGCCCTCACGGCACTTGCTGAGAGAGGTTCTCCGGCTTGGCATCGACCCTTCGAAGAAGGGCCGATAGTCAGCACCGCTTTTGATGATCGCATGCGCAGTGCGCGCCATCTTGGCGGTAATGGCTGTGACCGCCTTGCGCTTGAGATCGGTATTGTCGCGATCTCGCGCGATGTAGCGCTCGTATTTGGCTCGAAAGCTGTTGTCGGGTTGGCGGATAGCAACCTGGGCGGCGATCCAGAAGGCGCGCCGCAGACGAGCATTGCCGAACTTCGATAGCTTCGCGTGGCCGCGGAACTGACCGGACTGATAGGTTGCGAGATCGAGGCCGCAGAATTTCAGGAACTTTCGATGATGGCCAAAGCGGCGGAGATCGCCGGCCTCAGCGAACACGGTCAGCACAGTGATCGGTCCGATGCCCGGGATCTGCCGCAGACGCTGGTAATCCGGATTGGATGCAAGCGCCGCGTGCGCTTGCGCCTCTATCAGGTCGCGCTGGCGGACCCGGCTTCGCCCCTCGGCGATGACGATACGGAACATGCTGATCGCAGCGCTGTCTAGCGCGACCGGCAAGCCGATCGAGGAGGCTGCGGTCTCGTAAATATCGCCCAAAAGGCGAGCTTCTGAGACTTTCCTGCCGACCACGCCCCAGGACGACTCGACGAAGGCGTCCTTCGAGAGCGCGATAATGCTGGCCGGTGTCGGAAACGCCTCTAGAAAGGCGAGGAACCAGTCGCTGCGAGAGTTGCCGGCGAACCGTGCGGCCTCCGGAAAATATAATGGCAGGTAGTGCGTCAGGCTGCGATGCCAGCTGGGAAATTTTCGATGCCCACAATCAGGGAGTATTCAACGCCCGGGGACATCGCTTTCGAAATCACCTCGTGCGTCTTCGACAGCTCCTGGATATCGTTGATACCGGTGAGGAGGCGATCGGCGTAGGTCTGCGTGGCGCCGATCTAGAGCATGTGCAGGATGACCTGCGCGTCCTTCGGATCGTTCTTATCACAGCCGTTGTGCAGCGCCTAACGCGTCCTTGCCAGCGCGACTGAGGACACGAGCCGTAGCGAGACGCCGGCCTCGAGCAGGCGGAAGGCGAGCCGGCGGTGGTAGTTGCCCGTCGCCTCGAAGCCCCGCGATGACCGGCTGGCCAAGTGCCCGCAGTATCGATGAAGCGATCGTGCTCGATGCGCGTGTTCGGCATCACCAACCGGCGCCGTCGAGCAGCGCCCGGCATCTCGATCAGGACGTCGTTGCGAACTTTCGACACGTCGATGGCTACCAGGATGGCTGGAGCTGGCGTAGTCTTAAGAATGGTCATGGCCGGGCTTCTCCAAAGAGTGGGTTCGACACCTTCACTTTAGAGATCTGCGGCCCGGCCCTGACCACCTGCTTGAGCTCTGATCCTCCGCAGGCGCTCAGGGCCTCCGTCGGGCAAGTTCCCAACATGCTACGGCGCCTGCTACAAATCAAAGCTCTGGGCCGCGACCTGCCACAAGCTCGGCATCAAGCACATCCGCACCAAGCCCTATACGCCCCAGGCCATCGGCAAGGCCGAGCGCTTCATCCAGAGCGCCTTCCGTTACGTAGCCAGCAAGCGCCACCCAATTCGAACTTGCGATCGCTGCGCGAGAGCGGCACAACACCCGCCAACATCGGACGTATGGTCGGGCTGGATGAGATTGACCCGCGCAGCGTGCAGAGATCGGTTGGGCTATGAGTGAAAAGCTGGGACAGGTGCTGGGCTGGCTGCGCGAGCATTCGCGGCTCGCGGCGCTCGTGGCGCATGTCAACCGCATCGAGCGCGGCATGCTGTTGATCACGATTGTTGGGGCGGTCCTGCTGTTCGTCTTCGCCGTGCTGGCGGACGAAGTGGCCGAAGGAGACACGCGCGCCTTCGACAAGCGCGTGCTTCTCGCGCTGCGCGTAGCCGGCGATCCGGCCGATCCGATCGGCCCCATGTGGTTCGAGGAGATGATGCGCGACTTCACGGCAATCGGCGGTACCGGCGTGCTGGTGCTGATGGTGCTGGCGGTGGCGGGCTTCCTCGTGCTGACCGGCAAGGGTCATGCGGCGCTGGCGATCATTGTTGCTGTGTCGGGCGGCACGCTGGTGAGCCAGACCATGAAGTGGGCCTATGCGCGGCCGCGGCCGGAGCTCGTGCCGCATGGCGTCGAGGTCTACACGGCGAGCTTTCCGTCGGGCCACGCCATGATGTCGGCGATCGTTTACCTGACGCTCGGAGCGATGCTGGCGCGCACTCAGTCGGGCCAGGCGGTCAAGGCCTACATCATTGGCGTGGCGATCTTCCTCACGATGCTGGTAGGCGCCAGCCGGGTCTATCTCGGTGTGCACTGGCCGACCGACGTGCTGGCGGGCTGGGCGCTAGGCGCGCTGTGGGCGATCGCCTGCTGGCTCGTCATGCTGTGGCTGCAGGCCCGCGGCCAGGTCGAGGACGAGGCGAGGTAAGCTCAGAGCGCGCCGCGAACCGCAGACGTCATTCCTGGGCCGCAGACGCCGCCAGGATGCGAATGCGCTGCATGGCGCGGAGTTCGTCGACAAGCTTCTCATAGACCGCAGTCTCGGTGAATTGCTGTTCGATGGGCGGGGTCGCGGAAGGCTAAGCCCGAGCCTATGATGGCAAAGTCCTCTAACCCAGGAATCCTTCTGGCTCTGCACCAGATTGGCGTCTGGGCTCCCCTCAGGCCAACTAAAATGTGTCGTCTCGGCAAATCGCCCCCCTAATGCCGAGGATCCCGATGCCGGGCGTGAAAGCCTCGGCGGTCATGAGTTCGATGGCGAACAACAGCAGTGCGAGGTCCGCATAGTTGACTGGCAGCACTGTGAGAGCTGCCAGCGCCAGAAGCAAAGCAATTCCTCAGACCGCGCCTGGTCGGACATGGGAGACCTCCTCGCATTAGTGGCACCAGTCTGCCACGTTCGAGGAGTTGTTCAGAGGTTTCCCAATGCTTGCCTTCGGCACTCTCATGCCTTGAGGGCCATCAACCGCGTCACAAGTACTCCGCGTGCCCAGCACTCTTCTCGCCAGTCCTGCGGATGCCCATCGGTCTCACTCGGTCGGCCGCACCGCAAGCACGTCACATGGAAGTGTGCCGATGAGGCGCTCGGCGACACTGCCGATCACTGCCCGGCGCAGTCCGGTTCGGCCGTGTGTGCCGACAACTACCAGATCTGGGTTGGAGTGTTCGATGTACCGCTTCAGCCCAATATCCGGTGCTCCGATCTCGACCGCCGTTGTCAGATTCAGACGCGAAGTCCGCGCATTCTCGACGAACTCGGCGATGGCTTTCTCCGCCAAAGCCCGCATCTCCCGCTTGTGACGCTCCGCGAGATGGCCTGTCACCTTGTCGCTCGCAAGCAGGCCGTGAAGCGCATCATCGTAGACATGGACGACCGTTGCCTTCGCATCGGGAAACAGTTCCAGAGCGCACTCGAGTGCCTCTTTCGAGGGCGGCGAAAAGTCTGCCGCAATCGCCAAACTGAGATAGGGCGCGAAAGCGCGGTTGCGCACCGACAAGACCGGTTGCAGCGCGCGACGCAACACATGGTCCACCGTGGACCCTAGCAGTCGTTGAGCCAGAGATGTCCGCTCGCCAGGCCCCATCACGAGCAGGTCGATGAACAGGCGGTCGCACTTTCCGAGAATGCGCTCGGCCGGACTGCCGAGTGAGACGAGCGTATCGATGTCGAGCCCTGCCGCTTCCGGATGGCCCTTAATCTGCTGCTCGAGCAAGACCTCCGACTTGCGAACGCGTTCAGTGAAATCGCGGGCAGGCAGCGTGTTATCGACGACGTGGACGACGAGCAGAGAGGCCTTCCAGCGCCGCGCCAGCTCGATCGCACGATCCACGGCTCGATCGCAGGTCGGCGTCAGGTCAGTGGCACAAAGGATCTTGCGCGGAGGCTTCCAAATACCGGGCACGGCGAGCGCTTTCTTCTGATTGCGCCAGCATCCAAGCACGCATGCCTGTAGGTCGTCGTTGATCTACGTCAAAGACGCTTCACAAACGAAAACCTATACAAACGACCATTGAGAGACGTAGGTGGCGGCATGCTGAAAAAACCACTCTATACCGTGCGCGAGGTGGCCGAGCTCCTGAAAGTCAAGGAGGCGACCGTGCGTGGCTGGATGCGGCGCGGAAGTCTTCGCGGCGTGCATATCAGCCGGGAATGGCGGATTGCGGCCAAGGACCTCGAAGCGTTCGTCGAGGCGGGCCACGGCTCAGGTCGCGGGTCCGAGGGCAAGTTCGGGCAACATGACGTGACGACGCACGGGCTCACGCCGAAGGAAGGTCCGGATTCGCCGCTTGCGTCAGACGTCATCAGGCTGGACGACATCGACGAGCTCACGTCGGGGTATCACGAGTTCCTCGCGGAGCACTATGCCCGCGAGGCTGAGCTTTATCGCCAGCTCGCGCACCGCGGCCAGTCGCCAAAGACCATGGTGGTCTCCTGCTGCGACAGTCGCGTCGATCCGTCTCGCGTGTTCAACGCGGGTCCAGGGGCCCTGTTCGTCGTACGGAACGTCGCCAACCTCGTGCCACCCTACGAGCCCGTCGGGTTCCACGGCACCAGTGCCGCCATCGAGTTTGCAGTCACCGGCCTTCACGTGGAGAACATCATCGTCATGGGCCACGCGCGGTGCGGCGGCATCCGCGCATTTCTGGAGCGGTTCAGCACCGATCGGTCGAAGGCCTTGCACACTCCTGCAACTGGCGACTTCATCGGCAAGTGGATGTCGTTGCTTCGCCCCGCCTGGGGTGACGTTGTGAAGGAGAACGCCAAACTTGACACCGAGCGGCGACAGACGGCGCTGGAGCACGCCGGCATTCGTCTGTCGATCGAGAACCTGCGGACTTTTCCGTTCGTGAGAGAGAAGCTGGCGCGGCGGGAGCTGTGCCTTTCAGGCGCCTATTTCGACATCGCGACCGGGCAACTCCAGACACTCGACCCTCAGTCCGGAAGGTTCGAAGTCGTGACGCAGTAGAGCGTTGCCGGCCGACCGATACGGCTGCGCCGCAAATGACCGTCTTCCCGAAGGACCGCTATGGACATCCTCGTTCACGTTAAGGCCCATGAGATGCGGTCGGAGCCCGTTGGGGTTGCCACCAGGCTCGCCAAGGACCTGGGTGCACGGCTGACCGGTCTTCACACCTTGCGCGACATGGCGGCGCTGAGGAACATGTTCGGTGACGGTGCCGCAATCGTCACGCAGCGCCAAGCTGAGTGGGACTCCAAGACAGAGGCCGCAAAATCGCGCTTTCTGGCCGACCTGCGAACGCAACAGCTCGACGGCACTTGGTTGCAGGGTGAAGGTCAAGCCAGCGAGATGCTGTCGTTCATGGGCCGCTTGTACGATTTGGTCGTCGTCGAACAGACCGGTGCCGGCGATCCCATCGACTGGGATCCGGTCGAGGAGACCGCCCTCGGCAGTGGCGCTCCGACGCTCGTCGTGCCGAGCGCCGGTAATTTCCCTCGGGTTGGCGAGCGCGTCGTGATTGCCTGGAACCATAGCCGCGAGGCTTCGCTCGCGGTCCGCGGCGCAATGCCGATACTCGTCAGGGCGAAGGAGGTTGTCGTGCTCTCGGGCCAACGCCGCGAGTCTTTCTCAAGTATCACGCACTGGCCTCCACATGATCTCGCGGAGAGTCTGCGCTGCAAAGGCGTCGCGGCAAGAGCCGCGCGCCTTGTCATTGAGGGCGTGACGGATGGAGCCGGGTTACTCAAAGCGGCTCACGCGCACAGCGCCGATCTCCTGGTGATGGGTGCCTACGGTCGCTCGTGGATGCGGGAATGGTTGCTCGGCGGCGCCACACGTCATGTCCTTCGACACATGGACCTTCCGGTTCTGGTTGCACATTGATCTGATGCAGCAACTGAGCGGGGCCGAGCTGCCAAGAAATCTCAATGTGTTTCGGGAATACCTATTAAATGCCGGTCTACGCAGCATCAGGATGAACCATCGTGAACAACTATGAGGCCGTTCTCGCCATTCTTTGAGTGACCATGGTTCTCGCGATGTTTCTGTTCTTCATCTATCAGCTTTGGTGACAAGAATATGAATCCCTCTTGGACGTCGGGTTTTGGGTTTTTCCTGGCTACGGTCGGCTCCGCGATCGGTCTCGGAAATATCTGGAGGTTCGCTTACCTAGCCGGCGAGAATGGCGGCGGCGCCTTCATTGTCGTCTACGTCGTCGCTGTGGCATTCATTGCCTTGCCGGTGCTGTTCGCCGAGTTTCTGGTCGGGCGGTCTGGAGGTGCGGATCCGACGAGCGCCTATCCAAATCTATCGAAACGCTCAGGTGTTGCCGTCATCGGTTGGATTGCCGTCATCGGTTGCTTCGTGACGCTCGCTTACTATGCCGTCATCGCGGGCTGGGTCGCGCGCTACCTCTCCGTCGCGCTGATGGGCCGCCTGGCTCCTGGTTCCGGCGAAAGCTACACGGACGCCTTCAACGCCTTTACCGGTCATGCCGTCGCGCCGGTGCTCTGGCAGGCCGGGGTGATGGCCGCAACGGCCGCTATCGTGGCGGCAGGTGTGACCGCGGGGATCGAGCGGCTCTGCCGTCTGCTGATGCCAGCGCTGGCCGTCATGGTCGTCGGACTTGCCGCCTATTCCCTGAGCCTTCCCGGTTCGTCGCGGGCGCTCTCGTTCATGTTCATTCCCGACTGGTCTGCGCTTTCGCGTCCGCAGCTCTACCTGGCAGCGATCGGTCAAGCCTTCTTCTCCGTGGGCGTCGGCTATGGCGCCATGCTGACGTACGGAGCCTATGCCGGGCGGCGCCAATCTCTGCCGCGCACGGCCGTGTTGGCCGCCATTGCGGATACGGCCTTTGCACTGGTGACCGGCATTGCCGTGTTCGGCGCTGTATTCGCGTTCGGCCTCAACCCGGCGAGCGGTCCGCCGCTGGCCTTCATAACCTTGCCGGAGGTTTTTGGGCGCATGCCGGGTGGCACGCTCTTCGCAGTCGCATTCTTTGCGCTTCTGCTGGCCGCCGCGCTGACAAGCGCCGTTGCGCTGCTGGAGGTGCCGGTGGCCGCGCTGATGCAGCGGCGCGGTATCGCTCGGGCCCGCGCGGCATGGCTTCTTGCTGGCCTGATCTTCCTCGCAGGCGTTCCAACTGCGCTCGGCCATGGACCGTGGAAGGCTTTCACCGTGCGCGGCATGGGACTGTTGGAGCTGTATGACACGGTCGTTGGCGAGATCCTGTTGCCGCTCTCCGTTCTTCTCGTATCGGTCTTTGTCGGTTGGCTCTGGGCGGGCGGGCAGGCGGCGCGCGAATCGGGGCTTGCTGACGGCCCGGCACAATGGTGGGTGCGACTGGTTCGTTTCGTGGTGCCGCTGGTGATCGTGGTTCTTTTTGCGGCGGCACTCTTGAAACTCTGATGCCGTGGAAGAACGTCAATCGACGAAATCGGATGGATCGCTCCAAGGAGGCAAGAAAATGCATGGCTTTGACTCTCAGCTCAGCCTTGTTCTCGCGACCGATCTGTCGGAGCGCTCGGATCGCGCCTTTGATCGCGCCCTGCGTCTGGCCCGCGAGCAACGGGCGCTCCTGACAATTGTTTACGTGATCGACGACGCGCTGCCCGCTGAGATAGGTCAGCGACTGCATCGGGAGGCGATGGATTTCATCAACCATCAGATCGATGCCAGCAAGATCAAGGGCCACGCGGATATCCAAGTCCGGCTTGTTCGCGGCCGGGTTCATCAGACCATCATCGAGCAAGCCAAGGACACGCACGCCCATCTCATCATCCTTGGTATCCACCGCGCAGATGCGCTGATCGACACGTTCCGAGGGACGACAGTCGAGCGGGTCGTCCGTCTGGGCGACCGATCCATCCTGGTCGTGAAGAAGAAGCCAATGCGCGCCTACCGCAACATTGTGGTTGGCACCGATCTCTCGCAACCGTCGCGATATGCCCTCGAACTTGCATTGCGTTTGTTCCCGCACGCCGACGTCACGGTGCTGCACATCACGTCAGCGCCGATTGCCCGGTCGATGCGGCGACACAAGGCTCTGGCCGATCTCGGGGCTCAACACCAAGCGCAGCTCCTGAGCATGATCGAGGACGTCTCCGCAGAGATGAGCAGGGAGCTCGAGATCAAAGAGTTCAAGCTCAAGGCGAGCATGGAGGAGGGTGAAACGGTCTCAGTCATTCTCCGCCGTGTCGACGCTCAACGTCCCGACCTCCTGGTCGTTGGCACGCATGGGCGGTCGGGCGTGAAGCGGTCTATGCTCGGAAGTGTCGCCGAACGCCTGCTGTCTGTCGCGCCTTGCGATGTCCTTGCTGTGCGTGCACGCCTCGAAGAATGAGCTGGGTCGAAGTATTCCGCCGGTCTTCGCACGCCAGACGCACGAGTCTGTCCGATCAGCTGTGCTTCAGTCAACAACCGAACCAAGGACTTCAGTCCATGTACAAAACCATTCTCCTGCACATCAACGATGACAAACGTGTCGGACGCCTGCTAGATGTCGGGGCCCAGGTCGCTCAACGTTTCAACGCCCATCTGAGCGGGCTATTCGTGCTCCCTTTTGTTCCCGCTCCGCCGATTCAATGGCCGATGGCGCGATCGGTGGTGGGCGGATTACTTGCGGCCTATCGGGAGGAGGCGGAACGAGCACACCAGTCCTTCGAGAGAGCAGTTCAAGGCCTGCAGATCGCGCCCGGATGGCGTCTCTACAAAGCGCCGACCCCGTCGTATTGTAACGCTGTCCTCGATCACGGTCGTGCCGCCGATCTCATCATCGCGTCGCAGCGCGTGAGCGACTGGGAGTATGCCGACATGTTCGACATCCCAGAGGATCTCGTGCTGCAAGGAGGGCGGCCCGTCCTGATCGTGCCGAACTCGGGTGACCTCGAGCCGGTCGGCTCCCGCATCCTCGTTGCCTGGAACGGTAAGCGTGAAGGCGCACGGGCGATCTTCGACGCCCTTCCCCTTTTGAGCAAGGCGCAGGACGTGCGCGTGCTTTGGATCGATCCCCAAAATGAGGCGATCGGCCCGAGTGACATCGCGACCGCCGAGATTTGCGCCGCTCTGGCCCGTCATGGCGTGCGATGCGAGGGCGCGCATTCCAAGACCGATCGCGTCGAGGTCGGCGAGGAACTCTTGCGCCAAGCCGGCAAGCACGGCTCCGATCTTCTGGTCATGGGTTGCTATGGCCGCTCGCGGTTCCGCGAGTTCATCCTTGGAGGCGCGACACGCCACGTGCTCCACAACATGACCATTCCCGTTCTTATGTCCCACTAAATGGAGGGCGTGGAGCGCTGCCGCATGTATCCCGAGGTCTTTAAACGAGCAGGCGGGCTGCAATCATTCCCTTGCCACCATTCTCGCACGAGGATCTTGCGAGTAGAGCGCCGCGATTTCGGTCGCGAACTTCTCCTGAACCGGGCCGCGCTTGGCTTTCAAGGTCGGCGTCAGCAGGCCATTGGCAATGGTCCAGGGTTCGAGGGTCAGATGCACAGCGCGCACATGCGCATGGCGGGCGAGATCCTCGAGCTCCTTTTCGAGGATGCGCAGCACCTCTGCCCGTGCGTTATCGTGGCTCGGCTCCTCGACGGGTATGCCCTCGGCGCGAGCCAGAGCCGCCCAGTGCTCGTTCTTCAAAGTCAGGACGGCAGCCAGAAACGGCCTGCCGTCACCGATAACCAGGACGTTCTCGAACAACGGATTCCTCAGGATCCGCGCTTCCACCTCGGTCGGCACGAGCTTCTCTCCCGTCGACAACACGATGAGTTCCTTGAGGCGACCGCGGATGAAGACGCGACCGTCCTCTATCTCAGCCAGGTCTCCCGTATGGAGCCAACCTTGTTGATCGATTGCGTCTGCCGTTGTCGCGACAGCCTGCCAGTAGCCGAGCATCATGCTGGGCGAGCGCACCATCAGCTCACCCTTCTGAGAGATGCGCACCTCGACACCTTCGAGCGGTCGGCCAACCGAGCCGGGCAGATTGTCGTCGACGCTGTTGGATGCTACGACGGGGCCTGCCTCGGTGAGTCCATAGCCCTCGACAAGAGGCAGCCCCAGTCCGATGAGAAAGCGCGACACGTCGACTGGCAGCGGGGCGCCGCCGGTGACGGCGACACGCACTCGGCCGCCAAACGCGGCGCGCACTTGCATGCCCACCGAGCGATCGAGGATCGACCACAACCGCCGCTTGACCGAACCAAGCTTCTGCGCCCGACCGTGGCCGGCTTCGAAGTCCTCCCAGCCGGCCCTTGCCGTGAAAGTGAGAAGTCCGCGTTTCAGCCAATTGTGCTGGGCCTTGCTGCGAATCGCAGCGCACGCACGCTCGTACAGCCTCGGCACGCCGAGGAACACCGTCGGCCGTTGCTGGCGGAGATCCTCGGCGAGAAGCTCGATCGACCGGGCGTAGACAACCGTGCTGCCGCCGAGCATGGGCAGATAGTAACCGACCGTCCTCTCGAAGGCGTGCGCCAACGGAAGGCACGAGAGAAAGACATCGTCAGGGCGGGGCGGGATAACCTTCGCCCCGGCCATGGCGTTCAGCAGCAGCGCGCGCTGAGACAGCATGACGCCCTTGGGACGCCCCGTCGTTCCGGACGTGTAGACGATCGTTGCAAGAGCGTCGGCATCCGTCGGCGACGAGGAGGGCGACCGATTGGCACGCCCGAGAGCTTCGGCCATGGTCGCTACACGGGGTTGAACCGACGTTGCGTTCTTTGCGTCGAGTTCGTCTCTGATCCAGACGTGCGCAAGCTCGGTCAGGTCAGCGCGCTGCGGCAGCAACGACTGCCAACGAGCAGCGGTGTCGACCACCACCAAACGTGCCCCCGAGTGCTTGAGAATGAAGGTCATTCCGGCGGGGCTGTCGTGGAGATAGAGTGGTACCACGACCATCCCGAGCGAGAGTGCGGCCAGATCGACGGCAACCCAGTCGATGCCGTTCGGCAGCGCAATCGCGACGCGGTCGCCAGAGTTGAGACCCTCGCTGTGCAGGGCAGCTCGGACGTGCGTAACGCGATCGGCGATATCCTGCCAGCTGTGATCTCGCCAGGCCGCACTGCAATGGTCGAATTGTCGGTAGGCAACAGCGTCTCGAGACGCGGCGACCCGGTCTTGAAACAGGCCCGTCAGTCCCTTGTCGCCTGGGAGAGGCCAGATTCCGTCCGTCAGATCCCGTGCCATTGCCTCGATACCTCGTGCCGCAAATCGAGAGATCGAAAAGTATCGCTCGGATCTCGTCCGCCTACTTTGACGCCCGTCAAACACGGAGGCCGCGGCCGACGGTTCGTGCTTGCTGAAAGAGCGAACCTCCATGCAGAAGAGAATCGAAGATGGTTACGTCCCGCAACGACTGCCGCTTTTGCATCGAGCGCCGAAAGCGAGGCCGATGTCGCATCGCAGATCCTCTCGGTCGTGAGTGAGCTGCTGGCGGAACTGCATCCGCATCGTTCCGCCCGTCAGAACGAGCGGCTCGAGAGCGATCTCGATCGCGACCTCGGGATAGACAGCCTGGGCCGAGCGGAGCTGCTGCAGCGTCTCGACCGTGCATTCCGCGTCTGTCTTCCCGAGCAGCTGATCAGCGATGCCGTAACGCCCCGGGATCTCGTTCGTGCGGTGCTCAAGGCGAAACCAGCGACGAGCGTCGGATTCCTGGCGCGGTCGACAGCTGAGCCCATCGATCTGACGGAAGCTGCGGAACCATCACTGGCGACGACACTCATCGATGCGCTGGATGCACATGTGCGCGTCCATGGCGAACGCCCACACATCCGCCTCTCGGTCAGCGATGACGAGGAGCAAGTCATCACATATGCCGAGCTCGTCACGCGCGCACGGGCCGTTGCGGCCGGGCTCCTCGACATCGGTTTGCAGCCAGGCGAACGAGTCGCCATCATGCTGCCGACCAGCCGCGACTTCTTTGTCGCGTTCTATGGTGTGATCATGACCGGAGCGGTGCCGGTCCCGATCTATCCACCGCTGGTGCCAAGCTCGTCACCATGCCAGAGGGCACCTTCTCGCGGATGCCGGGATTGCTGCCGTTCAAGCTTGGGCCTTTCTCGCCGCAGCACAAGCTGGCGTTCCACTAGTCCCGGTCACGATCAAGTGCACGCGCATGGTCTTGGGCCCGGATCAATGTATCCCTCGACGAGGGCCGGTCACCGTTCACATTGGCGAGCCGATTCATGCGGATGCTACGGACTTCGCGGCGGCCGTACGGTTGCGGGACCTCAGCCGGGCTGCAATTCTGACGCACTGCGGCGAGCCAGATCTGGCTTACGAGCGTGTGGAGTTGCCGCCAGACCAACCCTCTTGAGCCGACGGTTGTGGCCGACTGCCCAGACTGATGGCTTGCCTTGGTGCGATCGGCAGTTACACGCAGTAGACCGGAGAATGACCCCATGACCATCCGCAACTTCGATTATCTGTTGCGCCCCCGCTCCGTGGCTCTGATCGGAGCCAGCTCCAAGCCGGGCAGCGTCGGTCTCATAACTGCACGCAACTTGGTGCGAGGCGGCTTTCAAGGGCCGGTTTCGCTCGTCAATCCAAAATACACCGCGATCGACGGACACGCCTGCCATCCATCGATCGCATCACTCCCCGAAGCCCCGGACTTGGCCGTGATTGTCACCCCACCCGCGACCGTTCCCGGCCTGATCGCACAGCTCGGCAGCAAAGGAACACGTGCTGCCGTGGTCATCACAGCGGGGGTTCGTGACGACCTGAGGCGCGCCATGCTGGAAGCGGCACGACCGAACCTGATGCGCATCCAGGGGCCGAATTGCCTGGGGCTGATGGTACCAGGGATCGGTCTCAACGCGAGCTTCGCGGACGAGCCGCCACTTGCGGGAGACCTCGCCTTTCTCTCGCAGTCGGGGGCGCTGATTACGGCCATCGTCGACTGGGCCACGGTCCGCAATATCGGCTTTTCGCACGTCGTCTCGCTCGGCGACATGGCCGATGCCGATTTCGGAGACATGCTGGACTACCTCGCTGGCGACACCAAGAGCCGCGCCATCCTGCTTTACATGGAGGCGGTGACGCACGCGCCCAAGTTCCTCTCGGCGGCGCGGCGCGCCGCCCGCTCCAAGCCTGTCATCATCGTCAAGGCCGGCCGCGCCGCGACCGGCGCCATGGCCGCCTTTTCCCACACCGGCGCACTGGCAGGAGCCGATGCCGCCTACGAGGCTGCCTTCCGCAGGGCCGGGTTGCTGCGCGTGCGCGAGCTCGACGATCTCTTCAGCGCGGCAGAGATCCTGGCTCGCCATCCTAAGCCATTCGGCGACCGCCTCGTCATTCTCACCAACGGTGGGGGAGCCGGCGTGATGGCTGCCGATCGCCTGGGCGATCTGGATGGACACCTCGCGACCTTGTCGGATGCGACCTGCAAGGCGCTCGATCGCATTCTCCCGCCGACATGGCCCCGCGGCAATCCGGTCGACATCATTGGTGATGCGGATCCGCAGAGGTATTCGGGCACGCTCGACCTGTTGATGGATGAGGATGCGGCCGATGCCGTCCTGGTCATCAATTGCCCGACGGCATTGACGTCCAGCACTGCCGTCGCAGAGGAGGTGCTGGCAGCGCTCGAGCGCCGGCAGAGTGCGGGCCGCCGCAACAAGCCTCTGATCACCAACTGGCTGGGTGATCGCGCGGGCCGGCAAGCGCGCCAGTTGTTCGCAGCCAAGGGCATCGCCGGCTTCGAGACTCCGGATAACGCCATTGAAGGTTTCATGCAGATCGTGCGCTACGGCCGGGCGCAGGAGCAGCTCATGCACACGCCGCCATCGCTGCCCGATGATCTCGGACTCGAGTACGACAAGGCGGCCGCGATCGTGGCCGGGGTGTTGGCGGGCGGACGCAGCGTGCTGTCCGAGGTCGAGGCGAAGGGCGTGCTGGCCGCTTACGGCATTCCCGTCGTCTCGACCAGTGTCGCGAGGTCACCTGCGGAGGTGGCAGCGCTGTCCGCGACCGCCATCGCGGAGCACGGCGCGGCCGTCGTCAAAATCCTGTCGGACGATATCTCGCACAAGTCCGATGTGGGCGGCGTGCGGCTGGGTCTGGAGAGCGCCGACGATGCGCGACGTGCGGCCGAGGACATGATCGCGCGCATCGGCCGCGTGATGCCCAAGGCCAAAATCGACGGTTTCACGGTGCAGCCCATGATCCGCCGCGCCCGGTCGCACGAACTGATCCTCGGCATGTCGGTCGATCCGACCTTCGGCCCGTTGATGATGTTCGGCGCTGGCGGCACGGCGGTCGAGGTGGCGCGCGATACCGCGCACGCGCTGCCGCCGCTCGATCTCAATCTCGCGCACGATCTTATGCAGCAGACGCGGGTGTTGCGCCTCCTGCAGGGCTATCGCGATCGTCCGGCCGCCGATATCCAGCGAGTCGCAGAAATGCTGGTGCGACTGAGCTACCTTGTGGCCAACCATAGAGAGATCCGCGAGATCGACATCAATCCACTGCTTGCCGACGACAAGGGTGTCATCGCGCTTGACGCCCGCGTGCTGGTCGCCGATCCGGCAAAAATCCCGCGCACGGAAATGGCCGTCAGACCGTATCCCTCGCAATGGGCCGTGGATGCGGAGGTCGAAGGAGTCGGAGCTATATCCATCCGCCCGATACGCCCGGAGGACGAAGCGCTCTACGCCGACTTCTTCGCCCGCGTGTCGCAGGACGACAAGCGGCTGCGGTTCTTCTCCGTGGCGCCTGAGCTTTCACGCCGCTTCCTCGCCAGGCTCACGCAGATCGACTACGCGCGCGAGATGGCCTTTGTTGCCATCGCGAAGGCATCCGGCGCGCTGCTGGGCGTGGTGCGCATGGTGGCAGACCCCGACTATGTCCGCGCCGAATACGCCGCCCTTGTCAGGTCCGACCTCAAGGGCCGGGGCCTCGGCTGGCAGCTGATGCAGCATCTCATCGCTTACGCCAAGTCAGAGAGGCTCGAGCAGTTGCATGGCTCCGTGCTCGCCTCCAACTCCACCATGCTGCAGATGTGCCGCGAGCTGGGCTTCTCCATCGAGCCGGAACCGGGAGACGAAGGCGTTCGCCGCGTGGTCCTGCTTTTGGCCAGCGATGTCACCGGCAAGAACAAGGAGGGTACTAGTGACAGGAAGCCCTGCTGATGTCGTTCTGGACCTCGCCTTGCAGGGTGGTGGTGCCCACGGCGCATTTACATGGGGAGTGCTCGATCGCCTGCTGGACGAGCAGCACCTTCGCTGTTCCGCCGTCAGCGGCGCGAGCGCGGGCGCTATCAACGCGGTGGTGATGGCGGACGGCCTCCTCGGTGGCGGACGCCAGGGAGCCCAGCGAGCACTAAGGGCGTTCTGGAAACGGATCAGTCGCGCGGCGCATGATCGGCCATCGAACAACCCCTTCCAGGCGCTCTTCCTGCCTGATTGGCTGAACCCATCGCCGTGGAGTTCATTGGGGCCGTGGGCGGCGACAATGGAGTATTGGTCGGCCGCAACCAGCGCTTTCGCCCGCATCTACTCGCCGTATCAATGGAATCCGCTGAATTTGAACCCGCTGCTCGATCTGATGACGGATCATATCGACTTTGAAGGCCTCAGAAGCTCAGCGAGCATCCGGCTGTTCATTTCCGCGACCAGTGTGAAGACAGGTGAGCTCAGGATTTTCCGGAACCATGAGTTGACGCCACGAACCGTCATGGCTTCTGCCTGCCTGCCACACGTGTTTCAGGCTGTCGAGATCGATGGGGAGGCGTATTGGGATGGTGGCTATCTTGGCAATCCGGCGCTGCTCCCGCTCATTTCCGAAAGTGAGCCGGAAGATTTGCTCGTGGTCCAGCTGAATCCACCTGTCCGCAATGAGAAGCCACGTTCGATGAACAGTATCACCGCTCGTCTCAATGAGATCACGTTCAACGCCAGCCTGATGAAGGAGCTGAAGGGGATCGCCCTTTTGAAGCAGGCCTTGGATGAGGAGAACCTAGGCCATCACTTCAGGCATCCGCTCTTCAATCAGGTCCGCCATCTTCGGCTTCACCGGATCGCGGCGGAGGAGACTGCGTTCCAGCTCGGCACGAAGAGCAAGCTCGATATCGAGTGGGAGTGTCTCATCCGCCTTCACGGCCTCGGCGCACATGCCGCGGAGGAATGGCTCAAACGGCATCGCGACGACCTTGGCCGACGGTCGTCGTTGAACGCAGACGCATTGGCTTGATGCGAGACGGTAAAAGGACAAACTTGGCACCATGATCGGGTTATTCGGCATTCTGCTGGCGTTGGGGCTACTGATCTATCTCTCCTACCGGGGCATCAGCGTCCTCCTGCTGACGCCGCTGATGGCGCTCGTGGCGGTGTTGCCGAGCGGCTCGCCGCTCCTTGCCTCCTACACGCAGGTCTTCATGCCGGCGATGGGAGCCTTCATTGTCCAATTCTTTCCACTGTTCCTGTTGGGCGCGCTGTTCGGCAAGTTGATGGAAGACACGGGATCGGCGAGAGCGCTGGCCGAGGGGATCGTTGCGCGGCTGGGCACGTCCAACACCATCCCGGCCATCGTGCTGGCGTGCGCTGTGCTGACTTATGGCGGCGTGTCGCTCTTCGTCGTCGCATTCGCCGTCTACCCGATCGCGGCCGCTCTCTTCGAGCGGGCCAGTCTTCCCCGCGAGCTCATTCCAGCCTCGATCGCCCTTGGTGCATTCACATTCACGATGACGGCACTGCCCGGGACCCCGGCCATCCAGAATGCGATCCCGATGCCGTACTTCGGTACGACCGCCTTCGCGGCCCCCGGTATCGGCATCATCGCGGCTGTCATCATGCTCGGGTTAGGGCTGGCATGGATCATGCGCCGCGCCGCAACCTGGCGGGCGCTCCCCATCGCTGTTGGCGCGCCCCAGGAACGGACGCGCAAGGAGCTTCGCGAGTATGCGCAGGGTGAAGGCTACGACGTCGTGGAGATCGCTGGACCCGAGGCGGTTAGTCCCGGTGCATTGCCCCCTGTGTGGATGGCAGCTTTGCCGATCCTCCTCGTCATTGCGGTGAACTACCTGTTCTCGACCCTTGTCCTTCCGGCACTCGATGCGAGCTACCTTGCGGACAAGCGGTACGGACAAGTAGGCCTGGGGGCGGTCAAGGGGGTCTGGGCGATCCTCATCGCGCTCGCGCTCTCTATCGTCGTCATGATCATCCTCAATCGCCAACGCGTCGCCAATCTGCAGCAGACCTTGGATGACGGGGCCAACGCCGCAACGGGTCCCGCCTTCAACACCGCCTCCCTCGTGGGCTTCGGCGCGGTCATTGCGTCGCTGCCTGCGTTTGCTGCGATCCGCGATGCGGTGCTCGGATTCGCGCCCGGAAACCCGCTGGTTTCACTGGCGATCGCCGTCAACATCCTGGCCGGCATCACGGGATCGGCGTCCGGCGGGATGAGCATCGCGCTGCAGACGCTCGGTGCTTCCTACCGAGAGCTCGGACAGGCTGCCGGCATCCATCCCGATCTCCTCCACCGGGTCACGACGATCGCTACTGGCGGCCTTGATTCGCTGCCACACAATGGCGCCGTCATCACCTTGTTGTCGGTTTGCGGGATGACGCACCGGCAGGCGTACAAGGACATCTTCGTCGTGGCCTGTGCGATCCCGCTTCTGGCCCTGGCGATTATTCTCGTGATTGCCAGCACGGCCGGATCGTTCTGAGCAGAGGAGGTTCCTGCTACAGGGTGGTCGCCCTGCTCGGCCTCTGCTTCGCAACCGCCTACGATGTGAGTGCGCGTGTCAGCCATGCGCCTGCCCAGGCGGCGAGGGCCACCAGGACGAGCCCTGGAATCACGCGCTGCGCGTACTCCCGCGTGCCACTTCTCCCCGCGAGCACGATGCGGAAAATGGTGTTCGTCGTTATCGCGGTCAGTATCGGCAGGATGGCGTCGGCGGCAGGAAGCTTGCCTGACGCCACCAGCAATGCGACGGCGATCGCGGCTGACTGCGTGTTGACGAAGCCTGCAAGGGCGGCAGTCAATATGACACCGGCGTTGCCGAGCCAGTCCTGCAGGGCGGCTGAAGCGAGGAGGACCAGTGCCAGCGTGAGAGCGAACAGAACCGCCGTCGATAGGCTGAAGGCGCTTTGCCGGGAGCCCTGCGGCTCTGCCTCGCTGGGCTGCCGGAGCGCCAATCGGGTCAGTACAGCGCCATAGAGCGCTGATACGAGGGCTGCCGCGGCGAGCGGTACCAGGAGGGCCTGCAACGTCGCTTTGCTGGTGGCTGCGAGTACCAGTGTCATCTGAATAATCGTTGCAACGGACGAAAGCGATGCTCCCGCTGCGGCCATTGCCACGAGGCTGGGGGTCTTCGCGACCCGCTCGCCCATGTCGCGAATAGTTGCCGTGCTCGAAACGAAGCCGGATGCCAGACCCGAGAGTGGCAGGCCGTACCGGGCACCAAACAGTCTGATGGCAATGTGACCGGCTGCGCCGATCGCCATGACCAGGATGATAATGATCCAGAGCGCATTCGGGTTCAGCGTTGCATACGGTCCCATCGGGCGATCAGGCAGCACTGGCAGCACGACGAGCGTGGCCGCCGCCAGTAAGAGGGCATCGCGCAGCTCGTCCTCCGTCACGACGAAGCGGACGAAGGTGTGCATCGGGGCTCGCGCAGCCAGGAGGATGGTCACGACTACACCAATTCCGGCCGCGAGTTCCGGCCGCCGGATCGAAAGCCCACCGAGCAGCACGGTCAGAACGAGCGCGATCTCGGTCGTGAGGCCAACCTCCTCGGGCTTGGAACGCCAATAAGCGAGACCGGCGAGTGCGAAGACGCCGACCAAGGCCGCGACCAGCAGCAACTCGCCACCGGCGAGAATGCTCACTGCGCCAACCAACGATGCAATGGCGAACGTCCTGATGCCGGCCGCGGCGCGGCTCGTATCGGTGCTCTTGCGGCGCTCCCGCTCCGCACCGATCAAGAGGCCGATGCCGAGTGCCTCGACGAGATTGAGCAAGACGGGGGCCTCTGTGTCCATCGGCAAATACTGCTCCATCAGGGACGGCCTCGGCTACGACCACCATACAAGTCGGGTTCGCACGGGCGATGCATGACCATTATCATTGCGGTCCGCGTCGGACCTGCCACTCTCGCCATGCAATTACAAGGACCGTCAGCGCGCACAGGGGCAAGACGATGGTGCCGAGGACGAAGCCGTAGGTCGACAGGGCGTCGTGCTGCTGGGCGGCTAGGATCAGGTAGAGCGTGTAGCCGACGTAAAGCCCGAAGAACATGCCTCCTTCCCAGCGTGCGATGAGTTTGCCGGTAAAGAATATCGGTAGACACGCGATCGCCACGGCAATCATCACCGGGATGTCGAACGCGATCATCGCTGGCGCAACGGGTATGGCCGTTGGAGCTACCAGGGCCGTCAGCCCCAGCACACCGAGAATATTGAAGACGCTGCTGCCGACCACATTGCCGACGGCAATGTCTCGCTGCCCGCGGATCGCGGCCGTGATCGAGGTTGCGACCTCCGGCAAGGAGGTGCCCGCCGCGACGACTGTCAGACCGATCACCATCTCGCTGACGCCGAGATGCTTGGCCATCGTGGTCGCGGCTTCGACCAGCCAGCGGGCGCCAAGCACCAGCATGATCAAACCGATGACGATCAGTGCGATCTGAAGGGGTAGCCTCGACTTCGCAGCCGATTGGGCACCGCCCGAGGCGTGCGCGAATTCGCCATTGCCCAATAGTTGGCGCCGGCTCTGAACAATCAGAAATACGGTATACGCAGCAAGCAGCATCGCAAGGATCAAGCCTTCGCTGCGTGATACGCCGCCATCCCAAGCCACCCCCAGCAGCAACAGCGAGGCGCCAACCATGATGGGGACCTCCTGTCGGATCAGCTGTCGATCGACGACTAGCGGAGTGATCAAGGCTGAAATGCCCAGAATAAAGAGAACATTGAAGATGTTGCTTCCGACGACATTGCCGATCGCGATGTCCGCTTGGCCCATGAGCGCGGATTTCATGGACACCGCCATCTCCGGCGCGCTGGTGCCGAAGGCGACCACGGTCAGTCCGACGACGAGGGGCGATATGCCGAAGGTCAGCGCCAGCTTCGAGGCGCCTCGCACCAGAAGCTCGGCCCCGATGATCAATGCGACAAGGCCGAGTGCGAACGTCAAAAGGACCATTGACCCATTCCCTTGCAGCTGGACGAAGTCTTGTGGACGGGGATCGATCGCAGAGCCAGAACCGTTCGACATGGCTCTCGCCGTGAGCGAGGCCAACGAGCATCCACCAACCGGTGCACGCGACGTCGAGCCGGGCGTTCACCGGTCGATCCGATCGACATCGCGCCACTCACGCCAGGGCTCACATAATGACAACGGAAGCCAGGGACCGCCATGCCCATGACACTACTTGAATGGACGTCGATACTCAGCAATGTCGTCACTGTGTTCGGTCTTCCGTTGGCCATCTAAGTGTTCGCGCTCGAGCAGCGCAAGGAACGCCAAGTCGAGGAAGCGGCGATCCACCAGCGCCTTTCCGACGAGTATAACAGCTTCCTCAGATTGGTGATCGACAAGGCCGACTTGCAACTGCTCAGTCGTGGCAGCGTGCATGGCGAGTTGTCGGCAGAGCAGGCCGAGCGCAAACGTGCCATCTTCGGAATTGTCGTTGCGCTGTTCGAGCGCGCGTTCATCCAGGTATACGAGGAAGATATGGACAAGCAACGCCGCAGGTTGTGGCAAAGCTGGGAGGATTACATGCGCGATTGGTGCAAGCGCCGCGACTTTCGAGAAGCCATGCCCGAGCTCCTGGAAGGCGAGGACGCGGATTTCGCGGCACATCTTTCAGCTCGCGGGTCTCAAGGAGGTGAGAGCGCCAGCTTGAGCACCGCGCTGCACCAAAACGAAGCACCCAGATGCTGCCGGGAAGATGGCCAACCGGGGGCTGCGTTCAGTCGAAGGAGTCGAGCAGCCGAGAGGTTCTCGACCTTGGTGCGTCCCCGCGGCCTCGACGGCGCTCATGATCATCGTCGTCGTCATCGTCATCGTGGTAGCGGCGGCGGTCGTCATCGCGCCGAGGGGGGCTTGCACCGCCGAGGAAGCTTCCCGATTCTGTGCCGCTGACCAGCGATGACAGCTTCTCAAGCCCGCCGCGATCGAGTCAGACACCGCGGCATTGCGTGCATTTGTCGATCAGAACACCGCCCTTGCTGACTTCCTTCATGACACCCTGGCAAACCGGGCACGTGAGTACGCTCATGTTCAACTCCTGTCATCGATTGGCCAGAACCGGTGATTGCCGCCTTGCGCAGCGCGCTGGAACCGGGGTCATTGCCGGGGGGGCCGTCGTGAGCAGATCAGCAAGGCGATTCTGCGCTCTCAGCAGCAGAACCTGCAAACGCAACAGACGCAGGTGGTGGTGATCTTGGGGGCGACGCCGCTCGCGCTCGATCAGCCGGCGCAATCGCTGTGACCGCCAAAGCAAGTTCGAGAACTGGAGAAACTGCATGAACCGTGAGCCTCCTCTGTTCGATTGGAGGCATGCCCTCTAGTGTATCACGCGACATCGGGCATACCCGATGCGGTCCGACATCACAACGCCTGCGGCGTCATCAGAGGGTCCCGGTTCCGCACTCACCAGACATACGTGGGGTTCGAAGAACCGTTTTCAAGTGCCGCATGTCCCGGGCGTATGGTGCGCCGCGTCCCCTACCTGAAGTACGCGCTGGCGCCCGTATTGATCTTCATTGGGTCGAAGATCTTCCTGGCCGATCTGCTGGCCTGGAGAAGTTCCCGCCGGCGGTTGCCATCACTATCGGCCTAATGGCGCAGGTGTTATCTACTCACTCGTCAAGACCCGCAGCGGCAAGGCCGCAAGCCAAGTGGGACGCCATCAACCCTCCGGAGCGACAACGCCATCATGTTCTCGTCTCTAGACAACCGCCATACGGACAGCACCGGCCCGCACGCCGTAGTACCGCCGTTCGTTGCCCGCGCCGGTCACGCGATCGGCGGCTGGGTCCGCATTGTTCTGATCGCCCTCGTCGGCACTATGACCCTGGTCGCGGCGCTGATGGGCTTCGCCCAAATCATCAAATCCGGGCGCATAATGATCGCCGATGTGCTTCTGATGTTCATCTACCTGGAGATCTGGGCCATGATCGTGGTCGAGGCTACGACCCGGCTGCGCCCTGTCAACTTTAACATCTACATCGCCATCACGGGACTCACCCGCCATCTGGTCGGTGTCGCTGGTCGACGCGGGTGCGATTCTCGTCCTTGCCCTTGCCGCCGTGCTGCTGGAAGTGAAACTCTCTGGGCGCGCCAATACTACGAGTCCGGATGAACGATCGACTTCATGAGGGCTATGCGTTCTGATCGCTCCATCCAACTCGTACCCGCGCGGCAGCGAGCGGATCAGCCTGACCACCTCGACGATTTCGCCCGT
Organism: Hyphomicrobiaceae bacterium; assembly: GCA_022844275.1. GTDB lineage: Bacteria > Pseudomonadota > Alphaproteobacteria > Rhizobiales > Hyphomicrobiaceae. Next base: position 72,762 of record JALHMB010000013.1, read on the forward strand.
CGGGCGGCACGGCGAGCGTGTCGACTGCCGCCTGCAGATCGACGCCGGGCGAGGTCTCGTGCTGGCTGCCCACGGCAACGGAGGCATTGTAGGGGACGGATCAATCGCGAAGGCCGGGAGTCCCTGGGGCGAGAGCCGTCAGCCCCAGCGAAAGACCGCCCGCAGATCGTTCGCCCCCGACAGCATCGCTGCCAGCGAGTTCAGCACGGCCGTCGAAGCCTCCTCGTGCCCAAGACCTCAACACTTCTGTGCGCCCGACTACGCCATGCGGTGGATTGGACACCCTGTCCGGGGCGTGCGCCTCCTTGACAAGGTCCCGCACGACATGGACAAGCGCATTGCCACCAAGTTCCCGCTGCTCAGCCGATCGGACCTGCGGGGCCACTGATACGCGCTGTTGATCCTGGTCATTGACCCTGGAGCCGGAGCATGCATTCTGCTTCTACAGTGTAGCCATCAGGAAGTGTAGCCATCAGGAGCACGTAAATGACCAAGCCCCGCGACGACGAGCGCGATGGTTCCATGCCGCTCATATAGTGAATAGAAAGAAAACAAGGAAGAACAATCCGTGCTTCACGTCGATATTCCTACGCTTCCAGAAATCCGCGCGCTCATTGCAGCGCGGGCCGATGCTTGCGTGTCGATTTTTGTCCCGACGACGCCGCAGACCCAGCAAGTGACTGGCAGCCGCATCGCCTTCGGCAACCTGACCAGAACGGCGCTGCATCAGCTGGAGGCCGCTGGCGTTGACAAGCGCCGCCGGTCGCTCCTGCAAGCCGAGCTCGATGCGCTGGGCGAAGATGAAGCGTTCTGGCGGCTTCAAGCCCATAGCCTCGTCGTTCTCGCCACCCCGGACAGCGTACGCACTTTTCGGCTGGCTACGGATGTGACCGAGATGGTCGAGGTCTCCGACCGCTTCCACCTCAAGCCGCTCCTGCGCGCCATTGCCTTTCCGCAGAACGCCTTCGTGCTCGCCCTGTCGGAGAACACGGTGCGCCTCGTGGAGGTGTTCGCCGACCTGCCGCCGTCCCCGGTGCGGGTGGCCGACCTGCCCAAGGGCGCCGCCGATGCCGTCGGTCGCGCATCGATCAATAACCTGACACAGAATACGCGCATCGCAAACGCCGAAGGGCAGAAGGCTTTGCTCCGCCGGTATGCCCGGCAGGTAGACGCGGCTTTGCGCGCAGTCCTCGCGGGACGGGAGACGCCGTTGATCCTGGCCGCGACCGAGCCGATCGGCCCGATTTTCAGGGCCGCCAACAGCTATCCGGCGTTGCTCGTCGAGGGGATTTCCGTAAGTCCGGATCGCATGAGCGACAGCGCTCTAGCCGAGGCAGCACGGTCCGTCTTGGACGGACATTATGCCGCCGAGATCGAGAGGGCGAAGGTGCTGTTCCAGACAAGGATCGGTCAACGTCGTGCAACGACCGATCTCCACAATGCCGCTCGCGCCGCAACCTTCGGCGCGATCGAGCTTCTGCTGGTGGATATCGACGAAGTGTTGCCGGGGACCGTGGACGCCGCCGACGGCTCGGTCTTGATCGCCAAGGAGGCGGGCGCGTCGAGCTATAACGTGATCGACGAGATCGCCGGGCGCGCGATACTCTCAGGTGCGAAGGTTCTCGCGGTACGTCGGGCAGATATTCCGGACGGGGCGCCGCTGGCCGCAGTCCTGCGCTATCCCGCCTGATCGGCACAGTATCGCGTCGGCGGTACTGCGGCCGTCACCCGGGTGCTCGATCGACATCGACTAATCCGGTGCGCAGGCGCACCGCTAACCTGACGCACCACCCCTTGCCGTGATCATAACAAATATTTTGAAGTCGACGGCTCTCTACCTGCGAGGCCACTAGCCGTCGGGACCAATCCGCAGCGCATCGGAAGCGAGTTCTGAACCACGCGCGATTCTTGATGCAGCGTGACGCGATAGACTCTACTCAACTGGCGACAGGCCCTAAAAAAGCCTCACCTGTCGAAGTGCGTCACTCGGATCAGGCGGGCGGATGCGCACTGAGTAACTACCTCCTTCACAACCTTTGGAGCATAAACACGAATGCCCCTCTGCAAACGTGTGAGCACAGCGTCGAACACGCGATGACATCGGCCTTGCTAACGGCGGTATTGCTCACTCCGTTCGTCGGGGCGCCTCTTTGTCCTGGTCTCCGCTCTGAAATCTCGGAGCACGGCCGCCTGGCGCTGCCCTGCTGGCATGCCTGGTATCGTTATTGCCCGAGGTGTTGGCCGGTAGGTCGTTCGTCGCGCGGGTCGACAGGCAGCCCGAGTGAGGTCTCAACCTCTCGCTGCGGCTCGACGGGCTCGGCCTGCTGCTCGCGCTGCTCATTCTGTGCATCGGACTCTTGATCGTCCTCTATGCCGCCTATTACATGCCCGAGGATGACGGGCTGGGGCGCTTCTACGCGCTTCTGCCGGCCTTCGCCGGCGGGATGCTCGGCATCGTGTTGGCCGAAAATCTGATCCTGATGCTCGTCTTTTGGGAAATCACGAGCCTCACCTCGTTCTTGCTGATCGCCTACAAGTTCGAGGCGCACGACGCCCGCATCGCCGCTCGTATGGCTCTCGCAGTGACGGGCGGTTGCTGCTGCTCGGCAGCATCGCCGCCAGCTTCGAGCTGACCGAGGTGCTGCGCCAGGGAGCCGTCATCCGCGCGCATCCACTCTATCCGCTGGCGCTGGTTCTGATCCTGCTCGGCGCTTTCACCAAGTCGGCCCAGTTCCATTTCATTTCTGGCTGCCCGTCGCTATGGCCGCGCCGACGCCTGTCTCGGCCTACCTTCATTCGGCCGCGATGGTGAAGGCTGGCGTGTTCCTGCTTGCACGGCACTATCCGGTGCTCTCCGGGACTGATCTCTGGCTGATTCTGGTCGGGGGAACCGGAGCCGTGACGTTCGTCTACGGCGCCTACGTCGCGCTCCTGAAGCACGACTTCAAAGGACTGCTCGCATACTCGACCGTCAGCCATCTCGGACTCATTACATTGCTCTTCGGTCTCGACACGCCGATGAGCGCGGTCACGGCTGTCTTCCACACCATCAATCACGCCATCTTCAAGGCATCGCTGTTCATGGCCGCCGGCATCATCGACCATGAATGCGGCACGCGCGACATGCGCCGCCTTAGCGGCATGTTCAAGTACATGCCGTGGACCGCCACGCTCGGCATCTTGGCCGCCGGATCCATGGCCGGCGTTCCCCTCCTGACCGGCTTCCTGTCGAAGGAGATGTTCTTTGTCGAGACGGTCGGCCATCCGCAGTTCCAAGGCGTCGCAGCCTGGCTCCTGCCCGTGTTCGCAACGGTGGCCGGCATGCTGCCCGTTGCTTACTCGGCGCGCTTCATTCATGACGTATTCTTCAACGGCGAGCCAATCGAACTGCCGAGGTCGCCGCGCGAGCCTGCGCGCTGGATGCGGTTTCCGGTCGAGGCCCTTGTCGGTCTGGTGCTGCTTGTCGGCTGCTTTCCGCAGTTATTCGTCGGCCCCGTTCTATACGCGGCACCAGGGGCTGTTCTCCCGTTGGGTGTGCCGGAGTTCAAGCTGGCGGTCTGGCATGGATGGAATCTGCCGCTGGTGATGAGCATCGCTGCTTTCGGGTTCGGCCTGCCGCAAGCGCTGGTATTGACGGCAATTGTCATTGGTTTTGCATGACCGCCTATCTCATCGCTCTAGCGCTGCGTGCCAAGGGCGAGAGCGGCACCGACCACGTCGATGCCGGGGAAAAAAAAGCGATGAGCCATCTACCAATCCTGTCCTTCCTCATTCCCTTCGTCGCGGCGATCCTGCTGTTGTTGGCCGGCGGCCGCCATCCAGAGCGCGATGATCATGAGCGTTACGATGGGCTGCGGCATACCGCTCTACACTATCGATCCGTTCGTCGCTACGGTCCTCGGCAGTATCGTCTCGCTGCCACCGGGCACGGTCCCGATCGAGATCGACATGGGAGCCAAGGCACTTCTCGTGCATGCCCTCAATGTGGGTGATGACGCCCAGCTGGTGGCAACCATCAAGACGCGCTACGAGGCGCCGCTCAAGGAGATCTTCGGATGTTGACGATCGCAGTCTCCTCCGCCTTCGCCATGCTGGCCGTGGCCATCGGTCTCAAAATTGTGGCGGCTGGCCAAGTGACCAAGCATGCCTGACCGGATCCTGGCGCTCGATACGCTCGCGATAAACGCAATTGCGCTCGTGATGCTGATCGGCATTGCCACGTCGAGCCAAACCTACTTCGAGGCGGCGCTGTTGATCGCCATGATGGGCTTTGTCGGGACTGTCGCGCTCTGCAAGTTCCTGCTCAGTGGCGACATCATCGCGTGAGGCCAAGGATGCTTGCAGAGTTCGTCATCTCATTTCTGAATACCGTCGGTGCGGCATTCGCGCTCGTCGGATCGATCGGCCTAGCCCAGCTGCTGGATTTCTTCACCCGGCTGCACGATCCAACAAAGGCCACCACACTGGGTGTCGGCTCGATCAATGTTGCCGCACTGGTCGGTTCCAGTGTCGCGAACGGCAAAGTGAGCCCGCGCGAATTGGCAATCTCGCTGTTCCTTTTCATCACGGCTCCGATCAGCGCGCACTTGCTCGGCAAGGCTGCGCTCAAGGTCAGAGGTCGTTCCATAAACCCAAGGCAGAAGAGCAACTGAGGCGCTGGCCGGCAGTTGCGCGAACGCGCGTCGTCAATCGACTCGCGCTGCGCGATCCGGCTGCCGCCAACCGCGGCCCGCTGCTTCAACCATCATGTACTCGGCGAGATTCTCGACGGTGATGATGCCGACCACGCGTGTATTGTCATCGACGATGCCGACGAGCGATTGGCCGCTGCTCTGCAGCGTCGCCACGGCGTCCGCGAGCGGCGCGCGGCAGTTGATGGTTGCAACGTCGCGTTCCATGACCTCGAGCACGGAGGTGACCGGTCCGGTCGCGGCAAGCGCCTTGATCATCCCGTCTCTGGTCAGCACGCCGCGCAGCTGACCACTACCATCTGTGACCGGGAACTCCCGCTGCGAGGTCGAAAGCAGCTTTTCGACGGCTTGGCCAACGGTCGCTTGAGTGTCGAGAGTGGCAAACGACGTAATCGTTGCTTGGCGCATTGCAACGCCTTTGGTGGCTTCACTGAGCTCGACGGCATAAGTCTCGTGGCTGGCCGCGAGAAACACAAACAGGGCGATGAAAAGCAGCAGGGGATTGCCGAACAGGCCGAGGAATCCGAGACCGAAAGCAAAGGCCTGGCCGATGGTCGCAGCGATCCTTGTCGCCCGCGCGCGGTCGAGCCGGTATGACAGCAAGGCTCTCAGCACGCGCCCGCCGTCCATCGGGAAGGCGGGGATCAGATTGAAGGCCACCAGCATCACGTTGACGAGGGCGAGCCGCGTCACGAGGTCGATCTTTTGATCCTCGACAGCAGTCGCTAGGTGCTGAGTATCAAGGCGTGCCCCGAACACCCCGAAAAGCAGCAGTGCTATCACCACATTCACGGCAGGGCCGGCCAGCGCGATGAGCAATTCCTGACCAGGCTTCTCGGGCATGCGCTCGATGCTGGCCACGCCCCCGATCGGCAGGAGCGTAATGTCACGCGTGCCGATACCGAAGCGACGTGCTGTCAGCACGTGGCCGTACTCGTGCGCAAGCACACAGGCAAATACGGCGAGGATGAAGACGACGGCCTCGATGGCAGCCGTCTGTCCGCCGCGAGCGCCTGCCGAGATGGCAAGCCAAGCGATGAGCAGGAAGAAAGTCAGGTGGATGCGCACCTCCGTCCCGGCGATGCGCCCCAGCGAGATTGACCACCCCATCATGCCTTGCCTCTGACCTGTTTTGCGACGTCTGGCCTGCCCGACGTCCTTCAGTTGAGATGCTGCCGTGTCATCGTACCTGGGTTCGGCAGCAAGCGCATCGCTGCGGCAACATTCATATTCCTCTATCCACCTCTAGACCAGCTGGCGCTCGGCGCGCTCCCCTGCAACCGTCGCCGTGCAACCTTCTCCAGCTCGAGAATGGCGAAGAGAGCCATTCCAGCGGCAATGATCGGCAGGCCCTCGATGAGCCCAATCGGTCTGGTCTCGAAGAACCGCTCCATGAACGGTGCATACGTGAACAGTGCCTGCAGCACCACGACGGCCGCAATCGAGACGAGCACAGGCGTTGTGCCGAGAACTCCCTTCGGTGTCAGTGACGGTGCATGCAGGTAGCGGACGCTGAACAGATAGAACACCTCCATGACGACGAGCGTGTTGACCGCGAACGTACGCGCCTTCTCGACGCTGGCGCCCTGCCAAAGGGCCCACTTGAACATCCCGAATATCCCGATCAGGAAAAGCGTCGATACGAACACGATCCTCCAGACGAGAAATGGCGACAACAGCGCCTCGGTCGCCGGTCGCGGAGGCCGGGACATGACCCCCGGTTCCGTTGGCTCGAAGGCGAGCGCCAGCGCCAGCGCGAGGGAGCTTACCATGTTGATCCAGAGGATCTGCAGCGGTGTGATCGGCAACGTTGCACCCAGCAGAATGGCCAGCACGATGCTGAGGGACTCACCGCCATTGACCGGCAGCAGAAACACGATCGCTTTCTTGAGGTTGTCGTAAACCGTCCGGCCCTCGCGGACGGCGTTGACGATCGAGGCGAAGTTGTCGTCGGCAAGGACGACTTGCGCGGCCTCCTTCGCAGCCTCGGTCCCCTTGATCCCCATCGCGATACCGATGTCGGCACGCTTCAAGGCAGGTGCGTCGTTCACGCCGTCGCCTGTCATGGCGACCACGAGCCCGTCCGCTTGCAATGCCTCGACCAGCCGGAGCTTGTGCTCCGGGCTCGCGCGCGCGAACACATCGATCTGAGAAACCTGCTTCTTCAGCTCACCAAGCGGCATGGTCTCGATGTCAGAGCCCGTCAGAACAGCGCCTGTGTTCTCGAAGCCGAGCTGGCTCGCGATCGCCCGGGCCGTGATGGCGTGATCGCCGGTGATCATCTTTACCCGGATGCCGGCCGCCCGGCATTCGGAGACCGCGGCGATGGCTTCCTCACGTGGCGGGTCGATCAACCCGAAGAGCGCGAGGAACACGAGGCCGCGATCGAGATCGCTGGCCCGGAGGAGCGTTTGGCCCACCTCGGCGGGTTTCGACGCCACGGCGATCACGCGCTGGCCTTCGGCGGCCATGGCTTCGATGCGCTCCTGCCAAAAGGCCAAATCGAGCGGGGCACTTCCCGTTCGGCCGTGCTGGAGAGCACACATCTCCAGCAGCCTTTCTGGCGCACCCTTGACGCAGATAAGCCCGGGTTCGGCGCCATGGCCACGGTTCAGGGTCGCCATGTAGCGGTGCTCGGACTCGAAAGGTATTATGTCGATCCGCGCCATGTCCTGCCGCAGAGCATCCAGATTGAGACCGGCCTTTGCTACCGCAGTCAGCAACGCTCCTTCGAGCGGATCGCCATCGACCGTCCATTGTCCATCGATCTGCCGCAGCCCCGCATCATTGCACAAGGCGGCACTGCGCAGTGCCGCCATCACGTCCGTCCGGTGGCTAACGGCCACTTCGATGCCGTCGATGCTGAAGGCGCCCCGGGGCTCATAACCGATGCCGGCGACGGTCAAGTCGTGCTCGCTCGTGACCAGCCGACGAACGGCCATCTCGTTGCGCGTCAGCGTGCCGGTCTTGTCCGAGCAGATGACCGAAACGGACCCCAGCGTCTCCACAGCCGGCAGCCGGCGGATGATGGCATGACGCTGTGCCATTCGCTGCACGCCGATCGCCATCGCAACGCTCAAGATGGCCGGCAGTCCTTCCGGGATCGCCGCGACGGCAAGAGATACGACGGCTAGGAACATCTGAGCCGCCGCCTGTCCGCGCACGAGCACGCCGAAGGCGAAGACCAGCGCGGCGGCCGCGAGGATCACGAAGGTCAGAGTTCTGGCTAAACCGGCCATCTGACGCAGCAGCGGCGTCTCGAGCTGTGTCACCTCGTCGAGAAGCTTGCTGATGCGACCAAGCTCGGTATCGGCCCCTGTTCCGACCACGACGCCATTCGCCTGGCCGTAGGCCACGAGCGTTCCGGAGAAGGCCATCGACGCGCGGTCGCCGATGGGCGCATCGGCTGCAATCGGATGGACGCTTTTTTCAACGGGGACGGACTCTCCCGTCAGTGCCGCTTCCTGGACTCGCAGGTTCTTGACCCGGGTGAGCCGGATATCGGCTGGGATCCGATCCCCCGATTCGATCAGTATGATGTCGCCCGGCACGAGGGTCTCGGCAGGAACCGTCTGGCGACGGCCGTCCCTGAGCACGGTCGCCTTGGGGGCAAGCATCCGCTGGATGGCCCGTATCGCTGACTCGGCCTTGCCTTCCTGCACGAAACCCATCGTGGCGTTAGCCAGCACAACTGCAAGGATGACAGCTGCATCGGTGTAGTGTCCGATGGCCGCCATCACCACGACCGTTCCGAGCAGGACTTGCAGAAGCAGGTTCTCGAATTGGGCGATGAAGCGCCGCAGCGCCGAGCGTGGCTTGGCGGGCGGCAAGCAGTTCGGTCCATGCCGCGCCAGTCGCCGGCGCGCTTCCTCCTCACTCAGTCCATCGGAATGCGCCCCAAACGCGATCATCACCTCCTTCAGAGGGATCGAGTGCCAAAGTCGCCGATCGTGGCCGGACGCGGCCGCGTGCCGGATCGTCCCAGGGTCAGTCGTCATGCCGCCGTCCTCGAGCGTGCTGCATCCCTGAGCATTGGCCGCATCCGCCCCATCTATGGTTCAAGTGCAGTATCACGCCCGAACGGTGGCCCGCACCAGCGCGAAACCATTTCATCCGTCGGCACGCTTTCGAGACGGTGGCTCCGAGGCCGTGACTAGCACGACGCCGATCGCAATCGCGTCTTCGACCCCGCCGGCCAGATCGCAACAGTGGGGCCAATGCATCGGCAAGAACCAGCAGTTTCTCGGGGAGGCCTTAGCTTCCAAGCCGGTCATTCACTCGCCTTGACGGCCAGAACATCAACCGGTGCGCTGGCGAGAAGATCTTCGGCAACGCTGCCAAGGATGGCATGTGCAATACCTGTTCGCCCGTGTGTGCCGATAGCCAGAAGATCGGGTCTCAGCGCAAGAGCTTGCTCACGGATGACGTGGCGAACCTGACCTTCCTTCATCAGGATCTGGAAGCGGGGCGCAGCCGCACCAAGCTCGGCAGACAATTTCTGGATACCGCTCTCCAGTATGCCCTTCACGCGCCTGCGCTCATCGGCAACGAGTTGATTTTGCGTGTCGCGTCCGAGTAACGCCGTGAATGGCCGATGAGCCACATGGACGAGATGCACCTCGCCTTGCGGCACCAGCCGCGCGGCCATGGCCACAGCCGCCTGCGCATGCGTGGAGAGATCGACGCCCACCAGCGCTCGCCGATAGGGGCCTTTGACGGTGTCCTTCACGACGAGCACGGGCCGCGAACCGTACCGGACGACGCGCTCGGCGGTCGTCCCTTGGAACATCTCGCGCGTGTCGTGGCGGTGGATCCCCAGTACGACCAAATCGGCATCGAACTCGTCCGCACGTTGGAGGATGTCGGCGAAGTCGAGGCCCCGAACGACCCGCTGAGAGATGCTGACCCTGTCTGCGACAGGTAAGGCGCTGACTTGCTGCGCGATGGCATCCCTCGCTGCAGCCTCGTGCTGAAGCGTTATGGCTTCGATGAGCGATTCGTCGACGACGTGAATAACCTCCAGCTCTGCCCGAAATTCGTCGGCCATGGCGGCTGCCCGCTGCAGCGCTTGATCCGAGCGCGCCGAGAGATCGGTCGCCATGAGAATTCTCTTCATTGCTACACTCCATCTGACGGAAGACCACGCGGCCTGCATATGAGCTGAGAAGATGCGTCTGAGTGTTTTTGTGTGCATTGATGTCGATCAATGACGCCATGGGCGCGATGGTATCTATGTGCGCTGTCAGCTCCATTCTGGAGCAAAGGAAGGATGCCATGGCCGGTAGCGTACCTCGCAACATCATGCTCGCGACCGATCTCACCCCCGCTGCTGACCGAGCGTTCGATCGGGCGCTGCAGCTGGCCTTGCAGTGGAGCGCCGAGCTCACTGTGTGTCACGTCATCGAATCGAGCGCGCTGCGGCCCTGGGGCATGGAACGGCGCGTGCATAACGCCGAGATCGAACTCGAACGGCTCGTTCGCTCGGCGAAGATCGATCGCAAGATTCCGCGCCACATCGTTGTTGGCGATCCGGCAGACCGCACCCGCGAGCATGCCCGCGCCATCGATTGCGACTTCCTCATCACCGGGCCCGCGCACGGCAAGATCCTCGGCGACAAGCTGCTCGGCAGCACCGCGGCCCGAATCGTCCGGCGGGCGACACAGCCTGTGTTGGCGGTTCGCCGCCGACCGGAGGGCGAATACAGAACGATCATTGCGGCGGTCGATTTCTCAGACCCCTCGCGGTGCGCGTTGCTGCGCGGTCAGGAGCTGTTTCCGTCCGCCCGATTTACTGCACTCCACGCCTACCAGGTTTCACCCAACTGGAGCGGTCCGAACGGGGACCAGTCCATCGATGTCGTCGAGGCTGATGAGCGCAATCGTGTGATCAATGCCGCCGAGCAGGATATGGCAGACCTGATTGCTGGCGCCGCTCACAGACCAGGTGCAATCGAGGCGGCCCTATTGGAGGGAGCGCCGGAGGCGACGATGGCCGCTTTCGTTGACAAGAACTGGCCGGACCTCGTGATCGCCGGCACTCATGGCCGCGGCGACCGGCAACAGGACACTATCGGCAGCATTGCGGAGCGGCTGCTGACGATCCTGCAGTGTGACGTATTGGCCGTACCTACGCGGGCGTGACCCTATGGTCCAGCTCACCGGCTATCTCAATCGCCTTAGTTCGCAAAATGGAGAATGAGGATGCCCATAAAATCACCATCAGTTGTGACCCTGCCCCCTGAAGGTACTCGCTCATAACTGGAGTCCGTTCTGGTTATGGTCCGACGCGGACCGTCTTGCAAACTCGTTCGGTGTGAGTCCGTTGAGGCTCGTGTGTGGTCGCTCCCCATTGTAGATCCTATGGAGGTCCGACAAGGACGGGGCGCCGGGTGGTCCGGCGCAAAGCCGGAGGCCAGTCATGACCGAACCACACCTGATCTGCACTGTCGCTATCGAGCTGAGCCGCGCCCGCTGGATCATCGGCGCTCTGGCCCCACGAGGTACGAAGGTCACCGTCGGTGCAGTCCCCGGTGGCGATACCGAACGACTGATGGAGCATCTGAACAAGATCGAGGCCCGGTTAGCGCGAGAGTTCTGTCAGCCGGTCGAGCTCAAGATCTGCTTTGAGGTGGGCTATGATGGATTTTGGCTTGCCCGGTTCCTTCGCGATCGAGGTCTCGATATTTACGTTCTCGATGCATCGAGCTTCCTGATCTCAAGACGCGGAAGACGTACCAAGACCGACCGGATCGACGTCGAAACGATGGCGTTTACACTACGCGCCTATCTGGCAGGCGACCCGGGCGTTTGCCGGGTCGTGGCCATTCCAACTCCTGAGGTCGAGGATGCCAAGCGCGGTTGTGCAGGACCTGATGGGCCGACGACTGCCGCACATATAGGATCGCCTTGCGCTCCAGATGGTGCGGCCTGATCTTCTCATGCATCATGATCCGCGTCCTCCCGTTGCACAGCGCGCTCGCCGTCGGCGTGGTCGAGGATCAAGCGCGCTATCAGCTTGGTCAGCCGCCGTCGCGTCTCTTCCGGCAGCGCTTGCCATGGTGGAACCTGTACGGTCTCCGCAGCAGGTCTGGAGAACAGATCGAACTGGTGTGTCGTGGGCTTGCGCGGCATGGACATCTCCCCGATTCGTATCGTGAGAGCCCGATGCTGCGCCTGTCACCCGCGATTGCGATGGCGCATCTGTGTCCTGGAGAAGCTTCGCCAACGCATCAAGCACGGCAAGGCCGACGCACGGGGCAGTCGTGATGTGCCAGCTTGCGCTGATCGCCCGGTCGAACATCCACGCCGGAACCTCCAGCCACCGGTCCAACACTCGGCCAGAAAGGCTACAGCGCAAGATGGCCGTGTCACCCCTCTCGATAACTTCGTGGACGTGAACCTGCTGCCCAGCCCACGGATGCCACGGATAAAGAAACTCACGCTCGACACTGGTCCCGTGGGTGTTCCGTCGCGGCTTTGTATAACGATGTCCGTCCCCACAGCGCGATCGGCTACGAAACGCCGGCAGCGCTGACCAAACGCTTATCGGCCACGAGCCCGCCATGAGCGCGGAGAGCTATGCGCGGAAGTTGGTGACGGCATGAAAGGATGAAGGCGGCGTATCGTGGGGGTGTTCGACGCCTCCACTTCTCCAGCAAAGGAGTGATACGCCGTGACCAACGATACCGCCGTCCAGCTCGTTCAGCCAGGGTCGTTCTCTGACCCGTTGACAGAAATTCTTCGTAACGGCGCCCGTGCTCTTCTGGCGCAAGCCGTAGAGGCCGAGGTCGCCGAGTTCCTCGGCAAGCATGCCGACCTCAAGACCAGGGACGGGCGTCAGCGTGTCGTGCGCCATGGCCATCTGCCCGAACGTGAGGTGATGACCGGGATAGGACCTGTCCCTGTGCGTCAGCCGCGCGTGCGTGACCGTGGAGCCGCTGCCGGGGATGGTCAGCGCCTCCGCTTCACCCCGACGATCCTGCCGCCCTATGCGCGCCGCTCGAAAAGCCTGGAGGTGCTGATCCCGATCCTCTACCTCAAGGGCATCTCGACCGGCGACTTCGAGGAAGCGCTGGCGGCGTTGCTCGGCAAGGATGCTCCGGGGCTGTCAGCGGCCACGATCTCCCGGCTGAAGGAGGCCTGGACCGACGAGCACAATCGCTGGAAGCGGCGCGATCTGTCGACACGTCGATACGTCTACGTGTGGGCCCACGGCATCTATTTGCAGGCGAGGCTGGAGGACGAGAAACAATGCATCCTCGTTCTGATCGGCGCGACGCCGGAGGGCAGGAAGGAGTTGATCGGCTTCACGGACGGCGCGCGTGAGAGCGCGCAGGACTGGCGCGAACTGCTCCTTGATCTCAAGCGTCGCGGCCTCGCCGGTGCCCCGCAGCTCGCTATCGCCGACGGTGGCCTCGGCTTCTGGAAGGCGCTCGGCGAGATCTGGCCGACGACACGAGAACAGCGTTGTTGGGTCCATAAGACTGCGAACGTGCTCAACAAGCTTCCGAAGAGCCAGCAGCCCAAAGCCAAGCGGTCACTGCAGGAGATCTGGATGGCCGAAACACGGGGCGAGGCCAAGGCGGCCTTCGACGTCTTCATCGAAAGCTACCAGCTGAAATACGACAAAGCCGCAGATTGCCTGGACAAGGATCGCGACGCGCTGCTCGCCTTCTACGACTTCCCCGCCGAGCACTGGAAGCACTTGCGCACGT
>JALHMB010000014.1 GCA_022844275.1 Hyphomicrobiaceae bacterium
TCGTCGTCTATGAGGAAAAGGCCCATATTTCCTACATATTGCTTATGGCGACCGCGCCACTCATGCAGGGAAGCCGAGGGGACGCGGTCGCCACGTGCGGCAGGTGGATAGCACTGCCGAGCATCGAAAGCGTAACGAATTCCACTGCGGGTTTCTAGTGGCCGGAGACATTGCCATGTCGACAATCAGAGGACCATCGCATACGTGCGCGATGCCACGGTTCTCGGGCAGCCCACTGCCATTCTGAATGTTGAGACGGCAGTGGACTTGGCGATCAATAATCGCGAGTTGGGCGAGTGGCCCGTGTTTGCATGAACGAGCCTGCGTTTGATCGGTATCGATGCAGTCCGATCGGTGCGTAGCGCCAACACCGACCGACGCGCGAACCATGCCTCACCCGCTAGACAGAGCATTGGCGTTCTGCGGCATCCGGTGCGCCGATCGCGACGGCCGTCCATTAGTTCGCCATCCGCGTTAGCCGACTTGAGTACTGTGTTGTCACAACGGCGGGGCAGCCACGCCAATCTGGGTGGCACCGGATGGATGGGATCGGTATGGCCGGCCAAACATTCTCGGCATATTTCCGCACACGGCCTACACGGAACAATCGCTCAACCTTGGATGTTGTTGGTGCGAGTGCCTGGCGCTCGCGGCAGCACCAAATGGCGTTTGCGTTGAAAGGAAGATCTCATGAAACGTTGCTTCACACCAATTGCAGCGGGGTTGCTTGTCCTCGTCGCTGCTCCCGCCGCGGCGTTCGCGCAGGATGCGATCGTAACCATTGATCTCAATATGCGTGCCGGCCCCTCGACGGACTTTCCGGTTGTCGATGTCGTACCGGGCGGCACTCCGGTGGATGTTCACGGATGTGTCGCCGGCTACAGCTGGTGTGATGTCAGCGCAGATGACAATCGCGGCTGGGTCTCGGCAGCGTACCTGAGTTACGCAGCGCAAGGCTCGTACGTGCCGCTTGTGGAGTATGTGACTGAGTACGATGTCCCGATCATCAGCTTCTCGGTTGGGAGTTATTGGGATTCATACTATCGGAGCCGCCCCTGGTACGGCGAACGCTCGCGATGGAGCAACCGTTGGGAAGCAAATTGGCGCGACATGCGTCACGATCGCCGTAACGACCGCATTGATCGGCGTCTAGATCGCCGGGAGGACCGGGTGGATCGACGCGACGATCGCAGAGACATGCGCGTTGAGCGTCGCATGGATCGCCGCGAGGCAGCGCAGGACGGAGCGAGAGAACGACGGGTCAATCGGGTCGAGCGCCGCATGGACCGTCGCGACGGCTTCTCAGAACGGCCGCGTCGCGAAATGCGCGAAATGCAACGCCAGGAGCGGAGCGGACCGCGTTCTGGTGGCGAGCGCATGGAGCGCGGTCAACGAGGTCGCGACTAGTTTTGGGCAACACTGACTTCGGCACGAGGAGCCGGCTCCCGGCTCCTCGTGCGCTTGTGTAGCACAAAGGTGGCAAAGCCCGGACTCGGGCAGTTGCTCACTTCGGAAGATGGGCTGCCAAGCCAAGAAGCCTGTGCAGAAGATGCTTACGTATATGACCGGAAACCACCCCGCGCCTGGGTTCTCGCAGTGCGGCATAGTCTTTGAGGATCGATGTAGGCCTCGGGTTCGAGGCTCATCTCCACCCGACGCAAGTACCCCCACCCGCGCCGGGTCCGTATTAAACCGGCTTCGCGTTTCCTCCGCGAGCCGGGTTTTTTAACACGCGCCTGCGGCCTGATATACGAAACCATGCCGTCATTTAGGGCGTTGTGCTCCTATTCCTTGACCCAGCCATCGCCAGGAAAAGGAGGGTGATCATGAGTACCCGACCACTGATTGAAACATCCCACTTCGGTCCCGAGACGATGAAGATTGTCGAGCGGGCTTTTGACGAAGTATGGGAGCAGATCCGGCATCGCTTCGATGGCGATGCGGACGCTGCGAAGCTTGATCTCGCCAAAGCCATGATTAACGCGGTCGAGGACAACCTGTCGGCTGTGGAAAGCGTCAAGGTCGCGGCATTGAAGAAAATGCGCCAGCGGTATCCGCAACGCCTCAATGGAAAGTCCGGACTGCCGGCCGGCGATGAATGACGGCATTACTGTCGGGGACAGGATGCCGGAGCCGCCACTATGCCGAATTATTTGGGCACTCCGCCCTTACATGCAAAAAGCGCCCCGAGCTGCTTTTGTATTCTTCCTCGGCCGCGCCGGCGCGGCCGAGGGCGGGGATCATTGCGGCTAGATCGAAGCGGTAAGTGCCGGTGATCGCGCACTTGATGTTGCCGAACATCGTGTTGAACCAGCGGAACGCCGGAGCCCCACGACGGCCGGAGCCCGTCACAATCGGAACGTGCACTCAGCCGGCGTCGCCGACACCGGTAAGCACGCCCGTCGGTGACGACGGTAACGCCAGGCGCGACGATGCGCTTGGCGGGGCTCTTTATGCGGCGGCGCGTGAAGCGGGCGCTGCGGCTAAGCTCGATCCGTCGCGGCCGATCCCTCTCATCGGTCTGTACGGCCACGAAAATCGGCTCCTGCCGGGACTGCCTCGACCGGTCTTGCCGCCGGAGCGCCCACCACCAGCTAGGCATCGTCCATCTCGATGCGGCCATCGAGGCGCTCGTTGGATCTGGCGAGCCGCATCGCCTCGTCGAGTTTCAACTTAATCCAGGCGCCTGTCTGCATCACACCGAGCCGGCGGGCCAATTCGATGGACGAGATGCCCTGCTCGACTTGTGTGATGAGATACATCGCGCGCAACCAGGTCGTCATGCATTGGGTCAAGATCGACGCTGGACATTGGCGTCTGGCGAGACTGCTTCACCTCTGATCCGGACGAGCTCAATCACGAAGCGGGTCGACGCGATGGGCCAAGAGCGGAAGTGCGATCCGATCGTGGCCTCGCGTTCGAGACCGACGCGTCATCCCATGTGTGGACGGCATCCTGTTGGCAAGGACTTTTTGGCTTGTCACGACGTGCTGGTCGGTAGCGCCCATGTGTCCGGCTTCTGCTCGGCGCGAACGCCGATGGGATTCATGCAAGATCAGCTCCCGATCAAAAGCACGCGCTCGAGGCGGCCTGGGATGAATGGATTCTGCCGATGTCGGTGGTCCACCGCTTACTGCACGACTTGCCGGGCGGGATCGAGACGACTCGATCAGCAGTTGTGAATTGGCGAGGTAAGATGCCGTGCGTCGGCATTACGCAAAGCCGGGTCAATGAGAGGTAGCATCTCAAACAGGTCATAAATATTATCGATCTTCGCGCCCACAACGGAAATAATGCTTGGCGCATCCTGATGCCGAGACACAAAGATTGGCCTTCCGTCGTCTCTCTCATTCTTCGTCAACACTGTCTTGAATTCGAACAGCGACCTCTCGTAACGTAGCCCAGACAGGCACGGCACATAACGCTGCGCGTCCATCGTCATGTGTTTCCAGCGCGAACTCACCTCCCGACTGGCGACGGCATAGTCCGGGAGACTGCCTCCGCTGCTGACCCAAGACTTGTGCGGCGTGTAGCGTACGTGAGTGAGGGAATATAGCCGGTCAGCTGGATATGGCATCGTCGAGAAGAAAGGGCCATCCATCACGGTAATTGCACATCCAGCGAGTTCCGGCGGCGGCTCAATCAGTGCAATCTCCGCCAGCTCGTGCTTGACGGCGACGGGCTTCAATCCACTCTCCGCCAGAAGTGTGTTAATGTTGGCGTAGGTGACGTTGAGCACATATCGAGAAGTTATGATCTCCCCTGTCTCGAGTTCAAGCGCAGTGCTATCGGCGCCCGGTACAAAGCGTCGTACGCGATTTCCCAGTTTGTACTTCACGCCACATGCATCGAGCCTTTCCGCTAAGCGGTTCCGCAGCACTGCCCAATTGAAGGCAAATTCTTTGCAAACGAATACATCTTCCACAAGTTCTTGGGAGAATAGACCGAGGTGACGCGCGCTTGCGCGAGCAATGGGCGCACCCATGGATTGAAACATCCTGCCGAAGCGAGCTGCCGTAACCATCGACCGGCGCGCCGCGATAGCATAGAGCATGTCGAAATCGGCAATGATGGCTTCTTCGAAATCCGCAATGAAGCGCCGCTGCAGGAGCCGCGATCGGAGTGCCGTAACAAAGCTTCGAGGATAGTGAAAGCCGGCGTGAACCCGGGCCTGGTTCACACGCGAAGCTCGTTGCAGCAAGCCGTTTTCGGCCTCGATCAACACTACGCGTTCCGTGACGCTCCTCAAGAAGAGCGCCAGCACACAGCCGTAAAACCCGCCACCCACAATCGCGAAGTCGACATCGGGCTCGCGGTTCTGCATTGCTCGCGCACGCTCACGAAGATCTGGGATGGTAAGCCCGGAACGACGTCCTTAGAACGACAGCTACCAAGTTCAGTAGCGGCCCAAGTCCTGTGATCTTGGTCGGCACGTGCCCATCGCTGGGATAGATGCGTGAGGTCGGTAGTTCCTTTACGGGATAGCCGAGCTGGCTGGCGCGCACCGTCAGATACGCGAGTAGCTCGTACCTCATGAACACGTCGCGGAACGGCTGCGTGCGCGGGTCCATGAGATATGCCGCCGAATAGGCGCGATAGCCTTGAGTGGTGTCGGTGAAGAAATGACCGGCCGCCAGGCTGAGAACAGGGGCGTGGAACAAGCGAATTGCGATCAATCGGGAGATTGGAGTATTCTCAGATCGTCCACCACGAATGAAGCGCGAGGCCTGTACATAACCAAAGCCCTCGTCCAGCGCACGAAGGAAGTCGGGAATGGTTTCCACGCCATCCTTTCCATTGCCGTCGATCGTGACGATGCCCTTGTAGTTTTCCGCTAGCGCCCAAGCATAGCCGCACCTGAGCTGGGCAGAAAGCTTTCCCGGGCCGGTCTTCGTCAGGAGTGCGCGAGCACCCACAGATCTCAGATAGTCGTGATCGAGAGAGCCATCGGTCGATCCGCCATCGACGATGACAGTATCGGTCATGCCCGTAAGGCCGAGGTCGCTCATGCGACGAAGCTGCCCTTGAATCCTCTTCCCCTCGTTGAGTACCGGAATGATCGTCACGTAGGGGGTGGTTTTCGCCGCAAAGCTGGCGACCTTGAATGTCGGAACGGCCCACTTACGTTCGGCGAACACCTCTTTTGGAAAATCTTCTGTCATTGCTCGATCCGAGGACGCCGATCGTCGCTGACGAGATCAAGGTCGACGTTTATGTCGTTCACCTGATCGAAAAGGTTGAGATTGGCCATTTCGTCGACGATAGTATAGCGGGAGCGGCCTTGCAGCCGCTCGGCAATATCCGCAACCCCAATGGCGAGTGTCGTCATCCCCATTGCGATGAAAGCTACAGAACCGCTTTGAACGATCGCAGTCGAGAACCAGCCTGCTTGCACGTCGCTTTTGAGGAGCAGAATGGCAACCGCGTAGAGGCCGTAGAAAGTCGCCAACACGGCCACAACCGTGGAGAGCGCGGCATAGGCGCGCAAAATGCGCGGAGATGAAGTCGATATGAGTTCTTCCAACAGTTCGTAGCGATCGCTGATAGCGGATCGGCGTGGATCGCGTCCGGTTGTGGCCACGGGCCAACGCGCGTACCGCTCCCCGAACTTTGGCTCAAACCGTAGATCGAGCGTGAACGTCGACCGGGCCACGAGAGCATTCAGCTTGGTCCTCGGCAGTGCGATCGTTTGCAGGTCTTTATCATTGATGCGATAGGAAGAGACCAGGGCAAGTAGCCAGTGCAAGGAAGTCGGGGACCATCTGTTAGATGCATTGCGGCCGATCACGATCTGCCCACTGGAGTGGGCCTCCTGGGCGAATGCCGGAATGTCGATGAACTCGAGCTCGGAGAATGATGTCAGCACGACAATGTCGCCGATCGCCTCCGAAGCAGCGATAGCTCGCCGCTGGTAGATGTTGGCGTCATTGTCGAGCACGATGACGCGAACGTTTTTGCATCTGGAAAGAAGACCTTCGAGCTGCGGGACCAGGCTGCGCTGCCGCTCTCTGAGTACGTAGACGATCTCCCAATAGCGGAACTTGCTCTCCAGGATATCGACGACCCCTGAAATTTGGTTGACTTCATCGATCGCATTTCGGTCGGTGGCAAAACAGACCGAAACGAGGAATTCTTCCCGCGAGGGTGTCATTTGATTCATCGTGTCACGGCCTTGAGTTGGCGCACGCACGCCTCGGCGCACGACAAGACGTTGGCGCTATTGTCAGTGCCGACGGAGCGCATTTCGAGCGAGAACCATCCGCTGTAAGCGGCGCTGAGCAAGCTGCCGGCCGTTGCGGCAAACGAGTCCTCGCATCGGGGTGCGGGTGCCAAGTGTGGCTCGCTCACGTGAACGTGGGAAATGCGCGTCGCGCCGCGAGTGAAAAGCTCAGCCGCATTCTCGATCTCACCATTCATGATGAGGGCGCCAATGTCGAAATTCAACGTGACTGCTGGGTGGTCCACCTCATCAGCAAACGCAATCGTTTCGGACAGGGTGTTGAGGAAATTCGTGCCGTAAGCCACAGGATTGGGCTCGAGCGCTAGGCGCGTACCCGCAGCGAGCGCTTTCTCTCCCAGGCGACGGAAAACATCGCGGGCGTGCCGCTCCGCCTGCGCGCGCGTCATTCCATCCGGAATGATGCGGTTGCGCGGCGAACCTACGACGAGGTTCGCGATGCTGAGGCGTGCCGCAAGGCTGATGGCTCGCTCCAGCCCGTGCTCGAATCGCTTCGACTCCATCTCGCCTCCAAACAAGAAGGCGCCGTTCACGCCAAAGAGAAGCGATTGCATCGAAACGAGTTCTAGACCAAAGCGCTCGATCTCTTGGCGAAAGGCACTGATCGCAACGGCGGAAGGAGCCATGGCATCCGGTTGATCTGCGAACGCTAAGCCAGGCGCGATCTCCAGCCCGTTCACACCCGCTTCAGCAAGCCGGGCATAGATCGCAACGCGCTCGCTGGGGTCCCATGCGATGTTCGACACGGCAATCTTGATCATTTCGGTACCGGCGAGTGAACGAATGACTTGAGCTCGCGGAGCGTCACCTCCTTGTCGAAGAGATAGGGGCTTCGGCCACCGAACTCTTCGGCGAACTCCGAACGGATATCCTCTGCAACGCGCGGCGGAGTGGTGTTCTCGAATGTCTCGCCAAGCAGCTCCATGTGAATGTCGGCAGCACGGAGCGGTTCGGAGCAAATGTTCAAGGTCCGGATGCTTGCTTGAACACAGGTGTCAATATCACGGCCCAGTCTCTCGATATTGTAAAACTGAAAGCGGCTCTCGCTATTGGTGAAAGAGCGCGCGACGAAGCCTGCTTGTCTGAAGCCGCGCTCCAGTCGTTGGCCTGCCGGCGTGGTTGCCGCAAAGCCTTGCCGATCAAAACGCCACATCGAAAGCTCGCTATCGAAGTGGAATGCGGCCACGAGAAGCTCACGCGCCTCTTCATCGAATCTCTGCCCCAATGCCAGGAAGCGTTCGTTTGTGACGAAGGAAGGGATGGGGTTCATTATGTCAAAAATGAAATTCTTCTTGAGGCCGCAGCCAAACAACGCCGGCAGACGAATAACGTGGCAATCAAATGCTTCCATTGCGCGTAATTCGAGATCGCGGCGATTGCGGCCGTACGCTTTGCTTCGCTCGAATTGCGCAGTGCTCTCGGTGTATCCGGCCGCCATATCGTCGAATACGGCGATCGTCGAAATGAGCACTAGCCGGCCAATGCGCGCCGATTGCAGAGCCTCGAACAAGAAATCGAGATTTGCAGCATCGGCCTCTGGACGTTTGTTGGCCTCCCACATGGTCGCGGGTGCGCCAGCGCAGACTACGAGATCGAAGCTGCGACCAGAGATGTCGTTGATGTTCTTGGAGTGATACTTGAAATCGAATTGCCGCTGTCGAGCCAGCGCTCCGCCTACAAATCCAGTCACCCCAATGAGGCCGGAAAACATGCCACGCTCCCAACAGGGAATAGACTGCAGCAATTAGGCGGTATAACGTGCTGAACAAGCAATAATATATCACTTCGAGCTGGCCCGCGCAAGGCGCGATCTGGATGTTCTAGACGTCGACGGCGCGACTTAGGGATTATTCTTCCAATGCATCATCTCATCGGGGTTACCAGCAGCGTCGTGGCGGTTGCGGCCGCAATCGGCATGACCATTTCGTTCTGGCCGGGCCCGATTGGGCATGACTACCATGTGACGCTCGAGGAAGCGGCCTCCTGGCGCTTCGAAGGACACCAGCCTCCTTCAGCAGCTATTGCCACATGGCTGCTGACATTCGGGAGTGCCAATCCCACAGCTATTTTCGTGCTAAAAGTCGCGACTTACTTCGGTGCGCTCATCATATTCGTGACGTCGCGCAGCGTGCCACCCTTGATCAAGGTGTTGGCGACCGTGATTATTTTTTCGCCAACTTTCTTTTATCTCGCACCCATACTTCGCAATAATACTCTTCAATTGGTCTTTTTAGGCATGGCGTTCGCAATTGGGCTTTCAGGAACCACCACATGGCACACATCCCTTGCGAGCGCTTGCCTCATCACCGCGGTTATGTTCTCCCCGGCGCCCCATCTTGGACATCTCGCTATTATCGTCCTCTATATGCTGTGGCGTTTTCCTCATTGGCGTCTTCCACGCCTGGCCGTCGGCTCCGTTCTCGCCGCGGCTGCGCTCTGGGTGCCGACGATTGCCATCAAACTCGCCGTAACGAACGTAGATCGAAGCTCGACGCTGTATGTCTCGGCTCTGACCGGCATCGGTGGGTTATACAGGTCAGGCGAGAAGACGTGCCTTGGAACGAGTATCCTGAGAGACGGCGCGGCATCGCCGGAGGAGGTCTACCGCGAGCACTACGAGCATCCCAAGATCTACATGCCGCTGGTGACCGAGGAAAAGGGCTTCAAGCTGCCGAAAGACGTACCGCCGGAAGTGCGGGCCGAAGTGATATCTTGCTGGCTATCGACCATTCGGGCTAAGCCTCTGGATTTCGTGAAGGAGCGTGTGCGCTTGGCGGTCCTGGGAGTGCGTACATCCGCGCTCGAGCCGCCATTCGTTTGGCTGCATCGCAATGGCGCGTTCGAGCTTAACCCCGACTTCCGAAACAGCGCGAACGATCCATCGCTCAATGCTTTTGCCAGGGGTACGGCTATTTATGGGCAACTTGGGAACACGCTCAAGCTCGGCAACATCATTACTTATTTGGCTATTTTTCTTACGACGGCCGTGATCGTTGTAGTCGCTTCGCGGCGTCGGAGGCTGTTTGTGCTCGTGGGCGCCGGCGCCATCTTCGGCTTTATGATGCCGCAGCTTCTCTTCGCGCAAGAGACGATGTTTCGGTACTATGTAGAGACCGCTTACGTCGCCTCATGGCTATCACTGGTCAATATCTGGATTCTCGTCGTGGGTGACGAGCGCTTAGAGCCCGTGCCAAATGGAAATCCATGATGAATTGGATACGTTATAAAGGCTCACATCTGTTTGCGAAGGCCCCACTTTCTGAAATTCGTGGGGAGGCTCTCCGCTATTTGGGGGTCGTGATCGGAGGACTTATTATCGACTTGACGGTAGTTTGGATTGCGCACCAAATCTTTGCTGCAAGAATTTCAGTGGCCGTCGTCCTGGGTTTCCTGACCGCAATGCTGATCACTTATCTTGCGCACGAGTTCTGGACGTTTCAATCGGGCCACCGTTGCGCATCTGCGTCAAAACTGGTCAAGTTCTTCGCAACTTCGGGGGCGACGCTGTCAACTCGACTGGTGTTGATCTGGGCTGCCTCTCCGTTGGCCGAGTTACCGCATGGTTCGGTTGTCATGCTTGTCATTGCCTTTAGCGGATCGCTAATTGTCGGCTTCCTAACAGCTCGAGTGTTTGTTTTCGGATCAGATGCTGACAGACTATGAGTTTGCAGTATCGCGATGACCTCGCACAGCCCTCCGCCAAGATGGCTGGAGTCAACCCTCGGGCGCAGACCCGACCTGGCACGGATGCCTTGACGATCGGTCGACTGAAATAATGATCGTGTAGGCTTTCTCTGCTGAACATTCGACGGTGTGTCCCGCGTGCCGCAATTGCTCAGGGCCGCTTCGGGTCATGAGCACGCGTCGCGCCGTGCCGCAGCTATGTCCGTTGCACCGTCAAAGCTGCCCGTCGGGGGAGGCGTCGTCCGATTAGGTGAGATCGGAAGTGGATAAAGTCGATCTCACCCGCCAATTGAAAGCCGAGAAGAGTTGCCATGCCGCTGATCATCGGTGCCCTTTCGTCACCTGTTGAGCGGGTGCCGAATCTTGTGCGAGTTAGTTCGGCAAACAGGCCGTTCTGAGCTTGAGCGTCATCGCATCAATGCCGAACGCCGCGTGCAAGTCGGTCCCATAGAACTCCAGCCAGCGCTGTTGAGCCGCATATGCGGGTGCCTCACGCGCCACTGGGCACTCGAAGCTCGTACCAGCGCGGTCCTGCAGGTAGTGCACCAGCTCATGAACCAGTACGGACACGTCGGTCGCATTGCGACTATCCCAATCATCGCGCAGATAGATTGTCCGGTAATGTGCATCGTAAGCACCAAGAACTGTAGGGTCCGCCGGTCGACCGCTCATGCCGCCATAATGGATCGCCACGAGTCGGTCCGGCGAAACGTGGCGAACGAGCGGCTGATCCGCCACCAGTGGCAGCGCGAAGTTCAACGAGAGCCACAGCATGATGGCGTTGATCAAGGGTTCCACGTCAGTTGCTCCGCGTCGGCTTAAGCTCAGTGACGTGGCCGTGGCCAAGCCAAAGCAGACCACCCGCCACGATTGCCCCGCCGACCGCATTGCCCGCGGTCACCGC
Source organism: Hyphomicrobiaceae bacterium (assembly GCA_022844275.1). Classification (GTDB taxonomy): domain Bacteria; phylum Pseudomonadota; class Alphaproteobacteria; order Rhizobiales; family Hyphomicrobiaceae. The sequence continues at coordinate 10,827 of JALHMB010000014.1, forward strand.
GATGATGTTGCGGGCGAAATCGAGCGACGTTCCGGTGGCGCCGACCATCATCCCGACCGGGATCAGATAGAGGTTAGCGATCGAGTGTTCGAAGCCGAGCGCAACAAACGCGCTGACGGGAAACATGATGCCGACGAGCTTGCCCGTGGCGCTCTGGCTGGTCATGGCAAGCCACACCGCGAAGCAGACGAGCATGTTGGCGAGAATGCCTCTCGCGAACGCCTGCGGCGCGGGCAGCGCGAGTTTGGTCTCGGCGATGCGGATCGCTGTTCGATGCAAGGGCTCGGCGTCGTAGATGCCGCTCAAGACAACAAGCCACGCGAGCGCCAGGGCGCCAGCCGCATTGGCAGCATACGACCAAGACCAGTTGCGCCAGATTTCCCGACCCGTCGTCGTTCCGCGCAGGTGCGAAATCGCCATGAGGCAGTTGCCGGTCGACAGCTCCGCGCCGCCGATGACGACCAGGATCAACCCAAGGCTGAAGGCCAAGCCACCTAGCCATCGCGTCGGGCCGTTGCCGAGGCTGCTCTCGCTCATCGCAAGCGTCGCCAACGCGCCGCCAAGCCCGATGTAGAGCCCGCCGAGAACGCCGAGCGACAGGAGCCGCTGGAGCGGGAGCACCGTCTTGGCGCGGCTCCATTTGCAGATGCGGTCTGCAGTCTCAGTCGGTGGACAGATCTCGCCCGAACTCGCGGGCGGATGTGCGGCGATCGGGAGCGGCACGACTGTCTTGTCGAATCCGGGGTCCGGTGCGAGGCGGCGCTCACTTATGGTCACGGCACATGCTCCCTTAGGCCCATGCGCATGGCCGCGCTGCCGCCGCCGAAGCGACGTGCCGCGCATGCGCTTGGCGCGTTGAGAATGCCGGAGCCACCAAGCCAGATGGTTCGGATGGTGGCTCCGACGCTTTCCGCTACACCATCACGTGGCAGTGGCGGAGGGCACGGGCTCGGTTGTTATCAACCGATTGGCCGGGGACTGGGGCTCGGCGCGCGCGGGGCACCGGGGGAATGTCCGGGACCGCCACGTGTCGACGAGCGCGAATACGAAGCTGACGAGGCCGCCGCCGAAATAGCGGAGGTGAGCGTCGTCGGGATTGGGGGGCGCGGTGGAGAATCTGGGGCCGTCGGTCATGGAAGAGCTCTCTCAAATGGTGGCGCGCACTTGTGGTCGTCCGTAAAATTCAGTCGCTTGAAGTCGAACCTTCAAAAAGCAAAATGGGTATCAGATCGGTATGATTGGTTCGTTCACTAGGCAATATCCATCTGACAGCCGGGTTATTCCCTGATCCCCGAATCTTTTTTCATAGGGGCGCGGGAATAAAAGCAGTCGCGCCGGGATAGATTGTTGAAATAGACTGACCCGGTCTGTCCGCGAGGGGCCGGGGATGAGCGCTCGAACTCGCTTCGAGGAGTTGGCGTTGCCGCATCGGGATGCGGCATATAACCTCGCCTACTGGATCGTGCGCAACGCCGATGACGCGGAAGACGTGGTGCAGGACGCCTACCTGCGTGCTTTCAGAGCGTTCGGCGGCTTCAAGGGCGAGGCCATGCGGCCGTGGCTGCTGGCGATCGTGCGCAACGCGGCGTACCGCCTGCTGCTCGATCGCAAACGCTCGAACAACGTCGTGTCGTACGATTTCACCAATGCCGATGCCGCCGATGGGTCTGATTTCGCATCGCCCGATCCCACCACAGAGGCGGTTCTCATTGCCGAAGGGGACGCCCGGCGCCTATACGCCGCGCTCGCGCAGCTGCCGCTGGCCTATCGCGACGTCATCGTGCTGAGGGAGATGGAGAACTTGAGTTACGTGGAGATCGCCGAGGTTGCGGGCATTGCGATGGGAACGGTGATGTCGCGATTGTCGCGCGGTAGGGCCCTACTCAGAAAGACAATCGAGCGTCTGAATGCCGAGGATGAGCCGGATGGAGTGTAGGGAGGCGCGCGTCGCGGTCAGTGCGCTCGTCGACGACGAATTGTCCGGCGAGCAGAAGCGGCTGGTCGAGGAGCACGTCGCGTCGTGTGCGGCGTGCTCGGCGATCGCGGAAGACTATCGCCGCATCGGCCGCTCGCTGAAAGCTGCCGCTTTCGTGCGTGCGCCCGCGGACATGGGGGAGCGCATACGACTGCAGATCGCCCGGGAAAGCGGAGGCGACCGGTCGCCTGCGGCCAGCGGGTGGAGGACCTACGCCAGTCAGGCCGCGGCACTGATGCTCGTCGCCGGCCTCTCAGCGTCCGCTGCGTGGCATCTGGCGACGAAGCGAAGCGCGCACAACAGTCTCCAGGGTGACATCCTGTCCGCACATGTCCGTTCGCTGCTGCAAGACAGGCCCACGCAGATTGCTTCCTCGGATCGCCATACAGTAAAGCCCTGGTTCATCGGGCGCCTGGACTACGCCCCTCCGGTGCGGGATTTAACGGCTGAAGGTTTTCCACTAACAGGTGCGCGCCTGGATTTCGTCGGCGATCGGCGCGTTGCGTCGATCGTCTATATGCGGCGGCAGCACGTGATCAATCTGTTTGTGTGGCCAGCAGATGCCGGCGCAGCCGTAGAACCCGGGTCATCCGCCGTCAAAGGATACAACGCGCTGACGTGGACTGCCGATGGTGTCGTTCATTGGGCGATATCTGATCTCAATCTGCCTGAGCTCACGCAGTTCCAATCATTGCTCGCAGGCCGATAGCCGCTACTGGTCCGTCAAGGGCCTGCCCCCTCGCGAAGATGGCTGTCACGTGGTGGCAGTGCGCGCTCGTGAATGGGATGCGGCAGAATTGGGTCAACGGGTCGCGCTGGTAACCATGGGAAGGAAGAAGTTGCTCGAGACCTGACGCCGATCAAGCCACTGGGATGAATGCGCTCATGCTGGTTTGTCTCTCAAGCAAGGAGACAAGTCATGAACGACAACGATCCATCGATCACCGGCAAGCCGGCTCGCCGCCCACCCTGGAATAAGGTAAAGATCATTGATCCAAAGCCCCCGCGTTGCTCGCAGCCTTGGCAGCATGGTCTACGAGAGCCCAATCAACGCGAGCAGCATGGACCTGGGCCGACGGTGAACGAGGGGGCTGAGCGTGGTGCTCGAAGGCCGATGGCTCGTGGCCGCGATGTGCGTGGGACAGGTCGCCAATCTGCTCTCGCACGTGGTGGTCCCGGCCGTGATGGCCCAACATCTGATGCCGCTGTGGGGGCTCTCCGCCAGCGAGGCGGGCATTATGGCCAGCGCCTACTCGCTCGGCTACATGGCGAGCGTCCCGCTGCTCATGACGCTGACCGACCGCATCGACGCGCGGATTGTACTGCTCGTCGGCTCGGTCGTGATGGGTGCGGCGACGATTGCATTCGGCCTCTTTGCCTCGGGACTGCTCTCGGCATCACTGCTGTGGGGCCTTGCGGGGATCGGCTGTGCCGGGGCCTACATGCCAGGTCTTCGCGCCATGACCGACCGTCTCGGTGCCGGCGACCCCTCGCGAAGCATCACCCTCTACTCAGCCTGTTTCTCGCTCGGCGTCGGCCTCTCCTTCCTCGCGTCGCAGGTCATCGCAGATGGCTATGGATGGCGCATGGCGTTCGTCATTACGGGGATCGCGCCCATCGTGATGGTCGGTGTATGCCTCTTGATGAAGCCCGCATGGCCGGTTCGCCGCGAGCAACGCCTACTCGACTTTCGGCCCGTGCTTCGCAATCGCCCGGCCATGGGCTACATCCTCGGCTACGGCGTCCACTGCTTCGAGCTGTATGGTTTTCGGACGTGGCTCGTTGCGTTCTGGTCCTACATCATCGCCCGCAGTGGTGGCGATGCCGCGTTGATCGATCCGATCACATTGAGCGTCGTCATTACACTCCTCGCTGTGCCCGCGACTGTGTTGGGGAATGAGGGCGCCATCCGTGTCGGCCGTCACCGCAGCATTGCGACGGTGATGTGGGCATCGGCGATTGTCGCGTTCGGCGTAGCGCTGCTGATTTCCGCGCCGCCGGTGTTACTACTTGTGCTCTTACTCGCTTATGCCTTCACGCTTCCCGGTGATTCCGGGGCGCTGACATCGGGCATGGCGATGAGCGCGAATGCATCCGAACGAGGAGCCACAATGGCGATGCACTCGATGGTCGGCTTCGGCATGGCCGCGTTGGGTGGCGCGGTGGTCGGGTTCGCAATCGATGCGGCGGGAGGAACACAGAGCGACGGGGGCTGGACCGCAGCCTTCGTGGTGATGGGACTGGCGATCGCGCTGGGGCCCGCCGTGATGAGGTGGTCTGCGCGCAAGTAGTCGAATGGACACCTCCTAACAATCAGGATCTGATCTTCTACCGGGAGGTGGGGCAAAGCGCGTAACACTTGGAATGAATTTCCCGCATTGTTAAATATATTGAAGCGGCCATACCCTATTATGACAGCCTGGAGGTTCGATGTCCCGCCGCATCGGTACGCCCGCGTTAGCACCGACGATCAGGATCTCGCGATCCAGAATGCTGCCCCTCGAGAAGGATGGCTGCGCGATCGTCTTCAAGGAGAAGCGATCCGGCAACCAAGCGCGATGGCAGGGACCAGCTACAACTCGCATTAAAGGTGCTGATGAAGGGCGACAGCCTGGTGGTGACCCGACTTGATCGCCTCGGCCGGCCCTTGCGTGACCTCGCCAACATTGCTCACGAGATCGAAGCTCTCGGCGCCAACTTGCGCGTACTCGAGCAAAGCGTCGACACAGCGACGTCTGCACTTCTTCGACATGCTGGCGGTCTTTGCGCAGTTCGAGACCGACGTTCGGCGCGAGCGGCAAGCAGAGGGCATCGTGAAGGATGCGGGCATCTACACCGGTGCAAAGCCGCGGATCAATCGCGAACGAGTTCTGGCGCTCGTCGCCACGGGCGTCGGTCCAGCGGCAGCCGCCCGGGCACTCGGGGTATCGCGCATGCCCATCTATCGGATCCTCGATGAACACAACAAAGCCTAGGACCAGCTCGAGCACGTTCGGTCAGCGCTGCCCTGGTAAGGTACGCGGGCCGAATAGCCGGTTGCCAAACACTGCTTACGCTCGCTGTGGCGCCGTGGCGCCAGTCCGACGTACGGCTGCCATTTCCTCGGCACGTAGGCTTAGATCCGAGATCGCGAGTCCGGCCTCGCCGGTTCGCCGGGGCGTCGGCGGCCCTCTGCGCGATGCGCGCTGTGGCCCCGAAAGCTGACATAGGCCTTCGGGCGAGATGGGCCACAAGCGGTCATGGCCACCTACCCACGCCAGACTGGACGAAAAGGTCGCTCGATCCCCAATAGCGGCCATCGCGTGGGTCTTAATCGGCGGGGTGGCAAGCGCCGCCCGCCACGTCCGGAGTCGGAGGAACTTCGTAGACCGATCAGTTGTCGACCTTCTCTGCGACCTCGTCGACCTCGATACCGAGGTAGCGGACGGTACTTTCGATTTTGAAGTGCCCGAGTCGGAGCTGCACCGCGCGGAGATTCGCGGTTCCCCAATAGATCCGCCCTGGCCTGCCGACCTTCTTCCTCGCGGTTTGCTGTCGACGGCGAGATCGAAGAGGGCAAGATCGCGTTTCTTGCCCTCGATCTGAGGCTTGGTCCGGATCGACCAAACGTGTCTCTGCCGCCGTGGCGGCTTGACGCCGACGCGTTACCCTTGTTCCAGGGGATGCGGACGGACTGGTCCTAGGCAGAGGTTAAGCTAGATAGCGGACTGGCGCCGCCTAGCCAGGTGCTGCGCCCTGGGTGTTGACGTACACGGCATACAGGGACTGGCTCGCTGCCATGAACAGCCGATTACGCTTGGGGCCGCCGAAACAGACGTTGCCGCAGATTTCCGGCAGACGAATGCGACCAATGAGCTTGCCTTCAGGATTGAAGACGATGACCCCGCTGTAGCCGACCGCCCGACCCGCATTGCTCGCCGACCAGACGTTGCCGTCAACGTCGCAGCGTAGCCCGTCGGGCCCGCATTTGACGCCGTCGACCATACAATCGCTGAACAGCTTGCGGTTGGAGAGCTTGTTATCGGATCCTACGTCGAAGACGTAGATCTCCCCCTTGCCGCCGGGCCCAGTATCGCCCGGTCCCTTGCCGGTGCTCACCACGTAAAGCTTCTTATAGTCCTGCGAGAAGCATAGGCCATTGGGGTCTGGAACTTGGTCTTCCGTAACCACCAAATCGATGCGTCCGCTCGGATCGATGCGATAGCAATTGGTGGGTAGCTCGCGCTTGGCGGAGCCGATCTCGGCGGACTGGCCGAGGCGGTTCTTAAGCCGGCCGGCGGGATTGCTCGGACCACCCGCAGCGTCGGGCGCGCCTTCGTAGAGTTGGCCGCCGTAGGGCGGGTCGGTGAACCAGTAGCTGCCGTCGGGATGAGGTACGACGTCGTTGGGAGAATTCAATCGCTTGCCCTGGTAGGCATCGGCCAGAACGGTGACCGAGCCGTCAAGCTCGTAGCGCACGACACGGCGGGTAAGATGCTCACAGGCGAGTTGGCGGCCCTGGAAATCGAAGGTGTTGCCGTTGGAGTTGTTCGAAGGCAATCGGAAAACGCTAACGTGCCCGTCGTCTTCGAGCCAGCGCAGCTGCCGATTGTTTGGAATATCACTCCAGACCAGGTAGCGGCCCTGTGCGTTCCAGGCCGGGCCCTCCGACCAGAGCGCGCCGGTCCAGAGCCTCTGGATGGCACTGTTGGGTTGGGCGTACTGATTGAAGACCGGATCGACGGAAAGTACATCGGGGTCGGTGAAGTAGGTGGTCGGAGCGCCGCCCGGCCCGAAGTCGCGCGGCGGGCTGGTGATGGTGCTGGGCGGAGAGGCTGGCCCCGGCTGCGCTTGTGCCATGGCACCATGTGCCAGCACCATGGTGCCGACACCGGCACCCATACCCTTGACGAGACTGCGCCGCGATATCATCTGCGCGCGCTGGTGCTTCATGTGGAGCCTCCCTAGGATTTTGTTGAAGTATTGAGGTAGCGATTACGAACCTGGATTCTGGCTGAAATGCGCGCGGACTGTTCCGATGTGCGACCTCCAAGCGATCCGGTGCCACGCATGAAATCTGGCAGTGCCTCAGACGACTTGAGCGCGGGGAGTTATCTTGATGGATACTCATGGCGTTCCTCAGCCGGCGCGCTAGCTTTTTTGGGAGGTGGCGCTTGGATCACTTCGTTGCGCGTGTGCTCTTTCTGTGCGCCGTCACCACAAGCTCACCGCTTTTCGCAGGGGAAGCCAAACGGCTGTTCGACGGCAGAAACCTGACGGGTTGGGAGGGCGACACCAAGTACACTTGGCGCGTCGAGAAGGGCGCCATCGTCGGTGGCTCCCTCAAAAAGGTCGTACCTCGCAATGAGTTTCTCGGCACGACTCGGCACTACGGTGACTTCGAGCTGAAAGTGACGTTCAAACTTTTGGGTGACCGCGAGCAACGTAACGCAGGTGTGCAGTTCCGGACCAAACGCATACCTAATCACCACGAAGTATCCGGCTATCAGGCCGATATTGGGCAGCATTATTGGGGCGCGCTTTACGACGAATCGCGTCGCGACCGCGTCCTCGCTGGTCCGGATCCAAAGGGCATCGAAAGCTTGGTGAAGCAGGGTGACTGGAACACTTACGTTGTCCGTTGCGAGGGACCGCGCATTCGCCTTTGGCTAAATGGCGTGCAGACCGTGGACTATACGGAGGAGGACCCCACTATCGAACGCTCGGGGATCATCGCACTTCAGATCCACGGCGGCGCGAAGGCCAAAGTCCACTACAAGGACATCACCGTACAGGAACTGCCCAAGTCAGATTAGGATCGCGGGGAAAGAAGCCGATGCCGTTCTGACCGCGATGCCGTCAGGGAAAGAAATCGTCACTCATGACATAGGCAACAAGCGCAATAATTTCGTCCGGCTTGTAGACGTCCCGCCAGGATGGCATTTGTCGAAACCCATTGTGCGTGCGATCCCAGACAAACTCTGGCTTGTACTGCCGGGGCTTCAGTTTGGGAGCCTTGCCGGGATAGGCTTTTGCGCCGTGGCAATGCGTGCATTGCTCCTGCCACAGCTTCTCTCCCACGGCTATTACCTTGCTGTCCTTCAGGGTCTCCGCTGGTAGCGACGGCGGAGGATCCCGGGGGGACTCTTGTTCGTCTTTCGTTTGCGCCATCGCATTAGTCGCGAGAAGGGATATCGCGCCGGCGAATACGATAGCGTGTAGCCTAGTGACGCACATCGCAGACAGTCCTCGAAAATCCAAGGAACTCAATTGGGAAGAAGTGGCTGGATGAGCCACTTCTTCCTAGCGCAGGTCGTCGTAACGCGGCGCGTCAGTTGGCAGGTACGATTCTGTAGATCTTGTCGTGGCCGCCCACTGGGCCGGTTGCAATGCTCGTCAACGCATAAACCTCGCCCTTGTCATCCTGGGCGAAGGCCAAGATGTAGGGCAGCGTCTGCATGCCCTCGACAGCGGCGACTTCCATAGTCCATTTGCCGTCGGCACCTTTGGTTCCGAAGAATATTTGACCGTCCATCGTCGCAAACGACTTTGACCAGTCGCCGAAGATGTACTTGCCCTCCCACGCTTTGTGGGGACCGCGATACACATGTCCACCAGTGACCGAGATGCCTTTGCAGTCCGCCTTAACCGCCGTGCAGTTGTTGTAGACGATGATTGGCGGTGTCAGCCCGGCCTGATCGCATGTGGCGGGGTGATTATCCGGCTTCGCAAAGTCGAAGCACTTATCCGCCTCCATGCGACGCCAACCGAGATTAGCGCCTCGAGTGATGACGCTGATTTCCTCGAAGGAATTCTGCTGCACGTCTCCACAGTATAGCGCCCTGTCTCCACCCGGATCAAATGTGCACCGCCAGGGATTGCGCAGCCCCAGTGCCCAGATCTGCGGCAAGGCATCGCTCTGACCAACGAACGGGTTATCGGCCGGAATGAGATCTGGCTTGCTCAGGTCGAGCCGCAACATCTTCCCGTGGAGCGATCTCTTGTCTTGGCCATTGCCGGTCGCCACGTTGTGCCCGATGCCCCAGTCGTTGGCATACCCTCCATCACCGGTGGATATATAGAGCATTCCGTCGGGTCCGAAGCCGATCCAGTGACCGTTGTGATTGAACTGCGGTTGGTCGAGTTCGGAAATAACCCGCTCGTTTGTGGGATCGGCCTTATTGGGATCGGTCTTGGAGACTTGAAACTCGGATACGACGTTGGTGTGGGACCACCAAAGGCGGCGTTCGAGCTCGCTGCTGCGAATTGGAGCCGAGTAGGCAAGGTAGAACTTGCCGTTTTCCCTGTAGTTCGGGTGGAACGCCAAACCAAGCAGCCCGCGTTCATCGAAGAAATGGTGCTGCGTCACCATCCTTGGGCCGATATTGATGAACGGCTCGGGCAGCAAGCGGCCCTTGCTATCAATGATCCGCACTTGGCCATGCTGTTCGATAAAGGCCATGCGGCCCGTGCCGTCTGGGATCGACACCATCGCTAGCGGATGGATGAGCCCGCCGGCAACTTCCTGAAGTTTGACTTTAACCTGAGCCAGAGCCGGGGCCGCCGTTGCCAAGATCGTGGCCACGGCGATGCCAGTGAACCTAAGGCGCATTTGGACGTCCTCCCATACTTGAATGATGTGGCTTGCTTCTTTGGCAAGCGCAATTGCAGGCGACTTACACCTCGTAGTCATTGCCCCGAGGCCAAGGCAGATCACACCTTATTTTGGGCCATTTTCAGGTGCCGCTCACCCAGCGTTGCAGCGCAAGAGTTAAGAGAAAGCACAATCCCGCTACCAGTGCGGCACCACCAGCGCCGGCTGCGGAAAGGAACACTGCGTCCACCAACGAGATGCCGGCGATAAGGCTGACGACTGCGCGCGGAACATCCCCTTTGGAGCGGCGCCACAGGAAGTAAAGCGCCACTAGGGTCCAGATGACAAGAGCGGCGAGGGCTGCTGCCGCCAGAACGCCGCCTTGTAAAACGATAGCGAGGCCGTAGAGGATTGGCGCACCAAGAAAAAGCAGGGGCCAGAGCCTGTCGAGTCGATCGAGCGCCTCTTGCTTGGCGGCATATGTCAGGCCAATGAGGTAGCAGAGACTGACGAACGCAGCGACGAACAGCATGGCTGACGGAGCCGCCGCCGCCGCATAGCCTGCGGTCAGGTACGCGAGAACACGGCACAGTCCCATGAACAGCGGGCTCAAGGCATTACCCTTGTGATGCCAATCGTAGAACAGAATGGCGGCAGCAAGTGCTAGCGCTGCCATCATCGGTCGTACACCCGTGTCTGACACCGCTGCGCTTCCCCAAAGGATGAACGCGAGTCCGCCGAGCATCAGACCGAACCCAACCCCAAACACGGTATTCAACGACACGGCGCCGGCGGGGATCGGTCGATCCGGTCGTTCTACTGCGTCAATCTCCTTGTCGAAGGCGTCGTTGAGATACATGCCAGACACATAGAGCAGCGAAAGGCCGACCACGACCAGAAGTGTCGTTCGTGTCCAAATCTCGCCGCCCGCGAGGGTCATCCCGGCGAGCGCGTTGGTCCACACTGTTGGTAGATTGGACACCCGTCCCAAACGAAGGGCAGTCGCCAGCGTCATGCTGTCAGGATGTCCCTAACCCAGCCGAGCTCGCGCGCAATCGCAGTCGAGGCATCAACCCGGCGCAGTTCCTCAGGCAGCACGTCAAAGGTGTAGGTTTCGACCTCTAGATGATTGCTGATCGGAGTTCGTTGGTGGAGCGCCAGGATCTCGCGCAGGAAATCCTGCGTCGTGTCGAGCTCAGGAAGCGCAGACATGAAGATCGGCACGTGGCAGTGCACACGCCACTCGTTTCCGACCGCCTGATCAAAGTTCGCAAAGGCCGGCTCCAGATCGAGGAAGCGGACGAGACTACCGTCCGGCTTTCGCTCGACAACTTGATGCAGATAAACGCCATCATCGAAGCGCCGGAGCTGGTCGATGGTGCGCGCATCTACACGCGGGACCTTCAGCGCTGCCGAGAGCTGCAGTTTGAAAATGCCAATGCCGGCACGCGCCAGACGCGCCAAACTTTCTGAAGCGTTCTCGAACTCGACGGCAGCATGGCACACATCGTAGCAAATGCCGAGGTGACGCCTGAGAGCGCGCTCCGCAGCGATGGCATCGAGCCTCGTCAAGTCAGCAAACCGTCGAACCGCTGGTGACGAGAAGATCCTCTCCTCGAAGAACCGCGCCGCCTCCTCGATGGTTTCGAGGTAGCACATGGGCTCGGGCTCCAGTGCCAGCGTGATGGTGCGCCCGGACCTTTCGGCCAGCCGCACGAGGTGAGCAGCGTGCTGCAGCAGATTTTCGGCTATCCGCTCGATCACACCGGGCTCTGCGCCGATCGGCCGAAACGTCGCCGGGACCGTGCTGACGCTGCCAGTGATGTCGGCATCCAGCGGCAACAACTCGGCGAGCAGATCGGCTAGGCGGTTGCTGTAGGCTACGCGTTCGGCAAAGCGCCAATCTGGCTGATAGACGTCCTCCTTGACCCGGGTCCCATGAAACGGTCCGTAAGGAAAGCCGTTGATCGTAAAGACGTATAATCCCTCACGCGCGAGAAAATCCTTGAATGCCTCAAGCTCCGAGGCGTTCACGAGGGCCTCAGAAGCAATTGCGGAGAGGCGGAGCCCAACGCCCATAGTTTCGTTGGGAACAAACAGCCGTTTCACCTCCGGCAGGTGGCGCTTGAGCCCGATGAACGTGTCCAGCCAGGTTTCACCGCGGTGAATGTTGGTGCAGTAGGTGAGGTGCGTTGCGCTCCCGATCTTCATCGCGCGCTCTGCCGTGCTTTTAGCCATGCGATGGCCCCGAGGACGCGTTCCTCGTCCATCTCGTGCACCTCTACGCCCCGCCCGATGTTCTCCAGCAGCGTGATCGTAAGCTCTCCCCCGAGATGCTCGCGGAACTCCCTGATCCCCTGCAACAGAGGATTGCTGCCGTCGGCAGAACGTGCATCGACGATCGGATGCCACAGCCGGAAACCCAGCAGCTCGAGCAGGGCGGCAACGCGGTCTTCGGTTCCCGGGGCCAGCAGACCCGCCAGCACGGAATAACGCGTATCAAGAGCAATGCCGATGGCAACTGCCTCGCCGTGGCGTACGTGGTTGCGCGTGAGGGACTCGATCTTGTGAGCGGCCCAATGGCCGAAATCGAGGGGACGCGCACTGCCGGATTCGAACGGGTCGCCGCCGTGTGCGATCTGGTGCATATGAAGCTCGGCGCAGCGCCGGATCATGTACGCCATCGTGGAGGCTTCGAAAAGCGATAATCCGTCGATGTTGCCCTCGAGCCAGCGGAAGAAATCGGCGTCACGAATGAGCGCGACTTTCACCGCTTCCGCCATGCCCGCGATCTTCTCGCGCGGCGGCAAATCCGCAATGAAGGTCAGGTCGTTGAGGACGGCGAAAGGTGGAGCAAACGTCCCGACGAAATTCTTCGATCCCTTCAGATTGACGCTGTTCTTCACGCCGACGCCGGAGTCGTTCTGTGCGAGAACCGTCGTCGGAACGCGGATCAGCCGGATACCACGATGGCTGGTCGCGGCTACGAGCCCGACGGCATCCAGAACTGCCCCGCCGCCAATGGCGATCACGAAGGAATGCCGGTCGATGCGGTGTTCCTGAATGAGCCCTTGCATCCATTCGACGTGGAAGAGCTCGTTCTTTATCTTTTCGCCACCCGGGACCTTCTGCGGGGCGGCAACCAGTTCGATCGCCGTAGTGTGCGCGCTGGCATAGGCTTCGATTTCGCCGATCAGTGTGGGGCGAGCATCACATACGCCATCATCGACGAAAACGATGCAGCGGTGCCGTCGCTCCCGCTCTAATCGCGCAATCGTCTTTCGCAACACCGGATTGTCGGGTGCGAAAAGATGCGTCGTAAAGTGGACTGGGTATTCGTAAGTGACCGCAAAGCGCTGGAGACATACCGATGCGCCGTTCGGTGATGTCTCGGAGACGGATGGTTTCGCAACCTCACCCATGTGCCTCCCCGGCATTCCTGCTCGTCGGCTTCTACGGCCGAGCCTGCGACAGGCAGATTGCGCCGCCGTTCGACGTCAAGTCAAGGTGTGCGTCGTCTGCCGGTCTTCCAAAGTATTGCCCACCTGTTGTGCGCGTGCTTTTGTGAATGTGGCCACGGCGGCGCGCTCAGCGGAGCAGCAGGATGCATAAGACGCTCGTGCTCTTAATAGTCGGACTGACAGAGCGCCTTCTCGGCAAAGATACGCCCAACCTCTCAGCCCTTGCCAAACGTGGCGGCCTGCGCCCGCTCAGGACCGTGGTTCCTGCTGTCACCTGCACCGTGCAATCCACTCTGCTGACCGGCTTGTCGCCTCGCGACCACGGCGCTGTGGCCAACGGCTGGTATTTTCATGATCAAGCAGAAGTATGGCTGTGGCGACAGTCGAACCGCCTGATTGCCGGGGAAAAAATCTGGGACACGGGGAAAAAACTCGACGCAGCATTCACCTGCGCAAACATGTTCTGGTGGTACAATATGTATTCCACCGTCGACATCAGCGCCACGCCACGGCCCATGTATCCGGCTGACGGCCGCAAGCTGCCGGACCACTACGCTGAACCGCCCGAGCTGCGGGACGAACTAAATAATCTCCTGGGAACCTTCCCCCTTTTCACATTCTGGGGTCCTATGACCTCGATCGAGGCCAGCTGCTGGATCGCGAGAGCAACGCAGCACGTTCGCCGCACGCGGCAACCTACGCTGACGCTCTGTTATCTGCCCCATCTCGATTACGGCCTCCAGAAATGGGGACCTGACCCGGATGATCCACGCATCGCGAAGGACTTGCGTGACATCGACTCCGTCGCCGGCGAGCTGATCGAAGAAGCTGAGCGCAATGGCGATCATGTCGTGGTTGTGTCGGAATACGGCATCGTGCCGGTACGGGAAGCGGTACACCTAAACCGCGCCCTCCGAGAGGCGGGTTTGGTCCGCGTGCGCAATGAGTTAGATCGGGAGCTGCTCGATGTTGGCGCCTCGAAGGCCTTTGCCATGGCCGATCACCAGATTGCGCACGTGTATTTGCAGCACGGCGCCGACAGTCGCTCGATAAAGAGATCGTTGGAAAGTCTCGACGGCGTTGCGCAAGTCCTCGATGAGGAAGGCAAACGAGCCATGGGACTGGACCATCCGCGTTCCGGCGATCTCGTTGCGCTATCCGCTCGCGACCGCTGGTTCAGTTACTATTGGTGGCTGGACGATGAGAAAGCGCCGGACTTCGCCCGGACTGTCGATATCCACCGTAAGCCCGGCTACGATCCGATGGAGTTGTTCCTGGACCCGGGCATTTCTCTGCCGAAGCTTAAGGTCGCGCGGAGGCTTCTCGCCAGAAAGCTTGGCTTTCGCAACCTGCTCGACGTCACGCCGATCGAGGGCACCGGGATGGTGAAGGGCTCGCACGGACTTGTTACGGAGCAGCCACAAGATGGACCCTTGATCATTTCGAGCGCACCGGACCTTCTTCCAGAAGGCTCGATCGACGCGACAGCCTTTAAAGATTTGATCCTGGCCCACGTATTTGCGCCACGATCGACACCGTCTTACGGTATGCACTGCCGAGCACAATAGTACAGAATTGCTGCCCGCAGTTGGATTGGGTGGGAGGGGGCTCATGCGTATCGTCCACGTTGTCCTGTGTGCGATCCTCGTTTTCTTTGCCGCGCTCCAATACGACGACCCTGATTGGTACTATTGGGGACTGGTGTATTTGATCGCAGCGGCATGGTCATTTGCCGCCGCTCTCGGGCCGGAGCGCCTAGGCTCATTGCGATTCGTTCTCGTTGGGGGGCTGATCTGTGTCATGCTCTTCTTGGGCGGTTTTGTCTTGCTCGCACCCAACATAGGACCTGGCTGGATACACAACGAAGAGGCGCGCGAGGCATTTGGCTATCTGATCTGCGCGGTCGCAACGGCTCTCGCTGTCTTTGATGCGCGGCGACAAACCCCGAGCGTGACCTAGCGAGGTCGCACATGAGCGTGAGTAACGACGAAGACGAGGTGATTCTAGTCGACGCCAACGATCGTGCGATCGGCACCGCGCCGAAACTCGCCGTGCACCGAAGAGGCCTCCTGCATCGCGCGGTATCTGTGCAATTGCGGGATCAGAGCGGGCGACTTCTCCTGCAGAAAAGGCACGCAGGGAAGTATCATTCCGGCGGATTGTGGAGCAACACCTGCTGCAGTCATCCGCGGCCTGGCGAAGATACGGCTGCGGCTGCGCAACGCCGGCTGCAGGAGGAAATGGGGATCAGCTGCCCGCTCACGCCTCTGTTCACGACCTGCTATCGCGCAGTGCTCGACAACGCGATGACCGAGAATGAGATGGTGCATTGCTTCGGCGGCTTTTACGTAGGCGAAGTACGCCCGAACCCCACCGAGGCGGAGGATCATTCCTGGATCCACGTCGACCATCTTCGCCGGGAAGTGAACGAGCATCCGGAGCGATACTCGGCATGGTTCCGCATTTATCTCCGTGACCACTGGGCGGAACTCACTGGCTCGGGCTAGCATTCAGAAGACGCGGCTTCCGAGCTGCCTAGAGCATGTCGCCGCCGGTGCCATGCTGCCCTTCCTCCGCCGCGGTGTCGAGCAGGGCGAAATCTTTAGGATGATCGCGTGCGTCCGCACGCTCAAGAAATAGCGCGGATCGCGCGACGATCAGGAAATTTTCAAGTTGTCGTCGACGCCGCGTTTGCCCTCATCGATCCTGGGCGATTGGCCTCCGCGCAGAACGGAGTTGCCCATGTAGAGCGTACGCTGGTCGATTGAGGGTGGGTTCAACCAATCCTCTTCCTTAATCTGGCCGCTCTTACCGTACGCCGCCAGCGGGTTCTCATAGGTGACCTTCCGGATATGCTCCTCTGGTATCTGTGCGCGCCGCATCAATTCAGCGGTCTTCGGTACCGCGAGCGGATCCGACACCCCCCAGTCGCACGCACTGTCGCAGAAGATTCTCTCGGCGCCGTAGTTTTTGACGATCTCCACCATGCGCTCGTTGCCCATCTTCGTGAAAGGGTAGATCGAGAAGGCCGCCCAAAAGCCACGATCCAGCACATCGCGGACGGTCTCTTCGTTGTTGTGATCAATGACAACCCAGCTCGGATCGAGCTTATGCTCGAGTGCCACCGCCATCGACCTCAGAGTACCTTGCCGCTTGTCTCGATGCGGCGTGTGTACCATCACTGGAAGATGCAGCTCCTTCGCGAGCTCCAACTGCAATCGATAATACTTGTCCTCAAGGGCAGTTTGTTCGTCGTAGCCGATCTCGCCGATGGCCACCACGCCTTCCTTGAGCGCATAGCGCGGCAGAATTTCCATAACGGCCTCAGCCAGCTCCTCGTTGTTGGCTTCCTTCGAGTTGAGACCGATCGTGCAATAGTGGCGCAGCCCGAACTGTCCAGCGCGGAAGCGTTCGAAGCCGCAGATCATCGATAAGTAGTCAATGTACGTGCCTACGTGAGTACGCGGTTGGCCTAGCCAAAACGCAGGCTCGATGCACGCCACCACGCCTGCCGCAGCCATGCGTTCGTAATCGTCGGTGGTGCGCGAGATCATGTGGGTGTGAGAATCAACGAACATGACTTTCGCCTTCTGATCCTTCGGCGACGCTTGCCGCCACTACCGTTCGCTATGACGCTTCAGCAAGAGCCGCCCAGCCTGGCTCGCCTGCGGCAGCATGTTTGGCAAGGTCAGGAGCTTCCGCCAGCGCTTCCCTTGCGGCAGGCAAAGAGGATGCTTGCAGTGCCAGCGCCGCAGCTTGCTGTTCGACCACGGTTCCGGTCTTAAGAACCTGCTTAAGGTCGACGATCGCATCCCTGTCGGCATGTGGCCCAACGCAGCGCCAAAGCTCGGGGCTAACCGGCCGCCCCGCGGCCCATCGCTCGTGCGCATAGTCGCAGAGCATGCGCATCAATGCTGGGTTGCTGCGACGGTCCAAGCCCTGAATCGGATCGAGCTTGCTGCCGACGAAGAGCGCTTTGAGGACCATGTGGTTCCAAGCATTCTCGTCGAACTCTTCCATTGGATAGGGGTTGCGGTGCGCGACAGCTTCGAAGATCGGCTGCATTGCGCTTCGCGCGCCCTCGCGAGCTCGCGCAACATGCAGCCTTGGATGCGGGTAAAGCGGCAGACCTCGGTAGAATGTGATCAACTCTCCGATGTCCGCGGTGCGGAAAAGCTGCTCGAGCCTCGCTTTGAATCTTGCCCCGTCATCGTTGTCGCTGGCCAAAACAAACGATAGACGGGCTGCCTGATCGACGCTCCAGTCGCTTGGGTTCCAACCGGGTCGAGCCGTGCTCGCGGCGACAAGATCCTCGGAATTGAGGTCAAGATCTTGCTTTCCGAGGCGACGAATGGCGTAGCCCAGGGCTATATAGAGTTGTTTTTCCGTAGGCCCGGAGAACATCAGCGCAATCTGCTGCTCGAACCAACTGCCACCCTCGTTCGGTACAGTCCGGGCAACCCATGCGCGCAAAAGTTCAAGCGCCGCGATACCAGCATTTGCCATCGGAAAAACCTGTGCGAAAGCGCCTGATCTCGGTACACGCTCAGCCGTCATTTTGCTGAAACTATGGCCCACGGCAAACTCTGTCGAGAGCTTACTACCTTACGAGCGAGACGATTTTTGCTGTGCTTGAAGAGCCAGCAGGCTTGGCGGCGGCTGAAGGGCGATAGTCCGAGCATCGGTAGTACCTAGCCTGTCACTTCGGCGCGACCGCCTTAGAACTCGGCCAAGTCTGCACTTACGCGCGCCTTATTCATTTAAAGGCGGGGGCTATAGTACTTCGAGAGGACCACCTCATGTTGTCGCCGTCTGCGCCGTCCCTTTGCACCTCCGTTCAGTCTACAGTGCCGCTCTAGCGCTAGAGCGGACCCTACGATTTAGCGAAGGTGTTGGCCCAGTGCACCAACTGTATATGTCTGCGAACCTCTGCGGAGCGTCGTCTTCTGATGCAAGGCGCTGGGGCATGCCCGAGGTCTGAAGTTGATCGGCCGCTTTACCACCGTTAGCCGACGTCGGTCGCGCGTTAGTTCTGCTCCTGCAGACACAGCGGACGTCGCTCTCCGATCGGCGAGTAACGTTTTCCAGGCTCTGTTCGGTATGATCTTCACGGTCAGCATCGCGCTGGAGTTGAAACGCTCCCTGCTGGTTCTGGCCGAGCGCATCGACAGTGTCGTACAGGTGCGTGCAGTGCTGCTGATCGCGCTGCTTGCTAAGGTGCGCAAGCTCATCCCCTCGACCTAAAGGCGACTGATGCGCAGCAGCTGCTTGCACTAGCCGCCGCCGCCTTGCCGCTCGGCGCCGCGTACTGGATGGTTCGCGACCAGGATCGCCGCCGTAACGAAGCTATGGTAGCGGCGAAAGTGGGGTAGGCTATCAGGGACGAACCTCCGGTCGATCGCACGCTAGTTCCTGGCTGCCACGCGCCGGCCGATCCCGAAAAGTTTCGACACTGGTAGGCGGCCGACGACGGGCGACCGCGTGTGAATGGGAGGCCAATCCCGTCGCAAAAGGTCGATCGACGGTCGCCGTCGCGTTCTTTGCCCGGATCGGCAGGTTCCGAGTGATCAGCGTGAATGAGATTGGGATACGGTAAATCGGGCACCTGACCCTCTCGGACGAGCCAAGCGGCAAGAACAGAGGCCGGAGAGCAGACATCATCTTCGGGGCAATTGCAGGAACCTAGTTAAGTGCCCTGATGGGCCGATGCCGGTGATGTCAACCGGATTAGGGATGACGGCGCTCATGTGGCGGGAGCTCTACCAGCAGCGGCGCGCTTCTGGGGCGGTCGAGTTGTGCTCCTTGGCCCTCCGGCCGACAAGTTGTCAAAGGCCAATATCGTGGCGGACAAACGCCTATGTCGATCGGCTGATCCTTTATTCGATACCGATGATTTCTTCCTCGCTTGGCCCCACCGCGACCGCATCACCCATTTCCTTCCCCATCAGGGCTTGGGCAAGGGGGGAGGCGTAAGATAACGTCCCCTTTTTGGGGTCTGCCTCGTCAATTCCGACTATTCTATAGGTTCGAGTGGTGCCGTCCGGCCGCCTGAGAGTGACGCGCGAGCCGAACTGAACCTGAGATCCGCCGGTAGGTTCAGTAAGCTTGGCTGTCGCGAGCCTTGCGCTCCAATAGCGCAGATCCCGACCGATGCTGGCTGTCGCTAAAGTTTCGCCCTTGGCCCTGACCTCGTGCTGCCGTTTGGTGAGATCAGTAAGGGTATCTTCGATCTGGGCCAGTCCGTCGGCCGTCACCAGGTTGGGATGAGGGGGGATGGTGCGCTCAGGCAGCAGATCGCCTAGCTGATCTGCATCGGCTTCCCGGGTAAACGCCTTGCTCATGGCTAAGCGCCTTTCTCTCACGGCTTCCATCGCCTATCGCGGCCTGTAATACCACAGCTTTGATGAGCCAATCGCCCTCAAGCAAGCGAGCTGCATCCGTCACGCTTGAACGGCGTACGCCGACCGGTCGACCACAGCGCACACTGCGGCGGATAGCAATGCGGCTCTCGCAGGTCCTGACGGGGAACACCGGATGAGCAGGACGGGATCTATCGAAGGGCGGCCCGTTGCAGAGTAATAGGGCGCCAACTCCCGGCGCACCCAGGAGAGATCCAGCACGCGGTCGATCTCGCGCACCATATGGTCGACCGGAACGACCTCGTCGAGGTCAAATGAATAGAAGAGCTACCCTTGGCCGGTGTCGTGACACCCCATCATCGCCCGCTCCCGTCGATGATCACCCTCAAGCGACGGAACCACGCTTCGCAGTCAACCTCAACCGCGTTCTGCAACAAAATCGGCCAGAAGCGGGCATCGGTGAAGCACCCAAGGTTGGCCTAGGCGAGCAACAACGTGTTGCGAGGCCTCCGCGCTCGTCCTCAATCCGACCGGCGCTGCTGCTTCGTGATTGTAGCTTTTCCCTCATGCCAATAGTGTGAAACCGGGGGCGAGCCTTTTTCATCGTCCGGGAATCAGCCTACCTGTTTGAGGTTGGGTGTGTCGACGCTATGCACGTTTTTTCGCGAGCCAGTCCACCAGGCCGCAGTAGTCGACTGCGGCCGAACTCTCAGGCCGGGGCAATTGAAACACGGCGCAAGGGCTCGTTGGAGGCCAATTGCGATGCACTCGAGTGGGGACGAACATGCAGAATCGGATCAAGCACATTCGCCACGCGATGATCGCCTTGGCCATGGTGGCGACTGCGTCGCAAGCGTCCGCACAGACGACGTGTCCGGGCAATCCGAAACCGCTAGGAGTGGCCCGCACGGTAGCCATCGATACGACGGGAGGTCCAGGGTTCGGCTTTGAGCACTTCAAGGACCACGATTTCCTGCGCAAAGACGAGATCGTTCTGACCTTCGACGATGGGCCGTGGCCACACACGACGGCGGCCGTGCTCGCGGCGCTCGCCGCTCACTGTACGAAGGCGACATTCTTCCCCATCGGCAAGCATTCGACGTGGCACCCCGAAGTCCTGAGATCGGTTGCGGAGCAGGGCCACACCATCGGTAGCCACACTTGGAGCCATGTCGATCTCTCCAAGCTGCCAACCGACAAGGCGAAGGCCGAGATCGAGATGGGCATCAGCAGCGTGCGCCGCGCGATCGGCGATGCGGCCATGCCGTTCTTTCGCTTCCCGGCGCTGAAACACCCGCCGGAACTGGTGAAGTACGCCGGTGAGCGCAACCTCGGCATCTTCTCGACCGACGTCGATTCATTCGATTTCAAGCTGCGTTCGCCCGACAAGCTCGTCACCGGTGTGATGGAACGGCTGCACAAGAATGGCGGCAAGGGCATCCTGTTGATGCACGACTTCCAACAGGTGACAGCCAAGGCCATTCCGATCCTGCTCAATGAACTTCAGGCGAAAGGCTACAAGGTCGTGCACATGACGGCGAAGGCACGGGTGAATTCGCTGCCGGAGTACGACCAGATGGTCGCGGCCCAGATCAAGGGGCCGGTCAGCGCCAATGCACGCCCGACATCCAGTGTGGTCACGACCGTCGAGCCGACTTCCGCGGCCGCTACCAAGCCAGCAACGAAGTGAGGGGCGGCTTGGGGTCAATTGCGTTGATCATTCGTTGTCATCGATTGGCCGCCTTACCACCGATAGCCGACGTCGGTCGCGCATTAGTCTGCTCCTGCAGACACAGCGGGAGTCGCTCTCCGGTCGGCGAGTAACGTTGAGGGCCACGAGCAGACATTCATTGATCAATCCGAGAAGGCAACAGGAGATAGCGGCTTGCGGTTGACGGACAACGAGAAAATATCGGGTCGGGCGTAGTGGCCGCAAACGTCTAGGGAGCGGCGCGCACGCCGCGCTACTTCGGTATCGATCTCCGCGTACAAAATGCCTTTCTCGCGCTTGAGTGGGCCGGCAGCAATGGCCCCGTTCGGTTTGATCACAACGGCGTCGCCATCATTGATCCACTCTGCCGCGTCAAACAGCCGATCTCGTTCGGGAAAGTCAGCTGGGATATCGGCCCCTTGAAGCGCGGTGGCCGTACCAATTACCCAGCACCCGGCCTCCTTGGCGATGTGGCGCAGAGTGGCGAGGCAGGTCTCCCCATAGTCCCATGTCGGATTGACAAAAATTTCGATGTTTTGGGCATAAAGCGCGTAGCGCGCCAGTGGCATGTAGCTCTCCCAGCAGATGAGTGAGCCAAGCCGGCCGACAGGCGTTTCGACAACTCTCAGGCCGGTCGCGTCACCCATGCCCCATACCATCCGCTCTGGGTTAGTTGGCATGAGTTTGCGATGACGGTTGAGCAATGCACCATCGGGACCGATCACCACGACCGTATTGAACAAAGTGGTTCCGGAAAATTGCCGGTCGATTTCATTGATCCCGATCACGATCGTCACACGCCGCGCTGCGGCAGCCTCTTGCACTTTCGCCACGTCGTTGCTTGAAAGATCGACGGCGTTCTCGCGCAGCTTGGCATGAAGCTCGCTCAACAATGCCATGTCCCCGCCGGGCTTGAGCCGCCAGATCCAAGTGGGGTAACCCGGAACATAGGCCTCAGGAAAAATGAGCAGCGTCGCTCCCTCGCGCGCCGCCTCGTCGATAGAGGTAAGTACGCGCGCGATGGTCTCTTCCCGGTCAAGAAGTACGGGAGGCTTTTGAATGACCGCTACTTTGCTGGGCATGTGGGACATACTCCGCGCTAAAGGTCCAAGCAGAGGACCACCCGTCCTCCGCTCCGTCGATCAGCATTGGCTTCCGCCTGATGGATCACTGCCGCTTACCTACGGCGGCGATCATGACGCACGGGCCTTTGAATTGGCCGTCGCTCTCGAATGCTCTGAGTTTCTCGCCAACCTCTGCCCAGGCCGCAGCCTTGGCTGCGTCGTCGAGCTTGCTCAGCATCTGATGCAAGGCTCCGAAAGACTCGTTCTCGAAACGCAGACACTCGGCGGCACTTTCGAGAATGACGGGGGCATCGACCTTCCGCACATGAATGTCGGTGAGGCCGGCAGATGCAAAAAGCTCTTCGATGCGACCGGGCGTGCCGAGACTGAATGGCCCGGGCTGCCCCGGTGCTGGCGGGGGTAGAGCTGCACGGCGCCGAATGACACTCACCGGGTCAGAGAAAAAACGGCATTCCTCAGGCGTCGCGTAGACGATAGCGCCGACGTAGCCACCGGCACGCAGGGCCGCAGCCTGCTTCTTGATGGCGCCCAGTTGATCGGGAAAGTAGATCAGCCCAACGCGGGAAATCACCGCATCGAATGGCACCTCGCTCGACTCGACATCCTCGCCATCCATGACGCGTGCTTGCGCATTAGATGCACCGGCAGCGGAGAAGTTCGCTTTCGCGAGCTCGGTCAGTGCCTCCGACAAATCGGTTGCTAGGACGTAGCCCGCCGGGCCGACACGTCGCGAGGTCTGTATGGCTTCTTGACCCGAGCCGCTGGCCACGTGAAGCACGCGCGAGCCCGGCCCAACCTTGGCCATGTCAAGCAGTGTCTCGGTCACCGGACCAAGCCAACGGTTGAGCAGTGGGCCCCACCCATTCCAACGAGCAGCCACGGCGTTCCATTGTGCGTGCGTCGTCTGCTTGAAGGCTTTCGCGTCGAACATTGTCATGGCTTCCACCTTTGATCTGAGCGTCTCCGTCGCCAGATTTCGGTCGAGGCGACATAGGGCAGCTTAGATCTAGGGGCGGGCGCAAGCTTGAGGATTGCCTTACGGGACCATTCAGATACGCTTGATTTTCGTGAGCGTCAGCCCCGCGGGCACGTTATGCAGGATGGCATGAAGAACAGGATACTGCGGTTCGACGGGTTCGAGGTGGACCTTGACGCGGCGCTGGTCAGTTGCGGTGGCCAGGTCGTTGAAACCGAGCCGCAGGTCTTCAAGCTTATTGCCTTCCTTTGCGTCAATCCGGGTCGGCTCATTGGTTACGAAGAGATCGTCGACAAGGTCTGGAACGGCCGGCTCGTCTCGGATGCGGCTATAGCCACGCGCATCAATGCAGCTCGCAAGGCGCTAGGCGACAACGGCACGACCCAGCGCGTCATCAGAACCGTGCGCGGGCAAGGCTTGAGATTCCAGCTGGCTCCGGCGTCAGAGACCGATGACGAGGGTGGCGATGTCGTTCCGCGTTTGCATCCCGACGGGCCATCCATTGCAGTTCTTCCCTTCGCCAACATGTCGCCGGATTCCGAGCAGGCTTACTTCGCTGACGGCATTGTGGAGGACATCATCACCGGGTTGTCCCGCGTGACGCAATTTTTTGTCATCGCGCGCAATTCCACGTTCACCTACAAGGGAAGGACCGTCGACGTACGCCAGGTCGGCCGCGAGCTCGGTGTGCGATACGTTCTCGAAGGGAGTGTGCGCAAGTCCGGGAGTCGGGTTCGCATCACAGGTCAACTCGTCGATGCCAGCACAGGCCACCACATCTGGGCTGACCGCTTCGATGGCAATCTGGCAGACCTCTTCGATCTGCAAGATGAAGTCACGACCAGCGTCGTTGGCGCAATTCAGCCACCGATCAGGGCGGCGGAGACGAGCAGATCACAACGCAAGCGACCCGACAGCTTTGACGCTTACGATTTCTACATGCAGGCCCTGCCCCATGTGGCGAGCCTCGACCGCAAGGCCAACGCTATAGGGCTAGGCTTTCTCGAGCAGGCATTGCGCCTGGAGCCTACCTATGCCGCTGCGCTCTCCATGGCCGCTTGGTGTCACGCCCAGCGCTGCGTTTACGGCTGGACGGACGACCCCGACACGGAAAGCCGAATTACGCTGGAGCTCGCCAACAAAGCCGTGAAGCTAGCTGCCAACGACTCATTTGCATTGTCGATGCTCGGCGCGGCGCAAACGCTCGTCAGGGAATTCGACACAGCCTATGAGCTGTTGCAGCGCGCCCTGGAAATCGACCCAAACTGTGCGTGGGGCTGGAATCGACTGGGCTGGCTGAACAGCTATCTCAATAGGCCCGCCGAAAGCATTGAGTGCTTCGAGAGGGCCATTCGGCTGAGCCCTTTAGACCCCACCAACTTCAATTGCTTCGCGGGCCGCGGGGCCTCGCACGCGTTACAGGGTCGACATGACGAGGCCATCAAGTGGCTCGAGAAGGCTCTGGCCGCCAACCCTCAGGCGCAATGGATCTATCGGCAGCTGATACCGGCCTATGTCTCCGCCGGGCGCATGGAGGAGGCGATGCGCGGATTGCGTCTCCTCTTGCAGGACAACCCGAAGCTCACATGCGAGAAAGTGCGGATTGCGATGCTCTATTCGCCGAGCACCATGGATCGCATCTGCGCGGGCCTAGCGCGGGCCGGTTTGCCTGTTCGCTAGTTGTGCTGCTGCCGGTCGGCCTGCAGACTTCTGACGGGCGGATTCGGCGATCGTCGTCCGCATGGGTCAGCTGCTGAGATCGATCGTGCAACCTCGGGGTCGGCTCTCCGTCGATTAGCTTCCATCGCACGGCCGACACGATGGTCCATGAGCTGACGTGCGATCGCAAGAGGGCAGTCCATATTTGTTTTCTCCTGCAAGCGTCATATTGAGCGATCGGCCGCCCGTTCTCCGATTGGCCCGATGACGCCACAAGTGGATTCTGGCTTTCGCAATGTCGTGATCTCAATCCGGCTAAAACCGTCGAAGCATACGCGTACCCGGAGATCACTCTGCCCAGTCGGACCCGATGCGACCGAGCAGCACCGACTGTCTTCGCCGGAACCGCGACAATTGCCTCGACGCGGCTGCGCTCACACTTCGTCATCGCTCCTTGAGGGAACGAGCGAACTGGTCGGAGAGGGGCTTGATAAGATATGATAAAGCCGTTCGCTCCGGTGTTTTGATGTGTACCTCCGCCGGCATCCCGGGCTTGAGCCGCAACGTACTCGTGCGCTCTATTTCACCAGCGAGCAAAGCTATGCGTGCCGTGAAATAGACAAGATTGGACTGAGCGTCCTTGCTGACATCGGCTGAGACGACGTCGACCCTCCCTCCGAGGTCCGGTGTCGTGCGCTGGTTGAAGGCGGGAAACCGCACGAGCGCGGCCTGTCCCTCATTCACGTTGTCGATGTCTTGAGGTGCAATCCGTACCTCGATTGTCAGCGTATCGCCTCCGGGCACGACCTGCATGATCGCCTCGCCAGCATTGATGACGCCGCCAACGGTATGGACAGAAAGTTGATGAATGATGCCCGACGTGGGCGCCCGAACGTCTATGCGCCGCAGCTGATCTTCCGCCGCAATGCGCCGCTCCTCGAGTTGAGCGACCTTACCCTGGATCTCGCTGAGCTCCTTTGCAACTTCGCTCTTGAGGTCTTGGTCAACCTGCAGGACTTGCAGCTCGGTTTCAGCAATGCGCCCCTTGATCAAGGCCCCAGCCGAAATTAGCTGGCCGCGCTCGCCATCCAGCCGAGCTGCCTCGCGCCGACTTGCCGTGTATCGGGCAATCGACATCAGGCTCTTCTCCCAGAGATTCTTCTGGGCTTCAACCTCCGTCCGAACCAGATCTATTTCCGTGATCTTGGCACTCAACTGGGCATTGATCCCCTCGGCCTGTTCTCGCAGCTGGGAGATACGCTCCCGAAACTGCGCCTTCTGGCCCTGCCGCGCACGCCTCCTGCTTTCGAAAAGCGCGACCTCCGCATTCACGAATTCCCGATCGACAGCCTCCACAAAAGTTCTGCGATCAAAGATCACCTCGTCGAGATCGGCCTGCTCGGCAAACAGTCTCGCCCGCCGATGCGTGAGCTCTGCAAGCTGCTTGAGAATCAGCTGGAGATTGGCACGCGTAATCGTGTCATCGAGCCGGACAAGAAGGTCGCCCTCGGAGACCTTGTCTCCGTCCTTGACTGAAATGACTCCGACGACACCGCCCGTCGGATGCTGAACCTTCTTGATGTTGCTGTCGACGACAACCACACCTTGCGCGATGACGGCTCCTGCAAGCTCCGCAGTCGCAAACCATCCGCCAATACCACCGAACAGGATGATAGTGGCGGCGATGCCGCTCACGACGAGAGGCCAAAGCCTATCCGTCGCACGCCGCGGCGGGGCGGTGTCGTTGGCAATACTATCGCGAACTCTCGAGATCATGGTTGCGACAAGCTCTGTTGAGCCGCTGGAGACGCATTTGCCTGCTGCGGAGCGGGAACAAGCTTCGGCGTAGCGGTCTGCATCGCCTTGCGAAGCACTTCCTCTTTGAGGCCGAAGAACTGGACCTGCCCGCTCCCCAGTATGAGCAACTTGTCGAGCCCGGCGAGTGTCGCCGGTCGATGTGCAACGACGATCACGATGCCCTTGCGGGCAAGCACGTTCGTGATGGCGTTCAGCAGCGCGGCTTCCCCATCGGAATCCAGATTGGAATTCGGCTCGTCCAGCACAACCAGAAAAGGATCGCGATACAAAGCACGGGCGAGCGCGATGCGCTGACGTTGTCCCCCAGAGAGAGCAGCACCTCCCTCACCGATCTCGGTCGCGTAGCCGTTGGGCAGGCTTGTGATCATGTCGTGCACGCCCGCCTGCCGCGCGGCCGCGATGACATCGGCACTCGTAGCCTTTGGATCAAAGCGGGCAATGTTCCGTGCCACGGTCCCGGAAAACAACTCGATGTCCTGCGGAAGATAGCCTATGTGCCGGCCCAGAGCGTCGGCCGGCCACTGATCGAGGGCCGCACCATCCAGGCGGATGACACCGCGTTGCGGGGCCCATGCCCCGACCAGCGCTTTTACGAGAGTCGACTTACCCGATGCTGCTGGACCGATCAGGCCCATACCGCTCCCTGCGTCGAGCGCGAACGATACGTTCTGCACGGTGATGCGTTGATGCCCGGGAGGGGCGATCGAAAGATTCTCCGCGGAAAGCGAGGCTTGCGGAGCCGGCAACTCCAAGGCGGTTCGCTCTGCGGGAATGGAAGACAGCAGTCGCGTCAATCGATCCCAACCCTGGCGGGCGGCAATGAACCCGCGCCAATGGCCAACCGCGATCTCGACGGGCGCCAATGCGCGCGCCACTAGAATGGATGCCGCGATCATCGCCCCCGGCGTCAGCTCGCTCTTGATGACAAGATACGCACCTAGCCCGAGCACAAGAGATTGGATCGCCATGCGCAGCACTTTTGTCGTGGCGCCGTAACTTACGCCGACGTTGGTGGCGCGCGTCTGGTGCGCGATATGCGTCTCCGACAAACTCGTCCAAGCACTGCCCATGGCTCCGGTCATGCCGAGAGCACGGATGACAGACGCATTCCTGCGTACGGCCTCGCCGAAAGCCTGCCGGTCCGCACCACTCGTCGATGCCGCGCGTGTCGAATTGCGGGACTGGACCTCAGTCAGGACTGCAATCGCAACCAGCAACAGCGCGCCGACGGCTCCCAGCCCCCCGAGCCAGGGGTGCATCAGATACACAATTCCCATGTAGAACGGCATCCATGGGAGATCGAACAGCGCTGTCGGGCCGAGACCCGACAGAAAGTTCCGCACTTGATCAAGATCCCTCACCGGCAGCAGTCCATCTCCCTTCACGCCGGAACGCAGCGGCTGCAGCATCACGGCAGCCAGCACGGGGCCGCGTAGGCTTCGCTCAACACGCAAACCGATGCGGCCGAGCAGATGAGTTCGAATGAGATCGAAGATCCAGAATGCGACATATAGGAAAAGAAGTATGATCGTCAGGCTGATGAGCGTGGGTACACTCTGTGAGGCCAGCACGCGATCGTAGAGCTGCAACATATAGAGCGAGCCCGACAACGCGAGCACGTTGAGCACAGCCGAGAACACGGCAACGCCAACAAAGCCGATGAAGTTACTGCGGATCGGACCTGCCATATCGCCAGGCGCCGACGTTGCGCGCTCAGATTGAGGAACTTCGTGCACAAGGTTCGTCATCGACGATCGTGCGATTCGACTGTTCTACTTTGACAAGCCCGGAGCCACGGTGGGCTCCGGCGCTCGCTTTCGGACTTCCGCGGCTAGACGACAAGCTCGTCCGTGCCATGGATGTTGATCGTGATCGTCTTTGTATCGACGGTACCGTCCGTATCCACGACCCGCACCTGGAAGGTATCCTGCACGGTGTTACTGCTCGTAAGGGCCTGGACAGCAGCGGAGTCGTTGTCGAGCGCGTACGACCAAGTCCCCGACTGATTAAGCGTCAAGGCACCGTAGTTGCCCACCATTGACGCGTCCGACGTCCCCGGTGCCCAGGCAAACATTTGCGCCCGCGTCCAGTTCTCACCGTTGAAGATCGATCCAAGTAGCTGCCCAAATTGGTCGACCCTGTGCACATCACCGAATTCCTGCACCTCTCCAACCGATTGATTGTTTGCATCGAGATACTCGAAGGAGCCAAACACCCGCACTGGACCGCTCAGCGAAGGATCATAGCTGAGGCGCAGAGCGATTTTCTCGGCACCCTCCGGAGGTGCGAACGCGAAGGATCCCAAACTCTCCGTTTTGTCGAGGACGAAGCTTCGATCCGTCATCACGACATTGAGCGTGCCATTTGGAGAATAGACAACTCTTATCTCGACAGAGTCGTCTCCCGCTTGGGCAGGCGTGGTCGAGGTGGGCGTCAGTATCCGATCGAGAAAGCGAATACCGAATGACTCGCCAGCGCTGTTCGGAAGTTCATCAAGGCTGAAGACGCCCTCCATTGTAATGGCATCGTCAACTTTCAGGCCGCTGGCCAAATCGCCTCCATCTACACTCGATGCAACGAGCAATGCATTGTTAACGAACGATACGTCCGTACCCGCTCCCACGGCACCACTGGCTCTCGAGGAGGAGAACGTTAGATAGCCATCCTCCTCCGCATCTCCACCGTTCACATCCACGAACGTGCCAGTCTCTGCGTATCCGGCTGTGCTTGTGCCACTTTGTTGGCTCGTGTCGGGTGGCGGCACACCATCGTCGAACGGATCCTCGAAGAAAGTAGTGCCGTTCTTGATGATGCTGAAGTTATCGAGTCGAAAATCAAAGCTAGCGTCGCTCGCGGGAGCTCCACCAAGGATTGACCAGACAAAGTCCAATCCGGCACCGGGATTGTCGGTCGAAAGCGCGCCGGTTGCCTCGAGCACAGTATCCTCGCGGACGTTGCCACTCAGAACGCCCAGGATATCGACAACCGGCGTCACGGTGAGTGGAACTGTGGTGGACACGACCTGGGGCACACCCGTCGGATTGGCACCGCCATCATCGAATGTGACAGTCACGTTCGCCGGCCCGTTATAATCCGGCGGCGGCGTGTACTCGATCGAATTGGCCAGTGCATGATTGATCGCTTCTTGAGTTCCGGAGAAAGCGATGGTCCCATCCAATCCATCTTCGTCGGAGAAGGTCAAGCCGTCCGTGACCGTCAACCGCACACTCCCTGGACTCACGGCTACTTGCGTATTCACAAGAGCGGCGGAGAAGCCGGGCACATTTACTGAGATGCCGGAAATAATGACGGCCCCGTCCTCTGCGAGTTCGGTAGGAAGCTCGCCCGGCGGCGGCACGACAATAACGGGCTCGCCGGTCGCATCATCGGTACCGTTGATCGTGACGACGACCGTCTTAGAGGCGGTGCCGTCGAGACTTGTCACCACGAACGAGTCACTGACGGTCTGTCCGCTGGCGAGCGCTTGAACTTGCGGGCTGTCGCTGTCGAGTATGTAAGTCCATTGCCCGTCGGCTGTTATCGAGAAGCTTCCATAACCGCCGCTGGTGCCGGACTGCGCCTGCACCTTGTTCTCGCCCACATCGGAATCCGTCACGATCAACTGACCGGAGGCTGTCGTCCCGATATCCTCCGTGACCGCTCCCGTGTCCGAACCTGCAATGGATGCTGCATCATTGACCGCCCCGACATCTACACTCACGGTGGCGCTCGCCGTCCCGCCCTTTCCGTCCGAGATGGTGTAACTAATAGAATCCGCGCCGTAGAAGTTTGCGTTCGGCGTGTATGTCAATTTGTTGTCGGCGCCGATGACGACCGTGCCATTGGCTGCGCTGGCCGTCGTGACGGCGAGGGGATCGCCATCACCGTCACTATCATTTGCTAGCACATCAATCACGACAGCCGTGTCTTCGTTGGTCGTAGCCTGATCACTCAAAGCAACCGGCAGCGCATTCTGATCTGGGCCGCGCGGGTCGATAATCACGCCGTCGACAACGACCTGCAGCTTCTCGAAGCTTCGCGCCGCGAGGCCGAAAGCCGAGAACTTGAAGATCTCACCCTTCGCCGCGGCGGAGCTTTCCAGGAACGCGAGGAAGGACGCCACGTCCCGCTTGATGTCCGCCCTTTGCCATTCGGCCCCAGTTAGGACGAGCTTCAGGGTATCCGTACCAGAGCCGCCGTCGTAGTAGTCGAGCGCGCGCACGTTCTCGCCGACTTTGTAGATGGCGGTATCATTGCCTCTCCCGGCGATCACCAGATCGGAGCCGGCGCCGCCGTCGACGGTGTCGTTACCGTCGCCCGACAAAATTATCTGGGTGCCTGACTTGCCGATCAGCGTGTCAGCCTTGGAACCCCCAACCATGAATTGAGGCCAGCTAAACCCGCTTTTCTGCGATTTGAGGAGACTCAATAGAGATACATTATCAGACGTGCTCGTTGAAAATATACTGTTCAACAAATGATCATCGTTGGAACTAGGGGTCTTCGCGGTATTCGGTTGGGGAGCCGCCTTCATCGCATGCACTCTCAATACGATCCATCGGGCAGTATCGCAGGTTCGGGAAATCGATTGTGTGGATTGGGTGCGACGGCCAGATGTGACCAGTTGATACGCAGCGCCCGGTTACAGGCACCAGCCTCAAGCACGTTTGAAAAGCAAAACTAAAAGTGGGTGGTCTCGTTCGAGTCGGACAACCGTGGCAAAAGAGAGCGCCACTGTCATCGCCAACCTCGATCGCTCGTGTCGAACGGGATGCTGACGATAATCAAATCTAAGCTTGAACTAAAATGCCGCGCAAGCGGAACTTTCGGAAGGCGACGTGCACACGACCATGGTTAACGACATTGCCGCCTTAGGCGCGGTGCCTTGGCGATCAGGGCCGTGCGTCCTCTCACATAATTCGGAGCGTTCACGCTTACCCGACGTCAGTCAGCGACGTCGGCTCAGGGTCACATCGCATTGATCATACGTTGTCATTGATCGGCCGCTTTACCACCGATAGCCAACGTCGGTCGCGCGTTAGTCTGCTCCTGCAGACACAGCGGACGTCGCTCTCCGATCGGCGAGTAACGTTGAGGGCCAGAAGTTGCCGACTGAGTCCCCATGAACGCGGCGCCTCACAAAGTTGCGTCGTTCCGATCAGCTCCCGTCGCGTGAGACTTGATCGTGACACGGAGAACGACGTCGAGCGTGTCAGGAAATGGAGGTTTAGCGTTAGGTCTCGATCCTCTCGCGGCAACCTGCCAGTGACGCATTGTCAACACATCGCCGCCTCAGTGTGCCCCAAGGACCAAATGGAGGAACGACTTGAACAACACTCGGACGCTCATAATTGTAGCCGTTGTAGTGCTGGTCGCGGTCGTGGCGTACTTCTATTGGGAGACGAGCGCTGTCCAGTCCCCCAGTACTCCCGGGACGACTTCGACCGAGCCGGCAAAGAAGTAGCGCGGCTAACTCAATCATGTGCTGATCGGGATGTCGACGCTATCGGCCGGCAGTGCAAACTGAGGGTTGTAGCCGATTGCCGAGACCGGAGTCGGAAGGCTCGGACGACTGCTGTTTAGGGGATAAGGCACTGCTGGAATGACCATAGAAAGGGATCGGCTGGCTGCTCACGTCGGTTTGCGTCGGACGCTCACACTAGGGCCTCTGCTCTTCTACGGATTGGCCGTCATAGTGGGAGCGGGGATCTACGTTGCGATTGCCGCTGTCATCGCCCGCGCTGGTCCATCGGCTCCACTATCATTCTTGCTCGCGGGCATCGCTGCGGGGATGACCGGCCTGTCATACGCAGAGTTGTCTAGCCGATTTCCGGAAGCATCTGGAGCCGCTGCATACGTCAGGGAGGGCTTTGGCTCGGACCGAGCTGCGCAGGTGACCGGCATCGCCCTGACACTCGCAGTCGCAATCGCCGCCGCTTCTATCGCAAGCGGTGCGGTCCACTATCTCTCGGTTCTGAGCGCCTTGCCTCCAATGGCGCTCATCTCATTGCTGGTCACGGCCTTCACCTTGCTCGCGATGGTCGGGGTGCGGGAGAGCACCGGCTTCGCCGCGGCCATAGGTGCTATCGAAATCTTGGGCCTTGTTGTTGCAGCGGGCATCGGGTTCGCCTCCGCCCCGACGATCGACATCATGGCTGTATGGCCGTGGAGCTTCACGGCATGGCAAAGCGTGGTGGCCGGCGCCTTTATCGCATTCTTTGCCTTCATCGGCTTCGAAAGCCTAGCCAACATGGCGGAGGAAACCAAGAACCCGAGCCGGACAGTGCCGTACAGCATTGTCGGCGCGGTTGTTATTAGCACACTGCTCTACGTCAGTGTGGCGGCAGCACTGGTCTTCGCCGGCCGTGGCGGACAGAGCCCTCTGATAGATTTGTTCCAAGGCGCATACGCAGCGATATTCGCCGCGATTGGCGCCTTAGCCATCGCCAACGGCGTCTTGGTCCAGATCATGATGCTGGCGCGGCTATTCTACGGCATGGCCAAACGAGGGCAGCTCCCCGCCGTCTTCGGACGTGTCCACCCGCGGACCCGCATACCGATCGCAGCAACAGCGATTGCCGGCGCCATTGTGCTGGCTACAGCGTTGCTCATGCCGTTCGAGCGCCTGTTGACGATTGCTAATGCCTTGACGCTCGGTATTTTCGCGGCCGTGAACTTCGCGCTCTGGCGCATTCAGCGGCGGTATCCGGCCGGTGAGAACGTGTTCTCTGTGCCTCGATGGGTGCCGCCGACCGGAGCGTTACTCTCTATCGGTTTGATCGTGGCCGCGGGGTTCGCCTGATGCCTCGGGAGACGGCTCACTCGCCGGCGGCCGACGTGATGTTTTTGGGGAGCGACGTGGCGCGATGAGCGCCTTTCGAGCAAGTCGTGATTGAGCTTTTGCGCATGTTCGGACCGCCCCGCTGGTGCCGGCCACAATGAGCGCCCTCGATGTACTCTCCATCCTGCGCGATTCGGCGGTCCCGGTGGCGCTGGCGCATGATGAGTACGGCCATTTCGAAGGCCACGTCACGCCGGCCGATGTACTCGAAGCCATCGCGGGACATTGGGATGGCGATACCAAGTCGATCGGGCCGCGTCTCACGCTCGTTCGCCTCGGAGGCCACTTTGCCAGCGGCAATGTCTTGCACTGGGCGGACTGGCGCGAAGGCCGCGGTGTCTTGCTCTCGGGCGACGTTCTTCAAGTCGTTCCGAGCGGCCACGTGAACTTCATGTCGTCCTACCCCAACCTCATCCCGCTCTCTCTGCAGCCAAGGTCCAGAAGATGGCACGTATATTGGAGCCATTCGCGTTCGACGCCGTCTATGGCTCGTTCTCAGGCCGCAGCCAAATCGATTCCAATGGCAAACGCGTGGTTGCGGCCTCGGTGGCTCGGTACGTTGAACACGTCAGTGAGGCATAGTACGCAGCGCAGGGCCTAAGGGGTCTGCTCTCAATGATCTCTGCCATCGCCAGAATGAACCGAGAAACGGTCGAGAAGGGTCAATCGCGTAGATCATAAGTTGTCATCGATCGGCTGCTTGACCACCGTTAGCCGACGTCGGTCGCGCGTTAGTCTGCTTGTGCAGACACAGCGGACGTCGATCTCCGATCGGCGAGTGACGTTGAGGGCCAGAAGCAGACGAACCCCGTCTATCAGGTCGGTGCGCCGCACAAAGTTGTGTCATCCCAAAAGGCGACTTTAGCAGTTGCAGCATGCCCGGCCGACCGATAGCGGCTCTGCGGAATAAAGCGGACTTCGGAAGCGCGTGTCCGCGAAACTGCGTTCTCCCTATTCAGTATCCCGACCGTGTACGAAACTGTAGAGCGGCCTCCTGGTCAGCGGCGAAAGGCACTATGCCGGATGGAGACCGTGCGCAGCTTTATGCTATTCACTCGGCGTAGTCTTGAGCCGGCTAAGGAGCCTGTTTCGAAAGTCGCGCATCGAGCAATTCATAAATATGCCTAGCAGTGGCCCTACTATCGGGCACGCCAGAGATCACGAGTGTGATCAAATCCTCTTTCCTGCGGATCAGAATCATTGGGCCAACAATAGTTGCTTGGTCTCCTACACCGGCAAGAGCGCCCACCACCTTTCCAAGCTCCTTGTCCAAGGCTCCAGCTCCTGCCATACCGGCAGGGCCATCGCCCCAGTTCAGCTGAACCTCAACATACGCTCCGCCGATCGCGCCATTTGCAGACTCATACGTGCACTTGGTTTGACCGCCGCGGTCGTCAGCTGCAGTCGCTACTGTGCTACCGAGCAGACCGCTCATCTCGGCAGCGGAAATGAGACCGCAGGCCGTGGGCACCGCCAATGCGGGACTGGTCACCATGCAGGCTAGCAGTAGCCCAGGGATAACACTGCGCATATGGAAACCTCGTTGCTGGAATCGAGTGAGCCTGCCTATGACTCGCCGAGGTGAGCGGCGCCGTCGTTCTGATACTTTGGAAGATGACCGAAAATCATATCTCATGCCGAAAGTGGCCCGCTCACCACGTCTGCATTTACGGATGGGCGGGGCGCGGAAGCGATGGAAGCTTGCAGCAAGCGAACGACGTACCAGCGGTTTGTGACTTGCGTCACTTCATGGGGATGCTGATCTCACGTTCCTCGCCTGCTCTCAGTTCCACATCGGCCTCGCCGCTGCGAGCTTCGCTGTCACTTGTCCGCACGAGCCATTTGCCTGCCGGGAGAATTGTCATGGCGTTCGTGGACGAGCCGGTCGAGAAGAGTGGGGTGTCCGCGATCGATCCGTCGTGATTGCGCGCAAAAACCTCATACACGATGTTGGCGGGTTCTGTACCCGCGGTGGTATTGGCAGTGACCGTCATGGTCAGCCGTGCCGCATTGAGCACGAAAGCTGCGGACGTCTTTGTTCCCACCCCCACCATCACTTCCTGTTCCTTGATCACGCTGCCACTCGCGACGGCAACACGCCACCGGCCCGGGGCAAGTGGAACGTTAGGTGCGGCGTCTTGCAGGGTGAGGGGCTGAGCGCTCGCGTCGCTGCCCGAAGGCGCAACCGTCCAGGTGGCATCGCGCCAATCGGAGAGCGCTTGCGTGCTTGGCCCCAACTGTGCGCTAAGCGAGAGCTCACCACCGCCGACAATGACGCGGACGACGCGCTCCTCGCCAGCCTTGATCTGTGCCTTGGCCTCGAGTGGCACGCCGGTGAACGTGAGGGTGATGGGATACTCACCTTCTCGAAGCACCAGCCGGGGGCGCGCCTGGCCTGTGATTTCTTGAGCGTTGGTATCTGTCCCGATCAGCCACTTCATGACACCGGCATCCGCGATCGGGGGCTCGACCTGATCGTTGGCAGCCTCGAGCACAAGTGTGCCAAGTGCAAAATCGATCTTCGCGGGCGTAGCCGTCCCCGATGCGACTTTGACTGACGCTTTGCCAGTTAAGCCCTTTGATGAAACCGTTATGTCGTACGCGCCAGGCGCTACGAGCAATGAAGGTGCGGCAGCCTTCGGTAGCTTGAATTCCCGCTGTCCAGATTTTGGTGCCACGGTCCAAACAATGTCGCTAACATCCAGATCGGAATAGGGTTCGGCGGACGCGTTGGGCGCGACCGAGAGATCGAGGCGGCCCGCATCCAGGTCGACCTTGAACTCCCGCGGTTCAGCGCCGACGACGATCTCCGTCGTCCCGCTCGCGTTGGCGGCGGCAGCAGTGACGGTGTAGCGCCCCTCCTTCAAGTCGAGCGTCAAGGCACGGCTTTCGCCCTCGTACACGACGTCCCGATTGCTGTCCGTGACGGTCCAGCGCGCGGGCGCTTCAATGATGTCATCGACGATTTTGGCGATCGCGATCAGCGATGTGCGTACGATTTTGGGCGGATCAGGCCGTTGCGAGGGCGGAGGTGGTTCAGTTGGGGGTAGCTTAGCTTCTGGCGCGGGCGGCGGCTCGGTCGCTGGAAGTGGCTGTGGCTGTGGCGCAGGCGCTGCCGGCGGCGGAGGAGGCGGAGGCGCTGGTTCGGCGGCTTTCTCGGCCACGCGCGTGAGCGCGTCAGCAAGCTCGTTCGCGTTGGTGGCATCGAAGAACGTGCCGCCCCCCGCCTCCGCGATGCACTTCAACTGTGCAACGGCTGGGCGTTCTATGCCGAAGCCAACGACATGGATAACGACCTTGGCGTTGGCTGCACGCAGCGTACCGGCCACGGCACACGGATCCGCTGAACACGTCTCGATGCCGTCGCTGATGAGTACGATGTTGCCGCCTTCTTTTGGTAGCAGCGTGGCTGCCTGCTGCAGCGACGCTGAAATGGGCGTCTTGCCGAGCGCCTTCAACTTTGCGAGCCGCTTTCCGATCGCCGGTGTTGAGATGGGCGCCATGGGGAAAATAGTTTCGATATCCGCGCAATCGGCCTTGCGCCGGTGACCGTAAGCCGTGACGGCAATTTGCGAGGTGGAGGGCCATTTCCGCAAGTTGTCGGCGACAATGCTGCGTGCGACATCAAGTTTAGTGCGACCGCCCTTCTCCGCTGCGGCCATGCTGCCGGAGGAATCGAAGATAAGAACCGAGGGTGCGAGATCGGCAGCACGCGCCGGCATCGAAGCTGTAAGCGCGCACACGAAAAGGCCGCTGGCGATAGCTCTCAGCATCCTGGGTTGCACGCCTTGATGTTTACCTCATACGTGCCATGGCTTCCTTCATTGGTCCTTTCGCGCTTGAGTTGCTTGCTGAAGCTCATTGCGTTCTTCTGGATGTCGACGTCGAAAACGACATCGCCGTCATTCATCGCACGCAATAGAATGAAGTGGGCGCCCTTATAGGGAAGTGCATAGTCAATCACGTCCGGCCGCACACTCAGCACTGGCAGAATGATCGATATGACCTTCACGCGCAGGTCGTCGAAATCCACTGCTGCCGGCTGCAGCTGAAGCAGAAGCTTTTTGCCGTCGTCGCGCAGTTCGCCGCGTACGGGAACGCGAAAGAATGCAGGCGTCATGAGGCCTTGGGCGATGGCGCCGCCCTGGTCGATCGTCGACTTGATAGGATTAGTCGGGTTGAAACCCGCGATACCCGGCTCGTTCTGGGTAGGCGTGGTGGAAGCGAGAAAGGGAACATCGTTGATTGCCAGGGGCTCGATCCGATAGGTGCGAAACACGGTTCCTTGCGCAAGCTCAGGGTAGAGAACAGGAACCGCATTGTCCTCAGACTCCATGGTGGTCGCGTTCCCGAGAAATTCGCCGGTCAACGGAATCGTTCTGCCAGTGGCACCTTTAGGATACCGCAGCGTCAGCTGACCTCCGATCTCGATCTTATACCTCCACCATGGCACGCCTCTCTCCTTGAACTCTGCGTGCATCGATCCGGTAATCGGCCCCGAGAATGTATCGCAGAACTGCTCAAAGACACGCGTCATAGACCACGTCAGAACGGCGTTGGCCATTTTGGGAACGCCGAGAGCCTTCTCGTGGGGGTTGGCAGTGATTTTGACTTTGCTGTCCTGCCTCTTCACCTTGAATGTGAGGATGCCCTTCCACGCTGTCTCGATGCCCTCTTTCACCGGTACAGTTTGGCCCACCGGCGGGATCATGTTGATCAGTCGCGTTGGTATGTTTTCTTTCGCCCAATCCATGAGAAAGTCGGCCGGCTTGATGATCAGGCCGATGTAGAAGTCCACGAACTTCAACCCGTTGATGACAATATCAAGCTGATCGCAGACGACGTTGCCCCGCTTCAGGGACTGCAGGATCTCCCTGCTTCGCGATTGGGCCTTCTTCGCCTGATCATGCCACTGGCGGATCGGCTCATCGGGGAGCTCGATCACGGGTGAGTCCGGCGCGGCCTTCTTTCGGCTAGGAAGGGCCTTGCGCAAATCGTTCAGATAATAGACGCCGCTGACCCATGCGGGCGCCTCGCCGCAGCCGAGCGAGTCGCGAACTTTCTGTTCCAACTCATCCAGCTTTTTCTTCATTTCGAAGCGAGCCGGCGAAGCGGGCAGCTCAAGCACGAGTTCTCCGATCGCGGTCACCGTTTCGCACACGGTCGTCGTCATTTCTGCCGCCGTCTCAGCGATCTCGTCAGCGGGCAAGGGTTTACAACGCTTGGCGGGTTCGCTTTCGAAGACCTCGAATGTCGCTTTGCCGGCGAAGGACGCCCCCGGTGTTTCCGATCTCTGGCGAGCCGTAACGCCCGTGCCTTCAGTCACCTTATCGTCGCGGGTCGCCGCAATCTCCGCCGTGACCGTCACCTCGTGAGCGCCGGTCGCCTCCGGCGTGAACTCTGTTTCGAACTTGCCGTTCGCATCGACTGTGACGCTCAGCGTCGTCGGTGGAGCGGGCAGCTTTTTCAAGCTCGTGTACCGCGTGCCCTCTTCGACCTCCTCGCACTCACTTTCCGCCTCCGGCGTGAACGGCTCCATCTCCTGCGGTGGGGTGATCGTGACGGTGACCGTCTTGCCGGCCAGATCGCGGGAGGCGACCCCGCCTATGCGCATCGTACGACCCGGCATGATCGCCGGTTGCGCGTTTGCACCGGCCACAGATCCTGGCGTCTTGTCTTTCGGCTCGGCAAAAACGTAGATCGAAACCGATTTGTTCGTACCGACCGGTTCTCCTCCTGCGCCTGCGGCCCGTTCGTGAGCCGCGCCAGCAAGCGCGACCGCAAGAATGCAAATCAGTGCGCGCAATCGCAGCTTTGTCATTCTTATCCACCCGGCGGCTTGAAGTTGAAGCTGGCATCG
Source organism: Hyphomicrobiaceae bacterium (assembly GCA_022844275.1). Taxonomy (GTDB): domain Bacteria; phylum Pseudomonadota; class Alphaproteobacteria; order Rhizobiales; family Hyphomicrobiaceae. The sequence continues at coordinate 50,145 of JALHMB010000014.1, forward strand.
TCCAGGGCTGGATTGGCCACGGGCTCGATGAGGTACGTTTTACGGTCTGCCGTGTCTGGAGCGCTGCCCGCGGGCGTGTCCATCAACACCTTGACGACGAGATTCGTCTCAGCATCGATCCATAAGGTGACGGGACGCTTTTCGATCGTTTGCACGCCGGTCGTACGTTGCGACGCTGTGATTTTGTGGCATTGGCGCTGCCCCAGTTTTTCTTCGCCGCCGGCGGCGGCATCGAGAAAGCCCGTTGTAGGACCGGGAAGCTTTGCTTGCGAGAAAAGGTGTGGCGCAACGAGATTGGCGGTGTCACTCGTCGTGGAAGCCGCGTTTAGAAAGGCACTCGCGCCGCGACCGCCATCGTAGATCTCATGCACGCCAGTCGCTTTCCACCAACTTTGGAAGGGCCCGCCGTCGCACCAAATGACGAGCGCATCTCCGCTACCGTTCTGAGCGTCGAAACGGAAGAAGAAGTTGCGAGGCGCTCGGAAGGCGGTCCGGAAGGTGTGCTGCTCGGTGGCCCCCGGCGCGCCGGGCCACCTGAGATGCGTCTCGACCGTGCCGGTGTCAGCGTAAGAGGTGAGCCCTTTGTAGTGCACGGTGAGGGCGGAGATCGGACTTTCGCCGGCGGTCCCTACTGTCCCGCCGGCAAACAGGCGAGTCGGGCTCGCGAACAGCGGCAGCGTTGACAACGCGGTAAGCATAGCGCGACGACTTAAGGCTAGCCCAGCTCCGTGGCGCGCGCCGATCTCAAGCATTGGAACACCTGCAACGCGCACTACGTATGCGCTTCGAAGTTAAGCTAGCTGGGACCGTACATCATGGAGTCGTCGGCGTGGTTTTGCCTCAGGCAACTCTATCATCTTGATTTGATGCGATGAAAAAGTAATGCCGCCGCGAGGTCGAAGTCAACACGCAGTGTCGCGGCGCACTCGCCTTGGTCAGTGTCAGCGATATACATGCGCTTGACCAGAACAAGCGACTGCTGCGCCACCAAGCTCAACCTCTTCAGTTGGAGGAAACCGCTGCCTCGCGTATTGTTTCGAAGACACCGTGCGCTCCATCGATCTCGAATAGCTTTGGTGGCTGACCGATAGTGGGATGCCAAACACCCATCCGGTTTCCGTACGCGAAACTGGCCGTATCGTAGAATTCGATAGTCCCGCGATTAACACTGGACTCATCCAAACGCAGGCTTGGCAGATGCTGGAGGTCTATCGACCGTACGCCCCGCGGCCAGGAGTTATGGCCAATGATAACGCGCCGGTCCGTTACTGCGTACCAGGTTGAGGCTCGCCTGATCGAGTCCGCGAGGTGCCGTCCGATGAGCAAGTAAAGCCCGACGAGCAGGAATACCCCACATAGAACGAGTGCCGGCAGCATACCCTCGGCTTCGGATATCGAACCGGACTGCGGCAGCACGAACCAGCCAAAAAGAGCTACGATACCCAGCCAAAATAGGGAGAACGGGAAAGGGATGATATCGACCGCTCTGAAGACGATCCCTTGTCTCGGCCTACCCGACCAGAGCAGGCGCTCCCCTGACTCGAGCAGACGCGATGGGTCTTCGTAAGCCGCTTCCGTCTTCAGAGACATCCTGCCGCGAATCCATGTCGGTTCGTCCCAAAAATCACTTGCCACCTATGGTGCCAATGCTTCAAGCGCCACTTTCGGCCAATACCAGCGCTGTTTGCAACTATCGGTGGCGAACCTCAGCGCGGTTTATCTTGCCACGCTGTTGTCCTCCAGGGTGTGATCTGTGGTTGCCTGCGCGTCCGCTATTGCAACAATCGGCCATTTGCGGCGCACTGCCCAGTACCCTTGCCACGGCAGCTTTCTCTGCGGTCCGTAGCACGGCGTGCACCGAATGCTGCAGCTGCTCAGGACGGCTTCGGGTCAATCGCGTTGATCATACGTTGTCATTGATCGGCCGCTTGACCACCGTTCGCCGACGTCGGTCGCGCGTTAGTCTGCTCGTGCAGACACAGCGGACGTCGCTCTCCGATCGGCGAATAACGTAGAGGGCCATAAGCGGTCCTATCGAGATCCGCGAAGCTATCGACCATCACACCTCCTTGCCGCGGAATATCCTAGAGCATTCAGTGGAGCCAATTCCCATCGAAGCCTTGGCTTCTAAGGCGTCAGACAATCTGTCCCGACTGTTTGATTTCTTCGAGCAAAGACGAATGCACATGCGAGAGACGGCACCAGAACCACGCCAGAAAATATCAAGAGTTGAACCGACGATACCGGCAGGATGCCGCCACCAGGCGTAGCGAGCGCAATGCCGCCAATCATGAGGAGCAGCCGCAGCGGCCACTCAAGCCAGCCGGCGCATCTCAAATCGCCCACGCCGGCCTGATAACCCTGAAGGCCCCCACAGATGAACAAGGTGCCGAGCGCCGCCTTAATTGCGAGCAGCGGCCCTTCGACATACGCGCCGGTACCCTGGAACACCAACGAGGGCGCGAGAACAAAGAAGAATGGGATAAAGTAGATGATGGATCCGACACGCATGCTTTCCCACCCCGTGCGCATTGGTGGCGCGCCGGCAATTCCGGCGGCTGCGAATGACGCGATCGCAACCGGCGGCGTAATCGACGACAGCATACCCCAATAGAAGATGAACATGTGCACGGCCATCTTGTTGAGACCGAGCTTCTCGAGCGCCGGTGCGACCAGGATGGCGAGGAAGATGTAGCAGGCCGTGGTGGTCAGTCCGAGGCCGAGAATGAGGCTCGTAATCGCGCACATCGCCAACAGAAGCAGTACATTGTCGCCAGCGATCGTGAGGAGGTCGTTGGCGAGGCTCGAGACGACGCCAGTCATGGAGAATGCGCCGATCAGCAGACCACACCCGGCGAGAATGCCGATCAGCTCCACGAACGTGCGCCCGTTGACTTCCAGGAACTCGACCACGGTGCGCAGCGTCCATCGCTTCTCCGCATTGAAAAGCTGATTGAGCACCAGCAGGAGCGCTGTCGCATAGAAAGGCGCGTGGCTTTCGCGCTTGAAGTGAAGAAGCATGACGACCAGCAGGGCGACCACGAAGACGTAATACCAACCATCCTTGATCGTATGCCACAAGCTCGGCAGTTCCGCACGCTGCAGGCCCTTGAGACCGTGACGCGCCGCATAAGCGTCGACCTGCATGAAAAGGCCGATGTAGTAGAGCGTTGCCGGTATGATCGCCGCGAGCGCGACCTCGGCGTAGGAAACATTGAGATACTGGGCGATCACGAACGCGGTGGCGCCCATGACCGGTGGCGCGAGCACCGCGCCGGTCGACGCACACGCCTCAATAGCGCCAGCGTACGATGGCGAGAATCCTGTCTTCTTCATTGTCGGGATCGTCATCGTGCCGGCCGTCAGGACGTTCGAGACGATCGATCCCGACATCATCCCAAGCAGTGCGCTCGCAAAGATACCGACCTTGGCGGCGCCGCCGCGGAACGTCCCACATAGGGCGAACGCCAAGTTGATGAAAAATTTTCCAGCACCCGTCATCATCAGAGCCGTGCCGAACACCAGAAAGCCGATCACGGTTTCGGCGAAGGCTTGAATAGGGATGCCGAGCAGGCTCTCCGTGGAGAGAACGTGGTAGGCGGTCGCCTGCTCCAGCGTCGATTGCGTGCCGCGCAGGGGGCCTAGCCACTTCGATTCGGCAAACAGCGGATAGAGGGTGAATGGGAGAACCGACAGCAGCAGGCTCCATCCGCCGGTGCGCCGCAGCGCTTCCATTAGCACGAACCACATCACGAGACCGGCGCCGACGACGCGCAGCGGAGCGCCGGTGAACTCCCAGCCAAGTTCGGCGGCTGACCGAATGTTGAGCATCAGATAGATGCCCGACGCGATCGTGATGACGAACAGCGCCACGTCGTACCAGGGGATGCGGTCCAGCGGTGCCTTCTCGCCGCCTGGAAAGATCAGAAACGTGAACGGCAGCATCAGCACGATGAGCAGGTAGAAGTATTCGGTATTGAGCTGTGTGTGGCCGATGAAGAAGCGCAGCGTAAACTGTTGGTTGATGCACAGGAAGATCGTGGCCGCCGTAAGCGCGACGAGGAGCCAGCGCCAGAAGCCGGTGAGGCGGCGCACGCGCGTCACTTCGACCTCGTGTGGCCCCGTTGCGGCATGGGGATCGGCGAACTGGACGCGGACCGGCGCCATGCTTCCGGTTGTCGGCGAACTGGTCATGGGTGTTTGGTCCGGAGTTGCGCCATGTGTTCGGACATTCGGAGGGCGTATGGCGAATTGCGGGACACGAGCGCCACGTGCCACCCCGGCGCGTGCACTCGGTCCCGCGAGCATGTCGTCTCGACCACTCCGCGATGCGCGCGCGGGTTATTCGAAGATCGGGTCCATTCCCGCCTTCACGAGCGCATCCTTGCGCGACGCCATCCAGGCTTTCTGGAAGGCTTCCTTGTCATCGGGCGCCGACGCCGTGTTGAATGACGCCCATGCGGCAGCCAGCACCTTCTGGCGTGCGAGGAGCTTCTGGTTGTGCGCCTCGTCGGCGTCCTTCCAGATCTTGGCCTCCTTGAACGCCTTCACGGCGGCAGGATGAACCGGCAGCACCCACTGGAAATTCTGGGTCTTGGGGTTCAGTCCTGAGGCGCCAGGCACGGCATCCTTATACGCGTCGTATCCTTCATTCATTGCCCTGGCGATGCCATAGACGACATCGTCCGGTTGGTTCCCTTGAACGACAAAAATGGGATAGGGGTAGCCCGAGCTTTCGAGCGGCGCTTCCTTGGAGGCGGATGTGCCGCACGTCGCCTTGTGTGGCATGAAGTACGGCGCGACCTTGGCGACCCGCGCCCACCCGGCGGCGTCCGAGTGCGGCAGCTTGGGGTAGAACAGCCCGCGCGGCGACGACTCCGCTTCCTTGGCCTGACCCGAGATATTGGAGGCAATGGCGGCATCGATCTCGTTGTTGATGATGCCCTTCCACATCGCGCCATAGCTGGCGAACTCGGCGATCTTGACGTCCTGTCGCGTCAAGCCGCCAAAGGCGAGAATCGCGAGCGCATTCTGATTAAGAGCCGGCGAGCCGACGACGAAGCCGATCCGCTTGCCCTTGAGATCCTTGGCCTCCTTGACGCCGGCATCCTTCGCAACGCCGAGCGAGATAACATTGCAGTCCGTTGAGGCGACGATCACCTGCAAGGGCTGCGGTCCCCAGTCCTTGACGCCGAACTCGAAAATCCCTTCCTGGGCGAAATAGCTGCCGATGCCCATGGCGGACATATTCGCGCGGCCTACTTTAAGCGGACCAAGGCGGGCGACGTCGTTGCCTGCGGGCAATACGCGCACTTCGGATTGATACTTGTCTTTGAGCATCTTGCCGACCGCGACAGCAATGCCGAACCCCGATGAACCGGTATCGTAGGCGGTGAACGTGAGCGTCGGTGGCAGTTTGACGTCCTGGGCACGGATAGGTATTGCGGCCGCGAACGACGTGAAAGACAGCAAAGCGGCAAGCGCCGCTGCCCGTTTGAGCAGGTGCATTTTTCTTCCTCCCTTTGGCGGCGCCTGATCTCGTTGCTTCAGGATAGGGGCTACCGTCCGGGCGGATATTGGCATTGGTGGCAGGCAAGAGCAAATGCAGCAATACCTCGGCTGCCGATCTCGCGTTGTCGACTCGAGGGAAGTTGGCAATGCGAACCAAACTATTGGCTATGATCACGGACGACCAACGATCACGGACGACCAACAGCTACGCAGCAGGATGAGCCATTCTGCGATGGCAGAGTTCGACGAACCCCGAAGGTTCGACGAACCCCGAAGGTTTCCCCCCTTATGCCGCCGCCCTTAGGCGATACTGCTGCCAAGCTGCTCGCAGCGAGCTCGGATCGAGCTTCGATCTGGGAAGCCCCCGATTTTCTGCAGAGCCCCGGGCCTTCACGTTAGCCGTTCTGAGCCTGCTGGCATGGCTGTTTCGACTGAGCGCGCTTACCAAATTGATCAGCGACAGCATCCTCGTGGGGTTCAAGGTTGGTGCCGGCCTCACGATTGCGATGACCCAGCTAACCAAAATTCGGGCCATAGCCAGTCACAAGGCGGCGCCATCGATCGGAATTGCCACGCCGATGATATGGCCTGAGGCGACGGCAGGAATGCCACCAGCAGTGCGACCTCGTGGGGCCGCCAAAGCGGCGCTGGAATGTTGCGCTCGATAAAATGGCAAGACCGCATTGAGCGACCTGCGACGTTTACTCCGGTCGGGTTGACGACCCAGCGTCAATTGCGATTCTCACGCGTGGCCTATGTCTCTGCATCCAGGCCATCGGATCGGCTCCACAGGCAACATCTCCGAGTGACGCAAGTGCTTGAGAGCCAGGAGCAGCCTTAATCGGACGTCGTGCCGCCGAGCTTTCGCGATAACTCGCGAGCCGCCTCCATCGCGCAGTCGCGCAGCTCGCGCAGTTTCTGCTTGCTATAGCGGGAGGCCGGACCGGAGAGGCTGATGCCGCTGACCACGCGACCGTCCTTCTCGATGATTGGCACAGCGACGCAACGCATGTCGTCCGCGAATTCAAAATCATCGTACGCGTAGCCCTGCGCCCTCACTTTGCGTAGCTCGGCGCGCAGACGCGTGGGACTGGTAATGGTATTGCGAGCAAGCCGCGGCATGCTCAGCAGAAGTGCAGCCTCAATAAAGGCGGCTTCCTGGTAAGCGAGCAGGATCTTGCCGATCGACGTGCAGTGGAGCGGCGCTCGATCCCCGATCTGAAAATCAATCGTCACGCGCTGAGTGCCCATGGCGCGCTGCGCAAGTACGGCGCAATCCCGCTCGAGCACCGAGTAGTGAACCGCCTCACCGGTCTGCGCAGAGATTTCACGCAGACACGCGGCGACCAACTCGGTCTTCTCATTGCCGCTGAGCAATGCCCGGCTGAGCGTGAGTATTTTGTAGCCGAGGCGGTAGGCGCGCGCGCGCTCATCACGCACCACATAACCGGCCTCCATCAGCGTCATCAGCATGCGATACGCCGTCGTGCGCTCAGCGCCGATGATATCGGCGACCTCGGCAGCGGACAGTGCATCGCGGGATTCCGCAAGTGCTTCCAATACCTTCAGCGCGCGCAGCGCGGTGGAGCTCTTGTTCGGATCGATGGGGTCGCGAGTGATCTGCATTGCACAATAATTGTACGAATTCTGGGCTGGCAGCAAGTGTTGCATTATTAGTTCATATGTTGTTTTATTTGTGCGCAGGGGGAGACTCCATGCGGATGCTTGTCGATGGTCATTGGCTCGAGGCGGCCGACGGTCGCTTCGGGGCGGTCGTGACCAATCGCGGCACGGCTATACGCCTCGAGAACCTGCCCTCTGGCAGCACCAAGACGAGTGGCAAGGCACGCGAAGGTCAGCACGAAACGCTTCTCGACATCGCCGAGCAGACGACACTGCTCATCAGCAGGGTACTTGCGGCGTGACACCATTTCTGCAGATGAGCGGCATCAGCAAGCGGTTCGGCGGTACGCAGGCCTTGCGCTCTGTTGATTTGACTGCCGACAGCGGTGAGGTTCACGCCATCGTCGGTGAGAATGGGGCGGGTAAAAGCACCATCTCGCGGATCCTTACTGGCGCGGTGCAAAGCGATGCGGGTCAGATCCGGCTCGACGGCAAGTTGCAATACGTAACGAGCCCACTGATCGGCCAGCAACTCGGAATTCGCATGGTGGCGCAGCATGCCAATTTAGTTCCCAACCTCAGCGTCGCGGAGAATGTTCTTCTCGGAGCGATGCCGACCGGCCGCTTCGGCTGGTGGATCGACATGGCGGCCGCGCATCGCCAGGTCGAGCAGATACTCGAGAGCATCGGCTTCGAGGGCATCAATGTGCGGCGGCGCGCGTCGCGCCTCAGCGCCGCCCAGCGCCAGGTCGTGGAAATCGCCAAGGCCGTGTCGGTGAAGCCGCGGATCCTGATCATGGACGAGCCGTCGGCCGTGCTCGCGCAGGACGATCTGACAAAGCTGTTCACCCTCATTCGACGCCTGCGCGAGCAGAACGTACTGATCTTCTACATCTCGCACCGTCTGGACGAGCTGTATGCGATTGCCGATCGCGTGACAGTGCTCAAGGACGGCGCACTCGTCGGCACTGTCGATCCGCGTGAAACTCAGCGCGACGAGCTCATAAGGCTCATGGTCGGCCGTCCGCTACAAGACATCTTTCCACGGCGCGTCTGGCAAGCAGGGGCGGATATCCTGTCGGTGAACAGCCTCAGCCGTACCGGTGTGTTCGAGAATGTCTCGTTCACCGTGGCCCAAGGCGAGATCGTGGGAGTGTACGGTCTCGTCGGCAGTGGCCGCACTGAGGTCGCGCGCTGCATATTCGGCGCAGACCGAGCAGAATCCGGCGAGATGCGCGTGAGTGGACGGGCCTATCGCCCGCGCTCGCCGCGTGATGCGTTGCGCGCCGGGATTGCCATGCTGACCGAGGATCGCGCTAGCGACGGTCTCGTTCTGGGCCTTTCGATCCGTGACAACATGAGCCTTGCGAGTTTTGCCGCCGTGAGCCGCATGGGCGTTATCGATCGCCGCACGCAGAGCGAACTCGTGCAGGCCAAGGCGCGAGAGGTCGACGTTCGCCCGCCTAACATCGAGCGGCCAGTTGGCAAGCTCAGCGGTGGCAATCAGCAAAAGGTGGTGTTGGCCAAATGGCTGCTCACGAACGCCCGCCTCCTCCTGCTCGACGAACCGACGCGCGGCGTCGATGTGGCGGCCAAGAAGGAAATCTATACGGCGATCGGTCACTTGGCTCAGCAAGGAATGGGAATTCTGCTGATCTCGTCGGACCTCCCGGAGATACTTGGGATGTGCGACCGCATGCTTGTCATGCGTGAAGGCCGCTTGGTCGGCGAGTTCAGCAGTGAAGAGGCGACGGAAGAAAACGTCCTGGCGTGTGCCTCGGGCGGCGGAAAGGGAACGCATGCACACTGAGGGCGGCGCGGCACGTTTTAGAGCATGGTGGTTCGCCGGCGGCGAGCCGCGGCTGGGCGCGCTCGATCTGGGACTGATGCTGGGCTTTGTCGCACTACTGCTCGCAGGAGCATGGTTCGCGGAGGCGTTCTTCACCGAGCGCAACATGAGCAATCTGATGCGTCAGGTGGTGGCGAATGGTCTTATCAGTCTGGGGATGCTCCTCGTAATTCTCACTGGTGGCATCGATCTGAGCGTCGGCTCGGTCGTTGCGCTTGGCGGTGTGTTGTTTGCGGGGATCGCCGATCAGCTCGGCATCGGGCCCGCGCTGCTCGTCGCGGTCTCTGCTGGCGCATTTGCTGGCTTCGTGAACGGCACAATCATCGCGCGCTTCAAGCTGCAGTCCTTTATCATTACCCTCGCAACGATGGGTATCGTACGCGGCTGCGTCTTTCTCTACACAGAAGTCCCCATATCCCCGTCGCATTCCGCGTTTCGCGACCTCGGCGCCACCCTCATCGGCGTCGTACCGTTGAGCATGATGATCATGCTCGCCTGCTACGCGCTAGTTTGGTTCTACCTGAACCGAACCCCAGCCGGCCGCGCTACTGTCGCCATTGGTGGCAACGAAGAGACCGTTCGTTTGGCAGGCATCAACGTGCAGCGCACGGTGGCGACCGCCTACATGCTATCCGGTGCGCTGTCTGCGCTATCGGGTGCGATACTCGTCTCGCGTTTGGGAATTGCTCAGCCAAGTTTGGGCTTTGCCTACGAGCTCGATGCCATCGCCGCGTGCGTTATAGGCGGCGCGGCGCTTGGCGGTGGCGGCGGAAGCGTCGGCGGCACCTTATTCGGCGTGCTGACGCTTGGCGTCATCAACAACCTTCTCAACCTGGTGGGTGTGAAATCATTCTACCAGGACATCGTAAAGGGCGCGGTGATCATCGTCGCCGTGCTCCTCGTTGAGACAAAAAGGAGAAAAAAGTGAGAGTTCAACCATTGAATGGGAGGAGTATGTCAATGAGGCGCTTCACAGCTCTTATCGTTGGTCTTTGCGGCCTGCTGGCGTTCGTTGCGCCTTCTGCCGCACAGCAGCAAAAGCGGATCGGTATCGTAACGCTGCAAATGAAGGCGCCCTACTTCATTGCCATGGTGAGGGCGCTTGAGGCGGAAGGTCGTGCGAACAACGTGCAGACGTTCGTCGCCGACGGCAACGGCGACGTTGCCAAGGTCAACTCCGACATTGAGGATCTCCTCGCGAAAGGCGTCGACGGCCTCATAATGAACATCAGCCCGCTGGAGGCCCTGCCCGGCGGCATGGCCGCGATCAAGAAGGCCGGCAAGCCGCTCGTGCTCGTGAACCGGAGGCTCAAGGGTGGTGAGTACGACGCCTGGATCGGGGTGGACAACTTCAACACGGCCGCAGGCGTCGGCGAGGTCATTGCCAAGCACATGGGCGGCAAGGGTCATCTGCTGATGATCCGCGGCGGGCCGGAAGACAACAGCACTGGAAACGCGCGCCGCGACGGCGTGCTGTCGAAGGTCAAGGACAGCGGCGTCAAGGTAACGTTCGCACCGGAGTTCGGCAGATGGACCGAGGACGGCGGCATTCGCGTGATGGAGGACATGCTCGCGAAGCACAAGGACATCGACGCAGTGTTCTGCGAGGGCGACGTGATGTGCCTCGGCGCGCAGAAGGCGATCGCCGATGCCGGACGGACAGCTCAGATCAAAATCTTCGGCTTCGACGGCCAGAAGGCGGCGATAGAGCAGATCATGAAGGGTACGAATTTTATCGCCACTGGCGTCAACTCCGCGGACGAAATTGCCAAAGCGGGCTTCAGGACCATGTTGGACCTGCTCGCCGGCAAGAAGCCCGCGCAGCAGGACTCGACACCACCGGTCATGGTGGTCACTCCAGAGAACGCCAAGCAGGTCTACAAGGCCGACGCGCTCTTCTAGCGCCTTCGAGAAGCCGAGCGTTCGATTGGGACTGCGCCGCCATTCCGAATTCCGGAGGCGGCGCATTCTGGCGTCGGCCGTTCGTCAGTGGCGTTGCGGTATCTGTGTCCAGCGAGCGCGTGCTTGCTAATGACAGTCGGTCTGCGACCACCTCGAAGGTCGACTAGGTCAAGGCTGAACTGCCCAGCTCGGTAGGCGTCCAGCCAGCTGCGGCTATCGGATGCGTTTCAACCGGCCAATCATTTAGGCGCAACGCAAATGACCAGAATGCGCCTCGACCTGAGGCCCTGCTTGCCGGATATTCTTCATCATCTCAAACGGTGCCCCCGAGATATCCAGGGTCGCCGTGCGTCGCCGTCAGCATCCGGTCCGTTGTTGTGCGCGTCGGCGTTCCTGGCCTCGGCCCCGCGCAGCAGGGGCGATGCGCGAGCATCTCAGAAGGATCAGCGGTCGATCCTAATAGCTGCCATTGACCTCATTGCAATCGACGGCGCATGAAGCGCCGCCGACCACGTCCGATCTGAAGGGCATCGCGTCAAAAGGTCTGGATGTCGATCTTCTCCGCCATCTCAATCGCATCATCGACCTCGATGCCGAGGTAGTGCACCGTGCTGCTGATCTATCGGCGCGCCGGTAATCTCAGAGCGGTGCAGCTGCTCACCGCCTTCGTGCGCTGCAGGGAGTGCGTCCCAAACTTCGCTGCATCAAGGCCGATGCTCGCCGTCCACTCCTGGACGAGCCGCGCGTATGGGCGTGTCGTCAGCCCGCCCCGGTCGCCTCGACCAGTCCATAATCATAGACGTGCAGGCCGGGACCACTGCCGATCTCGGCGCTGCTGGAGTGTATGGCAGTGTGACGTTCAGGCCACCGCTCTGGCCCGAGGGGAACGTGCCAGAGCGGATCGCCGAGCCTTAGCCCGCCGTGTTGGCCGAGCCGCCCTTCAGCAAGGCCTCCTGCTGCTTCCGCGCCTCCCGCTCAGTGGACGAAACATAGCCGCCGCGCTCGCTTGCGGCATGCCAGCTGCTGGAAAGCGAGGGCGCATCAGTCGACCCAGCCCTTTGGACGGCGTTTCCAGCCGGGACACTGGGCGGCACAATTCGCGGGGGAATGCCCTCTGATGCCGGTTCGATAATGCGGGCACCTGAGGCCGTGCGGCTCGGTTGGTAGCCCACACGCGCACGCTTCTGAAGCTCGAGCCAATCCATGAGGTACTTCACCTCGCTCCAAAGGCGGGCTTGATGCGCATCGAGCTTGCCGAGAGCATTGGTCTCGAGCAGAGCTTCAAGAGCCCGTCCTGTTCTCAATCGCTGGACGTCTCCATCGGGCTGCGAGGATTTTGCGAGGCTCAGGCCCGTCGGCACGAATGCCATAGCGCCCTTCGCGGATTTCGGCCCCGGCATCTCCCCACTTGGTCCATCGTGCGTGACGTGCATCCGGTGGGTCATCCAATCGATGAGCGCGCGCTCAAACACTGGGACCCGCCGCAGGCGCCATAGGCTCATCGCAAGCCGGTCGGCGAACTCGAGGATGATGGGATCGCGCTGGTTTGGCTGCAGGTACTCCGCATAGATGGCATCGCGGAGGACCTGGAACTCGGCCGGATCCTCATGGTCGAGGAGCAGGACCTCGGCGGTGAGGCCATGAACGAGGCTGTTGCGCCGGCTCGCTTCCTTGCCGCCTTGGGTTTTGGGCCCCGTGCTCTTGAGCGCATTGGCACGGTTGGCCGCGATCTTCTTGGGTGTAGTCATTGCAAACCTTGAGAAAAATGGACGGTGGGAGCGGAGCCTGATCCGTCACAGCTATAATCGGGCATGGAGCCCGGCGCCCGGCGTCATTGCCCGGCGCGAATGTATGTATAGTGCCTACAAGTCGGGCCGTGACCAGGGTATCGACTACTACGGGCCAACTTTCGACTACCTAACCGCAGCGTGTGATCATTTCAGAGCGCAACTAAAGTTCTTCAGCTTCCTGCTGTCACTTAAGCTCGACGCGGTCGATTTCGGCAGCGCTGGAGCACGCGTGATCACCCTGACCTCGGTGCCGAGCGGCCTCTTCAAGTCCGCTCCCATGCGATTGGCATTGGTTGCCGACGACTTCCCGACTTTCGGGATCACGTCTTGGGTACTGGAGGTTCAGCGCCATTGTTCTCACGCCCCAGGCGCGAGGCCGACCACAAGCGTGCAGCAATATCCAAAGGGGCCTTGATGCCCTGTCGCGTCCACCAGCTGCGTTCATCACCTGCGCGATGCAGCTCATCATGGTGCCCAGCACACAGGGGGAGCGTGAACTCGTCCGAGACTTTGAGGCTCATGGCGCGTGACTGGGCAAAGCGCAGATGATGCGCCTGCGCCGGTCTCCGCCCACAGATCAGACAGGGCTGGCGGGCCACGAACTCGAGATGTTCCTTGCTGCGGATCCGCTTTTCCTTGGGGATCATGAGGTCCGGCACAAGGCTGTCGCTCTCATTGTTCGTGACCTCTGCGTGGTTGGCCGCTCCCGCTTGAACGGCGATGTCTGCTCTGAGCACGCCATTTGCGCCCACCCCATGATTTGCGGCGACCGATTGGCCTGCAACGCTCTCACGGCTCGCAGGGCATAGAGCGACCGCATGGTTTGCAGCCTCGGCGAGCTTTGAAGGTGCGGGTGGGCTTGTGCCGTCGGTATCATTCTCACCATGGGAGCCCCTGGCGCTATCCTTGCCAGTCCGGGATCGTGCAAGCTCACGGGCGCGGGTCTTGAGCGCTTGCATGAGGATCTTCAGCGGATCTCGACCGCTCTCTCCTCGCAGAAGACTGAGGCTTTCAAGGTTCGCCTCCCAGAAGGCATAGAGCACCTCGAGCGTCGCGAGCGTGGGTAGGCGTTTCAGAACTGCGTCGACGAAATCCTGCGCTCTCTCCATGTGCACACGCCGACCGTCCTCCTCGACGAGTACGAACTCGGAGGGTGCTGACGTCTTATTGCCCTCGGAGGCACCAGAGGCATCGTGTTGACGAGCCTCAGCGGCTTTGAGCCTGGATCGCGTAACATGCAGTCGCGCTTTGTCGTAGAGGGCCAGACCAAACGGATTGCCGAAGGTCGCAAGCGCCCGCTTGGTCGCATCCGTCTCCGCGGCCTTGAGCGCAATCTCATGGGCGATCTCAGGTGATGATGATCGCCCAGTACCCGTACCCATGCCTTCGCGCACGATGGTTGAACCATTGGCCGTAACTTTGATGCAGACCTTGGCCGTATAGAAGCATGTGGTCTGACCGCGCTGCGTGTCCCGCCATAGGCATCGCGGTTCGATGGTCGTGCGGTCCCACCCATCATGGCCAAAAATCCGGTTGGCCTCGGCAATGACATGCCAGCCCTCGACATAGGGTATCATCACCCCCTCGCTTAGGCGCGTGCGGACATGACGGTAGCTGAGCTTGGACTTGAGCGCCGCGCGCTGTTCGTCAGTAAACGCCATTTACTTCGTCCTCACACTGAGCTGTATTTCCTGAGCGGCGAGAGTCGCGCCATCAATCGTCGCGCCGCTTTTCAGCGCTGCTAGAATGCCCTGCTTGTCGAGCTTGGGTGGCTGCGGCTTCCAGTAGGCTGGCGGTATTTTGGCCTCATCTAGAACGTCGACGGCAGGGCCTGCCTGCTTGAGCGAAGCCGTGAAATCCGCGGTCGTGATCTTGCTGATGGTCGCATCGGACATGATGCGGGTCGCGAGCTGGCGCTTTTTCCGGGCGCGGCTCTCGAGCCGCTCCAGGCGCGTACGCATGTCAGAAAGGCGTGTGGAGAGGGCGCCCTTGAGCACCTCGTCATCTAGTGCCGAGCGGATCAGCTCGGCTAGCATCTCATTGAGGTCCGTGAGTCCCTCAAGCGTGTCTGCGAGGGTCTCTTCATCAAGACCCGGCATCTCCGAGAGCAATTGTCGGCGAAGCCGTATGTGATCGGCGGCTTCTGTTTGGATTGGGCGACGCGGAATGCTGTTGATAGCCATGCCTTCGACCTCAGAACGCAACAATAGAACTTTTGGTATCATATAAATGGCTAAAAGTCAAATTCGACTTGACCTTCAGGGCCCCGCATGATGATGATTTTCCCCGTTCAAATCAGAGCGGCGCGGGTTCTGCTCGGCATGAGTCAAGCGGAGCTCTCGAAACGAGCGTTCATCAGTGTCGGTACGGTCAAACGCATTGAGGCAGCTCGCGACGAGCTAGCGGGTACGATGAGCACGATGTTCAAGATTCACGCGGCGCTCGAGGAGGCGGGAATTATATTCATCGATCAGGATGAGAGGGGTGGCCCCGGCGTTCGCCTCCGCCACCGGCTGCCATAGGGGGACGTTTGATCAATTCGGATGCGATTATGGCACAGCGGGCAAGGGTCTAGGTTTCAAGACCCTGCGGAGCAGCGAGCAGCATCCCAGCCGGATCGGTGGCCCAATTATGGCTGCACTGAGCATAAGTCACCTTGTGCATACGCGGTCTGAGGATAGGTCGCTCTGAGCGAAATTTGGGCGGGGCAAGAGAATGACGGACGCCAGCCTCGATGGCATAAAACGAACCCAACCTGCCGCGCCGCAAACGAACCCACCCCATTGCCTAAGGCTGCAAAACGAACCCAAAGTGGCGTGCCACGCGATCAAGCAAATGTTAGTCACACTGCGCAGCGAACCCATTCTGCGAGCGCCGTAACGAAGCCCAGGGTCAGTTCAGCTGCAAAACGAACCCAAAGTCAGTGACAGTACGCGGGGAAAGCTGCGGCAAACCGCGGCTTGCACGCGCTTGCAAAACGAAGCCAACCTGTCGACGATTATTGAAGTCGTTTGCGGGGGTAAGAGATTGGAAGGCGGCATATGACACGCAAAGTTGCACTCATAACCGGCGTCACGGGGCAGGATGGTGCGTATTTGAGCCAGCTGCTTCTCGATAAGGGCTATGTCGTTCACGGCATCAAGCGGCGATCCTCGTCGTTCAACACGCAGCGCGTCGATCACCTCTATGTCGATCCGCACGAGCGCGAGACGCGGTTCCATCTCCACTACGGCGACATGACCGATGCGACGAACCTCATCCGCATCGTGCAGGAGACGCAGCCGGACGAGATCTACAACCTGGCGGCTCAGAGCCACGTGCAGGTGAGCTTCGAGACGGCCGAGTACACGGCCAATGCCGACGGCATGGGCACGCTCCGCCTGCTCGAGGCGATACGAATCCTGGAGCTGACGAAGAAGGCGCGCTTCTATCAGGCATCGACGTCGGAACTCTACGGCAAAGTGCAGGCTGTGCCGCAAAGCGAGACGACGCCCTTCTACCCGCGCAGCCCTTACGCGGCCGCCAAGCTCTATGCCTACTGGATCACCGTCAACTACCGCGAGGCGTACGGCATCCACGCCTCGAACGGCATTCTGTTCAATCACGAAAGCCCGATCCGCGGCGAAACATTCGTGACCCGCAAGATCACGCGTGCTGTGGCGGCGATCGTCATGGGCCTGCAGAAACAGCTCTACCTCGGCAATCTCGATGCCAAGCGCGACTGGGGCCACGCGCGGGATTTCGTCGAAGGGATGTGGCGCATCCTGCAACAGGACGAGCCCAGCGACTATGTGCTTGCGACGGGCGAAATGCATTCGGTCCGCGAGTTTGTGGAGATGGCCTTCGAGATGGTCGGCCGCCGCATCGCATGGCGCGGAAAAGGCATCGAGGAGAAAGGCGTCGATGCCACGACCGGCGAAGTGCTGGTCGCGATCGATCCGAAATACTTCAGGCCGACAGAGGTCGATCTCTTGCTCGGCGATCCCACCAAAGCCCACGAGCGTCTCGGCTGGAAACATATGGTTCCGTTTCGCGAGATGGTCGCGGAGATGGTGCGCGAGGACCTGAAGCTGATCGCGCGGGATCAGGATCGGAAGGACATCCATGGTTAGCGCTCCTTCCATCCCGTTCAGCCTCGCCGGCAGGCGTGTGTGGATCGCCGGCCATCGCGGCATGGTCGGGGCGGCGCTGACGCGCAGACTGACGTCGGAAGGCTGCACGCTTCTCGAAGCCGCGCGCGCCGAAGTCGATCTCAGGGAGCAGGCGGCAGTCCGCGCCTGGATGGCGCGCCAGCGGCCTGAGGCCGTGTTCGTTGCTGCCGCAAAGGTCGGCGGCATTCTGGCCAATGACACGCGTCCGGCGGAGTTCCTCTACGATAACCTCATGATCGAGGCGAACATCATCCACGCGGCGCACGAGATCGGCGTCGAGAAGCTGCTGTTCCTCGGGTCCTCCTGCATCTATCCGCGTCTCGCCCCGCAGCCGATAACGGAAGCAGCTTTGATGACGGGGCCGCTCGAGCCGACGAACGAGTGGTACGCAATCGCGAAGATAACCGGCATCAAGCTTGCGCAGGCCTATCGGCGCCAGTATGGCCTGCACAGCATTTCGGCGATGCCGACGAACCTTTATGGCCCCAACGACAATTTCGATCTCGCCTCGAGCCACGTGTTGCCGGCGCTCATCCGCAAGATGCATGAGGCAAAGGTTTCGCGCGCCGAAAGCGTCGTGCTGTGGGGGACGGGCCAGCCGCGGCGCGAATTCATGCACGTAGATGATCTCGCCGACGCACTTGTCCATTTGATGAAGACTTATGATGGCGAGGGGCACGTGAACGTCGGTGTCGGCGAGGATGTCTCGATTGCGGAGCTTGCGACGATCTGCGCGCGTGTGGTCGGCTTCGAGGGGCGCTTCGTGTACGACACGTCGAAGCCCGACGGTACGCCGCGCAAGCTGCTCGACGTCTCTCTGCTCGCGTCGCTCGGATGGCGGGCCTCGATCCCGCTCGAGGCCGGGATCGCGGCCACCTATCGCTGGTTCCTGGAGCACGACGGCGCGCACGGCCGACGATAGATGTGGCGCTGCGATGCGCCTCTATTTCCTCAATCGCTACTTCCACCCCGATCATTCGGCGACCAGCCAGATGCTGTCGGATCTCGTGTTCGCGCTGGCGGAGCGTGGGCACCGGATCACCGTGATCACGTCCCGCCTGAGCTACGACGATCCGACGATGCGGCTGCCGAGTCGGGAGACGCTGCGCGGCGTCGAGATCGTGCGGCTCGCCACGACCGGCTTCGGACGTGCGGGCCTCTTCGGCCGCGCTGCGGACTATGCAACATTCTCGCTCGCGGCTGCATGGCTGTTGCTGCGGCGGTTGCGCCGAGGCGACATGGTGGTCACCAAGACTGATCCACCACTTCTTTCCTTGATCACAACGCCGATCGCGCGGCTCCGCAGCGCCCGCGCGGTCAACTGGCTGCAGGATGTTTTTCCCGAGGTGGCGACAGGACTCGGAATGGCGCGTGGCGGTTTGTCCGGCGCTGCCTTTGGCCTGATACGGTGGCTGCGCGACCGCGCGCTGCGCAAGGCATCGCTGAACATCGCGATTGGTGATCGCATGGCCGCGAAGGTTCGGCATATGGGCGTCGTACCGGACCGGGTCCGCGTCATTCACAACTGGGCCGATGCGCACTCGATCCGCCCCATGTCGGCTCAGCACAACCGCCTGCGGCGCGAATGGGGGCTCGAGGGCAGGTTTGTCGTCGGCTACTCCGGTAATCTCGGTCGAGCGCATGACGCCGCAACAATTCTTGCCGCGATCGAGATGAGCGCGAGGGAGACGCAAGCGAACCCGCTTGCGGTGTCGGCGACTGGCGTGAACCGCAGCTCGGCCGTAAGCGATACGCGGGTGAGCTGGCTCTTTGTCGGCGGCGGTGCACAGCTTGAAAAGCTGAAGGCGGAAGTCGATCGACGCGGTGAGCGCGACGTCATGTTCCAGCCCTATCAGCCGCGCGAGATGCTGTCGGAGAGCCTTTCCGTGCCCGATGTCCATCTCATCACGCTCAGAACCGAACTCGAGGGTCTGATCGTGCCGAGCAAGTACTACGGCATCGCTGCCGCGGGACGCCCAGCGATCTTCATCGGCGATCCCGATGGTGAGATCGGGCGCATTCTGACGACGACCGATACGGGCATCGTCGTTGCCGAGGGCGATGGCGCTGCATTGGTGCGCGCTGTTCGCGATCTCGCCTCGGATCCGGAGCGATGTGAGGCAATGGGGCAGCGGGCGCGGGCACTGTTCGAGGCGAAGTATGATATCGCCTTTGCCATAGAAGCCTGGGAGGATGCGATCCGCACGCTGGCGCATCGCTAGCAGCGCAGGCTTGAGGCGAGGAAGGCGGGCGCGACATCTCGTGCACTATATCAACGGACCGCGATGAGCGCGTAAGCGAAGCAAAGCGCGAGACTGGCCCACACCGCGGCTGTGAAGTAGAGCGACATCCAAGCGATCTCGCCTCTCCATTGCGCGAAATCATGCGTCACTATCCAGCGTGTCCTCGCGTCGCGGAGCCCCTCAAGTGGACTGAGCGTGTTGTGGCCAACAGCACGCCCCAGGCGCCAGCGATTGAGGTACATCGGTACGTCGACAGTTACCAGGAATGTCAGATAGCCCGCGATCCCGACAATTGCGACGGTGAGACCCAAGCGAACCGGCCCGTCGTACTCCGGCAGTAACAGGCAAAGGCTAATCGCCACCAAGAGGAAGGTAGCGGCCCATATTGAATTTTCGACGGCATTCGCCAGACAATTGGTCGTCAATACACCATACCACGAGCAGCATTGCGCGACGAGGATCAGCGGCACGACCGCCCAGGCGACGTACATCGTAGTGTCCACGGCCGCTATGTTAGCGAGTTCGTACAGTGCGATGGCCCACTGCATTGCAAAGCACATCTCGGCCACGGTCGCCACGGACCGCCCGACAACGACACTCGATAGCCAAGTATCAAACAAGCAAATTCGCTGCACATCCGCGCGCGGCAGAACCGACCTGAAGGCGCAGCCAAAAACATACGCAGCCGACAGGAAGACCATGAGCTGCATGCCGGGTGCACTATTCGCGGTTTTGACAGCTTGGCCGTGGAACTCCCAATACAGCAGAAACCAGAGCGCAATGTTCGCGCTGCTGGCGAGAGTTAAGAAGGCCCACCACCACGCGAGCGGGTTTGACCGCGTCTGCCAAAGTAATCTCATGGGCTATTTCACGCTTCACCGAACTGACATTGAACCTTCACAATGGTGTCACGATGCGCGCTCGGTCGCGAGTATAATGTTCGTGTCCGAATGGGGTGCCGACGCGGGCTGCCTAGACGAGCCCGTTGTCCCGTCCCCTGCCGGAGCAGTTCCAATAGCGGCAGCGACAGGTCCGGCTGTCGGTAAACGGTTTCAGCTCTGCTCTGAATTTGGAACCATGACAACGCACGTCGTATTTCGCGCCGGCGCGTGCGTGCGGACAAGTCGATCTCAGAGCGCTCACCTCGTCGATTTCGCGCTCATGTTATCGTGATATTCAATATATTTGCGCTGTATCGCGATCTGCTCGGCGATGTGTCGTGCATCGTGCCACACGCCCCAGATGAAGCTCGAGCCGCGCCGCGACTGCCATGACAAGCCCAGAAAGTAGATCCCCTGCTCCTCCGAGACGCCGCGCTGGTGCCTCGGTCGCCCTTTTTCGTCGAACGTGTCCGCCTTGAGCCAGCTGTAATCCGAGGTGAAACCCGTCGCCCAGATGATCGTGGCAATTCCCGCCTTCTTCAAATCGAGCGACAGGATAGGTGACCTGAGGCAATCGGGGTCCGGTAGGATCGTGCGCGCCTCCGGCTCTTCCGGGAGTTCGAGGCCATTGCGCGCGAGATAGGCGTCGGCTTCGTCCAACAGGGCCCGCAGATACGCATCGCCGTTCGCAATGTTCTGGGCGAGATCCCCTGCAAATGAGATGGCGTCATTCGCGCACGACTGCGTGCGACCAACGAGGATCAGCCCTTTCGCCGCAAGGCGGCGAAAATCGATCGAGTGGCCGCCGTCGACGCCCGACACGGCAATGGTCACGTGCTCTCTGCCGACCTCGCGCGCTGCCGCATCCCACTTGCCGAGAACGCCAAGCCACCAGCAATAATCGCGCGCGCGATAGGCCCGCGGCGGTCGATCGTGCGGCCCGATCGACAGGTAGACTTGCCGGCCCGACGCCAGAATCTCCTCCGCGATCTGGGTGCCCGACGAACCGGAGCCCACGACCATCACGGTGCCTTCGGGTAGCTGACCCGGATTGCGATAGGCCGTCGAATGCATTTGCAGAATGGCGGTATCCGCAGGGACGATGTCGGGTACGACTGGGCGTTGGAATGCCCCGGTCGCCGCGACGACATTGATAGCTTCCAGCGGTCCGGCCGATGTCTCGACGCGAAACCCGCGGCGGCCCACGTTTCTCTCGACCTTCAGCACCTCGACGCCACACCGCATGGGGGCCGCGATCTTTTCTGCGTAAGCGACGAGGTAGTCCGCGACCTGTTCCTTCGAGCGAAAATCGTCAGGTCCTGTTTCTTTGTCGACATCCGAGAACGCGAGACCCGGAAAGCGATCGTGCCATGCCGGGCCATTGGCAACCAGCGAGTCCCATCTTTCCGATCGCCACCGCTCCGCGATCCGGTGCCGTTCCAGAACGAGGTGGGGCACGCCGTTTGCTGTCAGGTGCTCGCTCATGGCGATCCCGGCCTGCCCGCCACCGACGACAAGGGTATCAATCTTTTCGATGCTCATGCTCTGCTCAGTGGCCGTCGATTGGCTGCGCACCCCGGAGCCGAGGTGTGCGGGCGTAGCGAAGATACTCGGCGATCAGGAACAAGCTCGTCACCACCAGAATGACGACGGCGGATGCGGCTGCCCACGTGGGCGACACCTGCAGCAGAACGTCGTCCCACATCTGCTTTGGCAATGTAGACTTGAGACCGCCACCGAGGAAGATCGCGACCGCCAACTCCTCGAAGGAAATTACGTTTGCGCTAGCGATTGACGGGAACGCCGTAGCTTGGCGCCGCTGTCGGATTGATCGCCCGCGTCACATACGCCTCGAGTTGCGGTTCGTAGAGACGCCACAGTTGCTCCAGGCCTTGGATAGGATCGTCATCGCTCCAATCGACGCGTAAGTCGGCCACGGGCCAGGTGACATCGCGTACGAGGAGCAAGCCGGCCGAATGCACCGGCCCCTCCTCGCCACCGGCATCCAGGCCGGCCCGCATTGCAGCAAGGAGGCGGCTGCCGAGAGCTCCGGAGGAGACCTCGAATGCCGCGACCATCTTGAAGGGCACGTCGGAGCTCTTGAGCATGTTGCCGGCCGCGACGGCACCTTCTCCGTGGGCAGCAGTATGTCGCCCCAAAGTCCTCTCGCCCGAAAAGGCTCCCGTTCGTCCAGAGCTGTCGACGGCAATCAGCTGACGATAAGCAATCATCGGTGTCGCGGCGGCGAGGGCGTTCACGGCGTCGGGGGCTGAAAGGCCGATGGCCATGAGGTCCAGCAGCTTGGGGCCGAGCGTGGGGTCCGTGATGTTCTGACTTCCCGCTGCGCCCACGCCGGCTCGGGCATAGGCGCAGCGGGCGGCCACGGCCGGCGAGGAAGAGGAAACGGCGAGACCAAACATGCCCGACCGCGGACAACGAGCAGCAATCGAGAACGTCATGGCGTCAATCCGGCTTCACGGCGATCGCGTCCACCTCTACCAGCCACTCGGGTCGCCCGAGCGCCGAAACGACGATGCCTGTCGAGACGGGGAATACACCCTTCAGGTGGCGGCCAACCACGCGGTACACCTCTTCCCTGTAGCGCGGATCGACGATGTAGATCGTGATCTTGCAGACGTGCTCGAGTTTTGATCCGGCTTCATCGAGGAGCATGGCAATATTCTTCATTGCTTGCTCCGTCTGGGCGGCCACGTCGCCGATGCCGACGCTCTTCGAAGTCGCGAGATCCTGGCCAATCTGGCCACGCACGAAGATCATCGTACCCTTCGCCACGACCACCTGGCAGAGATCGTTGTCGAGCTTCTGCTCCGGATAGGTGTCCTTGGTGTTGAACTTTCGGATGCGCTCATGTGCCATGTGTTCTCTCCTCTCTTCGTCACGCGGACCGTCTCAACCGAGCCCCTCGCTCAGTGCGTCTAGCATAGTACCGATTATTCCGCGGTCCCCCGCTGAGCGGTGAGTGGCTCGGCGATCAGGTCTAAGGTGGGGTAGAGGCAGCCGTTGTCGCTCGCGCTACAGCGGCTGAGCTACGAGCTTGAGGATGATCCCCAAGATCCGGTGGTCGCGACCCTCCCCGCGGGCTTCGAAGGCAGCGTTAGGATCTCTCGTTTAAACGGGCGTTATCCCGGGGGAGCTCCTGGAGCCACTTTCTGCGCGATCGAAGACGAGCTTGGACAATGCCATAAGTCTTTGATTGGCTTATGGTACCGCCTCCCCGGCTCGAACGGGGGACCCCCAGATCCACAATGTGATTCTTTGGAGTCACACAGTCCACATCAAAGCGCAACAAATCCTCTAATTGCAGGCATTTCTGTTGCAGTAAGCCGCAACGCACCGTAGCGATTTAGCGGTAGCCCGGTTGCCAGATGGTAGCCCGGGCACTCGAGGGGGGCTGCAATGGCTACGGCAAACATCACCAAGGCGCGCGTGGACCGTTTGGCGGACGGCGATGCCATTTGGGACGATGACGTGAGAGGCTTTGGCGTAAGGCGCAGGCGGCGGGACACGAGCTATGTGCTCAAGTACCGCGCTAACAGGCGGCAACGCTTCGTCA
Source organism: Hyphomicrobiaceae bacterium (assembly GCA_022844275.1). Taxonomy (GTDB): domain Bacteria; phylum Pseudomonadota; class Alphaproteobacteria; order Rhizobiales; family Hyphomicrobiaceae. The sequence continues at coordinate 73,669 of JALHMB010000014.1, forward strand.
CGATCGGGAAGCACGGAGCGCCATGGACGCCTGAGACAGCACGGCGTGAGGCACAGCGCCTGCTCGGAGCTATCCGCAATGGCAACGATCCAGCAGTGCAACGGGACAAGCTGAAGCGCGAGGACAGCGTTGGCGATGTCCTCGATCGGTATCTTAGAGATCACGTGAATGCCCACAACAAGCCCACCACGCAGGCCGAGGCCAAGCGACACGTTGAGACGATTCTCAAGCCGGCATTTGGCAAGCTCAAGATCAGCGAGCTAACACGCGCCGAGGTGAAGACCTGGCACTCCAAGTTCAAGGATCGCCCTTATGAGGGCATGAACCGTACCGACTTCTTCGGAGGCTGGTTGGCTTGAGTCAGGCTGCGAGTGCTGCAGGTTCCTCCATAGCTGCATAGTAGGCGGCTTCCGCCTCGGCTGGCGGCACGTTACCGATCG
>JALHMB010000015.1 GCA_022844275.1 Hyphomicrobiaceae bacterium
CGGCCGGCTACGCGGCACGCTGGCAGCACAACGAAGAGCTTGAAGGACGCTCATCGGGAGCGTTCAATGACGACCGGATTCCAGTCCCGGCTGGATAAAAGGCGGGGGTCACATCACTGGGCACGCCGCGGTCGTTGAACGCGATATCTGCCTGCCGAGGGAATTGCCTCGAACGTCACTCTACCTTGTCGAAGGGACCGGTGATTGTGTTGGGACTTCTCGCCCTGAGGCTGCCGATGGCGATGGGATTGCCGTTGAGCGCGCGTCGATGAGATCGCCGCGGAAGGCGACGTAGAGAATCCCTCCCATGAGCGCGGCGGCCAGGAGTCCGAAGATGATGCTCCAGCTGGAGGCTCCGTAACGATCGAGACCGATTGAGTGCTGCGATGTCGGCCTAGTGTTTTCAACTACCATGAATGCCCTCCATTGGCTTCTGCAGAAAGTGGCACGCTCCATCGGTGCACGAGAACCGAGAGAGCACGCTTGACACGCGATACCTTCACGATCGTCGGAGCTCGTGCGCGAGAGGAAGTGAGTGCCGCGGGTTACATGCTTCGGCGCCGGCAGCCCTGTCTCACGTTCGTGAGTGGTTCCCGGGAGAGACAATGACGGCGGCGATCCGCCGCCATACGAGATGTCCGCGGGATGATCGTCAGACCTTGATCAGCCGTGCCGCCTTCAGCCTAGAACCAGCGACGCCGGCCCCAATAACCGCCGCCCCCGAGTACCAGCAGTACGATAAGAATGATGAGAAGGGTTGTCGTGTCCATGTTGCTCTCCTGTGAATTCTTTAACCCCACATGGGGTTCGCTCGAGCAACTGTAGGCGGGACGACGTGGACTGGGCAGCCTCGGAATCTACTCAAGCTGCCACGATGCGTATGTCGTAGATTTTGAAACTAGAGAAGGGCCCACACGCTTGCCACCATGCCAATATGAAGGCCGACGAACACGCCGATGCGCAGCAGGAGTGGAACAGGCTTGATCATGGAAGTTACCAACTATGTTCGGCCGCAGCAGTTACGCGACCGCAGCCGATAGGGCTGCACCGATCGTGGGAGTGCCAAGCAAGCGGCGCGAACCCGGCAGCGAGCTCGCGCCTCGACAGTCACTGCTTTACCGGCTCGCTCTTTTTCATGTCGTCGATTTTCTGGACGGCCTGGTCCTTCAGCTCAACCGCCTTGTCCGCGGCCTTGTTGCTGAGCTCGCTTGCCCTGTCCTTCACCTTGTCGAAGGTCGTCTTTTCAATGGCCTTGAACTCCGGTGCCTTCGCAAGATCGTCCTTGCTGAGCGCCACAACGATAACGCGCTCGCCGCTTGCCCCGACGTTGAAGGTCAGCGCATCAAAGGGGACGCCGACGCTCTTCTCTCCCATGCTCAGGAACCCGCCAACGCCAATGACGACGGTGCGGATTTGGCCTTGGCGGTCGAAAGCGAGATCGTTGATGTCACCGACGGTTTCGCCGGCTGTGTTTTGCACGCCCTGGCCGAGGAACACTCGGGCGAGCCATTCATTGGCCGGCTGTTGAGTGACGAACTTCGGGGCGGTGGTCGCCAGAACCGCCGTCTGGGAAAACGCCTGCCCGAGGGGCGCAGCTGCGACCAATACCATAGCACCAGCAAGAGTAAGGGTTGTCAGTCTCATCTTAGCTCTCCATTTCGATCTTTGTCTTCGGCGCGCGCGTGAGCACTCTGTCTGCGGCACTCCTCACCGCGTGCGGGAAGAGAGGCAGATGCTGCGTCAGTGACGAGTTGATGTTCGGACCCTATCGGGTCGCAGGCAATGAAGGCAGCATCGGAAACTACTTAGGACGGGGCTGTCTTATGGAATGAGAGCGCCATCCTTCGTCAGGGCGGCCTCTAACTCAAGGGCGTCGATGGTCATCACCCGCCTTCTCAAGCCAGCGGCGCCGACGTCCGGCAGCTCGATCGTCGTCGAGATGCGGCGATAGGAAAGGGACGAGCCGTCATCGAGGCTCACATCGACGGTTTGGACTCTGTAGGTTCCGGCAGGTTGGATGCCTTCAATGTCCGAAAGCGAGAATGGCTGCGAAAATGTCACCGATCTGCGCGTTGTCCGCCCCGTCATGCCGCCGCTCCAGCTGTGTTTGTTCGCGTCCGGCTACCGACCAGTATTGCCTCAGGGACAGTTTGCCGCTTTGCGGCGGTAGCAACCGTTGACTTGCGACGCGAAGACATGATTACCGCGCGGTAAACGCTAGCTGGTCTTGAGAGGCTCGACGTAGACTCGGAATGTACTCAGATCGGCGGCGATTTCCCGCATCCTTGCGCCGCTGCCGTGCCTATCGTTTGACCGATATTCCAATTGAGTGCAGAGCTTTAGTCGGGTCGTTGCCTCCACTTGCAACCGCGATCGCCGCCGGGGCATCGAGTGTCCATCTGACACCTTTCGGCATGAAGTCGTGTGTCACGTTTCCGGCGAGGGCCTGCGCGGTTATGTGCTGGATAACCTGTCGACCGAAGCCCCGGCGCGTGGGCTCCGTTACGATCGGTCCCCCCGACTCGCACCAGGTCATATGGAAGCGTTGTCGGCCGCCACGGCCCGCGAGCTCCCACTGCACAGCAACCTTGCCTTCCGGCACCGAGAGCGCGCCATATTTGGAGGCATTGGTCGCCAGCTCATGAAGGGCGAGGCCGATGTTGCGGGCAGCCACGGAACTAAGCGCTAGTGGCGGCCCTTTCACCGATATCTGCACCTCATCCAGCAAGCCAAATGGTGTCAGCTCCAAGCGCACGAGGTCGTCGATATGCGCGCCGCGCCAATCATTGGCGATGAGAAGATCGAGCGAATGTCCAAAAGCACCTAGGCGTGCCGAGAACCTCGCCTCGAAGTCTTCTTTGGTGGCGGTTTGGTTCATGGTTTGGCGCGCGATCGACTGAATGACGGCCACTAGGTTCTTAAGCCGATGGCCGAGTTCGTCCGCGACGAGGCGCAGCTCCGTATTCTCTTGCTTGGCTACGATGCTGGCCGCATGGGCGTACGCGCTGAAAGAGGGCCACGTGTTCACGTTAGCTTCGCTCGCAGGCCTCATTGGTATTTCCCTTGATTGGGTGCCGCCGAGCCGTCCAGTGACCCGAAAAGGCTTTGCTTTTAACCGTTCCTAGATTTTCTCGGATTTCCACGGGCTGGCGATCTCACCCGCCCTGTGATGTTGCACTGAGCCTAGGCCGAGAACAGGTGGAGAGTGGAGACTCGGAACTTACCTATGGCGGCCAAGCCGATCAGCTGAAGTGCGATTCAAGCCATCGCCCGGGACTGGGATCGCTGGCAGCTAAAGGCCCGCACAATCAAGCCATCCTATTGGTCATGTGTGCTATGATGGCTCGACCCGCGAGCGTTCCCTGAATGGGAGCCTGGGTTCATGAAAGCCAATAGCGATGACAAGACGCAGGGCGTCGCAGCCTGTGGCAGGCCGGCCGCAGTCAATGTCGTCGAAGCCGGCAAGCGTTGATTTCCAGGTCGTTGCGCTGGGTGCCTCGGCCGGTGGTCTGGAGGCCTTCAAGAAGTTCTTCGACGCCTTGCCAGCCGACAGCGGCATGGCCTTCGTGCTGATCCAGCATCTTGATCCGACGCACGAAAGCCTGATGGTCGATCTGCTCGCCAGCCACACACCCTTGAAGATCCTGTTGGCGACAGATGGAATGCAGCTCGCACGCAACCGCGTGCATCTCATCCCTCCGGGCAGCTATTTGTCCATCCAAGGTGGTGCCCTCCGTCTATCCAAGCCCCTGGAACGCCACGGCGTGCGGATGCCCTTCGATTTCTTCCTGCGGTCGCTGGCCGAAGAATGCGGCGAGCACGCCATCTGTGCGATCCTCTCGGGAACTGGCACCGACGGCAGTTTGGGACTGAAGGCGGTGAAGGAGAGAGGCGGTCTCGTGATTGTGCAAGATCCCGAGGAGGCCGCTTACGACGGAATGCCCCGCAGCGCCATGATGAGCGGTGGCGCCGACCTTGTTTTAGCGGTGGCCGATATCCCCCACGCGCTTATCAGCTACGGTCGCCAGACGTACGTCAAAGCGAGACATGCAGATGAGAAATCCGCCAGCACTGTCCGGGAGGCGTTTGCCGGCATCATCGATCTTTTGGCCGCGAAGACCTCGCATGACTTCACGCTCTACAAGCACGGGACGCTGCACCGGCGCATCGAGCGGCGCATGGCCATGGCCGGCATCGAGAGCGGCGGCGACTACTTGAGCTTCTTGCAGGAGGATGCCGCAGAGCGCGAGCGGCTCGCCAAGGACCTCCTCATCAACGTCACGCACTTCTTCCGCGATCCGGCGGCCTTCGATCTGCTTGAGGAGAAAGTCATCCCGGAGCTGGTGCAGCGGCAGTCGTTGGACCGGCCCTTACGCATTTGGGTGCCCGGCTGCAGCACGGGTGAAGAGGCTTATTCGATCACCATGCTCTTCCTCGAGCAGATCGCGGCCGCGAAACGCAATATCAAGCTGCAAGTGTTCGCTTCCGACATCGACACGGACTGTGTGGCGTTCGCTCGCGCCGGCATCTATGCCGAGTCGATCGAGGCCGATGTGACGCCAACACGTCTCGCCCGCTTCTTCACCAAAGAAGACCACAGCTATCAAGTGGTGCGCGAGCTTCGAGAGGCGGTGGTGTTCACCAGCCAGAGCCTGCTGTCTGACGCGCCCTTCTCCCGTCTCGATCTCATCTCTTGTCGCAATCTGCTCATCTATCTTGGTCCGGAGGCGCAGCGCAAGATCCTGTCGCTTTTCCATTTCGCGCTGCGCGAGGACGGCGTGCTCTTTCTTGGATCCTCCGAGACGGTGGGGAATGTCTCGGACCGCTTCGAGCCGATCAGCAAGATTCATCGGATTTACCGGCACATCGGGCGCACCCGGCCGGGTGAGGTTGATTTTCCGCGCGGTACTAACGCTGCGGGCCGCCTTCTCTCTAGTAGCTTAGCCCAGCAGACGATACCTCGGCGGCCGGGATTCAGCGAACTGTCGCAGCGCGCGCTGCTCGAAGCCTATGCGCCGGCCTCCGTCCTGATCAATGCCAAGCATGACGGCCTCTACTACTTCGGATCGATGGATCGCTATCTCAAGGTTGTCTCGGGTGAAGGCACAAGGGACGTTCTTGCCATGGCACGTGAGGGGCTGCGCGCCAAGCTGAGATCAGCCATCGAGCGGGCCAAACAGGATGATGCGCGCGTTACCATGACGGGGGCCCAACTGAAGCGCGATGCACGCTCGGTCGGCGTCACCATCACTGTGCTACCGGTTGAAGGTGATAGCGAGAAGCTGTTTCTTGTCAGCTTTGCTGACGATCCGTCCCTTGACGTCAGCATTGCTAGACCCGCCGAAACGGCGGCCGAAGCATCGCGTGTTGCTCAGGTCGAGCGGGAGCTCGCGGCTACGCGCGAGGACCTGCAGAGCGCCATTCGCGACCTTGAGATGGCCAACGAGGAGCAGAAGGCGATCAATGAAGAAGCCGTGTCCGTCAATGAGGAATTCCAGTCGACCAACGAGGAGCTGGAAACCTCGAAGGAGGAGTTGCAGTCCCTAAATGAAGAGCTCACGGCGCTGAACAGCCAGCTGCATGAGACTGTCGAGCAGCAACGCGCCACATCCGACGACCTCCAGAACATCCTCAACAGCACCGACATGGCAACGCTGTTCCTGGACGCCGATCTCAACATCCGTTTCTTTACGCCAGTTGCGAAGTCGCTGTTTAATGTCATTGCCTCCGACATCGGCCGGCCGCTTGCCGATCTGACGCGCCGGTTCGAGGACGATGCTCTGCTGCCGGATGCACGCGCCGTGCTGACAAGCCATGAGCCCGTCCGACGCGAGGTCAAGGCCGACAACGACCGCTGGTTCATGCGCGGGGTGCTGCCCTATCGGAGCAAGGTCGATAAGGTCGAAGGCTTGGTGATCACGTTTGCCGATATTGCAGAGATCAAGGCCGCCGAACATGAAATCGAGGCCGCGCGCGCCTATCTCGATAGCATCATCGCCACGATCCGCCAGCCGCTGGTCGTCCTCGATGAAGATCTGCGCGTCATTTCCGCTTCAAGCTCATTCCATCGCGCTTTCTCGGTTGAGCCCAATGAGCTGATCGGTCGATACTTACTGACGGTGGCCGATCATCTTAACGTGCCCGCTCTCCGCGATTTCCTCGCCTCAGTCCAAGCTAAAGGCATCAGCATCAAAGATCATGAGGTCGAGATCGAGGTCCCCGGATCGGGAAGGCGGATGTTTCTCATGAGCGCTCTCGTGCTCCGAGAGGCCCCTGCGGCAAAGCGCAAGATCCTGGTGGCGATCGTCGATATCACTCAGGTGAAGCGCGAAGGCAGGGCGCTGGAGGCCGCGAAGCTCGAGGCGGAACGGGCCAATGCCGGCAAGTCACGCTTCCTCGCTGCCGCCAGCCATGATTTGCGCCAGCCTCTACAGACCATCAGCCTGCTTCAGGGAATGCTGGAAAAGCGCATTCATGATGAGCCAACGCTGAAGCTCGTCCGCAGGCTCGACGAAACGGTAAGCTCGATGTCGAGCATGCTCGACAAGCTGCTCGACATCAATCAACTGGAAGCCGGCATCGTGCGCCCGGCGATTGTCGATTTCCCCATCAAGCGTCTGCTTGACGAATTGCGGACTGAGCTGACGTACCACACGACTGACAGTGGACTCGATTGGCGTGTGGTGGCGAGCAGTCTTTTCGTGCGCAGCGACCCTCGCCTCCTTGAGCAGATATTGCGCAATCTGCTGTCGAATGCGGTGAAATACGCCACTGACGGTAAGTTGCTGCTTGGCTGTCGACGCCGTGGTGACAAGCTTCGCATTGAGGTCTGGGACACAGGCCCCGGCATTCCGGAACTTGAACTCCAGGCTATTTTTGACGAGTTCCATCAGCTCGAGAACCCTGCACGCGAACGAAGCAAGGGCCTTGGTCTCGGTCTCGCAATCGTGCAGCGCCTTGCCGACCTTCTAGGACACAAGATCGACGTTCGCTCGCGCCTCGGCGTCGGCTCGGTCTTCGCGATCGAGGTGCCGCTCGGGGAACGAGGCGTGGCGGTTCTCCCCATTCCGGCCGAGAACAGTACGCCGGTACGTCCAGCCTTACGTGGCACTATCTTGATCGTCGACGATGATCCGGCGGTTCTCGAAATGCTTCAGCTTCTGCTTGATAGCGAGGGGCATCGCACATTGGCCGCCGCAGATGGACATCAGGCGCTTGAGCTGGCGAGCAAAGAAGCCATTGTGCCGGATCTGATCATCGCAGACTACAACCTGCCGAAGGGCCTCAATGGGCTCCAGACAATTGCCAGACTGCACGAGCAAGCTCAGCAGGCCATTCCGGCCGTCATACTGACCGGCGATATCTCGACAGATAGTTTGCTTGAGATTGCCGCCCAAGATTGCGTGCACCTGAACAAGCCCGTGAGGGCCAGTGAGCTGACGCGCCTTGCTCAGCGCCTCATGGCCACGCCTCGCTCCGCCAGCCCCGATCATGAGCAGCAATCACCACTGGATGCAAAAGCCGACAAGCCCACCGTCTTTGTTGTCGATGATGATTATGCCGTCCGCGAGACGATGTGCGATCTGCTGAATGAGAACGGCTATGCGGTGGAGATGTTTGCGGATGGTGCAGACTTCCTCAAGGCCTATCGTCCGGAGCGTGTCGGATGCCTTTTAGTCGATGTACTAATGCCCGGCATGAGCGGTATCGAGGTGATCGAACGCCTCAAAGCGGCTGGTCACCGATTGCCAGCAGTCATGATTACCGGAAGCGGCGACGTATCGGTGGCCGTTCAAGCGATGAAAGCCGGTGCCGTGGACTTCATCGAGAAACCGGTTCGTCACGGCGATCTGCTCGCCAGCGTCGAGCGTGCGCTTGATCGGACGCGCGACATCGCCACACTATCGGTGCATCAGGTGAACGCCACGCTCAGTGTGGCCAGCCTGACCGCGCGTCAGCGCCAGATTTTGGACCTTGTTCTCGCCGGCCACCCAAGCAAGAATATTGCCGCTGATCTTGGCATCAGCCAGCGTACGGTCGACAACCATCGCGCGGCAATCATGCGCAAGACGGGTTCCAAATCACTTCCGGCGCTGATCCGAATTGCACTCGCTGCTGCCTGACACATTTAGCCGAGGCCGCAGAGCGGCCTTCTTGGCTGGTCACCTGTTTCATCAGGCGTCAGATGGAGGATCGAGCGCGCCAGCCATCAAAAATCCGAAGCTGTCAGCGTATATGTTCCTTTACTGCGCGTCCTGGAATAGACTTTGCCTGCCACCTTGAGTATCCGGTCGCGATTGCGATCGAACGCAGTCAGTAGAGCCGCCGCGTTTTGGCGTGTCTCCGGGCTGATCCTCTGCATCGCACCATCTTCGAGGAAGAACGGAATTTCCAGCGCACCATCATAGCCCCAGAAGCGCACGCACGTCCTCGTTTCGTCATAGCTGCGGCTTGGGTTCGAAAAGTTCAACGTCATACCTGAGCCCTCCTCTGGAGCGCGGGAAACTAGGATCCCGCGGGGTAGCCGGCTCAGGCGGCCCTTCGAACAAAGCTGATGAGAACGAGCAGAACGACCGCACCCGCGGTGGCCGAGACAATCTGCCCGAGGATATTACCGCCCGGGAACAGCCCAAGCCGCGGAAGCAACCAGCCGCCTATGACAGCACCGACAATGCCGACTACGATGTTACCAACGATACCAAAGCCGTAGCCTTTGACGATCACACCCGCCAAGAAACCGGCCACCGCTCCGATGAGTAACAAGATCAATAGTGCCTCAGCTTGCATGATCTCTCTCCTGCGCTTGTCGACATTTTCGTACCGATCGAAGGTGATCAGATCGGCCTTGCTCTTTGCTCCGCGATCTCTCCGCCACCGTTAACCCGCGGCGTTCTCAACCAGCAGGCTTCGGCAGGGTGTTCATGGCTTCCACGATTGTCGTCGCACACACTCTCGCGACTTCAGACCGATATTGCTCTGTCACGTTAGCGACCCAGCCGGCCTTGATGACGAACTCGTCGCGGCTCCACCTGCTCTGCTTCTTCAAGAGCTCAAGCTGGTCCGGTTGCTGCTCGGCTCTGGCAACACAGAGTGGCGTGAATGCTAGGACAATAGCAGTCTCGGCGCTGTTGGCCGCCATCACTCCGGCCTTGCCGCCCGTCACCCAGCCACCCCAAGCGAAGCCGACGATCATCGCAGCGATCGCGCCGCCTACTGCGCCCCAAACTGCGGGCTTTACTGATGCCGGAACCTGCATTGCGAACCTCCTCTTGATGGGCGGCACGTTCAATGCCCTTTGGCATGGAACTGCTCTTGCCCAGCGGATCGCTCCACCGTAGGTCGCTCTCATCTCGCGGTGTAGGCTCGGAATCTACTCATGCGCGCGGCAAGACCCCGTTGTCGGGTTGCCACCGCGCGGGGCGCAAGGTTCGACCGGCAATCGTCGCTCCAGGTTTGCTCAGTGCCACGGCGTAAACGTCCGTACGGAGGTCGAGAGCGGAAGTTGAGCGGCTTCACCGAACTAGCTCGAATTTGCCCCAAAGACACATCTGCCTCGCAAAATGGATAGAGTTCACTGAGCGCTTGGAGGCATTGTTGGCGCCATTCGCTGAGGCATTCTCGCAACGTGAGTCCACGATATGGGCCAGCAGGACAGTCGGACGAGTGGCAATAGTCATCGGGCGCGGAATTCACGCTGAGGCTGCTTTGGATCAGCATGACGCGCCCGTATATCGGCTAGACAAAGTCTCCAGACGCACAGAGGCCCTAGAGATCACAGCTTAATCAGGCAGGTCTCAGTGGCGCGCGAGCGCATCACTCCGCTCGAATGGTCGACCCGCCTAGTAGCTTAGAGTGACGCCGCCGCAGGCGCTTCGCAGTGTCCTCTCGATGACGTCCGAAGCCGGAAGCAATTCATCCAAGCCGTCTTTTTCGGCTCAGCAGAAATGGAGATGCCACGTGGCAAAGAGTCAGCAAAAGGGCAATCGTGAGATTCGAAAGCCGAAATCCACGAAGCCGAAACCGCCAGCGACGCAGGAGGCACCCTTCCTAGTGAAGTCCGGCATAGGCGCGGCCACTAAGCCGGGAAAACAGTCACGATGAGGGCTCCTCGACGCGGCTTCTCCGTGTCTATCGCGGGGTGGCCCTCATGCCGATTGAGCATGTAACCGCCAGCTCCGTGACTAAACCCTGGGGCGTCACGGATCCACGTCCTTGGACGGAGCCGAGATGTGATGGCACATTGATCGGCGAACTTTGGTATGAGCGAGCCGGCGCAGAGCGCACTCCTACATCCCTCCTGCTCAAGCTGTTGCTCACCAGCCAGCCATTATCCATCCAGGTGCATCCGAACGACGCCTTCGCGCAATTGATTGGCCTGCCAAATGGAAAGACCGAGGCGTGGTACGTCGTGGAGGCTACTGCGGACGCAAAGGTCGCTCTCGGTCTGCGCCGACCTTGCACTCCATTGCAACTTCGTAAGTCGATCGAGGACGGCTCGATTGCCGATCTCGTGGTCTGGCATCCGGCGGTAGCCGGCGATGTCATATTGGTGCCCGGCGGAACAATCCATGCGATTGGCGCCGGACTGGTGATCGCCGAGATCCAACAGCGCAGCGATGCAACTTTTCGCTTATTCGATCATGGCCGACACCGCGACCTTCACATCGACTGCGCCGTCGCTGCCGCACGAACCGGCGTGGCGGAGCTTCGGGTGCGGCCGATGCGCCTGTCCCATCAACGGACGCTGTTAGTGGCCGATCCGCACTTCGTGCTCGAGCGGCTGGACCTCACGCCAAACACAATTTGGCGTATCGAAGCCACGCGGGAGATGTGGTTGCTTGTGCTCAGCGGCGAAGCCACCATCCGCTCCAACGAGATAGCTGCTGGTGGCGCGGTGTTCGCGACATTCGGCCAGGTCGATGTCCACGTCGGCGGCGCTCCTCTAACCTGCCTTGTTGCCTATGTCGGCGAAGTTGCGCGGACGCTCCTGCGCTTCCTCGCGCCGTCAGATATCAACGAGGCCTGCACTTCCGAGCGCGTCCTGGCGCCGTCGCCGCTTCCTCTGCAACGCAATGCCGCTCGCCGCGGCCACGAAGGAACAACAAATGAATCGACTTCAGCGTATTGCGTTCATCGGTAACCATCTGCCGCGCCGCTGCGGAATCGCCACCTTCACGCACGATCTCCATAAGGCCGTTGCCGCTGCGCGATCCGATCTCGACACTTGCATCATGGCCATGAACGACGCAGGCGAGGTCTACGATTACCCGACATCCGTACGCGTTCAAGTGCGTGACGACGTCGTCGATGACTATCTGCAAACAGCGAAATTTCTCAACAGGTCGGGATGCGACCTCGTCTCGCTGCAGCATGAATACGGAATCTTCGGCGGGTTAGCCGGTGGCCATATCGTAGAGCTATTGTCGCGTCTCGAGATGCCCATCGTTACTACGCTTCACACCGTCCTTCCGGACCCAACCCCCGCCCAGGGGGCCGTGATGAAGCAGATAATTGCGCTCTCTTCGAAGCTGGTTGTTATGTCGGATAGGGGGCGTGATGTCCTTCTCACGAGCCATGGTGTGCCTGCACGAAACATCGACGTCATCGCGCACGGGATACCCGATTTTCCATTTCGGGAATCCATCAGCGCCAAGAAAAAACTCGGCTTTGAGGGACGGACGATCATTCTCACGTTCGGCCTCCTGTCGCCGAGTAAAGGCATCGAAACCGTCATCGATGCCATGCCGGAGATCATCAGCTCATGCCCCGATGCGCTCTATGTCATTCTCGGCGCGACACACCCCAATCTGCTGCGGGAACAGGGTGAAGCCTATCGCGACAGCCTGATGGCCCGTGTGCGGTCGCGCTCGGTGGACGATCACGTCGTCTTCCTCAATCAATTCGTCGACCAGTCCATGCTGCTGGACTTCATCTCCATGTGCGACGTGTACGTGACGCCATACCTCAACGAGGCGCAGATGACGTCCGGCACACTGGCCTACAGCTACGGCCTGGGCAAGGCAGTCGTCTCGACGCCCTATTGGCACGCCAAGGAATTGCTCGCCGATGGGCGCGGCATTCTCGTGCCGTTTGGCGATGCCAGCGTCATCGGCAAGGAAATCTCGGCGTTGCTCGTCAACGAGGTGCGTCGTCATGCGATGCGCAAGCGCGCCTATGCGGCTAGCCGCTCTATGATCTGGTCGGAAGCGGCCAGAGCATATCTGAAGACCTTCGAGAGTGTCCTCCAGCCGCCGATCACGAGCCCCACAGATCCAAGTGATCGCCACAGATCGACAACGGATCGGCACGCGCTGCCTGAAGTGCGGACCGATCATCTCCTTTCGATGTGCGACAGCACGGGGCTTCTTCAGCACGCCGTGCATGGCGTCCCCGACCGCTCGCACGGCTACTGTGTCGATGACAATGCCCGCGCGCTGCTCTTGGCTTCCACTCTCACCGGGTCGGCTGGAGAGATGCGATTGCCCGAAATTCTCACGACCCGGTTCGCGGCGTTCGTTCAGCACGCCTGGAATCCCTATACACTGCGCTTTCGAAATTTCATGAGCTATGACCGCCGCTGGCTTGAGGATCGAGGTTCCGAAGATAGCCACGGGCGGACATTGTGGGCCTTGGCTGTATGCGCGGCCAGGGATACCGATCCGGTGCGCCGAACCTGGGCGGAGACGCTGTTCAACGCTGCGCTACCCACTGTTGAGGCTTTCGCATCGCCGCGCGCCTGGGCTTTCACGCTGCTCGCACTGGATGCCTATTGCCCCTCCGCAGTCGATGATGTCTCCGCAAAACGTATGCGGGCCATACTTGCCGACCGCTTGATGACCGCCTTGGCCGCAAAGAAGGCCGGCGGCTGGATATGGTTCGAGGATGTTCTTGCTTACGACAACGCACGCCTGCCGCAAGCCCTGATCCAGACTGCCGCAACGACCGGCTCTACAAGATATGCCGTGGCCGGTCTCCGATCTCTACACTGGCTGATGTCGCAGCAAACTGCCGCGTCCGGCCACTTCCGACCCGTCGGCTCGGACAGCTTCGGCCGCCGCAACAAAGCACCTGAACCCTTCGATCAACAGCCGCTCGAGGCGGCCGCAACAATCTCGGCCTGCCTTGCTGCGGCACGTGTGGATCAGCAGTCGGACTGGGCGCGAACAGCAATGACGGCGTTCGATTGGTTTCTTGGCAGGAATGACCTCCAGATCTCGCTGGCGGATCCGGCGACAGGGAGCTGCATGGATGGTCTTCATCCCGATCGACCCAACGAGAACCGAGGCGCCGAATCAGTCGTGTCCTATCTTCTCGGTCTCGCGGAGATGCGCGGATACGCTCGGGCCAGCGCGAATGCCGATCGAGCTCAAGCAGGGCCGTTGCTAGCTCTCAGCGCCTAGGTTCTCCAACCATTTCGGAACGATCCGCAGGACCCATCCCATGACTCAGCCCATGTTCTTCAATCGACAAGCATTGCATTTGCGGCCGGACCCGGCGCGCGTCATCGTCCGACCGTTCAAACCGGCGACCGAGCCGCGTCATTTCAATGCAGTGGACAAGACCCGAGCCAATCATATCGTCGAGCGTGTCCTCGGATTGGATCCGGTTGAGGTCGCCAAGCAATTGGCAGATGTTCTCGACAATTTTGCAGGACGCCATCGAAACCTGCTCCATCTGTTTGATGCACGTGCGAGCGAGATGGAAATCGCATTTGATCCTCATGCTGTATTCACCGATGCTCAACGCCGATTGGTCGGTGCTTACTTCCTTCACGAGTATTCGTTCGAGGCGTCGGCCTTGTTCAATCCCAGCATCGTGCGCCATCCAGATCAAAGCGGTATTCGCGATGGGCGGTGCCGCTTCATTCTTAGTCTTCGAGCAGTCGGAGAAGGCCACATATCGTCCCTGACGTTCCGCACCGGCCTGCTTGATGCCGATGGGAAAGTCAGCGTCGATCCAACGGCACGCCTTGCGTCCGTGCCGACTGTGACCAACCGGACGGCCATGCCAGATGGAGACGACGTCGAGGTCGTGTTCAGTTCTGGAGACGATCTCAGCGAGCGCGTCATCTTTCCGATCACCAACACTCAGGTGAATGGTATCGAGGACGCGAGGTTCGTTGAGTTCGAGGACAATGGACGGCGGCGGTATTACGCGACCTATACTGCCTATAGCGGGAGTGCGATCCGCTCGGAGCTCATCGAGACAACAGATTTCCGGACATTCCGTATGACGCCGCTGCGCGGTTCGGCCGCCGGCAATAAAGGTATGAGCCTTTTCCCGCGCAAGCTTGACGGCCGCTTTGCCATGATCGGCCGGCAGGACAATGAAAATCTCTACCTGATTTTCTCTGACGATCTCTACACGTGGAACGGCGGACAGGCCTTTCTGAAGCCGTCCTATCCGTGGGAGTTCGTTCAGATCGGCACTTGCGGATCACCGATCGAGCTGGACGAAGGCTGGCTGCTTCTTACCCACGGCGTCGGCCCTGTGCGCAAATACTCCATCGGGGCCGCTCTGCTCGACAAGACGGATCCATCGAAGGTGCTGGCGCGCTCGCGCGAGCCGCTGGTCCGACCCGACCCCACTGAACGTGCGGGTTACGTGCCGAACGTCGTCTATACGTGCGGTGGGATGCGCCATGGCGACCGCATCATATTGCCCTATGCGGTTTCCGACACGTTCTCGAACTTCGCCACGATCAAGATCGCCGCACTCTTGGGGGCAATGGAGAGCTGACGCGTGCTTCGCTGATCAGTCCTCCCGATGTTCTCTCAATTCAGGGGGTGCTTCGGGCATCGCGATATCCGCCTCACGCTCGTAGGCCCCGCCGTCGCCCGACATGCGGGCTGCCTGAACGACAGCCAGCGCTCTTTCGTCCGGAAGGCCGAGGCTGGAAAGTGCGTAGCGCAAGAGTCCGAACGCCGTTTCACGCGTCCCCATGATGGCGATGCCGATCCCCTGATCCTTGAGATACGCGAGTTCCGATGCACGGTGGGTACGCACAGCCGTGTCGATCTGGGGATTGGCCTCTCGGGCCAGCTCGATGATGCGCCGTTTGAGGAAGCCCTGGGGAATAGCGACGATCAGCAGCCGGGCGCTGCCAACGCCCGCCGCCTCCAAGACGCCTGCTGCAGTGGCATCGCCGTAGATGGCCGTCAATCCTCGCTTGCGGAGTTTCTCCACGCGTCGGCGGTTCTCGTCGATCACCACGAAAGCGAGCTTCTGAGCCCTAAGTGCTTCGCCGATGATCTCACCCACGCGCCCATAACCGACGATGATCGCGTGATCCCTCAGTCCGGTCTCTTCGCTCGTATCGGCCGGCGTCGAAAAGCGATCGCCTGGACGCTCCAGTAATGCTGTCAATCGCGGTCGCGCTCGGAACCACGAAAGCAGCGGATCGATGGAGGCAAATACCAGCGGATTGAGCGTGATGGAGAGGATAGCGCCGGCCAGGATCAGGTCGCGTCCCTCGGGCGGCAACAAGCCAAGCGCTACGCCGAGACCCGCGAGGATGAACGAGAACTCGCCAATCTGGGCGAGGCTGGCCGAGACGATGAGCGCAGTCGAGACCGGATAGCCGCGGAGAAGTACTATGGCGAACGCCACCAGCGATTTGCCGAACACGATCAGCAGCAGTACAGCCGCAACGGCCAGCGGCTGCCGCACGAGGATGCCGGGGTCGAAAAGCATGCCGACCGAGACGAAGAAGAGCACCGCGAAGGCATCCTGCAGGGGCAGCGAGTCCGCTGCCGCCTGATGACTGAAGTCGGATTCGCTGAGCACGACGCCGGCGAAGAACGCACCAAGCGCGAATGACACGCCGAACAGCTCAGCGGAAGCATAGGCGATCCCGAGCGCGATCGCCAATACCGACAGCGTAAACAGCTCGCGCGAACCCGTCCGCGCAACCATCAGCAGCAGCCACGGCACGACCCGTGTCCCCACCAGAACGACCAGGGCCACAAACATGGCCACCTTGGCCAGAGTGAGAAGCAACGTCGTTACAAGGCTGCCACCGGCGAGCTGTACAGCGACGCCGCGCGCATCACCGCCGAGCGCGCCGGCCAGCGCCGGCAGCAGAACAAGGGCGAGCACCATCGCGAGATCCTCGACGATGAGCCAGCCGACCGCGATGCGGCCGTTGGCCGAGTCGAGCGTGTTGTGCTGCTCCAGGGCGCGAAGCAGGACAACAGTACTCGCAACCGACAAGGCGAGCCCGAGTACCAGACCGGCGCCCACCCCCCAACCCCACAGGAGCGCAAGCGCAAGGCCGCTGCCTGTGGCCACAGCTATCTGAGCGATGGCACCCGGCACGGCGATTGCGCGCACCTCCATCAGATCCTTGATCGAGAAGTGCAGACCGACACCAAACATCAGCAGAATGATGCCGATCTCGGCGAGTTGGCTCGCGACGTCCGCGTTCCCGACAATCCCCGGCGTGAAGGGGCCAAGTGCTACGCCCGCGAGGAGGTATCCGACCAGCGGCGGCAAGCGCAGCTTGCTGGCAAGCAGGCCACCCAGGAGCGCGAGAACGAAACCCATAGTAATTGTGGCGATGAGCGAGATGTCGTGCGGCATTGGCCTCCTGAGGCTGCTGATCTCTTTCGCGGCACCGGCGATCTGGCAGTGACCTGCCTCCTGTGCGATAAAACGCCATGTCCAACGATGGCAAATCGATCACGTCTCAGTCAGACAATCCGCTCGCCCGCGCCCTTGCCCGATGGGAGAACGAAGGTGGCGCCTCTGTCTCTGCTGAGCAGGATGATGAACGCGTTGTGCTGAGCCAGGCAGAGCAGCGCATCCTCCAGTGTCTCGGTGCTGCCGTCATTGCGCAATGGGCCGAGTTGCCAACCGACGTCAAGAAGGCGCTCTTCGAACACGCTGTTTCAAGTGGCGACCCGCGTCACTCGGTCGACCTGCGAGAGCAGATCGCCCGCTTTCTTCATAATCACAAGAGCGAAACGCTTGGGCCTGTCTAGGATAGATCGGATTGCGACGGCCGGTTATGGCTGCGCTGACTTGCCCGTCTTTTGAAGCGCGAGGTCGGGACGACTATCGATCCCCTTTTTGTATGACAATAGTTCCGTTTTCCTCGATCAGCCCGCGCCCATATTTCCCGCTCGCAATTTCCTCGAGAACAGACCTGTGCTTCTGGAAGCGCGCCAGGTAGTCGCCAGATCCGGGCGGCGACCAGTCCATGGATTGGAGTACTGCGTGCAAGACCAGGATATTGACCAGGACGGTGCCGTTCATCATGGCGAAGTGTACGCCCCTGATGCTCTCGTGCGGAGGCAGCGCAACGGACGATAGAGCCATTGGGGTGTCCTTATGAGCTGCAATCACGCCGCTCACGTGTGCAACGGACAGAGTAGCACGGAGCGTCATGATTCCGCTGGAGCTGAATTTTTCTTTTCACCCCTCCCCCCCGCAGCCGCATTCAAATCGATTCGCACGGGCAATTGCGGCGAAGAATGTTTTTGATTTTCGCCTCATAGATTTTGGAGTGCTGGAGTATCGCGGCGCCGATATTTCTTGACGTACTGGAAAATAGAGCCTACCGGTTACACTGAATTAGCACTCCTATAAATAGAGTGCCAATATCGAAATCCGAAAAATAAACGACGACTTGAACGCGCCCGCAATCCGTGGGCGCGCCTGGCGCCATTGGAGCACCTCCATCATGAAGTTTCGTCCCCTCCACGACCGCGTGGTCGTTAAGCGCGCCGACATCGAGACAAAGACACGCGGCGGTATCCTCATACCCGACACCGCCGGAGAAAAGCCGCAAGAGGGCGAGGTTGTCGCCGTCGGCCCAGGCGGTCGCGACGAGGCCGGCAAGCTCGTTCCGATCGACCTCAAGAAGGGCGACAGAGTGCTGTTCGGGAAATGGTCTGGCACCGAGGTCAAGATCGACGCCAAGGAACTACTCATCATGAAGGAGAGCGACATCATGGGTGTGATCAACGGATAAATCGCGCACTCACTCGTCCTTCGTTGTTTTTGATTCAATTTGGATAGGAGCCCGCAGATGGCAGCCAAGACCGTAAGATTCTCCTCCGACGCCCGTGACCGCATGATGCGCGGAGTCGATACCCTGGCCAACGCCGTCAAGGTGACGCTCGGTCCGAAGGGCCGCAACGTCATCATCGACAAGAGTTTCGGCGCACCTCGCACGACGAAGGACGGTGTTACCGTCGCCAAGGAGATCGAGCTCGAGGACAAGTTCGAGAACATGGGCGCGCAGATGGTGCGCGAGGTGGCCCAGAAGACCAATGACATGGCCGGAGACGGCACGACCACCGCTACCGTCCTCGCCCACGCTATCCTGCGCGAAGGTATGAAGTCCGTCGCCGCCGGCATGAACCCGATGGACCTGAAGCGGGGCATCGAAAAAGCCGTGGTCCAGGTGGTCGAGGAGATCAAGAAGCGCTCGAAGAAGGTCAAAGATGCGGCCGAGATCGCACAGGTCGGCACCGTGGCTGCCAATGGCGAAAAGTCTATCGGCGAGATGATTGCCAAGGCGATGCAGAAAGTCGGCAACGAAGGCGTGATCACGGTCGAGGAGGCCAAGAGCCTCGATAGCGAGCTGGAAGTTGTTGAGGGCATGCAGTTCGATCGCGGCTATCTCTCGCCCTACTTCATCACCAATGCCGAGAAAATGACCGTGGAGCTGGAGGAGCCCTACATCCTCATTCATGAAAAGAAGCTGGCGAATCTCCAGGCCCTGCTGCCCGTGCTCGAGGCCGTGGTACAATCCGGCAAACCGTTGCTCATTATCGCCGAGGAGGTCGAGGGCGAGGCATTAGCCACGCTCGTGGTGAACAAGCTGCGCGGCGGCTTGAAGGTTGCAGCAGTGAAGGCGCCAGGTTTCGGTGACCGCCGCAAAGCCATGCTGGACGACATCGGCGTGCTCACCCAAGGCCAGGTGATCAGCGAGGATCTCGGCATCAAGCTCGAGACGGTTACCCTCGACATGCTGGGCAGGGCTAAGCGCGTCTCCATCACCAAGGAGCACACGACCATCATCGATGGCTCCGGGAAAAAGAAGGAGATCGAGGCGCGCGTCAACCAGATCAAGGCGCAGATCGTGGAGACGACATCGGACTACGATCGCGAGAAGTTGCAAGAGCGGCTGGCGAAGCTGGCCGGCGGGGTCGCGGTCATCAAGATCGGCGGTGCCACCGAGGTCGAGGTCAAGGAGCGCAAGGATCGTGTTGATGACGCACTCAACGCCACGCGCGCGGCCGTTGAAGAGGGCATCGTGCCGGGCGGCGGCGTGATGCTGCTGAAGGCATCGAAGGCAATCACTGTGAAGGGCGACAACGAGGATCAGGAGGCGGGGATCAATATCGTCCGCCGCGCCCTGCAAGCTCCCATACGCCAGATCGCGGACAATGCTGGTGTCGAGGGCTCGATCGTCGTCGGCAAAGTCATGGACGAGCGATCGGCCTCGTTTGGCTACGATGCGCAAACCGACGAGTATGGCGACATGATCGAGAAGGGCATCATCGACCCCGCCAAAGTCGTACGCATTGCTTTGCAGGATGCAGCGTCCATCGCCGCCCTGATGATCACGACGGAAGCCGGCGTCGCCGATGCGCCGAAGAAGGACGATGCGCATGCCGGTCACGATCATGGTGGCGGCATGAGCGGGATGATGTAGACGCGCAGATGGAGAGACCCTTGCAGGGGGCATCACTCTCATAACGATCTGACGTGTGCGTTGGCGTAGAGCCAGGAGAACGTCATGACGGAAAAAACAACAGACAGTTTGGTGACTTTCCGGCATCCTTTCGCGCTTCGGGACGTTATCGGAACACAGCCGCCGGGCACCTACCAAGTCGAGACCGTCGAGTTGGCAATCGACGGACTGTCGTTTGTCGCGTTTAGACGTATCTCCACCACGATCACGCTGCCTGCTGTCGGGACCTCGAGTGCGCGAAGGCAGTTCGTCGAAATCGATCCGGCGGATCTGGCCGACGCTCAGCAGAGAGATGCTTCGAGCTGCAATGGTGATCGCGAAGCGTCGGCACTCATTCGGCTCGCGGCCGGCGAGACGCGTGTGAAATGAAGTAGGCGCTGCCGTATTGCACGCTCGTTCGCGCCTGACCGCAACGCGCACAACTGGATGGAGACACTATGCGCATTCGCGTCGGATGTGAGCTGGCCTTTGAGTTCACGCAACCAACGCCGCTGATCGCGACGCTGAATGTGCATTTCTCGCGCGCTTCCGACCTGGAGCTGCCCGATCATCTGAAAACAAATCCGCCGGTTCCCATAAGCAGCTACCGCGACGGCTTCGGAAACTGGTGCAATCGCCTCGTCGCGCCGCCGGGTATGTTCACGCTCGGCACGAATGCTATCGTCCGCGATGCCGGCATGCCCGACCCTACCGACTTATCCGCGGTGCAGCACACGGTGGAACAGTTACCCGGGGAGACGCTGCAATTCCTCCTGGGCAGCCGCTACTGCGAAACCGACCGGCTCTCCGATGAGGCATGGCGCATTTTCGGGCCGACGCCGCTAGGATGGCGCCGTGTCCAGGCGATCTGCGATTTCGTTCACGCGCACATCGCGTTCGGCTATGAGCACTCCCGCGCGACACGAACAGCCTACGAGGCCTACACCGCCCCGCAGGGCGTTTGCAGAGACTTCGCCCATTTGGCCATCGCGTTTTGCCGATGCCTGAACATTCCCGCGCGGTACTGTACGGGCTATGTCAGCGATATCGGCCTGCCACCGCCGTATCCGCCGATGGACTTCGCCGCATGGATGGAGGTGTACCTGGGAGGGCGGTGGCACACCTTCGATCCTCGCAACAACGCGCCTCGCATCGGGCGCATCCTCATTGCCTACGGGCGCGATGCCGCAGATGTGCCGATTACCCACAACTTCGGACCGGGCGATTTGCGCCGGTTTCAGGTTTGGACTGATGAGGTCATCAACCCATCAAGCTGAACTAGTTGGATCCCTCTGATCCATTCCCAACAGCGAATGCGTTCAGCGACGCATCTCCGTCAGGCGACCGCTGCTGGGCCAACTACGGACGTTGTCGGCGATATTGATTCGCCTCAACGCAGAGCTCCTGCAATGTCGGCTTTCTGTGCATTCTTACGTTGCCGCGATGTCAGACGCGCGCGCTGACAATGTGTGAGGAAAATCAACGGCGGTTCCGACGCGGTGCCGTCAAAACTGATGCGGCGAGTCGATCTGAACATTGCGAAGAATGAGCTAAGCTATTGATTTTGTGGCGCTCCCTACGGGAGCCGAACCCGTCTTCTCAGATTGAAAAGCCTGCTAAACGCTAGAGTTTTCAGATCCTATTCCGACAGTTCGCACTTTGTACACGGCATGGAGCATCAATCCGTTACGTTTACTGTCGGAATGACAGGCAATGATCACGATCTGCGCGGGATCTGTCGCGAGTGCACGTCAGCTTCAGGATGGCAAGCAGCCCTCTAAACCGTTCCGTCAATCAACGAGCATCACTTCGCTGCAGACATACAATACGCACAGTCCGCGTCGCTCAAAGCCGCACCCTTTCCGCCGTAGTCAGCTATTGGATCGATGGGTGGTCTTACGCGCAGCTTTTCAAACTGTCCGCGGCACACTAGAAGAACGGCCGACGCTGTTCTCTCATCCTCCCGAGTCGCGACCGAGCGACCTCGCTGGAGCCATGATCTGTCCGGTGATGGCATCAGCTCGAGGGAGGCGCAAGCCGATCGAGGCGGAGGCGATCGCGTCTGTCGGTCAGACGCCAGACGCTGGCAAGCGTGGCGGCGAGCACGCCGAGCCCTGTGGCGCCGCCGATCAGGAGGGTGATCAGGATCTGGTATTTGACGGCCTCCTGCGGGTCGACGCCGGAGAGGATCTGTCCAGTCATCATACCGGGCAGTGAGACGACGCCGGTAGCCGCCATCGAGTTGATGATCGGGGTGAAGCCGCTGCGGACAGCCTGCCGGAGCGACGTCGATACTGCCTCCCACCTGGTGCTGCCGAGCAGCAGCTTCGCCTCAATAGCGGCGCGCTCACGGTGCATCGCCGTGTGCAAGGTATCGAGGCCGAGGCTCACTCCGGTCATGGTATTGCCGAGGATCATTCCGAACAGCGGCAGCGCAAACTGCGGCGACCACCAGGGCTCAGGCCTGATCTGCGCTGTCAGTGCGAACACCGTGATCAGCGTACCGGCGAGCATCATGGCACCGCCGCCGAGTCCGATGCCCCATAGGCCCTGCAAGCGACGATCCTGGCGGGCCCAAATCTCGCGACCGGCGAAGGCGACCATGACGGAGGCCGCGAGCAGGGTGAGCCAGGGCGAGGCCAGGGTGAAGATTGTCTTCAGCACCAGTCCGACGAGGAGCAACTGGACGACCAGTCGCAGCGCCGAGACTACGAGCTGTCGCTCCAGCCGAAGCTGTAACAGGATGGAGAAGAGCGCGTTGAGAACGAGGAAGATCGCGGCCAGGGCAAGATCAACGGTCGTGAGCGGTATGTAGGGGCTCATGCGACCGGACCCGCATCTTTCTGAAGGCGGCCATCGGCCATGTGCAGGATGCGCCTCGCAACGCGCGCGCCTTGCCGGCGGTCGTGTGTCACCATCAGCACGGCCAGCCCCGACTGGCAGCAACGGTTGACCAAGTTCTCGACCCGCCCCGTCGCGGCCTCGTCGAGTGATGCCGTCGGCTCATCGAGCAGGAGGGCCTTGGGATTTCTGCAGAGGGCGCGTGCGATGGCCAGCCGCTGTCGCTCGCCCGTCGAGAGACGAGCGACCTCCCAGCCCAGTGCCCCCGCAAGTGCGAGTGTGTCGAGCAAGTCGGCCACACCCACGTGGGGCGGAAAGTGATCGCCGACCCGATCGCTCCACCATCCGGACGCCGCGGGCACAAGCGCCACCAACTTGCGCCAGTCGCTCGCTGGAACGCTGCCACGGTCAAGGTCGCCGAACGTGACCGTGCCTCTGCTTGGGTCCAGATCGACGATGGCGCGCAAGAGCAGCGACTTGCCTGCGCCCGACGCTCCCATCAGCGCTACGCACTCGCCCTCGGCAACCTCGAAGCTCAATGGGCCGATGAGGCCGGTCTCGAGCCGATCCACCCGCAGCGTTGGCACACGCATCTTCCTTCAAGCGGCTGAGCTCCTGGCAGCCCACTGCCGACCGGCGACATCAGCGACGTTCAGCTAGTCGCGCCCGCGTCGCCATCGCGAGGGGGACCAGCGCGTCGGCGGGAAACGGGTAGACCGAGCTGACATTGATCTCGCACAGGACATAGGTGTCGGCTCCATTGGCATCTTTGGCCCCGTAGAGAAAATCTGCATCCCAGAGGAGCGGTAGGTCACGCCTATCAATCTCGACGGCGGAGCAAAGCTCATCCAGCCATTGCCGCTCCAGCATGTCCTTGAGCCTCTGGAAGTCCGCGCGGGTCGGCGGATAGTAAAGCCGGGGTCCGGGCTCGGGTGCGGTGTGCGCAGCCGCGCTAAGTGCTGCTGGATAAAGTGCATTGATGAGCTGTTCGCCGAAGCCCTCGACGCGATCGCGCACGAGATAGCACCGCACCATACCCTCGGGCAGGCGCGATTGATAAGCCTGATCGATCATTCCGCCTGCAGCTCTGAAATAGCCGTCGCATCGCGTAATAAACGCATCCAGGGCCAACACCTCTTCGGGACTGCCTCGTTTGGCGTGCCGGATCCGCAACAGCGCGTCACCGCTGGGGGCGGTGGTCGGATCGTCCCGGCCATGTGCAAGCGCCACGAGCCAGATGCCGTCGCCGCTCTGTCCACGGATTTGCTTCAACACACGCTTGCCCGAGCGAAGACTTGCGGGCAGTCCCGACCGCATTGCGTCCGCACTCTCGTAAAAGCTCGTATCGCAGCCCCACACCATGGATCGCGTGCGATAGAGCACTTCTTTGGTGCCGATCCGATCGATCACGTCGGGATGCGCGCTGACGAAGGCTCCCTGAGAGGCAACGTCTCGGAGCATCGCATTGAGGACAGTCCTGTCGCGGCCGCGTTCGATCGGATTGAACCATACGAGCACGCCGTCGACGGTGGACAACCGCTCGCGGACATCGGTGGCGATTTCATCGGCATAGGGTGCCGCGACGACCTCGATCCCAGCCGCACGCAGTGCAGCGGCGGTCTCCGCGAACCTGGACTGCTCCAGACTGGTCGCCAAAAGCAGATTGCTGTCGGCAGGAAAGAGTATGGCTACGCGTTGTGCCGGTGTGCTCATTGGTCCTGCTCCGTCTCGGTCGACGCGGCTCTCGAGCGAGGTTGACGGCCCTTCGCGCCCCGCAGATCGAATGCAATGCGGAGCGCCATCTCTGGCCTCATGCCCTCATCGGCCAGCGCATGGTAATGCGCGCGAGCCGTGTATGCCTCGGCCATGCCCTCGATCAGAACAAGAATCCATGACCCCATGCTCCATGATCTTCCGGAAGGCTGGCGTGGCGCGGCGCGAGGAACTAAGGGCGATACGGTCGAGGGGCTCATGGATCTCAGCCTCCGGGCTGGAGTCGCGCGTATGTCATTGATGCATCGGCCTCCGCGGCGAACCATCAGAACCAGCAGGCCTTCCTCGCTGCCTCCGCTTGCTCGCGCGTGATGCCGATATCGGCAAGTAGTCGGTCGTTGAGGGCGACCAGATCCCTCAGCTCCCGACGCTGGCGGTTTCGGCTGCGAATGCGATCAATTACCTTCAGCCACCACCCAGGTATTCCAGAGACTGGCGGGCCGTCTGCGACACGCGCGGCTGATGAGGGATAGGCTTCTATAGATTGTGTGCTCATGATCATCACTTTCTTTCGGTTTCTGTTGTGAGTACGCATGTAGCGGCGAGCGGAGCTTGCCCGCAAAGCATCGTTTCTCTACCCTGCCCGAGCTTTTCTCATGATGTTCCTGGTGCTCTCATGCTGCGCCGCCTCCCGTCGCTCAATGCACTGAAGGCCTTCGAGGCCGCAGCGCGACACGAGAGCTTCACGCGGGCAGCCGAGGAGTTGTTCGTCACTCAGGGAGCTGTCAGCCACCAGGTGAAGGCGCTCGAGGCAGAAATCGGATTCAAGCTTTTCAATCGTGAACGCCAGCGCCTCGTCATCACCGATGCGGGCCGTGAGTACCTCAATGTCGTCCGCGATGCCTTCGATCGCATCGCGCTTGGGACGGCCCGTCTCACGCAGCGGCAATCTTCCGGAGTGCTCACCGTCAGCACGTCGCCGGACTTCGCTGCGAAGTGGCTGGTGCACCGGCTCGGCCGTTTTGGAGAGATGCATCCCGGCATCGACCTGCGCGTGTCAGCCACCTTGCACCACGTCGATTTTGCACGAGAGGATGTCGACATGGCCGTGCGGCATGGGGTCGGCGACGCAAGCTGGCAAGGTCTCGCCGGCGAGCGTCTCGCGACAGAGACGCTGTTTGCCGTCTGCAGCCCCTCGCTGTTGCGCAAGAAGATCAAATTATCGCCAGCTGATGTTCTCCATCTGCCGCTTCTTCATCTCGACGATCACAGCGGCTGGAAGCGGTGGTTCGATGCTGCGCAGGTCAAGGCACCGAAGTCTCTGCACGGTGTCGTGCTCAATCGCGCGAGCATGGTGATTGATGCGGCGATCAATGGTCAGGGCATCGGGCTTGCTCGCTCCACGCTGGCTGCGTGGGATCTGATCAACAAGCGGCTCATTGCGCCGTTTCCGGTGTCACTGCCATTGACCACGGCCTACTGGATCGTGGCGCCGGAGGCGACCGTGGAGCTGCCGAAGATTACGACCTTCCGGAGGTGGCTGCTCTCCGAGGCGGCAGAGGATCGCAAGCTGCTCGATGCTCTCGCAGTCAAGGCATCGACGAAGCGTGGGGCCAAAGTCTGAATGACCTTCTGCTCAATGCCCCGGCGCTTGGGCTGCTCGCTGCTCGGCTGCTCATTCCCACCCTGGTCTGCAACACTTTGAAACACTGAGAAATCGGCCTGAAATCTTGTCCAGCTACCGTGCGGCTCCATGGCTGCGGCCGAGGAGAGATGATCGTGCCCGGTTTCAGGAACGTGCTTTCGATTGTCCTTTTGGTCTGTTCACTCTTGGGCGGAGAGCTTCGGCCTGCCGGCGCGCACGAAGGCCACGATCACGATAAGCCGGCGCCACTCGCGCTTCCCATCGCGCCGCGCGTCGTTGCGGTTACGCCCGATTTCGAGCTGGTCGGCGTATCCTCGGGGCGCGGGCGCCTCACTGTCTTCCTGCACTCATTCGCCACCAATGAGCCAATAAAGGGTGCGAGACTGGTGTTGTCGGCAGATGACAAGTCGGAAGAAGCCAAAGCTGCGCGATGTCGAAGACGAACTGAAGTCGGACCCGGATATCGACGCAACCGATATCGGGGTCGCTCTGAAGGACGGGGTCGTGACTCTGACAGGGTTCGTCCGCAGCTATGGTCAGAGGCGCGCTGCCGAAGAAGATGCCAAGCGCGTAGCGGGTGTAATCGGTGTCGCCAACGACATCGAGGTACGGCTGCCGATCATCCACTACCGTCCCGATCCGGAAATCGCCCGCAACGCGGTTCAAGCGATACAATATGAGCTGCCGTTCTCATGGGAGAAGATCAAGGTTCTAGTCGAGGATCGCTGGGTGACACTCGAAGGCGCCGTCGAGTGGTACTACCAGCGACAGCGGGCTGAAGAATCGGTCCGGCGCGTCCGCGGGGTAAGGGGCGTCAGCAACAACATCCAGGTGCGTCCGCAAGTGCCGCCCATGGATATCAAGCGCGAGATCGAGGCAGCGTTTCGGCGTAGTGCCGAGATCGATGCGAACCGCATCACCGTCGAGGCGAACGGCAGCGAAGTCGTCCTGAGAGGCAGCGTCCGATCCTGGGCAGAGCGCCGGGAGGCCGAGCAGGCTGCATGGCGCGCGCCAGGTGTCGCCAAGGTGGACAACCGCATCAGAGTAGAGGCGTAACCCAATTTTTGGAGAGACTTCTGTCGATCTTGACGACCATCAAGGTAGAGATCGTGCGGAAGATGCTAGGAACTTGAGAACACGGCACTCATCGCTCAATGCCCGTGAACGATCAAGGAAGGAGTTGCTACCATGCGATTAGACAGTGACATCAAGCGCGACGTGGAAGACGAACTCCGGTGGGATCCAGACATTGATGCGACAGATATTGCAGTGAGCGTGCACGGCGGCGTCGTGACGCTAACGGGCTTCGTTCGCAGCTACATGCAAAAGCTCACCGCCGAAGCCGACGCGAAGCGCGTAGCTGGTGTGATTGGCGTCGCCAACGACATTGAGGTGCGCTTGCCAAGCATTGACGAGAGGCCCGATCCCGAGATCGCGCGCGACGCAACTAGCCAGATCAAGAGCGAGCTCCCTTACTCTTGGGAGAAGATTAAAGTGATCGCCAAGAGCGGTTGGCTGACGCTCGAAGGCGAGGTGGAGTGGAACTACCAGCGGTCCAGAGCTGAGCAGGCAGTTCGGCGCGTGCGAGGGGTCAAGGGCGTCTCCAACACGATCCAGGTCAAGCCGCGGGTCGCGCCCATGGAGATCAAGCGCAAGATCGAGGAAGCATTGCGCCGGAGCGCCGAGTTGGATGCAAGCCGGATTACGGTCGAGACCAACGGCGGCGAGATCATCCTGAGGGGAACCGTGCGGTCGTGGGCAGAACGCCAGGACGCCGAAAGAGCGGCCTGGCGGGCACCGGGTGTCACGAAGGTCGAGAACAGGATTGCTATCAGCCCATAGCGGAAGTCGTTGAAGCTGATCGAAGGGAAGCGGCAACGCCCGTCTCATCGCAGCATCGACGCCATCCCGGGGTCGCTATCTCTCGGCTTTCGCTTATCGGGAGCCGAGAGCGGCTCATGAAGCCGCTTCCCTAAGTTAGACGCACACGCTCGCCCTGTATGTCAGCTTGAAGCTGCGCGATCGATCCCTTCGAGGGCGAGAAACTTGAGCCGTTCTGGGTCACGCTCCCCGGTATCGGCTGCAGCCAAGAGCTGCTTGGTGATCTGAGCTATGGTCGTAGACTTGCGTGCCGCCGACAATGCCGGGCTCCCGTCGAGATCGAGCATGGCTGCATCGAATACGCGATAGAGCAGTTGGGCTGTCACGGGGTCATATAAGAAAAACGGCAGGTGCTCTTCCTATACTCCAGGACGAGAGCGCGCGGCCTCTCTCAGCCATCGGCGCCTGGTCGAGCCGTACCGATGATCAGCGATCATGCACCTAATGCGGGCTATTGGCCTAGTAGTTTCCTGGCCCTCCATCCCGATCCGTCTTCATCCTCGTCGAGCTGCGTCGGGCAGCCCAGCGGGCCAAGCTGAGGACGATTTCGGACGGCAACAGCAGGTGACGAACAGTAGGTGATTGGGGCGTGCCACCTGCACCTAACAGTCGCGGGGCGGGCGCTTTCCTACGCTGCGTCCGCCTCCATGGCGATTCTGACCCTGCCGAGCTGCATGATGCGTTCCGTGATTTGATCGATCAACTCGCCCCGCGCATCGAACAACTCATGCAGCTCGCGGGACGTCGGCCCGGAGACCTGCCGATCGGCGGGGACTGTCGTTTCTCTCATTTCTAGAAGCTGCAGTTCGCGCTACCCGCCTTGATGGGCCTTGTTTCTTGCGGACTCAGCGCGCTCGTGCCGATCCTGGTCGCGGATGAGCCAATATACGACGCCAAGCGCCAGGATCGCTGCCGCAAGCGCGACCAGCTGCATCGCCTGGGTGGTGGAAAGATCGAGAATGATGAGCTTGCGCACGATGGCGAGCAACGCCAGTAAGATGACCGTGCGGACCTGCACAATGCTCCGCTGGCGCTCTGCAACGACAAGGAGCGATCGCTTGAATTCGAGCGCGATGATGACCGTGAAGATCATCCCGAACAGGGCCTGGAAAACGGCATAGTCGGACGGATCGACGCCGCGCGAGGCAACAATGCTGAAGAGGATCTTGAGCGCCAGGTTCCAGACAGCGAGCACGATGACGATCGAGATAAGGAGGGTCAGCACGAGGATGACCCCGTGCTCGAACTTCTCATAGAGCGTCAGAATCTTCCACCGCGCACGCGCGTCTCTGTACTGGTTCTGCAGTGACTGCGGCATGTGACCTCCCCTGTGTATTTCTCGGTTTTGTTCTACGCTGCCCGCTTTCTGCCCTCCTGGGGGCAGAGGGTCATGAGCTCCAACCCTTCGTTCTGGTCGACGATCTCGACGATGGGAAAGCGGGTGGGCGCCGTGGTTTGAAGGGGAAACATGGGCTCGCTTCCTAAAATGCCCGGCCGGTGCCCGAGTGGCTCTTCGCGGGATCTGGCCGATTGTCTGCGGTCGATCCAGGGTCGGCACAAGCCGCCATCACCTGGTAAAGATCGACGGCCAACCGCTCGCGCAGCTCTTGTGGCTGCGCCCGCAGAGCCGTCACCAGGTTGCCCAGCATGCGGCGCAGGCCGTGCAGCTGGTCGATCAGGTCGAGGATGACGCCGACGCCCTCGTCATTGACGCCGATGTCGCGCCGCAGTTCCTGGATCAGGCGCACTCTCGCAACATCCATCTCCGAGAATTGCTGCATGCTCTCCTCAGCGTTCGGCGTCAGCCAGCCGGCCGCCACCCAGCTTTCCAGCACGTTGCAGTCGAGGCGTACGCGGATGATAAACTCATCCTGTTCCATGCTCATGCCTCCATGGTCTGACGCGGGTTGTCGCTTACTGCAGGCTGCCACTGCGCGATGAACTTCTCGAGTTCCGCATCGGGCTTGGCAGGCAGCATCACCTTGAGCGTGACGTATTCGTCGCCGCGACTACCGCCGCCGCGTGGCACACCTTTTCCCTTCAACCGCAGCACGCTGCCGGTGTTGGACCACTTTGGGATTGTCATGGCGACGTCGCGGTCTGGCGTGGGGACGTTGATCCTGCCGCCGAGCACCGCCTCGCGCAGCGAGATTGGCAGCTCAACATAGATGTCGTCACCCTTGCGCGTGAAGATAGGATGCGGGAGGACGGCGATCTCAACCAGCGCATCACCCGGCGGCCCACCGTTGACGCCCGCCATGCCCTTGCCGCGCAGGCGCAGGATCTGTCCGTCGCGCGTGCCGGGGGGAATCGAAACGTCGAGCACCGAACCATCGGGCATCGTGACCTGCCGCTTGGCGCCGTTCACAGCATCGAGGAAATCGAGTTCGAGCCGGTAATCCACATTCTGCCCGCGCATGCGCAATTTGGTGCGGCCGCCTCGACCAAAAAGGTCCGCGAATATATCGTCAGCTCCGGCAAAGTCGGCAAAGCCGTCGGTGCTCGCGTAGTGATCTTCGGCGCCGCCGGCATAGTCGCGATAGAAGCCGCGGGTCGGCCGCTCAGTGCCAGAAGCATCGATCTCGCCGCGGTCGAAGCGGGCACGCTTCTCGACGTCGCCCACAAGATCGTAGGCCGCCGACACCTCCTTGAACTGCTCCTCGGCCTTCTTGTTGCCAGGGTTGAGGTCAGGGTGGAGCTTCTTGGCCAGCGCGCGATAGGCTTTCTGGATGGCCTCCTGCGAAGCCTCCTTGGTGACACCCAGAACCTTATACGGATCGGCGCTCAAGGTTTTTTCCCATCCACCACGAGGCTTCTCACGACTCCAACGGTGGTTGGTCTCGACGGCGCTTGGCGACGACCACGCGGGCGGCGCGCAGCAGCCGATCGTGGATCGTGTAGCCGTCTTCCAGCACCTGGAGGACTGTGCCGGGCGTTGCTTCTGGATTGTCGAGCTCCATTACCGCCTCGTGTAGCGCCGGATCGAAAGCCGCACCATCGGCGGCGATCCGGCGCACGCCAAAGCGCTCAAAGGCGGCCGCCAGCATGCGCTCGGTGGCCTTAATCCCTTCGGCTAGTGCCGGGTCCCCGGCACCAAGTTCGGCCTGAGCCTCAGCCGTCTTGATGGCTCGCTGCAGGTTGTCGGCAACGGGCAACAACTCGCGGGCAAACTGTGTAACGGCGTAGGCGCGCCCATCCGCGACCTGCTGCTCGCTGCGCCGTCGCGCATTCTCGGCATCCGCCAGCGCGCGCAGATAACGGTCCCGCAAGGAGGCATTCTCGGCGATCAGGGAAGCGACATCAGCCGCTTCGAGCGCGATGGTCTCATCGTCGGGGCTGTGCGGCTTGTCCATGGGTTGGACCTACGCAGCCTGTGCCAGCTTGCTGCCGTTGATGGTGAGCCGGCCATCCCGCACCGAGACGGCTACTATGTCACCGTCCTTGATGGTGCCGGATATCAGCATGGTGGCGAGCGGGTTCTGCAGCTCGCGCTGGATAACGCGCTTGAGCGGCCGAGCGCCATAGACCGGGTCGTAGCCGGTGCTCGCTAGCCAAGCCTTTGCCTGCTCGTCTATCTGAATCTCGATCTTGCGGTCGGCCAGCAGCCTCTGCAGGTGCTTGAGCTGTATGTCGACGATGCGCGTCAACTCGTTGCGGCCGAGCCGGTTGAACAGAATGATCTCGTCGAGCCGGTTGAGGAACTCGGGGCGGAAAGCGCGGCGCACGACCTCCATCACTTGCTCGCGCGCGGTCTCCGCCGGCTGGCCCTCCAACAGGGCTGCCAGATACTCGGCGCCCAGGTTAGACGTCAACACGATGATCGTGTTGCGGAAGTCGACCGTGCGCCCCTGACCATCAGTGAGGCGGCCGTCGTCTAATACCTGCAGTAAAATGTTGAAGACATCGCTGTGTGCTTTCTCCACCTCGTCGAAGAGGATCACTTGGTAGGGCCGCCGGCGCACGGCCTCGGTCAACGATCCGCCCTCCTCATAGCCGACGTAGCCAGGAGGCGCGCCGATCAGCCGGGCGACCGAATGCTTCTCCATGTACTCGGACATGTCGATGCGCTGCATGGCATGGTCGTCGTCAAAAAGAAATTCGGCGAGCGCCTTGCACAGCTCCGTCTTGCCGACGCCTGTGGGACCCAGGAACAGGAATGACCCAATCGGCCGGTTAGGGTCTTGCAGGCCAGCGCGCGCCCTGCGCACCGCGTCGGAGACTGCCCGAACGGCGTCCTCCTGACCGACCACGCGCTGAGAAAGCTTGTCCTCCATGTGGATGAGTTTCTCGCGCTCGCCCTCGAGCATGCGATCGACGGGAATGCCGGTCCAGCGCGAGACCACCTCGGCGATCTCGTCAGCAGTGACCTCCTGCTTCAGGAGCTGTCCGCCTGTCTTGGAGGCCTCCGCGAGCTTTCGCTCCAGATCGGGCATCACCGAATAGCGCAGCTCGCCAGCGCGCGTGAGGTCGCCCCGGCGCTGCACGATCTCAAGCTCGCCACGAGCCTGGTCGAGCTGTTCCTGAAGGCGCTGCACGGAGGACAACTTCTCCTTCTCGGCGCGCCACTGGGTGGTGAGGACAGCCGACTGGCGTTCGAGATCCGCGATCTCCTCTTCGACCTTCTTGAGTCGATCCTTGGAGGCCGCGTCGGTCTCTTTCTTCAACGCCTCGTGTTCGATCTTGAGCTGGATGATACGCCGGTCCAGTTCGTCGAGCTTCTCGGGCTTTGACTCGGCTTCGATCCGCAGACGGCTCGCCGCCTCGTCGATCAGGTCGATGGCCTTATCGGGCAGGAAGCGATCGGTGATGTAGCGGTTGGAGAGAGTTGCCGCGGCAATGATAGCATTGTCGGCGATGCGCACGCCGTGGTGGATCTCGTACTTCTCCTTTAGCCCGCGGAGGATGGAGATGGTCTCCTCTACCGTGGGTTCGCCGACGAACACCGGTTGGAAGCGCCGCGCCAAGGCTGCATCCTTTTCGATGTTCTTGCGATACTCATCGAGGGTGGTGGCGCCGATGCAGTGCAGTTCGCCGCGCGCCAGAGCCGGCTTGAGCATGTTGGAAGCATCCATGGCGCCTTCGGCCTTGCCGGCGCCGACCAGCGTATGCAGCTCGTCGATAAAGAGGATGACGTCGCCTGCGGCCCCTACCTCTTTGAGCACGGCCTTCAGCCGCTCCTCGAACTCGCCACGATATTTGGCTCCGGCGAGAAGAAGACCGAGATCGAGCGACAGCAAACGCCGGTTCTTCAATGTCTCGGGTATGTCGCCCTTAACGATGCGCTGGGCCAGCCCCTCGACGATGGCAGTCTTGCCGACTCCCGGCTCGCCGATCAGAACGGGATTGTTCTTTGTGCGGCGCGCCAGTACCTGGATGGTACGCCGAACCTCCTCGTCGCGCCCGATCACCGGATCGAGCTTGCCCTTGCGTGCTTCCTCGGTGAAATCGCGTGTGTACTTCTTTAGCGCGTCATAACCCTGCTCGGCGGATGCGGTCTCGGCTGCGCGTCCCTTGCGCAGATCGGCGATCGCCTTGTTGAGGGCCTGGGGGGTTACACCGGCTTGGCTCAGGATATCGGCAGCTGGCGTGCCACTCGCCAGCGCCAGGGCGAGCAGCACGTACTCGGCGGTGACGAAGGTATCGCCGGCCTTCTGCGCCATTTGCTCCGCTTGGTCGAACAGCCGCGCGGTTTCCGGCGCCAAATAGATCTGGCCATTGCCACCATCGACCTTCGGCAGTTTGCCGAGCTCCCGATCGACTGCCTGCCGCACCTGCTCTGCGCGGCCGCCCGACGCTGCGATGAGATTGACCGCAAGGCCGTCCTCGTCATCCACCAGGGCATTCGCAATGTGTATCGGTGTAAATTGTTGATGGCCGCTGCGCAGGGCGAGCGCCTGCGCCGCCTGCACTACGGCCTTAAGTCGATCGGTGTATTTCTCGATCTGCATGGGTCATTCCCCAGCGTTGCTGTTCCGCCTGCGGCCACGCGATTGGTCAGCCTGTCTTGCGGTCGCGCTTGTCGACCTCCTCGAAATCGGCATCGACGACGTTGGGCCCTGCATCGCCGCCCCCGCCATCGCCATCGCCGCCCGAACCGGCTCCCGCTCGGCCGGCAGCGTCGTCCAGGCGAGACGCGGCCTCCGTCATGCGCTCCAGTGCCTGGCGGATGCGCTGCACGTCCTCGCCTTTCATTGCCTCCCGCAGAGCTGAAATTGCCTGCTCGGCTTCCTTACGCGCCGGCTCGGGCGCGTCCTTTAGGTTCTTTTCCGCCGTGTAGATCGCGCCATCTGCCTGGTTACGTGCTTCCACCAGCTCCCTGCGGCGCTTGTCCTCCTCCGCGTGCGCTTCCGCCTCCTTCACCGCGCGCTCGATATCGGCCTCGGTCAGCCCGCCGGACGCCTGGATGCGGATCTTTTGTTCCTTGCCGGTCGCCTTGTCTTTGGCGGCGACGTTGACGATACCGTTGGCGTCGATGTCGAAGGTGACCTCGATTTGCGGCATGCCGCGTGGCGCCGGCGCGATGCCGACCAGGTCGAACTGGCCGAGCAGCTTGTTGTCGGCAGCCATCTCGCGCTCGCCCTGGAACACGCGCACGGTGACCGCGCCCTGGTTGTCCTCAGCCGTGGAGAAAGTCTGGCTGCGCTTGGTCGGGATGGTCGTGTTGCGATCAATCAGCTTGGTCATGACGCCGCCCAGCGTCTCGATGCCGAGGGAGAGCGGCGTGACGTCGAGCAGCAGCACGTCCTTGACGTCGCCCTGCAGCACGCCGGCCTGGATGGCAGCACCGATCGCCACCACCTCGTCGGGATTCACGCCCTTGTGCGGCTCGCGGCCGAAAAGGCTCTGCACCGTCTCCTGCACCTTCGGCATGCGCGTCTGGCCGCCGACAAGCACGGCCTCATTGATGTCGGAAGCTTGCAGTTTGGCGTCCTTGAGCGCCGCCTTGCAAGGCGGGACGGTCTTCTGAATCAGGTCGTCAACGAGCGCTTCGAGCTTGGCTCGGGACAGCTTCATGGTGAGATGTTTTGGCCCGTTCTGGTCAGCGGTGATGAAGGGCAAATTGATGTCGGTCTGGGTGACGGTGGAGAGCTCGATCTTCGCCTTCTCGGCCGCATCCTTCAGGCGCTGCAACGCCAAACGGTCCTGGCGGAGGTCAATGCCCTGCTCCTTGCGGAACTCGTCTGCCAGATAGTCCATGATGCGTTTGTCGAAATCCTCACCGCCGAGGAAGGTGTCGCCGTTGGTTGACTTGACCTCGAACACGCCGTCGCCGACCTCGAGGATGGATATGTCGAAGGTGCCGCCGCCGAGATCGTAGACGGAGATCTTGCCGGTGCCCTTTTTCTCCAGGCCATAGGTCAACGCGGCCGCGGTCGGTTCGTTGATGATGCGAAGCACGTCCAGACCCGCAATTTTGCCGGCATCCTTGGTGGCCTGGCGCTGGGCGTCGTTGAAGTATGCAGGGACCGTGATAACCGCCTCGGTGACCTTGCTTCCGAGATACGCCTCGGCGGTCTCCTTCATCTTGGTGAGGACGAAGGCGCTGATCTGGCTGGGGCTATATTTCTTGCCTTTCACCTCGACCCAGGCATCGCCATTAGGGCCTGCAACGATCTTGTAGGGCACCATCCCCTTGTCCTTTTGGGTGACCGGGTCGTCGTAGCGCCGGCCGATCAGCCGCTTGATGGCGAAAACTGTGTTCTCTGGGTTGGTTATACTCTGGCGCTTGGCGGACTGGCCAACCAGCACCTCACCGGCATCCGTGAAGGCCACGATCGAAGGCGTGGTGCGCGCGCCCTCAGCATTCTCGATCACCTTGGCCTTGCTACCTTCCATGACGGCGACGCACGAGTTGGTTGTTCCGAGATCGATGCCGATTGCCTTGGCCATGATGTGTCTCCTTCTACGCGCCCGCGCCGTTGCAAAGGCGCGATACGGCAGGCGATTGCGTGCCGCCAAATGGGAATTGCGAGACGTGTCCACAGGGAGGAGGCGCCGGCACATCCCGCCTCACCGCGAGTTCACGCGGCTTCTTTGACGTCGATCTTCTTGGTTTCGCTACGAGCGGGTTTGGGGATGGTGATCTTAAGAACACCCTTGGACATGGTTGCTTGCACCGTCGATGGATCGATCGCGGTCGGCAACTCGAGCATGCGATAGAACACACCGTAGACGCGCTCGGAGACGTGCACGTTCTTGGTTTCGTCGTCCTTCGACTCCGCCTCGATCTTCTTCTCGCCGCGGATTGTCAGGATGTTGTCCTCGAGCGTGACGTCGACATCCTTGCGCTCGAGGCCAGGCAGCTCGGCGGTGATCACGATCTGCTTGTCGGTCTGCGTCACGTCGATGCTCGGCAGGACAGTGTTTGTCATCGGCGTTCCGAGCGCGACTCCGCGCGTGAAATCCTCGAACAGGCGATCGATCTCACGATGCAGCGAGCCGTAGGCACCGGCTTCGGATCGCATCCCGTTCGAACGCGAAGTAAATGGAACCAATGCTCTCAGGTTCATTGCTGTCCTCCATTGATGGGGTAGTTCGAATGGCAAGCCCTAGTCGCCAACTCTCGGCCACGGCCAACTGTGGACTCACGACGATCCGGGTTGCGACCTTGATGATACCGGTTGCGACTAGACCACATGCTCCAACTCGGCCCACGAGCGAACCGTGCCTTTGAGGATCACTTCGTCTTCGTTGACATCGAACTTAGGCAATGCACGCACGACTGCCATGACGGCCGTCAATTTTATTGAGCATTCTCGACGCCATCGCATTTGCTGTTAGAGATGTCCGAGGCGCTCTCCGCCGAGCCAGGGATCGGGGCGAAGATTGCTCAACGGCAGATCTTCCAGACGCTTATCAACTTCAATCTCGTGGACGCGAATGGCCTGCGCTCCCCGCTCACGGAGGATCTGCTGGGCCCTCTCCTCCCGATCCGGCGAGCGCACGCGAACCCAAAGGATCAGACCGTTTGCAATCGCGGTACGCTCGAGTTGCTCGGCCTGCTGCCGTTGGAGGAAGCGGATGACCACGGACGCGCCGATCCCGCCGACCGCAGCGATGCCTACGGCGACAACGCTCGCCCATAACCAAGCGCTACCCGTTGAAAGAATGGCGAGTGCCGCGAGCGTGGCGCCGATGTAGATGAGGATGCCCGCGATACCCGCCACCACAAGCGCAACGTCTTCACGCGCGATGAAGGCGCGCCGCGGGGCAAGTGGCACGTCAGCGAGATCTTCGGCAGCAATGTAAGGTGCGCGCAGCTTCTGCTGTACCGCATCAGCATCGGCGAGCACGTCGATGTCCGCTCTGTCGAAGACGCCGGCTGCCTCGCGCACTCTGACACGCTCCATCACCGCGTCGGATGTACTCATCGACTTGCCTCCTCGGAATTTGAAACGCAATTTCGATGGGCCGATGCGGCGGCCGGCCGCGCTGCCGCCATCTGTTCTTCTGCGCTTCACTGCGGCGGCATGCGCCTGTCGAATCAAGCGGAACGTGCCGCTCGCTTTTCGGTGGATACGGACGGCGCCGATTGATTTCCGGTCGCGCGCTCCTCCGCCGGCTCAAGGGCCGCGGCGACCGCGTCTTCGACCCGCTCGAGCCATACGAACCGGACATGATCGCGCGCCGTATCAGGCACGTCCTCGAGGTCCTTACGGTTGCGCGAGGGCAGCATGACGGTGGTGATGCCTGCGCGCACCGCAGCCAACACCTTTTCCTTTACGCCGCCGATCGGCAGCACCAGCCCGCGCAGCGAGATCTCTCCGGTCATCGCCGTATCGTTGCGCGTGGTGCGGCCGGTCAGCATCGAGACGAGAGCAATGAACATGGCCACACCTGCGCTCGGGCCGTCCTTGGGTATGGCGCCGGCGGGCACGTGAATATGCACGTCGGACTTTTCGAACACGCTGAGGTCGATCAGGAGATCGGGTCCACGCGCCTTCGCAAGTGTAAGAGCCGCCTGAGCGCTCTCCTTCATCACGTCGCCGAGCTGGCCGGTAAGGATGAGGTTGCCGCGGCCGGGCACGCGCGTCGCCTCGATGAAGAGAATGTCGCCACCGGACGGCGTCCATGCGAGGCCCGTTGCCACACCAGGCACGCTGGTGCGCATGGCGACTTCGCTCTCGAAGCGGGATGGTCCGAGTATGGCCGGCAGAGCCGTGCTCTCTATGTGCACGCGCTCGCAGCTGCCCTCGGCGATGCGCACAGCCACGTGCCGGCACACCGCTCCGATTTGCCTTTCCAGCGTGCGAACGCCAGCCTCAAGCGTATAGTCACGTATAATGGCACGGATAGCATCTTCGGCGATCTCGCATTGCTCCGGCTTGAGGCCGCATGCGGCGAGCTGGCGCCTGATCAAGTAGCGCTTGGCGATCTCGACCTTCTCTTCCTCAGTGTAGCCGGGTAGCTCGATGATCTCCATGCGGTCGCGTACCGGCCCAGGGACGGTGTCCAGCACGTTAGCGGTGGCGATGAACATCACCTTGGAGATGTCGAAAGCTACGGCAAGATAGTTATCGCGAAAGGTCGCATTCTGCTCGGGGTCCAGGACCTCGAGCAACGCTGAAGCCGGATCGCCATGGAAGCCGGCGCCGAGCTTGTCGACCTCATCGAGCATCAGCACCGGATTGCGGGCGCCGACCTTGCGAATCGATTGGATGATGTTGCCGGGCAGCGCGCCGATATAGGTGCGCCGGTGACCGCGGATCTCGGCTTCGTCGTGCACGCCGCCGAGGCTGAGGCGCGCAAACTTGCGCCCTGTCGCTCGTGCAATACTTTGCCCCAGGGACGTCTTGCCGACGCCGGGTGGTCCGACGAAGCACAGGATCGGGCTCTTGCCTTCGGGATTGAGCTTGAGAATCGCCAGATACTCGAGGATGCGCCGCTTGATTTTCGGCAGGCCGTAGTGGTCTTCATCGAGGATGCGCCGCGCCTCGTCGATATCGATCCTCTCCAGACTCAGTTTCGACCAGGGCAGCTCAATCAGCCACTCGAGATAGGTGCGGATCATGCCGTATTCGGCCGCTACCTCCGGCATGCGCTCCAACCGCTTCAGCTCCTTCCTGGCTTGATCTTCGGCTTCCTTCGGCATGCCGGCCTTTTCGATCAGGAGGCGCAGCTCGGCGATCTCAATTACCTTGTCGTCCCCTTCACCCAGCTCCTTCTGGATCTGGCGTAGCTGCTCGCGCAGGATATGTTCGCGTTGCTGCGAGGAGAGCGACTGCTGCGTCTGCTCGCCGATCTCCTTCGACAGCTTGAGGACCTGTATGCGCTGCATCAGCAGCGCCAGGACTTTGTCGAGACGTTCCTTGACGTCGAAAGTCTCCAACACGCCCTGTTTTTCCGCCGGCTTAGCATCCATGACGCCGGCGACGAAGTCGGCCAGGGCGGAGGGCGAGTCCAGGTTCTCGATGGCCGCGGCCAACTCGGCCGGCACGTTCGGCAGCAGCTGCAGCGCCTCCTGCGCGCGTTCCCGCAACAAACGGACGCGCGCTTCGATTTCCGGTGTCAGGATCTCGGAGTTGCCGATTTCCTCGACGCGCGCCACGAGATAAGGGTAGCCCGCCAGATATTCGACTATGCGAAAGCGGTGCACCCCACGGCAGACCACGTGGTGTGTTCCATCGGCGGCGGTCACGTAACGGAGAATTTCAGCGGTTGTTCCGATCCGATAGAGCTGCTCGGGCTTTGGCTCCTCGACAGCCTCATCGGTCTGCAGCAGCACGCCTAGCGAGCGTTGCTCGCGTACTGCTTGCTGAGCAGCGGCGATCGACTGCGGTCGCCCCACGGCCAGCGGCAGCATCATGGCGGGAAACAGCACGGTCTGGCGAACCGGCAGTATGATGAGAGCGTCTTGCGGAACGGGCGGATGGCTGGCAGTGCTCGCCTGCGCGGCAGCCCTCGATTGTTCAGTTGCGTCTGCCATGACCTCACCTAATGTCAGACTTGCTTGGTCAGGACCAGAACGAGACAGCCGTCGAGAAGCTGGGATCGGCTCAGCCGAAGCCGCTCCATCGACACCCGCATCCGACGCTCGAAGTGGCCGTGCGGAATCTCCAAGCGGTGGATGACCGCATCGTCGGTAAGCGAAGGGAACCGCCTCCTCCCAGCGATGATCAGCACATCCCCCTCGATCGAAACCGCAAGATCGCGTTGCTCGACACCCGGAAGGGCGACGACGACGCGGAACTCCCGCTCGGTCTCGTAAATGTCAACGGGCGGCTCCCACAAGGCTCGATGAGCATCGGCCAGGCTTGGGTGGAAGAACTGGCGCTGCAGGCGTTCTGCCCGATCAATCAGCGCGCAAGCTTCGGCCCACATGAAAGCCCTCGGATCACCCGTGGTCATGCACGTGCTGCCCGGATTTGGATGAAGCGAACGCCTGCGCTGGCAGACGCGCGTTCGCCTACAAATCCAGCTTCTGATCCGTAGTGACGGGGAGGTTGGGCGTCCGGGCTGCTGTACCTGCCGACAACGTCGTTCATAGTTCGCCTCCCTGTGCCGCAGTCGGGAACCGCTTCGACACTGGGAGCGGATGCGTCGAGCCACCATGACGACCATCAACTTTTGCACGTGTTTTGTTGCGGACGGCCCGGCCGGGAGGGGAGGCTCCGTTGGTACTGTCACATCGAAGCGAGACCGTAACCATCCATTGCATGGCTTGCGTTTACGTATTCCTACGCTACGTGATTTTGCCGAATTTCCCTCACGCACAGCCACAGCCATCTTGATCGTCATCCCCGGTCAACGCTCCATTCCTTTGGGCGCGGCACCGCAACTTGGCAATGTGCTTAGGGAGGATCTTATGCGGACGAATGCATGTTCCGGTCGCGCCAGTAGCTCGTCGCAGCCTCGCCAAGTGACATCGAATAAAAAAGCAGACTCCCAAATGCACGCGCTGCAGAGCCTGCAAGCGCTGGCGGTGAGCATCCGCTGCAGCCGCGGCCAGGAAATATGCAGCTCGTCGCGTCCCGCGGAATACTGGTACCGCGTGGTTTCCGGCTCGGCCCGGCGCTGCGTCATACGGGCGGACGGCCGGCGCCAGATCATCGACCTGTTGCTCCCAGGCGATTTTTTCGGTTTCTCCGAGCGCAACGAATACGATTGCGATTCCACCGTCGAGGCGGTCGTCGAGGGCACGATAGTCGCGAGTTACTTGCGCAATCGCGCAGAGATGATGGCGGACACAGACCCACAGCTGGCGCGCGAACTGCGCCATGTCGCGTACAAGGCGCTGTCGCGAACTCGCGCTCATCTACTGCTCCTAGGCCGCGTCACGGCGCGGGAGAAGGTTGGCGCCTTCTTGCTCGAGCTGATTGAACGCTGCTCCGGCGGTGCGACGGACACCATCAAGCTGCCGATCTCGCGCTACGACATCGCCGATTGTCTGGCGCTGTCCGTCGAAACGGTGTGCCGCTCTCTGACGGAGCTCAAGCAGCGCGGTGTCATTGCGCTCTCTGGCACGCGCTGCGTTAGGATCGTTGATAGACAAGCTTTGGAGGAGGGCGACAGCGATAGCGATGCATCGTTCGCACGTCGCAAAGTCGCCAGCTTCCATCGCGGGAACAGTTCAGCTGACGCCAAGCCGGTCGGGCCCCGTGCCGGACGCCAGCTGCGCCATAACGGCCAAGCGAATGGCTTCCGCCAACTGACGGGCACCTAGCCGCTCCATCATCCGGGCGCGATGGACCTCAACCGTGCGCACGCTGAGGCCAAGGTCGAAAGCAATTTGCTTGTTCGATCGACCCGAAACCAAAGCGTCAAGAACCTGCCGCTCAAGCGGGCTGAGCGCGGCGATCCGCTGAGCAGCCTCGGTGGACGCGAGAGTCTGATCCGGCCGGCCTACTCGGGCCAGCGCCACCTCGATGGCGCCCAGCAGCGCCTCGTCATCGAATGGCTTCTCGATGAAGTCGACGGCGCCAGCCTTCATGGCCCGCACGGCGGTTTGGACATCGCCCTGGCCTGTCATGACGATCACGGGCAGCGTTACACCGAGTTGGATGAGGCGATCCTGCAGCTCCAGCCCGTCCATGTCGGGCATGCGCACGTCCAGCAGGATGCAGCCGCCCGGCAGCTCGCGCACCGCGTCGAGGAAGGCCGCCGGTGTAGGGTAGGAGACGCACGCGTGGCTCGCCGAATGAAGTAGCCGCTCGAGCGAGCGTCGCACCGCGGCATCATCGTCCACCACATGGACCGTTCGGTCAGCGGTCATTGTTGTCTCCATCGTGTGGCGCTGACGGGACGGTGAAGCGGAAGCTCATGCCCCCACCCGGATTTGCTTCGCTCTGCAGGCGGCCGCCGTGCGCCTCGACTATCGAACGGCAGATAGAGAGGCCGAGCCCCATGCCGTTCGGCTTTGTGGAAACGAATGGTTCGAACAGCCGCACGGCGACGTCGTCGTCAAGGCCCGGCCCGGTGTCGGTCACGGCGATCTCCACCATGCGTTCATCATGCAAACTTGTCGCCACGTCCAGCTCGCGCCGTCGGCTTGCGTGCATGGCCTCGATGGCATTACGCATGAGGTTGAACAGCACCTGCTGGATCTGGATGCGGTCGACGAGAACGTGCGGAGCGTTGGGCTCAAAATGCAGTCGCACCTGCACACCGGGCGCCCCCGGCCCCTTCAGGGCCAGCGCACGAGCCTCCTCGACCATCGTCGACACCCGCTCCACCCGCTTCTCCGTTTCGCCACGGCTTACAAATTCGCGCGACTGCCGCATGATATTGCCGGCGCGAAGGATCTGCTCGCCGGCCTCACCCATCACCTCCAATGCCGTAACAATCCCTTCGCCGCCATTTGCCAGTAGACGCCGCGCCGCAGCGACGGAATTGGCGGCAGCGGTGAGGGGCTGGTTCAACTCGTGCGCGAGCGCAGCCGCCGTCTGCCCGGCAGCGCTAAGGCGCGCTGCATGAAATAGCTCCTGCCGCATTTCCTGGAGACGTGCGTCCGCAAGCTCGCGATCCCTGCCTTCCCTAATCAGTTTGCGATGCGCCTCGGCCAGCTCGCTGGTCCGGTCAGCTACGCGGTGCTCGAGCGTATCATTGAGGTGCAGTAACTCGGCCTCCGCCCGCTTCTGGGCGGTAAGGTCACGGCTGACGGTCGCGATGTTGAGCGGGTACCCGCGTCGGGGGTCGTCGATCCGGAACCACTCGACAAGGAACGGAATTGCGGCGCCGGTCTTGAAGTGGCGGTACTCGAGTTCGCCGACCCAGCGGCCATCGCGCATGACGCGGGGCCAAAGCTCGTCCCGCACCAACGCCACCTCCTTCGGCATCAAGAAATCGAGCACGTGCAGGCGGGAAGCTTCGGCCAACCCACCAAGGCCAACTAACCGCAGGCCGGCGGCATTGATGTACTGCGGCACGCCGTCGAGGCCGGCAACGCCGATGAAATCGGACGAATTCTCCACCAAGGCCACAAAGCGACGCTGATCGGCTTCCGCATGCCACCGTTGGAGAGCGATCGTCGCCTCGCTAGCGGCGACGCCGAGCAGAAGCCGCTGGGATTCGCTCGGAAAGTCGGCGCGGCGGGAACCAACCACAAGAATCGCATCGCTGCCAAAGCCGATAGGGGCAGAAGCTAGATTTAAAGTGCTATGCCCGAGCGGGACTGCACTTGCCGATTGGCTCGACGACCCGCTCCGCAGCCATCCCTGCAAGGCTGTGCGAATGGCGTTGTCCAACTCGGCTGAGATGCCGGCGGTCCTGATAATCTCGATGCCAGCCTCCTCGCGTTCGCCCGGCAGGGAAACGCAAACGACATCCGGACCGAGCATTGTGAGCAGGGCCGCGGCGACGCTGTCGGCGATCTGTTGCGGGTCATAGCCTTTCCAGATGGCCGGCAGCGTCGATAACGCGACCAGGTCGCGGATGCTATGTCGCAACTCTTGGCTGTCACGAACCCCAGTCAACGACACGGCGAGGGCTCCTGCTCAGCGCGCACTCTCACCAACTAGCAACTCAAGATACGGGTGCCCCGCGGTCGCGAAGCTCCCGCAGGAACTCGTCTGGAGGTGAGTAGAATGGGTTCTCCCGCAGGATGCCGCCGACAATCATCTGCGGATGCGTGCGCAGCACGTCCATGACAACGGAGGCGCTGAACTTCGCCAAGTCGTAAGTGCACACTGCGGCCATGTCGTATTTCGGCAGCATGTCGTTGATGCGCGACTCGTACTCGACAACGTCGTTAACGCCGGGAAAGTCCTCGAGCGCCCATTCCATGTTCGCCCAAAGCCGCGTTACGCCGGAGCGTCTTTGCCCGTCCTTAGCAAGGCTTTCGATAAGCGCAATCATGGCGTGCTGGTCGAAACGGCCATCGCTCAAATGCGCATTCTCCCAGGGACGTACCTCCAGCAGGCCATTCTGCTCGGCGGCGGCGGCGTCGACGCCGGCATCCGTCAAGCGGCGCGAGCGCTC
Organism: Hyphomicrobiaceae bacterium; assembly: GCA_022844275.1. Lineage (GTDB taxonomy): Bacteria > Pseudomonadota > Alphaproteobacteria > Rhizobiales > Hyphomicrobiaceae. Next base: position 44,181 of record JALHMB010000015.1, read on the forward strand.
GTCGCGCTGGCGCCGATCCATGATCTGGAAGACTTTCTCACCTGCCTCAAGGCCCTCCTTCAGAAAGGGGAGCATGACCTTGTATTCATCTTCCCGGCTATTGAAGAACGCGCAGACATGACAACGCCGGTCCACGGCCGACCTCGCCAGCGTCACCCGCTTGTTGTTCTGCACCATATCTGGCTCCTACGCTAGAATTGCGGGATGCAGTGGTGCTGTCCTTGGCCGATTGGCAGAACGTCACATTCACGTGGCGTGTAAACAGCACGAACCGCTGGCGATGCCACGGCCGACCGAGCGTCTAACTCAGTGTAATCGGGATTGAATACCCACTGAGAGGCGTTGGCAACGCGAAAGTTAGTCTGTTCAATAGCGTCGATGGCCCGTGAACTCTGCGCGCGATCGTTGGTTACGAGGGCGCCGCGACGGCCTGTTTCTTGACGATTGTCATGGCGCAGCTGCCCGACATCGGTTGCAATGGCGCGAAGCTGAGCTGGCAGCTGGCAAGATTTTGGTTCTTCAATGACCGTTCAGCCAACAATCATGGACGGCCCTGGCCGAGAGGATCGACCCGATCTGCCACACGTGCAAGGGGATCGTCGTCCATCTCTACCGCACGTGCGATTGTCCAGCACGGACCGACTTGAAGCCTTCAGCGATGGCGTTCTCTCGATCACGATCACGCTGCTGGTTTTTGAGATTGTGCGGCCGGACTATCAGCCGGGGAATCTTCTCTCCAGGCTGTTCGCCCAATGGGCCACCTATTTCGCCTTCCTCGCCTCTTTCACGTACGTTGGGGTCATATGGCTGAATCATCGCGCCGTATTCTCTCGAGTGCGCTATTGCGACCGTAGTGTGCATCTGGCGAACCTGTTCCTTCTTCTTACATCCGCGCTCATCCCGTTTCCGACCGCGGTTCTCTCCAGCGCGCTGCAGTATGGGACGCCGTTCGATGCGTCGGTGGCCGTTGCGCTATATGCTGTCATTGGCTCTGCGATGTGCCTAGCTTGGCTGCTTCTGTTCCATGTCTTGAGCACCCGCGCATACCTGCTGGAAGACAACATCGATCCAGGTTTCTTTCCCAAAGAGCGACTGCGCGCTTCGCTGGGCATTGTGCTCTACGGTTTGGCAGGCGTAATCGGTTGGGTGTATGCGCCCATGCTGGCATTGCTCATCTACCTTGCATTGCCGATCTTCTTCGGCATCACCAGTGAGGGGCTCACGGAGACGACCGCCCAGCTCCGGAGCCGCGGAGCAAGGAACCCGCACTCGGGGCGCAAACAATCGGGATGAGAGCAGTTCATCGCCGTTTCATCGTCAGCATGCCGGCTGATGGGAGGTGCAATCCGCACGCCGACATCTGGCTGCGCGTGTCGTAGCGCAAACCGAGCCACTGCATCACGTGCTGGGCGATCTTTCGCAGCATAGCCGTATTCATCGCCCGGCAAACAGCGCCGCCACCGAGTTCATACTTTTGACCCGCACGGCGTCATCAAGCGGCTCGTGCGCACAATAGATCCCCGAAAACTTGACGATCATCAACGCGATGCGACGACCCTAATCGTACAATGTGCGCCTAGAGCAGTCAGACCTATCTACGCTGAGGTGAGGAGAGATGGCTCAGATATTGGCTCCGCGTACTCGCGCTCCGGATTTCACACTGCCGGTGACGCCGGATCAGAAGCTGTCGCTCCAGGATCTCGCTGGCAAGCCGGTGATCATCGCCTTCTACCCGGCGGACTGGAGCCCTGTCTGTGGCGATCAACTGGCGCTCTACAACGAGGTTCTTCCAGAATTCCGCAAGCATGGTGCGGAATTGGTCGCAGTCTCCGTCGACAGCGTGTGGTGCCACGCCGCCTACGTGCAACACCGCAAGCTGCACTTTCCCCTTCTTTCGGACTTCCATCCCAAAGGTGCCGTGGCAATGAAGTTCGGTGCCTTTCGCGAGAGCGAGGGCGTGTGCGAGCGAGCGCTATTCGTCCTCGACAAGCAGGGTGTCGTGTTTTGGAGCCATTGCTCCCCCATCGCCGTCAATCCCGGGGCAGACGGCATCCTCGACGCACTTGAGAAGTTAGATCAGGAGAATGAAAATGTCTCTACTGCGAGTCGCAGTCACGCCGGATGATCACATTCAGGGCTCCATAACTGCGCCGGTCATCATGGTGGAGTACGGAGATTACGAGTGCCCATTTTGTGGACTGGCGCATCCGATGGTCAAGCGCCTCCAGAAGCGCTTCGGCAGAGAGATGAGTCTTGTTTTTCGGCATTTTCCGCTAGCGACAGCGCATCCACATGCAGAGAGTGCTGCGGAGACGGCCGAGTTTGCGGGTGCACACGAGCTTTTCTGGCAGATGCACGATGGGCTGTTCGAAAATCAAGCTAGGCTTGGTTTGCCCCTCTACCTTTCGCTGGCGAAGGCACTCAAGTTGTCCACTGATAAGCTGCGTACTGCCCTCGAGACAGGTCTTTTTGCACCAACGGTTCGCAGCAACTTCATCGGTGGCGCGCGGAGCGGAGTAAACGGTACGCCTTCGTTCTTTATCAACGGGCGCAGATACGACGGATCATTCGAGTTTCAGGATATGGTAGTGGCGATCGACCTCGCATTGCTCGAAGCCAAAGCGTCCCTTGCACCCCATTTGCGAGGTGCCTAATAGCGACCGCTCAATTGGGGCCGGACAAGTTATGACGAAGGCGCTGCGCGCGCATTCGTGCGTCGTCGCAGGCAGATCTGGTCACGGGCAACCGACGCCGCGACACGTTCACGTTGGCCTCCAACTGCAGCACTCAGCTTGAATCAGATGCCGCCCGATTTGCGGATCCCCAAAGATTCTGAAAGCGGTCCTGTGCAAGTGCAGCATTGCCCACCGATGAGCGACCTGCCGAATTTGCGCACATCTGGGCCTGCAAAAAACGAACTTGGTTGCGGGTTGCGGGCACCGTGGATGCGAGGAATAAAGCCTGCTTGTCTGGCACAGCTTCCTTTCTCTCGTTGAAGAATTGACCATTGTCATGGCGCCGATTCGCCCCTCGCCCAGAATGAGGCATCATGCTGAAGGCCAAGAAAACTGCGTCCGTCAGCGATTCGGCCGGCTTTCGGCGCATGTTCGCGCCTGACCGGTTATCGCTCGGAGTGTTCTTCCCGATCGAAGCCTTCGAGAGGGACGAGCCCAGCATGCGCGACCAGCCGCATCTTGCGCAACGCGCCGAGGAACTCGGCTTTGCCGGCCTCTGGACGCGAGACGTGCCTCTGCGCGACCCCAATTTCGGGGATCTGGGCCAGGTCTACGATCCGTGGGTGTGGCTGGGCTGGATCGCGGCGCATACCTCAACGATCGCGCTTGCGACCGGCTCTATCATCCTCCCCCTGCGTCATCCGATCCATACCGCAAAGGCGTCCGCATCCATCGATCAGCTGACAGGCGGACGATTCGTACTCGGCGTGGCCTCCGGTGACCGCCCCGTTGAATTTCCAGCATTCGGTGTCGACTGGCTCCAGCGCGACGTCCTCTTTCGCGAGAACCTGGCGGTAATCCGCAAGGTGCTCATGGAGGAGTTTCCAAGCGTCCAGTCGAGCTATGGCGCCATGATGGGAGCGGCGGACCTCGTGCCCAAACCCGTCTCTCGCCTGCCGATCCTGATCACCGGTTCGAGCCGCCAGAGCCTTGAGTGGATCGCCACGCATGCAGACGGCTGGATCACCTATCCACGCGACCTCGCGCGGCAGGCGGAGCTGGTCGCAAAATGGCGCGCAGCGGTGGAGGTCGTGTCGCCTGGTGTCTTCAAGCCCTTCGTGCAGTCCCTCTACGTCGATCTGGCCGATGAGCCGGCCGAGCCACCTCGGCCAATTCATCTCGGGTTCCGAGCCGGCCGCAATTTCATGCTCGACTTCCTGAACGAACTTGCCGGCGCTGGCGTCAATCACGTCATTCTCAACCTGAAATATGGCCGGCGCGCTGCGGGGGAGGTGCTGGAGGAAATCGGCCGAGAGGTACTCCCGCGCTTGGGTAACCGCGGGCGGACGCCACCTCTCGAAGCGGATACTGTAAGCTAGAGCATCGGAGCAATCGTCGTGCCAGGGGCAGTTGCCGCTAAGGCAGCAGGTCGAACAGTCGATCCCATCGACAACAAAGCGATCAGGCCCGTTTACCGGGCATGAAATAGGCCGCGGGCTCGGCGCCGGTGGTCTGCGTTGCTGCGATCAACTCGAACGAACGCAGCCGCGCATCATGATCGTAAACGTCCGAAACGACGATCAGCTCGTCGGCGCCGGTCTCGGCCACGAGGGCATCAATGCCGACGCGTACGGTCTCTGGAGAGCCTACGATGGACCGGGCTAGCATACGGTTCGCATGCGACTTCTCCGCCTGTGTCCAGTAAGTGTCCATATCGTCAATGGGCGGCTGGCTAAGCGCGAGCTCGCCACGAATAAGATTGGTAAAGGACATCTTCTGCGTGGTCGCCAGACGCAGCGCCTCGCGGTCTGTCTCAGCGCCGATGACGTTGACGCCGACTGCCGCATACGGCCGGTCGAGCCGCTGAGATGGCCTAAAGCGGCGTCGATAAATATCAAGGGCGGGCATCAATTGATCGGGCGCGAAGTGCGAGGCGAAGGCGTAGGGAAGTCCGAACTGGGCAGCGACTTGCGCGCCGTACGTGCTGGACCCGAGGATCCATACCTCAACATCGGTTCCCGCCGCCGGAACTGCCTGAACACGCTGACCCGGCCGTGCAGGAGCGAATAAACTCAGAACCTCCAGCACGTCCTGCGGAAAACTTTCCACGCTTCCCGGAGGTCGTCGCAGGGCTTGAACGGTCTCCTGATCGGTACCGGGCGCGCGGCCAAGGCCGAGATCGATGCGACCGGGGAAGAGCCGTGCCAGAGTACCGAATTGCTCCGCGATAATGATCGGGGCGTGGTTGGGCAGCATGATGCCGCCGGCGCCCACGCGGATATGCGCGGTGCCGGCCGCGATATGGGCAATGACGACCGAGGTCGCGGCGCTTGCGATGCCTGGCATGTTGTGGTGTTCAGCGACCCAGAAGCGGCGATACCCCCATTTTTCGGCATGAGCGGCCAGGTCGCGCGCATTGTCGAGCGCGCCGCGCGCATCGGTGTCCTCGGTGACGCGAACGAGATCTAAGATCGATAGGACCGCGGGCATGGCGCCTCAGTGATTTTTGACGATATCGGCCTGATTTGCGCACAAGAGCCGGTTGAGCAACGAGCCGGATCGATCACAACTCCATGCCGATAGCTTCCGCCGCGTCGTCAGGCAGCTACTGCTTGGGCTGTTGCGATTTCTCCTGCGCTTTGTCGGGGTATTTAAACTCCTTCGATTTCTCGAGAGCTTCGCGCGACCCGCCAAGCAGCTTGATCTTTAGCTTTGAACCGTCCTGTTCCACCGCCAGACTTTCCGAGGTGACTGCGATCAGCCGGCCGCCGATGCCAAGAAAGCCGCCGACCTGCAACACCATGAAAAGAACGCGCTTGTTGTCGGTGATAATGTCGTCAACTTTACCGATGTTCTCGTTCTTATCGTTGTAAACGTTCTGCCCCATCAACTCGCTGGCACGGAAGCCCTGACCGAGCACTCTTACGTCTACCTCGACGAGTTGAACGACCTGGGACAGTGCCGTTCTCGGAGTGACGAGCACGGTGCCTGCGGTGAGCATTGCTAAAGCGGGCAGCAGAATGGTCGGTCGAACCTCATCAAAAAACCGTTTCATGGCGGCTCCTCTCGAACAGTGACGAGTTCCGACACTTAGAGGCACTGGAGCGCAGCGCCCATGATTGTCGTCAATTTTCTGCTCGCCGGCATTTTATAGCGTCGCCGGGCGGGAGTGCACTAGGCACCGTCGCCAAGACCGAACAGCGCATTGCTTCGGCGAGTCGCTTCGTTTCCGGTGCTCGTGCGTACGCGACCCGCGCGGTGCGCACACTCATACGTCGGCTGTCTCGCCTCTCGTCGCGCGCAAAGCAGCCAGCAAGGTCTCTGCTTCGCTCGCTCGATAGCCCGCACAAATTGACGGCTGTCATGGCTTACAACTCGAACATCTGCTTCTGGTGGGGCAATTGCGGCGACGCGCGTGGCGCGCCTCGGTCCCAGAACCCCGACTGGAGAGAAGTATGGCTACCAGCGCATCGGCCGAACAGAATAACACGAGCAAGACAACAGAGCAGCCAAGCAGTTCCGCGACATCCGAGTCCACAGCCATGAGTGCTGTCCTCGCCGGGAACTGGTGGCTGGTGGCATTGCGCGGCGTGCTTGGGATTATCTTTGGAGTCCTCGCCCTTCTGTTTCCGGACATCACGCTCCTCGTGCTTGTCCTCGTCGTTGCAGCCTACATGCTGGCCGACGGTGTGCTGGCGATCATTTCCGCCGTCCGGGCGGCGCGTAAGGGCGAACGCTGGGGACTTCTTGTCCTTGAAGGCGTTTGCAACATCGCGACCGGTAGCCTTGCGTTCTTATGGCCCGGCATAACGATCTTTGTCTTCACCATCCTGATCGCTGCTTGGGCCATCGTTTCCGGCATCCTGATGTCCGCGGCGGCGTTTCGCCTAACGCAAGGGCACGGCCGCTGGTGGCTGCGTGCCGCGGGCGTGCTTTCGGTCATCTTCGGCTTCCTGTTGATCCTCGCGCCGCTTGCCGGAGCCATCGTGCTGGCCATTTGGCTCGGCGCCTATGCGGTTGTGTTTGGTGGTTTGCTTCTCGTCCTAGCTTTCCGGTTGCGCTCGCGGCAAAGGGATAGCGCAGAGGCCGCCCCGCCGTCAGCATTCGCGAAAGGAGCTTGATGCAGGCGTTCGATGAGCTGCGGAACGAGGAATAGTGGTGGCCGACTCAAATTCTCTCCAACGATATCGACCGCATCCGGGGCGCCAAGTCGGGCAAGGAGAAAGAGGTCGCGGACTTTCTGCGGTCGGCGGTTCCTTTGGTGAACGCGGAATACGGAACGATCTCATGGTATGCGTTCCAGGAAGGACCCTCATCTTTCGCGATTTTCGACACCTTCGACGACGAGGTTGGACGCGATGCGCACCTCAATGGAAAGGTCGCTGCCGCATTGATGGAGAAGGTCACGGCAGGCAACTTGTTCGATACGACTCCGAAAATTCATAAACTGGTTATCATCGCGGACAAAACGCCGAAGCAATAGTCTCGTGGCCTCTCCGGTAGCGCACGTCGCAACGGTTCATTGAATTGATGAATAAGCGCCTTGATAGTTCCACCGCTGTCGCACACGCGATCTCACTGATGTACGGCGAGGAGATTGGACGGTGACGCGTCGGCCGCGAGCCGGGCCCTGAACCGCGACAGGTACGGCGCGGTGCGGCTTGTGGAAGATTCAGCGACCTCGGCTGGCGTGCCGAACGCCACCACATGACCGCCCTCGTCACCTGCACCAGGCCCCATATCCATGACCCAGTCGCTGCCGGCGGCGACGCGCATGTCATGCTCCACCACGATGACGGTATTGCCGGATTCGACCAGCCCCTCGAGTTGTGCGATGAGCTTCTCGACGTCTGCCGGGTGAAGTCCCGTGGTGGGCTCGTCAAGGACGTAGAGCGTTTGGCCACGATGCGTCCGCTGCAGCTCGGTGGCAAGCTTGATCCTCTGGGCCTCGCCGCCGGAAAGCTCCGTCGCCGGCTGGCCCAGTCGCAGATAGCCCAGGCCAACCTGCCGCAGCACATCGAGAGACCGGCGCACCTGCGGCTCCTCGGCAAAGAACGCGAAGGCGGCATCGACCGTCAGTCCCAGTGCCTCGGCGATGTTCTTGTCGCGGTATTTTATTTCAAGAGTTTTGGCGTTGTATCGAGCGCCGTGACAGCTTGGGCACGGTGCATACACACTGGGCAGGAACAGCAATTCGACGCAAACAGAGCCTTCACCCTCGCACGTCTCGCAGCGGCCATTAGGTACATTGAAGGAAAAGCGTCCAGCGTCGTAGTGACGGGCGCGTGCCGACTTGGTGGCCGCGAAGATCTTGCGTACGTAATCGAACAGGCCTGTATACGTCGCAAGGTTGGACCGTGGTGTGCGTCCGATCGCCTTTTGGTCGACGACCACCAATCGCTTGACACCCTCCATTCCGCTCGCAATCCGGCCGCCGAGTGTAGTCACGACAGTCCGCTCGAGCTCGTCGCCTTCATCGTCGATCGAGGGGACAGGATGGCCGAGCTCTTTTGAAATCAATTCCACCAGGACTTGGCTCACCAAGCTCGACTTGCCCGAGCCGGAAACACCAGTCACGGTGGTGAATACTCCCAACGGAAAATCGACATCGAGTTTATCGAGGTTGTTGCGACTGACGCCACGCACCCGCAACCAGCCCTTGGGCGAGCGCGGCGTTCGATGTGACACAATGGAGTTGCCGAACAGGTAACGGCGGGTTTGCGATTGCTCTACCTGCTTGAACTCTTCCAGCGGACCGCTGTAGAGCACATGGCCACCGAGTTCGCCGGCACCTGGCCCGACGTCGACAATCCAATCCGCATGCCGGATCACATCGATCTCGTGTTCGACCACGAACAGCGAATTCCCAGAGGCTTTCAATCGGTCGAGCGCCGTCAACAGCGCCTCGGTGTCCACCGGATGAAGTCCGGCGGAAGGTTCGTCGAGTACATAGACGACGCCGAACAGGTTGGAACGCACTTGGGTTGCCAGTCGCAGGCGCTGCAGTTCGCCCGGGGAAAGTGTCGGGGTACTCCGCTCGAGCGAAAGATAGCCAAGCCCGAGGTCAAGCAGAACCGTGAGGCGGCCGCCGAGGTCCTCGGCTATCCGCTGCACCACCAAAGCCTTCTCTGGATGCTGCGCCTTAAGCTTGGTCAGGGCAGGAGCGGTGGGCTCCGCATAGGGACCCAAGAGGTCAGCGAGCCTGGTCAGCGGAATCCTGGAGATATCGGCGATATCGAATCCGGCAAACTTGACCGAAAGCGATTCGCGGCGGAGCCGCTTGCCATGACAGAGCGGGCATTCGCTACTTACCATGTAGCGCGATACCCGCTTCTTGATCGATGCGCTTTCAGTGGTGGCAAAGGTGTTGAGCACATATCGTCTGGCGCTGGAGAAATTGCCGCGATAACTGGGCTCCTCCTTACGGCTGATCGCCCTTCGCGCCTCGTCCGCGTCATACCCGATGTAAACAGGGACCACCGGCTGCTCATCGGTATACAGGATCCAGTCTCGGGCCTTTTTCGGCAATTCGCGCCACGGACGATCGACGTCGTAGCCGAGCGTAATCAGCATGTCGCGCAGGTTGCCGCCATGCCAGGCGGGCGGCCAGGCTGCAATCGCGCGCTCTCGAATACTTTTGGAATCATCCGGCACCATCGAGCGTTCGGTCACATCGTAGACACGACCGAGCCCATGGCATTGGGGACAGGCTCCCGCCGGCGTATTTGGCGAAAAAGCCTCGGCATCAAGATGCGCCTGGTGCCGTGAATAATCGCCGGCGCGCGAGTACAGCATTCGAAGCAGATTGGACAGCGTCGTTACGCTACCTACGGAAGAGCGCGTGGTGGGCGACCCGCGCTGCTGCTGCAAGGCCACGGCCGGAGGCAGGCCGTCGATTTCGTCAACCTCGGGAACGGCCATCTGATGAAACAAACGCCGCGCATAGGGCGAGACGGATTCGAGATACCGCCGCTGCGCCTCCGCGTAGAGCGTGCCGAACGCCAGCGATGATTTGCCTGAGCCGGACACGCCGGTGAACACCACGAGGGCATCGCGGGGAATGGCGAGATCGATATTCTTCAAATTGTGCACGCGTGCTCCACGCACGCGGACGTAGCCCCGCATGGCCTCTTCCGCGACTTTTGGAGAAAGAGGCTTGTTTGTTTCTTGCATTTCACCAGCCCTGGAAAAGCGCATGACAGCCGAGCGGCGTTCCGAAGACAATGATGGCCATCAAGTCCGGGCGACAATTGTCGCCGGCGGATGCGCCCTGCAGCGCCGATCAGTCAGGCATCACGAGCCGGCTTCCAGAGGAGGCTGGGCTCTCCGATGGGGACAACCGGACACCAACTTGGCCCCTTCCTCGTCACGCAAGCGAACGATCGTTCGCCGAGTGCCCTCACCCTTCTCGGCAGCTAGTTGCGACGGTAGTGCTCGATGTCGAGCCGAGCGATAAACACACGTTGTTCGATGGCGTTCCCACCTCACCCTACGTCGCCATGGCCGCACCAAAGATCAAGTTGCAGATTTATGAAGTGAGTCCAGCGATGGACATAATTGTATTGCCGATTTCGTAGCGTTCGAGCGGCGGACGAGATCGCTTCACCACGCTCGAATTTATCCGGGCGGCGCTCGCGAACCACAAGGGCCAGCCCCCGTACCAATCGCCCAGAAAGGGGACATGGCGATCCTGGCGTGTCTGCAAATCAATCGAAGCCGGCTAGGCGGGACATTCACGAACTTCCTGCAGCAGGTCGGTGCCTGTGTCGCGCGTAGGGCCATAAAGAACGGGCCGCCAGTCGCGCCAGCGGCCCAAGTCTAGGGAGGAAACGTCAAGTGGCAGAGTATAAGCACGTCGCGAGTTTGCTAACGTTGATGACGATCAATTTTGTTTCTGCGCTGGCTAAGACATTCAGCGCGGCTTGACCCGGCGCCGACTTCTAGTCGGCATTTAGGTCCATTAATTCCGGTGACCGCCGGCCACACGGAAATATGCCTCAACGCGAATGAGGAACTCGGATTCTGCGGCGCTTATAAATCTTGGCGGCTGGCGGGGCGGCCAAGCCGAATAAATGCGGGTACCGTTGGCGGATTTCCAGTTGCTGAAATTCTCCATCAAGGAACAGGCCATCGAGAAGATCAGGAGCCTCACCCTGCTCTCCGATATTCTGCACTGGGGCCCGCGCATCTCTGCGAGACTCGGCCATCCTGTGCAGAAGTCGTGTGGCCTATCGCTGCTGTCGTGCGACATGGGTATCCGCACGGGAGGGCAGTACCGTCTGGAGTTCCACCATCACTCCTCCGAGCAGCCTATGGCGTTCTTCGGCAGGTACATAGAAGTCACGGCACCGGCGCGGCCGGTCTGGACGAATGATGAAGGCGGTGGGGCGGTCACCACTGTCACCCTCGACGAAACGGATCCTCGCTCTGGACCAGTAGCATCGCCTCCAGTAAGGACTACTCCGGCAACTCTGCTTTGAGGCTAGGATCTAGCAGCGTCGATAGCACAATCTTCTCGCGGCCTTTGGCTCCAAGGGATGCATTCAATGTACACCCTCCTCTCAGCTACACCGTCGCCCTATGCGCGTAAGGTGCGCATTGCGCTCATCGAGAAGGGGATACCCTTCACTCTGAAAACCGAGGTGCCGTGGGACGCCACCACCGAAACTCCCAAGTGGAACCCCCTCGAGAAGCTACCCGTACTCATCACTCCGGCTGGAGAAGGAATCTACGAAAGCCATTTCATCCTGGAATGGCTGGAAGCCAAGCACCCGACGCCACCGATGCTTCCGGCTGATTTAGACGGGCGTCTTGCGGCTCGGCAGATCGAAGTTCTGGCAGATGGCGTCTGTGATGCCTTTGTCCTGCATTTCGGGGAGCGGCACAGGGAGCCGGAGCAACAAAGTGCGGAGTGGCTGGCACGTCAAAGGCGCAAGATTGACCGTGGCTTGCAAGATATTGCGCGAAGGATAGGAACGCGAGAATTCGCAGTTGGCGATTGCTTCGGACTGGCCGATATTGCAGCGGCGACTGTGACCGGGTACCTTTCCGTGCGATGGCCCGATCTCAAATGGAGAGATGCCCATCCGGACCTCGCTGCCTATTCCGACCGGATGGAGCGGCGTCCCTCATTCGCAGCCAGCAGACCTGTGCCGCAGAAGATCGCCGACAAGGTCGTATAATTTCGAAGAGCAGCTTCGACCAGTTGCCTGCGCCACGGTCGGCATCACGCGTGACCTTACGCTTTGACCGGATGTAATCACTCTGCTGGCGATGTCCGTTAGTCGAGGCGTTGCACCAATCCATACGCGCTGTTCTTTGGGCTGATCATACGCGGTCGATGCGGTCGGCTAATGGCATGGTCCGGCCGCGCTCAGTGCCTTATCGTTGGCGCTGAAGGGGGGAGCATCGAGCTCGGATTGGTGCCCAGGCCGGTATCTACCGGCGGCCGTACCAAGCTCGCTTGGCTCTCGAAGCGCTGCAACTGCTAGCTGCGACATCATTTCGTTCAGGGGTCCCACGTTATTCTGGTGAAGAAGCCAGTAGCCGCGCAGGCTGCACTTTGGCCATGGATCGAGCGCGCGGCCAAACGCATGGCGCATCGCAATCTGCTCGCGAAGGCCCTCACCAACAAACTTGCGCGCATCGAGTGGGCGGTTCTGGCTGGCGGACATTCATATCGGCCGATGGCTAACCCTGCACAGGCGTAACGAGATGCTCGGGTCCAACACAGGGATGGCCGCCAACCCGCTCCGCCACCACCGCGCACGGCCCCTTGTGAGCGAGCGACGGTGGCTCCGCAGGGACGGCTTCTCTTAGCCTTTCAACAAGTCGAAGTAGCTGAGCAACAAAGCCAGGAGATCACTGCTTCCCGCCGAGGTCTGCAAGACGATCATCAAGATGGACGAACGGTTTGCCCGTCGCACTCTTTAGGCTTTGCAGAGATTTGGCTCTCAGAAGTCTGTCCGCTTATGAGCCCTGGATGCGCGCGGATCCCATTATGGCCCAGGGATCAGTGCTCCACTGACGTGGTCTGATACATTGATGCAGCTCACCACGTTCGCCCACTTCGAGATCAGGCTTGCGACGCGCGGCCGGACCGACGTGTGCCAAAGGCTGATCGAGGTGTACGTGTCGAGACCGCCGAAGGGGCATCTGTAGCACTTGGTCGAGCATGGCATCGAGGACGAGGAAGTCATCGCAGCTGCCTATTTGTACGACGATAGACGGCGGATTTTCGGCTCTCCGCCTTTGTCCGGATGCACTGGCCACCTCAGGTTCCCCGCCCGCTCGTTCCGTGTGGTTACGGAGGGCCGCGATGTACGCTACGTTGGCAGTAATCCGATGCTGCCAATCTTGCGGAGTAGCGCATGTCTCTCGATCCGGAGCTACGCGCCAGGATCCTCTCTTCGGTGGAAGATGGATTTCCGGCACAAATATCCTTCACCCAGGAGCTCATCCGCTTTCCTTCGCTGCGTGGTGCCGAGCATGCTTGCCAGGACTTTGTTTTTCGTGCCCTGCGCGGGCGGGGATACGCCGTGGATCGGTTTACAATGGATCGTGACGCCATAGCGGCGCATCCGGGCGGAGGACACTGGACAAGTGAGCACTCAGACGCGCCAGTGATTGTCGGGGTTCATCACCCGCGCGACGAGAAAGGTTGTTCGCTCATTCTGCAAGGACACGTCGACGTGGTGCCAACTGGGCCCGAAGACATGTGGACCCACAAACCTTTCGATCCCGCAATCGATGGCGACTGGTTGTATGGCCGCGGGGGAGCGGACATGAAGGCAGGCCACGCTGCGAACCTGTTTTGTCTCGATGCCCTGCGCCGTATTGGCCTCCAGCCGGCCGCCACTGTCTACATCCAATCGGTCGTGGAAGAGGAATCCACCGGCAATGGCGCATTGATGACGCATCTGCGTGGATACAGGGCAAATGCCGTCCTCATACCTGAGCCGGAAGAAGAGATGTTGGTCCGCGCCAATGTTGGCGTTCTTTGGTTCCAAATCGAGGTGCGCGGCCTACCCGTTCATGTGCGCGAAATGGGCAACGGAGCTAATGCCATCGACGCTGCTTACCGCGTGGTCTCCGAGCTTCGGAAACTGGAGGCTGAATGGAATGCGGATAAAGCCCATCGAGAACATTTCGCTGAGGTTGATCATCCGATCAATCTCAATGTCGGCAAGATCGAAGGGGGCGACTGGGCGTCATCGGTGCCAGGATGGTGCCGCATCGATTGCCGTATTGGGCTTTACCCCGGGGTCCACGCTGCGCAAGCGGCCGCAATGATCAGCGATCGGGTCGCAAAGTTCGCTCGGAGCGACCCATTTCTCAGCAACAACCCGCCGCGCGTGACCTTCAACGGCTTCCATGCCGAAGGGTACGTTCAGGAGCCCGGCACACTGGCTGAGGCAGTACTCGCCAATGCCCACGAAGCTGCAACTGGAACAGTCCTCAAGAGCTTCATCACACCGGGTTATCTCGATACGCGCGTTTACGCGCTGTACGATAACATTCCGTCACTTTGCTACGGCCCCATCTCGCAGAACATTCACGGCGTCGATGAACGAGTAAGCCTGTCTTCTCTGAAGAGAGTCACCGGCACCATGGCACTGTTCGTTGCGGAATGGTGCGGCGTCGAGAGAGTGTAGAGAGTACGGACATTTCACGCCCGGACTATGGTCAGGCTTCCCAAAACAGGGTGTTGAGAGTGGGGCTATTTAAGAGGCTCGTGGCGAACCTCATGCCGATGGCCGAACATGTTCAGTGCTGATTGACAGCAAAGCGGTAATGACCCGCGCAATGTCCTTCGGGTTCTCCGGAGGCGCTCCGACCATCCGCTGGGTTGGTCCGACATCCGACGGTTCAACCCTCGGGCTGCAAGCCGATACTCAGCGGACAGGGAACAATCTGATGTCCACATTCGTTTTGGCAGGTGGCGCAGCAAGCTTTCTCAGAAGGCGCGATGTCTATCGAGCCGCTTCGATCGCAGAATGTTGGAATAGAACCGCAGTTACGGCTGGAGCGCATTCGCGCGCCGTTCCTGAGTGCTATCGCGGTGGGCATCGTCGGCTTGTTCGCGCTGTGGCTCTTGGATCTTGGGATCGTCTCGAGGCACATGGCGATCCACATCGCAATGATGAATGTCGTGGCGCCCCTGCTCGCAGTTGGTTTGGGCGGCACGGGATGGATCGGCCATAAGCGAGCGTCGAGCGCTGCAATCTGGTCTACGACCGTTTTGCAAATGGGATTGCTTTGGGCGTGGCATAGTCCGCTCGTTCAGCAAGCGATGCACGCCTCCTCAGTGCTGGCGCTCGTGCTCCATACGGGCCTGCTGCTCGTCGCCCTAGCGTTCTGGAGCGCGCTCATCTCGGCCTACAACCGACCTTGGCAAGGCATAATTGCGCTCTTGATGAGCGGAAAGTTCGCGTGCCTGCTCGGCGCGCTACTGGTGTTCTCGCCTCATCTCATCATTCATTCGCCAACGGCTGAGGACGGTAAGCTGCCTGAAACGAGCGCGTTGATCGGCGACCAGCATCTGGCGGGTCTGCTGATGCTGGCGGCGTGCCCCATCAGCTATATCCTCGCCGCCATCTACTTGACCGCGCAAGAAATCAACAACCTGCCGAGGCTTATTTCGCGAGGCCAAGTTTATCGACCGTACGTCGGTAAGTAGCGATGCGGTCTGCATCGAAGAAGTATCGTTCCATGATCCGATGGTTTGAACCGTACCGACTTCTTCGGAGGCTGGTTGGCTTGAGTCAGGCTGCGAGTGCTGCAGGTTCCTCCATAGCTGCATAGTAGGCGGCTTCCGCCTCGGCTGGCGGCACGTTACCGATC
>JALHMB010000016.1 GCA_022844275.1 Hyphomicrobiaceae bacterium
GAGGCGATCGCCGAGTTGAAGAAATACTTCATCTCGAAGATGCCGCGGTTCGTCGCCATGTATTTCGACGAGGTGACGCGGCTCACCGTCGACTCGTGCATCTTGATGGCGTCGGCGACCGTCTTGAGATTGAGTGGCCGCAGATGCTGGACGCCGTGCACCAGGAAGGCATCCTGCTGGCGCACGATCTCCTCTGCGACGCGCAGGATCGTGCGCGCCCGCTGGTCGAGGCTCTTCACCAGCCAGTTGGCCGTGTTCAGACACTCGAGCAGAAACTCCTTGTCGCGCGATTGCGACGGGACATTGCGCGAAACGCGCGTGTAGTAGGCGCGATTGACGAGGACGCGCGGCAGCGTCTCGCTGTTGAGCTCCACGTGCCAGCTTCCGTCATTCGCAGGACGCACGAGCACGTCTGGGATCACGGTCTGCACCGGCGGCCCGCCGAAGGCGTTGCCGGGCTTGGGATTGAGAGCGCGGATCTCGGCGATCATGTCGGTGATGTCCTCCATGTCGGTGCCGAGAATGCGCTTGAGCTGACGCAGATCGTGCGCAGCGAGCAGGTCGAGATGATCCAGGAACTTCGCAATCATCGGGTCGAAGCGACCGCGTTCCTTGAGCTGAAGCGCGAGGCACTCCTTGAGCGATGTCGCCATCACACCCGGTGGATCGAACGTCTGCAGGTGCACGAGAACGGATTTGACCTGCGCGAGCGGCGCGCCGATGCGCTCGGCGAGCTCGCCGAGGTCGGTTCGGACATAGCCCGCATCATCGACGAGATCGATCAGATGTCCGCCGATCATGCGCTCGACGGGATCGGCGATCGAGAGCTGGAGCTGGCCCGAGAGGTGCTCACGCAGTGAAATGTCGCTGGTGAGGATGGATTCGAGATCGGCCTCTTCGCCGCCGAGCATGCCGCTCTGGCGCGTGCCCGACCAGGCGCTGCCCGCCAGAAGCGCGGCAATGTCCTGCGGACTCTCCTCAGCAAAGGCAACTTCACGGTCGGCGTCGAGATCGTGTGCGGGTGTTGTCGCGTCGGCAATCAGGTCCAGCCGCCCCGATGATGCGTCGTCGTTATCGCCGAAATCGTTGTCGTCGCCAAAGTCGCCGTCCGAGCTGTCATCTTTCTCGAAGGCGCTTTCAGCTGCGGGCGCGGGCGGATCATATTCCTCGTCACGTTCGAGAAGTGGATTGCGCTCGAGCTCGGCATCGACGAACTCGTTGAGCTCGAGGTTGGAGAGCTGCAATAGCTTGATCGCCTGCTGCAGCTGCGGCGTCATGACGAGCTGCTGGCTCTGGCGGAGCTCGAGCTTCGTCGTAATCGCCATACGAACTATCCCCAACCGCTGCCTCGCGATGCCCCAACACCGCGCAGGGACCACTCGAACGCGCGTGGCCCTCACTGGCAGCCGCGCGCACTTACTATGCAGGCACTCTAGCCCAGAATCGTAAACAGCATTGCGCGATAAGCGGCCAAACTGCCCGTTCGGGCGCCCCGATCTGAGGCAGTCCTTAACCGAACATGTCGCCGAGATACACCCGGCGGACGTCCTCGTTAGCAATGATTTCCGAGGGACTACCTTGGGTTAGAACCTGCCCGTCAGCAATGACATAAGCTCGATCGACGAGACTCAGAGTCTCGCGGACGTTGTGATCGGTGATGAGTACACCGAGACCGCGCTGGGTTAAATGGCGCACGAGCTGCTGGATTTCACCGACGGCAATGGGGTCGATGCCGGCGAACGGTTCGTCCAGCAACATGAATACCGGGCGCGAGGCCAGGGCCCGGGCAATCTCGCAGCGCCGCCGCTCACCGCCTGACAGGGCGATCGAGGGACTTTTGCGCAGCCGGGTGATGCGGAACTCCTCGAGCAGCTCGTCGAGCTGCTCCCGTCGCCGTCGCCGATTGGGCTCGACCAGCTCCAGCACGGCCATAATGTTCTGCTCGACGGTCAGGCCCCGGAAGATCGAGGCCTCCTGCGGCAGATAGCCGATCCCCAGCCGCGCCCGGCGGTACATGGGCAGACGGGTCACGTCCTGGCCGTTGATGGTGATGCGGCCGGCGTCCGCCGGCACGAGGCCCGTGATCATGTAGAAGACGGTCGTCTTGCCGGCACCGTTGGGTCCGAGCAGGCCCACGGCCTCGCCGCGGCGGACGGCCAGATCCACGCCGCGGACGACGAGCCGGCGTTTGTAGGACTTGCGCACGCCGGAGGCCGTAAGCCAGCCTTCGTACCCGTCCACGCCGACGTCCTCTTCCGAGGCGTCGTCCTCATGGTAGACGCCATTGCTCTTCGGGCGGCGACCGAGGCCGAGCCGCTGCAGCCAGCCATTTCGCGTCATGGATGGGCCTGCCGGCTGGAGCTCATTGCGAGGCCCCTGTGCCCGGGGACCGCGTAGTCGAGGATTCCCATGACGACTGGCTCGGGCCACGCGGCTGGGCGGGTGCCGGCGCTTGGCTGCCGGCAGGGCTCTCCGGCGCGATGGACGCCGCCGGTGCGTTGCGGTCACGGACGGCGGGCGGACGCTTGGCGTCCTTCGGGTAGAAGATGGCACGCACACGCGGCTTCGAGGTGCACGTCTGGCCGGGGACGCAGGGCAGGGTGCTTTCGGCGTTCGGGTTCGCTGCGACAGCCTCGGTGGCACTGGTCTCGAAACGGATGCGCCCGGACGTGAGATCCATGATCAGCTTCGAATTTTCGACGACATTCTTGCCCTGGTTGACGATGACGCGGCCGCCGACCGTTGCGAAATTGCCGATCGGATCGAAGTCGGCCCAGTCGCCGGTCACCTTCTGACCGTCTTTGCCGGTGACGACCACGCCGTTGCGCGCTTCGATCTTCTTCAGGCTCGATGCCCCAGGGGTTGCGTCGCTGCCCTTGGGAGCCGCCGAGAGCAGGGAGGCCTGCCCCAGCAAGTGCGCCATGAGACTGGGTGTACGGATCACGAAGTCGCCCTGCTTGGCGATGACGTTGCCCGTGAAGTGCGCATGGCGGCGGTTCTCGTCGAAATCGAGGACGGCCGCATCGATGTCGATCGGTGCGCTTGGATCGGTGCGGAAGGCGCCGCCCATCAGGCCGCCATCATTGGCCTCAGCCGCCTGGCTCGACTTTGCGCGGGATGTGGGCGCTTCGGCGCGGTACATGATCACGCTGATGCGGCCGTTTCCGCGCGCGCTCTCCGGGGGGCTGTCGAGGCGCGCCCGGCCATTGGCGCGATCGACGACGAGGCGCTCGCCGCGCAGGATGTTCTTGCCCTGATATAGTACGACAGCGCCATCGAGCATGATGCGATCCGCTTTGTGATCGATCTCGGCCGTCGTGCTGGTCGCGCGGCGGTCGATGCCGGACGTCATGTCGACTGGCCCCTTGAGCAGCGTGCGCTGGGCCTCGGCGTCGTAGTGCAGCGTGCTCGCCGTCGCGCGATCGGTGTCGCGTGTCATCACGACGCCGCCGCGCGCGTCGAGATTTGTCAGGCGCGAGGCTGCTGGATCCGCGGCAGGATCACTGCTGCTGGAGGCGCCGGGAAGAGCGGAGCGACCTGCATAAATCGCATCGAGCTCGGGCGCGTTCAGTGTCGATGTTCCCTGGCGCGCGATGACATTGGCGCGGAACATGGCTGTACGCTTCTCGTCGTCGACAGTCAGGCGATCGGACGTGATATCGATGGGCTCATTAGAGGCAAAACTTGGCCCGAGCGCCGTGCTTGCAGGTTTTTCCTTCTCCTTCTTCGGCACGGCATTGGCCGGGGGTGCTGGCGGCGTCATGCGCACGGCGACATCGCCCGTGAATGTTGCGAGCCGGCGCTTTGTCGCCATCTCCATGGTTCGGGCGCGGATGCTGCCCGTCGCCGTATTAGCCGTGATGGGCTCGTTCGAGATGATGCGGTTCTCTTTGGTGAAGACAGTGGCGGACGTCAGCTTCGCAGTCATGCCGTCCGTCGATTTCACGTCGATCTGCTCGAACAGTTCCAGCACGCCCGATTCCTGATCGAATGTACCGCGCGTCGCAGCGAGATCGATCTTCGTGCCGCTCAACTGCATGAGCTCGCCTTCGATGGTCGTGAGCTTGACCTGCTTCTGCGAAAGCACGTCCGTCTCGGCGGAGCGGGCGCGCACCGCGTGACGTGAACCATCCTTGCCGGCGCCGGCATACTTCGGGTTGGCCATCACGAGATGGTCGTTGGATATTTGGACGCTCTCGAGCGTCACGCCCTTCGTGCGCAGCGCCGTCAGGTGCCACGTCGTCATCCCATAGATGCCGAGAATGCCGAGCGCAAAGGCGGGCAGAGCAAACCGCAGCGTGCGGACCATGTGGCTGTGGCGGCGCGCAGATGCAAACGCGCGCGCGCGATCGAGGCCGGCTTCATGGCCTATTCCGCCCGGCCGGTCACGCGCCCGGCGTGGATCGATCGTCGTCGCCATGCTTGCCCGCTGATGCGCCGGCTCGAATCCATTGGAACCGGGCGTCCGGATCACTCACTGCCGGTGAATTAGGGAGATATTGGGACACCCGGCAAGCCGTTACAACAAATCCGGGAAAACCCACAGCCTCATTCAATGGCTGAAGATATCCACGTCCTCGAAGCCTGCGAGATCGAGCCTAGCCCGGATCGGGAGGAACGCGAAGCACGCTTCCGCGAGCGCAGTGCGGCCCTGGCGTACCAGCATGGCATCGAGCGTGCGCTTGAGGGCGTGCAGATGAAGGACGTCTGCGGCAGCATAGGCGAGCTGCTGTGGGCTCAGCGTGGCCGCGGCCCAATCCGAGCTCTGCTGCTGCTTCGAGAGCTCGACGCCGAGCAATTCGCCGCAGAGATCCTTGAGGCCGTGCCGGTCGGTGTACGTGCGCACCAGCTTCGAGGCGATCTTCGTGCAGTAGATCGGACCTGTAACCACGCCGAGATACTGCTCGATCACGGCCACATCGAAGCGGGCATAGTGAAAGATCTTGGTCAGCTTGGGGTCGGTGAGCAGCGCCTTGAGCCGCGGGGCGGACCAGTCGGCACCATCGAGCTGGACGAGATGGGCGGTGCCATCGCCAGCCGAGAGCTGCACAAGACAAAGCCGGTCACGATGCGGCTTCAACCCGAGCGTTTCGGTGTCGACGGCAACGGCGCCGGAGAATTTGAGGCCCTCGGGGAGGTCACCGCGGTGGAGGAAGGTCTGGGCTGCCGTCATGGCCGTTCAGTTCCGTGCGTTCGTGGGCCGAAGATTTTGTATAGATTATAAAAAGTATCTAACCAATTGATGGAAGATCCATCAGCGCTAAGCCGCGACCCTCACGAGGTTTTGCACCAGTTGACGCACGCCGGTTGGACAGCGCCGCTGTTCCGTGGCAAACTTTCAACTGTCAACTCGTACACGGAGGGCCTGATGTCGCTGCACGCACATCTTTCAGAGCTTTCTGAGAAGCACAAGCTTCTCGACCGTCGGATCGAGGAAGAGTTGAGCCGACCGGGCTCCAACGATGTGGAGATTACCCGACTAAAGCTCGAGAAACTGAAACTCAAAGACGAAATCATCAGACTGAGCGCAAGGAAGAGCCACTAGATCGCACACGGCGAGGATGCGCAGGCGGCCCTCTGGCCCCGAGTGCGCCTTCAGGTTTGCGATCAGCGGGACTTGTGTCAGGCAGCCTTTCCGGCCCGAGTGCGCCGGAAGGGCTTTTTTAGTTACCGGAAAGCTCGGCCGCGTGGGCAGCGGCAAGGGCGGCCATGCTTTCGTAGCGATAATCGGTCTTCGGCAGTGTCGCTGGGGGCCTTGTAGCGCCGAAGCCTTCGTCTCCATGCCGGCGATGAATCCAGCACGAGGCGAGACCTATGCTGCTCGCCGGCACATGATCGTGGAAGAGGCTTTCCGCGACGTGGAGGATCGACGAACGCTCAATGTCGCGCGCGCCGAGATCGGCCAGCATATACTCGAAATTGCGCATGGCGGGCTTGTACGATCCGATGTCCGCTGCGGTGTAGACGGCGTCGAAGGCGACGCCGAGACGCGCATTGGAGTGCGCGAAGCTCTCGTTGTCGACGTTGGACAGGATCACGAGCTTGTAGTGCTGCTTCAGGTAGCGTAGCGCCTCGGCAGAATCTGGAAACGCTGGCCAATCGGCGATCGAGCGGCCGTACGTCAGGCATTCCTGCCAGCTCACGGCGAGGCCCCAGTGCTCGGCAAGGCGCTTGTAGACGACGGCGAGCAGCTCGGCATAGCGCTTGGCTGGTGTCGCGAGCTGTTGCGCGGCCTCTATGCGACCATGCGCTTCGAGGATCGCGTTGCGCGACAGCGCCGGCCGCAGCCGCTCGGTCAGCGGTGTGAGTGCGGCAATCATGCCGCTCTCCCAGTCGATCAGCGTGCCGTAGCAGTCGAACGTCAGAACCTTGAAGTCCGAGAGTTTCACGGGTGGTCTCCGAGGCAGCGGCCAAGCCCTGATGGGCCTGCAATCGACCTGTCGGTGAGCCTGGAGAGGCCAATTGTCAAGGGTGGCTCGGTCGGCTCGCCGACGGTCGGAGCACAAGCTGCGTCAGTTCTTGTCTTGGTCGCCCTGCCGTCGCGGGCCCTGATCATCCTCGCCCCGCATTCCTCGCCAGAAGGCACGTCGCCGGGTGCGGTCATCCTCCTCCCAACGAGCGAATGTGGCGCGCTCAGCGGGGGTCAGTTGCTTGGCTATGGCCTGAACCACATCGAGAGCCCGTAGGCGCATCTGCTGCTCGGCCTCGAAAAGGCGCTTCTGCGCCGCCGCGTACTGCGATGGATCAAATGGTTCGGCGAGCAGGGCCTTGCGCGCCTCGTCGCGTGCCGCGTGAACCACCTCGCGCAGAGGTCGGATGGCATCCCGATCCGCCTCTACGGATTTCCAGATCGCGCGGCGTCGCTCACGAGGGAGCGTGACAGCAAAGCCGAAGAGCTGAGTATTGGAGGATGAACCGAGCACGGGGGGCGCAGCGTGCAGCGCCTTCCAGCGTGAGGCGACGGCGCCAATGACAAGGCCGTTGATGAGCAGAGAGACAATGAGCACGGCGAGCAACCATTTCGGTGCCCGCCGTACGATCTGCGTCTCTCCCGGCCGGAGGGTCACAGGAACTCCTCCTCGATAATTTCGAGGAGCCCCTCGCCGTTCAGGAAGGCGAGCGCCTGGGAGGCGTTATCGGTGCCGGTCGTGGCATTGGCGACAATCTGGGCGACATCCGACGGTACGAGATCGGCAACGCCGAAGAAGATGCCGACGACCAGGGACGCCGCGAGCAGCGCCGCCGTCCGCCAGCCGCCTGTCAGCCGCTCACGCCGCGGTGTCGATCCCGCGAGGGCGGCGGCCCGACCTGCAGTGTGCGATTTCTCGCTGCCGCGGGGCCAAGCAATGACGACGCCCGACTTGCCCGGGGGCGAGGCGTGGCTGCCGTCCGGCTGGCGCTCGGCGCGTGCGGGCTGGCCGGGGGCCGTATTGGCGACCGCTGCCGCAATACGATCGGCGAGCGCGCGCGTGTCGCCGACCGGTGGGCCGGCGGCCTTCGTGAGGACCGTATCGAGGGCCCTCGCTTCGCGCAGCAGGCGAGCCGCATCGGTGTCGGCCGCGGCAAGGCTCATCAGCCGTTCCCGCTTCTCTGCCGGCCAACGCGCCGGATTGCCGCCGAACGTGTCGAGCACGTTCTCGAATGCCGTTAGCTCGGCCAGCCTATTGTCGCTCGTCATCTTCCTTCGAAGCGCTTGTCACGCCCCGCCTCTCGTTCCTTCTTACTCGTCATCTGGCAGCAGCTGCCGCCACTCGTCCTTCAAGGCCACCTTGAGCGCCCGGCGGGCACGTGCAAGGAGCGATTCGACCGCCTCGTCCGATATGCCGAGCATGTCGCCCACCTCGATCTGGCTCAAGCCCTCGTAATGAAACAGCGTAAGCGCGACGCGCTGGCGCTCGGGCAGTTCGGCGAGCGCCGCGCTGACGCGCTTCGCGAGGTCCGCTTCCTCGAGGCCGCGGCTCTGCTCGGGCGCCTCCGGCATCTCGGGCACCTCAGCGACCACGCTCGTCAGGCGGTGGCGGCGGAGGTGGTCGAGGCAGAGGTTCGTGACCACGCGGCGCAGCCAGGGCCGCAAGCCGCCGGGGCCAAGCTCGAGCGTACCGGCATGGTGCCAGACGCGCACGAGCGCCTCTTGCACGATGTCCTCGGCATCGCCGTCCACCTTGAGCATGCGCCGCGCCACGGCGAGCAGGCTCGCGGTGTGGCGGTCGATCAGCACGCGGAAGGCGGCGCTGTCGCCGGCGCGAATGCGCGCGAGAACGGCCGCCTCTTCGGCTGCCGTCCCCGCCTCCGGTCCCGGCCGGTTGCCCGGTCCTGGACCGCTATCGTGCACGCGCGTCACGCAACGGCTCCCTGGGGTCCTATCAACCTCGGGACTGTACCTCAGCGCGTGCATGTATGCCTCGCCTTTTCGTTGCCCGCCGTCGGCACCCGGAGCTGATCGCTGTCGGGGCCGGATGTGCGTGCGCAGTCTTTAGATCTTCAGATCTTCCGCGGTTCCTGATGCCCAGAGTCCGGACCACGCTCCTCGCCGCGATCGCGTCCACGCCAGTGGCGCTCGCCATCACGGTCTCGGTGGCGCCGCCAGCCGCCCGGGCGCTCGTCCCGAGAGATGGTGCCATCCTTGTTGCGGTCGAGGCGATCGAACGTCTCGCCGGCAACCTTGAAGGCTTGCTCGCGCGTGATCTTGCCGTCGGTGCTCGCGCCAAAGCGGTGGAGAACGCGCTTCACGCGATAGTCGGTCATCTCCTTGGAGAAGACCTGCCGGTCGGCACGGTCGAGCGTGCCGTCCTTGTTACGGTCCATGCGATCGAAGCGCTCGCTGGCCACGCGGAGGGCTTCGTCGAGCGGAATGCCGCCGTCCTTGTCCACATTGGCGCCGCGCAGGAAGCCGATGCCGGGACCCTGGCGATGCCCGCGCATCGCCTGGCCTTGCTCGCCGAGACGCGAGAGGACACCACGGCCGCGCATGGGAGGCGGCAGGTCAGCGTCGGTGATCCGGCCGTCACTGTCGAGGTCCACCGCGGCAAAGCGGCGGCGCACCTCGTCCATGAACTCGGATTTGCTCATAGAGCGATCGCGCCGGGTCTCGCTCTTGGCCGCGTCGCCACGATCCGCGCGACGGTCGTGCATTCCGCGGTGATGCCGGCCGCCCTTGGCGAGCGCGGCCTCGATCTCGGCAATGTCGACCACGCCGTCGCTGTTGAGATCGAAGCGGGCGAAGCGCTCGCGCACTTTTTCATCGAAGTCCGCCCGGGAAATCGGCCCGCGGCCAAGCCCGGCAAACTGCCCGAGGCCGAAGCCACGGCTCTCGCCGTAGCCGAAGCGTTCCATCATCCGATCATGCAGGCGCTGGCCGGGGGCCGACACCGCTATGGCAGCGCCACTGGCGACTAGGATCGCCGCGACGATGAGCACCTTCTTATTGGACATTGGGGGGAACTCCGCGAGTTCAATCTGCTTTCGAGAGTTGAACGCGGGGGCGCCGGCAATTCCGTCGCCGTACGTATCGAATTTATTCGACGATGTTCACGAAATGATCACGTCAAATAACCCTGCGACCTCGGCGAGCGTCGCCCGCAGGGAGGCTTCCAGGCGGGCGAAGTCGGGGGCGTCGCCGGCGCGGCATAGGAGCTCGATCAAGCCATCAGGCGCTTTCGAGGGCTCGAAGGGCCCGTCGAGGCTGAGGCGCAGGACCTCGGTGAGGTTCTGGACGAGGCCAGCGGCTGGTAGCAGGACATCGGTATGGGGGGCGCTAAGGTGCCCTGCGGCCGCAAGTTTCCTGAGCGCACCAATGGTGTTCTGGTCGAGCACGCCGGGATCGGCATGGCCGTGGGCAAGCTGCAGGAACTGGGCGATGAACTCGAGATCGACGAGACCGCCGCGGACCTGCTTCAGCTCCCAGATGTCCTCGGTCCCCTTTTCCTTGGCAATGCGCTGGCGCATGTCGCGCACGTCGGCGACGAGCTTGGCGCGGACGCGCGGACGGACGAGCGCGCGGCGAATGGCTGCCTCCACGCGGGTGCGCAGCTCGGCAGGACCCGAGATCACGCGGGCGCGGGTCAGCGCCATGTGCTCCCAGGTCCAGGCCTCGTTGTCCTGGTAGTGCTCGAAGCTCGAGAGCTGTGTCGCGACCGGGCCTTTCTGGCCGGAGGGCCTGAGCCGCATGTCCACCTCGTAGAGCGAGCCCTCGGCCGTCGGTGAGGACAGGGCCGAGATCAGGCGCTGGGTGAGCCGCGTGAAATACTGGCTCGGCGCAAGGGGCCGAGGACCGTCGGACTGCTGTACGGTCTCGTCGAAATCGTAGACCAGGATGAGATCGAGATCGGATGCGGCAGTCATCTCGCGGCCACCGAGCTTGCCCATGGCGACGACGACGGCTGCACCGCCCGCAACGTGCCCACTCTGGGAGACGAGTTCGCGCTCCACCTGTCGCTGGAGCGCGGCGATCAAGTGCTCGGCGAGGGCTGCATAGGCGCCGCCAGCCTGCGCGGCGGTGATCGTCCCGGACAGCACCCGGACGCCGATCAGGAAGGCTTGCTCACTGCCGACAATGCGGGCGCGGTCGAGCGCCTCCTGGTAGTCGGCAGCAGCGGCGATCTCGGCATCGACGATACGTGCAAGGGCATCCGCATCAGGCAGGCTGCCGAAGAAGCCTGGATCGAGCACGGCATCGAGCACACGGCGCCGGCGGCTCATGATGCGCGCGAGCCGTGGCGTCGAGCCCATGATGTCTGCAACGAGACGCAATAGGCGCGGGTTGTTGCGCAGGAGCGAGAAGAGCTGCACGCCCGAGGGGAGCTGAGACAGAAAGCGGTCGAAGCCGAGGAAGGCCTGGTGCGGGTCGCTCGTGCGCGCGAACGCCTCGATGAGTGTCGGCTGTACCTCCGTCAGGAGTTCTCTGGCGCGCGGTGTGCGCACGGCCTGATAGCGGCCATGATGCCAGCCGCGCACAGCGCCGATGATGTCCGAAGGCCGCTCGTAGCCCATGCGGGTCAGTGCCTCGACGGTGCCGGGATCGTCCTGCTCGCCGGCAAAGACCATGTTGGCATTGCCGCGCGTGAGCTCCGGAACGTCCTCGAAGAGCGCGCCGTAGTGGCGCTGCACGCGCTCGAGGTGCGCGACGAGGGCAGTTGAGAAGGCGTCCGTGTCGGGGAAGCCTGCGAAACGAGCGAGGCGCAGGAGGCCTTCGGTATCGGCCGGAAGTGTCTGTGTCTGCTCGTCGGCGATCATCTGCAACCTGTGCTCGGTGTGGCGCAGGAAGAGATAGCTATCCGAAAGTTCGTCACGCACGATCGGCTTGATCCAGCCGCGCTCGACGAGATAGGCCAGTGCGCCGAGCGTGTCCGGCGTGCGCAGGTCGGGCTGCCGGCCGCCGGCGATGAGCTGCTGCGTCTGCACGAAGAACTCGATCTCGCGAATGCCGCCGCGGCCGACTTTGATGTTATGGCCGGCAACGCCGATCTCGCCGAAGCCCTTGAAGGCATGGATCTGGCGCTTCATGGCATGGATGTCGGCGATGGCGGCGAAGTCGAGGTACTTGCGCCAGACGAACGGCGCGAGCTCCTTGATGAAGGCTTCGCCTGCGGGGATATCGCCGGCCACCGCGCGCGCCTTGATCATGGCGGCGCGCTCCCAGTTCTGACCGAAGCTTTCGTAGTAGTTGAGCGCGGCGCTCGTCGAGATCGCGACCTGCGTGGCGCCGGGATCGGGGCGCAGACGCAGATCCGTACGGAAGACATAGCCGTCGCCGGTGCGCTCCTGCATGAGGCGGACGAGGTCGCGCGTCATGCGCACGAAAAAGGCGAGCGGCTCGACGCCGGAGCGCAGCCTCACGAGCTCGGGCTCGTAAAAGACGATGAGATCGATGTCGCTCGAGTAGTTGAGCTCGCGCGCACCGTGCTTGCCCATGCCGATCACGATGTAGCCGGAATCGGTTTCGGCGCTCGCGCCGGCGGTGCCGAGCCAGTCGCCCTTGGCGATCGCTGCATTGAAAAGAAAGCGGACGGCCGCCGCCGTCGTCGCATCCGCTGAGTCGCTGAGCGCGCCCGTCACGTTGATGACGGACCAGGCGCCGCTCAGATCCGCGAGCGCCACCAGTAGCGCCACCTCGGCCTTGTACTGGCGGAGGATGCGCATGGCATCGGCCTGCGTCGATGCTGCGAGCATGTCGGCATCGAGCGTGCGGCCGAGTTCCGCCATGCGCGTCTCTGGCGCACTCCCGAGAATGCGGGCGAGGCGACTCGGATCGCGCAGAATGAGGGCCGCGAGATAGGGCGAGCTGCCTAGCGTGCCGATAAGCAGATCGCGCACGGCGGGTTCCGAGAGCAGAGGCGCGAGGGTATCGGGCGCGGCCGCATCGAGTTCCGCCAGCCGGTCGGCGGCGAGGCGTGCATCGAAGGCCAGCGGCGTCTCGACGATCCGCTGCCATAGCGGCTTCGATACGGGCGGCTCTACTTGGCTTGCGCCCTGTGCCATGCTCGCTCTTCCCCGGCTTTTTGCGGCTCATTGCCTGATGCGTCGTCGGCTCTGGGCGCGGCCACGGTCGGCAGCGCCAGGACGGCGCGCAGGCCCGGCCTGTTGTCCTCGAGTCTTAGCGATCCATGGTGGAGCCGCGCAACTGCTGCGACGAGGCTCAGGCCAAGTCCGGTGCCGGGCTTCGTCCGGCTCGCCTCCAGGCGCACGAAACGGCGCACGGCGCGCTCGCGATCCTCCTCGGCAATGCCCGGCCCGCGGTCGCCGACGGTGATTTCGACTGTCTCGCCCATCTGCGTGAGCCTCACGGAGATGATCGACGGCTTGGCTGCGGCTGGCGAGCCATTCACTGGTGCCGCGTACTTGATGGCGTTCTCGATGAGATTGGCGATCGCCTGTCCGAGCAGTTGGCGATTGGCGCGGACGTGGACCGGCCCATCTGCTGCATTGTGCCACTCGAGATCGAGGCCTGATTCCTCCGCTGCGGGTGCATAAAGCTCGGCCAGATCTTCGACCATGGCACCGATCTCGACCGGCGCCATGGTGTCGTCCACCGCGCCCGCTTCGAGCCGCGCGATGAGCAGCAGCGCGTTGAAGGTCTTCATCAGCTCGTCGGCATCCTCGATGGTGTGTTCGAGGCCGGCGCGCCACGCCGGACTACCGCGTTGGTCTGCCAGTGCCGCCTCGGCGCGGTTGCGCAGGCGGTTGAGCGGCGTCTTGAGGTCATGGGCGATATTGTCGGAGACCTCTTTCATGCCGGCCATGAGCAGCTCGATGCGATCGAGCATTGCGTTGAGACTCACGGCGAGGCGATCGAGCTCATCGTCGGTGCCCGTGCGCGGCAGGCGCTCAGCGAGATTGCCCGACATGATCGAGCGGCTCGCGGCCGTCATGCCATCGACGCGTCTCAGGATGTGGCGGCTCAACGCTACGCCAGCCGCGAGCCCGACCAAGGCCAGCAGGGCAATGCCAAACCCGAGTGTGCGATTGGTGGCGGCGAGGTATGTCCTCTGCGGCTCGATATCGCGCGCGACGACCAGTGAGAGGCCGTTCTGAAATGCAAACACACGACCCGCCGCGAGCCGCGTCGCTTCGCCCGCGCCCTCTGTCGTCGGGCGATAGTGGAAAATGCCACCGCCTCGCGCCTCGACGGGGAATGCCGGATGCTCGGCGAGATTGCCGGCGATCGCACGCTTCGTTGCGTCGACGAGGCTGTAGAGGTGCGTGTCGCCGGTGGCGATGCGCCCTTGGATGGCCTGCGTGAGTTGGTCGAGCCCGCCTCGCCCATAGATGCGATGGAGTGCTGCGCCTTCGCGGTCGAGAGCTTCGATCGTCGCGCGGCTCATGGCATCGTTCGTCGAGCGTGCGACGAAAGCGACGACCAGAATGGCGGTCGCGGCGAGGGCGAGCGTCGCCATAGCCGCCGCGCGGAAAGAGGTCGTCTGCCAGAAGCGCGACGAACGCGTGGCCGTGGGCTGCGGTGGCGCGAACGGAGGCATAACTCTATTCGCCGCCGTCACGCATCATGTAGCCGGCGCCGCGCACGGTGTGCAGCAGGGGGCGGTCGAAGTTGCGGTCGATCTTGCCTCTGAGACGCGAAATGTGGACGTCGATGACGTTGGTTTGTGGATCGAAGTGATAATCCCACACGTTCTCGAGCAGCATCGTGCGCGTCACGACCTGCCCGGCATTGCGCATGAGGTACTCGAGCAGGCGGAACTCGCGTGGCTGCAGCACGATGGCCTCGTTGCCGCGCGTGACCTTGTGGGTCAGGCGGTCGAGCACGAGATCGCCGACGACATAGCGTGTCGCCTGCTCCTCGGGCTGGCGCCGACGGGCGAGAGCCTCGACGCGGGCGATCAGCTCGGCAAGCGCGAAGGGCTTCGTCAGATAGTCGTCGCCGCCGGCTCTAAGCCCTTTCACGCGATCATCGACGTGGCTCATGGCGGAAAGGATCAGCACGGGCGTGCGATCGCCTTCGGCACGGATCGTCTGGATGAGCGTGAGACCGTCAAGATGAGGCAGCATGCGGTCGACGATGAGCACGTCGAAGCCGCCGGCGCGCGCAAGTTCGAGGCCGGCCTCGCCATCCTCCGCGACCTCGGCCAGGTGGCTCGCCTCGCGCAAGCCGCGCTGCACGAACTGGGCGGTTTCGCGATTGTCCTCGATGACGAGCACGCGCATGGGCCGAGTACCTCGGAATGAAGTGAAGCGTGCCGGGTGGGGGGACCCGGCACGCTCGCTTTACGGCCCGACCTTGATGCGCGGGGGAGACGCCGTCAATGTCGGCCGTTACAGGCTGCCAAGGCAGTTCCTCAGCTAGCCTTGAGCTGAACGGCGACGAAGCGGAGCACGTCGCCGGACTTCACGCGGAGCAGGACGGCCTTCCGGCCATCGCTCTTGGCCTTCTTTACGCCGGCCTCGACCTCGGTGGCGTTCGCGACCTTCTGGCCCTGGACCTCGAGGATCACGTCGCCGCTCTTGAGACCCTTGCCGGCGGCATCGGAACCCGACTTGACGTCGGAGATGGCGACACCCTCGGCGGTCTCACCGGGCTTTGCCGAAACCTGCGTCACGGAGAGCCCGAGCTGGTCGAGCTCAGTGACGGTCGGCGTCGGCAGGGCCTGGGGCTGCGGCGCCGGCTGCGCGTTGGCCGCGAGGTCCGGGTTGGCCGGGAAGGTGCCGAGCTTGACGGGAACGATCTCGCTCTTGCCATACCGCATGACCTCGATGCGAACGGTCGTGCCGGGGGCGAACTCGGCGACCTTGCGGGCAAGATCACGGCTGTCGCGGATCGCCGTACCGTCGACCGAGACGATCGCGTCGCCAGCGCGGAGCTGGGAGGCTGCCGCCGGACCGCCCGCGGTGACCTCGTTGACGAGCGCGCCGCGTGCCTGCTGCAGGCCGAGGCTCGCTGCCATGTCCTCGTTGACGTTCTCGATCTTCACGCCGAGCCAACCGCGGCTGACGCTGCCCTTGGAGCGGAGCTGCGTGATGACCTCGTCAGCGGTCTTCGCGGGGATCGCGAAGGCAATGCCGACGTTGCCGCCCGACGGGCTGTAGATCGCCGTGTTCACGCCGATGACCTCGCCTTCCAGATTGAAGGTCGGGCCGCCGGAGTTGCCGCGGTTCACCGCTGCGTCGATCTGGAGGTAGTCATAGGGCCCGGAACCGATGTCGCGGCCCGAAGCCGAGACGATGCCGGCCGTTACCGTGCCGCCGAGGCCGAAGGGATTGCCGACCGCGATGACCCAGTCGCCGACGCGTGCATCCTTGGTCGCAAAGCGCACGTACTCGAACTTCTTGTCGGACTTGATCTTCAGGAGCGCGACATCCGTGCGCGGATCTGAGCCGACGAGATCGGCATCGAACTTGTTGTCACGGTCGAAGCTCACCGTGATCTTCCCGGCGCCGTCGATGACGTGATTATTGGTGACGACGTAGCCATCAGGCGAAATCACGAATCCAGAGCCCTGCGCGAGCGAGGGGCGCGGCGTCGGCGTACCGCCGCCGCGATTGCCGAAATCGCGCGGCAGATTGCGGAAGAACTCGTTGAGCGGATGGTCATCGGGAAGGTCCGGCAGAACGCGGCCGCCCGGTGCGTTGGGCGTGTTGGGCGCGCCCTGGCGCGGCAGGCGCCGTGCGGTTCCGCCGCCATCGTTCGTCACGTTGACGCTCACGACGGCGGGCTTAACCTTCTCGACGATGTCGGCGAAGCTCAGCGGCGCGCGGCCGAAGGGCGTCTGAATGGTCTGGGCAGCGTCGGTCCGCTGCTGGGCGAGAACACTGAACTGGGGTGCGGCAACCAGGGCGCCACCAAGCGTAGCGGCAACTGCCACTCCGGCGAGCGTACGCCTCGAAGCCCCGGACTTGACGGGTGCGAGCTTAAGCATGTTTTCCTCTCTCATCGTCGGCAGTGCTGGATATCGTGCCCAAGGAGATAAGTTGCTGCGCCTTACGGCGATCTTTCTGGCACGTGAAACTTTGGTAATGTCTGGCCAGAGCAAACAGGGGAAATGGCGGCTGTGATCCGGCAACGAGGGCAACGGCTGAGGGGTGCCCTTTGGGGGCTGGGGGTCGCGCTTTTTGGCCTTTTGTCGACGGGGACGGCATCAGCCGCCGGCCCGCCACGCACTGGCTCCGGGGAACCGGCCGGCATCATCCAGCGTGTGGCCGTCTTCGGAAAGGACGATCGCACCGCACTCCCGGAACGCCTCGCGGCCGTCGCGTCGCGCATGGGCGTACTTTTCAACAATCCCGCGCGGACCGTCTGCTCCGCCTTCTGCGTTGGCCCGTCAGTCATCGCGACCGCCGCCCATTGCGTGTCCGTGACATCGCCGCAAGGCACGCGCTTGCGCGCCTCCGACTTCTTCTTCGCCCGCGCTTATGACCGGGAGCGCGACTACGTCCGCATCGAGGGGTTCTCCGCCGGCTCCACGGCGCAGCACATCTATACCGGCGAGTTCCGCCTCCATGTGCGCCCGCCAATCGACGCCGCGCGCGATTGGGCCCTGGTGCGCCTGGAACGCCCCGTGTGCCGTAATGGCGGACTGCCGGTGCGGCCCGCTTCGAGCGACGACATTCTCGAAATGGCCAAGGCAGGGCGCCTCTTCAGCGTGTCTTATCACCGTGATCTGCCGAGCTGGACGCCGACCTATGCCGCGCCCTGCCATGCCGCGCGCGACTTCGGCGCCAGTACTTGGCAGGCCATCGCGCCGGACTTCGAGAGCCCCGACGAGATCTTGCTGCACACGTGCGACACTGGCGGCGCCTCCTCGGGTTCGCCCATCCTCGCCGAGACACCCGAGGGGCCAGTGGTCGTGGCGATCAACGTCGGCACCTACGTCCAGTCGCGCGTGATCATGCAGCAGGGCAAAGTCACGTCCCGCCAGCAGACCGACACGATCGCCAATACGGCCGTCAACGCGCGCGTCTTTGCCGACCAGATCGCAATTTTTGAGGCGGCGACGATCCTGCGCGCCGGCAATCCGATCCGCCAGCTCCAGGAGCATCTGGCAGCCCTCGGCTACTATGACGGGCGCGCCGACGGCGACTATGGCCCGCTGTTGAAGGCCGCGATCGTCACTTACGAGAAGGCGCGCGGCCTTCCGCCGACGGGCCTCGCGACGGCGCCCCTGCTCTCGCAGCTCGTGGCGGAAGCGACCTCCCGGCACCGGCCTACATCGGCGCCGATGCGCTAGGCGAGGGGGCCGCCCGTATCGGGGCATTCCCCGATACATAGCTCGCAGGGAATAGCATTCACTGCAAAATCACGCTCGCTTGACGGCTGGGCCTCATGGTCGCGATCATCACTCTCGCGATCGAGACGGAGCCCCTCTCCATGCTCCAGCGTCGTACAGGAATGCCCCTGCCTTCCCGCCCGCGGTACTGGCGCGTGTGGCGCGCCCTGACGCCAGCCCTCCTTGCGCTGGGGCTCATGAGCGCCACCGCCGTCGCCGAACAGGCCGCCATCGATGCCTGCGCCAACGTCTTCGACCCGAGCGAGGTCGTCACCGGCTGTTCGGCGGTCATCGGCTCGGACTGGGCAACGGACGAGCAACTCCGCCTCGCCTTCAACAACCGGGCGAATGCGCGCGCCTCCTTTGGCGAAATCGAGGCCGCCATCGACGACTATGGCCGCGCGCTCGGCTATGACCCGCACTACGTCAACGCCCGCTACAACCGCGCCACCCTCTATCTGGACATCCAGCAGTACGACGCCGCGATCGCGGACTTCGACATCGTGCTCAAGCTCAAGCCCGACTGGACGGACGCGCTCAACAACCGCGCACTGGCGCTGCTGAGCTCGAACCAACTCGATGCGGCAATCGAGAGCTTCACCAGCGTGATCGCGCTCGATCCGGCCTATGCCTATGCCTACAACAATCGCGGCGTCGCCTGGCGCCGCAAGAACGAGCCGGCGCGCGCGCTCGAGGATTTCAGCAGGGCGATCGAGCTTCGCCCGAACTATGTCGGCGCGCTGAACAGCCGCGGTGAGCTACTCGCGCTGGCCGGGCGGTCCGCCGAGGCTGTCGCCGACTTCTGCAGCGCCCTCGCGCTCGCACCCGAACATCCCGCCGCGAGTGCCAATCTGCGCACGCTGCTCGGGGACCCGTCGCTCCATTGGTAAGCACGCGATGTGCTGGCATCGGCGGGCGGAGTGGTCTAAGGCAGGATGCATCGGCAAGTTCGATGGATCCAGCTCATGCCTCACACCACGAGATTGCTTTTCGTTGCGGGCTCGGCGCGCAAGGACTCGTACAACAAGCGCCTCGCCATTCTGGGCGCCGAGATTGCCAACGCGAACGGCATTCATTCCTCATTTGCCGATCTCGGCGACTACCCCATGCCTATCTACGACGGTGATCTCGAAGCCGCGGAAGGCCCGCCTGAGAACGCGCGCAAGCTCAAGGCGCTGTTCGAGGTGCACCACGGCGTTTTCATCATCTCGCCCGAGTACAACGCCTCCATCCCGCCGCTGCTCAAGAACGCGCTTGACTGGGTGAGCCGAATCCGCGATCGCGACGAGCCGCCGCTCGCCGTCTACAAGACGCGCGTGTTCGCGATCGGCTCCGCCTCGCCGGGCGCATTTGGCGGCATTCGCGGATTGAGCGTATTGCGTCAGACGCTGGAACTCGGCACAGGCGCTCTCGTGCTGCCCGACCAGTTCACCGTGCCGCGTGCCGACAAGGCCTTTGGCGACAACGGGCATCTCGCGGACAAGAAATCCATGGAACTCTACAAGACGACCATCGAAAAGCTCGCGCGCGCGGCGCTCATCATGCGCGGGGAGTTTTCGAGATCATGAGCCAGAAACTCGCCGCGCGCGAACGCCTCTTCGTCGCCCTCGATGTCGCGAGCGTGGATCGCGCGCGCGTGCTGGTTGCGGAGCTCGGCGATACCGTCACCTGCTACAAGGTCGGGCTCGAGCTGTTGTTCGGCGGTGGTCTCGAATTCGCGCAGGGGCTCAAGGCCGCGGGCAAGACCGTCTTCCTCGACATGAAGCTGCTCGATATCGAGAACACGGTCGCGAAGGCAGCCGCCAATATCGCGAGCCTCGGTCTCGACTATCTCACCATCCACGGCACGGATACGAAGACCGTCGCTGCCGCCGTGCGCGGGCGCGGCGCGAGCAAGCTGAAGCTGCTCGCCGTGACGGTGCTGACGAACCTCGAGCAAGCAGACATCGAGCAGCAGGGCATCAAGGGCATGGCGCCGGCCGATCTCGTCGTGCATCGCGCGCGTCTCGCCAAGGCCGCGGGCGTCGACGGTATCGTTGCGTCGGGACTTGAAGCAGCGGCCATCCGCGCCGCGGTCGGGCCGGATGTGCTGATCGTCACGCCGGGGATTCGTCTCGCGGGTGGCGCTGCCGGCGATCAGGCGCGCGTCATGACGCCGGGCAAGGCCATTGCTGCCGGCGCAGATTGCCTGGTGGTCGGGCGTCCGATCACCGAAGCCACCGATCCGCGCGCGGCAGCGGAAGCGTTCGTGCAGGAGATCGAGGGGGCTTTGAAGGGCTAGCTCCTCGACGGCCTCGACCACGCGAATTCCCGGAGTTTTGATCCGGCACGCGCAGCCGTGGACCTTCCGTCTCTGCTAGATTGCGATCGTTGAAAGTAAGGGACGTTCGTAGCGTTGTGCAGGAGGTATCCATGCGTCGTTACATCATCGAGCGCGCCATTCCCGCTGTCGGCACATTCGAGCGCGAGCAGCTCAGGGAAGCGGCCAAGACTTCCAACAAGGCTCTCGCCCAGCTTGCGCCTGATATCCAGTGGGTCGAGTCCTACGTGGCTGCCGACAAGACGTTCTGCGTCTATCTCGCCAAGGATGAGGCCGTCATCCGCAAGCACGCCGAGATCAGCGGCTTCCCCGCGACAGTGATCACGGAAGTGAAGCGGACCATCGACCCGACGACCGCGGCGAGTTGAGATTCGCATCGCCGAAGCTGAGCGCCACCGAAAGGTGACGACGGCTGCACCACACTATTCCTCCCCCCTTAGTGGGGGAGGTTAGGAGGGGGGGATTGCAGACCGCTAGCGTTGGGATTCCGCCCACCCCTAACCCTCCCCCCAAGGTGGAGAGGGAGGCCGTTGTTTCTGTATCTGCGGAGTTGCTCTACTCCACGCCGCTGCGCCCGTCTGCGCGAACGATCTCGTCGGGAAGCTCAAGGCTGCTGGTTACCCGATGGCGCATGTCATCGGAAGGGAGGGGGCGGGTGGGGCGACAGTGAGAGTGGCGTGAAGCGACACCCAAGCTAATTGACAAGCTTGAATTGCATCAAGGCGCGAATCATAAGAACCTTTGCAATTGGTGTGGGGCGAACGCGCCAGCTTTTCTGGCTATCGAAACGCGACCTGCGCGACTTCCTTACCTTCGATGGCTGATTGAAGGGCGTGTCAGCCCGCATTTACTAGGTGAAACAATGGCGCGACGGACCAACGATCCGACGTCGGGCGGTGATAAGGCAAAAGTTCGCGTCGTCTTCGCCGAGGTCGAAGGGAACAATGAAAGCGTACAGGAGGCGCTGAGAACAATGGTCTCAGCAATGGGGCGGCCTGTGCGTGTCGTTCAAGTTAAGACAATTGATGAAGCTCCCGCGCTCTCGCAGCAAGATATTGCCGCTGATTTTATTGACGACATATCGGCTAGTGAAACCTCTGATGATGAGGCGCCCCAGGATGACGAGAAAGTCACCAGCCGCAAGCCGCGGGGGGCAGGCCCAAAGACAGATAGAAATGCCGGCATCGCGCTGGTGCCTGACCTAAACTTTCGTCCAAAGGACCATCCCAGCTTGCGCGAGTTCTTTGCTGAAAAGGCACCCGCCAATGACATGGAAGTGATTCTAGTAGTCACGTACTACATGCAGTACATGATGAAAGTCGCGAAGATTGGTCTTGGCCATATTCGCACAGCAATTGGCGATGCCGGCAAAGGTATACCGCTCGATCTAAGGCAAACACTCCGAAATATGCGCCATAGGAAAGCGTGGGTGAAATTCACCGAACTCGACGAGATCACGATCGCTACTGCCGGCGAGAACTATGTCCTGCACGACATGGGCAAAAAGAGCTAAGCGTCGTAGCCAATGAACCTCTCGCTCGATGGATTTTGCGAGATCGTGAAGTGTTTGAGCAAGTCGAACGCCGAGAAGGCGCTGGCGGTGCTTTGGTATTACGATCGCGGGCAGCCGGACGTCTCGAAAACCGCAGGCCAGCTCACCAAGGTGCTCGGCGACCATCATCTGGGTACGCCAAATCAGACGACACTCGCGGAGGCAATACGAAGAACGAAGCTGGTGAATGAGACGAGATCCGGGTTCTCATTGAAGCCGGGATCGCGGAAGATTATTCGCGATTGGCTTCCAAGCGACCTTGATGGCATTCAGCCGGCGATGGACCACGCATCTGGCTATCTTCCGGAGGCTATCTGGAAAAACACGCGAGGTTACATTGAGGCGGTGTGCCGAGAAATGAACGGCTCCTTCCGCCATGCCTACTACAACGCGGCGGCGGTGATGCTGCGGCGGTTGCTTGAGACGCTTGTTATCGAAGCTTATGAAGCGTTGGGCCGCGAGGCCGAAATTAAAGATGGCAGCGGAAACTATCTTATGCTGAGCGAACTCGCCGAACGGGCTTGTGGCGATAAGAGCCACGTGGGTTTGAACCTAGGGCGAGATGCAAAAAAAGCACTAAAGGACGCAAGGAACGTGGGCAACTGGTCCGCCCACGCACGCCGGTTCCTCGCGAACTCTGGCGATCTCACCAAACTGCAGGATGGTGTGCGGCTTCTGGCCCAAGAACTCATCCAGATCGCGGATCTGAGCAGAACCAGGAGCTAGGCGGCCTTTGTCGCCGACACCTCACCCCCCCTTCCCCGGATCGAAGAATTCCTTCACGCGCGCGAAAAAGCCTGACGACGCGGGGTTCGTTTCCTTGTTTGACTCGCGCTCGAACTCCTCGAGCAGCTCACGCTGCTTGCGCGAGAGGTTCTTCGGCGTCTCGACCTCGACCTGGATGTACATGTCGCCCTGCACCTTCGAGCGCAGGACCGGCATGCCCTTGCCCTTGAGGCGGAACTGCTTGCCGTTCTCGGTGCCGGACGGAACCGGCATCCGCACGCGATTGCCCTCCACCGTCGGCACATCGACATTGCCGCCGAGCGCCGCCGTCGTCATGGAGATCGGCACGCGGCAGAAAATGTCGGCGCCATCGCGCTGGAAGAACTCGTGCGGCTTGACGGCCAGGAAGATGTAGAGATCGCCCGTCGGCCCGCCGCGCGAGCCGGCCTCGCCCTCGCCCGCTAAGCGAATGCGCGTGCCGTCCTCGACGCCCGGCGGGATGGACACCGCGAGCGTGCGCTCCTTGGTGACGCGACCCTGACCGTGGCAGTCGGGGCAGGGATCGTCGATCGTCTCGCCGCGGCCCTGGCAGGACGGGCACGTGCGCTCGATGGTGAAGAAGCCCTGGCTCGCGCGCACCTTGCCTTGGCCACCGCAGGTCGCGCACGTCGTTGGGCGCGAGCCCGCGCGCGCGCCCGAGCCCGAGCAGGTCTCGCACGTGACGCTCGTCGGCACGCGGATCTGCGCCTGCTTGCCGGTGAAGGCCTCGGCGAGCGTGATCTCCATGTTGTAACGGAGGTCCGCACCGCGCTCGCGCCCCGTGCGCTGACGGGGGCCGCCGCGCCGTCCGCCCATGAACTCGCCGAAGAGATCGTCGAAGATGTCGGACATGGACGAGGAGAAGTCCGGCCCGAAGCCGCCGGGGCCGCCAGGACCACGCCCGCCCTCGAAGGCGGCGTGGCCGAACTGGTCGTAGGCCGCGCGCTTCTGCTCGTCCTTCAGGACCTCGTAGGCCTCGTTGATCTCCTTGAACTTCTGCTCGGAGGTATTGTCGTCGGGATTGCGGTCTGGATGGTGCTCCTTGGCGAGGCGGCGGAAGGCAGACTTGATGTCCGCGTCGCTCGCGCCGCGCTTGATGCCGAGCACGTCGTAGTAGTCGCGTTTAGCCATGAGAACGTGATCCGATCCCCGCCCACCGGGTCAGGCCCCCATTGGGGCCCCGTGGGGCATTGTGCGTCACTCCAGCCATGAAATGAAGCCTGACCGGCCGTCCGGCGCCGCCTCCGAGAGGATCCCGGTGGATTTCTCGGCGGCGACGGGGCGGTCAGGGGTATGCATTGCTCGGCTCCGAGGTCAGCCGGACTTCTTCTTGTCGTCCTTGACCTCTTCGAAGTCGGCGTCGACCACGTTGTCGCTGCCGGAGCGGCTGCCGCCATCCGCCGACGGCCCACCTTCGCCGCCAGCAGCCTCGGCCGCGCCCTTGTCGGCGGCGTAGATCGCCTCGCCGAGCTTCATGGATGCCTGCATGAGAGCCTGGGTCGCCGTGCGGATCTGCTCGACGTCATCGCTCTTCATGGCATCCTTGAGCGCGGTGAGTGCGCCCTCGATCGCGGTCTTGTCGGCCGGACCGACCTTGCTCGCGTGCTCGGCGAGATCCTTCTCGATCTGCGCCGTGAGCTGGTCCGCCTGGTTGCGCGCCTCGACGAGATCACGCCGCTTGACGTCCTCGTCCTTGAAGCGCTCGGCCTCCTCGGCCATGCGCTTGATCTCGTCGTCCGAGAGACCGCCCGAGGCCTGGATGCGGATCGACTGCTCCTTGTTCGTCTTCTTGTCCTTGGCCGAGACATGGACGATGCCGTTGGCGTCGATGTCGAATGTGACCTCGATCTGCGGCACGCCGCGCGGGGCCGGCGGAATGCCGTCGAGGTCGAAGCGGCCGAGCATCTTGTTGTCGGCAGCCATCTCGCGCTCGCCCTGGTAGACGTTGATCGTCACCGCGCGTTGGCCATCCTCAGCCGTCGAGAAGGTCTGCGACTTCTTCGTCGGGATGGTCGTGTTGCGGTCGATCAGGCGCGTGAACACGCCGCCGAGCGTCTCGATGCCGAGCGAGAGCGGCGTCACGTCGAGGAGCAGGACGTCCTTGACGTCACCCTTGAGCACGCCCGCCTGGATCGCGGCGCCGATGGCGACGACCTCGTCCGGGTTGACGCCCTTGTGCGGCTCCTTGCCGAACAGCTTCTTCACCTCGGCCTGCACGCGCGGCATGCGCGTCATGCCGCCGACGAGCACGACCTCGTCGATCTCGGCAGCCTTGAGGCCGGCATCCTTGATCGCCTGCTCGCAGGGCGGCAGCGTCTTCAGGATGAGATCCTCGACGAGGCTCTCGAGCTTGGCGCGGGTGAGCTTCATCGTCAGATGCAGCGGTGACTGCGTCTGCGGGCTCATGGAGATGAACGGCAGGTTGATCTCGGTCTGCTGGGCGCTCGACAGCTCGATCTTCGCCTTCTCAGCAGCCTCCTTGAGACGCTGCAGCGCGAGCTTGTCGTTCTTCAGATCGATCTGGTTCTCTTTCTTGAACTCCGACGCGAGATACTCGACGAGGCGCATGTCGAAGTCTTCGCCGCCGAGGAACGTGTCGCCGTTCGTCGATTTTACCTCGAACACGCCGTCACCGATCTCGAGCACCGACACGTCGAACGTGCCGCCGCCGAGGTCGTAGACCGCGATGGTCTTGGCGTCCTTCTTCTTGTCGAGGCCGTAGGCGAGGGCTGCTGCCGTTGGCTCGTTGATGATGCGCAGCACTTCGAGACCGGCGATCTTGCCGGCGTCCTTGGTTGCCTGGCGCTGGGCGTCGTTGAAGTAGGCGGGAACGGTGATGACGGCCTGCGTGACCGGCTGGCCGAGATAAGCCTCAGCCGTCTCCTTCATCTTCTGGAGGATGAACGCGGAGACCTGCGAAGGCGAGTACTGCTTGCCGTTTGCCTCAACCCAGGCGTCGCCGTTGGCGCCGCTGGTGATCTTGTAGGGCACAAGGTGCTTGTCCTTCTCGACCATGGGGTCGGAGAAGCGGCGGCCGATGAGGCGCTTGATCGCGAACAGAGTGTTCGATGGGTTCGTCACCGCCTGGCGCTTGGCCGGCAGACCAACGAGGCGCTCGCCGTCGTCGGTGAAGGCAACGATGGAGGGGGTGGTGTTCACGCCCTCGGCGTTGGCGATGACTTTGGGCGTGCTGCCTTCCATGACAGCGACGCAGGAGTTGGTCGTCCCGAGATCGATCCCGATGACTTTGGCCATTTTATTCTCAATCCCTTCGTTGCGGCAAACCGGCCGGGTCCGCTAAGGCACCCGATCGTGCTTTAGACCCTTAGGGGGTCGACGGCTCCGGTTCCCTGGAGTTGGTGATTTGGCTCACCGGTATATAGGAGTGCGTCGGAGGGCCTGCAACGCCCGCAACCCACACCCTTGTGACAATTTTGCACTGCGAGATTGCATAAGGCTTATGCCCCGGAAGAGGTCTCGGAAGCATCGCCATTGGCCCCATTATCGTTGCCGGCTTCGGGCGTGGTCGCGCCTCCGCCTGTTGCCTCTGCACCTTGCGGAGAAGTAGCCTTTTCGGCCTTCGGGCCGCCCTTGGCGACCACGACCGATGCGGGGCGCAGAACGCGATCCTCAAGCGTGTAGCCGGCTTCGAAAACACGGACGACAGTGCCGTTCGGCACGCTCGGATCCTGGTGCTCCATCACCGCCTGATGCTGATGCGGGTCGAAGGGCGCGCCTTCTGCGGCAATGCGCTTGATGCCGTAGCGCTCGAGCACGCTGGCGAGGCCGCGCTCGGTTACCGTCAAGCCATCGAGCAGGCCCTTGAGGACCGGATCGGACGTATCGGTCGGGACTGCCGCGAGCGCCCGCTCGAGGTTGTCAGCGACCGAGAGCATATCGCGTGCAAACTTCGACACGGCATACTTCTGCGTATCCAGCCGCTCGCGCTCGGCGCGCTTGCGGATGTTGTCCATCTCGGCATAGGCACGCAGAACCTGATCCTTCAGATCGCGGTTCTCAGTCTGCAGGGCCTGAAGCTGTGCCGTATCCGGGGCCTGCTCCTGAGGGCCGGTAGTCTCGCCCGCCTGCTGCCTGTATTCGGCCGCGGCTGCATCTCGATGGGCGGTGGTGGTGCCGGGGCCGTTCGACTCAGGCTCAGGCGCCCCCGCGCCATTCCCCGGCGCCTGGGGGTCGTGGGTCTGGTTGCTCATGTGTCCTCATGCTCGTCCGCGTCGCGCGACAAAATACTCGGGGGCCGCCGGGTCCGAGCCTCCGGCAGGCTGTCGCGCCCGACCCTCGCATATCATGACCCGGGGTGACAAAATCAAGTCAAAGTGCGGCTGATCAGGCGTGCAGTGTAATCGACCATCGGTATGATGCGGGCATAATTCAGGCGCGTGGGGCCGATGACACCCAGCACACCGACGATCTTGCGCGAGGAATCGCGGAAGGGCGAGACGATCAGCGATGAGCCCGAGAGCGAAAAGAGCTGATTTTCCGAGCCGATGAAGATGTGCACGCCGTCACCTTTCTCGGCGAGGCCGAGCAGCTGGACGAGCTCGCGCTTGGCTTCGAGATCGTCGAAGAGCTGACGAATGCGCTCCAGATCCTCGATGGCGGTCAGATCCTTGAGGAGATTGCCCTGTCCGCGCACGATGAGGCTCTTGCGCTCGTCGCCCGCGCCGGACCAGGTGGCGAGGCCGGCCTCGATGACCTTCTTCGTCAGCGCATCGAGTTCGGCCTTGGCGGTGGTGAGCTGTCTCTCGATGGTCGATCTGGCCTCGACGAGATTGAGGCCGCGGATATGGGCGTTCAGGTAGTTCGTGGCCTCGACGAGTGCGGACGGTGGCAGGCCGCGAGGAATGTTGATGACGCGGTTCTCGACGGACTGATCCTCGCCGACGAGGACGACGAGGGCCTTGCCCGGCTCCAGCGGCACGAACTCGATGTGCTTGAGATGGCCGTCGCGCTTCTCGCTGATGACCAGACCGGCGCAGTGCGAGAGGCCGGAGATCATGTCGCCGGCCTCGGCGAGCACCTGATCGACCGATCGCTCCCGCTTGACCCTGACCTGGGCCTCGATCTGGCGGCGTTCGTCATCCGTGAGGTTGCCGACCTCGAGCAGGCCGTCGACGAAGAGGCGGAGGCCTGTCTGTGTCGGCAGGCGGCCGGCGGACGTATGCGGCGCGTAGATGAGCCCGAGGTGCTCCAGGTCCGACATCACGTTGCGCACGGAGGCCGGCGAGAGCGTCATCGGCAGGTGGCGCGAAAGATTGCGCGAGCCGACGGGCTCACCGGTCGCCAGATAGGACTCGACG
Organism: Hyphomicrobiaceae bacterium; assembly: GCA_022844275.1. GTDB lineage: Bacteria > Pseudomonadota > Alphaproteobacteria > Rhizobiales > Hyphomicrobiaceae. Next base: position 27,670 of record JALHMB010000016.1, read on the forward strand.
ATGTGGCGGAAGATTTCGCGCGTGCGCTCATTGAGCTGGATGAGCCCGGTCGCGCGTTCCTTCGAGGGTTGGTCCAATGCTCACCTCCGGGGGCGCTGGCTTGCGGGCCCCATGACGATTCAACATGTTAGGAATGCCCCGATCGTTCGTCAAACTGATGTGGCGCCAGCGGTTTTCAATGGCTTGCGAACATGTGGATGGCGCCTATGCTCATGCAACAGAAGCGTGCCCCATAATGCACCCCTGAGGCCGCCCAGAGGAGGCTGATATGAGCGAACTGCCCCATCACGATCCCATTCCCGGCGATGCCCTTTCCTGTGACGCGATCGAGCACGTGATCGTCCCGCGGGCTCGCGACATCGGCGGCTTCGAAGTGCGCCGCGCGCTGCCTTCGGCGAAGAAGCAGATGGTCGGCCCGTTCATCTTCTTCGACCAGATGGGACCGGCCGAGTTCTTGCTCGGGACGGGTATGGACGTGCGCCCCCATCCCCACATCGGGCTCGCGACCGTGACGTATCTCTTTCAGGGCGAGATCTGGCACCGCGACAGTCTCGGCACGTCGCTGCCCATAAAACCGGGTGAGCTGAACCTCATGTCGGCCGGTTCCGGCATCGTTCACTCGGAGCGGACGGCGGCGGAAGTGCGGTCGCACCAGCATGAGCTCTACGGCATCCAGGCTTGGGCGGCGTTGCCCAAGTCGCACGAGGAGGGGGCGCCGACCTTCGCTCACCACGGCGCCGACGAGCTGCCGCGCATCACGGGCGAGGGCAAGCGCGTCCGGCTCGTGATGGGCGAGCTCTACGGCCAGCGTTCGCCTGTCGAGTTCCCGCATCCGAGCTTCTATGCGGAGGCGGTGCTGGCGCCGGGTGCGGTCCTGCCACTCGATCCGGCCTATGACGAGCGCGCGGTCTATATCGTCGCGGGCGAGGTCGACATTGCCGGCGATCGTTTCGAGGCAGGCCGGCTGCTGATCTTCCGGCCCGGCGACCGCATCTCGATCCTCGCGTTGAGCAATGCCCGGCTCATGCTATTGGGCGGAGAGCCCATGGATGGTCCCCGGCATATCTGGTGGAACTTCGTGTCCTCGTCGCAAGACCGCATCAATGCCGCCAAGGCGGATTGGAAAGCGAAGCGCTTCGGTACGGTGCCGGGTGATGCCGAGGAGTTCATCCCGGCTCCGGAGTGAATCCAAAAAAGATGCGGGCGCCGCTGAGGGCGCCCGCTTCATTCTCTTGCTAGCGACGTGCTGCTCAATAAGCCGAGGCCGTCTCGCCGACGCCGTCACGCTGGTAGAGGTCGCGGCGAAACTGGATCACGCCGTCCTCGGTCGCCCATGCGGTCATGTAGACGAAATAGAGCGGCATAGGCTTCTTCAGGCGCACGTCCAGACGCTCGCCGGATTTCTTCATGGCGAGCACGCGCTCCTTGTCCCAGCCCTGGTCCTGCATGAGCCAACCCGCGAGCTGATCGATGCCCTGGACGCGCACGCAGCCTGAGCTTGCGGCGCGGAAGTTGCGGCCGAACATGCGATCCGAAGGTGTGTCGTGCATGTAGACCGAGTGGCTGTTGTGGAAGTTGATTTTCACGAAGCCGAGCGGGTTCTCCGGGCCGGGCTTCTGGCGGAAGGTCAGGTTCTGGGTCGCGGGGCTGCTCCAGTTGATCTTCGTGCTGTCGAGCTTCTTCCCCTCGCCGCCGTAAGCATCGATCCCGAACTTTGCGAGCACGTCCTGTCCCTTCTGAGACATCGCGCGGCCGTTCGGGATGAGATCCTTCTGGATCACCGTCGGCGGCATCGTCCAGACAGGATTGAAGTTCAGCTCGTGGATGTGCGAGCGCAGGATCGGCGTCTGGCGATCGGTCTTGCCGACAACGCCCGCATGACGAGACACGACCTTGTCGTCCTCGACGGCCTCGATCTGGGCGGCGGGGATGTTGACGACGACATAACGCTTGGGCAAGCCGCGCGTCATCTCGGTCAGCCGGCTCAGGTTCGTCTTGAGCTGGCGCAGTCGTGCCGCCGCCGAGACGTTCAAGGCGGCGATCGTGCGCTTGTCGACGATGCCGGTTGGAGTCAGGCCATTCGAGGCCTGGAAGCGGCGTACCGCGCGCTCCACCGAGCCATCGAAGAAGGGCGTGCCGTAGTCATCGGCGTCGCGCAGATCACCGGACATTGACAGGCGCTGGCGAAGGAGCGCCACGGCGGAGCCGCTGGCGCCGGGCGCGAGTTGCGCGTCGGGAATTGGCTGCCATCCGCCCTTCGCGACGATGTCGCTGTAGCGATCGATGGCGCCTTTCAATGCGGCGATGTTCTCGGGCGACAGCGTCGGAAAGCCCTTCGGTGGGTTTGCTTCCCACTGGCGTGCGAAAGACTGGTCGAACGCGGGAGGCTGCGTGTAGGCGCTGGCATATGTTCCATTGGACCAGACGTTATTGACCCAGCCGCTACCTTCCGACGCGCTCGCTGGCGTCAGCGGCGCCGCTAAAATCAGCGCGACCGCAAAGCCGCGCACATACTTCCCCGTGTGAGCGAGGGATCCCTCGGCATCACCTTCCCGCATCTCAACGATCATCTCGGTGCCCGCATCTTTTGGTTATGAACGCAAAACTCAAGCCGACGAAGATCGTGGCCGGATCCTCGTCTTTCTTCCTCGAACCACTTCCGTATGATGATGGCGAAATCCTACCTACTGCAAGCCTTCTCAAAGGCTTGCCTCAATCTCGCCACACATTCTTATTGCGGCAGTTGGATAAAAATTGGAAGGGCTGATGGCTGATCGCTAGTCGCTTGCCGTCGAGCTGATGCAAACGAGTCACGCTAAGGCATCGGTGCCCATTTAGCGGGCTGGAACCTCCGCCGGGCCAGCCAGCGTACAGGCCAAGCTGCCATCGTGGCGCTCGTGAGCGATTCCAGTTACATCAGCGGCAGAAGCAGGGCAGCAGAAGCGGAGCGAAACGCAGGGCCATGCAACACTCCACGAGGAAGGTCGCCGTAATTGGCGGCACACGCATCCCCTTCTGCCGCTCCAATACGCTCTATGCTGATCTCGGCAATCTCGACATGCTGACGGCTGCATTGAGTGGTCTCGTCGACCGCTTCGGACTCGCCGGCGTGCACATCGATGAGGTGGTCGGCGGCGCCGTAGTCAGTCATTCCCGAGACTGGAATCTCGCTCGCGAGGCCGTCCTCGGCACCAAGCTTGCGCCGACATCACCGGGCACGACGCTGATCCAAGCATGCGGAACCGGCCTTCAGGCGGCCATGGGCATCGCCGCCAAGATCGCGATCGGTGAAATCGAGTCGGGCATAGCCTGCGGCTCAGATACGACCTCGGATGCACCGATCGTCGTCTCGAAGCCACTCGCGAAGCGGCTGGTAGCCGTCCAGCAGGGGCGCTCGTTCGGCGAGAAGCTGTCGGCGTTCAAAGGCTTTTCGCCGCGAGAGCTGGCGCCGTTGCCACCCTCCGTCGCCGAGCCGCGGACCGGGCTCTCCATGGGGCAGCACACCGAGCTGATGGCGCAGCACTGGAAGATTTCGCGCCAGGATCAGGACCAGCTCGCCTACGAGAGCCACATCAAGGCGGCGGAGGCCTATCGCACAGGCTATTTCGACGATCTCATCGTGCCGTATGCGGGCGTCTTCCGTGACAACAACCTGCGGCCCGACATCAGCGTCGAGCGCTTGGCCTCCCTGAAGCCAGCCTTCGATAAATCCGAGCGCGGCACGCTCACGGCCGGCAACTCGACACCGCTCACGGATGGCGCTTCCGCGGTGCTGCTCGCTTCGGAGGACTGGGCGCGTGCGCGCGGCCTGCCGGTGCTCGCGTATTTCACGGCGGCGCAAACGGCGGCGGTCGACTTCGTCGCCGGCGAAGGATTGCTGATGGCGCCAACGGTTGCGGTATCGCGCCTTCTGGATCGAACGGGCCTCACGCTCCAGAACTTCGATTTCTATGAGATCCACGAGGCGTTCGCGGCGCAGGTGCTCGCGACATTGAAGGCCTGGGAGGATCCGGCCTATTGCAAGGCGCGACTCGGCAAGGATGCGCCGCTCGGGTCGATCGATCGCGCGAAGATGAACGTCAAGGGATCGTCGCTCGCCGTCGGACATCCGTTCGCGGCGACAGGCGGGCGCATTGCCGCGCTGCTGGCAAAGCTTATCGGCGAGAATGGCGGTCGCGGCCTGATCTCGATCTGCACCGCCGGTGGCATGGGTGTCGCGGCGATCATGGAGGGCGCGCGCGCCTGACCCGCTCGTGCCGAAGGCAAGTGCCGAAAACACCGCGGGCGCCGACTGTCGCCGACGCCCGCGAAATTCAGCATTACTCGAACACTACTGCTTCGGCTGCTGAACAGCTTCCTTGGCTTTGTCGTAAGCTTCCTTCGTGGCTTCCTTAGCCTTCTCGTAGGCTTCCTTGGCCGTCTCTGAAGCCTGATCGATTGTCGGCTTCGCCGTTTCCATGCTGCGATCGGTGATTTCGCGCGCCTTTTCGGTCGCACGCTCGAGCAGCGTCTTTGCCGGCTTGCGGCGCTCGTAGGCGGGAAGGGCCGCGATCACCTCCTTGGTCAGCTCGGGTACGGTGACTTTGCCGTCCGGCCCGAAGCGGAGCGATGAGAAACGCAGGCCGAGGCGCTTTTCACCGGCGCCGAGAAAGCCGCCCGTGCCGATGACGACGCCCTCGACACGCAGGTCGGAAGTCAGGATGAGCTCCTCGATGTCGGCGATGATCTTATCGTCGGGGCCATAGACCTTGGCGCCGATGAGATTGTCGCTCGAGAGAATCTGTCCTTCCGTCTGGCCGCGGAAGAAGACGCCGCGCGGAATCTGAATCTCAGCAGTCGGGGCAGCCGGAGCGGTCGAAGGCGCGGGCTGTTGTGCGAACGCCGGGGCGGCGACCGCAATTGCAGTGGCTGCAGCAAGGGCAAGGGTGAGGCGTCGCATGGATCAGTGTCCTTTTTCACAACCAGTGTCACGCATCTGAGCGTGGTCGTTGGCCCGATCGCGGAGTGCGTTCGGATACGCGCTATTTGGTACGTCCGAGAGATTTCAACAACGCCGCGCGCGCAAATAAGTTCCTGCTGAGACAGGCTAATTCGCCACAATCTCGCCAGCATCCAGCGCGTGAGGATCGAAGCGCCGATTCGATCTAGGCTCAGCCCTTTGCGAGCGTTCTTGCCGCCGCGAGCACTTCTTCAGCGTGCCCTGGCACCTTGACCTTGTGCCAGACCTCCGCGACGTGTCCCTTGGCATCGATCAGGAAGGTCGAGCGGTCGACGCCCATGTACTTCCGCCCGTACAAGGATTTCTCGATCCAGACGCCGAACTTCTCGGCGACGGCGTGATCCTCGTCGGCGGCAAGGCGGATGTCGAGGTCATGCTTCTCGCGAAACTTCTGATGCTTCTTCACGCTGTCGGGCGAGATGCCGACGACGGCGACACCTGCGCGCTTGAAATCGGGCGCGAGGCGCGTGAAGTCCTTGGCCTCGGTCGTGCAGCCAGGCGTATCGTCCTTCGGGTAGAAGTAGATGACCGCCAGCCGTCCAACGAGATCCTTGGAGCTGACGTGGCCGCCATCATCCGTCGGGAGCTTGAAGGCCGGCACCTTGGCGCCTTTCTCGACCGGGCCTGTGGTCATCGGGGATATGCCTTCCTTCGGTCGTTTTCCTGCACTGATCGTCAGCCAAGTCAAACGGGACGCGCTCGCCCGCCTGTTAAGGCATCTGGTACCGAATCATGCTGAGCATGCCAAGGATAGCTGCTACCCGGTTGCGGCTGATTACGCGGCGCCGCTCAGTTGCTGTCAAGCATCTGGCACGACGCAATAAAGACGCATTGCTGGGGCACCTCTCAATGAGACGCCTGGGGGTAAACCGTAGTGCTGGTTCCTGAGCCGATTGCCTGCCGATTGCCTCGTCATGAGGGGACAGCGGCTCGGGTCTTGAGGGATTCTTGGACCGTCAACGGGTTAAGGCTGATCGGCCAGGACCTAATCGGCTAGGGGAAGTCGGCGATGCATGGCCATCTCGGCCAAGCGAGCGGTGGTACCGATGGCAAGCCCGGTCCAGCAGTGCTGCCTGCTGCGCCGCCCGAAGTGATTCGCACCGAGGCAAAGCCGGGCGTGCGCCGCGGGCGAGGGGCACCGAGAGTCCTCGGGCTTTGCGCGCGTGGCGTTTTTGGGATCGTCGCGATTGTGGTGTCGCTCGCGGTGCTTGCTGTAGGGCTTCTGTATCTGCGCCTGCTGAGCAGTCCGATTTCGGTTTCGTTCCTCGTCGAGCCCATGCAGCGCGTGCTCAACGAAGATATGCCGGGCGTCCAGTTCCAGATCGAGGACGCCATCATCCAACTCTCGCCTCAGGGCGGTGTGGAGCTTCGACTGACCAGCGTGCGTGTGACCGAGGATACGGGCAGCGTGGTGGCGCTCGCCTCGCGCGCCTCCGTCCAGCTCAGTCTGCGCGCACTGCGCACGGGCCGCATCGCGCCATCACGCATCGACCTCCTGGCGCCGCGCGTGGTGTTGTTCTCGTCCGATCGGCCGTCCTACATGCTCGGCTATGGTCACGACCTGCAGGGCCGCACGCTCACGATGCCGACCGCGCCCGAGAGCGCGAGCAAGAGCGTGTCCAGCACGGCGCCGCAGCAGGCAACCGAGGTCGCCAAGACCGTCACGATCATGCGCGACCGCATTGACGCGGTCCGCCAGGTCGCCGAGATCGCAGCCGAGATGCGCCGCCGCAAGGGTGCCGCGTCCTATTTGGAGACGCTAGGTCTCAAGGATGCCTCTCTCATCGTCTCGGACGACGGGCAGCAGGCACTGCTCCAGGTTCCGAGCCTCGAGCTCACGCTCCGTCACAATTCGCAGCGTAGCGTCATATCGGGTGCAGGGACGCTGGCGGGTACGGGCGACCCGTTCAAGTATCGCTTCCGCATGGAGGACTCCGAGCGCCGCGATCGCCTGACGCTCAACGTCGAAGTCGAGGAGTTGGTGCCGCGAACCCTCTCACTCGGACATGCAGGGTTCGAGCTTTTCGAGGGCCTCGAACTGCCGCTCGTCGGGCGCGGGTCGATCGAGCTCTCGCGCCAGGGTGATGTGATCAGCGGCACGTTCGAAGTCTCCCTTGGCAGCGGGCGCGTGCACTTGCCGTGGCTCGGCAAGGTGCCACTGGAACTCGCGGGCGGCGAGATCAAGGCGAGCTATATCGGCGGGGAGCGCCGGCTCGTGATCGCGCCGTCAACGCTGCGCTGGCGCGGGAGCCACGCAACCATCAAGGGTGAGGTCGCGCCTGCTGCCAGCAGCGACGGGGCCGCCGGCTGGCGCTTCGAGGCGCAGGGCGTCGACGGAATGTTGACGGCCGAGGATCTCGGTGCGCCGCCGCTGCCGCTCTCCTCGTTGGCCGTGCGCGGTACCGCATTCCCGGCAAGTGGTCACGTCGAGGTTTCCGAGTTTCACATGGCGGCCGGAGAAGCCAAGGTAGCCATGGTCGGGACTGTCGCAGCGTCGGGCAGCGACCGTATCGCGCGCCTCGACGGACGCATCGGTCCGATGTCGCTCGATGCGCTCAAGGCCATGTGGCCGCAGGGGCTGGCGCCTCAGACCCGCAATTGGGTTGCGAACCACATCGTGACCGGCCGGCTCAGCGGCGGCGCCTTCAGCATGACGAACGAACGCCGTGATCGCATCGATCCGCGTGATCCGTCGGCCTTCCGGGAGCGCGCGGTGTCGCTGACGCTGGACGGCGAGCAAGTGAGCTTCGAATACCTCAAGGGTATGCCGCTGCTCGAGGCGCGAGAGGCGCGGCTGACGGTCGAGGGCACGACCGTATCCCTCAAGATTCCCACTGGTATCATCAGGTCGTCGCCGACGCAGTATCTCCAGGTCCAGGATAGCGGCTTCACCGTGACAGGCTCCGATGACCTACGTCCGAGGGCGCGCGTCGATGTACGCCTCGCAGGATCGGCGAGCGCGCTCGCGGATATTTTCAGCCGCCCGCCGCATGAGTTGGTGAGCAGTGGCTGGCTCGAAAGTACGGGCTTCGACGGCAAGCTCGACGCGCGCTTCAGCGCCGTGTTCCCGATGTACCCCGATCTGTCCATGCAGGACGTGCAGATCGTCGAAGGCAAGGCGAGCATCGTCGAGGGGCAAGCACGAAAGGTAATGGGGCGCTACAACGTCACGGGCGCGTCGCTGAAGGCGGAAGCCCGCGACAATGGCGTCGATGTCGTTGGTGAAGCCCTGCTCGACGGCGTGCTTGCCAAGCTTGGCTGGCGCTACGCATTTGCCGCGGGTGCGCCGGCTGATGCGCAAGGTCTTCGTCTGCGCGCCAAGCTCGGCAACAGCGAACGCGCCCAGCTCGGCTTGCTGATGGGCGATCTTGTCAACGGCGAAGTGGATGTCGACCTGACCGTGCGGCCCGGTGATGACGATGGTCAGTTCGCCCGCGTGACTGCCGATCTGACCGCAGCCGAGATCCAACTGACCGATCTCGCGTGGTCCAAGCCCGCAGGGCAGCGCGCGGAGCTCAGGTTCGATATCGGCAAGCGGCGCGAGGGCCATCTCGTGCTGCAGAACTTCCGGCTCGACGGCGATACCATCGGCGTCAGCGGGTGGGTTGCGCTCGGCGCCGACAACCGCCCGGTCGAGTACTTCTTCTCTGACTTCTCGCTCAACACCGTTAGCAGTCTGACCGTCCGCGGTATCCTACGGCCGGACCGCATATGGGAGATCAAGGCCAACGGTCCGCGTTTCGATGCGCGCAACGTCTTCGGCGGCTTCCTGAGCGTCAATTCGGGCGCGCGCCATGAGAGCAATGGTCAGCACCAATCCGTCGGTCTCGATCTCGAAGCCAAGGTCGATACGGTGACAGGCGTGCCGGATGTCTATGTGCGCACCAACTCCGATCCGCGCTTGCGGGGCGTGCAACTGAAGCTCGTCTCGCGCGGCGGCCAGGTGCGGGAGATCGACTTCAGCGGCCGTCATGAAAATGGGCGGCTGCTTCGTGCGTCGCTGAAGCCGGCCGCCGGTGCGCCGCGCGTTTTCACCGTCGACGCTGAGGACACGGGCGAGGCGCTGAAGCTCATCGGCATCTACCGCAGCATGCGTGGCGGCGAGGGCCGGCTCGAGGTCAATCTCGATGGTGTCGGCGCGGCGGAGCGGCGTGGCACGATGCGCGTGCGCAGCTTCTTCATCATGGGCGATCCCGTTGTGAGCGACATGGCGTCCGCCTACAGCGACAGCGGTCAGCCGGCGATCAAACAGGGATCGCGCGGGCAACAGGTGACGCGTGAGCAGATCGAGTTCGATCGCCTTCGCGCCTCTTTCGCGACCGGCAATGGTCAGCTCGTGATCGAGGAGATGGAGGTCGTCGGGCCTATTCTCGGTGCCACATTGCGCGGCAAGCTCGACTATCGCAGCGAGCAGGTGCATCTCGGCGGCACTTACACGCCGCTTTCGGGGATCAATCGCGCTCTTTCGGGTGTACCACTCTTCGGCGAGGTGCTGACTGGTCCGCGGCGCGAAGGCATTGTCGCGATGACGTTCGCCATCCAGGGGCCGATGAGCAGTCCGCAGTTCGTTCCCAATCCGCTGTCGCTGATGACGCCGGGCTTCCTGCGAGAAATCTTCCAGATGGCGCCAAGCAATCCGACGGTCACGCCGGGGCGTCTCCCCACGCAGACCAAGCGTTCGCCGCAGCCGCAGACGTTGGCAAGTCCACCGACTACTGGCCCGGCCGAGACGCCGGCCGGATCGCCGCCTCAAGCCGCGCCGGAGGCTGATACTACAAAGGCCGCACCGAAATCACGGACGCGAACAAAAAAAGTCACGCCTGAAGTTACAAATGGCTGGGCAGCGACGACGGACCCGCGCACCGGCGCGCCTCAGCGCAACTAATGAGCTAAGCGAACGTGCCGTTCAGCGACGCCGCTCACCCGAGCTCGCGAAAGTCGGTACCTGGAAACGCCGACGGTAGGCGCCGGGTGTCATGCCCGTCACGCGCTTGAAGAGCCGCCGGAAGAATGCCGCATCCTCATAGCCGACCTTCCAGCTGATCTCATCGGCCGATGCATCCGTGCGCTCGAGGCGCCGCTTCGCGTCCTCGATCCTCAGGCGCTGGACATAGTCGATCGGCGAAAAGCCAGTCGCCTCCGTGAAACGCCGCTTGAACGTGCGCTCGGCGAGACCCGAGCGCCGCACCATCTCCTCGACGGGGCTAGCAACGGCGAAGTGCTGCGCGAGCCACGCCTGCGCATCTGTGATCGAGGCATCGCCATGATCCCTGCGGCCCTCGAACACGATATAAGGTGCGAGGCCGTCGTGATGCCATTGCAGTGCGAAGCTCCGCGCTATCGTCTGAGCCGCCGTCGCGCCGACGTGCCGCGCTATGAGGTAGAGCACGAGGTCATGCCACGTCATGGAGGCGCCCGACGTGATCAGCTCTTCACGCTTGCCGGCAACGACCAGCACCCGTTCGGGGCTCAAGGGTATCTGCGGATAGGCGCGAGCGAACGCGTTCGCATAGCCCCAATGAACTGTCGTCTCCTGGCCGTCGAAGAGGCCCGTTTCGGCGAGCAGGAAGACACCTGAGCAGGCCGAGCAGAGCAGCGCACCTTTCGCGTGCATCTTGCGCGCCCAATCGACGAGCGCCGGATAGCGGCCGCACTCCCAGCCGTTCGGCCCGAGCAAGATGGAGGGCACGATGATGATGTCGGTCGTCTCGATGTCGGCGATGGCGCGCCGCGCTTCGATGGGAACGCCGCTGACCAAAGACACGCTGCCGCGCTCAGTGGCGACGATGTCGACGGCGAAGGGAGGGTTCTCCGGCAACGACGGGTCCGTGCGTCCGAGCATCCGGAAGGAGCCCAGCACGTCATAGATGCCCGTGAGCGTCGAGATGACCGCGTCGGGGATGGCGATGAGGCTCACATGCAGCGGCCGCGTCCGGGGCGACATGCGGGGCTCCTGGCACAAAAGAACCGTCTGTGGCCAGTCTCGCACTGCCGCGCTCTGAGGCCAATCGCCATTGTCCGCGCACTCGGCGCAAGGGCGCACCGGGATTGTGATGGAGCAGAACAATGACGTTAAATCAGCAGAAGCTCGACGCCCTCGTCGGGCGCCTTATCGGCGAGATTTCAGCCGGTTATGGCGGGGTCATGGTGGCCATCGGCGACAAGCTCGGCCTCTACAAGTGCATGGCCGGCGCGGGACCGCTAAACTCGCGGGAAGTCGCGCGGCGGAGCGGTTGCGCCGAGCGGTACGTGCGCGAATGGCTCAACGCACAAGTCGCCGGCGGCTACGTGGACTACCATCCCAGCTCCGCGACCTACGAGCTGACGGCCGAGCAGGCCGTTGTCCTGGCGGATGAGCTGAGCCCAGTGTTTCTGCCGTACGCCTGGCAGATCGTGGCCTCCATGTGGGCCGACGAGGCGAAGACGCTCAGCGCCTTCAGGACAGGCAAGGGCGTGAGCTGGGGCGAGCATGACGAGCGCCTCTTCTGTGGTATCGCCGCCTTCTACCGCAATGCCTACAGCGCGAACCTCATCGAGCATTGGCTGCCGGCACTGAGCGGCGTCACCGACAAGCTCGAGCGCGGCGCCCTCGTGGCGGATGTCGGCTGCGGTCATGGCCACTCGACGGTTCTCATGGCGAAGACATTCCCCAAGAGCCGGTTCTGGGGCTTTGACACTCACGAGGAGTCGATTGCCACTGCTCGGAAGGTTGCGCACGGGGCCGGCGTCGAGGATCGCGTCAGCTTCGGCGTGGCCAAGGCCGACACTTACGCCAAGCGAGACTACGACCTCGTGTGCTTCTTCGACTGCCTGCACGACATGGGCCGGCCGGTCGATGCCGTGCGCTATGCGGCGAGCGCACTGGCGGAGGACGGCACGCTCATGCTCGTCGAGCCTTTTGCCGGCGATCGTGTCGAGCAGAACATCGGGCCGATCGGGCGCCTCTACTACGCCGGCTCGACGACCATGTGCTGCGCGCACGCCATTTCCGAGAACGGCACGCACGTTCTCGGCGCGCAAGCAGGACCGCGCCAGCTCGAGGAGGTCGTGAAGGCCGCCGGGCTCGGCTCGGTGCGCAAGGCGCTCGAGACGCCGTTCAACCTCATTCTCGAAGCGCGGCATTAGGGCTGTGCAATTTCACAAAGCGAATGGGCGGCTGTCACCCGAGGAACAGCCGCCTTTGATGCGCTCGCTTAAGACGACGTCATCCTTAACCAACACAAAGAGAGTAACGACCATGAGCACACAAGAACTTCCGATCGCCGAGATCATGATCACGTCGGCTCCTGCAGCCTCGGCCGCAGTACCCCGCCGCGTTGCGAACAATATGTGGGAGGCTGTCGCGTCCTACCTCTATCGGCGTGCGCTTCGGCGGGCCGAGAGAGAGCTGATGAGCCTCGACGATCGCATGTTGCACGATATTGGTATCACGCGCAGCGAGATCCCGTCGGCAGTGCGCAGGGCACGCGAAAATCTATTGATGCCGATCGTGCCGCACTGATGCGGAGATTGATCCCGCACGGCTGCTCCCGAAGCAGCCGTGCGGTGATCTCATTTACACCGGTCGCAGGAGAACGTGCTTCTTGCGACCGAGGCTGAGCTTGATCACACCATCGGCGGACACGTCGCCCGAGCGCAGCTTCGCCTTCTCGTCGCTGACGGCCACGTCGTTCACGCGCAGGCCACCTGCTTGAATCTGGCGGCGCGCTTCGCTGTTCGACTTCACGAGACCCGACGTCACGAACGCCGCGAGAATGCCGAGCTCGTTCTCGATGTCGGCGACAGGCACTTCGATCGTCGGCAGGCCTTCAGCACTCTCGCCCTGCTCGAAGGTGCGCCGGGCCGTTTCAGCCGCAGCCTCGGCTTTCTCGCGCCCATGCAGCAGCGCGGTCGCCTCGGTCGCAAGCGTCTTCTTCGCTTCGTTGATCTCGGCACCTCCGAGAGCCGCGAGCTTGGCGATCTCGCTCATAGGCAACAGCGTGAAGAGCTTCAGGAAGCGCGCGACGTCGGCATCCTCGGTATTCCGCCACATCTGCCAGTAGTCGTAGACGGGGAGCTGATCCTCGTTGAGCCAGACGGCGCCGGCGGCGGTCTTGCCCATCTTGGCGCCGGAAGCCGTCGTGAGCAGCGGGCACGTGAGCGCGTACAACTGATGCGTGCCCATGCGCCGGCCGAGGTCGATGCCGGAGACGATATTGCCCCACTGGTCCGAGCCGCCCATCTGAAGGTTACACTTGTAGCGCCTCGCCAACTCCACGTAGTCGTAGGACTGCAGCAGCATGTAGTTGAACTCGATGAACGACAGCTCCTGCTCGCGCTCGAGACGCATGCGCGCCGAGTCCATCGAGAGCATCCGGTTCACAGAGAAGTGGCGGCCGACGTCGCGCAGGAACTCGATGTAGTTGAGTGGCGCGAGCCACTCGGCATTGTCAGCCATCACCGCGTCGTGGCGCGCGTCGCCGAACGAAAGGAACTTGGCGAAGACGGCCTTGATGCTCTCCTTGTTTGCCTCGATCTGCTCGATGGGGAGGATGCGCCGCGTCTCGTCGCGACCGGAGGGATCGCCGACCCGAGTCGTGCCGCCGCCCATGAGCGTGATGGGCTTACCGCCGCCGCTCTTCTGCAGCCAGTGCAGCATCATGATAGAGAGTAGGTGACCGATGTGCAGCGAAGGCGCCGTGCAGTCATAGCCGACGTAAGACACGATCTCGCCCTTGGCGGCGAGGGCATCGAGCCCCTCGAAGTCCGAGCACTGGTGGATAAAACCGCGCTCTGCCAGGATATTGAGGAAGTCGGACGTGTGCTTCGTCATGATATGAGGCTTTCGGTCGTATCCCTGCCGCCATGGGGCAGCAGGGTCGGCGCAAATTGCACAGGAAGGCCGCCATGGGCAAGATCAGGCGCGCGCTGGGGCTGATGAGCGGCACGTCCATGGACGGCATCGACATCGCCCTCATCGAGACCGACGGCGAGGATCATGTCCGGCGGCTCGCGGCTGGGGGCGTGGACTACGAGCCGGCCTTCCGGGAGCGGCTTCGGGGGGCGCTCCGCGATGCAATAGGTATAAAGCAACGCGACGAGAGGCCAGGAAGCCTCGCCGCCGTCGAGGCGGAGCTGACCCGGCTTCATGCCGAGGCGGTCCAGCGCTTCATTGGCGACCGGATGCTGCAGCCCTCGGCCATCGATGTGATCGGCTTTCACGGGCAGACGGTTTTTCATGCACCGGATAGGGGGCTGACCGTCCAGATCGGCGACGGCCCGGCACTCGCCGCGGCGACGGGCATCGACGTGGTCCACGACATGCGTGCGGCCGACTGTGCTGCCGGTGGCCAGGGCGCACCGCTCGCGCCGGTCTATCACCGCGCGATGGCGTCGAAGGCTCCCAGCCGTCCTGTGGCCTTCGTCAATATTGGTGGCGTCGCCAATATCACGTGGATCGGCGAGGACGGCCGGCTGATCGCATTCGACACCGGCCCCGGCAACGCGATGATCGACGATTGGGTCATGAAGCGGACGGGAGCGAAGCGCGACGAGGATGGTGCGCTGGCAGGCCGCGGAACAGTGCATGAAGACTATGTATCCGCCTACCTGCGCCACGACCACTTCGCGGCGCGCGTTCCGAAGTCGCTCGATCGCAATGCCTTCGATGTGGCGCTCGTCGATCCGCTCTCCCCGGAAGACGGCGCCGCAACTTTGACCGCCTTCACGGCCGCGTCGATCGCTCGGGCGCGCGAGCATGTGCCCCAAGAGCCGCAGATGTGGGTCATTGCCGGCGGTGGGCGCCGCAATCGCACGCTCATGTCGATGCTCGCGGGCTACGCGCAGTCCGCCGTCGTGCCTGTCGAGGCGCTTGGCTTCGACGGAGATGCCGTCGAGGCCGAAGCCTGGGCCTATCTCGCCGTGCGATCGCTGGACCGGCGGCCGATCACCTTTCCGGGGACGACCGGCGTGCGCGTGCCGTTGACTGGCGGCGTGCTCAGCCGCGCTTGATCTGCTCCCGTATGTGCAACTATGTGACGGCCGCCGACGAACGCGTAGTGCTCCACGGCTTTCGGGCGTCAAGGCGTTGCGAATCGATCCCTTTTCGCTGCAATTGCCTGAAGTTGGGAATCTGTGGAGGCGGGGTCGAATGTCCATCTTCGAAGCCATGGAGCGGCTGGCGGGTGCGGCATTGCTCGCTCTGGCGCCTGCGGCTGGCGTTACCGTTCCGGCCGATCACCGCAGCCGTGGCCCGGGCGTCGTCGCCCTGTTGCGCGGCCGCGGTGCCGGCGACCTCGTCGATGGCTATGTCGGCGAGTTGACGCGTGAAATCTGGGTCGGAGCCGAGACGCGCAGCCTTCCGCAGGAGGCTCTCGAGCGGCACTTCGCGGATCTCGCTGAGATAATATCCGGCTATGACATCGACGAGGCGTGCCTCGATGGTGCGCTGTCGGCGTCGGCAGGTGGCGACCGTGGGCGGCGCATCGCCGTCGATCTCTTTCTCAAGGCGCGCGCGGATGGCGCACTGGATGCGCGCAAGCTTTCCGACGACGTCGCTATGTTCGTGCTCGAGCGCAGCTTTGCCCGGCTTGTCCGCGAGCGCCAGCGGATCATGTCTCTGGCGCCGATGTTGAATGAGTTCGTGGGTGCGCGAGCAGCGTCCGCACCGCAGCCACAGCCCGAACCGCCCCGCGCGCCCGTCGAAGCAACGCCACAGGCAGCCTTCGCACCTCAGCCAGTAGCGCCCCTGCAGACGGCACCAGTGCTCCGGCCTGCCGCGCCGATGCCGACTGAAGTGGAAGAGCGCGCCCGAATCCGCGCTCAATACGACGTTTCGGAGGCGGCGGAAGCGCGCCTCATGACCCTCATCGAGGGGCAGGGTGCAAGCGGTGCGTCGCGCATCGCGCGCCTCGAATCGATTGCGCGCTGGCTCCAGGAAGCCCGCGCGCAGCTCATGCGCCCGACCAACGACGATGGCGACCTGCGCAAGCTCAAGATGCGCGCCGCCGATGCGCTCGCCGCGGGCGACCTCGCCCTCGCCATGGAGACGCTGAAGCAAATACGCCGTGCGCTCCGCGATGGGCGTCGCCGCATCGAGGCGCGTCTCGAGGATGAGGTTGCGGCTCTCAAAGCCCAGATGACCGAGGAAGCGCGTGCGGCAGCCAGGCTCGCGGAACTCGCCTTTGCGCGGCGCGACTACCTCGCAGCTGCGGATCTTTTTATCGAGGCGGCGGATTGCCTGCCGAAGAGCGCGCGCGAAGAAGCTTGGCGTTATCATCTGGCGCGTGCCGACGCTCTCCTGCGCAGAGGCGAAGAGGAGGGCGACGACGACGCACTTGGCGAAGCGCTCGCCGGCTACGGCGGGGTGCTGAAGCTGCTTGCTGATGGATCGAATGCGCACGGCGCTGCGCGCGCCAATATCGGCCTCGGACGTGCGCTGCACCGGCAAGCCGAAGCTGCGGCCGGCATCGGCCGCCTGGCGGATGCGATCGCGGCCTTCCGCAAGGCTCTGACGCTGGTTTCGGCTGATGACGCCGTGCTGTGGTGTGAAGCCCAGGGCGCTCTCGCGCGCAGTCTCATGCTCTCCGGCCAGCGCGCCCGGCAGATGCCTCCCATCCGCGAGGCCGTGGAGGCTTATCGCACGGCACTGTCGACCGCAACGGATGAAGTGGCGATGCAGAGCCGGCTCGAATTCAATCTCGGGCTCGGCTCGGCCCTGCTGGAGCTTGCCGAGTTCGACAAGTCACCGGATGTAGTCGAGGGCGCCGCTGCGGCCTACAAGGACGCCCTGGCCTCGCTGTCGCGGGATGAGGCGCCGGCAGCATGGGCCGAGGCGAGCTTCAATCTCGGCAGCGCCCTGCTGGCGCGTGCCGAAATGCGCGGCGAATCCGGGCCTGATGCCGAGCGTCTGGTGGCAGCCGTCGCAGCACTGAGTGGTGCAGCGGATGCAATGTCGCCCGAGCGCGATGGTGAGATCTGGGTCAATGCCAGCCTTACGCTCGCCGATGCGCTGGCAGCCTTGGCCGAGACCGAGCGGCCACCTCTAGGCCGCCTCCGTCAGGCCATCGCGGCCTATCGGCGAGTGCTCGAGGTGGTTAATCGTGCGGCGACGCCGATTACATGGGCGACGGCGAGCATGAACCTCGGCTCGGCGCTGATCCGGCTTGGCGAGCAGGAGGACAAGCGTAACAACTGGCTTGCGGCCGCTGGTGCCATGGTTCCCGCCCTCGAGATCTTCGAGGCGGAAGGCGCGACGGCCCACGCCGATCTCGCGCGCCGCACGCTGAAGCGCTTCCATGAGGAGTGGGTCGGCCTGCTCGCGCCTCAGCCGACAGGCCCGGTAGCACCGCCCGCCACGTCTCACCTTCAGCAAGTTGGCTGAGGGGCAACCTTCCTTTTGCCGATGGGTTCTTCTATCAGGCGTCGCGTATAGTATCCGCGCGGCGGCCTGCGCTCGTCCGCGATTGTCCGTGCTGTCAGATCATCCGACCAAGGAAAGCCGATGTCCCGAATTTCACTGCGCCAGTTGCTTGATCACGCCGCCGAGCATAGCTACGGCGTCCCTGCCTTCAACATCAACAACATGGAGCAGGCGCTCGCCATCATGGAGGCGGCGAACGCCGTCGACGCGCCCGTGATCATCCAGGCAAGCCGGGGTGCGCGATCCTACGCAAACGACATCATGCTCCGGCATATGATGGATGCCGTCACAGAGATCTACCCGCACATTCCCGTCTGCGTGCATCTCGATCACGGCAACGAGCCCGCCACCTGCATGACGGCGATCCAGGCCGGCTTCACGTCCGTGATGATGGATGGGTCGCTGAAGGCGGACGGCAAGAGCCCAGCCGACTGGGACTACAACGTCCGTGTCACCAGGGCAGTGTCCGACATGGCCCATCTCGGCGGCATTTCGGTTGAGGGTGAGCTAGGTGTGCTGGGGTCTCTCGAGACGGGCATGGGCGACAAGGAGGACGGTCATGGTGCCGAGGGCAAGCTCAGCCACGATCAGCTTCTGACGAACCCGGATGAGGCCGTTAAGTTCGTCAAGGAGACGAAGGTCGATGCGCTCGCCATCGCCATGGGTACGAGCCACGGCGCCTACAAGTTCAGCCGCAAGCCCGATGGCGATATCCTCGCGATGCATGTGATCGAGGAGATTCATCGCAAGCTGCCGAGCATGCATCTGGTCATGCACGGCTCGTCGTCGGTGCCGCAGGAACTGCAGGAGATCATCAACAAGTACGGCGGGAAAATGCCGCAGACGTGGGGCGTGCCCGTCGCCGAGATCCAGCGCGGCATCAAGAACGGCGTTCGCAAGATCAACATCGATACCGACAATCGGATGGCGATGACCGGTCAAATCCGCAAGGTGTTTCACGAGGCGCCGGGCGAATTCGACCCACGCAAGTATCTGAAGCCCGCTATGGAAGCGATGACCAAGCTCTGCAAGCAGCGCCTGGAGGAGTTCAGCACCGCGGGTCAGGCTTCGAAGATCAAGAAAGTGCTGACGCTCGCCGAGATGGCCAAGCGGTACGCGAGTGGGGAGCTCGATCCGAAGTTTGCCTGACGTGGGCGTTGGTCTAAGGATGGGACATGCCGGAGCGAGGCAGGCTAACTCCCGAACAGCGGCCGCGGCTCGGCTCCCAACCTAGCCGTCCTGCCCATTTTCCGAGCACATTGCCTATTCTTAAGGCCGGACTTGCTCTAAGTTCTCGCCTTAAAATCTGGCAGTGATGGGCTAACGTTCGGGTCGATCGAGGCAATCTGCTCCGTGATCTGTTCTGGCACGTCGCATGCTTTAAGCATGACGTGTCGGCGGCGTTGTCGCCGTCACCGCAGGGAGCGCAGGCGAAGTCACATGAAGAAGATCGAAGCCATCATAAAGCCCTTCAAGCTCGACGAGGTGAAGGAGGCGCTCCAGGAGATCGGCCTCCAAGGTATCACCGTGATCGAAGCCAAAGGCTTTGGCCGTCAAAAGGGGCACACCGAACTCTACCGCGGCGCTGAATATGTCGTCGACTTCCTACCCAAGGTGAAGATCGAGGTCGTGCTGCCGGACGACATGGTCGGCAAGGCCGTCGATGCCATCCAGAAGGCCGCCAAGACCGGCCGCATCGGCGATGGCAAGATCTTCGTGTCCACCATCGAGGAGGCGATCCGTATTCGCACCGGCGAGACCGGTACCGACGCCATCTGACGTTCCTGCCCAATTTCAGTCCTCGCCCGACACGGTGTCCGCGAGGATTGCCTTTCCCGCCTTACACACTCCGCCAATCACAAACTGGGGAAACTTAGCATGTCCAAGACCGCTGCCGATGTGATCAAGACGATCAAGGACAAGGAGATCAAATTCCTTGACCTGCGGTTCACCGACACCAAAGGCAAGATGCAGCACGTCACCGCCGACGCCTCCTGCGTCGACGATGCCATGTTCGCCGACGGCTATGCCTTCGACGGATCCTCGATCGCCGGCTGGAAGGGCATCGAGGCTTCTGACATGACGCTGATGCTCGATCCCGCCTCGGCGCACATGGATCCGTTCTTTGCGCAGAGCACGATGGCCATCTTCTGCGACGTCATCGAGCCGTCGACGGGCGAGCTTTACGAGCGCGACCCGCGCGGCATCGCCAAGAAGGCCGAAGCCTACATGAAGAGCACGGGCGTGGGCGACGCCATCTACTTCGGCCCCGAGGCCGAGTTCTTCGTGTTCGACGACGTCCGCTTCACGTCCGATCCATACAATACCGGTTTTGTCCTCGACGGCTCGGAGCTGCCCTCCAACATGGGCACCAAATACGAGACGGGCAACCTCGGCCACCGTCCGCGCACGAAGGGCGGTTATTTCCCGGTACCGCCGATCGACAGCGCCCAGGATATGCGCTCCGAGATGCTCTCGGTGATGGCGGAAATGGGCGTCGTCGTAGAGAAGCACCACCACGAGGTCGCTTCCGGCCAGCATGAACTCGGCATCAAGTTCGGCCCAATGATCACGATGGCCGACCACATGCAGATCTACAAGTACGTGATCCATCAGGTCGCGCAGGCCTACGGCAAGACGGCGACGTTCATGCCGAAGCCCATTTACGGCGACAACGGTTCGGGCATGCACTGCCACCAGTCGATCTGGAACGGCAGCACGCCGACGTTCGCCGGCAACAAGTACGCCGATCTCTCGGACACTTGCCTCAGCTATATCGCTGGCATCCTGAAGCACGCCAAGGCCATCAACGCCTTCACGAACCCGTCGACCAACTCCTACAAGCGTCTGGTCCCAGGCTACGAGGCGCCGGTTCTGCTCGCCTACTCGGCGCGCAACCGCTCGGCCTCCTGCCGCATCCCGCACGTGACGAACCCGAAGGCGAAGCGCGTCGAGGTCCGCTTCCCGGATCCGGCCGCCAATCCGTACCTCGCGTTCGCCGCGATGCTGATGGCCGGCCTGGACGGCATCCAGAGCAAGCTCCACCCTGGCGATGCCATGGACAAGAATCTCTACGACCTGCCGCCGGCCGAGCTCGCGAAGATTCCGACCGTTTGCGGCTCGCTGCGCGAAGCCATGATGAGCCTCGATGCCGATCGCGGCTTCCTCAAGATGGGCGGCGTGTTCAGCGACGACATGATCGACGCCTATATCGAGCTGAAGATGGCCGAGGTAGAGCGCATGGAAATGACGCCGCATCCGGTCGAGTTCGACATGTACTACTCGGTCTAATACGAGGCGCCTCGGGGGGACGGGCCTGGCGACAGGCCCAACGAGGGGGGCCGGACCATCGAGGTCCGGCCCAATTATTTTGGGCGATTTCGAAGTGTGGCGTGGTGCACCCGCCGCCTCCACGCGCATTGCGCTTATGCGCCACGCGCGATCATGTCCCGCTCACCTGCGGGAGCCTGCGCCGCCTCCTGTGACTGCCTGCGCTCGATCCCGCGGCTGCTCGGCCCAGGTGGTCGGAAGTTCTTCGCTGCGGGTTGAATTGTTTGAGGTAGATGTTTGCCCTTCGGCGATCGACCTGTTACAAGGCCGGCGGCTTGCGGGGCGCACATCGCTCTGCTGCCCGCGCTCCCTTCGTCTATCGGTTAGGACGTCAGATTTTCAATCTGAAAAGACGGGTTCGACTCCCGTAGGGAGCGCCATAAAATCAATAACTTAGCTCGTTTTCTATAGCGATCAGGTCGCCTCGCCAGATGAGATTATCCGGCGCCGCGTCG
>JALHMB010000017.1 GCA_022844275.1 Hyphomicrobiaceae bacterium
GTGCTGATCGATGGACTGCTCGGGTTTCGGTCGACGACGGCGATGACCATAAGCGCTGCTATGGCGAAGAACGCGAAGGCGGCCACAATCCACCCCAAAGTGGAGCTGTTCCTGCGGTAGTAACCTTCCTCGATCCGCCTCCGATACTCTGTCGGACGCTCGTACTCGGTTGCCATTTTCAGCTCCTCTTTGTTGTGACGGATCGAGCTGGCTCACGAACGCACACGAGGAGGAACAGTTCCTAACACGACCCAGAGCGTATACTTTGCCAATGCGGAAAAGTGCCTTTACAGAATCGCAAAGCGCGAGCGGACGCACTCTTAAATCGCGACTGTAATGCCGCAGTTCTGGATGCAAGCCATGGGGACTTGGCAAAAGAACTGGAGCGAGCGATGGGTATTTGGATGGGTGGATCGAAAGAGACTAAGCGGATAAGCCGAGCGAGCCGCTCCCTCATCTCGGAGCGTGACGCGAAAGCCAAAGCTAACGCGGAAGCTATCGCGTGCTGCGGCCCGGCGGCCGCTTGGCTTTCACCGTCTGGTGCGGCCCGGCCAACAACAAGTTCTTCGGCACCATAACCGGCGTCATCGTCAAGCACTCGGACATGAGCGGGGGCCACCCAAGGGCCCGAGCCAAGAGCAGTCACTGAGTGTGGTTAAGCTTGTGCGGAGAAGAGCGTCGCTTGCATTCCCCATACCAGACGTCGAGGCCCGCGATGTGCAGCTCGGAGGGCGCCGCTAACTAGCGCTTCTATGGAGGCGTTCGCCGGTGATCGGACGTATGTCGCCTCGGCGCTCTCGTAGGGGACTGAAACAAACTGAAACACGGCTGAAATGACGTGATACTGGAAAGCGCGTATGCTTTGAGCTGACAGCCCTTTTTCTCACGGTCCGATGACCACCACGAAAACCGACTATCGCGCCTCCCCGGCGCCCGCAGCGTCACAGGCGCATATTCTGGTCGTCGACGACGACGCTCAGATCCGCCAGCTTGCGGCAAAGTTCCTCCGCGAGCACGGCTATCGGGTATCCATGGCCCGCGATGGCCGCGAGATGCGGGGCATACTCGAGGCCACGAGCATTGATCTCGTCATTCTCGACATCATGCTCCCGGGAGGAAACGGCCTCGATCTCTGCCGTGAGATTCGCGCCAGCTCAGCGCTGCCGGTCATCATGCTCACGGCGCTTGGCGCAGATACCGACCGCATCGTCGGCCTGGAGATCGGTGCCGACGACTATCTCGGAAAGCCGTTCAATCCTCGCGAGCTCCTCGCGCGGATCAATGCCGTGTTGCGCCGCACCCGAGGTTCTGTCGGTACCCCACAAGGCACGGGCCATCGACTGCAATTCGAAGGCTGGTCTCTCGATACACGGCGACGCGAGCTGACCAATCCGGACGGCGTCGTCGTCGATCTGTCGACTGGCGAGTATGAGCTGCTCCTCACATTCCTCGACTATCCTCAACGCGCGCTAAGCCGAGACACGCTCATGGACAGCGCCAAACACAGGGTTGCAACAGGTTTTGATCGCGCAATCGATATCCAGGTCAGCCGACTCCGCAAGAAGCTCGACAGCAGCGAGGACGGCCAGGCCATGATCAAGACCATTCGGGGTACCGGCTACATGTTTGTTCCGGCCGTGACGCGGGCATGATCAAGTTATTCGATACGCTGGTTGCACGCCTCATCCTCGTGTCGCTGCTCGGCATCACGCTCGTCCACATCGTCAGCCTGTGGACATACGAGCACGCATTGGATCGGGAGCTGGCTCGCGCCAACGAGTCTCGACTGGCCGAACGCCTCGTCTCCATAAAGCGTAGCGTAATGTTCGTTCCAGAAGCGCAGCGCGAAGCACTGGCGCACGATTTCTCGAGCGGTCCGATCGACGCGCATTGGAGCAAGACAAGGGGAACCGCAGCCGGCGGCCCAGGGGCTGAGAATTGGCATGGCCTGACATCGCGGCTCAGAGAGATGGCACCGGAGCTCGGGCCGGACGACGTCGTGGTCGGCACGAGCACCGATGCCCACGTTGCGGTGCTTTCGATCCGCCTGCCGGACAGTTCGTGGCTGAACGTGAGCTTGTTTGCCGCCTCGCCGACCGGGAGCGGGGGCCACGGAACCCTTCTCTCCACCAGCTTTATGGCGATCGGCGTGGTCCTCATGTCTCTGCTCATCGCGCGATGGCTGACCAAGCCGTTGCGCAACATGGCTGAGGCCGTGACGGCATTGTCTCCCGACAATCCCAAGTCCGAAGTGCCCGAGCGTGGCCCGCTGGAGGTGCGCCAGCTTGCCGCGGCGTTCAATGAGATGCGTCGAAGGATTATCGGCCTGATCTCGCGGCGCACGAGATCCCTTGCCGCCGTCTCCCATGATCTGAGAACGCCGCTCACCCGCCTCAGGCTTCGACTGAATGACGTGGCCAACCCCGATCTGCAGCACGCGATGTCCACTGATATTGCGGAGATGGAGCAGATGATCGACGCGACGCTCTCGTATCTCAGGGGCGAGGACGCGTCCGAACCGCGGCGCGCCATTGACCTTGGAGCCTTGCTGCAGACGATCGTCGATGATGCCAAGGATACGGGACACGATGCGGTTCTGATCAGCCGTGCGCCCATTGTCGTTCATGCGCGCCACATTGCCCTGAAGCGCGCATTATCCAACCTCGTCGCCAATGCACTAAGGTTCGGAACCCAAGTGACCGTGTCGACAGAGGTCCTTGGCGACGACGTCTGCGTCACGATCCACGACAACGGGCCGGGCATACCGGAGGATCAGCTCGCTGTTGTTGTCGAGCCGTTTGTCCGATTGGAAGAATCACGCAATAGCGAGACTGGCGGCGTCGGCCTGGGCCTGACAATTGCCAAGACCAATCTGGAGGCTGACGGCGGCACACTGACTCTGCGCAATCGCCCCGAAGGTGGACTGAGCGCAATCGTGCGTTTGCCCATTCGCCCTTTCATGAAACAGGCTGCCAGCGCAGAAAGCCCGGCGCAGTTGGTGACACCATCCCCAGCGGGTACATAGCTCCCCGCTCCAGAGACCATTCTCTCGTCAAAACCGTGACTTGAAACAATTTGTTACGAAGGCGCAACGCGGCGTCACGTGGCCCGGGCTACTCAGGCGTCAGATGCTCCGGGCGCGAGGACACGATGCGTCGCTTCAACGCAATGCTTTGCAGGACGGCGCTACTAGCGCTGACCGCGTTCGCTGTCGCGGGTGTTGGCACTGCCCATGAGGGGCATGATCACGGTGCACCGCCTCCCCCCGTATCGAACACCATTGCGCCACGCGCTGAAGCGTCATCGTCAGATTTCGAGGTCGTCGTTATTGCGCGCGGTGGCGAACTTCTGATCCATCTCGATGCCTTCCGCACCAACGCCCCCGTCGCGGGCGCTGCGATCGAAATCGATACCCCTGCCGGACAGCTAGTGCCAATCGACAGAGGCAATGGCGTCTACGCAGCGGACGCCGCGTCCCTGATGGCCCCAGGGTCTTATGATCTTGCCATTACGGTAACGGCACGGGACATGGTTGATATCCTCGCCATGACACTGACAATCCCGGATGGCACATCCAGCGCGGCAACAATCCGCGGCGGCTCTTGGATCTCGAACAGCGCGTTCGCACAGGAGCTGCGTGATCGCGTAGGAAGTGGCGGCCATTCGCTGTGGCTCGCAATGATTGTCAGCTTCATGGCCGGGGTGCTCGTGACATGGCGCCTTGGTCGACGTCGTAGGGCGGCAAGCTTGGTTGCCATTGCGGCACTTGCAGCAAATATGATGTCCGAGAGTTCAGCTCGCGCCGACACGCCAGTAGGTGCTGCCCCGCGCGACTTTGCTCAGCGGTTCGCTGACGGTGCACTATTCGTACCAAAGACCACCCAGCATATTCTCGCCATTCGCACACAATTTACCGAGGAGCGCGCCCACCGCCGCTCCATCGAACTGCCAGGGCGGATCATCCCGAGCCCCAATGCCAGCGGGCTCGTGCAGGCCTCGGTCGGCGGTCGGCTCTCGCCACCCGACGGCGGCTTCAAGCCCCTTGGAACGGCGGTAAAGACCGGTGATGTTCTCGCCTATGTGCGTCCGCCGCTGCCGCTTGCCGACGCGACGGTGCAACAGCAGCAGGCGCGCGAGCTCGACCAGCAGATTTCACTGGTTGCGCGGAAAGTCGAGCGGCTGCGGACAATCGAGCAGGTCATTGCAAAAAGCCAGCTCGAGGACGCCGAGCTCGAGCTCCGCGGCCTGCGCACCCGGCGCGCCAACCTCGACCGTGTGCAGTTGCAGGCTGAAGCACTCGTCGCTCCCGTCGACGGAATAATCGCGTCAGCAAATGCCATTACGGGGCAGATGGCGGAGCCCAACTCAGTGATCTTCCAGATCATCGACCCGAGCGTTCTATGGATCGAAGCGCTCAGCTACGAGGCGCACGCGACAAACGGCGCAGCCAAAGGACTGCTGGCCGACGGTCGCACGCTCGATCTCGAATACCTCGGCACCGGCTTTGCCGATCGAAATCAGGCCGTTCCGCATCAGTTCGCGATCAAGTCAAATACGGCCGGACTCCGTGCAGGGCAGTTCGTTACGGTGCTGGCCTCGACACTGGAAGAGCGGCGCGGTATCGCGCTGCCTCGCGAAGCGGTACTCCGCGGCGCGAATGGCCAGAGCGTCGTCTACGATCACACGAATGCCGAGCGCTTCATCATACGCGAAGTGCGCGTCGAGCCGCTCGACGGCACACACCTTCTTGTCGTCGCCGGACTCGAGCCTGGCCGCCGCATTGTCACGCAGGGCGCCGAGCTGCTCAATCAGATCCGCTGAGGCTCGGGCATGTTCACTTTCCTTGTCACCCAATCGCTGCGCAATCGATTGCTGGTGTTTACGCTCTCGATCGTCCTCGTGGTCTATGGCGCATTCGCGCTGACCCGCCTGCCCGTCGACGTGTTTCCTGATCTCAATCGCCCGACCGTCACCATAATGTCAGAGGCAGAAGGCCTCGCACCTACCGAGGTCGAGCAACTGGTCACGTTTCCCATAGAGACCCAGATGAACGGTCTCCCTGGTGTCTCCCGTGTACGCTCGGTCTCCGGCATAGGTCTCTCTATCGTCTATGTCGAGTTCGAGTGGGGTACGGACATTTATCGCAATCGCCAGCAGATCGCCGAGCGTCTGGGTCTCGTTCGAGCCCAGCTTCCAGCGAATGTCGCGCCTCAGATGGGCCCGATCAATTCGATCATGGGCCAGATTCTGATGTTCGCGATGACCTCGGAGACGGCGAGCCCGATGGAGTTGCGCGAGATTGCAGACTTCGTCATCCGCCCACGCCTCCTAACGATTCCCGGCGTCGCTCAGGTCACGCCCATCGGTGGTGAAGTTCGCCAGTATCGCGTGGCGCCCAACCCGCCGGCCATGCGCGCTCTTGGCATCTCACTCGCGGATCTCGAACGCGCCCTCGAGCAGTTCGGCACGAACACTGGCGGCGGCTTTACCGACCAATACAATCGCGAATTCCTGATCCGTAATATCGGCCGGACGCTCAAGCTCGAGCACCTCAAGGACGTTGTCGTGCGCGCCGAGGGTGGACGCTCCGTCTATCTGCATCAGATTGCTGAGGTGAGCTACGGTGCGCGGCTAAAGCGCGGCGACGCGGGCTTCATGGGCGGTCCTGCCGTCATTGTCTCTGTCGAGAAGCAACCCGCGATCGACACGATCAAGCTCTCGGCGCAGGTCGAAAAGGCGATGAAGGAACTCAATCAGACCATGCCGCAAGGCATTAAAGTCGACACGGTCGTGTTCCGGCAGGCGAATTTCATCGAGACGTCCATCGGCAATGTTCAGAAGGTTCTGCTCGAGGCCATCACCGTCGTTGCAATCGTCCTCTTCTTGTTCCTTCTGAATTTTCGTACGACCTTCATATCGCTGACGGCCATTCCCGTTTCGATTTTGACGACGGCCATCGTCTTCCACCTTTTCGGACTCTCCATCAACACGATGACGCTTGGCGGCATTGCGATCGCGATTGGCGAGCTCGTCGATGATGCCGTGGTCGACGTCGAGAACATCTTCCGTCGCCTTCGAGAAAACCGGGAACTGGGCAACCCGCGTTCCACATTCGACGTGGTCGTATCGGCGAGCCAAGAAGTGCGCTCCGGCATCGTCTACGCGACGATGATCATCATTCTCGTCTTCGTGCCGCTTTTTGCCCTCTCGGGTATCGAAGGGCGCCTCTTCGCGCCCCTCGGGCAGGCCTACATTACCTCCATTCTCGTCAGCCTTCTTGTCTCCATCTCCCTGACGCCGGTGATGGCTTACTACCTTCTCCCGAGCCTCAAGCGCCTTGACGAGCGCGAGAGCCCCCTTGTGCGCATCCTGAAGCGTGCCAATGGGTCCGCGCTCACCTGGGCATTCGATCATGCGCGCACGCTGATGGCCGCTTCGTTCGTGGCCGTGATGATCGCAATCGCGGCCACGGCTGCGTTGCCGCGCGCGTTCTTGCCGGCCTTCAATGAAGGCACGCTGACGATTAATCTGCTGTTCCAACCGGGTATCTCTCTCGCGGAAAGTCACCGCGTCGGCTTCATTGCCGAGAAGCTCATCCTAGAAGTTCCAGAGGCCAAGCTGGTCGCTCGCCGAACGGGTCGCGCGGAGCTCGACGAGCACGCCGAAGGCGTTCACTCCTCCGAAATCGAGGTCGATCTCAGACCCTCAGGGCGGACGAAGATCGACATCATCAATGACATTCGCGCGCGCCTAGCCGTGCTGCCTGTCTCGACCAATGTCGGCCAGCCTATATCGCACCGCCTGGATCACATGCTCTCGGGCGTTCGCGCCGAGATCGCGCTCAAGATATTCGGCGAGGATCTGGACACGCTGCGCAGTCTCGCAGAAGCACTGCGCGAGCGCCTCGCCAAGGTCCCAGGCCTCGTCGATCTCCAAGTGGAGCGCCAGGTACGTATTCCCCAACTGGAGATCAGCGTGGACTATCGCAAGGCCGCGCTCTATGGCCTGCAGCCCGCTCAAATCACCGAACAGCTCGAGCGCCTGTCCAACGGGCGCCTCGTCTCGCGCCTCGTCGATGGTAACCGTCGCTTTGATCTGGTCGTGCGGTTGAGTGATCGTGCGCGCACTACGCAGGGGCTCGCTGATCTCCTGATCGAAACCCCGTCAGGGTGGGTGCCGCTACGGCAAGTTGCCGAGGTCAAGGAAGCGGACGGGCCAAACCAGATTCTCCGCGAGAACACGCGGCGCCGTATCGTCGTTCTGGCCAACTCCGATGGCGCACGTGACATGGCGGCAATCGTTTCCGACATCCGGCGCGAGATCGCGGCTGTCAACCTACCCTCGGGCTTTTTCGCGAGCCTCGAAGGTACCTTCCAGGCGCAAGAGGAGAGCATGCGCACGATTGGCCTGCTTTCGCTCATCTCCCTCGCGATGGTGTTTGCCCTGCTCTACAGCCGCTATCGCTCGGTCCTATTCGTTCTGATTATTATGGGCAGCGTTCCTCTAGCACTCATTGGCTCCGTGATCGCGCTCTGGTCAGCTGGCCAGCCGCTGTCGGTGGCAAGCATGATCGGGTTCATCACGCTCACGGGGATCGCGACCCGCAACGGCATCCTGAAGATCAGTCACTACATCAACCTTGCCATTCACGACCGCATGTCCTTCGGCCCCGATCTGGTGATGCGCGGGAGTCTCGAGCGCATGACGCCGGTCCTTATGACAGCGCTTTCAGCAGGCGTGGCGCTACTTCCCCTCATGATCGATGCGCAGGCGCCCGGCAAGGAGATCCTCTATCCCGTCGCGATCACGATCTTCGGCGGGCTCGTGAGCGCCACGCTTCTCGATGCGCTGCTCACGCCCGTCCTGTTCCTGCGCTACGGCGAGAAGCCTCTCACGCGCCTCATCTCGCAGGCGCGCGCGGGAGAAAAGCCCACTGCTGAGGAGACCGCAGAGGCGCGGCCCGCGCAAGCCTATTGAGCCAATGAACCAAGGAGTTCGCACAATGTTGCTCTGTCGCCGCATCGCAATTGCTGTCTTGAGCCTCGCTCTGCTCGCGCCAGTTCTGGCCGTCGCACATGAAGCCGCCAAGGGTCGGAATGGCGGCTGGCGCGTCGACGCCGGAAAGTACCACGCGGAGCTTGTCGTCGACGGCACATCGAACGTGATCGTCTATCTGAGCGACGCCGATGACAAGCCGATCCCTGCGGCAGGATTCAAGGGCACAGCCATTTTCATCATCAACGGCAAGTCACAGCGCTTCACGCTGGCGGCCGCTGAGGGATCGAAGCTCGTCGGGACCGCGCCTGTCCCGGTCAAGCAAGGCATTAAGGGCGTCGTGCAGCTCACGGCCCCGGATGGCTCCTCCGCACAGGGCAAGTTCTGAAGCACCTCTCCAATAGACGGATCACAACCATGGGCCACTATAGAGATCAGATCCTGCCGCTTCTCGACCGCCGCACTTTTCTTAGATCGACTGCTCTTGCAGGCGGTGCGCTTCTTACTGGATTCCCATTTGGCCAAGCTCAAGCGTCCAGTCCCGTGCTCAAGGTTAGCACGCGGACGATCGAAGTGAATGGCAAAGCCGCCAAGGTCTTTCACATTCAAGGCAAGGGGGGCACGAGCGGAATATTTGCGCGCGAGGGCGATCGCCTCTCCGGCGCCCTCCTGAATGCCTCGAGAGACCCGCTGCAGATGCACTGGCATGGGCAGGTGATGGCGCCCGCCGACCAGGACAGAGCGCGGCCGGACGGCGGCGCACTGGCTCTCAATCAGACCGACTTTCATGACTTCCAGCTGACCCCCGGCACGCATTGGATGCACTCGCATAGCTTGTCGGAGCAGCAGCTGCTCGCCGCCCCAATGGTGACCCGCGAGAAGGACGCCGGCGACGTTCAGGACGTCGTGATCATGCTCCACGATTTTGCATTCCGCTCACCACAGGAGATCCTTGCCGAGCTCGGCGGCTCAGTTGCCCACGCTGGCCACGGCACGCAAGCTGCACCAAAGTCCGGGGCGGCACGCCACGCTTTACCCCCGATGCATGGTGGGCATGGAGGCGGGCACGGCATGGGTGGCCACGCTATGCATGGCATGAGCGGACATGGCAGGGGACGCGGCGGCGGGCATGGCGGACATATGGTGGGCATGACCCACGCCAATGATGTCCGCTATGACGCCTATCTCGCCAACGAGCGCACGCTGGACGACCCGCAGATCGTCAAGGTCGAGAAGAGCGGTCGCGTGCGCCTCCGAATCATCAATGGCGGTACCGCAACGGCGTTCGTCATCTCGACCCCCGGACTAACGAGCCGCGCGGTGGCCGTCGACGGTACTCCTTGCCAGCATTTGCAGCGAGCGAAGTATCCGCTCGCCCAGGGTCAGCGCATAGATATTGCTGTAGACATCCCGCGCGAGGGCGGCGCCTTCTCTGTGCTGGCTCAGGTCGAGGACGCGACTTTCCTCACCGGCATTGTCCTGGCCACTCCCGGCGCCAACATCGCACGGCGCGCGACGGCAGCAAACCAGAAGGAGGGGCTCCTCGATCTCACATTCGAGTCCGACCTCCGCGCCGCTACGCCACTCCCGACCAAGCGGCCGCAGTCATCGTTCGTTGCCATATTCGGCGAGGAGCCCGGTTATCGCTGGACCATCAACGGCAGCATCCACGGCGAGCACGAACCCTTCAGGGTTCGTAAGGGCGATCGGGTCGAGATCACGTTCATGAACCCAACATCCATGATGCATCCAATGCACCTGCATGGGCATCATTTTCAGGTCGTCGCGCTTGGCGGCCGCCGCTTTTCGGGACCAATCCGCGACACCGTTATCGTGCCTGCGCACGCCCCCGTCACGATTGCCTTTGATGCAGTTCACCGGGGCTCCTGGTTCCTGCATTGCCATCACCTCTATCACATGGCGACAGGTATGATGACCGAGGTGCAGATCTCGTAGCTCGCACTTGCGCGCTCGCCAAATGTCTGCCCTCGCTATCTAGTGGCGATAAGCAATTTGGGCAAGATGGATGCGCCGAAGTCCGCTTAGAGCCACGAAGGAGACGAACTCATCTATCGGACGGAGCGCCGCACAGAGTTGCAACATCCCACTTGCAAACATCAGCAGCCATTTGCGATCGAGCGTTGCCGGCGGCATTGAACTAGTCGTTTGGGGATTAAAAAATGGACATCAGTGCACCTCGATCGGTGGCAGCGATTAATTCATTCCGCATCAGCTCGTGGGTCGCCAGCGAAATTTGCGCGCTTGAGCTCATGCGAAGACGTCCCGCACCGATGCGATAGAATGTCTACCCTACCTTGCGTCGACCGCTCGCGCCGCGGCAACGATTACCGCCAGCGCATTGATGGTGCCGTCCGCCTCGCCTTTCTCAAAGGCACCCTCAACCTGCGCCATTTGATTCGTGGCATGTGCGAAACAAAGGACGGCCTTGCGGCGTGCTGCAGCAAAGGCATAGAGGGCGGCGGCCTCCATCTCGACTGCGAGTAATCCCCTGGGCCTTCATGGCAGCGATGGCGTCGGCGTCTCCCGGAATGGAGCGTCGGTCGTCCAAGTCGCGGCGCGAACGACGGCGACTCTCAGCTCATCGAATGCACCCTCCATCGAGGTCATGAGTTGAGATGGGCCGTCGCTGAATTCGGAGGGGGCGGCTGGTAGTGATAGCTCGTGCTCTCGTCTCTCAAGGCTTTCTCGATCAGGACGAACTACGGGTAGATCTGCTCGGTTCCGTAGGGTGGATCAGTTTCTGTTAAGCTGAACTTCGTTGCTGTCGAACGCTCGCTGAGAGCAGTCGTGGCAGCGGCTAGGCGTCACCGGTGTGATCGAGTGCGCCGTCGCGAAGGCTGAATATGTGATCAAAGCGATCGAATATCTTCTCATCGTGCGTGACAGCGACGATTGCTGCATCGCGTTCTACAGCGACCTTCCGCAAGAGATCCATCACAATGCCGGCACGTTTCGAATCAAGAGCGGCTGTCGGCTCATCCGCGAGAATGATGCGGGGTCGATTGGCGAGCGCGCGGGCTATGGCGACTCTCTGTGCCTCGCCTCCTGACAGCTTTGCCGGCATGGCGCTACGACGATGGCCGACCTCGAGATAATCCAGAAGATTGATCGCGCGGGCGCGCGCGTCCCCGACCTCGGCTCCGGCCAGTTGCAGCACGAGCGCGATGTTGTCAGTCGCATCGAGAAAGGGGATGAGATTGTGGAACTGGAAGATGAAGCCGATCTTGTCGAGCCTAAGCCTCCTCAGATCCGTGCGGATCCAACGGCCGCCCTCGAGCACCCGCTCGCCATCGAGCTCCATGGAGCCGGACGAGGGATCGAGGATGCAGCCGATGACGTTCAGGAGTGTCGTCTTCCCCGATCCCGATGGCCCGCGCAGCGCCACGACCTGACCAGGATGAACGTCGAGCGAGACATTGCGCAGGGCATCGACACGGGTCTCACCCTCGCCGAAGTGCTTGGAGATGCCCTGCACCCGAATGAGAGGATGGCTCGTGTCGTCTACTGCCATATCTCAGCCCCCGAGCGCCGTCGCCGGATCCGCTCTGAGCGCCGCCCGTACGCCGAGGCCGCTCGAAAGCAGGCACACCGCGATCACAACGAGCCCGAGAGCAAGGATATTGTCCGCCTCCAGCACGACCCGTCGCGGGAAGTATCCCATGATGTTGGCGATCAGCGTGGCACCAATGGCGAAGCCGATGAGGCCGAGTGCCAATGCCTGCTGCACGATCATGCCGATGATCGTTCGATCGGGGGCGCCGATCAGCTTCAAGGTGGCAATCTGCTTCAGCTTCTCCATCGTCATCGTGTAGATAATGAGCGCGATGATCACGGCGGAAACGATCAAGAGCAGCGTCGTGAACATGCCGATCTGCCGGCGCGCACGATCCACCAGTGACTGCGAGAGGATGCGCTCCTGCTCGGCTTGAGTGATCGCGGACAGGTGCTTCCAGCGGCGCACGGTTTCGGCCACACTGTCCGGCGATGCATTCGGGTGCAGCCGGGCGACAACGGCATTGACGGTGTCCCTGCTTGCCCCGGCCGAACCGCGCGCAAGCAGGACACGCGCGGCAGGCGGCGCAAGATCGAACTGCAGCTTCTGAGCGTCTGGGAGCGTGATGTAGACGGCGGGATCTCCGCCAGAATTGACCTGATGCCGCGTCAGTCCGACGACTGTCAGCACGCTGCGGCCGAGCTGGATACGCTCGCCCAGAGCGAGGCCCGTGGTTCGATCGGCGACCATCTCGTAGCGGCTGCGCGCGATCCCGCGCCCCTCGACAATCTTCGGCGGCCCGCCGGGCCGGGCTGGCTCATATCCGATCACATAGAGCCTCAGTTTGCCGCCGCGGCGCTCCGTCTCGACTGTTTGGTAGGTGATACTGCCGGCCGAGGATACGCCGGCGATGCGCGCAATCCCTTCACGGATATCTCCTGGAATGCGTGAAGCCTCGGCAAAAGGGCCGCGCGTGTTCGCCTCCACGATCCACAGATCGACTGCGGGAGCACGGGCAATCGTCAGCGCGTCGACGACAATCCCCCGGTAGATGCCGATCATAGCCAGCACGACGCCGAGCAGTAGCCCAAGACCGACGCACGTCAGCAGAAAGCGGCCGAGGTTGTGGCGAATATCGCGATAGGCAAGGTTCATTCGCGCTTCCCTTCCCGGATGCTGACCGCCCTGCCCTCCTGGAAGCTGTTATCGACGTGCGTTACGACTTTCGCTCCTTCCGGAAGGCCGCTGACGATCTCAAGGCGAGCATCTTCCGTGCGGTGGGCGAAGCCCACGAGCCGCCGGCGAAGGTGGCCGTCCTCCACCGTCCATACGTGCCCCTCTCGCCCGTTGAACCCGTGAACGGCCGCCTCCGGGACCAGCAGCGCCTTGTCGAGCGTCGCGACCGTGATCCAGAACTCCACCTGCTCTCCGAGAAAGACGCGCGCGGGCGGATTATCCCCCCTGATATAGACGCGCCGTTCCTCCGTGACGCGATCGCTCTCGAGGCCGATGCGTACGACCTTGCCGGTGAAGGCATCTTGCGGACGAGAGCGGAGACGGGCATCGACCCGCTGACCCTCCTCGATGAAGCCCGCGCGCGCTTCGTCGACATAGGCAAGCCCCCAGTAGCTCCCGATGGCAATGAGCGTGAAGATCGGATCGCCGGCCTTGACGACCGTGCCCAGTTCCTTGTGCCGCTCGATGACGATCGCGTCGTAGGGTGCGACCAGCGTCCGGTGCCGCAGTAGTGTCTCTTCGTACTGGAGCTGCGCCCGGGCATCGTCGAGCTGGGCCTTGGCACTCGCGATCTCACTCTGGGCGACGATGACGTCAGCCGCCGCCACTGCTTCGTCGCGTACCGCTTCCTCGGCCACCTGCTGAGAGACGATGTCGCGGCCGACAAGGGATTGCTTGCGCCGGTTGGACTCCTGCTTCTGAGCCAGGAGCGCTCGCGCCTTTTCCAGATTGGCTTCTGCCCGCTTGATGTTGACCTCGGCAATCTGCCGGGCAGCCCGCGCCTTGGCGACCTTCGCTTCCTGCTCGCCTTGACTAAGTCGCGCGAGAACCTGCCCCTTCGCGACCCGATCGCCATGATCGACCTCGAGCTCGGCAAGTGTCGCGCCGATCTCGAAGCCGATCTTGGAGAGGACGCGCGCCTCGACCGTCCCGAGACCAAAGACGCGAACTGGAACATTGCGCGCGAGCCCGGCGACGCTCACGGTCAGCGGCCGGCTGCTGAACACGGCCCAAGCCATGAAAGGCATGGCGATGATGGCGGCCAATATCAGAAGACCTCTCCATCGCCGCCCCGGAATGCGCTGTCTCCAAGACAGTGCATTGCGCTTGTTGGTGTGATCAGCATCTTTGGTGGAGTTGTTCACGATGTCGCCAGTCGGCTAGAGGAACAGCCTGGGACTGGGCTCCATACTGGTGGAGAGTGCAGTCGGCAGCAGCGGCGTGCGCCATCGAGTCTGGTAGACGATCCGCGCATTGCCTCCACTGATCTAGATCAAAGTGGATGGCCGATGTACTTCTGGTACGGACCGCCCGAATGGCGTGCGGCGGGGCTGCAGGTTCAGCAGGCCGGTGGTCGACCGCGGGCTGCACACTACGGCCAAAGCTATTGCCTATACCTTCCGTCCTGCAGTAGCGTCTCCACTCACCAACGGCTGCAGAAGATGGTGCCTTGTGTCCCGTAGGCGACATGCCGGTCTGCCGGCTCTGATGCCCCGCCTTGTCGGCTTTGCGCGCGTCCTCATCGGCAATGCAGACGACGCGCGCGATCTCGTGCAGGAGACGGTCGCCAGAGCACTCGCCGCACGAAATGTTCCCCTTGACGCGGCCGCCTATCGCGCTTGGGCGTTTCGGATCGTGCGCAATGCGGCGCTCGACGAACTCCGTGCTCGGGCACCACGGAAAAAATACGCTGAACCGGAGGCGCCGATCGACCTTTGGCGATTTGACGATGCCTGCATTGCCAGGATCACCGTCGAACAGGGGCTTGCGGCCATTAATCCAACGCACCGGGAGATCATCGGGCTCATCGATATCGCCGGGTTCACCTATGGGGAGGCCGCCGAATTGCTCGACGTCCCCATCGGCACGGTCATGAGTCGCATCGCGCGCGCCCGCGGTGCGCTGCTAGAAGCTATCGAGGCGAGTAGCCTGCGGCCGCTGAAATCGAGCCATGGAAGTTGAACCGAAACCAGACCACGTCTTGCTCAATGCGCTTGTGGACGGCGAGCTGAGCCCCGCCGAGCGGGCGGCGGCGGCCGCGCGCTTGAGCACCGACCGGGAATTTGCCCGCGCCTATGCGACGCTGAGCCAGCTGAAGGCGAGCGTCGCCGAGATCGCCGCGGACAACGACGCGCCCCTGATCAGTCCCGCGCCACCTTTCCAGCGTTCATGGCTTGGTCCGGCCACCGCATTGGCCGTTCTGACGGCTGTCCTCGTTTATGTAGCCGTGTCCTTGCTCCAACAGGAGCGACGCGAAGTGGGGCCGGGCACGAGTACTGTCGCGATCTCGTTTGCCGGAGATCCCGTTATTCCCGATTTGTCGCCGGCCGGGTTGCGCCTCGCACGAACGATCATGCGTACCGGCACCGGCACTTCCGCCCTTGTTGCGACATACCTCGGGCCGCGTGGCTGCCGTCTCGAATTGTGGGTCAGCAGCGGAGGTCACGCGCCGGCATCACCGGCAGGCACAGGAAATAGGCGCTGGCACGTCAATGACTTGGCCTACGAGCTGATTGCCTTCGGCATGGTTGAATCCCGGTTCGAGCAGTTGGCAGCCATGGCGGAGCAGGCGACTCGAGCGCCCCCTCTGCCTGAAGCGACAGATGCGCCGCTGGTCATTGCGCGCGTGCCGACACCGCCCTGCATCGGTTGACAGGGAATAATTCCTCCAGCTCATCCGTTTCTTCTTGTTCCGCTACGACGCGAAGTGGCGGATCGCGCCTCAACGGCGCGAAGACATCGGAGGAAACTATGGCGCGCAGCACTGGCAAGACAGAACGTTCTCTGGAGCAAATGTACGACAACGACCCCGAGCGAACGGATGCCGCTGTTTCCGGGCACGGCCCTGGGACCAGCCGTCGCGGGTTTCTCGGCGGTGTCGGACTGGCCGCCGTCGGCGTGGCCGCAGGCGGGACGATGCCATTCGGTCGGCATATGCCCGCGGGCATCCTTCCAACAGCGCTCGCGCAGGACAAGAAATCGACACCCGCCGCGGCGAAAGGGCCGATCCATCTCGATTTTCCAGGCAAGGATAAGGGGCTCGTCGTGCTCGGGGAGCGCCCGCTCGTCGCCGAGACGCCGGAGCATCTGCTCGACGACGATACGACGCCTATCGACAAATTCTTCATCCGCAATAACGGGCAGCTGCCTGACGAGGCAAAGGATCCGGACAAGTGGACGATCAAGATCGACGGCGAGGTCAATAATCCCTTCGAGATCACGCTCGGCGAGCTGAAATCCAAGTACAAGCCACAAACCTTGCGCATGGTGCTCGAATGCGGCGGCAACGGCCGCTCCTTTTACGCGCCGCGCGCCAGCGGTAACCAATGGACGAACGGAGGCGCGGGCTGCGCTGAATGGACGGGTGTGCGCCTGGCCGATGTTCTGAAGACGGCTGGTGTCAAGCCGAGCGGCATCTACACAGCGCACTATGCTGCGGATCTGCATCTGTCAGGCGACGCCGACAAGCCGGTTATCTCCCGGGGCGTTCGCATGCCCAAGGCGATGGAGCCCGAATGCATGATCGTGTGGGCGATGAACGGTCAGCCGCTCCCGAACGTCCATGGCGGGCCTGTCCGGCTGATCATACCGGGTTGGCCTGGCTCGGCGTCGCAAAAGTGGCTCACGCGCATCTGGGTGCGAGACAAGGAGCACGACGGGCCCGGCATGACCGGCACGTCCTATCGCGTCGCGATCAATCCAATGGTGCCGGGCGACAAGGCTGATCCGAAGAATTTCCGCATCCTCGAATCCATGCCGGTGCGCTCGATCATTACCGCGCCGGCGAGTGGCACGAGGCTTGCGGCCGGCACCCGCAACGTCGCGCTACGCGGCGCATCGTGGGCCGGAGACCTCACAGTGCGACGGGTGGATGTCTCGATCGACTATGGGCAGTCCTGGCAGGAGGCCAAGCTTTCGGATCCGCGGAACAGGTTCGACTGGCAACGATGGACGACGAACGTGAAACTACCTTCCGATGGGTATTACGAGATTTGGTCTCGCGCGACCGACAGCGAAGGCAAGACACAGCCACATGTCGCGGCGAATTGGAACCCGAGCGGCTATGGGGGAAATCCCTTCCATCGGATCGCGGTTCTGGTGGGTTGATCTCTCCATGGCGACTCCGATGACTGCGAAACGGGCTAAAGCCGTTCGCCTCCTCCTTCTCGCCTTGTCCGTCGCGAGCGCGGTGTTCCTTGTGACAGTCGGTAGTGTTGCGCAACAGCCGGCGTTCCAGCCGCGCCTGGAAGAGCCGGAAGAGTATCCCGACCTGCCGGGTCGGGAGGAGACGTTTTATTTCTGCGTTGCTTGCCACAACTTCAAGCTTGTGGCCCAGCAGGGCATGAGCCGTCATCGCTGGGACGGCACCTTGAACTTCATGACGGAACGGCATGGCATGCCGAAGCTCGAGGGCAAGGAGCGTGAAACGATCCTCGACTATCTCGAAAAGGCGTTCCCGGAATCCGAAGCACCGACGGGATGGCAAAACCCCTTCCTGAAACGCTGAGGGATCGCACCCTTGCGAACACTGACTGTTTGCCAAGCCGGCCTACCGGCCCCGGCCAACAGTCATCTCGGCGATCGATCAATCCCACGGCGCTCCCTGGAGCGGTTCCGACAACCGTTGGTATTAATCTGAAGGGCTCGGCTGCCGCCAGGAAAGTCGACCCGCGCCGTACGCTGTCGTGCATAAATAGCGTGCCATGCACGATCATCGCGTGGCCGACAACATACGTGATCGACGCCAGCGTACGGTCCGGCGAGAACATCACGCGCGAAGCAGGGTTCAGTGGAAAGCTTCACCAGCCTTGATGCCGAGCTTCTTGAAGATCATGGCTGCCGGGCAGAAGCCGGTGAACGACGCCTGGATCAGGTTGAGGCCGACGAAGGCGGTCAGGAGGTACCAGTAGGGTGAGACGTAGTACCCGACCGCCAGCGACACGAGCACCATGAGGCCGGCGAACATCAGGACGGCACGATCGAGAGACATCGTCTTTCTCCTTTATTGTGTAGGCTTTATCCGTCTTTTCAGCAGCTGTACTGCCACGCGCGGCGTTCGGGTGGGTGTCACGGCGTATCCTTTATCTTGCGGATGCCAAGCCGCTCGAGCAGGAACCGCTCGTAGAATGGCTCACTTTCGCCGTGCCGGATCTTGCGCAGGAAATATTTCTCGAAAGCGACCTTCGCGAGGTGCACCCACTGACCCTTCGATGACCAGTTGAGGTTGCGTGGCGGGATCTGCGGTTGCGCGACGAAGGCGACTCCCGTGTCGCCGAAATCCGCTAGGCAGATCGCGTTCCACGTCGGGCGGGCCTTCGCCTCGTTCCCGCGGAGCACGGCGCCGATGTGCTCGGCCGTCGCTGTCACCATGGACTCGATCATGAAGCCGGTCTTCGGCACGCCGACCGGCACGGGCGTCGGCCCCACCGGGGGAATGGCGACGCAGACGCCGGTCGCAAACACATTCGGGAAGGCCGGACTGCGCTGGAACTCGTCCACCAACACGAAGCCGCGCGGGTTGGTCAGTCCCTCAATGCCACGCACCGCCGCGACGCCCCTGAACGCCGGCAGCAGCATGGAATAGGCGAACGGCAGTTCAGACGTCTTGAGCACCTTGCCGTCCTCGCCGATCTCCTCAACGGTCATCTTGTCCTTGGCCGCGTCCTTGACCCGCGCATTGGTGATCCACTTGATGTGGCGCTCCCTCAGCTCGCTCTCGAGCAGGGTCTTGGTATCGCCGACACCGTCGAGACCGAGATGACCGATGTAGGGCTCCGCCGTGACGAATGTCATCGGTACGCGGTGACGGAGGCGTCGCTTGCGCAACTCCGTTTCCACCATGAACAGGAATTCATAGGCCGGTCCGAAGCAGGACGCGCCCTGCACCGCGCCGATCACTACCGGACCCGGATTCGCAATGAACCGATCGAAAGCCTCCTTGGCTTTCTCTGCATGATCGACTCGGCATACCGATTGCGTGTTGGCGTCCGGTCCGAGGCCCGGCACTTCATCGAAGGCCAGATCCGGTCCTGTGGCAATGACCAGAAAATCGTAGCTCACCGAAGTGCCGTCGACGAGTTCGATGCGATTCTCGCTCGGCAGCACGCGGCGCGCACCTTGAGTGAGGAAGTTGATGTTCTTGCGTCGCATGATTTCTGAGAGGTCGATCTCGATGCTGCTACGCTCGCGCCAGCCGATCGCCACCCACGGGTTCGACGGTACGAAGTGGTAGCGCGGGGTATCGGTTATGATTGTCAGTCGGTCTTCCGACCGCAGCTGCGGCACAAGCTCGTAGGCCATCAGCGTGCCGCTGAGGCCGGCTCCGAGAACAACGATATCCGACATATGCGCACTCCCTAGTTCCTCACCGCTCCCGGGGCTTCTTCGTCTCGCCTGTCATTGACATATATTCGTGAATGCGTATATTCGCAATTATGAAAATAAAGATCGAGCGTATGCAGGCTGCGGCCGATCGCGCCAGCGAACTCTTGAAGGCGATGGCGAACCGTCATCGGCTACTCATCCTCTGTCAGCTCGTCGAGCGCGAAAGGTCCGTCGGCGAGCTGGCCGAATTCCTCGGCATTCGGGACTCCGGTGTCTCGCAACATCTGGCCCTCCTTCGCAAAGACGGACTCGTCGTCGCCCGCCGAGATGGGCAGACGATCTGGTATTCGATTGCCAGCGCGGAGGCGCGCGCCCTGCTCTCGACGCTCTACGATGTCTTCTGCGCGCCGACGAAGGGGCGGCGTCCGAAGCCAATGCGCAAAATTACATCACGCGGGCGGCGCCGTATTGAGGAGGATCAATGAGGCAGTCGCAATTGTCGTTTCCCTATGAAGGTGAGCTATACGATAGGCGATGCCCCATGCTGCTGAGATTGCTTGCCGCGTTCGCGATCATGATCGTCCCGATACCGGTCGCGACCGCAGCCGATGCGCATGTCGTGGCTGCCGTCCGAATCTCCGATGATAAGGCGGTGTTCGCAACCGTCGAGGCGCCAAAGCCGGTCCCAGCCAGGGTCCGCACCGGGGGAACAGTCGCCCAGCTCACCATCAAGGAAGGCGACGAGGTCACAGCAGGACAGGTCATCGCCACCGTCGGCGAT
Source organism: Hyphomicrobiaceae bacterium (assembly GCA_022844275.1). GTDB lineage: Bacteria > Pseudomonadota > Alphaproteobacteria > Rhizobiales > Hyphomicrobiaceae. The sequence continues at coordinate 19,851 of JALHMB010000017.1, forward strand.
GAAAAACTTGCCTTACAGATGAAGTCGCTTGACGCCCAGATCGCCGGGCTGGAGGCGCAACTCGCGCAGGCAAAGACCGATCTGTCCCGGACCGAGAGCCTGTTCGAGCGCGGCACAACGCCAAGAGCACGGCTAGACGAAGTGCGTACCTCCGTAAATGTAGCCGAGAATGCGCTGCGGGCGCGCGTCGCCGAGCGCTCCGTCGTCGATCGACAACTAACCGAGGGTCAAGTTCTATCGCCGACCGCGGGGCGCGTGCTGAGCGTGCCCTACACGATCGGGGCGGTCGTACTTCCCGGTGAGGTTGTTGCGACCATTGCCGAGCAGAATTTTGTGCTCCGCCTGCGCGTTCCCGAGCGCCACGCCCAGTTCCTCAAGGCCGGTGATCGCGTCCGCGTCGACGGTGCCGAGATCGGACTGTCCGGTACCCGCTTCGGAACTATCAAACTCGTCTATCCGCAGATCGAGGATGGCCGCGTGACCGCCGACGCCGTGGTGGAAAGTCTCGGCGACTACTTCGTCGCCAGGCGCATCCGCGTGTGGGTTTCGGGCGGCGAGCGCCAGGCCTTCGTGGTGCCGTCGTCGTTCGTCTCAACGCGGTTCGGCATCGACTACGTGACGCTGCAGCTCGGTTCCCAAAAATCCATGGACGTTCCCGTGCAGCGCGGACGCGCGCACCCGACACCAGAGATGTCCGACGGCGTCGAGATCCTGTCCGGCATCAAGACCGGCGACCGGCTGGTGCAACCGTGAATCTCGGCCTCTCCGGGCGTCTGACGCGCGCCACCATCCACTCCCCGCTGACGCCACTGTTCCTGCTCGCGGCTATCGCCATGGGTCTGATCGCGCTTCTTGTCATCCCGCGCGAGGAGGAACCGCAGATCAGCGTGCCGATGGTCGACATCCGCGTCAACGCCGATGGCCTCAAGGCGCCCGATGCCGTCGAGCTGGTGACCAAGCCACTTGAGACCATCGTCAAGGCCATCGACGGTGTCGAGCACGTCTACAGCCAGAGCGAGGATGATCGCGTCATGGTGACGGCGCGGTTCCTGGTCGGCACCAAGGCAGAAGACGCGATCCTGCGTGTACATGAGAAGATCCGCGCCAATACGGACCGCATTCCCGTCGGGATTTCCGAGCCACTGATCGTCGGCCGCGGCATCAACGACGTGGCGATCCTGACGCTCACCCTGTCGCCGAAGCCAGAAGCCGCAGGCCGCTGGACTGACACGGATCTCTACGAGCTGGCGGATAAGCTGCGCACCGAGTTGATGAAGGTCGAGAATGTCGGCCTTACATATACCTCCGGCGGCAGCCCGCAGCAGATCCGTGTGGAACCGTCTCCAGAGAAGCTCGCCCTCTACGGCATCACGCTGCAGCAGCTCGTCGCAAAGGTGCGCGAGGCCAACCGCTCATTCCTCGCTGGCCAGGTGCGCGACGCCGGCTCCACCAGAGCCGTTGCAGCGGGGCAGACGCTGTCCGGTGTGCCCGACATCGGCCTTCTGCTAGTCACCGCGCGCGACGGAAGGCCGGTTTACGTCAACGATGTCGCCTCCATCGTCACCGGGCCGAGTCTAAGGGAGCATCGCGTGTGGAACGACGCGCCCGATGCTGCCAGCGTCTGGCATCGCACGCCAGCCGTCAGCATCGCCGTCGCGAAGCGGGCCGGCGCCAACGCCGTCGTCGTGGCTGAGGATCTGCTGCACCGTTTGGACTCCGTGAGGGGCCGGCTTATCCCAGAGGGTGTCACCGTCACGGTCACGCGCGACTATGGCGAGACAGCCAACGAGAAGGCCAACGAGCTGCTGTTTCACCTCGGGCTCGCGACCGTCTCCATCGTCATCCTGATCTCGGTGGCTATCGGCTGGCGGGAGGCCGTCGTCACGCTCGTCGTCATCCCGACGACGATCCTCCTGACGCTGTTCGCTGCCAACCTGATGGGCTACACCATCAATCGCGTCAGCCTGTTCGCGCTCATCTTCTCAATCGGCATCCTCGTCGACGATGCCATTGTCGTGGTCGAAAACATCGCCCGTCACTGGGCCATGCCCGACGATCGCCCACGTCTTCAGGCGGCGATCGAGGCTGTTGCCGAGGTCGGTAACCCGACGATCGTCGCTACGTTGACGGTCGTGGCGGCGCTGCTTCCCATGCTGTTCGTATCGGGCCTGATGGGGCCATACATGGCGCCGATCCCCGCCAACGCCTCTGCCGCCATGCTGTTTTCGTTCTTCGTCGCGATGGTCGTGGCGCCCTGGCTGATGCTGAGGCTGGCGCCGGGCAGGGCTGCCGCATCGACTGTGCATGATCAGCAAGGTGAAGGCTTGCTCGGTCGCCTCTATAGGCGTTTGGCTGAGCCGGTTATCCGGAGCCGCCGCTCGGCGTGGATCTTTCTCCTCGGCGTCGGCATCGCGACGCTCGCCGCGTTGGTACTGTTCGCCACCAAGTCGGTGACGGTGAAACTGCTGCCGTTCGACAACAAGTCGGAACTCGCCGTCGTGCTCGACCTACCGGAGGGCGCGAGCCTCGAAGATACAGAGCGCACTCTGTTTGCAATGGCCGATATTGCGCGCGGTCTGCTTGAGGTCCGCTCCATCCAGTCCTATGCCGGCACAGCGGCGCCGTTCAATTTCAATGGGCTGGTGCGGCACTACTATCTGCGCCAGTCGGTCGAGTTGGGAGAGTTACAACTGAATCTGGCACCGCGCGGCGAGCGTTCCCGTGCCAGCCACGCAATCGCACTCGATCTGCGGGAACGCCTGAAGCAAGTGGCGGTGCCTGTAGGCACAAGCGTCAAGGTGGTTGAGGTGCCACCGGGACCACCCGTTCTGGCGACGCTGCTGGCGGAAATCTATGGTCCCAATTCCGATACACGGCGCGCTGTCGCACGCGAGGTGAAGACGATCTTCGCCTCGGTGCCGTTCATCGTAGATGTCGATGATTCTATCGGCGAGCCGCGGCCGCGGCTGCGCGTGTCCATCGACCAGGACCGGCTGGAATTCTTCGGCGTTGCACAGAGCGATGTGTACGACACCCTCCAGATGCTGCTCGGTGGTGTCTCCGTCGGCTATTCGCATCGCGGCGAGGATCGCAATCCGATCGAGATTGCCGTGCGGCTTCCCACGAGTGCGCTCGCCTGGTCGGAGGCGATGGCCTCGACGCCAGTGCCGGCCAACGCGCTGCCGGGCAATCGCAGCGTGGTGGAGCTTGGCGAGGTCGTCCGCGTGACCAAGGAGGCGGGCTCGCCGGTCATCTTTCGGCGTGACGGCCGCTTTGCCGACATGGTGATGGCCGAGCTTGCCGGCGCCTACGAAGCGCCGATCTACGGTATGGCGGAGGTTGCACGTCTCATAGACGCACATGACTGGAGGACGCTGCCAAAGCCGGCCTTGAGCCTGTACGGCCAGCCGGCCGATGAATCGAAGCCCACGCTGCTTTGGGACGGCGAGTGGGAGATCACCTATGTCACGTTCCGCGACATGGGGGCGGCGTTCGCCGTCGCCATCCTTGGAATCTACGTGCTGGTCGTGGCACAGTTCGGCAGCTTCCGCCTCCCGCTCGTCATCCTGACGCCAATTCCGCTGACGCTGATCGGCATTATGCTCGGGCACTGGCTGTTCGGTGCGCCGTTCACAGCCACGTCCATGATCGGCTTCATCGCGCTCGCAGGCATCATCGTACGCAACTCGATTCTTCTGGTCGACTTCATTCGCCACGGGCAACGGCCCGATAGGCCGCTGCGCGAGGTTCTGCTGGAGGCCGGAGCGGTGCGCTTCAAGCCCATCCTGCTGACGGCGCTCGCCGCCATGATCGGCGCCGCGACTATCCTCGTCGATCCCATCTTCCAGGGGCTCGCGATCTCGCTTCTGTTCGGGCTCGCGTCCTCGACACTGCTCACCGTCCTGGTCATTCCCGCCATCTACATTGTCCTCCGCGACGACAGCAGAGCGCCCATTTCCCAACGGGGAAACCACTCCGCATAGGGCACGATGGAGCGGCGCGGGCATCGCGCCATCCTAAACCTTTGTCGAAGGAGCTCGCTTGTCAGACCCGCGGCAGATGAGCTTTCGACACGCCTCGCTCCGGTAGCGAAGTCATCTCCGCAGTCCGACCAGATCTTGGAGAGGTCGGAACGCTAATCGCTGGGATCGACAATGATTGAAAACCAATAGAGACGAGCGGCTCATGCGGCCCAGCTACAGAAACTTACGGCCCGAAGCTTGCGATGTATGCGAGCAGCGCGTCGATATCGTCCGGCTCGAAGATGAACTCCGGCATGTCGCCGTGACCGACGACGATCCCCTCGGCAAGCGACTCGGCGAGATGTTGAACCGGGTACCGCTGGGGCAAGTCACGAAAAGGCGGCGCCTTGACGTGTGGGCTCGTTCCGGTTCGGCCCACTGCATGGCAGTGCGCGCATTCGCGCTCTGCAATGGCACGGCCGCGATCCCGTGAAGGCTGGTGGGCCGCGACCCTATTCTCGCCGAATGGCAAGAGCACCAGCGCTAGCAGGCAAATAAAACCAAGTCTCGGCACGGCGCCCCCCGTCCGGCAATTGGCGTGCTGCTGCACGCGGCAGATCATCTCCAGCGCATACCCATTCCGGGACCGCCCATCCCCATCATGGGCAGCACGATCTCATCCGCCTCCTTCTTCTGGCTTTCCGAGAGTCCTTGATAAAGTTGACCCCAGGCCGCCTTGATCTGCTTTAGCTCGTCGAGCCGTGCAGTCATGAACTGCTCATGGGCCTCAAGGCGCTCGACCAGCGTCTTGGCAGTGTCATCACCCGACCACTTGCCGCGCATGCGCTCCGTGCGCTTCGCGACCGACTTGCGGATCGCGTCGGCGAGCGTGTTCCACGCTGCAGACTGATCGTCCGTGATTTTAAGTTCGGTCTTCAGGAAGGCGAGACGACCGTCGACGCGATCCATCATCCCATCCGGACCGCCCCAGCGCGGACCCGAACCTTCCCCCATGTGCCATCCGCGGCCGGTGCCGCCACCATAGCCCATCATACCCGGACCGCCTTGCGCCAGAGCGACAGAGGTCACGGCTAGTGCTGATATCGTCAGTGCAGTTAGGATTGCCTTCTTCGGCATAGGCATAAGAGCCTCCCTAAACTTGAGCGCGAGCATTTTGAGAGCTCCACCTTGCACTGGAAGCGGCGATGCTCCTTGACTCGCATCAAGTTGGGCAGGAGATGCAGACCGGCCCCACGGCGCACCCCGCGATCAGGCCACCGGTCTGAACGTCGGAGATTTCTGCGCCGTGCCATCGACAGCGACCTGTCGTCGGCGTCAGGGCGGGGTACGCGAAGTTTCAACTCCGTTGATGTCGACGGCGACGGATAGCCGCGCTCGCCGGCGGATCCCTGCGGCGCAGTGCGCCTGATACGATTTGGCGAACTGAGTCGTCGACGCTGGAGCCCTTCCATGGTCACCACGATCGCCATCGTTTTGTCGCTGCTTCTCGTGGCGGCGACTGTCCTCATCCACTACGAGTTCCTGCGCGCCACATCCGCGTTCTCCAGCAGCTTGGCAATTCCTCGGCGCCCACACATCTTGGTAGTAATTGCCGGCGCGCTGATTGCACACCTTGTCGAAGTGACACTTTATGCTGCCACTTATTATATCTGCGAATTGTGGGGCGGGGTCGGGCGCATCGACGGTGTGATGGAGGGGGGCGCGCTCGACTACTTCTATTTCTCAATCACAACTTTCACCACGCTCGGCATCGGTGATGTTCACCCGCGCGGCGCCTTGCGCCTGATTGCCGGCGTTGAATCCCTCAACGGCCTTGTGCTCATTGGCTGGTCGGCATCCTTCACCTACCTTTCCATGGAGCAGTTCTGGGCCGACAAGCCGCATCCGACGCAGCATAGTTTTCGTTCCCGTCGGCGTTAAACGCCGTGGCGATGGCGTGGGCATCGGCACAGATGGGACATGTTATTTTCGGAGCCATAGAAGCTCGTCCTGGTAGGGCGGCTTCTATTCATGATTTAGCGGATCGTGATCCAGACGCCATCTCGATAGTTGCCGTGGCCGCGACCAACCTTCCGCATCGGCGGCCTGGAACTTAGCCCCGGTCACGACACGGAGGCTAACGATGTCAGCTTTCCGGCACCCAGCCGACTTGTCTCCCCAAGAAAGTAAGTCCTGGAGCAATGTTGTCAGGGTCCGCTATCTCTGCGGAGCGTTCGACGGCTGTGCCCCGCTTGCTGCAATTGCTTAGGACCGCTTCGGGCCAAAAAGAGACGAACGCCTTTATCCGGGCAGTGCCGTAGCACAAGGCAAGCGTCATGCCACAAGCAGACCTCGACGGACTGAAGCTGTCGAAACGAGTGGCGCCGCAACATGTCCGGAAGCGGGAAAATGTGTCAGCCACTCCAGCAGCGCTCACGGAAAACGTACAGCAATGCCATCTTTCAGAGCTGCAGGTGGAAAGACCACCACCATATCCCCCGGCTTCAGGCCTTCAGCTATTGCTGCAAGTCGACCGGAACGGCGGGCGATCGTCACCCGTCGTAAGCGCGCACGGCCATGCTCGACCGTGAATACCTCCCAGGCGTCGCCGCGGCGGAAGAGAGCGCCGATCGGTACCACCGTTGCCTTATCCAGTTCGTCGACGACGATTTTGACGTCAACCCGGTAGCCGTCACCGAGCGCCATCCAGGCTTCACGCGGGGAGGTGATATCGACGATGACCCAGACGCGCTGCTCCTCGACGCCTAGCGCTGAGACCTTGGTGAACCCAGACGGTTCGACCCGTCGCACCCGCGCGTCCAAGGCTTTCGGACCGCCCCAGCGTTCGAGTAGGACCTTGGCACCCTCGCGGACAAGGGCCGCATCCGTGGTGAGGAGATCGACGGTAACCTCCAGGTCAGCCGGATTGCCGAGCTCCAGCAATGGGCCTCCAAGCGGCACCACCATCTCGCTTTCCTGAATAACCTTGAGGACCCTGCCATCGATCGGCGACGAGACGGGAAAGCGCTCCACCCCCTCATTCTCGCTACTGCGCTTCAAGGCCGCCCGGGCCTGATCGAGGGTATGCTCGGCGGCGTGGAGACGGAGCGCCGCTGCAACAACGTCACGCTCTGCCGCCTGATAGGTGAATGTATCACGCTCGAGCTGCGTCACGGTCACCACGCCGCGGGCTGAGAGTTGGGTCGTGCGATCGAGATCCGTGCGCGCCCGCGTGAGAAGCACCTTGGCACGCTCGTGCAGGGCTTGGGCTTCCTCGAGCGCAGCCTCGGCGGCCCCTACCCGTGCATCGAGTTCTTGCCGCACGCGCGGATCGAGGAGCGGCGAGATGTTGGGCGTAATGGTTGTAAGCGTATCGCCGGCCTTCACAGCGTCTCCGGCACGCACCATGGAGCGAGGTACGCGACCGGCGAGAGGCGCGGACACAACGAAGCGGTCACGTACCCTGGTTCTGCCGTCCTCCTCAACGATGGCCGTGAACCGCTGTTCCGCCACCGGTGCGACCTCCACAAGCACCGCCCGCGGCTGCAAGAGCCAATAGATGCCAAGCACGCCAACGGTCATCAAGCCGGCAATGATCGCGTTTCGTCGCTGGAGCATGCTCAGTCTCGTGTCTTGAGAACGGCAACCAGATCAAGATTATCGATCCGGCGGCGCACGACGAAGGCGCTGGCGGCTGCGGCTGCGATCACAACGAGAGCGGCCATGGCATAACTGCGGGGCTCAATCACGACTGGCACTTGAAATGATTCGCGCACGCGTAGCGAGACAATGAACTTGATTAGAGCGTAGCCGGCGGTGAGCCCGATCGGAATAGCCACGATGAGCTCGAACACCAGCTCGCTGAGCAGGATGGTGGCCACCTCCCGGCGGGTAAAGCCGAGGATGCGCAGGCTCGCGAGCTCCCAAGCCCGCTCCTGCAGCGCCACCCGTGCGCTGTTGTAGACAACTCCGATCGCAATTAGCAGACCGAAACCTGCAAGAACGAGGGCGCCCACGATGATCATGCCGGCGATCGTCTCGTCGAAGAGGGCCAGCCACAGGGCCTTCACGGAGCTGGCCTCTATCTTCGGCATCGCCTGGATGCGCTGCCAGACTATACGAGACTGGCTCTCATCCAGCTTGAGTGACGCCGCATTGAAAGCATCGTCTTCGCGCATCATCCGGTTCAGAGCCGCAATGTCCATTGTCGCCGAGACGCCAAGAATGTCGTCGGAGATCTTCACAAGGCACAAGTGAAAGACTGGGCGCTTGGCCTCCTGGACTTCGACCGTGATAATGTCTCCGATCTGGAGACCGAGATGCTCAGCAAGCGGGCGGCTCAGCATCAACCCATCGTCCGGCACAGCAACAGATGCCAGTGCGGCGTCCCTCAGCACCTTGAGCTCCGACTGGCTGGAGAGCCCAACGAGCGAGGTGCGGTAGCTGCGGTGACCGGCGACAAGTCGCGCTGGCACGATGCGCTGCCCCTCTACCAGCAATACCCCAGGGACCGACCGAAGCTCGTGAAGGGCGCGGGCCGGCACTGGCGTGACGAACGTAACAAACGCGTCGCCCCGCTCGATCCGGCCGAACGCGACATCGATCATGTGGGCAATCGCGTCGAACCAAAACAGGCCGAACAGGACCAACGGAACCGCCAAGGCGATGCCAGATATGGTGAGAAGCGTGCGAACGGGCCTGCCCACAATCGTGCGCAGTGCCATCAGGTAGGACATCGGGATGCCCCGCTCGGACATGACGCCGATGTGCTGGGCGAGTGGCGTGACCGCCGGGACCTGCGGCCGCATACCCTCGGCGGGAGGAAGCCTGGCAACACGGTAGACGGCTGTGGCCGCGGCAGCGTTGGCCACCAGCAAGCTTGCAAGAACGGCCAGCGCCACGATCCATGGCGCAAGATGCGCCTCGAGCGCCGGGAACCGGAAGAACGCGCGGTAGCTGTCGATCACTAGAACTGCGAACCACGCCCCAAGCGCCAGGCCGATCCCGGCCCCAATGAGTGCGATCACAGTTACAAACTTGAAGTAGTGGAGGGCAATCGGGAGATTGGACAAACCCAGGGCCTTGAGCGAGGCGATCTGCTCACGCTGCGCCTCGATCAGGCGGCCGAGCACGACATGCAGCAAGAATGCAGCAATGCCGAAGAAGACGGTGGGCATGACGATGCTCAAGGTCTCCTGCTCGGCGAGCTCATCCTCCAGCAACCGGTTCGAGGGCAGTTCGCGCCGATCGTGGGCGCCGATACCGCCGTACGGGATCAAGAGCCGGTCAAGCTCCTCGATGACCGCCGCCTTGGCCGCCCCGGGCCCGAGCGTGATGACCAGATCATTGAAAGCGCCCTGCATGTCGAACGCGCCGGCCACCGCGTCTTCGCTCGCCCACAACACGACGAAATTACGGTCGTCCGGCAGTGGAAGGGCGGAGCGCGTCGCGAACACGAACTCCGGCGACAGCGCGGTGCCGGCAACGCGGAACACCTGAAGCCGCCCGTTGAGAATGACCTCGATTGCGTCGCCCGGACGTATCATGCGGGCGTGGGCAAAGGCTGCATTGATGATGATCTCATCGCGACGTGCGGGATCGATCCAGCGGCCCTCGACCAGATGGAGCCGGTTCAGCGCAGGTTGACTGGACGGGGGGACCGAGATGATGCGTCCCGAGATCGGCAGTTCCGTATCCGCACGGATGACCCGCACCATCTGGGTCACGCGAGCTTCGACCACGCCAATCCCGTCGATCTCGCGAATGCGCTCCACCAGCGAATTCGGCGCACGCTTCAGGCTGGCAAAGACATCGCCGAAGCGCTCAGTTCGATAGTGCGCATCCATGGCCCCGACCAGAGCCAGGTAGTTGGATACTGACATCACCAGCACGGCAAGGCCTGCCGCAATCAGCAATGCGATGCTCAGCACCTGCGTCCGCATGGCCCACAGGTCGCGCAGTACCTTGATGTCGAGCACATTCACCATGTCACGTCTTCTGCTCGCAGCGGGGTGCGGTTCAACTCCTCGCGCGCAATTCGACCACCGCTCAGCCGTAGAATGCGGTTCGCCATCCCCGCAATGGCCGAGTTATGCGTGATGACGACCGTCGTTGTACCGAGCTCGGCATTGACCTTGGAAATTGCTCCAAGAACAAGTCGTCCCGTGTCAGCGTCGAGAGCGCCGGTTGGCTCGTCGCACAGCAGGATGTCGGGGCGCTTCACAATGGCGCGCGCAACGGCGACGCGCTGCTGCTCACCGCCCGAGAGCTGCGATGGAAAGTAATCCAGTCGGTGCGAGAGCCCGACGAGCTCCAGCGCCTCTTCAGGGCACATCGGGTCGCTGGCGATCTGGGCGACGAGCCGAACATTCTCGCGCACCGTCAGGTTGGGGATCAGGTTGTAGAATTGAAAGACAAAGCCAACATGCTCGCGGCGGTAGGCTGTAAGATCAGCGTCGCTCGCCCCCGTCAACTCATGGTCCCGCCATGTAGCGCTACCGGAGGTCGGAGCGTCGAGCCCGCCAAGTATGTTGAGCAAGGTTGACTTGCCAGAACCCGACGGACCCAACAGGACGAGGAATTCCCCCTGGCGTATCTCAAGGTCGACGTCTCTGAGCGCATAGACGCACGCATCACCCGAACCGTAGACTTTCGAGAGTCCGCGCGCGATGAAGACGGGGTGGTCCCCTGCCAGGGCCCGCGGTTGGCTGGTGTCTTCTCCTAGAGTCATGCCCCCTCTCTCGCATCTGGTTGCCCGTCCTGGCCATGACCAATGTCGCCATTGCCTCGATGGTAGGCTTGACTTACGTCAATGCCACGAGAGGGCCGTAGCGGAGAACGAGTTCGAGCAATACCGTACTTCTACGTCTCCATTACGAGCGGGTTCGACTATGTAGAGGCATCTGCTGATAGCAACCGACGGCTCGGAGCTGGCCGCTACCGCGGTGGCAGGTGCGCTTTCCCTCGCGAAGGCGATTGGAGCGAGGATGACGGCCGTGACGGTAACGGATATTTTTCCCACCGGACCTTACAGCCCGATACCCATGCCTTCGGTCATCGAGCGCTATGAGACGAGCGCGGCGGAGAGCGCCGCCAAGATTCTCGCGTCGGTTAGCGAAGCGGCCGAGGAGTTCGGAGTTACGTGCGATACGATTCACGTCAAGGATCAGGCGCCGGCAGAGGGTATTGTTGCGGTCGCGGCCGAGAGGGAATGCGATTTGATCGTCATGGCTTCCCACGGACGCCGCGGCATTACGCGGATCTTGCTCGGGAGCCAAGCGCAGAAGGTCGTGACACAAAGCCCCGTCTCCGTGCTTGTCTATCGATAATTTGGCCACGGAGACCGCGCCCGATTCCCAACCGACACTCAACGCTTTCACCGTGCGGTAGGCTAGCGCGTCACCGCGTGCTCGTAGATATTCTTGCTCTTGCGCGTTATGAATGCGCACGAGCGCTTCGATTGACTCGATCACGCGCTGCGCATCCCGGATCAAATAACGATCAACATCCGAAGCGACCGGATCAGCCGCAATGCGGTCGAGCAGTCTTGCCTGATGCATGATTTTGCGGTGAGGACGACTCATGGCGGCCAGACCGTGCCTGTCGGATAGATATTTCGAAAGCCTAGGGTAGACGGTGGCCTCGTCCTCCCGCTCGTGCGCCACGATTTGTTTGCTTACGACAGTATTGGCCTCGACAATCAACGACACAGCCGCTGCCGGCGCGGCCGCTAGAGACTCGCGCGATCGGATGATCGGCTAACTTTTCAGCCGTTTGCACCATTGCATCATTGATCTGGATCATAACTCCCCGGCCGGTGCTCGCAGCCGGCTATCAAGCGCAATGCCCCCAAGTACTGGCCGCATTGTCGGCTTCGGGCTGGCGCCGGACTTGCCACACCCTCAAACATGAGCCCGCGAGAGCGGCTGTCGCGACGGTATACGGGAGATTGTCGATGCGCATTATCGACCGGTTCTGCACGGCCAATCTGATCAATACTAGGCATCCTGGGGGCTTTGATCATGATCAACCGGTCGGCGTCGATTGCGCATAACCTATGCATTAAAAGCTTCCTTGTAGGTGTAGTCAGATGACGCCGAACCTCCGCAGTACTTGGATTGGCCCCTTTTCTCTGATGGCGGTCGTGCTCTCCGCTATTTCGGCGCATGCAGAAGCGCCGCTTTACAAAGAACACTGCGCCAAATGCCACGCGCGTGCTGGCACGCTCGCGACGAACCTTAAGGGGCAAACTGCGGAGGAGAAAGCATCCCGCCTGGAGGCGTTTCTCCAGTCCCACCATGCAAATGATCCACAGGTGCGAGCGAGGATCATTGCCTACCTCATCGAGCTGTCGAAGAGTTGACGATCAGCTCAGGCTGAACAGTACGGCTCCAAGGACGAGCACTAAAAGAATGGCAATGGCTTGTCGTCTGCGGTGGCGGTCGAGTCTTCCCTTGCCGGCGCCGAAATCGAATCGCTCATAGTGGATCGCATTCGCCGGTACGCCCAGCTCCAGCAGCGTATCCGTTGCACTTTCCATCATGAGGGGCGGACCGCAGACGTACGCAATCGCGTCACGTGGCGATGGTCCCAGGGCCTCCTTGACATGCTCCGGCCGGACAGGACCCTGGAGAAACGCAGGAAGTCGTGCATCAGTATCGACTAAGTAGCGAACCGAAAGATTCAACTGCGATTGCAGCGCGGACACGCGTGCAATGCAGGTGATTTCCTGAGGACTCCTGGCTGCATAAAGGAGCTGGAAGGACCTACCGTCGCCCTCGGATGCCGCCTCCTCGAGCATACCAAGTAGCGGCGCGATACCCACGCCGCCAGCCAGCATGATTACGCGCTTTCCAGTCCCATCCAGAACAAAACTGCCATGCGGGCCATCGACGGCGACCCGTGTGCCGGGCTCGGTCTCGCCGAAGCCATCTGTACAGTCGCCGGCCTCCCGGATAATGAGCCTCAGCCGGGGCAGTTCCGCCGGCGCCGAGGCTATTGAGAACGGGTGGTCGTGAAAGGGCGGTGAATTCGGCGCAAGTGTGAGCCAGATGAACTGGCCAGCGCGGAAATCGAAGTGGTCGAGATTCTTGCTGATGAGCGTCATGCCCCATGTTCGTGGGCCGAGCGGCGCGACGCTCTCGACTTGCCACCTTGACCGCCACATACGCCACGGCCGAACCGCATACACGTTCAGCAGCGCAACTGCCGCCACTGCCGCAGCAGCGATCCAAAAGTAGTACAGGAGGCCTTCAGGGCTGTAGGTGCCGACAGTCAGCGCGTGGTGCAGGACGGTCAATGCCACGGCACCTGCCATCAGGCCATGCGAGGCGCGCCAAACTTCGTACCGCCATGCGATCCGCTCCCTTAGAGCACCCAATGCAACCAGAAGAAACAGCGCTCCCAGCGCGACGACACCCGACCGTAGACGCGGACTGGCCAGCATGCCCGTCAATCTCGTCCATGCAGCGCTCGGGTCGGACGCAAAGGTCGATGCCACATAGCCAAGTGGGTGCAGTAGCGCGAACAACAGCAAGCCGTAGGCAGCTATGCGATGGAAACCCATGGTCCTGTCGAGCCCGATGCGACCGGACAGATTTTCATAGCGCCCGGAGCTCAGAAACTGGAGAAGGATGAGGGCAAACGCGATCAAGCCAAGAGCAGTTGCAAACTCGTGCAGCGGTGCGATGGCCTCCACGCCACTCAATCGGGCTGCCAGCAGTGGGACCAGAGCCAGCGCTATAAACCCGGCAGCCAATACCCCGCCATGTACACCGGGTGCGGAACCCTTTCTCCTTGCCGAACGCATGACCACAAGACCAATCCGATCGTCGCCGTCTCGTCGAGGGTAATTTAGTCTAGATTGCGGGCGGCTTGATATTGAATTGCCGTCATTACAGCATCCCGACGACGACCCCGTAATTGGTCTTGCTCGATGGAGCGCGCTCGGATCGAAGGCGAAGAGCTAACTGACCGGCTTGCAACGCGTCCAAACCTCTGGACCTCCGACTTGACCGGAGCGATTCAGGTGTATCTGTTCTTGGCCGCGTATCATCCTCATTGTCACCTCGCTGCCAGCCCCAGCCTCATTGGCAGGTACCAAGTAGTCGAAGCTGTATCGGGTGTAACGGCCCTGAACCTTGTTGCGCCCGGGGGTAACGATGGTCGCGCCGTCGATAGTGAAATGGCTTGTGCCGTGGCACCAATCGCCGTCTATGGCATCGGCGCGCGCTGGCGCTGCAAGAAAGCAGGCCAAGGACAAAGCCATGCCCGTGGTGAAAACCACAATTCCCGGCCGTTTGCGCATGAGGTCCTCTCGAGTTCGACGGAGTGCGCGATTGAATACGTCACCTCAGCTAGTGCTGCGCCGACAGGAAGAGGGGCTCTCGTTTGGCCCATCCCGATTGGCGGCTGTTGAGCGCACAACAGACTTGCGGTGAGATGAGGCAAGTGACCATATGCCTGCACTTGCCAACCCGCGCTTCCAATTCACGACGCGGCAACTTGATGACAAGAAGTCAATCATCGGCCTCGCCAAAATCTCCCTAGGGAAAGGGGGGAAAGAGCCGGCGAGCACGCGCCCGGCTGTGATTACACTCGCAGTCTGGTGCTCTATCCGATTGGAGTATCGGGCTTGAACGCTGCCGCTTCGACCGACGGTCGATCGGTCGAGCACGCCCGCGCATGGGACCCCTATACCACACGGTCACCCTCATGGACGAACCAACCTCAGTTACTCAGGGCGCGCGGAAGCCCGCGACTTCCTTCAAACCCATGGAACGCAACATCCGTACCACTGGGCACATGCCCGTAAAGCTAGCCTGGATAAGATGAGCGCCCATCAATCCAGTGACCCAAAACCAGTTCGGAGAATGATAAACGCCGAGCAAAACGCTTCCAAGTACAACAACGCCGACAACCAAAAGTATCGTGCGCTCAAGGGTCATTGCAAGAATCCTCTTCTGAAATCACCAGCGTCCCGTGCCGACGGCGCCGTCAATATCGGACCAAATCCGGGCCGGAACAATCCCCTTCGCAATCGGCTAATTGTACCATGGCCAAACGCACATCTACTCATCGCTCACCAGCGCGCTTCGATGTACGAGTGCTGCTGGTGTCGCGCCAGCACCTTTCCCACGCTTCATCCAGCCGCAGCTCGACACGCTCCAACGCGGCCTCCTATGAAACGACGTCGAGTACCGCACAATGACGACAGATTGGGGGTCGGCTTATTATTACGGTCACAGTACGCGACAGACAGCCGAGGCGCCCGCGCGCAATATTGTTCCCATCAACGCAGAAACATGACCCGGTTGAGGATGCTCCAAAAATTTGCGGGCGTGCAACTGCTACAGTGCTGTCAGATTAAAAAAAGCAGGAAACGCGGGGCGCTTCCTGCTTTTCCTAAAGCTTGTGCCGAGAGACGCGTGTGAGCTTTGCGAGGTTGGATCACCACCCGCCGATACTTAGGCCGAAGAACGGGATCCCCACGTGCACATAGGGTCCACCGTAATAGTACGGGCGATAGCGGTACCCGTAGTAGCGGCGCGGGCCGTAGTAGTAAGCGCGCGGCCCGTAGTAGTGACGGTGATAGCGCCGATGACGACGGTGAACCTGTTCTGCCTGGTTCTTCGCTTCTACAGGGGCCGCCGGCGGCGCGAGTGGTGCCGCCGAAGCGCTCCACACTCCAAAGCCGATCGCGGCTGACGTGAGGAGCCCAATGGATATCGCGCGATGCATGGGTGGTCTCCCTATTTGCTCCATTCCACCGCTGCAACGAAGCAGAAATGGTCTGGTTCCCGCGTTGCTCATCGAATCAATCGTTCACTTTCAATATGCTCCCTACGCCCTAACCGACGCGCGAGCCGTCCTACGAACGTTGCAGCGGTGCATTCCGGTAGAAACAACACACGAGGGGCCGGTTGTGATTGTATCGAAGTACAGCGGACGCAGAGGGCGACGTCCGGACCGCATTCAAGCCGGCATGGACGAGTTGCTCGACCGCGTTTCACAATGGGCCGAATTGTTTCATGCGGAGTTCGCAAAACCCGCAGCTGTTGCGGCCTGACGTACCATGCAGGAAAGGACATCGACGCATGGTGTGATTGTCCTTCTGGAATTCTCGTCTATGCGCCCGAAGTCCAACCTTCGCGTCCTGCGACAGCAACGACCGACCATCAAGATGACCCTTTTCCAGCCTACCGGAAATGCTCGAGCAGATCTGAGCGGCATGGATCGCAATTCTTGCAGTGCGCATGGTCTAGGCCCTCAGACGCGGATTTGGGCCATTTGCGCGATGGGCCATAAGCAGGCTCCTGCATCGCAGCAATAGTGCCAAGGAGATGACGCGCCGGCCTTACTCCAACTTCGCTGGCGATGAGAACGGCCGTTCTGCGTCCACGACGAACATGACGAGCTGATCCAGATCGGTCGTGCCGGCGCTGAAGACTTCCATGGCCATGTCGGCGCCGTGCCCGTTCATGGCTTGACCGGTCTCGGCGTAACTGATGCCGTGGAGAGTGCGCTGACCGAGGCGTCCGGCAAGCACATAAAAAGCCTCGGAGCCCGGATGACTATGCACGGGTGTCTTGGCGCTTGGCGGCCCGAACGCGTGATTGATGCGTAGGAGATACTCCTTGGCAGCAATCAGGGGGACAGGACCGATTTCGGCCAATTTGTTGCCGCCAGGGGTGGCTGCTCCCCGAGCCCCAAGGGTGAACAACCAGACCTTGCCCGATACCTCAGTGGCGAGCGACGTCTCGCCGGCTGCGGTTTTTGCCTGTGCGAGAGTGGCGAAGTGTTCAACGCGCCAGAAAAGAGGGCCGGTCGGCAGCTGCGTGAGCCTCTTTTCGGCGATGTTCCTTATTTCCAGTTTCGGCTCTGACGCTGCCAATGGCCACATCAACATTGCTGCTGACAGGCCCAGTGAAAGCGCCAGAACGCTGGTTCTGTGCAGGTGCATGATGACTCTCCCTTAGCTGCTGGCGGAGACAATCGTGCCAGAACGGTCGCCGGCCTGCTCTTACTGCGCCCTCAAGATATCCTCACCGCGGCCTGCATTTTTCCTTCGGGTGCTCCGTGCTAAGCTTCTAAGGAGGCTTGCGCAGATAAGGATCGAGTATTTTGCGTTACCTATTCGAGGATTGTGTGCTCGATACCGATCGCCGCGAACTGCGCCGGGGCGCAGCGCTAGTGGCGGTCGAGCCCCAAGTCTTCGATTTCCTTGCCCATTTGGTTCGTCATCGAGATCGTGTCGTCAGCAAAGACGAGCTTCTAGCCTCGGTCTGGCACGGGCGCATTGTTTCAGAATCTGCTGTTTTCAACCGGATCAACGCCGCCCGCACGGCGATCGGGGACACCGGCTCCACGCAACGGTTGATCAAGACGCTGCCCCGCAAGGGCCTTCGCTTTGTCGCAGATGTCGCCGAAAATGCAGTCGGTGTGGCCGGCGGATCCATACCTTCACTGTCCTCCATCTCGCTACCGCTCCCTGATCGGCCCTCGATTGCCGTGCTGCCATTCACCAATTTAAGCGGTGATGCCGCTCAGGACCATTTCGCGGATGGGCTCTCGGAGGATTTGATCACCGGCCTCGCGCGGATCCGATGGTTGTTCGTCATCGCTCGCAATTCCACCTTCGTCTACAGGGATCGAGACGTCGACGTTGGTCAAGTCTCGCGTGAACTCGGTGTTCGTTACGTGCTCGAGGGAAGCGTGCGCCGTAGCGGCAATCGGATGCGTATTTGTGCGCAGCTCGTCGACGCGACCACGCGCGCCCATCACTGGGTTGAACGATACGATCTTCAGCTTGGTGATATGTTCGCCGTCCAGGACGAAATTACCCGCAGTGTCGCCGCGGCCATCGAACCTCATTTGCTGTTGGCCGAAGGCATTCGCAGCCTTTCGCGTTCCCCCGACGACTTGGGCGCTTGGGAATTGGTCGCTCGCGCGCAAACGCACTTCTGGCGATTGACCCGTGATGACTGCGCCGCGGCTGTCGAGCCCTTGCAACGCGCCGTGGAGGCTTACCCTGACTATGCGCCGGCGCAGGGTTTGTTGGCATTCTGCCGCGTATTTGCGGCGCACATGGGATGGGTTGATCGCGAGCGCGGCCTGCTTCCGGGGCGTCAGCACGCCATACGTGCGATCGCGCTCGATGATCGCCATCCATGGGGCCACATCGCGCTTGCTTATTGCGCGATGATGGAAAGGCGTACAGAGGAGTCGATTGCGTCCTTCCGCAAAGCCGTCAGCCTCAACCCGAATTCAGCGGCGGCTCATTCCCATCTCAGCCGAGGTTTCGCATTCAGCGGGCGCGATCGCGAGGCGATAGAGCATGGCGAGGAGGCCATCCGGCTCAGTCCGCTCGATCCGGAGATGGCATTGTTCCTCGGCGCGATCTCGGTCGCACATTATACCGCCGGTCGCTACGCCGAAGCCGTCGAGCACTCCCTTAAGGCGCAGCGGCTGCGTCCGGGCTTTCAGGGGTCGCGACGCTTGCTGTGTGCAAGCCTGGCCCAGGCTGGGCGTGTCGAGGAGGCACGATCCCTTCTGGCCGTCATCCGTCGAGAGCAGCCGCAGCTATCCCTCGCCTGGATCAGGGCAAACGTTCCTTACCAGACACCCGCTCTGATGGAGCTTTTCCTGGAAGGCTTTCGCAAGGCGGGGCTGCGCTAGAAATTTGGCGACGTCCCGTATTGGGACTTGCTCTTGTCAGGTGGGCTTGCACGGCCTTGTTGCGATCATCGATATCGTCTCATTCTGATGGGTGAGCTTGTTCGTCGACCTTACTGTCCTTGACGAGCTTTGCGCGCGACGATCGACGAATCCATCGCAAAGCACGCATTGCCCGTATCCACCATGACCACGGGAGATTACGCTATGGCCGCGCCTCGCCCTTCCAAGACGCAGATCGGCAACCACGTGCTGAAGCCCGAGACCTTGATGCTCGGCTATGGCTATGACCCCATGTTATCGGAAGGTGCGGTGAAGCCGCCGGTATTCTTGACCTCGACGTTCGTCTTCGCCACTGCGGAAGAGGGCCGGGATTTCTTCGACTACGTGTCCGGCCGCAAGGCCCCGCCGTCAGGTGCTGGCGCGGGTCTCGTCTATTCGCGGTTCAATCACCCCAACAGCGAGATCGTTGAGGATCGGCTTGCTATCTACGAGGGTGCGGAAGCGGCTATTCTGTTCTCGTCGGGCATGTCGGCGATCACCACGTCGCTGATGGCGTACACGCGGCCGGGCGATGTAATCGTCCATTCGCAGCCGCTCTACGGCGGCACAGAGACACTGCTGACGAAGACGTTCGCGCAGTTCGGAATTGCCTCCATTCCGTTCACCAGCGGGACCGACGAGGCAGCCATCCGCGCGGCGCTCGGTGCGGCGCGGTCGATCGGTCGCGTTGCGGTGGTGCTGGTCGAGACGCCGTCGAACCCAACAAACACGCTGGTCGATATCGGGCTCGTTCGGCGCCTCGCGGACGAGGCCGCAGAGGGACATCGACCCATCATCGCCTGTGATAACACGCTATTGGGACCCGTGTTTCAGCGCCCGCTCGCCTTCGGTGCGGATCTTTCGATCTACTCGCTGACCAAGTACGTCGGCGGCCATTCCGATCTGATCGCAGGTGCGGCACTTGGCAAGAAGGCAGCGGTCGGTCCGGTGAAGGCGCTGAGGAGCGCAATTGGCACTCAGCTCGATCCGCACTCGTGCTGGATGCTCGGGCGGTCGCTCGAGACGCTCGCGCTTCGTATGGAAAGGGCGAACGCGAATGCGAAGATCGTCGCCGAGTTCCTGCGCGATCATCCTCGGGTCACCCGGGTACATTACCTGCCTTTCCAAACTGAGAGCGCGGAACGGGCAACCTTCGATCGCCAGTGTACTGGCGCGGGCTCGACTTTTTCATTTGATATCGAGGGCGGTGAGCCACAAGCCTTCGCATTCCTCAATGCGCTGCAGGTGTTCAAGCTTGCAGTCAGCCTTGGGGGAACGGAATCGCTTGCGAGCCACCCGGCGGCGATGACGCACTCAGGCGTGCCGGCGGACGTGCGCGCGCGCATTGGCGTTCTCGAGACGACAATCCGGTTGTCCGTGGGGATCGAGCATCCCGACGACCTACTCGCAGATTTGGCCCACGCGCTAGCTGGCTGATGTTCGCGTCATGGAGGACGTGCTCTCAGTGTCCGCAAATTCCCTGTGAGATGGATCCGATCGAAGGCAGGTGCTTTGTTTAAGACATTTCTCGCTGTGGTGGCCTCGCTTGTGCCTCGAAGATCATCAACTTCACCGAGAAGGCCGACTTCTCATGCGCCTGTGGCGAAGATTATTGGCCCGTAAACATCACACGCCATGCGCTGATGTGTCTGGATCGCCTGCTTGGAGGCAGTTCCTTCGTCCTTTCGGCAAGTGATGGCGCAGCGGGGCCGAGTTGAGCCCTGACATCGAATTGTGGTGCCGCGGCCCGCACTAATATCTCGGCCATTCTGGAACCAAACGTCTCACCTTCTGTTTGAAGAGACACAAAGAACCTTCCATCTGCAGACTGGCCCCACGAGCAGCGATTTGTCCGTGCGTCGCCCCTGCACAAAAATTGGAGTCCTCTCATGCACCGCCCACTTTTTGCGGCTCTGGCCCTTGTTGGGCTGACGAGCCTGTCACACGCGGCATTGGCTGCCAGCGAAGCCGATTGCCAGAAATCCTTCGAAACCGCTGACACCAACAGCGACGGCGTCGTCACGGAGGCAGAGGGTGGTCGCTACTTTGTGGCGATGCGGGCGGCAAACAAACAGCTAAATGGGGATCGCCTCGATCAGGCGGCTTTTATGGAAAATTGCAAGGCGGATGTCTTCGCTGCTACTCCGACCCAAGCCGCGGCAGGTGCGCCCCTCGAAGGCGCGAACAGCTTTACTGAAGGGCAGGCAAAGGAGCGCGCTGCATCAGCTGGATTCACCGAGGTGTCGGGCCTTCGCAAGGATGACAAAGGCATTTGGCGCGGAACGGCGAAGCGCGACGGATCCCAGGTCAACATCGCCATCGACTTCAAAGGCAATGTCGTCGCACAGTAGGAGAGTTACCAATGGCCGTTTATAGCAAAGTTTACGACAGCTACGCGCAGGCCGAGGCTGCCGTGCGGGACCTCGAGGCGGCGGGCATCCCTTCCGCCGATATCAGCCTGGTCGCGAACAAATACGTGAGCGAGCAGTATGAAGACGTGACCGCAAGCTCAGCCACGTCCACCGGCATAGGACTTGGCGCGGCGACCGGCGGTGGCGCCGGTCTGTTGGCGGGTCTCGGCCTCCTTGCTATTCCGGGCCTGGGCCCGGTGGTGGCTGCCGGATGGCTGGCAGCAACGGCGGCGGGAGCCGCGGCGGGAGCTGCTGCGGGCGGCATTATCGGCGCACTCATGGAATCCGGTACGACAGAAGCGGACGCTCACGTTTACTCGGAAGCTGTCCGGCGCGGCGGCACGTTGCTGACAGTTCGTACGGACTCCGCCAGTTCCGGTGAAATCGAGCAAATTCTAACGCGGCACGCGCCCATTGATCCGGCTATGCGGCGGCGAGAATACGAGGAGGCCGGCTGGCGGCAATTTGATCCCGCCGCAGAGCCGTATACGCCGAGCCAAGCCGAACTGGATCGTATTCGCCGCAGATAGCGGAGCAGGCGCCCATCCAGAGTGATGGGCGCTACTCTGCGGGGTCGTCAAGGAGTACTGAGAATGAATGGCGTGATTTATCTTGTTGGGTTGATTGTGGTTGTCCTGGCTGTGCTGTCATTCTTTGGCTTGAGGTAAGCCAAGGCAGCCACAACGCCTGTGTCCACATGCGAGCGCGACCGCTGCAACTCGGCGGGGTCGAGGCAAAAAGGTGCCAAGCAATAGGATAAGCAGCAGGCTAAATGCCAGCGCGCTGCGGTTCGTTATGTTCCGGATCGCTACTCGGTCGTCGTTCCGTCGAATGCTTCGTGGCTGGCGTCGGCTTCGGCCTTGGTTGCGGCCCGGTGTTGATTGCGATGGTGGGGCGGACCGTAGAGTGTGTAGAGCTTCAGAGCTTTTTCGCCCGTATTCTTAATGTTGTGGCGCGCGCCCGCGGGGATCACGATCCCATCGCCATCCGTGATCTCACTTTCGCGACCGTCGATAGTGACCAGGCCGTGACCTTCCTCGATGCAAAAAAACTGGTCGCCGCCCTTGTGCACTTCCTCACCAATATCCTCACCAGGTGAAAGCGACATCAGAACCAGCTGGAGATACTTTCCGGTATAAAGCACGCGACGAAAGTCGTTATTGTCTTCGGCATTTTCTTCAATGTGATCTATGAAGCCGTCCATGGGTGCTCTCCTTATTGCGGAAATAGATGAGCTTCGCGCCAGTCAGCGGTGCCCTATCGGATCGAGCGTTCTCTTTGTTCGGCGTAGACGTGCGTGATCTCGGCACCAAACAAAACAATCTGCGCCGAGTAGTACACCCACACGAGCAGGACAACGACCGATGCCGCGGCGCCGTAGGTGGATTCGAGTCCCTGCGTGCCAATGTACCAAGCTATGGCTGTCTTACCTAAGTTAAACATGAGCGCCGTGATAAAGCCGCCAAACCACACGTCCTGCCACTGGAGCGGCGTGTCCGGCAGCCATTTGAACAGCATCGAAAAGAGGAGAGTGAGGAGCCCAAGTGACAGGCTGAAATTGGCAAGGAATAGAAGCAGGGCCTCGCCTGCGCTGTCTGTGAGCCATGTGGAGAACGCAGCGAGCCCGGCGCTCAAGATGAGCGACACAGCGAGCAGGAAGCCCAAGGCCAGAATGCCTGCGAACGCGCCGCCGTACACCTTTGCATACCAAGCAACGCCTGTGTTGCTCGGTTCCGACACTTCGAAAATCGTGTTGAGTGCGTCTTTGAGCTGCACGACCACGCCGACGGCCGCGACCAGGAGAAGCGTTACACCAAAAAGTGCTGACCACCCACCCGCGACGGATGACGAGGCCCCTTGCAGCATGGATTCGATAGCCTGGCTTCCGCTCTCCCCGAGCAAGCCGCGAAATTGCGCAACGATCGACCGCCGCGCCGCATCTCCCCCCCAAATCAGTCCGGCCACAGCCGTCACGATGAGCAGAAGGGGGCCAAGTGAGAACACGGAGTAATAAGCTAGAGCAGCGCCGAGCCGAGCACTGCGATGTCTAAGCCAATCACTTGCGGCAGTCTTGAGGAGCGACCACACACCCGACTGTTCAGAACTGGGATTTGTGGCGGCGTTCATAGCGGTTCTCCGGAAATGAACCGCCAAGAACAATGATGGCGATGCCGACTGCAAGAACAAGGGGCCAGTTTTGGGCAGCAATGTTGGCGAGCCCGCGAAAGCTGGAGGTTGCGTCCAAAGTCCCACTTTTTATCGCGGATGGAATAGTCCTCGCCACTTCGACCGCCGTAGTGGCCACGGCAGTTGGTTCAGTGGCGAGGGTGTTTTCTGTCTCTTCCCTCCGCTCCTTGAGCCAAACGCCAAGCGCCGCGACGGCTCCCAGCACTGCGAAGCCTCCGGCGAGAAGAAAATACGCGTCGCGATAGCCAAACGCATCAATCAGAACGACGGTAAGGCCTGCCAATCCGAACCCAAAGGCAAACAGAAACGGAATGGCCACGGACGCCCGCACGGCATATTTGGCAATCAGGTTTGTGATGCCAGACGACACATAGCTGAGGAGTTTCCCAAACACGATGAGGCCCTACAATCCTAGGATTTCCAGAGCGCTCCCAGCAGAAAGCCCAAGGCGCCGGCAATGGCGAGCGTCGCCATGGGTTGCTGCTTCAGTGATGTGTCGAGGGCGTCCCGCATTGCACCGGGCGCCTTCTGCGCCATGGCTCCCACTTCGGACCCTTCTTCGATGGCGCGACCCGCAAGGTCGCCTGCCGGGCCTGCGAGATCTTTCGCCATCGCAGAGGCCTTGTCCATCAAGCCTTCTGCTTCCATAGAGGCTTGATCTTTTACCTGAGAAGACTCTGAAGTCATGGGGGTCGCTCCTACTGGGTATGGAGCGGTAACGCCACCGCGCACGTAATGTTTCGTCGGGTTTCAGTTTAAGGGACAAATCTCACAGAGTGGGAACCCAGAACCCAGCCAGAACCGAGAACGAAAGTACACATTGCGCGAACTGTCACATGTCGACAACGCGGCGGGACAAATTGAACTTGGTGGCGTGCGGACCCCTTCTGCAGCAAAGCGCATCGCTCCGGACCGAGAATGTAGCCTCGTATCGCTGATCCCACCACGTCGCAGCTCGCTGAGTAAATCCGGCGACGGCAATACGAAATCGGCAGGCGTTCCGACCGATTCGCCGCGCGAGCGCCGCCTCGCTATGGCCAGGTTCCGCAGGGGCTCGATCTGGTGTCGGGGAAGAATCTCGGTGTAGGAACCGAACTCCATTTATGGCGTTTCGCAACCAGAGCGGTCGACTGCCGGGAAGCAGGGCCCGCGATTCCGAATCTGACGACACGAGGGGGACCGAGCAGACCTAGTCCGGTAGCGTCCCATCGATCCCCGTCCATGCCCGCCGGTGCGCAAGTCCAAAAGCAGCCGAAAGCTCGAACGCGCTGTCCGATTGAAGATCGCGCTCCCTCATTAAAGGAGTGGAGTCGTAGATTCGAGAGACTGGCCGAGCATATCAGGCGCCATTAATCGCTCTGGGGTTTCAGCATTATCTGGCGCGTGGTGCCTCGCGAAAGATGACGGGTGGCGTGCGCATTTCACTTGGTGCGTTCGCCTCGGGAAGTGGTGTTACTCACAGCCAGAAGAAACAAGAAAGAGTCAACGGGGATGGTTGGAACGCCCAGGCTCGATTTTCGTTGCTACTCCACCTCAGTTCAGGAATAGGAGTCCAACCATGCTTAAACAGAACCTTCTTGTTTCCGTCTCCGCCATGGCCCTGCTGGCAGCCATGGCGACGGCTGGTATATCGCAGTCGCCGAGCGGCGGCGGTTCAGGCGCCGGGCAAGAACAGCAGAAGATGAATCCAGGTGAAAGTAATCGTGGGACTGAAACGCAGGATCGCGGTGCTCGTGAGCAGCCAACAAGCAAAGGCCGGTCGGCGCAGCGCGATGGCGACACACAGCCCAAGGCTTCGGATCGTGCAGAAGAGAAAGCCACTCCCAAATCTCGCGTCCAGGGGCAGGATGCAACGCCTAAGGCCTCAGATCGCGCGCAGGAGAAGGCCGCCCCCAAGAGCGCCGTTCAGGGCAAGAAAGATGACGACGATCGTCGATCTTCGGCGGCAGGCGACAAAGGTAAGGAAAGCACGAAACAGTCCGATCAGGGCACAGCCAAGGATCGGGATCGTACGGCGGGCGAGTCCGCCAAGGAGCAGCGCGGCGACCGGACCGGAAGCAGTGAGAGTAAGGATGCACCGAAGCAGTCCGGAAAGGAACCAGCAAAGGATCGGGATCGGGCCGCTGGTGATGGTTCCAAAGACGGCCGCGAGGATCGTCAACGCGCCGACCGTAATGCCGGAGAGCGCGTTCAGCTTAGCGAGCAAAAGCGGACCTCCGTTCGCGAACGTCTGTCAAAGAGCGCGCAGTCCAATCGCGTGACCAACGTCAATTTCGACATTCGCGTAGGGGCAAGCGTGCCGCGATCTGCGACCCTCCACGTTCTGCCGCCAGACGTCGTCGAGATTGTTCCGGAGTATCGGAACTATCGCTATGTCTACGTACGCGATGAAATCGTCATCATCGATCCGAGCGACTATGTCGTCGTTGCGGTGATCGGCGGCGATTCGAGGGTTGGTAGCCGGTCGCGTGGACGTATCACGCTTTCGTCCGATGACCGCGTGTTCGTCCGTCGACACGTCGATCTTGGGGCCCGCGTGAGGCTCGGCATTGGCAACATCTCGATCGGCATGAACTTGCCCGATACAGTCGAGCTTCGGCCGCTGCCGGAGGCGGTTGTTGAGCGGCATCCGGATTTCCGAGGGCACCGCTATTTCATCTATGAAGACGATGTCGTGATCGTTGAGCCTCAATCTCGAGAGGTCGTTCTCGTCGTCGAGGACTGACGCTTGAAAGCGCCTGCGGCTGCGAACCAGCCGCAGGCGTTCCTACAGCGCAGTGACAGCACTGATGGGCGCCCACTGGCGCATGTTCTGGAGCGCAGATCCGATGGACGCGTTCGTTTGGAAATCGCAGAATTCTAGCAGGCCACGAAGGTTGCTACCTATCGCAGCATCTTGCTTTGCCATGGGCGGCTTCATCGGGCATTACCATGGTCATCATAAGGTTCCCTCGCTTCCACCGAAGATCCAAGTCAACACAGGGGCAGTACCGGCGGCATACTCGTCGACGACCCCGCTTCCGATGATCAGGGCAGAGGCGCCCCCCTTACCTGCAAAATCAGAAGACCTAAGGCTGATGTGACCCCCGCCTTTTATCCAGCCGGGACTGGAATCCGGTCGTCATTGAACGCTCCCGATGAGCGTCCTTCAAGCTCTTCGTTGTGCTGCCAGCGTGCCGCGTAGCCGGCCGG
>JALHMB010000018.1 GCA_022844275.1 Hyphomicrobiaceae bacterium
GCTCGCGCAGGATGGCGATGATCTGCTCTTCCGAAAACCGCTTCCGCTTCATCTTCCGGCTCCTCTCCATGAGCCGGATTCTAGCGCCTTCTGGACTAAATCGCGGGGGTCACATCAATGCATTGAGCCTTTAAAGTCGTGCCGACTACTGGGGAGATGATTCGGGAGCCGCTTCGGCTTGAGATCCGTAGAGCGTGTCCTCTGATGTAGTCAGCAGTCGATTGGGGCCACCGCTATGCGCAAAGTCAGCTGCGTTGATCGATCGTTGCTCAATTGTTATCAGACTCTGCGCAGATCGTGGCCAAATGCTGCCTAGAAAAGCGTAGGCGGCCATTGCTGGAGTGGACGGTCTAAGCAGCTGCCTGTTCGTTCCTGGTCCCACCGCCTCGGGTGACCCAGGAAACATGTGCCGGCTCACATGTGGCTATTGCGACACGTTCGCACGAAGCCACTGGATTGAGTGCATATTTCGCTTGCGCCTTTCCATCTGTTGCGGCGACTTCAACTGAAGTCGTAAATTGTTCGTCGCGCGTGTGGAGTGGCGTATGCCTAAGTCGAACGTGGTCGTCCCCAGTTTGGGACGAGCCGGTCTTCAACTGAGTCGTCGCAGTATTGTTGCCGCGGGCGCCATTCTTATGATGGCAGGGTCGGCAGCTACGTCAGAGGCTCTAGCCTTTGCCAAGCCCAAACCGCCACGTTTTCATGGTCGTGGGGACGGCAGTGATTACATCCGGCCTCGCGAGAGCAACGATCACACCGGCCCGGACTGCGTCGGGTGTAACTGCTTTCTTCTCGGCACGCAGTTGCTGACGCCGGCCGGCGAGCTTCCCATCGAGCATTTGAAGATCGGCGACCGTGTCGTCACGCTCGACGGAGAGACACGGAAGGTCCGTTGGATCGCTCGGATTGCATTTGACAGAGAGTGCGGCGCGTCCTGGTCAACTGAAGTGCAGCCCGTCAGAGTGTCGAAGGACGCGCTTAGCTCCGGTCGGCCGTCAAGAGACCTCTATCTTTCGCGCTGGCACATGCTCTTTTTGAATGGCGTGTTGATGCCAGTGAGCAATGTCATCAATGGGCGAACCATAGCGCCTGTAAGCCCTGCGACGGATCGGCTTGAGTACTATCATGTCGAGCTCGATCAGCATGAGGTGCTGCTCGCAGATAGCGCGCCCTGCGAAAGCCTTCTCGCATCGGCTGAGAGCCGGCAGCAATTCGATAATTATGACGAGTACGTTGCACTTTATGGAGGGGCCACAGCGCTCCCGATGACGCCCTGCGCGCCTATTGTGTCCTTCAATGGTGGAAGGAGCGAGCTGAACTCTCGCCTGCGGAGTGCACTGGCCCCGGAATTTGATATCCGTCGGCCCTTGGATATTGTGCGCGACGATCTCGACGCGCGGGCGCTGCTTTCACGCGCCGCTTGAAACCGGGCAACCCACAACTACTAGGCGCCAGCAGGCCGGCAGTTGTGGACAACTCCCACAACAAGCACTGCCACTGGAGTAGTGTTCTTCGGGCGAATCTACCACTTTCGACGTCGATTTCGGATGTCCCGTGTTGTTTTAGCAACGGCGAGCACAAATAGCCGTTCGCAATTCCCCTCATCTCTTGCGCGCCGGCCGATTCCTCTGCGAGATAGGTGCTACAAGGTTAATGGGTTGGATGACTTTGTGGTCATTACGGAGGGGCTGAATGTCTGGAATGGATAATGAAGCGGCCGGCCGCGGAAAGCCGGACATGAAGCTCAGCCGGCGCAGTTTGGTTGCCGCTGGGGCGCTGGTCATGACAGCGGGTGTGGGACTGGGAGCTAAGAAGGCCCGCGCATTGACGGACGCCGAGCGTGAAAATCTTTGCGATGGGGACAACGCAAATACGACCCCATTCTGCCAGTGCTTCCTCTCCGGCACGCATCTGCTGACACCTAACGGTGAGATTGCCATTGAGCATATGCGCATTGGCGATCTTGTCTCCACCGAGAACGGCGAGGCGCGCGCGATCCGCTGGATTGGCCGTATCACGGTCGATCGCGACAGCGCCGCTCCGTCTCACACAGATGCCATGCCGGTTCGCGTTGCAAAGGACGCGTTCGGCATGGGCAGCCCGCACCGGGATCTCTACCTCTCTCGCGCACACATGGTGCATCTCAATGGCGTGCTGATCCCCGTTGGCGACCTCATCAACGGCCGGACCATCACCGTCGTGGATGTCCCTGGCGATCAGATTGCTTACTACCACGTCGAGCTAGAGACGCACGATGTCCTCATCGCCGAGGGTGCGCCGTGCGAAAGCTTCCTGACGACGGTCGAGAAGCTTGTCTCGTTCGACAACGCGGACGAGTACTACGCGCTCTATGGCGCCCCAGCCGACACGGCACCATGCGCGCCGCTGGCTGCTTTCGTCGGCGGCCGCAGTGAGCTGAAGTCGCGGCTTCGCAGTGCGATTGCGGTGGTGGTGGATATCCGCGAGCCGCAAGATGTTGCGCGCGACCACGTGGAACGCCGGGCGATCGAGCTGGCCAAAGCGGCTTAGGTTACTGCAGTCGATATGAACACAGCGTGCGCCGGCCTCTGGCCGGCGCATCTGTTTTGAGTTGTTCGACGACTGCGCCGATCGCGCAAAGCTCAGAGCGATCGCACGCCAGCCGAAGTGACTCTCAGTCGGACGTCCTGCTGCAGCAGGTTCGTCAGCAGAACCAGCCGATCCTTATCGCTCATCTCGATGATGCGGCCGATCAAGCCGTCGAACGGACCGCCGCTCAACCGTACTTCCTGACCTAGCTTGTAAGGTGTTGCGGGCTTCGCGATCACGCCGTCGACCTCCCGTGCGCGGAGGCCGTCGATGAAGCTGCCGTCGACAAAGGCGGGCTGGTCGCCGATCCTGACCAAAGTGCGCACCCCATACGTCGACAAGATCGGTCGCCACACCGTCATCTCTGACGCCACTTGGGCGAAGACATATCCCGGGAAGAGCGGACGCAGCACGTCCTGCACGCGCCGGGCGTGGCGAACGCGCTTGAACTCCCGGGGGCAATAGGCTTCGAAGTTCTGCCGTATGAGATTTTCTATGGCGATGGGTTCACGATGAGGATGCGTATTGATGGCCACCCACCGGGTAGCGGCTTGTCGGGGAAGATCGACATGGATCGGATCTAGACTGCCGTCCATGGAAACACTCCCGTTACGAGCAACAAAGGGCACATCAAGTCACGAATGCTGCATCCATAGTTATCGTGCCGCACTTTGAGGCGCAACATGCCCGCGTCCAAATCTCGCGGTTACTTCGGAGGTGTGCCGCTGGTCTAGCCGGCGGCGCGCTTGAATGCCTCTAAGTGCCCGTTGTTTGTGCTCCGGTGGTGCAGAAGCGCCATGGCTTGTACTCGGTGATCTGGTAAGCTTTCTGCTGGCGACCTCTAGATCCAGGCGAGGTCTTGAACTTCGTCCGAGTGGGCAAGAAAACTGCCTGGGATAGGGTTGAGACACGATCTCGTAGCGACATCGAAGGTATGCTACCAAGGAAATTACTCGGTGGGACAATGGCCGTGGGGGATGCGGTTGCGATTGGTCCGCACCCTTGATTAAGAGTTGGGGCGATGCAAATGATTTATCAGAGCCGACGGCTCGGAAGTGTATTGCTGACCATCGCTTTGGGCACGATGCTCGCCGCGTGTGGTCCCTCTTTGAATGATAGCTTCACGAGCTCACTTCAGAGCGAGCCGTCGACCACCGCTGGGCTGGGAGCACCCCCGTTTCAGATTACGACCGATGAGCAGCCTCGCCCGATCAAGGTCAAGGCGTCACCTGGCCTGGCCAAAGAAATCCGTAGTCTGGAAAGCCAAAACACGCCGGGCAGCGATGGCTATCGCATAGGCCCGCAGGACGTCCTGAATATATCCGTCTATCAAGCGCCCGATTTGACCAAGACTGTTCAGGTGGCTGAGACAGGGACGATCAATCTCCCGCTCGTAGGCGATGTTCAAGCGAGTGGCTTATCTGCGCGGGATCTCGAGCGCTCATTGAAAGCTAGGCTTTCCGAAAAGTACTTTCAGAATCCCCAGGTGACGGTGTTCATCGCAGAGTACAACAGCCAGCGTGTAACAGTCGAAGGCGCGATTAAGGGCCCAGGCGTCTATCCCTATCGGGGGCCGACGACCTTGCTCGAGCTGATTGCCAAAGCTGGAGGCGTGAGCGACGTCGCCAACGGCAGCGATGTGATGGTCTTCCGTACCGCCACAGGTGCGAAGCAGGCGGCGAGGTTTGATATCGATGAAATCAAGGCCGGGCGCGCAACGGATCCTCCTATCATGCAGGGTGATGTTGTGATCGTGAATGCCTCCACCGGCAAAAAGCTTTATCAAGACGTCATGAAGGTACTGCCATTGGTGGGTGTCTTTGGGATGCTCCTGTAGGCGTAACCAGATCAGGCCCAGCTAATGCAGAACGGCCGAGCGATCGCACGCGGATATCCTGAGGCCAGCTCGGGCCGGCAGGTCGCGCCCGTCGACGATGTTACGCCGCTACGCGGACCCTATGGCGCGGCAGACTATGCGGAAGAGCCGGCGGGCGACGATTTCCGCCGCCTGTTCTTCGAAGCGTTGCGGATTGCCGTAAAACGCAAATGGCTGATCCTTGCCGTCGCCGTTGTGGCTGTTGCCATAAACGCGGTCAGGACGCTTATGATCGTCCCGATGTATACGGCGACGGTCCGAATCCAGATCGACGCTCGGCCGATGAAAATCGTCGAAGGTGGACAGGTCGAACCAACAGAGGGAGGCATGGACGTTCTGCGCACCCAGGTCGAACTCTTGCAGAGCAAAGCCGTGGCGGAGCGCGTAGCGTCGATTGCCAAGCTGGCCGACGATCCTGACTTCTTCAGGCCGCGCCAGTTCTCGATTATGGGGGGTCTGAAATCGTTTCTGAGTGGGGCCTCGGCTCAAGACCGGCCTGAGCCCGACCGGGCTACCCTGGAGAAAATAGCTTCGTGGATCGTCGCGGGCAATCAATCCGTGCGTGTGGTCTCGGGTTCCCGCCTCGTGGACGTCAGTTACTCGGATCCCTCGCCTGGACGGGCGCAGCGAGTCGCCAATGCCTACGGTGAGGCCATCATCGCATCGAATATCGACAAGCGATTCCAGGCCAACGTCTATGCCAAGACTTTTCTCGAGGACCAGTTGGCGCAATTGAAGTTGCGGCTCGAGGAAGCGGAGAAGGCTGTCATTGCCTTTGCCGAGAAGGAAGAGTTCGTCATCACCGGCGACAAGGCGTCGATTGCCGAGGCCAATCTCTCGGCAGCCAACACCACGCTGGGAGGTCTCATCTCCGAACGTATCAAGGCCGAGCAGATGTGGCGGCAGGTCGAAGCTGTCGACGCCGTGAATATTCCGCAGTTACTGCTCAATCCGGTGATTTCAGGCCTTCGAGCGACCCGCAACACACTCGATAGCGAGTACAAGGAAAAGCTCGAGACCTTCAAGCCGGGCCATCCGGCGATGCTCCAGCTCATGAACCGGATGAAGGAAATCGATCGTCAGATCGTGATCGAGGTCAAAACGATCAAGGACTCGCACAAGGCGGCTTTCGAGCAGGCGCTCCAGCAAGAGAATGAGATGCGCGCTCGAATCGAGACCTTGCGGGTGGAGACGTTGGACCTGCAGCGTCGCAGCATTCAGTACAACAACCTGCGACGGGAAGCGAACACGATACGGACGCTCTACGAGGGACTGCTGCAGCGGCACAAGGAGGTGGATGTCGCGGGCGGCATCGGGGCCAACAACATATTCGTCGTCGACCGGGCCTCGCCTCCTGGCAGGCCATCCTCGCCCAATATGAGCCGCGCCTTGATGATGGCGCTCATGCTCGGTCTCGGAGGTGGCTTTGGAGTCGCATTTCTCCTCGAGCGCCTCGATGATGCGGTGCGCGCGCCGGATGAGGTCGAACGCCTCTCGGGTCTGCCGACCCTTGGTGTGATTCCCAACGTCGGCAAGGAGGCCAAGGTCGAAGTCGAACTTCTCAATCCGCGATCGTCGGTTGCGGAAGCCTATCGATCGCTATGCACGGCCCTCCAGTTTTCGACCGACCAAGGACTGCCGCGCTCGATCCTCGTCACGAGTGCGGTGCAGGGCGAGGGAAAGTCGATCACGTCGCTCGGGATCGCACGTCACTTCGCCAACATGGGCATGCGGGTTCTAATCATCGATGCGGATATGCGCAATCCCTCGATGCATCGAAAATTGGGTCTCGATAACAGCGTCGGCCTCAGCAACTATCTGACGGGTGACCTGCTGCCGCCAGAGACTTTCCAGGCGACCGGCCTCGGCGAGCTGACATTCATGGCGACAGGCCCGCTGCCGCCCAATGCTGCAGACCTTCTTGCTGGCCCGCGTCTGCATTCTCTGCTTTCTGTTGGCATGGAGACCTTTGATCTGATCGTCATCGATTGTCCACCTGTCATGGGTCTGGCCGATGCACCGCTGCTTTCCAATGCCACGGCTGCGACCGTGTTCGTGGTCGGTGCCGGCCAATCACGCCCGGCTCAGATCCGCGGCGCCCTCAAGCGCTTGCAGTTTGCGCGCAGTCCCATCATTGGAACGGTGCTTACGAAATTCGACGCCCGTAATGCCTCCTACGGCTATGAGTACGGCTATGTCTACGGAGACAATCCCTATGTTTATGGAGGTCAAGTCGAGGGCAAGCGGGGAAAACAGGCTCGACTGAGACAGGCGTAAATGTGATGCAATGCGTGAAGGGACAGCACTCGAGTCCGCTCTAGGCCTTCTACATTTGCCATCGCGCGTGCGGACGCTCCGCGCGCGCGAGCTGCCGGCAGATCTGGAGACGTTGCTTCGCATCGTTGCTGGCGATGACAGCGTATTGTCGCAGGCGATGAAGACCAGCGAACTGTCCGCGAGCGTAGTCCAGTCGGCGGCGAGCTTCTATATCGAGCAGATCCTGCTGCATCCAGAGGCCGACAGCTATCGCGTGCTCGGCGCAGCGCCAGATGCAACCATCGATGAGTTGCGCCGTAACATGGCCTTGTTACTGCGCTGGCTCCATCCCGATCATGAAGCCAATGGCGCCCGTGCGCTCTTCGCGAACCGCGTCACTCAAGCGTGGAACGACGTCAAAACGGCTGAGCGACGTGTCGTCTACGATGCCACTCGGAACGTCGGCGTCAACGGAGTGTCAGCACGAGATCCGCGTCAAGCCGGGCCACCGACAACATCCAGGCGGCCTGACGAGGCTCCCATGCGCGCCTCGGCCCAGCGTGTGGGAAGACCTGTCCGCCGACCGAAGAGCATCTGGCGCTACCTGAAACGTTTGATGGGTCAAGGCCGCAGTTGAGATCCTACGACGCTGGAGTCGGGGCAGACCTCAGCTGCAGAACGCGAGTTCTATGAGGAAAGTCGTCCCGGATGTCGGATCACAAGTCGCCGGGCAAATTGAGGTATCTGGCGTTCGGCTTTCTTGGTGTTGCTCTGTTCTGGGCCATCGTCACGCACAGCCTCGTTGCGGCATTAGTTCGGATCGAACCATCCTATGCGCTCATCGTGCGATCCGACGATCCGGCGGCCTTGACGGCCCTCGCAGAGCGCGCGATCGGCGCCTCCAATCGTCATCAAGCGCCAGGAGCGAGGACGGCGCGGTTTGATTTTAAAGCTCCGACCGACACGTCGAATACACCGGCCTCATCCTCTGACACTGCGGAAGATGTAGGCCGCCGGGAAGATCTTCGCACCTGGGCATTGACGATCCTGGCGCAGGAACCAGGCCATGCCCGCGCCCTCCTCATTCTGGGCGATCTGAGCCGCGCGGCGGGTGAAGAGCAGAAGGCCGGAACGCTGATGCGGGCGAGCGCTCAGCGGACGTTGCGCGATCCGGTGCCGCATGCGTGGCTGATCAACGAAGCGATCAAGCAAAAGGACTGGTCGCTGGCGATGCGACATGCCGATATCATGATGAGCATGCATGAGCGATCCGTCCGACCATTGACACCGCTCATCGCCCATCTCGCCGAGACGCAGGAAGCTTCGCCTGTTGTATTGGGCGCGATCATGAATGGGCCGACGTGGCGGACACCATTCCTGGCCGAGATGCTCAATGCCATTACGGATGCGCGGACCCCGCTTGAACTGCTGCTGGCGCTGAAAGAAACCTCAAAGCCGCCGACGACTGATGAGCTGCGGAGCTACTTGAGCTTTCTAATCCAACGAGGTTTCTTCGATCTTGCCTACTACACGTGGCTGCAGTTCCTGCCGCCTCAGCAGCTGGCCACGGTCGGACCGCTGTTCAACGGCAGCTTTGAGACGCAGCCCTCGGGATTGCCATTCGACTGGCAGCTGCCTCTTGTGGGCACCGCCTCCGTGTCCATCGCTCGCCGTCCAGGTGATCCATCGGCTCGTGCGCTCGCCGTCAATTTCGGGCATGGGCGCGTTGAGCTTGGACCGACGAGCCAGCTTCTGCGCTTGAGGCCTGGACGACACCGTGTGACCGGCGAGGTCATGGGCGAGGTCGTCGGGCGTCGCAGTGTGCGCTGGCGCGTCAGCTGTTTTGGAAAGCAGGCGCGCCATGTTGGTGAAAGTGAGATGTTCGTCGGTGAGATCAAAGATTGGACGGCCTTCGCACTCGTGATCGACGTGCCCGAAACCGACTGCGCGGCGCAAACTTTGAACTTGTTCCTCGATGCGCGCATCCCGTCCGAACGGCTGATATCGGGGACCATCTGGTTCGACGAAATGTCGATCCGCCGGGAGCCGGATATAGCCAGCGAGGCCTCTCCCAGTCCGGCACCACCACCTCAGAGCCAGCCGCGCCAACGATAGACGTAGAATCCCATCCACTCGCGCAGTGCCGCGCTCGTCATGGCGAAGGCTTGGGCATTCGGCACCCAATCGAGGAGCGTTCCCGAGAGTTCGTCGTTCGTGCGAAAATCGCAGGGCGCAGGAGCGATGGGAAGACCGGCCTTCTTGAAGATGGCGAGCGCCCGCGGCATGTGCCAAGCCGACGTGATCAACAACGCGCTCTCAAAGGGCTGTGCCTGCATGAGCGCCTTGGCTTCCACGGCATTCTCGAACGTGTTTCGGCTGGTGCCGCCGATTTGGATCGATGAGGCCGGGACGCCGAGTTCGACAAGGAGCTTGTGAATCAGAGCGGCCTCGGAATGAGCGCCAGGCCACCAGGGAAGATTGCCGCCAACAACGAGGATCTTCGCGATTTGGCCGGATCGGTACAGCCGTGCTGCGTGCCAAACGCGATCGACGGCTTCGCCAAGCTCTGGCTCCTGACGTGGTGGCGACGGATTGTAGACCGCCCCTCCGAGCACGATTGCGACGTCTGCTCTTGGCTGTGCATTGGGGTCGATCGGATGTTGGCTTTCCAGCGTGGCCATCAGCTGGTTGGCAACAAACGGGTTTGCGCTGATCCAGAATATGGCGAGCGCCAATGCCGAGATCATCCACATAAGGCGATAGGCGTCGAGCCACGCGCTTATCACGATGCTCACGAGAGCCAGTGTGAGGATACCTTCGGGCAGCACGGCGAGCGGCAGGAGTTTGGACAGAAAGAGCTGTAGATGGTCGGACATGGGAGGCGTTCGCTGGAGGAGACAGCCGCATGACAGTCGTAGCTTCCTGGTAGCATTTGCCTCGGGGTGACAACACACGAATCCCATGAGGTGCGCCGTATGAGATGTGCTGAATGTGCCTGGCGTCTTCGCCACAGGTTGGCGGGATCGCGCACCGTCGCTTGCGTGGATCCGCGCAACCGGGCTAGCGTGGATGAGAAGCTGTCTGCGCGGTGGGGAGCAGCTCTGGAAGATGCTCGTTCATTGGGTGTGGCAATGAAAATCCTGTCGGTAGTGACAATCGCCGTCGTATTGTTGACGGCGACGACTGCATCGGCACGCGCGGCAAAGGTCGTACCCATCAAAGGCGACATTCTCGTCCATACCGGCGCGGGCTATCAGCGGATCGAGGGTCCGGTCGAACTTAAGCCGGGAGATTCGGCGATTGCCAATCCGGGCGCGCAGGCATCGCTGACTTATGATGATGGATGTGTCGTGGATATCGTGCCGGGAATAGTTGCCTGGAGCGACATGACATCGCCGTGCGGCGCAAGGGGGCTTGGCGCGCGCGATCCTGATCCAACATTACCCGCACCCAAGGCATTCGATCCGTCCTGGTTGTTGGATGGTGCCGCCTCAACAAAGCGTCAACAGTACCCAGCTGGACCCTAGAGAGCATTGCGACAGGTCCGCTGAGCGGTGTGTCCCAGACAGAGCATCCTCGGTGGTCGCACAAGCATAGGCGGCCCGTGGCTATGACAACATCTCTCGCATGGGGCCGTACTCGTGGTGTCGGTAGCCTCGACCAAGAGGCAGTCCGTTGAAAAAGCGGCTCAGTCGATCCATTCGGCAGCATCTGCCGCCCTTCGACCCATTCCTCGTCGCGGTTGCAGTCTATCTCGTCGCCTGTCTCGTCCTTGGAGGCGGAACGCGAGAAGGCTTCGTGTCGGATGTCGCATTGCAGGGTCTTGCCGTCCCGCTGCTGCTCTGGGCGAGTTGGCGGCTGCTCGACGCCCCTGCCCTGGAGGGTGGCGGGCGTGGTCGCACCGCTCTCGCCAACTGCCTGATGATTGCAGCGCTGCCGTTGGCCCAGGTGGTGCCGCTGCCGCCCTCGGTTTGGGTGCTTCTGCCTGGCCGGTCAGATTTCGAGAGCAGTCTTCACGCGGCCGGGCTCGAGGTGGGATGGTTGCCGATCAGCCTTGCGCCGTCATTGACGTGGTTGAGTGGGCTCGCACTCTTGCCGCCCATGGCGGTGTTTTTGGGTGTCCTGCAACTTGGTTACGCGGGCCGGCGACGGCTGAGCCTCGTCATTCTTTCGGTCGGTATGGTCAGCGTCGGTCTCGGCCTGCTGCAGGTCGCGCAAGGGCCTGCGAGCCCGCTACGGTTCTATGCTCTGACCAATACGAGTGAGGCCGTCGGCTTCTTTGCCTACCGCAATCACTACTCCGCCCTACTCTATTGCCTGGTCCTGATTGCCGCGGCGTTTGCCGTAGCGGCTGTCGCTGACTTCGCGCGCGCTGGGCTAGCGCTCAAATCAACGCGCAGTACGCCGCACGTGATTGCCGCTTTGGCGAGCTTTACCGTTCTATTCATCCTCGTGGGCGCTCAGGTCATGGCCAGATCCCGCGCCGGTCTCGGCCTCACTGTTGTCGCGCTATTCGCTGCATTCGCGCTCGCCTATGTGGCACCGGTCGGCGTGACAGGCTCGCAGCGAAGCGCGCACGCTGGGCACGCGACGAGGGGCGCCACACGGCTGCTCGTAGCGGCGATATCGCTGGCCGTCCTCTTTGGTGTGCAGTTTGCGCTCTATCGCGTCATGCATCGCTTCCAATTCGACGCTTTGTCGGACGCGCGCTTGCCGTTTGCCCGCAACACCATCGAGGCGGCGATCACCTACATGCCTTTCGGATCGGGCATGGGGACGTTCGTACCGGTCTATCAGGCCTTCGAGAAGGCGTCGGACAATGTCGCGAGTGCCTATGCGAATCACGCCCACAACGACTTTCTCGAACTCTGGTTGGAGGCCGGACTGATCGGCCTGGTGGCGATGATGCTGTTCGTGGTTTGGGTGTTGCGAGCCTCGTGGCGTGTTTGGCGGCGGGGATTGCCTGGTGCCGGACATCTCGACAATCTGCTTGCCTGCGCTGCGGTCCTTGCCTTGATGCTCCTCCTTGCCCATGCGGCTGTGGACTATGCCCTGCGCGCTACCGCCTTGATGGCGATATTTGCTTGGGCTAGCGCAATGGCGATCGCGCCGGTTGGCCCCCAGCAAGAGCTGCCCGAACTGCGGTCATCGGCGCGGCGGCGGCGATCAGATGCGCCAACCCGACATGGGGCGGAGGTGGAGGCGGTAACAGAGCCTGATCAAGCTCGTACAACGCCGTCCAGGCGGTTCGTGCCGACGCCGCCCAGGGACGATTGGCCCGAGACCTGGCAACCACGCAAAGACCCCAAGCCGTCTGACGACTGACATCTGGGCCGTTTGCCCTATCAATGGTGCGAAGAGGGGGCCGTTTGATTTTTAGAGGGTGCGCCGCGATTGAGAGCGATCAGCGTCCTCGGTCGCTGGCGCTTCAATTATCGGGGATCCGGGAATGGGATATGCGCGCTTGCCGCGCGAAGTGTGGCCGAAAAGCGGCGCCGACTTACTTAAAATGCTCACGAGGAGCATGATGGCTTTACTGTTGATATTCAGCACTATTTCCGGGTTCCTGAGCGATTTTTGAGCGGGATAAGTGTGTTGACATCGGGGCGGGCTTTGGTGAAGTTCGGTATTAATAATTAACGTTCGTACGTGTGGGGCGGTGGGTTCGCCACCGGGGTGGGATGTTCATGAACAGGCGTCAGCGTTCGCTGATCATTGATTTATTGATTATCGTGGTGGCCTCGGTGGCGGCCTTGGCCTTGCGAGAGAATTTCGCCATCACCGAAGCCCGTTGGTGGGGCTTCCTTCCTTACCTGCTGTTCACGCTTGCGGTCGCTGGGCCGACCCTAGTTGTTTTACAGCTTGATCGGTCGGTTTGGCGGTTCAGTGGACTGTCGGACTATGTCCGCGCTGCAGCAGCTTCCGTGCTGATCGTCATCGCAGCCGTTGCCCTTGGTTTCATCGTCAACCGCCTCGAGGGTATTGCCCGATCGCTTCCCATTATGCAGGCGATTGTCATGGCCGTAGGTCTGGTCGGCATCCGCGTCCTGGCGCGCATGAATCATGACCGGCGTCGGCGACGCGTGCGCGGCGGGGAGCCGGTTTCCTTGCCGGCAGCGAGCGATACCGTGCTTCTGATCGGTTGGGGCAACATCACCGAGCTCTACGTGCGCTCCGTCGCCGACCTCAGTAACGGGACGATCCACGTCGCCGGCATCTTGTCGCCCATCGAGCGCCATGTAGGGCGGTTCGTGCTCTCGACGAAGGTGCTCGGTGTGCCGGAGGACATTCGTGACGTGCTGGCCAATCTCGATGTCCATGGCATTCATGTCGGGCGCGTGGTGATCACCACCCCATTCGACCAGCTGTCGGAGGCAGCACGGCAGACTCTGCTCGAGATCGGGAGCACGACCGATGTGCGTCTCGACTTCTTCGCGGAGCGCCTTGCGTTCGATCCACAGACGCGGCACATCGAGGCGATGGCTCAGTCACGATCCTCGCCTGAGGCGACTGGCCCTTTCGCCGTCGACAACGCAGAAATCGATAAGCTGCTGCATCGACCTTATTGGCAGCTGAAGCGCGTCGTCGATGCTGCGGTTGCGTTAGTTCTGATCATCTGTCTTTTGCCGCTGTCACTGCTGGTCGCACTTGTCGTCGCGCTCGACGTCGGGCTGCCGGTCTTGTTCGTCCAGCAGCGGCCCGGCCGCCGCGGGGTGCGCTTCAACCTCTACAAGTTTCGGACCATGGGGCCGTCGCACGATCGTGACGGCGTGAAGGTCGCCGAGGAAGCCCGTGTCTCACCGATCGGCGCCTTCTTGCGGCGGACGAGATTGGACGAGCTGCCGCAGCTCTACAACATTCTGGTTGGGGACATGTCGTTCGTAGGCCCGCGCCCTCTGGTAACGCGCGAGCAGTCGAGCGACACTCTGGCGCGATTGCTGGTTCGCCCCGGGCTCACAGGGTGGGCTCAGGTGCGGGGCGGAAGAGTGGTGTCGGTTGCCGACAAGACGGCGCTCGACCTGTGGTACGTCCGCCATGCCTCGCTCAGGCTCGATCTGAGGATCCTCGTCGCGACCGTGCCCATGGTTCTGTTCGGAGAGCGTGTCGACCGCGGTGCCGTTCGGCTGGCCTGGCGCGACCTGCGCAATTTCGGGGTGCGGGATCGCGTGGACGAGCGCCGGCGCGCGGCATGGAGCCACGGGGATTGAGACGCGAGCGGTAAGGGCGGGCGAAGTCCTCCTTGCCGTGCCTCGATCAGGACATAGTCCTGGTGCGCGGTTGTCGGTGATCCCAAGGATACCCGACCGACTGGGGATTGATCGCTTGGGACTCGCGAGGGGACGCCTGGGGGTTCCGAAGACACGTTAAGCTCGGGCTGGCTGTCCCTCCTGGCTCGAGTTGGTTCGGGTGAGCGTTCACCCGAAGTGCGGTAGCTTTGGCCCGAAACGACGCTCCGCTTGCAGAACAGCCCCGGCAATCCCGCCGAGGTCGTGATCGAGATGATAGTCATTCTGTCAGTGTCCGAAATATTTGCTCTGAGCTCCATCTAGGTTGGCGCGGGCATCGCCGCGCTATTGAGACGAGCACCAGGCTATCAACGCGCGCAGTCCCGCGCCTCCGCACGACGGGCCAACGATCGCCGCTCATATCAGATCGATGAATTCTTCTCCTCCCTTGTCCACGGACGGCGCTCGCCCGGCAGAAGACCTGACGAGGCCCGCTGATCGGGTCGACGCGCCGCACGAGCGGCGGATCGTTCTTGAAGCCGGCCGCGCCGATCTCAACTACTGGCACGACCTTTGGCATTACCGCGAGCTGTTCGCGATGCTGGCTTGGCGCGACATCTCCGTGCGCTACAAGCAGACCGTGATTGGCGTCGCCTGGGCCATTGTCCGCCCGTTGCTGACCATGGTCGTCTTTACGATCATCTTCGGCACGCTCGCCAAGCTGCCGAGCGACGGCGCCGTGCCCTATCCCTTGCTCGTTTTCGCGGGGATGCTGCCTTGGTTTCTGTTCTCGAGCATCCTGTCGGACGCATCGAACAGTCTCGTCTCGAATGCAAACCTGATAGCCAAAGTTTATTTCCCGCGTCTGATCGTGCCCTCGGCAGCCGGCGTGGTGGCGCTCGTTGATTTCGCGATCAATCTCGTGATCCTGTTCGGGCTCATGGTCTGGTACGGCTTCATGCCGAACTGGCAGATCGTGTTCCTGCCGGCGTTCGTCGTGCTCGCCGTCCTCGCGAGCCTCGGACCAGCCCTGTACATCACGGCCCTCAACGTGAAGTACCGTGACTTTCGCTTCCTCATTCCTTTCCTGGTGCAGTTCGGGCTCTACGTCTCGCCGGTCGGCTTCTCGAGTGCGGTGGTCCCCGATTCCTGGCGTTTCCTGTACAGCCTCAATCCCGTGGTCGGTGTCATCGATGGCTTCCGCTGGTGCCTCCTTGGCGGCGAAAGCCAGCTTTACGTACCGGGCTTCCTCGGCAGCCTGTGCGTCGTCGGTGTCATGCTGCTGATCGGTATCCGCCACTTCCGCACGACCGAGAAGACCTTCGCGGACCTGATCTGATGTCGGACGTCGTTATTCGCGCTGAGGGGCTCGGCAAGCGCTACCTGATCGGCCACGAGACGGAGCGCGAAAGCTACGTCGCGCTACGCGACGTGATCGCGCGGTCGGCGCGCAACCTCGCGCGGTCCGCTGGCGATCTGTTGCGCGGACGCCAGCTCCTGACGGGTAACGAGATCGAGGAGTTCTGGGCGCTCAAGGACGTCAATTTCGAGATCAAGCGCGGCGAGGTCGTCGGCATCATCGGACGCAACGGTGCTGGCAAGTCGACGTTGCTCAAGATCCTCTCGCGCATTACCGAGCCGACGACCGGGCGCGTCGAGATCCTCGGTCGCGTGGCGAGCCTGCTCGAGGTCGGCACGGGCTTCCATCCGGAGCTGACGGGGCGCGAGAACATCTTCCTCAACGGCGCGATCCTCGGCATGTCGCGCGCCGAGATCAAACGCAAGTTCGATGAGATCGTCGATTTCGCCGAGGTCGAGAAGTTCCTCGATACGCCGGTCAAGCGCTATTCCTCAGGCATGTACGTGCGCCTCGCTTTCGCCGTCGCCGCGCATCTCGAGCCGGAGATCCTGATCGTCGACGAGGTGCTGGCCGTTGGCGATGCCGAATTCCAGAAGAAGTGCCTCGGCAAGATGAAGGACGTTGCCGGCGGTGGGCGGACCGTGCTGTTTGTCAGTCATAATATTGCAGCCATTCAGGCCCTTTGTTCAAATGGATTGTATCTGAATGGAGGAACACTGGCCCTCAGTTCGTCCGCAAGCGAGGCGATTACAGCATATGCATCGTCCGCACCCGATCACCACGACGCGGACCTGTCGAGGATGCGCAATCGACGTGGAAGCGGCCGCGCCGTATTCACGGACATGCGGTTCGAGCCGGAACCGAGGACTGGGCAACCGCTTGATATTCTGCTCCGG
The DNA here is from genome assembly GCA_022844275.1 of Hyphomicrobiaceae bacterium. GTDB lineage: Bacteria > Pseudomonadota > Alphaproteobacteria > Rhizobiales > Hyphomicrobiaceae. Next base: position 16,183 of record JALHMB010000018.1, read on the forward strand.
CTCGACAGTGAAACCTCGACATCCCAGGCGAGATGCTCCGTGATGTTCTCGGACCAGCAAGGTCGCCCGGTGGCGTTGTTTTCGTCGGAGCTGACATCGTCGGATGGGCTCCGTCTTGAACGGCGCACCACAATTCGCTGCCGTATACCGCGCTTCCCCCTCCCGAAGGGCAAATATCTCGTAGATTTGTTTGTCGAGGTTAATGGCTCTATCAGCGATTGGATCGAGCAGGGCATGTCGGTGTTGGTTGAGGACGGCGACTACTTCGGTACAGGACGCAATTTGCCGCATGGCTGGAGCAATCAGGTCGCGCTTATCGATCATTCATGGTCCTACGAGCGGGCGATTGATAGTGCAGCGGGCGTCCTCGCATGATGCGCGGGATGTCCATAAAGACCATGGCTCGAAAGTGGATCGTTACCTGCCTCGAGAGGGGCATCGCCTGGACGCATCTCGATCTGGATCGCTTGGCAAACAAGCGCTTGGGCATTCTGCAATATCAGACGCCGCAGATTTCGGGTGAGGAGCACTTCTTGACGAAGGTCTTTCCTGAACTGCTCGCGTCGATGAATGGCAGGCCGCTCGTGCTGGATGGAGGAGCTAACGAGGGTGATTTTGCGTCGCTCGTGCTCGACGCTGTGCCTGATTGCGAAGTGCATTGCTTCGAGCCCAATCCGCCGACGCTCGCGCGATTGGTGGAGCGTCTAGGCCACGATGGTCGCGTTCGATTAAACGGCGTTGCGGTCGGCGAAACACCAGCGACGGCGGAGATCTTCGACTACGCGGAGCGTGACGGTAGTCAACATGCGTCCTTGTATGCAGACGTGTTGACAACGCAGCATCGCGCAGTCGCGGTAACGGGTACGCGCGTGCCGATTGTTCGATTGGATGACTATATTGAAGAGCACAAACTGCGTGAGATTTCTCTGCTTAAGTTGGACCTCGAGGGACACGAACTAGCGGCATTAAGAGGGACGCAGTCGGCTATTCGTCGGGGAGGGGTGGCTGCCGTGCACTTCGAATTTAACGAGATGAACGTGATCTCGCGCACGTTCTTGCGTGACTTCTACGCAGCGTTGCCGGATTTCTCCTTTTATCGTCTTCGTCAGGACGGCATGATCCCTCTTGGCGTTTACAGCGCGAAGCATGAAGTGTTTCAGTACCAAAACATCGTGGCACTGCGCGCGGACCTCAATCGAGACGTAGTCGGTCGCCACTGCGTGAAAGTGCTCTGGTGACTAAAGCAATATGCTGACGCCACCCGTCCTCTTCCTCATCTTCAACCGCCCGGATACGACGGCACGGGTTTTCGAGGCTATTCGCGCAGCGCGTCCGTCCCGCCTGTACGTTGCGGCTGACGGTCCCCGTGCGGGGCGTCCTGGAGAGGTTGAGCGGTGTGAAGAGGCGCGCCACATCGCTACTGCGGTGGACTGGCCGTGCGAGGTTAAGGTTCTCTTCCGCAATCAAAACCTCGGCTGCGGCCGGGCAGTATTCGAAGCGATAAGCTGGTTCTTCGAGAACGAGCCGGAGGGCATCATTCTCGAGGACGATATCCTGCCCGACCCGACATTCTTTGCGTACTGCGCTGAACTCCTGGAACGCTATCGGGAAGACCGTCGGGTTATGGCCGTCTGCGGTGGCGGATACGGCGATCCCGAGCGCTTCGGGGATGCAAGCTACACCTTTGCGCGCGTATTCGATCCATGGGGATGGGCGAGCTGGCGCCGCGCCTGGGAGAAGCACGATGCTGCTGCCTTAGGCAAATTGGACGTATCAAAGCGTCTGCTCAATCGCATCGGACCGTGGGGCTTCGATTCCGGCGCGTACTGGCGGGGACAATTCGGGTTGGTGACGAATGGCGCGGTCGATACTTGGGACTATCCATGGATGTTCTCGATCTTCAAGGGGCGCGGCTTGGTTGCTTTTCCTGCGTCAAATTTGATCTCAAACCTCGGCTTCCGTGCTGACGCCACGCATACGCTGCCGTTGGCGAACGGGGAACGATCACACAATGCAGAGAGGCCGACTTTCGCGCTCAGCTCTCCGCTTTTGCACCCACGGCACGTGAGAAATAACTACGGGTACGAAATGGACTTCTATACGCGTAGGCTGGGACGGACACGCATGTCGCCCATCGGCATCCTCCAGCTGGCTGCCCAAAGAAAGATAGCGGCGGCGCGTGCAAAGGTGTCACCTCTTATACCCGCGCAGTTCAAAGCTCAGCTTCGCGCGTGGCGCGCCCGAAGAGCGGCGACAAGCAATTGATGCCCTCCCTAACCATCACTGACCTCCCGCCACCGCCGCCGGGCAAGTCCTGCTGGCCGTGGACGGTCGCGACGCCGCCGCTGCCGGACACGCAGCCCGATGGCTCGCCATGGCCGCGTATCTCGATCGTGACGCCGAGCTACAATCAGGGCCAGTTCATCGAGGAGACGATCCGTTCCGTTCTGCTGCAAGGCTATCCGAACCTCGAATACATCATCATGGACGGCGGCAGCACCGACAATACCGTCGAGATCATCCGCAAGTATGAGCGTCACTTGGCGCATTGGGTCAGCGAGAAAGATCGCGGTCAGTCGCACGCGATCAACAAGGGAATGGCGCGGGCCACCGGTCAAATCCAGGCCTATCTCAACAGTGACGACACTTACTTGCAGGGTGCGTTTGCGAGAGTTGCGGACCACGCGGCCAAACAGCCCGAAGCCGATCTTATTCATGGAAGGTGCCGCATCTCGGACGAGACTGGCAGGAAGGTCGGCGAACGCGTTGGATCGATTGCCACGTTCGATGAGATCGTCGATCTCTGGGACGTCTGGTGGAAGCAGCGCAATTTCGTCCAGCCGGAAGTGTTCTGGACAAGCCGCGTTGCGAGCAAGGTTGGCCCGTTCCGAGAGGATCTCTACTGGGTCATGGACTTCGACTATTGGCTCCGTATTCTGCACGCGGGCGGTCAAGTCGGATGCATAGATGCGGAACTCGCGGTGTTCCGCCAGCAGCCTGCACAGAAGTCGACTCAGCCGGAGCGAACCGCGGCCGAGCTGCGCGATGTCGTCCGGCCCTACATCTTTGCGAACAACACGTTGTTGGGCCGTTCACGGCGCGTGCGGCTGCAAGGCAAGTGGCTGTTCGACACCGTGTTCAGGGAACAAGCGCAGCGATCGGTTGAGCTTCATGAAAGCCGCCTGCGCAGATGGGGCAGGCTGGCGAAGATCATGCTGCAACATCCCCAGCTCGTGACCTTCCCACCCTTCCGGCAACGCGTGTGGTCGGCGCTGATGCCGGCACCCCAGAAATGAGCACCGATACCTTCTGCTTGCGCGCTTTGCGGTCTCCGGCTGCCTCCAGCAGGCGTCGTCTTCCATGGTGAGGCTAACCCCTGGCGCGATCAAGCTCGTGGTGGATGATGCCATCAAGCACGGGCCGAAGGGCCTCTGGTACCGCGACGTCGTCCGCTCGCGCATTCTCCAGACGTCGCCGGTCGAAGACACGTCGGACAGTGTCTGCGAAATCCATGTCCTGACTTCGGCGCGCGATTGGCTCAATCTGCTTTGGACGCTGAAGTCGTTCTACGTCGTGAGTGGGCGTCGCTACGCGCTTTGCATTCATGAGGACGGATCGCTCGATGCGGCGGCGCTCGGCCATCTCGCGCGCCACTTCCCAGATGCCCGCATCATACGAAGGACCGAGGCCGATGCCGTGGCCGAGAAGATGCTGCGGGACTTCCCCCGTAGCCTCGAGTTCCGGCGGACAAACCTGCTGGCTCCCAAGGTCTTCGACTTCCTGGCGTTCCTGGAGTCGGACCGCATGGCGGTGTTCGACAGCGATCTCCTCTTCTTCGACGAGCCGACAGCCTACCTGACGCGCATCGAAGACCCGGCGTACATGCTGAATACGTTCAATGCCGATACAGCGGATGCCTACACGGTCAACCGTCATGCCGTTCACTCTCTAATCGGTCACGAATTGATCGCGTGCTTCAATAGCGGGCTCGGGCTTGCGCACCGAAACTCACTCCGCCTGGAGTGGATCGAGGAATTTCTATCCCTACCGGGCATTCTCGATGGACACTTCTGGCGCATGGAGCAGACGCTTTACGCGCTGTGCAGTTCGCGCTTCGGCGTGGAGCTGCTGCCGCAGGAGTACACGCTCAACCTGCAACCGGGCATCAGCGGCCGGCCATTCCGCCATTATGTGGGCGGCATCCGGCATCTCATGTACAGCGAAGGCATGGCGCATCTGAGCCGGCGCGGCCTGCTGAGCGGCACTCTATCGGCTGCGCTGTCGTTGCGATGAATGGAGCGGGGACTGTCTCGCCGAGACCGCTGCGCGTGCTCTTTGCTCCGGACTACAGAACAGGCAATCCCTATCAGCCGCTTCTCGCGGAGGCACTGTCCAGGCAAGGCGTGGAGGTTGTGTTCCTGAGCGACTATCGACGGGGGCTGCCGCTGGCAAGAGGATCAGCCGCCGCCGCTCCCGACCTCGTGCATTTGCATTGGCCGGAGGCCTATTTCGGTCGGCGCGGCGATATGTGGGATCGGCTGCGTGTCCTGCGCTATCCGCTCGACTACTGGCTCACCTCGCGCCGCTATCCGATTGTCGTCAGCGCCCACAATCTCCTGCCCCACAACCGCGGCGACGAATTGGGTGTGTTTCAGAACATCCGCTTGACGATGCGGAACGCGGCGGCCGTCTTCGCTCATTCGCAGCCCGCTAAGACGATGCTCGCAGAAACATTCGGCCTCCCCGAGCAGCTCATCTCGGTCATTCCGTTCGGCGACCACGCCGTCACACTCGGGGCGCCGCTGGATCGCGAGCAAGCGCGTCGTGAGCTTGGACTGCCTTTGCATGAGAAGATGTGCCTGATGTTCGGCACCGTCAGTCCCTACAAGGGGATCAGGGAAGTGGTGCAGTATTGGGCCGAGGCGCGTGTGCCTCATCGTCTGGTCGTCGTCGGTCCCATCGTATCGCCCGACTACGCGGATGCAGTGCGCAATTCCGCGGACGATGCATCAAGTGTAGACTTGCGTCTTTCGCCGGACTGGCTTGATGACGAGGCGCTGCGTGCCTGGCTCAGTGCGGTCGATTGTGTGATCTTCAACTACAAAAGCATTTTTACGTCCGGCGCGGGCGCGCTCGCGCGATCCTTCGGCGTGCCGTCTCTCTTGCCGCGAAGCGCGACCACATTGGATCTTGGCGAACCGCACGAACATGTCGTTCGTTTCGAGAGCTTACAATCCGATTTCCGGAGTGCCCTGGAGCGCGCGCTTGCAACGCCGTGCGACTATGCCGCATCGGTGGTTTGGCGCAAGCAGACATCATGGGATGCAGTGGCGGCTGTAACGGCGCCCGTCTATCGGCGACTTCTGGAAGCGCGTGCGGCTGCATGACCGCCTTGTTTCTTCCGAAGCGGGAGGCCAGCCAGAAGCAGGCACGGGTAATCGTCCAAATTCTCGGCGGGCTGGGCAATCAGATGTTTCAGTATGCGCTCGGCCGCGCCATCTCGCAGCGCGCCGCAGCTCCTCTCTTGCTCGACACGAACGTGATCAAATTTGCCCCACAAGGCACGCAGCGGAGCTATGGTCTCGACATTTTCAAGTTGCAGCCCGCGCTTGCGTCACGCGCCGACGTATCACGCTACCATTCCCACGGTGCGGGGTTGGCGGGGAAGATCGCTCACCGTCTGCTCGGAGCGTCGGGCGCGTCGGAGATCTTGCACCAGTATAAGTTCGAGTATCAGCCTCGGGTTCTCGAGCTGAAGCCGCCCATCTATATTACTGGCTACTGGCAATCGCATCGCTACTTCGCCGGCGTCGAGGATGCCTTGCGGACCGACTTCGAGTTTCGCGATGAGCTGCCGCCGGCAGCGGCGGAGTATGCGCAAGCTATTGCGCAACCGGAGGCGGTCTGTCTGCATGTTCGGCGCGGCGATTATACGAAGCCTGAGTACAGTTTCATGGGTCTATGCAGCATCGACTACTATCGCCGCGCCGTTGCGCGCGTGCAGGAGGTCATCGATCAACCGGTGTTCTTCATATTCTCGGATGATCTCGACTGGTGCAGGACCAACTTAGATTGGCTCGGAGCGCAGGCACGGTTCGTGGCGTACGAGCTACCTCGAGGTTTCAAGCCCGAGGCGTCGGATCTTCAACTCATGACGCGCGCCGAATATTTCATAACGGCCAACAGCACATTTTCGTGGTGGGCGGCTTGGCTCGCAGGTGAACGGGCGAAGCTCGTCATTTCCCCAAGGCAGTGGTTCAAGCACCCGCAACTTAGCGCCGATGACTTGATTCCGAATCACTGGGAGCGTCTGTAACGTGCTGATGAGAGCGTCGAGTCGACGAGCACGCATTCAAGCCTCATGAAGCCCTTCGTTTCCGTACTCATTCCCTGCTTCAATGCCGAACGCTGGATTGAGCAGGCGGTCGAGAGCGCACTGGCGCAAACGTGGCCGCACAAGGAGATCATCGTCGTCGATGATGGCTCGACGGACAGAAGTGCTGAGATCATCAGCGGCTTCGGCGAGCGAATCCGCTTCGAGCGCGGTCCGAACCGGGGCGGTAACGCAACGCGCAATCGCCTGCTGGAACTGGCGCAGGGCGATTGGCTTCAGTACCTCGATGCTGACGACTATCTCAAGCCGGACAAGATTGCTGCGCAAGTCTCTGCTCTTGAGACCAATCCCGACATCGATGTCCTGTTCGGGCCATCGATTGTCGAATGGCATGCCAACGACGCGACGCGCGTCACGCTCGAGGAAATCCCCGAACCGCACGATCGTTGGATATTGCTCGCGCTATGGCGGCTGCCGCAGACGGGCGCACCGTTATGGAGGAAATCCGCGCTTCAAGAGGTCGGGGGATGGTCAGTCGGCCAGCCATGCTGCCAGGAACATGAACTCTATCTGCGGCTTCTCATCGCCGGCAAGCGTTTCACGTATCATCCGGCGACGGGTTCGGTTTATCGCCGCTTCTCTAACGGGTCACTATCAACACGCGATCCTGCTTTGGTGCGCCGCGAACGGCTCAAGATCGAGAAGCGGCTCGAGGATCATCTCAAAATGATCGGCGAACTGACGCCGGACCGCCAATGGGCGATCAATCAGGGGCGATTTGATATGGCCAGGATCGCCTGGAATGCCGATCGGAGCGAGGCGCGCACTATTCTTGCGACGATTGCCGCTGCGAAGTCCTTTCGGCCAGTGGGGCCTGCGGCACCAACCCTCTATCGTCTCGCCTATCGCCTATTTGGCTTCGAGACGGCCGAGCGTATCGCCACGATAAATCGCATCACGTTCCGCCCTTCTCATCAAGCCGTCGGGAGAGGACTGCATGGCTCACCGGACTGACACGGCTTCCATAGCGTCGGCATGACGACATTCTCAGTCATCATTCCCACATACAATCGTCGCGAGCCTGTCCGCGAATGCCTTGCGAGCGTGTCAGCGCAACGTCGACGTCCGGACGAAGTGATCGTCGTTGATGATGGGTCTACAGATGGGACCGTCGAGGTTCTTGACGGCACCGAAGGCGTGACCGTCATCCGTCAGTCGAATGCAGGTCCAGGCGCGGCTCGCAATCGCGGAGCGGCGGCGGCAAGCAGCGACTATCTCGTCTTTCTCGACAGTGACGACGTATGGCTTTCCTGGTCGCTCGAGGTGCTTGCTACGCTCGTGGAGCGGCATAGCCGACCCGCTCTTCTGTTCGCAAGTTTTGAAGACTTCTCCGGTGAGTTATCCGCACCGAAGGAAGAGCCTGCCGAAGGTCTCGCCTTTCCCGCTTTTCTGAGTGCTGCGGCTCACCCATTTATCGCCGGTGCTGGAATGATGGTCATCGATCGTCACATCTTTCTTGCAGCGGGTGGCTTTGCCGAGGATCGGCTTAACGCGGAAGACCATGACCTCGCACTGCGTTTGGGAGTCGAGAGGGGGTTTGTGCAAACATCGCGCCCAGTCACGATTGGTCATCGTATTCATGTCGGGAATGAAACGGCGAATCTTGAAAATACGCTTCGTGGCGTCGGTCGCCTTGTCGAGCGGGAGCGTACCGGCCAGTACCCTGGGGGTACGGCGTGGCAGGATGCGCGGCGGACCGTGATAACCCGCCACGTTCGGCCTGTTGTCCTGCAGGCCATCCAGGCCGGCAACCTTCGCGCGGCTTGGCAGCTCTACCGACGCACGTTTTCATGGAATATGCGCGCTGGGCGTGCCGGCTTCATTCTTGGGAGTCCTCTGTTGATGCTGCGGGCGGCGTTCTGGACGCTCGTCGGCCCGAAATGCGCAACATCAGTGCGTTGAAGAGCCGGCGCTATGCCCGTCGGATTGCGCCGTGCAATGGTCGTGCGAACGAGAACATATGGGCGCACATTCGGATAGAAAAATACTGCACACTCGAGTGTAAGGACTAGCACGATGGCGAGCGCTGAAATTGTTGAGCCTCCAAAGAGAAATAAGACGGCGAGGTACTATGTTAAGTCCGCCGTGCAGCAGGCAATGTCGCGGGTTATCAGATCAACTGGCCTTTATAACAAAAAGCCGCGACCTGGAGCTTATATCGATATCGGCTCGGGTAAGAATTGTCACGGCGAGTTTTTCTCAATCGACTATTACTGGGTGCCGGGACTCGATATGGTCCACGACATTACGAAGGGTTTTCCATTTAGGAGTGAAACTGTTGGGGGAATTTTCACCGAGCATTGCTTGGAGCATATAGAGTTTGATCAGTTCATAGATGTTGTGAGGGAGTTCCAGCGAATCCTCATTCCAGGTGGGATTGCCCGCATCGTAGTGCCCGATGGAAAGCTCTATCTCGATCTTTACCAGAAGGCCCAGTCGGGAAAAGAGATTATCATGCCTAGCCGCGAGGAGGATGATGGCTATCCCTTCTATACTCCAATGATGAGCGTCAATCGCATCATGCGCTCTCATGGGCACAGGTTCATTTACGATTTTCGAACGATGAGAGAAATCCTGCTTCATGTGGGGTTTGCAGAGGTTAATCAAAGGCAGTTCCGTGTCGGAGAGGATCCCGTGCTTCTCGTTGATCAGGAATTTCGGCGACCAGAATCTTTGTATGTAGAGGCCAAGAAATGACCGGCAGATCTGTGCAATACCAGCGCGTGTTGCAAGAAAGCGGTACGGCCCGGTTGTGGACAGCGGTGTCTGCTTCTGACCGATCGTGACGCTCCCGGTCTCCGTCGTGATCCCCACGTTCAGACGCCGCGAGGTACTCGCCGAGACTCTGCGTGCGCTTCGGCGATGCCAGCCGCCTCCCGGCGAGATCCTTGTCATGGTTGACTACGGAGACCGAGAGACCCGCGCAGCGCTCGAGCCTGATTTTCCTGAGGTCTGCTGGACCGAGGCGGAGGAGCGTCTCGGGCCAGGAGGTGCGCGAAACCTCCTCTTCGCTATGGCGCAGCAGCCGTATGTTGCCAGCTTCGATGATGATTCAAGTCCGATAGACTTCGATTTCTTTGCGGACGTCGGCACACTCTTCGAAGAGAACCCGCGCGCGGGCGTGATTGCGGCAGGCACGATTGTGCACGATGGTGAGACAGTGCCGCCGCGAACACGTGCAATCATCCCGGCGGTCGAGTTTGTCGGCTGTGGTGCCGTTGTGCGTCGCGCGGCGTTTCTCGAGACGCGGGGTTACCTGCCCCTCGAGCTCGCATACGGTGCCGAGGAAGTCGATGTGTCACTCCAGCTTCTCGATAAGGGCTGGCAGATCTTGAGTTCGGACGTGCTGCGCGTGCGCCACAGGACCTCGCGTGCGCATCAGGCGACGCCCGAAGTCACGAGCGCGCACATCAGGAATACCGCGCTGGTCGGTTACTTGAGATATCCACTCGTGCTTTGGTCTTTTGTCGTCGTGCAGATTGGTCGACGCGTCCTTTGGTCATTGCGGAATGGTCGCTCCGCCGGAGTGCTTCATGGCCTCGCCGGAATCCCACGAAACCTTTGGCGTCATCGCGCGCAACGGGCACCGGTCAAAGCTCGGGTGATCCTTGCGACCCGCGGGCTGCGGCGGCGGGCTCCTTAGATGCGGCCCATCAAGTGAGCCTCTCCCAGCCCGACGAACTACAGATAAATGCCGTACGGCAGCGCCCGAACGAACAGTGGGTTGTGTGCCAACTTGGGGCGCGCGAGAATTATATGGTCGGCAGAGCGCTGGCCTCATCCGGCAGACTTGCCGCACTGATAACCGACGCCTGGGAGAAACCTGGAGGCGTTGTCACCAAGCTCAGCCATCGCCTCAGGGACCGCTATCATCCCGAACTCTCGGCGGCCCGTGTTGAGGCGCCGCGATACGTGCACTACGTTCGGGAGCTTCACTGGAAGTATTTGGGCAAGAGCGGGTGGCACCGAATCCTGGATCGGAATGCGTGGTTCGAGAATATGGCGGCGAAGCGACTCCGCGGATTGGTCGAGGAAGGTGTGCCCTGCGACACGGTCTTCTCTTACAGTTATGCTGCGCGCTCCATTTTCCATGCGGCTCGATCCCTCGGACTGCGCACGGTGCTTGGGCAGATTGATCCAGGACCGGTTGAGGATGAGCTCGTTGCGGATCTCTATGAGCGCGCTGGGCAGTTGATCCGTTACGAACGAATTCCGGCGGAATACTGGGAGCGTTGGCGGGAGGAGACTGCCCTGTCGGATGTTGTCGTAGTAAACTCAGATTGGTCGAAGAAAGCGCTCATGCGCGTCGGCGTGGCGGCGAGTAAGATTACGGTGCTCCCCCTTGCTTACGACTTGCCGAAAGATGCAATTGTAGCCGCGAAACCACTCCCTGAGAAATTCACGCATGATCGGCCGCTCAGGTTGCTCTTCCTGGGCCAAGTGACCTTTCGCAAAGGCATCGGACCGGTTCTGGAAGCCATACATAGAATGCCCAATGCGCCAATAAGGATCGATATCGTAGGAGAGTTCCAGATCGATATCCCTGCGTCAACAAAGGGCGACAGACGAGTGTTCTTGCATGGGGCGGTGCAGCGCAGCTCCGTGAAACGCTACTACAGGGACGCCGATCTTTTTCTATTCCCCACCCTCTCGGATGGTTTCGGCCTCACGCAGCTCGAGGCCCTTGCGCATGGATTGCCGGTCCTTGTTTCGCGTAACTGCGGCGAAGTCATCGAGCACGATGTGAACGGGTATGTTCTGGATAGCGTTACGCCAGAAGCGATCGAACGAGTCCTTCGCGAGCTGTTGGATAGGCCTGATCGTCTTCGGGCGTGGGCCGAGCAGGCGAGAATTCTACCCCGCTTCTCGCGGGAAGCGCTGGCCCAAAACCTGTCGCGACTGACGACATGAGAGTATCGCCGCAAGCCCCCATGCGCGCCGCAGCGCGCTTCCCCGTGGCGCGTGCCGAGATGCGGCTCAGAACTCTGTCGACCATCTTCATTGTTTTCGGTGCGTTGGTCGCTTCGTTCGCTGCAAAGACAGCAAGCTCCACCAATGAAGCCTTCAGTCTCGCAGCTGTCACGTTCGGCTGCGCCGTCCTGATCGTCTTGCTGATTGAGTCCCGGCCGGGCGTCCGCAGTCTGTTCCGCGTCGATATCTTCATGATTGTCGTTCTGTACGGACTCACTCTCCTGGAGTTCCTGTTCGAGCAGGATGATCTGTCGTTTCAGCTGACGCCTGAAGCCGCCTGCGCCGCAATCGACGCAACACTGTGCGCTTTCGTAGGTCTCGCCCTCGGTCGTCACACCGTCAGAATGTATTCGGGTGAAACACTCTCCGATATGGCATTGAGCTTGTCGCCATCGCGGATGTTCGGCCTGTTGATTGGCTGCACCCTGATCGGATATCTCCACATCCTTATTGCAGTGGACTTCAACATCTTTGAAGCGTTGCGACAGATGACGTTGCCGCGCTTTACGCAATCTTGGACACGTGGTCGGACGGGTGGCTTGAGCTCGCTTCTGTCCGAGCTCGGGCTTTTCATTTTTCTGCTGCCGCCACTCGCTGGCGCCATTCTCGCGGAGCATCGGCGCTACAGGTGGCACCAAAAGGCCGGAACGATTGTGATTCTTGCATTGACGTTCTTCTTCGGGTTTTCCGGGGGCACACGTTACATATTCCTGACGTACCTCGCGACCTTCGGCGCAAGCTATTTGATGTTGAAGCCTAAAATTTCGTGGTCATCGCTCTTCGTCGTTGGCGTGCCCTTGGCTTTGATGGCGGGGGCTGGTGCCTACTATATGGCGCATCTGCGGACCTATGGCCTCGGCAATTGGGAGCAGGCCATTGAACGTACGGATCGCGTGTTCGTGGACATGAACATCCTGAACATCGCGGGCTTGATCCAGGTTTTTCCAGACCGGCACGATTATTTGGGTTTGGAGATACCGTTTATCGCATTCATACGGCCTATCCCTCGCGTGATATGGCCTGGGAAGCCTGAGGGTTTGAGCATCAGCATCGAGGAAGTGCTGGGGGCGGAAGGCTGGACGCTCTCTGCGACTTACGTCGGTGAGTTATGGATGTCGGGAGGGCTGTTTGCGGTCGTACTTGCAAGCTTGCTCTTCGGAATTTCAGCTGCGCTATGGAACCGGGTCGGAACAACGGCGCGAGGGAACCTCGACAAGATCGTTTTTGCGTCGGGCTTTTTTGCGGCTGGCCTTTGCACGCGTAGCTTCATGAGCGTGGCGCCGGCAGTTCTCCCGACGTTCGCGTTGCTTGTGTTCCGTGCCTGGCAGTATCGGCAGCGTCCCAGATATCGTCCGCGCGCGCGAGGATTCTGAATGGAGCGCGCAAAGAGGCGTCTCCTGTTTTTGACGGTGATCCCATCACCCTATCAGCGCCAGCTCTTCGATCGATTGTCAAAGGCGCACGTCTTCGACGTACGGGTCTTGTACTACGCCATGGGTGCACACGACCGCCAATGGGAGCACCCCGAGCTGGCCCCTTTCGAGTCGGTGATGCCCGGTATGCAGCTGCGATGGCTGGGCGGCAGTGCATACTGCAATCCGCGGGTGTTGCGCTCATTGTTCGAGGCGAAGGCTGACATCGTCGTTGTCAGCGACTACTCTGTTCCGACCGCGCAGATCGCCATGCGGGCCTTGGGCCTGCGAGACAACTCCTGGATCTTCTGGGGCGAATTGCCGGGTTTCAATCAACGCGGCCCTGTTGGCTCGTTTTTGCGAAGACGGCTTCAAGCCCCTCTGGCCTCCTCGGCGGCGATCGCCGCGATCGGCTCCAAGGCGGTGTCGGCCTACGAAGAGTTGTTTCCGGGCAAAACGGTCTTCAACATTCCGTACTTCTGCGATCTTGCCCCCTACGAGGAGGCAAGGCGCAGGAGGCTTGTCGCAGAGGATGCCGCTGTCAACATCCTGTTCTCGGGCCAGCTGATCGAGCGTAAAGGATGCGATATTCTCCTGAAGGCCTTCTCGAAGGTTGCCTCGAAGCACCCGCAAGCACGTCTGTTTATGTTGGGGGACGGGCCTGAGCGCGCCAAGCTTGAAGGCATGGTGCCTGATGTCCTGCGGGATCGCGTCATCTTTTTCGGGCATCGCGAGCCGCGCGAGATACCCGATATCTTCGCCACCGCGCACGTGTTCTGTCTGCCGAGCCGTCACGACGGTTGGGGCGTCGTCATCAACGAGGCTATTGGTGCGGGATTGCCGGTCGTCGTCAGCGAAGCCGTAGGCGCGGGACACGATCTCGTTCGCGACGGTGTTAACGGGTACCTGACACGCACGGATGATCTCGAGCAGTTTGCTGAGGTGCTCGGCCGTATCGTCGGCGATGAGCAATTGCGTGCGCGCCTGGCTGCAGCATCGGGAGGCATGGCCCGAAACTGGGGTCTCGACGAAGGTGTGTCGCGCTGGCTGACTGCGGCGGATACCGTGCTTGCCCAAAGACGCGTGGCATGAGAGTGGCCCTCATGTCCTCGGGCTCGGGATCCCGGGGTGGTGGGGAAGTCTACTTGCGCTTTCTTGCGAACGGCTTGGCGAAGCACGGATGTGAGGTCCACGCGATCATTCCGTCGGCTGCGCGCATGGATGAGCTTGCCGCATCCCTAGCTCCCGATGCTCAGGTTACGCGTTTGCCAGTAACGGCGACCTATGAGCGTCGGCTACGCAATATTGGTGCGATCTTCGATGCCGGGCAACAAGCGCGCGTGGCCGCAGCGCTTGCTGCAGTCCGTCCGGACGTGGTTCACGTCAATCAGCAGGTGGCAGAAGACGGTCTCGATTTCGTCCGCGCAGCAGAACGCAGTGGGATACCGTGGGTATCGACAATCCACATCGGCCACTCGGCGCACGCCCTCGGTGCGCGCTGGGGACGTCTACGTGATCTCGTGACGACGAAAGCACTGGGACGCCTAGGCTCTGTGTATGTTACCGTTTCCGAAGCTTCCCGAGGGCAGCTTGCCTCGCGATTTTCGAAGAATGCAGCGAAGCCTGATATTCTCGTGGTCCACAATGGCGTGCCTGTTCCCGAACCTTTGGCGCTTGTCGCGGCGCGCAAGTCGGCAAGGCATGACTGGGGTATCGCGAATGGTGAGATCGTCGTGGGAGCGGTCGGCAGGATAGAAGCACAGAAGAACCCGCTCGCCCTTATCGATCATCTTGAATCGTTGGCGACGTATGCACAGACCGTAAGACTTGTGTGGATCGGGGATGGTCAGCTTCGCGACGAGTTGGAGAGAGAGGCCACCGCAAGATTGGGAAGGCATCGATTGATCGTGGACGGCTGGCGCAACGATGCGGCAACGCGGATGGCAGGCTTCGACATCTTTGCTCTTCCGTCGATTTACGAGGGATTGCCTCTGGCTCTTCTCGAGGCGATGCATGCAGGTCTGCCAATCGTTGCGACGCGGACCGATGGTATGCCGGAAGCTATCGAGCATGGTGTCTCAGGATTGCTTTGCTCCAGCGGAGACGAGTTCCAGCGATCTCTAAAGCGGCTGCTCCGCGATGCGGAGCTGCGTAACGCATTGGGGGGTTCGGCACGTGACGCTGCGCAGCAACGTTTCAGCTGCACTGTCATGGCCGCCCGTCTCATGAAGATCTATAGGCAGCAGACAGATGCCCGACGGCGCTGACCATTGTGAGGCGACGGTACGCCGCGTACTTCACGTCTCGCCGTACATCCATCCCGCTGCAGGCGGGCCGCCTGTCGTCGTCGAGCGATGGGCGGAGTTCGTTGGTGACCATGGATGGCGCGCACGCGTGCTCTCGACGCCGGCGTTGGCGACCGATGGCGGACGGAGCTTGTTGGCTGCCGCCAAGGATCGCTATGAGCTGTTACTCGTTTCATCGGCGCTCGACACGCTGTGCGGCACGGGGCGCGCGAACCTACGTCGCCTCGTGCAGGAGGCCGACATCGTTCATTTGCACACGATGTGGAGTCCGTTGAATGCGATCGTGGCGAGTATCTGCCGCCGTATTGATAAGCCTTATGTTGTCTCACCTCATGGGATGCTGGATCCTTATTCACTCGGCATCAAGTCGCTCAAGAAGCGCGTCTATCTGAAGATGGTCGAGAGCCGTACCATAAGAGATGCCGCGGGCGTGCTCTTCACGGCTGATGACGAGCGGGATCTGGCTGTTGCACAGATCGGTCGCGTGCCTCACCCGGGAGTAGTCGCATTGGGTGCCGATATGCCGAACGCATCCGAAGAAATTCTTCGCTCTCGCTTCCAGTCCACGCATCCTGAACTCGCAGACAAAAAGCTCATCATATTTCTGGGACGACTTCATCCGAAGAAGCGTCCCGATGTGGTCATCCGGGCAATGCGCGGAGTCCGTGCGAAGATACCCGATGCGGCTCTGCTGATGGTCGGCGATGGGCAGCATGACTACGTCGACGGGCTCAAGCAACACTCAGACAGCCTTGGGCTTCGCGAGTGCGTTCATTTCCTTGGGCTCCTGACAGGAGACGAGAAGTGGGCCGCACTGGCGTCGTCGAGTGTCTTTGCTCTTCCTTCACTGCAAGAGAACTTTGCGATCGCCGTAGCAGAAGCACTCCACCTTGGTGTGCCGGTCCTGATCACGGACAAGATCAACATCTGGCATGAGATCGTTGGAGCCGAGGCCGGTATGCTGCTTCGGGAGGCGTTCCTGGAGGATGATCTCGCAAGCCATGCCGTTGCTTTGCTCGGCGACCCGCGTAACTGCCGCGACATGGGCCGTAGAGCCCGCGCGCTAGCGCTCCGCGCCTACACTTGGCCGGCGAGTGCGCAGAGGCTCTGCGCTTACTACGATACCGTACTCGAATGGCAACGCGCGGCGTGTCGAGGTGCAGTTGGTGCGTGAGATTACTGATGGCCACTTGGCGGACGGAGCAACGCCTCAACGGGATGGCGTGCATCTTGTTCGGCGTCCGCCACCATCCATATCGAATAAGCTCGCTCGAGCCGCCTGGAGTGTCGTGAGAGTGCTCCTGTTTCGGCCAACGCCCGCTCCTCTACACGCCTGGCGGCGCCTTCTCCTGCGTAGCTTTGGCGCTCGCATTGGCGATCGAGTTGCCGTTTATCCGAGCGCCATCATCTGGGCGCCGTGGAACCTCACGATTGATGAAGGGGCAACGATCGGTGGTGACGCCATCTTCTACAACGTCGATCGCATCACGATCGGCAAGTATGGGATCATCAGCCAAGGGGCGCATTTGTGCACAGCCTCTCACGCGCATGATTCGGTAAACTTCGAGCTGGTGACGGCACCCATCCACATCGAGGAAGAGGCCTGGATCGCGGCGGAGGCATTCGTTGGCCCGGGTGTGACCATCTCGAAGGCGGCGGTCGTGGGCGCGCGAGCCGTCGTCGTCAGAAGCGTCGATGAACGATCGATCGTGGCTGGCAACCCGGCAAGGGTGATTGGAAGGCGGGCCATTGAAGGGCGCAACCGCTTGCAAGGGCGAGCGCCCTCGGATTTCGGGAATTAGGACGCCGGCTTCTCTAGGGCGCCAGCGCGATCGGCACAGAAAGACCGACGATGAACGCCGAGGACACCCCGTCCTTTACGCGTCGCGAAGCGCTGGCCCTAGCAGCGACGTTCGCTGCCTTGCCGACACATGCCAGTCAGGCCCAGGTGCCGGCAGCCAAGCTCAAAGGGCTGAATGTTGGCCCGATCACTTGGCGAAACATCCGGACCGATTTCGGTGCGGTCGGCAATGGGACCAGCAGCGATTTCGTCGCCTTCAGGGCGTTTCGCGATTGGGCTCTTACGCAGACCGGATGGGTTGGCCTCGTCCTTCCGCCTTCGTCGAGCCACTATGTCACTGCTGGGTCGTACGGCAGGGGCGTGAACATGCCCTTCCTCGGCATTAAAAAGCTGGTCGTTTCCGGCTACGGCGCCTCGATGGAAGGGCTCCATAGCGGCGCGCTGATTAACAGGGCCGAATACAGACACAAAATTCGTTCTATCAAAGCCGGGGCGACCACTGTCGAGCTGATCGACAGGGCTTCCATTCGATTTCTTTCGGTCGGCTCAATGGTGCTGCTGGCGGGTCTCGATCTGCAGGGCGGTTGGGGTTATCCGCCCAACAGTCACTTCAACGAGTGGCACCGCATCAAATCCATCGACGCCTGGAGGATCACCTTCGAAAAGCCGATCAAGTACGACTACAGGGACGATTGGCCGCGCTACTTCGAGGGCCATCAACACGAACTGGGTGGCATTGGTCCGGCCGCCATCTGCCGCACCATTCCGGAATGGGACTGCGAGCACAGGATCTACGGTCTGCGCTCGATCTCCAAGGGGCAGACATACTACTTCGTGCGGAAGGCCGTTCTGGTCGACGTCAAGCACGATGCACACGGTTGGATCATCGGCGCGTCCGAAGATCACCAGATAATCGGTCAGGACCACACGGCAACGAACATGGAGGTCGACAAGCTAACCACAAAAGCCGTGATTGGAGACTACGGCCCGGCGAACAAGAACATCCTGGTTCAAAGCTCATCTGTCGACTACCTACACGTTCGCGGTGGAACGCGATCAATCAACGGCACGGCTCGGCATACGCTGATTAGTGGTGGATCTTCACTCGATATTCGTCTCGGCCCGACGGCATACGGCGTTTCGGATAGCATTGAGATTCGCGATCGCGTGGTGGCGTCCGCCGTGCATGGCGCGCCAGGTATGAGCGTCAGCCTCTCGGAACTCACTTTCAGAGATGGCATTTTTCGTTTCGCTGGGTATAAGCATGCGCCGCAGTGGTTCGTCCCTGGTGCAGTCGGCATTCTCCGTACGGTTAGCCCTTCCTTCGATCACCACGTCTTCCGCATTTTGAGCGTCCGTTCGGAGAATGGGGAGATCCGGGGGCCAATTCTTATCGAGACCGATATCAAGGGCGACACTCTGCCGTCGGTCATTGGCTATGCCAACGCCGCCATCGTCAGGCACAACGCTCCGAACCTTACTGTCGTCAACTGCACTGGGTGTCCGGACGCCGAGGAACTGTCGCTCGCGCCACCTAATTCGCCCTATGGCATCATCAGTCGGCGCACGTACACCGGCGCGCCGCATCGGCCTACCGGCGCGTCCGGATCCTATCTTTGCGGTCGCCTTGTTCATCTCAAGATCAACGTGGTGCAACCCTACACCGGCGTCGCGCCGAGCCTTACATTCGCGCTCGGGCAATTCGGCTACTGGGTGATCAACGCCGATAAGTCGGTAACGCGATCCTCGGTTCGCGTGAACTGCAGGATCGCAGGCGAGCGCATCATCACTGCAAAAGGTGCTTCGGGAGCGCAAAAGGGTGACGAGGCGCTCGCCGATTTGGCGGGTGGCGTCTGGATGCCGAAGGCGTTGGGTGCGTTTTTCAGCGCCGGCAGCAACAACGGCACACCGATCGATATCAGCGGCGAGCCCGCTAACGTCCGTCCGATAGTCACTGTCGACGCACTGACGGACCAAGAATTCTGGATGTGACCCTTTGTCAGATAATTTCAGCTGCTCGGCCGAATGGTGAGGCTGGAACTAAGCGCAGAAGACGCTCGCAGATCAGTCGCGGCAGGCGCTCGTCCATGCCGTAGTCGATAACCTCCTGATATAAAGCCCACTCGACCTGCAATCGGAGATCGGCAATCGAGCGGGGCTCGAAAATGATCATTCTTGCTTCGATGTCGCATACGACGCTCTCCGCCGCCTCGAGTGCACTAGTTCTTCGGTTGAGCTCGCTCTGGCGATCGGCAGCGCAGACGCCCCCTACGTCTTTGACAATCTGGTGCAGGCGATCTCTCTCGGCGCGAGCCACGAGCAATCTCTCTTGCAGGACGAGCAGTTCCGGCGAGCATGAGACGGCGTTTGCGGCGAGTGGCACCGTGGCGCCGGCGCTCGCAGCTGCTGCCGCTTTCAGGAACTTGCGACGTGACGGGCTGAATGTATGCACAGCGCTCCGCAAAAGTGGCCTTCTAGCGATGATGAAATCTATCGGGCCCCCGCATATCCAGAGAGGCAGGACGAGCAGCAATTCCGCGTGCTACAACCAACCACTTGCGGGCAGAAACCACCTATATGGGTTTCACACCCTACAAAACTGATATGGCTCAGTCAACCAAGAAGTTGGGTTCAGGAACCAAATGGCAGTGAGCGGAAACCAAATCAAAGCTGCTCGTGCGCTCGTTGGGATGGAGCAAGCTGAGCTCGCGGTAAAATCTGAGGTGAGCGTCAACACCATTCGCAATATGGAAGCAGCTAGCTCGGATCCGGTTCGAGTGCGATCGGATACGCTGTTTAGGGTGCAAAATGCTCTGAGGTCTGCCGGAGTAATCTTCATTGACGAGAATGGAGATGGACCAGGCGTGCGTCTCCGGAAAAAGCGAAAGCAGGCCGACCAGTCCGGCTGAGTTTCGCCGTAAGTGAAGCCGCCTCTGATGTGGAAGCGAACCGTCCGGCAAAGCGCAGGTGGACCAAGAACTCGGGACGGTTTCGCGTCTGCGCACGGCTATAATTCGCCCCGCAACCCACGCTGGGCCCGGTATTCCCGCCTAGGACCTTGGGCGGTACAACCCGCTGCATGACCTGTGGTTTCGCGTCGAGAATGCGGGTGCCTGAGGCCATGCAGCTCGATTGCTAGCCTATGCGTGCGCGCTTCCAATGAAAAAACGCGGCGCCACTGGGGGTGGGCACCGCGTTCGGCAAGCTGTCTTCCTTCTGGAGCAGCCACGAATCTGAAGAAGTTCGGCTCTGACGGCAAGCCCGAACTTCCAGCACCCCACGGACGGATGCGCTCTCCTGACCTCCCAGCGGGTTGCGGTAGAACGGATGGCGTTGGTTGAGGGAGCGACGTGAACCGAGCCTAACAAATGTTGCTCTGGCCGAAGTGCAGAGCCTCGGCATTTGCCCCAGTAACACCATGGGCCGGTGCAGACTTTAGTGGATGCTGAGCGGCACCAAGGGAGCATCAAAACGGTGGGAACGCACAACCGGTATTCACCACCGCTTGATGATCCTCACGTGCTTGTTCATTGAGCCATCCCACCACGAAGACTTCGACTTGCTCGCGAGTGAGTAGACTGCCAAGTAGGCGACCATCGACATCATACAGCCGAAGGCCGATTTCCTGCTCTTCGACAACAAGACCCAGATCTTGTGCCGTACGCAACACTTGCTCAAAGCCCACGATCTTTCTCCGAGCTGCCGAAGTCGCTGCATGATGCTCACAGAGAGCAAATATTCGGTAAAGCAAGCTCGAAGGCGGTCAGCCGCTCCCTGTGCAGGCCGATTCCTCGGGTAAAAATGGGAACCCCTGCCTCGGCGGCTCCTCGACGCACCACATTCGCTACCGCTATCAAAAGGGCAGGCATCAGCGCGTCAGGTCTTAGTTGCGGCCAACTTCAGGCTGAGCGTCGTGATCTCACTAGTTCCTACCAGTTGTTCGTTCCGCCCCGCTGGCTCCAAGCGAATTGACCGATCCACGCCGCCGAGGACGGCTGGTCCCTCCCTTTCGGACTCGGCGGTGAACGTGCCCTGCAGCTGTGGCGCTTTGCTCGCGCCCGTCGCAACGACGCTCCACACAAAGACGTGCTTCGCGGCGCGTGCCAGGAAGACTGACCGCCGAACGGCACACCGGCGGCAACGGTATCC
Source organism: Hyphomicrobiaceae bacterium (assembly GCA_022844275.1). Taxonomy (GTDB): domain Bacteria; phylum Pseudomonadota; class Alphaproteobacteria; order Rhizobiales; family Hyphomicrobiaceae. The sequence continues at coordinate 37,216 of JALHMB010000018.1, forward strand.
CGATCAGCCATCCAAGATTTGAGACGGCGACTTCCTTACATTGCTGAGATGGGACCGTCACATCACAGTGACGGCGAAGAGAAAGCTCATGCTCAGCACAAAGCCTGCCATGGCGAGTGCCGTGCGCAGATCTGCAATTTGCATGGTTGAACTCCGTCTATGTAAGGTCGGGCTTTCATGACCTCGATCGGCCGCGCCGGTCGCTGCAGATCGGCCGGTTTCGGCCAGCGAACGAAGAGCACGCCCTTGTCGTAGGTCGCGTCCACGTTCTCATCCTTCACCTCGAAGGCAGGCGCACCGAGCGGGAAAGCGATCCGAAGTGGCGCTCGGTAGAGGTGACCTTGCCGTTCTGCTGCGCGTGCTCGGATTTCTTCTCGCCGCTCACCGCCCGTTGGGCCGGTAAGTGCTCTCTTCGCGCTGCAGGGCATGAGAGAGCAACGAGGGCACGCGGTCGAAACCGACCGTTGTGCGGTAGAGAGGTGTGAAATCGAGTGTCGCCATAGCTATCCTCCTGTGCGAAGCGACAACCACGGAAATGTAGGCGCCATCTAGCCGCCCGAGCCTGAGCTAGGAATGCCGATTTTTGCCTTCAAGAGGGTGCCGGGAATTTTTTGTCAGTCCCCCCTTGCGAGAGCCAAAGCCGAACCTACATCGCCAGCCGAGAGCGGGAGCTCAAGCGACGTCCGCTGGTGAGCGTCCGCTTGAACATCAACTCACAGGAGTGGGCCATGTATCATCCATTGGATGCATTGTTCGACCTGCAGAAGGCTCTGGAAGCACGGTTGGACAGTGACTGGCTGCGCGGCGCCACCGGCGGCGGCGGAGCCTATCCGCCAATCAACGTATTCCAACAGGGCGACAGCCTGATCGCCATCCTCGAAGTGCCGGGGGTGAATAAAGAGGATCTTCAGATCCAGGCGAAGGACAACGCCATTAGGATCTCCGGCAGGAAAACCATTGCATATCCGGACGGCGTCAGCGTCCACCGTCGCGAACGGCTCAGCGGAAATTTCGACCGCACAATCACCGTCCCCATGCAAATCGATACAGAGAGCATCAAGGCCGAATATCGCGACGGCGTGCTGGCCCTCCATATCCCGAGAGCCGAAAGCGATAAACCCCGGACCATCCGCATTGATTGACGTCCGAGCTATTCCCGGAGGTGAGCCATGTCCCCGCAAGAGCTGCAAGTTCAACAGAAGCGCGCACTCGAGGCGAAGCAGGAACAGACCTTATCGGCGCGCACGTTTATCCCTGGTGCCGACATTTTCGAGGCCGCGCACGCTCTGAGCGTTGTTCTCGAAATGCCCGGTGTTGACAAGGGCAATGTCGACGTCAGCGTCGAAGCCGGCGTTTTGGTCGTCGAGGGGCGCGTGGATTTCTCGAAATACGAAGACATGCAGCCCGTCTACACGGAGTACAACATCGGCCACTACCGTCGCAGTTTTTCGCTGTCCAACACGATCGATCAGGGCGCCATCACGGCCGAGATGAAGGACGGTGTCCTCACGGTGACCTTACCCAAAGCCGAGGCGGCCAAGGCGCGCAGGATCGAGATCGGCTAGGCGTCGTATTCGACGGTACTCGCTCGCACTTTTTGTGCGCTGCATTGGTCGGCCATAACGCGTGGTAGCATCGGCCCATCGTGCTCGAGCATGAGACTTGGAAGGCCAGTTGAATGCGACGCCTCAGTACGCCATCAGCTGACGACTAAACTGTCGTCGAGCCAATCGCCTCCAGCAAACTACGGACTTTTTGTAGTGCTGTAAGAAACTGATAATCCCAGATCGGAGATGGTCTTTGCTAGTGCCTCCGGATCAATCGGCTTATGCAGGCGCGGAAGGGAAGCTAACGCATCAGGCAAGTCAGTCAGCCGTGTGTAGCCAGTCGAGAAGATTGTTGGCACACCGCGCGAAACCAGAAGCTCTGCGACTGGAATTGACGACTCGCCCCCGAGGTTGGCATCCAGGATCGCCAAATCGGGCAGAGCACTCTCCAGCACTGCGAGCGCATCCCCTACGCTTGGCACGGCAGCAAAAACATTCAGGCCCATCCCGATGACCATATCTTCCATGTCTATGCGCAACAGGGGATCGTCCTCGACGAGAAGTACGTGATTTGAGCCGCTTGGCTTGATATTGAGAGCGGGAGCCGCCAACGCGCGTTCCCCGGACATTTTCTGGGGGATGATGAGGTGGTATTGCAGGCCGTTTGACTTGAATGTTCGCCTGATATTGCCATGAAGCTGGTCCTCGACCACGCGGCGCAGCAATATCGTGCCGAAGCCGATTTTGTGATCTTCGGGCGTAGCGATCTTCCCGGGGAGATGCTCAGTCCAATAGATTTCGAGCACTCCTTGAGTGCCATCTGACCAACGGACGTCAAGCATCCCACCTTTCTGCGACAGCGCGCCATACTTTGCTGCATTGGTCGTAAGCTCGTGAAGCAGCAAGGCGAACGTCTGGGCCCGCTCGGGTTGAAGTTTAAAGCTAGGACCAGTCGTGACAACGCGATCGTCTGCTGCATCGATGTACGGCGCTAGCTCGTCTCGGATGAGCGTCTCGAGTTCGATCGGCTGCCAGCGTTCTGATGCGAGCAAGTCATGAGTGCGGGCTAGCGCAGTCACTCGGTCGCCAATTTTTTCCCGCAGAGCAGCGACATCATCGGCGTTTGTCAGCTTGACAACCGATCGAATGACCGCAAGCAAGTTCCGTGCGCGATGATCGATTTCGCGCATTATGGTTCGCTCGCGTTCGGCAGATCGTTCTCGTTCAATCCAACTTAATGTCCGGTCGAGGACCTGCTCAGCAGTGCTCACGTCAAAGTCCGTCCAAACGCGCGCACGGCGCGAATGAATGTAGATGATCGCTAAAGCCCGACCTTGATCCATCCATGGAACAGCCATTGCCGCGCCAATATCCAGGGTCTCAAAGGCTTTTCGTGCATCCGCTAGCTTCGGTTGGTTAGTTACATCGTCGATCCGCAGAACATTACCGGCATTCAATTGCGTATGAGCCCATTCACCGAGTTTGCTGATGGGCGCGCCCTTGCCCACTGGCGTTACTCCCGGTGCGGTCCACTCCTCTACGACCGCTGGATCATGGCTGCCAGCTTCAACCTCCCTGAAGCCGACCCGGTCAGCACCTAAGTGCCTGCCCAGCATGGCAATCGCGATCTGCCGAGCAGACTTCGCATCACTTGCTGATCGGAATGCTTCGCTTAGTTCAAGCATGAAGGCTATTTGCCTGCGGGAAAGCACATTCCGTGTTGTTTCATGCCCAGAATTGAATACTCCCGCGATCGCGCCGTCTTCACCCCGGATTGCCGTGAAGCTGTAGCTCCAATAAGTCTCCTCGGTCGCACCAAAACGGCGCATTGGGAGCATCTGATCCTCGACAAAGATGCCTTCGCCGGTTGCGATGAGGCGCGAAAATTGCGGCTCGATCACGTGCCATATGTCCGACCAAACATCTTGAGCCGGTGCGCCAAGCGCTGCGGGATGTCGGGGCCCCGGTATCGGCGCCCAAGCGTCGTTGTAGAGAAGGCGCAGTTCAGGTCCCCAGTAGATTGCGGTGGGAAAAGATGAATGCAAGCAGATGCTCAGAGCCGAACGGAGCGATTGGGGCCACAGTTCCGGACTGCCAAAGGGATGACCTGTCCAGTCGTGTTGGCGTATTCGTTTTGCCATTTCGCCTTCCCCATTGAGGAAGCTCATGGGGTTCAGCGGCAGGCTCTGTCGACGCAGCACCGTGGGATTCCCTTCGAACTTGGAGCGGCGCAAGTAAATTACCACGCTACGATAGTAACCGAATGCAGCCTTGCCAAGTTTCGTCCTTGAGCTGAAATTCTTACCGTCCCATTTCACCGACAGTGGGCTGGATCAGCGCGAGGCTTGAACACGCCCTGAGCGCGCCGCTCGGGGTTATATTGGCCCCACTATCCTGCCTACATCCGGGGTAGGCACGGCTCATTCCGCCTCGGCTGGCAACGTTCGCGCATCGTCCCGCTATGCTCTACTCGGCCTCGACATCATCCGAACAAACGCGCCGTCAGGACGGGGGCGGCGAACGATCAAATCACATGCACGCTCTCTCCAGCCGGATGAAAGGACATTCCTTTCTCGGTCACATACTGTAATGCAGCGCTGCTGTGGATGACTCAGCGATTGGGCTTGAATGCCAAGCCTCGAGCTGTTGCCTACTGGGATACAGCAGATCCTCGTTACATTCGTGCTTGCGACCGTCAGAGTGATCTGGCGACGCGCAATCCCTGCACGCCGCTGCGGTTATGGGGCAGGTTCCAGTAGCGAAAGGCCGAGCGCAAAATGTTTGGGCTGTAATTCCAGGCGCCCCCGCGTGCGACGCGCCAAGTGCAATCGCCCGTCGCCCTGACGCTGCCGTCCCCGGGATTGCCGCGATTGCTCTCGTTCCAGCAATCGTCCGTCCAATCCCAGACGTTACCATGCACATTGTAAAGACCCCATGCATTGCGGCCGAAGCTATCCACCGGAACCGTTTTCTGCCGCCACGTACCCGTCGGGCCCTGCGCATAACCAACCGTGCCGTTGTAGTTGGCCCAGTCCGTAGAGATAGTGGATCCCCACCAGTACGGCGTCGACGTGCCGGAGCGCGCCGCGTATTCGCGCTCTGTTTCGGACGGCAAGCGGTAGCGTTTTCCGGTCGTGTAGGATAGCCATGAGACATAGGCTTTCGCCGCCTTCAAATCGACGCACGTTACCGGGTGGCGGTCGTCCTGTTCAAATCCAGGCGAGCGCCACGATCGGTCTGTACGCTCTTCCCACGTGGTGCCCGTCCAGAAGTAGCAACCCTCTTCCGGCTCGTACCCCGTTGCCGCGACAAAGGCAGCAAATTCGCCGCGTGTCACAGCAAATGCGCCAATGGCAAACGGCTTGGCGATGATTACTCGCACCTGATCTTCGCGCTCGCCATCACGTTCCGGTTCTTGCGGCGGAGAACCCATCATAAATTGTCCGGCGGGAACAACGACCATCTCCGGGCAGTCTGGGCAGTCCCTAAATCTCTCGCCCATGCCGGGCTCGATACAACGGTTCATGTCCGTCCCATCGCCAACCCGCAAACCCGCGCACTTTTCCGAAGCGGCCGGGCCGATCGCATGAAGAAGGATCATCGAGACAAAGATAAGCAAGAGTGCGTGCATCGACATCAGCTATGCCGACCTATAGTTGATCCTGCGTGGCGCGAACCCATCCTGGCTCCACAAAGCGCCGAGGGCAACATCAGGACGGAGATCATTCGTCGAGATGGGCGAAAGGGACGCCATTCTTCGCAATTTCCAGTATTTCTGCGGGCGGAGACTGAGCCCTTGCCGCGACTCATGGCGGTCCGCTCTGCCTTGGAAACCGGTACCTGCTTTTTGGGAGCGTTGGACGCGACGGCGATCATGCTACGGTGCAGTGACCTGCTCGCCATCTATCCTCTCAGCAAAACGCGCGCGCTGATTGAGCACCATGAGCAACGTCGTCAAACCCTCGGTCTCTACGGGGGGTAACACTTCGATGGCAGGTCTTTAAACACATCGCGCGTCCACGAGCGGCATCGCCCCTGGGGCAGCGCGTTGTTTGGCCCTCGCGAGCACTTCGGCGCGCTCCGGCAGTGTCAGTCGGAGAAAACGATCAAGGACCGTGCCACTGACTTCATAGATGCCGCAGTGGGGGCAATCGATGCGGATGCCATCAAGATCACCAGGCGTTTTGTCACGCGCGACTGCACCACAACCGCAACATTGCATGGGCTGTTCTCCTATCCGGCCACGCTTCGCCCAACCGTCTACGGCAGGCTTAATGGCGCCAAAGCCCGTACTTTACCTTCACGTCCGCATGTCGAACAGCGTTCGGAGCGGAGGTTACCGGCAATGACTTTAATGGCAGCGCACAAGCTCGCAAGCGAGCGTCGTGTATGTCGGCCCGAGCCAAACTCGATCCTGCGTGCCTTGGCCGCTTGGGCTTTGGGCAAGGTCACTGTGAGCACCCCATGCTTCAACTCAGCGGTGATGGTCTCCAGATCGATCTTATTGGATAGCGAAAAGGGGCGACGGTAGTGACCAACGTTGTACTCCGTGAGACGGGCTGCAGGCCCTCGTACTTCGAAAAATCCGCGCGACCCTCGACCAACAGCGTCCCGGCTTCGACGCTGACGTCGACATTGCTTTGTCGACACCGGGCATTTCGAGAACAACACTCAGGGCGTGCTCGGCCTCGCTGACGCCACGAACATGCAGACGTGTCCAGACGAGCGGCTTGTCTCGGCCGTTTTCGGACCTCTTTGGAGAATGGGAGTCGCTCTTATCAGGGCGCGAGGAACTTAAGAAACGCGCCGCGCTAACCAAGCTACTCCCATCCTGGCGGTTTGGACGACCCGGTTTATTGCTGAGCATCGACGCGAACCTGGAGGGACGGCCCCAAAAACCAAGCCGCAAGCAGAGGCACTGCAACTATTTTGGGCATCCGCGCTTTACCAAACGGGCGAGTTTCTGCCATTCCCGGAAAGGAAAGCGTGAATAATGGGGCGGTATGCGAACCAAGCTTGAGGCCTCATATTGCTCTCGGAATGAAATTGGGCTGGAATTCACTGGCCCAGCTGCCGTGCCTGGTTTTTGCGAGGCTGCGGCGCGCGTACCGCCACCCGGCTTTGGAATGTCGTCCGCCGTCGTGAGGGCCGATAGCGGGGCCGTCACAGCAACGAGCCTCGTATTTCGCACAAGCTACCGCCTGGACACGTCTCTGCCGGTGGGCCTCCGCCGACCTGTCGCCTTGCTCGCTCGACTGGTTCCGCGCATGGTGGAGGTTCCCGTCCTGGCACTGGGGTTGCCGGTGTTTGACCGGTGTCCTCTAGGCTTGCCAGCGACCGCTTCACCATCCGAGCGCGCGCAGATCTTATCCAATCTTCTTCAGGGTCTTGAAGCCGAAGCCCACGCGAGTGGCGCGGACTTGATTGCGGTCAAAGACGTGGGTGCGCGGGAAGCGAGCTGGGCCGATCCCGTATTGCACGAGCGCCGCTACGCAAGAATGGCGTCTTTGCCCATTGCCGTGCTCGATTTGCCCTATGCTAATTTCGATCAATATCTCCAAAGCTTGCCGGCGACCGTGCGCAGCGATCTCCGGCGTAAAATGCGACAGTCAGCGCATTCGGTATACTTTACAAAATGCTGCAAGGCATCCGACCTGCCAGATGAGATTGCCGAGTTGTACAATAATACACGTGCCAATGGACATGCCGATTATGGCCATTTTGATGCGCTCGCGCCACGCTACGTTCACGAGATCATCGAGGCGGTAAAAGGCGCCGAGGTACTACTTGGTTGGGTCGGCGATCAATTAGTAAGCTTTGCGCTCATCCTCATGACTGCTGAGGCGATGTTTGCACATCAGATTGGCATGCGCTATCCAGCCGCCCGGCAGAAGAATATATACTTTCTAAACTGGATTGAGGCCGTTCGCTATTGCATTGAACGGAGAATTCCACGGCTCGAGTTTGGTCAGACATGCTACCAGACTAAAATTCGCCTTGGGTGCCGCCTTGAGCCCTCCTTAGTTTACGTCCGGCATCGCGTTCCTCCGATTAATGCTGCTCTCAGGCTCATTGCGCCTCGATTTGGGTTTGATCGTATGGAAGCAAGCCATCGATCACTTCATTAATCCCGTCTCCCCCATCGGGAGCTGGGCAACCCGTTGGGTTAGACCGGGCGTCGTCTCTCCTCAAGCCGAGAGCTCGGGCTCGGCTCTCGAACAGAAAACTGGATCCGAAGCCGCCGGGCGTCGACTTCGGATCCTAGCGGAAGCGGAGACGACAGAACGAGCTTCCGCGGAGCAAGCCGCTGGAGGACGGCTAGTTGCGTTCCTTGCAGACAACTGCAATTTGCTTCGTCGCCTCCTCACGCGTCACATACGCGCGATCGCCGACGATAGTTACGGTCTTCTCGGTCGGACGCTTCTCCACGACCTTGCACTTCTTGTCGGGACCGCGCACGACGTAATACTCCGCTGCCATGGCAGCGGTCACGCTGCCGAGCAGGATGGTGGCAGTAAGGACATACTTAATCATCGGGAGTTTCCTTTTCCTATCCGACGTCCTCAAAGTCCGCCGACAACTCGTGTCGAATATCGTTCGTTCCATTTTTCCACTCGCTGAATTGGTCATCGAACGCCTGACGCCGGAAGGCGGGCGATTCCTGGTGGTCGGACACGAGTTGGCGAAAGACTTGTTCCGCGCTTTTGGCGACTTCGCCGATGCACCAGTTGCTTCGTGCTGCTGAGGTTGCCGTCAGCTGCTGATGGGATCGAGCCCGGCTCGGCACCAAGTGTTGTTTTCCATCGAAGCCACGCAACTAGTCGGTCGGACAGGTAGCGCCGACAAGGTTTTACCTCCCGCCGGCCGCCGGTACCGCCGCTTGCAGCGAGTGCTACTAGTCAGTTTCCGTTGGCGTACATCTGGAGCGCGACGCCGATAAGGACGATATGCGCTGTCATCATCACCAGGAACGGTACGAGGAAACCGCGCATGGCTGCCTCACTTCGTTCGCGGCTGAGGATCGGGCGTGACCGGTACCCTCGGTACGGTGCGCTCCCGCGCCGTTTCGTTTGAACTTGTGCTGATCGATGGACTGCTCGGGTTTCGGTCGACGACGGCGATGACCATAAGCGCTGCTATGGCGAAGAACGCGAAGGCGGCCACAATCCACCCCAAAGTGGAGCTGTTCCTGCGGTA
>JALHMB010000019.1 GCA_022844275.1 Hyphomicrobiaceae bacterium
CGACCCCCAGTCCCCCAGACCTACGATTGGCCCTTTTTAGGTTCTTCCAGGTTCCATCGTCTTCCCACGATGAGGCCTCAATATGCTGTTATTATTACATAATTATCGAAACCTCCCGGAACCTCGCAAAACCAGGACTAACCGTTCCGCTGAGACATGAGTGAGACATGGAACGCGACTTCAAAAGCGATGTCTCAATTTGCCAATTTATATATCCTTTTCAAATGGATAGATCCGCGATTCGTGGTCTGGGGGTCACACAGTCCAAAAGTACGGGGGTTACAAGTTCATGCCAAATCTCGACCCGCGTGGGCGTAACATCACGCGCGCTATCAACGGCCCGGCGGCGACTTATGCCATCGAGCGCCACGATCGCCTCTATCTCGATGTCCTCGGCGGCGGACGGGCGTCCTGGCGCATCCGTTATCGGCCAAAACCGAATGCCAATCAGCGTTGGTTCACGCTGTCAGACGATGCCCGCAATGCGGACTTCGAGAAGATCGCGACCAAGGCACACGACCTTCTCACAAACCTTCGCCTGCACGGCATCGATCCGCTGACCGAGCAGGAAAAGAAGGCCACGCCACAACCGACGCTGACCGAGGCCTTCAAGCTCTGGCTCGATCACACCGGCAAGCGCCGCGCAAAATCACTAAGCCCGGCCACCCGCAAGGGCTACGAAGACTTGTACGACCTGCACGTCAAAGCACATCTCGGCAAGAAGTGCTTGCAGGATCTCGACCGCAAGGCAGTCAACGAGGCTCTGACCAAGATCAAGACGGCCACAACCAACCCCGACAAGAAGCATCGCGGCGTTCAGGCGACAAAGGCGTTGAAGCTCGTCTCGAGCATCTGCGAGTGGTGCATCGACCAGGAATGGATCGTGCGCAATCCTTGCCGCGGTGTGGAAAAGCCCGTGCCTATCGCGAATCCCAAGGGGAAGCAGCACCGTCCGCCGACCAATCCTGAGCTGCGTCAGCTTTGGAATGACGGCCCGGACGTCATGGCACCGGCAAAGACTCGCGTGCTGCGCCTCGCCATTCTGATCGGCCGGCGCATCAGCGAGATCGCACTGGCCAACCGCGACGACGCTAAGCTCGACGCTACAATCCCTTGCTTGCTCATCCCGGCCGATCGCCTGGGCAACAAGCCGAAACGCGACGACGCCGTCCCATTGCCGCCGCTGGCGCTGGCAATCGTCAAGGACGCGCTCGCAACGTCACAGCTGGGCGAGCCCCTATTCGTCGGCGCAGCAACCAGATGGACGGCCTCCAAGGAACTGACCACGACGCGACGCGCCTGGAAATGGCCGGACCCGCCCGTGCGCTTCCATGATTTCCGCGGCCTCATCAACGACCAGATGGCGGCACTCGGCGTTCCCTCCGAGCTGCGCAGCCGCACGCTACATCACACCGGCGATCTCCAGCAGCTCGCGAATACAGTCTATTCGGCGTACGATTTCCTGCCTGAGCGACTGCGTGCGCTCGAGCTTTGGGAAGCGCGACTGCTGGAGATCGTGAACGACAGAGAGCCCGTCGGAATCCGATGGTGAGGAATGTCCGCTTCGCATCACACTGCAGAGGTCAGGGGCGATATCCCTCGGCTCCACCAGCAAAATCGTAATAAGACGCTGTTATTGATTGTAAAGACGCACGAGGTGATCTCGAAGGCGAAGACCGAACTCTGGCATCGCCTGCTGACGCACTACCTGCCATTGTTTTCCGGAGGCCGCACGGTTCGCCGGCAACTCCCGCAGCGACTGGTTCCTTGACTTTCTGGAAGCGTTTCCGACACCGGAGAGCATCACGGCGCTCTCGAAGGACGCCTTCGTCGAGGCGTCCTGGGGCGTGGTCGGCAAGAAGGTCTCGAAGGCCAGGCTACTCGGCGATATCTACGAAACTGCTGCATCCTCGATCGGTTTGCCAATCCCGCTGGATAGCGCGGCCATCACCATGTTTCGTCTTGCTCTCGCCGAAGGGCGAAGCCTGATCCGCCAGCGCGACCTGATCGAGAGCCAAGCTCATGCGGCACTCGCGGACAATCCCGACTACCAGCGCCTACGACAGATCCCAGGCATCGGACCGATCACGGCGATGACCGTGCTCGCTGAGGCCGGCGATCTTCGCCGCTTTGGCCATCATCGACAGTTCCTGAAGTTCTGTGGTCTCGATCTCGCAACCTATCAGTCCGGTCAGTTCCGCGGCCGGACGAAGCTGTCGAAGTTCGGCAATGCGCGGCTTCGGCGCGCCTTCTGGGTCGCCGCTCAGGTTGCAATCCGCCAACCCGACAACAGCTTCCGAGCAAAATACGAGCGCTACATCGCGCGAGATCGCGACAACGGCGATCTCAGGCGCAAGGCACTCACAGCCATTACCGCCAAGATGGCGCGCACCGCACATGCCGTCATCAAGAGCGGTTCCGACTATCGGCCTTTCTTCGAGGGGTCGATGCCAAGCGGGAGAACCTCTCTCAGCAAGTGCCGTGAGGGCGCAACCGCGACCCTATAGATAATGCTCGGGTCTTCCGCTTGGAACTGCATCTCGTGTTGAGGACGGTGAGGGCCAATGTACCGCGTCAAGGACCCTGTGTTTGCTATGGATGAGAGTTCCTTCCCTGACGGCGGAAGCCGCTTGGTTGAAGTTGAAGTGCAATCACTGACTTCGGTCAGTGAATGGAGATCTGTTGCTCGCCTCCCTGCCAAGTTTCCCAACGTAGGACGTTATCGGAAAGAACCGCCTCCGGTTTGTCGCGCCAGGCGATGACGCGGTCAAGCTCCCGCGCCACGCGGGCACCCGAGATCGACGTGTCGGGCACGAGAGCCAAACACTCGCGCGTGCAGTCGTCGACGATGACGAGAACGCGGAAGCGGAGACCGTCGTGCCAGAGGACCTTGATCAGGTCGCCCCGGGCGCCCCGGAACACGAAAAGATCCCCGGCGAATGGTTATGTATCGCGCCACATAACCCTTCTTATGTGTCGGCTGACGTTATGTGACGGAGGCGGCCGAAGGCCATGCGTGAACGGGCCTCGCCGGGCTTTCCCCGCCACATAATATCCCGTGCCTCTGGCGCAGCCGCAGGATCCCCTGCGGCGCGACGCAAGAGGGGCACATGCTCGAGTTCTATTTTTCGTATCGGGGGGTGCTCAAGCGCCTCCGTAGTGGGGCGCTCGGCGCCGAGATGGATCTCATCGCGGGGGACCTGCACTCGCAAGGATACAAGCCTGCATCCACCAAGCTCTATCTGAGCCGGATTGCCCGGTTCAGCCATTTCGCTGCCGAGCGCTGCGGCTCAGAGCCGATCAGCGCGACCATCGTCGATCGGTACCTTCTCACGCTGGGCCCCGGCTCTCCGCGGATCGCCGCAGTGACTGCGCTTCAGCACGCTCGGCGAGTGGCGCCCAACCGCTTCGTGACGGCGGTGGCCAGCGTCGTCGACGATCCAGATGCTGCTCTATTGAGCTCGTTCTCGAACTATCTGAGCAGAGTGCGTGGTCTCGAGCCGAAGTCCCGCGATGGCGCTCTCCTGGGGGCGCGGCGCTTTCTGCAATGGTTCCGCATTCGATACCCCGGCCAAGACCTCGGAACGATGAAGGCGCAGCACGTCATTGCCGCTGTAGAGCACCAGCTATCGCTGTCCGCAGCCTCGAGCACGCGCACGGCAGCAACGTCTCATATCCGAGGGTTTCTCCGCTTTCTGCATTGGGCCGGTCATCACCATCGGGAGCTTTCACCCGTCGTTCCAAGAACGCCCCACTGGCGGTTGGCCCATTTGCCGCCGCGTCTATCCTGGACAGAGGTTCGCCGTGCCATCGATACGATCGGCAGGGCAACGCCGATCGACGTTCGCGATCGGGCCATTCTTCTGCTGCTCGCGACGACAGGCATTCGCAATGGCGAGCTGCGCGCTCTTCGGCTCCAGGATCTCGATTGGCGAGCCGGCGAAGTCTTTATCCGGCACACGAAGGGCAAGCGCGACCGAGTGGCCCCGCTACTCGAGGAGACCGGCGCCGCGCTTGCCGACTACATCCTGAGGGCGAGACCGAAGGTCGATAGTGCGCATCTGTTCCTGACGTTCACCGCACCCATAGGGCCGATCAAGTACGCTGCGCCAGTGTCACGGATCGTGCGGAAGCGTTTGCAGTGTAGCGGGATCGAGCTTGGTCGCGTCGCCGGTGCCCATCTTCTGCGCCACAGTCTGGCAACTGAGCTTGTCGAGCAACGAAGGCCGATCAACGAGGTCGCCGATCTTCTCGGGCATCGCAGCATCAACACGACGGCGCTTTACGTGAAGGTCGCGACCTCTCAGCTGGCTGACGTCGCGCTCCCTTTTCCGGGAGGCGCCGCATGACCGCCTTCGCCACATTTCTCAGCGAGAAGATCGAACGCTACATCGAGCTGCGCCGGTCCCTCGGCTATGCCTTCGACAAGCAAGCAGGAACGCTGCGGGCGTTCGTGCATCACGTCGTGCGATCCCAGCTCGATGGACCTGCCATCCAGACGATGGCGATCGATTTCGTCCTGTCGTTCCGCGGCGCCGCCAACAGTCCTGCCGTTCGTCACGGGGTCCTCCGCCGGTTCTACGAGTACCTCGCCCTCTACGACGCCCGAACCGAGGCCTTGGAGCGCAAAGCGTTCCATAGGTCGAGGGCGATTCCGCCGCCGCGCATCGTGAGCGATACCGAGCTAGCGTCGCTCATTGGCGCATGCAGGCTCCTTTCGCCGAGGCTGCCTCTCGTTGGCTCCACGATGGCGACGTTGGTCGGGCTACTCGCGAGCACGGGGTTGCGATCGGGTGAAGCGATCAGGCTGGATCGCGGCGATGTCGATCTGACCCGTGGGGTCATTCTCATCCGCAAGACCAAGTTTCGTAAGGACCGCCTGGTTCCTGTTCACCCAACGACACTGGCCGCTCTGCGCCGATACGCCCGCGAACGCGACGCGGCGTTTCCTGCGCCCGTGGACGCGGGCTTCTTTCTCAGCTCGCGAGGCTGTCGTCTCTCGACTGCCGGCTTGCAATGCAACTTCGTGAAGGCCCGCAAGCACGCCGGTCTCGACGATGGCAAGCCTCTGCGACCACACGATCTGAGGCATCGGTTCGCGGTGACCAGGCTCAGGCTCTGGCACCAGCAGCGCGCGGATGTCCAAGCGCTGCTGCCGCTCCTCGCCACTTATCTCGGCCACGCCAGCTACAGCGACACGGCGTACTACCTGACCAGTTCATCAGATCTCCTCGCCATCGCGGCCGAACGCGCCTCCATCGACGGAGGTGCAGCATGAGCGAGGATCTTTGTCTGGCACCGCTCCTGGAGTCATACTTCCGTCGGCGGCTGGCCAAGCAGCGTAACGCCACGCCTGCGACCATGGCCAGCTATCGCGATGCCTTGCGCATGCTGATCCTCTTTGCCGCAGGCCGATTGGGCAAGGAGCCGGTCGCGCTGACGCTCGAGGAGCTCGATCGGGACATCGTTCTCGCCTTCCTCGACGAACTCGAGGAGAAGCGGAACAACTCCGTCGCAACGCGCAATGCTCGGCTAGCCGCTGTTCGATCCTTCTTCCATCACGTCGCCGCCGCCGATCCCGCCGCCTTCGGCATCGCCCAACGCGTTTTGGCAATCCCCACCAAGAGGGCTCACATCGAGGTGACGCACCACCTCACCAACGCCGAGGTCGAAGCCATCATCGCAACCCCTGATCAGACGACACGCCGCGGTCGGCGCGATCGGGCTCTTCTGCTCTTCCTGGCGAGAACCGGCGCCCGCGTGTCCGAAGCGATCGGCACCAACGCAACTGATCTTCGCTTGCAGCGAGGGAGCCCGCAGGTGTTGCTTCACGGCAAGGGGCGTCGAGATCGTGTCGTTCCCATTCCTCGGGATCTGGTGCGATCACTGACTGAGCTGCTGAAGGAACGCGGGCTTGCTCATCACGAGCCGGAGCCGATCTTTGTCGGTGCCCACGGCGAGCGCCTGACGCGCTTCGGAGTGACGCACGTCGTGCGGCGAGCTGCGGCTGGAGCCAAGTCGATAGCACCGAGCTTGGACGGCAAGTCGATATCACCCCACATCTTCCGGCATTCTCTCGCCATGAAGCTCCTCCGATCGGGCGTCGATCTCCTGACGATCCAGGCCTGGCTCGGACACGCCCAGGTCGCCACAACCCACCGCTACGCCGCCGCGGACGTCGAGATGATGCGGCGCGGTCTCGTGAAGGCAGGCGTCTCGACCAACCGAAGTGCCCGCTTCCAACCGAAGGACGCTGTTCTGCGGCTACTGGAGAGCATCTGATATTATGTGGCGGGGAAAGCCCGGCGAGGCCCGTTCACGCATGGCCTTCGGCCGCCTCCGTCACATAACGTCAGCCGACACATAAGAAAGGATCGCGCCCGAGCGTCTCCTGCACCTGCAGGGCGAGCCCGTTCATGCGGCGCCGCATGTCGGTGCGCCCGACCGAGAGCTACACGCGCACGCCCGACGGCACCGGAATCATCGATTCCTTAGTATGTCGAGCACGCGCTTCAAAGCACGGCCGTCGAAGCTCGAACCCACACGCACACGGCAGTCGCCTCCGACCTCGATCTCGATCGTGTCGGAATGCGCCTGCTGCGCCGACGCCGGCTTGTCCTCAAGCTCGGGCGTGATCGTCACGGGAACGAGCCCGCTCGACGTGGTTGACGATGCTGTCGAACCCGACTCATCTGCGAGCCGCCGCCAGCGGAATATCTGGTTGGCGTTGACGTCGTACTGGCGCGCCACGATCGAGACCGACGACCCAGGCAGGTACGTCGCCGCCACGATCTCGCGCTTCGGCTCCTTCGGCCAGCGCTTGTTCCGACGTCGCTTCGCGCCGTTTGTGTCCACATCCGGCATTGTGGGCACTTCCTCACTCGCGTTGATCCAAGACGAGCGTCGAAGACTCGATCAGCGGCCAAGCCGCGACAAGGCGGTGTTCACCGGAGGAAGACGACATTGCCGTTTCCGATCCGTTCAAACAGACGCTGCGCAATGCCATCGCCCTCTATGCTGCGATGATCCTGGTCGTCGGACACATCAGGCGCCGCGGAACCTCCTCATGGCGACGGTCGGGCTTCTCATTGCCGTGCCGGCGCTGACGAGCGTCATCACCTTCACCACCGTCACCGGACTTGCGCTATAGTCGCCCACGCCGTGGGGTGGAGCGTGCTCGCAGTTCTTTGGCTCACACGGACACCGATCACGGATCGCAACAAGGCGCGCTTGGTCGCCGCTGCTATCTAGGTCCTCTGCGTCACCCTCGTCGCTATCGGCTTCTTATTGTTGGCTTGATGGGCGCCTGCCCGTTGGGCACCGGGCTCTCGTAAATCGAACCCGTCGGTCTCGGCCCTGCGGCGCCGATCCCTGGCGCGTTGCACGCCGCGCCGATTGCGATGGCCGCGATCCCCCGTACACTTTGAGCAGTGCTTCCGTCGTGCCCGCCGGTGCTCGATTCCCGAGCGTCGGTTGTGCGACGGAGTTGTTCGATGACAGACGCAGTACGCAGCGAACGTAACGCCGAACTCAATGACCGCCCGTACGGTGAGCGTGACTTCGGCGCGTTCGAGCTAGATGGTTCGCGGTACTTTTGGAAGATCGACTTGTATGAGAGGGCGATTGTCAAGCACCGGCCAAGCCGGGGACGTTTCGTGGTCGATGCGAGACCTACCGCTTCGGCATGACGATGAGCTCGCCAGACATCGACGGCTTGTGCGTGTCGCACACGATACCGAAGATGCCCACTTTGTTGGCGGTGAAAGTTACGCGATGAGCCTAGCCACGCCTCACTGTGAAAGTTTGGCCGAACGCCGCAATAGTCGTCGGATGCGCCGCGCCATTGATACCGACAAACTCAAGCGTTACCTCGTCCCCTTCGTTCACAATGACTTGGGAGGGCTGCCAAATGTAGGCGCTCACTTCCCAACGACGAATCTTCTCGTCGGGCTGTGTGATCACATACCCTCCGCCTAGAGGCAGCGGACCCGTTGGAAATGGTTCTTTGTCAACGGTTGTGCCGCCCTTCGGCTCAACCGCCAAGATCGTGAAGAAGCGTTTCTCCGCCCATGCCGGGCTCACCCAACCCGTGGCGCCGTTCAGGCTCGCTAGCAGGACCGCCAGGGCACAACAAAATGGCCGCTGCAACAACACACCCTTCTGAACCATGGCAGCAACTCTTTCTGCTAATGAGAATTATTAGCATCATAGACAGCCAAAAAGGGTCATTGTCAACTACGCCGTGACTTGAGACCGGGGGCCGCGTGCGGGTTGCGAGCGTGTAGGCTTCTGGATTGACCGCTCGGCGAAAGTACCCGTTGCCTGCCTGACGGCAAGACAATGATCACTTGGATGAAAGCTTGCCTTGCCTCCATCACTGCCGATGCTCTCCTCCCAGGAACGCCAACTATCTGTCGGATAAACCTGCGTGAGGGAATCGGAGGCTCCTTGGCTCCTTCGCGCAAAGTTCGCCTGCGTGCAACGATCAATGAACACCAGAAAGCCCCCGATCGATTGGGGGCTTTCATTGTCGGACGTGTGTACGACAGGCGGGGACTATTGACCCTTCAAGCCGAGCAGCGGTGTAATGCGACGGAACGCGACGCGGCGGTTCTGTTGTTCCGGTGCCTCCGTTTCCACCTTGAGGTATTGTTCGCCGTAGCCCTGCGTCACGAGGTTCTCGATCGGCACCCCGAACTCCGACATCAGGATCTCGGCGACCGCTTCCGCGCGCCGGTCCGACAATGTCAGGTTATCTTCTTCGGAACCGACAGCATCCGTGTGCCCTTCGATCAGGAACACTTCCGCCTCGTTGCGCCTCAGCACCCGTTCGATGATGCGCGCAAGGCGCTCGAGTTTGGGATACTGGTCCGGTGCCACCTCGAACGACCCGAACTCGAAATTGATCGTGTCGAGGTCGATGCGGCGCATGTACTCGCGCAGCGAACGGCTGTAGCGGATTTCCTCAAGCGAATAGGGCCGCTCGAGTCGCGCGACCGGCGGCGCCGACAGCGCCTCGTAGAGATCGTCCTCGGATGCACTATCGTACTCGACGATGTACTTTTCGCGCGGGAGGCTGTACGCGGGCGGTGCCAACGCGAGACCCACCCCGACTCCCAAGGCTGTCACGCCGAGCCCGATGCCCACGTTGCGATAGAAGCGGCGGTTATCGATCAGCACGATCTCACGGCCGGATCGATCGCGGCGATAGCGCCGAAGCAATCGACCGTTACGGTCGACTTCGGAGACAACCCTCGAGCCGTCGGAGCGCTCGATCTCGGTCCGGCGGCGGCCTTCGCCGATATCCCGGGTGCGGGCGTTTGGTGAAAAGCGCTCCAAGGCACGGCTTTCATCGCGACGGATGATGGCACGCCCCTCCTCACGGATGATGAAGCGACTGCCGGGCTCTTCGATCACCCGACGTCCACCCGCCTCGACCCGCTCGACGCGCCCTTTCTTGACGTCCTCGAGGCGCCGCGGTTCATCACGGCGCGCGCGGGCAACATCGCGGCCACGGTCACGGCCACGGTCGCCGGTACGATCTCCGTCACGTTCGCGGTCGCCAGCGCGATCCCGGTGACGATCGCGGTCGCCGGCGCGATCCCGATCACCCGCACGGTCCCGGTCACGATCGCGGTCTGGGCCTTGGCCGGGAACGGCCCTCGGCACCGGGCGGGCCTGATCCGTCCGCGAATCGTCCCCCCGTGGCGTAGGCGGAACCGCCTTGCCGACGCCGGGAGTGCGCCGAGGATCAGGCTGCGGAGCCACCCGCTGCTGCAACGGTTTCTCCTCCGGCGGTGTCGAGCGTTCCTGGGCCGGTCGATCGCGCCGGGTGCGGTCGCTCTCATCTTTGCCGGGATCCTCCTGCGGAGAAGGTCGGGCTCGATCCGTCCGCGTGTCATCCTCCCGTGGCGTGGGCGGCGCCGCTTTGCCGACGCCGGGAGTGGCCCGTGGGTCGGCCTGGGGGGCCACGCGCTGCTGCTGCGGTTGTTTCTCTTCCGGAGGTGCCGAGCGCTCCTGGGCCGGTCGATCGCGCCGGGCGCGGTCGCTCTCAGGATCTTTGTCGGGAACTTCCCGCGGTGACGGTCGGGCTTGGTCCTGTCCGCGCTGCTGGTCCTCGCGTGATGGCGACGACGGATCCGCTTTTTTTTCAGGGCGCGAATCAGGTTGCGGAGCGGCGCGCCGCTGTTGCGACGGTTGCTCCGGCACCGGCGCTGTGCGCTGCTGGGGCTCTTGCCCTGGCTCCGTACGGTCCCGACGCCCGGGCGCGGCCCCCCGTGGTTCGAGGTTTCCTTTCGGTCGTTCTGCGTCCTCGCCTCCGCGACGTGACGCCGGTGGTGACTCGGGCGAACGCGGCGCCGCCCGCTCCGGACGCTTTTCGCCGCGCTTGCGGCGATCCTCGTCTTCTTTCGCTTCGGGTTGTTGCGCATACGCGCCGCTGATCAGTGTTCCCGCGGTAAGTGTGGTTCCCACCGTACCTACGAGCAGAGCGATCGCGACCGGTCGCATCCCTCGTTTCCAATTCCCTCGTCTCATCAATACCACCTTTGCGCTCGCCGCCTGCTTCTAGCTTCACCGCAATGCGGGCAGCAGGACAAACGCTCCACGGACGATCACGTTCCCTGTCATGCCCCGGGGTGCGCAACACTGCTCCGTCGCTGGAGAGGGGCATCTTGTCTCGGGAGCAGTGACGATGAGACCAGTCAGCGGCAGGCGGCGTCAAGCTGACGACGCATTATCGGCGAGAGGCAGTTCGACGACGAATTCCGTTCCCGGCGCGAGGTTCAGGACGCTCAGCTTGCCACGACATTGTCCAAGCATTGCCCGGATGATCTTCATACCGACACCCTTGGCATTGGTTGTGAAACCTTCGGGCAGCCCCGCGCCTTGATCGCGGATCGACAGGGTCACGCTGGCGTCGCCTTGCCGGAACAGTCGGACGTCAACGACACCGGCGCTATCAGTCGGATAGGCGTGCTTGATCGCGTTACTGATCAGCTCCGTGGCCAACAAACCAACGTGAACGGCGCGATCGGTTACCATACCGACGTCAGCATCGGGCGCATATCGGATCTTACAATTCGTCGCGAGGCCGGTCAGGTCGCGACAGAGATCGCCAAGATAAGCGGCCAGATCAACGCATCCGACATTCGCCGATCGGTATAGGCGCTCGTGGACCCGTGCCACTGCCGATATCCGACCGATGGCGTCCTGCAAACTCTGAACAGCTGGACTGTCACGCAACGTCGATGCCTGCAGACTGAGCATGCTGGCGACCATCTGCAGACTATTCTTCACGCGATAGTTGATTTCCTTTAACAACACGCTCTGATGATGACCGCCGCCGTCAAATTACGCTCGTAGCGCCGCCGCTCGATGGCCATGCCGAGGATATTCGCGGCACCCTGCAAGAACGTTAGATCATGGGACGTGAATACGCCCGTCGATCGACTGTCGACCTCGAGAACGCCGAAGGCAGCGCCGTCACCTTGAAGAATGATCGCCCGACGCCCACCGTGCCTCGCAAGGAGGTCGGGTGTGCGAAAACGCTCCTCCTGCTCCAAGTGGTTTGATATCACGGGAGTGCCAGTCTGGAACGCAAATCCCGATGGAGATGCAAGATCGGCAACGATGCGCGCTGATCCGACAACGCCGGGATTCCACCCGACGCCAGCGCAGACGAGCAAAGAGTTTTCATCCGGCAGATACTGCAAAATTTTACACAGCTCTGCATCAAGGCCGTCAGCCGCGAGTTCAGCGGCCCGATGCCAAAGCTTTGTCAGGTCATTCTGCTTGAGAGCGACGACACCAAGCTCTGCCAGGAGTTCCTGCTGCCGCAACCGATAGGCCAGTTGAGCGCCATTTTGCACAGGCGCCGAAACATGGGGCGGTGCGTCAACGACGGCGCAGCATGGCGCGACGTCGAACTCTCAGCTGGCTCCGCCATAGTATCTACCCTCTTCACCCAACGCCGACAGGTCACCGCCGTGGTCCCGTAAGAGACGGCAGCACCGATTGCCCAGCTGAAACTGAGGCCACTTGACCTGCTCCGCATCGCAAGTCAACGGGATCGTTCGCTCCGCGACTGCTCATCGCGCCGAGGAACGGAGAGGATGCATGTCACTAATATGGCGAATTATCGCCATCGACGGCTTGAATATCGAATGCCAATGATTGCGCATCCCATGAAAGTACATGGCACCTGGATCAGCTGCTCTTGAGCCGGCGCATCTCGAGCCCAGGCGTAGGGCGCCGCTTGATCCGCATCTCAATCTCTCCCGGAGCTCAAGCCCTCCGAATCGGTTGGGCGTCAGGCTGTACCCGCGTGTCGTTACCGGGGTGATGACCTCATTGCTTGGGCTGTGCTGGAGCGTCCATGGCCTCCATGATGGCCGTCGCACAGACCCTTGCAACCTCGCTTCGATACTTTTCCGTCACGTTTGCGACCCAACCCGCCTCGATGACAAAGGTGTCACGGCTCCACGGTCTCACACGACGTCAACGCGCGAGGATCCGCCCCTTCGGCAAGCTGCGCGCGAAGGTCGAGCACGTGTTTCGCGTCGTCAAATGCTAGCTCGGAAATCGCCGCGAACTCTATCGCGGCATCGCCAAGAGCAGTCGCGCTAGCGTTTGCGCTGCTCGCGCTCGCCAAGCTGCATCTCGCCCGCAGGCGTTTCACGACCGCATGAGGGAGAATGCGGGCCGAGTGGCCGAACAGCGGCGCACGCCGACTGCTCGACCGCAAACATTTGGTGAGCGCAGGAGGACGATCGTCACCGCGGCAGACAGCCGATGTGCTATTCTTAGGCGAACGCAGATTCACGAATTTCTGGCTCAACATCGGGCGACCGGTGCCGTCATTGACGCGTCATGCAACTAGACGTACGGTTTGGCCTTGATGAGCGTCAGCAGCGGAGGGCATCGTGCGGCGACTGATACTCGTTCTCTCAGTCACAATCGCGCTTTGCGGCGCCGGTGCGATCTACTGGATCGCGCAGGACCGTACGCGCTGCCTTCTGGTGCCGGACTTTCTCCAAGTCATTTTGTGCGATCATGAGCTGATCGCCTCTCTGTCATTCAAGAAGGGTCAGTTCCAAGGACCGCTCGATGTCCGTTTCATGAGCGTGCAATCGGGCGATGGATACCTCATCGAGATGGTTCAGCTTTTGAAGCCCTTCTCCTATCGCGACAGCAACGGTGTGCTTTGGGACGTGCCGGAGGGTTTTCTGTCGGACGGCGCGTCAATCCCGGAACCCCTTTGGGTCGCTCTCGGCGGTCCCTACTCGGGCCCCTACCGTGATGCCGCGGTGGTTCACGACTACTATTGCTATACGCGAAGCCGCAAGTGGACGGATGTCCACAATGTATTCTTCGAAGCCTCCCTCAATCGCGGAACACCCGAGTGGAAAGCGAAATATTTGTACGCAGGCATTCTGCTGAGAGGGCCACGATGGCCCGACCCGCGATCCGCGATCGACAGAGGCAAGCTGGTCTATGCCCAAACAACACCCTCGCCCCTGCCCAAATCCGCGACACCGGCAGCGCCGCCACCCACTGCAGCTGGAAAAACGGATCAGGAGATCTTCGAAGACTTGCGTGTTTGGATCGAGAAGGAGAAGCCGACCCGAGATCAGATCCGGAAACGCGTCGAGGAACTGAGAGGCCTACAGACGCCGATAAAAAAATAGCCGAGCGCTTGCAGTCGAGCTGACATCGGCGCGTCGCTGATGCCGCATCTTGCGCTGAGCCTCGCGCAACGGTCTCCACGGACGCCGTCGCCGCTAGCGCCGACTGGGCTCGCCAAAGACCTTGACCAGTGCACGGCCGCCGAAACCAGGGCGGCTGCGATAGGTGAGCTCAATCCGGCGGATGAAACTGCGGGCACCGCGAAGATCAACCTCGCTGCTTTCTCCGGCAGCGATGCGCTGCTCAATGCGCAGATCCTCACCGACCCCGTTCAGGTACACGATCCGTACGCCCATCAGGTGTACGTCGTTGCGCTCGGCAACGATGTGCAAGGCCCGGAACCGTCGATTGCGGAACCAATCTTCTGATTGATTGACGTCGATGACATCGCGGTCGACCGCGAACCCGACCGTCTGCTCGCCGAGCAGCGTCCAGCCGCGGCGAGTGTAGGGATCTTCGCGATCATCCGCGTCGGCACTTCGTTGACCTGATAGTCCGAGCAGCACCAGCTCCGCGCGTCCGGGACGACGGCGCGGCTCCAGCGCAACGACAACCCGCTCGATCCGGCGCCGGCGGCCGTCAAGGTCGAGGGCTTCAGTCTCGGTGCGGTCATCCATGCGCTGCTCGATTCGAACGCGCTGCGTCTCGCCGTTGGCGAACTCAATCGTGATCCCACGAATCTCAATCGTCTCACCGAGCAGGCGTAGCTTGATACTCTCCATGCGGTCATTGGCTCGATCAGGGCGGAAGACCACTTCGGCATCGGTGCGATCGAAACGCTGGGTATCCACTTCCTGCCAGCGCTGCTCCGAGATTGGAGGCGTCCGGCGCCGCCCGCGTTCGCCGAAGACCTTCACCACCGCCTGTTGCAAACGAATTCCGTCCGGCCCCAGCGACAGACCAACTTGGCCGCGGTAACGCATATCGATGCGCTGCAGGTAGCTGCGGTCGCCGGCCAGATCCACCACTAGCCCGCTGCCCCGTTGGATCAACCGGTCGACCCTCACATCCTCAGCATAGCCGTTCAAATACACGATCCGCAGCGAGATCAGGTGCACATCGTTACGCTCGGCTTGAAACTGAAGCGCCCGATAGGCTCGATTGCGGTACCACTCCTCATTGTGGCGCAGAACGATACTATCGGTATCGACCCGAAAACCGACCGTTTGCTCCCCGAGCAGCTCCCAGCGATCGTCCTCCGCCGATCGTTGGGCGGTGACGGGTGAGATAATTAGCAGTGACGCGAGCAAAGCGCAAAACCAGGGAAAGTATGTGCGCTGCGCTCTCGGCCCGTTTTGTGTCATTGACGTCCCTCTCGCACCAAGGTCACGGCTAGCATTAGCCCACAGCGATTACAGCATCCTTGGATGCCAGCTGAACGCGCCAAAGGCAAACGGAAGTATGGCTGCACGAGCACGGTTCGTGCGCAAGAGACAGATCGCAGCGGCTAGCGCAGCACCCTCGCCTTAGTGGTGATGATGCCTTCTGTGGTGGTGGTGATGATCATGCTGATGGTGGTGGCGCCGATAGCTGTGGTGGTCATCATCGTGGCGGCGGGTTTGCCACTGCGTATGATGGTCATGGTGGCGCAGGTAATAACGCGAGCGATAATCGCGATACTCACGCCAAGTGTAGTGGTCATGAGTTTGATGGTGGCCGTGACGCCAGTGCCGATGATGATCTTGACGGTGACCATCATAGTGCCGGTAGCCGTCGTAGGCGTAAGCGGGGCTTGATGCCCCGCTGACACTCAGCAGAACGGCGCCGAGGACCGAAACAGAGACCAAAAACTTGCGAACGCTGAGCATGGGCACCTCTCGGGATGGTTGGTGACAATGAATCGGCGCTAGATCAGGGTATCGGTGGGGCGCCGACTCCGTCGATGGGAACCGTAACAGACGGATGATGAATGCGAGGGCAGTGAATCATTTAATCGCGCTTCACGCCGCCGACATCCAACTGCCACAATGCGGGCTACCTCACGGTAAAGCGGGCCGAGACGCCATGCCCATCCTCGGTCTTGCCGGAAAGAAGAATGATCGCACCCTTCGGCAGCGGCTGAGCTAGCGAGCCAACCAGGTGATCCTTGTCAACGGTCAGGTTGACTTCGGTTTTCTTGCCACCCTCTTGAACCGTTGCCTTGATCGCATTGTCTTTTGCCGAGAGTGGCTTGCCGTGATTGGTCAAATAGAGGACGAGCCTCTTCGGCTCAATGACGAGTTCGGCATCGTGATGGCCGGCCACGATTGCCGTTTGACCACCATGCTTGCCAATCTTCTGCGCCAGCGCTGGCGTCGATGCCATAATGGCAAAGCCAAGCGCTGCAGACATCACACTCTTGCCGATCATTGTGCTTCTCCGTGGGTTGGCTCTGTAGTCCGCGGCAATCGCCGGGTGCCAGCGAAGTGCCGCGGCGGCGGTTGCAGCTCATTCAGGAGGACGCCAGGCGGCGTCCCCTTATTGGCATCGATCGATGATCCGCGCCGTGACGCGGCGCCCAACGAAGGTGGAATTGCCGGCACAAGCACCTCGCAGCATGCACGCGACTTCGTCGGGCACCGCTCACCTCCTATTGGTGATGGTGGTGGCGGCGATATCTATGATGTTCGTCGCCCTGGTGCCGTCGTCCATAACCGTGATGATCGTCGGAATCGCCGCGGTGATATCGCTGCGCGTGGTGGCTATGGTGGCGTGAATGCGCATGACCTTGGTGGTGACGCGGCTCGCGCCAATCAGTGCGGTGTTCGCTATGGTGACGCTGCCGGTAGCCGTCGTAAGCATGTGCTGGGCTCGCAGTTGCGCCGGCACTCAGCAACACGGCACCAAGGACCGAAGCAGAAAGTACGAGTCTGTGAACGGTGAACATGTACACCTCTCCGAATGACCGCAGCGTCAGAGCGCTGGAAGAGATCAACATCTCACCGCTGCTCGAGGTTGACTATGTACCACGAGCACAATGAACGCAGGGACGATCACGCGTTCAGTCACGCTTCATATCGCAGCCACGCCAACGCCACAAACCAGCTGCGCACGCTCGAACAGACAGTTAGGCCGGATGTCTTTTCGCGTTGCATACGTTCACACTCTTAGCCGAGGACCCTCGAGCAGCCCCATAGTGCACGGTGATTGCTAAAACCACTGCGCTATACTGGCGGCGTGGCTGTAAGTGCTCCTTCGCGCCCCGCTTCCTTACTTCGGCGACGACTCCACTTCGTAGAGATCGTACGCACCAGCTGCTGCATTCCACACCAGGATGTCGCACGCAGTCGTAAAGCGATCGGTCTCGAACACGGTTGATACAGCACCACTGTTCGTACCGCGACGTGTCGACGAGTGCCTTCGGTATCGCCACGCGCGACCGTCGTGTCGCCCGTAAACAGATAGCTGGCGCGTCGTCGACCTCATTGCCCGTTTCGATGATGGCTTCGTCGAAGGCCGAGAGCGGTTGTACGCGATAGATGTCCGACGCGTGGATCTTGACCCAGGCGTTGTGCGCGCACTCGCGATAGATGAGATTGTCCGTCTTGCTGAGCTTCATGGTCGGCGCGGCCAGCCACTTGGCTAGCTTACGCCCAGTGTGGCGCCAGTGCCAGCCCGCGCTAGGCGCCGGGGCCGGCTACCCGATCGGCTCTTTAAATCAGATCCGTTACCGTTTTGGCAGCCAGAAGTTTGCTCTGCGTCGTGTAGCGCGGCCCCTGCATCGAACAGCCAGGAGCATCCCCAAATGGAATCGGTGTGATTACTTCTCTTCTTCGCCGTAGGGCTCGATGCGCGCAACAGGCGCGACGTGTGTCACCGCCACGATTGGCCTTGTTTGGTAGGCAGCAATGTACTTGATCTTCGGGAGCATGCCGCCGGCTATGCGTATAGCCCACCACGCGTGCTACGCCGAGAAAAACACGATCAAACCCCTCCTTCTGCGCGGGCACGATGATCGTATCCGTAAGCCGGTCGACGATGCGGACACCTTCCGGATCGCCGTCCGATACAAAAATTCTGATCGTGGAGGCGTCGCGTTGTACCCCGTCCCCTCCGCACTCCTGGAAGGCCGCAACCTACCATAAATGCCCCGAGAGCGCACGGCGCCCACCGTTTCCAGACGAACTCGAGAATGAAGACAGTGGATAGCGGGCCCGCGCTGCTCTTCTCGGCGCTATCCTAAACTTAAGCGCTCCGTGCCGTTATGCGACTGCCGATGATCGGCGGCCGCACAACGGCACGGAGGATGTCATGCACCTTCCCTCTAGCGTATCCTGCGCATAAACGTGTGGAGGCGCCCATGAACCGTGAGCGCATCCGCGAGCTCAATGACGTGTTCCCCGTTAGGACCTACCGGACAATTTGAGCTGATTGCGTAAGAGAGAGTTTCCGGCTCACCGTCACCCCAGGAGGGACACGCTGAGACAGCGAGACAAGCAAACTCCGCAGAGCGCGGAGGAGACGATCAGGGACGTCCGGCGAGCCACCAGGCGGCACATCTCAGCCGAGGAGACGGTCCGCATCGTCCTCGACGGCCTGCGCGGCGAGGACAGCATCGCCGAAATCTGCCGCAAGGAAGGCATCGCGGATGGGGAGGACGGCGAATGAGATACGCCGCATCCGAAAAGCTCGAGATCATCAGAACCGTCGAGACCTCGCACCTGCCCGTCAGGCGCACGCTCGACAAGATCGCCATCCCCAAGACGACCTTCTACGCGTGGCTCGATCGCTACGCGGCCGGCGGGCTCGACGCGCTGGAAGACCGCAAGCCGCGGCCGATGCGCGTCTGGAACCGCATCTCCGACGAGGTCCCAACAAGGTCATCGAGCGGGCGCTGGAAGAACTGGAGCTCTCGCCCCACGAGGTGGCCGTCGCCTTCACCGATGGGGAGAAGACCTTCGTCTCCGAGGCCAGTGTCTATCGCATCCTCAAAGCCGAGGGCCTGGTGACCTCGCCGGAGTTCATCGTCATGAAGGCCGCTGACGCCTTCGCCAACCCGACGACGGCGATCAAACAGCTCTGGCAGACCGACTTCACGTAGCTCAACGTCACGGGCTGGGGATGTTTCTACCTGTCCACGGTGCTCGATGACTTCTCGAGGTACATCGTCGCCCGGAAGCTTTGCACGACCATGACCGCCGTCGATGTCACCGACACGTTGCACCTCGCCTTGCAGGCCTTAGGGCTCGAGAGGGTCGGTGCCGATCGGAGACCAAGGCTCCTCTCCGATAACGGGCCGTCCTACGTCGCTGCAGATCTGTCAGACTGGCTCAAAGGTCAGGGAATGAAACACACGCGCAAGCCCTACCACCCCATGACCCAGGGCGAGATCGAGCGCTGGCACCTCTCGCTGAAAAGCAGAATCCTGGTCGAGAACTACTATAGATGGCAGTCGTTCCATTGAGTTGGCAGTCGTTCCATTGGTGCGTCCTATCAGCGCTGTTTTCAGCCGACGGCGAGGTTCGCTCGTTGTTCGAGAAACTGCCGCCAGCCTTGTCGGCATGGAGGCGTGCGCCGCATCGCATCATTGGGCGCGCAAACTCAGTGCGCTCGGACACGATGTGCGCCTGATGCCGGCGAGCTATGTGAAGGCGTATAATCAAGCGCAACAACAACGACGCTGCCGACGCGGCGTCGACGTCCAGTGGCGTCGGAACTAACTACCTTCGACTGCGTTTCAGAGCATTGCGGCAGCACACGTTGCCGGATGAGACAATCTCCTGCAGCCAAAGTTTGCGAACAAGCTTAGAAATGGCCCCTTCCTCCAATAGCCGCTTCGCGATAACTCTCGCCGCAAACTTGCTGGCGAGTGCCGTCGCCATCCCGGTCCTCGCGCAAGCACCGGCAAGTGCCCCTCCTTCCGGGCCGCCGCCCTTCACGCATGAGGTGGTGCAGCAGTTCGCACGCCAATTGGCCGCCAAGGTGCTTGTGCCGCCCTCGGAAGCGTTGCCGAAGGGCGCTGTGGAATTTGACTACGATCAGTACCGTCAGATTCGGTTCCGCCCCGAGCGGACAATCTGGCGAGGCGAAGGACTGAACTTTGAGCTGCAGCTTCTGCCCACAGGTTATCTATTCAAGACCGCCGTGGAGATCACTCTCGTTGACGACGGAGCCGAGCGGCCGCTCTCGCCCGACAACGGCTATTTTGATCTTGGACCTTTGGCTGGCAAGCTGCCGCCCGAGGCGCGGTTGGGCTTCTCTGGATTTCGCGTAACCGGCCCGCTCAACAGACCACTAGTGTTCGATGAGATCATTGTCTTTCAGGGTGCCAGCTATTTTCGTGCGCTATCGCAGGGTCAGAATTACGGGCTATCGGCACGCGGGCTCGCTCTGAATGTCGGCAAGCAAAGCGGCGAGGAGTTCCCGTTTTTCCGACGCTTTTGGATCGAAAAACCCAAACAGCGCGCCTCCCACATTGTCATCCACGCCTTGTTGGACAGCCAATCGGTAACCGGTGCTTTTCGCTTTCAAGTGTTACCCGGACCGAACACTGTCGTCGACGTGCAGGCGACGCTCTATCCGCGCAGGGATCTCCCCGATGTTGGAATTGCTCCCCTCACGAGCATGTTCCTTTTTTCGGGCATCAACCGTTCGCGCATCGATGACTTTCGTCCCGCGGTTCATGATTCCGATGGGCTAGCTGTCGTCAATGGCTGGGGCGAGCGAATTTGGCGCCCCCTCAACAACCCACGCCGCCTTCAAACCAGTGATTTCCTCGACCAGAACCCACAAGGTTTCGGGCTTATTCAGCGGGCTCGCGAATTTGCCCACTACCAGGACCTAGAGGCCCATTACGAGAGCCGCCCGAGCGCATGGGTCGAACCGCGCGAAGGCTGGGGCGCCGGGACCGTTCGGCTGTTGGAAATTCCGTCCGATGAGGAAATCCACGACAACATTGTCGCTTTTTGGAAGCCGGCGCAGCCCTTAGCTGCCGGTCAGGCTCACGTGTTTAGTTATGCGTTGAGCTGGCCCGATCATGCTCCCCGAAGATGGCCTGGTGCTTTCGTTTCTGCAACGCGTGCCGGCCTCATCAATGGTCCACAACGAAAGACCGGGATCATCCAGTTTGCGGTCGACTTTAAGGGATATGCTGCGGGTGCTGATACAGAACTGCCGATTGCGCGTGTTGAGGCTAGCACCGGCGCGGTAAGTCCACCAATTGTGCAGCCCAATCCCGGCATCGGCGGCGTGCGTGTTTCCTTCGGTCTCGATCCAAAGGGGGCTGAGAGCAGCGAGCTGAGACTCGCTCTCCAGACAAGAGATAAGCCGATCTCTGAAACTTGGCTCTACCGATGGACCAAATATTGAAGCGGCCGGGGGTTGCGGAGTGCGACACGGAGTGTCGGCCGATCCTCCCGGACACATGCCGTTGCGAGATGCCAGAGCAATCGTTGTGGAGGCAGCGCCCGGGCAAATCGCGCGCGCCGGCGCGCACCCTCGTCGCACGCGTCGTACTATTGGTTCTGTGGATCGCAGCAACTGGAGCATTTGCCTGGACGCTCTATCGCGTCCTGTCCGTCCAAGCGCCGACCGGGCTGCAACTCGTGTTTCTGGTGTTAAGCACACTTTGCTTTAGCTGGGTTGCGGCGGGATCCGTTAGTGCACTTATTGGGTTCGCTGCTCTGATGACCACGCGTACCATCGATACGCTTCTGCTCCCCCCAGCAAACGTGCCGCTTCATACGCGTACGGCCTTGCTGTTTCCAGTATACCGAGAGGACGCTTCCGAAGTTGCTGCCCTAGTTGACACGATCTGTCGCGATCTTGATCGTGCCGAGGCTGGCGATCGTTTTGATGTCTTCATCCTGAGCGACACGCAAGACGCTTCGGAACGCAGTCTGGAGCAGCGCATCTACACTGAATTGCGGTTGCGGAACCAGGGACATCTGCAGATCTACGTTCGTTGGCGTACACCGAATGAAGGCAAGAAAGCAGGCAACATCCGCGACTGGGTGGAGCAGTTTGGAGCGGCATACCCCTATTTCGTGATATTCGACGCCGACAGCATCATGTCGGCCACCGCACTGCTGCGTTTGGTGGCTGGCATGGACGACAATCCTCGCGCTGGATTGATCCAGACGGTTCCGCGTCTTGTCGGAGGCCGAACGCTGTTCGCACATTTGCAACAATTTGCCGCCGGCTACTACGGCCCGGTCGTTGCCGCGGGTCTTGCAGCTTGGCACGCGCATGGCGGGAACTACTGGGGTCACAATGCCATCATCAGAACAAGTGCATTTGCCCAGTGCGCGGGTCTGCCTCGGCTGCCGGGGAAACCGCCGCTCGGCGGCTACATTATGAGCCACGACTTTGTCGAAGCTGCACTTATGCGGCGCGGCGGCTGGGACGTTCATATGGTGCCGTCGCTGGACGGATCTTATGAGGGTTGCCCACCGACCTTGGCCGATCTAATCGTGCGAGACCGCCGCTGGGCTCAGGGGAATTTGCAGCATCTTCGGATCATTGGAGCGAGCGGGCTGCCGTTCCTCAGCCGAGTGCACCTCGTCATGGGCGTGTTTTCCTATCTCGCATCGCCCATTTGGGCAGTAACACTACTAATCGGCGTCGTTCTCGCCTTTCAGGCTAAGTACGCCACGCCTAGTTATTTCGGCAGCGAGACGTCGCTGTTCCCTCAGTGGCCCGTATTTGACGCAGAAACCGCGCTATCGTTGTTTCTTGTAACCGTGGTTGTCGTGCACCTGCCAAAGCTGTTGGGCGGTATCTGGGCCTTGCGCAACGCGGAAGTGCGGCGGCGGAATGGAGGAGCACTGCGCATCAGTGGTGGTATTTTTCTCGAGTCGATCCTTTCCACACTCATTGCGCCCTTGCTCATGATTACGCAAACAAACGCAGTTCTAAGCATTCTGTTTGGCCGGGATGCAGGCTGGGGCGCGCAACAGCGGCGGCTGGGGACTGCGGTTACCTTGTCTCAGTTTATGGGGCAGCATCGCTGGCACATGATGTGGGGAACTGTAGGCGCCTTGGTCTGCGCGTCAATTTCGTCTGCGGTGCTCGCCTGGATGAGCCCAATCATCGCCGGATTGCTGCTCAGCGCGCCGATCGCGCTGATGACTGCCCGAAATAGTGGGCAGTTGATCACGACCTTGCTCAGTACCCCGGATGAACCAGAGCGAGCTCGATCTGCTCATCGCTGATGCGCTCCGAACGGCGGCCGTACTGAGCACGGCGCAGCACCGAGACGATATGGTCGAGACGCTCGGCACGCGCGGTCAGGCGGTCGACCTCGACGGCCAACGAGGCTGCCCTAGCTTCGGCGGCTTGCGATGCTGCGTGCACGGCCAGCAGCAGAGCCTTCAGGCTCTCGACATCGTTTGGGAGGTCGTCGATCGACAGCGACATGTCGGCAGAATCGCTAATTTGCCCACGCCTGCGCCAGCCTTCAGCTGGCTCTCGGTGTGGATCATTGCGTCGCTGTGGGACGCACGACACGGCGCGCGTCCACGCGAGCCCAATCGAGACCTTCGAGCAGCGCGGAAAGCTGCGCCGGCGACAAGCGCGTCACACCATCCTGAATAGCTGGCCAGCGGAAACGGGCATCCTCGAGCCGCTTGGTCACGAGCACGAGCCCGGTCTGGTCCCAGAACAAGAGCTTCACGCGATCGGCCCGCTTGGCGCGGAACACGTAGATGACGCCGGAGAACGGATTGGCCTTGAACGCCTCCTGCACATAAGCGGCAAGCCCGTCCATGCCCTTGCGGAAGTCGACGGGCTTCGTCGCCACGAGCACGCGAATGCCGGTCGGAGCAACGATCATGGCGTCCTGCCGGAGGCGGGCAAGCATAACACCCTCAGCGCCCTCAGCACCGCCGCCAGCGTCTTGGCGTCGACCGCACCCCGGATGCGCACTGTCGCGACGCCGACGCTGATCTCGATCTCTGCGGGCGGCTCGACGGGCAGTGGTGGCGAAGGCATCGCCACCGGAGCATCGACGACGGCAGGCGCGAACATCGGCGACGGCGGTGGCGCAATCTTAGCCAATGCCGCGTCGCGGAACTGCCGCATCCAGCCGAAAAGCTGCGAGGGCGTAATATCGTGACGGCGGGCCACATCCGAGATCACGACACCGTCGGCCAACGCCTCGGCGACGATCGCGATCTTGGTCCCGTCCACCCACTTGCGCCGACGCTCTGGCCCAGTCAGCAACTCCACCCGGCGCGACCGCATGGGCGTAGTGACGTCACTATGGTCATCACTATGGTCGTATCGATCCTGCGCCATGCCCGAACATCACCGACCCGACCTCAGATCGGCAACGTGTGCTCGGCGCATCGCTTACAGAAATGGTACAGTTGCTTATATCTCAACGCGACGCACGTCGTGTTAATGCTCAGTTTTTTTCGATCGTATGCAACAACTTTATCTGCTTTCTTCGATGGCAGCGTGAGTCCATATTCCGTCCATGTTTGGCACATGGTGGTGGTCGAGATGATCACCTGCGCGGAGCAGTGATGGTCGATGGCGAAGCGTCTCACGACAGGAATCGAAGTGTCCCCGGAGAAGGCTGTTTGCAGCCCATCGGATGGAGCCAGGGCCTTATCCATGTGGAGCAATCGTGGATGCATCGTCATGCGCAAGACGACGGCAGGACCAGATCAACCGGCGACAGTTTCGCTCGTATCCAAATTCGACAAGGTCATCGCGCACGATCACGCAGTATTGAGTAGCGGTCCGGTAGAGCATCTACTGGTAGCGACAGACTTTACGGAGTGCTCCAACCGCGCAGTTGCCCGCGCGCTGGAGCGCGGGAATGCTCTTGGAGCACAAGTCACGCTTCTCTACGTTGTCGAAGAAGTGCTGCCACGAAAGTTGATGAAGCGACGGCAGCGCGAAGCGCGTGACCTGTTGATGGAGTATGGCAGATCATTGAGCCCCGATTTTAATAACGACATCTCGATCAACGTGCGCACCGGCGAAATCTGCCAGGAAATTGTTCGCGAGGCCATCGAGCTTGGAAGCGACGCTATTATCCTCGGTTATAGGGATTACCCCTACGTCGGCAAGAAGGTTGCGTCGACAGTCATAGATGTTGTTAGCTACAGCGATACGCCCGTACTTGCCGTAGCGCTGCCACCTGATCGCCCCTATAGCCGTGCGGCTATTGTTATCGAGCCTTGGGATCCGTCCGGCTTGCTCACGAGAGCAGCGCAGCGTCTTATGCCGCAGACCGAGGCGCAGCTTATCCGCATTGCGCCGCCAGCGGCAGCCAAATGCGGCGCTCGGCATGTTGATACATTCGAGGCAATTGGCAATTCAATCGAGCCGCGGATGGATTGCGTCTCGCAGCTCGGAGTTGACGTTTTTGTATTCGGCTCAGACAGAGCATTCCAGCATGCGCATGACGATCCGAGCAATCTCCTGCGCCAAGCCACCGCTCAGCGATGTGATTTGTTCTTTGTCAGGAACAGATGAGCGCGATTGTCCGACTTGGCGTCATGTTGGAGGCGGATGATGTCAAGCCGACACGCTCCTCACGACGGCTTGCCGATGCGGCTGCTGATTGCGACCGATACTTGGCATCCGCAAGTCAACGGCGTAGTGCGGTCGATCGAACACATGGTGCGTCATGCTGAACAGTTTGGTGCGGCGATTGCATTAATCGAGCCCGGTCAATTTCGCAGTCTGCCACTACCGACCTATCCGGAGATTCGCTTGGGGCTGGCACGGCCGTCTGCCATTGCGTCCCGGATTTCCGAGTTCAAGCCGACGCACATCCACATCACCACCGAAGGGCCGATCGGCTTTGCAAGCCGCTGGGTATGCCTGCGCCA
The DNA here is from genome assembly GCA_022844275.1 of Hyphomicrobiaceae bacterium. Classification (GTDB taxonomy): domain Bacteria; phylum Pseudomonadota; class Alphaproteobacteria; order Rhizobiales; family Hyphomicrobiaceae. The sequence continues at coordinate 25,452 of JALHMB010000019.1, forward strand.
TAGGTTTCCCTTTTCCACGAGCTACCACACTCGGTTTCCCGAATACGTGTCTGCCCGCGTGCCGGTGCCAGAAAGATGCGTCTATTGGATATTGCGCCGGTTTCACAACGCCGCTGGTGCAGTGCTGGTAGCTACCGAATCTTTGCGGCACGAGCTCGCTCAACGTGGATTCAGGAACATCAGGTTGTGGACGCGCGGTGTGGATCCGGCCGTCTTCCATCCCCATTTGCGCCGCTCCCTGGATGCGAAGAGGCCGGTCTCGCTCTATGTCGGACGGCTAGCCGTGGAAAAGAACCTGCCTGCCTATCTGTCCCTCGATCTGCCAGGCACGAAAATGGTGGTCGGTGACGGCCCGGCCAGACCGGCGCTGGAGCGTGCGTTTCCGCAGGCCCGATTTCTGGGAACGCTTGAGGGTGAGCAACTTGCAAGGGCCTACGCATCCGCCGATCTCTTCGTGTTTCCAAGTCGCACGGATACTTTCGGCATGGTACTGCTCGAGGCGCTTGCATCTGGCTTGCCGATTGCCGCTTTCCCAGTGACCGGCCCCAGGGATGTTCTTGGCGACTCCGGCTGCGGCATCCTCGACGACGACCTGCAGCGAGCAGCGCTGAAAGCGTTGGACGTTCCGCGCGCACGGTGCCGCGCATTCGCCGAGGGCTTCGATTGGCAGGAAAGCGCGCGCCAGTTTTTCGAGGGCGTTCAGGCCGCCAATGGAAGATACAATATCGACGTTGCGGCATTGCGGCGCTGATCGCGCGTACGGCGGACCAGCCGCCGCCGTCACACGAAGCTTACGATGTCCTTGACCCGCCATCATCGTCTCGGCCGCGATCCTCTGCGCGTTCGTGCCTCCTGTCAGGATCTACCGAACATGTGTGGAGGGCGCGACCACGCTAAGTGGTGTAGGTGACGGCGGCGGCGTTGCGCGGAGGGAGGCTGTAGTCCGAGCGTAGCGCAACGCTGCGAAAGCCCTTTCCCCAGGTCGTACACAGCGACAGCGGGGAGTTCGAGGTCATGGGCCGACTCAGCTGTTGGTTCGGGTTCTCACACTCGAACGGACAGGAACCTGCACCCATGACTATCGACAGAGTGGCGATGAAGGAGCTGCTTGAGAAGGGCACCGATCAAGATCTCCTCAGGGAAATGCTGGCCTTCGTAGCGTCCCGCATGATGGACGTCGAGGTCGAAAGCCTCACGGGCGCCGCCCACGGCGAGTGCTCGCCCGAGCGCACGACCCAGCGCAACGGCTACCGCACGCGCAACTGGCACACCGGCGTCGGCACGGCGCCGGTCGCCATCCGGAGCTGCAAGGGCAGCTACTTTCCGTCGTTTCTCGAGCCGCGCCGCTCCGCCGACAAGGCCATGATCGCGGTGATGCAGGAAGCCTACGTACACGGGATATCGACGCGCTCGGTCGACGATCTCGTGAAGGCGATGGGCATGACCGGCATCTCCAAGAGCCAGGTGTCGCGGCTGTGCGAGGAGATCGACGGCTGCGTGAAGGAGTTCCTCAACCGCCCCATCGAGGGCACGTGGCCCTACGTGTGGATCGATCGCGTGACATTCTCGAGCGCATCGCCGAAGCGGCCGGCTTCGACAAGGAGCCCGGCACCGGGATCGCGGTGCAGATCGCGATCGAGGACGCCGTCGGACTCCGCACACAGATGCAGCAACTGTAGCAGCAAATCGAGGATGAGATCTGATGCGCAGACTCCCAACTGTCGCCGACGTCATGCACCAGAACCCGACGGTGATCGCCGGAGCCGCTCCGATTGCCGATGCGCCGGCTCTGATGCGCAGCGAAAGCATCGCCTGCCTTGTCGTTCCGCGCAGAGACGCGCATGACGAGCACGGAATGTTGCTCATCACTGACATCGCTCGCGAGATCGTCTCGAGAAACCGACCGATCAGCCGCACCCACGTTTATGAGATCATGACCAAGCCTGCGCCATCGCTCGATGCCACGATGAACGTGAAACATGCCATTCGCCGCATGGAACGTTTCGCGCTCACAAACTGCAACGTCTTGAATGAGGGGAACTCGCTGACATCGTGACTCTCAAGACGCTGATATACGCCTACCTGGATGGCACCGAAAATGGAAAGGCATAGCGGTCCTGAAGAGTATTCCCCGAGTCCGCGTGATTGGCGCAATCGCCATCGCCGCTACCACCGCGGATTCGAGTACATTGAGGTCAGGCCGTGAGTTTGCAGCCTGGATCGCGCTCTTTCTACGACGGAACTCAGCTGGTGGGAAGCAGAAGCTTGGCGGGGATTCGAAGCGAGGAGATCGTTATCTGCGGCGATCGATGATATCGCTGCGACAGCTGTCATTCGCTACGCGCGGACGTATCCCGGAAAACATCCATGGATGATGAAGTTGCTCGCGAAAATGCTGGCAAAGAATGCCCTGGTCGCGCTTGCCAACAAGATGGCGCGGATTGCGTGGGCGATCCTCGCCAAGGGAGGGGCTCACCGAGCGCCCGCACTGCCGGTAGCCGCTTGAAGAGGCCTGGCAATCGAGACGTGATGCGCCGGGCAACTACGACAATGGCATTGCGAGGGTGATCATGGCGTGATGCGAAGCGGTCGACCGTCGAACCGGAAAGTGCCTTGGAGCCTTTCGGGTGTACATGCTCTTCCACTACAAACAGGAGTATGTCGCGCTGGCTGGTCAGCTCGAGTCCGAAGAAGGACCGCTTCGGCTTCAAACCTTCGCCGCGACCACTTGGGATGATCGTGACGCCAGTCGCGCCGCCCGCGCGGGCGGCCTAGAGGGCCGAATCGTGTCGATCGTCGTCCACCATGGCTACGATGAGCTTGAATTGCATGATGAGCTCCTTTCTGCAGGGGGTACCGGCGCGACTTTCTGGCGGCGGAGCCGAGCTTCAAGCCTTGCGACGGAGAGCAGCACGATGCCGGGCATCAAGAGCGCAAGGACGATCAGGCCGAAGCCGTCTCTCATGGGATCGCGGCCCGGCATCGTCTCTGCGACGGCAACTCCGAACACAGCGATGAGAGGAACGACGACGGCGGATGTCGCCATGCCCCCACTGTCGACGGCGAGAGGCCCCAGTTCGCGCGGGGCTTTGAGCGAATGAGCAATCCAACAAGCGCCAGGCGTCGATGCGAGGGGCGTGAACACCGCCGGCGTGACCAAAGGCAAGGTCCACGACGCCAAGGTGATACCTCAACTTCGTTGCCCCACAGTCCTAGAAAGATAGCGCACGGCTAGAGCGGTCATGGCGAGCTGGGGGTAGTCGGTTTCCGGGATCGGCAACGCGAAACGCTTGTGGAGCGCTGTGACGAGATTGAGGAAATCCATTGAGTCGAGCCCCAGGTCATTCTGCAAATGGTCGTCGTCGCCGACCGCAGCGAGGTCGATGTCGGGAAAGACTGTGGCCAGCTCCTCAAGAAAGGCAGTGCGCAGATTCTGGGAACTCATAGTGCCTCGGGCTCCCGCAATCGGCGGTCGAATTCAGTCAGCAGCGTCGCGCCATGGCGGCCGTCGCTAACGCGGTGATCGGCGGCAAGGGTGGCTGTGACGGCCATGCGCGGGGCAAGCGCACCATCGACGATCATCGACCGCAAGCGCGGTGTACCGAAGCCGACCAGTGCCACCTGCGGCGGGTAGATCACGCCAAGCAGCGCGTCCACCCCGCCATCGCCCATGCTGGAAACGGTGATCGTCCCCAAGGTCAGCTCCGAGTTTCGGAGCCGCCCTGCGCGGGTCCGCGCAACGAGGTCGCGCATGGCATCCATGACCTTATCGAGGTTCAATTCATCGGCTTCCATGATGGCCGGCGCGATCAGCCCGCCGCCACGCATCGAGATCGCGAGCCCCGCGTTGACGTGCTCGGACGCTGTGAACACGCCGTTCTCATGCCGGCCATTAGCTCTGGCACCTTGGCCAGCGCAAGAGACGTAGCCTCGACGAGCAGCGCTCCCATCAGCAGCCGCGCATCCGGCGGACGACGGCATTTTGCGTGGAGACCCAATCCCAGGCGGTCTGCAGGTCGATCTCGTGGGACACGCGCCAACTCCAGGACCAGCATTTCGTTGAGCGACGGCAATGCCAGGAAGTCGAAGCTGTCGAGGCATTTGACCGTCGGTAACTTCGCGACCTTGATCCGGCGATCGACCATGCGCCGTTCGCGGTCGATCATCTCCATCTCGGCCAGCCGCATCAGGTATCGCGGATGATCGACACCCTCGGTGGCGCACAAGCGAGCGACCATGTCGTACTCCCTCAGGAACGTAGGAAGCTTGAGCGCCTTCAGGTGGTGGGCGAGCAGGATCTGCGATGTCTCCGTCATGCTGCGACGCCGGCAAGAAGATCCATGTACGAGCGGGTCGACGTCGTGGTGACGGTCGCCTTGGGCAGATACGGATAGATGGTCATGTCGAGCCGTGGCAGATGTTGAGAGCCCATAGATCGTTTGGCTCGGCCGTAGTGCCAGTCTTGCGCTTAATTAAGAGATCGTGAATGAGACCTTCCCGGTCGAGCCTAGGTCTCTTGGCTTTCGCGTCTTTCCTGGAGGTGGGGGACGGCGCCGCGCTCCTTTCATTGACAATCATGCCGAGCACTTTCGCCACCAGCTCGCGGCGAATGATGTAGCGGCAAGGGCGCGCCAATCGCTTCCTCGTGCCTGAGGCCTTGTTCCTTCGGAATCCCGTCGAAGGTCATTGCTCGATCGCCGACCAAGTCGAGGCGGGTGCTCTTCCCTCAACGAACAGGCCCGTCTTCGCCGCTTCGCTGATCGCAACCACGGCCGGATGGGTCAGTTTGCGTTCGACCGAGATGGCGTAATATTTTGCTGCGACGCTGTCGGCGCGGCCGATGACTTCAGCTTCATATTGGCTGCGGATCTCGTCTGCCAGTACTGTCGGTGCAGGGAAAATGCCTGCGCCCGCCTTGCCGAAGGCCTTCATCAGCGCGGTGTCGTCGAATTCCCCAACAATGCGCGGCTCGATCTGATGTTCGCTAAACCACCGCGTGAGCACCCCCCGCATTGTTGCGCCATCGCTTGGGATCAGCATGGGTGCGCCGTCCAGGGATTGCGGAAAGCCCTCCTGATAACGCACGGCAAGTCCGGGCACGGCATAGAAAGCGATAGGTGTGCGCCCGAGAGAGTGGCTGTAGCCTTTCACCCCCAGTTCCGAGGGCAGCGGCCGGTCGGCGATCACGAGGTCCAGCTTGTGAATGGCGAGTTCCGCGAATAGTCGTTCGAGCTTGTCCTCCCGGCACATCAGGCGCACGCGCCCGGCAATATTCAGTGCCGGGGCCAGCAGGTGATAGGCGATCGACTTAGGAACCACATCCGCGACTCCCACCCGAAAAAGCATGTCGCTGCGGTGGGAACGATTGCGCACCGTCTCCTCCAGCTCTCTTCCGATCTGGAATATCTCGTCGGCGTAGGAAAGGGTCAGCTGTCCCGCCGCGGTCAGCTCCAGCCGTCGTCCGGCGCGACGGAACAGCTCGGTTCCGAGAGATTCCTCCAGGGTTCCGATCTGGGCGCTGATGGTCTGCGGTGCGAGACGCAGCTGCTCGGCGGCGCGCGCGATGCTGCCCGCCTTCGCGACCTTCCAGAAATAGTGCAGTTGCTTGTAGTTCAACATGACCGGCCATTCCGATCCGCAGTTTTTTACGACAAAAGAACGCCGAATTATCTGCTTTTTTGGACGGTCGATCAAGCCCATATATCGCACGAAGCAGAGTGGCGGATGGAGGAGTAATGAAAACCGGGATTCAAGTGCGTAACTCGAACCTCACGGATGAGCTACGTGAGCAAGTGGAGCATCAGTTGGCATTCGCACGGTGGCTTTTCCCAGAGCACATTCATGGCGTTGTCGCAGTCTTGTCCGATGCCAACGGACCGAATGGCGGTATAGACAAACGCTGCAGCCTGGCGTCCGGCCGGAAGAACAGGTCAGCCAGTGGATGCCGGGTCTCGTCGTAGAACCGCCGGCCAACCACGTGAGCGGGACCGCGCCGTCCCGGGCTTGATGCGAGCCATCTTGCGCACCGCGAATCGGTCGAGGTCCGCTACGCGGGGCGCACCGCATTCGCTTCGGTGCGCGCGTAGTACGTTCACGGCTTCGCGGCGGCGGGGATACGACCAGTGACGGATGCAACGCAGAAGCTGAACATCACCGCTTTAGCGCTGGCCAAGGGTCGATCGAGCTCTCGCTACTGCCCCAGGCAGGAGGGCGCGTGGAATTTCGATTGAACGCTCTGGCTCAGTAGGAATTTGGCCAGGGGTACCGCGTGCCGCAGTCAACGTGAAGCAGCAGATCAATTGAGGAAATAGAAGAAATGACTTTCAAGGATGTCCTACTCCAGCTCAGCAGCTATCCCGAACCGACCCCGATTGCGGCGATCGAGCAAGCGATCGGCCTCGCTGGCGCGCTGGGCGCGCACGTCTCGGCGCTCACTTTCAAAATCGAGATCCCAAACGTCGGCAACGTGCTTGCGAACAAGCTGCTTGACGTCCCGGGAATGATTGCGGCCGAACGGCAGAAAATCGTGGCGAATACCCAGACCCTGATCGGGGCGTTCGAAAGCATGGCGGCGAAGCACGACGTTCCACACGGCCACATTATCGAGTCATCCACAACCTCGCACCTAGCGACCATCGTGACCGAACATGCCAGGATGCACGATGTCACGATGATCCCGATCGGCAAGCAGGCAGACCTCCAGCCATATGTCGCCGAGTGCGTGATCTTCGGTTCCGGACGGCCGACGATCGTCTTTCCCGAAGTGTCCAAACGCAGCGCCACCTTGGCTTTCGACGTCGTCGGCGTGGCCTGGGATTTCAGCCGGCCGGCCGCACGGGCTGTGGCGGATGCCCTCCCGATCTTGCAGCTCGCCAAAACCGTACGGGTGGTGACGATCACCGAGGAGAAGATGATTGAAACGAGACGCTCAGGCACCGAGTTGGCGAAGCATCTTGCCTATCACGGCATTGACGTTGTCCTGGAGGAAGAAAAGGCCGATGGCCGGCTAATCGGCCAGGCTCTCGCAGACTATGCAGCCGCACGCGAACTCGACCTGCTCGTCATGGGAGCCTACGGCCATTCGCGGATGCGCGACTTCATCCTGGGGGGCGCGACAAAGACCATTGTCGCCAACCCGCTGCTACCGGTTCTGCTCTCGCATTGAGATGCTGCATTCACCTCTGCGCAACGGCGAGCACGATGACCACAACGCCAACAAGAGCCATAGGCGCAATCGCAATATGACCGCCCGCCTCCGTATCAGCCGGGACCTGCTAACGGTCGAACATGGGCGCTATCGGAGAGGCCCTACGCATTCAACGGGTGCGCTCCCCGACACCCGAGAAGTAAGGATTACACGTGGAACTGCTCGCCGAATTTCTGACCAGTGATTTCCTCGGCAAGTCCGCCTGGCTCTGGTTTTTATTCCTCATCATGGTCGGGGCACTCCTCACCTTCGACCTCGGCGTGCTGCACAAACACGACAGAGAGCTCGGTGTCGGCGAAAGCTTGGCATTGTCCGCATTCTACATCGCGATTGCACTCGTGTTCGGCGCCTGGCTGTGGTGGTCCATGGGACCGACCTCGGGCATGGAGTACTTTACAGGCTACGCGCTTGAGAAAGCGCTTTCGATCGACAACGTCTTCGTCATCTCGCTGATCTTCAGCTATTTCGCTATCCCAGCCAAATACCAATACCGGGCGCTGCTCTGGGGTATTGTCGCGGTGCTTGTCTTGCGCGGCATTATGATTGGGCTCGGCGCGGCCCTCGTGCAACAGTATGAGTGGGTGCTCTATATCTTCGGCGCCTTCCTAATCGCGACAGGGATCAAGATGCTCTTCATGGGAGAGAGCGAGCAGCAAGTGTCGAAGAATCGGATCGTGCGCTTCCTGTCCAGGCGCGTGCGCGTCTCGGCCGAATTGCACGGTTCGAACTTCTTCGTCCGCAAGCTCGACCCGGAGACGGGCAAGCTCGCGCGCTTCGCAACGCCCCTGTTTCTTGCCCTCGTCGTGATCAACATCGCCGATCTCGTGTTCGCCGTCGACTCGGTGCCGGCGATCTTCGCCATCACCACCGACACCTACATCGTGTTTACGGCCAATATCATGGCGATCCTCGGCCTCCGCGCGCTCTACTTCGCCCTAGCCGCCATGGTCCACCGCTTCGAGTATCTGAAATACGCGCTCGCCATCGTGCTCGTCTTCATCGGCGCCAAGATTTTCTGGAACCAGATCGTCGGCAAACTCGACCCCGCGATCTCGCTCGGCGTGACCCTAACCCTCATAGCGGGCGGTGTCGTGTTCTCACTCTGGAAAACCCGTCGGGCCGCAACAGATGAAATCGCTAGCCACGGCCTGACAGCTGCGCTCCCCAGCCCCGTCGGAAAACGCCACTCCACTCGCCCTGCCGGAGACGATTGATGAAAATTGATGTCCCATCTGCTGCCGTCAAGCACACTATTGCATCCTCCTTCGCCCCTGCCTGGTGCGTCGCTGCTGACACTCGCGACAATGTCCTCGCCCGCCGCAACGTGCTCGCTGGGCTCTGGGCCAGCCGGCTGATGCAGATCCCGGACCACATGGGCCCCATCTATGCGGCAGCGGTTCACCAGGCCAACTTTAGTGAGCGTGGGCACGATGATGTCGTCGACAAACTCTTTGGCGACCTGAAGCGTTCCGGCGTTGCCATCACGCGTGACGAAGTGCGCCGCAGGCTCTGTGAGTTCCATCGCCAAGCGTTTTTGCAAACTCGCGAGACGGACTGATGCCCCAGCAGAAGGGTTCAGCAAAGATGGATATTTTTGCAGGATCAAAGCGAAGCTGCATACGATTGCAAGATCATCGCGGGATACAACAATGGCCGGGATGCACAACGGCGCGAATGTACCAGCCCATCACTTAATAGCGTGATGGCAGTGATCAGCAAGGAAGGCGACGGTGGGACGGGAGTGAGCATGGTCCAACGGTACCCTGCAAGGGTATCTGTCCTATCGCTGTCGCCGACAGATCGGTGATGCCTGCAAAGTCGCGGCTTTTCCGCTGATCTCACGCTCGATACCTCGAAGAACTTGCGAAGCCGCCCCGCGTACAGCGCGCTGCTTCACTGACAATTAGCAGCAATCATTGGCACGAAGTGGACCGAGTGCAGTCAGCGGGAGATATCCCACTTGGTCGTCTATTGCATGACGTAGATCAACGCTCTGCAACGGACCGCGGTCGTATTCACCCGTTTGGAAACCAAAGGGTGGGCCCATGAAATACAATACCGTGAGCACCGCGTTAAATGCCGCACGGTTGATCACGCTTGTCCTGGCCGTGTACACCCAGCGCGCGTTTGTCTTTCCTTTGGGCGCAGCGACGCCGCACCCGCCGCCTCTCAAAACCGGGGACATCGTTTTTCAGAACAGCTCGAGTAGCGCTCGAGAAGCAATCATGATTGCTTCGGGAAGCCCGTACACTCACGTCGGCATCATTGAGATCGACGCGAAAAAGCGCCCTTTTGTGATCGAGGCGGTGGGGCCGGTGCGGTCGGTGCCATTCGATACCTGGAGGCGCAACGGCATTGAGCAACGCATCACAGTCATGCGCGTCAAGGGACTAACAGAGGTCGACGCGATGCAAGCGATCGCGCGTGCTCGCCAGTACATCGGTCGCCCCTACGACCACCACTATTTCGAGACGCGAGATCGGATCTATTGCAGCGAACTCCTTCATTGCCACTCTGTCGATGGTCATGGGTGCAGGTTCCTGTCTGTTCGAGTGTGGAAACCCGAACCAACAGCTGAGTCGGCCCATGACCTCGACTTCCCCGCTGTCGCTGTGGACGACCTGGGGACAAGGGACTACACGGCGTTGCTCTCCGCTCGCCCTACGGGCTCCCTCCGCGCAACACCGCCGCCCCGCCTCCTACACCACATCCCGGGACGCGCCCTAGCCGCCCGCCGCTGCATTGTGTAGACGCCGTCTCTCGGCCCGCCCCCACTACGGGAGGCGGTTGGGATGCAATTCCAGCACAAATTCTGCATTGAACAGAGCGTCCAAGCTACATCCTGCGTCAATTTGTATATTGACGATCTCAATAAAGATTATTTCTCTTAAGAGAGGGGAGGCCAGCTCGCCAAGTATCAGAAGTGCACGCGCCGTTTGCTCTTGGCCCAGCGCGGGGACGTCGACTGGGCAGTTACCGAGACCAACGGCTCGGATCTGTCAAGGAGGAGCTGATGCTCGACGGAAGATACTACGTCGGCCCGCCGAGGCCCCCGGCTTTGGAGGATTACGATTATATGCGCACCCTTCGCCACCGTGATTGGGCATGGGAAGGCCTTCGTCGCGATCCCGCGTATCAGGAGGAGGCCCGCGCGCACATCAAATTTCATCAATACGGCACTCGATTGGAGAACGGAGCGCTTCTCACGCGGATGCACGAGGTGTCGCCTCGTGCTGAAGCGTGGACGCTCCGCTCCTTTCGTTGATCCGTCACAGACGGCACTGAAGTCCCGTCACATCTGGCTCACATCGGCAAGCCGGAGCGTTCTATCCGCCTCAGCG
>JALHMB010000020.1 GCA_022844275.1 Hyphomicrobiaceae bacterium
ATGCTGCCGGCAGCTTCGGAAATTCTCGAGCACGCATGACCCGGCAGCTCACGCCGCGCCTTGATCGCGGTCAATAGGGTTCAATCCGGATCGGTAAGCCGGTCGATCTGACGGCGGTCGCGCTTCGTCGGGCGGCCGGTGCCGCTCGGGCGCTCACCGCTTGCAGGCGGGGCAGCGGGCGCCACAGTCATCGGCGGTGAACGATCGACATAGAGGGCCTGCGCCTCGCTGGCCGGGCCGCGCCGGGTGCCGATTGCCGCCACCTCGAGCACCCTGATCCGGGGGCCGACCGCGATGGTGAGCACATCGCCGACACGCACACTTTGGCTAGGCTTGGTCGTGCGTTCGCGATTGAGACGGACTTTGCCGTCCTCGACGAGACCTGCGGCCATTGTGCGGGACTTCACGACGCGCGCGAACCAGAGCCACTTGTCGAGGCGTAGTTGCCCAACGTCTGACGGACCACCTTTCGGCCCGTCGCCTTCCTCGATCATGAGGAGCCTGTCTCGTTACCACGCTTCTCAAGCTGCAGCTTCAGTGCGCTCAGGGCCGCAAAAGGCGAATCCGGATCGACCGTCGTGCGCTTTGGCGGCGCTGCCGAGCGCGTGAAGCCCTGATTGCGGTCCTCGCGCTGCGGCCGCCGGTCGTCGCGTCGACCCTCTCCAGGGCCTTTGCCGCCCTGGCCCTTACGGTCCTGACCCTTGCCGCCGCCGTGGCGGCGCTCGCGATCCTCGCGAGGGCCACGCTGCTCGGGGCGGCTCTCGCGCCGCTCCCCGTCGCGCGGGCGGTTCTGACCACCACGCTGATCGCGATCCCGTCCCTCATCGCGGCGTTCCTGGGTTTGAACGGCACCGGCAGCAGCAGCCTCACCGCCGGCCTCGACTACCGGTGCGGGCACATGAGGCTGCCCGGGCTGGCGGCCGCCATCGCGCCGATTGTCCCGACCCTGGCGGCGATGCCGTTCGCCTCGACCCTGTCCCTGACGCTCTCCCTGGCGTTCCGGGCGGCCGTCGACGGCACGATGATCGCCGCCGCGATGGCGCCGGCGCGGACGCCAGATCTCGATGAGGACTTCCTCGGTCGATGCGGGCGCCGTGCCAGCAACGGCTTCGGTGGCCGCGGCTGGCTCGGTAGCGGCTGGAGCTGTGTCAGCCGTCGCCCCGATGCCGGCGGCGCTTTCTGCCGCCTCGGGGCCAGCCACTGCCGAGATCGCCTCGGCAACAGGCTGCGTATCTACGCTGACGGCTTCCACGACCTCGACAGGCGTTTCGGCCGGCTCGGCCGCAGGCGCCTCGGCAGAGACAGCCACAGTCGCGACTGCCTCAGCCGCGACTTCCTCCGCAGCAGTGCCCGCGGCCTCCGCGCTTGCGGTTTCAGCCTGCGCAACCGGCGTAATGGCTGCCGGATCGATCATCGTTTTCGGTATCGGTCGGCGATCGACATGGAAGCCGAGCGCGCGCAGCACACCGCCAAGCTCCTCCGCCGAGCAGCCAAGAATGGACAGCATCTCCGGCACGATGACGAAGCCGCCGTCGCCGGTCGCTCCCTTCGGCCGCGCACCGCCGCCGGACCCTGGCTTCCAGGCAATGAGGGGGCGGATCTGATCGGCAAGACGCTCGAGGATATCCGTGCGCACGGCCCGCTGGCCGCAGAGATGATATCCCGTCGCGCGATAGAAGGCGCCCGACAGCGCCGGATCGGCCGCAACCGACGTGCGCCCGGCCTTGGGCGGCTCGGGCAGCGTATCGAGCGCGAGACCATGCTCGCCTGCATGCTTCAGTGCCCAAAGCACGAGGCGGAGATCGCCCGCGGCAGGCTTGAGCAGCAGCGGCAGAAAGATGTTGAAGGCGCCGAAGCGCACGCCGTACTTCCGAAGCTGGCTACGCCCAGCCTGATCGAGCGCACGCACGTCCTCGGCCACGGCCTGGCGCTCGAGAATGCCTAGTCCTTCCTTGAGCCGGAAGGCAATGCCGCGCGCCATACCGGAGAGGTCTTCAGCCGAAGAAAGCTCGATCAGCGGCTTCAGGCGCTCGGCGATGATCTCGCCCATCCAGGCATCGAGGCGCGACTGTACGCGCTCCTTGTCCGGGCCGGTGAGATTGTCGTCCGCAAGAAGTACCACCTGCGGCTTCAACGGATCCTCGCCGGGCTCGAGCCGCGCTATCTCCTCGTCGCGCCACAGTACACGCCCATTGCGCGTGAGCTTGAAGGCGTCCGTCCGTGCCGAGGCGACGCGGCGCGCGCGCATGGCAAACTCGCCGACAAGGACATGAGCAGCGGCGTTGCGTGCGGCCTTGCCGTGAATGCCCTGCGCGTCGGCATTGGAGTCGGGAGAAAAGCGGAAGCCCTTGAGCCGGCCGACGTAGTGGTTCTCGACCATGATCGCGCCGTCGGTCGCAATATCGGCGCTCATCTCGTCCTTGTCGCGCAGGCCCTTCATGAGCGCGCTCGTACGCTTGTCGATGAAGCGCTGCGCAAGCTGCTCGTGCAGTGCGTCGGAAAGCGTGTCCTCGATGGCGCGCGTGCGATCCTGCCAGTGCGCGGGGTCCTCGAGCCAGTCGGCACGATTGGCGACGAACGTCCACGTGCGGATGTGCGCGATGCGCGTTGCGAGCGTATCGATATCGCCGTCCGTGCGGTCGTTGAGCGCAACCTGATTGGCGAACCAGTCGGTCGGAATACGCTCCTCCGGCGACATCAGGAATTTGTACAGCGTCGCGACGAGCTCGGCGTGGCTGTGTGAGGAGATCTTGCGGTAGTCGGGAACCTGGCACACTTCCCAGAGCCGCCCGACGGCCGCCGGGCCCTGAGCCTTGGCGCGCACTTCGGCGTCTGCGCTGACGGTCTCGAGAGCGAGCACATCGTCCGCCGAGCGGGCGCGCTGCAGACGCACCTCGCGCGGCATCTCGCGCAGGCTGTCGCGCAGGCGCTCGATCGTCGCGAGATCGAGATCGCGATTGCGCCACTGGAGAACCTTCACGCTGTCGAACGAATGCGTCTCTAGCCGGTCGATGACATCCGACGAGAAGGGCTCGGCATCGCCGGTCACGCCGAACGTGCCGTCGTTCATGTAGCGGCCAGCGCGACCCGCGATCTGCGAGAGTTCGCCGGGCGTGAGGTCGCGATGGTTCTGGCCATCGAACTTGCGCGTCGCTGAAAACGCGACGTGATCGACGTCGAGATTGAGGCCCATGCCGATCGCGTCGGTGGCGACGAGATAATCGACATCGCCCGACTGATAGAGCGCCACCTGCGCATTGCGCGTGCGCGGCGAGAGTGCCCCAAGCACGACAGCCGCACCGCCGATCTGGCGCCGGATCAGCTCGGCGATCGTATAGACCTCGGCCGCCGAGAAGGCGACGATCGCCGTGCGCTTCGGCAAGCGCGTGAGCTTTTTCTGACCGGCATAGGTGAGCTTGGACAGGCGCGGACGCGAAATGAAGTTCGCGCCGGGAATGAGATCGCTGATCGCATCGCGCATGGTGCCGGCACCGAGCAGCAACGTCTCGGAACGGCCGCGAGCATGGAGCAGACGGTCCGTGAAGACGTGACCGCGCTCGGGATCGGAGGCGAGCTGGATTTCGTCGATCGCGAGGAAGTCGACATCGACGTCGCGCGGCATGGCCTCAACGGTCGAGACCCAGTAGCGCGGACGCTCCGGCTTGATCTTTTCCTCACCGGTGATGAGCGCGACTTGGCCGGGCCCTACGCGGCCGACGATCCGGTCGTAAACTTCGCGCGCAAGCAGCCGCAGCGGCAGTCCGATCATCCCACTCTCGTGACCGAGCATGCGCTCGATGGCGAGATGGGTCTTGCCCGTGTTGGTCGGGCCGAGGACGGCCGTCACGTTACGGATGCGGGTCTCAAACGGCATATCCACTCCTGGGAACTTTCCCGTACCACGGGCAGGCATCGCAGAGCGGTGTACGGCAATCAAGCGAGGATTTCGGCGAACAGCCGAAATATTCCCGCTCTATGGTGGCCCGGGAACGGATTTTTCCGCCCGTGGACGGACAGGCGGCACCGCTCAGCAAACGTACGGTATGTCAGTTGACGAGGGCAATCTGCTCGCGATGCGTGCGGATGGTGAAGCTCTGCGCCACGAGTTCGGCCGAACCGGCGAACGTCGGTATCGTGATGCGGTGCGGCACGAACAGGCCAGCGCCCGGAACGGCGCGGAACGCCACTTCGATGCCGAGGTTCCGTTTGAGCTCCTGGGCCTTCTCGTCATCCACATGGCCAGCGATCGGCAGAACGCGGATGCGGCAGATGCTAAGCATCTCGGGCGTCGCCCCGGCTTTGGCTTCGGCGAGAGGCGTCTCGCCCTTGGGCGACAACGTCAAATCGAAGCGTGCCTTGCCGTCGAACACGGAAACGCGCTGATTGCACGGATTGCCGTCCTTTGGACGGCTCAGCGAGAGGATGGCACTCATTGGATCGAGCACGCCGCGCATGTGCGCCGACGTGACGGGCACGATCCCCGGCGGGTCAGGCATCGCGGGATTGAAATCGACGCTCTTCACCGCGCCATTGCCGAACGCCATGCGCACGGAGCCCGTCTTGGATCCGCGGAAATCGAAGGAGAAACCTGCCGGGCGCGGTGTATCACCGGCCAGCGCACCCGAGACGCGCGTCACGCCATTCCAGCGCACGAGGCCGAGCAGGGCGGAGATGTCGGCATTGGCCGAGACGGCATAGGTGCGTTCGTGCACGCTCGAATTGAATGTGAACTGACCGACCTCGATTCCGCCGAACTGGATGCGGTAGTTGGCCTGGATCTCGGCCGGCCAGGGCTCCGAGGCTTGCGCTGCAGGCGCGAGGGAAATGCTCGAGACAACCGCAAAGCCAAACGCGGCGCAGATCGACCCTTGCACTGACTTCAACGCAAATAACCTGGCCATTGACGCTGCCTCGCAACTGAAACAAACGCACCGAAAGACGACGCTATCGAACCCATCGGCCTGAGATATGAGGTAGGGTGCGTTTACGTCGAATATGTGTCGTGGTTAATCGTGCCATAAGGTGATTAACAACCCATTCCAAACTGATCCATCCTCGGTCAAGGCATGGAGGTCGCCCGATACTGCAGGGCACCGAACGCCGTTATCCTTTGCGACGTGTCTCGCGCGCATCGCGGCGGCAACCGCCAGCACGCCGGTGCGCCTCAATCCTCCATCTGATGGGTTCGTAGGACGGCTTCCTTTCTACCGAACGCTGGAGGTCGCACTGCCGTTCCGCCTCAGCGCGCCGAGAGGATTGCGCCGAGGCCCGAAAGAACGAGAAGCACGAGCACGGCGGCGCGAAACGCACCCTGCGTGATGTAGCGCGAGAGCCTGAGCCCCACGAGCGTGCCGACGAAGACAACCGGCGCGAGGGCGAGCGCGAGCCACCACACGCCCTCCCCCATCCCTGCCCAGAACGTATTGAGCGCCGTCACGAACAAATAGCAAAGTCCGAAAAACGAGACGGCCAGCGCGCGCGCATTCGCATGTGGCAGCGGCGCGTGCGAGAGGTACAGCATGAGCGGCGGGCCGGGCATGACGAGCAGCGCTGTCATGGCACCCGAAATCGCACCCGTCACATAGGCGAGAGGTGATGGCGCCGCATCGGCACCAGCACCGCCAGACGCCTGGGGCGAGGCCCGGCGCGCGAACCATCCCGCCTCGCGTGCGATCAGAAGCGTCGTGAACAGAAGGATCAGCACGCCGACGGCGAGCTTCAGTGCGTTGACGTCGAGGCGCATGAAGACGAGAAGCCCGAGCGGACTGCCGACCAGCGCTCCCGCGACGAGGACCTTCAGCATCCGCATCGGCACGAGCGTCCACACGCCTCTCAGCATCATTACGGTTTGCACGAGATGGACGACGACGAGCACCTGCAGCGCCGCGTGGGAGTTCATGGCGACGAGAAACAGCGGCGCCGCGACGATCGCGAAGCCAAAGCCCGTTGCCGCCTGCACGATCGCACCGCCGAGCGCTCCGAGGCACAGCAGTGCGAAGGCGCCCGGATCCATACTCAAGCCGCCTTGCCGAAGAACACGAACGCAGCACCGGCCGCGATAAGCGTAAAGCCGATAAGATGGTTCCAGCCGAGCCCCTCCTTGAGCACAAGGACGGAGAAGCCCGCGAAGACGATCAATGTGATCACTTCCTGAATGGTCTTGAGCTCGGCTGCCGAGTAGACCGCGTGGCCGTAGCGGTTCGCCGGCACGGCGAGGCAATACTCGACGAAGGCAATGCCCCAGGCGACGACGATCACCAGCATCAGCGGTTTCGACTTGTAGTTCAGGTGCCCATACCAGGCGAGCGTCATGAAGATGTTCGAGGCTACGAGCAGAAGGATCGGCAGGACATAGGCAAGTGGCCCCGCGGTCGGCATGGCGGCTTTTCTCCAGGTCATGAGGACGCCCACTGTCGCGCGGGCATTGGGTGGGAAGTTCTTAGCTCTTACTGTCTATCTCTTGTCGTCCGAGCGGCCTTTGCGCGGATCGACCTTGCGCTCGTCGAGGCGCTCGAAATCGCCTTCGATCACGGGCCCGCCGTTCTCGACGCCGGGACTGCCGTTGCCGGGCCGGCGCTTGCGCGGGCGCTCGTTCTCGTAGACCTCAACGTGGACGTCGCCGAAACCGAGCATGCCGGCAGCAAGCCGTCCCGCAACGAAATGGCGCACAGGTGGTATGAGCAGCAGGAGACCGAGCGTATCGGTGATGAGGCCCGGCATGATGAGGAAAACGCCGGCCATAACCGTCATCGCGCCGTCCATCATGGCGCCCACGGGCGGCTCGCCGCGCATGATCGCCTCCTGCGTGCGCAGCATCATGGTGAACCCCTGCCGTTGCAGCACGCCGACGCCGAGGAAGGCGGTGCCAACGACGACGGCGAGCGTCAGCCACACGCCCGCCCACTGGCCGAACATGACGAGCAGAGCGATCTCGATGAGCGGAAGTGCCGTCAGCAGCGCGAACAGTGCCAAGCGCATGGGCGAATCCTAGCAGGAGTCTGGGCTGCATATGGCCAGAATGGGGCCACGATCAGGCGTCGCATTCCGGTTGGCTTCACCCCATGAATGCCGTAAGTTCAAAGAGAATACCAGCGGCGGCGATCCCTTATATGGTCCTTGAGCGCCCTGCAAAGAATGCAGGTAGAGGCCTGGACCTTAGGCTTGGTTACTCCTACATCATGGGATTGCGGCCGGCGCTGGCGAGAGGCCTTATCTTTGGAAAGCGGCTGACGGTATGGACGGCAAGATCGACATTTTCACTATCATGTTCCTGGTCTTGGCGGTGGTGATCATCCTGAAGCTGAGGAGCGTACTCGGCCGGCGGACGGGTGACGACGAGGCACGGATCGATCGCAATCGCCAGCGGGCGCTGGAGCGGGCCCAAGCGGCAGGCAAGAACGGGGCAGCGAACGACAAGGTCGTGGCTCTCCCGCGTCGGGATCGGCCCGATCAGGCGGGGGAGGCGACAGCGGCGGCCAGTGCGGCAGCCGAAGAGCGCGTGCGTGCCTTTGCCGGCGGCGACGGTAATCTGGAGGAGGGCCTCCTATCGATCGTCCGCGCTGACCGCAGCTTCGATCCCGATGGTTTCCTCAAGGGCGCCCGTCAGGCCTACGAAATGATCGTCACGGCCTTTGCCGAGGGCAATCGGAAGGCGCTGCGCACGCTGCTGAGCAAAGAGGTCTTCGACGGCTTTGCCGGCGCAATCAGCGACCGCGAGGCGCGCGGCGAGATCATCGACCAGAGCTTCGTTGGCATAAACAAGGCCGATCTGCTGGAAGCCGAGCTGAAGAACGGCACGGCCCACGTGACCGTGAAATTCGTCAGCGAACTCATCTCCGCGACCCGCGATCGAGCCGGCGCCGTCATTTCCGGCGACACCAAGAAGATCAAGGAAGTCGTGGATATCTGGACTTTCGCGCGCGAGGTCGCCTCGCGCGATCCGAACTGGCGCCTGATTGCCACGCAAGCGCCGAGCTGAGCGTAGGGCTTCCGAGTTGCATCGGCGTTGGCCGCGGGGGTGGTGGGCGCCGATCGAGGGAGTAGAGGTGCGTATCGAGGGGGGCTCGTGCATCGGCCGGACAAATGCACGGCGTTGTTGCGCACCGTCGGAACTAGCCGCCGCGTCGTCCTGACGCTATGCGTGCTACTCGTCACCTCTCTCACAGCGGGTCCGTATGTGTCGAACGGGAGCGCCGAAGTGCCGCGCGGAGCGCCAGTCAGCACGACCACACCCCCAACCGCGAGCTTCGAGCCGGTGGCCTTCGCCGACCTACCTGGCTGGGATACCGACGACCATCTTGCCGCCTTCAAGGCTTTCCGGGCCTCCTGCCCGCGTCTCAAGGCCGCCGCGCGGGCCGGCAACCGCGCCGGTGCGATCGATATACCTGCCGCATTGCTGGCAGCCTGCGACGCTGCGGCAGCGGTGCCGGAGCCGGTGACGCGTGCAGCCGCCCGCACCTTCTTCGAGAGCGCGTTCGTTCCTCATCGCGTTGTTCACGCCGCGAAGGAGGGGCTGCTGACAGGCTACTACGAGCCGGTGCTCGAAGGCTCGCGCACCAAGGACGAGAAATTCTCGACGCCGATCTACCGCCGCCCGCCCGATCTCGTGAATCTCGTGCACGAGGCCGAGCGCGGCGCCAAAGCCAATCAGCTCACACACGCACGCAAGACCGCGACCGGCACGGAGCCCTATTCGACACGCGCCGAGATCGAGGCGGGCGCGCTCAAGGATCAAAACCTCGAGCTTCTCTACCTCGCTGATCCCGTCGATACCTTCTTCATGCACATCCAGGGCTCGGGCCGTATCCGCCTCACGGACGGCTCGACCATTCGCGTCCACTACGACGGCAAGAACGGGCACCCCTACACATCCATCGGGCGCTACCTGATCGACACGGGAATGCTGGCCGCCGACAAGATCACCATGGGGGCACTCGGACGCTGGCTGCGCGCCGATTCCGAACGCGGCCGCCACGTTATGCATCAGAATGCTTCGTTCGTTTTCTTCCGCGAACTAAAAGGTGAGGAAGCGCAGGGGCCGCTCGGCGTGCTCTCGATCCCTCTCGTCGCAGGCCGCAGCCTTGCTGTCGATGCGGGAACGCATGCGATCGGCACGCCGGTCTATGTCTCCTCGCCCGCTCTCACGCACGCCTCGAGCACCAAGAAGGATGGATTTCATCGCCTGATGATCGCCCACGACGTTGGCTCGGCCATTCGTGGGCCGGAGCGCGGTGACATCTACTTCGGTTCGGGCGACAAGGCTGGCAAGCTCGCTGGGATCACCAAGCATCCCGGCCGCTTCTTCGTGCTGTTGCCGCGCTCTCTCGACACGATCGAAGCTGCCACGAAGGGCGGCTCACGCCAGGCGAAGCAATGACCAAACGGCCTCGCGACGGCCGGGCGGATAGCGCCGGCCCGGGTAAATCACGGCCGGCAAAGAACGAAACACTCCCTGATGATCTGGCGCTCTGGCACCACACGGCGAGATCGGTGACGCCGCTGAAGAGAGCCAAAGCCCGCGTGCCCGAAGTCGGCGCGCCGAGCGAGGCAAAGCCGAAGTCCCAATCTGCACTGCCCCGAGCACCAGCGCCCAAAGCCGGCGCGCCACAGCACGCATCAAAGATCACGCCGCCCTCGCCTCCGACGCGCGCTGCGCTCCCAAAGGCGCCGCCGCCGCTGGTGCCCATCGAGCGGCGCAAACACCGCCGCATTGCGCGTGGCCATGTCGAGATCGACGCTCGCCTCGACTTGCACGGCCTGCGCCAAGCCGATGCCGAGCGCCGACTGCGCACATTCCTGCTACGCGCTCGCGCAGACGGACTGCGCACTGTGCTCGTGATCACAGGAAAGGGCGGCGAGCGCGGCTCGGAGGACCAGCAGGCCGCGATGGACCGCAGCGCGCGCGGCATCCTTCGCCGAAGCGTGCCGATGTGGCTCGAAGCTGCAGATCTTCGCGAGTGCGTCGCCGGCATTGCGCCAGCGCACGTCCGCCATGGCGGCAGCGGCGCGCTCTATATCCACATTCGCAAAGCGCGAAGTCGTTAACCCGGCTGCTCGGGCGCGACGCTCTTCACGATCGACGCGTCGAGCGCTTCGTAATCGTGGTAGCCGATCAGCTCGTAAAGCCGCTTCCGCGTCTGCATGTGATCGAGTTGCCCGGCATTGGTGCCATCACGTGCGAGCGCCGCGAAGAATGCCTCCATGGCATGCGCGGCAATGCGCAGCGAGGAGACCGGCCAGATGACAATGCTCACGCCGGCGGCCTCCAACTTCGCCGCATCGATCAGTGGCGTGCGGCCGAACTCGGTCATGTTGATCATGGTCGGCACAGGAACAGCCGACGCGAACGCCTGGATCTGCTCGAGGCTCGTCAGGGCATCGGGGAATACGACGTCGGCACCAGCTGCCGCATAGGCACGCGCGCGGGCGATGGCTCCTTGCAGACCTTCGGAGGCCGCCGCATCCGTGCGTGCGATGATCCTGAGATGGCGCCGCGCCTTGCGCGCGGCCGCGACCTTGGCGGCCATCTGCTCGGTCGTGGCAAGTGTCTTGTCATTGAGGTGGCCGCATTTCTTCGGCAGGATCTGGTCTTCGATGTGGACGGCTGCCGCACCCGCGTCCTCGAGCTCGCGCACGAGGCGCATGGCATTGAGCGCCTCGCCATAGCCCGTATCGCCGTCGACGATCAGCGGCAGCCCCGTCGCGCGCGCGATCGAACGGACGGTGCCGGACAGCTCCTCCATGGTGAGAATACCAAGATCGGGAAGCCCGCGGCTGGCCGTGACTGCCGCGCCCGACACGTACAGCACATCGAAGCCCGCTTCACGTGCGATGAGCCCCGCCATGGCATCGTGTGCACCCGGCGCCCGCACGATCCCGCCGGCCGCGAGGCGCCGCCTGAACCGTTCGCCCATGCCCTCGGTCGTGCCGCCGTGCGGCTCGAGCCACGTCGTCATTGGAGGCTCCTCGTTTTCTCCCCAGAGGGAACGATCACGTCGATAAGCCGTCCTTCGGATCGTGTCTATGACCGACTCTCGGAGATCGAGTAGATCACGATCGGCTCCTCGATGAGCTTGATGGGGATCGCGCGCGTCGCCACGAGCTGAGGATTGTTCGGCGGTGGTGTCTTGTCCTTTGGCGGCGCCATCCAAAAGCTTCGCGGCGGCGTGCGATCGAGCGCTATCGGATAGATCGTCACTTTGTCTGGCTCGAACTTCATGCGCAGGAAGTTGCGATAGTCACCTATGCGCAGCGCCGCGAAGGCGTCCTCGGTGTGCATGCGCATGAGACAGCCCGCGAGCACCCAATAGATGCCCCAGAGCGTTGCCCCGATGAATCCGCCGATGAAGATCATTTCGAGCGGGTACAGCACGAAGCCCACGATCTGGCGGATCTCCTTGTAGGGCAGCCCGCCGCCGTCCTCCACCGGCTCCAATGCTTCCGTGATCGGACGCAACGGCGGCAGTTCCTGGTCGCGCGGAACTCGGATCGGGCGGCCGGAACGACGCGCGAGGTCCTCGCGCTCGATGATCTGGCGCTGCTCGATGGCCTGACGCGTGATCGGCTCCAGCGTCTCCGTGATGACGTCACGCACGATGTCCGGCTGCTGCGCGCGATCCTGCCAAACCTTGTCGATCTGCGTCTTGATGGTCGGCGTAATCTCGTTGTGGAACAGCACGAGCGCGAGACCGATCGAGAACATCGCAAAGACATGCACCAGGAAGTGCGCCGTCCCGACCAGGAACTTGACGAGAAAGTGCTTCCAGCGCGGCCGTTCGACGGAATCCACGTAGGAGCATAGCAGGATCCAGAGACCGCCCATCATTGCGACGAGCGAGATCGAGACCAGCAACGCCTGTATCAGGTAGAGCGGCATGTAGGCGATGAGCCCCCAGTATGTCTCGGGCTTCACCACGTCGATCTGACCGTTCGAGATGTTGTGCTGGCCGGCTACCGAATAGAATTGCCAGGTGATCATCCAGTAGATGAAGCCGATCCCGACGCCGAAGAAGTAGTTGGTGAAAGGAAAGAACAGCCCCCTGAGACTCAGCAGGAAGCTCGTGGTCTTGCTTGGATAGACCTTGGCGGTGCGCTGCTGCGCCCGGCGGCGACGTGCTTCGCGGCGCGCAGGCTTCGCAGGCGCGGCTTCTCCCGCCTGGGGCGCTGCCGGCTTGGGCGTGTTGTTCTTGAGACGAAGGTCATGACGTTCGGCCGTCACGCCGGCTTCGGGCTGGAACTTGGTCTCGAGCCCATCCGGGGCCGGCGCATTCACTGCGGGCCAGGTGATGGAAATCTCGTCCTTCAGCGTATGAGTCGGATGCAGGAACGATCCGCCGCCGCCCGCTGTAAAGAGGTGCACGTCGATGCCCGGCGCGTAGTAGCGGTTGTAGTGGTGCCAGTCGCCGGCGATGACCGCGCAGATGTTGATGCCGCGCCGCCGTGCGATCGATGTGATCTTGAAGAAATTGCTGTCCTCGTCGAACCCCTGATCATCGGCGATCATCCAGGTCGGCTCGGCGAGGCAGATGATGAGATTGTCGCCGGGGCCCATCAGGCCCGCGATGGCCTCGAAGTAATTGACCTGCGAGATGTCGAGATACTGCGAGAACTGAATGTCGCAGCCCCAGATCCACCAGCGATACGGCAGCTCGATCGCCCAGTAGCTGCGGTGCTGCTTGCACTGCCAGCCGCCGATCTTGTTGCCGTTCTGCTGGGACATGCGATCGCGCGCCGAGCAGAAGAGGCTGTCGAACGCGGAGAGGCCGTCGTACCAGTCGTGATTGCCTGGAATGGCGAAGAGCTTTCGCTCGGCCGTGGGCACATGATACGCCCAATCGTAAGGCGTCTGCAGGCGGAGCTTGTATTCCTCGCGCGTCGCCTGCGGGTAGCACTGGTCGCCACCCATGATGAGGATGGAGCCAGCCGTCAGAGGCTCCTCGGCGCCCTTGATGTTGAGCTGAGGCTGCGCGAGCAGATAGGCGGTCGTATAGGTCTCGTCAAAGCCGTCGCCGATGTCCGCGATGTAGTCGATCCAGAAGGCGCCGTTCTCGCCGAGCGTGACGCGGCGGTCCGGATCCTCGCTACGCGTGTCGGAATAGTTGTAGCGGTTGATGATCGTCTCGACCGGAGCAACGTCCGTCGCGGCCTGGATCAGACGCTGGTCGGCATACTGGCCGAATACCGACGAGATGATCGTGCGCATACCGACGCGCATGAGGAGGCGCGGCTCGTACCACCCAACAAGACGGGGCATCGCGCCGCTGTTGAGGATCTCGATCGGTGTCTTTTCTACCATCCCACCCCCCGACGAACAGGAACATGAACGCGTCGAGCGGCCGGACACACGCCGGCCTGCACCGCGAAGCCCCCGCCCCGCAGCCGCCTGGGCACCATAGCACCTTAGCCATCGTTAAGATGACATGCGGAATATCGCCCCGGTGCAATTTCCTTGAGCACTGGCACTTCATTGCGACAGCGGCCGAAGGCGCGGGGGCAGCGCGGGTGGAAATGGCAGCCGCTCGGCGGGTTGAGCGGCGAGGGGATCTCGCCCTTGATCGGATGGAACGAGCGCTTTTCAGTCGAGATGCGCGGCACCTCGGCGAGGAGCGCCTGGGCATAGGGATGATTGGGCCCGTCGAACAGCTCTTCCGTCGAGGCCGTCTCGACCACCCGGCCGAGGTACATGATCACGACCCGGTCCGTGATGTGCTGGACGACGCCGAGGTCGTGGCTGATGAAGAGGTAGGTGAGGTCGAACTCGGTCCTCAGATCCATGAACAGGTTGATGATCTGCGCCTGAATGGACACGTCGAGCGCCGCGATGGCCTCGTCGCAGACGAGGAACTCGGGATTGACGGCGAGTGCGCGTGCAATGCCGATGCGGCTCCTCTGCCCGCCCGAGAACTGGTGCGGATAGCGCCTCTTGAGATCGGGATCGAGCCCGACCCGGCGCATCATGTCATCGACGTACGCCGGCATGGCCGAGCGCGTCGTGATGCCGTGCACGACGGGCGCCTCGCCGACGATAGCCTCGACCCGCGCCCGCGGATTGAGCGAGGCATAGGGATCCTGAAAGATCATTTGGATGGCGAGACGCGCAGCACGCGCATCCGCGCCCGAGAGCTTGTCGCGCGGCTTGCCCTTGAACTGGACCTCACCCTCGGTCGGTGAAAGCAAGCCGGCAATCATGCGGCCGAGCGTGGATTTTCCGCAGCCGGACTCGCCGACGAGCCCGACGACCTCGCCCTTCTTGATGTCGAGATCGACATGATCAACGGCGTGGACGGTCTCCTCGCGCACATCGGCGCCGAGATGACCGGCGAGGCGGCCCGCCAAGTCCGGCTTCTTCACGAAGCGCTTGGATAGTCCACGCGCACTGACCAGAGGCTCTGCGCTCATGGCGCAGCCTCCGCCGTGGCCGGCCGAGCGACACCGACCGGGTTGAAGCAGCGGACCTCGCGGCCAGGCCCGATCTCACGGATCGGCGGCGGCTCGAGGCAGGCGTCGATAGCCTGCGGGCAGCGCGTCCGGAAGGCGCAGCCCTTGGGCAGATTGATCAGCGAGGGCGTCATGCCGGGGATCTGATTGAGACGGCTGCCGCGTACATTGTGGCTCGGCACGGAATTGATGAGACCCTGGGTGTAGGGATGGCGCGGCGCGCTCACGACATCGGCCGTGCGGCCGGTCTCGACAATGCGGCCCGCGTACATGACAGCGATGCGGTCCGCGAGCGAGGAGACGACCGCGAGATCGTGCGTGATCCAGATCATGGCCGTACCCGTGCGTGCGCAGAGTGCCTGCGCCTCGGCGAGGATTTGCGCCTGGATGGTCACGTCGAGCGCGGTCGTCGGCTCGTCGGCGATGATGAGGTCGGGCTTGTTGATGAAGGCTATCGCAATGGCGACGCGCTGGCGCATACCGCCTGAAAGCTCGTGCGGGTAGTTTTTGAGGCGGCTCTCTGGTGAAGGAATGCCGACCTCGGCGAGTGCGGCCCTCGCGCGTTCGAGCGCCTCGGCCTTGCTCACACGATGATGGACGTGCACGGTCTCGATCATCTGCGTGTCGATGCGCAGGACCGGATTGAGCGTCATCATCGGGTCCTGGAAGATCATCGCGATGCGGTCGCCGCGCAGTGATCTCAGCTCCTCGTCACTCGACGTCGTGAGCTCGCGGCCCTTGTAGCGAATGGAACCCTCGACGATACGGCCCGGTGCATCGATCAGGCCGAGGATCGAGAAGCCGGTGATCGACTTCCCTGAGCCCGACTCGCCGACGAGCCCGAGAATCTCTCCGGGATTGACGTGCAGCGACACACCATCCACGGCCTTGACCACGCCAGCCTTGGTGAAGAAGTGCGTCTTGAGCCCGCTGACCGCCAGCGTGGGCTCTATCGCCGCCTGATCCGACCCGCTCATTTGCTGAGCCTCGGATTGAGCACATCGCGGAGCTGGTCGCCGACGAGGTTGATCACGACGATTGTCATCAGCAGTACCAGACCAGGGAAGAAGCTGATCCAGTACTCGCCCGAGAGCATGTATTGGAAGCCGTTCGATATGAGCAGACCCAGCGAGGGCTCTGTCTGCGGCAGTCCGACACCAAGGAAGGACAGTGTGGCCTCGAGCGAGATCGCGTGCGCCGTCTGCACGGTGACGACGACGATGAGGGGCGGCAGGCAGTTCGGCAGGATGTGGCCAAAAAGAATGCGACCGTTCGACAAGCCGAGACAGCGCGCCGCTTCCACGTACTCCTTGCGACTCTCGACGAGCGCGGAGCCGCGCACGGTGCGCGCGTAGTAGGCCCACTGCACCGTGACTAGCGCGATGATGATCTTGTCGACGCCCTTGCCGAGGATCGCGATCAGCATGAGCGCGACGAGGATCGCGGGGAAGGAGAGCTGCAGATCGACGATGCGCATGATGAGGCTCTCGACCTTGCCGCCGACATAAGCCGCGACGAGACCGATGGCCGCGCCGAGCGCCATGGCAATGAGGCCGGACATCACACCCACGGCGAGCGAGATTCGCAAGCCGTACAGCATGGCGCTGACGAGATCACGCCCAGCGCCGTCCGTGCCGAGCCAATGCGTGTACTTGCCGCTCGATGCCGGCGTACCAGGAACGAGTCGACTGTCCATGATATCGACCTGGGCGAGATCATAGGGGTTCTGCGGCACGATCCACGGCGCAATCAGCGCCAGCAGCATCGTCACGATGAGCGCGACGAACGCGATCGTGGCGAGTCTGCTCTCGGTATAATCAGCGACAAATCGCTGGAACGGCGTCTGCACGGCCGGACGGCGGACGGCTGCATCTTCGGCCACTGCGGGACCTGCGTCGGTCGTGCTCATGCGGATTTCTCCCCAATGCGCACGCGCGGGTCCAGGATCGAGTAGAGTATGTCGACGATCAGGTTGATGACCACGAACAACATGACGATGATGATGAGGTAAGCGACGATGATCGGTCGGTCGAGGGTTTGGATCGAATCGATCAGCAGCTTGCCCATGCCCGGCCAGGCGAAGATCGTCTCTGTGACGACCGAGAAGGCAATGAGGCTTCCGAACTCGAGGCCGAGCACGGTCACGACCGGAATCATGATGTTCTTGAGCAGGTGCACGCCGACGATACGGCTCGTAGGTATGCCCTTGGCACGGGCGAACTTGATGTAGTCCTGGTGGATAGCCTCGCGGGTACCCGCGCGCGTCAGGCGGATGACGAGGCTGATCTTCAGCAGCGCGAGGTTGAGCGCCGGCATGGTGATGTGGCGCAGGCCATCGATCGTGAACAGGCTCGACGTGATGCCGAGGAACGTCGCTGTCGGCCCGCGACCTGTCGACGGCAGCCAGCCGAGCATCACGGCGAATACCATGATCATCATGATGCCGACCCAGAACGTCGGCAGCGAGAAGCCGAGTATCGACGTCGCCATGATGGACTTGGAAGCAAAGCTGTCGGGCTTGAGCCCGGCATAGAGACCGAGCGGAATGCCGAGCAGGATCGCCATCAGCGTCGCCGCAATCGCGATCTCGAGCGTCGCCGGCATCCGCTCCACGATGAGCTTCAGTGCCGACGTGCCATGAACGAAGGACTTGCCGAGGTCGCCGCTCAGCGCGCCCTTGAGGAAATGAAAGTATTGCATCCAGATCGGCTGATCGAGCCCGAGCCGCCGGATCGTCCGCTCGATCTCCGCCTGATCGGCCTGGGGATCGATGAGCAGGTACACGGGATCGCCGACCACGTGCAGGCCGAGGAACACGATGACCGACATCGCCAGCACGACGGCGGCGCTCTGCATCAGGCGGCGGATGATGTAGGCGGTCACGCGAGGCTCCGAATGGAAACGGCACCGCCCCCGCAGACGAGCGGGGGCGGTCTGCGCAGAGCGCGCCTTACTGCTCGCTCACGCTCGTCGCGATCGTGTACTCGTCGGTACGCGGCACGTACTTCAGACCGCGCCGCGTCGCCCACGTGTTAAGCTGGTAGTGACTGACGATGACGCCGACATCCTCGATGGCGATCTCGCTGGCCTTGGCGAGTAACTCGCCGCGCTTCGTATCGTCCACAGTCGCGAGCGCCTCGTCGATCACCTTGTCGAGGACCGGGTTGGAGTAGCGGCCGCGGTTGGCCGTACCCATGCCCTTGGTCTTGTCGAAGGTCGCGACGAGGGACTTCAGCGGCGACGAAACTTCGCCGGTGCCCGAACCCCAGCCGACCAGGATAAAGCTGAACTCGGGATTGCCACCCGCACCCTGCGACGCACGATTGAAGAAGACTGCCGGCGGCATGGTCTCGACCTTGGTCTCGACACCGATGCGCGTAAACATCTGCGCGACAGCCTCGGCCATCCGCGCATCATTGATGTAGCGGCCGTTCGGACCATGCAGGGTCATCTTGAAGCCATTGGGGAAACCGGCTTCCGCGAGCAGCTTCTTAGCCCCATCGGGATCGAAGGCTTCCGGCTTCAGTTTCTTCGAAACGCCGAAGAAGCCGTCAGCCAGGAACTGCGACGCCGGCACGGCGGCCTTCTCCATGAGCCGATCGACGATTGCCGGACGGTTGATCGCCTTGGAGAGTGCCTTGCGGACGCGCACGTCCTTAAGCGGATTCTTGATCTTCGAACCGTCGTTCGCCGTGATGAACGGCGTCTCGTCACGCCAGTGGTCGATGTGGAAATAGATGACACGGTTCGAAAGGCCCTGACCGAGCGAGACCTTCGCATCACCCTGAAGGCGCGCGATGTCCGTCGTCGGCACTTCCTCGATCACGTCGACGTCGCCGGCGAGCAGGGCGGCGACGCGCGCCGGACCAGTCTTGATCGGCCGGATCGTCACCTTCGACCACACGGGCTTGTTACCCCAGTAGTCGTCATTGCGCACGACGACGTAACGATCGCCTTTGACGAACTCCGAGAACTTGAAGGGGCCGGTGCCGATAGCCGCCTTGCCTGCATTGAAATCTTCGGTCTTGGCTCCCGTTGCCGCCTTCTTCGAGATGATTGCGATCGTCGCGAGATCGTTCGGCATCAGCGGGTACGGTTCCTTTGTCGTCACGCGAACCGTGAAATCGTCGACCTTGCTGAAGGTCTTGCCGCGGACATAGAGCGCGAAACTGCCGGGACTGTTCTCGACGTTCGGCGCCCGCTCCATGGTGAAGATGACGTCGTCGGCCGTGAAGAGCGAGCCGTCGTGCCACTTGACGCCCGTGCGCAGCTTAAATTCCCATGTCTTTTCGTCGATCGTCTTCCAGCTCGTCGCGAGACCGGGAATGAGCGACTGCTTCTCGTCGAAGTGCACCAGGCGCTCGAAGACGTGTGAGGTCAGCGCATTGTTCGGCGTCAGGTTGTGGAAGTGAGGATCCATCGCCGAGGGTTCGGCGGAGAGCGCCATCTTCAGCTCTTTGGCAGATGCTGGAATCGGCGCCGAGAGAGCCAGACCCGCAGCGACAATGGATGCCAGAAGCGGTTTAACGAGCGACATTCAGATTCCTCCGGGTTTTTCGCGAGGCTCTTCCGGCCCCTTCGGGCGTGCACAAAAAGATGTGCCGGGCGAGCTTGTTCAGCCCGTCCGGTCATGAAGACACCGTAGCACAAGTTCACGATCTGCCAAGCGAATCGCGGTCGCTCGAGTAGAGTTCGTCGCCGCGACTACCAGGTGCGGCGCGAGCCGACGTCGATGTGGAAGAAGCCTCGGCGATAGAGCTTGAGGCCGCCAACCGACGCGTGGCTGCGCAAGTAGGCGTAGACACCGCGGGCGCCACTGCCATGGACCCTGAAGTCGACGGCATTGCCGGCCAAGTGGTGCGAATGCCGTGCCCCGCCGACACGTGCGTTGTGCCGGCGTCCGCGGCAGGTGGAATTGACGGTGACCGGGCCGAAGTTGCTTGCAACCTGATAGACGACGGCTCTGAGCTGCGCATTCAGGCAGCCTGAGTTCGCAGCCCACTTCACGCCGCGACCTGCAAGGCTCGGCCCGAGGTCCGGCTTCGGCTGGTAGCTTGTCCCGAGACTTGCAACCCGGACGCCTGTGCGGCGCCTGGCAGTCGCGGACTTCCGCGTCCGCTTGCCGCTCGAAATGCGGCGGCTCCCCCCCGTCAGACTCTCGCGCGAGCGCTCAGTCCGGCCCGTGGCACCGAGGCCCATGCGGCGAACCGGCTTGCGCGCCTCGGTAGGGGTGGCGAACGACTTTCCCATCCACTCGTCGACGCCCTGCGCCTGCGCGCTGTCGGTCGTCATCATCGACGCCATGGCACCGAGCACAATCATACCTGTGACCGCCGCCAATTGGCGGCAGCTTTTGCTGAACGGGCGCATTTCTTTGCGTACTCCCTGGGTAGATCGGAGCGCGGCCTGGACGGCCGTGTCCGCATGTGTGCAGCCCCCGCTGAGGACATTCAGGGGTAGGGGCAACGCAGGGAGATGTTAAGGTCTTGTTTAGGTTGATGGTTAATGCGCGACCGTGCCGCGCCGGGACTATCCGCCCTCGTGGAAGCGTACAGGCTCCCCCACGGCGGGGGTCAAAATCTCGCCGTCCCACATCACAGGGTGGCCCCTTACGAACGTGCCGACGGGCCAGCCGCGCACGCTCCCGCCGTCGTAGGGAGTCCACCCGGCGTGCGATCTGATCCAGCTATTCGTGATCGTCATCGTGCGCTTCAGATCGACCACTGTCAGATCGGCGTCATAGCCGACGGCAATCCGGCCCTTGCCGACAATCCCGAACAGTCGTGCCGGTCCGTGGCTGGTCAGATCGACGAACCGCTGCAGCGTCAGGCGGCCGGCATTCACGTGGTCGAGCATGACGGGGACCAGCGTCTGCACCCCGGTCATCCCCGAGTGGCTTTCAGGGTAGTGGTGGTCCTTCTCCTCGCGCGTGTGGGGGGCGTGGTCGGAGCCGAGCACATCGACGGTGCCGTCGGCAATGCCGGCCCAGAGCGCCTGCAGGTGCCTGCCGTCCCGCACGGGCGGGTTCATCTGAGCGTAGGTGCCGAGCCGCTCGTAGCAGTCCGGCGCCATGAGGGTCAGATGATGCGGCGTCACCTCGACGCTGGCCCAGGCTTTATGCTCGCCGAGATAGGCCATCTCCTCAGCCGTCGAGACGTGCAGCACGTGCACGCGCTTCCGGTACTTCTCGGCGAGACGCACGAGCCGGTCCGTCGCGATCATCGCCGCCACCTCGTCGCGCCAAACGGGATGCGAGGACGGATCATTAGGGCGGCGCAGGCCAGCACGCTCCCTGAGGCGCGCCTCGTCCTCGGCATGGAAGGCCGCGCGCCGCGAGATGGCCGCGATCACACGTTCGAGTGTCGCCTCGTCCTCGATCAGGAGGTCGCCGGTCGAGGCGCCCATAAAGACCTTGATGCCGGCGGAGGCCTCGAGATGCTCGAGGCGCGGGATGTTGCCGACGTTCTCGCGTGTACCACCAACGTAGAAGGCGAAGTCGCAATGCATCCGCCCGCGTGCCCGCGAAACCTTGTCGGCGAGCGTCTCGGCGGTCGTCGTCAGCGGCTTGGTGTTCGGCATCTCGAAGACCGCCGTGACGCCGCCGGTGACAGCCGCGAGGCTGCCCGACGCGAGGTCTTCCTTATGCTCGAGCCCCGGCTCGCGGAAATGGACCTGGGTATCGATCACGCCGGGAAGAACGTGCAGATCCTTGGCATCGATGACCTCAGCCGCCCGGCCCCCGGAGAGCTCGCCGATCGCCGCAATCCGTCCCCCGACGACGCCGATATCTCGGACGCCCTCGCCGTCATGATTGACGACGGTTCCCCCCTTGAGGATAAGGTCGAACTGATCTGCCATGCTGGCCTCCTAGGAACGTTTAGGTACGCTTGCAGCGCCGCCGCACGCGGCTTGTCCCCGGCGCGAGATACCCCAGATGAGAGGGGCGCGCCAGCCGCCCACAACCGCAAGAGCCGCGCCGCGCAGGAGTTGTGATGAAATGAGCACCACCGTTGTCGCGCTGCTGCCCAATCGCGGCGTCGTGTCGGTCACGGGCGCCGAGGCGACGGACTTCCTGGACAATCTGGTGACGAACGACCTCACCGGCATGGCCATCGGCGAACCCCGCTTTGCCGGGCTCCTCACGCCGCAGGGCAAGATCCTCTTCGAGTTCTTTGCGCTGAAGACCGAGGATGGCTGGCTGCTGGAGACGACTGCCGACCGTGCCGGCGATCTCGTCAAGCGGCTCACGATGTACAAGTTGCGCGCGAAGATCGCGCTCGCCGATGTTTCGGCCGAGTATGGGATTGCCGCGGCATGGGGGCCGGCGGCGCCGGTCGTGGACGACGGCTGGTTGTATGCGGACCCGCGGCATGGGGATCTGGGCTGGCGGCTCATTATGCCGCGCGCGAAGCTCGGGTCACTGACCGGCAAAGTCGTGCCGGAGGCCCTGTATCACGAGCGCCGCGTCTCTCTCGGCGTGGCCGAAGGCGGCTTCGACTACGCGCTCGGCGATACGTTCCCGCACGAAGCGAACTATGATCGCCTCCATGGCGTGTCCTTTACCAAGGGCTGCTTCGTCGGCCAGGAGGTCGTCGCGCGTATGCAGAACAAGACGGTGGTGCGCAAGCGCGTCACGCTCCTAACGGGTACTGAACCCCTCACCTCGGGTACCGATATCCTTATCGGCGCAGCCGTGATCGGCAAGCTGGGCACGGCCGCCGGCCCCCACGGGCTCGCACTACTGCGCCTGGACCGCGCGGTGGAAGCCGCCGACAAGGGCGAGCCGCTCGTGGCCGGCACCGTGCCAGTGATGGCTGATACCGGCGCGCTCGACCGCTACCGTGCCAGCGCCGCAGCGAGAGCCTCCGCACCATGAGCAAAGAGCTTGTCCGCTGTGGCTGGGTTGGCATTTCGGATGCTGAATACACGCGCTACCACGACGAGGAGTGGGGCGTTCCCAAGTCGGATGACGGTGCGCTTCTCGAAAAGCTCATCCTCGAAGGCTTCCAGGCCGGCCTGTCGTGGATCACGATCCTCAGGAAGCGCGAGAACTTCCGCAAGGCTTTCCACGGCTTCGATGCCGAGCGCGTTGCGCGATACACTGCGCGCGACGTCGAGCGACTGATGAACGATGCCGGCATCGTACGCAACAAGGCGAAGATCGAAGCCACGATCGAGAATGCGAAAGCCTATCTGCAGCTCAGGGAGCGCACGACCCTCGGCAAATTCCTTTGGGACTTCCTCGATGGCAAGCCGGTCATTCACGAGCGCCGCACCATGCGCGACATCCCGCCCGAGAGCCCCACATCCAAGACCATCTCGAAGGCGCTGAAGAAGGAGGGCTTCCGTTTCGTCGGTCCGACGACGGTCTATGCCTTCATGCAATCCTCGGGCTTTGTGAACGACCACGTCGTCGACTGCCACCGGCACGCTGCATGCGCGGCGCTTCAGCGCAAATTCAAGGCCCCGAAATCATGAGCGGTGCCCGACACGGCGACGAAAAGCCGCGCGCCTGGCAGCGGATGCTGTCGGGCCGCCGCCTCGATTTGCTCGCGCCCTCGCCGGACGACATCGCCATCGAGGACATTGCCCACGGCCTTGCCCGCGTCGCGCGCTGGAATGGCCAGACATTCGGCGATCACGCCTTCTCCGTCGCCGAGCACGCCGTCCTGGTTGAAGAGATCGCGAGCACGCTCAATCCTCAGTGGGGGCATCACTGGCAGCTCGCCGCGCTCCTGCATGACGCGCCGGAGTACGTGGTCGGCGACCTCATCAGCCCCTTCAAGGCCGCCATAGGGTTCGACTACAAGGCCTTCGAGAACCGTCTGCTCGAAGCCATCCATGTGCGCTTCGGGCTTCCGGCCATACTCCCGAGCGAGATCGCAGCGGCCATAAAGCACGCCGACCGCATTGCCGCCTACTACGAGGCGACGTTACTCGCCGGCTTCTCCAAGGATGAAGCCGATCGCTACTTCGGCATTCCGGCCATACCAGAAAGTCTGGTAGCGCTTCTCACGCGGCTCGAGGCCTCGCCCGCCGCCACGGCGCAGCAGGTGTTCTTGGCGCGCTTTGCCGCGCTCACTCAAAAAGAATGATGTTCGCGGCGCTCACCGGCCCCTGAACTGCGGCTTCCGCTTCTCCATGAACGCGCGGCGCCCCTCCGCATAGTCCTCACTCTCGAAGCAGGCTTCGACGAACTTGTCGAGACGCGCGAGATCGGGATTCTCCGGCTGCATGAAGAGTTCGTCGATGGATTCCTTGGCTGCCCTGATCGAAAGCGGCGCGTTGATCGCCATCTCGTCGGCGACCTTGCGCGTCGCGGTCTCGAGCTCGGCGGAAGGCACCACGGCATTCACCATGCCCATGGCAAGCGCATCAGCCGCCGTATAGCGCCGGCCGGTGAAGAGCATCTCTTTTGCCTTGGCCGCGGACATGACCGCCAGCATGGGCCGGATCCAGCGCGGGTTGTAGCCGATCGAGAGCTTCGCTGCGGGAATAGAGAATATCGCGTCCTCCGCAGCCCAGCGCATGTCGCAGCAAATGGCCAACTCGCAGCCACCGCCGAAGCAGTAGCCATACACCATGGCAATGGTTGGCTTCGCCGCCCGCCCGATGGCCTCGAAGGCCTCGTGATTGATCTCGTCGTAGCGCCGTGCTTCCGCGCCCGTGCGGTTGCCCTCGAACTCTGAGATATCTGCACCCGCCGAGAATGCCTTCGTGCCGGCCCCGCGCAGCACGATGACGCGAACGGCCGGATTGGCCTCCGCCTCGCGGATAAGACGTGGCAGCGCCTCCCACATGTCGCGCGTGTACGCATTGAGACGGGCAGGGTTGTCGGCGATGATCGTGTAGATGCCGCCTTCGATCAGCGTGCGCAGCGTCGGGGGCGTTGGCTCGGTCGGCATTTCAGCTCCTGGTCGCTTCTAGTGTGATGATCGAGAAATTCGCCAGATCTCGCGACATGGTACGGAGCGAATTTCTCGATCTGAATCACACTAGCAAGCTTATGATTCCAGTGTCCCTTATGTTTCCGAAGTTCGCAGGGTACGCAAGCATCGAGGTCAGGCGAACTTCGGAATCGGGACACTGGGTTTGCCGCACTCTAACGGCATTTGCCGCCCCTGCTATCACGTCCAGGCATGGCAACCCTGCCGATCAACCTTGCTTGCCGGTACTATCAACCGGGTAATGGTGCACCGCCCTGGTCCCCAATTGCCAGTCATCCCTCTTTCCGCCTAATTTCCCGCCTCTCACTTCCCGCCCCTCGCTCCGCCCCCTGCGGTGTGATTCTGTGAAGAATGGTTCGGTGACGTCCGGCTACCGGGTTGCTGCCCTCGCGCTGGTCGCGGGCTGGCTGGTGCTGTGCGCACCCTGGCTGCTCGGCAATGTCGCAATTCCCTACGACGCCAAGGCGCACTTCCAGGCGCAGGTCCAGTTCCTAGCGAACGCCCTTCACAGTGGGCAGTCACCCTTCTGGAACCCGCACGTCTTTGCCGGCTCCCCACAGATTGCCGATCCGCAGAGCCTCCTGCTCTCGCCCGCCCTGCTGCTCGCACTCATCGATTCCTCGCCGAGCTTCCAACTCGTCGACGGCTACACGTTCGGCCTGCTCGCGCTCGGCGGCTACTCCATCCTGCTGCTCTTCCGCGATCGTGGCTGGCATCCTGCGGGCGCCATCGTCGCGGCGCTCGCGTTTGCCTTCGGGGCGTCGGCAGCATGGCGCATCCAGCATGTCGGGCAGATCCAGTCCTTTGCCTTTTTCGCTCTGGCACTGTGGTTGCTGGCTCGCACCATCGAGCGCCGATCTGTCGGATGGGGCATCGGTGCCGGTGCCGCCATCGGCTTGATGATGGTCGAGCCCAATCAGGTCGCCTATCTCGGCGCGCTCATCCTCATTGGATATGTGCTGCATCACTGGCTCGATGGCGACGGCCGCGCGGAGCGCCTCCGCGCCAGTGTCGGGCCGCTTGCGGCAGCAGGACTCACGTCCATCGTCCTCGCCGCGCTTCCTCTCCTGCTGACGGTTCTGTTCGTCCTCTCATCGAGCCGCGCTACCATTCCCTATGCTGAAGCGACGCGCGGCTCGCTGCATCCGGCCTCCCTGCTCACGCTCGTGTTCAGCGATCTCTACGGCGCCTTCGATAAGGCCGTCGAGTACTGGGGCCCCTTCAGCTGGACGTGGAACCCCAATGAGGTCACGCTCTCGCAGAACATGAGCCAGCTTTATATCGGCGCCCTGCCGATCGCCTTGCTGGCGGGCCTCGGTCATTCTCGGCGCCTTGTGCTCTCGCGTGAGATCCGCTTTTTCACGATCGCGGCCGTGCTGATGACCATCTACGCGCTCGGCTCGAACACGCCCCTCTTTCGGGTCCTGTACGAGGCGCTCCCCGGCGTCGCGCTCTTTCGCCGACCAGCCGACGCGACATTTCTCGTCGGTGGGCTGCTCGCGATACTCAGCGGCTATCTCGTGCATCTCTGGATGACGAACGCCGCCGTCACCGAGCCGGTGCGCCCGCACCTGCACTTCAAGGCCTGGGTGCTCATCGCGTTAACCGCCGCAGCGATCGCCGTCGCCGTCTCTCAAAACAGGCTCGGCGTCGCACTGCGACCGATGGTGATCAGCTTCGCCTGGATCTCGGCCAGCATCGGAATCCTTCTGCTGGTGACGCGCGTAGGTCGACGGGCGAGTTGGGCGGTCGTGCCCGCGCTCGCGGCCGTGCTCACCGCCGATCTCGCCTTCAACAATGGCCCCAACGAGTCGACGGCGCTGCCGACCGAGAACTTCACGATGCTCGATCCGGAGAAGCCGAGCGAGACGATCCGCTTCATCAAGGCCCTCGCTCAGCAACCGCCGGGCTCAGCGCGCCGCGACCGCGTGGAGCTTGCCGGGCTCGGCTTTGAGTGGCCGAACACGGCCATGGTGCACGGGTTCGATCACACGCTCGGCTACAATCCGTTGCGTCTCGCCGACTTCACGCGGGCCGTCGGCGCGGAAGATTCGATCATCGGCCCGAACCAGCGCCGCTTTACGCCGCTCTTTCCATCCTACCGCTGCCGCCTCGCCAATCTGCTCGGACTTCGCTACATCGTCACCCCCGTCCCGATCGATCGGATCGACCGCACCGCCAAGCCGGCGGATCTGCGCTTCATGGGGCGGACGCCCGACGGATACGTGTACGAGAACCCGGATGCGCTGCCGCGCGTGCTCTTCGTGAGAAACTGGCAGATCGCCGACTTCAGCAGCATCATGCGCGACGGGAAATGGCCGGCCGCAGACCCGAGCAGCACTGTCCTCCTTGATGCGCGGCCAACCATGCCACCGCCGCTGACATTCGAGGAACCGGACGCCTTTCTGGCCCCGAATGTGCGCATTGTCCGTTACGAGAACACGATCATCGACATCGAGGTCGAGACGGCCATGCCGGGCTTCGTCGTCCTGAACGACGTCTGGCACCCCTGGTGGTTCGCCACGATCGACGGCCTGCCGGCGCGCGTGCACAAGGCGAACGTCCTGTTTCGGGCCGTCACGGTCGGGCCGGGCCGGCACGCCATCCGGTTCGAGTTCGCGCCGGTCGCGGGTGCACTGCAGGAGCTTCGCTCGAAGCTCAGCGCCTACCGCGGCAGTGCTGCGCCGGCCCAATAGTCTCGCGTCGCGTCGCAAATTCCAAACCGCGGAATGCCAAGCACCTTTCTCGTTTTATCCCAATGGGGTAGACGCCGCCAGAACAAGGCGGTTAGGATGCCCTAACGCTAGGCTGCGGGTTCCGCCCCGCAGTGAGCACACGTGCTGGGAATTACCGGGAGGAAAAATGGCGGTTGAGAAGCCGGCTGAGCCGTCGGCCGGTGGGACTGTTCGAGGCGCTCGCCTGAACCGGGAAGTTCTCGCTGGGCTGTTCCTCATCGTATCTGCAGCCATTGGCTACTACTCAGCCCTTCCCCTCGATGCCGGCTCAATGTCGGGTGTCGGCTCCGGCCTAATGCCCAAGGCGGTCGCAATCGGGCTCTGCGGGTTCGGTATCTACCTTATGATCATGGGGCTGATCGGCAATCACGAACGCGTCGAAGGCTTTTCGCTGCGTGGCACGATCTTCATCCTTGGCGCGATCCTGGCGTTCGCCGCCACCGTTCGGCCCTTCGGCCTGCTTGTCGCGGGCCCCCTGGCAATGCTCCTCTCATCGATGGCCGACTCGGATACGCGGCCCGTCGAGATCGTGGTCTTCACGACCTTGATGACGCTTGCCTGCTATCTGCTCTTCAAGGTCGTCCTTCGCCTGCCGATCCCCGTCCTGCCGCCGCTGCTCGGTTACTGAGATGTGGGACCTTGTCGCCAATCTTCAACTCGGTCTCAGCGTTGCCGGCTCGCTCAAGAATGCGGGGTTGTGTTTTCTCGGTTGCCTGATCGGCACGCTCATCGGCGTGCTCCCGGGCGTCGGCCCGATCGCGACCATCGCCATGCTGCTGCCGCTCACCTTCGGGCTCGATCCCGTGGGCGCGCTGATCATGCTCGCCGGCATCTACTACGGCGCCCAGTACGGCGGCTCGACAACGGCGATCCTCGTCAATATTCCGGGCGAGGCAACCGCTGTCGTCACCGTCCTCGACGGCCATCAGATGGCCAAGCAGGGCCGCGCCGGCATCGCGCTTGGCATCGCCGCGATCGGCTCGTTCATCGCCGGCACCATCGCCACGATCATCATCGCCGCCGCAGCGAAGCCGCTCACCACACTCGCGCTGCTGTTCGGGCCTGCCGACTACTTCGCGCTCATGGTGCTCGGGCTCATGTTCGCCGTGGTGCTTGCGCGCGGATCGGTGCCGAAAGCCATTGCGATGAT
>JALHMB010000021.1 GCA_022844275.1 Hyphomicrobiaceae bacterium
AGCTCGTCGATGGACGTGGCGTCGAAGCCCTTTTCGAGCACAGAGGCCTCGGCGCAATCGAGAATGCGCTCGCGCGCGTCGCCCTTTCGCCTCGTCACTGCGGCCGGAGTCGGCATGGCGAACTGTACCTATGGTCAAGTTACGCGGGTAACAGCGCCGGTGCCGGCGCTCCATTATCCATTTCGTTAGCGCTTAAGCGATTGTCTTCTAACACGAATTCAAGAGCGTGCGCAACTGCACCACGCGCCTTCTAGAGGCGTGTGCCAAACGCACCTACAAGTCCGACCGTCAACGCCGGCAGGCATTTTCGGCAGGGAACACAAACAAATCAGAGTTGGAGATCATCATGAGCAAATATCGCAATGCATTGCCGCAGCTCGGCTCGCGCCTGTTCCTGACGGACGGCGGTCTCGAGACGTCGCTCATCTTCCAGCATGGCATCGACCTCCCGTATTTCGCGTCCTGCGAGCTGCTGCGCAGCAAGGTCGGTCGTGACGTGCTGACCGAGTACTTCCTGCCCTACATTGAGATGGCGCGGCGGGCCAAACTTGGCTTCGTACTCGAGGCACCCACATGGCGCGCGAACCCCGATTGGGGGGCGAAGCTCGGCCATTCCCGTGAGACCCTCGCCGAGGTCAATCGCCTGGGTATCGCTCTCATGGAGGAGCTTCGCTTTGCCCACGAGAGCAGCGAGACGCCGATGGTGATCAGCGGCAACATCGGGCCGCGTGGCGACGGGTACGTGGCCGGTACCGAGATGACGATCGAGGAAGCAGCCGAGTACCACGACGAGCAGGTTGCGGTCTTCGCCGAAACGGCTGCCGACATGGTCGCTGCCTTCACGATGACCAACATCAACGAGTCCCTCGGCATCGTTGTCGCAGCGCAGCGGCACCAGATGCCGGTCGCGATCTCGTTCACGCTCGAGACCGACGGCCGACTGCCGAGCGGCGCGACACTCGCCGAAGCCATCGAGAAGGTCGATGCCGCGACGGGCGCGGCCCCTGCCTACTATATGATCAACTGTGCGCACCCGACGCACTTCGAGGCGACGCTTGTGGGTGGCGGAAGTTGGATCGAGCGCATCCGTGGCATCCGCGCCAATGCCTCGAAGCGCAGTCATGCGGAGCTCGACGCGGCGCCCGATCTCGATGCCGGCAATCCAGTGGAGCTTGGTGGCCAGTACGGCAGCTTGATGCGCGCCTTCCCGCAGATCCGGGTGATCGGCGGCTGCTGCGGCACGGATCATCGCCATGTGGCTGAGATGTGCACGGCCTGCTCGGGCCATTCGGCGGAGGCAGCGTGATCATGGGCATGAGCTGCCGATAGCGCGGCACATGCCTAAGCTCTCAGCTTCAGTTTCTCCAGGAAGCTGGTTTTTGAGAACGCGCCCTTGGCGTCGCGGGGTATCCACGACGGCAAGGGCCGGCGGTCGAATTCCTCGCAGAGGACAATGCCGTTCGTATAGAGCGCGGCAACATAGCTGAAGGTGCTCTTGGCGCTCAGCAGGACGTCGGCGTCGCGTAGATGCTCGATAGTCTCGAGCGCGCCGAGATCCAGCTCGACGCGGTGACCCATATCCGTGAACTCGGCGAACTCCTCCGGTTTGCCGTTGCTATAGATGCTCACATGGAACGCGAGCCCTGTATTTTCTAGAAGCCCTGTCACTGTCGCCAGCGATTCTAGGACTGCTCTGTTCGACGTGAAGCGATGAGATACGTCGCTTGCCGAGACATCGCCGCGGCGGACATGAGCGGCGATATGGAGTTGTCGCCCCTGTAAAGAGCTGCGCGTTGGCCGACGGACGACCCGATCATAGATCTCGGGGTTCTGATCGCAGTAGACATACATGTGCGGGATGGCGATCAGGTGTGGCGTTTTCCATAGCGCCGGATTTGTCGCGAATTCGATGAGCCCGATATGCGGGAGAGAGACATTCCGCGTCAGCGGCTTACCTTGGCCGAGCGCGAAGAACGCCTCGCAGCGATCACGCCACGCAGTTGGATCGCCCTCGGCATGGGCGATCTCCTCGAAGGGCGTGTGCGCATACCCTAGTCCGAGATTGCTTGCGGCAGCCTCGACCGACAGGCGCGAAAGGACCTGAGAGCCGACGCCATCGCGGCGCAGCGAGGCCGCAAAAATGCTTTCGCGAGAAATGGCTCCTGATCGGACGCCTCGGACAATGCGCTCGCCCAAATGGCGCTTATCGCTGTTTAGCGTCAAGCGCAGCCGACCCTTGAGGTCCGTCCACGCATATCGCGCGTAATACCCGAGACCATCCTTCATCGCCAGTGCGGTCTCGATTGGCGTCTTGGCTGCCTTGAGGTCATTTGATCAGGCCGTCTGATACCAGCACGCTGGAAGATGTAAATCCGGGCGATCAGGGACGTTCTTGCGATCGAGGTGATGAGGGAAGTGTGTAGCATAACGTCGGCTCTTGATGCGGTCCCTCCTGAGGAAAGTGAACTCGGTAAGGCGCGGCGTCTCGAACTTTCCGAACCTGACCGTCGCGCCGTTATTGTTCGGATGAATGTGAACGGGATCAAAGTCCGTCAACAGCTTCGAGAACGCAAGCGAGATGAGTTCGATGCCGGTGCGATCGTAGATCCTCGGGAGGCCATGGAACTCGATTACTATGATTCTGAATTTGCGTAGCGTCTCGCGGCTTGCGGACAGAAGCACGCCGTACTCGGCGCCCTCGATATCCATCTGCAGGATGAAGTCGGATTCCCCAGGGGCTTTCCTGTCGACCCAGTCGTCGAGCGTCATGAACTCATCGGTGCTGGTGGGCCCCAGGAATTTGCGCTCGAAGTCGAACAGATCGTTCTTGACCGGAGGCGCCGCAACAGATGCGTCTGCCAGGAAGCACTTGATGCCGCGGGCTGCCAGATCCTCTTCGAAGCGGGCAACTACCGAGACCCCGGGGGAAAAGCAGGCGCCTATTCCATCAAGATCGTCCGGAACGAGATAGCCGCCGTCGGTGTCGCCACCGAGGCGGATAAGTTCATGCTGCGTCTCAACAGGACGCACCGTCTCGAGAAAGCGCTCGATCGCTCGCGGATCAGCCGTCCTGCCGTACGTCAGCCCGAGACTTAGCAGGGACGACCGAGTGAAGCGCCGCAGGCTACACATGACAACGCGCCTCACATGGTGTGGAAATTCGAGGGGTGCTGCGACACGCGGCTGCCTTCAAGCGACCGCCAACAACTTCGGTGTCGCGAAGTGGAGGAGGTGGCCCTTGCGCGGCGCGACGTCCTTCCAGCTCTTGGCGTCGAACGTGATGACCAGGACGCCCGCAGTCGGCAGCTTCTCCGACAGCGCTGCGATCAGCGCGGGATCGCCCTCGCCGATCAGCTCCAGCCCCAAGACCTGCAGCCCCGGATTGTGGCCGATGATCATGAGATGCTTGACCGTCGAGGGCGTCTTGCGCACGCGTTCCATGAGGCCGATTGGCTCGGCGAGGTAGAGCGCTTTCTCGAATTTCGTTTTCGGCTCGGGCTCCCAGCCGCTTGTCGCAAGCTCAAAGGTTTGGCGCGTGCGCACGGACGTGGAGCAGAGCACGAGATCCGGCTTGAGGCCCTGCCGCCTCAGGAAATGCCCCATCAGTGGTGCGGCAGCCGTCCCCCGCGCATTGAGCGGCCGCTCGCTGTCATCGAGGCCGGAGATGTCCCAGCTCGACTTGGCGTGTCGGAACAGAGTGAGGGTCAGCATCGCAATCGGTCCTCCGATCTGCCGCGTCCGAGCGAGGTTGGCTCAGGGTTTCGTGGCCAGATAGTCCTTCGTCCAGCGGTCATAGTCATCGGCGCGTGTCACGCGTTTGACAAGGTCGGCCGAGGCAAGACCCTTAAGATCCTTGGGCGCAGTCCCGTCACGCAAGGCCTTGAGCGTATCGTAGATGGCCTGGATGGCCGCCTGGATGGGCTGGTGGCCCTGCAGGCAGACGCGCACGCCCCGCGACGCTAGGTATTCACGGTCGGACAACTCGGGTGTCGCTGTGCCGAGAATGAGCGGAATTTTGATGGACGGTGCGATGACATCGAGCTCCGCGCGAGTCTTCACGCCGACGAGGAAAATCGCGTCGACGCCAGCCTTCTCGTAGGCCCGCGCGCGTTTGATCGTGTCCTCGATGCCGGTGATCATCGGTGCGCTGGTGCGCCCCGCAATGCAGAGATCGGGATCGCGCCGTGCGGCGAGCGCGGCCTTCATCTTGCCGATGCCCTCCTCGATGCTGAGGATCTGCGGCTTCTCGGTCGTACCGAACGGCTGCGGCAGGGCTGTGTCCTCAATGGACATGCCGCTGACGCCGGCGATCTCCAGTTCCTCCACCGTGCGCATGACCGAGAGCGCATTGCCATAGCCGTGGTCGGCATCGACCATCAGCGGTAGCTCCATGGCGCGATTGATGCGGAGCGCCTGATCGGCGAACTCCGTGAGCGTCAGGATGATGAGATCGGGCGCGGAGAGCACGCCGAGCGATCCCGTCGAGCCGGCGAACATGCCGATCTCGAAGCCGATGTCTTCGGCAATGCGGGCCGCGAGAGGATCGTGCACGGAGCCCGGATGATAGCAGCGGTCACCGGCAAGATAGCTGCGGAACTTCTGGCGGCGTTCAGTCCAACGTGAAGGCATGACGCGAGATCTCTCCGAACTCAGATGTGGGCGACGGCTTCGGGGCTCGGCGCGATCGCGCCGCGTTCGACACGGCGGACCACGTCCACGATGCCGTCATTGGCGGGCGTCGCGATCTTCAGCTCCGCACCTTTTGCCGCGACGAGACCATTGATGTAGTCGATCTCCGTGCGTCGGCCCTTCATGATGTCCTGGCCCATGGACGGGCGCTGCTCGTCATTCCTGTGCTTGACCTGCTCGAGCAGGATGCCCTCGCATTCCTCGCGCGCGGCCTTGTCGCCCTCGCCGGCGGCGAGCAGCTTCTCCGGCGGAATGTGATAGACGGGCTCGAGCGCATAGCCATGGGCGAGACCGACCTTGATGGCCTCCGCCGCGAGCCGGATCGCGAGCCAGCGCGTCATGGGATCGCGATCATTGCCGTTGCCGCCGCGCCCGGTCGCTGCCGCAACGGGATTGCGCATGGCATTGACGATCAGCTTGGACCAGCGCTCGCCCCAGAGATTCGTCGTCGTCTTGGAGCTGTCAGCGACGCCCACCATCTCCGCGATCTCTTTCACGCGCGGCGTGATGCGCCCGTGCGGCTCGCCGACGCGGAAGACGGTATGGCGCGACCCGCCGAGACCGACATTGCGCTGGACCTTCGCTGGGCCCGTGAGTTCGACGGAAATGGTCGACGCAATGCAGCCGACGGTCTTGCCCCAGCCGACGACGGAGGCAATGCGCTCTTCGTTGATCGAGTTCTGCAGCGAGACAACGTAGCCGTCGGCGGTGAGATACTGGGCGATCATCTGCGTTGCCCAGACCGTGTCGTAGGACTTCATGGACACGAATGCGATGTCGAAGGGGCGCTCGCTCCCCGCCTTCTGCAGGTCGGTAATATGGAGGGCATTCACAGGGACGGTGAAGTTCTCCGGCGCCGTCTGGCCTCTGAGCGTCAGGCCGTCGCGGCGCATGGCTTCGACGTGCTCCGGCCAAGGATCAATTAGCGTGACGTCCTGCCCGGCCTTGGCCAGATAGCCGCCCACATGTCCGCCGAGCGCGCCGGCGCCCACGATTGCGATTTTGCGTTTCATCCCCGTGCTCCTCGATCCGGCCCGCCTGTATTCATTTTTCTGCGGGGCTCGTCGGGGACGCAGGATGGTCGTCGGGGGAGGGGAGGTCAAGCGTAGAGGGGGCGGCGTTGCCGCGGGGCTGGTATGGCCGGGATCGGATTTCGAATCCTTAGATCGGTTTCTTGAAATGGTAGCGCCTGATACCGCCCCCGAACGTCTTGTTGCTGGCGGATGAAGCGATTTCCTCTCGCACAAATTCATCGCTGGCACTGCGATACGCGCGTGTGGTGATGGGCAGAAGGGGTTAGGGCCAGTTCCGATCATCGGGCGTGCGCGGGTAATTGAAATTTGGAACCCGTCCACCGATAGAGCGTTATTCATCCACCACCCCACGTGCAGAGTCCGAAATTGGTGCGGGAAGGGGAGTGTCTAT
Source organism: Hyphomicrobiaceae bacterium (assembly GCA_022844275.1). Taxonomy (GTDB): domain Bacteria; phylum Pseudomonadota; class Alphaproteobacteria; order Rhizobiales; family Hyphomicrobiaceae. Next base: position 6,115 of record JALHMB010000021.1, read on the forward strand.
TTCGGGGGACGGATGTCCGCGCCCCGGGGAGCGTCAATGTCCACGTTACTTTCCATTGGGGTCGGGGGCCTTGACGAAATCCTGGCCGGGGGGCTTTCCGAAGGCTGCGTATTTCTCCTTGAAGGTAAACCGGGGACGGGGAAGACCACGATCGCTTTGCAATTTCTCCTCGCGGGACGTGCGCGCGGTCAGCGCTGCCTCTACGTCACACTTTCAGAAACCGAGCAGGAGCTTTTGAATGTGGCGGCCTCGCATGGCTGGACGCTTGGCAATGAAATCGATATTTGCGAGTTGCAACCACCGGAAAATACGTTGGAGGCTCACGAGCAACAAACATTGCTCTACGCGTCAGATCTCGAGCTGGGCGAGACCGTCAAACAAATTCTGGATGCGGTCGAGCGAACCAACCCTGAACTCATCGTTCTCGATAGCTTGTCCGAGATCCGATTGCTGGCCCAAGGATCTCTCCGCTACAGAAGGCAGCTTCTTGCGCTCAAGCACTTCCTCGCCCGTCGTGGAGCCACGGTTTTGTTGTTGGATGATTTAACCGCTGAGGCTGCCGATAAGACAGTCCATAGCATCGCCCATGGCGTTATTTATCTCGAGGAGCTGGCACCCGAGTATGGATCCGATCGGCGCCGTACAAGAATCGCCAAATACCGTGGTCACGCCTATAAGGGCGGCTATCACGATTTCATAATTGCGAAAGGGGGCGTAACGGTTTTTCCCCGACTCGTAGCATCAGAGCACAAAAGCATTTTCGCATCGAGCCCGGTGCAAAGCGGGATTGCAGAACTCGATCAATTAGTTGGCGGGGGCGTTGACAAGGGTACGAGTACGCTCGTGCTTGGTCCGGCCGGCACCGGCAAATCCTTATTTGTTCTCCAATACGTGGTAGCTGCGATGCGGCGCGGCGAGAAGGCGGCGGTATTCATGTTCGACGAGGAACTCGGTGTCGCGTTCCGCCGTAGCAAGGCATTGGGTATCGATTTAGAAACCTATCGCGACAATGGCAGCCTGCATATTCAGCAGATAGATGCAGCAGAGCTTTCGCCAGGGGAATTCTCGCATCGCGTCAGCGTCTGCGTCGCAGATCTCGGCGTGAGTTTGGTCGCGATCGACAGCTTGAACGGCTATCGAGCCGCTATGCCCGAGGAGCAATCGCTACTGCTGCATATGCATGAGCTTTTGCAGTACCTCAACAGGCAAGGTGTCACCACCTTCCTCACCGTTGCTCAGCATGGCCTTGTCGGAAATATGCAGACGCCTGTTGATGTGACCTACCTGGCGGACACCGTAGTCTTGATGCGTTACTTCGAGGCAGGAGGACGTGTTCGACGCGCCGTTTCGGTTGTCAAGAAACGTACCGGGCCGCACGAGGATACCATTCGCGAGTTTCAAATCAGCGCGCGCGGCATACAGGTCGGGCCTGTCTTACGCGACTTTCAGGGCATCCTGCGAGGCGTACCGACATACGTCGGAAGCTCGATACCTTCGGACGAGTGAGCTCATGCCTCTTGGTGGGCCTAATTCTGAACGCGTGCTCGTGCTGGCAACGCGCCACCGTGACGCTAAGGTCGCCCATCGACTGCTCGCCGAGGCGGGCTTTCCTGCGCTCATTTGCCAAGGAGTGACCCACTTGGCGCAAGAGCTACGCAAAGGAGCAGGATGCGTGGTCCTCACCGACGAATCGATTGATGGATTTGCAGCCCAGGCTCTACATGGCTGGGTTCAAGAACAGCCTGCCTGGTCCGATCTGCCGATCGTCGTGCTTACCGGCAAGGCCGACGAGTTCTCTCGCAGCCGTTCGGTCCGAGAGTTGCAGGATACTTTGGGCAATATCTCCTTCATCGAGCGTCCGTTCCATCCACGGACGCTTGCAAGCGTCGCGCGTTCGGCCATGCGATCCCGGTTGCGGCAGTACGAAGCGAGAGAGCTGCTGGAACGATATGAGCTGCTGGCGCGCGAACTTCAGCACCGAACCAAGAATTTGCTCGCGGTGATTCTCTCGATCGCCGGTGCGAGTTTGCGCGAAGGAGGCGACGGTCAGGAAGCATTCATCGCTCGGCTTCACGCACTTGCCGCAGCACAAGACCTATTGATGGAGGGAGATGGACGAGGCGCCTTCCTCTTCGACATCGTTCAGGCAATTACCGGCAGCTTCGGAAATCGGACCGCCATCGACGGACCGCAAGTGCATTTGAGCCCCACCCTGGCGCAAGGCTTTGCGCTCGTCGTGCATGAGCTTGCCACTAATGCCGCCAAACACGGAGCCTTGAGCCGCGAGGAGGGCAGCATCTCGATTGGCTGGGAGGTGGCCGTCAAAGCAGACACAACCACTTTGCTTTTCAAATGGCGAGAGCGAGGTGGCCCGCTCGTCATGTCGCCCAAGCGTAAGAGTTTCGGCACTGTTCTGCTGGAACGCGCCCTGCCTACTTCCTCGCCACCACGCTTTGATTACGGCACAAGCGGATTTAATTACGATCTGTCCGTAAAGCTCGCATAACGTCGAAGAGTCATGCCATCAACCCGGTACGGTCCCTTTCACGACCCACGCCGTGGCTGCGTATGAGCGGGGACCGTCGGCCTCGCCGTCCAGGTAGGCAAGCTCGACAGCGTCGCGGACTCTCAACCTCATGTCGGCGCTCAGACTGCCAACGTAGTCAGCCAGCGGCCCGTCCTTGCCGTCCAGTGGTGCCCAGAAGTCGGCAAACCACGCGAAGTCCATTCGGATCGAGACAGTATCCTGCACGATATCGACGAGCCCGGCATTGCGCCATGTCCGCTCCAGGTCGCCTGGGCGGGTCAGGGGGCGCGTGTACGCCTTTGCGCGACGCTCGATGGCGCCGGGGTCGACCACAGCCGCAGTATCCCAGAACATGCGATAGAATACGAAGCCGCCACGCGTGTCCCATGTCGCCGCGGCAACGGTTCCACCGGGCCGCGTGACGCGAAGCATCTCGCTCACTGCCAGCTCGCCCCTCGGGATGAACTGCAGGACCAGCATCGACAGCGAATGGTCGAAAGAGGCATCATCGAAGGCTAGCGCACAGGCATCGCCCACGTCGAAGCTGATCCGGGGATCCGGATTGCGCCGCCTCGCGTAGTCGACATAGGCAGGTGAAAAGTCGATGCCGACCACGGCGCCGATGCTTGGGTTCTGCGCGAGGCTGAAGCTGAGATTGCCGGTGCCGCAGCCGACATCCAGCACGCGGGCGCCGCTGGTGGTACCTGCGAAGGCAATGAAGCGTGGTGCCAGAAGCCGGCTCCAGCGCCCCATCTGAAGCTCGTAGCCGTCGCCGTCCGATGCCGTGAATGTCGAAGACGCTGACATTTCGCACCTCCCGGGTGGAGAAGGAGCATGAGCGCCCTTGCAGGCGCGGTCAAGGCCGGTGCGATTTCATTCCGCGCGTTATGTCGGGATCGCGGGCGGTGGATCGTCTTCGTTACATGGTGCCCGTCGTCACGCCAGGCGGATGCCACATCCGGAAGCCACATTCGCGGCCTTGCACAAGAGGACTGAAATGAAAATCACCGTCGAAACCACCGTCGGCGCCCCGATCGTCGAGGTCTGGAAGGCCTACACGAGCCCCGCGGACATCATGCAGTGGAATGCGGCGTCCGACGACTGGCACACGCCGTCCGCCACAGTGGATCTGCGCGAGGGCGGCGCCTTCTCGTCGCGCATGGAGGCCAAGGACGGTAGTATGGGCTTCGATTTCGCAGGCACGTATACGAAAATCGTCGAGCACAAGCTCATTGCCTACGCATTCGGAGATCGGACGGCCGAGGTCGCGTTCACGCCAGGTCCGGAGGGCGTTCAGGTGCAGGTCTCCTTCGATCCCGAGCAGGAGAATTCGCCCGAGCTGCAGCGGCAAGGCTGGCAATCCATCCTCGATGGCTTCAAGCGGTACGTGGAGACTAAGAAGCGAGCGTGAAGAGGTGAGCGGCCCAGGAATCCTCACGAGGCGCCGCCCATGGTCGCGCCTCGCATGTGATCAGCCTGGGAACGCGGGGCGCTGCTCTCAGTTTAACTGTCGATACGAGGACCGCAGAATTCCGGCCACACCGATCATTTGATCGCCAGCACAGTGGGAAATTGCGCGTTGCAACGAAGTTCCTCGCAATCGGGCGAAATCGTCGTAACGGATATTCCGGCGCGCCTAGATCGTCTGCCGTGGGGACGATTTCATACGCTCGTCGTGCTTGCCCTTGGCATCACCTGGATCCTGGATGGACTGGAGGTGACGCTCGCCGGTGCGGTCGCGGGTGCGCTGCGTCAGAGCCCCGTGCTGCAGTTCACGAGCGCAGATATCGGTCTTGCGGGCAGCGCCTACATCGCGGGTGCCGTCCTCGGGGCCGTATTCTTCGGCTGGCTGACGGATCGCCTCGGGCGCAAGAAGCTCTTCTTCATCACGCTCAGCGTCTATCTGCTTGCGACCGCCGCGACCGCGTTCACCTGGAATCTTTGGAGCTTCATGCTGTGCCGGTTCATTACCGGTGCGGGCATCGGCGGAGAGTACGTCGCCATCAACTCGACCATCCAGGAACTCGTCCCGGCACGCGTACGCGGCTGGACCGATCTCGCGATCAACGGCAGCTTCTGGGTGGGTGCTGCGCTCGGCGCAGCGGGCTCCATCGTGCTGCTCGATCCGACGCTTCTGCCGGTGGACATGGGCTGGCGAGCGGCGTTCCTGATCGGCGCGGCACTGGCGCTCGTCATTTTCCTCATGAGGTTCTGGATACCTGAGAGCCCGCGCTGGCTCATGACGCACAATCGCGCGGACGAGGCCGAGGCGATTGTGAGCGTGATCGAAAGCCAGTTCAGGCGGCAGGGGCATGACCTCTCGGACGGCCCGTTTCCGCGCATCCGCCTTCGTGCGCGCGACTACACGCCGCTGAGCGAAGTGGCCGCGACGCTGTTCCGCGCACAGCGGCAGCGGACGTTCGTCGGTCTCAGCCTGATGGCCGCGCAGGCATTCTTCTACAACGCGATTTTCTTTACGTACGCGCTGATCCTGACGGAGTTCTACGGCATCCGCGCCGATCACGTCGGCTGGTACATACTTCCCTTCGCTGCGGGAAATTTTCTGGGCCCCATTATTCTCGGGCGCTTGTTCGATACGGTCGGTCGCCGGCCGATGATCGCGTTCACGTACTCGATCTCCGGTTTGCTGCTGGCGATCACGGGCTTCATGTTCGCGCAGGAATGGCTGACCGCCACGCAGCTGACCATGGCCTGGACGGTCACGTTCTTCTTCGCCTCGGCTGCGGCAAGCTCCGCGTATCTGACCGTGAGCGAGACCTTTCCGCTGGAGATCCGCGCGCTCGCCATCGCCTTCTTCTATGCGCTCGGCACGGGCGTCGGCGGCATTCTCGGTCCGCTGCTGTTTGGAATGCTGATCGAGACGGGATCGCGCTGGAGCGTCTTCACGGGCTATCTGCTCGGCGCGGGCCTCATGATCGCGGCGGCGATCGTCGCCGGCATCTGGGCCGTCGCGGCCGAACGCAAGCCGCTGGAGAGCGTGAGCCGTCCGTTGGCGTCGGTGGATTGAGCCGAAGGTTCGCGCACTTCCAACATGACGCACCTCGTCCTCTTGAACATCCGCATGCTGGTCATAAATACGTCATGTGGGGGTTCATTTGCCGTATGGCAAAGGCAAAGCGCGCTTCGTGGCTGCCGCCACGAACGATCGGTCGGGCTTTGCTATGGGAGAGGGAATACAAGCGCGCATGTCTGGATGGTTGACTGGCTTGGAAGGAGCGTTCGCTCTCAAGCTCATTTTGTGCCTGATGCTCGGCACGCTCATCGGTGTGGAGCGCGAACTCCGCAACAAACCCGCCGGCATCAGCACGCACTGCTTCGTCATGGCGGGCGCGTGCCTGTTCACATTCGTGTCGACCGTCGCCGATCCCAACAGCCCTGCCCGCATCGCCGCTCAGGTCGTGTCGGGCGTGGGATTTCTCGGCGCGGGGATGATCCTCAAAAGCGAAAACAACACGATCAGAAATCTGACAACCGCAGCGGCGGTATGGTTCGCCGCCGCGATCGGCATGGCCATCGGCATCGGCTGGTACGTGATTGCCATCATCGCGTCGGTTTATGCGGTGATTGTCCCGCGCATTCCGCATGTCAAGAAATGGCGCGAGAGCCAGCAGGACGAGTGAAATCGGCCCTTATGGGGCTCAGCGAGAGGAGGAGGCCGCCATGTCGAAGCTTCGCGTGAGCTGCTTTTCGATATCGCTGGATGGCTTCGGCGCCGGTCCCGAGCAGACGCTCGAGAATCCGCTCGGCATCGGCGGCGAGGCGCTGCACGAGTGGTTCGTGCCGACCCGGACCTTTCAGAAGGTGCACGGGCAAGAGGGCGGCACGACCGGTCCTGACGATGATTTCGGTGCGCGGCAGTTCGCGAATATCGGCGCCTGGATCCTGGGACGGAATATGTTCGGGCCGGTGCGCGGACCTTGGCCCGATGAAAGCTGGAAGGGATGGTGGGGCGACAATCCACCCTACCACCGCCCTGTCTTCGTGCTGACGCACCATGCGCGCGCGCCGATCACCATGGAAGGCGGCACGACCTTTCACTTCGTGACCGACGGCATCGAGACGGCGCTCGCGCAGGCCCGCCAGGCTGCCGAGGGCAAGGATGTGCTGCTGGGTGGGGGCGCGGCGACGATCCGGCAGTATCTGCGCGCCGGATTGATCGACGAGATGCACGTTGCGATCTCCCCGGTGATGCTCGGCTCCGGCGAGCACCTCTTCGCAGGCATCGACACGATCAAGCTTGGCTATCGGCGCACCGAGTACGTCATGACGCCCAACGCCACGCATTTTGTGTTGAGGAAGGGGTAAGGTGGGTGCGCGTCAGGAAGCAGCGCGGCGCCACCTGGAAACCCGCCAGGCCCAGAACATCGGCCAGCCGATCCCCATCAAACCGAGAAACGGCAGGAACAGCGCGAGCGCGTAGACGTCGATCCTGAGGTTGTGCTCGGCGACGGAGTTGGTCGGGTTCGCAGAGCTGTAGTAGACGCCGATCGCGTCGCCCGCGGATAGATCCGGCGGCGTGCGTACGTCGGTCCGGGTGGTCGAGCCTTCGTGGCGAGAGCCGTTCGCGGCAACGAAGCGGTAGTCGATCCTCAGCCGGTATTTCGGCGCGCCGTCTTTGAACTTCCCGACGTCTTCGAGCTTGGTGTGGCGGACCGTTCCCTCCGCTCGCGTGCCGAACCAGAGCAACGATCCTTCGCGCACGAGCCGCGGTCCCATGATCGCGACGGCGGCGGCGCAGCACAAAGCAAGCAGCACCATCGCGGCGCCGAAAGCGTAGAGACTTCTCGACTTCGTGGAATTGGCCCACGTGTCGAATTGGGATTGGGTGATGAGGAGGCGGTGTAGGTGGGACAAGAGAGTTCCGGCGTTAGCGGAATATATTCTTGAGGTGGTGCGACGACTGGTGAGAGTGCTTTGCTATGAGCGTGTACGATCGGCTCTCGCGTCGACTTTCATCAGTTCGACACGGTCAACCAGCCATACTGCATCGGTTCGACTGGCGAAGATTTCGCGGCCGATGCCTCGCTCCTTGAGCCACTTCAGAAACCCAGACTCCCTGCTGGTGTGAATTGCCAGCGGTCTATCGAGCCGGCTAAGCGTGGCAAGGGTCTCCAAGGCGAGGGCGTCGTCGATGCTCTCGTTGAGAACGATGCTAAGGACAAGCGTCCTGCGCCTGATCTCGTCTTTGCTGTAGCCTTTGACCACCACAAGCTCGGTTTCGCATCGCAGGGCGTAGCCGACACGCAGGACGGTACGCTCTACGCCCTCGTTCGTCTCTCTGTCAGCGCATACGTACAGGGCGCGCGCCGCGAATATGGCAAGTGGCTTCTCGGTAGGTCCGCTGAGCAGCATGGTATCGGCTGGCGTATGCTGTCGGACGGCGAGAAGCCATGCTGACGATGATTCTGTCGATTGTATTCGCGCGTGGTGCTCGTCGAGCGCATCGGCGGTCTCTATCCGCATCTGCTGCTTGATCGGCAAGAGCGCGAGAGTCGAAGCGAGCAGTATTGCGAATGTGCTCACCAGCGCAGTGTTGCCCAGTCTGCCGTGTGGCGACGACCACGCTAATACTGCCGCTGCTGTTACTGGTGTCGCAAGTAATAGCGCTCCGTAGAGAAACTTGTACTCGACGTAGACCGGCAGCTCGACAGTCGTGTACATCACCTGCAAGACCGCAGTTGAGGCAGCGAACAGCAGTGGAACCGCTAAGCGAAGCCGCCACGCATTGACCATCACAAACAGCAGAAGTGCATTCAGTAGTATGAAGGTGGCTAGGCCTCCCAGCCCCTTCGACGGCAGACCCCGTAGCCGGATTTGTACAATTCCTTTCGTTGTGTCATGCCCTAAGTATGTGACGTAGGCAGCCACCGGCACTAGGCACGCTATCCCGACGATCCCCAAAACTGTGCACTCGGCTTTTGAATAGTGCGCAAAGTCGCATGGGGGAAACGAAGGCGCAAGGAGCGCCACTATCACGAAGAGGCCGCCCAATACGACGCAGGGCACCACGAGCAGAGGATAGACGATGCCGGTGGATAACGTGGCGATCGGCAGGAGCAGTGCTGCTCCCAGGTGGCGCGTTTGAGCGCCGCGGACGGCCGCATAGACCATCAAGGCGAAGCTCGAGAGGCCGAACGCCATCAGATCCATGTTGACGTGTTTGCTGAACGATGGAGTGACGCGTCCGTCGGCCTGTAGACGCGGAAAGCCGAGGTCCGATACCAAGAAAGTTAGGCCGCCAAGTGCAGGAGAGAGCATGATTGTCCCCACGGCCAGCCCAATCGCCATTTGGGTGGCGTGCGATGATTTCTCGTATGTGGCGGCGACGGCCTCGCAGAGGACAACAAACAGCGCTATGAACTGAGCGATATTTATGGGGATGTACAAAAGCGTCGGGGCGCGATCCAGTAGCTTCGACATGACCGCCAGTTGCGCCCAACCGAGCCAGCCATAGTTCAAGCGTGTTCCGGCGAGCGTCAGTTCTTCCGGCGGTCTCGGAAGCTGATAGATGCTTTCGAATGCCGCCAGCTGCATCATATTATGGAAGCTATACTCGCGGCGGTAGGGTTCGCCGAATATGATGATCGCGAATGGAACAATGATCACTGCTGCAAGTGCCACCCATGCGATTGGAATTCTCAATCTAATGGTGGGACGGGCGATCGCTAGAAATGCAGCGGCGGCAATAGCATTGCCTGCAGCGGCAGCGGAGACGAATGAAGAAAATGCGACGCCGAAGTATGACGCCACGGCGAGTTCGAGAGCAACTACGGCAGGCGATAAAATGAACGCCGCTAGAAGAACCATACGCGGAAGGAGCGTGTCCGTTGGCAGCGCCAACACCACCAGTAGGCCGGGCGAAAACATGAGCAGAATAGCACCAAGTACTGCAAAGAACTCGTTTGCTATATCCATGGCCCCCAGCCAAAAAAGAAAGAAGCAACTGAATATGCGCGATCGGTCGAGGTGGTGCCAATGCGCCCCTCACAATGGTATCAGCATCGCGGGCGCAGGTGCGGAAATCCGCGCGCTCTTGCTGTAAGGTTCAACGAGCCATCCCCAACCCCGTCGCCACACCCCCGCATCCCCCACAAGACAGTGCGGTCGCGCCCGGCTATAAGGCCCCGAAAGGCCTAAGCAACCCGGACACGCCATGAGCGCCACCACTGCCGCCACGTCCTACCCGAAGATCACGCCCGAGGTGGTTGCCGCCCACGGCTTCAAGGGGGACGAATACGACCGCCTGCTCGGCATTCTCGGCCGCGAGCCGACCTTCCTGGAACTCGGCATCTTCTCGGTCATGTGGTCCGAGCACTGCTCGTACAAATCGAGCCGCTTCTGGCTGCGCCAGCTCCCAACTTCGGGGCCGAAGGTCATCCAGGGGCCGGGCGAGAACGCGGGCGTCGTCGATCTCGGCGATGGCGATTGCGCCGTGTTCAAGATGGAGAGCCACAACCACCCGAGCTTCATCGAGCCCTACCAGGGCGCGGCGACGGGCGTGGGCGGCATCATGCGCGACGTGTTCACCATGGGCGCGCGGCCGATCGCGAACCTCAATGCGCTGCGCTTTGGCGATCCCGCGCATCCCAAGACGCGCAGCCTCGTGTCGGGCGTCGTCTCAGGGATAGGCGGTTACGGCAACAGCGTCGGCGTGCCGACGGTCGGCGGCGAGACGAACTTCGATCCCGGCTACAACGGCAATATCCTCGTCAACGCGATGTGCATCGGGCACGCGCGCTCGGACAAGATTTTCTACTCGGCCGCAAAGGGCGTAGGTCTCTCGGTCGTCTATGTCGGCTCGAAGACGGGCCGCGACGGCATTCACGGCGCGACCATGGCGTCGGCCGAGTTCGACGACAAGAGCGACGAGAAGCGCCCGACCGTGCAGGTCGGCGATCCCTTCACGGAAAAGCTGCTGATCGAGGCATGCCTCGAGCTGATGGCGTCCGATGCGATCATTGCCATCCAGGACATGGGCGCGGCGGGCCTTACCTCCTCTACGTCGGAGATGGCGGACAAGGGCGGCGTCGGCATCGAGCTGGATCTCGATCACGTCCCGCAGCGCGAGCTGAACATGACGGCCTACGAGATGATGCTCTCGGAGAGCCAGGAGCGCATGCTCATGATCCTGAAGCCGGGATCGGAAGGCGCGGGCGAGGCCGTGTTCCGCAAGTGGGGCCTCGATTTCGCGATCATCGGCAAGACGACCGACACGGGCCGCATGATCGTCAAGCACAAGGGTAAGATCGAAGCGGATCTCCCTGTCGACAAGCTCGCGAATTCCGCGCCGCTCTATCAGCGCCCGTGGGTGCCAACCGTGCCGCCGAAGACCATTCTCGCGGAGTGGGTGCCGGCGCCGTCGAGCCTCACCGGCACGCTCGAAGACATGATGAGCGGGCCGCACCTCGCATCGCGCCGCTGGATCTGGGAGCAGTACGATCATCTCGTCATGGGCGACACGATCGGCCGGCCCGGTGGCGATGCGGCGGTCGTGCGCGTGCACGGGACGAAGAAGGCGATCGCCGCGAGCTGTGATGTCACGCCACGCTACTGCCTCGCCGATCCGGTCATGGGCACGAAGCAGGCGGTCGTCGAGACGTGGCGCAATCTGACGGCCGTCGGCGCCGATCCGATTGCCATCACGGACAACATGAACTTCGGCAATCCCGAGCGGCCCGAGATCATGGGCCAGTTCGTCGGCTCGGTCGAAGGCATGGGCGAAGCGTGCCGCGCCCTCGGCTATCCCGTCGTGTCGGGCAATGTCTCGCTCTACAACGAGACGAACGGCAAGGGCATTCCGCCAACGCCGGCCATCGGCGGTGTGGGTCTCATTCCGGACTGGTCGAAGACGGCTGACATCAAGCTCAAGCACGATGGCCATCTGCTGATCCTGATCGGGCACGAGGAAGGCCATCTCGGCCAGTCGCTCTATCAGCTGCATGTCACCGGCAAGAGCGAAGGTGCGCCACCGCCGGTCGATCTTCCCGAGGAGATCAAGGCCGGCAATCTCGTGCGCGCGCTCATCCGCGAGGAGAAGGTGTCGGCCGTCCATGACGTGAGCGACGGCGGGCTGCTGGTTGCGGTTGCGGAGATGGCGCTCGCCGGCAATCGCGGCGTCGAGCTCTTTCCTTACGAGGGCAAGCTGCCGGCGCACGCCGTCTGGTTCGGCGAGGACCAGGGGCGTTATGTGCTCGCGGCCAGTCCCTCGACGGGCGAGGAGATCGCCGAGCGGGCGCGGCTGCTCGGGCTCGCCGTGCGGATCATCGGGCGTACCGGTGGTGATGCCATACAACTCAAGGGCGAGACCGCCCTGCCGCTGGCACAGCTGCGCAAAGGCCATGCCGCCTGGCTGCCCGAGTATATGTCCGGAAAGCGTAATTCCTGATCGTGTTTAGTGTCCACGGGGTGCCAGTGGTACACTGCACGCTGTAGTCAGGAGCTAGAAGCCCGTGCGCGAGCGACGCCTGCTTCTCATCATCGGCGGTGGCATTGCCGCCTACAAGTGCCTGGAGCTGATCCGGCGCGCGCGCGAGCGCGGCTTCTCCGTGCGCACTGTGATGACCAAGGCTGCGCAGGCTTTCGTGACGCCGCTCTCCGTGAGTGCGATCTCCAACGAGCGCGTGCTGACCGAGCTTTTCGACGTCGATGACGAGCGCGAAATCGGCCACATCCGCCTCTCGCGCGAAGCCGACTTGATTGTCGTCGCGCCGGCAACGGCCGATCTCATGGCGAAGATGGCGGGCGGTCATGCGGACGATCTCGCGACGGCCGTCCTGCTCGCAACCGACAAGCCCGTGCTCATCGCGCCGGCCATGAACTCGCGCATGTGGCAGCACGCGGCGACGCAGCGCAATGTCGCGACACTCGAAGCCGATGGCATCCACTTCGTCGGACCGAATGCGGGCGAGATGGCCGAGCGCAATGAAGCCGGCCCCGGTCGCATGGCCGAGCCGCACGAGATCCTCGCTGCGATCGAGAAGCTTTGGGGTGATGAGACCGCAGCGAACATTGGCGCCAGGGGTCCGCTCGCCGGTCGCCATGTGCTGATCACGGCCGGTCCGACGCACGAGCCCATCGATCCCGTGCGCTACATCGCCAATCGCTCATCCGGCAAGCAGGGCTATGCGCTCGCGGCGGCGGCGCGCGCGCTCGGCGCCCGCGTGACGCTCGTCTCCGGGCCGACGGATCTACCCATTCCGCACGGCGTGTTCGTGTCGCGTGTCGAGAGCGCGCGCGAGATGCTGGCAACGGTCGAAGCCGCGCTCCCTGCTGACGTCGGCATTTTCGCGGCGGCGGTTGCGGACTGGCGCGTCGCCGATGCGAGCAATCAGAAGATCAAGAAAGACCCGAAGCGCGATACGCCGACGCTGATGCTCGTCGAGAACCCGGACATTCTGAAGACGGTCGGTCACGCGAAGGCCGGCAAGCGTCCGCCTCTCGTCGTCGGTTTTGCGGCCGAGACCGAGAACGTTCTTGAGAACGCAAAGAAGAAGCGTAAGAGCAAGGCCGCCGACTGGATCGTCGCCAACGATGTCTCGCCGGCGACAGGCATCATGGGCGGCGATCGCAATGCCGTGCACATCGTGAGTGCCGAGGGTGTCGAGAGTTGGCCGGACCTCGACAAGAGCGACGTCGCGCGCCGTTTGATGGATCGCGTGGCGGCGTGGCTCGCGGAAAACACGGGCGAGGCCTGATCGCGCGGGGGCGCGGAGAAATCGGGGGCGATATGGGAAAAGTAACGATCGAGGTGCTGCGGCTGCCGCACGCCAAGGGCCTGGATCTGCCGGCCTATCAGTCCGCGGGTGCTGCGGGCATGGATCTCGTTGCAGCGGTGCCGGAAAATGCGCCGATGGACCTCGCGCACGGCGAGCGCAAGCTCGTGCCGACAGGCCTCGTGCTGCAGATCCCTGAGGGCTATGAGGTGCAGGTGCGGCCGCGCTCGGGCCTCGCCATTCGTCATGGCATCACGCTGTTGAACTCGCCGGGTACGATCGATTCCGACTACCGCGGCGAGGTCATGGTCATGCTCGTCAATCTCGGCGCAGACACCGTCACCATCGAGCGCGGCGAGCGCATCGCGCAGATCATCGTTGCGCCCGTCGTGCAGGCGAACCTCGTCGAGGTGAAGGCGGTGTCAGAGACCAAGCGCGGCGCCGGCGGGTTCGGATCCACGGGTACGAAGACGAAGGTCAAAGGGAAAAAGCCCGCCTAGATCTATTCCTTCGACATCGAAGAGCTGCGCGGCTGGCCGGGGCCACCAGTGTCGTGGTTCGTAGGCTCGCAATTCTGTTCGTCATCGTTGGATGCGGTGGGGCATCCGTCATATTTTTCCGCGAGCTTTCGCAATGCCTCCCTCATGGGGAACGGCAGGTCTTCCAAGGGCACGATTTCTTTACGAAGCTGCGCGCCCAATCTTCTGAGTGTGTGCTTCTCCATGGCTCATATCTCCTCAGTGTAAAGAACCGAGGTAAGCCAAGGTCGTTCCCCACTATTTCAGTAATGTAATGTTTCCGCTCTTAGGAACCCGGTAACCGTCGATTCGCGCGGCGGAGAATTCAGGATCGTGCGATTCGTTCCATGCCGCCCATGTAGGGCCGTAGCGCCTCTGGGATGAGCACGGTGCCATCGGCCTGCTGGTAGTTCTCCAGGATCGCGATGAGCGTGCGGCCGACCGCGAGGCCGGAGCCGTTCAGCGTGTGCACGAACTCCGTGCCCTTAGCCCCGGCCGGCCGGAAGCGCGCGCCCATGCGGCGGGCCTGGAAGTCGCCACACACCGAGCAGGACGAAATCTCGCGATAGGCATCCTGGCCCGGCAGCCAGACCTCGATGTCATAGGTCTTCTGGGCGGAGAAGCCCATGTCGCCCGTGCAGAGAACGATCGTGCGGTGGGGTAGGCCCAGGCGCTTGAGGATGGTCTCGGCGCAGTTGGTCATGCGCTCGTGCTCGGCCAGCGACTGCGCGGGTGTGGTGATGGAGACCAGCTCGACCTTGCTGAATTGATGCTGGCGGATCATGCCGCGCGTGTCGCGTCCCGCCGCGCCTGCTTCTGAGCGGAAACACGGCGACCACGCCGTGTAGCGCAGCGGCAGCGTCGCCTCGTCGATGATCTGCTCGCGCGCGAGGTTCGTAAGTGGCACTTCGGCGGTGGGGATGAGCCAAAGCCCAGCCAACTGCCTCATTAGCCTGTCACCTAGAGCTTCACCCTTGGGTGAAATACTATCCATATCAAAAAGCGCATCGTCCGAATCTGATCGGTCAAGTATCTCGGTGATTACCGATGCTACTTCAGCGTTCGTCAGCCGGCGTAAGGTCGAGAACAAATCCTCCTCGAACTTCGGCAGTTGCCCCGTGCCATACATCGCCGGATCGCGCACGAGCAGGGGCACTTGGCATTCCGTATAGCCGAACTCGCCGGTGTGAATGTCGAGCATGAACATCGCGAGCGCGCGCTCGAGACGCGCGAGCTGTCCCTTCAGCACGACGAAGCGCGCGCCCGACATGCGCGCGGCCGCCTCAAAATCCATGAGACCGAGGGCTTCGCCAAGCTCGAAGTGCTGCTTCGGCTTGTTCAGACTTGCGGCCGGCATGGTCTTTGGATCGCCCCAGCGGCGGACCTCAACGTTCGCCGTCTCGTCCTTGCCTTGGGGCACGTCGGGGAGCGGAATGTTCGGCAGCACGGCCAGCTCGCGCTCGAGTGCGGCTTCCAGCTCCCGCTGCTTGTCCTCATCCGTCTGGAGCTGGTCCTTGAGGGACGCAACCTCCGCCATGAGCTTCGCCGCAAGCGCCTCGTCTTTGGCGCCCTTGGCCTTGCCGATCTCCTTCGAGGCCGCATTGCGCCGCGCCTGAGCTTCTTGAAGGCGCGTCTTGATCGCGCGCAGTTCCTCGTCCTTAGCAATGAGGCCGGACGAGAGCGGCTCCAGCCCACGGCGCTTGAGGCCGGCGTCGAAGGCGGCGGGGTTGTCGCGAATGGCCTTGATATCGAACATGGTAGGTGCCCTGGCGCGTGTGTGGAACCGCGTGGGGGCTGTATTAGGTGGCTCAGGCGGGCGCGTCCAGTGGGGTCGGACCCGCACCCCCGCTCAGCTGGCGGTGCGCTTCGGCACGATACGCTTCGATAAGGGCCGCCAATTCGTCATGCCCGATCTTAAGGGCAAAGGCTGAGAGCAGAAGGCCGTCGTTCCCGGCAGATTTGGATGCCCAGCGGGCCAGCCGGCCGGCAAGATCGAATTCGAAGTGGTCGCCTGCTCCCGGGATGAGATGTAGCTCGATGTTGGACACGCCGAGCTCGCGCTTGGCCGTGATGTAGTAGACCGCCGACCAAGGGATATGCGTGCCATAAGTTGACACGCCGTCGAGCGAGAGGACCAGATCGGGTCCGCGCAGGGAGCCATAGACGCGCCACAAGGCATCGGCGAGCGAAATGCCCGATAGAGGGAGGCCGATCCAGCCGAGCGCGGCAAG
>JALHMB010000022.1 GCA_022844275.1 Hyphomicrobiaceae bacterium
CGCTCAGTCGCGACGGATCGCAGCGAGCCAGTCCATTTATGCCGTGTATGTCAATACTCAAGGTGCAGCACCTGACTAGGCGGACGCCATCTCGCATCGAGATCGACGACGCCATCGAGATTGCGGAACAGTCGACATCTGATCGAGCGACGCAGTACCCCGAGACCTGACATCGTTGTGGCGTGTTTCGCGTCGCCAATCACACCTCACGCGATGGCAGCTTGTGGGATGTTGCGGCCGCGCTGGGAAGCGATGCAGAGAGCCTGTGTGAAAACAGGTCTGACGAGCAAATCATGTTATGAGCTGCGCGCCACAAGCGGGGGCTCGCATGAAGCGCTTCATCGAGGGGCTGGATCGAAGCCAGACGACCTTGCTGCCGGACTGCGTGGACGAATATGTCGATGAGAATAATCCGGTCCGCGCTGTCGATGCTTTCGTCGGTATGCTGGATCTCGCTGTGCTTGGCTTTGACGTCGAGCCGGAGTCGACGGGCCGCCCCGGATATCATCCAGCGACGATGCTCAAGCTCTACGTCTACGGCTATCTCAACCAAGTGCAATCTTCGCGTAGGCTCGAGCGCGAATGTGCGCGGAACCTGGAGCTGATCTGGCTGCTGGGTCGCTTGAAGCCAGACTTCAAGACGATTGCCGATTTCCGACGGGACAACGGCCCCGCGATCCGCAAGGTCTGCCGCCAGTTCGTCGCGCTCTGCAGGGACATCGATCTTCTGGACGCCAGCCTCGTCGCGATCGACGGCAGCAAGTTCAAGGCCGTCAATGCCAAGGCCAAGAGCTATACGCGCGAAAAACTCAGGCGGCGGCTGGGCGAGATCGATTTGGCAATCGATCGGTATATGGGTGAGCTCGACCGTGCCGACGAGGTTCTGGTCAAGACCGGCATGCACCCGATCGAAGCGCGGCTGTCGCGCGTCATCAAAAAGCTCGCGCATTACCGCAAGGAGGGACGGACGCTACGCTCCATCGAGGAACGGATGGACTCGACCGGCGAGACGCAGGTATCGCTTACCGATCCCGACTGCCGGGCCATGGCGACAACGAGCAAGCAGCCCCGCGTTGTGGGCTACAACGTCCAGAGCGCGGTCGAAACCAAGCACCATCTG
Source organism: Hyphomicrobiaceae bacterium (assembly GCA_022844275.1). Lineage (GTDB taxonomy): Bacteria > Pseudomonadota > Alphaproteobacteria > Rhizobiales > Hyphomicrobiaceae. The sequence goes on from JALHMB010000022.1 coordinate 1,121, forward strand.
ATCGTCGCGCATGAGGTGACGAACCTCGGCTACGACCGCGATGCCCTGTCGATGATGGCGCTCCAAGCGCGCGACGCGATGGCCAGCGAAACCATCGAGGCGATCGCCGACAAGGGTTACTACAAGGGTGAGGAAATCGTTGCGTGTGAGCAGGCGGGAATCGCCGTCACCGTCTCGAAGCCGCACACCTCCAATGCCGCAGCGGTCGGTCGCTTCGACAGGGCTGACTTCGTCTATGACGCGGAGAAGGACGCCTACGAATGTCCGGCTGGCAAATGGCTCCCTTACCACTACACGAACGAGCAGGACGGCAAGACAGTCCGGAACTACTGGACGAACGACTGCGTGACCTGCGTGATCAAGCACAGGTGCTGCACCGGCAAGGAGCGACGCATCCGACGATGGGAGCACGAGGGCATCCTGGAGCGAGTGCAGAAGCGGCTCGACGACGATCCCGACAAAGTGCCGCTCAGGAGCAAGACGGTTGAGCACCCGTTCGGAACGATCAAGGCCTGGATGGGCGCGACGCACTTCAAGATGAAGACGTTGCGGCACGTCGCGACCGAGATGGCCTTGCACGTGCTGGCCTACAATATGACGCGCGTGATCGCGATCCTGGGAGTGCCGGGATTGGTGAAGGCGATGAGGGCGTAATAAGCCGGTTTATAGGCTGAGAGCAGCGCTCAGGATGCCCTGAGACGAGTGTGGGCACCTTGGGAGCCGAAACTGCACGCGCACCGCGAATGATGCTGCTAACCAATTCGAAGCCACCGATCTTCGACAAACAGCCGCGTTCTCACACAGCCTCCAGAGAAAGTAGACATCCGCCGAGCTGCGCGGTTGGTTGCTTCAGCCGTTACGCAGATGTCCGCTCGCCCCCACAATCGACGATAACGAAAAGGCAGGCCCCTTTCGGAGCCTGCCTTCCCACATGCAGAGACGCTCCAACGAGGGTAGGCATCTCGCATAGATTTGGTAACTCAGGATGGCTTCGCGCTCAAGTCGCTCACTTCGGAGCCGTTGCCTTTTGCGTTCCTTGATCCTGCGGTGGCTTCTTGGCCCCTTGCTTCTTCGCGAGGTCGTTCTTTTCTTTCTCGCCGGTCTCAGGTTTGCCGGTCTGCGCGTCATGGCCGGGAGCATCACTGCTCTCGGATGGCGCAGATTGTTTCGCGGGCGGCTGCTTTCCATCGCTTTGAGCGAGAGCAGCGCCCGTCGTTGCAAGAACCGCCGCGAGGATAATCGAAATATGCTTCATCACTGCACTCCACCGTTGATGGAGTCCAGAACGCTCGAAGCCGTTAACGCGCTGCGTTCGACGACCTAAAAAAGGCGGGCTTGAGTGAGAGCCTGTCTCGCTCAAACCCAATAGTCATGTATCTTCAGGAGAGCGCGGATTCATTGCCCGATCAAATTCCGCAATTGCACTTTACGATTGCTCTGTGAAAGACGCCAGCAACGGCGATGATTGTCTCGGCGCCCTGCCTGCTTTTGATCAAAATCGCCCACGCAATTTTCCCTCCTCCATGCGATCGGCAATGCCTTGTGGGCGGGCCTATGGAGCACGTCTGCCCCTCGAACTGAAGTATTGCGCCAAATTATCTCGGCCCTAGGATTGGCCTCAATAACAAGCATGCAATGAGGAAGCGTTATGGACGGGGCCTCTGGCGGCAGTGCAAATGCGACGGCCAGCATTGAAACTCGAGCATCATGGCGGACCGCATGGTTCGTACTTGCGATCCTGACGATCGCCTACGGTTCGCCGCTGCTCATCGTGGTCGGCCTGAAGCCCATTCAGGAGGCGCTGAACACAGATCGCTCGTTCGTGTCGCTGGTCATCGCGCTGGTTTGGATCGGCACCGGCTTGGGCGGGATCTTGATGGGTTGGCTTGCTGATCGCATCGGCATCCGCGCCACCGTCGCGATCGGCGCTTGCATGACGGCCGCAGGCCTCGCGATAGCTTCGCTCGGTTCGACTTGGGCATTCTTCGTCGGTCATATCCTGTTGGGATTTCTCGGCAACAGTGCCATCCACCCCCCGCTGCTGATCTACATCAGTCGTTGGTTCGATCGCCGACGCGGCACGGCAATCGCTTTGATTTCTTCCGGGCAGTACTTCGCGGGAGTAGTCTGGCCCGCTTTTTTTGAGCGGGCCATCTCGAGCATCGGCTGGCAAACGCTAATGGCGGGGTATGGCGTGCTGGTGCTGGCAATCGTCCTACCGGCGACGCTTCTGCTCAAGCCCGTTCCCGCTGCGCCACAGTATTCACCTGATGCCACGGCTCCGGAGCGGCAGCTCGGTGGCATGCGGCCCAATGTGGTGCAGGTGTTGATGTGCGCTGCAGCCTTTTGCTGCTGTATCCCGATGGCTCTGCCACAGGCGCATCTTGTTGCCTTCTGTACCGATGTCGGCATTTCGCCAGCACGCAGCGCGACCATGCTGTCGGTCATGCTCGCGGCTGCATTCGTGGCCCGGCAGGCTTGGGGGGCGTTGGCCGATAGCATTGGCGGCCTCGGCACGGTGCTTGCTGGTTCGTGCTTGCAGGCGCTGGCGATTATTGCGTTCTCGTTCACGCAGGATGAAGCTGGCCTGTTCGTCGTCGCCGCCGCCTACGGCCTCGGTTTTGCCGGCATCATTCCTGCGTATGCAGTTGCCGTGCGTGATGTGTTTCCATCTTCTGAGGCGTCATGGCGGATGCCGCTCACATTGTTCGCGGGCATGAGTGGCATGGCCGCCGGGAGCTGGTTCGCCGGTATGCTCTATGACCACTTCGGCTCCTATGCGCCGGCTTTCATGACAGGGATCATCTTCAACATCGCCAATTTGGCGCTTGTTGGGTTTCTTGTGCTCCGCTTGCCAAAGGCGCGGCGCTAGCTTTCATATCGCGTGGAGGCTGCGAGATTGCGGGATGTCCGCCCGGCTATCCCAGCTCTATTGCCCTGCAGGTCAGATTCGGCCTTAACATCGCATCCAGGCTGCGAACCTGCTTAGGCAAGGAGGGCCTTGTGCTCGAGAAGCTGGAATTCATGATCGCACTCGCCCGCGAGAAGCATTTCGGGCGTGCTGCCGAAAGCTGCGGCGTCGCTCAGCCGACGCTCTCGCAAGGCATTCAGCAGCTCGAGGAGATGCTGAACGTCCCGCTTGTCAAACGATCCTCGCGCTTTCTCGGCTTCACGCCAGAGGGCGAGCGCGTGTTGCTCTGGGCGCGGCGCCTCGTCGGCGATGTGCACGCGATGCGTCAGGAAATCCTGAGCATGCAGCAGGGCCATGGTGCCCAACTGCGTATTGCCGCCATGCCGGCTGCCATGCCGCTCATAGCCTCGCTTACAGCACCTTTCCAGCTCCGCAATCCGACCGTCCGATTTACGCTGATCACCCGCACATCTGACGAGATTATCAAGCTTCTGCATGAACGCGAGATCGACGCCGGCGTGCGGTACATCAGCGGCGCCCCGAGCGATGAGCTTGAGGAAGTGCCGCTTTATGAAGAACGCTATCTGCTTCTAACCACAGCCGGCCGACGCTTCGGCGATAGCGCACAGATCACTTGGTCGGACCTCGCGGGCATGCCGCTCTGCCTCTTCGCGCCGAATCTCCAACAGCGGCAGATCATCGATGAAACGCTGCGCCGCCACGGCATCGAGGTTCGCCCCGCCGTCGAGACGGATTCGATTCTTGCGTTAACCACTCATGTCCATACCGGCCTCTGGGTCAGCGTGGTGTCAAACCTCGTTTGTGACGCCATTGACCTCACTGGCTCGCTGCGCACCGTTCCCATTGTTGAACCGGAAGTCGTGAGCTCGATCGGGCTCATTGTATCGAAACGGTTTCCCCTCCAACCGGCGATGGCCGCGCTGCTTGCGCAGGTTCGCGACGGCGCTCTCAAAGGCATGGCCGGGCAGTGCACGTAAAGCGCCAAAGAACATCGATTGGCTTTTGCGATCGCAGCATTGTCGGAGCCGCCTTGATAGCGGCTGAGCTCTGCAGTCTCCTCCTTAGATTAAGAATAATAATCAGATGACATCTGGATGAGGAGGTGACCGTCCCATGAACATCGAAGTCTCCCGCCGAAGGTTCATGCAGCTGGCTGGTGCCGGCGCCGCAGGAACCGCGATCGGCGCGCTCGGCTTTGCGGAGGCCGAGGCGCAAGTCTCAGCTCATGTGAAGCCGTTCAGACTCGTTCGGACAAAGGAAGCGCGCACCACGTGTCCGTACTGCGCGGTAAGCTGCGGGATGCTCGTCTATGCGGCCCCCAACCAGGCCAGCAAGGGCAAGCTCGAGGTCGTCCATATCGAGGGTGATGCCGACCATCCGGTGAACCGCGGGACGCTGTGCCCGAAGGGCGCCGCCGCCATCGACTATATTCACTCCGCGACTCGCGTGAAGACGCCCATGTACCGCAAGCCCGGTGAGGCCAAGTTCGAGCCGGTCACCTGGGACTTCGCGATGGAGCGTATCGCGAAGCTGATGAAGGAAGATCGCGACGCCAACTTCGTCGAGAAGAATGCGGCTGGCACGACGGTCAATCGCTGGACGACAACGGCGTTTCTCTCCGGCAGCTCGGTCACCAACGAGACCGGCTGGGTGACGTATAAGGTCGCGCGTGGCCTCGGTCTGCTTCAGATCGAAAACCAGGCGAGGATCTGACACGGACCGACGGTGTCCAGTCTGGGCCCGACATTCGGTCGCGGTGCGATGACCAACAGTTGGACGGATATCAGGAACACTGATCTCGTCCTCGTTATGGGCGGCAATGCCGCCGAAGCTCACCCCTGCGGATTCAAGTGGGTCACGGAGGCGAAAGCCGAGCGTGGCGCCAAGCTCATGGTGGTTGACCCGCGCTTCACGCGGTCGGCAGCTGTTGCCGATCACTATGCGCCGCTCCGTCCAGGGACCGACGTCGCCTTCCTGTCCGGCGTCGTGAACTACCTGCTCACGAACGACAAGATCCACAAGGAGTACGTGCGCCACTACACGAACGCGGCCTATCTGGTGAAGGAAGGATATGCCTTCAACGAAGGCTTCTTCTCCGGATACGACGAGTCGAAGGCGACTTACGACCGTAGCTCCTGGGAGTACGAGATCGGCGCGGACGGCTTTGCCGTGCGCGACATGACGCTCGAGCACCCGCGCTCGGTCTTCCAGCTCATGAAGAAGCATTTCGCGGTTTACACGCCCGAGATGGTATCGCGCGTGAGCGGTACGCCACAGGACAAGTTCCTGAAGGTCTGCGAGTGGATTGCCTCGACCGCTAACGGCGAGCGGGCGATGACGATCATGTACGCGCTCGGCTGGACGCAACATTCGCACGGTGCGCAGAACATTCGAACCGCGGCGATGATCCAGCTCCTGTGCGGCAATATCGGCATTCCCGGCGGCGGTGTGAACGCTCTTCGCGGTCACTCCAACGTGCAGGGCATCACCGATGTAGGCACTCTGACGGCAGCCATCCCCGGCTACCTGAACTTGCCGACAGAACAGGAGCCGACGCTCGAATCGCACTTGAGCAAACGTACGTTCAAGCCGCTCCAGGCCAACCAGACGAGCTATTGGCAGAACTATCGGAAGTTCTACGTCAGTTTCCTGAAGTCGTACTTTGGCGCCAAGGCGACGCCCGAGAACAACTTCGGTTACGACTGGCTGCCGAAGCTCGACGTGGCTTACGATTGTCTGCGGATGTTCGACCTGATCAATCAGGGCAAGACCAACGGCCTAATTTGCCAGGGTTTCAACCCGCTCATGGCGATCGCGGACTCGAACAAGAGTGCCGCCGGCCTCGCGAAGCTGAAGTTCCTCATCAGCATCGATCCAATCGAGACCGACACGGCGCGTTTCTGGGAGAATCACGGCGAGTTCAACAACGTCGATCCCGCCAAGATTCAAACGGAAGTGTTCATGCTACCGGTCACTTCGTTCGCCGAGGAAGCAGGTAGCCTCACGAACTCTAGTCGCTGTATCTCGTGGAAGTGGCAGGCGGCGGATCCCTATCATGACTCGCGCACCGACGTGGTCATCCTGGCGGATCTCTTCAATCGCGTCCGCAAGCTCTACGAGACCCAAGGCGGCAAGGGGGCCGAGCCTCTGCTGGCTGTCGACTGGTCGTACAAGGATCCGCATGAGCCGAGTTCCGACGAGCTTCTGAAAGAGCTGAACGGCAAGGCCCTCGCGGACCTCGCGGATGCCAGCGGCAAGGTCACCCGTCGTGCCGGCGAGCAGCTCGCGAGCTTCGGCGAGATGCGCGACGACGGCACGACCGACGGCGCCATGTGGATCTACACAGGTGTCTACGGTCCTGCGGGCAATCTCTCGCAGCGTCGCGACAACAGCGATCCCTCAGGTCTCGGCGTCTATGGCAACTGGGGCTTCTCCTGGCCTGCTAATCGTCGCATACAGTACAATCGCGCTTCGGCTGACCCGCAAGGCAAGCCGTGGAGCGAGCGCAAGAAGTTCATGTACTGGAATGGCGAGCGCTGGACCGGGCCGGACGTGCCGGACTACGTGCCGACCATTCCACCCGAGCGGGCCACCGGCCCCTTCATCATGAACCCGGAGGGTGTCTCGCGTCTCTGGGTGCGTGGGCTGATGGCGGATGGACCATTCCCCGTCCACTACGAGCCGTTCGAGTCGCCGGTGACGAACCCGGTCTTCCCGAAGCTGAAAGGCAACCCGGCCGCGCGCGTCTTCCAGCGCGATCGGGCGTCGTTCGGCGACGCGAAGGAGTTCCCGATCGTCGCGACGACCTATCGCCTCGTCGAGCACTTCCACTACTGGACCAAGGGCGTGCACATGAATGCGGTCGTGCAGCCCGAGTTCTTCGTGGAGATGTCCGAGCAGCTTGCAGCCGAGAAGGACATCAAGCATGGCGGCTGGGTGCGCGTGTGGTCGAAGCGCGGCTCGGTCAAGGGCAAGGCTGTCGTGACGAAGCGCCTGAAACCGCTGACGATCGACGGCAGGACCGTTCACACCGTCGGACTGCCACTCAATTTCGGCTTCATCGGTGTGGCCCGCAAGGCCAACCCGATCAACGGGCTGACGCCACCGGTCGGTGACGCCAACTCGCAGACGCCGGAGTACAAGGCGTTCCTCGTCAACGTAGAGCCCATCGTCGGGCCTGTGGCATAGGGGAGAGCAAGATAATGTTTCCAGCAATCCCCAATCCCACCACCGAGAAGTCCGCCGCCAGGTTTGGCGACAAGGATCTGATGCGCCGGTCGGCATCCACGGTGACACCGCCTGCCAAGCGGCAGACCGAGGTCGCCAAGCTGATCGACGTGTCGAAGTGCATCGGCTGCAAGGCGTGCCAGACGGCGTGCCTCGAGTGGAACCAGCTCAAGGAGGAAGTTGGCGTCAACGTGGGTGTCTATGACAACCCGCACGACCTCACGCCCAACAGCTGGACGCTGATGCGCTACACCGAGTACGAGAACCCGGAGAGCGGCAATCTCGAGTGGCTGATCCGCAAGGACGGCTGCATGCATTGCGAGGATCCGGGCTGCCTCAAAGCGTGTCCGTCACCTGGCGCCATCGTGCAGTACTCCAACGGCATCGTCGACTTCGTGAAGGAGAACTGTATCGGCTGCGGGTATTGCGTGAAGGGCTGTCCCTTCAACATTCCCCGCATCTCACGCGCGGACCACAAGGCCTACAAGTGCACGCTCTGCTCTGACCGTGTTGCCGTTGGCCAGGGTCCGGCCTGCCAGAAAGCCTGTCCAACTCAGGCGATCGTCTTCGGCACCAAGGACGAGATGAAAACCTGGGCGGCGAAGCGCATCGCCGACTTGAAGTCGCGCGGCTTCGACAAAGCGGGGCTCTACGATCCGCCGGGCGTGCAGGGCACGCACGTCATGTACGTGCTCCACCATGCCGACACGCCGCAGCTCTACGCGGGTCTACCGGAGAACCCGCGGATCAGTCCGATCGTCGAAGCCTGGAAGGGCGTCGGTAAGTACGCGGGGCTCGCCCTGATCGGCCTGACAGCGGCGGCCGGCGTTATCCATCACTTGCTGCAGGGCCCCAACCGCGTCACTCCCGAGGATGAGGAGAACGCGGAGAAGTTGGCCGAAGGAGGCAAGTCGTGAGCACACACGATGACGGCAGCGGCGCACACCTGCGTGTGCGTCGCTATTCGGGAAGTGCCCGCATCAATCATTGGATTGTGGCGATCAGCTTCGTGCTGTTGCTGCTGAGCGGGCTCTCGCTCTTCCATCCGAGTCTCTTCTGGCTGAGCACAATGTTCGGCGGTGGTGCCACGGTGCGCTGGCTCCATCCATGGATCGGCGTGGTGCTGGTTATCGCCTTCCTCGGGCTCTTCCTGCGCTTCTTCGCGCAAAATTTGCCCGAGCGCACGGACTGGATCTGGCTCGCACGCATCCGCTACGTCCTGAAAGGCAATGACGAGTACTTGCCGGAGATCGGCAAGTACAATGCCGGCCAGAAGTTCGTCTTTTGGTCGCAGTCCGTGCTGGTGGCCGTGCTTTTCATCACGGGCCTCGGCCTGTGGGAGCCGGGTCTCGCTTATGTCGAGGGACTGTTCGGCTTCAAGGCGACCATCACTCAACTTCGTATGGCTGCCCTCATTCATGCCGGTGCCGCCGTACTGGCGATCACGATCTGGATCGTCCACGTGTATGCGGCAATCTGGGTGCGCGGCACGATCAGCGCCATGACCCGCGGGTTCGTCACCGGCGGCTGGGGTTGGCGGCATCACCGTAAGTGGCTCCGCAAAGAAGTCGGCGAGGGTGAGGTCGAGCGCCCGCGCGTGACCCCTGCCGAATAGGCGACGAGGGTTCTTCTAACCGCTTTGGCGCGCAGGAAGAGCCCTCATTTTGTTTGCTCCATGCAGAGGCACCCATGCCTGGTGGACGGCGCATCGAAGCCGACATGACGAATATCGGGGAGCAGGCGAAGCCTCCCTTCGTCGTGCTCCCGGATCTGTCGCAGTTGTTTCTCGCGCGTGCCGAGCGCTTTCGAGCGCTTGCACCGGGCCACGAGCTTGCGCCTTACCTCGAGTTCCTCGGTGTGCTGGCGACTGCGCAGCACGAGATCGTTGCTGACTTGCCCGCGCCGCTGCTGCCGCCTGCAGAGCGCATGGCTCAGTCGCTCGCGCACGGCATGCCCCCACTCGCGCGCGCGCAGCTCGAACCCGACGCTCTTATGCTTGCGACTGTCGAGCAACTCGCGATCCGCCTCGCAGCCGCCCCGCTTCTTGATGCGACCGCCGCCTCTGTCGTCGCGTTACACCGAATGCTTGCGGAGCGCGGGATTGAGGTCATCGCGGCTGTGCTCAAGAACGCCACGCCCCCGCAGGACGTGGCCTCGCAAGTGCTCGTGCTCGCAGGCCTGCAGGTACACTTCGCGCGCCTCGCTGCGATGCTCGATGCCAAGGATCTGAAGCCCGTCGCCACTGCGGCCTGTCCTACGTGCGGTAGTCCGCCGATGGTGAGCGCCGTCGTCGGATGGCCGCAGGCTTACAACACGCGCTACTGCACCTGCGGCCTCTGCGCGACAATGTGGAATGTGATCCGCGTGACGTGCGTGCTCTGTGGGACGCCCGAAGGCGTGAGCTTCCGCTCGATCGAAGGTCAAGGTGACACGGTCAAGGCGGAGACCTGCGAGAGCTGCCGTTGCTACGTGAAGATCGTCTATCCCGTGAAGAACGCTGCACTCGAGCCACTTTGCGACGACGTCGCAAGCGTCGGTCTCGACATGCTGCTGACTGAGGAAGGCTGGAAGCGCGGCGGGCAGAACCCCTTCCTGCTTGGGTACTGACCCCAACTTAACGGCGGGGACGCCCATTCCGCTCCGCCAACGTTGCCGCTGTTCCTTCAGCAGCGGACATGAACTGAAACTAGGTTGCGTATCGGTCGCCCTGAACACGATGGCGGCTATTGGGATCGAGCGATGATCCAGGCGGCTGGAAAACCAGTCCAACCAGCATGTCTGCAAGTGGCCCAGCGCGTCTCCTCGACGACGGAGCCTCTTGGGTGGCGAGCAGACATTCACAAAGCACCAATGCCGGTCGAGGTTGACCCATAGCGGCCCCGAGCAATTGCAGCATGTGGGACGCGTCATTGAACGCGCTGCAGAGAAAGCTGACCTCGTTGCCCAATTGTTATCAGACACAGCATAATCGATTTTAGATCGCAGCTTTGCTTCCAACGGCAGACATTGGCCGGACACCAGCGAGCCACCAGTTGAGCCATGTCCCGACCTACAATTCCCACAGCAGGGGGTACCGAAACAACGACTCCTATCTCTCGGACACTCTGGTTCCGAGCTTCAACACCATGTACTTAACGGACGACGATAGGCGCCCGCAGAAGGACCAATGCCGAATTCACCGGTGCCTTTAACTACGGCCATGTCGAGATGATCGGCAAGCAGCCTATCTTCTTAGCGAGCAAAAACGGTTGCTAAAGGTCAGCTCGGAACGCAAGAAACCATGTGGATCAACACTTCCAAAGGCTACTATCTCAATGCATTCCTTCGATGGTCACAACGACGTGCTCCTGCGCCTTTGGCGGCAGGACAACGACAGCGTCGCGGCTTTCTTGGAAGGTGAATCGAGAGGCCAGCTCGACCTACCGCGCGCGCAAGCGGGAGGCCTGATCGGCGGACTGTATGCGATCTTCGTCCCCTCAGAGAGCAAACAGTCGACCACTGCGCCGGTCGATACCGTGCCCTACGACATACCTGTGCCTGCACCGCCTGAGATGACACATGCTCAACGGGCGACTATCGAGATGGCCTCTTTGCTATTGCGCATTGCCCAACGCTCAGATGGCCGTGTGCGCGTTGCCCGCTCGGTCGCCGATATCCGTGCAGCAAAGGAAGTCGGCGCACATGCGACGGTGCTTCACATAGAAGGCTGCGAGGCGCTCGATGCCGATTTCAAGATGCTGGACGTGCTTTATGCCGCCGGCCTGCGCTCGCTCGGCCCGGTATGGAGCCGATCCAACATCTTCGGCCACGGCGTGCCGTTTCGCTATCCTTCGTCGCCGGACACAGGCGATGGCCTTACCAATCTGGGCAAGGAGCTGATCAAGCGCTGCAATGAGATGCGCATTCTAATCGACCTTTCGCATATGAACGAGAAGGGATTCTGGGACATCGCTAAGCTCTCGAATGCACCCCTGATCGCGACGCATTCCAACGCCCACGCACTCTGCGCCTCGTCGCGCAATCTGACAGACAAACAACTCGCGGCCATACGAGAGACAGGCGGTTTGGTCGGCGTCAACTATGCGGTGAGTTTCCTAAGAACGGACGGCCGCCGGATAGCCGCCACGCCGCTCGACACCGTCGTCGATCACATCGCCTACTTGGTAGACCGACTCGGCGAGGATGGTGTCGGCCTCGGCTCGGACTTCGATGGCGCAATGATTCCAGAGGCAATCCAATCGGCGGCCGGTCTCCCAAATCTAGTGGCCGCAATGCGCGCGCGCCAATTCGATGACGCGCTGATCGAGAAGATCTGCTTCGAGAATTGGATGCGAGTGCTGGTTCGGACCTGGGGAGAATAGGAACGAGCGTGGCTTCAGCGACTTCGGCGCGTCGTAAAAAGATCTTCGCTCATTCGCCTCTTGAGGCGTTGTCGCAATCTGACTGTCCTTTTGGCGCGATTGAGCTTGCCCCCTGAAGGTACTCGCTCTTAACTGGAGGCCGTTCTGGTTATGGTCCGACGCGGAACCGTCGTGCAAACTCGTTCGGCGTGAGCCCGTCGAGGCTCGTGTGTGGTCGCTCTCCATTGTAGTCGGTCCGCCAGTCCGACAGCACCTCGCGGGCGTGCGCCAGGCTCCGGAACATCGTCTCGTTCAGCAGCTCGTCGCGTAGGCGCCCGTTGAAGCCCTCGACGAAGCCGTTCTGCATCGGCTTGCCCGGCGCGATCTAGAGTAGCAAGGTGCCCCGCTGGCTCTGTAACTAACCCAGCTTGATGACCCTGCCCTCTGCGTGCGATCGCTCGAGTGCGTCAATCAGCGCATGGCGGACGACGGCGTGGTCGAAGTCGGGCGCGGGCACGTGCCCCGCTTTCATCGCCGCGGCGTAGCGGGCGTAGGCCTGGGCCACGTTGATCGCCGGACTCTGGGCCATGTCCGCCGGTGCGAGCCGATAGCTCGCTGGCGAGACGATTGTCCTCATTTCGCCCTTGCCGATGCCAAGCTGGAGCTGGCTCGGCCCAATGTTGACCGATTTCGAGGTCAACACCAGCGTACCCTTGCGGCCGTAGACTTCCATCCGTATGCCGCTTGCATGGTGGGGCACACTCGCCACCTGCCAGGAGACCTCGGCGCCGTTCCGAAGTACACCCACGACCGAGACGGTGTCCGGCGCGTCGACGGGGAAGTCGTCGCCCGTCACCTCGTGCTTCCACATGTTGATCCGTGTCGTGACCCGCGCGCTGACTTCAGCGAACTCGCCGAGGATATGACACATGGCATCGATCGCATGCCCGCCAGGAATGGTCATCGGGTTGGCGCCGTTCATTCGAATGCCCTGCCAGATGCGGCCGTCACCACGCGTGGGAATCGAGTCGATTATGACCCTCATGTTGACGGAAACGATGTCGCCGATCTCGCCATTGGCGACGAGATCGTGGGCGTGCATGACAGCCGGATCGCTTTGCGCCTGGAGGCCCACGAGAGTTGGCAGCCTCGCGGCCTTTGCGGCGTCCGCCATCTCCTTCGCCTCGGCCAGATCAGCGCCAAGTGGCCATTCGCAGAAGACTGGCTTCCCCGCTCCAATGGCGGCCATGACCAGTTGCTTGTGCCAGGGCACGCGGACGACGACCGTGACGAGGTCGACATCCGGATGCGCCGCCATCTGGTTGATGTCGTGGAAAGCTAAGTCAGCGCCGAATTTCTCCGCTGAGGCCTTTGCAGTCTCCGCGTGCGCGGTGCACACCGCCTTTAGCTCAAAATTCGGCAACGCCTGCAGAGCCGGCACGTGGGCATTGGCGCCCCAGCCGCTACCGCCCGGAGTTACGGTGGCACCAACGATTCCAACTCTGACCTTGTCTGCCACGATCCTGTTCCTTCCTAGTGCGCCGCTCCGAGCACTCGCTGAGTATCAAAGCATAGCATTGCCGCTCAGGAAGCTCGCAAGACTGCTGATTTTCGCTCCGCCGAGTTGTCGACTGCAATAACCGACCCCGCTGCACTCGCCACGCTCAGAGCGCCCGCAAGAATCCGACGACCGCCGCGTTAAAGTCCGTCGGGTTCTCATAGGTAAGGCCGTGCGTCGCGTTGGGGATCGCCACCACTTTCGAACCTGCGATTGCGCCTGACAACGCTTCGACATTCGCTACGAAGTTCGGACGGGTGTTGGCGCCGTAGAGAAATAGAGTCGGCGTGCGGATAGTCACGGCATTCGCGCGGGAATAAGGGCTACGCTGCTCGTTCCGCTGCCCTAGCATGGTGCGCGCATTGGCGCGACTGATCGCCTTGCGCTCCTCCGGACGGCGCTCCCAGGCGCCAGGCCCGCCCGTGTGCTCGGCGACGACCTTCAGCCCGCCCTCCTCGTCACCCGCTGCGACCAAATCAGCGGCTGCCGTGAATGCACTGGCTTGCTCTGCCGAGGCGGGCTTGCCGCCGAGACTTTCATCACGCTCACCGCCGGGTTCGGCCAGGATCAGCGCCCGCAGCAGTGTCGGATGGCGTTCGGCGACGCGTATTGCGATATGCCCGCCCCGGGAATGGCCCAGCAGCGCCACCGGCCCCATTCGCAGGGCGTTGATGAAAGCAGCGACGTCGGCGACATGCGTGTCGATGCGGAAGTCCCCACCCTCAGCCGGCCAGTTCCCGGGCCAGCAATGGCGCATGGACAGAGCCATGACATGGAAGCCCGCTGCAGCGAGAGGGGCCATCTGTGCGGCAAAGCTCCGCTGATCGCCCAGCGTACCGTGTACCATGAGCAGCGGTCGGCCGCCGACGCCGGCCTCTGCGTAATGGATCTCGGTTCCGTTCGTATGCAGGCTCGGCATCGCGTTCTACTCCTCAAGCCACTGGGCAGGGCATGTTAGCCGCGCGCCGCGTCCCCGTTAAGCGTTTGTGATCGGCTCATCACAACGAGCCAGCGCGCCTTGAAGTTTGCCACAACTCGCCCACGGCTCATCGTCGACTGCATTGCACTTGACCGACACGCTTTCGCATCGTGGTATCTCGCTTCGGGTGACGCACCGCCGTCGTGGCGCTGGGCTGATACCTGAAATCAACCATCGATGAAGGGGCCCTCAACATGTCGAAGATCGGTTTCATCGGGCTCGGACGGATGGGGCAAGGTATGGCCGCGCGCCTATTGGCGGCCAACCATCGTGTCAGCGTATGGAATCGAAGCCCCGAGAAGGCGGCGGCGCTGGTCTCGTCCGGGGCAATGCTCGCAGCGACCCCTGCGGCCGCGGCGCAAGAAGCCGACGCGATTTTCACCATGCTTGCCGACGATGACGCTGCGGAGCGAGTTTGGCGAGCGCCGGACGGCGTACTCGGCACGGCAAAGCCCGGCGCCTTTGCCATCGAATGCTCGACGCTGTCGCGCGGGCTCGTAATTGCCTTGGCGCAAGAGGCCGGCCAGCGGGGCTTGCGGTTTCTCGACTGCCCCGTCACCGGCCGACCCAACGTTGCTGCTGCTGGCAAGCTCACTCTTCTCGTTGGCGCGGACAAGGCGGATCTCGACGCCGCCCGCCCGCTGCTCGATCCCATCGCGACGACGATCCGGCACTTCGGGCCGCCTGGCAGCGGTACCGCGTACAAACTTATGATCAACCTGATGGGGTCCGTACAGATCGCGGCTCTGGCGGAGGGGTTGGCGCTGACCGAGCGGCTTGGGCTCGACCGCGAGGCAGTGATAGAGGCCATCTCGGACAGCGCGGCGGCGAGTAGGCAGGTGGTCTATCACGTGACCCGCATGGCGCGACGCGAGTTCACAGATCCGACGTTCACCGCCGGCCTGCGTCACAAGGATGCCAGCTACGGAGCGGCGCTGGCAGCCGCCCTGGGCGTGGATGCCCCGCTCGGCAGAGCCTCTGTCGCGTGGTTCGCCGAAGCGATGGTCCCTGATCCAGACGCCGACGAAGCGCGCGTCATCGAGACCGTTCTGGCGCGCTCGAAGACATGATTCTGTTCGCCGGGCCAGCCGACGCGCACTCCGTTGTGTCGGCCGCTCGCTCCTGAGCCAGTCACGAGACAGTGTCAAACGACGTCAAGGTGGCGTCGATTTTCCGAACTCTACGATCTTGATGATGACCCGTTGGGCCGCCTCATCCGCCGTCGGCGGACGGGGAATCTCGGAGCTGTGCAACTCTTACTCGGGCATTCCAACATCGAGAGCACCTTGCGTTATCTAGGCATCGAGGTCGACGACGCCATTTAGATCGCTGAGAAAATCGACGTCTGATCCGCCGACGCGATACCTCTGAGACCGGACACGGTCGGCGGCGGCGATGTCGCCGCCGATCATGATGCGCTCGATGGCAGCTTCTGGGATCGTGCGACGCCAACAACAGGACATGGAAGCATTGAACTCATGACCGCTTCTGGCCCTCAACGTTACTCGCCGATCGGAGAGCGACTTCCGCTGTGTCTGCAGGAGCAGACTAACGCGCGAGCGACGTCGGCTATCGGTGGTAAGGCGGCCGATCAATGACAACGTATGATCAACGCGATTGACCCTGGCTGTGTGGAAAGGGCGAGTCGGGTATGATTCTCCGCGCGAATTGGGGGGCGATCATGGGGCGCTTCGTCGAGGGTGCGGATCGGGGGCAGGCGACGCTTTTGC
>JALHMB010000023.1 GCA_022844275.1 Hyphomicrobiaceae bacterium
TCCTGTCGCTGTCCGCCTCCTCGTTGCCCGAGGAATGCGGCGTTTCAGCTCTCGAAGCGGTCCCAATAGCGCTACGGCCTGTGGGAGCCTCAAGTCCGATTAGGAGAGCCTCCTCCCCACTCATCCCTGACGGCACAACCACCCCTAAAATCAGTTATGCTGAGCGAAGTCGAGATCACCGCCCGGAGCCTCATCGCAGCGAGTCGAGGAACCGCCGGAAAGGGGAAGTGAGTAGTCGCAAGGACATCGAACACGACGGCGATGAGCGCGAGAAAGACAGGCTTCAGCCTGTTGCTCGCGCTCATCATCGGCTGCGGCACAGGCGCATGTCTGGGTGGGCGGGTGGGCCTCTTCGCGGAACGCGAAGGAGCCCTCGCGCCGGTGTCGGCGCGAGGGCTTTGAGCCGAAGGCTCAATCCTGCGGCGTCCAGATCAGGGCGTAAGCGTTCGGATCGGACTGACCGGAGGCTCGACCGAGGTTGGCGTAAAGCGTCCTGCCGAGCTCAGGCGCGGAGATCGAGAGCGAGATGTACTCCTTGCCTGAAGTCTGGCCGATGCGCTGCCAGCCGGCGCCGATCTCGATGCCTTGCGACATCACGCGGAAGTCCGGCTGGTTGTCGGAGAGCTTGTCGCCGACCGGAAGGATGGCGATCGACGCGCGGACGGAGAGGGTCTTGAGCTCGCCTTCGTAGCGGCCGTCGTCGCGCTTGGTGACGTATCCGATGGTAGCCATGGTGTCGTTCCTCACGTTGTCCCGGCGGAGACCTATTCCCCGCCGGCGGCGTGCAGATCGTGGCGGGCTGGAGCTGGTGGCACCCGCCGGAGCGGAGCTCCGCTCCGCGGAGACGGGCCGGAACGCAGTGGAGGACTCGCGCAACGCGCGGGTTGCCGCCGAGGCGACGCCTGCCACATCGTCGCACAAAGCTATGCGGGGATAGCGCTCTCCACCGCGGGCAGAGGAGCGGCGACACGGCGTCCGATACGTCACCGCGTAAGACACGAGCGAAGCGGGGACGCGTCGGCCGAACTCTCGCCGATCCGACCACAGGGCCGCCGGGGATGAAATCCGACGCTCCGGCGCGCGTCGATCAAGGGCGCTGAGACGTTGCCGGCGCGGCGAGGGCAGATCCGCATGTACGACTCTGGTCTCAGAAGGCGAGAGCGTGCCACGCCGACCGCGGGAGGGATCGTCACGCGAATGCGCCGAGACGCCGTCTTGATCGGCGGCTCGGTCGAGCGGCTCTCGCAGCCGCGAGATAGAGCCCGGCCGACCGAGATCCCAAGATCGAGGGCGGACCCGCCCAGTCTCCTTGCCGCTAAGAGAAGACCACCGGGGTATGGCAACGCTGCATCATCGTGTTGCGCAGTAGGCCCCATGATCAGACCACACCGCACGGGAGAAGAATTGACCCGGTTGACGGATCACAATCGGCACTGATCCGTGCCGCGTGTTGCAATCTTCCCATTCCGGCAAGCCACAGGACGGACCATTTATCTTGAAAGTAAGAAGCATCCTTTGTTGGACGCGGTACCAATGCGACACCACAGAAATGGTCGGTTGTGCTAAAAGATACGCATGTTGAGGCGGCGCACAGTCCGCTTCATACAAACCCTATTCAATGTGGGTGCGCTGATGGTTTCGATCAAAGAGTGCAAGATCAATCGGCTAAGACGCATCGATATCGATGGACTTGAGGAGTTGCCGCAGGGCGGCGACAGGATCGAGCCCAAGGGCGCGCGCGACGTCAACGAACTCAATCGCGCTCAGGCGCCGTTCACCGCCTTCGTATTTGGCGACAAAGGACTGAGGTTTGTCGAGGCGCGCGGCGACATCCGCTTGCGTCAGGCCGCCCTTCTCGCGAAGGTCACGCAGCAGCTTGCGAAGCTTGATTTGGCGCGGCGAGCGCAGCGTGTCGCGCATTGCAGGAAGCCGGAATCCGGAATGACGGCTTCACTGCGTAATCCTGATTTCGGATTATCCCATTTTGGGATACATTAGTAGAGGTCAATGGCTGAGTGCGGGGTATACAGCATGATGCCCGGAACAGAGGCGTTGCCGTTCTTCGAGCGTGAGAAAGACAGTACCAAGTTCGTGGCTGCGGAGAGCTATGTCGCGGGTTTCCGAACATCTGGAGATACTGCGCCGTTTGTCAGAATAGCGTTGCCCGCAGAGATCGTTGACCAGGCTGTGCTGACAGGCGCGCAGCTGTCTGTGTGGCTGTCGGCCGGCGACGGTAGATTGATCCTTGATGCGGGAAACATCGATAGCGACACGCTTGAGGCTGCTCGTGCCGCTGGTCCCATGCACGAGCAGACGCTTCTGACGTTGGTCGAGGCGTGTCTCGAACCGGATCATCTCTCGAAGGAGGACGATCCCATTGGCGACCTGGCATCGCTGCGAGCGCAACTCGTCGAAGCGCTGGCCAAGGTCGACGGGGCATTGGCGCGGCTCCGGCGCGGCTAGTTGCTAGCGGGTCCAGATGGGGACGGCCGCCGCCAGTACGCTCTCGCCATCGATTGGCCCGACGTATCGGCTGTCGAAGCTGTCACCGGTCGCGGCGAGAGCGAAGATCTGAGACGCGGTGAGACGGATGCAGCCATGCCAGCGTGGCAGGACCTGTCCGCGCCCATCGCGCACTCTGGCCATGGCACGCCGGTATCCATTGACCGTAACACGGGCGCCATGTCTGCAGACCGTGTCGCCGGCACTGGCCGCAACCGGTTTGATCAGCAGCGCTGATCTAGGCAGGTAGTCACGCTGATGGGCGAACTGTCGTGTTCGCTCAGGGAGACGGATGACCGCCAGTTTCCCTTTTAGCGGTCCCCCCGACGTTGCCCAGTAGAGTCCGATCGGGATGCTTGGGCTGGCGTTCCAGAGAAGCATTGGGAAATTCGCCTTCGGCCAAGCCAGCGCGAGAAGTGCGATCGCCAATACGCTCAGCGTCCTTCGGGGACGATATGCCCTTCCTTCGCGGTCCTGTTGTCCGGACGGCGCGCTGCTCGGACCATGCGAGCAGATCGCTGAGGCGGTAGACGATGCGACCGCCGTGGCGCCGAAACACCGGGCCAGTCCTGTGTGAGCGGTGGCTATCAAGGGTCCGTTTGGCCACGCGGAGCACGGTCGCTGCTTCTTCAACCGTGAGAAAGGGGACGTTGCAATCATCGCGCATGAACTACTCCTTCTCGTTGGATCAACAATGTCCCTCATTGTGATCTGCGCAGGGAGAGTCTGGTTGGCCTGCTTCCCAAATCGCGCCGCGCTTCAGTTCAAGAACTCTCGGTAGCCACCTGCGACAAGTTGCTGAGCACGAAACCAGTGACGGCGTATGCGGTCCCGGAGGCCATTTTTCCGCCAATCGCGTTGAGCGATCTCGGGGCCGTACAGCACGATCGCGGCTTCGCGATATGAGGCGCCCGCAATCATGCAATCGTGAACGATGCAGGCGTCGCGCCGATTGATCGATCGCGCTGTCCAACGCGGTTCTGTTTCATGCACGAGAGCAGGCTCTGACAGCATGCGGTGGAAGGCAACGATAGTCGGCGCTGTTCGGCCGAGCCCGCCGATGCCGCGGATCATGAAGGTGAGGTCAACCGCGCCGCTCAAAATGTCGGCGCCTTCGATTTCCAATTGGAGGACGGTCCCACCGTTGCGGAGGAGCACGTGTTGGCGCTCTTTGGCGTCAATGAGTATATGTCGGACTGCCGGAAGCCCTGGAACGAACGTGGCGCCGCCAATCGTGTGATCGGCCCGCTCGGCAATGACCGAGAGGGCCTTTGAGCCTTCTACTGGCATCCAGACCGGATGCACCTCAGGTGCCGTCAATGACGGATCAGCAAAAGGAGCGGAGCGCCCACGCTTCAGCACGAGGCGATCGCCCGTGCATCCGCGTGAAGATCGCTCCGCTCTCCAATTGAGTGCTGACTTGTGCGTTCGTCAAAAGCGCCTTTGCGTCGTCCTGGTAGGCCGGAATGCGACGCAGTCCCTCCCAGGCCCAATCGCGCCGGCTCAACGCGCGCATGTAATCGTAGGCTTCCAGAGTAGGTGGCCAGAGCGGGCCAACGTAGTGCCGTACGCGATACAATGGCACTTCCTTCCTCCTTGATGAATCTGCCTCATCAAATTCAAAGCCGACGAAACGGGTTCATCGGCGCATTCCCCTCCGCGCAGTCGATCCGCCCACTGATGACACAAAAATAAGCTGTAATAGTCAATACATAAGTCGACCGCTTGAATACGGGTCGCCGCGACGTGGGCATGCTGGGCCAAGTTGCGCCGAGCCGTCGAGCGTGGGGGTGTCTCATGACACGCGCGAGGAGACGCGGACCTCCTCCGCGCTCGGGCGACGGTAGTGCGGGTGCTCGGCACGACGCGCCACATCGCACCATTGGGCGCGCGAACTTAGAGTGATCGGATACGATTTCAACGGCGGTGCAAAAGGGAGCCGCCATGGCGGCTCGATAAGAAGCCGCTGCGGTAGCGCCGGATGAAACGCGAGCTGTCATCGAAAAACTGATGACGATGGCGGTAAGCACGAGCGCTTGCGGCACGGGATCTGCGTAGTACGCCGGATTTGTCACCGATGGGTCCAGTATCGGTGGCGCGCCGATGCGGAGGCGCCCCATACTGAAAACAAAGAGATTGACCGCATAGGACATAAGCGACAGGCCGATAATGACCTGAAACGTTCGGGGCCGCAAAAGCGGCCACAACCCCGACCCTGCGAGAACACCGATAGTTAGCGCAATAACGAGCTCCATCAGACCGTCCCCGACTTGCTGATCGTCCGACTGACGCGGATGGATTGGTGCGCAAGTGCGATCAGGATGAGCACCGTCGCACCCACAACCAGGGCAAAGACGCCTAGATCGAAAATCAGGGCGGAGGCGAGCGGCAAGCGGCCGAGCCATGGCAAATCGACATACTGGAAGGCGGATGCGAGAAACGGGCGGCTGAAAATCGCCGCCACGAGGCCGGTTCCGAGCGATGCAAGCAGCCCAAAGCCAATCCAGCGAACGGGAAGGACCGTTAGCCGCGCCTCGACCCATCGCGCCCCGCCGGCCACGTATTGAAGAATGAATGCGATGGCGAAGGTCAGTCCGGCCGCGAATCCGCCGCCCGGCGCGTCATGACCGCGCAGCAGAAGGAACACCGCCATCATGGCGACGACCGGGAAAAGCAGCCGCATGATGAGGCCGGGCACAATCATGTAGTGGGCGGAGATCGGTTCCCCACCAGATAAACCGTTTTCGGCCACGGGTGCGTTGAGGCGCAACGTTCCGCGCACCTGAGCCGTCTCGGCCGAGGCGGCAGCCTCCCATCATCGATCTCTATTAAGATCCGCTCAATCGCCTCGAGATAGTTGCGGCCAGCTTCCGTCAGGCTGATCCGGCGCGTCGTTCGGTGCAAAAGCTTGACGCCTAGTCGCTCCTCCATCGCCGCCACATGCTTGGTCGCCATGGTTTGGGACATGCCGAGCGCCCGTGCTGCAGCCGACAGACTGCCGAGAGCTGCGACACGGGCAAAGACCTGCATTCCAGTGACACGATCTAGCATAGCTATCTCACACCTGATGTGTGATCTGTTATGAGCGGCGATGCGTCTCACAACCTCCACGGACTATGGTCTCCGCGGGCCGTGTCCCATCGCGTGGTGTAATTGCGGTTCCGGCGATATGGCCGGTTGATCAGAACGCCGCGATCCGAGCGACGTCGATGGTCTGATCTTCGCAAACCTGGGCGACGGTTTCCAGCGTCATGTAGCGGCGCGATACGGCCCACTCGTCGTTTTGTTCGAGCATGAGTGCGCCGACGAGGCGCACAATGGCGGCATCGTTGGGGAAGATGCCGACGACGTGGGTTCGCCGCTTGACCTCCTTGTTCAGCCGTTCAAGCGGGTTGGTCGAGTGCAACTGCAAGCGGTGCTCTCGCGGGAATGCCATGAAAGCGAGAACGTCGTCCTCGGCTTCGCGCATCAGCTTGGCGAGCCGATCGGCCGGTTCAGCGAAGGCATCGATGAGCTTGCGCCATTGCACGCCAGCGGCATCGCGGCTGAGCTGATCGAAGGCATTTCTCAGCGCGGCGGCGACCATCGGTCGGTTACGTTTGGCGACGCAGGCGAGGGCGTTGCGCATGAAGTGAACCCGGCAACGCTGCCAGGATGAGCCGAGCACCTTGGCGGCCGCCGCTTTCAGTCCCTCGTGCGCGTCGGAGATGACGAGTTTGACGCCACGCAAGCCGCGCCGGGTCAGCGAACGCAGGAAGTCGGTCCAGAACGTTTCGGCCTCGCTCGGCATTACGGTGACGCCGATGATCTCGCGCTTGCCCTGCGTGTTGACGGCCACGGCGATTATCACCGCGACCGAGACGATCCGGCCGTTACTGCGAACCTTCACGTAAGTCGCATCCAGCCAGAGATACGGCCAGTCGCCTTCGAGCGGCCGATCGAGGACGGCTTTGACCCGCTCGTCGATCTCGCCACAGACGCGCGACACCTCGCTCTTCGAGATGCCGGTCATGCCCATTGCCTTGACCAAGTCGTCGACCGACCGCGTCGAGATGCCGTGCACATAGGCTTCCTGGATGACGGCAATCAGCGCCCGCTCCGACGTGCGCCGGTGTTCCAGAAACACCGGGAAATACGAGCCCTTGCGCAGCTTCGGAATCTTCAGATCGACGGTGCCGGCGCGCGTCTCCCAGGCGCGATCGCGGTAGCCGTTGCGATAGTTGGCACGCTCGGCGCTGCGCTCGTGGCGGCCGGCGTTGCAAAGCCCGTCGGCCTCCAGCTCCATCAGCCGGTTGGCCGCAAACCCAATCATCTCGTTCAGTAGATCGGCGTCGGCGGTCTTCTCAAGCAGCCCGATCAGCTGCATCCTCTCATCGGTCATTGCGGTCGTCCTCCCGTCAGGTGCTGAGTGTCGCAACCCAACCCTACCGGGGAACCCGCAATGACCGCCTTACCGGCAGCGATCTAAAATTACACCACGTCCCGGGACGCTACCTCTCCGCGCACTCATGCGGCTGGCGGGTGAGCGGGAACGCGTGTTCACCACCGACGAGATCGCGAGCGAGTTCGCCATCTCGCGCAACCACCTGACGAAGGTTGTCCGGAAGCTGGCCGAGGCAGGATTTGTCGCGACCCATCGCGGAGCTGGTGGAGGCTTCCGGCTGGCGCGCCCCGCCGCGGCGATCTCTATCGGCGATGTGGTGCGCCGACTCGAGACGCGTCATGCGATCGTGGAGTGCTTTAGAAGCGACGGCGGACATTGTGTGCTGACGCCGCAATGCCGACTCAGGATCGCCTCGCATCGGCACATAATGCGTTTCTTGCAGAGCTGGAAAAATCGAGCCTTGCCGAATGTGCCTATCCGGCCCGCCGTTCCGCGACCAAGAGCGACAGGCGGTCCGGCCGCAGCCGCCGTTCGGCCGCGTGAGATGCCGCGTATACCGGCGCCTCGCTTCTTACTTGAGTAGAGATCGGTGCCTGCGCGCGCGCTTTGGATGACTCTGGGCCTGCTCTCATCGGCTTGCGGCATTGCCGGCATCGTGCTGCCGCTCATGCCGACGACGCCGTTCATACTGCTCGCGGCATTCGCTTTTGCGCGGTCGTCACCGCGTTTGCATGACTGGCTTGTCACACATCCGCGGCTCGGGCCGACGATCAACGGTTGGCGCACGCATCGCGCCATCAGTCGCCGCGCCAAGATCACATCCGTTGCATTCATGGTGATGACGCTCGCCCTCAGCGTCGTCGCGGGCGTTGGCAGCACCGTTATCATGATCTAGGCTGTCGTACTCTGCGCCGTCGCCACGTTCATACTCACGCGCCCCGATGGTCCAGCGGATGATTGATCATCACTCATATCTCGGCATGGACGCACAGGTCGTCTGAAGACTCTTGCATCGCGGTTCCAGCGCGCTCGCCATCACCGATGAGACCGAGATGCCGGCACACCACCTCCGCGTTCGATGGCAGATCCTCAAGACGATATTCGGCGGCCAGATCACAAGCGAAGCGCCGCCAACCATCGAGATTTCCCCACGGCACGGCAACCAGCACCGGGACTTCGCGCTCAACGGCTTCGGCGATCAGCGGCCGACATCCGCCGCCCTCGCATTCGGTCTTGCCGAACTTGTTGACGATGAGCAGGTCGGGCGCCGCCCCAAGCGCTTTGCGTGCCCGCGCCATGGCGCCAAGCAGGGCTTCGACATCCAGATGGCAACCGCGCGCGCCCGCTCCGCGATCCTGCGAGATCGAGACGGTATTTCCGGTCGTGAGATCCTCCAGAAGCATATCGCAGCGTGACCGTCCAGGTCGCGAGACGGCCCGCTGCACAAGTCCGGCCAGCCGATAACCCTCACTGGCGAGGTGGCTTGCGATTCGATCCATGACAAATGCGACGCGTTGACCGTCGCCGTAGGTGATGGCGACGATCGGTGCCGATGGCTGCAGACGAGACATGGCGATATCCTTCAGGTGCGTTCAGGAGCAGGGCGAAAGGCGCGGCAAATGGCTGGATTGGTGTCCAGCCTCGATCCACCGATGAGATCGATGCAGTGGGGAACCGCGGCGAACACTGCATCGAGGCAGGTCTTGATGGCGGACGGCTTGCCGGGCAGGTTGATGACGAGGGAACGCCCGAGCGTGCCGGCCAGCTGTCGCGAGAGGGTTGCGGTCGGCACGTCAGCGAGACTGGCTGTGCGCATGGCTTCGCCGAAGCCCGGCAGGAGTCTATCGCAGACGTCGGTTGTTGCCTCGGGCGTGACGTCGCGCGGTGCGGGCCCCGTACCGCCAGTCGTCAGGATGAGCGGGCAGCGCTCATCGTCCGCCAGCCGTAAGATCGCATTTGCGATCTTCGCTCGGTCGTCCCTCACGAGGATCAGAACAGGGCGCCAAACCGTCACGAGCACCGCGCCAAGGTATGCCTTGATAGCCGGCCCCCCACGGTCCTCGTAGATTCCATCAGCGGCCCTATCCGAGCACACGAGAATGCCAATGGGAACATCACTCATCTCAGCCGGCCTCGGCTTCTGAATGCGAGCACGGCCGTCCATCGATCGTGTAGCACGGCTGCAACGATGCCGCGGGACTCGCGAGGTTCGCGAAGACGTCCATCGCCTGACGGCGCACGGCGCTGATGGGCTCGACAGGATCGACGACCCGCTGATCTATGGACGGCAACGCGTCTCGCTCGGCGACCGAGGACAAGTGAGGGCCGAGATCTCGCAGCAGGCCGTCATGGATGGCATATATCCAACCGTGCACATGAAGCCGCTGGCCGCGTGTCCAGGCATTCTCGACGATCGGCGTCGCGGCGACCCGTCGGACCTGCATCTCGATATTGATCTCGCACAATCGATCCAGGCGATCGGCTTCCCTCGGGATCGCGTCAATGAACGCCCGATGCTTGTGATACATCATTGTCAGCGGCTGGAGCCAGTGGTCGAGCATCGAGCCTCGCGTATTGGCGAGCGCCTGCTGAACGCCGCCGCAGCCATAGTGGCCGCAGACGACGACATGTTCGACTTTGAGATGGTCGATGGCGAACTCCAGCACCGATAGGATGTTCATGTCGCTGGTGTGGACCATATTGGCGATGTTGCGATGGACAAAGACCTCGCCAGGTTCCAAGCCGAGCACGTCATTAGCGGTCACACGGCTGTCGGAGCAGCCGAGCCAGAGATAGCGCGGCGCCTGCTGCTCGGCCATGCGGCGGAAAAAGCCGGGATCCTCGCGCGTCTTGCGGTGCGCCCATTCGACATTCTGGTCGAAGAGATGATCGAGTGTGCGAGACATAGGCTCTTGCCTAGCTTCGTTATGCGTTCATTCACTCACTGTGGCTGTGGCGTTCGCCTGCGCGGCCACCACATGTGCAGCCGACGGCCTGGACATGGCCAGCCTCGTGTTCGGCCTCAGCCGCATCGCGCTTGAGCGACCAGCGCAGCATACGCTCCAGCGCCGCGCGCGCCGGATCGTCGCTGCGCTCCATGACCGTCATCAGGTCGAGCCAGTCCTCGTCGCCAGCGACGGCCGCGAACCGTCGTGCTGCATTCGCGACGTACTCGCCGGGACTCTCGTCGTAGCGTTCACCCATCGCCTGCACCTCGGCGTAAAGAATGATATTGCCAAGCGTCCCGAGAGCCGCCGCCGCATCATCCTCGGAGGCGAGACGAGACATAAGAGTGCCAAGCTGCATATCCTGCCTCCTATTGCACGAGCGGCGTTGCGCTGGCATCGAGCGCGACACCGGTGATCTCAGCGCGACCTGCAAGGATCGCGATGTACTGACGGATCGCCACCCGGCGCACCTTCTCGTCGAGCCACGCTGCGATGCGATCACGCACAAGATCGAACGGCATTTCGCGCCCCCCGATGCGGCCATCCAGCCACACGACATGAAAACCATAGCGGGTCTCTACTGGCGCGGTGGCAACCCCACCCACCGGCATCGATTTGAGAGCTCGCTCGAACTCGGGCACCGTCTGACCCGGTCCAATCTGCCCAAGACTGCCGCCCACCTTACCGGATGGGCACGCGGACTCCGCTTTGGCAATCTCACCGAACGCTGAGGGATCGTGCAGAAGCGCAGTTATGATGATGTCGGCGCGCTGGCGTGCGTTCGATCTCGCCGCCACATCATTCGGCGGTGCGCCAAGCAAGATGTGCCGAACCTCATAGAGATCGGGCGAACGGAAGCGTTGGCGATTCATCTTATAATAGAGGCAGCACGCTGCTTCGTCGGCCTGGGGCGTGACGACCTCTTGCGCGATCAACCCTCGAATTAGAGCTTCCTCATCGGTCTCGCGGCGGCCCTCGTCATCGGTGATCGGAGCCGGCCGCAGGTCGAGCTTGCGCGCCTCCTGCAGCAGCAACTCGCGGATCGCGAGTGCACGAGCGGCGGCAACCCATGCCTCGCTCGGCTTGCCGGCCGGGTGGTTCTGCACCTCCTGGCCGATCGCCTCGCGGGTGATCTCGATGCCGTTGACGACGACTGATTTCGTTTTCACCGAAACGACCGGCTTCAGTGCAGCCTGGGCTGAGACATCCATGATTGCTCACTCCGCCGGCTGGTCAAAAGGCCGCGACAGAGGACGACGAGAGCGCACCACCTGGTAGCCGCGACGCCCGAGATACCAGACCGGTGCCGACCAGATATGCACGAGCCGGGAAAACGGAAAGACGAGGAAGATCGTCATGCCGAGCACGAGATGGACCAAATAGGGCCAGTCCAGCCCCTGCAAGGTTTTCGCATCGATCGGCTGGACGGTGAGAATGCCTTGCGCCCAATGGGCGAGCGTTTGCATGACGACGGGGGTTTCATGGCTAAGGGAATACGGCAGTGTGATCAGTCCAAGGCTGAGCTGGACCCACAGGATGATCAGTATGGCGAGATCCATGTAGGTCGAAGTCTGGCGGATGCGCGAATCGAGCAGGCGCCTGTGTAACAGCATAGTGAGGCCGATAAAGCACATGGTCCCCGCAATGCCGCCGGCGATGATGGCCAGCATCTGTTTTTGCTGGGCGGTCATGACCTTCGTGTAGAAGAACTCCGGTGTGAGCAGGCCGACGGTATGCCCTAGCAGAAGAAACAGTATGCCGACATGGAACAGATTCGAGCCCCAGGTTAGCTGTCGGCGGCGTAAGAGTTGGCTCGAACCCGCTCGCCACGTGTACTGCTCGCGATCGAAGCGGATGATGCTGCCGAAGACGAACGCAGACAAGCACACATAGGGGTACCAGACGAATAAGATATGGAAGATTACATCGCGCATGATCATGCTCCCGGTGTGGTCGGTTTGCCAGCGTGGGTGACGATGGTGCGTGGGCGAATAGGCGGAACCGATTCGAGACCGGGCGCGGGGCGGCGCGCCTGTCGCAGCTTGGCTGAGAGGCCATCCTTGCCGCAGGCGTCGCTCACAGCGCCTGGTCCAAACAGCACTTCTTCTTCGGCCCAGGCGGCGTCGAGCGCTTCGAGATCATCTGGCTCCGGGTCCGGCTCGGCCATGAGCCTGGCCACCGTCTCCGCATCGGGCTTCACTTTGCCCAGTGCGACCAGCGCCGCGAAAACCGCGGTATAAGGCGACTTGCGCTTGCGCAACCTCTCGCCAAGCGCGGTTAACACGTGCACCGGCTGGCCAATGAGTTCGATCGCATCAGCCGGCGGGCGCGTCGCCGCGTACTCGAGAAACAGCGGCAGGAAGTCCGGCAGCTCAGCAGTCGTCGGTGAATACCCGCCATCCTCGTAGACCTTGATCAGGTCGACCATGGCCTGGCCGCGATCGCGGCTTTCGCCGTGCACGTGCTCGAAAAGATGCAGCGACAGGGAGCGGGTACGATCGAACAGCAGGATATAGCGTTCCTGCGCATCGAGTAGGTCGGCGCCTGCAATGTCGTCGATCAGTGCTTCGATATCAGCGCGGATCGGTTTCGGCAGTATTGCTTCGACGGCGAGCACGCCGCGCAGTTCGCTCGCCGCCGCCGTGAGTTCTACGGTCGGATAGGAGATGAGCGCCGACAGTACCTTCAGCGTCTTCATCAGTAAGCTCCCATCTTCGGCTTGTCATTCTTCACCTTGATGCCGCTGAAGAGGTTCACCGAACGGTCACTCGGCAGGCAGCCATCGCCGAAGGAGAAGCCGCATTCGCCGCGAAGCTCATAGGCGTCCTCGCCCACTTCACGATGCGTCGTTGGAATGACGAAACGGTCCTCGTAATTGGCGATCGCCATGATGTGATACATCTGCTCGATCTGCGCACTGGTGAGGCCGACGCGCTTGGCGATGCTCTCATCGATCACGCCGTCGATGGTCTTCGCCCGCATATAGGCGCGCATGGCGAGCATCCGTTCGAGGCCTAGCGCCACCGGCTTCTCGTCACCAGCGGTCAGCAGGTTGGCCAAATACCTTAGCGGAATGCGCAGCGATTTCACGTCCGGCATGGCGCCGTCCATGCCCATCTTGCCGGCTTCGGCTGCCGCTGTGATCGGCGACAGCGGCGGCACGTACCACACCATCGGCAGCGTGCGGTATTCAGGATGTAGCGGGAACGCGACCTTCCATTCCATCGCCATTTTGTAGATCGGCGACTGCCGCGCGCCCTCGAGCCACGCTTCCGGGATGCCGTCCTTGCGTGCCTGAGCGATCACAGCAGGATCGGAAGGATCGAGGAAGATCTTACATTGGGCGTCGTAGAGATCCTTTTCGTCCGGCACGCTCGCGGCTTCTTCGATCTTGTCGGCATCATACAGCATAACGCCAAGGTAGCGGATGCGACCGACGCAGGTTTCCGAACACACCGTCGGCTGGCCGGCTTCGATGCGCGGGTAGCAGAAGATGCACTTCTCACTCTTGCCGCTCGACCAGTT
>JALHMB010000024.1 GCA_022844275.1 Hyphomicrobiaceae bacterium
CCGGCCGGCTACGCGGCACGCTGGCAGCACAACGAAGAGCTTGAAGGACGCTCATCGGGAGCGTTCAATGACGACCGGATTCCAGTCCCGGCTGGATAAAAGGCGGGGGTCACATCAGCATGATTGATGAAGTCGCCTGCAAAAAGGAAACGCCCAGCAAACGGCGTTTGTGTTTAGCTGCCGATGGGACACGATCAGGCTGCACGCGGCATGAAGGCTAAGGCCTCGATGTTGTCGCGCGCGACATCTTGCGGCTGTCTGATATCAACAACTGGCGCTAATGCACTCCTCAAGCGCGATCTGAGCGCGCCTCGTCCGCCATTAAACGATGCAATCGCTGCATAAGGCTCCATGTCGGGGCGCGCGAGATGACCGAACAACAGCGAATACTCTTCGGCGTTGTCGAATGTGCGCCAGCTCTCATGCGCATTTCTAAAGCTCTCACACGGCGCACCTTCCGCAACGAGGACGGCGTGATGATCGAGCTCGACGTGGAAGTACTGAAGCGTATCGGTCGCGGGTGTGACGACGGAGATCGTGATGCCGTTGATAACATCGGAGGCCGGTATAAGAACGCCGTTGAGAAACAGGAGATGCGCTTGCGAGACAAACAGGTCCCGATGCGGCATGCCATGTCCCAGCGCGCCCTTAGCGATGCGAACTGGCAGAACCTCTTCGCTCCATCCGCCTGCCTTTGGATAATCTAGCCTCCCGATCCATCTAATCGTGCGAACTTCGCCGTCATGCAATGTAACGGCGTCGCCGATGCTGAGCCTTTCGATTTCGATGTCACCGCCCGGCGTCTGAAGACGTGTCCCGCGGAGGAAACAGACACACTTCTTCGGCCTACCCTTAGAAGGCACGCAGCCTGGGATATTTCCTTCGTTCGGATTTCGAGCGAAAGCCCGCGACGCCGCGGCAGGACCCAAAGTGGCTAGGAGGGCACCGGCAGCGACAAGGCTTCGGCGACTAAGGCGAGCGTCCGACCGCCGGGCAGAACCAACGTGTCTAGAGTGCTCCATCACAAACCCCTCCAACAATCTGCACGCCACTAATAGGCGATGTGGGCATTAGCTCTGGTGCAGGAGCATCCGAGAAGACTGCAAATCCGCTATCAACAGCGATTCAAGGTTGTATGTTGCACAATAGCGATGGTCGTCCTTACCTTGATCTGATCGCAGAAGTTGCCTCGTTGGATTTTTGTGCGGATCAGGACGACAACACTTCTGTAGACGCCTCGCTCGCACCGGACGCCAACACATGCCTTACTCAGCCGCCGCCCCCAACAGAAGCAGGATGCTTTGGTGGGCATCTCCGCGCCGCGGCAAGGTCGAGCCTTTGTAATTAGGGCCGCCTCTATCTTTTCTTGGCGGCGGACCCGACACTCGTGAAGTCCGTGCAGCGACCAAAGGTTATCGGGGTGCTGGCCGAAGATTGCGAAGTGGAAGTTATGAATGATGTAGACCAAGTACACGCCTGGTTCGTCTATATGGACCGAGATCAAAACAGTCCATCTCTTCGCTGCTCTTACCGTTTTACGGTCTCTAGGTCGCGAGCGAAGAGGCTGTTCACGTCCCAGGGCGTGGTGTAGCAGGCGACTAAGACGGGGTTGCGCGGAGGAAGGCCCGAGAAGCGCGAGGTATACTCGCCCCGAAGTGCCTTAACTGCCGCGTTGGGGATTTGCTCAACATCTCGCGAGTCATCCCGCGTCAAGGACAGCGTGCGCCAAAATCTCGCGTACGGTCTCGTGCTCAGCCTGCGTAAAGGTGTGAAAAACATTCGCCCAGGCTTGGTCGAGTGCGCGGACGGCGACCTTGAGACTTCAGATCCAAATGCTGCCCCCTCCATAATACGGCGCGCCGTCATGGCACCATGCCCCGCCATCACATGCGCTGATCACGGGCATTATTCCGGAAGGTCCCCCGCACTTGCACTCAGCCGCAGCAAAATTTGCGCTTAACAAATGTTGGTCGCACCAACAAAAGAAAACCAGTGCGAGTACGGCCGGGCGTGCAACAAAGATAAACCCGGCCCGCCGGGGGAGCGGCGCCGGGTTTACTTGAAGACGCTCCGGCAGTGGGCAAAGCCGGGGTCGAAAGTTGAGACGTTGCAACGGGGAGGTGCAGCGTCTTGCACCTTTAACCTCAACGCGCACAAAAGGTTGCCGACGCCGATGAGATTCTTTGCTGGTCGCTATGCTCACGGTGAATTCTGTGACGCGACGACAAAGCTCCATTCCCCTTCATCAGCGCACCATATCGCCAAGGAGGTCGCCTATTGCCCTGCATCGTTCCATGAGCTTATTAATGATGAGCTCCATGTCCCGGCACACGGGCAGCCCTACTACGCCGCCAGGGTCGCAAACGCTATATCCCTGACTAGGAACCCTCTTACGTGAGCGTCTTTGGCGAGCAGTGGCATAGGCGATCCACACACAGACTAACGCAGGTGAGAAGATCCGCTGGCCCCATTGCGTCAAAGGGCACGTCTAGCCGCATTGAGCCCAACGCGGAGCGTATCCTCGTCGCCGTCCTGACGGAGCTGCAGATCAACGAAGCACGTATCGGCGACCGCGGCCATGGCACCATCAACACAACGAAGGATCCGGGTCGTCGATCAGCCTCATCCAACTCATAGGGTTACCGGCTTGGGGGACAACTTCAAGAAGTGCGATTGTCCTGCGCTACTTCGCCTCGCCGATCTCCTATATCTCTCTGAGGAGACGGGCGCTTGAATATGGCGATATTATTGAGAGTGATCGCGACAAGTTCCCACCCCTCTTTTCCAGCAGCGTTCAGGGCGTCAACGAGGTTTGCACGCTTTGGCAGATCGCTCAGATCAAGCGTCAAATAATCCCATGAATTCATGCGAGCGCTTTCAGTCTAATCGCGCGGCTCACACGAGCTCCAAGCGCCATCGAATTCATCATCTCTAGACGATGCTGCAACGTTGGAAGTGTTGCTAAAAATTTCTTCCGGGCCACAAAATGTAAACGAGCACCTCTGTCGACAATCTAACAGCGCCTTCTGAAGGTGCGCTGCTGGCGATACTTCGCATCCGCTAAAGGCGGCGCCGTCAGTCGGCGCCACAAGCAACGCCAGTCGCTCCATCTAGCACGTGGGCGACCAATTGGATCTCCCCCGCAAGGGGGAGACTGTCGCGAGCACCAGTTGCTGAAAGGGCCGGCGGCGACCTGCATGTCATGATTGCCGAGGCGTCACGCTCGTGGGCCGCTGGCGAACGCATTGCAAAATGGCAGACGCAAGCCAACCGCTTGCAGGATCTCGCAGGTGTGCCTACTCGATTTCATCACCGAATTCGACGAGAGCGCCTGTGAACCATCGGATCGGGTTTCGGATTGAGCTTGTGGAGCTCAGCCACGCACGTCCTCAGCATGGCCGACGCGTCGATAAGCGAGCCGACCCGGTAGTTTGATGTGCGTGTCGGTGATCTGCGCAATAAGCACCACGACGCCTCCGGCATGACCATCAAAGAGAGATTGTCCACGCATAGGCCGACCTGATCTGAATTCCGCGCGGCAGCATCCCGCACGAGCCGCCTCGTCGCCCAACGTAGGTCCAGGCGTGTCCTGTCGCCCCGGAAGATGGTCGCATCAATCCTGCCGCGCAAGTGAGGCGACTGTCTTGCTCCTTGCCATTACCTCGACAGGAGTCGATAGCAAACCGCAGCACCACGCGTGGGCGACGTCGCCGTTTTGCATCTCGGCATGTTAGATTGCGAGTGTCGGGAAGGGGTTAGGTCAAACGCGTACCGATACGTTGTTGCCGCAGCCAGAAACCGGGAAAATCAGCTGCGTCCACCATCTCCCTTGTGCCCGGTTGTCACCCGACACTCCCTTCTCCAACACTCGTTGGTGTTGCCAGTTCCGAAAGAGGCCTTGCATGGCACACGGTCGAGGAGAGCTGCTGTGAGGATGAAAGGCCTGGTACCGCAATTGGCGACACTTCAAGCCATGTCAGATTGTTGGTGCTCATCCAGGGGCGGCTTCGGTTCCCGCAGTTTGAAGTAGATGATGCCGGAGAGTAAGGCCACTGCACGACGAACTCTTACATGAACGCAATCAGGCTTTCGTGGTGCGGCGGCGCTTCGCTGATGCCGAGGGACGTCTGGCTTGTCGAGATGCCTTAAGCTCGATCCAAACAGGCGCGTGATCGCTCGATCCAACCTCGCCTCGCGTCGCACGATCGACACCAGCAGATCGCAACTGCGATGCTAGGCCCGGGCTCAGCAAGAGATGATCCAGCCGGAGGCCGGCATCGCGTTCCCATCGACGACGCATGTAGTGCCAAAAGGTGTAGACGCGCGCATCGCCGTAGATCACGCGTAGAGCGTCGGCCCATCCCTGATCGATAAGTCGCGCATAAGCGAGGCGGCTCTTCGGATGCACCAGCGCATCTTTGTCCCATGAGGTCGTGGGATAGATATCGATCGTTGTCGGCGCCACATTGAAGTCACCGGCCAGAACGGTGGGAACACCCTCCTTCAGAAGTGATTTAGCGTGCGTCGACAGGCGCTTGAACCAGTCGAGCTTGTAATCGAATTTTGGCCCGGGTTGCGGATTTCCATTTGGCAAATAGATAGAGCTCAGGATCACGCCGTTTACCGCCGCCTCGATGTATCGCGCCTGCTTATCCGCGACATCACCAGGGAGGGCCGTTCGCGTGACGATCGGTTCAGTCCTCCTCGCCAAGATTGCGACGCCGTTCCAGGTGCGCTGTCCCTTCCATACAGCGTGGTAGCCAGCCCTCCGAATGGCATCGACGGGGAATTGCTCGTCAGTGCATTTGAGCTCCTGCAGGCAGACAGCATCGGGCTCGGCCTCCTTCAGCCATCGCAGAAGGTTCGGCAAGCGGTGGTTGATGTTGTTGATGTTGAACGTTGCGATCTTCATCTCGTCCACCAAACCATCTTACCGGAGTGAGGTGACTTGCCACACGAAAGCGGCGGCTTGGGAATCAAACCCTTCTGATTTGTAAAAATCGCGCAAAATAAGTTTCCGCTATCACGGGGAACCTCGGACTCGTGCAGTCGTTCTGCGCGCATCAATCAGCTTGCGAGGGCTAAACCGATGGTAAAAACTTTGGCTCAGGGATTAAAGCTTCAATACAGGCCCGTCGAGGTGCTTCCACCAGCACTGCGATTAGCGCTTCAAGCGCTCACCGAGCGGGAGAAGGCGCTGGCGCCGCAGGCGCCAGTATCGACAGCCGTCAAAGGCACGTCATCCCCGGCAGCAACGTCGGTTTGATCGTTCGGTGAGTGTTCGAGTGATCGGCCGAGCGCTCCGAAGTCTTAAGCCAGCTGATAGCTCGCTCGGCGAGATCACGCATCTCCGCCTCGTCAGACGTCGGAATCAGGTCTGTGCGACTAACATTTGTTAGTACAGTCTGCGTTTGCAGATTGGAAACGCGTTGCCGTCAAGTGCTGCACGGTTTCACGCGCCGGACTGCGCCACCGCCTGCGCGCGCAGATATCGACAGACACACTGCTAGCTGCCGACTTCACATGCGGTGACCTCAAATGGACAATCAACGTTGGGATGAAGCGGGACCTCATGGCGTAGAGATGCTTGTCCCCGTGCTTTGCTCGCTGGGTGATGTAGAAGCGATGCGGCACCACGAGGAAAAGCCGGTCCTTCGCCCGCGTCATGGCGACATAGAGCAGCCGGCGTTGCACCCAATTCCGGATACTTACTCAATGGCCATTGGTCTGCCCCCTGTCGGCGAAACTGCCAGGACGTATTCCGTAAGGGCGCTCTCGATCTGAGACGCAATCGGGAATCAGGCGATAGCTGCGGCCAAACTCCTAAGGCCTATCCGATGAAAGTGGACGGCAGATATTCGGTGATCAGCATTCCCTCTCTGTGCGATTCCTAGAGCTTTCAGCGTTCCGCCATTGAAATGCCTTGGCAATTTCTTATGTGAACGTACGTACTCTGCAGGTCCAAGGGTGAAGTTTGCGCTGCTCTCTACCAGCTAGCGCACTCACACGGCCGCGAAGAGGGTGCTTCCTGGACGTGTGAGGTTTCTAT
This sequence comes from Hyphomicrobiaceae bacterium, assembly GCA_022844275.1. GTDB lineage: Bacteria > Pseudomonadota > Alphaproteobacteria > Rhizobiales > Hyphomicrobiaceae. The sequence continues at coordinate 6,050 of JALHMB010000024.1, forward strand.
GTCGCTTGTGTTGCGAGAGGGCGTGCAACGCCTCGAGGTCACGACGCGCGTGACGCTCGGTGTTCTGGCTTTGGCCAGTGGAGTCTACACCTACCTCGGCGTCCGCGATCTGCTCAACGGCAACGCCACTGTCGTTGTTTTCGCCGCCGTCATCTACGCCGTCGCGGTGTCTGTCGGGATCTACGCATTTTGGACCTACCTGATGCGCTTCCTGCCGCACGTGCGGGACGGCTGGAGCCGCGGGCTTCTATTTGCTTGTATGGCCCTCGGGTCCCTCATGATCGTCGCGATGTCGGCCTGGCTCAATGCCTCAGCCCTTGCTGGCGCTGCAGCAATACAGCAGCATTTATCGGTCACTGTTCAATCTTACACGCGAGATCTCGACCAAGCGCACAACAACGCGCTCGCAGCGCAGGGCTTGTTGCCCGATATCCAGATGGCGAGCACGCGGTTCGCCAAACTTGCAGATGCAGAACGCGGCGGTTCGCTAACTGGAACGTCGGGGTCGGGGACAGTTGTCCAGCTCCTGACTCAAATGTCCGCGCAGCTCGACAACCTCGCCAAGGAAGTTGGTCAATCCGGAGAGAAAGTGAAAGCCCTTTACGAGCAGGGCGGCAAACATATAGAGCGGATGCGTACGCTCATTTCCGATCGCGGGCCGATCAACGAACGCAGCGACAATTTTGCGCGTGAGACTATGTCGCTCATGGGCGTCATAGCTTCCTTGCAGCAGACGTCCGTTGCTCCGGCGGTCAAGCGCGCCGCAGACGGCCTCGTCTCCGGATTCATTGCGCCAGCGGCAGGTGGGCGCGGAGACCTGGCAGAACGGCAGACGAGCGTCGTCGGCAAAGTCGAGCAGGCCGTCGCGGCTCAGGCCAAAGCTCTTTCCGACACCGCGGACAAGATTTTGGCGCGCCCCGCGATCGAGCCCCAACGCTTTCAATCTCTGTCAACGGCCGAGGCGGTCCTTCGCTACGCTGGCGACTTCATTCCGAGCTGGGCGGGAGCCATCTCCATTGATCTGATGCCGGCCGTCCTCGTATTCATACTCTGTGTCGTCCATGCGAATGTTCGCCGCGAGGCCGAACCTGCCGAGACGGATACCATGTCTGCCGCGCAGCTGCTCGCCGCTTTGCGCATTGCCCGCGAAGTTGAGTCCGCGTCGCACGGAGTTTCGGCCGTCGGTACGGTGCCACCAGCTCCCGCCGCTTTGCTGAGCGAGGAGAACGTCACGCCGATTTCAGGTGTCCGCACGGCTAAGAAGGATTGAGATGGAATGCCTTTCGTGAGCACTTGGAAGGAAGCCATCGAACGCAGACTAAGCGAACTCTCCGATGATGCTCTCCTGCGATGGCTATTGCGCGGCATGATTGCTGCCAGCGTGGTCGTCGTGGCCCTCGACTACGAGGAGATGCGCCATCGGCTCGCGGAGCGAGCCCTGCAGGTCGGAGTGCCAGTCGTGCAGCCTGCTCCGGAGCATGTCCTTCCCCAAGATGGAACTCCGACACCACTGACCAAGGTGCCAAACGCTCGCCTTCGAGAAAGGATGACCTTCGAGCTAGCGAGCAATGGCCGACTTCTGGCGACCGGCGCGATCACGCCCGGGAGTGCGAATGCCTTCGCAGAGGAAATCGACAAGCGCGGATCGTACGTGAAAACGGTCGTGCTCGAGTCGCCCGGCGGCTCCGTGCATGATGCATTGGCAATGGGCCGGCTCATTCGCAAGAAAGGGTTCTCTACCGAAGTCGAGGCAGGCAAGTATTGCGCTTCCTCCTGTCCACTGGTGTTCGCTGGAGGTGTCGAGCGGCGCGCCGGCAAGGGTGCCGCCATTGGGGTTCACCAAATCTCGACCATGGGCGAAGCCCAGTCCGACGAGATGGCTGCAGCCCAGCGCGTATCTGCGATGTGCCAGAAGCATCTACAGAACATGGGGGTGGATCTCGGCGTCTGGGTCCATGCCATGGAAACACCGAAGACCTCGTTGTACTACTTCAAACCCGCCGAGCTGAAGACCCTCAAGCTGGTCACAACGACGGCCTCGTAAAGCGCGCCCACAGCACATCCGCAGACTTCCGCGCAGGAATGAGCGTCGCATTCTCGCGAGGCTGTCGACCATCAATTCGAGCTGGATATTGCCCCACTGGAGGCAGTGATCAGAACGCCAGCGTCAACTGCTCGCCAATGTAGGCGCGGTGAGGCATGCGCCCGAGCCACGGGGAGCGTTCATGTTGCTGAGCCAAAGTTAGCCGCGACGCGATCCGCGGATCGACGTTGAACAAATCGCGGACAAGTACCGGACAATTGCATTCCTGGCTTCGATGGAGCAGCACGATGTGATCCGGCAGCCGGCGGGCGTGGTCGAGGAGTTTGCGAATGGCGGCTAATGCCTGACGGTTTGACAGATGGCCATGGCTGCCAGTGATGCGACGCTTGAGGAAATAGGGTCGGGAGCTGTCGGCCTGCATCTTGGAATCGTAGTTGGCTTCGAGCGCGATGCAATCAAGATCGCGGAAGTGATCGAAGAAGCTGAGCGGGACGTGACCAAGATCGGTGGCGTAGCCAATGCGGTAGCCAAAGCCGTCGACTACGAAGCCATGGGAACCAAGCCGGTCATGCGCGAAGTGGATTGGGTTGCATCCAAGACCGTCGATCGGAGAGAAAGCTTTGCCGGTGAATGGTCGTATGAGCGGCGCCAGCTCGGGCGAGCACTGCGCCAGGGCATCGGATTTATTGGCGTGACAATAGATCGGGATGTTGAGGCCGCGGAGTGTCGCACCCCAACTCGGCGAATAGTGGTCGCCGTCGAGGTGCGTGAGGCAAAGGGCACAGATATCAGTCGGGCAGACACCGGTGCCCTCGAGACGCTTTGCGAGCGTGCGAGGGCCGATTCCGGCGTCAATAAGAAGGATACCGGCCGGCGACCGAATGATCGCAGCATTTCCGGCCGAGCCGCTGGCGAGGATGCAGAGTTCGAGAGACATCGGCCTTGCTTGTGAAAGTCGAGCGCGTGTGTCTCCAGGCCACGTCAATGCGGCAAGATCTAGGTGTGAGGCTACTGACCCGGCCCATTCGCCGGTTATGTGGCACGTCCAACAATCCCTTCTTGCACGCATACTAGGAAACCTGAATTGGAAGCGTGTGATGGTCCACAACTTCAATGAGGGTGAAGAGCTGCCGAACGGGAATACGAAGCAGTGGACCATCAGACCAAATGACTGTCAGCCCATAGCTATCGCCGTCATCTTTGGGCTATGGCAGACGGGTCGGAGACACTCGATACGTTCGTGCCGGTGACGACGCCGGCTAACACGCCGATCGTACCTATCACCGACCGGGTGACCGCCATTCTTAAGCCCGAGGACTGGCCGCTGTGGCTGGGTGAGCCAGATGCGCCGCTCGCCGACGTGAAGGCGTTGCTCCAGACCTTCGAAGAGCGTGGCGACTGGACGATAAAGCCCCAGCCCACGAACGAGCGCCCGTCCAAAGCTATGCCGGAAGTTCGGCCTAGCCTCTTCTGGTGGTACCAAGAGAACTATTCGTCCGCGGTGGCGCGCTATGGCGCTCCCGCACTCGGCCTCCCCTTTCTGTCAAGAAGCTCGGTGCGGGAGAGCCGGGCGAGACCCAATTCGATGAGGCGCACGAACATCTCGCTAGCCTCGTCCGCCATATCGCATTGATGGTTGTTGTTTAGGAGCACGTCGATGATCGCCTGCTTGAGCTGACGACGTATTGTCGGATCGAACGCGTAGTCGTCCATTTTCGGAACTCGGTGGATTCGAAGCTGCCCAAGATTTGTTGCACGAGACGTTACCCACTTCTCGCGTATCCAGTTCCATAGGAGCTACTGCCAACGGTCTTGCATTCCGCCTGACGGACGGATGTGCTCCCCCGTAGAAGCGCGTCCGCCGACCGCGCTTGCCGCCGAGAGTGGGATGGTGCCCGCGCGGATGTCTCGATGTTCGGCGAGCCAAGCGGGACTCGCCTTCTTAAACGATAAGTAACTGGGAGCTATGCAGGGCGTGGCCCCGCCAAACTTCTGGCCGGGCACTCGACGGAGGGCACCTCTCGTCGAGGCTGACGGCCGCGCAATATCTCGGATTCGCTGCTTTATGAATTGCGCAGTCGTCTCTGGGCGCCCTCGCCTGAGGGATCGCCGCTTCTGCCTACTGTCCAGGCTGCTCCTTGCGTCCGCCCGTACTGCCCGAGAAGCGCGAAGGATACTTTCGCCGAAGTGCCCTAACAGCAGCGTCGCGGATTTGCTCGGCATCCTGCGAGTCATCCCGCGTCAACGACATCACGGAATGCGCCAAAATCTGGCGTACGGCTTCGCGCTCGGCCTGCGTGAAGATGTGAGAGACGTTCGCCCAGGCCTCGTCGAAGGCGCGCACCGCGACCTTAAGCACTTCCGGCCCGAACGCTGCCCCCTCGATAATAAGCCGCGCCGTCATGCAGCACGCCCCCCTCTCACACACGCCAAACACGCGATGATAATTCGCGGTATCAGCGACAGTTACAAGACGCCCGATCGTTTAGACGCAGAATTATTCGCGATTAACAAATGTTAGTCCCGGAAACAAAAGAACACCCGGCGCGCCGAGGGAAGCGCAGCCGGGCGTCGCAGCACCGCCTCGAGCGGCTCCGTCGCATTGACCGCCCGCGAATAGATGCCGAGGCACGTGCCCTTTAAGGGGAAGCGGGCAAGTCAGTTGAGCTTTTGAAAGACAAGGCGACTGCAAAGATTGCCGAGGCAATGTCCAGCAGACTTAGCCCCAGACAACTAACCCTTAGGCGGTGCGTGTCGCATGGATCCCCTGGTTGTTACTGTCTCGCATTCACTCAGCAAGTCGTTCGGCGCCTTCAGCCTGCGCTTGGTCGGGCTGTTCAAATGTTCCCTGTCCTAAGTGTTGAACACGAGCAATGGTTGGACGACCGCATGGATTTTCGAGTTCGTGCATCGGCCAAGCCGTCACGGGTAAGGTCCTCGTGGGCAACAAGCAGCATCGAGGTCACGCTGCCCTGGTTGCTGGCTAAGCTCGCCGATGTCGTTCGAGACGCGATCCAGCGTAGAGCGCAGGTGCTCCTTGATGGCGGCTTCAAGCACGAACTCCCGTATGGACGCATCACGTTCGCCTTCCAGAAGTCGCGCAGTTTCATCAAATTTCGCGCGTGCGTCGTAATGGATCTCGCTTAGGAGTGGTCCGACCAACAAATGTTAATGCGGTTGACCACGCATCAAGCTCGTAGTGGGGATCAGCGATTCCGCGAACTTCATCGCTTTTGCGTGTCTTCGCCTCGGCCTCAAAGAACCGCAGTCGTGCTTTGACACGTTATTCTTTCGGCTGTCGGCGAAGGGAGACTACTTCTTGAGCTTCGGTAAAAGAACCTATCAAGGTCAGCCATTTCTCAATCGGCGGCGGTCGCCGCGCCGCAAGTGCGATGTGGAAGCTGAGATCCTATCCCCCGGTCTGCCGCCTCGATCGTGCCGCGTCGTAGATATCTCGGACAGCGGCGCCCGGTTGGAGCTCGGCTCCGGCTTTGGCATCGCCGACGTCTTCGAATTGAGTGCCTTCGGCAGCATCTATCCCGCGCGCATTGTCCGTCGCGGCCCGCGCACGCTTTACATCGAGTTTACATAGTCGTTGCAATAGCCGACCCGTGCAGAAGGTGGCCCTATGATGAAATCCA